>NZ_CP109444.1:2337500-12124816 GCF_036227225.1 Streptomyces sp. NBC_01478 | reverse complement strand
CGCCGCTCCGCGACGGTTTGTAACGCGCGCTCCGCGACGTCACAAGCTGGCTAGAGGGCAAGGCGCCGGACCTCGCTAGCCGTTACATAATTTAAGTGGCTGCATCATTCGCTTTGAAAGCTCTGATACGTCTCTGATCTGATACGTCTCTGACCTGCTAGTACATCTCTTATTGTGCCTCGACTGCTCGCGAGGTGAAGCTGGGTCTTGGTGTTGAAGCGCCCTCCGGGCACCCCTTCCCTCACCTAATATGTACCCGCTACGTACGCTCTCTGGGCGGTACATAATTTACGTAACGACTACTCTCCGTATTTATAGTAGTGGTCTGGACCTCTAGTGAACACCCTATGCTTAAAGTAGCGACAAGAAACCTCTCCGGGAATTCACTCATCGCATTGTCTGTTTTCTTTTGGAGTGTTGGGTATTCTGTATTGATTCTCTCTGGATGGTGTTATCAAAAGGGGGTTGAATCGTTGTTTCATGAAGCCCGCAAATACCGGGACCTGATTTGAGGCTCCCCTTTTCATTCTTGTGCTCGGTTTTCTTTAGTTTCCAGAAAAGAGTGAGCACCACCCGCCAGCGTCAACAATCAGGTCAACGCACCTACGCCATTGACGCTCAGACGACGAGGACCAACTGACACTTCCCCACAGACCATCACAGCGATCATGGTCGTACCTCCGTCCAGCGGGAGTTTCCCGCCTCACCCCTTGGCGGGGCTCAGCGCCCGGAGGACAGCATCAGGCTGCCGACGGCTTCTGTCCCGGCCCGCAGCCGACCAGCCGCCGGCCTCTCCCCCACCGGACCCCGGCCTGTCGAGGCCCGGGGTCTCGTACTGTGGCCCGGCCGGCGGCTATCGCCCTGCGTCCCAACCGGTGAGCTGTTGGCGGTAGTCGGCGTTGAGCCGGGCGATCTGGATGTCTCCATCAGGGGTCAGGACGTAAGGCTGGTGCGCTCCCATGTCGGCCAACAGATCTGCGACGAGGGCGTAGGCCGCGACCACGGCCTCCCGCCTGTCGGTGACGATGGCACCAAGGTCCACCGTGGTCTGTGCCGGGCTTTCCGAAAGCGGCGCAACGGTGCCGTCCCTCGGGTAGGCCTCCTCTGACGCAACCAGGCGCACCGGCCCGTCGACGCCGTCGAAGCGCTGGAACGCAGCGGACAGAGCAGGAGCAGCCCTGGCAGCCGGGCCCGAACGATCTGCCCTTCACGGGGTAGTGCGCGGAGGCTCCAGGCGAGGTCGCCTGGAGCCTCCGCCGTCGACGCCGCCAGAACGTCCAGGAGGTGTGCCGCCCGCTGCTGCCCCGTCGTCTGCCGAGCACGGAGTCAGAAGACCAGATAGTCAAGTGACGGAACCTGGGGCGACAAAGATCATCGTCTGAAGCGTTAACGTTTATGACCGCTGTATGGCGGCCCGCCAGGGTGTTCGGGGTAAGAGTGGCTTCCAGGTGGCGTCATCGTGTTTACGGGTTCTCCGATAACCCGGTCTGAGAGGGAGGCGGACGGCCCGCCCGCCCCGGATATCGGCACCCGATCCGTCCGACCGCAGGGGCACCATAGGGGGCGTGAACAACGATCTCACCGTGCTCCAGCGGCAGAAGGCCGTGAGCCGGGACGCCACGATACGGATGCTGCTGGACAAGTCCAAGCGCTCCGGCCGTGCCGTCCCGATCCGGCGTGCGTTCGTCCAGGATGCCGAACCCGGCCTCCGCCTGGTCACGCGGCCCGGCCTGTTTCCCCAGCTGCTGCGCAGCCCCGAGCGGCTGGAGCTCTTCCTCTTGATCCACTGCGTCACGGCCAAGGTCGACTGGGGCGTGACTGCGCGGTCGGAGACCTGGGGGCGCGCGACGGGGATCTCCTTCGCCACCAACGGCGCGGCGAGCGCCGCGGTCTCCCGGCACCTGTCGAAGCTGAAGGCCCTGAAGCTGATCAGCACCGCCCCGGACGGCCGGATGACCCGGATCACCAAGCTGCTGGAGGACGGCTCTGGGGCCCCGTACTCGCTGCCGTCGGGCAGTGACCAGGGAACGCGCAAGGACACCTATTTCCGGGTGCCCTTCGCGTACTGGGAGCAGCACTACTACAAGTCGCTGTCGATGCCGGCGAAGGCGATGCTGTTCATCTTCATGGCCATGCGCAACCCCTCCTCCATCGTCATGCGCAAGGACCGGGAGTTCGCGGCCTGGTACGGCGTCTCCCCGTCGACCGTCAGCCGCGGCATCGCGGAGCTGAAGGCGAAGGACCTGCTGTACGAGTTCGTCTCCGAGCAGTTCCTGGACGGCTCCTCCGTCTTCGGCCAGAGCACCCGGGTCCGGTGGGCACTCGCCGCGCCGTTCGACCTGAACATCAACAAGAAGGACCGGGAGACCGCGGAGACCGCCTGGACCCCCCAGGGTGCCGCCGCGACCGCGCTGCGGATCGCCCCCACCGTCCCCGTGCTCGCCGCGGCCCTGCCGCCGCGATGAACACCGCCGGGGAGCTGCGGCCCCCGGCCTCACGACTCCCGGCCCGGCACACCCGGGTCGGGCGCGGCGCAGGCCGCCGCCCCGCAAACGGGCGACGGCCCCCTGTTGGAGCAGGGAGCCGCCCAGTGAAGAAACCGACAGTCACTCCCCAAGGAGGCACCATCAGCATGTCCAACGAGCCTAAGGGCACCGACCGGCTGGCGTCGACCCGGCACCACCTGCGCAAGGGCACGCCGCGCCGCATCTGGTCCAGGACCCGGGACCGGGTGCGGCAGATGCTGGACGGCGGCCGCCGCCGTCGCCTGCGCGCCCTCGCGCGTACGGCGGGCTACGGCATCCTCCGCGGCTCCGCCGGCGCCGTGGGCGCGAGCGGGACCGGGTGGATCATCTGGTGGATCCAGCAGCGCTGACCCGGCGCACCCGCTGATCCCACATCCGCCGACCTGGTGGTCCCGGTCCTGAGGCCGGGGCCACCAGCGGCTCCCCCTGTACGACGGTCACTGCACGCGCGCCGTCGTACGGGGCCAACTACAAGGGGCGAGAGCCGAGTTCGGTCACCGGTGCGCAACACGAGACGGCTCAGTTCGGCACGCCGCAGCACCCCGCGCGGGCGAGGCACTCGTGCGCGTAGGCTCCGGCGGCATGGCCGTCGACAGCATGGTTCAGCTCGTCTCCTCTCTCGCCGCACAGCGGCCGCACGAGATCCTGGGCACGCCAGAGAGCGAGTGGGTCGACTTCAAGAGCGTCCCGCCCGCAGGGCCGTACGACCTGAGCACCGACAAGGGCAAGTTCGAGCTCGCCAAGGACGTCGCCGCGTTCGCGAACGCCAGCGGCGGTCTGATCGTGTGCGGCTTCAAGGCCAAGAAGAAGCAGACCGAGCTCCACGAGGTCGCGGAGAAGGCCACGCCCTTCGACAAGAAGGTGGTCGACAGCACGAAGTACAAGGACGTCATCACGGAGTACGTACGCCCGCTGCTCAAGGTGGAGTTCTTTTGGTTCGACCACCCGGCCGAGGACTCGGACGTGTCCGGGCACTATTTCGTGATCGAGGTACCGGCGCTCCCAGAGGCCGACCGGTGGGCGATGGTCAACCGGGGCATCACCGACAACGGCCAGTTCATCAAGAACAGCTGGACCATCCCGATCCGCAACGGCGACACCACCGCCTACCTCTCGCCGGATGAGGTCTACCGGCTCCTGAACGACGGCCTGCACACGCGGCGTGGGCCCGCCGTCGCGCCCACGCCGGCTGCGGACCGGGCAAGGGTCCGGGAGACCTTGCGTACCGCCGCGGGCATGGAGGAGACGCCGGTGCTCTTCTTCCAGAGCGTCCCCGACCATCCGCGCGGACTCGTCTCCGGCATGTACGCCGACGGCGGCCTCCGAGACATCCTGGGCAACCAGGACACGCTCCGTGAGGCCTACGCCTTCAACTGGGCTTCGGAACACAACCGGCCGGAACCTCGTGCTGGCGGTCTCCTGCTGGCCGACGGTTCCCGCCGTGGGCTGCAGATCGAGTCGGACGGGGCGGTCACCGGGGCCGCAGCCGCGAACGAGAACATGCTGGGCTGGGCGATGGAGCCCGGAGTCCCCCAGCCCAGCAGGATCAGCGTGTTCGTGCTGACCGAGATCACGCTGGAGTACTTCCGGCTGGTCGACCGGCACGTCCTTCCCCTGGTCGACAGCACCTGGACGCACCGGATCGTCGCCTCGGACTTCACCCGCCCACCGGCCCGTACGCTGGCCCCCGGCAACGACCCGTCCTTCCCCCTCCGAGGCGCTCCGCAGCCTGCCACAAGCGACACCTGGAACCACAGCTGGCAGGCCGTGGGCAACCCGGAACGCGACGCGTACGAGGCGCTGAGCCGCATCTACTCGCTCTTCGGCCTCGATGTCAGCACCAACCCCTTCGTCGACGCGGACCGTGTGGTCACGGCAAAACTACCGACGAAGGAATAGCGGTCCTCCGTCCCCGCCGCGCCTCATCTGGGGCGCGGAGTGGTGGCCGGCGTGAAAATGACATGGCCCTTCATCACTCATGCCAGCAACGAGTGAGCATCACCCTCCAGCGTCAACAACCAGGTCAACGCACCTGTGCCATTGACACTCAGACGACGAGGACCAACTGACACTCCCCCGCAGACCATCACGCCGCGCTCGGCATGTACGGCCTGACGGTCGAGGACTGGGCGCAGATGCTGGGGGCGGCCGAGCGTGGCGAGGGACCGCCCGTGGACTGGGGCCTGTTGGAGCGGCACGCGGGTGTGGTGGGTCCGGTGAAGCGGGCCAGTGACGAGGAGCTCGTGCGGGCGCGGACCGTACGGACGGAGGGTACAAGGCGGACGGTGAGAGGTGAGGGGTGTACGGCATGGATGGCGCGATGTGCGTGATCTTGTAATTCTACGCGCGTTATGCATACAACTTGTCCATTTTGTCGATGACCTGGCACTCTGTCAGAGCACGTCAGTGGTCCTGACGACCTACCAGCCCCGTGCCGCCGTCCGGCGGAGAGGGCGTTGAGCTGCACGCTGCGGAGGCCCCCCTGCTTTCGAGGGGAGTTGTCCGGTGGCGTGCGCCGTCTCCGGTGGTGGACTCGAAGGGGCAGACGGTCCTCGCCGGTACGCGCTCGGTGTGCGTGACGGTGACGGCGGCCCTCGCCGGTGCTCCCTGGACAGGAGTGCCTGCGGTTCGGGGTGCGTGTGGCACCCGGCAGGACCGCCGGATGCGTTTCGTCGCACCCGGGGCCATGAGGGTTCCCGGAAAAGGACCGTTTGTCTCTCATGTCTTCCCGCAAGGCCCCTGAAGGGCCCTTCCCCTATCCGACCACCGCTGAGTGGGCGGAGAACCTCTACGAGGCCATCGCCAACACCTGCGCGGCCGAGGGCTTCGCGCCCGCTCCCCGGCCGGCCGTGATCGAGGGCCTCGCCCCGGCGCTCGGCCGGGGCGAGGCCAAGCGTGTCATCGAACGCCGCCGCGACGGCGGCCGCTTCCTGCGCCCGACGGCCTTCCATGTCGAGCAGCGCGACACCGACGGGGCGCTGCTGCTGCTGAATGTGGCCCTGCACGGGGCGGCGACGCTGCCCTGGGTCAACAACGACCGCACGCGCAGCGACTGGCTCCACCCCTCGCCCGCCAACCAGGCCCGTCTGGAGGAACTCGTCGGCCGGCAGCGGGCGGTGGCCGGTGGGTCCCTCGCGCTGGAGCGTGCGAAGACGGCACAGCGGGGGCTGGCCGCGACCGCGACGCCGGCGGAGAAGGACGCCGCGGTGGACGCGGTGAAGACCGCCGAGAGCGAACTGGCCCATGCCCAGCGGGAGCTGAAGGCGGTGGAGCAGGCCCTGGGCGGCCGGCGTCCGCTGCCGGTGGTGCGGGCCGTCGTCGAGGACGGGGTGCCGCTCGCGGCGCTCTCCGCGCAGGAGGTTTCCGCGGAGGTCGCCGTCGAGGTGCAGCACTACGCCGTGGAGATGCTGCAGCGGCGGGCTCGGCAGCGTTCCTACGACCTGGCGGAGTCCCTGGTGCAGGAGGGCCAGCGGGAGTCCACGGTGGTCGTGCTCCAGCGGACCCCGGTGGTCGACCGCAACGGGACCCGGCGGGACATCTGGCGGGGCAGTCAGGTCACGGGCGCCAACCGTGCCGACGCCCGGCTGAACGTCTTCGGGGTGTCGGCGCAGCAGCTGTTGACCGGGGTGCCGCAGTATCTGCTGCGGCTGCCCGGGGAGGAGGAGAACCGGCGGCTGGTCGTGCAGGGGCTCGGCGAGGTGCTGCGCCGGATCAGCACCAACCTCAACAACGGGTACGCCGATTCCGACCATGGCGCGGAGGGGCGTCCGAAGCGCGCCGCTCGGATCGCGCAGGTGTCCGCCCGTGTCGTGGTCGGCGCCAGGAAGCCGGAGCGGCTGGAGGAGTCGCTGCGCCAGCTGAACGTGCACGAGCACCTGCGCGGCCAGCTCGACTACGACGACATGGACCGTGCTCTGGGACTGTGGTCGACCCTGGTCAAGGCCTACCAGGCCAAGGGCCTGCTCGGTGAGCTGCTCGCCAAGGAGGTCGCCCAGAACCGCATCGGGGCCGGTGCGCTGGACGAGGATGCGATCGCCGACGCCCTGGTCGGGGCCCGGGCGCTCGACGAGCTCACGGTGCTGCTGTCCCCGGGGGACGAGGTGAGCCCTCTGACTCTGCGGGATGTGGCGATCCGCTGTGCCACCGTGATGGTGTTCCCGCCGGTCCCGCCGCGTCCGCAGGACCTGGCACCGCACGCCGCCATGCCCACCGGCCGGTACTGGCCCGTGGTGCGCACCGCCCTGCAGGAGGCTCCGTGGAGCCAGTCGAACGGGCCCAGGGCCGAGCGGCGCGCGGAGATGTGGGCGGCCGTGGTCGCCCAGCAGTTCGTCCACCGCGGCCCCCTGCTCGCCGTCCGGGGTCTGTTCGGCGCCCGCGATGTGCAGTATGGGGTGCGGCCGGACGCGCGCAGTCTCACCTCGATGCTGACGGCCTGCCGGCAGGGGGACGCCGAGGCCTGGGAGACCCTGGTGCGGCGGCACCTGGTGCCGGGACTGATCAACGCGGCCGAGCCGTTCGTCACCGCCGGCCAGGGCTCCGAGAAGAGCGAGGACCGCAAGGGCGTGCGGCGTACGCCGTCCAACGCGGTCCAGGCGCTGGTGGACGCCTACACCAAACCCTCGGAGGAGGTGACCCGTGAGCTGCTGGTCGCGTTCGCCGAGGCGGCGCTGCGCGCTCCCGACACCACGGCCGGGGACAGTCTGGTGCCGGGCACCTTCTGGGCGCCCGACGCCCATGGCGACCCGCGCGAGGGGGTTCTCGCCGACAAGCAGTGGTTCGACACCGTGTTCCCCAAGACCTCGATCCGCAAGATCAAGCGCGCGCAGCCGCCCACGGACGACACTTCCGGCGTCGAGGGCGAGGCGAGCGGCACGACGACCGTCGAGGTCGAGGAGGAGATCCCGGAGGACGCGCTCACCCGCATGACCCGCCTGCGCGCGGAACTGACCTTCCTGGTGGACAGCGGCAAGGACAGCGTCGCCACCGCCGCCGAACAGGTCCGCCTGCTCCTGACGACCGTCGAGGACGCCGTGCGCGCCCGTGAGGAGGCCGGCACCGAGGAGGAGCCCGCCGAGGTGCAGAAGCTGTACGTGAAGGACATCCGCGAGATCAAGAAGCAGTGCGCGCAGATCGTCGAGCTGCTGGATTCGGCCACCGTGGCGGTGACGTCGCTGTGAACGCCGACTGCTGCGCGGAACCGGTCGCCGGACCGCTGGTGGACATACGGGTGCTGCGGCAGGCGTGGACGGCGCTGGGCCCGCTGAGGTGCGGCACCTGGCCCGCCCCGTACAGCCTGGTGCCGCGGCACCGTCAGGAGAGCGTCGCGGTGCTGGACGAGGTGCTGGCCGGGCTGTACCTGGCGGTCGACGCCGACGGGCGGCTGCGGTGGCTGGGCAAGGCGCACCGCGACGGCGGAGTCGGTGCCCGGCTGCGGGATCACTTCCGTCATCCCGAGCGCGCCCGCGTCTACGCGGGGGTGTTCGTCGTGGAGGCCGATCCGTTCAGCCCTGCGAAGGCGGTCGAGGCCGCCGAGGGCCGGGCCGCCGACCTGATCGGGCTGCGCGGCCGCATGGGCCCGCGTACGTGGCCCGTGGTCACTCAGGAGCAGTGGCTCGCCCGGGTCACCTCCCGGCCCGCGTCGCGGATCGTCCGTCCCCGGCCTGCCGGGGACGACACCGGTGACCGGTCGGCGCCACCGGCCTGACAAACCGGGCCCGGTCCGTGAACGGTTGCCTTCCCGGCCGCCGCTTCCAGGCAGCCGGGAAGGCACCCCGCCGGTGGGCGTGGGAGCCGGCCCGTGGCAGGGCCGCACCAAGGTCTGGGGACGCCGGTGCGGAGCGAGGCCGTCGCCGGGTGTGCGGCGGTCCTGAGAAATCGGAAGAGCGCAGGCGGCGGGACGCCGCCTGGCCAGATGAAGGAGGACGGCGCGGTGGCGCTGGATTGGGATCGGATCGGTACGGGAGACAGCGAGGCGCTGCTGCGGCCCCGGGACATCTACGCGGGGCTGGCCAGCCGGCCGTGGCCGTACCTGCGGCATGAGCAGGGCGAGGTGCTGGACAAGTGGTTCGAGCGGCGCGGTGAACGCGATGTGGTGATCAAGCAGAACACCGGCGGGGGCAAGACGGCCGTCGGCCTGCTGATCGCGCAGAGCACCCTGAACGAGGGCATCGGCAAGGCCGTCTACCTGACCCCGGACAACTACCTCGTCAAGCAGGTCCGCGAGGAGGCCGCCAGGCTCAACATCGCCACCACGGACGATCCGTACGAGCAGGCGTTCCTCAACGCGCAGGCCGTGCTGGTGACGAACTACCAGAAGCTGCTCAACGGCAGGTCGGCCTTCGGTGTCGTCGGGGACGGCAAGGAGCCGCTCGATCTGGGCGTCGTCGTCGTCGACGACGCGCACGCCGCGCTGGCGCGGACCGAGGACCAGTTCCGGCTGCGGGTGCCCGCCGGGCACGAGGCGTACGACAAGCTGCTGCAGCTGTTCGCGCAGGACCTGCACCACCAGTCGGCGAACGCCTGGTCGGCTCTGGAGGACAAGGACCCCACCGCGTTGGCGCCGATCCCGTTCTGGGCGTGGGCCGACAAGCGCGACGAGGTGCTGAAGATCCTGCGCCCGCACCGCACGGAGCGGGTCTTCGAGTTCGTCTGGCCGCTGCTCGCGGAGGTGCTGCACCTGTCCACCGCGACGGCAACGTCGGCGGCGGTCGAGATCAGGCCCTCGTGCCCGCCGATTGACCGCATCCCGTCGTTCGTGCGCGCCCGCCGCCGGGTCTACCTGACCGCGACGCTCGCCGACGACAGCGCCCTGGTCACCGACTTCGGTGCCGACCCGGTCCTCGTCACGAAGCCCGTCACCCCGGGCAGCGCCGCCGACCTCGGTGAGCGGATGATCCTGGCCCCGGTGGCGCTCAACCCGAACCTGGATGACGAGGCCGTCCGCGTGCTGGCCCGCCAGTTCGCCGACGGGGACCAGGACGGCGACGGCATCGCCGAGACCGAGCCGGTCAACGTGGTCGTGCTGGTGCCCAGCGACCGGGCCGCCGCGAACTGGCGGCCCTACGCCCACCACATCTGGCGGGTCGGGGACCTCGAAGCGGGCGTGAAGGATCTCCAGGCCGGCCATGTGGGCCTGGTGGTACTGGTCAACAAGTACGACGGCGTCAACCTCCCGGCCGACGCCTGCCGTCTGCTGATTCTCGATCAGATCCCGCGGCCCCTGGACGGGGTGGAGCGGCGCGAGGCTGTCGCGTTGGCCGACAGCACGGTCCGTCTGGCCCGCGAGGTCCAGCGGATCGAGCAGGGCATGGGCCGCGGCGTGCGCGACGGCGAGGACTACTGCGCCGTCCTGCTGCTGGGGGCGAAACTCGCCACGGCGATCCATGACGCCCGCCACCTGGCTCTGTTCTCCCCGGCGACCCAGGCGCAGCTGAAGCTGAGCCGGGACATCGCCGGCCAGATCAAGGGCGAGGGGCTGGACGCGGTGAGGCAGGCGTTGCGGGCCTGCCTGGGGCGGGTGCCGCAGTGGCGCGAGCGCAGCCGCCGGGCGCTGGCGGAGGTGCGCTACGCCGAGCACGGGACGGTGCGGGACGAAGCCGTCGCGCTGCGCGAGGCGTTCGACCTCGCGGCCACCGGACGCGCCCCGGCCGCGGCCGAGCGGGTGCAGAAGGCGGTGAATGACCTCGGCGACGGCGACATGGCGCTGCGCGGCTGGCTGCGGGAGCAGAAGGCCGCCTACCTGCACCTCACCGACCCTGTGGCCGCCCAGCAGGCCCTGGCCGGCGCGCTGAACGACAACCCGTTCGTCCTGCGGCCCGTCAACGGCGGCGCCCCCGTCCAGCTCAAGGCGGCCGCGGTGCAGTCGCGTGCCGCCGCCGAGTTCCTGGCCGCCCGCTACCGCGACGGCGTCGGCCTCAGGCTCGGTGTGCAGGCGCTGTTCGAGGACGTGGTGTGGGGCGAGGAGGAGCGTTCCGACGACGCCGAGCGGGCCTGGCAGCAGCTCGGGCTGCATCTCGGGTTCGCCAGCACACGTCCGGAGAAGCTGTACGGCACCGGCCCGGACAACCTGTGGGCGCTCTCGGCGGCGCGGCAGGCCGTCGTCGAGCTGAAGACGGGCTGCACCACCGACACCATCGCGAAGAAGGACATGGACCAGCTCGGCGGCAGCGTCCGCTGGCTCAACGATCACAACGCCGAAGTGGAGGCCGTGGCGGTCATGCTGCACCCCAGCCGGGTCCGCGACGCCAAGGCGACCGCGGTGCCGGGCATGCGTGTCATCACCCCGGCCCTGTTCGAGAAGCTGAAGGAGGCCGTGACGGCCTACGCGGCGGCGCTCGCGAGCAGCCCGGACCGCTGGGCGGACGAACAGGCCGTCCGCGAACAGCTCACGCACCACAAGCTCACCGGCGACCGGTTCTTCGCCGCCTACTCCGAATCTCTGCGCGCCTGATCAACACCCGGACGTCAGAGGGGTCCTGGGCCGGTACGGGCCGCCGTGTATGACGGCGGGACCGTACCGGCCGACAGGCAGGTACGGCGGACGTATCCGGCGGGCCCGATGAGGGACAGCTGTGACCGGTCGGCAGCCCCGGCACCGTTCGCCCGGCCCGCCGCGGCCGGAGGGCGGTGGCGGGCCGGGGAACTCGGCGGCTGGGCGGGGCGGAATGTCAGAGGAGGTTCGTAGGGTGGGCGTGTGGTGAGAGTTCCGTGGGAGAAGCTGGCCGAGAACCCCAGCCTGTCGGAGTCCCTGGTGACGCTGCTGGTGATGCGCCTGCGGGAGCGGGCACAGGCGGTCGACGGGACGGGCGGGGACGGCGGCCGGGACCTGTTCGAGTACACCGACGACGGCGAACTGATCGTGTACGAGGCGAAGTCGTTCACCGGCCGGATGACCGCAGTGCGCCGCAGGCAGGTGGAGCGGTCGCTGGTGTCGGCGGCTCGTCACCAGCCGGACCACTGGGATCTCCTCGTACCGATCGATGCGACCCCCGCCGAGCAGCAGTGGTTCGACCGCCTGCGCGTCAAGTTCCCCTTCGTACGGCGGTGGCGGGGGCGCAGCTGGCTGGACGAGAAGGTGGCGGCCCATCCCGATCTGGTGCGCTACGCGCTGCAGGAGGCCGAGAGCTACGTCCTGGAGTGCATCGCCGATGCGCGTGCCGAACGCGACACGTTGGCCGGCGGGATCTCCGACTACGTCGAACGGGCCCGCGCACTGCATGCGCGGGTCCAGGAGATCTCCCCCCACTACGCGGTGCATACCTCCCTGGACGCCGACGGTCGGACGGTCGTGCACCTGACGCCGCGGGGGCCCGACCCGGACGGGCAGGGCACCATCCGGTTCACCGGCCGGGTCCGCTTCGCCGACGGAGACCCGCAGGAGGCCCGCCGAAGGCTGCGGTTCGAGGAGACCATGCGCTTCGGCGGCGAGGTGGAGCTGAGCGCGGACAACCTCGCCGAAGCCGCCCTGTCGGGCCCCGCCGGGCTGGGGCTGGAGCGGATCGCGGTGGGCGGTGTGCGCATCACCTCGCCCCAGCAGGAGGTGACGCCTCCACTGCAAGCGCAGGTCATCGTCCAGCAGCCCTCGGGCGTTCCGCTCGCCTCCCTGCCCGTGTCCTTCACGCACCGGGTGAGCGGTAGGGACGGCGGGACCCTCCACGGCAGTGACATGACGGGGTTGATGCGGGTACGGCTGCGCTACACCCACCGCGAGCTCTCCGCACAGCTGAAGTTCTCCTTCCAGCCGCCCGAGGCGGCGATGCCGCAGACGATGGTGCCCGTGCTCCGGCTGCTCAGCCAGGCCACGCCCGGTCGCTTCATGGAACTCGCCTTCGCCGGGCAGCCGGCCGGCCAGGTGCGGGCACCGATCAGCACGACCATGACACCTCAGGGCTGGCAGCCGGGAGAAGCCCAGCTGTGGGCCGATGCCTTCGACGACCTGACGCGGCTGCAGAGCAGGACCGGGCGTTTCTTCCCCGTTCCCGATGACTTCACCAAGCACGATGCGCGTGAGGTCAAGGACATCCTCTCCCTGCTCGACGGGGAAGAGATCGTGCTGCGGGGCGACACGGTGTCCATGGGCGTCGACAGCAACGAGGCCCTCATCCAACTCGGGGACATCCGCGCGGGGATGTTCCGCGTCACCGCCGGCTACGAGGGGATGCTCTTCACCCTCGGCGAGCATCAGATCGACCTCGGTCCCTGCACCGAGATCTACACCATGGACAAGATCCTGAACATGAAGGAGGCCCGGCGCGACCTCGCCGCGCGCGGGCACGCAACCGTGGTGATGCGCATCGCCGAGCGCTTCCCGGCCGTGCGCTACCTCGGGCCCGAACGGCCGGCGTGATGGCGGAGGATGTCCACCCCCACAGCGCGTCGCACCATCCGCAGCTGGAAGTACTGGGTCGGCCTGCCCATGCGGGCCATGGACGGTGTGACGGAGAAGGTCGAACCGCGCGAGTACCGGGTGTGGCTGAACCCGGAACAAGTTCATCCGGTCACGGGGGTGTCCTACGACCAGGTCCCGACGTACGGTCCGCCCCGAGATGAGTGTCAGGCCGCCTCGGCGTCAACTGGTGGGCGTGGGAGGTCGAGTCCTCGTGTGTGCGGGGTGGCCGGTGCTGGACGCTGGGGCCCGCGACCGCGCGTTCCGTGACTTCGGCGGGGCGGTCGAGGTGGCCCGTGCGTTCTACCTCGGCGCCCGTGCCGGCAGCCCGGACCCCTCCGTGGCCACCGGCTCGTGCGCGGACTGCCCGGCCCCGGCCAGGGCGCGGATCTGACGGACCAGCCGCGGCACGACGGCGGCGCCCACGATCACCAGGGCGCCGCCCGCGAGGGTGGTCCGGACGCCGACCATGCGGGAGAGCGGGCCCGCCGCGAGGTAGCCGAACGGCACGGGAACGAGCTGCCCGAGCGTCGCGTACGACAGTGCCCGGCTCAGCCGGTCGGCCGGGATGCGCTCCTGCACCAGGCCGGACCATACGGTCATGCTGATGGTGGTGGTCGGCGTGAAAATGACATGGCCCTTCATCACTCATGCCAGCAACGAGTGAGCATCACCCTCCAGCGTCAACAACCAGGTCAACGCACCTGCGCCGTTGACGCTCAGACGACGAGGACCAACTGACACTCCCCCGCAGACCATCACGGTCGTGTCAGGCTCCGATGCCGATGTAGGAGACGTAGGTGTAGGCGCCCCAGTCGGAGTCGAGTTCTGCGATGACGTCGTCCCAGAGGTCTTCCAGGGTGTTCAGGTCGCTGGCGACGAGGGCGTCGACGGCGTCGTCCCAGATGTAGCGGACCTGCCGGTGCTGGATCCTCAGGTTGTCTCGGCGGCGTGGCTCGTCGACGGTGGTCTGGTTGACGGGGTGGATCTCGATGCGGGTACCGCGGCCGCTGCGGTTGAGGTGTTGCTTGAGGGCGCCGGGGTTGGTGAGCACGTTGTGGGCTCTTAGGTTCCAGTAGGCGGTGTCGATCGCTTCGAGGTTGGCCGGGCGTGGGCGCTGGGTGCCGCGGGTCCAGGCGCGGATCGTGGCGGGGGCGGCGTGGATGCCGGCGTCGGCCAGGGCTTGGGGGCCGCCTTTGGTGGTGGTGAGGTAGCGCATGCGGGCTTTCAGGCCGCGGCGGGTGTCGACTGGGGATTTGATTCCGCCGTCGATGATCATGCGTTCGAGGGCGTCTTCGAGTGCCCGGGCGAGGGCGACTTTGCCGTGGACGTTTCCCGGGTCGCGGTCTGCACCGTAGTTGCCGAAATTCTTCCATCCGTCGGTCGACATCTATCGGGCGCTCTTCCTCGGCAGGGGGTACTGGTCTTTTTGTTTCATCTGGGTGGTGAGGCGGCCTTCGGTGAATACCGTGCGCCAGTCGCCGGCAACGTGCAGTTCGTCGGTGCCGCGGACGCGGACAACGGTCAGGCCGTTGCCGTGGGCCCGGTGGGATTTATACCAGAGGTTAGCGAATGCCTGGGAGCGGATGATGTGCATCCAGTCGGGTCGGCGGATGTCGCGGTTGACGCTTGATTCTCCGATGGTGGAGGTGAATTTCGAGTACATGGATTTGATGTATTCGACGGTCACCATGTCATCGGCCTTGATCGCGTTTGTGCGGGCCTCGGTCAGGACTCGGCGGAATTTTTCCAGGAGGCCTTCGCTGGTGCCGGAGGTCCAGCATTCGGTGATGTGTGGGGCCTCGCACAGGCCGAGGCGGGCGCAGCGGATGAGGAGGCGGATGGTGGCGTCGTCGAGGAGGACGGGGCCGTCTTCGCGGCGGTTGCCGATGGGGTCGGGCAGGTCGGTGTGGTGCCAGGTGGGGCGGGTGGGGAGGTGGTAGACGCCGGAGCGTTTGGGGTCGAAGCCACCGTGGGGGTCGTGGATGAGGGCGCCGATGGGCAGGTGGGTCTTGAAGGCGGACAGGAAGCTGGCGTTGGTGTCGAGGGCGTTGACGGTGATCGGGGGGTGAGTGCCGTTTTGCAGGGCGTCCGTGAGGTGGGTGTTGGTCCAGTTGTGGCGGCCTTCCCAGATTTCGTCGGCGCCGTCCTTGGTTTTCTTTCGGAGGAATTCGAGGGTTTCCGGATAGACGGTGTGCTCGTAATTTCCGCCGACGCGGGTTGCTTCGAACAGGGCCATTGCGTTCGGTACGGCCTTTTTCACCAGGGCTTCGGTTGCGGCGGTGATGTCACCGTCATGGTCGTGGAGGGCTTCGTCGACAGCGCGGGTGATCATGCCGGTGAAGTAGCTGTAGTCCCGGTTTGCGTAGCCGCCCTCGGACGGAGGTGGGGCGGTGGCGGGGCGGGGCGATGGCCTGCGGGCGGCGGCGGTGTGGGCTGTCGGGGCGGGCTGGGT
Organism: Streptomyces sp. NBC_01478; assembly: GCF_036227225.1. GTDB lineage: Bacteria > Actinomycetota > Actinomycetes > Streptomycetales > Streptomycetaceae > Streptomyces. Next base: position 12,109,452 of record NZ_CP109444.1, on the reverse strand, counting down.
GGGCGTGGGGTCCGGGGGTGGGCTGGTGGGGGCGGGGAGTGGCACCTGCGGGGGCTGTGCGGGGGTGTGCAGGCTCGCGGCCGGTGGCGGCGCTGGGGTGGTGGGGCTGGCGTAGGGGGTGGCCGGGTCGGTGATGCGGGCGTGGGCAAGGTCGGCGTGGAGAGTGAGGGTGGCCTGCGGGCCGAGGTCGCGTTCGGTGATGGTGGCGTGGATCTGGTCGGCGTCGCGGGTCAGGATGATGGTGATGTCGAGGCTGAGCGCGGCGATCAGCTGGGGGTCGTCGGTGTCGACGGCGGCGAGGACGGGGAGCTCGTGGGTGCGGGCCAGATGAGCGAGGGCCTGGGCGGCGTCAGTGATCTGGACCGGGCCGGACAGCGGCACTCGGGGGTCTTCGGTGGTCTGCAGACGATCGACCACGACGAGGGCCAGGCCGGGCAGGTCCGGGACGCTTTCGGCGATCGCGTCGGTGGTCAGGTCGGTGCCGTCGTCGATGTACAGCGGGGCTGAGGCGAGGTGGTGGTGGAGGGCTGCGGTGTCGTCCTGCTCGGTGGGGGTAAGGCGGCCGGCTCGCAGGCGGCGGTAGTCGACAGGCAGGTGCGCGGCGACGATGCGTGCGGCGATGTCGGCTCGGGTGAGTCCGGATGCGGCATACAGGACGGGTTGGTGCTGGTCGAGGGCGCTGGTGCGTGCGGCGGCGGTGGCGATCAGGCTGGATCCGGCGCCTGGGGCGGCGGCGACGAGATAGAAGCGGCCGGGCTGGAGGCCGCCGAGGGCGTCGTCCAGGGTACGGATGCCCGTCGGGAGGCCCATCAAGGATGTGGGGGTGGGGGTTTCACCGGCGGGGACGGTGGCGGGAAGGACGGTGTCCAGGGCCTGGGCGAGTGCGGCCAGCCGTCGCGGGGTGCGCGGCGCAGTGATGACTGGTGGGCCGCTGGCCGGGATGGCTGTCTCGTGGCCGGTACTGGGCGTCGCCGGAACAGGGGCCAGCGGGCCCGGCTGGGGCGGGCCCAGCTCGGGCGGGGCCGAGGAGGCTGCGGGGAGGGCGGCCGTCGGTGTGACCGGGTGCCGGAGGGCCGGAGGGCCGGGTGTGGGGGTGGCAGGGGTTGGAGCGTTAGCGGCTGGCGAGCCAGTGGGTGTGGCTGGGGGGATGCCGGGTGAGGCGGGCGGCGTGTGGGCGGGTGCAGGCGTGTCTTGGGCTGCCGGGGCCGGTTCCGGCAGGGGTTCTGAGGGCGTGGTGGGTGTAGTGGCCGCTTCGGCAGGGGTAGTTGTCGGCGCGGGTACGAGGTCTTTGACGGCTTCTGCTTCGGCTGCTGTTGCGGTCGGAAGGGGGTTCTGGACTGCTTGCTGGCCCTCAGGGGGTGGTGTGGTGGAGTCCGGGGCTGCTGTTGCAGCCGGAGCTGCTGTGTCGGGTGCGGGCTCGGCTTGAGGTGCGGGCGGGGTGGGGGTGCCGTCCGCGGCTGCGGGGAGCAGGACGGCGACGGGGGTCTTGTGGCGGCACAGCACCTGGGGATGGCCCTCGGCGCCGTACTGGATCAGATCCCCGAGCTTTTTGCGGGCGTCCGCAACACTGTGGGTGGTGGCTTGGGTGAGGTCCCAGCCCAGTTCGGTCGCGTGGGCGGGGGTGGTGAGCAGTGCATGGTGCGGGCCGCGCGTCAGGGGTGTGGGTTCCCCCTGGATGGCTGCGTCGATCATCTGCCGGAGCTTGCTGCGGGCCTCGTGCAGCGTCGTCGGGACGTGGGGTGTTTCCGCGTCAGGGGCGGCCGCTGTTCCCGGCTCGTCCAACGAGCCCTCAACTGACTCGGGTTGACTGTCCTCGCCGTGTCGGCGGCCGGCGTCCTCGGAGGCTGTCCTGGCCGCTGCGGACGGGATGGGAGGTGTCGGGAAGCTCAGAGGCCGATTACCCGCCCAGCGCGGAGCCTGGTCGGACGGCTCGGTCAGGGCTTCGGCGGGGTTGTCCGGCACGGCAGCGCCGGAAGACGCCTCACCGGCGGTGTGGGATGAACGCGAGGAGGGCACCCTGGGACTCCAAAGCAGAAGCGGCAAGCGGGTTGCGAGGGGAAGGTCGGGCAGTCGGCTCGGCAGCGGCCGCCAGCAGGATGCGGAACGACCATGCCGCCAAAAATGTAACGCTGCCACCCATCCTAGCTGACGGTACATAACATTGGCGCGAATTATGTAACGCCAGGGTTGGCGTCGCGGGTGATCCCGCCCGGTCCTGCCCGGGAGGATGGTTGGCAATGGGCGGAAGGCGGCAGACAGGTGGTCCGGGAGCCGTCAGGCTCCATGGGCAACCTGCCCCGTGGGGGTGGCGCGCTCTACCAAGACCTTCAACTGGGCTCGGAAGGCGGCCTGCTCAGCGGCCCGCGCTTGCTTCTGGGCCTCGTCCTCCGGCTCGTCGTCACCCTCGGGTTCGTCGTAGTCCTCGTACAGCCAGTCGTCCACAGCCTGCCGATACGCCCTCTCGCACATCCGTTCCTCGTAGTCCTCGTACGTCTCGTCCGGATGGACCTGCCCGGTGCGGCGCTTGATCTCCCCGTCGCGCTCGCGGCGTTCCAGGTACTCCTGCACGACCGGGTCGCCATCCGCGCATGTATACCCCCCTCTCATGGGCAGTTCTGGCGGCTGCAGGTGGTGCTCAATACGGTCGAGGACCGCCTGCCACTCGCCGGCGGGCACGTCGAAGGCTTTCAGGAGCGCGGCCAACTGCTCACGGCTGGGCAGGATGTCCCCGCCCAGGACAGGTGGGCCGTCGAACGCGGCACCCGGTGCCCGTCGGCGCCGGTCGCCCGCTCGATGGCGCTGTACGAGGGCTGGCCGGCCCGCAGGCTCAGCCGGGTCAATGCCTGTCCCAGGGAGGGCCGGGATACGGACCTGCCGGCCCGCAGGCCGCGGCCTGCCAGGTGCGGGCGCGCCTTCTCGATCGCGGCCGCCTTCCACAACTTCCGGGCTGGCCCCACAGCAACAGTCGCCGGCTGAGCCTGCTCCCACGCAACTCATCAGTGTCAGAGCTGGGACTTATCATCCGACGCATGAACGACGAAGTAGCCAAACACGTCTTCATCTCCTACGTCCGTGAGGACTCGGATCAGGTGGACGGCCTCTGCGCTGTCCTGGAGGCGGCCCAGATCCCGTACTGGCGCGACCGCAAGGACCTCGGGCCGGGCGATGCCTGGAGAGCCAAGATCCGGGCGGCGGTCAGAGACAGATCACTCGTCTTCCTGGCCTGCTTCTCGGACAGCTCCCGGGCCAAGGACAAGTCCTACATGAACGAGGAACTCGCCCTCGCCGTCGAGGAGTTCCGCCAGATGCCACCCGGACGCGTCTGGCTGATCCCTGTGAGACTCGACGCGGGCGACGTCCCCGACTGGGACCTGGGGGCAGGACGTGTGCTGAGCGACCTCAACTACTCGGACCTGTTCGGCAAGGACCACATGGCCCACGCGGCCAGGCTCGTCACCACGATCAGTCGCCTGCTCGGTGAGAAAAGGCCCGACCCGGCTACCGCCCTCGCCGCCGTCGAGCAGGCAGCCTCCGCGGACCGGGCGGACCTTCTCAAGCGACTCACCAAGGAGATGCTCCTCGAACCCTCACGGCGCATTGAGTTGGACGACCTGGTCTCGCAGGAAGTCCAGCGTGTGCTCGCAGTCCTCAAAGACACGGGCCGGCTGACCGGACCGCTGGACGGCACGAACGAGGAGCAGATCGTTCGTATCGCCGAGGAGGCACAAGACCTTTGGACCCTCTCCGAGCCGTTCTGTGCGTCGCTTCAGGTGGCGTCTCGTTGGGGAACGCCCGAATCGTTGACGCCGTGGACGAGTGGCATTCGCTCCTTCGTCGCGGCGGCGACCAAACCGGAGAGCGGGAAGGCGGCGCTCATCGAACTCCGCCACCTCCCGGGCATGGTTGGCATCATGACCGCCGCGCTCGCGTGCGCATCGAGCGGCAACTGGGCCAGCCTCAAGTCACTCGTCGTCGACCCGTCGGTCAGGGACAAGTACGAGCAGAAGCCGACACCCATCATCGAAGCAACCGATCCGCACAAGCCGTTCGGCGGCTCCGCGAGCTTGGTTGCCAATGCCCTCGCCCGCGCCACCACGACGGGAAGGGACTTGGACGAGGCGTTGAAGGACTTCACGGAACGCAGGGACGGCATGTACCACACGCCGGTTGCCGAGTGGCTGCATCACGTCCTTCGCCCGATCTTCTCGGACCAGTGGCCAGACGATGACGCGTACAGCGCGGAGTTCGACCGGGCCGAAGCGGTGCTCGGGTTGCTCGCCCAAGACGTGGTGAACGTGCGTGCGGCCGCAAACCCGCAGAAGCCGTCGTGGAGCCGCTCCCACTGGTACGGGCGGTCGACCTGGCGGTCCGAGAGCCACGGCAACGCAGTTGCCGACCTCGTGCACGAGGACGAGACTCAAGGTGCCCAATGGGGCCCTCTCACCAGTGGGTTGTTCGGCGGCGACAAGGACCGCGCCCGGGCTGCACTAGAGGCCTACCAGACGACCTTCAACAAAATCGCGAGCCAGCAGTTCTAGCGGGCGCTGGCGATGCCCGCCTCCTCGAGTCAGGTTCGCTCGGCGCCAAGACCAGCCTCCGCTACACAACTGCCATCACCGTCACGGCGGGCGCGCTCAACGTCGGCGAGGCGCGCGCGCATCCCGATGGTGGAAGTGAGGCAGGGGTTCATCGGTGAGCCCCCGCCAACTCACGTCGGGAACTTCGAGTCTTGTTGCCTCCGATCCGCTACGCCAGTTGATCAGAGCGCCTACCACGAGTTCGATGTAGTCGAGCATTTCCCCGATCATCCCATCGGTATCGACGGCAGCTACTTCTCCCGGGTCCGAGGACGCCTGCTTTCGCATGACCCCCAGCGCTTCGAACACCAAGTTGTAGGTGTCAGCTACAGCCAGGCGTAGTGGTGGTTCCGATAACGCGGAAAACCGGACAATGCACATGTCGCCGAACTTGTCCGCTGCCTGCCACAGCGTGGACCAGTCACCGCGAGGCGGCTGCCATGGCTGTGGCCTGAAGGCTGCATGGAGTTGGAGCAGCCCCTCCGCGATGTCCTCTGCAGCTCCGAACGCTAGCTGTTCGCGCGCGGACTTCCTCTCATGCCATCTCGTAGCGTAAAACGTGCCGACGGCGAGGACACCAGACAACAGTGCCCCCAGCAGCGCGGAGCCGCTGCCATCCCAAAAGCCCCCCGCAAGATTCACAGCCCGCCCCCAAGCAACGCGACTACGGCAAACCCCGCTCTGCCAAGCGTTCACAGAGGCCGTGACAGATGCGCCGGATCTTCGCCAATGTCGCATGTGGTCCCGAATTGAGTCGCCCTCCGGAACCATCACAGCACTGCCGATCCTTACCAACCACCCACAAAGCGGGGCCCGTTAGGTCGCCATGGTGGAACTACTACACGTCGCCCAGCCAGCTTGAGCATCCTGAGCCGGTTGGCATGGTCTTCCGCGACACCGGGGTTCCATGGGTTGGCAGAGGCCAGCGGCGACGGCGGTGAGCACCTCGCTGGCCAGGGGATTTCCGGCGTCGGCCCCGGGCTCACAGCGCCCACGGATCAGTGCTGAGGGCGAACGCGGTGGCGTCTGTCTCCGGGGGAAGCAGGTCAGGCGCGTCCTCGATCAGGGGTCGTGTCGCCCTCCGAGGCTGGCCAGCCGAACGGGTCCGTATGCTCGATGTCGTCCGTCCAGTAGCCGTACCGGTCGCCGAGTACCGACAGTAGTGCCTGAGGGTCGAGCCGGCCGGGGCGGATGGCGAGGCCGCGCGCAGTGCTCACCGCAGCCACGGACAGATGCGAGCGCAGGGCATGTTCGGTGAATGCCTCGGCAGGAACAGACGGGTCGTCGGGAAGCTCGGGTGCCTGCATGGCGGCGAGGATGCGAGCTCGGTGTTCCGAGGAATCGCCCAGGGAGGGGCGCAGGTCCTGCTGCTGGGCGCGATGGTTTCCGGCGGCGTTGGCGATGGCGGTCAGCAGGTGCCAGTCGCGCCACCCTTCCTGCCTCAACTGCGTGGCTGTACGCCGGAAGCCGGGGTCCGCGGCCAGGCGGGGAAGGGTGTATCTGGGCCTTGCACCGACAGGGGCGGGCCCTGCTCTGATGGCTGCTGACTCCAACCGATGCGTGAACAGGGACTGCATGGGTCTCGCGTTGCAGCGCGGGACCGCTGAGAGCCGGTACCGCCCTGCGGTACCGGCTCTTGCTGTGTGACGTGCGCGTTTGCCCGGCTGGGTCGGCAGCCTGCTCGCCCTGCGCGGTGCCGGTGACATCGTCGGCGAGATGCCGACGGCGAGCCTGGGCCGCTGGGAGCGGACTCAGTCGACGGCGAGTGCGTCCAGCAGCTGCCGCAGCGCCTGCACGGCATTCCGTGTACCGGAGGCGTCCACCGCCTCGAGCACCGTCGCCGCCGGGTCGAGGACAGCGGCCAGGCGCCCGGCCCGGATCGAGGCCGGCACATCGCGCAAGGTGGCCCGGACGACGGAGCCGTTCCATCGCATCCTGGCCAGATCCCCGGCGAGCGTGAATTCCCCGTCCGCCGGGAACCAGCTCCCGCTCTCGTACTCCGCCAGGAGTACGAGAGCGTCCCGCTCAACGGCATCGGTCAGCGCGGCAGTGGCCATACGCTTTCAACGAGCCACAGCGTCCCGCGTGGCGGTGCAGGCGCGCTCAAACAGTTGTGATTGTCGACCATTCGTGGGGCCAGGAACGTGCATCCGGGGCGGCGCCCCCAGGCGGTGGGCGGTTTCGACCTCTGCCTGGGGGTGATCACCACGGGCGAAGCGCATGGTGATGCCGACCGTAGTGAACGTCGCCTGGAGTCAAAGACGAGCGTGTCAGACCTGCGGGTTGCCATTGGCGCTCTGCGCGGCGACCGGCTGCAGCGCGTCCCAGTGTTCGACGATCTTGCCGTTCACGTCGAAGCGGAAGGTGTCGACTTCGACGGTGCCGCGGTCGGCGGCATTGAACTTGGACAGGCTTTCCACGACGACGAGGTTGTCCTGGGTGATAGTCCGCTTGAAGTCCAGGGAGATGTCCGGGTACTGCTTGATGTAGCTGGTGATTCCGGCGACGAACGCGTCGCGGCCGTTGCCGATGTTCGGGTTGTGCTGGATGTAGGTGCGGGCACTGATGTACTTCTCTGCGGCCTTCTTCGCGTCGTGTTCGTTGAACGCGATGTTCAGGACCCCGATCGCGGCCCTCTCGTTCCTCCACTCCCGGTTGGAGGCCTGGGAAGCGACTGCCGTACCGCTGTGGTTCGGAGTGGCAAGCGCGGTCGGGGCGAACAGGGCGCCGGCGGCGAGGGAGGCCGCGACGGCCGGCAGGGCGATACGAAGCTTGCGGTTCATGGGAGTGATCTTTTCCTTTTCGGACAGAGGATGACGAGCCGGTCACGGAACCGGGCCCACATTCCGTGGGTGCTGGGCTGTGACCTGCTTCGATCCTCCTGTCGACTGCCCCCGGGTGCGAGGTCTCCAGCGGAAAGCTTGTGGTCAGAATGCGACACGCGCGGAGGTGTCCGATGCACGGCGGCCGCTCCGCACTCCGGGGGGGGGACCGGTCTACGTGTGGTGGGTGTCCGGCAGCGGTCCGCAAGGCCGCCCACCACCTTTGAACAGGCGAGTCCCGCCCGGGGCATGCTCAGTCAGAGAGCACCGGCATCTCGACCGCCATGCTCCTTGGCGCCCCGCAACACGAGTACTGGCCAAGCGGAGCAGTTCCATGGTTGGCGTCTCGTGACGGTTCTTGCCGGCAACCGTCTCGGGTACCAAGCCGAGCAACTCTGAGGCAGCCCAAGCACCGGATGGGGAGATTCAGATTCAGATATCGCCGTCATGGTCGCTGCCCAGGGCTCGGGACCGGGGTTCATCGCTGAAGGATGCTGCACACCGTCCGGGATGCCGGCAGGCCGGGCCGCCCAGAGGGACGGGCGTTCCGAGAACCGTGACCCACTCGGTGGGCGTGGCAGTGAGCGGAGCCAGGTAACCATCCGGCCTCGCTTCTTCGGAAAGGTCATCGCAGCTTCCGCTGGTGTAGATCAACGCCACGGTCACGAGTTCAGGAAAGACGAGGTCGACCTGGCGCGCGGTTTTCGCATCTCTCGCCTATAGGCCAGCGAGGCCGTTCTCATTCTTCGCCGGCCAGACCCGGCCGCTGCCGCCCCATCCGTGGGGAACGCACGCTTGTCGGGGACCGCGTTGCACCACCTGCAGACAGACCGCGCACCGCCTGCTCGATTCCCGCCAGTTTCACCTCCAACTGCTTCGTTGGCCGGGTCTCCAGCAAGACCCACGCCATCGCGTCGAGGTCGACGGTGTACTCCATCGTCTCTACCGCCCCAGCAGGGCCGTCCGTATTCACCGTGAACGTGTACACGCGAGGCAAGGCGGTGTTCTGAAATCTCTCCTGGTTATCCAGAAGGAAGGTCAGGCGCCGCCCTGGCGGCAGCATGGGCATGGTTCGGGCCAGCACCTCCTGAATGACCCGCGTCAGGTCGGGCTGTCCTTCCGGAGGGGTCCAGCCCGACTCCAGCGGAGGGTCGCAGGAGATGTGGACGTTGCGGGCAACGGTCGAGCCGACGTTCTCGATGACGAGCACGATTCCGCCGCTGCTGAGCTCAGGTTGAATGTCGACGATCACGTACGGCTCGTTTTGCTCCCGGTGGATACGTTCCGCCAAGGCGAGCTGTTGAGCGGCTGATCTGCGGGCGATGTGCGCCTGCCAGGCGCTGATGACGGCCGCAACAACAGCGACAACAACTGCCCAGTCGCTGGCATCGATGGCCTTGAGGTGGTCCATGAGCTGACGCTATCCGCCGAGACTGACAGCGCATCGTACGCAGCCGTCACCGGTGCTGTCCGGCCAGTCGCGCCACCCTGCACGTCGGCACCAGGCACGTCCTGGCCTCACCCCCTGCCCGGCCGGCGGCTCGTCCGTCCGACGTCGCGCGCGAGCAACACCAAGCGCTGTACCAGGTCGCACAGGGAGGATGTCGGTGTCCGTGCTGCGGCGGGACCGGGGGGGCCGGGGGGGGGGCCGGCGTGGCAGACGACGGTGTCGTCGCGATCGTGACGACCCAGAAGGATGCCCCCCGGTTTCGGTGTCGTGGTCGTTGATGGCCAGCTCCATCGACCTGGGCACAGGACAGTCGCATGATCAGCCTGGTAGGTCCTGGTCGTCGGCACGGTCGTCCGGTGCCGGTTCGCCGGGTGGCGGGGGCTGGGACTGTCGCTCCCGCGTGGTCCATGCGCCGTAGAGCGCTGCAAGAGCGGCGGCGATGCCGACTATGGAGCCTGCCGAAACGCCGCGGAGTGTGAGCACAACACCGGCGGTCAGGATCGAGAGGAAGACGATCATGTCGAGGACGCGGTTGGAGTGCAGGCGCTGATGGTTCCTACCCATGGTGTCCTTCCGTTCCGAGTGGTTCAGCGGCCCGTCGGCTGTTCAGCGACGCTGCCAGCCGGGCCTGCACCCTTCGTAACCGCGGCGCGTCGGCTGTGGAAGAGATTCTTTGTTGCGTGGACGAAAGCGCTGGTCAGAATTTTTGCGTGGACCTGCGGGTAGCCTCATGTCATGTCAGGGCAGGGGGGTGCCGGCAGGCCCGATGGCGAAGCGTCTGCTCGGGGACGGGGGCGGCCGCGGGACAGTCTGGACGTAACCGGGCGCGATCCGCACATGCGCGAGTTCGCCCGGGAGTTACGAGAACTTGTGGGGAGCTCGTACAGAGCCTCGGGAGCTCCTATGAGTCCCGCGGAGATGTCCAGGGCTTGCAATGGCAAGAGACTCCTGCCGTTCGATACGCTCCGCAGGTTGTTGGCGTCCAAGGAGGCCACGCCCGAGTACGTCGAGTACTGGGAGCTGAGATGGGTCCTGGCCTATCAGCATCTGAAGGCTTCGGGAAGCAAGGCACTGGCCCGAAGGAAAGGCGAGGCGGAAAAAGCTACGGCGATCGCCGCGCAGAAGGCAGATCGCTTGCAAGCGCTCGCTGACCAGGTACAGGCCCAGCAGGACCACGCTCGTCACCAAGCTCTGCCCGGCGCCGAGCAACTGCTCGCCGAACTTGATCTCTCCCTGCCCAACTTCAGGCATAAGTTCGGCCGCGGCCCGGCGGCATGCTGGGGCGACCTCACCGACTATCTACGTCGGCTGGTTCTGCTCTTCACCGATCGCAAGGTCCGCGACGATCACGACGGGCACTCCATGAACGAGATACTCCCCCGCCTGGCTGGCCTGGCCGATGTCACGGGTGTCGCGGGGTGGCGGGAACTGGCCGAGCAGATCGCCGCAACCTACGAAGAAGCGCACCGTGAGGGCTGGGAGGTCATGCTCTCGCCGGGCCCCGAGCCCACTGCCCATGATGTCTACGTCGACAGGTACTCCGGCTTCCGCGCGCACGCGGGCCAGCGGGCCGCACAACTGGCCAGGGAGAGCGTCTTCCTGGCCGAGAAGCCGGCCCTCTCACCGCCCTCGCCCATAGATCTCGACCGCTACGACCCGCCGCGCAGCCACTACCGGCACGCCGTGCCTGTCAGCGCCGCGTGCGCCGGCGCTCTGCCCGCCGCATTGTGGGTGACGGGTGCGCCGGCACCCTGGCTGGCGGTCGGTTTCTACTCCCTCGTCGTCTTCGCGGGCATGCTGGCGGTCTGTCTGGTGACCAAAGCCAACGCGCGCCCCGACTAGCTAGGTCTCCCTTGTCGGCTGCTGCGGCCTGGAGCCCGGTATGCGTCTGCTGCAGGACGGCGCCCGTCGGACCTCTTTCCGAGCCTGATCGGACACTGGCGCGTTCATGAGAAAGTGAGCACGTCAGGCCCCCTTCCGGACGCATACGCACGGGAGCTGGAGCACGGGCGCACAGTACGGGAAGGAAGACGGGACGCGGGTGTACGTCACAAGGGTCCAGCTCACGGGCATCAAGGGCTTCAGCGGGAAACGCGCCATGGACGTGAAGCTGCCTGCACGGGGCGGCTGGACGGTACTCGCGGGGCGCAACGGTTCCGGGAAGTCGACACTGCTGCAGGCTCTTGCACTGGCACTGAGCGGGCCTGCGGTCGCGCGGAGCCTGGTCTCGGACTCCGGAGACTGGATCTCGGCAGGATCCCCGTCGGGTCACGTGGACGTTCGCGTGCAACCGGACACCGACGCCGACTCGTTCGTCGGCAAGGGCCGCACGCCAAAGCACGACTTCTCGCTGCGTATGCAGTGGGACCGCCCTGCCCCGGAGGCCGGCGAACAGCTGAGGGCACCCGGGACGCTGCAACCGCCGACCATGGAGATGCAGGGCCTCGTCGGTGAGGAGAGTGCCGCACGCGGGCCGTGGGCGCAGAACCCGCGCGGGTGGTTCTGCGCCGGCTACGGGCCCTTCCGAAGGCTCACAGGCGGCTCCAGCGAGGCCCAGAGGATCATGCGCGTGCAGGGGCCGACGGGGCGGATGGCCACACTGTTCCACGAGGATGCCTCGCTCGCGGAAGGGGTGTCGTGGCTGATCGATCTGCGTCTGAGGTCGCTGGAGACACGCGGCAGTACCGCCGGGCCGCTGCTGGAGAAGGTTCTGGCTCTGCTGCAGGACGGGCTGCTGCCGGACCAGTACCAGATCAGAGGAGTCACGGCGGACGGGCTGTGGGTGGCCGAAGAGGGCCGCAAGGACCGTTTTCCGCTGCGGGAGATGAGCGATGGCTACCGTGCGGTGGCTGCCTTGGTGCTCGACATGGTCCGGCAGATCTACGCCGTCTACGGCCAGTTGGAGACAGCTACGGCCGGAAGCAGCCCTGTCGCGGTCCTGGCGCCCGGAGTAGTGCTGATCGACGAAGTGGACGCGCACCTGCACGTCATCTGGCAGCGGAAGATCGGTGTCTGGCTGCGTGAGCACTTCCCGCACATCCAGTTCATTGTCTCCAGCCACAGTCCCTACATCTGCCAGGCAGCCGACGAGGGCGGTCTGATCCGCCTGCCGGGACCCGACGAACAGCGGCCACCGGCAGTGGTGGATGAGGATCTCTACCGCCGCGTCGTGTACGGCAGCAGTGACGACGCGGTCCTCTCGGAACTCTTCGGCCTCGAGACTCCCTACTCACGCCGGGCCGAGGAGCAGCGGAAACGGCTGGTGGCGCTGGAACGCAAGGTCTATGCCCAGTCGGCGACGCGGGAGGAGATCGCCGAGTACCAGGAGCTGAGCCGGCTGCTGACAAGCTCGGTACAGAGCCGGGTTGCCGAGGTGGCGGCCCGGCTGGAGCAGGACCGGTGATCTTCCTCAAACGCGTACCCGCTCCCCGGGCCACGCAGGTTCTTCTGGACCGGTGGACCGGCAGAGTCCAGGCTGCAGGAGCGACCACCATCGCAGCGCGTGGCGAGTGGATCAAGGCCCAGGCAGCCAAAAGGCATGTGAAGACACTGCTGGAGTCGATGGCGCACGGGGCTGCGCGGTGTATGTACTGCGATGACAGCCGCGGAACCGACATCGACCACTTCCAGCCGCTCGCTGTGGCACCCCTGCGGGCGTTCGTGTGGGCCAACCACCTGCTCGCCTGCTCACACTGCAACAGCAACGCCAAGAGAGACGCCTACCCGCTGGCCGCGGACGGCAGCTGCCTGCTGGTCGACCCCACCGCAGAAGACCCTGCCGAGCACCTGTTCCTGATGCTGCACAGCGGCGAGTACAGCCACCACACCGACAAGGGCAAGGAGACGATCCGGGTGTTCGGTCTCAACCGGGCCGACCTCATCAAAGGGCGCAAGGACGCTTTCTGTCTCGCCTGCTCCAACCTTCGCGACTGGCACGCACTGCACCAAGACGGCGATCCTGCAGCACACCGGGTGGCACAGGCCCTGCTCGACTCGCCGTTCGTTGACGTTGTGTACGCCATGCTGCGCCTCGACCCCGGCCTTGCCGAAACCGTGGTCGGTCAGCGGACCGTTCCCGCTCTCGAACGCTGGCGCAGCGTGTACGGAGCCGTGCCCGCCACAGCACCGTAATCACGCTCTCCCCCGTTCTCGGACGACCCGCCGCCCGCGTGTCGGCGCGGGATTCGTTCTGGCCCCAGCCGGGCGTCTGACGCCCGAGAATCCGCTGAGGGGCTGCGCTGCGTTCCAGACAGGCCGCAGCGTTCCAGATTCCGCGTCGCCTGGAGTCCTGTCCCCGATGAGTGACCGTCGGGCGCACAGCTCGCTCTCGTAGAACGCGAGGCCCCGGGCCAACGGTCACTTGCCCTCCCGATCCTGCGCAACTCTGTGGCAACGAGTCATCCGAAGGAGTGCCTTTCTGGAGACTCCTCCCAGAAGAGTGGCCCGTCTTCCTACCCTCATTGAGATGGAAGTCGAATATCTACGCCATGGCGTGCCTTTGGCGGGCTACCGACTGACCAAGGCCGACCATCGCCGGCAGCAAGAGGCTGTGCAGATGCATGAGTGGATTCAGCGTCAGCTCGCCAAGGCTCCTCCCTGGTCAGAAGAGCGTCGGGAGCGGATGCGCCGGCTCCTTGGGCCTCCGACTCCTCCGTGGGAACTGCAGAGGTGGCGGCTGCGCTTGTACTGCGGACACGTCATCGAGGCGATCCGTATCCAGAAGAGCCCACGGCCCGATGGAGGAGTCTGCGACAAGGAGAGCTGCCCAGAGTGCGGGCTAGACCCAGCCGTGATCGTCGCCTTCGAGCCCCTGGGACCAGTCGCCGAACCTCCAGCAGAAGACTGCTCTCAAAGGCCCAGCCGCTCCGCCCGGAGGCCGCCCGCAAATCGGCGCAGCAAGACCGAACTGGTAGCCGAGAACAACGCACTGCGTGCGGAATTGGAGGCCCTGCGAGATCAGGCATAGCAAGTGATGAGAGCAAGCGGCATCTGTGCTGGACAACGTCGGCCTTTCGGCCAGGAAAGATGACCGCGCACGGCCAGTCTCCACGCGGTTTGAACGCTCCGGTTCTTGTGTGACTTACCGCCCGCGCGGGTGAGGTGGCAGCGGATCGTCACACGGCCCGGCTGCCGTCCCGCTACGAAGATCACAACCGTTTGTGATCTTCGAGAGGGAACCCCGTCGTGCGCTTCACCTCCACCGCCCGTACGGCCGCCGCCGCGCTGTCCATGCTCGCCGTCCTGCTCGCCCCGACCACCGCCCGCGCCGCCGAAGCCGAGCGCGTCGCCGCCCCTGGCGACACCGTGGCCCTGCCCGTCCGCGATGCCCTGGCCGCGCTGCCCGTCCAGACCGAGAACCGCACCGGCTACGAACGCACCAAGTTCCGCCACTGGACCGACGCGGACCACGACGGCTGCAACACCCGCCAGGAGGTCCTCAAAACCGAGGCCGTCCTCGCCCCGCAGCAAGGCTCGAACTGCACGCTGACCGGCGGCCAGTGGTACTCCCCCTACGACGACAAGTACTTCAGCGACGCCCGCGCCCTCGACATCGACCACCTCGTCCCCCTCGCCGAGGCCTGGGACTCCGGCGCCTCCGCCTGGACGGCCAAGGAACGCGAGGCCTACGCGAATGACCTGGGCGACGCCCGCGCCCTCATCGCGGTCTCCGCCGCCAGCAACCGCAGTAAAAGTGACCAGGACCCGAGCACCTGGCAGCCGCCCGCTCCCGGCTACCGCTGCCAGTACGCGACCGAATGGATCGCCGACAAGACCCGGTGGGGCCTGACCGTCGACCCCGCCGAACACGCCGCGCTCACCGACGCCTTGACCAGCTGCGCCGACCAGCCCGTCACTGTCACCCTCGCCCGCTGAAACAGGTCCGGCCCGTCGCTACGGGGGGAAGCGACGGGCCAGATGACTGCCACGGTCTCATACCCGCCGCCGCGGCACGCCGCCGCCCCTGAAGTCGCCCCCGCACCGCGGCGGCTGACGGCTCGTCCGCCTTGTGCGGTGCCTCAGCCGAGGCCGAGCCGGCTGAGCGCGGTGGTCCAGTCGGTGACGATCGCCTGCTGCGCGGCGGAGAGGGTGACCTTGCCCTTGCAGACCGCGGTGTGCAGCTTCGTCTCCACCGGATCCTTCTTGTTGTTGACCCCGGCGCCCTTGCGGTGGCCGGGGTCGGCGGGCTCCACCCACAGGTTGCGGTAGTCGTTCGGGTCCCCACCCAACTGCAGGCTGATCAAGTGGTCGTACTCGGCATCGCCCATGCGGCCGGTGAAGCCGTAGGAGGCGGCGTTCAGCTTCTTCTCCTTGCCCGTGACCGACGTGGAGGGGCGGATGCCGGAGGTGTAGCCGCCCTTGCGGCAGATCGTCGACTTCAGATTCAACTGCGTGACCGCCGGAGAGATCGCGCCCGGCGTGCACTTCGGATCCTCCAGCGGCTCCCCCTTCAGATACCGGTAATGGCAACTGCCTGCGGCAGGCTGCTGCTGCACCGTGTACGTCTTCTGCGGACCCGCCCCCACCGCGATCACCCGCCCGGCCCCGGCAGCACCCGCCGGACCCGCCGCAGCACTCGCGCTCCCGGACGGGGCGGAGCCGCCCAGCGACGTGGGCGAGCAGCCCGCGAGCATCAGGCAGGTGAACAGCACGGATGATGCGACGCGGCAGGTGGAACGCATGATGACCCCTCATGGACAGGCGGAAGCTGAGCAGATGCTGCCCTACCCGACCGGCGCCCTACCGCGCGGGGTACGGCGCGCAGGCGCACGGATGCCGCACCACCTGCGCCGTCGGCGTGCAACGCACGAACTCCACCCCGCATATGGCGGGGTGGAGTTCGTATGCGAGCGCCGGGCAGGCCTTGCACCTGTATCTCCCCGCAGGAGGCGGGACGTCTTTCCTTGGACCACCAACGCAGCACCAGCCGAACGGAGTTGCGGCGACCAGCTCAAGATCAGGTATACAGCCCGGGGGCGGCCCGAAGCCGCCGCAGCTGACCCCTCAGGCGCCAGCCGTACGCCTCCCGGCCGGCGAGCAGTGAGCGGCTGTGCCGGCTCTCTGGTTGGAGACGGAAGCCAGCAGTCAGGCGGCGAAGGTGCGGCGATATCTCGACGGGCTGGTCCTGGTCATCGCGGTGAAGTGGATGCGCAGTGACTCCGCGGAGCCGAAGCCGCATTGGTGGGCGATGTCGTCGATGCCGAGGCGAGTGGTCTCGAGGAGTTCGCGCGCGCAGGCTACGCGTTGCATGGCCACCCAGTTCATGACGCTCGTTCCGGTCACGGCCCGGAATCTGCGGCGCAGGGTTCGTGTGCTCATGTGGCTGTACTGGCTGACCGACTCCAGGGTGAGCGGCTCGTCGAGGTGTTCCAGGATCCAGGTGATCACCTCGGTGATCTCGGCGTCGCCGCCGGGCGGGATGTGCTCGATGAACTGGGCCTGTCCCCCTTCGCGGTGGGGCGGGCTGACCAGGAAGCGGGCCATCGTGTTCGCGGCGGCCTGGCCGTGGTCGAGCCGCAGGAGATGCAGGGACAGGTCGGTTCCGGCGAGGACACCCGCGGAGGTGAAGACGCCCGTGTCCTCGACGTAGAGCTCCTCTTCGCGGACCGTGACCGACGGGTGGCGGTCTCGCAGCAGCCTGGCCCAGTGCCAGTGGGTGGTGGCGCTGCGGCCGTCCAGGATCCCGGCCGCCGCCAGGGCGAAGGCGCCCGTGCAGATCGACACCATACGGCTGCCCCGGTTGTACGCGTCACGCAGCCGTTCGACCAGCTCGGCGTCCGGAGGCTCGGTGGGGTCCTGCACTCCGGCGACGATCACGGTGTCCGCCGTTTCCAGCCGGTCGAGCGGCTCGACCTCGCGGGGCACCAGCGGGTTTTCCGCGGGAACCGCACTCACCAAGGTCAGCTCGTAGGGGGCTCCGCCAGGCCAGCAGGCGGTCACGTAGTCCGGCCAGTGGCCGAACACCTGCTGGGGAACGGCTACGTCCAACAGGACATAGCCCGGCTGCACCACCACCGCGACCTTGGCCGGATCCTTGGGATTATTGTCCATCTGGCCATCGTACGACGGCCTCGGTCTTCCTAGGCTGGTCATGTCACACCGATCATGACTAGTAAGGAGATGCGCAATATGCATGTAGTCGTCGAGACCTGGACACCGAAGCCCGCGTTCTTCGCCGCCACCGAGGAGGCGCGGAACGACCTGTTCACAGGGATCCAGGAAGCCATGAAGCAGCTCGCGGAGATCGGATTCGTGACGCTCGGCTGGGGCAGGGCGGAACCGGCCACACTTTCGACGTCCTACGAGTGGTTCGCGGTCTGGCAGGCCCCTTCGAGGGAAGTGGCCGACGTGTTCCTGAACGGTGTCGAGAGCTCCGGCTGGTACACCTACTTCGAGCAGACCAACCTCGTGGGCGAGCTGCGGCCGGCCGAGACGGTCATCGCCGAGCACCTGGCACTGGGAGCTGAGGCCAAGTGAGCGCGCTCGACAATCTGCCGGAGAAGATCGGAGGGTGGCCGCGCACGGCCGCTACGGAGGCCGCTGTCGCCTTCGCTGCCGAGCACTCCCCGGAATGGCTGCTCAACCACACTGTCCGCAGCTACTTCTATGCCCGGAGTATCGCCGCCGCCAAGAACTTCGTTGCCGGCGCGGACTACGACGACGAGACGCTCTTCCTCGCCACGGTGCTGCACGACATCGGCCTGACCGACGAGGGCCAGGGACCGAACCGGTTCGAGGTGGACGGTGCGTTCCGGGCCGCTCGCTTCGCGCGGGAACACGGCCTGTCCGATGCCGCCGCCGACCAGATCTGGGACGCGGTGGCGCTGCACACCTCCCCGGGGATCGCGCCCCACAAGCACACGGTCGGCGCTCTCGCGCATTTCGGTATCGGCGCCGACATGTTCGCCTTCGGTATCGAGGAGGTGGACCGGGCGGTAGTGGACGCGGCGCACGAGGCGTTTCCCTATCTGGACCTGCGGAACAACATCCACGCGCAGTTGGTCCATCAGATCGACGAGCAGCCCTCGAAGTGGGCGCCGGTGTCGTTCGTCGACATCGTGTATCGCAAGCACCGGCCGGACAATCCGTTCCCCGGGCTGGACGAACTGGTCGCCGCCCCGGTGCGTCCGGAGTAACGACGTCTCGCGGTAGCTGCGGTCGCGGATACACCGTGGCCGTTTGCCGGCGGGCAGCTGCGACAAGAAGACGCGGAGCCGGGCACCCCTCGTGCCTAGCTCCGCGGTGCGACCTCGGCCGCTGCCGCGATGTCGGCCACCGTGTGCGGCGTGGCGGCCACGGTCGCCTCGCCCGCAACCCTTGCCGAAGCCGAGGCCGACTTCCTCGAAGCGCGCCGTCTGGGCATCGACGCCCACCCGACACTGCTGCGGAACACCGCCCACGGCACCGACCGCCTGGGCGGCCTGGTCACCTCGGCCGACGCCCTGGACCAGCACGTGGCCACCACCACCGCCGCCTGGAGCCACCCCTCAGCACTCTGTGAACGAAAGCGCACCCATGTCCGCCCTGATCCAGAACGTCCGCGCCGCCGGTGACACCGGTCTGGACAATGCGTCCGTCCTGATCACGGGCGAGCGCGAAGCACTCCTGGCCGACGGCCAGTTCACGCTCGCCGAGCAGCACCGGGTCCTGAAGGACGTCCTCGACAGCGGCAAGGAGCTGACCACCGTCATGGTCATCACCGCCGACCCGGATCACTGTCCGAAAGAAGCGTTGATCGAGCGTTGTCCGGATCTGGGCCTGCTGGTGTTTCTGGACCTGGGCACCAGGGTCGCCACCGGCGTGATGGCCCGGGGTTGACCGTGTCCACGATTGCTTGTGTACCTGCGCGGCGGACTACTGATACCACCGCCTCGGTGGCGATGGCCGCGGAGTTCGCCCTTACTGGCGGTGTCCTGTTCGTCGTGGTGACCACTGTCCGTTGGGTAACGGCATCACCACTCAGCCGGGCCCTGCCAAAACCGCATCTTCAGCTTGTGGTCGTGGCGGTGATCGTCGGCGCGGCGCTCGCGGGGGCGCTGTCCTCTCCATGGGGCCGCTATTCCGGCGGACATCTCAACCCCGCGGTGACCTTCGGTCTGTGGCTGACCGGTGCCTTCCCCGGCCGCCGGGTTCCGACGTACTTCGCTGCACAGCTCACCGGTTCCGTGGCGGGGACCGGCCTGGCCCGCCTCGTGTGGGGCCCGGTCCTCGGAGACCGGATGGCCTACGCCGCGGTTGAACCCGCTCCCTCCTGCTCGCCGGCCCTACTGTTCACCGTCGAAGCCGTGTCTACCGGCGCCGTCCTCACCGTCACCCTGCTGCTGATGTCCCGTCGCGCGTGGACACGCTGGATCCCGCTGGCCCGCCCCGCCGCCACCGCTGTGGTCATGATTGCCCTCGGCACCCTCACTGGCGGGTCCGCCAATCCCGCCCGTCAGTTCGGCCCCGCTCTGTGGGCCCACCGACCGGATGACTGGTCACACCTGTGGCTCTATCTGCTGGCGCCCCTTGCAGGTGCGGCCATCACCGGCGGGGTCGCCCGGTGCCAGGCATATCGCCTGTCCATCCCCCGAAGAGCGGCGGCGGACGGTCGCGCGAGAAGCGATCGGAGACTGGCCGATGCGCTGGTGGAAGAGCTTGCTGAAGTTGGTCGCGCCGCTGAAGCCGAACTGCGCCGCGATACGGGAGGCCGGCGGGTCGCTGTGTGCCAGGATCGAGCAGCGCCGCGCGGGCGTCATACGCGGTGATCGGACGCTTCGGGCCGGAGTGTCGACGGTGTGGATACGGGCTGGCTCGGGCCCGATTGCCCTGGGCTGCCGCTCCACGGCGAAGCCGGTCGCCTTCGCCCTGCGGCGAAGGCAGGCAGGGCTACTGACGCGTCTGGGCAGGCTGAGCCGCTGCGGGGGCTTCGGCGCAAACCGGCGCCTTGAAGACGGACCGCGCTGAAGACGCAGGTAGACCCACGGTCTCGTTGTCGGTGATCTGCTCTTCGAGACGCCGCATGGCCGCTCAAAGCGAGGTGTATCAGCCGGTAGCGCGGACATGGCCTGGCACCGCCGGCCACATCGATGCCTCTCACCCCAGCTCGGCCTGGCGGCGGAAACCTCACCCATTCATGTGATGGAGCATCACGCAGCCGCCGTGCTCAGCTGAGCCCCGCTACCCAAGCCCCCCTTTACGGACGGCGCCCGCCGCCGACATGCCCCGGAGGACTCCGATGCGCCTCTCCCTCAAGGACGCCCAGACCGTCATCGAACGAGCCTGCGCCCACGCGGACGGCCTCGGCGTCCCGATGAACATCGCTGTCGTGGACGGCGGCGGCCACCTCCTCGCCTTCGCCCGCATGGACGGCGCCATCCTCGGCTCGATCGATATCGCCCTCACCAAGGCCAAAACCTCGATCCTGTTCAACGCGCCCAGCGAGAACCTCTGGGAATACTGCAAACCCGGCGGCCCCGCGCCCGCCACCGAGTACACCAACGGTGGCCTCATCCCCTATGCCGGGGGCATCCCTCTGTACGACGAGACCGGAACCCTCATCGGCGCGATCGGTGTCTCGGGAGGTCTGCCCGTCCAGGACGGCGAGGTCGCCCGCGCGGGCGCGGCCGCCGTATGACCTCGGGATCCGTTTTCTCCACTCCCCCAGCCGATCGCCCTTCACGGAGGTCCGTCATGAAGAAGATCCTCATCACCGGCGCCGGCACCGGGCTCGGCCGCGGCACTGCCATCGGCCTGGCCCAGGCCGGTCACCAGGTCATCGCCGCCACCGAGTTGTGGTCCCAGGTCACCGAACTGCGCCGGCACGTCGAAACGCTCGGCCTCCAGGACCGCGTCACCGTCGACAAACTCGACGTCCTCGACGACGCTGACATCGCCGCGGCCGTCACCTGGGACTTCGACACCCTCGTCAGCAACGCCGGCATCGGCGAGTGCGGGCCGATGGCCGAAGTCCCCGTCGACCTGGTACGCCGCACCTTCGAGACCAACGTCTTCGGCAACCTCCATCTCATGCAGCGGGCCATCCGCAAGTTCGTCGACGCCGGCACCGCGGGCCGCATCGTCATCGTCAGTTCCATGGGCGGCTTCCTCACCGCCTACGGCCTGGGCCCCTACTGCGCCAGCAAGCACGCCCTGGAGGCCATCGCCGCCAGTCTGCGCGACGAACTCGCGCCCACCGGCATCACCGTCCAGACCATCAACCCCGGCGCCTACGACACCGGCTTCAACGACCGCATTGCAGACACCACCTACCGCTGGCACGACGACGCCATCAATTTCACCCGCGAAGCCGACATCCGCGCCAACTTCGCCGAAATCATGAAGGGCCAGCACGACCCTCAGGACATGATCGACAAAATGGTCGAGGTCATCGGCGCCGCCGACGGCGCCTACCGCAACGTGTGGCCGCCCGCCACCGAAGACCTCGTCAAGCAGATCCAGGAAAACGCCTGGACGCTCCCCGTCAACCGGGACTGACCGAGGGGGCGGCGATTCGGGCGGCCAGGTGGGCGGGGAGAGCCTGAGCGGTTTCCGCGTCGTCGGGTGGAAACGACAGCGCCGAGAACCGACCTCGCCATTGCTCCCGCTCTCGGCCCTGTGAACCGAGGGAGGACCACCCAACCGGGCCCGCCGCGAAGAGGACGGGTCCGCGCAGGGCTTTCCACGGGGGACACGCCAGCATTCGCGGCACTACGCAACTCTCACACGGCTCTCGATTCCGGTCTCTCACTCAATCAGGTGACGAGTGCCGGCCTGGCCTGTACTGGCCTGAGCAGGCTTCTGCTTCACCAGCACAGTTCCGCGGCTTGTACACCGCCCCTGAGCAGGACAAGTTCGGCTGGGAACGCCGCAGTTCAGCCGGCACGTCGATCGCACCTGCGGCGGCACCGGTGAGGTGCTGGGTGCCCCCGATGGAGACGTCACCGGTCGACCGCATGGACTGGCGCGGAGCTGCCGCGTCTCATCCCACGACCGGCGCGGCAGTCGGCCGGCGCCGGGTTGTCGCTTTCCCCGTGCCTGACCGGAACCGCTTCACTGGGTCGGGAACACGAAGCACCCCGGGACGGTGCCGTCCTTGGTGCCGGCCACGGTGTAGTGGTCTCCGACCTGGAACGTCAGGGCCTCCGTGTCGTGGTCCGGGTCGCCGTTCTGGAACCGCACCGTGTCCGTGTCGCCACCGCGCAACCAGCGGTCGACGTGGAAGAAGACCGAGGTCCCCTTGACAGAGGTGACGGTGCCCTCGAAGAGCGTCGGATACGTGCGCAGAATGGCCGGGGGGATTGGCCACGCGCACTTGCCCTGGGCCGTATTGCTCGCGGCAGTCAGAGCCAGCGGACCGGACGCGGACGAGTGACCGCTGTCGTCATTCAGCATGGTTCCTCCGGCGATGCCGCCTCCGAGGAGAAGCAGAGCGGCGGCTGCCGCGAGCGTGAGGAGACGGCGGCGTCCCCGTTCCGCGGCGGGCTTCGCAGGGTGGGGCGCGATGCCGTCGGCGGACTTCTCAGACTGGGGTGTGGTGTCCGTGCTCAAGGCGGCCTCCACAAGGCTGTAGATGTCGGGCAGCGGAGCACGTTTGGCCAGTGCCGGGTCCGCAGCCCTGAGTCGGGCCAGTAGCTCGTCGTCGCTCACTGACTGCTCCTTCCTTCATCCGGTTTGTGTCCGGGCCGGTCGGCGTTCTTTCGCGTCAGCTGAAGCTGTGCGGCGAGTTTCTTCTTCACCCGGTGGAGCCGTATGTTGACCGCATTGGAGGTGAGTCCGGTCGCCTCCGCGATCTGACGCGGCGCCAGGCCCTCCCACGCCCACAACCGCACCACCTCACGGTCCAGTTCCCCAAGGCGATCGAGCGCGGCATGCAGGTCGCTGTGCTCGACGGCCGTTGGCGGAGGATGCTGCTGTGTTCGGATCAGCCGCTCGACCAAGCGCAGCCTGCGGCCGTCAGCGCGCCGGGCGTTGGCCAGGCAGCCCCGTGCCACCCCGTAGCACCACGGCAGCACATCATCGGGATCGGGCGTGGGGCCGGCTCCAGCTCCGAGCCCGGGAACATCGTCGATGCGGCGCCACAGCACCAGCATCGTGTCTGACAGGACGTCATCGACCAGGTCGGGGTTCGTCCGCCGCAGCAGATACCGGTGCAGTGGTTCCGCCACCACACGCGCCAGTCCTTCGAAGCCCGCCTGTCGATTCCGGCGCAACTCCTGTTCCGTCATAGATTCCACAACCTGTCCTGTCCGGCAGCGGCCGGTTCCTTTCACCGCAGCTCCAGTCGGAACCACCACCGCGCGTTGCCGCGCGGGCCTGTCAACGGAACAGCCCCGCATGGCCTTCGGTGGGCAGGCCTGCTTGCCGTGTGTCAAAAGCAGCT
The DNA here is from genome assembly GCF_036227225.1 of Streptomyces sp. NBC_01478. Classification (GTDB taxonomy): domain Bacteria; phylum Actinomycetota; class Actinomycetes; order Streptomycetales; family Streptomycetaceae; genus Streptomyces. The sequence goes on along the minus strand of NZ_CP109444.1, from coordinate 12,086,244 downwards.
CTCGACCGCGAGATGTTGTTGGTTCCTGTCGCGATCGATACCGCCCGCGGAGCCGCCTTCGCATAGGGGGGAACGCAGTTGGGCACACCAGCCGGAAGACCCCGGACCATCCTTGGGTCCGGGGTCTTCCGCTTCCACGTTCGACGCCCCGCAGCGTTCACGGACACCGCGGTGCGGCGTCGTCGAGGCCGGCGAACAGCTTGACCTTGAGCTCCGGGCGTTCGGGGGCGTTCTCCTGCACGAAACCGGCGTCGGCGGCCTGGCTCATGTCGGGCGTGAAGCTCAGGCGTTTGGGTGAGGCGCCGGGCGCAAGCCCGATCGAGGCGGGCCGCCTCCCGCGCCGTGTCCACGTAGGAAGCCAACTGTCTGGCGGAGTGCTGGCTTGCCGGGCAGTGCACTGCCCACAACCACGCTCGGATGAAGAGGACACCACGGCATCACGTGTAGTCCGTAGTCGGCAACCGACTCCACTACGCATGGGCCCGACAGCCCTCACCTGTTCGCGTGAGAGCGTCGGCATCACCATGTGGGCTTACCCCACACCCTCAGCCGAGACGGGTCTCCGTCTACGGAGACCCCGTCGACTCGCATTATCGGCAGCCCAGCCAAGGATCTGCCACAAGCCCCGGCGCCGTTCAGGAACCCGGCAGCCGAGAGGAAGGGCCCGTGACGATCAGGCGGTGCGCGCGGCGCGGCCGGTCGCCCATGTGGCGGCGGCATCCGCGACACGACGCCCCAGCGCCTCAGCGGTGGCAATGTCGCTGGCCGTCACCCCCTCGGTCCCCTGATCCACGTTGGACTGAGCGGCGGCACCCAGGAAGAAGCCCAGCCTGTTGAGATCGTTCTCGCTCCCCTGGGACGAGTTCCAGCCACCCTGCATGCCGAGCGAGATCCAGTGCATACCGTGCTGCGACGCCAGCGTCGCGAACCACTGGAGGGTCGACTGCTTGTCGCCCGCCTTGGAACCCGAGTTGGTGAATCCAGCCGCCAGCTTGTCCTTCCAAACCTGCCCGAACCAACGCTCGGAGCTGGCCTCCGCGAAACCGTGGAAAGCGGTGGCAGCGGTTCCCATGTAGGTGGGGGAACCAAAGATGATCGCATCCGAGGCATCCAGCTGCCCCCACTGGGCGTCGGTGATCTCACCGACGGCGATCAGGTTCACGACGGCGCCGGCCTCCTTGGCGCCACGCTGGACAGCCTCGGCAATGACGGTGGTGTGACCGAAGCCGGAGTGATAGGCGATGGACACGATGGGCGAAGTCATAGGTACCTCCTACGCTTGAAAATGAAAGCTTCGAGATTCAACTTATTGGCGCCCCCGCAGGTGAACCGGGTAGGAGGCGGACTGATCATGGTTAAAATCCGACACTTGGGTGTGCCGACTGCTCTGGTTACGCTGGCATCGGCCAGATTCCTTGTGTGATGGTGGCTACTGGTGACGGTGAGAAAACGACAGAGCAGACCGCGCGAGATCGCGGACATCGGCTTCGCTCCCGCTGTCGGCACGCCTGCCGGCATCGAAGTCATCTCTCTGGCCGACCTGCGGGAGCGGGCCGCCGTCCACATGAGCGAAGAACGGTTGCAGGCACCGCAGCGACCCGCGTTCCACCTCCTGATCACCCTCTCCAGCGGCTCGTTGTGGCACACGGTGGATTTCACCGGCTACGCCCTTGAGCCGGGCTCCTGGCTCTGGGTCCGGCCCGGTCAGGTACAGCAGTGGGGTGATCTGGACGACGCCGAGGGCACTCTGGTCCTCTTCGAGGGCGACTTCCTAGATACGGCTACCGTGGCCGCAGCGCAGATAGACGATCCGTACGCCCCCGCACTCCAGGTTCCCGGTCCCGAGGACCGTCACGCGCTGGAGATGGCCGTGGACCATCTCGCGCTGGAGTTCCAGGCGTTGCGCGGCATCTCCCTGGAAGCGCACGTGGCGGTGTTGCGCCACCTGCTGGCAGTCCTCGTGCTGCGCCTTTCGCAGCGCACCGCGCCCGTCGGCAGCCCGGCACCGGACCCAGGGGAGACATTCCTGCATTTCCGTGACGCGGTCGAACGCGACTTCACCCGCACCCGCCGCCTGGAGGACTACGCCCAAGCCCTGGGCTACTCACCCCGCACTCTCTCCAGGGCCGCGCTGACCGGAGCAGGAGTGGGGGCGAAGGAGTTCATCGACCGGCGGGTCGTCCTGGAGGCCAAGCGCCTCCTGGCACACGGCAATCAATCAGCCGCCCGTGTCGCGGCGCAACTGGGCTTCACCAGCGCGACCAACTTCAGCAAGTACTTTCACCAGCGCACCGGCCAGTCTCCCATCGCCTTCCGTGCGACCGTCCGCGGCCGCTCCTCGGAGGACGGCGGGAGCGAAGCGCCCGACGCCAGGCGACCTGGGCACTGAGCGCCGCTCCCGCGAGCGGCACCAAGAGACAGAGACCCACAGAGGCCGCCCGCCGACGGGCCGGTTCACATCAGCAGCCGGGTGACGCCGAGGACTGCCGCGCAGGACACAGCTTCGGCGACGAACAACGCAGCGTCCGGCCAGTCGTGGCCGGGCCCCATCGCGGCGTAGGCGATCCGCCGCCGGTCCCCACGCGAGGCGGGCCAGGCCATTGCCGACTGCGCAACCAGCGGACTGGGGCGATGCACACCGGAACTCGACGGCCGGGGAAGGCGCCGACCCACAGGCCGAGGGTGACGGCCGGAGTGACGACCCCCTGGAGACGACGACACCCGCGCGGGCACCGCGCCGACGATCACCGCCGCGGCCACGAGCGAAGATGCGGCTACGGCCGATCCCGGCCGAGTGGGGAAACCATCATCACCCAACGGACGGTGCTGGCCGCGGCAGGGAAGACACCGCCGGCCGGGACGAACTCCACGACGGGCCCGTGCGCCGGAGGGTGGTCACAGTGGCCCACCACCCGGCGCACGGGCCCGTCGTGAATATGAGTCAGCCCCAGTTCATCTCGCCGGTGTTGACCTTGGCACCCAGATCCAGAGCCACCGCCAGTCCCAGGTCTGGGTGACGCTGGAGCATCGCGGACTTCAGAGCCTCGGAGTCGTTGCTGTGCTTGGCCAGCTCCTCCTCGAACTCGGCAAGGTAGGTGCGCGTAAAGCCGATCACCGAAGCATCGCTGGCGGAGTCGGCGGAACGGTGGCCGGCGACCACGAACCGCGGGGCGAGCCGCTCCATCTCGGCGAGCGTCTCGTCCCAGGCGCGCCGCTCACGCGACGTAGGGGTGTCGGCGGTCCACACATGCAGACCGGCGAAGAGCAGGACCCCGCCCACCACCGCGCGGTCCTCGGGCTGCCACAGGTACTCGGTGCGCCAGACCAGGTCGGGGTGGCCGCCGCGCAGCTCGAAGTCGTGGCCCTCGATGCTGACGCGGTCTCCTTCCAGCACCTCCGGGACGATCACCTCGGTGGGCATGTTCTTGCCCAGGTGTGCCCAGGTCTTGAGCTTGCCCTGCCAGCTGCTCTTGATCCGCTCCACGGTGGTGGCGGTGGCGACGATCCTGGCGTCGGGGAACGCCTGTCGGATCACTTCCAGGCCGAAGTAGTAGTCAGGGTCGGCGGTGGTGACCACGACGGTGGTCAGCTCCTTGCCGCTGTCGATGACGTCCGCCAGGACCCGGTGCTGTTCGGCGAGCGTGAACTGGCCGTCGACCAGGAGTGCTTCGCGCTCGCCTGTGATCAGGACGGAGGACTTGTTCAGGCCGGTGTCGCCGGCCGTGTGAACGGAATACGTCAGGCTGGACATGGGTGATGCACTGCCCTTCGAGGGGTTGTGTGTGGGTGGCTTCAGGCGGCCGCGGTGGCGGCCACGTGCTGGTCCAGGGCGTGGGTGAGTGCGTCGGCCGAGGCGACCGGGCCGCCCAGACGGTCGGTGCCGTGGGCGGTGTGCAGCAGCAGCGTTGGGTAGGCATCGACGCCCAGACGGCGCACCTCGAGGAAGTCGGCCTCGGCCTCGGCACGGGCGGCGGGCGAAGCGAACACGGCCGCCACCGCCTCGGCGTCCAGACTCAGCTCGGCGGCGAGGTCCCGGTAGACCTCGCTGTCGGACAGACTGCGGCCGTCGACGTACCAGGCACGCTGCATCGCGGCCGCCGCGTCCAGGGCGTTCACGCCTGGCTGGCTGCGCAGCGCGACCAGGCCGACGGCGGCATCGGCGGAGTCCATCACCACGTTTCCGTCCGCCAGCGCGGCCCGGTACCCGTCGCCGAAAGTGACACCGGTCAGTTGGGTGACGCGCTCGTTGGCGCCGGGGATGTGCGGGTAGGCCGACACCGGAAGTGCGCGCGAGCCGGTGAACAGACCGCCGGACAGCACGCGCAGCTCAAGCCGGTCCGCGTTGGCGGCGGCGAACTCATGCAAGGCGGGCCCGAAGCCGTAGCACCAGCCGCAGTAGGCGTCGAAGGCGTAGGTCAGCCGAATGCGCTCCACAGAACTCATCGCGCTTCGTCCTTTCCGGAATCCGTCACCCGGCTCTCTGCAGCGGTCGGGTCGATGCCATCAAAACTATGCTCAGAGGCCTGTAGTTGCCGGATACGCAGACGACTCTCCATGGTCAAAATCCGACTGCCCGACGGTCCCTCAGGGGGAAGGGCGAGATTACGGACGGAGTCGGCTGCACGTCATGCAGATGCCACGCAAAACGCCCGGCCGGAGATGTCCGGCCGGGCGTTTCGTGGGCGCGACAGGGCAACCCCACGTCTGCCCTGTCGCTGTGCGGCTAGCGCGCCGTGGTGTTTCCTTCGCCGCCGACGACGACGGGGGCGCCCTTCACCGGCGTGGACTCGCCGAGCTTCCAGCCCTTCGGCTTCGCGCCGGGCACCTCGACGACCTTGACGTCGGACGGCTTCTCGGTGGTGTTTCCTTCGCCGCCGACGACGACGGGGGCGCCCTTCACCGGCGTGGACTCGCCGAGCTTCCAGCCCTTCGGCTTCGCGCCGGGCACCTCGACGGCGGACGGCTTCTCGCCCGTGACGGGGCCGCCCTCGACGACCGTGAGGTCTCGCAGCTTCTTGGCGGTGCCCGGCTTGATGTGGTGCGGGTGGGGGTTGCCGGGCGCCTCGACGGCCGTGGTGCCGTGGTGCTTGGTGGTGCTGCTGCCGGTCGAGGCCGCAGCGGCAACCCCGCCCGAGGCGAGCAGCACGGCCAGTGCGCCGGCCATCACGGCACCCTGGCGACGCGAGATGCTGTTCGTACGCAGCTTCATGTGATCAACTCCTTCGCAGGTGGAGGGAGACAGGGGTACCGGCACGAGTCCGGCCCCGTTTCCCTCGGAATCGAGTACGAGGCAACTCTCGGCCCTGCCTGCTGAAGATCCGCTGAACGTCCTGAAGATCTCCTTCAGCACCTGATGTCTCAGGCCCGATGCCTGGCGTCGAAGTCGACGGAGTGGGTGGTCAGCTTGCCCAGGAGCTCGATCAGCGTGCGGGTCTCGTCCTCGCTGAGGGCGCCCGCCCACTCCTGCTCCCGCTTGTTGTGGGCGAGGAACGCGGAGGTGATCGCTTCCTGGCCGGAGTCGGTGAGCGAGAGTTCCACGGCGCGTCCGTCGTAGGCCGCGCGCTCCTTGCGCACCAGGCCGTCACGCTCCAGCGTGTTCACCAGCGCCGACACGGCCGCCCGGCTCATGCCGGACAACTCCGCGACCTTCCTCGCCTCGACCGGGGCGGACAGCCAGATCGCGAACAGCACACGGAACCCGGGCCACGACCAGCCGCGCGGCCGGTGCACGGTGGATTCGAGGTCGTAGACCACCATGTTGGCCGCCCGGTGGAGCGTGAACACCAGCCGCATGGCGAGCGGCTCGATGCCGGGCAGTTCCCGGGAGACCCGCTCGACGGCGTAGTCGATGAACGACCAGAAGTGCAGATGCTCGGGGTCGGACGGTTCCAGGGTCATCCTCGGAGTGTAGGTCGCTGGAAGATACGGGCCCGTTCACCTGCGAGCGCGAGGTTTCCGACCAGTGACAGAGGGATGTCGCTCGGGTCTTCCCAAGGGCTGGCACAGGGGGTACGGTGCCAATTAATCAAAGCTTTGACTACATGATTTCGGTCTGATTCATACCGATTCCTTTGGTCTGTTCCTCCCGGTTCGCACTTTGCGTTCCGATGGTGCGAACCGCCCGGTGGAGCATCCCGCCAGATGCCCCACCGGCCTCCCCCGTCGCGATCCGCCACCGGCGACCGCACTGTCAGTGCCACTCATGGGAGTCCCCATGCCCGAAGCTCTAGCTCCCCCCAACCCTGGCGCCCTGCGCGCCTCAATGTCCCGATTCGCCACGGGCGTCACCGTCGTCACCTACGACGGCGAGGACGGCCCTCGGGGAGCCACCATGAACTCCTTCACATCCGTGTCGGCCGACCCTCCACTGGTGCTGCTCAGCGTCGCCCGCCGGGCCCGCTGCCATGACCCGCTCCTGCGTCAGCCGTTCTGCGTCAACGTCCTCGGCGCCGAACAGGAGCGACTGGCCCGCCTGTTCGCCGGGGCTCAAGGCTTGGGCAAACCCGGCTGGGTCGCCGGCGCCCGGGTGCCACGGCTGGCCAATCCCCTCGCCTGGATCGAGTGCGACCCCTGGCGCGCGTACGACGGCGGCGACCACACCCTCGTCGTCGGTCATGTCACCGACCTGGGCCACCGCGACGGTGACGCCCTCACCTACACCTGGAGCCGCTTCGGCACGGCCGCCGAGTCGTCCGACGGCATCGAACACCTCATCTGACGTCCCGCCTTCCCGCCGACTCCCCCTCAGGAGCATCACCATGGCCGCACGTACCGGCAAGGAATACCTCGAGCGACTGTCCGCCTCCCGTCCCACGGTGCACATCCAGGGCGAGACCATCACCGGCGGTGTCCAGGACCACCCGGCCTTCCGCAATGTGGTGCGCACCTACGCCGAGCTGTACGACCTTCAGCACTCCGCCGAGCACAAGGACACCCTGACCTACACCTCCCCCACCTCCGGCGAGCCGGTCGGCACCTCGTTCCTTACCCCGAAGACGCCGGAAGACCTGGTCAAGCGGCGCAAGGCGTTCAAGGTGTGGGCCGACTACAGCAACGGCATGCTCGGCCGCACCGGCGACTACATGAACAGCTCCCTGATGGCGCTGGCCTCCGCCGCCGACTGGTTCGCCCAGGCCAACCCCGCCTTCGGCGAGAACATCCGCCGCTACTACGAGAAGGTCCGTGAAGAGGACCTGCTGTGCACGCACACCCTGATCCCGCCGCAGGTCAACCGTGCGATGGCCGGCACCCAGCAGGCCGGCGGCAAGCTGGCCGCGCGGATCGTGAAGGAGGACGACAACGGGGTCGTCATCCGCGGCGCGCGGATGCTCGCCACCATCGCCCCGTTCGCCGACGAGATGCTCGTCTTCCCCTCCACCGTGCTGCGCGGCACCCCCGAGGACAAGCCGTACTCGTACGCCTTCGCCATCCCCAACGACACGCCCGGCCTGCGCTACATCGCCCGCGAACCGCTCGACTACGACCGCCCCCGCCACGACCACCCGCTCTCCTCCCGCTTCGAGGAGTCGGACTGCGTGGTCGTCTTCGACGACGTGCACGTCCCCTTCGAGCGCTGTTTCGCGCTCGGCGACGCCGAGTTGTGCAACGGCTTCTACTCCCAGACGTCGTCCGTGGTGCACATGACGCACCAGGTCGTCACCCGGACGTCCGCCAAGACCGAGTACATCCTGGGTCTGGTGTCCCTGCTGACCGAGGCCATCGGCATCGAGCAGTTCCAGCACGTCCAGGAGGACATCGCCGAGATCATCACCACGCTGGAGATGCTGCGCGCCTTCCTGCGCGCCGCCGAGGCCGACGCCGAGATCAACGAGTACGGCGTCCTCACCCCGGCCTTCGCCCCGCTGAACGCGGCCCGCAATCTCTACCCCAAGCTCTACCAGCGCTTCCCGCAGATCCTGCGCAAGCTCGGCGCCTCCGGCCTGATGGCCACGCCGACCGAGCTCGACATCAACGGCCCGGCCGCCGCCGACATCGAGGCCTACCTGCAGTCCGCGACCCTGACCGGCCCGGAGCGCGTGAAGCTGTTCCGGCTGGTGTGGGACACCTGCATCTCCGCCTTCTCCAGCCGCCAGGCCCTGTACGAGTACTACTTCTTCGGCGACCCGGTCCGCATGGCAGGCGCCTACGTGAAGTCCTACGACCGCGAGCCCTACAAGGCCAGGGTCCAGGAATTCCTGGAGCGTTCCTGATGACACATCCGCTCGGGAACCCTCCGTCGAAGATCATCGCGGTCCACCTCAACTACCCCAGCCGGGCGAAGGAACGCGGACGGGCACCGTCGCAGCCCTCGTACTTCCTCAAGCCGCCGTCGTCCCTGTCCGGTACCAAGGAGGCGATCATCCGGCCCGAGGGGTGCGAACTCCTCGGCTTCGAGGGCGAGATCGCGCTCGTCATCGGCTCGCGCGCCCAACACGTGACGCCCGAGGACGGCTGGTCGTATGTGCGCTGGGTGACCGCCGCCAACGACGCGGGCGTGTACGACCTGCGCTACGCCGACAGCGGCTCCAACGTCCGATCCAAGGGCGCCGACGGCTTCACACCGATCGGACCGCGGCTGCTGGACGCCCGTGAACTCGACCCCGCCGCCCTGCAGTTGCGCACCTGGGTCAACAGCGAGCTGGTCCAGGACGACACCAGCGACACACTGCTCTTCCCTTTCGGGCAACTCGTCGCCGACCTGTCCCGGCTGGTCACACTGGAGCCCGGAGACGTGATCCTCACCGGCACACCAGCCGGCGCCTCCGTCGTCTCGCCAGGCGATCTGGTCGAGGTCGAGGTGAGCGGCGGCGGGCTGTCCACCGGGCGGCTGCGCAATCCGATCGCCGCGGGGCCCGCGCTCGACCCGTACGGCGCCATGCCCCGCGTCGGTCCGGCAGAGCGCGAGGCCGCATACGGCTCGGCGTACATCCCCGAGCCGCTGCTCGGCAAGGAGATCGAGGACGGTCTGCGCTCGGTGGCAGTCGCCACGCTCAGCGCACAGCTGCGCAAGCGCGGTCTGCCGCACATGTCGATCGACGGCGTACGTCCCACACAGCCGGGCACCGGCATGGTCGGCGTCGCCCACACCCTGCGCTATCTGCCGCTGCGCGAGGACCTGTTCCAGAAGTACGGCAACGACATGAACGCCCAGAAGCGGGCGATCGAAGAGCTGCGCCCCGGCCAGATACTGGTGATGGACGCCCGGCGGGACACCTCCGCAGGAACGCTCGGCGACATCCTGGCTCTGCGCGCACAGCAGCGCGGTGCGGCCGGCGTTGTCACCGACGGCGGGCTGCGCGACAGCGCGGCCGTGACCGACCTCGGCCTGCCGGTCTACCACGGCGGGGAGCACCCGTCCGTCCTCGGCCGCCGTCACGTCCCCTGGGACACCGGTGTGCCGATCGCCTGCGGCGGCGCCCTGGTCCAGCCCGGCGACCTGCTCGTGGGGGACGCGGACGGCGTGGTGGTCGTACCACCCGAACTGGCCGGGGAGCTGATCGCCGACTGCCGTGAGCAGGAGGCACAGGAGCGGTTCATCACCGAGCAAGTGCGGGCCGGACACGGCATCGAGGGGCTCTATCCGCTGGGTCCCCAGTGGCGTGAGGCCTATAAGCAGTGGCGCAAGCAGCACGACGTGGGAGGAGAATCCCTGTGAAGTTCCGAAGCGACCCGTCCACAATCCGCGGGTCCATCGCTCCGGTGGTCACGCCGTTCACCGCGGACGGTGCCGTCGACCACGACAGCCTGCGGGCACTGATCCGCTTCCAGCTGGAGTCCGGCTCGCACGGCATCTCGCTGGGCGGCTCGACCGGTGAGCCCAGTGCGCAGTCCGCCGCCGAGCGGATCGCGGGGATGCGCACGGTCGCGGACGAGATCGGCGACCGCGTCCCGTTCCTACCGGGCACCGGCTCGCACAAGCTCGACGAGACTCTCGAAATCACCGCCGCCGCCCAGGAGTTGGGCGCCGACGCGGCGCTCGTCATCACTCCGTACTACGCGCGGCCCACGCAAGAGGCTCTCTACCAGTGGTACGCGACGGTGGCCCGGGAGTTCCCCGACCTGCCGATCGTCGCCTACAACGTGCCCTCCCGCACCGCCGTGGACATCGCGCCGGAGACGGTGAAGCGCCTGTTCACCGACTTCGACAACTTCGTCGGGGTCAAGGAGACGACGAAGGACTTCGAGCACTTCTCGCGCGTCATGCACGCCTGCGGCCGCTCGCTCCTGGTGTGGTCCGGCATCGAACTGCTCTGTCTGCCGCTGCTGGCGCTGGGCGGCGCCGGGTTCGTGTCGGCCGTCGCCAACCTCGCGCCGACGGCCGTGGCACGGATGTACGAGCTGTGGGAGGCGGGCGATTTCGACGCCGCCCGCGATCTGCACTACCGGCTGCACCCGCTGGTCGACCTGCTGTTCGTGGAGACCAACCCGGCGCCCGCGAAATGGGTGCTGCACCAGCAGGGCCGCATCGCCTCCCCCCATGTCCGCCCGCCCCTCATCACCCCCACCGACGCGGGTCTGGCAAAGATCCGCACGCTGCTCGCCGAGGGCGGCACTCTCACCGCACCGATCGGAGTCGTTCAGTGACCATCGTCCCCGGGAGCCTGCCCTCCGCCATCCGCCACTGGATCGGCGGCGAACTCGTCGACGCGGCCGACGGCCGTACTTTCGACGTCTCCGGGCCGGTGTCCAACACTCCGTACGCGCAGGCCGCGCGCGGTTCGGCGGCCGACATCGACCGGGCGGTGCGGGCGGCCGGCGCCGCCTTCCCGGAGTGGGCCGGGCTGTCCAACCGGGCGCGCGCTAGCACGCTGTACCGCATCGCGAATGCCGTCGAGGCCTGCCATGACCGGCTCGCCACCTACGAGACGTACGACACCGGACTGCCGATCACCCAGGCACGCGGCCAGGCCCGCCGGGCCGCGGAGAACTTCCGCTACTTCGCGGACGTCATCGTGGCGCTGGGCGAGGAGGCGTTCCGGCAGGGCGAGGAACAGTTCTCCTACGTCCGGCGCACACCGGTCGGAGTGGCCGGACTGATCACACCCTGGAACACGCCGTTCATGCTGGAGAGCTGGAAGCTGGCGCCCGCGCTGGCCTCCGGCTGCACGCTGGTGCTGAAGCCGGCCGAATGGACACCGCTGTCCGCGTCGCTGTGGCCGGAGATCTTCGCTACGGCGGGCGTGCCGGCCGGGACAGTGAACATCGTCCACGGCATCGGCGAGGAGGCCGGGCAGGCTCTCGTCGACCACCCGGACGTGCCGCTGATCTCCTTCACCGGCTCCACGGACACCGGCCGCCACATCATCCGCTCCAGCGCCCAGCACCTGAAGACCACGTCGATGGAGCTGGGCGGCAAGTCCCCGGCCGTCGTCTTCGCCGACGCCGACCTCGAAGCCGCCCTGGATTCGGTCGTGTTCGGGGTGTTCTCCCTCAACGGCGAGCGCTGCACGGCCGGTTCACGGGTGCTGGTGGAACGGCCGCTGTACGCGGAGTTCGTTCAGCGCCTCGCCGAACGTGCCGCCAACGTACGCGTCGGGCTGCCGTCCGACCCGGCGACCGAGGTGGGCGCACTCGTCCACGCGGAGCACTACGAACGCGTCCTGAACTACGTCGAGATCGGCAAGAAGGAGGCCCGCCTCGTCGCGGGCGGCTCCCGGCCCGACCACCTGAGCGAGGGCAACTACCTCCAGCCAACCGTCTTCGCCGACGTGCCCCGCGACGCCCGCATCTTCCAGGAGGAGATCTTCGGCCCGGTCGTCGCCGTCGCTCCCTTCGACGACGAGGCCGAGGCGATCGAACTCGCCAACGCGACCCGGTACGGCCTCGCCGCCTACATCTGGACCTCCGACCTCAAGCGCGGACACCGCATCGCCCACGCCGTCGAGTCCGGCATGGTCTGGATCAACTCCCACAACATCCGTGACCTGCGCACGCCCTTCGGCGGAGTCAAGGACTCCGGCGTCGGCCGCGAGGGCGGCGCCCACTCCATCGACTTCTACACCGACTCCAAAATCGTCCATGTCGCCCTCGGCGACGTCCACACCCCCCGTTTCGGCGCTGCCTCATGAACGCACCTGATGTCGTCCGGTCCGCGTACGCCCAGCTCGCCGTCACCGACCTCGGCGCCGCCCGCTGGTTCTGGGTCGACATGCTCGGCTTCCACGTCCAGTACGAGGACTCCGGCTCCCTCTATCTGCGCGGAACCGACGAGCTGACCCACCACTCCCTGGTGTTGCGCAAAGGCAAGGTCGCGGCCCTCGACCACATCGCCTACCGGGTCCGCACCCCCGAGGACGTCGACAAGGCGGAGAAGTTCTTCGCCGAACTCGGCCGCCCCGTCAAGCGGCTGAAGAAGGGAGAGGGCACGCGCGGCATCGGCGATGCGGTGCGGGTGGTCGACCCGCTGGGCTTCCCCGTCGAGTTCTTCTACGAGATCGACCGCGCCGAACGCCTGATCCAGCGCTACGACCTGCACCGCGGCGCCGAGATCGCCCGCCTGGACCACTTCAACATCTGCACCCCCGACATCCCGGCCGCCTACGCCCACTACAAGTCGCTGGGCTTCGGCTGCTCGGAGACCATCGAGGGCGACGAGCACGAGCTGTACGCGGCCTGGATGTACCGCAAGCAGACCGTGCACGACGTCGCCTTCACCGGCGGCGACGGCCCCCGCCTGCACCACCTGGGCCTCGCCACCCACGAGTCCCACCAAGTCCTGCGCACCGCTGACCTGTTCGGAGCCGTGCGCAAGGAGCACCACATCGAGCGCGGCCCGGGACGGCACGGCGTCTCCAACGCCTTCTACGTCTACCTCCGCGATCCCGACGGCCACCGCGTGGAGATCTATACCTCGGACTACTACACCGGCGACCCCGACCACGAGACGTACCGCTGGAACGTCCACGACGACCGCCGCCGCGATTTCTGGGGCAACGCCGTCATCGAGTCCTGGTACAAGGAGGCCACCCCGGTCCTCGACCTCGACGGCCGGCCGCAACCCGTCTCCGACGCCCTCCTGGACGAGGCCGCCGTCAAGGTCGGCGCCGACGGCCTCGGCTGAGTCTCCCGGGGGCCCGAATACCGGGGCCCCCTCTTCCACACAGGAGAGCACCGTGCGCTCAGTGACGACACCTCAGGACGACACGTCCGCCGGACGCTTCGAATTCTGGCGCGAGGTCGTCCGCCGAAGCTTCGTGCCCATGGAAGCCGTACCGGGCGAGACGTCCGACTTCCACGCTTCCCTGCACACCTCCCACCTCGGCGCCGTGCAGGTGTCGGTCGTGGCCGCGCAGCCGCACGGTGTCACCCATACCTCTGGGCACATCACCTCCGACCAACCCGACTTCGTCAAGGTGAGTCTGCAGCTGACCGGCCGCTGCCGCCTGGCCCAAGGGGACCGCCAAGCCCTGCTGGCCCCCGGCGAGTTGGCCATCTACGACACGCGCCGCCCCTACACACTCGACTGCGAGCTGCCGTACAGCATGCTCGTGCTGATGTTCCCGCGCGCCCTGCTGCGGCTGACGGAACAGGAGCTGGCGAGGGTCAACGCCGCCACCGTCCCGTGCCAAGAGGGACTGGGCCCGGTGGTCCAGCCCTTCCTGCGCGGCCTGGCCCGTCAGGTGCGGGAGCTGCAAGGAGTGGGCGAAGACCGCCTCGCGGACAGCGCGGTCGACCTCGTGAGCGCTCTGCTCGCGCAGCACGGCAGCTCTTCCGCTCACCGAGAAGACGGGCCGGAGGCGCTCAGACAGCGCATCCTCCTCTACATGGAGCAGCGGCTCGCCGATCCCGAGCTGGGCCCGGACCGGATCGCCGCGGCCCACCGCATCTCACGCCGCTACCTCTACAAGCTCCTGGCCGAACAGGGGCACACGGTCTCCGGCTGGATCCGCGAGCGGCGGCTCACACAGTGCCGACGTGACCTCGCCGATCCCGCACTCGCCGGCCTCCCCATCGGCGCCGTGGCCGGCCGCTGGGGTTTTCCCGACGCGGCGCACTTCAGCCACGCGTTCAAGGCGGCGTACGGCATGAGCCCTCGGGAGACCCGTGAAGCGGCTCAGGCCCAGTAGCCGGACGGGCAAGGTGTACGCGCAGTCCTCATCCGGCAGTGCCGGGGGCCTGTCGTTTCGGCGCCTTACGGGAATCCGTGCCCGGCACCGCAAGACGTCGTGCACGCCACCGCAAACCGGGATCTCCCACCAGAGCGACGCTCACCGTATGCGAGCCGCACACTCCGCCGACGACCGAGCCGGGCGGCGAGTGGTCATGTGCCCGCTTCGTCCTGGCAGCGACAGGACCGACGACTCAGAACACAGGAGCACACAATGAGCCAGACCCTCTTCATCGGCGGCACCTGGCAGTCGGCCGCGTCCGGCGCCGAGTTCGACACCGTCGACCCGGCGACCGGTGCGCCGCACGCACGGTGCGCCGACGCCGACCGAGCAGACGTGGACGAGGCGGTCGCGGCAGCCCGGGCAGCGCTCGACAGCCCCGCCTGGGCGGGTCTCGCGCCGGCGGAACGGGCTCGCATCCTGTGGCGCGTGGGCGACCTGATCGACGAACATGCCGAAGAACTAGCCCAGCTGGAGACCCTCGATCAGGGCCAGCCGATCGGCGTTTCGCGGATGGTGAGCGTCAAGGTCGCAGCCGAGCACTTCCGCTACTACGCGGGCTGGGTCACCAAGCTCTACGGCGAGACGGCTCCGATGTCTTTTCCCAACGTGCTGCAGTACACCAAGCGGGAGCCGGTCGGCGTGTGTGCGCTCATCACCCCGTGGAACTTCCCCCTGATGATCGCGAGTTGGAAGATCGCGCCCGCGCTGGCATGCGGCAACACCGTGATCGTCAAGCCCGCGGAGCAGACGCCCATGACCACGGTCCGGCTCGTCCAGCTGTGCCAGGAGGCCGGCATCCCGGACGGTGTGGTGAACCTGCTCACAGGCGGCCCGAAAGCCGGTCGCGCACTGGTCGAGCACCCGGGCGTCGACAAGGTCTCCTTCACCGGCTCCACCGAGACCGGCCGCGCAATCGTGCACGCTTCGACAGGCAATCTGAAGCGGGTCTCGCTGGAGCTCGGCGGCAAAGCGCCCAGTATCGTGCTGCCCGACGCCGACCTCGACGCGGCCGTCGCTGGGTGTCTGCAGGGTGCGCTCCTCAACAGCGGGCAGGTGTGCGCCGCGTACACCCGCTTCCTGGTCCACCGCTCGTTGGCCGACGAATTCGCCGAACGCTGCGCCAAGGCGGCCGGTCAGATGCGCCTGGGGCCGGGCAACGCCGAAGCCACCGACTTGGGCCCGCTGGTCACTGCCGAGCACCGCGCGCACGTCCACGCGCTCGTCCGCAGCGGCGTTGACGAGGGGGCGGCCCTGGTCACCGGCGGCTCTTCCGCCGACCTGCCCGGCTACTTCTACCGGCCCACTGTCTTCACCGGCGTCCGCGACGACATGCGTATCGCTCGCGAGGAGATCTTCGGCCCCGTGCTCGCGGTCCTCCCCTTCGATGAGGAGGACGAGGTCGTCGCCCGCGCCAACGACACCGAGTATGGGCTCGCCGCCGCCGTCTGGACCCGGGACGTGGCAGCAGCCCACCGCGTCGCCAGCCGCGTCCGCGCCGGAACCGTGTACATCAACATGTCCAACCCAGTGGACGCCTCGACACCCTGGGGCGGCTACGGGTCCAGTGGGTGGGGCCGCGAGATGGGCAGCGGCGCCATCGACCTGTACACCGAGGTGAAGAGCGTCTGGACGTCGCTGGCATAAGCGGGCTGCCGGTCCACACCTGTCCACGTCGATCTGTAATCTGCTCGCCGACGGACGGCTCCGGCCACCGTATCGATCCGGGGCGGAGCCGTCCTGAGCTCCCGTCCTGACCGGTGCTCTGGAGAAGGTCGTGCACCAGCATGGTGATCTGCGCGGGCGCTCCGAAGGGACCACCGCGGAAAGTGCCACACACTCGCGGGCGCAACGCCACGTTCGCAGAGAGTCGACCTCAGCTCTGTGCATCCATGAGCGCGGTGGCCGTGAGCCACACGACCGCCTGGTTGAGGCGTTCGGGATGAAGGGCGCACAAGGCATCGAAGAATTCGATGCGGCTCGTTGTCGAGTTCAGGAGCCGGTCCGCGTCACGGATGTACTGCCGAGTTTCCTCGATGGTGTCCGGACTGTCCGGAAGCGCCTTGTTCTTGTGTCCGCAGACGATGTGGCGCGGCGCGAGCTTCTCGACCGTGTCGAGCGCCTGAAGCCACTTTGCACGCCCTCCATCCGCAGACTCGGAGAGGTACACGTGCACGCCGTTGTAAACGACATCGCCGGCGACGACGAGCCCGATCGAGGGAACGTGAAGCACGGTGGTGCCGTCGGTATCGGTGTGCCCGACTTCGACGGAGCGCAGAACGTTGCCCTCCAGAAGAAACCCTTGCGGTGGTACGGGCTGTGCGAGCACGGGAGTCGGCGGGATCTGGCCGGGGAACAGGTTGTCCCACTGGGCCTTTCTGAACTCCGCCGAGCTCTGCTGCCGCATGAGACGGATGCTGTCCTCGCCGGCGAGGACCACGGCGCCGGGGAAGCGCTCGACCAGAGGGCCGGAGGCGAACCAATGGTCACCGTGGCCGTGGGTGATGAAAATGTGTTCGAGGTGCTTGCCCGACCGTTCGACCCAGTCACCCACCCTCTGGGCCTGATCGATCGTCAGCGGGGGATCGACCAGTACTGCGTTCTCTTCCCCATAGATCAGCGTGGTCGACATCGGCGACCAGGAGAACAGCTCTCCGTTGGGGATGGGATCCGTGACGCTGGTGGGGATCGGATCGGAGATGAAGACTTCGTACGCCAAGTCGGTCTGGGAGACCATCTCTACCACGCCCTTTTCCGTGTGGTGGTTGCCTGGTGGCACTTGATAGAGGCGGACGGCTCGGCCGCCCTTCCTCACCTCGGGACCATGACGTCCCAGTGCTCGACGGCTCGCCCGTCCGCCACCCGGAACAGGTCGTGGAACACGAAGTCGGCGCCCGCGAAGACACCCACCGAACGGATGTAGGCGAAGTCTCCCTCGGTGACGACGTCCAGTACGTCGGAGTACTTGAGGGACTGGCCGGCCTTCGCCAGCTCACCCAGTGCGGCCGCCAGTCCGCTGATGCCGTCGGCGAAGCGGGGATTGTGCTGGATGTAGGACTCGCCCGCCAGGTGGCGGTCCACGTCGGAGAAGTCGTTGTCGACCAGAATCGTGCGCACCGCCCCTTCCGCCACCTTGCGCGTGGCGTCTGTGTCGGCCGCCGCGTCGATGACGGCGACGCCGTCGACCTGGGTGTGACCGTTGGCGGTCTGTTCCACGATGGGCTCCTGGTCACCCCAGTGGCCGGTGATCTGCCCATCCGTGATCTGCCAGAGATCGAAGGCTGCGGCCTGGCCGCCGTCGGGGAAGGTGGTCGTGGCGTGAGTCACGACGAAGTGCCCCTGCGCCAGCACGCGGTGCACCTGGTTCTTGCGCCCAGTGGTGCCGTCGATGGCCGCGAGGACAACCTGCTTGTTGGCTTCGTTGCTCATGGCGTTCGCCTCTTGTCGTTCGTAAGCGGGGTTGACTGTCGTACGGCCGCGCCGGACCCCGTTGAGGGCAACGGCCACACCGGAGGAGTTAGTACAAAAAATGTACTCGCCAGTGACGTTAACCTAGCACAGTGAGTACTGAATCTGCACCGACACCTCGTGTCTGTTCTGTGACCGACGCGATAGCCGTCGTCGGGGAACGCCACTCGCTGCCGATCGTGCGCGAACTGCTGTACGGCAACCGGCGCTTCTCCGAAATCGCCGACGCCGTCGGGCTCAACCGGACGCTGTTGTCCACACGGCTGCGTCGGCTGGAGACGGCCGGTGTCGTGGAGCGGCGGCGCTACAGCGAACATCCACCGCGCGACGAATACGTCCTCACGGAAGCGGGCAAGGCCCTGCTCCCCGTGCTCGCCGCCCTCAAGGAGTGGGGCGACCTCTACTGCCGCGACGGCATCGCCACAGCGGAGTTCCAGCACCGATGCGGTGCCATCCTGCACACCCGAGCGGACTGCGCCGCCTGCGGCGAGGAGATCCGCTTCGAGGACCTGGCCGTGGTGGGAGGCACACACCCGCCACAGATACGACTCTGAGCCGCCCTTCCTCTCGCACGCCCTCCGGCCCGGAACCTCGCGCGCCAGAGCCGGACCTGCACGTACGAAGGGGCACTCCGCCCTCGCCAACCTCACGGTTACGCGTACTCGATTCCGTTGGCGGCGGTCACCTTTCTGGTCAGCGCCTGGGAGTAGTTCAGCGCCATCGGAGCTGTCCCTTCCATCGGATCCACCTCTCGCTGGAGCGTGCCTGGGCCCCGGTCCGGGGTGCCGGAGGCACGCGGTCACACTTGGGATGCCGCTCCAGCGCCGTGACCCGCCACGAGCGTTCACCGGGGCGTCCGTCCAGCCATGTCCGGCTTCGCTCGGGCACCGGTTCTGAATCCAGCGTCGATGACCAATCGGCCGCTTGTCTCTCACATGAATGGGTGATGGAGCGTTCTCCGGACCGCGGGGCCGCAAAAGCTCTCAACGCCACGGAAGCCTCGAGCACAGCGGACGCTCACACGCTGTCACGCGCGTCCGATCTTCGGTCGCGCAACCGCTACGTGCTGCGCAGTTAGTCTTGCCTGGCGATGACCAGGAGCAGACGGGCACCCCCGTCGGTGGTCCGAGGCGGTTCGGCAGTGAGCGTCCCGCCGTGGGCGGCCGCGATGTCGCGGGCGATGGCGAGGCCCAGACCCGTGCCGCCTTCGCTGCGGGTACGGGCGTTGTCCAGACGTGTGAAGCGGTCGAAGACCCTCTCGCGGTCGGGTTCGGGGATGCCGGGACCGTCGTCGCTGACCTCGACGACCAGCTCATGTTCGGTGTGGTGCACTTCCACGATCACACTGCTGTGTGCGTGGCGCAGCGCGTTGTCGATGAGGTTCAGGAAGAGGCGGGCGAGTGCCGTGGGGCTGCCCAGGATCGCCTCGTCTGAGGCGGAGTCCGTGACGAGGACGACAGGTTGACGGGGGTAGCGCTCGGCGAGGGTCCGTTGCAAGAGGTCGGTGACGCGCAGGGGTTGGAGTTTCAGGGGCTGGCGAGCGTCCAGGCGGGCAAGGAGCAGGAGATCGGTGACGATGTCTTCCAGACGTGTGGTGTCGCGCAGGGCCTCGCTGCCGACCACTGTCCATTCAGCCCGGTCGGGGCGGGCCAGGGCCAGCTCAAGACGGGCCTTCAGGGTGGTGAGGGGGCCGCGCAGTTCGTGCGAGGCGTCCGAGGTGAAGGTCCGCAGACGGCCGACGGCACGCTGGAGTTGATCGAGAGTGCCGTTCATCGTCTGCGCGAGCAAAGCGACTTCGTCGTTGGAGTCGGGGACGGGGACGCGCTGCTGGAGACTGTGGGCGGTGATGTCGGCGAACTCGGCACGGATGTTCTCCACCGGTCGCAGTGCCCGGCCCATGGCGTACCACGCCAGGTAGGCGACCAGCAGGACCAGCAGGGCGGTACACGGGACCAGGGCCCAGGTCAACGTGATCACGGCGGTACGCGCGGGAGCAAGATTGGGATAGGCCTGCACCACCATCGGCCCCGCAGACGTGCCCACATAGGCATTTGCACCCTGGTCCGCCGATGCGGTGGATGAGGAGCCGGCGGGGGGCGCGGTGTCCAGGATGACGTCCGGCAGCTCGGCCCGTACGTCGCCCGGAGGCATCCCTGAGGCGAGTTGGCTCGCTGCCTTTTCGACGTGGTCGCGGGCCGTGTTCTGGGCGGAGTCGACCAGATTGTTGTGGACGGCGTAGAGCAGGACCACCGAGCAGGCGACGAGAGCAAGGCTGGCGACGAGTGCGACGGCGGCGGTGGCACGGACACGCACGGTCTGCGGCCACAGCCGTAGGCGCCGGCGGGGGGCGCCGCCGTCAGGCTCCGTCGGAGCGGAGCCGGTAGGCCCCGCCAGGTACGGTTTCGATACTGGCCCGGCCGAAGGGCCGGTCGATTTTCCGGCGAAGAGCACTGACGTAGACCTCCACGATGTTGGGGCCGCCCTCGTACGCACTGTCCCAGACCCGCTCCAGGACGGCGGCCTTGCTGATGGCGATGTCCGGGGTTGCCGCGAGCAGTGCCAGGACGTCGAACTCCCGAGGAGTGAGGGCGATGTCCGTGCCTGCGCGTCGGCAACGCCGGGCTCCTGTGTCGATCTCCAGGTCCCCGAAGTGCTGGACGATCTGCCGCTCCGGACGCGCGCGGCGTATCAGGGCGTGCAGACGAGCGGTGAGGACGACGAAGGAGAAGGGCTTCGTCAGGTAGTCGTCGGCCCCCGTCTCCAGTCCTTCCGCCTCGTCGTACTCACCGTCTTTCGCCGTCAGCATCAGGATGGGGGTGTTGTCACCGCTCGACCGCAGGTGGGCGCACACCTTGTAGCCGTTCAGGCCAGGCATCATGACGTCGAGAATGATCACGTCGTAGTTGTCGGCGGCCGCCTTGGCGAGACCGTCAAGGCCGTCGCTCGTGGCATCCACCGCGAACCCCTCTGCGCGAAGGCCCTGTTGGAGCAGCTCCACGAGACGGGCGTCGTCGTCCATCACCAGCACACGCATGCGTCTACCTTGCCCGACCGGTCGCGCCAGACGCTGAAGAGAATCTTCAGGACGTTCAGCGGTCCTTCCGCCTGCGGGGCTGACTGCCCGAGCGACCGGCGGGCAGAGGCGGCCGAATTCGCCGCCCGGCCCGGCATCACGTTCAGCGGCGACGAGTTGATCGACCGGGTGGTGGCCCCCATCATCTACCGGTTCATCTTCCTGCCCTGGATGCTGCCCGAGGTGGATGCGCGCACCTACGTCGACGAACTCCGCGAGCGCTCCGTCTGGCCCAAGTGCGGTCGTTCAGTCCGGAGTTCCCGGGGGCTCTGGCCGGACAGCTCGGCGTCGCGTCTGTGGAGTGCGTTCGCCAGCTGTACACGCGAGTGAATGCCCAGCTTGACGAAGATCGACCGGACGTGGGTGCCGATCGTGTTGGGGGACAGACCCAGGTCGTCGGCGACGGCTCTGTTGGTGAGCCCGGAGCCGATCAGACGGGTGACCGCCAGCTCGGCCCTGGTCAGTGCCTGCCACCCCGACGCGGGGCGGGCTGCTCCCGTCGCCCACTGTGCCCGTCGAACTCCCGCCCCGCGAAGGACCTCTTGGACGGACAGCATCGAGGTTCTGATACCGATGTCATGGTAGAGCTGCCACGCCCGGTCGAGGTGGGCGATCCCTTCCTCGCGATGGCCCTCGGCGAGCAGCGCTCGGCCCAGATCATCGGCGACGGCCGCGCGGGCAGTTGGTCGCGGAACGGCCTTCAGGATGTCCGCCGCCTTCTGGAGCATCTGTCGGTCCTGGTGAACCAGCCCTCGAGTGTGCAGGGCGAGGCCCTCGAATGTCGTGACGCCGGGGTTGCGCGCCGCGCCCTCCCCCGCGATCGCGGCCGCCTCTTCCGCGAAGCGGGCGTCGCCGCCGGCAAGAGCCATGCGCGCGAACATCGGCATCCATCCCGGCCACCAGGGCCACCAGGTGCGCCCGTCGCGCGCCGCGTACAGCAGCGGTCCGAGTACGGCCAGGGCCTGCGCGACATCACCCTCAGCGGCGGCGAGCCATCCCTGCATGAGAATCAGACCCGGTGAGCGCACATCGTCGTCCACGTCGGTGTGCGTGAGATAGGGCGTGAGAAGAGCCCGCGCCCGCACGACATCACCCCGGTACAGCTCCAACGTGCTGAGGAGGGAGACGGCATCAAGTTCGTACACATGATTGCCCAGTTCCGAGCCCAGGGTCACCAACGCCGTCGCATCGGCCCCGGTTTCCTCCAGGCGCCCTTCGCAGAAGTCCTGCCACATCTGGGCGTGCAACATGGACGGCAGAACCGCCTCGGCCTGACTTCCGGACTCCTGGCGCGCGGCGTCGAGCAGCGATCGGGCCTCGGTGTACCGGTCGAGCAACTGCAGCACCAGAATCTCCGCCGGCAGATACTCGGCGCCGGCGATGGCACGCAGTTCGCGGAAGTGAGCCAGCGACTGCGCGTGATGTCCCGAGTTCTTGGCCAGTTCGGCGAGCGCCAGGTGCGACACCTCCAGCGCTGCGCGGTCGCCCGCCTCCTGAGCAAGTGCGAGGGCGGCTTCCGCCTCCGCCCGGGCGCGCTCCGCGGTCTCGGAGCGCGTGATGGCCAGGGCGCGGGAGGCTCGCAGCCGGGCTTGTAAAGGGGCGGACACCTGCTCGGCGGACAGGACCGTGTCGATACGGCCGACCGACTCGGTCAACCGGCCCGTCAGCCACAGCGCGCGGGCCGCGAATACCTCGATGCGCGCCGCTTCCTCCGTCGGCGGGGCCTTGCGGAGCAGGGAGTCGGCGACGTGCACGGCCTGGGCTGAGCGTTGGGCTCGGCTGAGGATGTCGACGCAGCGGATCCCGACATCCCAGTAGCCGGGCTGGTCAGGACCGGTCAGTGCGAGAGCGGAAACGATCAGGTCGGCGGCCGTGTCCGGCATGGACGCCAGCGCCTCGTCGGCCGCTGCTCTGAGGATGGCGACGCTGGTGTCATCCGCGCTTCTTCCACCGGCCGCCGCATGCGGTGCCGCGCTCAGCGCGCTGTGTCCCGCATGGATCAGGTAGCGAGCGCACCGCTGATGCATGCGGCGACGTGTCGCATCGGAAAGATCGGCGTAGACGGTCTCCCGGACGAGATCGTGCCGGAAGGCGATGAGGGATCCGTGCGACACGAAAAGCCCCGACGACGTGACGCTGTCGATCAGATCGGACACAGTTGCCGGAGGCTGGTCCGGCAGCAGGCCGAGGGCATCCTCGAACGTCAGGGGGCGGCCCAACACTGCGGCCAGGCGCACGAGTTCCGCGGCCGTGGCCGGTAGTACGGTCAGATGGCGGCGGACTCCTGCCACGAACTCGGCAGGCACCTGGTCCTCGTTCTCACCGCGGGCGCGGGCGCGGGCGATGCCCTCCAGGATCTGCACAGCGAGGAACGGAGTGCCGGCCACTCCTTCCAGCATTCGACGCGTTCCATCGGCAGGAATATGTCCGAGCCAGTCCCTCGCAACCTCCAGGAGGTCCGTGAGACCGAGCGGGCCGAGAACGAGTTTCTCGACCGGAACGCCGTCGAAGTGACCACCGGAGAGCTCCTCGGCCAGGCCGCTTGACCTGTCCCGGGCCGTGAACGCCCACACGACCGGAAGGCCCGACAGCCGGGCCGGCAGTACGCGGAGGGCCAGACGGCTCAGGCGGTCGATCCATTGAATGTCGTCGATGGCGATGAAGACGGGTGAACAGCTTGCCACTTCCTCCAGCAGCGCGCAGACCCGGTCGATGAGAAGCAGAGGCTGATCCACCAGCGTGTTCACATCGTCGAATGCCTTCGAGGACGCCAGTGGTGTGCGGCCGGATCGCAGAGCGAGCAGAAGCGGCATGCCCGGCGAAACATGGTCGACCTCGTCCGCTTTGCTCATCCCCACCACGAACCCGGCGGAGGCGGCCTCCGCGCGCACGGTGTCGAGGACCGCGGTCTTCCCGATGCCGGCCTCGCCTGTGATCAGAATGATCCCGCCCTGGCCCGAACGCTTCGCCCGGTGCACGACATGCAGCGCGCTCGACATTGGTGCAGCACGGCCACGAAGCACATGAACTCCCACAAAACCCACCGATCACACAGGTCCCGCTCACTCACGTCGAAGTGAGACGCGGGCGACGGACCCGCTGATGTGAGAGGCGACCCGGTCCGGCGCCTCCAGCGGCGACAGGTGACCCATTACGCCAAGCTCGTGAGCGTGGCGGTGAAAATCAGAGGCGGCAGGCGGCCGCGCAGGATCACCTTGTCCTCGTTGCCGACCAGCACCAGCACAGCCGATCGCTCCGGCCCTGCCCGGAAGGTCTCCCCCGGCACCTGACGGTGTGCTTCTGTGCCCGACTCACCGTGGGTCAGGACCAGATCGATGCTGTGGTCGTCGGTCTCGTCGTTGTCGTAGACATGCGACGACACCGCCTGGAATTCGTGCGTCACACCGATCGGAGCCAGCGGGGCGGGTGTGCTGAGCACTACGCCCTTCAGGCCGGTGGGAGGCGAGCACTTGGACCACCTTGCCGTCCGTCGAGCGGCCCACCACGGCGAATCCGCCGTGGCCGAACTCGCCGGCGACGCACTCGGTGTCGTCGGCGAACTGTCGATGACTGGCCGCCAGGTGCGGCGCGATCCACCCCGGGGATGGACAAAGACCAGGGGCCGGGCGTCAGTTGGCTGAGGGGGGTGGCCGGGCTCCGGGGAGTCCAGCCACCCGCAGACGCTCAGGCGGTACCGAGGGGGTTGAGGATGGCGTAGCGCCAGGTGCCGTCCTCACCAAGGCGGGCGACATTGGCAGAGGCGCCGGTGGCCTTCTTCCGGTTGCCGTCGGGAGTGGTGATCTCGAGGGTCCACTCCTCGGTGACAAACGCAATGCCGTCGCCAGCCACGATGCGCGACGGGCCGTTGGACAGCTGGGCCTTGCCGGCGATCGACCCGGCCGCGTAGTCGCGCAGCGCCTGGCCGGTGACGGTCTCACCGGTGACGGTACGCATGACGGCACCGGGAGCGAGCAGGTTCAGGACCTCATCGAGGTTCCCGGAGTTCATGGCCTTCTCGAAGGCCGGGGGGAGCTGCGCCAGGTCGGTAATGGGAGTCGACATGGTTGTTCCTTTCAGAATTGGATCTCGTGCAGATCGTTGAAATGGCGGATGCTGAGACCCGCGTGTGAATGTCCGCCAAAACGCCTCGCGGGCAGCAGCGCCGTGCTGATCGGCGCTGCAGGTTCCACGTATGGGGAGGGGGCTGTGGGACTGTCAGGCGTACCGGCGAAGGAAGCTGACCAACGCCGGGTTGACGCGGTCGGGATGAGTGAGGTTCGGCGTGTGTCCGGCCCCGGTCACGGTGACCAGCTCCTGGGCACCGGAGAGTTCCCCGGCCAGTTTCTGGCCCAACGGGTACGGGATCGGCTGGTCCGCGTCGCCGTGGACGACCAAAGCGGGCACCGTGATCTCATCGAGCCGGCCGGTGATGTCATCCGCTCCCATCAGTACCTGCACCGCGTCGGCGAGCCGTTCACGCGGCTGCGTCTTCCACTTCGCCAGCCACTGATCGTGGATCGCGGGGTGTCCGAGCAGTATCCCCAGCAATACCGGGGCCACTGCCTCCGGACCCGCGCCGCGGAGTCCCTCGGACGCACCGCGCATCTGCGCCAGCGCCTCGGGTGGCCAGGCGACCGACGTCGTGTCGATGAGCACCAGGGACTTGACCCGGTCAGGCGCCACCAGGGCGGCTCGCATCGACAGAAAGCCGCCCTGCGAATGCCCCACCAGCGTCGCCTGCTGCACGTCCAGGTGATCCAGGAGCCCGATCAGGTCGGCGGCCGAGTCCCAGTAGGTGTAGGTCTTTCCGTCGTCCTCGGTCCGGCCGTGCAGCCGCTCGTCCCACACGACGACCCGGAAGTCCTCGGCCAGGGCCTGGACCTGGTGCACCCACATGTCACGGTCCATGAGGTTGCCGTGGCTGAAGACCACGACCGGGCCCTCACCACCGCTGTCCTCGAAGTACAGGCGGGCACCGTTGACGTCTGCGTACGGCATGGTTGTTTTCTCCTTTCCTCCCGGCCTCACCAGGCAATCAGAGGCCCGGCCGGAAGCGGATAACGTGCTGACTGCTTGCTTAAACAGTGCTCGATGCGAGCGGCGCAGGCGAGATCCGTAAGAGACGCGCCATGGTCGAAAATGGACTCGCTGATCCGCTCATGGCGTGCGTCTCAGAGGACACGGGGCTCGGCGCAGTCTCCGCCCCACGGCCCAGAACGCCTCTGGCAGTCTCAGCGGGCGGGGCTGTCAGCGCTGTATGGCACGGAATGCCCCGGGAGTGGCACCCGCCGTCCGCTCGAAGAACTTCCCGAAGTTGGTGGGTTCCGTGAAACCCAGCATGCGCCCGATGGACGCGACTGGAAGGCCGGTATGAACCAGCAGCCGCTTGGCTTCCAGGGCGACACGGTCGTCGATGAGATCCTTCGCGGTACGGCCCGTAGCGGCCAGACAGGCCCGCGTGAGCGTCCGCGGCGAGTAACCGAGGTGCGTGGCGTACTGGGCGGCACGGCGCCTCGTGGCGAACATGCGTTCCAGCTCGCCGCGGAAGGCACGGAACACCTCGCCCCCCGCCGCAGGGTTCCATTCACCAGGGTGCGGCAGCCGAGCAATGCGTACCAGCAGCGCAGCGACAAGCTGCCGCAGCAGTTCCACAGTGAGTTCCGTCTGCGAAGCGTCCCGCTCGGCCAGCGTGCCGTATTCCGCCGCTATCTCGGCCACCGCCACCGACATGGCCCGGTACTCCACCGCAGACAGTGAGAAAGCGGCAGGGCTGAGCCCCTCGTCGATGACGGCTGCACTGGCAGGCACCGGCGGCGGGAAGGCGGGCGTGAACACCACCAGGGTCGCATCAAGATCCGCGATGCCTCCCTGAGGACCCGCAGGGAAACGCTGCACCTGACCAGGACGCACATGCAGCAGAGTCCCCGGAGCACACGGGTAACCCACAAAGTCGATCAACGCGGTGCCCTCGCCGCGGGTGACCAGGGTCAGTTGATGGAAGTCCGGACGGTTGGGCGCCGCCACGACAGGCGGCAACAGCCGCTCACGCAACGTCGCGAAGGATAAAATCTCCAGCCCCAGCCGGGGCTGATCCGGATTGTCGTAGCTGACGTCGACAACGTCCGGGCTTCCAAAATCAGCCATACACCGATGATCGCAGCCACCGCTGACCACACCGGCAACGAGCCTCCTTCGTCTTGAAGCCACTGCCCGCGAGGCCAGCGCAAACAAGGAGGCCGGCCCTCGCACAGGCCGCAGGCCGAACCCTTCAGTCCAGCACGCCCCGGTGCACTCCCCCCGAGATGTCGAGTTCGGCGAGCAGGCCGTGCACCCGTTGTTCGACGGTGTCCTGGATCGGCCGGACGGCCCCGACGCCCTGCCGTGAGGCTGTCTTTCTGCCCTGGACACTGTCGGGGCGGACGTGCGCCTGGGTCGACGGACTCGGTGACCGCGCAAGTGCGGCCTTCGCCGTCAGGCGGCCCGGTGCTGGAAGGTGCGGCGATAGGCCGTGGGCGTGACGTCGAGTGCGTCACGGAAACGGGCGCGCATGTTGGCGCCGCTGCCGAGGCCGCACCGGACGGCGATCTGTTCCACCTGGAGGTCGGTGGTCTCCAGGAGTTCTCGCGCGCGGTTGATGCGGGCGGTCAGGAGCCACTGGTGGGGGCTGACGCCGGTTTCCTGGCGCCACAGGCGGGTCAGGGTGCGCGGGGAGACGCCGGCATGGTCGGCGAGGTGGGGGATGGTGAGGTCCTCTTCGAGGTGGAGCAGGGCCCGTTCACGGGTGCCGGCGAGCGTGGTGGCCTGGGGGGTGGGGAGGCTCCTGCTGATGTACTGGGCCTGGCCGCCGTCGCGGTGCGGGGCGGCGACGATGTCCCTGGCGATGTCGTTCGCGACGGCCGCGCCGAGGTCTTTGCGGACCAGGTGCAGACACAGGTCGATGCCGGCCGTAAATCCCGCGGAGGTCAGGATGGTGTCGTTGTCGATGTAGAGGACGTTGCGGTCGACGCGCAGCCGGGGGTAGAGCTTTTCGAGGTCGTCCGCGCTGGCCCAGTGGGTGGTGACGGTGCGGCCGTCGAGCAGTCCGGCCGAGGCGACGGCGAAGGCGCCGGTGCAGATGGAAGCGATGCGTATCCCGGCGCGGCCGGCGAGCTTGAGAGCGGCCCTCACCCGTGGGCGCGGAGGGCGCCGGAAGTCCTCGACGCCCGGGACGATGATCGTGTCCGCTTCGGCGAGCGCCTCGAGACCCGCGGTCAGCCCGAGGGTGAAACCGGCGCTCGTGGTCACGGCCTCCTCGGTGTCGCCGCACACGGTGAGCTCGTAAGGGGTGTTCGGACGGGCGTTGAAGATCTGCGTGGGGATCCCCAGATCCATGGGCAGCACGCCGTCGATCGCCAGGACCATGACCCGATGCTTGTTCATGGCCGCAATGTTACGTCCGTCATTCATATCGCAGGGAGGGCCAGGGAGCCGCCATGCCCTGGCCCAGAGATGTTCCCGGGATAAATCACCTGTTCAAGCCGCTGATCGTGTGACCGGAAAGCAAGGGCCCATCCGCGCAGTTCTGGCTCAAAAGATGCGGATGATGGCAGATGAGCCGTGTCCTGGACGGGAGGTTCCGGAGCAGGATCGAGGAACGAGCGCGGGGCAGCCGACTCCACACATCGGTGGAGCGGTCCGAGAGCCCCGGCCGTGGACGAGGAGCTGGCGATGACTTCGCTGAATGTGGTGGGCCGCTTCTTCGACGTACAGGGCGGCCAGGTGTACGCCCACGTCCATGAGGGTGACGGTCCGGCGCTGGTCTTCCTGCACTACTACGGAGGCTCCCGGCGCACCTGGATCCCGGTGCTGCGGCTGCTGGATCCCGGACAGGGCTTCGTGGCCTACGACCAGCGTGGATGGGGCGACTCCACGAGCGTGCCGGGACCTTACGGCCTGGAGCAGCTCGCGGACGACGCGCAGCGGGTCATCGATGCGCTCGGATACTCCGACTACGTGCTCGTCGGACACTCCATGGGCGGCAAGGTGGCCCAGATACTGGCCGCACGCAAGCCCGCCGGGTTGCGGGGAGCCGTCCTCGTGGCGCCCGCACCGCCCGCGCCGATCGGGGTGACCGAGCAGATGCAGGAGATGGCTCTCCACGCCTACGAGAGCGAGGAGGGGATTCTTCAGGGTATCGACCTGATGATGACCCGCGGCGGGCTGACTCCCGAGCTGCGCCGGCAGGTGGTCGAGGACAGTATGCGCGGCGGCGAGCAGGCGCGTCTTGCATGGTCGCGCCAGGGCATGGTCCAGGACGTGTCGGCCGGCGTCTCAGCCATCGAGGTGCCGGTGCTGGTTCTCGCGGGCAGCCACGACAAGGTCGACCCGCCGACCGTGCTTGCCGACCACCTGCTGCCGCTGATCCCGACCGCCACGCTGACCGTTCTGAAGGACACCGGCCACCTCTCGCCCCTTGAGGTACCCGACCAAGTGGCCGAACACATCGGCGCATTCGTCGCCCAGATGTAGGCACAGCACTCCAGCCGCGCATCCCCCGTGCGGCGATCGGCTGTCACTCCACATGCCGTGCAGCCGCCCCCACCCTCCATACCCGGCACGCGTGAGCGTGCCGCCCGGCCACCGTGCCGATTCGCCCCGGACCGGGGCCCAAATGAAGGAGACACATCATGACCACCGACGCACACCTGTCCGTGTTCGAGCAGCTCGACCTCCCCGACACGAGCCTCACCCGGGACACATTCGCCTTTGCTGAACAGGCCACGCCTGCCTTCATTCACGATCACTGCGTCCGCAGCTACGTCTTCGCCCGCGCCCATGCCCAGAACAAGGGTCTGCGCGCCGGTACCGACTACGACGACGAACTGCTGTTCGTCGCTTGCGTCCTGCACGACCTGGGACTGAGCGAGGAGGGCAGCAACGGCGATCAGCGTTTCGAGGTCGACGGCGCCGACATCGCAGCGGCGTTCCTCCGCGAGCGTGGTGTCGAAGAAGAGCGTATCGCCGTCGTCTGGGACGCCATCGCCCTGCACACCACGGACGGCATCGCCTCGCGCAAGGGCACGGAGGTGGCGCTGGCCCACTTGGGTATCGCCACCGACATCCTCGGAATCCAGCGTGAGAGCCTTCCTGCCGGCCTCGCCGACGAAGTGCACGCCCTGCTGCCGCGTCAGGACCTGGCCCACGGGTTCAGCGACATCATCATCACCCAGGGCCTGGCCAAGCCCCGGAAGGCGTCCCCGACGACCTTCATCGGCGACCTGGTGCGCCGCCACCTGCCCTACGGCGCCTATCCCACCTGGTACGACCTGATCGACGCGGCCGGTTGGGGCGACAAGCCGGTCGGTGTCACCGCCCGCCGCCGTGCCGAGACGCCCCAGCAGTTGGGGGCCATGTACATGGAGTACCTGGAGGCCGGTGACGTCGAGGGTCTGGTGTCGCTGTACGAGCCGAACGCCCACTTCGTCCCCACTCCCGGAAATCACCTGGTGGGCACGGACGCCATCCGCCAGGCCATGCAGCAGATGGTCGACAGCGGTGCCCACCTCAAGCTCGAAATGCGCGAGATCCGACAGGTCGACGACGTCGCTCTGGTGTCGAACACCGCCACCCTCAC
This sequence comes from Streptomyces sp. NBC_01478, assembly GCF_036227225.1. Lineage (GTDB taxonomy): Bacteria > Actinomycetota > Actinomycetes > Streptomycetales > Streptomycetaceae > Streptomyces. The sequence continues at coordinate 12,055,982 of NZ_CP109444.1, read as the reverse complement.
CGGGGTCGGACCGGAGCCGGTGGTCACCACCACCACCGAGATTCTCCGACGCCAGCCGGGCGGCGGCTGGGTTCACGTCGTGGACGACCCGTTCTTCAACTGACCGCGTCGGGCGGCCTGGGCACGGAAGTACAGGCCGCCCGCCCTCCCAGGGCTTAGAACTCCACCAGCGAAAACCTCCAGGGCTGACATGCCGTCACCGACACCCGCCCATTGACACCAACCCGGCGCATCGCAGCGGCCGAGAGAACAAGGGCAGCTGCCGGCGGCGGCATCTGGGGGGTGGCGAGACGGGAGCAAGGACCGCACGGGCAATCCGGGGCGGTCGCGCGGCATCCCGGGCGACGCGAACGGCAAGGCACCGCATGAAGTCGTCAGCGTCCTGGCCGTCGTAGGCGTGATGCAGAGCCTGCGCTTCGGCACACCGTCGCATGGTTACATCAGGGCTTTCAGCGGAGGCGGTACGAGATCGCGAGCCGCGTTGAAGGAGCGGTACTGCAGTTCCTGCGCGGCTGGACGGCGGAGTCGTTCGTAGCCGGAGAGGGCCTGTTCGACCGGGAGCCCGGGGGCCGTGAGCAGATCCGAGAGGACTGCCGCATCCTCGAGTCCCGCACCGCCCCCTTGACCGAGAGCCGGGCTCATGGCGTGGGCGGCGTCGCCGGCGATCGCGACCCGGCCACGGGCCCAGACGGTGGTGGTGACCTGCTCGATGTCGACGGCGAGGTGGTCGGGGTCAGACCGCATGGCCTCGACCACGTAGCCGAGGGGGCCTTGCAGGCCAGCGAATCGTTCAGCCAGCGCGCTCAGCCGGGTGTCACGGTGCCGCCGGGCCGGGTCGTTGATGAACACCATGCAGTGCAGGGTCTTGCCCCCGTCGATCAGGAAGTACGCCAGTCGCGAGCCCTGGACCGGTGTGGTGCGGGCGGCGAAGGTCACGCCGATCTTGTTCGGGAGGCGGAAACGCATCACGGTGCAGCCGATATCGAACGGTGCAGGACCGCCGAGGACGTTGAGGCGGATCCAGGAGCGGACGCCGTCAGCTCCGATGACGGCGTCGTACTCGCCGGTGGTGCCATCGTCGAAGCGGACGCCGACGGTGATGCCGTCGTCCTCGACCGCGGCTGGAGTGGTGCCGGTGCGAACCAGGTCACGGACCGGATCGAGGAGCCGCGTCTGTAAGACAGACCGCTCCAGCAGCATTCCGGGGTAACTCGGCATGGTGTCCACGGGAACCGAGGTGTGCGCGTCGAAGATGTACTCGCGCACCATCAGGTCCCGCTGCCACAGGCCAGGCGGTAAGCCCAGCTGATCCAGCGCCTTGTGATGCCGGTCGGTCAGCGAGATCGCCCATCCGACCTCGGTCAGCTCTGGGGCCCGTTCCACCACCGCCACCTCAGCGCCCCGGACGTGCAGACCGTGGGCGAGGCCGAGTCCTACAGGCCCGGCGCCGACGACAAGGACTCGGCGGCTCATCCGACCGACATCCCGCCATCGACGGCCAGGATCTGGCCGGTCACCCAGGAAGCGTCCGGGTCGGCCAGGGCAACGATCCACCGTGCGACCTCCGCGGCGGTTCCACGGCGCTTGAGCGGCAGACTCGCGGCCTCGGCCGCCTTGATCTGCTCGACCACCTCCGGGTTGGCGATCGTGGAGAGAATGTCGGACTCGGTCGGGCCGGGCGCGATCGCGTTGACCCGGATTTTACGCGGGGCCAGTTCTGCTGCCCAGCAACGCGTCAGATACCCCAGCGTGGACTTGCTCGCGGCGTAGTAGAGCGGCCCGCCGGTGGGTTTGTGCGCGATGGCGCTGGTGACGTTGACGATGCTGCCACCGTCGGCCAGTGCGTCCGCAGCTGCGGCCACCAGCTGGACCGGGCCGTGCACGTTGGTACGGAACAGCGCGTCCAGGTGGTCGGCGGTGATCTCCGCCGTGCCTACGGGAGAAAGCATGCCCGCGTTGTTGACCAGCGCGTCCAGCCGTCCGAACTCAGCGAGGGTTGCCTGGACCATGTCCCTCGCGGAGCCATCGGCGGAGACATCCCCGACGTGCACCGCTATCGAGTCACGTCCTTTCGCTATCTCGCGCAGCGGGTCCTCACGGCGGCCAGTGATCATCACCGACCACCCTTGGTCAGCCAGCAGTTCGGCGGCAGCTCGCCCGATCCCGCTGCCACCACCGGTAACGAGAGCAGTGCGTTGCGTCGTCATCCTGTCCTCCTCTGCGTCCTCACGGACGCTAATAGCGAATGATCTTTCGCTATTAAAGAGACCGCCGACCGTACCCGTCAAGCAGAGGTCGCTGTCTGCCTCGCTCAGCGAAGGACCGCCAAGAAGCAGTCGGACGATCTCCCGCCCGGGGACAGCCGAAGCCCGACAGAGGGGCGGCGATGGGTAGGCTCTCCCCCGCACATGACATTCACCGGTCGGGCTCAGAAATGCATCGATGACGGGCCGAGGCCCGGCTGGGGCATCGGTTCTCACCCGGCACAATCTCGTGCAAGAATCTTGTTTCCCGCAGTCCCCCTGTTCCTGCCACTCCCCCGGCTTGCACCATGCCTCGTATATCGACTGACCGACGCTCGCGCGTACGTCGTGCCATCATCGACGCCGCCGCGGACTGCTTCGCGCGCAAGGGCTTCGCCGCCACGTCTATGCCGGAGATCTGTGCGGCGGCGAACATGTCCGTGGGTGGCATCTACCGCCACTTCGCGAGCAGGGAAGACCTGATCAATGCAGTGTTCGAGGCCATCCGCGCACCAGTCGTCGCAGCCCTCGACGAGGCCGCGCAGGGCCCTGATGTCCTCGACACAGCGGAAGTGATCGACCTCGTGCACAACACTCTGATACAGAGTGCGCCAGGCTCGGCACCGCGGCTTATAGTGGGTCAGTTCTGGGCTGAACTCCTCCGGGATCCGACCCACCCCGGCCCGCACCAGCCGCTGGCTACGGCGCTGCACGCAGCGCTGACCCGACTCGTCGCACGGGCGAATCCGGACGCCCCTGAACCCGAGCGGCTCGCCGTCGCCCTGATAGCGGCAGGCATGGGGGTTTTCCTTACCCAGAGCATTGTCGATGCGAAGGCGTCGACCCGCGAACTGATCGACGCAATGTCAGTACTCCTCCGACACGGCCCGACCCTGACCTGACCCGCGCACTCGATACCCGGCACGCAGCGACCGTGCACGGAACACTCGCCTCACAGCGCGAAGCAATGGGGGACGACTACATCGTGGTGCGTGCAGAGGCTGGCGGAACGAGCCTCAGTACGGCCGGGCATTCCACGTCCGGTACTGCGGTTCTTGCCTTCTACAGTCAGTCTGCGCAGATCGGCCGCGTCGGTCGGGTGCGGTAGTTGGGGAGCCACGGCGGTGCTGTCCTGGCGGACCTTATGCCAGGCATCGATCCACGGCCGCTGCTCGACCCCCGCGACGCCACAAGCATCCAGGAACCCCGTGAGCTGCCGCACGCTGCAAGGAACCCTTCCCCGCCGGACGATGCGGTGTGCCGTGCTGTGCGGCAGTTTTCCGTAGCCGCCAGCCAGTTCCTCCATCCGCTGGAACGAGGGGGCACCGGCCTTCTCGTACAGTTCACACAGCGCCGCGCTCATCTCGGCCCGGTCGGCGATGACTTCGACCGCAGGAGCCTGCGGCCGCCGAGTACCACTGTCGGCCCGTCGCTCTTCATACCGGGCCACGCGCCACAGCCTACGGGCTTCGGCGAGGGCTTCATCGGGGCTGTGGCCCTGCGCAGCAGCGCATACGCGGACGAAGTCGAGGACGACGCCCTCGCCGGGAGTTGTCCTGCCCGACGCGGCCCGGCTGAGGGTGGTCTTGTCGTGGGTGCTGAATCCGGCGAGCTGACTGTAGGTCAGCCCGGCCTGCCGTCGTTGTCCTCGCAGGTACTCTGCGAGGACAACGACGGCAGGAACAGTGCTGCTGATCGGCTTCTCCTGCCGCCCCATGGCCGGACCGCCCGTCAGTCGGACGGGTCGGACGGGTCGAACAGGGCACGCAGCGCCGCGCGCAAGCGGCTGGAGCTTCCGGTGGTGACGGCTGCCACGACGGCCGCCGCAGCCAGGCCGGCCCCCAGGATCAGCTTCAGGACGGCGCTCAGAGCCAGGCCCACCATCACCACGAGGAACGCCGTGACCACGATGGCCACGATGATGACGGCTGCCTCGGCACCGCCCAGACGGCTACGGCCGGAACCGCTTTCCGGCTTCTGTGCTACACCGTGTAGTTCCGGTGCGTGGTTATGGTTCTTGCTGCTCATGAAATTCCCCTTCTGCCGGGGCCCCTTTTCGGGGGCACCGGCGTGCTACTGGCTCCAAGGTGGTTGACGGACTGCCAAGCGGTTGGCGCCACTGTGGGGTTGGCATTCCGTACGGATTCGAGGATCTCAAAAAAGTCCCTTCATAGGGAGTCGAGTTGGGTACGTCTCTGCGCCAGGGGACATTGGTGCAGCGGTATCCCGCATATGCGAGGTTCGCTGCTGTTCCTGAAACTTCCTGAACGATTCATGAAGCGGTGTTCCGGCAGCTCAGGAAGTGCGCGGCAGTCGATGAGCCCTCAGAGGGAACCAGTTGGTGTGGGGCTGTCCCAATCGGCTGCTTGACTCGATCACCAGGAGACCGTCACTGTGGTCTGAAAGCTACGACCCGCCGAGAGGTAGGATCGCAGGAATACCCTGATTGCTACTGGCTCCAACCACAGCACAAGGGGAAATAAGCGGTCTCGTGTTGGCGCACGGAACCGCCGGAAGCCGGTATCCCGGAAACGGGAGCCGGCTTTTTCCGTACCTGGGACGTCCGGGCACCAATAGGCCGGCCCCCAGGAGCCACTGCAGAAGCAGAAAACCACTGAGGAACAGAAGACGGCCCCGTCTCCTTCCTCGGGTACCGACCAGACGGACGGCCTGTACCCGAGGAAGGCAAGAAGGTCAGTCCCCTGAGAGCGGACCCCAGAACTCGGGACCGGCGATGCCGTCAGGATCCTGCCCCATGTCCTTCTGGAACGCCTTGAGAGCATCCCGGGTACGTGCTCCGAAGATCCCGTCCACCGTCAGCGGATGACCGGACTGCGACAGATAGTTCTGCAGCTTGACCACGCACGGCGTAGCCGACCCCATGCCGACCAGCGTGTCCATGCACGCGGCCGGGGAGCCGTTCGCCAGGTACGACCGCGTCTGTGCGTCGGCCACCCCGGTCGAGGGCAGCGACCGGTAGGTCTGGAACGCCTGGACTGCCGCCGCCGTCTTGGACCCGTAGATGCCGTCCACGGACAGGCCGGCGCCGTCCCACTGGTTGTGCGCGTGCGGATCGTTGAGATAGCTCTGCAGCACGCGCACGCAGGCGCCCCGCGAGCCGGTGTGCAGGTCACCGCAGTTCTCCAGCGGTCCCGCCGACGGAAGGACGAAGGAGTCCTCCGCCACCGCCGCGACGGGCTTCGCACCGGACTCGGACTTGACCCCGGATCCGCAGGCCGTCGCCCCGGCCAGGACCAGAGCTGTCAGGACCCCGCAGCCCGCAGCCTTGAGCCCCCGCGCCGCCGTCCCACTTCGAAAGGTCAATGCCATGTTTCCCTCCAGAGGATTGTCGGCGTCACTCCGCCCCGTACGAAGTGACCACCGGTCGACACACCATGACGCTCCGTTAGTGGCACTATTGGGGTCAAGACTCAGCCCGGCGTAAAGAGTTCATGAATGTTCACGGGGGGTCTGACCTGGGAGAACCGGCTTCCACGGCCAGACGAGGGGGAGGCATCCCGTCATGGGATCGGCACGACAGGACAGCAGCTATGGCGACTTCCTAAAGCGAAAGCAGGAGCAGCTCAAGAACGATCCGAAGCGGACGCAGGAGAGCTTCGGGCAGGCATGCAAACGCTCTGCCGCCTGGGCCAGCAACTTTTTCAACAGGGCGGACAGAGCACCTGAGAGGGAGTACGTCGACGCGTTCGCCAGGACCATCGGGCGCGACCCTCATGCCGAGTGGGAAGAGTGGAATTCGGCCTGGGAGGACAGATTCCGGCAAGAAGAACCGGCGGCCTCAGAAGAAGACCGTCCCTGGGGCAATCGGTTCCGGAACCGGAAATTCCTCGTTACCTCTGTACTCGGCGCGACCGTCCTCGCGGTGATACTGGTCCTGACCGTGTTCCCGGACAAGCATCCGCCGTCCTCTTCTTGCACGCTGACCTCCTGCCGAGGCAAAGAACCCAACGGACACTGCGACGAGGGCGTGCAGACAATCGCGGAGCAGGATCGGAAGACTCCAGGGCCGATCACGGTGGTGGTCCGCTGGAACAGCAAGTGCCAGGCTGCCTGGGCAAAAGCATGGGGCGACTACGTGAAGCAGGGCGACAAAGTGACGGTGTCCGTGGACGGGGGTGTGTCGGAGTCCAGGAAGGTCAACTACGGGACTGACCAGCACACCATGATGGTTCCGCGTACAGAGATTCAGCGCGTACGCGCATGCTGGGAACGCGCAGGTGACCAGGTCTGCACCAAGTGGTTCCCCGGATAGGCAGGCAACTCATTCATCTCCTGCTGTCACCAGGTGCAAGCAGGCTGGTGACCTCGGCGATCGCCTCCGCCGAGGGATGAAAGTAGCGCCGTACGTTCTCCGCCTTCCTATGGCGCCAGCCTGGCCATGAGCATCGCCAGGCTGACGCCGGCTTCATCCGGGCCCGTCGCCCCGAGCACGGCGGCCCCGCCCTTGAGCCGGTGGTGGCCGGAGATCATGGCCGTCCTCCTCGTCGACGCCGTGGTGTACGTGGCCATGCTGGCGGCCCCGGACGTGGGCAGATGCTTCGTCATCGCCCCGAGCCAGGTAATCGGCGAACGGGCCATCGAGACGTTCGCGACCAATGACGAACAGCGCGCTCTGCTGACCACTGGCGCCGGCAACTCCCGCATCTACGGCCCCGACGGATCGCCCATGGGAAAGACCCTCGACGAGTACGCCGAGCCCGCATGTTCGCGTCCGACCGCGAACTGCGTGCCGCCCGCATGACCGCCAGCCTCAGCACAGCCGTGAAAGCCCTCGCCGAAGAACTCGGCGCCGCTCCCGACGGCATCGGTCCCCCGCATCGCGACCGCCACGGCTTTCCTTGAAGCCGGGATGCCAACTCTCAGAGGCCCGGGACGCGATGCCGGGTCAACACTGGCGCGGAGCCAGGCACGCGGGGTGCCCGGCTCCGCGTCTTCTTCGTCGCAGCTGCCCGCCGACAAACGGTCCGGCACCCGACCGCAGCTACCGCGAGACGTCGTTACTCCGGACGCACCGGGGCGGCGACCAGTTCGTCCAGCCCGGGGAACGGATTGTCCGGCCGGTGCTTGCGATACACGGCGTCGACGTACGACAACGGCGCCCACTTGGAAGGCTGCTCGTCGATCTGATGGACGAGCAGCGCATGGAAGTTGTTCCGCAGATCCAGATAGGGAAACGCCTCGTGCGCCGCGTCCACTACCGCCCGGTCCACATCCTCGATACCGAAAGCGAACAGGTCGGCACCAGTACCGAAATGCAAGAGAGCGGCGACAGTATGCTTGTGGGGCGCGATCCCCCCGGAGCTGTGCAACGCCACCGCGTCCCAGATCTGGTCGGCGGCGGCATCCGACAGCCCATGCTCTCGGGCGAATCGAGCGGCCCGGAACGCACTGTCCACCTCGAACCGGTTCGGTCCCTGCCCCTCGTCGGTCAGGCCGATGTCGTGCAGCACCGTGGCGAGGAAGAGCGTCTCGTCGTCGTAGTCCACCCCGGCAGTGAGGTTCTTGGCGGTGGCGATACTACGAGCGTAGAAGTAAGTGCGGACAGTGTGGTTGAGCAGCCAATCCGGAGAGTGCTCGGCAGCGAAGGCGACAGCGGCCTCCGTAGCAGCCGTACGCGGCCACCCTCCGATCTTCTCCGGCAGATCCTCGAGCACGCTCACTTGGCCTCAGCCCCCAGTGCCAGGTGCTCGACGGCGACCGCCTCGGCCGGCCGCAGCTCACCCACGACGTTGGACTGCTCGAAGTAGGCGGGCTTCGGTGTCCACGTCTCGACTACTACGTACATGGTGCATATCTCCTCGCTAGTCATGATCGGCGCGGCATGACCAGCCTAGGAAGACCGAGGCCGTCGCACGATGGCCAGATGGACAATAACCCCAAGGATCCGGCCAAGGTCGCGGTGGTGGTGCAGCCGGGCTATGTCCTGTTGGACGTAGCCGTTCCCCAGCAGGTGTTCGGCCACTGGCCGGACTACGTGACCGCCTGCTGGCCTGGCGGCGCCCCCTGTAGTACAGCGCGACTTACGCCGGGGCGCGCACAAGCACGGTCTCGCAGGCGCCGCCGTCCTCGGAATGCACGGTGACCGGCACCGCGGCCTGCTGCGTGCGGTGGTCGTAGATGGCGTTCCGCTTCATGGGCGTGGCGTGCGCGACCGGGACTGACATGGGGCGCAGGGAGCCCCGTCGGACTTGGCCCGCGCCGGGCAAGCCCAGTTGATACGACGCCGAGGTGTCGCTCGGCAGGGCAACACCCCTGATCTTGCAGCCATTGGCGAGGTCGAGAGCAAGGTCGCCAAGGCGGGATGAAACGGAGCTTCAGGTGTCGGGGAACCGAGCAGGCCACGGCCCGCACCGATTGGGAAGCCCGCGCAAGAGGCAGTCATGACACGGCGGCGGCCGCGCATGAAGGTCTGCCCGTTGCGCGGATTCCAGTGGTGCGTGAACCCTCGCTCGCGGCGGCGCCTCCAGCGGCTACTGGGAGGAGGCAGGGTTGTCGATTTCGAAGCCGTCGAAGGTGGCGTAGGTGCCCGAGAGCTTGGTGACCACGATGGTGTGGACACCGGCGGTGAGGGCGGTGCTGGTGTAGACGGCGACATCGGTGTGGCGCGCGCCGTCGGCGGGCACGGTGTCGACGACGGTGGCGGGACCGCCGTCGATCGACACACTGAGGTTGCCCTGATCGGTGAACTCCTCACCGAACATCTTGATCCCGGTGCCGATGAACGTGTACGTGATGCTGCTGCCGTCGGTCGTCGCGTAGTGGACGTCGTCGTCGTGATCGCCGTAGCCCCGGCTGCCCAAGTAGTCCCAGGTGTTGTAGACGATCGACGGATCGGTGTCGTTGAGACGTGCTGCGGCCGGCGGGGCGCCGACGTAGACGAGGACGGCTGCCGACGGTTTGGACGTGGCTCCGTCCTTGTCGGACTGCGTGGCGGACAGGGACTGTTGGCCGGGCGAGGAGTCGGTGAGCGTGCACGACCAGGCGCCGTCGACGGCAGCGGCTACGGTGCAGCCTGCCTGGTTCGTGCTGCCGGTGACCGCGACGGTGTTGCCGGCCACCGCTGTGCCACGCACCGTGAAGGTGTCGGCCAGGCCGGTGGTACCGCTCGTGGGGGCGCTGATGACCGGACGGGGTACGTAGGTGCCGACGGTGACGTCCGTGCCGTCGGCTCCGGTCGGTACCGTGGCGATCAGGAATCCGGAGGAGACCACCTGGACGTCGGTGGCGCGCCGGTCGCCGAAGTACACCGGGGTGCTAGGCGAGAAGCCGGCGCCGGCGATGAGGACCCGTTCGGTCGTGGAGCTGGCGACGGGCGTGGGCGCGGAGATGTAGCTCGCGGTGAGGGGGAGGCCGCCTACCAGCGATCCGTATCCGTCGGTGACGCCCGCGTGGACGAGGAAGGAGACGGGGATGTCTCCCGGGCCCGGGGACGCGGGGATGGTGGTGTTGTCGCTGGCGTGGGAGTCGATGGGCTGCGTGCAGAAGTAGCTCTCTGCGGGGTCGGAGAAGTAGTTGCCGGTGACCCAGAAGTGGCCGGTGGCCGAGCAGCCGCCCTGGGCGCCGAGTGAGGCCAGGGGGTGGAACTCGACGTTGCTGCTGAAGCTGATCCACTCCGAACCGGCGTCGTCGTAGAAGGCGTTGAAGCGCGAGCCGTCGTTGTAGACGACGTTGCCGGTGACGTGCAGGCCGTGTGCCAGGGTGGCCGTCGCGTCGATGGTGCCGTCGGCCTGGTAGACGTACTGCGCCTGGTGGCCTTCCATGTAGATCGCGCCGCCGTCGTCGAGGACCTGCATGACGTTGAAGATCAGGTTGTTGCTGATCGTGTTGTCGGCGTTGATGTTGGTCGAGTTCTGCGGGTGGTTGGCGTCGTCGACGTGGCCCTGGATGACGCCCGCGGTGATTCCGGTGTACGGCAGGTTGTACAGCTCGTTGTGCGTGATCGTGGTGTGGCGGCTGAAGAGCAGCGTGATGCCGCAGGCCGAGCGGTAGTCGGTGCCGACGTCGTGGATCACGTTGTTCGAGACCGTGGTGTGGTCCAGGATCTCGTTCGTCCCGACCTGGTCCGCCTGCACGGTCTTCGGGTCAGGAGTGCAGTGATCTTTGATCACCGAGGCCGGTGTGTCGGTGGGAGTCGGGTCGAACGTGCAGCCCAGTGACAGCGCGGTGGAGGCGATCGAGGTGAACTCGTTGCCATCGATGACGTTGTGCGATCCCCCGTACATGAAACTCAGGCCGGCGCCCCCGAGGTTGACGAATCGGTTCCCGGTGATCGTCACACGGCTGGCCCCGGTAAAAGCGACGTTGGCGAGAGGCTGGGTGAGCGCGCCCCACGGGCAGCTGCCGGCGGGTGCGGAGAAGGTGCACAGCCCCTGGTTGCTGGCGCCGGTTCTGTGCAGGTTGCTCTGCACGTCGGCGAAGCCCACCGGTGACGAGGGGGCGTTCCAGGTGGCATACGAGAACGTCAGGCCCTCGAAGGTGACGTCGTGCAGGGGCCTGGCCAGGCTGCCGGCACCTTGCACCAGCTTCTCCAGCCGGGGCAGTTCGACGTCCAAGCCGGCCATCCGCTGACCGCTCTTGGGCATGTAGTAGAGCGTGTCAGTGGCACCGTCCAGGGACCACTGACCGGGCGTCAGAAGACTGCGGGCGCCCTGAATCGTGTCGGGAAGCTGCGAGGTGGGCATCGACGGCAGGCCGCCGGTGCCCTGGCTGAACGGGGCGATGTCGGTGACGTTGGTCCAGCAGGGCTGGTCCATGACCAGCGTGCTGCCGGACATCCGTGCGGCCCCGCACTTGGAGTCGGTCCACGCGCCGTTGCCAGCGGGATAGTCGAACTCGACCTGCGCCACTTGCGCAAGCGTGAGGTGCGAGAACCAGGCCAGGGCCACGGCGTCGTTCGACAGGTCATACCCTGTGGCCGACCCGGCCCAGTTGCCCGTGAAGTGCAGGGCCGCCGGGGTGGCCTGGGCGATGGGGGCTTGTCTGCCGTCCACGTAGAGCTGACGGGTGGCGCTGCCGCGGGGCACGTGTGCGGCCCACACACCGCTGCTCCCCACCTCACGCCAGGCGGTGACCTTGGAGGCGCCGGAGATGACCGGCTTGGCGCCGGGCGCGGCCTCCCACACCACGGGGTCGGCGGGCCGGCCGGAGTCCTCCGCGCCGAACTTCCACGTCTTGTCCAACCGGTACGTGCCGCCGAGGAGTTCGACCCGGGGGCTCACCGGGTGCCGGCCGTGCTCAAGAGCGCGCACTTCGGCCTGCGCGGTGGTCAGGGAACAGGGATTCCTCGATATGCACGCCGCACCGTGGCCGTCAGGCGCTGCCCACAGCACCGATGCCGTGGCGGCCCGCGCCGGACTTGCCGACACGCCCAGCGCTCCCGCGCCGACCAGTCCGAAGGCGAGTACAGAACCGAGGATCTTGCACGTCGACGCCATCCATTTCATGACCGCTCCGGGATCCGTCAAGCCGCGGGCATGCCCGCAGGAGAGGCTGAGACATCCGATGAATGGGGTCAACGTGGCAGCACGCGCTTGGAGCTGTCAACGGGTTGTACGGGGCTTGATGCGAAGAGAGCGGCCTCCATGCAGTCAAATCCGGAGCAATGGATCGGATGTATGGGCGGTTCTGCATGCCGGAGACGACTGACGCCCGCCCCGCCCGCGAGCCGTCCGGCCGGGGCGAACGGCAGGCCCTTCGGGCGCGGGATCCTGCAGCAGCTCTGCGGGGGGGTGCCTCTATGTCTTTCGTCAAGCGAGGTGTGGGGTTCTGGGTTCGTAGAAGGTGCCGTCGCGGAGCATCGCGAACAGGACGTTGATGCGTTGGCGGGCGAGGCGGAGGAGGGCTTGTGTGTGGGTTTTTCCTCGGGCCCGGCATTTGTCGTAGTAGGTGCGGGAGGCGGGATCGTGCAGGGCGGCGAACGCGGAGAGGAACATCGCGCGTTTGAGTTGCCGGTTGCCGCCTCTGGGGGCGTGTTCGCCGTGGATGGAGGTGCCCGACGACTTCGTGGTCGGGGCGAGGCCGGCGTAGGAGGCGAGGTGGGCGGCGGTGGGGAAGCTGGTGCCGTCGCCGACGGTTACCAGCAGGGTGGCGGCGGTCCTGACGCCGACGCCGGGCAGCGACGTCAGGACCTTCGAAAGAGGGTGATCCTCCAGCAGGACTGTGATCTGGGCTTCTGTGGCCCGGCGTTGTTCGTGGACGGCTCCGAGCGAGCGGGCCAGGGAGGGGATCACGATGTCGAGGGTGCCGGTGCCGGGAACGACGACGGTCTGTTCGTCGAGTGCGTCGAAGACGTCGTCGATCAGCCGCTGGGCCATCCTGGGGGCCTTGGGCCGGATCACCTCAACCAGCTTGCGGCGTCCGGCTTTTCGCAGAGCGGCAGGGGATCCGTAGCGTTCCAGCATCCAGGTCACAGCCTGATGGTCCAGACGCGGTCCCAGGACCCGCTCGAGGCTGGGGTGGAACTGGGTGAGCAGGCCGCGGATCCGGTTGGAGGTGCGGGTGGCCTCGGCCGCCAGATCCTGGTCGAAGCCCACGAGGACCGTGAGTTCGGCGGTGATCTCGTCGGTCGCCTCCAGCGAGCGCAGTGTGTGCGGCAGGGTGCGGGCGGCGTCGGCGATCACGGCCGCGTCGCGGGCGTCGGTTTTGGCCTCGCCTGGGTAGAGATCGGCGATCCGCCGCATCGACAGGCCCGGCAGGTAGGCGACCTTGCAGCCGGCGTCCCGGGCCACCGTCAGTGGCAGGGCGCCGATGGAGGCGGGCTGGTCGACGATCACCAGGACGGTGCCGAACTTGGCCTTCAGCTTCTCGAAGACGTCCCGCAGTTTCGGCTCGGTGTTGGGCAGGGGCTTGTCGAAGACCTTCTTGCCGGCCGGGGTGAGTCCGTGCCCGTGATGGGTGCTCTTGCCGACGTCCAGGCCGAGGAAGACGCCTATGTCGTCGTTGTCGTTCACGCCGTCCTCCCGAACGGATGTCGTGCGTGCTGGCCGGGGCGTTGGCGTCGTATGCGCGCATCCACGTTATGCAGACCTGCCGCTTGTGTACTGCCGGGCATTACGCCCGGCCAGGCGGTAGTCGGACCTCTCATCAGCGTCTCCAACGGCGCCTCCCGGGCCCGGTGGCACCACCCCCAGGTCATCGGTTCGACAGGGGGGAACAGCCATGCCGGGCCCGGAGGCCAGCGGTCCCATTGCGGAACCGCGAAGAAGATAACGGGGGTGGACGCCGCCCGTCGCGACGCGAGCAACCCGGACATTCGCGGCGCATGCTCATGCCGAGGGAGGGGTCGAACCTCCGCCGGTAGTCCACAACTCCCGCTGGGCAAGACTCAGTTGGTGGTCGGCCCAGTGAAAGCGCACATCTGCGCCCGATGCCGTGGCGACTCCCGGGTGAACGCCGGTCGTGGCCGTTCGGTGGCCGCCGGATCGGGCAGCAGGGTTCGAAGTCGCCGTTGCTGAGCGCGGCGCGGAGTTTCAGTTCCACCGCAACCTGTGCCCGCCCGCTGTGCTCACTCTCCCCAGGGGGAGGATGCGGCGGCGAGTTCGAGGGTGGTGATGCCGTCGGCGCGGCGTTCGCGCAGCAGTTCGCCGCCGATCGAGTAGAGGGGTGCCGCCGCGGCGGACCGTGCGGCCCTTTCCGTAATGGCGTCAGTCAGCGACCGGATCATCGCCAGCCGCGGATACACGCTGTGGATCTCCTTCTCCCAATCGGCAACGATCTCCGCGTTGAGTCCGAAGTCGGCAGCGATGCCCTCATACGTCAGGTAGGCGAGCAGTCCACGCCGTTGGGCGATCCCAGGCGAGGCATGCAGGGCGATCGCCTCCCACACCCGGTCCACGTCCTGCGCGTCGACACCGTGCTCAGTCAGCAGCGCGGCAGCAAGATCCGCGCCCTCCACCTCGAACCGTGCGTCGCCCTGAGCGAGGTCGCCGACCCCCAGGTCGTGCAGGACAGTCGCCGCAAAGAGCAGATCACGGTCGTAGGCGGCATCGTCCAGGGCGCCTTCGTGTTCGGCGAGAAGCTGCGCGAAGAAGAAGCTGCGCACGCTGTGGTTCGCGATCGAGGCGCTCTCCGAGGACTGCACCGCGCGGAGCACAGCATCGGCCAGCGGCCCGGTCGGCAGATCGAGGGTGAATGTCATGCCTCGACGCTACGAAGCGGTCCCTCCCACTCGCCAGTGGCCCGAGGGTCACCCACCGCTAGGATCGGGCCATGCAGACGACCAGCCAACACCGTGTTGCAGTCCTGGCGCTTCCCGGCGTTCTCGCGCTCGACTTCGGGATCCCCGTTCAGGCATTCGGGACGGACCCGCACTACGACGTCACGGTGTGCACCGATCCGGCAGCCGGGCCCATCCGCAGCAGCGGCGGCTTCGAGCTGGCCGCGCGCACCGGCCTCGAAGCGCTGGACGACGTCGACACAGTGGTTGTTCCCGGCTATGAGATCCCGGACGCGGCGGTGCCCGGCAGCGTCCTGCGGGCATTGCGTGCCGTCCATGCCCGCGGTGGGCGGATCGTCTCGATCTGCACCGGTGCCTTCGCCCTGGCGGCCGCGGGGCTCCTCGACGGACGCCAAGCGACGACTCACTGGCAGGAAGCCGGCCGCCTGCAGCGCCTGTATCCGCGGATCTCCGTCGTGCCGAACCGGCTGTTCGTCGACGACTCGGACATCCTTACCTCCGCGGGCGTGACCGCGGGCATCGACCTTTGCCTGCACATCATCCGCCGCGACCACGGAGCCGCCGCAGCAAACACCCGCGCCCGGGCCCTGGTGGCGCCACCGCAACGAGTGGGCGGGCAGGCCCAGTTCATCGAACGTCTTCGTCCGGCCGCGAGCGGCACCGAGCTTGCCCCCGTCCGCGACTGGATACTGGCCAACCTCGCACACCACCACACCCTGGACACACTTGCGCAACACGCGCACATGTCCCGCCGCACATTCGCTCGGCGCTTCCGCGAGGAGACGGGCACCTCGCCACTGGCCTGGCTGACCAGCGCCCGCCTCGACTGGGCGCGAGAGCTGCTCGAAACAACAACCGTGGCCATCGAGCAGATCGGCCACCTCAGCGGCCT
The DNA here is from genome assembly GCF_036227225.1 of Streptomyces sp. NBC_01478. Lineage (GTDB taxonomy): Bacteria > Actinomycetota > Actinomycetes > Streptomycetales > Streptomycetaceae > Streptomyces. The sequence goes on along the minus strand of NZ_CP109444.1, from coordinate 12,040,651 downwards.
TGGCAGTCCCGCCGCACTCCGAGCCACCTTCCACCGATACCTCGGCACTTCACCCCAGCAGTACCGCACCCTTTTCCAGCACCAGACCGACACCTCGAACACAGCATCATGACCGCTGGGGTCCCGACGGCACCGAAGCCGTCCTCCGACTGCGCGCCGACCAGAGCAACGGCGACTTCGACACCCACTGGCGCTACCACGTCACCCGCGAACATCAACGCCTCTACCAACCAGCCGATTCAAGCGAATACGCCCTCAGCATCTGATTTACCGCTGTCCGACCGAATACAACCAACCGTTCACGAGGAGGACTCCATGACCGCCATCGTCCTGGTCCACGGCCTGTGGGCCGACGGCTCCTGCTGGAGTGAGACGATCACCGAACTGCTTGCCCTGGGCCACGATCCCGTCGCCGCCCAGCTGTCGCTCCAGTCCATGGAGGACGACATCGCGGCCGTGCGGCGGGTGCTGACCACCTTCGACACCGGTGAGCCCGTGCTGCTCACCGGCTGGTCGTACGGCGGTGCGGTGATCACCAACGCGGCCCGCGGCCAAGACAGTGTCGCGGCCCTCGCTTACGTCGCTGCCTTCGCCCCCGACGAGGGTGAATCGGTGAGCGACATCTCCCGCCGCCGCACCGGCAGCTTGCTTCCCGAGCACATCAGGACCACCGAGGACCAACACTCGTACATCGACCGTCGCGCGTACGGCAAGGTCATGGCCGCAGACGCCGCCGAGGAGCGCACCGCGCTCGCTGCCGCCGTACAGAAGCTCCCCCGCCTCGGCATCGACACCGCGCCCTCGGGCAGCCCCGCCTGGCGGACGTTGCCCACCCACTACCTGATCGCCACCGAGGACCGCGCGCTGCCCGCGGCGACCCAGCGTGAACTCGCCGCGCGCATGGGCGCCGAGACCGTCGAGTGGCCCACCGGCCACGGCCCGATGTACTCCCGTCCCAAGGACCTCGCTCTTTATCTGGACAGGATCGTGAAGAACTCCATGGGCGGCGGCAGCTCTCGTACTCGCTGGTGACTCCTCCCCCTCGTGGACGAGGGGGCTTCTCGTTACGCCGGGTTGGCGTCGCGACGGACCAGCCCGGCCCGTAGAACGTAGGGAGGCGCCACCTGGGTTGTTGACGCAGATCACCGTGCTCGCGGCCAGGCCAGTCGCATGGCCGGTATCAGGTCCCGCGGCGTGTGTCACGCAGCGGTCACCGCTGGGTGTCGACGCCACTGGTCAGCACCCGGCCGAGGGTATGCGCCTCGCGCAGCAGGAGCGCACCGAGTTCAGGTCTGCGTTCGGGGCGGAACCTGGTTTCCACGCCGGTCAGAGTGAGCGCCCACGCGGGCTGTCCGGCATGGTCGAATACGGCTGCCGCCATGCCCCAGCTGCCTTCCACGACGAGTCCGGGGTTCACGGCATAGCCGTCGGTCCGGGTCTGCCGGATGCGTTCACGCACCGCATCCGGAGCATGTGCCTGGCCCCACTGGCCGACCAGATCCCGGCCCGCGAGATGGGCGTCGATCTCTGCGTCGTCGAGGAACGACAGCACTGCCAGGCCCGCTGATACGACGCCCAGTGGGAAACGCGCGCCCTCGTACAACACGAAGGAACGGATGGGGAAATCCCCCTCCTCGCGTAGAAGGCACACTGTCTCATCGCCCCGCCGCGCCGAGAAGAACGCGCTCTCCCCCGTCAGGGTCGCAAGCCGGTGCACGCTCTCGCGCGCATGGCGAGTGATGTCGTAGCGAGTGCCGGCCACTCCGCCGAGCAGATACAGCTCGGGGCCGAGGAACCAGTGCCCACTGCGTCGATCGCGGTCGACGAACCCCTCCTCCGCGAGCGAGACGAGCAGCCGATGCACGGTCGGTCTGGGCAGGCTTGTCGCCTTCGCCAGGACGGCCGTGCCCGCACCGGCCTCGTTGACCGTCGACAGCGCGCGCAGAACTGCGCTGACCCTACCGACGAGGTGAGCTGCCGGGGTCGCGTCCATGCACCTCATCGTACGTTCACTGAGTGGACGCCATGCCCGCTCTCCGCTCACAGGTCAATCGCTTTGCTCGATAAATGCGCAGGTTCTTGCCCAGTAAGGGATCGAAGAGCTTGACTCTCCAGCGCTCGGAGAGTGAACGACCAAGGCGGAAGGTGGGCGAATTGTCCAAGCGACGCGCGAACGCGGAAGAGGCTTTGGCCGGCGTGCTGACCGACGGGATGACGATCGCCGTCGGCGGGTTCGGTCTCTGCGGCGTCCCTTACGACCTCATCGAGGTCGTAAGGGACAGCGGCGTCACGGCGCTGACGATCGTGTCCAACAACATGGGGGTCGACGGCAAGGGCCTCGGCCTGCTGCTCGAGAATCGTCAGGTGGTCAAGGTGATTGCCTCGTACGTGGGCGAGAACAAACTGTTCGCCCAGCAATACCTGGACAAGGCCCTCGACGTGGAGTTCTCCCCACAGGGCACGCTCGCCGAGCGCATGCGGGCGGGCGGGGCCGGGATCCCGGCCTTCTACACAAGGACCGGCGTGGGCACGCCCGTCGCCGAAGGCAAGCCGCACGCCGAGTTCGACGGGCACCTCCACGTTCAGGAGCGGGCGATCGTCGCTGACCTCGCGCTCGTGCACGCCCATACCGCCGACCAGGCCGGCAACCTGACGTACCGGGCGTCTGCACGTAACTTCAACCCCCTCGTGGCCACGTGCGGCCGGGTGACTGTTGCAGAGGCAGAGCAGCTGTCCGAGGAGTTCACCGACCCCGAATCGGTCGTCACCCCGGGCATCTACGTCAGGCATGTGGTGGCCGCGAGGGATCGGGGCAAGGAAATCGAGCAGCGCACGGTCCGCCTCCGCATGACCGTCGAAGCCTAGGAGGGAAGACTCGTGCCCCGGACACGTGACGACATGGCGGCGATCGCAGCTGCCGAACTTAACGACGGAGACTACGTCAACCTGGGGATCGGCATTCCGACTCTCGTGGCCAACCACATTCCCGACGGCATCCAAGTGACCTTGCAGAGCGAGAACGGCATCCTCGGCCTCGGCCCGTTCCCCTGGGAAGGCGAGGAGGACGCTGACGTGATCAACGCGGGCAAGCAGACCGTCACCGTCAACCTCGGTGCCAGCTATTTCGACTCCGCGACGTCCTTCGGCATGATCCGCGGCGGCCACATCGACATCGCCGTCCTGGGGGCCCTGCAGGTCAGCGCAAAGGGCGATCTGGCGAACTGGACAATCCCGGGTGCCCTCGTCAAAGGCATGGGCGGGGCCATGGACCTCGTGGTCGGCGCCCGCCGGATTGTCGTGCTCACGGACCACGTCGCCAAGGACGGAAGCCCGAAGATCGTCCAAGAGTGCACCCTGCCGCTGACCGGCACCGGTGTGGTCAGCCGCATCATCACAGATCTCGCCACCATCGATGTGAATCCGGACGGCCTGCGACTAGTAGATCTCGCTCCGGGCGTCACCGAGGAGGAGGTACGGGCGAAGACTGCTGCCCCGCTGCAGCTGTCCCAGGTTGCTGGTGCTCCGACCGCATAGGGTTCGACCGGGTTCGGTCACGCAGCCGGGGCGAAGGGGTGTCCGCCCCGGCGGATGCCCTTTTCGCTGCGGATACGGGCGCGCTCTCGGCGTTGTGGGGCAAGTACGTCGAACTACCGGACGACGTCTCGCGAACGTCCCAACCGGTGCCACCCCACGCAAGTCTCTACCGGTCATCGAGGTCCGACGGAACGCTAACCAAGACCGGTGACACGGACACGGCTACACGGCCTGTTCCTGCGGCGCATCCGTCGAGTTGCTCGATCCGCCACGAGCCCCTGAGGCGCTGGGCTGGCATCCGCACCATCTGCCGCCAACCCTGCCCAGCAAAGCACTCACACCTGACCCTGGACAATCGCTCGCTCAAAGCACCAGCGGGCCGCCCATTCTATATGAGACGAACAAACGCGTTAAACTTGCAGACAATATAGCCGGGTTTATTAATTCTGACGTTCAATAGCGAACCGAGGCGTCTTGGTCAGTCTTATCACCGGCGTGGCCTTTCCCGGAACGGAAATCCACACCTGAGAGGCGTGCCGCCCTTCAACCCTCCTGCTCACGTGATCGCATCAGCACCCCACGTGCGCCATGGCTACCATCCACTGCCTGCGTAGGCGTGTTCCTGAGCACTGGTCACCAGCAGTGCACTACGGCCTGGACTATCCAGCCCTGGGCTGTCCGTTGCACGGCCATGCACTCAGAAAGCAGGCGAACAAGCTCGCAGCCTCGGCCGTAGTCATCGGCATCGATGCCGTCGCGTACGCGGGACGCTGGCGCCCCGGAGTCGGCAACCGTGATGCGCAGCGTCCGGCCGTCGAGGCAGAGCAGCAGCGTCATGTCAGCGCGCCCGTGAAGGGCGGCATTGGCGGCGAGTTCGCCGATGATCAGGAGGGCGGAATCTTCGTCATCCGGAAGCACTCCCCAGTAGTTGAGCAGCACGGCGGCCCAGCGACGGGCTACGGGTACGCAGGCCGCAGTGGCGGGCAGGGCAAGCAGCGCCTGCTGGCCCGGGCTGGCGTATGCGACTTCGGTGGGGGTGGGTCTGGGTGATGCGACAGGCGCTTCGGCGAGGTACATGACGATCCCCCTCGGGGGGTGCGAGGGATGTGAGGAACACTTGTTTTGGTAGCGGCGGCAGTATGGAATGGCATGGTCAAAGCGATGTCCAAAGCGCGGCCCTCCGGCATATCCATACGACGGACAATGATCCAAACTGACTTTCTTTTCCCGGCAGTCGTCATCTGGTGTTAGGTTCCCTGCCTCCCGGAAGCGGATGAGCCTCCGAGCGGCGAGATGGGCGAGCGCGACCCCCCATGCCAAGGCCGTGAAAGCCGCGCTCACCACACGAGATCAGGCCAGGCTTGAAAGCTGAACCTCAGCGGCGGTGCCGTCTGCCGACTCGTCCAGGTCGACGAAGTACGGTCCGCCGCCAGCCTCGCCGGGCCGGACCACGGCCGGCCTGGGCCGATTGTCGTGCAGCAGTCGCGTGGCGTCCGACCTGGCGTAGTGGCCGGTGGGGTCTGCGGCGTTCTTGGCCAGGTCGATCACAGACAAGTCGATGTCGGCAACGACCAACCCCTCGGTGTACTCGTCGAGGTTTTGGCCCAGAGGCGATCCGTCGGGGCCGTAGATGCGGGAGTTGCCGGCGCCAGTGGTGAGCAGAGCACGCTGTTCGTCGTTGGTCGCGAACGTCTCGATGGCCCGTTCGCCGATTATCTGGCTCGGGGCGATGACGAAGCATCCGCCTTCCAGGGCGTAGCTCTGCGTTGCGGCGAGGTTGGCCTCGGCGCTGAAGGCATAGGCGATGCCCTTGTACAGGCCGAAGGCGGGCCAGGCTGCGATGTGGACCTGCTCGTGCTGGGCGTACATGGCGTACCTGTTCAGCGGCTGGAGGTGTTCCCAGCAGTTCAACGCGCCGAGCCGACCGAGCGGGGTGTCGATGACCTTGAGGTGGCTGCCGTCGCTTTCACCGAAGAGGCTGCGTTCGACATGGGTGGGCTTGAGCTTGCGGCGGTGCAGCGGGACACCGCCGTCGGGGCCGATGATGGTCTGCGCTATGTAGAGGCTGCCGTGGTCCTTCTCGCTGTAGCCGAGAGCGACGGTCACACCTGTGCGGCGGGCCGCCTCACGGATCGCTGTGAGGTGACGGCTGTCCAGGGTGAGGGAGTTTGCGTGGTACTGGGCGACGTACGGCACCTGCCCAGCCACCGCGCCCAGCCACAGGAACAGTGGGTAGCCCGGGATCCATGCCTCGGGAAAGGCGAGGAGAGCCACGTCCTGCGCCGCTGCATCCTCGATGAGTCCGATGGTCTTCTCAACTGTGGCGCCGGCGTCGAGCCATACGGGCTCGGCCTGCACGGCTGCGACACGGTAAACGGACGACATGGCGGCCTCCGGGCGAGTGGGTGTTATTGAGGTGGCCAAAACCGTAGGCGTGCGCGAACCAGTCGATGCGGCGTTGTGCGCGCGAGTTTGCGGCGTTTTCGGCGGTCAGTGAGCCTCTTTCATCCTGTGCTGGCGGGTGAAATGGGCTGGTCAGTGGCTGTGGTGACGAGGCAGGGCCCCTCGTCGTTGGCGTGGTGATTCCACTCAGCACACCGGCGACCGAAGGGGCCCTGTTGGTTCCGTATCCTGCCACCCTCGACGTCCCGCATGAGCTCGTTGAGCACGTCGCCTGGCTGCTGTACGAGCACCGCCGCGCACGTAACACCCGCTGGCGGAAGCTCCGCTGCTTCGACCAGGCACTGCTCACACTGGTCCACCTGCGCAAAAACGAGACGTTCGCCCAGCTCGGCGCCGGGTTCGCCATATCGCAGGCCACCGCCTGGCGCTACGTGGACGAGGCCCTGGAGGTGCTGGCTTCCTGGGCCCCAGGCCTCCATGAAGCCCTCACCGGCCTCGGTGAGGGCGACCACGTCATCGTTGACGGCACGCTGATCCCCACCGACCGCGTCCGCGCCGATCAGCCGTACTACTCGCAGAAACACAAGAAGCACGGCATGAACGTGCAGGTCATCGCCCGCCCTGACGGCACACCGCTGTGGTTCTCCCGCGCGACACCCGGCCGCACACATGACCTGACCTCGGCCCGCGCCCACGGCATCGTCCAGGCCTGCCTGACCCGGCAGATCCTCGTGCTGGCGGACCGCGCCTACCAGGGCGCCGGCGCCACCTTCCGCACCCCCTACTACCACCACAACGAACAGCCCGAGCACTACCAGCAGTTCAACCGCGACCACGCCCGGCTCCGAGCCCCCGGCGAACGCGCCTTCGCCCTACTCAAGTCCTGGCACATCATGCGCAGAGCACGCTCCTCCACCCGCCGCATCAGCCGCACCGTCCAAGCCATCCACACACTCATGACCTGCGACTATTCAGGATGAAAGAGGCTCAGTTGCGGTCACCGGCGACGGGCTGGACCGCGCTGCTCAGGCTCGTAGCCGTGCGCCGCACGAAAGGCGATTGGCGGCAGGCCATACGCCCGTACGAAGGCGCGAGTGAACGTGGTGCGATCGCCGAAGCCGCAGCGGGTCGCGACGGTGGAGACCGTAAGCGCGGAGTACCGGGGGTCGGCCAGCAGGCGGTGCGCGGCACGCAGTCGCTCTGCGCGGATGAACGCGGCCGGAGAGGAACCCTCAGCGGCGAACAACTCGTTGGTGTAGCGCACGGACACACCATGGAACCGGGCCAGCTCCGTCAGTGTCAGACGAGGGTCGGACAGGTGATCGCGTACATACGTCTGCATCGATGCCAACAAGGCGGCCCGCCCTGGGAATCCGCGCGGGCCGGCGTCATCGCCGACAGCCGCACGCAGGACGATGGCCAGAAGGTCGACGGTCGTGACCCCCAGCTCAGCCCGAGGAGTACTGGCGAGGTTCTCGCAGGTCTCGGCGAGTTCGCGCACATAGGCAGCCAGGGCCCGGACGCCAGGGCCGCCGGGGGGCAGCGCCCGCCCGCACACCTCCGCTACGCGGCCTACCCGGTCACACAAATGCTGCCGGGGAATTTGCAGCACCAGCTGACGATGGCTGGTTGGGAAAAGCAGCTGGTAGGGCCGCGCGGAGTCGTACAGCACCCCGCCCCCGCGCGCCAGCACCGCCTCATGGTCGTCCTGCACCAGGGCGCCTTCACCGTCGAGATGAAGGGAGAACAGAAAGTCGTCTCGCGGCTGGGTGCGCACCAGCCTGGAGGTCCGGGTGGCGACGGAGTAGCCCTGCACCTTGACCGCGGAGAGCGTCACGGCGGGCCCCAGCGCGTTGGAGTGCACCGAACCCTTGAAGGCGCCCGCCATGGTGCCCAGCGACAGCGGAACGAAGCTCTCCGAAATCACCTGGGCCCACTCGTCCATGCCGCGGGCAACGAGAATTCCCATGGAGCCAGTGTGCGCCGTGGGAGTTTCGTGCGTAAAGCAATCCGTTGGCTGGAAAGACTCTCGACTACTGCCAGCCGATTAATGCCTCACAGACGGTGGCTCCCAGGATACATGCAGCAACCACGGCAGTGGGAGTGTGCTGGCTGCGGGTGTCGGACAGCGAGATGTCCACCTGCGCCACGAGTCGTCAACGTGCAGAGGAACTGCCGTGCGGCCGGCTTCAGGGACTCCAGATCGACGAGCGTCTCGCCGATCACGCTCTCCCACCCGGCCGGATCGGCATCCACCGTCTCGATCCGCCCTGTCCCTCGGGCGATCTGGTTTCGGACACTGCCGTGCAGCGGGGCAGAGATCTCGGTCATTGTTCCAGCAGCTCGCGGGTCAGCCGGTCGACGACTGCGCTGTCGACCGGGTTCACCCCTGCCCCGGCCGCGTGCCCCCATACACCGGGCAGCACTTCGAAGCGTGCACCGGGGATGCACGAGGCTTCGTACTCGAGGTCCTCGGCGCAGAAGTACAGGTCTCGTTCGGCTGCCAAGATCAGGGTGGGCGCGGTGATGGTGCCCAGTGCGGCTGCGAGGTCGCCGTCGAAGCGCGGGCCGGACGCGACATCGCCCCGCTTCCAGGTCTCGATCATCGACAGCACGTCGTTGGCGTCTCTGTCCCGTACAAATATCTCCTCCCAGAAGCCGACGACGAACTCCTCACAGGATCTGAATCCGAGTGTGTGATACGCCTGCTCCCGGTAGAAGGCCTGGCTGAAGGCCCAGCCAGCGTAGACGCGCCCGGCGGCGCGCAGGCCGCGTACCGGTTGCTCCCGGTAGTGGCCGTCGGCGAAGTCGGAGTCAGCGGTGATCGCGGCGGCGACGCCGTCGAGGAAGACACGGTTGTGTTCGGTGGTACGTGCAGTTCCGCAGGAGGCCATGACGCGGCCGACCGATTCCGGATACTCCACGCCCCAATGCAGTGCCTGGGCGGCGCCCATCGACCAGCCGACCGCGGCGTGAAGACGCTCGATCCCCAGGGTCCGGACGAGGTCGTACTGAGCCTGTACCTGGTCTCGGTAGGTCACCACAGGGAAGTTTGCACCGCTGTGCTCGGTGGCCGCGCGCGACGGTGAGGTCGATATGCCGTTGCCGATGAGGTTCGGGACGACCACGAAGTAGCGGTTAGGGTCCAGCGCTTTCCCGGGCCCGATCGCCCAGGTGTTGTCCGAGTCCCGGCCGAGGAACCAGGTCGGATACAGCACGGCGTTGCTGCGTTCGGCGTTCAGCCTTCCGTAGGTCCGGTAGCGGATCTCGACGTCGCGCAGGGTTTCGCCGCTCTCAAGCGGGAGCTCGTCGATGCGGTGAGTCATGATGATCTCTGCCATGGGTCATCTCTCCCCGGTCAGGACGGGCATTTCGGCACCGGCCAGGGCCGATTCGGTCACGGCCGCGATTTCGAGTAGCCGATCGTCAGCGCCTCGCAGCCCTTCAAGCGTGAGTCCGACTGGTAGTCCCCCGCGGTCGCAGCCAGCGGGCAGGCTGATCGACGGGTTCCCGGCGAACGCCCCGGCTTCGGTGTGCCGGGTCAGCGTGGGGAAGGTCTCCACAGTCCGGTTACGGTGCGTCATGACGGCGCCTCCCCCCAGTAGTGGAGGGCGGGAGGGGATGGTCGGATAGAGCAGAGCGTCCAGTTGCGTCGAGGAGGCCACTCTCCCGTAGTCGGCCTGCACGGCGTCGCGCGCGTCCCGGGCCCGGCGGTAGCGGTCCCGCCCGATGGGGTCGGCCAGCATATGTGCGAGTAGTGCCTTTACGTCGCCCGACCGTGCGCCGGATGCGAGCGTCGCCAGGTCCAGGCCGTTGTAGGGCGGTCGCAGTTCGCTCAGATACGCCTCGACAGTTCGGGGGGCCTCGAAGGCGACCACCGCGAAGCCGTGCTCGAACGCGCGCGCGTCAAGGGAGGCCGTCGACACTTCGTGCAGCTCGACGAGCCCGCTCCCCTCCAGGCGGCTGAAGGCGTCGTCGACGACGACGGCCACGTCGTCGTCAAGATCGCTCAGACGGTTATGTGGAACGCCCAGCCGCAGGGGGCGGCGGTGTCGGCGGGTCTGGCTCGGACGCCGACCGGTCACCGCTGCGTCAACTGCGATCACATCGGCAACCGATGTGGCCATCACGCCGATGCTGTCCCGTGTCCAGGAAATCGACAGGAGCCCATCGACGGGGTACCGGCCACGGGTCGGCCGGTACCCGACAACGCTGCAGCACGCAGCGGGGATCGTCATCGACCCGCCTGTGTCGGTGCCGAGGGAGAACGCCGCAGCACCGACTGCGACAGCGACCGCGCTCCCTCCGCTCGACCCGCCGGCCGATCTCCCGGCGTCATACGGGTTCCGTACGTCGGCGAACGCCCCGTTCTCCGACGTGACTCCCAGGGCGAGCTCGTGCAGATTGGTCTTGCCGACCACCCAGGCACCCTCGTCAAGCAGGCTCTGAACGACCCCGGCGTCCGCGCGGGGCAGCGATCCATCCAGTACAGCCGACCCACCCGTTGTCGCCAGCGAAGAAGTGTTGATGTTGTCCTTCACTGCGAAGGGCATGCCCTTCATTCCCCGGGCCCGCCGCGGAGGCGGCGGGGAACCGGGCTCCGCCACGCTCAGGAACGCTCCGAGGTCCGCGGCACTCTCCAGCGCCGTGTCCCTGGCGCGCTCCCGAGCGGTATGCGGGTCAGCGGCGATCAGCTCGCGCCAGCCCTCAAGCCCCAGCACTCGACGATCCACGATGCCCTCCGGATGTGTCGACGGTCAGGCGCTGAACGCCTCGTCGGGCTCAGCATGTTGGGTAACGGCAGGCCGGACCGTCTGGCCTCGGCTGGGCGGCATTGCAGTCGGCTGCGGCCACCGCCATTGGAGGTGGTCTAGATGCTCCGGCACGTGAGCCTCCGAGCGGCGAGATGGGCGAGCGCGGCCCCTATGCCAAGGCCGTGAAAGTGGAACCTCAGCGGCGGCGCCGTCTGCTGACTCGTCCAAGTCGACGAAGCAGGGTCCGCCACCAGCCTCGCCGGGCCGGACCACGGCCGGCCTGGGCCGGTCGTCGTGCAGCAGTCGCGTGGCGTCCGACCCGGCGTAGTGGCCGGTGGGGTCTGCGGCGTTCTTGGCCAGGTCGACCAGAGACAAGTCGATGCCAGCGACGACCAACCCCTCGGCGTACTCGTCGAGGATTTCGCCCCCTCCGGGCATGGCCAACGGAACTGGTCCCCGGATCCTGCACGTGTAGCTCATGCCTGGGCCAAGAGGCGCGACAACCTGGGTATCTGTCCGGGACGCGCATCCGCTGCCGGTGACTGCCCCCGTGAACAGGGTCAGACCATCGTGCAAGTCTCTCTGGCGAACAGGCCGTTCACCCATAGAAGCGCAATGGCCTTGTCCTGGCCTGACGTGACTGCTTCATTCACTGCGAACACCCAGCAGAACCCGCATGCCGCCCAGAGACCCCTTCTGCATGCCTTCGCACCAGCCAACTCGCCCCATCCAACACGACCGTTCGAAACAGACCGATCAGGTCGGCGAATGGAGGACAGCCTAGTTGTCGGCCCTGTACCGAAGGGATCTAGCGAGCTTTGGCTGACTGAATCTTTCGAACAGCCTCAAGCGCCTCTGACGGTTCCATCCGTGTGCGGTAGGCCATGGAAACATGCCGCGCCCGGATGACTCCCTGCTGATCGAGCACGAACGTGGCGGGCACAGGCAGGCTGTAATGGCCCTCGGGCTGCTGCTTGGCAAGAGCGGCCAGAGTGCCGTCGAGCATGTGCTCGGTCACATGCGGTGGCAAGTCAAAGCGGATCTTGTAGGCAGCAAGGACACCCTGTTCCACATCACTGAGCACGTCGTACTCCAAGTCATGTTTCTCAGTCATGCTCATTGCGTCGTCGGGCTGCTGTGGACTAATCGCGATCAAGGATGCGCCGGCCTTCTGGAACTGCGGGAGGGCCTGTTGGTAGGCGCGAAGTTCGAGATTGCAGTACGGGCACCAAGAACCCCGGTAGAAGACAAGCACCACTGGCCCTTGCGACAGCCGGTCCGCCAGGCGCACCTGGTCGCCTTTGGCGTCAGAAAGGGTGAAATCCGGCGCGGTCTCGCCGATCTTGAGACCAGGAACGAGCCCCCGCTTGTCGATCTCGTCGAACGCATCGTTGATGGCGGACTTGGCGCTTTCCGGTCGGTTGACCGCCGCCGCGAAGTCGTCCAGCTCCTTCGTGAGTGATGCCAACTCGTCGTCGCGCGGGTCGCTCATTACTTCTCCTCACCGATAAACGATGACCATAACCGATAACCGAAGATGCCACGGCGTGTCGGTCATGTCAAGCCTGATGAGGCACCCGCCCACGCCCTCGAACAGCCACCGCGTGCCTGGCACACCGGCACCCTGAGGGGCGAGGTTGGTGCCGCATCCGAGTGGGCTCTCCTGGCTCTTGCGCACACGCGCCGGCCGAGACGTTCAGCCAGGCTCCAAGCGCCCGAGGCGACGGCGCGGCGGTACGCGAAAGGGACGATCGAGGTCCTGGTGTCATGGCGGTGTGCAGGTAGCGCATCCGCTGCCGATGCAGCGGTCCTGGTGGGCTCGGCCGGCTGCGCGGCCGAGAGTTTTGTGGCCGCGGCCGTCGGGGATGCGGCCCAGCTTCTTGACGTCTATGCGGACCAGTTCACCGGGCCGGGAGCGTTCGCAGCGGCGTGCAGGTTCGCCGGCGGCCCTGTTCAGCGTGGCCAGGGCAGGCAGGCCGTGGCGGCGCAGAATGTGGTGGGCGAGCCGCAGGCGTACAACCTGTTTCTCGACAGCGGCCGGGGTGCGGCGGGGCTGGCATCTCAGGCGGCTGACGCGGTCGCGTATCCCCGCTGGACCGTAGCGTCGGAAGCGTCCGGCCAGCGTAAGGCGGTGGCGTGGCTGACCTGGAAGCGTTCCGCAGCTCGCCGCAGACGTCAGCCGTCGTCGACGACACATCGGGCCAGGTGCAGCTAGTTAGGCAGACGCCAGCCCGGTCGTATCCGCTTTGCAGCGGCGCTGGCCTCGGTAGGCATGAGCGCGTCGGTGATTGTTTTGACCATCGCGCGCAACAGATCGGGGCCCGCCGCGGCAAGGTTTCCCACGGCTAGGGCGTGCAGGGGAAGCCGTCTGGCCCGGTCGTCGTGCTGGTCTCCTCGGCGCCTTCGACATCTCAGAGATCAACCGGATGCCGCTCTCGCATCCGGCCGCTCGTCCTGACACCAGGGCAAAGGCCCGCATCGGGTAAGAGTCCGAACACCACTTCTCAAGACGCACCTGGCCGGCTGCCTGCACCCCGGGGCGTCACTATCCGTTGGCCACCGAGAGCGCCTGGGCCAGTTTGACTACCTCGACCGCGAGTTCTGGCACCTCGACGCCTCTGGATGCGGGAATCACCAGGCCGACACTGGCCGTTGCTTCGCCACCGACGTAGACAGGCGCAGACAACCCGGTGTAGCCGGGTACGACTTCTCCCGTGGTGGCGGCGTAGCCGCGTTCCCGGGCCTGGGCGACCTCTGGTCGCTCGCCGAGCATCGATGGGCGGCCGGCAAGGATCGCGATCCCGTGGGCCGCCAGGTCGAGTGGGCCTCGGGCGCCTACGCGCATCCCGACGCGGAAGTTCGCCGAGGGCGGTTCGATGGAGAGCACGGTCACCACCTCATCGCCGTCCGCGACGTGGAGTACCGAGGTGGCGACGACTCGCTCCGTTGCATCGCGGAGCATGGGCGTCGCAACCGAAACCAGATCGCGCGCGACCATCCGGGCCAGGCTGAACAGCCCTGTCCCGATGACGTAGCGCCCATCCGCGAGCCGGGTGGCGAACTTGCGGTTGGCCAATGTGGCCAGCAGTCGCGCGGCGATCGAGCGATGCACACCGATTTGCTGCGCCACTTCGGTGGCCGTGAACCCATTCACCGACGAGCCCAAGAACTCGAGGACCTGCAGGCCGCGGTCGAGAGTCTGTGCGATCTCGGTCGGCACCTTTGCGTCCTGAGCCACGGTCGCCTCCTCTGGTTTCCCCTATTCGACGCCGCCGCGTGAGCGGACGACAGTCCTGTTTTACCAGCAGCTTCCTTCCAGCCCGGTATGTGGGGTGCCACGTCCGACGGGTTGACAACCAGCCACCAGCGAGCGCTAATGCTCAATATACGATCGAGGCAACCGATTATCGGAGATCATAATGGCTCTCGACAAGGCTGTCGCGCTTCCGGTCATCATCATCGGCGGGGGCCCCATCGGGATTGCGACTTCACTCCTACTGTCACGCGCGGGCGTGCGCTGCGTCGTCGTGGAGCGGAGGGAAACGCCGAGCTGCGGACAGTCACGTGCTGTCACTATCCAGCGCGACATCATCGCTCTCTACGACCGGATGGGGATCGCCGAGGAGATCCTCGAACGCGGAAGCAGCTGGTCCCTCGGCCGGACCTACTACGGCGACGAGGAGATCCTCCGGCTCACTTTCGACAGGGACGCCTCCAGCGTCTATCCGCCCTTCATCAACTTCGCCCAGTACCGGGTCGAGGAACTGCTGCACGATGCCGTCGCGCGGCAGGAGGGCGTTCGCATCCTCCACGGGGCGTCCGCCGAAGTCGTCCACGACGGAGCGGGCGCCGATCACGCCGTGGTCCGCGTTGTCGACGGCTCGGGACACACACGCGTGCTCAACGCGTCGTACGTCGTTGCGGCGGACGGCGTGGGCAGCCCGACGCGCAAGACGCTCGGGATCGACTTCCACGGCTGGCGGACGAACGGCCGTTTCCTCGTCGCGGACTTTCGAGCACAGCTTCCTTTCCCCACGGAACGGCGGCTGTGGTTCTCCCCACCGTTCTATCCAGAGGGCATCGTGCTGATGCACAGCCTCGGCGAGGACGTCTGGCGGCTGGACTGGCAGATTCCGCCAGAGCTCGACGTCGAGAAAGAACTCACCTCTGGCGGCGTGACCAGGCGTATTCGAGCTGTCCTTGATCACGCGCAGGTCGACGAGGTCGAGATCGAGATCCTTCGTTGCAACGGCTGGACCTTCCAGCAGCGGCAGGCCTCCAGGTTTCGACAGGGCAGGGTCTTCCTCGTCGGTGACGCCGCACATGTCGTGTCGCCGTTCGGCGCCCGAGGGATGAACTCCGGCATGGAGGACGCCGAGAACCTCGCCTGGAAGCTGGCCGGGGTACTGGCCGGCACTGCGCCGGACAGGCTCCTCGACACGTATGCCACGGAACGCGAGTCCGCCGCCGCTCACCATGTGCTCGTCACGGGCCAGTCCATGAACTTCATGACGCCCTCGACTCCGGAAGAGCTGGCCGAACGAAACAAAACCCTCGCTCAGGCGGCCAATGATCCGGCGAAAGCGCACCTGGTCGACTCCGGCAAGCTCTACGAACCGCATGCCTACACGCAGTCGCCGCTGACGACTCCGTCCGAGTGTCTCCCCACGGCTCGGCTGCCACGCCCGGGTTCCATGATCCCGGACTTCCGGCTGATCCATGACGGTGTCCCCACGACGGTCCGCAAGATCGCCGCCGGCCGCTTCACCGTGATCCGGACAGAGGCCGCCTCCCCCGGCACGCTGAGGTGTTACTCGGTTGACGAGTCAGGGGTGGTCCAGCTGTTCACGCTCCAGGTCGAGGGAAGCAGCACACCGCATCCGTTGCACCACCCGAGCGACGCCGCCTATCTGGTCCGCCCCGATTGCTACCTGGCCGCTGTGCGGGAAATCGAGGCCGGGTCGTCCGACGAATCCTGGATGGACCGCATCCGTGCCGCCTGGCAGCAGGCCCTGGCGCGCGAGCCCGAGATGGAAGCGAGGACCTGATGACACAGACGGCGGAAGAGCAAATCGTTCAACGTCCCACATTCACCGTTCGGCCCAGTCCCGGGCGAACGAAGCTGGTGACGATGCCGGTCGACGGCGAAGTCCCCATGGGCATGCGTGACGAGATCGCCGAGCACTACAAGATTCCCGACAGCGAGCTGACTCCGCATGCGACGACGCTCGACTATCTGATCGGGGCGGCCGCCGGCTGCCTGACCGGGACCTTCTCAGGGATGCTGCTCGCGTTGGGCCAGGACACTCACAACGGCAGGCTGGAGGCACGAGCCGAGGGAGTCATCGTCAAGGAACGCGGGGTGCTCCGCATCCGCAGCATTCACGTGACGTACCGACTCCGGCGCGACAGCAATATCGAGGTCGAGAAAGTCGAACGCGCCCATGAGCGCCACCACCGGCACTGTCCTGTCGCGTCGAGCATCGGCTCGGCGATCGAAATCACCAGTGAACTCGTCTTCACCTAAGGCACCACACGGGGAGCACGCATGAACTCGATTGCTACGGAACATCCTGTGGCCATCGTGACCGGAGCGGGCTCCGGCATCGGACGTGCCACAGCCATCGCCCTCGCTGATCAGGGCGTGCGGATCCTTGGCGTCGGGCGTCGAGCCGAAGCGCTGCAACGGACCACGGAACTGGCCCGCGGCGTCGAACCGTTCGCCGCGGATCTGCGAGACCGCGAGGCTCCGGGTGCGGTTGTGCGGAAGGCTGTGGACCTATGGGGGCGCGTGGACATTGTGGTCAACAACGCGGGCGGTACGATCCGCGCCGGCCTCGACACCGTACTCGCCGAACAGGTAGACGAACTCTTTGCGATTCATGTCGTCGCTCCGACACTCCTTACCCAGGCGGCATTGCCGTGGCTGCGCGAGACACGCGGCTGCGTCGTCAATGTCTCCAGCACGTTCGGTCACCGCCCCAGCCCAGGCTCGGCACATTACGGCGCCGCGAAGAGTGCACTTGAGCACCTGACGAGGACGTGGGCGCTGGAGCTGGCGCCACACGGAATCCGAGTGAACGCCGTAGCCCCCGGCCCCACGGAGAGCGAAGTCTTGACAGCCTCAGGTCTGTCACACGACGAGGCGGAAACTGTCAAAGCTCAGCAACGGACAAACATTCCGTTGGGACGCCGGGGAGAGGCCCAAGAAATCGCCGGCTGGATCGTGCAGTTGACATCACCAGGTTCGAGTTGGGTCACCGGCCAGGTGATCACCATCGACGGCGGACTCGAACTGCGGTGACAACGCAATTGAGGTGCCACGCTCGTGAGACCGGCAGACTGGGGCACGGCATGAGGCACCGGACGTACCGGTCATGCCGACTGCGGACACTCGCCACGGAAGCGTCGTCGTGAGGGGTGACCCCTTCGCGCCAGATGAACTGCCCGACCGCCGGAAATCGAGACACCGCGGACGATCGGGCGTCTCGTCAGGAGTTTGTAATGCTTGCTCCAAAATGCTTACCCTCGTGACGTGCACACTGATGAGGTCGGTACCGCTGTCCCGCGCCTAACGCGCAAGGGTCAGGCAACGCGCGACCGGATCGCGGCTGCTGCGGCGGTCCTGATGTTCGAGCGCGGCGTAGCCGGCACCAGCATCGAGGACGTACAGGAAGCCGCGGAGGTGAACCCTTCGCAGATCTACCACTACTTCAAGGACAAGAAGTCCCTGGTAAAGGCAGTCATCGCCGTCCATACAGCGCAGGTGCTCGGCAGATTCGGGGCCGCCCGGCCTCGGTACAGCCGCCTCGACAGCATGGAGGCGCTGCGGGCCTGGCGGGATTTCGCTGTCGACCTGGAGCGCTCGCTGGACTACGTCGGAGGCTGTCCCATCGGGACTCTCGGCAGTCAGCTGGCTGAAACGGACCCTGATGCCCGCAAGGAGGTCGCGGCCGGGTTCGCGCTGTGGGAAAAGTCCGTCGTGGATGGCCTGCGGGCCATGCAGGATCGTGGTGAACTGCGTGCCGACGCCGACCCGGAGCGACTGGGGCTGGCGCTGCTGACCACGCTTCAGGGCGGCCTGCTGCTCACCCAAATCCGTCGCGACACCGCGGCGCTTGAGGCGGGGCTGGACACGATGCTGGACCACGTCGAGTCCTTCCTCGTGCCTGCCTGATCACGCTCAGGCCGCCCGCCCGCGCGGTGCCAGTACCAGGGCCGTTGGCGAGCGCAGCCGCAGCGTCGATCGTGCCGTCGGCCTGGTGTACGTACTGCGCCTGGTGGCCCTTCCATGCTGATCGCCCCGCCGTCGACGAGCGCCTGCATGATGTTGAAGATCAGGTTGTCACCGATGGTGTTGCCGGCGTTGACGCAGGTCGAGTTCTGGGGGCGGTCGGCGTTGTCGGCATGGCCCTCGATAACGCCCGCGGCGCACGTAGTGCCCTGGCGTCCCGGACTACGTGGTGCGCGTAGTGCCCTGGCGTCCTGGACTACGCGGGACGCGTGATGGTGCAGCCGCGGGCTCCCCGCAATGTTGGTCTAGACCTTGACGCCCTCGTCCCCGCGCGACTACCTTCCGGCATCGACGGTTCACCATCGCATTCAGTGTTCACGTATAGGAATTCCGTAGCGGCAGTCGCCTCATGGAAGGCCATCCCCCCATGCGCCTAACAGCCCTCTCCCGGTTCGCCTGCCTGTCCGCCGTGCTCGGCGCTGTGGCGGCCGCAGCCGTCATAGCTCCCGCCTCGGCTTCCCCGGCACCCACGCCGGAAGCCGCCACGCGGGCCACAACCGTTCAGCCCGGCACCGTTAAAGCCGCAGCCGTTGCCGCATCGCCCGCGGCGTTCGTGCACCCGGGCGTGAACCTTGACTCCGCCCAGCTCGACTTCGTACGGGCCAAGGTCCAGGCGGGGGCCCAGCCGTGGAAGACCGCGTACGACAGCATGATGGCCAGCTCCTACGCCTCGCTGTCACGCAGCCCCAAACCCCGGGCGACCGTGGAGTGCGGCCCCTCCTCGAATCCCAACAACGGCTGTACCGACGAACGCGAGGACGCGATAGCCGCGTACACCGACGCGCTGGCCTGGTACATCAACCGCGACGACCGCTACGCACAGAAGGCGATCCAGCTCATGGACGCCTGGTCCGCGACCATCCATAACCACACCAACGACAACGCCCCACTGCAGACCGGCTGGACGGGCTCCTCCTGGCCCAAGGCAGCCGAAATCATCAAGACCGTGCGCGGTAACTGGCCCAACGCCGGCCGCTTCGCGACGATGCTGCGCACCGTCTACCTCCCGCTGGTCGTCAACGGCTCCAACCGCACCGGCAACTGGGACCTGACGATGCTGGAGGCGGCCGTCAGCATTTCTGTCTTCCTCGACGACCACACCAGTTACGACACCGCGATCGGCCACTACCTGCAGCGCGTCCCCGCCTTCGTGTACCTCTCCTCGGACGGCGCGCTGCCCAAGACCGTGCCCAGCCAGCACCTCACCACTCGCGACCAGATCGTCAGCTTCTGGTTCGGCGCAAGCACCTTCACCACCGGCATCACCCAGGAAACCTGCCGCGACCTCACCCACACCGGCTACGGCATCTCCTCGATCTCCCACGTCCTGGAGACCGCCCGCATCCAGGGGCAGGACCTCTATCCGCAGGTCGGTGAACGGCTACGGCAGGCACTGGGCTTCCAGTCGAAGTACGAACTCGGCGCGGCCATCCCGTCCACCGTGTGCGGCGGCACTCTCAAACTCGGACTCGGCCCCATCACCGAGGTCGGCTTCAACACACTGAACACCCTCCACGGCGTCGCGATGGCCAACACCCAGACTCTCACCGAGCGAAACCGCCCGGCCGGCACGAACAACCTCTTCGTGGCCTGGGAAACCCTCACCAATGTCCGCAACCCCAACTGAGTTCGCCCTGCACGGCCGATGGCGATCCGCCGCGCCGATTCCCGTAAGGGGGCTCCTGCACAGCAGCAGCCAACCCTCCCCCCAACTCCGGGAAATCCGCCCCTCCTCAAACATGAAAGGCCCTGGCCTCCATGGACAAGGACATGGACCGACGACGCTTCCTGACCACCACGGGCGGCAGCGCGCTCGCCGCGGTGGGGCTGTCCGCCCTGACCGGCATCGCAGGGCCGCGCGCAATGGCCACCCCCGCCACCGTGCCCTCGTCCACTCTGCCCTCGCGCGCCGCGATCATCACCGTGCTGCGCCGAGTCGCCGACCACTGGATCGCCGCCCACGCCAACCCGGGCAACAACCAGTGGGCCAACGCGACTTTCTTCTCCGGCCTGCTGTCCCTGTACTCCCTGACCAAAGACGCCCGCTACCTTGCCTACGCCCGGTCCTGGGCCGAGCAGAACAACTACGCCCTCAACGGGGGCTCCAGCACCCGGATCGCCGACAACCAAAACGCCGGACAGGCGTATCTCGACCTCTACGCGCTGGAACCCGACCCGCACAAGATCAGCGCGATCGAGACCTCGCTGCACCGCATGACCTACACCGACCAAGTCGACAAGAACGACGACTGGTGGTGGGCCGACGCCCTCCACATGGCGATGCCGCCCTTCGCGCGCCTCGGCACCCTGCGCGGTGACGCCCGCTACCACCAGAAGCTGTACAGCTTGTACCAGCACACCAAGCACGCCGAGGGAGGCCCCGGCCTGCTGAACCCGGCGACCGGCCTGTGGTACCGCGACAAGAATTTCCTGCCCGGCCACATCGTCTCGCCCTCGGGCAAGCCCGTCGTCTGGTCGCGGGGCAACGGCTGGGTGGCCGCCGCCCACGTCAAGACCCTCAAGGCCCTGCCGCCCGCCCAGTCCAACACCGCCGAATACCGCGACACCCTCACACGCCTGGTGACCGCCCTCCCCCCGGTCCAGCGTCCCGACGGTTTCTGGAACGTCAACCTTGCCGACCCCACCCACTTCCCCGGCCCCGAGAGCAGCGGCACGTCCTTCTTCGCCTATGCCGTCGCCTACGCCGTCGCCACCGCCCTCGTCGACCGGGCCACCTACCTGCCAGCCGCCGCCCGTGCCTGGAACGGCCTGGTCACCACCGCCGTCCACCCAGACGGCGTCCTCGGCTACGTCCAAGGCGTCGGCGACCGCCCCGACTCCAGCCAACCCGTCACCTACGACACCACCGCGGACTTCGCCGTCGGTGCTTTCCTCCACGCGGGAGTGGAGCTGGCGACCCTCGCCTCCTGAACACGCGGACGCAGGGCACGCGCACTCGCCGCAGACCGGCTGCAGCCCCCTCCACGTTGAGCAGGTCGAGGACCGCACCGGGGCGTTGCCGGGGATCTCTCAGGCCGGCCCTTGACCCTGGGTACCCACTCCAACGCCAAGGTCAGTAACTCGCGCCTGTCAGAGCCAGTTCGGGGTAGGCGAACTCCAGGTCCTTCACCGGAATCGTCCGTTGGGTACCGGAGTGCGAGAAGGCCTCGGTCGTCTGCGCCTTCTTGAGGGTCTGCCAGTGCTCTTCGAAGATCAGGCGGTTGCGCAGGTCATTGTCGCTTGCGTCGGAGACGGTTCCACCAACTCCGTACGCCTGGCCCATGATCTCAGCCAACGCTTCTGGAAGCCGCGCGCGATGCCGACGCAGGTGCGGCCGCGGGTTGCGGAAGGGCAGCATGTTGGCCATCGGGTCGACCCGGAGTCAACGATCTGGGTCAACTCGCCCAAGTGGCCGGGGGCGTGCACACCCCCGGCCGCCTCGACCGTGCGCGTGATGACGGACTTCTCCTGCAACGGGACTCCCGATGATCTTCTTCCTCGACGCAAGCTGATCTATCAGGACGTCCCATTGCGTCACGCACCAGCGCTTGACCTGTGACTCAAGACTCAAACGCAACGGTTGAAGCGCCGTTGGAGTCGCCCCTGCCCGGGCGCCATCTTCGAGATCACACCACGTCACCGCCGACGGCTACACCACGCAAACAGGTGAGGTCGCCGGAAGGCTATACCGGCCATACTCGGCATGTGAACGAGGGCGAACTGCATGAGGCGGCCAGTTTCGGGATGCCGATGAACGTGTTCGAAGAACTGATCCGAGCTGCGGTCGACATCGACGCATTGTGGTACGGGCGTACGCCGTTGTTCGAGGCGGTGATGTACCGCGAGCGCGAGATGGCCCTGAGGTTGGTCTCTGCCGGCGCGGACCCGTGGCGGCCGCAGATGAACGGCTGGTCGCCCGGCCGACTCAATCTGGCGGGTCCGGAACCCGACCTGTTCGGGCCAGCCCCGTCGACGGTGGGCCTCAGTGAGCAGGAACAGGCAACCGTATTGCGCGCCGGTCGCCTCATCGACGTCCTGGCCGATGTGGCCCTCGACGGGATGAGCATCGCTTGTGTCGCCGGCATCAGCTGCGCCGAGGCGGCCCACCGACTCCAAGGCCAACCCGTGAGGATCGACAACTTCGACGAATGGCTGATGGACCCGTGGGAGGCGGGCATGACCGAGGACGAAGTCACGGACACCGTGGGCGTCACCGACGTTCCGGGCGGCTGTGTGGTCACGCAATGGGCCGGATACACCGCCTCCGCCCCGGGTGTGATGGCGCTGCTCACCGCCGGCACCGCGGGATACGGTATGTACGCCAACCCGAAGAGCGGTAATCAAGGCAGCAGATTCCGCGACGGCGTCGAGTTGGACTGGGACCTCCGCCCGGGAGGCGGTCAGGCCGCATCCGATGATCCAAGCGATGAGATCCTGCGATCCTGCCTTTACCTGCACAACGCGATCGCGTACTGCTGCGACGTGGCCGGCTTGGCGCCGGATGATCCGCGCGCTTTCACCGGCCCGCCCGATGTGGTGCTGCGTCTGCCCGCCCTGGAGCTTTGGCCTGGGCATTCCTGACTCTTGGTGAGACTGCCGGGCCTGCATTGGCGAGGCAAAGTAGACGGATGGCTGCGTCCGCTCCTGAGAAGAAGGAGGGATGCCCGGTCCCCGCGTGTACGGGTGTCAGGCGAGCAGCGACGCGACGGCGTCGAGGATCGACTGCGGCTCGGTGCGGGAGGTGTAGTTGGGGTGGACGTCGATCCAGCGGATCGTGCCGGCGGCGTCGACCAGGACGGTCGTGGGCATCGGAAGGTTGGGAGTGCCGTCGCCGTTGCCGTCGGCCACATCGAGGCCGAGTGCGGCCTGGGACTCACGGGCGCCGTCGGTGGGGTGGGTGAGGATGCCGAGCGGGGTGGCGAGCTGGTTGCCCGGGTCGGACAGCACCGGGAAGGTCAGTTCATTCGTCTCCCTGACGGACAGTGAGCCGTCCGGCTTCTGAGGGCTGACCGCGATGAGTACAACGCCGCGCGTGTTCAGGGCCGGGACCACCTGCTCCTGGTAAGCGCGCAGGGCGATGTTGCAGTAGGGGCACCATGCGCCGCGGTAGAAGACGACGACGGCCGGCTTGCCATCACGGGCCTTGGCCAGGCTGGTCGGAGCACCGTGCGCGTCGAGCAGATCGCCGTCGGGCATGACCGCCCCGGGCTGGGCTACTCCGGAGGGGATGCCGGCCCGGTCGAGACCGGCCTGCTCCTCGTCAAAACGACCCAGAACCACGGCGGGCGCCTGGGAGGCCAGGTGCTCCTTGAACGTCACGACCTGCTCGGCGATCGTCTGGGTGCTGTTCACAAGGGGACCTTTCGTATCAGCGGAGTGAGGGGGTGTGCGGGCCCGGCGCGAAGCAAAGGAACCCGATAATGAAGTATTCACTCCATTCTGGGATCCTGTCACGGCATTTATGGAGCGTCAACTCCAATTTGTGAGGACCTGCCCGCCCTGGCGGCTGAGCTGGCGCAGCTCAGGAGGCGATGCAGCCGCCGTCGGCCGGGAGCACTGCTCCGTGACTGAGCTTCTTCGAGCTGGCCACCGGTCAGGTGACGGTCCACGAAGCGCAACGAGCGAGGCCCCCGGGCTGTTGGTCGAGATGTCTGACGTCTCAACCATGCTGTTCGGGGGCCTCGTTGGTCATCCGTCCTGCCGTACTCGACCTGCCCCATGCGCTCATGGAGTGGGTCGCCATGCTCGTCGTCACCCGTCCGTCCGTCTCAGCGCGCGGTGGTGACGCTGATGTACCTGTGCGAACACGCCATCCTAACGAAGATCGCTGCCGGGTTCGGGATCAGCGAGTCCACCGCCCACGCCTACACCAGCGCGGTCATCACCTGCTCGCCGAACGTGCGCCGGGTCTGCTGAAGGTCCTGTGCGAGGCCGACGCGGACTTCGTCCTGCTGAGCGGCATGCTCGCCCAGTGCCACCGGGTCAGCGACGGAGGGGCCGACTACTCCCCCGCGCCACCAGCAGCCTGACACTTCAGCGCTCCTGATGATCACAGCTTGAGGAACAGAGGGGCGTCAAGCACCGTCGACACGGGTGAACGTGCAGATGGTCACCGATCCGGGCGGCCGGCTGCTGCGGCTCTCACCCGCCCTGCCCGGCCGAGCGCCGATCGCCAAAGCCGTTCTCACCGTGGAGGGGCAACGCTGAGGAAGCTCGGTGATCACTTGGTGAGGCGGTCCCAGACTTCGTGATCCCGCTCGACGGTCCAAATGGCGGGGCGCTTGCCATCGAGTTCGTCCCAGACACGCTGGACATCGAAGACCATCGCGTGTTCGAACACAGGCATTCCACCGTAGTCCGGCAGCAGTTCGGCACGGGCCGCCAGGTAAGCGTCCTTGATGTCGCTGCCGGCGTTCTTCACCTTCTCCACGGCCGTGAACATTCGGCGGATGAAGTCCCTGGTGAGCTCGATCGCGCGCTGCGATTCGTCCTTGGTGTGGGCGATGTGCCCTCGGCCCCCGACCAGCACCTCGACATCGAGTTCCGCGACCTTGTCCAGGGTTCCGGTCATCCAGTCCTGGTGGTAGGCGTCGCCGGTGTAGACGGCGGATCCGTTCTCTACGAGGTCGCCCGCAAACAGGACTTTCTGCGACGGGACGTAGGCGGCAATGTCGCCGGAGGTGTGGCCGTTGCCGAACCAGGACAGCTCCACGGTGCCCCGGGTGCCGCCGAGATCGATGCTGAGGTGCTGGTCGAACGTCTTGGTCGGCCAGGTCAGCCCAGGGATCTCCTCATATCCGTCGAACAGCCGCGGCATACGGCCGAACTCGACGTCCCAGTCCTCCTTCCCGCGTTCGCCGATGAGCCGCTTGGTCTCTGCGGACGCCACGATCTCCTCGGCGTCGAACGCCGCTGCCCCGAGCACGCGCACGGCGTGATAATGGGACAGCACCAGGTACTTGACCGGCTTGTCCGTGTGCTCACGCAGCTTCTCGAGCCACCGCCGTGCCATGAGCGGGGTGGCACGCGCCTCGAACGCGACGAGGAAGTCCTCGCCCTCGATGGCGCCGACGTTCGGGTCGCCTTCTGCGGTGAGGGCCCAGATGCCGTCGCCAACGGTCTCCAACGTCTCGACCTTGGGGGCAGTGTCGCCCGAGGAAGCAAATGCTTGCGACATGTGCGACTCCTTCGCTGGTTTCCTATGTGTCACTTGAGGTGGGCGTACCGGTGGAGGGCGTCCGGGTCGAACAGGAGCCCATGTCCCGGACGTTCAGGTGGAACGGCTCGCCCGTTCCGGATCTCGATCGTTTCGAGGAGAACGTCGTCGATGAGCGGGAAGTGCTCTACGTATGGGCAGTTGGGCACCGATGCCGCGAGGTGGATGTTGAGTTCGGGCAGGAAGTGCGGCGACAAGAAGGCCGATCCCGCCTCGGCGATCGCCGAGATCCGGCGCCATTCCGTCACGCCACCGCACAGCGGTGGGTCGGGTTGGAGGATTGTCGCGGCACCCTGCTGGAGGTACTGGGCGAACTCGAAGCGGCCAAGAAGGTGCTCACCGACTGCTATCGGCAGACCGGTCTGCTCAGCGAGCCGGCGGTGGCCGTCTATGTCATCCGAGCGCAGTGGTTCTTCGAGCCAGTAGACATCGAGTTCGGCGAGGCGCCGGGAGAACCAGAGCGCAGTGGGGAGGTCGAGCCTCTCATTGCAGTCGACCATGAGCCGGACACCGTCGCCCACTGCCGCTCGCACGGCGGCAATCCTGGCGACGTCCTCCTCGACTCCGAGCGCTCCGGCCCGAAGCTTTACGGCACGCAGTCCTTCCTCTACATAGCGCTGCGTGCCCTCGATGAGCTGAGCCACGTCCATCTGGTGGGTGGCGCGTCCGCTGCCGTAGATCTCGACGGTGTCGGCGTGTACGCCAAGATGCCGGTAAAGGGGCAGACCACGCCGCTTCGCCTCAAGATCATGGATGGCCAGGTCCAGAGCTGACAGCGCCGGAAGAGCATGCCCCCTGCCCAGCCGGTGTGTCCGCGACCAGACAGCTTCCCAGGTGGCTGGCCAGTGATCGAGCGGTGTGCCCAATACGAGTGCGGTCAGGTCGTTGTCGATCAAATGCCTGACAGCGCCGGCGCCTCCGGTCAGCCCGAAGGTGAAGCCAAGTCCTGTGGCACCGTCGTCGTCGGTGACGGTGACCAGGATGAGATCGACCTCGGTCGCTCCCGAACCTCCCCGGCCGCCGCCAAGGGGGATCTTGTGCCAGGAGGTCTCGATGGTGCCGATCAGACTCACAGGGTGTCCTCGATCCAGCCGACCAGGACGTCAGCCATGGTTTCCGTGAGTTCGGCCTGCCCGTTGAGGTAGTGCTTGCCTCCGGCGATGGCGCTGATCTTCTTGCGACCGTGCGGCACAGCGTCAAAGAGCTGTCGTGCGTGTTCAGGGAAGCAGGCTTGATCGGCGGTTCCGTAGATGACGTGTACCGGCACGTCGGTTCGCGCGAGTCGTTGCGGACCGTTGCCGTTGCTCGTTCGAAGCGACCACTGGGACAGCCACGACTGTGCGGAGGTGAAGTGGCCGAGAGTGGTGGGGATCAGGTTGGCAACAGCCGCGTCGCCCCAGAGCGTGCCGGCCTCGCGGTCCGAGGGATCGATGGTGAGGTCGACGTTTCGCGGGTCGGCACACGTGGCGTGCACCACCATCGGAACGTCGTTGACACGGCCGTCGCTCAGCTCGCGGACGCGTGCGATCTGATCCAGCGCATAGTCGGTGAGCCGTTCGTTGCGGGCCCGTTGTGCTTCGCGGTATCGCGCCAGCCACTCACGGTCGTACGGAGGCTCATTGCGCTTGTCGAACATGTCGAGATCCGCGTCACGCTCGAACGGCGAGCTCTCATCCACTATCGACGGGTCCAGCATCTCGACCAGCAGATTCGCCCGGCCGGGATGTGCCATCAAGGTGACCAGCGCATCGACAGGGGGAAGCGTGGCTTGGGTCAGATCCGGTCCGCTGCCGCCGGGGGACGCGGTGATGGTGGCGCGCGCAGCCTGTTCTTGGTACAGGGCGACGAGTCCGCCGCCTCCGGAGTTGCCCACGAGTACAACCCGCTCGTAACCCTCTCTCCGCAGCTGAGCAACCACTGCGGCGACGTCGAGCAGGCAGTTCTCCAGCAGGAGGGAGCTGTCGTTCCCGATGTACCGGGTAGTCATCGCGATCGCATCGACACCACGCCGCGCCCAGGCGTCCAAGGCGTAGTGCCCCAAGAAGTTGGATGACGGGTGAACGACCAGGACGGCAGTCGAAGCAGTCTTGCCCGGTGTGGCGCGCGCCCGGGTACACCACAGCACACCCGCCATCCGTGCCACACCTGAGTAGATCTCGGTGGCCTTGGTTTCCGTTCCCATGGGAACGGTCATCAACTCGCGCACTTGCGTCCCCAGTCGATAATCGAACGACTAAACCGTTAATCGGTAGCAAGCTAACCCCGGGACACCCGGCTGTCAATCGGCGACCGCGCACCGGCGGGACCCGCGAGGGGTTGACACGAAGACCGAAGACTCGCAGACTCCACCGATATATGCGCACGTTCACCGACTATCGGAGGTGCCCAAGTGTTCTATCGAAGGCTGGGTGAGGTTCCTCGCCGCCGGCACACACAGTTCTGCGACGCGGCAGGAAACCTGTTCTTCGAAGAGATGCAGGGCGAGGAAGGGTTCACCTGGAACCAGTCGTTCCTGTATCACCGCAACCTGCCCACCGTGATCACAGATGCGGAAGAGGTCGCGTACGAGAACCGCGAGCAGGTCAAGAACTCTCCACTGCTGCCGCGTCACATCCTCACGCACAAGCTGGGCGTGGGCGACGATCCGGTGACCGGCCGTCATCTCCTCATGGCCAACACCGATCTGTCGGTGCTGTACGTGGCGGCTGTGCGCAGCAGCGGTCTCTACCGCAACGCCGTTGGCGACGAGCTGTGCTACATCGAGTCCGGCTCGGCCGTACTCGAGTCCTCGTACGGAACGATGGAGGTCGGTGACGGCGACTATGTCGTGATCCCCACTTCAACCACCCACCGGTGGCGGCTGACCTCGGACGAGTTGCGTCTGCTTGTCGTCGAGTGCACGGGCGGAGGGCACATCCGCCCGCCGAAGCGCTTCATGTCGCCGCTGGGACAGTTCCTGGACGGCTCGCCTTACAACGAGCGCGATCTTCGTGGTCCGGAGTCCTTGCCCGCGCCGGCTGAGGGTGAGGCCGATGTGCTTGTCCGGACCCGGACCGGCGTCACCCGCTACGCCTACGCGTATCACCCGTTCGACGTGGTCGGCTGGGACGGCTACAACTACCCGTACGCCCTGAACATCCACGACTACATGCCCTCGACCGGCGCGCTGCATCTGCCGCCGCCGACCTACATCACGTTCGAGGGACCGCGGTTCGTCATCTGCTCGTTCGTGCCGCGGCTGTTCGACTACCACCCCGACGCCGTCAAGGTGCCCTACGCGCACTCCAACGTCGACTCCGACGAAGTCCTCTTCTACACCGGGGATTTCATGAGCCGCGCCGGCACCGGGATCAGCCAGGGTTCGATCTCTCTGCACCCTGCCGGCTACATCCACGGACCCCAGCCCGGCAGCCACGAGAAGTCCCTTGCGCTGAAGTCGACGGACGAAACGGCGGTCATGATCGACACCTTCGCGCCTCTCATGCTCGGCGCGGACGTCTCGGGCATCGAGGATCCGGGCTATGCGTGGTCCTGGGCTCGCGGGTCGGGCAAGGCGGTCAAGGGAGACAGCTTCGATGTCCGGTGATTCCGAGCTCCACGAACTGATCGTCGTCGGCTCGGGCCCCGCCGGGTACAGCGCCGCGATCTACGCCGCCCGGGCCCAGCTGAAGCCGCTGGTCTTCGAAGGCTCGGTGACCAGCGGCGGGGCGCTCATGACGACCACCGAGGTCGAGAACTTCCCCGGTTTCGGCGACGGCATCGACGGGCCAACGCTGATGGCCCAGATGCGGAAGCAGGCCGAACGTTTTGGCGCTCACCTCGTGCCCGATGACGCCGTCGGCCTCCAGCTGACAGGACCGGTCAAGACCGTACTCGACAGTTCCGGTCGCAGCCATCACGCCCGCGCGGTTGTGCTGGCCATGGGTTCCGGCTACCGCCACCTGGGGCTGACGGGCGAGGACAGACTCTCCGGTCGCGGGGTGAGTTGGTGCGCTACGTGCGATGGATTCTTCTTCCGCGGACTGGAGATCGCCGTCGTGGGGGGTGGGGACAGCGCGCTGGAAGAGGCAACCTTCCTGACTCGGTTCGCCGAGAAGGTCTACGTGATTCATCGGCGCGACGGGCTTCGCGCGTCCAAGGCGATGCAAGAACGAGCCTTCGCCGACCCGAAACTGGAGTTCGTATGGAACTCGCAGGTCACGGAGATTGTCGGTGACCAGCGAGTCGAGGGTGTCACCCTTCGTGACACCGTGACGGCTGAGACTCGGCAGCTGCCGGTCAGGGGCCTGTTCATAGCGATCGGACACGACCCGCGGTCCGCTCTCGTCCGCGACCAGGTCGATCTCGATGCTGCTGGCTACGTGCGCGCCGCCCATCCCACGACGCACACGAACCTCGATGGAGTCTTCGCCTGTGGAGACCTCGTCGATTCGCGATACCGGCAGGCCATTACCGCAGCCGGGTCCGGCTGTGCCGCTGCCCTGGACGCCGAACGCTACCTGTCCGGGCTGTCCACAGCCCCGCACTCAACAACCGCCACCGCCTAACAAGCCCCCCAGGCGCAGGTCATCCGACAACGTGATGGCGCAGAGGCACGGCCACATCACTAGAGATCATGGCCCAATGGCAGCGGAGGAAGGCCCACGGGCCACTTTTTGTGGACGGCGACGGCAGCTTAGGTTCGGGCCATGAACGATCCTCTGGTTGTACCGACTGGCGACATCCCCGACGCAGCCCTCGCGATCCTGCACGAGACGGTGGACAGGCAGATTGCCGAACACAGCCTGCGCAGTTTCTACTTCGCACGGCTGACTGCTCAGCAAGAAGACCTGCTGAGCGATGCGGCATACGACGAGGGTCTGCTGTTCGCCGCCACAGTCATGCACGACCTCGGGCTGGGGATGCTTGCCGAGGGCAATGCCCGATTCGAGGTCGAAGGGGCGGACCTCGCCGCAAAGCTGCTGGCCGAGCACGGGGTCCCTGACGGCGACATCAGCCGGGTCTGGGAAGCCATCGCCCTGCACAGCTCGCTCGGCCTCGCCGACCGCATGGGCCTGCTGACCTACCTGACCCACAAGGGCGTCTTCACCGACGGCGGTCGCTTCACCGAGCTTTCCCCCGAACTGCAGGAGCCCGTGCGTCTCGCCTACCCGCGGTCGCCCGACGACCACTCGCTCCAGGCGGCCATCGTCAAGCACGCCCGAAAGTCTCCGAAGGCGGCGCCGCCCTTCTCGATCGCGGCTGAACTGCTCAGGCAAGCCGGCGGCTGACGAGAGCCAGAGGCAGGCCGCCGGTACACACGACGGGAGGAGGGCGTCAGCCTGCAAGCCAACGCGAAGACCATCGAAGGCGCACAGCACCCGGACCGCGGCACCCAAGCAGCAGGTGCTGCAGAACGCCAAGACCATCGGCGACGTGTCCGGCGCGCCCTTCTTGATTGATCGGCAGCTTCAGCATCATCGCCGCGCCCGGCCGGCCCCGCACGGGGCGCATGAGGGGGGCTATCACGTGTTTGGGTGAGTGAGCGGGAATGGCAGTGGACCCACACTATGGATAGCGCACTGAATGGACGGCTGTCCGGCTGGAAGATCGTGCTCTCCTGGCTCTGTGGCCAGCGGACCGACCGGGACCGGGTGGAGCAAGCCCTGTCCCGAGGATGTCTCTTCATCACGAATCCCCACTCACGAGAGGACATCGCCATGCCGATGATCGACGTGTACGCCCCGACCGGGACGTTCGACGACAAGCATGCACTCGCCCAGGAACTCGCTCAGGCGATCATGCGATGGGAGAAGGTGCCCGCGATCCCCTTCTTCCTCGACAACACCGCCGCGTTCATCCACGAGCTGGACCCGGACTCCCATTCGACCGCCGGCGGCAGCGCCGGTGTGCGCGTGAACGTGACCACCAATGCCGGCGCGCTGGACCGCGAGCAGCAGCTTGGGCTGGTCAAGGAATTCACCGCTCTGGTCGCCAAGGCCGCGGGTGACCCGACGCTGGAGGAGCGCACCTGGGTCGCCCTCACCGAGGCGGTCCCCGGAGGCTGGGGCATCGCCGGCCACGCCTACACCAACGAGGAGATCGTCCAGCACGTGCGCGAACTGCTCGGCAAGGCGTAGGCGTCTGCCGCCTGGTCGCGCGCTTGCGCCCTGCAGGCGGGAGCCCTGCAGGGCGCAAGGCAGGCACCGCCCGGGCCCGCAGGGAACGCGATTCAACGGGCCCGGTGAGTCTGCGGGATCGTGCCGCGTCTCAGCCAGCCCCACATGTGCTCCCCGGATCCGGCTGCCTTCTCGCGTTCTGCCGCCGGGTCCGGGGTCAATTTTCCACCGCATTCCCTGAAAGGTGCGTCATGCCCTCTTCGGCAGAACTGAGCGGCCGTGTCGCTGTGGTGACCGGAGCATCCAGCGGCATCGGCGAACAGATCGCGCGGACGTTCGCTGCACGCGGTGCATCGGTCGCCCTGCTTGCCCGCCGTAAGGACAAGCTCAAGGCGATCGTCAAGGACATCACGGCGTCGGGAGGCAGGGCAGCGTCCTATCCGGTCGACCTCACCGACGCATCGGCCACCACAGCAGTGGCAGGCGAGATTGCCCGTGAACTCGGCGATGCCGGAATCGTAGTGAGCAATGCGGGCATCATGCTGCCGACGCCGCTCAGTGACCTCAATCCACCGGACTGGAGCCGCCAGGTCGAGCTGAACATCGGTGCGGTGAACAACACGCTGATCGCGTTCACCGAGCAGCTCGTGCGCTCCGCGGCGACCACCGGTGTAGCGGACCTTGTGAACACGGCTTCGTTTGCCGGCCGGGGTGTGTTTCCGACGTTCTCGGTCTACGCGGCGTCGAAGGCTTATGTGATCCACCTGGGCAACAACCTGCGTGCGGAACTGGGACCGAAGAACGTGCGGGTCACCACGATCCAACCGGGCATCGTCGGCACGGAGTTGCAGAGCCATATCGCTGACGAGAACGTACGCACACGGCTGGCCGCCACCCGGGACACGATCGAGTGGCTCACTCCTCAGGACGTCGCCGACGTGGTCGCCTATGCGGTGGGGCTGCCCGCTCGTGTGAACCTGCCCGAGATCACGGTCCTGCCCACCCGGCAGACGGCCTGACCTGGAAGGTCGCCATGACTGCCACGACGCCCCACCTGACGCAGTTCACGATCACGGTCCCCTTCCCGGGATGCTGGAGGGTCACCTTCGACAACCCGCCGATCAACCTGATGAACGCCACGACGGCCGCGGAGCTGCAGGACATCGTCACTGCGATGGAGGACGCGGACGACTTGCGGGTGGTCGTGTTCGACAGCGCCAACCCGGACTTCTTCTTCGCCCGCTACGACTTCTCCGGCGGCGGCCTGCCGACCACTCCGGGCCCGACGGGGCTACCGCCGTTCCTGGACATGACGGTCCGGCTCTCCCAGGTACCGGTGATCTCCATCGCGGAGATCACCGGCAGGGCCCGGGGCGGCGGAAACGAGTTCGCGCTCGCCTGCGACATGCGCTTCGCCGCCGCAGAGACAGCTCTGTTCGGGCAGCCCGAGATCGGCAGCAGTCTGATCCCCGGCGGCGGGGGTATCGAACGGCTCGCGGCCTTCGTGGGTCGGGGACGGGCATTGGAGATCGTTCTCAGCGCGGACGACTTCGACGCAGTGACTGCTGAGCGATACGGGTGGATCAACAGGGCTCTACCGGACGCGGACCTGACTGGCTACGTGGACGCACTGGCACGACGGATCGCCACCTTCGACTCCGTGGCGCTCGGCACGGCAAAGAACATGATCAACCGTCATACCCTGCCCGCTCCCGAAGATCTGCTGGAATCCCAGGGGGCCACGGTGGCACTGGTCCAGAACCCCGCGTTCCTGGACCGGTTCCAGCGGGTCCGCGCCTACGCCCGGGCTACCGGAGCAGACTTCGACATCCGGATGGGCCATCACATGGGCGTGGTCCCGGACGCGGAAGCAGCGCAGTAGACGTGCCGGTGACCGCACGCCGCGGACAAGCCCGAGGAGTGCTTGCCGAAGTGTGCGTCGCTGAACATCGGCGGCCAGTCGGCTCCCTGCGCAGGCAGTCCAGCCGGTCGCCTTGGCCCGCCAGAGCCCTGGATCAGGAACGGCCATGGCCGTTCCTGATCCATCGCCACAGGTAATGAATGGGTTGAAGACATGAAGGTCGTCATCGTCGGTGGGCACAGTCGGATTGCACTGCTGCTGACAGCGCTTCTGAGCCGGCAGGGCCACACAGTGGTGGGCACGGTGCGCTCCGAAAGGCAGGGGCACAATGTGGTTGCGGCCGGGGGCACGCCACTGGTGCTCGATATCGGGACCATCAGTGTGCAGGCGCTTGCCGAGGCCTTGTCCGGTGCCGACGCCGTGGTGTTCGCGGCGGGTGCCGGCTATGGCAGCACCACCCGGCAGAAGCAGGTTATCGACCGCGACGGTCCGATCCTGCTGGCCGACGCAGCCGAAAAGGCCGCGGTCAACCGCTACGTGCTCATCTCCTCGATGGGTGCCGACTACTTCGACAGCGGCTCGGCCGATCCGTTCCAGATCTATCTGCGTCTCAAGAGCGACGCGGATGCGAACCTTCGTGCGCGCTCGCTGGACTGGACCATCGTGCGTCCCTCCGGACTCGATGATCGGCCGGGGTCCGGGCGGGTCCGGCTGGGAGAGGGGATCGGCGGCGGAAGCATTCCTCGTGCCGACGTGGCGATGCTGATCGCCCGGTTGCTGAGCGAGGGCATCGGTATTCGGCACCAGTTCGAGGTCACTTCCGGGTCCGAGCGCATCGAGGATCTCGTCTTCTGACCGCCCAACACACAGACGGCCAAAGCCGAAGGGAAGCTCTCAACAGGTCAGCAGGACAAGAGCCTTGCCGACCCGCGAGGTGCGGTCCCCCACCTGTTCAGGTGAGGGACCGCGCACGTCGAGCTGTGCCGCCTGCGAGCTGACGGATTCGGGTGATGGCCGCAGAACCACGACCGTGATCCGCTTGCCGGTCGGTCGAGCTTCAGGGCGGGGATGCGGAACGGGGCATGCACGCCTGAGAGGTGTGCACTGACTATGGTGGAGGCATGTACAAGGCGTGTCGTTGGTCCCACCCGGCCCCCGCCCCGATCATGAGCTACGGCCACTGCCGGTACCGTCGCGCAGGCGCTGGAGGGGCCTGAAGTGGCCAGGACCGTATTGCGGGGACGTGCGACGGCGATGTCGTCGGCCCTCTCGGTGGTCCGGCGCACGGAGCAGGACGGACGCAGTGGCATCGTCGTCCTCACCGGCGAAGCCGGCATCGGCAAGACCGCGGTGCTTGAGGAGCTGATCGCTCAGGCCCGGACGCGAGGATTCGCCTCGGGGGCCGGCAAGGCCGATGAATCCGGGCAGATATCCCCGGGCGCACCGCTTCTGGTGGCGCTGCGCTCCGGTGCGTCTCCTCTGATCGCCTCCGACGCACTGGCCGAACTCCAGCGCAGCGTCGACCAGCCTCTTCAACTCCTCGAGCAGGTCAGCACCCACCTCGAGAAGCTCGCCTGCGTCTCCCCTGTGATCTTCGCCATCGACGACGCCCAGTGGGCGGACCGGTTGACCAGGTTCGTGGTGCGGGCCCTGCCCGCGCGTCTGGCCGGGTCACCCATCGTGTGGGCCGTCGCCGGGCGCGACGCCGCCGGCGGCCTGATCTCGGATCTCTCGCGAACCGAGATCCCCTCGGTCCCCCTGGAGTTCATCCACCTGGGTCCCCTGGACACCCACGATGTCGGCGCCCTCGCGCAGGACCTTCTCGGCAGCGCCCCCTCCGAGAAGGTCCGCGGCATGCTGAATGGAGTTGGCGGCAACCCCTTTCTGGTCACGCAGATCCTGGACGGCCTGGCACAGGCCCGCACACGGGGCGAACCGGAGGACCAGGTCCCGGCCGAGTTCGTCTTCGCGACACGCCGAAAACTGCTGGGCCTGGGCGCGGGCGAACGCCAACTGGTGCAGACCGCGGCCGTGTTCGGCCAGCCGTTCGCGGTCGATGACGCCACTGCCCTGCTGGCCGAACATCCGGCCGCTCATGTGTGGGCCTGGGCGGAGCTGGCCGTCGAGTCCGGTCTGCTTGCCGCCCGCGACCACCGCCTCAGTTTCCGGCACGACCTGGTTCGCGAGACGGTCTACGCCGACCTCACCGACAACGCCCGACGCGCCCTGCACAAGCGCTGCGCCGAACACCTGATGGCGACCGGGCACGGCCCGCTGAGCACCGCCCCGCACGCGCGGGCGAGCGCGGCACCCGGGGACCTGGCCAGCGCGAGGATCCTCACCCAGGCCGCCGACGCCGCCGTCACGGCCATGCCCCACACCGCAGGCGATCTCGCCCTCCAGGCCTTCCAGCTCCTGCGTCCCGCCCAGCCCGCCTGGCTGACCGTCGGGGAACACTGCGTCGACATCCTCTCCCGGGTCCAGCGCTGCGCCGAGGCGGTCACGGTTGCCGACACACTGCTGGCCTGGTCCGACGATCCCGCAGCCACCGCCCGCATTCAGGTCCTGGCCGCCCGCGCCCTGTGGCTGATGGGCCGGCTCGCCGACTCCCTGACCCGGATCGACACAGCGCTGTCCCAGCCCGGTCTGCCGCCTGCGCTGCGGTCCTGGCTCACCTCCTCGCGCGCCTTGGCCCTCACCCGGACGGAACCCGCCGACATCGCCAGACAGGCGGCAAAACCAGCCCTGGCCGAAGCCCGGCTCACAGGCGACCGTGAGGCGATCACCGTGGCGCTCCAGGCTCTCGGCGAGGCAGCCAAGAACTCCGGGCACCACGCCGAAGCCCTGGCCCACTTCCGCGCACTGCGCACGACCGCCGGCCACACGCACCTGGCTCAGGAAATACTGGCCCTGCAACTGCTCGACCGCTTCGCCGAGGCCGAGACGATACTCGGCGCCGCCCACACCGATGCCCGCGACCAGGTCGAGGCGATCCTGCCCTCCGTGCTGTACGCACAGCTGTGGCAGGAGTTCAGCCTCGGCCGCCTCGATGACGCCGACTCCACCGCCCGAACCCTGATCGCGCTGAGCGAGGAGCTCGGCAACCACACGCACGGCCTGCAAGCGATCATGATCACAAGTTCCGTCGCGCTGCTGCGCGGCGACGTCGCCGGAGCCCGCAACCGTCTGACCCCGGCCCTGACGCACGCGGACGCCGACGACGAGGTCCGCCTGCCTGGCCTGCACCTGCTGCAGGGGTGGATCAGCGCGGCGGAAGGCCACCTGGACCAGGCCATGTCGATCCTGTCCCCCGCGTTGTACCGGGCCAGGGAGTCGCCGACCTACTGGCCCTGGTGGCCCGGCTGGTTGAGGGGATTCACCCGGTTCGGCCTGGCCGCCAGCGATCTGGGCTTCGCCGAGCACGCGGTGGCCCTTGCCGAGGAGGGGGCTGCCCGCAACCCCGGTGTGGCCAGTTTCGAGGGAATAGCGCTGCAACTGCGCGGCACTCTTCGTCAGGACCTCACCCTCCTGCGCCGGGCCACGGAGATGCTCGCCCGCAGCCCGCGGCCCGCGCTGAGGGCCGGCGGCTACGAGGACTACGGCCGGGCGCTGCTGACCGCTGGGCAGCGAAAGGAAGGCGTGGCCAACCTCGACCTCGCCTGGGACATCAACCACCAAATGGGCGCGCGCGGATCCGTACTCGCGCTCCAGCACGTGATGCGCCGCGCCGGGATCCGCCGCTCCAAATGGATCAACGATGTCGAGCGGCCTCGTACCGGGTGGGCCGCGCTGAGCGAAGCAGAAAGGAAAGTCGCGCAACTGATCAGCGCAGGGCAGACCAATCAGGCCGCCGCCCGCACGCTGGGACTGTCGCCCAACACCGTGGGAACACACCTGCGTTCGATCTTCGCGAAGCTCGACGTGCACTCGCGCGTGCAACTGGCCAACGTCTGGAACGACCGCACCGCGACCGAGCGCGTGTCTGAACTCAGCGCAGCCCGCCGACGCCCGTAGATCCGCTCCCGCAGCCCCGTTGCCAACCTTCGTCGGCATCGCGCGGGGCTTCCAGAGGCGTTGAGCCAAGATCATGGGCCAGGAGCCGCGTGAACACCGGCAGTTGATCTCAGCGTTCCGCGCGGCAGCTCGGCGTGCTCCTCAGCCAAGGAGGAGGGGGTACTGCTGGAGCTGTTGACTGTCACGCCCAGACGCTCGGCCATCGGCTGCACGGAATGCCCTCTGAGCTCGGCATAAGAAGCCGAGCTCAGGCAGGCCGACTATCGCTTCTTTACGACACCCCACGATGCGAGCTTCGTCGGTCGTGTGGCTTCCGTGCAAAGTGGGTGGCTTCGATCGCCGAAGTAGGCGACGCCAGAGACGATCGCTGCGAGGTCGTACTCAACGGGGCACTCCGTGTTCGACTGAACGAGCGCGCCGCAACCATCTTTGCTGAGGTCCACGGAGACGCCCGGCGCCCAGTGATATTGCGGGCACGCCTTTTGCAGCGCGCCCAGCCCGGCCGTGGTAGGCGTGGCCGCGCGGCTCTTGAACGTGAAGAGGACGTTCGAGGCCCCCGCGACCGTAGTCGAAGGACCGACGAATGCTGCGATCCCATGGGTCGTGATCGTGAAGAGCTTTGCGTTCTCGTCGCAGCCGGCACCACCGTAGAGATCGTAGGTGATGGCGGCGACGTCATGCCTGCCGAACACGTAGGTGCGCCGCCGCGTCAGGTCTTGACTCGCGGTTTCGCAGTCCTTGCTCCGCCAGGTGCCGATAATCGCATGCGCGATGTCTTTGCAGTTGGGGTTGTCGACGGTCTTCTCACCTCCGGCGCCGACCGGCTTCTGCGGAACCGGCTTCACCTCAACCGGATTGAACGGCTTAACCGTGATCGTGCCCGGAGCGCAACCGACCTCGCCGAGAGTGACGCCCCCGCCGGTGGCGCGGGCCGCCTGCTGGGGTGCCGGAGCAGACGCGGCGTTCGCCGCGGCCGCGCCGCCGAAGATCGTCAGGCTGACCACGGCGGCACCGAGCCCGAGCGAGACCTTCCCCTTACGGCTCGCTGGGAGGGTGGCGAGTCTGTTCATGGTGTGACCCTTTTCGACTAGAAGTCGTCGTCCCCGGAACGCCGCCAACGGCGCGCGTCTGCGCATGAGAGGTCCTCCCCCAGCAGAGACGGGGACGGCCGTGTCCAGGAGAGGGCATCACGGCGTGCGCGGCCCGCACCACCACATGAACAGGTGACCTTCCGGACGGTCCCTCAAGGAGAAACGCACCCGTCTGCCCGGCACAGCGGGCAGACGTGGCTGTGACGTTGTTCAACGGCCCCGGGATGTTGGTGGCCTTCAGCGGCCCCAGTTGGTGGATTGACTTGCGCTGGGACCATCAGCCGCGCCGTCGGTTCCGGATCCGGTGTTTCACCGCCCACACGGCGAGGCTGACGAGGGCGAGGAGCAGCCAGGTGACGAGGAATCCGAGCGGGTCGCTCTCGTGTTCGCCGGAAGTGACGATGCCGGAGACGACGGTGACCGCGCAGGCTCCGACGATCATCTTGCCGGTGAGCGGGAGCCCGTCTGCGGCGCGGCGCCGGGCCGGCTCACGCGTCCCACGGCGCAGCCAGACGGCGGTGTACAGCGCCAGCGCCCCGCCGGCCAGCATGCTCAGGCCGGCGCCCAGGTAGAGACCCGGATTCGTCGTCGGCGCCTCGACTGTCTGCTGAACGCGTCCGTCGAAGGTGATGTCGGTGCGGCGGCCGTGCCAGACGACTACCCCGATGCGGTCGCCCTTCCGCAGCCTCGACAGCACGGGGCCGGAGTCGTCGAGGCGGATCCTGCCGGACACCGATGGGGGACCAGCTACCTCCAACCAGTAGACGCCACCATGACCGTTGGAGTGGTCCTCCAGGTTCTTGACCACGGCAGGGATGCCCCGGGTTTTTGATGCGGCCTCGTAAGCCCGCACGGTGGAAAGGCTGTGGCGATAGGGCACGGCGAGCACGGCAGCTCCGCCGAGGACGAGGAGCAGCGCCAAGGCCGCCAGCCCCCACGCCCGTCGCCCAGCTTCCCAAGTCCTGCCCACCATCGCGCCTCCCTGGGAGGTTCGACTCGGAACAGCCAAGGAGGGTTGCGCCCACTCACCGCCGTGGCACGGGTAAGGCCCCGCCCATCAGGGCGGGGCCTCGGAGCTCAGCAGATCTCCTCAGATGCCGTCGAGGTTGTCGAGGTGCTTGTTGACGTTGCTGATGAGGACGATTTCTTCAGCTGTCTCGCCGCTCCTCCGTGCCTTGGTGCGAGCCAAACGGAATGACTCGGAGCCGATCTCGACAGCACCGCCCCTACCGGACAGCCCGAGAACCGCCTCACTGAAAGAGTTGAACAACGTCACAGCCAGGCAGACGACCCGCGCCGAACACAACCGGCCCCGGCGCAAGTCCACCCACGCCATCCCGGGGTACTGGTGGCGCGGCAGGCGCCGCGCCGGGGATCGGCAGCGAGTCCGTCCCGGCCGCCGACGGGCGCGCCTTCGACGTCTCAGATCCCGGCTCCAACACGCCCTACGCACAAGCCGATCACTCCACCGGCGGCCAGGACCACGAGACGTACCGCTGGAACGTCCGCGACGACCGCCGCCGCGACTTCTGGGGCACCGCCGTCATAGCGTCCTGGTACAAGGAGGCCACTGCGATCCTCGCCCCCGACAGCCGGCCGCAGCCCGTCTCCGACGCCCTTCTCCACGAGGCTGCGCAACGTGTCGGGGCCGACGGACTGGGGTGACGGAAGCGGTGGGTGCCTCCCAGGGCGGAGTTGTCCCGGCTCGGCGCCGCGGTCGCCTGCGGACTGACAGCGCGGCACCGCCGCGGCGGCGTCATCGTGCGGCCGGTGCCTGCTCTCCCGGACCGTCGAGCCGGAAGCGGCGTCGGACGGCCGGACGGCTGAGCAGTTTGGGCGGATAGCCGGGGCCGGGCTGGGGCGTGACGTCTTCCCAGGCGAGCGGCTCCTTGCAGCGCGCGCACACCACTTCCGCGTGGGTGTCGTGCCCGCAGGTGTCGTGGTGGGTGGTGACGGGCACGCCCGCGTCGTCGGCGAGCCATTTGTCCCCCCAGGCCGTCATCGCCAGGATCACGCCGTAGAAGTCGCGGCCGGCCTCGGTGAGCAGGTATTCGTGCCTGACCGGCTGGGTCTCGTAGACCTGCTTCTCCAGCAGGCCTGCGTCCACCAGTCTGCGCAGGCGCTCGGCGAGGGTGGTGCGGGCGATGCCGAGCTCCTGCTGGAAGTCGTCGAAGCGGCGGATCCCGTAGAACGCGTCCCGGAGCACCAGGGGGGTCCACCAGTCACCGAGCAGATCCACCGTCCTGGCAACCGAGCACGGCCAGTTCGCGAATGACGTACGCCTCATCCAACCGATGATACGAGTCCCGCAAGAAGACTTAGCAGGCAGCGGCCTGCAATCAGCCTTGCGCGAGTGAGTCCATCTACGAAACTATGCACTTCAGCGAGGAAGGAGTGGGGTCGATGAAGTGGACAGGGCAGGTGTATGCGGACTCCCCCACGGTGGCCGCGGACACCTACATCGGCGCTCCGCGCGAGGTGGTCTGGGCGTACGTCAGCGACATCCGCCTCATGCCGCGCCTGAGCGCCGAAGTGCAGCAGGTCGAGTGGCTCGACGGCGCCGACGGCACGCGTCCGGGGCAGCGCTTCGTCGGGCGCAGCGCGCATCCCGCGCTGGGGAATTGGGAGACCGTCAGCACTCTCGTCGAGTACGAGGCTCCGGAGCGCTTCGCCTGGGCGGTGGGCGACCCGGAGTACCCGAGCAGCGTGTGGCGGTTCACCCTGCTCCCCCAGGGCGATGGCACCGTGCTGGAGCAGTCGGCGCAGATGGGTCCGGGGCGCTCGGGGCTGTGCTTCGCCATCGACGCCATGCCCGACAAGGAGCAGAAGATCGTCTTCGTCCGGCTGCGCGAGTTCGAGACCGGTATCAAGGCCAATCTCGCCGCCATCAAGGGGCTCGCCGAAGGGCAGCTGTGATGCGCACCGCCACCACCATCGAGGCGTCGGGGGGCGACTGGCGGGAGACCGTCGACTTCGTCCTGGAGGCGGAGAAGCTGGGTCTGGACATCTGCTGGGTGGCCGAGGCGTGGGGCAGTGACGCGCCCTCACCGCTCGGCTTCCTGGCCGCCCGTACCGAGCGGATGCTGCTGGGCTCCGGTGTGATCCAACTCGGCACCCGCTCGCCCGTCACCCTCGCGCAGACTGCGATGACCCTCGCCCACCTCTCCGATGGGCGCTTTCTCCTGGGCCTCGGGGCGTCCGGTCCCCAGGTCGTCGAGGGCCTGCACGGGATCCCCTTCGCGCGCCCGCTGGCCCGGATGCGGGAGACCGTCGAGATCATCCGCAGCTCCTTCACCGGCGAGAAGATCTCCTATCAAGGACGGCAGTTCACTATCCCCCTCCCCAGCGGGGAAGGACGGCCCATGCGGCTGAGCCTGGACGCCGTCCCGGTACCGATCTATCTCGCGGCCCTCTCGCCGAAGATGCTGGAACTGACCGGGGAGATCGCCGACGGATGGCTCGGCACCAGCTTCGTCCCGGAGGGCGCCGACGCCTACTTCACGCATCTGGACGCCGGGCTTGCCCGCGCCGGCCGCACCCGGGCCGGACTCGACGTCTGCCAGGGAGCCGAGATCAACATCGTCTCCGATCCGGCCCTGCTGGGCGGGATCGTCGGCAGCCGCAAGAAGGAACTCGCCTTCTCGCTGGGCGGCATGGGCTCGGGCTCCACCAACTTCTACAACAACGCCTACAGCCGCCAGGGGTGGGCCGAGGTCGCCGCCCAGGTGCGGGAGCGCTGGCAGGCAGGCGACCGTGACGGAGCCGCCGCCCTGGTGACGGACGAAATGGTGCTGGCGACCACGCTCATCGGCACCGAGGAGATGGTCCGGGAACGGCTCGGCGTGTGGCGGGACGCGGGGGTCGACACCGTCCGCCTGTACCCGGCGGGCGACACACTCGAAGCGCGCCTGGCCAATCTCGCCCAGGGCATCGATCTCGTACGTGCGCTGGACCTGGGCACGTAGTAGCCCAAGCCGCACGACTACGCGGTGCACGTGGTTGATCGGTCGGCCGGACCAAGAAACCCTTGGAAGTGCCCGCAGCTTCGACCCCGACCGTTCGACCCCAGCCAGTTTGACCCGTGGCAGGGAGCGCCTCTTGGAGGAGGACTTCGGCGCGGGTGTTGCAGCCGTTCTTGTCGGCGTCGGACCAGTGCTTGAACTTGTCGCGGGTGTAGCCGGTGCGGCTCTCGTCCCGCACGGCCAACGCCGCCAGGGCGTCGCGGACCGGCAGGGTGACGGTCTCACCGGGGGGCAAATCGCGTGAGGAACACAGGTGTTGGGGGCGCCGAAGGAACGGCGTGGGCCGTCCCGGAGGAAAGGGCCGCCAGTGTGAGGAGCGTGGCGGCCCGCAGTACACACGGCGCGGGTGAAGCGCACGAGGGCTTCCGCTCGAAGATCGCGAACGGGTTGTGATCTTCGTAGCGGACCGCTCCGGCCTTTGCCCGGCGATCTGTTGGCCGTTCACCCGCTTGGGCCGAAAGTCACCCCGGTACCCGTACGCCCAGGAGCACACGCTTCTCTCCCCCCGCGTGGCGGGTGGGAGGCATCGTGGTTGAAGTCGGGCAGCCCTTTCCGGAGGGCAGCCTTCGAATTTGCGCAAACAGAATGGCGATGGAGGGCTGGTGCGGCAGGCTGATCCCCTCCCGCCCCGCAGGGGGTGTGCGCGGGGCGCGTAAGGGGAGGCTTAATAGGGCGGAATCCCAGTGCCGTGCTGCATTTAGCAGGAAGATCGCTCGACTGGTCAGTCGCGGTCACCTTCGGTCCGATTCGGGCAGACCTGAAAGCACTCGTGTGTTCGCCTCGCCCGTGTCCGGTAATTAGTCACCGTCGCGGCGTTCGAACTTTGCGCGATGAACCGTTTATATAGCGCCGGGTGTGACGGAGGTACTACCGTCCGTTGACGCGAGGAAACCCCGGGCAGGCTCGCTACCAACTCCGGGGTCCCTCATCGACGAGACCAAGAAAGGCAGGTAAGTGCCCCGTGCTTGACCCGTTTTCCGTCGCCGCTCTCATCCGGGCGGCAACTCGCGACGACGCTAGCATTCCGCGTCTTCCCCGGCATGAAACGCGTATCGCGAGTGCCTGGACTGTCACGGTGCAGGCGAGTGTGTTCCTGGCCGTTGTAGTGCTGCCTCTGATTCTGATCCTCGGATGGTGGACAGCACCTGCTACCACAGCCGTGGTAGCAGGTCTGTTGGCGACGATGCGTCAGTCGCGCTGCTCCTACCAGCGTTTTCGGCTGAGCTGAGCAGCCTTGAGGGTGGCGGCGAGCTTCTGGGCGCGCCGCCACCCGTCAAGGCGACAGCCAGCACTGCGGCTTTGGGAATGCCGAGTTCCTCTTCCAGGTGCGTAAGAAGTGACGCACCTGGGAGAGAAACGGCCACATGCACGTGGGAGGAACGATGGCGGGTACCAGCCCCCGCTATGACAGTTGCCGCTACTGCCAGGAGCGGTTTATCCGGAGGAACGGCCCCGGCCGGAAGAAGGAGTACTGCAGCATCGACTGCCGGCGCAAGGCGCAGCGTGAGCGGGACGGCCACCTGGAGCGGCAGGAACACAGTGCGCTCCCGCTGGGCCGGCGCATCGCGGAGGATCTGCAGGCGCTGTCCGCGGCACTGCTGGAGGCCGAGTACGACGCACGGTCTTTGACGGAACTGCTGCGCTGCGCGGACGAGGTGGCCCGTGAGGTGGACTACTACCGGGCTGCGGCGGTCCAGGATGCCCGCAATCTGGGTGCGAACTGGGAGCAGGTGGCCGATGCCGCCCGGGTGAGCGCGACGACGGCGCGCACCCGGTGGCCGGAGAGCCGGGTCAAGGAGCGGCTGAAACGGCGGGCCGGGGAGCGGGCCGCGGTGCGGCAGCCTTCCGTGCCCGTCGTGTCGGGGCTGGGTGACGCGGAGGGCAAGTTGCTGTCGCAGGCGGCCGAACGGGCATCGGTGAAGCTGGCCTCGGCGCTGTCCTATCTGCAACGGGCCAGCGGGCTGACGTTCAGGGAGGTGGCCGAGCAGACGTCGTTATCCCCGTCGTACATCTCGCGGATTCTCTCGGGTGATCGCACGCCGACCTGGCCGGTGGTGTGCACCCTGGTCGAACTGTTCGGCGGCGATCCTGCCGAGCTGAGTGTGCTGTTCGAGAGCGCGCACGGGATGGTGCCGCCAGGGCGGTATGCGATTCCCGATGCGGTGGCCCGTCTGCAGGCGGCGCTGCGGGGACTGCATCTGGCCGCGGGGCGCCCCCCGTTCGGGGTGGTACGCAAGGCCACGCGCGGGGCGCTGAGCACGCAGGCAGTCAGCGAGATCCTGGGCGGCGAGATGATAGCGGGCTGGGAACAGACGGCGGCGCTGGTGACCGCGCTGGGCGGCTGGCCGGCGGACGTGCGGCCGCTGTGGGAAGCCGTCCATTACACGTTCCTGCTC
The DNA here is from genome assembly GCF_036227225.1 of Streptomyces sp. NBC_01478. GTDB lineage: Bacteria > Actinomycetota > Actinomycetes > Streptomycetales > Streptomycetaceae > Streptomyces. The sequence goes on along the minus strand of NZ_CP109444.1, from coordinate 11,995,968 downwards.
TGTCTCGACCCTCCGGAGAGTCCCGCACAGCTGCCCGCCGCACGTTCCGAGTCCCCCTGATGCTTCCCGTGCCCCCGGAGAGAGGTGCCATGTTCGTTTCCTTGCGCCGCCGCGGCGAGGTGCCGGTGCGGGCGTCCCGTCCGCAGTGGTCCCCCGGCGATGCCCCGCAGCCGACGATCGAGCTGGTCCTGCCGCTGGAGTACACGGCGTTCTGTCTCCTGCACCAGGACCGCTATCTGCACTACACGCGGGAGCGGGTGCAGGACGCGTGGATGAGCCGGCAGGTCGTGGAGGCCGTCCTGGGCAATCTCGCCACGATCTGGCCGACGGTCATCAGCAGTCCCCGTCCGGCGGCGGTGGCGTGGCGGCTGCTGGACGCGCTGATCACTTCTGCGCTGGGCGGCCGCCAGGCCGGGGCCGCGCAGCCGGCGGATGCGGTGCACCAACTGCTGCCGCGGGCGCAAGCGGATGCGGTGATCCTGCGCTGCCGGCTGGACTTGAGCGAGAAGGAGGCGGCCGAGCTGATGGGGGTCGAGGCTCCGGCGGTCGCATCCCAGCTGCGGATGGCGCAGCGGGCGCTGCCGGGCCGGTGGACAGCGGCGCCCGCAGGAGCACAGCCGTAGAGGGCCGCGCACGCCGGTGACAGCGAGCATCAGAGACTTGCTGTAGCGCACTTCGGGCCGCGGCGAATGATTCTACGAAGAACTATCCCGGCCGGGTGCGGCTTTCCTACCATGGAGTGTCCGCAGCATGCAGCATGCTGCGGGTGCCAAGACGGGGTGGGGTGCCGCATTGGAACGCGGGCGGGTGCCGCGGTTGGACGTCCTCGACGTCGCGTCGCCGAATCTTGCCCGGATGACGAACTGCCTGCTGGGCGGCAAGGATTACTATTCCGCCGACCGGGAGGCGTGTGAGCGGCTGCTGCAACTGGTGCCCGCCGCGCGGCATGTTGCCGATTCCGCGCACCGGTTCCTGCTGCGGGTGACCAGTCACCTGGCGCGGGAGTACAAGGTGCGCCAGTTCGTGGTCTTCGGTGCCGGGTTTCCCACCCCGGTGGCTGTGCATCAGGTCGCCCAGAGCATCGATGCGCGGGCGCGGGTCGTCTATGCCGCTGAGGATCCCCTGGTGCTCGCCCACACCCGGGCGCTGTGGGAGGAGCGGCGGCGCACCCTGGTGGTGCGGGCCGGCCCGCTGCAGACGGCGCAGCTGTTGTCCGACCCGGCGGTGTGCCGGCTGATCGACATCACCCTGCCGGTGGCGGTGCTGTTCGTGTCCGTGCTGCACACGATCCCCGAATCCGCCGCCCCTGCCACGGTGCTGGAGCAGACGGCCCGCCTGCTCGCGCCGGGAAGCCTTGTCGCGGCCAGTCACCTGGTCAGTGAGGACGCCGGCGTGCGGCAGCAGGCCGGTGCGGTGCTGCGGGAGGCTGCCGGGGGACGGTGGGGGCGAGTGCGTCCGCGCGCGGAGGTCGAGCCGTTCTTCGCCGCGCTGCGGCTGCTCACGCCGGGGCTGGTCGATATCGGCCGGTGGCGGCCGGGCAGTGACCGCCTGGCGGATGCCGGCGGTCGGGCGTGGGCCGAGCACGGCGGTGTGGGCCTGGTGCCCTGACGTGCGGTGTGCGGGCCGCCTGGAGTTCAGCTGAGGGTGTACTCGAGCAGGTCGAGGCTGTCGTGCGGGGAGAGCGCGGCCTGGGCCAGGCCGTCCAGGACACCGCGGTAGTGCTGGGTCTCCTCGGGCTTGTCCATGTACTCGGCGTCCCGCAGCTGCTCGAGGTAGACGATGTCGGGCAGAGGGGGAAGGTCGAAGCGCAGGTGCGTGATCGGGAAGCCGGCAGCGATGCAGCCGGGCCGGTTGAACGGTGCGATCTGGATCGTGATGTGGGCGAGCTGCGCCATCTTCGTCAGATGCCGCAGTTGTTCGCGCATGACCTGCTCGCCGCCCATGGGCCGGTGCAGGACGGCCTCGTCGAGAACGGCCCACAGACGGGGCGGATCCTGGCGGGTAAGGACGTTCTGGCGAGTCATCCGCAGCTCCACCCGGTCGTCGACCTCTTGCTGCGGTGCCTGGGGGTAAGCCTGGCGCACGAGTGCCTCAGTGTAGGCGGCGGTCTGCAGCAGCCCGGGCACCAGCTGGACTTCGTAGGTGCGGATGGTGGAGGCGGCCTCCTGCAGGCCGATCAGTTTGCCGCACCAGTCGGGCAGGACCCCGTCGAAGCGATGCCACCAGCCGGGCTGCCGGGAGATGCGCACCATCTCCGCGAAGTGGGCATGGGCGTGGAGGTCGGTGACGCCGTAGAGGGTGAGCAGGTCCTTCACGTCGTCGTGCTTGCAGGTGACCAGGGCACGCTCCATCCGGGAGATCTTGGCTTCCGAGCCGCGGATGGACCGGCCCGCCGCCTCCGCTTCGATGCCGGCTGCCTTGCGCAGTGTGCGCAGAAGGTGCCCCAGCACCAGGCGCAGCGCGATCGGGCTGCGCGCGGAGGCGGCGAGGTAGTACTCGAGCGTGAGGGCATCAACCGGAGGGGCGGGCGCGGGCATGGAGTCTCCTGTGAAGGGCAGACGACGAGCGTCAGTTTCGCAGGATGCCGTCCGGCAAGGGCCCAATTGGGCTTTTTCTGCCTGGCGTTAGCTGGCGATTAGGTCGAACTCGCCGTCCTTCGCCCCCGCGATGAAGGCCGCGATCTCCGCCCGCGTGTACACCAGCGCGGGACCGTGCGGATCACGGGAGTTGCGTACCGCCACAGAACCTCCGCCCAGTAAGGCCAGTTCGACACAGTTTCCGTCAGCCGTGCTGTGACGGCTTTTCAGCCACGTCACATCGCTCAGGGAATCCGCCGGGACACCGTTGGTGATCTGCACCATGTCCGCCTTCCTTCGACCCTGTCCGAATTTCTCTCAACTCTGGTCCGTGCCGTTCTCCTTGCTGAGTACAAGCGTTCTCTCCCCCTCTCGTTCGGATGCAAGTCACTGATGCAATTGCACCCAGGGCAGGGAGAGGCGGATACTAACCAGTCAGGGCAAGTTGCGCGGCCCGCAAAACTGGACGTCTTCGGGGGGATGAACAGTGGCAGTACACGCGGTAGAGGCACTCGGCCAGGCCGCAGGAACCGAAATTCCACTCCTATCTTCGAACCGTCGCCTGCTGGAGAACATCCCACTGGTCCCGCCCACCGCACCGGACTGGGGACTTGCGCTGGGAATCAGTACAGCCGACTTCGCTGCCCGGGCTTTCACCTGCGAGCCCACCAGTCTGAAAAACGTCCGCCGCTTCGTGCGCGAGACCATCAGCGCCTGGGGACTCAGCATGCTCGCCGACGACATGACGACGGTGGTCAACGAGCTCACCACCAACGCAGTGCTGCACGCGCTGGCCGGATGCGGCGACGCACGCAGCAAGGCATGGCTGGGCGTGGCCCGCACCGGCGGTGCGCTGGTATGCGCCGTGACCGATCCCAGTTCCGCTCCCCCTGCCCGCTGTCATCCGGAGCATCTGTCAGAAGCAGGCCGGGGCCTGCTTGTTGTAGAGGCTCTGACCAGTCAGTGGGGCTACGCGCAGACCGACCCCGACGGAAAAACCGTCTGGGCCCGCATCACCAACCCCCGCTGCTGACCGGCCGAAGGACAGTGTCCCGGCTCAACGCAGACCGCCCGCAGCCGCCTGGCAGACCAGGCCGGGTCTGCTCTGCGGAAGGCGGACCGGTTACACCCGCTTCGGGCCATGGCGAGTGATCCATGGAGAGCTGCGCACGGTGTCATGGCGATCCGTGTGGATGGTCGTGAATCCAGGACAGGCCTCCGAGGTCGAGGCGGGAGCGTGCGCGGGTGACAGCGACGTAGGCAAGACGGGCGTCTGCGTCGTCGATGGGTCCAGGTACGGCCCGGCCTTCGGCATCTTGCTGATCGGTGTCCCTGGGCGGGGTGAAATCATCAGCGATCTTCACGCGGGGCCATTCGCGGCCTTTGGCTTTGTGCGCGGTCGACACGGTCACCTGGGCGTGCTGCTCGGGCACGAGCCGAGCGACGGCGGCGAGGATGGCGTCGGTGCCGTGGGTGTCGACGAGGTCGACCAGGGGCTGCAGGTCGCGGCCGGCCGGGTCGTGGGCGGCGTAGTCCTGCAGTTCGCCCCAGGAGGGGAACAGGATCAGTTCGGGGTGGGTGGTGCGGCGGCCGTCTTTCAGGTCACGGGCGGCCAGGGCCAGGGCGCGCAGGCTGTCTCCTACCTCAACCAGCGCAACGCGGCATCCGGCGGTCATCAGGTCCATGACCTGGGCCATGGCGCCGACGTTGGTGCGGCACAGCACCGCGTCGGGCCGGGTGAGGGGGCCGAGTTCGGTGGGCACGGCGGGGGTGCCGGTCAGGCGGAGGGGGGCGTCGGCCAGGTGCAGCCACCGGTTTGCTTCTGCGGCGAGGAGGGGGCCGAAGCGGAAGGACTGGGACAGGGTCAGCTGGGTGCCGTCGAAGCCGGTCATGACGTCTTTGGCGCCGCGCCAGTGGTAGATGGCCTGGGCGGAGTCGCCGACCATGACGAGCTGGGCATGGTCGCGCTGGCTGAGGAAGACCTGTTCGACGACGGGGTTGGTGTCCTGGGCCTCGTCCAGGAGCAGGAAGTCGGCCTGGATGCGCGGCCGGGTGAGGGCCCAGATCTTCAGGTAGTGGTCGTGCTCGAAACGGACCGCGCCGTCGTCCGGGTGTTGCAGGTCAGCCCAGGCCTTGCGGGCGAACGGCACGATGTGAGCGGCGAGTTGGGCGTGCAGGTCGGTGTGTTCCAGGCCGCGTAGTGGCGGCACGTGGTGGCCGGTGATGGCTTCGTCCGCGGTGTGGCAGAAGCGGGTGACGGTGCGCAGCGTGGCGTTGGAGAGGGCCTTTGGAGTCACCTCGCAGTCGCCGATGCGGATGCCTTTGGTGATACCGAGGGCCTGTCCGGTCTGCCAGGCCGGACGGCGCGGCGCGTTCAGGCGGCGGCTGTAGCGGTGGCCGACGGCCGCGTAGGCCAGGGCATGCGCGGTCCTGCACTGGACGGTATTCGGGAAGCGGGCGCCTGCCGCCTGGGCGACGGGCCGGTTGAAGGCGAGATAGCGGCCGCGGCGCCGGGTGGCGTGGGCGAGGAGGGCGAGGGTGGTGGTCTTGCCAGTGCCGGCACCGGCCTGCAGGGCGAGGTGGTCGCCGGCCTGGAAGGCGTCGGCTGCTGCGGCCTGCTCGTCGGTCGGTTTCATGGCGTGGGCCTCTCGGGGAGCCGGGTGAGTGCGTGCCCGACTGCGGAGAGCAGGTGGGCGGGGGTGGTGTGGGCCAGGAGTTCGCCCACCTCCCGGTCCAGGCGGTCGGTCTCCTGGTCGGCGTGCTGGGCCAGGGCCCGGTGCAGGGCCAGTTCCACGAAGCACTCGGGGCTCTGGTGCGCGCGGCGAGCGGCGGCCTTGAGGGCTGCGTGGGCGGCGGTCGGGAGGGCGACGTTGAGAAGCACCTTGTGGTCGGCGTCGGGGTAGTGCGTGGTGATCACGTCGATGGGCAGCCGTGCCCCGAGCCGGTGGCGCAGCCTGCGGGCGGCCTGGTGAGGGGTCTTGGCGTGGACGAGGGCCATGAGGCGGGTGGTGTCGTGGTTGGCGGCGAGCGGCAGTACGCGGGTGGCGTCGCGGAGTTCGGCTTGGGCCAGGGGGCGGGTGAGCACGATTTCCAGGGCGTGGTGCGGCATCGTCATCCCCTCCCCTGCCGGCGGTCCGGGGGTTGGGGCAGTCGGGTGTGGATGTGTGCCGCGTGCAGGAGGGGGTCGAAGGGCTGCCATCCGGCCAGGGCGAGTTCGGCGGCGCCGGATGCGACGTGTGCGGGGCAGCGTTGGGCGCGCCAGCGCAGTTGTTCGCTGTAGGGGAGCTTGCCGAGGTCGTAGACGGCCATCAGGCCGTCGGGCAGGGCGAGTTGGCCGTGCTGCGCTGTGGCCGGCAGCAGTCTCCAGGTCCCGGTCGGGCCGGTGGGGGCAGGGATCGTGTGGGTGCAGCGGTGTCGGTGGCGGGTCTGGGCCACGCAGCGCAGATCGTTGAGGGGGCGTTCGGCGAGGTAGCGGCAGAGCAGGATCTGCACGACGGGGCGGTCGGGCTCGCCGGTGTCGGCATCGGTGACGGTGGCGGGTTGTGTGCTGGTGGCCGGGGCCGGGGTGAAGACGCCGGTGTCGATCATGCGGCGGGTACGGACGGCGAGTTGGCGTCGGATCGCTTCGAGGCCCGGGGCCGTGTGGCAGGTGGGGGTGCGGCGGGGGCAGAGCAGGGCGTGCGGGATGCGGCACCAGTCGCTGCCGTCGCCGTGTGGGTGGGCGATGCCGCCGCTCAGGTGCCAGCGGCAGGATTCGGGGATGTCGGCGGCGGTCAGTTCGCCGGGGTGCAGGGCGATGGGCCGCTGGTCGGTGCGCTGGTAGAGATCGATGCGGTTGCCGCACTGACGGCAGAGGTGGCTCTGGCCGGCGCGCAGCAGGCGGCTGGGACTGGTGCCGGCCACCCGCAGAGGTCGGGGGCGGCGGGCGGTGCGGGAGCTGCCGTCCCAGTGGCGGCCGGCGGGGGTGGGAGTAGGGCACATGACGAGGACCGTGCCAGGCGACACGCGGCGAAAGGTGCCGGAGCGGCCAGTATGTCCTCCGACCGGCCCAGCCGGAGCGAACGGACATGCGAACGAACGGTCTTGCGTTCTATGCCTGCTCGCCGGTTCGGGTGATTTACGGCGAGGTTCGCGAAGGGCGTGCCGGCAGATCAGGGGCCTTGCGCACCGGGCGGGGTGTGGTCGTCACAGAGGGGGGCCAGCAGGTGCTCGATGGGTACGTCGAAGGCGTGGGCGAGGGCGTGCCAGGTGGTGACGCTGCCGGTGGTGCGACCGTGTTCGAGGTCGATGAGGGTGCGCCGGGCCAGGCCGCTGCGGCCTGCGAGTTCGTCGAAGGTCCAGCCACGCTCGCCCCGCAGGCGCGCCAGCGTTACGCGCAGCGCGGTGAGGTCGGGGTCGGGCGGCAAGATCGTCACTCCACCATCCGACGGTGCAGGACCCTGCCCTGTCAGTGCAGACCTCTGCACTATCTGGCGAGGCGGGAGTGACGTTCACAGTGCAGAGATCTGCACTACCGTGCGTTCGTTCCGGCCTCCAACGGCCGGGCACCGACCACCGCGGCACGGACAGAGGGGAGGACGACCAGCAGATGAGGCTTGCCCGCGTGCATGCCGCAGTGCGGCGCATCTGGACCGTGGAGCTGCGTCCGCAGGCAGGCGGCCCCACGCTTGTCTGCCCCTCCTGCACCGCCCACACCTCTCCCCTCACGTCCTCCTCCGCACGGTCCGCCGCCCTGGCGCATCTGGCCTGCCACGCCCGCGCCGACGCGCTGCCGGTGTATCTGCGCAGCTGTCAGTGCCGGGCGCAGGGCTGTTCGTGGCATCCGCGTCACCGCGGATGTGCCGGGCCGGTACGTCTTGCCCTCACCCGTGACCGCGGCGGCCGCACCTGGCGACTGGCCGATGCCTGCACGGCCTGTGCGGGGGCGACCAGTCATACCTCCGTGGTGCCGGACACCCTGCCCGGCTCCACCCGGCCGCACTCCTCCCCCGGACCTCCGTCCCCTGCCCGCGTCGGTCTCCGCCCGGAATCCGACGAGCGGGTACGCGTGCGGGAGATGCTCACCTACCTCGGCGCCGCGCTGCCCCGGTTCACCTCCCCCGCCGCCCGGCTGCTGGGCCTGCAGTGCGCCCTGCGCGCCGACACCCGCGGCCATGTACGCCTGCCGGCGGGACTGCTGCGCGGCATGCGCCTGCGCGGGCACCGGGACCTGTGGCAGGAGTTGGCCCACGCCGGCTGGCTGGAGCCTTCGGGTCCCAGGTCGGCCCTCGTACAGCTGCGGCTGCTCGATGCCACGGTCCTGGAGCAGGCGCCCGGTCGCCGCGCCCGCTGCCGCGCCGCCCACTGGGCGCTGCATCCCGCCCCGCTGGCCCTGCCGGCGGCACCGGCCGCCCTGCGGCTGGCCGCTCTGGCCCTGGCCGCGCACACCTCCGTCGACACCGAACACAGCACCGACATGGACACTCTCGCCCGCCTGTGCGGGCACTCTCCGCAGCAGACCGGAGAACTTCTCGACCGGCTGGTGACAACAGGCACCCTGACAACCTGGCACCACAACCGGGAAACCGACGAGGCAGTCTGGCAACTGCCCCAGCCCCGGCGCACGAACCCGCCCTGAGGCAGGCCCCCAAAGGCACCAGACAGCATGGCCCTGGCCTCCGCGCCGAACAGCGGACGCCACTCAAGAGGAACAACCAGCTCCGCCTGTCCGTAATATCTCTAAACCAAGGCACGTTGCAGCAGTGGTGGCGTCCACCGGCGCCACCAGCACAGACAAAGAGGGATGCTGCCCCAATCCGGGACCACCCCCGCACACGCTGCACCACGGCCGCATAACCGAGGAAAGGTCAAGCGACATGTCCGAAGGCACGACTAGCACCACGGAACTGACATCGCAGTACATCGCCCAGGTGACCGGCGACCTCGAACGCAACCTCAAGGAGCAGGAACGCATCGGCGCGGAAATCACCACCCTGCAGGAGCAGTTGGCCGCCCTGCAACAGGACCACACTGTGCTGGTGAACATGCAGCAGGCGCTCGGCATCACGGAATCACCGGCCGAGCCCGCAGCAACCCCCGAGAGCGCCACCGCGCTCTCCCCCCGAAAGGACGCCGACGCCGACCCTCGCGGCAAGCGAAAGGCGAAGGCCGCGCCCAAGGCGGCTGCAGCGAAGACAGCCCAGCCCACCCTGGTGGAACTCATCCGCCGCCACCTCGCCGAGCAGAACGAACCGCGCTCCGCTACCGAAATTTCCACCGCGCTCGGCCAGGCCCATCCCGAGCGCGATATCAAGACCAAGGTCGTACGGGTGACCCTCGAAGGGCTCGTGGCCAAGAGCCAGGCTCAACGGAACAAGCAGGGCGCCTCGGTCTACTACACCGCCCCCGAGGCAGCGGAGCCGACGGCTGTGGCGCAAGCCGAGAAGCAGCCCGAAGACACGGACCGCTGAAGCCCAAGGGCAGCAACCGCACGGCCTCATCGTCCGAGCCCGCTGCCACCCCGCCCATCTGGATGGCGGTTACCGATCCTGGTGTGCCGAAACCCAACGATTGTCACCAGCAGAACCGGTTCGAGGCTGAGTGAGGCCAGCCGAAGCCGCCGGGTTGTCACCACCAAAGCACACGGCCTGGCACAACCACTCCCACTGCAGTCCTTCTGACACCGGTAGCGAAGATCGGGCAGCAGCGGCCCAGCCTTCGCCTGCCTGATCCCTTCGGACGCATCCATCTCGCTCTGCTGACAGCTGATGCTCTGTCAGTGGGGGGCGAAAGACTGCTTCCTTCCGTATCCGAACCGAAGGGAACAGCCGTGGCAGTGGTGACGAACGAGGTCGCGGTAGCCGATATGAGACGGCTGGGTCGTGCCGAGCCCCTGGAGCCCTACCCCGGCAGGGCGCGTGAGCCGTGGAAGTGCCGGTGTCTCAACCAGCACTGCGGGAAGATCATCTACCCTAACCGGAACAACGTGATGAGCGGGCAGGGAGCCTGCAAGTACTGTGCGCCCAACGCGCCCGTCGACCCCACGACGGCTGAGACCGTGATGCTCGGCCACGGCTTCGCCGTCCTCGTGCCGTTCCCCGGCACCGGGAAGCCGTGGCTGTCGAAGTGCGCCGCTGCCGGCCACCTGGTCGCCCCTCGCTACGACAACATCACGGGCCGCGGCGGACAGTGCCGGTTCTGTACCCACCGCGGGCCTGGCGACCCGGAGCAGGCGCTGGCGGACATGAAGGCAGCCTGCTTCACTCCCCTGGAGCCCTACCGGAATGCCAGTACCCCCTGGAAGTCGCTGTGCGACGGCTGCGGAACCATCGTCTCCCCGAATCTGAACAATGTACGAACCCGCGGACGATGCTGCCCGCGTTGCGCAAAGTACGGCCTGAACCCTGCCGCGCCGACATGGCTGTATGTCATGGCACACGTGGTCTTCGGCGCGGTGAAGATCGGCATCACCGGCCGCCAGGCACACGAAGACCGCATCGCCCGCCTTGAGGGATCAGGATGGACTGTGGTGCGGACTTGGCCGTTCGACACAGGCACGGCCGCCTACCGCATCGAACAGATCGCCCTGAAGCGATTGCGCGCTCAGGGGCACGGTCCGTACCTCACCGCCGAGCAGATCTCAGCCGGGGGTTGGACCGAGACCTTCAACGCCGCCACCGTGACAGCGGACACGCTGTGCCGCATGGTCACAGATGCCCTGACACAACCGCCGGCGTAGACACCCACCGGCATGCCGTGCCTGCGCCGGCTGTCGCGGGCGAGCGCGGGCCGCCGACGGTGTTTGACGACCCCGAATCCCCGACCCGCTTCAGCCATGGCGCTGGGTCCTGGCGACATGCGGCTGCCGCTGTGACATCAGCCGTGCGTCGGCTCGCCTGGGATGTGCGGGCAGATCCCTTGCCCATCCCTCTCGTGGTCGGCGAGGTGGAGGGCCAGTGCGGCGGCGTCCCAGATCTCCAGGTCGACCTGATGCGCCTGGGCGGCTTCGTCGATCAGGGTCGTGCCGTTTCCTGGTGGGCACGGCGGTCACCGTGAAGTAGATGACGCGGTCAACGGGTGTGCCCTGCCCGCAGATCGATGCGAGGTCCTTTCGGATCTTGTCGGCGCCCGCGTTCAGTGGGCGGGGCGCAGGGTGGGATCGAGGGTAAGACGGTTGTCGGTGGGATGGTGGCCTTCGGGACTGAAGGGCGGGACAGCGGCGGGGAGGCAGTCGGCGATCAGGAGGCAGTCGTACTGGCGGTCTTCGGCGCCGGCGGCGACCAGGGGCTCGCCGTCGGGGCCCCAGATGCCGGAGTTTCCCTGGTACTGCCAGCAGCCTGCCGGGACCTGTTCCCAGCCCCGGCGGTTGGCGTAGGCGATGAACAGCCGCCAGATGCTGGCCATGGCGGGGATGATGTGGCGGGTGGCGTCCTGGTAGGGCACCTGGCTCATGGTCCCGTCTGCCAGGCGGAAGTGGCCGTCGGCCGCCGTGGGGCCCAGCACGATCTTCGCTCCCCGCTCGGCCAGATACTGGTAGAGCGGCGGGAACTCGCACTCATAGCAGTTGAGGACGCCCACCTCGACGTCGTTCAAGGAGACGATGGGCGGCAGGTCCTGACCGAAGGAGTAGTTGCGTCGCTCGGCTGCCCCGTACAGGTGGGTCTTGCGGTAGTTGGCCGTCACCTGGCCGTCGGCAGTGATCACGCTGATGGAATCGTAGAAGAGTGCCTCGTCGCGTTCGGGATAGGGCAGCACCACAGCCAGGCCGTTCTCCTTGGCTGCCAGTCGGGCGCGCTCGACCGAGGGGCCCTCACGGTGTTCTGCCAGTTCCCGGCACTGCTCGGGGCCGATGGCGTAGCCGGTGGTGTACTTCTCCGGGAAAACCAGCGCCTGGCAGCCGTAGGACGCCGCCAGCGCCGTGACCTCGACCAGGCGCTCAAGGTTCTCCCGCACCGCCTCACGGCTGCCGACCGGCCCCTGCCCCTGGTACAGCGCCACCCGCAGGCCCTCGCCAGCGGCAGGAGGAGTCCGCGCAGCGGAGCGGGACACAACACGAACGGGCTGCTTCATCAACAGAGTAACTTTCCGTGATCAGCGATCCGCGTGACCGCCACCGCAGCAAGAACGAATCATGACGCCACCGGATACCGTCATGATCAAGACCTCCATCCAGCCCTCCATCGGCAGGGCCATGCAATGCCCTCGGCCCCAGAGAGCTGCTCGACGGTGCAGAACCTCGGTCCACCCACGACAGCACTGCTGGTTACAGGCCGTCACTTTGGAGCTGGCCGTCCTTGGGGATTTTCCGGTGGCCACTGTCACTCCGGCCTGGCCCGCGGGGCGGGTACGTCGTCGGCCGGGAAGGAGATGAGTCTGAGGCGGTACAGCACCCAGCGCACGGCCTTTCGCTGCGCCCCAGGGATGCGGCCAGCTGCTGAACGGGGGTGCCGGCGAGGACCTCGGCACGTAGGTAGTCAGTGTGTGTCGTGCAGCGCAGTGCGCCGGAACGGGCGGAGTCCGGCCGCGGTGACCGTGGTCACTGCGGGCGGGTTTCTGACTCGGGTGCCATCCGCGCTTGCCGGATGGCGGTGGTGATGTCCGGGTGCCCGTAGCGGTCGGTGAGAGCGGCCAGGGTGTCGATCAGGTGGTTCTTGGCGTCGTCGGTGAGGCGATGGGCGAACGTGTGCAACAGGCGGGCCAGTGGCGCCCATTGGCCTTGTGGTGCGTAGGCGGCAGCAGTGCTCAGCAGTGCCTCGAGGCGAGGGAGCGTGTCGGTGTCGATGCTCTGGGGGGCAGCGGCGAACCAGTAGGACAGGGCCAGTGAAGGGTCGCTCATCAGGGTGTCGCGCAGGATGCGGGCTTCGTCCAGGCGGCGGTGGTGTTCGGCGCGGTGCTGCTCGAACTCATGCAGGTGACGCTGGTGGCTGAGCGCAGCGTGCACAACCTCGGGTGTGGCGGCGAGGTGGACTTGGCTCCAGACAAGCCGGACCGGGAGGTGAGAGATGTCGGTGGGGCGGCCGAGGAGAGTGTTGATGCGGGCGGCGGCCGGTACGGCGTCGGTCGCAAGGTAGTCGGCGGTGATGCTCCGGGCGGTCGTCAGGACGTGGTCCGCGGCGACCGCGGCGGGGCTGTGGTGCGGGCGGGGTGAGGGAAGTTCCTCCCAGGCTCCGGTGAGGGTGAGGGCGAAGAACTGGCCGGGTATGGCGGTGGGCGCCGGGCAGGCGAGGTCGAGCGTGCCTGCCCGGGGTGGGGGCCAGCCGCTGCTTCTACTCCGTGTCCGGCGCATGGTGCAGGCGTGCGGGTGCGGTCGGGTCTGCTTCCCGCAGGGCGATGACGAGCGCGTCGCGCAGGTGTGTGCGTTCGGTGGGCTGCGCTGCAACGCGGGCTGGCTCCCATCCGTAGGCCGCGTGGTTGAGGACGAGGAAACGCGGTGCGAGATAGGTGCGGTCGGTGTCGGAGCGGAAGACGGCTTCGGTGAAGGTCTTCATGACGGCAGGCTGCAGGCGGGGGTGGCTCAGGGCGGTGTTGAGCCAGGTGTCGAAGGCTCCCTGCAGGTGGATGTTGGCCTCGTCGTCCAGAGCGCACCGCCAGCCGGTCAGGGCCCAGGCGTCGGGGCGGCTGTCGTCTCGGGCCAGCAGGAGGGGGGTGCCGTCGGGGGTGGTCCGGTCGGCGAGGTGGAGGAAGGCGCGGCGTGCGGCTGCGGTGTAGTGGTGCTGGGTGGCGGTGAACCAGGAGGTGAGGGTGGCCCGGATGGTGTTCTGCAGGGCCGGCTGGTCCCACAGGTCGGTCAGGGCGTCCCCGACGGCGTTGGCGACGGCGGTGTCGGTGGTGTTGGCGGCGAGCTCGGACAGCCGTTTGAGGACGATCCGGGGGTAGGCGGGGCCGAGTTGGGCCAGGGCACCGGCGAGGACCTGTTTGAGGACGACGGGGGTGTGCCGGCTGTGCGTGAGCTGGTCCGTGTCGGGGGCCTTGGCCCAGGCGAGGTATTGCTCGCGGGCGCGTTTGCCGGCGGTGGGGTCGACGGCGGCGGCGACGAGGAGTTCCTGGGCGTGTTGCTGCAGGTGGCGGGATTTGGCCCAGTGGGTGGCGACCGCGCGCAGGACGGTGAAGCTCTGCTTGGCCAGGGCGTAGCGGGTGGCCCACTGGGTGACGCGCTCGGCCAGGGGAACACCGAGGTCGGGAGGCAGTGTTGCGGCCTGTTCGGCGGTCCATCGGGTGAAAGCGGCGACGTGGTGGGGGCGGTCGACCCAGAAGTAGTCGACGACGGCTTCGGCGTAGCCGGGTTTCAGGAAGCGGATGCGGTCGTCGTTCCCGAGTTCCGCGCCGATCCTGTCGGTGAGTTCGATGATGCCGGGGCCGTGTTGTCCCTGGGTGGGCTGTGGTGTGTCGTCGAGCGCCTCGCCGAGTGCCGTGTGGGCTTCGTAGACGGTGGCGGCGGGTGCGCCGTCGAGTGCGGCGGCGGCGAGCAGATAGTTGCGGTGGGCGCTGTCGGTGTTGCCGGTGTGCCAGATGCGTAGTGTGCGGCGCCAGTTGTGGGCGGACTGGACGGCGGCTTCGACGAGTTCGGTGAAGTCTTTGGGCTCGGTGGTGGAGTCGTTGAGGTCGACGGCGGCGATGATGATGCGGGCCCACCGGGCAGCTTCTGCCGGTGCGGCGCGGTTGAGCGGCTGGGTGATCTGGTCTGCGGCAAGCCACTTGTCCAGCTCGTCGATGGGGGGCTGACGGCAGTCCAGGTGCGCACGGAGCACGCGGAGAGCGTCTGGTGGGGCGAGGGGGTGGGCCAGTTCGGTGGCTTCGCCCGCGACGTGTGCCCAGGTGTCGGTGTGGGTGACCACGACGACGAAGGAGCGCATCGTGCGCAGGTGGTCTTCCACTTCGCGCAGGTGGAGCCCGAAGCCGGGGCGGAGAGTCTCCTCCTCGTCCCTCAGGTCCAGGATCCAGCCGGTGTCCTCGTCTCTGAGTCCTTCGAGGTCCACCCCTTCGTTGGGTTCGCGGCGGACCTGCCGGATGGCTCTGGCGCCTTGGTGGATGAGCGTGTGCAGGGCGGTGGTGTAGCGGCCGGTGCCGGCGCCGGCGTGGATGACGGCGACGCGGTACGCGACGAGGAGGGCGTCGATGGCCTTCGTGGTCTCGTCGTCGGGCAGGTAGGGGTGAAGGCGGGCCGCGATCCAGTCGTCGGGCAGGGGTGTTCCCCGCAGTCGCTGGATGTCGCTGATGTTCTGGACTGCGACGACCGTCCCGTAGTTGGTGGAGACGTTCTGCACCGCGCTCGTATCCGTCGCGTGGGCGCCGGTCTCGGTGTCGGCTGTGTCGTCGCTGGGCGGGGCATCGCGAGGCGGGGGCGGCTCGGATGTCTGCCCGGCAGCCGAGGTGTCGTCCGGAGGGTCCGCGGAGGGTTGCGGCTGCGTCTCGTCGGCTGCCGGGTACGCGGCCGGCCGGGCGCCGTTGTCGGACCGGGCGGGGGCGGCGAGGGCCAGCTCAGTGTTCGGCTCGGCCGGTTCGGTCAGTGGCAAGGATCAGCCCTTCGGGAAGGTCGGGGTGTGCTTGCGGCACGGCCGTGCCCGTAGATGTGCTGGGCTGGGGGCTACTGACTGGTGATCCGGTGGCCCTTCATGCCGATGAGCTTGCCGCCAGCGTCGACCGTCTCCACGTCCTGGATGACGCGGGAGTTGCCGGTGATCTCGCCGCTGTGCATGCCCGTGGCCTCTCCGGACAGCGTCGTGACCTTCTGGTGCACGAACGGACCGGAGGCGGGCCGGTCTTCCCCCTCGAAGGTCAGGTGCTGGCCGTAGATGTCTTCCAGGACACCGCGCGCGCGGGCCAGATTCCGCAGGAACCGCTGATCGGAAGCGTGTGTGGACATGGTGCCGTCGGCGTAGTCGGCGAGGGCTTCCTGCAGCAGTTCGAGCTCTGCTCGCCGGGTCTGCAGGATGTCCGGGGCGGGCTGCAGCGGCAGTTGAAGCGTCCCGACCAGGCCGGCGGGGACTGTGACGTCTTCCTCGGGTTCGGCCCCTCGGGAGTCGAGCAGACGTCCCAGACGCTGGAGAACGAAGGCCAATACGGCGGGCAGAGCGGAACTGATCACGGCGATCTCAGTCGGATCCGGCATGCTTCACTCCCCCGTTGCCACGATGAAGGACCGTCTGATTCTTTCCGATGCCACGCAGAGAAAAAACAATCGAAGGAAAGATGGCAAAAAGCCCTCCCTCCTTCGATTTTCCATCTGTTCGGCCAGATTCCGACGGCCGCTGATCCGGCCATCTGTCCGGTCAGCGAGGGTCTCTCTCGTGAGGCTCACGGGCCGTCAGAGGGGCGTGTCCATACTGCTGGTAGGCGGATTCGTCGGGAAACCGCTCCACTCGGACCTGCCTCCAGGCCACGTCGAACGATGTCTTTCCACGGCTCCCAGCAGAGCGCCGGAAAGCCCTCCAGCTCGTCACAGGGTCGAGAATCCAGCGCAGCACATGAAGTCGCATGACCACAGCGTCCACACACCCCAGGAAACAGGCGGGCCTTTCCAAGCACCCGTAAAAACAATGACGTTGATGCAGGCGTTTTCCGCCATTGGACTCTCATGCCCGAGTGAATTCTCGGCTCTCATGTTTCTGCTGTTATTCGAGGGAATTCGGTCTCCCGGATCGGATGCCGTGCATCTCGGCCACAGGCGGTGACCGCCGGCAGCGGGCCGTCCATAGGACCAGGTGGCATGGTGACGGATGCCGTATGCGGGCCGCGGCCGCCCTATGTCTTGTGTAGCTGTGGCGGCAGTACGCGCCGGCTGTGGGATCTGTCCGGCCTGCCCGGCGGGCGGCCCGGGAGGAGGCGGGCCGGAGTGGAGGGCCGCCGCCGGGGTCACGGAGTGGATTCGGTCATGAGGGCGGTGATACCAGCGATGTCGCTGCCCCAGCCGTTCGGGCTCTGCCGCAGGGCGACCCGCCAGCGGTGACCGGCCAGGCGCTGTTGTCCGGCGGCGATGGCCTCGCCCAGGGTCGTGAGTCCGGGGTCGAGAACCCATACACCGTCGTGGTAGGGGGCGAAGCCGAGCCGGGACCAGGCCCGGCCCAGGCGGGCGCAGGCCTCTTCGTGGGGGATGTGGTCGGTGCGCTCGATGGGTCCGGGGAAGAGGGCGATGACGCCTGTTGAACTGCTGAGGTAGTCCAGCGCCATGCCGGTGAGGAAGACGCCGAGCCCGTGTCCGCGCAGGCGGCTGTCGATGGTGACGCGGTCGACGATGAGGGTGTTGCCGGGAACACTGAGGCGGTCCCACAGATCTTGCCGTACGCCGGGGACAGAGGGGTCGAAGAGGACCTGGCCGATCGTAAAGAGGTCCTCGCTGAGGGCGTCGAGGGCGTCGATGGGCTCAAGACAGCGGGCGTGGTCGACCAGGTGGAGACGGATGCTGCCGAATTGAGGGCCGGGGCCGTCCTCGGCGAAGTGCATGCCGATGTCCCATTGCTGGACGCCGTCGTCGAGGCGAGGCGTGATCCAGTAGTCGCTGCGGTAGCTGAGGATGATGTCGTCGATGCCGAGGTCTGCGGTGATCTCGTCGCTGTCGGACGGTGCGGGGCGGGGGCGCGCGGTCATGGGGATACGCATCTTCTGGACGGGGCTGCTCGCCGGCCGGTCAGGGGGTGTCGTCGCCACTCGTGCGGGCGTGCGGGATGACGGGGTGGTGGCTGTCGTGCTCGGTGGTCACGGTGCCGGGGGCAGGGGGCAGCTCGTGTGCGGTGGCGACGATGATCTGGGCGTCGTCGGCGGCGGTGGCGCTGATGACCTGCAGGGTCCTGGCGGCCAGAAGGGCGCCTTCGTCGCCGGCGCCCAGACCGTCGAGGGAGGAGTCCAGCCATTGGACGCAGGGCAGCAGCATGCCGGGCAGGGTGCGGGATGCTTCGAGGAACGCCAGGTGCAGACCGTTGTTGGCGATGTTGATCATGCCGGCTGAGCGGGCGAGTTGCCGCACGGTGCGGCCGTTCAGCTTGGGAGCGAAGGTCTTGGAGTCGATGCTGGCGTACCGGATCTTGTCGGGTGCCATGGGGATGACCTTGTCTGCGTAGATCATCGACAGTTCCTTCGCCGTCTGCTGGCGGACATGCTGGGCGTCGCCTTCGGCCATCGTCCAGGCGGTGCGGGCCTGTTCGGCGGCGTCGGCGGTCCGCTTCTCCATGCGTTCGAGTTCGCTCAGGCGTACCAGTTCCTTGCGGCGCTCGCGCACCGCGGTGATTGCGGCCCTGGTCTCGGCTGCGGTGGCCGCGGCCTTGGCCTTGGCCTGCTCGCGGGGGGTGATCTCCACCGTGCGGTAGGCGTCGGACCGGCTTGCGGCCTTCTGTGCGGCCTGGATGCGGATCCCGCGGGTGTCGACAGCCTGCTGCGCGCGAGCCTGGGCGGTCTTGAGGCTGTCCTCGATGGAGGCCAGGGCATCGAGGGCGGCGGTGTGCCGCTGGGTTTTGCGGGCCTGGCGCCCGTCCCGGGCCGGGTCCGGTTGTCCGCACAGGACGCAGGCGGGGCCCGGGCCGGCTGCCTGCTGCAGCAGTTGGTCACATTCGGGGCAGTGGGTGCGGGGCCGGGCGTCCTGCTCGGCCTGGGCGAGGGCTGCGCGGGCCTGCCCGCGCGCCTCATAGAGCGGGGCGAGGGCCTGCTGCGCACGGTCGGCGTCCGTGCCCGCGTCGGCGGCGCGCCGCAGTGCCTGGGCCTGCTCACCGGCACGGGTGGCGTGGATGGCCAGATGGGCTTCGAGTTCGGTGTCCAGGCGCAGGACCTCGGCGTTTGCCGCGTCGAGGGCCTTGGCCAGGCGGGCTTCGTCGGTGTCGAGATCGACCGAGGTGGGAAGACCGTCGGCGATGCGCTGTTCCAGGGCCTTCTTCAGGTCTGTGGCGGCCTTCGTCGCGCTGCGTTTGGCGGCGGTGGACTGGGCCTTCAGCTTTGTCGCCTTCTCGTCCAGCAGGCCGAAGCAGACCTCGATGGTCACACCGAGATCGTTGAGGTTCGCACCGCCGTAGACGGTGTGGCCGGCATAGGCCTGCTGGAGGTAGAGCAGGGTCATCACGCTGTCGATGGTCACGCTGCCGCGGGCGGTCTCGACCACGGGGATCCCCATGAGCTCCACGCTGTAGGAGCCCGCGCTGCGCTCGCCCCCCTCAGCGACAACAGGCAGGTCTTCGACCTGACCGGTGGCGGTGTTGAGGAAGGAGATCTCCTGTGTGAGGAGGTCGTGCGTGATGACCCAGATGCCGGAGTCGAACGCGACGGTGGCGCGCATGGCCTGGGCCTGCTCGGTCACCGCGGGCAGCAGTTTGAGGGAGACGGCTCCCAGCGTGATCCAGAAGGCGTCGGCCAGGCTGCTGCACCCGGCCCCGATGCCGGCTTTGAGGTGACGCAGCAGAGCGTCGAGAGCGATCCCGTCCCACTCGCCGTCGATGAGGAATTCCTGCTTGAGGCAGGTGAGCTTGCCGGGCATACACCGCTCCGTCACGGGCTGTCGCACGCCACCGAGATGTGCAGCGTGTCAGTGGCCCCTAACGAGTCGTCCCCCGGTGCCGGCGTCGGGCATCAAGTCCGAAGCATCCCATCGGGCGACGCGACGATCACGGCTTGACTCGCTGGACCGGGCGCCGGGAGGGTCACAGGAACGGCCAGGAGATTCCCTGTCCCCGGCCACGGATCGCGCGCCACTGCGGCACCGGAACTCGGCTCTCTGCCACGCGGATCCAGCCCTCGTGGAGGGCGCGGTGGATGACATCGCCGAGAACGTGCCAGTCGGCCTGGTGCCCGCAGCTGCCGCACGTGTTCGGGTTGAAGCTGCGTCCCCGCTGCCGGGCGGGCCGGCCGTGCAGTTGTGCGGCCAGGTCCATGCAGCCGCCGGCGGGGTCGGTGAGAATACTGCGTGCCACGTCAACGGCTTCGGGAAAGTCCGTCGTGGTGAATTCGTCGCCGTCCGGCCGATGCGAGGGCAGCAGACCGAACACCCACCGCAAAGGCATCGCGCACTGCTGGCAGGGCATGTCGAATGCCAGCACGTCCACCCGCAGCGTACTCACCAGGCACCGCCTCCTTCTCGATCACCCTGACACACTCCGATCCCCGCCCTGCAGGCAGGCATGCGGCTCCCCAGGCTGTGGGCGTTCTCGTCACAGGCGGGGCAGTGCGGAGCGGTCCTGGATGGTGATGTGGAGGGTGTGCAGGGGCTGGGTCCGGGTGGGGCGGACGACCTCGAACCAGTCGGTGCCCTCCTGCAGGTGGCGGGAGATGCTGCGGTGGTGGCTCCAGCCGAATCCGACGCCGGTCTGCCAGGTGGTGTCGCTGTAGCGGCTGCCGATGACCGGTTCCCCGTGGAGGTAGACGGAGTCGAGGGGGCGGGAGGCGGCTTCGAGATGGGCGAGGACGGCCGCTGCGGCGCGGCGCAGCGGGCTGGTCTCGCTCCAGCGGGTGAGTGCCTCGTGGGCTGCGGGATGGGCGGGTTCGGCGTCGGGGAGCTGGAGTTGGCGGATGGTGGCGGCTTTGCGGTCGACGAGGTCGGTGAGATCGATGCGGACCGGACGCGGGACCCAGCGGTCGATGCCGTCGAAAGCCTCGATCATGTGGTCGCGTGGAGCCCGGCCTGCCGCGGGATCGGGAGTGATGGCGGCGAGCCGGGCACGGGCGGCATCGACGGGTTCGCCCCGCGTCCACAGCAAGGTCAGCTCGAACCCTTCCGCTTCGAGGCTCTTGCGTTCACCGAAGTGGATCTGCAGGCCGCGGCTTCTGCCCTTGAGGGCGCGCTTCATCGAGGCGGAGGGGTCGCCGCCGTAGGACAGGGAGTGAAGGAACTCGGAGGTGAGACGGTCGTCACGACGGTGCTCCACGACCATGTCGACGTCCGAGGGGCTCAGTGCGCCACGTGCGTAGGAGCCGAAGACGAGGATCTCGTCGACGAGGTCCAGCGGCCAGCCTCCCTCCTCCAGGCGGTCGAGCATGTCGTTGAGGAGCGTGGTGGCGCGCTCGCGTTTCACGGAAGGCCTCCGCTGGTCGGTTCGGGTGCCGGTGCACCTGGGGCTGCGGTACAGCAGGTCTGCTGCGAAGTGCCCGGCCAGGGGTGGGGTGCGGGGGTGTCTTACAGGGTGGTCGGCAGTGAGATCACCGGCTGGGAGATGGCCTGCGGGATGCAGGCGGGAGCGGTGCGGCCCGCCTGGGTGCAGGTCAGGGTGAGGAGTTGGAGGTAGCCGAGGGAGACCGGGCGTCCGGGGAGCTTGCCCGTTGCCTGTTCGAAGCGCTGGAGTGTGGGGGGCTTGATGCCCAGGTGGCCGGCAGCGTCGTGGAGATTGAGTCCTGCGACCTCGCGAGCTTCCTGAAGGGTTTGGGCGTTGTCGTGCCAGACCTGCGGTGCACTCTCGGCGGTGTCCCGGGCCACGGCTGCCCGGGCTGCGGCAAGGGCGGTGCGGATCCGGTCGGTACGGGGACCGAGCAGGAACCGGGCGAGCCGGGCAGCGTCGGCCGCGTGGTCGACGCCCTCGTTCCAGGGCTGGGAGGCCTCCTCGTATACACGGCCTCGGGCCCTGGCGCAGTCCTCGCGCCCGCCGGATTCGGCGCCGTAGGAGCGGTGGCGGTCACTGGTGCAGGCCAGCGTGCTGTCCTTCGCGAGGTCCATGTCGCGGTCCTCGTCGTCGGTCTCGATCTGATCGATGACGTCCCGGACCTGTTGGCGTTCCTGCGGGGAAAGGACGCTCGCGAGTGCTTCCGCGGCCGCCTGGGCTTCGGACCGGCCGGCGGGCTCGAAGCTGCCGCCCCAGGCATGGGATGCATCTTCTCCCTCCGCCTTCTGGAAGGCCACGTCGATGGCTTCGAAGGTGTGCGGGCTCCAGGCGTGCATCATCAGGATGATTTCCTGCAAGGCTCGCTGGGCGGCCGGATCCGCCTCCCGCGCGGTATCGCTGCTGTGGTGACGCCTGGTTCCGCTCATCCAGTCGGTGAAGGCCTCAGGCCGGCGGGAGTCGGGCGGTTGTGCGTTCGCGAACCAGCGCGCCGCCCTCATGACGCAGTCGTGCGCGTGCTGGATGGCGGCATACCAGCCGAACAGCGCCTCCCGGTAGTCATCCACATGCCGGTCCTCGGCAAAGGTGCCGGTCTCCGTGCGGCAGTGCTGCGGGCATTCCGCCGCGCTCACCCGGTAGAGAGCGGCACGGGTCTCGGGGAACGTCAGCAGAGCGGCGTCCAGGTGCTCATATTTGGGGCCTCGGTTACGGCGCTTTTCGAGCCCCTGGTCGAGGAAGACTTGGAAGCGGGGTTCCTCACGCCAGTTCGCCGCGGCGCTGCGGACACGGAAGTCGCTCTGCCACGCTCCGGTCGCGATGACCTCCCGCAGCGCCGAAGCCACGTCCCGCCGCAGTGCCGCACCCCATGTGATCAGGACCGGCAGGCGCTGGGGATCGTCCCCCAGCGCGGACATCACCAGATCGACGTCGTCATGACGGTGAAGATGACGCTGGAACACGAACGCTCCCCCTTGAGTCCAACACTCCCCTAACTGCCGCCGCACCGTGGCGTGGTGGCAGTCCTCCATCTTGCACGAGGGGTACGACAACGCACCGGTGGGTGGGGGGCACCGGAGCTTAAGGAGTTCGACGGCGTCGTCACCGTCGAGGGCATCTACAGCTCGAAACTCCTCGACGCGCGACGCACGGATGAGGCGCGACGGCTGCTCCGGGTCGCGATCACACGCGTCCGCCGCACCGTTGTCTTCGTCCGCCCGGCCGAGCCGGCCTGCGGACGCGAGTCGGGGTGAGCATTTTCCAGCGCGCGGTGTGGGTTCGCCTGCGCGCCTTTCGCATTGCCTCTCGCTGTCCAGCCAGCGTCCCTGGGAGCGCCGACGTGCAAACGCTGGCCAGCGGCGCGGGGCGGAGGGCCTGTCCGGGCCAGATTCTTCCGCCAGGGGGTGGTACGCATTTTTCCGGAGCGCCCCCTCAGCGCTTCAATGCGCCTGTGCATATATGCGACGACTTCACCCTTTGGAATGAATTACCGAATCCCGTCCATGCAGATACCTGGATACTACTTTCGACTCATCAACGGCTGACATTCCAGTACGGAGGCATACATTGCCCCAAGGAAATCCGAAGAAAATAAGGTCACTGGCCCGCGTTCTGACCATCTCGGCAGGCCCGGCGATCGCCTCACTCATTTTCGGTGCACTCGCAACCGGAAAAATTCTCTGGCTTCCCGCCCTCATCGGAGTCGCTCTCATTGCAGGCCTCTCCACCTGGCAGTTGATGTCCGAGAACAAGATCCGCGCAACGACCGACCTTCTGGAGAAGCGTGCGGAGGAGGCAGAAAAGGAGCTGGAGCGAGCAGCCGTATTCGATGCCGGAATCCAGCCGGTGACGCAGTGGTACGGAAAGATCCATCAAGGGGACGAAAATTACGAGATGCTCAGGAGGCAGATCCTGGACAAGCTGACTGAAACCGCTGGTGAGCTTGTGTGTCCTGACGCCTTGTGTGCCTTCTACAGGCTCGATACCGACCAGGAGGAACTGATCCTCGAGGCGCCTTCGGGCAACCCCGGCGCTCTCCCCAGGACGTATTCCAAGAACGACGGCAACGGCGGCTCGTACATGCTGTTCCTTGCCACGTCAGGCCAGGGCGGCTTCAAATTCGTGGAAGACATCGACAGGGCCCACTTCGACGGAGCGGACCGGGTCAGGCTGGTGAACGGCTACCGAACCGCCCTGTTCCTCCCCGTCACGGCCGGTCCCACGCCTCAAGGCCTGATCGTCATCCAGGCAAGAAAGACCGGGGATATTCCCGCTCCCTTGCCAGGGGAAATTCTTGACGGGAATTATCGGAAATTTTATGCAATCGCGAGCCTTGCAAGCCTTCCCAGGGTCCGAAACCAAACAAATGGGCAGCTCCCCCGGCAGGCCGGTGATAACTCCGTACGACAGGGAGAGCCAGCCATTCTACCGCACAACGAATAGGTTTTTAGCATGTTTGCGCAAATTCGGAACGGGCAGAATTTTCTGCGGTAGAGACTACGTTAGAAGTTTCCGACGCACAGGATCATTGGGGGAACGGTGATGGAGTCCAAGATCCAGAAGTCTGGCGAGAATACCGTGGGTCCAGAGCAGGTAGTCGCCACCTCAGGTCACGCCTGGATGCAGGGGCAGGAGAGCAGGGATTCCTACTTCAGTCGAGCGCGTGACGAAGCCCTGCGAGGCCAGCGACTGTTGACCAAAGAAATTACCGAGAGTAGCCAACCGTTGCTGGAGAAATTTCTTCACATTCTCAGGAAGCTCTCCTTCCGAAACTAGAACATTCATTGGCTGGCCCGCGCCAGAAATGGCGAGCCCTGCGGATCAGCCCCCTGACGAGCGTCGGCCTTCTCCGCGCTGCCGGAAGACTCCCCAGCCTGACACGGTGGCCGTGAGCACGGTGCGCGCCTGCACCCGATGGAGCACGCCGGTGACGATTGCCTCTACGGGCCCGCTCTCACCAGGCCGGGCGGCAGCCGGGACACCGGCCTCGGTCACGACGGGCCCGCGTCCCTGGGGCAAGACGAGAGTCCCGGGCGGTTCGGGTGAGAAGACAGATGAGGCTCACTCTCCGACCCCTGATGCGATTTCTCCGTGTCACACCGATACGACGCCGGGGTTCCGGGAATCGCCGGTCGGCGTGACCGACTGGGCGCTGCACCGGATGGACAAGCTGGCCTGCAGCTGCCCCGGGCATGCTTGCCGGACGAGCGGGGTCGCCGGCGCGCGGCACAAGTGCCCTGCAGCCAGCGGGGGCTTTAGCCGGCTCCCTCCCTGCTGCCGCGCTGTCCCTTGCCCAGGGCGAAGGACTTCGCCTCACCAAGCCAGATCCCGTCGGCGTCGGTGTGGCTGAGCGCCTCACTTGGGGCTGACCACTCTTCCGTGATGGCTACGACTGCTGAGGCAGGCTCCGCAGACGGCGGTGGGGCGGATAAGTTCCGTGCCTCCTTGCGCCCTTGGCGCTTGGACGCAACGCTCATTCGATCTCGATGGCGGTGTAAGCGAGGCGTGGCATCGTGCGTCGATGAGCACTGCTGAGTCGTTGCGGGAATGTCGGTGTCCGACTGGAAATAGCACCGGTCCCATCGAAGGGAACTGCACCGAAGTCACGCCCTTGGGCAGTAGTTTCGGAGGTCCGACGCTTCACCGAGCGCACTCAGTACGGCACGGTGGAGGCGGTGGCCAGGGCGGCGCCATGTGGTCGTGCGGCAGGGGGCGCGATGGGGAGGCGGAGGAGCGCGTACCGCTCGGGAGGGCTGCGACGGCCCGGAGGGTGGCGGCTCCTGTACTGGACGGCGTTCGGCGCCGGAGCCGTAGCGGTGGTCCTGGCCGTCGTACAGACCTGGATCACGGCTGCCGTCGCAGTGGGCCTTGGCGCCGCGTCAACCGCAGTGCTGGGGCTTCTCGTTGAGCAGGTCAAGTCCCAAGAGCGATGGCCGGAGAACCTGGCCGGGGCGCGCCCGGGCCGAGTTCCTCGCGTGCGGGAAGCCGACGACCCGGCCGACTGGGTGGCGCAGCCCGCAGGCCGCGAAAATTGGTCCGAGACCCCCTACGTCGAGCGTGACGTCGACACCGACCTGTCCGACCTGCTGCTGCACGGCGGATTCGTGCTCCTGCTCGGAGAATCCGCCGCGGGCAAGTCACGTACCGCCTATGAGGCCGTGCGCAGGACACTCCCGGCGCACGCTTGGGTGCGCCCCTTCGCCCGGTCCTCGATAGGGGTCGCCGTAGAGGCCGCCCTCGCGTGTGCACCGAGCGTGCTGTGGCTGGACGACCTGGAGAACTACCTGGGCCCCGATGGCTTGACCGTGTCACACGTCCACCACCTGCTCGGGCAACCCCACCCGGCGGTCCTCGTCGCCACGATCCGCAGCGAGGAGTACCGCCGCTACGACACGCATGAGGGAAGTCGGCTGACCGGCGCCGACCGGGATCTGTGGCGTGCCGAGCGCAGCGTGATCGCCAGGGCGACCGTCGTCCGGGTGCAGCGATTATGGTCGCCGGCCGAACTCCGCCGTACTCGGGGCCTCGCCCCGAGCAGGCGCATCGGTGTCGCCCTGCAGGCCTGTGACCGGTTCGGGATAGCAGAGTCACTGTCCTGCGGGCCCGAGTTGGTGAACGTGTGGAGGGACGCATGGGCCTGCGGCGCACATCCGCGTGGGGCCGCGCTGGTCACCGCGGTGGTGGACTGCCGTCGAGCCGGCCTGCGCAGGCCGGTGCCTGTGGAGTGGGCGCGACGGGTGCACGAGGCCTATCTGGCGGCACGCGGTGGTGAGTGCCTGCGGCCTGAGTCCTTCGAGGAGGCCGAGGGCTGGGCATGCCGAACCGTTCGCGCCACCAGCAGCCTGCTGTCGAGGTCGGCTGATCGGGCAGCACTGACCTGCTTCGACTACCTGCTGAGCAGCGACGGTCTGGAGCCTGTCCCTGATCACTTGTGGGAGACGCTGCTGCCGCTGGTGCAGGGCGAAGAGGCTTACAATATCGGGCTTGTGGCGCACGGCGAACTCCGGCTGCGGCACGCGCTCGTCGCGCTGAACCGTGCCCAGCAGGATCAGGTGCTGGGTGCAGATTTCGCGCTGGCCTTGGTGATCGGGGATTCAGGACACCCTCGGCAGGCAATCGATTTGTTGCGGGCCCAGGCCCGAGGTCGGGTGGTTCCCCTGGCCGTACGCCGCCAGGTGGCCCACTTCCAGGGGGTTGCGGGGGACTACGTTGCTGCGGCCGGTGCCTTTCGCGACTTGGTCCATGAGATGACCTCTACGCTCGGAGCCGACCACCCGGACACCCTTGCGGCCCGCCATGAGGCTGCCTACTACACCGGCGAGTGCGGTCACACCTCGACAGCCGTCGCGGAGCTCACAGCCCTGGTGGCGGACCGTCAGCGGGTTCTGGGCGCCGACCATCACCAGACCTTGGCAACTCGCCGCAGCATGGCCTGGTTTCAGGGCAAGGGCGGCCAACTGGACCTCGCGATAGGAGAGTTAAACGGCCTGCTCGTCGAGTCCCGGACGATTCTTGGGATCCGCGACCCCCACACCCTCGCCGTACGTTCAGCCCTTGCCCAGTTCCAGGGGGAAGCAGGCGGCTGGGAACGGGCTGCCCGCGATTTGGCCGATATCGCCGACGACCGGCAGGCCACATTGGGGCCCAGCCACCCGCACACTCTGGCCACGCGCCACCAGCTCGCCCTCGCCCTGGCGCACAGCGGCGATCGCGAGGGCGCTCACACGCTCCTGTCCGCTCTAATATCGGACATGACGTCCCATCTGGCCCCCGACCACCCGCATCTGGCTGCTGCCCGGATCTCCCATGCCGCGCTCCACTGACCTGGGGGCGAACGTACGAGACTGACTGACCCGGCACGTCGGCTCCGGGCATGGACGCGGGCTGCCCTTCTGGCGCGGGCATCACGGAAACGCGACCAGGGCCCCTCACTTAGCCATTCTGAGCATCACGGTTGGCCGCCGGATAGCTTCGAGGTCCGCCTGGTCAACTGCCCGTCGCAAAGCCGTAAAGCTCGCGAAGCCGAGCAGCGATGGCTCTCGTTGCGGCCTGGTTGGCTTCGAAGAACTCGCGACGATGATTCGGATCGCTTCCAGACTCGCGAGTCCAGTACATCGGGTACGCGGCAGATGTCAGATGCTTCATTGCCTCGATCACCGGAGGATGCAGCAGCAGAGCGGACTCATGACTGCACCTCGCGGTCGCGTGCATGGCCGCCGCCTTCAGCTCCTGCCCGTCACCACTCTCGCGCCAGTCCAGACCCGTAACTTCGGCCTTCGCCAAGTGTATGGCGATCGCGTTCACCCTGCTCAGAAGGTCATGAATGGCCGTGTGAACAGCCCGGAGCCCGTCACGTTCAAACGCCACTCGCTCCAGGTGAGCAACCTGTTGACGTTCAGCGTTGCGAACATCCTGCACGTTTCTGCGTCGTCCAGCGGTTACGGAGCAACTCAAGCAGGAAGCTTGCGACGAAGCCGAGAACAAGTGTGACCAGGGGCAGCAGCACGTCGACCATGCCGCCCACCATCGTTGACCTGGCATGTGGTGTCCACAGGGCGTCCAGGACGGCCGACGAGAAACTTACTGAGCGCCCGAGCGGCCAAGCGGAGTACTCAGTCACAGTCGGCCGAGGTGAAGCCGATATCCGCTAACGGGTCTGTCGCACAGGATCTCGAATCCTGAAGGCCTGCACGGCGTGTTCGGGCAGCCGGGGTGCCGCTGCCCGAACAGGAACGTCCTCAGCAGGTCCCGGCCCGCCCCTGGCTCGCGGCCCCATGGCATCAACTCAGCCGAGCGCATAGCGGCTTGACGACGCTCATTGCCTAGTCGGCGATGGCCTGCGCCGTCATACCGGCATCCGCCGCGGACCACAGCACCAACAACCGCACCAGAGAGGGGCGGTGACAGCCAATCAGATGAAAGAGGCCGACAATGAACAGTTCCAACCAGCCCCTGTTGAGTCTGCGGACCGCCCTGATCCTGCTGCTCGGTGTCCTCACCGGCGTCGGGGCAGGTGTCCTGACCGTGGCCGCCGGAGGGGTTCTGGCCGCCGAGCTCCTCACCAACGGCGCCGCGTTCGCCGGAGCGGTGATCTTCTTCCATACGATCATCGACTGACCGCGCCACCGTACCGGGAGCGTCATGCACGCTCACCAGACAGGTGTCCATCGGGTGCGCCCTGCGTGCGCGCATCGAAAATCTCCAGCTCAACAGCCGGTCCGCAACCCATACGCATCTATCGGGAGCCGGTCGTCGGCGACATCGCGATGTCGCCCATAACGGCCTGTGCCATGTGAGCAGGCGTGCGGCTGCCAGTGGCAGCATCCGCGCGAAGGGGGATTCGGCACCTGCTGACGGTGCGCCTGCGCGCGAACGGCAGCTAACTAGAGCTTTGATCTTGTTCATGTACAAACGTCTGATTCGGGCTCTAGCCATCCTGATCGTCGTTTTCACCACGGTTCTCGCGGCATTGCCAACCGACACGGCCGCACAGCAGACCTGCAAGGCCGCTGATGGTCACCGGCTGGCGGGCTCGCTGGACCGGGCGCAGGAGCTGTACGAGTCGGTAACAACCGACGGCGACCAGAGCTGCGCCGTGGAGGGTCTGCGGCTCGTGGCAAAGGCGCGTCAGGAGGCAGCGGAGCTCGTCACTGCCGGGCAGCTGGCCATCCGTTCCGGGAATCTCGGCGAGGCTGCGGACAAGTTCCGTCAAGCCCTGGGTCTCGATGCAGGCAGTGCTGCGGCGGCTGCAGGTATCGCGCGAGTGGCGGACCTGAAGAGCCGCCCGCTGCCGACGGCGGTATCGAACGGGAATCGCTTCTATACGGACTGGGTGCTGCCGGTAGGGCGTCTTGCTGTGCTGGCCGCGATCGGGTTGCTGGTCCTCTACGCCCTGAGCGGCGTGTGTTCGCGCGTGCTGGTGAAAGTGGATGCGGTCGCGTGGACGGCCGGCGTTCGACGTGCCGCTGGCTCGCTGGGTTTGGTTCTGTTGATCGCGGCATCGGTGATGACGCCGCTGTTTGCCATGTTCAACCCTTTCCGGCCCACCTGGACGCAGTGCTGGATCGGCGCAGTGGTGCTTCTCGTGGTCGGCGTTGTTGCGGTAGGTCTGGTATTCGCGGGTGCGCGCAGCACGGCGTGGGAGCACTGGCGGGCTCTGCTGCTTGCCCTGGGCGTTGTGACGGCAGCCGGGTGTGTTCTGGGCTGGACGGCCTGCGTGGGCGCCTACGACGTGCGGCTGATGCTTGTGCATATCGCTCTCGTCGCGGTCGGTGTGCTTCTAACCGCCGCTGCACTTGGTCAGAATCTCCGTCTCCAGGTCGAGGTGCAGCAGGCGGACGGGGAGGTGAACGCCGCGTCCTCCGACTACCTGCTCGCCCGGATGAAAGACCTTGGCACGGAGGCCCCGGCCCTGCACCAAGCCACGTCCGCACCGGGCAGCCGCACGCCGCTGAGCCAGATCCCTGTCGAGGAGCTCAGCGTCCTGCCCGCGGGGAAAGTCGTGGGGGCGTTGTCCCGCCTGTTCTTCGCCCTCAGACCTGATCTCACCTGGCGTGCCAGGGTCACTCTCGTGGACGACAACCGGGCCTCGACCGCGTTGTCCCGCAACGGGCAACACGCTGCGAGTGCAGTGTTCAGCCGGGCAGACCTGAAACTCCCCGCAGATTCCGACTCGGATCGCGCCAGGGCGCAGATGCTCACCGGCGCCGCCGCCTTCATCCTGGTGCACCTCAGCGCGGTGCACCAAGAGCTCGAAGACGGCCTGTACGGGGCCCGCCAGTGGAAGAGCGTCGCCCTTCAGGTGATCGCGAAGAGCAGATCGCTGCTCGCCGACGACGAAACCCGCGTTGCCACGCGTGTCCAGCTCCTTGCCAAGGCCGTCGACGAGGACCCCGACAACGAACTGGCCCGCTTTGAGTACCTGTGGGCCAACTACGATCAACAGCCCGCCGCAGAAACAGACTTCGAAGCGTTCACCCGGGACATCGACCAGCAATACACCCGTTCCAAGCTCTGCAAAGTCTCCGACAACGAAGAGGGGTGGATGCCGCTGAAGATCCGGGTGCTCTACAGCAGCGCGACCCAGTTGCTCAACGCTTACATCACAGCAATTGAAGGAGGCACCCCAGCCACACAGGCCGCCTCGATGCTGACCAGCGCGCGCAAATCCGCGACAAAACTCAGCCGTTTGTGCGACACCGCCATCACCTCTTGGAAACGCAAAGAACTATGCCGCCAGCAAGCAGCGATGCACCCTTACGCTCTCAACCTCGTGGACTGCCTCGATGCGCTGTCAGACGATGTCAAGCCGAGGGCGAAGGCAGGACAGCACCCCCATGACGATCTGTCCGCCTCTCCGCGGCTGGCCTACGACCACGCCTGCCTACACGTGTTCCTCGCCAAACGGCAGGACCTCGAAGAACACGACCGCAGCCAGCAGCGGAACTACGCGCTTGAGGACCTCCGACGCGCCCTC
Source organism: Streptomyces sp. NBC_01478 (assembly GCF_036227225.1). GTDB lineage: Bacteria > Actinomycetota > Actinomycetes > Streptomycetales > Streptomycetaceae > Streptomyces. The sequence goes on along the minus strand of NZ_CP109444.1, from coordinate 11,965,438 downwards.
GTCACCGACGCCGACAGAGAGAACGCACAAACCGACCCCTGCTTCACCACCCTCCGTTCCGACCGGCACTTCCAGGAACTAGTCGGTCCACTACAAACGAACAGAAGCTGACTTTGGCGGTGGTGCCGTCTTTGGACGATGCCATGGAGACCGGCTGCCTGACCGCTCTCTCAAAACGTGCCCGGATTCCGCGCCAGCTCACGCAGGCCGAGGCGGAGTTAGAAGAGGCCCGGGCAGACACCCGTACGCAGGAGGCGGCGCGCGAGGAACTCACCCGTGTACGGCAGCTCAACCGCCAGGACCCGCACCGCAAGGTCGCAGACTCCGAACTGGAGGAAGCTCTCCAGGGCTGGAAATCCCTCACGGGGCGCATACCGCCCAAGTAGTCAACGCATGCAGTGGTTGTTGGCCCTCCTCCCAGAAGGCCGCAACAGCATCTCTTGGTGGGGTGACGGGCACGGGGCTTGTCCGTGCCCGGGGAAGTGCCCGTCTCACAGGTCTTCATCGGGCGGGAGGTGGAGGTCGGACGGGTCGAATGTGGCCAGGGCTTCGCGTGCGATAGCGCGGGTGAAAGCGTCGAGGGGCTGGCCCCGTTCGGTAAGGATTTCCTGGATGGCGCTGGTGAGTTTGGCCCAGTCGCGGAAGTTGCCGCGACAGGCCGCGTCGTCGAGCCACAGCAGGTCCTCCTCACCGACCTTGCTCCACACCGGGTGGTAGGTGGGCATGTGCTGGACGACTTCGGTGGGATGCAGCGGTGAGAAGCGCGGCCACTGGGTGACGCGTGAGGCGAGGGCCGCCCGGCGTCGGAGGTGCCTGCGGGTGTCTTCGGCGCCGACAAAGATGATGGTCGGGCGGTTGTCGTCGGTGTCCCAGAGGGGACGTACCCACTCGAGCGCGTCAGTGGTGAGCCCTTGAGTCTCGTCGAAGACGAGGACGTAGGGGCGTTCGGCCAAGGCTGCGCGGATGCGTGGGGTGAGGCTGCGCGTGGTGTCCGGGATGTCGAGGGCCGCGGCGACGGCTTTCTGAATGTCGCCGAGCGGACAGTGGCGGTGGAACTGGAAGAACAGGGTGTTGTCAGAGGCCAGGTCACGCAGGCAGGTGCGGACGGTGAGTGTTTTACCCAGTCCGACGCCGCCGTGGATGCAGAGCATGGCACGGAGCTTGATGGCGGACTGGAGCTGTTTCTGGGTGCGCAGCACGGTGCGGGTGGGCACGAGGCGGGCGTTGGGCAGGTCGAGGTAGTGGCCGTCACTGCTGGCGTTCACGACTGGTCTTCCTGTTGCGGTGGCTGGGGGCTGAGAGTGGGCGGGGTGGTGAGCCAGGAGCTGGTGGGGGCGGGCAGGTCGTCGTCGGTGGCCGGCGGGGGTTGCGGGCGTTCGGTGTGGGTCCAGGAGCCGGTGGGTTCGGGGAGGTTTTCGGGGGTGGCGGCGTGCGGGTCGCGGGGGTCACGCAGTCTCTGGCGGGCTTGTTCGGTGGTGAGGGTGGTGAGGGGCTGCGGCGGGGCCGGTGTGGCGGTGGCCGCGAAGCGTTCGCGGACGATCTGAGGGCGTCTTTCCAGGGCTTCTCTGAGGCGGGCGGCGTCGGCCGCGTTGTCCTCTTTGACGCGCTTGAGTAGGTGAGAGCTGGCTGCGTTGGTCCAGCGGGCGGTGCCGTGGCGGTGGTCGGTGTCGGCGTCGTAGACCTCGACGGTGTCGTAGCGGCCGGGCAGGTGGCGCAGGCGCACACAGTTGCCGATGAGGTCGCGCATCCAGGTTTCGAGGTAGACGCGGCCGTTCCAGTCGATGCCGGTGCCGGTGATGGTGAAGGTACGGCTGACGAGGGGAAGGGAGCGGTTGAGGGCGCCGGGGGGCAGGTCGTGGATGACGGTGCGGTCGGCCTGCCAGGCTTGCAGGGGGGTTCGGTTGCCGAGGCTGCGAATGCGGTGCTCGTGGTTCCAGCGGTGAATGAAGTCGCGGGTGCGGGTGGTGAATTCCTCGAAGGTCAGCAGGTCTTCGAGGGGCGGGGGTTTGGGTTTGGCTGCGGGGTCGGGGTCGGGGCAGTGGGTGTAGCCGGGCATACCGCGGAAGTGCATGTCTTTGAAGGCCGCGTTGAGGGATTCGACGTAGGGCTTGAGGTCGGGTCGGCGGGGCGGCAGTTCCACGCGGCGTACGGCGAGGGCGCCCATGGTCTGGGCGACGGCTTTGCTGAGGAAGTCGGCGCCGCGGTCAACGCGGACGAGTTTGGGGATTCCGCCGAAGGGTCCGTGCGGGCCGCCGCGCTGCAGGGCGCTGTGGATGGCGACGATGATGGCTTGGCTGCTGGGGGTGTGGGTGTGATGGCCCAGCCGCAGATGCCGGAGTTGGAGCAGTTGACGAAGAGGGTCAGCCAGGGTTTGCGGGCAGTGCCGGCGACGTTGACCCAGACGTCGGCTTCCTTGTGGTCGGCTTCCCAGGCGTCGTTGCGGCGGCCGCGTTCGCGGTGGGAGCCGTGCAGGTCGTAGCGTCGGCGGGCTTTTTCACCGGCGCGCAGGCCGGCGAGGAAGCTGGGCGGGTAGGTGCGGGTGACGGCGCAGTAGAAAGCGGAGTAGCTCAGCGGCATGGCGCCGTCGTCCTGCAGGGCGCTGTGGGCGGCGGCGATGCTGCCGCACCACCGGATCAGCTCGTCTTCCATGCGCGGGGTCACTTCGGCGGCGTCACGCTGTTTGCGCTGGTAGTGGCCGTTGTTGTCGCGGGCGCGCTGCATCCAGCGTTGCACGCTCTTCGGGGTGCGGCCGTGGGCGGCGGCCACGGTTTTCACGTCGTCGGGGGTGAGGGTGCCGGCGGCTTCGAGGGCGAGGAGGTGGGTGACGGAGGCGGCGCGTTCCTCGTCGGCGGGGCGCTGTGCGGGCATGGGCGGTCCGTGGGTCAGGCGGGGGCGAGGCTGAGCAGGCCGGCGCCGTAGGACTTGGCGCGGCCGATGCCGTTGAGCAGTGCGTCGGTGAGGGCGGCCGGGTCGGTGATGCGGGCGGTTCCGTCGAACTGGAGGAGACGGTGGACGGGGCCGGGCCGGCCGCGGCGGGGACGGCGGAAGGGCTTGGGTTCCATGGTGGTGGCGTGCAGGTGCAGGCCGGCCTCCATGGCGCGGCGGTGCCACCAGTCGAGGGCGGCTGTGTCGTCGAGGGCGAGGACGCGGCCGTGTTTGGGCAGGGGTTTCTCGCCGGGGCCGGGCCGGCGGCGGCTGCGGGTGGAGGGGTTGGCGGTGATGCGGTAGCGGACGGGGCGGCCCGGGGTGAGGGCGCTGAGCACGGGGGTGAAGTCGCGGGCCTCGGCGCTGCCATAGTGGTCGGGCAGGCCGGTGAGGTCGGGCGGGATGCAGCTCTGCACCAGCAGGAGGGGCTGGTGGTCGTCGCGTTCGAGGCGGAAGAGCGCGCCGGCCCTCTGGCGGGGGTGGGGGCCGAGGTCGTCGGGCATCAGCCGCATGACGGTGCGGTGCAGGGCGGTGTAGTCGGCCAGGTCGCGGCGGACCGTGGGGTGGGCGAGGTTGAGGCGGACGCGGGTCAGGGTGACGGTGGGCACGGCTGCTCCAGTCGGTGGCGGTAGGCGGTCAGAGCGGGCAGAGGGTCGGCTCCGGCGTAGAGGGCGGCGGGCAGGCGTTCGGTGGTGGTCCACAGCGAGCGGACGGTGTACCGGCGGTGGTGGGGGGTGAAGTCGACGGGGTTGTCGGCGAGTTCGCGGTGGGCGGTGGGGTTGGGGGGTGGGGTGTCATGCCAGAAGGTGACCGGGATGCGGTCTGCTTCCGGGTCGGGTGGGGTGTGCAGGGTGAGGGGGGCGTGGTGACGCAGGTGGGTGAGCGGGTCGCTCAGGGGTGGGGTGAGGACGAGGGGTTCGTCGGGGACGCAGGCGCGGCGGCCCAGGTAGAGGGCGAAGCAGGGGTGTTCGAGAGTGTGGGCGAGGTAGGCGATGAGGGCGGCGGGGCCCTGGACGGCGACGGTGAAGCAGGCGTCGGTGAGGTAGTGGCGGTGGGAGACGTGGGTGGTTTTGCCTTCCTGGCGCCGTTCTCCCTTGCTGGTGCGCAGTTGTTCGTGGCGGGAACGGCCGCTGCCGGTGGTGTGGAAGTCGGTGTAGAGGGTGCTGGGGGTGTCGACGCGGATGGTGAACGCCAGGTCGGTGTAGCGGGGGCGGCCCGGCAGGTCGAGGGGGTCGAGGGCCTGGTGGCGGGGGCGGCCTGCGGCGGCGGCGAACATGCCGATGAGGGCGGAGCGGGTGGGGTGGGGCTGGGTGTCGCGGCGGGTGAAGGCGGTGTCGGTGCCGTAGGCACTCAGGACGCCGGCCAGGCGCAGGAGGAGCCCGCCCGGTGCGGTGCGGACGGCATCGGTGTTGGTGTCGGCGGGGGTGGCGGGCATGGTCATGCCGCCGTGTAGGAGCGGGGTGCGGTGGCGGGGGCGGCGGCCGCGGCGGTGACGGCGTCGACGAGGTCGTCGTAGCTGGCGTGGCGCGGGCCGAGGTGTTCGAGCGGTTCGGGGGCCTGGGTGACATGGCCGTGGGCGATGCGGTGACGGGTACCGGTCAGCTGGGTGATGTTGCCGGCGTGCTGGGACAGGATGCTGCGGGTGGGGGCCAGGTGGCCGCCCTGCCTGTCGGCTTTGACGGGCTGGTGGAAGGCGGAGGCGTAGGAGACGGGGCGGCGGTCGCGGACGACGTAGTGGACGGTGTCGGGCAGGGTGTGCGGGGCGGTGGAGTTCTTCTTGGCCTGCGGCAGGGTGGAGATGAACATGTCCGTGAACGCGCCGAGCAGGGCGATGGCCCGGGATGCGTCTCCGTCGAGATTGGCGGTCAGTTCGGTGAGGTTGACACTGACGTAGCGGTAGAAGACCCCGGCGCTGAGGTAGGCGGTGTCCAGGTGGGCGCTGGTGGCCTCGCCGGGCTCGGCCCAGTCCTCGTAGGCGGTGAAGAAGTCGGGCTGCGGGTCGCTGGTGTGGGTGGTGAAGGCCCAGGCCATCTGGACGGCGCCGTCGACGTGGGCGTCACCGAGGCCGGCGAGGAAGCGGCCGAAGAGGCTGATGCTGGCGGTGCGTGCGCACAGCAGGCTCACCACGTCGCCGGAGGGCAGGTAGGCCCCGGTTTTCGCGGTGGACTTGGCTTCCTTGGCCATGCCCTTTTCCAGGGCGGTGCGGTGACGGGCGCACAGAGCGGCGAGGTCGTCGAGGATGGTGTCGTCGGGGACGTAGAGCATGGCCAGGGTGCGGCCCTCGGCGCCCGGGTCGGTGGCCAGGCCTTCGGCGGTGGCACTGCGGGGGACCTGGGCGGCGGCGAAGCGGGCGAGGTCCTCGGGCCAGCCGGCCGCGCGGAGGGCGGCGGCCAGGCGGGGAGGCAGCCGGCGGGTGCGGGCGGCGGGTTCGCTCAGGAGGGTCTCCAGCGCGTGCCGGACTGCGCGCTTGGCGCACTGGCTGGAGATGGCCGCGCGCTGGGTGTTGCCGATCATGAGGGTCTTGGGGTCGTTGTGCTCGCCGCGGTTGAGGCAGGAGGCGGGAATGTCCTGGAGGACGTGCAGGTCGATGTAGCGGGCCAGGTGCGGGTTGGTTGTCATGTGCTGCTCGTCTCTTGTGTGCCGGCCGAAGAGGCCGGGGGCGGAGTGGGTGTGGGGGTGAAGAGGTAGAAGTCGTCCTGCCAGCGGGTGGCGACGCTGGGACGGTTGCTGCTCCAGTAGGTGAGGTCGGCCAGCAGGACGGCGAAGTCCGGCGGATGGCCGCTGCCCAGCAGTTGGCGGGTCAGGCCGGGCAGGCGCCGGTGGAGCAGGTCCTCGGACAGGCGGATGAGGACCTGCAGTTCCCTCTCGAAGGGGCCGTCGGTCCGCCCGTGTGCGGCGCGGGCCAGGGTGGCGCCGAGGCTGGGGCGCGACCGCCAGGCGCGGGGATGGTCGGGGTCTGGGGCGGGGGTGGTGGGGTGGCGGTCGGGGCGTTCGTGGGCGATGAGGCCGGCGAGGGTGTAGTGGGCGCGCCGGTCGGGGTGGTTGCGGGTGAGGCGGCTGAGGAAGGGGTGCAGGCGCTGGCAGTCGTCGACGGGACGGCCGCGGCCCGACCCGAGAGCGGCTCTGCTCTCCGGGGCGGTGCACAGGTCACGGACGGCGGCGACGTAGGCGTCGCAGTGGGCGCGGTAGTCGTCACGGCTGGGCACGGCGGGCTGCTTTCTTGCGGGCGGTGGCGGCAGGAGCCGCGGCGGCCATGAGGGCGCGGACGGCGCGGGCCAGGGCGGGGCCGGCCATCCGGTGGCGGGCCAGGTCGGGGCGGACGGTCTGGCGCAGGGCGGCCACGGCGGTGCGGGCGAAGGCCGGATAGGGGTCGCTCGCCTCGTCCGGGTCCTGGTGGACGAGGTCCCAGAACACCTGCTCGGCGTGCGGCCAGTAATCGGCCAGGGACTCCCTCGCCCACCGGCTGGTGGGCCGGCCCCGGCGCGGGGCGGGCGGTGCGCCGCCGGCGGCGGCCGGGGTGGAGGTCTCGTTCCAGGCGGTGTTGGCGCAGGAGCGCAGGAGGGCGCCCAGGTGTTCGGCGGCCTGGTGGCAGGAGGCGATCCGGCGGGCGGCAACAGGGTCGTGTTCTTCGGCCTGGTTCCAGATGGACGGGGTCAGGGCGGTGTACCAGATCCGGTTGGTGGTGCGGCCGTCCTGGTCGAAGCCGCACACCCGCACCCGCAGCCGCCCCCGTACGGGGGCGGGCAGGTCGTTGAGGGTGTCGAAGACGGCGGGGCGGCGCTGGGCGGAGCTCTCGTCGCCGGCGAGCAGCAGGGCGTCCAGGTCGCGCCACAGGGCACGGTCGGCATCGGCGCGGCGGGGCCGGTCGCGGTCCTCGGCCTTGGCCTGCGTGTGGGTGTCGATGATGAGGTAGGGGTCGGTAGCCGGGTAGGCGGGGTGCTGGGTCGCCCAGGTGAGGTAGCAGTCGGTGGCGGCGCTGCCGTCGTCGTTGGGGATCAGGAGCACGGCGTGCCGGGAGCGGCCGGTGAGCAGGCGTTTGGGCCAGGTCACCGGGGGCGGGGCGTGGACGGGGTCGGGTGGTGTGGATTCCTGCCAGGGACAGGTGTCCGCGGAGTGCTGGGGGGTGCCGCGGTAGGGGAACTGGTGCATCAGGAGTGTCTCCAGGAGGGTGGCGCCCTGAGGGTGGAAGGAGAGGGTGGAGCGCAGGGGGCCGGCGGTGGCCCGGCCGCTGGTGTGGGGGCCGGCGCTGCGGGTGGTGCAGCGGCCGGCGGCACCGTAGAAGTGCTGGATCAGCAGGTGCCAGAAGGCCTCGTCGCTGGACAGAGGCCACGGGGCGGTGTCGGTGTGGACACTGAGCCATTGAAGGTTGTTGCCGGCGGGCCGGCCGAAGACGAGTTTGTTGATGCCGGAGGTCTTGGTGCACTGCTCGGTCAGACGCGGGTCCTGCAGGAAGGGGCGGCTCGGGTGGTAGAGGTCCCACGTGGAGGCGTCGCAGTAGTCGTGGACGTCCTGGGCTTTCAGTCCGCGGCCGCTGCTCAGCAGGTCGCCTCGCCGCTCGTGCCACTCCTCCAGTGACAGGTCCGGGTCGTCCAGGCCGGTGAGTTCGGCGGTGATGGCAGTCAGCATCCGCAGCAGCGCGGAATGCGCGGGCGGCAGCGGCAGCGCCAGGTCCTCGATGCGGTGTGCCTGGATGAGTACCTCGCGCAGCCCGAACACCTCGTGCTGCTCGTCCAGGCGCACCGGGATGCAGGGGCGCAGGTCAACGGGGTAGGCCGGCAGGGAGGGCATAGGGCGGTCTCCTTCCCGTGGCACCGCGGACAAGGCAGCGGTACGCGGCGCGGGAGGATTCGGAGTGGACAAGACGTTCGGGCCGTGCGCAGAGCAGGCGGAACACCATGCGGCGGGAACCGGTGCAGGCGGTGCCTGCCTCCGGGTGTCTTTCACTGAAGCACGCATGTCCAAGGCCGAGGCGGTGATGAGGGATTCAGCCCGTAGCTCCGCCCCGGCGGTGCATAATGCCCGCGCGCGAGAACGGCCTGGTCACAGCGTCGGCGGCGTGCCGGTCATTGCTGTGGAGCCTCCCCCGGCGCGTACACCGGCGCGTGCGCCGCCCTTCCCGCAACGGGCCGGGATAGGTTCCGCCGGCGACGAGAATCCGGCTTCGCCTCGCACGGCTGTGCCTGAGTGGGGTGGGCAGCAACTGCCCGTGTCGCAGGGCTCGAAGACAGTTCTCGGTGTTCCCTGCACCGTGTGGTGCTCCAGTCCTGGCCTTCCGGTCAGGACCGGGCCTCGTCATGGACGAGGCCGAGGTGGGCATCGAGGTGCAGCAGGTGGGTGCCGAAGCGGACAGGGCCCGGGACGGCGGCGTCGTGGATCAGCAGGGTCAGGTCCGCCAGCAGGGCATGCTGGCGCCAGGATTCGGGCGGACGTGCGGGGGCGTCGGCGAGCCAGTCCTCGGGGACGTCCAGGGTGCGTTCGAGGATCGCGCGGATGGCGGGCGCCGGCAGCCGGGGGCTGTCGGGCAGGGGCTGGGTGCCGGCCGGGTCCAGGTGGAGCGATCCGTCCGGCTGGCGGTAGCAGGCCAGCAGGCGCCGCGGGCGGGAGCCTTCCCGGGTGGGGGCCGCACCGGCGGTGGTGGGATGACGGTAGAGATCAGCCAGGGAGCCGGTGCGGGCGGGCGGCGGCACGGCTTGTTCCTGCCCGAGGTGTTCATAGCGCTGCAGGTCGGCCTGGTAGGCGGTGTGCAGGGCGGCCAGTGTGTCGGGGATGCGGGTGCTGGCCGTCTCCAGCAGGCCGGGGAGCTGGGCGGGCAGGTCGAGCGGGCGGGCGGGCGTCTGCGCCAGCAGGTGTGCGGCTGCGTGCAGTTCGAAGGCCGGCTCTCCCCTGCCCCACCAGTGCGGGAGGTGTGTGCGGCCGTCGGCAACTGGGGCCAGTACCGTCAGACGCGGCCCGCGCTCCAGGATCCAGCCCGGCCTGCGGCGGTCTGTGCCGTCTTCCTGCCACAGCCGTTCGAAGCGCCACAGCCGGCCCGCCCGCTGCAGCAGCCGGGACAGCGAGGCCAGGTCACTGATCATGAGGTCGCAGTCGATGTCCAGGCTCATGTCGAGCAGGCTGGTGGTGACCACGGCCAGCCGTTCGGGGCGTGTCCCGGCGGGGCCGAGCCGGGCGCGTACCCGCCGGGTGATGGCTTCGCGCTGGTGGCCGGGGAATCGGGCATGAAGCAGGACCAGGTTCTCCCGGGGCCTGGGCCAGGGCATGCGGGCGAGGTGGCGGAAGGTGTCCTGTGCGTCGGCGACGGTGGCACAGACCACGATCATGCAGCCGCCGTGTGCCAGGACGAGACTGCTCTCCTCGGCGATGCGGTGCAGCCGTTCCCCGTCGGCGACGGTCCGTTCCACGGCGCCGAGCCGGGCCGCGAGCACGGGCTGGTGCTGCACCGTCAGTCGGCGGCGGGTCATCGTGACGTGGGCGGCGGCCTGGGCGGGGTCGATACGGGTGACGGCGCCGTCGCGGGCCGCGGCAAACAGCCAGCCCGGGTAGGGCACGTCCACGTCCAGGCCGTCCAGCTGGCCGGGCTTCAGTCCGGCGCCGGCCAGATAGGCGTGCACCAGTTCCCGGGCCACGGGCGGCGCCAGTGTGGCGGACAGCAGCACGACCGGTGTACCCAGCGCTGCCAGCCAGTGCAGGAGCCGTGCCGTGAGGCGCCGCATGTAGGGGGTGGCGACGTGGACTTCGTCCAGGATGACGGTGCGGCCGGACAGGGCCAGCATCCGCAGCGCGCTGTAGCGCACCGGCAGCACGGCCATCAGCGCCTGGTCGATGGTGGCGACGGTGAACTGCGCCAGCAGCGCTCTGTCCCAGCCGCGCAGAAAGGGGTCCGGGACCGTGACGTGTTGTCCGGGACGGCCTGCGCCGTCCTGTGATGCGTCGAAGTACTCGTCCAGGGTCAGCTGGCCGCCGGCTTCCAGCAGCCGTTTGTCGTGATAGGCGGCACTGGTCCAGGGGTGGCTGTGCACCAGTGTCACCGGGGCCCGCCGGGGACGGTGCGCGGCCACGTAGGCCACGAGGTCGTCGTAGGCGGCATCCGCGATGGCGGTGGTGGGCTGCAGGACGGCCATCCCGCGGGTGCCGCAGTGGCGGTTGAAGGTCCGGGCGGCCTCCCGGCCTGTGATCGTCTTGCCGGCGCCGGTGGAGTCGGTGACCACCAGGATGCCCGCTCCCTGCTCGCGTACCACCGGCTCGAGTTGGGCGATGACCGAGGCCTGCAGCCGGTTGGGGCCGGTGGTGTGCGGATGGGCCTGGGTGAAGGGCACCTCGGGCAGAGTGATCCGCTCCAGCCCGGACGCGGTCACCACCTCGGCGGCCCACCCCTCTTCGGCGTCCGCGTCCGCCGGGTGACGGGTATTGATCCAGTGCGTCAGTGCGCACGAGGCCGGCGCCATCGCGCGCCGCATCCATACATGAGGCTGGCTCACCAGCCGGTCCGCAACCATGATCAGCCCCGTCAGCAGCACCGCGGCCTCGGTGGAAATCCTGGGCGGCGGCGTGCCGGCACCCGTCAGATAGCGGACCTGGGCGAGGTAGCGGCGGCGCAGGTCCTGCCACAACGGGCCGCCGAGATCCAGACGCACCCGCTCGGGACGGGCCGCTCCAAGGAGGTCGCACTGCAGATAGCGGCCGTGATGGGCGCCGAGAATCTGGGCCGCGCGCACCGCCGGGCTGGTGTTGCCTCCCAGCCGGTATCCGAGATCCGCCAGGAGTTCAACGGCCGTGTGCATGGAGGCACGTTCGTGCCGTATCAGCCTCCACGGCCCCGCATCCGCACGCAGTTCATCGCTGACCTGTGCCCATGCTCCCGGCTCGCACATCTGGAAGCGGCCCGCCTTGCCGATGTCGTGTGCGCCGGCCAGGAACATGGCCTCGCACCGCGCCTGGGCCGGCTCCAGTCCCAGTCCTCGGCAGATCACCCGGCGCTGCGCGGGCGTCAGGTACCGGTCCCACAACTCCCCCATCACCGCAGCCGCATCCAGCTGATGGAACAGCAATGAGTAGGCCAGGCCGTAGAGCAGGCTGTACTTGCCCCACAGTGACAGGTCCAGCCCGCCGGGCCGGCTGTCCTCGACCACGCCCATCCCGCCGCCCCTCCCCTGGCCTCAAGGCCAGGACAGCAGCCACGGCGGCCGCAGGGCCATCCCCCACACCGGTGAACCGTGCCCGCCTGCGCCGAAGAGCCGGTCGGACCTCCCGGGCTCCCGGCCTCTGCCGGCACCGCCGGGGAGGCAATACCCGCCATCGCCAAAGGAATCGGCCGGACAGCGTCGCACGGCTGTGACGGCACACGGCACACGGCACATCACAGTAGAAAAGGCACTACGCGCTCGTCACTCCCGGGTGACACGGCGCGAAGCGATGCCCGGGTCTCATGTCCGCCCGCTCCCCCAACCGGCACAAGGCGAGCATGGGGCGGCTTCAGTGTGTTGTCAGCGAACCTCGGCCCGCAGCACGTCCGACCGGTTTGCCTTCACCTTCACCGATAACACCACACACGACCGTTAAGGGGGTATACCGTCATACCGCGACGCCGCCTTCACTCAACAGCCTCTCGTTCAAGCTCCAACCGCGTTCTCCTTGCGCACTGTCCGGTTCAGCCCGTGGGGGTCCTGCCGTCTTCTCCACCAACCGGCACCCCTCCCCACGCCGAACCGAACCCACCTCGTTTGTTTCGCAAGCATCAAACGACAGGCGCACCCCAACAAAGCAGCACAAAATAACCAAGCAGCCCTGGCACTTCACGCAGAAATCCCTGTCGCCACAGGACTGCTACGTAGCGGTCGACAGCACACCAGTCTCCAGCCATCGCCCTACGGCCGTCCGGAATCTCACCGCCGTCCTCTGCCCACAGGGGGTCTGCCCAGCGGCGTTGCCGTGACGTCGATGCCGGCATAGCGCCCTCCTCACGCCCACAAGGCCAAAGAGGCGTTCCATGTCTCAACCTGCCCTGTAAAAGCAGCAGTTCAGGCTTCCATGGAAAGGCTCCTGCCATGAGAAAAGAACAGCGAAATCCTTCCGGACAGCTCCAGAGCCGCAGGCCAGCGAGGCGCGTTCCCACCCGTGAGGGTCAGTCGGACTCCGACCCGCTGCTCGTGCTCACGGCAGCCCGCGTTCCCCACCCGTGGGGGTCTGTCGCTCCGCATCGATCTCGCGTGGATCTTGGCAGTGTCCCGTCCCTACGCGCGTAGGGGTCAGTCCACCGGAACGATCAGCGTGGCCAGCTTCCCCACGTCCAATCCCTACGCGTGGGGGTCTGTCGCCGAAGGCATAGCCGTCGTCGATCTGGCGGAAGTGCCGTCCCTACATGTGGGGGTCTGTCCGACAGGTGCTCCGTCACCTGTTCGCTGCCGTAGTCCCGTCCCCACGCGCGAGGGGGGGAGCCCACGCCCGCCGCCCCAACCTCGAAAGCGAGCAGGTCCTCTCCCTTCCCTACACGTGGGGGTCCATCGGGCACCGTGGATGGCCTCAATCGGGCAGTGGAACCCAGTCCCCGGTGGGGTCCCACCGGTGGGCGACCTGGTTGGAGTTCTTGCAGCCGAGGTCCAATCCCTAAGAGTGGGGGTCCGTCCCGAGGAGTTCCGTCCGGTCGTAGCTGGTGAATGTCCAGTCCCCACGCGTGGGGGTCAGTCCTGATCGACGACTATCAGCGCTCCCTCGACGGTGTCCTCTCCCTACCCGTGGGGGTCAGTCCTCCGCACCGCGCTCGCTGTTCTGCCGCAGGAGGTCCAGTCCCTACAGCCCGGCCATCTCGTGCACATGCAGGCTCTGACCCACAACACCTGCACGAGATCGAGGAAACCCCCCACACCCGCACAAATAACAGTAAAATCTTCTCTGCGCGGTCATGGCCGTGCAGGTCAGTAAGGGGCCAGTCCCTACGCGTGGGGGTCAGTCCTCGGCGGCGCCGGCCGGATAGTGGCCACGTCTGTCCAGTCCCTACGCGTGGGGGTCAGTCGCTGGCCGCTCTACACGGCGCCTGCCCCTTTCCGTCCAGTCCCTACGCGTGGGGGTCAGTCCGCGCCGGGATGGTCGAAGCGGGAGCCACGCCAGTCCAGTCCCTACGCGTGGGGGTCAATCCCGACGAGCTCGTGATCCACTTTCCTGGAGGCAATCCCGTCCCTATGCGTAGGGGTCAGCCCTGGTCAACCGCTTCGCGGGGCGTATCGGCGGTGTCCAGTCCCTACGCGCGTGGGGGTCAGCCCGAGCTGCTTAGCGCTGTCGATGCGCTGTTGAAGTCCCGTCCCTACGCGTGGGGGTCTGCTTGGGCTACTTGCCGCCGTCACCGAGCTCAGCCAGTCCCCACGCGTGGGCAGGGCTTCGATCTCCCGAGCCGTGTTGGCTCCAAGCACAAAACTCCAGCTCAACAGCTCCTCCGCTATCAAGACTTACACGAAAGCGTCCTGGCATTTTGCGCGCAAGTGTCCCGCCTAGAAAGAGACCTGGTCCGCCATCACCACAGGTCAGCGCACGTTTCCAGGAGGGGTCCGGCTGGACCGGGAGGCACTGCGGCGGCGCGCGGACCATCCGGTGCCCGAAGCTGTCCGCGGCCGCTGGGGGTAGCCGTCGGCACGCCACGATCCTCTGTACTCAGCGAGTTCGCGCAACCGGTCGGTGAACTCTCGGGCAACGGCGAAGATGGTCTTGCCCGCAGCGGCGCAGGTGATCGTGCCCTGGCCGGCTCGGCGTACGGGGTGAGTCGTCGTCGCGGCTCGTCGGACTCCTCCCCCGGGCCGGTGGCCGGACGGCGATACGGACGCAGGCCGCTGGTCGTATGTGGACAACTGCTGCTCGCTATGGGCATAGACCTGCGTCTGCATACCGGAGCGGAAAGGTACGTCGGCCCAGGACCGGGCGGTGCGCAGGTCACCACCACTTCCACTGACCGCACCGCCACCGAAAGCTGGCCACCACGTGCTCGTGCAGGCTCTGACCCACAGCACCTGCACGATTTCGAAGAAGAACTCATCTCACCCGCATAAAAACAGTAAAATCCTCTCTGCACGGTCACAGTCGTGCAGGTCAGCGAGGGTCCCGTCCCTACAGGTGGGGGTCAGTCGCCTGCTCATCCACCACGAGGTCGCCTTCGCCGGTCCCGTCCCTACAGGTGGGGGTCAGTCCTTGGCCGTGGCCGCCGCGACGGGCGTGATGCAGTCCCGTCCCTACAGTTGGGGGTCAGTCCGCCGCGTACGCGAGGAGGCGGGCGCCTTCGCCGGTCCCGTCCCTACAGGTGGGGGTCAGTCATGAGACCAGGCCGGGCCGACCGCTGCCGAGGAGTCTCATCCCCACACGTGGGGTCCGTCCGAGACCCCCAAGGTCGAACCGACCGCGTGATCGTCCAGTCCCTATGCGTGGAGGTCCATCTCCGGGCCTGGTGAAGTGGGAGGGCACCCAGAGGTCCAATCCCTACGCATGAGGGTCCATCTAGCGAACCGCTCGCACAAGCCCTCACCATCGTGTCCAATACCTACGCGTAGAGGCCCGCCCTCTACACCCAAGTCGCCCAGCGTCTTGAGTTCGTCCAGTCCCTACGCGCGTGGGGGTCATTCGTTCGTCTCCACCATGGGCGAGTCGAACTGCAAGCCCAGTCCCTACACGTTGGGGTCAGTCGTTCAAGGATGCCGAGAGCGCGGGACTGGTGACGTCCCGTCCCTACGCGTGGGGGTCAGTCCATTCCGTTCGCCGACGAGGTCTGCAACGTCGGGTCCTGTCTCTACGCGTGGGGGTCAGTCCCACTTCGACTTCGTCGCCTTGATCGCTCTGTCGTTCAGTCCCAACACGGTGGGGGTCAGTCCGAGTGGCTGTCTGAACGCATGCCGGCGGGCATCGCCCAGTCCCCACCCATGTGGGGGCCAGTCCGCCGTGAGCGCGGCCGGATCACGTTCTTCGCTGTCCATCCAGTTCCTACGTGCGAGGGTCTATCCACGCGTGCCGCGCGCACCCGCGTGGCGTCAAGGTCCAGCACGGGGCGTCCCGCAGCACCCAACCACCGCCAGTCCGCCGGTACCGCGTCGCTGCCACCCGGTCCGGGCGTCGGAGCGGCGGGCCGCCCTTCGCCGCTCGGTGGCCTCGTCCCGAGCGCGTCGTCCGTACGCATCAGGGCCCGGAAACAGTTCCTGCTTCCGGGCCCTGACAGCGAGGGGTCAGGCAGGGGTGATGTTCTCCGCCTGCGGGCCCTTCTGCCCCTGGGTGATGTCGAAGGTGACCGTCTGGCCCTCTTGCAGTTCGCGGAAGCCGGAGGCGTTGATGTTGGAGTAGTGCGCGAAGACGTCCGGCCCGCCGCCGTCCTGCTGGATGAAGCCGAAACCCTTTTCGGCGTTGAACCACTTGACGGTTCCGCTGGCCATGCTGGTGCCTCTCAGTCAGTGTCAGGAGCCGCACCGCGCGACCCCGAAGGCGATCGTCCTGGTCCGGCCACCGCACAGCAAAACGCCCGCGCAACAGCGCGGGCAGGTACTGCGAACCACGACATCTGACGGTGACGCTACACGGCGAGACCAGCACCCACCAGAGGGAGTGACAGCCCTGCACGGCGCCACACCACCAGGGGATCCAGGGCCTTCGCCCTGGCTCGGGGTCCGTCCGCGCGGCCTGGTGACGCAGGCGATGGCGGTGAAGTCCGACCTCCCGTGAGAATGGCATCTGGCATGAGCGTTTGGACCATTGTCCTCAGGACGTCCGGTCCCAGACGCGAGTGCTGGCTGCGTTTCAGGGCGATCCGTGACGCTACCCGTCCGCGGCGCCGCTGGGCCGACTGCGTCCGCCGCCGTACCCGGTCAGGTCGTCGGCTGTTCGCGCTTGAGCAGGGCGGTTTCCAGCGGCCGGAGTGCTTCACTGATCTTGCCCTCGAAACGCTGCGGATGGCTGAAGGCGGTGGTGATGGTGGCGTAGAGGAAGCTGCGCATCGGCATGCGCTCCAGGTGGCTGGCCTGCTTGCGCTGGATGAGCGTCAGCAGGCTGACGCCCTGTTGTTCCTGGAGAGCCTCGATCAGCTCGAGTTCTTCGACGTCGAGGACTTCGAGCGGCATGACGTCCTGGCCCTGGAGCAGGCCGTCGCGGTCGGCGCGTTCCCTGATCACGGTCATGGTGACCGGGTTGACCGGGAACCCTTCGGTGAGCAGGAGAAGCGGCAGGTATCTGCGCCGGACAGGGCCGGCGACGCCGGTGAGGCGGGATTCGTCCCGGCGCAGGGCCTGGATCGTGGCGTCGATCTGGTGGACCTCATCGAGGAGTTTGTCGATGTCGTTGACCTGCGCGTCGCCGGGGACGGCTGTGGCGGCGTCTCGCTGGAGCTGGCTGGTGGTGACCTCGACGACGATCCAGGTGTCGCCGTAGTCGATGGCCGCGTCTGCGATCTTCTGCTTCTTTTCCTGGAATGCCGTCTTGAGTTCGGCGTCGTCGTAGACGCGACGTGCACCTCCCTGCCCGGTGATGCTGTGCAGGATCTCCGATACGTACAGTTCGCTGAGCCGGCGCAGGGTGTGGACCGCCTGCTCGGCGCGTTTCTTGTGGCCGGCAGGCCGGGAGCGGGTACGGGGCGGGAAGCGGATGTCGTTGATCGGCAGCCATCCGAAGGCGCGGTCGATGAGGTAGCGCTGGTCCACCACCAGGAGGAGATCGCCGAGGCGGACCACGGGGTACTGCTGGAAGGCGTCGAAAGTCCATTCGGTGCGGCGCTGCGCCCGCTCCGCCTGCACGGCCTCGCGCAGCGTGTCCGGATGGGCGCTGATGAGGGACAGGGCGCCTGCCGCCCGCCCGGCCGGCAGGAGGGTCTCCAGTTCGGCGGCCGGTGTGAGCACCTCCCCGTGGCAGGCGGCGATCCACAGGGCGCCCGCGACGATCGTGAGGTCGTCCAGGGTGACACCGGTGCATTCCTCGTAGACAGCGGCGAGGTCGACCAGGCCGCCGATGTTGTCCACCTGCGGGAGTCC
The DNA here is from genome assembly GCF_036227225.1 of Streptomyces sp. NBC_01478. Classification (GTDB taxonomy): domain Bacteria; phylum Actinomycetota; class Actinomycetes; order Streptomycetales; family Streptomycetaceae; genus Streptomyces. The sequence continues at coordinate 11,948,534 of NZ_CP109444.1, read as the reverse complement.
ATGGCGCCACCGCCGCACGTAGCGGGTGAGGGTGTGCGCGACGGAGGTGCTGTTGTTGAAGTACTGGTTCGCGATGATCTCCCGGCCCAGCTCGCCCGGCTGGTCGGTGATCACCGTCGGGCCCTGCCGACCGGAGGCCCCGGTCAGGTCGGAAAACGTCAACAGCGCCCCGACCAGGTTGCCCTGCTCGGTGTCCTCGGGCAGCGTGTCGGGGCTGTGCTCGACAGCCGCGCGGGCCAGGAGCATCAGGGCCTGGGGCACCAGGAGAGCCCGGCGCGGATCACGCAGCAGGTTGAGCACGCGCGTGCGGAACGGATCACGCAGCCACTGTGTCGCGAAGTGCCGGTCGAGGTCGGCACGCGAGGCCCCGGGCTGGCTGAGAGCGTTGAGGAGCTCGGCGCAGAACTGCAGCACCACACCGAGGGGAAGCACACGAAGCTGCCGCACGGTATAGCCGGAATCGGCGGGGAAGCCGAAGATCTCGCTGAAGGTGAGATAGACCCCCAGGAGGTCTATCGGCTGAGTCGGCGCCGTGGCCGGGGTGATCAGCCCGCTCGGCTGCTGCTGCCACTGCGGGGTGAGCGCGGGAGCCGTCGTCCCCTCGAGGACGGGCCGCCCCGGGACCGGCACGGCCAGGTACGCGTCCCGCAGCGATCCCGGCTCTCGATCCGCCAACTGCCTCCGAAGGAACTCGATCTGTGCCGCCACCTGTTGACCTGCATCCGCCACGCCGCCCCGCCTCATCTCTGCCTGCTCCGGCCAGCCCCCGAGGGAAGCGTCCAGCCCGGTCCCTCGCCCCGGCATGCCGACACAAACAGACTTCCCGCGCTGAACCGGCGTCGGGTGAGAGTTTCGCAGCAGCCACCGACAACCAGCGCGCCGCCCGACCACAGCGGCCTCCTACGTACCGTCGACGCCGAGAACAAACCCATCTCACGCCCAACCCGTCACGAGACCGCCCGGCTCCGCCACTCGCATGCCACCTCCTCTGACCGCATCGCGCCACCGACAGCCGGCCGGCCACCACGTGCATGTGCACGAGATCAAGGAAGAACCCCTCACACCCACATGAAAGACAGTAAAATTCTCTCTGCGCGGTCACAATCGTGCAGGTCAACAAGGGTCCAGTCCCTACACATGGGGGTCAGTCCGTGATCAGGCCCTTTTCGGAGTTGTCCGCATTGTCCAGTCCCTACACGTGGGGGTCAGTCGATGGGAGCGGACAGATAGACGACCGCGGCGGCGTCCCGTCCCTACGCGTGGGGGTCAGTCCACCGCGCCGCTGAACTCCCCGGCCTACCGCCGGTCCCGTCCCTACGCGTGAGGGTCAGTCGTGGGAACCGACCGAGGGCGATCGTCCCCGCGGCGTCCCGTCCCTACGCGTTGGGGTCAGTCGCACTCACGGATCGAGGAGATCGTCGACTCGCTGTCCCGTCCCCTACACGTGGAGGTCAGTCCGAGGCATCCGGCTGAAGGTCCGTGTCGATGTAGTCCCGTCCCTAAACGTGGGGGTCAGTCGGTGTGGCAGACCGCGGGGGTGATCTGGGCCTGGTCCCGTCCCCACACGTGGAGGTCAGCCCTAGCGCGAAAGTGTGCAAGGTATCTTGCGTGAGTCCCGTCCCTACACATGGGGGTGAGCCCGGATCGGCCACGTGCTGGAAACGGTCGACGAGGTCCCATCCCTACGCGTGGGGGTCAGTCCACACCGACCGCCGTCGCCGCCCGCAACAAGTCCAGTCCCTACGTGCAGGGGTCAGTCCACGCACATCGAGCAGGAACAGCGCGACGTTCCATCCAGTCCCTGCGCGTAGGGGTCAGTCCCCCACTCACCTGGAGCGCCAGCCGATCCAGCAATCCAGTCCCTACGCGTGAGGGCCCGTTCGGACCACTTGCCGCCGTCGCCGAACTGCGTTGTTCCCGAGCATAAAACTCCTGTTCAGCAGCTCCTCCGCCTATCAGGACTTGCACGAAAGTGTCCTGGGATCTTGCGCGAAAATGTCCGGCCCACAAAGACATTCGCCACGCCAAAGAAGCAGGTCACAGAACGTTTTTAGCGGACACTTTCACGCAAGACGACCCGGACACTTTCACGCGAGTTACCAGGCCGTTCGGGCTGTGTGCTGCGATGTCTCGCGCGTTGGGTCGGGGGGGATTTCAGTGAGTGAGGTGGGGGTGCTTGTGGCAGCGCGAGCGCATTCTGCTTGGTCCAGGTGCTGGGGGAATCCTTCGATTTGTTCTGTGGCGGGCTGGCCACACAAAATGCATGGTCTGGCGAGTTCAGGTTGTAGTGGCTTTGGTTTTTGGAGTTGGCCAGTCGGTGTTGAGGGGGTGGCCTGGTCTGCGGCCTGTTTGGGGGGTTGAGAGGTGTTGGATGAGCGGCGGCGTTCCGGGGGAAGGGATTCGCATGCCACGGTTGGGCCGGCCAGTAGCTGCAGTACGTTCATCCCGTAGTGGGCGGCCAGTGCGTCGCAGTCGGCCAGGGTCCAGGAGGTTTGGCCGAGTTGACGGCGGGAGACTTTTGGTTGGGTCAGCCCGGTTCCGGCCGCGAGGTCGGTCTTTGATTCCCCGGTGGCGTGCATCAGAGCCGCGACGGTGAGGCGCAGCGTCTCTTCTGTAGACGTCGTCATGCCTGCAAACTCTAGCTGTTCCATCTATTTATTGCATGGAAGGAACGTTGCTTGTTGTCTGCGCGGTGAGGTTGAAGCCGTGCTGCCCCGAGCGTTGCCTCACGTTCACGAAGACATGCGGGCGACGAGCTCCTCTTGCCCGCATGGATCGCACATGTCCAAGTCTCGCTCGACGGGAGCTGTCTGGCAGACCAGGCATACCGGGAAGGCGCACCGGATGCAGGTGGTCATGGCGCTGTCTGCACTGACAGCGGTCGGTTGGTTCACCGTGTGGGCCGAGTCGTCAGGCCGCGAATCCCACGGAGGTCACGTACTCGTATTTTCCCCATTGCGAGCCGAGGTTGACCATCTGGTCGATCCAGGCGTCGTCGAGGGCTGGGGCGTTTGTTGTGGCCCAGGCTTCGATGATGGCGTCCCAGTTGCGGATGTTGAGTCTGCGGTATTCGAGGACGCGTTGGTGGGGGGTGGGTACGTGGCTTTGGTCGAGGGGGTGGATTTCTACTCGTGTTCCGCCGTTGGCGTTCAGGCGTTTGAGTAGGTATCGGGCGACGTTGTGGCGGCGGAGTGTGCGGTATGCGGTGTCGATTTTGGCGAGGTTGGCTTTGTTGGGGCGTTGTTTTCCGGTGAGCCAGGCTTTGAGGGTGCGGGGGGTGACGCTGATACCGGCTTGGTTCATGGCGTTGTGGCCGGTGGTGGAGCGGGTGAGGTAGCGCAGGCGGGCGGAGAGGCCGCGGGGGGTGGTGACGGGTGAGGTGATGCCGCCGGCGAGGGTGTCGAGTACGCGGGCTGCGGCTTCGCTGCCTCGGTCGCCTTGGGCGCCGTAGTGTCCGAAGTCGTGTGTCCTGTCGGGCATGGGTGCTCTTAGCGTGGGCTGGTGTGGGGGGCGTGGTTTTCTTTTGTTTTTGACTGTGTCACGTCGCGCCTTTCCCTGGGGGTTTTTCGCCGGTCGCCGGTGATGTGTAGTTCGTGGGTTCCCGTGCCGCGCACGGACTTAGAATACATGTATTTCGCGTATTCGAGAATTTCTTCGTCTTCTTCGGTGATGGCTTTTTGTCGGGTGTCGCGTAGGGCTGGTGGAATTTTTTGAAGGGTTGTTCTGTCGGTCCGGAGGTCGCCGGGGTGCGAGGCGGTGCATGAAGCCTCGGGGGTGGGTTCGGTGGCCCAGGCGGAGGGGGTGGTGAGGTGGGGGCTCACTGGGCACTGCCGTGCTCCCCCGTCCCCCTCTCCTCATGCGCAACATCCGAGGTCAGGCGCGGTGTGGTGGTTTGTTCAGGGAGTTTGTCGGAAGTGCTGCGCCCGGTGCGGGAGGCGCATAGCGTGCGGTGATCCGGGCCGTTTTCCCCGCGTTTCGCGGTCCGTGCCTTGTGGGGCCCCCGACCCTCTAGGAGATCTTGGGATGTCTTCCGACAGCTCCGAGTTACGTCCGCTGCCGCATCGGGCCGGGCGGCACGCTTCCGCTGTTGCGCCGGGGTGGGCGGTGGGCCGGGTCCGTCCGTGGACCGGGCCGCACCGGGATCTGCGGCTGTTGCGGCGGGCGTGCCGGTGGCAGCGGCGGGTCGCGGCGCTGGCGGCGCTCGGTTATTTCGCGGTGTTTCTGGCGCTGACCGTCGAGATGCCTTCGCTGATGGGTCGTCCGGCGCCGGGCGGGCTGCCGTTGGGGCTGGTGCTGGCGCTGGTGCAGTTGCCGGTGACCTGGCTGGCGGTGGTGTTCTACGAGCTCACCGCGCGCCGGTTCGTGGATCCGCTGGCGCGGCGGGTGCGGCGGCAGGGGCGTGACGGGGAGTGGCGGCGGTGACGGATTTCGAGGGTGCCGCGCAGTCCTGGTCGCTGGTGGCGTTCTGCAGTGTGGTGACGCTGACGCTGCTGTTGTGTGTGATCACGGGTCCCGACCGGGAGGATCTGGACGAGTTCTATACCGGGTACCGGTTCCTGTCGCCGTTGCGCAATGGTCTGGCGATCGCCGGTGACTACATTTCGGCGGCCACGGTGCTGACGGTGGGCGGGATCATCGCGTTGTGCGGGTACGACGGTGTGGTGCTGGCGCTGAGCACGCTGTTGTCGCTGCTGCTGCTGATGTTCGTGCTGGCGGAGCCGCTGCATCACACGGGCCGGTTCACGATGGGTGATGTGCTGGGGCGTCGTATGCCGGGGCGGGCGGTGCGGATCACGGCGTGCGGGGTCACGCTCGCGGCGCTGGTGCCGATGATGGTGGTGCAACTGGCCGGTGTGGGGCAGTTGTTGGCGTTCGTCCTGGGGTTCTCCGACGGTGCGATGCGTACGGGGTGTGTGGTGGGGGCGGGGGCGCTGATGATCACGTATGCGGCGATCGGGGGGATGCGGGGGACGGCGTTGATCCAGATCCTGAAGACGGTGATCCTGCTGGGTTCGGGTCTGGTGGTGGCCGCTCTGGTGCTGCACACGTTCGGGTGGAGTCCCCGGGCGTTGTTCGGGGCGGCCGCGGCGCACAGTGGTGCGGGGGCGGGGTATCTGCGGTACGGGCTGCAGTTCGCCGGGGGGCGTTATCCGGCGTGGGACATGGTGAGTACGCAGTGCGCGATCGTGCTGGGGGGTGCCTGTCTGCCGCATGTGACGATGCGGATGTACACGGCGGGCAGTACGCGGCAGGTGCGCCGGGCGATGTCCTGGGCGGTGTCGGCGGTCGCCCTGTTCATGGGGGTGATGACGGTGGTGGCGGTCGGGGCGACGGCGTTGATCGGGGGCAGGGAGATCGCGGCGGCGGATCCGCGGGGCAATACCGCGTATCTGCTGGGGGCGCGGGCCGCGTTCGGGGCGGATCTCTCGCGTGCGGAGGGGTTGTTGTTCACCACGGTCACCACGGCCATTTTTCTGACGCTGCTGGCGTCGGTGGCGAGCATGACGCTGGCGTGTGCGAATTCGCTGGCGCACGATGTGCTGGCCCGTGCGGGTACGGCGCCGTTGCGGGAGATGGCGTTGGCGCGGCTGGCCGCGCTGGGGGTGGGGGTGCCGGTGATCGGGCTGGCGGTGCTCGCGCAGCATCGCAGTCTGCAGCCGTTGGCCATTGTGTCGTTCTGTCTGGGTGCCTCGGCGATCGCGCCGGCGCTGGTGCTCGGTCTGTTCTGGCGGCGTTATACGCGTGCGGGTCTGCTGTGGACGCTGATCGGCGGGAGTGTCAGTGTGCTGGTGCTGATGAGCGGCACCAATCTCGTCTCCGGTTCTCCTCAGTCGGCGTTCCCGGGGGCCGACTTCAACTGGTTCCCCTTCACGACCACCGCCCTGGTGTCGGTGCCGGCGGGTTTTCTGTGCGGTGTGGTGGGGACCGTGGTGTCGGGCAGGAGGGCGGCGGCGCGGGATCGCGGCCGGTACGAGGCGGTCGAGGCCGTGGTGCTGGCCGGGCCGTCGCATCCCCGGGGCGGCTGACGGGACGGTGCGGGGGCCTGGCCGTCGTATGTCTGCTGTGTCCCGCTGTCGTACGTCTGCTGTGTCCCTCTCCCCCGCTTCCCCGCTTCCCCGGGCCGGGGGTGGCCGGATTGTGTGGTGGTGGCGGTGTGGGCGGTGGACTCGTCGCCGGTCCGTGCCGGTGTGCCGCGGTGGAGCGGATATAACACTCGTGAGGGCCTGACGGCTGGTCAGGTGCCCTCCCCTCCCCTTTTTCTTCTTTTCTCGGGGGTGGGTATCGACGAGGACACAGGAGTGCGGCATGGAAGCCCGGTTGAACATCATGGCCAGTGCGGTGGCGGCCAAGGCCATGAAGCACATCGTCGCGGCGGCCGGGGCGCTGGCGGAGTCGACGGTGCCGGCTTCGACGCGGGAGCTGGTGATGCTGCGTGCCAGTCAGATCAACGGCTGCGGGGGGTGTGTGGACATGCACACCAAGGACGCGGCGGCGGCCGGTGAGACGGCGCTGCGGCTCAACCTGGTCGCGGTGTGGCGGGAGGCGACGGTGTTCACCGATGCCGAGCGGGCGGCGCTGGAGCTGGCGGAGGAGGGGACCCGGATCGCGGACGCGGCCGGCGGGGTGTCGGACGAGGTGTGGGCGAATGCCGCCAAGCACTACGACGAGGACCAGCTCGCCGCTCTGGTGACCCAGATCGCGGTGATCAACGCGTTCAACCGCGGGAACGTCATCACCCGTCAGCCCGCCGGGGGGTATGAGGTCGGCCAGTTCCACTGATGCCGCGGGCGCGGACTCCGTGACGGCGGCGGCACCCCGGCAGCGCCTCCTGGCGCCCGGGGTGCCGGTGTTGGGGCCTGTGTCTCACTGCTGTTCGGGGACGGGGAGCGGGAGCGGCCGGGGGGCGGGGTGGGGCTCGGCGGTGTGGAGTTCGGCCGCCCGGGGGGTGCGGTGTCGGGACTGGAGGGTGAGGGCGGCCAGGACGCACAGGGCGACGGGGGCGGCGAGGGTGAGCAGGACGGTGGAGAGGGTCCAGCCGGCTCTGACCATCAGGCCGCCGAGGAGGCCGCACAGGACGGGGCCCAGTTTGCCCATGCTGCTCGCCCAGCTCATGCCGGTGGCGCGGGCGGAGGACGGGTAGGCGAGGGCGGTGATCGCCTGCAGGGTGGCGTTGGCGGCCGGGAGGCAGCAGCCCAGGACGAAGGCGGCGGCGAGCAGTGCGGTGAACTGCACGGCCCACAGGGCCGCCGCCAGGAGGGCGAGGGTGCTCATGGTCCACAGGGTGGTCAGGACCCGGAAGCGGTCGAGGCGTTTGAGGGCGAAGGACACCGAGAGCTGTCCGGCCAGGCCGCCCCATCCGAACAGGGCGACGGCCGCGCCGGCCTGTGCGGAGCTCAGGCCCGTGCGTTCGCCGAGCAGGGGCAGGTAGCTGAGGATCACGAAGACGACGCCGAGGCCGACGAAGAAGCACAGCCACAGCAGGAGGGTGGTGGCGGCCAGGCCCTTGGCCAGGAGGGTGCGCGGGGAGGGGCGTGCGGGGAGGGGGGTGGCGGGCCGGCCCGGGGCGGGGTGGGTGAGGTGGGTGAGGTCCTGGTGGGGGGCGACGGCGGCGAGGGCGCGGTGCACTGCTTCCGGGCGGCCCCGGGCGGCGAGGACGCTCACCGACTCGGGGACCAGGCGCAGGACGGCGGGCAGGAGCAGGAGCGGGGCCAGGCCGGCCACGGCCAGGAGGGTGCGCCAGCCGAACGCGGGGATCAGGAGTGCGGACAGGACGCCGCCGAGGGTGGTGCCGGCGGTGACGCCGGTGAAGGACAGGGCGACCATCTGGCTTCTGCGCCGGGCCGGTGTCCAGTCCGCGACCAGGGCCATCACGCCGGGCAGGACGGCTCCCAGTCCCAGGCAGGCCACGGTGCGCAGGGCGGCGAGGGTGGTGATGCTGTGGGTGAGTGCCATGGCGGCCGTGCCCAGGCCGAAGACGGCGATGCCGGTGACGGTGATGCCTTTGCGGCCGTGCCGGTCGGCGAGCGGGCCGGTGGCCACGCCGCCGGCGACCATCGCCACGATGCCCAGGGTCACGGTGGCGGTCACGGCGTCGATGCCGGTCCCCCAGTCCTTCTTGATCAGGGGGTAGACGAAGGCGGCGACGGTGGCGTCGAGGCCTTCGGCGATCATCATGAGCAGGCCCAGGGTCACGATGAGCCACTGCCGGCGGCTCATCGGGCCGCGGTCGATGAACTCCTGCGGGCTCAGCCGTGGCGAGGTGTCCGTGGTCATGAGCGGGCCCTTTCGCGCGCGTGGTCGTAGCCGTGGCCGTGGGTCGTTGGTGGCCGTTCGTGGCCGTGGCCGTTCGTGGTGGTGCGGGGTGTCCCGCGGCCCCGCCCGGGGCCGCCCGTACGGCGTGCCGGGGGCGGGCGGCGCCGGCCCCCGGCTGTGGGCCGGGGGCCGGGGCTGTCGTCGTCCGGCGGGGGCCGGCCCGGGGTGAGAAGGGGTGTCAGCCGGCGGCGGGGGCCGCTTCGGCGTCCGCGATGAGGTCGTCGAACTCGAGGTTGAACAGGGCGTGTTTGCCGCTGAGCCCGGAGATCAGCTTGACGAAGTCGACCTCGTTGGCGTTCTCCCGGCCGGGGTCGGTGATCTCCTGGGCCAGGCTCCAGTAGAAGCCCTTGCTCTTGGAGCGGTCGTAGAACTGCTCCACGAAGTAGCGGATGTCGCCGAAGAAGTCGCGGTAGGCGGTGGCGTAGCGGTCCAGTGCCTTCTCCTCGATCTCCGGGTGTTCGAGGATGGTGTCGACGATCTTCGACAGGGTGCTGCCGGCCATGGTCGCCAGGGCGACGCCGGTGGAGAAGAGCGGGTCGACGAAGGCGGCGGCGTCGCCGACCAGGACCCAGCCGTTGCCGTAGAAACGCTCGTTGGTGTAGGACCAGTCGCGGGCGGTGCGGTAGCCCGAGGTCTGGTGGGCGTCCTTGAGGAGTTCCTTGAGCTTGGTGGTCTGGGCGAGTTCGGAGGCGAAGAGGTCTTCCATGGAGGCGTCGGCGGCGCTGGCGGTGGCGGAGCGGGTCACGTAGCCGACGCTGAAGACGCCCTTGTCGATGGGGATGCCCCAGAACCAGCCGTCCTTGATGCCCTCGATGAGGATGTTGCTCCACTCGTCGCCGGGCAGGCGGTGGCAGCCGTCGAAGTACGTCCACACCGCGACGTTCTGCAACTGGTCGTGCCAGTTGATCTCGGAGTACCTGCGGCCGATGACGCGGGCCTGGCCGGAGGCGTCGATGACCAGGGACGCCCTGGCCTCCTGGACGCCGGGCAGGCCGCGCAGTGTGTAGGTGACGCCGACGACGCGGCCGTCCTGTTCGAGGGTGTCCTTGACGGTCGCTTCCTCGACGACGGTGACGCCGAGTTCGCGGGCCCGGTCCAGGATCATCGTGTCCAGGTCGGCGCGGCGTGTGTGGTAGGAGTACGGGATGCGGCCGCCGGTGGAGAACGAGAAGTTCCAGGGGATCTCGTTGTTTCCCCACACCAGTGTGCCGCCGTATTTGCGTTCGAATCCCCTGGCTTCCATGCGCTCGGTCAGGCCGAGTTCCTCCATGGGCAGCATGAATCCGGGGATGAGGGACTCCCCGACGTGATAGCGGGGAAAGCGTTCACGGTCGAGTACGAGAACGCGGCGCCCGCGCTGGGCGAGCAGCCCCGCGGTGGTCGCACCGGCGGGTCCGCCGCCGATGACGATGACGTCGAAATCGTCAGAAATCCCGAGCAGAGTGGACGACATACGAGACCTTCCCCAGTCGATGTGGCGGCGCTCGCGGGTCGCGTGAAGAGTTTCCGTGCGGAAGGTTCCGGTGGGGAGTTCTCTTCCGGCCGCCGAGCGCGTTCATGAACCAGGGTGCAGGGGGCGTCGGGGTGGTGTCACCGCCGATATTGCTCAGTTACCGCCCCGCTTTTTCTCGATTGCTCCTCCGTTGTTTCCCAGGGGTTTATCCGTTTTCCCCGGGCGGGAATTCCCGGCCGGCCTGCCTGCGGGCCCGGTTGGCCTCGCGGCTGACGGCCCAGGCGTCCGCGACCGGGCCCAGGTGGCCGAGCTTGTCGGGGTTGCTGACCGAGCGGATCGTCTGGATCCGTCCGTCCAGGACGTCGAGGGTCCAGGTGTTGAGGACCCTGCCGTCGCGGTCGCGGAAGATCGCGCCGGGCTGGCCGTTGACCTCGTGCGGCTCCATGGTGACGTCGACGCTCAGCAGCGGCGGGAAGTAGGAGGCGAGGAGGCGGGCGACGTTGTCGGCGCCGACGACGGCCTTCGCCAACTGCGGGGACTTGCCGCCGCCGTCCCCGACGATCTGCGCGTCGGCGGCGAGCAGGTCGCGCAGGCACGCGACGTCGCCGTCGCGGACGGCGTCGAAGAAGCGCCCGGCGAGGTGCTCGCGTTCCTGGCGGTCGGCCTCGAAGCGGGGCCGGCCCTCTTCCATGTGGCGCCGTGCGCGGACCACGAGCTGGCGGCAGGCGGCCTCGGAGCGGTCCAGGGCCGAGGCGATCTCGGGGAAGCCGAAGGAGAACACCTCCCGCAGGACGAACACCGCCCGCTCCAGCGGGGAGAGCCTCTCCAGCAGCAGCAGGGCCGCCATGGAGAGCGAGTCGGCCAGTTCCGCGGAGCGTGCCGGGTCCTCGTAGGGGTCGGCCAGCAGGGGCTCGGGCAGCCACTGGCCGACGTACACCTCGCGCCGTGCGCGGGCCGAGCGCAGCACGTCGATGGAGATGCGGGTGACGGTGGTCGACAGGAAGGCCTTGGTGGAGCGGGGCTGGGTCGGGGAGGCGGTGAAGCGCAGCCAGGACTCCTGGACCGCGTCCTCGGCCTCGCTGACGCTGCCCAGGATGCGGTAGGCGATCGAGAACAGCAGGGGCCGCAGTTCCTCGAACTCCTCGGTCCTGCTCATGCCGGCTCCTTCGGGAAGCCCTGGCGCCGCCGGGTGCGCGGCGCCCGCCCTGTCCGGCGCCGGCCGCCCCGGTGCTGTCTGCCGGGAGCGTAGCGGGTCGGCGGTGGTGCGGGAGCGGTGGTCGGGGTGCGGCATATCGGCCTTCTTGGCGGTGGTCGTCGCGGGGCTGGGCGGGGCGGGGTGTTCTGAGTCCGGGACGAGGCAGCCCGGCCGGCTGTGACACGGCCGGCCGGTGGCGGCGGGTCCCGCCGTCCCGGGTGCCGGGCGGGGCGCGGGTCACGGGGCGGAATCCGGGAGCGGGGGGCGGGCCGGTACGGCCGGCGGGGCGGGGGGTGCGCCCCAGCGGACCGTCTGGATGCGGCCGTCGAGGATGTCGAGGGTCAGGGCGCCCAGGACGGTGCCGTCCGTGCCGCGGAAGACCGCGCCGGGGCGGGAGCCGTGGGGCCGCGGCTCCATGGTGACGCCGACGGCGAGCAGTGCCGGGACGACGGCGGCCAGGACTCGGGCCACCGGTGCGGAGCCGGCGATCAGTCCGGGCCAGGGCCGTGCCCCGCCCACCGTGTCGCCCGCCTCGGCGACGGCGGCGGCCAGACGGCGGCAGACCGCCGGTGAGCAGCCCACCACCGACGCGGTCTGCGCGAGGGTGCGTCCGAAGACCTCCCGCAGGACGAAGAACGCGCGGGCGGGCGGGGGCAGCCGCTCCAGCAGCAGGGCGGCCGCCGCCGACGCCGACAGCGGCCCGGCCGGCTCTCCCAGGTCCTGGAAGGGGTCGGCGGGCGGGGGTGCGGGCGGGGGCGGCCCGGTGTGTTCCCCGTCCCGGACGGGGGCCGTGCGCGGCATGTCCGCCGCGATCCGGGTGACCAGGTCCGACAGGAAGGCCCGCGGCTCGGCGGGCACGGCGGGGGCGGCCTCGTAGCGCTGCCGGGCGGTGTGCACGGCGTCCCGGGCCCCGTCGAGGCTGCCCAGGATCCGGTAGGCGATCGCGAAGAGCAGGGGCCGTGCCTGCTCGAACTCCTCGGTCCTGCTCACGCGGTCCCCTCCTCGCCCGGCTGCCGGGTGTGTGCCCTCTCCCCCACCGGACGAGACAGCCCCCGCGGCGGTGACACGGCCCCGCGTCCGCCCGCGCGGGGGAGGCGGGCGGACGCGGGCGCCTGGTCCCGGGCGCTGTCAGCGGGCGTCACGTCCGCCGCGCCGCCCGGGGGCCGTGCGCTGTTCGTGCCGGGCGGCGTAGACCGCGAGGAAGGCGGCCAGCGCGCGCACCCCGCCGCCGGCCGGTCCCAGCGCGGTGAGCGGGACGCTCCGGCCCAGGGCCGCCGACAGCGCGCTGTGCTCGTGCAGTGCGGCGGCGGCCAGTTCGCCGTACGGGTGCTGCGCGCGGCCGGAACCGGAGCCGGAGCGGGTACGGGGATCGGGATGGGGGTGGGTCATGGAGAGGGCCTCGGCCCAGGCCCGGGACGTCAGGTCGGCGCGGTGGGTGCGCGGCTCGGGGGGCGGCGGTGGGGCGGGGCTCATCGGGGCTCTCCTTCGTGGATACCCCCGGCTTCAGCCGGGGGAGGAAACGAAGCTCCTGCGAAGCAGGGCAGGGAATGCCGGTTCGCCGTCAGGGCAGACCGGCGTCCACCGTCTACCGGCCGGCACCCGCCACTCACACGGGAGTTGATAGAACGTGAGGCATGGCGCGGCAGGTCAAGCGGGCGTTCAAGTACCGCTTTTACCCCACGGACGAGCAGGCGGCCGAGCTGTCGCGCACGTTCGGCTGCGTCCGCTTCGTCTACAACAAGGCGCTGGAAGAGCGCACACGGGCCTGGTACGGAGAGCAGCGCCGCATCTCCTACGTCCAGTCGTCGGCCGCGCTGACGGAGTGGAAGAAGACCGAGGAACTCGCCTTCCTGACGGAGGTGTCCTCGGTTCCGCTCCAGCAGGCGCTGCGCCACCTCCAGACGGCGTTCGGGAACTTCTTCGCCAAGCGCACGAAGTACCCGCGCTTCAAGTCCCGGAAGAAATCCCGCGCGTCGGCCGAGTACACCCGCTCCGCCTTCACGTGGCGCGAGGGCCGTCTGACGCTGGCCAAGACGGCCGGTCCGCTGGACATCCGCTGGTCGCGTCCCCTCCCGGAGGGCAGCGAGCCGACCACGGCGACCGTGTCCCGTGACCGTGCGGGCCGCTGGTTCGTGTCGCTGCTGTGCGACGACTGCATTACCCCGGCTCCGGATACGGAGAACGCGGTTGGCATCGACGCCGGCATCACCTCCCTCGTGACGCTGTCCACCGGGGAGAAAGTCGCCAACCCCAAGCATGAGAGGCGTGACCGCGCGCGGCTGGCCCGGGCGCAGCGTGAGTTGTCGCGCAAGGCGAAGGGCTCGGTGAACCGGGAGAAGGCCTGCCGCAGGGTCGCCCGCGTGCATGCGCGGATCGCCGACCGGCGCCGCGACTTCCTGCACAAGCTGTCGACTCGTCTCGTCCGTGAGAACCAAACGGTCGTGATCGAGGACCTCACCGTCCGTAACCTGCTGAAGAACCACACCCTGGCGCGCACCGTCTCGGACGCGTCGTGGACGGAACTCCGGTCGATGCTGGAGTACAAGTGCGCCTGGTACGGGCGCGAACTCGTCGTGATCGACCGCTGGTTCCCCAGCTCGAAGCTGTGCGGGGCCTGCGGCACGGTCGCGGCGAAAATGCCGCTGAACGTCCGCGCGTGGACGTGCGACTGCGGCGCCGTACATGACCGCGACATCAACGCGGCCTGCAACATCAAGGCGGCCGGGCTGGCCGTCTCGGCCTGTGGAGCCGGTGCAAGACCTCAAGGGAGTTCTCCTGGCGGGCAGTCGGCGTTGAAGCAGGAACCCCTACAGCGCGAGCCGTAGGAATCCCCCTCCTTCAGGAGGGGGAGGAAGTCAACGGCGTCTCCTTCCGTCTTCCTTCCGTCGGGTGCGCCGCTGTGCTCTTTTGCCACGGGCGGGTGTGCGGGGCGTGCCGTACGACGTCACGTCCCGTCGTACGGCGGCGTCTCACGCGTCCTGCGCGGGCGCGGCGGTGGGTGTCCTGCCCGGGGGGTCAGTGGCCGGGGTCGCCGTTGACGTGGCGCTGGACGAAGTCGTGGGCCCGGTCGCCGAACTGGGTGCCGAAGCGGAGGGAGCGTTCGGTGGTCTCGGGGAAGTGGGAGCCGGCCCAGACGCGGCTGCGGGCGCACTCCCGGGCGAAGTCGCTCCAGGTGGCGTAGTGCAGGTCGACGTCCTTCTCGGGGGTGGTCCCGGGTTCGGTCAGGGTGGAGCCGGCGGGGACGGTGTGGGTCCAGTCCAGGATGTCGTCGCCGAGGAAGCGCCGTGCGGCCTGGCCTTCGGCGGCGATCAGGGTCGTGGTGCCGCAGGGGTACTCGGGGCTGTCCCCCGGGGGCAGATAGCCGGCCCACTCGCTCGCGGGCAGGTCCTCGACCGTGCCCCTGCCGGGGCCGCCCCAGGCGGTGACCGGGCTGTCGCCGTGCACGTGCCGGATCGCGCTGAAGGGGCGGACGGCGTCGTGGGCGTGCTTGTGGTGCCAGGCGGCGATCAGCGCGTCGAGCTGGGCGACGGAGCTGGTGAACAGCAACTGGACCCAGCCGTCCAGGTCGAGGTCCGCGTCGTGGGCCAGGCCGGCGGCCTTCGTCGACTGCAGGACGCTGAGGTAGGTGTTGTCGAAGAACTCCGCGGCCGCCTTCTGCTCGTCGCCGAGCGCGGCCGAGGCGGCCAGGACCTCGTCGGCGCTGTGCCGGTAGGCGGGGGCGTCGGGGTGGCGGGTGTGCTCGGGCGGGGCCAGCTCGAAGCGGGCGGGGTCCCGGTAGGTGTAGGGGGTGGTCAGGCGCAGTTGCGGGGTGAGGAACTGCTGGACGGTGAAGGCGCCTTTGTCGCCGGGTCCGCCGCCGGCGCGGCGGCGGTGCGGGCGGGACGCGGGCTGCCAGCGGGCCGGGTCGGTCAGCTCGTGGGCGGTGTTGGCGGGCCGGTAGCCGGTGTAGTCCTCGAAGGGGTGGCCGTGGTGGGTGCGGCCCTGGTCGCCGAGGAAGTTCATGCCGTCGTGGGCGTGTGCGCGGACGGCGGCCGCTGCGGCGAGGGTGCCGATGCCGGCCGGGGTGGTGGGGTCGGGTGCGGTGTCGTCGGGGTCCAGGCCCAGCACGGTCATCATCTGGCGCATGACGTGTTCGCGTTCGGGATAGACGGCGTTGGCCACGTGGGAGGAGGCGTACAGGGCGGCGATGTTCTTGTTGCGGTTGGTGGCCCGTTCGGCGGCGGGACGGCGCTCGATGCGGGCGTGGACGCCGACGGCGGTGGGGTGGTAGGGCGCCAGGGCGTCGAAGCGCGCGGCCCACATGACGGCCTGGACCCAGACGATCAGGGACACGTCCTGGGGGGCGATGGCCTGCTGCTGCCCGGAGGAGTCGCCGGCGGCGGCGATCAGGTCCCGGTAGAAGTTGCCGCGGTCGAAGTCGAAGGCGAAGCCGGCGGGAGAGCGCGGGGGCGTCGTCATGGTGCGTCCTCATCCTTCTTGGGGCGGGGCAGGGGCGGCTGCGGCAGGGGTGCCGGGGGCGGGTGGCGGTGCGGGAAGGGCCGTACGGGAGGGGCCGTGCGGTGCCGGACGGGGTGGTGCCGGACGGCGGTGCGGGCCGGTGACGCCCGGTGTGGTGGCCGGGGATCACCGGCCCGCGGGCCTGCCGGAGGGGGCGGGTGGTGGAGGGTGGAGGTGTCAGGCCTGTGCGGCCTCGGGCTTCGTGGCGGGCCGGGCGGCCGGGGCGGCCTGGGGTGCGGGCAGCGGGCCGCTGCGCAGCATCAGGCCGGCGATGACCGCGCCGGCGACGAAGACGGCGGTGCACCACCAGAAGACGGTGGTGTAGCCGTGGATGGAGGCGAGGTGGACCTGGCGCGCGGTGGGGGTGGACTGGACGTGGTCCTCGAACCAGGTGCCGGTCGCGGTCGCGGCGATCGTGTTGAGCAGGGCGGTGCCGATGGCGCCGCCGAGCTGCTGGCCGGTGCTCACGCACGCGGAGGCGATGCCGGTGTCCTTGAGGGCCACTCCGGCGGTGCCGGTGCGCAGGGCCGCGCCGTAGATGAGGCCCAGGCCCAGGCCCACGGCGGTGACCGGGCCCATCAGGTGGGCGGCGTAGCCGGAGTCGAGGCCGATGCCGGTCAGCCAGGCCATGCCGGCCGCGCCCAGCAGCAGGCCGGTGGTGACCAGCGGGCGCGGTCCGTACTTCGGCATGAGTTTGACGGCGCTGACGTTGGCGCCGACCGCGGTGAACACGAGCATCGGCAGCAGGGCGATGCCGGACTCGATGGCCGAGTACCCGAGGTCGGTCTGCATGTAGTAGACGAGGAACAGCATCACGCCGAAGGTGCCGGTGCCCACGAACAGGGTGGTGAGGTAGGCGCCTGCGCGGTTGCGGTCCAGGACGACCCGGGGCGGCAGCAGCGGGTGGGAGGCGCGGGTCTGCCAGAAGGAGAACAGCAGCAGCAGTGCCGCGCCGGCAGCCAGGACGCCCCAGGTGGAGGGGGTGTGCCAGCTGTGCTCGGCGGCGTTGGAGAAGCCGTAGACCACGCAGAACATGCCGCCCGAGGCCAGCAGGACGCCGGGGATGTCCATCCGGGCGCCGGTCTTGGGCTGGCGCTCCAGCAGGAGCAGGCCGCCGACGAGGGCGAGGCCGGCGAACAGGAGGTTGATGTAGAGGCACCAGCGCCAGTTCAGGCCGGAGGTCAGTGCCCCGCCGAGGATGAGTCCCAGGCCGGTGCCGGCGGCGGCGACCGCGCTGAAGATGCCGAAGGCCTTGCCCTTCTCCTTCGGGTCGGTGAACGTCGTCGCCAGCAGGGCCAGTGCGGCCGGTGCCAGCATCGCGGCGAAGGCGCCCTGGAAGGCGCGGGCGGTGACCAGCATCCCGAAGCTGGTGGCGGCGCCGCCGACGGCGGAGGCGGCCGCGAAGCCGCTGAGGCCGATGAGGAAGGTCTGCTTGCGGCCGATCAGGTCGGACAGGCGTCCGCAGAACAGCAGGAGGCTGCCGAAGGGCAGCGCGTAGGCGGTGACGATCCACTGCCGGTCGGCGTCGGTGAAGTGCAGGGCCTGCTGTGCGGAGGGCAGGGCGAGGTTCACCACGGTCAGGTCGACACCGACCATGAGGTAGGCGGTGCAGATGACGGCGAGGATCAGCCACCGTCGCGGGTTGGCGGCGGCCGGCCCCGAGCTCGGCCCGGCCGCGGGTGCCGCGCTCTGTGTCTCCATGGTCTTCTCCCTTGTGGTGTCGCATGGTGCGGATGTCGGGCGTCACCCCCTTGGACGAGACGGGGCGGCCGGGCTGTGACACGCCCTCCGCGGGGGCGGCGCATCCGCTGCCCCCGGTGTCCGCCGGCGGGGGTTACGGGTGGGGGGTGCGGGTCTGCATCAGCCGGACGGGTTCGTAGGCCGCCGGGAGGCGGTAGTAGGAGCAGATCTCCAGGAACTCGCCCGTGGGCAGCCATTTGACGGCGAAGAGGTTCATGCGGTCGCCGGTGTAGGTGCGCGGGGCGGTGGCCGCGAAGCGGGCGAGGGGGGCTTCCACCGGGGCCGGGATCGCCGCCAGGTCCAGGCCGGGGCCCAGCGGCGGGGCGAACGCGACCCGGGCGATGTCGGGGCTGTCCCAGCCGAGGGTCACATTCGCGCGGAAGGCGGTGCGGGCGAACTCCAGCATCGGTCCGCTCGCGGCGGGCAGCCCGGTCTCGCGCAGCAGCGAGGCGAGGGCGGCGGGCGGGGGGCTGTTGTTCTCGGTGAACTGGAAGTAGAGGCTCACCGTGCGGCTGCGGTAGTCGATGCCTGTCATCGCGACCTCGTCCAGGCCGTGGCGGGCGAAGAGGCCGAGGTTGTGGGCGACGGCGGGCGGCATCGACGGCAGGGCCGCCAGCGCGGCGGGTTTCTGCAGGTCGCGGGGGAAGTGGGCGTAGATCTTCTTGAAGCCGGCGACGGCCGAGCAGTCGGTGAAGTGTTCGGTGATCTCCCAGCCCTGGGCGTGGATGTCGGCCAGGAGGGAGGCGACGGGGTGGTCCGTGGCGGCGGTCAGTCCGCTCGCCACCGCCCGGGCGTACGGGTCGCCGGTGTCGGGGGATATCGTGAAGCAGTAGTCGAGCTGTCCGGCATGGTGTTTCCCGGTCAGGACGCTGAAGACGACCATGGCGTTCTCGAAGGATCCCCCGAACGCGGTCAGGACCGGCCGGACTTTCTCCCGGGAGCAGGGTGCGCCCACCAGCCGGGCCGATTCCTCGATGGCCGCATACAGTTTTTCCGCCTCGGTGTCCGCGGACATCAAAACTCCAAGTGGTCGGCGCCGGCCGTCGATTCCCCGGAATCAGAGATCCGGGATTCCGGATCCGGGATTCCGGCATCTCTGATTCCGGGCATCTCTGATTCCGAATACCGGATCTCCGGTTCCTGATTTCCCGGTTTCCGGTTTCCGGTTTCTGATTCCCTCGGGAATCCCGTGCTCTGTCGCTGTCCGAACATAGCGCGGGACCCCTTGAGAACCGCTGGAAATCCGCTCAGGGCCGGGCGGGTACGGGGCAGGCCTTCTTTTTCTGGGGGGTGTCGGGGGGGTGTTATACGGCCGTGCTCACGGTGTCCGCCGTGTGCCCGGGTACGGCGGCCTCCCGCGGGCGGGCGGTGTCCGCGGGGCGGCCGATGATCCAGCTCAGCAGCGGGCCCGCCATCGCGGTGGTGACGATGGCCATGACGACCATCAGCGAGTACAGGTCCTTCCCCAGGAAGCCCAGTTGCAGGCCGACGTTGAGGACGATGAGCTCGGTCAGGCCGCGGGTGTTCATCAGCGTCGCGAGCGCGGCGGACTGCCGCAGCGGCATCCGGTTGAGGCGGGCCGCGGTGAACGCGCCGGTGAACTTGCCGCCGACGGCCACCAGCAGGATGAGCCCCAGCGTGCCCAGCGCTCCGGCGTCCAGATGGGACAGGTCGACCTGGAGACCGGCGACCAGGAAGAACACCGGCAGCAGCAGGGTGCCGCTCAGTTCGCCCAGCCGCTCGTGGACGTCGGCGCGCAGCCGCTCGCCGCCGGTGCGCGGCAGGATCACGCCGAAGAGGAACGCGCCGAAGATGTAGTGCAGGCCCACCCACTCGGTGGCGGCGGCCGACAGCAGCAGGCCCACCAGGACGGCCGCGAACACGGTCGGGGTCAGGGTGAGGGCGGGGCGGCGGGCCACGAAGCGGCGCAGCAGCGGCCGCAGGACGAAGAGCATGCCCAGCAGGTAGGGGACGGCGAGCAGGATGCGCCACTGGTCGGGGCCGGCCGAACCGCTGACGGCGACCACGCCGGCCAGCAGCGACCAGGCCAGGACGTCGTCGATGGAGGCGCAGGCCAGCGCCACCACGCCGAGCGGGGAGCGGGTCATGCCCCGGTCGGTGAGGATGCGGGCCAGCACCGGGAACGCGGTGATCGACATGGCGATGCCCATGAACAGCATGAACGCCGTCCGGTCGCCGGTGCCGTAGTCGTCCATCAGGTACAGCGCGAGCAGCGTGCCCAGGCCGAACGGCAGCAGGATGGAGCTGAAGGAGACGGTCGCGGCGAGGCTTCCGCTGCCGCGGATCATCGCGGCGTCCCACTCCAGGCCGACCAGGAACATGAAGGCCGCGACGCCGACCGCGGCCAGGGCGCCCAGCAGCGGCCGGATGCCGGCCGGGAAGAGCGCGTCGGAGAGCGCGCCGTGGAAGAGGGTCGGGCCCAGCGCGATGCCGGCGAGGACCTCGCCGATCACCGCGGGCTGGTTCAGCCGCCGGGCCAGCGCGCCCAGCAGGCGGGCCAGCAGCACGATGGCGGCCAGGCCCAGGAGGAGGGAGGAGGTCTGATGGGTGGTCATGGCGGTGGTCTCCGTAGGGTGGGGTCCGGCCCGGGAGCAGAGCTAGGGTGACGCCGCGGCGCCGGCGGCGGCGGGCGGCGGTGCGGGGGCGGGAAAGACGCGAAACCCGGCGCCCACTGTGTGTGGTCACCGGGTTTCGCGCGCGGCGCGCAGAGGCGCGCGGGGTGCGGGGGTCAGGCGGGGTAGGCGCCGTAGCGGCGGTCGCGGGCGCGCAGGTCGCGCAGGGCGGTGTCGAACTCGGCGCGGGTGATGTCGGGCATCAGGGCGTCGGAGAAGTACAGCTCGGCGAAGGGGGACATCAGCGGGTAGAAGTTCGACAGCCGCACATGGCCGCCGGTGCGCAGCACGTAGTCGACCGGCTCGGGCACATAGGCGTGGGCGGCCAGGATCTCCTCGGTCAGCTCGGGGATCTTGCCGTTGAGCTTGTTGAAGATGCCGGTGATCTCCCGGGACAGGGACATGCCCAGCACGAAGTGCAGGGTGAAGTCCGCGTCCTTGGCCGACTTCTCCCGCAGGTCCTCCAGTTCGGTGCGGTAGAGGTCGGGCACCAGGTCGAGCAGTCCGGAGAACTCGAAGTTGACCTCGCCGTGCAGACGGCGCGCCACGTCGTTGAACGCGCCCAGGAACGTGGTCACCGCGGCCTCGGGGCGGGTGTAGTTCTGGGCGGAGTTGGTGGCGATGTAGAAGTTCGTGAAGCCTTCCTCACGGACCCAGCCGGTGAACTCGACGATCTTGTCCGCCATCGCCCGGTAGCTCTCCTGGAGGGAGACGCCCTGGTTCTGGGACCAGCGGCGCATCCCGTCCGGCAGCAGCATGAAGTTGGACACCGTTGCTCCTTCGGTCGGGTGCCGGCTCAGGCGGCTTTGCGGGCGGTCAGGAGGGCCTGGACGGGGATGACGTCCGGGGGGATCTCGGCGGAGTCCTTGGTGAGCGTGCGGGTCACCTCGAAGCCGCACTCGCGCAGCCAGCGCTCGTAGACCGACAGTTTCTGCGGGCCGCCCTGGCCCATGGTGGCGCCGATGAAGAAGGCCGGGAAGAAGTCGACGTTGTAGTTGTCGGTGTCCTTGATGTCCTCCGGGTAGACCGGCACCAGGATGTTGACCGTGCCGCCGACCTCGAGGGACTTGTGGACGCCCTGCAGGATCCTGACCACGTCGTCCTTGTCGAACATGTCCAGGAAGTGCTTGACCAGGACGACGTCGTAGCCCTGGGGGATCTCGTCGAAGACGTTGCCGCCGATGAACGACAGGTGATCCTGGAGGCCTTCGGCGCGGAAGTTGGCCAGCGCCTCGCTCTCCTTGTCGGGCAGGTCGAAGGTGGTCACCGTCAGGCCTTCGGAGGCCTTGTGGCGGTAGGTGTGGATCGCGCCCAGGCCGGTGTTGCCGGCGACGTCCAGGACGCGGGAGCCGGCCGGGACGTCGATGTTGTCGAAGAACCAGGGGTCGATGTTGGCGGTGACGCTGTTCATCAGCCGCAGCCAGGACCGGTTGAGGTCGGGGTGGTCGGCGACCGCGTCGTAGAGGGTGCCCTCGGCGCCGTAGAGCTCCTTGAGGCCGACGACGGTGCCGGTGCGGGCGGACTCGGTGAGGTAGAACAACTGGCGCAGCGCGGTGACCTTGATGAGGTCCATGTAGGCCAGGGCCCGGTCGAGGTCGGCGGTGGGGACGCCGGCGAGCGCGTCGAGGGTGTAGGTGTCGGTGTCCTCGTCGTGGGCGACGAAGCCCTCCTTGACGAGGAGGAACAGGAGCTGTTCCACGGCGTCGGGCTTGGTGCCGGCGACCTCGCCCAACTGGGCGGCGCTCTGGGCGCCGCGTTCGCGCAGGGCGTCGATGATGCCGAGTTCGAAGCTGGAGAGCAGGCTCATGAACCGCGAGGGTCCGACCATGTACTCGCGCAGTCGGGCGAGCGTGGCGTGAGGTGTCACGGCGTCAGCCTTTCGGGTCGTCGGTGGGGCGGGGTGCCGGGCCGGCCGGCCCGGGACGGTGCGCGGGGCTCTGCCCGGGCGGGCGGGTGAAGCGGCGGGCCAGTTCCAGGCGCTGCACCTTGAGGGTGGCGGTCCTGGGCAGTTCGGCCTGCGGGATCTGGACGGGGTCGGCGAGCTGGGGGAAGGCCGCGGCGGCCGTGCGCCAGCGCTCCGCGTCCAGGGGGGTGTCGTCGTGGGTGCAGACCACCGGGACCGCCTCTCCGGCGGGGCCCTGGACCACGACCAGTTCGCTCAGCTCCTCCAGCGCGCCCAGGACGACGTCCTCGATCTGCAGGGAGCTGCGCACCCCGGGGATCATGTCGACCTCCCGGTCCAGCAGGTGCAGGCAGCCCAGGCGGGTGACGTAGCCGACGTCGCCGGTCCCCCACCACTCGCCCCTGCGGTTGCTGTCGTAGCGCTCCTGCTCGCCGTGGTAGGTCTGGGCAAGTCCCGGCCAGGCGACCTCGATACGGCCGGGGTGGCGTTCGCTGGGGCGTTTCCCGCCCTGGCCCACGACGCGGATCCGGGCCGCGCCCCGGGGCATGGGCCAGCCCACGCAGCGGCCGTTGGCCTTGTGGGCGAAGGGGCGCAGATAGGCGCGGCCGACGGCCGGCCCGACCTCGCTCTGGCCGTAGATCTGGAAGAACAGGGCGCCGCGGCGGGCCGAGGACTTCAGCAGCCGGCTCATGGTGGAGGGGTGGATGGCGTCGAAGGTGCTGGAGAAGACCTTCACCGACGCGAACGGCATCCTGGGGTCGCGGGTGAGCTGTTCCCATTCCATCAGGGAGTTGGGCAGGGCCTCGACGAAGGCCGGGCGGTGGGCCAGGAGGTGCTCGGCGACGACGGCGGGGTCACTCTCGCGCAGCAGCAGCACCGGGTACTGCTTCAGCAGCGCCAGCGACATCGCCGCGACCATCCGGGAGTGGACGAAGGGCACGTGGATGGCGACGGTCTCCCGGCGGCGCATCAGTGCCAGCAGCCGCCACTGCGGCACCAGCCGGACGGCCTGGGTGCGGGGGGTGTGGACGACGAGCTTGGGGATGCCGGTGGTGCCGGAGGTGTGGGTGATGACGGCGGCCTCGTCCAGCCCCCGCAGCACCGGCCGCACGCGCGGCGCGCCCGCCAGTGCGGTGAGGGAGACGGTGCCGGGGCGGTCGCCGGCGGAGGTGACCACCCGGCGGGTGAGGCCGGCGAGCTCCACCCCGGCCAGGCGGTCCAGGGTGGGGCCGTCGGTGAGCAGCGTCGGGCGGCCCAGGCGGCCCAGCAGGACGCCCACGGTCGCCGCGTCCAGGGCCGGCGAGAGGTTCACCACGACCGCGCCGATCCGGGAGACGGCACAGGCCAGCATCCAGTGGTCGGCGTTGGCCCTCTTGTAGATCACGACGTGTTCGCCGGGCCGTACCCCGCCCGCCCACAGGCGGGCGGCCAGGTCCTCGACGTGCCCGGCGTACTGGCTCACCGTCAGCCGGCGTCCCGCCTCGGGCAGGACGTCCAGGTCGTGGTCCAGGGTGATCGGCGTCGAGGGGTTCACGGCCGCGGCCGTCTCGGGCAGGAGGCCGATGTGCAGGCCGCGTTGTTGGATCGATCGGTAGGCGGTGGAGCCCTTCATAGGGGTGTGTCTCCTTCGGGGGCACGCTGCGGGGCGGGCGGGGCGGGGCCGCATGCGGGGCGGCGGCATGCGGTGCGGGGGGGGCGCCGAAACCGCAGGACCACGGGCGTGTCGGGGGTGACGGGGCGGGGGTCAGGCGGCGTGACGGGCGGTGCCGGTGCCGGTGTGGGCGCGGACCGCGGTGCGCAGGGCGCGGGCGACGCGGGTGACCTGGTCCTCGGTCAGCTCGGCGTGCATGGGGATCGCGAGCTGGCGGGTGGCCAGGTCCAGGGAGACGGGGCAGCGCTGCTCCGCCCGGAACACGGGCTGGATGTGGCCGGCGAACGTGCCGTGCCCGCAGCCGATGCCCTGGCCGCGCAGCGCGGTGGCCACCGCCCCCCGGTCCACCCGCCCGTCCAGGGTGACCATGTAGGTCTGCCAGGCGTGGGTGCGGTCGGCGGGCACGTGCGGCAGCGCCAGCAGCTCCTCGCCGGCCAGGAGTTCGCCGTACTGCGCGGCGACCGCGGCGCGGCGGTCCAGGAGCTCGCCGATCCGGCCCAGCTGCACCTGGAGGATCGCGGCGGCGATGTCGGACAGCTTGAAGTTGTAGCCGATCTCGGTGAACACCGGGATCGGCAGGCCCACGACGTTGCCCATGTCGAAGATGCTGCCGATGCCGAAGGACGAGCGCAGCCGCGCGTCCGCCCCGATCTTCGGATCGGCGGCGAGCAGGGCGCCGCCCTCGCCGCTGCTGGCGCCCTTGCGGCCGTGGAAGGACAGGCAGCCCACCTCCGCCAGCGCGCCCGCCCTGCGCCCCTGGTAGGTGGCGCCGACGGCGCAGGCGGCGTCCTCGACCAGGAACAGGCCGTGGCGGTCGGCGATCTCCTGCAGCTCGGTGTAGTCGGCGGGCAGGCCCACCGTGTCGACCGCGACGATCCCGGCGGTGCGGGCGGTCACCAGGTCGGCCACCGCCCGCGGGTCGACGGTGTAGGTGTCGGGGCGCACGTCGGCGAAGACGGGGGTGGCGCCGACGTAGCGGGCGGCCTGGGCGGGGGCGGGGAAGCCGTAGTCGGCGACGATGACCTCGTCACCGGGCCCCACCCCCAGGGCGAGCATGGCCAGGTGCAGGGCGGCGCCGCAGTTGCTCACCGCGACCGCGTCACCGACGGCGTACTCCGCCGCCAGCCGTGCCTCCAGCTCCTTGCCCCTGGGTCCCTGCCCGGCCGGCCAGCCGGAGGCGAACACCTCGGCGACGGCGGCCAGTTCCCGCTCGCCCAGGCTCGCGTGCACCAGGGGAATCGCGTCCATCGTGGTCATCTCCGTTCACGCTCCGCGCTCGGCGGCCCGGGGGGAAGAAACAGGTTCAGGAACAGGGGCAGAAACAGGGGCAGGGGCGGATACGGGGGCAGGTTCGGGTGCGAGTGCGGGGGGTTCGTAGCGCAGCGGGGTGAGCTGGTGGACGTCGTAGCGCCGGCGCATGCGCTCCACCGCCTCCTGGTCGATCGCGCCGCCCGCCTGCCAGATCTCGGCGATCTCCTCGAAATAGAACTCGTGGTACGGCGAGGGGTAGCACTGGAAGAGCATGCGGGCGGGCCTGTCGGAGGCGTTGCGGAAGGCGTGCGGGGTGCCCGGGGGGACGAACATGAAGGCGCCCTCGGTCGCGGCGGCGATCCTGTCCCCGTCCGGGGAGGTCCACCGGTGCCAGGAGTCCCCGGTGCGCCGCTCCGGTTCGAACGCCAGGAGCTCCAGCTCGCCCTCCAGGACGTAGAAGAACTCCTGCGCGTCGTGGTGGACATGCGCCCCCACGTCGAAGCCGGGCGGGACGACCACCTCGAAGACGGACAGGGAGGAGCCCTGGTCCTTCGTGGCCTTGAAGGTGACTTCCTGCGCCTTGGTGACCAGTTTCCGGCCCTGGCCGGGCGGGACGATGAGGCCAGTCATCTGAATCCGTTCCTTCGGCAGAGACAGCCGCGGCGGGGACAGCGGCGGCAGGGACCGCGGGAGGGGCGGCAGCCCGAGCAGGGGTCAGTCCACGTCGGCGCGGGCGCCGTCGTTCCAGCGGCCCAGGGCCATCTCGGCGGTGATGCCGGGGCCGAAGCCCGCGATCAGACCGGTGGCGTCGGGGGCCGGCGGGTCCTCCTCGAACAGCCGGCGGGCCGCCTCCAGGACCACCGCGCTGGCGATGTTGCCGTACTCGCTGAGCGTGGCCCAACTGTGGCGGAACACGCTGCGGTCGACCTCCAGGAACTTCGCGAGGTCGTCCAGGATCCGCGGGCCGCCCGCGTGCACGATGTAGAAGTCGAGGCTGCCCGCGTCCCAGCTGTGGTCCTTGGCGAACTCCCGCAGCACCGGCGCCAGCGGCTCCATCGTGCCCGGCACCCGCCGGTCCAACTGGAAGTGGAAACCCGTCTCGCGCACCGCGTAGGAAATCCAGTCCTCGGTGTGCGGGATGAGGTAGGAGGCGTTGCGCTCCAGCTCGATGCCGGTGCCGCCGGTGCCGCGCACCACCGCGGCCGCGACCGCGTCCCCGAACAGGCCGTCGGAGAGCAGCGAGCCGATGTCGTCCATGTCGGGCTGGTAGCACAGCGAGCAGAACTCGGCCGACACGATCAGGACGTTGCTGCCCGGGTGGGCCATGCAGAAGTCGTGGGCGCGGTTGACGGCGGCGCCGCCGGCCGCGCAGCCCAACTGGGCGATGGGGATCTGCCGGGTGTCGGGGCGCAGCCCCATCGTGTTGATGAGCCACGCCGTCAGCGACGGCATCAGGAACCCGGTGCACGACACGTAGATGATCGCGTCGATGTCGCGGGCCGCGACGTCGGCGTTCTTCAGGGCCTCCTCGACGACCTGGGGGGTGCGCTTCTTCGACTCGGCCTCGTAGATGCGGTTGCGTTCGGTCAGGCCCGGGTGGCGCAGGGTCTGCTCGATGGGCTGGACGAGGTGGCGCTTCTGCACGCCCGTGTTGCGTATCAGGCGCAGCGCGAGCGGCAGTTGGTCCTTCCCCGCGT
This sequence comes from Streptomyces sp. NBC_01478, assembly GCF_036227225.1. GTDB lineage: Bacteria > Actinomycetota > Actinomycetes > Streptomycetales > Streptomycetaceae > Streptomyces. The sequence goes on along the minus strand of NZ_CP109444.1, from coordinate 11,922,201 downwards.
GCACCCGCCGGGCGAACTCCAGCGTCTCCTCCATCGTGATGACGTGTTCGGGCGCCTGCACCGCGGGCTTGCATAGCCTGGCCATGTCCGGGTCCGCTTTCTCTAGGGTCTGCCTGGGGAAATGTGCGTGTCCACGTACCTGTGGGTGTGGGTGTGGGTGTGGGTGGTGCGGGGGTGGGCGTGGGTGTGCCGGGTCCGGCACGGGGGGGGGAACGGCCGGGCCGGGGTCACGCCGCCGCGGGGTGCGGGGCGAGGTCCATCAGGGCGCACAGGACCGGCGGCCTGCTCCAGTCCGGCGCGCTCAGGGTGAGTTCCAGACGGCGCGCGGCGCCGTCCTTGACCCGTACCGGGCCGGCGGCCGCCGTCAGCCGCACCGGCGGTGCGGTACCGGCGGCGGGGGGCCGGGGACGGGTCACCGCGTGGACGTACCAGACGCCCGCGGGGACACCGTCCAGCGTGAAGTGCCCGGGCGCGCGGGCGTGGACGAGGCGGACGGGGGCGCCCTGCAGCAGCGGGCTGGCGAAGACACCGACCCGCACCGCCCGCCCGCCACCACCGGTGTTGGTGGTGTTGGTGGTGGTGTGCAGGAGTCCCGTCACCGTCCCGGACGCCCGCGGCACCGGCCCGGCCGCGGGCATGTCCGGCTGGGATACCGGGGGTTCGGGCACGGGCGGGGCGAGGGAGAGCATGCGGTAGCGCGTGGGGGACAGTCCCACCAGCTCGGTGAAGCGGCGGGTGAAACTGCCGGTGCTGCTGTAGCCGACCCGTACCGCGATGTCGGCGACGGTCAGCCGGGTGCCCAGCAGCAGGACTTTGGCCTCCTGCAGTCGCACCGCGCACAGGAACCGTCCCGGGGTGACACCGGTGACCTTGGTGAACACGCGCAGGAAGTGGTACTTGCTGACCATCGCGCCACGCGCCAGCTCCTCCAGGCTCAGCGGTTCCCAGAAGCGTTCGCGGATCGTGGTGACGGCATGCCGCACAAGGTGCTCCATGAGCTGCTCCATGAGGGCTCCTGACAGAGACCGCCGCCCGGCCGGGCATGCCGAAACCCGGCCGCGGACCGGCCGGTGACAGGGGACTGACGGGGTGCCGACGAAGGTGACGAGGGTGACGAGGGCGACCGGCGGGAGACCCGGACGGGGTCACGGGGTCACGGCCGCCGCCGCGCGCGGGGGGCGCGGGAAGAATCAGGCGGTCAGGCGGGGAGAACAACAGGGGCACAAAAAAAGGGGAGTCGGGACGCCCGGCCCCTCAACTCCCCGCCGCTCCCCCGCCGTACGGACTGTCTGCCGTACGAAATGTTTTCGGGCAGGAGGGGCGTGCCGAAATAGTGACACGGCCGGTGCGCGCACGCCAAGACTCCCCCGAAGTGACGTAGGTCACGTCAACTGCGGGCGGGGAGTGCGGAGTTGGCGCGCGGATCACGCCACCGGCACCCGACCGGTTCTGTAGCGGCCTGCTGCCACCATCGGCGCAGACCCACACGACCGGACACGGAGGGCGAATGTCTCGCGCCGAGGAAGCCACCGTCAGGACCAAGCGGTCGACCGCACCACCGGCGCGGGCCGGCGGCTCAGCCGGCCGGCTGGAGGGGCTGCGCCGGACCGGGGCCCTGATCACCTTCATGCTCGGCGCCCTGTCCGCGGTGCCGCCGCTGTCGATGGACATGTACCTGCCCGCCCTGCCGGACGTCACCCGCACCCTGCACACCTCCGCCACCAGCGGCCAGCTCACCCTGACCGCGTGCCTGACCGGCATGGCGCTGGGCCAGCTCGTCGTCGGCCCGATGAGCGACCGGTGGGGCCGGCGCCGGCCGCTGCTGATCGGCCTGCTCGTCTACGTCCTGGCCTCCGTGAGCTGCGCCCTGGCGCCCGACGCCGCGCTGCTGATCGGCTGCCGGCTGCTGCAGGGCCTGGCGGGGGCGGCCGGCATCGTCATCGCCCGCGCCGTCGTGCGCGACCTCTACGACGGCCTGGAGATGGCCCGCTTCTTCTCCACCCTGCTGCTGGTCTCCAGCCTCGCCCCGGTCGCCGCGCCCGTCCTGGGCGGACAGGTGCTGCGCTTCACCGCCTGGCGGGGCGTCTTCCTCGTCCTGGCCGCGATCGGCATCGCGCTCACCGCGCTGGTGTGGCGCAGGCTGCCCGAGACCCTGCCCCCCGCCCGGCGCCGCGGCGGCGGCGTGCTGGGAGCCCTGTTCATCATGCGCGGCCTGCTCGCCGACCGGGTCTTCGCCGGCTACGTCATGGTCAACGGCTTCGCCTACGGCGCCCTGTTCTCCTACATCGCCGCCTCCCCGTTCGTCATCCAGGGCATCTACGGCGCCTCCCCGCAGACCTTCTCCCTCCTCTACGGCCTCAACTCGCTCGGCATGATGATCGTCGGCCGGGTCAACGGCAAACTCCTGGTCGGCCGGGTCCGCCTGGACCGGGCACTGGGCGCCGGGCTCGGCGTCATCGCCGCGGCCGGGACGGTACTGCTGCTGGTGGCGCAGGGCGTCTTCGGCGACGCCGGCACGATCCCGGTCGCCTGCTGCCTCTTCGTCATGATCTCCGCGCTGGGACTGGTCCTGCCCAACACCAACGCACTCGCCCTGATGCGCACCCCGCACGCCGCGGGCTCCGCCTCCGCACTGGTGGGCACCTCCTGCTTCGCCATGGGCGCCGTCGCCACCCTCCTCGTCGGCATCGCCGGCAAGGGCACGGCCGTGCCCATGGCCGCCGTCCAGACCGGCAGCGCACTCGCCGCGATCACCTCCCTCCTGCTCATGTGCCGCCCCTGGCAGACCCTGCCCGAACAGGAGACCCGCCCCTGACCACCCCCGGCCGCCCCTCCCCCGGGCAGGCAGGCAGCCCCCGCGGACCGCTTTGGCGGCCGGCGGGGGCTGCCGGGGCGTCGGGGGCAGGGACGGCCGGGGTGGTCAGGGGCGGGGGGGGTGTACGGGGCGGTTCCGGTGGCAGAGTGCGGCACAGCCGCGTTCCCGCCGACGGCACACGGAAGTTGACGATCTGTCATATTCGTTGGTGCGCTGGGCGGTTGGGGCGGCAGGAGCGCGTTCCGCCCGGCCGGGCCGGCACAGGCCGGCCTCTGGCACCAGGCCGCGACCGCCACCCCGACCAGCAGGACAACGAAGCCGTCGAGGTCACCGGTCTCGGCTTCCGAAGACGGCCGCTCTTGATGTCAGCCCCCGTAGAGGGTGGGCAGATCGACCAGGAGAAGGTCGTCACGGCGGTCGGCCAGGTCGATCAGATCGGGGTAGAAGCCATGCAGGGAATACAGGGCCAAGGTCGTGGCATCTGTGCCGTACCCCTGGTCGGCGAGCAGGGCACGAATGCGTTCCAGGCGTTCCAGGTCACCGGTCCCACGGCGGGCGGCGGTCGCCTTGGCCTCGCCCAGCAGGGCGATCTTCGCGCGGGGACCCTGCGGGCGCTCGCCGGCGGCCAGGGCGATGACATCGACCTCGTGCTTTGTCCGGGCGGCCTGGTCGGCAACCTCGGTGGTACCGACCGGGCCGGGCAGTCCGCCGGGCAACAGGGTGTGGGCGTAACGCCGGGTGAAGTCGCGGGCAAGGTCCTCGAAGTGCGGCCCGAGGATCTTGGAGTTGAAGGTCGGAGCGGCCTGCTGCCACACCTGTTCGGCGAAACCCTGCTCCACGGCGGCGGCCTGCGGGAGGGTGATGAGCTGGTTGAAGCGAATGACCGGGTCCGCGAGGGTGATAACGGGGTGCTTGGCGCGGAGGATGTCCTGTTCCCGCCGGATGTAGCCAGTGGACTCCAGCACTCCGAGAGGGTGGGCGACGGCGTTGCGCGGGCGTTCCAGAGCGGCACCGATCTTGCTGGGTGTGGTGGCGCCGTTCGCGATCGCGGTGAGGATGTCGTAGTACAGCGTGTGCTGCGTGATCCTCGGGTCCTCGCGCAACAGGTACTCGGTCTCGGTACGCGAGTACACCGCCCTGCCCGGATCGAGCAGTGTCCGGGCCAGCCAGGTGTCGAAGCCGTCGTCCGGATGCGGCCGGGCAGCCACCGGCCGGTAGCCGGGGGCCCCGCCCAGGACCGCGTGCACCTTCAGCGCGGTCAGCGGGTCGGCAATCCGCCAGAAGGTCTTGCTGTCACGGTAGTCGAAAGCGCCCAGCCGCAGATCGACCACGGCCCGTCCCCGCAGCGGCTTGGTCCCCGAGAGCAGTTCGTGCATGACGCTCATCGCGGAGCCGCACAGGATCAGCCTCGGACCCGGCCCGGCACTGGGCCGGGCACCCCGCTGACGCTCGTCGTAGAGCTGCTGAAGCAGACCCGGGATTTCGGGTGAGTGCCGAAGCAGATACGGCAATTCGTCGATCACCAGGAGCGGGTCCGGCGAACGGGCGGTCACATCAAGGGCATTGGACAGAACGTCACGCCAGTCGGTCAGGCGCAGGCTCCCTGGCCGCAGGCCGGCGTGGGCGGCAACTGCATCACTGAACCGCTGGATCGCGGGAAGTCGCCCCTCCTCCCGGACGGCGGTGACGTAGAGGCCGCCGACCTGCTCGGACAGAGCCTGCAGAAGGTACGACTTCCCATGCCGACGCCGCCCCGACACGATGCCGAGCCGCATCGCCGGATCCGGATCAGTGAGGAATTCCGCAAGCAGACCCCACTCCCGGTCCCGGTCGATCACGTCGTCCGGTTTGACCGGCAGGTCCTTCATCACTCGCTCTCCTGCACATCGACTGCGACGCAATACGACTAAGTCTACTTCGACAGATTGTGTCGCACTGGAATTTTCCGCTCTCGCTGTGACAGCCCGCCGCGCTTTTCGGTGTCCCGGAGCCCGCCGCCGACCGGGTCATCGACGGCCTCGGCCCCCTCCGGCACTCGGCCGGCGGCGTACTGATCGTGGACGGCACCTGGTCCCCACCCGCGGCCACCGGGCCTCCGAGCAGTCGAAGAATCATCGCGGGGCACCAGACGTGTTGATTCCCGTGCCGGATGGAACCGGCGGTCATCAAAGGAGTCGTGCCAGGGGCCTGCCGGGGTTCCTCACTTGTTGTGGGCCCCGCTGGTCGGATGCCGACCGACGGGAAAGCGGCGTGAGCAAGATCAGCCTGCCGGACGGACGGCGGACAGTAGGCTGAGTCCAGCGGGATCGGGCCCGCAGCGCAGTGTCCGGGAGGTGCTTCATGACGGCCGAGATGGTGGCCCCGGCGTGGATGCATGAGCAGATCACGGCAGAGGAATACGAGTCCTGGTCCGAGGAGCAGTGCGCCGGCATCGAGATCGTGGACGGGATGGTCGTGGTGAGTCCGAGTGCGTCCAAGCGGCACAACCGGCTGGCTCGGATCCTGGCCAACGCCCTGGATGCCGCCGCGGGCCCGGAATGGAACGCCGACACGGACTTCGACGTCCGGCTTCAGGATGTCCCGCTCACCAATCGCCGCCCGGACGTCGTCGTGTACCGCGCGGACACGATCGACATCACCCCCACCCGCCCTGAGCACGTGCTGCTGGTCGCGGAGGTGGTGTCGCCGGGCTCGGAGACCACCGACCGGATCGTGAAGGTCGACCAGTACGCCAAGGCAGGCATCGGCTTCTACTGGCGGATCGAGCAGGCCGCGACAGGCGTTCCTCTCGTGTACACCTACGTTCTCGACCCCGCGACGAAGACCTACCGGGACGGAGAGGTGTTCACCGGCGCCCTCAAGGCAGCGGCCCCCTTCCCCGTGGAGATCGACCTCGGCCAGGTCTGACCACGCGCTGCTGCCGGCAGCGCGTGAGCGATGCGTGAGCGGACGGCCCGGTACAGGGCGGCATGAGCCGGATCAAGTGGCTCGTCGTGCGGTTCCAGCCAGAAGGCCGGCAACCGGCCGAACCCGGCGCACCACGACGCCGACGTCAAAGCGCTCCAGAACACGTCGCAGTTCACCGCCGCCTGCCGTACCCGCACCGGACGGGGGAAGCGCATTCACGGGACCCGATCCTTCCGCATCGGTGGGCCCGTCCAGGCCCTCGATATCTGAGCGCTCCGGGACCCGCCGAGCCCCTGACGCCCTCGAACGACTCCCCAACTAGTTCGTGGTTCACGATGCCATCGACTCCCCTGCCGACGACCTGGCCGCCAAGCGCCTGTCAGGGAAGGGCCCGCCGGCATGGACTCAGCACACACGAGGCAGGGAAGCGCCGTGCACACGTGAGAACTACGGCGGAGTGTTTCCCCAGGCCAGACACGTCAACGTCGAAGTTTCCGCAGGTCACAGCCCCGCCCGGAGAAAACTCCAAAGCGGGTGTCGCAGGCGGAACCTCCACTGAGGTACTTGAGGAAGGCTCGCGGAGGAGGATTCGGCACCTCCACCAAATCAGCTCAGCCACTCGACTCCCGCGCCCAGTCGCCGAGTGAGCGGCCCAGGGCACATCCAGGGCACATGAGCCTGGGAAACGGCGCCGACCAGTGAGAACTACCGTGAGCTGTTTCCGCAGGTAAGCGCACATCCCGCCAAGAAACCCCAGGTCACCGCCCCACCCCTCCCCTTCGCTGCACGAGTGGCAGGACGTCAGCCATCGGCTGCAGGAGATCGGGGCATCAGACGTGCTGATTCCCCTGTCGGGTGGAACCGCCGATCCTCACTGAGCACCCCGTGCCGCCCCCCAGCGGCATCATCGTTCCGGCGGCAGGATCAGGGTGGGCTCCAGGACGACACGGGCGGCGGGTTCCTCGCGGACCGCCCTGGCCACGGCGTGGCGCGGGCCGCGCTGCTGGCGCCAGTGCGCCTGGGCCAGGACCACCGCGACATACGGGATGACGACCGCGCCGGCCAGTGCGCAGGCCGCGAGGACGGGCCAGCGGTTCCAGGTCGCGGCCATCAGCACCACGCACACGGTGCGCACCAGCATCGCCATGAGGTAACGGCGCTGCCGGCCGCGCAGGTCACGCGTCAGACCGGTACGCGCCCGGGTGATGGACTCGGCCGGGGCCGGGCGCCGGGGAACTCTGCTCATCGGGGCCTCCGCGGACACTCCGGCACGAACACACCGGACAACCGGACAAAAAAGGGGCGGGGGTGCGGCGGGAGCGGGGCACGGCGGCCGGCCGTCTCCGCGCCCGTGTCCGCCGTGTTCTACGGCAACTGGCCTGCGGTCAGCGGACAGTGACGGTTCGTCAGGGCAGCAGGGGTGTCGTGGAACGGCGGCGGCGCGGGTGACCGTCCCCCGATCACCCGCGCCGCCCGCGCCGGCCCCACCCGGCCCTGCCCCTCGCGCACCGCGGCGCCGGGGCAGCGGGTCAGTGCAGTTCCTGGTCCGCCTCCCGCTCCCCGGCGCGGCCCCGCCGTACGCCGGAATCCGCGGACGCGGACGCGGACGCGGGCTCGGACGCGGTCGGGCCGTGGCCGTTGGCGTTGCCGTTGGGCGAGGAGATGTGGCCGTTGGAGGCGGCGGGGCCCCCGAGCGCGGCGTGGCCGTCGTCCGGGTGGCCGAGGTGGGCCAGGGCCTCCCGCATCTCCTGCGGGGTGGGCTTGGCGATCTGGTTGCCGTAGAGCCAGCGGCTGAGGCGGTGGCGCAGCGCCTGGCCGCGCCGGGCGGGGTTGGGGACGCCGTCGTGTTCGGCGGTGGGGGCGGGCAGCGGGGTGTAGGCCCTGCGGGCCAGCAGCGCGTACTCCCGCTGCCGGTCCAGGCGTTCGTGGACCTCGACGAACTCGCCGTCGGGCAGCCGCCGGATCCGGCCGGTCTCGCGGCCGTGCAGGAGGGTGTCGCGTTCACGGCGCTGCAGGCCCAGGCAGATCCGCCGGGTGAGGACATAGGTGAGCGCGGGGACGGCGAACACGCCGATCCGCACCGACCAGGTGATCTGGTTCAGGGACAGGTGGAACTCCTGGGCCAGCACGTCGTTGGCGCCGCCGAAGAACAGCACCAGGTACAGGGCGACGAAGCCGACGCCGAACGCGGTGCGGGTGGGGTGGTCGCGCGGCCGGTCCAGGAGATGGTGCTCGCGCCGGTCCCCGGTGGCCCAGGCCTCCAGGAACGGCCACAGCGCGATCACGGCCATCATCAGGGTGGGCACGATGACGGCGGGGATCAGGATGCCGAGGTTGACGGTGTACCCGCCGAGGCTGAACTCCCAGGCCGGCATGGCCCGCAGGGCGCCCTCCAGGAAACCCATGTACCAGTCGGGCTGGGAGCCCTGGGAGATCTGGTCCGCGCGGTAGGGGCCGTAGGTCCACACCGGGTTGATCTGCGCGATGCCCGCCAGCAGCGAGAGCACCCCGGCGATGATGAAGAAGAAGCCGCCGGCCTTGGCCGTGTAGTGCGGGAACAGGGGCTGGCCCACGACGTTCTTCTCGGTGCGGGCAGGCCCCCGGAACTGGGTGTGCTTGTGGTAGAAGACCAGGATCAGGTGCACGGTCAGCAGCGCCACGACGATGCCCGGGATCAGCAGGATGTGGAAGCCGTAGAACCGGCCGATCACGTTGTGGCCCGGGAACTCCCCGCCGAACAGGAACATCGACAGGTACGTGCCCACCAGCGGGATGGCCAGGGTGACGCCCTCGGCGATGCGCAGGCCGGTGCCGGAGAGCAGGTCGTCGGGGAGCGAGTAGCCCACGAAGCCCTCCAGGGTGACCAGCACCAGCAGCGTGAAGCCGAACAGCCAGTTCAGCTCGCGCGGCTTGCGGAACGAGCCGGTCAGGAAGTGGCGCAGGGTGTGCAGGCACAGCGCGCCGATCATGGTCAGCGCCGACCAGTGGTGCAGTTGGCGGATGAACAGGCCGCCGCGCACCTCGAAGCTGATGTGCACGGTGGAGGCGTAGGCCTGCGACATCCGTACGCCGTGCAGCGGGGCGTAGGAGCCGTTGTAGACCGTCTCGGACATGCTCGGGTCGAAGAAGAGCGTGAGCCAGATCCCGGTCACCAGCAGCACGACGAAGCTGTAGAGGGCGATCTCGCCGAACATGAACGACCAGTGCTCGGGGAACACCTTGCGCACCAGGAAACGGAAGTTGTAGATCCCCAGCCGCCCGTCGGTCCAGTCGGCGACCCGCTCACCCCGCGAGGGCGCGGTGCGCGAGCTGCGGGGGGATGCATCGGTGCCGGTCATGCCCGTGCCCCTTCCTCTGACCGCCGGACGCTGTGGCCGGTACGGGTCGTACAGGTGATACCGGTGACATGAGTGGTGCGGGTGGCGCGGGTGGTCTGCGGCGGCGCCGGCCGGCCGGTCCGGCCCGCGGGCGGGCGGACGGCCGGGGCCGGGACACGGTGGCCGTACGGCGGGAACAGGCCGCGGTGGTGGTACGGCGGGGCCGGCCGCCGGGCGGCGCGGGCTGCCTGCGGCGGTACGGGACGGGCCCTGCCGCCGGGCGGGAAGACGGCCGGGGACGGGACACCGTGGTGGTACGGCAGGACCGGGCCGCAGGGATGATGCGGCGCGGCCGGGACACGGCGGGCATACGGCGGGGCCGGTCGGCGGGCGGGGTGGGGGTGTCGCGGGGGTGTGCCGCTCTCCTCTGTGCCCAACTGGCCTGTGCTGTCTGCCCTGTCGGGGGTGCGGGCCGGGGCGGGGCCCGCCGGTCCGGCTTCCTGGGCGGCTGGTCGGTTCACTTTCTCCACTCTCGTCGTGCGGGACACCTCGTGGGACCGGGTGCGGGGCGGGGTGTTCACGGCCGCCTCCGCTCACCGGCGGGGGCCGCCGCGGGCGCGGGTGCGGCGGGGCGCGGGGCACCGGCCGGGACCGGGCGGGCGGGTGCCGGTGCGGTGCGGCGGCGGGGCGCGTCGGGGCCGTGGGTGGTGCTGGGGGGCGCGTACGGGGCGGGGCCGCGCGGGGTGCGCAGGGCGGCCCGCAGCGCGCGCGGCCGCAGCGCCGCGGCCGGGGCCGGCGGGGTGCCGGGGGCGTGCAGGGTGCGCAGCAGCAGGGTGGCCGCGTACGGGTCGGTGGTCGCGGCGGCCGCGACACGGGCCGCGTACCAGGCCGTGTACCGGGCGGTGAGAGGGGGGCGCGGCGGGCCGTCCTGCGACGCCGCCGCCGCCTGCCGGTCCGCGGCCGCCGTGCCCGCCGTGTCCCAAGTGCCTGCCGTTCCCGGGGTGTTCGGGGCGTGCGGGGGGTGTGCCGTGCCGGGGGTGCGGCGGGCCGTCCGCCAGGCGGGGGCCACCTCGCGGGCCAGGGCGTGGCGCAGCCGGTGGCTGATGCCGACGGCCGTGCCGTGGCCGGCCAGTAACTGCTCCAGCGCCAGCGCGCACCGCACGGCCAGCGCCATGCCCTGGCCGCCGGCCGCGTCCAGGTCCGCCAGCGCGTCGCCGACCACCAGGAACTGGTCGGGCCAGCGGCGCAGTTTCTCGTAGCGGTGCCAGCGGACGCCGGCGCGGGTGCAGCCGTAGACCGGGCCCAGCGGGGTGGCGGCCTCGAGGACGTCGTGCAGCAGCGGGTGGCGCAGGGCGCGCGCGGCGTGCAGCAGCCCGGCGTGGCCGGCCGGCGGGCGGGCGGTGCCGGCGGCGGTGAGGGTCACCGACCAGCGGCCGCCCTCGACGGGGTGCAGGACGCCCTGGCGCGGATGGCCGGGCGCGGCCATGAGCAGCAGGCTCTTCCAGTCGGCGACATGGCCCACCGGCGGGGCGAACACGGCGGTGGCGAAGGCGGCCGGGGCGGCGGCCACGCTCAACGGGGGCTGCCCGTAGCCGAGTTCGGCCAGCCAGCGGGAGGCCTGGGAGCCGCGGCCGGAGGCGTCCACCACGAACTCGGCCGGCAGCAGACGCCGTACGCCCGGCCCGCCCCTGCTGTCGGGGGCGGTGCGGTCGCGGCCGCGTATCCACACGCCGGTGACGGTGTCGTGGCGGCCGCCGCGCAGGGCGACGGCCTCGTGCCCGGGCAGGAAGTCCACCTTCGGGTCGGCGCGCAGCCGCGCCCGCACCACCGCGTCGATCAGGTCGCGGCCGGCGCAGAGCAGCGGCAGGCCGGCGTCGAAGCGGGGCAGCCAGCCGCCCGGCCCCAGCACCAGCATGTCCTTGGGCACGGTGACGCGGACCGCCCCGGCGGCGGCCAGGTCCTGGCCGATGCCGGGGAACAGCCGCTCCAGCCCCTGATGGGCGGCCGGCACCAGCACATGGGTGTGCCGGGCCTGGGGCACACCCGGACGCCGCCCCGGTCCGGAGGGCACCCAGTCGCGCTCGATCACCGTGACGTGGTCCATGAAGCCGGCCAGGGCCCGTGCCGCGGTGAGCCCGGCGAGACCGGCGCCGATCACCACGGCACGCCCGTGGCCACCACCCGCGCCGGCCCCCGCGTATGCACTCAACTCGGCTGCCCTCCCTGCTCGTTGTGCCTTCATCATGCGGCGCCCCGACACCCCCCGACGGCCGCTTCGACCGCCCGGGGACCACCTCTCCAGCACGCCTCCAGCACGCCTCGAGCCGGACTCCGGCGAGGCTGTGGACGGACTCCGGGAGGATTCGAGAAGGACTCCGGCAGGACTCCGGCGACAGGGGCGCGACCAGGGGGAAAACCGGGCCGGGACGTATTCCGGGGCCGGTTGCGGGGGGGGCGGGCCGAGGGGCGGTGCCGGCCCCCGTTGCGGGGGCCCGGGCGGGGGCCCGGAGGCCGGGGCCGGGGCCCGCGCGTCGGTCCGGTGCCGGATCGGGGGCGCACGCCCGGGGGGCGGGCCGAGTGCCGGGCCCGGTGGACACCCGGGCGCAGGGCCGGGGTGCCCGGGGCGCCGTCGCAGGCGGAGCACCGTCGCGGACGGCAGGTACGACGGACGCCGGCGGCCGGACCGGCGGGCACCCGGGTGCCGGGCCGGCCGGTGGATGCCGCAGGCGCCGTCGCGGGCAGCGGGTCCAGCAGGTCCAGTGGGCGAAGCCGTCCGGCCCGGCGGGTGAGGCGCCGTCAGGCGCCGTGTCCGCCGGACGGCGCCGCCACCGCACCCGTACCGGAACCCATGCCCTGGCCGGAGCCCGTGGCGGGGCCGGTGGCGGTGGGGCCGGGCAGGGCGAGGGAGCGGTCCACCAGGGCCGCGGCGGCGCCGGTGTAGCCGGCCGGGTCGAACAGGGCCGTCGCCTCCTGGGGGGTGAGGACGCCGGCCAGTTCCGGGAGGCCGGCCAGGACGTCGGCGAGCGGGAGGCCGGTGCGGGTGGCGAGCAGGGAGGCGCGGGTGAGGAGTTCCCGGGCCGCCGTCCGGCCCAGCCGGGGGGCCAGGACGGCCGAGACGCGCTCCGAGAGGAGCTGTCCGCCGGTGGCCGTGAGGTTGGCGCGCATCCGTTCGGGGCGGACGGTCAGGCCGCGGGCGAGTTCGAGGGCCGTGTGCGCGGCGCCGCCGGTCAGCCGCAGGCACTCGCGCAGCGGCTGCCACTCCGCGTGCCACACCCCGGCCGAGCGTTCGTCCTCGGCGGCCAGGCACTGCATCAGGACGGTCGCCTGCGCGGGCACCTGCAGGGCGGCGGAGCGGATCAGGGTCGCCAGCACGGGGTTGCGTTTGTGCGGCATCGCCGAGGACGCGCCCCGTCCGGCGACGGCGGGCTCGGCCACCTCGCCGATCTCGGTACGGGCCAGCACCAGCACGTCCGCGGCGATCTTGCCGAGCGCCCCGGCCGCGTGCGCGAGGCCGGCCGCCAGATCGGCGAGGGGGGTGCGCAGCGCGTGCCAGGGCAGCACCGGTGCGGCCAGGCCCGTCTCCTCGGCGAAGGCCTCGGTCAGGGCCGTCGCCAGGACGGCAGGGTCGGTGCCCGGATCCGCGTACTGCAGATAGCCGGCCAGGGTGCCGGCCGCGCCGCCGAGCGACACCGGGAGCCCGCCGTCGGCGAGGCGGCCGAGGCGGTCGGCGGCGTCCAGGACGAGGCGGCGCCAGCCGGCCGCCTTGAGACCGAAGGTCGTGGGCACCGCGTGCAGGGCCAGGGTGCGGCCCGCCATCACCGTGTCGCGGTGCCCGGCCGCCAGGGCGGCCAGGGCGTCGGCGACGGCCCGCAGGTCCGCGACGATCAGGCGCAGCGCGCGGGCGGCCACCAGCATCGCGCCGGTGTCCAGGACGTCCTGGCTGGTGGAGCCGCGGTGCACGTACTCGGCCGCGGCCGGGCAGTCCTGGGCGACCCGCGCGGTCAGCGCCTTGACCAGGCCCACCACCGGGTTGGCGGTCTCCCGCGCGGCCAGGGCGAGTTCGCGTACGTCGAACAGCTCCGCGCGGGCCGCCGCGGTGACGGCGGCCGCCGCCCGGGCGGGCACCGTGCCCAGGCGGGCCTGCGCGCGGGCCAGCGCCGCCTCCGCGTCCAGCATCGCCTGCAGCCACGCGCCGTCGCCGACGGCCGCCTCGACCGGGGTGCCCGCCCGCACCGGTGACAGCAGCCCGGCGTCCAGATGGGCGGACAGGGCCGCGGGCGGCAGGGACCGCGGAGACCGCCCGGACTGCGGGGACTGCGGGGACTGCGGGGACTGCGGGGACTGCCAGGAGGAGGTCATGCGCCTGCCTTCGCGCTCGGGGCCGTGACCGGGGCCGTGACGGGGCTTGGGGGCACGGGAGTTGTTCCGGCCCAGGCCGGCCGGCGCAGGGGCGCGGGTGCCTGGGGCACGGCGAGGACCGCCGCCGCGATGGCGTCGGAGTCCTCCAGGGTGACCGAGCCGACGCCGGGCCGGATGCCCGCGGCGGTCACCCAGTGCACGGACTCGGTGGGCACCCCGTAGGCGAAGCGGCGCGGGTGGGGCACCCCGCGGGCGTCGACGAGGCGGTAGGGCCGCTCGGACACCTCCAGTCCCCCCGTCTCGTACCCCGTTCCGCTGCCGGTGTCGGTGCTGCCGGGGCCGGTGCCGGGGCCGTCGGCGGCGGGGATGCGGTAGGGGCGGCACTGGCCGGTGCGCAGCAGTTGGTTCATCAGCGGGTCGGCGGTGCGCCGCAGGTCGATCGCGGGCAGCCGGGCCTCGATGAGGACGCCGGCCCGGACCTGTACGCCGGGGATGTCGGAGGTCGCCAGGAAGCAGGGGCCCTCCGGGTCGTCCGCCTGGGCGCTCACCCGCAGGCCGGGGCCGGTCACCTCCAGGACGCCGGCGTCGATGAGCGCGGCCATCTCCTCGATCCGCGAGGCCGGCGGGCCGATGGAGAGGTAGGCGTTGAGCGGGGTGTACCAGCCCTCCAGGTCCTCGCGGTGGGAGGCGGCGGACAGGCCGGCGTGGTCGACGGCGAGCCGGACCTCGTTGCGCAGGTCGCGCAGCACGTCCAGGGCCGCCTTGACCGGTCCGCTGACGTTGCCCTGGCGGGCCAGGCGGACGTCCTCGTCGAGATGCCCGCGCAGCCAGGTGCGGAAGGCCGCCAGGTCGCGGAAGCCGCGGGTGCCGTAGGGGCGGGCCAGGCGCTCCCAGTCCCAGCGCTCGGCCGCGGCGATGCCGGCTTCGTCGAGCAGGCGGTCCTCGGCCGCGCCCGGCTCGGCGTGCAGGTAGCGCTCGGTGAACTCCTCGGCCGCCGCGGCCGCCTCGCCGCGCCGCACCAGCAGGGCGGCGTAGTAGACGGCGCACACCTCCTTGGAGATCAGCGGCCACAGGTCGGCGGCGAAGTCGACGGCCGTGCTGCGCCGGTCCCCCGCGCGCAGGGCGGCGATGCAGCCGGCCGTCAGCAGCCGGGGGCGGTGGCGGCCGTGGGCGCCCTTCTCGTTCTCGCCGCGCGCCTGGTAGGGCACCCCGCGCCGCGATCCGGCGTACAGGCGCGGCTCGCGGCCCGAGGGCCGGTAGACCAGACGCCCGCCGGTGCGGGTGAAGACGCCGCCCCGGCCCCGGGTGAACAGGGCCATGTGGTCGAAGAAGTTGAGGCCCAGCCCGCGCAGCAGCACGCTCTCGCCGGGCCGTACGAAGGAGAGGTCCACGTCGGCCGGGTTGGCGGGGGCCACGTAGGTCAGGCCGTGCCGGGCGGCGAAACGGTCCAGCCGCCGCTCGGTGGGCGAGAGCCGTGCCGGTACGTGGCCCTGCGCCAGGACGACCGCGGACAGAGCGCCCAGCCGGGTGCCGTCCTCCAGGGTGACGCTCTGGCGCCCGGCCCGCCGGCCGTCGGCGTCGGTGAGGGCGACGGCGCGCGCCGCGTGGACACGCACCCGCACATGCGCGGCGGCGTTCGCGACGACCCGCCCGAACGCCCAGGTGAGATAGGAGCCGTAGAGGGCGCGGGTGGGATAGGTGTCGGGGCCCAGGGCGCGCGCCTCGGTGAGGATGTCCGCGCCGGCCACCGGTCCGGGGCAGCTCTCCAGGGTGCCCGACTCCAGGGCGCGGGCCCACTCGTACAGGCTCGGCCCCTCCTCCAGCGGGCCGTCGATGCGGACGCTGGCGTCGGTGTAGACCGTCACCTGCGAGGCGACGGTGTTCATCAGCAGGTGCCGCGACTGGCTGGGGCGCCACACCCGGCCCGAGCCCGGCGGGTCGGGGTCGACGACATGCACGGTGACGGTGTCCCATCGGGGCGACTTCCGTTCCTGCGCGCACAGCCGTTCCAGTACGGAAAGGCCCCGGGGTCCGGCACCGACCAGGCACACCTCCAGATGCGCCGCCGCGGTGCCGCCGCCGGGCGGCGGTGCGGCGGCGCGCGGGTGGGGGTCCCCGGGCGGACGGGCCCCGCCCGGGGGAAACCGACCGGCCGTCGCATCGGCCGTCGTATCAGCCGTCGTGACGAGCGGCCCTGCGAGGAGTCCGGCGTCTACTGCGCGTTCGCCTGCGTGCGTACCGTCCACAGTTCCTCCCTTCCTGCGGCCACCGTGGGCGCCGGCGCTCGACCAGGGCTCGGCTGCGGGTGGAAAAGGCCTTGAGGAATCGGGGAGCGCATTTCACCGGCGTGTTCGCGAACGGGGCTGTATCGGGACTCGAGTCACCCGTCGGGTAATGGAAGGAACCGTCAAGGGACCGCCAGGGGCTGTTGCGCCCGCCTCCGGCGGAGGAAAGCGCCGGGTCAACTGCCTTGATCGGCACGGGATATCACGGGATATCAAAAAACGGAGTTGTGGACAGCGGTTGCGGGGCCCAGGCGCCTCGTGAAGGAGTTTCGATGAATTCCCAGTCATGCCTCAGGAGCCACTCCCAGGAAAGCGTCGCCGCCGCCGGGTCCGTCCTCTGCGCCCCGTGCGTGCGAAGGGCGGCGCAGCATCTGCGGGTGCTTCCCGCCCTGCATCAGGAATGCCTGCACCAGGCGTCCCTGACGGGCCGGCGCACGAATCCCACCAAGGTCTCCGGCAGCCGCCGCAGGGACCACCTGGACATCACCGTGCTCGACGCCCGGCACAACATCGAGACCATTCTCGAGTCGTGGTCGTCGATGGTCGCGGAAAAACGCGGAATCACCACTCCGCCGCGGGCCGTTCCCTCCCTGGCACGGTTTCTGACCCGGCATCTGGAATGGCTCGCCGGCCAGCCCCCGGCGGACGACTTCGCCGAGGAGATCGAACGCCTCGTCGGCGAACTGCGCCAGACCATCGACCCCGACCCCCATCCCCTGCACGCCCTCATCCGCGGCTGCGTGGTGGACGGCTGCCCGGGGACGATCAGCGCCCTCCCGCAGCGCGCCACCGGCACGGGCGGCGGCAGTACCGGCAGCGGTGCCGGTTCGGGGTCGGGCGGCAGCATCCGCTGTTCCTCGGGGCACGCCTGGAACGTGGGCGAGTGGCTGGGGCTGCGCACACTGATGGAACGGCAGCGGAAGGGTGTCAGCGCATGATCAAGCCACCGAGCCACCGGCTCGTCCCCACCAAAGTGGCCGCCCTCGCCATGGGGGTGTCCGAGGCGACCATCCGCAAGTGGGTCAGCCGCGGGAAGATCACCCGCTACGGCGCCCCGAACCGCCGCTCCGAGTTCGACATCGAGGAACTCACCGAGATCGCCCTGCACCGCCGGCCCTGACCGGACACCGGCCCAGGAGCACGGAGCACGGAGCCCGTACTACGCCCCTCACACTCCGGCTCCCGGACCTCGGCCCTCGCCGCTCCGGTCCCGGCTCCCGGCTCCCGGCTCCCGGCTCCCGGTCCCGACTCCGGCTTCTGGTTTCCGGCTCCGGTTTCCGGGCCGTCCGAGCTTCTGACGGTGCCTCAACTTCCGTGCTCCGTACGCCCGAAGAACCCCCGCCGTGCCCGCCGCGACTGCCCTGGCAGCCGCGGCTGCGCCGGTTGTGCCGGTCGCGGATCCACCCCCCATTCGAGTGACCCACGTCACTTCGGTGCGGTGTTGGCGGGGGGCCTGACCCCGTGTCACTATCTCCCTACATCCCCCCTGCCCAAAAGCCGCCGCGAGGCCGTACCGCGGCAGGGGGCGCGTGCCGCAGCCGTCCGTCATCCGGCGGGCGGCACTTTTTCTTTCACTACTTCTCTCACTGCTTCTTTCACCGCATCCGTTCCGCCGCCCGGCGCACCCGGGCGCTGTCGCCGATGCCGCGCCGCCGCCGTGCCGCCGGTGAAGTCCCCGAAGTCCCCTGCCGTGTACGGCAGTTGCCGCCGTACACCCTCGCAGGCCCCGCCCCACCCCCGCCTCCACCCCTCTCCGGCCTCCGGACCTCCGGACCTCCGGGTCTCCGCGTCTCGGGGCGGGGCGGTCCGGCATGGCCGTGCGGCCTCTCTGCACAACAGACATCTCCGTGCACAACAGACATAGGGAGCTGAGTGCGTTGACTCTACCGACCTCGGCGGAGGGGGTGCCGGACAGCCGCCGGACCCGCTCGGTCGGCATCGGCCGCGCCCACGCCAAGGCGATCCTGCTGGGAGAGCACGCGGTCGTCTACGGAGCCCCGGCGCTCGCCCTGCCCATCCCGCAGCTCACGGTCACCGCCAGTGCCGGATGGTCCTCCCAACCCGGCGACGGGCAGGGCGACTTGTCCTACACGGTGACCGGTTCCCCCTCGCGGGCGATGGTGACGCAGGCCTCCGACGGCCTGCGCCGGCTGACCGCGGAGTTCAAGACGCGGATGGGCGTGAGCGGCCGGCCGCATCTGGACGTGATCCTCGACGGTGCGATCCCGCACGGCCGGGGGCTGGGCTCCAGCGCGGCCAGTTCGCGGGCGATCGCGTTCGCGCTGGCCGACCTCTTCGGCCGGGAGCTGGACGAGGCCACGGCGTTCGAACTGGTGCAGACGGCCGAGAACATGGCGCACGGCAGGGCCAGCGGTGTCGACGCCATGACCGTCGGCGCGCTGCGCCCGCTGCTGTTCCAGGCGGGCCGGACACGGGAGCTGAAGCTGGGCTGCGAGGGCCTGTTCATCGTCGCGGACAGCGGTGAGCCGGGCAGTACCCGGGAGGCGGTCGAGCTGCTGCGGGAGGGGTTCGGGCGCCGGCCCGGGGCGCGGGCACGGTTCGTGCGGCGGGCCTCGGGGCTGGCCGAGGAGGCCCGGCTGGCCCTCGCCGAGGGCCGGGCCGGTGACCTGGGCCGGCGGATGACGGACTATCACGCGCTGCTGCGGGCGGCCCGCCTGAGCACCGGCCCCATCGAGCGGCTGGTCGACGCCGCGCTGGGGGCGGGCAGCCTCGGCGCCAAGATCACCGGCGGTGGTCTGGGCGGCTGCATGATCGCGCTGGCCCCGCCGCAGCGGGCCCGCGAGGTCACCCGGCGGCTGCACGAGGCAGGCGCCGTACAGACATGGCTCGTACCGCTGAAGGGGCTCGACAACCATGCGCCGTGAACAACGACCGACCACTGTGCCGGGCCCGCTGGAGACCGCGGCGGGCGTGCCGGACACCGCGCCCCGCCCGGCGAGGCCCGCCCCGCGCCCGGCGCGGGGCGGGCCGCAGGCGGACGCCGCCGCCGGTGTCACCGCGGTCGCGCATCCGAACATCGCGCTGGTCAAGTACTGGGGCAAGCGGGACGAGCGGCTGATCCTGCCCTGGACCGACAGTCTGTCGATGACGCTGGACGTCTTCCCGACCACCACCCGTGTCCGACTGGACGCCACGGCCGGCCGCGACGAGGTGACGCTCGACGGGGTGCCCGCGAGGGGCGAGGCGGCCCGGCGGGTCGGCGCGTTCCTGGAACTGGTGCGGGAGCGGGCCCGGTTGCCGTGGCGGGCGGTGGTGGACAGCCGTAACACCGTGCCCACCGGGGCGGGGCTGGCGTCCTCGGCCAGCGGGTTCGCCGCGCTGGCCGTGGCCACCGCGGCCGCCTACGGGCTGGAGCTGGACGCCGGCGGGCTGTCCCGGCTGGCGCGCCGGGGTTCGGGGTCGGCCTCGCGGTCGGTGTTCGGCGGCTTCGCCGTCTGGCACGCCGGGGCGCCCTCCGCCACGGGCGCGGCGGCGGACGCGGGTTCCTACGCCGAGCCGGTGCCCGTCGCCGGCGGCCTGGACCCGGCGCTGGTCGTCGCCGTGCTCGACGCGGGCCCCAAGACGGTCTCCAGCCGGGAGGCGATGCGCCGCACCGTGGACACCTCGCCGCTGTACCGGCCGTGGGCCGCCTCCAGCCGGGCCGACCTGGCCGGCATGCGGGCGGCGCTGGGGCGCGGTGACCTGGAGGCGGTGGGCGAGATCGCGGAGCGCAACGCGCTGGGGATGCACGCGACGATGCTGGCGGCGCGGCCCGCGGTGCGCTACCTGTCGCCGGCCACGGTCACCGTGCTGGACCGGGTGCTGGGGTTGCGGCGGGAGGGCGTGGCGGCGTACGCGACCATGGACGCCGGGCCGAACGTGAAGGTGCTGTGCCGGCGCGCGGACGCGCGGCGGGTGGCCGACGCCGTCGGCGAGGCCGTCCCGGCGGCACGGGTGCTGGTCGCCGGCCCGGGGCCCGGGGCCCGTCTGCTGGACGGGGCCGACCGATGACGGCCACGACAGCGGCGACGGCGGCAGGGGTGTCCGCGGGGCGCACGGTGGTGCGGCGGGCGCCGGGCAAGCTGTTCGTCGCGGGCGAGTACGCGGTGGTGGAGCCGGGCAACCCGGCGATCCTGGTGGCGGTCGACCGGTACATCACCGTCACCGTCACCGGGACAGCCGGCGAGTCCGGCAGCACCGGCACACCCGACGGACCAGGCAACCTCGACGGACCCGGCGCATCGAACGAACCCTGCGGACCCGGCGGACCCGGAAGTCCCGCCGGACCGGGCAGCCCCGGCGGACCGGGCAGCGCCCGCGCCCCTCACGTGTCCAACAGACCCCGCGGATCCGGCGCATCCAGCGCACCCGGCAACCCCAGCGGGTCCGGCACACCCGACAACCTCGACGGACCCGGCACACCCAACGAACCCGCCACCCCCACCACACTCACCGCCCCCGACGTAGTGATCTCCAGCGACCTCATCTCCCGGCCCGTCGCCTGGCGCTGGCGGGAGGGGCGGCTGGTCGCCCACGGCTACGACGGCGGTCCCGGAGACAGTGGCAGTGGCAGTGAAGGGGACGGTGACGGGAGCCGGGCCCGGGACGCGCTGGCGTATGTGGTGTCGGCCGTCGAGACGGTGGCCGCGCTGGTGGCCGAACGCGGGCTGGGCGTACCGGCGTTGAGGGTGTCGGTGCGCAGTGCGCTGCACGAGGGCGGGCGCAAGTACGGGCTGGGCTCCTCCGGTGCGGTGACCGTGGCGGCGGTGGACGCCGTGGCCGGGTTCTGCGGGGTGGAGCTGTCGGCCGGTGAGCGCTACCGGCTGGCGATGCTGGCCGGCGCGCGGATCGACCCGAAGGGCTCGGGGGGTGATCTGGCCGCCAGTGCCTGGGGCGGCTGGATCCTCTACCGGGCGCCGGACCGGGACTTCGTGCTCGACCTGGCCCGGCGGGTCGGCATCGGGCGGGCGCTGGCCGCGCCCTGGCCGGGCCACACGGTGCGGCGGCTGCCGGCGCCGGCCGGGCTGCGCCTGGAGGTCGGCTGGACCGGGGAGCCCGTCTCCACCGCGTCCCTGGTGGCCGGCCTGCACCGCCGCGGCCGGCCGGACGGCGCCGCCCGCGGCCGGTACACCACCGCCTCCAACCACCTGGTGGAGGCGGCGGCGGCCGCGCTGGAGCGGGGCGACGGCGCCGGGCTGCTGGAGCAGATCCGCGCCGCCCGCCGGGAGCTGGCGCGGCTGGACGAGGCGGTCGGGCTCGGCATCTTCACCGACCGGCTGACCCGGCTGTGCGAGGCGGCCGAGGCCGCCGGCGGCGCGGCCAAGCCGTCGGGGGCCGGCGGCGGCGACTGCGGTATCGCCCTGCTGGACGCGGCGGCGGACCGGCACATCTGTCAGGTACGGCGGCAGTGGAGCGCGGCCGGGGTGCAGCCCCTGCCGGTGCGTCCCGCCGCGCGAGAGCCCGGAAGGAACCGGCACACATGAGCGCTCAACGCAAGGACGACCACGTCCGGCTCGCCATCGAGCAGCAGGACACCCCGCAGGGGGGCAACCAGTTCGACGAGGTGTCGTTCGTCCACCACGCGCTGGCGGGCCTGGACCGCCGGGAGGTGTCCCTGGCCACCTCCTTCGCCGGCCTGTCCTGGCCGGTGCCCCTCTACGTCAACGCGATGACCGGCGGCAGCGCCCGCACCGGCGCCATCAACCGGGACCTGGCGACCGCCGCCCGGGAGACGGGGGTGCCGGTCGCGTCCGGGTCGATGAACGCCTACTTCAAGGACCCCTCCTGCGCGGGCACCTTCCGGGTGCTGCGCGAGGAGAACCCGGACGGGTTCGTGCTGGCCAACGTCAACGCGACGGCGTCGGTGGACAACGTGTGGCGGGCCATCGAGCTGCTGCGGGCCGACGCGCTGCAGATCCACGTCAACACCGCGCAGGAGACCGCGATGCCGGAGGGCGACCGGTCCTTCGCCGCCTGGCCCGGACAGATCGAGAAGATCGCGGCGGCCGTCGACATCCCCGTGATCGTCAAGGAGGTCGGCAACGGGCTGAGCCGCCAGAGCGTCCAGCTCCTGGGCACGCTGGGCGTGGCCGCGGCCGACGTCAGCGGCCGCGGCGGCACCGACTTCGCCCGCATCGAGAACGGCCGCCGGGCGCTGGGCGAGTACGCCTTCCTGCACGACTGGGGCCAGTCCGCGCCCGCCTGCCTGCTGGACGCCCAGGACACCGGGATGCCGCTGCTGGCCTCCGGCGGCGTGCGCACCCCGCTGGACGCCGCCCGCGCCCTGGCCCTGGGAGCCCGCGCGGTCGGCGCCTCCGGCGTCTTCCTGCGCACCCTCCTGGACGGCGGCGTGGACGCCCTGACCGCTCAGCTCACCTGCTGGCTGGAGCAGTTGGCGGCCCTGCAGACGATGCTCGGCGCCCCCGCCCCGGCCGATCTGACCCGCTGCGACCTGCTGATCCACGGCTCCCTGCGCGCCTTCTGCGCCGACCGCGGCATCGACACGGGCACCCTCGCCCGCCGCTCCAGCTCCGGCGCGCTGCGCGCCCCGACGACGGGAAGCACCCGATGACCGACACCCATGCCACCGCCGGGATCCCGATGCGCTGGGTGGGCCCCCTGCGCATCTCCGGGAACGTCGCCCGCACCGAGACCCGCATCCCGCTGGCCACCTACGAGTCACCGCTGTGGCCCTCGGTGGGCCGCGGCGCGAAGGTCTCCATGCTGGTCGAGGAGGGCATCGTCGCCACCCTCGTGGACGAGCGGATGACCCGCTCCGTCCTGGTCGAGGCCGCCGACGCCCAGGCCGCCCACAGCGCCGCGCGGACGGTGGAGGCCCGCATCGAGGAACTGCGGGAGGTGGTGCGCGGCTGCAGCCGCTACGCCCGGCTGCTCGGCGTGCGCCACGAGATCAACGCCAACCTGCTGTTTCTGCGCTTCGAGTTCTCCACCGGCGACGCCTCGGGCCACAACATGGCCACCCTCGCCTCCGACGCCCTGCTGGCCCACCTCCTGGCCACCGTCCCGGACATCTCCTACGGCTCGATCTCCGGGAACTACTGCACCGACAAGAAGGCCAGCGCCGTCAACGGCATCCTGGGCCGCGGCAAGAACGTCGTCACCGAACTCCTGGTGCCCCGCGACGTGGTGCACGACGTCCTGCACACCACCGCCGCCAAGGTCGCCCGGCTCAACCTGCGCAAGAACCTGCTGGGCACCCTGCTCGCCGGCGGGGTGCGCTCGGCCAACGCCCACTACGCCAACATGCTGCTGGGCTTCTACCTGGCCACCGGCCAGGACGCGGCCAACATCGTCGAGGGCTCGCAGGGCGTGACGATGGCCGAGGACCGCGACGGCGACCTCTACTTCGCCTGCACCCTGCCCAACCTGATCGTCGGCACCGTCGGCAACGGCAAGGGCCTGGGCTTCGTGGAGACGAACCTGACCCGCCTGGGCTGCCGCGAGGAGCGGGCGCCCGGCGAGAACGCCCGCCGCCTCGCCGTCATCGCCGCCGCGAGCGTGCTGTGCGGGGAACTGTCCCTGCTCGCCGCGCAGACCAACCCCGGCGAACTGATGCGCGCACACGTCCAGTTGGAACGCGACCCCCGGACCGCAAAGGTTGGTGCCTGACCATGTCCCTGTCCATCGGAATCCACGACCTGTCCATCGCCACCGGCGAGTTCGTCCTGCCGCACACCGCGCTCGCCGCCCACAACGGCACCGACATCGGCAAATACCATGTCGGCATCGGCCAGGAGTCGATGAGCGTGGCCGCGGCCGACGAGGACATCGTCACCCTCGCCGCCACCGCCGCCGCCCCCCTGGTCGCCCGCCACGGCACCGACCGCATCCGCACCCTCATCCTGGCCACCGAGTCCTCCGTCGACCAGGCCAAGGCCGCCGGCATCTACGTCCACTCCCTCATCGGCCTGCCCTCCGCCACCCGCGTCGTCGAACTCAAACAGGCCTGCTACGGCGCGACCGCCGCCCTGCAGTTCGCCGTCGGCCTGGTCCGCCGCGACCCCGCCCAGCAGGTCCTCGTCATCGCCAGCGACGTCTCCCGCTACGACCTGGACAGCCCCGGCGAGGCCACCCAGGGCGCCGCCGCGGTCGCCATGCTCGTCGGCGTCGACCCCGCCCTGGTCCGCATCGAGGACCCCTCCGGTGTGTTCACCGCCGACGTCATGGACTTCTGGCGGCCCAACTACCGCGACACCGCCCTGGTCGACGGACAGGAGTCCGTCGGCGCCTACCTCCAGGCCGTCGAGGGCACCTGGAAGGACTACACCGAGCAGGGCGGGCGCACCCTGGAGGAGTTCGCCGCGTTCTGCTACCACCAGCCGTTCACCAAGATGGCCTACAAGGCCCACCGCCACCTCCTCAACTACTGCGGCCGCGACACCGACCCGGACACCGTCACCGCCGCCCTGGGCCACACCACCGCCTACAACCGGGTCATCGGCAACAGCTACACCGCCTCCCTCTACCTCGCCCTGGCCGCCCTCCTGGACCAGGCCGACGACCTCACCGGCCGCCACATCGGCTTCCTCAGCTACGGCTCCGGATCGGTGGCGGAGTTCTTCGCCGGCACCGTCGTCGCCGGCTACCAGGACCGCCTGCGCACCACCGCGCACCGCGAGGCCGTCACCCGGCGCACCGAGGTCGACTACGCCGGCTACCGCGCCCTGCACGAACACCGCCTGCCCGCCGACGGCGGCGACCACGCCACCCCCGCCCAGACCACCGGCCCCTACCGGCTGGCCGGCATCAGCGGCCACAAACGCCTCTACACCACCCGCTGACCACACCGCCCGTACCGCCCGCGGGAGCGCGGGCGGTCACCGGACACCCCCCACCCCCCACCCGCCCATTCACCCGTCCACCTGTTCATTCACCTGTTCATTCATCCATTCACGCACCATGCGAAGGGGAGGGCAGCCGCATGGACGACGCGACGATCCTCAGCACGGGCAGCCCCATCAGGGACGTCAGGATCCTCGGCACCGGCGCGTACGTGCCCGAGCGGATCGTCTCCAACGACGAGGCCGGCGCCCCGGCCGGGGTCGACGACGCCTGGATCACCCGCAAGACCGCCATCCGCGAACGCCGCTGGGCCGGCCCCGCCCAGGCCACCTCCGACCTGGCCACCGCCGCCGCCCGCTCCGCCATGGAAGCCGCCGGCATCACCGCCGACCAGCTCTCCGTGATCGCGGTCGCCACCTCCACCCCCGACCGCCCCCAGCCCCCGACCGCCGCCTACGTCCAGCACAACCTCGGCGCCTCGGGCACCGCCGCCTTCGACGTCAACGCCGTCTGCTCGGGCACCGTGTTCGCGCTCTCCGCCGTCGGCAGCGTCATCCTGCGCCGCGGCGGACACGCCCTGGTCATCGGCGCCGACATCTACTCCCGCATCCTGGACCCGGCCGACCGCAGGACCGTCGTGCTCTTCGGCGACGGCGCCGGCGCGATGGTGCTGGGCACCGCCGCCCGCGGCCCCGTCGTCCGCCACGTCGCCCTGCACACCTTCGGCGAACTCACCGGCCTCATCCAGGTCCCCGCGGGCGGCAGCCGCCACCCCCTCGACACGGCCGCCCTGGACACCGGACTGCACTACTTCGCGATGCAGGGCCGCGCCGTACGCGACTTCGTCGTGGACCGGCTCCCCGGGCTGACCGAGGCGTTCCTCCACGAGGCCGGCGTCAAGCCCGCCGACGTCCACCACATCGTCCCCCACCAGGCCAACGGCGTCATGCTCGACGACGTCCTCACCCACCTCGCCCTCCCCCACGCGGTCATGCACCGCACCGTGACCCACTACGGCAACACCGGCGCCGCCTCCATCCCCATCACCCTGGACGCCGCCGTCCGCGCCGGCGACATCCGCCCCGGCGAACTGGTCCTGCTGGCCGGCTTCGGCGGCGGCATGGCCGCCAGCTTCGCCCTCGTCGAGTGGTGAACAGGAAGAAAAAGGGCGGCCGGCAGCACGAACCAGAAAAAGGACGCGAAGCAGAAAAGAAAAAAAAGGGGGGCGGCCACCGGCCGCCCCGCCACCACCCCCGCACAGAGGGGGTGCGCCCGTGTTCCCGGGCCCGCTCCTCCCCCGCCGGCCGCGAACACCCGGCCGCACACGGCCCCGGCCACCGCGGACAGACCCGCCGCGGCCCAGCCGTCCGCGGGCCCGTCCGCGGGCCAACGATTTACGGCATCAACCGCCGCGGCTCCTGCCCGCTCCCGCAGACCGCCGACGTCCTCTTCACCCGGCGTCCGGCCAAAGCTCCCCGACGACGACCGCATCCGGCCGCCGGTCCACCTCCACCTCCTCGCCCCGGGCCGCCGTGCCTGCGCCGCCCGGGGGCGGGGCGAACGCGTCCCGCGGCCGACGCCTCAGCCGCCTCCGTCGGGAGCCCGGTGCCCGGCATAGCCCGCCGGCCACAACTGCCGCAGGATCCGCACCTCCTGATCGGACAGCGCGACATCCTCACGCACCCGCTCGGGATGGGCCGGCGGCGGCCCGCCGGGACGCTGCGCGGCCCGGCGCCCTTCCTGCCCGGCGCTCTCCGCCTGCTGGGCGAACGGCTCGTAGGAGGCGCCGAAGGCCACCAGGGACAGCCACAGCCGCCGTACGACATAGTCCGCCAGCGCCCGCCGGCCGCCCCGCAGCACCCGTCCCATGCCCGCCCCCTCCACGCCGTCTTGTCCGTCTCCTTCCTCCGCAGGCTGCCAAGAGCGGCTCGCGGACGGCTTGAGAACGGCACGGGCCAGGTTGCGGCGGACGGCGTCAGTCGATACCGCGCACCACGTGCGGCTCCCCCCACTCCTCCTCGTCGATCCCCGCCAGGAGCAGCGGCGGCGTACCGGACAGGGACAACGGCAGGGACAGGGGCAGGGGGGCGTCCGCCGCCTCCTGGGACGGCCTGCCGTCCACCTCGGTGATGTCGTACATCGCGTCCTCCTCTGCTCGGTGCTGATCAGGAACGGCCGTGATCCGGCCTGTACGGGGGCCCGGGCTCCGGGCTCCGGGGGGGGCGGTCGCCGCCGGGGGCGGGGTCCCGCGCCTGCGGCGAGCGGTGCGGCCGGGAACCCGGGTCGGCAACATCGGTGAACAGCCGGGCGGGGGCAGGGGTTTCAGAGGCCGGCGGCCGCCCTCAGGTGCCCGGCGCGGTCGGTGCGCTCCCAGGTGAAGTCGGGCAGTTCGCGGCCGAAGTGGCCGTAGGCGGCGGTCTGGGCGTAGATCGGGCGCAGCAGGTCCAGGTCGCGGATGATGGCGGCCGGGCGGAGGTCGAAGACCTCGTCGATGGCCTGCTCGATCCGGTCCGGGTCGACCTTCGCGGTACCGAACGTCTCGACGAACAGGCCGACGGGTTCGGCCTTGCCGATCGCGTACGCGACCTGCACCTCGCAGCGCGAGGCGAGACCCGCGGCGACGACGTTCTTGGCGACCCAGCGCATCGCGTACGCCGCGGAGCGGTCCACCTTGGAGGGGTCCTTGCCCGAGAACGCGCCGCCGCCGTGACGGGCCATGCCGCCGTACGTGTCGATGATGATCTTGCGGCCGGTCAGGCCCGCGTCACCCATCGGGCCGCCGATCTCGAACCGCCCGGTCGGGTTGACCAGGAGGCGGTAGCCGTCGGTGTCGAGCTTGATGCCCTCCTCCACCAGTGCCCTCAGCTCGGCCTCGACCACGAACTCGCGGATGTCGGGGGCCAGCAGCGACTCCAGGTCGATGTCGGAGGCGTGCTGCGAGGAGACGACCACGGTGTCGAGGCGGACGGCCCTGTCGCCGTCGTACTCGATGGTGACCTGGGTCTTGCCGTCGGGGCGCAGGTAGGGGACGGTCCCGTTCTTGCGGACCTCGGTCAGGCGTTTGGCGAGGCGGTGGGCGAGGAAGATCGGCAGCGGCATCAGGGTGGGTGTCTCGTCGGTCGCGTAGCCGAACATCAGGCCCTGGTCGCCCGCGCCCTGCCGGTCGAGCTCGTCCCCTTCGTCACCCGCGTCGGCACCCTCGACCCGCTTCTCGTACGCCGTGTCGACGCCCTGCGCGATGTCCGGGGACTGCGCGCCGATCGACACCGACACCCCGCAGGAGGCGCCGTCGAAGCCCTTCTTGGAGGAGTCGTAGCCGATCTCCAGGACGGCCTCGCGCACCAGTTGGGCGATGGGGGCGTAGGCGCGGGTGGTGACCTCGCCGGCGATGTGGACCTGGCCGGTGGTGATGAGGGTTTCGACCGCGACGCGGGAGGCGGGGTCCTGGCGCAGCAGGGCGTCCAGGACGGTGTCGCTGATCCGGTCGGCGATCTTGTCGGGGTGGCCTTCGGTCACGGACTCCGAGGTGAACAGGCGACGGGGCATGGCTCTCCAAAGGGTTGCGGCCCGGCGCGGCCTGCGTCGGCGGCCGGGCCGGATCGCCCGTGCCACCGCCACGGTCCCCGGCCGCGGACGAGGCGGGGTCGAAACGCGGCGGAACAGGAGTGGAGCGGCTGCGGTCGAGGGGTGGTGCGGCCTCCCTGTCCGGGGTGGTGCGGCCGCGGTCAGGGAGGTGGCGCGGTGGTGCGCTGGAGGTCGCGCGGCCCTGGCCAGGGGGTGGTGCGGTGGGTGTTCGGGGGTGGCGGGGCCCCGGTCAAGGGGGTGGTGCGGTGGCGTCCTGGAGGGCCCGGGCCAGGACGCGGGCGCGTTCGCGTTCGCCGGGCGGGGCGGGGGTGAGGACCACCCGGGGCGGGCGGCGTCCGCCGGCGGCGGCCAGACGGCGGGCGAGGTCGCAGGCCACCGTGCCGGCCCCGGAGAACCCGGCCAGCAGCAGGGGCCGGCCGGCGGTGCGGGCGGCCAGGGCGGCGGCGCTGTCGGCGGGAACGGTGGGGGTGGTGAGGAGCAGCAGTTCCTGGGGGCCGGGGTAGGCGGGGGGCAGCAGGTCGTAGCAGGTGGGCGGTGCGCCGGGGGGCGGGACGAGGCAGATGGTGCCCGCCTGCCGGTGGCGGGCGGCGCGCAGGAGGGTCAGTGGGGTGCCCGGGCCGGGCGGGCCGGGCAGGGCGATGGCCGGACCGGCGGCCGGGGGGTCGGCTGGCCCGGTGAAACCAGGAACGGCGGCTGGGCCGGTGGTGGTGGCCGAGCCAGCCGGGGGGTCGGCAGGACCGATGGAGCCGGGAGTGCCGGCCGAGTCTGTAGCGGCGGCCGGACCGGGCAGGTCCGTGGCCGAACCAACCGGGGTGTCGGCAGGACCGGTGAAGCCGGGGGCGGGGGCTGAGTCGGTGGTGGTGGCCGGGCCGGGCAGACCGGTGGCCGAGGGGTCGGCGGGTCCGGTGGAGCCGGGAGCGCCGGCCGGGTCGGTGGGACCGCTGGTCGGGTCGGTGAGGGTGGCCGGGTCGGCCGGGCCGGTGGTCGAAGGGTCGGCCATGGGGGGTACGGCGCGGCCCTCGAGGAGTTTCAGGACCTGGGCGACGGTGGTGAACTCGTCTGCTCCCAGGGGGAGTTCGCGCAGCAGCAGGGCGCTTTGCACCAGCAGTTCGGCGGCGGCCGCCTCGTCGAGGAGGGCCCGGTCGTGGACGCCGGTGAGGACGAGGCCGCCGGTGCTGTCGTGGTGGGCGAGCAGGGCCAGGGGCAGCACGGAGCGGGCGGGCACGGTGCCGGGGAACTCGGCCCGGATGCCGTGGGCGGCCAGTTCGTTCTCCAGGCCCTGCACCGGGTGCGGCGGGTCCTCGAAGACCAGGACGGTCTCGGCGCGGTCCGCGTCCGGCCCGGCCTGCGCATGGGCATGGGTGGGGGTGGGGGGCGGGTCGGCGGGGAGCCATTCGTAGGCGGCCATGTCCAGGGCGCGGTCGCGCAGGTGGCGCAGCAGCCGGGACACCGTGTCGGCCGGGTCGACCTCGAGGGACATCGGCAGCAGGTTGCGCAGCGGGCCCGGCAGCCAGGCCGCGCCGTCCAGCGCGATGCCCCGGCCCGGGACGGTCACCGCGAAGCACACCGGGGCCGGTCCGGTGGCGCCGGACGCACGGTGGATCAGCATCGCCCAGACGGCCTGCAGCACACTGCTCTCCGCGGTGCCCCGGGCGGCGGCCCAGCGGGCGAGGCGGACGGTCTCGGCGGCGTCCAGGCGCAGCCGGGCCCGGCCGACCCCGCTCAGGCCGGTGGGACCGCCCGGGCGGCCCGGCCGGGAGGCCGCGGGGGCGGCGCCGGGCGGTGTCCAGCGCGCCCACAGGGCCCGGGCGGGCCGCGGGTCCTGGGCGGCGGTCCAGGCGGTGTAGTCGCGCAGGTCGGGCCGGCGTTCGCCGCCGGGCAGGGTGCCTCCGGCGAGGTAGGCCCGGTAGAAGGTGCGCAGCAGGAGGTGCGCGGACCAGGTGTCGAGCAGGGCCCGGTGGTAGGTGAGCACGATCCGGACGGGCGCGCCGGGGGCGGCGGGCGGGGCCTGTTCCGTCTCCAGCACGGTCAGGCGCAGCGGGCCGGGGCAGCGCAGGTCGAAGCCGCGCAGCCGGTCGCGTTCCAGGAAGGGGGCCCAGTCCCCGCCGGCGGGGATCTTGTGGGTGATGTCCGGGACGACCCGGCCGTGCACGATCAGCCGCGGCGGGTTCGCCCCGGTGAACGCCGTGCGCAGGACCGCCTCGCAGTCGAAGACCGACTGCCAGGCGGCCCCGAACCGTTCGGCGTCCAGCGGCCCGTGCCAGACCCACACGAGCTGCTCGACATGCCGGCCGGTACCGGGCTGCGCGTCGCCCCCGGTGTAGAGGGCCGCCTGCTGCGCGGTGGGCGCGAACGCGGACGGGATCGGGGCGGTGGCGGTGGCGGCCAGTTCTTCCAGTACGTCTTGCAGCAGGGGGGCGAGGGCTGTCGCCGAGGGGGTGGGGGGTGTCGCGGGAGCGGGGAGGGCGGGAGTCGCAGGGGGGCCGGGGAGGGCGGTGGTCGCCGAGGTCCCGGTGACGCCGGAGGCCTCGGAGGGGGTGGTGAGGTCGTCGGTGTCCGCGGAGTCGGGCAGGCCGGCGACCGCCGAGGGGGCGGTACGGCCGGTGGACGCCGGGGCGTCGGACGCCGGGATCCCGACGCCGTCGGCGGACGCCGAAGGAGTGGTGAAGTCCTCGGCCCCGGGGGCGTCGAGGAGGCCGTCGGACGCCGAGGGGTCGGTGAGGCCGGCGGACGCCGGGCTGCCGGTGAGGTCGGCGGACGCCGAGAGGTCGGCCCCGCCGTCGGCCGGCGAAGAGGTGGTGAGGCCGTCGGCGCCCGGGAAGTCGGGTAGACCGTCGGTCACCGAGAGCGTGGCGGGACCGGTGGCCGGCGGGGCGTCGGTGTGCCCATCGGGCAACCAGTCGAGGGTGAGGCGCAGTCGGCCGCCGGTGATCTGCGCGTGTGCCTGGAGGCGGTGGGCGCGGTGTCCCGGCAGGCCGGGGACGGGGTGGGCCGGGGCGGGCAGTGCTTCGTCCGGGCCGTACGGCGCCTCGTCCGGGGCGTGCAGGACCAGGCAGGTGGGGGCGGGAGGCAGTTCGCGCAGGGTGGCGCGCAGCAGCGGATCGGGACTGAACTCACGGCAGGCCCCGAAGCCGGCGCCGCCTACGGCCTTCCCGGCGCCGGCGGCCAGGAAGCCTGCCGCGGCGGCCAGTTGGCCCAGGGCGTCGGGGCCGGGATCCAGGGTGAGCTGGACCGGGTGGACATCGGTGAGCCGGCCGACGTGGCGGCACAGGCCCGGGTGACCGCTCCGGGGATCGCCGTAGACGTCGAACCCGACCTCGTCGGTGTGCTGCCACCGGGCCAGCGCCAGCGCGAACACACCGGTCAGCACCTGCTCCGCGGTGAGCGCGAGACGCCGGGCCAGGTGCTGGGTGATCCGCTCGGTCCGCTCCTCGTCCAGCGTGAAGCCGGTGCGGTGCGCCGGGTTCGGGGCAGGGGGCGCGGGTGTTTCCGGGGTGGTGCCTGATCCGGTTTCCGGGGTGGGCAGTGGGGCGGGCTCCGGTCCAGTTCCCGGGGTGGTCAGTGGAGCGGCGGTGCCTGGCCCGGCTTCCGGGGCGGCGTCCCGTCCGGTGTCCGAGGCGGTTTCCGGCCCGGTGCCCTGTCCGGTGTCCGGGGTGGTGGTGCCCAGGGGCGGCGGCGGGGCGGTGTCCGGCCCGGCTTCCGGAGCGGGCAGTGAGGCGGCGGTGCCTGGCCCGGTTCCCGGGGCAGCACCCGGCGCGGTGTCTGACGCGGACGCGGTACCCGGCCCATTGCCCGAGACGGCACCCTGCCCTGTTTCCGGCCCGGTACCCGACCCGGTGTCTGCCGCGGTACCCGACCCGGTCTCCAGGGCAGACGGCGGGGCGGCGATGTCCGGGGCGGTGTCCGGTCCGCTGCCCGGGGTGGTGGTGCCTGAGGTCGGCAGCGGGGCGGTGCCGGGTGACGCTACGGCGTCGGCCGTCCCGCCCGGCCGGGGCGGCAGCCCGGCGGCGGAGCGGGAGGCGGCCGCGCGGGACCTGCGCTCGGCGACCAGGCTCCAGTGACGGGCCTCGGCGGGGTCGCGGGCCAACTCGCGCAGGCCCGCGACCCAGTCGGCCACGCCGTCGCCCGCGCACTGCGCCCGTGCCTCGGTACGGACCGAGGCACGGGAGAGGACCGAGGCCGGTCCCGGCGCCGTGACCGAGGGGAAGGCCCCAGCCGGGCCGGCCGCCGGTGCAGCCGGGGAGGAGGTCACGCCCGAGTCGGCGGCCGGGACCGAGGGGAAGACCCCGGCCTGACCGGGCACCGGTGCAGCCGAGGAGAAGGCCTCACCCGAACCGGCGGCCGGGGCCGAGGAGAGGCCCGCAGCCGGACCGGGCACCGTGTCCGGGGGGACCTCAGGGCCGGGGACCGGGGCCTGATCTGGCGCCGGTTCCGGGTCTGCCGCCGGGGCCGGGGAGGAGGCCGTGGCCGAGCCGAGGGATGCGGCCGGACCGGGCGCCGTAGCCGAGGAAGGAGCCGCAGCCTGGCCGGCGGCCGCAGCCGGGAAGGGGGCCTCGGCCGGACCCCGTGCCGTAGCCGGGCAAGGGACCGTGGCCGAGCCGATGGCCGCAGCCGTGCCGGCGGTCGTGGACGGGCCGGCGACCGCCGGATCCAGAGCCACCGCCGGGCCCAAGGACACCGCCGGACCCCGGACCGCCGCCGGCCCCAGGGCCCGGGTCAGGTCGGTGAGGAGGATTCGCCAGGAGGTGGGGTCCGCGGTGAGTTCGTGGGTGAGGAGGGCGAGGCGGTCGGTGTGGGGGCGGGAGGGGCGGTGGTCGCGGGCGAGGAGGGCGCGCAGGTGGATGCCGGCGGGTGCGTCGAGGGTGCGGGCCAGTGCGGTGACGGCCGTGGTGAAGCCGGCCTCGTCGGTGAACTGTCCCTCCGTCAGCAGGTCCTGGCCGCCCGGTCCGGCCGGGCCGGTCAGGCGGCCGGCCGCGGTGTCGAGGCGGAAGCACAGGTGCGGGTGGGCGGCCACGACGGTGTGCAGGGCCCGGCGTACCGTCTCCGCGTCCGTCCCGGCGGCGGTTTCGAGGAAGAGCGCCTCGTAGCCGTGGGCGGCCCTGCGGGTGAGCAGCGCGCGCTGGGCGGGGGTGAGCGGGTGGCCGTACGCCGCCGTGGTGAGCAGATCGGCGGTGCGGCCCGCCACGGCGGCGGCCGGGGTGTCCGCGGTCGCCGTGCACCGCAGTGTGTGGTGGTCGGGGGCGTGCCGCAGCAGCCGGTGGGTCCCGGTGCCCGGGTCCTGCCCGTCGGCGGCGGCCCGGCGCAGGAGGTGGTGCAGTGCGGCGGCGTCGAAGGGTCCGCGCAGTTCGAGGTCCCACGGCGCGGTGCGGGCGGGGAAGCCGGGGACGGGGCCGAGGACCACCACGGTCGGCGCGTGCGGGAAGGGGTTGGCAGTCATGGTGTTGTCCGGGGGTGTGCGGGCCGGTACGGGAGGCCGGTTCCCCTCTGTCTCCTCTCTGCGGGCGCCGGGCGGACCTGCGGGGCTCCTCCCGGCCGGCCCGCCCGCCGCACACGGACCCGGCGGGTTCTGCGGGTTCTGCGGGGTCCCGGCCGGGGTGACGCGGGCGGTGCGGGGCCGGGTGCACGGGGGCCGGTCCGGGCCGTGCTGCCTCTCTGCCATGACGGCCTCCTGGCCTGCCTGCGTCCACAACGGTCGAGATGAGCACGTTAATGGCCCTGTGCGCCCGGAGTCCGTTTCCCCGAGCGGATGTGCAGCGGGGTGCGAGCAGGTCCCGAGAACGACGGCAGTGCGGCCCGCCGGGGATGCGCGGAGTGCGCGGCCGGCGGCCGACGATGGGCGGCGGGGCGGCGTCGTGTCCCGCGCGGATGCCCCCGTCGCCGCCGGACGGTGCCGGCCGTCCCGGCGCAGGCGCCGCGGCCCTCCGCGGCCGCACACCGGACGGGCGGACGGGCGGAGGACGGGGCGGGTGTCACGGTACCGGTGCCCGGCGGCGGGCCGGGGGCCGGCTCGAGGCGTTCTCTAGCAGACGGGGCGGGAGGGGGGCACCAGCATGCGCACGGCGCTGTCCGCGTGCTGCCTGGCCAGGGTGAGCAGGTGCCGGCAGTCGCGGCCGAGGGCCGCCCGCACCTGCCGGCGGGCGTCGGCCAGGCTCGCGCCGTCGCCCAGGACCGCGGTGATGTCCTCCTCGCACAGCACGACGGTCTGCCGCGAGGTGAGGGTCGCCCCCCGTTCGTCCTCGGTGAGGGACCACTCGCCGGTGTGGGCCGCCAGCAGCGGGGACGGCGTGGTCTGCTTGTGGACGATGCGGCCCGCGTGCGGGAAGCAGATCCGTACCGATTCGCTGGTGTGCACGCCGTCGCCGGCCGGGGTGCGCAGGGTCAGGTGCTGGATGCCGGGCGCCTCCTCGCGCAGGCGGGCCGCGCTGATGTGGGCGACGTGCTCGGGCCAGTCCCCGGCCCGGTAGAGGAAGTCGTAGGCGAGCTCCGCCGGGCCCTGTACGCGGATCGAGTCCTCGCAGGACAGCACCAGGTCGTCGAGGCGGCTCCACCGTTCGGCGAACCGTTTCAACTGGGTGAGCTGGGTGCGGATGTTCAGGTCGGCGACCCGTCCCGGCCACAGGGCGCCGGCGGGCAGGCCCGGGCGGGCGGCGAAGCCGTAGCGCAGTTCCAGTTCGCTGGCGTGCGGGCCCCGGTCGCGGATGCTGACCACGCCGCGCATCGGCTCCAGCGGGGAGCCGGGGCCTCCCTCCGGGTGGATCTCGATACGGCGCTCCACCGGGTCCAGATCGCGCCACGAGGTCCACGACTCCAGCCGGCCGCCCACCAGGAACCACATCCGCAGGCGTTCCCGCCCGCCGTCGCCGTCCAGGCGCTCCACATGGACGCTCGGGGCGAAGTAGAGCGGCAGTCGCGCCGCATCGGCCAACACGGCGTAGACCACACCGGCGGGCGCGGCCACCTGTATGCGGTGGACCGCTCCGCCGTCCCGCTCACCAGCCATCCCGGACACCTCTCTTCTCTTCTTCGCTTCTTCTCTTCCGGCAGCCGCCCCCGGGGCCGGGGCCGGCCGGCGGGGTCAGCCGACGGGGGCGGGCTCGGGGGTGAGGCGGCGTACGACACGGCAGGCCCGGCCCAGCAGCCGGGGCAGTTCACGGCCGCCGCGGACGAAGAAGTGCCGGCCGGGGACGGTGCGCGAGCGGACGGGGCCGCGGGTCCAGCGCTGCCAGCCCTCCCCCGCCCGGGGCGCGGCCAGCGGGTTGTCCCGGGAGGCGACGACGAGGACCGGGGTGGTGAGCGGGCCCTGCGGACAAGGCCTGCGGACCGCCTCGTGCAGGGACTGGGCCAGCGCCAGGTCGGCGCGCAGCACCGGCAGGACGGCCCGCAGCCAGATCCCCTCGTCGCTGCCGGCCGGCACCGCGCCGCGGCCGCCCAGGACGTGCAGCAGTTCGGCGTCCGTGGCCCGGCGGGCGTCGGGCAGGCCGGCCGGCAGCCGCGGCGGCGGCCAGGCGCCGACGGCCAGCAGCGCCGGGCCCGGCAGACCCGCCTCGTGCAGGGCGCGGGTGACGGTGAGCGCGAGCATCGCGCCGAACCCGTGCCCGTACAGGACGTAGGGGCCCGGGTGCGGGCCGGTGAAACGGGGCAGCACGTCGGCGAGCAGCGCCCGGTGCGTGCTCACCCTGGGCTCGGCGCGCCGCGGGGCGCAGCCCGGCAGGAGGACCGGGAGCGGCTGCACGCCGGGTCCCACGCTCGCCTCCCAGTGGTCGAAGACGGAGACGCCCTCGGCGGAGTGTGCGAAACAGTGCAGCCGCACTGGCGGTTCGTCCGGCATGGCATCCTCCTGTGTGCCCGTTCCCGGCACCACGCAGGCGGCACGGCGGCGGGGCGGAATCCGAGCACCGCCAGCATCGCCACACGCCCTCGAACCCCACTCGAGAACGGCCCGAGCCCGGCCCCCTCCCGGCCGGGGGCACGGGATGCGAGGTGCGGGGGTGCGGGGCGTTGCGGGTGCGGGCGGCCACAGGACCCCGGCCCGCCCCCGTCGTACGGGATTTCCTCAACGGCGGCCGGTCCGGGCCGGGCGCAACGGAGCGGAGCGGGGCGGGGCGGGGGCGGGGCGGTGGCGGCGTCTTTCACGGACCGGGCCCGGCCGGGCGCATCGCATCCGCCCGCCGTCTCCGCCGACTGTCCGCCGTCTGCGCCGTCTCCCCCGTTTTTACGTCGGCCGGCCCGAGGGCGCGGGAGCGGGGAACCGGCACCCGGCCCTGCCCCCGGGGGGCCCTGCCCCGGCCCCTGCCCCGGTCTCGGCACCGGTCTCGGCACCGGTCTCGGTGCCGGTCTCGGTGCCGGTCTCGGTGCCGGTCTCGGTGCCGGTCTCGGTGCCGGTCTCGGTGCCGGTCTCGGTGCCGGTCTCGGTGCCGGGGCGGGAAGTCCTAGGCGGCGTAGCGGTCGAAGGTGGAGCCGCGGCGCGGGCCGGCCATCACGTCGAGTTCCGGGTCGACGGCGAGCATGGCCTGGTGCAGGCGCTGGAGCTGCGGTGTGGGTTCCACGCCGAGTTCCTCTATCAGCCGTCTGCGTAACCGCCGGTAGACGTCGAGGGCGGAGGCCTGCCGGCCGGAGCGGTACAGGGCCAGCATCGCCTGCGCGTGCAGGCCCTCGTGCTGGGGGTGGCGGGCGACGAGGTCGGTGAGTTCGGCGATGAGTTCGGCGTGCCGGCCCAGCCGCAGGTCCGCGTCGATGCGCCGCTCGACGGTCACCAGCCGTGACTCCTCCAGCCGCAGCACCTCGATCTCCAGCACCGGGCCCAGGCGTACGTCCACCAGGGCCGCCCCCTGCCACAGGGCCAGGGCCTGGCGGAAGCAGCGGGCGGCGCGGTCGTCCTCGCCCTGCTCGAAGGCCTCCTGGCCCTCGGTGATGAGGCGTTCGTAGGTGTGCACGTCCACGGACTGGGGCGGCACCTGCAGGAGGTAGCCGCCGTGCCGGGTGGCCAGCACGTTCTTCGCGCCGCCCGGGGCGCCGGGTCCCATGGCCGTGCCCAGGCTGCGGCGCAGCTGCATGATGTAGGTCTGCAGCGTGGTCACCGCGCTCTGCGGCAGTTCCGTCCCCCAGATCTCCTCCATCAGCGTCGACACCGGCACGACGCGGCCCGGGTACAGCGCGAGCAGGGCGAGCACCTGCCGGGGTTTTCCGGCGGTCGGGACGATCGAGTCCCCGTTCACGGCGGCACACAGCGGACCCAGAACCTGAATCTCCATGGTTTCCTCCGTTCGTCGTGGGGCACTCCCGATGGCGGAAATGCGTCGGTGAATCTGCACGCTAGCCGCCCCCGCACCGGAGGCGCGGGTTCCTTCAGCGGCCTTCGAGCGGTCCTCAACGCCCCTTTGGCGGGCAGCACCGAAGGGCCGGTCCGCCGGAGGGAAACCCGGGAAAACCCGCCGGAACAAATGCACCGGCATCCCTGAAATCCCCTCCGTAAAACGCCGGTTGACGGCACCCGCTCCCCCGCGCCCGCCCGCTCGCCCCCTCTTCCTTCTTCCGTCGTTTCCCGGCCTGCCGGCGCACGGTGCGGCGACGTCCGGGGATCCAGGGATCCGGGGCCGGCCAAGAAGCACGGGACGCGGACGACATCCCGTCCACCGGACGCCGGCCGGCCACCCGCAACTCCCCCGCACCGCCCGCCCCCTTCCTCCGCTCCCCCCGGCCCGCCGACGTGCGCGGGGCGGTGAAGTCCGGGAATTCCGGGGCGGGTCGGGGAGCGCAGGGCCGGCGGCCGGAGGCGTCGGCGGGCGGCTGTTGTGCCGTCTCCGCCAGCCTGCCCGGCGGGCCGGGGGCGGCTCTGCTGTCACCGCCCGGTGGACGGTGTCCGTGCCCGGGCCGCTGCGGCGCCGGGCGGGCCGGTGCCGGAGGACACCAGCGTGCCCAGCTCCCGCCGGTGGGCGAGACGCGGCAGCAGCACCTCCCACAGCCGGGTGACGTTGTGCCGCCGCAGCCAGGAGGCGTCCGCCGCGCCGAGGACCTGCAGGCCCACGGTCGCGGCGACGACGACCCGGGCGGCGTCCGCCCCGGACACCCCCGGCGCGAGCGCGCCGCCGTGCCCGAGGCGGCGCAGGCTGTCCTCGACCCAGTGCTGCCACTGCGCACGCGGGCCCGGACCGGCGTGCGGGGACGGGGCGGGACGTGCGGCGCTGTCGCCGGCGAGCTGGAAACCGGCGCGGACCACGACATCCCGCGCCAGGGCGTCCATCAGGCCGTGGGTGGCGTCCACCACCGCCTGCAGGGACTCGCCCTGCCGCCGGCCGGCCGCCCCGGTGATCTCGGACACCGCCACGGCGGCCTGCGCCTCGACCGCCTCGGCGAGCATGTTCTTGTTGGCGAAGTGGAAGTGCAGCGCCCCGTTGCTGACCCCGGCCCGCGCGCTGATGGCGGCCAGCGACGCGGGGGCGAAACCGGCCTCGGCGAACACCTCGGACGCGGCCTCGATCAGCGAACGCCGCGTGCGTGCGGCCCGCTCCTGCTTGACCATGTGCTGCCTCCTGGGCACCGGGACGTCGGCCTCCCCCGCCCCCTTCCGCGCACAGACCCGGCACGGAAGGCCGCCGTACACGCGAAGCCGCAGGCCGGCACGGGCACGGCGGGGCAGGAACCGCACCCGACAGACTAACAAACCGCATAAGCGGTTTCATATATGCGGGCACGAAGCAGGCACGAACATCGCTGGTCAACGGCTGGGGGGCCGCCACAGGCGGCCCCCGCTCGTCCCCGGACACTCCCCCCGCCACCCCTACACGGCGGACTCCGGCTCCACGGCACCCTCCGGGACATCCGGACCGCCCGGACCGGCCATGCCGGCCATGCCTGCCATGCCTGCCGGGCCTGCCGGGCCTGCCGGGGTTTTGACGGAGTCGAGGAGCAGCTGGGCGACGTCGAGGACCTGGATGGATTCCTTGGCGGTGCCGTCGTTCTTCTTGCCGTTGACGGAGTCGGTGAGCATGACGAGGCAGAAGGGGCAGGCCGTGGAGACGATGTCGGGGTTCAGGGAGAGGGCTTCGTCGACGCGTTCGTTGTTGATGCGTTTGCCGATGCGTTCTTCCATCCACATGCGGGCGCCGCCGGCGCCGCAGCAGAAGCCGCGTTCCCTGTGGCGGTGCATCTCCTCGTTGCGCAGGCCCGGGACGCTGGCGATGATCTCGCGCGGGGGTGTGTAGATCTTGTTGTGGCGGCCCAGGTAGCAGGGGTCGTGGTAGGTGATGATGCCCTCGACCGGCGTCACCGGGACCAGCCTGCCCGCATCCACGAGGTGCTGGAGGAGCTGGGTGTGGTGGATGACCTCGTAGTCGCCGCCGAGCTGCGGGTACTCGTTGCCGATGGT
This sequence comes from Streptomyces sp. NBC_01478, assembly GCF_036227225.1. Taxonomy (GTDB): domain Bacteria; phylum Actinomycetota; class Actinomycetes; order Streptomycetales; family Streptomycetaceae; genus Streptomyces. The sequence continues at coordinate 11,882,766 of NZ_CP109444.1, read as the reverse complement.
GTTGAGGCAGTGCGGGCAGGTCGCGACGATCTTCTTCGCCGACTTCGGCTTCGCCGACTCCGCGACGACCTTGCCGTCGTCGTCGAGTTCCTCGCCGAACGCCGTGTTCAGGGCCATGACGTTCTCCATGCCCAGTTCCTGGAACAGCGGCTCGTTGCCGAGCCTCCGTGCCGAGTCGCCGGTGCACTTCTCGTCACCGCCCATGATCGCGAACGTCACGCCCGCGATGTGGAGGAGTTCCGCGAAGGCCTTCGTGGTCTTCTTGGCGCGGTCCTCCAGGGCGCCGGCGCAGCCGACCCAGTACAGGTACTCGACCTCGGTGAGGTCCTCGATGTCGCGGCCGACGACCGGGATGTCGAAGGGGACCTCCTTGAGCCATTCCAGGCGCTGCTTCTTCGCCAGGCCCCAGGGGTTGCCCTTCTTCTCCAGGTTCTTCAGCATCGTGCCGGCCTCGGAGGGGAACGCGGACTCGATCATCACCTGGTAGCGGCGCATGTCGACGATGTGGTCGACGTGCTCGATGTCCACCGGGCACTGCTCGACGCAGGCGCCGCAGGTGGTGCAGGACCACAGGACGTCCGGGTCGATGACCCCGTTCTCCTCCGCCGTGCCGACCAGCGGGCGTTCGGCCTCCGCCAGGGCCGCGGCGGGGACTCCGGCGAGCTGTTCCGCGGTGGCTTTCTCCTCGCCCTCCATGGACTTGCCGCCGCCCGCGAGCAGGTAGGGGGCCTTGGCGTGCGCGTGGTCCCGCAAGGACATGATCAGCAGCTTGGGGGAGAGCGGCTTGCCGGTGTTCCAGGCCGGGCACTGCGACTGGCAGCGCCCGCACTCCGTGCAGGTGGAGAAGTCCAGGAGGCCCTTCCAGGAGAACTGCTCGACCTGCGAGACACCGAACACGTCGTCGTCACCCGGGTCGGTGAAGTCGATCGGCTCGCCGCCCGACGTCATCGGCAGCAGCGCACCCAGGGACGTCTCACCGGTCGCGTTGCGCTTGAACCAGATGTTCGGGAACGCCAGGAAACGGTGCCAGGCGATACCCATGTCGGTGTTCAGCGAGACGGTGATCATCCACACGTAGGAGGTGGTGATCTTCAGGCAGGCGAAGAGGTAGACGAGGTTGCGCAGGGTGGCGGGGTCCATCTCCCGGAACCGGGCGACCAGCGGGTAGGAGACGAAGAAGGAGGCCTCGTAGCCGTCGACGTGGTGCAGGGCGCCCTCCAGCGCGTGCAGCACCACGATGCACACGCTCACGATGACGATGACGGCCTCGACGAAGTACGCCTGGCCGGAGCTGGAGCCCGCGAAGCGGGACTTGCGGCCCGGCCGGCCCGGCCTGCCGAGCTGGCGGACCGCGATCAGGACCAGAATGCCCAGGGCGGTCATCGTGCCGAGGAACTCGACGAGGACGTTGTAGGGCGTCCACTCGCCGATCACCGGCAGCAGCCAGTCCGGCCGGAAGAGCTGGCCGGTGGCGTTGACGAGGGTGATGAGCAGGGCGTAGAAGCCGACCGCCACGAACCAGTGCGCCGCGCCGATGACGCCCCAGCGGTTCATCCGGGTGTGGGCGGCGAACTCCCTGGCCAGCGTGACGGTGCGCCGCCAGGGATCGGCGGTGCGCCGGCCCGCGGGCACGTCCTGGCCCAGCCGGACGAAGCGGAGGATCCGTAAGAGGGCACGGCCGAACAGGGCGAAGCCGGCCCCGGTCAGGGCCAGCGACACGATGATCGCGACGAGTTGCATGAAGGGGCTCCTCGAACCGGCGAAAAATCGGTTACCAGTCGGTAACTTAGGTGTTCCGTCCGAGGCTACCCACTCCCCGTGCCGCGCCGCAGCCGCAATCGCGCCACCGTGCCCGCCGGCAGCTCCCGCCGCCGGCGGGCCGCTTCACACGGGACGGACGCCGGCGCGGGCGCGGGCGGCGGGCAGCGCGAGGACGGCGGGCGCCCGCGACGGGGCGGGCGGCGGGGTCTCGGGGGCGGCCACCAGGATCGACTGCTGCAGCCGGCGCAGCCGGGGCGAGGGCTCAAGGCCCAGGTCCCGCACCAGGGTGGTGCGCAGCCGGTGGTAGACGTCGAGGGCCTCGCCGCGCCGGCCGGAGCGGTGCAGGGCCAGCATGAACTGGGCGTGCAGGTTCTCGTGGGTGGCGTAGCGGCTGGTCAGCACGGTGAGTTCGGCGAGGAGCTCGCGGTGGCGGCCCAGCCGCAGGTCGGCCTCGATGCGCTGGTCCAGCGCGCACAGCCGGCTCTCCTCCAGCCGCCTGGCCTCCGTCTCCAGCCGGGCCCCGGCGGGCACGCCGGCGAAGGCCGGGCCGGTCCACAGCAGGAGCGCCTCGCCCAGCAGGCGGGAGGCGTCCTTGTGCTCGCCGGCGTCCATCGCGCGGTAGCCCAGCCCCGCGAGGCGTTCGAACTCCCGCACGTCGCTGGTCCCGCCGCCGGAGACGAGCAGGTACCCGCCGGGCACGGTGGCCAGCACGTCCTTGGCACCGCGCCGCACGGACCCGGCAGGCGAAGCCGACGGACCGGACGGGACGGACGGGACGGGCAGGCCGGACGAGGGGGGCGGGGCGGCGGACGCCGGGCCGAAGCCGGGGCCCGCGCCGATGCCGGTGTCGGGGCCGGGGCTGCGCAGGGCGAGGGTGATGAGTTCGCGCAGTTGCAGGACGTAGGTCTGCAGAGTGGTGCGCACGCTGCGCGGCGGGCGGCCCGACCACAGTTCGTCGACCAGGGCCGCCACCGGCACCACCCGGTCGGCGTGCAGTGCCAGCAGGGCCAGGACCTGCCGCGGCTTCGGCGCGGTCGGAGCGATCGACACCCCGTTCTCCCTGACATCCAATGTGCCCAGTACGTCGATCTGCACGCCGTCGCCCCCTCGGTGGGTGTGTGCCGTCATCCGGTACCCCGAGTACAAAACAGTCCGGACGGTTTGTCAATACCAAACCGCTTGCGCTGTTTTGATGCATCGTGCAGCCGGACCGGCACCACTCCCCCGGCAGTACCCCGCGAGCCGCCGACGATCCGGCGCCGGGCCGCCGATGGACCGTCGGTGAGCTGCGGATTCTCCCGGACCGGGGTTCTCCGGGCCGGGGCGGCGGGCCGGGGTGCCGGCCGGGTGCGGGGCGGGCCGCCGCGCCGGAGGGGGCCGTCGCACGGTTGCGGCGGGCACTCCCGGACGCCGCACGGACGCCGTGCGGATGCTGCGCGGGCGCCGTCGGACGCCGTAAACAGACCGATCGTGCTGTTCACGGGGGGGGTGCTGCCCGGAGGGACCCCCGGGGGCGGGGCGGGGGCGGGGGTCACTGCGGGGGGTTGCCGTGTTTGCGGGAGGGCAGGTCGGCGTGCTTGCTGTGGAGCATGGCGAGGGAGCGGATGAGGACCTCGCGGGTGGCGGCGGGGTCGATGACGTCGTCGACCAGGCCGCGCTCGGCGGCGTAGTAGGGGTGCATCAGCTCGGCCCGGTACTCCTTGACCAGTTTCTGCCGCATCGCCTCGGGGTCGGCGGCCTCGGCGATGCGGCGGCGGAAGATGACGCCGGCGGCGCCCTCGGCGCCCATCACGGCGATCTCGTTGGCGGGCCAGGCGTAGGTGAGGTCGGCGCCGGTGGCCTGGCTGTCCATGACGATGTAGGCACCGCCGTAGGCCTTGCGCAGGACGAGCGAGATGCGCGGCACGGTGGCGTTGCAGTAGGCGTAGAGGAGTTTCGCGCCGTGGCGGATGATGCCGCCGTGCTCCTGGTCGACGCCGGGCAGGAAGCCGGGCACGTCCAGGAGGGTGACGAGCGGGATGTTGAAGGCGTCGCACAACTGCACGAACCGGGCGGCCTTCTCGCTGGCCCCGATGTCCAGGACGCCGGCGAGGGTCTGCGGCTGGTTGGCGACGATGCCGACGACCTGGCCGTCCAGGCGGGCCAGCGCGCAGACGATGTTGCGGGCCCAGCGCTCGTGGACCTCCAGGTACTCGCCGTCGTCGACGATCTCCTCGATGACGGCGGTCATGTCGTAGGGGCGGCTGCCGTCCGCCGGGACGTGGCTGAGCAGCATCTCGCCGCGCCGGCCGGCCGGGTCGGCGGTGCGCACCCGCGGGGGTGCCTCCCGGTTGTTCTGCGGGAGCATCGACAGCAGGTAGCGGACCTCGGCGAGGCAGGTCTCCTCGTCGTCGTAGGCGAAGTGGCACACGCCGCTCGTCTCGGCGTGGACGTCCGCGCCGCCCAGGCCGTTCTGGGTGATCTCCTCGCCGGTGACCGCCCTGACGACGTCGGGGCCGGTGATGAACATCTGCGAGGTCCCGCGGACCATGAACACGAAGTCGGTCAGCGCCGGGCTGTAGGCGGCGCCGCCGGCGCACGGGCCGAGCATCACGGAGATCTGCGGGATGACGCCGGAGGCCCGGGTGTTGCGCTGGAAGATGCCGCCGTAGCCGGCCAGCGCGGAGACGCCCTCCTGGATACGGGCGCCGGCGCCGTCGTTCAGCGACACCAGCGGGGCGCCGGCCGCCAGCGCCATGTCCATGATCTTGTGGATCTTCGTGGCGTGGGCCTCGCCCAGCGCCCCGCCGAAGATCCGGAAGTCGTGCGCGTACACGAACACGGTGCGGCCCTCGACCGTGCCCCAGCCGGTGATCACACCGTCCGTGTACGGCTTGCGCGCCTCCAGCCCGAACCCGGTCGCCCGGTGCCGGCGCAACTGCTCGACCTCCTGGAAGGAACCCTCGTCCAGCAGCAGGTCGATGCGTTCCCGGGCGGTCAGCTTGCCCTTGGCGTGCTGCGCCGCCGTCGCCTTCTCGCTCGGCCCGGCCATCGCCTGGGCCCTGATCGCGTGCAGCTCCGCCACGTGCGCGTGCATGCCGCCCGGCCCTGCCGTGAGCGGCGCGAACGCCGCCGCCGTCGCCGCCGGGGTCGCCGTCGGGGTCGTGGTCGCCGCGGTCGTCATCGTCATCCCTGGTCCGTTTCCGGGACAGCCGGGAGGAGGAGAGGAGATCCGCCCCGGTCCCATCGAGAGCGGAAGCAACCGTCCATGAGGTTTCCTCTCCTGCGGGTGCAAGGCCCCTCGGGGCGCGGTGGACACGGCCCCGTGCCGGGCGGCCGCGGCAAAGTCCCGCGGCCGCCGTGCCGCCCCGCGCGGGCGGGGCGGCACGGCGGGGCTGTGAGGTGCCCGGCCGCGGGGGCGGGAGGGGCGGTGACCGGGGCGGGAGCGGCCGGCACGGGCGCCGGGCCCGGCGGGTCGCGCCGCCCTACGGTGTCCGCCGTTTCCCCGGTCCGGCCCCTGACTCCTCTCCTCGCGGCCCACGGCCATCGTCGGCCGGACCACTGGAGAAGCGCTGAGGGATCGCTTGAGGACCGGTCGGGGTGCGCCTGAGACGGCAGTGCTCCGGGGAGGGGTGGGATGGCGGACTGCCGGGGGGGCGGACTGCCGGAGGGGATGGCGGCTCCGGGTGAGGGGCGGGCGTGGGTCGTGGTGGCGTGCTCAGGGGGCGGGGCGGAAGCCCGGGGCAGGGGGCGGGGAGGTCTCGGGGGGGTGCCTCTATGTCTTTCGTCAAGCGAGGCGTGGGGTTCTGGGTTCGTAGAAGGTGCCGTCGCGGAGCATCGCGAACAGGACGTTGATGCGTTGGCGGGCGAGGCGGAGGAGGGCTTGTGTGTGGGTTTTCCCTCGGGCCCGGCATTTGTCGTAGTAGGTGCGGGAGGCGGGATCGTGCAGGGCGGCGAACGCGGAGAGGAACATCGCGCGTTTGAGTTGCCGGTTGCCGCCTCGTGGCGCGTGTTCGCCGTGGATGGAGGTGCCCGACGACGTCGTGGTCGGGGCGAGGCCGGCGTAGGAGGCCAGGTGGGCGGAGGTGGGGAAACTGGTGCCGTCGCCGACGGTGACCAGCAGGGTGGCGGCGGTCCTGACGCCGACGCCGGGCAGCGACGTCAGGACCTTCGAAAGAGGGTGATCCTCCAGCAGGACTGTGATCTGGGCTTCTGTGGCCCGGCGTTGTTCGTGGACGGCTCCGAGCGAGCGGGCCAGGGAGGGGATCACGATGTCGAGGGTGCCGGTGCCGGGAACGACGACGGTCTGTTCGTCGAGTGCGTCGAAGACGTCGTCGATCAGCCGCTGGGCCATCCTGGGGGCCTTGGGCCGGATCACCTCAACCAGCTTGCGGCGTCCGGCTTTTCGCAGAGCGGCAGGGGATCCGTAGCGTTCCAGCAGCCAGGTCACAGCCTGATGGTCCAGACGCGGTCCCAGGACCCGCTCGAGGCTGGGGTGGAACTGGGTGAGCAGGCCGCGGATCCGGTTGGAGGTGCGGGTGGCCTCGGCCGCCAGATCCTGGTCGAAGCCGACGAGGACCGTGAGTTCGGCGGTGATCTCGTCGGTCGCCTCCAGCGAGCGCAGTGTGTGCGGCAGGGTGCGGGCGGCGTCGGCGATCACGGCCGCGTCGCGGGCGTCGGTTTTGGCCTCGCCCGGGTAGAGATCGGCGATCCGCCGCATCGACAGGCCCGGCAGGTAGGCGACCTTGCAGCCGGCATCCCGGGCCACCGTCAGTGGCAGGGCGCCGATGGAGGCGGGCTGGTCGACGATCACCAGGACGGTGCCGAACTTGGCCTTCAGCTTCTCGAAGACGTCCCGCAGTTTCGGCTCGGTGTTGGGCAGGGGTTTGTCGAAGACCTTCTTGCCGGCCGGGGTGAGTCCGTGTCCGTGATGGGTGCTCTTGCCGACGTCCAGGCCGAGGATGACGCCTATGTCGTCGTTGTCGTTCACGCCGTCCTCCCGAACGGATGTCGTGCGTGCTGGCCGGGGCGTTGGCGTCGTATGCGCGCATCCACGTTATGCAGACCTGCCGCCCGCGTACTGCCGGGCATTGCGCCAGGCCGGGCGGTAGTCGGACCTCTCATCAGCGTCTCCAACGGCGCCTCCCGGGCCCGGTGGCACCACCCCCCAGGTCATCGGTTCGACAGGGGGGAACAGCCATGCCGGGCCCGGAGGCCAGCGGTCCCATTGCGGAACCGCGAAGAAGATAACGGGGGAGCCTGGGGGTGCGGGAACCGGGGCTCCTGCGGACAAGCGGGGCGTGGTGCGGGGGCGGTCGTCTCCGGGGCCGTACACGGGCGGGAAGCAGGCGGAGGCACAGGGCAGGAATCGGGGCGGAGACCTCGAGGAGAGGCTGGGGACGCCGCGGCGGGCGGGCGGGGCGTCGTGCGCGGGCGGCCGCTTCCGGGGCCGTACACGGGCGGGAAGCAGGCGGAGGCCAGAGGCGGGTACCGGCGCAGAGACCCCGAGGGCAGGGCCGGGGGCGCGGCTGCGGACGGGCGGACCCATACGGCGGTGGCCGTCTCCGGGGCCGTAGTGGGCCGCTGTTCCCCGGGAGGGAAGGTGTCTCTTGGGCGTTCGGTCGGGGAGCGGACCGGGTGGGTGTGTCTTCGGTGTCCGGTGCGGCGCCGTTCCGGGCGGGCGGCCCGCTCCGGCCGCGGGTGCCTTGTGTGTCGTACGACTGCTGCCCGCCTTCCGGCACGCGCAGCGCCCCCGCCTCCTCCCACCCTCCTCCGACTCCCCTCCCACTGCCCTCTCCTTTCCTGCGCGGCGGGGCTGGGGAGGGGTGCCGTGTGTGCTGCTCTCCGCCGTGCCGTATCGCCGTGGTGGTACGGGAGTCGGCCCGCCGGGCAGGTGTCGGTCCGGTGGGAGGCCCTGCCCGGGGGCCGCGGGAGGAGAGAGAGGTTCGGGGGCAGGGGAGGTCGCGGTCGCGGGGCCGGGACTCCGTGGTGCCGGGGCCGGGCTTCCCCGGGCCTGCCGGAGGGGGCGGATCGGGGGGGCCGGTTCCGTGTCCGGGGGGCGGGTGTTACGGCGTCTGTGGGTGGGGGCCGGGTTCGTCCGGGGGCGGGGTGAAGGCTTCGAGGTGGTCCCGGGCCCAGGTCCGGAAGGAGCGGGCCGGGTGGCCGGTCAGGGTGCGGACGGTGTCCTCGACGTGGGCCTTGGCGCCGGCCCGCTGGCGTTCCGCGCTCGCCAGGAGGGCTTCGACGACCGGGGGCGGGTAGCGTCCGCTCAGCGCGGCGCGGGCCTGATCAGGGGTCAGTTCCTGAAAGCGCAGCGGGATGCCGAGCAGCCGGCCCAGCTCGCGGGTCTGGCCGGCGGCGGTCAGGGCCTGCGGTCCGGTCAGGGTGTAGGCGCGTCCGGCGTGGCCGTCCTCGGTCAGGGCCCGTACCGCGACCTCGGCGATGTCGCGGGGGTCCACGCAGGCGTTGGGCGAGGTCCCGTACAGCGCGCGGACGGTGCGCTCGCGGCGGACGGGGGCCGCCCAGGACAGGGAGTTGGACATGAACGCGCGCGGGCGCAGCAGGGTCCACTGCAGGCCGCAGCCGCGCAGCAGGTCCTCGTTCGCGCGCTGCCGGCGGGTGAGGAGGTCGTCGGCCCCGGGGTCCAGGACGGCCGCCGCGGAGAGTTTCACCACCCGCCGCACCCCGGCCTTCACCGCGGCCGCGACGAAGGCCGCGTCGTCGCCGCCGTCGACGCGGGCGGTGACCAGGAACGCCGTGCGCACACCGTGCAGGGCCCCGGCCAGCGACGGCGGGTCGGTGTAGTCCCCGGCGACCGTCTCCGCCCCCGGGAAGACCCCCGCGGCCTTCGCCGGGTCCCTGGTCATGACCCGCACCCGCAGGCCCGCGGGCAGGGCGCGGACCACTTCCCCTCCCACCGTCCCCGTCGCGCCCGTCACCAGGACCACCGGGTCCCGGCCGCGCCCGGCCCGCGGCAGCGCCCGCCGCCCGTCCTCACCCATGCCCCACCACCCGTCCCTCCCCCGCCCCTTCCGCCCCCGCCCGTCTCTCCCTCTCCCTCATCCGCTCCCGCATCGCCTTGTCCCCTCTCCCTTTCCTCATTTCTTTTCCCCTTTCTCCTTTCTCCCGCGTTCCTCCGCGCCCGCGCCCCTTCCGCTGCCCGTCCCGTCCTCTTCCACGGGTTCTTTCCGCAGGTTCTTTCCGCGGGTTCTTTTTACGGCTGTTCGCCGCGCGTTATCCGGTTTCTTCCGGTTTCCCGGCCGGCGGGTCTGCCGGGCGGGGGCGGGCCGGGGTCCGGGGGCGGTGCGGTGTGTGCGGGGTGTTCGGTCTGCCGGGGCGGGGCCGGACACGATAAGATTCGGACTGGACGGTTTTTATTGGGCCTTCGGGCCCGTCGGACACGGAGGACCGGGGGCGGCGATGCAGGACCGGGCGATCCTCACCCGCCAGGCGATCCTCGCCGCGGCGGCCGGGGTCTTCGAGGAACGCGGCTACCGGGCCGCGACGATCAGCGAGATCCTCGCCCGGGCGGGGGTGACCCGCGGTGCGCTCTACTTCCATTTCCCCTCCAAGGAGGATCTGGCGGAGGGGGTGATCCGCGAGCAGGACGGCCGGCTGCCCGCGGTGGGCCCCGAGTGCGCCGTCCAGCAACTGGTGGACACCGTGGTCCTGCACGCCCACCGGCTGCGCACCGACCCGGTGGTCCGGGCCGGTGCGCGGCTCGCGCTCGACCAGCAGGCCGAGGGGCTCGACCGCGGCGGATCCTTCCGGCGCTGGGGCGAGGTCGGCACCGGCCTGCTGGAACAGGCGCGGGAGCGCGGCGAGCTGCTGCCGCACGTGGTGCCGGCCCAGACCGCGGGCGTCCTGGTGGGGGCCTTCGCCGGAATCCAGGCCCTCTCCCGGTCCCTGTCCGGCTACCAGGACCTGCCGCGCCGGGTCACCGGCCTGCTGCGGCACGTGCTGCCGTCCGTCGTGATCCCCCCGGTGCTGGCCGCGGTGGACCTCTCCGAGACCAGGGGCGCCCGGGTCCAGGAGCAGCTCCACGACACGGTCGGCGTGCCGGGGCAGGCCCCCCTCACCTGACCGCGCCCGGCGCCGCATCCCCCGCCCCCGCCCCCACTCCGGCCACCACACCCGCACCCGCACCCGCATCCGTGTCCGTGTCCGCATCCGTGTCCGTGTCCGTGTCCGTGTCCGCACCTGTGTCCCGCCGCCGCGTCGCGGTGCCGGCGGCCGCCCCGCTCCCGGTGGCGGGGGCCGTCCCGGTGGCGGGGGTGTCCGGCTGCTCCTGTTCCCGGCCGGCGTCCCGGCGGAAGTAGGCGCCGAGGGCGGGGGCGAGGGGGCCGGCGCCGGCCGCCCAGGCGACGTATCCGTCCGGCCGCACCAGGACCGCCCCGCCCGGCAGGGCGGCCGGCCCCTGGACCCGCACCACCCGCAGCAGCCCGGCCCACGGCCGTGCCTGCGCCTCCCAGCGGCCGCCGCCGTCCGCGTCGGACAGCAGGAGCAGCGGCCGGCCGGCGGCCAGCAGGCCGATCACGTCGGTGCGGCCCTGCCCGGTGGCCAGTTCGGTGTTGGGCAGGAACCGTCCCTCCCAGGGCGAGGGATCGGGGGCGCGCGCGGGCAGCACCGTGTCCTGGGCGCTGACCATCGAGGCCAGCACCCCGCCCTCGCCCTCCCCGCCCCGTGCCAGCAGCTCGCCGAACAGGGTGCGCAGCGGGTCCAGGCCGGCGTCCGGGCGCATCAGGGCGAGCTGGGCGCGGGTGTTGTCGATGACCCGCTGCGCGGCGGGGCGGCGTTCCAGGTCGTAGGTGTCCAGCAGGCCCGGCGCCGCGGCGCCGCGGACGGCCAGGGCCAGTTTCCAGCCGAGGTTGAGGGCGTCCAGCACACCCGCGCTCAAGCCCTGGCCGCCGATCGGGAAGTGGACATGGGCCGCGTCCCCCGCCAGCAGGATCCGCCCCGCACGGTAGGAGCGGGTGATACGGCTGAAGTCGCTGAACCGGCTCAGCCAGCGCGCCCGCCCCATCGCGACCTCCCGCCCGGTGATCCAGGCGACCTCCCGGCGCAGTTCCTCCAGGGTGGGCGGCACCTGCCGCCCGCGGTGCGCACCCGAGCAGTTGAGGGTCCGCAGACGGACCGCACCGGACGGCACACCCCCGCCCCCCGCGACGCCGCCCCCGGCCTCCCCGACGGCCTCGGCCCCCGTGACGGCCCCGGTCTCCATAGCGGCCCCGGTCTGCGTGACGGCCTGAGGCTCCGTGACGTTCTTGACGACGATCCAGCCGCGTTCGGTGCGGTGCCAGCCCGGGCGCAGGGCGCCGGGCTCCTCCAGGAGTACGTCGCCGGCCAGCGCGGAGACCGTGGCCGGGTAGCTGCGGCAGGCGAAGCCCGCCTGCTCGCGCACCGTGCTGCGCGCCCCGTCCGCGCCCACCGCGTAACGGGCCGTGCAGGTCACCGCCCCCCGGCGCCCCTGGGCCGTGACCCGTACCCCCTCCGGCCCCTGGCGCACTCCGGTCACCCGCAGGCCGCGCAGGATCACCACACCGGCCGCCCGCGCCCGCATCTCGAAATGCCGTTCCAACTGCTCCTGCTCGCACTTGAGGACCGGCGGCGGCTCCAGGGCCGGCGCGCACATGTCCAGCCCGGGCATCCCCGCGAAATGGAACCCGCAGCGCGTCGCCGCCGGCGCCGCCCGCCCCCCGGGCAGGCCGGCCAGATGCCCTCGCCGCACCAGGCTCTGCACCGCCCGGGCGTGCAGCGTGGTCGCCTTGGGCCGGGCCGACACCCCGCCCCGCTCCTCCACCACCACCGTGCGCACCCCGTACCCCGCCAGCTCACACGCCACCAGCAGCCCCACCGGCCCCCCGCCCACGACCACCACCTGCGCCCGCACGTCACCCGACATCCCCGGCCTCCCCCATCTCGTCCCGGACCACGCCCTCCCAGCACCGCACCCGCCGCCGACGGAACACCGAAACCCGGAACCGGAGGACACCGGCGAGCACCGGAGCACACCGGGAGACCGGAACACCGGAGCACCGTGCGAAGACGGAAGCAGGGCGCAGGGGCCGAGACGGCGACGGCGACGGAGGGGGAGGGCGGAGGCGGGAGGAGGCGGACGGCATCCCGCGCCGCACCGTGCTCTGCGCGGCACGGCCTCTCCCCCTCCGCCCTCCCCTTCTCCCGCCTTCAGCCTGCCTGTCAGTTCTGCCTCTGCCAGCCCTCTTACGGCTTCTCGCGGCTTCTTCCGGCGCGGCCCGGCACAGGTTCTGCGGGGCCGGGCGGACCGTCCCAGGGGTGCGGACGCCGCCAAAATATACCGGGTGGACGGTTCTTTGCAATGGGGTCCGGAGAACCGTCCGGGAGAGGAGCGGGGAGGGCGTCGCGGGAGAGGCGGGCACGGGCCGGGGCCCGCGTCCGGGACGGCGGCCGTCCGCGCGCCGGGGCGGGCAGCAGTGCGACGGGGGCGCCTGCCGGAGGGCGGGGACTCTTCCCTCCGGGGCATGCGGTGCGGGGGCATGTGCGGTCCGGGGGCATGCAGTCCGGTGGGCGGACGAGTCCGGTGGGCGGACGGCTCCCGGGGCGGGCGGACCGGGCCGGTACCCGGGAAGAGGAGGGCGGGCTGGTGCAGGGAGGACAGCCCCCCGGGGGGGCCGGCACCGGGAGGACACCCCCAGGGGGACGGGACGGCGCCCGGGACCAGGCTCCGGGGGCCGGAGCCGGGCGCCGCAGCCGGGGAGTCGAGGGCCAGGAGTCGGAAGCCGGGATTCGGAGCCGGAACCAGGACCCGGGGGCCAGGACCCGGGAAGCCGGGGGCCGGGAGCCGGGGGCGCAACCGAGGGCGCCCGCCGGGCCAGGCCGGGCGGGCGGGCCGGGGCACGCGGGTCGGGCCGGGCGGGCGGTGAGCCGGGTGAGGTCAGGCCGGGCGGGCGGTGAGCCGGGGGGCCGTGCCGGCGGCGGGGGCGGTCACGGGGGCGCTGTCGGGGCGGGCGGTCAGGATGGAGCGCTGCAGGCGGCCCAGCGGCGCGGAGGGCTCCAGGCCCAGTTCCGCGACGAGGGTGGAGCGCAGCCGCTGGTAGACGTCCAGGGCCTCGCCGCGCCGGCCCGCGCGGTGCAGCGCCACCATGAACTGGCCGTGCAGGCTCTCGTGCATCCGGTGCTGGTTGACCAGCACCGTCAGCTCCGGCAGCAGCTCGCGGTGGCGGCCCAGGCGCAGGTCGGCGTCGATGCGCTGGTCCAGCGCGCACAGCCGGGCCTCCTCCAGCCGGCGGGCCTCCATGCCGATCTGGCTGCCGGCCTGCAGACCGGTCAGCGCCGGCCCGCTCCACAGCTCCAGCGCGCCGGCCAGCCGGCGGGCCGCTCCCGCGTAGTCCTCCGCGTCCATCGCCCGGTAACCGGTCCCCGCACGGCGCCCGAACTCCCGGTGGTCGACCGTGCCGCCCCGGGTGCGCAGCCGGTAGCCGCCCGGCACGGTGGCCAGAACATCCTTGGCCCCCAGCCGCCCACCACCCCCAGCGCCCTCGCCCCCGCCTTCCCGCTCCCCCGCCTGCGGCCGCCGCCCCGGCGCGGCCAGCGCCGCGCCGATCAGCTCGCGCAACTGCAGGACGTAGGTCTGCAGGGTGGTGCGCGCACTGCGCCGCGGCATCGCCCCCCACAGCTCCTCGACCAGCGCGGCCACCGGCACCACCTGATCGGCGCGCAGGGCCAGCAGGCCCAGCACCCGCCGCGGCTTCGGCGCCGTCGGCACGACCGACACACCGTTCTCACGCACCGCCAGCGCACCCAGCACTTCGATGTCCACACTCAACTCCCCCACGAGGCCGCCACGACAGCAGGCACACGGCCCCGCACTCCGGGACCGCCCGACGCCCGGGCCGGCACGGCACCCGAACCCCTCGATAAAAAAACAGCATGGACGGTTTGTCAATGTGCGGGGGGCATACCGCCCCCGGGAACGCACAGATCCGGCCACCCCCGCACCCGCCGGAAGCACGGGCAGGACACGCACGGGACACGCCGGCAGGACAGGGGCGCGGCACGGGCGGACCGCCCGGCCGGGAGCCGGCGCGGGACACGGAGCACCGGATGCCGGGCCAGGTGTGCGGGGGATGCCGGGCGGGGGGATGTGCGGGGTGAGGGGATGTGCGGGGTGGGCGTGCGCCGCGCGTGGGGGGTGCGGGGTGTTCAGGGCGTACGGGGGTTGCGCGGGGCGGGGGCGTCCGTCCCGGCCTTCGGCCGCGCTCTCCGCCGTACGGCGGACCCCGGTCCGCAGCCGGCGCCCTCCCCGGGGGTGCCGACGGGGCATCCCCAGGGGGGCGGGGGGCGGGGTGTGCGGCCGGAAGTGTGCTGCCCGTTCCGGCCGTGCGGCGGATCACCGGAAGAAGGCGAGCCGGGCAAGCAGAGGCGGGACGGGGCGGGCCGGGGCGGGCCGGGGCCGGGTGGGTGAAGGGAGGGAGGGAAGGAGGGAGGGAGGGGGTGGCCGGGCGGTCTAGGGGCGGGGGGTGGTGCCGGCGGTGTCGAGGGCGGCGTGCAGTGCCACCGGGGCGAGCGTGGGCAGCAGCAGCCGCCAGAACTGGGCGATCACGGGCCGCGACAGCCACGCCGTGTCCCGCGCGCCGAGCACCTCGAACCCCACCGTCGCGGCCACCACCGCGCTCACCACCCCCGCGGGCGCGACCCCCCGGCGCAGTTCGCCGCCCCGCCCGGCCAGGTGCACCGCCTCCCCCACCCACCCCTGCCACAGCGCACGCAGATCCGCACACGGCACCCGGGTCATGTCACCGCCGAGCCGGAACCCCGCCCGCAGCACCACGTCCTCACGCAGCCGCCCGGCCAGCCGGTGCGTCACGTCGATGAGATGCTGCAGCGGCCCCGCCTCCTCACCCGCCACCCGCCCGGTCAGCACCCGCAGGGTGTCCGCCGCGGACTCCTCCACCGCGTCCGCCAGCTCCGCCTTGCCCGCGAAATGGAAGTGCAGCGCCCCGCTGCTCACCCCCGCCCCCGCACTGATCACCGCCAGCGACGCGGTGGCAAACCCCTGACCGGCGAAACTCTCCGCCGCCGACCGCACCAGGGCCTCCCGGGTACGCGCCGCACGCTCCTGCTTGACCATCCAACACTCCGTCACCGAACCGAGAACACCAAAGGGAAACCCCACACCCGCCACACCCGCCGGCCCGCGGGAAAGAGCAGGAACGGACGGACACACCGGCATACCGCCCCCTGCATCCGCCCGGCAGGGACACACCGCCGCCGGACACCGGACACCGGGCGGAAGACAGCCGGACCGCAGGCCGAAGACAGAAAAGACGGACGCCGTACGCACAGCGGCGCAGCCGGCGACAGCACCGGACAGACCGCACCCGGCCCCCGGGCACCACGACGCCGGACACCCAACGCCCGGCCACCCGGGCGCCCGGCCACCGCGGCACGCGGACCCCCCGCGGGCAGACCCCGCGCGCCGCACCGCAGGCCGGCACCCCGCAGCACACCCGGCAGGCCCGCCACCACCGGACAACATCCAGCACCAGCGGGCCGCCCCGAGCCCGGACAGGACCCCCACCCCGCCGGGCGCCGGGCCCGGCCGTGGCGGGGCGCGCCGTGCCGGACACCGGGCCGGGCGCACCACGCACCGCGCCACCACCCGGCACCGGACCACCAACAGCACCGCCCGCCCGCACCCGGGACAGTCCGCACCGCCGGAAGCCGCCAGAACACCCCGCACCCCCGGGAACCGCAGCGCGCCGTGCCGTGGGGCGCCGGAAGACTCCACGACCGACCGACCGACCGACCGACCGGTGCGGGCGGTGCGGGCGGTGCGGGCGGGTGCCGGTGTCCTCCCGGGGCACGGCGGACGCCCGCACCGGCCGGCGGGACAGGACGCCGGCAACCCTTCACGGCGTACCCCTCCCCCACCGCGCGGCCGGACGATGCCACCCCACCGTAACAAACCGCATGCGTGGTTTACATGAGGGGGCGGGAAACGCACCCACCGAACCGGCCACCCCGGCAGCCCGCCGGGCCGTCACCGCCAGGCACGGGGCGGCCGGTAGACCGCACCCGCCCGCCCCCGGTGCCACGCCTGACCCCGCACCCGGCCGCCGTCTCCGCCACCGTCGCCGCCGTCGCCGCCGTCGTCCGCGCGGGCGGCCAGCACCGCGCACAGCACGGCGCACAGCGCCGCCAGCTCCTCCCGGCTCGCCCGCCCGCGCTCCACCCGGAAAACACTCTCCGCGCTGCTCACCCGGCCCGCACTCCCTTCTTCCCGACGTGCGGCCACCCTGCGCCGGCGCACTGGAGGACCACTCCCGCCCCGCTCGAGAACCACCCCGCACCGCCCCCGCCGCAACCGGTCCGGGATGCCCCCGCACCCCGCCCCGGCCGGCCGCCGCCCGCCGCGCCGCACCGCGCACACCACCGGCCCCCCGAAGCCCGGCGCCACGCCCCCCGGCACGGTTCCGGCCATCCGGCACGGAGCGGCCCCCTCCGCATTTCGTGCCCCCGGAAGCCCCGATACCCCTAGAAAGAAAACCGAGTGGTATGTATCTTCTGGTCCGGAGACCGCGTCACACCGCACCGCACGGCACCGCACGAGTGCACCGCACCGCCGCACCACGCTGCCGCACCGCCCTGCACGACACGGCACCGCACGCCCCACCCCGCCCCACCCCGTCCCGTCGCGTACGGCGGGACACCGCGGGGCACCGCACCTCACCCGATCCGTCCCGATCCCGGCCCCAGGGGGAACCATGTCCGCACCCACATTCCACACCCACCGCCCGGCCCGCACCACGGCACCCGCCCCGCAGGACACCGCACCACCAGCCACACCCGCACACACCCCGGACACCGCACCACCCGCCCCGCACACCACGCACACCACGCACACCACGCACACCACGCACACCACGGGCACCACGGGCACCACGGGCACCACGGGCACCACGGGCACCGGACCGTCCACGAACACCACCCGCACCGCAATGCCCGCAGGCACCGCGGACACAAGGAGCACCGGGATGCCCGCGGGCGCCGGGGACAGGATGTCCGCGGGTGCCGCGGGTGCCGCGGGTGCCGGGGTGTCAGCGGGCCAGGACGCCTTCGGTCACCTCTCCCTGACCCGGACCGTCCCCAAGGAGTTCGTCCACCGCGCCTCCGTCGCCGAGGTCCTGCTCACCGACTGGCACCGCACCGGCCAGGACCGCTTCACCGTCAGCGCCCAATGGCCCCGCGCCCACTCCTTCTTCACCCCCATCAACGGCCGCCACGACCCCCTCATCGCCGCAGAAACCATCCGCCAGAGCGGACTCCTCCTCGCCCACACCGAATACGGCGTCCCCCTCGACCACAACTTCGTCATGCACGACCTCACCCTCACCCTCGACCCCGCGCACCTCCACGTCGGCCCCGCACCCGCCGCCCTCACCATCGACGTCACCTGCTCCGACATCACCCGCCGCCGCGGCCGCACCGCCGCCCTGCGCTACACCAGCACCCTGCGCCGCGACGGCCACACCCTCGCCCGCGCCGACGCCTCCTGCACCTGCACACCCCCCGCCGTCTACAGGCGCCTCCGCGGCAACCGCACCCACACCACCCCCCTCCCCCTCACCGCCCCCACCGCACCCCAGACCGTCGGCCGCACCTCCCCCACCGACGTCGTCCTCACCCCCACCCCCCACCCCCACACCTGGCAACTCCGCACCGACACCCGCCACCCCGTCCTCTTCGACCACCCCGTCGACCACATCCCCGGCATGGTCCTCCTCGAAGCCGCCCGCCAAGCCACCACCGCCCACCTCGGCCACCCCACCCTCCCCCTCACCCTCACCACCACCTTCACCAACTACGCCGAACTCGACACCCCCTGCCACCTCCAAACCCACCCCACCCCCACACCCACCACCACCCGCCCCACCCCCCACCAGACCATCCACATCACCTGCCACCAGAACAACCGCCCCGTCTTCCACTCCACCATCACCACCACCACCCCCTAACACCCCCGCCACCACCCCCACCACACCCCCGGCCGACCCCGCACCCCACCCCCACCGGGACCAGCACGACCACACCCCCACAGGCCACCACCCCCGCCAACCACACCCCCACCGGCCACCACGCCACGGACCGAACCGAAAACCCCGCCCCGGACCGACACCGGACACCCACGCCACCGGACAGTCCGCCCCGCCACCGGACACACCCACGGACACCACGACACGCCCCGGGGCCTTCCCGCCCGCACCACCGCGCCCGCCCCCGAACCGCACCCCCGCCGAACACCGCCGACCGCCCGGCCGGGAAAACCCGCCGGCCGCGAACCGGACCCCGAACAGCACCCCCTCAGACCCCACCACCCCACACACCCACCGCCCGGCCAGCACCACACCCCCGCCCGGCCGGCCACCACACCCCGGACCACCAGCACAACGGCCCACCACAAACCACCCGGCACCACCCGGCACCCCCACCCGCCGGACAGAACACCCCCACCCACACCCACCGGCCGGACCACAGAAACAAACCCGCCCGGCAACCGAACCCACCCCTACAACAAAAAACCCACCCCACACAAAACAATCAGACACAGATGCGGACAAATCGCCGCAAAAAATGTGGGTTCACCCGCAGAAACCCACCCCCACACCCCACACCCGCCCACCACACACCCGGCAACCGATCACCGCACAACCCCCCGGACCCCCCACCAAACCCCGTAGACTATACGAACTGGACGGTATTTTTAACCGCGGGCACCCCACCCGCACCGAAAGAAAGCCACCCCATGCCACAACCCAAACAAGACCGCGCCATCCGCACCCGCCACACCATCCTCATGGCCGCAGCCACCGTCTTCGAAGAACGCGGCTACCAAGCCGCCACCATCAGCGAAATCCTCACCACCGCCAACGTCACCAAAGGCGCCCTCTACTTCCACTTCAAATCAAAAGAACAACTCGCCCAAGGCGTCCTCGCCGGACAAGACCAAAACCTCACCGTCCCCCCACACCCCTGCAAAACCCAAGAACTCATCGACACCACCATGCTCCACGCCCACCGCCTCCAAACAGACCCCCTCGTCCGCGCCGGCGTCCGCCTCACCCTCGACCAACGCGCCGACGGACTCGACCGCACCGCCCCCTTCCACCACTGGACCACCATCGTCACCAACCTCCTCACCCAAGCCCAACAACAAGGCGAACTCCTCCCCCACGTCAACCCCCAAGAAACCGCCCAAATACTCGTCGGCGCCTTCGCCGGCATCCAAGCCATGTCCCAAGCAACCACCAACTACCAAAACCTCCCCACCACCATCACCACCCTCCTCCAACACACCCTCCCCACCATCACCCACCCCGCCACCCTCACCACCCTCAACCTCACCCCCCAACGAGCACACACCATCGCCACCCTCACCACACACAGCAACACAAACAGCAACACAAACAGCACAGGCACAGACACAACAGCAGGCACAGGCGACACAGCAACGCAGCCAGACGCCAGCACAAAAGCGGAACCAAACACCAAAGCAGCATAAAAAGACACAAACCCGACACCGGAGCCACCAAACCGCACCCGCCACAGGCAACCCACGTCAACACCAGAGCAACAGCCGCCGAGTCGCACCAAAGGCGCCGCCCCATGCTGCCTCTCCCGTCGCCGCGTCCATAGCGACCAGGCCTTTGTTGTTGCCCACGTGCACGCTTCCGCCGACCGCCGTCGGCGTGTGGTGAACGCCTCCGTGGGGAAAGACCTTCGACACCGGTCGGCCGGTGGCCCCGTCCACCGCCCACATCGTGCCGGCGTGTGCGGCGACACGATGTGGTCCTCCGCCGTCGGTAGCTACATCTTCGACCGGCGCGCTCTCCACTTCCAACCGCACGTCGCCGGTCGCGGCGCCCGACCGGGCCGTCACTTCATCAGCGCCCGGCTCCCACGCCGGGGCGGAGTATGTTTCGATGCGCAACAGCACCGTGCCTCCACGCACGTCAGAAAGGTGAACGGATGGGCCTGCGCTTCGAGGAGATCGACTGGCAACCGACGCCCATCGGAGAGATCAGTCTGCGTCGGCGCCGCCACCCGGTCTCGGGGGATGACGTGTACGAGGTAAAGCTTGGCGACGAGTTCCTGATGTCCAGCCTCTTCACTACCGGCGAGATCGCGCTCACGGAACTCGCCCTGGCCAAACTGCCGGACACCGAACTGGACGTAGCCGTCGGCGGACTCGGACTCGGCTACACCGCCCACGCCGTCCTGGATGATCCACGGGTGCGGACACTGGCGGTGATCGATGCGCTCGCCGAAGTCATCGACTGGCATCAGCGGGGCTTGGTCCCCCTCGGAGCCCGGTTGACCTCGGACACCCGCTGCCAACTGCTGCACGGAGACTTCTTCGCACTGGCCGCCGGTCCGTGCGGTCTCGACCCCACGGAGCCGGGCCGCCGCTTCCACGCCATCCTGCTGGACGTCGACCACTCGCCGCGCCATGTGCTCCACCCACGCCACGCGGCGCTCTACCAGCCCGCCGGGCTCCGCGCCCTCGCCGGTCACCTCCACCCCGGCGGGGTGTTCGCCTTGTGGTCGAACGACCCGCCCGACCCGCAGTTCACCTCCGCGCTCTCCGAGGTCTTCGCGCACACAGCGGCCCATGTCGTCGCTTTCGACAACCCGCTACAGGGCGGTACCTCGACCAACACGGTCTACCTGGCCGGCAAGGCACCGGACAGGCCCTGAAGATCGGCTGTCCGTGCTGCGGGGCGTCGATCGACACCGAGCGTCGGGCCGCCCTGCTCGACCACCGCGACGACGGCTTCGCCATCCTCACCGTGGTGGTCCCCCTCTGCGGAGCCTCAACCTCCCCGACCACCGTCGGGGACTTGCTCGGACATCCGGTGCAGCAGGTCAGGGGCCTGCATCTGACGCACCTCAGCTCCGACAGCACGGGTTCAAGTTCAGTGGTCGACAGCGCACGCGCGCCGGACGGATCTGGGCCGCAGGGCCGTCCGGCGGCTGGGGCCGGGGCGGTCAGTGCGCCGCCGGGTGGTGGCCGATGGTGATGCCGCAGGCAAGTGCCGCGGTGGGGCCGGCGTAGACGGTGGCGCCGGTGGACTTCCTCCACACGTTGATGAGGAAGGTGTCCGGGTGGTCGGTGGCGGTGATGCTGACGCCGTAGCCCTTGACGCCGTTAAGGGTGCCAGACCCCTGATAGCGGGCGCGCGAGCCGGTGACCACCAGCCAATCGGACAACGTGGAGCGGAACTTGAGGCCCGCCGCCTTGAAGTCGAAGGCGACCCTGCCGGTGGGGGTGGTGGCGTTCCTGCCGTAGGAGAGGGAGAAAGAGAAGGCTGCCTTTCCGGTCAGCCGAGGGGACGCGGGGTAGGCGTCGGCCGGCGAGGCGAAGGCGCCGCTGCCCACGGCCCAGCCGGCCGCATGGTCGTAGACGACCAGGTCGGTGAGAGTCCTGGAGGTGGCGGCCCCGTCGTCGTCGGTGACGGTGACGGTCGGGTGGTAGATGCCGGCCTTGCGGTAGGTGTGGCCCGCGCGGCAGGACGTCGGGGCTGTGCCGTCGGCCCAGTCGACCGAGCAGGTGAGCGTGTCGCTGCTGCCCGGGTCGGTGTAGTGAGTGGTGAGGGTGATCTTCGCGCCCACCGATACCGGCTTGGCGGGTCCGGTGGCGTCGCGAATCACCGGGGCCGCGTTGGTGACGGTGACGGTGAGGGTGTCGCTGCTGCGGCCGCCGGTGAGGGTGACCTCGTAAGTGCCGTTGTCGGTGCAGGTGATGGCGGGGGTGAGGGTCCTGGCGCGGACGATGGTGCACGGGGCTCCGGATGCAACACTCCACTTCGGGGTGGCGTCCGCGCCGGAGAGGGTGCCGGTGAGGGCGATGGCGCCGCCCTCCGCTCCAGTGGCGTCGGGACCGGCATGCGCGACGGTCACCGGCTTGATGCTGGTGAGGGTGGGGGCCACCGTCTTGATCAGGCCGTCGGCGTCGAACTCCAGCTTGTCGATGGTGGTTTCGCGGTGGGTGCCGTCGCCGCCCGGGATGGCGAACCGGTGGTAGGCGATGTACCAGTCGTCGGTGCCGGGGACCCGGACCACCGAGTGGTGGCCGGTGCCCTTGATGCCGAGCGCCAGGTCCTTGGACAGGATCACGCCGCGCTTGGTCCAGGGGCCCATCGGCGAGCTGCCGGTGGCGTACGCGACCTGGTAGTTCTCGTCGCCGGTGTCGTTCTCCGACCACATGAAGTAGTAGACACCGTGCCGCTTGATGGTGAACGCGCCCTCCCGGAAACCGTCGGGAGTGATCGTGGCGACCTTGGAGGTGTCCAGGGAGATCATGTCGTCGTTCAGCGGGACGACGTACGCGCCGCCGTTGCCGAAGTAGAGGTACGACGTCCCGTCGTCGTCGGTGAAGACCGCCGGGTCGATCATCTGGCCGCTGAACGTGCCTGCCGCGAGGAGGGGTTTGCCGAGCGCGTCCTTGAACGGACCGGTCGGGGAGTCCGAGACGGCGACGCCGATGTTGGCGTCAGCGCAGAAGTAGAAGTAGTACTTGCCGTTCTTCTCGGTGATCGTCGGCGCCCAGGCCCGGCTGTCGGCCCAGGAGACGTCCGGACCCAGGTCGAGGATGACGCCGTGGTCCGTCCAGTGCACCAGGTCGGTGGAGGAGTACGCCTTGAACTGGGTGCCGCTCCAGCCGGGGAACCCGTCGGTGGTCGGATAGATGTAGAAGGTGTCGCCGAAGACCACGATGTCCGGGTCGGCGTTGAGACCGGGCAGCACCGGGCTCTTCATTTCAATCGCTTGTACGGTCCAGACGCGGGTCGCGCCGTCCGAGCCGGTGACGGTGTACCTGACCGGCTTGGTGAAGTTCCGGACCGTGCCGGAGGCGGGGCTGATGGTCGCATCGTTGGCCAGGGTGAACTCCGGTGCCAGGGCGGCGAGTTCAGTGCCTTCCTTGGCCGGCAGCACGATCCGGCTCTGGGTGTCGGTGACGATCGCGTCGGTCTTCAGCTCGGGCAGCGTGGCACTGGCGATACCGGTGGTGTTGCCGCTCAGCTCCAGCACCTCGGCCGCGGACAGCGCGCGGTTGTAGATCCGGAAGTCGTCCACCTGGCCGGCGAAGTAGGGGTCGGCGGCGTACAGCGACTTGCCGATGTAGCCGCTGTAGCCCTTCGAGGCGTCGTAGAGGTCCGACGGCTTGATGGTCACCCCGGTGGTTTTGGCCACCTGCACGCCGTTGAGGTAGAGGACCGCGGTCCTGGTGGCGCCGTTGAGGGTGACGGTGATGTGTTTCCACTCGCCGGCGGCGAGCTTCGAGCCCGCCGACAGCTTCGACTCGGCGCCCCAACTTCCGGTGGTGACGGCCGAGTAGAGACTCCCGCCGCCGTTCGACGGTGTCGCGAAGAGGTACTTGTCGCTGTCCGGGCCGAGGCCGAAGAGCCACTGGTTGACCGCTGTCGCCGTCGGATCCCACTTGGCGTAGGTGGAGACGGTGATGCTGTCGGTGTCCTTCAGCACGCCGTTGGGGATCTTGACGTACGGCGAGGTGGTGGAGGAGCTGGAGCCGCCCCTCATCACGAACGAACCGCCGTGCACGCCAGTTCCGAAGGCCGGGGTGTTGACGTAGGTGCCGTGGTTGCCGTGGCCGCTGGAGTCCCGGACGACGTTGCCGGACGTCTCGTCGAAGTCGTAGCGCAGGACCAGTCCCGACGGGATGTCGGTGCCGCCGTCCTTGGACACCGTGACATGGGCCTGGACGTGGAGTGTGGCGCCGTCCGGCAGGGTGCCGTTCACGGTGAACGTCCCGGCCGATTCGTATGCCGACGCCGGGACGTCGTCCCAGGTCACGGCGACCGGGCGGGTGATGCCGTCGGCGTACTTGGCGATGACGGTCGCGGGCAGCACCGGCGCGCTGCCGATGGCGGTGGAGACCGTCACATCCTCGGCGCTCTCCACCAGCTCGTCGGGCTGATAAGCGCGCAGCACCCGGTTGTACTCGGCCTCGGTGACCGGCAGCACGGTTCCGTGGCGTGGCGACGACGGCAGCGAGTAGTCGGTGGACGGGGTCCAGACGCCCGAGTCGAGGTCAGTCGTCTCGAACGGTATGTAGCCGCGGCCCCCGAACTCGTCGAGGAAGAGATACCACTTCTCCTCGGTGTTCGACTTGAAGACCAGCGGTCCCTCGGCTGCGCTCATCGCGCCCTTGCCGATGCCCTCAGCCACGGAGGCGTAGTCGGTGTCGAGGATCGAGTCGGCCTTCTCCTCGAAGATGAACTTGCTGTTCGGGGAGGAGGAGGTGTTGTTCCGCTCATCCTTGGAGAAACGGTAGTACTGGCCGTCGTGCTCGATCATCGTGGAGTCGATCACCGAGTAGCCGCGGTCGATCCACACCTTGGGCTTACTGAAGGTACGGAAGTCACGGGTGGTGGCGTACATCATGCGGTTGTAGGTGTCGCCTGTGTGCGCTTCGTTGTCGTAGATTTTCGACGCCCAGAAGACGACGTACGAGCCGAGGGACTTGTCGTAATAGGCCTCCGGGGCCCAGGTGTTGCCGGCCTCCTTCGGCGAGACCGTCACCAGCCGCTGGTCGGTCCAGTGCACCAGGTCGGTCGACTCCCACACCATGATCGCCCGGCTGCCGGTGCGCTGCGCGGCGTCCCAGTCGCCGTTGCCGTAGATCCGCAGGTCGGTGGCGATCTGGTAGAACTTGTCGCCTTCAGGAGAGCGGATGATGAACGGGTCGCGCAACCCCTTCTCGCCCAGCGTCGAGGTCAGCACCGGGTTGCCGTTGTTGATCTCCCGCCATTTCAGCGGGTCGTTGCCCTTGCTCAGCCCGAAGTGGACCTGCTCGCCGTCGGCGGTTCCCTCGCCGGTGAAGTAGCTGAAGAGGTAGCCGGACTTGGCTTCCGTCACCGGCAGTTGGGGCACCTTGGCAATGAACGTACGGGTTGTGAACGCGTCGTTGCGCCTGACGGTCGCGGTCAGCTCGACGGCGGTCGAACCCTCGCCCGCGGCCGGGCGGTTGACCACTCCCTCGGCGGAGACGACGGACGGGTCGGCGGACGACCACTCGACCGCGGTCGAGTAGTCGCCGTTCGCGGGCAGCGTCAGATTCCCGCGTACGTCGTCGATATTCGGGACGGTCAGCGAGGCTGCGGCCCGGTCCACGGCGTGCTGGTCGTCGAAGTCCGCCAGCACGGTGATGTCGAAGGACTTGGTGTCGGTCACCGCGCCCTTCTTCAGCGTCGCGGTGAGCGTCGCGTGACCATCGGGCTCACCGCTCGCAGGGCGGGTGACGGCGCCGGTCGCCGACACCACGGACGGCGCGTCGCTGGACCAGCTGATCGAACTGCCGCCCGCCGTACCGGCGGTGGGCAGCGTCAGGTCCGACACGACGGCGCCGGTGCCGTCGCCGAGGCTCAGCGCGGCCTTGTCCCGCGCGACCCCGTCCGTGGCGATCGGCAGCGCCAACTGCTCGACCTCGGAGGCGTCCAGCGCCCGGTCGTAGACCCGGAAGTCCTTGATCCTCCCCTTGAAGTACTTGTCGCCGGAGTAGAGCGAGCGGCCGATGAAGTTGGCGGTAGTGGTGCCGCCGCCGATCGAACCCGGCGTGATGCTGACGGCGGTGTTGCGGGCGACCTCCACACCGTCCTCGTAGAGCACGCCGGTGCCGCTTGCCGTCTGCGTGTAGGAGAGGTGCTTCCACACGGTGCGCGGCAGGTTGTACGAGGCGGCGGGCGCGGTGGTCTGCTCGGTCGACCAGTTGCCCGAAGCGATGGAGGTACGGAAGGTGTTGCCGGTGGTGAAGAGATAGCCGTTGCCGTTGGAGCCGCTGGAGTTGCCGAATCCGTAGATGAAGTAAGGACTGGCCTGCGCGGGGTCGATCTGCACGTCCAGTGACACGGTGATCGCGCTCATGCCGCTCAAGATGTTGTCCGGCACCTTCACGTAGGTGTCGGACCCGTTGAGGGTGAGGCCGTCGCCGGCGTTCCAGCCGGCGGTGCCGTTCACGGTGCCGTCCCGGCCGTGGCCCGAGGAGTCGGCAGCCAGTTGGCCGGAGGCCGCGTCGAGTTTGTACCAGAGGGCGAGGCCGTCGGTGATCTCCGAGGAGCCCGCGGTGGCTGCCGGGTTCGTGGCGTGTGCGGTGGTCGGCAGCAGCGTCATGCACATCGCGGCGAGGGCAACCGCTGCGAGCCTGGGCCACCGGGACCCGCTCCGGGGCGCACTCCAGTTTGCTCTAGACATGACAAATCGATGCAACATCGGCGGTTTTTCCTCCACGGGTAATCGGGGCAGAGAAAGGCCGACGGTGCGGCATTTCGACAATGTGATGTTGTGTTTCGAGAGTGTCAAACGGTCCGTGGTGCAGCGTCAAGAGGCGAGAGCGCATGTGCGGTCGGTCGGACGATCCAACGTGACGTGGAAGAGATTCCGGGGTCGGTAACTGGACCTGCTGGCATGTCGCATCCGGTTCCGTCCTCCGTGGAAATCCGCAGTTCAAGGACGAGCGTGCGGAGCTGATTCGGCGGGCGGCATGACCGGATCGGCGGCCGGCTGAACGGGCACGGATCGTTCTGGCGTCCGCCGACGGCAGGTCGAGCGGGGGCGTCGCGCAGCCCGTTGGCGTGGCGGTGAAGACGGTGAGAAAGCGGCGCGGGGACTCCTCGCGACGGGCGGACGGCCGGTCTCGGGGCACCAGCCACATCGGTGGGCCGAGGACCGACCTGGTCCTGAGTGAGGTGAAGCGATATCAGTTCACCCGGTGTGCGAGGCGGGCGCAGGCATGACGAGCACCTACCGCGCCGCCAGAAACCGCGCCCCGGCGTCCGGGCAGACAGCTTGTCGACTCTCTTCCGCCCTTTTCCGGAGGGCTTGGTCCTCGGCGTGGAGATTCGCGGTAACAGCTGCCAGTGCGTCGAGCTTGCCCCAAGCCTTCGCAGGGCGGCCGGTGGTCGGCCCGCCCTGCGAGGCGGTGTGCGCGAGCAGTTGTGTCAGGCGGGCGCCTCGTTGACCGAGGCTGTCACCTCCTCCACCCCGAACTGCGCCACGGGCTCGGGCGCGGTGGGTGGGGGTGCGAGCATCAGCCGTAGGCCGAGGGTGGCGCAGAGGGGGCCGAGGGCGCACATCGCGGCGGAGCTGACGAAGGCGGCGTCCAGGTGGCCGGCGTCGTAGCCGAAGCCGCCGAAGTACGTGGCGAAGAGGGAGGCGAAGCCGAAGAACATGCCCGGGATGAGAGCGAAGGACTTCAGCCGGCCAGTCGCCAGCAGCGTACCGTTGACGACGAAGATCACCACGGCCAGGGCGAGGGTCTGGGCTCTCGCCCGTCACCGGATGGCCGGATCCATAGGGAGGGTCGGAGCGGCCGGCGACAACGCGGCCATGGAGTCCTTCTTCAGCCTGCTGCAGAAGAACGTCCTCGACCGTCGGAGCTGGACCACTCGTGAGGAACTGCGGATCGCGATCGTGACCTGGATCGAGCGGACCTACCACCGACGCCGCAGACAAGCCGCACTCGGCCGACTGACACCCGTCGAATTCGAGACCGTCATGACCACACCGGCCCTCCAGGTCGCGTGACCAAACCTGTCACCCGAACCTGCATCAGACCCCGCGGGGATGGTCCCTCCTGTATGACATCAGTGAGTCGGCGCCTGTTGTGCTCCCCGCGCCTGCGGGGATGGTCCCGCCTTGGCCAGAATGGAGGCGGGTCACGTCTGCGGGAGTGGTGTATTGACGGCCACTCGGTGATCTCGTATTTGAGGCTATGCGGTGAGTTCGGTGGGCAGGGCGGTGTCGTCGGTTTCTGACTCGATCGGGTGGAGGCGGGCCTTGGCCAGCAGGTCGAGTCCCATGTAGCGGCGGGCCTCGGTCCACTCGTCGTTCTGCTCGACCAGGACCGCGCCGACGAGCCGGATCAGGGCGCTGCGGTCGGGGAAGATGCCGACCACGTCGGTGCGACGCCTGATCTCCTTGTTCAGCCGCTCCTGCGGGTTGTTCGACCAGATCTGACGCCAGCTCTCACGCGGGAACGCGGTGAAGGTCAGCAGGTCGTGCTGGGCGGTGTCCAAGTGGGCTGCGGCCTTGGGGAAATTGGCTTCCAGGGCGTCCAGGACGTGCCGCATCTGCGCCTTCACGGCGTCGGTGTCGGGCTGTTCGAAGACGGTCCGCAGCAATGTGGCCACCCACGGCTGGGCCGATTTCGGAACCTGACTGAGCAAATTTCGGGCGTAGTGCGTGCGCCACCGCTGCCAGGAAGCGCCCGGCAGGACCGCGCCGATGGCATCGACGAGGCCGGCGTGGGCGTCGGAAGTCACCGGCTGGACGCCGGACAGGCCGCGGGCGATCAATGAGCGCAGGAAGGCCAGCCAGCCGGCGCCGTCCTCGGCGGTGGCGACGTCGATGCCGAGGATCTCGCGGTGCCCGTCGGCGTTGACGCCGACCGCGATGAGGGCGTGGACGTTGATGATCCGGCCGCCCTCGCGGACCTTCTGGGTCAGGGCATCGAACCAGACGAACGCGTAAGGGCCTTGGTCCAGCGGCCGGTTGCGGAACGCGGCCACCTGCTCATCGAGGTGCTTGGCCATCGCCGAGACTTGCGACTTCGACAGCTTGGTGACGCCGAGGGACTCGGCGACCTTCTCGACCGGCGTGTACTCACGCCGAGCAGGTAGGCGGTGGCGACCACGCTGATGAGGGCCTGTTCGGCCCTGCGGCGTCGTTCGAGGAGCCAGTGCGGGAAGTAACTCCCCGACCTGAGCTTGGGGATGGCCAGTTCAACAGTGCCGGCCCTCATGTCCCACTCGCGTGGGCGATATCCGTTGCGGTGGTTGACGCGCTCGTCGCTGACCTGCCCATATGCGGCATTGCAGAGGGCATCGGCTTCCGCGGACATGAGTGCGTCGGCGAACGTCTTGACCATCGCGCGCAGCAGATCGGGACTCGCCGAAGCGAGGTTGTCCTCCGCGAGGGCGTGCAGGGGCAGACTGTCGGGTGCGGTCATCGTGCTGATCTCCTTCGAGGCTTCGACACTTCGAAGATCAGCCGGTGGCCGTTCATCTACGCGGACACCATCCCGATGCCGGAGCAAACCCCCGGATCAGGTCGAACCCGTACACCACTTCTCTGGACGCAACCCGCGCCCCCGTCAGCGGCCACGAAGGTACTCGCCCGCCTCTGCCGACGTGCCGCTTGGGCCGGTAGATCAGCCGTGAGCGTTCGCCCTGCTTGTAGCAGGCCAAAGCGCCAATGGAGAAACGGCGTTGAGAGCGTCCCCGCAACCGGATGACGGGCGTGTGCCCGCGCCGGGACCAGGTGCGGGCGGTGGGCGGCGTCGTCGAGAAACCTGCTTCGTCTTCGAAACAGAGCCAGGCCCCGAGCGCCGCCACGGCGTTTCCACCTGGGGACGGGTCTCCTTCACCCAGCCGGTGACGGCTTCCTCGTCGCGCTCGATTGCCCTGCGGGCCGGGACCCGGTGGCTGAAGCCGTGCCGGTACAACATCCGCGCGACGGCCTACAGCGTCAAGCTCTTGCGGAACCGGCACCCGATCAGCGTCTTGATCCGCACCAGCGTCCAGGCCTGGTCCGGCCGGCCGTGCGCGACCGGCCCCTTGGCCAGCTCCTGCTCGAGCACGGCGAGCAGTGCCTCACTCAGCCTGGGCCCGGACGCCGGCCCCCTCGACTCCAGAGCCGGTGTTCCGCCGCCCTCCCACGCCTGGTGCCACCGCTGTACCGACCGCACACTGACCCGTAACTGCTTGACGACCGTGGAACTGCCGTGTCCCAAGGCGAACAACTCGGCAGCCCGCATCCGGATGTGCTCGCGAAACGCCCCACGCTCCGCAGTCGACCCACCCCCCCCTGCGGATACCTCATGCCACCGGCCTACTGCCACAACCACGACTTGCCAGCCCCCAGACATCGCGCCAGCAAGGTCAGTAACTGCGGCTCCTGCCGAAGTAGCGGGCCCGTGCCCGGTCCAGCAAGATGGCGACGCCGAGGACGGCTCCCTGGACCACCTGCTGGTCATAGGGGCTGACCTTGAGCGCGAGCAGGCCGTTGGTGATGAACTCCAGCAGGATCGCCCCGGCCGCGATGCCGGCGATACGGCCCTCGCCGCCGGAGAGCGACATGCCGCCGACCACCGCCGCGGCGATCGCGGTCAGTTCCCAGCCTGCTCCTACCGAGGGGTCGGCCACATTCATCCGGCCGATCACCATGATGCCGACCACACCGGCCAGCGCGGCGCTGGCGACGTAGGTCGAGGTGATCCGGCGGGCGGTCGGGATTCCGGCGAGCCGGGCGGCCTCCTTGTTGCCGCCCACCGCGTAGATCTGGCGGCCCACATAAGTGCGCTCCAGCACGAACCACGCGATGACGGCAGCGCCGACGAAGAACAGGGCCGGGACCGGCACTTCGCCGATGTAGTACTGGCTGAGGTTGCTGAACATCGGCGAGAGGTTGTTGATGGGCGAGCCGCTCGTGATCGCGAGCGCCATGCCCTGCGCCACGGTGTAGGTGACCAGGGTGATCACGAAGGGCGGCACGTTCAGGCGGGTGACCATGATCCCGTGCCAGAGACCGACCCCACCGCAGATCACCAGTGTGAACAGGATCGCGAGGGGCGCGGGCATGCCCTCGTTCACGTTCATCCAGGCCGCCAGGATGCCGGCCAGACCGGCCAGCGCACCCACCGAGAGATCGATGCCACCGGTCAGGATGACCAGCGACTCCCCTATCGCCAGGATGCCGACCTGCGACAGGTCGCGGCCCATTACCTGGAGGTTGCCCACCGCGGTGTACGTCTCCGCGTTCGCCGCGATCCCGACGAACACCAGCACGCACGCGATGATGACGCCGGCCTCGGGGGAGGCTGCGAGTTTGCGGGCGAGGCCGGCGACGGCCGAGCGGGAACGTGGCGCGGCCTCATCGGGTGCGAGCGTGCTCTGCGCGCTCATGCTGTGGCTCCGTTCGTCAGCTGTTCCTGATCGGGCTCTCCCGGGCCGGGGTTGTCGGGTTCTCCGTGCTCGGGGTCCTCCGCGTGGAGGGGGGACGTGCCGGCCGCGGCCGTCATGATGCGTTCCTTGGTGGCATCGACCCGGTCGATGACCGTGACCACCCGGCCGTGGTTCATCACCGCGATGCGGTGGCAGATCCACAGCAGTTCCTCCAGTTCGGAGGAGGCCACCAGCAGAGCCATGCCCTGCTCCGCCGCCCGGTCGATCAGCTTGTAGATCTCCGCCTTCGCGCCCACGTCGACCCCGCGGGTCGGCTCGTCGAGCAGCAGCAGGCGAGGTTCGGCGGCGAACGCCCGGCCGAAGATGGCACGTTGTTGGTTACCGCCGGAGAGAGCACCGATCGGCTGCTCCACCGACTGCATCCGCACGTTGACGTTCTCGGTGATCTTCCGTGCCTCGGCGCGCTCCCGGCCCGGGCCGAGCATTCCGCGGGTGCTGATCCGCTTGAGCACCGAGACGACGACGTTCGACCGGATCGACGCGAACAGCACCAGCGACTGCTCTTTGCGGTCCTCCGGGATCAGCGCGATCCCGGCCGCCACTCCGTCACCGGCACCCCGCGGCCGGTAGGACTCGCCGCCCAGCCGCATCCGGCCGCCCGTCGCGGGCTGTGCTCCCGCGATCGTGTGGACCAGGCGGCTGCGGCCCGAGCCCATCAGCCCTGCCACGCCCAGGATCTCGCCCTCGCGAACCTCCAGGTCAACGGGGCCGAGACCGTCGGCGGTCAGGCCTTCGACCTGCAGCAGAACCGGACTTGTCGCGGGCAGCTCCTTCGGCTCGCCCTGTGCGACCTCGCCGCCGACCATCTCCCGGATGAGCCGTTCCTCGCTGGCATCGGCCGGTTCAAGGTCGGCGACCAGTCTGCCGTTGCGCAGGACCAGGACGCGGTCGCTGATCTCCCGCACCTCGTCCAAGCGGTGCCCGATGAACAGCACCGTGCCGCCGCGGTCGGCCAGTTGGCGGGCCAGGCCCAGCACCATCCCGGCCTCGACCGGCCCCAGCGAGGAGGTCGGTTCGTCCAGGATGAGCAGCTTGGGCTCGCGGCCCCATGCCTTGGCGATCTCGATCATCTGCCGGGTCGGCACCGGAAGGGTGCGCACCTCCCGGCCTACCGGGATCGTCTCGGCGGACAAGCCGATCTCGGTGAGCATCGCCTTCGCCTCGGCACGCTGTGCGGCACCGTCGACCAGGACCCGCCGTTTCGACTTCCGCGGGCGGCGGCCCAGCAGCAGGTTCTCCGCCACCGAGAGCTGTCCGACCAGCGGGAACTCCTGGGAGACCATGGCGATACCGAGCTGTCCCGCGGCCTCGGTGGACCCGGCGGCCAGTGGCTCGCCACCGACCAGGATCTCGCCGCCGTCCCGGTGGACGGATCCGGCCAGCGTGCCCATCAGCGTCGACTTCCCGGCGCCGTTCTCGCCCACCACGCCGATCACCTGGCCGGCGTACAGGTCGAGTTCGGGCAGGTCGAGGACGCGCACCGGTCCGTAGGACTTGTGCACCCCCCGCAGCCGCGCCGTGACGGCGCGGCTGGGGGCGTTCTCCGTGGCCGTCATGCTCAGCCGATCCCGAGCTGGGACTCAAGAGACTGGTACGCGCTCAGGTCGGACTTGGTGACCAGGCCCACGCCGGAGCTGAGGGTCGAACCGTCCTTCTCCAGGTAGGGCTTGATGATCGCCATCGTCGCGGCCTTGCCGAGCACCTTCTCCGCGGCCAAGATGTACGCCCCGGTGTAACCCTGCTGGTACGGCATCTGCACGACGGTGCCGGAGATGACACCGGACTTGATGAACTTCAGGGTCTGGGCGTCGGAGTCGTCGGACACGATGTGCACCGAGGCCGTCTTGCCGGCCGAGGTCACCGCCTGCGCCAGCGCGGGACCGTCGTAGGAGTAGACGCCGTAGAGGCCGGTGACGTCCGGGTTGTTGGCGAGGATGGTCTCGGCGTCGGAGGTCGCTGTGCTGGCCTGGAGGTTGTCGTTGACCTTCTGCGCGACGGTGATCTTGGTGCCCTTGAGCGCGTCCTCGAAGCCGGCGATGCGCTGGGTGGCGTTGGACGCGGTGAGCGAGCCGACGAGGATGGCCACCTTGCCCTTGCCGCCGAGGACCTGCTTCATCGCAGTGCCGGCCTGGAAGCCGGCTGTGTAGTTCGGGGTGCCCAGATAGAGCGAGGCGGCGTCGGTGCCGGGCAGCGGCGAGTCGATCGCCAGGACGCCGATGCCTTTCTGGACGTCGGTGTGGATGGTGCCCGCGGCCGAGGTCGGGTCGATCGCCGAGATCGAGTAGCCGGTGACGCCCTGCGAGCGCAGGGTCTCCAGCTCGGAGTTCTGCTCGGTCAACTTGCCGTTGGGCGGGGCGAAG
Source organism: Streptomyces sp. NBC_01478 (assembly GCF_036227225.1). Classification (GTDB taxonomy): domain Bacteria; phylum Actinomycetota; class Actinomycetes; order Streptomycetales; family Streptomycetaceae; genus Streptomyces. Next base: position 11,849,648 of record NZ_CP109444.1, on the reverse strand, counting down.
TAGGTGCACTTGCTCTTCGATATGCCGAGGTCGGAGCAGCCCTTGAGGAAACCGACCTGGCCGGCCTTCCAGTAGTCGGCGGCCACGTTCACGACCATCCCGATGTCGACCTTGGACAGGTCCTTGCCGGCCAGCGCCGACTTCAGTGCCGTGTCGAGCTTGGCGAGGTTCGTCTGGTTGAAGGTGACCGAGCCGGCCAGCGCGACCGGCGCCGCGCTGGAGCCCGCCGACTTCGACGCCGCAGAGCCGCCGGCGTTCTTGGAGCAGCCGGCCGCGGTGAGCGAGATGAGCACCACGGCGGCGACAGCGACGGTGCGGGACCTTCTGGTACGAATCATCATTGATCAGTGCCTTTCAAGGCATGCCGGGATGGGGGTATCCACATCCCGTTGCTGTGTGGGCGAATCGAGAACGATCGGGGCACGGCCGCACGAACCCGCTCCGGCTGTTGGGCATGACGGTGCGCCGGAGGGGACGGGGTCGGTCGGGGCGGGGATCACTCAGAGAGACCTGGAGGCGAGCGGTCGACTGCGGTCATGTGGCGGACGACCGTGCGGAGCCCCGCGAAGGCGGCGAGTCGTGAATGTCTGACGGAGCGTCAAGACACGGGGAGCAGGGGGACGGAGGACGGACGGCTGCGCCGTTCCCGCGACCCGATCGGTCCAGGAGGAGCGGTTGTTCGGCATACGGTGCTCGCGGGCGACGGCACCCTCGTCATCGGGGGCCCGTGGCCGGACGGTCGGCGGTCACGCTGACGGGACTGGGTCCAAGTCGTTTCCTCTTCTCTGTGCAGGCCGTGGTGCGGCCGAGCGGCCGGTCAGCGCCGGGGGCGGGTCGCCGACGTACGCACCACAAGACTGGGCGGGATGACGATGTGAGGTCTCTCGTCGACCACCGGAAGACCCGTGCCGGGGCCACCGACGATCTCGATCAGCGCACGCAGAGCCCGGCGGCCGAGTTCGTCGAAGTCCTGGCGGACGCTGGTCAGTGACGGGCCGAAGTACTCGGTCTCCGGCATGTCGTCGAAACCGACGACACTGATGTCCTCGGGCACCCGACGCCCGGCCTGCTGCACGGCCCGCAGCAGGCCGAGAGCCAAGTGGTCGTTGGCGCAGAACACCGCGGTGACCTCAGGATCGGCGGCGATCCGCTGACCGAGTTCGAATCCGGTCCGGGCCGTCCAGTCGGCGCCACCCAACGGTTCGGCCACCGGAGCACCCCGCTTCCCCAGGGCGTTTCGCCATCCGGTCTCACGCTCCTGCGCGTCGAGCCAGGACCGCGGCCCGACCAGGTGGTGCACCGTGCGATGGCCGAGGTCGAGCAGATAGGAGGTGGCGAGTTCGGCGCCCGCCTCGTTGTCCACGGCTACCGAGGCCAGTTTGGCGTGGGTGCCGCAGCCGACCGCGATCAGCGGTACGTCCGACGGCACGCTCGCCAGTGCCCCGACGGCCGCGGTCTGCGGCGCGATGACGATGATCCCCTCGACACCCTGATCGCGGAGCCGGTCGACGGCGTCCAGTACGGACCGCCGGTCCAGCGTGCCGACCGCGGCCACGGTGACGAAGTACTCGTGCTGCCTGGCCGCCTGCTCGATGCCGTAGAGCATGCAGGCCGGCCCGTACAACGTGGTGTTGAAGCTGATCACACCCAGGGTGCGGGTGCGGCGGGAGGCCAGGTTGCGGGCGGCGGCGTTGGGACGGTAGCCGAGTTCGCGGACCGCGGCGAGCACCCGGTCGCGGGTGGCGGACCGTACGCTCGGGTGATCGTTGAGGACTCGCGAGACGGTCTGGTGCGAGACGCCCGCAACCCTGGCCACGTCCGCCATCACCGGTGCGCGCTCCCCCTCCATGCTCCGCCTCCTCACCTGTTGTCGTGTTCCGATCGCTTGCTTCCCCGGCTTCAACCAGCCCGCCGTGGAGAATTGTTAGCGCACACATTCTGAGAGGGTCAAGGGTGACGACCGTCCGCTTTCGGAGGTTTCGGACAGCGTTGTCAGGCCTCCTTGAACCACCTTGACCTGCAAGGTCATCGCCGGGCGAAGCCTCGTTCCATCGTGGCGGCGGACCGTACCCCACGAAATCCAGGGCATTCGTTTCCACACTCTTGACTGTCCGTCAGTGTTGACCGCCCCTTCATCCCCGCGTAAAAAAGGCGGAGTCGCAAGGCGGTCGATCACCGTCGACCACGCAAGGTCCACACCTTCACATCACCCCGGTCACAGGCCATTTCAGCCTTCCTGGCATACAGCCATCACGCTCGGCAGCCGCGCCCGAACAGAGAAGGACTCGGTCGGCAGCACCGCCGTTCCCATAGAACTCCGCATGCGTGACGGCATCCGGGGGCCTTGATTGTTAGCGCTCACATTTTCCCGTCCAGCGGATTGACGAGGCTCTGTCCGGCCTCGACGCCACGTCTCGGCGGCAGCTCCCGGCGCGCGGATCACGGCGCGCCGGGCGTCCCCCTGCTCCCCGCGCATGCAGCGCCGGGCCCGAGAAGGACGCGACACGGAAGAGGTACACAGTGACAGCAAGGCATCTGAGAGACCGCAGGCTGAGGGCGGTCGGCGCGATCCTCGCACTGGTCGCCGGCATCCTGGTCGGGGCCATCGGCACCGCGGGCACGGCCCAGGCGGCCTCGTCCCTGCCGTGTGACATCTACGCCTCCGCCGGCACCCCCTGTGCGGCGGGGCACAGCACCACGCGAGCCCTCTACGCCTCCTACAGCGGCGCTCTCTACCAGGTCAAGCGCGCCTCGGACTCCACCACCGCCGACATCGGCGTCCTGAGCACCGGCGGCTACGCCAACGCCGCGGCACAGGACTCCTTCTGCTCCGGCACGACCTGCGTCATCACCAAGATCTACGACCAGAGTGCGAACCACAACGACCTGACCATCGAGGGCCCGGGCGGCAACGGCGGCCAGGACGTCGGCGCGATCGCCAACGCCCTGCCAGTCACCGTCGACGGCCACGCGGCGTACGGCGTCTTCGTCTCCGCGGGTGTCGGCTACCGCGACAACAGCACCACGGGCATCGCCACCGGCAGCTCCCCCGAGGGCGCGTACATGGTGACGAGCGGCCACCACGTCAACAACCGGTGCTGCTTCGACTACGGCAACGCCGAGACGTCCGGCGACGACACCGGCAACGGCCACATGGACGCGATCAACTTCGGTACGGAGTGCTGGTTCTCGTGCACCGGCTCCGGCCCGTGGGTCGAGGCCGACCTGGAGAACGGACTGTTCTTCGGGGCGAACGGCGCCTACTCGGGCAACACCGGCATCTCCAGCGAGTACGTCACCGCCATGGAGAAGAACAACGGCACATCGGCCTACGCGATCAAGGGCGGCAACGCGCAGTCGGGTTCGCTGAGCACCTTCTACAACGGGGCCCTGCCCACCACCAGCGGATACAACCCGATGCAGAAGGAAGGTGCCATCGTCCTCGGCACCGGCGGTGACAACAGCAACGGGTCCGACGGCTCCTTCTTCGAAGGCGTCATGACCTCCGGTTACCCGACCGACGCCACCGACAACGCCGTACAGGCCAACGTCATCTCCGTCGCCTACACCACCCCGACCGCGAGCTTCCCCGTCACCGGCACCGCCTACCGCCTGACCAACACCAACTCCGGCAAGGTCCTGGACGCGGTGAACTGCGGTACGGCCAACGGCACTTCGGTCGGCCTCTGGTCCTCGCTCGGCAACACCTGCCAGCAGTGGAAGTTCGCCAGTGCGGGCAACGGCCACTACACGATCACCAACGTCAACAGCGGCACGGTCCTGGACGACAAGAACTGCGGGCAGAGCAACGGCACGGCCGTCCAGCTGTGGGCCTCACTCGGCAACACCTGCCAGCAGTGGGACGTCACCAAGGTCGGCAGCCACTACACCATCTCCAACGTCAACACCGGCATGACGCTGGACGTCACGAACTGCGGAACGGCCAACGGCACCGTGGTGCGCCAGTGGCAGCAGCTCGACAACACCTGCCAGCAGTGGGACATCGCCTCCTGACCGGAGAACCGATCCGCCGCTGGTCCGCCGGCCTCCCCGACGGCGGACCATCGGCCCGTCCCCCAACAGGATCGGCGGGCGGACCTCCACACGGTCCGAGCCGTCCGCACCCCAGCCGGCCCGGAGCACACCGATCCACGCCCAGGCCTGACGCACCTTCAGCCGTCGTCCTGCCCACCCGCCCCGCGGAGTGCCCGTCCTGGCCGTCGGTCCCAGGACGAGCACTCACCATCCGCCCGCACTCGCTCGGAACCCACCAGGAAAAGCACCCGCTACTCCTCCCCCGAACAGCACTTTGCCCCCGCCCCGTACGCAGTCGTCCGAGCGAACCGTCGTGTAAAGGAACTCCCGCATGCCTCCCGAAACCGGACTGCCCCGCAGGACCGTCCTCACCGCCCTCGGCGCCGCGTCCCTGGCCGGAACCTTCGCCGCCACCTCACCGGCACAGGCCGCCGGACGGTCCGGCACCTCGGCGGACGCCACCGCCTCGGACCTGCCCGCCGCAGCCGCCCACTGGACCTTCGACGAGGGCTCCGGATCCTCCGCCGCCGACTCGTCCGGCAACGCTCACACCGCAGCCCTCCAGGGCACGGCCGCCTGGGACACCGGCAAGATCGGCGCCCACAGCCTGAGCCTCACCGCGGGCGGCAACGCCTCGGCCACCGGGCCCGCCCTCGACACCTCCAACGCCTTCTCCGTGGCCGCCTGGGTGAACCTCGGTCAGCTAGGTGGCTACCAGACCGCAGTCAGTATCGACGGCCAGGTCGTCAGCGCCTTCTACCTCGGGCTGCGCGACGACACCGGCACCTTCGCCTTCGCCCGGCTAGCCTCGGACGCCACACAGGGTGCCGCCGTCGCGGCAGCCGCCTCCGCGCCCACCACCGGCGCATGGACCCATCTGGTCGGAGTCAGCGACCCGTCGGCCGGTGTCACCCGCCTCTACGTCAACGGCGTCCTGGAGGGCGAGACCGACTACGACGCCGGCTGGGCCGGCACCGGCGACACCGCCATCGGGCGCGCGCTCTACGGCGGCGGCCACGTCGACCAGTGGCACGGCCTGATCGACGACGTGTGGATGTTCCCGACCGCCCTCACCTCCGACCAGGTCGCGACGCTGGCCCGGGTGCCGGTGGAGTCCACGACACCGCTGCTGAGCGTGGACGTCGCCAGCCCGGCGCACGCGGTGTCCCCCATCCTTCCCGGCCTGATGTTCGAGGACATCAACCACTCCGGCGAGGGCGGCATCTACGCCGAACTGGTGCAGAACCGCACGATGATGGCCAGCGACACCTCAGCCGTCCACTGGTCAGCCGTCGACGGAGCGATCCTCGCACTCGACACCACCACGCCCCTCAACGACGCCCTCAACCGCTCCCTCAAGGTCGTACTGCCGAGCGGTACCGGGACCGGCAACCGGACCGGAGTGGCCAACGACGGGTTCTGGGGCATCCCCGTACGCCCCCGAACCACGTACACCGCGCGGCTGTTCGCCAAGGCGTCGCACCGGATCGGACCCCTCACGGTGGCCGTCGAGTCGGCCGACGGCTCGACGGTGTACGCCTCCGCACGACTGCACCACGTCGGCACCGACTTCCCCGACCGCCCCTTCGAACTCACCCTGCGCACCGGCCCGCGCACTCCAGTAGTCGGCGACGCGAGGCTGACCGTGACCACCGACGACCCGTCCGCCGCGGGCAAGACCCTCTGGCTCCAGTACGTCTCCCTCTTCCCGCCCACCTACAACAACCGCCCCAACGGCCTGCGCATCGACCTGATGGAGAAACTGGTCGCCCTGAAACCGAAGTTCCTGCGATTCCCCGGCGGCAACTTCCTCGAGGGCAACACCATCGCAACACGCTTCAACTGGAAGAACACCATCGGTCCGGCCTGGGAACGCCCCGGCCACATGGACGACGCCTGGGGCTACTGGTCCACGGACGGGCTCGGACTCCTCGAATACCTGCACTGGGTCGAGGACATGCACGCCCAGCCGCTCCTCGCCGTCTTCGCGGGCTTCGCGCTGAGGGGCGAGCACGTCACCGGCGACGCCCTCACGCCGTACGTCCAGGACGCCCTCGACGAGATCGAGTACATCACCGGTCCCGTCACCAGCACCTGGGGCGCGAAGCGCGCGGCCGACGGCCACCCGAAGCCGTTCCCGCTGGAGTTCGTGGAGATCGGCAACGAGGACTGGCTGGACTCGTCCGGGTCCTACGACGCCCGGTTCACGGCCTTCTACGACGCGATCAAGGCGAAGTACCCGCACCTGAAGCTGATCGCCACGACGACCGTCACGAGCCGCACGCCTGACCTGATCGACGAGCACTACTACCTCGCGCCGTCCGCCGCCCAGGCCGCCACCCACAAGTACGACAACAGAGACCGCGCCTCGACCAAGGTCTTCGTCGGGGAGTGGGCCGCGCAGGAAGGCCGCCCCACACCCGATCTCAACGCCGCGCTGGGCGACGCCGCATGGCTGGCCGGGCTGATCCGCAACTCCGACCAGGTCCTCATGGAGTGCTACGCCCCGCTCTTCTCCCACGTCAAGAACAACGCCTGGGCGACCAACCTGATCGCCTACGACAACCTCACCAGCTACGTGTCACCCAGCTACTGGGCGCAGCAGATGCTGACGAGCAGGCTGGGCAGAACGGTACTCCCGGCCACCACACGTGCGTTGCCCGTCATCGCCACGGTCGCCACCCGCGCGGGGAACCGTCTCTACCTGGCGGTCGTCAACTCCGGAACGGAGAAGGTGAACGTACCGGTCGAACTCAAGGGCCTGCCGAAGGGCGTGCGGAAGAACGCCACCGCCACCGTCCTGACCGGACCCTCGCGCACCGCCACCAACACACTGACCGAACCCACCACGCTGGTCCCCAGGACCAGCACCGTCACCGGCGCGGCAGCAGCCTTCACCAGCACCCTGCCGCCGCTCTCCGTCACGGTCCTGGAACTCGTTCTGACCTGACATCCGTCCACCCCGCGGCTCGCCCTGCCCGACTGCCCGTCCTGGGCAGGCAGGGCGAGCCGGGCCCCAAGACCGATTCGGGGCCCGGACGGCAAACCAGCTGACCTGCCCCACGGTTTGGGCTCCAGCTGTGGTGGCTGACCGGCGGCGGGGATGGTGTCCTGTTCGGAGAGGGCTCCCTCCGCGAGTTGGACTGGTCCCGCCGTGCGACCGACTCGGTCGCCGTCCGGTCCCCGAAGGGGGGCGAGCCGACGGGCCCGACTCCTGCAGAGCGAGGACGTACAGGTCAAAGATCCACCTGACCACGGGGCGGACCGGCCTGCTCCTGTCCATCGGCATCGGCGGCGGGATCTTCGCCCCCTTCCACGTCTCCCAGCTGCGCGTGTCCGCCCACGTCTACAACACCCCTGCCGACAACGAGTACTTCAACGAGCAATGCGTCCCCGTACTGAGTGTCTGGGCCCGGGAGTCCTGCCGCTGAGACGGCAGTTCGGGAGTTCCGCCGCGGAAAGATCAGCCAAGGCGTTCCGGACGCTTGACTCGGCGGGCATGCGGCCCGATCCTCGTCCCAAGTATTGCGCGGGTCATGACAACCTCAACGGTCGGTCAACCGCGTCTTCCCGCCGACCGAGGGATGTGGGCCTTGACGCCGCTTCGACGCTCGTACCGCAGACGCAGACACGCCACCATGCTGTCGCTGATGCTCTTGGTGCTGGCCATGACCCTCGGGCCCACCCCGAGTTCGGCGGCCGGCAACGACTGGTGGATCCCGACCGCCCGCCCCGCCCCGGACGTTCAGATCAACGTCTCCGGCGAGCCCTTCACCGGCACCAACTCGGCAGGAGAGGTAAAGGGGTTCGTCGACGCGCACAACCACCTCTTCGGCAACGAGGCCTTCGGCGGCCGGCTGATCTGCGGCAAGGTCTTTTCCGAGGCCGGTGTCGCCGACGCCCTGAAGGACTGCCCCGAGCACTACCCCGACGGCACCCTCGCGATCTTCGACTACATCACCCACGGGGGCGACGGCACGCACGACCCGGTCGGCTGGCCGACCTTCAAGGACTGGCCCGCGTACGACTCGATGACCCACCAGGCGGACTACTACGCCTGGGTGGAGCGGGCCTGGCGCGGCGGACAGCGCGTGCTCGTCAACGACCTCGTCACCAACGGCATGATCTGCTCCATCTACCCCTTCAAGGACCGCAGTTGTGACGAGATGACCTCGATCCGGCTGCAGGCGAAGATGACCTACGCGCTCCAGGCGTACATCGACAAGATGTACGGCGGCACCGGCAAGGGCTGGTTCCGGATCGTCACCGACAGCGCGCAGGCGCGGCAGGTCATCGAGGAGGGCAAACTCGCCGTAGTCCTCGGAGTCGAGACCTCCGAACCCTTCGGCTGCAAGCAGATCCTCGACATCCCGCAGTGCAGCCAGCAGGACATCGACAAGGGACTCGACGAGCTCTACGCCCTCGGCGTCCGCTCCATGTTCCTCTGCCACAAGTTCGACAACGCGCTGTGCGGCGTCCGCTTCGACTCCGGCGGCCTCGGAACGGCCATCAACGTCGGCCAGTTCCTGTCCACCGGCACCTTCTGGCAGACCGAGAAGTGCACCGGGCCGCAGCACGACAACCCCATCGGGAGCGCCACGTCCGAGGCGGAGTCGGACCTGCCGGCCGGCGTGGACGTCCCCTCGTACGACTCGAACGCGCAGTGCAACAAGCGCGGCCTCACCGAACTCGGCGAGTACGCCGTGCGCGGCATGATGAAACGCAAGATGATGCTGGAGATCGACCACATGGGTGTCAAGGCCGTCGGCCAGGCGCTGGACATCCTGGAGTCGGCGTCCTACCCCGGCGTGATCTCCTCGCACAGCTGGATGGACCTGAACTGGACCGAACGGGTCTACGCCCTCGGCGGCTTCGTCGCCCAGTACATGCACGGCTCCGAGGGCTTCGTCGCGGAAGCCGCCCGGACCAAGGCACTGCGCGACAAGTACGGCGTGGGCTACGGCTACGGCACCGACTTCAACGGCATCGGCGACCATCCCGCCCCGCGGGGCGCGGACGCCGCGAACAAGGTGACGTACCCCTTCAAGAGCGTCGACGGCGGCTCCGTCATCGACAGGCAGACCTCCGGCGAGCGCACCTTCGACATCAACACCGACGGCGCGGCCCACGCCGGAATGATCCCCGACTGGATCGAGGACATCCGGCAGGTCGGCGGCCAGGACGTGGTGAACGACCTGTTCCGGGGCGCCGAGTCCTACCTGGACACCTGGCGGGCCACCGAACAGCACCAGGCCTCGGTGAACCTTGCCAAGGGGCAGCCGTCGACGGCCAGTTCGTCCGAGTCGAACCCGTTCACCAGCTACCAGCCGGGCCGAGCCGCCGACGGCGACGACGCCACCCGCTGGGCCAGCGACTGGAGCGACGACCAGTGGTGGCAGGTGGACCTGGGTTCCACCCACCTGGTCTCCCGGGTGACCTTGGACTGGGAGCGCGCGTACGGGAAGTCGTATCGCATCGAGCTCTCCACCGACGGCACGAACTGGCAGACCGCCTGGTCCACCACGAGCGGCGACGGCGGCCTGGACACGGCCCGGTTCACCGGGACTCCGGCCCGCTACGTCCGGGTCCACGGCCTCGATCGCGGAACAGACTGGGGGTACTCGCTGTACGAGGTCGGGGTCCACAGCGCCTGAGCCGGGGCCGACGGACGGCACGCACGCCGTCCCCCACGCGCGACCGCCCCGACGAGCTCCGTCTCCGCACGGGCGGTCCGTGACGGCCCTCTCCTGGCACGCCTTGCGGAGCGGTCGCGCCGCACCCCGAGCCGGTCCGGCGGACCGCGGCGAAGATGGCCGTCGCACCCCTGCGACGCGGGCTGCCCCTGGACCAGCCCCGTGAGCGCCCGCCATCCCCGCGCGAGGCCGCACGCTGGATCACCACCCACCCGGACCGCCGCAGCCTTCACTGCGGACCCGCCCCCACCGCGATAGCCCGCCCTGCCCCGCCGGCGCCCGAAGGACCCGTCAAAGGGGTCCCGCTCCCTGACGTGCCCGAGTTCGGGTTTCCGAGCGATGCAGGCGCGCAGCCCGCAGTCATCAGGCAGACGAACAGCACGGACGATCTGGCACGGCGGGTGCGACGCAGGAAGCGCACTCCGCATATCGCCACTGCCCGTGAACCACTCGTTTGCGGGCAGGGACATGACGTTTCAGCACCGCATGGCCTCGACTACCGACCGCTCCGTACCTGGCCTACGGCGCCCTCTGGCTCTGCCGATGTCGGTGCGGAGCGGAGCGGGGCGGTTCTGACGGTGACCGCGTTTCAGCCAGTGGGCATGGCCGGCTCGCGGTCCCTACCCAACTCCAGCCCGTTGAGCAGGCGTTCACGGGCCGAGGTGGGCGACGTACCGCCACACCGGTTTCACCACCTCCGGTCCCCCTGAGACCGGGCTGAGACCGCGCTGAATGGAGGGTCGGTCACGCTCTGCGGCATGAAGACGACGGCCCCGCCAGGGGCAGCGGCCCGGAAGGGGATCACCATGAACGGCCTGCGACTTGTCCGTCTGCACGCGGCGGCCTTCGGGCGCTTCGCCGGGCTGGGCAGCGCGGTCACTCTGGCGGCCTCGGCGGCCCTGGTCCTGCTTTCGCAGGGGATCCCGTGGATGGCGGCGAACGCGCTGACTACCGTCACCTCCACCGTGGTCGCCACCGAGTTGCACGCCCGCGTCTCGTTCGGCCACGGACGGCCCGGCCTTGCCGGGCACCTGAAGAGCGCGGCCACCATCGCCGCCGGCTGGCTGGTCACGTCCGCCGCGGTCGGCGCGCTGACCGTGCTCCGCCCCGGCGCCGGACTCGTCCTGCAGCAGACGGTGTACCTGTCGGCCACCGCACTCGTCGGAATCGGCCGCTACCTCGTACTGCGTCTGACGGTGTTCGCCGAGGGCGCCCCGCAGCGCCGGACCGGCGGCGAAATCCCGTCGCGTGCCGCCTACAACGCGGCGGCGTAGGCGGGCGAATTCCAGTGAGCGTCGCAACACGTGATCATTCCAGTGTTGCGACAAGCTTGCTGAAGAGCTCGGCGGGTGTCTGTCAGCCGAGGATCTTGCGGGGGCGGTCGTTGAGTTCAGCGGCGACGCAGGCGAGATCTTCGGCACTGTAGATCGAAAGGTCGGTGCCCCTTGGGTGCCTCTGTTGAGTCAAGCCGCGAACGGACACCGGGCAGGTCGACACACCCAAAGAGAGCCAGCCCGCGAGGGCGGCAGGAAGTACTCGAGTCAGCCTGCCCGGCGTCCTGCGGCACGTTACGGGCGGCCAACCCGATCACGAACACCGCTACCACCAATACAAGTCGGGAAGTACTGCCGCAGCAAGCCGTTGGTGTTGACGTTGGAGCCGCGCTGCCAGAGGCTGGCCGGCTCGCAGAAGCAGATCGGGATGTTGGTGACGCGCGTGAACTCGTCGTGCCATCCCATTTCGCTGCCCTGATCCCAGGTCTGTGAGTGTGTCAACTCGGCCGGCAGTCCGGTGAAGGCGTGCACGAGCACGACGCGGACGTGCTCAGCTGGCCGCGCTCGGTCTGGAGTGGGCACAGGAGGACGGCCCGTGATGTGGAGTGTGGAGGACGTGGCCTGGGCAGTGGTCCGGCGCCAGGGCGCGGGCTGAGCGTCGCGCAGGTCGCGGACAGAGTCGCGGAAGCGGAACGGCGGGCGCGCGAGACCCGGTCACAGGCACGCTTCCGTCGCTTCCGGCCAGGGGCCGCCCTCGCCGGCGCGGGGACGGCGGGCATCCGGGCCTGCGACGGGATCCGGCCCACCCCCGGACGACGGGAGCGGACCGGATCGCGGCAGTGCTCCGGGGGTCAGCGGACCGTTGTGACCCGGTGCTCTTTCAGCGCGGCGCAGTTGGAGCCCGTCACGTAGACGTACACGTTGTCGATGTGGCCACCCCAGTCGACGCAGTGGGCCCTGCCTTGGACATAGGCCGGTCCGGCGTACGACGTGTACGCGCCCTCGTCCTGGGCGTACTCATCGGTGTCGGACACATAGATCCACGCGCCCATGTCGCGCGCGGCGCCGGGGTTGGTGCGGATGGTCGCGACGCAGTTCTTGCCGTTGGAAGCGTTGTAGGTCAGGTAGACGGTGCCCTGCGTGCCGACGGGCGCGGAATTGACGGTCTTGTAGTTGCTTCCACAGACCTTCTGCGGAGTGGTGTTCGGCGCTGCGGAGGCGGGGCCGGCCAGAACGGTCGTTGCGCCGACCGTCAGGGCCGCTATCGCGGCACCGGCGAGAACGGAATGACTGAATCTCATATTTCCCCCTTATGGTCTTAGGAGTGCCTTACTCCTGACAGGTCTGACACGTGCCGGCCATGCAGGGTTGTGACCCCGCACCGGCTCGATCCGGCCGAGTTGACCGGGCAGGCCGGGAACACGGCCGGGGTGCCCGTGACCTCGGTGAGCACAGAGGTTGCGGCGGCGCCCACGTACGCCGTCCGTGCACCGGGACACCCCGCGCCGTCGCAGTCGCGGCCTCCGTCCGAGGACATCGAGCGCCGAGAACACCAGGCAGCACCCCGGGTGACCTGTCACCGCCCGCGTCCGACGCCCCGCCGTCACGGAGCCGCCCGACAGCTCGACAACGCGCGGACGTCGGCGCATTCTCGCCACAACCCCCAGTAGGGCTTGGGCAGGTTGGTGCGGGGTCTGGGATGTCGCGGTGACAGGTGGCGCAGGCGCCGGTCCAGGCTGCGAGGAGTAACTGCGCTTCACGGACGACTCGGTGAAGGCTCAGGCCAACACCGTCCCCTTTGGGGATTGCATCAGCCGCTGGAGGGTGCAGAAGCTGTCGGCCACGGAGACGAGAGTGACGTGGTGGTGCCGGCTTGGCCAGGTTCGGCCTTGGAAGTGGGCCAGGCCCAGTTCAACAAGCGCCACTACGAAGACATTGCTACCGCACGGAAGACCTCCACCGTCCGCTATGAAGATCCGATCGCGCCGGGTCCCGCAATCTTCCTCTTCGAGGACGACGAAGCCCCCCCCGCACGTTGGAGGGCACCATCACCGGCGTCGAACGCCACCGGCTCGATCGCCTCGCCGAACAGGCTCGGCTCGATGGCTTCACGAGCATCGACCAGCTCAAGAAGGGCCTCCAGGGCCACTATCCCGGCCTGCCCTCCGATGCCGAAATCGAATTTGTGACGTTTACGGTCGAACCGCCTGACGCCGTGGAGTGATGCAGCGTGGATAGCTCCATGCCCGATGGGATCGCAGTGCCGTTGTTATCATTAGGTCGAGCGAAAAGACCCAGGTGAAGCACGCCACATGGTCTCCGGCATGTTAGGCACGTAACTGGGTGATGGGAGCTGTCGATCCGTGTCTTGAGGACGATGGTTACTGAGCGTTTTCAGCGTTGCCGCTCCAGGGTGAGGACGGCGGCGGCGATTGACGTCATTCGATTCGGGCTGCATCGGGATCCGCGGAAGATGCGCCATGACTTCAGTCGTGCGATGCCTTGTTCGACCGGTGACCGGGCTGCGGACAGTGCACGGTTGACGGTCTGTTGGGTGGGTGTGAGGTCGCGGCCCGGCGGGCGTCTGAGGGCTGTCGTCACCCATGGTCAGGCTCCCATGTAGGCGCGGTCGGCGAGGATCGGGATGCCCTGGGGCTCACAGATCCTGATGATCCGGTGGGTGCGGGCCGCGGTCAGGGCGTGCGCGCGGCCGGGCAGGGCGGGTGAGATCCACAGCAGCCGCCCGGCCGGGTCGGTCACCACCTGCACGTTCACCCCGTGCCGACGGTGCTTGTGGGAGAAGTCGGCCCGGCTGTCGCCGACCCGGTCGCATTCCGCCAGGGTGCCGTCTAGTCGACACGGCGCTGGACACCCTCCTCCAAGAACACCTTCACGACAACGCTGCACTGCTCGCCGCGCGCCTTTCCAGACCAGGCGCTCGCCTCTCTCCCCGCCGCCGGGACCTGTCCCACCCACCCGCTTCCCTCTTCTTTCTGCTGTGGGGCGTGGGCTTGGGGGCGTACAGGGGATGTCAGCCTCCCGACCACCGCACAACCAGCCTGGTGACCTGCGGAGTTGCGGGCGAGTACGGCAAAGGGCGCGAACGGTTGTCGGCTGGATTGTCGGAGGGGATTCCGACCTGGTCCACGGTGGTGTTGTCGCTTTGTGACCGTGGTCAGGCCTTCGTGGTCGGGGTTCTGGTCGGGGCCAGCCGCTGCCGTGACCGGTACGCGCGGCACCGGGCAGGACGGTGCTGCACCGTACGGGAAGCGAGCGGATCCGTGACGATCGGTGTGGACGCAGGCAGTGGGGATCGGATGGCATTGGGGGTGCTGGCGCAGTACCGGATGGCCACCACCGAGCAGATGCACCGGGTGATCGCCCCCGCAGTACGCATCGAGCAGACCCGGCGGCGGCTGGCCCGGCTGCGCGGTGAGGGGCTGGTCTGCCGCATCACCCTGCCGCAGGCCGGACGCACCCGGGTGTGGTTCCCCACCTCGTACGGCGTGCAACTCGCCTGCGAGTGGCCCGAGATGCGCGGACACCGGCCCTCCCGGACCGTGTCCGACCCGACCGCCGTACGGCTGAAGGCAGGTCACACGCTGACCGTGACCGAGACCGCGCTCGTCTTCCTCGAGGACGCCCGCCGCCGCGGCGATATGTGCGAGCCGCTGGACTGGATCCCCGAGGTCCACCATCCGACCGGGAGCGGCGAGGTCGTCATCCCCGACGCCCTCCTGTACTACCGGCGCGGTCCTACCGCCGGTGGCAACGGGGCGATGCTGCGGGCGTTCGTGGAAGTCGACCGGGCCACCATGGGCCCCGAGCGCCTCGCCGCCAAGCTGACCGCGTACGAGCGCCTCCACCGCTACGTGCCCGTGGTCCCGGGGCGCCGGCCGACCCTCCAGGAACCGGCGATTGAGGAGTGGCGGCGGCGCTACCCGCTCTTCCCCGGGATCCTGTTCGTCCTGGACGGCACAGGACCCGCCGGTGCCGAGAACCGGATCAGCGCCCTGCGCGCAGGGGCCGGGCTGCTGGCGACGTCCCGGTTCCGGTACGACGTCCCCGTCCTCGCGGCACCGCTGGCCGACCTGCTCCAGCACGGCCCCTCCGCACCCGTGTGGCGCCCCGTCCACGACCCCGACCAACGAGTCCACTGGACCGGATCCTCATCATCTGGCCCAACGCGCTGACCAGCCGTGGTCAGGGTGAACGCGGCGCGACCAGGCCCGTGGTCGGCCTCATGGTCGGGGTCGTGGTCGGCCCGAGCGGTGCGCCTCGGGCGGCAGAGTCAGCGGTTTGCGGTGTTCCTCGGACCAGGTGCAGAGCTGGTCTTCGAGGGCAAGGTTGGCGCCGCGGACCACGGTCTGGAGCACCGCTGACAACGGCGGCGTCCTGCCCGGCGGGGCAGGACGCCGCCGTTGTCAGCGGTGCTGGATTCGGCGGTCAGGGCCGTTGGGTACTCGGCCAGCGCAACGCGCCGACCAGACGTCCTGGTCCTTGGCCGGGACTGCCTAGCACTCCGGCAGGACCTGCTGGTCGTGGTGCCAGCCCCAGGAGTCGAGGTTTACGTCGCTGACGTACACACCCCCATTGCCGGTGTCGTCGTCGGTCAGGAGCCAGATGTCGTCCGAGTGGCCGTTGTTGGAGTACCAGGCGCCGTGGACCCAGCAGTAGAAGTAGCTGGTGCCGGCGTACAGGGTGCCCGCGTGCGATGAGGTGTACGGGTCAGGGGTCCAGTGGGTCCACTGGTCGATGACGGTTGTCAGGTTGTAGGTGGAGGCCGATGCGGGCGTACGCGGCGCCTGCGGTGCCGCCACCGCCTGAGAGCCGGTGGCCAGGAGCCCCGCCGTGGCCAGGACCGCGAGCATGGCGGATGTGAAGGAACGTGAACGCATGATTCTTCTCCCCTTGTGTATGCCGCCGAGTGGTGACGTAGCGGCAGTTACTCCCGGGTGGTCAATCCCGGTGGACTCAATTTGGGCCCCGTCCAGAGGGGCCACGTGACGTTTCGAAGCCTGTCGAAACGTGTGCGCAGCCGACGGTTTCGACTGTAGAACCGGTCTGTGCATCGTTCATTGGCGACCCTAGGCGCAAGCCGCGGCCCAAGGGCACCACTGCGTGCACCATGACTCCCCAGTTCGTGCACCGTGCACCACGCGTGAGTCAGGTGTCCGCTCCGACACAGGCCGGGGGCGTCGGGCATGACAGACCGTGAGGACTCTCGATTAGCCAGATTAAGAGGAGTCGAGTCTTTCGAGACAGTTGCCTCGTCCCTATTCGCCCCGCTACGGGTGAGCGATCCTTGCCCTCAGGGGTTCGAAGCTGTGGTCGACCACACCGTCATCGGACCTGTGGTCATTGCTCGCATCCAGGCCGCCGCCGCAACGGTGACGCGGGATAGCCGCAGCATCACCTCCACCGACGTGGAATGGATGCACTTCAACCTCCACCACCACGGTCCGCTCACAGCGAGTCAAGACGGCCGGACCTCGACGATGAAAGCCGGCGAACTGTACGCCTGCGACAACACCCGGCCCTACCGGCTCATCGGTGCCGACCCCACTGACATGACGGTGCTCTGCATCCCCCGGGCGAGTCTGGGCAGGCATGCGGACTCGGTAAGCCAGCGCACGGCACTCCCCCTCCCCGCTTTGGGCGGGATCGGCGGACTTCTCGACCACGCGCTGTCCACGGTCAATGACGGCCTTCCCCATCACAGTGCGGCACGTACGCATCTGGCCGACGCCCTCACCGCACTCCTCCTCGCCGCTTTCGCCGACACCACGCCCGAGCGGATCTCCGTCGCCAGCAACCTCATCGATCGCATCCGGGCCTACACACTGGCCCACCTCGACGACACTCATCTCAGCGCGGAACATGTCGCACGTCGGCATCACATCTCCATTCGGCGCCTCCACGCCCTCTTTAAAGACAGTGACTTGACCTTCGCCGCCTGGATCCGGCATGAACGTCTGCTACGGATCCGCAGGGATCTCCTCGACCCCTCCTCCGCGTACATCCCTGCGGCCGTGATCGCGGCGCAGTGGGGAATACATGATCCCAAACATCTCGGCAGGGCTCTGAAGCGCGAGTTCGGTACAACTGTCAGCGAACTGCGCCACAGATAGGAGAACTAAGACCGTGTCTTATGTGGTGAGGCGGACGAACCGTTTGTAGCAGCAGAGGGCGGCGGCGAGTCCGAGGAAGGCCAGGTAGTTGCGGGGATGGCGCTCGTAGCGGGGGCTGAGTCTGCGGTAGCCGGACAGCCACGACATCGTGCGCTCGATCACCCATCTGCGGCGGCCCAACCGTTCGCTGGACTCGATGCCTTTGCGTGCGATCCGGACTCCGATGCGCTTGCCGCGCAGCCATTTCCGCAGGCTGGCGTGGTCGTAGGCTTTGTCTGCGTGGAGGCGTTGGGGCTTGAAGTAGCGGCCTCGGTAGAGGGCGTGTCTCGTTTGGTGACCCTCGATCATGGGCTCGAGCCCTTCGCTGTCGTGGGTGTTACCAGCTGAGACAGCGACGAGGAGGGGCAGTCCGTTCGCGTCCGACAGGACGTGCATCTTGGAGCCCGGCTTGCCTCGGTCCACGGGGCTCGGGCCTGTGTGTTCGCCCCTTTTTTAGAAGTCATCTCATTTGGTGAGTCTGCGGTAGCAGATCAAGGTGCAGGCGATGCTGGTGAAGGCGAGGAAGTGGTCGGCTTTGCGTTCGTAGCGGCGGTGCAGGCGTCGGCATCCGGTGAGCCAGGACATGGTGCGTTCGATGGTCCAACGGTGGCGGCCGAGTCGCTGCGAGGTCTCGATGCCCTTGCGGGCGATGCGGTGCCGGATGCCCCGGCTGGATAACCAACGTCGCAGGTGGTTGTAGTCGTAGCCCTTGTCGGCGTGGAGTTTGTGGGGCCTGCGCCGTCGGCGTCCTCGGCGGGAGCGGATCGGCGGTATGCCCTGCACCAAGGGGATCAGTGCCTGGCTGTCGTGCGTGTTGGCGCCCGAGATGCCGATGGACAGGGGCAGTCCGGTGCGCTCCGTGATCAAGTGGATCTTTGACCCGTACTTACCCCGGTCTACAGGATTCGGACCTGTCAGTTCCCCTTTTCAGGGCCCGCATGTTCACCGAGTCGATCGCGCACCGCGACCAGTCCAACTCTCCACGGGAGCCGAGTTCGTCGAGCACCAGACGGTGGAGCTTGGCCCACACCCGGGCCTTCGACCACTCGGTGAAACGCCGGTGAGCCGTCGCGCCGGACGGCCCGAACGACGCGGTCGGCAACTGCTGCCACGTGCAGCCCGAGGTCGCCACGAAGACGATTGCGGCCAGCACTTCGCGGTCACCGTGCCGGCGTCGGCCCCCACCCTGGGGCCGCGAGGGCGCATCCGGCACCACCCGCTGGAACAGTTCCCACAACTCATCCGGCACCAGCCGCTCAACGATCCTCGCCACGACTGACAGCTTACCCAACCAAATGAGATGACTTCTTAGCCCTGACGTGGGCGGTGTCGAGGACGACGCGGGTGACGTCGATGAGTCCGGCGTCGTCGAGGCGGTGCAGCACGGCTTCGTGCAGGCGGCTCCAGACGCCGGCTCTCGACCAGATCAGGAACCGGCGGTGGGCAGTCGACTTCGATATCCCGAAGCACGGCGGCAACGCTCGCCAGGCGCAGCCGCTGACCAGCACGTAGACGATCGCCGCGAACAGCGTCTCATCAGGCGTGTCCTGCGTTCCGCCGCCCTGCGGCCGCACTCTCGACGGCGGGATCAGCGGCTTCGCGATCTCCCACAGCCCGTCCGGAACAATCCAACTCCACGTACCCCGCCCCATGACCAGTCCAACGAATGATCACCACATAGGACACGGTCTTAGAAGTCATCTCATTTGGTGAGTCTGCGGTAGCAGATCAAGGTGCAGGCGATGCTGGTGAAGGCGAGGAAGTGGTCGGCTTTGCGTTCGTAGCGGCGGTGCAGGCGTCGGCATCCGGCGAGCCAGGACATGGTGCGTTCGATGGTCCAACGGTGGCGGCCGAGTCGCTGCGAGGTCTCGATGCCCCTGCGGGCGATGCGGTGCCGGATACCACGGCTGGATAACCAACGTCGCAGGTGGTTGTAGTCGTAGCCCTTGTCGGCGTGGAGTTTGTGGGGCCTGCGCCGTCGGCGTCCTCGGCGGGAGCGGATCGGCGGTATGCCCTTCACGAGGGGGATCAGTGCCTGGCTGTCGTGCGTGTTGGCGCCCGAGATGCCGATGGACAGGGGCAGGCCGGTCCGCTCCGTGATCAAGTGGATCTTTGACCCGTACTTACCCCGGTCTACAGGATTCGGGCCCGTCAGCTCCCCCTTTTCAAGGCCCGCATGTTGACCGAGTCGATCGCGCAGCGGGACCAGTCCAACTCGCCGCGGGAGCCGAGCTCGTCGAGGACCAGGCGGTGGAGCTTGGCCCACACCCGGGCCTTCGTCCACTCGGTGAAGCGTCTGTGAGCCGTCGCGCCGGACGGCCCGAACGACGCGGTCGGCAACTGCTGCCACGTGCAGCCGGAGGTCGCCACGAAGACGATCGCGGCCAGCACTTCGCGGTCACCGTGCCGGCGCCTGCCACCGCCCTGGGGCCGCGACGGCGCCTCCGGAACCACCCGCTGGAACAGTTCCCACAACTCGTCCGGCACCAGCCGCTCAACGATCGTCGCCACGACGGTCAGCTTACCCAGCCAAATGAGATGACTCTAAGGCCCTGGGCCAGTGGGGCGGTGGTAGCTGGTGAGGTATGGCTGGGCCCCGGCTCTGCCCTCTGGTCCGGGCAGGGGTCCGGCGCGGTGGCATCCAAGGGTCCGGATGGGGCGAACCACTGGTCCCAGCAGAAGGAGCAGGCACAGTTGACCAGAGTTTGGTGGCGGCGGATGGCGCGGTCGGAGCGGACCTGGAAGTCGGCCCAGCCGAGTTCGTCCTTCAGGGCGCCGCGGACTTCGTCGCCGCAGTGCTCGGCCAGCGGCCGAACCTCCCGGCGTCGGCATGGCCTACTCGCCCTTGAGCAGCTGGACCAGCTGCTCAGCAGGGTGAACTCGCCGTTCTGGACCGAGGCCCTGCAGCAGCGGGTGGAAGACGCCGACGGCGGTGATCAGGGCGGCGGTGGAGCCGCCCTGGGCGCTCTTGATCAGCGCCGAGGGACCGTAGACACCCAGTAAGGGTCGGCTCGCCGCGCTCCGGCAGCGGCAGCGCAGCCGCGGTGGCAGAAACTGTGGAGCGCTTCTGTTCTGGAACGCTCCCGATCGTCAACTATCCGTAATTGAAGGGACGTTGGGGAACCGAAACATCTTCGTGCGCCTCATGGTGAGCGTGAACGAACGGCACGATGCCCACAGGGAGAGACCTTGCCGAGAAAGCCCAACAGCCTGATACGCGCCTGCCTGGCACTGACGACCACCACGGCCCTCACCGGCCTCGCCCTGGTACAGACCGGGGAGGCCGGAGCGACCGCTACCGAGGCCGTGTCACCGGGCGCCCTCACCCCCGACCACAGCATCACGCTCATCACCGGCGACCGGGTCTCCGTGGACGCCAAGGGCAAGGTCGTCGGCGTACGGCGGGCCGAGGGGCGTGAGCACGTGCCCTTCCAGGCCCGTACCGTCCGCGGCCACACCCTGGTCGTGCCAACCGACGCAGCCGCCCTCGTCGCCTCCGGACGGATCGACCAACGGCTCTTCGACATAACGGAGTTGAACAAGGCGGCGAACCGCGCGGACCAGCACGACGGCGTCAAGGTCATCATCGGTTTCAAGGGCGCGGCATCCGCAGCCCGCAAGGACGTACGGGACGCGGCCACCATGCGCCGGACCCTGAAGTCCCTGGACGCCGAGGCGGTCCGGGCGCCGAAGCAGGATCCCGGCAGGCTGTGGGACGCGGTCACCGAGGGCGACAAGGCCGCACCGGGGGTCGCGCACGTCTGACTGGACGCCATTCGCAAGGCCTCCGACGACAAGTCCGGGCCGCAGATCGGCGCACCGACCGCGTGGAAGGCCGGCTACACCGGGAAGGGAGTCAAGATCGCCGTCCTGGACACCGGCGTCGACTACCACCACCCGGACCTCAAGCACCAGGTGATCGCCTCCAAGAACTTCACCGACTCGCCCGACGCCGACGACCACTACGGCCACGGCACACACGCCGCGTCCATCGCGGCGGGCACCGGGGCCCAGTCCGGAGGCAAGTACACCGGCGTCGCGCCGGGCGCGAAGATCCTCAACGGCAAGGTGCTGGGCGACGACGGCTCCGGCGACGACTCCGCCATCATCGCGGGCATGGACTGGGCTGCCGAACAGGGTGCCGACATCGTCAACCTGAGCCTGGGCGGCACCGACTACCCCGGCATCGACCCCCTCGAGGCCGAGGTCGACAAGCTCTCCGAGGAGAGAGGCATCCTCTTCGCGGTCGCCTCCGGCAACGAAGGCGACCTGGGCCCCAACTCCAGCACCGGCACCGTCGGTTCCCCAGGCAGCGCTCCTGACGCGCTCACCGTCGGCGCGGTGGACGGCAAGGACAGGATCGCCGACTTCTCCTCCACTGGTCCCGTCTACGACGGCTCCGTCAAGCCCGACGTCACCGCGCCGGGTGTGGACATCACCGCCGCCGCGGCTCCGGGCAGCGTCATCGACCAGGAGGTCGGCGAGAAGCCGGCCGGCTACCTGACCATCTCGGGCACCTCGATGGCGGCCCCGCACGTCGCGGGCGCCGCCGCGATCCTCAAGCAGGAGCACCCCGACTGGGGGTATGCCCAGCTCAAGGCGGTGCTGATGGGCTCGGCCAAGGCGGGCGGCTACACGCCCTACCAGCAGGGCGCCGGCCGGATCGCCGTCGACAAGGCCATCAAGGAGACCGTCTTCGCCGAGCAGCCGTCACTGGCCTACGGCGTCCAGCGGTGGCCGCACACCGACGACAGCCCGGTCACCAAGCATCTGACCTACCGCAACACCGGGACCGCCGACCTCACCCTGAAGCTCTCCTCGACCTCCGTCGACCCGGACGGCAAGAAGGCCCCGGCGGGGTTCTTCACGCTGGGTGCTGGCTCGGTGACCGTTCCGGCGGGCGGTACCGCCTCGGTCGGCGTCACTGTGCACACCAAGCTGGGCGCGGCCACCGGCCCCTACGCCGGATACGTCGTCGCGACCGGCGGCGGCCAGACCGTACGCTCGACGATGGGTGTGCAGCGCGAGCCGCAGTCGTACAACGTGACCCTGAAGTACCGGAACCGGCCCGGGCAGACCTCTACCCACCTCACGAGCCTGACCGCTTTCGAAGGGCTCGGCTCCGGTGACGAGTACGACTCCCAGACCTCCAACGACACGGTCACCATGCGCGTGCCCAAGGGCACGTACGTGCTGGACTCGGTCAGTCTCAAGGACGTCACCTCCGACGCGGGCGGCATCGACTGGCTGAGCAGGCCGTCCCTCAAGGTCGACAAAGACGTCAGCGTCACCATCGACCTGAACACCACGAAGGCCTCGGACATCACTGTCCCGGACGCGTCCGCCACGCCGGTCGCCGCCGGTATCGGCTACGAGTCCGCTTCGCTGAGTACCGACTTCAGCGTCTATGCCACCTCCTTCGCCGACCTGCGCATCGCCCACCTCGGCCCGGCCGTCCATGGCCTGTCGGAGACCTGGACCGGTCAGTGGGAACAGGGCGCGAGCGCCGAGTACGACGTGCTCACCGGCGCTGACGTAACCACGTTCAAGCCGCTCACCAAGCATTACAAGGCGAGCGAGCTGGCCACGATCAAGGCGAACCTCGGCAGCCCCGCCCCGAACCGCACCGGCGCGGTCACCCTGTCCGGCGAGACGGAGTACGGCATCACCCTCATCGAGCCGATCACCCAGCGGCTGCCGGGCACCCGCACCCTGCACGTGTCCGGTGGGAACAGTGTCGCCTGGGCACTCTCCTTCGACCAGTACGGCCCCAAACCCGACGAGTTCGGCTACCCGGTCGGCGTGGCGCACTACATCGACGGCGACATGCGCATCTACCAGGGCGGCAGGACCTACACCACGACGTTCGACAACGCGATGTTCGCCCCCATGCTGAACTCCGACTACGGCCTCTACCGCGAGGGCAACGCGATCTCCGGCCTGGTCCCGCTGGTCGCCGACGGCGACGGACACGCGGGCTCATCGGACTTCTCCTCGGTGCGGACCACCCTCTACCGCAACGGCAGGAAGATCGGCGCCAACACCGACCCGTTGTTCGGTGAGAAACCGTTCACCGTCCCGTCCGCAAAGGCCTCGTACCGGCTGACGACCACGGTGAAGCGCTCGCCCGACGTCGCCAGGGTCTCCTTGCGCATAGACGCGGCCTGGACGTTCACCTCGAAGAAGACCTCCGACGCGACCTATCTGCCGGCCTCGGTCCTGCGGATCGCCGCGCACACCGACCTCACCGGCCACGCCCCCGCGCGCCGCAAGGTCACCGCCCCGGTGACCGTCCAGGGCTCGGCGGCCGGCCGCAACCTCAAGGCCCTTGCCGTGTACGTCTCCTACGACGGCGGGAAGCACTGGACCAAGACCGCGGTCAGCCACGGCCACATCACCTACAAGAACCCCGCCAAGCGCAAGGCGATCTCGTTCCGGTACACGATCACCGACAAGAAGGGAAACACGTCGGCCGTCACGATCCACGACGCGTACTTCGGCAAGTAGCCGCAGACCCGACGGCCGGAGGGCGGCTCACACGGTCCTCGTGACCCTCGCGAGCCGCCCGTCGGCACGTCTGTGACGGTGCGTGTGGCTGTGCCGGGGAGCCGCGCCGGCGTCGCGTGGCCACCACGATCGTCGCGCCGCCCGCCAGCAGCACGGCCGCTCCGCCGACGATCGCGCTCGTGCTGCCGCCGCCACGGGTCTCCGCTAGGTCGCCGCTGGTGATCAGCGTCGACGGGAAGGGAATCGTGATGCGCCCGGGCCACCTGCGCGAGGCCACCGCGAAGGCCCGACACACCTTCCGCATCCGGCTGTCGACCAGGGAGAAGTCCTGCCGCAAAGGGATGGCCACCCTCGACGTCGTCCACGACGCCGAGCCCGCAGTCCGTCGCCCGCACGACATCATCGCCCCGCCCGGCGGACGCATCGGACACCGCACGGTCTGCAAAGGACTGGTCGCGCGGGCGAATCGATTCACCGTCTCCGTCCGCGAGGACGCCGAAACGGTCATCGCCGCCTCTCCGCAGCGGAGTTCAGGACTCGACTTCGTGTAACGAATCCGTTGTGCGGCAACACAAGTTTCGTGTCGCCCGTGGCATTTGGACGACGATGGTCCGCATGGCCTGCCCATGAGATGAGTTGGTCAGCGGGAAATCGAAGCACACATACTCGAACTCACTTTATGTACCACCGCAACCTTGAGGGAAATGTTCATGGCGGAGCGCGAGGCGACCAGGTCGGAATTGATGGCCGGACAGCTGGGCATTTGGCACGCCCAACAACTCGCCCCCGACGACCCTCGCTACAACATCGGCGAGTACTTCGAGTTCCGGGGCCCCTTGGACCTCACCGCGTTCGAGGAGGCACTGCGGAGGACCCTGTGCGAGGTCGACGC
This sequence comes from Streptomyces sp. NBC_01478, assembly GCF_036227225.1. GTDB lineage: Bacteria > Actinomycetota > Actinomycetes > Streptomycetales > Streptomycetaceae > Streptomyces. The sequence continues at coordinate 11,825,077 of NZ_CP109444.1, read as the reverse complement.
GTTCCATCTGCGGTTCGGTGGATGCGGCGCGGACGTGTGGCAGGTCGTGGGGGACCGCGACGACTGGACAATGCACCGGGTGGACGTCAGCGCCGAGGCCGGCCCACGTGCAGCGGCGGAGGAGTGGATGCGGGCCGACATGGGCTGCCCCGTGGATCTCCAGGAGGGCCCGCTGTTCACCTCGGCGCTCCTCACCGCCGGCGACGACCACTATTTCTGCTATCAGCGGTGCCACCACATTGCCATCGACGGGTTCAGCGGCTCGATCATCCTGGCACGCGTCGCACAGGTCTACGACGCGTTGACGGCCGGCGGCGACCCGGACGAGGGGCGGTTGGCGCCGGTTTCAGTCCTGTTCGAGGACGAAGAAGCTTACCGCGCATCGGCGGACCGCGCCGCGGACGAGGCGTACTGGAGGGAGACGCTCGCGCAGCCGCCCGCGCCGCTCGATTTCGGGGGACGCGGCACCGCGGGTGCCCGGTCGCGGGCAACGGTGCGTGCGGCACACCCGATCGGTCCGGCCGGGACGGAGGCGCTGCGCGAGGCGGCCCGGGGACTGCGGACGAGCCTGTCGGGCCTGGTCATCGCCGCCTCGGCGGTGTACGTGCACCGCGTCACGGGGGCGGAGGACTTTCTTGTGGGCATCCCTGTGCTCGGTCGCCCGGGGTCCCGGCGGCTCCGGATACCCGGCATGACCTCGAACGTCCTTCCCGTTCGCTGCCGCGTGCAGGCCGGCATGTCGCTGGGCGAGGTGGTGCGGAAGGTCACGGCGTCGGTGCGGCGCGGGCTGCGGCACCAGCGGTACCGCTACGAGGACATGCTCCGCGACCTGAGGCTCGTCGAGCGGGGCACTCTCGCCGACTTCCGCGTGAACGTGATGTCGTTCGACCACTCGACGATGTCCTTCGGCGGGTGCGCGGTCAGCGGCCGGAACCTGTCGAACGGGCCGGTGGACGACGTGTCGCTCGCCGTGTACGACAGGCGAGGCGGTGACGGCATGGAAATCGTCGTCGACGCCGCCGCCGACAAGTACGACGCGCACGACGTCGGTGAGCACGTCGACAGGTTTCGGCGCGTGCTCGACTGGGCGGTCCGGTCCGGGGCCGACACGACGGTGGGCGATGCCGAACTGCTCGGCGACACCGAGCGTGGACGCGTCCTGGCCCTGGGCAGCCGTCCTGCGCCTACGGTGTCCGGAGCGGCGCTGCCGGAGCTGTTCGAGGCGCAGGTGGCACGCGCTCCGGGTGCGACGGCGCTGATGCACGGCGCCCAAGCGCTGTCGTACGGAGAGCTGAACGCGCGGGCCAACCGGCTCGCGCGCTTGCTGCGGTCCCGGGGTGCAGGGCCGGACACGCGCGTGGCCGTAGTGCTGGAGCGTTCCGCCGGGCTGGTGGTGGCGATCCTGGCGACGCTGAAGGTCGGCGCGGCCTACGTCCCGGTCGATCCCGGCTATCCGCAGGAGCGCATCGCCTCCTTACTGGAGGACTCCATGCCCCTGCTGGCGGTGACCGATACCGCGTCCGCCGGTGCGGTACGGGGCGGGGTGCCCGTCGTGGTGTCGGACGATCCGGGGACGGCTGAATGGCTGGCGGGGCTGAGCGGGGCGAACCTCACGCCGGCCGTGGACGCGCGACAGCCGGCCTACGTGATCTTCACGTCCGGTTCGACGGGGCGACCGAAGGGGGTCGCCGTGACGCACGGCAGCGTCGTGAGTCTGCTCGCGGCGACTCGTGAGCGCTTCGCGTTCGGCCCGCAGGACGTGTGGACGCTGTTCCACTCGTTCGCCTTCGACTTCTCCGTGTGGGAGCTGTGGGGGGCACTGCTGCACGGCGGTCGGCTCGTTGTCGTGCCGTTCTCGGTCTCGCGTTCGCCGGCGCAGTTCCTCGCGTTGCTGGTGCGTGAGCGGATCACGGTGCTGAACCAGACCCCCTCGGCCTTCTACCAGCTGGTGCGCGCCGACGAGCAGGCACCGCGGCTGTCCGCGCGGCTGGCGCTGCGCACGGTGGTCCTCGGCGGCGAAGCACTGGACCATGCGCGTCTCGACGGGTGGTACGCACGGCACGGCGCCAAGTCGCCGAGCCTGGTGAATATGTACGGGATCACCGAGACGACGGTCCACGCGAGCTGCCAGGAGCTGCCTGTGGAGTCCGGCTCGGCGCGGGCGTCGAGCGTGATCGGTCCGCCGTTGCCGGGCCTGGAGGCGTATGTGCTGGACGCGCGGCTGCGTCCGGTGCCGGTGGGCGTGGCGGGCGACCTCCATCTGGCGGGTGCCCAGCTCGCACACGGTTACCTGGGGCGTCCCGGCCTGACGGCGGAACGGTTCGTCGCCTGTCCGTTCGGGGAACCGGGCAGGCGCATGTACCGGACCGGGGACGTCGTCCGGTGGAACCGTGAGGGGCGTCTTGAGTACCTCGGGCGCTCCGACTCGCAGGTCAAGGTGCGGGGCTTCCGGATCGAGCCGGGCGAGGTGGAGGCGCGGCTCGCCGCCCATCCCACCGTCAGCGAGGCCGCCGTCGTGGTGCGTGAGGACTCCCCTGGCGACCGGCGTCTCGTCGGCTACACGACATCGGCCGGCGCTCTCGACATCGCTGAGCTGCGGGCGTGGGTGGCGGCGGCGTTGCCCACGCACATGGTGCCCGCTGCCTTCGTAGAGCTGGCCGCCCTCCCCCTCACGGTCAACGGAAAGCTCGACCGGGCGGCGCTGCCGGCCCCCGACTACACGGCAGCCCGCGACGACGCGCGCCGGAAGGCGTCCACGCCGGACGAGGAACTGCTGTGCACGACGTTCGCGCAGGTTCTCGGCGTCGACCGGGTGGGTGTCGACGACAACTTCTTCGAGCTGGGCGGCCACTCCCTGCTGGTGGTACAGCTGGTGGAGGCGTTGCGCGCCCAAGGGATACGGCTGGACGTCCGCGCCGTGTTCTCGTCACCGACCGCGGCCGGCCTCGCCCCGGCGCTCGGCACGCCGGGCTCCGAGACAGAAGTACCGCCGAACCTGGTGACACCCGGGACCGCGGCGATCACCCCGGAAATGCTGCCGTTGGTCGAGCTGACCCAGGGGGAGATCGACCGGGTGCTGGCCACCGTCCCGGAGGGGGCTGCGGACGTGCAGGACATCTATCCGCTGACCTCCCTCCAGGAGGGCATGCTCTTCCACCACGCCCTGGCGCAGGAGGGCGACCCGTACGTGATCTCCGGGCTGCTGGCCGTCGACTCGCGGGAAAGGCTCGACGCGTTCCTCGACGGACTGCGCAAGGCCGTCGAGCGTCACGACGTCCTACGGACCGCGGTGGTGTGGCGGGGACTTCCGCTGCCGGTCCAGGTGGTGCGGCGGCGCGCGGAGCTGCCGGTCCGGTGGCTCGAGCCGGGCTCGGCCGCGGACCTGGCGAGTGCGGTCGACGCGCGCCGGTACCGGATGGATCTCGAAGCGGCACCGCTGCTGCGGGTCTCCACCATGTTCGACGCGGAACACGGGCGCTGGCTCGTCTCGCTGCTGCTGCACCACCTGGTGGACGACAACACGTCGCTCCAGTTTCTGCTCGCCGAGATCGGCGCGCACATGGCGGGCACCGGCGGACGGCTGCCGGACCCCGTGCCGTACCGCACGGTGGTCGCCCGGTCTGTCCTCGACGCCCAGGAGGCGGAGCACGACGGGTTCTTCCGGCGGATGCTGGACGGGGTGACCGGGCCGACAGCACCGTTCGGCGTTCTGGACGTGCAGGGGCACGGCCTCGGCGTCGACGAAGCACGGACGTGGCTCGACACGGAGCTGGCCGCGCGCGTACGAGGGACGGCGCGAGCAGCGGGGGTTTCGCCGGCGACGCTGTTCCACGTCGCTTGGGGACGGGCCCTGGCTCGTACCACTGGCCAGGACGACGCGGTGTTCGGCACGGTGCTCTTCGGGCGGGGCGGCGCGGACGCGCAGCGAGGGATCGGCGCCTTCATCAACACGCTGCCGGTCCGGGTGGCGGCGGGCGCGCGAGACGCCGCTGCGTGCGTGCAAAGCACGCACCGGCTCCTGGCCGAGCTCATGCGCCACGAACACGCCTCGCTGGCACGGGCGCAGCAGTGCGGTGCGGTGGACGCCGGACTGCCGCTGTTCACGACCGTCCTCAACTACCGGCACGCCACGTCCGTCGTACTGGAACCGGGGGTGACGGAGTTAGTGCCGGGCGTCACGCTCCTGGCCGGCGAGGAGCGGACGAACTACCCGGTTTTCCTGTCGGTCGACGACTCCGCGGACGGCTTCCTGCTCGTCGCCCAGGCGCTCCCGTCGATCGGCACCGACTGGGTGCGCACAGCACTGGTCGAAGCCCTGCACCACGTGGTCTCGGAGCTGGAGTCCACACCGGATTCGCCGACACGAGATCACGCCCTGAAGACCACGGCGCCAGCCCTCCCCCCCTTGCCCGCCCCACGTGTCGGCCGGGTGACCCCGCCAGGCTCGGAGGCAGTCCTGTCCAAACTGTTCGCCGAGATACTCGACATACCCTCCGTCGGCGCCGACGATGACTTCTTCGCGCTGGGCGGGCATTCACTGCTCGCCCTGCGGCTGACCGGCAGGGTGCTGGCCGCGCTGGACATCGAGCTTCCGGTGCGGGCGCTGTTCGAGAACCCGACCGTTGCCGGGCTCGCCCGCCGGCTCAACCTCGCTTCGGAACAGCCACCCAAAGACAGTCCACTGCCGCACACTGAACCGCCCCGGGTTGGTCGGAGACTCTAGATTGTGGTTGTGACCTGGGGTTTCTGGGTTTTCTGGTGGTAGCTGGCTTCGTATTCGGTGGGTGGGACGTGGCCTATCTCACTGTGCAGGCGGCGGAAGTTGTACCAGTCGATCCATTCAACGGTGGCCAACTCGACCCCGGCCAGGTTCTTCCAGGGTCGTTGGGGCTTGATGAGTTCGGTCTTGTAAAGGCCGATCGTCGATTCCATCAGCGCGTTGGCGTATGCGTCGCCGACCGAGCCGATGGAGGCCGCGATGCCGTCGCGGTCCAGGTGCTCGCCGAGCTTGAATCCGCCTTGCGAACCGGCATCCGAGTGCTGACGAGGCGGCTGACCCGCCGCCAGGCCCGTCCCGCCGAACGCCGTGACGTCGCCCACGGTTGCGTGATGCCCGAGGCTTCCTGATCACGTCCGGTCGTCAACGCACAGGTACGGGCTTCGAGAAGGGCGCACCCCGGCACCAAAGTGACCTTCAGCTTCGGCGGCAGCGACTCGTTCGCCGCACGCATCACGGGCGGCGCGCCCCCGATTGATCTGACAGGATGTCAAATCTCGGTCGCCCTCGACTGTCGCCACCGCAGCGGTGAAGGAGATGCCGCACCCTGAGACTGCTGAGCGTTCGGGGTGCGGCACAATGCCTGGCCTGGCAGGTCAGGCCCCCGGGTGCAGACCGGGCCAACCGGGTGTGGGGTCGCCCTTGACCTCGCCGAAGTACAGGGCGAAGGTCTGCTTGAGCCGCTCGGCTTCGGCACGGTCTTCCATGAAGCGGGGGAAGCCGTCCACGTTGGCGTTGGGGTACTCCCAGACGGGATGGAGGCCGGTGGGTGCGGCGATGTCCGCACGCACCGACCAGCTGTTGGAAGTCTGGCGTTCGGTGGAGATCTGCCAGTTCAGGAAGAGCTTGGCCGCTGTCGGGTTGGCGGCCTGCTTGAAGATCGCGAGTCGTTGGCCCCAGGCCATGAAGGGGTGCCCGTCGGGCAGGCTCATGCGGATCCCGGTGGTGGCTGTCGCACTGCCTGCGGTACCGAGACCGACGACCGCCGTCTTGTTGTTGATCGCGGTGCTGGGCGAGAACGAACCACGAGCGAACTGCGGCTGCTGGGCGGCGAGAGCCGCCATCCAGTCCCAGCCGTACTTCTCCGCGTAGAGGGCGTAGAGGTAGAGGACCGCATCGTCGTCGTGCGGGTAGGAGGAGGCGACCTTGCCCTTCCAGCGCGGGTCGATCAGGTCCAGCGGGGACCGAGGCGCGTTCGCGCCGGCCGCCGCGATGTCGTAGACGTAACTGAAGGCGATGACCTGCGCAGAGATCCAGGCGCCGTCAGGGTCCCGGAACTTCTTGTACAGCTTGCTGAAGCCGGCGGGCTTGTAGTGCAGCAGCCGGCCCTCGCGCTTCCAGCGGGTGAAGTCCTGCAGTGTCTGCATCTGGACAACGTCGGGGACGAGGGTGTCGGTCGCGAACTGGTTGTCGATCCGGACATCGTGGTACTTGCTGTAGTCCACGATCAGCTGGAGGTCTATCTCCGGGAACCGTGTGCGGAAGGCGGTGCGCGCGCTCGCACCGCTGCCCGAGTTGGCGAGGTCGCCGCCCGCGTAGACCACGAGCTTGCCGCCCTCGGCGAGGGCGTCCTGGTACAGCTCGTCGAGGGTCCTGGTCTCCTCGGAGCCGCTGCCGGTCGCGGACTTGGTGGAAGCGGCCGAGGCGGGGGATGCGGTGGTGCCGAGTGTGCCGAGGCTGAGCGCAGCCCCCGCTCCGGTGGCGAGAAGTCGTCGTCGGCTGGGCAAGTTGGTCACGGGATTTCGCTTTCTGTGTGGGGGAAGGGTGATTTCGGTTCAGGCGCGTTCCGCGGCCCGTGCGACCGCCTCGGCGAGCATCGCGGCGACATCGTCGGGGTGGGACAGGTGCGGGGAATGCCCCGAGGGCACCTGCACGCTGTGGGCGGCGCGGGCGGCCCACTGTTCCTGCACGGCCGGCGGCAAGGAGGGGTCCTGTGTTGCCACGATGTAGGTGAGTGGTGTGGTGGCGGGGGCGGCGCCGAGCGTTTCCGTGAAGGCGCGCATTCCTTGCCAGTTGAGCCGTTTGACGGCCTGGGCGGTCAGGTCGGGGTCGACACCGCTGAAGATGGCCTGCTCGACGTCACCTGCCTTGACGGCGAGTCCGTCGGGCGAGTGGATCCAGTTGGGCGGGAAATCGCCGCCCATCCATTCCATCATCGAGCTGCCCGGTTCCAGCGCGAACGCGGCCATGTAGACCAGCTCTGCGACCTGGCCCGTCTCGGCCGCCGCCCAGGTGGCGGGAACACCGCCGTAGGAATGCGCGGCCAGCACCACAGGCCCCTGGAGGGAGTCAACAGTGGCACGAATCACCGCCACGTCCTCCGTGAGGCCTTGGGTGAGAGCGCTGTCGGGATGGCTGCTGGGCAGAGGCACAGCCCGAGAGTCGACCCCCCGGGCGGTAAGGCGATCGCTCAGGGGACCGAAGACCCACGGGGTGTGCATCGCTCCGTGCACCAGCACGACGGTCGGTTTCATAAGTGCCTTCCTCACGTGCGGAAGGCCATGCGCCGCGACGGGGAGCCGCGGCGAACGGCTGGCGTCGCGATGGTCAGTCGTTCATCGCGTCGCGGACGAGCGCGGTGTCGACGAACTGCTCGAAGCGCACGATGAGTCCGCCGCGGACCACGAAGTGATGGGCGACGCGGACGGCGATCGGCTTCCCGGTCGCCTTGTTGGTCGCGGTGTAGCGGGCGAGGACCACGACGTTCTCGCCGTCGACGACGTAGGTGTCGTCGTGGGCGCTCCAGCCGTCCCAGTCCTGGCCGAGCTTCTCCATCACGCCGGCGGTGACGCCGTCGGGGGTCCGGTAGGTGCCGGCGAGGGGGAAGCCGGCCATCTCCGTCCACTCGACGTCGGGGGCGAGGGTGGCCCGAAGGGCCTCCAGGTCACCTGCCGCAGACGCCAGGTACTGACGCCGTACGACATCGGCGGGGGCGGTGGACGTAGCGAACTCGGTCATGGTCAGCCCCACTTCATCTCGCCCTTGGCCACCTTCGCGCCGATCTGGGCGGCGATCAGCATGCCGTTGTCGGGGTAGCGCTTGACCAGCGCCTCGGTCAGCGTGGCGCCGTCGGACGCCTGGCCGAGCTCCTCCTCGAAGGCGACGAGGTAGTCGCGGGTGGCGGAGATGGCGGACGCGTCCGCCGCCGTACCGGGCAGACGGTGACCCGGCACGACGAGCTGCGGGTCGAGCGCGGCCATCTCGTCGAGCAGGTCGATCCACGCGGCACGGTCACCCGGGGTGGGGGTGTCGGCGACCCAGACGTGCTCCTGCTGGAAGAGCAGGACGCCGCCGAGGAGGGCGCGGTGCTCGGCCTGCCACAGGTAGTGGCGGTCGGGCAGCGCGGCCGGGCCGCCCTTGAGCTCGAAGCGGTGGCCCTCCAGGGTGAGGTCGCCGGTGAGCGGGGTGAGGTCGACCAGGCGGGTGGGCAGGTTCGGGCCGAGCGCGGCCCACGCCTTGAGCTTGCCCTCGTAGGAGTGCTGGATGTGCTCGATGACGATCGGAGTGGCGACGAACGTCGCGTCGGGGAAGGCGTCGGCGATCACTTCGGCGCCGAAGTAGAAGTCGGGGTCGGCGTGGCTGACGAAGACGGTGGTGAGCTTCTTGCCGGAGTCGAGGATCTCGGCGGCGAGGCGGTGGCCGTCGGCGCGGGTGAAGCCGGCGTCGACCAGCAGTGCCTCGTTCTCGCCGGTGACGAGGGTGGCGGTCTTGTTCTTGCTGCCGGCCGGGAAGTCGAGGTCGAGGACCTTGAAGGAAAGAGTGCTCATGGCTGCTTCCTGACGTGAGGTGCTGTTTGGGGGAAACCGGCGCTCCGCCATGTGGCGGTGCGTCCTGGAAAGACGGGTGCGGCGCCCGATCGGACGTCAGCCCCGGCCGCTGCCGACGCGGCGGGCGACACCACGTGCTTGCGCTTGAGACGGGCTCCTCATGAGCGGGTGTACACCAAATGTGTCTGCCGACTCAGACAATATATCTGCCGGTGCAGATTCTGCAGGGGCAGAGTCTTCCGGTGTCGAACTTCTGGCATTCTGGTGAGGTGAATGAGCAACTGCTGAATGACGAGGACGTGACCCTCTTCGGTCTGTTCGTGGAGGCCTACGCCTGCATCAAGCCACTGGTGAACCGCGATATGGGCATTCCCGACACCTGGTTCGAGGTACTGCTGCGACTGGGCCGCACACCCGGTCACCGGATGCGCATGACCGACCTGGCCGATGCCGTGTCCTTCAGCTCGGGCGGCTTCACCCGGCTCGCCGACCGCATCGAGAGGGAAGGGCTGATCCGCCGAGAGCCCGACCCCCGCGACCGGCGGGCGGCACTCGCCGTACTGACCGAGCAGGGCGGCGAAGCCCTCGACAAGGCGTTGACCGCCCATGTCTCCCACCTGCGCAGTCATGTCACGTCCGTGCTCTCAGCCGAAGACCGCTCCCACTTTGCACGCATCCTGCGCACACTCCGCGACGCCAACCAGTGAGCTCGGGCCGTAGACCCAGGCGATAGCTGCGGGCTCCGGACGATGGTCGGCGGTAACAGTCCTCGCACTCGGCCACCGACAGATGGACGAGGCACCCTGCACGAGACAGCCCTCCACGTTCGGCGCGAGCGACGGGCTCAGCGGCCCGCGCCGGCCCGGAACCAGGGCTCCCGGAGAGCGATGACATTCGCTTCCGACCTGGCCGCGAACGGCTGCAGCAAGTCCGTGGTCACCGCCGCGGCAACGTCCTCGACCCGGGCCAGGGCAATGGACCGCGGTGGGTCTTCTCCCACGGGCGGCGGGCTTGACGACCTGGGGACCGACCCGGCGACCGGCTCGTGCGACGTCCACCGACCCTGACGCCGATCCTGTGGAGGGTGAGGGGCACCCCCCGACACCCGGCGGTCCGTCTGCCACTTCGACGCGGCCCGCCTCGCGGACCTTGAAGTTGATGTGGTCGTCCTGCGATGAGGAGAGGCGGGCGAGCAATTCGTCGGCGACAGGGAAGCCGTCAGCAGCCACCTGCTTGACGGCAACGCACAAGGCTCCCGTGTCTGCAGGGCGACGGTCCCGTCCCGGGAGCACGCTCGCCGAACTACCGTCCGCCCCAGGGTGAACGGAAGACGGGTGGTTGTTCCGGCGACGAGCACCGTCCGAGGGAAGGTGAACAGGGGTTGCGTTTGTGTGGAGTTGATGGAGCGGAGGGTGTGGAAGAGGCCCGGTGTGGAGGGACCTTGTCAGGCCGAGGCCGGAGCGGCGGGGAAGACCCGCTCCACTGCGGCCAGGCGTAGCTGTTCCAGCGCTGCGGCCTCGTCTTCGGCCCGCTCTAGCTGGCCGTCACTCCCCGCAGTGACCACAGGCGACCTGCCGGATCCGGACAAGCATGGACCTTCCTCGCGCTACCGCGTCGCAGCGCCTGCTCTTGCAGAACGGTTCCGCCCCTGCGGTGTACTCGCACAGCACGCACCGGGGGCATCCATCAATGAGACGGCACCGCCCGCCGTATCATGACGACACACGGGAAGGAGCACCGTCCATGAGTGTCGACGCAATCGTGCACACCGAGTTCCCCGAAGGATACGTGGTCTTCTTCGGCACCGATGGAAAGATCATCATGACCCCGCAGAGCGAAGAGCACTCCAGCACGATCAAGTCGATGCAGTACGACACGATCCTGTCGCTCGGACGGCACGCGAAGACACCCTCGGACGTCTACATCGACTTCCCCGCCGACGAGAACTCCGCCCCCGACCTGGCCATCCTGCGCGAGGACGCGCGCAAGGAAGGCAAGCGCTACAGCTTCGAGGACGTCCTGCTGATCTCCGAGGTCGTCTCGACCTCATCCGCCCGCAAGGACTACGACGACTGCACCGCCAAGTACGGCCGCTACGGCATCCCGATCTACCTGGTCGTGGACCCCTACGCCGGGGAAGTCGTCCTGCACACCCAGCCCACCGCGAACGGGTACAGCACCGCGCTCAAGCGCGCGTACGGCACAGGCAAGCTCCCCGTCCCCTTGGCCGACGGCCGCACCTTCACCCTCGACCTCGACGAACTCCCCCGACCGGAGCCGGAAACCGACGCTCACTGAAAAGACGCCGGCCGGGCCAGGTCGGACAGGAGCGTGGGCAGGAGGCGTTCCTCCATGACCGCGCTTCCGGACTCCGTCGTGGCGTGATCCAGTTCGGGGTCCCAGGGGCTGCTGGCTCGCGAGCGGTCCCGCGAGCGATGTGGACTCGCCCTCGCCGAGTGCCGCCGTGTAGTCGGCGGCCATCATCCGCCAGGGACGGGCCGACGACGCCCCATGGAACATACGGCTCCGCCCTGTTCTTTCCGTCCGCCCGGCTGAGAGACCATCACCGGCGACGCGCCACCCGCGGGCGTCCGCTGAACAAGAACCGTCACGCCCTGCTCGTCCTCGCCCACCTGCGGTGCGAGATCCCGTGGGCGTCGGCCGCTTCCGTGCTCTTGCCCGTGAGCCCGCAAGGTCGCAGCCGTGGCAGGTCATACGACGTCGCCCGGCAGTCCGGGTGACTGGGCGATCTCTTGTTCGGCGGCTTCGATGATGGCCAGTACGGCGGTGGCCGCGGCTGCGGGGTCGCGAGCCTCGACGGCTTCCACGATGGCGCGGTGGCGCGGCAGCGAGGCTTCCACTGCACCGGGGGTCTGCGTGCTGAGGAGGAAGCTGTGTTCCAGCGCGATGTCGACAGCGCGGCCCAGTGATCCGAGGAGACGGTTGCCCCCGGCGTCGAGCAGGGTCCGGTGGAAGGCGATGTCTGCCTCGACATATCCGCTGCGGCCGGGATTCGCCGCCCCGGCCTCCATGGCCGCCAGGGCCTCGTACAGGACTCGTACATCGTCCGGGCCGGCTCGGTCGGCGGCGAGCCGGGCCGCCTCGGGCTCGACGATCCGGCGCAGTTCACTCGTATCACGCAGCAGAGCCGTCGCGTCCTCGGCCTGTTTCCAGCGCAGCACGTCACGGTCCAGGTGGTTCCAGTGCTCCGGGGGCAGCACGCGCGTACCGGTGCGCGGGCGTACGTGCAGCATCCCCTTGGCCACCAGTGTCTTGACCGCCTCCCGCAACACGCCGCGGCTGACGCCGATCTCGGCCGCGAGCGCGTCCTCGACCGGCAACGAGTCCCCCGGCTCCCACTCCCCGCTCACGATGCGTCGCCCGAGCTCGTCGACCACGCGCTGGTGCATGGTCAGGAAGTGCACCACGATCTCCGCTCTACCCCTGGACGTCATTCATCGAATCATTTAATGATTGAGTTCCAGGGTACGGCCTGCGGGTCCTCCCCCGACATCGCCCCACCGCCAAGCGGACGACGCGAGAGCCACGGGAGTGCGTACATGACCGACGCTCAGAAGCCGAGCCGCCGCAGCCAGGCATGGTTCGGCGCACAGGGCCGCAGCGGGATGGTGTACCGCTCCTGGATGCGCAACCAGGGATTCGGCCATGAGGTGTTCGACGGGCGTCCCGTCATCGGCATCGCGACCAGTGCCTCCGAACTCGCCCCGTGCAACGCGCATCTGACACGCGTCGCCGAAGCCGTCAAGCGCGGCGTGTGGCAGGCGGGCGGCCTGCCGCTCCAGTTCCCCACCATGGCCACCGGCGAGACCCTGATGCGCCCCACCGCCATGCTGTACCGCAACCTCATGGCCATGGAGGTCGAGGAGCTGATCCGGGCCAATCCGCTCGACGGTGTCGTGCTGCTGTCCGGTTGCGACAAGACGACTCCCGCCATGCTCATGGGCGCCGCCAGCGTCGATCTGCCCGCCGTCATGGTCACCGGCGGGCCGATGCTCAACGGCAAGTACCGGGGCCAGGACGTGGGGTCCGGTACCCAGGTGTGGAAGTTCGAGGAGGACCTGAAGACCGGTCGGATGACCGAGGAGGAGTGCTTCTTCGCGGAGGGGTGCATGGCCCGTTCCAACGGGCACTGCATGACGATGGGGACCGCCTCTACGATGGCCTGCCTGGCCGAGGCGCTCGGTATGCAGCTGCCGGGGTCGGCGGCCTGGCCCGCGGTCGACTCCCGGCGGATGGAAGTCGCGCAGGCTGCGGGGCAGCGCATCGTAGGGATGGTGGAGGAGGAGCTGCGCCCTTCGCAGATCCTGACCCGGGAGGCGTTCGAGAACGCCATCCGGGTCAACGCGGCCATCGGCGGCTCCACGAACGCCGTCATCCATCTCACCGCCATCGCCGGACGCGTCGGTGTCGAGCTGAACCTGCGGGACTTCGACGGCCTGGTCCGCGCGGTGCCGACCCTGGTCAACCTGATGCCAAGCGGCAAATACCTCATGGAGGACTTCTGCTACGCGGGCGGCCTGCCCGCCGTCATGGCCGAGCTGATCAGCGGCAAGCTGCTGCACGGCGGACAGATCACGGTCACCGGACGCACCATCGCCGAGAACACCGAGAACGCCGAACGCGTCGACTCCGACGTCATCACCCGCCTCGACGCCCCCTTCCAGCCGGCCGGCACCGGAATCGCCGTACTCCGCGGCAACCTGTGCCCCGACGGCGCTGTGATCAAGCAGTCCGCCGCCTCACCGCACCTGCTCACCCACCGTGGCCCCGCGCGCGTCTTCGACTCCCCCGAGGCCTATCACGAGGTGGCCGACGACCCGGAACTCGACATCGACGAGTACACCGTCATCGTCATCCGCAACGCCGGCCCCAAGGGCTACCCCGGCATGCCGGAGGTCGCCAACGTCCCGCTGCCCGGCAAGCTGCTGAAGGCCGGCGTCAAGGACATGGTGCGCATCTGCGATGGCCGGATGAGCGGCACCGGCTACGGGACGGTGATCCTGCACGTGGCGCCCGAGGCCGCCGTCGGCGGACCCCTCGCCCTGGTGCACGACGGGGACCCCGTCGTCCTCGACGTCCCCAACCGCACCCTGCGCCTGGACGTGGACGACGCCGAACTCACGCGACGCCGGCAAACATGGAGGGCACCCGCCGAGCGGCACACCAGCGGCTACTCCTGGCTCTACACCCAGCACGTGGAACAGGCCGACCAGGGCGCCGACTTCGGTTTCCTGCGCGGAAGCCGTGGACACGAGGTCCCTCGCGACTCCCACTGAGCCCGCCCCGGGCGACCGTATCCCTTTGATCCACGAGAGCATCGATCGTGGAATCGGCAGCAGCGCGCCCTTGTCCGGTCCTCACAGCCGGCTCCGTCCTGCCCCAGGACGCCGATCGGGCCGCACTCGTCGCGCGCGTCCACAACCCACAATGCGACGGACCGTGTGTGGCCGCGGTCCGCGGCAAGCAGGTCGTCGACCTGACGGCCGTCGTACCCACCGTCTCCGACCTCATGGAACGCGACGACGCGGCGGCAGTCGTCCGCGAGGCCGACGGCGGACAGGTCGGCACTTCTTCGCCACCGTGGAGGCCGCCGTCGCCGCCTTTCGCCTGCGCACCGGAGCGCGGTGGACGTCCCTCACCAGCGCCGAACAGCCCGCCCAGCCGGGACCCGACACCGCTGCTCCTCCGCCCACCCAGCCACGGGACTCATGAGGATGCCCCGCCTCATGCGCCCTTCACGTCCCGTCGGTGATCCCCTGAGAGGCGATCACCGGGAATCGGACCTACCTTCGAGAAGCAGACGCTGCACCGAGACGCGGAGACCTTGTAGGCCCGCTGATCCTCATCACGACAACAACAGGAGATGACCCCCCATGACCACAAGCTCCGAGACCCCGGTACTGGACACCATCGCCGCGATGACGATCGACTCGGTCGAACGGTGTGGGCTGACGCCGGACACGTTCATGCTCACCCGCATCGCGGCCCTCGCCGCTTCGGACGCCCCGCCGATCTCCTACGTCGCCAACATCGACCCCGCCCTCCAGGCCGGCCTGACCGCCGACCAGCTACAGGACGTCCTGGTCGCCATCGCCCCCATCGTGGGCACGGCCCGCGTCATGACGGCGGCCGGCAACATCACCGAAGCGCTCGGCATCGCGATCGCCGTCGCCGACGCCGAGGCTCAGGGCTAAGCGTCACCATCCAGGCGTACCACGCGCCCGACGGCGTTCGAGTCGACGTCATCGACGATGGCCCCGGCGTACCGCCCCCGTTCGCCGGACAGCGCTTCGAGCCCGGCCGTCGCGCGGATCCCGACGACGGACACGGCGGCGCGGGCCTCGGACTGCCACCGGCACGACGCCTCGCCCGCTCCACCGGCGGCGACGTGACCCACGACCCCGGGCACACTCCAGGGGCCCGGTTCGTCGTCAGCCTGCCGACCGGATGAGAATGGCCGCGCTCCGTTCGACAGCTCGACTCCGGAGATCTCCTGAACGTCTGGGCCTGCGCGTCACTCGTCAAAGCTGTGGATTGCATTTCGCCGGCGTCCGCTGCCGCCAGGGACTCATCGGCGAGCAGCACCTGCGTGATCGCGCCGAGCGTGTTCCAGCCGACCGTGGCACTCATGAGTAGATCGCCGAGCCGGGCGTTTTCGACATACGTCCGCTCGGACTCCGCTGTCGCTCCTTGAGCGGCAACATCGGAGCACAGTTCGTCCAGTTCAGCCGCGTTCAACTGGAACGAGAGCAAGGGTGACCGGTGAGTGGAGAGGGTAACGGCGACCTGCCGTGGGTTGTGCGCTCGCAACCGGGTCGGGTCGATGGCCAGCCCGGTCTCCTCGGTGAACTCCTCGGCCACGACGGCCCGCGGGTCAGCCATGCCTGCCAGACCGGAGCCGGCGGGCCGTTCGCGTACGTACCCGTCGTCGGCTGCACCTGGAGTGCGGAACTCCCGGACCAGCACGATCTTGGTGTCCTCCAGCCGCTTTGCCCGCCGGTAGGCGAACACCGCTGCGTTGCCTTTCAGGAGCTGCTCCGCTGCCACGTAGACGACGGCGTGGCTAGGACGTCGTTCAGAGTGGCCACCCGAATTCTCCTCGCTGGGTTGGAGTCGGGTGGTACGGCCTCTGCGGAGACCGTACCGCCTTGTGTCGCCCCGTACCCTTCGTAGGGTCTACGGCGTCAAATAGCGGGCGCCGGAAATGGAGGCAACACCCCGTGCTCATTGCCCAGCGTCCGTCCCTGACCGAAGAGGTCGTCGACGAATTCCGGTCCCGGTTCGTGATCGAGCCGCTGGAGCCGGGCTTCGGCTACACCCTCGGCAACTCCCTCCGCCGTACGCTCCTCTCCTCGATCCCCGGTGCCGCTGTCACCAGCATCCGGATCGACGGCGTTCTGCACGAGTTCACCACCGTGCCGGGCGTCAAGGAGGACGTCACCGACCTGATCCTCAACATCAAGCAGCTCGTCGTCAGCAGTGAGCAGGACGAACCCGTCGTGATGTACCTGCGCAAGCAGGGTCCGGGTCTGGTCACCGCCGCCGACATCGCGCCCCCGGCCGGTGTCGAGGTGCACAACCCCGACCTCGTCCTCGCCACGCTCAACGGCAAGGGCAAGCTGGAGATGGAGCTGACCGTCGAGCGCGGTCGCGGCTACGTCTCCGCCGTGCAGAACAAGCAGGTGGGCCAGGAGATCGGCCGTATCCCGGTCGACTCCATCTACAGCCCCGTGCTGAAGGTCACGTACAAGGTCGAGGCGACCCGTGTCGAGCAGCGCACCGACTTCGACAAGCTGATCGTCGACGTCGAGACCAAGCAGGCCATGCGTCCCCGCGACGCCATGGCGTCCGCCGGTAAGACCCTGGTGGAGCTGTTCGGTCTGGCGCGTGAGCTCAACATCGACGCCGAGGGCATCGACATGGGCCCGTCCCCGACGGACGCCGCCCTTGCCGCTGATCTCGCCCTGCCGATCGAGGAGCTCGAGCTCACCGTTCGGTCGTACAACTGCCTCAAGCGCGAAGGCGTCCACTCCGTGGGTGAGCTGCTGGCCCGCTCGGAGGCTGACCTGATGGACATCCGCAACTTCGGTGCGAAGTCCATCGACGAGGTCAAGGAAAAGCTCGCTGGCATGGGCCTGGCCCTGAAGGACGCCCCGCCCGGATTCAACCCGACCGCCGCCGCCGACACCTTCGGTGCCGACGACGTGGACGCGGGCTTCGTGGAGACCGAGCAATACTGAACGCTGCACAGCGCCAGGCTTAGACCGTGTCCTACATGGTCAGTTTGAGGAACCGTTTGTAGCAGCAGAGGGCGGATGCCAGGCCGAGAAAGGCCAGGTAGTTGCCTGGTTTCCGTTCGTAGCGGTGGTTGAGGCGGCGGTAGCCGGTCAGCCAGGACATGGTGCGCTCGATGACCCACCTGCGCCGGCCGAGTCGTTCGCTGGAGTCAATGCCCTTGCGGGCGATCCGGACGCCGATGCGCTTGCCCCATAACCATCGGCGCAGGTGAGGGACGTCGTACGCCTTGTCGGCGTGCAGGCGTTGAGGCTTGGAATCGGCCGCGTGGGATTCGTGTCCCATGTGGAAATGGGACAGCATCGGCTTCAGGGCCTGGCTGTCGTGGGTGTTGGCCGCGGAGAGCCCGACGCGTAGGGGCAGTCCGTTCGCGTCCGACAGGACGTGCATCCTGGAACCGGGTTTGCCTCGGTCCACGGGGCTCGGACCTGTATGTTCGCCCCCTTTTTAGCGCGGACATGAGCTGAGTCGAGGACTGCACGGGACAGGTCGATCAGGCCCTGCTCGTCCAGGAGTTGGAGAACTCTCTGGTGCAGTCGGCCCCAGACACCGGCCCGGGACCAGATGGCGAAGCGGCGGTGCACGGTCGACTTCGACGCCCCGAAGCACGGCGGCAACGCCCGCCATGCGCAGCCGCTGACCAGGACGTAGACGATCGCGGCGAAGACCGCCTCGTCATCGATGTTCGCGACCCCGCCGCCCTGCGGACGAACCCGCGCCGGCGGCAGCAACGGCCTCGCCAACTCCCACAAGCCGTCCGGAACGATCCATCCCCACCGTCCACTCCCCATGCCCAGCACAACCACCAACTGACCATGTAGGACACGGTCTAAAGCGCTCCGCAGTGAACGCGCGCTTGCCGGCTGCGGTCCCCATCGTGGCCGTTGGGGCGCCGGTGGAGTGGGGACCTGCGTCGGTGCGGCGTGTCGCGGTTTCCCACGAAATCCGGTGGAGTCTCAGCGGCCGGAAGTGATTGGGTCCTCCTCGATGCTTCGCTGACACGGCCCGGCACAGTGCGAGGCGCAAGGTCCGAATCGCAGGCGTGGTCTAGCCCGCGTGTCGTCGAGTGATGGAGGTTCTCGCGGTGGCTGGTTATGGGGCGCTTTCCGACGTATACGAGTGGCTGATCGGGGACGACAGGTTGACCCCCGCCAAGGCAGCCGCGGTTTACTACAGCGATGTCGTGGGCTCTATGCCGCCCAACGCGCGCGTCCTCGACTGCGCGTGTGGAACCGGCCAGCTCGCCGTCGGTCTTGCGAGTCTTGGCCTTGACGTGGTCGCCGCAGACGCCAGCAGTGGGATGGTTCGCCGGACCGAGAAGGCCGCCGACGAGCAGGGTGTCTCGCTTCGAGCCCTCCGCGCGAGCTGGGACGAGCTGCCCGACCACCTGGAGGACTCCACGTTCGATCTGGTGTTCTGTGTCGGCAATTCACTCGGGCACGCTGAGGGCGCAGCCGGGCGCCTGACCGCACTGGACGCGATGTCGCGGCTGCTGAATTCGGGCGGACGCCTCGTGCTCACGTCACGCAACTGGGAGCTCGTGCGCTCCGTCGGCTCACGGGTAGATGTCCGCGATCGACTCATCCGCCGCAACGACCGCGATGCGGTCGTCAGCTACTACTGGCAGATCGAGCAGCACTGGGAGCAGGAACACTTCCTCGAGATCGTGGTCGCCCAGATCGAGCCGGATGGGGCAGTGCGAGCCTGCTCGGAGCGGTTGTCCATCTGGCCCTACCGGTACGAGGACCTCGTGGCGCAGTTGCGGAGCGTTGGGCTCACGGTGCAGTCCACCACCTTCGACCCCGAGAGCGATGGATACCTGGTGGTCGCCAGCCGTGACCAGGCGCGAGGCACGTCTGAGCCGGCGCGCTGATCCGCCTTTCGTCATCGTTGCCGACCTGCCAGTTCGCGACCGCCTGCAGCGCTTCGCGAAGTGTTCAGCGCTTGAAGCGGTTGCTGCGGGTGCGGTCCTCACCTTGCATCTGACCTGCTCAAGCTGAGGTTGGAAACAGCTCACTGCCTCATCCCTTATGCCATGGTGCGGTGATCGGAATTGGCAGACGGAGGGGGCGTCCGTGGAAGCACGGATGCGGGACGCGCTGGTCGGCGTGATGAAGGAGGCGTACACCGCGGGACTGGGCGAGGGCGCCGTGCCGCGCCCGGTCATGATGCCGCTGGTGCACGGCGAACTGGTCGGGCTGATCTGGGTCCGCCCGCTCAAAGTCGGCCAGGACGTGCTCGTGCGCCGGTCCTCCGGTTCGCGGGCCTTCTTGGCCTTCGTCGCCGCCTCGCGTTCCTTCACGATCGGCTCGATGCGCTCGTCATGACCGTGCTCACGCCGGACTGCCTTACCGCCCGGCTCGCCAGGGTCGGTGCAGTCCTGGCCTGCCTTCGCGTCGCAGAGCGGGCAGCGGCGGCGGATCCAGAACCGGCGGGCGACCTTCTCGTGCAGGGGGACCTTCCGGCCCATCGGACGGGGCTGGCTCCTGATATGCCGTTGCTCCCGGGCGCTGGCCGGGTCAGGGCAACAGTGCGCCGCTTCGGCTTCTTCGTCTGTGGCGCCGTTCTTCTTCGCCGCCTCGCGGGCCGTGACCAGGGTCTGGCGCGCAAGGTCGACGCATCCCGCTGGAGCCGGACCTGCCGATGATCTACGCCATGGTCATCGGCTGCCGGTCGGCACGAGTACTCAACTCGCCCTCTCTGGCGGCGAAAGGATCCCGACAAACCAGGAGTCCACAGTGCTGCTCTTCCTGTAGAAGGTGTTCGGTTGGACGGGATCGCACAATGCAACCAAGACGTCGCCCTCTCGCAGCTCCACGGCTCTCCGGAATGAGCTGGTCTTGCTTACCTTTATGCGAATTACCATAAACTCCATCTCATGAAGACCAGGTGCAAGTTCGACGAATTTCGGCGCTTTGGCGAAACGGTCCCGAGAACAAAACTCCAGGCCGTTCTCGCGAATGGACACGACACCCGATTTGTTGGTAAAACTTCGGATTGGCTCTCTGATCTCAGCGATCAGAAGAACCCCCGTCTTCCCGTTCTTCTGTGCTCTGCGCAGGAGCTTTCTGGCTCGCCAGGGAATCTGCTTCACTTCATCGAGAGTTCTCACGGAGAGAGGAGCATCGGATCTTTTCACGATCTAGCCGTCCTCGCGCCTGTCGTCACTCAGATCCCCTCCCGTGGCGGTTCCGATCACCGCCCAGCCGACCGAACTCACGTTGGAGACTCCGGCCAACGCCCGGAACAGCAATGCTCCGACCTTCAGACCCATTCGCGTAAATATGGGTGCTCCTACGGCATCGCGCAGCGCTGACGCAGCCGCTCTGCTCGCCCCATATCCAACCCCAGCCATTCCAAAGGTTATTGCTCCCGCGGTACAGCTACCCCACTGTTGAGAGAAACACGCATCTGCGGTAGTGGCCCCGCCCAGCACGAAGCCGGCGATCAGCGCTGCGTCGGCAACCCAGCCCAGTGGGGTGATCATGGAAACGACACCTAGCACAATGCCGGCTCCACCCAGCCATGTGCTGTATTTCTGCATGAATCCGTGGGCTCCGCCTGCAGCGCTGCGCAGCAGGTCCCAGGGGGTGGTGGGCCCGCACACTGCGGCGCTGAAGGCACCTGCGGCCAGTGTCGCGCGGACGGCTGCCGAGGTCACCGTAGCCGCTGTGCTGCCCTCCTCCAGGCCCAGGAGGCCGAAGGTGCCGGCGCCGGCCGCGGGCATGAGCAACCCGGCGCCCACGCCGTACAGGGCGCCCGTGCCGGCGGCTTTGCCGAGGCCGCTCCATCTGAAGTGGGTCTGCTGCAGGTTTGGGTGACAGGCCAAGATGTCACCCGATCGTGCAGCAGACCCGTGGTGCCATGGCGCAGACTGACCAGAGTGGCCAGCAGCCGGTCGACGAAGACGAACGTGTGCTTCGCTCCGGCTCCTACAGCCCGTTGCCGCGGCCGAGCCGCCAGGCGTGCCTGATGTTGCTCGTGCCACAACGGCCCTACCGCGGCAGTGAGTTCAGCGATCACTGCTGTCGACAGCCCGGTAATCCGCCACGCTCAACTCACGCACCCCAGCCCCAACCATGCCCAGTCCAGCGAGCTATCCGGACGCTGAGCCACGGCCAACCGTGCACGAGGTCGTCAAAGCGCGTTGCAGAAGGCCGTGATCTGGGCATTTCCCTTGTATGCGTGCGGTGTTGAGGGCTGATCCGTTGCGGGTGGAGACGTTCACGGGGCTGCGGATGAAGCAGTTCGAGCGGTTGCTGAAGGTGGTGCGGGAGCGGGGTGGCGACAGGCCGCACATCGGACGGCCGTGGTGTCTGCCGCTCGCCGACCCGGTGCTGGTGGTCGCGGTGTACTACCGGACGAACCTCTGGCGGTTCAAGTGGTCGGACAGATGAGTGGAGAACTCGACGCAGGCGAGCCAGGCTCGCCGCTCCTCCGCGTCCAGCCAACGTGGCGTAGTGGCCATGGCCACATCCTGTCGATCATTGTTTGAATCTTCAAACCAATCGGCGTAGCGTGCCACGCACCGCAACGTTTGAAATGTCAAACGATTGCCTGCACTGGAAAGGCAGCACAACGCCATGCAGCACAGGAACAAGCTGATCGGCGCGGCCATCGCCACCGTCCTGGCCCTCACCGCCGTCACCACGACCGCCATGGCCGACACCACCGCACACCGGCCCACCACCGCGAGCGAGCAGGACCAGCTCCAGGCCCTCTACAAGGCGGCCGAGGCCGAGGGCGGGAAGGTCACCGTCTACATCGGCGGCGACGCCCCCGGCCAGTGGGACAGCCTGGCCGCCGCGTTCCACCAGCAGTTCCCGGACCTCCAACTGCACCTGGTCACCGACCTGAGCAAGTACCACGACGCCCGCATCGACAACCAGCTCGCCACCAGCCATCTCGTCGCCGACGCCGCGATCCTCCAGACCACCCAGGACTTCGACCGCTGGAAGAAGCAGGGCAACCTGCTCCAGTACAAGCCGGTCGGCTGGGACAAGGTATTCACCAACGCCAAGGACAAGGACGGCTACTACACCGGCGTCTTCTACGGCGCCTTCTCCTACATCGTCGACGACAAGGAGATCCCCTCGAAGGCCGGTGACTTCAAGGGCACTGACCTGCTCAAGCCGGAGTACAAGAACAAGCTGATCCTGACCTACCCGAACGACGACGACGCCGTGCTCTTCGGCTACAAGCAGATCGTCGACAAGTACGGCTGGAACTACCTGGCCAAGCTGTTGAAACAGAACCCCAAGTTGATCCGTGGCGTCCCGGGCTCGGCCGCCGGCGTGGCGAGCGGCGACTACCTCGCCTCCATCGCCGTCGGCGGCGACGCCCGCCCCAACGGCACCCAGGTCTTCTCGAACTCCGAGCGCTTCAACTCCTGGGCCCAGCGGGGCGCCATCTTCAAGAACGCGCCCCACAAGGCCGGCGCCAAGCTCTTCCTCAGTTGGCTCGACTCCCAGGCCGTGCAGAAGAACGCCATCGCCACCTGGACCTGGTCCGTCCGCAAGGACGTCGCCCCGCCGTCCGGTCTCAAGCCCCTGGCCTCGTACAAGAACACCAACCCTGACGCCTTCGCGAAGTTCATGAGCGACCGCGCCGCCGTCGAGCGCTTCCGCTCCCAGGTAGAGCTCTACTTCGGCCAGGTCAAGGGCGCCGACCCCGGCGACCCCGACGGAACTCTCGGCCGTACACCCGGAGCGTCCTGACCCCTGCTCACGCCGAACCCGGAGCGGTTCCACCACGGCAATGACGGTGGAACCGCTCTGTGGCATGCCCTCGTGACGCCCAGGGTGTAGGGGCAGCTGATCCATGGTGTGGATAGGCGGGATAGAGGATTCGGATCACGCGGAGGATGGCGACCGGGCTCCTGACGACCGATAGTCGTCCCTACCCGCACGCCGCTGTCCGGACCAGCCGCCGGTGTGCGGCCGTCCCCGGCATGCCGTGCGCCGTCGGCGCCCGTGTCAGGCATGCCCGCTCCCGTACACCGTCCTTGGAGTCGCCATGCCCGGTTCCGTTCCGTCGCCGTCTCCCATCGCGGTCGACGATGCCGCTCCCTCATCTGTCCCCGTCTCGGGTCCGGCTCATCTGCTGCGCGTGACCCTGCTGATGGCCGGCAGTTGTCTGCCGATCCTGGGAGCGGTGCTCATCGCCCCGGTACTGCCGAAGATGCAGGACCACTTCGCGTCCGTCCCCGGAGCCAAGGCGTTGGTGCCGCTCGCGCTGACCGTGCCGGCGCTGGCACTGGCCCTGTTGGCCCCGTTCGCCGGCATGATCGTGGACCGGCTCGGCCGCAAGCGCCTGCTGATCGTGGCGACCCTGCTGTACGCCGTGTTCGGCACCGCGCCGCTCTGGCTGGACTCGCTGGGGGCGATCATCGCCAGCCGCGCCCTCGTCGGTGTCACCGAGGCCGCGATCATGACGTGCTGCACGACACTGATCGGCGACTACTACTCGGGCCACCGGCGGGTGAAGTACCTCGCCCTGCAGACCATGTGCGCCTCCGCGTCGGCCACCGTCTTCTTCGTGCTGGGCGGCGCCGCCGGATCGGCGGGCTGGCGCGTGCCCTTCTGGGTCTACGCCGTGAGTCTGGTGCTCGCCCCGCTGATGGCCACCGTCCTGACCAACCCGGCACCCCGTACGGCCACCGAGGAGACCTCTGCCGGACCCGGCCGCCAACGCGCCTTCCCCTGGCGGCAGTTGGCGAGCATCTGCGCCCTCACCTTTTTCGGGGCGATGGTCTTCTACACCGTCCCGGTCGAGATGTCGTATCTGCTCGACGACCTGGGGGTGGCGAACTCCGGCGTGATCGGCCTGGCCACCGCGATCGCGAGTGCCGCCACCGTGGGCGGTGCGGTCACCTTCGCCCGTCTCAAGCGCTCTCCGGACCCGATGCTGCCCGCCGTTCTCGCACTCTGCGCGGTCGGCTTCGGGGTGGTGTTCCTGGCGGGGAACGCCCCGCTGCTGGTCGTCGGGGCAGTCGTCAACTGCGTGGGCACCGGCCTGCTGCTGCCCGCCCTCCTCACCAGTGCCATGTCCCGGCTGGCGTTCGAGGACCGCGGACGCGGCATGGGACTGTGGATGGCGGCCTTCTTCGGCGGCGAGTTCGTCTGCCCACTCGTGCTGCTCGCCGGGGAGTCGGCGGTGGGCAGCCTCGCCGGTGCGGTCGGCGTGCTGGGGCTGGTCGCCGCCCTCGTCGCGGCCGGATTGTGGGCATCCCGGCACCGGGCAGGCACGGTCGATCCCCGGCCTCTGCCGGAGCAACTGGCCTGACCTCATACACATACAGCAGGGCAACCACCCCAGGGGCGCGGGGAACTGCGCGACCGGTCACGAAGCGGAACCGCACATCGATACGGCCCCACACCCGTTGTGGCTCCGCTCAGCCACCGTTCTCCATGAGCGTCGCCCCCACCTCCTCGGCCTTCCGGCGGAGCCAGATGTGGGCGGCGTCCTGGCTGTGCACCGGGTGCCACCACATCGCTTCCTGTACGGGTACCGCCTCGAAGGGACAGGGCAGGACCCGTACCGCGGCCGAGCGGACCGCCCGGCGTGCCAGGCGCTCCTGGATCATCGCGACCCTGCGGGTGCCCTCGACCATGTGGGGCAGCAACTGGAAGGTCTGCACCGAGACCTCCACCCGGGGACTGATGCCGATCATGCTGAGCTGGCGAGCGGCCGGGGCGTCGTAAGGGCGCTGGTAGACGGCCCAGGGCAGGCGGGCCAGATGGTCGAGGGTGAGCTCGGCGCCGACATCGGGATTGTCGTCGGCGACCATGCACAGCCAGCGGTCCTGGTGGAGGTCGACGGCGGGGAAGCCGTCGATGATGCCGTGCGGCAGCAGCAGACCGTCGACGGTGCTCAGCATGGTTGCGGTGTTCTCCACCGCTGCGGGCGTCGAGTGCTGGAACGCGAGCCGGATGCCGGGCGCCTCCTGATGCAGTGCGCGGGCCAGCGCGGAGCCGAAGACGGCGGCGCCGTAGTCGGAGGCGAGCAGGGTGAACTCACGGCTCTCGGCGGCCGGATCGAAGTCGGCCTGGCTGGCGAAGACCCGCTCCAGCAGGTCGCAGGCGGTGGCGCTGCGATCCCGCAGGGCCACACCGAGCGGCGTCAGCTCATAGCTGTTGCCGGTACGGGCGAGCAGCTCGTCGTCGAAGTGCCGGCGCAGCCGGGACAGCGCGGCGCTCATCGCGGGCTGGCTGAGCCCGACGCGCTCGCCGGCCCGGGTGACGTTGCGCTCCTCCAGCAGCGCACGCAGCGCGAGGACCAGGTTGAGATCGAGTCGGGACAGGTTCACCAGGCACCACCAATGCAAGACCTATGCGAGCAAGAACCATCCACGCCATGGATGAGCCACATCCACAGGATCTATTTCCGTGATTGGTCGATCGAGGCCACAGTAGACCGCAACCCAGCAGGAGGAAATCTGATGGCAACGCTCGCGCAACCTGCCGGCCCGTTCGCGCTCGGCACGTTCTCCGCCGGGGACGGTGATCCGTTTCCCGGCCTCCTGGCGAAGGAACGCGTCCTCGACCTGAGCAGCACCCTGGACTGGGCACCGTCCTGCCTGCGTGCCGTAGTGGAGCGGTGGGAGGAGTCCCTCCCCGTCCTGCACTCCCTCGTGGACGACGACACCCTCGGCTGGCGGCCCCTGGAGGGCCTGCATGTGCACGCCCCGATCGCGCCCCGACAGATCTTCCAGTCCGGCGCCAACTACCGACAGCACGTGATCGACCTGGAGGTCGCCCACCGCTCCCCCGACGACCCGCGCACGGTCGAGGAGGCGCGCGCGGAGATCGCCGCCATCATGGACCGTCGGGCCGCCGAGGACCTCCCGTACGTGTTCATCGGGCTGCCGAGCGCGATCACGGGCCCGTACGACGATGTCGTACTGCCCTCCTGGGCCCAACAGCCGGACTGGGAGCTGGAGTTGGCGGTCGTCATCGCCAAGCCGGCCCATCGGGTGTCCGTCGAGGAGGCGCTGGGGTACGTCGCCGGGTACACGATCGCCAACGACCTCACCGACCGCGCGACCGTCTTCCGCCGGGACATGAAGGCCATCGGCACCGACTGGCTGCGCAGCAAGAACGCCCCCGGTTTCACCCCGCTCGGACCGTGGCTCGTCCCGGCCGGGTCGGTCGCGGACCCCGGTGACCTGCGCGTGACCCTCAGGCTGAACGGCGAGACCATGCAGGACGAGTCCACCAAGGACATGCTCTTCGGCGTGGCGCGACTGGTGTCGTACGCCTCCCAGAGCGCCCAACTCCTGCCGGGCGACCTGGTGTTGACCGGCAGCCCGGCCGGCAACGGCATCCACTGGGGACGGCTGCTGCGCGACGGAGACGTCATGGAGGGGTCCATCACCGGCCTGGGCGTACAGCGCACCCGCTGTGTGGCGGAGGCGTCGGCATGAGCCTGGACCGCCACGACCCGGAGAGCGCGATCGCCAAGGCTGCCAAGTCGTTCTCGAACTGGGGACGTTGGGGCGAGGACGACGTGCTCGGCACCCTCAACTTCCTCGACGAGGCCAAGCGCCGCGAGGGGGCCGCACTGGTCCGCCGGGGCGTCAGTTTCTCGCTCTCGCAGTCCTTCGACATGGACGGCCCGCAGAAGGGCTGGCGCCGGCGCACCAACCCGGTGCACACCATGCTCGACACCGGCACCGACGCCGCCCTCGGCAATCAGGGCTTCCCGCACGGCATCGGCGGCGCCGACGACGTGATCGCGATGCCGTTGCAGTGCTCCACGCAGTGGGACGGGCTCGGGCACATCTTCGACCACGGCAAGGCGTGGAACGGCCGGGCGGCCGAGAAGGTCGTCACCTCCGACGGCGACCTCGTCACCGGCATCGAGCACATGGCGCCCTACGTCGCTGGGCGCGGCGTACTGCTCGACGTCGGCCAAGTCATCGGTGCCGAGGGCGAGTTGCCCGATGGGTTCGCGATCACCGAGGAACACCTGACCGCGACCGCCGAAGTCCACGGCGTGCGTATCGGCCGCGGTGACATCGTGCTCGTCCGCACCGGGCGGCTCGCCCGCGCCCGCCGGGAGGGCTGGGGCGAGTACGCGGGCGGACCCGCGCCCGGGCTGTCGTTCACCACCGCCGGCTGGCTGCACTCCACCGAGATCGCCGCCATCGCCACCGACACCTGGGGCTTCGAGGTACGGCCCAACGAGTTCGACCATGCCTTCCAGCCGCTGCACCAGGTCGCCATCCCCAACATCGGCCTGCTCATCGGCGAGATGTGGGATCTCGACGCCCTCGCCGCCGACTGCGCGGCCGACGGCGTCCACGACTTCTGGCTCACCGCCGCGCCCCTTCCCATCACCGGCGCCGTCGGCTCCCCCGTGAACCCCATCGCCGTCAAGTAGCCCGGTCCGCTTCGCCGTCAGGTAACCCATTGGCCGCCGGATGCGCCCTTCCCCGGACAGCAAGCGGTGTATCCGGTCCACCCCCCGTCCCCACCCCTGGCCCGCACTCTCCTGCGGGCGAACCGCACCCCGCCGCCCGAAGCCGCGCGGCCCAACCCGGGAGGTATCCCCCGACATGGCTGACAGCCCCACCCTCCCCCGGCCTCCGGCTGGAAAGACGCCCACCGTCCTGGTCATCGGTGGAGGCGCGTCAGGAAACGCCGTCACCATCCTGCTGCGCCGCGCCGGCATCGACGTGGACCTGATCGAGGCCAGGCCCGACTGGAACGCCACCACCGGCTCCGGCATCACCCTCCAGGGCAACGCCCTGCGCGTCCTGAGCGAACTGGGCGTGTGGGAACAGGTGGACGCGTCCGGGTACGCCTTCGGCTCACTGGGTGTGACCGCCCCCGACGGCACCGTCCTGTTCGTCGCCGAGGACATCCGGACCGGCGGGACGGACCTGCCCGCCACCCTCGGCATGCAGCGCCCCCAGCTCCAGCAGATCCTCATCGACGCGGTCCGCGCCTCCGGCGCCGGCATACGCCTGGGCACCACCGCCGAGACCCTGGACCAGGACGCCGACGGCGTCTCCGTACGCCTCAGCGACGGCACGGCCGGCCGCTACGACCTGGTGATCGCCGCCGACGGCGTCAGCTCGACCACCCGCGCCGCGATCGGCATCACCGACAAACCCGAACCCACCGGCATGGCCATCTGGCGCATCGCCACACCACGGCCCGCGAGCGTGACACGCACCGACCTCGCCTACGGCGGCCCCGCCTACATCGCCGGCTACTGCCCGACCAGCGAGAACACCATCTACGCCTACCTCGTCGAGGGGTGCCGCGACCGCGCCGCCATCGATCCGGCCGCCCACGCCGACGAGATGCGCCGCCTGGCGCAGGGTTACGGCGGTGCCTGGCCCGAGATCACCGCGCACATCACCGACCCGCGGAAGGTCAACTACACCTGGTTCGACCGCCTGTTGGTCGAGGGTTCCTGGCACCGGGGCCGGGTCGTGCTGATCGGTGACGCGGCCCACTGCTGCCCGCCCACCCTGGCCCAGGGCGCGGCCATGTCCCTGGAGGACGCCCTCGTTCTCGCCGAGCTGCTCAGCAGTGGACAGGACTGGGGCGACGAGCTGTTCCAGGCGTACTACGACCGCCGCATTCCACGGGTGCGCACCGTCGTCGAGGCATCCGTGCAGATCGGCCAGTGGCAACTGGACGGCGTGCGCGATGCCGACATGCCCGGGCTGATCGGCCGCACCATGACCCTCCTCAAGGAGCGCCCGTGACCGCCACCGCATCCTCCGCGCCCACGATCGACGTCCACGCCCACCTCCTCCTTCCCGAAGTCGAGGAGACCGTCGCCGGACACCCCGGCCTCGCCGCGGCCCGTGCCCTCGACGCCCGCCGCAACGGCCCGGCCGCCCTGGCCGTGAACGGCCCGATGGTCGGCGCGCGTATGCCGAAGCTGACAGACGCAGCCGTACGCCTCGCGGCCATGGACGCGCAGGGCGTGGATATCCAGATGGTCAGCCCGTCCCCCTCGCACTACCACTACTGGGCTGATCCCCAACTGGCAGCGACAGTCTGCCGGTTGGCCAACGAAGGCACCGCGGCGCACTGCGCGAAGGCACCCGACCGGCTGCACGGCCTGGGCCTGATCCCGCTCCAACACCCGGACCTCGCGGTCGAGTTGCTCGACCACGCACGGGAGCAGGGACTCAGGGGTGTGGAGATCTCCTCGCACGCGCCCGGCCGCGAACTGTCGGACCCGGCCTACGAACCCCTCTGGTCACGGGCCGAGGAGACGGGAGCCCTCCTGTTCCTGCACCCCTTCGGCTGCACGCTCGACGAGCGCCTGGACCAGTGGTATCTGTCCAACACCGTCGGCCAGCCCACCGAGAACGCCGTCGCCCTCTCCCACCTGATCTTCTCCGGTGTCCTGGACCGCCACCCGGGCCTGAAGCTGATCGCGGCGCACGGCGGCGGCTACCTCCCCACCCACATCGGCCGCTCCGACCACGCCTGGCGAGCCCGCCCCGACACACACGGCTGCGCACGGGAGCCGAGCAGCTATCTGCGGCAGCTCTACTACGACTCGCTCGTCCACGACCCGTACGTGCTACGGGAGTTGGTCCGAACCGCGGGCGCCGACCGTGTCCTGCTCGGCTCCGACTTCCCCTTCGACATGGGCACGGACGACCCGCTGGCCGCACTGCGCGCGGCGGATCTGACCGACCACGACTTCCACTCCCTCCGCGGCGCGAACGCCGCCGCCCTGCTCAACCTCGCCTGAGGAGGAACCCCCATGAGCAACCGCCTGCTCACCCACCTCCGGCACGTCGACCTCGCCGTGCCCGACTACGACAAGCAACTCGACTTCTACTCCGGCGTCTGGGGCCTGACCAAGGTCGCCGAGGACTCCGGCATCTCCTTCCTCGCCGCCGAGGGCAGCCCCGAGCAGTACGTCGTACGGCTGCGCAAGGCCGACGAAAAGCGCCTCGACCTGGTCTCCTACGGCGCCGCCTCAGCCGCCGACGTGGACACGCTCGCCGAGCAACTCCTCTCCGGTGGGGTCGAGTTGATCTCCCGGCCGGGCAAGGTGGACACCCCGGGCGGCGGGTACGGCTTCCGCTTCTTCGACGTCGACGGCCGCACCGTCGAGGTCTCGGCCGACGTGGAGGTCCGGCAGCACCGCAGGATCGAGGAGAAGGAGTCGATCCCGGTCAAGCTGTCGCACGTCGTCCTCAACTCGCCGGACCTGGACAGGACCCGCGCCTGGTACGAGCAGCACCTGGGCTTCCGGCACTCCGACACGCTCAGCTCGCCGTACGTCGGTGACGTCATGCACTTCATGCGGATCAGCAGCCAGCACCACTCCATGGCCATCGCCAAGGGCCCGCACACCTCGCTGCACCACGTCTCCTTCGAGATGCGCGGCATCGACGAGTACATGCGCGGCTCCGGCCGCGTGATGCGGGCCGGCTTCCAGAAGGTCTGGGGTCCGGGCCGGCACATGGCGGGCGACAACACCTTCACCTACTTCCTCGACCCGCACGGCAACACCGTTGAATACACGACGGAGTTGGAGGAGCTGGACGAGGACACCTGGCACCCCCACGTCTACGACTTCTCCCAGCCCGAGGTCACCGACCAGTGGGGCACCGCCAACCCGATGAACGAGCTGATCGCCAAGGAGTCCTTCAACGACCCCGATCGCGGCGTGTTCGTCGCCCCGCCGGTCTGACCGGTCAGGCCCCCTGCCGCCGGGAACGCGGCGGTCATGCCATGCCCTGGCTCCCCGCCGCGCCCCCGGTCTCGTTCCCTCGTCCTCGCGCCGACAGGACCCCGCCCATGCGTTTCGCCACGTACGAGTACCGCAACCGACGCCAGGTGGCCGTCGTCGAAGAGGACGGCACGCTCTACCCCCTGCCTGGTGTCAGCTCACTGACCGGCCTGCTCGCCGAGGGAAGGGGAGGCGGTCTGCCCGAACTGCTCGACGCGGGCTCCGCGACGATCGACGTCGCGGCCGGCCCCCACGTCTCCGAGGTACGACTGCTGCCGCCGCTCCAGCCGCCCACCGTGCGGGACTTCGTCACCTTCGAGGAGCATGTCGAGGGCGTACGGAAGTCGGTGGACGGAGCCGCCGGGGTGCCCGAACAGTGGTACGCAGCCCCGACGTTCTACTTCGCCAACCCCTACGCGGTGTACGGCCCGCACGACGACATCCCCGTGCCCCCGGGTTCGAGCGTGCTCGACTTCGAACTCGAAGTCGCCGCCGTCATCGGCAAGGAGGGCCGCGACCTCACCCCCGAGCACGCCCGCCATCACATCGTCGGCTACACGGTCTTCAACGACTGGTCCGCCCGCGACCTGCAGTCCGCCGAGATGAAGGTCGGTCTCGGCCCGTGCAAGGGCAAGGACACCGCCACCACCCTCGGGCCGTATCTGGTGACCGCCGACGAGTTGGAGAGGTACCGCGACGCGGACGGCTTCCTCCGGCTGGCACTGACCGCCGAGGTGAACGGCCAGGTGGTCGGCAAGGATCTTCTCTCCAACATGAGTTGGACCTTCGAGGAGATGGTGGCCTACGCCTCCCGGGGTACCGTCGTCCGCCCGGGTGACGTCCTCGGTTCCGGGACCTGCGGCAACGGCGGCTGCCTCGCCGAGCTCTGGGGCGTACGAGGCGAGCAGGACCCGGGGCCGCTGAAGCCCGGCGACACGGTGACGCTCACCGTGGAAGGCATCGGGTCCGTCTCCAACACGGTCGTGAGCGGCGTCGGTCCCGTGCCGGTTCCAGCCGGCCGGCGTCGATCCCGGGAGCGGCCGTGACCGAGCGACTGCTGGGCAAGGTCGTCGTGGTGACAGGTGCGGCCGGCGGCCAGGGGGCCGCGGAGGCCGAGGCGCTCGCCCGCGAGGGCGCACGGGTGATCGCCACCGACGTGAACGAAGCACCCGGCTGCCGCCGCCTCGACGTCAGCAGCGACAAGGAGTGGGCCGAACTCGCCGCCGAACTGAGGGAGTCGTACGGCCAGGTGCATGGTCTGGTCAACAACGCGGGTGTCACCTGGCGGGCGCGGATCGACGACGTACGTCCTGAGGACATGGCCCGAGTCCACGCGGTCAACGTCACCGGTCCCCTCCTGGGCATCCAGCACCTGACCCCGCTGATGCGGGCTGGGGCGTCGATCGTGAACGTCGGTTCGTCTGCGGCGCTGACCGCCCACTACCCCGTCGCGTACACGACCAGCAAGTGGGCGCTGCGCGGTCTGTCGAGGACGGCCGCCATGGAACTGGGACCGCGCGGCATCCGCGTCAACACCATCCACCCCGGATTCATCGAGACCACGATGACCGCCTCGGCGGCCCCCGCGTTCCGCGAGGCGAACCTCCGCGAAACACCTATCGGCCGCACCGGAACCGTCGACGACATCACCCCGCTCGTGGTCTTCCTGTTGTCCGACGACGCGTCCTTCATCACCGGAGCGGACATCCCGGTCGACGGCGGCCTCACTTCACACGGCGGCGTCAAGTCGATCTCGGACGCCCTGCGCGCGGACGCCTGAACCAGCGACAGCGCACGACAGAAAGGCCCTTCCTCCATGGACAAGGTCCGCGCGAGCGCCGCGGAGGCGGTCGCCGACATCCCCGACGACGCGTCACTGGCCGTCGGTGGCTTCGGCCTCAGCGGCATCCCCGACGTACTCATCCAGGCCCTGCACGCGCAGGGAGCGACCGGCCTGCGGGTGGTGTCGAACAACTGCGGAGTCGACGGGCGCGGGCTGGGGATCCTGCTGTCAGCAAGCCGGATCGCCCGCGTGACGGGCAGCTACGTGGGCGAGAACAAGGAGTTCGCCCGCCAGTACCTCTCCGGCGAACTGGAGGTGGAGCTGGTGCCCCAGGGCACCCTCGCCGAACGGCTGCGCGCAGGCGGGGCAGGCATCCCCGCCTTCTACACCCCCGCAGGCGTGGGCACCCAGGTCGCCCGCGGCGGACTGCCCTGGCGTTACGCCGCCGACGGCACCGTCGCCCTGGCCTCCCCACCCAAGGAGACCCGCGCCTTCGCCGGCCGTGCGTACGTCCTGGAGCACGGGATCACCACCGACTTCGCCCTCGTACGGGCCTGGCGCGGCGACCGCCACGGCAACCTCGTCTTCCGCAAATCGGCCGCCAACTTCAACCCGCTCGCCGCCATGGCCGGACGCGTGACAGTGGCCGAGGTCGAACAGCTCGTGGAACCAGGCGAGTTGAACCCCGACCAAGTGCATCTGCCAGGCGTCTTCGTCCAGCGGATCGTGGCCCTCACCCCAGCTCAGGCCGCCGACAAGCACGTAGAGAAAAGGACAGTTCGCGTATGAGCACGCCCACGGGCTGGACCCGCGACCAGATGGCAGCTCGCGCCGCGGCCGAACTCACCGACGGTTCCTACGTCAATCTAGGCATCGGCCTGCCCACACTCATCCCCGGTCACCTCCCGCCGAGCGTGCACGTGGTCCTGCACTCGGAAAACGGCATCCTGGGCACCGGACCGTACCCGCACGAGAGCGCAGTCGACCCGGATCTCATCAACGCGGGCAAGGAGACGGTCACCGTCCTGCCCGGCGCCGCCTTCTTCGACTCGGCCCTCTCCTTCGGCATGATCCGCGGGGGCCACATCGACACCGCCGTGCTCGGCGCCATGCAGGTGTCCGCTGCCGGCGACCTGGCCAACTGGATGATCCCCGGCAAGATGGTCAAGGGCATGGGCGGCGCGATGGACCTGGTCCACGGCGCCCGCCGGATCATCGCCCTGATGGAGCACACCGCCAAGGACGGCACCCCGAAGATCGTCAAGGAATGCACCCTTCCGCTCACCGGCGAGCGATGCGTCCACCGGATCATCACGGACCTGGGCGTCCTCGACGTCACACCGGAAGGCCTCGCACTCGTGGAATGCGCGCCGGGTGTGACCGCGGAGGACATCACCGACCGCACGGACGCGCCCCTGATCCGGAGAGCATGAGCGGTGAACACGTCGGGCCGACACGGACCTTGGTCCCTGCCCGCCCGACGTTTCCGTCCGGTCCGGCTTGGGCACCTGGCTCAGCAGCGCGGGCGATGGGGGCACCGCCCGTGCCCGTTCAGGGCGTGGGGAAGAGCGTGGCAGCGCTGCCGGCTCGCGCCGGGCAGGGTGGTGCCGATCGCGTTGACCGGCCCCGTGTGCAAGTCGGAGACGACCAGTTGGACGCCGGGCAGGCCGCGGGCGGCCAGGGAACGCAGGAAGGCGAGCCAGCCGGCGCCGTCCTCGCTGGAGGCGACGTCGATGCCGACCGCGATCAGCGCGTGGACGTTGATGATGCGGCGGCCCTCACGGACCGTCCGGGTCAGTGCGTCCACCAGACGAACGCGCAAGCCCCATGGCCCGGGGGCCGGTCGCGGAACGCGGCGACCTGGTCGTCCAGGTACTTGGCCGTCGCACTGACCTGTCACTTCGACAGTTGAGTGACGCCGGGGGACTCCGCTGGTTTCTCGACCCGGCGAGTGGAAAGGCCCAGCAGGTAGGGCTCACGCTTCACGGACCGCCAGTTCATCCGGAACCCGTGCCGGCCGCCGCTACCTGGCCATCATGGGCAAGGAACACGCTCGGGCTGCCGCATCCGGACCTCCGACGCGCTCCCCCATTCCCCCCGTCCGTCCGCCCGCCGCGCCCACCATGGCAACACCGCCCGCATGACGGGCAACGGCCGGTGCTCTGACCGGCCTGGGCACCGGCCTGGCGCCCGGATCCCCCCTGCGGAGCCAACGCCAAAGGCCATCGGCCGCAGACGAAACGACCCCAGGACGCTGGTCCGATTACGTCGCCCGGAGCCGTCCTGGACACCCCCGCACGACGACCATCGAGGTCAACTCATCCCCGAACAGCCGGTTCCGGCCCTCGTGGACCGCGAT
This sequence comes from Streptomyces sp. NBC_01478, assembly GCF_036227225.1. GTDB lineage: Bacteria > Actinomycetota > Actinomycetes > Streptomycetales > Streptomycetaceae > Streptomyces. The sequence continues at coordinate 11,790,356 of NZ_CP109444.1, read as the reverse complement.
CAGACCACTGAGCAGGTCCTCCTCCGGGGGAACGCGCCGGTCCGCGAACAGGGGCCGGATCACCCCGAATCGCCGTCCGTACCGTCGAGTCCCGCCGCCGAGACAACGGACCGACGTTCCCGGCAAACCACACCCCCGCCAGGGCACAAGCCGTGGAAGGCCCGCAGAGATCCGGGACAGCCAAGAACGCGGGCATCAGACGCCCTCGATGCCCCACACCGGCACACCACCGAACACCCACACCGGGCTGATGCGCCGGAGTCAGCACCTTGCCCTCCCGCGCGCGAACCACCCCATCAACCCGCCCGGGAAGGGACCATCCCGGCGAAGGTCGCTCGTCGCAACCGTCACGGTCGTCTTCCCGACGGCGCACATCACGCTGATGATCGTGCCGCATCGGTCAGCGCGGTGCGCGCCAGCCCGCGCAGCCAGGTGTGGGCGTGGTCGGTGTCGTAGCGCTGATGCCACGACAGGTACACCGCTGCCGACGGCAGTTCGAGCGGCAGGGGGAGCACGACCAGGCCGAGGCCCTCGACCGCGGAACGTGTCGTGGCCTCGGGGACAGTGACCAGGAGATCAGAGCCGCGCACGAACTCCAACGCGGCCGCTTCCGTGGGAACGGCCGCCACCACACTGCGGGCGAGAGCAAGCCGCGCGAGAGCGTCGTCGACGGCATTGCCGAGGTTTCCACGTCGCGAGACGGCGATGTGCTCGGCGGCGGCGTACCGCTCGGCGGTGACAGCCGGGACGCGGGTGAGGGGGTGCCCCCGCCTCGCGACAACGACGAGGCGGGTCTCGCCCACGTGCTCGGCACGGACATCCGGTGCGCTCGGGCGGTTGGCGTTCGCCTCCAGGTCCACCTCGCCGCGCCGCAACCCGGGGGTGTCGAAGCTCGATTCAGCGACGAAGCGCAGTTGCACACCCGGCGCCTGCCTCCGTACGGCCGCCAGCAGTGCGGGGCCGCTGAGAGCGACGAGGGAATCGTGCCAGCGAAGGGTGAAGGTGCGCTCCAGCGTCGCGAGGTCGAGTTCGCGGCTCGGTGCCAGCACCCCCTGAACCCGCTGGAGCAGATCGTGCACCTGCTCCCGCACGGCGATCGCGTACGGCGTCGGTGTCATCGTGCGCCCTGTCCGCACCAGGATCTGGTCCCCGGTCGTGCGCCGGATCCGGCCCAGGCTCCGGCTCATCGCGGGGGCCGTGACATGCAGGCGCGCGGCTGCCCCGGCCACGCTGCCCTCCTCCAGCAGCGCGTCGAACGCGGCGAGCAGGTTCAAGTCCAATTGCATGAGAGTAATCCTAGCCGTGCTTGACATGCAGTTGAAGTTAACGACGGGGCTGCATACCTTCGAGACAAGAGCGCACGACGGAACGCGCGGCCTGGCCAGACCCACCTCATCCCCCCTGTTCAGACGGGAGCACCACCATGTCCGAAACGCTTCAGACCACTGACGTCGCCGCCTCCGACGCCGACCTGCTCGCACAGACCGCGATGGCCGTACGTACGGCAGGTTCGGCGCTGCGGGAGCGGTTCGGCAACGTGGTCCGCTACCAGACCCGCGAAGAGCTGATGCGGGCGCTCGCCGTCAACGACGACACCGTCCTCGATGTCCTGCGCCCCCGCCTCACGCTCCTGCGCCCGCAGGCTCGCTGGGTGGAGGACGAGCTCGCGGGCGGTGCACTGCCGGCCGGTGAATGGTGGGTCGTGGATCCGGCCGAAGGCAACGTCAACCACCTGCACGCCCTGCCCGATTGGGCCGTCACCGCCACGCTCGTGCGCGACCACCAGCCGGTCCTCACCGTGGTCCACCTGCCCCTGACCGGCGAGACCTACACCGCGCTCGCCGGCGCCGGCGCCCACCTCGACGGCCGGCCCCTGCACGTCTCCGACACCGCCGACCTCGGCCTGGGCATCGTGGCCACGAGCCAGGCCAGGCCGGACGAGGACGAGAAGGTCGTACGGCGCGTCGGCTCCTCGATCACCGAGATGCTCCTCGACGCGCTCGTGGTACGGACCTCGGTGCCCGCCACCCTGCACCTGCTGAACGTGGCCGCCGGCCGGATCGACGCCTTCTGGCAGTTCGCCGGAGCCCGCGCGGACCTGCTTCCCGGAGCGCTGCTCGTCACCGAGGCCGGCGGACGGATCTCCGACGCCGAGGGCCGGCCCTGGACGCCGGCGAGCGAAAGCTTCCTGGCAGCCGCGCCCGGCGTGCACGCCGAGGCCACCGCCACGCTCTCGCGCTGACCGCACACCCCGACCCGCAAACACGGAAAGGACCAGATCATCATGACCACGATCGCAGTTCTCGGAAACGGCCGCGTCGGCAGCAGCCTGGCCACAGCCCTCACCCGGGCCGGGCACGAGGTGACCGTGGCGGACCGCTCGCCGGGTGCCGCCCCGAACGCCGCCCGGACCGCGCAGGTCGTCATCAACGCCACACCGGGCGACAGCTCCCTGGACCGGCTCGTCGCGCTGCGCGAGGAACTGCGGGACAAGATCCTCGTCGATGTCTCCAACGCCACCGTCGACGGACCGGACGGACTCCCCGCCGACCTGCTCTATCCCGGCTCAAGCCTCGCCGAACAACTCCAGGCGTCGCTCCCCGAGACGCGAGTCGTCAAGACACTCAACACCATGCTCTTCACGGTGATGACCGCGCCCGCCACACTCACCCAGGCACCCAGCGCCTTCCTCTCCGGCGAGGACCCGCAGGCCAAGCAGACCGTGCGCGAACTCCTCACCGACCTGGGCTGGCGCAAGGAGTGGATCACCGATCTCGGCGGAATCCGGACCGCCCGCGCCACGGAGGCCGCGATCCTGTTCGTACCCCACGTGATCCGATCCACCGGATTCACGCCCTTCGCACTCTCCATCGCCCGCTGACGCAGAGCGGGGCAGATCACGCACAGAGCATGAGCTGTTGCCGCCCAACCTCCTCCCCCGGGCGCCCGGCCGACACTCCCGGACATGGTCAAGCGGCGCTTCGGACAAGTGGTGTTCGTAACGTCCACCGCGATGCGCCAGCCCCACCTCGATCTCGACGCCGAGGAACTCGGCCACACGCTGCCCGGCGGCGAACCCGGCGAGCACTAGCACAAGGCCGAGGTGCGTCATCACCGCGTACCAGACGTCCGCCAGACGGACCGAGGCCCGCTCCCGGTGCTCGGCCAGCACCAGCAGCAGCGACGCGAGCGCCATCACCTCCCACAGCACCAGGAAGGTGGACACCGAAGCCGCCACGGGCACCAGCACCAGAGTGAGGGCGAACAACGGCAGCGCCGTTTGCGCGGTGCGCGAGCCGAGTCCGTGCGCGCCATGCCCTGCCGCGTACCCGATGCCGTACACCGCGACCGCAGTTACGACGGCCCCCGCCACCGCCGTGAACAGGCCCGCCAACGAACCCACCGCCAGATACGTTCCGGCCAGCGGCAGCACCCCCGGGAACGTGGCCGTCCAGTTGCCTCCGCCCAGTGCAGCCACACCCGCCGCACAACCGCTCGCCCCCACCCCTGCCGTCAGGGCTCCAACGACAGGAACGCGCAGCCGATACGGCAGCACGACTCCGGCCAGCGCGCCCGCGCCGCCCAGTCCGATGGCCGTCGCGAGGGCGGCCGGAATCACGCTCACCGCCCGGTCACTCTCCGCAGCGCCGCGACGATCTCGCCGGGCTCCGGCGGGCACCCGGGAACCTGAAGATCCACCGGTACGACATCGGAGACGGCACCCACGACGCCGTAACCGCCCGCGAACTCCCCACAGTTGATCGCACAGTCCCCGACCGCAACCATCAGCCGCGGCTCCGCCATCGCGGCGACCGTGCGGCGCAGCGGTTCGGCCATGTTCCGCGTGACCGGACCGGTCACCAGGGCCACGTCCGCGTGCCGGGGCGAGGCCACCATGCGGGCGCCGTACCGCTCGGCGTCGTAGACCGGGTTGAAGGCCGCGGCGATCTCGATCTCGCAGCCGTTGCAGGACCCCGCGTCCACACACCGCACCTGCACCGAGCCGCCGAACTCCCTGGCAGCGAGCGGCTGTTCGCCCTCCGGTTTGGGCGGGGCGGGCTCGGCCATCCGCCCGGTGTCCCGGATCTTGCTCAACAGGCCCATGAACCCTCCCCGGCACGGTGAGGTCTTGTCCGCGGGTGTCCGACCGGCCACCCGCGAGCGGGGATATGGCACTTGGGGGCAAAGGCGGCCGCCTCCCGGTGCCGTAGAGCGCTGTCCAGCTCTCGGGAGACGGCCACCGATCGGGGGCCGCCGCTACGACGGCGGTTTGGCCTGTCCCTGGGCGGCCTGCAGGTCGGCGAGGAGTTCGGCCTGCCCGGCGAGCACCCCGGACAGGATGCCGCGGGCGACCCGAAGCAGCTCGGCAATGTCAGGGCTGGTCAGCGAGTAGTACACGGTGGAGCCCTCTCTGCGGGTCACCACGAGGTTCGCCCGCCGCAGCACCGCCAGCTGCTGGGAGAGGTGCGCCGCCTCGATGCCCACCTCGGGCAGCATCTCCGCCACCGCGTGCTCGCGCTCGCTCAGCAGCTCCAGCACCCGGATACGGGCCGGGTGACCGAGCGTCTTGAAGAACTCGGCCTTCAGTTGGTACAGCGGCGTACTCATCGCGTCGTCGCCTCCCCGATGCAGCAGCACGGCCGCACCCGACCGTCCTCGGCGCATCGCATCCACCCACTCGTCACACACATGCGGCCCATCCTCGCCTGCGGCACCGGCCACACCGAATCCGCGCGAGAACCGAGCTGCCCGAAACCAGTAGTAACAACCTCAGCAATTGCTAAGATTAGCAACTCTATACGTGAGGTGAGGGAGGCTTGCGTGAGAATCATTCCGCTGCACGGCTCCGGCGTCGCCTGGTACAAGTGCCCGGCCTGCCGCCTCAAGTGCCGCCCCACCGCCGTCGGCCCAGACGGCTCCTGCCCGCGGTGCGGGCACGCCCACATGATGCGACTGTCCTTCGGCGGCAGACCCACGGCGTCCACGCCGGACGGCGACGACCGAAGCTGACCGGCGTACGGCAAGCGGACCGCAAGGGAGCGGGGAATGGGTGACTGGGCCGACCAGTCCGGCAGCGGGATCCGCTTCGAGTGGGGGCCCTCCGGAGCGGGCCGTCTCGCCGGGGAGGCCGCCTGTCTGGCGATCATCGACGTGCTGTCCTTCACCACAACGGTGAGCGTCGCCGTCGAAACGGGCATCCGGGTGCTGCCGTTCTGGCTGCCGGACGGCCATGCCGCCCCTGCCGAGCGGGCCGCGGCAGAAAAGGCCGCCACCGTCTATGCCCGGCAGTCGGGCGCTCGACTGGCCGTGCCACGGCATGCCGTGGCACCTGACAACCCCTGGTCCCTCTCCCCCGCCCAACTGCGCCGCGCCCCCTTCGTCGAGCGCCTGGTGCTGCCCTCTCCCAACGGTGCGGCCATCGCGGCGGCCGCACCGCCGCGGGTGCGGGTGGTCGCCGCCTGTCTGCGCAACATCACCGCGGTCGGCAGCCGGCTCACGGCCGACGGCTACGGCACGGCCCGGCACCCGGTGGCCGTGATCGCCGCGGGCGAGCGGTGGCCGGACGGCAGCCTGCGTCCCGCACTGGAAGACCTGCTCTGCGCCGGCGCCCTCATCTCCGACCTGCACCACCAGGGCGCGGGACCGCTGTCCCCCGAGGCAGCCGCGGCAAAAGCGGCCTACGAGGGCACTGCCGACCTCGCGCGCGCGGTCGCCACCGGTGCATCGGGCCGCGAGCTGGCCGCGGCCGGCTTCCCCGAGGACGTGGCCATCGCCACGGAGGAGGACCTCTCCGTCGTCGTCCCGGTACGGGATCGCGACGGCGCCTTCACCGCCGGCTGAACCCGGTGACCCCGGCAGGTCATTCGCCGGCATCGTCTCCGCTCGGCCAGCCCGTCGTCCGCCACTCGTGGCGGCCCCTGGGCGGCTTGCCGTGCCGTGTGCTGTGCGCGGCGAGCGCGCCGGCCAGATCGGCGTGCACGGGGATGGACAGGCAGTCCCCGCCGGGGACGAGGGAGCCGTCGGCGGGGATCGCGGCCAGTTCCAGACTGCGGCCCGCCGCGGCGAGACGCCGCGCGGCCTCGGTGATCGCCATCTGTCCCTCGGCCGACCAGGCACGCAATCCCGTCAGGTCGACGACGACCGGGCCGGTCCCGCGTCCCACCGCCCAGCCGACGGCCCCCTCGAAGCGGCGAACGGCGTCCGGGCCCAGATATCCGGAGACGGACAGGACGCCGAGTTCCTGCTCGACGGTGTAGCGCCACTCGATGGTCATGTCGTCAACTTCCTTGCGCAGTGGGCCTGTTGGGTCAGAGTGGGAGAGCTCGGAGGGGGAGGGTGATCCAGATGCTCTTGCCCTTGCCGTCGGCATCGCCCCTGACAACGGCGGTGCCGGACAGGCCGAGGGTGAGTTCCATGACGGTGGCCAGCCCGCCCGTCCCCGCGTCGGTGAGCGACGCGTACAGCGGCGGCTGGTAGGGATGGCGGTCGTGCACGGCGAAGGCCAGGCAGTCCGCGCCCGCCGCGTAGATCACCGTCATCTGTGGAGAGAGCACGGCGGCGTGCCGGACGCTGTTGGTGACCAGCTCGCCGAGTATCAGCAGGGCCGGGTCGACCGCGGGGTGGCGCAGGCTGATCCCCCACTCGGTCAGCGCCCGCTCGGCGGTCTGCCGGGACAGCCGGACGGCGGACGGCTCGGTGGGCAGGGTGAGCACGTGCCGGTGGGGCAGGGCTTCGAGCCGCGCGGCCATCAGCTCGCCGTCCCGCGGACCAGCCGGAAGCCGGAGACAGTCCGGGGATGGATACGGACGATCGTGTCATGGGGGCCGTACGTCCAGCCGGTGAGCGTACGGCGGATGGGGGCACCTCCCATGCCCTTCACGCTATGGGGGAGGGCGGCCTCGTTCGGATCGGTGATCACCTCGGCGGGCCCGGCCACGGTCACCGTCCAGCCGGTGGCGGTCGCGGCACGTACCTCGTCCACCTGGTACGTCGCGGTCAGCGGGATGGCTGCCGCCTGCGCCGGAGCACGCACCACCAGGCGGCCGTACTCCCGGGTGTGCCGGCCGGGCCGGACGACGGTCGCCTCCCGTTGCGTGTACACCAACCGCCCCAGGGTGCTGCCCTCCAACAACCACAGGGCTTCGGCACCGGATACCTCGACCATGCGCAGGGCTGCGGACACAGTGCTCATCGGACGGTTTCCTCTCCTTCCTCGGTGCGGGGCCGGGGCGACTGGGCAGGGGGCGGCGGCATGACGCCGGCGCACTCCAGACGGGTGCGGGCACCCTGGATCGCCTCGGGCGTGGTGGCGTACTCGTGTCCGTCCAGGCGCAGCAGTTCCAGCGCGCCGACGGAATCCAGGACCTGGCGCTGGCCGGGGCGTATGCCGGAGGTCATGACGGCGATGCCGCGCCGGTGGAGCTTTTCGACCGCGTCCTTGAGGACGAGGGCGCCGGTGGCGTCGATGGTGGTCACGCGGGACATGCGCAGGATGACGACGCGTACGTCGGCGACCTCGGTCAGTTCGAGGAGGAAGCGGTGGGCGGCGGCGAAGAACAGCGGACCGTCGATGCGGTAGGCGACGATGTGCTCGGCCAGCAGTGCGTGCTCCTCGGCGCTGTGGTCGCCCCGGTCGAGCGGCACCTGGTCCAGGCGGGCCTGTTTGGCCACGGCCCGCAGGGCGAGCGCGCTCGCGACCATCAGGCCGAGCACCACCGCGTACACAAGATCCAGAGCGAGGGTCGCGACGGCGGTCAGCACCAGGATCAGCGCGTCGGCGCGGGTGGCCTTCGCCATCGCGCGCAGCGAGCCGACCTCGACCATGCGGATCGCGGTGGCCAGCAGCACACCGGCCAGCGCGGCGAGCGGGATCTTCGAGACGAGGGGCGCGGCCGCGAACACGATCACCGCGAGGACCGCGGCGTGGGTGAGGGCCGCCAGCCGGGACCCGGCGCCGGTACGGACGTTGACGGCCGTACGCGCGATCGCGCCGGTCGCCGGCACCCCGCCGAACAGCGGGGCGGCGATGTTGGCCAGACCCTGGCCGAACAATTCCCGGTCCGGATCGTGTCGCTGACCTACCGTCATGCCGTCGGCGACCGACGCCGACAGCAGTGACTCCAAAGCCGCCAGCGCCGCGACCGCCACCGCCGGAGCGAGCAGGGAACCCAGCGAGCCGAGGTCGAGGAAGGACAGTGAAGGTGCCGGGAGCCCGGAGGGCAGATCGCCGATCGGGGTGGCGGCGTCCAGGCCCGCGGCCTGCGCCACGACGGTGGCCGCGATCACCGCGAGGATGGAGAACGGGACGGTGGGTCGCAGCCGGGCGCCGATCAGCATCACGCCGGCGACCGACGCCGCGAAGGCGACGGCGGTCCAGTTCGGATCCTTCGCGAACTCCTCCAGCGCGCGCCAGGTCACGACGAGTACCCGCTCGCCCTCCGGCTTGGGCACCCCCAGGGCGTTGGGGACCTGCTGCAGGCCGATCACGCAGGCGATGCCGAGGGTGAAGCCCTCCACGACCGGCGCGGGCACGTACTGCATGTACTTGCCGGCCCGCAACAGGGCGAGCGCGACGAGGATCACGCCCGCCATCAGCCCCACCGTGAGCACTCCGGACGGTCCGTGCGCGGCGACGATCGGCACCAGCACCACGGTCATCGCGCCCGTCGGCCCGGACACCTGCAGATTCGAACCGCCGAACACCGCCGCCAGCGCACCGGCGATGACCGCGGTCGCCAGCCCCGCCTCCGCGCCCAGCCCGGAGGAGACACCGAACCCGAGCGCGAGCGGCAACGCGACGACCGCCACCGTGAGGCCGGCCAGGAGATCGCGGCGCGGGGCCCGGCGCGTCTCCGCCCAATCGTTCCGGCCGGGAAGCAGCTCGACGATCCGGTCTCGGATCCGGGTGAGAGCGGACGTCATCGCGCGGCGACCTGGGCTTCCCGGAGTTCGGCGAGCAGTTCGTTCCGGCCGGAGAGCATCTCGGTCAGGATCCTGCGCGCGGCCGCCATGAGGTCGGCGACGTCTCCGCCGGCCAGCTCGTAGACAACCGTGGCCCCCTCCCGCGTCGAGGTGACGATCCCGGAACGACGCAACACGGCCAACTGCTGGGAGAGGCCGGAGGGCTCCACCTCGATCGCGGCCAGCAGGTCTCGCACGGGCAGCGGCCCGTCCTGCAGCAACTCCAGCACCCGGATCCGTACGGGATGTCCCAGCATCCGGAAGAACTCGGCCTTGGCCTGGTACAGCGGAACGGACACGGCTCCTCGCTTCCCCGACAGCGCCCCACCCGGGAGACAGGTGAAGGCTGCGCCAGCGGCTACTTGCAGACACAGCCAACACAGCATCTAGCCAATTGCGAAATTTGGCAATTCAGCATCCGGCTACTACCGGATCATCCCCGGCGAGTTGGGGGGTGAGTGGGTCAGCCCTTCTTGACCACGCTCGACTTGAGCTGCATCGCCCCGAAACCGTCGACCTTGCAGTCGATGTCATGGCCGTCGACCCCGTCGACCAGCCGGATACCGCGCACCTTCGTACCGGCCTTGATTCCCGAGGGACTCCCCTTGACCTTGAGCGCCTTCACCACGACCACGGAGTCACCGTCCTGCAACACATTGCCGACGGCATCCTTGACCACCCTCCCCCAGCCTTCGGCCGGGGGGACCCCCATCGCGGGAGCGCCGGAGTCCGAGCCGCCCTCGGTGGGCACCCACTCGTGGCCGCACTCCGGGCACACCACCAGGGCGTTCATCTCGTAGGTGTACTCGCACGAGCACTTCGGACAGGGAGGAAGATTCTCGATCATCTCGCCAGCGTATCCGGCCCCGCACCTCGGACGATCCCATCATCCGGCGAGCGGATACGGCCGCTGCGGGACACGTCCGTTGGGGAGAGAAGCAGGCGCACATCGGCTGGAGACGGGGTGCAGGGCTCGTGGACCGGGTGTCGACGACCAGCCCCGATCCCGCCCCTCGGGGCCACTTCGCGACACGGGCCCCAGACGGAGGGACGATCCGTCGCGGAGCCCGCTCGGCCACGCCCCCGGTGTGAGCCGCTTCCGCCGGCTGCTCAAGGCCGGCGGTGGCGAAGTCGGCAGCCTGGACGGTGAAGCCTTCCCGGGCGAAGTGCGAGGCGTCGCGGCCATGGCCGGCTTCAGCACATGGCGCGCCCCCGCCTGGGGCCGGACGTCAGCGGAGGATACGGGCGGTGGCGCAACTTCCGTTCCCTCGCCCGAAGACGGCGGGACCCCGCACGGCGCGCGAAGGCCGCGTCGCGGTCGCTTCAGGTCGGCTCGACCGGGGGCATCGGGACGGTCGTTGCCGGTGTCCGTGGATCCGTGGCGGTTGATCCAAGTGGGCCGTTCGTCGGCGACCGAGGGCCGAACGGCCCTGTGCTTGTGCCCCGCGACGACGAGAGCGTGGCACTGCACACCCTGGCTGCGTCGGCGCAGGCCGACCGGCACCGCGGAGGTAACAACCATGATCCATGGGCGCACACGTGTCGCGGCTGTGGCGGCCCTGGCTCTGACAGGAGCCGTGACGCTGGGAGCGTGTGGCGGCAACGGCAGCGCCGTCACAACGACCGGTCACACTCCGACCGTCACGGCCGGCCCCACTGCCACGGGCAGCAGCACACCCACCACTCCCGATACCACACCCGCCCCGGCAGGCCCGACCAGCGGGTGGGGACCGGACGTCTGGAGCGGAGCGTGGGGCTCCGGCATGATGGGCAACGGCCATATGGGCAACTGGTGGTTGGCCGCCAACGGCAACCGGGTGCGGACCCTCGACCAGGCCAGGCAGCGGGCCACGGCATTCGCCGACCGGCTCGGACTGCGGGTCGGGGAGGTCATGCAGTTCTCCCGGAACTTCTACGCCGAGCTGCAGACCAGCAGTGGCCACCCGGCCACCGAGGTCCTGGTCAACCCCGCCGACGGGGCCGTGCAGATCGAGTACGGGCCGGCGATGATGTGGAACACCGACTACGGCATGCCCTACGGCACCCGCAGTGGGACCCGGGTCCCGGCCGGACAGGCAAAGAACATCGCCCTGGCGTGGCTTCGCGCCCGTGACACCACGCTGACTCCCGGCGACCCGGAGTCCTACCCCGGCTACTACACCTTGCACACCCTGCGCACCGGCAAGATCACCGGCATGTTGTCGGTCAACGCCTCCACCGGCCAGGTCTGGGACCACACCTGGCACGGCACCTACATCGCCACCAGCCGACGGTAGGCAGGACGCGACGAAGGCACGCCCTCTCACTGTGACTCGGGGAACACAGGCGAGCCGCCTTCCGAACCCAGGTCCCCGTCAATTCCGAAATGGCCGAGGTCAGTACGCGTGCGGTCGGGGTACCGAACGCCGGCCCATTTCGCGAACCCCTTGCGAGCCCAAAAGGTTCCACGGGACCCCGCATCCGTACCTCTGTACGTGCGGTTTCCGAACCGGACAGGAGACGCAGTGCTCGTTTCACGCAAAGCGGCGGGAACTCTCTTCCTGGGTGGTGCGCTTGCTGCCACCCTCGGGTCACTTCTCTATCCCGCCATGCTCGGAGTCCAGAAGGTCGGCAGCGCGCCCGAACGGGTCATCGCCACCCCGGCGACCGGACCACTCACGGAGGCCGACCGGGACTTCGTGGTCGAGGTGCGCGCCGCCGGGCTGTGGGAGTACCCCGTCGGTCAGACGGCCTTACGGAAAGGTACGACGATGGCGGTCAAGACCGCCGGGGAGCACCTGATCGAAGGGCATGCCTCCCTGGACGCCGCATGCCGCAATGTCGCCGGGCAGTTGGACATCACGCTGCCCGACCAGCCGTCGCCACAACAGCAGGGCTTCGTGGCCAAGTTGAACGCGGACAGCGGCAAACAGTTCGACACCGACATGACCACCATTGTGCGCGCGGAAGACGGCCGGCTCCTCTCCACGATCGCGAGCGTCCGCACCACCACGAGGAACTCGCTGGTCCGCGCCCTGGCCGACCAGGCCAACGGCACCGTCCTGGACCACATCACGGTCCTGGAGAAGACCGGCCTGGTCGACTTCGGCCAGGTCCTCGTCCAGGAGACCACCACGCCCACGCTCCCGGCCCAGGATCTGACCCCGCCGCCCCCGATCGCGGGCCAGCCCCAGGTCGTCCTCACCCCGCCGACGACCAGAACGCTCTCGCCGAGTCCCTCGGCGGGGTGAGGAGCGAGCCCAGCCTCCGGCGCCGGACAGGCCATCGTGCCCGACCTCAGCCTCCCGTCATCAACCGGAAACCCTTGCGGATGCCCGTGAGCGGAGGCGGCTGATCCGTCACCAGGCGGACCCCTCCGGCCTCCAACAAGCTGAGTTCGGCGTGGGTCCAGCGGGTGGCGCCGAGGACGCGCTGCTGAAGGCGGAGGATCCGGCCCGGATCGACGGAGGCGGAGCCTGCTGCTCGGACCTCAACCTGGACGCGGGCAAGGCGTGTGAGGAGAACTGCGCCCCTCCACGATCTGCCTGCGTCGCTCCCGCGAACGCTCGGTCGGCAGGCCCCGGACGCATCCCGTGCCGGGAGGCGCCGATGTGGTCGGCCGCCGCGAAAGACTGTGCACCGAGCCGCCAAGACGGGGACGGCCGCTGCGGGGGACGTCGTCCAGGTTCTTCGGGGTGAAGGACGGGACTCGGATCATCGTGGCCGGTGCCCGCGAGGCGCCCGGACCGATGCCCACCAGGCCCAGAAAATGAGCAGCGCCGCAGCCGACCTCGGACCGTAGGACCCTGTCGCCGTCGCGCGGCAACGCGCCCGCTTCGTCCCGGAGTTCCCAGTCCGGCCCGCGGCAGACTGAGGTCCGTCAAGGTTTCCGGGCCGCGTGATCCCTCTTTGCAGCTCGCGTCAGACCAGGCGTCAACTTCCGTACGCGTCAGGGCAGTTCTTGCCCACTGACAGGTCCCGTCGTCGCGTTGTCCGGTCGTCGCGGGTCAGTCCCGAAGAGACGCTCCTGAAGCGAGAGCCACATGCATACGGTCCCGGCACCGAGGCGAGTCGGCAGCACCGGCCCGCCGCAGTCAACGCAACACAGGGGGAGGCATCGTGGCGAGTGTTGAAGTGTCGCTGAAGGAGATGATGGCCGGGATCGAGGGGGCATTGGGGGCAGCGGTCGTCGACTACACCAGCGGCATGGCGCTGGGCACGCTGGGCGGCAGCAAGAGCCTGGACCTGACGGTCGCCTCAGCCGGCAACACGGATGTCGTCCGGGCCATGGTGCGCACCATGGAGCAACCGGGCCTCAAGAGCCAGATCGAGGACATCCTGATCACGCTGGACAGCCAGTACCACCTGATCCGCCTGGTCACCGGCCGCAACGGCAACAGCCTGTTCCTGTACCTCGTGCTCGACAAGGGCTGCTCGAACCTGGCCATGGCCCGCCACCAACTCAAACGCGTAGAGGGGGCGATCGAGATCTAACCTGTCCCGGCATGCGGGAACCGCGTCTGCCCATGATGTGAAGACTTCTTCAACTCATCACATCAACATGATCGCAAGCTGTTGTCGCACGGTTCTGAACGCGAAGAAGGATCGGGCATCTGAGGGCGGCCTGTGGCGTGACGCCGGAAAAAAGGGAGCGGACCGCTCTCTACGGCACGGGAAAACGCTACCGGGTCAAGGGGATTCCCGGGGTCCAGGACCGCTCGTTCGAGACGAGCGAGGACGCCAAACAGCGGCTCGCCACGGCGAAGACCGACACGAGGCCCGGTGAGTTCGTCGACCCTCGCGACGGCGAGATCTCCCTCGCCGACTACATAGTCGACCATGGGTGGCCGAGTCGGACTGACGAGCCATCGACCGCGGGTCCGATGCACAGCCGGATCTGGAGTCACATCATTCCGATCCTGGGCGACCTCTCCCTCCGGGACATCGACGCCTCGGCCTTGCGCTCATTCAAGGCAGCGCTGCTCGCCCGGGTCGAGGACACGACGGCCGATGTGATCTGGGGCCACCTGTCGTCCATCCTCAACAGCGCGGTCGACGACCGGCGACTGTTGCGGAACCCCATCAAGGTCCACCGAAGCGTCAAGCCGCCACGGCGCACGGAGAAGAAGGCCAAAGCCTGGGCTCGATCCATCGTCGACGCGGTCCGCTCCCACCTTCAAGAGCGCTACAGGTTCGCGGTCGACCTCGGGCTTGGGCTCGGCCTGCGCCAGGGAGAAGCCTTCGGCCTGGCTGAAGACGACTTCGACTTGGAAGCGGGCGTCGTACACGTCCGGCGCCAGCTCAGGTCGGACATCCAGGGACGGCCGCACTTCTGCCTCCCCAAGGGCGGCAAGACGCGCACGGTACCGCTGCCTCCCAACCTCGCCGCCCGAGCGCACGACCACCTCCGACGTTTCCCGTCCACCCCCTGCACGTTGCCGTGGCGGAACCCGGAGCCCCCTGCCAACGCCCTGGAGACAAAACAACGCAAGCCGATCACCGTGCAGTTGGTGCTCACGACCTCGCACCGCAACCGGATCTACTACCGGACGTGGAACGACAAGAGCTGGAAATCCGCGCTGGCAGGAGCTGGTCTCATCCAGGCCGTCGGCGAGAGGGTCCGCCGGGACGGCGGCCGGATCCGGCGGAGTCCGATCTACGCAGCGCCGCGCGAGGACATGTTCCATGTCCTTCGGCACACCTGTGCCGGTGTGCAGTTGGAGGCCGGCGAGTCGGTCGTGAGCCTGTCCGTGTGGCTCGGGCACGCCTCACCGAAGATCACGCTCGACCACTACGCTCACTTCATGCCGGGTGCCGGTCGACGCGGGCTGACGGCCATGAACTCGTGGCTGGAGCAGTCCCAGCCGCCCATTGTCCCTGAGAAGTCCCTACTGACCGGATGGATCAAGAAGCTGACCCCGAACCCACAGGTCAAAGAACTGATCGCATCCGGGACCACCATGAACGTGAAGTACAAGGAGACCGCGCGCGGGGCCCGCGGTGAACATCATCGAATGCTGAGGGGATGGGATCTGAGCAGCGGGTTCTCGTCTCTCGGTGCTGTCAGGGGCTCCCCTGCTTACCCGGCGGAAAATCCCTGGAAATCCCCTGGGACAGGCGTGAAAGTCCCCGAAAAGCCCCCAGGAAGTCCCTTTGGCTGAGCGTCTGATCTGCGGGTTCGTGACACATGGTCGACGTCGGGGCCGCAGCGAGGGCCAAGTCCGCTGCGGCCGGACGGCTACGGCCTCGCCCGCTCGATCTCATATACCTCCGACGCTCTGGTCCACGGAGGCAGGGCCGCCGATCCAGCGATCGGCGGCCCTGCCTACAACACGTGACATTCCGCAGTGATCTTCGCGGAGCGAGGGCATGACCACTTGACGTCGCGGAGCTACCGACTCTTGAGCTCGGCCGCGGCCTGCGCCACGAAGTCCGCGACCCTCTCGGGCTGGGAGAGCATCGGAACGTGCCCCGAGTCGAGGCTGAGTGTCGTGGCGCCGAGCCTCACGGCCGAATCACGTTCGACAGCCGGCGGGATGGTGCGGTCGTCCTCCGCGACGATGTACCACGAGGGCTTCGACCGCCAGGCAGCGGTCGAAATCGTGTCCCCGAAGCACCGCGTGGCCAGCGGGCCCTGGGTGGCGTACACCAATTCCGCATCGGCCTCGTCGAGATCCTGCACGAAGTCCTTGAGAACTCCTTCCCGGCTCAGCGCGACATAGCCGTCGCCGTACGGCTTGATCTCCGCCGCACCCGGAGCAGGCTCGTAGTCGGCCCACCATCCGGCGAAGGACTGGCCCGAGTCAGGGGCGCCTGCGGCGATGTACGCCAGACCGGCGACCTTCGGATGGTTCCCCGCCTCCGTGATCACGGCGCCTCCCCAGGAGTGGCCGACGAGCAGCACCGGACCGTCCTGCTGATCGATCACCCGGTGCGCCGCGGCCACGTCGTCGGCCAGCGAGCTCAGAGGGTTCTGCACGGCGATCGGGTTCAGTCCCCTGCCGGCGAGCAGCGGGATGACACGGTTCCAGCACGATCCGTCGGCGAACGCTCCGTGTACCAGAACGACGTTGCTTACAGCCATGACCTGTCTCCATTCCTACTGTTGCGTCGGCAAGATTTCCGACATTCTCGACTCAATGACCGGTGACTTCTTCGAGATACAGACAATAGAATTTCCAACACACATAGAGATCCTGCGCTTCCCGCTCAAGACCAATTAACCGGTGATCTATGGAATATGCGTGCCACATGTTCTGCACTCGTTGCCTGAAGTGGCTATCTGCAGGCCCATCAGGTGCCTGAATTGCGGTTGGTCCCAGCGGATATCACCCAGCAACTTTGCCGTGCTCGCAAAATGGGGCGATAAATGATAGTTGGTTTCTGCACTCATGATTCGATGAAGGTGACCACGTCCGGCTCGAACTCTTTTGAGAACCGGCCATGTTCAGCTCGCCGTGCGGCCGAACATCTCCACCTCGGCGACCGCCACCTGCTTGTCCGAGGCCGTTCCGTACGCGCCGCGCAGGATCACGTCGACCTGTACGGCGTCATCCATCGTGGCGTCGACAAGCTGGGGGCCACCGTCCGCGAGTTGGTGACGCGTCAGTGAAGTGCGGCCCGAGGCATCGGTGATGAGCAGGTCGAAGCTCTCAGGGCGGGCTTGAACGTCAAGATCTTCGGAGCGTGACGAGACACCGGGCGTGATCATGATCTTCTCCAGATCGACCGGCTGACTGTAGTTCGCCTGGAGGTACTGTCCCGCGGAGTCGCCGGAGAATCCGGGTCCCCACCAGCTATTGCTGACCCCGTCGAAAGCGGACTGCGCGGGGTGCGCGGCGTCGGAGTTCGACGCACTCACAGCGGCGGGCGGGAGCGGAGTGGGGTCGGTGAAGTGGTCGCGTATCGCGCGGATCACAGCGGGGGTCAGAAACGCCGCGCCCACCAGCACGGCAGCGACGCCCACGATGGCCAGGACCCGCTTCCACGGCACGCGGGGCCGCCATCCCGCGAAACGCTCGCCCCACCGACGGGCCGCCGTGGGTACCTGCTGTCCGCCGCGGTCCAGTAGGGCGCCGTCGTTCCGGCAGAACGTACGGTCCGGGCGGTTCCGTACTCCGCACCGCCAGCAGGTGATGCCGTTCTCCTCCTCCGCCGTCACGGCGCGCGCAGTCGGCCGTGCGGGCTGGGGGCGGCCGGGCAGTACGGCGGGGACGTCCGGGGCAGCGGCCTCCGTCCCGGGCACGGGCACGAGGAGCGCCCTGGCCCGTGTCCGGCCGCCGGCCTCCGCCTGCCGCGCCGGCCCGGGCCCGGTCTCACCCCGTGGGGCACGTGGCGTCCCGTCTCCACTCGCCGGCCGGTCGGGTTCCGGCTCACCGCGGGAAACGGAAACCGCCTCTCCAGGCGTCGCCGTCGACTCCGGCGTCGCGACCGATGCCGCTCCCGCTCCCGCACCCGCACCCGCACCCGCACCCGCACCCGCACCGGATGTCCCGCCGCTGGGACGGCGTACCGAGCCGCCCGCGCCTGGCCCTCGCGTCGTAGCGGCTCTCCCGGCGGAGCCGGACGGGTTCTCCTGCGGCGGGCGCGGAGCGCCACCGACGCGTTCCGCGCGCGAAGCGAAGGTCGCCGCCAAGGTCCCGTCGGACCCGGGCCCCGGCCGACCCGGTTGCTCCTCCCCGGACGCGGACCTGGCTGCGGACACCGGCCCCGATCCCCCTGGCACGGACCCGGCAGAAGCAGGACCCGGCCCAGCGGCAGGAGCTTCCGCCGCGTCCCAGTCCACCAACGTCCCGCACACCTCGCAGAACGACTCCCCGCTCCCGGGGCCCGCGGTTCCGCAGACCGGGCACAGCCCTTCGGCCGTAGGCTTCTCGCTCATCTCTTGTCAGTCCTCTCAGCCAGCACCTCGACGGTGAAGGGCAGATGCGCCGGGCGGGCCGCGGCGACCAGGGTTTCCAGGCGGCGGGTGTCGAAGGCCGCCGGGTCGGGGACCCGCACGACCACCCGCAGGCCCGGGCGCGGATCGCCCGGGAACGGGCCACGCGGCCGGGACGACCAGGCCGCGCCGCCGCTTTCGGTGATCTCGGGTGTGATGCCGAAGGCCAGTCGGATCGCGGCCGCCAGCCCGTACGCCGTCCCGCGGCGCCGGTGCAGTGCCATCGCCGTTCCGACGGCTTCCCGCCGGGCGGACTCCGTTGCCAGGCCGTCCAGTTCGGCTCCGACCCAGCCCCCGATCCAGTCCAGGAAGTGGACGGGCGCGAGTCCGGGGCGGAAGTACGCGTCCAGGCAGTCCAGAGCGTTCAGCACCGGTGCCTGCATCGTGTCCAGCCCGTCCGCGAATGTCCCGGCGAAGCCGTCCTCCGCGTACACACCCGGCAGTTGGTCCCGCAGCGGGCAGGGGGAGACAACAAGGGAGTTCATCGGTCCCCGATCACTCGGACACGGTGGTCGTACGGGAACAGCAGGGCAGAGCCGGTCAGTTCGATGCGGTCCGTCGGCTCACCGCGGCGCCCCGTCAGCGGGTCGGCGGGGCACAGCTCGACCTCGTCCACCAATTCCACGCCCGGCACGCGCTGCAGCGCGGCGAAGATCTCCCCCGCCCGCAGCGGCCGGCCGAACGGCCACCCGCTCCCCTCCGCCCCACCGCTCAGCGGATCCAGATAGGCGTACAGGGAGTCGAGCGCGGCGGCCCGCACCTCCTGTGCGGAGACGCTCCGGTAGGCGTGCAGTGTCGCCGTGACCGAGACACCCTGGTAGTAGGGCGGGCCGACGGCCAGTCGCGTCCCGAGCGGGCGGCGCTCGTCCAGATGGCGCGTCACGCGCGCCAACAGCTCGTCCTCCGGGACGAGTTGCTCGAAGCGGAGCCGGCCGCCGGGATCGGACACGGCCCGGGGCACGACGAGAACCCGTACGGCCCCTTCCCCGTCCGTGTCCGACTCCGCCCCCAGGCACATGATCCGCGCGGTCTCGGGCGCCGCCTGCCGGGCCAGTTCCTCGTAGTCCCGCGAGGTCACCGCCCGCTCCTGGGCCCGCAGCGCGATGGGCGCGCGGACCTTGGCCTCCTCGACGGTCTCGCCGTCGATCCCGCCGCGGGCGGCCTCCCGGTTCTCGACCCGGGCGATGTACGGGATGGAGCTGCGCAGCACCTGGAGCCGACCGCGTGAGACGTTGCCGCCGCGACCGCCCCCGGCCCGGTAGCGCGCGGCCCGCACCACGGCGCCTTTGGCGGGTACCGCCCCGAACTGCCGCAGGCTGCCGTCCGGTTGGCGTACGGACGGTCCGAAGGTGATCTCGCCGGTCGTCGCGTCGACCGTCAGATGCCGGTCGGCCGCTCCGGAGGCCGCGAAGTCGGAGACGATCCGCCACGTCTGCCAGCCGCCGTCGCCGCCCTCCGCCACCTCGACCTCCAGCGGCGGGTCGTCCGCCACGATCGGCGCCTGCCCGAGCCGCATCCGCTGCCCGGGAGCTCCGGACGACTCCCCCAGCCGCTCGTCGCGAACCTCGACCGCGTGCACGGCGCGGACGGTGCCCCCGATGGTGTAGGCGGCGGCGGACCGGATGGTGGGGGTGGCTGCGTAGAAAGGCTGGTTGCGGGCGGGCTCCAGGACCCGGCAGCGCAGCCAGCCCGCCTCGTGCTGGCCGAGTTGGGAGAGTGTGTGCCCGCCCGGCACGTGCAGGATCACCTCACCGGCCCGGTTGAGACCCCCGGTCGTGTCCTCGTCCACGTCGCACGGCTCCCATCCCGCCGCCGTCCGCGCTTCCCAGGCGAGCGGCGGCTGGCGGGGGTCCACTCCGACGCCGTCGACACGGCTGTCCAGGGCGAGCACCACCGCGCAGTCGGGGACGGCGGCGGACAGGCCGAACAGCAGCACGTCCCCGGGCTGCGGTTTCGCGGCGAAGGCCGGCACGTCGGTGGTTCCCAGAACAGCACTCGTACGGTCCTGGGGGCTCCCCTTGTTCTCCTGCCGCAGTACGCGCCGGAGCGAGCACGGTGGCACGGTCAGGTCCCGTTCGGTGGTGAAGACGACCGCTTCCTGGGTCTCGGTGCGCTGGGTGGCCACCTCGGTCCCGGTGGGCAGCCGTACCGGTTCGGTCTGGGCGGCCGACAGCCAGAAGGTGACGTCGGCGCGGGCCGCCGACGGCGGGAAGAGCGTCACGCCCAACAGGTCCAGGAAGGACAGATAGTTCTTGTCCGGGACCCGGTTGAGGCGGTAGACGAGCTGGTCGGTCATGTAGGCGACGGCCTCGACGAGGGTGATGCCGGGGTCGGAGACGTTGTGGTCGGTCCACTCCGGGGCGCGCTGCTGGATGAAGCGCTTGGCGTCGTCGACGAACTGCTGGAACTGCCGGTCGTCGAGGTTGGGGGTGGGCAGGGCCATGGGTGTCACACATCGCCTTCGCTGGACGGGATCACGTAGAAGGGGAAGACCAGGCTGCGCGGATTGCTGGTGCCTCGGATCGCGTACCGGACGTCGATCAGCAGCACCGCCGCGTCGTCGGCGGATGCGGTGACAGCCACCTCGGCCACGTCGATCCGGGGTTCCCAGCGCTCCAGGCTGGTCCGCACCTCGTAGCCGATGCGTCCGGCGGTCGCCTCGTTGACCGGTGCGAAGACCAAGTCGTGTACGGCGCAGCCGAATTCGGGTCTCATGGGCCGCTCTCCGGGCGCGGTGGCGAGCACCAGCCGGATGGACTCCTCGATCTCCCGTTCCCGGCGGACCAGGGCGATGGAGCCGGAGGCGTCGGTGTGCAGCGGGAACGCCCAGCCCGCGCCGACGAACTGCTCGCCCATCAGAACGGCACCCCGTTGCGCAGAGTGACACCGGTCAGCGTCACGGTCGCCGCGGTGACGGACGCGTTGGCCGCCGAGACCAGTGAGACCGGCCCGACCGCCTTGACGCTGGCGGTGCCGACCGCGTCGAGGGTCACGGCGCCGCCCGCCGTGAGTCCAACCTTGCCGCCGGCCTTGAGGTTCAGCGCGGCCCCGGCGGAGATGTTCACCGCCCGTGCCGCCGTGAGATTCAGGTCGCCGCCCGCCTTCACGTCGACACCGCGTGCCCCCTGGATGGTGACGCTGCCGTCGCTGCGGATCGTCACGGTCGTACGGTTCTGGTCGAGGTGGACGGTGAGTGCCCCGTCGCCGGTGCGCAGCCGTACGCCCCGCGCTCTGCGGGCGTCGTCGAGCAGTTCGACGGCCTGGCCGCCGCGCGAGGCCAGGCTCCGCCAGTTGACGGTGCCGCTGGTGGCGTCGACGGGCGGGCTGCCCTCCTTGATGCGGGGCAGCTTGTCGACACCGTTGTAGAGACCGGCCAGGACGTACGGGTGCTCCAGCGAGCCCCGGTCGAAGGCGGCCAGCACCTCGTCGTTGACCTCGGGCAGGATCAGCCCGCCCCCGCGTACGCCGCCGAACTGCGCCACCCGGCACCAGTCGCTCTCGTACGTGTCGGACAGCCAGGGGAAGCGCAGCTTGACCCGGCCCATCTTCAGCGGGTCCTTGATGTTGCTGACTACGGCGACGACGACACCGGGCAGGGCGGGCGCCTCCTGGGAGCCTGCCGCCAGCCCGTACAGCGAACGGAACTGACGACCGCTCACCTGGACCCACGTCGTGTACTGCTGCCGCGACGCGAAGACGTGCCGTGCACCCGTGACCGTGTACTTGCCCTCGAACGGTGACCCCGCGCCGTTGAGCGCCACCGGCACCCCCGGCCGCAGTTCGGGATTGCCGTTCACGGCGATCTCCAGCTCGGCGAAGGAGCCCGTCACATCGTCCGCCAACGCCTGGGCGGCGTGCCGCACTTGGGCCTGTGTGGTGTACGGGACCGCCGTGCCGGTGAGCGAGGCGGCGCCGAACGGGGTGCTGAGCTTCGCGGGTGTGGTGTCCGTGAGGATCTGCGTGCTCGCGGTGGCGGGCGCGTCGGCGGAGAGGGGTCGTTTGGTCTGTACGTCCCAGCCGCGCACCGAGACCGAGGGGACCTGCCCGGCGGCGGTGACGGAGACCCGGCTGTTGGTGGCGTTGGCGCCGAACTCCAGGACGTAGGGACTCTGCCCGGACGGCGTGGTGTCGGCGGGCGCACCGGAGGCCGTGCGCAGGGCGGTGAACTGGAGACGGCCCTCTTCGTCGAAGTACAGATGGACGTCGTTCTCGCGGGCCAGACGCGCCAGGAAGTCCCAGTCGGTGAGATTGGGCTGGGTGGCCAGCTCGTAGACGGTCGGGGTCGGGTCGATCGTCCCGGTCCTGAGTCCGTTCTGGGTGGCGAGCCGGCGCACGATGTCGGCGGCGGTCATGTTCGGGTATCCGGCGACGCGGCGGTTGCGCAGGAGCCGGTGACCGGGGTCGTATCCGCGGACGATCAGCGACTTGCCCGTCCCGTCGGCGTCCGCCTCGAGAGCGGTGACCTCGCCGGTGAGCAGCGGACGGCCCTTGGTGCCGTCCGTGTACGGGATCAGCTCCGTCTTCGCGCCTACGGTGAGCGAGGGGAAGGTGCTCAGCAGATCACGGGCCGGGTCGCTGAAGACGAGCCGGAAGGCGGCCGGCACGTTCACGCTCGTGTCGATCCAGGCGGAGACGAGGCGCCCGGCCACGGGGTCGGGCAGCGGGGAGCCCTGGACCAGCACTTTCAGGACGGTCGTGAAGGACTTCGTCGTCTGAGTCGTCATGGTGTTCCGCCTCGTTCTCGTTCTCGTCCGCGTCGTACGTCGTCGGCCGACGGCAGCAGGAGTTCGCTGCCGGGCCGCAGTCGCATGGGGTCGTCGATGCCGTTCGCCTCGGCGATGGCACGCCAGCGGGTGGCGCTGCCGTACTCGCGCCAGGCCAGCGAGGGGAGCGAGTCGCCGACGACCACGCGGTGGACTCGCTGGGCGGTCAGGGCACCGGAGGTGGGGTTCTGGCCCTTGGTCGGCGTCGGGATCTCCTTGAGCGACAGCCGGCATGTGGCCCGCAGGGGCTCCCCGGTCGGGCTGAACAGCGAGTAGGCGGCGCTGACGCTCTCCACGTACGCGATGAACTGGACGGTGCTGAAGCCGCCCCACGAGAAACGGACCCACGGCGGGGACGGGCGGTTGGTCGGCAGGCTCTCCGGATCGACCTCGCAGCAGGAGAGCAACTGGTCCACTTTCTTGCGGACTTCCGGAGTGGTGGGGGTGGCGGAGGAGTCGAGGAAGACCTCGACGGACAGCGAGGCCGGGTCGGCACCGGAGAACTCCTGCTGAGCCCCGCGGTCGAAGCCGACGGCCCGCTGGGCGTACCAGGAGGCCGAGCGTGAGAGCTCCAACTGGTTGGGGTTGAACTGGAACTCGACCTCGTCGATCCGGCCGCCCAGGGTGTGACTCGACCCGCTCGGCGGATGGTGGATGGTGAGACGGGCCCGTACAAGGCTGTTGTTGGCGCCGGTGGGGGGCATCAGGTCCCCCTGGCGTCAGTGAAGCCGTGGTGGGCGATTTCCAGGGTCTCGGTGGCGACGCCGGGGCTGGCCGGGTCCATGTTCGGCCCCTGCCACCGCACGGGGAGCACCTCGACGAGCCCCCACTGCGCGACGACGGAACCGTCCGCGCGCAGTGCGGCGATCTGGCCGGTCGGCCGGGCGATCCCGGTGGCGATGGACGAGATCCACGCGGCGGCCTTCCCCGTGTCCGGGGTGAGCGGCCGGGTGAGCCGGATGTTCGAGTACGTCACCCGTGACGGCAACTGCCACACGAACCCGTTGTTGCCCCCCTCTTCGCGCTGCTCCACCTGCACCTCGGAGGCGAGCCCCTCGCAACTGTTGAAGAGACCGAGGTCCAGGCCGTCGATGGAGAGCCGGAAGAACACGGTGGAGGCGGGGTCCAGGGGGCTTGGCATGGGTGGGGTCCTCGGGTCCTTGGGTCGTTGAGCCATGGCGGCGATGTGACGGGGGTCGGGTCAGGGAGCGTCGCGAAGACGGCCCAGGCGCTCGCGGTCGCCGCGGAGTTCGGAGCGCAGGAGGCGGGAGAGGGGTTCCAGGAGGGAGCGTGCGAGGGCGTCGAGGGATTCGGGAGTCAGGGTGTCGGGGGCGGAGCCGGGGGGTGCGGAAGCTCGGATGGGGTGCTGTACCGAGGGAGCTGGGGTCTGGCGCTGCACGGGAGTTGGCGGGGTCGGTGAGTGTGCGAGGACCGGTGGGCGCGGAGGTGGTGCCGGGGGCTGATGGTCTGCGGGCGAGGGGGAAGCTTGAGCGGTCCGTACCGTGGGCCGGCCGGTCGGAGGTGTGGTCGGCCGGGTGTCGTGGGCCCGCTGAACCGCGGTCGGGGTGGATCGAGTGGCCGCGGTGCGGGTGGACGCGGTGACCGAAGCCGGGATCACCGGCCGGCGCGCCGGAGGAAGGCGGGGCGCGACGGGCGGTGCGGAGGTCCGAACGGCGGTTCGCGGGGCGGGTGTCAGGCGTTGCGCCCGCTGGAGTGGCGGTCGGCCGGGCTGCGTCGGACGTGCGCCCGGCGACACCGTCGCGTGGGTGGCAGCGACCGGAAGGGGCGTGCTGCCGGAGTGCCGCACCTTTACGGCGGCCACCGGAATCGGCGTCGCGGAGCTCGGAAACGCTGAGGTGAAGAACCCTGAGGGGGAAGAGGAAAGGGAGGGCGTGCGCGACGGGGTGATGGTCCGGGGGATGAGCGACGCGACGGGGACTGTCCCGTCGGCCGGAGCTGCCCTCTGCTTGGGCGGTGCGGTGGCCGGGCGTCGCTGGACGAATGATGCTTCGGGTCGATGCACGACGGCCGGTTTCGCCGCGTCGCCGAATGCGGGGACGCTGTGGGTGACGCGGGAGCGGCCAGGGGCGACGGGTGATTCAGTCGCTTCCGTCGCGCGATACATGTCGGCCGGCCCGATGCCTGAATTTTCGGGCCCCCTCGCGGGGCGGACGGAAACGTCCTGCGCTCCCTCGACCGCGAACAGCCTGCTGGGCGCCGGAGTTTGAGTGTGCCGCGTTGCCTCGGACGAGCGCTGCACCGCCGGGGCCAGGACCGTGGTCATACGGGTGGCGGACATGGGGTGGATGGTTCGTGGGGAGCGTGGACCGCGCGGGGCGAGTGTCACGCTCCGCGCGGTGGCAGCAGTCGTCCCCACGGGGACCGGAGACCCTGCCTGCGCGGCAGGCGAGCCCGGCACGGTGGACGGGGCGGAACGGGCGGACCTGGCGGGGGCGACAGGGCTCACGGGAGTGGGTGGGGCCGTGGGGATGTGGGCCCCAGTGGGAGCGCGCGAAGCGGTGGGCGCAGGAAGTCCGGCAGCAGCGGTGGAGCCGGCGGGGCCGAGAGTGCCTACGGGAGCGGGCCGAGTCGTGGGCCCAACGGGAGCCGAAGGCGCACGCGAAACAATCGGCGCGCCCGAACCGACGGCCGCCGCGGAGTCGCCGGCGCCGAGGACCTCGGCCGGGGCAGCAGAACTGGATGGGGTTGCCCGGGGCGTGGGCCCGACGGGACCTGCGAGCACGCGCGAAACGTTCGGCCGGGCCGAACCGGCAGCCGCCGCGAGCTGGGCAGAGTCGGCGAGCTCCGGTTGCGAGGTGGTTCGGTCGCCGTCCTGCACCGACGGCTCAACCGCCGCAGCGGCGCTGGTGCGTCGCTGAACCGGCGCGCGTGTCGAGCCGCCGCCCGATCGCCGCCCGGAGTGCACAGACCTCGGCTCGGCGGAGAGTCGTGACGCCTCCTTCGCCACCCCCGGCTCCGCCGCGCCGGGCACCATACGCGACGGGACGGTGCGGCGGCGCGGCGGACCAGGGGGTGGGTCCGCCGCGCCGCGTCCGGAAGGTGCGGATCGGGTCACCTGATCCGCACCGGCGTTGGGCACAGGGCTGTCACTCGCGCCCGGGCCCGGATGCCCGGACCGGAACGACCTGGCCGCCGGCGCCGGGTTGCGACCGGAGTCCGTTGGTTCGCGAACCGACGGCGCCCCTGTCGTAGTGGTCGATGACGGGGCATCAGCCGTACGAAGCATCTGCACAGCAGGCGTCGTACGAGCCGGAACCGAGCCGCCGGCCGGATGGAACGAACGCGGAGTGGCCGCTCCACCCGACGGCGACACGGTGACCGTGCCGGACGGCCCCTGCGTCGACGGGGTTGGGGCAGTGGGCGTTGCCGGTGCAGGTGACGGTGCAGGACGCAAGGGCGCACCGAGTCCGGTACGACGTGATACGAGGTTGCTGCCCCGCTGTCGATCGTGGCCCTGGACCAACGCGGTGGGGACGGCGTCAGCGTCCCTGGGGGCCGGAGCCAGAGGTGCGCCGAGCCCGGCTCGTGATTGACCGGCTCCCCTAGCTCCGGGTGCCGACCCCACAGGCTCCCACGCCGTAGACCCACCGGACGTGGAACGTTGGACAGGAGTCGGACCTCCTGGGTGCTGGTGCGCCCCGGGGTCCGGGTCAGTCCCGCTCAGGGCGGAGCGTTCCGCTACGACACCGGAATCACGGGGGGTGGCCGACTGGACCCCGGCCCCGGTGGAGCCCGCGCCCACCGACCGCTGAACCGTTGCCGAGCGCTCCCCTCCCGCCGTGGCCGTCCGTCCGGTGACGCTCGTGCCAGAGGCGTCCTGGGCCTTCGCGGCTTCAGGGGGTGCGGCTGGTGGCATACGCTGCGCGACCGAGGAAGCCGTCCCGTCGGCCGCGGGCGCCGATGCCGCACTGCCCTGGCCACGGGCGGCTCGGCCCCCGCCCGCGGTCGCCAACCGTCGCAGTGGGGTGACCGACGGCGCCGAGAGCAACGGCGGTCTCGCGGACCGGGAGAGTGTGGCTCGCGCGACCTGCCGGGCCGACGGTCCCCGGGAGCCGGATTCCCCGCCGGGGCCACCGGACGAACCCGAGGGACCGGACGGCTCGGGGCGCCTGGCGGGCTTGGCGGAGGTGTGTCCCGACGCGTTCAACGGCACGAGCGACCCGTTCGACGCGCCTGGCCCGTCCGGTGCGCCCGGCATCGCAGGGGCGGAACCGCCGACCGGCCCTCCTCCCCCCGCACGCTGCACGGTGCCCGATCCGCCCGCCCGCACCGGTGCGGGCGGCCGCCGAACCGTCGCCGGCCCGGCCGTCGCGGCCCGTGTCACGGTGTTGCGGGCGGGGTCCGGCGCGCCGCCGGTGTCAGCTCCTCGCCCGGCGTCGTCCAAGACCCGTATTCCGCGCCCGGAGGCCACGATCCCACCGGTCAGTGCCGGATTCCCGTATGTGGTCAGCCCACCGGCGAAGTCCAGCGTCACCACCGGGGACATGGGCCCCAGCGTCCGCTGGACCGGAGCCGCCGACCGCCATTCCACGCCGGAGGCGCGGGACGCGGCGGGCTCACCCGACACGCTCGGCACCCCCAAGTCGGAGCCCGGCCCAGCCCCTCGAACCCGCCCCCAAAGGCCGGCCAACAACCCCGCCATGTCAGTTCACCCCTCCTCGCGGCTCAGCAGTGCCGCGGTCCGCTCGACGTATCCCCTGCGGTCCGCGTGTTCCAGATCCAGCAACTCGCCCAGCCCCCAGCCCAGATGGAAGGCGAGGTACGCGACCTCCTCGTGCAGGCGGTCGGTCGCGTACGTCACGATTCCCCCAGGCGGCTCCCGGCCAGTTCCACTTCGAAGGGCTCCGAGCAGTGCGGGCAGGACACCGCCGCCCGGGTGTGCCCCTCCGCGTTGATCTGCCGGTAGAAGTCCTGCAAAAACGCGAGGTCGGAGGCGAACA
Source organism: Streptomyces sp. NBC_01478 (assembly GCF_036227225.1). Lineage (GTDB taxonomy): Bacteria > Actinomycetota > Actinomycetes > Streptomycetales > Streptomycetaceae > Streptomyces. Next base: position 11,762,754 of record NZ_CP109444.1, on the reverse strand, counting down.
TGTTCTCCACCACCCCGTCGTGCACCGACGGCAGCGTGCCGAGGCGGGTGATGACGCGGCCCAGCAGGACCACCGACAGGTAGGCGGGGTTTTCCTGGACCCGAATGTCCCGCAGGGGGACGAGCTCGTCCCTGGCCGTGGACAGCCGCATGGTGCCGGCGCGGTGGCGTGTCCCCGACTCGTCGACGTACCCGCGCGGCAGTTCGAAGGAGAACTCCGTCCGCAGGGCTGCCACCGGAGAGGCGGGCGACGCGGGCGACGCCGAGGTCACCGACTCGGCAGCCGGTGCCTCCGCCGTGGCGACGCTCCCCACGCCCCCTGTTCGCGCGGCCGTACGCCTGATCACTCGATGACCAGCTCTTCGAAGACGATGGTGACCTGCTCGGTCAGCGCGGAGGTGTCCCCGGCCTTGACCCCGCTGGTCTCCACCTTGCTGCACCAGGCGTTGCGCATGTTGTAACGCTTCACCGGGCTGTTCTGGTAGTCCATCATCATGATCGTCGCGTTCTTGCGCGCGGCGCCCATGTTCCCGGCGATGGAGTCGTTGATCCACGACGTGAACGCCGCCGACTCGGTCATCCCGCGGGTGACCGTGCACTCGCCGGCCTTCTTCACGCCGGGCATCTTCTTCGTGACGGGCTTGCCGTCCTTCGAGACCTGCTGGTACTCGATGACGTCCTGCTCGACGGAGAGGCCGCTGACCTCCTGGAGGTACTCGACCATGACGCCGTCGATCTGCAGGCCGAAGTTGTGTGAGGTGAGGGCGTCACCGGGCTGAAGGGACATGCTCGTTCGCTTCTCTTTCCGAGGTCGATGAAAAGGGGACGGTCGTCAGAAGTGGGGACTACTCGCCCGACTCGCCCGTCCCGTCCGAGAACTGGGCCAGCCGGAACACCACGAACTCGGCGGGCTTGACCGGCGCGATGCCGACCTCGCACACCACGCGCCCGACGTCCACCGACTCCGGCGGGTTGGTCTCGGCGTCGCACTTGACGTAGAACGCTTCCTCGGGACGGGAGCCGAACAACGCCCCGGACCGCCACTCGTTCACGAGGAACGCCGACACGTTGCGTCGGATACGGGCCCACAGGGCCTCGTCGTTGGGCTCGAAGACCACCCACTGGGTGCCCGCGAGGATCGACTCCTCCAGGTAGTTGAAGTAGCGGCGCACGTTCAGGTAGCGCCAGGCCGGGTCGGAGGCGACCGTACGAGCGCCCCACACGCGGATGCCGCGGCCCGGGAAGGCGCGGATGCAGTTGACGCCGATGGGGTTGAGGGTGTCCTGCTCGCCGCGGGTGATCTGCAGTTCCAGGTCCACCGCGCCTCGTACGATCTCGTTCGCGGGCGCCTTGTGCACGCCGCGCTCGGAGTCGTTGCGGGACCAGATGCCCGCCATGTGGCCGCTCGGCGGGACCAGGCGCTGCCGGCCGCCGGACGGGTCGAAGACCTTGATCCAGGGGTAGTAGAGGGCCGCGTGCGAGGAGTCGTAGCCCGCCGTGTCCTGGCGCCACTCGCGGATCCGCTGGGCGTTCATGCCCGGGGGCGGGTCCAGGATCGCCATCCGGTCGCCCATCAGCTCGCAGTGCGCGATCATCCCGAGCTGGACCGCCTTGACGGCGTCCAGGTCGAGGGTCCCGCGCTCGTACGCGGCCATCAGGTCGGGGACGGCGACCATGGTGACGGCGTCCAGCGCCTCAAGACCGCCGAAGCCGGTCCGGTCGGCGGGGTCGCCGAGGAACTGGCCGCTGGTGAGGCGCTCCTGTGACGTGGCCGGTGCGGGCGCGGACGCGGCGGCCAGTGCCACCGCCCCGTTCCCCGGCCGCGCCAACTGCCCGGCGGACGCCGTCTCTTCGACGGCGATCAGCTTGGAGCGCTGCTTGACCTGGGTGACGACGTAGTTGCGGTTGCTCTTCTTCGCCGAGACGTCGAAGGTCTCCAGGACCTTGTCGCCGTCCTTGACGGTGAGTGTGAACCGGTCGTCGGGTCCCTCGCCGGAGGTGTCGGAGACCTCGACCACGGGCGAGCCGCCGAGGTTCGCCCCGGTCAGCGCCGAGACCCGGAAGGTGCCGAGGGCGGCCTCCCGGGCCGACGCCTCGATCGCCGGGCGCCCGCCGGAGCCGGCCCCGGCCGCGCCCCCGACCCGTACGACATACGCGGCCGTACCGCCGTTGTTGAAGTACCCGTACACCGCGTGGGCCAGCAGAAGACCCTCGGTGAAGTCGCCGAACGAGGCGGTGTACTGGGACCAGTTCGTCACCAGCGTGGGCTCGTTCAGCGGTCCGGTCGGGGCCAGGCCCACGAAGGCGGCCACCGAGGTGCCGACCCCTTCGATGGGGCGGGATCCACTGGCCACCTCCTCGACGTAGACGCCGGGGGACAGATAGGTGGGCATGGCGACTTCTCCTTGCATGACATCCGGGGTGATTGCGTAGAACCAGGCTGGCGCGGGCGGGCCCGTCAGGAAATGGCCGCCCGACAGGCTCTTGGGGCCGACCGCCGTGGCCGTACGGCCACCCGCGACGGGGACACCGAATCCGACCGGGCTCGTGGGACGCCCAACTGCCGCCGAGGGCAGGGCCGTTCGGTGGCCGTACGGTCTTCCGCACGGCCAACGCACCCTGCCCGGCTGCTTCTGCCGTGCCGTCGGACCGCTTCCTACCGTGGCCGCGTGACGACCTTCGCCTCTCTTGAACCCGCCTCGTCCGCAGTCGACCCCGGATCGAGCGCGACCGCGACCCTGCGGCTGCGCAACGACGGCGACACCGTCGAGGAGTACCGGCTCTCCGTCGTCGGCGATCCCGCCGAGTGGGCGCTGGTCGCCCCCGACACCCTGCGGCTCTATCCAGGGGACGAGGGCTCGACCGAGGTGGTGTTCACCCCGCCGCGCTCGGCGGGCACCACGGCCGGCACCGTCCGGTTCGGCGTCCTCGTGCAGCCACGTGAGAACCCTGAGCTGTCGAACGTGGCCGAAGGCACCCTCTCCGTCTCGGCGTTCGGTGAGATGCGGGCCGAGCTGCTGCCCGTCACCGTGCGCGGGCGGTTTTCCGGGCGGCCCCGGGTGGCCGTCGACAACGTCGGCAACTCACCGCTGCCGGTGGGGATTTCGGGGAAGGACGACGAGGACGTGCTGACCTTCCGCCCCGTTCCCGAGACGGTACGGGTCGCGCAGGGGCGGACCCGGCTCGCCCGGGTGCGGATCCGGCCGGGCGGGGTGAAGCTGTTCGGCCGACCGGAGCGGTATCCGTTCGCGCTCACCGTGGCACCCACAGTGGAGGGCGCCGCCGGACCCTCCGGATCTCCCGGGATGATTCCGCCGGCCCAACTGCGGGGCACCTTCGTACGGTTGGCGCTGTTCCCGAAGTGGCTGCTCGTGCTGCTCGGGCTGCTGCTGGCCGCGGCGGCGGTGTTCGCCGCCGTCTGGTTCATTCCCCGGCCGTCGCTCGTCTCGAACGCGGTGGCGCAACAACAGCCGGCCGCGGCTCCGGCCGCCGCCGCACTGCCGCCCGCACCGGCCACCCAGGCACCACCGTCGGTGCCGAGCCCGTCGGCCGCCGCTCCTTCACCACCGTCGCCCTCGCCCTCGCAGTCCGAAGAACAGCAACAAGGCGGTGGTCAGGACCAGAACACCGGAGAGCAGGCCACGGACCAGGCCGGCAACACGGTGGTCACCATCCGCAGCGTCCAGAACGGCAAGGACCTCACCGTCCAGGACGGCCGCACCGACGACGGCACCCCGGTCGTGGTCTCCGACTGGACGGACAAACAGCAGGGACTCAACCAGTTCTGGGCCCAACTCCCCTTCGCCGACGGCACGGTGGCCCTCACCCCCGGCAGCTCGCCGGGCAGCGTGCTCGACAAGGCCGACGGTCAGCCACAGGTGCAGATCCGCACGGTGCAGGGCGGCGACGAGGCCGTACGCCAAGGCCAGGTCCCCGCGCTCCAACGCTGGCGTCTGCAGCCCGTGTCGGACGGCGTGGTGACGATCGTCAACGCCCAGACCGGCGAGTGCCTGACCAACACCGGCGACAACACCCAGGTCCAGGCCCTGTCCTGCGACGACCGCTTCGCGTCCATTCAGCAGTGGCGGCTCGGGAATTCCTGACGTCCGCCACCCGACAGAAAGGCGGGCCGCCGTGCGCCCCCGCGTCCAGCCTCACCGGCCCGAGAAGGCCGAACCCCGGTCGCCGTCCCGGGCCCCGGATTCCCGTACGGAACAAGGCGGTTCACCGGGTGTCCTCTCCCCTGCGCACATCGCGACGCTGCAACGAACCGCGGGCAACGCCGCCGTCCTCCGCGCGGTCGACGAGGCCCGGCACGTGCACGGCGCCGGGTGCGGCCACACCGCCTCCACCTCCGCCCCCGTACAGCGCTCGTCCGTCCCGGAAGTCCTCCGCGCCCCGGGCCAGCCCCTGGACACCACCGTCCGCGCCGACATGGAGGCCCGCCTCGACGCGGACTTCTCCGACGTACGACTGCACACCGGCCCCGCCGCCCAGCGTTCCGCCGCCGAGATCGGGGCGCGGGCCTACACCTCCGGCAGCCATGTGGTGCTGGGCGCTGGCGGCACGGACCGGCACACCCTGGCTCATGAGCTGACCCATGTGATCCAACAGCGCCAGGGCCCGGTGGCGGGGACGGACGACGGAACCGGCCTGCGCGTCTCCGACCCGTCCGACCGGTTCGAACGGGCCGCGGAGGCCAACGCGGTGCGGGCGATGGCCGGGCCCGTTCCCGAGGGCGGCGCGGCGCGGCGGCGGAGTGCGGTGCAGCGCAGCAAGGGGGACTCCATAGCTGTCCAGATGGTGACCAGTACGAAAGGTCCCTCGCTGGGCGCGGCAGCCGAGAAGGCCGGGGACCTGACGGCCGCCGGAGACGCGAACAACCAGTTCACGGCCGCGTCGGTCGCCGGCGGCTACCGGGATCCGGCCGCCACCACGAGCGCCGCGCAGTACGGCACCATCGTCGGTGCCGGTGCCGGTACGCTCACTTCTTTCGTAGGGCTGGTCGGTAATGTCATCAAGTTCGGCCGCGCACGAACGGACAGACGCAAAAGCTCACCAGGCACCGCTGCCTACCGTCGGCACGACCGAGAGTTGAAGGCTGGAGCAGCCGGCACGGCCGAGCAGGGGTTGAGCGTCGGCAACATGTCCACCGGCCTCGCGTCCTCCGCGATGAATCTGAGCGGTGCGGCCCAGGAGGCCGTGGGCGGTGTGGCCGCCGCCTCTGCCGGAGCGGGGTTGCTCGTCGGCTCGGTCCAGAGTGTCCGCTACATCAGAAAGGCGGACAAAGCGCGGCAGCGTGTGAACAAGTTGCGGCAGCTCATGGCTGATGAGAAGAAGCCCGAGGAAGCTCTGGAGGCTGCGAACAAGGAGGTGGGAACGCTGGAGTGGACTGTGAGCGGCGACGAGTACGACCTCCGGGAAGTTGAACGTTCCCTCCAGAGTGCGATACGGGGACTGGGACAGGAGCAGATCCAGGAGAAGAAAGAAGTCTGGCACTCCAGGATCAAGGATATATTGCGGCAGAAATCCGAAATCGAGGAGCAACTTCAGCGGGATCAAGCGGAACTGGCGGTCGCGGAACTCCGGCAACAGGAGCGAGCGGAAGTTTCCCGCAAGATGCACGAGGCCCTGGTGAAGCAGACAGAGAAGGTCGAGCGCTATACCGAGAGCGCGTCCGTGGACATCTCCCTGCGTGAAATACAGGAATACGCTGCCGGAAAGAACATCCGAGGCGTGACCGTGAAGGCGATCGGCGCTGTTGCCGCCCTGCTGGGGGTCGGCGGTTCCGTCGCCGCGTTGGTTGCCGCGGTCGCACTCGCCGCCGGTGTCGCCGCGGGGGCCGGTGTGCTGGTCGCGACCCCCGTCGGCTGGGGACTCGCCGGCGCAGCCGCCACAGTGGCCCTGGGTGTCGCCGGCTGGAAGACGTGGCGGTTCTTCCAGCACCGTTGGAAGCAGAGCGCGAAACCGGACCATGACGGCACCATGCCCACCATCAAAGAGCGGCTGCGCAGGACGCTGGCCTTCTGGAAGGCTTCCGGCCCCAACGAGCGGGAGCAGTTCGCTGCCGCGCTCTACGACATGGCGCATGACGTGGCGAAGGCCGAGCGATCCGAGGAGGCACGCAACACCATCGACGCTCTCGGCCTGAACTGGGGTGAGATGAAGGATGACCGAGAGGCGGGCAAGGTGCTCATCTCGGAGAAGTTCAAGTCCGTCGCGTAGCGGCGTGAGCGAGATCCGGTGAACGTCCGGCGGGCCGGGCCGACACGATGTCGGCCCGGCCCGCCGGACGTCGGATCCTGCTCCCAACAATCCCTAGAAGTCGTCCCGGCCGACCACCAGCCGCCCCGCCTTCCGGTACTCCCGGACCGCCCCGGTCAGCAGGTCGTCGGTCGTGACGGGACCGCCCCGGCCGGCCGCGGCGTACGCGGCGGTGATCACCGCGCCCCGGATCGAGCCGCCGGCCAGCACGAAGTCCCGGGCGCACGGGCCGGGATCGATACCGTCGGCGCAGGGCACCCCGGCAAGGCTCTGCCACCACAGAGCGAGGCGCTGGCCGGTGTCAGGGAAGGGGAAGTCGACCACCAGGTCGAGGCGGCGGGTGAAGGCGTCGTCGATGTTCGCCCGGAGGTTGGTGGTGAGGACCGCGATGCCGTCGAAGGACTCCAGGCGCTGCAGCAGATAGGCGCTCTCCAGGTTGGCATAGCGGTCGCTCGCCTCCTTCACCTCGGAGCGCTTGCCGAAGACCGCGTCGGCCTCGTCGAAGAGGAGGACGGCGTCGGTACGGTCCGCGTCGGCGAAGATCCGTTCCAGGTTCTTCTCGGTCTCGCCGACGTACTTGTCGACGACGGCGGACAGCTCCACCACGTACAGGTCCACGCCCAGCTCCCCGGCGACGACCTCGGCGGCGAGCGTCTTGCCGGTCCCGGACTCCCCGGCGAACAGGGCGACCACCCCGTGCCCGCGACCGCCACCGGTCCGCAGCCCCCACTGGCCCAGCACACGCTCGCGCTGCCGGGCGCGCACCACCAGTTCCTCCAACTGCTCGCGCGGGCCGACAGGCAGCACCAGGTCCGTCCAGCCGACCGCGGGACTCACCCGCCGCGCGTGCCGGTCAAGGGCGGGCGCCGACTGCTGCCGGGCGCCCCGCTGCACATGGGCGGCGGTCAACGGCCCGCCGTCCAGTACGGCGAGTGTTCTCGCGGTCTTGGCCGCACGGCGGATCTGCTCGGAGGCGAGGCGGTACGGGGCAACGGCTGCCGGGAGGTCGAACTCCCGGGCTTCCCGGCCCAGTTGAGCCGCCCAGACCAGCCCGGTGTCCACCGTGTCGGTGGGCGCGTCGAGGCAGAGCACGTCGCCGTCGGCGGACCAACGAGGATCGAAGGGTTCGGTGCCGAACAGCACCACGGGTACGGGGCCGGATGACTCCAGTTCCCGTACCAGTGCACCCGCCCTCTCCGGCAACGGCCCGACCACAACCCCCGCCCTGCGCAACCGCGCCTCCCTCAGCAGTACGGGCACCAGGCGCTGGTCCCCGTACGCCGGGTCGTACCGCAGTACCGGCAGGCCGGCCGCTCTCAGCACCTCCACCGCCGTCCCGGACTCCGCCCCGCGCCCCCGCAGGTGGACCACGGCCGGATGGTCGGCGAGGAGCGCCCCAAGCCGGGACGCGAAGGGTCCCGTAGGCGCCTCCGCCGTCAACAGCTCGACCGCACCCAGCAGTTCACCGTCCAGTCCCTCATCCCCCAGCAGATGCGCGATCACTCGTTCCGGCACCCGCAACGCCCGCCCCGGAAGGGGCCGTTCGGTGTCCTCCAGGGCCAGCAGGCCGGAGGCCGGCAGCGGCGCCCCCGGATGGAACCGGGCCCGCGCCGCCCAGTCGTGCGGTGCGAGCCCGGCCAGATCGAGGGCGAGGGCCACGCTGGCCCGGCGGCGCCCGACGTCGTCGTTGAGGTATCCGTACAGCGGCTCGAAATCCCGGTCCACGTCCGGTGCGAGGGCGGTGAGAAGGATGTGGGTGTCCAGAAGCGTGAGACCGAACCGTACGGCCAACTCCGCCAGGGCATCGTCAGGTTCGGCTCCCTCGTACGCGTCATGGAGTTGAACCGGAATTCGCCCACGCCCCTCCAGCAGGTGCTCCACCCGCTCGGCCGACACGTAGAGCCCGCGCAGCGGCTCCCCCGCCGACGGATCCCCGGCACTCCGCGCCTCGACCAGGGCGCTCACCCGGTCCCGCAGCAGCGCGAGGCGCTTCAACAGGGAGTCGCTCACCGGAGCTCCCGTCGTCGGGCCAGCGCCGCTGAAGTGCCGTCAGGCGTACGGCCGTTCGCGATGTCATGCACCTGTGCGACCGTCGGTTCCAGGACCGGGGGCGCCACCTTGTAGTCCGGCGAGACCGACACCGGCGCGATCACCACGACTTCCAGCGACGGCTTGAGCTCACCGCCGAGCGCCGACCAGATGTCGGCGATGGAACGGGACTCCGCCGGCGGCACCCCGATCGTGAGCGGAATCGCCGCGCCCAGGCCGAGCAGGTTGCTGCCCTCCAGATGCTCGGCGGGCAGGACTTCGTACGGCAGCAGTCCGGCGAGTACGGCGGAGAGCAGCCTGTGTTCGTCCTCCGTGCGCTTGGTCCACGCCGTGACCAGATACGACAGCCGGAACCAGCGCGGCGGCTGGCGGCGCTCCGTGACCGTGCCGGCCGCGTCGCGCAAGGCCATCGCGCCGCGCTCCCGACGGGCCACCTCCTCTCGGATGTCGTAGAGATACGCGTCCACGGTGGGCACGTTGCGCCGGGCGGCCCAGTCTCGCGTGGGCGCGTCGAAGACCACCTCCGCCACGCCTCCGGGCAGCGCCTGGGCACGGAGCAGCCCCCGCAGGGCCTCGTCGATCTCGTGGATCACAGGTATCCCTCCCGCAGTGCGAACGCCACCGCGTGGGCCCGGTTGCGCAACTGCATCCGGGTCATCAGGCCGTGCAGGATGTTCTTCACGGTCCGCTCCGAGTACGCGAGCTTCCCCGCGATCTGCCGGTTCTCCAGCCCCTCGGCCACGAACCGCAGTACCTCCACCTCCCGGTCGGCCAGGCTGGTGACCGAAGTCACCGCGGGGCTGCCCGAGCCGTGTCGGCCGAGCTGTACGAGCAGCCGGTTGAGCAGGTCGGGCGGGACCTCGCTGTCGCCGCGCGCGGCGGACCGAACGGCCTGCTCCAACCGTTCGCCGGTGGCCTGGTGCCGCCATACGAAGGTGTGCACTCCGCAGGCGACCGCGGTCAGCAACTCCCGTTCGCGCAGCCCGTCCACGACCAGTACGACCTGTCGGGACTCGCCGCGGACCAGGCGGCGCAGGGCCGCGGCGCCCGGCGCGTCGACCCGGTCGGTGAGCACGACCGCCACGGAGCGGTGGCCGACGGCCCGCACGGACCGTTCCACGACCTCGATGTCCGGGCGGCCCCGCAGGCAACTGGTGACTCCGGCACGCGACAGCGGGTCGTCGGCGTGCACGGTCACGGTGATCGGCTTCGTCGTCATGAATGTCTCCCCCGTGAGGTGCGGGCCCGGGGCTCGGCATACGCCTGAGCCCCGGGCCCGGCCGGACTCGTCAGTAGCTGCTGTCCTTGGCCTTGTAGCCGTCGGGCGCCACGGCGAACCAGGTGCCGCCGACGCCTTCGCCGCTGGTCTCGCCCGCCGCGCCGTCCTTGGAGAACCGGTAGACGGGCCAGCCGCCGATGGTCACCTGGTTGGTGCCGTCGGCCCGCTGGACCGTGGAGATCTTGTCCTTGTCCAGCCCCTGGAACACGATCTTGTCGTTGGCGAGGACCGGCGGCCAGGTCACCGCGCAGGCGTCCACGCAGGTCGCCTTGGACGGGTTGGCGGAGTCCGGGTCGAACCGGTAGAGCGTGAAGCCCTCACCGTCCACCACGGTCTTGCCCAGCTTGTCGTTGTGACCGAGCTGCACGGTGGCGGGCCAGTAGCCGCCCGACGGATTCGTCGACTGCGTGGGCTGCGCGGCCCCCGCCGCCTGCCCGGCGGGCGACCCGCTCGCGGCACCGCTGGGTGCGGCGGCCGCCGGCAAGGAAGCGGCCGGAGCCGCCGCCGGGCTGTCGGAACCACCGCATCCCGTGAGCAGCAGGGCGCCACCGAGCGCGGCCACCATGCCGAAAGATGCGTAAGAACGCGTCATTGCATTTCCCCTGTTGTTTGTTCATGTGGTGAAGGGCGTGTTGCACGCCCTGGAGGCCGCACTGCGCTTGCCCGCGCACGGAGATACCGGGCGGGAACGCACGGCACCCATGGGTGCGCCATGCCGGGCGGCTACGGCGTTCGCCAGGTTAGAGAGATCCACTTGACGGTCAGTGAGAAATTTGTGAACCGTCGAGTGGATGCTTTGTGGATCCCCGTTTGATGCGGCGGCACGAGTTCACGGACGCGCAGTGGCGGAAGACCGAAACGGCTGGACTGCCGGGTTCCGCGATGGTCCGTTCATGCGCTCGACAGCACGCGCGGGCGAGCCGGGCAGTGAACGGGGCCGACCGCGATGCCGGCGAACAGTCGCTGGATCTCGGCTGACCAGCCAAGGAACGGCTTGGGCATCGGCGCGGGATCCGATCATCCGCCGGCAGGCTCCTCGAGCTCTTCCAGGAACCTTTCGGCACGGTGGGCGAACAGGTGCGCCTCCCGCTCTGTGGACAGCTCCCGAGCCTTCTCGGCGGCGGCCCGGACAACCGCGACCGGCTCCCCGAAGGCCTGTAGCAACCGCGCCCGCAGCAGCAGGAGCAGGCCCTCCATGTAGCGCTGGCCACAACTGTTGAGGAACAGGTCGGCCTGGTCGAGGGCGGCAGCGGCCTCGTTCAGCGCCCCGCCCGCCAACCACATCTCGCCGAGCAGCCCGTACCAGGTGGCGACGCAAGAACGCGGCGGGTCAAGGAGGTTGGCCGTGATGATCCGTTGCGCCTCCGCCGCGGCGCCGGCCGGATCGTTGCCGGTCATGGCCAGTGCCCAGCATCGGGCAAGCCGTTGGTAGGTGCCGAGGAAGACGAACGAGAAGCCGGGGTCCACCGCGATCCCCCGCTCCGCCCCGTGCAGCGCTTGAACGGGGTCACCGACCACGGAGGCAGTCCTCACCGCCATGGTGGCCCACACCGTGATCATGTACGGATCATCGCCCGCCGCGTCCTCCAGCACTTCGAGCAGATCCCGCGCCGCCTCGACGTCACCGTGCATCGCGGTGATCTCCGCGAGCAGACCGGTCATGAGCAACTGCAGGTCGTGACGGACCGGATCCTCCTCCCGCCGGGCGAGGTCGAGGACCATGGGCCTGGACTTGCCGAGGTACCGGAATGCCTCGCCGACTCTGCCGACGTGCCATTGGTGAATGCCCCAGGCATGCAGGCCACAAGCGAGCACGAACGGGTCGGAGGAGGCCTCGCCCTGGTCCAGCAAGCGGCGCGCGAGCGGACCGCTGCGGTCGAGATCGACGGCCTGGGCGTGGGCGGCCCAGCGGGAATAGAGGAAGCCTGCTGCCTCTGACTCCCGGCCGAGGCTGCGGGCCAGGTGCTCGGCGCGTTCCAGCAGCTCGAGCGACGAGAAGCCGTACATCGACCGCATCCCGACGACCGCGGTGAGCTGCGAGAGGGCCGTCAGCTCCAGTTCCGCGAGACCCGCCGTCCGCGCCACACGCGCCGCCGACCGCAGTTGGCGCTCGGCGGCCTCCAGTGCGGATTTGCCCGCCGCGCGCCCGCCCGCGCGCACCAGAGCGGCCGCGGTGCGGGCCGGCTCGGCGAGCGGACCCGCGGCCCACAGGTGGTGGGCGAGACGCTCGGCGACGGACTCACCGTCGGGGTCGGTGTCGTCCAGGGCGTCGGAGACCCGCAGGTGCAGTCGGCTTGCCCGCGACGGCGGTGTTGTGGCGGAGACCGCCTCCCGGACCAGGTCGTGCGCGAACCGGAACGAGAACGGATTGTCCGGCCCGGACTCAAGCATGCCGAGGGCTGTCACGGGCTCCAGGCGTTCGAGGCAGCTCGCGACGTCGAGGCCGGCAACACGGGCGAGCAGGCCGAGTTCGACGTCGCGGCCGATGAGTGCGGCGATCCGCAGCAGGTCCCTGGCGTCGCCGTCGAGGCCGGCCATCCGGTCGAGGACGACGTCACGCACCGTGGTCGGCACCCCGGCCCCGGCGGCGTCGGTGAGCTCGCCGCCGTCGGCAAGCAGCCGAGTCAGTTCCAGGACGAAGAAGGGGTTGCCGGCGGTGCGGGCGTAGGTACTGCGGGCAGTGTCGGGGCCGGTGGTCCGGCCGGTTTCGCGGCGGACCAGTTCGGCCACGTCGTCCCGGTTGAGGGGGCCGAGCCGGAAGCGGCGATGGCCGGGCGCCCGGCTGACCGCGGCGAGCATCCGGGACAACTCCGGGCCGGGTGCCGGTGCACGGTCGCGCAGCGCACCGAGGATCACGGTGCCGGCCGGGAGCCGGGCCGCCACGTGCTCGAACAACTGCAGCGAGGTACCGTCCGCCCACTGGAGATCGTCGATCACGAGCACCACCGGCCGCTGGGCCGAGGCCTGGCCCATGACGGCGACGACCCGCTCGAACAGGCGGAACCGGAAGCCGCTGTCCGGCAGCAGCGGTGCGGCGAGGACGTCACCGCGCGGCTCGACGAGGCGGCCCAGATCGCCGGCGAGCCACTCCTCCCGAGCAGCGGAGGACAGGCCGTCGACGAACGTGCCGATCGCCTGCACCCACGGCCACATCGAGGGCGTCCCGTCACCGTCCAGGCAGCGGCCCCAGACGACGAGCGCCCCGCGCCCGGCTGCCTCGGCCACGGCCTCCTCCAGCAGGCGGGTCTTGCCCACGCCCGGCTCACCCTCGACGACACCGATAGCCGTTCCGCCGGCGAACGCCGGTTCCATGGTCCGCCGCAGCACCGCGAGTTCCTCGGCCCGGCCAACCAGGCTGCCGGACGTACTCACCTGCGCGCCGCCGACGTTGGCGTCCGTACCCGTCGCGGTCGCCGACGGCGGGGTCTGCTGCATCAGTACGCGCCGGTGGGCGTCCTGCAGCACTGGACCGGGGTCGATACCGAGGTCTTCGGCGAGGCGGGCGCGGACCGCGCTGAACACCGACAGTGCCTCCGCCTGCCGCCCGGCAGCGGCAAGGGCGCAGACGAGGCCGGCCTGGACGGGTTCGTGCAGGGGCGCCATCGACGCGGCCAGGTGCAACGCGGGGAGCACCTGCTCCGCCCGGGCCAGCGATACGGCGAGTTCGGCCGCTGCCGCGCACGCGTCGTACAACTCGGCGTCGAGGGCGGCGAAGATCGGCACCACGGTGGGCCCGTGGGTCAGGCCGTCACCTGCGGGACCGTGCCAAAGACCGAGCGCTTCCACGTAGTTGTCGAGCGCGGCTTCGTGACGCTGCTGCGCCGAGGCGGCTTGGGCCGTCGCCACGCGCTCACGGAAGGCAACCAGGTCGAGCGTCCCGGGGCCGGCGGTGAACAGGTAGCCGTTGCCGCGACGGTGGAGGTACGAGCCCGTTCCGCGGGCGGGGAGTCCGGGTTCCAGCAGACGTCGTAGGGCACCGACGTACTTGTGGATGACGTTCAGGGCGCTGGCCGGGACATCGTCGTCCCACATCAGGTCGATCAGTTCGGTGGTGCTGACCGGCCTGCCCTCACGGGCGAGAAGCAGGGCGAGCAGGTAGGCCTGTTGCCGCGGGCCCACGTCCAGTTCGACGCCGCCGCGCCAGAGCCGCAACGGACCGAGGATCCTCAGGCGCAGGGAAACGTCGTCTACCAGCCGATCGTCGCCGGCCGGGATGGTACGAACTTGCACTGTCACGCCGATAACCCCCGAAAACACCGATACAGATTTGTCTACTGTGCGGAGCGCGTCTGCTCCAGACCTGTGCAGGTCAGATGTGACACCCGCGGATCGAACCCGCAGGCGCGGACGCGCCCGCTCAAGACAACCGGCCGGGTGTCTACAGCCCGTTGACGGATCGTTGACTTCCGCCTCGGCCCGTATCGCGCGACACGGGCCGGAAGGGACACGGGCAAGGTCTCCGCCGGGACGCCTGTACAACCGGGAGGACCCCGCGCGCCGTACCGCGGTCACGAACGCCGCACCACGCGCGGCGGTGCGCGCTCCACGTGCCGTCCGAGGCCGCTGATTCAGTCGGCCGGACCGGGCTTCCGAACCGTGGGCCGACTACGAGTCGGTGGGCGCCGCGTCCGCCTCCACCAGATCACTCGGCTCGTCGAGTTGACGCAATCTGGTGCGAAGGGACTCAGCGTCGGCGTGGCCGATCCGCTCCAGGATGTCCAGCCCCTCAACCCAGGCCGCACGGGCCGCATCCGGGTCGGCGGCGCTGAGGTGGGTGTCCCCGAGACGCCTGAGGGTGCCTGCCGTCAACAAGGGCAGGTCGCCCCGCCGGGAGAGATCGAGGGTGTTGCGAAAGGCAGTTACGGCCTGCTCGTACTGGCCGAGGTGATGGTAGGCGTGGCCAATGCTGTCCCAGGTGGCCGCCGCCCCGGTCTCGTCCCCGAGTTCCAGGAACAGGGTCACTGCCTGCTGACAGTGGTCGAGGGCCTGCTGGTGCTGCCCGAGGCAGGTCTGGAACCAACCGACCACGTTGAGGGCGCATGCTGTCGTCATCCGGTCGCGGCTGTCGTCGACACCATGGCCGTCATGAACCGAGCTGAGCGCGAGATACCGCTGCGCGGCGGCGAGCGCCGCTTCCGGATCGCCCTGCCGCTCCTCCACCCAGCTCAACGTGAAATAGCCCTCGGCGCAGGCTCTCGTGTCGCCCGATTCGGTGAACAGCTCGATGGCTCGCTCGGCATGAGCACGTGCCTCCTCGACGCGGCCCATGTCCGCTGTGGAGAAGGCGAGAAGGCGGAGGACATGGGCCTCGGCGGCCGTGTCGCCCAGCCGGCGCGCCGCGTCCAGGGCGGTTCGGTGCACGGCCTCGTGCTCCCGCCACAGACCACACCGGTGCAGATAGCTGGCCACGGCCCACGCAAGTTGCCAGGTGTGGACGTCGTACCCGTGGGTGGCGGCCTGTTCGATGCCGGCGAGCAGCACCGCCCGTTCGGCGGTGAACCAGGCCACCGCCTTCGCGGTGTCCCCGTTGAATTCCTCCGGACGCACCCCCTCCACCGCTGGGGCCAGCGAGATCAGTACCCGGGTACGGGCGGTCAGTGCGAGCGCCTCACGGGCGGTGTGCAGGTAGTGGTCGAACATCCGATGCCGAGCCGTCCGCGCCTCCTGGGGCGGATCGAGGGCTTCTGTCAGTTCGGTGGCGAAGGCGCGCAGCAGGTCGTGGGAGGCGTAGCGGCCGGGTACGGACTCGTCCACCAAGTGGGCCTGGACGAGCTCGGACAGCAACTGGCGAGTGTGCGGGATGGTGAGCCCTGCCAGGCCGGCCGCCGCGGGCAGGGCGATGTCGGGGCCGGGGTGCATACCCAGCAACCGGAACAGGCGGGCGGCATCGGTGGTGAGAGCGTGATACGACCAGGAGAAGACAGCGCGTACATCGGCCGCGGCGTCGCCGTCGTGGAACCAGTCGAGGCCGTCGGCACTGTCTCTCAGTTCGGCGGCGATCGCCGACAGGGGGAGGGCCGACCGGATCGCCGCGCGGGCGGCGGTGACCGCCAAGGCCAGCGGCAGTCGTCCGCACCGGGCGATGATCTCCTCGACCGCGTCCGGTTCGGCCGCGACCCGGCCCTGCCCGAGGCGCCGGGTGAGCAGCGCGCGGGCCTCCGGCACGGAGAGCAAGTCGAGATGGAGAGGGTGGGCGCCGTCCACAGCGACCAAGCCGGCGAGCCGATCGCGGCTGGTGACGATGACCAGGCAGCCGGGCGCCCCCGGCAGCAGTGGCCGAACCTGCGCGGCATCGCGGGCGTTGTCCAGCAGCACCAGCATGCGCTTGCCGGTGAGCAGGGTGCGGTACAGGGCCGCGAGTGCGTCGACGCCCTGCGGCAGCCCGCGGGTGCCGGCACCCAGCGACTCCAGCAGCGTGCGCAGGGCGTGCTCCGGCGCGACCGGCAGACCGACCGGATCGAAGCCCCGCAGATTCAGGTACAGCTGACCGTCCGGGAACCGGTCGGCGACCTGTCGTGCCCAACGCACCGCGAAGGTGGTCTTGCCGACACCCGCCATCCCCGCGATGGCACTGACCACCACCGTGCCGCCCGTGGGCAGGCGGGCCGCCTCGGCCAGTTCGGCGTCTCGGCCGACGAAGACCGCCAGGCCGGCGGGTAGTTGGGCCGGGACGGCGGGGGCTTGTACAGGTAGGGGTGCGGGAGCCTGGGCGGGAACGGGTGCCGGCTCGGCCGGGGCGAGCGGAGCAAGGAGCCCGGCGTCGGCTCGTAGAACGCGCTGGTACATCGCCTGCAGTGCCGGGCCGGGATCGACCCCCAACTCGCCCGCGAGCAGTGTCTGCGCGTCGCGGTAGGTGGCGAGGGCCGCCGCCTGTTGTCCCGACCGGTAGAGGGCGAGCATGAGCAGCTCCCGGAACCGCTCGTCCAGCGGGTGCTCAGTGACCAGCCCGGTCAGCTCAGCGGTCGCCTCCGCATGGACACCGAGGTCGAGTTCGGCCGTGATGCGGGCAGCCTCCGCGGACAGTCGCAACTCGCCGAGCCGGTGCCGCTGGGCCTGCGCGTACTCACCCCGGACACCGGCCAGCGCCGTCCCGCGCCACAGATCGAGCGCATCCCGCAGGTACCCCACCGCGCCCTTGGGGTCTCCCGCACGGCGCGCCCGCTCGGCTCGGGCGAGCAGCTCCCGGAAGGCACCGAGGTCCAGCTCCTCCGGCGAGATACGGAGTTGATAGCCGTCCCCCGTGGAACGGAGCACGGACGACGCGGTGTCCCCGGCCGGCTCCAGCGCTTTCCGCAGCCGGTGGACGTACGTCCGCAAGATGCCAGGCGCGGAAGCCGGTGCCCTTGTCCCCCACACCGCGTCGATCAGACCACTCGCCGGCACCTGCGAACCCTCCGCCAGCAGCAGCGCGGCCAGCACCGCCCGCTGCTGGGGCGGACCGAGTTCGATCTCGTCCGAGCCGCGCCACGCCCTGACCGGGCCCAGCACCGCGAACCGTAATCGCGCTTCCAACCGACTTCCTCCTCTGCCGATCAGCATCCGAAACCGACAGGCGAGACCGCCTTCGGAGCCGGCCATGAGAATCACCCGGAGTTTAAGCCACTCGCACGGCCCGGTGTTGTGATTGCCCTCCGCACGGCCACGGCAACGCGGCCTGCCGATCGCGGGGATGGTCCCCGCACCAGGGCAAGTGGCTGCCCGCCGGCTGACGTCGGAGAACCTGGACACCGGCAAGCAGTACACGCCGTTCGACGAAGGCAGGAACCACCCCGACGGCACGGTCACTCTGCGGATGCCCGTCCACCGACGGCGCGCAAGACAACAACCCGGCACGCCGCGTAGACCGGATCCGGAGCACCGACGCCGGGTCACGGCGGTTGTCGGCCCTCCGCACTTGAGGCCAGTCCGTTGATCCAGCGTTGGTGCATGTAGTGCATCGCGGGGGCCAGGGCTCGGCGCAGTAGCGCAGGTGCGCGTCCCCGTTGAGTCTCCTCCGTGAGGATGTCCGTTCCGCCGTCGGCTCTGGGCGTCAGGACCCAAGCGTGGTGTGCCCGGGCGCCGAGGCCGGTGGCCGTCCAAGCAAGCCGCTCGAAGGGCTCGTACTCGACGATCTCCGTGGTGGCCACAGCCCCGAAGGTGATCCAGGTGAAACGGGAGCCAAGCGCGACCTGCGGCCACGGCCCGGACTGGTGGCGCACGCGGCGGGCGTTGACGTAGAAGGAGCTCCAGAGCTCCGGGCGCACCAGCCAGGCCCAGACGACCTCGGACGCGGCGGCGGTCCTGCCGGAGTTGACCGCGTGGAGCGCCGCCCCGCTCGGCTCGTAGCCTTGGGGCCAGCGGACGGAGGGCATGTGGCTGCCGGAGCGGCGGTGGGAATTCATGCCGGCACCCCGGAGGCGCGCTTCACAAAGCTGTCGAAGACGCGGGTGGGGAGGACCCTGCTGAGGGCGACCAGCGGCTTGGCGCCAAACCCTACGCGGTACCGGGTGCGGGGTCGGCGGGCGGTGGCCGCCTTGGTGACGGCTTTTGCGATGACGCTTGTTGGGGACGTCATCCTGGCGTCGGGGCTGGAGCTGTTGGCCAGTGAGGTGGCCATGGCCCCCGCTTGCTCGCTGTAGGGGCCGTGGCCGGAGGTGGCACGAAGTTTCTCGGCGGCGATGGCGCCCCATTCGGTGCGGATGGACCCAGGTTCGACAATGACGACATCGATGCCGAACTGCCTGAGCTCGAGTCGTAGGGCGTCGCTGAGCCCTTCGACCGCGAATTTGCTGGCGTGGTACCAAGCTCCCAGCGGGGTGGCGAACTGTCCGCCCATGGAGGCGATGTTGATGACCGTCCCACTTCGCTGCGCACGCATGGCGGGCAGGACGAGTTGGGTCAAGTGGGCAAGGCCGAAGAGGTTTACGTCGATCTGGGCACGGGCTTCGTGCATCGGGACTTCTTCGAGGGCTCCGTAGGACCCATAGCCGGCTCCGTTGACGAGGACGTCGATGCGGCCTTCTTCGCCGAGGATCTGCTGGACGGCGTTCCGGCTCGATGCCTCCTCGGTCACATCGAGGGCGAGGGTGCGCACGCCGGTGACGGCGAGGTCGGTCATCCGGTCGACTCGGCGTGCGGCGCCGTAGACGATGAAGCCTGCGTCGAGGAGGTGGCGTGCTGTGGTCTCGCCGATGCCGGAGGAGGCTCCGGTGACGAGGGCTACCCTCTTGTTCATCAGTTTGCTCTTTCCTGACTGACCGAGTGTTTGGGTGGTCGAACTGCCGAGTGGTATGCGCTGTCGGGGTGGAAGGACGGGTCAAAGGTCGGTGCGACCCGGAGACATGAATCCGCCTGTGACCATGGACTTCTCGACGTTCCCGTAGCCGAGGAGGTTGCCGAAATCGCCCCGGCCGGAGACGAACTCGCGGCCTTCCTCATTGCCGCCCCAGGTGAGGGCTGGGTCAACCGAGATGACGGGCGGCATGGCGTTGACACCGATTGCGCCATATCGCAGTCGCGTCACGGCGTCGACGGCGGTGGAGGCGTGGGCCTTCCCTGTCTTGTCGTCCACGATGATGCTCGCGGCGCTGATTCCAGTGCTTGCTCGTGACGATCGTCTGGATGCGTCCGCAGACCGCGCCACCGTTGATCTTGGCCATGGTCGCGATCGGCGTGGCCTGGGCGGTCGAGGTGCCGCCGGTGAAGTAGATCTCGGCCAGGCGAGTCTCGAGGTGAGCGCGCGGCCGGCTGCGGGCCCGCAGAACGACAGAGCGTGGATCTCGGCGAGCGGCGACAAGACCTCTCCCCCACCTTGTCGATCGCCTCGTTCAGTCGACGGGGCCGGTGAACGACGACGGAGTTGTCGTAGAAGAGGGCACGGATCATCTCGTGAGAACGGAGATCTCAGCCCAGCTCAGCCGGGTTGATGAACAGGCTGTCGTCCTTGCTCGCGTCCCAGGTCCGCTCCTGGATGGCCTTGATCCAAGGGATGATCTCTACCGGGAGCACGTTGCGGAACTTCGACGACTGCTCTTCGGCAATGGTCACCAGTGCATCGATGACCATGGCCGGATCGAGCTGACCCTCCAGCCCGGCGCTCAAGCCGGCCAGCAGCTCCGGGCGCGACAGCGAGGACGTCGGGTCGAACCACCGCAACATGGTCTCAGCGCCCCGGTCGTTGAACCCGGTACCGAAGAGCCCTGGGTTGACGGTGCAGATCTCGACGCCGGTGCCGGCAAGCTCCGCCTTCAGCCCTTCAGTCAGGCTCTCCAGAGCGTGCTTCGTCGCGGTGTAGACAGCGGCAAACGGCACGGTGACGAGACCGCCCATGGAGGTCACGTTGATGATCTTCCCTGTGCCTCGCGCCACCATCCGCGGAGCGAACGCTTGGCACATCCCGAGTGTGCCGAAGACGTTGACGTCGAAGTTGTGTCGAACACGGCGCAGCGGGATCTCGGCGACTGGACCTGCCTCCATCACCCCGGCGTTGTTGATCAGGACGTCGACCTCACGGCGGGCTGCGTACTGCTGGTCCTCCATACTGGTGATGTCCAGGACGATCGTCTCCACCGTCACTCCGGCCTCTGCCGCCTCGCTCAGCAGGGTGGTGGCTTGCGGCGCGATGTGCACGCCTGCGGTGACTTCGTGCCCACGACGGGCGAGTTCGAGAGCCGCGCCGCGACCAAAGCCGCTTGCTGCACCAGTGATCAGGATCTTCATCGTTGGCTTCCTAACGGTTGCTGTGCTTCCCGGACGGGTCGCCGACTCGGACGGGTCTGCTGCAGGTTTCGGTGGTCGTTCGACGCACGGCGACACTAGGTGAGCCGACTTGACGGACACGGAACAGTTGCTGGAGCGGCGGAACCGCTCACCGGGCGCGGCCCAACCGCCAAGCCGAGAAGATGAAGAGAATCCGGCCGCACACGGCGTACCCGCGACGTTGCTCAGCGAGTCGACGGCGGGTAACTCCCACTGCCATCTGGACTGCGCCGGCGGTCACCGCCCACACGCCCCGCACGAGCAAGATGTCCTGTCGGTCTTCCCCCATAGCCGCCAGAGCGACGGCCGTTGCGGTGCTCGGCACGAGGTTGACGCACAGGCCTGTCGTTGAGCTCCCACCATGCGATGACGGCGCTCTTCGAAAACGGCCACCTGGTGCTCGGGGGTGACCCCACACGTACTCAGTGGATCTCCCCACCCATACGGCACCTGACCTGCGGATGGACGTCACAACCGCAGGTCGACGACCGACGCGATCGCGTCTAACGCCCGGGTAGATGACCAAGAGAACGACCGTGAGCGCGCTGGTCGGCGAGGACAGCGCAGCCCAACAGATGGCGAAGCCGAATCGGGCGATGTACAGCCGACGGAGCGCGGACACCAAACGTCGCACCGGGACGGAGCCAGCGGTTGCGGATATGACGGGACTTCACCGGCGACGTGTCCTGAAAGGATCGCGCGGCGTCAGCCTGCGAGAAGCATCGCTGACACCGTGTCCTGCGCCCGAGAGGTGCCGGGCAGCAGGCGGCCGAAGACAGCCAAGTCGGCTGAAGCCTCACTTGACAGTTCGCGAAATGGTTCCTTCCCTGCCACCAGGACGCCGACCGGCGCGGCGTACTCGACACGCTCGGCGGCCGTCAAGCGCTGCGCTCGATGCCGGTGGGAGATGCGGCCAGTTCCTCACGAGACTGACCGCTCGTCGGCGAACAGGTGGCTCCCTCGTAGCTCAGAGATGGAGCGGGCCTGCTCGGTCACGCTGCGGATTGCCTGGGAGTGAGCGCCGCTTGCCCGCATGATGCGCGCACGCATCTGAACCAACATGCCTTCGGCGTATCGCTGGTCGTACGTCTCCAGACATTCGAACGCGAAATCAAGGGTGGTTTGAGCGCCATGGAGGTCACCGGACACCAGCTTCATCTCAGCCAGGAAGCCCAAGCACAAAGCAACACAGGATCCGACCGGGTTGAGCAATCTGGTGTTGATCAACCGCTCGGCTTCGGCGATCGACCTGTCGATGTCAGAGCCTGTCATCACCCGCGCCCAGCACATACCGAGCCGGACGAAAATGCCGAGATAGCGAAAGGAGAACTCGGGGTCACTCATGAGGCCCCGCTCGGCACCGCGCAGGACGGCTGCGACATCACCCGCCATCGCACCGATGCGCACGGCGTGTGCTGCCCAGATGGTCAACGCAAACGGCTCATCGCCGGCGCGCTGCTCCAATTGAGCCATCAGTGATCGCGCCGCGTCGAGGTCTCCGCTCACAGCGGTCACCTCGGCGAGCATGCTGATGCTGTGCAGTTCGAGCTGTCGGCGGCCGGGCTCTTCTGTCCCTTGCGGCTGCTCCTCGCCGAGTAGCGCGTGCGCCGCGACCATGTACTCGCGCGCTTCGTCCAGATGACCGTCGCTGTAGCGCTGAAGACCCCACGCCTGCCACCCGAAAGCTCGTACCAAAGGAAGGTGCGAGGTGTCCGCCAGGTCGAGGAGTTGCCGAGCCAGTTCCCGGCTCTTGACGGAGTCGAGTCCCTGACAATGTGCAGTCCATCGGGAGAAGAGGAACACCGTCGCTTCCTCTTGCCTGCCGAGCCGGGTGGCAAGGTGCTCGGCCCGCTGCAGGAGTTCGACGGAGGCCAGCCCGTACATCGACCGCCTGCCGGTGAGTGCCGTGAGTTCGCTGAGGGCGGAGAGTTCGAGCTCCGGCTCATTCGCCTTGCGTCCCGTCTCCACAGCGAGCCGGAGCGACCGCTCGGCGGTCTCCAGCGCAGTACGGACGACCGCCAACCGACTGGCCCGGATGAGGGCAGTCACGGTGCGCGCCGGATCGGCTGACGGTCCTGCAGACCAGAGATGTTGGGCAATCCGCTCGGTGGCCTCATGGCTCTCGTCGATCATGCCGGTCAGCGCGTCTGCTGTACGGAGGTGCAACAGAGCGGTGCGGCTCGGGGGCGTGGCTTCGAGCACAGCTTCTCGGACCAGGTCATGGGTGAAGCGGTACAGGTACGGGTCGTCAGCCACAGGGTCGAGAAGGCCCAGAGACACGCAGGATTCAATGTGAACGAGACAGTCCGGAACACTCTGGCCACAGACTTGTGCCAACAACCGAAGTTCGACGCGACGACCGATCAGGGCGGCGGCCTGGAGCATGTCGCCGGCCCTGGGTTCGAGGTCCGCCATACGGCCGCGGACGACATCGCGTACCGAGCCGGGGATTGAGCTTCGCGATGTGTCTCCAGCAAGCGTCCCATCGGCATCGCCGAGCATTCGCGCGACCTCACGTACAAAGAACGGGTTTCCTCCGGTCCTTGCGTGGACGCTGAGGACGGCGCGACGCGATATCTCGGCTCCGCTCTCGGCGCGGATGAGACTGGCCACTTCCTCGATCGAGAGAGGACCAAGCAGCAGCCGGCGATGACCCCGTGCGCGGCTGGCTGTGGCTAGGGTCCCTGCGAGGTCCGGGCTCGGGGTGGGCGCCCGATCCCTGAACGCGCAGACAATCGCCGAACCCGATGGCAGATGGGTCATCAGATGGTCCAGGAGTCGAAGTGACGCGACGTCGGCCCAGTGCAGGTCGTCCAGGATGATCAGAACCGGCGTGGACACTGCGATCTCGGCGATGACCGAGGTGGCGTCGTCGAAGAGCCGGAAGCGGGCATTGGTGTCGGGTTCGACCGGTCGGTCCAGGATGCCGCCTTCCGGCTGAGCAAGAGGGGCCAGGCCCGTGTTCAGGCTGTGGCGTGTCGCCGGCGGCAGTGTTCCGAGCAGGGTGGGGAAAATTTTGAGCCACGGCCACAGCGAAGGCGTGCCCGAACCCTGAAGACAGTTGCCCCACGCAACGAGAGCGCCCCGCGACGCGGCGTCTGCTGCGACGAAGTCGAGGAGTCGCGTTTTTCCAACTCCGGGCTCACCCTCGATGAGGGTCAAAGCGATGCCGCCTGTGTACAGCGGTTCCAAGGTGCGTCGCAGAAGCGCGCATTCGGCTGCTCGACCGATGAGGTCAGGTCCGGTGACGGATGCTCGACCACGTGCATGCCGGCTCTGATCGGCGTGGCGCGCCGGGTTCTGCGCGGTCATGGCACGGGAGGAGTCGGGTCGACGGCGGATCGCGGGCGGCTCGGCCAGGACCCGCCGGTGGGCGAGACGTAGCGCATCGCCGGGGTCGATGCCCAACTCGTCCCGCAGCCGCGTGCGGACCGCATCGAAGACCCGCAGAGCTTCGCTACGCTGACCGACGTCCCCGAGAGCGGTGACGAGACCGGCGTGTACTGGCTCATGCAGCGGTCCGACATGTGACGCCAGCCGCAACGCTGGAAGGACTCGGTGGAGCTGCCCGGCAGCAGCGGCGAGATCAGTGGCACGGACGCAAGTCTCGAAAAATTCTTCGTTGAGACCTGTGAAGACTGAGGTTGCACGATGCCCGAGGTGAATGCCGTCTCCGGCTGGCCCGTGCCATAAGGAGAGAGCCTCGATCAGATGATCCGCCGCGAGCCGCGACCGGCCGTCGGACAGCGCTATGGCTGCGTCCCTGACTCGCCCGCGGAAGCGCTCGAGGTCCAGGACACCGGAGCCTGGGGCGAAGAGGTAGCTGTCGCCCCGGCGTAGCAGGTACGACCCCGGGTCGCGGGCGGCGAGATCCGGCTCCAGCAAACGACGGACGGACCCGATGTACTTTTGAACGACATTCAACGCGCTGGCCGGCGGGTCGTCGTCCCACAAGAGGTCGATCAGGTCGCCGGTGCTCACCGGACAGCCCTGACGAGCCAGCAGCAGAGCCATGAGATGGCTTCTCTGGCGGGGACCAGGATCCACTTCGACGCCGTATCGCCACACGCGGAGCGGGCCCAGGATCTGCAGATGGAGGGGCGTTGTGGACCACCGCGGGGCATCTGGGCCCGCAGTGTCGAGGTCGGACAGGGAGCTCACCTGCGCACGTCCTCGGGAGCGCCCGTTCGAGATTCGGTCCGTCTCGGTTCAGATTGCATTGAGCTCTCCGCCTTCGGCTGACTCGCCCCGGGTTCGACGGAGGCTCCGGACCGTCCCGAGTCGGATGGAGTGGAGTTGCTTGGTTTCAGGCTACTGGTGGCGGACTTCGTACTCCACCAGGCGGTGCAGGACGGGGTAGAGCGGCGGGTTGGTGGCGTAGTCGAGGAGCGGCTTGAGCTGGACGAGGTCGTTGCCGGGGCGGGACAGCAACGCGTGGTCGTGCTGCCAGGTGCCTGGATCGACCGGGGTTTCGTCGGCGGCGCCGGTCAGGTACTGCCGGCGGGTGAACTCCGGGGTGAGCGCCTGGCGGACGCCCGCCTCGGTCTCCGGGGTCTGCTCTTTCCAGTAGCCCCAGACGGTCTTCCAGAACGCCGGCACGAACCCTTCCTGGTAGGCGTTGCCGCTCTGACTGATGCCGGTGGTGACGGCCGCCGGGTCGCGCAGGGCGAGCCGCCGGCCGAACCGGGCCCCGTAGTCCCGCACGTACATCACGTACCGGTCGACGCCGAGTTGGCCGAGCAGGTCCTGGGTGAGGTCGGTGAGCGCGTCGAAGGTGCAGTCGAACTCGGTGACCGGCGGGGCGTCGGAGTGGCCGAAGGCCAGGTGGTCGAGGGCGATGAGGTGTAGAACAGGCGCCGGCCGCGGACGAGGGCGTAATGGGGCCCGAGGTGATCGATGATGCAGTCGGCCGCAGACTTCGAGACCCCGAACAGCGGGGCTGGCTGACGCATCGTCAAGTTCGTGCGCCAGTAAGCGGCCACCAGCAGCGCTCGGTCCCCCAGCGACAGGTTCCACGATCGGCCCCGCCGCACCGCATCCGCACCTTCGCGGCGCAACATGATCACTCACTTGGCGAACTGGCGAGGGCTCAGCCCAGTGAATGGGGCTATCCAGGTTGGCCCCGACGCCGTGATCACACCAGCCATCGCGTGATCATCTCAGTTGCACGTGTGGCTCTCTCCAGCCGATCCTGTGTACTCGACGGATGAGGAGGACCACGTGGGGCTGATCCTGTTCCCGGGCGACGGGGACACCACCGGTCCGGATGTCGCCTGGTCCTACACCGGCTTCAACGCGTTCCGCTGCCGCCTGGCGCAGGCGGAAGGGTTCGTCCTCGACGAGATGCAGGGCTTCGGCGGAGAGCGCCCCTGGAGCAATGTCTCCACCGTGCTGGAGCCCTTCCTCGACCGCCCGGACGACGACGGCGGCGGTGAGTTCTCGACTGCCGAGTGCACCGCGATCTTGCCCCGACTGGAAGCGATCACCAGCGAATGGCTGGAGCAGGCAGCCGACCACCTCCTCCAGCAGCACGTCAAAGACGCGCGACAACTGGCGCTCGTCCTACGTCTCTGCATCGAGGAAGACGTCGAACTCCTTTTCCTGTGAGGTCTGTCGACCGGCCTACCCACCATGGCATCACAGTTACGGGACAGCCCTGAAAGGGTGTTGCGGGTCAAGGCGTTGGTGACGGCGCATAGTGGTGGGCAAGACTGGTGGCGAGGTCGCGGAGGTGAGCCGTGGCTTCGGTGGGGCCGTGCACAGTGATGGCGCTCCCGAACGGCAGTAGTGCTCGCACGTCCTCCAGATGCAGGAAGCGGATCGTCACCTTGCGGCCGGTGGCGGATTCTTCATGGTCGTCCGGGACGAGTCGTAGGCCGAAGATCCGTTGCGCTCGCTCGATCTGGGCCTGGTCGATGGTGGCGCTGACCTCTATCGCGTGGTTGTGCTCCCACTGATCGATGAGCGCTGCAGCGACGGTGGCCAGGGTCTGGCTCTCGCGGATCCGTCGTGGCTGGTCGACTTCTTTCCACGTCGTGATCCGTTCGAGTCGGTACAGCCGTGGCACTCGGGCACGGTCGGCGACGAGGTACCAGATGCCGGCCTTGGCGAACAGCCCGTAGGGATCCACGACCAGGTCGCGTGGGCATGACTCGCGTGGGCTGTCGTACTCGATCCGTAGCCGGCGGCCTCGCCGCACTGCGCCGATCAGCGAAGCCGGACTCGTGCCGGAAGCTCGTGCTTGACGCCAGGGACGGCTGTCCACGTGCACTACGTCGGTGAGCGGCAGGAGCTCATGAACGCGACGTGGCTGTGCAGCGGCGATCTTGGAGAGCGCGCGCCGGCTTTCGACCGATGCGTTGAGCTCCGCACGTTGCTTCTCGTCCAGCCCGGTGAGCGACAGATGATCACGCTCGCCCGGCGTGAGTCGCGTGAGGTCGAACCCGGACCCGGACCCGGACCCGGACAGCATGGTCACGCCTCCGAGGCGGCCCCGTTGTGCGGTCACCGGCAGACCGGCGTCGCGGAGCCAGTTCAGGTCTCGGGTGATGGTTCGAAGGGACACCCCGAGCGCTGAGGCAAGTTCCTGTGTGGTCACGGCATCCCTCGATTCGAGGAGCAGCATCAGGGCGAAGAAGCGGTCTGGGGTCACCCACCAATTTTTTCAGGAATTGCGACACGATGCGGCGCATATCCCGGTCAGGCTGGCGGATGCGTACCTACCACCTGCCTGTTCGCCGAGTGGGTGCGCGCACGCACCCCTCGATCCAGAAAGATGCCCGCGATGAGTGCCGACACGACCGACACCGAATCACCGGTGGTATACCACCCAGGGTCCGCCGAGTACGACGAGCACCGGGCCGGCTTCCAGTTGCGGGAGCAACATCAGCCGGCCCACGTGGTGGCGGCACGGGCCGCCGGCGACGTCGTGGCGGCCGTCCGGCACGCCGCGGAGGCAAGTATGCCGATCGCGGTCCAGGCCACAGGCCATGGACTCGCCAACCCGCTCGCCGGTGAAGGTGTATTGGTGTCGACGCGAAGGATGGACAGCGTCGATGTCGACCCCGGCGCCGGCACCGCACGGGTGGGCGCCGGAGCGCGGTGGCGCGACGTGATCGAGGCCGCCGCACGCTACGATCTGGCACCGCTGTCCGGGAGCATGCCCGGTGTCGGCGCTGTCTCCTACATGCTCGGCGGCGGCATCGGGCTGATGGCTCGTCGCTACGGCTTCGCCGCGGACCATGTCACGCGCTTGGAACTGGTCACCGTCGACGGCTCCCTGCTGACGGTTTCGGAACACAAGGAGCCGGACCTGTTCTGGGCGCTCCGCGGCGGTGGCGGGAGCTTCGGCATCGTGACCGCGCTGGAGATGGCTTTGGTGCCAGTCGCCAGGCTGGTCGGGGGCGGCCTGATGTTCGACCTGGGCGAGACGCCGGAGGTGGTCTCAACCTGGTTGCGCTGGACGGCGACAATGCCCTCGCAGATGACCTCGGCGATGACCACGCTGGAAATTTCCAAGCGGCACATGGCCCATGTCCAGATCGCCTACCTGGGTTCGGCTGCGGAGGCAGACGAACTGGTGGCCCCGCTGCGGGCGTTGAAACCTGCGTACGACGGTTTGCAGGAGATCCCGTACCGGCGGTCCGACACCGTCTTCAGTGAACCGGATCAGCCGCATGCGTATGTCGGCGACAACGTCTTGTTGCGGGCGATCGACGAGGAACGCCTCCGCGACGCCATCGCCGCGTCGGCGCCTGGCCGGCCGGATCGCTCCATCATTTCGGTTCGTCATCTCGGTGGGGCGCTGTCCACTCCGCCGAGGGTGCCGAACGCAGTCAGCCACCGCGAGGCGATGTACCTGCTGTGTGTCGTAGGTGTGGTAGCCCCGACAACCAAGTCGAACGCGGCACGTGCGCGGGCGCTGCAGGACGAACTGTTGGCCAGATGGTCCGGGACCGCCGTAGGCAGCTCGCCGAACTTCACCTTCGGACGACCCGACCAACGCACCGCCGCAGAACCGTTCGACGCCGAGCGTCGTGACCGATTGCTGCAGCTTGCCCGTAAGTACGACCCCGCCGGACTGTTGCACCCCAGCTTCGTCATCGCCTGAGCACCCCCTACGAAAGGTCGACCGATGCGTCTGGTCCGTGCGGGCTTGCCGAGCACCGAAGGTGGTTCGCTGGTGTGATCGTCTTCCAGTTGGTCAGCGTCACCGCCACCTTGTATCTGCCGACGATCAACGCGGATCTGATCGACAACGGCCTCATGCGCACGGACGTAGGGCGCATCTGGACGGCCGGCGGGTGGTGGTCGTCAGTGTCGCCCAACTGCTGGCAGGGGTGATCTCGTCCTATGCCGGAACGCGCGCA
Source organism: Streptomyces sp. NBC_01478 (assembly GCF_036227225.1). GTDB lineage: Bacteria > Actinomycetota > Actinomycetes > Streptomycetales > Streptomycetaceae > Streptomyces. Next base: position 11,734,057 of record NZ_CP109444.1, on the reverse strand, counting down.
GCCACAAACGCCGCGCACGGCCTGCGGTCAGACGTCTACGAAAAGATCGCTACGTTCTCCGGCCGGGAACATCAGGACTTCGGCACGCCGACGCTGATCACCCGCAGCACCGACAACGTGCAGCAGATACAGGTACTGGGTGCGGCGTTGGCGGTGATCCATCGCTGGATGACACGGGTGTCACGCCGGATGCAGGACCTCCTGGATGCGATCAACCGGGTCTTGCGCGAGCAGTTGATGGGCCTCACGGTGATTCGCGCGTTCACCCGCGAGCGCTTCGAGGCCGACGCGAGTAGAGGGGGTACGGGGCCGGGTGAAGCGGCTGGCTGCCCGGGGCTGAGCCGCCGAGGTTTCGCAGGGGGGTTCGGCCCGGCCAGCGTGGCGTGGGCCGCCGGGTGAGGAAGGCATCCCGGCGCCGTCCGGCCAGTCGGCTGCTCATCAGCATGGTCATCGACCACTGGACCATCGCCTCGTGCATGGCGGGCAGCGTCTCGTATTCGCGCACCAGGCGCCTCGAGCGCATCAGCCAGCTCACCGTGCGCTCCACTACCCACCGTCTCGGTAGCACCACGAACCCCGCGGTGTCGTCGGAGCGTTTGACGATGTCCAGGGTGAGCTGGAGTTCCTCCCGCGCCCAGTCGACCAGCCTCCCGGCGTACGCGCCGTCCGCCCAGAGAAGGCGGATGGAGAAATAGGACTGCCGCAGCCGCTGAAGGAGGGGCACGGCGGCGTCGCGGTCCTGCACGTCGACCGCGGCAGGGCAGCCCGCACGACCTGCCACTCCTCCTCCGTCATGTCCGAGCAGTAGCACGGCACGCGGTCCGGCTGGTCCGCTGCGTTGACGAACCGGTGCACGAGACAGTCACACGACCGTGCCGAGGCGTTGGGCTCCACGGACGTACGTACGGAAGACTGCAGCAAGCAGGACCTCTGAAACTTTTCGTAGTAGCAACAACGAGCTGCCAAGAGGCCCTTCATACGCGGACATAGCGGAGATCACCCGGCCAGAAACCGTGTTCGACCCCACAGCCCCGCCGGTTGGTAAGCGGAAGCCTACTGGGAGTCAAGCCCCCTTTCCGAAGACAAGCACCTCCGTGGAGGCGACGCCCATGGGCGCCAGGAAGCTGGCCTCCAGGCTGCAGCCGAGGGTCTTGAAGAGGTCCACGCATGTCCGGCGAGGCATGGCGGCTGGGTAGGAGTCGTGCCCCACGCCGCCCTGCGTCGCCCAGGCGCGTACCGCGGCCGCGTCCAGGCAGGTCTCTGTCATTACATCGAAGACGATCCGACCACCGGGTCGCGTGACACGTGCCATTTCGAAGAAGTAGCGGGAGGCGCAGAGGAAGGTCACGGTGTTGAAGATTTTATGGGCCTGAACGAGGTCGATGCTGCCGTCGGGTGTCGGGGCGAGACTGGATCCTGCGGTCGGTTGGGCGACCACGCTGAATGTGTCCACTAGATAGTTGGCCCACGGCGCTGCCGTCTCGTAGATCTCGTAGCGGTCTGGTGAACACTCCTTCAGCGTCTTCTCCAGGTACCGTCCGGACCCGGGGCCGATCTCCAGCACCGTGTTCGGGTTGGCAGCGAAGACGCCGTGAGCGCGTAGTTCATCGATGGTGGACTGGGTGGCGCCAGGCGTCCCGTTCATGATCGCGTCGATGTAGTCACCGACCGACAGACCGGCCGCCCGTGCAGCCCGCATCGTTGCCTCAAACGGGATGAAGTCGTCGACGCCACCCAGGTTGTTGGTACTGCGCACAATGTCGAATCCAGCACGTCCCAAGAGCCGCTTGACCCCCGACTTCAATGCTGACGCTCTCCTGCTTGCTGCCCTCATTAGGCATGCCCCCGGTCGTCTCCACCCTCGGTGTCAGCATAGGATCGCGGACGCAGACGGGCAGTCGGACAGCGAATTCGCTACGCGGCTGTCGAGGGCCGGTCCACGGCGCCGGGGTCTCACGCCCGATATGTGCCCTCTCAGTAAGGCTGCTTGCCGATCCTCGGCGGCTGGCGCGGGAGTCTCGGCCAGCACCTCGGCCACCGTCTCCCGCGTCTCCAGCAGTCCCAGCACCGACGGCATCAGTCACCTCCACCAGCGAGTACGAGCCGACGAACAACCCGATCCCTCCCACAACCAGCGGCAGTTCATGCCTGCTCAGACGATCACGTTCGGAAAGCGGAAGCCTCCTCAGCCCGGTGAACGGGGTTGTCCAAGACGGCTCCGACGCCGTGAACACACCAGCCACCGCAAGATCGTCTCACCTGCCGGGGAGGCAGTTGGCGAGCCAGTCCGCTTGTTCTGCACGATCGACGCCGCCATCGCCATCCACCACGTAGGCCAACGCCTCCACGAAGGTTGAGCCCAGGGGCCACAGCCAGTTCGGCCCCACAGCGACGACGCGCCCGCTCGCCGCGATATACGACCTGAACTGGACCGACCACATGCCCAGAGGGCTGTAGTTCTCTGCGTACCGACGCCTCAGCGTGGATGCTTCCTCGGCACTGTCGATGCAGGCGTCAACGGGCTCAATGTGCAGTGACGAGCCGGGGACGCGGACCGAGGAGCTCTTGATCGTCAGCCCACCGAACTCAACCCAGACCCCGAGCGCCACGTCGTTGAGCTCGAATCCCGCGTGTGTCAGATGCTGTCTCCAACCCGCAGTGGCGATCTTGCGACCTGCTGTCCACCCAGCAAGCCCAAGCGCCTCCAGCACCGACGGACCACAACCCATCACCGACTCACTGATGTGTTCTATGCGCCCTCCCCTTCCCCTCGACCGCGCATGGTGCCCTGAGTTTGCCGCACATCCCCGCCAGCGGGCAGGGCTACTGGTCACGGAAGAGGAAGACCACGCCGCGGCACGCAGTAAGAGGCACTCCGGCCGTGACGCGGCTGCGCCGACAGATCAGAGCAGGTCGGGGACCGGCCGACCCGGACGGTCCCCGACGTGAGCACGGTTCAGCGGACGGCGGCTGTCGGCGCTAGCGAATGCCGCCGAATTCCACGGCGCCGATGTCGCACGCGTCGGGGCGGGCGGCGTGTCGCTGGTCCGTCGTCGCGCACTTGGGCACGGCGGTGTTGATGAGCGGACTGCCGCTCTGCGGCAGGGCGTACCAGGTGGTGTTCGGTCCGTCGTTGGTCAACGGGCCGAGCTGGGCGTTGAGACCGGTTCCCTGGCGGTCGGTACTCATGACGGTCAGTCCGCAGGTGGTGTCGGTGGCGAAGTTCCCGCCCGCGGAGGAGACGGTCGTGACACCGGCGCAGTTGGGCGAGTCGGGGTTCTGCCAGACGGTGTCCGCGGCGCGGGTGATGGTCGCGCTGCGGGCCTGGTAGAGCCCACCGGTGTTGTTCAGCAGTGTGACGTTCTGCAGATTCGCCTCGGCGTTGTTGTAGATGCCGCCGCCGGAGGAGGCCGTATTCGCCGCGATGGTGGTGTCGTGGATCTCGGTGTAGCCGCCGTCCGCAGCGGTCGGGCCGGGGTCGTTGTAAACGCCGCCGCCGGCTTGGCCCGCGGTGTTGTTGGTCAGCGAGGAGTCCGTCACCGTGAGGCGGGCGGCGAAGCGGGCGAGGCCGCCCCCGGCCGCGACGGCCTGGTTGTTCGTGAAGGCGGTGTCGGTGACGGAGACGACCGTTGTCGCGGTGTTCGCATAGAGGCCGCCTCCCCACGAGCCGCTGGAGTTGTGGTCGAAGACAGCATGGCCGATGGACGCGGTCACCGCGCCTTGGCCGTTGCCGATGAAGACGGCCCCGCCGAAACGGCCCTGGTTCTGCTGGAACGTCACGTTGGTCATCGTCGTCGAGACACCCTGCGCGGCCACCGCACCGCCGTAGCCGGCCAGGACCGTGTTGGGCGGGACGAGGTTGCCGTAGAACACGGTGTTGTCGATGCTCAGCGAGCCGGTGAGGTTGTTCGGCGCGTTGACGATCGCGCCGCCGGAGTCACTGGCCTGGTTCCCGGAGAAGTTGACCGGTGTGCCGGTGATGGAGCGCACCCTGGCCGTGGAGTTGCCCCAGACCATGACGGCGCCGGCCTGGAACGCCGCGTTGCCGGTGAGGGTTCCGCCGTTGAGATCCAGAGTGGCGCCGTTCTCGAGGATGATGGCGCCGTCTGTCCCGTCCGCGGCGGTCGCGCGGTTGAGCGGGTAGACGCAGTTGTTGCTGACGACGGATCCGGTGGTACAGATCGCACCGCCCAGCCGCTGGTGTTCGCCAGGAAGGTGCTGTTGGTCGCGGTGATCCTGCCGGTCGGACCGGTGGCGATCGCGCCCCCGCAGAAACGGGGATCGGTCTTGCTGTTCTGAACGGTGACGTTCGTGAGGTTGTACGTGCCGCTGGTGCCGAAGATCGCCGCGCCGCTCCCTGCCGTTCCTGCGGAGGCCCCTGTCAGGGTGATGTTGCTCAGGGAGAGCGTCGGGGATCCGTTGACGACGAAGATGCGTGACGTCCCGCCGCCGTCCAGGGTGATGTTCCCGCCACCTTCGATGCTGGTGTCCTGCGTGATGGTCTTGAAGCTCGTGATCGGGATGGTCGCTGCTCCACCGCAGTTGAACGTCACCGTGCCACCTGCCGCGAGCGCTGCGGTCAGCGCCGCTTCGGTGCAGCTTGCCGGTGTGCCGGTTCCGACCGTGGCGGTCGCCGCCCGCGCGTCGACCGCGGCCAGCCCCAGCGTCGCGAGGATGAACACGCCGGCCATGCCCGCGCGAGCGATTGATCGTCCTCTCGTCTCCGGTCCTCGTCGTCTGACGGCAGCCTCCGGACCCACGATGTGAAGCCGGTGCGGGAGGCAGTGCCTTCCCAGGCTCTCGGTCGGGCCGCCCGCGCCCAAGGCTGTGAGGCGGACTGGGTGCTGAGCTGAACCTGCTCCGTGAGCAGGACTGGTAGGGCTCTTGGACGCATGGGTGTTCCCCCTGACGCTCTGACGCTGACGGATCGTCCGAAGACAGAAAGTGCGAAGCGCCCCCGGGAGCCCGTCCCGTGCTGTTCCGTTCAACGGACCAGACCGCGGGAATCCCCCACCGGTTGACGGTGCGCCCGGAGTGCGGGCCCCTGGATGCGCAACGTCCGGCACGGAGTCGAGTCGGCTCTCGGGCCGGGCGGCGTCCTCCCGGCGCCACCGCGTGTGAAGCACCCCGCCAAGGCTGGGAGCCGGTGAACTGGCCGACCAGGCGGAGGAGTTACGGGAGCCTGGCGCTGTTCGATGGCTGGCCAGACGGCTAGAACAGGTCGGCCGGGGTGCCCTGTGTGAGGTTCTCGAGGATCGTGCGCAGCCACGGGCTGCGCACGGCTGGTAGCCGGACCAAGGTGTGCTGGAACGTTCCCCGGTCGGCCCGGAACAGGTAGTTGGGGCGCGGCGGGAGAGGGTCGTCGCGGAGGACGTCTTGGGGTATGCGGCCCGAGGCGGGAACCGGCAGGTAGGGCTGGGGAGAGACCAGCCACAGCCACACTCCCAGCGGCAGGGGTACCAGGTGTGCCGGCGCAGTGGGGCCGGCGGGGGCCCAGGTCCGACCCGTCTGGGGATGGACCGGTACGAGGAGGATGTCGGCGGTCGCGTCCGGGGAGGGCTGTCCCGGTCCGGCCAGGGCGGCGCGCCGCTTCGGGGGGCCTGCGGGCAGCAGGGCGTCGAGCGCACGTTGGAAGACGTCTGCGGTCAGACCGTCCGGGACCTTCACCGGCTGCCCTTGGGAGGCGACCAACAGATGGGCAAGCGCCTGGCCGGCTGCCGCCTCCCACTGCGGGCTCCACGACCAGTAGTGGTTCGACCCCAGCCGCCCTCCCCATGTGCCGATCGGCTCGAACGGGGGCGTTCCCTCCCCCTTCTGCGCCAACTCCGCCCAGGAAAGGGGCTCAGCGTGGACACCGTCAACGGGGACGCGGTGCACGGCGTCCGAGCCGAGCCGTACTGCCTGCCAGAGGGAGCAGTCGTCGACTCTGGTCGCCACGGGGAGGTCGCATGCCTGGCAGGCCATGTTGGGCCCGTCGGCTCCGTCTAGGCCACAACAGGCACCGCCGCGCTTCTCAGGAAGAAGCCGGGTTCCACGGATGTCACCGGGCGCGATGAGACTCGCCCCGGTCGTGCTGTCGGACAGGGCGTGGACCGGCGCATAGATGCCGCGTGCCTCCGCCTCGTCCGGATCGATCTCGTCCCACATCCGCCACGGCCCTCCCCAGGGGTCCGGGTCCACGGCAAACGTCCCTGACTGCATGAGCACCGGAAGCTGGGCGCCGTTCCCGTACTTCTGACGGGCGTGGGCCGGCAGTGAGACCTGGGACAGCGGGGTGGTCAACTCGGCGCCGCATCCCGCACACACGAAAACGAACAAATGTCCTCCGTCTGGGAAACAGGCGCATCTTCGCAGCTCGCCGACGGCCGGCCAACATGTTTTCTCAGCGTTGCGGGAACGGCGCCTGCCGGCGGCACGGAGTACCAACGCGGTACGGGCAACTGCCGGCCGGGCGCCTCTGACTGCGGCAAGCGACTCACTGGGGGGCAATGCCGATGCCGACCGTGAATCGGGCGAGGGTGTCGTGCCGCCCGCAGGTGCATCGGACCGACCAGGGCACACGTTGGTGCGGCGGGAGCTTGCGGTTGGGGTCAGCCTCGTCGGTGACGATGAGGTGAGCCGGACTCGTGTCGGCTCAGCCGTCGTCCGTGGCCCGGGAGGTGACGACCGGGGGCGGGCCCGGCACAGGTGGGGGGTCACCGCGAGAGGTGCCTTGCCAGGCCTGGATCAGTCGGCACAGGCGGCGGGCCGGTGTTTCGCTGGGTACGAAGAGAACGGCCATCACGAGCAGCAGGACGCCCGCGGTCAGTGCTGCGGCGGCCCATGCGGTCAGTCCTCCTCGGGCCAGGGCCACGACGAAGGCCGCCACTGTGCCCAGGACTCCCCCGGCCCGGGCTGCCGCGCTCATCGTCCCGGGCCTCGGCGCATCGGTCGGCGAAGCGTCAGGGACAGACGCGGCGCGCCGAGCAGGACTCGCACCGTGAAGCAGGCACGGGTTCGGCGGGTGGGGTGAACGGCCAGTTCGGCACTCCACTCCTCTTTCCAACGGCCGCGCTCGGCCTGAGGCAGGAGCAGCGCGAGAACGGCCAGGACACGCTGGGCGACAGCGGATGACGACAGTGGGGGCTGCAGGACGGTGATGGCGAGGCCGTGCAGTTCGGCCCCCAGCGTGTCCAGCCCCATCGTGTGCGCCAGGGGCGCGAAGACCTCTGCGGTCTCACGCGCCTTGAGGTACTGCCTGGCCGGCTGTAAGAACGCGATGGTGCGCATGTTGTGCAAGCGGTCGGCCAGCCTGATGACCACGACCGCCGCCTCCCGCGACAGCACGGTTCCCACCTGGCCCGGTTGAGGACAAACGGTCGCCGGTGCGATCAGAGGGATTACTGCATCGGGGACGCCTGTCACCAATTCGGCGACCTCATCGCCGAATTGGTCGGCAATCTGCTCGGGCGGGCAACCTGCGTCCTCGACGTCATGGAGCAGGGCCGCGCACACCACGGGAAGCGGCGCCCCCAGGTCGGCGACGATCGCAGCGACGGCAAGGCAATGCGTCACATACGGGTCGCCGCTGCGCCTCCTCTGGCCGTGATGCCACACGGCGGCCGTGGCGTAGGCGCGCTCGACGAGCACCGTGTCGGTCCCGGGATGACGCAAGCGCACCTTGGCGACCAGCGACGGGAGAGTCTCGTGGCCACCGGCCGTCAGCAGGGTTGCGGACTCGGGTGCCGTTGACGCCCGCCGGCCCTTCATGACGCGCCCTCACCGGTTGCTGGGCGAGCCATCGTCCAACCGGACAGCGGCTGCTTCCCGGAGCGGTAGACGCGCGCCAGCGCGTCGCGGCCCTGCTCCGCCCCCTGGCGTGTCAGCAGGTAGAAACGGCGGCGTGGGCGGCCCTCCCGCTCATGCACAGCGGGATCCTCCCAGTTGCCCTCCACCCAGCCGACCTGCTCCAGCCGGGCCAGAATCGGATAGATCGTGCCCGACGGCAGTCCCGCCAGCTCGCACAGCTCAAGTCCGTATCGCTGCCTGGCGGGATCCTCCAGCAAAGCCCGCAGCACCAGTTGAGTCTGCAGGGTCATACGCGGCATACCCATACTCGTACTCTACATAGCCCATATACAGACTGTCTAGAGCAGATGACGCTGCGCGAGATCGCCGGATACCGCAACGCGCACGTCCGGGCCGCGGACGCTGCCGCACACCCATCCCGTCCACGCCTTCCACCCTCCACCTTCCATTCGCGCCAACAACCATGCCGCCGCGCCCCGTTAACTGGATGATCGTCGGTCGCGTCCTGTTCGGCTGAAAGCCGATTCCCAGTCCCCGGGCTTACAACGGCCAACACCACGACATGAGTTGGCGGTGGGCGATGAGCAGGCAGGTGGGTTTGACGAACGCTTCGTGGACGTCGGCTCGCCGTTCCCGGCGGATGCTCGAACCTGTTCACGGTAGACGTCGTGGTCGTAGCGATGTTCGGCGAAACGTGAGCCGGGTCCGCGGTGGGACGCCCGACCCGGCCGCGGACCGGCGGGATCGTGTCGGGCAGGGGCAACGACTGCGTGATGTCAGTACGGTTGCCCACGGGGACCAAGCCCGCGAGCGGAGTGCCGTGCCCGTCAGTGATCACTTGGTTGGCTTTGCAGGTCAGTTTTGGGGCCAGTGGTGGGTGCGTTCACCTCCCTCGGAGTGACCGCGCTCCTCACGGCCTCGCATCTCGCTCACACCGAGTTGCGCTGGATCGGCGCCGCTTACCTGATCTGGATGGGGTTCCGCATGCTCCGGGACACCTTCCGGGGTCTGCCCACGGCAGACGCGGACGATTCGCCTCTGACCGCCGGAGCAGACTCGGTCACCGGCGGCTGGCGGCAGGGGACGCTCACCAACCTCCTGAACCCGAAGATGGGCGCCTTCTACGTCGCTGTCCTGCCCCAGTTCATCCCCCCAGGCGCCGGCCACTTCACCATGGGACTCCTGCTCACCACGGTGCACATCGTGATCGGTCTGCCCTGGTCTGCCGTCCTCATCGGTTTTGCTCGTGTCCTGAAGGGGTGGCTCCGCAAGCCCCGGGCTCGCCGACTGCTCGACCGGATCACCGGCACCGTCATCGGCGTCTTCGGCATCAGGCTGGCACTCAGCAACTGACGGTCCGAGGAGACGTTGATCGTCCATGACGGGCGCAGGGGAAGGGTGACGGTGGCGCTCATGGACCCGACCGGGTGGGGAGACCTGTTCACGCGCGACGTCGCCCGGAAGATGCCGGACAGGTCGGGGCCCCACCCCTCGCGACGGGTTGATCAGTCCTGCGCCACGTTCGCCGCGGTCACATTCTCGATCACGCTGCCGAGTTTGGTCTTGGCCCGGGTCAGGTCCTGGATGCGTGCGGCGATGCGGTCGCGTTCGATGATGAGCTGGTCGAGCATGGCGGGGGTCGCGACGCCGGTGCTCACGCACGGCAGGAGTTCGACGACGGTACGGCTGGAGAGGCCGGCCGCGAAGAGGTCCTGGATGAGCTGGACCCGCTCCAGGGCTTCGTCGGGATAGTCACGCTGCCCACCGGGCGTCCGCGCCGATTCCAGGAGCCGCTGTTCCTCGTAGTAGCGCAGGGCCCGCACGCTGACCCCTGACCGCCTCGCGAGCTGCCCGATGCGCATGACGCAGGCCACTCCCTTCCCGCTCACACCTCACATTGACGTCAGATTTCAGGCTAGCAATACCGGCTCCGGGGGCAGCCCTGGGGGCCGATCGAACCGTTGCCGACGCCGAGATTGATCATGAACTGGTGGCGGACCCGAGGGCACATGGGTGTCGACCGTGACGGGCGGCGTGATCCCTGTAGTGGCGCAGGCCCCCGCACTCGCCCCCGTCCTCTCGGCAACCTCACCCATCTGCGCCTGCACTCCTCCGGCCGGGCGGCAGTCGCGGCTTGCACCTCACGTCAACGTCAGGTTCTAGAGTGCCGAGCGTCGGATGAACACGTCATTCCGGCCCGTCAAAGTAAGGCAGACCATTATGCGTGCAGCCCGGTTCCACGAATACGGTGGAGTGAAGAGCCTGGTGATCGAGCAGGCCCCCGACCCCCACCCCGGACCCGGTGAGATTCGTGTTCGCGTCGCGGCGGCCAGCGTCAATCCCATCGACTGGAAGCTGCGCGCCGGCGCCCTGCACCGGATGATTCCCCTGGAGCTGCCCGCCATTCCCGGGCGCGACGCCGCCGGTGTGGTCGACGAGATCGGCGACGGGGTGCAGGGGCTGAGCATCGGCGACCGCGTCTTCGGGCTGGGCGGCGTCACCGGCGCGTCCGCGGAGCTGTTCATCCTCTCGGCCTGGGCGCACACCCCCGCCACGTGGAACGACGAGCAGGCCGCGGGCGCCGGTCTCTCGTCCGTGACCGCGATGCGTGGGCTCGACGCGCTCGACCCCCTCACGGGGCGCACCCTCCTCGTCGAGGGCGCCGCCGGAGGCGTGGGCAGCGCGGCGGTCGAGATCGCCGTAGCGCAAGGTGCCACTGTGATCGGGACAGCCAGCGAACGCAACCACGAGTTCCTCACCTCACTCGGCGCCGTTCCCACCACCTACGGCCCCGGCCTGGCACAGCGCCTCACCACCCTCGCTCCGCACGGCGTCGACATCGTGCTCGACACCGCGGCCTCCGGCTCCCTGGACGACCTCGTCGCGATCGCGGGCGACTCGAAGCGGGTCGCGACGGTCGCCGACCACGCGGGCGGGCAGCGCCTGGGCACGCATGTGGTCAACGCGGAGAACGACTCCGCTCTCCTGTCCGCGGCGGCGGAACTGGGCGGGCAAGGCCGCTACACACCCCGTATCGAACAGGCCTACCCCCTGGAGCGGATCGCCGACGCCCACGCGCACGCCGAGCGCGGACGCACCCGAGGAAAGATCGTGATCTGCATCTGAACAGGCCGATCCGTATCTGAACAGGCCCACGAGGTAGGTGACTCGCAACGTGCGGGCCTGCGTGGTGAGCGTGCCCTCGATCGGTACCGGCGAGCGGGCGGTCCGAAACGGGCCGATCTCCATGGCGACTCGTCAAGCGGGCCGCCCCCAACTCGGGCACCGCACGGGGCACATGAGCCATCGCCCACGGGGCACTAACCTCATCCAGCTTCAGCAGCCCCGTAAGAGGGGTTCAAATACGGGTTCTCCACCCCGCACAGCGCATCCCACCCCATCAACGGTGACGTCCCCCGCGCAGGGCCAGGCCACAAGGCGACCGCCGCGGAGGTCCGACCTGTGTGGGAAGAGTGCGAACAGGCATCGCTTCGCCAGACCGACCCGGATGTCAGTTCACGGACGGGACCTGCGTACGGTCTCGCACGATGATCTTGCCGGTGTTCCGGCCGCGCAACATCCCCAGGAACGCGTCCACGATGTGCTCGAACCCGTCGACGACCGTCTCGTCCAGAGCGAGACGGCCGCTCTGCAGATGCGGTACCGCGAACTCGTACAACTCATCTTGTACGTCACGGTAGTTGCTCACCAAGAAGCCCTCCATGCGGATGCTCTTCTCCACGATGTCCGCGTAGTTGAAGCGTGGCGGCGACGCGTCGGGGTTGTTGTACTGGCTGATCGTGCCGATGCGGACGATGCGCCCGAATTCACGCAACTCCCCTACCGCCGCCGCCAGTTGTTGGCCGCCGACGTTGTCGACGAACACGTCGATGCCGTCCGGCGCGGCCTTGCGGAGCAGATCGGCGACCGGCTCCTCGTGGTAGTCGAAGACGGCGTCGTAGCCGACCTCCCGCGTGAGATGGTCGGCCTTCGCCGCCGAACCGACACTGCCCACGAGCCGTCCGGCGCCGAGCAGCCGCGCGAACCGCCCGGTCGCGGTGCCGACCCCGCCCGCGGCGGCCGACACGAACAGGTCCTCGCCCTCTTGAAGGCGGGCGATCCTGGTCAGGCCCACATACGCGGTCAGACCTGTTCCGCCGAGGATGCTGAGGTATGCGGTCAGAGGCACGCCGTCGAAACGGGGCAGATGCCGGATCTCCTCGGGGGTGACCACTGCGTGCGTGCGCCAGCCCCGCCGGTGGAACACGATGTCGCCCTCGGCCAGCCGAGACGTGCGCGAGGCGATGACCCGCCCGATGGCGCGCCCCTCCAACGGTGCGCCGAGCGCGAAGCTGCCGGGGACATCGTCCATCATCTCGCGGTGATAGGGATCGACGGACCAGTAGAGGTTTTCCACGAGCGCGCTGCCGACCGCGGGTTCGGGAAGCGCGGACTCGACAAAGGCGAAGTGCCCGGCGTCGGGGAAGCCGTGAGGGCGGGAGGTCTGGTGCACGGTGAGCGTGGTCTCGTTCATGACCGGACCGTAGGGCGGGAATGCGCCTGGTGGGCAGCCGGTTGCGCTCATGTGGCACCCCGTTCCATGAGCAGTTCTCATACGTTGAGGTGAGCACCCCGTGGCCCGCACGACCGACTCCGATCTCGCCCCGCACGAACTGCGCGTTCTGGTCGCGGTCACGGACACCGGCGGTTTCTCGGCCGCGGCCGAGGCACTCGGCCTGACGCAGTCCGCGGTCTCCCACTCGGTTCGCGGCATCGAGCGCAAGATCGGTGCCGTCCTCTTCCAACGCGGCCGCACGGGTGCCCGCCCGACGCCCGCCGGAGAGAAGGCCGTCGCGCACGCACGCCGCATCCTGCGCCTGCTGGACGTCCTGACCGCCGAGGCGCGCGGTGCGGCCCGGTCCGAGGCCGCGGAGGGGCCGCTACGGATCGTGGCCTTCCGCAGCGCGGCTCTCCACCTGCTGCCACCCGTGCTCCAGCGACTGCGCGCCCGCCATCCCGCGATCGAGCCGCGGGTGCGGATCGTGCGCGAGGTGGGGCGCGGCACGGCTGGCGAAGTGGCCGACGGAAAAGCCGACATAGCCATCGCCACGCTGGGCGGCTCCGCGCCGCTTCCACCGGGACTGGTCGCGAGCGGCCTCTTCGAGGAGCCGTATGCCCTGGTGCATGCGCCCGGTCACAGCGCACCGCGCTCGCTGCCGCTGGTCGACTGGGCCGAGAACTGTGGCTCGTACACCCGCGACTGGTGGGCCACGCAGGACTGGATCCCCAAGGCCACCGTCGAGGCCGAGGACGACGGAGCGGTGCTCTCCCTGGTGAGCGGCGGCCACGGAATGGCGATCATGCCCGCGCTCTCCCTGACCGGAGCACCGACCTCGGTCCGCATCGCCGATCTCGGCCCCGACCGCCCGACACGCCAGGTCGGCTATGTCACCACCACCGAACTGGCCGGATCCGCCGTCGTACGCGCCCTGGTGAGGGAACTTCGAGCCACGGTTCCCCCGGGTGTGAGCCTGCCCGGCAGCGAGGCCTCACCGGGTCGAGCGCGTGGCCCCCAGGGGATCGCCGCCGGTCGACAGCGGTAACCGGACGCCCAGCCGGTCAAAGCGGCCCAGGCGCAGGCGCGCCATGCTGCTGACGGGCTGGGCGTAGAGCATGGGGAAGAGTTCGGTCAGGCCGGTGGCCGTGGGCAAGGTGGTGCCCCCGCACCGGGTCGTGGACTGATCCCGCCACCGATCCCGCCGGCCGTCGCCACCCAACTCGCCGGACCCGGCCCCACCCACAGGGCCGATCCGGAGGACTTCTGCGACACGGTCTTCCCCCTGCTGGACGGCTCGCATGCCGCGGTCGGTTTCGGACCGACTGCACAGCCGCACTTCACCGAACGCCTCGCCGCCGAGAACCGCGCCTTCGAAGCGGCCTCGACGCGCTTCGCCGTCCCGCTTCACCGGCCCGACGGCACCGTCGACCCGGCACGTCGGCCTCCCTCGGCACCCGACAGCCCGGAAACGGCCCGCCGGCGTCCCGAGCCGCGGCGCAGTCCAGCGCGGCGAGTCGCCGCCGTAGAAGACGACCGGCCCGCCAGAAACGCGATTCTGTCGTGACGGGGCAGATCGGGGGCACCCCATCACTATGACGACAGGTGTGACGCTCGGCGTCGAAGAAGAGTTCCTGCTGCTCGATCGGGAGACGGGACTGCCGACGCCGCGCATCGGAGAGGTCCGTGCCGCGGCGGGGCGCGAGCCCGGGGTGCGGCGGGAGGACATCGACACCGAACTGCTGCAGGCGCAGGTGGAGGTCGCCACGCCGGTGTGTTCCGGCCTTGAGGAGGTCGCCGCGCATCTCACCCGGTTCCGGCGCGCGGTGGGTGGCGCCGCTCGCCACGCGAACTGCCGGCTCGCGGCGACCGGCGGCGCGCCGCTGGCCGGTGCGTCGACGGTGCCTGTCACCGCGAACCAGCGCTATCGGAACATGCGGGCAGAGGCCGCACGGCTGGTCGACGAGCAGTTGATCTGCGGCATGCATGTCCATGTCGCCGTGCCCGACCGTCAGGCCGGTGCCGCCGCGCTCGGCAGGCTGAGACCCTGGCTGCCGGTGCTGGTGGCCTTGGGCGCCAACTCCCCGTTCTGGGAAGGGCGGGACACCGGGTTCGCGAGCTGGCGCACCGTGGTTTTCGGCCGCTGGCCGATCAGCGGCTCGCCACCGTTCTTCACCGGCGCCACGCACTACGAAGAGCAGGTGGCCGCTCTGCTGGCCACCGGCGTCGTAGCCGACCGGGGCCAGTTGTACTGGCACGCCCGGCTGTCCGACGACTACCCGACGCTGGAGGTACGCGCGCCCGATGTCCAGTTGGACGTCGACAGCGCCGTCACCATCGCCGGGCTCGCCCGCGCGCTGGTGGTGACCGCGCTGCACGAGGGCCGTCGCGGTATTCACCCTCTGGACCCCTCGGCCGACATTCTGCAGGCCGCCGGATGGCACGCGGCGCGCCGCGGTCTGAGCGCAGATCTGGTCGACCCCCGTACCGCCACGTCGTCCCCGGCCGCCGCAGTCGTGGGCGCCATGCTCGACCGCCTCACACCCGCGCTCAAGGAACTCGGGGACGTCGACCGGGTGACCTCCGGCGTGCAACGGCTGCTTGATCAAGGGACGGGAGCCGCAAGGCAACGAGCCGCGCTTGCCGAAGGCGGCACGGAGGCGCTTCTGGAGCTGATCGCACCGCAACCCGCGCCATCCGCCGCCGCCGCGGTGAGCAGCGGGGGTTAGCGCTCACCGCGCGATCTCGCGACCCTCGGGCGTGCGGGCGAGCCGAAGGCGCGGTGCCGGTGGCAGTGGCGTGCGTGCTCCCCCGTCCGGTGTGGCGCGGAACGCCTCCATCACGTAGGCGGCATAGCGGCGGGAGGCTGCCGGCCGGGCGGCACGGGGTGTGTGCTGGATCCCCTGGTGGGCCAGAAGCATCAGGACCAGGTCGTCGACGACGAAGTCGGAGCGGAGCCGGCCGGTCTCCTGGGCGCGGCGGGCCAGTTCGGCAACCGCGCGCAAGGTCCGCTCCCGGTCGGCGGCGAAGTCCATGGTCTCGGGGAACGCCGTCATGAAGGCGTCCGCGAATCCCCGGCTGTGCGCGTGGAGTTCACAGATGCGCTCGACCAGGCCACGGAATCCGTGCCACGGATCCGGGTCCGCGAGGGCGTCGCGGACGGCGGCACGGCAGTCTCGCCGCTGCTCGGCGAAGGTCTCCACGATCAGTGCGCGCTTGGTCGGGAAGTGGCGGTACAACGTCGCGGGGCCGACATCCGCCTGCCGGGCGACTTCACGCATGGGCGCGCTCAGGCCCTCCTCGGCGAACACCACACAGGCGGCGTCCAGGATGCGGGCCCGGTTGTCGCGGGCGTCGGAGCGCACAGGGTGAGGCAAACGGTCCGTCATGGTCTCTCACTTTAGCCAAGCGGACGGGGGCGTCCGTTACGGTCCCGCTGTCGGTGGCACCGGCCCCGTCCCGCACCGGCTACGACCCGTGCGTCGACCGAACTTGAGGAGCAGAGATGAAAGCCGTTGTGGTCAGGGCATTCGGAAACCCCGACGGTCTGGAGGTCGTGGACCTGCCCGTGCCCGTACCCGGCGCGGGACAGGTGCGGATCACCACGGAGGCGATCGGGGTCGGCGGGGTGGACGCCGTCGTCCGCAGGGGAACGCTCTCCGCGTACGGCTTCCGGGAAGGCCATCTCCTGGGCAGTGAGGTGGCGGGCAGCGTCAACGCGGTGGGAGACGGCGTGGACGCCTCCTGGACGGGGCGCCGAGTGTGGGCGTTCACCGGTCCGGCCGGCGGGTATGCCGAGCAGGCCGTCACCTCGGTCGACGACGTCCTTCCGCTGCCCGACGGTCTGAGCGGCGCGGACGCGGTGACTCTCGGCGGCTCCGGTGTGGTCGCCCACTTCGCCCTGGACCGCGCCCGTTTCGCACCCGGCGAGACGGTGCTCGTGCGCGGGGCGGCAGGCAGCATCGGGATCACTGCGGTCCAGCTCGCGGCCAGGAACGGTGCGGGCGCGGTGGCGGTCACCACCTCGTCCGCGCAACGTGGCGCGCGCCTACGGGACCTGGGCGCGACCCATGTCCTGGACCGCTCCGGAGCGGCCGACGCGGATGTGCCCTCGGGCTTCGATGTGGTGATCGATGTCGTGGGCGGTTCCCAAGTCCCCGTCTTTCTGGACAGGTTGAACGACAACGGGCGGTACGTGGCTGTCGGCGTGGTCGGCGGACAGCCACCGGCGGACTTCGGCATGCGGCTGATGGCCGCCTTCCGCAGGTCGCTGTCGTTCGCCACCTTCAGCTCCGACACCGTGCCCGGCGCCGACCGGCGGGCCGTGCGATCGTCCCAGTTCGACGAGGCCGCGCAGGGGCACCTGCGCACGGTCGTCCACGAGGTGCTGCCGTTGCGTCACGCGTCCCTGGCCCACCACGCGATGGACGCGGGCACGGTGTTCGGCAGGATCGTGCTGACGCCATGAACCGGCGGGAACGGTGTTCGAGGCCCTTTACGCGTCGCTACTGGTCCGCGCTTGAGACGTCGTCGACAACGGTTCTGACGGGGTCTGGGCCGACGAGGAAGTGATCAGTGCCGAGCTGCCGGTGTCGCGGTCCGTGAGGCCTGCGAGGAGGGCGAGGCCGAGGCCGGCCGCGGCGAGCGTCGCGCCGACCAGGGCCGGTGAGGCCCAGCCCCAGCCGGCGGAGATGGCCAGGCCGCCGAGCCAGGCGCCGCCGGCGTTGGCCAGGTTGAAGGCGGAGTGGTTGGAGGCCGCGGCCATCGTCGGGGCGTTCTTCGCCTTGGCCATGAGCAGCATCTGCACGGGGGTGGTGACCAGGGCACCCATCGCGCCCATGAAGGCGAGGGTCACCAGGGCGGGGACGGTGCTGTGGACGGTGAAGTAGAACGCCACGAGCGTCGCGCCGAGCAGGAAGAGGCCCCCGTACAGCGTCGGGCGCAGGGCCCGGTCGGTGAGCGGGCCCGCGATCAGTGTGCCCAGCGTCATTCCGATGCCGTAGAGCGCGAGGACCCAGGTCGTGGAGGAGTCGGAGAGACCGGTCAGGTGGGTCAGGATCGGCACCAGGTAGCTGTAGACGGCGAAGAAGCCGCCGAATCCCACGACGGCGGTGGCCAGGCCCAGGGCGACCTGCCGGTTGCCCATCGCCCGCAGTTCGTGCCGGATTCCGGCCTGGTTGCCGCGGGGCTGGTGGGGGACGAAGGCGGCCAGCGCGGCCAGCGCGAGGAGGCCGATGACGGCGACGGCGCAGTAGGCGTAACGCCAGCCGAGATGCTGCCCGAGGGCGGTGCCGGCCGGGACGCCGACGATGTTGGCGACGGTGAGTCCGAGGAACATCCTCGACACCGCCCGCCCGGCTCGTTCGGGAGCGACCAGCCGGGAGGCCACGACAGCGCCTACGCCGAACAGTGCTCCGTGGGGCAGGCCGGCCAGGAAGCGTGCGGCGAACAGCAGGCCGAAGTTCGGAGCGAGGGCGGAGGCGACGTTGCCGATCACGAACAGGGCGGACAGCAGGAGCAGGAGCCGTTTGTGGGCGATGCGCGCGCCGATGCCGGTCAGGACGGGCGCCCCGACGACGACACCGAGTGCGTAGGCGGAGACGAGGTTGCCGGCGTGCGGCACGGACACACCGACGCCGTCGGCGATCTGGGGCAGCAGTCCCATCGTGGCGAACTCGGTCGTACCGATACCGAACGCGACGAGGGCAAGGGCCAGCAGGGCCAGTGGCATGGAGCGCAAGTACCTTTCAAGGGCGGTGGTTTGCGTGCGGTTGCGGGGGACGTGGGCAGGATCGTGCTGCGTCCCGTTCGCCCTGTTCTGTAGTCTGTCGCGCCGACCGCCGTTGCCCGATGCGCCCCTGAGGGCAGGGAAAGTCTACGAGCGCTACAGCCGCGGCACGCACCCACGCATTCCAAGATCGGACGGCGGGAATCATGGCCTGCGTCACAGTCGGCCCGGGCGCGGCCCTGACGAGCTGGACCATCCCTGCCGGTCGGCAGACCGGTGTTCACACGGCGGTGTCCCCGCCGCTCCGCTCGACAGGGATCCAAAGCTGGGAGTGGGTCTCCTCGCCGATCTCCACCGGTTGCGTCCGCAGGAGTTCCGGACCTGGCCGGCTCGTGTACGGGTTCGAGGGGAACCACTGTGTGAACACGTCCCGCCACAGATCCTGGAGCGCGCTCGGAAAGGGCCCGTCGTTGTCGAAGACCGCCCAGGTCCCGGCCGGCACGTCGAGGGCGTCGAGTTCCTCGACGGTCGTCTCCGGGCCGGTGGCCACGCCGATCCAGTAGTCCGCCTCGGCCCCCTCCTCCCGGCTGTCGGTCAGATACACCGCTGCCGACACGATCCCCTCGGGTTCCCGGTCGGCCAGTTCCTTCATCCGTACGATCGCCCGCTCGTCCAGGTTCTCCACATGTGCCGCGGCGGCCGCGTTGACCCCCGTGTGCACCAGCGGCACCCGGGCCTTCCTGCCGACGATCCGGAACGCCTGCTTCTCCACGATCCGGTACCGCATCGTCGTACTGCCTTCGACGACGACGCGGAAGGACATGCGCGGCTGTGACGTGAGCAGCGCACCCGTGCGCCGGGCCTCGCCCGGCCCGATGCCGTGCACCGAGCGGAACGCCCGGGCGAACGCCTCGCCCGAGCCGTAGCCGTACCGCACCGCGACATCGAGCAGTGTGCGTTCCCCGGCCAGCACCTCGGCGGCCGCGAGCGTCATCCGCCGGCGCCGCACGTAGACCGGGAGCGGCATCCCGGCGAGGACGGAGAACAGCCTCCGGAAGTGGTACTCCGACACCCCGGCGATCCGGGCCGCCTCGGCCACGTCGACCTCCCGGTCGAGGCAGATCTCCAGGTGGTCCAGCGCCTGATTCAGCCGGTCCAGCACGTGTTTCCGTCCCTCTTCCTTGGATCTCCCCCGTGGGAGCGCGCACCCCGGCTGCGGCAGCCCGCTGCCGATACGGCAGGCCCGGCCGTATCCAGGTGTAGGTGATTCCTTCGCGCCCTGCCCGACAGAAGCCGTGCGGGAATTGTCGGGCGGGTGACCTCGGCGTTGCCCGAGGCTTGCGCACATGACTGATGTTAAAGGGCTGTGCGAGCCTCGGTTCGCCGCAGTCGGTGCGGCCTTCGCGGCTTCGCTCGGCAAGGACGACGTGGGTGCCTCCGTCGCCGTCTACCTCGACGGCGAGCCGGTGGTCGACATCTGGGGCGGGTACGCCGACGCGGACCGCACTGTCGCCTGGCAGCGCGACACCCTCACGGGCGTGAACTCGACGACCAAGAACATGACCGCCTTGTGCGCGCTCCTCCTGGCCGACCAGGGCCGGCTCGATCTGTCCGCACCGGTCGCCGCCTACTGGCCCGAATTCGCCGCGGCGGGCAAGGAGGGTCTGCTGGTACGCCACGTGCTGTCCCATACCGCGGGGCTGCCGGACATCCCGGGGCCGACGGCGGTCGAGGACTTCTACGACTGGCGGACGGTGACGGCAGGGCTGGCCGCGCAGGCCCCCGAATGGGAACCGGGAACGGCCGCCGGGTACCACGCTCTCAGCTTCGGGTTCCTGATCGGTGAGCTCGTCCGCCGCATCACCGGTCGTAGCCTCGGAGACTTCTTCGCCGAGGAAGTGGCCAAACCACTGGGCGCCGACTTCCACATCGGGCTCTCCCCCGACGACGACCACCGCGTCGCACCGCTCATCCCGCCGCCGTCAACGACCGACGAGTACGCCGCCGGCGCACCGACCGGACCGGACGGCACACGTCGGGAGTACACCGGTCCCGTGGTCCGGGTCAGGGATGCCAACTCGGTGGCCTGGCGGCGGGCGCAGATCCCCGCGGTGAACGGCTTCGGCAACGCTCGGTCCGTCGCCCTCGTCCAGTCGGTCCTGGCGAACCGGGGTTCCGCGGGTGGGGTGCGGCTGCTGTCCCCCGAGGGCTGCGAGCCCGCGTGGCAGGAGGTGTTCCGCGGCGAGGACCGAGTGCTGCGGACGCCGATGTCCTGGACCGTGGGCTTCGGCAAGTTCGGCAACACCTTCGGTTGGGGCGGATGGGGCGGCTCGCTGGTCGCGAGCGACCCTGATTCCCGTATGACGGTGGCCTACGTGATGAACCAGATGATCGACCGGGAGCAGCAGGAGGACAGCCGGGGCATGGAGATCATCATGGCCGCCTACAGCGGACTGCGGTGACCTCCGACCGCACGCGGACCTGGGACGCCGTCCAGCCCCTCGGCGGCCGGGGCTGCTCACGCGGGCCGGCGGACAAGGCCCTCTCACTCGTCGTTCACCCAGCGCATGAGCCGCTGCAGCGGGTAGAAGCCGTCGTGGGAAAGACCTGGCGGCATGCCTCCCGCACCGCCGAGGGACACCACCCGCTGAACCCCGGCGCATGCGAGGGCATCGCGCAGCTCCGTTTTGCGGATGCCGGGGTACACGCCCACGGTCTGCGTGGCGACTCCTGCGTAGGCGACGGTTTCGGACAGCTCGGCAACCGGGATGACGTTGACCATCTTTCCGTCGGGGTGGAAGTCGACCGGTTCGGGCGAGCGGATGACCAGGCCCCGGCCGTCGTAGCCGCCCCACACCCGGTAGTCGGGTGTCAGGGAGCGCAGGACGTCGATCTCCTCGCGGAGTTCCGCGGCGACCCGCGGGCCGTCGGCCGAGCTGAACTCCCTTGCCACGCCCAGGCGTTCGCACAGCAGGGCGGCGTAGCGGTCGGCGTCCTCCCAGGAGCCCTCGACGAACTGGAAGCGGCTGGCCACGCAGGCCTGTTGGTTGAAGAAGGTGGCGTCGGCGGCGCCCGCGTCGGCGGCTCGGGCAAGGGTCTCGGGGGACTCGAACGCCTCGCGGCCGATGAGCGAGATGGAGGTCTTGGGGTCGAAGGAGACGAGTTCGAAGCCCGGGCCGACGTACCGCAGTGCGCCGCGAATCGTGGCCTCGCCGCCCCAGGCGACCAGTTTGTCGAAGAACTGCGGGCGGAACAGCACGCTCTCCACCGTCTCGTCGCCGCCGCGCCAGTACACCGCGGAGAACGAGCGGACCACGGGGTGGCCGGGGGCCACCGCCGCCATCGTGCGCAGGATCGCGGTCGCGGTGAACAGGTCGTTCGAGGGCAGTTTCAGCAGGTTGACGCCCTTCGTGAGGGCGCCGCGCACGACGGACATCGCGGCCACGCCGGGGGCGTTGCCGGCGATGATGTGCACCAGGCGCGGTGGGAACGCGCGGGTGGCCGCGGTCCGGTTGTCGGGCAGGCGTACCTCGCGCCAGCCGTCGAGCACGTCCGCTCCGCCGAGTTCGTGGTCGATCTGGGCGTACAGGCCGGGCCGTTGGAAGCTGCGCCACAGGACGGCGTAGGCGCGCTCGAGGACCTCCGCAGGCAGCGGGCTGACCCTGACCATGCGGTCGAGGGCCTCGGCGAGCAGGCCCTCGCGGTCCGCCTTGAGGGCCTCGCCGGTCTCCACCAGGAGGTCGACGATCTCCGCGACGGGCACGTGGAAGGCGGGGCCGGGTTCGGTGCGCGGCCACACGAGGCGGTCCAGGTCGAGTGCCGGTGCGGTGAAGGCCGAGTCGGCGCGGCCGTACGCGACGGGTGAGCCGTGGTCGACCTCGCCGCGCACCACGTGCACGACCTCGGTTTCGGTCGTGGTGCTCATCCGTGGATCATCCCCCGCACATAGGAGTCGAGTGTCGCGGCGCAGGTGATCTTGTCCTCGCCGCCCAGGTCGCCGTAGCGCCGGATGTCCGGCAGGACCGCCGGTCCCGCACGGCCGCAGTCGCAGGGCGAGAAGTCGACGAGGACCCGGTCTCCGCTGATCAGCCCGCCCCAGCGGCCCTCCAGTGATACGTCCAGGAAGGCGAACCGGCCCTCCACCACGCCCTGTTCGGTGTTGAGCAGCTTCTCGCCCGGCTCGTCCAGGACCAGCGGGATCACCCACGGCGGCACGTGGTAGTTGCCCGACTCGCAGGCCAGGCAGGAGCCCTGAAGCTCCGTCATGCCGTAACTGCGCACCCGCCGTACGCCGTCGTAGAAGGCGGCGAACTGCTGCTGGTAGTCGTCGGGCAGGACCCCGTTCTTGTTGCCGCCGCCGCTGAGCACCAGCGTGTCCGGGTGGAGGCTCCCGTCAGGTACACCCTGGGCCCGCAGAGCCTGGATCAGGGTGAACTGCTGGTTGTTCATCCCGGCGATCAGGAGTGGCTCGGTCCGGTGTGCGGCGATGTCGTCGACGATCTGGGCGACGGCCGCGCCGAGTTCCTCCTCGCGGGCCCCGGACGCGGCCTCGAAGGAGCTGATCTCCTGCGGGGTGGCGGTGCCCTCGGCCATGCGGCGGCGCAGCAGGGCGCTGCTCATCAACTCCGAGACCCGCATGGGGTCTTCGGTGAGCAACCGTGTCTCGCCGGGCCGTGCGAAGACGTCCGCGTGCCAGCGGTAGCCGTCGATGGAGCGCATCGGGCCGCCCGCCGGTGCGAGGAGGTAACCGCGGCGGGTCGGTTCGGGCGGCAGCGGGTCGGGCCAGCAGGTGAGGTTCTCCAGGATGTCGTGCAGAAAACGCAGGTCGCCCGCGTCGCAGTTGAGGAAGGAGACCTTCCCCGATGTACCGCTGGTGATGTACGGGCGGTGACCGGCGGCCGTCACGCGGTCCGTCCACTCGTCGATGTCGGTCACGCCCTCGACGTCGACATCGCCCGGCTCGACCACCGACACCGTCGTGTACCAGCGCAGGAGCCGGTCCCACCGGCCGCCCGTGATGAAGGAGAGAGGGTACGACTTGTAGCTGGTGTGGGAGAACAGCAGGGGGACGAGGTCGTCGGGGCTCTCGATCCCGTGGACGCCGCTCTCCGTCGCCCGGGTGCGCAGCAGCGGGATGCGCTCGCGGTGCGCGGTGAAGGCCTCGCGCGCCGCTTCGAGCTGCAACTCCCTTAGGTCCCGGGCGGGTTGGTCGAATGTGTCACCGGACCGGACGAGGGCCCGGAGCTGCTCACGTGCGCTGGGCACGGCAACCACCTCCATCAGTCATGACGTCGGGTTGTTCGCGAGATAGGAGGACTCGATGGCGTCGAGGTCTCCGCGCAGTTCCTTCGGGGTGCCGGTCATGACGACCCGGCCGCGGCGCAGGACGTAGACGCGGTCGGCGATGTCGAGCACCTTGCGTACGTGCTGTTCGACCAGCAGTGCGCCCAGGCCCTGGTCGGCCGCCTCGCGTACGGCGCGCAGGAGACGGTCGACGACCAACGGGGCGAGTCCCAGGGAGAGTTCGTCGGCCAGGAGGAGCCGGGGGGTACGGCACAGGGCGCGCGCCAGCGACAGCATCTGCTGCTCGCCGCCGGACAGCATGCCCGCGCCGGTCCTGAGGCGTTTCTCCAGTTCGGGGAAGAGCGCGACGGCCCGGTCGGGCGGAACGCGCCCGACCCGGAGGTTGTCGGTGGTGTCGAGGCGGGTGAAGACCGCGCGTTCGCCGACGTAGGCGAGGCCTTCGCGGGCGCGGCGGTGCAGGGGTGCGTGACCGGGGGTGCCCAGCCAGCGCACCTCGCCGCTCATCGGGGTCAGGTCGCCGGACAGCGCCCTGAGGGTGGTGGTCTTGCCCGCGCCGTTGGGGCCGAGCAGGGCGACGACCTCGCCCGGCCGGACCTCCAGGTCGAGGTCGCTGACGACGGGTCGGCTGCCGTATCCGGCGGACAGGGCGCGGGTCGCTATCAGGGGCACATCGGTGTCGTGCACGAGGTCTCTCCTCAACCGGAGTCGGCCGGGGGCGGCAGCGTCGGCCGTACCGAAGCGGACTCAGCCGTACCGAAGCGGGCTCAGCCGTGCGACGCGGCCGTCAGCACCTTGCGGACGTCGACGAAGGTCGACCCGGCCTTGGCCCACTCGATCTTCCCGTCGCGGATGGTGAGTTCGGTGGCGGTCGTGTTGTGGATGCGGTCGAGCCCCTTGATCGGCAGGGCCGTCGACGCCTTCCAGTTCAGGGGCGGGGTCAGGCCTCCGGTGTCGATGCCGGAGGTGGTGTTCAGCTCCTTCACCAGCGCCTCGGCAGAGATGGTCGGCAGCTTCTTGGCGGCCTCGGTGAAGACCTTGAAAGCCACCCAGGTCGTGGCGTTGGCGCCGTTGGTGGTGTCGATGTCCTTGCCCTTGGCCGCCGTCACGAAGTCCTTCCAGACGGCGTCGGAGGTCGGCGGGTAGTAGCCGGTTATCGCGGCGCCCTCCAGCGGGCTGCTGCTTCCGCCCGTGCTCGCGGCCAGTTGCGGGGTGAGGTTGCCGACCACGCTGGCGAGCTTGGTCTTGTCGCCGGACTGGACGTACGACTTCACGAACAGGCCGGAGGCGGTGCCCATGATGACGCTCACGCAGTCGCTGCCCTTGGTCGCGGCGACCTGCGGGGCGAGGTCGGTGGCGGTGAGCGGCACCTTGAGGTCCTTGGGCGGTGCCCCTCCGGCGGAGGTCGCACCCAGGGTGAGGAACTGCGAGACCACGGCCGCGGCGGCCACGTCGTACCGTACGCCGGTGATCTTCTTGCAGCCCTGCTCGACCAGTTGGCGGCCGTGGGCGGCGAACACCACCGGGGTACCGCCGTTGACCGGGAAGGACAGCGGGTTGGAGAACTCAGCGGCGGAGACGCCGGTGCCGCCGATGTACGGGATGCCGGCCTTCTGGAGGATAGGCATGTAGCGGTCGCCCGCGAGGCTGTAGGAGCCGACGACCGCGGCGACCTTGTCGGCGACGGCCTGCTGGGCGCACTTCTCGGCCTCGTCGGGGTCGCCCTTCTCGTTGCAGAACTCGACCTTCAGGGGTCCGCCCTTGATCCCGCCGTTGGCGTTGATCCACTTCTCGTAGGCCGTGGCGGTGAGGTGGATCCCGGGCTGGGCGCTGCCCTGGGTGTTCTCCGGCGCCCAGACCATCACCTTGACCGGGGTGCCCTTCAGCGACGAGGTCTCGGCCGAACTGCTTGCCGCCTCTCCCCCGCACCCTGCCACGAGCAGGGCTCCGGTCATCGCGAGACAGCCGGTCGCGACGCTTCTGCGTCGACGTGAGTCGTTCATGGTCCCTCCGCGGGGCTCGCGCCCAAAGTGGGCGACGTCGAGATGCCGAACAGCATGGGGCGCATTTTTGGGTTAGTGAAGTACTCTCGGCACAATTATTTAAATGAATGCACTGTCTCGTCCCGTGTCTGGGAGGTTCCTCGGATGGACGACGTCCTGCGCTTCGCGCTGCTCGGCCTGGGGCTCGGCGCCCTCTACGCACTCACCGCACACGGCATCGTGCTGGTCTACCGGGGCTCCGGAGTCCTGAACTTCGCGCACGGCGCGATCGGGATGGCCGGTGCCTACGTCCAGTGGGAACTCGCCGTCAACCACGGCGTGCCGTACTGGCCCGCCACCGCGTGCGGCGTGCTCATCTCCGCCGTACTGGGCGTGCTCACCCACCTGTTGGTGATCCGCCCGCTGCGCAGGGCGTCCACCCTGGCCCGACTGGTCGGCACCCTCGCGGTGTTCATCGTGCTCACCGCGATCGCCGTCAAACGCTACGGCGACAGCCTGCAGTTGGTGCCGGGCAAGCTGCCCACCCGGCTGCTGACGATCGCCGGGGCGACGGTCTCCGAGGACCACGTCTGGCTGCTCGGCATCGCGCTCGCCGTGACGGCCGTGCTCCATCTCCTGTACCGGCGCACCCTGTTCGGCCTGGGCACCACCGCGGTCGCCGAGAACGAGGGCGCCGCCGCCGCGCTCGGCTGGTCCCCCGATCTGATCGCCGCCGGCAACTGGGCGCTGGGCTCCGCGCTCGCGGGGCTCACCGCCATCCTGATCGTGCCAGTGATCGGCCTGTCGGTGACCGGGCTGACCACGCTGCTGCTGAGCGCGCTGGCCGCCGCCCTGGTCGGCAGGTTCTCGTCGTTCCCGATCACTTTGGCGGGCGGTCTGGTCATCGGGGTCGCGCAGTCCGAACTCACGCGCTTCGGCTCGGGCGTCACCGGACTCGCCTCGTCGGTGCCGTTCCTCTTCATCGCCCTGGTACTGGTCGCGCGCGGCCGGGCACTGCCGCTGCGCGGCACGTTCCTCGACCGCCTCCCGGCGCTGGGCACCGGCAGGGTGCGCCCCGTCCCGCTCGCGCTGGCCGTGGTGACCGGGCTGGTGCTGGTGAGCCTGTCGACGCCGTTGTGGGCCGACGCGATCACCAGCACGCTGGTGCTCTCGCTGATCATCCTGTCGATCATCGTGGTCACCGGTTACGCGGGCCAGGTCTCGCTGGCGGCCTACGCCCTTGCCGGGACCGGCGCCTTCATCGCCGGGCACGCGGCGGCGGACTGGGGCTGGCCCTTCGAACTCGCCCTGTTGGCAGGCGTGTTGGGGACCATACCGATCGGCCTGCTGTTCGCGCTGCCGGCCGTGCGCACGCGCGGGGTCAATCTCGCGATCATCACGCTCGGGCTCGGCACCACCCTGGAGGCGATGGTCTTCCAGAACACCGACCTGTCGACGACGCCCGGCAGCGACGGCATCGCGGTCGGCAACCAGACGCTCTTCGGCATCAGCATCTCCGGCGTCGACCATCCGCAGCGCTACGCCGCCGTGGTGCTGGTCCTGTTCGTCGCCGCCACGCTCGTGGTCGCCAACGTCCGGCGCAGTCGCACCGGCCGCCGTCTCGTCGCCGTACGGGCCAACGAGCGGGCCGCCGCCGCCCTGGGCATCGACGTCCGCGCGGCCAAGCTCTACGCCTTCGGTCTGTCCTCGGCCATCGCCGCGCTCGCCGGCGTACTGACCGGCTTCCGGTCGACGTCGGTGGTGTTCTCCGACTTCGCGAGCTTCGACTCCGTCACCGCGCTCGGGCTCGCCGTCATCGGCGGTGTCGGCTTCCTCGTCGGCCCGCTGTTCGGCGCCACGTTCGCCGCGGGCACGGTCGGCGCCCGGTTCGGAGACCTGGTGCTGCCCGGGCTGAGCGAGTGGATGCCGCTGATCGGCGGGATCATCCTGGTGCTGACCCTGGTGGGCAACCAGGACGGCATCGGCAAGGAACTCGGCAAGCAGGCGAGGGGACTTGAGCGAAAGCTGCGCCCACAGCGCGCTGCCGTCGTACCCGAGGAGGAGACGGCTCCCCTGCCGGACGTCCCCCGCGCCGCACCCCTCCCCCTGCACGTGCGCGACCTCACCGTCCGCTACGGCGGTGTCGTTGCCGTCGACGAACTCTCGCTGGACGTCGAACCGGGCCGGGTGGTGGGGCTCATCGGCCCCAACGGCGCCGGCAAGACCTCCGCCATCGACGCGGTCACCGGCTTCACCCGGGCCGCGTCCGGCAGCGTCCGCCTCGGCCAGCGGGACGTGACCCGGGTGCCGGTGCACCGGCGGGCCGGGGCCGGGCTTAGCCGGTCCTTCCAGTCGCTGGAGCTGTTCGAGGACATGACGGTGCTGGACAACCTCTACGCCGCCTGCGAGCGACCGGGCCGGTGGACCTGGCTCACCGACCTGGTCCGTCCCGGCAGCCGCCCGCTGCCCGCCCAAGTACTCGTCGCCGTAAGGGAGTTCGGGCTCCAGGACAGCCTGGACCGGCCGGTGGGAGACCTGTCGTACGGTGAGCGGCGGTTGCTGGCGATCGCGCGGGCGGTGGCGACCTCGCCGTCGGTGCTGCTGCTGGACGAACCGGCGGCGGGGCTGTCCGACGACGAGACACAGGAGTTGGCCCATCTCGTGCGGCGGCTCGCCGAGGACTGGGGCATGGGGGTGCTGCTCGTCGAGCACGACGTCGACATGGTGATGAGCGTCTGCGACCAGGTCGTCGTGCTCGACTTCGGACGCCGGATCTGCGCCGGCACCCCGGACGAGGTGCGCCGCGATCCGGCGGTCCGGGCGGCCTACCTGGGCGACCTGGAGCCGGAGACGTCGTCCTGACGGTGGGTCAGGCGTCCCGCAGGTCCGCCACGTACGGCTGGTGGGCCAGCAGTCCGCCGTCCACGCGCAGGGTGTGCCCGGTGATGAAGGCGGACTCGTCGGAGGCGAGGAAGACGACCGCCGCAGCGACGTCCTCCGGCCGGCCGAGGCGCGGGGTGAGGTGATGGCGGAGCATCTTCTCGCGTATCGCCCCGTGGGCCGAACCGGCGCTCGCCGGCGTGACGATGAACCCCGGGGCGATGGCGTTGCAGCGCACGCCCTGCTTGCCGTACTGGGTCGCGACGTACTGCGTGAGGTTGATGAGGGCGGCCTTCGAGGCGCCGTACGCGGGGTTACGCAGGTCGCCCGCCAGACCGGCGCCGGACGAGGTGTTGATGATCGAGCCGGCGCCGCGGGCGATCATGTGCGGGACGGCGGCCTGGATGGCGACCATGGTGCCGCGCAGGTTGATCCGCATGGTGTCGTCCCAGACCGCCGGGTCGGCCTCCAGGACGGCGAGGTCCTGGCGGGCGGCCAGATGGGTGGCCGCCGCGTTGTTGTGCAGGACGTCGAGGCCGCCGTAGGTGTCGACTGCCGTGGCCACCATGGCCTGTACGGAGTCGATGTCGCCGAGGTCGACCGGGACCGCCGTGGCGGAGCCTCCGGCCGCGCGGATCTCCTCCGTGACCGCCTTGGCGCCGTCGAGGTTCAGATCCGCTACGACCGTGTGGGCGCCCTCGGCCGCCAGGCGGCGGGCGGTGGCGGCGCCGATGCCGGACGCGGCCCCGGTCACGATCGCGATCTTGTTGTCGAGTCGTCCCATGACTCAACCACCTTTCTCAGTCGGTGAGTTCGCTGCCGACGACGGAGACGAAGGAGACGCATTCGCCGGGGCCGCCGCCGAGGTTGTGGGTGAGGGCGAGCGAGCGCCCTTCGGCCAACGTGCTGACCGTCCGCTCGGGCGGTGCCTCGCCGCGCAGTTGGAGCCAGGCCTCGAACATCATGCGCAGGCCGGAGGCGCCGATGGGGTGGCCGAAGGCCTTCAGGCCGCCGTCCGGGTTGACCGGCAGCGAGCCGTCCAGGTCGAAGGCGCCGCTGGTGACGTCCTTCCACGCCTGTCCGCGCTCAGAGAAGCCCAGGTCCTCCATCAGCACCAACTCCGTTGGTGTGAAGCAGTCGTGGACCTCTGCAAGGGCGAGTTCGGCGCGCGGGTCGGTGATGCCCGCCTGCCGGTAGGCCTCCTGCGCCGAGACGACGACCTCGGGGAAGGTGGTGAAGTCGTAGTCGGGGTCGAGGAGTCCGTCCGCCGGTCCTGCGACGAAGGACAGTGCCTTCACGAAGATCGGCTTGTCCGTGTACTTGTAGGCGTCCTCGGCGCGTACGACGATCGCCGCCGCCGATCCGTCGGAGACCCCCGAGCAGTCGAACACGCCGAGCATGCCCGCGACGATCGGCGCCGACCGGATGCGCTCCAGCGGCACCTCCTTGCGGAACTGGGCGCGGGGGTTGCGGGCGCCGTTGACGTGGTTCTTCCAGGCGATGCGGGTGATGACGTCCTTCAACTCCTCTTCCGCCAGGCCGTACTTGGCCGCGTAGGCGGGGGCGAGGAGGGAGAAGTTCGCCGGGGCCGTGATCTCGCCGCGGCTGTCGTCGCCCGCGCCGGGCATCGAGGTACCCGAGAGTCCGGACATGCCGGAGTCCTTGAGTTTCTCCACGCCGACGGCCATCGCCACGTCGTAGGCGCCGGAGGCGACCGCGTAACAGGCGTTGCGCAGCGCCTCGGAGCCGGTGGCGCACATGTTCTCCAGGCGGGTGACCGGCTTGTACGGCAGGTGGAGCGGGCGGCTGAGGGTCAGTCCGGAGACTCCGGACGCCTGGGTGCCGAGCCAGAAGGCGTCGATGTCGTCGAGCGTGATGCCGGCCGAGGTGACGGCCTCGCCGACGGCGTCGACCAGCAGGTCGTCCGCCGAGCGGGTCCAGTGTTCGCCGAAGGGCGTGCAGCCCATGCCGACGATCGCGACCCGGTCCCGGATTCCGTGCGAGCTCATGCGCCTGTCCCCTCGGTCTCGCCGGTGCGTACCGGCCGGGCCTTCCAGAAGTAGTTGTGGACGCCGGCGGCGGTGACCGTGCGCCGGAAGGTCATCTCGACCCGGGCGCCGATGACGGCGTCGGCCTCGGTGGCGTCGGTGAGCTGGCAGCGGAACCTGCCGCCGCCGTCGTAGTCGACGACCACGACGAGCATCGGCGGGCTCGGCGTGTGGGCCAGCCGGTCCACGGTGAACGTGGCGACCGTGCCGGGCACATGCTCCATCGGCTCGTCGGTCATGGCGTCGACGCTCCGGCAGGTCACGCACACCCGGTCCGGCGGCAGATGCCGGGTCCCGCACTTCTCGCAACGAGAGGCGACGAAGCCGTACTTCCAACTGTTGCGGCGGTGCGCGGGCGGGGCGTACGGCGGCTCCGGGTCCGGACGGCGGGGTGGTTCGCGGTCGAGGAGGCCGCGCCAGGAGAGGTAGGTGGCGTACGGCATGGGGGCACCGCCCGCGGCGATCTGCGCGGCGACCGGGCGGGCGGCGCGGTGTGCGGGGAGGGCGTCGGTGGTGCGCAGGAGCAGGACTCCCGCGCCGTCGCCGAGCACGACGAGCGCGATGATCCGGCCGGGTTCGGCCCGGTCGAGGACATCGGCGAGGAGCAGACCGGGCTGGGCGGTGCCGGCGTTGCCGATCTCCGCGCTGAGGTCGGCGGTCGCCGCCTCGGAACGTACGCCTGAGGTACGACGCACCGTCGCGCACGCGCGCGCGTGCAGGCCGGAGACGATGAGGTGGTCGACGGCATCACGGTCCAGGCCCGCCTGGTCGAGGGCGGCGCTCAACGCCTTGTCCGCGAGGGAGACGTAGATCTCCTCCGCGAAGCGCTCTTCCCAGACGCGGGAGGCGGGGGCGCCGGGCAGCCGCCAGCGGTCGAGGATCTCGTCGCTGACCGTGTCGTGGGCGAGCAGCTCCGCGATCACGGGGGCGCCGTTGCGGTGGCCGCCGAAGGCGAACGCCGCCGCTCCGTCGCCGCCCGCGCTCTCCTCGCCGCCGCCGGGCAGGCCGGTGCGCAGGTCGGACAGGACCGTCAGGGTCGGTACCGGAGAGCGGGCCGCGGTGACCAGCGCGCCGAGGCCGGAGCGGACGGAGCC
This sequence comes from Streptomyces sp. NBC_01478, assembly GCF_036227225.1. GTDB lineage: Bacteria > Actinomycetota > Actinomycetes > Streptomycetales > Streptomycetaceae > Streptomyces. Next base: position 11,702,681 of record NZ_CP109444.1, on the reverse strand, counting down.
CGCCATGTCGACGGCGAGGACGTGCGGGTCGAGGCCGAGCGCCGCGTGGACGGCGGTCGCGTTCGTCTTGTCGAGGTAGGCGGGCGCGGCGGTGGCGAGGAACAACTGGCCGATGCGGGTGCGCAGTCCGTCCCTGGCCAGGGACGACCGGGCCGCCTCGACGGCCATCGAGGTGGTGTCCTCGTCGTAGCCCGCCACCGCGCGCGTTCCCCGGGACGCGACCGTCCCGAGGGTGGCGGCGATGTCGGCGCGGGCGAGGCGGTGGTACGGCACGTAGGCGCCGTATGCGATCAGTCCGGGCATCAGCGTCCTCCATTGGCGTCGGTGGTGTGCGTGGGCCGTTCGAAGACCGCGGCCAGGCCCTGTCCGCCGCCGAGGCACATGGTCTCCAGGCCGAACCGGGCCTGACGGCGGTCGAGTTCGCGCAGCAGGGTGGCGAGGATGCGGCCGCCGGTGGCGCCGACGGGGTGACCCAGCGAGATGCCGGAGCCGTTGACGTTGAACCGCTCGAAGTCGGCCTCGGTCAGGGCCCATTCACGGGCGCAGGCGAGCACCTGGGCGGCGAACGCCTCGTTGAGTTCGATCAGGTCGATGTCGGCGAGCTTGAGTCCCGCGCGGTCAAGTGCCCTGGCCGTCGCGGGTATCGGGCCGATCCCCATCGTCTCCGGCGGCACGCCCACGACGGCCCAGGAGACCAGGCGGGCCAGAGGGCGCAGGCCGAGTTCGGCGGCGCGCTCGGGGTGGGTGACGACGCAGAGGGCGGCACCGTCGTTCTGTCCGCTGGCGTTGCCGGCGGTGACGGTCGCCTCGGGGTCCTGCCGTCCGAGGACGGGGCGCAGGGTCGCGAGTTTCTCCAACGTCGAGTCGGGGCGCGGATGTTCGTCGCTGTCGACGACCGTCTCGCCCTTCCTGGTCCGTACGGTGACCGGCACGATCTCGTCGGTGAAACGGCCCTCGCGCTGGGCGGCGACCGCCTTCTCGTGGGAGCGCAGGGCGAGTTGGTCCTGTTCCTCGCGGGGGATCGCGTACTCGCGCCGCAGGTTCTCGGCGGTCTCCAACATGCCGCCGGGGACAGGGTGGTTGACGCCTCCGGAGGTGACCCGGCCGCGGGCCAGCCGGTCGTGCAGGGTGGTGCCCGCGCCGCGCACGCCGAAGCGGACGCCGGTGGTGTAGAACTCCGCCTGGCTCATGGACTCCACTCCCCCGGCCAGCACGAGGTCGCTCGCGCCGGTCTGCACCTGCATCGCCGCCGTGATGATCGCCTGGAGTCCCGAGCCGCAGCGGCGGTCGATCTGGAGTCCCGGCACCTCCACCGGCAGACCGGCGTCGAGAGCGGCCACGCGGCCGATGGCCGGGGCCTCGCCGTTGGGGTAGCACTGGCCCAACAGCACGTCGTCGACGGCGGCGGGCGGGATACCGGTGCGGTCCAGTACGGCGCGTACGACGGCGGCGGCCAGCTCGGTCGCCGGCACGTCACGGAAGACGCCTCCGTAGCCACCGACGGGGGTACGCACGGGTTCGCAGATCACCGCGTCACGCAGGAGGGCGGGCATCGGCCAGGCCTTTCATGAGGGGTCACATGTACCGGCCGCCGGTCACCTCGACCACGGCTCCGGTGACGTAGCTCGCCATGTCGGAGGCGAGGAAGAGGACGACCTGGGCGACCTCGGCGGGCTCGCCCGCGCGGCCCAGGGGGATCTCGGCGAGCTTGGCGTCCCAGGCGGCCGGCGGCATCGCCTCGGTCATGGCGGTGCGGATCAGGCCCGGCTGTACGGCGTTGACGCGGATGCCGGCCTTGGCGAGTTCCTTGGCGGAAGCTTTGGTCAGTCCGACGAGTCCGGCCTTGGCGGCGCTGTAGTTCGTCTGACCGAAGTTGCCGACCTTGCCGGCGATGGACGAAATGTTGACGATGCTGCCGCCGCTTCCGTGCGCGCGCATCGCCTCGGCCGCGTGCCGGGTGCCGTTCCAGGCGCCGGTCAGATGGACGTCGACGACCGCGCGGAAGTCGGACAGAGCCATCTTGCGCAGGGTCGCGTCGCGGGTGATCCCGGCGTTGTTGACCATGACGCCCACGGGGCCGAAGGTGTCGGCGCAGTGGGCGACCAGGGCGGCGACCTCGTCCTCGTCGGTGACGTCGCAGCGCAGCGAGGTGGCGGCCACCCCGTTCTTGGCGAGGCGTTCGGCGGCTTCCGCCGCGGCGTCCTCGTTGATGTCGCCGAGGACGACGGACGCGCCCGCGGCGCCGAGCACGCCGGCGATCTCGAAGCCGATGCCCTGTGCGCCGCCGGTGATCACCGCGTTGCGGCCGTCCAGCAGTCCCATGTCAGCCCGCCCTTGGCTCGACGCCGTCCCTCGCTATTTCTTCTAAATAGATAACCTATTATGCTGAAACAATCAATACAGCGATCGGCTGGGTGACCGTGGCCGGGCGAGGAGTGCACACGGGTGGACATCAGCTATCCCGCGGAGACCGAGACGTTCCGCACCGAGGTCAAGGGGTTCCTCGCCGAGGCGCTGCCGCCGGACTGGAAGGGCATCGGCGCCCTCGACGAGGAGGCCGCCTGGTCCTTCGCCCGGGACTGGCGACGCCGGCTCGCCGAGCACCGTTACCTCTCCCTCACCTGGCCCGAGCGCTACGGCGGCCGTGGCCTGTCCAAGCTCCACCAGGTGGTCCTGATGGAGGAACTGGCCCTGGCCGGTGTGCCGTTCGGGCTGCCGCAGGACACCTTCGGCGTGAAGATGCTCGCGAACACGCTGCTGCGGTGGGGCACGGACGAGCAGCGGAGCCATTTCCTGCCGCGCATACTCAGCGGCGAGGACACCTGGTGCCAGGGCTACTCGGAGCCCGACGCGGGCTCGGACCTCGCCTCGTTGACGACACGTGCCGTACGCGAGGGCGACGAGTGGGTGATCGACGGCCAGAAGGTGTGGACGTCCGGCGCCCACCACAGCGACTGGATCTTCGTCCTCGCCCGCACGGACCGCGCCGCCCCCAAGCACCGCGGCATCTCCTTCCTCCTTGTCCCACTGGACCAACCCGGCGTGGAGGTCCGGCCGTTCCGCATGATGAGCGGCCAACTCCACTTCAACGAGGTCTTCTTCAACGGCGCCCGCACCCGCGCCGACCTCGTCGTGGGCGGCGTCGACAACGGCTGGACCGTCGCGCAGAGCCTGTTGGGCGTGGAGCGCGGTGAGGAGGCGGCGACCAACCCGATCCTGTTCCGGGCCGAGGTGGAACGCCTGGTGGAACTGGCCCGCCTGTACGGCAGAGACCAGGATCCGGTCATCAGGCAGCGGATCGCCTGGTGCTGGTCCAAGGTCGAGATCATGCGCTACCTCGGCTACCGGATCCTCACCGGCTGGCTCAAGGGCGCGGAGCCGGGCCCCGAGTCGTCGATCGCCAAGCTGTACTGGAGCGAGTACCACACGAAGGTCACCGATCTGGCGATGGACATCATGGGCCTGCACGCCCAAGTGCCAGTAGGCCGCCCGCCGTTGCGCACCTACCGCACGGACGACCCCGGCGCCGCGAACTCCTCGGCGTCCTGGTCGACGACGTACCTGATCGCCCGCTCCGGGACGATCTACGCGGGCACCTCGCAGGTACAGCGGAACATCCTCGCGGAGAAGGTGCTGGGACTGCCGCGCGAGCCGAGGGCGACGGCTGGTTGAGGCGGGACCGGCGGCGGGTGGTCAAGGCCGGTTCAGGGAGGGCTGGTTGTGCCAAGTTCGGCGGCGGGGCGGTCGCGGGCAGTTCGGTGACGGCTGCTTGAGGCAGGTTCGACGACGGCTGGTCGAAGCCGGTTCGGTGACGGCTGCTCAAGAGGTCGCGCAGATAGGCGCGGGGCGCCCCCGTCAACGAAGCCAGCACAGATCTTGGTGATCCTGGAGTTACAACGCTCTGTGATCATCGGAGATATCTGCGCTGTGCCGCCATCGTGGCTGAGCGACCCGCTCTGGGACCGATTTGCCGCGCTGTTTCCTGAGCGGCCGGCGTACGACACGACCCGCTGGCTGCCATCGCCCAGGCATCAGTGACTGGACGGTTACCAGACGACCGGGCCGGTCTTGTCGAAGAAGCCGCCGGTCGGGCCGTCGGCGCCGATCGAGGCCATGCGGACGATGATCTCCGCGCCCTCTTCGATGGTTTGGGTGCCCTGGTGGCCGTTGAGGTCGGTGGCGGTGTAGCCGGGGTCGACGGCGTTGAACCGGATGGCGGGGAACGCCTTGGCGTACTGCGAGGTGACCATGACCAGCGCGGTCTTGGACGAGTTGTAGTCCAGCACTGTCACCTGGAACTCCACCCGGCTCGGGTCGGCGCACGCAGCCGGCGAGCCCAGACCGCTGCTGACGTTGACGACGACCGGGGCGTCGCCTGCTTCCAACAGCGGCAGGAAGGCGTGCGTGACCCGCACGACGCCGAAGACGTTCGTGTCGTACGTGGTCAGCATGTCGGTCCCGGTGACCTCGCCGACCGGCTTGCGCGCGCCCACGATCCCGGCGTTGTTGACCAGGACGTCGAGACGGCCTGCGTCCGCGCGGAGGAATTCGGCCGCGGACTTCACGGAATCCTCGTCGGTGACGTCGAGTTGAACGAAGCGGGCGCCGAGCAGTTCGGCCGCCGTTCGGCCGCGGTGGGCGTCGCGTGCCCCGACATAGACGGTGTGCCCGGCCTCGATCAGACGACGAGCCGCCTCGAAACCGAGGCCCTTGTTCGCTCCGGTGATCAATGTGGTGGTCATGTGCTCACTCCGGTGATCGGTGGGTCGGTGATGTCTCCACCATCGGCGCACCGCAGACGAACAGGCAGTGCCCGCCTCAGCCACTGGACCAGCAGTACCAGGCTGTCCGGGCGCGGCGACGCGATACTGGGACGGTGAGCGAATCCAAGGAGCTGGGCACAGCCCTGCACGGCTGGCGGGACCGGATCGCCCCTGCCGCGGTCGGACTGCCCGCGGGCGGGGTACGTCGGGCCGCCGGACTGCGCCGCGAGGAACTGGCCCAGCTCGCCGGCCTGTCGGTGGACTACATCACCCGCCTGGAACAGGGCCGGGCCACTTCCCCGTCGGCGCAGGTCCTGTCCGCGCTGGCCCGCGCCCTGCGGCTGTCGGCAGCCGAGCGCGAATACCTGTACCTCCTCGCGGGCCAGCCGGCGCCGGGCCCCGGGCAACTGTCGGCCCACGTTCCACCGGGGGTCCGAAGACTGCTCGACCATCTGGACGGCTCACCGCTGAGCGTGCATGACGCCGCCTGGAACCTGATTCTGTGGAACCCGTTGTGGGCCGCCCTCTTCGGAGACGCATCCGCGCTGCGCGGACGCGAGCGCAACATCGTCTGGCGGCACTTCGCCGGTCTGCCCGGCCGGGTCAGCCACACCCCCGAGCAGGAGGCCCGGTTCGAGGCGGCCGTGGTCGCCGATCTCAGGGCGGCGACCGCCCGCTACCCCGCCGATCCCGACCTGCGCTCCCTGATCAAAGACCTGCGGGGTGTCAGCACCGACTTCGCACGCCTGTGGGACACGGGCATCGTGGGCGTCCATGAGTCGGACACCAAGACCGTCCATCACCCCGATGTCGGCGCAGTCACCTTCGACTGTGACGTGCTCATAACTCCCGGCAGCGATCTGCGCATCGTCGCCTATACCGCCGCTCCTGGCAGCGACGCCGCCGATCGGCTCCGGCTCCTCAACGTCATCGGCACCCAGACCATGACCGAAGCCAACACCCAGTGACAGCAGTCGGCGGGCGCACTCGACCCCCATGGCCCGCAGCCCGGCGTACCGACCACCGACGACAGCTCGCTGTCAACGCCGACGAGAGGTCCCCAGACAGGCGTGGTCTCATCGGCGGCGGATCGGGCGATCGTCCCAGCGGTGGGTGGTCCATGCCCGTCGAATCAGGCTACGAACGGTGATGATGGTGTCGGCCAGGTCGAAGAAGCGGCCTCTATGAGGGCGTTTTCCCCCAACGTTTCGCCCCGAGACAGGGCTTTGGTGAGGTATCAGATTCCTCGCCAGCCTGGGGTGGATTCTCTGGTGAGGCGTCGTGCCATCAGGGCGATCATCGCAATGTAGATCATGGCGGTGGAGCGGGCCGGGAGGAGGCCGGGGGCTATCGACGTTCAGGATCTGCTCGGAGCGCTCATGCCACGACTCCGCGATCTATACGCCGCGCAATCCGCCCGGGATGGATCCTGCACCATGGACATTAGGCGGCGTCCCGGATCACTCGACGCCGAGGTCAAGACGCATGGCGTCGCGCATCTGCTTCCACCCATCCCATAACGCCACCAAATCATCTCGGATTTCAGCGTACGATCCGCCTGCCTCGGGCGTTCCAGACTCCAGACGTCTGATTCGCCAGTAGCTGCTCCCAAGCGCCACGATGATCGATTCCATCTCCTCTAAGACGCCGCGCGCAGCGACCATTTGCGCTTCCGCGACACGATAGCCATATTCGCGGAGCGCCTCTTCCAGGGCCTGCCGGTCTGCTTCGGTCAGCCGTTCCTCCTGGACGGCGTCCAAATAATTCATTTGTACCACTCTGTAGCGTCGGGCGGCGCCATTCAACGCCACATAGCAATCCCGTTTACGGGATAGGGCCGCTTTTTCCTTCGCGTCCCGTCGCACATCTAGAGCCAATTCCCTCTCCGCTTGCATCCGGTCCTGCTGTAACCGCGCGGACAAACGGAGTGTGATAATTGGCGAAAAGAGGGTGCCGGCAATACCTGTCGCAGCCACCAGTAACGTGCTCAGATCATTTCCCATCGAACATCCCACCTGGCCGACCAGGCGCACACCTGGCCAGTGCCGTCAGCTACGCAGTTACGCCCGTTGCCAGGCCGGTCACCTTCCCCCACCCTGCATCCCATACGGTTGACAATTTGCCAAGAAGGCGTAACCAGGCAAATCTACCCCAACTGCATTACCCCGGCTCCTTGTTACGACGTTCCGGAATCGCGCCTCCTCCAGGCGTCAACGTTGGCGCCCCGCCAGGACTGGCGTTGGCCCTCAGTGGAATGGTTGACCATCCAACGCTGCAGGGCGTCGATATCAGCGCCCATTTCAGTCGCCGTGGGCACGAGCATGGCGCGAAAGGTCTGCTCGTACCACCACGAGAAAGAATCCCCGAAGAGGCGGGATATATATTTCCCCTGAACAGCCCCGTATTCTATGGAGATCTGTAATCTTTGGAAAAAGTAGATTACTTGATCAAGGTCGGCCGCGCCGGAGTAGCCCACCTGCTCCCTGAGTTCCCCATAGTCCAGCCCAGGATGGTTCTTGAGTAGTTCTGCCGCCTCGTGACGTGCCCGGATCATGTCTGAACTGTTGTATTCTCGGTGAAGATCAAAGGTGAAATTTAGTCGGCGTTGGCTATCGGCTACACGTCGGGCAAGGGATGCACCGACTAGAACGCCGAAAAGGCTGGCTACAACACCAACTACGGTATCCATGGGTGTCCTCCAAGGACTACAAAAGGATGATGTCGATCCGTTTTCCGGAGTCTCATTTGGCAGGATATCTGCGAAGCCTTAATGATCAGGCCGCCTGTGCCAGATAGCACGAGGCGATATCGCGCCGTTCGGCTGGGCGATCCTTACGGCGGGTGAGGCGCCTCGTCATCAAGGTGACGGCCGCCCATTTGATGGTGATGTCGAGGTAGGTCTTGGCCCAGGTCACGAGCTTTCCGGCGTAGGCGGAGTCGGTCCAGACAATGGCGATCTCGGGGTGCGTGAGAACGAGACGAAACAGCAATTCCTTGGCGGCATCCCGATCGGTAACATTGGCGGCCGCGACCATCACCAGCAGCACCAGACCTCTGTTGCCGCAGACAAGCTGCCTTTTCCTCCCATTGATTTCCTTGGCTTCGTCCCAGCCTCTGGTGTCCCTGCCGACAGTCTCGGAGGCCTTGATGCTCTGCGAGTAGACGATCGCGGAGGCCGCGCGGGGTGTCTTCCCACGGGCGATGCGGATCCTGCGGCGGAACTGGTCGCGGATCACACCGATGACCCCGGCGGCGGCCCAGCGCCGCGCAAACCCGTAGATCGTCCGCCAGGGCGCGAAGTCGATGGGCATGGAGCGCCACTTGATGCCGCTGTCGACCAGATAGCGGATGCCGTCGACGATTTCCCGCCGGGGTGGGCCTCGGGGTGAACGCCGCTCGGCTGCTGGCAGGCCGGGTGGGGCAACAGCGGCTCGATCAGGCGCCATTCGGCATCGGTCATGTCGGAGGGGTAGCGGAACTCGCGCATCAGGAGGGTGGGGCCCGGCCCGGTGGGGAGCCCTGCGGACGCGTGGGCCGGACCCCGGTCTCCTGAATTCTTCGGTGAGCGTCCTGGCCGCGTCGGTGTCAGCGTGGTGGGCGGGCGACCATCGCAAGGTTCGACTCGATGGCCTTCATCTGGTCGCTGAGGTAGCCGGCCCACGTGCTCTTGGGGAATCGGGCCAGGTACGGGCCGATCGTGCCCGTGATCATCTGGCGGAACTGGGTGAGCTTCTCGCTGAGCCAGGCCCGCTCCCACTCCTCCAGCTCGGCCTCGCTCGCGCAGAAGTGATAGCCCACCTCCTGCCCCCAGACGACGGGTGGCCAGCCGCGTTCGGCGCACGGGTCGCGCAGCGTGGCCAAGCCCCGTCTGGTCTGCCAGCGGGCTGCGTTCGCACGCGCCCATCAGCCGGGTGAGGGCCATGCCGGCGGGCGCGACCTCTAGCAGGGCGGTGCGGATCAGGTCGGCGTGGCGCTCCGCTGCCGGGGAGCGCTTGGCCACGGTTACTCGCCCCGCAGGATGCGGTCGAGTTCCTCGTCCATGTCGACCTCGCCGGTCTCGGCCGCGGTCTCGATCCAGTCCAGGACGGCCCGGCAGCGTGCGACGTTCTGCGAAAGGACGGCCCGCTCGTCGCCGGTCAGGTGCCGGTCGCGCAGTTGGGGAACCGTCTTCCCGCACGCGGACACGAACCGGTGGCAGGCGCCAACCAGGTCCAGGAACTCCTCGGTCCGCTCGATCTTCCGCACTGCCCGCCCCGCCGGTGTCTCCCGGCGGAAGGCGTCCGCCTGCTGCTGGGAACGGCCGGTCTGGGCCCGGTTCACCGCGTGCCGGGCGGTGTCGTCAGCGACCACCCTGACAACGACCTCCGGCCGGCGCAGCACGTCCGAGGCGACCTGCGCCGCCACGGTGGCGTCCTCAATGAGGTCGTGCACGACCTCCGTCTTGTGCTGTGTGGTCTGCGCTTTGTTGACCATGTGCCGGGCGGTGTCGTCCGCGACGACTTTGGCCGCCACCGCTGGCCGGCGCGCGCGCACGTCCGCGGTCACCTGTGCGGCGATCTCGTCGTCGTGTGCCAGGCGGTGGATGACCGCCACCTTCTGCGCAGGCGTCTCGGGACGGTCCGGGCTCTGCCCGACGTGCTTCTTGGCCAGGCCTGTCGTCCAGCGCCGCACCTTGACGCGCTCGTCCAGTGGAGGGGCGCCGATCGCGTCGAAGCGCTCGGTGTCGTCCCCGATGGACGCGAGGATGCAGTGGACCTTGTGGGAGACGCCGTGACGACGTTGCTCTTCGGGCCGGCGGTGGGCGGCGAACCGGTAGTTGCGGACGGTCCTCAGTGCCAGTCCCAGGTCATCGGCGTAGGTCTGCAAGGAGGCTTCGACGCTGAACAGGTCCTCGCCGGAGGCCGGATGGGCGCCGCCGAGCGGCTGCGTCGGCTCGATCTCCAGCGCGTGGTCCCCGATGGCGAACTGGATGCGCTGCATCTGCCCGACCAGTTCCCGGTCGCCAGCAATGATCTGCTCGTAGCGCTCGCGGGGTATGTGGCCGATCGTCGCGGTGGGTATGACGCCTCACCATCTCTCACGGGCAAGGGTCCGGCAGACCGGACCACCGGCGACAACACCCCGGCCCAACTCCCGCCAGAATGAGCCCACTTCGAGATCCAACACCAGCAATGACAGCAACTGACCGCCCGAAAGCAAATCGGACACATGAACCGTTCGCGGAAGCATTTATCCGGACGCTTGGACGAACGGTTGCTTCCGAAGCGCCCACGCTCTCCGACGGCACCGAGCCGAGCGTTACACCGCGTTGCTGCGGTGATCCACCCCGGCCACCCAAACCGCCCCGCACGCCGGACACACCCGCCGGCCCTCGTCCCGCTCCAGCGCGGCTGTACGAAGCTTCACCCGCCGCAGCCGGCGCCACTGCCTGGAGCGACACACATCTGAGCAGAAAACCGCCCGCGGCCTGGCACCAAGCCTCAGCCAGTCACCACAGCCCGGACAACGCCGCCCGCGTACAGGCCCACCGATCCCGGCCACCAAACCAGACTAGACCCACTCAAAGATCCATACCGGAGGTTGAGAAACAGGCACTTAGCTTGTTCTTAATGGTCTGACCTCGAACGATGCCCCGAACGTGATCACTCATACAGGGATTCCGGGGACGTGAACACGGCCTCCGTCTGATCATGTGCTCCGACCAAAGAGGCACTTGACCAGTACGAAGGCCGTGGGGGGAATGCGTCTGCTGCATCACGATGTCCGGCGCGAAGCGTGCGCGGTGGCATCACACTTCCGGAACGACTTCTTCGACAGTCTGACCGTGCGCGGGGACACGCTGTTCGAGCTGACCGACACGGTGCTGTGCGCGGACGGGCCGGTGACCACGCCGGTGAATCTGACGCTGACGGCCGAGCACCGGCGTGGGCACGGCGCGATGTACGAGGCGTTGAACAGCGGGAACATGGACGTGCATCGGTCTGCGGCAGGTGCTGGCTGGTCTGCCGATGCCGCGGGCCGCCGACGGGCACCTGGTCCTGGCCGTCGACGTCAGCAACTGGCTCCGACCCGACGCGCCGACCAGCGCGGACCGTCTGTTCTGCCATGTCTACGGCCGCAGCGGACGGTCCTCGGACCAGTTCGTCCCCGGCTGGCCGTGCTCCTTCGTCGCCGCCCTCGAATCGGGCCGGACGTCCTGGTGCCAGCTCCTGGACGCCGTCCGTCTCGAGCCTGTCGACGACGTCGCCGAGGTCACCGCTGCCCAGCTCCGCCGGGTGGTCACCGACCGCATCGAGATGGGCCGTTGGCATGTCGGCGACCGTGACATCCTCATTGAGCGCTTTCCAACCTGTCGACTGAGCTGGGCAGTTGAGCTGACAGACAGGTGAAGCCCCTGGTAGACGGGTTTTCGACCAAGAGAACCGTCTCCACCAGAGGCTTCACGTGCTTGTCTACCCGCCCTCGCCCATCTCCGCAACGGCCACCCCTACGCCCAGCTCGCGGCCGGGTTCGGCATCGGTACGACCACCGCCTACCGCTACATCACCGAAGCGGTCGACCTGCTGGCAGACCTCGCCCCGACACTCGCCGAGGCAGCCCGGGCGGCGTCGATGAAGGCGTTCGTCCTGCTGGACGGAACGCTGCTCCCGATGGACCGTATTACCGCCGACCGGCCCTTCCACTCGGGCAAGCATAAGAAGCACGGGATGCACGTGCAGGTCATCGCCGACCCTTTCGGTCGCCTGCTGTGGGCCTCGCCGGCCCTCCCCGGGGCTGTCCACAGTGTCCGTGCGGCCCGCGAGCACGACATCGTCGACGCGCTCGCCGACGCAGGCGCCAACTGCTGGGCGGACAGTGACAAGACCCGAGCCGCGCTCGAGGAACTGGGCTTCACCGGCGAGATCGCCCGCAAGGGCGTGCCCGCACCGATCCAGACCGGCAAGAGGTGGGTCGTGGAGCGGAGCCACGCATCGATGAACGGCTTCGGCAAGCTCCACCGCTGCACCGAGAAGCGCCAGTGCGTTGTGGACTTCTACCTCTACCTGTCCGCCGCAATCGTCACGCTCCGCATGCTCATCCGCCGCGCGACCCCGCTCTGCCGCTGGGACGGACGGTCCACCACCAAGAGGCTCGAGTGACGCCTGCTGACGGGCGCCCGTCTGCGTCGGGCGCGCTGCCGCACGTCTGGGGAAGGCGCGCTGCTCAACGAGGGCAGGGCCGGCCCGCGCTCCTGGCTGTGGCAGCCGTGGTGATGATGGCGTCGAGCCGGTCCCGGGTCTTCACCAGGGTGCTGACCTGCGCATCGATGCGGCCCCGCTCGGCCGACAGCCGGTCGAGCAGCTCGGGGGTCACGTCACCGGTCTCGACACACGGCAGCAGTTCCACGATCGCCCTGCTCGACAGCCCTGCGGAGTACAGCTGCTGAATCAGCTGGACGCGGTCGACCGCACTGTCCGGGTACTGCCGCTGGCCGCTGGGGCTGCGCGCCGAGGCCAGCAGGTCCTGCTCTTCGTAGTAGCGCAGTGCCCGCACGCTCACGCCCACCCTTGAGGCCAGCTCACCGATGCGCATCAACGCCCCCTCCGTGACCTGGATCACATTTCTTGCCTCTGACGTCAACGTCAGGTTCTAGCGTAACCCGCGAACAGCCCGGACAGGAATCACCTCACCACTGCCAGGAGAGTCCCCATGAAGATCACCGGTTCCGTCGCCCTCGTCACCGGCGCCAACCGCGGCATCGGCAGGCACTTCGCCCAACAGCTCCTGCACCGGGGCGCGACCAAGGTCTACGCGACCGCGCGCACCCCCCGCCTCGTCGACCTCCCCGGCGCGGAAGTACTGCGGCTCGACATCACCGATCCGGCTTCGGTCGCCGCTGCGGCGGGCGCGGCCCCGGACGTCACCCTCTTGATCAACAATGCCGGCGTCTTCACCCAGCAGAACCTCGTCACAGGGGACCCCGAGAAGATCCGGCTGGAGATGGACACCAACTACTTCGGCACCCTCAACGTGGTCCGGGCGTTCACCCCCGTCCTGGCCGCCAATGGCGGCGGGGCCATCCTCAACGTCCTGTCGGCGATGTCCTGGCTCGCCTACGACGGGGCCAACGCCTACAGCGCGGCGAAGGCGGCGGCGTGGAGCCTCACCAACGGCATCCGCCTCGAACTCGCGGGCCAGGGAACCGCGGTGACGGGCCTGCACCTGGCCAGCACCGACACCGACATGATGGCCGGGTGGGACGTGGAGAAGAACGACCCCGCCGATGTCGTGCGCGCCGCCCTCGACGGTATCGAGGCCGCGAAGATGGAGATCCTCGCCGACAACAACTGCGTCCAGCTCAAGGCGGCCCTGTCCGCCGACCCGAGCGTGCTCTATCCGCAGGCGGTTCCCGCCGCCTGACCCTTCAGCAGCCGCCCGCCCGGCCAGGCTTCAGCCGACGTTCGAGGATCTACGGATCAGCCGGGCGCGGCCATGCGTACTCGTCACGCTCCGCACGCGCGTCCGCCGCGCTACCGCTGGGACACCTACCCACCACCAGAAGACTCAAGTGACGCCTACCGCCGGGCTCTCTTAAATGGATTGGGCACTGCGGGGCAAAATGGTTGTACTCCCCGACCTGATGCCCGGGACAAGCGTCCACCGATGTGGTGCCTGCGTTGATCTTCGTACGATGTGCCAGTGGAACTTCGGCAGCTTCGCTACTTCGTTGCCGTCGCGGAGGCCCTGCACTTTGGGCGCGCGGCCGAGCGACTACACATCTCCACGCCCACGCTCAGCCAGCAGATCAAGGCGGTCGAGCGCGAGATCGGCGCGCCGCTGCTGGTCCGGCACAGTCGCGGCGTACGGCTGATGCCCGCGGGAGAGGTCCTGCTTCATACGGCCAAGGAGGCGCTGCGAGCGACCGACCACGCACTTCGGGAGACGCGCCGCGCAGCGGGTGTCGACGACCCGGTACTGCGCTTCGGGCTGCTGAACGGGGTGCCGCCGTGGCTCCCGGGACAGATCGAGGAGCTTCTGGCCGACCACGTGCCGGGCTGCCGGATGACACTGCTGGGCGGCACGACCGCGCAGCAGCTCGCGATGCTGGAGGGCGGCGAGGTCGACCTCGCACTGCTGCGCGTCCCGTCCGCGTCGCCCGAGGGCGTACAACGGGTGGAGGTCGCCGAGGAGGAGCTGGGCGTGCTGATGTCGGCGGCCAATCCGCTTGCCGCACGAGAGGTCGTTGATCCGACCGATCTCGCCGGCCGTGAACTGATCCTCTTCGCGAGAGAGTTCGCGCCCGACGTGCACGACGCGATGGTGGACCGCCTGCACGCCCTCGGCGCCGATGTCGCTCTCAGCGAGAGCGCGATGCCTCATGCGCAGTTGCGCGCCGTGCTACCGCTGCGGCCCGCTGCGTTCAGCCTGAGCTCGGCTCGCGCCGTCTCGCCGCCCGACCTTGTCTGGCGGCCGCTCCGGAACGCCCCGCTGTCGATCACGTACGCCGCCGCATGGCGCACGGACAGCCACAATCCGGCACTCCGCGCCCTCCTGCCCACTCTGACCAGGAACGTTAGTCTGCGCCGAACGACCCTTCGATAACACGACGTGGACGCACGATCACGCTCGATGATCCGGTAGGGCCATGACCACAGAACACGTCATCATCGTCGGCGGTAGCTCCGGCATAGGACTCGCGCTGGCCGAGACCCTGCTCTCCGAGGGTTCCGAGGTCACCATCGCCTCCCGCTCCCCCGAACGCCTGGAAGAGGCGGCGCGCTCTCTTGCGTCGGATCGCGTACGGACCGTTCAGGCCGACATCACCCATGAGAACGACGTCGCGCGCCTCTTCAACGAGCCCGCAGACCACGTTGTAACAACCGCGGTCGACGGGGTCGGCGCCTATCAGCCCATCGCCGAGTTCGACGTGGACACGGCCCGCGGGGTGCTCGACTCCAAGCTCATCGGTGCCGTCCTCCTCGCCAAGCACGCCGCCCCTGCCCTCCGGCCCGGCGGATCGATCACCCTTACTTCGGGCATCGCCGCATACCGTCCCAGCCCGCGCGGCTCGATGGTCGCGGCCGTGAACGGAGCGCTCGCCTCGTTCGCCCGCGCGGCCGCCTTGGAGCTGGCCCCGATCCGGGTGAACGTGATCTCCCCTGGCTGGGTCGACACCCCGGTGTGGGATCTCATCTCAGGCAGCGGCAAGGCCGCAACCTTGGCCGCCAAGGCCGAAGCCCTCCCCGTCGGCCGCGTCGGCCGCCCTGAGGACATCGCCCACGCCATCGTGGCGCTGATGCGCAACGGCTTCATCACAGGCACCGTCCTGCACGCCGACGGTGGCCACCGCCTCGTGTAATCAGTCGGCGGGACGATGTCCCGAACATTGAGGACGGGATATGAGATATCGCCTCTCCAACGCGAAAGGGCTGTACGCCCTTCGTGTCTGAAGTGGCGAGTGTGTCGCATCCAGTGAGGACTGCGGCCCTTCATCCCCGGGCCTTCCTCGCCATCCGCCTCAACCACCTCAAACCGAGGTTGGAAAGAGCTCATTGTCTTCGACGCCGGCTACGACGCCCCGCGCATGGCCCACCTCCTCGACGGGCTCCCCGTCGAGGTCCTTGGGCGCATGCACTCCGACCGCGTCATGCGACGGCCGACGCCCTCGCTCAAGGAGTACGCCCTGTCCTACCCCCAGGGCGGGCGACCGCCGAAGCACGGCAAGGAGCTCCGCTTCGCCAAGCCGGACACCTGGGGCGAGCCGGACGCGGCAACCATGCAGGTCACCGACCGGTACGGCACTGCCCGAGCGATGGCCTGAGACCGTATCCACCCCCGCCTGACCACCCGCTCCGCCTGGATCGACCACACCGGCGAACTCCCCATCATCGAAGGCACTTTGATCCGCCTCCAGGTCGACCGCCTGCCCGGCGGAGGCGACCCGCTCCCGCTCTGGCTCTGGTCGTCCGCCACCGGCCTGAACAGCGAGGGCGTCGACGTGCGCTGGCAGGCGTTCCTGCGCAGGTTCGACATCGAGCACCTCTTCAGGCTGGTGAAACAGACCCTCGGGTGGACCCGTCCGAAGCTGCGAACCCCCGAGGCCGACGAGCGCTGGACCTGGCTGATCATCGCCGCCCACACCCAGATCCGCCTCCTGCGCGAGGCCGCCGCCGACTTGCGCCACCCCCGGGAGAAGCCCGCCGGGCCCGGCCGACTCACCCCGGCCCCGATCCGCCGGGCGTTCAGGAACCTCCGCCCGAAACTGCCTTGCCCGGCGCGTGCACCCAAACCCAGCCGACCGGGCCCCGGCAGGCCACCCGGCTCGAAAAACCGGCACCCCGCCACCCGCTACGACGTGGGAAAGACCACCAGACTCCCCGAAAGCATCACCGAACGCGATCAGCTCAGGGACGGAGCACGAAGTCAGAATGGAACAGCCAGCCCGGCCTCGCGCAATCGAAGCAGTGCCATGCCCATGCACTCGGCGACCGAGGCCCCGTCGGCTCTCATCCCACCGTCGAGCGGCCCACCTGAAGCAGCGAATGTCCACGCCGGCTGACCGTCACGCATGCGCTCCGCGTCGACCCGGATCATGGCGCCGACTCCCTGCTCGCCAAGCCACTCCAGGATGGACAGCGTCACGTCCTCGACGCCGCTGTCCAGATCCACCTTGGGCAGCCGCCCCATCCCCTTGGCCATGAGCACAACCCTACTCAGCGTCTCATCGGGTCGCGTCACGCACTCTCAAAGCGGCTCAGGCCATAAAGAACAAGCTAAGGCAGGTTCAACGGCGGCTGATCGAAGCCGGTTCGGCGGCACCCCAGGTCGCGGTCAGTCAGCGGCTGCCGCCGCGCCGGAGGGCTCCAAGTAGGCCCACCCGGGCCGATTCCGCATCCGCGCGGTCGGCCGCGACCACCCAGGCCCCGCCTTCTCGTAACCGCCCCTCAGCCCCGCGGACTCACTCTCGCGTCTCGAACGTCCCGAGTCCGGGAACCGGGCGCGGCCCGCTCCCCGGGCGCCAGCCCGCGTCGAGCTTGCGCAGGCCCACGCCGTCCGGCGCCCAGATGTGGCAACTGTTCAGCACCCCGGCCGTGGCGCGCGGGCCGTTCGCGACCTCGCCCGCGTCACGGCGGCGCGCGTTGGCGGACATGGCCGCCTGCACCACGGCCGGGCCGAGCACCCGGGCCAGTTCGTAGAGGTGGGAGCAGCCCAGGACGCCGCGGAACCGCTCCTGGATCGCCCGGTTGTATCCGGCGGCGACGCCCAGGCCGACCAGGCTGCCGAAGACCGGGGTGATGAGCGGGCACTCGGCATGCGGAAACGTCAGCATGTCCGCGTCGGCGGCCACGATGGTCATGTCCGCGAGGCGGACCCGCACCGCCAGCACCATTCGATGGATGTCGGCGGCTGCCGGCTCGGCCCACGGCCGCTCGTCGCGCAGCTCCGCCTCGACCGAGATCTCCTCGCTGCCGGGCTCCTGGTGGGCAGTGACGGTGATGGTCCGGCGGTGCAGCGGGAGTTCGGCGCGGCTCACGACGAGGCCTCCGCCGGCTCCGGCACGTTCTCCCCCAGCCCGGCGAACTCCGGCTGTCGGCGTTCGATGAAGCTGCGCACACCCTCGCGGTAGTCCGGGGCGCGTTTCGCCGTGGCCAGCAGCGCGGCGGCGGCGTCGCGGCTCTCGGTGAAGCTTCTCGCCTGGTCGTCGGCCAGTTGCCGCTTGATCAGGGACATCGCGTACGGGCTGGCCGAGCGGGCGAGTTCCGTGGCGTACGCGAGGGCCGCCGGGAGCAGTTCCTCCGGCTCGACGAGACGGTTGACCAGGCCCATCGCCTCCGCCTCCGTTCCGGTGATCCGGCGTGAGGACAGCAGCAGGTCGCTCGCGTTCCCGTAGCCGACGAGCCGTGGCAGGAGCCACGAGACGCCGTCCTCGGCCACCAGGCCGCGGGCGCTGAACGCGGCGGCGAACTTGGCGTCCGGCACGGCGAACCGCACGTCGCACATGAGTGCCTGGTTGAAGCCGATGCCGGCGCAGGCGCCGTTGACGGCGGCCACCAGCGGCTTGGGGAACGACATGGGCCGGGTGCGCGGCGGCAGCCGGTCGGTCGGCCACGGGCGCGCCCCGGAGGACGCGCCGTCCAGGACGCTCATGTCCATCCCGGGGCAGAAGCTTCGTCCCGCGCCGGTGAGGACGACGGCCCGTACCGCCGGGTCCGCCTCGGCGCGGTCGAACAGCTCGTTGTAGAGCAATTCCATCTCCAGCGTCCAGGCGTTGTGCTGTTCGGGCCGGTTCAGGGTGAGCAGCATGACCCCGTCGTCGGTCAGTTCGCTGAGGATCACCGGGGCCGCATGCTCGTTCATCGAGGTCACTCCCAGAGCCCGTTCAGGTTTATAGCTAGATGAATCATCTATATACCCAACCACGGTCCGGGCACCAGATCGGGCCCGGCCAAGGAAAGATCATCCAGATCTTGACCTGGTACCCTCGATGCACTAAGACGATTCATTTTGCTATATGACGGAGGAGCCCGCCGTGGCCGAGGCAGCCCGCGCAGAAACGCCCACCGTGCCCGTCCCCGCGCGTGGCCGCGTCGGACGCCAGGTGCGTGTCCCGAAGACCGCCGAGCTGGTCGCGGCGGAGCTGCGCCGCCAGATCGTACGGGGCGAGCTGAAGCCCGGCGACGCTTTGCCGCCGGAGTCAGGGCTGATGGAGCAGTTCGGCATCTCACGGCCGACGCTGCGCGAGGCGTTCCGCGTCCTGGAGTCGGAGTCGCTGATCACCGTGCGGCGCGGTGCGCACGGAGGCGCCCGGGTGAGTGCGCCTGACTCCGATGTCGCCGCCCGCTTCGCCGGTCTGATCCTCGAATACCGCGGCGCCACCCTGGGCGACGTCTACCGCGCCGCGGCCCTCATCGAGCCGCCGTGCGTGCGCCAACTGGCCGCCAAGCACACGGCGGACGACATCAAGCGCCTGCGGGACGCCGTGGCGACCGAGAAGACCGTCCTGGACGACCCGCTGGGCCTGGTCGAGGCCCAGGACACCTTCCACGCCCTGCTGATCGAACTGACCGGCAACCAGACGCTGATCCTCCTGTGCGGCATGCTGCGCAACATCATCGACCGGGCCAACGCCTCGTACACCGCGGCCGCCACCGACGCCGCGACTCAGAAGGCACAGGCCCTGAAGGGGCACCGGGCCCATGTGCGCCTGGTCGGCCTGATCGAGTCCGGCAAGGCGGACGAGGCCGAGAAGCTGTGGCAGCGCCACATCAGCGGCGCCGACGACGTGGTGAACGGAGCCGGCCCCAAGACGGTGCTCGAACTCATCGACTGACCGGGCGGATCGAGGATCACCGAGCCGTTCCCACCCTCACCCCTTGCGCCTCCGAAACAGTTAGATAATTATAGGAGGCGTACTGAATAGATCTGGGGTCCGGAGGCGACGGCCATGGCCGAACAGCGCAAGCGAATCTTCGACTGCGACCAGCACATGTACGAGGAACGGGACTCCTTCACCCGCTACCTCCCGAAGGAGTTCCTCGGCCAGGCGGTGGCCCCGGTGACACTCCCGGACGGCCGCGAGGTCATCCTGGCCGGGGACCGGATCGTGGTCTGTCTGGAGCCGGAGTTCGGGCAGGTCTACCGGCCCGGCTCGCTCAAGGAGATGCTCAAGGCGATGGCCTCGGGCAACCCCGACGAGACGTACCAGTTCGAGCCGATGCACGAGTCGTACCAGAACCGTGAGGCCCGGCTGCGCGTGATGGACGAGCAGGGCCTGGACCAGACGATCATCTACCCGGGCGGCTGGGCACTGGTCGCCGAGGAGTACGTGCAGGGCGTCGAGCCGCTCTACGCCAACTACCACTCGTTCAACCGCTATATGAACGAGGTGTGGGGCTTCAACCACCAGGACCGCATCTACTCCCCCGCGCTGCTGTCGCTGCGCGACCTGGACAGCGCGGTCAAGGAACTGGAGTACGTCCTGGACAAGGGCGCCCGGTTCATCATGCTGCCGACCGGGCCGCAGTACGGCCGCTCGCCGGGCGACCCGTACTTCGACCCGTTCTGGAAACTGGTCAACGAGGCCAAGGCCAGCGTCTGCTACCACATCAGCGAGTTCTACTACAACTCGAACGTCGCCCCCGCCTGGGGCCACGACGCGAGCCCGATCCACTTCCGGATGTCGGCCTGGCAGTGGATGAACACCTACGGCCAGCGCCCGATCGAGGAGACGCTGTCCGCGCTGATCTTCGACAACCTCTTCGGGCGCTTCCCCGACATCAACGTCCTGGTCTCGGAGTTCGGCGCCGAGTGGGTGCCCCACTTCGTCCGGCACATGGACAAGAGCCGCGGCATGGGCCGCAACGGCCCTTGGATCGGCGGCCAGTTGGCGGAGCGCCCCAGCCAGGTGTTCCGTAAGCACATCCGTGTGGTGCCCTATCCGGAGGACGACATCCCGAGCCTGGTCAAGCGGCTCGGCTACCACGAGTCGATCGTGATGGGCTCGGACTTCCCGCACGCGGAGGGCATCGCCAACCCGGCCGACTACCGCAAGCTCCTCGCGGAGCTGGACGAGTCGGTCCAGGACGACATCATGTACAACAACGCGCAGCAACTGATCAGCCGCTGAACCCCGCTTGCCCCCGCCAGGTTCGCGATGTTGGTGAGCAGCGCCGTGCCACGCCGGGAGTGGTCGTAGCCGGCGAGCGGATAGCCGTTGCTCAGGCAGGCGAAGGACAGGCCGGACTCCGGGTCCATGAAGCCGAGTTGGTAGGCGGCACCCGCGCTGCCGAAGAGCAACGGCGAGCCGGTGGACGGTAGTTGGCTGCCGGCGTCCGGACCGGCCACCGTCACGAACAGGCCCATGCTGGTACGCCTGTTGCCGCCACCCCCGTAGATCTGCTCCCCGTACGGGAGTTGGGTCAGCCGGATCCTTGTGCCCTCCGCCACCGCCTCCGGCTTCCAGAGGCCCGAGTGCTCCAACGCCTGGAAGTACAGGGCGACATCGGCGGCGGTGGCGACCAGGGCGTGGCTGGGCTCGCCGGCCGCCAGGACGCGGGGGTCGGCGAGGTACCACGGTCCCCAGGGGTCGGGTTCCTGGGTGTCGTCGGTGCGGTCGGTGGCGGTCATCGGAGCGACGGTGCCCGGCTGTTGGTCGACCGGGACGCCGAGTTCGATCGAGGTGAGGCCCAGCGGCCGGGCGATCCGCTCGTGGAGGTAGTCGGCGAAGGGCAGCCCCGTGCGCCGCTCGACGATCTCGGCGATCAGCCACGCGGCGGCGGTGAGATGGAACTGGAAGCGGGTGCCGGGCGGGGTGTCGAGCCGCCAGCGCCCGAAGGCGGCGAGCCGCTGCTCGCGGTCCAGCATCTTCGGGTAGCCGAGGGGTGCGAAGGGGAACCCGGCGGTGTGCGTGAGCACCTGCTCGACGGTCACCGTCTCCTTCCCGTTCGGCGCGAACTCCGGGATGATCGCGGCGACTTGCTCGTCCAGGTGCAGAAGTCCCTCGCCGAGCAGCTTCCACACGACCCCGGCGACGATCGACCGCCCGACGGACTGCAGGACGTATCGGGTGTCCGGGCCGGCATCCCCCCAGGTCTCGAACGCCACCAGGCGACCGCCCCGGGCGACGGCGACCTGCGCCGACGGCAGCGGTCCGTGCTCGACCTCCAGCCGGATCCGGCGCAGCAGGACGTCCAGCCGGTGCGGGTCCACCCCCACGCTCTCCGGGTCGACGACGGAGTGGTCAGTCATGGGCTTCTCCTTGGCCGGGCTCGCGCAGTCGCTGCCGTACGACCTTGCCGTTGGCGTTGCGCGGCAGGTGGTCCACGAACCACCAGCGGACGGGGACCTTGAATCCGGACAGCCGGGTGCGGGCGTGCGCCCTGAGCGAGGCGGGTTCGGGCGGGGCGTCGGGGTCGGCCGGCACGACGAAGGCGACGACGGTCTGGCCGAGCCGTTCGTCGGGGGCGCCCGTGACGGCCACGTCCGCGACGCCGGGGTGGGCGGCCAGGACGGTCTCGACCTCCAGCGGGTGGACGTTCTCACCACCCCGGATGATCATGTCGGTGCCGCGGCCGTACAGGTACAGGTAGCCGTCGGGCGCCACTCGGCCCAAGTCGCCGCTGTGCAGCCATCCTTCGGCGTCGATCCGGAAGAAATGGTCGGCGCGGGCGTGGATCTCGCCGACGCCGTCCGGTCCCGTGTCCCGCACCCGCAGCTCGACACCGGGAGCGGGCCGTCCCACGGACCGCAGCAGTTCGGTGCGGCCGGCGACGGCCTCCCGGTGGTCCTCGGGGGTGAGCACGCTGATGGGCGAGCCCTCGGTCTGCCCGAACATGTTGAGCATGCGGACGCCGGGCATCGCCTCGTACGTCCGCCGCAGGGTGCCGGGGCGTACGGGTGCACCGCCGTACTGAAGGACCCGCAGCGTCTCGTGGTGCGCCTGGCCTGCCGTCAGCAGGGTCTCCAGCATCGCCGGGACCATGCTGGTGTGGGTGACGCCGAGTGCGCGCAGCAGGGCCCAGCCCTCGACGGTGAAGCGGGGCAGGCCGGTGATCAGCGCACCCGCGGCCAGCGCGACGGCGATGTTGCCGAGGCCGGCGATGTGGTGGAAGGGGGCGCTGCCCCCGTAGAAACCGTCCGGATCGAGCGTGCAGAGGCGGCCGTTGACGCGGGCGCGGGCGGCCAGGCGGCGTTGGGTCATGCGGACGGGCTTGGGGAGTCCTGTCGTGCCGGAGGTGTGCAGGACGACGGCGAGGTCGTCCGGCTCGGCGGTCAACGGCCTGGTGCTCGGGCGGAGTTCGGGGACGACGAGGGCGCGGCGGCCGGACAGCTCGGCGACCTGTTCGCCGAGTTCGGCGAACTCTGGCTGCGCGACGAGGAGTTGGGCCCCGGATGCCTCGACCACGGCCGCGATCTCGTACGGCGTCATACGGACGCCGAGCGGGGCGAGCGGGTGGCCGGACCCGGCGCCGCCGATGACCAGCGCGAGGGCGTCGGCGGAGGTGGTAGCCAGGGCGGGTACCGGGGCGCCGGGATCGAGGCCGAGGGTGTCCAGCCAGTCCGCGGCGCCGGCCGCCCGGTCTAGGAGTTCGTGTCCGGTCCAGGTGAGGTCACCGAACCGGACGGCGGGACGGGAGTGGTCGTAGGCGGCGACGACCGTCGCCGTCCAGGTGAACTCCGCCTCGCCGCCCACCGGTTCAGGGCTCCAGTAGGGCCGAAGCGGTGCCGGTGACCACCTCGGCGCCGTCCTGGGTGACGGTTCGCAGCGAGAAGTGGGCGACCGGGCCGTCCGGCGTGTCCTCGAGCGACTCGACGGTCGCCGTGGCGGTCAGGGTGTCGCCGGGCCACACCTGGGCCTTGAAGCGCACCCCGAAGGTCAGCAGTGCCTCGACGCCGACCCAGTCGGTCAGGACGCGTCCCGTCATGCCCATCGTCAGCATGCCGTGGGCGAAGACGCCGGGGTATCCCGCGACCTCGGTGGCGAACCGCTCGTCGGTGTGCAGCGGGTTGAAGTCGCCGGACGCGCCCGCGTATTGGACGATCCGGGTGCGCTTGAGGTCGTCGACCAGCACGCTCTCGCGGGTCTCGCCGACCTTGACGTCGTCGACGCTCAGGCTCATCGGGCGTCCTTCCGGGTTGCGGGGCCCTCGGGCACGACGGCCACGGTGCGGGCGCTGACGACCGGTTCGCCGTCGGCGTCCCGGTACTCGGTGATGCGCTCGCTGAACAGCAGCAGGCCGGTGCGGCCCCGCTTCTCCCACCTGCGTCCGGCAACGGTGGTGGCGTACAAGGTCTCCCCCGCGCGCACCGGCCGGTGGTACTCGAAGTGCTGCTCGGCGTGCAGCCCGCCACCGCCCTCGGGCATCACGCCGGGCCCGGCGCCGGACCCGAACCACTCCTCCCCCGGCTTGGGCCGCAGCCGGTAGTCGGGATCGTGGTGGGCGCTCGCCATGGTGAAGGTGGGCGGTGCGAGCGCGGTCTCGCCGGCGTAGTCCGGGTTCTCGTCACCGATGGCCCGGGCGAACATCATGATGTGCCCGGCCTCGACGGGGAACGGCTGCCCTGTCATCTTCCTTCTCCTCGGTCAGTGCGCACAGAAGCGGTCCTTCTCCTCGGTCAGTACGGCAGGAACGCGTCGCGGGTGGCCTCGTCCGGGTCGAAGTCCGGGGGCAGTCCCTCGAACTTGGGCTCCCGTTTTTCCACGAAGCTGGCCACCCCTTCGCGGAAGTCCGGCGAGCCCGCGAAGAACTCCATCGCGGAGTAGGAGCGGGCGAGCGCCTCGGTGAAGGGCCGGTCGAGATCGCCGTACACCTGATGCCGTACGACGGCCATCGCGCGCGGTGAGCAGTTGCGGGCGATGTCGCGGGCGTAGGCGCGGGCCGCGTCAAGGAGGTCCTCCGGCTCCACCACCCGGCTGACGAGGCCGAGTTGCTTCGCCTCGTCGGCGTCGAAGACGCGGCCGGACAGGAGGAGGTCGAGGGCGTTCTCCAGGCCGACGACGCGGGGCAGCACGTACGGGAGGTTGTACTCGCCGGCGAGGCCGCGGCGGGTGAAGGCGGTGGTGAAACGCGCCCCGCGGGCAGCGAAGCGGACGTCGCAGATCAGTGCCTGGACCAGGCCGATGCCCGCGCAGGCGCCGTTGACGGCCGCGATGAGCGGCTTGGGCATGTTCCGCCTGCTGTACATGGGCACGCGGGCCTGGAGGTTGAGGGACTGGCCCGGCTGCGCGTTCTGCTCCAGCCGCTGGACGTCCATGCCGGGGCAGAACGCCCGGCCGGCGCCGGTGATGATCACGATGCGGACGGCGGGGTCGGTGGCGGCCTCGTCCAGGAGGGCGAAGAAGCGGCGCTCCATGGGGAGGCTCCACGCGTTCTTGCGCTCGGGCCGGTTGAGGGTGACGGTGGCGACACCGTCCTCGTCGACCTCGTACAGCACCAGGTCCCGGTCGGGTTCGTCGGGCATCGCGTCACTCCTCGGTCAGCGGTTCGATGTCGTCGATGGGGTGGATGGGTTCGCCGACACCTGGTCGCTCGCCGGAGATCGTCACCACCACCTGTCCCCGGGCGCAGACGACCCCGTCGGTCATCACGTCGACGTCGGCGAAGTGCAGCCTGCGGCCCCGTCGGACGCAGCGCGCGTAGGCGACGGCCTCCGGGCCCCGGGCGGGCGCGAGGTACTGCACCGACATCGAGACGGTGCTGAGCAGACTCCCCTTCTGGAAGTCGTGCCCGGCGATCACGGCTCCCGCGCCCGCGGTGTCGATGAGCGCGGAGATCACTCCGCCGTGGAAGACGCCTTCGTGGGCCGTGAGTTGCTCGGCGTAGGGAAGGACGACCTCGACGCCGTCGGGGTCCCAGCGGACCATGCGCACCCGGCAGAGGCGGTTGAACGCGACGCCGCGCTCCCAGCGGGACCGGAACCACTCGCGGCGTTCGCGCTGTTCCTGGTCGGTGAGGGTCCTCGCCGCGACGGTCATCCGCACGCCCTCCGGTCTCGGCCGGTCAGCCGATCCATATAGTTACATGAATTGGATAGTTGAAGCAATCACCCAAGGCGCAGCCAGGGCGCCAGATGTATTATTTATATAACTCATTCGATGCCTGTGAACAGAGGGAGACCTCGATGCCGTCGACCGCCCTGGCCGGGATCCGCGTCCTCGACCTGTCCCGCGTCCTCGCGGCACCGCTGGCCACGCAGATGCTGGCCGACCTCGGCGCGGAGGTCATCAAGGTCGAGCGGCCGGGCATCGGCGACGACTCACGGACGTACGGTCCACCGTTCGCCCCGGGGACGGACACCGCGGCCTTCTACCTCTCATGCAACCGCAACAAGCGGTCCGTGACGGTCAATCACGCCACCGCAGAGGGGCAGGAGTTGATCCGCTCGCTCGCCGCCCGCTCGGACGTCCTGGTGGAGAACTTCCGCGCGGGGACGCTGGCGAAGTACGGCCTCGACCACGAGAGCCTGCTGGCGCTCAACCCGCGCCTGGTCTATCTGTCGGTCACCGGCTTCGGCCAGACCGGCCCCTATGCCGGACGCCCCGGATACGACGGCATCTTCCAGGCCATGTCCGGGATGATGAGCGTCTCCGGGCACCCCGACGAGCCGATGAAGGTCGGCGTCAGCATGGTCGACATCCTCACCGGCCTGTACGCCTCGACGGCCGTCCTGGCGGCGCTGCGGCACCGGGACGCCACCGGCGAGGGCCAGTTCGTCGACCTCTCCCTGCTGGACTGCGGGCTGGCCTCGCTGTCGCACTTCGCGATGAACTACCTGGTCTCCGGGGAGGTTCCGCGCCGGCGCGGCAACGGCGGCTACGGCGGAATCCCCTCCCAGGCCTTCCACTGCGCGGACAAGCCCCTGTTCCTCGTCGCGGGCAACGACAAGCAGTTCGCCGCGTTCTGCACGGCGGCCGACCGCACCGACCTGCTCCAGGACCCCCGGTTCGCCACGACCTCCGCCCGGATCACCCACCGGGAGGAGATCCTGCCGGTCCTCGAAGCCATCATGCGCACCCGGACCCGGGACGACTGGCTGGCCCTCCTGGACGAACACGACGTGCCGGCGGGCCCGTTCAACGAGATGCCCGAGGTGTTCGCCGACCCCCAGATCCGGCACCGGGGGATGCTGGTCGAGGTCGACGACCCGGTGTCGGGCCCACTGCCCCTGCTCGCCAATCCGATACGGCTCACGGCGACCCCGGTCGAGGGCTACGCCCCGCCGCCCGCGCTGGGCGAGCACACGGCCGAAGTCCTGTGCGGGCTGGCCGGGGTGACGGAGGATCAGCTCGCGGGACTGCGTGCGCGGGGTGTCGTTTAGGTGTGACGTCCCATGAGGTCGGCGCCATGACCTCGACCGGTTCCGCCAGCCGCTTGTACAGGCTGAGCCCCAGAGTGGCCCAAGAATTTGCCATGGAAATGGACCACGCTCCTGGGCTACTTCGCTCCTAAGGTCGAAGACATGACGACGTTCGCATAGCCGAACGGGCTTTCCATCCCTGCGAGAATTCCACCGAAGAGGCAGATGGCCGAGGAAGTGATTCCCATGAAAGCGATCGTGGTGACGGACCAGGCCGGGGGAACGGCCGGGATGACTCTGGTGGAGCGGCCCGAGCCGCAGGCAGCGATCAACGACGTCGTCGTCCGGATTCATGCGTCGGGATTCGTCCCGACCGAGATGGAGTGGCCATCGACCTGGACCGATCGCGCCGGCCGTGACAGGACACCGTCGATCCCCGGCCACGAGCTGGCCGGAGTGGTCACCGCCCTCGGCTACGGCACGACGGGGCTGTCGGTCGGGCAGCGGGTGTTCGGCCTCGCCGACTGGCACCGTGACGGCACCCTGGCGGAGTACGTGGCGATCGAAGCACGCAACCTCGCACCGCTTCCCGGCGACGTCGACTTCACGGTGGGCTCCTCCCTGCCGATCTCAGGGCTGACCGCGTGGCAGGGGCTGTTCCAGCACGGCCGCCTTCAGGCCGGCCAGACCGTCCTCGCCCATGGCGCGGCCGGGGCCGTCGGGACGATGGTGACCCAGCTCGCACGTGAGGCCGGCGCCCATGTCATCGGCACCGGACGCGCCGCGGACCGTGAGAAGGCACTCGACTTCGGCGCGCATGAGTTCGTCGACCTCGAGAACGACTCGCTGGAAGACGTGGGTGGCGTCGATCTGGTCTTCGATGTCATCGGTGGCGGCATTCAGAAGCGGTCCGCCGACCTGGTCAGGGCTGGAGGAACGCTGGTGTCCATCGTCGGCCCGGTCGAGGCGCGGCCCGCTGCCGGCCTGGCGGTGGACTTCGTCGTCGAGGCCGATCGTGCCGGACTGGGTGAGATCGTGCAGCGGGTGCGGGACGGACGGCTGCGGACGAACATCGACAACATCTCGCCCCTCGACGATGCCGTCGCCGCCCTCAATCCGACCGAGCGACGCAAGGGAAAGACGATCATCCGCGTTCGTCCGTGAGGACACGGGGACAGTGACCGGTCCTCCCCTCCTCGGGGACGTCACCCGATCAGGGTCCGGCCGCCCTCCAACATCAGCGTCGCACCGGTCAGATAGGCCATGTCGTCGCTCACCAGCGCGGCCACCGCCCTGCCGATGTCCGCCTCCGGCGCGCCGAGCCGCCCCAGCGGAATCTCCCGAGCGAGTTCCTCCGCCTTCCGCGGATGCGCGGCCAGATAGTCCTCCGCCGCCGGGCTGAGCGCGGCCGGGCAGACGACGTTCACCCGGATCCCGTACGGCCCCCACTCCCGCGCGGCGACCCTGCTCAGTCCACGGATCGCCTCCTTGGCCATGGCGTACGCCGCGAAGGTCGCCTCGCCCTGCACCGCGGCCGAGGAACCGAGGTTGACGACACTGCCCCGGCTCTCCCTCAGATGGGGCAGGGCCGCCTGCATCGCGTGGAAGACGGCCAACGGCCCGCTGCGGTAGGTGAGTTCGACATCGTCGTACGACGTCGTCTCCAGCCGTCGCTGCACCGAGGACTGGGCGTTGTTGACGAGCACGTCGAGGCCGCCGAACTCCCGTACCGTCTCGGCCACCATCCGGTCGACGTCGTCCCGCTCCCCCACGTCCCCGACGACGGTGTACGCCCGCCCGCCGCGCTCGGCGATCTCCCCGGCGGCGTCTTTCAGCTTGGTCTCGGTGCGGCCGGTGATGACCACGGCCGCACCCTCTGCCGCGAGCGCGAGGGCGATGCCCCGGCCCACGCCCTGTCCTCCACCGGTGACCAACGCCGTCCTGCCCGACAACCGTGCCATCACGTCTCCTTCCAGAAGGCCGTCCAGGTGGGGAAGGCATCGGGCAGCGCCGGTTCTCCCGCGCCCTCCCAACCGTTGAATGCGACCGCCTGGGGGCGGTCGGTCACGTCGGCCGCGTACCAGTGCTGTTCGCGGCGCCGGGAGAAGTACCAGTCGCCGTCCACGCGCGCGTAGTCGTCGAAGTAGCAGATCGCCATCACGATCCACCGGTCCCCCACCTCGTGCTCGGCGCGGCAGTAGACCGCGCCGGTCGCGGTGTCGCGACCGGTGAACTCAACGCGGTGGCCGCAGATTTGATGCACCGAACGGTGGAAACCGCGTACAAGGGGCTCGATGTGCTGCCGCAGAATCTGTCGTCCCCGGCCGTGGCGCCCCATGTCCACGTCGGGGCGGAAGCAGCCCACCCATGCGTCGAGGTCGCGGGCGTCCACGGCCAGGGCGTAGCGGATGGGCAATTGTTGGATGGCCTGGTGCGACTCGACGCGGTCGAGGCGGTCCTCGATCGAGGTCATGGCCGCGGCTCCTTCGGCAGGCCGAGGATCTGCTCCCCGATGATGTTGCGCTGGATCTCGCTCGAACCGCCGTAGATCGTCTCCGCGAGGGAGAGCAGGAACGAGCGCTGCCGGGTGTCGAGTTCGTAGTCCTCGCCGACGATCTGTCCGGCGGGCCCGGCCAACTCCATGGCCAGGTGGCCGAGTTGCTGGTGGCGGGTCGAGGCGTAGAGCTTCGCGGTGGTGGCCTGGGCGCCCGGTGTGCGGCCCGCGGTCAGTTCGGCGAGGGTGCGCAGGTTGGTGGTGCGCATGATGCGTACGGAGATCCAGGCGTCCAGGATCCGGCGGCGCAGCATGGGGTCGTCGAGCGCGCCCCGCGCGCGGGCCAGGTCGATCAGCGCCTCGGCCTCCCGCTCGAAGCCGAGTTGCTGGGGCAGCAGGGTGGTGCCGCGTTCGATGCCGAGCGTGGCCATCGCGGTGCGCCAGCCCTGACCGACCTCGCCGACAGCCATGTCCGCGCCGGTGCGCGCGTCGGAGAGGAACACCTCGGCGAACTCGTCCTGGCCGGCGAGGTTGCGGATGGGCCGGATCTCCACACCGGGCTGGTCGGTCGGGAGGAGCAGCAGCGTCAGGCCTTTGTGACGGCGGGAGTCGGGGTCGGTGCGGGTGAGGACGTAGAGCCAGTCGGCGTGGATGCCGAACGAGGTCCACACCTTCTGCCCGTTGACCACCCACTGGTCGCCGTCGCGCTCGGCGCGGGTGCGGACGGACGCCAGGTCGGAGCCCGCGCCGGGCTCGCTGAAGCCCTGTCCCCACAGTTCCTCGACGGCGAGGATCGGGGGCAGGAAGCGCTTCTTCTGCGCCTCGTCGCCCATCGCGAGGAGCATCGGGCCGAGCAGGTCGAGCGCGTTGACCGTGGCGCGGTAGGGGGCATCGGCGCGGGCGTACTCGTACTCGAAGACGATCTCCTCCAGGAGTCCGAGGCCGCGTCCGCCGTACTCCTTAGGCCAGCCCACGCCCAGCCAGTTCCCGGCCGACAGCTCGCGGTCCCAGGCGAGGCGTACGTCCCAGGCCGCGCCGTCGGTGGGGCCGCCCACGCCCCGGTGCTCGGCGAACTCCCCCACGAGGTGGTCCGCGAACCAGTCCCGCAGTTCGTCGCGGAAGTCGCGTACGGCGGGCCCGAAGTCCACTTCCATGTCTGCTTCTCCTGGGTGTCAGATGCCGAGCCGGGCGGCGAGCAGCTCCCGGTGGTACGCGGGCGTGCCGAGCAGAACCTCGGAGCTCTTGGCGCGCTTGAGGTAGAGGTGTGCGGGGTGCTCCCAGGTGAAGCCAATGCCGCCGTGGACCTGGATGGTGTCGCCGGCGACCTTGGTGAAGGCCTCCGAGCAGAAGGCCTGGGCGAGGGCCGCGGCGACGGCGATCTCCGTCTCGTCGCCTGCGTCCAGGGCCCACAGTCCGGCGTACGCGGCCGAGCGGGCGGACTCGATCTCGACGAGCATGTCGGCGCACTTGTGCTTGATGCCCTGGAAGGAGCCGATGGGGCGGCCGTACTGCTCGCGGATCCTGGCGTACGCGACCGATGCGTCCAGGGCTGCGGCGGCTCCCCCGGCCTGTTCGGCGGCCAGGAGGACGGCTGCCGTGGCGAGGGTGCGGGCGAGTGCGGGCCAGGCCGTGCCGTCGGTGCCCAGCAGCCGGGCTGGGGTGTCCGTGAAGGTGATGCGGGCCTGTTTGCGGGTCTGGTCGAGAGTGGGGAGGGGGGTGCGGGTGAGGCCCGGGGCGTCGGCGGTCGTGACCGCGAAGAGGCTGACGCCGGCGGGAGTGCGGGCGGCGACCAGGAGCAGGTCGGCGAGGTGTCCGTCGGGGACGTAGGTCTTCGTGCCTGTGAGTCGCCAACTGCCCGCTTCCTCGCGGGCGGTGAGCCGGATGCCCGGCTCGTCCCAGCGCCCGGCGTCCTCGGTGAGGGCGAGCGTGGCCACCGTCTCGCCGGCGGCGATGCCCGGAAGCAGGTCGGCGCGGGCGGCCTCGTCGTCGCAGCGCAGCAGCGCCTCGGCGGCCAGGGCGACGGTGGCGAAGTACGGGGCGCACAGCAGGGCGCGGCCCGTCTCCTCGAAGACGACGCCGAGGTCGACGTAGCCGAAGCCGGAGCCGCCGTACTCCTCCGGTACGGCGAGTCCCTGGAGTCCGATCTCCGTGGCCATCCGTCGCCAGATCCACGGGTCGTGTCCGTGCGGGTCGGCGGCCAGGCGGCGCACGTCCGCCTCGGTGGCGTGCCGGGTGAGGAACGACCGTACGACCGTGCGCAGTTCGTCCTGTTCCTCGCTGAAGGTGAGATCCATGCCGAGCTTCCCGTCCTCGGTGCGCCCGTGTGCCGGACGCTTGCCGCCCGCCTCTCGATACAGTTAGATAATTATAGTATCCGCACCGATTGCACCAGGAGCGCGACGTGACCGATCCCTACGCCCCGTTCACGAGCCTGACCTTCGAGCGGCCCGCGCCCGGTGTGCTCCGCATCGTGCTCGACGCGCCGAACCTCAACGCCGTCGATCCGCGCATGCACGGTGAGCTGGCCGACGTCTGGCCGGTCGTCGACCGGGACGAGGAGACCCGCGCGGTGCTGGTCCAGGGGGCCGGCAAGGCGTTCTCGGCCGGCGGGACCTTCGACTCCATCGAGGCCATGACCGAGGACTACGCCGTGCGGGCCCGGACGATGCGGGAGGCGCGGGACATGGTCTACGGGGTGATCAACTGCTCGAAGCCGGTGGTCTCCGCGATCCACGGCCCGGCGGTCGGCGCGGGGCTGGTCGTCGGCATGCTGGCGGACATCTCGATCGCCGGACGCAAAGCGAAGATCGTCGACGGGCACACGCGGCTCGGAGTTGCGGCCGGTGACCACGCGGCGATCTGCTGGCCGCTGCTGTGCGGGATGGCGAAGGCCAAGTACTACCTGCTGACCTGCGAGGCGCTGACCGGCGAGGAGGCCGAGCGCATCGGCCTGGTGTCGAAGTGCGTGGACGACGAGGACGTGCACGCCGAGGGGCTGCGGGTCGCGACCCTGCTGGCCGCCGGGCCCGCCAGCGCGCTGAGCTGGACCAAGCGGTCCCTCAACCACTGGTACCGCACGGCCCAGCCGCTCTTCGAGGCCTCGCTGGGGCTGGAGTTCTTCGGGTTCGGCGGGCACGAGGTCGTCGAGGGACTCTCCGCCCACCGCGAGAAGCGCGCCCCGGACTTCGAGGGCGTAGGCGACAAGCACCCGATCGACCTGTGACCCACGGACGCACGAGGCACGAGGAGCGCGCGATGACGGCAGAGCCCACCACCGCCACTGAAATCCCCCCACTGGTACGGGGGTTGACCTACGAGGACATGCCGGTCGGGCAGGTCTTCCGTACCGCCCGCCGTACGGTCACCGAGACCGATCTGGTCAACTTCGTCACCTGGGGCGGCTTCAACGAGCCGCTCTTCTGGGACGCCTCGCACGCGGCCGACGGCGGCTACAGCGGGCGGCTGGTGCCGGGCGCGCTGACGTACTGCATCGCGGAAGGGCTCGTGCTGCAGACGAACGTGCTGCACGGCACGGGCCTGGCCTTTCTGCACATGGAGCTGACCGTGCAGGGCCCGGTGTACGTCGGCGACACGCTGTACGCCGTCGTGGAGACCACCGCCTCCCGGCCGTCCGGCAAGCCCGGCCGGGGCGTGGTGACCAGCCGGATCACCGTACGCAACCAGCGGGACGAGGACGTGCTCGTCTACACGCCGGTGCGGCTGATCCGGGGCCGGGACTACGAGGCTCCGACGCGCTGATCACGGGGGCCGGGCGGGACCAGGGTCAGCCCGGCCGCAGGACCCGGTGCCTCGGGGCCTGCGAAGGCTCCGGCCCGCAGCCAGTCCGAGGGCATCGGCGGGCGCGGCGGGGGCTCGTGGTCGGGGACGGCCATCGCGTAGAGGCGGGTGTAGCGGAACTTCGCCTCCAGGTTGTCGAGCACCGACCAGTACTCGTAGCCGCAGACGTCCACACCGCGCTCGATCACCCGGCCCAGCCAGGACAGCCGGGCGCGCAGCAGGGACCGGCGGCGGGCGTCGTCGCTGTGGCCGGTCTCGTCGACGAGGTCCAGGTCGCCCATGCCGTTGTCGACGACGGACAGCGGCGGCAGCAGGTCCCCGTAGAGGTCGTGGAGGTCCGCGACGGCGTCGGCCAGGCCCTCGGGGAGGATGGGCCAGCCGTACGCCGTCGTCTCCACGTCGTCGAAGGGGACGACCGCGAAGCCCAGGCCGACGAGGAGTCGGTTGACCTCGTTGAGCCTGCTCTGGCACTTGTCGGCCGGCAGGGCGCGGGCGAGGTTCTCCGGTGCGGTGACGCGGAACGGGGTGTGCCAGGACAGGCCGAGCAGGTCCTGCGGGGTGGCGATGACGTCCAGGTCTCCGAGGCGTACGCAGTCGGTGTCCTCGATGGGTGAGACGTCGTCCTCGGTCACCATGTGCTCGCCGAGCAGCAGGGGGTCGAGGAAGAGGCGGTTGGTCCAGCTCAGCAGGCGGTCCAGGGCGAGCCGGTCGAAGGGGTCCTCGGTGGCCGGGTAGCCGCCGACGAGGGTGACCGTGGTCCCGATCCGGCCGCTCACGCCGGCGGCGCGCAGCGCGCGGGTCGCGAGTCCGTTGGCGAGCAGGATGTGGTGGACCGCGGGCAGGCCGGCGCGGCCGATGCCCCGGCCCGGGGTGTACATCCCGGCCACGTGGTCGGCGAGGGTGGGTCCGGCCAGGTCGGTGGAGGTGATCCAGCGGGTGACGCGGTCGCCGTAGCGGCGGCCCAGCTCGGCGGCGTAGGCGGCGAAGTGCTCGGCGGTGTCGCGCTCCAGCCAGCCCCCGCGCTCCTCCAGCCAGGCCGGCAGCGACCGGTCGAACAGGGTGAGGCAGGGGCGCAGGCCGAGGGCGAGCAGGGAGTCGAGTGCGCGGTCGCAGCGGTCCAGGGCCGCGTGGTCCCAGTTGTCGGAGCCGTCGGGCTGGAGCAGTGGCCATCCGGCGACCATCCGGTGGGTGTCGGGTGTGACGCCGACCAGGTGCCGGATGTCGTCGGTCCACTGCCGGAAGTGCCCCGCGCGTTCCGGCGGAGGGGGCGGCGGGGCCGCGATGGCGTCCGCGGTGGCGACTCCCCAGTCGACACCGTGGAAAGAATCGTGCAGGAAACCATCGCTCATGGTCACCGTCCCGGGCGGAATAGCTAACGCATTCAACTGAATGCCCGCCGTCCGGACGCTAACACTTCAGGGATACGACGACAATGTTTCGGACAGATCTCATCGGTCCGTCAAAGTGTCGCGCGAGGGTCAGCCCATGTCCAGGACGTGGTCGGCGGCCCGCCAGGCCATGGCCATGATCGGCCCGTTGAGGTTGCCGGAGACCATGGTCGGCAGGACCGAGCAGTCGACGATCCGCAGGCCGGCGACGCCACGCACACGCAGCCGGGCGTCCACGACGTCGTCCTCGGCCGGGCCCATCGCGCAGGTTCCGACGGCGTGGTAGCCGCAGCGGCCGTGGTCGAGACCCGCGTCGATGATCTCCTGGTCGTCGCGGACCGTGGGCCCTGGCAACGTTTCGGCCATGATCCGGCCGGCGATCGGCGCGGCCCCGAAGAGCTCGCGCATACGGCGGAAGAGGGCGGCCCCCACACTGCGGTCGTGCTCGGAGCCGTAGTAGTTCGGCGTGATCGTGAGGGGTGCCTCGGGGTCGGCCGAGGTGATGTGGAGGCCGCCCTCGGCCGTGGGGCGCAGGATGTAGCCGAGGCCCATCACGCCGGGCTCGCGTTCCACGCCGGTCTCCTTGCCCGGAATGTCCGGCATGAGGGACACCGGAGCGATGAGCAACTGCGCGTCCGGGCGGGCGAGTTCGGGGCGGGTCTTGAAGAAGGCGATGACGTCGAAGGCGGGGGCGGCGAGCGGTCCGCGGCGGGTCGCCAGGTATCTGGCCCCCGACAGGGCCTGCCGCAGCGGGGTACTCAGGGCCTTGTTGTAGCCGAGGTTGTCCCTGAGCCGGTACTGGACGACGAAGCAGCGGTGTTCGCGCATTCTGCCACCGACGTGCGGGCTGTCGACCAGGACGTCGACGCCCGCCGCCCTGAGCGTCTCGGCCGGTCCGATGCCGGAGAGCTGGAGGATCTTCGGGGTGGCGATGCCGCCCGCGCAGAGGATCACCTCGCGCCGGGCGCTGAAGTCGGCCTCCCGGCCCTTGCTGCGGGCGCGTACACCGACCGCCCTGCCGTTCTTCGTCAGGACCCTGGTCACCAGAGTGTCCACCGACACGGTCAGGTTCGGCCGCCGCTCCGCCGGGTGCAGGAAGGCGCGGGCGGCGCTGAAGCGCGTGCCGTTCTTGAGGGTGGCCATGGAGTAGCCGATGCGTTCGTCGTCGCCGGCGTTGAGGTCGTCCACACGGTGCCAGCCGAGTCCGGTGCCCGCGGCGATGGCCTCTTCGCAGAGCGGCTCCGGCCTCGGCGCGGTCGAGATGTGCAACGGCCCGCCTGCGCCCCGGAGTTCGGAGGCGCCGAGGGCATTGTCCTCGATCCGCCGGAAGACCGGCAGCATGGTGTCCCAGCCCCAGCCGGGATTGCCGAGCCGCTCCAGCTCGTCGTAGTCGGCGCGGTCACCGCGGTTGTAGACCATGCCGTTGACCGAACTGGAGCCGCCTAGCGTCCGGCCCCGGACCCAGTGTTCGACCCGACCGCTCGGGCCCACCGGTTCGACGGGGTAGTGCCAGGCGAAACGGGGATCACCCAGCAGCTTGCCGAACCCTTTGGGCATCCTGATCAGCGGTGTGCTGTCCCGGCCGCCCGCCTCGATGAGCAGCACGGACGTCCCGGCAGCGGCCGAGAGTCGATCGGCGAGGACACATCCCGCCGAACCGGCGCCCACCACGATGTAGTCGAAGGTTGTCATCGGCTCCCCCTGTCTCCAGTGACGGCTACTCCCCGAAAGGCCGGAACTCCTCCTGCTGCCACCAGGGATAGACGGCCGGCATGTCCTTGCTGACCCGGCCCGGGAACTCGGGCGGCCGCTTCGCGAGGAACGACTCGACGCCCTCCACGGGATCCGGGCCGCCGCCGATCTGGCTCATGATCCGCGAGTCGAGCCGGTGCGCGGCCATCGGATGCGGCTCGCCGAGCATCCGCCACATCATCTGACGGGAGAGGGCGACCGAGATCGCCGAGGTGTTCCCGGCGATCTCACGGGCGAGTTCGTACGCCGCCGGCAGCAGCTCCTCCGGCGGGTGGACGGAGCGGACCAGCCCGGCCGACAGGGCCTCGTCGGGGCCGAAGACACGGCCGGTCGCCACCCATTCCATGGCCCGTTGCATACCCACGGCCCGCGGCAGGAACCAGCTTGCCGCGGACTCCGGCACGATGCCGCGGCGCGCGAAGACGAAGCCGAACTTCGCCGAGGTCGAGGCCAGCCGGATGTCCATGGGCAGGGTCATGCTGGCCCCGACGCCGGCCGCGGGGCCGTTGACCGCCGCGATGACCGGCTTGGTACTGGAGAAGATCCGCAGCGCGACCCGGCCACCGGTGTCCCGGTGCCAGGCACCCGCCCTGCGGTGATCGAAGGACGACCCGCCGGAACTGACGTCGGCCCCCGCGCAGAATCCGCGCCCGGCGCCGGTCACCACGATCACCCGTACGTCGTCGTCGGCGTCGGCCGCGTCCAGGACGTCGAGGAGGTCGCCCATCATCTGCGGGTTGAAGGCGTTCAGCTTCTCGGGCCGGTTGAGCGTGACGGTGAGGATCCGGTCCGCCACCTCGGTCCGCACGGTCTCGTACTCCTGCTCCGGCATGCGCGTCCTCCGTCGGGCTCGTCACTCCGCGACCTGGTTCTCATAAAGCTCAATTAGTTATAGCATTCAACTCTACTGAACTGTTCCTGGATGGTGGCGGTGGAGATGACGGATCTGGTGGTGACGGCCCTCGGGCCGGTCCGGCTGATCGAGCTGAACCGGCCGGACCAGCTCAACGCGATGAGCGAGGAGCTGCACGCCGGCCTCGCGTCGGTCTGGGACACGGTCGCCGACGACCCCGAGGCACGAGTGGTCGTACTCACCGGCCGGGGCAGGGCGTTCAGCGCGGGCGGCAACTTCGACATCATGACCCGGGTCCAGCGCGACCCCGCCTTCCGGCAGCAGAACGTCGACGAGGCCCGGCGGATCATCACCGGCCTGGTCCGCTGCCCGTTGCCGGTGATCGCGGCGGTCAACGGGCCCGCCGTGGGCCTCGGTTGCAGCCTGGCCCTGCTGAGCGATCTCGTCCTGATCGCGGACGACGCCTATGTGGCCGACCCGCACGTCCAGGTCGGTCTCGTCGCGGGCGACGGCGGCGCGCTCGTCCTGCCCCTGCTCGTCGGCCTGACCCGCGCGAAGGAACTCCTGTTCCTGGGCGACCGGATGAACGCCGAGGAAGCCGTCCGGCTCGGCGTCGCCAACCGCGTCGTACCGAAGGACAAGCTCCTGGACGAGGCCATGGACCTGGCCGGACGGCTGGCCGCCCTGCCCACGCAGGCGCTGCGCGGGACCAAGCGGGCGGTGAACCTGCATCTGGAGCAGGCCATGGCCGCCGTACTGGAGCCGGCACTGCTCGCGGAGCGGGACAGCATGCACGACCCGGACCACATCGCCGCGGTGGAAAAGATCATCGCCTCGCGCGGACGTCGCCGCGCCGGTGCGGAGGGCTGAGCGGCATGGACTTCGCCTTCAGCGACGAGCAGGAGGAACTGCGGCGCACGGTAAGGGCGTTCCTCGCGGACACCTCACCCGAGACCGAGACACGACGACTGATGGAGACGCCGGAGGGCTTCGACCGGGCGCTCTGGCGCCGGATGGGCACGGAACTCGGCCTGCAAGGGCTGGCCGTCCCCGAGGAGTACGGCGGTGCCGGGTGCGGACCGGTCGAAGTGGGCGCGGTCATGGAGGAGTTGGGCCGGGCGCTGGTGTGCACGCCCTTCCTCTCCTCGGCCGTACTGGCGACGACCACGCTGCTGCGCTGCGACGACGAGGACGCCCGCAAGCGTCTGCTGCCGGGGCTCGCCTCCGGCGAACTGGTCGGAACGCTGGCCCTGACCGAGGACTCCGCCCGCTGGGATCCGACGGGAGTCCGACTCAACGCCCGTGCATCAGAGGGGCGTTGGCTGCTGACCGGACACAAGACGTTCGTCCTCGACGGCTCCACTGCCGATATCGTCCTCACCGTGGCGAGAGGCGACGACGGGATCGGCGTGTTCTGGGTGGAAGGCGACGCGAAGGGACTGACCCGCTCCCCTCTGCCCACGATGGACCCGACCCGCCGGCAGGCCCGCCTCGACTACGACGACGTACCGGCGACCAGGCTGCGTACGCACGGAGACGGCTGGGACCTCGTCTCACAGGTGCTCGACCGGGCCGCGGTGGCGCTCGCCGCCGAACAGGTGGGGGTGGCCTCGCGCGCGCTGGACATGGCGGTGGAATACGCCAAGGTACGGCACCAGTTCGGGCGGCCCATCGGCTCCTTCCAGGCCGTGAAGCACCTGCTCGCCGACGTCCTGCTCGAAGTGGAATCGGCGCGTGCCGCCGCGCACTTCGCGCTGCTCGCCGCCGAGAGCGAGGACCCGGACCTGCCCGCGGTGGCGAGTCTGGCCAAGGCGTTCTGCTCGGACGCCTGCCTCCAGGCGACAGAACAGAACATCCAGGTCCACGGCGGCATCGGCTTCACCTGGGAGCACCCGGCCCACCTGTATCTGAAGCGGGCCAAGACATCTCAACTCCTGTTCGGAGACCCGGCGTTCCACCGCGAACTGCTCGCGCGGCACATCGGGCTGGACGCGGTCACAGTGGACGGAGCGGCATGAAGGTCGACGGAAAGCTCAGCGTGTGGGGTACCGCGGAGGTCGTGGCGGAGGCCCTGCACCACGAAAAGGCCGGCTACGACGGGCTGTGGGCCTCGGAGTCGCAACACGACCCGTTCCTGCCGCTGCTGCTCGCGGCCGAGCACACCGAACGGCTGGAGGTCGGTACGGCGATCGCGGTGGCGTTCGCCCGCTCACCCATGCAACTCGCTTACACCGCCCACGACTTGCAGGCCTACTCCGGCGGGCGCTTCTCGCTCGGCCTGGGCAGTCAGATCAAACCGCACATCGAGCGGCGCTTCTCGATGCCGTGGAGCCGCCCGGCCGCCCGTATGCGCGAGTACGTAAGCGCGCTGCGCGCGATCTGGGCCGCCTGGAACGAGGGCGAGAAGCTCGACTTCCGCGGCGACTTCTACACGCACACGCTCATGTCCCCCTTCTTCTCTCCCCCGCCCGCTCCCGGCGGCGCCCCGAAGGTCTTCGTGGCCGCGGTCGGCGAGGCGATGACCCGGGTGGCCGGCGAGGTCGCCGACGGGCTCCTGGCGCACGGCTTCACCACCGAGCGGTATCTGCGGGAAGTGACCCTCCCGACCGTCGAGTTGGGCCTCGAACGGTCCGGCCGCACGCGCGGCGACTTCTCCGTCTCCCATCTCCTCCTCACCGCGACCGGCCGCACCGAGGAGGAGTTGGCGCTCGCGATCGACGGCACCCGCCGCCAGATCGCCTTCTACGGCAGCACGCCCGCCTATCGCGGCGTCCTGGAGCTGCACGGCTGGGGCGACCTCGGCGACGAGCTGAACGCGCTGTCGAAGTCGTCCCGGGAGGACAAGTGGGAGGCGATGGGCGGGCTCGTCGACGACGACGTCCTGCACACCTTCGCGGTCGTCGCGGAGCCGGACCGGGTGGCGAGCGAGATCAGGCGCCGGTACGGGAGCCTGGTCGACCGGGTGTCCTTCTACACCGCGTACGAGATAGACGCCGAGGTGTGGGAGCCGATCGTCCAGGAGCTGCACGGAATTTGACGGTGCGTCAGTCGAGCAGGTCCAGGACCGTCGTCATGGACCTGCTCCGCAGCAGGTAGTCCTCGGCCTCCTGGAGATGGAGGCGCCACAGCTCCTCGGCGGCCTCGGTCCGGCGCCCGGCGACCAGTTCGACGAGGGCGCCGTGGGCGCGGAAGCCCCGGCGGTTGGCCCGGATGTTCTCGGGGCTGCCGGCGTCGAGGTCGACGTGGGACCAGTTCGCCTGGTCGATGATGTGCCGGACCATGCCGTTCAGGACGCTCAGCGTCTCATTGCCGGCGAGTTCGACGACGAGGGCGTGGAACTCCATATGGGCGCGGATGAAGGCCGAGGGGTCGTCCATGAGTCCCTCGGCCTCGGTGACGGAAGCCCGCAGCCGCTCCAGGTCCCGGTCCGTGCGGCGCTGGGCCAGCAGACCGGCGCACGGCGCCTCGATGACCGTACGGGCGTCGTAGACGTCCTTGAGCGTCGTGCCGCGGTACTCGAGGACGACTCCCGCGTAGCGGGCGGCGACCGTGCCCTCGGGGACCTGCACCCGTGCCCCGCCCCGGGCGCCCCGGCGCACGCTGATCAGCGACTCCGACTCCAGTACCCGGAACGCCTCGCGCAGTGTCGGCCGGGAGACGGCGAACTCCGCCATCAGGGCCGTCTCGGCGGGCAGCGCGTCCCCCTCGGCCAGTTCCCCGCGCACGATCTTGCGGCGCAACTGTGCCGCCACCAGCTCGGCCATCTTGGGGACCCGCACCGGCGTGTTCGCCACGGCATCCATCTCCTTCAGTCACCTGGGACCGGCACGAAGTACGGCAGGGTGATCTCGTCGGTGAGAGGCCTGAAGTCCACGCGCACCCGCATGCCGATGACGACGTCGTCCGGGTCGCCCGCGTCGACGTGGGAGAGCAGGGTGCCGCCCTCGTCCAGGTCGATCACGGCCAGCGCGAACGGTGTCTCGAAGCCGGGGCCGGGTGCGCGGTGGACCACGGTCACCGAGTAGACGGTGCCCCGGCCGGCGCTGGGCACGTACCGCCAGTCCGCCGACATGCAGCCGGGGCAGGCGGGTTCGGGCACGAGGAAGCGCAGCCCGCAGGCCGGGCAGTGCGGGACGACGAGGTCACCGCGCCGGGCCGCGTCCCAGAACGGCTGGGACAGCGGCGTGGGGACGGGTACGGGCCGGCTCATCGGCTCCTCCCCAGCACGCTCATCTCGTAGTGCTGAGCGCCGGAGCCGGCGTTGCCGACGACCGCCAGCTCCGCGCCCTCGACCTGATGGACGGCGGTGCCGCGCAACTGCCGTACGGCCTCGACGACTTTGAGGGTCATCTGCTGGGTTCCGTTCCACGCGTACGCCAGGCAGCCGCCGTCGGGATTGACGGGGTGCTTGCCGCCGACGGCGATGGCACCGCTGGCGGCCAGAGGCCCTCCCTCGCCCTCGCCGCACAGTCCGAGGATCTCCAACTGCCTGATGATCTCGAAGGAGTTGGGGTCGTAGAGGGAGAAGACGTCCACGTCCTGCGGGCCGATGCCCGCCATGGCGTAGGCACGACAGGCCGCGTCCCGGCCGAGTTGGCCGACCTCGCGGTACAGCGCGGGGTTGGCGTACGCGGCCTGGTGGTACTCCATGCCGCCGCCGAGCACGGCGACGGGCGGGCGGGGCAGGTCCCGGGCCCGTTCGGCGGTGGTCACCACGAGGGCGGCGCCGCCCTCGCCGACGATGCAGCAGTCCAGCAGGTGGAACGGTGTGGCCACCATGCGGGAGGCGAGCACGTCGTCGGCGGTGTACGGGCCGCGGCCGTACATCATCGCCTCCGGGTTGGTGGAACCGTTGTTGCGGACGGTGGCGGCGACCTCCGCGAGCTGGCGGGCGGTCGTCCCGTACTGGTGCATGTGCCGGGCCGCCACCAGCGCGAACTGGGCGACGACGTAACTGCCCCAGACGTCGGCGAACTCCAGCGGTACCCCGGCGCCGACGGGACCCGCACCGCGCGAGACCAGCTTGCAGCCGCCGACCACGACGGTGTCGGCGAACCCCGCCCGTACGGCCGCCGCCGCCTTCAGCAGGCCCCGCGAGCCGGCGTTGTCGAGCATCGAGTCGCTGGTCCAGCGCAGGTCCCGGCCGAGCATCCGCGCCCAGGAGCTGCCCTCGCCGGGCACACCGCCCGGGCCGGGCCAGTCGACCTGGGCGCCGTCGACGTCCGCCGGGGTCAGCCCGGCGTCCTCGATCGCGCCACGCACCGATTCGAGGGCGAGGCCCATCGCGTCGCGGTGCGGGAGGGACAGTGCCTGCTCGGTGGCGTGCACGCCGACGACGACGGGTTGGCGGTCGTTCACCGGGTCACCGCCCCGCGCCGAGCTGGTCGCCGCCGGGATAGCCGCCCCCGCCGAAGCGCTCGTCGAGCGCCTCGTAGTCCTTGGCGAAGTCCTTGGTGCGCGGCAGCGCCTCGACGAACTCCACCGTCTTCGGCTTCTTGTACGAGGCGATCCTGGCCCGGCAGTGCTCGATGACGTCCGCGGCGGTGACCGGTCCGGCGTCCGGGTGGAGGACGGCGAC
Organism: Streptomyces sp. NBC_01478; assembly: GCF_036227225.1. Classification (GTDB taxonomy): domain Bacteria; phylum Actinomycetota; class Actinomycetes; order Streptomycetales; family Streptomycetaceae; genus Streptomyces. Next base: position 11,660,278 of record NZ_CP109444.1, on the reverse strand, counting down.
CGCTTTGACGTCCTGCGCCCAGCGCTCGTTCGGCACGCCGATCACGGCGGCCTCCTTCACCGCCGGGTGGGACTCGATGCAGTTCTCCACCTCTGCCGGGAAGATGTTCTCCGCCGCCGACTTGAGCATGCGGGTCGTGGTGCCCAGGAAGCTGATCGTGCCGTCGGATTCGCGCCGGCCGAGGTCGGTGGTGTGCCACCAACCGAAGCGGAAACGCTCCTCGTTGATCTCGGGCCGGTTCCAGTACCCGAGATGCACGAGGTCGCCGCGGACGCAGATCTCGCCCGCCTCGCCGACCGCGCGCTCCTTGCCCGTGCTGTCGAGGATGCGTACGGCGGTGAAGGGGCCGGGGCGGCCCGCGTTGCCGGTGCCCGTGCCGCCGTAGGCGCCGGTCACGGCGAAGCCGGTCACCTCGGTCTGGCCGTAACCGCGGCCCTCGCCGCCGCCGTTGCGGGTGAAGCGGCTCGCGTCGGTGGGGACCGTGCCCTGCCACAGGGGGGCGGCGACGCTGGCGCGCAGGTGCGAGAGGTCGTGGCCCACTTCCCTGTTGAGGGCGACGAGTTGGGCGATCGTCGGTGGCATCAGGTACGCGTGCGTGCACCGCTCCTGAGCCAGCAGCGGGAGCAGTTCCTCGGCGACGACCCGGCGGACGACGACGTTCTTGCCGCCGTGCACGAAGGCCGGGACGCCCCAGAACTGGTAGTTGCCGATGTGGAACATCGGTCCGGCGCCGAGGAAGGCGGTCTCGGTGCCGATGTCCCCCATCCAGGCGGCGCTCGCGCCCATGGCGAGGAGGTTGCGGTGCGAGAGCATCGAGCCGGACTGGCGTCCGGAGATCGCCGCGGTGTAGATGACCAGGAGCGCCGAGTCCGGGTCGACGTCGATGGTCGGGTCCTCGGCCGCGCCGGAGGCCAGGAACGACTCGTAGGAGCCGGGGCCCTCGGAGTCGTGTCGGAGCCACAACGCCCGGTGGTCGCTGCCGAGTTCGGCCCGTGCCTTGGCGACCGTGTCGCCGATCTCCTCGTCCTGCCAGATCACCACCCGGGGGTCGAAGTCCTCGACGGCGAACGCCATTTCGGGGGCGGCCCAGCGCCAGTAGCCGGGACAGACCATGGCGCCGATCTTCGCGGCCGCGCCGAGCAGTTCCCAGATGCGGAAGGAGTTCTGTCCCAGCCAGAGGACACGGTCGCCGGGGCCGACCCCGGCGGCCGTGAGTGCCTGGGCGAGGCGGTTGGTGCGCTCGTCCAACTGCGGCCAGGTCAGCCGGACTTCGCCGTCGACGAGGGCGATGCCGTCGGGGAAGGACCTTCGGTGCTCACGGATGATGTCGCCGAACGTCAGGCGGCGGGCGGAATGCATGCTCTTGGCTCCCAGGGCTTTCGGAAGGCGGGTGTCAGACGCGGCTGATGCCGACACCCTTGACGTGGACGAACTCGTCGAGACCCGCCTTGCCGCCCTCCCGGCCGAACCCGCTCGTCCCGACGCCGCCGAACGGCGTGGTGGGCGAACTGATGGGGTTCGGGCCCGGGTTGACGTAGACCGTCCCGGCTTTAAGACGGGGCACCAGGCGGTTCACGCGCCCGATGTCACGGGACTGGATGTAGGCGGACAGGCCGTACTCGGTGTCGTTGGCGAGGGCGACGGCCTCGTCCTCCGTGTCGAAGGGGGTGATGGCCAGGACCGGGCCGAAGATCTCCTGCTGGGCGAGGTCGCTGCGGTTGTCGACGTCGGCGAAGACGGTCGGGGACACGAAGTAGCCGTCGGAGTCGATGCGTTCACCGCCGTACACGAGCCGCCCCGCACCACCTTCGACCGCTTTGTCGATCACGCCCTGGACGCGGTCGCGGGCGGCTTCGTCGATGAGCGGTCCGATGTACGTGGTCGGGTCGAGCGGGTCACCGACGGGCAGGTGGGCGACCACACCGGCGACGCGCGTGACGACCTCGTCGTAGATCGACCGCTCGACCAGCAGCCGGGTCGGCAGTGCGCAGCCCTGGCCGGTGTTGCTCATGGCGAAGGCCGCGCAGTACGGCACCACGGTGTCGAGGTCGGTGTCGGCGAAGAGCAGGTTGGCGGACTTGCCGCCGAGTTCGAACACGACGGGTTTGAGGGTCAGTGCCGCGTCGGCCATGATGCGGCGTGCGGTGGCGGGGCCTCCGGTGAAGGAGATTTTGTCCACGCCGGGGTGGGTGACCAGGGCCGATCCCGCGTCACCGAGTCCGGTGACGACGTTGACGACCCCCTCGGGGATGCCCGCCTCGCGGGCCAGGTCGGCGAAGAGCAGCGCGGAGAACGGCGTGGACTCGGCCGGTTTGATGACCACGGTGTTGCCGGCGGCGAGCGACGGCGGGACCTTCATGGCCAGGGACAGCGCGGGTGAGTTCCAGGTGATGATGTGGCCGATGACGCCGTAGGGCTCGGCTACGGTGTACTCGATGTTCTCGTGCGGGCTGTAGGCCGCGCCGACCATGCCCTCGATCTTGTCGGCCCAGCCGGCGTAGTACTCGGTCCACTCGGCGACATGCGGTCCGACGTTCGAAGCCCAGCCGCCGATGCAGACGCCGTTCTCCAGCGGGCAGATCGCGGCGAATTCGGGGATGTGGTCGCGGAGGAGCTGCGCGAAGCGGGTGAGCAGGCGGCGGCGCTCGGCGGGGCGCATGGTGCCCCACACCTCGAAGGCCTGGCGGGCTGCGGCGACGGCCCGGTCCACCTCGGCGGGGCCCGCGAGCGGGATGTGCGCCTGGACGAGGCCGGTCGCCGGGTTGCGGTGCTCGTACTGGCCGCCGCTCGTGTCGGTGACGTCCTTGCCGCCGATGACCAGGCGGGGGCGCGGCAGGTCGTGCTTGGCTCTGTCCTGGTGCAGCTTCACGTCGACCGTGACCACGGTTGCCTCCTTGAGCCGCATCCCGCATCTCGCTTAAATAGCTAACCTATTTATCCAAGCCAGTCAATGCGTCCGTCCACAGTCAGAGCCCCAGCGAGCGCCCGATGATCTCCTGCATGATCTCCGAGGTCCCGCCGAACACCCGCTGCACCCGGCTGTCGCGCCAGATCCGGGCGATCTCGTACTCGTTGACGTAGCCGTAGCCGCCGAACAACTGCATGCAGCGGTCGATGACCTGCCAGCCGGTCTCCGAGGTCCAGTACTTGGCCGCCGCAGCCTCCTCGGCCGTCAACTCGCCCTGGAACAGGGCCATGATGCAGCCGTCGACGTAGACGCGGGCGGCGCCCAGCTTGGCCTTGATGTCCGCGAGGGCGAACCGGTTGGCCTGGAACTCGCCGATCGGCTGCCCGAACGCCGTGCGGGTCTTGGCGTAGTCCAGCGCCAGTTCGAAGGCCCGCTCGGCGGCCGCCAGCGAGGAGACGGCGATGGCGAGGCGCTCGGTCGGGAGGTTGCCCATCATGTGGTAGAAACCGCGGTTCTCCTGCCCGATGAGGTTCTCGGCGGGGACGCGGACCTCATGGAAGAAGAGTTCGGCGGTGTCCTGCGCCTTCATTCCGACCTTGTCGAGCTTGCGTCCGCGCTCGAAGCCCTCCGCGTCCCGCTCGACGACGATCAGGCTGATGCCCTTGTGCCCGGCGTCGGGGTCGGTCTTGCAGGCGACGACGACCAGGTCGGCCAGGATGCCGTTGGTGATGAAGGTCTTGGAGCCGTCGATCACCCACTCGTCGCCGTCGCGGCGGGCAGTGGTGCGGATGGCCTTGAGGTCGGATCCGGCGGCCGGCTCGGACAGCGCGAGCGCGCAGATCGTCTCGCCGCTCGTCGCTCCGGGCAGCCAACGGGCCTTCTGCTCAGGGGTGGTGAGGCGTGTCAGGTAGGGCGGGATGACGTCGTTCTGCAGCCCGAGTCCGATGCCGACCGAGCTGGTGGCCGCCATCTCCTCGGCCATGATGGCGTTGTAGCGGAAGTCCCAGATCCCCTGGCCGCCGTACTCCTCCGGGAACTGCCAGCCGATGAGTCCGGCCTTGCCCGCCGCCGCCCACGCGGCCCGGCTCACCTGTCCGTCCCGCTCCCACTGCTCCGCGTACGGAGCGCATTCCCGCAGGTAGTAGGAGCGGGCGGTCTCCCGGAACAGCTCGTGCTCCTCGGTGAAGATCGTTCGACGCATACTCGACTCCGCTCAGGCATCTCGCTTATTTAGCTGAAGTAGTTATACGATAGCGCTGTATCGACAGCCGGGCGAGGGAGGGCGCGTGAGCGTACGGGACAAGGTGGCACTCGTCACCGGAGCGGGCCGCGGCATCGGCGAGGCGATCGCCGACCGACTCGCCGCCCAGGGGGCCGCGGTCGCCGTCTGCGACCTGGACGCGGAGGCGGCCGGCAAGGTCGCGGGCCTGCTCGCGGAGCGGTACGGCGTGCGGGCCACGGGAGTCGGCGCGGACATCTCCGACAGCGCGGCCGTGCGCACAGCCGTGGAACGGATAGCCGCCGAACTCGGCCCGGTGGACGTCCTGGTGAACAACGCGGCCGTCGACGTCATCGGCCGGTTCGTCGACAGCGCCGAGGAGACCTGGGACCGGATCATCGCCGTCAATCTGCGCGGGACGATCACGATGACCCGGGCCGTCCTCGACCCGATGATCGAGCGGGGCGGCGGCCGGATCGTCCACATCGCCTCGGACGCCGGCCGGGTCGGCTCGTCCGGCGAGGTCGTGTACTCCGCGACGAAGGGCGGCGTCATCGCCTTCGGCAAGGCCCTCGCCCGCGAGGTCGCCCGGCACGGCATCACCGTGAACAGCGTCTGCCCGGGTCCCACCGACACCGCGCTGCTCGGGCAGGTCGCCGAGTACAGCCAGAAGATGTACGACGCGACCGTGCGGGCGATCCCGCTGCGCCGCGTCGCCCAGCCCGCCGACATCGCCGGTGTGGTGGCCTTCCTCGCGTCCGACGACGCCGCCTACATGACCGGGCAGACGCTCTCGGTCAGCGGCGGCCTCACGATGGTCTGAGGTGGACACCGTGCTGCGTGTCGAACTCCGGGACCGGATAGCCGTGTTGACCCTCGACAGCCCGGAACGGCTCAACGCGATCGGCTCCGAGACCGTGGACCGGCTCACCCTCGCGCTGAACGAGCTGCGCGACAACGACGACGTACGCGCCCTGGTCGTGGCCGGGGCGGGTCGGGCCTTCTCGGCCGGGGCCGACATCGGTGAGATCGAGTCGTTCACGGCACCCCGGCAGTTCCACTCCTTCGTCCAGCGACTCACCGACGCGTACACGCTGTTGGAGGACTTCCCCAAGCCCTCGGTCGCGGCCGTCCACGGGTTCGCCTTCGGCGGCGGGCTCGAACTCGCGCTCGCCTGTGACCTGCGGGTCGCGGAGCGGGGCGCACGGCTCGGCCTGCCCGAGATGAAGCTCGGCGTACTGCCGGGCGCCGGCGGCACACAGCGGCTGCCGCGTCTGATCCCGCCCGCGATCGCCAAGCAGATGATCCTCACCGGCGAACCGATCGACGCGGAGCGGGCCCACGCGCTCGGGCTGGTCAACGAACTCGCCGAGCCCGGCGAGGCGTTGGCCGTCGCCGAGGCACTCGCCACCGCACTGGCAGCCGGGGCTCCGCTGGCACTCGCGGCGGGCAAACGGCTCATCGACTACGGCCTCGGGATGGACCTGGAGGCGGCGATCTCGTACGAGCGCGAGACCGTCTCGGTGCTGTTCTCCACCGAGGACAGGGTCGAGGGACTGAAGGCCTTCCGGGACCGCCGCCCTGGCGAATTCCGAGGCATCTAGCAGGCGTACCGACAGACAGGGAGGTGGGTTGTGCGGCCACTGGAAGGCATTTCGGTCGTCGAACTGGGCATGTGGGTGGCGGCTCCGGCCGCTGCCACGATGCTCGCGGACTGGGGCGCGGACGTGGTGAAGGTCGAGGCGCCGACCGGCGACCCCAACCGCTACACGCTCCGGCACGTCGGCCAGGACATCGACAGCGCGCCCCCGTTCGAGACCGACAACCGCGGCAAACGCGGGATCGTCCTCGACCTGCGCTCGGACGACGGAAAGGGCGTACTGGAACGGCTGTTGGAGCGCGCCGACGTCTTCGTCACCAACCTCCGCCCCGGCGCGCTGGAACGCCTGGGCCTGGCCCCGGACGAACTGCGCGCCCGCCATCCCCGCCTGGTCGTCGGCACGTTGACCGGCTACGGCTGGACGGGCGCGGAGCGCGACCGTGCCGGCTACGACGTCTCCGCCTTCTGGGCGCGGCCCGGCATCGCCGCCATGCTCAACCCGGCCGGTGAGCCGCCGCCCGGCATCCGGCCGGGACTCGGCGACCGTACGGCCGCTGCCAACCTGGTGGCCGGCGTACTGGCCGCGCTGCTGCGCCGCGAACGCACCGGCGAGGGCGGCGTCGTGGACGTGTCGCTGCTCCGCTCCGGCACGTACGCCAACGGGAACGACCTGGCCCTGCAGAACTTCTTCGGCAGGCGCGGCCGTACCCGGCACCGCACCGAGCACGAGTCCCCGCTCTACAACTCCTACCGGGCCGCCGACGACCGCTGGTTCTGGCTGGTCGGCCTGGAGGGCAACCGGCACTGGCCCGGCGTCGTCAAGGCGCTCGGCCGCGCAGACCTGGAGACGGACGAACGGTTCGCGACCGGCAAGGCACGGCGTGGCCATGTACGCGAACTGATCGCCGAGTTCGACGCGGAGTTCGCTCGGCGACCACTGGACGAGTGGGCAGCGCGGTTCGACGCCGAGGGTGTGTGGTGGGCGCCGGTGCAGACGCTCGCGGAGGTCGCGGCCGATCCGCAGGCCGAAGCCGTGGGGGCGTTCGTCGAACAGCCCGGCATGGGTGACGCGCCACCGCTGCGGACCGTGGCAACACCCGTCAGTTTCTGGGGTGTTGACGACAAACCACGCAGCGGTGCGCCGACGCTCGGCGAGCACACAGACGACGTACTCCGCGAACTCGACACAACCGGGAGGTAGCAGGTGGGCATCCTCGACGACAAGGTCGCCGTCGTGACCGGCGGTGGCCGGGGTCTTGGCCGGGCGCACTGCCTGGCGCTGGCCGAGGCCGGCGCGACCGTGGTGGTGAACGACCTCGGCTCCGGCGTGCACGGCGAGAGCACCGGCGACTCCCCCGCCGACGAAGTCGTCGCCGAGATCACCAAGCTCGGCGGGCAGGCGGTCGCCAACCACGCGTCGGTGACGGACTGGTCGGCGACCGAGACCCTGGTCGCGGACACGGTCGCGGAGTTCGGGCGCCTCGACATCGTCGTGAACAACGCGGGGATCGTGCGCGACCGCATGCTGTTCTCGATGACCGAGGCCGAGTTCGACGCCGTGATCGCGGTCCATCTCAAGGGCACCTTCGCGCTCACCCGGCACGCGTGCGCGTACTGGCGCGAGGCGTCGAAGCGGGGTGAGCGCGTCACCGGCCGCGTCATCAACACGACGTCCGGAACAGGCCTGTTCGGCAACCAAGGGCAGTCCAACTACGGTGCCGCGAAGGCGGGGATAGCAGGGCTGACCGTCCTCACCGCCCTGGAGATGCGCAAGTACGGTGTCACCGCGAACGCCATCTCGCCGATCGCGGCCACCCGGATGACGGACGGCCTGTCCGTCGGTGAATCGCTCCAGGCCGTCGACGGCTTCGACCCCCGCGACCCCGCCAACGCCTCGGGCGTCGTCGTCTACCTGGCCTCCGACAGCGCGGCCTGGCTGACCGGCCAGGTCCTGCGCATCGAGGGCAACCGGCTGAACCGGCTCCAGGGCTGGACCGTCGCCGGCGTCCACCCCAGCGCTTCCGGACAGGCGCTCACCTACGACGAACTCGTTGACGCCGTACCGCAGTTGTACGGTGTCGCCCCTGCGGGGCGGGCCACCGGAGTCGGACAGTGAGGGCACGGGGCCATGACGTCGCCGCGCTCGTCCTGCGGGCGACGCTAGGCCCGATGCTCTTCGCGCACGGCTGGAACAAGGTCGCCGGGCCGGGCGGGCTCACGGGCACGACGGGCTGGTTCGAGGCGCTCGGACTGCGACCCGCGGAGGTGCACGCGCGCATGGCGGCCGGGACCGAGATGGCGGCCGGTGTGGGGATCGCGCTGGGCGCGGCCAATCCCCTCCCGGCGGCGGCAGCCGTCGGCCTGATGACGGTGGCGGCCCGAACCGACCATCGCGGCAAGGGTTTCTTCGTCTTCAAGGGCGGCTGGGAGTACGTCGGTGTCGTGGGCGGCGCGGCCGTCGCCCTGGCCGCGCTGGGCCCCGGCAGGTACTCGCTGGACGGGGTGCTGCGCCGCCAACGCACGGGCGCGGGGCCCGCGTTGCTGGCCCTGGGGGTCGGCACGGCGAGCGCCGCCGCGCTGCTGGCCGCGTGCTACCGGCCGGAGCGGAAGCCGGACGAGACAGAAACAGATAACCAAGGGCAATAAGGGAGTCGACATGGACGCGGCTGACTTCAGCGCGGTGCTGTCCGAGGTCCGGCGCTTCGTGCGCGAGCGCGTCGTACCGCTCGAGGCGGAGATCGACGAGAAGGACGAGATGCCCGCGGAGATCCGCGAGGCGGCCAAAAAGATGGGCCTGTTCGGCTTCGCGCTGCCCGAGGAGTACGGCGGGCTGGGGCTGTCGATGTACGAGGAGGCCCAGTTGATGTTCGAGCTGGGGTACACCACCCCGTCCCTGCGCTCGATGTTCGGCACGAACAACGGCATCGCCGGGCACGTCCTCATGGTCGGCGGCACCGAGGAGCAGAAGGCGGACTGGCTGCCGAGGATCGCCTCGGGCGACGTCCTGGCGTCGTTCGCGCTCACCGAGGCGGAGGCAGGTTCCGATCCCTCGACCTTGACCACGAGGGCGCACCTGGACGGTGAGGACTGGGTGATCAACGGCGCGAAGCGGTACATCACCAACGCCCCGCTCGCCGACGTCTTCATGGTCTTCGCCCGCACGGACCCGGACGCCCCGCGCACCCGCGGCATCTCGACCTTCCTGGTCCCGGCCGGCACCCCGGGCCTCACCGTGGCTCCCAAGGACCACAAGATGGGCCAGTTCGGCGCCTGGACCGCGGACGTGTACTTCGACGACGTCCGCGTACCGGCGTCCGCCCTCGTCGGCGGCGAGGCCGGCCTCAACCAGGGCTTCGGCACGGCGATGGGCTGCATCGCGCACGGCCGCGTGCACATCTCGTCCCTCTGCGTGGGCATGGCCGAGCGGCTGGTCGACGAGTCCGTCGAGTACGCCCGCACCCGCCGCCAGTCCGGGAAGCTCATCGGCTCCTTCCAGCTCGTGCAGGGCCTGATCGCCGACTCGATGACCGACTACTACGCCGGCCGCGCCACGGTTCTGGAGGCCGCCCGCGCGTTCGACGCCGGTACGGACACCAAGATCGGCCCGTCCTGCACCAAGTACTTCGCCAGCGAAATGGTGTGGCGGGTCGCCGACCGCGCGGTCCAGGTCCACGGCGGTGCGGGCTACATGCGCGGGGTCGCCGTCGAGCGCTTCTACCGCGACGCCCGCCTGTTCCGCATCTACGAGGGCACGAGCCAGATCCAGCAGGTCATCATCGCGAAGGCGCTGCTGGGCGAGGCCGCCCGGGGCTGATCGGCGCCGGAGACGAGGAAGGCCCCGGGGTCACCACCCCGGGGCCTTCCTCGTCTCCGTGGTCTCCTCAGATCCCGAGCCGGTCCAGCAGCCGCTCGAGGTAGACGGCCGGGCCGCCGAACAGCAACTGCGAGGACTTGGCGCGCCGGAAGTACAGATGCGCCGGGTGCTCCCAGGTGAAGCCGATGCCACCGTGGACCTGGATGTTCTCCATGGCCGCGAACATGTACGCCCGTGAGCAGCACGCGTGCGCCACGGCCGCCGCGACGGGGAACTCCGCGGAGCCCTCGTCGGCCAGTCGCGCCGCCTCCCTGGACGCGGCCTCGGCCAGCTCCACCTGGACGAGCATGTCCGCGCACTTGTGCTTGACCGCCTGGAAGGATCCGATCGGCCGGCCGAACTGGTGCCGGGTACGGGCGTGTTCGGCGCTCGCCTCCAGGCACCTGCGGGCCCCGCCCGACTGCTCGGCGGCGAGCCCGACCGACGCGACGTCCAGGACCTTGGCCATGGTGCGCCCGGCCGCCCCGTCGGCGCCGACGAGCGTCGCGGGCACCGCGTCGAACGTCAGCCGGGCCATCGCCCGGGTGGCGTCCAGGGTCTCCATCGGTCCGGCCGACAGTCCCGAGGCGTCCCGGTCCACGGCGAAGAGCGAGGGGCCGGCGACGGTGCGGGCGACGACAAGGAGCAGATCGGCGGTCGTACCGTCGATGACGAAGGACTTGCGACCGGTCAGCCTCCAGGCGCCCTCCCCGTCCGGCACGGCGCGTGCGGAGATCAGCGCGGGGTCCCAGGATCCGCTGTCCTCGGCCACCGCGAGGGCGGCCGTCGTCCGGCCGGCCGCGATGCCGGGGAGATGACGTGCGCAGGCCTCCCGGTCGCCGGAGGCGAGCAGTGCCTGGGCCGCGAGCACGACCGTCGCGAAGAAGGGGGCGCACAGCAGGGCACGGCCCATCTCCTCCAGTACGACGCCGAGTTCGACGAGGCCGAAGCCGTCACCGCCGTACTCCTCCGGGATCACCAGGCCCGGCAGCCGCAGTTGGTCGGCCGCCTGTGCCCATACCGCCGGGTCGTAGCGCGGCTCGCTCTCCATGAGCTTGCGGACGGCTTCCTCGGGTGACTTGGCTTCCAGGAACTCCCGTACGGAGGCGCGTAGTTCACGCAGTCCGGTCTCGTCGGCGGTCATGACCGCACCTCCTTGGGCAGTCCGAGGACGCGTTCCGCGAGGATGTTCTTCATGATCTCCTCGGTGCCGCCGAGGATGCGCAACGCCGGGGTGGCGAGGAGGAGTTCGGACCAGGCGTAGGTGCCCCACTGCCCGGTGTCGGCGATGATCCGGGGGCCGAGCACGTCGGACACGAAGTGTGCGGCTCGGGTGAGGTTCTGGCCGTACATCAGCTTCGAGACGGACATCTCGGGGCCCGGTGTGCCGCCGGCGCGCAGCATGCGCAGGGCACGGGTGTTGAGGTGCCGGGTGGCGAGGGCGTCCACGAGGAGTTCCGCGAGCCGGGCGCGCAGAGCGCGGTCGTCCCAGGTCCAGGTGGCGCGCATCAGGGCCGAGAGGTGGTCCGGGGACAGCGCGGCGGCCACCGGGCCCACGCCCTCGCTGCCGACGGTCGCGCGCTCGTTCATCAGGGTGGTCAGGGCGACCGTCCAGCCGCCGTCGACCTCGCCGAGCCGGTGGTCGTCGGGGATGCGGACGTCGGTGAGGAAGACCTCGTTGAAGTCCGCGCCGCCGGTCATCTGCCGCAGCGGCCTGACCTCGACGCCGGGGGCGTCCATGGGGACCAGGAAGGCCGTGATTCCACGGTGCTTGGGCGCGTCCGGGTTCGTGCGGGTGAGGGCGAGGCCGATCTGGCTGTGCTGGGCGACCGAGGTCCACACCTTCTGTCCGTTCAGCACCCAGTGGTCGCCCTCCCGGACCGCCCGGGTGGCGACGCTCGCCAGGTCGGAGCCCGCGCCGGGTTCGCTGAACAGTTGGCAGGCGATGGCGTCCCCGCGGTACATCGCGGGCAACCACCGTTCCTTGATGTGCGGTTGGGCGTGGGCGAGGATCGTCGGTCCGATCATGCCGAGGCCGATCACGCTGAGCACTCCGGTGTGGGCGACGTCGTACTCGGACTCGACGGCGTCGTAGAGCAGGTCGTGGACGGGGGTCAGGCCCCGGCCGCCGTACTCCACCGGGCCGGTGATCCAGCCGAAGCCGTGCTCGTGGCGGACGCGTTGCCAGTCGCGCGCCCGTTGCACGTGCTCGCGTTCCGCCTCGGGCGGGAGGCTGCTGAAGTACGCCATCGAGTCGTCGCCCTCGCCCCAACTGGGGGCGGTGCGGTCGGGGGCCTTCGGTGCGTGGGCGTCGAGGAAGGCGCGTGCCTCGGCCGCGAAGTCCTGCATGTCGTCTGCCATGTCCGCTCTGTCCTCAGGTGCTCAGGATGGTGACCGCCGAGACGCCCGGCGCGCCGTACAGGTGGGTGTAGCCGACGCGGGGTGTGCCGGGGATCTGTCGGTCTCCCGCCGTGCCGCGCAGTTGGAGGACGATCTCGTGGATCTGGCGCAGTCCGGACGCGCCGATCGGTTCGCCGTTGCCGAGGAGTCCGCCGTCGGTGTTGACGGGGAGTCTGCCGCCGATCTCGGTGGCGCCCTCGGCGATGAGGCGTTCCTGCTCGCCGTCCTTGCAGAGGCCGTTCTCGGCCATGTGGATGACCTCGGATCCGGCGTCGGTGTCCTGGAGTTGGGCGACGTCGACGTCCTCGGGGCCGATGCCCGCGCGCTCGTACGCCTCCCGCGAGGCGTCCACGGTCGGGCTCGCGACGACCTCCCCGACGGGGAAGGACGGGCTCTGCACCTCGAAGGCACCGAGCCGGCGGCTGCGCAGGGCGGTGGACCGGATCCGTACGGGCTTCCCGGTGTACTTGTGGGCCTGGTCGGCCCGGCACAGCACGAGGGCCGCCGCACCTTCGTCGGGGCCGCAGTACATGTACTGGCGGAGGGGGTAGTTGAGCACGGGCGAGGCCAGAATCTCCTCCACCGACAGGGGAGTTCGGCGCCACGCCTTCTCGTTCCGGGCCGCGTTGCCGAAGTTCTTGGCCGCCACCCGCGCGAGCGTCTCGTGGGAGATGCCGTGGTCGTGCATATAGCGGTTGATCTTCATGCCGAAGAAGTGGGTGGTGAGGAAGAGGCCGGTCTGCCCGTACCAGGAGGGGATGCCTGCCACGGACGGGTCGGCGGCGAACGCGCCGCGCGGGTGCTTGTCCAGGCCGATCGCGATGGTCAGGTCGTGCTCGCCGGTCTCGATCGCGCGGGCGGCCAGCGCCACCGAAGTTCCGGCCGTGGCACAGCCGTTGAACACCCCGCGCAGGGGTACGCCGGTCAGGCCGAGCCGGGCGACGATCGCGTCCGGGTTGGCGACCTCGTAGCTGCCGATGTAACCGCCCTGGATCTGCGGCCAGTTGACGCCCGCGTCGGCGAGCGCGAGCCGTACCGCGTCCGCGCCCATGTCCAGTGCGGTCTTTCCGGTGAACCGGCCGAAAGGATGGAGTCCCACCCCGATGATGACGGCCTCGGTCATGATGCCTCCTCCTCGGCCGGGGCGAACGCGAACGTCACGACCTCGGTGCCGTCGTCCCGCACGGTGTAGGGCACGAGGGTCAGCCGCATCTCCTGCCCGATCCGGAGCTTGTCCGGGTCCGGTTCGGTGAGGCGCGCCTCGACCAGCAACTCGCCGGGGAGCTCGATGTACCCGACCGCGTACGGCTCGAAGGCCTCGGGGCCGTCGTACGGCGGGGACGGCGGGCGGAAGTCCTGGGTGGTGTACGTCCAGAGCGTCCCGCGCTCCGCCAGGAGCCGTTCCTTGGACTCGGTGCTCGCGCACCGGACGCAGTCCGAGGCGGCGGGGAAGCTCACCAGTCCGCAGCCCGTGCACTCGGAGCCGATGAGACGAAGGGGTGTGCTCTCGTCGGGCGGCCAGGTGAACAGGCCTTCCGCCACCGGTATTTGAGTGGTCGTCATCTCACGCCCCGTTCCGGTTGCCGAGTGCGTCGGCGTTCGGAGCCGCCTTGGCCACCAGGTTCGGGACGACCGAGGTCAGTTCCTCCGGTGTCCAGCGCGACTCCGCGCTCGCGCCGGGGCCGTTGACCCAGCCCTCCAGGACCGTGATGCGGTTGCCGACGACGCCGAAGACCCGGCCGGTGACCTCGCGGGAGGCGGCCGAGCCGAGCCAGACGACGAGCGGGGAGATGGCTTCGGGGGTGAGGTCCTGGGCCTCGGCGGCCTGTCTCATCATCTCGATGTCCTCGGTCAGCCGGGTGAGCGCGGTGGGCGCGATGGCGTTCACCGTCACGCCGTAGCGGGCGAGTTCGGCCGCCGCGATGACGGTGAGGCTCGCGATGCCGGCCTTGGCCGAGCCGTAGTTGGACTGGCCGGGGTTGCCGAAGATGCCGGACGGGGAGGTCGTGTTGATCACCCGGGCGTCGTTGTCGTGGCCGGACTTGGCGCGCTCGCGCCAGTACGCGGCGGCATGGTGCAGGGTGGCGAAGCTGCCCTTGAGGTGGACGGCGATCACACTGTCCCAGTCCCGCTCGGTCATCGACACGATCATCCGGTCCCGCAGGATGCCGGCGTTGTTGACCAGCACGTCCAGGCCGCCATAGGTGTCCACGGCCTGTCGGACGAGCCGGCCGGCGCCGTCCCAGGCCGAGATGTCGTCCGTGTTGGCCACCGCCTCGCCGCCTGCCGCGACGATCTCGTCGACCACGATCTGGGCGGGTCCGGCCGAGGCGCCTCCGCCGTCGCGCGCGCCGCCCAGGTCGTTGACCACGACCTTCGCGCCGTGCGCGGCGAACGCCAGGGCGTGTGCCCGGCCGATCCCGTTGCCGCCTCCGGTGACGACCACGACCCGGCCGTCGACCACTCCTTCGGACATCCTCAACTCCTCGATGACGGTGACTGGTTGGCCTCGGCGAAGAGCACCCGTGGGTCCTCGCTGCCGCAGGCGCAGCGGCCGGTGAGCACGCGTCCGGCGATGCCGAGCGGGGTCTCGGGCAGCAGTGAGGTACGCTCCTCCCCCGCCGCCACGGACAGTTGTCCGTCCCGCGCGCCGACCCGCCACTCGGCCGCGTTGACGTGCGCGCCCCCTCGCTCGGGGCACTCCAGCGCGAGGGCCGGTCCCACGGTCGCTATCAGGGCGGCGGACACGCCCACCCCGCGCAGCAGCGGGACGGCGGCGGGCCGGGCCAGCACGACCGGCGTCGTCCGGAACATCTCACCGACGTCGGCCGCACCGGCCAGCCCCTCCAGGGTCTCGGCCGACAGGCCGATGACCGCGTGCGGGGCGAGTTCGCGGTGGAAGACGGCGGTCCTGCGGTGGTCCCAGCCCATCGCCTCGGCGATGCCGTACGGCACCTTGAGCGCGCGCAGGGCACCGATCACCGCGTGTCCCCAGAAGCCCTCGAAGCCGGAGGTGGTCAGCAACGCCCGCTGTCCGGCGGCGAGGCCGTGATCCCGGAACCGTGCCGTGACCCAGTCGGTGTCGCGGGCGAGTTCGGCCCAGGTCAGCTCCATGTCCCGGATGCCCGCGGAGGTGGGGAAGCGTACGAGGTAGGCGAGTTCGGGCCGGTCGAGGGTGCGGGCCCGGGCCAGGGTGTCGGCGCGGGCCATCAACTCTTCACCACCCGGGGGAACTTGGCGACGCTGGTCATGGTCTTCAACAGGTCCTCCTCGGTGCGCATGTCGAGCACCGGCTTGACGCCGGTCCGCTCCCGCACGGCTTCGCCCAGGCGTCCGGCGAGGGCGTCGACGTCGCCGGTGAGCCGGGGGTCGTAGCCGACGCGCAGGCGCAGTTCGTCGACCTCGCGGCCGTTCCGGACGATCTGGAAGACGCCCGCCACGGTCTCGGGCTGGTCCTCGACCGCCTGCCAGATGTCCCGCAGGACCACGGAGCGCCCCTGGACCAGGGTCTCGTCGCCGCGCCGGCCGGCCACCCACATCCGGGCGTGGGTGCGCCCGCAGCCGCAGCGGTCCCTCGACAGGCGGACGAGGTCCTCGCTGCGGTAACGGATCAGCGGTGCGGCCCGGTTGTCGAGGTCGGTGGCGACGAGTTCGCCGAGGTCGCCCTCCGCCGCGTCGCGCCAGCCGTGCTCGTCGACCTCGACGCACTCCGCGAAGACGGTGTCCTCCCAGAGGTGGAAGCCGTCGTGTTCGCGGCACTCCCAGGCGGTGCCGGTGTCGGCGGCGCTGGTGTACTCGTAGACGTCGATGCCCCAGTCCTCGCGGATCCGCTCGCGCATCTTCCGGCTGAGGGGCTGTCCGGCGCAGGAGGCACCCTTGAGGGAGGAGAACGCCTCCTTGAGATCCGTCGTGCCGGCCAGGTGCTCCAGCTCCACCATCTGCGGATACATCATCTGGAGGTAGGCCGGGCGGTAGGTGCGCAGGGCCTCGACGACCTCGGGCATGTTCCCCATCCAGGTGTCCACCTCGATGACCACCGCGCCCAGCGCCTGGAAGCCGGCGTCCATGAGGTTGCGGAAGGTGCCGGGCGGGCTCAGCACCCGGTCTCCCGGCCGGAGGCCGAGTTCCCACAGGTCACGCACCTGCGCGGTGACCAGGGGCGGTGCGCCCTCCCAGATCTCGGCGAAGAACTCCGGGTCGCCGGTGGTGCCCGAGCTGGAAGAGACGGAGGTCAGTTCCTCGGTCGGGACGCAGAGCAGACCGCCGAAGGGGTCGCCGGTGCGGGCCCGGTGGGCGCGCACCATGTCCTTGGTGATGAACGGGACGCGTGCCCGGAAGTCGTCCAGGGTGCGGACGTCGCGCGGGTGCACCCCGTGCTCGTCCCAGAGCGCGCGGTAGAAGGCGGAGTTGACGTAGGCGTACTCGACGAGTTCCACCACCCGCTCCTCCTGCCGTGCCCGCAGCAGGTCCCGGGCCATGGTCTCCACCTGTGGCTCGAAGTACCTGTCAGCGGTGTCGCTGTCCCCGGCCATGGCGCCTCCTCGCGGCTTAGCTGCCCAGATCTTCCAGCTATCAGCGCAATCAGTCAACTAATTCGACTGAATCTCGGGGAACTCTCGCGCTCGCTCGATCCATATAGTTAACTATTAGCACTCATTAGAGCCCCGGGAGGGCGATGTGAAGATCGTTGTCTGCGTGAAGCACGTGCCCGACGCCACGGCGGACCGCACCTTCACCGAGGACGGCACCACCGACCGCGCGTCGGTCGACTCGCTGCTGTCCGAACTCGACGAGTACGCGGTCGAACAGGCCCTGCGGATCGCGGAGTCGGGCCCGGACGTCGAGATCTGTTACCTCACCGTCGGTCCGGACGACGCGAAGGACGCCCTGCGCAAGGCTCTCGCCATGGGCGGCGACTCGGCGGTGCACGTGGCAGACGAGGACATCGAGGGCAGTGACGTGTTCGCCACCTCGCTCGTGCTGGCCCAGGCGATCCAACGGCACGGCTTCGACCTCGTGCTGTGCGGGATGGCCTCGACGGACGGCGGCGCGGGCGTCGTACCGGCGCTGCTCGCGGAGCGGCTCGGCGTCCCGGCCGTCACCCACGTCGAGGAACTGACCGTCGAGGACGGCACGGTGACCGGGCGGCGCGAGGGCGACACCGCGACCGTGCGGGTCCGGAGCGGCCTGCCGGCCGTCGTGTCGGTGACCGACCGTTCCGGCGATGCCCGTTACCCCTCCTTCAAGGGGATCATGGCCGCGAAGAAGAAGCCCCTGGAGACCCTCGGCCTCGGCGACCTCGGCATCGGCGCCGGGCAGGTCGGCCGTACGGCCGCGTGGTCGGCGGTGGACACCGCGACCAGGCGTCCGCCGCGCACCAAGGGAGAACTCGTCTCCGACGACGGGACGGGCGGCATCGGGCTGGCCGCGTTCCTCACCGCCAAGAAGTTCGTCTGACCGACGAGTCCGTCTGTCCGACAAGTTCGCCCGACCGCCCCAAGGAGCGCAGCACCGTGGCCGAGATCCTCGTACTCGTCGATCACCTGGACGGCGTCGTCCGCAAGCCGACCCTCGAACTCCTCACCCTGGCACGCCGGTTGGGCGAGCCGTCGGCCGTCTTCCTCGGCCCCGGCGCGGACTCCGCGGCCGACACCCTCGGCCGGTACGGCGCGGCCAAGGTGTACGTCGTGGACGCACCCGAGGTCGAGGAGTTCCTCGTCACTCCGGCCGTCGACGCCCTCACCCAGATCGCCGAGAGCACCACCCCGGCGGCGATCCTGCTGCCGTCGGGCCCGGACGGCAAGGAGACCGCCGCCCGGGTCGCGCTCCGGCTGGGGTCGGGGCTGATCACGGACGCCGTCGACATCACGGCGGGCGCGGACGGGCGTCCGGTCACCGAGCAGTCCGCGTTCGCGGCGACGTACCAGGTGACAGCCCATGTCACCCGGGGCGCTCCGGTGATCACGGTGAAGCCGAACGCCACCGCACCCGAACCGGCCCCCGTCACACCCGAGTTGGAGAAGCGGGACATCGTCTTCGGCCCCGCCTCCGCCGCCGTGCAGATCCTGTCCCGCACGGCCCGCGAGCGCGGTGACCGCCCCGAACTGGCCGAGGCGGACATCGTCGTCTCCGGCGGCCGGGGCGTGAACGGCGCCGAGAACTTCGCCGTGATCGAGCGCGTCGCCGACGCCCTGGGCGCGGCCGTCGGGGCGTCCCGCGCCGCCGTCGACGCGGGCTGGTACCCGCACAGCCACCAGGTCGGCCAGACCGGCACGCAGGTCTCCCCGCAGCTCTATCTCGCGGCCGGCATCTCCGGGGCGATCCAGCACCGCGCGGGCATGCAGACCTCCAAGACCATCGTCGCCGTCAACAAGGACGCGGACGCCCCGATCTTCGAGCTCGCCGACTACGGCGTCGTAGGGGATCTCTTCCAGGTGCTCCCGCAACTGGTGGAGGAGATCGAGCGGCGCCTGAGCTGATCTCCTGCGCCTCCCGGCCTTCCGCCCGGCGGCAGATACGATTAAAATCGCTAACTGATTGCATCTATTGACCCGAAGGAGTGCCATGACGAAGATCTGGGTCAACTCCGGGGACTCCCATGTGATGGAGCCCGACGACCTGTGGCTCCGGGCGTTGCCACCGCGCCTCGCCGAGCGGGCGCCGCGCAGTGAGCGCGGCGACAAGTACGAGGTGCTGTACATCGACGGCGAGCGCATCGACCGCCAGCTCAACGACTTCATGGACGCCATGCGTCCGCCGGGTGCCCGGGACCTCCAGGTCCGGCTGAAGGACCTCGACCAGGAAGGCGTGTGGGGTCAACTGGCCTTCCCCTCCATGGGGTTCTGGCTGGTGTCGATCACCGAGCGGGAGCTGGCCCGGGAGACCGTGCGCGCCTGGAACGACTGGGCGCACTCCGAGGTCCTCGGGAAGCAGAAGCGCATCATCACTCCCGCCTGTGTGTCGACCGCCGACATCGACGACGCGGTCGCCGAGGTCGAGCGGGTCGCGGAGATGGGCTTCCAGTCGGTGTTCCTGCCGTGCCAGACGCGGCCCGGCGAGGAGTACGCCCTCGACCGCTGGGAACCGCTGTGGACGGCGGCCGAGCGGGCCGGTCTGGTGCTGGGCTTCCACATCGGCACCGGCGGCGAGAACGTCGTCTTCCGCGGTCCCGGCGGCGCGGTCGTCAACTACATGGAGACGACCTACCCGGGCATGCGGGTCGTGTCCCACATGGTCGCGGGCGGCGCCCTGGACCGGCACCCCGACCTGAAGATCCTGATCGCGGAGGGCGGCGCGGGCTGGGTGCCGGCCATCGGCGACCGGATGGACGAGGCCTACCGCCAGCACGGCATGTTCGTCCGGCCCAAGCTCAGCCGGCTGCCCAGCGAGATCATCAGGCAGCAGGTGTACGCCTCCTTCCAGCACGACAAGAGCTCGGTGGAGATCGTCGAGTCGACGGGCTACCGCAACGTGATGTGGGGCGACGACTACCCCCACCTGGAAGGCACTTACGGCCACACCCAGTCCACGCTGCACGAGCTGTTCGACGGCGTGTCCGCCGACATCCGCGAACGCGTCACCCGGGGCACCTTCGACGAGCTGTTCAAGCTGCCCGAGCAGACTCCCCAGGAGGCGGCGGTCTGAGCGGCGACACCCCGATGAGCAGACCGCCGTATCCCGAAGACCTGGAACGACCGGGCCTCGTGCGCACCGGCCGGTCGACCTTCGTCCGGCCCGTCCGGCCGGAGGACGCCGACCGTCTGGTCGCGTTCGTCGGCGGTCTGTCCCGGGCGACCCTGGCGTATCGGTCGCTCGGCCCGGTGGTCCGCGCCCGCGACGACGTCATCCGGCGCGGCGCCCATGTGGACTACCTCAACGAACTGGCGCTCGTCGCCCTGGCCGGCGACGAGATCGCGGGCCTGGTGCGCTACGTCCGCGACCCCGAGGAACCGGAACACGCCGAGGTCACCTTCACCATCCGCGACGACCACCAGAGCGAGGGGTTCGGCAGGCTGCTCCTGGAGCACATCGCCGCCGCCGCGCGCACCCGGGGCATCCGGGTCCTGGAGGCCGACGTCCTCGCCGACAACACCCGCATGATCAACGTGTTCCTCGGCTCCGGCTACCGGGTCGAGTCCGGGCCACCCGGCCAGATCGTCCACTTCGAGATCGCCGTCGACCCGCAGGCCCAGGCCGTCGCCCGGGCCGAACGCCGCGAGCACACGGCCGTACGGCGCTCTCTGCGCCCGCTGCTCGAACCCCGCTCGGTCGCGGTGATCGGCGCGAACCGGAGCCCCTTGACGATCGGCCACGAGATCGTCGCCAACCTGCTGCGGGGCGGTTTCCGGGGCTCCGTGTTCCCGGTCAATCCGCGCGCCGAGCAGATCGCGGGGGCACAGGCGTACCCGAACGTCCGGGAGCTGCCCGAGATGCCCGACCTGGCGCTGGTCGCCGTACGGGCCGAGGCGGTACCCGATGTCGTACGAGAGTGTGCGGAGGCCGGCGTCAAAGCG
The DNA here is from genome assembly GCF_036227225.1 of Streptomyces sp. NBC_01478. Lineage (GTDB taxonomy): Bacteria > Actinomycetota > Actinomycetes > Streptomycetales > Streptomycetaceae > Streptomyces. The sequence continues at coordinate 11,639,785 of NZ_CP109444.1, read as the reverse complement.
GTGGTCGTCGTCTCAACGGGCTTCGGGGAGACGGGAGTCGAAGGCCGGGCGACCGAGCTGGAGCTGGCGCGCTTCGCCCGTGCCTCCGGGATGCGGCTGGTGGGCCCGAACTGCATGGGCGTGGTCAACACGACGCCCGCCGCCCGGCTGGCCGCGACCTTCTCCCCCGCGCTCCCGACGCCGGGCCGGGTGGCGATGTCCAGCCAGTCCGGGCCGCTCGGGCTCGCGGTGCTCGACTTCGCCCGGCGGCTGCGGCTCGGCTTCTCCGGGTTCGTGTCGGTGGGCCACGCCGTGGACGTCTCCACCAACGATCTGCTCCAGTGGTGGGAGGAGGACCCCGAGACCTCGGTGGTCCTGCTGCACGTCGAGACCTTCGGCAATCCGCGCCGGTTCGCCCGGATCGCGCGCCGGGTCGCGCCGCGCAAGCCGATCGTCGCGGTGCACCCGGGGCACGCGGACCCTGCGGTCGACTCGCTCTTCGCCCAGTCCGGCGTCATCCGCACCCGCAGCCTCCAGGAACTCTTCGACGTAGCGCTCCTGTTGGCGCACCAGCCGCCCCCGCCGGGCAACCGGGTCGCCGTGATCACCAACGCGGGCGGCCCCGCCGCCCTGACCGTCGGAGCGTGCGAGGCGAGCGGCCTGAAGGTGCCCGCACTGGACGAGCGCCTACGGCACACACTCCGTACGGCGCTCTCGCCCCGCGCGGACGTCAGCAACCCGATCGACCTCACGCCCATGGCCACCGCCGCGCACTACCGGCAGGCACTGGACGCCGTCCTGGCCGACGACGGCATCGACGCCGCCGTGGTCCTCTTCATGCCCCCGCTGGCGGACAAGCCCGACGAGGTGGCGGCGGCGATCCTCGACGCGGCCGAGGCCGCGCCCGGGAAGCCTGTGGTCGCGAGTTTCCTGGGCGGCGCGGGCGTCGCCGATCTCCTGCACCGGGGCGAACTCGTCGTACCGACCTACGCGTTCCCCGAGTCCGCGGCCACTTCGCTCGGCCACGCGGCGGCGTACCAGGCGTGGCGCAGCACCCCCGCAGGGGTCATCCCGGACCTCCCGGGGGTCGACCCGGACCGGGCCCGCTCGCTGGTCGCCGGGTGCCCTCCCGGAGCCGTACCGCCGCAGATCGCCGCCGAGTTGCTGGACTCGTACGGCATCTCCGTACGGAACACGAACTCCCCGGGCCCGGACGCGTTCCTCTCCGTGCGCGCGGACCCGGTCTTCGGCCCGGTGATCGCGTTCGGTCTGACCGGGGACTACGCCGACCTCATGGCCGACGTCACCCACCGGATCACCCCGCTCAGCGACCGCGACGCCCGCGAGATGATCCGCTCGCTGCGGGCCGCCCCGCTGCTGGACGGCCGGGTGGGCGGCCCGGGTGTGGACCTGACGGCCCTCGAAGAAGCCGTGCTGCGGATCTCCGCGATGGTCGAGGACCTGCCCGAGATCGAGTCGATGGAACTGCGTCCGGTACGGCTGCTGCCGCCCGGGGACGGCGTCGCCGTCGCCCGAGCGACCATCCAACTCGCCGACAACACAAGGAAAGGCGGCCCCTCATGAAGGTCGGCATCTACTTCGACATGCGCAACCCCCCGCCCTGGCAACAGAGTTGGTCACGCGTCTACGGATTCGCCCTGGAGATGTGCGAGGAGGCGGACCGGCTCGGCCTCGACTCGGTCTGGTTCTCCGAACACCACGGCTTCGAGGACGGATACCTCCCGCAGCCGCTCACCATGGCCGCCGCGGTCGCCGCCCGCACGAGCAGGATCCGGCTGGGCACCGCGGTCATCCCCGCGCCCCTGCACGCGGCCCCCGAGCTCGCCGAACAGGCCGCGATCGTCGACATCATCAGCGACGGCCGCCTGGACCTCGGACTCGGCACCGGCTACCGCGTACCCGAGTACCGGCTCTACGGCGCCGATCTCGCCCGGCGCTACTCCACGACGGACCAGCGGGTGCGGGAGATCCGCGGTCTGTGGTCCGAGTCCCTGGTCACCCCCGGCCCGGTCCAGGACCCGCTGCCGATCTGGCTCGGCTACCAGGGCCCGCAGGGCGCACACCGGGCCGGACGGCTGGGCACCGGGCTGCTGTCCCTCAACCCGGCGCTGCTGACGCCGTACCGGGACGGCCTCGTCGAGGGCGGTCACGACGTGGCGACGGCCCGGATGCAGGGCTCGTTCACCACGTTCGTCACCGAGGACCCCGACGGCGACTGGCCGGTGGTGCGCAAACACCTGTCGTACCAGTGGGACAGCTATCGCCGGTACATGGTCGAGGGGACCGACCAGCCCGCGCCCCGCCCCATCGACCCCGAGAAGTGGCGGGCGACGGGGCTGCAAGCAACCGGTGTCGGCCAGTTCCTTTACGGCACCCCGCAGGACATCGCCGACACCGTCAAGGCGTACGTGGCGGGGTTGCCGGTGGAAGGGGTGTTCCTGTGGGCCTCGCTGGCCGGGATGCCCGAGGAGATGGTCGCCCGCCAGGTCCAGTTGATCGCCGGGAAGCTGCGCCCGCTGCTTGCCGATGTCTGACCCGAATGTCCGATCCAGGTGCCTGATCCAGGTGCCTGATCTACGTGCCTGATCTATGCGTCCGATCTAGATGTCCGATCCGAGGAGAAGCAGCGTGACCAGTACGACTCGTGGGGCCGGGATGCCGGCGGGACCCTGGGCGGGCGCGGACTTCCAGGAGCCGCCCCGCACCGCCGGCGGCGTGGCGCTGTGCGGCGCATGCCGTGTCGCCGGTTCCTGCCGTCTGGGTGTCGAGGGCGAACGGCTCGACGAGGACGGCGTGGCGGTCTTCGAGCTCACCTGTCCCCGCGACCAGGAGGGCGGCCCGAATGTCGCGCACGGCGGTTGGACCGCGGCCGTACTGGACGACTGTCTCGGTCATCTCCCGCTGCTGCACCGGGTGTTGAGCGTCACGGCGGAGCTGAGCGTGAGCTTCGTGAAGCCGGTGCCGGTGGAACGGCCGCTGGAGGTCCGGGCCCGGGTCGAGCGGCGCGAGGGCCGACGCTGGTACATCGCGGGCGAGATGGTGCTGCTGCCGACCCGCGCCGTGCTGGCCCGGGCCTCCGGGATCTGGGTGACCCGCGACCAGGGCCACTTCGCGCGCCACGAGGAGTGGCTGGCCGCCCAGGAGGCCAGGGGCGAAGGCGCGGGTCAGTAGGACCGCAGCCCCATGCTCCGGGCGATCCCGTTGCGTTGGATCTGGCTGGTTCCCCCGGAGATCGTGGCCACGATGGACTCCCGGTAGCGGAAGCTCATCACGCTCTCGGTCGAGAACCCGTGCCCGGCACAGACCTGCATCCCGAGCCGGGCGGCCGCCACATACGTCTCCGACCCCTTCAGCTTGGCCATCGAGCCCTCCCGGGTGCACGGCTTGCCCTGGGCGAGCAGCCAGGCGGCGCGGTACGCGAGCAGCCGGGCGGAGTCGATCTCGGTCTGCAGGTCGGCCATGTCATGGGCGAGAGCCTGGAAGTTCCCGATCGGACGGCCGAAGGCGTGCCGCGTGCGGGAGTACTCCAGCATCTCGTCCAACGTGGCCTGCGCGGCGCCCAGATAGCCCCCGGTGATGATCACCTTCTCCAGTTCGATGTTGGAGAGCATGACCTTCCAGCCCTCGTCGCGTGGTCCGACGAGGTTCTCCTTCGGGACCAGGGCGTCGTTGAAGAAGACCTCGTTGGTGCCGAGGATGTGCCGGGCCAGCGTCGGTGTCCGCCGCACCTCGACGCCGTCCGTCGCGGGGTCGACGAGCAGCAGGCTGATCCCGCCGTGCTTGGGCTCGCGGGGCCCGGTCCGTACGTAGGTCGCGATGGTCGTGTCGGGCAGGCCGCCGCCGGTGCACCACGCCTTCTGCCCGCGGACGAGGAACTGGTCACCGTGGTCCTCGGCGGTGGTGCGCAGCGCGGCGGCGTCGGACCCGCTGTCCGGCTCGCTGAGGCCTACGGCGAGCCGGTGTCGGCCCGTCATGACCTGCTCGCGGACGAAATCGCGCTGCGCCTCGTTACCCCACCGGAACACGGTGATCCCCGGGATGAGCACGCCGATGTAGCACATGGCGACGTCGAAACTGGCCCGGCCCAACTCCTCGGCGATCAGTATGAGTTCGAGTGGGCCGCCGCCGTCGCCGCCCTCCTCCTCACCGAACGGGAGGGAGAACCACCCCAGATCGGCCATGCCGCGGAACAGCTCGGGCGGCACGACGCCCTCCTCGTCCCACCGCTTGGCCTTCTCGGCCGGGCACACGTCGGCGACGAACTGCCGTGCCGTCGCGCGCAACAGGTCCTGCTCGTCGGTCAGCCCGAAATCCACGGCCACTCCTCGCCCACACTAGGCTAATCATCTAGCTAATTATTCTATGTTAGCGGATGGAAGGGGCGGTCGGAATGCCTGACGGTCGGCGGCGCACCCGTCGAAACTTCAGGCGGGCCACGTCGCGGGACCGGTCCAGGTGCATGGTGCAGGCCCGCGACGGCATCACGCGGGCAGCGGTCGGGCTTGGCGCTCGCCGCGCACCGGCAACGCCCAGAATCTCCAACTCCAGTGACAGCACGGCTAGTTCAGGGCGGGGGACGCTCAGTCCCGTACAGGCCACGCAACCGTCCCGCCGTGATCACCCTCCCGCACACCTTGGCGCACCGGGCAACTCACGTCACTGATCCGACCCACAGCCCCTCGTACACAGTCGGCCAGATTTCAACTGTGCCGTTCCGTGTTGCTCGCGTATCAATGGGGATCGCAAGTTCCGACGGACCGTCAGATTCGATCCCCCGCAGTGTGCCCGCACCCACCCGGCCCGGGGTCGCCATCCCACACATGGCACTCCCACCAACGGGAAGGGAACACGATCCCCATGAAACGACTGACCACAGGTGCGGCACTCACGGCCGCGGTCATTGCCGCCACGACGCTGGCCTTGGCGCCCTCCGCATCCGCCGCCGTCACCCCGAGCTCCGCCACCATCACCGCCGCCTGCGGCATCTTCGGCGGCGGCACGGCCACGCTGACCGCGACCCAGGTCAGCAGCACTTCAGCCACCATCACCCTCAGCTCCACCGCCATCACCACACCGCTCGCCCTGACGGCGAACTCCATCAGCTCCACGCTCACCATGACCAACTCCACCGGCGCCAACCGGGTGTTCAGCGGCACCGTCAACCCGGCCATCCCCGCGGGCGGCGCGGTCACCGTCGGTCCGCTTCCCGGCACCGTGGCCGTCGGCGACAGCCTGGACTTCTACAAGGGCTCACTGAAGATGGTCATCTTCGGCATCTCCGTCACCTGTACGTCGAACGCCGCGCAGACGCCTGGGCCCTTCGTCTTCAGCTGAGCCTGCCGTGAGTGAGTGATTCGTTCCCGATGCCGCAAGGGCTGATGGACCTGACGATCTGTCAGGCTCTTGCGGCATCTCCACGGACGGCAGCGGCACATGAACGACTACGTCACACCCGCCGGTATCCAGTTCTGCCGGATGCCAATTCCTCGGAGATCCGCCAAGGTCGTCAGGTTCTCCTCATCCGGCGCTGCGGCATGTGAGCTGTGCGTCGATCTGCGCGGCGGTCTTGGGTCCGTCGTCGGTCCAGTACCGTCCGGCCTTCAGCTTCGCCGCAGATATCGTCCGCAGAGCGAGGACGCCGTCCCGGCCGTCGCCTGACGGATCCAGGTACCCGACCACGAGGTTCCGGGGAATGGCGGACCGGGCCGGCTCTGGGGCATGGTGCTCGAATCCGTCACCGGACCAGAGTGTGGCGACACCCTTCTTGGCCGATGGCGTCGTGGGGTTGGAGGCCCACCACAGGACGTGCGGATTCGCGCTGGTGTCGTCGTCGAAGTCCGTTACTTCTACACGCCGGATCACGTCAGTGGGGCAGACAGGGAATTTGACGACGATCGTCTGCCCTTCGACCCGCGCACCAACGACAGGGGGCACGGGGTCCGACATGCTGTAGACGCCGTACACCCAGGTACCCACGGCCGCGAGGACAACCAGTACGAGTACCGAGCCCCCCACCGCGAAGGCCCACACAGGTACTTTCCGGGGTTGCCTCAAGGGCATGGGTACCTGCCATCCTTCCAATTCGGGCGACGCTCCCAGATGTTTTTGAAGTGAAGTAGGCGGTGCCGAATGTGGTTCCGGCGCGGGCATGCAGGCCCCCTGCCGCCGGAGCAGACGCGCATACCGTAGCGGTACCGGCATCGGTAGCGGTCGCCAGCAGCGGCATCGACGCCGAGCTGCGCACAAACCTGCCCAACGGCCGCCCGCCTGCCGTGCAGTGCGCCGTCTACCGCGCGGTTCAGGAGGCGCTGACCGACATACGCAAGCACTCCCCCCACCCGGCCCGCCCTCCCCCTGCCCGGCGCCCACCGCGGCTTTGCCAGCCTGTACCAACGGGCCGAACTCCTCGGCGGCACCGTCACCTCCGGGCCCACGGCCGACGGCGGCTACGAACTTCGCCTGCGACTCCCGACTCAGGTCACACCGTGACCTGAACGGGGCACCCGAAGACCACGGGCCGATCAACTACCAGCGACAAAGGGCAAGTTCGGGTCTGTCTCGGCCGGCTGACCTGTGCAAGAGATCGACCTGGCCCGTCTCCTCACGCTCCTCTCGTTCCCTGCGGGCCTCGTGTCGGTTCGACCACATCCGAGACGTCGGCAACACCACCGCGATCAGCCCCACCGCGAGGCCGAGGACCATCTGCGTCGAGGTCAAGAAGTCGACGATGGCGTTGTCGTCGGCGGGCTGCTGCGGGGCGTACGGATGATCGGCGCGCAGGACCGAATGATCAGCGACCACAGCCGAGCGGTTCCGGGCAGCACTGCGGACAAGAGGTCGTCTTCTTCTCCGGCACCGCGCTGGTCACCTTCGGCGGCGGGTACGCCGTCCTCGCCCACGTCGCCCAGCAGGCCGTACAGCACTACGGCTGGCTCGGGGCCCTGCTGGCGACGTGGGTGACCTTCGTCCCCTCCTTCCTGTTCATCTTCCTCGGCGCTCCCCACATCGAGCGCCTGCGCGGCAGCCGCTCCGTCTCCGCCGCCCTGACCGGCACCACGGCCGCCGTCGCCGGTGTCACCGCCAACCTCTCGGACGGAACGTCCTACGCACCCTCGGTCTCCGCGCCGCACTCGGCCTGGCCACAGCGGCGGTCACCACCGTCTGGTGACGTGATCAACAACAAGGAACTGCCCACAACTCGCAATTGCGGGCGAGCCGCCTCTTTCAGGAACCCGCCTCCACACCCGCCAGGCCATGCCCGATGATGGTCGGGCCATGACCATGCTCCGTACGACGACGCACCGTGCGCCTCTGCCCGTTCTGCGGGCTGCGGTGTTCGCCGCCGTCGGGACGGTGCTGGGCGTGAGCGCCCACCACCTGATCGCCGAGGGGTCTGCGCCATGGCGGCAGAGCGCCTGGGCGGCCTTCGTACTCTTCGGGATCGGGCTCGCCGGTGCCCGGCGTCCGCGCACACTGGGCGCGGTGACGGCGACGAGCGCCACCGCCCAAGTGGGCCTGCACCTATGGCTGTCGACGGCGCACGCGCACACCACGATGCCGACGATGACCATGGACGCCCACCACCCCATGGGCGCCCATGGCGCCTGGCACGAGCGGCTGCACGGTTCGCTCGCGATGACCGCCGTGCACGCCGTCGCCGCCGTGCTCGTCGCCGTGCTGCTGCACCGCGCGGACGCGGCGTGCTGGTCGCTGGCGCGCGGCCTGACGGTGGTGGTGGACGGCGTGCGGGCACGCATCGCCACGGTCTGGGCGTTGCTGAGCGACCGCCTGGCACCGGCGCAGGGCGAGCTGCCGACGCTCGCCCGCGCGTGGATGGAACGTCCGCCGCCCCAGGGGGCGTTGCTCGCGGACGTGGTGGTACGGCGGGGTCCTCCGCCGGCGGGGTTCGTTCTCGCCAACTGATCCCGCCGGGGCGGCATCCTCGCCGCTCCGTGCTCCACCACGCCTGGAGACATCCATGTCCCGTCCTACGAACACCCGCCGTACCGCCCGGCGCCTGACCGTCGCCACCGCCGCGACGGCCGCCGCTATCCTGCTGACCGCGGGTCCGGCCGCCGCCCACGTGGAGGTCGAGTCCGAGAAGGCCCAGGCCCTCGCCGAGAACGTCGAGGTCTCCTTCGACGCCGAGTCGGAATCCAGCACGGCCGGGATCACCCAGATCCGCGTGGTCCTGCCCGAGGGCATCGCGCCCGCCGACGTGGCCTACGGCGAAGGTCCCAAGGGCTGGAAGTTCACTGCGAACGACGACGGCTACACCGTCAAAGGCCCGGCGGTGAAGGCCGGTGTGAACGCCGAGTACTCGGTCGTCGTCAAACAGCTCCCCGACGCGAAGGAACTGGCGTTCAAGACGCTGCAGACCTACAGCGACGGTCGTACCGACCGCTGGATCGAACTGGACGAGAGCGGCGAGCAGCCCGCCCCGGTGCTCAAGCTGAAGGCCGGCGCGGCCGGCGCGAAGTCCGCGAGCCCGACGCCGAGCGAGACGGCGTCCCAGTCCGCCTCGCCCTCGTCCTCACCCTCGGCCGAGGAGACCGAGCCCTCGGCCTCCCCCGTCGCCGAGGCCGAGACGAAGGACGACGGCGGCCTGTCGAGCGGTGCCTGGGTGGGCATCGGTGCCGTCGTGGTCGTAGCGGCGGGCGGGGCCTTCTATCTCGTACGCCGCCGGGGTGCCGCGTCCGCGTAGTCCCTTCCGGCGGACTGTCTTCGCCGTAACCGGCCCGGCCGACTCGACGCCACCTGTCCGAGTCGGCCGGGCTCTTCCGGTCTCCTGACGTACGGTGCGTCGCACTCAGCGGCCCGAGCCGGCTCCGCGTCAGTCGTGCGGGGTCTTGCCGGTGACGGCCATCGGCTCGACAGGTCCGTGGCTCAGCAGGTCGCGGGACGACTGCGCGACACCCGAGCAACAGCCGTACCTCTGTGCGTTGATCCGTCCCGCCCAACGAGAAGCCCGTGCACCGCAGTTGCCGAATCCACCGGGCCTTCCCACTCGGTCACGGAAACCTCGATATACCGGGTGCCGCTCGCCTCGTGGCGCGTACGTACGGCGGCCACGCTCTCCGCAGAACACGGGACGATCGCCACGATGTTGTTGCGAGCCAACACCTCGGCCATCACGCCCGTGCGTTCGAGATCTGTTCCGGGGCCGTCGAACCGGTCGAGCACTTCGACCCGGCGCTGATCGGCCAACAGCCGCTCAGCCAGGGTGTAGGCGGCAGACAGCCGATCGGCCGACTGCCGCCCGGTCACCCACACCGTGGCTCCCGGACAGGTACATCGGCACTTCAGGTCGCTCAACACGGGTACCCCCAGGCACGGGTGACGTCGCGCAGCGCCGCCGGCACGTTCGCCGCATCCGGCAGTGGCCGCGCTGTCTGGATCTTCCCTGACTTGATGTTGTCGCTCCAGTCACCGATGAAGGGCACGAACGGCCCGTGATCACGGCTGCTGTAATCCAGCATCGTCGGCGTCCACCGCACACCGAGATACGCGCAGATCTCCCGCGTGACCTCCTCCGGCCGCTCGGTCAACTCCTCGTAGCGGACCGTGAGACCGTCCAGCCCTCCGCGGGCAGCCTCGACCGCGTCGACGTACATGCGCACCTCACGCACGGTCGCATCCAGATCGCGGTCGGGACGGTTGTTGATCAGCGAGCTCACCATCGACGCCGGGTGACGCAGCAGGAAGATGTACCGGGCGTCGGGCCAGCCCTCCTGCAACCGCTCCCAGAACCCCGCGTTGCCGGGCGTCTTGTCCACGATGATCCGCTTGCCGCTGCGCACCAGTTCCCGGTGCAGAACGCGATCCCACAGCAGATACTCCAGCTCCCGCTGGTCGAGGTCGAGCTGCGCCATGGCCTTCGAGGTGTACGGCTTGGTGAGACCGACCGCCAGCGTGCGCAGGTGCATCTCGTGCGGGGCGCGGATCTGCGGATGACTGTTGAGCAGGACCCGCAGCAACGTGGAGCCGGAGCGCACAGAGGAGAGGACGAACACCGGGGCCGGCACAAGCCGGTCTGCCGCGTGCGCCATCGGAGGCTCGGCCGGCTTCCGTATCCGCCGCCGTACCGCGCCGACCACACGACGCGCCCCTGGACCGCTCAAGATCATCGCGATGCCTCCCTGCTCCGCCCGGTGTGCGGAGCGTTACCCTCCTGTTGAACGCTTGACCATACTGATGCCGCCCCCTGGTTTCACCATGGACAACCGATGAGAATCCCATGAGACAAACACGATGACGGAATCGACGTGACAGGTCGGTCAGCGCCCCAGACCCCGGCCCCGAACGCGCTGCGGCGGCGAGGCCGGCCGACACCTTTCCCCTCACGGAGGGTTCCCGATCCAGGGCATGGGAGCACTTCCCGCAGACCTCTATCCCGCACGACGTGGGATGGTCACTCTGCCCACCGCGTGCGGTGGAACTCCCCTGCCCGGACGGACCGGTTGACGAGCCGCAGAGGTCCGCCATTCCGACGAGGCAGTAGATCGCAAAGTCGTTGAAGGAATGCCGGGCAAGGAATTTCAGCAGCCAGGTGATCGAGCCGTACGCAACCACGAACGACACGGCGACGACGGCCAGAGACGCCCTCCCGACCCTGGCGCGACACCAGTGTCCTTGAAGAAGTACAGCAACACGATGGCGATGACGCCGACCTGACGGCGGAGAAGCCGACCACCGAGCTGTCGTCGACACTCAACTGTGGTTCCACGCACCCGTGTTCAGGGAGACTCGGCTTCAGACGTCGGCGACCGGAGTGGCAGCCGACGCGGGTTGGGTGAAGCGCGGCAGGGCGGCGGCGCCGACGGCGAGGAGGGCGACGATGCCCATCTGCACGTACTCGACGCCGGCGAACGCGTGGGCGATGTCGTGCGGGGCCAGGGCCAGGTAGAGGGTGCCGAGGGTGGCCACACCGAGGGCGAGGCCGCTCTGCTGGAGGGTGATCAGCACCCCGCTGCCGATGCCGCCGAGATGACTCGGAACGTCGGCGAGCACGCTGCGGAACAGGCCGGCGAAGAGCATCGACTGTCCGGCACCGACCAGGGCGAGCGGCAGAGCCATCGCCCACAGGCTGACGTGCGGCCACTTTCCGACCACGACCGTCACCAAGGAGGCCAGTCCGGCGAGTTGGACGACGGCGCCGGCGGACAGGGCGGCCCGGCCGAACCGTGTGAGCACGCGGGGCGCGGCCAGGGAGCCGGCGAAGAACAGCAGTGCCATCGGCAGGATCGCCAGCCCACTGTGCAGGGCGTCGGCGTGCAGGCCGTTCTGCACGGTGAGAGCGAAGACGAACATGAACGCGCCGAAGCCGACACTGAAGACGAACACCATGGCAAGGCCCCGGGACATCGACGGCAGACGCAGCAGGGAGGGCGGCAGCAGCGGGACCTCACCGCGCCGCTCGGTGCGCTTCTCCACGACGTAGGTGGCGGCGCCGAGGACGACGGAGAAGGCGATGAGCAGCCAGGTCCACCACGGCCAGCCCAGGGAGTGGCCCTCGGTCAGCGGGACGAGCAGAGCAGTCAGGGTGGCGGCGAACAGGACGGTGCCGGGCAGGTCGATGCCGACCGGGTGGGGCGAGCGGGTGCTGGGCACGATCCGTGCTGCCACCAGCAGCACGACCACGCCGATGGGCACGTTGACCAGGAAGATCGGCCGCCAGGAGGTGCCGGCGATGTCGGCGCTGACCAGCAGGCCGCCCACCAGTTGGCCAACCACGGCGGCGATGCCGGAAGTCGCCCCGTACAGGGCCACGGCACGAGCCTTGCGTTCCCCTTCCAGGACGTGGTGGAAGGTCGCCAGCACCTGCGGGATGAGGAGGGCGGCGGTGGCGCCCTGGACGATGCGAGCCACGATCAGCGCACCCACGCCCGGGGCGACACCACACGCCAGCGAGGCCAGTACGAAGCCCACCAGGGCACCGAGGAAGATCCTGCGGCGGCCGTAGCGGTCGCCCAGCCGACCGCCGAGGACGAGCAGGGTCGCGTACGCGACGCCATATCCGGCGATCACCAGTTCCAGTGACGACGCCGAAGCGTGCAGGGAGGCGTCGATGCTGGGCAGGGCCACGTTGGTGATGAAGAAGTCCATGATCGGCAGGAACGCGCCGGCCAGCAGGACGAAGACCCCGACCGGATGCAGCCTGCCCGCACGAGCCATGGCCCGAGGGGAGGCCGTCGCGGTCCCGGCCTGCCGGGAGGAAGTGGTTGTTGTCATGACACTCCAAAGTAGTTATGACTTCATAACTATGAAGACATAATGAGTATGGGGTCATAATCAGTTCCCGGCAACCCTCACTTGGGAGATGTGATGCACGACGAAGCGCACCCGACGGACTCGGCGACGGGACCGACCGGGCCTACCGGAGATCGACGTTGGGCCGACCTGGCCGACCTCGTACTGATCATCAGCCGGGAGATCCAGTTCCGTGGCTACACCGACGAGCAGGCCATCCCCCTGTCACCGTCCGAGGGCATGGTGATGCGCCATCTGCAGCACGACCCCGCCGCCACACCCAGCCGCATCGCCGCCGCCACCGGGCTGCAGCGCACCAATCTCTCCGCCGTGCTGCGCGGACTCGAGAACAAGAGCCTTGTGGAGCGACGCGCCAGCCCGGGCGACGGGCGCGGGGTGACCGTCCACCCCACCGAACTCGGACGCACCAACTACACCCTCGTCCGGCAGGAATGGGCCACAGCCGTCTCCGCCGCCGCCGGCCATGACACCAGCAACCTCGCCGCGGCCCTCACACTGCTCACCGCCGTGGAAAACGGGCTCACCACAACACGGCCGCAGACCCGTGGCGCGCGCCCAGCTCCCTAGCCGACCTCCCGCAACATCTCACCAGTCCGTCGCACCAACTGCTGAGACTCTCCGGGACCCGCCCGGCGGGCGCGCGGCGTGGCGGCGGCGCGGTCCGGGAGCTGGAGCTCAGCGAGGACGCTCGAGACATGGTTGGCGACGGCCTTGGGCGTGAGGGCCAAGCGGCGGGCGATACTGCCGTTGGCGAGCAGGGCAAGAACCTCGATGAACAGGCTGCGGTCGTCGGTGATGGGAGTTGTGGCGGGGTTGAACGACTGTTGGCGCCGGTGGTGGCGAGCAAGGCCATGCTGGCGCCTTGAAGACCCCGCCGACCTCCCCGCACGCGACGCACCTCGGCCCAAGGCGCGGAGATCCAGGGTCAGTCGGCCGTTGGCGGTGTCTTGGGTGCTCGCAGCAGGGCGCTGACCGCAGCGGCGAGCACGACAACGCTCACCGCGATCAGGGAAGCCGACCAGCCGTCCATGAAGGCGGACTTGGCGCCGTCGGCGAGAGCCGTGGCCCCGGGTGCCGAGCCGGTCGGCGACGTGGAGGCCGGCGGCTGCCGAGCGGCGTACGGACTCGGCCGCGTCGGCGGGGAGTTGGGCGACCGAGTCGGGGAGCGAGGAGCGGTAGTGGCTGCCGTAGATCGAACCCCTGAGGGCGATGCCGACCGCCGAACCGACCTCGCGGGTGGTGTCGTTCATGGCCGAGGCGACGCCCTGCTGTCCCCTTCCGAGGGAGTCGCGGCGCGCGCATGCGCCGTCCGGGTCCGTGTCATCGGCCCGGGTGAGGCGTCCGGCCGCGTCGTAGGTGGAGGCGCGGCTTCGACTCCGGCCGGCAATGTCGGCGTCCGCAGCGACCTGGCCATCGACGCTCTGGCCGACGTTGTCGGAGGCGACGACGGCGCCGTCGCTGTCCCGGGTGTACACGGAACGTCTCCGCGCCTGCCTCGTCCTGAGTGACGGCCAGGGTGCAGCCCCCGGGAAACGCCTCGGTGGCGAGGTCGCCGTCCGCGTCGGAGGTACCGGCGACCGAGTCGGCGCGGGAGATCTCCCACACCGAGCCGGCCGTAGGTGTGGGTGACGGTCTGCCCGTTCGCCGTGACCGTGGCCGCGTCAGCGCTGTCGGCGTCGTAGGTGGCCGTGGTGTCCGGCACCGCGGTGCCCGCCCCGCCGTTCAACGAGGTGGTCCTGACGCGACCTGTCGCGTCGTGGGAGTTGGTCGTGGTGCGGGTGGCCGAGTGCGCGGTCTCGGTGGTCTTGGCGGTGTTGCCCCGCCGGTCGTACTCGGTTGTCCTGGTGGGCAGTTGGGCGGGGTTGGTGCCGCCTCCGGTGATGCCGGCGGCGGGGCCGGTGGAGCAGACCAGGTCGGACCACTCCGGCTTGCCGTTGCACGCGCCGGTGCCGATGCCGGCGGCCGGGCAGTACATGGCCACCGTGGCGAAATTGGTCTAGACGAATCTTCACCGAATCCCTTGACGGCGATCGATGGGGCCAGTCACCCTTCCCTACGCAGGCAGATGTAAGGAAAGTTTCCGATTAACTTCACGACCTGCCGTTCGACGGTCTTCCCCTGCCCCACCCCGCCCTGATCGCGTCGCACGGCTACTCCCCACCCGCATCTCTCCACCGTGCGACGGGCGGACAGGGCACCGCACTCCGCGTACCGGCGCGACGCCGTGCGCGGCCTCGCCCCACGGAGGAGCATCCGCATGAGACGTGCGTCGCCGCGCGCCGTATTGACCGCCGCCCTGATGGTCGGTGGCATGGCCACGACCGCCACCCCGGCCGCCCACGCGGCCGACAACACCGGTCTGATCGCCTCCTTCGGCATCACCTCCACCTGGGGTGCCGGCTTCGAGGGCGGCTACACGGTCACCAACAAGTCCACCCACACGGTCACTTCATGGACCATCACCTTCACCCTGCCCGCCACCGAGGCGGTCACCAGCTCGTGGAACGGCACGGTCACCCACAGCGGGACGCAGTACACCATCACCTCCCCCACCTGGGAGGCCCCGCTCGCCCCCGGTGACTCCGCGCCCGTCGTCGGCATGGACTTCAGCTACACCGGCTCGGTCGTCCCGCCGAGCGCCTGTCTGATCAACAACGGCCCCTGTGCCGGTGTCCCCGCCGACACCGTCGCGCCCTCAATTCCCTCCGGCCTCGCCGTCCGGGACACCGGCCCCGGCAGCGTGACCCTGGGCTGGAACGCCTCGACCGACAACGTCGGCGTGGTCGGCTACCGGGTCTACGAGGGCAACGACGTCATCGCCACCACCTCCGGCACCGGCACCACCTTCAAGGTGATCGGCCTGCTCGCCGGCAGCAGTCACAGCTTCTCGGTGACCGCGCTCGACGACTCCAACAACCAGTCGGCGCGCTCCGCGACGCTCACGGCGACCGCGGGCAGCGGCTCAACTCCCGGCGTGGCGGCCCCTTTAATCGACCTCGGCGCCTACCCGACGCCGAACCTCACGCAGATCGCCACGAACACGGGGCTGCGGCAGTTCTCGCTCGGCTTCATCACCGCCGGGTCGACCGGTTGCTCGGCAAGCTGGTTCAACTCCTATGACCCGGGCGCGGCTTGGGACCGGGCGGACTTCGACTCCCTGCGCGCAATGGGCGGTGACGTCCGGCCGTCCTTCGGTGGCGCGTCGGGCACCGAACTGGCCCTCGCCTGCACCAGCACGACCGCGCTCCAGGCGCAGTACCAGAAGGTCGTGGACGCCTACGCCCTGGACCGCGTGGACTTCGACATCGAGGGTGCCGCGGCGGTCGACCACGCCTCGATCGACCGGCGCTCGACGGCCGTCGCCGCCGTCCAGGCCGCGCAGCGCGCCAAGGGCCGCGACCTCAAGGTCACGCTCACTCTCCCGGTCCTGCCCAGCGGCCTGACCGCGGACGGCGTCTACATCCTCAACTCCGCCAAGTCGCACAACCTGAATGTCGACACCGTCAACCTGATGGCCATGGACTACGGCGACAGCGCCGCCCCCAACCCGTCCGGGAAGATGGGCACGTACGCCATCCAGGCCGCGACCTCGACCCGCGCCCAGATCGCCTCGGTGTGGCCGAACCTCACCACCGCCCAGACCTGGGCCATGGTCGGACTCACTCCGATGCTCGGCCAGAACGACACCGCCAGCGAGGTGTTCACCTTCGCCGACGCACAGCAGGTGCTCACCTTCGCCAAGCAGAACCACCTGGGCGAGCTGGGCTTCTGGGACGTCACCCGCGACGGGAACGCCTGCACCGGTGCCCTGAGCCAGTGCACGAACATCCCGCAAACCCCGTACCAGTTCTCCAAACTGTTCGCGACCTACGCGGGCTGAGCCCACGAGGTCACCTGCGCCCCCGCAGAACAGCTTGTGCGGGTCGACTCTCAACTCGACCCGCACAGGTTGGGGACACGTTCAGTGTCTGGACGGACAGCGCGAGCATGGCGGCAGCGCCCCTTGGAGTGGCCGAGTCCGATGCGTCGCGGGCTGTTCCGAAGGCCGCGGCAGGACCAGGAAGCGGCAGGAGGATCCCCTCCAGGCTGCCTCGAAGGCGCCCACCGCCAAGGTGTCAGCCAAGAAGCCGGACGGCCCTCTGATCCGCGCCACGCGACCCTTCCCGGTTGCACGGAGGATCTCGTCGCGGGTGCCGAGCCCGAAGGGCACGGTCACCCCGTTGCGGTGATGATCGGACGACGGGGCAACGGCGACGGAGCAAGCGCGTGGAGGCACGATCGTGAGCACGGACGAACAGCGGAACGCGCCGGGCGCAGCGGAAGGACGCGGTGACCGCAGGCCGGAGCGACTGCACTGCCTGGTCACCGGAGCGTCCGGATACATCGGCGGACGTCTGGTGCCTGAACTGCTGGAAGCCGGTCACCGGGTCCGCTGTCTGGCCCGTTCTCCGGCCGCGCTGCGTGACCACCCCTGGGCCGGCGAGGTGGAGCCGGTCCGCGGGGACGTCACGGACCCGGAGTCGGTCGCCTCGGCCATGCGGGGCATCGACGTGGCGTACTACCTGGTGCACGCCCTCGGGTCCGGCTCCGGCTTCGAGGAGACCGACCGCCGCGCCGCGCACATCTTCGCCGAACAGGCGCAGGCCGCCGGTGTACGACGGATCGTCTATCTCGGCGGACTCACTCCGCGGGGCGTGCCCGAAAGCACTCTGTCCCCGCATCTGCGTTCCCGGGCCGAGGTCGGACGGATCTTCCTGGAGGCACCGGTGCCCGCCAGCGTGCTGCGGGCGGCGGTCGTCATCGGTTCCGGGTCGGCGTCGTTCGAGATGCTGCGCTACCTCACCGAACGACTGCCCGTGATGGTCACCCCGAGCTGGGTGCACACCCGCACACAGCCCATCGGGGTGCGGGACGTGCTGCGCTACCTCGTCGGCTCCGCGACCATGCCGGACGACGTCAACCGCACGTTCGACATCGGCGGGCCGGACGTCCTCACCTACCGCGAGATGATGCGCCGCTACGCCCTTGTCGCGGGGCTGCGCCCACGGCTCGTCGTGCCCGTTCCGATCCTGACGCCGAGGCTGTCCAGCCACTGGGTCGGTCTCGTCACGCCGGTGCCCGCCTCCATCGCCCGACCGCTCACCGAGTCCCTGCGTCACGAGGTCATCTGCCACGAGCACGACATCGCCGGGTACGTACCCGACCTTCCGGGCAGCCCGCTGCCCTTCGACGAGGCGCTCGCCCTGGCGCTGCGGAGGGTGCGGGAGGCGAAGGTGTCCACCCGCTGGTCGTCCGCCGCCGTACTGGGGGCGCCGAGTGACCCGCTGCCCACGGACCCGGACTGGGCGGGCGGCAGCCTCTACCAGGACGAGCGGCAGCAGTCGGTCGACGCGTCCCCTCAGGCGTTGTGGAAGGTGATCGAGGGGATCGGGGGCGACAACGGCTGGTACTCCTTCCCGCTGGCCTGGGCGGTCCGGGGCTGGATGGACCGGTTCGTCGGCGGCGTCGGCCTGCGCCGCGGGCGACGCGACGCCGACCACCTGCGGGTCGGCGACTCGCTGGACTTCTGGCGCGTCGAGGAGATCGAGCCCGGACACCTGCTGCGACTCCGGGCGGAGATGCGACTACCGGGCCTGGCCTGGCTGGAGATGTACGCGGAGACGGAACCCGACGGCCGTACGCGCTACCGCCAGCGCGCCCTGTTCCACCCCCGCGGCCTGCCGGGCCACCTCTACTGGTGGTCCGTCTCCCCCTTCCACGCGGTCGTCTTCGGCGGCATGGCCCGCAACATCACCCGGGCCGCCGCCCAGGGCACCAGTCGTCCAGGGCCGGCTCCCCTTCCCGCAGTGGGAGAGCGTTGAGCACGCGACCCGGCACGGACGGACAGAGGCCGCGCTTCCCTGGCCCACCCGTCAAGTCCTGGGCCACATCGCCGACTTCCTCGCCGCACACCTCCACTCCTGACCACCCGCCCGCCGGGCCGCACCACCAGAACACGCCCAAGTGCCCACAGCGCCAGGGATGTTGGGACCGTCACCAGCCCCGCCCGGACCGGTGATCCCATGCCAGTTTCGGTCGCCATTAGGCTGAGCGCATGGTTGCGTCGTCGACTTCTGTGGTCACGGGCGTGGCCGCCGGCCGGTGGCGGTCGGGTGGCCGGTTCGCGGTGCGCTCGGTACTACGCACGCTGCTGGACTCGTCGTACCTGCTGACCGCGCCGGTGAGTGCCGCGCTCGGCCTGCTGCCGCTACTCGGCGCCTTGTGTCTCGGCGCGGTCGGTCAGCTGTTGCCGAGCGGGTCGCCGGTCGGAACGGGTGCTTCGGAAGTGGCGCGATGGCCCGCCGACGTGGAGCGGTGGCGGATCGCCTCGGTACGTTCCCAGGTCGGTACGGCACGGGGCGTGCGCCGACGGCCGGGGCAGGCGGCCGCCGCGTCCGACCCGGGGCTGTGGCTGGACGTGGCGCACACAGTGCTGCTGCTCCCCGTCGTCGTGGTCACGTCGGTGGTGACGGCGCTGTGGTGGTTCGTCGGCGTGGCCGCCGTCACGTGTCCTCTGCGCAGCCCGTACGCAACGTCCGGACCGCTACGGCCGATGAACCTGTACGTGGGCAGTCCCCAATCCCACATCTCCCTGAGCCTGGGGCTGACGTCACCGGACGGGCGGATCGCCTTCGCGGTCACGTTCGGCCTCCTCGTGCTGGCCACCCTGCCGCTGGTGACCCGCGCGTGCGTCGCCGTTCAGGCCGGGCTGGGGAAGGCACTGCTGTCCGACCTGTCGCCACTGCACCGCAGGATCAACGGACTGGAGCAGGAGCGGGACACCGCCCGGGCTCAGACCCTCGCCGCGGTGACGGCCGAGGCCACGGCCCTGCGCCGACTCGAACGCGACATTCACGACGGCCCCCAGCAGCGTCTGGTCCGTCTGGCGATGGA
Source organism: Streptomyces sp. NBC_01478 (assembly GCF_036227225.1). Classification (GTDB taxonomy): domain Bacteria; phylum Actinomycetota; class Actinomycetes; order Streptomycetales; family Streptomycetaceae; genus Streptomyces. The sequence goes on along the minus strand of NZ_CP109444.1, from coordinate 11,620,582 downwards.
GCTGGGCCGCGCCCAGCACCACTTCGACAACAGGCCGGAAACCGCCCGGGAGGCACTCGCCGACGCGATCGTCCAGGCTCAGGAGACGCTGGAGGAGCTACGGGCCCTGTCGCGCGGCATCGCCCCGCCGGTCCTCGCCGACCGAGGCCTGCGAGCGGCACTCTCCGCGCTGGCCGCACGCTGTGTCGTACCCGCCGACCTCGACCTCGGCCCCCTGGACCGTCGGCCGGAGCCCGCGGTCGAGACAGCCGCGTATTTCGTGGTCGCCGAGGCCCTGACCAACGTGGCCAAACACAGCCACGCCCTCAGGTGCACCATCGGAATGCGCCACGCCGAGGGAGTCCTACGGATCTGGGTGACGGACGACGGCCAGGGCGGCGCGGCCCTGGCCAAGGGACATGGCCTGCGCGGCCTGGACGACAGACTGCACGCGGTCGGCGGGCGGTTGCGGACGGCGAGTCCCGACGGCGGCCCGACGACGATCACCGGAGAACTGCCATGCCCCTGACCTCGTCCGAAACGGCTCCCGAAGCAGCTCCCGGAACAGCCGCCGACGCGTCACAGGACCACCCGGCTCGCACCCCACTGCGGATCGTCGTGGCCGACGACTCGGTGCTCCTGCGTGAAGGCCTGGTCCGTCTGCTCACGGACGACGGCCACCGGGTGGTGGCAGCGGTCGGTGACGGTCCGGCCTTGGTCCAGGCAGCGCTCACCCACCGCCCGGACGTGTCGGTCGTCGACGTACGGATGCCGCCAACGCATACGGACGAGGGCCTGCGCGCGGCGATCAGCGCCCGGGCACAACTGCCCGGCACCCCTGTACTGGTCCTCAGCCAGTACGTGGAGGTGTCCTACGCCGCCGAGTTGCTCGCGGACGGCTCCGGCGCGGTCGGCTACCTGCTCAAGGACCGGGTCGCCAGAGTCGAGGAGTTCCTGGACGCCCTGGACCGGGTCGCCCGTGGCGCGACGGTGCTCGACCCCCAGGTCGTCTCCGAACTGCTGGCCGGGCAGCGTCGTAAGTCCCCGTTGGACGCGCTGACCGCACGTGAGCGGCAGCTCTTGGCCGTGATGGCCGAGGGTCATTCCAACACCGCCATCGCCCGGCAGTTGGCGCTCTCCAACAGTGCGGTGGAGAAGCACATCGGCAACGTCTTCGCCAAGCTCGGCCTGCCGCCCGACGACACCCGGCACCGCCGGGTCCTCGCCGTACTCGCCTATCTCCACTCCTGATCCGGCTCACCCGGTGACCCCCTGCGAGAGGTGTCACCAACCGCCCTTGTAGAAGCCCAGGAGGGCCGGCGCCGGGTCCGCCGCGGTACCCGTATTGGCCACCGCGACGACGATCGCTGCCGACGCCAGCAGGGCAGAGAGCACGCCGAACCACCTCATCGTGCGCCGCGTCCGCCCGTCGGACGCGGCGCTGCCGGAAGCGCCGGTCGCGGCGAACCTCCTCCACGACATCACGCTCAGACCGACCAGGACGACCGCCACGATGAAAGCCATCACGGCGAGCACCGCGTGGTACAGGCCGAAGTCGTCGACCATCACCTTGAGGGCGACCGCGTTCCGGCCGCTCGTGCTCGGGTAGTGGACCAGGCCCTGCCTGATCTGATCGATCGCACCGGCGAGTTGGCCACTGGGTGCGCCGAGCGGCAGCAGCGAGGCCGCCGAGGAGAAGGGAGCCGTCGCGCCCTGGACATTGGCCATCAGCGCCGCGAGCGACACGAGGGCGAGCACGCTGACGAGAATCGCAGCCGCCGCGAAGCCCCTGCCGCCGGCTCGAACTCCGGGACCGCTGGGCCGCAGGAACGCCTTCCAGAGCCGGACGGCGAGCGCGACGAGCACGATCAGCAGGGCCGCGGCCAGCACGCCCTTGACCACGTGGAAGCGGAACCAGTAGTCGACAACCCGCTCCAGGTCCGGGGGGAATTCCTGGTCCCCGGACTTCCAGTATTTGACGAACGCCGGGCTCAGGGTGTCGATGAGGTTGCGTTGGTCGGAGAGACCGCCGTCCGTTCCGATCGCCGCCAGCCTGCTCGGGGCGAGGACGAAGGCGGCGCCGAGTGCCACCGCGAGGGCGACGAGCACAGGCAGTGCCCGACCGGGCACCTCCGCCGATCGCGACAGGGCCTTGCGAGTGCGCATGGAGGATCCTTCAGCTCGATCGGGCATGGGGGCAGCGCGCCCGAACCACCTGCTGGGCGGGCCCCTGGTCATGCCGATCACGATGTCGGACCGTCGAACACCGGTCACTGAGGTACACCATCCACCTGGGGTATGGCCTGCCACACCCCACCCGAGCAGAGCACCAACTGCCGGGGCAGGCCGTTCAGTTCACCCGTGGTCCCCGGGCCCGGCGGACGGGCACACGCGACCGCCACCTCCTACGAAGTGGCGGTCGGTCTCACGTCCTTCCAGGTCCGTTGGAAGACGGACCTGGCTCCGCGCGCTACAGGAACTCGCTTCGGTAGGCCGAGGCCAACTCGGCCGCGCGGCGGCGGCGTTCCGCCAGCTCGCTCTCCGACAACTGGGGCGGCGGCGCATCCTTGCCCGGGACGACATCGCCGATGCGCGTGAAGTACTCGTCCTGGCCGGCGGGGGTGCACATGCACAGCATGCGGGCCGGCGCACCCGACGCGTTGCGGAAGTTGTGCGGCGCGTTGGCCGGGATGTTGATCGTGGACCCGGCCTGCACGGTGTGCTTCTCGCCGCGGAAGGTGAACTCGATCTCGCCTTCGAGGATGGTGAACATCTCCTCGAAGTCGTGCCGGTGCGGCGGCGGGCCGCCGCCGTCGGGGACGTGCATGTCGATCAGGCAGTATCGGCCGTTGGTCTGCTCGCCGGTGACCAGCATGCCGTAGGTGTTGCCCACCAGTGAGATGTACGTCGTGCCGGGGTCGTCGGGGTCCGCCACGGTCAGCGAGCGGGACGGATCGTCGTCGGGAATCATCGGAGTCGTTTCCTTCGCGGGTGAGTCGGGTGGGCGTCAGGCGCCGGGCGTGACGACGACCTTGCCGCTGGGCAGGGCGCCCGCGGCGGCGGCGTCGGCGTGCAGGGCCGGCAGCTCGGCCAGCGGCACCCGCCGGGCGACCTCGACGCGCAGCTCGCCGCCGTCGATCAGCTCCACCAGGTGCGATAGCTGCTCCGCGTCGCTGCGCACGAAAAGGTCGATGCCCCGTACGCCGCGCTCCTCGTCGCTGGGCGCGGGCATCCACACCGTGGTGTTCACCAGGACACCGCCGGGGCGGATCAGGCCGAGGAGCGCGGCCAGTTGTGCCGGTTCGACCGGCGCGAGGTTGAGTACGACGTCGACCGGCCGGCTCACCGCCGCGACGACGTCGGCGGTCGTGTGGTCGACGACCTCGTCCGCGCCAGCGGCCGTGACGCGTCGGCTGCTGTGCGGGCCGGCCGTGGCGATCACGTAGGCGTCGGCCTGCTTGGCCAACTGAACGGCGTAGCCTCCGACCGCTCCGCCCGCGCCGTTGATCAGCACGCGCTGCCCGGCGGTCAACTCGGCGTGCTCGAACAGCGCCTGCCATGCGGTCAGGCCGACCAGCGGCAGCGCGGCCGCGTCGGGCAGCGCGACGCTCTTGGGCGCCGGCGTCAGGGCCTCGGCCGGTGCTACGACGTACTCCGCGGCGGCGCCTGGTCCCGCCATCGGCAGGAAGCCGATGACCTGGTCCCCGACCTGGATGCCGGTCACGCCCTCGCCGAGCGCGTCGACCGTGCCGGCGACGTCGATGCCGGGTGTGTGCGGCAGTGCCACAGGGATCGGTCCCTGCATGAACCCGGCGCGGATGTTGGCGTCGACGGGGTTGAACGACGTCGCAGCGACCCGGACCCGCACCTCCCCTGCGCCGGGAACCGGCTGCTCCACGTCCTCGTAGCGCAGGACGTCGGGCTCGCCGTACTGGTGGAAGCGCACTGCCTTCATAGTTCTTCTCACTTTCGCCCGCGGGGTCGCGGTCGCCTTGCGCCGCGCGCGAAGCAAGGCACGGTGGCTGCGGCGCCGGACACGGCCGGCAGGCGGTAGATCGTTGTGGAGGTCGAAGCGCGACCAAGCGTAGGAACAGACGTACGCGGAACGGGTGTACCTTCGCGACGCAGAATGGGATTCCGGCGACATCCTCATCAGGGCGGAGGGGTACATGACGAGCAGGCCGCGTTTCCGTGGCCCGGGCGGCAAGATGGGCACGTTCGCCGTCGACGCCGACTCCACCGGACCCGGCCGGGGAACGTGGGAGCCGTTCATCGACACCTGGAACGACCGTATGGGGGACCTGTACCCGCTGCCGGAATTCAGCGCGTCCACGGTCGACGGCTTCCAGGGAACGATGCGCTCGGTGGCTCTGGAAGACACCGCCGTCAACGAGCTCTGGGCTTCCTCACCCGTGAGCACCCGGGCGGTCGGGACGCACGAGCACGATGAGATCAGGTTGTACGTCGGGCTGCGCGGCGCGGTGGCCTTACAGGACCCGCATGATCAGGGCGGTGACGCGTACGTCTCGGCCGGCACCTACTTCATGCACCACGTCGTGACGGAGAATCACTTCCACACCACGCCCGTGATCGGCACCCGCATCTTCATCTTTCCCGGCGACGCCCTGCGGCCCCTGGTCGCCGGGAAACCGCGCACCGGCCGGGCCACCTCACCCGCGGCGCAGATCCTCATGGCGCACACCAGCGTGGTCCAGCGGACCGTGAGCGACCTCGGTCCGGCGGGGGCACACGCGTCCCGCAACGCCCTGCTCGAACTGGCCAAGGGGCTGATCCTCGACCATTTCGACGACCGCGAGCCCACCTTCACCCCGGCGCTGGCGCAGGCGGCCAAGGACCTGGCCGATGCCCGGCTCACCGACGCCGAGTTGTCGCCGGCCGCGGTCGCCGCGCAACTGCACGTCTCCGTACGCACCTTGCAGCGGGCCTTCGCGAGTCTGGACGAGTCGTTCAGCACCTACATCCGCCGCCGACGCCTGGAGGAGGCGGCCGAGGCACTCACCGCCTCCGGATCACGGCTCACCGTCTCCGAGGCCGCCGCACTCTGGCATTTCACCGACAGCAGCCACTTCATCCGCGCTTTCAAGAAGCAATACGGTGCGACACCAGCGCAATTCGCACGCCGTCTGACGTAACGATTCAGCCGACCGCGTGTGTTGCGGCGCCGGAAGTGTGGTGCGGCGCCCTTCCGACGAGCAGCCGGCCACAGCAACTGCGCTGCACAGAACCCACCAACAAAGAGCTGCAGAACGATTGACCCCCGCCCCACTGGGCTCTACGTTACCCACGCCCCTCTCGTTTGAATCGATTCAATCTTCCGTTCGAAAGAGGAGTCGTAGTGATCAGCAGGAGGAACATTCTCGCGGGCGCAGTCGCCACCGTCGGGGCAGCAACCGTCGACGGCATACCGGCGGTGGCCGCGTCGGCATCCGGACAGGCGCGGGCGAAGACCCGGCGCGACGGTCTGCGCGTCACGGCGCCGACCGTGGAGTACGTCCAGAACCCGCTGGGGATCGATGTGCAACGCCCCAGGCTGAGCTGGCCGTTGGCCTCGGACGGGGTGGGTGTGCGCCAGAGCGCCTACCAGATCCGCGTTGCCACCACCGCGTCGGGCCTGTCCCGACCTGACGTCTGGGACAGCGGGAAGGTCACGTCCGGCGAGTCGGTCCTCGTGTCGTACGGAGGTCCTGGACTCGAGCCCCGGACGCGCTACCACTGGTCCGTGCGCGTCTGGGACGGCGACGGGCAGGCCTCCGGCTGGAGCGCGCCCTCGTGGTGGGAGACCGGGCTGATGGATGCCGGCCAGTGGAGCGCCGACTGGATCTCCGCACCGGCGGGCCTCGCGGACGCGCCGTCCTTCGAGGGCGCTTCCTGGATCTGGTTCCCCGAGGGGGATGCGACGAGCAGCGTTCCGGCGGCCACCCGCTGGTTCCGCCATATCGCCCGACTGCCCGACGGAATAACGTCGGCCACGCTCGCCATCACCGCCGACAACGTGTACGCCGTCTCCCTGAACGGTGTCGAGGTCGCCCACACCGACCTCGACACCGACAACGAGGACTGGAAACGCCCGGCCGTGATCGACGTACTGGACCGCGTGCGGGCCGGTGACAACGTTATCGCCGTCGCCGCCACCAACGCGACCGAAGGCCCGGCGGGACTCGTCGCCACCCTTGTAGTCCGGACCGCCTCCGGTGAGCGGAAGGTGTTCACCGACGCCTCCTGGAAGACCACGGACCAGGAACCGGCCGACGGATGGCGGGAGTTGGAGTTCGACGACGAGGGCTGGCCGGCGACCCGGGTGGCAGCGGCGTGGGGCAGCGGACCGTGGGGACGCGTCGTCCCGGTGTCGTACGCCGTCACCCAACTGCGGCACGAATTCCGGCTGCCGCGCCGGAAGGTGGCCCGCGCACGCCTGTACGCCACGGCGCTCGGCCTGTACGAGAGTCACCTCAACGGCAGCCGGGTGGGCCTCGATCAGCTCGCTCCCGGCTGGACGGACTACCGCACGCGCGTCCAGTACCAGACGTACGACGTCACCGAACTCCTGCGGCCCGGCGCCAACGCCATCAGCGCGTATCTGGCACCCGGCTGGTACGCGGGCAACGTGGGCATGTTCGGGCCCGGCCAGTACGGCCAAGTCCCGGCGCTCCTCGCTCAGTTGGAGGTGGAGTACGCGGACGGGTCGAGCGAGCGCATCGAGTCGGGCGCCGACTGGCGGGCCGCCACCGGACCGATCCTCGCCGCCGATCTGCTCACTGGCGAGACGTACGACGCGCGCGAGGAGACCCCTGGTTGGGCCTCGCCCGGCTTCGACGACACGGGCTGGCTCGGTGTGCGAGGCATGGGTGGCGTAGGCGACATCGGTCCTGACCTGATCGTCGCGCAGGTGGACGGTCCGGTGCGGGTGGAGCGGGAGCTGACGACGAAGAAGATCACCCAACCCAGGCCCGGCGTCTACGTGTTGGACCTGGGCCAGAACATGGTCGGCTCGGTGCGGCTGCGTGTGTCGGGCGACGCGGGGACGACCGTCCGGCTCAGACACGCCGAGGTGCTCAACCCCGACGGCACCGTGTACACCACGAACCTGCGGACCGCGGCGGCGACGGACACGTACACCCTCAAGGGCGGTGGGAAGGAGGAGATCTACGAGCCGCGCTTCACCTTCCACGGTTTCCGGTATGTCGAGGTGACCGGATTCCCCGGCACTCCCTCGGCGAGAGCCGTCACCGGGCGCGTCATGCATACGTCCGCCCCCTTCACCCTCGACTTCGAGACCGACGTGCCGATGCTCAACCAGCTTCACCACAACATCACTTGGGGTCAGCGCGGCAACTTCCTCTCCGTTCCGACCGATACGCCCGCGCGCGACGAGCGCCTGGGCTGGACAGGCGACATCAACGTCTTCGCGCCCACGGCCGCGTACACGATGGAGTCGGCGCGTTTCCTGTCCAAGTGGCTCGTCGACCTCCGGGACTCCCGCACCGCGGAGGGCGCGTTCACGGACGTGGCGCCGATGGTCGGCACGGTCGGCAACGGCACGGCCGGCTGGGGTGACGCGGGCGTCACGGTCCCCTGGTCCCTCTACCAGGCGTACGGTGACCGCCGAGTCCTCGAGGACGCCTGGCCGTCCGTCCAGGCCTGGCTGGCCTACCTGGAGAAGAACAGCGACCAACTGCTGCGCCCGGACCAGGGATACGGCGACTGGCTGAACGTCGGGGACGAGACCCCCAAGGACGTCATCGCCACCGCGTACTTCGCCCACAGCACCGACCTCGCGGCGCGGATGGCCGGGGAACTGGGCAAGGACACCGCGCCCTACCTCGATCTCTTCGAACGGATACGGGCGGCCTTCCAGCAGGCCTACGTCACCGCCGACGGCAGGGTCAGGGGCGACACGCAGACGGCCTACGTCCTGGCACTGTCGATGAACCTGCTGCCGGAAGCGTCCCGAAAGTCCGCGGCCGACCGTCTCGTCGCCCTGATCGAGGCCAAGGACTGGCACCTGTCGACCGGTTTCCTCGGCACCCCCCGCCTGCTGCCGGTCCTGACCGCCACGGGCCACACCGACGTCGCCTACCGCCTACTGCAACAGCGCTCCTTCCCCAGTTGGGGCTACCAGATCGACCGCGGCTCCACCACCATGTGGGAACGCTGGGACTCCATCCGGCCCGACGGCAGCTTCCAGGACGCCGGCATGAACTCCTTCAACCACTACGCCTACGGCTCGGTGGGGGAATGGATGTACACGAACATCGCCGGCATCTCGGCGGGCCGGCCCGGCTACCGCGAGATCGTCATCCGCCCCCGCCCCGGCGGGGCCGTCACCTCCGCCCGCGCCGACTTCACGTCCGTCTACGGCCCTGTCTCCACCCGGTGGCGACTGCGGGCCGGCCGCTTCGCCCTGACCTGCGTGGTGCCACCCAACACGACCGCGGAGGTATGGGTACCCGCGACCGGTCCGGAGGCGGTCGGACACACCCACGGGACGTTCCTGCGCCAGGAGGACGGCGCCGCGGTCTACCAAGTCGGCTCCGGTACCCACCAGTTCACGGCCTGACAGTCCACCGGCCCCGCAGGCGGACACAGCACACGGGTGTCCGCCTGCGGCGGAGGGCGGGGCCGCCGGCTCCGGGGAACATCGCCACCTCGCGGTCGTCGGCTGCGGGACGGCGAGAGTGGATGCCGGTGACAACCGCCGGTACCGGGCGCGAAGGTGTTCTCATGGTGCTGCGCTATCGGACGAACGGCCCGGAGTTCGACTTCCCTCCCTTCACCGGTCTGCCGCCGGTCCGTTACGTGCTCGCGTCGACCCCCCGGTGCGGCAGCAACATGCTCGCCCGCGCCCTGTGGCACACGGGGCTGGCCGGCTTCGCCGAGGACTACTTCGCCGACGCCTTCGTGCTGGACTACTTCGAGCGGTGGGGATTCGACTCCGGCGATCCGCAGGAGTTGGCGGCGGGCTATGTGCGGAAGCTGATGACCTACCGGACCAGCCCCAACGGCGTGTTCGGGCTGCGGATCCACGCGGGCCACCTCGGGAGCCTGGAGGTCGACCCGTACGAGATCCTCCAGGCACCCCGGTACATCTGGATCCGACGCAGGGACCGCTTGCGGCAGGCCGTGTCGTACACCATGGCCGAGCAGACCGGTGTCTGGATCCTGGACGGGACCTTTCTGCCGGAGGGGCGCACACGCGCCGCTCCCCGGTACAGCTATGAGGAGATCCGCCGGCATCTGAGGATGCTCGACCGCGACGCGTCGGTCTGGGAGGACCACTTCGGCAGGCACGGGGTCGCCCCGCACACCGTCGTCTACGAGGACCTGGTCACGGACTACGAGGCAGGCCTGCTCGGCTGCCTGGACTTCCTCCGTGTCGGCGCGCCCGCGTCGGTGCCGGCTCCGGGGATCAGGCGTCAGGCCGACGAGTTGACGGAACAGTGGGTCGAGAGGTTCCTACGGGATCGTCGTGCTGAGCGGCCAGCGTCGTAGGCGGTACGGCGTCCACCACAAGTAACGCCCGGCGCGATGGACCAGGTTCTCGCGCAGGTAACGCTCCAGGACCCGCTCCGTCGACGCCGACGCGACCACCGGGACGCCGTCCAGCAGTCCCTGGAACGCCGTGCTGCGGGGGGCGTTGACGACCAGGCGCCGGAAGGAGCCCCAGCGGTGGTCGCGGATCTCCAGGAAACCGGGGCCGCGGCGGTAGCCGCACTTCGCGATGTGGAACGAGCCGCGCCACGCGGTGACCACGTGGTCCTCGTTCTCCGCTCCCGTGGAGCCGCGGAAGACGCCTGCCGGGGGGTACAGATGGCTCAGCGCCCGCCACTGGGCCGGGTCGGGCATGCGCAGGGTCCAGTCCACCGCGATGCCGTGACTGGTGAGCTCCCGGACGAGGAGGAGGACCGCGACCGCGGACGCGCCGTCCGGATCGGTGAGGTCCACAGGCTCGGGCACCTGGATCAACTGGACACCGGCGGAGGCGAGTTGCGCGACGGCGACCACCGGATCGTCCGGCGGCCCGTCGAGGGTGCCGCAGTAGATGCCCGGCAGGCGCATGGCCGCCGGATCACGGTCCCTCCACAGCGTCAGCTCCGGCTTCACCGGGTGTCTCCCCCGGCCGGGGCCGCCAGCGCGGGCACCAACGACGTGTCGTCCCCGTGCAGTCCGGCGCCGTCGAGCCGCAGCAGGTCCTGGTTGGCCACGGCGGGCGCGACCTGCACGTACTGGCCGCCCTCCGCGAAGACCAGGCCGAGGGCGCGCCAGCGCGCCAGCAGCCCTGCGACGCGCTCCTCCGTCACCTCGCCGACCGGCTCCCCCGCGTCCGCGCACCGGGCAGCGGTCTTGCGCAGCAGCGCTGACGGGCTGTGCGGGGTGTCGAGCAGCCGGAACACCGTCACCTCGAACGGGTCCGTGAGGTCGAGCAGTTGCCAGGAGAAGCCCGGCCGGGTGTCGACCAGGACGATGTGTCCGCCGAGGTCGCAGTGGGTCAGGCGGCTGCGCGGGTACGCCCGCGTCCAGTCGGCGACGGACGTGCGCAGCCGATCCCGGCAGCCGTCGGCGATGCCCTGGTGCGGTGAGTCGAAGATGTAAACCAGGTCGGCCAGTTCGTCCTCCGGCAGGTCGTAGATGTGGTGGTAGTGCGAGGCGGGGCGCAGCTCTCCGAAGCCCAGTTCCGGCCGGTCGAAGTAGGGGCTGAACCGCTCGACCTTCAGACGGGTCGAGTTGGCCGGCGGTACGAGATGGTGCAGCGCGGGAAGCTGGTCGATGATCTCGTCGTAGTCCTGTTCGGTCTCCCCGGGGAAGCCGTAGAGGTAGTTCCAACTGAGGTTGATCCCGACGGTCTCCGCGTCCCGCAGCAGCCGTACGTTCTGGCAGCCGGTCACCCCCTTGTCCATCAGCTTCAGCACCCGGCTGCTGAGGCTCTCCACGCCGGGCTGCACATAGCTGATTCCGGCCGCGTACAGCGTCTCCAACTGCTCGCGCCGCAGGTTCGACTTGATCTCGTAGCACAGCCGCAGGTCGTACCCGGACTCCTGGAGAAGCGGGGCCATGGAGTTGAGGTAGGCCATGTCGAGGATGTTGTCCGTGACCCACACGTCGAGTACGCGGTGGCGCTCGACCAGGCCGAGGATCTCGTCCACGAACCGGCGCGGATCCTTGCTGCGGAATTCCATGAACGAGCCGTTGAGGCCGCAGAAGGTGCAGTGGTGCTTCTCGCCCCACCAGCAGCCGCGTGAGCCCTCCACCACCAGCCGCGGCTCCACCCAGCCGCCCGCGGTGGACCGCGCGTGCCGCTCGAAGTAGTCGCCGTAGTCCGGGGTGACCAGGGCCCCCGGGGGCAGCGGGGCGGCGTCCATGGCATGGGCCACGGACCGGCCCTGCGCATCGCGGCGGCACAGGCCGGGGATGGCGGCCAGGTCGTCGGCGTCGCCGTCGCGGAGCGCGGCGAGCAGCCGCGGGAACGCGATCTCACCCTCACCGCGCACCACGAAGTCGACGTGCGGGAAGTTGCGGTGCAGCGCGGCGCCCTGCGGGCCGTCGCAGTTCGCCCCGCCGAAGACGGTGGTGGTGTCGGGTGCCAGTTCCTTGACCACGCGGGCCGCGGCGAGGGCCGCCGCGTTCTGCGCGAACGTGGTGGTGAAGCCGACCACGTCCGGTGCCGTGGCGGCGATCTTGGCGGCCGTCTCCCGGACGAACAGGGGCGCGAGTTCGTGCAGTTCGCGCGCCTTGGCCAGCATGTGCTCCGGCATCTTCCCGCCGAAGCGCTCCGTGAACTCGGCCACCCGCCAACGGGGTTGGCCGTTGAGCGCGGCCGAGAAGATCCACTCGCTGTGTCCGGAGAAATACGAGGTCGAGCAGAACTCGTACTCCTCGAAGCCGTATTCCGTACGAGCGGAAACCCAGTCGGCGAAGTCGAGGTTGGCGTGCACCACCTCGACGTCCGCGGCGCCGTCGGGGAAGACCTCGAGGATCCGGCGTTTGAGAATGCCGAGGGCGAGGGACGGCGCATCCAGCGACGACCACGGCATGTCCACCAACACGATGTGCAAGGCGGTTCCTCTCCCCGTCACCACAGTCCGCGGCGTGCAAGCGCCCGCCGCGCGGTCTCGCGCCGGTCCGACGGTCCGGCCTCGAAGGCCGCCGCCACCCGCCCGGACACCACGCCGTGAGCCAGCCCGGCGGACGTGGTGAAGTACGCGTAGTGCACTGCTTCCGCGTTCGCGGCGTGCGCAGTCACCTTTGCCGACGTGGCTCCCCAAGTGGCCACGGACGCCGCCGCATACGCACGCACGGCGGCGTGGCCCCGGTCGGTCGGGACGATTCCCTCCGCCTCGATCACGAACGACAGCGGCTGCTCGCACGTCAGCGAGGTGAACAGGGCGATCATCAGCTCGTGGGTCACTGTGTCGCGGAGCACCCCTGACCCGGCGCCGTCCAGCAGGTAGGACGCGAACGCCTCCTCCGCCGACAGCCCGGGGGCGGTGTAGGGGATCAGCCGGTACCGGGCGAGGTGCGGTGAGGCGAGGAAGCCGGTGAGCAGGCCGGCCTCCGTGGCACCGGTGTCCTGGAGCAGCCGCAGGGAGCGCGGGAACGTGGTCGCGAGGCTGCCGCCGCTGCCGGGCCGCCAGACCTGGGAGCGCAACCGGCGCGCGGTGGTGTCCAGTTCGGCCAGGTCGACGGAGGCCAGGCACTCCAGCTCGCCGGGATCCGCCGCCACGGCCTCGGCGCCCTCGTCGGCGAGCCGGGCCCGCAGGTCCGCGTCCAGCAGAAGTCGCATGAGCAGGTCGGTCAGTCGCTCGCCGTCCAGCGACGCGCCCGGCTCCACCGTGGTCATGTCGCCTCCCCGCGCTGCCAGTCGGCGACCAGGTCCCGCAGCCGCGCGTAGTTCCGCCGGGACTTCTCGACCAACTGTCCGTCCTCGCGGTACATCGGGTCCTCGTAGGACACCCCGAGGAGGTTCGGGCAGCGCGGCAGCAGATACTCGGTGAGCTCCAACTGCTCGTCCAGCAGGACTCCGTGGTGCAGGTCGCGGAACTTGCCGCCCACGATCTGGCAGCCCGACAGGTGCAGTTCGCGGCAACGGGCGAGGGGCAGGGCCTCGATTCCGTCGTACATGCTGATTCCGGTACGTCCTCTCAGCCACTGGTAGCTGAGCAGATGGCCAACGTCGAGCGTCACCCGCACGTCGGCGTCCTCCGCCAGCCGGGCGAAGTACTCGAAGGCGTCCATGTGCCCCAGGACGAACGAGCCGCCCTCCGTGAAACCGGGGAACTCGACGTGCAGCGGCGGATCGAGCAGCCGGGCCGCCTCCGCCACGTTTCGGGTGGCGATCTCCAGGCCCGGTTCGGTCAGCGGCGGCGGGAGCGGATAGGGCATCGGTATGCCGCGCAGGCTCCAGATGCCCAGGTCCTCGACCACCCAGGAGAAGCCGTGGCGGGCGGCCAGTTCGTTGGTGAACTCGGCGGCCGGGCGGCGGTCGTAGCGCTCGGGCGTGCCCATGTTCAGCTCGGTCTGGTGGAAGGCGCGGGCCGAACCGGCGGGCACCGCCTCGAAGAAGCGGTCGTACGCGCGCACGTAGTCGGCCGTTTGTACGCGGGCGCGCGAGCGCGGCTGGAACGCGAGGGCCGAGTAGGCGAAGTCGCCGCCGTGGCGGTGCAGGAAGGCGCGGACCCGGTCGGTGATGTCTCCGCCGCCGTCGTCGCTCTCCACGAATCCGATGCCGCGCCGGCCGAGGCGTCCGCCGCCCCACGGCATGTCCATCAGTACGCCCAGGCCCATCCGGGGCGGGGATTCGGTGGCGGTGACGGTTGGGGCGCCGCCGGGTGCGGTGCGCGCCGGGTGCGTCATGACGAACTCCTGGCTGAGGGGGCCGGGTCGGCTGAATGTGCCGGGTCGGGGGTGCCCGCCGCCGCGTCGGCCAGACGGGCCAGCAGTCGGCTGCCACGGACGGTGCGGGCCGTGAGCAGGCCGTCGGCGCGCTGTTCCACGTCGTCGCGGGAGAGTGCGTAGAACCGCTCCCGGACGAGGTCGGCGAGGGTGACGCGGTCGGCCGTGCGGTCGTCGGCGTGCGCGGGCACGGTGCGTACCCACGTGTGGGGGCGCAGGGCTGTGACGGCGGGCGTGCGATGGCCGTTCTGGGCGGGGTGCGAGGCGCTCGCACGGCCCGGTCTGACGGTGTCGTAGATCCGCACCAGCCGGTCCAGTGCCTCGGTGCGCGTCGGGCCGCCGCGCACCGCCAGCGGGTGGCCGACCCGGCCGGCCAGATAGCTCAGCTCGGGGTTGCCCGCGAGGCGGTCCGAGGTGTCGAGGGCGAGCCCGTACTCCTCCGGGCTGCCCACGAGTCTGCTGCCGGGCTCCGCCACCATCAGCTCCAGCGCGTCGATGCCGATCCGCCGCTCGTTGTCGACGAGGAAGCGCAAGGACGCCTCGAACTCGTCCGGCGTCTCGTCGAGGACCTGGCCCATCACGGTGAACCGGACGGCGATGCCCGCCGCGTCGAGGTTGTCGAGGATCCGCTGGTAGTCGGCCGCGCGGACGCCCCGCTCCATCCGGTCCAGCAGGCGCTGCGAGGTGCCCTCGTAGCCGACCGAGATCATCGCGCAGCCGACCGCGGCGAGGTCGTGGCAGAACCCCGGGTCGGTCAGGGCGGCCTCCAGCCGGCCGCGAACACCGAACCGGACCCGGATGCCGCGTGCGCGTGCCGCGCGCATCGCCTTCAGGATCAGCCGCAGGTTGGTGTTCTCGTCCGCGACCGACACGTACCGGGTGCCGGTGGCGCGGACCACGGCCTCTACGGCGTCGGCGATCTGGGGCGCGGTGCCCTGCTGGTAACTCCCTTGCGGGAGCGACCGGTTGCCGTACGAGCAGAACGCGCACCGCCCCCAGTAGCAGCCGACGCACGAGACGATCGCGAGCTCCAGGGCGTCGTTGAGGTAGGAGCGGAACGGCAGTCCGGTGAAGTCGGGCGGTCCGAGGTCACGGAAGCGCAGGGTCACCGCGGGTCCTGTGCGCGGCCCGGCCCCGGAACGTGGCAGCCAGGTCATGCCGGGCACGGCGGTCAGCGGAACCGTTCCGTCCAGCGCGTCCAGCCAGCGTTCGAGCGGCTCTTCCCCGGCGGTCGGGCACAGGGCGTCGACCGTTTCCCGGACGACGGGCAGCCGGACGAGGCTGTCGTGACGGAGCATCACCTGCTGACCGCCGAGACAGATTTGGGTGTCCGGCGCCAACTGCCGGACCCAGGCGGCGATCAGCAGCGCGGGCGCGAGCTGGCTGAAGAACGCCACGGACAGGCCGACCACCCGAGGACGATGCCGACCGAGCAGCTCGGTCACCAGGCGGTGCAGCGACACGAGCGGTACGTCCGATGCGGCGGGCGGCCGGTCCGCGGCCCGGCGTACGGCGTCGTCGAGTCGGCCGAGGTCCTCCCAGGTCCGCACCAGGAAGGTGTCGCGGACCAGGAGTTCGAGGGCCAGGGTGGCGAGCCGGACCGCGCGGTCGGGGCCCAGCTCGCCGGCCGGCTCCTTGTGCAGGACGTGGGCACGCAGTTCGCCGATGTGCGCGGCGAAGACGTCGGCCACCGCTCGGCGATACCAGTCGCTCACGGCCGTACCGTCGTCGCTCGTGTCCTGGGCGCGGACCGCGTCGTCCAACAGCGCGGGACATCGCAGCAGTTCGTGGAGCACCGCGATGTTCAGGTCGGCCTGGTGAACCCGCCGACCTCCGCGCCGCAGATGGCCGGTCAGGTAAGGCAGGCTCAGATACGGGAAGAACCTGGCCTCGGTCTGCGGCGGGAAGATCAACAGGACGTCGGTGCGGGTACGGTCCGTCGACTGGCTGGACGGCACGACCCACCTCCTCGTCCCACCGGGCTCATCCGTCGCAGAATCGCCTTGTCTCCCGGGCGTCCTATTCGGGGATGTCCTCCGTGTTCTCCGCGGCGATGTAGGTGTACGTGTGGTACGCCGCGCCGAGCTTCAGCTCGCTGGAATCGATCACCTGGAGTTCTTCGAGCTCACCGAATTCCTCATCGGCGAGTTTCTCAGGAGATGCAGCAGTCATGATTTTCTCCCCTTCGCGAAGGTGATGGGAATGTGCCGCTTGCCGTGTGTCGCGCCCACGCTAGCCAGACCGCACGTCCGTCAACAGCCCATACGTCGTCGTTTAGTTGGGGCGACATTCAGCCAGGTCGGTGGCTCATTGTGACTGCGCGGCACCAGGGGGCGCAGCAGTCGCCACAATGACCATGGCTCATACTCGCCCTGGGAGCAGGGCAGTTCGGAAAAATGCGGGACAACGCCGTTGAGCTGCTGGGGGGTTGTTTGTATCGCCATGTCGATGCGGCCGTGGTGCGGGCGGCGGTCCGGCGTCCCGACCAGCCGGTGGTCTGGCCGGACCTGACCGGCCCGGCGGCGCACACGGAGTCGTGGCGGGCGTGGCTTCAACAGCTCTGGCAGGCAACCGATTTCGCCACCGCGGTCGAGCTCTCCAGCCCCGACCTGGCGAGACGGGTGCACCAGATATGCGTAGGCGAGCCGGTGCCGGAACTCGCCGTCCGGCGCGCGGTGCTGTCGGTGTTGCGCTACCTGCTGCGCGCCCGCTCACGTGCCACTCCGTTCGGTCTGTTCGCCGGTGTCGCGGCCGCCCGCACCGGGGCAACTCCCTTGCTGCGTGCGGGCACCGGGCACCGGGCGGTCACCGGACCGGACGCGGCATGGACCGCGGCACTTGTCGACCGGCTGGAGGAACACCGCGCGCGCCGACCCCAGTTGACGCTGCTCGCCTCCAGCCTCGCGTTCGAGCGCGACGGACGCCTGATGATCGAGCACCGCTCAAGCAGTGCGCACGGGGGCGACCCCACGCACGTGGGGATACGCGCGACCGGGCCGGTCCGCATGGCCATGGACGGCGCGCGGGCGCCGGTTCTGTGGGCCGTTCTCGCCGAAACGCTCTCCGCCGGTTTCCCGGCCGCTTCGCGCACCGCGATCGAGAACCTGCTCGCGAACCTGGTACGACAGCGATTCCTGATCACCGGTCTGCGTCCCGCGGTCACGGCCTCCGGCCCGATCGCCGCCCTGCTCGGACAGATACGGCACCTGCCCGCGGCTGAAGGCGCCGAGTTGTGCGAGGTCGCGGAGGGACTGGCACGGCACGACGACGCGATCACCGCCCCCGCGGGCGCCCGCGCCGAACGCGCACGGGTGACGGCCGCGATGTCACGGCTCTGTCCCGCCGCCAAACCCGCGCTCGCCGTCGACCTGCGGTTGGACTGGGACCTGGTGATCCCGGAGGCGGTGGCCGAGGAGGTGGCGTCGGCCGGCGGCGTGCTCACGCGCCTGGCGCCGCGGGCGGCGCTGAGTCCCGGGTGGGTCGCCTGGCACGGCCGCTTCCTCGATCGCTACGGCCCGGGAGCGGTGGTACCCGTCCTGAACGCCATCGACCTCCTCGGCTACCCGTCCGGCTACCTCGGGTCCCCGACCGCGCCGGCGGGCCCGACGCTGACCGCCCGTGACAGCCGGCTACTGACGCTCGCGTACACCGCCGCGACGAGCCGCCGTCACCAGGTCCGGCTGGACGATGCCACGATCGACGAACTGGCGCCGGCGGATCCCGGCAGGCCCGTGCAGCCGAACACCGAGGTGACCGTGCGGATCCACGCCGCGAGCCTGTCCGCCCTGGAACAAGGGGAGTTCACGCTGCACGTCGTGGGGGTGGCCCGCGCGGCCGGAACGGCCACCGGGCGCTTTCTCCACCTGTTCGACGCCGACGACCGCCGCCGGATGACCGACGTGTACGCCGGTCTGCCCGGCGTACAACAGGACGCGCTGATCGCGCAGATCAGTACCACTCCGCTGTACATACGCTCCGTGAACGTCGCGCGCACTCCGCAGGTGGCGGAGGTGGTGATCCCCCTCGGCGACTACCACGGCCCTGACACGGACCAACTGCCCGTGACGGACCTGGCGTTGACCGCCGATGCCGAGCAACTGCACTTGGTCTCGGTCTCCCGCCGCCGCCCGGTCCACACGATGCTGCTGAACGCGGTGGATCTGACCCACCACACCCATCCGCTGGCGCGGTTCCTGATCGAGGCACCGGTGGCACTGGCCGTCCCGTGCACCGGGTTCTCGTGGGGAGCCGCTGTGTCCAGCCTGCCGTTCCTCCCCGCACTGCGCTACGGGCGCACCGAACTGTCCCCGGCCCGCTGGACACTTCGCGACGACGACCTGCCCGACGCACGGACGCCGTGGCCGCAGTGGGACAAGGCCCTGGCCGAGTTGCGTCGTGACGTTCTCCTGCCCGAGCACGTGTACCTGGGCGACGGAGACCGGCGCATGGACCTGGACCTGGCGGAGCCCTCGCACCGGCTCCTGCTCCGTACCCACGTGGAGCGCGACCGCAAGGTGCTGCTACGTGCCGCACCGAACCCCGGGGACCTGGGCTGGACCGGCGGGCACGCCCACGAGATCGTCATCCCCCTGGCCGCTGTGGACCAGGCCCGTGCCCCGGTCCGCGGATCGCGCGGCAGCATCGCCACTCGGGAGCACGGCCTTCTGCCCGGCTGCGGCAACCTGCTCTCCATCAGCCTGCACGGACGCCGCGACCGCCAGGATCCGCTCCTGACCCGGCATCTGCCGTCCCTGCTCGGGGAGTTGGGAGAGCCCCGCTGGTGGTTCGTTCGCCACCGCGATCCCGAGGACCACCTACGTCTCCGTCTGGCCTGCGCGCCCGGTTCACTCGGCACCGCTGTCGAGCGGATCGGCGAGTGGACCCGGCGGCTTCGGCATGCGGGCCTGATCACCCACGCGAGCCTGGAGACCTACTTCCCGCAGACCGCGCGCTTCGGTGGCCCCGCGGCGATGGAAGCGGCCGAGGCGTACTTCGCCGCCGACGCAGCCGCTGTTCTCGCCCAACTGACCGCGCAGGCAGGTCGAGACGCTCCCGACGCTCGTGCGGTGACCGCGACGAGCATGGTGGACATCGCCGTCGGTCTGCTCGGGGACGACGCGAAGGCGATGCGCTGGCTGGTCGACCACACCCACACGGACAGGAGCGCCCCGCCCCGCGCGGTCTACGACCAGACCATCGCCCTCACGACCGCCCTCCTCACGCCCCAGGCCCCCGGCACCCCGGCGCTGGACGCGAGCGTCACCGCGAGCTGGTCCGCACGCCGCACCGCGCTGGCCGCCTGCCGCAGCGCACTTGAGGGCGCGGGAACGCTGTCCCCACAGGACCTGCTCCCGGACCTGCTGCGTCTCCACCACGTCCGCATGCACGGGCCGGGACTCCCCGAGGAACGCGCACACCTGCACCTGGCAAGAGCAGCCGCACTGAGCTGGACGGCACGAGCGAAGAGAACATCGTGACCACGACAGCCCCCGGCGCCACCGTGCGGTCGGCCGCCGCGTGGCCGCCGCGGTCTTTCGTCGGAGGCACCTCGGGTATCGCTCTGCCGGACATCGGAGCGCACCCGGACCGACCACGGTGGCTGGGACACCCCGCACGGCTGACTGGTTACGGCTGTGCACGAGGTGAGCGCGGCTGATCGGTAGCTGGTCCGCGAGGGGGACACGGGGATCTCGATATGGGCGACCGAATCACGTGACGCGATATCTCGGCGAACCGGGGTAGCCGCCAGGCACACGGCGGTTGGACGCCCACCCTTCAAGGAGCAGCATGTTCACACTCACGTCCCGTCGTCTGCGCGGCACCGCCCGTCGGGTCTTCGGCTGGCAGCACTTGCGCCCGGCCCAACTGAGCGCGATGAAGGCCGTGATGAAGGGGCGTGACGTACTCGCCGTCATGCCGACCGGCGCGGGCAAGTCCGCCGTGTACCAGGTGCCCGCGGTCCTGCTCGGCGGTCCGGTCGTGGTCGTCTCGCCGCTCATCGCGCTTCAGCGGGACCAGATGCAAAGCCTGCTCGCATCCGGGGCGCTGCGCACCGCCGCCATCAACTCCGCGCAGCGCCGAAGCGACAACGAGACGGCATGGGCCCACATCAGCGCTTCCTCGGTCGACGTGATCTTCCTCGCTCCTGAGCAGCTCGCCAAGCCGGACGTCACGGACCGGCTCGCTGCCGTCCGTCCCCGGCTGCTGGTGGTGGACGAGGCGCACTGCGTGTCGTCCTGGGGGCACGACTTCCGGCCGGACTATCTGCGGCTGCGCCACGCGCGCGAGCGGATCGGCAACCCGCCGGTGCTCGCTCTGACCGCGAACGCGGCGGCCCCGGTACGGCGGGACATCGCCGAACGTCTCGACATGAACGACCCGGTGGAGATAGTGGCCGGCTTCGACCGTCCCAACATCCACCTGGACGTGTCGACCTTTCAGGACGCAGCCCTCAAGGAGCGGTTCGTCGTGGAACGGGCGGCCGTCGAGGAGAAGCCGGGAATCCTGTACGCGGGGACACGGAAGGCGGCGGACAGCTACGCCGAGCAGTTGAGCGACCTCGGACTGGCCGCCGCGAGCTACCACGCGGGCCTCTCCGCCACCGAACGCCGCCAGGCCCAGGACCGGTTCAGCTCCGGTGAACTCGACGTGGTCGTGGCGACCTCGGCATTCGGAATGGGCATCGACAAGGCGAACGTACGGTTCGTGCTGCACGCGTCCGTCCCCGGCTCGCTCGACGCCTACTACCAGGAGATCGGCCGGGCCGGCCGCGACGGCGCACCGGCCAGGGCGATCCTCGCCTACCGCACTCAGGACCTGGGCCTGCAACGCTTCTTCGCCGCCGGCGCTCCCGACGCCGACGCACTGCGCCGCGTCGCCGAGCGTCTGCGCGGCGACGAGGGCGCCGTGAGCGCGACCCGGCTCCGGGCCGACTGCGAACTCAGCGCGACGGCACTGTCCGCCGTACTGAACCTGCTGGAGGAGACCGGGGCCGTCCGCACCGGACGGGACGGCAGTCGCTTCATCGGCGCGGTCGGCGCCGACGGCTCCTGCGCGGACGACGATGTCGACGCCGTTGTGCGGAGCGCCCTCGCCGTCCACGCCACGCACCGCAAGCTCGAACAGTCCCGGATCGACATGATGCGCGGATACTCCGAGACGACCGACTGCCGGCGACGGTTCCTCCTCGGATACTTCGGTGACTCCGCCCCCGTGCCCTGCGGGGCATGCGACAACTGCACGGGCTCGGTGACGAAGCCTGCGCGTGGGCTGGGGCGCGACCGGTCCGGAGACGCCGGACGGCCGCACAAGACGGCCGCACGCCGGCGCCGGTGGACCCAGATCGGTGCACGCACGGACGCCTCCGCAGGTGCCGTCCGCACCGCGGAGACCGTCGCACACCCCACTGCGGACAACCCCACCTACCTGCCGGGTGTCCGCGTCAGCCATGACCAGTGGGGCAAGGGCGAGGTGATGAGCGAGGGCGACGGCAAGATCACCATCCTGTTCGAGTCGGTCGGCTACCGCACCCTGTCGCTAGCCGTGGTGACCGACAAGCAGTTGCTCGTCGCATTGCCCGAAACCCCGCGCTGACACCGGACCCGCGGGTTCCGCGCGACGAGATGCGGCCGAGCCGTAGCCGCCGCGCCCGTCGCCTCACCCGGCATCGGCCCGCCCCGGGAAGGCCACCACCCGCGAGGGCGACTCGAAACGACCCCGCCCGGCCCGCGTCCTTCAGCCAAGGTCTCCATGTTCACAGGCTTCCGGGATCTACGGCCGCGGGGCGCTTCTCCGTACCGAGCGTTGGGCGATGAGCCAGTAGATGAGGGCCGCAGGCGGCGAGACGCACAACAGGACGATCAGCAGGCGGGAGTCGATCACAGGAGGGGGTGACGCAGGTCTTTCCAGTTCGCCCGGCAAATCCCTCAAAAGGGCACGGAGTTGATCGCGGGTGCGCGCTTCGTAGGCCGCGACCACCCGTTCTTCGAGTTCGGGAAGGGTCAGTCGGCCAACTGCGTAGTGGTGCTGCAGTCGCGCCTCGGCCCGGTCGCGTTCGGCGTCCGAGACCCGTAGCGCGGGGCTGGTGATGTGCCCCTCGCTCTCATTCATGGCGCCCCCTCAGGTCCGGGCGTAGCGACGTCCCGGGATGGACGGTCTTGCAGGTCGACGACCGCGACAACCACCCGCGTCCAGACCCCTGGAGCGTCGCGGTCCCCGAATTGGGTGGCGAGCCGTTCGATGTGACCGCGCAACTCGGCAAGGGCCTCGTCCGTCAGCCGCACCGCGCCACGGTGCAGGTCTACCTCCCGGCGGCCCCCAGCCTGCTTGGACCGGTACGCAGCGTTGATGTCGGCCCGGGTGGCATCCAGCATCGAACCGAGGAACTCAGCCATCTCTTCCGGGTTTGCAGCATCGCTCGGGGGTTCTGTCACCGCGGGGGTATAGACCCGCTCGACCTTGCCGCGGGCCAGCGGCCGGTATTCGGCGATCTCGATCAGCCCGGCCCGTTCAAGCTGATTGAGGTGGTAGTAGAGCCGGTCAGCCGGAAGGTCGACGTGGTCGGCGAGTTCTCGTGCGGACTGCGGCTTCTCCCACAACGTTTCCAGGAGCCGGATGCGCAGGGGATCGGCGAGCGCTTTGTGCACACCGTGCCACCGCCGGGGCGATGCACCGGAGCCCTGTGCGCTCATCGGTCTCTCCTCATTGCACGACTCTTCACTGATTGGAAAATCCTACAACCACCAGTCGCCCGCGGCTAGTTGGTTGGCTCCGTTGACGCCCAGCGGAGAAGGGACTTTTCCGGCCCGGGCGCGAGACCGGTGCGCCCCTGGGCGACCGTGTCAGCCGACCGCGGCGCGCTGGGCTCACGCCTTGGTGGCACCGGCGACGCGCTCCCGGTCAACGACGGTGCTCGCCACCTCATCCACCACTCCCCCGCCGAACGCGCTTCCCGCTCCGGCCCCGCAACCCAATGACGACCGCTCTCGGCCGCTCTGCACGAAAGGCCTCCCCTGTCACCACACCCGGCACCACCGCGACCACCTCGATGTGGTTCCCACCAAGCAGCCAATGGACCGGCTACTTCACCGGGCAGACCTACGCAGACCGCACCCAGAACATCATCACGGTCGCCGCGCACGCCCCTCCGGCCCCTCTGCCCTGCACGAGGGCGACGGGACCGCCGGCATCGGACGTGGCAAAGCACGGTCACGAAGATCCGGTACGGGGAGAACGGCACCCGGCAGTGAGCGCGAGGTGGCGGACCGGGTGATCAGTGCTCCTGGTCTTCGTGTCTTAGAAGTCATCTCATTTGGTGAGTCTGCGGTAGCAGATCAAGGTGCAGGCGATGCTGGTGAAGGCGAGGAAGTGGTCGGCTTTGCGTTCGTAGCGGCGGTGCAGGCGTCGGCATCCGGTGAGCCAGGACATGGTGCGTTCGATGGTCCAACGGTGGCGGCCGAGTCGCTGCGAGGTCTCGATGCCCTTGCGGGCGATGCGGTGCCGGATGCCCCGGCTGGATAACCAACGTCGCAGGTGGTTGTAGTCGTAGCCCTTGTCGGCGTGGAGTTTGTGGGGCCTGCGCCGTCGGCGTCCTCGGCGGGAGCGGATCGGCGGTATGCCCTGCACCAAGGGGATCAGTGCCTGGCTGTCGTGCGTGTTGGCGCCCGAGATGCCGATGGACAGGGGCAGTCCGGTGCGCTCCGTGATCAAGTGGATCTTTGACCCGTACTTACCCCGGTCTACAGGATTCGGACCTGTCAGTTCCCCTTTTTCAGGGCCCGCATGTTCACCGAGTCGATCGCGCACCGCGACCAGTCCAACTCTCCACGGGAGCCGAGTTCGTCGAGCACCAGACGGTGGAGCTTGGCCCACACCCGGGCCTTCGACCACTCGGTGAAACGCCGGTGAGCCGTCGCGCCGGACGGCCCGAACGACGCGGTCGGCAACTGCTGCCACGTGCAGCCCGAGGTCGCCACGAAGACGATTGCGGCCAGCACTTCGCGGTCACCGTGCCGGCGTCGGCCCCCACCCTGGGGCCGCGAGGGCGCATCCGGCACCACCCGCTGGAACAGTTCCCACAACTCATCCGGCACCAGCCGCTCAACGATCCTCGCCACGACTGACAGCTTACCCAACCAAATGAGATGACTTCTTAGAGGTCGCGCGGTTAGGCGTGGTGGGCATGCCGAGGAGTTCGTGAAGCGGCGGTGGTCATGCCTGGGGAGCGGTGACGTCCTCCGGCTCGACCGGGGGCTCCGTACCGTCCGCGTCAGCCGGGACCGCGCCCACCCGTCGCCGTACCCCTGCCACGACCCCCGCCGCCACGGTGAGCGCGCAGACCAGCAGGCCGGCGTAGATCACCGGGTTGACCCAGACCGGCACCAGCTCGGTGCCCCCGTTGCCCTGGGTGACGCACAACGCGCTGACCGGCAGCGACATCCGCGCCACCACGTGAACGCCGACAACGTCCCCGCACACCTGGTCCGGGTGCAGGACGTAGAAGCCGGCCATCAAGCCGGTCGCATACGCGCCCAGGGCCGCCGCGCCCGCCAGGAGCGTCACCAGCGCGCATGAGCCGGCGTTCGGAGCCTGCCAGCCCGCCCCCCACCTGCCGCGGCGCACCCGGAACACCAGCATCAAGGCGGCGCCCGCCACCACCAGCGGCGTCACATACGGCGCCAACACCATTGTGAGGATGAGCAGGAGAACGATCACACCTCCCTGAACGCCGGCCGCGTACGGCTGGTTCCACCGCCGCTGACGGCCGCGTCGAACAGGCCGTCGGATTCGGCGACTTCGCCAGCCGGTCGGGCCCCCTGCCGGTCGCCGGCGAGCTGGCCTGGTCGGTGTACGACGGGCTCACCCGCGCGGGCTTCGACCTGTCGCTGTCGTACTCGCTGACCGTCGACCACGGGCTCGTGCAGAGTTACGAGATGGTCTGCGGCGGCAGCGACATCCCGATGGTGCCGCTCGTGGTCAACACCGCCGCGCCACCGCTGCCGACCATGGAGCGCTGCATCGGCTTCGGCCGGGCGCTCGGTGACGCCCTGCGTGGCGACGGCGCCGCCGGCCGGGTCCTGGTCGTCGCGAGCGGCGGGCTCTCCCACTGGCTGCCCAGCAACGACCCGCGCGATCCGACGCTGGCCGAGGACCGCCGGCACTCGGTGATCCACGGCCGCGAGGACGCCCGCGCCTTCGCGGCAGCCCGCGAACCCCGGGTACGGGCGATGGGCGGCGACCCGCACGCCCACGTCAACAGCGCCTGGGACCGCTGGTTCCTCAAGCAGTTGGGGACCGGGGAGTCCGAGCCGATCGCGGCTCTCGGCGACGCGGGTCTGGAGGAACAGGCGGGCAGCGGAGGGCACGAGATCCGCACCTGGCTGATCGGGCACGCGGCGGTACGGGCACCCCTGGTGTGGACCTCGTACGAACCCGTCCCGGAGTGGATCACCGGTATGGGACTGGGGGCGACCTTCGCAGTGCCCGACAACGGCCCTTCGGGGCAGTCGAGTTGAGCAGCCCGAACGGCGCGGAGGGGCGCGTTCACCAGGCCCGTAACGGGTTTTCGCCCCTCTCACACTTCGGAAATCCGTGCCCCTCAGGCCTGCCCCTCGGCGGAGCTCGGGCTGCCCCGCTCCCCACGGGCGTCCCTCGCCGAACGCCACCGAAAGCCCGCCGAATCGATACACCCACCACGGCTCTTCACCCCGTCGACCACAGGAACCGTCCGATCGAATAGTTGCCAAGCTCGATCACTTATGACCGTTTCCCATGAGAGGGTTTAGCCCCTCGTCCGGGCCGTGCAGGATGGGACCGTGTCAGGCAACCTCCCAGTCATGACGACCAGCTTTGTCGGCCGCGAAAGCGAACTCGACACAGTCAGAATGGCGTTGGCCCAGCGGCGCTGCGTCACGCTCACCGGTGGTGGCGGTGTCGGCAAGAGCCGGCTGGCGCTGAGCGTCGCGGAGCGGCTCCGGGATCGGTACGCCGACGGGGTCTGGTGGGTGGACCTGTCCAACCTCTACGACGACCGGTTGTTCACCGCGACGGTCTGCGACGCGGTCGATCTGCTGGACCACAATCCGCGCGCCCCGGTCGAGGCGCTGTGCGAGTGGCTGACCGGTCGGCAGGTGCTGCTCGTCTTCGACTGCTGCGAACGCGTGTTGGCCTCCTGCCTGCTGCTGGTGAGCGAACTCCTCGCCGCCGCACCGCAGTTGACCGTCCTCGCCACCAGCAGGCAGGCCATCGGGGTCCGGGGTGAGCACCGCATCGAGGTGTCCCCGCTCTCCATGGACGACGAGGGCGGCAGCGGAGACGCCGTACGCCTGTTCCGCGAGCGGTGTGCCACGGCCGCCCCCGCGGTGTCCCTCGACTCCCCCGGCTCCGCCGAAGCCGTCCAGGCCATCTGCCACCGTCTGGAGGGAATCCCGCTCGCCGTCGAACTCGCCTGTGCGCGCCTGCGGGAGAGCAGCCTCGCGGAAATCGCCGAGCGGCTCGGCTCGCGGCTCGACACGCTCGTGGACGAGACGATGTGGCCCAGGCGGCACCGGGCCCTTCGTACGGCGATCGGCTGGAGCCATGAACTGTGCTCCCCGCTCGAGCGGTTGCTCTGGGCCAGGCTCTCCGTCTTCCGCGGCCCCCTCGAGACGGCCGACGCGCAGTCCGTCTGCGCGGGCGGCCCGCTCGACGCCGACGACATCCCCCGGCTGCTGGAGCGGCTGGTCGACCAGTCCGTCCTCCAACAGGCGGGCACGCGCTACCGGATGCTCGACACGCTGTGCGAGTACGGCGCCATGTGGCTCACGGAACTCGGTGAGAAGGACACCCTCGCCCGGCGCCATGCCGCGCACTTCGCCGACATGTTGGGCGATGCCGAGGCAGGCTGGCTCAGTGAGCGGCAGGTCTCCTGGTACGCGCGGATCGCGGCGACCCACGCCGACGTACGCGCCGCACTCGACCACCTCATCGCGACGGATCCCGACGCCGCCGTCGAAATGGCCGGCCGTACGGGCCTGTTCTGGCCCTGCTGCGGGCACCTGCACGAGTCCCGGGACTATCTCGAACGCGTCCTCGCCCTCGACACCCCCGCGGGTCCGTCCCGCACCCGCGCGCTCTGGGCCCTGGGGATCACGCTCGCCCTCCAGGGTGACCACCGGACCGCCCTGCGCATCGGGGAGGAGTGCACCGAGGCGGCGCGCGAGGACGGCACGCCGCAGTCCGAGCTCTTCGCCGCCCACACCCTCGGTCTCACCCACCTCATGGCCGGCCGTCCCCAGGACGCGTTCGACGTCTGCGACCACGCCCTGATCACCCACGGCACGTCCCCGCCGTCGGGCGCCCCGCAGCTCTGCTGCATGGTGATCAGGACCTTCGCCCACTCCGCGCTGGGCCGACTGGCCGAGGCCTACGAAGCGGCCGTCGCCCTGCGCCGTCTCAGTGTCCGCTACGGCGAGCACTGGGCGCGGTCGTACGCGTTCCACCAACTCGCCTTCATAGACCTCCTCCAGGGCCGCGCGCACGACGCCGAGCTCCATGCCCGGGCCATGCTCACGAGCAAGCACAACCTCAACGACAACCTCGGGATCGCGCTCGCCCTCGACCTCCTCACCGGGGCGAACGCGGTCCAGGGCAACGGCATCGCGGCCGCGCGCACATCAGGCACCGGGAACACCTTCTGGCGCATGCTCGGCCACCCGAACCACGGCACGCCCGAACTCTCCGAGGTCCGCGACCAATGGGAGCTGCAGGCCCGCAAGGCGGTCGGGGACGACGCCTACGACAAGGCCTTCCACCGCGCGCTGAACGACGACGCCGAGCAGGGGCTCGCCCTCGTGATGCGGGGCCCGCTCCCCTCCTGATCGGCCGGACTCAGCCGCCAGAGGGACGTGGTCTCGGCGCCGCGTGCCGCGTGGAGGGGGTCGGTGACGTCCTTGGAGCGTGGGTGCCGGGGCTTGGTGTCGACCTTGTCCACCACCCGGAGGCGTGCTGCCCGGATGGCGTCGAGCAGGTGCTGACGTGTCCGGAGGCCGAGGTGCTCCGCCAGGTCGGACAGGACGAGCCAGCCCTCGCCACCTGGCCGGAGATGGGCCGACAGTCCGGTGAGGAAGCCGTGGAGCATGGCGCCGTCCGGATCGTAGACGCCTTGCTCGACGGGCCCGGTCGGACGGGCGGGCAGCCAGGGCGGATTGCACACGACGAGGTCGGCGAGGCCTTCGGGGAACAGGCCGGGCCCCGACACCTCGATACGGTCCGTCAGTCCGAGCCGGTGAACGTTCTCCCTCGCGCAGACCAAGGCGCGTGGGCTGATGTCGGTGGCCACGACGCGGTCGATTCCGCGGCGGGCCAGGACCGCGGCGAGGACACCGGTTCCCGTACCGAGGTCGAACGCCGTACTGGTTGCGGGACTGCGCACGGCCGCCGCCGGTAGCGGCGTGCGGGCGACCAGGTCGACGTACTCGCCTCTGACCGGCGCGAACACGCCGTAGTGGGGATGGACGCGAGCACCGAGCGCCGGTACGTCGACCCCCTTCACGCGCCACTGGTGAGCGCCGATCACTCCCAGCAGCTCCCGGAGAGAGACCGCCGTAGGTCCGGTCGGGGGGCCGTAGGCCTCCAGACACGCCTGGCGGACATCCGGAGCCCGGCCCAACTCCAGGGTGTGCTCGTCGTCCAGCAGCACCAGCAGCTTTCCGAGCACGAGGGCACGGTGACTGCTCCTGCGTCGGTGCAGGTGGAAGGACTCGCTCGGGGCAGTGCCGGACCCGGGCGTTCTACGGTCGATACGGCGGCCCATCGCCAGCAGCAGTTGCCGGGCGTTGTGGAAGTCGCCCTGCCAGATCAGAGCCGTTCCCTCGCACGCCTGGCGGTAGGCGTCGTCGGCCTTCGTCCGGTCGTCGGCGACGACGGTCCGCCGCGGAAAGGAGGCGTCGTTCTCGGAATGCCAGCGGACGGACTGCCGGGTGTCGCCTGTGGTCCAGTGGATGGTGGACACCACGTACTCCTCGTTGTCGAAAGTGCAAGGCCCGAAGAGCACTTCGACGGGGAGCAGGCTGAACCGACGCCTGTACATCGGACAGGCGTGCGCGTTGAGGCAGGTAGCCGCTACCGCTCTGGCGTCGAAGCGCGAGAGCGGACGTCCCAGACAACCATGCCGAGCATCAGGGCCGACCCTTTCGGAGGAGTGCAAGCAGAGTCGCACAGACGCCTGCCGGCAAGGAAACCGAAGGCGACCGACTGAGCCGGCGAAGCGTCATGCCCGGCCGGTGCGCCGGAAGACTGGTGGCATGTTCACCGAGGAACTCATCGCCGTGTCACAGCAACCGCGTGTCGAACTGTTCGTCGCCCGGACACCAGGGCCTTCGCACCGCACCCTGCTCGTGATCCACGGCGGTCCCGACTGGGACCACACCTATCTTCGAGAGCCGCTGAGCAGGCTTGCCGGAACGCACCGCCTGGTCATGCCCGATCTGCGAGGGTGCGGACGCTCCACCCGCGGTCTGTCCGACGACCAGTACACCCCGGACGCAGCCGTCGACGACCTGATCGTCCTCATGGACACCATCGGGGTCGACCGAGCCGACGTCCTCGGCTTCTCCTACGGCGGACTCCTGGCCCAGCGGCTCGCCCTCGCGGCACCCCACCGAGTACGTCGGCTCATCCTCGCCTCCACCACGGTCGAGGCCGTCCCCGCCGACGCCTTCGACGACTGGCCGGAGGCGATGGAACGCCGTACGGCGCAGGCCCGTGTCTGGGCGGACCCGCTTTTGGCCGGACCGGAACTGACCCGCGCGGCAGCCGTCGCGGCCGCACCGGCGGACCTCTGGCGGCACGAGATGCTCCCCGCCTACCTGCGCCGCCTGGAGTCCGTGCGCTTCGCGGCCGAGTGGCTACGGCCCCTGCGCGCCGGCAACCTGCCCCGAGCACTCCTGGAAGACGCCGTGCCCCGCCTCACAGCCCTCGCGATCCCCACGCTCTTCCTGCACGGCCGCTACGACATGACTTTCCCTGCCCGCGTCGTCCAGGAGGCCGCCGACACGATCCCCTCTGCCGGCGCCGAGATCCTGGAGGGAGCCGGGCACATGACCCATGTCGATCAACCGGACGCATGGCTCGCGGCCGTGTCCCGCTTCCTTTTCCTTGACTGAGCACGGCGCCGCTCGCAACCCGCGCTCCTTGTCCGGTGGTTCACGCACCCTCACCGAGAGACCCGAGGTACTCCTGAACCCGCCCGAGCGGCCAGACCTCGCCGATCTTGTGCTTGATGTCGAAGAGGTTCGCCGCGTGGATGTCCGGGTCCCGGTCGCCCACCGCTTCCTCGACGACGATCGGTACGAATCCGTGCTGCATGGCGTCCAGGGCGGTGGCACGGACGCAGCCGCTCGTCGAGAGCCCGCCGATGAACAGGGTGTCGATGCCGTCGGCCGTGAGCCGGTCGGCGAGTTCGGTGCCGAAGAAGGCGCTGGGGCACTGCTTCGTCACGGTCAGGTCGTGCGGTGCCGGGGCCAGGCCGTCGATGAATTCGGCGAAGGGGCTGCCCTCGGCGAACACCCGCAGGACGGGCACCTTGCGGAGGAAGAGACCGCCGTCGCCGCCGTCCGCCCGCAGCAGCACCCGCGTGATGATCACCGGGATCCCGGCCCGGCGTGCGTCGGCCAGGAGAAGCCTCATTGCGTCGGCCGCCGGTTCGACCCCCGCGTAGAGCGGGCAGTCGGGGTCGACGTAGGCGCGGGCGGGGTCGACCAGGATGAGGGCCGGGGACGTGCCGGGGGTGAGGCGCCCGTCGAACCCGGCGCGCTCGTAGTCCTCCTGCGGGGAACCGGTCATGGCGATGTCCTTCGTGAAGTGGCGGACTCCGGTGGGGTGTTCACGGTGACTGCCTCGGCGGTACGGGGTGCCCGCAGCGACGTGGGGAACGCCAGGCAGACGACTGCCCCGACCACGGTGATGCCCGTGAGGAGGAATCCAGTGGCGCGGATGTTGGCGACGAAGCGGTCCAACTCGCCGGACGCGAGCACGTTGAGGGTGTTCAGTGTCCCGTCGTAGGCGGCCTGTCGGGCCGGTTCGCTCAGCCCCGTGGTGGTGAACGCGAGCGCGAGGGCCGTGCTGAGGAGGTAGCCCACGTTCTGTGTGGTGGACCGCAGGCCGTTGGCCGTTCCGCGTCGGTCGGCGGGCACGCCGAGCATCAGCGCGCTCGTGCTCGGCGTCATGAACAGTCCGGTGCCGGCCCCGACGAGGAAGAGGAACGGCGCCACTGCCCGGAACGGCACCGCCGTCGTCGAGAGCGTCAGTGAGAAGCCCAGCAGCCCGCACGCCGTCACCGCCATGCCCGTTGTCGTGAGCGTGCGCGGGGTGAAGCGGTCGAACAGGGAACCGGCGGCGGCCGAGGTGATCAGCGTGCCGGCCGCGACCGGTGTCACCAGCACCCCCGCCTCCAGGGACGTGGCGCCGCCGACCGCCTGCTCGTGCAACGACGCCAGGAGGACGACGGCGTAGCCGCCGACCGCGTTGGCGAGCACGGCCGCGAGCACCAGGGCGATCGCACGGGTACGCAGCAGCGCCACGTCGACCAGGGGGTGCGCGCGCCGCGTCTGGACGACGGCGAAGGCCGTGAACAGCGCGAGGGTGGCGCCGCCGCAGACCCACGGCAGCCAGTCGGCGACGCCGGCCGTGACGCCGGGTGTCAGGGTGAGGACCAGGGCGGTCAGCATCGCCGTGGACAGCAGCGCACCCGGCAGGTCGAACGGTTCACGGACCCCGCCGGGCCGCCGGGCGGTGCCGGCTCCGCCCGCCGGAACGGCCAGTAGCGATGCGCCGATCGCGACCAGCCCGATCGGTACGCAGACGACGAACAGCCCACGCCAGCCGAGCAGTTGGGTCGCCGCGCCGCCGACGACCGGCCCGGCGACCTGGGCCGTGGCGGCCACGGTGACGTTCCAGCCGAGGGCCCGGCCCAGCGTCCGGGCGGGGAACACGTCGGTCAGCAGGGCCGTGTTGTTGGTGATCACGGCGGCGGCACCGACGCCCTGCACGACCCGGGCCGCGATCAGGAACCCCGCCGACGGGGCGAGCGCCGCGAGCCCGGTCCCGGTGGTGAAGACGACGAGCCCGGCGAGGTACAGGCTGCGGCGGCCGACGATGTCGGCGATCCGGCCGAAGACGAGGATCAGCGCGGTGGTGACCAGCATGTAGCCGAGCAGGATCCACTCGGCCTGCCCGGGCTCCGCCCCCAGCTCCCGGGTGATCGTGGGCAGCGCGACGGCGAGCCCGCTCATGTTGAGGAACACGGCCACCACTCCTACGGCGGTGGCCGCGAACACCCGCCACGGGCGTCGGGCGACGGTCACGACCGCACGCCCGGTCCCTCCCCCGCGACGCTCACTCCGCCCGCGACCGCGACTTCATCAGGGGCTGGATGCGGGTGCCGAAGTTCTCCAGTCCTTCCAGGAAGTCGTCGAAGACGAGCATGATCCCCTTGGTGCCCTCGACCTCGGCGACCTCGTCGAGCAGCCTCGCGACGGTCTCGTACGAGCCGACCAGTGTGCCCATGTTGAAGTTCACCGCACCCTCGGGCAGCACGATGGTGCGGGCGGTGGAGGTGTCGTCGGCCGTGGTGTCCGTGGCCGATTCGCCGGCCATGTACGCCAGCGCGGCGTGGTCCGCGTTGTCGTGGTAGTCCTGCCACTTCGCCCGGGCGGCCTCGTCGGTCTCGTCGGCGATGACCATGAAGAGGGAGAGCGCGCCGACGTCACGGCCTGTCTCCGCCGCCGCGTCCACGAGGGTGGCCGTGGTGTCCGACAGCGCGAGCGGGGTGTTGACGCCGCTGCCGAGGATGAAGTTGTACTGGGCGTGTTCGGCGGCGAACCGGATGCCGGTGTTGCTCTGTCCCGCGGCGACGATGTCGATGTGCCCGTCCGCCGGGCGCGGGGAGAGCACGCAGTCGTCCATCGCGTAGAACTCGCCCTTGAAGTTGCTGACGCCCTCGCTCCACAGCTCCTTCATCACGGTGACGTACTCGGCGGCGCGGGCATAGCGGTTGCCGAAGTGTTCGTCGCCGGGCCACAGGCCCATCTGGGAGTACTCGCCGGGTGCCCAGCCGGTGACGATGTTGATGCCGAACCGGCCGGGGGCGATGGAGTCGATCGTCGTGGCCATGCGCGCGACGATCGCCGGGGGCAGGACCAGGATCGGGGTGGAGGCGTACAGCTTGATCCGCTCCGTGACGGCGGCCAGGCCCGCCATCAGCGTGAACGACTCCAGGTTGTGGTCCCAGAACTCGGTCTCGCCGCCGAACCCCTTGAGTTTGATCATCGACAGCGCGAAGTCGAGCCCGTGCTCCTCGGCCTTCTGCACGATGGCTTTGTTCAGCTCGAAGCTGGGCAGGTACTGCGGTGAACTCTTCGATATGAGCCAGCCGTTGTTGCCGATGGGGATGAAGACGCCGATGTCCATGCAGCTCCTCGTTGAGGGGTGGGCGGGAGGGGTGAGTCTGACGGGGTGACAACGCGCGGACATGATCAAGGGGTTCCATACCCGCTCACGACGCCCCGTTCCCCCGGATGCCGAGTATTGTCACCCGAGCGGACAGGGGTGGGACTCCGATGCAACTCGGTCTGGAATGCTGCCTGTTGGGAGCCGTGTGCGAGAGCCAGGGGCAAAGGTGAGAGTCCTGCGCAGCACCGCGTTATGTGAGGCGGGAACGGTAAAATTTACGGTATGAACGCACGTCTGGCTCTGCTCGGCACCGTGGACCCCGGCGTCACCGAGAGCGAGGTCTTCCGGCTGGCACTGCAGCACGCGGTGGGTGAGCTGGGCGCTCTCGGTGGAGCGATTCACCTGCGCGGGCCGATGTCGGCGCTGCGGCTCGTCTCCTCTACCGGTCTGCCGCCGGCCCTCACGCGCCCGTGGGAGATCATCGACCAGGAGGGTCCGACAGCCCCGGCCAAGGCCCTCCACCAGGGCAGTGGTGTGTGGGTGCCGGTGCCGGCCGCGCCCACGGGTCAGGATCTGGCCTGGCCCGGCACCGGTCTGGCCGCCGTACCGGTGTCGAGCGGCCGCCGCAGCATCGGCGCGCTCACGGTCCTGATGGGCGAGCAGGGCGAGCCCACCCCGCCGCAGTGGGGCTTCCTGCGGGATCTGGCCGCGTGGACCGAGGAGCGCATGCGCCAGGCGCCCCCGCCCTCCGGGCCCTCCCAGGCGGAGGCGGGCGGCAACCGTGACCGGCTGAGGCAGGCGCTGAAGGAAGTCAGTGTCGGCTCGTGGGACTGGGACATCCAGGGCGGCGAGCTGATCTGGGACGAGGCGGCCCTGGAGCTCTACGGCACCCGGCCCGAGGACTACACCGCCCGGGTCGAGAACTGGATGGCGTGCGTCCACCCCGACGACCTGGCGCCGACGCTGGACGCGGTGGACCGGGCGATCCGCGAGCACGGCGTGTTCGAGGCCGAGTACCGGGTGCGGCGCCTGGACGGCACGTACGGCTGGACGCAGGCCCGCGGCAGGGCGACCTACGACGAACAGGGCGAGCCCCTGCGGATGATCGGCGTGGGCTGGGAGAGCAACGAGTCCCGGTCCGCCCGGGACGCGCTCAGCCGGGCCCTGCGCCACATGAGCGACGGTTTCCTCGCGGTGGACGAGGAGTGGCGGATCACCTTCGGCAACCTGGAGGCGGAGCGCATCCTGGGCCTCTCGGAGGAGGAGTTGTTCGGGCGCCTCCTGTGGGGGCTGCCCACGGCACGGGACGTCCCCGGCCTGGAGGAGCGCTGCCGGAAGGCCGCCGCCGAGGAGACGCCCGTCGGCTTCGACGCCCGGTTGGGGGACGCGGGCCGCCGCTATCACCTGCGGCTGGTCCCGGGTCCCGACGGCGTCACCCTGTACCTGACCGACGTCACGGAGAAGCGTCAGCACGAGGAGGAGCGCCGGGCCTCCGAGCTGGCGGTGGCCCGACGCGCGGTGCGGATGGGCGAGTTGACGGCCGCCCTCGCCAAGGCGACGACCTCGCAGGACGTGGTGGCCGCGGTCGCCAGCCGGGTGCTGCCGCCGTTCGCCGCCACCGGGCTCCTGGTGCAGGCCGTCGAGGGCGACCGGCTGCACACCGTGGGCGCGGACGGCTACCCGGACCACTTCCTGGGCACCGTCGACGGCCGCGTCCGGACCCCCGGCGAGCCGGGCTGGGACGTGATCGCGTCCGGTCAGCCGCTGTTCCTCTCCTCGGTCGAGGAGTACGCCGCCCGCTATCCCGAGCTGGCCGCCAGACCGGAGCGGGCGGGGAAGGAGGCGTGGGCGTTCCTGCCGCTGACCGCGTCCGGGAACACCTTCGGCGTCTGCGTCGTCGCCTTCGAGCGCGCCCGTCGGCTCACCGACGAGGAACGCACGCTGCTGTCCACGATCAGCGCCCTCGTCGCCCAGGCCCTGGAGCGGGCCCGGCTCTACGACGCCGAGCACACCCGGTCCCGCGAACTCCAGCGGAGCCTGCTCCCCCGGGCCCTGCCCGAGCTGCCGGCGTGCACCGCGGCCGCCCGTTACCTGCCCGCGGGGCAGGGCATGGACGTGGGCGGCGACTGGTACGACATCATCCCGCTCTCGGGCGGCCAGGTGGCCCTCGTGGTGGGCGACGTCATGGGCCACGGCCTCCCGGAGGCGGCGACGATGGGCCGCCTGCGCACGGCGCTGCACACCCTCGCCGACCTGGAGCTGCCGCCCGACGAGATCATGAGCCACCTCAACGAACTCGTCGCCGGCATGGGCGAGGAGTCGTACGTGACGTGTCTGTACGCGCTCTACGACTCGACGACCCAGATCTGTTCGATCGCGGGGGCCGGGCATCCGCCGCCGGCGGTGGTCCACCCGGACGGCACCGTGCACTTCCCGCAACTGTCGGCCGATCCGCCCCTCGGCGCGGCGGAACCGCCGTTCGAGACGGTCGAGTTGAAGGTGCCGGAGGGAAGTCTGCTGGTGCTGTACACCGACGGTCTGGTGGAGTCGTCGAAGCGCGAGATGGACGAGGGCATGGCGGACTTGGCCCGGCTGCTGAGTTCGGCGCACAGGACCGAGTCCGGTGAGGAGGCGGACCTGGAGCAGCTCTGCGACACCCTCACGGCGGGCCTGCTCCCCGCCGACCAGTCGACGGCCGACGACGCCGCCCTCCTCGTCGCCCGGCTGCACGCCCTGACCAGTGACAACATCGCCTCCTGGCCGCTCCCCGAGGATCCACGGGCGGCCGGCCAGGCCCGCCGCCACGTCCGGGAGCAGTTGCGCACCTGGGGCCTGGAGGAGCTGACCCCGACCACGGAACTCCTGGCCAGCGAGCTGGTCGGCAACGTCGTACGCCATGCCAAGGGCCCGGTCAGCCTGCGCCTGCTGCACGGCGCCGAGCTGATCTGCGAGGTCTTCGACGGCAGCCTGACGATGCCCCGGATCCGCCGCGCCACGGAGACGGACGAGGGCGGCCGCGGACTGCAACTGGTCACCGCGCTCACCCAGCGCTGGGGCACGCGTTACACGCCGACGGGCAAGTGCATCTGGACGGAGCAGGCGCTGAGCGTTGCCGGGGGCCGGCAGGAACTCCCCGACGACGCCATGGAGTTGATGTTCCCGAGCGTGGAGGACTTCACCGGGGACCTCGACGGGCTGCCTTTCGGGGACGAGGACTGAGGGTCCGCGGCGGGCGGTACGACGCGATGGGGACGGGGCTGGGTCAGGCCGCGTCGTCCCTGTTGGAGAAGATGAATCCCGCGTACTCGTAGTCCGCGATCGCCACGGCCATCTCGCGCAGGCGGGACAATTCAGCCCCGCTCGGGGAAGAGTGCGTCGGATGGGATTCGCCGTTCTCCATCAGGTTCGTCCATTCCTCCTCCGCCGCGAGTTCTACCTCGACGACGTCGTGGCCGTGATCGCGGGCGTACACGAGTGCGCCGGTGACGAGATCGACCTGGTCTCCCGCGCATTGCGGGTTGTCGCGGAGGGTGGTGTAACGACCGCCGGGAAAGAAGAAATTGGGGAATCCCGCCGTCATCACGCCGAGGTAGGTGCGGGGACCGCTCGCCCAATAGCCCCCGAGTTTGAGACCCTCCCGGCCCCGGACCCCCATGCGTTTCAACGCGTCGTCGTCGAGGCCGGACTCGGTCGCGCGAACGGTGTCGAAACCGACGGCGTCGGATCCTTTCGCCGTCCCGGAGTTCTTGACCAGTCTGCGGGCATTCGGGCGTGACACCTGACGCTCTTTCATCATGTCGACCACGGAATTTCCCTCACGCCCGCCTTGCGGGAATTCATTCCGGGGTGCGGTGTACCGCGCGCCGCTCAGGCCTGATTCGATCAGCGCGACGCGCATACAGATGAAGTCGCGTGTTCTCTTCGTCGGGGCCGCGAGGACACCGGTGGTGGCCACGAGGAAGCGGGCGTGGTACTCGACGGCGTCGGTGGTCGTCACGGTCCAGGTCCCGGAGGGATCGTCGTACACCGCCGACCGCACGGTGGTGCCGAACCGGATTCCACGGCGTATGCCGGAGCGGTCGACCACGTGGTTCAGGTGATCCAGGCAGCGTCCGATCTCGGGCGGCCCGGGCACCTCGTCGGAGCGGGCCTGTTCTTCCCACCACTTTCCCGGGAACGAGCGGCTCCCGTCGACGCGTACTCCTTCGGGCGCCGTCTGGAAAGACCGTTTCCAGGACCAGATTCCACCTACTCCGTGACCGGCCTCCAACAACAGCGCGGAGAATCCCTCTTCGCGAGCGCGGCAGAGCTGGTAGATACCTGTGGCGCCGGCTCCGATCACCAGCACGTCCACCTCGTTCGGCGCGAACGCGATCCCCGCTCGATCATGTACGACGCCTGGATGTTCTTCGCCCGAGGCGTTCGTCGATTCACTCAAGAGCCCTCCAGATGTCGAGCAATCTCCCGCTCCGGCGCGGGACTTCGGAGGTTGTACCGATCGGTCAGCGAATCAATCGCCGTCACGGTAACGGACGCGGATACGGCGGGGCAATGCTCCGAACACAACACACCGTCGGTGGAGCACACATACCCGGCGCACGTACCGCGACCGCGGTAGCCCGAGCCGACCGGAACCCGACGCGACCCGGGTTCAGGGTCGGTCGAGGCCGGAATGGGGCAGCGGTTCGGGGACGGCGGACTCTCTCATGGCGAGGTACTCCACCATGCGGTCCTCGATGTCGTCGAACTGCCGTCCTGAGCTGCCCAATCCGCGGAAGAAGGCGGTGCAGTACTCGCTCGACAGGTACTGCGCGTTCCACGCGCCGTCGGCCTTCACCCACTGGTAGGTGTGGTTGTGCAGGTTGAGGAACTGCAGCGTGGCCAGCCTCGGGTCGAGCTTGCGGAACGAACCGTCGTCCATCGCGGCGACGAGCAACTCCTGGACGATGTCCTCGAATTCACGGCGCTGGTCCAGGAGCCGCGCACGGTGGGCGCCGCGCAGGTTCCGGTAGTCATGCTCGTAGACCCGGACGTGATCGAGCCGGGCCAGGATGTTCTCCAGCAACGTCTGCGACAGCATGCGCAGCCGCAGCACCGGGTCGACGTCCTCCAGGTCGGCGATCCGATGGGCGGAGGCCAGCATGGGGCCCATCACCCGGTCCTGGATCTCGACCAGGAGGTTCTCCTTGGAGCCCATGTAGTAGTATAGAGCACCCCTGCCGAGACCGGCCGCGGCTCCGACCTCGGCGATGCCGGTGGCGGCGTAGCCCTTCAGCGCGAACAGCGCGGCCGCCCTGTCGATGATCTGCTGACGCCTGATCTCGAAGTCCGGCCCGTGCCCTGGTGATCTTGGCATGGTGGAATTTTAGGCCTTCCGGGGATCAGGGCGGGTGACAGGGATCTTGGAACCGCCTGAGTCGGCCCGCCGGAGCACCACACGATACGAGAGCGTCGGGTTGCCCGCCGATCAGCGATTGGTACGGCCGAGGTCCACAGGCAGTTGGATTCCGGTGATGTGGCGTGCCTCGTCCGAGGCGATCCAGGTGACGGCCGCCGCGATGTCCTCCGGTTGGCTGACGCCGTCGGGCAGGACGCCCTGGTAGAAGGCGCCCAGTTCCGCGTCGTTCTCGATCAACGCGCGGATTCCGGGGACGAGTTGGGTGGCCACGCCGTGCGGGTGCACGGAGTTGACCCTGATCCGGTACGGGCCGAGTTCGTTGGCCAGTGTCTTGGCCAGTCCGGTGACTCCGTGTTTGGCCGCCACGTAGTCGGCGAGCAGCGGCAGTCCTCGAAGACCGGCCACCGAGCTGGTGAACACGATCGCACCCCCGGTGGCCTGCTCGATCATGAGCGGGACGGCCGCCTTCACGGTGTGGAAGGCGCCGGTCAGATTGATGTCGATGGTCGCCCGCCAGTGCTCCAGGTCGATCTCCCACGCACGGCCCGCCGTCGTCATGCCGGCGTTCGCCACCACCACGTCCAGGCGCCCCAGTTCGGCGACGCTCTCCCCCAACGCCGCCCGTACGGCGGGGAAGTCGCGTACGTCGGCCCTGTGAGTGCGGACACGTCGGCCGAGTTTCTCGACCAGGCGTGCGGTCTCGGCGAGGTCTTCCGGGGTCGCGCCCGGGTAGTTGGTGGTGGGCAGGTCCTCGCAGATGTCGAGCGCGATGATGTCGGCGCCCTCTGCGGCGAAGCGCACCGCCTCGGCGCGGCCCTGTCCGCGGGCCGCGCCGGTGATGAAGACGACTTTGTCCCGGAAACGGCGGGTGGTCTGCGTGCCCGGTACGGGTGCCTCGGGGGCGGTGCCGGTCATCGTGCCCTCCTCGTGTCGTCGGCCGGTCCGGGTGCGGCGGCCGGTGCGGGCCGGGGTGTGAGGTTCAGGTCTGCGAGGTCGCCGCGTCGGCGCCACTCCTCCAGCATGCTGAAGTAAGCGGTGGACGTACCCGGGTAGTTGACGTTCTTCCGTGGCCGCCCTTCGGGGTCGCCCTCGTTGTTCCAGCGTCCGGGTGTGCAGTCCTTCAGGAAGGAGCCGCCGCCCAGCAGCGCGAGTCCGGAGCCCGCCACGACACTCTGGACGTACGCGCCCTCGGCCCGCTGCGTGACGTCCGCCACGACCCCCAGCCGCTCGAACTCGCCGACGAGGAAGGCGACATGACGGACCGTCTCCTCCAGTGTGTGGACGAAGTTCACGGCGGCGGTGCCCTGGGTGTAATTGGGCGGCAGGAAGAAGAAGTTGGGGAATCCGCTGGTCATCACGCCCTGGAAGGTCTCGGGTCCGTGCTTCCACTTCTGTGAGAGCGTGACGCCGTCGAGACCGGTGACGTCGAAGCCGATCCGGTCGACGTAGGACGAGTCCTGGTCGAAGCCGGTGGCGAGGACCAGGCAGTCGAGGGAGTACTCGACGCCGTCGACCACGACCCCCTTCGCGGTGATCCGCTGGACGCCCTGCCCCTGGGTGTCGACGAGCTGGACGTTGGGCCGGTTGAAGGCGGGCAGGTACTCGTCGTGGAAGCAGGGGCGCTTGCACTGGTAGCGGTAGTACGGCTTCAGCGCCTCGGCCGTCGCGGGGTCGCGTACGACGGCGTCGATACGGGCCCGGATGTTCTCCATGTGCCGAAGGTCCGTCAACTCCCGTTGCTCGGCCAGTTCTTCGGGGCTCAGGTCGTCGTAGCCCTCGCTGCTGAGCATCGCGTGATAGAAGACGGTCCAGCCGTCCCGCACCAGGTCCTCGGTGATCTTCTCGCCGTTGGTGACGAAGGTGAAGTTGTCACGCCGCCGCTTCTGCCAGCCGGGTTCCAGGGTCTTCGCCCATTCCTGGTCCGTCTCGCGGTTGTCGCGGACGCCGACGGTGGAGGGGGTGCGCTGGAACACGCTGAGCTGCTTCGCCGACGCGGCGAGGGGCGCGACGATCTGTACGGCGGTGGCACCGGTGCCGATGACGCCGACGCTCTTGTCGCCGAGTTTGTCGAGCGGGTCCCCGGGCCCTCCGCCGGTGTAGTCGTAGTCCCAGCGGGAGGTGTGGAACAGCCGGCCCTCGAAGGTGTCGATGCCCTCGATGGCCGGCAGTTTCAGCGAGGTGAAGGACCCGTGGGCCACCACCACGTACCGGGCCTCGAACGCGTCGTCGCGGTCCGTGCGGACGCTCCACCTGCCGCCTGCCGCGTCCCAGCTCAGACCCGTCACCGAGGTGTGGAACAGCGCGTGCTCGTAGAGCTCGAAGCGCGTCGCCACCTTCTGTGCGTAGGCGAGGATTTCGGGGCCGTAGGCGTAGCGGTGCCGGGGGATGTAGCCCAGTTCCTCCAGCATCGGGAAGTACACGTAGGACTCGACGTCGCACATCGCGCCGGGGTAGCGGTTCCAGTACCAGACCCCGCCGACGTCTCCGGCCTTCTCGACGATGCGCACGCGGTCGACCCCGGCCTCGCGCAGATGCGCGGCGGCGAGGAGTCCGCCGAATCCCCCGCCCACGACGAGCGCGTCGACCGTGTCGTGGAGCGGCTCGCGCGGCGCCACCTCCGTGAAGGGATCCTCGACCAACTCCCCTCGTCCCGTGAGGTCCAGGATCTCGCGGCGCGAGGGATCGAGGCGCTTGTCCCGCTCGGCTCGGTACTTGGCTCGCGCCCTGTCGAGATCGGCGGGCTCAGCCGAGGTGTATGTCATGCCATTTCTCCGTCCTCAGGAACAGTTGACTCACGCCCAGGCATCGACAAAGCTAAATCAGCTAACTCAATGCTATGACTTGTGGTCTCGGTCGAGCGAGGCCCGGCACCCAACGACAGAGGAGAACGGCCATGCCACAAGCCCAGGACGTCGTCCAGGAAGTGCTCACCCTGCTGGAGCCGATGGTCGCTCCCGACGGCGGTTCCATCCGTCTCGCCGAGTTCTCGCCCGAGCAGTCCCGCCTCACCGTCGACTACTCCCGGGGCTCCAACGACGTCTGCGCCACCTGTGTCCTCGACGGCGACTCCCTCAAGGCGTTCATCGAGGAGGGGCTCCAGACCCGGGGCATAGAACTCGCCGAAGTGACTGTGCGGGAGCCGGACTTGGCCGGCTGAGCGGTGGCTCGTCGGCCGGTGGCCCGCGCTCTCGGGCACCGGGCTACCAGCCGACGAGCCGGTCCAGCACCATCGCCGTAGGGGAGAAGTAGTCGCCGTAGCCCCCGCGGAAGAACAGCAGCGGGGTCTTCGCCGACTCGACGCGCAGGTCGTGGACCCGTCCCACGACGAGGTGGTGGTCGCCGAGCACCAGGACGTCCTCGATCACGCAGTCGACCCAGGCGACGACGCCGTCGAGGACGGGGTTTCCCAGCGGGGACGGCCGCCAGTCGAGGCCGGCGAACCGGTCGGCGCCCTTGGTCGCCATCGCTCGGCACACCGCTTCCTGGTCGGCCGCCAGCGCGTTGACGCAGTAGCGGCCGGCGGCGCGGATCCTCGGGAAGGTGCTGGACGAGCGGTCGGCCAGGAACGCCACTAGGGGCGGATCGAGGGAGACCGAGGTGAACGATCCGACGATCATCCCCTCGGGCCGCTCCCCCGGTCCTCCCGCGGTGATGGCGACGACACTCGTGGGGAAGTTGCCCAGCACCTCCCGGAAGCGGCGCCCGTCGGCAGCGGGAGACGGGGGTTTCGTACCGTCGGCTGAGTGCATGGCGTGGTTCCTCCTCGGCCGCAAAGGCAGGTGTCAGATCATCACGCGCAGCGGCGGCGGCAGCTCGAGTCCCATCCCGGCGACGGAGTTGGCGTGATAGGCCGCGCCCGGGACATGGATCATGTGCGCCAGTCCGACGTGCGCGTCCCGCCAGTGGCGCTGGAGCGGATTGTCGCGCCGGATGACGTTCCCTCCGGACCTGGTGAAGATCTCGTCGAGGGCCGAGACGGCCCGCCAGGCGCAACGCACTTGGTTGCGGCGGACGGTGGAGCGGTCCTCGATCGTCACCGGCTCGCCGGCCGCCACCTTGTCGTAGATCCGGCTGATGCCGTCGAGCAGTTGGACCCGGGAGGCGGCGATCTCCGCCGCCGCCTCGCCCGCCGCGTAGAGGACGTACGGGTCGTCGCGGATCTGGACTCCGGTCACGGCGACCCGGTCGCGCTGGAGGGCCAGGTGGGCGTCGAGCGCGCCCTGGCAGATGCCGATGACCGCCGAGGTGATCCCGAGCGGGAACATCGAGGTGAACGGCAGCCGGTAGAGGGGCTCGGTGACACCGTGGCGTTCCGCCGCCTCGCCCGCCGACACCTCGTCCTGGTTCACCGTCCGGTAGTCCGGGATGAACGCGCCGTCGACGACGACGTCCTTGCTTCCGGTACCGGACAGCCCGATCACGTCCCAGGAG
Source organism: Streptomyces sp. NBC_01478 (assembly GCF_036227225.1). Classification (GTDB taxonomy): domain Bacteria; phylum Actinomycetota; class Actinomycetes; order Streptomycetales; family Streptomycetaceae; genus Streptomyces. The sequence continues at coordinate 11,577,438 of NZ_CP109444.1, read as the reverse complement.
TCCTCGATGATCTCGTACGACGACCGGGGCAGGACCACGTGCAGCACGGTCGGAGGGGACGCGGGGCGCCCCTTGCCGTCGCCCACCAGCGCGCCCAGGAACACCCAGTCGCAGTGGTCGGTGCCCGACGAGAACGGCCAGCGTCCGGACAGGACATAGCCGTCGTCCACCGGTTCGGCGATCCCGTTCGGCATGTACGGAGACGCGATCCAGGTCTCGGGGTCCGCGCCCCAGATCTCCTGGGAGAGGCGCGGGTCCATCTGTGCGACCTCCCAGGGGTGGACCCCGACGACACCGCAGACCCAGCCGGCGGCGCCGTCGTGGCGGGAGACGGCCATGACCGCCTCGGCGAAGTCCCGGGGGTGAGCGGCGTAACCGCCGAACTTCCTGTCCTGCAACAGGCGCAGCACACCGGCCGAGCGCAGCAGACCGACGGTCTCGTCGCTCAGCCTGCCCAACTCCTCGTTGCCTGCGGCCAGTTCCGCCAGCTTGGGACCGTACTGCTCGACTCGCCGGACAACCTCGTGCGCCATGCCGCCCACCTTCCGCTTCCTGGTCCGTCACGCGTTCATCGTCCGGTCTCGGACACGACGGCGGACGCGACGTGTCCGCTGAGCGGAACAGAGGTGATCAACCGCCGGGGGCGGGGCCGCTGACGGCGTGAGGTGATCATCAGCTTGCGCGCGATCTCGGCGGCGATCCACCTGACCTGGAACCTCAACTCGTCGACGCGGACGCGCTCTTGGGGGCCGCACACCGAGATCGCGGCGACCGGCTGGTCCAGCACGAGGATCGGCGCGGCGACGCAGGCGACCGAGGCCGCGGCCTCACCCGACTCGGTCGCGTATCCGGTGCTGCGGATCCTGGCGAGGGCCGCGTCCAGCGCCTGCGGGGTGGTGATGCTCACGGCCGTGCGACGGGACAGACCGCTCCAGAGGTACTCGTCCACGACCTCCTTGGCCGAGTACGCGAGAAGCGCCTTGCCCAGTGCGGTGCAGTGCGCCGGGAGGCGGCCGCCGACCCTGGACGGAAGGGTGCTCGCGAACGAACCGCCGACCCGCTCCAGGTAGACGACGTCCTGCTGGTCGAGCACGGCCATGTGGACCACATGGCCGGTGGACACGTGCAGTTCCTGGAGCAGGGGCCTGGCGGCCTCGCCCATCCTGGTCCGGTGCGGGACCAGACTGCCGATCTCGAACATGCGCAGTCCGAGCCGGTACTCGTTGTCGTTCCTGGTGAGCAGGCGGGCGTTGACCAACTGCTGGAGTATCCGGTGGACGGAGGAGCGCGGCAGCCCGCTGCACGCGCTGATCTGCCCCAGGTTGAGCGGTCCCGCGGACCGCTCGAAGACACCGAGGATCACGACGACCCTGTCGACCATGCTGGACGGAGATTCGGACACTGTGACCTCCTGAGCATCCCTGGGCGGCCAGCCGTCTCGTGCCGGTCGTCCAACGGGTCTCTCGTCGGAGAGGACTTCATCGGCTCTGCATCACGAAGTGGGACACGTCTTGACGGTCCGTCAGACCATGGAGGCGCCGCCGTTGACCCGGATCACATGTCCGGTCACGAAGCGGCTCGCCTCGGAGGAGAGGTAGAGAACGGCGTAGGCGGAGTCGATCGGCTCGGCGACCGCGCCCAGGGGGGATGAGGAGGCCATCTTGCGGGCGAGTTCGTCGAACCGGTCCTGTCGGAACTCGCCCGTGTCGTCGACGCCCCGCTGCCGGGTGATCCCCGAGTCCGTCCAGCCCGGTGCGACGCCGTTGACGCGGATGCCCCGGGGTCCCAGTTCCACGGCGAAGGTACGGGTCAGCGCCTCGCCGCCCTTCTTCGCCGCGGCGTAGGAGCCCGTGCCCACGGTGGCGAAGTCGATGATGGTGGAGAGGGTGTTGACGATGCTCGACCCGGGCGCCATCACGCGGGCGGCTGCCTGGCTGCCGTAGAGGACGCTCTTGAGGTTGACCGACAGGACGCGGTCGAATTCCTCGGGTGGGAGTTCCGCGAGGGGGCGGCGGATCATGATGCCGGCGTTGTTGACGAGGATGTCGAGGCGGCCGAGTCCGGAGACCGTGCCGTCGACCAGGACGTTCACGGCGGCCGGATCGGACACGTCGACCCGGCGGGCCACCGCCTCGCCGCCCTGTTCCTTGATGACCGACACGGTTGTCTCGGCGGCGGCTTCGTCGAGATCCGCTACGACGACCCGGGCGCCGGCGGCGGCGAGTACGGTGGCGCTCGCCCGCCCGATGCCGCTGCCGCCGCCGGTGACGATCGCGACCCTGCCGTTCAGTCGGAACACATTCGCCAGGTCCATCTCGCTCCTCGTGCGTTCGCTGATCGGGATCATGGTCATGGGACGCCGGCTTCGGTACGTCGTGCGGGAAGCCCGACTCCGGCGGCCACATGGGGTGTTACTCCTCGCGCGAGGCTGCGATGGCCCTCGTCGCCCGGATGGATTCCGTCGACGAGTTGCCCGGCGGGCACCAGGTCAGATCCCGGTACGAGCGTGAGCCGGCGGTCCCCCGCGTCGGCGGCGAAGGCCCGCACCGCCGACTCCAGTGCCTCCCGAAGATCGGTGAGGCGGGCCCCGAACCGGTTGGGGGTGCCCTCGGCGTCGGGACGCACGATAGGGCTCACGACCGTGACGGGAGCGTCGGGGAGTCCTTGGCGTACGGCGGTGAGGAACAGCCGCGTCGTCTCGGCGATCTGGGCGGCGCTGGTCGGCAAGGACGACCAGGCGTTGGTGCCCCAGGCCACCGTCACGGCCGCCGCGCCCGAGGCGGCCACGACGTCGGCGACGGGGAGTTCGCCGCGCGCCGCTCCGGCGAAGCCGAGGTTGACCAGGTCGAGGCCGAGCTGGTCGGCGACCAGGGAGGGCCAAGCGAGGCCGGGCTGCGAGACCGACCAGCCCTGGGTGATGGAGTCGCCGTACACGACCCACAGCGGGCCGCGCGGGGCGGGCTCCAGACAGGCGTCGGCGGCGAGGCCGTCGATCACGGTCCCGAACGCCTCGGGGAGGAAGACGCGCACGGTCCGCGCCGGATCGCGGTCGGGCAGCTCGATGCGGACGGTGCCCGGCCCCCGGGACAGCAGGGGGACCGTGGTGGACGGCCTTCCCGGTACGTGGACGACGAGTGCCTCGGGCAGGGTGGGGGCGGGCACGGTGGTGCGCTCCCCCGTCCGAACCGTGAGCGCGATCGTCGACGCGGCACCGGTGAAGGCGAGATGCAGTCCGGCCGGCACCCGGGCGGCCCGTACGGTGTCCGCCGTCAGTTTCCGGCAGGCGGACGGGGGAAGACGCGAGCCGCCGTCCGACCACGACAGGTCCGGCAGGGTGCCACGGAGGAAGCGCTCGGGCTGCACCCGGATCATTCGCGGATCACCTCTTCAATCGACAGCGGGGGCCGAACCACGGCCCATGGACGCGTCGCCTCGACTCATCTAAATTACATAACTGATTTGACTATGTTAACGAGCCTGTTCCGTCTGGCGTCAAGGAAGCGTCGCGACCTTTCCGGACGCACCGTCCGGACGGCTCCTCGACCGTGAGGGAGAAACGACGATGGGCATCACCGAACGCACCCCCGACTACCGGGGGTTGCTCAATCTGGCGGGCCGGCACGTCCTCGTCCTCGGCGGCGGACAGGGCATCGGCCGGCAGACATGCCTGGCCGCCGCCGCGGTCGGCGCGCGGGTGTCCGTGGTGGACACGGACCCCGCCCGCGCCAAGGCGGTGGCCGAGGAGGTCGACGGCCTGGCCGTCACCGGCGACGCGACGAACCGCGCGAACGTGGAGCGCGTGGTCGAGGAGGCCGTCGAGCGCTTCGGCCCGGTGCACGGGCTCGCGGACATCATCGGCATCTCGGACTGGGGCCCGATCGACGAGATCACGGACGAACTCTGGGACCGGGGACTCGACTTGAACCTGCGTCATGCCTTCCTCGCGCTGCAGATCGGCGCGCGGGCCATGACCGAGGGCGGCTCGATGGTCTTCGTCGGCTCCGTCTCGGGTCTGCGCTCCTCCCCCAACCACGCCGTGTACGGCGCCGCCAAGGCCGGCCTCGGCAACCTGGTCGCCACGGCCGCGCTCGAACTCGGCCCCGGCATACGGGTGAACGTCGTCGCCCCTGGGCAGACCGCGACCCCGCGCGTCGCCGGGCGGCACCCCGAGGCCGACTACTACGACAAGGCGGGCGAGCAGGTGCCGTTGGGACGGGTGGGCACGACGAGCGACATCGCGTCGGCGATCCTGTTCTTCCTGACCGACCTCTCCCGCTGGATCACCGGGCAGACTCTCGTGGTCGACGGCGGTACGGGCCGGAAGTTCGCCTATCAGAAGCTCTGATCGTTCTCATGCCGACAGAGCGGTGCGGATCCGGCTCAACTCCCGGATCCGCACCGCCCGTTGACCAGGTCGTTCACAGATAGTCGGCGATGGCGCTCTCGATCATGGTGCGCGGTCTGGCGCCGACGAGTGTCGTCACCACCTCACCCCGGGAGAACAGCAGGAGCGCGGGAATCGACGAGACTCCGTGCCGCTGGGCGGCCTGCGGGCTCTCGTCCAGGTTGACCTTGACGATGTCGATCCGGCCCTCGTGCGCCTGTGCCATGGCGTCCAGGATGGGACCCATCGCCCGGCACGGACCGCACCACGGCGCCCAGAAGTCCACGAGCACCGGCCTGTCGGCACTCCGGACGGCCTCCTCGAAGTCGTCGTCGGTGATCGCGCGAACGGTCGACATGACCGAGCCTCCTTCCGCTGTCCGCACGGCGGTCATCCGATGCCGACGATCTTCTCGGTGATCGGTGTGGTCATCGTGCCGAAGACGAACTCCTTGGGCGTGCCGTGCCCGGCGACGGCGATGTTGATCGCGGCCGGGTCGTTGAACGCCTGGATGGACTGGGTCCGTTGCTCCTCCGGGCTGAGCTGGAACATCCACTCCCACTCCGGCCGGACCAGACCGCGTTCGCGGAAGTCGATGAACGGCGCGATGACGTCGGCGATGCGGGGCCTGACGTTGTGCAGGAAGTAGCGCCGGACGGCGTCCTTGCTCAGGCCCGCCTCCGAGAGCTTCTTCGCCGTCTCCGGCGGCAGCAGATAGAACAGTCCGTCCTCGTTGCCGAGGAGTCCGGCCAGGGTGCTGGTCATGAATCCGACCTGAGTGAGCGTGGGTGTACGGGCCGCGAGGGAGTGCAGCCTGCGGTCGACCGGCCCGTGGTTGGATCCGAGGTCCCACTCCCCCACCGAGTGCAGCACCGTGACCGTGCTGTCGTCGGGACGGAAGCCCTGACCGACCTGGTACGGCTCCCAGGGGCTCTCGTCCTCGTTCTCCCCCAGCACCTGGATGTTCTTGCGGACGGTGCCGATCGTGTCGAGGTCCATGCGCCCGGGGATCCACGCGCCGAGGTTGCGCAGGGTGAGCGCGACCGCCCGGCCGATGCGGATGTTGACCCGGTTGCCGCTGCCCGGCCCGAGCGGGCTGCGTCCGCTGTTGATGCCGAGCTTCTTCACGAGGGGCCCGTTGACCAGGATCACGGGCGCGAAGGCCCCGGTCGACATGAGGACCGAGAGGTTCATCGGGGGCGGGCAGGCGTGGATCGCCTTCAACGCGGCGATCACGACGGGCAGTTCCTGCGGACGGCAGCCCGCCATGGCCGCGTTGACCGCGATGCGCTCCAGCGTGCCGTGGCCGTGCAACGGCGGGACGGTGAGGATCAGTTCGTCCCGGGGGCGGCCCTGGGCCGCAATGATCGCCTCCACCTTCTCCCGGGTGGGCGCGTGCAGTGGCAGGCCGTCGCCGTAGTCGTGGTCGAGGTAGTACTCGTTGAAGGCGTCGACCGCCTCCACCGCCGTGGCACCGCCGAAGGTGTACGTCTCCTGCCGCTCCTCCTCGGCCGGCGGCTCCTCGGCGTCGGTCGCCTCTGCCGCGGGGGACGAGGTGAGGGCGGCGACGATCTCGTCCGTCAGCGGCAGGGTCTGGTCGGCCGCCTGCTCCGCCGTGAGCGCGGTGAAGACGCGGGGCACCACGACGTACCGCAGTTCCGGCACACCGAAGACCTTGGCGCTGGTGTCCGTGTCGCGCTCGAAACCCCGGGCGACGATGGTGACTTGCGGAACTCCGGCCTTCTCGGCCTGCGCGCCGTCGTGGATCAGCCAGGAGGTGCAGGCGCCGCAGTCGGCCGTGGCACCGATGAGGGCGTCGCTCTCCTCGATGGCCCGCCGCAGCAGCTCGGGCTCGAACCGGATGGAGCCCGGGTACAGCCGTATCTTCAGGTCGGGGTAGGTCTCCTTGATCCGCTCCGCGACCGCCCGCAGCGCGACCTCGGCGTTGGGCTTGCTGTTGGACAGCAGGCCCAGCACCTTGCCGTTCAGTGTGTCCAGTCGCGGAGCGAGCGGTGTGCCCGCGGTTTCCAGCTTGTCCGCGGTCGGGTTGACCACCTCGACGGTGATCTGATCGGCGACGGCTTCGATCGTCACGGGACTCTCCTCACATGGTTCAGTTATCTGCATCAGTTACACGATTCAAACGAAGGGGCTCGTCAGTACTTGCCCGCCCCCGGGAGGTCAGGACCGACATCACCGTCAGGCCGGTGACCGCCGCGGCGACCACCAGCCAACCCGCCGCTCGCGGGCCCGCCGACTGCGTCAACTGCGCTGCCAGGTACGGCGTGAGACCGCCGCCCGCCACGGCACCGGCGTTGTAGGCGAACGCCGCCGACGTGTACCGGACCTCGGTCGGGAACGCCCGGGTGAGCGTCACGTCACGTACATGGCGGGCGTGGCCGCGTAGCTGAAGGCGAGCGAAAGCACATAGAGGGCGCCGACTCCGATCAGCGCCCCGGTTCCGCCGCCGCGCAGGGCCCGCATGCCGTAGAGCACGGGGAAGATCAGCGCGGCTGCGCCGCCGAAGCCGAACAGCATCGCCGATCGGCGGCCGAAGCGGTCGGTCCACCAGCCGCCGACCGGGAAGCCGACGGCGCCCAGCAGCAGGCACACCGCCGAGAGCCAGTACACCTTCACCGGTGGCACTTCCAGGACAGAGAGCAGGTAGACGCTCATGTAGTTGACGAGGACGCCGAGGACCATGGTGACGACGAGGTTGAGGACCGCCGCGACCGCGATCATGCGCCAGTGACGGCTCAACGCGGTGCGTACGGGCGAGCGTTCGACGGCCTCGGCCTCGGCGAGCGAGCGGAACTCGGGGGAATCGTCGAGTCGGACGCGGTAGATCACCACGACGACCGTCGTCAGCGCGGACAGCAGCAGCGGCAGCCGCCAGCCCCAGTCGGCCATCTCCTCCTTCCCGAGGACCGTGACCGTCAGGCCCACCACCGCCGGCGCCACGGCGACCCCGAGGCCGGAACCCAGCGGTATCAGCGACTGGAACCGCCCGCGTCCGCGGCCGCCGTCGGACTCGGACACCAGCGTCGCGGCGCCCCCGATCTCGCCGCCCGCGCAGAACCCCTGCACCATGCGGACGAGTACGAGCAGCACCGGCGCCGCGGCCCCGACCGTCGCGTACGTCGGCAGTACCCCCATGACGGTCGTGGCGGTCCCCATACCGACGACCGTGACCAGCAGGGCGGTTCGGCGTCCCCGGCGGTCGCCCAGCCGGCCGAAGAACAACGCGCCCAGCGGGCGGGCGAGATAGCCCACTCCGTAGACGCCCAGCGTGGCGAGGACCCCGGCGGACGGGCTGTGCGCCGGGAAGAACAGTGGGGCGAGGTAGATGACCAGGAAGCCGTAGCAGGTGAAGTCGTAGAACTCGATGAAGGTCCCGAGCATGCTCGCGGCCCCGACTCGTCTTGCGCGTGAGCGGGAGTTCTCGCCCCCGTGCAGGACGGGCGAGTTGGGGATCGTGTTCGGCATCGGTGTCTCCGCCTGACGGTGTCGGAGTGGGGAGGGGCGGCCGGACGGTCTCAGGGGTGGACGACGACTTTGAAGGTTCCGGGGCGTCGAGCGGCGGCGACCTCGAAGGCGTGCTCGGCGTCGTCGAGGGGGAACCGGTGGGTGATCAGTGTCCGGGCGATCTCCGGCCGCTCCGCCAACAGCCGGGCGGCGTGGGCGAGTTCGGGCGCGCCGGTGTCGTCGCGGGCGTAGGACATCGACGGCACGACGGTCGCCTCCTTGAGGAAGGCGGCCCTGCTCGGCCAGCGCAGGTCGGGCGGGAACACCCCGACGGTGACGACCGTTCCGAGCGGCCGTACCAGCTCGACGGCCCGGGACAGCCCGCTCTCGCTGCCGGTCGCCTCGACAACCACGTCGTACGACCCCGACGGGCGGCTCGCGCCGAGGCGTTCCCCGGCCTCGGTCTGGTACAAGTGCCGGGTCGCCAGGGCGACTTCGGGGGCGCCGTGCCGTAGGGCCGCCGCCACCGCCAGCATCCCGATCGTGCCGGCACCCACCACCGCGACCCGGGTGGCCGGCCCGACCCCGCCCTTGCGGCAGGCGTGCCACGAGACGGCGGCGGGCTCGACCAACGCGGCATCGTGGAGCGGGAGTTCGGGAGGGAGCGGTACGAGTGCGGTGGCGGGGGCCCTGAAGTACTCGGCCATGCCGCCGGGGACGGTCATGCCGAGGATGTCGGTGCCCGCCAGCCGGCACAGGTTGTAGCGGCCGTGGGCGCACCACTCGCAGGTGCCGCACCTCGCCATGCCCTCCACGGCGACCGGTGTGCCGTCCGTGGTCGTCCCGGCGATCTCGTGCCCGATCACCTGGGTGCTCCCCCGCCGCAGGTAGCGCAGGTCCGAGGCGCAGACGCCCACCGCCGCCACCCGTACCAACTCGCCTGCTCCAGCGGGCACTTCGGTCTCGACGACCTTGACGCCCGGTGGCGTGCCGCGTACCGCTCTCATCGGGGCCGGCCCCTCAGGCGAAGTGGTAGTCGTCCGGATCGAACCTCTCCAGGAGGCGGTGGTACTCCTCCAACCGCCAGGGCACGTTGACCTGTTGGCGGCCGAACTCGTTGACGTAATAGTTGCGGTCGGTGGAGCCGGGGTCGTACCAGATGAGGGAGAGCATCGCCTCGTCGAGGCGCTGGTTGTAGTCCTCGAACACGTCCCGACGGACGGTCAGGTAGCGGTGGTCGCCCTCGATGAGTGCCACCAGTCCCTGGGCCGCGTAGCGTGCCCAGGTCTCCATCCAGACGATCAACGACCCCGACCGGTTCTGCGAGTTGGGGCCGTACATGATGAAGAGGTTCGGGAAGCCGGGGACCGTGAGGCTGAGGTAGGCACGCGGGCCGCCGCCCTCGGGGTCACGCCAGCGGTCTTCGAGGGTCTCGCCGTCGAGGCCGCGATAGGCGGTCGGCCACAGGTATTTCTGGGTGACGAACCCGGTGGCGGTGAAGACGAGGTCGTAGGAGCGCTCCTTGCCGTCGACCGTGCGGATGCCCGTCGGGGTGAACCGCTCGATGGTGTCCGTGACCAGCTCGACGTTGTCCTCCAGCAGGGAGGCGTACCAGTTGTTGTCGACGATGAGCCGGCGGGCCATGGGGGCGTGGGTGGGGACGAGCTTCTTCCACAGGTCGGGCCGGTCGCCCAGCTTCGCCTTGACGTAGGCGGTGAGGCCCTCGCGGTAGGCGTCGTTGGCCCGGTTGACGAGGCCGCCGGCGGCCTGCCACTCGGGGTCGGGTTCCTGGAGCACTTGGCCGCCCAGGCGGAGGGTGGCGATGGAGTAGCAGTACCAGTTCCAGTAGTACGGCATGGTGTCCAGCAGCCAGCGGGTCTCCGGGGCGATGGCCTCGCCGTAGCGCTCACGAGGGCTGATCCACTGCGGGGTGCGCTGGAATACGCCCACGCTGCGGGCGCGGCTGCGTACTTGGGACAGCATCTGGACGCCGGTCGAGCCGTTGCCGATGATGGCGACGTCGCGGCCGTCGAGCTGTTCCCGGCCGGTGCATTCGGCGGTGTGGACGATTTCGCCGCGGAAGTCCTCGATTCCCGGCACTTCGAGGCGCTTCGGGGTGGCGAACAGGCCGCCGGCGCTCACAACGGCGGTGGCCGTGAAGGTCTGTGGCCGGCCGTCGATGACCGCGTCGATCGTCCAACGGCCCGCATCGGCGTCGAAGGAGGCTTCCTTGACGTCGCTGTCGAAGCTGATGTGTTCGAAGACGCCGTACTTCTTGGCGACGTGCTGGAGGTACTCGCGCACCTCGCCGGCCCGGGCGAAGTACTCGGTCCACGGGTAGTTCTTCTCGAAGAAGAACTGGTAGAGGAAGTTGGTGGTGTCCACCCGTACGTCCGGGTAGGCGTTGATGCTCCAGGTGCCGCCCAGTTCCGAGCGTCGCTCGTAGATCGTGTACGGGATGCCGAGGTGCTCCAGTTGGACGGCGGCGGCGATCCCGCCGAAGCCGGCGCCGATGACGGCCACCCGGAAGCCTTCGGGGATGGCCGGTTTCGCGTCCGTCCACTGCGCCAGTCGGGGGTGGTCGTCGAACGCGGCGAGGTCGCGTCGGTAAGCCCAACTCCGGTCGGAGAGTTCCTCGTTGCGGAACGCCTCGTACATGCGGCGCAGTTCGGGATCGGTCGGCTTGATCTCGGTGAAGTCGGCGGGCTTGGTGGTGAGGAACTCCGTCGCCCGGGCCCGGAGGGTCGCCACGGCTTCGTCGGCCACGACGGTCTGCATGAGCGCGCCGCCGTACATCGGGACGGTTTTCAGCGGCAGTTCGAGCAGGGACTCGTCACCGGTGGCCTGGAAGAGCGCGAGCCTCAGCGCGTTCAGGTCGGCGTCGTCCAGCGCGCGGTCGATGAACGCCTTGTCCAGAATGAAGGTCATTGAGTTAACTCATTCCACTCATACACTTGGTTCACTGCCTACGGGCCGTCGTGGAGCCATCGGTGGGGTCACCGCCCTCGACGCGTCATCCGGCGACGGGCACCGGCAACTCCCGCTCCCCCAGCACCTCGCGCTCCTCCGACTTGACCGCGCGCAGCAGCACGACGATCATCGCGATCTTCCAGACGACGAACGCGACGGACGGGACCACCACGGTGAACACGCCGTCCCAGGCGAACGGTCCGTCGGTCGCGACATAGACGAAGACACCGGGGAAGAAGGCGATCGCGAGCACGAAGTTCAACCAGGCGAACCAGCGCGGGAACACCGGCTCGGGCCGGCGGTCCAGGAACGCCGAGAGGCCGATCACCGCGACGTTGACCACGAAGATGACGGCGACGCCCACGTACGTCAACCAGAACTGGTCGCTGAGCAGTTGCATCAACGCCGGGTCGCGGTGGGGCCGGTAGGCGGCGGTGGCCAGCACGGCCAGCGGGTAGACCCAGCCCGTCGGGGCGACGACGGCCGTCGTCAACTGGATCATCGACAGCAGACCCCAACCGCCCTCGATACGCCGGATCTGGAGGCTGGTGACGACCGCGAACGCGTAGAAGAAGGGGGCGAACACGCCCATGATGACCGCGGCCCACAGGATGCCGGTGCGGTGATCGGTCAGGAAGTCGGCGACCTGTTGGGGAGTGGCCGTCGGCGAGATGGGCGGGGTCAGCTTGCCGACGACCGAGAACGCGAACGTGTTGGCGATCAGCACCACGACTCCGCACCAGACCGACATGCGGTAGAGCTTGAACTTCACACTTTCGTCCATGGGGGATCTCCCTTGCTCCGACGAGGCCCCGGCCACGAACCGTGCCGACAGGCACGACGCCTCCTCGGCCGGACGCGGTACGAGGACGTTAGGGCGCGGGAATCGGGGTTCGACCGCCGATTCCGCTGACCGGAACACATCTCGTGGAAGGCCCGGGCCACGGTTCATCGCGCGTCGAAACGGATCCAGGAGCGCGAGGGGACAGCGTCTCTCAGAGGAACAGGTCGACCACGGTCTTGTCGTGGAGGCCGTCCCCCAGCAGGTAGGTACCCGCCACCTTCATGTGCTGGCGCCAGTGCCGCTCGGCGCCCTCGGCGTCCCGGGCCTCGACCAGCGCCACGAGCCGCTTGTAGGCCTTGACGGCACGCTGGAAGCGCTCGGGCGACTCCGTCCTGTCGAAGTTCCGCGCGACGCGCATCTCCAGGTGGGTCGTCACGATCGCCTGGAGCACGGCGCCCTGAACCGCCAGCGTCTTGTTGCCCGACCGCTCCATCACCAGTTCATGGAACCTGTAGGTGAGCCGCGTCCAACGGACCACGTCGGGAACGTCGTTGCTCTTCGACTCCACCGCGGACTCCAGTTCCGCCGCGACCGCTGTCAGGTCCGCGATGTCCAGCTTCGTACGGCGCTTGGCGAGCAGCCGGGCACACGCCGGCTCCGCCACCGTCCGGGCTTCGTAGACGTCCTCGACCGTCGTCCCCTGCATCTGCAGGAGCAGTCCCACATGACGTGCCGCCACGGAGAAGTCCGGTGCCACGACCAGAGCGCCGTCCCGGCTGCCGTGCCGGACGTTGATGAGCATCTCGGCCTCGAGAATGCGGAAGGCCTCGCGCAGCGTGGGCCGTGAGACGCCGAACTGCTCCATGAGCTGGTTCTCCGGCAGGAGGGTCTCACCGGGCGTCAGCTCGCCCAGGACGATCCGGCGGCGCAGTTGCGCGGCGATCAGCTCGGCCGCCTTGGGTGCGCGGACGGTCCGACCGACTTGCGACCCGGGAGTTGCGCTCATGGCAATGAGTGTACTTGATGAGACATCCGATCACGGGCCCGTTTGCCGATCACTCACGTCAATCAGTGTACTGATTTACCTGACCCCTGCTAAGGTCGGCGGGCGTCGGACACGACTGCGGCTCGCGACGCGGGCCGGAGCGGACGAGAGGCGGAAGACGTGCTGAGCGTTGCCGAGTTCGACGTCCTGGCGGAGCGGGTCAGCAACTGGAAACGCTGGGGCGCCGACGACCAGTTGGGCACTCTCAACTTCATCACCCCGGACGTGGTCAGGAGGGGAACGGCCGCAGTGGTCACCGGGGAGAGTTTCTCGCTGGCGATGTCACTGTCGCTGGACGGACCCCAGAACGGCACGGGCGTCCCCGGGCGCATCAACCCGGTCCGCACCATGCTCGCGGTCAACACCCCGATGTCCGACGCCCCGGATGCGTGCGCGTACAGCGACGACATCGTGGTGACGCCCACTCAGGCGGCCACGCACTGGGACGCGTTGTCGCACTGCAGCCATCGAGGCGTCATGTACAACGGCGTTCCGGCGGACGCGGTCGACGCCTCCGGCGCCACCAGGCTGGGCATCGAGACGGCCGGCACCATCGTGTCGCGCGGCATCCTGCTCGACGTGGCCCGGCACATGGGCGACGACCGGCTGCCCGGACGGTTCGGGGTGACGCGCGCCGTTCTGGAGGCAGTTGAGGAAGCTCAGGGGGTGCGCGTCGAGGAAGGGGACATCGTTCTCGTCCGGACCGGACAGGTGTCGTACTTCCTGGCAGGAGACGTGCCGGGGTACCGCCGGCCCGTGCCCGCCCTCGACTACGACGCGCCGCTCTTCTTCCACGAACGGCGGGCGGCGGCGGCCGCGATCGACAACATGCCGATGGAGCTGCTGCCGTCGAACGTCGAGGACCTGGTGCTGCCGGTGCACGTCCTCTGCCTCGTGATGATGGGGATGCTCCAGGGGCAGAACTGGGTCCTCGAAGACCTCGCGTCGGCGTGCGCGGCGGATCGCCGCTACACCTTCCTGCTCCACGCGACACCCGAGCGTTTCCTGCGCAGCACTGGCGGTCTCGTGAATCCCGTCGCCGTCCGCTGAGGGCCGTACAAAGAGAAGGGTCTGACAGATGCGGGAAGAAGAAACCGTCCCGGTGAACGGGAGCCACGGTGAGTCCCCCGGCCGTCTCACGAGAACGTCAGAGTTGCGCGGACTCGGACTCCGGACGATGGCTTCGGTCGTCAACACCTCCCTGCCCGAGGACGCCGACCTGCGTGACGACGGTGTGGGCGGGGACCTTGTCGAGATCGGCCTGGTCAGCGTCTGGGCCGAGCTCTGGGCCCGGGACGGCCTGGCGCGCAGGGACCGCAGTCTGGTCACCCTGGGGATCCTCATCGCGCTGGGCGCCGAGGACGAACTCGGCAGCCATGTCCGGATCGGGCTGAACAACGGGCTGACGGAGGACGAGATCTCCGAAGTCCTGTACCACGCCGCCGGATACGCGGGCTTCCCCCGCGCCATGGCCGCGCGGAAGGCGGCCCGGAAGGCACTGGCCCCCGACCCCGGACCAGGCGACGGGTGACCGCCCCGACAGAGCCGTAGCGACAGCCTCACATGGAGTCCTGAATGACGTCACTGAACGGGAGAAACGCGGTCGTCACCGGTGGCGGCCGGGGCATCGGGCGAGCGATCGCCCTCGTGCTCGCCGCCCAGGGTGCGACGGTCGCCGTGTGGGACCTGGACGGCACGAACGCGCACGAGACGGCCGACGCGATCGGCGAGGCCGGCGGCAAGGCAGTCGCGGTCGTCGGTGACGCGGCCGACGCCACGGCCGTGGCCGCCGCCGTGGACCGCACGCACGCGGAGCTCGGCCCGGTCACGATCCTGGTCAACAACGCCGGGATCACCAACTACGTGCCGTTCCCGGACCTCACCGAGGAGACCTGGGACCGGATGATCCGGATCAACCTCAAGGGTCCCTTCCTGGTCACGCGGGCCTTCGTGCCCGACATGCTGACGGCGGGGCACGGGCGCGTCGTCAACATCTCTTCCTCGTCCGCCCAGACCGGCGGTCCCGCGGTCTCGCACTACGCGGCGTCCAAGGGCGGGGTGATCGGCCTGACGAAGGCGCTCGCCTCCGAGTTCGCCGACACCGGGATCACCGTCAACAACGTGGCGCCGAGCCTCATCGACACCCCCCTGCTCCGCGAGGGCTTCGACCCCGACGTCCTGGGCGCGACCATGCCCATGAAGCGGGCCGGACGCCCCGACGAGATCGCCTACGCGGTCGCCTATCTGGCGTCGGACGAGGCCGGTTACGTCACGGGCCAGACCCTCAGCGTCAACGGCGGCCGCTACTTCGTCTGAGCGGCCACGAACAAGGCCACGACCAGGCCAACGAACCACGCCACAGACAAGGGACGACCATGACAGAGACCGTGCCGGACACCGCGCCGACGGAGGAGCTGCCGGACTTCCCGGCCCCCAGGTCGGGTGCCTGCCCCTTCGCTCCCCCGCCCGACCTCCTCAAGCTCCACGACACCGGCAAGTCCGTGTTACAGGTGCGGAGTTGGGACGGCACCACCCCGTGGCTGGTCCTCACCCACGCCGCCCAGCGCGCGATCCTCGCCGACCCGCGGATGAGCGCGAACATCGGTGCGCCGGGATATCCGCACACCACCGCCGCCATGAAGGCGCACGCGGGCGAGATGCAGCCGTCGATCAACAACACCGACGGCGCCGAACACGTCCGCTGGCGACGGATGTTGACCAGTTCCTTCACCCGCCACCGGATGCGCAGGCTCCAGCCGGCGATCCAGCGGATCACCGACGACCTCATCGACCGGATGCTGGACGGCCCCAACCCGACCGAGCTGAACGAGGCCCTCTCCCTGCCCCTGCCCTCGCTGATGATCTGCGAGCTGCTCGGAGTGCCGTACGAGGACCACGAGTTCTTCCAGAAGCACGCCGGTGTCACCAACGCGGTGAACAAGACGCCGGAGGAGAACGCGGCCACGGCGGGCGCCCTGCGCTCGTACATCGCCCGGCTCATCGAGGCCAAGATGGACGACCCGGACGAGGACGTGCTCTCGGACCTGGGGGCGCGGATCAAGGCCGGTGAACTCTCGCTGGAGGAGGCCGCGCCGCTGGGTCACATCCTGCTCGTCGCGGGCCACGACACGAGCGCCAACATGATCACGCTGGGGACGGCGCTCCTGCTCCAGCATCCCGACCAGCTCGCTGCCCTGCGCGGGAACTCCGACGACCCCGACTACGTGGCGAAGGCCGTCGAGGAACTGCTGCGCTATCTGACCCTCCCCCATCTGCTGGCCCGCCGGGCGGTCGTCGAGGACCTCGACTTCGAGGGGGTGACGATCCGCGCGGGCGAGGGCGTCATCGCGAGCCTGCCGGCGGCGAACTGGGACCCCGAGGCGTTCCCCGACCCCGGCGCGCTGGTCCTGGACCGCGGCGCATCGCACCATCTCGCGTTCGGCTGGGGCCCCCACCAGTGCGTCGGACAGCAGCTCGCCCGCATCGAACTCCAAGTGGTCTTCAGCACGTTGTTCCGCCGCATCCCCACCCTGCGCCTGGCGGCCGGTCTTGAAGACCTGTCGTTCAAGGAGGACTCGCAGGCCTACGGCATCTACGAACTCCCCGTCGCCTGGTGACCGCCGAACCCGCACGGCACGTACGACAGACCCGAGAAGAGGGAGGCCCGTCATGACCGACGGCGGCTTTCGCATGACCCGCCTGTACCACCCCAGCCATCATGTGACCGATCTCCGCGAGGCGGAGGCGTGGTTCGAACGCGTCTTCGGGCGACCGAGCCGGCCGATGGCCGAGATGCTGCGGGGCGCGCCCGCCAGCGAGGGCTATCCGACCGACTACTCGACGTTCACACCGATCCAGGACGTCCTCTTCGACACGATCGACCCGAAGCGCTACGTCCTCGACGGCGTCCAGCGCTACGCCTCGGTCGACCAGCCGCATCTGAAGGGGTTCGGCTGGTACGTCGAGGGGATCGGCGAGGCCTATCGCGCGCTGAGGGCACTCGGCATCGGCATGGTGGGTCAACTAGACCAGACCGCCGAGGGAGACGACCCCCCGACCGCGCCCAACTCCCCCATGCCGATCTTCTTCACGGTGCCCGAGGACGCGGGCCTGCGCTACGAGTTCCTCCCCCAGATCCCGTTCCCGCTGGACCACCGGCTCGCCCCGGACTGGGAGTTGCCGCCGGTGTCCGACGACGACCCGCTCGGCATCGAGCGCTGCTCGCACCACACCGTGCTCACCGACCGCGTCGACCGGGCCCTGCGGGTGATGGTCGACGGCCTGGGCGGCACGGTCGTCCACGAGGGACGCAACGAGGTGCTGGGCACGCAGAGCACCTACGTCCATCTGTCCGACGCGGTCTTCGAGTACGCGGTGCCCGACGAGGGCACCGCGGCGCACTCCGACTGGGCGGCCGGGGCACCCAACGACACGTACCACTCGATCACTTGGAAGGTCGTCGACCTCGACCGGGTCGCACGCCATCTCGAAGCGCAGGGCGTCGGGGTGCGCACGCGGACGGACGACACGCTCGTGACCGACCCCGCGACCGCGCTCGGCATTCCCTGGGGCTTCACCACCCGGCTGACGGCCGGCGACCCGCGCAGGGGGTGAGCGAAGTGGCGGTCCCTACAGGGGACGTGAACCGGACGGATGTGGATCTGGTGGTGATCGGTGCCGGGGTCACCGGTATCCATCAGCTCCAACGGGCCCTGGACACCGGGCTGTCCGCACTGCTGCTGGAGGCCGGTACCGGGGTCGGCGGGGTGTGGCACTGGAACCGCTATCCGGGCGCGCGCCTCGACTCGGAGAGCTACACCTACGGCTATCTGTTCTCGAAGGAGCTGTTCGCGGGCTGGGAGTGGCGCGAGCGGTTCGCCGGGCAACTGGAGAACGAGCGCTACTTCAACTACGCCGTCGACGCGTTGGGGCTGCGTGACCGCATCCGGTTCGGGGCGCGGGTCAACTCCGCGCTCTACGACGAGACTTCGGCCACCTGGCTGGTGCGGGCCGGCGACGACACCGAGGTGCGGGCGCGGTTCGTGGTCGCGGCCACGGGTGTGCTGTCGGTTCCGGTCTTCCCGGACGTGCCCGGCCGCGAGGACTTCGCGGGCGTGTCCCATCACACCGGGCTGTGGCCGGACACGCCGGTCGACTTCGCGGGCAAGCGGGTCGCGGTGGTCGGCACCGGTTCGAGCGGCGTCCAGGTGATCCCCTCGATCGTCGCGGACGTCGCCTCCCTGACGGTGTATCAGCGGTCGCCGAACTGGTGCACCCCGCTCAACAACGAGCCGATCAGTACCGAGCAACAGGATCAACTGACCGCCGGTTTCGAGGAGTTGCGGCAGACCCTGCACGACTCGGCGAGCGGGTTCCTGCACGAACCGCGCGACCGTACGGCCTTCCAGGACTCCAAGGACCAACGCTGGGCAGTCCATGAGCAGATGTGGAACAGCCCGGGCTTCGCCAAGGTGATCAGTCACTACGCCGACATGCTCACGGACAAGGCGGCCAACGACGACTGGTGCCTGTTCATGGCCGAGCGGATCCGCGACCTCGTCAAGGATCCCGCGACGGCCGAGCGGCTCATCCCCACCGACCACGGCTGGGCCGGGAAGCGCCCGCCGTTCGTGACCGGATACTTCGAGGCGTACAACGATCCGAGGGTGAGCCTCGTCGACCTCCGGGAGAACCCGTTCGTCCGGGTCACGGAGAGCGGCATCGAAACGACCGACGGGCTGCGGGAGTTCGACGTCATCGTCTGGGCCTCGGGGTTCGACTTCGGCACCGGCGCGCTGAACCGGATGGGGGTGCGCGGGCGCGACGGACTGGCCCTGGAGGACTACTGGGCCGAGGGGCCGCGCACGTTCATGGGGCTCATGAGCCATGGCTTCCCGAACTTCTTCTTTCCCGGCGGCCCGCACGGCGCGGCCGGCAACAACCCGCGCTACGCCGAGGACCAGGTCGACTTCATCACCGACGCGATCGCCTATCTGCGGGAGCACGGCCATCGCGCGATCGAGGTTCCCGCCGACACGGAAGCGGGCTGGAACGCCATGGTCGAGGAACTCGCCGTGCATTCACCCTTCGGCGAACACAGCTATTTCTACGGTTCCAACATCGCCGGAAAGCCCAGGCGGTTCCTGCTGAATCCCGGGGGACGCCCGAAGCTGCGCGAGTTCATGGGCGAGGTTCTCCAGTCGAAGTACTCGCGCTTCCTTTCCTGAACTGGACCGGAAAGAAGACATGATCATGCCACAGCATCTGTTCGACGACCGCGTCGCGGTGGTCACCGGCGCCGGACGCGGAATCGGGCGGGCCTACGCCCTGCTGCTCGGCGAGCTGGGCGCGAAGGTCGTCGTGAACGACCTGGGTGGTTCGATGGAGGGCTTCGGCTCCGACACCGGTCCGGCCCAGTCCGTCGCCGCGGAGATCAACAACGCGGGCGGTACGGCGATCGCCGACACGAGCGACATCTCGACGGCCGAGGGCGGCCGGCGGGCCGTAGCAGCCGCTGTCGAGGCCTTCGGGCGGATCGACGTCGTCGTCAACAACGCCGGAAACGTACGGTTCGCCGGTCTGCCGGACATCGACGCGGCGATCATCGAGAGCCATCTCGCGGTGCACGTCCTCGGCGCCTTCCACACCACGCGTGCCGCCTGGCCGCACATGCTGGAGCGGAACTACGGCCGGGTCGTCCTCACCGGTTCGATCGGCATGTTCGGGCTCCCGGACAACCTCGGGTACGCCACCGCCAAGGCGGCCGTCATCGGGATGGCCCGCAGCATGACGGCGTCGGCCAGCGGCCACGACATCAAGGTCAACGTGATCGCGCCCAACGCGATGACGAGGATGGGCGGCGGCCCTTCCGAGGGCATGGACGCGCTGCGGGAACAGGGCCGTCCCGGCGGCAACGCGATGGATCCCGCGCTTGTGGCGCCCATGGTGGCGTATCTCGCCCACGAGACGTGCGGCGTGAGCGGCGAGGTGTTCCTCGCCGGAGGCGGACGGTTCGCGCACCTCTTCGTCGGGGTCACCGAGGGCTGGCTGCCCGCCGATCCGCTCAAGGTCACCATCGAGGACATCGCCGGGAATCTGGACCGGATCAAGGACCACTCCGGATATCACGTGCCCGGCGATCTCATGGAATGCGTCAGCCGTTACATGGCACATCGGCAAGGAGAAGAGGGAGAAGCGTGAGCGCAGAGAAGGTCTGGCCTCATCACGAACTCGGCAAGAAGCTCAACAACTGGGGTCGTTGGGGGGACGACGACGAGATCGGCACCCTGAACTTCGTGACCCCGCAGAAGCGCGTCGAGGCGGCGCAACTCGTCCGCACGGGCAAGGCGTTCGACCTGGGCATGGCGTTCGACAGCGACGGGCCTTTCAAGTCAGGGGGGTTCCGCAACAACCCGATCCACGTCATGACGCTGTTGCCGTCCGACACCGCCTTCTCCCAGGACGGTCTGATCTCCGCCGACGACATGATCGTCACCGGTCTCCAGGCCGCGACCCAGTGGGACGGTCTCGCGCACGCGGGCTACGGCGGCGCCTTCTACAACAACGTGCCGGCCGCCGCGGTCAACAACTTCCAGGGCGCCAGCCGCAACTCGTTCCACAAGGCCGTCGACCGGCTGATCTCCCGGGGCGTGCTGCTCGACATCGCACGGCTGAAGGGCGTGGACCGGCTGGAGGACTCGTACGAGATCACGGAGGCCGATCTGCTGGCCGCCGAGGAACGCCAGGGCGTGCGCGTCGAGTCCGGTGACATCGTGCTGCTGCGCACGGGCTCCTACCAGTGGTTCCTGGAGGGGGACCGCGAGCACTTCCTCGGCAACGCACCCGGGCCCTGCCTCGACACCTGCAACTGGCTGTACGAGCGCGAGGTCGCGGCGCTCGCGATGGACAACCACTCGGGCGAGGTGTGGCCGAGTCCCGTCAAGGGCGCGACGATCCCGTTCCACCAGGTGGTGATCCGGGACATGGGCCTCACCCTCGGCGAGATGTTCAACTTCGAGGAGTTGGCGGCGGACTGCGAGGAAGACGGCGTGTGGGAGACGCTGTTCTGCGCGCCAGGGCTGAAGGTGACGGGCTCCGTCGGCTCCCCCATCACTCCGATCGCCCTCAAGTAGGCGCGGCCGTGCCGGAGTTCGCCGAGGTGAACGCGGGCGTGCGGGCGACGATCGCCGCGCACGCCCAGGCGCAGGACGAGGGCCGTACCGCGGACATGGTCGCGCTGTATCTGCCGGACGCTGTGGTGGAGATTCCCGGTTTCGATGCGCTGGTGGGTACCGACGCCATCCGGGAGGCGTTCTCCCAGCCGGGGTGGCGACCGGATCCGAGCAGGCCCCAGCGCCACGTGGTCGGCAACACGCTCCTCACGGAGTGGGACGACCGCACGGCGAAGGCGACCAGTGATGTGGTGCTGCTCGTCCACGACGGTTCCGCGTGGTCCGTCGCCATCGTGGCGCGCTATCACGACACGTTCGAGGAGTCGGCGGGTCATTGGCTGCTGCGGCGTCGGGTGGACGAGTACGTGGGCGATCCGCCCTGACCTCGAAGGCATGGCAGCAAGTCGGTGCGACCGCGTGCCCGGCGGTCGCACCGACTTGGCCGCGCCTACCGTGGCGTGCGGCGTAGGTCAGGTGCGTGACCCGCGACGAGGTTTCCGAACGGACCGGCTTCAGCGCCATGTCGTTGTCGGGCCCCCTCGCCGCCCTCGCCCACCTTCGGATTCACCCGGAAGAACCGCGGCGGGAACACCCACTGCTGCAGCTCCGTCCGCTGTGCCGTCCGGCGTGAACGTGAGGACCGCGTGGTGGTGAACCCCTCCGGGCCCCGCCTTCACGAAAGGTGGCGGACCTCGGTGAAGGCCTCGGACACCGGCCCCTGTGGGGCGCCGGTTTCCCGGGAGGTTCGGAATGCGTCGAGCGGTCGGACCGTTGGCCGGTGGATCCTGGTGATCAAGGGTGATGGGGATGTCTCAGAGCTGGACGACGATCGTCTTCGTCGCGGTATAGCTGTCGAGGGCCTCGACGCCCTTCTCCCGACCGTAGCCGGACTTACGGAAGCCGCCGAACGGAAGCTCCACGCCGCCGCCCGCGCCGTAGGTGTTCACGTAGACCTGACCGGCCTCCACCTCGGCGGCGACCCGGTGGGCGCGGCTGAGGTCGTTGGTCCAGACGGCGCCGAGGAGGGCGTACTCGGTGCCGTTCGCAAGGGCGACGGCCTCCTCCTCGGTCGAGAACCTCATCGTGGTGAGGACGGGGCCGAAGATCTCCTCCTGGGCGATCGGTGCCGTCGGGTCGACTCCGTCGATCAGGGTCGGCATGAAGTAGGCACCGTCGGCCAAGCCTTCGGGCTCGGCGACCGAGCCGCCGAAGACGATCTCGCCGGTGCCGGCCGACTGGACGTAGCCGCTGACCCGGTCCTGCTGCTTGCGGGAGACGAGCGGGCCGAGGTCGGGGTCGTCGAGGCCACGGCCGATCGTCACCTCGGCGAAGTGCCCCGCGATGCGCTCCACCAACTCGGCGTGCACGCTCTCGTGGGCGAGTACGCGTGACCCCGCCGAGCAGGTCTGCCCCGCGTTCTGGAGGATCGCGGCCGCCGCGACCCGGGCGGCCTTCTCGACGTCTGCGTCGGCGAACACCAAGTGCGCGGATTTTCCGCCGAGTTCGAGTGTCACCGGTGACACCCGCTCGGCGGCGGCCGTGGCAACCAGCGCGCCGACCCGGGTGGAGCCGACAAAGCCCAGATGGTCGATGCCGGGATGCCCGGCCAGCGCGGCACCGGCCTCCGCGCCGAGGCCGGTCACGACGTTCAACACCCCCTGCGGCAAGCCTGCTCGGACGGCGAGTCCGGCTACGGCGACCGCGGTGCGCGGGGTCTCGTCGGCGGGCTTCACGACGGCGCAGTTGCCGGTCGCGAGGGCCGGGGCGACACCCCGGGCGAGGAGTTGCAGGGGGTAGTTCCAGGCGAGGATGTGGCCGGTGACGCCGTGGGGTTCGCGGCGCATGTACACGTGGAGGTCGGGGCGCAGGGGCAGGCTCAGGCCGTGGTACGAGTCGATGGCGCGGCCGTAGAAACGGAAGTAACGGGCGCACACCCGGGCGTCGTTGCGGGCCTGGGAGAGGGGTTTGCCGGAGTCCTCGCTCTCCAGGCGGGCGAGTTCCTCCGTCCGGCTCTCGATCAGGTCGGCCAACCGGCAGAGCAGGTCGGCGCGTTGCTCCGGTGTCGTGCCGCGCCACGCTCGCTGTGCCGCGCGTGCCGCGGTGACCGCCCGGTCGATCTGCTCAGAGGTCCCTCTGGACACCTCGCCGAGGGAGTGTCCGGTCGAGGGGTCGATGTTCTCGTAGACCTCGGGTGTCCCGACCGACATCCCGTCGATGAAGGACTCGGTCACCTGCTTCACGTCCCCTTCGCTTACGTCGAGTTGGCTCATTGGGGCCTCCCGTTCCAGTACCGGTGTTCCGGTTCGCTCCAGGCTTCAGATCACGCCCTGCTCGGACAGTTCCCGGCGCCGGTCGGCGTCGAGGCCGAGGAGTCCGCCGTAGATCTCGTCGTTGTGTTCGCCCAGGGCCGGGCCCAGGTGGCTGATGGCGCCCTGGGTCGCCGAGAAGCGGGGTACGGGTGCCTGGACGCGCATCGCGCCGAGCTGCGGGTCCGGGACCGACCGGTAGACGTCTCTGGCCACCATCTGTGGGTCGGCGAGGAGTTGGGCGGCGTCGTAGACGGGGGCGGCTGCGACGTCGGCCGCTTCGAAGACGGCCATCGCGTCGTCCAGGGTGTGAGCGCCGATCCAGTCGGCCATGATCGCGTCGATCTCGGCGGCGTGGCGCAGGCGTTGCTGGGCCTCGGCGAACCGGGGGTCCTCGGTCAGTTCGGGGCGACCCACCGCCTGGAGGGCGCGTTTGGCGATCGTGGGGGCGCTGCCGGACATGGCGAGCCAGTGGCCGTCCTTGGTGAGGTAGACGTTGCGCGGTGCGCTGATGTCCCAGCGGTTGCCGGTGCGGTGGGGGACGCTGCCGAGTTGGTCGTAGGTCAGGACCGACTGTTCCAGGAGGCGGGCCAGCGGGTCGATCAGGTTGATGTCGACGAGTTGGCCGTCGGCTCCGTGCACGTCGCGGTGGTAGAGGGCCATCATCACGGCGTAGGTGGCGGTCAGTCCCGCGACGCCGTCGGCGAGCATGAAGGAGGGGAGGGTCGGCGGGCCGTCCGGGCTGCCGGTGAGGTGGGCGAATCCGCTCATGGCCTCGCCGAGGGTGCCGAAGCCGGGGCGGTCGGACTTCGGGCCGCCCTCGCCGTAGCCGGTGACGTGGACCATCACCAGGCGGGGGTTCTCGGCGGCGAGACTCGGGTGGTCCAAGCGCCATTTCCGCAGGGTCGACGGGCGCAGGTTCAGCACGACGACGTCCGACCGCCGGGCGAGCCGGCGCAGCAGGTCCCGTCCGGTCTCGTGGCGCAGGTTCAGGGTGACGCTCTTCTTGTTGCGGCCGACGCTCTTCCACATCAGGCCGACGCCGTCCTTCTGGGCGCCCCACTGCCTCAACGGGTCACCGCCGTCCGGCTGTTCGACCTTGATGACGTCCGCGCCGTGCTCGCCGAGCCAGGTGGCGATCAGTGGTCCGGCGGCGAGGGTGGCGGCATCGAGGACACGGAGTCCGGACAGTGGTCCGTCGCTCATGGTGCGGTCCCTGCCTTTCTGTTGGTCGTCGTCCAGTGGTGCTCCGGGCGAGCTCCGCGTACGGGCACTTCCAGGGGCCGGCGTGTGCGGGCCGGGTGAAGTCACCGGCGGTGGGGCCGAGTTGCCGCGTCGCCCGTGGGACGGACCGCCACGCTAGTGCGGCTCGGGTGCCGGCCCGGGGTTCGTTCCCGCTCAGCGGGCACGGGACATGACTCGCGCCGGGGACCTTCCTATGTTGATCGGGAGCGCCACGGCGCCTTCTTGTGTCGATCAAGGGATTCCCGGGCGCACTGGGTGACGCATCGTCAACCCGCTCTGGGTGTACGCCATATGACGAGGAGCGAAGCATGCGGACCGAATCGGCGTCGATCACCTCGATCACCGGGATCACCCGGCTCGCGGCGAAGCAGGAGATCACGGAGGTGCTGTACCGGTACTGCCGTGCCCTCGACCGTATGGACCGCGCGCTCGCCGACACCGTCTGGCATCCCGACGGCACGGCCGACTACGGCCCTTCCTATCGGGGGTCCGCGTCCGGGTTCCTCGACTTCGTCTGGCCCTATCACGCCCAACTGGCCGCCCATTCGCACCTGGTGTCCAACGCGCTCGTCGAGGTCGACGAGGGGGCGGAGACGGCGGCCAGCGAGGCCTACGTCTCGGTGTGGCTGCGGACACGCCCGGTCGACGGTCTCGTCACGGACCTGTTCCACCGGGGCCGGTACGTCGACCGCTGGTCGCGGCGGGCGGGCGTCTGGGCCATCGACCACCGGGCCTATGTCGGTGACCTCTACCGCGAGGTGGCGCACCTGCCCGAAGCCGTCGAGCCGCCCGCGGGACGTCGGGACGACACCGACCCCTCGTACGAGGTGTTCCGCTGACCCGACTCCGTACGACACCTCCGCTCCCTTGTCCCACCGGCTCACGAAAGGCCCCGATGACCACGTCACGCGGTGACCAGTTGACCCTGGTCGCGTTCCTCCAGGCGTCCAACGTGTCCGTGTACTCCGGATCTTGGCGCTATCCCAGCGCCGCCGCGGACTTCTTGGACGTGCGCTACTACCAGCGGATCGCACGCGTGCTGGAGGAGGGCATGTTCGACCTGATGTTCTTCGACGACCGGCTGGCGATGCCGACGATCTACGGCAACTCGCCCGCCGACGCAGTCCGTTACGGTGCGCGCCCTGTGAAGCTCGACCTGAGCACCGTGCTCGGTGCCGTCGCCGGCGTCACCGAACACATCGGTCTGGGCGCGACGTACTCGACGACCTACTACCAGCCCTTCCATGTGGCGCGGACGTTCGCGACGCTCGACCATCTCAGCGGTGGCCGGGCGGCGTGGAACGTGGTGACGTCGGTGAACGACGCCGAGGCCCAGAACTTCGGCCTGGACGAGCACCTCGAACACGACAAGCGCTACGACCGGGCCGAGGAGTTCGTCGAGGTCGTCTCGAAACTCTGGGACTCCTGGGAGGACGACGCCATCGTCGGCGACCGCACGGCCGGGATCTTCGCCGACCCTGACAAGGTCCACGAACTCGCCCACCAGGGCGAGTACTTCAGCGTGCGCGGGCCGCTGACCGTGCCACGCACCCCACAGGGCAGGCCGGTGATCATCCAGGCCGGGCAGTCGGGCCGGGGCCGGCTGTTCGCGGCCAAATGGGCCGACCTGATCTTCACCTCCGATCCGAGCCAGGAGCTGGCGCGCGAGCACTACCAGGAGCAGAAGGATCTGATCGGCGAGGCCGGGCGGGACGCGGACGCCGTACGTCTGCTGCCCATGGTCTACACGATCGCCGGCGAGACGGAGGCGATCGCCCGGGAGAAGGAGGCGCTGTTCCTCGATGAACTCGTCCATCCCATGGCCTCGTTGACCCTGCTGTCCGAGGTCACCAACCGCGACTTCGCGGGCCACTCGCTCGACGACGTCGTCACGGACGAGCTCATCGACTCGGTCTCCGGAATCCGTGGCCTCGTCCAGGGCGTACGACGGCACCTGGGCGACCGTGAACTGACCCTGCGCATGCTGGCGAACCACCGGGCCACCCTGCTCCAGGGCCCGCGATTCGTGGGCACCGGACCGCAGATCGCCGAACAGATGCGGCAGTGGTTCGAGTCGCGCTCGTGCGACGGTTTCGTCCTCGCCGCCACCCACTTCCCCGGCGCCTTCGAGGACTTCGTACGGCTGGTGGTGCCCGAACTCCGCCGACTGGGGCTCGTCCGCAGCGCGTACACGGGCGGCACCCTGCGGGAGAACCTCTCCCTCGACCGCCCGGCGAACCTGTTCACCGAGGAAGAGGCCACGACACGATGAACACCCCTCCCCTGCGCCGCTCGGAGCTGGCCACCCCGGCCTCCAACGACCACATGTTCGCCAAGGCAGCCGCCTCGGACGCCGACCTGGTCTTCCTCGACCTGGAGGACGCGGTGGCCCCCGCGCTGCGCGAACAGTCCCGGGGCAAGGCCATACAGGCGCTGAACGAGTACGACTGGGGCACCACCGTCCGTGCCGTGCGGATCAACGGGATCGACACGAAGTGGGCCCACGGAGACATCATCGAGGTGGTCGAGGGGGCCCGGGAGAACCTGGACACGATCATCGTCCCGAAGGTCACGGCCGCACGGGACGTCTGGTGGGTCGACGTGCTGCTGAACCAGTTGGAGGAGCGGCTGGGGCTGCTCAAGCGGATCCGGCTGGAGGTCCTCATCGAGGACGTGTCGGGCGTCGCGCACGCCGAGGAGATCGCGACCGCGAGCACCCGGCTGGACGCCGTCATCTTCGGCGCGGGTGATCTGTCGGTGTCCCAGGGCGCCCGGGTGGACACCAACTTCCGTCCCCGCGAGCCGTATCCGGGCGACTTCTGGTACTTCGCGCGGATGCAGGTGCTCACCGCGGCGCGCATCGCGGGCATCGCGGCGATCGACGCCCCCTATCCCGACTTCCGGGACCCGGCCGGCTACGAGGAGGATGCGCGGTCGGCGGCCTCCCTGGGGTTCAACGGCAAGTGGGCGATCCATCCCTCGCAGATCGAGATCGCCAACCAGGTCTTCCGCGCGAGCGACGACGAGATCCGACGCGCCCGGCGCGTCCTGGAGGCGTATCGCGCCGCCGAGGCCGAGGGTCTGGGCGCGACCAGTGTCGACGGTCAACTCGTGGACGCCGCCCATGTGAAGCTCGCGGAGAACGTCCTCGCCCACCACGCGGCGGTCACGGATTCAGGCCGAGAGAGTCTGCAGCAGTAGTTCGACGATCGCGTACGCGAGGAGCAGGGGGAGAAGGACGAACACCGTGCCGCAGGCCCAGGCCTGCGGCACTCAGTGGAGGACCCGGGCGTACATCACCTCCTCCGTCCCGGCGATGTGGTTCCAGGATCCCGGGAGCCGTCCCGTGAAGCGAATCGCGTGACGTTCAAGGGCGGGTCTCAGCGGCCTCGACCCGTAGCCGTTCCCGCAGTTCGTACTTGCGGACCTTGCCGGAGGGGGCGAGCGGCAGTTCCGTCACGACCTCGACGCGTTCCGGTGTCTTCTGCGGGGCGACCCGGTGCCGGGCGAACAGTTCGCGGACCTCTTCGATCTCCAGCGTGCCGCCGTCGAGGACGACGAACGCGGCCACGCGCTCGCCGTAGCGCGGGTCCGGCTCGGCGACCACCGCCGCGTGGCGCACCCGGGGATGGGTGGCGAGGATGTCCTCGACCTCCTTGGAGGCGATGTTCTCGCCGCCCCGGATGATGATGTCCTTGATGCGGTCGGTGATGGTCAAGTAGCCGTCCACGTCGAGACGTCCGACATCGCCGGTGCGGAACCAGCCGCCGGGCACGAACGCCGAGGCGTCGTGGGTAGGGTCGCGGTAGCCGATGAACTGGCTCGGGCCCCGGGTCAGGACCTCGCCCTCCTCCCCCGCCGGCAGCTCGCGCAGGCCCTCGTCCACGACCCGCACCTCGTCGCCGAAGCGCACGACACCGTCCGTCAGCGACCGCTTCGACGCGGGGGCGTCCAGCGGGGAGGTCGCACAGCGCGGATGCTCGGTGCTGCCGTAGGCACGGGCCACGACGATGCCGGCGTCGTCGGCCCTGGCGACCAGCGCGGGAGGCACGTTGGCGCCCCCGACCTGAACGAAGCGCAGGCTGGAGATGTCCCGGCCGTGCTTCTCGGCCGCCGTGAGGATCGCCTCGACGTGCAGCGGGGTGCCGCTGGTGATGGTGCAGCGGAACTCCTCGACGAGTTCCACGGCGTGCGCGTCGTGCCAGCGGTCCATGTGCACGGTGTCCGTGCCGCCGGTGATCCCGCAGCACGCGGCGAGCAGGCCCGCGACATGGCCGGAGGGCCAGGGGATGAGCCGGGTGTCGCCCGGTGCCGTCTCGTTCATCAGGTCGCCCTTGCGCAGTTCGCGCAGCAGCGAGTTGTGGGTGTGCTGCACGCCCTTGGGCACGCCGGTCGTCCCCGAGGTGTAGATCACCGCGCACACGTCGTCCGCCATTACGCCTTCGGGCGGCCGTATCTCCCCTTCCCCCGCGAGGAGTTGGGCCCAGGGGACGGTGTCCTGAGCGGGCCGGTCGCCGATCATCACGACGTGCTTCAGGGCGGGCCCGGGGTCGAGGCGGGACAGGCGGGCGGTGAAGTCGATGGAGCGCCAAGTGTCGGGCAGGATCAGCACCTTGGCGCCGGCGTCGCGCAGGATGGCGCCGACCTCGGCCGAGTCGTAGATGTGAGTGATGGGCAGCACGACGGCGCCGATCAGCCAGGCGCCGAGGTACGACACCACGAGTTCCTGCCGGTTGGGGATCTGCACGGCGACCACGTCACCGGGCCCCACTCCCATCCGGCGCAGTCCGGTCGCCGCGCGGCGGCCGAGGGCGAGCATGTCGGTCAGGGTGAGCGTGGTGCGGGTCGCCTCCGAGGCGAACACGAACCGCGTCTCCGGGAAGCGCCGGCCCGCGTCTTCCAGGGCCTCGGCCATGGTGCGCGAGGAGTAGTGGCCCTCCCGGTACCAGCGGTCGCGCAGCACTGCGAGGTCGTGCTGTCGCTGCTCGGGTGTCATGGGAGTCACTCCTGGATCCGGATCGCGAGCGCGGGGCACACGGCCGCCGCGGTGCGGACGTCGTCGGCCACCTCCGGCGGCGGGTGCTCGGTCAGCAGGACGACGACGCCGTCCTCGTCACGCTGGTCGAACACGTCCGCCGCCGCGGCGACGCACTGCCCGGCGGCGACGCACTTGTCCTCGTCGACGACGACCTTCATGAAGCCCTCCCAATTCGCTTGGCGTACGGGCCCGGGCCGCGCCTCCCCGGCAGGGAGACGCGGCCCGGACCGCGCTGACTCAGTGGTAGCGGGACAGGGGAACGCGGGCGACGATGCCGTCCACGGCACCGCCCTCACGCGCGTCGGACCAGGTGACGTAGGCGTACTTGCCGTGGATGAGGATCCGCGACCATTCGTCACCACCACTGCCGAGGAAGGTGTACGGCTCGCTCGTCCGGTTGACCTTCACCGTGCGGGGAAAGCTCCTCCCGCCGTCGAAGGAGACGGTGGAGTAGGTGTCGACGAGCCCGCCCGCCACGTGCCGCCACATGATGCCCAGCGTTCCCTTCGGACCGAAGTCGATCCAGGGCTTCGAGGCGCCCGGTGCCGCGACCACGGCCGGACCGGTCCAGGTGCGGCCCGCGTTGTTCGTGACGTACACCTCCAGGTTGTCGCCCCGGGGCAGCAGGAGCGCGAACCGGTCCGTCCGGGTGGGATCGGCGGTGACCCAGGGGATCGGGTCCGACGCCAGCAGTCTGGTGTCCGGCACGAGGTCGCCCGAGGGCGGTGCGACCTGGACTCCATGGCTGTCGGTGACGGGGTACGCGGTGAAGGTCTGCCCGTAGTCGCGGCTCACCTCGAACACGGGGTTCACGGGCTGGACCGAGACCCCGCCCACGACCACCTCCGACGTCGCGCTGGCCAGCACGCCGTTGTGCACCGCGATCTGGTTGCCGAAGGGCTGGTCCGGGAGTTCCGCGACCGGCGTCCAGGTCAGACCATGGTCCTTGCTGACCGTGACGGCCGAGGGTCCGGGCTGTCCGACCGGGCTGGCGCCGACCGCGTAGACGTAGTCGGTGGCGGTGTCCACCCGCAGCCGGGGCGTGGCGGCGCGGACGGCCGGGGTGTCGACGGCGTGCGACCAGGTGCGTCCGCCGTCGGTCGACCTGGCGACCCCGAGCTTGTTGGGCACTCCGTCGCAGGTACCGGTGATCGGTCCGTCCGGGTCGCCGGGGCAGCCCAGTTGGTTCCAGGCGAGGTAGAAGATCCCCTTCGAGTCGACGGCCAGATACGGGTCGCCGCACTGCGGATGATCACTGACCGGCCAGGCCGTACGGGTCCAGGTCCGGCCGCCGTTGGTCGAGAACGCGGCGTAGCACTCCACCCGGACGAGCGTGCCGCCGTCGACGATGTGGTCTGTCGACGCATACACGAGGTTGTTCGGATGCTTGGGGTTGACCGCGACCACCGGCTGACCGTTGACCCGGTCCGGCGTGTTGGGGGTCGCATCGACCTCCAGGATGCCGCGATGGCCCGCCGGACTCGCCTGCGCGCTGGTCACCAGGAACGGAAGCGCGACCACGGCGGCGATCAGGCCGGAGCCTAAGACTCTCGCCGCTCTTCGCACCCGTCCGTGGACGGGACTGTGCACTGCTCTCATGCCTGCTCCTTTGAAGGCTGCAACTCTGCGGTCACGGACGGCTGTTGATCGTCGCCCGTGGTGTCGGCCGCACCGCCGGGCAGGAAACAGACCTCGTCGCCGTCGAGCGCGAGTCGGCCGTAGTGCGGTGCGGGAAAGTGGGCGGGGAAGACGAACGCGTCCTCGTCGAGCGCCCGTTGGACGAGTGCGCGCCGGGTGGCGACGGCCGTGTCCAGGTCGTCGCAGCCCGGCAGATGCAGTTCGGGACGGGTCAACTGGACCGGGTGGTGGAAGGCGTCTCCGGTGAAGTACGCCCGTACGCCACCGGAGTCGAGCCCCAGCACCGCGTGCCCCAGCGTGTGTCCCGGTGCGTGCTCGACGGTCAGGCTCGGCGAGATCGCGTACGGCAGCGGGACGACCTTGGCCAGGCCCGCCTCGGCCACCGGACGCACGCACTCGTCGAACACGTTGGGGTTGAAGTCGTTGGTGTGCGTCGGCCCGGCCGTGTCCCACCGCCGGTACTCCTCCTCCGCGAACACGTAGTCTGCGTTGGGGAAGGTCGGCACCCAACTCCCCTCGCTCCAGCGGGTGTTCCAGCCGCAGTGGTCGTGGTGGAGGTGGGTGCAGAAGACGACGTCGACCGCCTCGGGCGTCACACCCGCGGCCGCGAGCCGGTCCAGATAGGGCACGTCCAGCCCATCGAAGTAAAGCCCCCTGCCCGTACGGCCGTTGCCGGTGCACGGGTCGACCAGCACCGTGCGGCCGTCGACCCGCAGCACCCAACTGTGGTTGGAGAACTGGAAGTTCATCGTGGCCCGGTCCAGGAACCCGCTGGGCAGCGGGTCCACGTGGCGCGCGATGAGGGCCGCGTCGCCGGTCAGGAGGGTGAGGGAGACCGGGAGGGTGTGCTCCTCGATCCGGTCTGTCGACGCGTGGCCCAGGCTGAGTGTCCGCATGTCGTGATGCCTTCGGTGAGGGAGGTCGTGCCGGTGATCCGAGTCGTCGACCTCGTCGGACTCGTCAGCCGAGGCGTTCGCGCGCGTCGGCGGGCGACTGCCGTACGGCGTCGCGCAGGAGAACGGTGAGTCGGTCTGCGGGCAGCGGGGCACCGGGGCAGTCCAGGAACCAGCGCATGACGTCCTCGTCCGCGGTCAGGCCGGTCGGCCGCGGGGGCAGGTACGGCTGGACGTAGGCCGCCGTGTTCGGCTCGCTGCGCCAACTCTCCGACAGGGGACCGAGGTCGACGGTGTCGTAGCCCAGGGCGTCGAGCAGCCGGATCGCCTCTTCCTTGGCGGCATGGCTGTCACCGGCGATGGGCAGCGCGCTGCGGTCGGCGGCGCCGGTGGGCCGGGCCAGGATCTCCAGACGGAGGAAGTCGATGTTGTTGCACGCCTTGACCACCCGCGCGCCCTGGAGGTGGCGTTGCACCAGCTCGCTGGAGGTCAGTTCGCGGGAGTCCAACTCCGGTACGGTGCCATCGCGTTCGGGGTAGTAGTTCATGGTGTCCAACACTGTCTTCCCCGCCAGGGCGTCGGCGGGAAGCCGTCGATGGGCGCCCAGGGGGACGGTGGCCACCACGATGTCGGCCTCCCGGGCCGTGTCCGCCACGGTGGCGGCTCTGGCGCCCTCTCCCCACCGCGCCACGGTGTCGGTCAGGGTCTCCGGGCCACGGGAGTTGCTCACCACCACGTCCAGTCCGGCGGCGAGCGCCAGCCGGGCCAGTGCCCCGCCGATCCGGCCGGCTCCGATGAGTCCGAGGGTCTTCGTCACGTCCCGGTCCTTCCGCGTCAGTGGGCGGTTGCAGTAGGCGAATTCAGTAGGCGATCGCGACATGGAGGGCGGACTCGCGGTCGCCCGCCGTCTCGATCGCCTCGATGATCCGGTCGAGTTCGAAGGTGTGGGTGATGATGGAGGCGAGGTCGAACTCTCCGCTCTCCATGATCTTCATGACGTCGACGACATCCTCGGGCCGGTACCCGCCGGGGCCGACGATGGTCTGCTGGCCGTAGGCCAGCCGGACCAGGTCGATGGCGACCGGCTTGGGGTGGACGGCGACCGCGCCGATGCGCGCGCCGGCCTTGGCCATGGACTGGATGGTGGCGAACAGTTCGTCGGGCCCCGCCGCCTCGACGTAGATGTCGACGTCGGGGAAGGTGCCCATCAGGCTCGTCACCTCGCCGAACTCCTCACCGGCGCGCGAACGCAGGTCCTCCCGCGCGGAGTTGCAGGTCAGGAAGCCGAGTCCGGCGGCCTTCGCCAGCCGGAACTCGGAGAGGTCAACCACCATGACGTCCGAGGCGCCGAAGCTCTTCAGCGCGACGGCCGCGGCGATCCCGATGGTGCCCGCGCCGAAGACGATCGCCTTCTCGCCGCGTTGCGGACGGCAGCGGCGTACGGCGTTGTGGGCCACGGTGAAGGGCTCGATGAGTCCGGCGACGGGCGTCGGGATCCGGTCGCCGACCTTGAACACCTGCTCCCCGACACGGCAGTTGGGAACAAGGATGTACTCGGAGAACCCGCCCAGGCAGCCGGCGCGGTGCGGGTCGCCCTTGGCCAGCAGGGGGTAGGGATAGACGCGGTCGCCCACCGCCAGGCCGGTCACCTCGCCGCCCACCTCGGCGATCTCCGAGACGACCTCGTGGCCGAACTGCTCGCCCTTGAGGATCTGGTGGGCGCCGGGACCGTGCCGGTAGACCGACACGTCCGAGCCGCAGATGCCGGCGTGCAGGTTGCGAAGCAGCACGTCCCGCGGACCGCAGGTGGGGGTCTCCAGCTCGGTGACGGTGATGTCGAGCGGCCCGTTGTAGATGGCGGACTTCATCGTGGGTCCTTCCGGTCCGGGAGGGCGGGTGGGCATCAGGTCTCCCTCGTGGTGAGCGCCGCGAGGGCGCCGACCGTGCCGGGGAGTCACGGCTCGCGAAAAGTTAGGGGGACGATCGGCGGCGCCGGGTCCGGTATCCCGCTGGGCGGACCACTTTCTCCGCGACGCGACGCAACGAGACGGGACGGGACGGGACGCAACGAGACGGGACGGGCCGGGCCGGGGCCTCGGTCCGACGCCGTCTCGCTCAGTCGGCGCGCAAGGTGCCGGCCAGTCCGCCGTCGACCAGGAGGTCGGTGCCGGAGATAAACGACGCCTGGTCGGAAGCGAGGAACGCGACGACTCCGGCGATCTCGATCATCGTGCCCTCGCGGGCGAGCGGGGTCCTGGCGTAGAGCTCGCGTTTGACCGGGCTGTGCTCGAACTCGAAGGCGCCCATGGGGGTGGCGATGAGCCCCGGGGAGAGACTGACGATCCGCGCACCCCGCGCTCCCCACGCCGCCGCCTCACGCCGGCACAGGGACAACAGGCCGTACTTGGAGAGGTGGTAGGCCATCGCGGAGGTGCGCTGCTCCGCGTCGAGCGCCTCCTTGAGGCGGCTCGCCGTTCCGGCCTCGTGCGGGTCGCGCAGTACGGCCTCGACGGCGGCGCTCGGGGTGACGGTGTGCGCGGCGAGGGAGGAGATGAGGATCGCCGCCGCGCCGGGCGCCGCGAAGGGGAGCAGCGCGCGGGTGACGAGGGCGGCTCCGGTGAGGTTGACCCGCACGATGCTCTCGAAGTCGGCGGCGGACGGGGAGAGTCCGGCGACGTGCGCGAGCGCGGCGAACCCGCCGCGCCGTCCCACCTCCTCGGCGAGTTCCTGTACCGACTCCGGCCGGGTGATGTCGCACTGCACCGGCTCGGCGTCGGCTCCCTCGTCGCGCAGCCGGTGCGCGACCCCGTCCGCCCTGTCCTTGTCGATGTCCACGACGAGCAGCCGGTGCTGCTGCCCGAGCCGTCGCGCCACCGCCGTACCGAGGCCACCGGCCCCGATCACCACGGCGAGACTCCAGTCCGGGCGCTTACTCGTGCCGATCTCGTGCATGTGCGGGGTCCGCCTTCCAGGTCCCGGCAGCCCGGCCGGACGCTTGGGGAGGGGGCCCGGTGCCGACGGTCAGTCTGGTCACCGCCGTACCGGGTGGGTTCCGCGTCGACCGGTGACCGGAACAGTTCCTCCGCATCACCAGGCGGGGGTACGGAATCCACGACGGTAGAGGGGCTGCTCCAGGTCGTACGGCAGGTCGGGCCGCTGTGCGACGACCGACGCCGGGGTGGCCGGCAGGTCGAAGGGGAGCCTGCCCTCGGGGCGGGCTCTGCCGGTCAGGACGTCCAGGAGGGCTTCTTCGGACAGGCCGAAGTGCGCCACGAGGGCGGTCACCTTGTCGCGGATGTCGGTGAGGATCGCGGGCCGGTCGAGCTGGACGGCGGCGACCGAGGGGATCCCGGCCGCCCGCACCGCCAGCACGGCCTGGTAGTCGGCGTTGGTGTCCTTGTAGTCGAGGTCGGCGAGATGGAGGCCCGATCTGGGGGTCTGGAGCAGCAGGACGGCGAGGTCGGCCCGAGCGGGGTCGGCCACCGGTGTCAGTCCGTAGGCGGTCAGCGCGGCGGCGGAGAGTCCGTAGCCGTAGACCTTCGTGCCGGACCCGGCTCTAAGGGGCAGAACCCGGTCTCGGTTCTGGAGCAGCACCACAGAACGGTGCTGGGCCCGGAGTGCCGCGGCCCTGAACGTGCCGTTGCCTACGGTCCGTTGGGCGACGTCCAAGTCCGCGAAGGGGGCTTCGAACAGTCCCTGGCGGAACTTCTGGAGCAGGATACGGAAGACCGAGGCGTCGATACGGCGCTCGTCGACCCGCCCGTCCTGGACCGCGGCGACGATCCGGTCCGTGCTCGACGTACCGCCGAACTGGTCGGCCCCGGCGTCGATGGCCTTGGCGAACCGCTCCTCCTCGGTGAGGGTCTCGACTCCCCATGGTTTGCCGGACACCGGGTCCTCGGGGTCGGTGGGCGGGTCGTCGGTCACCTGCCAGTCGGTGAGGACGACGCCGTCGAAACCGATGTCCCGGCGCAGCAGATCGGTGATCAACTGCCGGTTGAAGGCGGCGCCGACCTGCTCCAGGGGGCGGCCGAAGAGCGTGACCTGCTGGGCGATCGAGTACATCGTCATGACCGAGCCGACCCTGGCGCCGTGGACGGCCGTACGGAAGGGCCGCACATGGGCCGGGAAGCCGTGGCCGGGGAAGGCCGCGTACTTCCCGTACAGGAAGTGGCTGTCGTAGCCGCCGACCTGTGCTCCATGACCGGCGAAGTGTTTGACGACGCAGACGACGCTCTCCGGTCCGATACCGCCGGAGCCGTGCTGGAAGCCGCGGATGTACTGCGCGGTGAGGTCCGTGACGACGTCGACGTCCTCGCCGAACGTGCCGTTGATCCGGTTCCAGCGGGGTTCCGTGGCGAGGTCGGCCTGCGGGGAGAGGGCGATCGAGAAGCCCACGGCCCGGTACTCCTGCCGGGCGGTGTCGGCGAACGCGCGCACCAGGTCGCGGTCGCCGATGGCCGCGAAGCCCAACGTGCCCGGCCACTTGGTGAATTCGCCGGCGGGGCTGCTCTGGCCGCCGAGGGCGGCGAAGCCGTTGCGCGGGTCGGTGCTGAGCGAGAGGGGGATCCCCAGGCGTCCGGTCTCCGCGATCTCCTGGAGCGTGTTGTTCTGGCTCACCAGGACCGCCGTCTCCGTCGCGAACATGGAGAGCAGCGAGGTGATGTGCCGGTCGGCGATCATCGGGCGGATCGGCTTGTAGACGGCCGGGTATCCGGCGGGTACCTCGTCGAGGAAGTAGGCGGTGGCCGCGCCCGCGAGCGGGTGGACCATCGTGCCGGCCTTCTCGGCGAGCGTCATCCGGCCGACCAGGTCACGGGCCCGGACCTCGGCCGGTAACCGCCAATCCTCGTACGGGTGCAGCCGGCCGTCCTTGCTCTGGTCCTTGAAGAGCAGGCCGTCCTTCCTGATGAAGGGCACGTTCCTGCCGACGAGCCGTGGCTGTGCCCGGCGCCCGGTGCCCGCCGGGACGGCCACCGCACCGGCGGCCGTGGCACCCATCAGCTTGAGCAGCCTGCGTCTGTTCGGCTCTCCTCCACGCTCCGCCACAACTGCTCCCTCCGGCCTAGGTGTTGTCGAGCGGGAAATGGCATGCGACGTACTGCCCCTCGCGCACCTCACGTACCTGCGGCTCGCTGACCGCGCACTGGTCCGCCGCTCTCGGACACCGGGTACGGAACCGGCAGCCCGTCGGCGGTGCCAGGGGTGACGGGACGTCTCCGTCGAGCTCCGGTCCGGCGAAGCCCTGGTCGGTATCGAGCAGGGGTACGGAGTCGAGCAGAGCCCTGGTGTAGGGGTGGGCGGGCCGCTCGTAGACCAGGTCGGCGTCGCCGAACTCGCAGACCTTGCCGAGGTACATGACCATGACGTCGTCGCTGACCGCGCGGACGACGCTGAGGTCATGGGCGATGAACACGACGGTCAGGTCGTAGGCGGCCTTGATGTCCTCGATCAGGTTGAGTGTCTGGGCCTGCACGGAGACGTCGAGGGCCGACACCGGTTCGTCGCAGATCAGCAGTTTCGGGTTCAGGGCGAGGGCCCGGGCGATCGCCACCCGTTGCGCCTGCCCGCCGGAGAGTTGACGGGGCATCAGCTCGGCGAACCGGCCTTCGTCCAGGCCCACTTGGGCCAGTACGGTGGCGGCCCGTTCGGTGCGCTCGGCAGCCGGTACGCCGCCGATCACCAGGCCTTCCTCCACGACGTCCCGCACCTTGCGGCGGGGGTTGAGCGAGGCCACCGGGTCCTGGAAGACCATCTGCATGTCGCGTCGCAGCGCGCGCATCCGCCGGTCGCGTGCCTGGTCGATGCGCTCGCCGTCGAACTCGATCGTGCCGCGGGTCGCGCGATCCAGGCGCAGGACGGCCCGGCCCGTGGTGGACTTGCCGCAGCCCGACTCGCCGACGATGCCGAGGGTCTCCCCCGGCAGGACGTCGAAGCTGACCCCGGACACCGCCTGGACGACCCCGGCGTCGGTGGCGTACTCGACGACCAGGTCCCGTACGGTCAACAGGGCGCTGTCGCCGCGGAGATGGGCGTTCCCGCTACCGGCCATCGTGGTCTCCCGTCAGCGGCGGCAGGTCGGGCGGCGGGACCGGGACGCAGCACGCGACCCGGTGGTCGCGGCCCACGGAGGCCATGACGGGCCCCGGGGTACCGCACTCGGTCCGCACCGCCGTGCAGCGCGGTCCGAAGCGGCAGCCCGTCGGCGGTGCCACGGGATCCGGCAGGGCACCGCGGATCAGCCGCAACGGGGTGTGGCGCTGGTGGTCGATGGTGGGAACCGCCTCCAGCAGGGCGTGGGTGTACCGGTGGCGTGGTGTCGTGAACACCGTCCGGGTCGCCCCGACCTCGGCGAGGCGGCCCGCGTACATCACGGCGGTGCGGTCGGTGCGGCCGGCCACCACGGCGAGGTCGTGGCTGATCAGCATGAGGGCCGTCCCCCGGTCCCGCTGGATGCGGCGCAACAGGTCGAGGACCTGGCGTTGCACGGTCACGTCCAACGCCGTCGTCGGCTCGTCCGCGATGACCAGGTCGGGTTCGCAGGCCAGCGCGATGGCGATCATCACGCGCTGGCGCATACCGCCGGACAACTCGTGCGGGTAGTTGCGCAGTCGGCGCTCCGGGTCGGGTACGCCCACCTCCACGAGGAGGTCGACGGCCCGGCCCCGCGCCTCCGCACGCCCGACGCCGAGGTGCCGTCGCATGCCTTCGGTGAGTTGTCGTTCCACCCTGACGACCGGGTTGAGGGAGCGCCCCGGGTCCTGGAGCACCATGGCGATCTGGGTGCCCCAGATCTTCCGCAGCTCGCCCGGGGACAGGGTGAGCAAGTCCCGTCCACGGAAGAGGATGTGGCCACTGCATCCCGCGCCTCTCGGCAGCATGCCCATGACCGCCTTCGCCGTCACCGACTTGCCGGAGCCCGACTCCCCCACGACGGCCAGCGCCTGTCCGTGCCCGATCGTGAGGGAGACGTCGTCGACGGCCCGTACGACACCGCGCGGTGTCCCGATGTGGACCCGCAGATCGCGGACTTCGAGGATCGGCTCAACCCGGTCCGCCGCCTCGCCTAGTGCTTGATCCACAGGTCCTCCGGGAGCAGCGAGCCGAAGCCGTACTGGGTGAGGCCGCCGACGTTCTTGCCGGAGATCGCGCTGCCGGCGATGCGCAGGATCCAGAGCATCGGGCGCAGGGCCACGAGCCGCTGCTGCACGGTCTCGTAGGCGGCCTTGCGGTCCGCGACGGTGGTGGCCGTACGGCCCTTCAGCAGAGCCGCGTCGAGCTGGGCGTCGTCGATGCCCGTCATGTTCGTCGGCGAATCGCCCTGGAAGGCGGTCCAGAGCCTGGGCTCCGGGTCGTTGAAGGCGGC
The DNA here is from genome assembly GCF_036227225.1 of Streptomyces sp. NBC_01478. GTDB lineage: Bacteria > Actinomycetota > Actinomycetes > Streptomycetales > Streptomycetaceae > Streptomyces. Next base: position 11,538,133 of record NZ_CP109444.1, on the reverse strand, counting down.
GGACGACACCACCGCGTCGAAGTCGTGCGAGGTCTGGAGGGGGATGAACTCCGCGTAGTCGACGACCTTGATCTTCATGGTGACGTTCTTGAACTTGCTGAGCTGGGACTGCATCGACTCGGCCTGGGCCTTGTTCTCCGTCGACGCGGTGGTGGTGAAGGTGAAGGAGACGGGCTTGCCGTCGGCCGCGATCGCGTCGAACAGCTTCTGCGCGGCCGCCGCGTCGGGCTTGCCGACCGGGGTGTCGGTGTAGAAGGGCGAGGCCTTGCGGAACACCGTGTCGACGGTCTCGCCGGTGCCGTTGTAGACCGACACGTTGAGGGCGTTGAAGTCGATGGCGTCGGCCAGCGCCTCGCGGGCGCGGATGTCGTTGAAGGGCGCGCGCCGGGTGTTGAGGGCGAGGTAGGTGCCGCCGCTGAGCGGGGAGGTCGTGGTCGGCAGCCCTGCGTCCGAGGCCTTCTTCAGGTTCTCCCAGTTCTGCTCGATGGCGAGGTCGGCGCCGCCGCTGATCACGGTGTTGACGCGCTGCGTCGCGTCGAGGGCTACCGTCAGGGTGAGTTGGTCCAGGTAGGGCTTGGGCTTGTCCCAGTACTTGGTGTTCTTCACCAGCACCATGGCGTCCTGCCGGCGCCATTCCTTCAGGGTGTACGGTCCGGCGCCGACGGGGTGTGCGTCGTAGGCCTTCGCGCCCTTGCCGAGCGCGGCCGGTGAGGCGATCCAGTTCATGGACGTGGTGACGACGGACTGGGCGAACTGCGCCATGGGCTCCGCCAGCGTGACCTTCAGCGTCGTCGCGTCGACGGCCTGCGTCGAGGTCACGAGCGAGGCGTCGGCCTGGTATGGGGACGCGGTGGCCGGTACCCGCATCCGGTCCCAGTTGTACTTCACAGCAGCGGAGTTGAACGGGGTGCCGTCGGAGAAGGTGAGCCCGTCGCGCAGTTTCAGCTCGAAGGTCTTCCCGCCGTCCGAGGACGTGAAGGAGGACGCCAGGGAGCCGCGGATCTTCCCGGTCTCGGGATCGTCCGTGAGCAGGGTGCCGTAGAGCGCGTTGCCCACGATGGCGCCGCTGACGAAGTTGTTGCCCATCTGCGCGGGATCGAGGGTGCGGAGCTCGCTGAGGGTGAGGACGCGGGCGGAGCCGCCCGCAACGGGCTTGCCGGTGGCCCCTGTTGACCCGGTCCCGCTCTTCCCGCCCCCTCCTCCGCAGGCACCCAGCAGGAGTGCCGCGGCGGCGACCGCGATCGTGGTGAAGCCCCTTGTACGGATCATCGTTGACCCCTTGTCGTAGACGGGCTGGGAGACCGGCCGACCCCAACTGGGCGCGGTCCGGGCGGTGTCAGTCGTGCAGATCCCGGTCGAACCGGTGCCGCAGGTGGTCGCCCGCCTGATTGAGGGCGAACACGGTGAGGAAGATGAACGCGGTGGGCACGAAGACGAGGTGCGGGTAGTCGCCGACGGAGTCCTTGCCGTCGGAGATCATTCCGCCCCAGCTCGGCGAGGGCGGCGGGATGCCCATGCCGAGGAAGCTCAATGAGCCCTCCGCCGCGATCAGCGCGGCCATCACGACCGGCAGATAGGCGCCCAGCGCGGGCAGCAGGTTGGGCAGGATCTCCCGCGCCAGGATGCGCCGCCTGCTCGCGCCCATGTTGCGGGCCGCGGTGATGAACTCCCGCGAGGCCCAGGACAGCGTGTTCGCCCTGGCCAGCCGGATGAAGGTGGGGACGACCAGCAGGGTCAGCCCGATGAGGATGGTCGACACGCTGGGGGTGAGGACGGCGGCGAGCGCGAGGAGGAGGATCAGCGGCGGGAACGCGAGCATCGCGTCCGCGATCAGTCTGATCACCGAGTCGGTACGGCCGCGCAGGTAGCCGGCGACCATGCCGAGCGCGGTTCCCACGACCGAGCCGATCAGGCCCGCACCCGCGCCGACGAGCAGCGAGACCCTGGCGCCGTAGACGCAGCGCGAGAGCAGCGAGCGGCCCAACTGGTCGGTGCCGAGCAGGAGATCGAGCGAGTCGAGGCCCGGTGTCTGCCGGGGCAGGCCGATGGGGCGGTCGTAGGGCGCCAGGGGGAGGATGTCGGCGAACGTGGCCGCGAGGACGATCACGGCGAGCCAGGTGTAGGCGAGTGTGACGAGGAGCGACCGGCCGCGGTGCACGGCCGGGACGGAGGGTTCCGTCGCGGCGCCGTCGTCGGTTGTGGTGTCGGGTCCCTTCGTGACGGTGTGCTGGGTGCTCGTCATGCCGCGGCCGCCTTTCTGACCCGGGGATCGAGCCAGTGGTAGCTGAGGTCGACGAGGGTGTTGACGAGGACGTAGACCACGACGACGAAGACCACGATTCCCTGCACCGAGACGAGGTCACGGGAGACGATCGAGGAGACGACCAGTTGGCCGAGGCCGGGCAGCGAGAACAGGATCTCGACGACGACGGTCCCGCCGATCAGCCGGCCGAGGTTGATGCCGGCCAGGGTGATCAGGGAGAACGAGGACGGTCGCAGCGCGTGGCGGAACATGACGTAGGCGGGGCTCATGCCCTTGGCCCGGGCGGCGGCGATGTAGTCCTCGCGGAGGGTGGAGATGAGATCCGCGCGCAGGGCGCGATGGAAGGTCGCGATCTCGGTCAGGGCGATCGACAGGGCGGGGAGCAGGGCGCCGCGCAGGTTCGCGCCGAGGCCGTCGGTGCTGACGCGGGCCCAGCCGCTGACGGGGAGCCAGCCGAGTCTGAGTGCGAAGAAGTAGATGAGGAGGGGGCCCGCGATGAAGGCGGGCACCGACAGCAGTACCGACGACAGGGCCGTGGTGGCGCGGTCCACCCAGGACCCTTCCCGCGCGGCGGAGACGATGGCCAGGAGGACGGCTACGACGAGGGACAACGTCAGTGCCATGGCGGCGAGTTCGAGCGTCACCGGCAGTCGGGTGACAACAGCGTGCAGGACCGATTCGTTGGTGACGGGCGAGGTGCCGAGGTCGCCCCGGACCGCGTGGCCGAGCCAGTCGGCGTACTGGTGCCAGAGGGGTTGGTCCATGCCCAGCTCGGCGTTGAGTCTCGCGACCGCGTCCGGTGTGGCGTTCTCGCCGAGGATGACGGAGGCGGCAGAGCCCGGCGCCAGACTCAGCAGCGCCACGGAGCCCATCGTGACGAGGATGATCACGACCAGGCTGCGAAGGACCCGTCTCGCGGTGGTGAGCACCATGCGACTCGCTTCCTTGGGAGGCGTAGGTGAGATGTGCGGCTGCGCCCCGGTAGGAGCGGAGTTGGCTCGATGGGGGCTCAGCATGGGGACTGGCCGGAACCGATTGGCGGCGGGTGTCCGCTGACCGGAACAGATTGTCGGCACGGCCGGTCCCCCGCTGTGGGGAGGAGTCAGTGCACGGGGAGCATGGGCTGCGGGCGGGACGGCTCCGCCGTGGTCGTCCGTCCCCTCTTTCGCCGCTCGCGGCGGGTCTCCACCATCGTGTAGAGGGTCGGGATCAGCACGAGCGTGAGCAGTGTGGAGCTGATCAGGCCACCGATGACCACGACGGCGAGGGGTTCGGAGATGAGTCCGCCCGCCTCGGTGATACCGAGTGCCATGGGGATCAGGGCGAAGATCGTGGCGAGGGCGGTCATGACGATGGGCCGCAGTCGGCGCAGCCCGCCCTCGATCACCGCCTGGCCGATACTCATCCCCTGCTCGCGGTACTGGTTGACCAGATCGACGAGGACGACCGCGTTGGTGACCACGATCCCGATCAGCATCAGCATGCCGATTAGCGCGGCGAGGCCGAGCGGGGTGCCGGTGATCAGCAGCAGGAGGATCGCGCCGGTCGCGGCGAAGGGGATGGAGACGAGCAGCACGAGTGTCTGCCGGATGCTCCGGAAGACCCCGATCAGGAGCAGGAACACCAGGGCGATCGCGGCGACCATCGCGAGACCGAGTTGGGAGAACGCTTCGCTCTGGTCGCTGGTGACACCGCCCATGGTGTAAGCGGCGCCCTTCGGCAACTCCACTTTGTCCAGGGCGCTTTCGACGGCGGAACCAGCCGCTCCGGTGTCGTCGCCGACGGGGACGGCGGAAACGGTGGTGGTCTGCTGTCCGTCAGTGCGGGTGCGCTCGGCGGGGGCCTCGGTGCGAGTGATCGTGGCAACGGCACCGAGCCGCACGGGGCCCGACCGCGTCGGGATCTCCAGTTTCCCCAGCGCCGCGGGTGAGTTGGGAGTGGCGCTCGATGCCCTGATGACGATGTCGCTCCGCTCGCCGTCGAGGACGACCTGTGCGGCGGTCGTGCCCTGGAGCGCCTGGTTCACCGCAGCGGCCAAGTCGGCGCCGGTCAGGCCGTGTTGGGCCGCTACCTCGCCCTTGGGGACGACGTTGATCTGCGGGGCGCTCTCGGCGAGGTCGCTGGTCACCTCGGTGACTTCGGGGACCTTGCTCAGTGCCTGCTGGATCCGGTCGGTCGCGGTGCGCAGCGCGGCGGAGTCGTCGGCCTGGACCGTGACCTGGACATCGCTGCCGCCGCCCACGCCGCCGCTCGCGGCGAAGGCGAAGTCCCCTGCCGAGCCGCCCAGTTGGCCAAGGCGCTTCTCCAGGCTCGCTTGAAGACTCTCGGCGTCGACACCGCCGTCGAGGACGATGGTGTACGTCGCGGTCGACGCTCCGGTGTCATTGGCGCTGCTCGGACCGGTGCTGCCGAGACTTCCGGCGGTCACCTGGTAGACGGAGACGCCGTCCGTGCCGGCGATGATCTTCTCCACCTGTCGGGACGCGGCGTCGGTGGCGGCGAGGCTGCTGCCCGGCGACAGCGTCTGGGCGAGTCGCAGGCTGGTGGCGTCGGAGCCGCCGAGGAAGCTGGTCTTGAGCGCGGTCGTCATGGCCAGGGTGAGCACCAACAGGGCGAGCGATCCGGCCAGTACGGTCTTACGGCGACGCAGCGACCACGTGATCAGCGGCAGATACCAGCGCTGGAGGCGCCCCTCGCGCTCCTCGGCCTCGACCCGCCCGCGGTACTCCTCGGGATCGACGGAGCCCGCGTCGGCGGGAGGCTTGAGGAACCAGTACGCCAGCACCGGCACGATGGTGAGCGACACCACCAGCGAGGCCAGCATGGCCACCGTGACGGTGACGGCGAAGGGGCCGAACAGTTCGCCCACCATGCCCGAGACGAAGGCGATCGGCAGGAAGACGGCGACCGTGGTGAGCGTGGAGGCGGTGACGGCGGAGGCCACCTCGCGCACCGCGCCGATGATCGCGTGGTCACGGTCCTCGCCGTACGCGAGATGGCGTTTGATGTTCTCCAGGACGACGATCGAGTCGTCGACGACCCGTCCGACGGCGATGCTGAGGCCGCCGAGGGTGAGCATGTTGAGGCTGTAGTCGCGGGACCACAGCACGATCAGCGCGATGACGAGGGACAGCGGGATCGAGATCGCGGTGACCAGGGTGGAACGGGCCGAGCGCAGGAACAGCACGATCACCAGGACGGCCATGACCAGACCCAGGAGACCTTCCTTGAGCAGTCCGTGCACGGAGTCGCTGACCTGAGGGCCGGCGTCCGCGACCACCGTCAGCCGGGTGCCGTCGCCGAGTTTCTTCTCCAGACCGGGGACGAGTGCGCGCACATCCTCGGAGATCGATGCGGCGCTGCCGTCGTGGTCCATGGTCACGCTGATGCCGAGGCTGGGTTTGCCATCGGTGCGGGTGAGTGAAGTGGCCTCGGCGTAGGCGTACTTGACCGAGGCGACGTCCCGAAGCCGAACGGGCTCGGAGGTGTCGCCCGTCGCACTCGCGGGCGGGGACACCCACAGCTTCTTGATCGCGTCCAGGCCGGTCACGTTCTCGGGCACGGAGACGCTGAGCGACTCCTTGTCACCGCTGACCGAGCCGGCGGCGTGCGTGCCGAGGTCGGACAGGGCGGTGGAGAGGTCCTGTGCGGTCAGGCCGGCCGTGCTCATCGCCGTGGTGTCCGGGGTCACGGTGACGAGCCGGTCGCGGGCGCCGGAGACGGTGACGTCGTTGACGCCGTCGACGTTCTTCAGCTCCGGTACGGCCTCGTCGCCCAGGGCGGCCGCCAGGGTCTGCTGGGAGGCCTCGGAGGTGGCGGCGAGAACGATGGTCGGCTGGTCGTCGGTGCTGCCGGTCATCACCAACGAGTCGACGCCCTCGGGCAGTTGGGCCGGGATCCTGGACACCGCCTGCTGCGCCTTCTGGGCGCTGTCGTCGATGTTCGCCTCGAAGTCGAGCTGGAGGACCACCACGGCGGAGCCCTGGCGGGAGGTCGAGGAGACGCTCTCCACCCCGTCCAGGGACTTGACCGCGTCCTCGATCGGCACGGCGACCTGGCGCTCCACCACTTCGGGGGAGGCACCGGTGTAGGTCGCGGCCACCGTGACCATCGGGAACGACAGGTTGGGGATGAGCTGTTGCTTGATCGACGGGATGGCGTAGACGCCGAGGGCGACAACGAGAAGGGTGAACAGCGCGGCCAGTCTTCGGTTGGCGATGCTGATCCTGGTCAGCCAGGACATCGTCGGGATTCTCATTCCGTAGGGCAAAGGGCGGACAGCGCCCCGCAGTTGGGGCGCCTTCCCACCCTGCTGGTCGCGCCCCACGCATGGCGTCGCCCTGACGCATGGAACCCGGCTACCGCGCCCGCGCTACCCGCCTCCGGCGCCTACCGCGCGGGTGGGTGGCCTCCCGGCCTCACCAGGCCGAACTCGTAGGCGATGACGACGAGTTGAGCGCGTTCGCTGACCCCGAGCTTGGCCATGGCCCGGTTGATGTGGGTCTTCACGGTGTGCCTGCTGAGCTGGAGATCCTGGGCGATGCCGTCGTTGGACAGGCCCTTGGCCGCGAGGGTCACCATCTCCCGCTCGCGCGGGGTGAGTTCGGCGAGCCGGCCGGGCGTGGTCGGCAGCGGTGTGTACTGCTGCTCCCGGAACCGCTGCATCAGGGCGAGTGCCGCCGCGGCCGAGAGGGTCATGTCCCCTCGGGCCACCGTGTCGACGGCCGCGAGCAGTTCGGGCGGGTCGGTGCCCTTGCCGATGAACCCGTTGGCGCCACTGAGCATCGCCTCGGCGACGTACTGCTCGGTCTCGAACGTGGTCAGCACGAGGATCTTCACGTCGTCGAGCGAAGGGTCCTCGCGGATCGAGCGGGTCGCCCGGAGCCCGTCCGCCCTCGGCATCTCGATGTCCATGAGCACCACATCGGGTGCATGGGCGCGGACGAGCGCCAGCGCCTCGTCGCCGTCCGAGGCCTCTCCTACGACCTCGTAGCCCGGGCTGTTGTCGAGCAGCAGCCGGAGGGTGCCGCGCAACAGGGTCTGGTCGTCGGCGAGCAGCACCCGGATCGTCACGGCGCCACCGCCTCGACGGCGGCCAGGTGCTGCGCGCGCCCGGTCTCATGAAGCGGCAGCACGGCCGTCACCAGATATCCGCCACCGTGGACCGGACCGGCCTCACAGGTTCCCCGTACGGCCGCCGCGCGTTCCTTCATCGACAGCAGCCCTCGGTGTGTCCCCTCTGCCGCGACGCGGGTCGAGCGAGGGGAGGGGCCGTTGCGTACGGTCAGCACCAGTGCGCCCGGGGACCAGCTCAACCCGACTTCTGCCGCGTCGGCTTGGGCATGCTTCTGCACATTGGTGAGGGCCTCCTGGAGGATGCGGAAGGCGGTGACGTCCACGCTCGCGGACGGTCTGCCCGGCTCGCCGCGTCGATGCACCTCCACCTTGAGCCCGGCGAGCCCGAACGACTTGGCGAGGTCGTCCAACATGGCCAGACCGGGCGTAGGTTGAAGGAACCGCGCGTCGCTGTCGGCGCCCTGACTGAGCGCGCCAACGGTGGTACGCAATTCTTGCAGAGCGACTTTCGCCCCGTCGCGGATCTGCTCCAACAGGCCGTCGCTGCGCGGTACTCCGGCGTTCTCCAGATGGACGCCGACGCCTGCCTGTGCGTGGATCAGGGTCAGTTGGTGGGCGACGATGTCGTGCAGGTCGCGGGCGATCCGGACGCGTTCCTCGGCGACCTGGCGTGCGGCCTCCCGGGTCCGGGTCCGCTCCGCGCGCTCCGCCCGTTCGCGCAGCCCGTCGACGACGGCACGTCTGCTGCGTACGGCGTCACCGACGGCGGCGGCCGCGACGATCCACGCGATCGCGCCGAGCCGCTGCGGGTCGACCGGCTGCTCCGCCTGGAAGGCGAGCACGGTCACCGCGGCCCAGGCCGTCGTCAGGGCTGCCGTCACCCACGCGCCGCGACGGCCGGTCCGCAGGGCGACCGTGTAGACGGCCACCTGGATCGCCGGGATCACGGCGTCGAGACGGGTACCCACGGCCTGGTTCAGGACGGTCAGCACCAACACCGCGGCGAGCGTCGACACGGGGGCCCGGCGCCGCACGAGCAGCGCGCCGCTGCCGGCGACGATGAGGAACGCGGGTCCGGCGGCGAGTGCCAGGACATCACCCCGGTCGATCACCTGAAGGGTGAGCAGTCCGAGCACGGCGGTGATCACCGCGGGCAGCCAGGTCGCGACTGCCGGGCGCCGCATCGCTCGTACATTCGGAATGGCTGCCTTCATCCCTGAAGGGTAGACGGCGGGGGTGCCGCCTCACGTCCCGCGCACGCGGCAGCCGGTGTACCGCGATCGCGGTAGGCGGAGCGGGTGCCCGCCGGGGGTGCCTACGGCTTCTGTATGTGCTCGCCCCGTGGCAGGACCCTTGATCTTCGTCCTCGACGTGGCGGGCAGGGTCGCTTGAGCCCTTGCGGGCGTTTGCGGTGGGGCACCGCCATCCCGTAGTCGAGACAGGCACCCGTCGCCCGGCACCATCACGTCCGGCCAAGCGGGTTGCACCACTTCCTTGCGCCGTTGCAGAACAGGGTCGCTGCCATCGTGTTGCCGCTGATCGATGATCGCTTCCAGCCGAGGCCTCATGGCCGCGCGTTGAGCGGGCATGAGACCCCGGACCATCGCCATCTGGATGTCCGAGGTTCCTGAACATGCTGAAACCGGTGCAGGACCCGGCGGCCGTGGCAGTGAACAGTCGCCGGGATCCGTAGGGCCGCTCCGCGGCCGCTACCTCGTGCGGCCGGGGATCAGGGAGCGATCCCCACGCCGTCGATCCGACTCCACGCCCGTTCCTGCGCCGCGGTCATGGCGGGCCAGACGAACCCGCCCGGCCGGGGGCGGATCCGCGAGGCATACGGTGCGGGGCGGAAGGCGGGGTCGTAGAAGCATCCGCCGCCGTAGGTCCGGTCGAAGGCCGCGCAGGAAGCGGCGATCGAGCGCGGGGTCGGCTTGTGTCCGTGGCGTACCCAAGTGTCCAGAGCCGCAAGGGAGTCGGCGTACTCGGAGTCGCTCAGCGCGCTGTGCTCGGTCTCCGTCGTGAAGGTCTGGACGAGGTTGCCGCCTCGGCCGGCGCCCTGGAGAGTGGCGCGGTAGGCCGCCTCGTGCTCGACGAAGGCGGTCGGGTCGTCGATCGCGTGCAGGGTGAGGACGGGGATGGAGACATTGCCGGTCAGGTCGCTGTCGTAGGAGAGGTCGCGGCGCGCGGTGGGGTCGGCGGAGAACCGCTCGACGCCCGCGTTGAGCGCCTTGTCGTCGTGCGAACCCGAGTACCGCACGCCCCGGTTGCTGAAGGGATTGCGGCCGCCGAGCCGGGTCGACACGATGTCCCGGAACGTGAAGGTCGCGAACCGCAGATGGGACTCCAGCGCACGCTCCGGGATGCGGGTGACGGCGAGGATGTCGTCGAGGTTGCGCTGCTGGAGCGCGGTCCGCTCCGCGGGGGCGGAGGCGAAGCCTGTGCACTCCTGAAGGCGGGCGCGGAGTCCGGCGCTCGTCATGGTGGAGTCGGCGCGCAGCCCCTGCCACAGCGGGTACTGCGGCTCTGTCGGGCGGGGGTGGTTGTGGCAGTAGTACTGGTAGACCACCCGTAGGTCGACCCGGTAGTCGTAGCCGCGCGAGCCGCCGCCGAGGACGCCGCTCGTGAGCAGCGCGCCGTCGTAGGCGCCGGGGCGTCTGCCGTAGGTCTCCGCGACCTTGGCGGCGACGTCGCCGCCCCAGGACTGGCCGTGCACGTAGGTCCGCTTCGGCTTCCCGAACGTCGAGACGAAGAGTCTGCGCACGTTCTCGGTGTCGGCGGCGGCCATCCGGGTCCCGTACCCGCCGCGGCGGTAGGAGGAGCCGGCCCAGGCGTAGCCCTCCTCGACCATCACCGCCCAACGCCCCAGATCGTCGGTGCTGCGCGACGGGTCCGAGGAGTCGCCGAGATCGGGTCCGCCGTGCGCGTGCACGACGAGGGATCCGTTCCAGCGGGTCGGCACGGCCATCGCGTAGTACGCCCCGTTGGCGTCCTGGCCGGTGTAACAGGTCGCCTTCCCGACCAGGTCGGCCGGGCAGGTGGCTACGGCAGGCCTCTCGGTCTGCGCCGGGGGCGCGGCGGGCGCGGGGGCGTTGCCGAGCGTGCCGAGGAGTGCGGCGGCGAGGCCTGCGGCCAGGGCGGCCCGGCGGTAGCGCGGGGCCGGTATTCGGCGGCGTACCGGTACGGGTGCGTCAAGTGTCGTCACGGGAGCGGCTCCTACGCGTTCGCTGTGCGCGGTTGCGCTGCGAACCGTGATGCTAGGAACCGCCGCAGGTGGGGACCACCCGTCGATCATTGCGTTCATAGTGTTCGCCCGGCGGGCGGACGGTCGAGCGACACGACAACCGCTCATCACACCGCTGTTCCGGAGACGGGGCGGAGGGTGAACGAGCGGTGACGATATAGTTATCTTTTGGGCCGGGAACCTGTCACGCCGTCATCTGGGCTGTTCGGAGGACGGGGAGAGGAAGCCGGTCCGGTCGAATACGGGACAAGGGGGGCACGGGGTGCGGCAGGCAGGTGTGCTCGATGTCGGGTGCCACAGCGCTCTGCTGACGGTTGTTCGGCGGAGTCCTGGCGCGCTGTTGGAGCCGGTTTTCTCCCGCAAGGTGCGGCTGAGGCTGCACGAGACCCTCGACCACAAGGGACGGCTGGACCGGGCCGGCGTGAAGAGCGTCGAGGAAGCCGTGGCCGAGGCCGTCGCCGCGAACCCGCGTCCGCGCGGACCGGAAGTGTTCGCGTTCGCCACCTCCGTCATCCGGGACGCCCCCAACCGTGACGCGATCATCGCGAGCGTGGCGCGCACCACGGGCACCCGCCTGCGCGTGCTGACCGGCGAGGAGGAGGCGCGGCTGGCCTATGTGGCCGCTCGCCAGTGGGCGGGCCCGGAGGCCGGCCCGCTGCTCGTCCTGGACATCGGCGGCGGCACCCTGGAGATCGCCTCCGGCACCGGGGACCAGCCTCACGCCGTGCACTCGCTGCCGCTGGGCGCGCGCAGGATCACCCGGGACTGGCTGCCCGGCAACAGCGTGCCGTCCCAACGCCGCCTGGCCGAGATCCGAAAGCACCTGCGCCGGTCCCTGGAAGACGTTCCCGGTCTGCCGCTCGCCGAGCCGGGCACTCGGGTGCTGGCCTGCTCCAAAACCTTCGAGCAACTCGCCCGGCTCGCCGCGGCCCGGGGCAAGGCGCCACGAGCCGCGCGGCAGTTGGCGCTGCCTCACCTGCGCGCTTCGGTCGCCCTGTTGGCCGGGGCGAAGCCGTCCCGGCGTGGCAAACTGCCCGGCATCTCGCGCCATCGCGCCGAACAGTCCCTGGCCGGAGCCCTGATCGCGCAGACCCTCATGGAAGCCTGCGGGGCCAAGACCGTCGAGATCTGCCCTTGGTCCACCCGCGAAGGGCTGCTGCTGGAACACCTCGGCATGCCCGGCACCACAACCGCCCGCTCTCGCCGCGCCGGCTGAACTCCGGCGGACGCGGTACCGGTCCCGATCTCATGGTCGGGCCGGCGCGCGAGTGTCCCGCGAAGCCTGCTCGCGCCGCGAGGGACGGACGGCCAGGAAGCCGAGCGCCCGCGTCCGTGTCGTCAGCCGGCCGCTCCCGCGGCGGAGACTGCCGCGCGGGCCGCGCGTTCGACCGCCTCGATGCCGCCCTGCATCGACGCGTTGCCGTCGGAGAGGACCGCGACGAGGTAGTGGTGTGTTCCCGAGGTGACGCGTCCGACGCTGTTGATGTCCCACAGGCCGGTGGTGGTGCGTTGCAGCCAGCCGTTCTTGAGGGCCCATCCGGCGTCGGAGGCCGCCGAGACGCCCCATGACTGGCCGGCCGCGATGCGGGTCATCAGCGTACGGATGTAGGTCTGGGAGGCGGGGGTCAGTACGGGCTCGCTGGAGGACGAGGTCCCGGCGTCGGCGAACACCGCGCGCAGCAGGCGGATCTGGTCGGTCGCCGTGGTGCGCGTGAGTCCCCACTTGCCGCCGGCCCCGCCCACGGTCGAGGAGAGGCCGAGGCGCTTGTTCGCCGCCTCCAGGCCGGACGCCAGGCCGATCTCCCGCCAGAGCGCGGTCGCCGCGTCGTTGTCGCTGTGCTCGATCATGACCTCTGCCAGGGTGCGCTCCTGCTGGGTGAGGCCGCGTCCGGCGTCCTGCGCCTGGAGGAGCAGCGTGGCGAGGATGTCGACCTTGATGATGCTGGCCGTGTCGTAGGGGACGTCCTTCCCCCGCACCTGTGGATTCCGGGCGGGGTGGTCCAGGTCGAGCACGGCGGTCGTCACGCGCGCCAGGCTCGTCGCCGTCGGCTGCGCGGGGCCGGCGGAGGGCTCCGACGTCCCGGCGACGGCAGCCGCCGGGCCGACCACACCGACCGCGAGGAGGGTGGCTATGGAGCCGGTGAGGAGCGCCGCGCGGAATCCGGTACGCCTGCCGCGTCGGCCGGGCGTGTTCGTGCTCAGCGTGGTCGGTCGAGGATTCGGGCGGTACGGCATGAGGCCTCGGTGGTTCGGGGGCGGGGACACAGCGCTGCGAACGTAGACGAGGCGGCGGTTCCGTGGCGTGACCAGTGCCACGAAATAGCCGTATTCCAGTGATTTGTGACCATAGCCACAGCTCCCGAACTGCCGGGGATCGACCTGCGGATTTCGACAGAGTCGCCGTCGGCGACAGGGCATGGTGATCCAGTGAGCGACGACAACACGACCGCACCGGCCCCGCAACCGACCTCCGAGGAGAACCGGCACGCCAGTTGGTTGGAACTGTTCTTCGACCTGGTCGCCGTGGCGGGTGTGGCGCAGATCGCGCATCTGCTGCACGGTGTCCCGGACGTGTCCGACCTGGGCCTGTACGCGCTGCTGTTCCTGGCCTTCTGGACGGCCTGGATCTGCTTCACCCTGTACGCGAACGTGGCCTACGAGAACACCCACGTCCGTACGGTGCTGGCCGCGATGTTCGGCATGGCCGTCATGGCCGCGGCGGTACCGGGGGTGCACGAGGGGGACGACCGGCACGCGCGCGTGTTCGCCCTCGCCTACGTCCTGATCCGCCTTCTGGCGAGCCGTGCCTGGCAGCACCGTCGCCAGGTCCTTGTCGACTGGCCGGCCGCTCAGATGTCGCTCGGCGTGATCCCGTGGATCGTCTCCCTCTGGACGCACGATCCGATGCGCTACTGGCTCTGGGCCCTCGGTATCGCCCTCGATCTGTACGTCACGTTCGCGGTCTCCGCACGTGACATCGTCGAGCACCAGGAGGCCCGGAAACGCCATGACAAGCAATCCGCTCGGCGCGATTCCGGACGGGGCACGTCGCTCGCGCGGTCCCAGACGGAGCACCTGAGCGAGCGGCTCGGCCTCTTCGTGATCATCGTGCTGGGCGAGGGCGTCGTCCAGGTGGTCGAGGCGACGTCGGACGCGGAGTGGGACAAGAAGCTGTACATGCTCGCCGTCGCGGCCTTCTTCCTGCTGGCCATGCTGTGGGCGTTGTCCTTCGGGCACGGCTACGCGGGGGTGCCGCACCTGGCGGCAGGGGTGCTGCCCGCCCGTGCGGCGCTGCCCCTGCACTGTTTCGTGTCCGGTTGCCTCGCCGCTCTGGCCGCCGCGCTGGGAGCCGCGGCCGAGCACCTGGAGACGTTGCCGGACGCCACCCGGTGGCTGTTGTGCTCGTCGCTGGCCGGGTACTTCCTGCTCAGCGGACTTGCCTGGCTCGGCCGGGCCGGGCGGGAACGGCGGTGGCTGCTGTCCGTGGCCCTCCCCTGCTGCGCGCTGCCCCTGCTGCCGGCCGTGTTCGGCGCACAGGTCCGTACCGTGACCGTGGTCTGGCTGCTCGTCCTGATCACCCTGTGGCCGATCCTCTACGAGCGATGGGCGGCGAAGTCGTCGAAGTCGCCGGTGGGGACCGGGACTTGAGCCGTGGGGCGAGGTTGTACCGGCGGCGCGGACTCGGGCAGGCCGACTTCCCCGCCGCCAGGAGGAGCGGGACGACCAGAAGGAGTCTCCGGCATGATCGACTGGGTGCCTCTCCGTACCGGAGCACGACCCGTCCCCTCGCCCGTGGCCACGCCACTGGTCTGGGCCGCGACGTCCGGCGGCGCCTTGGTGCTGGTGGCACTGCTCAACGCGCTGACAGGTCCCGATCGGCCCTCGCCGGCGCTCTCCGTGTTCTCCGTGCTGCTCGGCCTGTGCGCCCGCTTCACGGCGGCCCCCGGTACCGCGGTGCTGTGCCGGCTCTTCCTCAACGGCTTCGCCGTCCCGCCCGCAGGCACCCTCACCTGGGCCGGACACCGCGACGCGTTCTGGCTCGGCTGCCTGTTCACCGCCGCCCTCGTCGGCACGGCCCTGGCCCGCCTCCTTCACGCCCGAGCCGCCTACCGCCGTCTCGCCACGGACATCGGCGGCTCGACGGAGACCGGATCATGAACGGTGTGGCCGCTCACCGGGCAATACCACCGCGGGGCCGCCCAGGGCGGCCTCCGCGGGCAGGCCACTCGGTCGAGTGATGGGCCACGGCATCGCCACTGCTCATCGACCCGAAAACAGCCGTTTCCGGGCTTCATGGCCAGATCCCTCCTATCGTGGAACGACACAGTGACCCTCGGCGTCGAACGGGCAGGCCATGCAGGATCCGGAGATCGACTACGCGGAGATTTTCCGCGCCCTGCCCGGCATGGTGGCGCTGCTCACCCCCGAGCTCGTCTACCTCGATGCCAACGAGGACTTCGAACGCCTGTCGGGACGTAAGCGCGAGGAACTGATCGGCCGCTACATCTTCGACGTCTTCCCCGAGAACCCCAAGGACCCGGCGGCGGCCGGCATGCGCGAGACCCGGGAGTCGATGCTGCGCGCGGCGACCACCGGCGAGCGCGACACCATGGCCCTGCTCCGCTACGACATCGAGGACCCCCAGGGATCAGGCCGCTGGGTGGAGCACTTCTGGAGCCCGGTCAACGCGCCCGTCCGCGGCCAGGACGGCAAGGTGACGCTGATCGTCCACCGGGTCGAGGAGGTCACCGAGTTCGTCCGGGCCTTCGGCGGCCGTGCCGACGACAAACGAGCCCGAGTGCTGGAAGCCGAGCTGTACACCCGGGCCCGCGAGCTGCAGGAGGTCAACGAACGCCTGCGCAGGGCCCACGCCCATGAGCGCGAAGTGGCCCTGACCCTCCAGGCGGCGATGCTGCCCCCGCCGCGCCCGGTCGGCCACCACCGGGCGGCCGTCCGCTACCGGCCCGCCGTGGGTGCCCTGAACGTCTGCGGCGACTGGTACGACCTGGTCGACCTGCCCGACGGCGGCATGGCGGTCGCCGTCGGTGACGTCGTCGGGCACGGTCTGCAGGCCGCCTGCGCCATGGGCCAACTGCGCAGCGCCCTGAGCGCGGCCTGCCGGGTCGCAGACGGACCGGGCTCCGCCCTCGAGGCCCTCGGTCTGTACTCGCGCTTCGTCGAGGGCGCCGAGTCGGCCACCGCGGTGACGACGTTCATCGACTGGGACGACCACGCCATCACCTATAGCTGTGCGGGCCATCCGCCCCCTGCCCTGCTCGCCCCCGACGGCACGGTGACCTTCCTCGACCAGGCCACCGACCCGCCCCTGGGCGCCAGACCCGAGCATGTCGGCCGGGTGGAGACGAGGGTTCCCTTCGCCGAGGGCGCCACCCTCGTGCTGTACACCGACGGACTGATCGAGCGTCGTACGGAGGACATCGACCGCGGCCTCGCCCGCCTCGCCGACTCCCTCGCCCTCCACCGAGACGCGGAGCCCGAGTCCCTGGCCGACGCCCTGCTCGCCGATCTGCTCCCCGCCGAGGGCAATACCGACGACACGGCCCTGATCGTCCTGCGTCTTTGACGGCACGTCCGATCCGGGCAGGGGCCGTACGTTTGGCCTGAACTCGTGGCCCGGCGAACCGCCCGCCGGCCCTGTGCGAGTGCGGCCAACGAGCGTGGAGAGGCGCCCCGTTCGCCGGTTTGGGAGGTGCCCGTCTCAGCCTGTCCACAGCTTCCCCGGCCGATTGTCAGTGATCGCCGCTAACGTTCCACTTGTCGTCGCACAGATGTCGGGGCATCCCGGCTGAACTGTGCTTTCTTCTGGCTGTGTTGATGTGGAGGCGGGGGCATCGTGGGTTGGCTGTCGGCGGGTGACGGGTATGAAGTCGCCCTGGTGGAGGGGCGGGTGGCGGCTCGAGCCACCGGGGGCCGGGCAGCGGGGCGGCAGTTGAAGTCCCTGCCGCGCGCGCTCAAGGACCACCCGGAGGTGGACCGGCTGCGGCGGTTCGCCGAATGGCTGGATCGGCACGCCGCGGGATGCGTCGCACAGGTCGACGCCTGGATGGTGTCGTCGCTGCCCGTCCCCACCGGCCTGCTGGTCCGCGTGTGGCCGGACGAGGCCTGGCAGTCGGCCCTGCGCGACCTGGCCGTGGTCGGCGACGACCCCGACGAGGTCGGTTTCCTCCGGGGCACCACCGAGGACGGCGAGCTGCGGGTGGTGAACCTCGACGGCGAGACGGTACGGCTGTCCCCGCGCACGGTGACCCTGCCGCACCCGGTGCTGCTGCCGGACCTCGACGACATCCGGGAGTTCGCGGCGGAGTTGGGCATCGGCCAGCGCGTCGAGCAGATCCACCGGGCCACCTGGCGGCGCCCCGACGAACTCGCCCCCAAGGCGACCGAGGTACGGGAGTTCGCCGGCGGTTCGTTCCGTTCCCGCTTCGCCCTCGCGGCACGTGCCAGCTCGCTGGGCTACCGCGTCTCCGGCGGCTATTCCACGGCCCGGGTGCGCGACGGCGGGCGCACCGTCGAAGCCTCCGTGTGGATCGGGGAGCCGTACTGGGAGGACACGGTGGAGACCGGTGGCCTCAGTTGGCAGGACCAGGACGGCCGCGCCCTGCCGTTGCGCGAGGTGGGCCCGGTGGCCTGGTCCGAGGGGATGCGGATGGCGGCGGCGCTGTACGCCGGGCGTGACATCGAGGAAGGCAAGAACGCATGAGCGGGGGGACGCAGGTGTCGTACGAGGACATGCTCGCGGCGGGCGCGGTGCTGCCGCCGGACGCGGAGGGGGCCGGTGAGCGGGCGGTGCCGCTGACTGCGCGCGCCTATCGCCATCCGGGGCTCGACGACCGGGTGGTGGTGCGGCTGGTCGCGGGTGAACTGGGCGCGGCGGAGGACCTCGCCGCCGGTTTCCTCGGCCTGGAGCAGGCCGCCGAACCGGCCGTGGTGGGGCTGGGGTTGCGACAGTCGCTGGGCTTCCCGGAGTGGGTGCTGGTGCACCACCCCGAGGACGGACATCACGCGCTCGGTGTCGTGCCGGACCTGGAGCGGGCGGCCCGGCAGGTGAAGTCCCGGCCCAAGGCCGCCCTGGACGCCTACGTGGAACTCGGCGCGCGACTGGCAGCCTCCGTCCCGCACTTCCTGCCGACGTTCTACGAGCAGGCGGGCCGGGTGTTCCTCGCCGAGGAGAACGCCACCTACGCGGCCCAGTTGTTCACCCGGGCCCGCAAGGCCGAGGCGGAGCACGGGCTGGTCATCGAGGAAGACCGCCTGGACGCGGTGTTCCTGGAGTTCGCGCTCGCGGGCGCGCTGCCGGTGAAGGTGCTGTCCTCCTACGGCAAGGAGTTGGGCGCCCGGGTGCCGGCCGAGGAGGCGCTGCGGCGCTTCACACGGCTGTGTCTGCGCCGTACGGCGGGCGGTCTGCCGCCGTCCGCGCAGATGGCGGGCGACCTGCGCAAGCTGGCCCGGGCCGCGGGACAGGACGCCGACCTCGCCGAGCAGGACTACCTGTCCGAACTGCTCGGTCTGCCGGCCACCCTGCGTGCGGCGGCCGGCTGGTGGAAGGGCCACCGTGCGGCGCTGGTGGCCCTGGCCACGCGGGACCGGCAGGTGCGCGGCACCCTGCTGGACATGCTGCCGGCGGGCTCCGACGACGAGATGCCCGCGCTGTGGCTCCAGGTGCTCGAGGACTCCGGTGCCACGGCGGGGCTGTGGGACGCCGCCCTGCCGGAGGAGGAGCGGCCGCGGGACGGCACGGCGGGCTGGCTGGAGCGCTTCCTGACGTTCCGGGAGCGGGCCCGGTCCTGGCGCGGCTCGACCCGGATGCCGGAGCTGTACCCGCTCGTGGAGCGGGCGGTGGACCGACTGCGGGCCGAACTCGCCGCGTCCGGCGGCGCGTTGAAGGTCACGCACGACATCGATCTGATCGATCTGCTGCTGTCCCTGGACATTGCGGTGGCCGCTCCGGAGCGGAACGACGGTCTGCCGCTGGAGCAGTGGGCCCTGGGCGAGGGGCACCGGGACCTGCTGTTCCTGGGCGCCGACGCCCGGTTCCACGACGCCTTCCTGAAGGGCGCGGACCGGTTCAGCAATGACGAGCAAGGCCTGCGGGCCATCCGGCTGTTGGCGCAGTCGCCCGGCTGCCGTCCGCTGCTGGCCCAGTGGGTGCGTACGGTCGTGGAGCGGTTCACCGCGGTCGGTCTGCCCCAGTTGCCCGACGCGCTGTCCCGCCTGAAGTGGCTGCCCTCCGAGGCGCTCGCGCTGGCCGAGGCGGACGTACGCGCGGCGGTCGCCACCGACCTCGCCCCCGTGCTGGCGCGCACCCTGCGCGCCGGCCTCTTCGACGAACTCGGCTGGCCCGCCTGGGAGGACGCGGCGGCCTCCCTCGTACCGAAGAGCCGGGTGGAGGACCTGGTCGTCGCCGACGCCTGGCCCCACCTCGTGGTGGCCGGCGAGGCCCAGGCCCGCGTGATCGGCGCCGAGGGCACCCTGCTCACCCACGACCTGCGCGTCCCCAAGGACGACCGGTACGGCGACCCCGGCTTCCACCACGTCGACGGCGAACTCCTCGTCTACTGGAACAGCCGCAACGACGGCCTGCGCGGCTACTGGCACACCCGCGCCGACCGGGTCGAGAAGCTCGAAGGCCCGCGCGGTACCCGCGGCACCGAAATGGACTGGTACAAGGGCAACTTCCCCATCTCCCTGCCGCTGCCGGGCGGCGGCCGGACCACCGGCCGCGGTGTGCTGCACGCCGGGGACACCACCGTGCCCGAGGAGCGTCCGCTGCTCTTCGACGGCTCCGCCTATTGGGTCTGGCAGGCGGATTCCGAGGACCGGGAGGCGCACGGCTGGTACGAGTACGACCCGGCCACCGACGAGCGCGGACGCATGAGCCGGCCCGCCTTCCTCGCCGACGCGCTGCGTGACGCCCCCGCGGGCAGCACCTTCGCCGGGGGTCGGCTGCGCCCCTCCCCCACGACCGGCGCCGCCCCGGCCTGTGCGCCCGTCGACGGTCTGGTCGGCCTGCGCAGGCTGGAACTCCCCGACGGCTCCACGCGTGTCGAGGATCTCGCCGGACACACCCTCACGCTGCCCTCCGACTCGGGCCGGCCGTGCACGCTGGTGATGTTCCCGGGCGCCGAGCGGCCCACCGCCGTCGTGCACAACGGCTGGCAGCTCGACCTGGTCGACGCGGACGGCGTCGTCACCGCCTGGGCGAAGACCGACCGTACGGCGGGCGTCTTCGGCGAGGGCTCCCTGCTGCTGCCGCCGGTGCAGTACTGGGAGTGCCTGACCCCGCGCGACCCGGAAGGCTCCACAGGACTGCGGCGGATCGACCGGGACACCACCGCCGCCCTGCTGTCGGCCGCAACCGACCAGGAACCGGAGGCGCTGCCTACCGCGATCCGCGCGCTGCTGTCCGTCACCCACCCCGCCCTGCTCGCGGGCATCGCCGGGGTCGTGCGGTACGCGGCGGCCCAGCAGGCGGTCCTGGACGCGGCGGCGACCCGGCTCACCCTGGCCCTGGAGGGCGGCGTGGAGGACGAGGGTCCGGCCGGTCCCACGGACAGTCTCCTGCGCGACGCGATGAGCGGTCTCGGTGCGTCGAACGGCTACTGGTGGAGCCGTGACGACCAGTCCGACACCGTCTTCCGCGCCCTGCGGGTGCTGACCCGTGCCGCCGGCGCCGCAGCGGAACCGTCCGATGGCCGGCTCCACCTCGACGGACCCGAACTGCCCGCCGGGCAGCCGGAGTTGCGCACCCTGATCGGGCGGATGACGGCCCTCGCCCACCGGGCGGCAGCCGGCACCACCGCCGACGAGCACCGCGAGGCACTGCGGCAACTGCTCGCCGGATTCGAGCAGTTGGGGCTGGGACAGTCCGGAGTGCCCGCTCGCTGGCGCACGGTGACCCTGCACCTGGACGCGCACCGGCTGCGGCCGGCCTCGGGCGACTGGCGGGAGGGTTCCTGGAACGGCCTGCTGCCGCTGGCGGACGGCGCCTTCGTCGCGGTGACCGAACACGGGTCCCGGGACGACGACGGCTGCGACTTCACCGGTCTGTTCCACGATCCGGCGGGACGGTTCGCCGCTCCGGAGCCGTACAAGGTCCTGGCCTGTGACCCGATCGGCGAGGACGGACACGCGGGCCGGCTCGGTGCCTTCCTCGCCGCACTCGCCGAGCGCGGTCCGGCACCGTGGTTCCCGGACGCCGCCGAGGAGTTCGCCCGGCTCACCGGCGTCACCGAGACCATGGCCCGGCTCGTGGTCGCCGGACTGCCGGGAGTCGACGCCTACGAGCGGACCTTCCTCAGCACCGAGGCGCGCGCCCTCATCGGGGTGAAGGTCGCCCCGGCGGCGGTCGCCAAGGACGAACTCCGTGGCATCGACAGCGCCGTCCGCGCGGCGGTCGTGGCCGCTCTGGTGCCCGCAGACCCGGTCCGGCTGTGGACCGAGGGCCCGGACGTGGCGACGGCCGCCGCCGTCTGGAACGACAGGCTCGGCCGGCGTCCCGCGATACCCGAGGACCTGCTCAGCGACGCCATCCGCGCCCTCAAGCACGCGCCGTGGCCGGTACGGGAGGCGCTGGCCGCGCTGCTGGACCCGGCCCGTGCCCCGGAGCTCAGCCGGGACCTGCGGTGGGAGGTCAACGGCGACCGGGTGCGGCCGGTCGGCAACGACACGGCCGGGTTCAGCACGCAGACCCTGGTCGGCTCGGTCGGCCTCGCCGCCTGGCTCGCCCACCGGCTGCCCGCCGGCGACCCGATCCGGGCCGCGCTGCCGCCCGTGCTCACCGCTCTGCGCCAACGCCTCGCCGCCCCGGGGCTCATGCTCGACCTCGGCCAGTACATCAGCCTCCCCGCGTTCCGGAAGACCGCGGGCACGCCCACCGAGACCGGTCCGGGTTTCGAGCGCTACGGCGCCGTCGTCCTCGCCACCCACGACGACCAGCCCGCCCCCGGCATCCGCGTCGACCTCCTCGACGAGGCCGGACAGGACCCCTACCTGCCCGCGACCCGCGTGGGCGACCAGCCGTACCCGGCCGAGATCGCCCTGCGCCTGGTCCGCGACTCCCGTTTCGCGGCCCTCCTCGCCGACCCCGGTGAGCCGATGGCGGGCGAGTGCGACAAGGACTGCACATGGTGGCCGCAGGACCCGGGCCGCTCCGTGCCCGACCTGGTCACCGAGGCGGCCAAGGAGTACGGCCTCGGCGAGGACGCGGCCACGCTGTATCTGATGCTGCTCGCCATGCCCGACCCGACCGACCGCACGACGGCCCGGTGGACGGGATGGAAGCCGGCCCGTCTCAAGGCGGCCCGCGCCGAGCTGGCCGCCACCGACCTGGTGGTCGGGGCCACCCGGACCAGGGCCGGGCGCTCGCTCTTCCTGCCCGGCGGCTGGGCCGAACAGCCGGCTCCGCGCGTTCCCCTGGAGCGCTGGAAGCTGCCGCTGTTCGACATCGTCGACGGCGATCGTGCGTCCTTCGGCGTGATCGTGCCGACCGAACCGGTCGCGGACCTCTACCGCAGAGCCTGGCAGCGGGTCCGGGAGGGCGACGCTCCCCGGTTCGAGGAGCTGAAGGTGCGCCGGGGGCGCCGCCGCTGACGGACGCCGTACCGGGGCGTCGGACTTCACCGACGCCCCCCTCACCAACGACCAACAGACCTACCCAGCAAGGACTTTCATGACCCCGACCGACACGGCGACGGCCCTGCCCGACCGGCAGACGCTGCCCGCCGAAGAGCGCCACGCCACCGAACTCGCCTTCCTCGCCGCCCACGACGACGGCCCGCGCCCGCCCGGCTGGCTGCTGACACCCCGATCCGTCATCACCTTCGTGTGCGGCAGCGCCGGCGAAGCCCTCAAGCTGGCCAAGCCGCACGAGACACTGCCCCGCGAACTCGTCATAGCCCCCAAGTTCGTCGGTGAACGCGCCCTGGTCGAGCGGTGCGTGGTCACGCTCGCCGGGGAACGCGGACTGCTGCTGGTCGGTGAGCCGGGCACGGCCAAGTCGATGCTCTCGGAGCTGCTCGCGGCGGCCGTCTGCGGCACCAGCGCCCTGACCGTGCAGGGCACCGCGGGCACCACCGAGGACGCCCTGCGCTACGGCTGGAACTACGCCCTCCTCCTCGCCCAAGGACCCACTCCCCAGGCGCTGGTGGACTCGCCCGTGCTCGCCGCGATGCGCTCCGGACGGGTGGCGCGCGTCGAGGAGATCACCCGCTGCCTGCCCGAGGTGCAGGACGCGCTGGTGTCGATCCTCTCCGACCGCCGGATGAGCGTGCCCGAGCTGTCCGGCACGGACGCAGCGCAGGTCGCCTCAGCCCCCGGCTTCACCGTCATCGCCACCGCCAACCTCCGCGACCGTGGCGTGTCGGAGATGTCCGCCGCACTCAAACGCCGCTTCAACTTCGAGACGGTGCACCCCATCGCGGACGTCGACGCCGAGACCGCGCTCGTCAAACGACAGGCCACCGCGGCCGTCGAGCGGGCGGGCGCGGCCTTCGCCGTCGACGACGCGGTGCTCGACGTCCTGGTGACCGTCTTCCGTGACCTGCGGGCCGGCCGCTCGGCCGAGGGCTGGGACGTGGAGCGTCCCGGCACGGTGATGTCCACGGCGGAAGCGGTGCAGGTCGCCGTGTCCCTCGGGGTGGCCACCGCTTATCTCCCCGTCGGCGACACCCTCGACCTGGTGCCCGGTCATTTGCTGGGCGTGGTCCGCAAGGACGATCCCACCGACCACGCACGCCTGTTGGGTTACTGGGACGGTCCGGTGCGCCGCCGCGCCGAGGACGGCTCCGCGACCTGGCGCCGCCTCTGGGACCTGCGGGAGAACCTTCGGTGACGACCGCTCAGGACCCCAGGACGGCGCTCGACGCCCTGGCCGACTCCGTGGCGCCGTACCTGCTGGGTGTACGCCACCACAGCCCGGCGCTCGCCGCCGCCGTGCCCGCGCTGCTGGACGCGGCCGGCGCCGAGGTCGTCTGCGTGGAACTGCCGACGGACTTCCAGCCGTGGCTGACCCATCTCGGCGCACCCGGGACCGTCGCACCGGTCGCACTCGCGGGCGCCGGTCAGGACGGACGGCTCGGCTTCTACCCGTTCGCCGACTTCTCCCCCGAACTCGCCGCGGTCCGCTGGGCGCGGGAGCGGGGAGCGCAGGTCGTCTGCTGCGATCTGCCGATGGCCGATGCCCGCTGGCACGCGGAGGCACCCCTACGCGCCGAGGCGGCCGACCGCCCGGCGCCGGTCTCCTTCGCGCAGGCGCTCACCGCGGCCGGGACGGGCCGCGACGGGGACGACCTGTGGGACCGCAGCGTGGAGGTTCTCGCCCCCGGCTGCACCCCCGAGTCGCTCCGCCGGGCCGCCCTCGGCGTCGGCTGGGCGCTGCGACAGGACGCCGAGTCGTCGGGCGGCGTACCCGCGGTGGACCTGGCGCGCGAGGCGCACATGCGGGAGACGATCGCCCTCGCGGCGGCCGGCGGACGCCGGGTCGCGGCGGTGATCGGCGCCTTCCACGCCTCGGCGCTGGCCGACAGCACAGAGGTGGAGGGGACAGCACCGGTGTTCCCTGGGGAGCCCTCTCCCGTCACCACCTCCCTGGTCCCGTACGCGTTCGATCTGCTCGACTCCCGCTCCGGCTACCCGGCCGGGATCCGCGACCCGCGCTGGCAGCAGGCGGTGTTCGGCGCGGCGGGCGACCCCGAGCTCCTGTACGACGCCGCCGCGCGAGCCATCACGGGCGTGTGCCGGGAGTTGCGCGCGGCCGGGCACACCGCCGGGACGGGCGAGGCCCGCGAGACGCTGCGCGTGGCCTGCGACCTCGCCCGGCTGCGCGGGCTCCCCGCACCGGGCCGGGGCGAGGTGCTGGAGGCCCTGACGTCCGTGATGGGGCAGGGCGAGCCGCTCGGCCGGGGCCGTGCTCTCGCCCGGGCCCTGGAAGTGGTTCTGGTGGGTACCGATCGCGGCCGGGTCGCGCCGGGCACCCCACGCTCCGGGCTCGGCCTTTCCGTCGAGGCCGAACTCGCCGAGCTGCGGCTGCCCGGTCCGGACGATCCCGATCGGCGTGAGCTGCGCCTGGACCCCCTCCGTTCGGCCCTCGACAACCGACGCGAGATCCTCCTCCGGCGGCTCGACGTGTGCGGGGTGGGATACGGCGAGCCGGTGGAGGTGGCCGGTACGGGCGACGCCGCCGCACTCACCACCCGGTGGCGGCTGGCGTGGGTGCCCTCCGTGCCCGTCCGGCTGGACCTGGCCGGGGTGCGGGGCGTGACCGCCGCGCTGGCTGCCGAGGGAACGCTGCGGGAAGTCTTCCGCAGGGAGTCGGCGGAGGGCGGCCCCACAAGTGCCCTTGTCCTGACGGGACTTCGGGACGCCGCCCGCTGCGATCTGCCCGCCCTGGTCGCCCAGCGGTTGGCCGAGGCCGCCGAGGTGCTGCCCGCCTCCGCGACGCTCCCCGAGATCCTCACCGGCCTGGATCTGCTGGAGGCACTGCGCCGGGGCCATCTGCCCGGCGCCACGCCCGAAACCGGCCGGGCGGCGGGCGTGCTCGCCGCCGATCTTCTGGAGTCGGCGGTCAGGTCGCTGCCGGGTCTGGCGGGAAGCGACGACGCGGGGGAGGCGGCCGCGCTCGTCGCCCTGGCCGCACGCGCCGGTGAACACCGCCTGGGACTGCGCATGGACGAGGCCCTCGGCGGCCTCGCGCGCACCGGCTCGCCCCTCGTCCAGGGGGCCGCGCTCGCCTGCCGGGTCCTGCTCGACCTGGACGACGCCGACACGCTCGGCGCACGGGCCGCCGGTTGGATCGATGCCGCCACCGGCCCCGACGCACGGCACGCGCTGGCCCGCAGACTCGCCGGACTGCTCACCGGGGCCGCACCCCTGCTCCAGTCGGCGCCGACCGCGCTCGACCCCCTGCTCGACCGGGTCGACACGCTCACCGACCAGGCGTTCCTCGACCGACTGCCCGCCCTGCGCGGAGGCTTCGACACGCTCTCTCCGGCGGGCCGCGACCGCCTGCTGCACACGGTCACGGAAAAGCTGGGCGACCGTCTCGACCTCACCCTGGCCGCCTCCCCGCGACTGCTGGCCCTGTGGGCGGCGGCGGACGAGGCCGGCCGTACGGCGGTGGAGGCGCTGCGGTCGACGCCCCCGATACCCCAGCCCACCGACGCTCCGGATCCCGGGACCACCACCGCACGCCCCGTGCCGGCGCCGGACCCGGCGATCGACGACGTACTCCGTCTCACGCCCACGGACCGCTGGCGCCTGCTCCTCGGCAGCGAGAGCGACAAGTTGCCTCCGGGCGCCCGCCGTTACGCGCACGCGCTCGACGAGCTGTACGGCAGGGGCCGCGGCGAAGGCTCCTCGGACCTGGGCCGGGACACCGGTCCCGGCGGCGGACAGGACGCCTCCTTCCCGACCGCACGCGAGTGGGCCGAGGAACTCCAGGCACTGTTCGGCGCGGAGGTGCGCGAGGAGGTCCTCGCACGCGCCGCCGATCAGGGACGCAGCGACGTGCTGGCCGAGCTGGACCCCAACTCCGTACGTCCCTCGGTCGATCTGCTGACGTCGGTGCTGTCGCTGGCGGGCGGGATGCCCGAGCAGCAACTGGCCCGGCTGCGCCCACTGGTGCGCAGACTGGTCGACGAACTGGCCAAGGAGCTGGCCACCCGGATGCGGCCCGCGCTGAGCGGACTCGCCACTCCTCGCCCGACCCGCCGTCCGGGCGGCCGGATCGACCTGCCGCGCACCCTGCGGGCGAACCTGGCCCATGCCCGCAAGAGGGCCGACGGCAGCACCCTGGTCGTACCGGAACGGCCGGTGTTCAGCACCCGTTCGCGCAAGGAGGCGGACTGGCGGCTGATCCTCGTGGTCGACGTGTCCGGGTCGATGGAGGCCTCGGTGATCTGGGCGGCGCTGACCGCGGCCGTGCTGGGCGGAGTGCCCACGCTCAGCACGCACTTCCTGGCGTTCTCGACGGACGTGATCGATCTGACGGACCGGGTCGAGGACCCGTTGTCCCTGCTGCTGGAGGTGCGGGTCGGCGGTGGCACCCACATCGCGGCCGGTCTGGCCCACGCCCGCTCCCTGGTGACCGTGCCCAGCCGGACCCTCGTGGTGGTGGTGAGCGACTTCGAGGAGGGCTACCCACTGGGCGGGCTCCTGGGCGAGGTACGGGCGCTCGCGAGTTCCGGGGTGCACCTGATGGGCTGCGCCGCTCTGGACGACACCGGTACCCCGCGCTACTCCGTGCCCGTCGCGCAGCAGCTCGTCGCGGCCGGCATGCCCGTCGCCGCCCTCAGTCCCCTCGCCCTTGCCCGCTGGGTGGGCGAACGCCTCCGCGGAGAGTCCCGATGAACCCCCAACTGCCCCCGGTGGCACCCGAGGTGGCCGCTGCCGCCGTGGAGGCCCTCACCTCCCGCCTGCGCAAGAAGCTGGACGCGGCGATCGAGACGTACGTGGCCGCGCCCGTCACCGTCGAGGGCGCCGTACGACGGGTGCGGTGCGGTGAGGACGCGGAGGTCGTCCTCACTCCGGGGCCTTCCGGAGCGGTCACGGATGCCGAACAGGCCGTGTGCAGTTGCCTGTTGGCGCCACGGTGCCTGCACCGCGCCGCCGTGCTCGGCGCCTGTCCGGTGGCCGACGCGGAGACAGCCGTAGCGCACGCGGAGGTCGAGTCGCCGGCGCAGGACACCGTCCAGGCCGCCGTCCGGGTGCCCGGAGCAGGCGCCGCGGCATCGCCGCAGACAGGCCCGACGGACGCGCAACTGGCCGCCGCCCGCGCACTCTGGACAGCCGCGGCCGCGGTGCTGGCCGCCGGGGTGCCCGCAGCGGGCGCGGTGGCACAGGCTGAGGTGCTGCGCGCCTCGCACACCGCGCGCCTCGCCGGGCTGCACCGCGCCGAGGCGGCGGCGCTGCGAGTGGTCCGTGGAGTGCGGGGCGCCCGGTCCCGTCATGACGGCCACCGGCTGACCGACCTGGTCGCCGCCCTACGTGAACTCCTGCTCACCACAAGCCTGTTGGCGGCAGCCGATCCGGCCCCGGCGCTGGTCGGAACGGCCCGCCGCGCCTACCGGCCGGAAGGCTCGTTGCGCGTGCACGGGGTGTGCCGGGAGCCGGTGATCTCCGCCACCGGGTACGGCGGCGTGGTCACCCATCTCATCGCCGACGACGGGCGCTGGTTCAGCGTCGCGGACGTGAGACCGGGCGGAGTCGCCCGTGCGCGCGGAGCCGCCACGGCCACCGTCGCGCTCGGTTCGGGCAGTCTCGACCATGCCGGACTCTCCCGTGGCGGGCTGCTGATCTCGGGGGCCACGCTGTCCTCGGACGGGCGTCTCGGTGCCGGCAAGGGAGTCCGGGCGACGCCGGTCCCGGGCCTCTCCTGGACATCGGGCCCCCTGGCCGCCCTGTTCGCCCGGCCGCTCGCCGAGGCCGTCGCGGCCCGGCTCGGGAGTGCTCCGGTGAGCGACCCGGAGGAGGCCGAGCGGACGGACGGTGAGCTGATCGGCTGTGATCTGGTCATCGTCGGAGTGGTCGACCACCAGTTGCTCGCACAGGAGTCGGTCCCCGGCCGGGCGGACACGGACGGCCTCCTCGTCCGCCTGCTGCCGTCCAACAACCACCCCGACCTCGCCCACACCGCGAACCTGCGCCGACTGGCGTCCCGCCCCGGGCTGCGGCTGCGCGTCGTCGGCCGCCTCGACCCCGATCGCGCGGCCACGCTCCGGCCACTCGCCGTCGGTCCGCTGCCGGACGAGAGCACGGCGACCCTGCGTCTGCCGACGGAGTGGCTGGGCCATGCCGATCTCGGCTACGACCGCATCGAGGGCATTCATCTGCCGCCCGCCGACGCCCTGCCGGAGACGCCCGGGCTCATCTCCGTCCCGCCGAACCCGGTGGCCGAGGCGCCGTTGTGGCGGCTGCGGCGGTTGGTCGAGGTCGCCGTGTCCGGCGGGCGCCGGGCCGCCGCCGAGCCCGCGCGCGACGGCGACCGGTCCGGGGCCGTCGTAACGCTGCGGCGAGCCGGTTTCCGGACGGCCGCGGACCTGTCGCACGCCCTCGCCTCGGAGGCGGACCGGCGCGGCCGCGATGTCTTCGGCCGCACCGAGGAAGCCGACCCGGACGGCTACGCACGCGCCTGGCTCGCCGCCGCCGTCTACCTGACCGGCACCGAGCGGGCACTGGTCCGGGCCACGTGGCAACCGTCGGACAGCGTCTGACCACCGGACCGATTCCCTGGAAGGTGACCGTCGGAGGGAGGCAACCGGATCGAGCACTCGTCCGGCGCTCCGTACGACCGAGCCGGGTCGGCGTCCACCCCGGATGGACGCCGACCCGGCCCCGAGCGCCCGCGACACCGCCGACGGGCGGGCACGGGCGCGGTTCGTCACCTCACGTCGACGAAGTCACCCGCCGCCGTGGACGGTCCGGTGGTGGCGGTACCGGCGAAGACGAAGCGGAAGTAGCCGTCGGACTTGGCCTTGGTCGTGGTCTTCAGCGTGCCGGCGGCGCCGCTGGTGACGGTCTTCAGCGTGGTGTAGACCGAGCTGCCCTTCTTGCGGAACTGCAGTTTGACCGGCCGGCTCTGGTAACCGGTGTAGGTGCCGCTCTCCCAGTTGGCGCGGGTCAGCTTCCCGGTGACCGTGATCGTCCTGCCCTTCTTCACCGGCTCGGGCGAGGCGTTGACGGTCACCTTGGCGGCCCTCTTGACACTGGCCGTGCCGGAGACGTCGATCTCCGTCCACTCGTCGGTGGTGTCCTGCGCCCCGGCGAGCACATTCCAGGTACCGGCGACGGCGTTGTGGTCGAAGTCCCGCGCCGCGTCGACACCGAAGCTCACCTTGCACGTGGAGGTGGTCGGGTCGGCCGACGACACCACGCATGTTCCCGTCGGTGGGTACAGCGGCAGGTTGCCGTCGGCGTCGTCGGTGTTGGGACCGTGCCACAGGTGGGCCCAGGACGCGACGACGCCCTGCGGGTCGTGGGCCGTCCACGTGATCGTGATGGTCTTTCTGGTGGTCAGGCCGAGCACGATGTCCTTGCCACCGTTGACCACGACGTTCGAGAACGTGGTGTCGTCGGCAACGGCCGTGTCCGCCGCGTGGGCGGTGGCCGGAAGCACCGATGCGGAAAGGGCAGCCGTCAGAAAAGCAACGGCGACGGTCGGGCGCATGCGCATGAAGTCCCCCCTCGGGACGATGGGTTCGCCGCCTCCCCGTACGACGAGACCTGATGGTGTGTCATCGGTGGCTAGACCCATGAGAGCCGGTCCCGGTTGCCCTGCTCTTCGAACCAGTGTCCATACGCCGTCGATCTCCTCGCCGCGGCAGGCCTGGTGGGGCCTGTTAATCGCGTTGTGAGTGCAGGGGCCCGGCCATAGGGTCACTCGCATGTCTGTACGTCTTCGCATGCGCCGAGCCCTGCCGGAAGCGATGCGCGCCGGTGACAAGGCCGCGGTCAGCGCGCTTCGGGCGACCCTTGGCGCGCTCGACAACGCCGAGGCGGTGCCCGTGGAGGAAACCGAGCTTCGCGGTGTGGCGCTTGAGCAGTCGCCGGTCGGCGCCGGTGCCACCGAAGCGGTTCGGCGTGAGCTGAGCGAGCGGAGTGTGGTGGAGATCGTGAGGGCGGAAGCCGCCGAGCGACTGGAGGTCGCGGCACAGTTGACCGCGCCGGCGCACACGCAGCGAGCCGCACGGCTCCGCGCCGAGGCCGCCGTGTTGCTCAGCTTCCTCGACGGGCCGGCCACCGCGTAGGAGGACAGACGGCTCCCGCGTCACACCCGAAGCGACCCATGAGGAGGACGGGGAGAGCGGACAGGGACGTCGAGCACAGCGCGCGGACGCCCCTGACTCCCGATCAGTCACACGTGAGCGTCGGCATCCCCCAGTCCCCGTGGTCGTTGCCGTTGCCGTCGCCCGCGTCACCGACCTTGAGGTCGATCACCTGGGCGCCGCTGACGTCGACGTCGATCGGCACCGCGGCCTGTTTGCCGTGGATCGTCGGCGTGGTGAGCAGGGTCTTGCCGTCGGCGATCACGGAGAAGGTCACCGTGCCCGCACCGCCGGTCTCGTCGTCGACGCCCACGTCCGCCGTCAACCGCGAGCACTGTCCGGCGAGGTAGAACTCGACATCGCTGACGGAGTTGGTGCCAAGACCCTTGGCGTAGCCGACGCCGGCGATGGTGATCGGACGGCCGTCACCGGCCGCCTGTTCGCCGACGCTGGTGTCCCGTTCGACCGGGCCCCACCCGTTGGTGGACGACAGGAACGACAGTGCGCTCACATCGCTCTTCCCGGCCGGTGGAGCCGGCGGTATCCCGCGGACGATGCGCTCGTCACCGCCGACGGCCTGCCGTCCGTTCTGCCGGTAGTGCACGGTGGCGGTGAGCGCCGAGGCCGACGGCAGTGTCCCGGCCGGCGGCTGGACCTTCCAGGTGAAGGCGGCCGATGCGCCGGACCGCAGGCGCTCGACCGACGTGGGGCTCGTGGCACTCACGCTCCAGCCGTCGGGCGCGGAGAGCGACGCCGTCACTCCGGAAGCGGACGGTCGGTCCTTCGGCACCCGCACCGTCGTCCGGGCGGTGAAGGCCTCCCCCGGCTGGGCGGTGTCCGGCACGTCCAGGGTGACATCCGCTCCCGGACGCTTCGGCATCGCGTAGGTCCGGGCGTCGTAGCGCGGGCTGTCGTTCTGCGCGACGCGCAGGGACGAGGCGTAACTGCCGTAGTCGGTCAGGGAGACCTTGCCGAGGCCGCCGGTGCTGCCGTCGAGGTTCCACACGGCGATGGCGATGCTGTTGTGGCCGTTCGGGTTCAGGATCCCGTTGGGGACCGGGAAAGTGTGCTGCGGGCCGAGGTAGTTGACGTAGTTGCCGACCTGCCAGCCGTTCACGAAGATCGTGGCGCGGTACTTGCGGGCCGGGTCGTCCGTGAACGTGAGCCCAAGTGACGTGTCCTGACCGTGCGGCAGGTCGAGCTTGGCGTCGGTGCGGTACCAGGAGACACCAGGAGTCGTGTCGGTCGTCGGGAGGGAAACGCGGTTCCAGTCGGCGTCCGGGTAGCCCGGCAGGGACCAGCCGGCCCGCTCGCCGTAGAGGCCGCCCGTCGACAGCGGGCCGCGGACCGTGTCCTGGAGGTCCTCGCCGCCCCGTACGCCCTGGAGGCGCCAGGTGACGGACGTCAGCGGCGCGCCGACGAGGGAGGCGCTGGTCAGGCCGCGTGCGGTCTTGTTGCCGTTGGTGGAGTTGTAGTCCTCCTCGTGCCCCATGTTGACGGTGAGCACGGAGAGGACGTTGTCGCCCGTGGACTTCACGGAACCCGCCGGGAAGGTGAAGTCACCGCTGCCGGTGGTGGAACTGCCCAGGAAGGTGCCGTTGAGCCACGCGGAGAACGCCTGGGCGCCTCCCCCGGAGTCCGACACCAGGTGGATGCCGGTCTCCTTGCCGCCGGCGCGGAAGCGGCCGCGGTACCACGTGTTGCCGGTGTGGAAGCCGTAGTCGTCCGCGTAGAGCACCGGCAGCGAGTTGGCGCCGGAGACGCTGTTGGTGGTCGCCTTGTCGGCCACCTGCCAGGTTGTGTCGTCGAAACCGGGGGCCGCTTCGGGGGACTCCTCGGCGTGCTTCCAGTTGGTCAGCGTCGGGAGGTGTATCGGGGCGGCCACCGGGATCTTTGCGGTGAGGCTTCCCGTGTCGGTGGCGTGGGTACCCAACGCCCGGCCGTTCCAGGTGACTTGGGCGGCGGAGGTGAACACCTCGATGTTCTTGTCGTCGGCGTTGTCACCGGTGAGCGCCACGGTGCGGCCGCCGTGCAGGCTGGTCGCCGTCCGCAGCAGGTGGGTGCCGCGCACGAGCACCGGGCCGCTCGCCGTGTCCTGGCGCCAGAAGGTCTTCGCCGTGGCCTTGTCGCCGACGAGCAGGAGCAGCGGGCGCTTTCCGCCGCCGCTGATGCTGATGCGGATCAGGCCCTTGTGCGTGTAGTTGAGGCGGAGGTCCCCGGTGGCCGGGTCCCAAGTGGTCGCGACCGTCCCGCCGTTGGCGGTCACGGTGGGCTCGGTGGCGTAGCGCAGGACGGTCTCGCCGTCGCTGTCCTCGTCGCCGTAGAGCACGGCGACGTCCCGGTCCCCGATGGTCGCGTCGGTCATGATCTCGGAGGTCGAGTACTGCAACTGCGCTTCGCCGAGGCGGTAGTTGGCCACGATCACGTGTGAGTCGCGGCCGTCGAGCGTGATCGCGGTGCCGGGCTGCTGCGGTACGACCGGGTAGGTCGGATCCGTGGCGGCGTCGCCCGTCGGCACGTCGATGGCGTCGACGGCCACGTAGTTGTCCGTGGATCCCGAGCCGTGGTTCCCGGCGACGACGATCTTCAAGGTGTGCGCGCCGGGGGTCAGGCCGGTCTTCTGGAAGAGCACGGCCTGGCTCTCGCTGCCGGAGTCGTCGACCGTGGCCGTCTTGGTGCCGTCGAGGTAGACGTCGGCGTAGCCGTGGTTGTTGGTCTTCGAGCCGATCCAGCGGATCGCGGTGCCGTCGAAGGGGACGGTGAGCGAGTCTCCGGCCTTGTTCGAGAACGACTCCGTGTGCCGGTAATCGCCGCCGGTGTAGCTCGTGTTGGCCACGTGCGACCACGAACCGGCGTACTGGAGCGCGGAGTCGGGGTCGTCCCAGGTGTAGGTGGTGTCCGCGGACGGCTGGGCGTTGAAGTCGAGCGAGATATGGGTCTTGTCCACGGCCGTGGACGTGGAGCTCCCGTGCCGCAGGACGTGGAACTGCGTCTTGGTGTCGGGGTTCATCCGGGCCGTGTCGACGATCGCGGAGTCGTCCGGCGGTGTGGCCCTGATCGCCTCGGTCTTCGTCAGCGGGGCGACGGCCTGCGTGAAGTACCCGATGAGCTTGTCCTCGTAGTACTTCGGGTCGAGTTGACGGGTCTCGCGGATCGCGGCCCCGTAGTCGTACGACGTGTAGTTCTGCGGCATGCCCAGCCAGCCCCAGTTGGTGCCGCCGTAGGTCATGTAGAAGCTCTGCGCGGTCGCGCCCACGGCGATGTTCTGCTTGTAGAACACGTTGGCGAACTGGTCGTTGATCAACTGGGCGCACTTGTCGTAGCCCGGTCCGCCCCACGGATCGAAGGCGCCGCCCTGGAACTCCGGTGAGTACAGCGGTTTTCCGGCCGGATGGTCGTAGCTGATGTCCGGGACGCCGTTCCACTTCGAGGGGTTGGAGCAGTCGAAGCCCTGGGGGTAGGAGTCCGGGCCGTCGACGTCCAGGGCGCCGGTGCCGGCGTTGAAGGTGCCGTTGTTGTTGCCGGTCAGCGGGACGGTGATGCCGTCGGCGCGGGCCTTGTCCTCCAGGTGCTGCATGTAGGAACGCCCGGCGGCCGAGCCGTTGTAGTACTCGTTCTCGACCTGATAGGCAATCACCGACCCGGTGCCGTTGGTCAGTTGGTGGCGGGCGATGATCCGGTCGATCTGTGTCAGCCACTCGTCCGCGTACTTCAGGAACTGGGGGTCGTCGCTGCGGTTGTTCCCGGCCTTGGTGGTCAGCCAGCCGGGCAGGCCGCCGCTGTCGACCTCCGCGTTGATGTACGGCGCCGGGCGGGCGATGACGTAGAGGCCGGCCTCCTGGGCCATGTCGAGGAGCTTGTCGACGTCCCGCACCCCGGTGAAGTCGTACACCCCCGGCTTGGGCGAGTGGTATCCCCAATCGAAGTACAGGGAGGTCGAGTTGAAGCCGGCGGCCTTCATCTTCTGGAAGATGTCGCGCCACAGGTCCTGGCTCGGGAGCCGGAAGTAGTGGAACTCGCCGGACCACAGGTAGGTGCGCTTGCCGTCGACGAGGAAGGAGTAGCCGTCGAGAGTCACGGTGTGCGCCTGCGGACCGACGGCGGACGCCTGCTCGCCGACGTCCTGCGCCGCCGTGGCCGGTGCGGTCATGCCCGCAGCGAGGGCGATGGTCGCGGTCGCCGCGAGAACCGCCCTCCACCACCGACGCCGACCGGGTCTCGCACCCTCTGAACCGTTCCGACTACCCCGCACGGCGGCCTCCAGACCGACTGGGCGAACAGCATCAAACAGACTCAGGCAAAGTCGAACAGTAAGGGTGTGCAGGGCGCACCACAATGGGGCGGGAGAAGACAGTTGAGAGGTCGCACCAGCCGACGTACCGCGATCGCGCCACACGAAACCGGCCGCTCACCCACGGCGACGAACCGTGGACGGGCGGCCGGTTCCTTTGGTCGTCAGCCGTCAGCCGGTCGGCGTGGTGTCCGAGGGCGTCGGCGACGGGGTGTCGGTCGCAGTTCCGGTGCCCTGGCAGTCGGGGAGTGACAGACCGTCGGGGCCGCCGGTGAGCGCCGTGGCCGTGACCCAGCCGGTGCCGCCCGCGCTGAGGAGCAACTCGGCCCACAGGTCACTCGTGTAGCCGTGGGCCTGCACCGACTCGCCGTGCGTCATGCACACCGCCCGGTACTGGGCTCCCGGCTCGATGTGGCTGGTCTGTTCACCGGCCGTGCCGGGGTCCGTGCGCACGGGCGCGTACGCGGCGGCCTCCACCGGGGTGGTCCCTGGCGCCGGAGTCTCGGAAGGATCATCGGTGCTGCTCGGCGAGGGCGAAGGCGACGGCGACGGTGCAGGCGCCGTCGCCGCGACATACACCGTCGTCGGCGACCGCCGGCTCACCGTCACGTGGTCCCCCGGCCCCGGTGCACCCTCGTCGACCGGAGGCAACCGCACCGCGTCGGCCGAGCCCTCGGTCGGGATCACGACCCGTGCGACGGTGCCCTCCGTCACGCCGTCGGCCGGCTCCGCCGTGTACTGGACCTGAAGGCAGTCGGCCGTCAACTCCGCGACGGTGTCGGTGACATCGGCTCCCGCGGACACCTCGGGGAGCGTGATGCCGATGGCGTCGGTTCCCGCGCAGGAGGACGCCGTGCCGGACGGCACGGGTGAGTCCTGTTCCTCGGTGTCGGCTATCTGGACCTGGGTCACGCTGCCGGGCTTGGTGTGCGTGGCGTCGACGACGATCGTGCCGCTCTTCGCCAGAGCGAGGGGCTGTCCGTTCAGGGCGGGCTGGACGCTGCGGCCCTTCGCCGCGATCTTGTAGAGGGAGTAGACCGAACTCGCGCTCCCTTCCCTGTAGTTGGCGGAGTCCGTATATCCCGCGTATGCGGCGTGGACCGGCCCCGTGGTCCGGTCCACGAACGCGCTCTGGTCGGCTGCCGTACCCCCTACCAGATGCCGGATGGCCGCCACGAGATACGGCTTGGGGTTGCCCAGCTCCTGCTGGAATCCCGACACCGACACCTCGCCCAGCGGCGTGACGATCGACGCGTCCAGGCTGACGCTGATGCGCCCTGACGAGTCGATCGTGAACGTCACCGGCAGGAAGTTGGGTTTGAAGGAACCCGACGCCTCCCCGCCCGGCTTCTTGCAACCGGTGACCACCAGCGCCGCGAGCAGTACCGGCACGAGCAGCCTCACCATGGAACCCCGCATACGTTCCCCCCGACAACGAATCCCGATCCACGGGTCGTACGCCGGGCCGTGCACACCCGGTCACACCCGCGCCCATGGGCTGTTCGACCAGTGTGAATTCGCGGCGGGACCGGGTCTTCGGGGCAACCACCCGTCTCGAGACCGGTGTTCTCAGTGCTGGCCCTGATGCCCTCGCCCAGGGGATCAGCCAGCATGAGGTCATGGGCCGCAGCGTGCTTGTCGTCGACGACGATCCCGCCTACCGAGCCGCCGTGCGGGCCTTGTTGGAGGTCGACGGCGAGTACGCCGTGTCGGAGGCCGCGTCGGCCTCGGCCGCCGTCGCGGAGATCGCCCGGGGCAACCGGCCCGACCTCGTGCTGCTGGATCTGGGGCTCCCGGGCGAGGACGTGTTCGCCGCCGCCCGGGAGCTGAACGCGCTGGCGGCGGACGTGGTGATCGTGCTGTGTTCGGTGCGTGCGGCCGACGAGTTCGGCGGGCGCATCGCCTGCTCTCCGGCGGCCGGTTTCCTGGCGAAGGCGCGACTGTCGGCCGCCGCGCTGTCCCGCTTCACGGCCGAATCCTGAGGCGCATGCAGCGGCGCCATACAGATCAACCAGACACACCAGTCAGACAGATCGGTCGGACTGCAGGTACGTGAGGACGGCAAGGACGCGCCGGTGATACTCGCCCTCGCTCTCGTCGGGAAGTTCGAGCCGCTTGAAGACACTGCCGACGTGGGTCTCGACTGTCTTGACGCTGACCACGAGTTGGCTCGCGATGGCCGGGTTGGTCAGTCCCTGGGCCATGAGTTTCAGCACCTCCAGTTCCCGCGCGCTGAGCCTCGCCAGACCGCCGTGCCGGTGACGGCCGTTGAAGAGGAGCCGTAGCACCTCCTGGTCGAACTCGCACTCCCCCTGGGCGATGCGGCGCACCGTGTCCAGGAAGTGTTCGTCGGCCACCCGCTCCTTGAGGAGATAGCCGACGCCTCTGACTCCGGAACCCGTCAGCTCGGTGAGATGGGTGACCTGGACGCTCTGGGAGAGCAGGAGAATTCCCACGCCGGGATGGGAGTGCCGGATGTCCACCGCGGCCCGTAGGCCTTCCAGCCGTTTCGTGGGCGGCATTCTGATGTCGATCACCGCGAGGTCGGGTTCGGTGCGGGCGACCGCGGCGCGCAGCGCGTCGCCGTCGCCGACCTGGGCGGTGATCCGGTGCCCTCTGCTCTCCAGCAGCGCGGCCAGCGCGGACCGGAACAGCCTTTCGTCGTCGGCGAGCACGATGCGCAAAGGGCGTGTCCTCGCTGCGTCTGCCTTCGATGTCCACTCCGGCGGCGTTCCCGAAGCCGTCATCCTCGTCCGTCCTCCCCCTCGGCCGGAGCCGCCCGCCCGGAGCGCGTGTCCTCGGAACCTGTCGGCCCGGGGCGTCCGGTCACCAACTCGGCTGCCACGACCGTCCCTTGACCCGGCACGCTGGTGACCGTCATCGCGCCGTCGAACACCGCCACCCGGTCGCGAAGACCGAGCAGCCCGGTGCCGGTGTCCGGGTCGGCACCGCCGACGCCGTCGTCCGCGACCGTGAGACGCAGCACGCCGTCCTCGTGCCGGACCTCGATGCCGATGCTCGTCGCGTGGGCGTGCTTCAGGGCGTTGGTGACCGCTTCCGCCGCCACGAAGTACGCGGTGGCCGCGAGGGGCCGCGGCAGCTCGGGCACCGCTGTCGCACTGACCCGGACCGGACAGGGGGACCGGGCGGCGATCATCTCCAGGGCCGCGACCAGTCCCGTCTCGCTGAGGACCGCCGGGTGGATCCCGTGCGCGAGGTCGCGCAGTTGGTCTATGCCCTCGCCCATCAACTCGGCGATACGGTCCAGCAGTTCGGCCAGGTCGACTGGTTCTGCAAGCCCCGGTTCGGGAGCCCGCCGGTTCGCCACCTGCTGGCGGGCCAGCCGCAGCGTCACCAGCGCGGTGACGAATCTCGACTGCGCTCCGTCGTGCAGGTCGTGCTCGATCCGCCGCCGCTGCTCGTCGCCCGCCTCGACGATGCGGGCGCGGGACGCACGTACCTCGGCCAACTGCGCCCGCACCTCGGCGGCGAGCCGCTGGTTGTCCAGTTCCAGGGCCACCGCCGACACGACCGCCTCCAGCACGTACCGGTCCTCGCGCAGCGCCGGGTCGTGGAGCAGGACACCGACCCGTCGGCCGTTCCGCTCCAGTGGGCTGACCTGCTGTCCGGGCGCGGCGGTGAGCGTACGGCCCTGGCTGTCGACGTATCCGGCCGCGTCCGGGGCGGGGAAACCGACCTGTACGGAGCTGTCGCCGAGGGCTCTCGCGAGCGCGTCCCGCAGTTGTTCCTGCGAGGCGAGTGGCATCCGGCGGAGCAGGTCGGCCACGGCGGTCCGGCCCATCCGGACGTGCCACACGCCGGCCAGGAACGCCAACGGCAGCAGAAGTACGGCCACATGCGCGATGTTGATGAGGGGCGTGTGGGTCCACGAGGGCCCGGTCCCGAGCATCCCGTCCAACGCCGAGGCGAGACCGCCCACCAGACCGACGGCGAAGAGCGGGGTGAGCACGCGCCGGGCCGGACGTGTGGCGGTCGTCCAGCGCACCAGCAGTACGGCGACCACCGCTCCGCTCATCACGAACTGGACCGCGTCGGTCGCCTGGCGCAGCCACTCCACGGGGTGCACCAGCAGCAGGTTCTCCACGACCGAGGTGGAGAACAGCACGCTCACCGGCATCAGCCCGAAGGCCGTCAGATATCCGGCACCGGCCAGCACCCGGTCGGTCCGCGATCTCAGCAGGCCGTCCGGGAACATCAGCAAGAGCGGGACGAGGAACCCGCTGGACG
The DNA here is from genome assembly GCF_036227225.1 of Streptomyces sp. NBC_01478. Taxonomy (GTDB): domain Bacteria; phylum Actinomycetota; class Actinomycetes; order Streptomycetales; family Streptomycetaceae; genus Streptomyces. The sequence continues at coordinate 11,499,236 of NZ_CP109444.1, read as the reverse complement.
CCGAACGCACCAGCAGGCCCACGGTGTGCACGACCGGATCCGGGCTGATCTGCAGGTCCTCCGCGAACCAGCCGATCCCCACCAGCAGCATCATCAGCCCGACACGGTTGCCGGGCCGGCGCAGCCGCGCCAGCAGCCCGGCGCCCAGATACAGCCCGCCGACCGCTCCCGAGAAAAGGATCGTGGTCGTGGTGGCGTACCGGCCCGGTGCGGTCACGATCAGTACGTACGTCCCGAACGCCGCGCCGGACAGCGCCAGCACCACCGCCTCGCGCCGGGCCGACAGCCGCCGGATCCGCGGCGACGGCGACGGCGTCCACCGCACGTCCGCGGCACCAGACAAATGAGCCGCCCCCTCCCCCAATGACGCGACTACTCAGCGTAGCGCCGAAGCGGCGGCTTCCGTGGCGGAATCCGAGTATTCCGGTAACTCCGTCCAGAGAAGGGCGAGTTGCGACAACCACTCACGCCTGCGCGCCTACGACCGCGAGACCACCAGCGCCGAGAGGAACCCCTCGGCCAGTCGCGGCGCGGGCAGTTCGTCCCCCTGCGCCGTCAACACCCGCACGACAGCCCGGGTTTGAGCGTCGGGAAACGTGTCGGCGTACGCCTCGCCCCCGTCGTCGGTCGCATACGCCCGTGCCAGCGCCCGGCCGACCGCCTCCGCCTGGGCCTCGGCGCAGGACCGGGCGTTTGAGTCACTGCTGAGCCGCGCGTACTCGTGCCCGTACGCGTCGGCCTCGGTCGCGGAGAACCCGTTGGCCAGTGCGTGGTCGCGGGCGCCCGTGTGGGCTTCGGCGTAGGCGCTCCTACGGTCGTACGCGGCGTCGTAGACGTACAGGAGCACGGGAGTGAGTGCCGACCTCCAGGTGTCCTGGTCCGGCATCCTGCCGCGTGCCGCTTCACGGTGCAGCTCGCTCAGGGTGCCGACGACGGTGGAGTCCCCGGCGAGGAGCGGCAGGATCGTGTCGCTGTGCCAGACGTGGACGGCGTGCAGGGTGCCCATGTCGTCCGACTCCTCGGCGAGAAGGGCGTACAGACGGGTCGCCCAGGCCTCTCGGGCGCCCGTCGGCAACTGCTCGTGGAGGGCTGCGGCAACGCACCTCAACCAGGCCGCCGAGGGCGACAGTTGGGCAAGGAACGCCTCAGGGGCGTCGGTTGTGGGCATGAAAGGGCACCTTCGCTTCCGGCCGGGAACCGGGAACCCGCTCAGGCCTCCAACCGGGAGCCGTTGACGGCGACACGGCGGCCCTCCCGGGTGTGCGGGAAGTAGTCCCAGACGGCGTGGTGCTGGACGCTGCGGTTGTCCCAGAGGACGAGGGTGCGCTCCTGCCAGCGGACCCGGCAGTGCAGCAGCGGGGTACGGGCTATGTGCGCGTACAGCATCTCCAGCAGCGCGTCGCTCTCGGTGCGGGACAGTTGCGTGATGTGCGAGGTGTAGGGGGCGTTGACGAACAGCAGTTGGCGGTCGGTCTCCGGATGGCGGGCGACGACCGGCTGTTCGGTGCGCGGCACCTCGTACTCGGGCGGCGGGGTCTGTCCGGCGGCGGTCCAGGGCAGGGCTCCGTCGTGGACGGCGGTGAGGCTCTCCAGGAAGCTTCGCATCGCCGGTGAGAGCAGTTCGTAGGCGAGGTGCATGTTGGCGAAGACGGTGTCGCCGCCGCTGCCGCCCTCGGGGATGGTGGTGATGTACAGCAGCGAGCCGAGGGAGGGTTCGGGGTCGGCGGTGCCGTCGGCGTGCCAGCCGTTGCCGGCCACGGCCTTGGACTCCTTGGTCGCCTTGATCTCCAGGATGTACGGGTCGGAGCCCTCGGGCGCGAGGGCCACGGGGTGCAGTTCGCCGAAGACGCCCGCGAACCGCTTGTGTTCCTCGGGGGTGATGTCCTGGTCGCGGAAGACGAGGACGTGGTGGGTGTGGAACGCGTGCGTGAGTTCCTTCTCCTGCTGGGGTGTCAGCTCCCGGGACAGGTCGAGGCCGGTGACCTCCGCGCCCAGCAGTGGGGTGATCGGGGCGACGGACAGAGTGTCGTAGGGCTCGGCGGGGCGGGTGGTGAGCCGCTCGACGGCCTTGAGCGCGTAGTCCTCCATGAGGGACCTCCGTGGCATCGGTGGGGTGGAAGAGGGGGAAGGGTCTGCACGGCCAAAGGCCTACAACTACAGGCCTCTGTCGAGGAGTTCGGATACGACGAGTCGCCCGAAGGCGAGGTTGCCGTGGATCGTGTCGTCCGCCTGGCAGAAGGCGGGGCGTTGCAGGCCGGAGGCGTCGGTGACGCGGGCCCGGAGGTCGACCAACTCGACACCGCGTGCGGTGAGTTCGTCGGCGAGGACGTGTTGCGCGGCGAAGAAGACACCCGGGTCGGACATGCCGGGGACGCGCTGGGGCGGCAGCGGCGCCAGTACGCGTAGTCCCAGGGCGACGGCGTGGTCGTAGAAGGCGAGCGCGCCCCGGACCGTCGCTCTGACGAGGTCGGCGAAGAGGCGGCTGCGCAGGAAGCTGTCCGGGACGGTGGCGTGCCGGTCGCGGTAGAGGTCCCAGTTCTGTCGGGTGGCCACGGTGTGGGCGCTCAGGCCGAAGGTGCACACCAGCGGTACCGCCAGTGCGGCGAGCGCGCGCATGTCGAGGGTGTCGAGGAACTCGCGGTACAGCCGCTCCGTCTCGGTCTGCCGGAAGGTGAGGTCGGTGCCGTCGGTGTCGAAGAACGGGCCCAGGAAGTCCCGCCCGGAGCCCAACGGGCCTCCCACGAAGGGCAGTTCGGCGGCCTGGGCGGCCCGTCCGACGCAGCCCGCGTGGGAGTCACCGAGCAGCAGGAATCGGGCGGGGGCTGTAGTAGTCGAGCACTGCGTCGTCACACCAGTTGTCCTCTCCGCCGACGGCGGCAGTGGGGGTGGAGGTGAGGGAAATGATGGGCTCGGTCCGGCCCCGCACGGCCTGGAAGAAGTGCCGCATCACGAAGGCCACGCCGTCGGGGGTGACCGTGCGGAGGTTGGGTTCGTAGAAGGCCGCCCGGTAGGGGAAGCCGGTGATGATCTCGTACGACGGGAAGTAGTCGACGTCGTCCGACTCGTCCGTCAACTGCCCGGCCGCCGCGCGCAGTACGGACTTGGAGTGGGTGGTGGCGACGAGGGCGTGGCGGCCGGTGGCGGTGGCCGTCAGGGGCACCGGGGAGACGGTGAGGACCATGCGCAGCCGGGAGTTGACCCGGCGGGCGAGGGCGAGCACGGACGTCAGGTCGCTGTGCACCTGCGCGACCGTGTGGTTGCGCAGGACGTGCCGGGCGGGGTCGAAGGTGCCGCGCACGGTCCCGGGGCACATCGGCAGGACCGTGCCGGTCCGCGTGTCGTGCCAGGCCTCGGTCAGGCCGAGGGTGAAGACGAGCACGTCGGCCTTGGTGAGGGCGGTGCGGACGGCGGCGAGGGTGCGGTCGCGGGAGCGGAGCAGGTCGTCGGGCGAGGCGAAGCCGTCCGGTTCCACGGTGGGCCGGAACGGGTCGTGGAAGGTTCCGTCCTCTTCCTCTTCCCAGACCTCCTCGGGCGGCTTCTCCTCGCCCAGCGCCCAGGCGATCCACTGGCGCAGCGCCGCGGCGGTGTAGATGTTCCCGGTCCGGAAGGAGAAACGGCGGTAGCCGCGTGCCGACTGTTCGGCGCGGGTGAGGCCCGGTGGCGGCGGTTCGGCGTCGTACCAGTGCATGCCCTCCTCCAGGAGGGCTCGTCCGATGTGGGCGGCGAAGCAGGATCCGGCGGTGACGACGGGGGCGTCCTGGCCGATCGTGAACTTCGGCGTCCACAGGTCGGTGATGTCGAGCGCGTCGGGTTCGGCGACCGCGGTCCGCCAGAAGGACCGCTCGGGCAGGCGGGTGTAGGGGTGCTGCACGGTGGCCTCTTCAGGATCGTCCGGCGGGGCGGAGCAGAGCGCCCTCGGGCAGAGCCGTCGCGAGTACGGCGGCGATCGCCTGTACGTGGGGTTCCGCGACGAGTTCGTAGTGGGTGGCGTCGACGTGGTGGAGGCGGAACGGGTGGGGCAGATGGGCGTCCCACGCGCCGGGCGCGGTCGGCTCCGGCGCCAACACCCCTTCCTCTACAGGGCGTTGGGCCAGCCATACCTCGGCGGGCGTCCGGTGCAGTCGTGGCAGTCGGTGTTCGGCCATGGCCGCGAGGTTGGTCCGACAGCAGTGCGCGAGGCGTTCGGCGTAGGCACGGCCGGACTCGGACAGCCGTCCGCCACCGCTGCGATGACCGTTGCCATTGCCATTGCCATTGCCGCTCAACTCCCGGGCGAACACCGCGTCCACCTGTCGTTCGTCGTAGGCGGCGAGCCGTTCGCCGGCGCCGGGCGGTGGCGGATCGAGGAGGTGGACGGCGTCGACGGGTCTGCCGTCGGCCTCGGCAAGTGCCGCCATGGACAGGGCTGTCCAGGCGCCGAACGACCAACCCGCCAGGCTCAGACGGCGGTTGGGGTCCGGGAACGCGGCCCGGACGGCCTCCAGGTAGTGCGCGGCGCGCTCGGTGATCGACCGCGCGGGCCGGGCAGGGTCGCGCAGTTTCGGGTCGGCGATCAGACAGACCGTCAACTCGTCGGACAGAGCGGCCACCAGAGGCCGGTAGGCCTGGATGTCGCCGCCCACCGGATGGACCAGGCACAGGACATCTGGGCCGGTTCCGCGCTGCCACACCTCTACGTCCACCGTGGCGACGGAGGCGCGGGTGCCGGTGTCGAGATGGCCGAGGACCTCGGCGAGGCTCACCCGGTGGCTGAGCCGGGACAGGTCGATGTCGGTGCCGTAGCGGCGTTTCACCTCGTCGATGAGTTCCAGCAGGGTAAGGGAGTCGGCGCCGAGGTCGTACAGCGCGGCCTCCGGGTCGACGGTGTCCACCCCGAGCAAGTCGACCAGGATCTCGGCGAGTTCGGCCGTGGGGTCGGTGGACGCGGGGTGCACGGAGGACACCGGCTCGGAGTCTGCGAAAGACTCGTGCTTGCGCTCGTGCTCGTGCTCGCGCTCGTAGAAGAAGCGGGCCTCCGCCAAGGGTGTGGTGTTGACCATCAGGTGGGGCAACTGCAGGTGCAGGGCTCGTTCGAAGAGCGCCGCGCCGTCCTCGGGGGTGAGCGCCACCTTCAGGTGTTCCTGGTGGCGGCCGTCGGTGGTGAGGGCGTGCTGTGCCATGCCCACGTCCCGCCAGGCGTCCCAGCCGATGCTCATACGGACGGTGGTCGCGTCGTCGGCGGGTGGTGCGTGGTGGGCGTAGGCGTCGAGGCAGGCGTTGGCCGCCGCGTAGTCGAACTGTCCGACTCCCCCGAACTCGGCCGCCATTGACGAGCAGTAGGCCGCGTAGTCTGGGTCGTGCTCGGCGATGAGCCGTTCGACGAGCAGGGCGCCGCGCAGTTTGGCGGCCGTGGCACGGCGGGCGGTGGCGGGGTCGCGGCGGGCGAGGAGTCCACCGGCGGCCGTGCCCGCGGCATGGACGATGCCGGCGAGGCCGTCGAGGTGCGGGGCCAGGCGGTCCGCGATCGTGCTCAGGTCGTCGTCGGCGAGGTCGGCCGACACGACCGTGACGCGGTCCTGGTGTGCCCGCAGCGCGGACGGTGTCCCGGTGCCTCGGGCGACGAGGACCACGCGGTTGCCGGGGTGCTCCAGGAGGCGTGCGGCCAGGGTGGCGCCGATTCCGCCGGTGCCGCCGAGCACGAGGTGGGTTCCGGGTGCGGCCGAACGGACGGCGGGTGGCGGGGAGTTGAGGGCCGCGACGGGTTGGAGGGTGCGCTGCCACCAGAAGCCGTCGCGCAGGCCGGTCGCCGCTTCGGTGATCGTGTCGTCCAGGAGCAGGTCGGGCAGGTGGGCCGCCCAGTCGGCCGGGCGGGGTCCGGGCAGGTCGGTCCAGCGGAGGGTCACGCCCAGTTCCTGCCGGGGCACTTCGAGGGCGGCGGCGAGCAGCCCCGCCTCGGGGGTGCGGACAGGGCCCGTGACTGGCTGCGCCCCGTGGGATAGCAACCAGGCGCGCGGCCGTACGGCGGCCGGAACGTCGGCCAGGGCGCGGGCGAGCGCGGCGACGGTGTCGAGACACGCCAACTGGGCTGCCTCCAGGGCGTGTTCATCGAGGCCGCCGTCGAGGGCCAGCGGCAGTGCGTGCAGCCAGTCGACGCCGGGTCCGGTGTTCCGGGTGACCTGTTCCAGTACGGCGGCGAGCTGCTCGGTGTCCGCGGGGTCGGCTTCGTAGCGGTCCGCGTCGAGGCGGGCGAAGGTCTTCCCGGCGCACACGGTCACCACCCGGGCGTAGTGCCGCTCCAGGAACCGCCACGACGCGCCGCCCGCGTCCGTGACCACCACGGCGGTGCGCCGCGGTTCGTGGGCGCCGGTGCGGGCACGCCGCAGCCGCGTCCACTGCGGCTGATGCAGCCACTGGTCGGCGGGCAGCCGCTGCGGTCCGGCCGACGGCACGGGCGCGCGCTGGAAGTCGTACTCCGCCGTGTCGAAGGCGGGCGGCGGGAAGTCCCAGGGTGCGGGCGCGGGGCCCTCGGGCCATACGAGGGTGTGTCCGGCCGTCCAGGCCTCGGCGAGCGCGCGGGGATCCCGGTCCTGGGCGGGGTCGCCGGCGCGCGGGTGCGGTGCCGTGATGTCGGAGAGCGTTTCGAGCCAGGCGACGGCGGAACCGGCGTCCGCGCAGACCGCCGCCGCCCGGTGGCCGAGCGCGGGCCGTCCGGCCTGGAGGTGCCGCAGGACCTGCGGGTAGGTGTCGGGGTGCGCCCTCAGATAGGCGGCGACACGGCGGCCGTCCGCGCGTACGGCGGCCTCGGAACCGCCGGACAGCACCAGGCACGGCACCGGTTCGTACGCGGTGTGTACGGCGGGTCGGGTGTCCGCCTGCTCGACCAGCAGGTGGGCGTTGGTCCCGCCGATGCCGAAGCTGCTGACGGCGGCGACCCGTGGCCCGTCCTGCGGCCAGGGTTCGGCCGTGACCGGTATGCGGAACGGGCCGTCGTCGATCTCGGGGTTGAGTTGGTCGAAGTCCGCCGTGGGCGGGACGATCCCGTGGTGCACGGCGAGCACGGCCCGCACCATTCCGACGACGCCCGCGGCGGCGCCCAGGTGTCCGATCTGGCTCTTCACGGAGGACAGCGCCACCCGTGCGTCGTCCGTCAGTCCGTACGCCTGGCGCAGCGCGGCCGCCTCCACCGGGTCCCCGAGGCGGGTGCCGGTGCCGTGCGCCTCGACATAGCCGAGGTCGGCGCCGCTACGGCCGCTGCGGTGCAGGGCGGTGCGGAGCGCGGCGCGCTGTCCCGCCAGGGCGGGGGCGCTGTAACTGAGCTTGTCCGAGCCGTCGTTGTTGATGCCGGAGCCGGTGATCACGGCGTAGACCGTGTCCCCGTCCCGGCGGGCGGCGGCGAGGGGCTTGAGGACGACCACACCACTGCCGCTGGCTCCGACGGTGCCGGCGGCGTCCGCGCTGAAGGGCCGGCAGTGGCCGTCCGGCGAGAAGATGTGCTGCGGCCGGTAGGTGTAGCCGTCGGTCAGGTCCACGTCGACGAGGACACCGCCGACGAGCATCACATCGGCGTCGCCCTGCCGCAGCAGCCCGGCGGCGACATGTACGCCGACGAGGGAACTGGAGCACGCGGACTGCACGGTGAAGGCGGGGCCGGTCAGGCCGAGGTGGTAGGCGGCCTTGGTGGCCAGGAAGTCCTTCTCGTGATGCAGCGCCAGCCGGAAGGTGTCGGGCAGTTGGTCGGCGTCCGCCTCCCGCAGCATGCGCTGGAAGTAGGTGTTCTCCCCGCAGGCGGCCAGCAGTCCGACCCGGTGGGCCGTCGGGTCGCCGATTCCGGCGTGGGCGAGTGCCTCGACGCAGTTCATCAGGAGGTGTCGCTGCTGGGGGTCCATGAGCCGGGCCTCGTGCGGGCTGATCGTGAAGCGGCCCGGGTCGAAGTCGAGCAGCCCCGCGAGTTGGCTGCGGGCGCCGACCTTGCCGTCCGTCGTCGGGAAGTGCTCGATGCCTCGGCGGCCGGAGACCACCAGGTCCCAGAAGGCGGCCAGGTCGGGGGCGCCCGGCAGTCGTACGGCCATCCCGATGACGGCGACGGGTTCCTCGGCCCGCTCCCCCGGCGGCCGTGGGGCGACGACGGTCGCGTGGGTGCCCTCCGTTGCGCGTGCCTCGATGAGGCGGGCCAGTGCGCGGAGGCTGACGTGCTCGAACAACTCCGGGACGGTGAAGGCGAGTTCGTCCTCGCCCGCGCAGCGGAGCTGGAAGCGCATGAGGTCCAGGCTGGTGGCGCCGGCGTCGAAGAACCGCTGCTCCACGCCGACCGTCTTGCCGGTCACGGTCTCGAACAGGGCGGCCAGCCGTCCTTCGAGCGACGAGAGGGCCGGGGCGGTCACGGCGGTCGGCCGCAGCTCGCGGCCTGGGGCGGTGGGTGCCGCCCGGCGGTCGAGCTTGCCGCTCGGCGTGCGCGGCAGTTCCGTCAGGCGGCGGAAACGGCTGATGCGCACATAGGACGGCAGCAGCCCGGCCAGGTGATCCGCGAGGTCCGTCACGTCGGGGTCGCCGCCCCTGCATTGCAGACAGGCGACCAGGCGTCCGTCCGCCACCGCCGCGACCGCGTGGGTGACTCCGGGGTACTGGAGCAGCGCGGCCTCGACCTGCCCCAACTCCAGCCGGTGACCGCCGAGTTTGACCTGGCCGTCGTCGCGGCCCGCGTAGTGCAGCAGACCCCGCGCGTCGAACCGGGCCAGGTCGCCGGTGCGGTAGAAGGTCCCGAGGTCCGGGTCGTCGGTGAAGCGGTCGTGCTGCGGTGTGTCGTCGCCGAGGTAGCAGCGGCCTGCCATGAGCCCGCCGATCAGCAACTCGCCGGTGACGCCTGGCGGAACGGGCAGACCGCCCTCGTCGACGACACGCAGGACGGCGTTGGCCACCGGCCGGCCGATCGCGGGGCGCAGCGGCCAGTCGGCGGGGTCGCCGTCGAGGCACAGACCGCTGACGACATGGGTCTCGGTGGGACCGTAGTGGTTGAACAGCCGGGCGTCCGGCAGGCCCGCGAACCAGCGGCGGATCGCGTCGGTGCACACCAACTGCTCCCCGGCGGTGACGACTTCACGCAGTCGGGACGGGAACCGCCCGGTGCGCACGCCATGTTCGGCGAGCAGTTGCAGAGCGACGTACGGCAGGAAGATCCGCTCCGCTCCCCCGGTCTCCAACTCCCGGAGCAGGGAAGGGGCATCGTGCCGCCAGGCGGGTTCCACCAGGCGCAGCAGTCCGCCCGAGCACAGGGTGGTGAGGATCTCCTGGAAGGAGACGTCGAAGGACAGCATGGAGAACTGCTGGGTGACGGCGCTCCCGCTCAGGCCGCCGTCGGTGCGCTGCCAGGTCAGCAGGTTGCACAGGGTCCGGTCGGAGACCTGGACGCCTTTGGGTGAGCCGGTGGAGCCGGACGTGAAGAGGGTGTAGAGCGGGCGCAGCCCCTGGTGCGGGGGCAGTTGGGGAACTGCGGTGGGGGTGTCGGCGAGGGTGAGGAGGTGTCGGGGCAGCGACGGTGGGGCGATCGCGGCGAGGACGGCTTCGTCCTCGGGTGCCACGAGGACGCAAAGGGGGTCGGCCCGGTCGAGCACGTGCCGCAGCAGGGGTGGTGGATAGGCGGGGTCGAGGGGGACGACGGTGAGGTTGAGGCGGGCCGCCGCCAGGAGAGCCACGATGTGTTCGGCGGAGGGCTGGAGGTAGAGGGCCACGGCCGCCGGGGCGGCGGGGTCGGCCGGGAGGCGGGTGCCGAGTGTGGCGGCCAACTCGGCTGCCTGCGCGTCTAGTTCGGCGTAGGTGAGAGCCAACTCGCCGGTGGTGACGGCCGGGGCGTGCGGGGTGCGGGCCAGTTGCCGGGCGAAGCCGTCGGCGACGGTGGTGAAGTCCGGTGCCCGCGACGGGCCTTTGCCGTGGTCGGGCAGGGTTCGGCGGTAGTCGGCGACGAGTGCGTGGACGGTGGTGTCGGTGTCGCCGGTCAGGTGGTCGAGGGTCTGGCGGAAGAGGTGGGCGGCGGCTCGGGCGCGTTCGGCGCCGAGGTCGTCGCGGTACTCCCACAGGCAGTCGAACCCGCCCTCGTGTTCCACCACCGACAGCGTGAGGGCGCATTTGGCTCCCAGCGGCTCGGGCCACAGCGGCCGTATCTCGCAGGCGTCCAGGCGCAGTGCCGAGAAGTCGGTGTTCTCCAGGACGAACAGGTAGTCGAACAAGGGAGTTCGCTCGCGGAAGGCGCGGTCCGCGAGGAGGTCGGCGAGGGCGACCTCCTGGTCCCGGAGCACGGTGTGCACGGCGGTGGAGTGGGCCGAGAGCTGGGCGTCCAGTGAGCGGTGCGGTTCCGTCGGCAGGTCCAGGAGCACGGTGTTGGCGAACATGCCGACCGTGTCCGCGAATTCGGGTCGGGGCCGGTTCACCACCGGCGTGGCGATCAGCGGACGGCTCTGCCCGGTCACGCCGTAGAGGCTGGTGGCGAACGCGGACACCAGCAACTGAAAGCGGGTCAGGCCGAGTTGCGCGGCACGCCGGTCAAGCGCGGCGCGCCGGACCAGGTCGAGCGAGGTGCGCAGCAGGCGGGCCCGTGGTGCGTCGGGGGCCGGCAGGGCGGGTGACGGTTCGCCGCCGCGGCCGTAGTGGGAGCGCAGCCGCGCGCGGCGGTCCTCGTAGGCGGGGCTGGTGTGCCAAGTGCGTTGCCAGCGGGCGAAGTCGAGGGGGGTGAGGGCGGCGGACGACGACCGGACTCCGGCGTCGGTGCAGGCCTCGCTGAGGTCGCGGAGGAGGAGGTTGAGCGACCAGCCGTCCACGGCGACGTGGTGCAGGTGCAGCAGGAGCAGCCCGCCCTCGTCCTCGGTCACCCAGGCGGCCCGCAGCATCCGGGGGTCGCCGAGGTCGAAGCGATGGCCGAAGAACCGGTCGGCGGTGTCCTGCCACTCCTCCCCTGCGCGGGCTTCGAGCACTTGCCACGGGTCGTAAGGATCTCCGGTCTGCTGGAGCAGCCCCTCAGGGGTCGGGACCAGCCGGGTGCGCAGGGCCACATGCCGTTCCACCAGCGTGCACACCGCGCGACGCAGTGCCGTCGTGTCGACGCGGCCCCGGACGCGGAAGGCCAACGGCACGTCGTAGGACGGGTTTTCGGGCTCGCGCTGGTGCAGGAGCCAGAGGCGTTCCTGTTCGCTGGTGGCCGGTGCGATCGGCTCGCCCGAGGGACCGGGCACAGCCGGGTGTTCGCCCTCACTCCTCTCCGGGGCGTGTACGGCGTCGGCCAGGGCGGCGAAGTCGGCCCGCAGGACGAGGTCGTGCGGCAGGTCGACGGCGAACCGGCTGAGGATCTCGAAGCGGAACCGCAGCGCCTTCAACGAGTCGCCGCCACTCGCGGCCCAACGGTCGCCGGGGCGCAGCCCGTTGACGGCGAGAATGTCCTCGGCCACCTCCAGCACCCTCCGTTGCTCGGCGCTGACAGGTACGTCGCCGTCGGAGGTACCGCGCCACGGATCGAGAGTGCCGCGCAGCAGGGCGTCCCGGTCGACCTTGCCGTTGGCGTTCCGAGGCAACTCGGCGACGAGGTACGTGTGGTGGGGGCGCATGTACGAAGGCAGGGCGGCGGTGAGGTGCCGGTCGTAGGCGTCGTAGGAGAGTTCGTCGCCCAGGACGAGGAAGGCGAGCAGTTCGCTGCGGTCGGCTTCGTCGCGGCGGGTGCATAGGTAAGCCTGGCGGACGGCGGGCTGGGCGAGGATCTGCCGCTCGACCTCGCCCGGTTCGATGCGGAAGCCGCGGACCTTGACCTGGCGGTCGGCCCGGCCGACGTAGGTGATCCGGCCTTGGGTGTCCTGGCGTACGAGGTCTCCGGTGCGGTACCAGCGCCGCTCGCCGCCGTCCTCGTGCGGCAGCCGTACGAAGCTTCGGCCGGTCTGCTCCGGGAGGTTGCGGTAGCCGTGGGCCAACGCCGGGCCGGAGAGCAGGAGTTCGGCCACCTCGCCCGGTTCGGCGGTGCGGTCGTCCTCGGTGCGCAGGAGTGCGCCGGTGCCGGGGAGCGGGGTGCCGATCGGGATGGTGTCGCCGGCGAAGTCGCGCGGGATGGGGTGGCAGAGGGCGAAGGTCGTCGCCTCGGTCGGGCCGTACACGTTGTGCAGCACGGTGCGGGAGGCGGCGTTGGTCTCATACCAGCGGCGGATGATCCGCGCGTTGAGCTGTTCACCCCCGACGAGTACCTGTCCGATGCCGGCGAAGCAGTCGGGAACCTGCTCGACGACCGCGTTGAACAGGGCCGTCGTGATGAACAGCGTGTCGACGCGACGCTCGTCGAGCAGCCTGGCGAACCGGGGTGCGCTGTGCACCTCTTCGTCGTCGAGTACGACGCAGACGCCGCCGGTCAGGAGGGGGACCCACACCTCGAAACTGAGCGCGTCGAAGGCGGGGTTGGCCAGGCAGGCGAAGCGGGCGCCGGGCCGTAGGTCGAGGTAGCCGGGCCGGGCCAGGCGCAGCACTCCGTCGTCGGCGACCTCGACGCCCTTGGGGTGCCCGGTGCTGCCGGAGGTGTAGAAGACGAAGCCCGTGGCGGTGTCGCCGGGAGGCTCCGGGGACACGGTGGGCAGGTCGGAACCGTCATCGGCCAGGAGCAGGTGAGCGTCCAACGCGGTTATGTGTTCAGGTAGTTGAGGTGCGTGCCCGCTGTCGTGGACCACGGCGACGGCGCCCGAGTCGTCGAGGATGTGCCGCTGCCGGTCGGGCGGGCTGAGCCGGTCGAGGGGGACGACGGTGGCACCGGCGCGGCGGATGCCGAGCATGACGCAGACCAGTCGCCAGGAGCGGGGCAGGTGTACGGCGACCGCGTGACCGGGGCGAACTCCGGCCGCGTACAGGCGCGTTGCGACTCGGCCGCCGGCTCGTTCCAGTTCCGCGTAGTCGAGGACCCGATCGCCGTCCTCGACGGCGACGGCGGAGGGGGTGCGGCGGGCCTGGGCCAGTACGGCCTCGGCGAGGGAGACGGTTCTCGCAGGTTCCGGGGAGACTCTGCGGGCGGCGGGACGGAGATCCATCACGCCTCCCGTACCGGCAGCGCCAACTCGGCGCCATGGTGGGCCAGTTCGACACTGAGCAGGGTGCCGACCCGGGCCGCTCCGACGCCCTCCAGGATCTCCCAGTGGTCGCACTCCATCGTCTCGACGCGGTAGTCACCCTCGGCGCGGTGCCGCCAGAAGGCTCGGACCTCCGCGTGGAAGGGGGTGTCGTCGCCGTCCGGCACGGCCTGGGCGAGGACCAGGCGCGCCGGGGAGGCCGCCGGGAGGTGTTCGCGGGCGGTGAGCCGGTTGTGGTTGTAGAGCTGGAAGTAGCGGTCGACCTGGGCGTCGTCGATACCGGGGTACATCCCGTTGAACCTCACGAGTTTGTCGCGGAATTCGGCCGCGTCCACGGCGCCGATCTCCGCGCGTGCGGACGCGTCGTCGGTGGCCTGGGTGTCGAGGAGGACGACGCTGACGGCCCGGTGTCCGGCGCGGGCCAGGAGGCGTCCCATCTCATGGGCGACGAGACCGCCGTAGGACAGGCCGGTCAGGACCAGGGGCGTCTCACGGTCGGGGTCGACCAGGCGCAGGTACTCCTCGGCCATGGCCTCGACGGTGGGCAGGAGGTCCTCGTCGGGGTTCACTCCCGGGGACTGGATGCCGTAGAGCCCGACGTTGTCGGGCAGGAGTGTGGCCAGGGGCAGGTAGCAGAAGGCGGTGCCGCCGGCGGGGTGGACGCAGACGACGCGCGGGCCGGTGCCGGGGCGGAACTCGATGAGGCTGCCGGGTGCGCGGGCGGTGCCGTCCTCGCGCAGCAGCGCGGCCAGTGTCTCGATGGTGGGGCGGGTCATCACCTCGCCGACCGGAAGCCGGCGGCCGAAGGTCTCGGTCACGGCGTGGGCCATCTTGATGGCCGAGAGCGAAGTCCCTCCGATCTCGAAGAAGTTGTCGCTGACACCGATGTCGGGGTGGAGCAGGATGCGCTGCCAGATGCGGTACAGGCCGTGTTCGACATGGTCGCGCGGGCTGGCCGTGTTGACCTGGTCGGAGGTCGACTCCTGGGCCAGGCGCAGCAGTTGGGGTCGGTCGAGTTTGCCGCTGCGGTTGAGCGGCAGGGCGTCGAGGTCGAGGAAGACGGCGGGGATCATGTAGTCGGGCAGTCGGCGGGCGAGGGCCGTGCGCCAGTCGTGGGTGGTGCGGGCCGGTGCGGTGCCCCGGCCGATGCCGGCGAGCAGCCGGGGCTGGCCGGTCGCGTCGTGGTCGACGAGGACGGCGGCCTCGCGGACGCCGGGCAGGGCCATGAGCGCGGCCTCGACCTCCGCGGGTTCGATCCGGAATCCACGGAGTTTGACCTGGTCGTCGGCCCGGCCGACGTAGTACGCCTGGCCGTCCGGCAGACGTCGGGCGAGGTCTCCGGTGCGGTAGACGCGTTCGCCGGGCACGAACGGGTCGGGCAGGAAGCGTTCTTTGGTGAGGTCGGGTCGGCCGAGATAGCCGCGCGCCAGCGACGCCCCGCCGAGGTACACCTCCCCCACCACTCCGGGCGGGACGGGTTCCATGCGGCCGTCGAGCACGTACATCCGGGTGCCGGGCAGCGGGCGGCCGATGGGGCAGGGCTGTTCCAGCGGGCGGGGTTCGTAGTAGGCGGTGCTGTAGAGGGTCGCTTCGGTGGGGCCGTAGCCGAAGCAGATCCGCAGGCCCGGAAGGTGCTGGGTCATCCGGTGCAGCGCGGCTTCGGTGAGCGACTCGACTCCAGTGAGCAGGCTGCGCAGTTGGAGCCCACGCAGTCGTACGGCGGGGTCCTCGTCGATCCACTTGACGTAGGCGGGCGGCAGGAACGCCTGGGTCACCGCGTGTTCGCGCATCCACGTCAGCAGGGCCTCGGGGTCGCCGCGCAACTCCTCGGGGACGATGTGCAGTTCGCCGCCGGTGGTCAGGGGCAGCAGCAGTTCGTGGATCGAGGCGTCGAAGCCGATGCTGGACCAGGCCGAGCCGATCTCTCCGGGGGCGGTGCCCATGCGGGCGTGCCAAGTGGCGAAGAGGTTGAGGACGCTGCGGTGTTCGACCGCGGCGCCCTTGGGCCGTCCCGTGGATCCGGAGGTGAAGATGACGTAGGCCAGTTGGTCCGGCGTGTGGACAATGCCGGCGGGCGGTCCGTGCCGGGTCGCTCCCTCGGCTTCCACGGCCCCCAAGTCGAGCCATCCTGGGGCGCGTTGTGCGCTGTCGTGGTCGCTCAGCACGAGGGGGCAGGCCGCGTCCTCGACCATGTTCGCGAGGCGTTCGGCGGGCTGGCCCGGGTCGAGCGGGAGGTAGGCGGCGCCCGCCTTGAGGATGCCCAGGATGCCGACGGCCAGGTCGCGGGACCGCGTCGCGTGGAGGCCCACGACGTCGCCGGGGCGCACGGACCGGTCGGCGAGGGCGTGCGCGAGCTGGTTGGCGCGGCGGTCGAGGGCCGCGTAGTCCAGGGAGCCGTTCCGGTCGACGACGGCGGTCCGTCCGGGTCGCTCACGGACCTGTGCCTCGAAGAGTTCGATGAGCCCGGTCGCTGTGTGCGGGACGGACCCGGGGGCCTCCGACCGCGTGGCGTCGCCGTCGAGCAGCACCCTTCGGCGCTCCTGAGGCTCCATCAACTCCAGTGCGCGGATGTCCCGTTCGGGGTCGCGGACCATGTCGGCGAGCAGTTGCCGCAGATGGCCGGCCCAGCGCTGGGCAGTCGCGTGGTCGAGGAGGGCCGTCGCGTAGTCCAGGTGCCCGGTGATACGGCCCTCGGACTCGGTCGCCGACACGGCGAGGTCGAACTTGGCCGGCGCCTCGGCGATCGGCAGCGGCTGGGCCTCGACTCCGGGCAGGTGCAGCAGGTCCCGCCGGTCGGGCTGCCAGGCCAGCATGGTCTGGAACAGCGGTGTACGGGAGGCGCTGCGCGGCGGGTTGACCAGTTCGACGATGCGCTCGAAGGGCAGGTCCTGGTGCGCGAGTGCCTCGCGTACGACGGCGCGGGTACGGGTGAGGGCCTCGGACGCGGTGACGGATCCGGACAGATCAATGCGCAGCGGAAGGGAGTTGACGAGGAAGCCGATGAGGCCGGCCGCTCCCGGGCCACGCCGGTTGGCGAAAGGGCTGCCGACAACGATGTCGTCCTGCCCGGAGAGACGTGACAGCAGGATGGCCCAGCCGGTCAGCACGGCCACGAAGGGAGTGGCACCGTGCCGTCGGGCCAGGCCGCGCAGCCCGGCCGTGACGTCGGCATCGAGGCTGAACTCGGCCCGCCCGCCGTCGTATTGCTGTTCCGGCGGCCGAGGGCGGTCGGTGGGGAGTTCCAGGACGGGCGGGGCGTCGTGCAGCGCGCGCCGCCAGTAGTCCTCCTGAGCGGTGAGGACGGCTTCGCGCTGTCCGCGCGCATGGTCCGCGTACTGAACCGCGAGCGGCGGCAGGGGGTTCGGGACGCCTGTCGCGAACGCTTCGTAGAGTTGCCCGAGTTCGTCCATCATGACGTTCATCGAGACGCCGTCGTAGATGCTGTGATGGAACGTCAGCAGGAGGACATGACGCTCGGGCCCCAGCGCGAGCAGGCGGGCGCGTCCGAGCGGGCCGGATTCGAGGTCGAACGGCCTTTGTGCTTCGTCGAGTTGACGGGCGGCCACGTACGCGGCGCGGCCGGTGCCGGTGTCAGCGGTGAGGTCCTCGAAGGTCAGGGAGAAGCCCGCACCCGGTGGGTCGATGTGCTGGCGCACATCCCCTTCAGCCGCCACCAGTCGTGTCCGCAGCGTCTCATGACGGTCCGTCAATGCGTCGAGAGCGCGGGACAGCAGCCCGCCGTCGAGCGGGCCCGTCAGCGAGAAGGCGATCGTCTCGTTGTACGCGGCGTTCGCGCCCGGAAGTTGGGCCAGGAACCACAGCCTCTGCTGGGCGAAGGAGGCGGGCCGGATGCGGGACGCCCGTCCGGTGTCACCTGCGGCCGTTTCGGTGGACGCACGTGGAGTGGGGACAGGGTGGGGGGTGTGGTGCACCGGCGGTACCTGGCCTTCCCATCGGTGTGGGGCTGGGTGACATCGGGCGCGACAGACCGGGATCACCGGACTGCCGACGGCCCGGAACAGGATGCGCTCACCGTCGAACGGGCGTTGTGGGGAGTAGGGTGCGGGGCCGGCGAACGGGATGCGCAGGGCGCCATCACCGTGCAACGCTCACCGGCGCCGAAAGTAGCCCGGTGATTCGATAATTCGATTCCCGAAATCGCCGGCCAATTACCTGGTCACATCACTTTCCTGCTCACTCAGAATTCCTCCCGGAACTCCGTGACACAGCCGTAATCATCGATGACGGGCTCAGCGCATGTCAATACTCGACATTCCGCAGCACTTCACATAGCACCCATATAGCACCCACACCGAAAATTATTCCCATGAAATTCGCATACAGGAGGAAAGGCTCCACAACGTCACACGTTTCCCCCTTGGCGTGCCGAAACACCATTGCGGGCAAAGAATGCCTCACGAACTTGCCCGCTCTTCACTCGCGCGGTACGGCGTATCCAGGCACGGAAGGCCAGCGCACGGTCAGTACCACGGACTCGTCCTCGGCGACCCAGGAGTGATCGACTCCCTGACCCCAGACGACATAGTCGCCCTGTTCTTCCAGCAGCACGCTACGGCCGGGGAACTCCATGCGGAAACGCCCTGAGATCAGAACAAGAAGAGCTGTACGCACTTCGCCCTTCACCCACTGCGCCCGCTGTTCGCCTCGTGGATGGACGCCCCATTTGACCTCCACGGCCTCGCTGTGGCGAGGACCACCGTCCTCCTTGAAGTGCCCGAGCAGCCATCCCCGGTCCAGTGCCGCGTCTTTGCCCGCATTACCCACGTACACGCCGTCTTCCATGCGCCGGAACGCTAGCACCGAGCATTGCGTCAGTGGCAGCGCGTCCAGCGGCCGCGCGGACCTTGCCGGATCCCCGGGCCGACCCCGCTCACCGGATGGCTTCGAGCAGCAGGTTCGCGGCCACCGCCGCTCCGTCGGTGCGGATCCTGCTGCCCAGGGCCTTGGCCCGCGCCCGGGTCTCCGGTGCCAGGGCCGTCTTGAACGCGACGTTCAGGGACTCGGTCGTCGGCGCCGGACTGTCGAGTGCGGCGCCGAGATCCAGGGCTGCGACCTGGCCGGCCCAGTAGGGGTTGTCCGCCAGTTGGAGAGGTACGACCACCTGCGGCGCACCCGCCCGGGCGGCCGTCTGCGTGGTGCCCGCGCCGCCGTGGTGCACCACGGCTGCCACCCTGGCGAACAGACGCTGATGGTTGACCTCGCCGACGGCGAAGCAGTCGTCCCGGTCGTCGACGAGGTCCAGGTCCGCCCAGCCACGGGAGACGAGGACGCGGTGATCCTGTGCGCGGATCGCCTCGACGGCCCTGCGGGCGATGTCCGGCGACGGGCGCATGCTGCCGAAGCCCACGTAGACCGGCGGCGCGCCCGCGTCCAGGAACGTCATCAGGTCAGCCGGGAGCGGGCGTTCGTCCGGCAGGGTCCATGCACCGGTCTGCGTCACGTCGAGGCCCACTGTCTCCCGCCACGGTCCCAGGACCGGGTCCGCCGCCAGCCACGGCCGGTCGGTGAAGACATGGTCGCGGACGTTGTCCACCGGTGGCAGACCGAGCGATGCCCGGTGGCCGTTGAGCGGCTCGGCGAACTGGGCGTTCACGTTCTCGGCGTCGAGTTCCCACAGCGTCCGGTTGTCGCTCGCCGCAGGTTCCGGCCAGCCCGGGCGCGGCGGCGGGGCGTGGTACGGCGACGGCAGGTTGACCGCCGAATAACTCGTGTACACGTAGGGAACGCCCGCGGCCTCGGCCACGGACCGCGCGGCGATCTGCGCCAGGCCGGCCGCCACCAGCGCGTCGCATCCGTCGAGCGCCGCGGGGAAGATGTCGAACTGTGTGTCGACCATCTCGGTCCGGTACCGGGACAGATCCGCCGCCGACGGCAGAGTCGTCCCACTCATCAACGCCCGCACCGGAGGCCCCACCGGCACCAGTTGCACCCCGAGACCAGCCAGCCGCTGCGCGAACTCCTCGTCCGGCGGGGCGCACATCCGCACCTCAACGCCGAGCGCCCGGAGCCGCACCGCGAGTGCCACCAGCGGTTCGACATCGCCCCGTGTCCCGTATGTGGACAACAGCACCCGCATTCGGCGTCCTCTTTCGCTCTGTCTTCCCCTACGTCCGGGCTCGTTCCCGCCCAGGCTTCGAGCGGTCCTCGTCGACGGCGACGGGTCGGCCGTAGCCGGTGCGCGGCAGCAGTGTACGTCGCGTGGTGCTGAGCGCGGCAGTGGTCCCCGATCATCGAGGTGCCGGGGCCGCGCCTGCCTGCCCTCATCAGAGGCATACGCAAGTCAGCCCCGTCGTAACGGAGTTGGAGGCAGTCGACACCGGACAGGTGCCGGTCCTGGGGTGCCGCGCGGTGGCCTGCGACGGACACGCGGCGGAAGCCCGGTGGCGGCGGCGCTTGGCCGAACTCGGAGACCGGCGACCGGCCCCTTCCCGCTCATGGGCCAACTCGGCTGTTTCGAGGCCGACTTCTGTCCGCGCGGGAAACGGCGAATACCCACAGGGCCCCTTGGGGACAATCTCGTCGATCTCCGCTCCGCGCCCTCTCGCGCGGAGCTGTCCCCGATGACTACGGTGAGCGCCTGTGTCCCTTCCGGACCGACGGTGTGGCGTCGGCCTTGGGCCGCCCGCATCCCTACCCCTACCCGGCGAAGCGCGCGAAGGTTCCCGATCGTCAAGACAACCTGAGAGCCACTCAATGCATATGTCGTCCGGGTCCGTCCCTGATGTCTCGGTCATCTTGCCCTGCGCCGGATTCGCCACGCGCTTCGGGGCGCCCTACTCGAAGGAGCTGCACTGCCTGGCTCCCGGGATCACGGTGCTGGACCGCAGTCTGGAGGCGGTGGTCGAGCTGGCCAAAAGCGGACTCAACGTGCGCCTGGTCGTCGTGTTCGGGACGCACAAGCTGGACACAGTGAGTTATCTCGCGCGCTACGCCGGGATCTTTCAGATGGTCTTCGTCTACCAGGACCAGTCGCTGGAACCGGATCTTGACGGCGCGGTCCGGTCCGCCCTGCCGATGACGCAGGGGCCGGTGGCCCTTGTCCTGCCCGACATCGTTGTCTCCGGCGCTGGTAGCGCCGGCAGTCTTCTCGCCGCATTCGGCAGGCTGGAGGTGGCCGGCTGGAGCGTTGTGGCCGCCGTGGAGCGTGATCCCGGCACACTCCGGCAGATGGGTGCGCTGGCCGTGGTCGAGAGGGGCGACGTCATGACAGTCCGGGCAGCCGCCGACAAGCCGGCGGACCCTTCCGGCTTCAACGCGTTCTGGGGCATGGTGGCAGTCAGCGAGGAGGAGGCACACCAGTTGCCCGACGTGGTGAGCAAAGGGTCGGACAGCCCACTGGTCGGTGCGGACGCCCTCCTCGTGGAACGAATCGTCAACTACAACACCACCGAGGGCTGACTCCCCGGCCTCGGACGAACTCGTGCGCGCTCGGCGCTGCACACGCCCGCCGAGGTCATCGGCCTTCCCGGTGCGTCAGCGGTAGGGCCGTATCACTGGTCGAGCGGTTCTCCCCGTGGGGAGAGAACGCGCCATCGGCCACCTGAGCCGCGACGCCCCCGGCCCGACCAAGACCACGCCCACCGCCGCGCTCGACGATCACCGAAGTCGGTCACCGTCCCCACGGCGATCCGTCACACCCCGGGAACGTCCCTCTCCCCCACCCGAATCACCCGCTCATCCGGAATCACCGCGACCCCCAGAATCTCGATCATCGCCTCCGGCTGCCACAGCGCGGTCGTGCCGATGCCCGCCATCGCCGGGTAGACCGGCCCCGCGAGCTCGCGCCAGGCCTTTCCGATCTCCTTGCCGTGGGCCTGGTAGTCGGGGATGTCGGTGAGGTAGAGCGTCAGGCTGACCAGGTCCTCGGGGATGCCGCCGGCCGCCCGCAGTGTGGTGAGCACGTTGCCGAACGCCTGTCGGAACTGCTCGACGATGCCGCCGGGGACGATCCGCATGTCCGCGTCCAGGGCCGTCTGTCCGCCCAGGTAGAGCGTGTTGCCGCTCAGCGTGCCGTGCGAGTAGCCGCTCGGCGCGGGGAGCGAGGGCGGGTTCACCGGGATCGGAGTCATTGCGGGTTCCTCCTCGGACGGACCGGACGGGACGACACAGGCAGCCTAACTCATCTATTGACTGTTTTCGACGGTCGTGAAAATCTCGCTATAACGCAGTCCGGCCGCCCGGTCGCCCCTGCCGCCGCCACCCCGAGGGAGAACGCCCATGAAGCTCGCCACCGTGGCCCACGGCGGCCGCACCACGGCCGCCGTGCTCGACGGCGACCAGTGGCGGGCGCTGCCGGCCGACGACCTCTCCGCGCTGCTGGCGGCCACCACGACGGACCGCGTCGCGGACCTCGCAGGGGCCGAACTGCCCGGCGCCGTACCGGTGTTGCCGCTCCCGTCACCGCGCAAGGTCGTCTGCTGCGGCCTGAACTACGCCGACCACATCACCGAGATGGGCCGCGAGCTGCCGGAACACCCCACACTCTTCGCCAAGTTCGCAGACACGCTGACCGGCCCCGAGGACGATCTGGTCCTGCCGCCCGGCCTCGACGTGGACTGGGAGGCGGAGCTCGCGGTCGTCGTCGGCGCCGAGCTCACGCGGGCGGACCGGGAGACGGCCGGGCGGGCGATCGCCGGGTACACGGTCGCCAACGACGTCAGCGTGCGGGACTGGCAGAAGCGCACGCTGCAGTGGTTCCAGGGCAAGGCCTGGGACCGCACCACCCCGCTCGGTCCGGTGGTCGTCACCCCGGACGAGTTGGACCCGGTCGCGGGCGTCGAGGTGATCTGCCGGGTCAACGGCGTCGAGCGGCAGCGCGGAAACACGAGCACGCTGGTGTTCGACGCCGCCGATCTGCTCGCCCATGTCTCCACCTTCACGGTCCTGCGCCCCGGCGACCTCGTGCTCACCGGCACCCCCGGTGGCGTGGGCTCGGGCATGAAGCCTCCGGTCTTTCTGGCCGACGGCGATCTCGTCGAGACCGAGATCCCCGGCATCGGCACCCTGCGCAACCGCTTCCGTCTCACCGACTCCAGGAGTTGATCATGGAACCCGATTTCTCCCAGTACGTCCTAGAGGGCGACAACTCGTCGTACGCGAACGAGTCCGGCCTGGTCGTACCGGTCGTGACCCGAGCGGGTCTGGAGGTCGGTGCCACCGGGCAGTCCGCCGGCGCGAGCCGGATCTCCGGTGTGTCCGTCCAGCACACACCCGCCACCAGGTTGTGGTTCGGGAAGGTGAGCAACGAGTCGGGCTACCGATCGGTGCCGCACCACCACGGCGAGGCCGAGACCGGTGGCTACGTCCTCTCGGGCCGGGCCCGGATCTACTTCGGCGAGCGGTTCGAGGACTACCTCGACCTCACGGAGGGCGACTGGGTCTTCGTCCCGCCGTTCATGCCGCACGTCGAGTGCAACCTCGACCGCAACAACCCGCTGACCTGGATGACGACCCGCACTCCGGAGAACATCGTGGTCAACCTGGCCGAGGTGGCCGACGCCGACCTGCGCGACTGGCTGGACCGGCCGTGAACGACACCCAGAGCACCGGCGCCGACTCCCGGACCACCGACACCGACGTCCGCGCGGACACCCGCTCCGGCCAGACCTCGGCGATCTTCACCGCCGCGATCGCGCTGACCCCCGTCGAGCCCGAGCACTTCGATCTCGCCTTCACCGCGACCACCCAGCCCTGCCCGTGGCCGAAGGCCTACGGCGGCGACATGGTCGCCCAGGCCACCGCCGCCGTGATGCGCTCGGTCGAGGGCAAGACGCTGCACTCGATGCACTCCTACTTCCTGCGGCCGGTCGACATCGGCGCCGAAGTCCGTTACGAGGTCGAGCTGTTGCGCGACGGGCGCGGCTACGCCACCCGGCAGGTCCGCGGCTTCCAGAACGGCAAGCCCGTCTACACCTGCCTCGCCAACTTCGCCGCGGGCGAGCCGGGCGCGACCTTCGCCGCCGAGCCTCCCGTCGGCGTCCCGGATCCCACCGAACTGCCCAGCTCGGCCTCGTACTTGCGCGACACCACCGCGCCTCGCGGCACCATGACCGACACCTCCGAGGCGTACTGGAGCGGCGGCCGCAGCTTCGACATGCGGCACGTGCCCGGACCCGTCTACCTCACGGTCGAGGGCGAGCGCGTGCCCCAACAGGCCGTCTGGGTAAGGCCGTTCGACACCCTGCGGCCCGTCGAGGGCCTGACCGACGAGCAGCGCGACCTCGCCGCGCTCGCCTATGTCTGCGACTACACGATCCTCGAACCCGTCCTGCGTGTACTGGATCTGCCGTGGGCGCTGCCGGGACTCGTCACGGCCAGCCTCGACCACGCCATGTGGTTCCACCGGCCCGGCCCCATGGACGGCTGGCTCCTCTACGCCCAGGAGGCCGTCGCCGCCGATACCGGCCGTGGCCTCGCCCTCGGCCGCTTCTTCAGCGCCACCGGTACCCACCTGGCCACGGTCGTCCAGGAAGGCCTGATCCGCAGCTCTTGACTCCCACGCAGCTCCTGATCCCTGCACGGCCCGCCCCCGGCCTGCGGAAAGGAACCTCCCGATGGACCAGTTGGACCCGACGGAACCGATGGGCCTCTCGCCCTCCGCCTATCCGGACACGTTCGCCCGCGACCATCTCCCGCCGCGCGCCCAGTGGCCGGTCCTGGAGTTCACCACCGACGAACTCCGTTACCCGGAGCGCCTGAACGCCGGTGCCGAACTCATCGACGTGCCCACCGCCGCCTTCGGCCCCGACCGCCCGGCCCTGCGCACCCCGGACGGCGAGGTGTGGACCTACGGCGAACTGCTGAGCCGCGCCAACCAGATCGCCCACGTCCTCACCGACGACCTCGGTCTGGTCGCCGGCAACCGGGTCCTGCTGCGCTCCCCCAACAACCCCTGGACCGTGGCGTGTTGGCTCGGCACCCTGAAGGCCGGCGGCATCGTCGTCACCACCATGGCGGCACTGCGGGCCCGTGAACTCACCCCCGTGGCCGACAAGACCCGCCCGGCCGTGGCACTCGTCGACCACCGCTTCACCGCGGACGTCGAGACCGTACGCGACACCGTCCTGCCCGATCTCAAAATCGTGGCGTACGGCGGCGACGCACCCGATGACCTGTCGCGCCAAGTGGCGGCGAAACCAGGCGAGTTCACCGCGGTCGACACGGCCGCCGACGACGTCGCCCTCTTCGGACCCACCTCGGGCAGCACCGGCGTACCGAAGATCACCACCCACTTCCACCGCGACATCCTGTCGATCGACAACACCTTCGGCCGGCACACGCTGCGGCTGCGGCCCGACGATCTCGTGTCGTGCACCGCGCCGCTCGCGTTCACCTTCGGGCTCGGCATCCTGGTCGTCTGCGCCCTGCGGGCCGGTGCGTGCGCGCTGCTGACGGAGGCCGTGGCGCCGGAGCCGCTGGCCGAGTTGGTCGCCGAGGCGGGGGTCACCGTGCTGGCGACCGCGCCGACGGCGTACCGGCAGATCCTCAAGGCCGGGAAGGCGGACCGGCTGCACGGTCTGCGCGCCGCGGTCAGCGCCGGGGAGCACATACCGGAAGAGGTCTGGCAGCAGCTCCACGAGGAGACCGGGATCAAGGTCATCGACGGCATCGGCGCCACGGAGATGATCCACATCTTCATCTCCGCCGCCGGTGACGACATCCGGCCCGGTTCGACCGGCAGGCCCGTCCCCGGATACCGGGCCACCGTCCTCGACCTGGACGGCGAGGAGGTCGGCCCGGGTGTCGAGGGGCGGCTGGCCGTGATCGGCCCGGTCGGGTGCCGTTACCTGGACGACCGGCGCCAGGGGAACTACGTCGTGAACGGCTGGAACGTCACGGGCGACACCTTCGTCCGCGACGAGGACGGCTACTTCTACTACCGCACGCGCACGGACAACATGATCGTCTCCTCCGGCTACAACATCGGTGGTCCCGAGGTCGAGTCCGCGATCAACACCCACCCGGACGTCGTCGAGTCGGCGGTGGTCGCCAAGCCCGACCCCGAACGCGGCTCCGTCGTCTGCGCGTTCGTCGTCCTGGCCGAGGGCGTCGTGGCCGACGCGGCCAAGGTCAAGGACATCCAGGACCACGTCAAGGCCCACCTCGCGCCGTACAAGTACCCCCGTGCGGTGCGCTTTTGCGATGCGCTGCCCCGCAACACCAGCGGAAAGCTTCAGCACTTCCTGCTGCGTCAGATCGTCGAGAAGGAGAACCAGGCATGAGGATCGCGATCGTGGGCGGCGGGCCGGGCGGTCTGTACCTCGCCGCGCTGATGAAGCAGCTCGACCTCGGTCATGAGATCACCGTCTGGGAGCGCAACGCGCCCGACGACACCTTCGGCTTCGGCGTGGTCTTCTCCGACGAGACCCTCGGGGGCATCGAGAACGCGGACACCGTCGTGCACGACGCGATGGAGAGCCGCTTCGCCCGCTGGACCGACATCGACATCGAGTTCGACGGGCACCCCTTCACGGTCGGCGGCCAGGGTTTCGCTGCGATGGCCCGCAAGGACCTGCTGCACATCCTCCAGGAGCGGGCGGCCGAACTCGGCGTCACCGTGCACTACCGCACCCTCGCCCCGGACGTCGACGAACTGCGCGGGTCCTACGACCTCGTGGTCGCGGCGGACGGCATCAACTCGGCGGTGCGCACCAAGTACGCCGACGCCTTCGTCCCCTCCCTCGACCAACGCACCAACAAGTACATGTGGCTGGGCACCGACCGGGTCTTCGAGGCGTTCCAATTCCTCGTCAAGCAGACCGAGTTCGGGACCATGCAGATCCATGGTTACCCCTTCTCCGACGGCGGCTCGACCTTCATCGTCGAGATGGCCGAGGACGTGTGGCGCAGGGCCGGCCTCGATTCGACGGAGGGCACGCAGTTCCCGCCCGGCGTCAGCGACGAGGACTCGGTCGCCCGGATCCGCGAGATCTTCGCCGGTGAACTCGCCGGACACGCCCTCCTGACCAACAACTCCCGCTGGCTCAACTTCACGACGGTCCGCAACGAACGCTGGCACCACCACAACGTGGTCCTGCTCGGCGACGCAGCCCACACCGCGCACTTCTCGATCGGGTCCGGCACCAAGCTGGCCATGGAGGACGCCCTCGCGCTCGCCGCGTGTCTGCACGAACACCCCACCGTGGACGAGGCGTTGACGGCGTACGAGACCGAACGCCGTCCTGTGGTGGAGTCGACCCAGCGCGCCGCGCAGGCCTCGCTGGAGTGGTTCGAGAACATCGGCCGCTACGCCGGGCAGGACCCCGCGCAGTTCTGCTTCAACCTGCTGACCCGTTCC
Source organism: Streptomyces sp. NBC_01478 (assembly GCF_036227225.1). Lineage (GTDB taxonomy): Bacteria > Actinomycetota > Actinomycetes > Streptomycetales > Streptomycetaceae > Streptomyces. The sequence continues at coordinate 11,472,860 of NZ_CP109444.1, read as the reverse complement.
CGCCGGATCACCTTCGACAACCTCAAGGACCGCGACCCGGGCTTCGCCGACCTGATCGAGCGCGGCTTCGCGAACGCCCAGGGCGCGGCCGAGTCCGCCCCGGCGATGTTCCAGCCGTTCACCATCGGCGGCCTGGAGCTGAAGAACCGGGTCGTGGTCTCGCCGATGGACATGTACTCCGCCGTCGACGGAGTACCGGACGACTTCCATGTCGTCCACCTCGGTTCCAAGGCGCTCGGCGGCGCGGGCCTGGTGATGACCGAGATGGTCTGCGTCTCCCCCGAGGCACGCATCACCCCGGGCTGCACGGGCCTGTGGAACGACACACAGCGCGAGGCGTGGAGGCGCGTCACCTCCTTCGTCCACGACCGCAGCACGGCGAAGATCGGCCTCCAGTTGGGCCACTCGGGCCGCAAAGGTTCGACGCGCCTGATGTGGGAGGGCATCGACGAACCCCTCGACACGGACAACTGGGAGGTCGTGGGCCCGTCCTCCCTGCCCTACGGCACCGGCTGCCATGTGCCGCGCGAGATGACCCGCGCCGACATGGACGCGGTCGTGGCCGACTTCGTGTCCGCCGCCCGCCGGGGCGCCGACGCGGGCTTCGACCTGCTGGAGGTGCACGCGGCCCACGGCTATCTGCTCTCCTCCTTCCTCTCCCCCGTCGCCAACCACCGCACCGACGAGTACGGCGGCGACCTGACGAACCGGCTCCGCCTCCCGCTGGAGGTCTTCGACGCCGTACGGTCCGCCTTCCCCGCCGACCGCCCGGTGACGGTCCGGATCTCCGCCACCGACTGGACCCCCGACGGGAACACCGAGCACGACGCGGTCGAGATCGCGCGCGCCTTCGTCGCACATGGCGCTGCTGCCGTGGATGTGTCGTCCGGCCAGGTCACCAAGGACGAGAAGCCGGCGTACGGCCGCTCGTACCAGACCCCGTTCGCCGACCGCATCCGGCACGAGGTCGCCGCTCCGGCGGGGGCGGCCGTGATCGCCGTAGGAGCGATCTCGTCGTACGACGACGTCAACTCGATCCTGCTCGCCGGGCGGGCCGACCTGTGCGCGCTCGGCCGTACCCATCTGTACAACCCGCAGTGGACTCTGCAGGCGGCGGCCGAGCAGGAGTACCGGGGCGCGGGCGCCGACTGGCCGGCGCAGTTCGCGGCCGGCCGCCGCAAGCCCCCCACCTCACGCACCGACGCGGTCCGGCCGCGTCTCGCGCTGCTGCGCGAGACTCCGCGGGACGCCGTGCACCTGCGGTGGACCCCGGGCAAGGCGGCGGAATGAGCGGGCCCCGCGGCGTCCACCGGGCCCGTCTGGAGTGGATCGACACCGATGCGGCCGGGATCTACCACAACACCACCGTCGTCCGGTTCGCCGAGGCGGCGGAGGCCGAACTGATGCGCGCGTACGGCATTCCGGGCTACTTCCCGGTGGCACCGAGGGTGCGCTACGAGGTGGAGTTCGAGGCGTCGATCCGGTTCGGTGAGGAGGTCGAGACGCGGGTCGAGCTGATCCGCCTCGGCCGGTCCTCGATGACCTTCGGTTTCGAGGTGTGGCGCACGTCCGAGGACGGTGACCGGCAGCGCCGTGCCGCCCGGGGCAGCTATGTCACCGTGCACGTCCCCGACAAGGAGACCGGTTCCAGTGCGCCCTGGCCTACCGCCTGGCGTACGGCGCTGGGCGCGACGGACGCCCGGGCGGAATCGGACAGCTCCAGGGCGCACTGAAATACTACGATCGTGACGGCAAGCGATCTCGAAGACGACAGCCCGGGCCTGCCCGCACCGCCGCGATCCCTGATCGTGACGGTGTACGGCCTCTACGCGCGCGAGGTCGGCGGCTGGATCAGTGTGAGCACCCTGATCCGACTGCTCGCCGAACTCGACGTCGACGCCCAGGCGGTCCGCTCGTCGATCTCCCGGCTCAAGCGCCGCGAGATCCTGGTGGCCGAGCGCCGGGACGGCCGTGCGGGCTACGCGCTCTCGCCGTACGCCCGCTCCGTCCTCGAAACCGGCGACCGGCGCATCTTCGAACGCCACGCCGTCACCGACGACGGCTGGGTCATCGCCGTCTTCTCGGTACCGGAGAGCGAACGCCAACAGCGCCATCAACTCCGGTCACGGTTGGCCTGGTTGGGATTCGGCACGGTCTCGTCGGGGATCTGGATCGCCCCGGCCCACGCGCTCGACGACACCCGCGAGCACCTGCTCCAACACGGGCTGGACCAGTACGTCGACCTCTTCCGCGGCGACTATGTGGCCTTCGGGGACCCCGCCGAACAGGTGGGCCGCTGGTGGGACCTGGCGGCGCTCCAGAAGCTCTACGACGATTTCGTCGCCGAGTTCACCCCGATGGCCGGGCGCTGGGCCGGGCCGGGCGAGGTGTCCGACCGGGCCGCGTTCATCGACTACGTCCAAGTCCTCACCGCCTGGCGCCGGTTGCCCTACCTCGACCCGGGCCTGCCCAGCACCCTCCTCCCCGCCTCGTGGTCCGGCACGACGGCGGCCGATCTCTTCGCCACGCTCCGGCACACCCTCGCGGACCCGGCGCACGAGTTCGCCCGGAGTCTGCTGGCCGACTCCGCGTGATCCGGTCGGGTCACTTGCCGAACGCCTGGCGGAACTCGCGGATGGTGTCGGGCGAGGCGTCGATCGCGGCGCACGGCGGGACGAAGCCGTTCTCTGCGCCGACGATGTAGTGCTCGCCCTCCGAGAACGTCAGCGTCTCCGGGATCTCGGTGTCGCCCGCGACCACGACCGTCTCCGCGTCGCCGCCCTTCAGCCACTGGTCGACACGGAAGGTGGTCGTCGAACCGTCGACGGACGTGACCGTTCCTTCGAAGAGGGTCGGGTACTTGCTGAGTGTGTCGAGCCCCGGTACCGCGCACTTGCCGGAGCCGCCCCGGGCGGTGAGCCGCAGCGCGCCGGCCGGGGTCGAATGGCCCTTGGCACTGCTGCCGTTGTTGCCGTCGTTCGCCATGATTCCTCCGGCGATGCCGCCGCCGAGCACGAGAACCGCGGCGGCCGCCGCGAGTCCGAAGACATGACGGCGTCCCCGTCCCGCTGCCGTGATTCCGGCGGCGGCGGTCGCCGACTGAAGTGCGGTGTCGGTGTTCAAGGTGTCCTCCACAAGGCGGTTGACGTCGGGTGGCGGAGCGATGCCGGTCAGTGCCGGGTCCGCGGACTTCAGCCTGGCCAGCAACTCGTCGTCGTTCATCGACTGCTCCTTCCTTCATCCCTCTTGTGTCCGGACTGTTCGGCATCCTTTCGCCCGAGCCGGTCGGCGAGTCTCGCCTTCGCCCGATGGAGCCGGATGCTCACCGCGTTGGACGTCAGCCCGGTCGCCTCCGCGATCTGCCGCGGCGCGAGTCCCTCCCACGCCCACAGCCGCACCACCTCGCGGTCCAGCGCCCCGAGGGCGTCGAGCGCGGCATGCAACTCGCCGTGATCGGCGGCCTGTTCCGGTGACTGCTCCTGGCTCCGGATCAGCCGCTCCATCAGCCGGAGCCTGCGTCCGTCGGCACGGCGGGCGTTCGCCAGGCACCCGCGGGCCACTCCGTAGCACCACGGCAGCACGTCGTCCGGATCGGGAGGCATTTCGGGCTCGGTACCCGCTCGGAGCCCGGGGACGTCGTCGAGTCGACGCCACAGCACCAGCATCGTCTCCGACAGCACGTCCTCGACCATGTCGGCGCTCGTCCGTCGCCGCAGATACCGGTGCAGCGGTTCCACCACCAGATAGGCCAGTTCTTCGAAGCGCGCCCGCCGCATCCGGCGCGCTTCCTGTTCCGTCATGGATTCCACACCCCGTACTGTCCGGCAGCGGCCGGATCCTTTCAGCGCCGTCGTTCCCGCCGCGGTCCGCCTGCCGACTGGATCCCAGTCATGACCGGATGACCTGAAAGCCTATGGCCGGGCCCAGCCGACCAGAGGCAGCGTCTCGTCCAGATGCGGAGCGAGCTCCTCGACGGTGACGGCGGGCATCCGGTGACGCAGACCGCGGACGTGTTCGACGAACGCGTCGGGCAGCGAGACATGGTGAGTTTCCACATAGTGCGGAAAGTCCCGGCGCCAGAGCCAGGTGCCGTCGGTCACCAGTGACGAGCACCCCGGAGAGTGCCGGTGGGAGGTCCCGGTGATGACGTCGTGACCGCTTTCCATGACGTCGAGGAGGACGTGGCCGCCGTCCAGATAGGCCACCAGCTCCGCCTCGTCCGGCTCACCGACGGGCCGTACGGCATCGCGAACCGATCCGTTCGGCTGACCGGCACGGTTGTCCAGTTCGTCGTAGAAGCCCAGCAGTCCCAGCACCGCGTCTCCTTCGTCGACTTCGCGTTCCGTGGTGTCGGCGAGATCGAACATTAACCCGACGACGTCAGCCTGAGGGCGGCATGAGAATTTGTGTGATCCCGGCGGACGTGGGCAGACGCCGCCGTTATGAGCACCCTCCAACGGAGCACGGTAGACGAGGCCGCGGAGCAGAGCCCTGATGTACGGGCGGCGCCGCCGCCCTCGCCTGCGGAGCGGGGCAGAGGCGGTGGGCGGGGCTTCTCGTCGGCGCTGCGTGGTGGTGGGCGGGTCACCGGGCTGGACGGGCTGCGGACGGTCGCGGTGCTGTTGGTGATCGTCTACCACGTGGAGCCGGACCTGGTGCCCGGCGGCTCGATCGGTGTGGACGTGTTCTTCACGATCAGCGGTTTCGTCATCACCCGGCTGCTGGTGAGCGAGTACGCCCGTACCGGCGGCATCGGCCTGTGGTCGTTCTACCGCCGGCGCTGGCTGCGGCTGATGCCGGCCCTGCTGGTGATGTGCGCGGTCACCGCCGTGCTGTCCGTGACGTTCGCGCTGCCGCTGTTCCGCGGGGCGTGGATGGCGGCGCTGCTGGCCGCGGGGTCGGTGGTCAATCTCGTCCGGGCCGGGGACTCCGGGACGTACTCGGATCTCACCGCGCCGCTCAGCCACACCTGGTCCCTGGGCGTGGAGGAGCAGTTCTATTTCGCCTGGCCGCTCCTGCTGCTCGTCCTGCTGCGGTACGCGAGGGCTCGGACGGCGCTGGCCTGCGTCGCGGTGCTGTGCGTCCTGCCGGTGCTCTGGCGGACGGTGCTGTGGGATCCCTCCGCCGCGCACCGCATCTACAACGGCCCCGACACCCGCGCCGACCAACTCCTCGTCGGCGCGCTGCTGGCCCTCGTCCTGGCCCGGCTGCGCGCCGACGATCCCCGCCTGGAGCTGCTGCGCCGATGGGCGGGACGCCTCTGCCTGCCCGCGCTCGCGCTCCTCGGGCTGATCGCCTGGCAGATCCCGATCACCGAGGTCAGCGGGTGGAACCCGGTCTGGTACACGGTCGGATTCCTGGTCGCCGCCCTGCTGACGGCCTGCGTCGTGGCCGCCCTCGAACTCAGCCCCGAGTCCTGGCCCTCGCGTCTGCTCTCGCTGTCCACGCCGGTCTGGGTCGGGCGCAACCTCAGCTACGGCATGTACCTGTGGCACTACCCGGTCATCCGGCTGTTGCACGATCTCGGTGTGCGCGGTGACGCCCTGCTCCAGACCGGCGTCGCGGCCACGCTCGTCGCGGCCCTCGCCTCGTACGCCCTCGTCGAACGACCCCTGGCCCGACGCGCCCGGCACCGAGTGCGCCGGATGGAGCCGGTCGTCGTGCCGGAACGCTCACCGGCGCTCTGAGCCGTACTGCCGAACCGGATGTACGACACTCGCCCAACCGGCTTGAGGCGAGGCTCTGTTCGCCCCGTCGTCCGGTGCCGCCCTCGCGCAGCACCGGACAACATCCCTGCGTACGGCGTCAGTTGCCGCGCTGCTCGCTCACGAAACTGTGGTCGCCCGGGCCGAGGCCCGACACGGTGACCGTGCCGTCGACCACGCTCACGTCGCGGGTCGACGCGCGACGTCCGTCCCACAGTGTCCGCCGGCCGACGCTCACACGTTGGCCGTGCGCGTCGCCGGGGAAGGCGACCGAACCCTGCGTGTGCCCGGGCACGTGGACGGTGAGGCGGAAGACGCGCTTGCCGTTCTCCCACTCGACGCCCAAGGGGCCGTGCGGGGTGGGGAGTTGGCCCGTCGCCCAGTCGACGCCACCGGGCTGCGGGCGCACCTCCCACGTGGCGTATCCGGGCGAGGTCGGCCGGGCGCCCAGCAGGTTGTTGGTCAGGGCCGGCAGCACACCGGTGGACCAGCCGTGGGCCATGCTGGTGTAGGCGCCCTCGTAGAGGGAACCGCCCGGGCCGATGCCTTCCCAGTTGGTGATGCCGGGGTCGTTCTTGTCCATCCAGCCGTACATACGGCGGATCTGGTCGAGCGCCGACTCGGCCTGACCGGCCAGGAAGCGTGCCTCGATCTCCGGGTAGGAGGTGAAGGCGTACACCCGCTGGGAGGCCTGGTCGAAGATGGTGTCGTTGTCCATGAAGGCGTTCCCGTACGGCCGTTTCGTGGTCGCGTCGAGATGGGCGAGCGCCGATGCGGCGCGGTCCGCGTCGGCGATGCCGGTGACGACGGCGAGCGAGTTGCCGTCCTGTGCGTGCCGGACCGCGCCCGTCGACGAGTCCAGGTAGGCGCCCGAACCGGCGTCCCACAGCAGCGAGTTGACGGCCTGCGCGACCTTGTCGGCGCGGGTGCTCCAGCGGGTGGCGTCGGCCTGCTGCCCCAGCAGGCCGGCCAACTGGGCCGCGTTCTGGAGGGCTTGGACGTAGAGCGCGTTGTAGTAGGTGACGCGGCCGGTGCGGCCGAGGAACGCGTAGTCGCCGTATCCGCCGGTGCCGTTGAGGCCCTTGCTGAGCAGGCCGGCGTCGTCCGTGACGCTCGGGTACCAGGTGTCCAGGACCTTCAGCAGGGTGGGGTAGTAGCGCGTCGCGTACTGGCGGTCCCCGGTGTAGAGGACGTAGTCCCAGCTACAAGTGACCCAGTACAGCGGATAGTCGAAGAGAGGCAGGGTGTAGTTGCCGATGGAGGCGGGCGGTATCCAGCCGTCGGCGCGCTGGTGGTCGGCGAGGTCGGCCAGGACGTTGCGGGCCGCCGCGGCGGCGTCGTCGTGGGTCAGGTAGAGGGTGCGCGCGGAGACGGCGAGGTCGCCGACGTACGGGTCGCGGTCACGCTTGGCGCCGTCCTGGAGGACCAGCTTCCCCTCCAGCGTGGCGCTCCACGCGTTGCGGGGGTCGACGTCGTCCTGACGGAAGGTGTCGGTGACCAGTTCGTTGGTGTACGCGGCGCCGTACCAGTAACGATTCAACTCGTCGTCGGAGCACAGGAACCAGCCGCGGTAGGTGCTCGGTGTGCCCACGTACGCGGTGAACTGAAGGGCCACGGAGTCGATTTCCACCGTCCCCCAGGGCTGCGCGGCGGGGCTGTCCGAGGCGAGCGCGTCGAGGCTGATCTTGAGGTAGCGGAATCCGTGCAGGCCGTCCGCGAAGACCTTGTCTCCGGCCTGGAAGCCTTTGTGGTCGGTCCAGTTGGCGCCCTTCGCGGGGACGGCGAACTGGTCCGTGCCTCCTCCGGCGCCGCCCGCCTGGTCGGCGCGGGTGAAGTCCGAGCGGTCGGTGAGGAATTCGCGGGTCTCGGAGAACGCGACGCGTACGCCCGGGGAGTTGGCGGAGGCGGAGGTGAAGCGGATCTGCGGATATCCGACCACGACCTTGCCGAAGTCCACGGTGACGCTCGGTACCGGGATCGGCTCGACCGGCGCGGGCCAGACCTCGTTGACCCGGGTGAAGTTACCGTGCGAGGTGTCCTGCGCGTTCGTCACGGTGATGCGCACACGGTCGGTGCCGACCTCGTCCGCGAACGGAACGGCCTTCTGCACCGCGCTGTTGCCCGCGACCGTGGCGGCAGGATGCCAGTCGCCGTCGCGCCACACGTCAACGGTGTAGTCGGTCGGCACGCCGTCGCTGTTGGAGACCACGGTGATGCCCGACAGGGACGTGACCTGCGGCAGCGTGATGGTGAGGACGTCGGGGAACACCCCCAGCGTGTCGTCGTTCCAGAAGGTGTCCGGGTTGCCGTCGATCGCGTTGGAGGCGTCGTAGGTGCGCGGCTGTCCGTCGTTGCCGTTGTTCCCGGCGTGGGCCGACGAGGCTTCAGCGGTGGTGCCGGCGGGCCAGGCCGGCGCCGGCACGGGCTGCGGGCGCCGCAGGACGGATCTGGCACCGCCTGGCCTGAGCAGCGCGTCGGGGTTCTTCACGTCCCCGCCCGACGAGGTGATCCGCACCGGGCGGACCGTGCGCGAGGACGGGCCCTGGACGTAGCGGTGCCATCCGCCGGGACGACGGGACGGGCTGCCGGTGGTGGAAGCGGAGGCCTGCTCGGCGGGGACCGCCGCCGCCGAGGGGAGTCCGGCGGAGAGGGACACTGCGGTGAGCCCGACGGTGCTCGCTGCGGCCAGCGCCGTGCGACGCGAGATGCCCTTGTCCGGTGTGCTGTTCGACGCCATGCTGTCCCCTTGTGCGGCAATGGGTTGAATCGTTTCACTCGGCAACTGCGTGGTGACGCTATCTCGAACACCGGATGCCCGTACAGCGTTGGGACAGAAGTTGTCGGGACACCGCCCGCCGATCGGGCATGTGGCGGGAAGGCACGGAAGTGGTGACACGAGTGACGATTCCAGGCCATCGGAGAGGCGGGCGGACGGCCGTCGGGACAGTGGGCAGAAGACTGCCGAATTGGCGGACAGGACGCTGACGGACCGCTGACCGGTCGCTGACAGAATCTTCATACGGGGACGGCACGTTGACGCCATGTCCTCCTCCACCCCTCACCTCCGCGGGGGCGTCGCCGGCCCCCTGCTGACCGTCGTCGCCTCGGGCGCGACGCTCGTCCTGCTCGCCGCCTGCGGTGGCGGGGGCGGCACCCGCGACGAAGGCGTCGCCTCCATCGCCGACCCCTCCGCGACCGCCGGCACAACGACGGCCGATGCGGACGCCGGGCAGGTACGGATCCGTCTCGACGACAATCAGGACGACGTCAACAGGCTCTGGGATGCCTGGACAGACTGCCTGAACGAGCATGGAGTGCCCAAAGACCAGAAGGCCCCGGCCAACAGCCCGGCGCTCAAGGCGTGCGAGCTGAAATACCCGCTGCAGCCGGTGGAGATGGACCCGGCGAAGAACCCGCGCTACAGCGACGGGGTGCGGGCCATGGTCAGATGCATGAACGCCCATGGGATCAAGAGCGTTGTCTCCGAAGGGAATTGGGCCATGGCCAGCGGCGACAGCATGAACCTGCCCAACTACGACAAGTACAGGGTCGAGTGCCAGGTCAAGTCCTTCAAGAACGACGGCTGACGAACACGGAAACAGCGCGTGGGCGAGCCCGCCCGACGCACGACCCGTACGACTTTGGTCGCACAGGGACGCGACGAACGGATGCTGTGCGCGCGGCCGGCGGTGCATACCGTGGGCGCGTGAACGCGAAGACGATGGCCCTCGATGTCCGGAACCGACTGAGCGCGGTACGCATGTGGTCCCGGCGGCAGATCGTCGGCGAGACGGTACTGGCCGTGGTCCTGGCCCTGGGCATGGCGCTGAGCCAGACGGGCGAGGGCACACTGCGGATGACCGTCGCGGCGCTGGCGGCCGCGGTGCTCTCCCCGCTACGACGGATCTTCCCGGCCAGCGTCCTGGTCGTCACCGGCGCGGTCGGCGGGCTGCTCAGCGGTTTCGGGATCGTCCTGCTGGTGGTGAGCTGGTCGGCGGGGGCGAGGATCGAGGCTCCACGGCGGGCATTCGCACTGTTCACGGCCACGTACGTTCTCTTCGTGGGGCTGTCCGTGCATGATCCGGGACAGCCGCTGTCCGTCGCCCAGACCCTGGTGTTCACCACGCTCACGTTCCTGGCGATGGCTGTCGTGCCCGGCCTGGCCAGTCGCAACCGCGCCCAACGCCGCACGCTGCTGCACGCGTTGCACGAGCACAACGCCCAACTGCTGCGCGAGCGCGAGATCATCGCCTCCCATGCCCGGCTGCGGGAGCGGCAGCGCATCGCGCAGGACATGCACGACAGCCTCGGCCACCAACTGGCGCTGATCGCCGTCCACACGGGCGCGTTGGAGGTGGACCGCGACCTGACGGACAGTCAGCGCGAGGTGGTGGGCGTGCTGCGGGAGGCGTCCGTGTCCGCGATGCACGAACTGCGGGAGGCGGTCGGCATCCTGCGTGACGGTACGCCCGACCAAGTACGCGACCGCGAGGGCGAGTTGGAGCCCGCGTCCCGGGGTGTGGCGGGGATCGACGGCCTGGTGGACGCGTCGCGGGGCGCGCGGACGGACGTAGCGCTACGGCGCACGGGCCGGCCGCGTCCGCTGGCTCCCGCCGCCGACCACGCGGCGTTCCGCATCGTGCAGGAGGCGCTGACGAACGCCCTGAAGCACGCGCAGGGCGCCTCGATCACCGTCGAACTGCGCTACGAGCCGGACTCCTTGGTCGTCGAGGTCGCCAACGGGCCGATACCCGCGATGACTTCGGCCGTACGGCGGCCCGTGGTGAGCGGCGGGCAGGGGCTGACGGGGCTTCAGGAACGGGCCCGGCTGGTCGGCGGGATGGTGTACGCGGGGCCCGCGCCGGACGGTGGGTTCCGTATCGCGGGCGTGCTGCCCTATGGGCCACGGTCTCCGCACGCGTCGGAGAGCGGGAGCGGGCCGTGGCCGATGGACCCGGGGGCGGACGGAGCGACCTTCGTCGATACGGCGAACGACTTCCGGGGGCAGAGCGCGGGGGCGATGTCCGGCGACGGTGGTGCGGACATCGACTGGTCCGGTGCGCCGGACAGGCAGAAGGAGTTCGACATCGCCATGGGACGCAAGAAGAAGGGCATCGCGATCGGATGCGGCGCCGCACTGCTGACCTTCCTGGTTCTCGGGGTGGTTGCCGTCGTGCTGGTCGTCAATCTGGTGAAGGACGAGTCCCACAAGCTCACGGTCAAGCCGTCGGTCTACAACTCGGTGAAGGTCGGGGACACCGAGACGGCCGTACGGGACAGGTTGCCGCACGGCAAGTCGTTCCTGGCCCCGGCCCTGGACGACGAAGGGCCCGCCGTACCGCGGGGAGCGACCTGCTCGTCGTACCTCTCGACGGGGGACTGGCCGGACGAGGGAGACAAGATACCCGCCTACCGCTTCTGCTTCAGGGACGGCACACTGATCGAGAAACGGACCTTCATGTCCACGTCGTAGTCACCGTCATGGGTCGTCCGCCGTCCAAGTCGCTCGTCGTGCAGGAGAGTTGTGATCAGAGTCCTCGTCGCGGATGACGAACCCCTCATCCGCGCGGGCATCAGGATGATCCTCACCTCCGCCGACGACATCGACGTCGTGGCGGAGGCGGGCAACGGCCGTGAGGCGGTCGACCTGGTCCGCGCCCATGCCGTGGACGTGGCCCTGCTCGACATCCAGATGCCCGTGCTGGACGGGCTGTCCGCGCTGGCCGAACTGCGGCGGGCGGCGCCGTCCGTGCGCCCGCTGATCCTGACGACGTTCGGCGAGCGGGAGAACGTCCTGCGTGCGCTGAGCCAGGGAGGCGCCGGGTTCCTGCTGAAGGACTCGGCGCCGGCCGAACTGATCCAGGCGGTACGGGCGGCCGCGGCCGGGGACGCGTATCTGTCGCCGGGTGCCACGCGCCATGTGGTCGACCAGCTCGCCTCCGGGCAGGCGGCGGCGCGTGGCGAGGAGGCGCGCCGGCGTCTGGAGTCGCTCAGCACCCGGGAACTCGAGGTGCTCGCGCTGCTGGGCGAGGGCTTGTCGAACGCCGACGCGGGTGAGCGGATCCATGTGAGCGAGGCGACGGTGAAGACGTACGTCAGCCGGATCCTGACGAAGCTGCGGTGCGAGAACCGGGTGCAGGCGGCGCTGTTGGCACGGGACGCGGGGTTGGGGCCGGGCTGATCAGCGGCCGGGCCCGGCTCCCGACTGTTCCATGAGGCAGCGGAAGTCGCGGAACGCGACCCGCAGCAACTTTAACGCTCAAGTGATGGGAGAGCGCAGGCCTGCCCACGCCGAAGATCACGGACGCGCCGCACTTCCCGGCGGGCCGCGCTCAGCGGGCGGGTGAGTCGATGCGTTGCAGGATGCGCTCGGCGTCCTGGCCGAGTCGGCGCAGGCGTTCGGCGGACAGGTTGTCCACCACGAGGTGACGTACGTGGGCCACATGGCCGGGCGCGACGGACTCCAGCTTCGTCATGCCGTCGGGCAGGAGGACGGCGTTGGTGAAACGCCCGTCGACCGGGTCCGGTTCGCGGCGGACGTAGCCGCGGCTCTCCAGGCGTTTCACCAGGTGTGACAGGCGGGACAGCGACGAGTTGGCGTGCTCGGCGAGCACGCTCATGCGCAAGGTCCGCTCGGGGGCCTCGGACAGCATGGCCAGGGTCATGTATTCGACCATGCTCAGGTCCGCGTCGCGCTGCAGTTGGGCGTCGATGGCCCAGGGAAGCCTGACGAACAGGCGGACCAACGACATCCACGACGCCAGTTCGGCCGGCGCGAGCCACAAGTCAGCGTGCTCGTCGGCCTGCTGAGACTTGTCCTGGGTGGTCATTTCGCGAGGGTATCAGCCGGCCGGCTCGGACACCGAGGGATGACTTGAATGTTCACGTGATCCGGACGTACCGTGGACGCAGACGTTGAACGCTGAACTTCATCACGATGTCTGTGCGACGAGGGAGCACATCATGAGCGCACTGCTGGCACCCACCGTGGATGTGCGGCGGGCCGGTGGGCGGCTTGCGAGTCGCCTGTCCTGGCTGGACTCCAAGCACTCGTTCTCCCTCGGCACGCACCGGCCCGATCCGGCGAACACGCACCACGGTCTGCTGCTGGTCAACAACGAGGATCTGGTGCAGCCGGGTGCGGGCTTCGAGACGCATCCGCACCGGGACATGGAGATCGTCACCTGGGTCTTGCAGGGGTCGCTGGTCCACCAGGACTCCAGCGGTCACTCCGGCGTGATCTACCCCGGTCTGGCCCAGCGGATGAGCGCCGGCACCGGCATCCTGCACTCGGAGAAGAACGACTCCTACCGGTCGCCCGGCGAGCGCCCCGCCGACCCGGTGCACTTCGTCCAGATGTGGGTCCTGCCCGACGAGGCCGGTGTCGCTCCGGGCTACGAACAGCTCGAGATCGACGGGGAGTTGCTGGCCGGCGGGCTGGTCACGGTGGCATCCGGCATGGACAGGCACAAAGACGCCGGCGCGATCCGGATCCGGAACCGGCATGCCGCGCTGTACGCGGCACGGCTGCGCCCCGGGCAGCAGGTGCTCCTGCCCGAAGCACCGTATCTGCACCTGTTCGTCGCCCGTGGCTCCGTGGACCTGGAGAGCGTCGGCGGACTCGACGAGGGTGACGCCGTGCGTCTCACCGCCACGGGCGGGCAGCGGGTCACCGCCACCGGACCCGCGGAGATCCTCGTCTGGGAGATGCACGCCACCTTCGAGGTGTGAGCGCGATGCGGGAACAGGATCCGCAGCGGGGGCCGGGGCCCTGTGCTCGCGGCCCCCGAGATGCCCTCGTCGGGCGCGCGGCCGAGCTGGAGCTGATCGACGCGCTGCTCGCGGGACGGGACCGTACCGGATACTCCCCCACCGCCCCCGGTCCGCTGCTGCGCGGTGACGCAGGGGTCGGGAAGACCGCGCTGCTGGACGCCGCCGCGGCGCGCGCCCGGGCCGCGGATATGCGGGTACTGCGCGCCTCCGGCGTGGAGTTCGAGGCCGGGATCGCCTTCGCGGTGGTCCACCAACTGCTCTATCCGCTGCGCGCGGACGCCGATCGGCTGCCCGGCCCGGAGCGCGAGGTCCTGCACCGGCTCTTCGATCTCGCGCCGGACGACTTACCCGCGCCGCTGACGGCCGCGACCGCCGTGCTCGCTCTGCTCGGCGCGGCCGCCGCCGAGTCCCCGCTGCTGTTGGTGGCCGACGACGCGTCGTGGTGCGACCGGGCCGGCGCCACGGTGCTGGGCTTCGCCGTACGGCGGCTGCGCCAGGCCCCCGTGGTCCTGCTGGCCGCCGCCCGGCACGGGCCGACCGGCCCGATCCAGCAGATCCGGCTGCCGGAACAGACGGTCCATCCCCTGGACGACGAGACGGCCGCCGAGCTCCTGGAGATCCGCTGGCCGGGGCTCGCGCCGACGGTCCGACGACGGCTGCTGGCCCAGGCCGCCGGGAATCCGCTGGCCCTGTGGGAGTTGCCGGCGGAACTGACCGACCGGCAGCGCTCCGGCGGGCAGCCGCTGCCCGGTGTGCCGCCGCTGTCCAGGCAACTGATCGAGGCCTTCGCGCCTGCCCTGGACCAGTTGCCCGCCGCGACCAGGAGGGCACTGCTGCCGGCCGCGCTGGCGGCCGACGACGAGCTGCGCACCATACGGACCGCCTCCGCGGACTCCGTGGACCCGGACGATCTGGCTCCGGCGCAGCGGGCGCGGCTGGTCCACGTCGACGCGGCGTCCGGCCGGGTGGCGTTCGCGCATCCGCTGACCCGTGCGGCGGTCGTGCACGAGGCCCTCTCGCGCGAACGTCGCGCCACGCACCGGGCGCTCGCCGCCGCCCTCGCCCTCGACCCCGAGCGCCAGGCGTGGCACCTGGCCGAGGCGTGCGCGGGGACCGACGAGACGGTGGCGCGGGCGCTGGACAAGGCGGCGCTGTTCGCGCGGCGGCGCGGCCGGGCGTCGACCGCGGTGACGACCCTGGTGCGCGCGGCGGAACTCAGCCCGCACCCCGGAGACCGCTCCCGGCGCCTGGTCGAGGCCGCCCATCTGGCCACCCTGACCGGTCAACTCGACCAGGTCACCTGGCTGTTGGCGGATGCCGGGCAGTCTCCGGAGACCCCGGCCGCGCTCGTCCTCGCCGCCACCGCGCATCTGCTGACCAACAACGAAGGGGATGTCGACGCGGCGTACCGGTTGCTGACCCGGGCGCTCGACGCGACCGACACCGACCGCCCGGACGCCTGGGACCAGTACGGCGTCCTGTACGCGCTGCTGCTGGTCAGTCTGTTCACCCTGCGGCCGGAGCCGTGGGAGCTGCTCAGGACGGCCATGGCCCGGTTCGGGCCGGAGCAGGTCGCCCCCTTCCGGCTCTGCTACGACGCGTATGTCGACCCGACCCGCGCCCAGGGCTCCCTCCAGGAACGCCTGGCCGACGCGTTCGCGGCGCTCCCTCCGGCCGCCGCGCCCTGGCAGATCGTGCCGCTGGCCTTCGCCGCCGTGGCGCTGGACGCGCTGTCCGGCCACCGGTACACGGTCCGCGGCATGATCGAGCGGGAGCGCGACGGTGGCGCGGTCGCCATGGTCGTACCGGGGCTGATGCTGCTCTGCCAGGACTCGTATGTGCACGGCCAGTGGGACGAGGCCGAGGAACTCGCCCTCGAGGGGCTGGAGTTGGCGACCGCCTACGGCTATCCCTTCTGGGAGCGCCAGATCCGGGCCGTGCTGGCGTCCGGTGCCGCGCTGCGCGGTGACGTGGACCTGGCCGAGGCCCGCAGCGAGGAGACCACCACCTGGGCGGCGCCCCGGGGTATGAGCGTGACCTTGGCGTACGCCCGCTCGGCGCGTCATCTCGCGGCCCTGGGCCAGGGCGACTTCGAGGAGGCCCACGCCCAGGTGGCCCGGATCGATCCACCCAGCGCTCCCGGTTCCGGCATCCCGGGCCGATGGATGGTCCTGGACCTGGTCGAGGCGGCGATGCGCACCGGCCGCGTCGACGAGGCCCGCGCACATGTCGCCGCCGCCCGGAGGTCCGGCCTGCACCGCATCGGCCCGCGTATCGCCCTGATCACGGCCGGGGCGGAGGCCGTGGCGGCGGACGACGACCGGGCCGGCGCGCTCTTCGAGGGGGCCCTCGCCCTGCCCGGGGCCGCCCGGTATCCCTGGGACCAGGCGCGCATCCACCTCGCGTACGGGCAGTGGCTGCGCCGCACGCGCGACACCACCGGTGCGCGCACCCAACTCCGCGCCGCCGTCGAGACGTTCGAGCGGATCGGCGCGCGGGCGATGGTGCGGCGGGCGCGCAACGAGCTGCGCGCCACCGGCGTCGCCACCGCTCCCCGCCCCGACTCGACCATGCCGGTGCTGACCGCCCAGGAGCGGCAGATCGCCGAGTTGGCCGCCACCGGACTCACCAACAGGGAGATCGGCGCCCGCCTGTTCCTGTCCCACCGCACGATCGGCTCCCACCTGCACCGGCTCTTCCCCAAACTCGGCATCACCTCCCGAGCCGCCCTCCGAGCCTCCCTGACAGCGCTCGACGCCCCGCCCGCCGCGCCTGCCTCGGACACCTGAACCGACCTGCGCGACCCTCCGGCTGTGGCCCACCGCAGTAGTGGTACCAGGGGACATCCCGAGCACTAGGGGACATCCCGGAGGACCGTCCCGGGCATCCCTTACGACCTCAGGCCGATGTGGCGGAAGTGGCTGGAGGCTTCAATGGCGCACATGCCCAACGAAGTCGCATGCCCCCAGTGCCATCACACCTTCGATTCCGGCGAGGTCCGCCCGGTCGATCCCGGCGTGGTGCGCTGGTTGACCGAGGAGCTGACCTGGTCCGGCCAGGAGCCCACCGAGCGCATGTACTCGGACTACCTGTACTCGGCCGGCGACACTCCCGTCTCCCGGCAGCGCTTCGTCCAGGACCTCGCCTACCTCGGCGTCCCGGAGACACGGGACGCGGACGGCACATGCTTCCTCGTCAGAAAGTGACGGCGGAACGGAGCCGGCCGATGCCCGAACTACAGCTACTGCGCGCCGACCACGCGCCCGCCGTCCTGGATTTCGAGCTGGCGAACCGCGCCTGGTTCGCCGCCTCGATCTCCGACCGCGGCGACGGCTACTTCGAGGAGTTCGCCGCGCGCCACGAAGCCCTGCTCGCCGAACAGGAGGCCGGCGTCTGCGCCTTCTACGTCCTCGTGGCCGAGGACGGCTCGGTCCTCGGCAGATTCAACCTGTACGACCTCACCGAGGAACACACGGCGGACCTCGGCTACCGGGTCGCCCAGCACGTGGCCGGCCACGGCGTGGCCACCGCGACCGTCGAGGAACTGTGCCGCCTGGCGGCCGAACGGCACGGCCTGCGCACGCTCAGAGCGGCCACCTCCCACCAGAACCTCGCGTCCCAGAAGGTGCTGACCAAAGCCGGCTTCACCCCGGTCGGCCCGGCCCACCCCTCCGACTTGGGCGGCAAGCAAGGCACGTGGTACCAGCGCGACCTCCAGGCGCCGTGATCACCCCAGCAGGGCAAGAAGCGGCCCCGCAGGCAGCGGATACCGCGTGTGCCCGTACGGACCGGTGACAGCGGTCGCCGTCAACAGCGAATTGAGGACCGCCTCCTCTACGGCGTCCAGCACAGCGCCGAAGAGGAGGTCGAGCCCGGCGTCGGGCACCACCGTAGGCCCGGCCGGTGTGCCCAAGGGGCGGGTGCCGAACGCGAGGCCGTAGTCGCCGCTGCCGTGGCCGTAGCCGGCGCCGACCCGGGCCAGCGCGTAGACCGAGCGGCGGGCGAGCCGGGTCAACTGGCGGGCGTCCAGGGGCGCGTCGGTGGCGGTCACGATCACGCACGAGCCGGTCTCCGGGCCGGGATCGGATGCCTCGGCGGGAACACCCACGTCGGCGGGAGCGACCGTACGGCCCGACACCCGCAGCGTGCCGCCGAAGTTGGCCTGCGCCAGCACCCCGAGCGTCACCTCCCGGCCCGCGACCTGCACCCGGCGCGAGGAGGTGCCGATGCCGGCCTTGAAGCCGAGCGCGGTCATCCCGGTGCCCGCGCCCACCGACCCCTCGGCGACCCGCCCGGCGGACGCGGAGTCGAGTGCGGCACGGACATGCTCCTCCTGGACCGGGCGCGACCGGATGTCGGACAGGAGCCCGTCGTTGCACTCCCCCACCACCGGATTCACGCTCCGCGCGCCGGCGCCCTCGGGCCGTTCCAGGATCCAGCCGACCAGGGCGTCCGCAACCCGGAAGGCGGACAGGGTCGAGGTGAGCAGCACGGGGGTCTCGAGTGCGCCGAGTTCGGCGATCTGTGTGGTGCCGAGGAGCTTGCCGTAGCCGTTGCCCGCGAACACCCCGGCGGGCAAGGGACTGTCGGGGCCCACGCCTTCGGGCACGATCGCGGTGACGCCGCTGTGCACGCGCGGCGGGCGGATCAGTGTCGTGTGGCCGACGCGGATGCCGGGCACGTCCGTGAGCGCGTTGTGTGGTCCCGTGGGCAAGTGGCCGACGCCGAGCCCGAGTTGACGGGCCCGGCGCGATGCGGTGGGCGGAAGCGGATCGGGGCCGGGCGACGTGGGCATGGCCGGACAGTACGGCACGGCGCCGCACGTCCCGGTGACGCCCCGCGCTTCCGAGCCCCCGCGCGCTCGATCAGCCCGCGGCGAGGAGTTCGAGTGTGTCGATCACCCGGTTGGAGAAGCCCCACTCGTTGTCGTACCAGGCGACGACCTTCACATGGCGGCCGTCGACGCGGGTGAGGGCGGAGTCGAAGATCGACGAGGCCGGGTTGCCGGTGATGTCGGAGGAGACGAGCGCGTCCTCGGAGTATTCGAGGACTCCCGCGAGGGGGCCCTCGGCCGCCGTGCGGTAGGCCGCCAGCACGTCCTCGCGGGTCACGTCGCGGGAGACGGTGGTGTTGAGTTCGACGATCGAGCCCACCGGTACGGGCACGCGGATCGAGTCGCCCGACAGCTTGCCGTCGAGGTTCGGCAGAACATGACCGATCGCCTTGGCGGCGCCCGTCGTGGTCGGCACGATGTTGACGGCGGCGGCACGGGCGCGACGGGGATCGCGGTGCGGGCCGTCCTGGAGGTTCTGCTCCTGCGTGTAGGCGTGCACCGTGGTCATGAAGCCGTGCTCGATACCGGCGAGTTCGTCGAGCACCGCGGCGAGCGGTGCCAGCGCGTTGGTCGTGCAGGAGGCGTTCGAGACGATCGTGTGCGTGGCCGGGTCGTAGGCGTCGTTGTTGACCCCGAACGCGAGCGTGACGTCGGCGCCGTCCGAGGGCGCGCTGACGAGTACCTTCCGGGCGCCCGCGTCGAGGTGGGCGCGGGCGGCCTTGGCGGAGGTGAAACGGCCCGTGGCCTCAAGGACGAGGTCGACCTCCAGCGCGGTCCAGGGCAGGTCGGCCGGTTCGCGCTCGGCGAGCACCTTGATGCGCCGGCCGTCCACGACAAGGGTGTCCCCGTCGACGGTCACGGGGCGGCCCAGCCGGCCGGACGTCGTGTCGAAGGCGAGCAGGCGCGCCAGGGTGGCGGGCTCCGTCAGGTCGTTGACGGCGACGACCTCGAGGTCGCTGTCGCGTTCGAGCAGGGCGCGCAGCACATTGCGTCCGATGCGGCCGAATCCGTTGATGGCAATGCGAGTCATGAGTTGAGTCCCTTCGGTTCTCCACCAGGCTCGCGCGCGGTGACCGTCGCGGACAGTGGCGTGATCGCCATGGTTCAAAAGGATTTCGCCACACCTGGCGTGGAGCTACTCGCCCTGGGCGAAGGTGCGCCGGTACTCGCTCGGCGTCGTGCCGAGGAGGCGGTGGAAGTGGAGCCGGAGATTCGCGCCGGTGCCGAGACCGACGTCGACGGCGATCTGCTCGACACCGCGCTCGGACCGTTCGAGGAGCTCGCGGGCCATGTCGATGCGGGCGCGCATGACCCACTGCATCGGGGTGTAGCCGGTCTCGTCGACGAAGCGGCGCGAGAACGTGCGCGGTGAGACGGCGGCCTGCCGGGCCAGTGTGTCCAGGGTGAGGGGCTCGCCGAGCCGGTGCAGCGCCCACTCCCGCGTGGCGGCGAACCGTTCACCGAGCGGCTCGGGCACGCTGCGCGGCACGTACTGCGCCTGACCGCCGCTGCGGTAGGGGGCCGCGACCAGGCGCCGGGCCGCGTGGTTGGACGCGGCCACTCCGAGGTCGCCGCGCAGGATGTGCAGGCACAGGTCGATACCGGAGGCGGCGCCCGCCGAGGTCAGCACGCTGCCCTCGTCGACGAACAGGACGTTCTCGTCAACGTTGACGAGCGGGTACTTCGCCGCGAGCGCCCGCGTGTAGTGCCAGTGCGTCGTGGCGCGCCGGCCGTCGAGCAGCCCCGTGGCGGCGAGCGCGAAGGCGCCGGTCGAGATCGCGGCGAGCCGCGCGCCCCGGTGGTGCGCGGCGATCAGCGCATCGAGGACGGCCTGCGGCGGGTCCTCCCGGTCCGGGAACCGATAGCCGGGCAGGAACACGATGTCGGCCCAGGTCAGCGCGTCGAGACCGTCGGCGACGTGGTACGACAGCCCGTCGCCCCCGGTCACCAGCCCCGGCGCCGCACCGCACAGCCGCACCTCGTACGGCATGCTCGCCCGTGTCGTGAACACCTGCGCGGGGATTCCGACGTCGAGCGGCTTGGCGCCTTCGAACACGAGGACGGCGACGCGACGCAGACGGACGGTGGACACGGAGACAGCCTACGCAGGGCCACGGCCGCGGGTTCACCGGTGCCGGGCCGGTACGGTGCGGGTCAGACCTTCCAGGACCGCAACTGGTCGGCGACGGCGAGGACGCCGACACGGGTGTCGCGGATCTTGCGGACGAGGTCGGAGAGGGCGCCGTAGGGCGGGTCGATGCCTTCGCCGGACTGGCCCATGTACTGGGCGGCGACGAACGCGGCGTACAGGCTGTTGCGGTGCGGCAGCGGTTCCAGGCGCACGATGGTGTGCATCAGCGCGGCGGCCCGCCAGGCGGCGTCCGGGTCGGCCGCGGCGAGTGTCGGCAGCTTGGTCTTGTGCCGGGACACGGCGGCCACGAGCGCGGAGTAGTCGGAGATCGACATGTCCTCGTGGCCGAGGGCGGCTTCCTGGACGTCGAGCAGCCAGGAGACGTCGATGTACAGGTGCATCAGGCGGCCGCGGCCCCGTCTCGCTCGGCGGGCGGCACCTCGTCGGGGAAGGCGTCGTCGAACTCGCCGCGCAACCGCTCGGCCCACGCGGACGCGCCGGCGACGAACAGGCCGCGCTGCATCTCGCGGACGCCGAGGTCGTGCAGGTACTGCTTGAGGCTCTTCCCCTCGGCCGCGGCGGCGGCGCGCACTCCCTCGAGTTCCTCTTCGGTGAAAGACACATTCAACGATGGCATACAGCGATGGTACCTAGTTGGTGCCGTAGGTGCGAGGGGTCCGTCCTCGGGACCGGAATCGTGTGGCGCCTAGGCTGCGGGAATGATCTCTCGCGACTATCTCTCCGAACTGTTCTCGCTGGACGGCCGGGTCGCCGTCGTGACGGGCGGCAGCTCCGGCATCGGCCGGGCCGCTGCCGGGGCTCTCGCCCGGGCGGGGGCCGCAGTGGTCGTAGTGGCGCGGAAGGAGCCGGAACTGGCCGCCGCGGTCGACGAGTTGACGGCGGAGGGCTGCCGGGCGGCCTGGGTGCGCGGCGACCTGGGGACCCGGGACGGGGTGCGGTCGGCGGCGGAGGCCGCGGCCGAGGTGTTCGGGGAGCCGGACATTCTCGTGAACAGCGCCGGCATCAACTTGCGCCCGCCGATGGGCGAGTTGAGCGAGGAGGTGTGGGACACCACGATGGCGCTGAACCTGGAGGCGCCCTATCTCCTGGGCCAACGCTTCGGCCCCGGCATGGCCGAACGGGGCTTCGGCCGGATCATCCACATCACCTCCCAGCAGGCACACCGGGCGTTCGTGCAGAGCGGCGCCTACGGCGTGTCCAAGGGCGCGTTGGAGTCACTGGCCCGCTCGCAGGCCGAGGCGTGGTCGCCGCACGGCGTCACCTGCAACACCCTGGTCCCGGGTTTCGTGCTGACACCGCTCAACGAACGGCTGTCGTCCGACCCGGAGAAGGTGGCGGCCCTGGCCGCGCGCACCATGGTCGGTCGCAACGGCCTCGCCGAGGACTTCGCGGGCTCGGTGGTGTTCCTGGCGAGCCGCAGCTCCGCCTATGTCACCGGCCAGTCGGTCTTCGTGGACGGCGGATTCTCCGTGCACTAGCCCAACACCGGCTGAGCCTCGGCCAGTTGGAGGAACGAGCCACCCACCGCTACGCCACCCCACTCCCCCGCCGCAGGAAGCGGATCACGGGATGCCCGGGTCCATGACCGACCTCGGCATGGACTCCGTAGACGTCCTTGATGAGGGCCGGGGTAAGGACCTCGGTCGGGGTGCCCTCGGCCACCGTGCGGCCGGCGTTCAGGACGAGCAGGCGGTCGCAGTACATCGCGGCGAGGTTGAGGTCGTGCAGGGCGATCACGGTGGTGACCGGGAGGTCGGCGACCAAGTCGAGCAGGTCCAACTGGTGCTGGATGTCGAGGTGGTTGGTCGGTTCGTCGAGGAGGAGTTCGCGGGGTTCCTGGGCCAACGCGCGGGCGATCTGGGCGCGTTGGCGTTCACCGCCGGAGAGGGTGTGCCAGGACTGGGCCGCACGGTCGGTCAGCCCGGTGCGTTCCAGCGCCTCGGTGACGGCGCGGGCGTCGGCGGCCGACGCCGGTGACCAGGCACGGCGGTGCGGGATGCGGCCGAGGGCGACGACCTCGCGGACGGTCAACTCGGTCTGGGTGTGGGTGTGTTGCTCGACGCCGGCGATATGGCGGGCGGTCGCCCGGCGCCCGACCTCGGACAACGGCCGCCCGTCCAGCGTCACGACGCCGGCGGAGGCGGGAAGGACCCCGGCGAGCAGACGCAACAGCGTTGATTTTCCGGACCCGTTGGGGCCGAGGAGGCCGACGGTCTCGCCGGGTCGCGGGACGAGGGTGACGCCGTCGACGATGAGCCGGCCGTCGGTGCGGCGGGCGACACGGTCGGCATGGAGGCCACTGTCCGGACCGACGGCGCTCATGTCTCCGTCCGCCGGGATGCTCATGTCTTCCTCCGGCCCCTGTGCAGCACAACTACGAACGCGGGTACGCCGATCAGTGACGTCACCACCCCCACCGGCACCTCCTGGGGATCGACGACGGTACGGGCGAGGGTGTCCACCCACACCAGGAAGACGGCTCCGGTCAGCGCGGTGACCGGCAGCAGTCGTACATGCCCGGAACCGGTGAGCGCTCGGGTGACATGCGGCAGGACCAGGCCGACGAAGCCGATCGCCCCGGCGCAACTGACCAGGACAGCGGTGAGCAGCGCCGTGGCGCACAGCAGGATCAGCCGGGCGCGGGCCACATTCACGCCGAGCCCGGCCGCCGCCTCCTCACCGAAGGCGAACGCGTCCAGGGTGGTGGCATGGCCGAGGCAGACGACCAGGACGGCAGCCAACGCGCCCGCGCACAGCACCACTTGGCCCCAGTCCGCACCGGAGAGCGAGCCGAGCAGCCAGAACAGCACCCCCTTGGTGGTCTCGGCGTCCGCCGAGGTCAGCACCGTGAACGAGGTCAGCGCGGAGAAGAGTTGCATCGCGGCCACGCCGGACAGCACCACCCGGTCCATGCTCGCGCCGAGGCTGTGGCTGAGCAGCATCACCAGCCCGAAGGAGAGCAGGGCACCGACGAAGGCGCCCGCCGACAGCGACACGGCCCCGCCGCCCGCACCGAGCACCACGACCGCCACCGCACCCGTGGAGGCCCCGGAGGAGACACCGAGCACGAACGGATCCGCCAGTGGATTGCGCAACAGGGACTGCATGACCGCGCCGCACAGCGCGAGCCCGGCCCCGCACACGGCGGCGAGCAGGGTACGGGGCATCCGCAGGTCCCAGACGATGCCGTCGCGCAGCGGGGCGAGGGTGCTGTGGCCGCCGCCGAGGTGGGACGCCACGGACATCCACACGTCGGCGGTGGAGATGTCGGCGGGTCCGATGGTCACGGCGAAGGCCACGGAGATCACCAGCGCCGCGAGCCCGCCGCCCGTCAACAGCAGGGTCCGGAGGGTCACTTGGCGAGTCCGAAGTCGCGCAGGCCGGCGGCGACCTGCTCGATCCCTTCGACGGTACGGATGGACGGGTTCATCGCCTGACCGCTGAGCAGGATGTACCGCTTCTTCCTGACCGCGGTGAGGTTGCGGGTGGCCGCGTTGGTCTCCAGGAAGTGGATCTTCGCCTCGGCGGTCTCGGCGGTCTGTGACTTGCGGGTCAGATCACCGAGGACGATGACGTCGGGGTCGCGGTCGGCGACGGTCTCCCAGTTGATCTGGGGCCACTCGTCGTGGGTGTCGGAGAAGGCGTTCTCGGCGCCGACGGCACGGGTGATGGCGCCGGGGGCACCGCAGCAGCCGGCCAGGTAGGGCGACTGGGAGTTGGCGAACCAGTACATGAGGGAGGTGCCGGAGGCGTCGAGACCGGCGGTGGCCTTACGCACCCGCTCCTTCAGTCGGGCCACGAGCTTGTCGCCGCGCGCCTCGACGCCCATCGCACGCGACAGGTCGCGTATCTCGCCGTAGACGGTGTCGAGCGTGAGCGGTGTACTGCGCGAACCGTCGCCGCCGCTGCCGTTGTCCTTGCCCGCGCAGTCGGCCGGCGAGACGTACGTCGGCACGCCCAGTTTCTCGAACTGTTCGCGGGTCGCGACGCCACCCTTGCCGAGCGTCGAGACGAACGAGGCGGTGACGAAGTCGGGTTCGGCGTCGAGGACTTTCTCGAAGGAGGGGGCGTTGTCGGCGAGGCGCGGCACGGTCGCGTTCGCCTTCTCCAGACCCTTGAGTACCGGATCGGTCCAGGTCGCCGTACCGGCGATGCGGTCGGCGAGGCCGAGGGAGAGCAGGATCTCGGTGGTGCCCTGGTTGAGGGAGACGACCCGCTCGGGGGCCGCCTTCAATGTGACCTTGTGCCCGCAGTCGGTGAGGGTGAGCGGGAAGCCCGCGGCGGACTTCTCGGTCTCGCCGTCGGCACTGTCGCCGTCGGACCCGCCGCACGCGGTGAGCAGCAGGGCGGGTGCGACGAGGAGTGCCGCGGTACGGCGGCGCAGGGGGACGGGGGCGGTACGGATCACGGGCATGCCTTGCCTGTCGGGGCTCGAACGCGGAGCCTGGCCTACGAACTCCCCCTCGCCGAGGGCGAGAAGGCGCCAGCAGGTCTTCGGACTCGGGTTCGTCCGGACGGGGCGCCTTCCCGGCACGTCACGCACCGACTCCTTCGGCCGGCCCGCATCGCCCCAGTGGCATCGAGTGCCCCGCCCGTCCCCCTCACCGCTGCGCGTCAGTTCCGGATTTCCACCGGATTCCCTGGCCTCGGTTGTGGCACGACTGGCCCGCACAACGTATCAAGATCGATCGCCGGGTCCCGCCGGGGGTCGGCACGAAGGTGCCGGCGCAGCCGTGCCCACTGCACTCGCGGGCCTGAACTCACCTCGTGGCCAAGGCCGTTGGGAGCCAGCGAGCGGTGACAGTGGGGCATGCGCGGCCGTCGACACCTCAACATCTCAACGGGAGATCCGAAGTGACGGACGCAGGATTTAGCGCGGACGACATGGACACCGGCAGACCCCAGTCGGCCCGCATGTACGACTACTTCCTCGGCGGCAAGGACAACTACCCCGTCGACTGGGGCGATCGACCCCAGTGCTCGGGTGATCTACGCGGACTTTCGCACGCGACCGGAGACTTCGATCCGGAGACATGGGAGCGCGTCGTCGAGGCCTACCGGAAGGGCGGTACACCCGCCCAAGTACGGTCACGCGCCGAATTCACCAGTTTCTTCGAGGGACTTGAGCTCGTCTCACCTGGCATGGAACTCGCGGCGCATTGGCACCCTGAGCCCGGCGCACAACGCGCCGAGACCGACCGGATCCCGTTGTACGTCGGAGTCGCCCGCAAACCGTGAGGCGGAGAAGGACCGAACGCGGTGATCGCATCGATCACCGCGCTCGTCGTGGAAGAGCCCGTCGCTCACGCCGGGACGGGGTCCGGCTCCTGGGAGGGTGCGGGGGCGTCCGGGCGCGTGGGGTTGAGGAGGCGTTCGGCGAGGGGCGCGAAGATCAGGCCGAGGGCCGTCCAGAGGATGAGCTGGGCCGCGACGGAGTAGAAGCGGAAGTTGAACAGCACGTCGGCCGGGAAGCCCGGGTAGACGATGGTGCCCTTGGAGTCCTTCAGCGGCAGCGGTGTCTCGGTGGCCTGGTTGCCGAAGTTGGCCTTGTTGTACGAGAGATGGCCGAGCTGCGGCAGGAGCAGCATGACGATCCCGATCGCGACGGCGAACGCGGCGCCGGCGAGGAGCGTGGCGTTCCAGTTGCCGAAGCGTGCCTGGAGCCGCTTGCCGAGGTAGACGGCTCCCGCGAGGAAGGCGACGGAGCACACGATCATGATCAGGTACAGCGCGCTGCGCTGCTGGATGGTCTCTTCGTGGCCGATCGCGGGCGGGTTGGCCGGGTATTTCAGGAAGGGCACCAGGTACATGCCGAGGAAGCCGCCACCCGCGACGAGGAGCGCCAGGTTGCGTGCCCGCAGACCGCCGGTGCGGCCCAGGCAGACGGCGTAGGCGACGGCGAACAGGGCGCCCATCGCCATGCCGAAGAGGATCATGCCGGCGCCGATGCCGACGTTGGCCTGGATGGTGCGGCTGAAGAGTTCATGTTCGTGGCCCTCGACGGGCAGGCCGGCCGCCTTGTCCAGGGCGTTCTGGGCGGCGTCACGGCCGCTCTCGTAGTCGATGGCCTTGGCGATCTGTGGTTCGGCGAAGATCCGCGCGAACACGAACGCGAGCAGGCCCGCGACTGCGCCGGCGAGTATGCCGCGCAGTATGAGCTTCTTTTCCATGTCGAGTTGTCCGTACGTCCGGGTGCCGGCGGAGGGTCAGTGGCAGGGGAAGCCGAGGAAGTGGCGGGCGTCGTGGACGAACTCGTGGACGTGCATGTCGTTGCCGAACACCGACACGGCGCCCTGGTCGACACCGATGAAGTAGTAGACGGCCAGCGCGATCAGCGCGGTGCCGACCAGCCAGACGATCGACTTCGAGACCGGCAGGACAACCGGCGTGGACACCGGACGGGGTGTGGAAATGCTGCTGCTCAAGGTGAGCCCTCCTTCGGGATCGTGCGTCCCTTGCGTGTACGGGCGAGTGAAGGTTCAGTGTCTGACTCGCCCTCCACCTTCCGGCGGCGGGCTCACAGTGGCGCGACCGTGCTGGAATTCCACCAGCTTCCTTATGCCATCACTACAGGGGGAGAGTACGGCGCGTCTCTCGGGGCCGTCAATCAGGCCCGTTCCCCGTACAGCTCCTGACAGAGCCGTTCACGCGGGACGAGGCGCGGGTCTCGCGAAGGTGTCCGGGCGGGTGGGCCGGGGTCACACGGGTGGCGTACTCGCGTGGCGTGGTGGCGGGCGGAGACCTAGTAATGGACGGGATCAGCTTGTTCATCGCGCTTCGGGGGGCGATAGCAGCATCACCCTCTTCATGGAGCCGAGCATGACCACCCGCTCTTTCTCGCCCAGCCCGGACCGACCCGACATACCTCACGGCACCGCACCCCACCCGCTCGCGCCCTCCGACGGCGGGCCGGCCGACGGATCGCCGCCGACGTCGCGTCCGTCGCAAGAGGGTCCCGCCCAGACCGGTCCCGAGGGCGAGAACGCAGATCCCGTGCACCGCCTGGTGCACGCCGCCGTCTCCGACCGGCCGCTCGACGAGGTCCTCCAGCTCATCACGTTGCTGGAGCAGTCGCCGAAGTACGCCCAGGCCACTGCCGACGCCCTGCGGGCGGTCGGTGTCGACCGGTCCGTGGAGGACGTGACGCGCCTGGTGACCCTGCTGACCCAGCCGCCGCGCCATCCCGACAGCGCCGACGAGGCGATCCGCGCGGCCGCCGAGAACAGGCCCGTGGAGGACGTCACCCGGCTGATGGCCCTGCTGCAACGGGCTCCGCTGGAACCGCACTGCGGCGAGGAGGCGGTGCGGGCCGCGGCGGGCAGGCCCGTCGAGGAACTCGTCCAGTTGATCGGCCGGTTGGCCGAGGAACAGGACGCATCCGCTCGTAGCTCGGGACGGGCGGCTGACCAGTACACCGCTACGGCCGCCGCTCCGGTGCACGAGGCGAACGATCCAGAAAGTACGGATCACCGTCCGGCTGCTCGTGAACACCGTCCACGCCGTCCGCGTACGGCGCCCCGGCGGGCCGCTCCCCCGCTCTGGCCGAGGTTCATCGCGGCGGCGACGCTCGTGCTGTGCGGGCTGTCGTACTTCCCGCTGCACCGTGACGGAGCTTCCGGCACCGCCTTCGGGTTCGCGCTGGGTGTCTCGATCCTGTGCGTCCTGCTGGCACCTGCGGTGATCCTCCACGGCGGCCTGTCCGTGCTCGCCGTGTCCATGGTGGTGCCGGCCGCGCTGGCCGCCCTTCAGTTGTTCGACGGGCGGTTCCACTCCCCACGTCTCTCCGAGGCGCTGGGGACCACTGCCGCGCCGTCCTGGTTCGCCGGGCTGATGGCCGTACTCGCCGCACTGGCGGCGCTCACGGCGCTGCTCGCGCTGCTCGCCTCGCGGCGCTTCGGCAGGCAGTTGGACCTTCCCGGCCATCCCGGTCACCGGGTGCTGGCCGACGCGTACCAGCCCCCTCAGTAGGGTCGGGCCGGCTCAACGGGCGGTGGCGTCGGGGCTGTTCACGGCGTCGCCGCCCGCCGACGGCACGGCCGGCGCCGAGGCCGCGGGACTGGAGGCTGCGCTCTGGCTCGGGCGGGCGACGGAGCTTGAGCTGGTCTCCGGCTCCGTGCTCGCGGACGGTGAGGCGGTGCCGTCCGAGTGCGACCCCGCGCTGCTGGACGTGAGCGGCGTGGGCGTCGGGCTGTTCGCGGGAGCGTGCGTTCCCGCCGAACCGCCGCCCAGCGAGGTTCCCGTACCGGATTCGTTTCTGACCGCCGCCGCTATCGGCTTGCCCATGATCACTTCCCCCACGGTCACCGTGACCATCGCCAGGGCGAACACCAGGCCGGTCGCCAGGGCGAACTTCTTCCAGCCGATGGTCTTCCAGAAGGAGCCGCTACGACGGGCCCGATAGACAGTGACCGACTCCTCGTCGGACAGTGTCGCGGCACCGGCCGAGGGGTCGTCCGGTGCGGCGAACGCCGCCCGGGCGTCCGCGCGTTGGACGGCCCGCTCCTCACTCGGCGTCAGCGCCATCGCCACCGACGGCACTCTTCTGCGGATCCCTTCGCCCGTCCGCCGGAAAGCGTGCTGGAACACCGCCGCGCCGGTGGTGGCGCTGGTGCTGACCACGGCGGCGCCGATGATCGTCCCGGTCACCCCCAGCAGAGACGCCAGCACCGCGCCCACCACGGTGGCGAGCGCACTCGCCACCACCTGCACAGCGGTCAGATCGAGCACTTTTCGCTTCGGCTTCTGCTTCTTCTCGTCCTTTGTGTGACTCTCCATCAATGTCGACTGCCCTGTCGGCGGTGTTTCACCTCAACTCGCAGCAACGGGTCCGGACTTCACCGGTGCCGTCACGTCGGCGACTGCTCCGCCAGCGTCTCGGTGAACGGCGTGACCGGGCGCTCCAGGGTCTCGCCGTCCACGACGATGTCGACCGCCTCGTTGTAGAAGGCGAGGAGATCCTTCACGGCGCCGACCGCGGGCAGCGGCTCCGGGTAGCTCCAGACGATGTTCGGCGGAACACCGGGAACGCCGGCCTCGCCCTGCCACGACCAGTACGCGGCGGTGCCCTTGTAGGGGCACCCGGTGCTGTGGTCGGTCGCCTCGAACAGGTCCAGGCGGACGTCCTCGCGCGGGATGTAGTACCGGGTCGGCAGACCGGTCTCGAAGAGCAGGACCGGGCGGTTGGTGTCGGCGACGACCGTGCCGTCGATCTCGACCCGGACATGACGGCTGCTGGGGATGGCATCGACTCGTTTGTGCGGGTCGCGGGGGTGGATGAAGATCTCTTCCTCCTCCTCGTACCAGTGGTCCAGGCCCCGGCCGACCCGCCGGAACCACTCGAAGGCGATGTGCCCGGACAGGTCGTTAGCCGGGTAGGTCCAGGCCGCGTTCGCCACCGACTCGCCGGTGACCTCGAGGTCGTAGAAGATCCGTGATCCGGTGTGTGTGCCGGTCGGGGGGTTCTTCGCCGGGCGGAGCAGGTCCTCGCGGACCTCGTCGTGCGGGAAGGCGTACGTCGGTACGGGTACGTCCGGTTCCCATACGAGGACGGGGTGCCTGCTGTCCACGACGGTGGTGTCGCCCTTGCGGCCGCGTACCCAGCGTGGGCTCGGCTCCCACAGGAGTCCTTCGGGGGTGGTCCTGACGTCTCGTGCGGTGGGGAAGGTGCTCATCCCTTGCTCCGTGATCCGTAGGGGGTAGGCGGCCCCGGGGAGGCTGATGCGGCGGACCGCTCCTTGCCAGTTTCCGGCACGGGAGGGTTCACTGGTCGGGTGCAGACCTTCGCCACGACACTGACGGGCTTCTGGCCCTCGCGTCGTGTGCACGTGTTCGACGTGTTCTGTTGCCGTGCGGCGTCCCGGACTCCCGCAGAGCACCCTTAGAAGTCATCTCATTTGGTTGGGTAAGCTGGCAGTCGTGGCGAGGATCGTTGAGCGGCTGGTGCCGGATGAGTTGTGGGAACTGTTCCAGCGGGTGGTGCCGGATGCGCCCTCGCGGCCCCAGGGTGGGGGCCGACGCCGGCACGGTGACCGCGAAGTGCTGGCCGCAATCGTCTTCGTGGCGACCTCGGGCTGCACGTGGCAGCAGTTGCCGACCGCGTCGTTCGGGCCGTCCGGCGCGACGGCTCACCGGCGTTTCACCGAGTGGTCGAAGGCCCGGGTGTGGGCCAGACTCCACCGTCTGGTGCTCGACGAACTCGGCTCCCGTGGCGAGTTGGACTGGTCGCGGTGCGCGATCGACTCGGTGAACATGCGGGCCCTGAAAAAGGGGAACTGACAGGTCCGAATCCTGTAGACCGGGGTAAGTACGGGTCAAAGATCCACTTGATCACGGAGCGCACCGGACTGCCCCTGTCCATCGGCATCTCGGGCGCCAACACGCACGACAGCCAGGCACTGATCCCCTTGGTGCAGGGCATACCGCCGATCCGATCCCGCCGGGGACCCCGGCGGCGCAGGCCCCGCAAACTCCACGCGGACAAGGGCTATGACTACAACCACCTGCGGCGATGGTTATCCAGCCGAGGGATCCGGCACCGCATCGCCCGCAGAGGCATTGACTCCTCGACCCGTCTGGGCCGCCACCGTTGGACCATAGAACGCACGATGTCCTGGCTCGCTGGATGCCGCCGATTGCACCGCCGCTACGAGCGCAAGGCCGAGCACTTCCTGGCCTTCACCAGCATCGCCTGCACCCTCATCTGCTACCGCAGACTCACCAAATGAGATGACTTCTTAGGAACACACGAGAACCGAGGTCCCCAGCACCACACGGACTGCGCCATGCCGACCTTCACGGACGACGGCTTCAAGGCCACGGTCCAGGAGGACAACGAGGTCGAGGGAGTGCGGCCGGGTGCACGATCAGCACCGCGACCGACCGGAAATGATCGAAGCGTAATGGAATTCGACCTCGCCCGATCGCAATGTTCAGTGCGCAAAAATGACTTTGCATGGAGGGCCGGAGCCGCTCAGCCATCCTGTTCCGCGCGGTAGTTTCCTTTTGGGCCCGATTGAGGGGCCCGCCCCGGGAAAGCGTTCGGTCGAAATCCCCGGGAACGCAACAGCTCGCCTTCGAGGAGCCTCTCATTCCTCCGTGCCACCCAACCGATTCCGCACCGGCCGTCTTACGTCATCGGCGGTCGATCCGGTGATCGCGGACCTCGGGTTCGCGGCATTCGCCGAACGGAACCGCCCCCGCTACACGCTTTACGCCGGAGCTCGCCTGTCCACGGGCGCACATTCCTCGGCCGCCGTGGAAGCCACGCTCGCGTCCGCCCGCGAAGGCTGGCAGCGGCTCATGAGCGGGCCCTGCCCCGCGGCCGAGGTCTGGGGACAACTCCGGCTTCAGGTGGAGCGGCAGGGCGAGCGCGTCGCCGCGCAGAACCCGGTTCTGGCCGAGTTGTACCAACGGCTCCCCCACGCGTCCGCGGACAGCGTGGTGTTGTGCCGCCTGCTGGGACTCCCCGTCGCGGAGGCGGCCGAGTTGATGGGCGTCGAACCGTCCGCGGTCGAGGCGGCGCTCACCGCCGCGCGTCGGGCCCTCCCTCAACTCGGCGACACGGAAGCACCCTTGAGGCACCTGTGACCCCTCCGGCGCACGCGGTCTCCCCGCGGTCACTGCGATCCGCCGGCCTTTCGCCATCGCGCGCCACGCTTCACCCGAATCAGCGCTGGTGCCGCCGAGCGCTGCGCTCCTAGGATGGGCAACTCCACTTCGGGTGGGGCGGATTCGGCGAGGGGACGGGCCGTTGGTGGAGCACAATCATGTCGATCTGTCGTTGCCCAGCGCGGCGCGGATGTACGACTGGCTGCTGGGCGGCAGCAACAACTTCGAAGCGGACCGGAATGCCTGCGAGTTATTGCTCGAGGTGGCACCCACCTCGCGTGAGATCGCACTGAACAACCGGTGGTTTCTCCAGCGTGTGGTCCGGGTGCTGGCCGAGGAGCACGGGATCAGGCAGTTCATCGACTTCGGCTCGGGTCTTCCGACGCAGCGGAATGTGCATCAGATCGCACAGGAAGTCGACCCCGATTCCCACGTCGTCTATATCGACAACGATCCCGTGGTCCTGTCGCTGGGCCAGTCCCTGCTCGACGAGAACGACAACACCGCGATCCTGTCGGTCGACATGACGGACACCGACACCATCTTCGGACACCCTGACTTCACCCGGCTCATCGACTTCACCGAGCCGGCGGCCGCCCTGTTCATCTCCGTACTGCACTGTCTGCCGGACAGCGCCGGCCCAAAGGCCTTGGTGGAGCGGGTCGTTGACAAGCTCGTCCCGGGCAGCTTCGTCGTCGTGTGCCAACTCGTGAGCGACGACCCCAAGGTCCGCGACGACGTCACCGAACTCATGCGGGTCCAGACCGGGGGCCATTGGGGCAGGGTCCGGGAGGCGGCCGACGTGGCGGAGATCTTCGAGGGGATCGTCGTGGAGCATCCGGGACTCGTCGACGTGACCGACTGGCGTCCCGACTCCGAGCTCCAGCAGCGCCAACGCAGCATCGAGTGGACCGAGTTCGGCGGGCTGGGGAAAGTGCCACCCCGGTGACGCACCCTGCTCAGCAGCTAAGAGTTGTCCCGTAACTGCTGACCAGGGATAGATGATCTTGCTGTGCTGGTGTGATCACGGCGTCCGGGCCGTCCTGAATAGCTCGACGTCACGACAGCTTGGTTTGATAGCCTGCGGCGATGGACGAGGCGTTGGACGAGGGGCCGTTCTTTCACGGCACAAAGGCCGAGCTGCGGGTCGGAGATCACCTCACCGCCGGTTTCCGTTCCAACTACCGGCCCGAAATCGTGATGAACCACATCTACTTCACTGCGTTGCGCGACGGCGCGGGACTCGCTGCCGAACTCGCCGTCGGCGACGGGGCCCCGCGAGTGTATGCCGTCGAACCGACCGGGGAGTTCGAGAACGATCCAAACGTCACCGACAAGAAGTTCCCTGGCAATCCCACTCGCTCCTATCGCAGCAGGGAACCCCTCCGGATCGTTGCCGAGGTCACCGACTGGACGCGACAGACACCCGAAGCTCTCCAGATGTGGCGAGACCGGCTGGCCGCAATCCGTCTGGATGACCGCGCCGAAATCATCAACTAAGGGCAATGCCGTTGCTTTACGTGGTTGAGGGTTGGGGTCGTTGGATGCGGACTGCTCGGGCGCCGGTGCGGGTGGGTTGGGGCCACGTGTGGTGTCCGGCCCGTTTGAGCAGGTAGTTGGACATCTTGCGTTTGACGACGCGGGGCTGACTGCGTAGGCGTCTGCGT
Organism: Streptomyces sp. NBC_01478; assembly: GCF_036227225.1. Classification (GTDB taxonomy): domain Bacteria; phylum Actinomycetota; class Actinomycetes; order Streptomycetales; family Streptomycetaceae; genus Streptomyces. Next base: position 11,439,122 of record NZ_CP109444.1, on the reverse strand, counting down.
GGCAGGAGGCGTTCGAGCAGGTCGTGTTGGAGCAGGACAAGGGATCTGACCAGCAGCTCAGGGGGAAAAACTGCCCGGCGTGACGGTCACGCTGCGCCGGGCGGAGCGCAGGGTTTCGGTGAAGGAGACCCGGTCCGGGTCCAGGCCGCGGGTGGCCGCGGTTCTCACCATCAGCTCACGCAGCGCGTGATGGACCAGCAGGTGGGCCCAGATCTGCTGCAGGACACCGTCGGGCGTCTTGCTGGTGAGCACGACGCGGGCTCCGCGTTGATGGGTCTTGAGCTCGGCGAAGACAGCCTCCACCTCCCAGCGTTCCTGATAGAGCGCAGCCAGCTGGCGGGCGGGATAGCGACGGGCATCGAGCAGCGTGGTCACCAGCCGGTAGTCCTCGTCTTTGCGGCCGGTGCCGTGCAGCTGGTAGGCCACCACCCGCACCGTGACCGGATCACGGTGCGCGCGGTCGGTGGTGGCGTGGATGCGCGAGAGCCACGATCCGTCCCGCAGCATCCGCTCCACGGGCAGGATCCTGTTGGCGGGCACCCGCCACAACAGATCGGCACCGCTGTCGGTGAAGGCTCTCCACATGGGCACGCCGAGGAACTCCCTGTCTGCAAGGACCAGTTCGCCGGGCCCACAGGAGCGTGGCAGGCGGCTGACCAGGGTCACTTCGCCGGTGCGACAGCCGGCCAACTCCGCATCCAGCACGAGATGGGTGCCCACCTCGATCAGGCATGCCATCCGCACTTGGGGAAAGCCGGACTTGCCGTGGCCGCGGCTGTTTCCGGGACGGCCGAACGCGGCCTCATTCGCCGCACTGTCGGCCACGTCCCAGCAAGTGCCGTCCACCGCCAGCAGCCGCAGCCCCCGCCAGAAGCAACCCGGAGTGGCCTCGGTGCCCATCGGCTTCGCGGTCGTGGCAAACAGCACCCGCAACGGCTCCGATCCCAGGCGCTGGCGGGCCCGAAACAGTGACGACTTCGCAGGGATGCGCCACTCGCCCAAGAGCCCCTGGCTCCGCAGGCCCTCGACCAGATGCCGCATCACCTCCAGATACGGAGCCGGCGAGAACAGGGCAAGGGCGAGCACGAAATACACCACCAGCCGGGCTGGCAGCAGACGTCTACGATGCTCCGCACGACCACAGGCAGCCACCACACGATCCACCAACCCAGGCCGATACACCCAGGTCAGCAGCCCCAGCCCCGATAACTCGCCGACATCCGCAGACACCCGCACCACCCCCGGGAAGCACTACGCAGCAGCGTACGCCCGGAACTAAAACAACGGCATTGCAACTAAGGGGTGTTCCGTAACTACTGGTCACAGTGAGAGGATCTTGCTGTGGCTGGTGTGATCACGGCGCCCGAGCCGTCCTGGACAGCCCCGTTCACCGGGCTGAGTCCGCGTTACTTCGGCAAGTTGGTAACCGCACTGCGCAGCGAGGGCGCTGACGAAGTACGGCGCGGACGGCCGTGTGGCCTGCCGCTGGAGGACCGGGTGCTGCTGGTCGCGGCGTACTGGCGCACGAACTTGACGCTGCGTCAGCTTGGCCTGCTGTTCGGCGTCTCGAAGTCCGCCGCGGACCGCGTTGTCGCCCAGCTCGGGCCACTGCTCGCGCTCCAACCGCGTCAGCGGTTCCGCAAGGACACCGTGCTCATAGTGGATGGCACCCCTGGTCCCTGCCCGCGACCATACGATTGCCGAGCAGTCCAAGAACCACCGCTACTCCACCGACCACCAGGTCGTCATCGACGCCGACAGTCGCCTGGTCGTCGTGGTCGGTCGGCCCCTGCCCGGCAACCGCAATGACTGCAAGGCATGGGCGGAATCTGGCGCCAAGGACGCAGTCGGCAACACGATGACGATCGCGGACGGCGGCTATCCGGACACCGGCCTGGTCATGCCCCACCGCCGCCGCACGGGTGAGGAACTGCCCGACTGGAAAGTCGCACACAGCACCTCCCACAAGCAGGTCAGAGCCCGCGTTGAGCACGTCCTCGCCCGCATGAAGTGCTGGAAGATCCTGCGGGACTGCCGCCTCAAGGGAGATGGAGTTCACCACGCCATGCTTGGCATCGCCCGCCTGCACAACCTAAACCTCGCCGGATAGACAACGCGTCCCCGCAGCGGCCGTCCGCACCCTCACCACGCCGAAGGTCATTTACGGGACAACTCTTAGGAATACCGCTCGACGGCCTCGTCCAGCATGCGTCGGCTCTCCATGGGTGAGGCACATGCCTCGCCCTGGATGCGCAGCAGGAGCTGGAGGTGCCGCTCGAAGTCGTTCTCCTTCGTCGGCCAGGGCTTCGCCCGCTCCTCGGCGCTCAGCGCGGGCTTGTTGTAGTAGTCGGCCTTGCGGTAGCCCTCGACGTAGACGAGGTCGGGAAGGCCGCCGCGGCCGAACTGGAGGTGGGCCATGCCGCCGGCCATCGAGGCCTCGTTGCCCGCGATCATCCGGTCGAGGAGCACGAACCGGACGGTGATGTGCGGGAGTCGGGCCATCGCCGCCAGGTGGCGCATCTGGTCGCGCATCACCTGGTCCGAGCCGGCCCGCCGCAGCAGGACGGACTCGTCCATGAGGAACACGCAGCGCGGCGGCTCGGCCTGGCCGAACACCCGCTCCTGACGCTCCCGGCGCATGGCGACCCGCAGCTCCATCTCGGGGCTGTCCCACTCCGTGAGGTGCAGGCCCGTGCGGAGGATGCAGCTCGCGTACTCCGGAGTCTGCAACAGGCCCGACACGAGACGTACGTCGTACGTGGTGAGCCCGATGGCGACGGACTCGAGGCCGAGGAGCCGCCGCAGGTAATCGGGGGTGCAGTCGTCGAATCTGTTCTGGAACCATTCCGGTTCCTGGGCGCGGGAGAACAACATCGTCAGCTTGTCCCGGGCCGGTCCGTCGAGTTTCAGATAGGCCATGACCGCTTCGACCGTGCGCTTTTCGGGCATGGAGTCGGCGTTTTCCAGGCGGCTGATCGTCGAGTTGGAAACAAGGATGGCCTTCGCCAGCTCTTTCTGTGTGAGCCCGGCCGCATCGCGCAATTCCTTGACGGCCAGGCCGAGCATGATGATGGCGGCTGTCTTCGTCGTGTCCGGCCCGGCCGTATGCCGGGCCAGACGATTGATCGGAATCGGATCCGGGGACACGCCTTCTCCTCACAACGGGCAGCCACCTTCACATGATGGCATGCCCGGGCCGGAGGAGTTGCCCGAACTTGTCTACTCCGAGGCCTAGTTGGGACGACCGAGGGTGTCGAACTCGCCCTTCTTCGCGCCGTCGAGGAATGCGTTCAGCTCCTCGGCGGTAAAGATCAGCGCGGGTCCGGCGGGGTCGGTCGAGTTCCGTACGGCGACACCGCCCCGGGGCAGTGCGGCCAGCTCGACGCACATGCCGTTCGCCTCGGACATGCGGCTCTTCACCCATGTTCCCGGGATGAGGTCGGACGCCATTCCGTTCGTGAAGTTCTGCATCAGAGAAGAACCCTCTCCGTTCGACAAGCCCGCTTTTCGGCTCGCACACATGACAGCCCCATGAAATCCCGTCATGCAATTTCATGGCTCGACGTGGAGGAAATGCTAGCGGCTTGAAATCGAACAATGCCGTCCCACGTACGGGTGGAAGGTGCCCCGGCCGACATGAAGCTGTCACACACGAAGCGGAATCCCTCGCCCGGCCACCGGGGTTGGCACCAGTACGACCCCGCTTCGAGGCCGGGGCCCGCACCACGAAGGAGCGACGACCATGACCGTTGACCTGACCACGACGGATCTCCAGGCCTTCACCCAGGACTGGCTGGAGTGGTATCGCGGGCAGGAGGAACGGCTCGCCGCTCCGCACGGGTTCCTCGCGATCACCGGGCTGCACTGGCTCGACGAGCGGCCGCAGCGGTTCCCGGACGCGCCGGGCGCCTGGTGGACCGACGCGGACGGGGTCGCCGTGACCCTCGACGACGGTGAGGAACTCGTCGTGGACGGAACGCCGGTGCGGGGTGAGCACCGCTTCGGCGTGCTGCCCGAGCGGGGCGGGGTGAACGCGGTCTGGGGCGATGCCGTGATCGAGGTCGCCAAGCGCGGCGGGAACGACATCGTGCGGCCCCGGCACCCTGACGCGCCGCTGCGCACCGACTTCGCCGGTACGCCCGCCTACGCGCCGGATCCCCGCTGGGTGGTCCAGGGCCGCTACACGGCCTTCGACACACCGCGTCCGACGACCGTGGGCGCGGCGGTCGAGGGGCTGGAGCACGTGTACGACGCGCCGGGCCGGGTGGAGTTCGAACTGGACGGGCGCCCGCTGGCCCTGACCGCGTTCCCCGGACGGGGGCCGGGCAGCCTGCTGCTGCTCTTCACCGACGCGACCTCCGGGGTGACCACCTACGCCGCGAACCGGGCCCTCGCCCTCACCCCGCCGGCCGCCGACGGCACGGTCGTCCTGGACTTCAACCGCGCGACGAACCTGCCGTGCGCCTACACCGACCTGGCCACCTGCCCGCTGCCGCCGGCGGAGAACCGGCTGCCGGTGGCCGTCGAGGCCGGCCAGAAGACACCCCGTGAGCGGGGAGGCGCGGCCTGACACGGCCCCCTTCGACAACCATGCACGCCCCTCAGCCGTCCCCCTTTTGGGGGCGCGCCGGTTCTCGCGCGGCCGTACCCCTCACCGACACTGCGTACCGATGTCGAGCGGGAAAGAGGCCGCATGCTCCGTATCCACTTCACCTCGCGGGACCTGCAGCACATCCGGGTCGCCCGCCGGCCGCACGTTCTCTGGGAACTCGTGTGCGGTGTCTGCCGGTTGGACACGCGGCAGGGGGCGCTCGAGTTCGGGCACTGGCGCCGGTCGGTGCACGAGGGGCTGGCGGCGGATCCGCGGGCCCGGCGCGCCCTGTTGCCGTTGCAGACGCTGATTCCCTCGGTGGGCTACATCCCCGACTTCCTCACGCCGTCGGCCCCGGGCGGCGATCTGGCCGTCGGACTCGACGAGGTGCGGGCCACCTCCCGCACCCGGCTGACCCGTGAGCTGTCCCGGCTCGCCGAGTCGCGGCCGCTGCCGCCCTGGGTGTCCACCCTCGACAGGCCTGGCTCCAAAGGCCTGGTGACGTTCACCCGGGCCATGGAACTGTCCGCCAGGACGCTGCTCGAACCGTACTGGCCGCGCGTCCGGACAGCCGTCGGCAACGACGTCGAACTGCGGTCCCGCGCGCTCCTCGACGGCGGCACCTCCGCGCTGCTCAACACGCTGCGCCCGCACGCCCGTTGGCAGGCTCCCGTCCTCGAGGTGGACTATCCCGTCGACCGGGAACTCCACCTCGAAGGACGCGGCCTGCTGCTCGTCCCGTCGTACTTCTGCTGGCGCAGACCCACCGCGCTGGCCGACCCCACGCTCGGGCCGGTTTTGGTCTACCCGGTCGCCAAGCATCCCCTGGAGATCGTCCGCGCGAGCCAGGACGGGCTGGAGCGGCTGCTGGGCCGTACCCGCACGGTCGTCCTGGCGCATCTCGCCGGCCATGGCGCGCGGACGACGTCCGAGGTGGCCGCGGCGGCCGACATCGCGCTGCCCAGCGCCAGTTACCAGCTCGGCATCCTGCGCGAGGGAGGCCTGGTCGCCAGTCGCCGGGAGGGCCAGTTCGTACGGCACTCGGCAACTCCCCTGGGCCTGCGCCTCCTTGACGAGCGGTGACCGTGCGGGAGGAAGTACCGAGTTGGTCTACGGAGCTCGGCGGGCGAGGGGTTCGCGCAGGCCCAGGTGTTCACGGAGCGTCGTACCGGTGTAGTCGGTGCGGTAGACGCCGCGTTCTTGGAGTGCGGGGACGAGCAGGTCGACGATGTCGTCCAGGCCGTCGGGGATCAGGTACGGCGTGACGTTGAAGCCGTCGACCGCGCCGTGCCGGACGAAGTGGGCGAACTTGTCCGCCAGGGCCGCCGGGGTGCCGACATGGCCGCGCTGGGGGCCGAGCGCGATGACGGTCTCGCGCAGCGACCATCGGTTGGCGTCGGCCTTCTCCCGCCATTCGGCGACGACTTGGCGGGGGTCGGCGATCCGCCGCGCGCCGAAGGAACCGTCGTTCTCGGCGACGACCGGGTCCTCCTTGGGCAACGGTCCGTCGGCGTCGCGGCCGGAGAGGTCGATGCCCCACAGCAGTCCGGCGATACCCAACGCGGTTGCGGGGTGACCTGTTGGAAGCGGATCCAGCGCTTCTTCTCCAGGGCCTCCTCCTCCGTGGCGCCGATGATGATCTCGGTGCCCGGGAGGATGCGCAGGTCGTCCTCGGGGCGGCCGACGGCCCGCAGCCGGGCCCGCAGGTCGTCGGCGAAGGCGAGCGCGTCGTCGAAGTCGTTGCCGTGCGCGGAGAAGATGACGTCGGCGTTGCGGGCGGCGAAGTCGCGGCCCTCGCCGGAGTCCCCGGCCTGGAAGATCACCGGGTGGCCCTGGGCGCTGCGCGGCAGGGTGGGTGCGAGGTCGACGTCGAACTGCGGTCCCTGGTGGCGGACTTGGCGTACGGCGTCGGGTGCCGCCCAGGCCGGGGCGCCGGCCGAGTCGGACACGGCCCCGTCCGTCCAGCCGTCCCAGAGCGCGCGGGCGACGGTGAGGAACTCCTCGGCGCGCCGGTAGCGGTCGGCGTGGTCGAGGTAGCCGCCACGGCGGAAGTTGGCGCCGGTCCAGGCGTTGTCGGTGGTCACCACGTTCCAGCCGGCGCGGCCTTCGGAGAGCAGGTCGAGGCCGGACAGGCGGCGGGCGAGGTCGGCGGGTTCGTTGAAAGTGGTGTTGGAGGTGCTCACCAGGCCGACCCGGTCGGTCACGGCGGCCAGCGCGGCGAGTTGGGTGATCGCGTCGGGCCGTCCGGCGACGTCGAGGTCGTGGATCCGGCCGTCGACCTCGCGCAGCCGCAGCCCCTCCCCCAGGAAGAACGCGTCGAACAGGCCGCGTTCGGCGGTCTGGGCGACGCGCCGGAAGTTGGCGGGGTCGATCTGGGAGCCGCTGGCCGGGTCGGACCACACGGTCCAGTGGTTGACGCCCTGGAAGAAGACACCGAAGTGGAGTTGGGCATCGGGACGGGGGACGTCGAGTGGGTCGGTGCGGGTCATCGGGCTTCCTCCTGGGCGGCCGCGGCGGCGTACCGGTTCGCGGGCCGGTCGAGGCCCAGGTGTGTGCGCAGGGTCGCGGCGGGCAGGGGCCGTAGGGCGTGCCGTCGTTCGAAGAGGTGGGGCAGGACCAGCCGGGAGAGTTCCGGCAGGTCCTCGTCCAGGACCAGCGGGTGCAGGCGCACTCCGTCCACCACGTCCCTCAACTCCCCCAGCAGCGCGGCGAGTCCGGCGGCGGAGCCGATGTGGCGCAGCCGTCCGCGGTCGCTCCAGGGCGCGTGCCGCTCCAAGTCGGCGACGCGTTCCTCGGCGGTGGCGGCCGCGGTGTCGAGGGCGATCTCGACCTCGGCGAAGGTACGGGGTGTTCCGGCGGCGGACGCGCTCGCGGTGACGGCGGCGAGGTCCCGGCCGTCGACGAGGGCGATGTCGAGGAGGTCGCCGGGCACGCGGTCGGGGCGGCCGAGCACGACGAGTTGGCCCTGCGGCGGACGCGGCACGATCGCCGGGCCCTTCACCGTGTAGGTGTCGCCGGTGAAGTCGATGTAGTGCAGCCGGTCGCGGTCGAGGTAGCGGCTGGTGGCGACGGAGCGGATGACCGCGTCGTCCTCCCACGAGTCCCACAGGTCCCGGACGACCTCGACGCCGTCACGGGACTCGCGGGCGCGCGCCGCCGCTCCGTCGACGAGGGGGCGTCCCCAGACGGAGGCCGCCTCCTGCCGTGCCTCCTCGCTCACCACCCACCCGGCGCGCCCGACCGAGATGTGGTCCAGGGACGCCAACTGGCTTGAGACATGGAAGGGTTCGGCGTAGGTGAGGGGCACGACCGGGGCGATGCCGACGACACTCGTCGACGCGGCGATGAACGCGGCCCGCTCCACCGCGCCGATCCGGCCGACCGCGTCGGGGCCGGCGCCGGGCGGGAGTGCGCCGTCGTCCAGGGTGAGCAGGGTGAACCCGGCGTTCTCCGCGTCGGCGGCGACACGGGCCACCCGGCGCGGGCTCAGCAGGTGGTCGGGCGAGTGGGCGGCGCGGCGCCAGGCCGCGGGATGGGCGCCGTCACCGTCGATTTCGAGGGCGAGCCGCAGGGCGGGGCCGGACATGGCGGTTCCTTCCGAGAACACGTGGAGACGCCGGCCCGAGGGGCCGGCACGGGTCAGGGACGTACGGAAGGACAGACCGCGGAAGCGGTACGGCAGTAGTCGACATGCCGCCGGATGATCAGCCGCGCGCCCGGGCCGGCACCGTGAGGTGCGGCGTCGTGTGCGCGCATGGGGGCCTCCACCCGTCCGGGAGCGATCACCTCAACCTACGTCGTCGGCCCCGGAAGATGTCAAGACATTAGATGCACACGCATAGGGCAGTACGGCGGCCCGCAGCCGATAAAGCGTTGGCCGCACTCGCAAGGGGGCTGCTAACTTGCCGTAGGCCGTGACATCGCGCGAGGAGGTGAGACCCATGAACGCAGTATCCAGGTGGGTGCTCCCCCTCTTCTCCACGGTTGGGCCAGCGACCTAGAGGTCGCCGGGAGCGCCGCACGACAAGGCGATCCCGAAAGGCAACACCCCATGAATTCACCGCACTTCCACTTCACCGCCGAGACGACGTCGAACGGTGTCGTCCAGCACGACTTCACCATGGGTGAGGTAACCGGCGCCCTCTGGTCGCCCGTATCCGGTGCCGACCGCGCACCCCTGGTCCTGATGGGGCACGGCGGCGGCAACCACAGGAAGTCCCCCGCCATGACGGGCCGCGCCCAACTCCTCGTGGCGCACGGCGGTTTCCACGTCGCCGTCATCGACGCGCCCGGCCACGGCGGCCGCCCCCGCACGGCGCACGACGAGCGGGAGATCGCCACCATGCAGAAGGCGATGGCGGCGGGCGAACCGGTCGGCGAGATCGTCGTCCGGTACAACGCCCACCTCGCCGAGCGGGCCGTACCGGAGTGGCTGGCGACCCTGGACGCCCTCCAGGAGCTGCCGGAGATCGGTGCCGACGGACCCGTCGGCTACTACGGCCTGAACATGGGCACCGCGATCGGCGTGCCGTTGACGGCGGCCGAACCCCGCATCACCGCCGCGGTGTTCGGCCTCTTCTGGTACGACGAGTCGCTCGCCGAGTCTGCGCGGCGGATCACCGTTCCGATCGAGTTCGCGCTCCAGTGGGACGACGAACACATTCCGCGCCCGTCCGGTCTCGCGTTGTTCGACGCCTTCGCCTCGAAGGAGAAGTCGTTGCACGTCAACTCGGGCGCGCACAAGGAGCTGCCCAGGTTCGAGGCGGACAGCGCGGTCCGGTTCTTCGCCCGGCACCTGACCGTCGGCGGCCCAACGGCCTGACACGTCAACGCGGTTGCGGCCCGGCGCCCTCTCCGAAGTCCATCCCCGTCATGAGTTCGGAGAAGGCACCGGCCGCGCCGGGGGACGTGAAGAGCCGGTCGAGTCGCGCGCGGGCCAAACCGCGGTGAAAGGGACCGGAGTCGGTGGCGTCCCCGGCGTCGTGGAGCATGCGGGTCATCCAGTGGGAGAACTCCTGGTCGCTCCAGACCCGGCGCAGACACCGCTCCGAGTAGGCGCGCAGGGCCGTGTCGTCGTGGTCTCGGACGGAGTCCCGTACGGCCCGGGCGAAGAGATCGGCGTCGTAGAGAGCGAGGTTCATGCCCTTGCCGCCCATCGGCGAGACGATGTGCGCCGCGTCGCCGACGAGGAAGAGGCGGCCGTACTGCATCGGGTCGTGGACCAGGCTGCGGAGGCGGAAGATCTCGCGGTCGGTGATCGGGCCGGAGACGAGGGCCGGGTCGCCGAGCCGGGTGCGCAGCGCGTCCCAGACGCGGGTGTCGGACCAGGCGTCGGGGTGGTCGTCGGGCGGGCACTGGAGGTAGTAGCGGCTGGTGTAGGGGCCGCGCGGGAAATGTGCGGCGAAGCCCTGCGGGCTGACGGCCAGCAGCGGACGGCCCGGCGGCGGGGCGTCGGCCAGGACCGTCAGCCACCCGATCCCGTGATCGAAGGCGTACGGCGTGAGGGTCCCGTCGGGGACGGAGGTACGGCTGATGCCGTGGTCGCCGTCGCAGCCCGCGACGAAAGAGCAGGCGAGGGTACGGAGTTCGCCGTCCGCGGTGCGGTAGCGGACGGTGGGGCGGTCGCCGGTCAGATCGTGCAGGGAGACGTCCGCGGCCTCGAAGCGCAGGTCGCCGCCGTCCTCCAGGTAGGCGGCGGTGAGCTTCTGGACCAGCATCTGCTGGGGGCAGAGGCGGGCGGTGGGGCCCTCGGAGCCGTCGTAGTCGGAGACCAGGTGGGTCTCGCCGTCGACGCGGAGCTCCAGGATGCCGTCGTGCGGGACGCCGCCCAGGACGCGGTCGGCGAGCCCCCAGGAGTCGAACATGCGGACGGCGCGGGTCTCGACGATGCCGGCGCGCTGGCGCTGTGCCACGTACTCGCGGGTCTGCCGTTCCAGGACGACGCAGTCGATCCCGCTGCGCCGCAGCAGGTTCGCGACAGTCAGTCCGGCAGGGCCCGCGCCGATGACCACCACCGTCGTTGACTCCGGCGACCCGCTCAACTCCCGCACGCTGTCGGCCACTTGACCACCTCCGGAAGCACCCTACCGATGCCGGGGCCCGGCCGGCCGGTGACCGGTCACTTCGCCTCGATCGTCACCTTCCACGGCACGACGATCAGCGGGCAGACGCTGCCGAGGTCGGGGACGCACCGGAGTTGTGCGCTGACGGTCGCGACGCCACCGGCCGCCGTACGGAAGACCGCTGTCGCGTCGCCGGACGGTGTGGTGGTGTCGGACGCGCGGCGGAGCACCGCACGGTCACCGGTCTCCGGAGCGTCCCAGACATAGGTGACTCCGCGATCGCGGTAGTGGGTGAGGCGGACTTCGATGTCACCGCCGACGCCGGCGGCCACCGTGCGGCCGTTGTCCGTGTTCGTGAGCACGGCTCGCCCGGCCGCGCGTACGTGCGGCGGCTGCCCCTGGGCGGCGGCGGACGCCGTGACGGCCACGAGGACCAACCCCGCGGCTCCAAAAGCCGTGGACCACTTCGTTGCTCCCATGATTTCCTCTCCTCGCACCCGCCGGGCCGGCGGTCGTGCCGCCCAGCGGCTCAACGGGGCGGCGGAGGACGGGTCACCGACAACCACCCGTTCGTGCGGACCCTGTGCCGCAGCAATGCGCGTGTTATGAATCGTCACGCGCGACCGATAGGACAAGAAGACAGACAACCGTTCGACCGGCCCACGGGTGAGGACCGGTCGGGGTCGCCGATGCCGGGGTCCGCTCCCCGGGCTGCGGTGATCTTCCTTCCCAGGAGGACCTCCCGCATGTTTCGACGTATTGGCAGTGGCGTCGTCAGACACCCTGTCTGGACGATCGTGGCATGGCTGATCGCGGCGGTGGCGATTGTCGCCACCGCCCCCGGCCTGCCGTCCAACAGCGATGAGAGCAGTTTCCTGCCCAAGAGTTACGAGTCCATCAAAGCGGCGGATCTCCAGGCGAAGGCGTTCCCCAGCGCCTTCACCCCGTCCGCGATCGCGCTGTACCAGCGCACCGACGGCGGCAAGCTCACCGCCGCCGACAAGGAAGACGTCGCCCGGATCACGACCGAGCTGGGCAAGAAGCACATCGACCAGGTGCAGAAGGTGGTCCCCGGCCAGCCGTCGAAGGACGGCAGGTACACCATGACCCTGGTCCAGATGGACAGCAAGAACGCCGGTCAGCCCGTGCAGGCGGATGCCGCGAAGGTGTTGCGCGACGACGTCAAGCAACTGGCCAAGGGCACAGACCTCGACGTGAAGCTGGGCGGTTCCGCCGCGCAGGCCCTCGACCAGCAGGACTCCTCCAAGCGCGGCGAGGCGCTGATCGGCATCGGCACCTTCCTCATCATTCTGGTGACCCTGCTGATCATCTTCCGCGCGCCGATCCTCGCGTTCCTCCCGCTGGTCCTGATCGGAGTGGTGGCGTCCATCGCCAACGGGCTGATCGCGTACGCCACCAAGCTGTTCGGCCTCCAGGCCAACAGTTCCGTCTCGTCGATCCTGATCGTCGTGCTGTTCGGCGTGGGCACGGACTACTTCCTGTTCCTGATGTTCCGTTACCGGGAACGCCTGCGAGCGGGTGACGAGCCGAAGCAGGCCATGGTCAACGCGGTCGCCCGGGTCGGCGAGGCCATCGCCTCGGCCGCCGGCGCGGTGATCATCGCGTTCCTCGCGCTGGTGCTGTCGACGCTGGGCTTCCTCAAGCAGATGGGTCCGGCGCTGGCCATCTCGGTCACCGTGACCCTGATCGCGGGCCTGACCCTGATCCCGGCCGTGGTGTCGCTGATCGGGCCGAAGGTCTTCTGGCCCTCCAAGTCCTGGCAACAGGAGCCGCAGAACGCCCGGTTCGCGGCTCTCGGCCGCGGTGTGCAGCGCAGGCCCGCGCTGACGGCGGCCCTCTCCGGGCTCGTCCTCGTCGCGCTGTCGCTGGGCACCCTCGGCTACAAGGCGACCTTCGACCTGGCCTCGGGTTCCATGCCCAAGACCAAGGAGTCGATGGTCGTCCAGGACGAGATGCAGAAGGCGTACTCGGCGGGTGCCGCGGCCCCCACCGACGTCTATCTCTCCAGCTCCGACGGCGGGCCGCTCGACGAGAGCGCCTTCGCCTCCTACGCGGAGAAGCTCGGGGCCGTCGACGGTGTCGCGAGCGCCCGCATGAGCCAGGTCAACCAGGGCGGCACCACGGCCGACTTCACCGTCACGCTGAAGTACGAGGCGTCCACGGAGAAGGCGATCGACGCGGTGGGCCGGGTGCGCGAGGTCGCGCACTCCGCCGCGCCCGACGGCACCGAGGCCGTGGTCGGCGGCATGTCCTCGATCTACAAGGACATCAACTCCGCGGTCAACCACGACTACCGGACCGTCTTCCCCGTCGCCGCCCTGCTGATCATGCTGATCCTGGGACTGCTGCTGCGCAGTGTGGTCGCACCGTGGTATCTCATCGCCTCGGTGGGACTCGGCTTCGGCGCCACCCTCGGAGCGACCGTCTGGATCTTCCAGGACGCGCAGGGACACCCGGGGCTGATGTTCATGCTCCCGGTGATCATGTATCTCTTCGTGGTCGCCATCGGCACGGACTACAACATCCTCATGATCGCCCGGCTCCGCGAGGAGGCCCGCGAGGGCCGCGATCCGCGCGAGGCGGCGAGCATGGCGCTACGGCACGCGGGGCCCACCGTGGCCGCGGCCGGTTTCATCCTCGCGGCGACCTTCGCGACGATGATGCTGGCGGGCAACGCGCTGCTCACCGAGATGGGTTTCGCCGTCTCCTTCGGCATCGCCGTCGCCGCCTTCGTGATGGCGATGTTCTTCACGCCCAGTCTCACCGCCCTGATCGGCCACGCCGCCTGGTGGCCCGGCAACGCCGACCGCGCCCAGGACACCACCGCCGGCCCGGACACCGGTTCCGACACCTCCGGACCGGCCTCCGGCACCGCGGACCAGGACTCGGTCACCCAGGGTCCGACGGGCCGTCGCGGGTAGTAAGGCGCGGGGCCTGTCCGCCGATCCGTACGACCGGTGGACAGGCCCGGCACCGCGGCTCCCGGAATTGCCCTCCACCTCAAGGGAGTTCACCGGGACATGGCCGTACAGGGCAAGGACCGGCTCACCGGCCGTGCCCCGTCGATCAGCCGCAGCAGGGCGGGGAACTCCAAGGTCTCTGTCACGGGGACTGTCCGTCACCGTGCCCCGACAGCCCGACAGCGGGTTTCCCGACCCCACCCAACGGTCAGTTGCCGAGGGCCTGTTGGACGGTCGGATGGCAGTCGATGAATCCGTCGATCCCGACGAGTCGGATGATGCGCAGCACGGCCGGGGCGGCCCCGGCCAGCCGCAGCCAACCGCCCGATTCGGCGAGCCCGCTCTGCACGGCGATGAGGATGTTGATGCCACTGGAGTCCATGAAGGTGACATCGCTCAGGTCGATGACAACGCGAGGCGCGGCGCCCTCCAGCGGGTCCAGCGCCTTCCTCAGCGAGCCGCCTGTCTGATGGTCGATCTCTCCGGCGACTGCCACGACCAAGGTGCCGTCGACGACGTCGGTCCTGACCGACAACCGCCCTGGCTGCCCCGCTTGTTCGGTGTTCACCATCTGTCCTCATACACAAGTCGGTGAGCGCTACGGATCAGGATTTTCATCCGAAGTGCTGCCCCGGATCGTACGGTTGATGCTTGTGTCCGGTGGGGCCATCGGAAAATGACGGAGTGCGCGGTGCTTCACGGGGTATGCGCGGGGCACGCGGAAGGCGGTGAGACGATCCGGATGGAACCAGATTCACCGGAGGACGGCGACACAGCACCGCAGGCCCGGGCCCTGCGGTCCACCGTGGCGCTGGACGGGGACGGCTCGTGCATCGCCGAGGCCCGCCGGCTGGCCGCGCTGTTCCTCGCCCGGGCGCGGACCGAGTACGGGCTGCCGGTGTCGGCCCGTGCCATGGATCTCACCCAGTTGGTGGTGAGCGAGTTGGTCACCAACGCCCGTAAGTACGCGCCCGGTCCGGTGTTGATGGATCTGCGGATCGTCGATTCCCTGGTCGAGGTGGAGGTGTGGGACTCCGACCCGGTGCTGCCGGTCGCCCGTGCCGCCGATGCCCAACGGGTGGGGCAGCACGGCCTGGAGATCGTGCGGGCCGTGGCCCGAGGTTTCGAAGCCCGGCGCGAGCCCGTCGGCAAACGCATCACCGCCCGCATCCCGCTCACGGACGCCCCGGACGGCGCCAAGTACCCGCTCGTGCCGCCGGGTTGAGGCGCCTTCGACGTCCGGGCGGCTGGAGGCGCGGCAGGTGTCACCGTCACGAGGTCGGTGCGCTCGCCCCGGCGCCCGGCGAACGTCCGCCACCGGACGGCCATCGTCCTGATCGGAGAGACCAGGGCGACCACGCACCCCGCGGCCTCAGGCCCCCGGAACCGCCGAAGCCGAACATTTATTCAGGAATTGGATACTCGGTAACTTCTGTACTGCCGAGGCACCTCGTCGGCCGAAAAGGTGCCTCGGCGGACCGGTCACGAGCGAACGCGGTCGGGATCAGGCAGGGTCTCCAGACGTGGTAGGTCCCTTAGTCGCGGACGGCGATGTTGCTCGTCCACCGCCCCAGCGGATATCGGGGTCCCAGGTGTAGCCGTGCGGCTTGGCCTTGATGTCAGTCGAGATCGGCAGGCAGGACTTACCGGTGGAGTGGTGGACGCCCTTCGTCCAACGGGGCTCCACGACCTGGATCGGCGCGGCGAACCGACCCGGCTCCATGGCGATCTGCCAGGTGTACGCGGTGGTGGAGCCGCCGCGCCCGTACGCGGGGGTGAGTTTCGACACGTGCGGACCTGGCAGACCTCACGCGATGCGGATCACGCGGCCGAGAAGGCCCGGGCCGAGCATCTCCGCGCGATCGCCGACGGCGAGGTCACACCCCCGAGGTCACACCCGAGGAAGGCCAGCCCGAAGAGCAGAGCCAGGATGCGGTGTCGGCGCCGCGAGGCTGGGGCGGCGACCCGGTCGTCCCCGGAGGCCGGGAAAATACCCTGCGAGAGGCGTCGGCATCCGCCGCTGATCAGAAACGAATCTCGACGGCGCGGCCTTCCGCGTCGAGTTGGGGCACCTCGGGAACCCGGCCCGAGGTCCCCCGTGCGATCCGGTACGCCGACCAGGCCGCGCCGGCAGCGTCGAGAACGTCGTCCGCGGGAACACGATCCGCCTCCCCGAGCACGTCCGGGAGTACGATCCCGGCCTCGGCCAACAGGGAGCGGCGCAGGTGCTGCCCCCGCCAGGTCTTCTTCGCGTAAGCCGGCGGATCCCCGTCCGCCATGGCGGAGAAGCACACCTCGGGGTGTACCTCGTGGACCCGTTCATCGGCCAGCCAGCATGCCCGCGCCTCAAGCAGCTTCGGTGCCAGCGCCCACGCCTGCCGGCTCAACCGGTTACCGGTGAGCTCCTGGCACCGGTCGGCTGCCGCCACGTATGCGCGTTCCTGCCACACCGGCGTCGGCGCGATGAGGAAGACGCTGTTGCGCCGCACACCGAGCAGGGCCTTGGCCGCCAGGTCCGCGGCGCGCCAGCCCTCCTCGACGAGCCCGAGCGGCATGTCCACCGCTATCACCCGCGCGCCGACGGCACGCTCGATCAGCGTGTCGAGCCGGCCATCCACCAGGCTGCCCGCGTACGCGCCGTCCGTGAGCCCGATCCCGACCCAGCCCTGCTTACCGCAGGCATCGACTCCCAGGACGTCCATACCACCCCACTCCCGCGCAAGGAGCGGAGCCTACCGCGATCGTATTGGCCGCCCACCCGGGTCAGCCGTCCGCACGGAGGGCGCCACCGAACGCGTCCGCATGGGCCTTCAGCGCCTCGCGGGCGAAGGTAACGCCCAGGCCCACGACCTGCTCGATCGTCAGATCGGGTGCCGGGATGCTGCGGCAGACGAAGTCAGGGGAGGAGCCGCTGAAGGACAGCGGCTGGTGCGGCGCGATGCCGGGACGTTCGGGACCGGTGTCACCGAGCAGGTCCCACGCCCGGTCGAAACGTAAGTAGTCGCCGAAGGCACGCGCGGACCGCTGCGGGCCGGGCACCCGGCAGCCGCTGCTGGTCATCTCGCCGTACAGCAAGGTCAACAAGGTCGACCACACCGCCACCGAGCAGGCGTCGATCACCCAGTTCATCGAGAACAACTGGCACACCGGCCGGATCGTGACGCGTCCTTCGAGCAGCGGGCCTCTGTGAAGTCGGTGAAGCCGATCCCGCACTACACGCAGACGGCCTCGTCCGCGTCCGACCTGGCCGCATACAACCAGGACCTCGCCGCTCAGAACGACTCCTACTCGGGTTCCACCTCAACGAGCCTGCCGATTGCCATCGCGGCCGACATCCTCACCGCCGGCGCGGCGACCACCGCGTTCGCCCTGCACTGCCGCAAGGCGCGCACCCGGGGTGCGACCACGGCTGTGTGACCACTGCGGTGTGACCGCGCAACCCCCGTGCGGACGGCGGGGTCCCTGCTCACGGGCCGGGAACCCGCCGTCGCCGCATACGCTCATCTGGGCAAGACGGACAGGCCCGCAACGTGCCGGCTGCCGGGTGGAAGCCTTGCCGACAGCAGGTGAACCCTGATGCCAGGGTCAATGGTGTGTCAGCCGGTCACCGGATGGCCGGGCGGCGCCGTCGCGCGGCAGCCGGATGACGATCCGTGTCCCTGCGGCGGGTTCCGAGAGGGCCGTGACGGTGCCGCCGTGCGCGGTGATCAGTTCTTTCACCACGGCGAGGCCGATGCCGCTGCCACCGCTGCGGTGCCGGGCGGCGCTGCCGCGCCAGAGCCGGTCGAAGACGTGCGGGAGTTCGTCGGCGGGAATGCCGGGGCCGTCGTCGGTGACCTCCACGAGTATCGCGTCGCCTTCGGCGGATGCGGTGACGGTGACGGTGTCACCGGGGCGGCAGTAGCGGGCCGCGTTGCTCAGCAGGTTGCCCAGGGCCTGGTGGATGCGGTCGGCGTCGGCGTGGACGGGCAGCGGGTCGGTGGCGATGCGGGTGCGGACGGTGAGTCCGGCGGCGCGCAGTTCGGACTCCCGGTCGGTCACGGCATGGCGTACGAGGTGGGCGAGTTCGACCGGGGCCGTGTTCAG
This sequence comes from Streptomyces sp. NBC_01478, assembly GCF_036227225.1. GTDB lineage: Bacteria > Actinomycetota > Actinomycetes > Streptomycetales > Streptomycetaceae > Streptomyces. The sequence continues at coordinate 11,421,402 of NZ_CP109444.1, read as the reverse complement.
GGACAGCCGGGCCGATTCGGCCTCGGACAGTTCGGCCAGGTCGCCGACGACGCGGCCCAGGCGCAGGGTCTGGTCGTGGAGTGCGGCCAGGCGGGCCGGTGAGGGGGTGTCGTATCCGTCGCGCAGTTCCTCCAGGCCGGCCTGCAGTGCAGCCAGCGGGGTGCGCAGTTCGTGGGCGACGTCGGCCGAGAGGCGGCGGCGGGCCTGCTCGGCGTGGGTGACGTCGTCGGCCATGGTGTCGAAGGCGCGGGAGAGGTCGCCCAGTTCGCCGGGCGCGTCCACCCGGGCGCGGGCGGTGTGGTCGCCGGCGGCGAGTGCGCGGGCGGTGCGGGCGACCCGTACGACCGGGTCGGTGAGGCGGCGGGTCACGTACCAGCTCACGGCCAGGGCTAGTGCCAGGGCGGCCAGCGCCGCGCCCGCGATCCAGCCCCAGGCGATGTTCCGGCCGGCCGATCCGGATACATAGGGAAAACGCAGGTGCACGGAGCCCACTGTGCTGCCACCGGACACGATGTCGGCGCTCGCGGTGCGACCTGACCCGGCACCGGACATACCCGTGCCGTGCCCCTGACCGTGCATGCCCGTGCCGTGCTCCGTGTCGTCCGGGGAGTCGGCCGTGGACAGAATGACCCGGCTGTCGGCGTCTTGCACGGTGAGCACCGCGTCGGCGCCGGCCGCGATCGTACGGGTGGGGCCGAGGTCGGCCGCGCTCCAGCCGCCGGCCCTGTGGTAGGCCGCCGCCGCAGCGGCGGCCGTGCGTTCGGCGACGCGCTGCCGGTCGGCCTGCTGCGCTGTGCTGATCCCCCGGTCGGTGCCGACGAGGGCGGCAGCCGTCAGGAGCGCCACCGACGAGAGAGCCACGACGGCGAACGCCGCGAACAGCCGCCCGCCCAGGGGCCCGAGTCCCAGGCGCCGCCCGGCCTCACGCGTCACGGCTCAGTCCCAGCCGGTAGCCCACGCCGAGCACCGTTTCGACTACGCCCGAGGCGTCGGGCCCCAGCTTGCGCCGCAGGTTCTTCACGTGCGAGTCGATGGTGCGTTCGTAGCCGGTGAACTCGTAGCCCTGGACCCGGTTGACGAGTTCGTAGCGCGAGTACACCCGTCCCGGGACCGAGGCGAGGGCGGTCAGCAGGCCCCACTCGGTCGGTGTCAGCTCCAGCGCCGTGCCGTCGAGCGTCGCCTCGTGCCGTGCTTCGTCGATGCGCAGCCGCCCCCCGCCGTACGAGACCGCCGATTCCCCCGGAGTACCGGATACCGCTCCGGCCCGGTGCAGCACGGCCTGGACGCGCAGCACCAACTCGGTCGGGCTGAACGGCTTGGTCACATAGTCGTCAGCGCCCAGCCGCAGCCCGTGGATGCGGTCCTCGACCGCGCTGCGCGCCGTGAGCACCACGACCGGGATCCCGCCGCGGGCATGCGCCTCGCGCAGCACGTCGTCCCCGTCGATGTCCGGCAGACCCAGGTCCAGGACCGCCAGGTCCGCCGCCCCGTCTCCGAGCAGCCTGATCGCCTCTGCACCGGAGCCGGTCGTCACCACCGCATACCCTGCCCGCTCCATGTAGCGGCGCAGCAGTTCGCGGATCTCCTTCTCGTCCTCGACGACGAGCACGGTGGTGGCCATGCACCCAGGTGTACGGGGCGCGGGCCGCCCCCGCCAGGGCCGAACAGCCCCTACGGGCACGTCCGGTGGGCTCCATACCGCCTCCACACCACTGCCATGCCGTCTGCGACGCCCGGCGGGACGGTGAAAGCGCATCGACGAAGAGCACGTCAAGGGAAAGCAGATCCGGAGAAGGTGCGTCATGAAGCGCAACACCAAGCTCGCCGCCGCGATCGCCGCGGCAGCGGCAGTCGTGACCGGGGGCATCCTCGTCGCCGGTCCGGCCACCGCCGGTCCGGCCGGAGGGCAGACGCCGTCCGTACGGTCCACCACGCAGAGCTCGATGATGATGAACGGTCAGCAGCACACCTACCGCCACGGCGACGGGACGGGAGTCGGGGACGGCAACGGCCCCTGCTCGCTCACCGGTTCGGCCGCCACCACAGCACCCAGCGGCACCCTGAGCGCGTCCCAGAAGACCAGGCTCGCCCACATGGCCCAGGAGGAGAAGCTCGCCCACGACCTCTACACCGTGTTCGCCGCCCGGTACGACGCCCACGTCTTCGACCGGATTGCCGCCGCCGAGACCCATCACCTCGATGCGGTCCGCACACTCCTCGACCGCTACGACGTGAGCGACCCCACCGCGGGCAAGGCGGCGGGCGACTTCACCGACGCCACCGTCCAGGCCACGTACGACCAGCTACTGAAGCAGGGCACCGCAAGTGTGGACGGCGCACTCAAGGCCGGCCTCACGTTCGAGACCGACGACATCGCCGCACTCACGAAGGCGCGGTCGGGGCTCGACGCCCCGGACGTCGAGCAGGTGTACGCCAATCTGCTCGCGGCCTCGCGGATGCACCAGGCCGCCTTCGACTCGTGGCTCGTCCGGTGATCCCTGCCGACCGGTGCCCTTACCTGACGGGCAAAATACCCTAGGGGGTATTTGACAGCGATTCCGGGAGCACCCTACCCTCGCTGTCATAGATACCCCCTAGGGTATTCCGAGGAGGTTCCGAAGATGGCTCGTGAAGTGGATCCGGAAGCGTTCGCCGCGGCTCTGGCGGCCGGTGGGATCGTCGTGGACGTCCGGGAGCAGAGCGAATACCTGGTCGGCCACGTACCGGGCGCGCGACTGATGCCGCTCAGCGCTCTGGCGGGCCGGATCGGCGAACTGCCCGCCGGTCGGCCGGTGTACGTGATCTGCGCCAGCGGCAACCGCAGCCTGACCGCCGCCGACCGCATGAGCGGGGCCGGCATCGACGCGTACTCCGTTGCGGGCGGCACCAGCGGCTGGGCCCGGACCGGCCGCCCGCTGGTGACCGGACCCCACGCCACCGTGGCCTGACCGTGCCCGCCCCCTTTGGCCGCTCCTGGCCCCGGCCCGGTTCATCGGGCACCGCATCCGCACCCACATCCGATGGGAGTCCTTCCTTGGCCTCCATGCCCTCACCCCCCACCCACCGTCACGTCGTCATCGTCGGCGGCGGCAGCGCCGGGATCAGCGTCGCGGCCCGGCTGCGCCGCGCCGGTGTCACCGGCATCGCCCTGATCGAACCGTCCGACACCCACTGGTACCAGCCGCTGTGGACCCTGGTCGGCGGCGGCCAGGCCCCGCTGCGCGCCACCCGCCGCCCCGAGGCGTCCGTCGTCCCCGACGGAGTGCACTGGATCCGACAGGCCGCCCGGGCAATCGACCCGGACCTGCGGACCGTCACCCTCGCCGACGGCCGCAGGCTCGGCTACGACTTCCTCGTCATGGCGCCCGGCCTCCAGCTCGACTGGAACGGCGTGCCCGGCCTCGCCGAGGCCATCGGCCATGACCGCGTCACCAGCAACTACGCACCCGAGTACGCCCCGCGCACCTGGGACCTGATCCGCGGCATGCGCTCGGGCACGGCCGTCTTCACCCACCCGGCCACCCCGCTCAAGTGCGGCGGCGCACCGCAGAAGATCGCCTACCTGGCCGCCGACCACTGGCGCAAGCAGAAGGTCCTGGACCGCATCCGGATCGTCCTCGTGATCCCCGACCCCGCCCTGTTCAAGGTACCGGCCTGGTCCGAGGTACTGGAGAAGGTCGCCGCCCGGTACGGCATCGAGGTGCGGCTGCGTTCGGAGATGATCGCCGTCGACGGCGACGCCCGCGAACTGACCGTCACCGATCACGCCACCGGGACCAAGGAAACTCTCGCCTACGACCTCCTGCACGCCGTCCCACCGCAGAGCGCCCCGGACTGGGTCAAGACCGGCCCGCTCGCCGACCCCGCGAGCCCGCAGGAATTCATCGCGGCCGACAAGCACACCCTCCAACACCCCCTCCACCCCGAGGTCTTCGCGCTCGGCGACGTGGCGAACCTGCCCACGTCCAAGACTGGCGCGGCCGTCCGCAAGCAGGCCCCGGTGGCCGCCGCCAACCTGCTCGCCGTCATGAAGGGCGCCGAGCCAACCCGCCGCTACGACGGCTACACCTCCTGCCCGCTGGTGACCGCCCGCGACAAAATGCTGCTCGCCGAGTTCGACTACGACCTGCGGCCCACCCCGAGCTTCCCGCTGATCGACACCTTCAAGGAACGCCGCGACATGTGGCTGTTCAAGCGGTACGGCCTGCCGCCGCTGTACTGGCACGGCATGCTCACCGGCCGCCTCTGACCGGCCGGCCCGGGCCTCCCCCGACCCCGGCCGGTCACCTCACCACCCGCACAGGGTCCAACCTGATCACTTGGATACCCCCCAGGGTATTAGATCTCATCGATCCACTACGGAGGTCATCCGTGTTCTTCGCCCAGCACTACCTCGACTGCCTCTCCCAGGCGTCCTACCTGATCGCCGACGAGTTCACCGGTAAGGCCGTCGTGGTCGACCCGCGCCGCGACGTCTCGGAGTACCTCGCCGACGCCGAGGCCCACGGCTTCACCATCGAGGCCGTCATCAACACCCACTTCCACGCCGACTTCCTCGCCGGCCACCTCGAACTCGCCGCCCGCACCGGCGCCTGGATCGGCTACGGCCACCGCGCCGAGACGGAGTACCCGATCCGCAAGCTCACCGACGGCGAGCGCATCAGCCTCGGCGACGTCACCCTGGAGATCCTGGAAACCCCCGGCCACACCCCGGAGTCCATCAGCGTCCTGGTCTACGAACACGGGGCCGACCCGATCCCGTACGGCGTCCTGACCGGCGACGCGCTGTTCATCGGCGACGTCGGCCGCCCCGACCTGCTGGCCTCCCTCGGCGTCACCGCCGACGAACTCGGCCACATGCTCTACGACAGCATCCAGCACAAGCTCATGGCCCTGCCCGACCCGGTCCGCGTCTTCCCCGCCCACGGCGCCGGATCCTCCTGCGGCAAGAACCTCTCCACCGAACGCCAGTCGACCATCGGACAGCAGCGCGCCACCAACTACGCCTGCGCTCCCATGAGCGAGCAGGAGTTCGTCGCCCTCGTCACCGCCGGACAGCCCTCCGCGCCCGGCTACTTCGTCTACGACGCCATCCTCAACCGCAAGGACCACGGCCTGTTCGACGCGACAGTCACCCAACAGCCTTTGTCCGCCGCCGAGTTCCTCGACCGCCGGGCCGCAGGTGCGCTGGTCCTGGACGCCCGCGACCCGCAGGAGTTCGCTACCGGGCATCTACTCGGTTCCGTGAACGTGCCCGCCGACGGGCGGTTCGCCGAGCAGGCCGGAACGGTCGTCGCCCCCGACCAGGAGGTCGTCGTCATCGCACCGCAGGACCGCGAGGAGGAGATCGTCACCCGGCTCGCCCGGATCGGCTTCGACCGCGTCGGCGGCTACCTGCGCGAACCCGAAGGCGCCTTCCCCGCCATGGCCGACGAGGTGCGCCAGGCAAGCCGACTGAGCGCCCATCAGCTCCGCCAGGCGCTCGACGGCAAGCAGCCCCCGCTCGTCCTCGACGTCCGCAACACCAGCGAACGCGAGGAGGGATTCATCGAAGGATCCGCGCACATCCCGCTCGCCGAACTCCCATGCCGTCTCGACGAGATCCCCGCCGACCGACCCCTGGTCGTGCACTGTGCCGGCGGCCACCGCTCCTCCATCGCCGCCAGCCTGCTCCGCCACAACGGCCTCGCCGACGTCTCCGACCTCCTGGGCGGTTACGGCGCCTGGCTGACCGAGCCCTCCCCCACGCTCGACTTCGCTCGCGCGGGAGGACCCCCATCAGCCGACGCCTGAAATCCTCCGCGTGCCGGGCGGCGGTGACCGCCTGCGCGGCCACGACCGCCCGGCGCCGAGCACCCCTCATTCCTCAACTTCCCTGTTCCGGCGGCTTCGTCCGCCCCGTGAAGGAGACCCCGTGACCGCCGACGCCACCAGCCCCAGCTCCGCCCCGCGGCTCGACCCGGCCGCCCTGCACGAGATCACCGAGAGCGGCGCCGGCCCCCGGCTCCTTGACGTACGTACCCCCGGCGAGTTCCGCACCGCCCACATACCCGGCTCCTACAACGTCCCCCTCGACACCCTGCGGGAACACCGCGCCGAACTCCTGCGCCACCTGGACGAGGACGTCGTCCTGATCTGCCGCTCAGGCGGACGCGCCGCCCAGGCCGAGCAAGCCCTGGCCGAGGCCGGACTGCCCAACCTGCGCATCCTAGAAGGCGGCGTCCTCGCCTGGGAGACGGCCGGCGGTCCGCTCAACCACGGCCCGGCCCGCTGGGACCTGGAACGCCAGGTACGGCTGGTCGCGGGAGGCATCGTCCTGCTGTCCGGACTCGCGGCCCTCCTCATGCCCGGCCTCTACCTCATCGGCACCGCGGTCGGCGCGGGGCTGACCGTCGCCGCGCTCACGAACACCTGCGCCATGGGCATGCTGCTGTCCAAGCTCCCCTACAACCGCGGCCCGCGCACCGACCTGGAGTCCGTCATCGGCGCCCTGGGGGCCCACTCATAATCACCGTCGCCGTCGCCGCATCCCTCTGATCGGCGTCAGCCTCGGCATCCTGGGCAGCGGATCCATCACTCACCATGCACATCCTGATCCTGCTGACCGGCATGCAGGCCAAGCAGGCCATCGCCACCTCCCACTTCGCCGTCACCAGCGCCGCCGACCTCGTCTCGCACGCCCGCGCCGACGCGTCCGGTGGCGCACTGGGCTGCTGTTCGGCATGGCCGGAGGTACGGCGGAGGGCGCCTCGCGGAGTTCATCCCGGGCACGGTCCTGCTGATCGCCTTCGGCCGAATGAGGTCCGCGACGGCGATCGCCATGATCCCCGGCCGCCCACCGAAGTCCGACAAGGACGACTGCAAGGAGCGCCACGCGGTGGAGCGCGGGATCGATCGTGTCAAGCGTCACCGGGCGGTGGCCCCGCGCATGAAAGGCTCGCCTCCCACACCGCCACACAGCGACGCTGAGGATGCGTCAATCGGTCGCGACGGACGTTCCGCCCCATTCCTCCGGGGCAACATCTGCGCGCGTCTCGGAGAACGTCCACTGGTGGCCCGCAAGGTCCTCGGCGGTGTACTGCCGTTCGCCGTACTCGAAATCGGTCGGTTCCATGAGGATGCGTGCGCCATGCTCTCGGGACCGCTCGTAGTGGGCGCCAACGTCTTCCACACGGACCGTCACCGAGTGGGTGACCTCGCCGGGACGTGGCGGGCGGCGATCATGTCGTACGTCTCCGACGATCACGGCACCATCGCCGAAACTGAGTTGTGCGCGGTGGTCCTCGCCGATCCGCACCCGCTCGACAAACCCGAAGGCTGCACCGAGCCAGGCAACCGCCTCGCGCACATCGGGATAGATCAGGACAGGGATGACCGTCGACGCCGGAATGGAGCGATTCGGCTTCATGTCTGACTCCTGTCGTTGGGGCCGCGCCGCGCGAATGAAGTACGTACCCACCAGTGGACGCCAGGGCTGTTCGTCGCCGGAGACCTTCGCGGACGCGGAAGAAGGTCGTCCGATCTCAGCCCCAATTTAGCGGAGCAGCATCTGCCTGAACCGCCACAGCCGCAGCGGCAGGTCGGCCCTCCTCGGACCTTTCGCAGCTTTGCCCGAGTGTGTCGAGAAGGGTGAGGTCGAAGCGGCGCCGGACAGCAGTGCCGGCTCTTTGGAGAACGCCGCTGAGGAACTGGAACATCGTCCAGGTGCGGCGGCTTCTGTCCGGACCGGCCACTGCCGGCTACAACCTCCCACGGGCCGTTCCCACATCGCGGGTCGGCTCGCCTACAACATCCCGTCCGGCCGACGAGGGCGTCCGAGCCGGTGTCCGGTAGCCGCGGATACCACACGCCGTACCAGGTGGGCGTTCGATGCATTTCAGATGTCAGCCGTGTTCGAGTGCGTGGCGGCCACCTTCAATCCGCCTGCGCAGTGTGGTCGGCCACGAATACAGAGAACGTTCAGTAGCTCACCAGAGGGCGTCGGCGAGCATGAAGACCGCGACGGTCAGCAGCAGTACGGCGAAGATGCGTTGCAGGCGCCGGGCTGGGACCTTGGCGGCGATGCGCTTGCCGTCCCAGGCTCCGAGGATCGCCGCTCCAAGGAAGGGGCCGACGAGCGCCCAGTCCAATAGTCCGGCCGAGGGCAGCCGGGCCGCCAGCGCGGCCAGCGAGTTCACGGCGATGACCAGCAGGCTGGTGCCGACCGCCTGCGGCATGGCAAAGCCGAGCACGGTGACCAGGGCCGGGACGGCAAGGAAGCCACCCCCGACGCCGAGCAGCCCGGTCACCCCGCCCAGCCCCGCTCCCGCCAGGGCCGCCCGACCGGGCCGCACCATATGGTCGGCTCCCGCCTCGGGGGCGCTTCCTCGCAGCATCCGCCAGGCAGCTACCCCAGCGAGCAGGGAGAAGGCCACGGTGAGCAGGGTCTGCGGCAGCCGGTGGGACAGCGCTCCGACGGTGATCGCCAACGGCACGCCCGCAGCGGCGAAGGCGGCGCCAGGGACCCAACGGACGTTTCCGGCACGGGCGTGGGCCAGCAGGCCGGTCATCGAGGTCGCGGCCACGATCAGCAGGGACGCCGTGGTCGCCTGCGTCGGTGCCATGCCCAGCAGGTAGATCAGGGCGGGGACGGCGAGGACGCTGCCTCCCCCGCCCAGCGCGCCGAGGGACAGGCCGACGAGCGCACCGGCGATCAGCGCCAGTATGAGCGCGGTCACGCGGAACGCCCCCGGGCCCGACGGCCGGTGACCGGCAGTCCCGCCCGCTCCCAGGCGGTCATGCCGCCCCTGACGTCCACCACGTCCACGCCCCGGGCCGCCAGCAGTCGGGCCGCCTGCCGGGACCGATGCCCCGACCGGCATACCGTCACCACAGGCCGTTTGGCCCCGGAGCCCGGCAGCTGCGCGCCGGTCATCAGCCGCGACAGGGGCAGATGGAGCGCTTCCGGTGCGTGCCCCGCGTTCCATTCCACGCGCTCGCGAACGTCCACCAGCACTGCGGCCCCGGCCTGAACGCGGCTGCGGGCCTCGCCCGGGGTTATTCGCCCCGTCCGACGGCGGAAGAACAGCATGACGGTCCTCTCCTTCAGGTACTTGATCGCGCACGAGGTTCGCGTTCTCCGGGGAGCGCACGACGGTCACTCGCCGCCGTCCAGACCGTGCAGGCCCTCCCCTGCTCCGCTCACGGCTCCCGCCGGGGTCGCCCGTCAGGACCGGCAACCAGGAGGAAGACGGGACTCAGCCCGGCAGTTCCCCGACCTCACCCTCTCGTTCACTGAATACCCCCAGGGGTATCTGTTGGAGCGTACACCAGATACCCACCCGGGTATAAGCGGCCAGCGCGCACCTACCGACCACACCTGCTCCTCCATATACCCCACGGGGTATCATGACCTCATGGCGGAGACCCCGTACGGCATCAAGCGGTTGAGCCTCCCGGTCCGACAGAGCGCGACCACCGAACGCGACCGGCACTGCCCTGACACCCGGCCCGCCACAGGGCCGACGCCCGCTGCCGAGCGGCGCGGCCGTGAAGACGTGCAGGGCCGACCGACCCGCACTTTCCCGGACGCTCCGCCCGCGGTGCCGGCCGTCGCGACGGAAGAGGCGTTCGATTTCTTCTCCTCGGCCCGGATCCGTCACTACGTGCCGGTACTGGGGTTCAAACGCGCCTCACGGAGGCTGACCCAACGCCCCCTGAAGTCCGAAGCGAGAGGCGGGTGAACGTGAAACCGAGCCCGAAGTGCGTCATCGAAAGGTCCCGGCCCTGCAATGCCTGTATCGCCCCGGACCCCCGTAGCTGCCCGTACCCGTACCTCCTCGCCGGAGACGAGGACACCGGCGGAGCGGCCCCCGAACACGAAGAATCGATCGCCCACGCCGCCACAAACGGCGAACCGCCCCCGACGGCGCCATCACACGGACGCCACCAGTTGCGATCACACACACGGACGAACGCGACACAGCCCCTACGGGCGGACGAGGAGCAAGCAATGGACGCGGCAGGCTGGGACGAGCGGTACCGCGGCACCGAGTTGGTCTGGGCAGCGGCCCCCAACCGGTTCGCCGAAGGCGAGTTGGCCGGGTTGCCCGCCGGGCGGGCGGTCGACCTGGCGGCCGGCGAGGGACGCCACGCGGTCTGGCTCGCGGAGCGGGGCTGGGACGTGGACGCCGTGGACTTCTCCGCCGTCGCCCTGGCCAAGGCCGAGACCCTGGCCGCCGAACGCGGCGTACAACTGCGGACGCAGTGCACCGACCTGACGGCGTGGGCCGCCCCTGAAGCGGCGTACGACCTGGCGCTGATCGCTTATCTGCAGTTGCCGTGGGCGCAGGTGTCGCAGGTGCTGAGGCTGGCCGCGACCGCCGTGCGCAGCGGCGGGACTCTGCTGCTGGTCGGCCATGACGCCTCGAACCGCGAGCACGGCTTCGGCGGGCCGCAGGACCCCCGCGTCCTGTACACCGCGGAGCAGGTCGCCGCCGAATGGCGGCCCTACGCCCGAATTCTGCGCGCCGAGACGGTCACGCGACCGGTCGACGGTCCGGAGGGTCCGCGCACCGCCATCGACTCGTTGGTACGCGCCGAACGCCTCTGACGAGCGACCATCCCGCCCCATATACCCCCACGGGTACTATGGAAGCGATCGACCGGCCACGAGGAGGCTCCCGGTGAAGGTGGAAGAGGAAGCGATGGGCGCGGTGCTCAACCGGCTGCGCCGCGCGCAGGGGCAGCTGGCCGGGGTCATCGCCATGATCGAGGCGGGCCGCGACTGCAAGGACGTGGTGACCCAGCTCGCGGCGGTCTCCCGCGCCCTGGACCGGGCCGGGTTCAAGATCGTGGCCAGCGGTATGCGGCAGTGCCTCGCCGAACAGGAGGACGGATCCGCCCCACCGATGACAGAGGCGGAACTGGAGAAGCTGTTCCTGGCGCTGGCCTGAGACCGAGTCAACGGCGTGGAGTGCCCGCCGCCTACCGGAAACCCGGGGCGGCGGGCGCTCGCGTTTCCGGGAACATTCCGAGCCTGCGCGACGCTGCCCCTAATACCCCACCGGGTATCCAGGGAAAGGGCGTGGGCGGGATGGCGGAGTCAGAGCACATACGGCTTGTTCCGGCTGGCGAGGCGCCGCTGGTGACCTCCTGCGGCCGGCGGATCGACGTGAAGTTCCTGCGACTGGCCGCCGCCACGGACCGGCCGATCAGCCGGGTCGCGCTCGATGTGGGCCCCGTCCAGAGCGGCGAACCGGGAACCTGGGCCTCGCTGACCATGGGCGAGGCACTCGACCTGGCCCGTCGGCTCATGGCACAAGTCCGCGTCGCCGAAACCGCCGAGTCAGCGCGGGTCGACGGCCCTGTGCCTACGCCGCATCGTGCTCCCTCCGCCTGACAACGAGCCGTTCCCCAAGGTCACAGCAAGCGACGCAAGTACTCACTCTCCCCCAGGAGTTCGAGGCGACGCCACAGCACCGGGTTGTCGGTCGACCGGCTTGCGTGACAGGCGATGGCGCGGTGCTGCCGGGCCCGCGGGACCGACTTGATCTCATGGCACTCACCCGGCTCACGTCCCGCGAACGAGGCTCCGAACTCCCTGTTCATGGCCTCTGCGACCGCCCTCGACAGGGTCCAGCCGAGGACCTGGATTCCCCTTTCACGGGCGGCGGCAAGGGCCGCCTCGGTGGCCCGCCGGTGATCACGATGTCCGGTGATGCCGGTGGTGTCGAACACCAGCAGATGACTGGGGCGCCGTTCGGTGACGAGCCGGCCGACCCGCGCGGCGAGCCGACGCAGCGGAACGGCGGCGAGATCGCCGTCCGGATACGCGGCCAACTCCACGCGTTCCACGCCCAGTTCCCGTGCGGCGCAGGCCAGTTCGTCCGCCCGCAGCGTGCGCAGGTCGCCGGGGCCGGTGTGCAGCGTGGACGCCTCGCCGTGGGTGAGGCAGAGCACCGTGGTGGGCACGCCGCGAGCGGACAGCAGTGCCAGGAGGCCGCCCAGGCCGAACGACTCGTCGTCGGGGTGGGCGACCACCGCCAGCACGCGGCGCAGGTCGTCCGGCAGCCCTGCCCCGCCGGTCCGGGGGCCGGTCATGTGTAGATGATCTGGCCTCCGGCCGCGTGCTCGTAGAACTCGCCGACCGTGATGATGCCCTGGACCTGCTCGATGAGGTCGTCCTTGTCGAGTTCGAAGAGATCCACGGACGCCTTGCAGGCGTAGATGCCCGCGCCGGTGTCGGCGATCATCTCGATGAACTCGGGGATCGGCGGGATGTCGAGCTTCTCCATCTTGCGTTCCATGTACCGGGTGATCAGGTCAGGGACACCGGGCAGTCCGCCCAGGAGGGTGGGCAGGTGCAGGCCCGGGTTGCCGACGGTGGCGAGCTTGATGTGGTCGTACTGCTTCTTCGTGATGGCGTCGAGGCCGAAGAAGGTGAAGAACAGGTCGGCCTCGATGCCCTCGGCACGGGCGCCGTTGGCCATGATCAGGGCCGGGTAGATCCCTTCCAGGGATCCCTTGGAGACGATGATCGAGACCTTCTCGATCGTGGCGCTGGCAGTCATGTCGGACGCTCCTTCGGGTAGCGGTCGGCGGGTGGGGTCAGATGCAGCCACGGGGCTTGGGGATGCCCGCGATCTTGGCAGCGGTCTTCGCCGGGCCCTTCGGGAAGAGCTGGTAGAGCTCCTTGACGCTCACGCCGGAGGTCTTGCCGAGGATCCGCACGGTGGGGCCCGTGCCCTTGGCGGCGTACTCGGCGCGCATGAAGTGGATGACCGTCCAGTGCCGGTCGGTCAGCGTCGCGATGTCCTGTTCGCGGGCGATCTGCTCGGCCATGGGCTCGGTCCACTGGCCGGGGTCGGTGAAGAAGCCTTCGTCGTCGACGGTCACGGACGTGTCGGCGTAGGTGGCGGTGGTCATGGCGGTCTGTCTCCGTTCAGAAGGGCGTGTGGGTCTCGTCAGGCGGGCGTGTGGGTCTTGCCGTGCTCGGGCATCGCCGAGCCGATGCCGGGCAGTTCCCGGCCGGGCAGCAGGCTGTGCCAGTACAGCCACTCGAAGGCGAGCTTGCCGAGGTGGTTGGCGCGCGACTCCTTCAGCAGCGGCAGTCCCAGCGCGCCGGGGAAGTGACCGGGCAGCGGCTCGGTGTCGTAGTTGAAGTCGATGAGCAGCGCCTTGTGGAAGCCGGTCTCGATGAAGCAGTTGGTGTGCCCGTCGAAGGAGGCGTCCAGCGGCTTCCCGGCCAGGAAGCGGCCGATGTTGTGCGCCAGCACCTCGCCCTCGAAGTGGGCCACCGAGCCGGCCTTGGACGCCGGCAGGCCCGCCGCGTCACCGATGGCGAACACATGGGGGTGGTCCGGGTGTTGAAGTGTGTGCCGGTCCACGGGGACGAAGCCGAGCTCGTCGCCCAGGCCCGGGGAGCGGTCGACGTACTCGGCGCCACCGTGCAGCGGTACGACCACGGCCAGGTCGAACGGCACCTCACGCTCGTCGTACGACACCAGCCTGCCGCCGGTGCCGTCCACCTCACCGAGCGCGAACTCGGTGACCAGCTCGATGCCCTTCTCCTTCAGCAGGCCGCCCAGCGCCTTCGCGGCGACCGGCTTGGTGAAGGCGCCGTCCAGCGGGGTGACGTAGGTCAGCTCGACGCGGTCGCGGATACCCCGGCGCTGGAAGTACCAGTCGGCGAGGAAGGCGAACTCCAGGGGCGCCACCGGGCACTTGATCGGCAGGTCCACCACGTCGATCACGACCCGGCCGCCCTCGAAGCGCTCCAGCGCCTGGTGGAGGGCGACCGCGCCAGGCAGGTCGTAGAAGGTGTGAACCTTCTCGCCCCAGCCCGGCCCGGTCAGACCCTCGGTCTCCTCCGGCAGCAGGCTCGCACCGGTGGCCACCACGAGCACGTCGTAGCCCAGCGAGGTGCCGTCGGTGAAGTGCACCCGATCGGCGGTCAGGTCCACCCGGTCGATCTCGGCGCTCCGGTAGGCGATCCCGTCAAGGAGCTGCCGCGGGCGCGGGCGGACCAGGGCGTGGGGTTCGGCCAGGCCGAAGGGGACGAACAGCAGTCCGGGCTGGTAGACGTGGTCGTCGTTCTGGTCGACCACGGTGATCCGGCACTCGCGCTCGTCGTACGTCCGCCGCAGCCGGTTGGCCGTCAGCGTGCCGGCGGTGCCGCTTCCGAGAATGACGATGCTCTTGTCCATGCCCCCACTCTCGGCCGCGGGGTGAGGCATCGTCATGGGCCGTTAGTCCCTGGAGGGGTACCCGTGGGGGTATACCTTCGACCCCGGGCTCAGCCGGGAGCGCCGGGCTTCGTCGCGAGATACCAGTCGGCGAGCTTGACGGTCTCGTCCGCGAGCCTGGCGTCGAGTTCGGCCTGGGTCTTCGGGGCGCCGAGGACGACAACGTCGCCGGGGCGCCAGTTGGCCGGACTGGAGACACCGTCGCGGTCGGAGGTCTGCAGGGCGTCGACGAGCCGCAGAATCTCGGGGATCATGCGTCCGGCGTTCATCGGGTAGTACAACACCGCCCGGATGGTCTGCTCCGGGTCGATGACGAAGACGGCGCGTACGGCGGCGGTGCCGGACGTGTTCGGGTGGAGCATGCCGTAGGCGTGCGAGACGCGCATGTCCAGGTCGGCGACGATCGGGAACGGGATCCGTACGCCCAGCTTCTCCTCGATCGCGCGGGTCCAGGCGAGGTGGCTGTGGACGGAGTCCACGGAGTTGCCGAGCAGGGCGGTGTTGCGGGCGGCGAACTCGTCGGCGAGTTCGGTGAAGGCGATGAACTCGGTGGTGCACACCGGGGTGAAGTCGGCGGGGTGACTGAAGAGCACCAGCCAGCGCCCGGCGTAGTCGGTCAGGCCGACCGGGCCGTGGGTGGACTCGGCCTCGAAGTCCGGCGCCCTGTCGCCGATGAGGGGAGGGCGGGTGGGAGTGGTGGTCGGCTGTTCGGCAACGGTCATGGGGCACTCTCCTCGAAGACGAGCTCAAATACCCCCTAGGGTATTTAGATCCATGGGGTGCATCCCAGGGCCGAACGGCCCTCTCTCCGATCCCCTCGGCCTCTCGCGATGACGCACCGGCCTCGGTGCACTGGATACCAAAGCGACTGATCGGACCCGAGGAGACGCGGCCATGACCCACACCGCACCTGACGCCGCCGCCCCCGCCCCGCCCTCGGCACAGGACGTGCACCGGCTGGAGGTCTCCCACGTCGACGGAGACGCGTACGCCATCGAGGTACGCGGCCACCGGCTGCTGGTGGACCAGCCCGAGGACGCCGGCGGGCAGGACACCGCCCCCACGCCCACCGAGCTGTTCGCCGCGTCCCTGGCTTCCTGTGTCGCCTTCTACGCCGGCCGTTACCTGCACCGCCACGGCCTGGACCGCACCGGGCTGCGGGTGCGGACCGCGTTCACGATGTCCACCGACCGCCCGGCCAGGATCGACGCGATACACGTGACGGTCCTACCGCCTCCCGGCCTGCCCGAGCAGCGCCGCGCCGCCCTCCTCGCCGTCGCCTCGCACTGCACCGTCCACAACACCCTCCATCAGCCGCCGGAGATCGTCATCGGGCTGGAGCCCTGACGATGCCCGCCCGTCCGGCGACCGGCCAGGCGCCGCCCACGCTCCCCCTCCTGGAGCGCATCCGCCGGGGGATCATCGGCGACGACGAGGTGATGGACGGCCCCTACGGGCCCCGGCGCGTCGTCTACGCCGACTACACGGCCTCCGGGCGCTCGCTGGACTTCGTCGAGGACTTCGTCCGCGACCACGTCCTGCCGCGCTACGCCAACACCCACACCGAGAGCTCCAGTACCGGGTTGCAGACCACCCGGCTGCGGGAGGACGCCCGCCGGATCATCCGCGACGCGGTCGGCGCCACCGAGGACGACCTCGTCATCTTCTGCGGTTCCGGCGCCACCGCGGCTGTCAACAAGCTGGTCGGCATCCTGGAACTGCGCCGTCCGGCCACCGCTCCACCACCGCCCGCCGAACGCCCCGTGGTGTTCGTCGGCCCGTACGAGCACCACTCCAACGAACTGCCCTGGCGTGAGTCGATCGCCGACGTGGTCGTCGTCGACGAGGACGCCGACGGCCATGTCGACCTCGCCCAGTTGGAGGGGCAACTGCTCCGGCACGCCGGCCGGCCGCTGCGCATCGGCACCTTCTCCGCCGCCTCCAACGTCACCGGCATCCTCACCGACACCGACCGCGTCGCCCGCCTCCTGCACGCCCACGGCGCCCTGTCCTTCTGGGACTACGCAGCCGCCGCCCCCTACATCCCCATCCGGGTCGCCGAAAGCGCCCCCGGCGCGAACGACCACAAGGACGCCATCTTCTTCTCCCCGCACAAGTTCGTCGGCGGCCCGCAGACCCCCGGCGTCCTCGTCGTACGGCGCGAACTGGTCCGCAACCCGGTGCCCACCGCACCCGGCGGCGGCACCGTCTCCTTCGTCGGCCCGCTCGGCCACCGCTATCTGGACGACCCGGTCGCCCGCGAGGAGGGCGGCACCCCGGCCATCGTCGAGTCCATCCGCGCCGGACTGGTCGTCGCCCTCAAACAGGCCGTCGGCACCGACACCATCCAGGCCGCGGAGGAACGCCACTGGCGCCACGCCCTGCGCAGCTGGGACCGCAACCCCGCCATCGAGATCCTCGGCAACCACGAAGCCCGCCGACTGTCGATCGTCTCCTTCCGCATCCGCCACGGCGACCGCCACCTGCACCACAACTACGTCGTCGCCCTGCTCAACGACCTCTTCGGCATCCAGGCCCGCGGCGGCTGCTCCTGCGCCGGCCCCTACGGCCACCGCCTGCTCGCCATCGACGCCGCCACCTCCCACGACGTACTCGACGAAGTCCTCCTCGGCTGCGACGGCATCAAACCCGGCTGGATCCGCATCAACTTCAACTACTTCATCAGCGACACCGTCCGCGACTACCTCATCGACGCAGTCGACCTGATCGCCACCCACGGCCACCGCGCCCTGCCCGACTACCGCTTCGACCCCCACACCGGCGGATGGCACCACCGCCGGGCTCCCACGGGCCCACCCCTGAGCCTGACCAACCTGACCTGGGAACCCGACGGACGGCCCACCCTCCCCGACCACCGCGTCCGCGCCGGCGAACACGTCCTGGCCGATCAACTCGCCGACGCACGAACCCTGTTGACGCCCCTCCCTGACTATCTCGACGACGGACCGACGGGCCTGCCCGCCGACTTCGAGCGCATGCGCTGGTTCCACCTGCCACCGGCCTGCATGGAACAAACTCGCCCCTCGACCCGTTGAACCAAATACCCCCAGGGGTATTAACATTCGACCACGAGAGGTGGAGATCACCATGCCGACCGCTGAACTGACCAAGGCCAACTTCGATGCGACCGTCACCGGCGCGAACATCGTGCTGATCGACTTCTGGGCCGCCTGGTGCGGCCCCTGCCGCCGGTTCGCCCCCGTCTTCGAACGGGCCGCCGCCAAGCACCCGGACATCGTCTTCGGCAAGGTCGACACCGAGGCACAGCCCGAACTCGCCGCGAGCTTCCAGATCTCCTCCATCCCCACCCTCATGGCCATCCGCGACAAGACCGTCCTCTACGCCCGGCCCGGTGCCCTCCCCGCCCCGGCCCTGGAAGACCTCATCACCAAGATCCGCGCCGTCGACATGGACGACGTACGCCGACAACTCGCGGCGCACACCGCAGACAAGCACTGAACCGGAGCACCACGCAGGCTCCCTCGCCACCCGACCGCCGGCCAGGGAAGACGACACCGCACCGAATGCCACGAGCAGGAAGGCCGACACCATGCGTTACGACCGCACCGTCCACCTCGACACCGACTTCGCCACCACCGTCAGCCACGTCCGCGAAGCCCTCGCCGCACAGGGCTTCGGCATCCTCACCGAGATCGACGTCACCGCCACGCTCAAGGCGAAGCTCGACCACGACATGGAGGACTACGTCATCCTCGGCGCCTGCAACCCGCCCCTCGCCCACCGCGCCCTGGAGACCGACCGCACCATCGGCCTGCTGCTGCCCTGCAACGTCGTCGTCCGCCGCGCCGGCGACCGTACTGTTGTACAGGTCCTCGACCCCGGCACGATGGTCGCCCTCACCGGACTCGACGCGCTGCGTCCCGTCGCCGAAGAGGCCACCCACCGCCTCGACGCCGCCCTTGCCTCACTCACCAAGGACGCCTGACGGCCCCGCGCCGGGACACCCCCGACCGGACCGTAAGACGTTGCCACCTCCCGACCCTGGCCATTCCAGGCTCCGCGACGACGAACGCGCCTCTTGGGTTGTTCTAAAGATCCAGGGCAGCAGCGAAGACAGAGAACGTGGGCGCCACGACTCGCCACTCGTACAACATGGGATTCATCGAGACGTGACTGCCCACGACCCGCGGGTCGAGGGCGTCGGTGCGGTAGTCGAGGGCGAGGCCGATGTCATCAGCGGGGACCCGGTTCACCGCGATGAAGAACGCCTGCTCGACATGCAACCAGGGCAGTTCGACCGGAGTCTCCTGACCGTCGCCTCGCGCCACGTGCAAAAAGGCCGCGTACCGGTCATCGTCGAAGGTGTCCAGCGAGCTGGACTCCCATTCCATCTGGCCCGTGGTCGTGAGGAAGTCGATCGGGCTCTCGAACCACGGAATCAGTCTCGCCATCTCAGCGTCGCCCGGATGGCGCCACCGGCCCTGATCGAGCAGGGAAGTCAGCCGTGCGGGCAAGGCCAGTCCCCGGACCGTCACGTACTCCATGGTGGACAGCCTGGCACAACCCCTGTCGGAGCAGCGGCAGCCCTGGTGCGGGCCAGTACCGCCTCCGGTTCCTACAACGGTCGATTCTCCCGCACGCTCACCATCGGCACCGGTCCGGCGGGTCCACGCCGCGCGCCTTCTCAATCCGCGCTGAGGCCGAAGGGCAGTGAGGCGCGAAGCCCTCACCTACACCGCCCGGCACGCCACCGCCGTGGACGTCACGGCCGAGGCCACCACCCACCTCAGGCTCCGACAACGGCCGCGGCCTGGGTCCTCACCGCATACACCGCATCGGACTGGCCGACCTCCGCACCCGCGCCCCGGAACTCGGCGGCACCCGCACCTTCATACCCCACCGCTCCACCGGTACCACCCGGGAGTGGACCGTCCCGCTGCCCGTCGGCACCGGCTACGCCTGTGTCGTGCCGGGCAGCCGGGTGGGGCCTCCGTCGAGTGTGATCGTGAGGCCCGTGGAGGTGACGTCGACTGCTGTCGCTTTCAGGCCCAGGGGATAGTCGGCGTCGGTGTGGTCGGTGAGTCCGTGCTGGATCCGGTCGACGACCGCGGCGGGTGCGGGGCTGCCCAGGATCTCGGCGTCTTCCAGACGCAGCGTCACGCGCCCGTCCTGGAGTCGGGGTTGGAGCGTCGCCCGGCCGAGCCCGCCCTGCAGGTCGAGGGTGATGGTGTCGGCCTGGTCGTCGAGGCGTACGTCCGTGACCGGGAGCCGGCCGTCCGTTTGGGTGGTCATGTTCTGCAGGGAGGCGGCGGGGACCTCGACGTCGGCGTGGGTCCGGGCGACGGTGCCCGAGTGGTCGCCGGTCAGGCGTACGTAGTCCAGGCTGGCCTGTACGGACACGTCGGGGATGTGGCCCAGCGTGGCGTGGCCGCTGGTGACGGTGATGGCGTCGAGGTGCCGCTCGAAGAGGTCGAGCAGGGCCGGGCCGCCGCCGATGTCGACGTCGGTGTCCTTGCCGAGGGTCCGGCCCACCGCGGCGGAGAGGCGGCGGTGCAGCAGCGTGCGGGCGGCGAGTTCGGCGACGGTCGTGGTGAGAAGGACGAGTACGAGGGCCGCCACTGTCACGGAGACAGCGCGGTGCCGCCTGAACAAGGAACGGATCATGGCTGCTCCCCCGAAACGACCGGGACGGCGGCCCGGGCGGCGTCCGGAGCGGTGGCGGAGCCAGGGCCTTCGGGGTCGAGGTGCGGCAGGAGCCGGTCGAGCCAGCGTGGCAGCCACCAGTTGGCGCGGCCGAGCAGGTACATGGTGGAGGGCACCAGGACGAGCCGGACGAGGGTGGCGTCGACGATGACGCTGACGCCCAGGCCCAGCGCCAGCATCTTGATGACCACGTTGGTGGACAGCAGGAAGGCGAGGAAGACGCTGGTCATGATGAGGGCGGCGCAGGTGATGACGCGGGCGGTGCCGGCCAGGCCGTTGGCGACGCTGAGGTGGTTGTCCTTGGTGTGCAGCCACGCCTCGCGGATCCGGGAGAGCAGGAAGACCTCGTAGTCCATGGACAGGCCGAAGACGATGGCGAACATCATCATCGGCACGTACGACTCGACCGGGACGGGTTCGTCCACGCCGAACAGGGAGCCGCCCCAGCCCCATTGGAAGACCGCGACGACGACTCCGTACGCGGCTCCGATCGACAGCAGGTTGAGCAGGGCCGCCTTGAGCGCGACCAGGAGACTGCGGAAGACGGTGAGCAGCAGCAGGAAGGCCGCCGCGACGACCACTGCGACGATGACGGGCAGCCGGTCCACGACCACGTCGCGGAAAGTGAGTTGGGCCGCGGTGACCCCGGTGACGTAACCGTGGCCGCCCGAGTCCGCGAGAGCGTGGGGAAGGGTGTCGTTCTCCAGGCGGTGCATCAGGTCGGAGGTGGCCCTCTCCTGGGGCCCGGTGTCCGGGGTGACAGTGGAGACGAGCAGGGTGTGGTCGTCGCTGACGACGGGTGTGGTGACGTGGGCGACGCCGGGCGACGCGGCCAGGGCGTCGTGCAGTGTCGCGAAGAGTTCTCCGGTGCCCGTGTGCGCGTCGTCGAGGTCGGCGACGATCGTGAACTGGCCGTTGGTGCCGGGCCCGAAGGCGTCGGCGATGAGGTCGTAGGCGCGGCGGTCGGTGTAGCCGGTCGGGTCGGCGCCGTTGTCGACGTGGCCCAGGCGCATGGAGGCGGCGGGGATCGCGAGTACACCGAGCACGAGCGTGCCGACGGTGAGGAAGAGCCACGGGCGGCGGCCCACCGTGGCGGCCCAGCGGTGCCAGGTGTCGGCCGTGTCGCCGGGTTCGTCGACCGGGGTGCGGACCCGCCAGCGGT
Organism: Streptomyces sp. NBC_01478; assembly: GCF_036227225.1. Taxonomy (GTDB): domain Bacteria; phylum Actinomycetota; class Actinomycetes; order Streptomycetales; family Streptomycetaceae; genus Streptomyces. The sequence continues at coordinate 11,400,330 of NZ_CP109444.1, read as the reverse complement.
CGATGCGGCGGCCCGCGATGCCGAGGAGGGCGGGGGTCAGGGTGAGCGCGGCGACGGCGGCGATCACGACGGTCAGGCCCGCGGCGATGCCGAGGGTGCCGATGAAGTTCACACCCGACGCGTACAGGCCGCCCAGTGCGACGGTGACGGTGGCCGCGGCGACGATCACCGCCCGGCCGCTGGTGGCCACGGCCCGGCCCACCGCCTCGGCGGGGTCGGCGGGGTCGTCCTTGTCCCGCAGCAGTCGGCGGTGGCGGGTGACGAGGAACAGCGCGTAGTCGATGCCGACGCCCAGACCCATCATCGTGGCCAGGGTGGGTGCGGCGTTACCGAAGGTGAAGGCCGCGGCCAGCAGTCCCAGCAGTGAGATGCCCGACAGTAGTCCGACGACGGCGGTCAGCAGCGGGAACCCGGCCGCGGCCAGGCTGCCGAATCCGGCCAGCAGCACGATCACCGCGGTGGCCAGCCCGATCATCTCCGACAGCCGGTCCGCTGCCTTGGGACGTGCCAACTGGCCCAGCGGGCCGCCGTATTCGACCTGGACGCCGTCGGCGCGCAGGCCCTGCACGGCGTCGTCGACGCCGTGCAGGTAGGACGTCTCGAAGCGGGCCGGGTTCTGCGTGAAGCGGACGATCACGATGCCGGTGGCACCGTCGGCCGAGACCGCCCCCGGTGTGACGAGCGGATCGGTCACCGAGATCACCTCGGGCAGTTGCTTCAGGCCGGCCACGGCGGTGTCGACGGCACCCTGCTGGTCGGTGAGGGACCCGGTACCGGTGTGCAGCACGATCTGGGCAGCGGTGCCACGGATGTTCACGGATCCGTGCGCGTCCAGCAGGTCGGCTCCGGTCTGCACGGAGGTGCCGGGCAGTGAGAAGTCGTCGTCGTAGGTGCCGCCCCAGGCGCGGTCGGCGCCGAGTGCGGCCAGCAGCACCAGCAGCCAGGTGCCGAGCACCCACCACGGCCGTCGTGCGCACCAGCGGCCGAGCCGGTGCAGTCGGCCGACGTCCGCGGACGCCTCGGGGCGGTCGGGTTCCTGGGTAGGTGCGGGAGCGTTGGTCATACCGTCGTTCCTTGTCGGGCCCTCGTCGGGCGGAGATCGCTCTCAGTGATGTCGGGGATATCGGGGATGTCGGCTGGGGCGCGTACGGCGGAGGAACAGCGCTACAGCCGTGAGCAGGGCCGCGCCGCTGACGAGACTCAGGCCGAGCAGCGCCGCTCCTCCCGCGCCCGGGTCGGGAGTCCCGCTGTCCGCGGCGGGCGTGTAGGGCGTACCGGACCCACCGGGCAGGTCCGACGGGACGGACAGGTCGGACCGGGCGGAGTGGTCGGACGGACTGCCCGAGCCGGACGCACTCGATGGAGCGGACGGGCTGGACGGTCCGAGCGCCCGCACCGCGGCAGCCGCGTCGATGAGCCCCGCACCGAGACGCTGATCGCCCGTCGGATGCGCGGTGCCGGTGATCAGCTCTCGGGCGGTGGCCGGGTCGGCGCCCCGGCCGATCAGCAGTGCCGCCTCGGCTGCCACATGCGGTGCCGCCATGGAGGTACCGGACATACGGCCGTAGCCGCCCGGCAGGGTGGAGAGGATGTCGACTCCGGGTGCCGCCACCGATCGCGGATCGCCGGCATTGGAGAACGCGGCGAGCTGCCCGTCGGGACCGACGGCCTCGACGACGACGGCCGGCACTCCGGCCCGGTAGACACGCTCGACCTGGCTGTCGTTGCCGGCCGCGGCCACCACCACCGCCCGGTCGGCGGCCTCGCGCAGCGCGAGGTCCAGTGGTCCGCCCTTGCGCAGCCGGTCGGCCTGCCCGGTGTCGCCCAGGGACAGGTTGATGACGTCGGCACCGTGGCCGACGGCCCAGCGCACGGCGTCGGCGATCACCGCGGGATCCCCGGTGCCGTCGGCGCCCAGCACACGGACCGGCATGATCCGCGCGCCGGGCGCGCCGCCGGCGATGCCGATGCCGTTGCCGGACACCGCGGCGATCACTCCGGCGACATGGGTGCCGTGGCCGTTCTCGTCGTCCGGACGCGTGTCGCCGTCGACGAAGTCCCGGCCGGGGACGAGGACGCCGGCGAGGTCGGGGTGGTCCAGGTCGACGCCGGTGTCGATCACCGCGACGACCACTCCGTCGGCACGGGCACCGGCCTCCGCCGCGTCGGTCAGGCCGCTCAGCTCCAGCCCGTACTGCCGCGCGCGCAGCGGATCGGTGCCGGAGGCCGCCGCGGCGGACGGGAGCAGAAGCGTGAGCAGAGGGGCGACGAGTACGGCCGGGCCCAACGGGCGGGCCCGACACAGGCCCCGGAGGACGGTCACCGTCAGCCCTGCTGCCAGAAGTCGCTGCGGCGCTCGGCCCAGCCCTGGACCTGCTCGCCGTACCCGCCTGCGAGCGCCTTGTCCCGGATCGCCGTCCTCTTCTCGCTCCGCTGGTCCCCGCTGAGCCCGCTCAACTCCTTGATGTCGTCCCTGAGTTCCTCGGGCAGGGCCTGGTAGCGGCGCCGGGCCTCCTCGGCCCGCACGCGTACGGGGGTGCCGTACTCACCGGCCAGCGCGTCCTGCCAGATCCTCGCCGCCGCCTCCTGTCGCTGCCCGGGCTTCACGGTGCGCAGCTTCCGCAGGTCGGCGCGGAGCTCCGGCGGCATCCAGGCGGGGAGAGGACGCTGGTCGGTGGCGGCGAAGCCGACGGTGTCGGCCAGTTCGGCCGTCGACGTGTTCACGGCGGCCGAGGTCGTGTCGGCCGGCCCGGCGGACGAGGCGCCTGCCCATACCAGTCCGGCCACGGCAGCGGCGGCGACGGTCAGTGCGGTGGTCCGGGTCCTGCGTGCTGCGGCGGTACCGCTGCGGTTCACGATGTCCTCCCTTTGCTTTCGGTCTCGGCCCCAGCCTGGCCGGGGCGTACGAGTGGGAGGTTCGGCGAATGTTCGGGGTGTGTAAGGGCCGTCGGCCGGGGCGCTGGGGCGGGGATCCGCTGGATAGCATCGAAGGCCAGGGCCACGGCCTGCACGGCGCCTGCACTGGCTGCTCGGCCGCGAGGAGAGAAGCGCATGCCGGAGAACAAGGGGCTCGTCCTGGTCGTCGAGGACGAGCGGAACATCGCCGATCTGCAGCGGCGCTATCTCACCCGGGAGGGCTTCGGCGTCCACGTCGAGACCGCCGGCGACACGGCGCTGGCCGCGGTCCGCCGGATGCGCCCGGTCGCGGTCGTGCTGGACATCGCGCTGCCCGGCATGGACGGCATGGAGGTCTGCCGCCGGCTGCGTGAGGAGGGCGACTGGACGCCGGTGCTGTTCGTGACGGCACGGGACGAGGTCATGGACCGCATCCTCGGACTGGAACTCGGCGCCGACGACTATCTCACCAAGCCCTTCTCCCCCCAGGAGCTCGTCGCCCGCGTCAAGAGCCTGCTGCGGCGCGCCGCGGGACCGCAGAGCGACCCGGTGCGCCGGGTGGGCCGCCTCGTACTGGACACCGGCCGCCGCACCCTGCGGGTCGACGACCGCCCGGTGGAACTGACCACCACCGAGTTCAACCTGCTCGCCTTCCTCATGCACCATCCCGGCCAGGTCTTCACCCGCGAGCAACTCCTCGCGCAGGTCTGGGGCTACGCCGGCTATCGGGACACCCGGGTCATGGACGTCTACGTCTCCCAACTGCGCGCCAAACTCGGCGATGCCAGCCCGATCCGCACCGTCCGGGGCGTGGGCTACAGCGCCACCGACACCACCCGATGAACACCGCACGCCGCCGCGGCTCCCTGGCCGGAAGCATCGTCCTGCTCACGACCGCCGTGGCCGCCCTGGCCGTAGTGGTCACCGGGCTGTTCGCCTGGCGGATGATCCGTACGAACGCCGAGGCGCAGGAACGGGACCAGCTCTCCCGCCAGGCGGAGGTACTGGCCCGCACCCCGCAGCTGGCCTCGTGGATGCTCGACCGGCAGCAGCGCATCGCCGGACCACAGGACATCCAGCTCGCCCTCGTCCGCGCCGCCGGGGACGCGGCGGGACCGGCGGCAGCCGTCGTGGACACCGCCCGCCGCAAGGCGTTGCTCTCCGGCCGGGACATGTCGGCGACCTCGCGGCTGGACGGCCGCCAGGTCCTGGTGGAGGGGGTGCCGACGTCCACGAGCGGCGGGCTGGTCCTCACCGAGCCGATGAGCGCCGTGGACGAGGCCACCGACCGGATGCGCGGCGCCCTGGTACTGCCCCTCGTCCTGGGGCTGGCAGGCGCGGCGCTGGCCGGAGCGCTGCTGGGCCGGCGCCTGGCCCGCCCGCTCACGACAGCCGCGCGCACGGCCCACCGCCTCTCCGGGGGTGAACGCGGCCTGACCGTACCGACCGAGGGACCAGCCGAAGTGGCCGAACTCGCCACCGCGTTGAACACGCTGGACATCGCGCTGGCCCACAGCGAGAACCGGCAACGGGACTTCCTGCTCTCCGTCTCCCACGAGATCCGCACCCCGCTGACCACGGCACGCGGCTACGCCGAGGCACTCGCCGACGAGGTCGTCACCGGCGGCGAGGTACCCGACGCCGGCCGCATCCTCCGTACGGAGATCGAACGTCTGGAGCGGTTCGTCGGCGACCTGCTCGCACTGGCCCGGCTGGAGGCCGACGACTTCCGCCTCGACATCACCGAAGTCGACCTCGACGCACTGACCGCTGAGGCCGCTGCCGCCTGGTCGGCCCGCTGCGCGCCCCACGGCGTGGACTTCCGCGTCGAACGCCCCGAGCGGCCCCTGACCGTCACCACCGACGGCTTCCGGGTACGCCAGCTCATCGACGGCCTCGCCGAGAACGCCCTGCGCGTCACCCCGGCCGGACAACCCCTCGTCCTGGCCCTGCGGGCGGACGGCACCGGCGCCCTCCTGGAGATCCGCGACGGCGGCCCCGGCCTCACCGAGGACGACATCAAGGTCGCCTTCGAACGCGGCGCCCTCTCCAACCGCTACCGCGGAGTCCGCCCCGTCGGCGGCGGCCTCGGCCTGGCCATCGCCCACCGCCTGACCACCCGCCTCGGCGCCACCATCACCGCCCGGGGAAAGGCGCCCGAAGGCGGCGCCTGCTTCACCGTCCACCTGCCACCCCGGCCCGGCACCGCAACCCCGGACATCGGTTCCGCCGGTTCTTACACGCCCCGAACACTGGGCTGACGCGATCGTCGTCTCACCCGGTCACGCTCCTGTCCGCCGCGTCCTTCGCGAACTGCTTGCGTGGATGGAGCGCGAGTTTCGGGCCGAGGCGATCGATGACCCGGTCGCCCGCAGACTTCGACACCCCGAACAGCAGGGCCAGTTGCCACAGTGTCAGGTTCGTTCACCAGTAGGCCGTCACCAGCAGCACTCGATCCTCCGGCGACAGCTTCCACGGGCGTCCCCGGCCGGACGCGTGGCACGCTCGCGCCGCAACTGGGCCAGCAGCTCGCCGAAGACCGGCGGGCTCAGCCCACTGAACCGGAGCTGTTCAGGACGGTTCCGCCGTCGTCATCACACCGCTCACGCAGTGATCATTTCGCTGAGGCTGCGCATGACCGCTGTCGTCTCTCATTTGAAAGGCCCATTCCCCGCAGGGAATTGCCGGTCTCCACCGCGCCCCGCAGGATCTGGTCCGCATGGACCTGCCGGGACAAGGAGACGAAGATGATCGAGATCGACCCGCAGCAGCTGGCCGACCGCTACACGGCTCAATGGAATGTGCCCGACGCCGCAGAGCGCCGCGCCGCCATCGAGCAACTCTGGGCCGAAGACGGCACCCACATCCTTCACCCGCCTGCGGAGATACGAGAGACCGCCGCGGCACTCGGCTTCGACCACCCGACTCTGCAGGCTCAGGGATACAACGCCATCGAGACCCGAGTGACACGAAGCTACGAACGGTTCGTCGAGAAACAGGGATTCACCTTCCGGGCGCGCCCCGGTGCGATACGTCTCCATGACGTGGTCCGGATCGGCTGGGAGGCGGTGTCCACCGCAACCGGCGACGTGGTGGGTGGTGGTTCGGACATGCTCGTGCTCGACGACAACGGCCGCATCAAGACCGACTACATGTTCCCGGGCTCCTGACCGGCGGCAGCGCAAGCCATTGCCCCGGCGGCTGCGGAGAGAGCCTCGGCCGTCGACGGGTCGGCCGGCAGGAACGCCTCCAGCTTCAGCTCGGCAAGCGTCACGTCGACGGCGGTGGCGAAGGTCGTCACCGTCGTCATCAGGCGCAGCTCACCGTACGAGGACCGCAGGCGGAGCGGCACCGCGAAACCGAGTTGCCCGGCGGACGGCTCCAGCTCGGGAACGTACCCGGTGAGCTCGGCGCGCAACTCCTCCAGGTGGCCAAGGCGCACCAGGATGTGGCGCGCCCACTCGGCGAGGTTGAGGATGCGGGGGGCCAGGCCGTCGGGATGCAGCGCAAGGCGGTACATGTTCGCGCCCGGGCCCACCAGCTCGGGTGCCACACCCTCGGTGATCAGGTCGAATGCGGTGTTCGCGGCGATCAGGTCACCGCCCCGGTCCACGACCAGCGCCGGATACGGCAGATGCCCGCGGAGGATGTGGTCGATCGCCGTGCGCACGGGGGCCAGCACCGGATCGTCCAGTGAGCTCTCCGGGTAGGCGGGCGCGTACCCGGCGGCCATCAGCAGCTCGTTGCGCTCCCGCAGCGGCAGCTCCAGCGACTCGGCCAGGCGCACAACCATGTTCCGGCCCGGGACGGACCGGCCGGATTCAATGAAACTGAGGTATCGCTGGGTGGTGCCCGCTCGCAGCGCCAGGTCGAGCTGGCTGAGATGACGACGGGTACGGCGTTCACGAAGCGTGCGAGGGAAGTCCACGGGCCTGTTGTAACGGCGGCGGAGGGTCCCAGGCCATTCCCCGCAGGGAATTGTCGCCACTCCTACGGGTCTTGAACATTGCCGGCATGGACATCGGTGTACTACTTCCGACCGGAACCGCCCAGTGGGGCGCTGCCGACGACCCCCGCGAGCTGATTGCCTTCGGCCGGTACGCCGAATGCTCGGGCTTCTCCTCGCTCTTCGCCAACGATTCCCTGATCAGCCCGCGCATCGAGGCACTCACGATGCTGGCCGCACTCGCCCCGGTGACCGAGACCGTGACGCTGGGCACAGCCGCACTGATGCCGTTCCTCCGTCGGCCGATCCAAGCCGCGCAGTCACTTGCGTCGATCGACCTGCTGTCCGGTGACCGACTCGCCGTGACCGTCGGCGCGGGCTTCCCCGGCCGATTTGAGCGACCCCTCTGCACGCTGTCCGAGCTGCCGTGGGAACGGCGCTTCGCCCGCTACCGGGCGACAGCGCAAACCATCCACTCTATCGCCTGTACTACGACACCGCCCGGCGCGAGGCCAACCGAAACGCCGCAGGCGACGTCTGCGGGGCCGATGACCCCAACTACGGCACAGCCGGCCTCGACTGCTACGAATTCCCCGAGGATCGTGATGGCGCATTCACTCGGTTCAGCCGTTGCCTACGAAGCACTGCACGCCCATCCAGAGCTACGACCGGAACTGTTCCTCACGCTCGGCTCACCGCTAGCCCTTCCCCGAGCCGTGTTCCATCGGCTGTGCCCCACCCCCCGGGGCGTAACAGCCCAGTTACAGGGCCGACGCCCGCCAGGCGTCGGTCGCTGGGTGAACATCGCCGATCCTGGGGACCCGGTGGCTGTGCCTCCACGGTCGAGCGGCAGCTTCAAGGGGATCGCCCTGGATCACACGACTCGCATAGCGCCTTTCGACTTCCACCAAGCCAAGAATTACCTCCGATTCGCCGCCACTGCGGCCACGATCGGCCCCTATCTCGATCTGTAAGCGTGCTGAGTCACAGTGAGTTCGGCCCAGCGAGGCGGCAGTCTGCTCCATCGCCTTTCGTTGGCCGGCCTGGAGCAGTCCCGGCACATACGCCCCGCCATACCAGCGCAGGCTTCGCCCTCTCCATGACAGTCGCTAAGACGATGTCCTATGTGGTGAGGCGAAGGAGCCGTTTGTAGCAGCAGATGGCGGCGGCGAGGCCGAGAAAGGCCAGGTAGTTGCGGGGATCGCGCTCGTAGCGGGGGCTGAGTCTGCGGTAGCCGGACAGCCAGGAGATGGTCCGTTCGATCACCCACCTTCGGCGGCCCAGGCGTTCGCTGGACTCGATGCCCTTGCGGGCGATGCGTACGCCGATGCGCTTGCCTCGTAACCATTTTCGCAGGTGGGGAATGTCGTAGGCCTTGTCGGCGTGTAGCCGTTGCGGCTTGAAGTGGCGGCCGCGGTGGGGGTCGTGTCTCGTTTGGTGACCGGCCACCATGGGCTTCAGGCCTTCGCTGTCGTGGACGTTGGCGGCGGAGACGCCGACGACCAGGGGCAGTCCGGTCGCGTCCGACAGGACGTGCATCTTGGAACCCGGCTTGCCCCGGTCCACGGGGCTCGGACCTGTGTGTTCGCCCCCTTTTTAGCCCGTACGTGGGCGGAGTCGAGGACGACACGGGAGACGTCGATGAGGCCGGCATCGTCCAACCGGTACAGAACCGCTTCGTGCAGGCGGCCCCAGACCCCGGCCCGCGACCAGATCAGGAACCGGCGGTGCGCGGTCGACTTCGATATCCCGAAACATGGTGGCAGAGCCCGCCAGGCACATCCGCTGACCAGCACGTAGATGATCGCCGCAAACAGCGTCTCATCAGGCGCGTTCTGGGTTCCGCCGCCCTGCGGGCGCACTCGTTCCTCCGGAATCAACGGCTTGGCGATCTCCCACAGGCCGTCCGGAACAATCCAACTCCACGTATCCCGCCCCATACACAGACCAACGAGCGATCACCACATAGGACATCGTCTAAGCGTGCCCGCGAGTGCCTCTCAGATGGACTGGCTCCCCAGGTCATTCCTACCCGCGACACTGACCGTCCCTGGGGAGGATCTGGGGAGTACGGGCAGCGTTGGGGAGCGCGTAGGGAGAACGGATCTCATAACTTGGCACGACCCTGAAAGTCACTGAAAGATCCATACGCGCACGTCAGGCGTGAACGCAACAGCATCCTCGCAGGTCAGTGCCACCTAGTAGACGACTTCACGACGAAGTCCACCGGCGTCGGGTGATCAGGAATCCGGCCCGGGACTGGCCTCTACGAGTCGCTCCGAACCGACCGCCATCGCAAACGCCCCGCCCGGTGCCCGCGTCAATACTCTGCTGCGTCCATCGGCACCCCACCGGCGGCGGTCGAACCCCTGGTCTACCTGGCGGGTCCCACCCCAGTGATCGGCGTCTGCAGCTCCCAACAAGTTGCCTGCGCAGGCGAGACTCGCCGATGCCGAGGAACCGCCCGCGAGCAAGATCCGGACCATTCCCGGGCCAGCAAACCACTCTGAGCTCGGGTGGGCACGATTTGCGCTGGTCAGCGACGTGTAGCCCGTGTACCACCAACAGACCAAGAACCTGCTGATGTCGTACTCACCGAAGAAGCCGGGCTTCTTCTAGAGCCTGAAGTCGGTTGCCCGGAGGCATCGTCGCGCTCCGGGCAACCCGACACGACTGCCACGCAACGTAACGATTCGGATTGTTCTCATTACTCCACGGCGTTCCGTGGCATTCCACCCGGACCAGTCGCGGACCAATTGGCACCGGAGAACATCACCTCGCGAGCCGACCGATCATGAGCGCATCGACCCGCCGAATACCCGTGGGCAGCGCTCGACCCGTTGACACCGCTGGCGGAGGTCCTCGATCTCTTGGGCGCCTATCAACACCCGCTCCCCGCGCTCGCCACAATTTTCCCTGGCTCCGGAGCCGTTGACCGGCTCGTCGTCGTACTCCCCCGCATCCGTAGGGATGTTCCCCACTCGGCGTCGGCCAACTGGTGACGGGCCGTGTGTCCCCACGCAAGCGGAGGTGTTCCGCCGCCGATGTGGTCGTCGAGACAGACCACGGCGTCGACTCCTCGCGAGCGGCTCCGAATCTGCCAACGCCTTCCTCGCCACCGGCCGGCCGTCTTCGACCTCACGTGCGCCCTCGGACGACCGGCACCTGCCGCTGCACCCGCCCGGCCGACGGCGCGCTGAACCCGGTCGCGACGGCACCGTCTTCGTCGGATGAACTCCCGGCTGTCAGGTGCGATCCAGCACTGAGCGGAGCTTGTTCCGCGAGTTGACGTCGAGCTTGGTGAACACCTTGTGCAGGTGCCATTCCACCGTGCGGGGGCTGATGAACAGCTCGGCGCCGATCTCGGAGTTCGTCTTTCCGCCGGCGGCCAGTCCAGCGATCTGGGCTTCCTGCGCGGTGAGGGCTTCAGGTACGTCGGTCGCGTGCTGCCGTACCGACTCGCCGGTGGCCAGGAGTTCGCGACGGGCGCGCTCGGCAAAGGCGCTTGCCCCGAACCGGTGCAGCATTTCGTAGGCGATGCGCAGCTGCTCGCGCGCGTCGATACGCCGGTTCTCCCGGCGTAGCCACTCGCCGTACACCAGATGGGTGCGCGCGAGGTGGACGGTGACCCGGCTGCGCTGGAGGCGCTCGATGGCCTCGCGGTACAGCGGGTCGGCGGCCCGGCCGTCGCAGAGCAGTGCTTTCGACCGGGCCAGAACGCCAAGGGCCCAGTCCGTGCCCGCGGCGTCGGCTTGTTCCTCAAGGCGGCGCAGGGCCGACTCTGCCGCCTCGGGGGCGTCACTGCGAGCGCCCGCCTCGACGAGCTCGACGAGGGAGAACCCGGTGCCCGCGAAATCCTCGTACTCCCCGGCCTCTTCGGCGTGGGCCAGGGCGTCCTGGTACTGGCCGAGGCCGTTGTACAGAATCGCCAACATGTACGAGCGCAGACCGATCGTCCGCCCCTCGCCCCAAGCGGTCCCGTCGCGTGTGCCGGCCTCGATCACCTCCAGCGCCCGGAGATCGCCGCGCCAGACCATGAGCAGAGCCGTGGGGTACCCGAGGCGCGAGTTGCCGGTCACCTCCGTGAGAGTGTCGGACTCGTCGATCAAGGCCGCGGCAAGGTCGAACTCTCCGGCGTGCACATGCACGACCGCCCGATAGCAGAGGGCCAGCGGAAGGAAATTGAGCGCACCGGTCTCGCGGGCCGCCCGGACCGCGTGCGTGGTCAGTTCGTGCCAGGTCTCGTCGTCCCACAGGTCGCCGGCGACCAGCCACGTCAGCCAGAGCCAGCGCATGACGTCGTCCTTGTCGTGGCCGGCGGCTTGCCGGAGCGCCCGCAGCGTGGGCCTCAACAGCGACGCACCTTCGACGTAGCCCTCGACGAACCGCGTCGCCAGGCCGTCGAGCAGTGCGTCAGCCAGCCGGGGAGGCTGCGGACCGCGCGGTGCGGCACGGGCGGCCTCGGCCACCGCCCGCACTCCGCCATGTCCGCACAGGCGGCCCGCCACGACCGCGGAGCCGAGTGCTTCGAGGTACGCCTCACGCGCCTGTCCGTCGTCGACCCCCTCCAGTCGGCCGGCCGCGTCGAGCAACAACGGCAGAGCTTCACCACCACGCCTGCGCGCGAAGACGATCTGGGCGCGCAACCGGGTCAGCCGCGCGCGCTGGGCTTCGTCCAATGGGCCCATCTCCGCGGCGGCGAGGAGGTCCAGCGCCGCGTCGGGAGCCCCGGCCTCGAAGGTGGCCTGCGCCGCGGCCACCGCTCTCGTTCCTCGTACGGCCGGATCGGGCGTCAGCTCTGTCGCGCGTCTCAGAAACGCGGCCTCCGCCGCGATACCGCCGCGGGACTGGGCCCTGGCTGCCGAGCGCTCCAGCTCGCCCGCCAGGGCCTCGTCGGGTTCGACCGCCGCGTGGGCACGATGCCAGGCTCGGCGATCCGAGTCGAACTCCGGATCGGTCGCCTCGGCCAGTGCGCGATGCACGTCCCGGCGTACTCCGGGGTCAGCCGCGCGATAGGCCGCCGAGCGCACCAACGGATGACGAAACCGTACCTGCGCCCCGAACTCGATCAGCCCCGCCCGCTCGGCCTCCCCCGCGGCGTCCGGCCCGATTTCGAGCTGCTCGGCCACCCGCCGCAACAGCGGCACGTCTCCCACCGGCTCGGCCGCCGCCGCCAGCAGCAGCCGTTGCGCCGCATCCGGGAGCGACGTGATGCGCCGCAGGAAACTCTGCTCGATCTGACTCGCCAACGGCCGGGTGTCCGGACGCCCGAATCCGCCTGCCAGCTCCGTCGTGGTCAATCCCCGCGTCAGTTCCAGCAGAGCCAGCGGGTTGCCGCGGGTCTCGGCGACGATCCGGTCCCGGACGCGTTCGTCCAGCCGACCGGGGACCACCGAGTCCAGAAGCGCACGCGCATCGTCGTCACGCAGACCCCGGACCACAAGCTCCTTCAGCGCCGCCCACGGGTTGTCCCCCCGGGGAAGCGTCGACGTACGCACCGCGAAGACCAGCGCCACCCGCTCCGCGAGCAGTCGGCGCGCGACGAAGCTCAGGGTCTGTGCGGAGACCCGATCCAGCCACTGGGCGTCGTCCACCACGCACACGAGCGGCTGCTCCTCCGCCGCCTCGGCCAGCAGGCTGAGCACCGCCAGCCCGACCATGAATCGGTCCGGCGCGCTTCCTGCACGCAGACCGAACGCGACGGCCAAGGCATCACGCTGCGGGCCGGGAAGGCGATCGAGCTGCCCCATCACCGGCACGCACAGCTGGTGCAACCCGGCGAACGCCAGCTCCATCTCGGACTCGACGCCTGTGGCCCGGAGGATCTGACACCCTGTCGCACTGCCCACGAGGTACTCCAACAACGCGGACTTGCCGACCCCGGGCTCGCCGCGCAGCACCAGTACCTGGCTCCGGCCGGCCCTGGTGTCGGCCACCACCTGGTCCAGCGCTCCGCACTCGCCACGCCGGCCGCGCAGCCCGCGCCGAGGAACACTGCTCGACATCCACCACCCACCGCACAGATAAGAAGAGCCTGATCCTGATCAACTCGGATCGCCCCATCATGCGCTCCTGCGCGTGGCACGGACAATCGCCGGACGACCACTGTCGGCACCCTGCCGACGGCTCTCCACATCTTGGTTGCCGGACCATTGCCAAGGGAGATCATCGGGGTTACGACACGGCGCGAAGCCCCTGTTGCAGATTGATGAGCTGCGCCATGTCGCCGACTCGCGCTACGCCCAGGACGGCTTCGAGCAGCTCGTCACGCTCCACTGAATCGAATGGTTCGCACCGCTGTCGGGCGAGATGCCCGTGCGCTCGGAGCGCCAGTTACCGCGCGTCGACCTCGCCGAGTTCGAGCATGCCGACGATCTATTGGAACGACTATTCGAACGCCTGACGAAGTACGCACACGGCACGTTCGGCTGGAGAGAACCGTTCCGTCAGGAGCCGGACCGCGCACTTGAGCACCTCCCCGGGTTCGGCCTCGTGCGCCGGATCGGCGGCTGCGCGATCTCGTTCCGGACTCCCCTTGCCGACACCAGCCTCTCGGCGAGCGCGAGCGCAACCTCGGAACGAGGGGGCCCAAACGACACGGTGGGAAACCGCCGCCCTCGCCGCCCGAGGCCGCCACGAGGATCCGAGGTGATCCGGATGCCCCGCCGACCGCTTTCCGGTATCTATACATGCGATGTATAGTCCGCACCGTGTCAGGCGGCACTTTCGGCCGCCAACTGTTCAATGCCTCGATGCACACAAGGTGTGTTGCCGTACAGCATGGCTTGTAGGTCAGAAGCTTCAGGCATCGGCCCTTCAAAGGCTCTTGCGGGCACACCTTGGGTGGTTTGTCACCCCACGGCCAGAGGCATGGTCGTCGGCGCTCCGCGCCCAGCACGAGAGGTTGCCAGTGAACCCACGTCTGCAGCATGTGCGACAGGCCGTCTCCCCATCGGCCCCACGTCGTCGACAGCAATTCGGAAGTCTTCGCGCTCTCGGCTTCGGCGCACGGCTCGCCATGACCGGCGGCCGGGACGGTTTGGTGCGTACCGTCCTGATGGCCGTGGGCATCGGACTGGGGGTCGCACTGCTGCTGCTGGCCTCGTGCGTACCCACTGCCAGACACCACCGAGACGAACGGATCCACAACCGGATCGACATCAATCTCGACGACCGGGTCATCACACCCTCTCGCAGCACGGTGTTGCTCAGTGAAATTGACACGGTGTTCCGAGGCAGGGAAATCCGGGGAAGGATGCTGGAACCCGAGGGGCCTGCGGCGCCGCTGCCTCCCGGAGTCACGCGATTCCCGCGTCCCGGGGAGATGGTCGTCTCACCGGCACTCCGGAAGCTGCTGGCCGCGCCCGGGAGTGACTTGCTTCGCGAGCGCCTCGACCATCCCATCACGGGAGAAGTCGCGGACCGGGGTCTGGTCGGGCCCGGCGAATACGCCTTCTATCTGGGCGGCGAACACATGGCGGACGGTGTCGCAGGAGCCCGTCGACTGGACCACTTCGGCAAGGCCTATCCAGCGAAACCGCTCGACCCCGAGCTCGCGCTGCTGAGTATCGTCGGGATGGTCGTGCTGCTCGCCCCGGTCGCGGTGTTCATCGCCGCAGCCGTCCGGTTCGGCGGCGAACACCGCGACCGAAGGCTGGCCGCGCTACGGCTGGTAGGCGCGGACCGTCGGATGACCGCCCGTATCGCCGCAGGCGAGACGCTGGTCAGCGCGCTGCTCGGCGTCGCCCTGGGCGCGGTCCTGTTCCTGTTCGGCCGACAGTTCATCGGGTTGATGGACATACCGGGACTCAGTGTGTTCACCGAGGACCTCAGCCCGCAGCCCGTTCTGGCGGCACTCACGGTGGTCGGCGTGGTCGTGCTGTCTCTCGCCGTAACGAGGCTGGCGATGAACGGGGTGGTGGTCGAACCCCTCGGGGTGGTTCGCAAGTCCGGTGGTGCCACACGACGGCTGTGGTGGCGCATCGCTGTGCCCGTACTCGGACTGCTTCTGCTACGGACGTCAGCGCGGGGCGGATCCGACCTACGCAGTGCCACCAGCGTCATTCTGATCGTTGTCGGCATGCTGGCGTTGCTCGTCGGCGTGACCGCCATTCTGCCCTGGATCCTGGAGCAACTCACCAGGGTCTCCGGCGGATTCGGTCCCCTCTCCTGGCAACTGGCCGTCCGTCGGTTGCAGTTGAGCAGCGAAGCCTCCACCCGCTCGGTCAACGGTATCGTCGTCGCCGTGGCCGGTGCCGTAGCACTGCAGACCCTCTTCACCGGGATCGCGCACGGTCAGAACGGCGGCAGCGGGGCAGCCAGGAACAGTTCCACGCCGAGCACGCATATCGGCGTCGCCAGTCTCGACGACGACAAGGGGTACAGGGATCGGTACGCCTCAGTGTTCTCCGCAACGCCCGGCGTGCAACAAGCGATCGGCTACGCGGAGTTGTCCGTCAGCGGGTCCGATGACGATTTCCCGCAGACGGTCCGCGTCGCAGGATGCGGCCAGCTGACACTGCTTGCCTCGCTGCCCGGCTGCACCGATGGAGATGCCTTCGTCGTCACCCCGCGGAACAGCCCCAGCTCCGCCGACACGACCGTGTGGAAGTCGGGCAGCACGATGCGCTTGGACATGAAAGGCCCCCTGTGGAAGGTGCCGCACATCACCGCCACCGTCGAGGCCAGGAGCAGCGATCCACAAGGTGCCTTCCCCGAGAAAATGCTGCTCGCCACCCCCCGAGCAGCCGGCTCCTCGACGATGGCGGACGCTGTGAGCACCATCAGCATCAGGTACTCGACGTCCAGTGAAGACATCCAGGACCGGCTTCGCACGGCAGCCGCCCGGCTGGACCCTTCCTTCACCGTCGATTTCCCCACACAGGCCAAGGGCGACATGGCTCTCGACGGGATCAGGCGGGACCTGCTGGCCGGGGTGACCGCCGTCCTGCTGCTGATCGCGGCAAGTTTGCTGCTCGGTACGATCGAACAACTCCGGGACCGCAAACGCGTCCTGGCTGTGCTCGTCACCTTCGGCACCCCGCGGCGCACCCTCATCCACTCGATCCTGTGGCAGACCGCGTTGCCGGTCGCGACAGGACTACTCGTCGCAGGAGTGGTGGGAACCGCCCTCGGCAGCGCGCTGCTCGGTCTCATCGGCAGGACAGCGGTCTACGACTGGAACAGCATGCTGGCGATAGCAGGCATCGGAGCTGCCGCCAGCGTCGCCGTGACCGTGCTGACGCTCCCCACATTGTGGCGGTCCTCGCACCCGGAGAACATCCGCTTCGAGTGAGCGATGCCGTCCCTCACGGCGGGGCATCCTTCGTGCGAGGTTCCCCCGCAACCACCTGACCCTTCTCGGCCTGGCTGCAGCTCTCCGCTGCTACCGACGATTCCTCCGGCCGACCCACGCTGGACACCGTCTGGGGCCGACGCGCCGTCAGCCGGTGTTGGCCCCTGGCGAATCGGCCGTCGGGTGTTCGTCGTGGAGTGCGGCGAGCGCGGCGGCGAGCCTGCCGCGGCTGGTGATGCCCAAGCGGGGATAGATGCGGTACAGATGGGCTCCGACGGTGCGGTGCGAGATGAACAGGCGCTGGGCGATCTCCCGGTTGCTCAGCCCCTGCGACGCCAGCACCGCGATCTGCATCTCCTGGGCCGACAGCCGGTCGCTGGTGTTCGCCTGCCGCCGACCGCTCGACTCGCCGGCGGCGCGCAGTTGCTCACGAGCCGTCTCGGCCCAGGGCCGCGCGCCGATCCGGTCGAACTCGTCGCGCGCGGTGCGCAGCGGACTCCGGGCGTCGACGTTGCGCCGTTGCCGACGCAGCCGGCGGCCGTGGTGCAGGTGCAGCCGGGCTCGCGCCAGGGCCCAGCCGGCGGGCAGCGCGGCCAGCGCCGCGGTGTAGCGCTCCTCCGCCGTGTCGTCCGGCGCCAGCACCGCCTCCGTGTAGGCCTGGGCCACCACCATCATTTCCGAGGGCAGCCTGGCGGCCAACTCGGGGAGTCCGTCGAGTAGTTCCCGGGCCTGCTGCACGGTGCCCGCGGACACCGCGGCGTCCGCCAGGTCCGGTGCGAGCAGCCAGCGACTGACCGAGTGGTAGTGCGGGTCGGCGGGATCGAACGCGCGGGAGATGGCGTCGTACGCCTCGGTCGCGCGGCCGTCGAAGAGCGCCAGCAGGCCCTCGACCTGCTGCGCCATCACGGCGGCGAACGGCATGCCGGGGAACAGCCGGTGGGCACGGAGCTCGCCGAGCATCCGCGCCGCGGCCTCGGACTCGCCGCGCAGCGCCGCCACCAGACTCCCCGTCGCCTTCACCCCCAGCCAGACGATCCATTCCCCGCTCTCCTCGGCCAGGGCGAGTCCTTCGCCGGACTCCTCGCGGGCCCGATCTAGCTGACCGAGGTACACCCGCGGCCAACTCCCGGCAAGTGACCGGGCGAGCAGCCCGAGCCTGCCCTGCGACCGCCACGCCGCGGCCGCCAGCGACAGGTACCGGGCGGCGCGGGTGACGTCGCCCAGGACCATCGCGCCGCTGCCGAGGAAATGCGTGATCCGGCCGTCCTCGTGGTCCGGGCGGAGGCCGTCGAGCAGTGCGATCACCTCGGCGCCGTACCGGTACGGCTCGGTGTACGCCCGTACCGCCAGGACGACGGGAGCGTCCGGATCAGGGTTCCATCGGTCCAGCTCGGCCGAGGCCAGCGTGCGCACCCGTGCGTCGCCGTCCTGGAAGAAGCACCGGGCGGCGGCCCGCCACAACAGGTTCTCGGCGACCCGCACACCGCCTGCGTCGAACGCGCCGGCCGCCGTGGTCACCATGTCCTCGATCCGGCGGTGCGGCTCGTCGGGTTCGAACGCCGCCTTGTCGGACACGACCATAAGACGAGCCCGTTCCAGTGGGCCGAGTTCGCTCATGTCGGCCCGGTCCAGCAACAGCTGGGTGTGAACCCGGTCGTTGATCTCGCTGGCCGACTCCACTGCCCGCACCAGGATCTCGGTCCTGCGGCGCGGGTCCTGGACCAGCTCGGCCGCCTGACGCAGGGCCGGAACGGCCGACGCCACCTTGCCCCGGGCCAGCGCCGTGTCGGCGAAACGTTCCAGCCTGACGGCGAGTTCCTCGTCCGGACCGAGCGATGCGGCGGCCAGGTGAAGAAGCTGGTGCTCGGGTGTGTCGGCCATGGCCTCTGCGACGGCGCGGTGAGTGTCCAGCCGATCGGAGACGCTGGCACGGGTATAGATCGCCGAACGCATCAGCGGATGCCGGAACTCAAGAGTACGGCCGACCAGAACGACCAGACCCGCGTCGACCGCCTCCTGCACCGCCTTCACGGAAACCGCCGTGCCTGTCAGACGACTCGACACGTCCAGCAGCCGGTTCAGTGGCGCGTTGGGCTCGGCGGCCAGGGCCAGCAGGAGCCTGCGGCACTCCGGGCTCACCGAGTCCGTACGCGCGGCGAACGCGTCCTCCAGGCGCTGGGTCAGCGGCAGATCGTCCATCTGCGGTGCCAAGTCCTGCACCGTCTTGGGCAGCTCGACCAGGGCCAGCGGGTTGCCCGCGGCGCGTTCCAGGATGAAGGCCCGGATCGGCGCCGACAGGTCCGGCGCGGCCGTATCGAGCAGTTCGGCGGCAGCCGACGACCCGAGTGGCTGCAGAGGGAGGTCCGGTTGCGCGCTCGGGTCGTAGGACTCTGGAGAGCGGACCCGGGACGCGGCGATGATCAGTACGGGGAGGTCGCGGGTGCGCCGGGCCACGAATCTGAGGACGTCCCGACTCGGTGCGTCGATCCACTGCAGATCGTCGACGATCAGCAGGAGCGGCTCCCGGTCGGCCTCGTCGGCGAGCAGTTCGAGTACGGCGAGCGCGACCCGGAAGATGTGGGGTTCGGTCTGCGTGGCGCTGAACGCGTCGACCAGCGCGGTCCGGTGCGGGGTCGGCAGCTTCTCGATGCCGTGGGCGACCGGTCGCAGCAGCAGTTGCAGGGCCGCGAACGGCAGCCACAGCTCGGTCTCCACACCGGCCGCGCTCAGCACGTTGAATCCGCCCTCGGTGCCGTCGGCGCCGACGGTGCGCAGCAGCGCCGACTTGCCGACGCCGGCGGGGCCGTGCATCAACAGCGCACCACCGTGTCCGTCCGCCGCGTCCGCCAGCAGCGTGCGCAGGATACGCAGCTCCTCGTCCCGGCCGATCATCGCGCGGGTGCCGGGTTCGGCCTCGGGAAGGCTCCGACTGCTGGGCTGACCATGTGCGGCTTCCTCCGTGCAGAAGGTCACGTCGCACGGCATTCTAATCGCGCCTCATTACGCCCTCGGTGCGCCCGCAGCATCAGTCAAACGACTCGACCTCGTCGGTACTGCCGCGCCGGGGCCGGGATTCGAAGACGCCGTCATCGACAGAACCCGCCGGGATGGTGGTCTCCGGCGGGTTCTGTCGATGACGGCGCTGTTGGGTTCAGTTCGGCGTCAGGAGGGACACTTCGTGGGTCCCATGCGGATGAGGGTTTCGCGTGTCTCCTCGGTCAGACCGCCCCAGATCCCGTGCCGTTCCCGGTGGTCGAGCGCGTACCGGCGACACGGAACCCGTACCGGGCACCGATCGCAGATCATCAGCGCCCGTCGGACGGTCGCCAGGTCGCCCGGAGGAGGGAAGAAGGTCTCGATGTCGGCGCCGCGGCAGGACGCGACAAGCCACCAACCCGCCACCGAACGGACAGGCAGGGCACGGTTGTTCAGCCGAGGGGTGCGCGGCGCTGTCATCCCATCTCCTCCAGCTTCTTGCCGTTGGTCTCACGCACCCGTACCGCGACGAAGACGAAGGACAGCACGGCGAAGCCCGCGTAGACGGCGTAGGTGGACGACAGGTTCCAGTCCGACATGCGGGGGAAACTCTCGGTGACGGCCCAGTTGGCGATCCAGTTGGCGGCGGTCGCGACCGACATCGCGGCGGCGCGGATGCGCAGCGGGAACATCTCGCCGACCATCACCCAGAGCACCACACCCCAGGAGACCGCGAAGAAGAAGACGAAGGCGTGGGCGGCGACCAGTGCCACGGTGCCCTGAGTGTCCGGGATGGACAGACTGCTGCCACTGCCTGTCCGGTACGAGAACGCCCAGCTGGCCAGAGCCAGCGACACGGCCATGCCGGCCGAGCCGGTCAGCGCGAGCGGTTTGCGGCCGATCCGGTCGATCAGCAGCATCGCCACGACGGTTCCGACGATGTTGATGATGGACGTGGAAAGGCTGATCAGCAGGGAGCTGGCCTGGTCGATGCCCACCGACTGCCACAGCAGCGACGAGTAGTAGAAGATGACGTTGATGCCCACGAGTTGCTGGAACACGGCCATCCCGATGCCGACCCACACGATCGGCAGCAGCCCGAAGCGGCCGTCGAGCAGATCGCGTACCCGCGGCTTGTGGTCGGTCCTGAGCGCGTGCTGGATCTCGGCGATCCGGTCCTCGGCGCCGGCGTTTGTGCCCTGCAGGTCACGCACTACGGCGAGGGCCTGGACTTCGCGGCCCGTGGCGACGAGGAAGTGCGGCGACTCAGGGATGCGCAGAGTCAGGAGCAAGTAGGCGAGTGCCGGTACGACGGCGGCCATGAGCATCCACTGCCAGGCATGCAGGGCACCCAACGAGTTTTCGCTCTTGCCGTCGGCCCCTTGGGCGATACCCCAGTTGACCAGCTGGGAGGCGGTGATGCCGAGCACGATGGCCGCCTGTTGGAACGAGGCAAGCCGACCGCGGTGGTCGGGCGGCGCAACCTCGGCGATGTAGGTGGGGCCGATCAGTGAGGCGAGGCCGATCGCCATACCGCCGATGACGCGCCAGGCTCCCAGGTCCCAGGCGGAGAAGGGCATGGACGAGCCGAGCGCACTGATCGCGAAGAGAACCGCTGCCAGGTGCATCACGCGCCGACGGCCGACGCGGTCGGCGAGACGCCCGGCGACGGCCGCACCGAAGGCGGAACCGAGCAGGGCGGAGGCGACGATGGTGCCCGTCTCACTGGAGGTGACATCGAACCGGTGCTGGATTCCGGTGACGGCGCCGTTGATGACGGCACTGTCGTAGCCGAACAGGAAGCCACCGATCGACGCGGCCGCCGATATGTAGGTGATGCGCCGGAGGTTGGTCGGGCGGAGCGCGGCCCTTGAGTGGGCCGACTCCGCGGAAGAGGCGTTCGAGGTCATGGACAAGCACTCCTTCACGGGACCGGGTGCCCGGACTCGCGGGCGGGAGCACCGGTCGTAGAGGACGCGGATCGGGAGGACGACTGCGCCGGCGCCCCTGGGCCGCTCTTCGGGCCTGCGGGCGAGCCCGTCGCGGGTCAGAGAACGGAGGCCGGGGACGAGAGCAGTTCGTGGAGGCGCGCCAGGTTGGCCGCGCCGACAAGGCCGGCATCCGATCCGGCGGTGGCGGTGCGGACCTCGGCGTAGACACGGTGCTCCCCGCCGCCGAGGGCCCGACGGTAGGAGATCTCGGCCGGACGCCTGATCAGTTCGCCGGTGTCGCCGAGGCCGCCGCCGATGACGATGACGGACGGATCGAGGATGGACGCGAGGTCGGCGAGAGCCTGGCCCAGCCAGCGGCCCGACTGCGCGAACACGTCGAGGGAGAAGGGGTCGCCGCCGAGGGCGGCCTTGGTCACATGGTGGCCCTCAAGGCCGGAGGGGGTGCCGTCGCCCAGGGCGAGCACCGCCGCGGCCCGTGCCGGATCGGCGACCGCCATCTCGCGGGCGCGGCGCGTGTGGGCAGCTCCGCTGGCGTACTGCTCCATACAGCCGTGCTGGCCGCAGGGGCATGGCAGGCCGTCGGGGACCGCCCGGTAGTGGCCGATCTCGCCCGCCATGCCGAAGCGGCCTCGGAAGAGCCGGCCGCGGCTGATGATGCCTCCACCGAGGCCGGTGCCCGCCATGACCATCAGCATGTCGTCGTGCCCGGCACCGGCTCCGTGGATGAACTCGCCCCATGCGGCCGCGTTCGCGTCGTTCTCGACGACGACCGGAAGCCCGGTGGCCTCCTGGACGATGTCTCGGATCGCCTTGTCGTGCCAGCCCAGGTTGGGCGCGAAGCGCACCGTCGAGCGGTCCGCGTCCACGTATCCGGCGGCTCCGACGCCGACCGCCCGGACCTCGTACCGACCCGCGCGGACCCTCTGTACCGCCTCGGCGACCGCCTCGGCGATCCGGTCCGGATCGTGCGGGGTGGGGATGCGCACACGGGAGACCACCTCCCCTGCCGGGTCGACCGCCCCTGCGGCGATCTTCGTGCCGCCGAGATCGACGCCGACGGTCAGACCGCCGTTCTGTTCGTTCATGCGGCACCGTCCACGCGGTCGAACTCGTGGGGCGCGTGGCGACGTGTGTGTCCACCTGACCGCTCCAGGTCGACGAAAAGGAGAAACATGGTGTGGTTCCTAACGTTGTTTTGCCATGTGAAGGAAAGGAAGGAGAGTCGGCTCATCACCATCCGGAACGCCGGGCAGGTGGCTTCGGCACCCCGAAGGTGACGGTTCGCTGCCGATCCAGGGACTGCCTCAGCTTCCGCGATCCGGCGTCGAGTTGCTTGAGTCATTCGACTGCGTCCTGGATTTCGTCCGCCCGCCGTGTCACACATGCGGGCCGTGCCCGGTCTCCTCCCGTGAGGCAAGCAGATTGACGGAGGTGTCACACGGTGTTGGAGACGGAATCAACGGGCGGCAACGGCGAGCGCGAGGGCCGGCAAGCGACCGGCCCCAGGATGCTGGCGAACGTCAGGCCGCCCTTCGTGCCGGAGGGTGCTTCGGCGATGACCGTGCTGGTCGAGTGGCCGCCGGGCCATCCCGGTACGCCACCGCATCGGCACTCGGGGCCGTGTCTCGGCTACGTCGCCGAAGGTGCCGTCCGGTGGGAACTCGAAGGCGAGCCCGAGCGTGTGATCAAGGCCGGTGAGACGTTCTGGGAGCCGGGCGGTGACGTGATCCATTACCAGAACGGCAACGCCCTGTCGGACACGCCGGCCAAGTACGTCGTCGTCATGTTGGGCGCCCCCGGCCGGCCGATGCTCACGCCGGTCGACGAGGACGAGCTGGAGAAGCGGGCCCATCTGCGTGCCCCGCGGCCTTCCGCCGACTGAACCACCGCTCGGAGACGCTGAGTTCGTCACGGCAGTTCTCGAAGGGGGCCACTGTGGCCGGTGATGGATCGATGTCGCACAGTACGACCGAGGGGCTGGTGGGACGCGACCGGGAGCTGGAGCTGCTCCGGTCGTACGTCGACCAGGTGCTCGTCCGCGGTGGGGTGCTGTTGCTGTCCGGGGAGCCGGGCGTCGGCAAGTCCGTTCTCCTGGATGCCGCGGCGAAGGCGGCGACGACGGCCGGTGCGCTGGTGTTGCGCTCGGCCGGGGTCGAGTTCCTCGCGGATCTGAGCTTCTCCGGACTGAACCACGTACTCGAACCCCTGCTGCACGAGTACGACGGACTCGACCCGGCACACCGCGAGGCCCTGACCGTCGTGCTGGGCGCACGTGACGGGGCCACAGTGGATCGGCTGGTCGCCTACGGGGCCGTACTGGCGCTGCTCCGCAGGGTCGCGAGCATCCGTCCGGTTCTGTTGGTCATCGACGACCTGCAGTGGATCGACCGGGCCAGCGCCTCGGCGCTCGCGTTCGTCGCCCGGCGGCTGACCGGGAGCCGGGTGGGCCTTCTCGCCGCCTCACGGCCGGGGTTCGAGAGTTTCTTCGAACGTGCGGGACTTCCCGAACTCACCGTGTCGCCGCTGAACGACGAGGCCGCGACCGACCTGGTCGGCACCCGGTTCCCGATGCTCGCCGGGCGGGAGCTGCGGCATGTCCTCGCACAGGCCCAGGGCAATCCGCTGGCCCTGCTGGAACTGCCGGTCGCACTCGACGACTCGCGGGGCAGCGCGGGAGTGGTGCTGTCCGAGGTGCTCCCGCTCAGCCGTCGGCTGCAGGACCTCTATGCCTCCCGGGTCGCGGAGATGCCGGCAAGTTCCCGCCGCCTGCTGCTTCTGGCCGCGCTGGAGGACAGCGGCGACCTGCCGGTCCTGCGGGCCGCCGCCCCAGGCGAGGACGTACTGTCCCTGCTCGCCCCCGCGGAGCGGGCACAGTTGCTGCGGGTCGAGCACGGCGGCCTGGGGCGGCTGTCCTTCCGCCATCCACTGATCCGCGCGACGATCGTGTCGGGCTCGACCGGCGGTCAGCGCCTGGGTGCCCACCACGCTCTGGCCCGGGCACTGACCGATCAGCCCGATCGCCGGGCATGGCACCTGGCAGAGGCCACGCCCGATCCGGACGAGCGGGTCGCGGCACTCCTGGAGCACACCGCCCATCGGGTCCGCCGGCGCGGCGACGCCGTCGGCGCGTTCAACGCGCTGGTACGGGCCGCCGACCTCACTCCCGATCCCGCGGACCGCAGCCGACGGCTGGCCGAAGCCGCCTTCGTGGGCGCGGATGTCGCCGGAGAGCTGCGCACGGCGGCGGAACTGCTGGTCGAGGCCCGGCGCGCCGACCCGGACCTGAGGGGATCGCTGCGGGCGGCGGCCGCGGCCTCCCACGTACTGCTCAACCGCGACGGTGACGTCAACACCGCGCACCGGCTGCTCGTCGGTGCGATCACGACCCGCGAGGGCAGGTCCGACGGTGACGACGAGTCGCTCTTCGAGGCGCTGTGCACCCTGCGCAGGGTGTGTCTGTGCGCGGGCAGATCCGAGCTCTGGGGTACGTATCACGCGGCCATGTCCCAGCTGACCGTGCCGATGCCTCCCCTCCAGGAAGTGCTCGGCGACGTCTACGCGGACCCGGCACGTTCCTCCGCGGCCTCCCTCGGCCTGCTCGACGCGGTGATCCGCGACCTGCACCTGGAGTCGGACCCGAGCCGGATCGAACGGATCTCGATGGCGGCGCTCTTCGTGGACCGGGCGACGGGGTGCCGTGCGGCTCTCTGGCCCGTCGTCGACGACGGGCGCGAGGGCGGCGCGGTCACCTCGGCCCTCATCGCACTGGTGGTGCTGTGCCTGGACGACTTCATGACGGGTCGGTGGGACGAGTGCGGCCGTCTCGCGGCAGAGGGGCTGGCGCTGTGCGAAGCCCACGGCTATCAACTGCTGGCCCAGCAGTTCCACCGGGCCCAGGGCCTGCTCGCCGCGGCGCGGGGCGACGGCGGCACGGTGCGGGAACTGGCGCAGGGGATCACGGAGTGGGCGGTGTCCCGCGGCGCCCGAACCATCGAGCACTTCGCACTGCACATGACGGCACTGGCCGCCCTTGGACGCGAGGACCACGAGGAGGCCTACCTCGCTGCATCGGCGATCAGCCCTTCAGGTGTGCTGGCCCCCCATGCCCCGCTGGCCCTGTGGGTTCCCATGGACCTCGTGGAAGCCGCCGTCCGCAGCGGGCGGCGGGCCGAGGCACTCGCGCATGTCGCCGCGATGCGGCAGACGGGTCTGCCCGGCGTCTCCGCCCGCCTGGCACTGGTCACCGCCGGTTCGGCCGCGATCGCCGCCTCGGAGGACCGGGCCGCCGACTACTTCGAGGAAGCGCTCACCGTTCCCGGTGCCGAGCGCTGGCCCTTCGACCTCGCGCGGGTCCGTCTGGCCTACGGGCAGCACCTGCGTCGCACACGGGCCGTCAGGGAAGCCCGGGTGCACCTCGCCGCCGCCCTCACAACCTTCCGCCGTCTCGGGGCCGCACCATGGACCGCGCGAGCGGCGGAGGAACTGCGGGCCACCGGCCGTACCGCCACGCGGGCCCGCCAGGACCTGGGGACCATCCAGCTCACGGAACAGGAACACCGGATCGCCGCACTCGCCGCCTCCGGAATGACCAACAAACAGATCGGCGAACGTCTGTTTCTCTCCCACCGAACCGTGGGGGCCCACCTGCACCGGATCTTCCCGAAGCTCGGCATCACCTCTCGTGTCACCCTCGGCGAGGCCCTCGCCGCACTGCCGCCGGAGCGGCCCCGGGCGGAGCGGTCTCCCACCTCGTCGCAGCCCTAGAACGCGGTACTCGGGGGAAGAGACGCGAGTGCGTCCCTGAGTGCCGCGCGTGAGGCGATTCCGAGTTTCGGGAACAGCTGATAGAGGTGCGAGCCCACGGTTCGGGGCGAAAGGTGGAGACGTTCACCGATCTGCTTGTTGGTCATCCCGGAAGCCGCGAGTGCGGCGATCTCCTGTTCCTGCGCGGTGAGAGTCACGGAGCCGTGCTTCGTCCCGGTCCGGGACCGACGGGTGGCGCGTAGTTCGCCCGCTGCCCGGTCGGCCCACGGCCGGGCGCCCAGACGCTCGAACGCCTCGGCCGCCGCGTCCAGTTGGGTCCGGGCCTCCGTGACGAAGCGCATGCGCCGCAGTCGCTCACCGTAGGCCAGCCGTATCCGGGCCAGGTCGAAGGGCCAGCCCCGCGCGCCTGGGACGGCCAGTGCCTGCTCGAAGCCGACGATCGCGCCGTCAGCGGGTGCGACGAGTGCGGCGGAGCCCGCCACCAGCAGCGCCAGCCGCGGGGAGAGCGCCGCGGCACCGGCTTCCCGCATCGCACGCACGTGTGCTTCTGCCTCACCGGTGCGCCGGGTGTGCACCGCCGCCTCCACGAGGTCCATGCCGGCCCACAGCACGTGCGGAGCGTGGGACGCGAGGTGGCCGGCTGGGCTGATCGCCACAGCGTGGCGATATGCGCATTCGTAGTCGCCCGCACCGAGTTCGGCGAGGCCCCGGGCGTGGTCGGCGAAGGCCGCCGCCCCCAGAACCCCACGGGGCACGGCCCACTGCGTGATCCGGTCGGCCAGGCTCCGGCTCTCCTCGAAGTGCCCGTGGACGGCGGCGAGCAGAGCCTGGTGGTACTCGAAGTACCAGGCGTAGAAGGGGTACTGGCGCTCGTCGCAGATTCTCAGTCCCTCGTCGGCCAGCGTTCCGGTCTCCTCCCACCGGCCTGTCGGGAACGCCTGCAGGCACAGGTGCATGAGCGCGTCGATGTGCCGGCGGACGTGGCCGCCCCGGCGGCCTTGACGGACCGCGTGCCAGGAGACGTCCCGTAGCTCCGCGAGCCGGTCGGCGTGGACGGGGCCCGTACCGATGCGGACGATCTGCCCCGGGTCCTCGCCGTTCCGGATGCCGTCGAGGACCGAGTCGAGCTGCTGACGGCCGGCCGAGCCGGTGCCGACCGGGTCCGCCGGCCTCTTGCCATAGGCGGAGAGTATGGGCGGAGCAGTCGGCTTCAGACGGTCGAGGGCGGCGTGGAAGGGTTCCCACAGGGCGTCGCGACCACCGGACCAGCACACGAGCAGCAGCACACGCAGTGCCTCGATGAGGGCGTCGTCCCCGGCGTCGTACCCGTGGGTGCCGTTCTCGATGGCTGACACCAGGAGGCGGTGAGCCATGTCGATGTCACCGTCACCGCCGTTGAGCAGGAGGAGCGCCCCGGTGGCGGCAGCGAGCGGAGACCTGGTGAGGTCCGGGTCCGCGCGCCGGGCACGGTCGAGGAGCTCCGACGCCGAGCGCACCTCACCGGTCGCGTCCGCACCGAGGTAGGCGGCCCGGGTCAGCCGGCGTCCTCGGTCCGCGGAACGGGCGCTCAGCTCGGCGGCCCTGGTGAAGGTGGCGACGGCCGCTGAGGCGTCACCTCGTCGGGCGGCGCGATGCCCGGCCTCCTCAAGCAGGGCGGCAACACGCTCGTCGGGAACGAGGGTTGCCCGGCCCAGGTGCCAGGCACGCCGCTCAGGTGTCTCCGCGCGGATCTCGGCGAGTGCGCGATGAGCCTGACAGCGCTCGGTCAGGGTACTGGTGTCGACGATCGCGGCCCTCATCAGCGGATGGCGGAAGGCGACCCGGCCGTTCGTGCCGTCGACGGTGATCAGGCTGTCCGATTCCGCCGCTGCCAGCGCCGTAAGAGCGTTCGGGTCCTGCGTCCCTGTATGGAGGACACCCGGATCTCCGGTGTCGTCGAGGGCGAGGAGCAGCAGGAGTCGGCGCGATTCTGCCGACAGGCCGGCCACGCGCGAGGCGTGGCGGCTCCGAAGACGTGGGGAGAGGGGCAGTACGTCGGGCAGACCGGCCAGCGCGCCGCGCTGCGCGCTGCTCAGCGCGGCGGGCAGCTCCACGAGCGCCAGCGGATTGCCCTGCGCCTGCTCCAGGACGCGGTCCCGGACAGATGCGGCCAGCCCCGGAAAGCGGGCTCCGAGCAGTTCCGCGGCCGCGTCGCGATCCAGCGGCGGCACCTCGTACCGGGTGAGCCCGTCCCGATCGAAGAAGGTCCCGGCTCCCGACCTGGCGGCGGCGAGGAATCCGATACGACTGCCCGCCAGCCGACGGGCGGCGAAGCCCAGCACCGCCGAACTGGCCCGGTCGAGCCGGGCGAGGTCGTCCACGACGATGAACACAGGGCGTTCGGCTGACGCTCGGCGCAGCAGCAGGAGCACCGAGTGGGAGACGTGAGGCCCGTCGGGCACCGGATCGCCGCCGTAGCCCAGCGCACTGCGCAGAACCTTCCGATGTGGGTCTCCCAAGCTCTCGAACCGGTCGTTCAGCGGCAACAGCAACTGGTGAAGACCGGCGTAGGCGAGTTCGGCCTCGAACCGGACACCGACGGCCGACAGCACCCGGGCACCCGCCCCGGACATGCCCCTGGCGACCTCGCCGAGCAGCACGCTCTTGCCCACCCCCGGCTCCCCGGAGAGCAACAGGGCACGGCCCGTGGCCGTTCCCGGCCCGAGCAACGCCTTGATCTCCTGGACTTGCCGCGCACGGCCCACCACCTCAGGGGGCCGACCGCCGTCCGCGGCCAACCGCACGGTCCCACCCGACGGTTCGGGCACGGCCCTGCGCGATGCCGGTACAGGACGGTGCTGCGACCATCGTGAGGGCAGGTGTCCAGAAGGGGGCCGGGGCAGCCGTTCGGCGCTCGAGCCGAGTGACATGGGTACTCCGTACGTCGCGCCCTCCTCCCCGCTGCACGGCGGGAAGACTTGGGATCACCGTGCACCCGGCCCGCGAGGACAAACATCAGTAACGTGACTGCACGGCGACTCGCGGGTCATTTGACTGATGGTGCGGGCACACCGGTGCCTCGCAGAATCGTGTTGTCCCTGAATCACACGACCGGGCGCATGACGCATCACACCGTGTGCCCTCCGAGCCCCCCTTGATCCCACCGGTTTACCGAGCGGTGATGTGATGAGAGAACCTGACAGTTGCACCCTGGCGGTGTGCCGGATGCTGGTCCGCCTGGTCGTCGCCGAAGGAGTGGACCGGCCATTGATGCTCGATCTTTCCTACGACACAGCCGATCCCTACGCGGTGTCCTTGACGTTCCACATGTGCACCGACGCGACCGTGCGTTGGGTGGTCGGCCGCGATCTCCTCCTCGACGGGCTGGAGAAGCTCACCGGCGTCGGCGACATCCAGGTGTGGCCCTCCCGGCTCCCATGGGCGGGCAGGGTTCACATCGCGCTGTGCCCGTGTCCCAGGCAGGAGGCGGTCGTCGTGACCGTCTCGGCACGAGCCCTGGAAGCCTTCCTGCGACGAACCCTCGCGATGGTGCCCGCCGGCACCGAGGAACGCCACCTGGACATGGATGCAGCCGTCCACCAGCTCCTGAGCGATCCGGGCGGGTCGCTTCGGTAGGAGCCCTTTCCGAGCCCGACGGACCGGCACCGCGAACCCCGTCCCCGGCGCGCATGTCACATCGGCGCGGCCTGCGCGGTCTACGTGGTGACGGACAACGAAGCAGAGGGAATCATGCGACAGATTCTGATCGTCGGCGGCGGCTACGCGGGCTTCTACACCGCATGGGGTCTGCAGAAGAGGCTGCGTCCGGGTGAGGCGCGGGTCACGGTCGTCGACCCGCGCCCGTACATGACCTATCAGCCGTTCCTGCCGGAGGTGGCGGCCGGTTCGGTGGAGGCACGGCACGCCGTCGTCTCGCTGCGGCGCCATCTCGGCCGTACCCGGCTGATCGCGGGGACCGTGACCGAGATCCGTGACGCGGACCGTACGGTGACCGTCCGCCCGGTGCGCGGCGACGCCTACGAGCTGCGCTACGACATCCTCGTGGTCACCGCCGGTGCCGTGACCCGTACCTTCCCGATCCCCGGACTCGCGCAGCGGGCCATCGGTCTCAAGCACGTGGAGGAGGCCGTGGCGATCCGGGACCGGCTGATGACCGCGTTCGACCAGGCCGCGTCGCTGCTGCCCGGCCCCGAGCGGCGAAAGCTGCTCACCGTCACGTTCGTCGGAGGCGGGTTCTCCGGCGTCGAGGGCTTCGGCGAACTGCTGTCGCTGGCGACCGCGATGCTCAAGTCCTATCCCGAACTGGCCCTGGACGACCTGTCGTTCCACCTCGTCGAGGCCCGCGGCCGCATCCTGCCCGAGGTGAGCGACAGGCCGGGTGCGTGGGTGGTGCGCCACCTGGAACGCCGTGGCGCGCACGTCCACCTGAACACGCAGTTGCTGTCCGCCGAGGACGGCCACGTCGTCCTCTCCGACGGCCAGGAGTACGACTCCACGCTGATCGTCTGGGCCGCAGGCAACGCCTCGAACCCGGTCGTGCACAACCACACGGACCTGCCGGTCGACGAGCGCGGCCTGCTGCTGGTCCGGCCCGATCTGCGCGTGGGCACGGACAGCGCACCGGTGCCGGACGTGTGGGCGGCCGGGGACGACGCGACCGTGCCCGACCTGGCCTCGCCGGTACCGGGCGCCCGCACGGTGCCGAACGCCCAGCACGCCGTACGACAGGGCAGGCTCCTCGCCAGGAACCTCGTGGCCGATCTGCGCGGGCGGCGCGTGCGGGACTACCGCCACGGCAGCCTGGGCGTGGTGGCGACGCTGGGGCTCGGGCGGGGCATCTTCCAGTACAAGGGCATCGTCATCAAGGGCTTCCCGGCCTGGCTGATGCACCGGGGCTATCACGTGCTGGCGGTGCCCAGTTGGGAGCGGAAGATCCGCGTCCTGGCGGTCTGGCTCACGGCGGCCCTGACGGGCCGGGACCTCGTCTCCCTCGCCTCCGTGCAGCATCCGCGGGACGCCTTCGTCACGAACGGGCGCACCCAGGACCCGGAGGCCGACCGGGCGAAGGAAGGCAGTTCGGCATGACCATGTGGGGTTCTCGTTTCCACCGGGGGTACGCCATGGCCGCACGCGAGGAGGCCGCTCGCGGCCTGCCCGACATCGAGGGCTACCTGTACCAGGAGGCTCACATGGGAGCGACGCACCGCCGCGTGGCGGCCCTCACCGCGCGCGTGGAGGGGCTCACTCCCGAGCAGAAGCGGGACATCGGAAGGTGGTACGTCGATGAGCAGAGACACGTCGCCCGCATGGTGACCGACCACATCGCCGAGCGCGTCGACGCGATGGAGGCGCAGCACCAGGTCCGGATCCGACAATGGCTGCGGGGAACACTCACCGCCATGGTCCTGATCACCCTCGCGATGACCGTCTGCGTCGTGGTGATCCTGGGATCGTCGCACTGACCGAGGCGCCGCCTAGGAACGCCCGGCGCGATACAGGCCCCTGCCGGCGCGCTGGACACGGGAGGAAGCGACGAGACGGTCGAGTGTGCTGCGGACCGCGTTGATGCTTGCGCTGTCGGCGTCACGGTCGAGCGCCGCCGCGACATCACGGGCCCGCACGTCGACGTCGCCGACCTCGGTGAAGTACTTCATGATCTGCTCGGTGAGCCTGCCGTACTGCTTGTGCGCGTCCTCGTCATGGTCCGGCCGGGAGGTGGCGGGCGCGATGTCCTCATCCTCCGGCGCCTCATCGGCCGGAGCGCCGATCACGCTGGCCAGGGCCCCGAGAGCACGCTGGACCGACCCGAGATGTGCCACGACGGCGGCCAGCTCCCTTTCCAGCGCCTGCTTCTGGATCTGCAGCCGGGCCAGTTCCTCCTGAAGGCCCTCGGCGGTGACCTCGATGCTGTGCGCTGTTCGGCTCGTAGAGACCATGTTTTCTCCCCTCCTCAACCCTTGTCGACATCATATGCAGTGCTTCGGGTGCCAGACAGAACATCTCAGTGTGCCGAACAGTGGGATTCCGGCGGCTCGTGAAAAAACATTGTCCGGCCCTGTCACAGGCACCAGTCGGCCGCGGTCTATGCAGCGGATGAAACGGAGCAACGGAGGCCAATGGATCATGTATGTCGAACCGTCCCCCACCCCACCCGACGATCTCGACGGGGCCGTCGCCGTCTTCGTACTCCATCGCAAGCGGCTCTTCGGGATCGCCTACCGCGTACTCGGCAGCGCGGTCGAGGCCGAGGACGTGGTCCAGGAGGTGTGGCTGCGCTGGCAGAAGACCGACCGCTCGGTGGTGGCCAATCCCGCGGGCTTCCTTTCGAGCGCGACGACTCGTCTGGCCATCAACGTCGCGCAGTCGGCGCGCGTGCGCCGGGAGACGTACATCGGACCGTGGCTGCCGGAGCCAGTCGACACGAGCGCGGACCCGGAGGTCGGTGCTCAGCGCGCTGAGGCGGTGGAGCTGGCCCTGCTGCTGGTGCTGGAGAAGCTGACTCCCGTCGAGCGTGCCGTCTATGTACTCCGTGAGGCGTTCGACTACGCCTACGCCGAGATCGCCGACATGCTCGAACTCAGCGTCGTCAATGTGCGGAAGATCGTGAGCCGTGCTCGTCGTCACCTGCTGGACGAGCGACGGGAGAGCGTGGACGCGGCCGAGCACCGACGCCTGCTGACCGCCTTCGTCTCAGCGGCCCGGACGGGAGACGTGGCATCACTGGAGGCCCTGCTCGCACCCGGTGTCGTCAGCCTCTCCGACGGCAACGGAATGCGGGGCTGTGCCCGGGTGCCCGTGCTGGGCCGCGCCCGGGTGGCCAGACTCTCGGCCTATCGGCACCTCTGGCGGGAGGCGGAGCTCGAGCTGGTCGATGCCAACGGTGCTACGGGCGTGCTGGTCCGCCGGGACGGGCGGACCCTCGCTTTCATGACCGCCACCGCCTCGAAGTACGGCATTCACCAGGTGCTGTGGGTGTTCACTCCGAGCAAGATCGCCGGCTTCCTCGATTCGCGTTCCCGTCTCGCGAGGTCCCTCGACGCCGTGCCGGACGGTGTGTGACGGCGGCGTGAGGTCCTCCTTGCTGTCACGGGCTCGCGACCGAGCCTGCGCCACCGTCGGTGCGGGGCTGGTTCCAGGATCGAAGTTTGTCGGGATTGAGCATGACCCAGAGCTGGGCGACCCGGTCGTTCGCGACGTCGAGGCTGATGACGGCGGCGACCTGGCGGCCGTAGCGGGCGACGAGGCCGGTCCGGCCGTTGACGGAATGGGTCGTCAACGTGGTGCGTGGGCGGCGGGCCAGGAGGGTCAGCAGACTGTCGGTGACCGGCCGACTGCCGTGGACCGGTCCGGTCAGTGCCCGCACCTTGCCGCCCCCGTCGAAGAACGCCGTGACGTCCGGACACAGCAACGACGTGAGCAGTTCGCCGTCTTCCGTGACGCACGCCCGGCACACAGCGCGGACGGCGGCGTCATGCTGTTGTGGCGTTGTGGAGCGGGTGCGCTGCAACTGCAGCCACTGCCTGGCCCGTTCGGCGAGCTCGGCGAGCTCGGGCTCCGTGCGGCCCACGATGTCGGCGACCGCGCCCGGCGCCAAACCGAAAGCGCGGAGCACGAACGCCGCGCGCTCGGCCGTCGACAACGACTCCAGCGCGTTCAGTACGACCCGGCCGGCCTCCTCCTCCACCTCCGACGGCCGTCCATCCTCCACCTCCGGGCCGGCCGCGCCCCGGCCGGGCAGTGCGAGCCGGCCCAGGCAGATTCCACCCACGGTCTTCGCCAGCCAGGACCGGGGGACGGTGATCTGTCGGCGCGCCGCGTCGGACAGCCCGTACCACCGCTGATACGCCTCGTCGACGACGCTCTCCGCCGCACCCGGGTCACCCAGCATCCAGCGGGCGACATCGAGCAGGAACCGACGCTCCTCCCACAGCTCGGCGATCGGTACCGCATCGCCCTGGTCCATTGGGCATCCTCCCTCTCGCTCGCACGGCCCCACACATGGCGGGGCGTCGGCTTACCCCCTAAGACCGGGACCCCCCGGATCTTGTGACACGGGCTCGCCGCGACCGTGTGTCACACATACGGCGGCTGCCCGGTCGTACAGGACAGCACCGCTTTTTTCCTTGACTGCCGAACGAGGTGACCATGCCATGCAATGGCGTGAACGGGCAGCTTGCCTGCACGTAGACCCCGAGCTCTTCTTCCCCATATCGAACAGCGGTCCCCTACTTCGGCAGATCGACGAGGCGAAGGCCGTGTGCGGCCGTTGTCCCGTCGCGGAGCAGTGTCTCGAATGGGCCGTACGAGTGGGGCAGGCGGACGGCATCTGGGGCGGAACGACGGAATGGGAACGCCGTGCGATGCGCGGACTCGATACTCAGCGGGCGCAACCCTGCCCGAGCGATCTGTGACGAGCGGCAGCAACATGGGCAAGGGTGAAAGGGTGGCCGATTGGGCAAACGGACGACTGGGCGTCCCCCGCCTCGTCAGAGAAAAGGCCCGACGGGCTTTTCCGGACCACTGGTCGTTCCTGCTCGGGGAGATCTGCCTCTACAGTTTCGTGATTCTCGTCGTCACGGGCGTGTATCTGACCTTCTACTTCCATCCGTCGATGAACGAGGTGCGGTACGACGGCAGTTACGTACCGCTGCGCGGCCAGATGATGTCGGAGGCGTTCGCGTCGACCCTGCGCATTTCCTTCGACGTGCGCGGCGGTCTGCTGATCCGGCAGGCCCACCACTGGGCGGCGCTGGTCTTCGTGGCCTCCCTGCTCGCGCACATGATGCGGGTGTTCTTCACGGGCGCCTTCCGCAAGCCGCGCGAGGTCAACTGGCTGTTCGGATTCCTGCTGTTGGTCCTCGCCATGTTCGCGGGACTGACGGGATACGACCTCCCGGACGATCTGCTCTCCGGGACCGGCCTCGCCGTCGTGAACGGAACGATCCTGTCCGTCCCCATCGTCGGAACGTATCTGTCGATGTTCCTCTTCGGGGGCGAGTTCCCGGGCCATGACCTGGTGGCGCGCTTCAACACCATCCATGTGCTGCTCATCCCCGCCCTCATGGTGGCACTCGTGACCGCGCATCTGGCCCTGGTGCTCCACCACGGGCACACCCAGTACCCGGGCCGTGGCCGCACCAACGGCAATGTCGTGGGCGTGCCGGCCAAGGTACGTGCGGTCAAGTCCGCCGGGTATTTCCTGCTGGTGACCGGCACCGTCTTCGTCGTCGCCGCGATCGCGCAGATCAACCCCGTCTGGCAGTACGGGCCTTACCGTGCCGACCAGGTCTCGGCCGGGTCGCAGCCCGACTGGTACATGGGCGTGGCGGACGGGCTGCTGCGGGTGATGCCGGGCTGGGAGATCACCTTCTGGGGTCACACCCTGGCGCTCGACAACCTGATTCCGCTCACCGCGGGTGTCGGCTTCTTCCTCGCCCTGGGCGTGTATCCGTTCATCGAGTCCTGGGTGACCCGGGACGCACGCGAGCAGAACCTGCTGGACCGACCCCGAAATCGGCCGGTGCGCACGGCACTTGGCGTCTCCTGGCTCAGTTTCTACGCGGTGGCCCTGATCGGCGCCGGGAACGACATCATCGCCGTCCGCTTCCATGTCCCGGTCGAGTCGGTGACGTGGGCCGTCCGCATCGGTCTGTTCGTCGTGCCCGTCGCGGCGTACTCCGTGACGAAACGATGGGCACTCGGACTTCAGCGCGGCGACCGCGAAAAGGTACTCCACGGACGCGAGACCGGCATCATCAAACGCCTCCCCGACGGCGAATTCGTCGAGGTGCACCAGCCGCTCGGTCAGGAGCAACTCCACCTTCTCACCCAGCATGAGCAGTACCGGCCGATCGACCCTGGCACAGCGAACGGAGCGGCGAATCCGAACACCGTGTTCCGCCTTTCCCGGCAACTGCGTGCCCGGCTCAGCAAAAGCCTGTACGGCGAGGGGGCGCAGATCACCAAACCGACGGTGCAGGAATACAAGGACAAGAAAACTCCGGTCAAAGGAGTTCACCGGTGACCAGACCCGTTCTCGAGCCTGCGGCACGTCGGAACCGAAGCCGACGCGTTGACCAGATGGGGAGGTGGGCGATCTTGGACGTCTACGAGGCGGTCACGAGCCGCCGGGCGGTGCGCGGATTCACCGACCGGCTTGTCCCGAGGGAGGTGCTGGAGCGCGTGTTGTCCGCTGCGGCTTGGGCGCCGTCCGGATCGAACATCCAGCCGTGGCGCGCCTATGTGGTGACCGGCGGGCCACTGGCCAGGCTCAAGAAGAACGCCGGCAAGCGATTAGCCGCGGGTGACGTCTGGGACGAACCGGAGTACGAGCAGTACCCGCCCGCACTCAAATCCCCCTACCACGAGCGTCGGTCCGCCTTCGGTGAGCAGCGCTACGGCGCACTCGGCATTCCGCGCGAGGACGTGGAGGCGCGCCAGAGGGGCGCTTCCGCGAACTGGGACTGTTTCGGTGCGCCCACCGCCCTGTTCTGCTACATCGACCGCGATCTGGGCCCGGCCCAGTGGTCCGACGCCGGCATGTATCTGCAGACCGTCATGCTGCTGCTCCGCGCCGAGGGGCTGCACAGTTGCCCGCAGATGGCGTGGGCGAAGTTCCGCAGGAGCGTCGCGGAGGTCCTGGCACCGCCGGACGAGCTCATGCTCTTCTGCGGCATGTCGATCGGATACGAGGACGTCTCGATCGACCACGCCCGTACGGGCAGGGCGCCGCTCGATGAGACGGTCACGTTCGTCGAATATTAGTACCATCGTCGGCCGGTTCACGGCGCCTCACGGCCTAGGCCGACGTCGCCTCGCCTTCGAGCCGCATGGTGCGGATCTCCTTGCGGGAGGAAATGCCGAGCTTCGAGAACACCTTGCGGAGGTGCCATTCGACCGTGTGGGGACTGATGAACAACTGGGCGCCGATCTCGGGGTTCGTGAGCCCGTCGGCGGCGCGACGGGCGATCTGCGCCTCCTGCGGAGTGAGGGCTTCGTGCGTCGCGGCGCTGCGTTTACGAACCTTCGCTCCCGTGGCCTGCAGCTCGCGTCGCGCACGTTCCACGAAAGCCTCGGCCCCGATCTGTCCGAGCATTTCGTGGGCGGCGGCCAGGTGAGCACGGGCGTCCGCGCCGCGGTTCTCGCGGCGAAGCCACTCGCCGTAGAGAAGTTGGGCACGTGCCAGCTCCGTCTTGACCTCGGTGTTGCCGAGTCGCTCGATCGCCTCGCGGTACAAAGCGTCGGCGGCCTGGCCGTCGCTCACCAGCGCACGGGCCCTGGCCGAGGTGCCAAGAGCCCAGTCGGTGCCACTGGCCTGCGTCATGTCGTGGATCGTCCGGACTGTCTCCGCTGCGTCTTCCGGTCTTCCGAGTCGTGCTGCTGCCTCGATGAGCTCAACCATCGACTGCAGGTACAGGCCGAGCTCCTGTGGGTTCTCGCAACCGCGCTTGGCGGCCGCATAGGCCTCCTCGTATCGACCGAGGCCGTTGTAGAGCACCGCCGCCGCCCATTGCGTGGCGGTTGTCACCTTGCCCTCTCCTCGCAGAAGGGAGTCTTGGGTGATTGCCTCGATCGCCTGCCGGGTCTCGGACTCCCGGCCCCTCCACGGCTCGACGACGAGCGCCCCGTAGTGCGCGAAGAACCTGCTGCCGGTCGCCTCGCCGATCGCGGTCGCCTCCACGACGAGGGAGTCGGCTCCGGCGAGGTTGCCCGCGAAGACCCGATTCGACAGACGCAGCAGCAGAGCCGACGGCAGTACGGACAGAGCTCCGGTCTCGCGTGCCAGGTCGACCAATCGCGCCGAGAGCAGGGACCAGCTCTCGAAGTCCCAGGCGCTGTGCGCCAAGCGGCAGGCGAGCGGGAGCCAGCCGAGCCCCTCCGCCCCCGAGATCTCGTCGGTGCGAAATGCGGCCAGCGCCTTGAGCAGCATCGGCGTGCCCGCGGCGTAGCCCTGCGTGGCCACCCGTGCAAGACCCGTCAGAAGGAGGTCGTCGCGTGTCGGCTCAGCGGGCCTCGATGCGCTCAGTACGGCCTTCGCCACTTCGCGGACGCCGCCCTTCGGGAGCCGGCCGGCGGTGAGAGCCGCGTAGATCGCGTCGCGGTAGGTCTCGCGGGCGCGCCTGGGATCAAGCGGCTCGAACCGCTTGGCCGCCTCCAGCAGCAGTGGCAGACCTGCGCTGGCACTCTTCGATGCGGACATGATCTGGCCGCGCAGCAATGTCGACTGCGCAGCGCCGAGACCGTCGAGGGGGCCCAGCTCCGCCGCGTCCGCCAGCTCTCGCGCGGCGTCGAACGCGCCGGCCTGGTATTTGGCCTGCGCCGCTGCCAACGCCCTTGCTCCGCGGCGTGCGGGATCCGGGGTCAGCTCGGCAGCCCGATCGAGAAAGGCCGCTGCTGCGGCGATTCCGCCACGCGCCTGCGCCCGGTCCGCCGAGCGCTCCAGCTCTGCGGCCACTGTCTCGTCCGGTCCGGCCGTCGCACAGGCCAGATGCCACGCCCGACGATCGGGATCGAGTTGGGTGTCGGTCGCGTCTGCCAACGCCTTGTGCGCCTCGCGACGGCCGTCCGGACCCCCCGCGCGATACGCCGCCGAGCGCACCAGCGGGTGCCGGAAGCGCACCCACGTGCCGAAAGTGATCAATCCCGACGTCTCTGCGTGCTCCACAGCAGCGTCCACGGCGATCCCGAGCCGCCCGGCCGCACGTCTCAACAGCGTCACGTCGCCGACCGGCTCGGCGGCGGCGGTGACCAGCAGCCGCTGCGTCTCGGCCGGGAGGGACTGGACACGGCGAAGGAAACCCTGCTCGATGTGGCTCGACAACGGCCGCGCGTCGGGTCGCACGAAGGCGTCGGTCAGGTCCACCGGGGCCAACCCGCCGGGCAGTTCGAGCAGGGCCAGCGGATTGCCGCGCGTCTCGGCGACGATACGGCTGCGTACTCGGTCGTCGAGCGGGCCGGTGACGACCGAGTCGAGGAGTTTCCGGGAGTCGCTCTCGGTCAGGCCCCTCACGGGCAGCTCGGGCAGGCCGGCAATCGACTTGCGGGC
Source organism: Streptomyces sp. NBC_01478 (assembly GCF_036227225.1). Classification (GTDB taxonomy): domain Bacteria; phylum Actinomycetota; class Actinomycetes; order Streptomycetales; family Streptomycetaceae; genus Streptomyces. The sequence goes on along the minus strand of NZ_CP109444.1, from coordinate 11,361,457 downwards.
GGTGGGCTCGCGGACGGCGAAGACGAGCACGACCGACTCGGCGAACAACCGACGGGCGACGAACTCCAAAGTCTGCGCCGACACGTCGTCCAGCCACTGCGCGTCGTCGACGAGGCACACCAGCGGCTGGTCCCCGCCGACGTGCGCAAGAAGGCTCAGCGTGGCGAGGCCCACGAGGAACCGGTCGGGTGTATCACCACCACGCAGCCCGAACGCCGTGCAGAGGGCGTCGCGTTGAGGCTCGGGAAGATCGTCGATGCCGCCCAGCAGAGGGGCGCAGAGCTGATGCAGGCCGGCGTAGGACAGCTCCATCTCGGACTGGACGCCGGCAGCCCTGACAATGCGACATCCGGTGGCACGCTCGCAGACGTAGTTCAGCAGCTCGGTCTTCCCGATCCCTGCCTCACCGCGCAGGACCACGACCCCACTTCGCCCCGACCTGGCGCCTGCCAACAGGTCGTCGAGGACCCGGCACTCGCTTCGCCGCCCGAGGAGTCCGGCAAATGAACCGCGGCTCGTCATGGCAGCCTCCCTGATCATCAGAATAGACCAGCGTTCGTAGGTACGGCTCCGGACCGCTGCGGCGGTGTTCGTGGGCCGACAGTGCCCTGGCGGCGGCTCCGTCGGCGGTTGCCGCCGGTGGCCGACCTGGTTCGGCGTCGCCGTCGGCACCGGTGGCGGTACAGGCACAGAACGGCACTGTTCGTGCGTCGGCGAAACGGCTCCGACCTGCCTCTTAGCGCTGCCGGGCGGGGCGGCTTCGGGGCTCGGTCACGGACCTGCCACGGCACAACCACGGAGTCCCCTACGGCTTTCACAGGGGCGATCGGCTGCCCCTGGGCGCGATGTTGGTTTCGGCCGCCTTTCAAGCGACTGACCTACGGAGCAGAGGAGCCGGTCGTGGACACACAAACGGTCGCAGCCACGCGAGGTCGGGAGATGGCGGGCATGACGGCCAGCCCGACGATCGGTGAACTGGACAGCGCGACGTCGGTGTTCGTCCGTGCCCGGCCAGGACTTCTCAGGATCGCCAACCGGATCGTCGGAGACGCCGGCGAGGCCGAAGACGTCATCCAAGAGGCATGGCTCCGGTGGCAGGGCACAGACCGCACGGTCGTCCTGAACCCGTCGGCGCTGCTCAGGACCACCACCGTCCGGCTGGCCATCAACGTCGTCCAGTCCGCCTGGAGACGTCGGGAGTCCTGCGCCAGCACCTGGCTTCCGGAACCGGCGGACACCGAGGCGAGCCCGGAAGCGGCGGCCGAGAGGCTGGAAGCTGTTGAACGGGCGGTTCTCCTGCTGATGGAGGCCCTGACGCCGAGGCAACGGGCCGCGTACGTCCTGCGGGAGGGTTTCGACTACCCGTACACCCGGATCTCCGGGATCCTGCGCCTGAGCGTCGTGAACGCGAGGCAGCAGGTGTCACGCGCCCAGAACCGTCTCACCACGGACCGCCGCAGGCAGCCAGTGGACTCCGTCGCGTATCGGCGTCTCGTCCAGGCGTTCCTCGCAGCAGCCCAGTCCGGCGACCTTGCGCAATTGGAAAGGGTCCTTTCCGACGACGCCGGCCACCCACCCGCCTTTGAGCCGATGCCCGCAAGACGAGCGAGCAGTCGTCTGTGATTCCTAATGCGGCCTGTCAAGCCGCGTGCGCGGTGGGTGGCACGAGTTCGTAGGTCCGTCCGTCGCGTAGGAGGGCCCAGAGAGGACGTTGACCCGCCGACGGATCGCTGGCAGGCCGACCGCCTTTCAGCGAGCCGCCAGGCGGCGAACGCCTCGGCCTCCATGCGGGTCGGCGTGTCCTGGGGTCAGTCACGTTCGGGCTGGGCGACGGCGTGCAGAGCGGCGTCGGCGATGCCCTCGGTTGAATCGACCCCAAGGCGGTCGGTGCCGACCCTTCACGTCCGCTCCTCGGTGTCCGCCTCGAGGAGCGGACGACTGCGCACGACGCCTGAATTGTTCACCAAGGTGTCGAGAGCTGCGGACGTCATCAGGGCGAAAGCCGGCGCAGAGCCGTCGAGACGGCTGCCATGCAGTTGTCGACATCCACCAGTTCCTGCCGCAGTTCGGTGACACGGGTCTGCAGTTCGGCGGCTTCGGCGGCCAGTGCCATGACGGTCACCACGATGTCGGTGCGTCGCTCATGGGTTTCGGTCATCGTGCTCCTTGTGCTGTCGCCGGCATTCTCGTGCGGCGGCCGACGACACATTCCGGTTGCCTTGCAAGGAAATCCGGCGAACTTTTTCTGAAGGGATTCGGGTTGCCCTTTCCTCCGAAAAGGGGCCAACCGAAACGATCTCTACTTCTGCCGCGAGAGCCAGTCGGCGAACTTCGTCCCGGCGATCTGTGCGTCCGGACCCGGCAGGAGTGTGTTCTCCTCCAACTCCGCACCCCAGTACGTCGCCTGCGGGTCCGTGACGATCTTGCGGGGGTCGTCCTGGGCGCTGAGTCCCATGCGGATGAACTCCTCCAGCGGGAACGCCTCGGGACCGGCGACCTCCACCACGCCGCCCACCGGGTCCCCGACCGCCGTGCGGGCGACGGCCTCGGCCACGTCGTCGGAGACGATGGGCTGGATCTTCGCGTCGGGCAGGTGCACGGTGTCGCCCTGGGTGACCCCGTCGGCGAGTCCCTTCGCGAACTCGAAGAACTGGGTGGCGTGGACGATGGAGTAGGGGTTGCCGGACGCCTTGATCAGGTCTTCCTGGGCCTGCTTGGCGCGGAAGTACCCGCTCCCCTGGAGGCGTTCGGTACCGACCACGGACAGCGCCACGTGATGCGCGACGCCCGCCTCGGTCTCCGCCTTCAGCAGATTCGCCGTCGAGACGCGGAAGAAGTCCATGACCGCCTGGTCCTCGAACGAGGGCGAGTTCGACACGTCGACCACCACCGACGCACCCTTCAGGACCTCGGCCAGTCCCTCGCCCGTCAGCGTGTCGACACCGGTGCTGGGCGCCGCCGCGACCACCTCGTGCCCGTGCTCGCCGAGCCCGGCGACCACCTTCGAGCCGATGAGCCCGGTGCCACCGATCACTACGACCTTCATGACGGAATTCCTTTCGGATTTGCCTGATGCCTGCCTGTATCAGTAGTGACCGGGCACCGGCTTTGTTTGTGACAGCGCCTGCGACAGTGCCTATGACAGTGGCTATTCGACGAGTTTTCCCGCAGTCGACACGTCCGTCATCAGGGCGGAGATCTCGTCGGGGACCGCCGGAATGTCCTCGCGGGTGACGCCCGTCGTCGGGGACCACACGAGATTCACCCGCAGTGCGGAATCCAGGCCGGGATAATCGCTGCGGTTGTGGCAGCCACGCGTCTCACGGCGCTCCAGCGCCGATTCGAGAGTGGAGCGTGCATCTGCAAGGCGGAGGAGGGCGGCGACGCGATGGGGGTCCCCCGCGCGAGGTTGTTCGAGCGTGGAGGAGTCGGCGACCGACGACGACTCCGTAGCTGCGCACATCACGCCCCGCGTCTGCGACAGGATCCGCCGGACAGGTCCTAGCTGGCCAGCGTGATGGTGGTCGGCGTGCCGTGCCAGGCCATCCTCGCGTACGGGCACAGCACGTCGGCCCGCCGCAGGAGCTCGGTGGCGACGTCACGGGCGACGCCCGGCCATCTGACAACCATGTCGATGTGCAGGACGTAGCCGCCGTCCTGCGGATTGCGGCCGAACGCCACGGTCGCCTCGACGGATATCGCGGCGGGATCGAGCGCGGCCTGTCGTGCGATGAGGCTCAACGCCCCGTGGAAGCAGGCCGCGAACCCGGCGGCGAACAGTTGCTCGGGGTTGGTTCCGCGGCCGTCTCCGCCCAGTTCGGCGGGCAGGCGCAGGTCGAGGTCGAGGACTCCGTCGTCCGAGCGTGCCCTCCCCGAAGCTCTCCCGTGGGCCGCCGTCCCGCCGGCCACGGTCACCGTCGTGGTGTAGAGGGGAGCGAAGGCCGCTCCGGCGAAGTCCTGCTCGGTGGACAGGTCGGGCGGCTGGATCGGCTCGGTCACCGCGTGGCCCTCGTGGCGCTGCGACGTGCCGGATCAACTGTGCTGCATTCCATGGTGAGCGCACCTTTGCGTCGTGGCGTCCCGGATACCGGACGACTGGATGACCGACGAGCAGACGCTCTTGTGACGCACAGGGCGGCCTTCAGGAGGAGAACGTGGTGTCGCCGTCCAGAGAGGCCACATAAGGTGCCAGGTCACCGATACCCATGCGTGCCGCCTTCGTTCCGACCCCCTTCGCGCAAGCGCTTGCCCATGTTACGGCGGACGGGCGCACCACCTGGCAGAGGGCGTCATGGCCGTGCGGGCCATGCCTCTGCGCGTCATGGCCGTGTGCGTCGTACAGCCAGGACGGAAGGGTCCGACCGTTCGGGCAGCGGGATGAAACCGCCTCTCTCCAGTTCCGCGATCATCTCCGTACGGGTGGCCGGCCACATCCAGAACGTCTCGTCGTGCCGGCGCAGCACCCGCCCGTCGTCGCGCACCCAGTACTCGAACCGTGCCCGGATCCTGTCGACGTCGGCGGACGTCACCATGCGTCCCCCGTACTCGTGCCGGCCGACCGTCCGGATCGGCAACGCATGGGTGGTCTCGTGACGTGGGAGGCGAGCCGGCGGGAGCTGGACGAGCAGCACCCCAGTGGGCACCAGCGCCTCGGCGACGGCGGGCCACAGCGCACGGCGCGCCGCCGGATGGAGACAGGCGACGGTGTTGTGGCACACGGCCACGTCCGCGACCCCGTGCAGCCCCGCCTCGTCGAGCGCGTACGGGTGCACGGTCACCCGCGTCGTCAACTCCGCGCTCAGGGACGCCAGTCGCGTCATCAGCGGGGTGCGCATGCACCGGGCGGGCTCCACCGCGTGCACGGGAACGCGTGACTCCAAGAGACTCATCAGGGTGACACACCCGGTGCCCGCGCCGACGTCGACCACACCGACCCGGGCCCTGCCGACATCGTCGCGGTAGAGCGAGCGCACCCGGGCCTCGTCCCGCTCCGCCTGCAGCAGGTCGTAGAACTCCGCACTGACCGCATAGGCGTCCTGGTGGTCCCGTCCGGGAGAGTCGACCGGCGGCGAGGTCACGACGGTCACCCGCGCCATCCATACCGGTCGCGCGCCCGCACGACCGTCTCCGGACCGATCGCGCCGGCACGCGCCAACCCGTCCAGGGCGGCGACGACGATCGACTCCGCGTCCACGTGGAAGTAGCGCCGTACGGCGTCCCGGGTGTCCGACAGCCCGAAGCCGTCCGTTCCCAGCGACGAGTAGTCGTGGCCGACCCACTGGCTGATCTGGTCGGGCACCTGCCGCATCCAGTCGCTGACCGCCAGCACCGGCCCGGGCGCGTCCGCCAGCGCCGCCGTCACAAAGGGAACGCGTTCCTCACCTCGCAGCCGTGCCCGGTCGGTGTCCAACGCATCGCGTCGCAGCTCCGTCCAGGACGTCACCGACCAGACGTCGGCGTGGACGCCCCACTGGGACAGCAGCAACTCCTGGGCGCCGAGCGCCCAGTGGATGGCCGTACCGGAGGCCAGTAGCTGGATTCGTCGTCCTGTCACAGCGGGCTCGGCCTGTCGGAACAGGTAGATGCCCCGCACGATGCCTTCCTCGACGCCCGGTCCGGCGGGCATCGCCGGCTGCTCCTTGGGTTCGTTGTAGACCGTCAGGTAGTAGAAGACGTCCTCGGGCCGGTCACCGTACATACGGCGCAGCCCCTCCCGCACGATCACCGCGATCTCGTACGCGAAGGCCGGGTCGTAGGACACGGCGGCCGGATTCGTGGACGCCAGCAGCTGGGAGTGGCCGTCGGCGTGCTGAAGTCCCTCGCCCGTCATCGTGGTGCGGCCCGCCGTCGCCCCGATGACGAACCCACGCCCCATCTGGTCGGCGAGCGCCCAGAACTGGTCGCCGGTGCGCTGGAAACCGAACATGGCGTAGAAGATGTAGAACGGGATCATGGGTTCGCCGTGGGTGGCGTACGAGGTCGCCGCGGCGGTGAACTCGGCCATGGAACCGGCTTCGGTGATGCCTTCGTCGATCAGCTGGCCGTTCTTGGCCTCCCGGTAGTACAGCAACTGGTCCGCGTCGACCGGTTCGTAGGTCTGGCCGTCCGGCGAGTAGATCCCGGCCGTCGGGAACAGGGACTCCATGCCGAACGTGCGGGCCTCGTCCGGGATGATCGGCACCCAGCGCCGTCCCGTCTCCTCGTCGCGCATCAGGTCCTTGACCAGGCGGACCAGAGCCATGGTGGTGGCCACCTCCTGATGGCCGAAGCCCTTCTCCAGGGTTTCGAACGCGCGGGCCGACGGCTGCCTCAGCGGTTTCGGGACCACCCTGCGCACCGGGGCGGGACCGCCCAGCGCCGCCCGTCGCTCGCGCAGGTACCGCACCTCCTCCGAGTTCTCGCCCGGGTGCCAGTACGGCACCAGGTCGCCGCTCAACGCGCTGTCGGGGATGGGGAGTTCGAGCAGGTCACGCATCTCGCGGAACTGCCCCATGGTCAGCTTCTTCATCTGGTGGTTGGCGTTGCGCGACTCGAAGGCCGAGCCGAGCGTGTGCCCTTTCACCGTCTGGGCGAGGACGACCGTCGGCGCGCCCCGGTGCTCGACGGCTGCCCGGTAGGCGGCGTAGACCTTGAGCGGTTCGTGCCCGCCCCGGGAGCTGCCGAACAGGTCGGTCAGCCGGCTGTCGCTCAGCCCGGCGGCGAGAGCGGAGAGCGCGTCGCCCGTGAAGAAGTGATCGCGGATGTACGTGGCGTCCCGGGCGGCGTACGTCTGCAACTGGGCGTCGGGCACCTCGCCGAGACGGTGGACCAGGGCGCCCGTGGTGTCCTGCCCCAGGACGGGGTCCCAGGCCTCGCCCCAGAGGGACTTGACCACGTTCCAGCCCGCTCCGCGGAACCTGGCCTCCAGCTCCTGCACGATCTTGGAGTTCGGCCGCACCGGCCCGTCCAGGCGCTGGAGGTTGCAGTTGACGACGAAGGTGAGGTTGTCGAGCTGCTCCCGGGCGGCGAGCGCCAGCGCGGCCGTCGATTCCGGCTCGTCCGTCTCGCCGTCCCCGAGGAAGGCCCACACGCGCGATGCGGAGGTGTCCTTGATGCCCCGGGCGTGCAGATACCGGTTGAACCGGGCCTGGTGGATGGCGCCGAGCGGGCCGAGGCCCATGGAGACGGTCGGGAACTCCCACAGCCACGGCAGACGTCGGGGGTGCGGGTAGGACGGGAGTCCATGGCCGTCGGCCTCCCGACGGAAACCGTCCAACTGCGCCTCACTCAGGCGCCCTTCGAGAAAGACGCGGGCGTAGATGCCGGGTGAGGCATGCCCCTGGAAGTAGAGCTGGTCGCCCGAGCCGCCCCCGCCGTCCTTGCCCTGGAAGAAGTGGTGGAACCCGATCTCGTACAACCAGGCCGCCGAGGCATAGGTCGATATGTGGCCGCCGAGCCCGAAGCGGGCGCCGCGGGTCACCATCGCCGCCGCGTTCCACCGGTTCAGGGCGGTGATCCTGGACTCCATGGCGACGTCACCGGGAAAGGCGGGCTGCGCCGACGCCGGGATCGTGTTGATGTAGTCGGAGGTCAGGAGCCCGGGCAGGGACACGCCGGACCGGGCCGCGAACTCGTGCACGCGTCGCAGCAGGTACACGGCGCGGTCCGGCCCCGCGTTCCGCACGACGGCGTCGAGCGACGCCTGCCATTCGGCGGTCTCCTCGGCGTCCTGGTCGGGTAGTTGGTCGAGCTCACTCATGACTGTTTCCTGTCCGGGCGTGAGGCGGGGAGACGGTTGGGTGCCGGCGGCGTCATCGCCGCGCGAGCCACTCGGAGAAGGTCTCGTGCCCCAGATGGGCGTCCGCCCGGGGCAGCAGCGCCCGCTGCCCGAGCGTCGCCCCGAAGAAGGGGGTGTGGGCGTCGGAGACCACGTCCGGCATGTAGCCGCGCGCGGCCAGCAGCTTCGCGGTGAGGTCGTCGAGGCGGTGCTCCTCCGGACCGGCCACCTCCAGGACACCGAACAGCGGTAGTCCCACGGCGACATGGGCGATCTCGACGGCGACGTCGTCGGCCGACACCGGGCGGATCAGTACGGGCGCGACATGGACGGCGTCCCCGTACGTCGCCGCGCGCGACATGTACTCCACCGACTCGAAGAACGGCGTGGCGCGCACGATGGAGTAGGGCATGGGCGAGCGCCGCACCTGTTCCTCCTGCAGTGCCTTCGCCCGGAAGTAACCCGCCTGCAGACGCTCGGCCCCCACGATGGACAGGATCACGTGGTGTTCCGCGCCCGCCTTCGCCGCCGCCTCCAGCAGGTTGTGGGTCGCAGCGCCGAAGAACTCCAGGCTCTCCAGCTCCCCGCGGGAGGGCGTATCGGTCACGTCCACCACCACATCGGCGCCGCACACGGCCTCGGCCAGGCCCTTTCCGGTCGTGACGTCGACGCCCTCGTGACGCGATACGCGCACGACCTCCACACCATGGTCCCGAAGCCTGGCAACCGTCCTGGAACCGATCACACCAGTGGCTCCTGCTACAACGACCCGCATTTCGGGCCCCTTCCCGTCGAGAGGTCGGTGACCCCGCTGATGGCTTCGTGAGGCGGCGGTGACGCCGGCCCCTCACACCATCTAGGACAGGACTCCCACCAACGTTGTGACACTGATGCCGTTCCGGGTGTCACAGATCCGTCCGGAACCCGGTCATCACTGAAGACGGCCATGGCGACCATGGCCGGGTGAATCCAAGGGAGGCCGACCCATGTCGAACACGGACACAACGCACGGCACCGAACCGCAGACCCACCCGGAGGGATGGAAGACGGCAGCGAAGATGGTGCAGGAGACCGCACCGCTCACCGTCCCCGAGGGCGCGTCGGGGATGACCATTTTCGTCGAGTGGGAGCCCGGAGACCCGGGAAGCCCGCCGCACCGCCACTCGGGACCGGCGTTCGGTTACGTCCTCGAGGGCGCCGTCCGCTTCGAGATGGAGGGCGAGCCCGAGCGCGTGGTCGAGGCGGGCGGGACGTTCTGGGAGCCGGGCGGCGACCCGATCCACTACCAGGACGGCAACGCGCTGTCCGACGCGCGCACCCGGTTCGTCGTGACGATGCTGTGCGCACCGGGCAAACCCATGCTCGAACTGGTCGAGAAGGAGGAACTGGCCCAGCGGGCCCATCTCCGCGCCCCGCGCCCCACCGACTGACTGTCCACCGCCCGCCCCGTACAAGGCGGTTGTGAACGGGGTCCGTCCGCTCCGGGGGAGGATGTGGTGAGGCATGGGCGCCGCTGATGTCGTGCCCGGCATGCTGACCGTGCTGTTCGCGGCCGCGGCCGTGCACACACTGTGGCATGCCGTCCTGCTGCGAGGCTCCGGGTGGCGCGACCGAGGTGACCGTCTGCTGCACACCGTCATGGCGTCGGCCATGGCGGTGATGCCGTGGCACGAGGTCGGTCAAGTACCGGCGCAGGGGCAGACGCTCTTCTTCGCCGGCGCGGCACTGTGGTTCCCGTTGACCGCGGTCCTCGGCCGCCGTGGCCCCGAACTGACCGGCCTCGCGCGGAGGTTGCCCTCCTCGGTCGGCATGGTCGCCATGGCGTGGATGCCGGTGCGGCACGGCGGCGTCACGGACGCGCGGACCGGTGAGATGGTCACCGGCGTGCTGACGCTCTGTCTCCTGGCCTACGCCCTCCGGTCACTGACCCGGGACATGCCCGGGTTCCAGGGAGCTTCGAACGGCACGGATGCTCCCAGCGGCATCGGCGGGCCCGTCGACCGTTTCTGGCACGGATCGACCGCCATGGGCACGGCCGTCATGCTGCTCATGCACCACTGACTCGGGACCCGGTCCGCACCATGCGTCACACCAACGGTGTCACACATGGTGCGGCAGTCCGGTCCTAGTGGGGGAACCAATCCGATTCGGTGCCCATGGTGAGAAAGGTTGATCATGAGGGTTGCTCGTCGCCGGAGACCGGTCTCATCGGAATACTCCGGCTTCAGTGGAGTCGACCCGGGCCGACCGCCCGGAAACCCGATCGCGGCGGGTCTGCGCTCCCTCCCCCGTCCCGTGGCCGTGGTGGTGGGCGCCGGTGGTGTGCTCGGAGCGGCGCACATCGGTGTCGGGTACGCGCTGGAACGCCGTGGATTCGTCCCGGACATGATCATCGGAACATCGGTGGGCGCCCTGAACGGCGCCATCGCGGCCGCCCACCCCGACAGGGCCGCGCCGTGGTTGGACCACGTGTGGACCCAACTGCGTCGCCGTGACGTGTATCCGCTCGGCTACCTGTCCTCACGGACCAGCGTCTTCACCGATCGCGGCCTGCGTCGACTGATCGCCCGGGCTGAACTGCCCTCGCGGATCGAGCAGTTGGCGGTCCCGTTCACCGCGGTGGCCATGGACCTGGTCACCGGCGCCCCAGTGCTGCTCGACCGAGGAGACCTCCAGTCCGCACTGCTGGCCAGCGCGGCCATTCCCGGGATGCTGCCCCCCGTGGATCGTGCGGGCCGGACACTCGTCGACGGCGGGGTGATCGCCTACGTCCCGGTACTGGCGGCCCGGCAGGCCGGGGCGGCCAGCGTGGTGGTGGTGACGACGGGGCCGGAGAGCTCGCCGTTGCGCCCCACCAGTACGCGCCGACGTGCAGGTGCGATCGCTGCCAGGGCAGGGCTGCTCCTGTTGCACCACCAGATCGAGCGTGACCTGCGTGAGGTGGCCCAGCACATTCCGACCGTCGTGCTGCCGACCGGCATCGAGGACTGGCCCGCACCGTGGGACTTCGGCCACTCCCAACGGCTGATCAGCACCGCATGCCGCACGGCGGGGCGCTTCCTGGACGAACTACACATCAACGGGCCGGGGTTGTACCGGGTCAACGACTCTTCGGCGACCTGCACAAGTCCGGGCGAGACATCGATTTCTTCCACGGCGGGGGTCGGCCTGTGAGCACCATCGCGTTCCTCAGTATCGGCATGCACGGGCACATCAACCCGACACTGCCGGTCGTTGCCGAGCTCGTCCGGCGCGGCCACACCGTCACTTATCACACCACGCCCGCGTTCCGTACGGAGATCGAGGCGACCGGCGCGAGGGTGTACCTGTACCCCGGGGGCGACCAGCCGCTCCCCGATCCGCCGACGCCGGTCTCGTGGATGGAGTCGCTCGCGAGCACCGCCGTCCGCCTGCTGCCCGCCGTGCTCACCGATCTGCGCCGCGACCGACCCGATCTGATCGTCCACGACAGTGCCTGTCTGTGGGCCGCGGTGGCCGCCCGCGAACTCGGGGTGCCGGCCGCCTCCTCGTTCACCACGTTCGCCCTCAACCGGCATGTCCCCAGCCCCACTCGTGGCTCCTGGGACCTGCTGACTGCGGCGACGGCTCAGCCCCGTACTGTCCAGGGCTACCTGCGGTCCCGCTGGGCGCTGCACCGCCGCTTCGACGCACGCGCGTTGCCCCTGCTCGACGTGGCGAACATCCGTCAGCCGCTCAACCTGGTCTATACGTCACGGGCGTTCCAGCCCGCCGTCGAGGACTTCGACCGGTCCTACCGGTTCGTCGGCCCGAGCATCGGTGCCCGGCCGGTCGACCCGTCGTTCCCGGCCGACCGGCTGCGCGATCCGGTGCTGTACGCCTCGCTGGGCACGGTGTTCAACGCCGACCCGCGGTTGCTGCGCGGTCTGGCCACCGCGCTCGCCCCGCTGGGCGGGACCGTGATCGTCTCCACCGGGCAGACCGATCCCGAGGCGCTGGGTCCGTTGCCGGCCAACGTGCTCGCCCGCCGCTCCGTGCCGCAACCGGAGGTGCTGGCCCGCGCGGCGCTGTTCGTCACCCATGGCGGGATGAACAGCGTCAACGAGGCCATGTACGCCGGGGTTCCGCTGCTGGTGGTCCCGCAGGGCGCCGATCAGCCGATGGTGGCCCGGCGCGTCGTCGAACTCGGCGCCGGCCTGTCGATCCGCACCCAGGACGTCGCAGAGGACTCGGTGCGCGTCCTCGCCCGGCGCCTGCTGCACGAATCCCGGTTCCGGGCAGCCGCGGGCACCCTTCAGGTCGCGCAGCGCGAGGCGGGGGGATATCGGCGCGCCGCCGACGAACTCGAACGGTACCTGCACACGGCCGGCTCGGTCAGTGAGTCGGCTCCGTCGATCCGGCACAGCGAGGCTGAGTGATGTCACTCGCCGTCGTTGTCCTGCTGCTGTTCGCCGGGGTGTCGGAGGCCGCCGGGCGCATCCTGCCGCTGGTCGCAGGGCGGCCTGGTATGTCGCGGACATTCGTGGCCGGGTTGCTGCTGCCCGCCGGCCTTGTCGAGGGTGTGGTGTTCGCGCTGTGGCCACTGACCGCCTGGACCATGGCCGAGCTGGTGCTCTCCTCGCCACCGCCGGGCACCGGCGTGGTGTGGACACCAAGCCTCGTCGCCCCGATGGTGCTCGCCGGCGTCCTCGCGTTCCCGTTGCTCGGGCCCCTGCTCCACTTCCTGCTCTTTGTGGGGGTGGGGGCCGGTCTGGTCGACCCGCTCGCCACGGCGAGCGGGCTGGGCTGGTGGAGCGCCGCAGGTTGTGTCGCCGCCGCGGGGACTGTGCTCGGTCTCGCCGTAGAGGCCGTTCGACGTCTTGTCGTGAGGTTCAGCGCGACCGAAGTGCTGGAGTCGATCGCATGAACGACTTCTTGCTCTGGGCCTGCGTGATCGGACCTGTTCTGCTGGCTGAAGCCCTGCTGGCCCGCTACGAGATCCTTGCCTACGGCGCAGGCTGGCGAGCCCCTGCCGACAAGCTCCCGGAAGGCGTTCCCTACGCCCGGGGCGCGGCACCTGACAGTCCCCCGGATGCCTACCTGGTGTACCTCGACGGCATCGGGAAACGTCGCGTCCGCGACAGCCGGGACGGCGGCCAGCTGGTCAAGGCTCTGATCGCCGGAGCGCCGGAGCTACGGGTGCTGGGACAGGTGCAGCCCTACTCACCACTGGCCGACCCGCTCGCCGACCGGCCGGTGTGGGCGTGGCTGCGCCGACATATCGGGCTGCTGCTGTTCCTGCACAATGTCGTGCAGACCTTCGTCGCCGCCGACCACCGCTACCGCCCCCTGTACAACCGGGCCGTCGGCTCCCAGATCGCCACTCAGCTCCGGCTCGCCGGCTACCGGCCCGACAGCGATATCCCCGTGGTGCTGCTCAGCTACAGCGGGGGCGCCCAGGTCGCCATCGGCGCGGTCGACGAACTGCACGCCAGGCTGCGCTGCCCGATCCTGCTGATCACGCTCGGTGGGTTCCACAACGGCGCCAACGACCTCACCCATGCCGAGCACTTGTATCAGCTCACCAGCGCGAACGACCGGATCGAGCAGATCGGTACCTGGATCTTCCCCCAGCGCTGGAGGCTGTTGCGTCGTAGCGGATGGAACCGGGCCCGCCGCGCCGGGAAGATCAGCGTGCATCGGCTCGACCCGGCCACTCACTTCGGGCCGCGCAGCTACATCAGCCCAACGGCTCAGTTGCCCGATGGCCGCAGTTACCTCGACCGCACCGCCGACACGGTGATCGCGGTGATCCGTGCCCACCACGGTGCGACTGCGGGACTGGGCGACCCGTTGCCATGAGGGGCTCGACGAGCCCGTGCCACAGGCTCCGGCCTGATCGGTCGCGACACCCGGCTCCCGGCCCGACAGCGCCGCTCTCGCCCTGCTCGGAGTCACGGAGACCGTGCGGCTGACCGCCACTTCCGCGAAGGGCCTCTACTCCTTCACCTACACGCGCGAGGGTCGTCGCATCGACGAGGGCCGGGGCACGCCGGAGTTGCTCGGGTACGAACGGGGCCGCGCCCCCTACTACCGGGGCGGCCAACTCGACTTCCTCAACCGGGCGTTGCGCCGCGCCGAACTGGACCACCCCTACCTGGTCGACGACTTCGAGCTGTACTTCCACGCTCTGGAGGTCTCGCTCGGTCTTCAACTCCCCCAGCAGGACATCAGGGACGGGAAGGTCCGGGCCGCGCAGTGGGCGCGCGGCGAGGCGGACCGGGGTTAGCGGTCAGACGGTGACCGTCTCGGCGTGGTGGATGAACTCGCTGATGCGGTCGGTGAGTTCGGGCCGCAGTTCCCGCGGAAGGCCGTGGCCCATTCCGCCCAGGATCAGCAGTTCGGCGCCGGGGACGGCGGCGGCCGTGGCGCGACCCCCGCTGACGTCGCACACCAGGTCGTCGGTGCCGTGCACCACCAGGGTCGGCACCCGCAGTGACCGCAGCCGTTCGGTACGGTCGCCCGTGGCCACGACGGCGAGGCCCTGGCGCTGGATGCCGAGGGGGTCGTAACCCCGGTCGAAGACCCGGCCGGCCCGCTCGGCCGCCGCGGTCGCGTCGAACGCGAAGCCCGGGGACGCCGCGAGCCGCAGGGCGCGCACCTGCCACTCGACGAAGGCCTCCCGGTCCTTCGGCGGTGCGCCCAGTTCTGCGAACACGGAGAAGTCGGCCTCCCCCACCCCGGGCTCGCCGGTCGTGGACATCATCGAGGTGAGCGAGCGGGCCCGCTCCGGGTACTCGATCGCGATCATCTGGGCCATCATCCCGCCCATCGAGGAGCCGACGAGGTGGACACCGGTGAGGCCGAGCGCGTCGAGCAGACCGACGGTGTCGGCCGCCAGGTCGGAGAGTGTGTAGGACACCGTGGAGAGGTCACCGGCCAGGGCCGCCGCGAAGTCCGGCACGGGCGCGTCGCGGAAGTGGGTCGAGCGGCCGGCGTCGCGGGTGTCGAAGCGGATCACGTGCAGCCCCCGGTCGACCAGCGCCCGGCAGAATCCCTCCGGCCAGTTGATCATCTGGGCACCCGCTCCCATGATCAGCAGGACCGGAGTGGCCTCGGGGTCACCGAAACGTTCGTAGGCGATCTCGATTCCGGACGGGCCGACGTTCCGCGCCGTCAGTTCTGGCATGGCCGAAACGGTAGCCACCGCACGGGCGGTAAAGATCGAACCACGGTCCGACGTTTTTCGTTCGGTCCCCGGGTTACGGTGGAAGCGGCTGAGGAATTCGCTCGACACGCGGAAGCCCCTCGCCTCCCTTAGAGTGTTGTGGTCGACGTGTCCATTCCGGCCGGCTCTCGCCGCCGACCCTTTTCCGTCGATTCCCCGTATGACGTACTCGAGCAGTCCGAGCATTTCGGGAGGAAAACACCATGCCCTTCGCCACCAGTACGGACGGCACACAGATCTTCTACAAGGACTGGGGAGCGGGACAGCCCGTCGTCTTCTCCCACGGCTGGCCGCTGACCGCCGACGCGTGGGATCCCCAATTGAAGGTGATGGCCGACAACGGCTTCCGGGCCGTGGCCCACGACCGGCGCGGGGGTGGCCGTTCCGGTCAGCCCTGGGACGGCAACAACCTCGACACGTACGCCGACGACCTGGCATCGGTCATCGAGACCCTGGATCTTCACGACGTGATCCTGGTGGGGCACTCGACCGGCGGCGGTGAGGTCACCCGCTACCTCGGCCGGCACGGCTCCGGCCGGGTCGCCAAGGCCGTGCTGCTCGGGGCGATCCCGCCGCTCATGCTCAAGACGGACGCCAATCCGGAGGGGCTGCCGATCGAGGTCTTCGACGAGATCCGCAAGGGCGTGGAGACGGACCGTTCACAGTTCTACAAAGATCTCAGTGCCCCGTTCTTCGGCGCCAACCGCGACGACTCGACCGTCACCCAGGGAACCCGTGACGAGTTCTGGCTCTGGAGCATGACCGTGGGAATCAAGGGCGCTTATGACTGCGTCAAGGCATTCTCCGAGACCGATCTCACCGAGGACCTGAAGAAGATCGACGTCCCCACTCTGATCGTGCACGGTGACGACGACCAGATCGTTCCCATCGTGGCCTCCGGCGACAAATCGTCGAAGCTGGTCAAGGACGCGATCTACAAGGTCTATCCGGGCGCTCCGCACGGCCTGGCGATGGTGCCCGGGTTCGCCGAGCGGTTCAACGCGGATCTGCTGGAATTCGCCCGGAGTTGAGTCGCGGGAACAGGGGCCGGACGAGGGCCGGAGGCCGAGGGCTTCCGGCCCTCGGCATGTCTTGGCCCGGCGTCCGGCGCGTGACGTATCACGCAGCGACGGCATGTCTGACCGCGTCGGACCCGGGCACCCGAGTGCAGGTAAGGAACCGCACGCCCTACCGAACGACCTGAGGTGAACCATGACCGAGGAGATCAAGGACCTGACCCCGAAGTACACCGTTCCCGGCATCGAGCGTGAGGACGCGGGCCGGCTGATCGGTGTGCTGCGGCTGCGGCTCCACTCCCTGAACGATCTCCACCTGACGTTGAAGCACGTGCACTGGAACGTCGTCGGGCCGCACTTCATCGCCGTACACGAGATGATCGACCCGCAGGTCGACCGGGTGCGGGAGATGGCCGACGACGTGGCCGAGCGCATCGCCGCGCTCGGCGGGATCGCGCCGGGTACGCCGGGCGCCCTGGTGGCCGAGCGCACCTGGGACGACTACTCCATCGGCCGGGCCGACGCCATCGCCCACCTCGGCGCGCTCGACCTCGTCTACACGGGGTTGATCGAGGACCTCCGCGCCGGGATCAAGGAGGCGGGCCAGATCGACCCCGCGACCGAGGACCTGCTGATCGGGCAACTGCGCGACCTGGAGCAGTTCCAGTGGTTCGTGCGGGCGCACCTGGAAAGCTCGGGCGGCACGCTCGCCACCGGTGACGCGCACTCCGAGACCGAGGCTGCGGCACAGGGCGCCCGACTCGGCTGACCGGTCCGTCACCTGCACCGGACTTCCCCCGCTCGACCGCTCGTCGGCGTCGGCACCCGTAACACTTGCCGTTTGACAACTATGGCCATGAGGCAAGAAAGTATCGGGTGTCGTCGCAGCAGGGGGAAGGATCTGGGATGTCCCGGTCGGCGGGGGCCACTCCGTGCGCCGGCCACGAACAACGGGCGGCCGCCGAGCGGTCGGTCGTCGGGCGGACCGGTCAGGCGGTACGGCTGCCGGAGGACTCGTCGTGGTCGTGTATCTGCGCCGACGCCACCGCGCAGAACGCCTCCAGGCCGGTCAGCAGCGCGTTGCGCCCGGCGGCCGGCATCTGCGCCAGCACCGCACCGAGCGCCTCCTCGCGCCGGGCCCGCAGGTCCGAAAGGAAGGACCGCCCCAGGCTGCTGAGGTACAGGCGCACCTCGCGCCGGTCCGTGGGGCTCACCTCGCGGTCGACGAAACCGGCGGCCTGCAGACGGTCGCACAGCCGGCTGGTCGAGGGCGGGGTCGAGGCGAGGTGGTCGGCGAGGGTGCGCAGGTTGATGCCCTCGTGGTGTTCCAGGATGAACAGGACCCGCAGTTGCGAGGCGGACGCGGGCGCCGTCGAGGCGCGCCCCCACAGGACTTCCAGTAGTTCCGCGGCCGTGGAGGTGACGCGCGCGACCTCGGCGGGTTCGGGGCGGGGGTGGAAGGACGTCACGGTCACACTCTCGCAGGCACAGGGACGGCCCCAGCCTACTAGGCACGCGCGACGGACACCGATGGACGAGACGACACGCGACGACGGGGCCGTACGGCCCACCGCAGAGCGGGCAGCGCTTGCCCCCGGCGAGAGATTGGCATACCTACGATCGTGAACAGATTCATGGCTGTCGAGCGGGCGCTGCGCACGGCGGCTCCCCACGAACTGCCCGACGTCGTCGGCCGGGAGCTGGGCCTGCGGTACGCGGCGGACTCCGTGGACCTGCTCGTGGCCGACTACAGCCTGACCGTGCTGCAGCCCGTGACCGACCTGCCGCACACCTTGCCGCCGTTCTCCGTGCACAACACCCCGGCGGGCCGCGCCTTCGGAGCCCAGGAACCGTTCGTGGAGGGCAACTTCGGCGACGGCAGCGTGCGCGTCCATCTGCCGATCAGCGTGCGCGGGGACCGGCTCGGCGTGCTCTCGGTGACGCTGCCCGGCGGCGACCACGCACGCGACTGTCTGCCCGAGCTGACCGAGCTGGCCGAGGTGTTGGGGCACGAGGTGCTGGTCGCCGAGCGCGACACCGACCTGTATCTGCGGGCCCGGCGCAAGGACCGGCTCACCCTCGCGGCGGAGATGCAGTGGCAGTTGCTGCCCGGCCGCTCGTGCTCCCGCTCCGAGTTCGACCTGGGCGCGCAGTTGGAGCCCGCGTACGCGATCCACGGCGACAACTTCGACTGGTCCGCCACGGCCGACCACCTCACGCTCTACGTCTCGAACGGCATGGGCGAGGGCATAGAGGCATCGCTCCTGACGAACCTCGTGGTCAACGCCCTGCGCAACGCACGCCGGGCGGGCATCCCGCTCGGCGACCAGGCGGCCCTCGCGGACCAGGCCGTGTACGCGCACTACCGGGGCCGTAGCCATATGTCCGTGTTGATGTTCGACTTCGACCTCACCACCGGGCGGGCGCGGGTGGTGGACGCGGGATCGCCGCAGACGCTGCGGCTGCGCGACGGGGTGGTGGAACGGATCGCGTTCGAGGCGCAGTTGCCGCTGGGCATGTTCGAGGAGACCGACTACGTCGAGCAGGACTTCCTGGTCGAGCCCGGGGACCGGCTCCTCTTCGTCAGCGACGGGGTGTACGCCGTCGCCTCCCCCAAGGGCGAGGCCTACGGGGACTCGGCGCTGGCGCGGGCGATCCAGCACACGCGGCTGCTGCCCGCCGCCGAGGTGCCACGAGCCGTGCTGCGTGAACTGACCGGCCATCGCGGTACGCCGACTCCGGACGACGACGCCTTGGTGGTGTGCCTGGACTGGCGGGGGCGGTGAGGTGCGCCCCGTCGTACCCCGCACCCAGCGGCGTGACGCTAGTGTGAAGACACTGAGCCGGAAGGGTGAACGCCGTGAGCACCTCTGAGCCGCTCCCCTCCGTGGAGAGCGAGTTGCGGTCGGCCCCGCCCAACGCTCTGGTGGAGACGGCCCGCCGCCTGCTCGGTGACCGCGCCGGAGCCCGGGAGGTCACCCTCCTCCTCGCCGACTACGGCCTGCGAGTACTGCGTCCGGTCGCCCCGCTGCCGGGCGCCGACGAACCGCTGTCCGCCTACGACGGCCCGGCGGGACGGGCGTTCACCGCGCAGACGCCCGTCGTCGAACCGTCGGCGGACGGGACGGGCACCGTGCACGTCCCGGTCACCGTGCGCGGCGACCGGCTCGGTGTCCTCTCCGCCCGACTGCCCGCCGCCGGCACCGACCCGGCCGGCGTGCGCGGGCTCGCCGAGTTCGCCACCGCGCTGGGCCACGAGATCGGCACGGCGGAACGCGACACCGACCTCTACCTCCTGGCCCGCCGAAGCCGGCGTCTCACGCTCGCCGCCGAGATGCAGTGGCAGCTCCTGCCGGGACGCGGCTGCGATCGCCCGGAGTTCGTGATCGGCGCCCATCTGGAGCCCGCGTACACCGTCGGCGGCGACAACTTCGACTGGAGCACCGACGGCAGCCGGCTGACCGTGACGGTGACCGACGGCATGGGCCGGGGCATCGACGCCTCGCTGCTCACCAGCGTCACGGTGGGCGCCCTGCGCAACGCCCGCCGGGCCGGCCTCGGCCTCGCGGACCAGGCCCGGCTGGCCGACCAGGCCGTCTACGCCCAGTTCGGCGGCAAGGTGTACGCCTCGACCCTGCTGCTCCGCTTCGACCTCGCGACGGGCACCGTGCAGGCCGTCGACGCGGGCTCGCCCCGGCTCTACCGTCGGCGCGGCGACACGGTGAAGCACATCGAGCTGGAGGCACAGCTCCCGCTCGGCATGTTCGAGGAGACCGCCTACGAGGAGCAGATCTTCAGCGTACGGCCCGGCGACCGGCTCGTGGCGGTGAGCACCGGCGTCCACGGGGCCCGCTCTCCGGGGGGCGCCCCGTTCGGTGAGGAGGCGCTGCGCCGGGCCCTCGACGCGAGGCCGGCACAGGCTCCGCAGGAGGTCGCGCGCTCGGTGGTGGCGCGGCTGTCCGAGCACTTCGGCAGCACGGACCTGACCGCAGACGCCGCCGTGGTCTGCCTGGACTGGAACGGGCGCGAACCCGCGACGCCGTGATCATCCGCCCTCGGCGGACGGCCGCTGCCGTCGCGCCGCGACGAACGCCCGCAGGCCGCGCTCCAGGGCCGCGCGGTCGTCCGGTTCCATACCGCGTACGACCTCGGTCAGCGCCCGGGACCTGAGTTCGGCGACCTCCGCGAGGACGTCCCGGCCGTGCGCGGTGAGCCGCAGTTGGATCTCCCTGCGGTTGTGCGCCGCGGCCTCCCGGAGCAGCAGCCCGGCCGCCTCCAGCCGGTCGCACAGTCTGCTCACCGTGGGCAGCCCGGCCTCCAGTCGGTCCGCCAGCATGGTCAGGTTCGCGCCCGGTGTGGCCTCCAGGGCGTGCAGGGCGCGCAGTTGATGCGGGGAGAGTCGTACGGACGCCTCGGTCGCCGCCGTGGTCCACAGGTCGGCCAGACCGTCCACGGCATCGGCGATCCGGCCCGCGACGGCGTCCGTGCCGTCCGCCCGCGCCGGTATCCGGCCCGCTTCCCCGTGCGCTGCCACGACCTCGACACCTCAGGGAAGTCGGCAGTGTGGTGATTCGCTGCTCATGCGGTTGGCCTACCCGAGATTCCGGCACCCAAGCGGGCGCGGCGGCTCAACCGAAGCGGTGGGGCAGCCGGACCACCTGGACGAAGAAGTCGTCGATCTGCCGGACCGCGGCGATGAACTGGTCGAGGTCGACCGGCTTGGTCACATAGGCGTTGGCGTGCAGTTTGTAGCTGCGCAGAATGTCCTCCTCGGCCGACGAGGTGGTCAGGACGACCACGGGGATGTGCGCCAGCTCGGGGTCGGACTTGATCTTCTCCAGGACCTGGCGGCCGTCGTACTTCGGGAGGTTGAGGTCGAGAAGGATTAGGTCGGGCTGGGGGGCTTCGGTGTGCTCGCCGCGCTTGTAGAGGAAGTCGAGGGCCTCCTCGCCGTCCCGGACGACGTGGAGGGTGTTGCCGATCTTGTTGTCCTCGAAGGCTTCCCGGGTCATCAGTTCGTCGCCCGGATCGTCCTCCACCAGGAGCACGTCGATCGGGGTCGCGTCAGGGAGGGTCATGTCAGGGCCTTCTCGTCGTCGGTGATTTCAGTGGCTTCAGCGGGTTCGGCGGTTTCCGTGGTCTCGGTCGGTTCCGTGGTTTCGGTGGCTTCCGCGGTCTCCTCGGCGGAGGGGAGCGTGAAGCAGAAGCGGACGCCCTCGCCTGCCTCGGTGTCGATCCAGATCCGGCCGCCGTGGTGTTCGACGATCTTCTTGCAGAGGGCGAGTCCGATGCCGGTGCCGCCGTAGGCGTCGCGGCTGTGCAGCCGTTGGAAGATGACGAAGACCTTGTCCTTGAACTCCTCGGGGATGCCGATGCCGTTGTCGGTGACGCTCAGGCGCCACATGCCGGGGTTCTCGGGGTCGGGGTCGCAGGTGACGGAGACGTGCGGGGTGCGGTCGGGGTGGCGGAACTTCAGGGCGTTGCCGACGAGGTTCTGCCAGAGCATCGTCAGCAGCGTCGGGTCGCCGACGATCTCGGGCATGGCCTCGGGTCGGTCGATCCGGGCGTCCGACTCCTCGACGGCCGTCGCGAGGTTCCGCAGCGCCTTGTCCAGCGCGGGGCCGAGACCGACCCGCTCCCGGGTGTCGTCGAGGCGCCCGACGCGGGAGAAGGTGAGCAGGTCGTTGATGAGGACCTGCATGCGTTTGGCACCGTCGACGGCGAAGTCGATGTACTGCTGGCCGCGAGCGTCCAGTTGGTCGCCGTAGCGTTTCTCCAGGAGCTGGCAGAACGAGGCGACCTTGCGCAGCGGCTCCTGCAGATCGTGCGAGGCGACGTAGGCGAACTGCTCCAACTCGGCGTTGGACCGGCGCAGTTCCACGGCCTGGGCGTCCAACTCGGCGGCCTGTCGGCCCAGTACCTCCTCCTTTTCGCGGGAGGCGTCGAGTTCGGCGACGATCCGTCTGCGCATGCCCTCGACGGCTCCGGACACCGCGGTGAGGTCGGCCGGGCCCTCCCCGGTGATGCGGTGCGCGAAGTCGCCCGCCGCGACCCGTTCCGACGCTCTGCTCAGCCCCTCCAGGGGCCGGGTCACCAGCCGTCGTACGAGTACGGCGAGGGCGACGCCGGTCAGCAGGAACGCGGCGACCATGCCGCTCAGGACGGTGTCGCGCACCGTCCGCTGGTGGGCGAGGTGGGCCCGGCCCTCCTTCACCGCTTTCGCGAGGTCGGCGTTCTGCTTCGCCCACAGGGTGCGCAGGTGGTCGAACTCGTGCTTGCCGCTGTCCACGGTGGCCTGGTCGACGGCGCCCGGCCGGCCGGGGCTGACGGCGGCGGCGAGGGGCTCGGCGTAGTCCTGTCGCCAGGCGGCCGCCCCGCGCTCCACCGCCCGCAGATCCGCGAGGAGTTCGGGCCGGTCCCGGAGCTGTGCGCGCAGCCGCGCCGCCGAGCGGGCCTCGTCCTGCTTGCCGCCGGTGTAGGGGGTGAGGAACTGCCGGTCGGCGGCGATCGCGTAGCCGCGGACGCCGGTCTCCTGGTTGACCAGGGCGGCCTGCAGTCGGTACGCCTCCGTCTGGGCGGGCTGGACGCGCTGGAGCAGATCGTCGGTGACGGTGGCCGTCCGGCTGAGCAGGCTGGCGCCGATCGCGGTGCCGATCACCACCAGCAGCACCATGAGCGACAGCGCCAGGAAGAACCATCCCTGCACCGTCAACCGGCGCCCGATCCCTGTGCCGCCCGCCATGTCCCTCATCGTTCGTCCCGTCACCGTTCGTCCCGCCTCGACATCCTCTCGTCCCACCTGCTCATTTCCGGCGCGGTGAATCACGTCCGGGGCCGGCCCTTCATGTCCAGCGCAGGTGCATCACGGCCACGTCGTCGGCCAGGCCGCCCTGCGCCTCGGCCAGGCTCTCGGCGCAGGCGATCAGTTCGTCGACGAACGGCTCCGGAGCCAGCGCGGCCCGCTCCCGCGCGAGCCGCAGCAGCCCGTCCTCCCCGAGCCGCTCCGAACCCCGCCCGACATGCCCCTCGAACAGGCCGTCGGTGAACAGCACCACGGCCGCGTGCTCCGGTACGGCCAGTTCCTCGACCGGCCAGTCCGCGTGGCCGGGCACCACGCCCAGCGCCGGACCGCCGGACACCTCGACCCATTCCATGCCGCCGCCGTCGCGCATCAGCAGTCCGTGGTGCCCGGCGCGCACCACCCGGGCCGTACGCTCCCCGGGCGCGGCGGACAGGCTGACGAGGGTCGCGAAGACCTCGCTCCGAGCGCGCTCGGCGACCAGGAGTTCCTCCAGCCGGGCCACCTGTTCGGCGCCCGTGACACCGCTGAGCACCAGCGTGCGCCAGGCGATCCGCAGGGCCACGCCGAGGGCGGCCTCGTCCGGACCGTGTCCGGAAACGTCGCCGACCACCGCGTGGACGGTGCCGTCGACGCTCTGCACGATGTCGTAGAAGTCGCCGCCGAGCAGGGCCTGCGCGCGCCCGGGGCGGTAGCGGGTCACCGCCTCCACGCCCTCGCCGCGCAGCAGGGGTCTGGGCAGCAGGCCCCGCTCCAGGCGGGCGTTCTCCTGCGCCTGCATACGGCTGGCCTGCAGCGCGACGGCCGCCCGCTCGGCCTGCTTGCGCTGGATCGCGTAGCGCACGGCCCGTCCGAACAGTCCCGGCTCGACCCGGCCCTTGATCAGGTAGTCCTGCGCGCCGGCGGCGACGGCGGCCAGTCCGGTCTCCTCCTCGGCGAGGCCGGTGAGGACCACGACAGCCGCCCGCTCGGCGCCCGCGCGTACCCGGGAGAGCGCCTCGAGCCCTTGCGCGTCCGGCAGGTGCAGGTCGAGCAGGACACAGTCCGGCACGTCGGCGGCGAGCACCTCGGCGGCCTCGGCCATCGACCGCACCCACTGCAGCCGTATCTTCAGCGCGCTGTCGGCGACCAGTTCCTCCACCAGCAGCGCGTCACCCGCGTCGTCCTCGACCAGCAGGACGGCGGGCTGCCAGGCCACCCAGGTTTCCGGACCGGCCTCTTCGCCACCCACCGACAGCAGGTCGTCGGCCCGCGGCTGTGGCACCACCATGGCCCTGCCCTCCCCACCGGACGGTCTCCCGCGACCCTTGCGACATAGTTGCCGTCAGACAACAGTCGAGAGCATACCGGTATGCCGGGACGTCCGTACGCCCTCGCCCCGACCGGAAGCGGAATCGCTCAACAGGCCCTGCGCTCCGCGTTGTTGAGGGTACGTCGACGACGATGACCTCGTCGTCGGACGACTGGTCCAGCGCGATGGCGATGCCGGGATCAACTCCCCGGAACCGGGGCGATACGCAGGGCGACCGCTCTCGCGGCTACGGCGTCGTCGCTGTGCCGTGTCATCTCCGTCCACCAGGACCCGCCGTCCTCGACGTACCGCAACAGCACTCCTTCACGGATGCCCCAGGGGCAGACGGTGACGGTCTTGATGCCCGTGAGCTTCATGACCGTGTGCCCGACGACGGCTCCGGCCAGGCTCTGCGCGGCCCGTGGCGCCGAGACACCGGGGAGCAGGGCCCGCTCGGAGGCCTCGAGGGCGGCCAGCCGGTCGAGGCCCGCGCGCAGTTCCGACCGCGCCAACCGCCTTTCCACAAAGGGACCTTGGCGTCCGGGAGCAGCGCCGCAGAGCCGGGCCAGTTGCTGAAAGGTACGGGACGTCACGACCGTGGTCCGGGGCCCTTCCCAGCGGATCCGTGCGGCCACGTCCCGCAGTTGGTGCCGTGCCTCACGACGCAGCGCCTTGACCGCGCGCTCGGGCGGCGGGCCCTGGCCGTCGAGGAAGTCCCGGGTCAGCCGGCCCGCGCCGAGCGGCAGCGATGCCACGAAATCGGGCAACCGGCCCCGCCCGAAGGCGACTTCGAAGGTACCGCCGCCGATGTCGAACAGGGCCAGCGGCCCCGCGCGCCAGCCCATCCAGCGCCGGGCGCCGAGGAACGTCAGCTCGCCCTCCACCTCTCCCGGCAGCGTGCACAGCCGTACGCCGGTCTCGGCACGCACCGTGCGCAGCACGTCGAGCCGGTTCGGCGCGCCGCGAACGACCGCCGTGGCAAAGGCGAGTGGCCCTGCGGCGCCCCATCGCCGGGCGGTCTCCGCGGCGGCGGACACCGCCTTCACGAGGTGGCGTACGGAGTCCTCGGGGATCTCTCCGTACGGCTGCCCGACACGCTCGGAGAGCCGCAGCTTCCACTTCGCCGTGTGCACGGGGAGGGGTACGCCGTCCACCAGGTCCGCCACCACGAGCCGAACCGTGTTCGACCCCACGTCCACCACGCTCATCCGCATGGAGCGGTGAGTACCCCGAGCCGGGGGCGTCAGTCGTCCTGACGGGCCTTTGCCGATCTTCGTCCCGGTGTCACATCCGCGAGCCCGCCGGTGTCTTCATGTCCGAGCCGCCGACCTGGCGCACAGACCAAGGAGAACACCGTGACACTTCGCGTTCCGAAGGCCGAGCTTCCCGCCGCGCTGCGGGAGAACCTGATCAAGCAGCTCGGGGCCGTTCCCGAGCCCGTCGAAGTGCTGTGGAACAACCCCGAACTCGCTGCGGCCAACCAGGAGTTCTCGGCCAAGGTGGGCACGTGGGACGCGGCCGACGCGAGTCTGAAGACGTTCGCGCACATGGCCGTCGCCGCACAGGTCGGCTGCAGTTGGTGCCTCGACATCACCTACTTCCAGGCGCTGAACCAGAACCTGGACCTGCCCAAGGCGAGCGAGGTGCCGCGCTGGCGGCAGTCGGAGGTGTTCACGCCGCTGGAGCGGGACGTGCTCGCCTACGCGGAGGCCATGACGAGCACACCGCCGACCGTGACCGACGCCCTGTCGAAGAGCCTGCTCGACCGGCTCGGCCCGGCGGCGCTGGTCGAACTCACCGTGTTCATCGGCTTCGCCAACATGGCGGCCAGGTGCAACACCGCGCACGGGATCACCTCTCAGGGCTACGCGGACTCGTGCGCGATTCCACCGGTCCTCCGGACGGAGCACGCCGGAGCCGACGTAGCGTCGACGGCATGATCCAGGACCCGTTCGTCGCCCACCGCAGCCTGCTGTTCACCGTCGCCTACGAGATGCTCGGGTCGGCGGCCGACGCGGAGGACGTGCTGCAGGAGTCCTGGCTGCGGTGGGCCGACGTCGACCGGTCACAGGTGCGGGACCCGCGCTCGTACCTCGTCCGGCTCGTCACCCGGCAGGCGCTCAACCGGCTGCGCACGGTGTCGCGCCGCCGCGAGGAGTATGTGGGCGAGTGGCTGCCGGAACCGTTGCTGACCAGTCCCGATGTGGCCGAGGACGTCGAGCTCGCGGAGAACGTCTCGCTCGCGATGCTGACCGTACTGGAGACGCTCGGGCCCACGGAGCGGGCGGTGTTCGTGCTGCGCGAGGTCTTCGAGCTGCCGTACGGCGAGATCGCCGAGGTCGTCGGGAAGTCCGCGGCCGCCGTACGACAGGTCGCGCGGCGGGCCCGGGAGCATGTGGCGGCGCGGCGGCCGCGGGTGCGGGTGAGCCGGTCGGAGCAGCAGGCCGTGGTGGAGCGGTTCCTGCGGGCGCTGCGGACCGGGCAGTTGCAGGAGCTGCTGGAGGTGATGGCGCCGGACGTGGTGCTGGTGACCGACGGCGGCGGGGTGGTCGCCGCCGCGCTCGCCCCGATCCACGGGGCCGAGCTGGTGGCGCCGATCCTTGCCCGCGCGCATCGGTCGGTGGCCGCGTTCGACACCTTGCCCGTGTGGCTCAACGGTGAGCCGGCGGGCCTGATGGAGGTCGACGGCGAGCCGTCCGCGATCAGTCTCGTGGTGGAGGACGGCCGGGTCACCACGATCTACGTGGTGCGCAATCCGCAGAAGCTGACGCAACTCGACGAGTCGACCGAACTCGCCAGGTGAGCGCGCCGCCGCGAACTTCGCCTCGACCAGCGGGAGTTGAGGAGCCCGGCTCTACGATCGACGTGTCTGTACGCATCCTGTGCGAAGCCGGAAACAGAAGCGGAGGGCGGGGGACCGTCCCGTGACCGAGCGCATCGGTACGGGCATGGGTTCGGCCGCACGACAGGCCGAAGAGGGGGCGACGTCGTGGCGTATGCCAGAGCAGTGCGTGTCGGCGGGGTGGCGGCGGTCTGCGGGGCGCTGGTCCTGGGGTGCACGGGAGGTGATGGTTCCGCGTCGCCGTCGACGACGTCCGGGGCGTCCCGGAGCAGCGCCCCTACCGCAGACGCGCAGTCTGCCGCGTCGGCGACCCCGGAGACCGATCCGGGCAAGGAGCCGAAGACCGCCGCGCAGGCCCGGATGCTGATCGAACGGGTCATCTCCGGGCCGGAGTTGTTCGGGACCGGCGTGGCGCGGGCGACGCCGTACGAGAGCGACCCCGGACAGTGGGCGGTGCTGGGCGACGACTGTCTGTGGCGGCTGGAGCCGTTGCCCGGGGACGCGCTGGCCACGCTGACCCGGCACTTCCAGGTGCCCGCCGCCGGCGCGAAGGGAGCCGTGCGGCTGTCGGCGACGGTCACCGTGCACCGCACCGCGCTGGACGCTTCGTGGGAACAGGCCCGGATGCTGGAGGAGGACCTCGACTGCACGGAGCAGACGCAGCGGCCGGGTGAGCGTCTGACGGGGCGCCCGCGAACGCGCCCAGCAGGATGACGGCGTTGGCGCCCACCGCCGCACCCGAAGAGATGCCCAGCACGAAGGGATCGGCGAGCGCGTCGCGGACCATGGCCTGCACGGCCACGCCGACGGACGAGAGTCCCGCCCCGACGACGGCCGCGAGCACGACGCGCGGCAGCCGGATCTCCCAGACGACGGTGTAGGCGGCCGCGTCGGTGGAGTGCACGGTCCCGCCGGTGACACCGGCCCACAGGTACCGGAACAGGTTCCCCGTGCCGATCCCGGCGGCGCCGAGACCGACCCCGCACAACAGGGACGCACAGAGCAGGAGCACAAGCCCGAGCAGCAAGGGCGGCAGGGGTATTCGGCGCACGATCGGCGGTCCTTCACCCGGGGCCGCCTGGTGAGCCTCGATCGAGGAGACAGCCCGGACGACCGTGCCGGCCGCTCGGTCCCCTCTCGCAGTCCACGGCGAGCAGTCAACGGGTCGCACCACCCACGGACGATCGGACTCGCGCGACGACCGGGGTCGCCACGCACACCGTCGCGGGTCAGCGCCGGACTCTCACCGGACTTCCCCCGCGGGAGGTCTGGGGAGCGCAACAAACCGGAGCAACCGGTTCATCCGCACCCCTCAACTCGGACCGCCCGTACGCGACATGGTGCGGGCCTGCCGTGGACAGGCGGTCCGCAGGGCGTCCATCTTCTCCGCGTCGGTCGTCCCGGTCGCCGCCGTGTACGTGACGATCCTGAGGTCGGTGCCCGCGGCCATCACGACGTCGAGATCGAGGTCTAGGTCGCCCACCCGGGGATGTTCGACGGTCTTGCGGTCGCCGACATGGGTGCGCGCGGTGCCGTTGGACCACAGATGGGCGAAGCGCGGGCTGTCGTGCAGCATGCGGTCGACGAAGGCGGCGAGCCGCGCGTCATGGGGATGGGCGGCCGCCGTCACCCGCAGGTCGGCGACGAGGTCCTCCTCCTCGACCTCGTCGCCCGCCCTGGACCGCACCGGCCAGGCCGCGATCGGCTCCCGTCCCCGTACGCCCCTCGGCCGGAACATGCCGGCCACGAGATTGCGCTCGACCCAGCCGTACGTACGGGGGTCACCGATCACCTCGGACCACATGTCGTTCCAGCTCACGAGGGTCCAGTCGGCGGCGAACACCGCGGTGGGACTGCCCGCCAGTTGACCCACCAGCCGGTGCACCCGCGCGGGGACGTGCCAGGACACGTTCCCGGCCGCGGGCGGTGCGAGGTGCGCGCAGCGGAACAGATGGTCGCGCTCGGACGGTTCGAGCCGCAGCGCCCTGGCCAGCGCGGTGACCACCTGGACCGACGGGTTGCGAGCGCGGCCCTGTTCCAGCCGGACCACGTAGTCGACCGACAGGCCGGCCAGCCCGGCCAGTTCCTCCCGGCGCAGCCCGGGGATACGCCGGTCCCCGCCCGCCTCCAGCCCGCTGTCCTGCGGCGACACCCGCTCGCGCCACCCCCGCAGAGCGATGCCGAAGTGGTTCGTCGTAGCCATGGAGCACATTGTCGTTCAACTGGCGTGCCGCACACGGCCGTTCAGCCGCCGGACGGCGGAGTCTTTACTCCCCACTCTCACGCGCCGCCCTCACCCACGGACTTCACTCGCCGGCTTCGCGCGATGCGTCGACGTCGGCCCACCGGGCCCGGATGAAAGCGCCGGCGGCGTCGAGCGCGGCGGCACCCTCGTCGAGCATCGCGGCGAACGCCTGGAAGACGTGCGGCACTTGGGGCCAGACCTGGAGTTCCACGTGGACGTCGTGCTCGGCGGCGCGCGCTGCCAGCCGTACGGCGTCGTCCAGGAGGATCTCGTAGGAGCCGACCTGGATGAACAGGGGCGCGAGGCCGGTCAGTTCGGCGAAGACGGGGCTGGCATGCGGGTCGGTCGGGTCCGTGTCGCCGAGGTAGTCGCGGGCACGGGTGCGCAGGCCTTCCGGGGTGAGGGAGGCGTCGACGTCGGCCTTGCTCTTCGCGCTGTCGCCGGACACGGTCAGGTCGGCCCACGGGGAGAAGACCGCGGCCGAGGAGGGCTGGGGCAGCCCCGCGTCCTTAGCGGCGACCAGTGTCGCGGCGACGAGCCCGCCGCCCGCGGACTCACCGACGAAGGCGATGGCGGAACTGGGAACTCCGTCGTCGAGCAGGGCCCGGTACACGGCGAGGGCGTCGTCGACGGCCGCGGGAAACGGGTGCTCGGGTGCCAGCCGGTAGTCGACGCAGACGGCGCGCGCACCGGTGCGCCGGGAGACCTCGGCGGCCAGACCGGCGGCGTCGGCCGCGGAGCCGATGACATACGCGCCACCGTGCAGGTACAGCAGGACGGTCGCCGGGTCGTTCGCCGGCGTCCCGACGGTGACGACCGGTACGCCGCCCAGTTCGCCCTCGGTGGTCGAGACGTCGGGCGGCAGCGGGATGGACGTCATCATGTCGTGGAAGAGGGCGCGCTGCCGGTCGACGTCCCCGCCGAGGTCGAGCGGGCCGTGCCGCAGCATCTCGTCGAGGGCCTGGCGCTGTTGCCGGGACATGGCGGTGCCTTTCGTGGTTCCGGTCGGTGCGGTGGAGCGGTGGGCCTGGCGTGGGTCAGCGGGGCGGGCCGACGATGACCTGGCCGTACAGGTCGGCGGCCTCGGCCATGATGTCCCGCGAGATCTCGAAGCCCTCGGGGCGCGGGGTCGTGAGGTCACGTCCCGCGTGCCGGAACATGCCCTCGATGCCGCCGGGTGTGCAGATCATCAGCAGGTCGGCCGTGTCGGAGGTGATCCGGTAGCCGTGCGGCACGTTCCGCGGCAGGAAGACGATGCCGCCCTCCGACAGCTCCATCTCCTCGTCGTCGCACCACAGCAGCGCACTCCCCTTGATGAGCATGAAGACCTCGTCCTCACGGGTGTGCTTGTGGTACGGCGGTGCCTCGCCCTTGGCGACGGAGAACCGTCCCACGGTCAACTGTCCGCCGGTGGCCGCGGCGTCCAGGAGGACGGCGAACTCGCCGCCGTCGAGCCATTCGAGCTTCTGCTGCTGGTCGGGCTGTGCGAGGTAGGCCATGGTCATGTGGCGGTCCGTTCTGCGCGGTCAGCGGTCTCCGGTCGGGGCCGTGCCCTGTCCTTCCGATGATCCTCTTCCGCACGCGCCGGTCGCCAGCCGTGCGGGTAGGACCAGCAGTACCAGTCCCCGTCACGTGTGGCATTCTCTGCTGCCATGGATGTCTCGACTGATCAAGAACTGCCGTCCCAGGACGAGGACATGGAGATCCGGGCGGTCTCCGGTGACCGGCTCACGTTCTTCGGGGACGCGGTGGTCGCCATCGCGCTCACGCTGCTGGCTCTGGAACTGCCGGTGCCGGAGGGGTCGACCAACTCCGAGTTGTGGCACTCGGCCACGTCACACCGCGAGAGCTATCTGGCGTTCATGATCAGTTTCGTGGTGATCGCCGCCCACTGGCGTTCGCACCACCGCGTGTTCCGTTACGTCACGGCGACCAACAGCCGGTTGACGGCCCTGACCATGTACTGGCTGCTCACGTTGGTGATCACCCCGTTCGCGACGGACGTGATCGGCGGCGAGGGAGCGTTCCAGGCCCGGTTCGTCTTCTACGCCGCCGTGCAGTTCGCGTCCTGTCTCCTGTTCATCCTGATGGTCCGCGAGGTCCGCCGCGACGGCCTCCAACGCGCCGGCACGCCGCCCGAGGTCCTCACCCGGTCCATCCGGGGCATAGGCATGGTGGCGCTCGGCTTCCTGGTCTCGATCCCGGTCTCGCTCGTCACGCACTGGGCGTACCTGTGCTGGATCGTGGTACCGGTCGCCGACACCGTCGTCGACCGGCGGCGGAGCCGCTCCGCGCAGCAGGGCCCGGCGGACTGACCATCCGAGGTCAACTGGCGTAGACGCGCCGGTAGATGTGTTCCGCCACCATGATGACGGTGACGTTCGTGGTGGACGAGGGGACCTCGGGAATGATCGACGCGTCGACGACCCGCAGACCGTCCACTCCCTTGACGGCGCCGTCGGAGTCGACGAGGGCCCAGGGGTCGCCGGAGCCGCCCATCGGTGCCGTGGAGGTGGGGTGGCCGTAGATGGCGGGGTTCGCGGCGATGATCCGGGACAGCGATGCGTCGTCGGTCACCTCGCCGCCGGGTGTCATCTCCGCCGCGACGAACCGCGCGAAGGCCGGGTCCCGAGCGATGGCCCGTCCGAGTTTGACGCCTTCGAGCATGCGTCGGGCGTCGCGGTCGGTGCCGAGGAACCGGGCGTCGATGAGCGGGGCGTCGTCGGGGTCGCGGCCGGCCAGTCTCAGTGTGCCGGTCGCCTCGGGCCGGACGAGGGCGGCCATCAGGACGATCGCGCCTCCGGTGGGGCTGAAGGAGCCGTCCATCAGGTGGGTGGCGGTGACGTGGAGGTCCAGTTCGTCGGCGGCGGCCTCGCTGGAGGCCGTCCACAGGAGGGAGCCCACCGTGGGGGTCATCTCCAGGTGGCCGGGTGCCAGCGCGTAGGCGTTGTAGTAGCCCACCTGGTCCTGGAGGCGCTGCCCGACGGGCAGGTCGGCGACGACCGGGATGCCCAGTGCGGTGAGGTCGGCCGCGGGTCCGACGCCGGAGCGCAGCAGGATGGCCGGACTGCCGTAGGTGCCGCCGCAGAGGACGACTTCGCTCCCCCGGTACACCGTGCCGTCCGCGGCCAGGACGCCGGTGGCGGCCGCGCCGTCGAACAGCACGCGGTCGATGGTCACGTCGCCGCGGACGGTGAGGTTGGGGCGTCGGCGTACCTCGGCGGTGAGGTAGACGAGGCCCGTGTTCTGCCGGACTCCGTCGACGACGTCGACCGGGTAGCCGTCGGCGCCGTTCTGCTCGGCGCCGTTGAAGTCGTGCACGCGCTTGAAGCCGTGGGCGACGGACGCCTCGACGAATCCCCGCAGGGACGGCGTCAGTTCGCTGTCCGTGCGCTGCCGGATCGACAGCGGACCGGTCCGCCCGTGGTAGGCGTCGTCGCCGGTGGGGGTGTTCTCCAGGAGTTTGAAGGTCGGGAGTACGTCGTCGTAGGACCAGCCCTCGACGCCGTGCTCGCCCCACCGGGCGAAGTCGGCGGCGCGGGCGCGCAGCGCGACGCAGGCGTTCACCGCGGAGCTGCCGCCGAGTACTTTGCCGCGTGGGGTGGGGAGTTGAGACCCCTGGTCGGTGCCGCGTGAGGTGTAGCCCCAGTCGTGTTCCGGGTCCGCGATCCTGTCGGCGTCGAGCAGGGCGGGCGGGTAGGCGTCGGCGGCGTAGACGTGCCCGGCTTCGAGCAGCAGGACCGTGCGGGCGGGGTCCTGGCTGAGGCGGGCCGCGCGGACCGCGCCGGCGGAGCCTCCGCCGACGACCACGACATCGGCGGTGGCGGGTGCGTCGGCCATGACGAACTCCTCCTGTTACGGGCGGTGTTGGTGAACGGACCGAAGGTGCGCGGGAGTTGACGTCACCCGCGGAGCCGAGCCGTCAGGAACTCTCCGGCCCTGTCCAGCGCGACGCTCGCTTCGTCGAGGAGCGGG
This sequence comes from Streptomyces sp. NBC_01478, assembly GCF_036227225.1. Taxonomy (GTDB): domain Bacteria; phylum Actinomycetota; class Actinomycetes; order Streptomycetales; family Streptomycetaceae; genus Streptomyces. The sequence continues at coordinate 11,328,347 of NZ_CP109444.1, read as the reverse complement.
CCGTAGGCCTGGAAGACGTGCGGCACGCCCGGGGTGACCTCCAGGGTGACCGACACGTCTGCCGCGGCGGCCTGTTGGGCGAGGTGTACGGCGTCGTCGAGGAGGACCTCGTGGCTTCCGACCTGGATGAGGAGGGGCGGCAGGCCCGTGAGGTCGGCGAAGACGGGGCTGATCAGTGGAAGCGAAGGGGCCCGTCCCGCCGTGTAGTTGGTGACCCGGGGTTCGAGGAGTTCCCGGGAGAGCAGCGGATCGGCGGCACCCTTGGTGTCGATGGAGGCACCGGCGAGGGTGAGGTCGGCGTACGGCGACATGACGTAGGCGGCGGCCGGCAGGGGCAGCCCGTGGTCGCGGGCGTTGACCAGGGTGGCGACGGCGAGTCCGCCGCCCGCGGACTCGCCCGCGAAGACGATGTCCGAGGGGATGACGCCTTCGTGCAGGAGGGCTTCGTAGGCGGCGAACGCGTCGTCCACCGCGGCCGGATACGGGTGTTCGGGCGCGAGCCGGTAGTCGACGGAGTAGGCCCTGGCTCCGGTCCGTCGGCCGACCTGGGAGGCCAGGCCGGCGGCACTGGCCGCGTCGCCCAGGACGTAGACGCCGCCGTGGAAGTAGAGGACGACGTGCCGGGGTTCGACGCCGTCGACCGTGATCTCGGCGACGGGGACACCGCCCAACGCGCGTGATGTCACGGTGATTTCGGGGGGCAGCGGCTGCGCCGACGTCAACTTGCCGAGCTGGAGCCGCTGTTCGTCGACGGAGCTGCCGACGGGGAAGGCGGACTGGCGCAGGATCGCGTCGAGGGTCTGTTGCTGCTCGGTGCTCACGGAACATCTCCCTTGGGTGGGGACGGGTTCGGGCGCGCACTCACTCTGCGGACTTCGAGGAGGTCGAGGCCGAGCGCCTCGATCTCGGAGAGGACGCCGTAGAGCGCCGAGGCGTCCGGCAGCAGCCCGGTGAGCACGGTTTCGGTGCCCTGCTGCTCGGGCGCGAACGCCGGGAACGCCGTCAGCAGGGTGGGGCCGAGGTGGCCGTAGACCCGTATCTGGTACAGGACGGGGTCATCACCCATGGACCCATCGTCGTGGGCGGACAGGTGAGGCCGCGTCGCCGGAATCCGGTGATCGTGCGGCCCTCAGCCGCGGCCGTTCGACAGGAGACGCAGCTCACGGCCGCGCTGTACCGCCGAGGAGCGATCGCCGGCGCCGAGCTTGGCGTAGATGCGTCGGATGTGGGTGTTGACGGTGTTGAGGGACACCGACAGTTCGGTGGCGATCTCGGGGCGGGTGAGGTTCGTCGGGAGGTAGCGCAGGACGCGGAGTTCGCTCGGGCTGAGGTTCTCGGCCGGTCCCGTGGCCGGACGGTCCGGTCCGGCCGGGGTGTGGCCGCGGACGACGTCGAGGATGTCGGAGACCAACGCGGCGTGGGAGGTGCGCTGTTGGAGGGTCTCCAGCAGTTCCCAGGCGCCGGTCATCGCGAAGGGCAGGATCATCCGGTCCGGTTCGGCGAGGTGCAGCGCCTGTTCCACGGCGGTCGCCGTCGCGTGCTCGTCGCCGAGATCGCGGCAGGCGAGCGCGTCCAGGAGACGGGCCTCGATCGGAGTGAGGAAGGAGGTGAGGGGGGCCGTGCCGTCGAGGACCGGCCGGAGTTCGCGGCGGGCGCCGGCGGGGTCCTGCTCGGCGAGGCGGATCACCGCGGCGGCGGTGCGGATCTCGCCGGTGGCGGCCCGCCGTTCGTCGAGGGCGGCGAGGGTGGCCCGCGCCTGCTCGACCATGCCGAGGCGGGCCTGGGTGGCCACCGTCCAGGCGGTCACCTGGGACCAGAGCCCGTGCTCGCCCCGCATATGTGTCTGCACCTGCTCGGCGGCGGTCAACTCGGCCAGGGCGTCGTGGTGTTGACCGCGCGCCGCCGGAACCATCGCGGACATCAGATGCACCAGCAGCCGGACACCGGGCTCGCCCTCGGACCGGGTGGCGTGCCGGGCGCGCTCCAGCCACCGTTCCCCGTGGTCGAACTCGCCCGCGAAGATCAGCATCCCGGCGAAGGACACCTGCGCGGGGACGATGACCGCCTCGGCGCCCCAGCCGTACCGGTCGGCCAGCGCCAGGGCCTGCTCGCAGCGGCGCCTGGCCAGGGTGAAGGAGCGGTTGCCGGAGGCGAAGCCCAGGTGGGCGAGGCAGGCGACCTCCAGATAGGGGCGGCCGATGTCGTGGGCGAGCGCGGCGCCCTCCAGCAGGTGCCGTTCACTGTCGTCGAGCCGTAGCGACCAGGCCTCGGTGACGCCCAGGTTGAGGAGGGCGAGGGCGCGTAGGTCACCGGCGAGGGCGATCTCGGTGGTGGCAAGACCCAGGTCACCGCCCGCACCGACCACCACTGCTACGCGCTCGCTCATGAGACCGCCTCCTTGCCGGCGTTGCCGGGCGTTGCCGAAGTCCCTTGCCGTTCCTGTGCGTTGCCGCACGCCCCAGGTTTGTCGCGGGACAGGTGAGCGGTCCTCACCGGAATCCGGTGATCTGGTGACCCGGTGTTCTGGTGATCCGGTGGAGGCACGGCGGGCCGCGGTGCAGGTGGCGGCGGATGGTGGCGGGTGGCTGTCTGCCGCTGGAGTCGGTCGGCGCCCTCGGTGTCGGTCAGTCCTCGTGCGACAGCGCCGCGGCCGCAGCCTGCCCCCGAGTGCCCGCCAACAGCTTCCTGGCCCGCTCCAGACAGCTCGCCGGATCCACCGGCGCCGCCTGCAACCCGGGCAGCAGCATCATCCACAGGTCACTCACCGCGTCCTCGATGTTGCGGCGGTCGTCCAGTGCGTCGGAGACGGTATGGGTGCCGAAGAAGCTGGCGACGAGGACCCGCGCGGCGCGCTCGGCATCGACACCGGGGGCGAGTTCGCCCGCTTCCGTGGCGGCGGTCAGCATGCGGGCAGTCGCGTCGATCCACCCCACGAAGGGCCGGGGCAGGGACACGGGGATGGTTCTGCGCTCGCTCCAGAGTCGGTTGCCCGCGCGGACGATCACGTTGTCCCGGAATTCCCGGGCCACGGCGAGACTCAGACCCACCAGCCGGTCGAGAACGGGGGCATTCTGGGATTCCCAATGCTCCACATAGCGCGGCCATTCGGCGAAATGGGCTTCCAGCACACCCCGGGCCAGCCCTTCTTTACTGCCGAAATGGAAATAGATCGCGCCGCTGGTGTACCCGCTCGTACGCGCCACGTCACTGATGCTCGTACCGACGTACCCGTGCTGTTCGAACAGCACGGCGGCCGTCGCCAGAACAGCCCGCCGGGTGACTTCCGCACGTTCCTGCATTTTCTCGGTCGCCCCTGTCCTGCGTGCCGGATCGTCTTTTCCGGTGAATCTAGCCGACAGGCCGACGTTCCCCGCACGTACGCCGGAGAACCGTAGCTTCTATTATTTTATGACCGACTCACATTCGCTCGCGCCTCCCGAAGTCGACCCGGAACAACTGACGCTGAGCTGGGACAGTTGCGTGTCCCGGACCCTCGTGCACCGCACAGCGGTCGCCGAAGTCCTGCTCACCGACGGCCGAGCGCTGCCCGACGACCGATACCTCCTTGCCGCGCAGTGGCCGCGCTCGTACGCCACGTCCCGTGCCGGTGCCGGTGCCGGTGCCGGTTCGGGTTCGGCGCCGGGTTCGGGTTCGGGTTCCGACGAACGGCACGATCCGATGCTGGCCGCCGAGACGATCCGCCAAGTCGGCCTTTACCTCTGTCAGCGCTTCCTCGGCGCACCGAGTACGAGCAGGCCCGTCATCAGGAGCGTCGGCTTCCGGCTCGACAACGACACGGAGCCGGTGGTCGGTTACGGCGCCACCGATGTGCTGTGCCGAGCCGAGGTGTTCGACGTGCGCCGCGTGGACGACGTGCCGTGGCCGGTCGCGCTGAGCGTACGGATCCAACTCTCCGCCGCCGGGCGCGAGTTCGGCTCGGCCTTCGGACGCGTCCGGGTCCTGTCCGAGGAGGAGTACGAGACGCTCCGCGGCCCGAACGCCGCCGCCGGCCCCGTTCCGGACGACGTGCACCGGCGCCCGTCGCCGACCGAGGTGTCGGTCCCGTCCCCCGGCGACGTGATGCTGGTCCGCGCCCCCTCCGGAGCCCTGCTCGTCGCACCCGCGGACCTGCGCCACCCACGGTTCTTCGACCACCCCAGCGACCACGTGCCCGGCATGGTCCTCCTGGAGGCGGCCCGGCAGGCGGCCTGCCTGGCGGGAGCCTCCCCCGGCCGACTGAGCGGCTGCGACATGCAAGCCCTCCGCTTCACCGAGTGGAACTCCCCCGTCCACGTCGAATGCGAACCGGCCGAGGACAACTGGGCCTTCCAGGTCACCCAGGGCGGCGATACGACAGCCTCCGGCACGCTGTCGTTCGCGACGAGGGGGTAACTCACCCGCGATGGACGCCTGTTCGCCCGGAGAACGGGCGCCCATCGCCAAGAGCCCCCCGGGCACCGAGCACGAAGCACCGATATACCCAAGTGCCAACCGTCCTCCGATCTCCTACTCTGAGCCGGGCAGTTGATCAGGGGGAATCGACCATGAGCATGAACTTCGACATCGGCGACGAGACGCTCTGGAACCCGTCGAACGGCGCGGGACGCCTGTTCCTACGACAACTCGAGCTCTTCGAGGCGGAGTTGAACCTGCCCTCGGGTATCGGCCAGGGCAAGTACTGGGGCGACCCGGACACACTCGAGGTCGATCCGGTCGCCTACGCGGAGTTCGTACGCACCCTGGTCGCCCGGCACTGCCGGACAGGGCACTCCGTGATCCTCGCGCTCTCCGAGGGGTTCGTGGCGACGGCCGTCGCGCTCGCACGGCGTGCCGGAATCGACGTGCGGGTTCCCGGCGACACCCGGACCACAACAGCCGCCGTCTTCACCGCACTGGACACCCGGGCAAGGGAGTTGGACCGCTCGATGGCCTGCTGAACCGCCGCGCCCGGGACCAGGACCACCCCGACCAGGGGGCGCCCCCGCGCACGCACGGGACGAATTCTGCTCCCACATGCCTCCCTGATCGAGTGAGGGTCCCGTAGCGGACAACCCGCCTCCGGGTATGAGCTGAAACATAAGAGCCGTAATGCTCTCCTGCCGAACTCCCCTCATCGGTCAGGCACTTCCCGCACGAGGTGACGAACATGGCATCAACCGCCCGCCGCAAGGAGCAGCCCGCCACATCGGCTGCAGAGCCGGATCCCTTCGAAGCCGCTTATCGTGCGCTCTTCGACGCCTTCGATGCCTCTGACGACGACGGAAGCCAGACGCTCTCCAGAGACGAGCTCGTCACGATTCTCCGCTCCACCGGCCTCCTGGAGGACGTCTAGGCGCGGGTGACCACGACGGCCGCACGCCCCTGCACCTTGCCGCGTCCGAAGAAGCCTCCGTCTGAATTGCCGCGTTGATTTCATCGAATGCGCGGCAATTCCACTGGGTGCCCGGTTCAGGCCAGGCACCCAGCACCTCGTGAGCACACCTTCCCTCAGATCAACTCCGTCTGCACATTCGACGGAATCGCGCTCAACGCCTTACTCACCGGGCACCGTTGCTCCGCGGTCGCGGCGGCCCGGCGCAGTTCTTCCTCGGTGATTCCGGGCACTGCCGCCTGGACCTTGATGTTGATGAGCGTGAATCCGGTGCCGACGCTCAGGGTCGCGTCGCATTCGGTGGTCACGCTGCTCGGTGGGGTGCCGGCCTCGGTGAGGACGTGGGACAGCATCATCGTGAAGCAGGCTCCCTGAGCAGCGGCGATGAGCTCCTCGGGGGACGTCTGCCGCTGGGGCGGGATCGGACTGAGGGGATAACGCAGCTCCGGGGAGGCGGCACCCGAGCCGAAACTCATACGGCCGACGCCCTCCTTCAGCGGGCCTTCCCAGTGGGTTCGGGTATTTCCGGTGATCTCCATCAAGTCTCCTGCATGCTGTGCGAATGACGGCTGCCGTACGCGAACAATGTCGGGGAACCGTCCCGTGCTCATCGTGGACATAACGATCGTTTCGGTCAAGTCCCCGAATTGGGTAATTTGAAAGGCAGTTGGCCGGGGAATGCAGAGTGCGAGAATCCAGGAAGGGATCATCGTGAGCGAATGGACCGTCGACGGCGGGACCCAGCCCACCACCCCGGCCGCCACCAGCCTCGGGACCCGCGCCGCCCGGAGTATCGCGACCACCACCAAGACCCCGGCACAGCTCTCCCTGACCACCCCGCGCTGGCTGCTCAGGCTGCTCCCCTGGGTGGAGGTGGAGGCCGGTACCTACCGGGTCAACCGCTGTGTCGCCTACGCGGTGGGCGACGGGCGGATCACCCTGCTCCCGGGCGCCGACGGCAGCCGGATCATGGCCGAGGACATGCGCGAACTCCTCGCCCTGCGGGATGTGATGGACCTGCGCCTGCTGGAGGAGGTCGCGGCCGCGTTCCGTACGAAGCACGTCATCGCCGGCACGACACTCGCCGAGGCGGGCAGGCCGGCCGATGGCCTGTATGTCGTCGCGCACGGCCAGTTGGAGCGGCGCGGCACCGGGCACTACGGCGAGCCCACCGTGCTCGGAATCATGGGCGAGGAGGAGTTCTTCGACGAGGAGGCCTCCCTGCGCGGCGGAGACTGGCCGTACACGGTGGTCGCCCTGACCAACAGCACCCTGCTCGTCCTGGACCCGGACCGGCTACGGCAGTTGGAGGACGAGCACCCCGAACTCGCCCGCGCCTTCGCGGAGTTCAGGAGCGGCGGGCAGACCGGTGGCGCGGGGATACCGGCCGTCGCCTCGGGGCACCACGGCGAGGCGGAACTGCCCGAGACCTTCGTGGACTACGACCCGGAGCCGCGCGAGCACGAACTCGCCGTGGCGCAGACCGTGTTGAGGATGCACTCCCGCGTCTCGGACCTCTACAACGTGCCGCTGAACCAGCACGAGGAACAACTGCGTCTGACCGTGGAGCTGATCCTGGAGCAGCAGGAGCGCGAGCTGCTGAACGACCCGGAGTTCGGGCTGCTGAACAATGTCGCCCCTGCCTTCCGCGTCCGCTCCCGCACCGGCCCGCCGACCCCCGACGACCTGGACGAACTCCTCACCGTCGTATGGAAGCAGCCCGCGTTCTTCCTCGCCCACCCGCGCGCGATCGGCGCGTTCGGCCGGGAGTGTACGCGCCGGGGTGTGCCCCCGGTGATCTTCGAGATGTACGGCAGTCCGTTCCTGAGTTGGCGAGGGGTGCCCCTCGTACCGACCGACAAGATCCCGGTCGACCCGGTGGAGTCGACGTCGACCATCCTGCTGCTGCGGGTCGGTGAGGAGAACCGGGGCGTCGTCGGCCTGCGTCCCGACCAACTGCCCCACGAACACGCCCCCGGCATCGCGGTGGAGCCGATGGGGCTGGACCGGCGGGCGGTCGCCTCGCACCTGGTCAGCTCGTACTTCTCCGCCGCCGTACTCGTCGACGACGCGATCGGCATGCTGGAGCAGGTCCAGGTCGCCCACTACCACCCGTACGCATGAGCACCGCCGCCTCGAACACCGCCAGGTACTGGCTGGACCGGGCCGGCGCTCCCCCGCCCGGCCCATCGGCCTTCCCCGTGGACGCCGTACGGGCCGACTTCCCCGCCCTCTCGCGCACTGTCCGCGGCCGCCCGCTCGTCTGGCTCGACAGCGCCGCCACCGCCCACAAACCCCGCCAAGTCATCGACGCCGTAGGCGACTTCTACGCCCACCACAACTCGAACGTGCACCGGGGCGCACACACCCTCGCCCGTGAGGCCACCACCCTGCTGGAGAGCGCGCGAAGCCGGATCGCGCGTTTCATCGGGCCCGGGCGGGCCGAGGAGGTCGTCTTCGTACGGGGCGCCACCGAAGGCATCAACCTGGTCGCCCAGACCTGGGGCCGCACTCGCGTGGGCGCCGGCGACGAGATCGTCCTCACCACCCTCGAACACCACGCCAACATCGTCCCCTGGCAGTTGCTGTGCGCCGAGAAGGGCGCCCGGCTGCGGATCGTCCCCCTGCACGACGACGGCACCGTGGACCTCGCCGCCTACGACGCCCTGCTGGGCCCCCGCACCCGGATCGTCGCCCTCGCGCACGTCTCCAACGTCCTCGGCACCGTCCTCCCCGTCAGCGCGATGACCGACGCAGCGCACGCGCACGGCGCGGTCGTGATCGTCGACGGCGCCCAGGCCGTCCCCCATCTACGCGTGGACGTGGGCAAGTTGGGCGCCGACTTCTACGTCCTGTCCGGCCACAAGCTCTTCGGCCCGACCGGGATCGGCGTCCTGTACGGCCGTTCGGAACTTCTGGAGGAGATGCCGCCCTGGCAGGGCGGTGGCTCGATGATCACGTCCGTCAGCTTCGAGCACACCCGATACGCCCCGCCACCACAGAAGTTCGAGGCGGGCACCGGCCACATCGCCGGCGCCATCGGGCTCGGCGCGGCCGTCGACTATCTCCAATCCATCGGCCTGGACGCGGCCCACGCCCACGAAAGGGCACTCGTCGCGTACGCCCGGCACCGCCTCGCCGAGGATGTGCCGGGCCTGCGCCTGCTCGGCCCCCCGAACGGAGTCGGCGTCACAGCCTTCACGATCGACGGCACGGACCCCGCCCGTATCGCCAAGACGCTGGACGCCGCCGGCATCGCGGTCCGGGCCGGCCACCACTGCGCCCAGCCGGTCCTACGGCGTTACGGCCTCACCACCGCCGTCCGCCCCTCCTTCGCCTTCTACAACACCCACGGCGAAATCGACCGACTGGTACGGGAGCTCATCCAGGTCCGACGGCGCTGACCTCGCCGCGTCGGCCGGCTCCTGCTCTGCGAAAAGTAATGTCCAGTATGTACAAGGGAAAATCCAGTTCATCAGTACGCAAATCGATCACTGGATCGGTGTAATCGACACCTACGCCGCACCTCTTGGCGATCTAGCGTCGGAGTGCACGGGGCCGCACGGACCAGAAAGGCATCCAGACACTCATGCCCATCCCGCATACCGACGTCATGCCCGAAGCCGAGTTCGACACCCTGACCGTTTCGCGCGGCGGCGGTCTCCCGCCGGCCGCCGACCTCCTCCAGCCCGTCGACGAGCTGCCCGAGTTCGCGTCGGAGCCCGACCTGGTCTGCCGCCGCGTACGCGACGAGCTGATGCTCGACGGCAACGCCCGCCTGAACCTCGCCACCTTCGTGACGACCTGGATGGAGCCGCAGGCAAGGGAGTTGATGGCGGAGACCGCCGAGAAGAACCTCGCCGACCGCGCCGAGTACCCGCAGATCACGGCGATGGAGGAGCGCTGCGTGCGGATGCTCGCCCGGCTGTGGCACGCGCCGCGGCCGGAACAGGTCCGCGGCTGCTCGACGACCGGTTCGAGCGAGGCCGCGATGCTCGGCGGACTCGCGCTCAAGCGCCGCTGGCAGGAACGCCGGCGCGCCCAGGGCAAGGACACCGCGCGCCCGAACATCGTGATGGGCGCGAACGTCCAGGTCTGCTGGAAGAAGTTCGCCAACTACTTCGAGGTGGAACCGCGCTACGTCCCGATGGAGCCGGGCCGCTACCACCTCACGGCCGACACGCTCACCGCGTACTGCGACGACAACACCATCGGCGTCGTGACGGTCCTCGGGTCCACGTTCGACGGTTCCTACGAGCCCGTCGCGGACGTCTGCATGGCCCTGGACGGCTACCAGGCCGCCACCGGCACCGACATCCCGGTGCATGTCGACGGCGCGTCCGGCGCGATGGTCGCCCCGTTCCTCGACCCGGGCCTCATGTGGGACTTCCAGCTCGAACGCGTCGCCTCCATCAACACCTCGGGACACAAGTACGGCCATGTCTTCCCCGGCCTGGGCTGGGCCCTGTGGCGCGACGCCGAAGCCCTCCCCGACGACCTGGTGTTCGAGGTCGACTACCTCGGCGGCAGCTCCCCCAGCTTCACCCTCAACTTCTCCCGCCCGGGTGCGCATGTCGTCGCGCAGTACTACAGCTTCCTCCGGTACGGCTTCGAAGGGCTGCGCAATCTGGCGGCGCAGAGCCGCGCCACGGCCCGCGCACTCGCCGCGCGCATCCAGGCCGTCGCCCCTTACGAGTTGATCACGGACGGCTCCGAACTCCCGGCGTTCGCCTTCCGGTTGGCGCCGGGCACACACGGCTTCACGGTGTTCGACGTCTCCCATGCGATGCGCGCCCGCGGCTGGCATCTGCCCGCCTACGGTTTCCCCGCGCCCTGCCAGGAGGTCTCCGTACTGCGTCTGGTGGTGCGTACCGGGTTCACCGCGGAACTCGCGGGCATGTTCATCGCCGACCTGACGGAGGTCACCAGGAACCTGCACACCGCCCGGCCGGCAATCGCCCCGCCGCTCAAGCCTCTCGTCACCGCGTGACAAGGAGAGTCGACGTCAACTCACCTTGAGGGAAACGGAGTTGATCGGTCCTGCCGCCATGGATCAGTGGGTGTGGCGGCGGACTGCGTCGAGGAGCTGGTCGATGTCGTCGGCGCTGTGGGAGAAGGCGGTGACGAAGCGGACGATGCCCGGCTCCCACCTGTCGTGGTAGAAGGCGTAGCCCTCGGCGAGGAGGCCTTCGGTGACCTGCTGGGGCAGGCGGCAGAAAAGGATGTTGGCCTGCGGGGTGGCCAACAGGCCCGCACCGGCGATGGACTTGAGGCCGTCGCCGAGGCGGGTGGCCATCGCGTTGGCCTGGCGGGCGTTGCGCAGCCAGAGGTCGTCGGTGAGATAGGCGTCGATCTGGGCCGTGTGAAAGCGCATCTTGGAGGCGAGCTGGCCGGCGCGCTTGGCGCGGAAGGCGAGTTCGCCGGCGAGCGCGGGGTCGAAGGAGACGATGGCGTCGGCGGTCATCGCGCCGTTCTTGGTGGCGCCGAAGGACAGGACGTCGACGCCGGCCTTCCAGGTCATCTCGGCCGGGGTGGCGCCGAGTTGGACCAGTGCGTTGGCGAAGCGCGCTCCGTCCATGTGGACGCGCAGCCCCGCGTCCTTGGCGATGGCGGACACCTGGCGGATCTCCTCCAGGGTGTAGACGCTGCCGCTCTCGGTGGCCTGGCTGATGCTCACCGCGGACGGCTGCACACTGTGCACGTCACCGGCCCGCCGGCGCACCGCGGCCCGCAGCGCATCGGGGTCGATCTTGCTGTCGCCGCCCGGAACACCGACGAGCTTGGCCCCGTCGGTGAAGAACTCGGGGGCGCCGCACTCGTCGGTGTTGATGTGGCTGTCGGGGTGGGAGAGCACGCTGCCCCACGGCGGGGTGAGGGCGGCCAGACTCAGGCCGTTGGCGGCGGACCCGGTGGAGACGGGGAAGACGTCGACGTCCCGCTCGAAGATCTCGCCGAGCTTGCGGCGGGTCCTTTCGGTGAAGGGGTCGTTGCCGTACGGCAGGACCTGCCCGGCGGCCGCGTCGGCGACGGCGCGGGCTATCTGCGGGGACGCTCCGGCCATGTTGTCGCTGATGAAGGCGCGGCTGGCGGGGGTGGTGGCGATGGCGGTGCTCATGAGGGGTCTTCCTCGGTCTGGGGAACGTCTCAGGTACTGATCGGCGAGGCGAAGACGACGGTGATGTCGACTTCCTCGGCGCCGGTCCGGTAGAAGTGCGGGGCGTCCCCGGCGAAGGCGAGCATGTCGCCGGGGCCCAGGTCCTCCGGGGCGTCGACGGGGCCGGCGGTGACGTGCCCGGTGGCGATCAGCAGGTGCTCGATGGTGCCGGTGGCGTGCGGCACACCGGCCAGCTCCGTCTCCGGCGGAATGCGCAGCCGCCAGATCTCCAGGCTGTTGCCGCTGCTGATCCGGCGTAGCAACTCCCGTGAGACTTCGCCCGGTTCGATGTCCGTGCCGGGCCGGAAGACCGGTCCGGTGTCGGCGTCACGCGCCAGCAGGTCGGCGATCGGGATGCGCAGGGCGATCGCGATCGCGTCCAGGGTGTCGATCGTGGGATTGCCGTTCCCGGCCTCCAACTGCGACAGCGTGGCCTTGCTCAGGCCGGCGCGCCGGGCCATCTCCGCGGCGCTCATCCCGCGCTGCTGACGGCGCAGCCGGATCTTCGCGCCGACCGCCGCCGCGGTGCTGCTCACCGGCCGACGGCCGGACGGTGGGGGTGTCATCAACGGCTCCGGTGGGTCGCGGTGTAGGACACGCGGATACGGCCCTTCTTGACCTTCAGCGTCGGCAGCGTCACGTCGGCCAGGTCTCCGAGGCTGCGCACATGCGTGCCGCCGCACGGCGCGGAGTGCAGCGCGTCGAGTCGCACCACGCGCCGCCCGTCGGGGAGGTACCGCGCGGAGACCGGCAGATCGTCGGCGACCGCGGCCGCCACCGCGGCGCGCAGCACGGCGGTCGCTTCCTCCCGCCCCTCCGGGTCGGCCAGCCGCGCGTCCGCGTGCGGCGCATGGAACTCGATCCGGGCCTGACCGGGAAAGTGAATGCTCCCGGCCATCTCCCACCCCTGCGTCCGCCCGACCGCCTCGACGAGATGCCCGGCGGTGTGCAGCGCGGCATGCAGCATCCGGGCCCGCAGATCGATCCGGGCCCGCACCCGCTCCCCCACGTCGAGCCCCGGAAGACCTCCGCCCGCAGCCGCCGTGGCCACAATCAGCCCGGACTCCCGCTCCCGGACCGGCACGACCTCGGCATCCCCCAACCACCCCCGGTCGGCGGGCTGTCCCCCACCCTGCGGATGGAACAGACAGTGCTCTACGGCCGCCCAGGGCGCCCCGTCCGTCTCGCCGACCGCGATGACCCGCGTGTCGACCTGCTCCAGGTAGGTGTCGTCGAGGTAGGCGCCGATCTGCCCGCCCATCCGAGAAGTCGCGATCGAATGAACCATGCGTTCACTATACCGAACCTCGGCATAGTTGCCGAACGTTTCGTTCATTCTATTCAACGCCACCCTGCATCCGTCGGGTTACGATCGATTCGAAAGTAAGCCTCTTGAAGTGAGTTGCGTTCCTGACGGGAGAGACAGATGACCACCAAGGCGAACCCGACGCGCCGGATAGAGCCCGGCACGTACGAGGCGTACATGCACGACTGCCCCGCCGTGGCCCTGCTCTCGACGATCAGCAACCGGTGGGTCAGCCTGGCGATGTGCACCCTCGGGTCGTTCGGCGATCCGATGCGGTACAGCCACATCAGCCGGGAGATCCCGGGTGTCAGCCAGAAGATGCTCACCCAGACGCTGCGCATGCTCGAACGCGACGGCATGGTCAGCCGAACGGTCACACCCACCGTGCCGGTACGCGTCGACTACGAGTTGACCCCGCTCGGCCAGGGTCTGTACGGCGTGCTGTCCCAGGTGCGCGACTGGGCCGCGGAGAAGTCCGACGAGGTCGACGACGCGCGAGCGCTCTACGACGCCCGGCAGACCGACCAGCGATGAAGGGCCCCGCTCGGGGTGTAACGCACTTTGAAGTGCCTACTTACTGAATGATCGTTACCCGCCTAGCGTTTGTGGTGTTCGGATTCGCAAACGGAAGAGCGGACATCATGCGCGCTGCAGTCGTCAAGAAGGCCGGTGGACCCGAGGTCGTCGAGGTCATGGAGGTCCCGCTCCCGGAGCCGGGCCCCCTGGAGGTCCGCGTCAAGGTCGCGGCCGCCGCGCTCAATCCCGCCGACGCCGCGGTGTGGGCCGGGTTCTTCGCGCTGCCGGAAGGGATCGAGTACACGGGGCTCGGCCTGGACGCCGCCGGGACGATCGACGCGGTCGGCCCGGGCGTCCTCCTCAAGGTCGGTACGCCGGTCATCGTGTTCGACGCCCCCGTGCTGCGCCCCACGAAGGCCCAGGCCGAATACCTGGTGACCGACCTCAACTCCATCGCCCCCGCCCCCGAGGGCATGGACCTGACGCTGGCGGCGACGATCCCTCTCAACGCGATGACCGCCTCACTCGCCCTGGACCACCTGCCACTACGGCCGCGCGACACCCTGCTCGTCACGGGCGCAGCCGGTGCCGTCGGCGGCTATGCCGTCGAGTTGGCACGGACACGGGGCGTGCGGATCGTCGCCCAAGGGCGGCCCGAGGACGAGGAGTTCCTCCGCGACCGGGGTGCCACCTGGTTCGTGTCACGCGACGAGGACCCGAGCGAGGCAGTACGGGAGTTCGTACCGGAGGGCGTGGACGGCGTGCTCGACGCGGCGGCGCTCGGCGCACCCGCGCTCGCGGCCGTCCGCGACGGCGGCGTCTTCGTGAGCGTCCGGTTCGACACACTGCCGACCCCGGAACGGGGCGTGGCCGTACGCCACACCGCCGCCGGCCCCGAGCCCACCCGCCTCGCCTTCCTCTCCGCCCTCGCCGAGGTCGGCGTGCTGACCCCACGCGTGGCACAGACCTTCCCCCTGTCAGAGGCCGCCGCCGCCCACACCCAGCTCGCCGTCGGCGGCGCCAGGCGCGGCCGGATCGTGCTGGTGCCGTGAATCCCGGCTGCGCCCCACGACAGCGGAAGGAACCGATCGTGAGGGAAACCCCTGTTGTCACCGCGGTGACCAGGATCTCCGCTCCGGTGGAGGCCGTGTGGCGCGTGGTCGTCGCGCTGGATCAGTACGCGCGGTGGCACCCGGTGCTGTCGTTCGACGCGAAGCCCGACGAGGTCGCGGTCGGGGCGGAGGTTCCAGGCCGCGTGTCGGACAGTGACGATGCCGCCGGGCAGGAGGTCACGATGAGGATCGTCGAGGTCGAGGCACCCCACCGGCTGGTCTGGGAAGGCGGATCTCGCGACGCGATCCTCGGCAGGCACTCGTTCACGCTCACCCAACAGCCGGATGGCACCACGGAGTTCACCGACTCCGAGGAGTTCTTCGGCGCCACCGCCGCCGAACTCGTCCCGGCGCTCGACCGGCTCAGGGAGACGTACGCCCGGTACGGCGCCGCCCTGAGTGCGCGTGTGGAGGAGACCCGGCCGCGTGGTGCGTTCCGCACCGATCAGAGAGAACGTGATGGATTCACCCCCGAGTGAGGCCTGCCCCGCCCAAGTGTCGCTCCGCGGAAATTCCGCGTTCATCCGGCTGTTCTGGTCTCCTGGGACGTGGACGCGATCATGAGCGACGACCTGGACGGGGTGGTGAAGAGCTGTGCCGAACGAACATGACCTGGACGGTGCTCTGCGAGTGGCCGTGGAGTTGGCCGAGTGGGCGTCGGAGGCGATTCGCGGCGGGAACCGAGGAGGCTCGGGTCCGGTCCGGCAGAAGGCGGGCCCGGCCGACATCGTCACGGACACGGACGAGGCGGTGGAACGGCACGTACGGGCGGTGCTACGGCGAGAGTTCCCCGACTGGGGCATCGACGGCGAGGAGTACGGCGCCGAGGAAGGCACGTCGGACGACGCCCCGCACTGGGTGATCGACCCCGTGGACGGAACGACCAACTACGCCCACGGACTGGGCTGGTGCTCCTTCTCCCTGGGCCTGACGGAGCCGGACGGCAGTCCGCTGCTGGGCCTGGTGGCGGACCCGTGGCGGGGCGAGGTCTTCACGGCGGTACGCGGCAAGGGCGCGCACCTGAACGGAGCCCCGATCCACGCGGCGGACCACACCACCCTCACGGGCCATGTGTTCCTGACCGAGTGGGCGGCCCACGCCCACTGGCCCGGCCTGGACGCGCTGCTGGCGAAACTCGCCGAACGGCACTGCACGGCCCGTGTGATGGGCTCGACCGCGCTGTCCCTGGTCCAGGTGGCGGCCGGTCGAGCGACGGCCGCCGCGATCGGCGAGTTCCACCCGGTGGACGGCCTGCCCGCCCTGCTCATCGCGACCGAGGCGGGTGCGGTGGCGATGCCGCAACTCCCTTCGTACGGTGAGCCGTTGCTGCTCGTGTCGCCCGACGCGGCAGCGGAGGCCGGGGAGTTGTGGCGTACGACCGTCGGGGCCTAGCGACTGGGGCGCGTGCCGCTACGACAGCGGCATCACCCTGCGGTAGGTGACCACCGCGACCGCCGCGACCGTCACGTGCATCAGCAGCAGCGCCCCGACACCGGTCGCGCCCCCGTCGCCGTAGAGCAGGAAGTCGGGGACGAAGGACACCACGACGAGGGTGGGCACCAGTCGGCGCACCAACGCCTGGGGGTCCTTCGACACCTTGCGTACGACGGCCCAGCCGAGGGCGCCCGCCACCAGCCCGAGCGTGGTCAGGAAGATGTACGACGGTGCCTTCAGGGGCTGGAAGTCGTCGGGTGCGCCTGCGGCCAGGGCGAGTTGGGCGAGCACCGTGTCCGCCGCGGAGGCCACCACGATCGCGGCGAGCACACCTCCCGCCACGACCAGCGGACCTCGGCGGACGGCGACTGCATCAGAGGCGAGAGACATGGCGACTCCAGAGAGGGTGGCTACGGGAAGAGCCCAAGGAGTCCCGGGACGGGTCGTTTGAACTCTCAAGCGAGAGTCTGACCGACTCCGTTTGAAACTTCAAGCGCGATGGTGCTCGTCACCCGTCTGCGGACCCGGCGCACCTGCCTCTAGGGGTACGGATGTCGGAACGCATGGCGTCCCGCGCCGACCTCGAACGGGGCGCTGCCGTCCGGGAGTTGGATCTCGGCCCGGGTGTTCGGGGGGATCAACGCCTCGACGACGAGGACGTCCCCCTTGCCATCCTTTCCGCCCTTGACGCTCTCGATGCGCCAGCCCGCCTCCGCCCTGCCGTACGGGGTGTCGTGGGCCGCCTTCGCCCAGGTCAGATCGCCTCCCGGGACCGGGGCGACGCGCAGCCGCCGCCAGCCGGGTTCGGCGGCGGTGAGGCCCGCGACCGTGCGGTGCAGCCAGTCGGCGACGGCGCCGAGGGCGTAGTGGTTGAAGGAGGTCATCTCGCCGGGGTTGACGGTGCCGTCGGGCAGCATCGAGTCCCAGCGCTCCCAGACGGTGGTGGCGCCCATGGTCACCGGGTAGAGCCACGACGGGCAGCTCTTCTCCAGGAGCATGCGGTAGGCGAGCTGGGGTTCGCCCGCCGCGCACAGGGCGTCGCAGATCAGGGGCGTGCCCGTGAAACCGGTGGCGATACGGAAGGACGCGCCGCGCACGATGTGCGCCAACCGTTCGGCCGCGCCCCGCCGTTGACGCTCCGTCGGGAGGAGCGAGAAGGCGATGGCCAGGGCGTACGCGGTCTGGGTGTCCGAGGACAGTAGGCCGTCCGGCGTGACGAACCGGTCGGCGAATCGCTCGCGTACGGCCCGCGCGTGCGCACGGAAGCGGGCGGCGTCCTCCTTGCCGTCCAACTGCCCGTTGCTGTCGAGGAGTTCGGCCACCTCGGCCAGCACCTCGGCGGAGCGGATGACGTAGGCGTTGGCGACGAGATCTCCGTCGGTCCGCGCCTCCCCCGGGCGGTCCGGCGGGGCCTGCGGGTCGAGCCAGTCCCCGAGCTGGAAGTCCTGGTGCCACAACCCGTCGCCCTCGGCGGTGAGTCGGATCGTGGCCTCGCCCCAGGCCCGCATGCTCGGGTACTGGGTGCGCAGCACCTCCAGGTCACCGAACCGCTGGTACAGGGTCCACGGCAGGAGCACCGCGACATCGGCCCACACCGCCTGGGCACCCGCGTCCTGAAAGGCGGCCGGCAGTACGTCGGGGACGACGAGGGGCGGAACCCCGTCCGGGCGCGCCAACTGCTCCGCGGACAGGTCGCGCAGCCAGCCGGTCAGCATGCCGGAGCAGTCGTGGAGGAAGGACGCGGTGGGCGCGAAGACCTGTATGTCGCCGGTCCAGCCCATGCGTTCGTCGCGCTGAGGGCAGTCCGTGGGGACGTCGAGGAAGTTGCCGCGCATCCCCTGCACGACGTTCTCGTGCAGCCGGTTCACCAGCGGGTCGGAGCACTCGAACCAGCCGGTGCGGGCCATGTCCGTGTGCAGCACGACCGCCTCGATGTCGGCGGGGTCGAGCGGGCCGGGCCAGTTGCCGATCTCGGCGTATCGGAAGCCGTGGAAGGTGAAGTGCGGTTCGTAGACGTCCACCCCATCGCCTCTCTCCGCCTCTTCGCCTCCCTCCGCGCCTTCGCCGCGCAGGACGTAGGTGTCCGTGGCGGCCGCGAACCGCAGCGGGCGGGTGCTCAGTTCGCCGTGCTCCAGCACCTCCGCGTGGCGCAGGGTGACCTCGTGGCCGGCAGCGCCCCTGACGCGGATGCGCAGTCTCCCGACCAGGTTCTGTCCGAAGTCCAGGACGGTCTTCCCGGACGGCGTCGTGACGACCGCGACCGGAGCGACGGTCTGGGTGCGTCGCACGGGCGGGCCCGTCGGTGCCACCAACTCGGCGCTGGGGAAAGGGATTTCACGGACGGTCGCCCACCCGGACGTGTCGTGTCCCGGCGTGGACCAGCCCGGCCGCTCCCGCCGTGCGTCGTAGGCCTCACCGTCGTAGATCTCCGAGCGCAGGACGGGACTCGACGCCGTGCGCCAGTGCTCGTCGGTGACGACGGTCTGTGTCGTGCCGTCGGCGTATCCGATCTCCAACTGGGCGAGGAGCGCCCGGTGTTCGCCGTAGATGGCGCGTCTGCCGCCGTGGAAACCGAGGCGGCCGGTGTACCAGCCCTCGCCGAGGAGGGCGCCGATGGTGTTCTCGCCGGTGCGGAGCAGTGGGGTGACGTCGAACGTCTGGTAGCGCAGGCGGTGTTGGTACGAGGTCCAGCCGGGGGCCATGACGTGGTCGCCCACACGCTCGCCGTTGATCTCGGCTTCGTAGACGCCGTACGCGGTGATGTACAGCCGGGCGGAGGCGACGTGGCCGGTGAGGGTGAAGTCGCGGCGGAGCAGCGCTGCGGGGAGTGGTTCTCCGGTGGGGGCGTCGCGGTCCGGGGTGACGGGGTGGGCCGTCCAGTCGGCCGGTTCGAGGAGGCCGGTCTCGGCGTACGCGTGCTCCGACCAGGGCGACGGGTCGTCCTCGGCGTCGCCCCAGACGCGGACGCGGACGCCGACGCGTTCCCGGGAGCCCAGGTGCGGCCCGGGCCAGGGGACGAGAACGGACTCTGCGGACTCCACGCGTCCGGTGTCGGTGAGGACCGTGCCGTCGGCGGTGCTGATCTCCACCTGGTGGGCGGTCTGCCGCCAGCCCCCGGTGTCGGTGACCGTGCGCCAACTGAGGCGCGGTGCGGACTCGCCGATGCCGAGGGGTTCTCGGTGGTGCTCGAAGGTGGGAGGTGTGACCTGCACGGGGATCAACTCCGGTTCGGGGCATGGCAGATGTACACCCGTGGGGCTCCGCCCTCGTCGGGCACGGGCTCCCCGGCGTCGGCGCGCACGCCCTCGCGGACGGTCTCGCCTGTTCGGGGATCGACCACTCGGTAAGGCAGCGGGACGTTCTCCGGGGCGGTGATGAACAGCGGGCCGCCCTCCTCCGCATAGCAGAGGTAGAGCTCGCCGGGGACGGACAGCCCCCGGGGCGCCAGGGCGGAGTGCCAGTCGGGCCGCATGTCCGTCAGGGGGAGGCCGTCGAGGATGCGGGAGATCAGCCCTACGTGGCGTGAGCCCTCGAAGTCCAGGGCCTCCCGCCAGCCCGCGCCCTCGGCCAGGAAGAACTCCTCGTGGCCGGGTTCGGTGGCGTGCAGCCGCCACTGCCACAGGCTCGCCGCGCCGTAGACCACGCCCATCGTTCCGCCGGCGCAGAGGTTGCTCCAGGCCTCGTGCCCCTGCCACCAGCCCGCGGCGCGGCCGGGGCGGCCGGTGTTCTCGTACGTCGGCTCGGCGTTGGCGACCGCCTTGGCGGGGGTGTTGCGCCACATGTCGGCGACCCGTTCCTGGACGTGGCCGCCCATGTGGCCGGTCTGGCACCACTGGAAGTGCAGCCAACTCTCGCTCTGGTGGGCGCTGTTGTCGGCGTGCGGGCGGTAGTGGATGCCGCAGGGCTGGCCGTAGTCGTCCCAACGGCCGACCTCCGCACCGCCCGCCGCGATCTGCGGTTCGCGGCCCTCGCCGTCGGCGCCGACCAGGTAGACGACGGGGGCGGCGCCGTAACGGGCCACGAGGTAGCGGCAGTAGCGCGCGTACTCCCGCGGGGGCACCACCGGGCCCGCCACCCGCAGGCCCTTCCAGCCGAACCCGTGGAAGAGCGGCTGGAGTACGGGGACGATCCCGTGGTCGCGGAGGATGCCGATCAGCCGGTCGAGGTACTGGAAGTACGCCGGGTCGAGCACATTGACGTGCCCGGTGGGCAGGTCCTCGAAGCCGACGTCGAACCCTTCGTCGGCTGTGCGGTCGCGCGGTCCGCGCGCGTCCATGTCGGGCTGGACGCTCATCAGCAGCGCCGCGTTGAAGCCCTTGGCCCGCCGGTCGGCGGCGTACTTCCTCACCTGTTCCTCGGTGGCCCGCCAGGGCAGGGCCCAGGCGGTGTCGCCGACCAGCAGCGCGGGCGTCCCGTCGGCGTGCACCAGGCTGCGGCCGCCGGACGACATCCGCCAGAACCCGTGCCGGTGAAAGGAGTTGGCGTCGTCGGCGGCGGGGCGTACGACGAGCGTTCCGCCCTGCCCGGACAGTCCTTCGTCCGCGACCGAACTGCCGCTGCGCCAGGTCCACTTTCCGTCCGCCCCCGGGGAAGCGAACCGGACCTTCCAGACCCGGCCGCCGTCCCAGAAGGCGGGGCGGCGCAGGACGGTCCCGGACTCGTGCGTGAACTCGGCCCATACGTCGATGTCGGTGTACGGGTTGGCGTGGTCGCGGGTCCCGGTCAGGACGATCTCCGTCTGCCGCCAGGGGCCGACCACCGGGTCCGCTTCCTGCTTGGGCTCGCTCATGGTCGGCTGACGGTGACATCGGCGGTGAGCGGCAACGTGGTCGACGACGGGCCGGCTTGCAGCGTGAAGGTCCCCGACTCGGTTGCCCAGGCGCCCGATTCGGTGTCCCAGTGCTCGAACGCCCGCGCGTCCACGGTGACCGTCGCGACGACCTCCTCACCGGGCGCCGCCTCGACCGCGGCGAATCCGGCGAGCCAGCGGAGCGGGCGCTCCACGTCGCCGCCCGAGCGTCCGGCGTAGACCTGCACGACCTCCTTGCCGTGCCGGGTGCCGCTGTTGCGGATCCGTACTTCTACGGCGAGTTCGGCGCCGGGCGGCAGCTCGCCGGGGACGTCGATCGAGACGTAGTCCCAGGTGGTGTAGCCGAGTCCGTGGCCGAAGGCGTAGCGGGGCGGCTGATATCCGGTGCGTCCGTCGCCCCGGTAGCCGATGAACAGCCCTTCGTCGTAGGCGAGTACGCCGTCGATCGGCTCGGTGGCAGGCAGTCCGTGCTCGGACACCGGCCAGGTGGTGGGCAGTCGGCCGCCCGGTTCCGCGATGCCCAGCAGTACGTCGGCGAGCGCGTTGCCGAACTCCTGCCCGGGGAACCAGGCGAGCAGTACCGCCGCCACTTCGTCCGCCCATGGAAGGAGCACCGGGGCACCGGAGTTGACCACCACGACGGTACGGGGGTTGGCCTCGGCGATCCTGCGGACGAGTTCGTCCTGCCGGCCGGGCAGGGCCAGGTTGTCGCGGTCGAAGCCCTCGCTCTCGACCTCCTCGGTGGTGCCGACCACGACCACGGCGACCTCGGCCTCGCGGGCGAGTGCCACGGCCCGCTCGATCTCCTCGTCGTCGCTGCCGTGCGGCGGCTGGACGTTGAGCTGGAACATGGTGACCGCGTCACCGAGGGCCTCGTCCGACGAGACGATGTCGTGGGTGAGCACGATCTCGGTCTCCTCACCCTCCGCCAGCTCGACGGTGTGGAGACGCTGCGGCGGGGTCATCAGACCCTCCACCAGGTCGGCGCCCGGCGGGAGTTGAAGGCGCACGTCGAACACCTCGGCCCCTGCCACGGACAGCCGGAAGCGTCCGATGCCCGAGCCGCCGATGGCGTACCGGCCGGCGACGGTCGCGCGGACCACGGTGCGTGCCCGCACCCGGGCGACCTGGCCGGTCGGCACTCCGGGGCCGTACGAGCCCATCCAGGTGTAGGCGCCGCCGGTACGGCGCTCGGAGCCGAGCAGGGTTCCGTCCTCGGACAGGAAGCTCACCTCCACGCCCGGGCCGGATCCGTCGGGGTGGCGGAGGTGGGTGAGTGCCGCCGCGGGTACGCGGGTCTGCGGGGTGACGCCGATGGCGTGGGTGACCTCGACGTCGTCGCCCAGGGCGGCGCGGATGCCGTCGAGGGGCGAGACGGCGTAGGACGGGAAGACGGTGGCGCTGCCGCCGCCGAGCGTCCGGGCCACGGCGGCGTTCGGGCCGAGGACGGCGACCCGGGTCAAGGACGCGCGGTCCAGGGGCAGTTGGGCGCCCTCGTTGCGGGCCAGCACGAATCCGGCGGCGGCCGTCTCGCGCAGTCGGGCCGCCACGGAGGCCGCGTCGTGATGGGGCGGCTGGGTGGTGGCGGATATGTCGCTCAGCGCACCTACCCGGGCGGCGAGGCGCAGGAGCCGCAGCACCTTGTCGTCGACGAGTGACTCGTCGACCTTGCCCTTGCGTACGGCGGCCACCAACGCGTCGCCCCACGGGCCGATCGGGCCGGGCATCACCAGGTCGAGCGCCGCACGGGCGGACGGCTCGGTGGTGCGCGCCGCGAACCAGTCCGACATCACCAGACCGTCGAAGTCCCAGTCGTCGTGCAGGATTTCGCGCAGCAGCGGGCTCTCGGTCATCGAGTACCCGTTGACCCCGTTGTAGGCGGCCATGACCGCCCAGACCCCGCCCTCGCCGACGATCCGCTCGAACGGCGCCAAGTACAGCTCCCGCAGGGCGCGTTCGCCGATGCGCGCGTCGAGCGTCATGCGCTGGGTCTCCGAGTCGTTGCCGACGAAGTGCTTGACGGTGGCCGCCACGCCGCCGCCCTGGACGCCCCGGACATAGGCGACGCCGACTCGGGCGGTGAGCAGCGGGTCCTCGCTGAAGCACTCGAAGTGCCGTCCGCCGTAAGGAGTTCGGTGCAGGTTCACGGTGGGGGCGAGGAGGACGTCGACGCCCTTGCCGCGTGCCTCGTGGGCGAGCAGTCCGCCGAGCCGTTCGACCAGCGGTTCGTCCCAGGTGGCGGCGAGTGCGGTGGGCGAGGGCACGTTGGCGGAGGGGCTGCGTTCGTCCCACAGCTCGCCGCGGACTCCGGCGGGTCCGTCCGAGAGGACCAACCGGCGTAGGCCGACGGCGGGTTCGGGGTGGAGGGACCAGAAGTCCGCGCCGGTCAGCAGCCGCACCTTCTGCTCCAGGGTGAGCGCACACAGGCGCCTGGCGAACTCGGCCTCGTCGTCGGCGGAGGAGGCGTCGGTGATGGGCTGCCGGTTCACGGAGTGCTCCTCGGTGAAGTGGGGTCGGTGGAGGAAGGGAGTGTCACGGGGGCGTCGTCACTGCGCTGGACGAGCAACCGGACGTCCCAGGGGCCGAGTTCGAGCGTGGTGCCCGCGGCGAGGCGTTCCCCGGTGAACAGGTCGTCGGTGTCCGCCGGGAGGCGGTAACCGACCGGATCCCAGGCCCAGTTGTGGACGAAGCGCAGGACGTCGCCGCCGGCGGTGGTGGCCGCCGTGCAGGTGACGGAGTCCGGCCGGTCCGCGCGCCAGGGGTCGGCGGGGAGCGAGACCGCGGCGAGCCAGTCGGCGAGGCTGTGCGAGAGCTCGCGGTCCGGGACCGTACCGACGTAGGTCACCCGGCCGTCGCCGTGCTCGTGCGTGGTGACGGCGGCGAACTGGCCCAGGTGCGGATGCTCGTATCCGGCCAGTACGGTGGCGCCCTCCGCGATCAGTCCGTCGGCCCAGGCGGTGGCCCGCCCGTGCAGGGCGGGGCCGTTCGCCGTCCCGTCCCCCTTGGTGATCGTGACCGGGGTCAGCACATTGGTGAACTCCTGGTAGCGCGCGCCCGCTGCGGGACGCAGCACTCCGGGCATCACCGTGTGCCGGGCGACGGCCTCCTCGTCGGCGTAGCCGGTGCGTGGGGTGAGGACGAGATGGCCGCCGGCTTCGGCGTACCGGCGCAGCAGGTCGAGTGTCGTGTCGTCCGCGATGTACAGCGCGGGGACGACCAGCACCGGCCAGCGGTCGACCAACTCCTCCGGATCGGACGGGAGTTGCTCAGGGGAAACGATGTCGACGGACAGACCGGCGTCGAACAGGCCCCGGTAGAAGGCGGCGACGATACGGTCGTAGGACTGCGGATCGCCGAACCAGGCAGGGGTGCTGCCCCGGAGCGGCGCCATGAACTCCATGGCCCAGCGGCTGTCGGCGGACAGCAGCATCGCGACGTCGCTGCGCGGGCGCAGGCCCTCGATCGCGCGGCCGGCCTGCTCGAACTCCCCCGCGATCGCCGCGAGTTCGTCGTAAGTCCGGCCGGGTTCGAGGCTGTGGCCGAGGATGCCGCCCCAGTAGGTCTCGGCGCCGTAGTGCAGGGAGTGCCAGTGCCAGTACTCGATCATCCGGGCGCCACGCGCGACCATGCTCCACACGGCTTGGCGGGCCTGGCCGCGGTAGAGGGGGAAGTTGTCCGCGGAGCCGCCGATCGAGGTGGCGTTGGTCTCCATGACGAGGAAGGGTTCCTGGCGGATGCCGCGTGCCATGTCGTTCTGGAGGTAGAGCCAGGCGGGTCCCGACCAGGCGACGAAGAACGGATACAGTCCGCCGTCCGGCTCGTCGGAACCGGGCAGGGCCAGCCCGTCCTGGGTGGCGTAGTAGATGTTGGCGCCGGCGACGTCGAGGGGCCGCCCGATGGCCGCGATGTCCAGGCCCTGCTGGCCGAGGGCGACGCAGGTGGTGACGAACTGGTGCTCCGGCACGAGGCCGCGGACCAACTCGGCGTGCCAGGTGATGTATTCCTGCGTCAGCCGGGACTGGTAGCGGCGCCAGGCGAGGTCGTACGACGGGGTGGAGTTGCCGTCGGGGGTCCACAGGTCCGCCCAGTCCTGCAACCGGTGGGACCAATAGGTCAGCCCCCAGCGGCGGTTGAGCGTCTCGACGTCGCCGTAGCGGTCGCGGAGGTGGTCGAGGAAGCCCTGGAACACCGAGTCGTTGTGGAAGAGCCGTAGTCCGGGTTCGTTGTCGACCTGCCAGCCGATGACCGCCGGGTGGTCGGCGTAGCGCTCGACGATCTTGCGGACCAGGCGTTCGGCGAGGTGCCGGAAGGCGGGGTGCGAGTAGTCCGCGTCCTGCCGCATGCCGTACGGGATGGCCTCCCCGGTACGTGAACGGGCCGCCGTCTCCGGGTACTTGCGGCGCAGCCAGGGCGGGACGGCGTAGGTCGGGGTGCCGATGATCGCCTTGATGCCGCGGTCCTGGGCGGCGTCGAGCACCGGTTGCAGCCAGTCGAGTTCGAAGTGGCCCTCGCGGGGTTCCCAGGTCGACCAGACCGACTCGCCGACCCTGATGACGCCGAACCCGGCCTCGGCCATCAGATCGAGGTCCTGCGCGAGCCGCTCGTACGGCTGGTACTCGGTGTAGTACGCGGCTCCGAAGAGCATGCGTGAGGAGGAAGTGCCCATACGCTGCTGGTGACTTTCTCTCAGGTTCCGGTCGGCTGGTTCAGGGCGGGACGGAGGCGTCAGTCCTCGCCCCGGTAGCTGAACCGCTCGAAGGCGACCGCGCCTTCGGCGGCGTACATGCCGACGACCCGGCCGGTGAAGGACGCGGCGGTCTCGGCGGAGACGTAGCGGCCGTCGAGGGCCGCGAGTTCGACCGGTCCGGAGCCGTCGCCGGATTCGACGGACAGCCGGACCGTGTCCGGGCCCAGGGCGTCCAGGCCCATGCCGCGCACCGGCTCCGTCTCGATCCGTACCGTCGCCGGCCCCGGGGGAATCGACTGCTCCCAGGTCTGGGAGAGGCCGCCCACCCGGGCGCGGGCACGGGCGAGGCCGGCGCCCACCTCGATGTCGTAGTGATGGCGTTCGTCGATGCGCAGGCTCAGCCCGCCGACTCCCTCGCCGCTGTCCACGCGGACCGAGAAGACGGCCGACTCGTGCTGCTGGCGGCGGCCGACGAACCGTGGCCGCGGGTCGTCCATGGTGGAGCCGTCGGCGTGGATGACGAGGTGGCCCGGGCGCTCGGTGAGCGAGGACCAGTCGGCGGCGGGTGTCCGTATCGAGAGCCATTCCAGGCCGAGTTGGGCGCCGCTGAAGGTGTCGTGGTGCTCGACCGGTCCAATGGGCGGGGTGAGTTGGACCGGTTGCACGACCGGCCAGCCGTCGACCCATTCCAGCGCGGTGCTGAACGTCTCCCGGCCCATGGGTGAGAAGGCCCTGGTCAGACCGCCGGGTCGCATCCCCAGCAGGATCAGGGCCCAGCCGTCGTCGGGGGTGCGCACGAGGTCGGCGTGGCCGGTGTTCTGGACCTTGCGGGCGGTGCTGCGGGCGCTGAGCACGGGGTTGGCCGGGCAGCCCTCGAAGGGGCCGTCGGGGCGGGGGCCGCGGGCGATGCTCACGGAATGCCCGCGCTCGGTGCCGCCCTCGGCGATCAGGAGGTACCAGGTGCCGTCGATCTCGTAGAGGTGCGGCGCCTCGGGGAACATCAGGCCCGTGCCGGACCACAACGACCGTGGTTCTTCGAGGGCTTGGCCGGTTTCGAGGTCCGTCCGGACCTGCTGGACGCCCAGGTGTTCGCCGGCGTGGTCGCCGTCGAGTTGGAGACCGGAGTAGGTGACGTAGCAGGTGCCGTCGGCGTCCCAGGCGAGGTCCGGGTCGATGCCGGGCGCTCCCCGCATGACGATGCCGTCGGACCAGGGGCCCTCGGCGCGGTCGGCGGTGAAGATGAGGCTGCCGCGTCCCATCGCGTCGGTGACGACCAGCCAGAAACGGCCGTCGTGGAAGCGGATGGTGGGCGCCCAGGCGCCGCCGAGCGTGGGGATCTTCTCGACCGCCAACTGCCCGGGCCGGGTGACCACATGGCCGATCGGCTCCCAGTGCACCAGGTCGCGGCTGTGGAACAGCGGTATGCCGGGGAGGTACTCGAAGCTGGAGCAGGCGAGGTAGTAGTCGTCGCCGACGCGGGTGACGCTGGGGTCCGGGTGGAAGCCGGGGACGGTGGGGTTGGGCAGGGTCATGCTCGGTCTCCCGACGTCGAGGCGATAGCGGGGGTGTTCGTGGAGGCGTCGGCCGCCATCGCCGCCGCCAGCCGGCGCCGCTCGGCTCGGCGCTCCGCCTGCCGCTGCGGGTCCGGCACCGGCGCGGCGAGCAACAGGCGCTGGGTGTAGGGGTGTTGGGGTGTGGTGGTGACGGTCGCCGCGTCCCCGGTCTCGATGATCTCTCCGCCCTGCATGACCGCCACCCGGTGGCTGATGCGCCGGACCACGGACAGGTCGTGGGTGACGAAGAGGTAGGCGACGCCGGTGCGTTCCTGGATCTCGACGAACAGGTCAAGGACCCGGGCCTGGGTCGACAGGTCCAGGGCGCTGACCGGTTCGTCGCAGACGATGACCCGGGGGTCCCGTGACAACGCCCGTGCGATGGCGATGCGTTGGCGCTGCCCGCCGGAGAACTCCCGTGGCAGCCGCTCCCCCGCGTCGGCGGGCAGCCGTACGTGGTCGAGGAGGTCCCGCACCCGCTTCTCGGCCTCCGCGCGAGGGGTGCCCGCGACGCGCAGCGGTTCGCTGAGGATGTCGTTCACGGTCATCGCCGGGTTGAGGGAGGTGTACGGGTCCTGGAACACCACCTGGATGTCGCTGCTGAGCGCCCGGCGTTCCTTCGCTCCCAGGCCCGAGATGACCTTGCCGTCGTAGCGGACGGTGCCGGAGGTGATCGGGGCCAGTGCGAGGACGGCCCGGCCCAGGGTGGTCTTGCCCGAGCCCGACTCACCGACCAGCCCGAGCGTCTCGCCCGCGCCGATGGTGATCGACACCCCCTTCAGCACCCGGAACGGCGGCCTGCGCCAGCCTTTCGACGGGTACTCCACGACCAGGTCGTCGACCACCAACAGGGGTTCGGCCGGGAGTTCCTTCTTCGGTGTCCCGTTCATGGTCGCGGTCATGCCGGACCCTCCTGACGTCCGGTGTGCGTGATGCCCGCGCCGCTCGCCGACACGGTGCGGCTCGGATCGAGCGCGGCCCTCGGCTCGGCGTCCTCCAGCGTGGACGCCAGGAGCATGCGGGTGTACGGGTGTTGGGGATCGGCGAACAACTGCGCCACCGGTGCGGACTCGACGACGGCGCCGGTCTGCATCACCGTCACGCGGTCGCACAGGTCGGCCACCACGCCGAAGTCGTGGGTCACCAGGATCAAGCCCATGTTCCGCTCGCGCTGCAGGGACCGCATCAGGTCGAGCACCTCGGCCTGCACGGTCACGTCGAGGGCCGTGGTCGGCTCGTCGGCGATCAGCAGGTCCGGTTCGCAGGAGACGGCGCCGGCGATGAGGACGCGCTGCGCCATGCCGCCGGAGATCTGGTGCGGATAGGAGCGGAAGACCCTTTCCGGGTCGGAGATGCCGACCCGCTCCAGCAGGCCGAGTGTCTTCGCCCGTGCCTCGGCCGCCGACAGTCCGAGGTGCCGGCGTACCGGTTCGACCAGTTGGGCGCCGATACGGAAGGAGGGGTCGAGGTTGGACATGGGTTCCTGCGGGACGTAGGCGATCCGGTGGCCGCGGTAGCGGTTCATCGCCGCGCGGCCGAGCCGGCTCAGCTCCGTTCCGTCGAACAGGAGGTGGTTGGTGGTGACTTGGGCCTCCCTGGGCAGCAACCCGAGGACGGCGAAGGCGGTTTGGCTCTTGCCCGAGCCCGACTCCCCCACGAGGCCGAGCACTTCGCCTCGGCGCACCGTCAGGGAGACGCCGTCGACGACGGTCTTCTCGCCCTGGGCCGTCGGATAGGAGACCGTCAGTCCGTCGAGGACGAGCAGGGCGTCGTCCGTCTCGGGTGTGACGGGCGGTGCCTTCTTGTCGGCATGCGGCGCACTCTTGTCGGCGTGTGGTGCCTTCTTGGCCGCGCCCTCTCCACGGGACGCGGCGCCGCGCGACGGCTTCCGCACCGCGACCGCGCTCCCGTCCAGCGCGTCCCGCAGGGCGTTGCCCAGCAGACCGAACGCGGCGACGGTGACCGCGAGGGCCGCTCCGGGCCAGACCATCAGTTCCGGCTTGGTGTAGATGTTGCCGAAGGCGTCGTTGAGCATGGAGCCCCAGCTCGCCTGGGTCGCCGAGCCCAGCCCGAGGAACTCCAGCCCGGACTGGATGACGATGCCGAGACCGAGCATCTGGGCGGCCTGGATGATGGTCGGCGCCTGCACGACGGGCAGGATGTGGCGGCGGATGATCCGGGAGTCCGACAGGCCGGACACCCGTGCCGCGTCGACGTACAACTCCTCGCGTACGGAGATCACCGAGGCGCGGATCAGCCGGAAGACGCCCGGTGACATCAGCACGCCGAAGACCGCCATGGCGAGGTACGTGTTCTGGCCCACCGCGGACATCACGACGAGGAGCACGATGATCGCCGGCACGGCCATCAGCAGGTTGGACACCCAACTGCTCACGGCGTCGAACCACTTGCGGTAGTAGCCGGCCACCAGACCGGCGGGAACGCCGATCACCACGGCGACGGCCACCGCGAGCAGGGCACCGAGCAGGCTGGTGCGGCCGCCGTAGAGGAGCCGGGCCAGGACGTCACGGCCGACGCCGTCGCCGCCGAGCGGATGCCTGCCGCTCATCGGGGCGAGGCTGTCGGTCAGTGAGGAGCGGGCCGGGTCCTGACTGGTGATCAGAGGGGCGAACAGGCTGGCCAGCGCGATGATCGCGAGGATCACCAGGCAGGCCACGGCCAACGGGTTGCGCAGCAGTCGGCGCAGGAGTCCCGCCCGCCCCTGCGCGGCGACAGCGGGAGCCACCGCTTCTTCGGACAGGGGAAGCGTCATCCCACACGCACCTTCGGGTTGAGCCAGCCGTATGCGAGGTCCATGAGGATGTTGACCACCACGACGAGGGCGACCATGACCACGACGACACCCATGACCACCGGTGTGTCGCCCTGGGAGCCGGCGGTCGTCGCCTGGCTGCCGATCCCGTTGAGGCCGAAGACCTTCTCGACGACCACCGCGCCGCCGACCAGGCCGATGAACTGGAGGGCCAGCACGGTCAGCGCGGCCGGGGCCGCATTGCGCAGCGCGTGCCGGAACAGCAGGCTCCGCTCGCTGATGCCACGGCTGCGGAGGGTGCGTACGTAGTCCGCGCGCAGGACGTCGACCATGGAGCCGCGCACCTGTTGGGCGGTGGCGGCGATCGCGCCGACGGAGAGCGACAGCGCGGGGAGGGTGATCGACTTGAGCCAGCCGCTCGCCGAGTCCGCCAGCGGCACATATCCGGTCGCGGGCAGCCAGCCCAGGTCGACGCCGATCACGACGGCGAACACCAGGGCGACCAGGAAGCTCGGGACCGCGAACCCGAGGACCGCGAGCAGTTGCACCACCTGGTCGAGGGCGCCCCGGCGGACCGCGGCGGCCACGCCCAGCACCGTGCTCAGTACCGCCGACACCAGGAGTGCCGCCAGCACGATCGACAGGGTGACCGGCAGTCTGTTCTCAAGTGAGCTTGTCACGGACTCGCCGCTGAACCACGAGCTGCCGAGGTTGCCGTGCAGCACGTCCGCGAGCCAGTGGCCGTAGCGGACCACGAAGGACTGGTCGAGTCCGAGTTCGGCGGACTTCGCCGTCACCTGCTGCTGGGTGGCGGTCTGCCCGACGATCTGGCGTACCGGATCGGAGCCGGTGAGGCTCATCAACGCGAAGGTCGTGGTCGCGATCACCAAGACCAGGACCAGCCCGGCGGCGATGCGCCGGACCAAGAAAACGATCATTAGTCTCTCCACCTTGCCTTTCCCTGACCGGTGTTGACCGGCGCGCCGGCCGGGACGGTGTCCCTTCCGGCCGGCGCGCCGGCCGGGTCAGCCAGCGGGCTTGAAGTTGTAGATCGGCGGGACGGCGGCGAACGCCTGCGGGGTGAAGGTGACGCCCTTGGTCGTCGCGTAGGTGGCCTCCACCGAGTCCCAGGGCGCGTTCCACGCCTGGTCGACGAGGTAGGTGTTGAGCTGCTTGAACAGCGCGTCCTGGGCGGCGCCGGTCGCCGACTGGGCCTTCGTGACGAGGTCGGTGACCTTCGGGTCCGAGCTGTGCAGCGGGTTCCACAGCGCGCTCTTGGCGACCTCGATCTGGATGGTGTCCCAGGGGCGGAAGGAGGCCAACGTCATGTACGACAACGGGTACTTGCCGGCGAGGAGGGCGCTGATGAACTGGGTGACCGGGATCTTGTCGACCTTGACCTTGATCCCGATGTCCTCCAACTGCTGGACCATCGCGGCCTGTTGGTCGGGGAAGACCGAGGACACGTCCGGGACGGTGACCGAGAAACCGTGCGGATAGCCTGCCTCGGCCAGGAGTTGCTTGGCCTTGGCCGGGTCGTAGGAGTACGTGGAGTTGAGCGATTCGTCGAAGGCGGAGCCGGCCGGGTTGAAGATCTGGGTCGTCGCCTTGCCCAGTCCCTGCTTCGCCGTCTTGACGATCGTGGAACGGTCGAACGCGTAGTTCAGGGCCTGGCGGACCCGCACATCGCCGAGCGCCTTGACGATCTTCCCCTCGCGATCCCAGATGTAGACGCCCTCGACGTCACCGGATGTGTACTTGGTGACGGTCAGCCCGCTGCTCTTGGCCGGCGCGATGTTCTTGGCACTGGCCAGCAGCGCGCCGTTGACCTGTCCGGAGCGCAGCGCGTTGAGCACGGCGGTCGGGTCGGTCAGCGGCTTGAGGACGATCTTGTCGAAGGGGAAGGCAGCCTTGTTCCAGTAGCCCTGGTTGCGCACGAAGGTGTACGTACTGCCGTCCGTGGTCGCGGACTTGTCCAGGGTGTACGGCCCCGATCCCACCGGCGTGGTCTTGATCGTCCCCGCGTCGATGGCCTTGGGGCTGGCCATCATTCCGGCCACGTTGCCGAGGTTCGGCACCAGGGAGGGGTCGGGGGCCGAGAGCTTGATCGCGACCGTGGTGGCGTTGACGACGTCGACGCCCGTGATGCCCTTGAGCTGGCCCGCGGCCTCACTGGTGCCCTTCTCGGTGTGCAACAGATTGGTCTTGACCGCCGCCGCGTCCAGGGCCGTGCCGTCGGTGAACTTGACGCCGCTGCGCAGGGTCATCGTGAGGACCGTACGGGCCGCGTTGTACGACCACTTGGTCGCCAGGTTGGGCTTGACGTCGGCCGTCGGGGACAGCCGGAGCAGCGAGTCGTATACGGGCTGGTAGTACTGCGCGTTGTTGCCGAGACCGGCATCGGCCAGATCCCACGGCTGCGCGGCGACCAGGGGGGCCAGGGTGAGGGTGCCGCCGGTGGCCGCCTTGCCCGAACCGGTACCCGATCCCGAGCCGCACGCGGCCGCGGACAACATCAGGACAGCCGATACGGCGGTCAGCGCGATTCTTCGCATGGGTGCTCCGCTGGTGAGTGGATGACCGGGCGGCATCGGTCGACGAGCCGCCCTTCAAGGGCCTCGGAGGGAGTGGGAAACCAGGTCCTGACGCGGCCTGGACCGTTCTTGGCGGTCAGCCGTTCCTGGCGGAAGGGGCTATGCATCCACCGTGTTTCGGTGGGTCCGAAATCAGCCACTGATACGTACAAGTGAAACGTATGCGTAACGTAGCCCCGCGCTTGGTGGACCACAAGGGGCGTGCGGGAGGTTTTTGGGGAGTGGGGATCAGGACAAACGGTGGGGGGCCGTGAGGGGTGGTGGTGAATGGCAGGGTGGGGGTGCCGGGGGGGGAGAGTGCAGGGGTGCGCGGGGTGAGGGTGCGGTGAGGCCGGGGCGTGGTGGTGCGTGGGACTGGGGCGCGGTGGTGAGCGGAGCGACCGCGCGATGGCATGGGGGGAGATGGACTTTCGCGGAATCGGGCGGAGATGTGCTGGTCGGGTCGGAGCAGGGTGGGGCCGGCCTGGGTCTCGTCGGCCTGGGGCGGGTCGGAGTTGCCCGGGCGGGTTGGCTCGGCCTGCGTCAATATCGGCTTGGGCGGGCGTAGGACAAGTCCGGCTCGCGCCGCGCTGGTTCGGGTTGCGTCGGAACGGTCAGGTTTGCGTCTGACTGGCCCAGGTCGCGTCGGACCGGTCCAGCTTGCTCCGGCTCGGGCCGCGTCAGGCGGGCGCGGGCCGCGCAACGATCGGCTCGGGCTGAGCGCGACAAATCGGCTCGCGCCAGGGCTGGTTCGGCTTGCGCTGGAACGGTCAGGTTCGCGTCGGAACAGTCCAGCCTGCGTTGGCTCGGATCGCGCGGGACCGGTCCAACTTGCTCCAGCTCGGGCCGCGTCAGGCCGGCGCGGGCCGCGCAACAATCGGCTCGGACTGCGGGACAAATCGGCCCGCGCCAGAGCTAGTTCGACTTACGCCGGAACAGCCAAGTTCACGTCGGGACAGTCCAGCCCGCGTCCGCTCGGATCGCGCGGGACCGGTCCAACTTGCTCCAGCTCGGCCCACGCCAACCCGGCTCAGGCCGCGTAAAGATCAGCTCGGGCTGCGCGTGACAAGTAGGCTCGCGCCAGGGCTGGTTCGACTTACGCCGGGATGATCGGGCTTACGTCGGACCGGCCCAGCTTGCGTCCGCTCGGATCGCGTTGGACCGGTCCGACTTGCTCCAGTTCGGGCCGCGTCAGGCCAGCTCGGGCTGCGTGGGACAGGTCGGCGGGCTCGCGCCGGAATGGTTCGCTTGTGTCGGGCCAGGGCCAGCCCAATTCGGGGCGGGACAGCCCGGCTTGCGCAAGCTCGGGCCGCGTCAGGCGGACTCGCGTACGACCAGTGTCAGCGGGGTCACCTGGGGTGCCTGCGGCTGGGATTGGCCGGTCACGCCGCCGACGATCATGCGGGCGATGCGGCCCACGGCGACATCGAGGTTGTTGTCGATCGTCGTCAGCGGCGGTACCGCGAACGGCGCGAGCTTGTCGTTGTCGACGCCGATCACGGCCAGGTCGCCGGGGGCGGCGAGGCACACTCTGCGCATCCCCGCGAGGAGGGCGAAGGCCGTCTCGTCGTTGTAGGCGCACACCCCCGTGACCGCGGGGACGGCCGAGTGCCACTGCTCGGCCGCCGCGGCGGCAGCCGAGATGTCGAGGGGCACCTCCAGCACGACCGGCGGCTCAAGACCCCGCTCCGCGCAGGCGGCGCGCGCACCGTCGAGCCGTAGCGCCAGGAAGTCGACGAGTCGGGGATCCCCGGGAGCGGCGTACCCGATGCGCGTGTGTCCCGTCGCGGCGAGCCGCTCGACCTGCATCGAGCCGATCAAGGTCTGGGGAACGGTCAGGACACCCGGGGTGACCGCGGGGCCCATCCCGGTGCTGACCACGTGGATACCGGCCGCTCGCATGCTGGCCACATCGTCGGCGGCGACCTCGAAAGTCGTCATCACGGCCGCCGGCATGAGCTCACGCCACAGCGACTTGAGCGGGGAGTGCCGCTCGCGCCGGGTGACGAGGTTCAGGCCGTGCCGCTCCAGTTCGTCGCCGAGCAGTTCGACCAGGGCGGTCAGGGTGCCGCCGACGGGAACGTCCGGGAGGAACAGCAGCACCAGGTCGCTGCGGCCCAGGCGCAGGGCGCGTGCGGCGGCCGACGGTTCGTAGCCCAGTTTCGCCACCGCGTCGAGGACTTTGCGCCGGGTCTGCTCGGAGATCTTCTGGTGCGACACGTCGTTCAGCACATAGCTGACCGTCGTCTGCGAGACTCCTGCCTCCTTGGCGACGTCGGTCGCCGTCACGCGGCCGGTCCTGCGCGCCATGGGGGTCTCCTGGGGAAGATCTTGGACAGTCCTGATGGGGGGCGTCCTAGTGAGCGGCGAGAGCTACTGAATCGTAACAGTGACCATGAAGGATGTCCGATACTCCGGACAGCCCGGACCGTGAAAATCCGGTCCCGGGCGCTGTCGGTCTCAGGTGCGATGGGGAGTGACAGCGAGGACGCCGGTGCCGCGCACCCGCGTCTCCGCTGTCAGAGCGAGCGGGTTGACGCCCAGGGCTTCGGCGATTTCGGGGGCGAGGTCGAACGCGGCCCACTTCCACTCGTCCTCGAACTCGGCGTCTCCCGAGCCCTCGGCGGCCAGCGACAGCCGCAACTGCTCCCGTCGGTCTCGTTCCAACGGCAGCGGATCCCCCAGCGCGAAGAATTCGTCCTCGGCCTCGCCGGTCTCGCAGTACCGCCGCAGTACGGCACCTCTCTCGACGACGAGCCAGGCCGAACCGTCGCCCTGCCAGCCGTAGTAGTAGGCCTGAGCCCGGCCGTAGCGCACGCTCAGCTCTGTGCACAGACGCAGTATCTCGGGGGCGCGCTCACCATCGCACGGGTCGCACCACGGGCCGATGACCAGCGTCCAGCCGTCGACCTCGGGGCTGACGTACACCCGGGCGAGTCCGTCGGGGTTCTCCTCGGCGTCCCCATGGCCGTCCTCGTCGACGACCCTCTCGGCCTCCTCGAACGTGACGGGGCTGGTTCGGGTGAGCCCCAGCGTCCTCATCACACCCGCTTGATCGCCGGTCGGCACCGCGATCCAGTAGAGCCAGCAAGTCCCCAGAGGCCTTGGCCGATCGTCAGTCGAGATGTACACGGGCACACGATGCCATGCCGGGCCGACACACCCGAGAGCAGGTCAGAACCCGGGCTCAGTCGCTGTTGTCGATGCTCCAGGCCCAGAGTCTGCCGGTGGCGATCCGCTTGAGGAGGGTGTTGAAGTCGGCTTTGACGGCTTCCGGGGTCTTCTCCGGCGGGAACAGGGGCGTCATCGGCTGCCGCTCCAGCGGCAGGTCCTGGGAGAGACGGGCCTTGTAGGCGTTGTACACCGCCGCGATGTCCTTGCGGATCGTCTCGCCCTCGGTGTTGCCCAGGATCGGCATGCCGCGCATACGGTTGTCGTTCGTCGCGGCGATCGACGCCACGTCCATGAGGAAGCAGTCGATCAGGTCGGTGACGTCCTGCTCCCGCGCGCCGTCCGCCTTGTTGTGCACGTCCCGCAGCAGCAGGTCCGCCATCTCCAGGGTGACGTCACGGTAGACGGTGTACCGCGGACTTCCGGGGATGACGCCGAGCACGTGATCGGCCTGTTTGGCGGAGTCGGAATTCATCGACGCGAATCCGTCGGGAACGTCCTTCCCTTCGAGACCCGGCACCGGGTACGGCACGCCCCGGAAGTTCTCCTCCTCCTCGTTCATTCTGGGGACGGCCTGCGCCATCGGATGCATACCGAACTCATGGCACAGCATGCCCACGATGTAGCCGATGTCGTAGTTCTCGAGGTAGTAGGAGGCCAGCGTGACGAAGACGCCCTCGGCTCCCTTGTCGACCACGTCCGCCGGCGTCTCCGTCGTCCGCTTCTCCAGCGTGATCCGGCACGTCCGGTCGCCGAGAAAGGACTTGATCGCCGTGTTGGAGGCCAGGAGTCCCAGAAGCCGCGTGGCCTTCCCCTGCGATTCCGGATACTTGAGGGACACGTTGGTGAAGGTGATGTTCCCGTGCGACAACTTGCTGCGCTGAACCACCGCCCGCTGCACGGCCGGAGCGGGACCGGCCGGAGCGGGACCAGTCGCCCGCCCGGCCCAGAGATGACCCCCCTCACCCAGCATCCGCACGACTCCGGCATTGCCCGCCCTGGCCTGGAGCGACAGCAACTCCCGTGAAGGGGCAGTGGTATTGACTGCGGGGGCGCTCACCGAGGTACGCCGGGCTCCGGCATCCTGCGGTCGGACTTCGTCTCGGGCGTGCACGTGCTCACTTCCTGGCCTGGAATCGTGATCATCGCTGTCTAACCGCCATCCGGACGCCTCCACCAGGTCCTCCGGGGCAACGATGCCCGCCCTGAGATCCACTCCAACTGCCCATAGGGGCAAGGAGGTTCAAGGGGTCGCCTGAGACCTTCCGTGTCCGTCCCGCCGCGCACACCTGGCACGGGCGTCGCCATGCGCGCCGCGCAACAGCTCCACCACCAACTCCCCAGTCGCCTCACCGGGATTGACGACACAGACCCAGCCGAGCGCCCCGTACACCGGATGCGGCAGCACGCTGTCGGTGACCGTGTAGTCGCGCGTCCGGTTGAGGCCGCGCGGCTCCTCCCCCGTGAGTTCGCGGAACGTCGTACGGCCGACGTGGATGTTCACGCGCCAACGGCCCGGAGGGTCGAGGTCGGAAGCGGCGTCTCCGGGGAGGTCCTTGGTGACGACGGTCCCGTACGGCTGGACGTGCTGCGGCAGCCGACCGTCGGGGGCGTAGTAGAAGAACGCGTCGCCCCAGGCGGGTTCGGGGAGGTCGCCGCCCGGTTCCGGTACGACCACGAGCGCGCCGGTGAAGTCTCGTACGGTCGCGATGATCTGTTCCATGCTCATACTCATGGTTCGAGCATGACCTTCAAGTGCTTATGTGGGGTTGGCCGATGGATGAGCCGGTGAGGTCTCCGCGACGGGGACCGTTCAGGACCGCCGATGTCGCGCGGGAGTCGGGGTACTCGGTGCAGCAGGTGCGCGACCTGGAACGGCTGGGCGTCATCCCTCCGGCGGCCCGGTCGAGCAACGGATACCGCTCCTACGCACCACTGCACGTGCACGCCCTTCGCGCCTATCGAGGACTCGCCGGTGCCGTCGGGCCTGTCGTAGCACGGCAGTTGCTCGCCGAGCTGCGCACGGGGACGATCACGGAAGCGGCCTCGGCGATCAACGAGGTCCATGTCCGGCTGGCGCGGGAACGCGAGGAAGCCCTGCGCGCCCAACAGGCCTTGCGCACGATCCGAGCCGAGGCGGACACACCGGAGTTCGAGCGGGACTCCGAGCAGGACAGCGACGCGATGACGATCACCGAACTCTCCAGAGCACTCGGTGTGCGCCCTTCGACTCTGCGGTTCTGGGAACAGGAAGGGCTCGTCACCCCCGAGCGGGTGACCTCGCTGCGGGCGCGCCGCTACGACCTCTCCGCGATCAGGGCGGCCCGCGTCGTCACGGCCCTCCGCAGCGCCGGTTACGGCGTCCCCGCCGTACGCGAGATCGTGGGGTCCCTCCATCAACTCGACGGCATGGAAGAGGCCGGACGCGTCCTGCGTGAACGTCTCGACCAGATCGCGCTACGGACCGTGGGGCTGCTGCGAGCGGGAGCGGACCTGGCAGCCGTCGTCACGGCCGCCCAGGAGTCGGCGGAGGCACCTCCGCCCGAAGCCGACGTGCGGAAGTAACCCTGCGGAAAAGGCAGTTGCCGATCCGATTCCGGCCATGAACGATCTCGGAACATGACATCGCGTCGCACCCAATCGCCCGCCCAGCCACCTGCCCGACCGCTCGCTCTGATCACCGGAGTCGGACGCACCGTCGGCATCGGTGCGGGTATCGCCCGTCGGCTGGCGGCCTCCGGCTGGGACGTCGCCTTCACCTACTGGACGCCCTACGACGAACGCATGGCCTGGGGCCCCGAGTCCGGCGCGGCCTCGGCCATCACCGACACCCTCACGCAACACGGCGCCAAAACCACGGCAGTTGAGGCGGACCTGGCCGACCCGGACGCTCCGGCCCGTGTCTTCGACGAGGTCGAACGCGAGCTGGGCGGTGTCACGGCCCTGGTGATGTGCCACTGCGAATCGGTCGACTCCGGCATCCTCGACACCACCGTGGAGAGCTTCGACCGGCACTTCGCGGTCAACGCCCGTGCCACCTGGCTGCTGATCCGCGAGTACGGCCGGCGGTTCGCAGCGGCTCCGGGCACCGGCCGGATCATCGCTCTCACCAGCGACCACACCGTGGGCAACCTTCCCTACGGCGCCAGCAAGGGCGCCCTGGACCGCATCACCCTGGCCGCCGCACACGAACTCGCCCACCTCGGCATCACCGCCAACGCCATCAACCCGGGGCCGGTGGACACCGGTTGGATGACCGACGAGGTCCGCGCGCACGTGCTCCGGCAGACGCCGCTGAACCGCCTCGGCACTCCGCAGGACACCGCCCACCTCGTCGACTTCCTCTGCTCACCGGAAGGCCAGTGGATCAACGGCCAACTCCTCATGAGCAACGGCGGATTCGTCTAGGAACCTCCGACCCGCCTCACACGGCACGCGCGCAGTCCTCGGCCAGCCGCAGGCTTTCCGTGACGGCGTAAGGGATGTCGTCGACCGGGAACAGGGCGTGTCGTACGGTCCGTTCGGCGTCGACGATCAGGATCAGGCGTTTGCGGCGCAGGCGGCCGGCGCCGCGGAAGGTCGGCAGCCGTAGAGCCGCGCCCAGTTGGTGGTGGGCGTCGGAGAGCAGGGCGTACGGGATCTCCTCGGCCCGTGCGAACTCCGCCTGTTCGTGCGGGAGTTGGGTGCTGACGCCGCGTATGTCCACGCCCGTCCGGCGGAACTCGGGCCAGGCGTCTCGGAAGAGCCGGGTCTCCAGGGTGCAGCCCTCGGCCCCGGGGATCGGTGGCTCGCCCCATCCGATGCCCGTGCCCGGGTAGGTGAACAGCACGGTCGCGGCGGCGTCCGGCGCGACGACGGGCAGGTCCGTGCCCTGGGTGCCGGGGAGTCGAAGGTCGTCGGGCAGGCGAGTACCGGCCAGGGCGTGCACGCGGGCATGTTCGGCACTGTCCTCGTCCGTGGTCGCGGTGAGGGTTCCGTCGCCGAGCCCCCATCGGTCGCCCCAGTCCTGCATCGCGACGAGCAGCGGCAGCAGCGCGAGACCGGCGTCCGTGAGCACGTACTCGTAGCGCACCGGGCGCCGCTGATAGAGGCTGCGGCGCAGAACGCCCTGGGCGACGAGCCGACCGAGGCGCTCGGTGAGGACGTTGCGGGACAGGCCGATCTCGGCGGCCAACTCGTCGAAGCGGACGTGTCCGCGGGCGATCTCCCGCAGGATCAGAACGTTCCACCAGTCCCCCATGACCACGGCGGCCTGGGCGATGCCGCAGGTCTCGTCGGCGTTGTGCTTCCTCATGCGCCCATAGTAGGTTCTCTTTCAGGACTCACTTTGTTTCTTACTGGAACTTACCGCCCGCCGACGTCCGGGACGCGGGCCCTGCGTGAGGAGTTGCACCGTGACCGCCATCAGCCGGGTCGTCGCACGGGAGATCATCGACAGCCGGGGCAATCCCACCGTCGAGGTGGACGTGGAACTCAAGGACGGCTCGCTCGGCCGGGCCGCCGTACCATCGGGCGCCTCCACCGGTGCCCGGGAGGCGGTCGAACTGCGCGACGGCGACCCGACACGCTTTCACGGCAAGGGAGTTCGGCGGGCCGTCGACGCCGTCAACGAGAGCATCGCGGACGCCGTGATCGGGCTCGACGCCGAGAACCAGGCGACCGTGGACCGGACCATGATCGAACTGGACGGCACGGACACCAAGTCGCGCCTCGGTGCCAACGCCCTGCTCGGGGTCTCCCTGGCCACCGCCAAGGCCGCCGCGGCTGCCCATCGACTGCCCCTGTACCGCTACATCGGCGGCGTCGACGCCCGCCTGCTGCCGGTGCCGATGATGAACATCGTCAACGGCGGTGCCCACGCCGACAACCCGCTGGACTTCCAGGAGTTCATGATCGCCCCGATCGGCGCGGCCACCTTCGCCGAGGCCGTCCGGATGGGCTCCGAGGTCTTCCACACCCTGCGCCGCGACCTGATCGCCGCCGGCCACAGCGCGAACGTGGGCGACGAGGGCGGCTTCGCCCCCGAGCTGCGCACCGCCGACGAGGCCCTCGAATTCGTCGTCCACGCCATCGAGAAGACCGGCTACAAGCCCGGCACCGACATCACCCTGGTGCTGGACCCGGCCACGTCCGAGTTCTTCCACGACGGCGTCTACGACTACTCCGGCGAGGGCGTCCGCCGCACCCCGGCCCAACACGGCGACTACCTGGCCGAGTTGGTCGACCGCTACCCGATCGCGTCGATCGAGGACCCGATGGCCGAGGACGACCACGACGGCTGGCGCGACCTGACCACCCGGCTCGGCGCGCGCTGCCAGCTCACCGGCGACGACGTCTTCTGCACCAACGAGACCCTGTTGAGCGCCGGCATCCGCGACGGGGTCGCCAACTCGATCCTGGTGAAGGTCAACCAGATCGGCACCCTCACCGAGACCCTGGCGACCGTCTCCACCGCGCACCGCGCCGGGTACACCGTCGTCATGTCCCACCGCTCCGGCGAGACCGAGGACACCACCATCGCCGATCTCGCCGTCGCCACCGGCTGCGGCCAGATCAAGACCGGTTCGCTGTCCCGCTCCGACCGCACCGCCAAGTACAACCAACTCGTCCGCATCGAGGAGGACTTGGGCGACCAGGCGCGGTACGCGGGGCGCGCCGCGCTGGGGCTGCGCCGCTGACGGCGGGGCCGACGTATCGCGCTCCGCAGGCAGCCTTGGAGTACGGGCAGCCCGCGTGAGCCTGCTCGACCGGCTTGCGACTGGTCTCGTCGCGCAGGCTCTCGGGCAACCGCAACGCGCAACACCGCAGTGAGGGCGAAGCCGCGCGAGGCCGTCGCAGCCGGCGGCGCGGCCGTCCCGGCCGTATGCGGCAACCGGGACGGCGACCGTTCCCGGTCAGGAGACCTTGGCCCCCAGCAGGTCCACCGGGGCGATCACCGGCGGCGCGCTGAGCTTCGTCCGGGCGGCCTCCCCCAGGGCGGCGGCGATCCGGCCCGTCAGATGCGCCTGGCGGCCCTCCTCGTCCTCGAAGGTGTCGAACACCCCGAAGACGGTGGCGCTCTCGCGGAACGCGAACCACGTCACCGTGCCCTCTTCCTGTTCGGCCAACTCCTGGGCGCCGCGCAGCATGGCCTCCACCTCGTCGGCGTATTCCGGCTTGGCCTCGACGCGTACCAACAGACCGACCTTCACTGTGACCACTCCTTGTGCATGAACCGTACGAACCGCCGGGCTCCCGGCGCACAACGAACCTATGGTGGCGCCCGGTGATCACATCAGCGGCAGAAACGACACCGTTGATACTGTTTCCGCCATGCGGGTAGCGGTGGTCGTCTACGACGGGGTGTTCGACTCGGGGCTCTCGGTGATCCTCGATGTGCTGAGCAACGCCAACGCGCTGGGCGGTCAGATCCACGAGTCGTCGCCCACCTGGGACGTGACACTGGTCGGCCCGGCTCCGCAGGTGCGGACGGGGGCGGGGTTCCTCGTGGCGCCGGAGCCGCTCGCGGCCGCCGATACCGCGGACCTCCTGGTCGTACCGGCGCTCGCGGCGAGCGATGCCGCGGCACTGCTCGACCATGTCGGTGGCGAGGCGTCCCTGCCCGTCCGCGAGCTGATCGCGCGAACTCGCCTTCGTGGTACGCCTATTGCCTCGGCGTGCGCGGGTACCTTCCTGCTGGCCGAGGCGGGCGTGCTGGACGGGCTGCGCGCCACGACGACCTGGTGGCTGTCGCCGGTGTTCCGGAACCGGTACCCCAAGGTCGAGTTGGACCCCAGCCGGAT
Organism: Streptomyces sp. NBC_01478; assembly: GCF_036227225.1. GTDB lineage: Bacteria > Actinomycetota > Actinomycetes > Streptomycetales > Streptomycetaceae > Streptomyces. Next base: position 11,286,105 of record NZ_CP109444.1, on the reverse strand, counting down.
GGTCATCGGCTGCGAGGGCATCACCACCGCCGGCGCGGCCTTCGGCCACGTCGACCTCGCGCTGTCGATCGTCCGGGCCGGCAGCCCCGCGCTCGCCGACCTGGTCGCCCGCTATCTCGTGGTCGACGAGCGCCCGTCGCAGGCGGCGTACACGATTCCCAGCGCGCTGGCCCACAACGATCCCACCGTCGCGGCCTTCGAGGTCTGGATCCGCGAGCATCTGGCCGATCCCATCAGCATCCCCGAGGCGGCCAGAGCCATCGGTGTCAGCGAACGGACCCTGCAGCGTTCCGTGCAGCGCACCGTCGGGACCTCCCCCATCCGGTTCGTCCAGGACCTGAGGATCGAACGCGCGTCGCATCTCCTGCGCACCACCGGCCTCTCCCTGGAGACGATCTCCAGGAAGGTCGGCTACGAGCACCCCAACACACTGCGGGTGCTCCTACGCGAACGCACCGGGAAGACGACGTCCGCGCTGCGCGGCAGCAAGTGAGGTCGGGCCACCTCAAGGAATGAGCACGATCTTTCCGCGCGTGTGCCGCTTCTCGAGTTCGGCGAACGCGTCGCGGACGCCGTCGAGCCGGTAGGTGGCGGCGATGGGGATCTCGATACGGCCGGAGGCGACGAGCTCGGCCATCTCGGTGAGGACCTCGCGGGTGGAGGCATCGGCGCTGCCCGCGCTCTTGGTACCGAGTTCCTGTGCCTTCTGGAACGAGATGATCGTCTCGATCCGGTCCCTGGAAATGCCCAGATCCACGGCGAGTTGGACGTAGTCGGGGCCGAAGAGGTCGATGAAGGCGTCGATTCCGTCGGGCGCCGCCGCGGTGAGCGCACCGGCGAGGTCGTCGCCGTACGGGACCGGGGTCGCGCCGTGGTCGGTGAGCCAGTCGGCGTTGGCGGGCGAGGCGATACCGAGGACGTGCGCGCCGCGTACGGCGAGGAGTTGGACGACGACGGTGCCCACACCGCCGGCCGCGGCCGAGACGGCGACGGTCTCACCGGGCTTCGGCGCGACCGCTTCGACGGCGGCCCACGCGGTGCAGCCGACGACGTAGAGGGCACCGGCCACCTCCCAACTCAGGGCCTGTGGCTTGAGGATGAGCTGCGACACCGGTACGACCACGTGCGTGGCCTGGCTGGAGCGCCGCCAGGAGAAGCCCAGGACCTCGTCGCCGAGGCCGAAGTCGCTGACGCCCTCGCCGAGTTCGGTGACGACGCCGGCGAGGTCGCTGCCCTGGCCGGACGGGAAGGTCGCGGGGAACATCGCGTGCATCGCGCCCGAACGGATCGCCGCCTCCCCGGGGTTGATGCCGGCCGCCCGTACTTCGACGAGTACTTCTCCTGCGGCGGGCCGGGGAATCGGCACCTCGGTGACACGGAGGACCGCACGGTCGCCGTACTCGTCGAAGCGCACTGCTCGGGCTTGGGTGGGGCTCATCAGGTCTCCTTGGTCAGGGGTGCCGGTCCGGAATCCGGGGTGTGCGGGGTGGTGGCGCGGAGTACGGCGAGCGCGCCGGCGAGGTGGGCGAGTGCCGTGTCCGGGAGTGGCGCAGCCAGCCGGGTCGCCAGCTCGCGGTCGAAGACGGGACCCGCCGCGTTCACCAAGTCCCGCCCGGCCGCCGTCAGTTCGACGATCGAGGAGCGGCGGTCGGCCGGGTGGGGTCGCCGGGTGCAGTGGCCGAGCTTCTCCAGCCGGTCGACGGCCTGGCTGGCGCCGCCGACCGTGATCGAGAGAGCGGCGGCTATGTCGTTCACCCGGCAGGAACCCGCGCGTTCGACGACGAGCATCACGTTCAGACCGCCCAGGGTCACCTCGCACTCCTGTCGGAGCCGGGCGTCGATCCCGTTCCACAGATCGGTCTCGAAGCGCACCAGGTCGTCGAACACCTGCCGCAGGTCCATGGGCGGGCCCTCCTCTCCAGATGCATTAGCTCTAATCATATTAGCGCTAATGCACTGTGGGCGCACCCCTCTCGACCGACCCGGGCGCGGGCGTCGGACCGCCCTCGCTCAGACCGAACCGCGCGTGGAACCTCCTCAGGAAGCCGGGCGCGTACCAGGCCGAGCGGCCGAGCACGCGCATCGCGGCGGGGACGAGGATGCCGCGTACGGCGACCGCGTCGATGAGGATGGCCAGTCCGCTGCCCAGGCCGAAGAGCTGCATGAAGCTGAGCTCGGCGGTCCCGAAGGCGAAGAAGCTCACCGCGAGCAGGCAGGCGGCCGCGGTGACGATGCGGCCCGTGTGGCCGAGGCCGTTGGTCACGGCGGACTCGTTGTCCTCGCCCAGGTCGTGGAGTTCCTTGATCCGGCTGGTGACGAAGACCTCGTAGTCCATCGAGAGACCGAAGGCGATGCAGAACATCAGCACGGTCATCGACACGTCCATGGGCTGCGCGGTGAAGCCGAGCAGGGAGGAGAGGTGGCCGTTCTGGAAGATCCAGGTCATGACGCCGAGGGTCGCGCCCAGGCTGACCATGTTGAGGAACAGCGCGCGCAGCGGCTGTACGACGCTGCCGGTGAACAGGAAGAGCAGGAGGAAGGTGGTGAGGGCGACCAGGGCCACGGCGAGCGGGAGGCGGCTGCCCACGGAGTGCTTGGAGTCGACGAGCACGGCGTCAACTCCCCCTACGAGTGGGTGTGTTCCGGCGGGCGGGACGACCGCGCGCACCTCCCGGACCAGGCTCTGGGCCGCGTCGGACTTCGGCGTCAGGGCGCTCACCACGTTGAGCTGCTGCGCGTCGGGGCGGCCGAGGGCGGGGTTGCCGGGATCGGTCGCGGTCGACCGGCCGTCGGCGTAGGTTCCCGTGCTGGTCTCGACGCGGAGGACGCCCTCGACCCCGGACAGCTCGGTCGCGTACGACTCCAGTGGGGCCTTGTTCAGGGATGCGTCGATGACGATGTGGAGGGCGGAGTCGTCGTTGCCGTTGAACTTCTCGCGCAGCACGGAGGAGACCTGGCGGCTCGTGGCGTCCTCGGGCAGTACGCGTTCGTCCGGTGTGCCGAAGGTGATGCCGAGGAGCGGGCTCGCCGCGACCAGCAGGACCGCGAGGACGGGCAGCGCGGTCAGGGCCGGGCGCCGCATGACGGTGGCGGCCAGTCGTCCCCACAGGGGTGCCCGGGTGGCGGGGCGGCGGCGGTTCGCCCAGGGCAGCCGACCGCCGTTGACCCGGTGGCCGAGGACGACGAACAGGGCCGGCATGACGAACAGGGTGCTGACGGCCGCGATGACGACGACCCCGACACCGGCGTACCCGAACGAGCGCAGGAAGTACTGCGGGAACACCAGGAGTGCCGCGAGCGCGGCGGCCACGGTCGCGGCGGAGAACGCGACGGTTCGGCCCGCGGTGCCGACCGTGCGCCGTACGGCGTCGTCCACGCTCGCCCCGTTCGCGAGTTGCTCCCGGAACCGGCTGACCATCAGCAGGGCGTAGTCAATGCCGAGGCCGAGGCCCAGTGCCGTGGTCAGGTTGATCGCGAAGACGGAGACGTCGGTGACGCTGCCGAGGAGGTACAGCTCCGCGAAGGTGCCCGCGATGGCGATGGTGCCGATGGCCAGCGGCAGCAGGGCCGCGACCATGCTGCCGAAGACGAGCAGGAGCAGGACGAGGGTGAGCGGCACGGCGATGGACTCGGCCAGGACGAGGTCCTTGGCCGACTGGGTGCCCATCTCGCTGGTCACGGCGGCCCCGCCGCCCGCCCGCACCGTGAGTGTCTTCTCGTACGGGCCGGTGTAGGCGTCGATGACGCTCTTCGCGTTCTCGTCCCGCTCGGTGTCGTCGCCCTTCACATGGGCGAGGACCATGGCGTCACGACCGTCCTTGGAGCGAAGGTCCGAACTGCCCGTGTCCCAGTACGAGATCACGTTCTCCAGGTGCTGGTCCTTCTTGAGAAGACCCACCAGATCCCGGCCGCTCTGCCGGGCGGCCTGGTCGTCGACTCGGCCTTCGGAGGCGCTGACCAGCAGGACCAGGTTGGTCTCCCCGCCGAACTTCTCGTCGATGGCCTTCGCGGCCAAGCTGGACGGGGAGGCCGGGTCGTCGTAGCCGCCGCCCAGCAGTTTGCCGAACGCGCCGGCGCCCAGGACGCCCATGAGGGCCACCGCCACGACGGCGACGACGAGGACCAGCCGGGACCGGCGGATCACCAGTTCGGCTATGCGTTCAAACACGCCCGTTCTCCTTTTCTGTCCATACGGTGAAAGAGGCGCGAAACAGCCGGAGTTGATCACCTGGGCACTCTTCGTCGCCGCGCCCGACGTTAGTGAGGAGCAAGAAGATTTGGCAGTGTTAGATTTTCCTCACACCTTGCGATTACCGGGCGCCTCGCAGGAGTCGGCGTCGTACGGTCGACGCATGTCCGTCGACGAAGCCACGACCGCCCCGCCCTCCCTGCGCCAGCGGCGCCGGGCCGCCGCCACGCAGGAGATCGTGGAAGCGGCCCAGCACCACCTCACCGAACACGGGCCCGCGGCCCTGTCGTTGCGCGCGGTCGCCCGCAGCCTCGGCATGACCGTGCAGGCGCTCTACCACTACTTCCCGAGCCGGGACGCCCTGGTCACCGCGCTCGTCACGAAGGCGTACGACGACCTGGCCGACGCCGTGCAGGCCGCCGTCGACACCCCCGACGACCCGGGTCTGCCCCGCCTGGTGGTCGCGGCCGAGGGGTACCGGCGATGGGGCATCGCCAACCCCGAGCGCTTCCAACTCCTCTACGGCACACCGCTGCGGGACTACGCGGCACCCACCGACGGCCCGACCACCCAGGCGACGCGCCGGATGAGCGCGATCTTCGAGCGCGAGATGTTCGAGGGGTTCACCACGGAGCAACTCGCCGCGCCCGACACCACCGCGCTCTCACCCGAACTCCGGGCGTTTCTGGAGCAGTTGCCGCACTACGGCCAAGGGCATCTACCCGCCCCCGCGACCGCTCTCCTGATGAGCGCGTGGGGACATCTGCACGGTCTCGTCGCCCTGGAGGTGTTCGGACACACCGATTTCCTCGGCGGGCACCAGGCCGAGCTCTTCCGCATGGCGATGCGGAATCTGCTGGCCGACATCCACCGCCGGATCACATGACACGGGGCCACCTGGGCGCCGTCGCTTGCTGCCTGCGGCGACGTCGGACTAGCTTGCCGGGGTGGATCTCTTCTCCTGCTCCTGGACGGCCCTGCTCACGGCGGTCGCCGATCTCGCGGACGAGGATTTCGAGCGGCCGTCGGGCTGTGCTCACTGGCTGGTGCGGGACCTGGTCTGTCATCTCGTCATCGACGCCCAGGACGTCCTGATCACCCTGGTGACGCCCGCCGACACGGAACCGACCCGCGACGCGGTGACCTACTGGGCCGTCACGCAGACGCGGCCCACCGGTGACGACCCGCTCGACGCGCTGATCGTCCGGCTGGCCGCCGCGTACGAGGACCCCCGGCTGCTCAAGTTCCATCTGGACGACGTCGGTTCGGCCGCCGGCCGCGCCGCCCGACTCGCCGATCCCGAGCTGCGGGTCAGCACCCAGGACGAGGTTCTCACCGCGGGCGACTACCTCTCCGCGTACGTCCTGGAGTGGACGCTGCACCACCTCGACCTGGTCGCCCACCTCCCGGAGGCGGCGGGGCCGCCCGCGGAAGCGCTCGCCGGGTCACGCGCGCTGCTGGAGAGGATCGCCGGGGCCGCCTTCCCCGAGGCGTTCTCCGACCGGGACGCGCTGCTCGTCGGCACCGGACGGCGGGTTCCGACAGATGCGGAGGGCGCCCAATTGGGCGCGCTGGCCGCGAAGTTGCCGCTCGTCCTCGGCTGACCCGTCGGCAACTCGAGCTGGACGTGCCCGAGTTGCCGAGGGCCGGAGAGCGGCCGTAGCACTCAGAGCGCGGCAGCCGCCGCGCGGCCCGCCTGACGGCCGGAGAACAGGCAGCCGCCGAGGAAGGTGCCCTCCATCGAGCGGTAGCCGTGGACTCCCCCGCCGCCGAACCCGGAGACCTCACCGGCCGCGTACAGACCGGGAATTGCCGCCCCAGTCGCGTCCAGGACCCGGCCCGAGAGGTCGGTCTGCAGGCCGCCCAGTGTCTTGCGGGTGAGGATGTTGAGGCGGACGGCGATCAGCGGTCCGGCGCTCGGGTCCAGGATCTTGTGGATCGCGGCGGTACGGCTGAGCGAATCCCCTGGGTAGGAAAGGGCGTTGCGGATGCCCATCACCTGGGCGTCCTTCGAGTACGGGTTGTCGATCTCCCGGTCCCGGGCCTCGATCTGTCGCTGGAGGTCGGCCAGTTTGATCAGGCCGTCGCCGGTCAACTTGTTCATTCCGAGGACCAGTTCGGAGAGCGTGGTGGCGGTGATGAAGTCGACGCCGTTCTTCCTGAACTTCTCGATCGGCTCCGGCGTCTGCCAGATGCGCGAGAGAAGCATCAGGATGTCCTTGTTGGTGAGGTCCGGGTTCTGCTCGGAACCGGAGAGCGCGAACTCCTTCGCGATGATCTTGCTCGTGGTGACGAACCACGAGTAGTCGTAGCCGCCGGCGGTGATCGAGCCCAGCGTGTGGAGGGTGTCGTAGCCCGGCATGTCGGGGGCGGAGAACCGCTTGCCGGTGGCGTCGAACCACATCGAGGACGGTCCCGGGAGGATGCGGATGCCGTGGTTGGGCCAGATCGGGTCGTAGTTCCTGAGGCCCTCGGTGTAGTGCCACATCCGGTCGGGGTTGACGATACGGCCGCCCGCCGCCGAGGCGATCCCCAGCATCCGGCCGTCGACGTACGCCGGCACACCGGTGATCATCGTCTTGGGCGGGGTGCCGAGCCGGGCAGGCCAGTTCTGCCGTACGAGGTCGTGGTTGGCGCCTATGCCGCCCGAAGTGACGATCACGACCGGGGCCTTGAGGTCGAAGTCGCCCACCACGGTGCGGGAGGTGGCCTTGCCGCGCTGGGCGGTGCTGGGTTCGAGGATCGAGCCGCGGACTCCGGTCACGACTCCGCCGGTGCGGACGATCTCGTTGACCTGGTGGCGGAACTTGAAGACCACCTTGCCGCTCGCGACGCCGGCGCGCACCTTCTTCTCGAACGGCTCGACCACGGCCGGGCCGGTGCCCCAGGTGACATGGAAGCGGGGCACCGAGTTGCCGTGTCCGTCGGCGAGGCCGCCGCCGCGCTCGGCCCAGCCGACGATCGGGAACCAGCGGATGCCGAGGCCGTAGAGCCAGGACCGCTTCTCGTTGGCCGCGAAGTCCACATACGCCTCGGCCCACTTGCGGGCCCAGTAGTCCTGGCCGGTCGGGTCGTCGACACCGCGGTCGAAGCCGGCCGTGCCCAACCAGTCCTGCCACGCCAGCTCTTGGGAGTCCTTGACGCCCATGAGCCGCTGCTCGTCGGAGTCGACCAGGAACAGTCCGCCGAAGGACCAGAACGCCTGGCCGCCGAGGTTGGACTCGGGTTCCTGGTCCAGGAGCAGCACTTTCTTTCCCGCCGCGACCAGTTCGGAGGTGGCGACGAGACCGGCGAGGCCGTGGCCGACGACGATGGCGTCGGCGTCCGAGGTGCCGGCCGCGAACGCCGGTGCCGCGTGGGCCGCGAGGGCGGCGCCGGCGGCGACACCGCCGGCCACCGTCAGGGCTCTTCGTCGGCTGATCGCTGTGGGGGCCGAGTTCTCCATGGGGTGCCTTCCGGATGAGATACGGGAGGTGCGGGAGGTGTGCCCGACACGTGGGACGTGCCGCGACACCTCAGTTGTTACCGCCGGTAGCACCCAAGGAAACCAAGCTGTGTCAGGAGTGTTGCGGGGGTCGGGTTCAGGACAGGGCGAGCGGGCCGTCGCGGTCGATGAAACGGCCCGAGCCGGCGCCGGGTTCCTCGGTCGCGAGCCGGACGATCGCGTCGGTTCCCTCCGAGACGGTCTGGGGGCCGCTGTGGCCGTTGAGGTCGGTCGCCGTGTAGCCGGGATCGGCGGCGTTGACGCGAACGTCCTTGAGGCCCTTGGCGTATTGGGTGGTCAGCATGGTGAGGGCCGCCTTGGAGGCGGTGTAGAGCGGCGCGACGACGGACGACTCGATCCGCGAAGGGTCGTGGGTGATGGCGAGCGAGCCCATACCGCTGCTGACGTTGATGACGACCGGGTCGGGTGAGCGGCGCAGCAGCGGGAGGAAGGCGGTGGTCGTCCGGACCACTCCGAAGACGTTGACGTCGAAGACGGCGAGCGCGTCGGCGCCGGTCAGCTCCGCGGGATCGCCGTGCGGGCCGTGTACACCGGCGTTGTTGATCAGGACGTCGAGGACACCTTCGTGTGCGGCGACGTCGGCCGCGGCGGCGGTGACGGAGGCGTCGTCGGTGACGTCGATACGGACGAACCGCGCACCGAGTGCGGCGGCCGCCTCCGCACCGCGTTCCTGGTCGCGGGCTCCGACGATCACGGTGTGGCCGAGGGCGAGGAGGCGGCGGGCGGTCTCGTGGCCGAGGCCCTTGTTGGCTCCGGTGATGAACGTGGTGGTCATGCGTCCATCGTCCGCGCCGTGCGGGTGCCCCACCAGGGACGCTTCGACCGTAGGAACGGCATTACCAGGATCGGAGGGGGAGGAAGATGGAGGACATGGCGACACACGAAGGCATCGGGCTCGGGCTGGGTGCGACGATCCGTGCCTGGCGGGAGAGGTTGTCCCCGTCCGACGTCGGGCTGCCGTCCGGTCGGTCCCGGCGTGCGACCGGTCTGCGCCGCGAGGAACTCGCCGAGCGTGCCGGGTTGTCGGTCGACTACGTGGTGCGTCTGGAGCAGGGGCGGTCCACGGCGCCCTCGGCCCAGGTCGTCGCCTCCTTGGCCCGGGCGCTGCGACTGACCGCCGTCGAACGGGAGCACCTCTACCGCATGGCCGGACTGGTCCCGCCGAACGACGAGCCGATCCCCGACCACCTGCCGTCAGGGGTGCATCGCGTGCTGAACCGGCTCGGGGACGTCGCCGTCGCCGTGTTCGCCGCCGACTGGCAGATGATCTGGTGGAACCCCGGGTGGGCGGCGCTGCTCGGTGACCCGTCGGCCAAGCCGCCCGAGCAACGGAACTTCGCTCGCGAGCGGTTCCCGGTCGGTTCCGGCGACGACGTACATGACGTACGGATCGCCTCGTGGCCGGTGCTGGTGCGGAACGGCGACGCCTCGGATCTCGCGATCGTGTCCGACCTGCGCCGGGCCACCGGCCGCTTCCCGCACGACGTCCGCCTCGCGGAGCTGATCCGTCAACTCACCGCGGGCAACCCGACGTTCGCCCGGCTGTGGTCGAGCGGCACGGTGGCCGCACATCGCGAGGACCGCAAGACGGTCGAGCATCCCGAGGTCGGGCCCGTGGAAGTGGACTGCGATGTTCTGACGGACGGTGACTCCGACCTCAAGATCGTCATCTTGACCGCGGTGCCCGGCAGTTCGGACGAGGTCAGGTTGCGGCGCACGCTGACCGGTGACGGATCGCGCGCGCCCAGCTCCTGAGCGGGGGTCAGTGTTGGGCGAACTGGAGCCGCGTGGCCTGTGTGACGTTCGCTCGCACCGCGAGTGCGGGGACGGTGAGTTGCTCGCCGTAGATGTCGGTGAGCCGGAGCGCGCCGCCGCAGCCGGTGCCGTCCTCGGAGAGGAAGTAGTTGTAGTCGGCGCGCGCCAACTGACGCCAGCCGCTGCCCGCGCGAACTTCCAGGCGGGCCAAGGGATTTCGGTGGCCGATCGCCTGGATGCCGCACCAGTAGCGGGTGGAACCGGTCTTGTAGCGGATCGAGATCGTGTCGGAGGTGCTGGGGCTCGCCAGGTTCCAGGTGATCGGGATCCGGCCGGCCGAAGGGGCGGCGAGTTTGGCGAAGGCCTGTGCGCTGAGGTCGATCTGGCCGGGGGCGCAGTCCCCCGGGCACTCGTTGGTGATACGGACCGTGATGCTGGCGCCGCCTGCCGCGTGGACCACCACGTACGCCCCGCACGCCTTGGACGCCTCGTAGTCCGTGGTGTTCATCGCGCCGGTCAGGACGTCGTCGCTCGGGTCGTACAGACAGGCGCCGCCGCCGTCCGCGTCGTAGAAGGTGGCGACCCCTCGGTAGGTGACACCGGGGCGGATGCGGCCGGCCAACGAGGCTGTGCCCGAGGCCGGTCGAGCGGCCTTTGTGGCCGCCGGCGCGGCGGAGGCGGTGGTCGCGTGGGCGGTCGGTGTCGCCGACGGCTTCTTCGACGGGGTCGCACTCGCCCGCGCGGAGGCGGACGAAGTACCGCTCGGCGAGGGCGACTTGGCCGCGGAGACGGTGGCCGAAGGCACGGAAGTGGCACTTCCCGCCACGGACTTCACGTCCTCGTCGTCCTTGTGGCCGGGCAGCAGCACCAGGGCCAGGGAGACCACGATGAGTACCGCGGCCGCCGACAGGAACAGCCACCGCTTGGACACCGGACCTCCTTGATGGCCACCACCCGTTGTTCGGAGTGATGAAGGCAGCGATGCTGCCAGTCTCAGGGCGACGGCGGCAAGCCCTTTCTGTGGATACACAGTTGGGGCGGGGGTCGGATGGGGTGGCTGATGGTGGAGACGGGGCCTTCGGGGCGGCCCCGCGCCGGCTCCGCCATGGCGTGCGGGTGAGGTTGCCCGCTGCCCGGAACGTCCGCTGCGGGGGTGAGCGGGTCGACGGGGAGCTGGGCGCTGCCGCACTCACCGGTTCAGGTGGGCGAGCAACAGGTTGGGGTCCTCGGCGGTGACGTAGGCCGCGCTCAGGACGTAGGCCGTGTCGCCGCGCAGGGCGATGGACGTGGGGTTCCGGAGTCCGTCCGTCGCGGTGAGGACGACGGTGGGGCGGCTGTGCGACGACGAGGGGGTGAGCCCGCCGGGATGGTGGTGACCACGATGCTGATGCCACGCCCGAGACCGAGGCTCTGCCGGACGACCGTCAGCAGGCCCACGACCGGATGCCGCATGTCGTACGAGGCGAACATGGTGGACTTGACGCGGTGATCGGCCACATCGAGGCGAACTCGCCGCCTTTGGCGCTCAGTTCACCCACCAGCGCGTGCAGCGCCGCGTCGTCGGGGAACCGGGCCGCCGTCAAGCGGAGGCTTCCCACCAACGCCCTGGCCTTGCTCGGCCAGTTCACTGAAGCCGTTCCGTATCACGACGGTGCGGCGGCTGGGCAAGGGTGAAGAAGTGTCAGGCGGTGAGGCGTGCGCCGCCGTCTGTTTCGATGACGGTCCCGGTGATATTGGGGTTGGTGGCCAGCAGCACGATGGCTTCGGCGACATCCGGGGCGGTGGCTACGCGCTTGGTGGGCAGGGCGTCGGCGGCCTGCTTGAAGAACGCGGATCGGTCCCCGGCGGCGAGCCCGTCCCACCAGGGCGTGTCGATGTATCCCGGTGAGACGGCGTTGACCCGGATCGGCGCCAGTTCGGCGGCGAGCGGTTGGACGAGCCCTTCGACGGCGGCGTTGAGCGAGCCGATCCCGGCTGTGCCGGGCAGGGCAGCCCTCGCCGTGACGGCTCCGACGAGAGTGATCGAGGCGTCCTCGCTGAGGTGAGCGAGCGAGGCCTGGAGTGCGGTGACGGTGGGCCAGTACTTCTCCTCGAACGCCTGCCGTAGTCCGTCGAGCGGCAAGTCGCCGAGCGGACCGGCCCCGCCCTTCCCGGCGAGCGTGATGACGAGGTGGCGGATCGGGGCGATCTTCGCCGCGAGCGCCGCGGCCGCCTCCGCGTCGGCGGCGTCGAGAACGTGCCCATGGACGTCTCCGTCGATGGCCGCGGTCGCCCGGTTGAGCCGCCCTGTGTTCCGTCCGGCGATGTGGACCGCGTGTCCTCGGCTGGCGAGTTGTCGGGCGACTGCCAGTCCGACCCCCGACGTGCCACCGATCACGAGTGCAGTGGTCATGCTCACTCCTTATTCCGAGACGTGACGTCTCGCATGAGAGTAGCAGCATTTCTAGACGTGACGTCTCGATAATGGGTTAGTCTGACCCTCATGACCGGCGCTACGACACCCGCCCGCGGCCGCAAGCGGAGCGAGGAGACGAGGCTCGCGATCCTCACCGCGGCCTACGAGCTCACGACCGAGGTCGGCTTCCCCGACCTCACCATCGAGGGCATCGCCGCCCGCGCCGGAGCAGGCAAGCAGACCGTGTACCGCTGGTGGCCCACAAAGGCGGACGTCCTGCTCGAAGCCTTGGCGCTCAAGGCGGATCTGAAGGTCTCGACTGCGGACCGGGGTTCATTCGACGCGGAACTGGACGCGTTCCTGCGTGACTCCGCCGCCCTGATGGCCTTCCCAGGAGTGATCCCCGTCCTGCGTTCCTTGATGGCCGAGGCGCAGCGCGACGCAGACTTCCGGCGCCGCTTCCAGGACGGCTTCCTGACCAAACGCAGGGCCGCGCTCGAGACCATCGTCAAGCGGGCCGCAGTCCGCGGCGACAAGCCCGCTCACCTGACGGCAGCCTTCGCCGCCGACCTCGTCTTCGGCTTGATCTGGTACCGGGTCCTCGCCACCGAGGGTCTGCTCGGCCAGGACGACATCACCACCATCCGACGACTGCTGACCGAACACCGCGGCGAGGAGTAGCGCATGTCCGATCGAATCATCGTCATCACCGGTGCAACCGACGGGCTGGGCCGCGCAATCAGCGGCGCCCTCGCACGCCGGCCCGCTACGACGCTCATCCTCCATGGACGCAACCAGAGCCGACTCGATGAACTGGCCACCACGCTGGCCGGCGCACCGGCCTCGATCCACACGATCCGGGCCGACCTCTCCGAGGTGGCGCAAGTACACCGTCTCGCGGACGAGATCACCGAGTTCACCGATCACATCTCGGTGCTGGTCAACAACGCCGGCATCGGCGGCGGCGAACCCGACGGGACCGACCGCCGACTCACCGTCGACGGGCATGAGCTCCGCTTCGCGGTCAACCATCTCGCCCCGTTCGCGCTGACCCAGGACCTGCTGCCGCTGCTCGACCGCGGAGCACCCGCCCGTATCGTCAACGTCGCTTCGATCGGCCAGGCCCCGATCAACTTCGACGACCCCACCCTCGAACACGGCTACTCGGGCATGCGCGCCTACGGCCAGTCCAAACTGGCCATGATCACCACCGGCTTCGCGCTCGCCCGACAACTCGACCCACACCGGGTCACGGTCAACAGCCTGCACCCGGCCACCTACATGCCGACCAAGATGGTCCTGGAATCGGTCGGCTACAGCATCGACTCCCTCGAAACCGGCCTGCAGGCCACCCTGCGCCTCATCCTCGCCCCCGAACTCGACGGGGTAACCGGGCAGTTCCATGACCGCACCCGAACCGCGAAGGCGCACACCGACGCCTACGATGCGAGCATCCAGCAGAAGCTCTGGGACCTCAGTACCAGGCTCACCAAGCGCCGCGAATGACCCTCGAGGATCCAACGGCGGTGCCCGACACTCTGCCGGGACCATCAGCCTCGTGACCGGCAACACCTAGCCCGAGCCCTTCGAGGCCAAAACAGCCCTTTCACCTTGAGGCATGATCGATCCATGGCCGTCCCCTCCGCGCACATCCGTGCGCTGATCGTCGACGACCAGGCTGCGGTCGCGCCAGCGGCGGAAGAACGCGTAGACCCGGCCCCACGGCATCAAGTGGCAGGCGTCGCCCGCCACTTGATGCCGTTGTCGACCAGGTAGCGGATCGCGTCGAGTATCGCCCGGTGGCAGTACACCTCCGGCCGGCTTCCCCGGCCGCGCCATCCAGCCGAGCACCGGCAGCAACGGCCTCATCGCCGCCCACTCCGTGTCCGTCATGTCCATCATGTCCGCCGGACAGCACGGCAGCCGTGTCCCGTTGTCGGCGGCGTTTCCGAACCGGTGAGCCAGACAGTCGCACGTCAGGGTGACGGAGCACTGCGGCACCAGGGCCTCCGGATGTTGCTCGATGATTCGACACCAACGAGCTGTTCAGGAGGCCCTGCTCGTATGCGCCGAGCACCCCGCGACCATCCGATCGAGATTCCCGTTCGACGGACATTGCTCAAGATCGGGGCAACAACGGCTACTTGGGCCCGGCCAAGGCATGCTCCTTCAGGAAGGCCCCTGCATGGGCTGCGGCCTCCTCCTTCGTCGCATACCAGATGCCGGCGTCGGCCGCCCCACGCGTTGCGTCCGCGCCTTTGGCGCTCCATCGCCAGCGGCCGGACGAGAGTTCCTGCTTCAATTCGGCCGTTCCGCCACACAGTTCGAGTGTGTTGCTCGTCCGCGTCGCTGTGGTCACCGGGCGGCTGATGGCTTCGGGCCACTTTTTGCGAGCGCCTTGACGCGTGATGCCCCACACGGAACCCATCTGTTCGTAGCTCGCGCCGTAGGACCCGGCAGTGCCCGCCGCGATCGCCGTCAGCCGTTTGACCTCCGTGTCGATCACCTTCCAGCCGGCCAGTACGGACAGCGTCACCTCGACGGGGTCCGCGTCCCACATGTGCTCCTCGGACAGCCCCGACGCGCGGGAGCGCAAAGCCCAGGCGAGTGGGTTGAGGGCGTCGTAGAGAGCCTTGTCGAGCTCTGCCTGTTCTTCGGGAGTGATCTCGAATGGGGACATGCGACAACTTTAGTTAACGTGTGAGGTAATGTAAACTTTAGTTGTCGTCCGCTCGCTTCCAAGGCGGCGGCGAGTACGGCCTGTTACCCGACGTCGCCGGGGCAACCCTCCTGGGTGCGGGCGTGACCGACGGGGTGCCGGGCCTCGGACTCAGCGGCGGCACTGTCGCCGACGCTCTGCCCGGCACCCACCGAAGTCGCCCGATCCAGACTCCTGTTCGACCGACACCGCTCAAGATCGGAACGACAACCGCTTCTTACACAGCTCAGACGAGGTGAGCCTGAGCACTGACTACCACTCGCGTACCGCGCGAATGAGTTCGGGGAGCAACCCGGATCAGGGCGAACCCGTACACCATTCCCGTGGACGCAACCTCGCCATCAGACATCGCCGTAACTCTCCGCGACCGATCTCCCTATGCGCCAGAACCCGCTGTCCGACGCCTTGGCCAGGGCCAGTGTCACCTGAAGCCCGGTCAGCCAGTGAGCCGGGCCTGCGCGGCGTTGCCCATCGTGCAGTGGCGCGTCTTCGCGTAGGTCATGATTCCTTGCCGAATGACCTGGTCGGTGGTGCCCGCACGGCCGGTCGTCCCGGCCGGGGGGCGGGGATGTGCCGTTCACAGGCACTGCGAGACTACCCGCAGGACGACACCCGGATAGTTGGTGGATGCCGAGGCGTACCACCCCGAGAGGTACGGAGCCGTGTTCCGGACGACCTCCGTGTAGACGAGCGTGCTGTTCAGTACCGGCGGATCCAGGGAGGCGCCGCCAGACAACGGCACATGACCGGCGGGGCAGTTGCCGTAGCCGCCGGCCGAGCCGTTGACGGGGTACGGCGTGGACACCAGCGTGGGGGCCGGCTGGGGCGCGCACTGCGTCGTGACGACCATGGTGTCGGCACCGCTTCTCGCGAAGGTGGCGAACGACCAGCCGGTCTGGTCCGCCGTCGGTGCGTCGGCCTGCATGTTGTAGCCCGCGGGTGTCGGAGAGCCCGAACTATCCACGAAGTAGCCGCCGCCGAACGCGTACGTCCCCGTGGGGCAGGTGACGGTCTGACTGAACAGGACGTAGTCACCGACGTTCCCGGTGTGGGCTTGGAACGTCACCGAACGTGACGTGCTCCCGGCCAGTTGCGCCGCTGGGACGCAGTCGGCGACGAGTGGCAGGTGAAGGTAGTTGGGATCGGTCAGCAGCACCGGGTGGGCCGGCGTCCAGTCCAGACCGGAAGCCGTGAGGATCTGCCCGCCCGCGTGCCTTGTCGGCGAACGTGGCCTTGCCGCCCTTGTAGAGGAACCGGGCGAACGCGGAGGCCTTGTCCACCGCTCGCGCCGCGAGCGCGGACCTCGCGGCAGAGGGCGGCCGCGGCTCCGCCCGCGACGTCCCTGCCTGCCTGCGGCGCGTGACCGTCCCCCGCCTGCTCGCGGCCCAGGACGCCGACCAACAGCCCGCCTACACCGCCCAGTTGCTGCCCACCGACCCCGCGGCGGCGATCGCCGTCGGCCACTACCACCACATCCCCGTGCCCATCGGCAGCAACCACGACGAGGGCAATGGTTGGGCCGTCGGCATCATCGAGGCCGACGGCCCCGTCACCCCCGTCACCTGGCCCGACGTCGCGGCCGCCTTCTTCCCCTCCCCAGGGCCGGCCAAGGCGATCGTCCACGAATACCCGGTACACCGCACCGACGAAGGCGCGGTCATCGGCGACGCGAACTTCGCCCGCCGGCCACTCCCCACGGCCGACCGAAGCAGAAACCGACGAGCGGCGTGGTCGGCGCACGACCGGCAGGCACCGTCACGGCTCTGCCGACCGACCCCTCCCTCATGCGACCTCATGCGGCGTCAGCCGTTTCAGCCACCGCGACAGCCATCACGCGCTCATTCCGGAACAACTCCGGCGCCAGAGTTAACGGTCGACCGCCCTGAGCCGCGCCCCGTTCACGGCGGGCGCGCGGCCAGGCGATCCAGCGGTCAGGGCGCCGTCGTCACCTGGCGGATTCGGAGTCGCGCTCGCGCGGCAGTGCCGCAGGCGACCGCGGCTGCCGTCCGTCACGCTGCGCGTCGTGCTGCGCGAGCGCGGACAGCAGCGCTTCGACCGTCATCCCCGCCTCAGCCGGGTGCCGAAGGATGGTCCCCGGCTCGATGCGATACGTGTTCGTGCGCCCCTCCCGTGTGTGGGTGAGATAGCCGTCCTGCTCCAGATCGGAAATGATCTTCTGGACGGCCCTCTCAGTGAGCCTGCACCGCGCGGCGATGTCACGGATGCGAGTGCGGTGATCCTCGGCGATCGCGGCCAACACCCGGGCATGACTGGTGAGGAACGTCCATCCTGTGTGCGTCTCGGATGCTTCACCCATGCACCCCAGCATAGGGCGCAGGGTTCACGCATTCAAAGACGCGAAATAGATTTCATGTATCTCTTGACGTGTTTCAGGCTCCGGATGAGACTTGTACCGGCAAAGGACAGGCGAACGCTTCGGGAGCGACTGCCATGCCGGACCACGAACCTTCCGCTCCGCCCAGGAGCAGCAGCCCATCTGTCCGAGTAACACCGCGCGTTCCAGGGGCAGTTGCCCCATCGGCTTTCCTGGAGATCGTGACGCGTCCGGCTGGGGGGCGGACGGTCGTAGCAGTCTCCGGCGAGATCGACATCGATACGGAGCAGACGCTGCAGCGTGCCCTGGGCCTGGCACTGGCCCGGTCGTCCGAAGGCGTGGACCTCGACCTGGCCGGAGTCGGTTTCTGCGACTGCTCCGGTCTCAACGTCCTGCTGCGCGTCCGCCGAATCGCCGTGGCGAACGGCAAGACACTCGCCGTCCGGTCCGCCAGCCCCGGGATCGAGAGACTGTTCGCCCTCACCGACACGTCGTCCCTGTTCACCCACGCCTGTACGCCCGTCAACGGAGTCGTCCACCACCGGCACGAACATTCCGCCACGACACACGGCCTCATGACGGAGAACAACGGGCTGGACGACGACACCGAAGAGCTGCGTATCGAGGTCGCCCAGCTCAAGCGCGCCATGCTGACCCGGCCGGTCATCGACCTGGCCCGCGGAGTCCTGATGGCCTCCTTCGGCCTCAGCCCCGACGACGCCTGGAGCGTTCTGGTCGACGCGTCCCAGCACACGAACACCAAACTCCACACACTGGCCGAAGAACTCGTCGACTCGGTCAATGGGCCGCCGCTGCCCGAACACCTGCAGCAACAGATCTCCACGGCGGCCACCGAGCTCTCACGCCCGGCGTAGAAGGGGCGTTATCCGGCGCCCTCCACGGCCACCCGGAGGGCGCACGGTCCACCACGCCGCAAGAACACGGCTGACCAGGAAGGCAGGCGGACAGGCTCCCTGCCGTGTTCGGCTCCGTCACTGGGCGCGCAGTCCTCGCGATCGGGGCTGCCGTGGTTTTCAGCTCCCCCGATCACACGACCGGACCGGCTCACGCGTGACGTCCCTTTGACCCGGCGCCCACACCGACGGCCGCGCTGACAGCCCCTGCCGCCGCCTACTTGCGACCGTAAAATCGCAACAAGATTCACAAAGGCCTCAAAATGCACCCCGCAAAGCTTTGCGCAATGACTATGCAGGCGCGTTTCCGGCCGCTAGGTTGTGCGACAGCCCGCAGGTCGAGGGAGATCTGCACGGCCGAAAGGAGCAGATCATGGGACATCTGCGTTTCCCCTCCAGAGTGCCGGTCATCGCCGTGACGGGAGCGGCCCTGCTGGTCGCCGGCTGTACGTCGACCAAGAGCGGTGGGTCGGACACCAGCGCCTCTTCAGGCGGCAAGGTCTCCATCGGGCTGGTGACCAAGACCAACTCCAACCCCTACTTCGTCAAGCTGCGTGAGTCCGCGCAGGCCGAGGCGGACGCGAAGGGCGCCAAGCTCATCGCCCTCGCGGGCAAGTTCGACGGCGACAACCAGGGCCAGGTCGACGCGATCAACAACCTGGTCACCCAGGGCGTCAAGGGCATCCTCATCACCCCGAGCAACTCCACCGGCGTACTCGGCGCCATCAAGGCCGCCCGCGACAAGGGCATCCTCGTCATCGCGCTGGACACCGCGACCGATCCGGCCAGTGCCGTGGACGCCACGTTCGCCACGGACAACGAGGCCGCCGGCGTCAAGCAGGGCAAGTACGTCAAGGGTGCGCTGGGGAGCAAGAAGCCCGCCGTCGTCCTGCTCGACGGCACGCCCGGCTCCACCGTGGACGACCTGCGGCACAAGGGTTTCCTGGCGGGCTTCGGCATCACCAGCGGCTCCTCGGAGATCAAGGGAACCGCCGTCACGAACGGCGACCAGACCAAGGCCCAGACCGCGATGGAGAACCTGTACCAGCGCGATCACGGGATCAACGCCGTCTACACGATCAACGAGCCTGCCGCCGCCGGCGCCGCTCAGGCGCTGAGCGGCAAGACAGGTGTCGTCATCGGTTCGATCGACGGCTCGTGCACGGGTGTGGGCAACGTCAAGAGCGGCAAGTTCGCGGCCACGGTCATGCAGTTCCCGAAGAAGATGGCGCAGGACGGCGTCGACGCCGTAGTGGACTTCGCCAAGACCGCCAAGAAGCCCTCGGGGTTCGTCGACACCGGGTCCCAACTGATCACCGACAAGCCCGTGGCCGGACTGGACTCCAAGGACACCGCCTGGGGTCTGAAGAACTGCTGGGGCTGATCCGTGACCACCACGCACACCTCCCCCACGACGCCCGAGGCCCCCACCGCCCGGCCCCCGGCCAAGTCCCTGCTCGCGCGACTTATCGGCAACGCGGCGGCGGGCCCGCTGGCCGCGCTGGTCATCGCCGTGATCGTGTTCGCGCTGACCACCGACACGTTCTTCAACCTCGACAACGGGTCGCTGATCGTGGAGCAGTTCCTGGTCGTCGGCACGCTCGCCCTCGGCCAGACCCTCATCATCCTCACCGCCGGCATCGACCTGGCCAACGCGGCCATCATGGTCCTGGGCACCCTCGTCATCGCCAAGCTCGGCCAGCACTCCATGCCCGGGGGCCTCGCCCTCCTCGTCGGTGTCCTGCTGTGCACGGCCGTCGGTGCCGTGTCCGGCACGTTGGTGACCCGGCTGCGACTGCCTCCCTTCATCGTCACCCTCGGCGTCCTCAGCGTGCTGACCGCGACCGGCCAGTTGTTCGCCAACGGCGAGAGCTTCGCCGTCTCCTCGGGTGTGCTGACCTTCCTGGGCAAGCGCTCCTACCTGTTCGGCCAGATCGAGGTCACCTACGGCATGGGCGTGGCGATCGTCCTGATCGTCGGTCTGTGGTTCCTGCTCACCCAGACCTCCTGGGGCCGCAACGTCTACGCCGTCGGCGACGACGAGGAAGCCGCCAGGCTGACCGGCATCAACACCCGGCGCACCCTGCTGAGCGTGTACGTGCTGGCCGGGTTCGTCTACGCCATCGCCGCCTGGCAGGCACTCGGCCGCATCCCCAACGCCGACCCGAACGCCTTCCAGACCGGCAACCTGGACAGCATCACCGCCGTGGTGATCGGCGGCACCAGTCTCTTCGGCGGGCGCGGCGGCATCCCCGGCACCGTACTGGGCGCCCTGGTCGTCACCGTCCTCACCAACGGGTTGACCCAGGCCGGCATCGACAGCCTCTACCAGCAGGTCGCCACGGGCATCCTGGTCATCGTCGCCGTCGCGGTCGACCGGGTCGTCCGCAGGAGGGCAGCATGAACCAGCCCCGATCCGACGCCGCATCCGCCCAGGCACCCGCGCCGCACACCGCCGACGTGGTGATGAGCGCGAGCGGACTGGTCAAGCGCTACGGCAATGTCGTGGCCATCAGCGAGTCCGACTTCGAGATCCGCGCCGGTGAGGTCCTCGCCGTCGTCGGGGACAACGGTGCGGGCAAGTCGAGCCTGATCAAGGCCCTCACCGGAGCCCTCGTCCCGGACGCGGGAACCATCGAACTGGACGGCCGGCCGGTCCACTTCCACGGGCCGCGCGACGCACGCGCGGCAGGCATCGAGACCGTCTACCAGACCCTCGCCGTCGCCCCGCAGATGGACATCGCCACGAATCTCTTCCTCGGCCGGCCCCTGCGCCGTGAGGGCTTCCTGGGCTCGGGACTGCGCATGCTCGACCACAAGAAGATGCGCACGCAGGCCGCCGAGCAGCTCGACCGGCTCGGCATCGCCACCATCCAGGACATCACCCAGCTCGTCGGCACCCTGTCCGGTGGCCAGCGGCAGGCGGTGGCGGTAGCTCGGGCGGCCATGTTCGGCACCCGGCTGATCATCATGGACGAGCCGACCGCGGCCCTCGGCGTGCGGGAGTCCCGTCAGGTCCTGGACCTCATCGCCCGAATCCGCGACCGGGGCGTCCCCGTCGTCCTCATCAGCCACGACATGCCGCAGGTCTTCGAGATCGCCGACCGCATCCATGTGCACCGTCTGGGCAGGCGCGTCGCCGTGGTCTCGCCCGAGACGTGCACGATGACCGAAGTGGTGGGCCTGATGACCGGTGCACTGCGCATGGAAGCCGACGGCACACTCCTGGAGAGCACGACTCAGCACATGCCCGAGGAGAAGCCCGCCTCCCACCACCCGTCGGAGTCCCCCGAATGACGATCACCGGCAGCAACCGCACCGACGGTGAAACCGGCCCGAGCAGCACCCCGCTCTACGGCAGTCCCTCCCCGGACGCGCTCACCGAGCGGGCCCTGCACCTCGCCCGCGACGGCCGGGCGCTCCTCGGCATCGTCGGCGAGCCCGGCGCGGGGAAGTCCACGTTCGCCGAACAGCTCCTGGCCCGGCTGGAGAAGGAGCAGCCGGGGCTGGCGGTGGCGGTGTCCATGGACGGATTCCATCTCGCCCACAAAATCATCGAGGCCCGGGGACAGTCAGCCAGGAAGGGCACGATCGACACCTTCGACGCCGACGGCTTCGTCGCCCTCCTGCGCCGTACGCGTGCCGAAACCGAACACACCGTGTGGTGGCCGGAATTCGACCGCGACCTCGAGGACGCCGTGGCAGGAGCGATCGAAGTCGCGGCGCACCACCGGCTGGTCGTCGTCGACGGCAACTTCCTGCTGGCCACGCGGGATCCCTGGCTTCGGATCAAGGACCTGCTGGACGAGAGCTGGTTCCTGGACGCCCTCCCCGAGCCCCGGCGCGAGCGGCTCACCCGCCGCTACATCAGCTACGGCTTCACCGCTGAGGCCGCCCGC
Source organism: Streptomyces sp. NBC_01478 (assembly GCF_036227225.1). Taxonomy (GTDB): domain Bacteria; phylum Actinomycetota; class Actinomycetes; order Streptomycetales; family Streptomycetaceae; genus Streptomyces. The sequence goes on along the minus strand of NZ_CP109444.1, from coordinate 11,264,394 downwards.
GCGAAGACCCTGGGAGTCGACGAGGACACCAGTTCACTGATCCGCAGCACCGTCCCACGGGCGGATCTCGTGCTCAGTGAGCTTGGATAAGATCCGGACATGGCAGGCAGAGCACCCCGACAGACACCCACCATGTCCGATGTGGCCCGTCGGGCGGGCGTATCCGTATCGACGGTGTCCCATGTGCTCAACAAGACCCGGCCGGTCGCCCCGGCGACGGTACGCGTGGTGCTGGATGCCGTCGCCGAGACCGGCTACGTCCCCGATCCGGTCGCCCGCGCCCTGGACAGTACGGGCTACGGGACCATAGGCCTGGCCATGTCCGCCCTGTCCAACCCCTACTTCAGCAACGTCGTCCACGGCATCGACCGGGACGCCTCGGCCGCCGGGTACTCGGTACTGATGGCGGACACCCACGACGACGCCGACACGGAGATCAAGGCGGTCAGCGAGCTGCTGCGCCGCAGGGTCAGCGCGATCATCCTGGCCGCCTCCGGCGACGGGGCCCAGGCCATCCGGTACGCCGACAAGGTCGATGTCCCCGTCATCGCCATCGACCGCTTCGTTCCCGCGGCCATCGACCAGGTCGCCGTCGACAACACCGAACCCACCGCGATCCTCGTGGACCATCTGGCATCCGTCGGACACACCCGCATCGCCATGATCACCGGACGTGACGGCCTCACCACCACTCTTGAACGCCTCGACGGCTACCGGCTCGGCCTGCGCCGCAACAGCATCGACGCCGACCCGTCCTACGAAGCGGACGGTGACTCCAGCGAAGAAGGCGCAGCAGCCGCCATCGGACAACTCCTGTCTCTCCCCGAGCCCCCCACAGCCCTGGTCGTGGGCAACAACCGCATGACGATCGGCGCCATGCGTGCTCTACGCGACGTGGGTCTGGCGGTTCCGGGTGACATGGCCCTCGTGTCCTTCGACGACTTCGAATGGGCCGACCTCTTCCACCCGCGGCTGACCGCCATGGCCCAACCCGCCCTGTCCATCGGTGAACAGGCCGTCTCCATGGCCCTGTCCCGGATCGCCTCCCCCGCGCTGCCACCGCGCAAGGTCACCATCAACCCGACGTTCATGCACCGCGAATCCTGCGGCTGCCCGCCTTCCGAATCCTGACGACCACGGCCTCGCGCCTGGCACATTCACGCGAACTGCAAGCTGTCGGAGAAGTGGATAGGCGGTCTCGCCCGCTCGCGCCTTCTGCCGGTAAAGAGCGCGGTACTCCTGAGGTGACGTCCCGACACGTCTGTGGAAGGCCGCACGCATAGACGCTGGATTCCCGATTCCGGTCAGGCGCACGGTCGATACGTGCGTCGGCCAGCCATGCCATGGGGGAGGTCCCGGTCTCTTCGCGATAGCGGCGGACCAGGGTGCGCCGAGCCATGCAGGCATGTGCGGCGAGATCGTCGACGGTAATCGGCGCTGCCATGTTGTCGAGCATCCAGTCCCGAACGGTGGCGAGTTCCTGGCTGCTCGGCCGACTGCGGAGCTGGTCAGTGTATTGCGCCTGGCCGCCGGGGCGTTGGGGCGGCGCCACCAGCAACCGCGCCCTTGCATTTGAAGCCGGTCGGACACCTGCCAATGGGTCGTAGCGGCCCTTCCGTCGAGAAGACCCATCGGCCGCCAGGGCGAACGCTCCGGAGCCGACAACAGTGTCTGCCTTCGCGAGCGCACAAAGGCCGGCTGCACCCGTGACGTAGAGCCCCGAGTGGGCCACGGACAGGACCGGCTCCCACGCCGCACCCGTCAGCTCGTAGTGCGGGTCCATCGAGAAGATCTGCGCCGCGATGCCCAGCTCAAGGAGCAGCACGCCGGGCAGGCTCAGTACGAACGTGATGACGCAGGGACATGGCCACGCCATTGGCGATCATGGCCCAATCGTAGCGGAGGCAGTCTTTCGGGCCACTTTTGTGGGCGGTGGCGGTGGCTTACGTTCTGGTCATGGACGATCCTCTGGCTGTACCGACCGGTGACGTCGCCGACGCGGCCCTCGCGGTGCTGCACGGGACGGTGGACCGGCAGATCGCCGAACACAGCCTGCGCAGCTTCTACTTCGCACGGCTGACCGCTCGGCAGGAAGGCCTGCTGACCGATGCGGCGTACGACGAGGGCCTTCTGTTCGCGGCCACGGTCATGCACGACCTCGGGCTGGGGACGCTCGCCGAGGGCAATGCCCGCTTCGAGGTCGAAGGCGCGGACCTCGCCGCGAAGCTGCTGGCCGAGCACGGGATCCCCGACGACGACATCAGCCGGGTCTGGGAAGCCATCGCCCTGCACAGCTCGCTCGGCCTCGCCGACCGCATGGGCCTGCTGACCTACCTGACCCACAAGGGCGTCTTCACCGACGGTGGCCGCTTCACAGAGCTGTCCCCCGAGGTGCAGAAGCCCGTGCGTCTCGCCTACCCACGGTCGCCCGACGACCACACGCTCCAGGCGGCCATCGTCAACCACGCCCGGAAGTCCCCGAAGGCGGCACCACCCTTCACCATCGCGGCCGAACTGCTCAGGCAAGCCGGCGGCTGACGAGAAGAGACGAGCAGCACAATCTCACACGACTGCCCGAGGTTCTTCGGGCCAACCGCCGACATCAGCGGATCGTCCGTCGGGGCACCCACCCCTCCACCGCGCTGGCCTACGTCGATGCCCGCGACCGCCTGACCAAGTGGTTCACCAATGAGGTCGGCAGCACACCGCCGCAGCAGCGTTGGAACCGCCGACTCAACCTGCTGGGCGAGGACCCGTGCGGCGATCCTCACCGTCCGTCCGCATCCCGGATCGAACTGGCCACCTATCCCGAAGCCGTCGTCCTCACCCGCCTGTTCGCCTCCCCGCACTGGCGAGGCCACAGCCGCCTGCCCGCCGATGCGGCACGGCGTCTCGCTATCGCTCCCGATCAGATGCCCTTGCCGACGAGCCCGTAATTCCCAAGCGGTTGGCTGACGGGCTTTCGGACGGAGCGTCCCTCTTGGGGGCAACGGAAAATCGTTCGACGGGCCGGGCCAGATTCGTCATGATCCGCACTCGTGACGACTCCTAAGCAGCTCCTGGTCCGGGCCGCCGCCCGCAACAACGCCGAGTGGTGCGCGGCGATGAGCCGATCACACGGCTTGGCGGGCGAGTTCGGGGCACATGCCTGGGCCGCTCCGTCTCGCACGCCGCTGTATTACCCCGACGCGGTGACGCTGGTACCGGGCGCCGACCGAGCCGCGTTGGTGTCCCGGATCGACACCGCCGCACCCGGCGCCTCCGTCAAGGACAGCTTCGCCGACCTCGACCTGACGGAGGCCGGCTTCCAGGTGCTGTTCGAGGCGCAATGGATCCACCGCCCGGCGAGTGCGCCCGCCCCCGCGTCGGATCTCGCCTGGGACGTGGCGGGCGACCCGGACATGCTGCACGCCTGGGCGCTCGCCTGGGACGATGAGGATGGCAACGCGGACCTCTTCCAGCCCGAACTACTCGACGACCCCGCCACCTTCGTGCTCGCCGGGAAGTCCGCCGACGGCCGCGTGGTCACCGGCGCGGTGGCCAGCCGCAGCGACCAAGCGGTCGGAATCTCCAATGTCTTCGCGCTGGGCGGCGGCCCCGACGCGGCCTGGCCGGTCGTACTGGACGCAGTCACGTGGCTGTTCCCCACCCTGCCGGTGGTCGGTTACGAGCAGGGCGACGCCCTGGCGGCAGCCGTCCAGCATGGCTTCGAGCCGGTCGGTCCGCTGCGGATCTGGCTGCACGGCCAGTAACCAGACCAGCTCCAGGGCCGCCCGGGCCCGATTTTTTTCGACCTGGCCCAGAAACTGCCACCTTCGGTGAGAACTCTGGACGTTGAATCGGGCGGTAGTCCGGGTCACCCAGGGGGTGTCACCCGCGGAGCATATGGCCCGTGCATCCCGGACTGGCGCTCAGCGCCTCGTCTCGTACCTGGTCAGGATCACACCGCCGGGAAACGTCCGCGTCTCCACCAGGTTCAGGTTCACCCAGTTGTCCAGCGCGATGAAGAACGGTGTGCCGCCGCCCACCAGGACCGGCGCGGTGGCCAGCACGTACTCGTCGATCAGCCCGGCGCGCATGGCCGCCCCGGCGAGCGTCGCGCCGCCGATGTCCATCGGGCCGCCGTCCTCGGCCTTGAGCCGGGTGATCTCGGCAACCGCGTCGCCGGTTACCAGGCGGGTGTTCCAGTCGACCTTGTCGATCGTCGAGGAGAACACCACCTTCGACATGTCCCGCCAGCGGCGCGCGAACTCGATCTCCGCCGGGGTGGCGCCCGGCTGCTGGTCGCCGGTCGGCCAGTGGGAGCTCATCGTCTGCCACAGCTTGCGCCCGTACAGCGACAGGTCGGTCGCCTGCAACTGGTCCGACCAGAACCGGAACAGCTCGTCGCTCGGCGGTCCGCCCCAGCCGATGTCGTCACCGGGCGCCGCGATGTAGCCGTCCAGAGTCAGGTTCATGCCGTAGATCAGTTTCCGCATGGCGCCAGCCTTCCGTAAGTCGGTCTCACGCGTACAGACCGGCACGGCACGCGAAACTCATCGGTGCGCGACCTGAGCTCACATGCACTCCTCGTACTCGGTGGCTCAGCCGCAGACTCACTGTTCCGCCGAGGAAATGGCATCGAACTGAGACTGATCTTGGGTGACATCGCGGTGAGACACCAGACAACCAGCAGGTCACAGAAGATCGACACGTCATCGGCGGCGAGACCCTGCGAGAGGGGCGCGACGACCCGCGGTCCGGCCGACGACGAGGTCACGGCACAGGGCGCTGGTGACGCTACAACCCCAGAGCCGTACCCATGCCGCGAGCACGGGCGACATCGTGGACCACGGCCGCCGCGGCAACGTCGAGCGCTGCGTGCCCCGTCGACTTGAAGACCGTCAGCTCGGCGGGCTCACGACGGCCGGGATGACGGCCGTCGAGGACCGAGCCGAGGAGGGTGATCCGGTGTGACGGGATGCCCTGCAGTTCGTGGGCCCCGGCCGGCGGAGCCGAGGCAGCGGCACCCGGCCATTCGACGAAGAGAGATCCGGCGCGGACGGTATCGGGGGCGAGTTCGTGGCCGTGGGAACCGCCGACGGAGCCGATGTGAGCGCCCTTGGCCGGCCACGACGGATCGAGCACGGGTTCGCGGACGCTGGTGCAGCAGAACACGACATCGGCCCCCCGGGCAGCCTCCTCCACCGATCCCGCGGAGGCGCTCGGGTGCAGCTCCGCGAGCCGCCGGGCGGGGTCCTGCCCGCCTACGACGAGAGGAGCGTCGGCGTCGAACGTCGCGAGGAGTTCGACCTGGGCGCGGGCCTGAACTCCCGTACCCAGTACGGCGATCCGGTCCGGGTGAGGGCGTGCCAGCGCCCTCATGGCGATCGTCGCGACGGCGGCAGTGCGCACGGCGGTGACCGGCTCGGCGTCCATCAACGCGAGCGGGCGGCCGTCGTGTTCGTCGAACAGCGCTACAACTCCCCTGTGCGCACTGCCTCCTGTCCGCCCGGGCACGGCGAAGACCGACACCAGCTTGGCGGCCAGACCGAGGCCCGAAACGTATCCCGGCATCGCGCCGCCGCTCCCCGTACGTGGTCACCCCACGTCCTGAGGACGGAAGTGAGAACGTCGAGCCTTCAGAAAATCCCCGAGCTGTGTTTCTCCGATCACGGTTCTCAGGCGCGTCAGAGCCCCCGGACCCTCTCCGCATCGCAGCCGTGACTTCTTCTCATCGTCTCCGGCGCCCGCTCGACGAATACCACCACACCAGGAACGGGCCCGCCGGCCACGTGACGACCTGTATACGGCCCCGTTCCCCGCCCGCCCCGTTCCCGTCACCGTGGGCGGGCACGCTTGACAGGGGATCGTTGTCGATTCGACAGTGTCGGGCGTGACATTCTCCGCGGTACGACCGGACGGGGATCCGCTGCGCCTGCTGTGCGAGTCGCTGCAGTCCCGCATCGAGGAGCTCAGCAACGGGTTCACCGACGACATCAGGCGGGAGATCCCCTCCTACGCGGTCATGCCGCTGGCCGAGCAGCGCGAGACGGTGCGTGTCCGGCTCGGCGCCGTGCTGCGCGGGCTCGCCCTCGGTGTGGAGCCGACGGCCGAGCAACTGCTGGAGGTGCAGTCCGCGTCCCGCAGAAGGGCGTACTACGGTCTGCCCGCCCAGGACGTGCTCGCGACCTTTCACCTCGTCGCCCGCGGGCTGTGGGACGAACTGCGCGACGTGGCGCGCGGTACGGCGGCCGAGGACACCGCGATCGAGCTGGTCGCGCCGCTGTGGTTGTGGGTCCAGGCGATGAGCGGCGTCGTAGCGGACGTCTACGCGGACGAGGCCGGCGCGCGGTACGGGCGCGAAGCCGGTCTGCGTCAACGCTTCCTGGAACTGCTCCGCACCGGTGGGGCACCTCGCGAGCAGACCGCCGAGATCGCCCGCGAGCTGGGCTTCGACCCGGACGGCGAGTTCCAGGCCCTGTGCACTCCGGCCTCCGTGTGGGCCGCGGAAGGGCGCCTGGGTCTGCTGCAACGCGCGGCACAGCAGGTTCCCGGCAGAGTCTCCTGCGGTCTGAGCGGGCAACTGATGGTGGCCGTCGCACAACGCGCGGACCCGGCCGACCTCGTCACCCGGGTGATCAAACTGGCTGGCGACGACGCACCCGTGGGCGTCGGCCTCCGACGGCCCGGACTCGCCGGCGCGGAGATGAGCATCACCGACGCCGAGCGCGCCCTCGTGGTCGCCGGACAAGGGGGCCGCGCCACGTCGTTCGAGGAGGTCTGGCTGCGGGCGAGCCTCGTCGACAGCCGGGACCGGCTGCTTCCCCTGTTCGCCGACGTCCGCCGGATCGCGGGCGAGCAGCCCCAGTTGGCGGAGACCGTCCTCGCCTTCGCCGACGCCGGGCTGTCGCTCGCGCACGCCGCCGACGCGCTCCGGATCCACCCCAACACGGTGGCCTACCGGCTCGGCCAGTGGCACAAGCTCACCGGAACCGATCCGCGCACCTTCACCGGCCTGCTCCGCTCGGTCGTCGGCATCACAGGCTGACCCCGACTGTGGAATCCACAGAGATCCGCCCGCCCACTCCATGATCGCGCCGAAGACTGCCCACCGGGCGATTCCTACACTCCGTAATTGATGACGTGCCGCGCTCAGGGCATGCCTCAAGCAATGGAATGGATCAGGAATGGCAGACAAAGACCCCGGTTCCTATGTGATGGGAAATACCTCCGAAGAGGCGGACCGGCTCGGAATGCAGGCTTCTCTGTACGACCGCCACACCGAATATCTGTTGCGGACAGCGGGGTTGAAGGAGGGAATGCACGTCCTCGACGTCGGCTGCGGTACGGGGGAAGTGTCGCTCTGCGCCGCGCGTATCGTCGGCCCGAGCGGCCGAGTCCTCGGTGTCGACCGGGAACCGGGGGTCCTGGCGCGGGCACGCGACAACGCGGCCGCGTCCCCTTTCGAGAACATCGCCTTCGAACAGGGTGATCTCGCCGATCTCGACACATCCGGGTCCTTCGACGCCGTGGTGGGACGGCTGATCCTGATTCACCTCGACGATCCGATAGGGACCGTGAAAGCACTGACAGGGTTAGTGCGTCGTGGTGGCGTCGTCACATTCCAGGACTTCAACATCTCAAGGACCCGCGCCGTCCCCGACGTTCCACTGGTGACGCGGAGCGTGGAGTGGATCTGCGCGGCGCTCAGGGAAGGTGGCCGCGACCCCGACATGGGTGAGCGCCTCGCCCATGTGCTGAGGCTTTCGGGGCTGTCCGATCCCCGTGTGGCGGTCGCCGTGCCCACGGGCGGCCCCGACTCGGCCGCGGTGACCCTGATCGCCGAGTCGGCACGCAGTCTCCTGCCGGTGATGGAACGCGGCGGCATCACCACCGCCGAGGAAGCGGACCTCGACACCTTGCGTGCCCGCATGTCGCGCGCGTGCACGGAGGTTCAAGCAACGGTCTACGTGCCGGAACTCGTCGCCGCATGGGCCGAGTTGGACTGACGGCGGCCGAATTCGGTCACCGTATCGGGGCTCACCGACCCTCGAACCCCTTGGTCCGGCTCCAGTTGAGCGTGGGGTCGCTCCCGAAGACCACCCGCTGTCCGTCCTCGGAGACGGTGGCCCGTTCCCAACCGTCGAAGTTCTTCGTGACGTTGACGCTCCACTCGGTCAGGTTGCCGACACCGACGGCCGCGATGGACTCGGTCGGTGGTTCACCGTCGTAGCAGTAGGAGCCGAAGTCGGCGATCACCGCCACGGTTCCGTTCCTGGTGCGCAGTTGGATGCCCTGGCAGGCGTCGGTCCGGGTGCGGTAGACGACTTTCGGCTCGGTCCAGGCCTTGGCCCGGGGGCTGTAGTGCTGCTCGACGAGCCCCTTGCCCCGGCGGTAGTGCAGGGCCACGCGGCGGCCGTCGGAGAGTTTCACCTCGGCGTTGTACGGGCTCGGACTGCCGCTCCAGGGAAGGTCGCTCTTCTCCAACTCGGCGGCGTACACGGAGGAATCAGAGGAATCCGGGGAGGCGCCGACCGAAGGAGCCCTCGTCGCCGCGTCCTGGTGACCGCATGCCGCCACGGCGATCAGCACCGACACCACCACCGCCGCCGCCACCCTGGCGGGCATCCGAATGCCGTGCTTGTGCATCCGCGCCTCCCGTCGCTCCGTCGCAGCTCAGCATAGGTGCGATCCGGCTGTCCCCGGTGAGGTGTCGGTCGCCGAGCGGGTCCTTCGCGGCCTGGAGCGGCGAGACGCCCGCACCGGCGGCCCATCGGTCAGGTCGCCGGACGGGGCACCCCGGTGCGGTGGCGGAAGTCCGGCCGACTCATGGGGTGGTCGACGGCGTCGTCCAGATACGTCGTTCGGCGCCCAGCGGGTCGTCGAGGGCCTCCGGGACGGCGTCCCACGTCATCGTCGTACGGCGCTTGTCGGTGTAGCGGGGCCAGTTCGGGCCCGGGTCCAGGTCGCGGACGAAGGCGACCCAGGCGGCGTGCATCGCGTCGGCGAGGGACTGGGGTGGGTGTGGGCCCGTCGCGGCGGTGACGCGTTCGGCGTCCAGGAGGTCGAAGGCGAAGGGGATCTCGACGCAGTGGGCGGCGCTGCCCCAGGTGAAGTGGTAGAGCCAGGTGGGCAGTTCGTGGTGGGCGCGGGACTCGGCGAGGGCGAGGGACGGGCCGCGGAAGATGGCGTCGGTGAGGGCCTGGCCCATGCGTTCCTCCGGGTCCGTCCCCTCCCTCAGGGCGGCGTACGCGGTCACGGCCTCGGGGCTCAGACCGTGACCGGCCAGCACCGCCTCAACCGCCTTGGCCGGTACGGGAGTTGGCGTACTCCCGGGCTGGGGGCAGAACTCGCGCTCGGTGAAGCCGAGCAGGAGGGGTACGGAGGCTGCGCTGCCGTCCGCGAAGGCATCCGGGACGGGGACCGGGATCAACTCCCCGTCCGCGAAAGGCGCCAGCGTCAGACCTGCCTCCGGTGTGGCGAGGGCGTCCTGGAGGGCGAGCAGTTCGTCGTCGGTGAGGTCGCGGAGTGCGGTGGCGCGGGCGGGGACGCCGGTGCGTTCGGTGAGGCGGGCCGAGTCGGTGAGGGCGTCGCGGCGGTGCTGGGGGGACCTGATGGCGCCGGACTGGGAGATCGCGGCGCGGAACAGCCCGTGCGCGGAGGGGGTCGCCATCAGGGTCTGCACGGCGCCGCCGCCCGCCGACTGACCGGCGATGGTGACCTTTCCGGGGTCGCCGCCGAACGCCTCGATGTTGTCGCGTACCCAGGTCAGCGCGGCGATCCAGTCGAGCACGGCGCGGTTGTCGGGGGCGTCGTCGAGGGGGAGGAAGCCCTCGATGCCGAGCCGGTAGCCGATGGACACGAGGACGATCCCGTCGCGGGCGAAGGCGCAACCGTCGTACCAGGAGCTGGCGGCGGATCCGGCGACGTAGCCGCCGCCGTGGATCCAGACGAGGACCGGCAGGTCGGCGCCCGGGCTCGGATCCGGGGTGAAGACGTTGAGGTTCAGTACCCCGGCGCCCGGTATCGACGGTTCGGGGATGGTGGTGGGGCCGTCGAGGACGAAGGGGCGGCGTTGCGCGGTGGGCCCGTACCGGGTGGCGTCGAGGGGCTCGGTCCACGGCTCGGGCGGGACCGGGGCGGCGAAGCGGAGTTCACCGACGGGGGCCTGGGCGTAGGGGATGCCGAGGAAGCGGGCGGTGGTGTGCTGCCACGTCCCGAGGACGGGGCCCTGGGACGTGACAGCGAGTACGGACTGGGGCACGGAGCAACTTCCTTGTGGAGGTGGGAGGTTATGGATGTCGGTCGAAGTCTCGCGCCCCGCCCGCTACTTGACGCCCTTGATCGGCCGGATCGCGAGCGCGCTGATCAGCACGACGGCCATGGCGAAGGCGAACAGGACACGGTAGCCCGGGAGTTTGTCGGAGCCCGCGGCGAACGAGGTGATGAGCACGGAGGCGATGATCGGTCCCAGGGCCTGCGGGATGTTGGTGGCGATGTTGAGGATGCCCAGGTCCTTGCCGGCCGCCGCGCCCTTGGGCAGGACCTCGGTCATCAGGGCCATGTCCAGCGACATGTACGTACCGAAGCCCATGCCGCTGACCAGCGCGTACATGTACATCGCGGGCAGGGTGGGGCTGACCAGCGGGATGGCCATGGACAGGGCGAGCAGGACCGACGCGCCGATCACGAAGATCTTGCGGCGGCCCGTGCGGTCGGAGATCTTCGCCGCCGGGATCGCGCCGGCGAGGGTGCCGACGAGGGCGAGCACGGACATCAACTGCTGGGCGCTGTCCACGGCGTCGGCGTCCAGGCCCACGTAGTCCTGGAGGGCGTAGCGCTGGTAGGTGGCGACGCCCCAGTAGCCGAGGATGAACGTCATGCGGGCCACGAACGCCCAGGCGAAGTCGGGGTGTTGACGGGGTGAGACCCAGAAGCCGGTGAGGAACTCCCGCCAGGAGAAGGGCCCCGGAGCCTCGGGGCGGGTGCGGTCCCGGTTGAGCAGCACGAACGCGAGCACGGTCACCAGGACGACCGCGGCGATGACGCCGTAGCCCAGGCCGAGTTGTCCGGCGTAGCGGGCGGCGAGGATCACGCCGAGTGTGGCGCCGAGGTTGGAGCCGAGGCCGACGAAGGCGGAGACGATACCGAACCGGCGGGGAGCGACACGGTCGGCCATGACGGCGGTGAGCGGGGCCTGGATGACGTTCAGCAGGACCTGCACGGCGACCCACATCAGCGTGAGCCAGAGCAGGGTGGTGGCGTGCGAGATGGCCAGCAGGGAGAGGGTCGAGCCGACGGCGCCGAACAGCATCCAGGGGGTGCGGCGGCCCAGGCGGCCTCGGGTCCGGTCCGAGATGGCGCCGATGATCGGCTGGGCGAAGAGCGTGACGATCGACGAGGTCATCGTCACCAGGGCGAGGTTCGATTCCTTCGCGGCGGCGTCGAGGTTCTGGATCTGAGCGGGGAGCAGAACCACGACGAGGCCGGCGTAAGCGGTGTAGAGAGCGGCGAATCCCGCGCCCATCGACCACATCAGGACGTTGACCTGGGAGCGGCCCAGGGCGTCGTCCGTTTTGGCGGTGGCGGGGGCGGAAGAGGTCGAAGCGGACAAGGACGCCTCCACGGGGACGGACCGGCACCGTTGCCGGTGCCGGGAGTATGGCCACGCGGAATTATTTATTTCAAGGCTCGAAAAATAATATCTTGGCCACCTTGACCTGATCCGGTCCGGCGGGGGCACAATCATCCGCGTGAACGCACCCGCCGACTCGGCCGACGTACGACGCGGCAATCTGGCCCTGGTGCTGCGGTACCTCGACGCCCACGGCCCGTGTGCCCGTACCGAGGTCGCCGTCGGCACCGGACTGGTGCATGCCACCGTCACCGCGCTGGTCGCGGAGCTCATCGACCGCGGTCTGGTCCATGAGGCGGGGTCCGTGCCGACCGGCGGCCGGGGCCGCCCCCGGCGTCTGCTGGGGCTCGTCCCCGAACGCGTGGTCATCCTCGCCGCCCAGGTGAGCCTGGAGTCCGTGCACGTCATGGCGGCGGACTTCCAAGGGCACGTCCTGCACCGCGAGTCGGCGCCCCACCACGCCCCGTACGGCGATCCGCGCGCCCTGGCCGCGGTGATCGGCTGCGTGGTGCGCTCGGCCGAGGCGGCGGTACGGGAGGTGGCACCGCACGCCCACCTCGCCCAACTCGCCGTGGCCATGGCCGGACCGGTCGTCGGGACCTCCCAACTGGTCGCCGCCGCGATCGACTTCGGCTGGCGCAGTACCGATCTGCGCGCTCTGGTGACGGCCGAACTCCCCTTGCTCGACTGCCCTGTCGACGTGGTGAACGACGCCAACATGGCGGCCCTGGCCGAGTACCACGCCCTCGAAGCCGCCGGTGTGGAGCACCCCGACACCGTCGCCTACATCAAGGCCGACACCGGTGTGGGCGGCGGGCTCCTCGTCAACGGCCGTGTGCACAGCGGGAGTCACGGCATGGCGGGCGAGATCGGACACCTGCCGATCGCCCTCGACGGCCCCGACTGCCGTTGTGGCACCCAGGGTTGCCTGGCGACCTACATCGGCCCCGAACCCCTCATCCACGCGGCCGGGTTGGACCATGTCGCAGAGTCGGAGGGCGGCGAGGCGGCGCTGGCCGAGCTGGACCGCCGGCTGCGCGCGGGCGAGCCGGACGCGGTCGCCGCGCTCGGCGCGGCCGGGCACGCGCTGGGAGCCGCCGTCCTCGGCGTGTCCGGGGTCACCGACGCCGGCGAGATCATCCTCGGCGGATACCTCGCCACCTGGTCCTCCTGGCTCCGGCCCGGACTGGACGCCCGCCTGGCCGGGCGCCGCGCGCTGGCACCCGCCACGCAGCCGACCATCACCTACGGCGTCCTCGGCGGCGAGGCCACGCTGCGCGGCGCGTTCCAGACCTGCCGCGACGCTCTCCTCGACGATCCCACCGGCGTACCGGCACTCCCGCAGGCACCGGTCACCGTGCCGTCGCCGTAGGACCTGCGCGGCGGATCATCCCGCGTACGCGAGGCCCGGAGCACACGTCTGCGGCGGCCGGTCGCCGTCGCCCTCCCGCGCCTCGATCCACCCGGGATCCCCTCAACGAGCCCCGGAAGCACAGACGAACGGACCCGTCACCGTCGTCCGAAGTCGCGCGGACGCCCCACCGCACAGGCGCGAGCGCAAGGCCCAGCTCACATCCGCGGCGGCCCAGCGCTGCCGCACTCCAACCCACCCGACGAACCCCACCAGCACACACGACCACGCCCGCCGCCGACCCCCGAACCCACGCAGACATCCCACCGCACAGACGCGAGCGCGAGGCCCCCCAACTCACATCCACGGCGGCCAGCACCATCGCACTCCCACACCCCGACCCACCTCACCAGCACACACGACCGCACCCGCCGCCAACACCCGAACCCGCGCAGACATCCCGCCGCACAAACACGTGCACAAGGCCCGGAACACACATCAGCGCCAGCCCGAGACCGGCACTCCGCCGCACCCCGCCCCACCCACCGCGCCCCAGCAGCGCAGACGATCCGCCCCGTCGCCAGCGCCCGGAGCCCGCGCAAACACCCCACCGCACAAGCACGCACACGGAACCCGGACACACATCAGCGCCAACCTGCGACCGTCACTCCCCCGCACTCCGACCACCCCCAGCACCCAGCCGACACAGACAACCGGCCCCGTCACCCGCGCCCGAAGCCACGCCCACCCCCACCGCACGGACCTCCACGCCGAAGACCCCCGGACCTCGCCCCGGCGCCCCCGTCGCACCGTCGTCCCGAGCCGCAGCTTCGTGCCGCCGCCCCCGTACATGCATACTCGGGCTCTGCGCGCGCACCGGCGTTCGCGAGAAGCGGGAGGTGGGCGATGGTGCTGCCGTCGGCAGCGGGGACCGAGCCCCGGAAAATCACGATCAATGACGTCGCCAAGTCCGCCGGGGTGTCCCGGCAGACCGTGTCGCGGGCGCTCAACGACAAGGACGAGATCGACAGCGTCACGAAACAGCGGGTGCTCGACGCCGCTCGGGCGCTCGGATACCGGCCGAGCCGGTTCGCCCGGGGGCTGGTCCGGCAGGACACGATGACGATCGGGCTGGTGATCCCCGATCTGCTCAACCCGTTCTTCACGGAGGTCGCCGCCGCCGCGCTGGAGGCGGCCAGGACCCGTGGCTGGCAGGTCGTCGTGTACGACACCGGGGACCGGGCGGAGGAGGAACTCGGCACGCTCCAGGTGATCAGCTCGCAGGTCGACGCGGTCATCGGCTACTTCAGTTGCCCCGAGAGCGAGTTGGAGAAGTTCACGCGCGGTATGCCGGTGGTGCTCATCGGCCGGGAGGAGCGCACGCGGTTCAGCGCGATCCGGATCGACGGCACGGAGGGGGTGCACGCCGCGGTCGCCCACCTGGTCGCGCGGGGGCACACCCGGATCGGCATGCTCGACCACCACACTCGTGCCGAACCGAGCATCCGGCACGAGTGGTTCACGACGGCCGCGGCGGCGCACGGCCTCGAGACCGGCCTGGTGGTCGGCGCGGACCAGTCGGCCGACGGCGGCGGAGCGGCGCTCAGGACCCTGCTCGCCGACCACCCCGACATCACCGCGGTCTTCACGTTCAACGACATCATCGCGATCGGCGCCCTGCGCGAGGCCCGCCGGCTCGGCCGCAGGATCCCGCAGGATCTGGCGGTCATCGGCTTCGACGGACTGCAGCTCGGGGCACTCGTCGAGCCCCCGCTCAGCAGCGTCGCCCTGGACACCCGCGGGCTCGGCGCACTCGCCATCGAGCAGGTCGCGCGCCTGCTGTCGGGAGGGGAAGCGCTTGCCGCCGATGAGCTGGTCGTGCGGGGCGAACTGCGGCTGAGCGGCTCCGCCTGACCGCCGCTCCCGCGTCCGGTCCGAATGTCTTGACACCCGCCCGCACCGGAGCGCAAACTTCCGAACATTCGCAACACACTTCAAGAGGTCTATTTGCAAGCAGTCCCGTGAGCGCTCACGGGAGCGCTCACGGGACGCTCTTAGACCCCGCAACAAATGGTGTGCCCACGTCCCTTCCACCCAGAAGGCATCCCGCCCGAGGGATCAGCATCGAGCCGCCTAGCACCGTCGCTAGTCGTTGTCTGGAACGGAAACCATGAGCAGCACAGTCACGCGCATCCGCCTCGGCGCCGTCGCCGTGGCCGCCAGTGTCGCCGTACTCGCCGGATGCTCGTCATCCGCGCCGTCGGCCAAGACATCCGCGGCCTCCTGCGCGCCCGCGAAGGGCAAGGTCACCCTCCAGTACTGGAACACCGTTCCGGGCATGGACAAGGTCGTCGCCCTGTGGAACAAGAAGAACCCGGACATCCAGGTCGAGACGAAGAACATCTCCAACGACCAGTACGGCACCCTCGGCAACGCCCTCAAGGCGGGCAAGGCGCCGGACCTGGCCCAGGTCGGCTACGACGAACTCCCCAACCTGCGCACCCAGAGCGCCTTCGTGGACGCCTCCGCCTGCTCGGCCGCCACCGCCGCCAAGTCGAAGTTCGTGCCGTGGACCTGGTCGCAGACCAGCTTCGGCAACACCGGCGTGTTCGCCCTGCCGCAGGACACCGGCCCGATGGCCCTCTATGTTCGCAGCGACATCTTCAAGAAGTACGGCGTCGCGATCCCCACGACCTGGGACGAGTACGCGGCCGCCGCGCAGAAGCTGCACAAGGCGGACTCGAAGCTCGACATCACGTTCTTCGACCCGAACAACGCGGAGTGGTTCAACGGCCTGCTCTGGCAGAGCGACTCCCAGATGTACGGCTACTCCGGCGGCAAGTGGCAGGTCACCGTCGCGTCGCAGCAGAGCAAGCAGGTCGCCGACTACTGGCAGAAGTTGATCTCCGGCAAGCTCGTGCGCACCGATCTCGCCCACGGTTCGACGCAGATGTACGCCGCCTACCAGCAGAACCAGATCGCCAGCTACATCGGCGCCGCCTGGGGCTACAGCATGTTCCGCGACAACCTGCCCAAGCAGGCCGGGAAGTGGACGATCGTCCCGATGCCGACGTGGGGTTCGGACGGCGCCTCCGGTGACTGGGGCGGCTCGACCGTCGCGTTCATGAAGGGCAGCAAGCACCTCTACGAGTCGGTCAAGTTCAACACCTGGCTCAACACCGACCCGGAGGCCCTCGCGCTGGAGAACCAGTTGGGCGGCCTCTACCCGGCGGCCGACGCGGGGCTCCAACTGCCCGCGCTGTCCAAGGGAGTTCCGTACTACAACAACGAGAAGATCTTCGACGTCTTCGCCGCCTCGTCCAAGAAGATCAACACCAGCTTCGCCTGGGGACCCACACAGAAGACGGTGAACCTCGCGCTGCAGGACGCGATGGCCAAGGCGGCGGCCGGTGACGGCACGCTCAGCGACGCGCTGGCGGCGGCGCAGGCGGCCGCGCTGAAGTCCATGAAGGACCAGGCGATCCCGGCCGCGGCGGGCAAGTGACCGCGCAATGACCGACATCGCAACCCGCGCGACACGCGTGGTGCGGTCACCCGGGGGCCGCCGCCGTCTCAACGGCGGTGGCCCCCGGGCGGGCACCATCTTCGCGTTCGTGATCCCCTTCTTCCTCCCGTTCGTGCTGTTCTACCTGGTGCCGGTCGGCTACGCGCTGTGGCAGAGCGTCCGCGTCGTGCGCCGCACCGGCGGTCAGTACGGCACCTCGTACACGACCTTCGGCGGCTTCGAGCAGTACGGGAAGGTCTTCCAGAACGACGAGTTCTGGTCCAGCATCGGACGCATCGGGCTGTTCGGCATCGTGCAGGTGCCGGTGATGCTGTTCGTCGCGCTGGTCATCGCGCTGCTCCTCGACACTCCCCTGCTGCGGCTCAAGTCCGCCTTCCGCATCGCCGCGTTCATGCCGTACGCGGTGCCCGGTGTCATCGCCGCGATCATGTGGTCGTACCTCTACTCGCCCCAACTCAGCCCCGTCGTCGACCTGTTGAACGACATCGGACTCAAGCCCGACTTCCTCGGGCCGGGCGCGGTGCTCTGGTCGGCGGCGAACATCTCCACGTGGCTGTGGACCGGCTACAACATGCTGATCATGTTCTCGGCGCTGCAGTCGATCCCGCAGGAGCTGTACGAGGCCGCCAAGCTCGACGGCGCGAGCAACTGGGCCATCGCGTGGCGGATCAAGGTCCCGATCATCGCCCCGTCGATCGTCCTCACCACGGTGTTCTCGATCATCGGCACGCTCCAGCTCTACGCCGAGCCGGCCGTGCTGCGGCAGATCTCCTCGAACATCTCCAGCACGTTCACGCCGAACATGCTCGCCTACGCGGTGGCCTCCGGGAACAACTACCAGCAGGCCGCGGCGATCTCCGTGGTCATCGCCGTCATCACCTTCGTCCTGAGCTTCGGGTTCATGCGACTGACGTCGAAGAGGGCCGGCCTGTGACCAACCGATCCGTCAACCGTGAGAGCCAGGTCAGCCGTACCGCCGCGATGGCGCTGATGCTGCTGCTGGCGATCTACTTCCTGCTGCCGATCTACTTCCTGATCGTCGCCTCCACCAAGCCGCAGGGCGACCTCGCCGCCACCAACGGCCTGGCGTTCTCGCACTTCAACCTGTTCGAGAACCTGCGGGTCCTGTTCACCCGCAGCGACGGCATCTTCGGCCGCTGGGCCCTCAACACCGTGATCTACGCCGTGCTGGGTGCGGCCGTGGGAACGCTGATCTCGGCGCTGTGCGGCTACGCGCTCGCCAAGTTCCGGTTCCGGGGACGGGAGTTCCTGTTCTCCGTGATCCTTGGCGGTGTCCTGGTCCCGACCACCGCGCTGGCGCTCCCGCTGTTCCTGCTGTTCTCGGCGACCGGGATCGTCAACACGTACTTCGCGGTGTTCCTGCCCAGCATCGTCAGCCCGTTCGGTGTCTATCTCGCGCGGATCTTCGCCAACGCGGCCGTTCCGCAAGAGCTGTTGGAGTCGGCACGGCTGGACGGGGCGGGTGAGTTCCGCACGTTCTTCTCGGTGGCGTTCAAGCTGATGACGCCGTCGCTGGTGACGATCTTCCTGTTCCAGTTCGTCGCCATCTGGAACAACTTCTTCCTGCCGATGGTGATGCTGCAGAAGGAGTCGCTCTTCCCGATCACGCTCGGCCTGTACGAGTGGAACGGCCAGACCGCCCGCGCCCCGCTGCTCCAGGAGTCCGTCATCACCGGGTCGTTGGTGTCGATCGTGCCCGTGATCATCCTGTTCATCCTGCTCCAGCGGTTCTGGCGCACCGGTCTCGCCGCCGGTTCCCTCAAGTGACCGTCCCCGCACAGAAGGTGTCTCCCGCCATGACCGACTCCGCTGTCTTCGTGCCCCATTTCCACTGGGACCGGGAGTGGTACGAGCCCTTCCAGGTGTTCCGGCACCGGCTCGTCGCCGCCCTCGACACCGTGCTGGAGACGGCGGAGTCGGACCCGGACTTCCGGTTCACCGTCGACGGTCAGATGGCCGCGATCGAGGACTACTTGGAGATGCGGCCGGAGAACCGCGAGCGTGTCGCGGCCCTGGTCGGCGAGGGCCGGCTGGCGGTCGGGCCGTGGCTGATCCTGCTCGACGAGTTCCTCTGCTCCGGCGAGACCATCGTCCGTAATCTGCGGATGGGCTGGGCGGCCGCGGCCGAGCTGGGTGGCGCGATGCCGATCGGCTATCTGCCGGACATGTTCGGCCACATCGCGCAGATGCCGCAGATCCTCGCCCGCGCCGGCATCGAACACGCGGCGCTGTGGCGCGGGGTGCCCGGCTCCGTCGAGGGCCACGCCTTCGACTGGCGGGCGCCGGACGGCTCCCAGGTGCGTACCGAGTTCCTCTTCGACGGCTACGACAACGGCCTCGACGTCCTGCTGGTACCCGGCCGGATCGGCCGCGCGCTCGGCGACTACGCGGAGATGACGGCCGAACGGTGGGGCGGCGACCCGGTGTTGGCGATGGCCGGCACCGACCACAACGCACCCGACCCCCAACTCGCGTCCTGGCTGCGGCAAGCCGCCGACGCGGGCCGGGCGATCACCGTCGCCACCCTCGACGAATACCTCCGCAAGCACGTCCGTGACGAGGTGTCCGCCGTCGTCACCGGTGAGCTGCGCAGTCATGTGCGCGGCAACATCCTCCCGGGCGTGCTCTCGGTGCGGCTCGGGCTCAAGCAGCGGATGGCGCTCGCGGAGCGCACGATCGACCACGCCGAGCGCATGAACGCCCTGTGGTCCTGGCGCGACGACTCGCCGTTCCTGGACCTTGCCTGGCACAAGATCATCGAGTCGACCGCGCACGACTCGGTCGTCGGCTCCGGCACCGACGAGACCTGCGACCAGGTCGCCGCACGGCTCGCCGAAGCCGCGCAGACGGCGCGTGCCGTACGGGACGCGGCGCTCTCCGGGCCCGCCGCCCGGGTGCCGGGCGACGGTCATCTGGTCGCCAACCCGCTGCCGTTCGACCGTTCGGTGCTGGTCGAGGTGGACGTCGTGGCCCCGCCCGAGGGCGGCGCGCTCGTCGCGACCACCGCCGACGGCTCCACGGCCCCCGTGCAGTTGGTCTCCGAGGCTCCGACCGTCCTCAGCGACGAGCACATGGACGCCTCGCAGCTCGAACGCGTCCTGCGCCGTATCCACCGCCGCGAGCTCTTCGGCCGCCAGATCGACCACTACGAACTCACCCCCGGCGCCCTCGTGTTCCACCTCGCCGAGGTGCCGACCAGCGGCCCCTTCGACCTGTTGATCCTGCGCCGCGAGGTCGCCGCGGCGGCGGCCGCACATCCGGGTGACTGGCGGGTCCTGACGCTGGAGGAGGCCCGGGCCACCGCCCTCGTCCCCGTGCGCGTTCCCGCTTCCGGGCTCGCGTCCTTCCGGGTCGGGCCGGGCGACCGCGCCTCCGTCGCCGTACCGTCGCACGATCCCGCTACGGCGACGGACCGCTCCCTGTCCAACGGTCTGGTCGAGGTCGCGGTCGCCGCCGACGGCACCCTGGACGTCACCGGCTCCGACGGCACCGTGCTGTACGGAGTCGGCCGGCTCGTCGACGGCGGGGACCGGGGCGACAGCTACAACTACGCTCCTCCGGCGCACGACGTCCTCGTGTCGGAGCCGACGGACGTCACCGTCGAGCTCGTCGAGAACGGTCCATTGCGTGCGCGGCTGCGGGTCACCCGTGTCTACGCGTGGCCGGCCGCCCTCTCCGCCGACCGCGATGTGCGCGGCGAGCGGACCGTGCCGACGCCGGTGGAGACACTCGTGGAGGTGCGCGTGGGCGAGTCGTTCGTGCGGGTCTCCACGTCGTTCCTCAACCAGTCCGCCGACCACCGGCTGCGCTTGCACGTACCGCTGCCCGAGCCGGTGACGACCTCCGCCTCGGCCGGTCAATTCGCCGTCACCGAGCGCGGGTTGACCGCCGAGGGCGGCTGGGGCGAGTATCCGCTGCCGACCTTCCCGGCCGATGCCTTCGTGTCGGCCGGTGCCGCCACCGTCCTGCTCGACCACTCCAGCGAGTACGAACTGGTCGGCGAGGGCTCCGAACTCGCGATCACGCTGCTGCGCGCGATCGGCTCGATCAGTGTCAACATCCATCCCCTGCGCGACGAACCGGCGGCGAGCGAGATCCCCGTACCCGGTGCGCAGGACCTCGGGATGCGGATCGAGAACCGGTTCGCCGTCGTGCCCTCGACGAGAAAGACCGGCTGGCGCGGCGCGAACGCGGTCGCTCTCGCCGAGGAGTTCCGCGGCGACGTACTGGTCGCTCGTGGGACCGCGCCCGCCGGGGCTCGACTGCCGCCCGACACCACCGGGTTGCGGGTCGACGGGAAGGACGTCCTCGTCTCGGCCGTCCACCGTGTCACCGACGACGAGCACGGACCCGGCACCGAGGTACGGCTGACCGCGATGAGCGACAGAGCGTCGACGGCGGTCCGGGTGACGGGGGCGTTCACCGAGGCCGCCACCGTCGATCTGCTGGGCCGGACGATCTCCCAGTCCCCGGTCCAGGGCGAGCTCGACCTCGTCCTCGGTCCATGGGAGATCCACAGCCTCGTGCTCCGGTAGGCCGCCATGATCGAATGCAATACGCCCGTTCTGCTCTCACGAAAGCGTTGTGACCTCGTGCTTCCCGAGTTCTCCCCCCATGTTTCCGACCTCGCACCCGGGCGTGGCGCCCTGCGCCCGGCGCGTTCGTGGCTGCACTCCGACGCGAAGTCCCTTTCCCTGAACGGGCCTTGGCGTTTCCGCCTGTCCCCCACGCCGTCGGCGGCGGAGGACTTCGCGGCCGAGGGCTTCGACGCCCACGGCTGGGACAGCATCCCGGTGCCCTCCCACTGGGTGCTGGAGGGTGACGGCGCGTACGGCCGCCCGATCTACACGAACATCCAGTTCCCGTTCCCGATCGACCCGCCGTACGTCCCGGACGAGAACCCGACCGGCGACTACCGCCGCGCCTTCGACGTCCCCCCCGACTGGTCGGACGCCGAGCGGGTCGTGCTGCGCTTCGACGGTGTCGAGTCCCTGTTCCGGGTGTGGGTCAACGGCGTCGAGATCGGCGGCGCGAGCGGCAGCCGGCTCGCCCACGAATTCGACGTGACGGACGCCGTACGCACGGGCGAGAACGTCGTCGCCGTACGGGTGCACCAGTGGTCGGCGGCCAGTTACGTCGAGGACCAGGACCAGTGGTGGCTGCCGGGCATCTTCCGCGATGTCACCCTGATCGCCCGCCCGGCCGGGGGCATCGAGGACGTCTGGCTGCGCACGGGCTTCGACCACGGGCGCGGGCGGATCGAGGCCGAGGTCGTCGCCGACGCCACGGCGTTCCCGGTCACCCTGCGCCTCCCCGAGCTGGGCGTCGAGCAGGTCTGGGCGACGCCGGACGACGTGGCCCCGCTCGACCTCGCCGAGGTGGAACCCTGGTCGGCCGAGCTGCCCCGTCTGTACGACGCCACGGTGTCGACGGCCGCGGAGACCGTCACCCTGCGGGTGGGTTTCCGCACGGTCGAGATCCGCGGGGACCAGTTCCTGGTCAACGGTCGCCGGGTGGTCTTCCACGGGGTGAACCGGCACGAGACCCACCCCGAGCGCGGCCGGGTCTTCGACGAGGAGCACGCCCGCGAGGACCTGGCCCTCATGAAGCGGTTCAACGTCAACGCGATCCGCACCAGCCACTACCCGCCGCATCCCCGGCTGCTCGACCTCGCCGACGAGCTCGGGTTCTGGGTGATCCTCGAATGCGATCTGGAGACGCACGGCTTCGACAAGGTCGGCTGGGTCGGCAATCCCAGTGACGACCCGGCCTGGCGCGAGGCGTACCTCGACCGCGTCCAGCGCACGGTCGAGCGGGACAAGAACCATCCCAGCATCGTGATCTGGTCGCTCGGCAACGAGGCGGGCACCGGCAGCAACCTCGCCGCGATGTCGGCGTGGGTCCACGCCCGCGACGCCGAACGCCCCGTGCACTACGAGGGCGACCACGCCGGCGAGTACACCGACGTCTACTCCCGCATGTACGCGTCCGTGCTGGAGACCGAGCAGATCGGCACCGACGGCTCCCGCGCCCCGCTGCTCAACTGCACGCCCGCACAGGGCGCCCGGCAGCGCACCAAGCCGTTCCTGCTGTGCGAGTACGCGCACGCGATGGGCAACGGGCCGGGCGCGTTCGACCAGTACGAGGCACTGGTGCACGAGTTTCCGCGCCTGCACGGCGGCTTCGTCTGGGAGTGGCGCGACCACGGCATCCTGGCCACGACCCCGGACGGGACGCCGTACTACGCGTACGGCGGCGACTTCGGCGAGGTCGTCCACGACGGCAACTTCGTGATGGACGGCATGGTGTTGAGCGACGACGTGCCGACGCCGAGCCTCCATGAGTTCAAGGCGGTCGTGGCGCCGGTGCAGTTCGCCTTCGACGGCGACGGGGTCGCGATCTCCAACCTCCGGCACACGACCGACACCTCCGACCTGCGCTTCCGCTGGCGGGTCGAGCACGACGGAGTGCCGGTGGAATCAGGGGAGTTGGAGGTCCCCCTCGTCGCGGCGGGCGACTCGGGCCGGGTGTCCCTGCCGACGGTCCCGGTGTCGCCGGACGCCGAGACCTGGCTGACGATCGACGCCGAGCTGGCGACCGGAACTCCTTGGGCACCCGAGGGCCATGTCGTCGCGACCGCCCAACTGGACCGGTCCATTCGCCGTCCGGTGCCCGCTGCCCGTGCACGGTTCGACTGGAGGGCCGGCGACGGGACCTTCACGCTCGGCATCGCCGAGTTCGCCGGCGGATCTCTCGTACGGCTCGGCGAACGTCCCGTGGCAGGGCCGCGGTTGGAGCTGTTCCGGGCGCCGACCGACAACGACAAGGGCGCCTGGGGTGATGTCGCGGAGAGCGACGCGAACGTCGCCGGGGTCTCCAACGCCGAGCTGTGGCTGCGCGACGGACTCGACCGGCTGACCTCGCGTCGGGTGTCCGTGGAGCAGACCGGGGACGCGCTGCGCACGGTCGACAAGGTCGCGGCCGCCGACTCGGGTCTGTCGGTGCTGGTGGAGTCCGTCTGGTCGCGGGAGAGCGACGGCGAGGTGGAACTGCGGGTGGAGATCCAGCCCTCGCGCAACTGGCAGACGGTGTGGCCGCGGATCGGGGTCCGCTTCGATCTGCCCGACGGCACGGCTCCGGTCGACGGCGCCGAGTGGTTCGGTCTGGGCCCGCTGGAGTCCTACCCCGACAGTGTCCGCGCGGCCCGCACCGGCCGTTTCGCGTCCAGCGTCGGCGATCTCTCGGTCGACTACGCGCGGCCGCAGGAGACCGGTCACCGCTCCGAACTGCGCCGACTGGCGCTGACCAGCGGCGACACCGAAGTGCTGCACATCGTGGCACTCCCCGACACCCACGGGCGCCGCCCCGGCTTCACGCTCAGCCGCCACACCCCGCAGGAGATCGCCCGGGCCGGGCACCCCTTCGAGCTGCCGCAATCGACGACGAGCCGGCTGATCGTCGACGCCGCCCAGCACGGCCTCGGCTCCCGGGCCTGCGGTCCGGACGTGTGGCCCGCGTTCGCGCTGCGCCCGGAATCCCGGACGATCAGGCTCCGGATCACCGCACCGCGCTGAGTCGGTACCGCTGAGGGCGCGGTCTCGCACGGCGGGGACCGCACCCTCAGTATGGGAGGGGACGACTGCCGTCCCGGGGCCCCGGCCGTACCGGGCGTCCCCACGGGAAGGAGCTCCCGATGCCCACGCTGCTGTCGGTGAATGTCGGCATGCCGAAGGACGTTCCCTGGCAGGGCAGGACCGTCCACACCGGCGTGTGGAAGTACCCGGTGATCGGCCCGGCGATGGTCCGGCGGCTCAACATCGACGGCGACGGACAGGGCGACACCGCCGGCCACGGCGGCGAGCAGCGCGCCGTGCTCGTCTACCAGATCCAGTCGTACCGGCACTGGCAGCGGCACTTCGGCCGGGACGATCTCGGTTACGGCCAGTTCGGCGAGAACCTCACCGTGGACGGCCTGCTCGACGACGAGGTGTGCATCGGCGACCGGTACCGCATCGGGGAGGCCGAGTTCGAGGTCACCCAGCCGCGTGTCACCTGCTATCGCGTCGGCATGCGCTTCGGCGCGCCCGAGCTGGCCGCGCTGCTGGTGAGCCATCACCGTCCCGGTTTCTACATGCGGGTCGTACAGGAGGGGCGGTTGCAGGCCGGCGACCGGATCGTGCGGACCAGGACCGGTCCAAACGCGCTGAGCGTGGCCGACACCGACGCGCTGCTCTATCTCCCCGGCCGCGACCCCGCCAAGCTGCGCCAAGCCCTGGACATCCCCGCGCTGAGCCCCGGCTGGCAGGGCTCGTTCCGTGAACTGCTCGCCGCGGCCGACGGTTCGGAGCCCGCGGCCCGCCCGGCCTGGGCCGGTTTCCGCGACCTGCGGGTGACGGACGTGATCCCCGAGAGCACGACGGTCACCTCGATCCGGCTGACCGCCCCGGACGACTCCCCGCTCCCGGCCGCCCGCGCGGGCCAGTACCTGACCCTGCGCGTCCCCGCCACGACCGGCCCCGCCCCCGTGCGCAGCTACTCGCTGTCCGCCGCGCCCGACGCCGACAGCTACCGGATCAGCGTCAAACACGAGCCGCACGGCACCGCGAGCGGCTATCTGACCACGCGGCTACGGCCCGGCGCCGTCCTCGAAGTCGCCGCGCCCCGTGGGGAGTTCGTGTACGCCGAGGGCAGCGGACCGGTGCTCCTCGTCTCCGCCGGCATCGGTCTCACGCCGGTGCTGTCCATGCTGCACGCGCTCGCCGCGCAGGGCAGCAAGCGTGAGGTCTGGTGGATCCACGGCGCCCGCGGCCCCCGCGAGCACCCCCTCGCCGCCGAGGCGCACGAGCTGCTCACCTCACTGCCGGACGCGCACGAGCACGTGTTCTACAGTGCGGCCACACCCGAGGAACGGCAGCGCGCCCGTGCCGCGCCGGGACGCCTCACGAAGGAGAGGCTGCTCGCCCTGTCCGTCCCGGCCGACGCGACCGCCTACGTCTGCGGCCCAGCCCCCTTCATGACCGACATGCGGCAGGCCCTCACCGAGGCCGGCATCGACCCGGCACGCATCCACACCGAACTGTTCGGAACTCTGGACGCCGTCAACCCCGGCCTCACCGACCGACCCGCCCGAGCGCCTCACCCGCCCTCGGGACCGCCTGGAACGGGCCCGCTGGTGACCTTCGCGCGCAGCGGCATCGCCGTCCCGTTCGACGACGGCGACCGCAGTGTGCTCGAACTCGCCGACGCCTGCGACGTACCCACCCGCTGGAGCTGCCGCACCGGCGTGTGCCACACCTGCGTCACGCCCCTGCTGTCGGGCGCGATCACCTACTCCCCCGATCCGCTGGAACCACCGGCCGACGGCGAGATCCTGATCTGCTGCGCCCGGCCGGGCACGGACATCGTCCTGGACATGTAGGGCCGCCGCGGACCCCCGTGGAAAAGATTCTTCCGACCTGCAACCTCGATGCCGTCGGAACGTCTGTCCGGGTGGAGGCGCCTCCGAGCCAGGGCCTTCGCCACGGGAAGCCACCTGTGGCGGCGGCCCGACAGTCCCGTCACCATCGACGATTCGAGGAAACACATGTCCGCAGGTCAGGCTGCCCGTAGCCGCCTCCGCTCGGGCCGGGTGCGGCTCGCTCTGGGAGTCACCGTCGCCGCGCTCGCCGTGGGCGTCCCCCTCACCGCCCATGCCGACACCGCCGGGCCCGTCCCGCAGAAGGCCAAGAACGTGGACCTCAGCGTGTGCGAGGACCCGGACCCCAGCCCGGTCGAGGCAGTGCCGGACGGGAAGGTCGGCAACCCGAAGCCGCTCCCCCAGCACACCGCCGTCATCGTCGGCGAATGCGGTCCGGACTATCCGAACGTCGGGGAACCGGTGGACGCGACTCCCGTCCCGGGTGAGAAGTAACCAGCCCGTCGAGGTGGAGCCGCCGGGTCACCGCCCGGCGGCTCCACCGCCCGTCCGGTGCTCCCGGGCGGAAGTACGAGAACCATGAGGTCCGGGAGATCCATGAGCACAGCGACGACGACCCCGGCCGCCCCGGCCCGGCAGGCCTACGGCGGGCCTGCGGTCGCGCACAGCCCCCTGCGCGCCCGGGCCGACGCGCTGCGACGAGCGGTATGGCGCCTGGTGCGCGAAGCAGTCTCGGGTGGCCGGTCACCCGCGCTCCCGGACTCGCCGGCCGGCCACGCCGACCTCGGTGAACCCGGCATCGACGAGCTCTACTCCCACCGCCGCCTGGACCTGGTCCGGCTGGCCCTGCTCCTGGTGGACGACCTGCCCACGGCGGAGGACGTCGTACAGGACGTCTTCGCCGCGCTCTGCCGCCGCCACGGCGAGCGGCTGACCGGCCTGGACAACCCCGACGCGTATCTGCGCACGAGCGTGGTCAACACCTCGCGCTCGGTGCTGCGCCGCCGCCGTACGGTACGGGCCCACGTGCCCGAACGAGCAGGGCACGCGCCCTCCGCCGAGGAACCCGTGCTGCTGCGCGAGGAGCACGGAGAAGTGATCGCCGCCCTGCACCGGCTGACCCGTCGGCAGCGCGAAGTGCTGGTCCTGCGGTACTGGTCCCATCTCAGCGAGGCCCAGATCGCCGACACGCTGGGCCTGTCCCGCGGGGCGGTCAAGTCCACCGCGAGCCGGGCGCTGGTCGCCCTGCGCCGAGAGCTGGAGGCTCCCCGATGATCGAGCAGGACCTCGGCTCCGGAGGCCTCCCCCCGGATCCCCTCGAACAGCGGCTGCGCGACGCCCTGCGCGCCCGCGCCGACTCCGTCCACCTGCACGCGCTCCGGCCCGCCGCCCCGCCGACCGGACGGGCCCGGCTGTTCCGGCTGTCTGCCGTCGTCCCCGTCCGCCGTACCGCGCTGGCGTTGCTGGTCGTGGCCGCCGCGGTGATCGGCGTCCTGTTCGTGGCGATACACGAGGTCCGGGAGACGCCGGTCAGGCCTGCGAACCGCCCGTCGATGTCACCCACCCCCAACGCCACTGACGCCGTACCCGATCCTCCCGGGTCGGGCGGGGTCGACGCGACACCCCTCCCTTGACGGCCGGCTCATCCGCAGAGGCGGCTCCCGGCCTCTGCCGCCCACTCGTCCGTCGGGAGATCGAGGAGCCGCTCGATCCGGGCGCTGTCCGGCAGCGGACCGTGATCGGCCGTCACCTTCAGGGCCGACGCGGCGGTGATGTGGCCCAGCCGCAGCGCGCGTTCCATGCCCTCGCCGCGCAGCAGACCGGTCAGGACGCCGGCGGCGAACGCGTCGCCCGCTCCCACGGGCTCCACCACGTCCGTGTCCAGCGCGGGCACGATCCGGATGCCCTCGTCGCTGAAGGCGATGGCCGAACGGCCGCCGTCCTTGACGACGAGGAGGCGCGGATGCGCCAACAGCCGCCGTACGTCTGCCGGTTCGAGGTCCGCGCCCCAGAGGTCCCGCGCCTCGTCGAGGCCCACGAAGGTGATGTCGGCCCGGTCGGCGAGATCGCGCAGCACGGTGGCGGCCCTGCCGGGCGGCCACAGCGCGGGGCGGTGGTTGACGTCGAAGCTGATGGCGTACGGCCGCTCACCGGCCGGCACGGCGAGCGCCTCGGCGACCAGGCTCAGGCAGGACGGGGACAACGCCGGGGTCACGCCCGTGAGATGGACGACGGCGGCCGATCTCAGCCGGTCGTCGTCGAGGATGTCGGGGCCCATCGCCGAGGCCGCCGAGTTGCCGCGGTAGTAGTGGACGCGGGTCCTCGAACCGGTCGGCTCCTTCACGAGCAGGCCCGTCGGCCGCTCCGGGTCGCGGCGCACGCCGCTGACATCGACACCCGCGGCACCCACCTCCGCGAGCACGCGCCGCCCGAGCGGGTCGTCCCCCACGGCCGAGAGCCAGGAGACCGGGATCCCCAGATCCGCCAGGTACATCGCCACGTTCGACTCGGCCCCGGCCACCGACACCCGCAGATCGTCGGCGCTCTCCAGCAACGCGGACGGAGCGGGAGCCAGGGCCGCCATGGTCTCGCCGATGCACACCACCGCCCCCTCCGCCGACCGCCACCCGTCCCTCATGACGACTCCCCCACGAACGACTCCAGTTGTACGACGGCGAGAAAGGCCCGGGTCCGGGCGCGCAGCGCGGTCAGGCTGCCGCCGTCGGCCGCGTCCCCGACCAGGGGTGAGCCGACGCCGACAGCGGTCGCCCCGGCGTCCAGGTATGCCCGGGCGGCCAGCTCGTCGACACCGCCCACCGGCACGAACACCTCGTGCGGGAACGGACCGCGCAACGCCTTCAGATAGGCGGGACCGCCCGCTTCGGCGGCCGGGAAGATCTTCAGCGCGGCGGCACCGAAGGAGCGTGCGGCGAGGATCTCGGTGGGGGTCATCACCCCGGCGATCACCGGCAGTTGGAGCCGGTGCGCCTCGCGGATGCCGTCCCCGAGCGCGGGCGTGACGGCGAAGTCCGCACCGGCCCGTCGGGCGGCGCGGGCGTCCTCGACGGTCAGGACCGTACCAGCGCCGAGCGGCCGGTCGGGACCCAGTTCCTTGCGTGCCCGCTCGATGACGGACAGGGCGTCCGTACCGGTCAGGGACACCTCGATCAGTTCGACGCCCTCCTCGGCCAGGGTCAGTACGGTGCGTACGGCGGCTTCGGGATCGGTGCCGCGGACGATCGCGAGCAGGCGGTGGGCGGCCAGGGCCGTACGGAGATCCGTGTCTCGCAGATCCATGTGACGAATTCCCTTCCTGTACAGGTCGGTTCAGGCACAACGGCAGTTCGTGGTGAGCGTCAGCCGCC
Organism: Streptomyces sp. NBC_01478; assembly: GCF_036227225.1. Classification (GTDB taxonomy): domain Bacteria; phylum Actinomycetota; class Actinomycetes; order Streptomycetales; family Streptomycetaceae; genus Streptomyces. The sequence goes on along the minus strand of NZ_CP109444.1, from coordinate 11,235,099 downwards.
ACCGCGCCTCGCCCGACGCGGGTACCCGGGCCGCGTCACCGGGGCCCGCCTCCGCGAGGTCGAAGACGCGGCCGAGCATCGGTTCGACGCCCGTGCTGCGGTAGGGGTGCGGGGCGGGATAGCCGCCGAGGTTGCGCCACAGCGCGACGGACAAGGGCTGCCCGTCGGCTTCGAGGGCGAGCGAGAGCCGGTCGGCCCGGTCGTGGACGCAGCACTGGGCAGCGTCCACAACGGCTCCCACGGCGGTGCCGTCGTCCGGCCCGAACCGGTCCAGGCGCAGTCCGCACGGCGCGGGCCAACCGCCTTCCACCCATGCGGCACCGTCCGGCCACGCCCGGTCCACCAGCGGCGCCGCCTCGGGGAAGAGCCGGGTGCGCGCTCCTTCACGGATGCGCAGCCCCGCGTGCTCCGAGAGGTCGAGCAGAGCATGGGCGGCCCAGACGAAGCGGAAGCCCGCGTCGGCCGTCAGGACGTAGTCGGCCTCGGCGCCGGCGGCGGTGGCACGCACCGTGCGCGCCAAGGTGAAGCGGTCGCAGTGGAGGACGTCCGCCGTGCCCTCTCGCGTCCAGGGTCTCGACCAGGCGTCACCGTGGTCGGGGGTGCCCCGGACCGTGGGGACGCACTCCTCCAGTCCGCCCGCGTCCACGAAGGCGTCCCCCGGTGCGGCCTTCTCCCGCTCAGGAGCCTCGCGTCGCCACAGCCATTCGCGCCCCGCCGTTGTGCGCAGCGAGGTCCAACGGCCGCCCTGGGCACGGTCGATAACGATGTCCAACGGCACGGTCACCACTCCGCGAAGGAGCCGTCGGGGTGCCGCCACACGGGGTTGCGCCAGGCGTGTCCGGTGCGGTCGGCGGCGCGTACGGCTGCCTCGTCGATCGTGATGCCGAGGCCGGGCGCGTCGCCGCGCACGGCATGGCCGTCGACGAACCGGAACGGCGCGGGGTCGACGAGGTAGGAGAGCAGGTCGGCGTCCTTGTTGTAGTGGATGCCCCGACTCTGCTCCTGGATAAGGAAGTTGGGGGTGGCGAACGCGACCTGCAGACTGGCCGCCAGGGCGATCGGGCCGAGCGGGCAGTGCGGGGCGAGCTGGGCGCCGTAGGCCTCCGCGAGCGAGGCGATGCGGCGCACCTCCGAGATGCCGCCCGCGTGGGACAGGTCGGGCTGGGCGACGGCGATGCCCGCGGCGAGCACGGGCAGGAACTCGGCGCGTCCGTAGAGGCGTTCACCGGTGGCCAGGGGTATCGGGCTCGACGCGACCAGGCCGGCCAACTGATGGCCGTGCTCGGGCAGGACGGGTTCCTCGACGAACAGCGGGTGCAGCGGGGCGAGTTCGGCGAGGACCCGGCGGGCGCCTGCGGCGGTGAAGCGGCCGTGGAAGTCGACCGCGACATCGCGCTCGGGGCCGAGTGCCTCACGGGCGGCGGCCACGCGGGCGACGATCGCGGCGGTCTCGGCGGGGGTGGGGATCGCCGAGGTGGCTCCGGCGGCGTTCATCTTCACCGCGCTGAAACCGGCCTCGACCTGGGCGGTTATCTGTTCGCCGAGCTGGGCGGGTTCGTCGCCGCCGACCCAGGCGTAGACCCGGACGCGGTCGCGCACGGGACCGCCGAGCAGGGCGTGCACGGGGGCGCCGTACGTCTTCCCGGCGATGTCCCACAACGCCTGGTCGAGGCCGGCGACGGCGCTGGAGAGGACCGGGCCGCCCCGGTAGAAACCGCCCTTGGACATGACCTGCCAGTGGTCCTCGATCCTCAACGGGTCCTGGCCGACGAGGTGTTCGGCCAGGACGTCGACGGCGGCACGGACGACCTCGGCGCGCCCTTCGACGACCGGTTCGCCCCAGCCGATGACGCCGTCGTCGGTCTCGACACGGCAGAACAGCCAGCGGGGCGGGACGAGGAAGGTCTCGACACGGGTGATCTTCACTGAGACCGGGAGCCTTCCGTTTCCTCGGAGCCCTCTTCTGTGTCTTCTTCGGAGTCGCCGAGGCGGTCCAGATCGCGGCCGGCCTGGTCGAGCAGGGCACGCATCGCGGCCTCGGCGGCCTGCGGGTCCCGCTCGCGTACGGCGTCCATTACGGCCCGGTGGGCCGGGACCGGGTCCTCGCTGTGCGGGGCGCTGTGCACGATGCGGTCGCGGTGGGCCAGGCCGGACTCGATCACCATCTCCATGCGTTCGAGGAGTTCGTTGTGGGTGGCGGCGAGCAGGGCGCGGTGGAAGGCGAGGTCGGCCTCGACGGCGTGGGCGGCGTCGGTGCCCTGCTCCCCCATCGCGTCGAGGGCGCCGTCGAGGGCGACCAGGTCCGCGTCGGTGCGGCGCTGCGCGGCCAGGCGTACGGCGGCGGGTTCGATGATGGCGCGCACCTCGGCGAGGTTGTGCAGCAGCGCCCGGTCGGACTCGGTGGTGGAGGCGCCCTCGAACTGCCAGCGCAGCACGTCGGCGTCGAGCAGGTTCCACTCGGCGCGGGGGCGCACGAAGGTGCCGCGGCGCTGCCGGGCGTCGACCATCCCCTTGGCGGCGAGCACCTTCAGCGACTCGCGCAGCGCGGTCAGGCTCACGTCCAACTCGCTCTGCAGCGCCACGAGATCGAGCGTGGCCCCTTCGGCGATCTCGCCGCCCAGGATGCGGCGGGCGAGGACTTCCACGGTCTGGCCGTGGACGCCGCGTCGGGCGTAGGGCGTCATGTCGTACAGCCTTTCTGCTGGTTGGGGAGCGTGGTCATGCGGAGGCCTTGACGACGCTCCAGCCGCCGTCCACCACGAGACTCGTCCCGGTGATGAAGGCGGCTTCGTCGGCGCTGAGGAACGCGATGGCCGCGGCCACTTCCTCGGGCGAGCCGAAGCGGCGCAGGGCCGTCTCGGCGATGCTGCGTTCCCGTTCCTCGGGCGGCACCCGGTCCCAGGCCGCGGTCAGTATCGGTCCCGGCACGACGGCGTTGACGCGCACAACGGGCCCGTATTCGACGGCGAGTTGGGCACACAGGGAGAGCAGGGCGCCCTTGGCGGCGGCATAGGCGGGATGCCCGGGAATGCCCTTGTGCGCGTGTACGGACGAGGTCAGCACCACCGCGCCCCGGCGCTCCCGCAGATCGGGCAGGACCGCCCGGAAGCCGAGGAAGCTGCCGGTCAGATTGACGTCGAGCTGCCGCTGCCAGGACGGCAGGGTCATCTCGTGCGCGGGCGTGACGTCGACGGTGAAGGCATTGCTGACGAGGACGTCGACGGGCCCGAAGGCGTGCGCGGCCCCGACGATCCGCGCCCAGTCGTCCTCGGCCGCGACATCGGCGGCCACGAACCGGGCCCGCCCGCCGTCCTTGCCGATCCGCTCCGCCACCGCCTCGCCCCGCTCCTCGGCGATGTCGGCGAGCACGACGGCGGCGCCCTCCTCGGCGAGGCGTACGGCCGTGGCGGCTCCGATGCCGGAGGCCGCGCCGGTGACCACGGCCGTGCGGCCGGTGAAACGGGCGCCGTGCCGTCGTACGGACTGCTCCATCGAGGTTCGACTCCTTCGCGTCCTGCGTGTCTTTCGCGGCTGTCACGAGCAAGGGCTTGCTGGAAACATAAGGGGCTCACTCGCGCACGAGCACGACCAGGTCCGCGTCATGATCGGCACTCCAGGCGAACGGCAGACCGTAGTGCAGCAGATGCGCTCCGCCGTACGACGTCCCACCGGCCGTGTCCCGGTAGCGGGCCGTCGGTTCGAGCCCCCGCAACCGCAGCCGGGCCGGACGCCCCGGCACGAGCGGGGCGCCGTCGAGCCGCCCGGTGCTCAGCGCGGCGACGACGGTACGGTCCCCGGCGTCGTACTGCACCCCACAACTCACGTCCTCCGGCGTGCCGAGGAGCCGCGCCTCACCATGATGGATCACCTCCCGCACCTCCTTGTACCGGCCGATCCACCGGGCGGCCTCGGCCTGCTGTTCCGGTGTCCAGGTGCGCAGGTCGGCGCCGATGCCCAGCACCCCGCACATGGCGTTGACGAAGCGGAAGGCGAGACTGCGCGGGCGTGGATCGAAGACTCCGGGCGCGTCGGTGACCCAGGAACTCATGATGTGCGGGGCGTGCGCGTGCAGGAAGCCGTACTGGACGGAGAGCCGGTCCAGCGGTGCGGTGTTGTCGCTGGGCCACACCACGTCGGTGCGCGCGATCGTCGTGTGCTCGATCCGTCCGCCGCCGCCCGCGCACCCCTCGACGGTGACGTCCGGGTGGGCGGCACGGAGGTGGTTGAGAACGCGCAGGTACCCGGTGACGTGCTCGGCGTCCAGGTCGACGCGGCCGGCGCCGGGGCGACCGCGTTCGGTGGGCGGGCGGTTCATGTCCCACTTGAGGTAGCCGATGTCGTAGGTGCCGAGCAGCCGGTCGAGCGTCCCGATCACGAAGTCCTGGACGTCGGTCCGGCCGAGGTCGAGGAGCAGCTCGTTGCGGACGAGGCGGCCGGGACGGCCCTCGATCCGGTAGACCCACTCGGGGTGTTCGGCGTACAGACGGCTGCCCGGGCTGACCGCCTCGGGCTCTATCCACAGACCGAAGTCCAGGCCCAACGCCCGTACGTCCGCCACAAATTGGCCGAAGCCCTGGGGGAAGGCAGCGGGGTCCGGCCACCAGTCGCCGAGTCCCCCGGTGTCGTCGGCGCGTCCGGTGAACCAGCCGTCGTCCACGACGAACAGTTCGGCCCCGATGTCGGCGGCCGTCTTCGCCAGCTCCAGTTGGCCGGCCGCGTCGACGTCGAAGCCGGTGGCTTCCCAGGAGTTGTAGAGGACCTTGCGGGGGCGGTGGAGGCGTTCGCCGGAGAGGTGTCGTTCGTAGCGGTGCCAGACGCGGGAGAGTCCGTCGAGTCCGTCCGGGCTGAAGGCGCAGGCGAGTTGGGGGGTGGCGAGGGTTTCACCGGGGGCGAGGACCACCGCGCCCTCGTGCGGCACGCGCCCCGCTCGCACCCGCACGGAGCCGCCGGGTTCGGCCTCGGCGGTGATGTGCCAGTTGCCGGGCCAGGCGAGGGCGATGCCGTACGCGGCCGGCGCGTCGCCGTCCTGCACCGCGAGCCAGGGTGCGTACGCGTGACCAGGCGCGCCTTGGAGGCTGCCGATGGTGAACGTGCCTCTGGGCAGATCGAGTCGGGTGCGCTGGAACTCCTGCGACCACTGGCCCGTGAGGTAGGTCAGGCGGGCGACTCCGGTGACGGGGATGTTCACGGCGGCCGAGTCGAGGCGCTCCAGGCGGAGTTCGTCCGTGGCGGTGAACTCTGTCCGGCGGAGGATCACGTCCGTGCCCGGGACGGTCTCGTAGTGGAGGACGGTTCGGAGGCCCAACTGCTCGTCGTGGAAGGCGAGTCGCAGTGCGCACTCGTCCGCTTCCGCGCCTGCGAACTCCCACCACACGCCCCGGTCCTCGCCGTCCGGACGCGACGCGACCAGCTCGGATCCGGTGAACGGGCGCAGCCCGTACGGGAGATACTCGGCGGGCGCCGCGTCGGCGGGCGTGATGAAGTGCGTACGCCTCGACCGGTCCAGGGCGGAGGGACCGTCTTCGACGCCGAGCGGTCCCCACGCGTCCAGCTCGGCCCACGGGCCGTCCGGGGACAGGCGCACGGTGTAGCTGGTGTGCTCCGTGCGCAAGGTCCAGCGCTGGTACGTCACTTGACCGCCCCGAGGTTGAGCCCGGCCACGAAGTGCCGCTGGAAGCGCAGGAACACGGCGACCGTGGGTGCGGCGGCGATGACGGAGCCGGCCGCGATGACGTTCCACATCGACACGAACTGACCCTGGAGTCCGATGAGGGCGGCGGTGATCGGCATCCTGGTGTCGCTGCGCAGCACGGTGATCGCCCACAGCAGGTCGTTGAAGATCCAGGTGAAGGACAGTGCGCTGAGCGCGGCCAGGGCGGGGCGCGTCAGCGGGAGGATGATCCGCCAGAAGATCTGCCAAGGCCCGGCGCCGTCGACGACCGCCGCCTGCTGGATCTCGGCCGGGATCGAGCGCATGAATCCGTGCAGGACGAAGACGTAGAAGCCGACGCCGAAGCCGATCTGCACGCCGATGAGCGCGGGCAGGGTGTCGAAGACGCCCATCACTTCGCTGAGCTTGGACACCGGGATGAGGAGGATCTGCGGCGGGAGGAGGTTGCCGCCGAGCATGAGGAGCAACAGGGAGCGGCGGAAGGGGAGTTCGTAACGGCTGAGGGCGAACGCGGCCATCGCGGCGAGGGCCAGCGTGATCAGGACGCTGGGGATCGTGACGATCAGGCTGTTGATGAGGGCGCGCTGCTGGCCGCCGTCGACCCAGGCCTGGCGGAAGTTGCCGAGGGTGAAGGAGTGCGGCCAACTGCCCAGGCCGTTCGCGGCGATGTCGTCGAAGGAGCGCAGGCTGGTCACCAGGACCAGGGCGATGGGCAGCAGCCACAGGATCGCCAACGCCCCGGCACCCAGGTGGAATCCGGCGGTCGCGGCCCGTTTGCGGCGCAGGGCCGTGGAGTTGGCGGACATCAGTCGGCCTCCCGGAACGCGCGGACGAGGTAGGAGCAGATGACGCCGAAGGCCAGCACGAAGATGACAACGGCGAGTGCGGAGCCGTAGCCGAGTCGTAGGGACTGGAAGGCGGTCGAGTACATGTAGGTGCTCAGCAGCTCGGAGGAGTGGTAGGGGCCGCCGCGGGTCAGGGACCACACGACGTCGAAGGAGCGCAGCGAGTCGATGACGATGACGGACAGAACCACCGCGTTGACGCTGCGCAGTTGGGGCAGCGTGACGTGCCGCAGGCGTTGCCAGGCGCTCGCGCCGTCGACCTTGGCGGCCTCGTACAGGGCCGGGTCGATGCCCTTGAGGCCGGCCAGGTAGAGGACCATGACGTAGCCGATCTGGCGCCAGAGCGCGGGCACGATCACGGCGTAGAGGGCGGTGTCCTGGTCGGCGAGCCAGGCGTGGCGGAGGCTGCCGAGGCCGACGGACTGGAGGAGTTGGTTGAGGACGCCGTCGGGCTGGTAGATCGCCTGCCAAACCAGGGCGGTGGCGACCAGGGAGAAAACGACCGGCAGGAACAGGGCCGCTCGGTAGAAACCCACGCCGCGGCGCTCCTGTTGGAGCAGGAGGGCTGCGGCGAGGCCGAGCAGGGCGGAGAGGCCGCCGAAGAGGACGAGCCAGAGGACGGTGTGGCCGGCCGCGCTGCGGAAGACGTCGTCGTGGGCCATCTCCCGGAAGTTGTCCAGGCCGACGAACTGCGGTGGGGAGACGCCGTCCCACTTCGTCAGGGCGAGGCAGAAGCCCTGCACGGCGGGCCAGAACACCCACACGGCCTCGACCAGGAGCGGGACGAGGACGAAGGCGAGCACCAGCGGGGGTGTGCGCCGGGGGCCCCGAACCCGCTTGCCCTGCGCGGGCGTTCGGGTCGGGGACTTCCGGTCGGGCGCGGTCAGGACGGCCATGTCAGGCGTTCCAGATCTTCTCGGCGTCGCGCTGCCAGTCGGTGAGGATGCTCCCGATCGACTTGGGCTTGGCCAGGAACTTGGTCAACGCGTTGTCGGCGGTGGGCTGGAGGGCGTCGCTGGAGTCCCGGTTGAAGAACTGGGTGATCTCGGCGGCCGCCGCGATGTGCTCGCGGCCCTTGGTGACCAGGGCGGTACCGGCGTCCTTCGCGGCGGGGTTGCAGGGCAGGACGGTGCCGGAGGAGCCCTTGATGTAGATCTCCTGGGCCTCGGCGGTGGCGAGGTACTTCATCAGGTCGATCACCTGGTCGTGCCGGCCGGTGCGGGCGCTGGCGAAGTAGCCGTCGGTGGGCGCCTCTTCGGCGAGCGGGACCTTCGGGTCGATGACCGGGAAGCGGAAGAAGTCGACGTCGTCGAGGGCGCTCTTGGGGGTCGCGTCGGCGAAGAAGGTGCCGATGAGCATCATGCCGCTGCGGCCGTTCAGCAGGGAGGTCGACGCGTCCTGGAAGGCGACGGCGGCGCCGTTCGGGTCGAAGTACGGCAGGACCTCCTGCCAGCGGTCGAAGACCTTGCGGACCTCGGGGTCGTCGAACCGGTGCTTCCCGGCGAGGAGTTGGCGGTGGTACTCGGCGCCGTTGATACGGATGTCGAGGTAGTCGAACCACGCCGAGGCCACCCAGGCCGTGCCGCCGCCGGCTCCCAGCCCGATCGGATTGACGCCCTTGCTCTTGAGCTTGTCGCACAGGTCGAGGAAGTCGTCCCAGCTCTTCGGCTCGCTCACGCCCCACTTGGCGAAGTTGGACTTCCGGTAGAACATGCCCCACCAGTAGTAGGTGGTGGGCACGAAGACCTTCTTGCCGGAACTCGTCGACGTGCACAGCGAGTTGAGCGCCTTCGAGTAGCGCTTGAGGTCGGGCGAGGTGCTCCACGCCTCGTCGAGGTCGAGCAGCAGGTTCTTCTTGGCGTAGGCGTCGGCCACCGAACCGGGGTACCAGGTGTACACGTCCGGCGGGTTGGCCGAGGTGAGGTACGTCGGCAGTTGGGTGCGGAAGGTCTCCGCGGCGACCGTGTTGAGGCTCGCGCGCTCGGAGCCCTTCTTGGCGTAGGCGGCGACGAGGTCCTGCATCGCGGCCTTGGCCTGCGGGGCGGAGAGGTTGGACTGGAGGGTCACCGCGCCCTTCGAGGAGCTCTTGCCGGAGGAGGTCGAGGTGACACAGCCGCTGAGCAGCGCCGCCGCCCCCGTGGCACCGAGTCCGGCGAGGAACCGGCGTCTGTCTGGCTGATGGTTCGTCATGGATGGCTCCCTGTGGATCCCGTGCGGATCCAGGTTCACGTGGCGTCCCCACCACGTCAAGAATAATTCCTAATTTATTTGAACTGGGTCAGGTGGACGTAGCCGTCGACTCCGCGGAACACCGCGTCGACCGTCCCGTCCGGCCCGGCCACCGCTCCGAGCGCGCCGTCGAACGCGGCGCTGGGGAACGCCTGTTGCTTGGTCCAGCCCTGCCAGGCACCGTTCTCGTACCGCTGCTGCCAGAGCGTGTAGTCCGCGGCCCGCGCGTACAGCACCACGGCGTCCCCTGCCGCGACCAGCGTCGGACTCCCGCTGACGGTCCCGCCGAGCGACGCCCACGGCGACCACTCCCCCGACGCCTCCCGGGTCCGCGTCCACACGTCGTCCGCCGCGCTGCGCACGGCGACACGCACCCGTCCCTGCGCGTCCACGACGGCGGACGGCCGCCCGTACACCGCCCGGCCGCCGGGTGCGCCGAGCGAGGTCCAGCCGGACGACGGACCGCGCTGCACGACCTGACCGTCCGAGCCGGTCGCGAACAGCGTCCAGTCGGCGGGACCGGTGAACGCCACGGACGGCGCGTCGGTCACCTGGCCGCCCAGGCTCTGCCACGCGCCCCAGCGGCCGCCGACGGAGACCCGCCGGTACACCCGGGAGTCGGTGCCGCGCACGAAGACGTCGATCCGGCCGCCGGCCGAGGCGTACGCGGCGGGCTGGCCGAGCATCGCGCCCTTCGTGGGACCGCCGAGGTCCTTCGTCCCGCCGCCGGCCTGCTGGACGAGCGAGCCGTGCGGGCCGCGCAGGAAGGTGGTGAGCGTGTCGCCGTCACGGACGACGGCCGGGCTCGCCGTGGCCTTCGCGCCCAGATTCGTACCGGGCAGGGCGTCCGCCCCGGTCAGCTTCAGGAACGCGGTGCCGTGCGCGGGGACCTCGACGGTGTACGACCCCTCGTGCGTGCCCCGGTCGGTCCGGGCCCGCAGATCCCGTACCTGGACCGGTCCACCGAGCCCCGCGTCCGCGAACTGCACGGTGCGCAGGGCCGGTTGGTCCGAGCGGTTGAGCAGGACGACCGCGCGCTGCCCGCGCCCCTCCAGCACCTTGCTGTACACGTCGCCGACCGGGTCCGAGGCCACCCGCACGCCCTGGACGGCGAGGGGGTCCTGGTCGACGGCGATGATCTCCGGGTTGCGCAGGGTGGCGAGCATCGAGTCGGACAGGGTGCGCGGGTCGGAGCCGAGCACCAGCGGCGAGCCCATCTCGGCCCACATCACGTACTGCGAGGTGGACTCCTCCTGGCTCAACTCCATGGTGCCGTCCGTCATTTGGCGCATGGGGATGAGGTAGTCCGGGTCGTTGTAGTGCCCGGGTCCCTGCGCCTCGGGGTGCCAGGCGTTCGCGTCCATGTTGCGCAGGATGTTGGGCCACTGTCCGGGGCTCGGGGTGCCCCAGGCGATGTCCGTGCCGGTGCGCCAGGAGTCGGCGGTCGTCGGGCCGTAGACGTAGGTGTTGTGCGCGTCCTGTTCGGGTGTGTGCGGCAGGCCCCAGTCGTCGGTGAGCGGGTTGCACAGGTTGAGCAGCATCTTGCGGCCGGACTTGGCCACCGCGTCGCTGAACTCCTTGAACGCCGGGCCCGGATCGAGCTTGGCGCCGATCCCGCACAGGAAGTCGACCTTGACCGCGTCGATCTTCCAGTTGGCGAACTGCCGTGCGTCCGCGTCGTAGTGGCCCCGGCTGCCGAGTCCGCAGCTCTTGCCTCCGTCGTAGGTGCCGGCGTCGGTGTAGATGCCGGCTTTGAGGCCACGCTTGTGCAGGTAGGAGACCAACGCGGGGATACCGGAGGGGAATCGGTCCGGGTTGGCGACCAACCGCCCCGACGCGTCACGCGGGTTGTCGGCCTGCCAGCCGCCGTCGAGCCACACGATGTCGTAACCGCTGTCCCGCAGACCGCTGCTGACCAACTTGTCCGCGACGGCGCGTACTTGCTGTTCGGTGGGTGCGCCGAGCCCGTAGTAGGTGTTCCAGCCCATGTACGGCGTCGGCGCGAGACCGCTGTCGTAGTAGGCGGGCGCGCCCTGGTCGACGCCGGTGCGCGCCGTGGCCACCGGGGCGGCGGTCGCCGCCAGCACGGTCGCGATGGCGACGACGGTGGCTCGGCGGGTGCGTCTCGAAGCCGCGGGTGTGCGGACCTGCGGATGTGAAGTCACTTGCCTCTCCCGAGGGTTGGGAAGCAGGAGGACGTGACCCGGGCCGCACTGCGACAGGGGGCTACCGGCGTCACGGCGACGACTGTGGCGCGGGACCGAAACCCTGTCAATATTAATTCCTAATTTATTAGAACGCCGCACCAGGGGTTGACACAGCTTCCCTCGCGTCCCAGCCTTTGGCAACGTTGTCAGTGCCGCCGGTTTTTGATGGGACTTCACGCTCATGACAGATCAGTCGAGTTCACCGCACCTGTCGCGCCGCTCCTTCGTCAGCACGGGTTCCGGCCTGCTGGCGGGGTTCGGACTCGGTTTCCCGCAGCCCGCGTCGGCAGCCCCCGCCACTCCTGGTGAACTCGCCCTCCACCGCCCCGTGTCGGTCTCCTCGACGGCCTACGCGCCCACCCCGGGTTCGTTCGTGGTGGACCGGCTCGCCGCATCGGGGGTGCGCGGCAGCGGCTGGCGGGCGGCGGCCGGCGACCCGCAGCGGATCTCGGTCGATCTGCAGGCCGCGTGCGAGGTCACGTCGATCCGCCTCACCTTCGAAGGCGACGCGAGCGACCCGGTGTTCACCCCGCCCACCTCGGGCAATCCGGCCGACGGCACAACGGGCCAGGAGATCCAGTCGAGTTACTCGGTCGAGTACGTCGTCGAGACGTCGACCGACCACACCTCCTGGACCGGCGTGCACCGCACCACGGCGGGCACCGGCGGAGTGGTCGACATCCAGCCCCCGCGCCCGGTCACCGCACGCTGGATACGACTGACCTCGACCCGGCGCTCGAACCCCAACCCCCTCGGCCTCAACGGCTTCGAGGTCTACGGCACCGTCAAGGGCCACCGGCCGGCGGCCACGGGCTGGACGGACTGGGGCACCCGCTCCGGGCCGGCGCCGAAGCTGACGGTGGCCGAGGACGGCACGGTCCCGCTGGAGTCCGGCTGGCGGCTGACGCTCGACGACTGGGCAGGCGCCGACGGCACGAAGCTGTCGACGACGTCCGTCGACACCAGCGGCTGGCTGCCCGCCACGATCCCCGGCACGGTACTGGCCTCACTCGTCGAGCAGGGCAAGCTTCCCGACCCCGTGGCCGGGCTGAACAACCTCCGCATCCCCGAGGCCCTGTCCCGTCATTCCTGGTGGTACAAACGGGACTTCGAGCTGCCGCACGGTCTGCGCACCGGGCCCGGACGCCGGACCTGGCTGGAGTTCGACGGCATCAACCACACGGCCGACATCTGGCTCAACGGCCATCACGTGGGCGGTCTGACGTACCCCTTCGCCCGCTCGGCCCACGACGTGACCGAGTTGCTCGCGACGGGCGGTGCGAACGCGCTCGCGGTGCGGATCACGCCCATGCCGGTGCCCGGCAGCCCCGGCGACAAGGGTCCGGCCGGCGAGTCCTGGGTGGACGCGGGCGCCAACCAGATGAACCTCAACTCCCCCACCTACCTTGCCTCTTCGGGCTGGGACTGGATGCCGGCGGTACGCGACCGGGCCGCCGGCATCTGGAACCACGTCCGGCTGAGGTCGACCGGCCAGGTCGTGATCGGCGATCCGCGGGTCGACACCGTGCTGCCGGACCTGCCCCAGGTGTCGGCCGCCGAAGTGACGGTCGTCGTCCCGGTCCGCAACGCCGACACCACCGACCGCCGCACGACGGTCTCCGCCGCCTTCGACGACGTGCGGGTCAGCAAGGCCGTCACCGTGCCGGCGGGCAAAAGCGTCGACGTGACGTTCGCGCCTGCCGACTTCGCTCAACTGCGGCTGCTCAACCCGGCGTTGTGGTGGCCCAACGGACTGGGCGACCCGACCCTCCACAAGCTCACCCTGGTCGCGACGCTCGACGGTACCGAGAGCGACCGCCGCACGACCCGCTTCGGCATCCGTCAGTTCGGCTACGAGTACGAGGTGCCGCTGCCGTTCGCCGACTCCGGTGACGCGTATACCCAGTCCGTGACTTTCGACCGGCGACAAGCCCGGTACGTACGCGTCAAGTGCCTCACCAGGGCCTCCGGTTGGGGCTACTCCCTGTGGACCCTGGCCGTACGCGACAGCACGCGGGCCGCCACCGACCTGGCCCTGCACGCACCTGCCGACGCGTCGAGCACGGACGGGGACGATCACGGCGCGGCCCGTGTGACCGACGGCGATCCCGACACCCGCTGGTCCTCGGCCTACACGGACGACCAGTGGATCCGGGTCGACCTGGGCGCGCAGCAGTCCTTCGACCGGGTCGACCTCGTGTGGGAACAGGCGTACGCGAAGACCTACTTGGTGCAGGTGTCCACCGACAACTCCACCTGGACCGATGCCGCGTCGGTGGACAACAGCGCGGTTCCGTTGCCGTTCAACAATGGCAGCGCAAGCCTGCAGGTGGAGGACTTCACCGCCCGGACCGCGCGCTACGTCCGCATCAACTGCGGTCTGCGCAACACCAGTTGGGGCAACTCCCTGTGGTCCCTGGGCGTCATCGACAGCACCGCGCCCGGTACCGACCTCGCGCTCCGTCGTACGACGACCGCGTCCACCGAGGATCCCGACCACCCGGCCGCGCACGCCACCGACGGTGACACAAGCACCCGTTGGTCCTCGGAGTACGAAGATCACCAGTGGATTCAGGTGGACCTCGGAGCGTCACAGCGCTTCGACCGGGTCGCCATCCTCTGGGAGTCGGCCTACCCCAAGACCTATGTGATCCAGGTGTCGGACGACGCGGACACCTGGACCGATGTGAAGTCGGTGTCCAACACGCCCGATCCGTTGAAGATCAGCGTGAACGGGGTGCGGGTCTTCGCCCGGGGCGGCAACTGGGGCTGGGACGAGTTGCTGCGCCGGATGCCGCCGGAGCGGATGGACGCGGCCGTACGGATGCACCGCGACATGAACTTCACCATGATCCGCAACTGGGTCGGCACGTCCGACCGGGAGGAGTTCTTCGCCGCCTGCGACGAGCACGGAATCCTGGTGTGGAACGATTTTCCCAACGCGTGGGGCATGGACCCGCCGGACCACGACGCCTTCAACTCGATCGCGCGGGACACCGTCCTGCGCTACCGCGTCCACCCGAGCGTGGTCGTCTGGTGCGGGGCCAACGAGGGCAACCCGCCGGCCGCGATCGACCAGGGCATGCGCGAGGCCGTGGAGGGGCAGGCACCCGGCATCCTCTACCAGAACAACTCGGCCGGCGGCATCATCACCGGCGGCGGCCCGTACGGCTGGGTGGAGCCGGAGAAGTACTTCGACCCAACTACCTACGGCAGCAAGGACTTCGGCTTCCACACCGAGATCGGGATGCCCGTCGTCTCGACCGCCGCCAGCATGCGGAACATGACGGGTGACGAGCCCGAGTGGCCGATTCGCGGCGCGTGGTACTACCACGACTGGAGCGAGCGCGGGAACCAGACACCGCAGAACTACAAGGCGGCCGTAGAAGCGCGTCTCGGAGCAGTCACCGGACTGGACGACTTCGCCCGCAAGGCCCAGTTCGTCAACTACGAGAACACGCGCGCCATGTTCGAGGCCTGGAACGCGAACCTCTGGGACAACGCCAGCGGACTGATGCTGTGGATGTCCCACCCCGCGTGGCACAGCACGGTCTGGCAGACCTACGACTACGACTTCGACGTCAACGGCACGTACTACGGCGCCCGTTCGGCCTGCGAGCCGCTGCATGTCCAGGCCGATCCGGAGGGGCGGGTGCTCGCCGTGAACCACACGCGGGCGGCTCTGAAGAACGCGGTCGTGTCGGCGCAGTTGCTCGACCTGTCCGGTCGTCGGCTCGGCGCGAGCAGGAGTGTCCGGCTGGATGTGGCGCCGGCCGCGACCGCCAAGGCGTTCACCGCGGCCTGGACCGACGGCCTGCCGGATCTGCATCTGCTGCGTCTGACGTTGGAGGGCAGTGACGGCCGGGTCCTGTCGCGCAACACCTACTGGCGTTATCGCACGCCAGACGCCATGCGCGCGTTGAGCGGCGCGCCGCGGACCAAGGTGTCCGCGACGGTCGGGCGCCTGTCCCGTTCCGGAGCCCGTAGCGAGCTGACCGCGACCGTCCGCAATCAGGGTCTGGCCGTCGCCGCCATGGTCCGACTCTCCCTCAAGGACGGTACGACCGGCGACCGTGTGCTGCCGACGCTGTACAGCCACAACTACCTGTGGCTGCTGCCCGGCGAGTCCCAGGACGTCACCTTGTCCTGGCCGAGTCGCGCACTGCCCTCAGGCCGTCCGGTGCTGGAGGCGGAGGCGTACAACAGCCGCCCCGCGACCGCGCGTTCGTAGGAACCGGTCCTCGTCACCGGTGGTTCAGGAGGCCTCCACCGCCGTCTTGATGCGCTGCCCGAACGCGGGCGCGTCCTTGCGTGCCGCACCCAGCGCGAAGCCCACGAGCAGTTTCCCGATGCCGTGGCCTTCGAGGACATTGAAGATCCTCACCTTGGTCGTGCCCGGACCGGTGGCTTCGAGGTCGTAGCCACCCTCGTCCGCCGTCAAGATGTTCTTGGATGTCTCCGTCCAGCGGATGCGGTGGGGTGCCTCGTACTCGGTGATCCGGAACGTGCGGCCCGTCTTCATGCCGGCGTCCTTGACGGTGCTCGTGAAGACGGTGCCCACGGCCGTCGGGCCCTGCGGAGTCTTGGTGATCTCCTGGACCCGGGGGCTGAACTTCGGGTCGTTCGTGCCCTCGGCGAGGAAGGCGAAGACCTCCTCGACAGGGCGGTTGACCTCGGCTGTCGCCTCGAACTGTCCGGCCACGATTCCTCCAGTGCTGCGATGGGAGTTTGGGCTGGGTGCGCGCTGATGTGCCGAGCACCCTCAGCTTATCGGCGCGGCCTCGCCCGTGCTCCCCGTCGGAGAAGCCGCCGGTTCCAGGGCACTGAAACCACGGTGAAACCGAGCTGAATGCCCCCTGCCGCAAGCTCTGCGGCATGACGACAACGACCCATGAACTCGCGATCTCGGCCACCGGGCTGCGCAAGGCCTACGGGGACAAGACGGTTCTCGACGGCATCGACCTGGCCGTGCCCACCGGTACCGTCTTCTCCCTGCTCGGTCCGAACGGCGCCGGCAAGACCACCGCCGTCAAGATCCTCTCCACCCTCGTCACCGCCGACGCCGGCGAGCTGCGGGTCGGCGGTCACGACCTGGCCACCGACGGGCAGGCCGTGCGGGCCGCGATCGGTGTCACCGGGCAGTTCTCCGCCGTCGACGGGCTGATCACCGGCGAGGAGAACATGCTCCTGATGGCGGACCTGCACCACCTGCCGAAGCAGGAGGGACGGCGGGTCGCGGCCGAGCTGCTGGAGCGCTTCGACCTCACCGAGGCCGCGAAGAAGCCCGCCTCCACCTACTCCGGCGGTATGAAGCGCCGCCTCGACCTCGCCATGACCCTGGTCGGCGACCCGCGGATCATCTTCCTCGACGAGCCGACCACGGGCCTCGACCCGCGCAGCCGGCACAACATGTGGGGCATCATCCGCGAGCTGGTCTCCCGCGGTACGACCGTCTTCCTCACCACGCAGTACCTGGACGAGGCCGATGAACTCGCCGACCGCATCGCGGTGTTGAGCGACGGCAAGCTCGTCGCCGAGGGCAGTGCCGAGGAGCTGAAGCGGCTCGTCCCCGGCGGGCACGTACGGCTGCGGTTCACCGACCCGGTCACCTACCAGTCCGCCGCGACGGCCCTGCGCGAGGTCACCCGGTTCGACGAGACGCTCTCGCTGCAAATCCCCAGCGGCGGCAGTCAGCGCGAGCTGCGGTCCATCCTCGACTGGCTGGACGCCGCCGACGTCGAGGCGGACGAGCTGACCGTGCACACCCCCGACCTCGACGACGTGTTCTTCGCCCTGACCGGCGGCACCAAGCTCCCCAGCCAGCCCAGCCAGCCCAAGGAGAACGTCCGATGAGCACCCTCTCCCTCGCCGTCCGCGACTCGTCCACGATGCTGCGCCGCAATCTGCTGCACGTACGGCGCTACCCGTCCATGACCCTGAACCTGCTGCTCACGCCGATCATGCTGTTGCTGCTCTTCGTCTACGTCTTCGGAAACGTGATGAGCGCGGGCATCGGCGGCGGTGGCGCCGACCGCTCCGACTACATCGCCTATCTCGTCCCTGGCCTCCTGGTGATGACCATCGGCAGCACCGTGATCGGAGCCGCGGTCTCCGTCTCCATGGACATGACCGAGGGCCTCATCGCCCGCTTCCGCACGATGGCGGTCTACCGCGGCTCCGTACTCATCGGGCACGTCGTCGGCAGTGTCCTGCAGGTGCTCGCCAGCCTCGTCCTCGTGGGTGCCGTCGCCGTGGCCATCGGTTTCCGGTCCACGGACGCCACGGTCCTGGAGTGGCTGGCGGCCGTCGGACTGCTCGTACTGTTCGCCCTGGCCCTCACCTGGATCGCGGTCGGGATGGGCATGGCCAGCCCCAACCCCGAGGCCGCCAGCAACATGGCGACACCGCTGATCCTCCTCCCGCTCATCTCCAGCGCCTTCACCCCGGCCGACACGATGCCGGGCTGGTTCCAGCCGATCGCCGAGTACCAGCCCTTCACCCCGACCATCGAGACCCTGCGCGGCCTGCTGCTCGGCACCGAGATCGGCAACAACGGGTGGATCGCGCTCGCCTGGTGCGTCGGGCTGACCGTGCTCGGCTACCGCTGGTCGACGTCACAGTTCAACCGCGGCCTCAAGTAGCCGTCATGGCAACGCGGGCCGCCTCCCGCAACTCGTCCCGCTCCAGGGCGGCGTACTCCGACACCGCGTCGGCGTACGCCGCCCCGGCAGCGTGCCCGGCGGCCCCGACCGCCCGCCGGGCACGCTCCGCCGACATCGTCGGCTGGAAATCGCGGAGCACCCGCAGCCGTTCGGCCAGCGCGATCATCCGTACGGCGGAGGCGTCGCCGGACACCAGCCCCGCCATGCCGAGGGCGTGCAACCCCGTCCCGAACACGGGGAGTTCCATGGGTGAGCGGGCCGGGCCGGCGAGCAGGAGGCGCATCCGTTGGCGCAGCCGGTCGACCACATCCGCGACGAGTTCGAGCCGGCCGGCGTGCGCGTGCGCCGTCACCGCCGCCGACTGAACCTGGAGCAGCCACCGGTCGAAGAAGGGGTCGTCGTCCTGTGTCGAACCGGCCTCGGGGATCGCCTCCACGTTGCGCCGCCACAGGCCGAGCCCGACCTCCGTCAGTCCGCGGGCGAGCGCGATCTCGGCACGGCCGCCGAAGCCGGGGCTGTAGACGTCGTCCTTCTGCGCGGGGTTGTGGTCCTCCGCCTGCCGCAGCCAGTACTCGGCCTCGTCAGGTTCGCCGCGCTGCAGACAGGCGAGGACGAGGCCCCAGCGGACGCCGATGGAGTCGTGCTCGTCGCCGAGGCGCGGCAACGCCGCGAGCGCCGCCCTGAGATGTCCGTACGCGGCCTCGCCCTGCTCCGTCTGCAGGCACAGCTCGCTCAGCCGGGCGTGCCCCAGGACCTGGAGGAAGGGGTGGTCGACCGGCGCCAGTGCCTCGATGCTCCGCCGGGCCGAGGCGAGCGAGCGGTCGATGTCGTGCTCGTACTCCCAGACGTAGGTGGCGACGCACTCGGCGATGCCGGCGAGCAGCGGCTGCTCGCTGTCGCAGAGCTCCCGCAGCACGTCGTAGTCCGGGGGCAGCATCTCGGGGACCGCGCTCAGCACGGCCGAGATGGCGCGCAGCAGGGTGTCCGGCGGAGCCGCGGGCAGCTTTCGGAGGGTGACCAACTGGCGTACGACCTGCGGGCCGTAGCCCATGAACAGGCTCGCCGTGCACAACACCGCGGCGGCGCGGGCGACTTCGACGTACTCGGGCTCGGGGTGGTAGTGCGACAACGGCGGCCCGGTGTCCGCGGCGAGCGCGGTGAGACGGGGGTAACTGGAGCCGGTGGACCACAGCGCGGCGAGGACGGCGGTGAGAGCGGCGATGGTGGGACAGTCCGTACGGGCCAGGGCGTACCGCAGGGCCAGCACGAGATTGTCCTGCTCCCCCCTGATCCGCTCCCAGGCGGAGTGCGGCTCCGAGCCGAAGAACCAGTCGTGGTGCGCGACCCCGAAGTCCCGCGCCCAGAGCAGGAATTGGTCTACGGCCGCCTCGTCCTCGCCCGCTTCGGTGCGCCGGGCCGCGCTGAACTCCCGTACGGTCTCCAGCATGCGGAACCGCACGCCGGCCGGGGTGTCGGCGACGGTGAGCAGGGACTGGTCGGCCAACTGCTCCAGCAGGAACAGCGCGTCCTCGCCGAGGACCTGCTCCGCGGCCTCGCCGGAGCAGCCGCCGGGGAAGACGGACAGCGTGCGCAGGGCCGCCCTGGCGTCCTCGGCGAGCAGGTTCCAGCTCCACTCGACGACCGCGTGCAGGGTGCGGTGGCGCTCCGGTACGTCCCGCGCCCCGCCGCGCAGCAGCGCGAAGCGGTCGCCGAGGCGGCGGGCGATGTCGGGAACCGACAGGACGCGCACCCGTGCCGCCGCCAGTTCCACGGCGAGCGGCAGCCCGTCGAGGTGGCGGCACAGCTCGGCCACGGCGTCCGGCGGCAGCTCCACACCGCTCCTGGCGGCCCGGGCCCGCTGGGTGAACAGCTCGACGGAGACGCCGAGTCCGAGCTCCGGCAGTGCGTACACCGCTTCCGAGGTGAGGCCCAGCGGGGACCGGCTGGTGGCGAGCACCCGGAGGTCCTTGGAGGAGGAGACCAGGGCCTGTACGAGGTCGGCGGCGCCCCGGATCACCTGCTCGCAGTTGTCGAGGACCAACAGTGCGGGCCCGGAGCCGAGCGCGCCGAGGATGCCGGACACGGGGTCGCCGGCGGCGGGCCCGCTCATCCCGCCGCCGCCGGCGCCGAGTGCGGAGGCGACCTCGGCGGCCACGTCCGCGTCCTCGATGACACCGGCGAGCGGCACGAAGTACACCACGCGCTGTTCGGCCCGGCGGCTGACGGCGTGCGCGAGCCGGGTCTTGCCGAGGCCGCCGGGGCCGACGACGGTGACGGCGCGGGAAGCGCCCGACAGCCGTTCCACCGCCGCGATGTCCTCGTCGCGGCCGAGCAACGGATTCGGCTCGTGCGGCACCCCGTGCCTGGCCACCGGTGCCTCGCCGCGCAGCAACTCCTGTTGTACGGCCTTGAGTCCGGCGCCCGGGTCGGTGCCGAGTTCGTCGCGCAGTTCGCGGCGGTACGCCTCGTACCGGGTGAGCGCGGCGGACGGTCCCGCCGTGGCCGCCTCGCCGCGCAGCAGCTCGCCGAGCACCTCCTCGTCGCGCGGATGCGCGGCGGCGGCCACGGCCAGTGGTCCGGCGGCTTCCCCGTGCCGTCCGAGGCGGGCGAGCGCGAGCCCCCGCGCGCGGACGAGCGTGTCGTGGACGGGGGCACGCTCGGCGCGCAGCGCGGCCACGGGGTCGTCGGTGTCGCCGCCCTGGTCGGGGGTGCCTTCCCACAGCGCGAGACCGGCCTCGGCCGCGGCCAGCGACCCCGCGTGGTCCCCGGCCCTGGCCCGGTCCGCGCTCGCGGCGGCGTGCAGCAGCAGGGCGGAACTGTCGACCTGGTCCTCGGCGAGGGCGAGCCGGTATCCGGTCGGCGTGCTGGCGATGAGGTCCGCGCCCAGTTGTGACCGCGCCCGGGACACGAGAACCTGCAGCGCCTTCCCGGGCCGCTCCGGCAACTCGTCCGGCCACAGCCCCGCCACCAGCCGCTCGGTGCTGCAGCCGGTGCGCAGGTCGCCCGCGAGCAGGGCGAGGAGACCGCGCAGCCGGGGTGCGGTGACCTCCTGTCTTCGGCAGACGACACGCGGCAGCAGGGTCAGGTCAATGGTCACCGGTGCAGATTAGCCAAGGTCGCGCCCCAGGCGTGCGAGAGGAGACAGTGCGATCACCGCCGGGGACAGCAACATGCCCACCGCGGTCACCACAAGGCTGGTGCGCAGCCCCAACTCCTGGGCGAGGAAGCCGCCGAGCAGAGATCCCGGCGGGGCCAGTCCCATGCCGACGAAGGTGATCGTCGCGGCCGCGCGACCCTGCATCCCGTGCGGGGTCACGGCCTGCCGGACGGCCATGACCATGACGTTCACCAACTGCCCGGCGATCCCGAAGACGAAGTTGACCGCCAGGAGTACGGGCATCGTCGTCGCGGACGATCCGTGCAACGCGGGCACCCACAGGAAAACGCCGTCGCCGAGTGCCGACGCGACGACGAGCACCGTGCCGTAGCCGAAGCGGCCCGGCAGCCGGGCGGCCAGCAGGGCGCCGACGAGCGCGCCCGGGCCGGTCGCCGCGAGCGCCAGGCCCACGGCGGTGCCCGACAGGTGCAGTTCGCGTGGGAGGAAGAGCAGATAGACGGTCGTCGTCGCCGCGAAGAAGAGCTGGAATGGGGCGGCGGCGAGGCACACGCTGCGCAGTGCGGAGTCGCCGACGACGAAACGCAGGCCCTCATGAATCCGCCGCCACACCCGAGGGGGGTGCTCCGGGCGTGCCGGGACGGATTCGGTACGGCGGATCCGGCGGACGGACAGGAACGACAGCGCGAAGAACAGCGCCCCGGAGGCGACGGCGACCGGCGCCGACAGCAGCGTCACCAACGCACCGCCGAGGGCGGGGCCGCCGATCTGGGCCGCGGACCTGCTGCCCTCCAACACGCTGTTGGCACGCACCAGTTGATCGTGCGTCACCAGCCGTACGGCAGAGGCCTGGTAGGCCACGTCGAAGTACACGGACAGGACTCCGGAGGCGGCGACCACCACGAACAGCGCGGGCAGGCCGAGCCGGCCGAGCAGTGCGGCCGCCGCGGCGAAGCCCAGGACCAGCGTCCGGCCGAGGTCCGCCAGCACCATCACCGTGCGGGTCCGCCACCCGTCCACCCAGGCACCGACGAAGAGCGAGAGCAGCAGAATCGGTGCTTCTCCCGCCGCGCGCAGTGCGCCCAGCTCGCCGGAGCCGATGTCGAGCGTCAGGACGGCAAGGAGCGGAAGCACCACCAGGCTTGTCTGCTCACCGAGTTGGGAGGCCGTCTGGCCCAGCCAGAGCCGACGGAAGTCGTGGTTCGAAGTGGACGGCACAGGGACCCTTTGAGTTGCCGACAACGAGACCCGGGACCCGGCGCGCGAAAGGCGCGCCCATGGTCCGGACGGGGAAAGGCTCGCTGTGCCGCAGCATCAAGGGCGGCACGCGATGACGGGCCGAACACGGCCTACGACGTCAACGCGCGCCCGGACGACCGGGCATCTCTGGGCTCCGACTTCTCGGCGGTCACTGGCGGTTGGGACAGTAGCTGCTGGGGGCTTTGGGCGAAAGGCAATTACCGCCGCCTCGGAGCGCCTCGCTCACCCGGCGCTCAGGAACCGCAGTACCGCCAGCACCCGGCGATGGTCGCTGTCGACCGACGGCAGGTCGAGTTTCGTGAAGATGCTGTTGATGTGTTTGGCCACGGCGCTGTCGCTGACGACCAGTTGTCGGGCGATGCCGGAGTTGGAGCGGCCCTCGGCCATCAGGGCCAGTACCTCGCGCTCGCGGGGAGTCAGTCGGTCCAGTGGGTCGCTGGCGCGGCGCAGCAGGAGTTGGGCCACGACCTCGGGGTCCAGGACGGTGCCGCCCGCGGCGACCCGGCCGAGGGCGTCGACGAAGTCCTCGACGTCGGCGACGCGTTGCTTCAGCAGATAGCCGACGCCGCCGGTGTTCGTCGTCAACAGGTCGGCGGCGTACCGCTCTTCGACGTACTGGGAGAGCAGCAGCACCGCGGTCGTCGGCCACTCGCGGCGGATCACCAGCGCCGCGCGCACCCCCTCGTCGGACTGGGCGGGCGGCATCCGGACGTCCACGACGGCGACGGCGGGGCGGTGTTCGGCGACGGCGGCGAGCAGGGCGTCGGCGTCACCGACTTCGGCGGCGACCTCGTAGCCGGCCATCTCCACCACTTTGACCAGGCCGATCCTGAGCAGGACCGAGTCCTCGGCGATCACGGCGAGACGGCGCACGGCAACTCCACGGTGATGACGGTCGGGCCTCCGGCGGGGCTGCTGATCGTGAGCGCGCCGTCGACGGAGGCGGCCCGGCGGGCGAGTCCGGCCAGGCCGGAGCCGTGGGCGGGGTCGGCGCCGCCGAGGCCGTCGTCCGCGACGGCGACCCGCAGCCTACCGTCGCGGATCTCTACGGTGACGTCCGCCCGGGAGGCCTCGGGGGCGTGCTTGGTGATGTTGGCCAGCGCCTCGGAGACGGTGAAGTAGGCGACCGCCTCGACGGTCGGGGCGAGCCGCCCGGGTACGTCGACCCGCAGCCGCACGGGCAGCGGGCCGCGCGCGGCGATGCCGGACAGGGCCGCGTCCAGTCCCCGGTCGTCCAGGACGGCCGGGTGCAGGCCTCGTACCAGGGTGTTGAGTTCGTCTATCGCCTCCTTCGCCTCCCGGTGGGCCTGGTCGATGACCTGTCTGGCCTCGTCGGGCAGGCCGGTGAGCGTGGCCCTGGCGATACCGAGGTTCACGGCGAGAGAGACCAGGCGTTGTTGCGCCCCGTCGTGCAAGTCCCGTTCTATGCGCCTGCGTTCGGCGTCCGCCGCGTCCACCGCTCCGGCGCGGCTCTCGGTGAGGTCCTCGACCCGGCGCGTCAACTGCTCGGCGCGGCTGGGTCCCAGCAGGGAGAGGGCGGCACGGGTGTCGAGGCGCACGAGGACGAAGGTGAGCCACAGGGCGAGCAACAGGGCCGCGAGGCCGGACGCGTCGATGTACACGGCCTCCGTGGACGTCCGCAGGAACTTCGGCCACTGCTCAGAGGGGACACCCCCCATCCACACCAGGGCGGTCCCCGCGAACACGCCCCAGGCCCACAGCACGACGGTGGCGACCGTCCCGCACGACACCAACGGCCCCACCAGCAGGTGGTAGGCGAGCTGTCGCCAAGTCCCGCCGGACCGGAGCCAGTTCACCGCCCCATGGAGCGTGGGCCTGCGCTGCGCGACCGGGAGCAGCGGTATGTCGACACCCGCGAGCGAGGCGAACCTGCGGCGCTGAACGGCGGTCAGTGCGCCGGTGGCGAAGACCAGCCACGGTTCCACGAGCAGCAGCAGTGGAAGCAACTGCAGCAGTACGCCGGCGAGGTTGAAGACCGTCGCACGTACCAGGCGTGCGAACGGGCCGCGCAGCGCGGCGAGAGGAGCCATGCGCCCACCGTAGAACGCGGGTGGACCGCCGGACCATGCAGATGGTGCCCGCTTCGTGCTGTACCCAGCACCACCCTCAGGTCGGAAATCCACGTTACTGACCTGGGAGTTCAGCCCGAGAAGCCTTGCCCTCATGACAACGACAACGTGCTGGAACTGGTCCGCCCGTGTGCTCATCGCCTCCGGACTGGCCCTGTTTCCCTGGATCCTCGTGTTGGCGCGGGCGGCGGGCGCCTACCCCGTGGCGTGGATCGGCCTGGACACGATGGAGGCGATGGGCCTGGTCGGTACGGGCCTGTTACTGGCCCGCCGCGACCGGCGGCGGCTCGCCGTGGCCCCGGCCACCGCTGCCCTCCTGACGGTCGACGCCTGGTTCGACGTACTGACCGCCGGCCCCGAAGTGCTGGTGGCGCTGCTGATGGCCGTCTGCCTCGAACTGCCGCTCGCCGCACTGTGCACGGCGGTGGCGTGGAACGCCCTGCGGGCGCTGCCCCCGCGCTCGCAGTAGTTCGGGGGTTGTCAGTGGCGCCTGGCAGCATGACCGTCCATGACAAACGAACCCTCCCGTCACTCCTGGCTCCGGAGCTTCCACGGTGGTTACCTGCTCGAGGGATACACCCTGACGCTCGTGCGCGGACTCTCGCCGCAGAGGTTCCTCGAACTCCTCGGCGCGGAACCGCAGGGGGACTTCGCCGGCTTCAACGCGTTCGTCGCCCAAGATCTCGAGTTCCAGGAGGACGAGGTCGACTGGGGCGACAACATGTTCGTCGGTGCCACCCGAGTCCGGGGCCAGGACGTCGACTGGGTCCTGGCCGTGGAGATCAACGGTGGCATCGAGTTCCAGACCGACGCCATGGAGCGCGCAACGGCCGGCACCAGGGGCGTCTCGCATTTCCGCAGCCCCGACGCCATGCGGCTGTTCTCGTGGTGGGAGGACGGCGAGTTGCGCACCCGGTTCGAGGGCGCGCTCCACCGCCAGGGCAGCACCCCCGACGAACTGAACGACCTCATGCGCCAGGTCGGGTGCGACTTCGAGACCGGGGAGTGCGGCCTTGAGCAGTACGTCGCGCTCGCCGAGGAACTCACGGGAGTGCGGGTGACCCCGGAGACGCTCCGGGACGGCGTCTACTCCACCGGCATCGTGGAGATCCCCGGTCTCCCCCACTAGCGGAACTGGCCCCGGACTTCGCGGGTCACCGCCTCAGGTCTTGTGACTCGGCGCTTCCATGGGCCGGTTGGCGTTCGAGTTGGCCATGTAGGCGCCAGGGAACCAGGAAGCCGTCCCATGGGGGCTCAGGGGGCCGGAGCCTCCATCGGCTCCTCCGGGGGCCGCTCGGTGGCCTGCCTCGCCAACTCGGCCCGGAGGTCGTCCGGGGTGAGCGCCAGCAGTTCGCCGATCGACCGGTCCCATGCGTCGGCCGCCTGCTCCACCTCGGACCGGAAGCCTCGCCGCACCGGGCGCCCCGCCACCATCAGGGCGACGGCGGCGACCGGCCGCAACAGCCACCGCCCACGCACGGTGACCGCGACGTCCACCTGCCACCGTCCGCCGTCCGCGCGCCGCGGCCGCAGATGCAGATGCGCCTTGCCCAGCCGGTGCTTCAGCCATGCCGTCGCCGGGGCACGCGCGGTCGGCAGGGCCCCGGGCGCGAGGTCGATTGCCGCCCACCATGCGGCCAGGTCGAGCCGCGCCATTCCCGACCCCCGGCGCAGCGCCCCCGATCCCTCGGGGCCCCGCACCCGTCCTTCGACCTCCAGCAGGCGCGGTCGGTCGGGGGTGCGCAGTCGCAGAGACATCCGCACCGTCACTTCGTCCGAGACCAGTAGCTGTTCCACGGCGATCGCGCCGCGGCGCTGCCACTCACGTACGAGCACAGTCACCTGATCCGTGGCGCCGGCCTCCAAAAGCTCGTACCGCGCGCCGGGCCGCAAATGCCGCCCCTTGACCAGTCGCACGTCCACGACCGGCCGCCCGTCTTCCAGGACGATCTCTTCTCCCCGGGCCCGGGTGGACTCGGCGAAATCGAAGATCAGCTCGGTGAGCTCCTGGAGCCGGTCGGGTTCCAGGGCGAGGACGGATACGGAGTGTCGGAGAACGGTCATGTGGCCCTCCCCTCGGAGGCCGGACAAACCGGCCGCACCGTTGACCGCCTTTGCCGTGCGCTCACTGTCCCCGCCCTGAGACGGTCCCACCCACTCTGTCAGGTGTACACGCAGCCCCTGGTGTGCGTCTGCATTCAGCACAACAAGTGACGCCGAGACCGTGGCCGCGAAGTCCGGGACCAGCCAGGCAATGTACTAAGGCAGGTTTATAAAGTAGCCTTAGTACATGAACGACGACCTGGACCCGAACGCGGTCGCCTCGGCGCTGCTGGCGAGCATCGGCGTGCTGGTGCGACGGGCCCGCCGGCAGCCGCTCGAGGGCGGGCTCACGATGCCCGAGCGGACCGCCCTTGCACAGTTGGACCGCGCCGGCCCCACGACCTCCTCGGCGCTGGCCCGGGAGGCGCAGATCACCGCACAGGCCATGGGGGCGACGCTCGGCTCGCTGCGGACCCGCGACCTGGTGGAGCGCCGCCCGGACCCGGACGACGGCCGGCGCGTGGTGCTGACGGTGACCGACGCGGGCCGGCAGGCGCTGCGGAACAAGCGCAACGCACGGGCCGAACTCCTCGCCCGCGCCCTGACCAGCGGGGCGTTCACCCAGGCAGAGCTGGAGCAACTGGCGGCGACCGCACCGCTGTTGGAGCGGCTGGCCCAGAACATCTGACGTCGACGGAGCCACGAGGAAGCAGACCGATGACAGATCCCTCCCGGCCCAGCGCCCCGCGCCTCCCGGCCGCCGACGACCGGTACAAGTGGACCGCGCTGACGAACACGACCGCCGCGGTCTTCATGTCCGCGCTGGACGGCTCCATCGTGCTGATCGCCCTGCCGGCCATCTTCCGGGGTATCCACCTGGACCCGCTCTCCCCGGGCAACATCGCCTATCTGCTCTGGATGATCATGGGATACCGGCTGGTCCAGGCCGTCCTCGTGGTCACGGTGGGCCGCCTCGGCGACATGTACGGCCGGGTCCGGATCTACAACTCCGGGTTCGCGGTCTTCACGTTCGCCTCGGTCCTGCTGTCCTTCGACCCCTTCGACGGCGGCCACGGAGCGATGTGGCTGATCGCCTGGCGGGTGCTCCAGGCCGTCGGCGGCTCGATGCTGACCGCGAACTCCGCCGCGATCCTGACCGACGCCTTCCCCGAGGAACAGCGCGGCTTCGCCCTGGGCATCAACCAGGTCGCCGCCCTGGGCGGGATGTTCATCGGCCTGGTCGCCGGGGGTCTGCTCTCGGCCTGGGACTGGCGCGCGGTGTTCTGGGTGAACGTGCCCATCGGCCTGTTCTTCACCGTGTGGGCCTACCGCACCCTGCGCGAGACCACCAGGCACGACGGCGGCCGCGTCGACTGGTGGGGCAACATCACCTTCGCGGTCGGCCTCAGCGCCACCCTGATCGCGATCACCTTCGGCCTCCAGCCCTACGGCGGCCACACCATGGGCTGGACCAACCCACTGGTCGACGTGCTGATCGCCGGCGGACTGCTCCTCCTGGCGGCGTTCGTCGTCATCGAGAACCGTGTCTCCGCGCCGATGATCCAGTTGAGCCTCTTCCGCCAACGGGCCTTCACCTTCGGCAACTTGGCGAGCCTGGCCATCTCCATCGGCCGGGGCGGGATGCAGTTCGTGCTGATCATCTGGCTGCAGGGCATCTGGCTCCCGCTGCACGGCTACGACTACGGCGACACTCCCCTGTGGGCCGGCATCTTCATGCTGCCGCTGACCGCGGGCTTCCTCGCCGCGGGCCCGGTGTCGGGCTACCTGTCCGACCGCCTCGGTTCCCGGGGCCTGGCCACCGGCGGTGCGCTGCTGTTCGGCTCCACCTTCCTGGGGCTGATGTGCCTGCCGATCGACTTCAGTTACTGGATCTTCGCGGTGCTGATCGCACTCAACGGCATCGCCAGCGGGATGTTCGGCGCCCCCAACTCCTCCTCGATCATGGGCAGTGTGCCCGCCCGGCTGCGCGGCGTCGCCTCGGGCATGCGCGCCACCTTCCAGAACTCCGGCACCGCCGTCTCCATCGGCGTGTTCTTCTCCCTCATGATCGCCGGGCTGGCCAAGAGCCTCCCGCACACGCTCACCGCCGGACTGCAACAGCAGGGCGTACCAACCCACTTGGCCACCCAGGTCGGTGGTCTGCCCCCGGTCTCGTCCCTGTTCGCGGCGCAGTTGGGCGTCAACCCGATCCAGCATCTGCTCCAGCCCAGCGGCGTCCTGGCCCATCTGACGGCGGCGCAGCAACACACCCTGACCGGCAGCGAGTTCTTCCCGACCCTGATATCCGGGCCGTTCCACTCCGGCCTGGTCATCGTGTTCGCCTTCGGTGCCACCCTCGCCTTCCTCGCCGCGCTCGCCTCCCTGCTGCGCGGCGCCGGTACCGGCCCCACGGCCAGGACTCCGGGACCGCGCAAGGCCACCACCGTTGACGCCCTGGCACGACCGGACAGATGACCCCCTCCCCACACAGCCACCGGAGAAGCGAGCAACCTCCCATGCCATTGACAACGATCGACCCCGCGTCCGCGCTCGTCGTGGTCGACCTGCAGAAGGGCATCGTCTCGGCCCTCGCCGACGATCCGATCACCGGCGCCGCCGTCAAGCGGGCGACCCACCTGGCCACCGAGTTCCGACGGCACGGTCTTCCCGTGGTCCTGGTCAACGTCACCGGACGCGCTCCGGGACGTACCGACACCGGACGGTCCGCCAACACACCTGCCCCGCCCGCCGGTTGGGCCGACCTCGTCGACGAACTCGACGTACGGCCGACCGACCGTCTGATCACCAAGCGGCGGCGCAGCGCGTTCCACGACACCGGACTCGACACGCTCCTGCGGGACTTGGGCGTCACCCAGGTCGTGCTGTGCGGTATCGCGACCGGCTCGGGCGTCGAGTCAACGGCCCGTTCGGCCTCGGACCACGGCTATCACGTCGTCCTGGTCACCGACGCCATGGGCGATCCCGACCCCGAGATCCATCGGCACAGCGTCGAGCGCGTCTTCCCCAAGCTCGGTGAGACCGCGACCACCGCCGAGGTCGTCGACATGGTGGAGGCGACGCGATGACCCTGCTCGGCCGACTCCTGAGGAACCGCAGAGCGGGCGAGGCCCACGCGGCATGGAACCTGCCCAACCTGCCGGGTCCCGAGCAACTGACCCTCACCAGCCGGGACTTCGGCGACGGCGAGGCCATGTCGCTCAAGCACTGCGCGAAGACGATCGGCGGCGAGGACGTGTCGCCGCACCTGGCGTGGACCTCGCTCCCGCCCGGCACCGCTCAACTCCTCCTCGTCGTGGAGGACATGGACGTCCCGATGACCAAGCCCGCCGTGCACTGCCTCACCCTGATCGACCCGGCGACCGGACACCTGGAGCCCGGCGCGCTGGCCGCACGGCACCCGGGTCCCGGGGTGCGGATCCTCCGCTCCACCGTCGGACGGGGCTACCACGGTCCCGCACCCGTCAAAGGCCACGGGCCGCACCGCTACGTCTTCCAGCTCTTCGCCCTCGCGACCCCCGTGGACAGCGCCCCCACCACGACACCGGTGGACCGGGCCCGCCCCCGCGCCCTCCTGACCACCGTCACCGGACCCGTCCTCGGCCGCGGCCGGCTGACCGGCGTCTACGAGCGCTGACCCCAACACCCTTCAGCCTGCGCCCGGTTCAGTCGACCACCGGTACGGACGGCGCCCCCGGCGGCAGGTTGAACGGTGTGACCACCTGGATCGCCGAGGGCAGCGAGGGGCCGTCGTCGGGAAGGGCCTTGTGGGCGCGCATGATGATCTGGCAGGCGCGGCGCATGTCCTGGCGCAGGTCGTGGTGGAGGACCGCGGACAGCCGACGCTCGCGCAGCAGCCGGGTGTTGTCGTGGTCCAGGTCGTGGGCGATGAACACCGCGCACTCCCGGCCCAACGCGTCGAAGGCGTCGAGGGTAGCGACGTTGCCGCCGCCCGCCGAGTACACGGCGACGATGTCCTCGTCCCGTTTCAGCGCCTCCAGGACGAGTTCGTGCTGGGTGGCATCCAGCCCGTCACTGTCGGTGACCTCCACCAGGGACCGTCGGGGGTCGGCGATGCGCATCGCGCTGCGGAAGCCCATCTCGCGCTCCTCCTCGCCCCGGAACGAGCCCCGGCTGATGGTGGTGAGCACATTGCCGGGCCGCTTGCCCAGCCACTGTCCGAGGAGGTACGCGGCGGTGGCGCCGGCCGCTCGGTTGTCGATGCCGACGTAGGCGAGGCGCGCGCTGTGGGGCAGGTCGGTCACCAGGGTGACGACGGGGACACCGGCCGCGACCAGCCGCCCGACGGCGGCGGCGATCTCCGGCTCGTCGGGTGCCTTGAGGATCACGCCCTGTGTCCCGCGCCTCGCGATCCCGTCCAGTGTCGCGGTCAGTTCGGCGGGCGGGCAGGTCTCCCGGAAGTGGAAGCGCGAACGCACCAACGCGGGGTGCAGGGAAGGGAGTTCGGCTTCGAGTGCGTCCCGTACGGCGGTGGAGAACCGCTCCGGCGTCTGCATCACGATGTCGACCATGAAGGTACGGCCGCCGAGCCGGACCTGGCTCTGCTGGCGGTCCAGGTCCTTGATGGCTTCCTGGACCTCCCTGATGGTGCTCTCCGTGACATTGCCCCGCTGGTTGAGGACGCGGTCGACGGTGGCCGTGCTCAGCCCGGCCTGGCGGGCGATTTCCCTGATCGGGTACTGATGTCGCATGTCTGATCTCCCAGACCGATGATGCACTTTTGATGTTGCGGCAGGCATTGAATGATGGGTTTGAGTTATCAAGACTGTCAGAAACACACGGACAGCGAAAGGACCCTGATGTCTCCCATAACCGCAAGGACGCGGACTTGGTTGACCGAGGCGGACTGCGATCTCGACGCGTTCCGCTCCCTCGTCGAGCAGCGCACCGACCTCGCCGACCACCCCACGGCCGAGCGCATCGAACAGAACGTCCCGCTCTACGACAGCGCCCGGCTCCGTGCTCTCGCGGCCACCGCCGAGGGCCGCCGGGACGTACAGAGCGAGCTGGTGCGGGCACTGCTCGACGGACCCGGCATCGTGGTCCTCAAAGGCGCCTTCCCGGACGAGGCCGTCGTGGACCGGGCGTCCGACGCCTTCCGGGCGCTGATCGAGGAGGAGCGCTCGAGCGGTGCGGCGCGCGGCGACCACTTCGCCAAGCCCGGCGCGAACGACCGTGTCTGGAACGCCCTGGACAAGGTGGCCGTACGGACGCCCGAGGCGTTCGCCGACTACTACGCCAACGACATCCTGGAGCTGATCTCCGAGGCCTGGCTCGGCCCCGCCTACCAGGTCACCTCGCAGGTCAACGTGGTCAACCCGGGCGGCGCGGCGCAGAACGTGCACCGCGACTACCACCTCGGTTTCCTCTCCCAGGAGCAGGCGGCGGCCTATCCCGCGCACGTCCACCGGCTCTCGCCGGTGCTGACCCTGCAGGGCGCGGTGGCCCACTGCGACATGCCCGTCGAGTCCGGCCCGACGCTCTATCTGCCGCACTCGCAGAAGTTCGAGCCCGGCTATCTCGCCTGGCGGCTCCCGCAGTTCGTGGAGTACTTCGACGCCAACCGCGTCCAACTCCCCCTGGAGAAGGGCGACGCGGTCTTCTTCAACCCCGCGCTCTTCCACGCCGCTGGACACAACCGCTCGGCCGACATCAAGCGCATGGCCAATCTGCTCCAGATCTCCTCCGCCTTCGGGCGTGCCATGGAGACGGTGGACCGCGAGGCGATGGCGAACGCCCTGTTCCCGGTGCTGCTGACCCGCAAGGCCGAGGGCGTCTCCGAGGACTGGCTGCGCCGCGTGATCGCCGCCACCGCCGAGGGCTACCCCTTCCCCACCAACCTCGACCTCGACCCGCCGGTCGAGGGTCTGGCCCCGCCCTCGCAGGCGGACCTCCTGCGGCTGGCCGTCGCGGAGGACTGGGAGCCGGAGCGGCTGCACCATGAACTGCAGGCCGCCACCAAGCGCCGCCAGAGCTGAAAAGGACACATCACTCTCATGGGACTGCTTGAGGACAGAGTCGTCCTCGTCAACGGCGGCAGCCAGGGCGTCGGCGCCGGTGTCGTACGGGCGGCCGTAGGGGAAGGCGCGACCGTCGTCTTCACCGGCCGGCGTGCGGAGGTGGGCGAGAAGCTCGCCGCGGACACCGGCGCCCGCTTCGTGCGGGCGGACCTCGCCGATCCGGCCCAGGCGCGCGACAGCGTCGTACAGGCCGTCGAGACCCACGGTCGCGTCGACTGCCTCGTCAACGCGGCAGGGCTGACCTCACGCGGCTCACTGCTCGACACCACACCCGAGCTGTTCGACCAGCACATGGCGATCAACCTCAAGGCCCCGTTCTTCGCCATGCAGGCGGCCGTCGCCGACATGACCGCCCGCAAGGCACCGGGCACGATCGTCAACATCGGCTCCAACTGCGCCCACGGCGGCCCGTCCTACCTCGCCCCCTACTCCACCGCCAAGGCGGGCCTGGCGGGCCTGACCCGCAACGCGGCCCATGCCCACCGCTTCGACCGGATCCGCATCAACACGATCAACATCGGCTGGACCGACACCGAGGGCGAGGACGCCACCCAGCGCGCCTTCCACGGCGCCGGGGACGACTGGCGCGAGCAGGCCGCCAGGTCGCAGCCGATGGGCAAGCTCGGGCAGGTCGACGAGATCGCCGAGTTCGTCGTGTTCCTGCTCTCCGACCGCAGTGGGGTGGTGACCGGCTCGGTCGTCGACTGGGACCAGAACGTCTTCGGCGGCCAGGACTGAGCCGCGCCCCGGCGGAAGGAGCACGATTCTCATGCGTATAGGCATCATGGGACTGGGTCGCATCGGCGCCTTCCACGCGGAGACCCTCGCCGGGCTGGACGCCGTGGACTCCCTGGTGGTCACCGATCCGGTGGCCACCGCCGTCGCCACGGCCGCCGAACGCTTCGGGGCCGTCCCCGCCGACTCCCCCACGGCCCTGCTCGCCGCCGGAGTCGACGGTGTCGTGATCGCCGCCGCGACCGACGCGCACCCCGAGCTGATCCTCGCCGCCGTGAAGGCGGGTGTCCCCGTGTTCTGCGAGAAGCCCGTGGCGCGCGGTGTCGAGGAGAGCGCAGCGGTGCTGCGCGCGGTGGAGGGCGGCGGCGTCGAGGTGCAGATCGGCTACAACCGGCGCTTCGACGCGGGCTGCGTCGCCGCGCGCCGGGCCGTGGTGAACGGTGAACTCGGCGAGCTGCACACCGTACGGTCCACCACCCTCGACCCCGCCCCGCCGCCGGCCGCCTACGTGGCCGCCTCCGGCGGCATCTTCCGCGACTGCGCCGTGCACGACTTCGACATCGTGCGCTGGGTGACCGGCCGCGAGGTGGTCGAGGTGTACGCGACGGGCGGCAACCGCGGCGCGGAGTACATCCGTGCCGCGGGTGACGTCGAAAACGCCTCCAGCCTGCTCACCCTCGACGACGGCACCCTCGCCGTCGTCTCCAGCTCCCGCCACAACGCCCGCGGTCACGACGTGCGCCTCGAACTGCACGGCATGAAGGACAGCATCGCGGTCGGCCTGGAGGACAAGCTCCCGCTACGGTCCGTCGAGCCGGGTGCCACCTTCCCGGCCGGCACCCCGTACACCTTCTTCATGGACCGGTTCGCCGACGCCTACCGCGCCCAACTCACCGCGTTCACCGAGGTCGTGGCCGGCACCCGCACCTCCCCCTGCACGGTCGCCGACGCCATCGAGGCGAGCCGGATCGCCGACGCGTGCACCCTCTCGCTCCATGAACACCGTCCCGTACGACTCGACGAGGTGCACGCGTGGCAACGGACGAACCCCTGCGGATCGGAGTCCTGGGCGCGGCCCGGATCGCCGAGTTGTCGATCGTCGGCCCGGCCCGGGCGGGCGGCCACCGGCTGGTCGCGGTGGCCGCCCGCGATCTCGACCGCGCCGAGATCTTCGCCGCCAAATACGGCGTAGAGCGGGTGGTCGGCTCCTACGCCGACCTCGTCGCCGACCCGGAGATCGAGGTCGTCTACAACCCGCTCGCCAACAGCCTGCACGCGCCGTGGAACCTGGCCGCGCTCCGCGCCGGAAAGCACGTCCTCACCGAGAAACCGTCCGCGAGCAACGCGACGGAGGCGGCCGAGGTCCACGAGGCCGTCACCAAGGCCGGCAAAATCTTCATGGAGGGCTTCCACTATCTGTTCCACCCGGTCTTCCTGCGCCTCCACGAGCTGCTGGACAGCGGGGAGTTGGGCGAACTCCGGCACGTCGACACCATGGTCGCCATGCCCGCGCCGCCCGACGACGACGTACGGTGGTCGCTCCCGCTGGCGGGCGGCGCGCTGATGGACCTCGGGTGCTACAGCCTGCACGCCCAACGCATGCTCGCCCCCTGGGCGGGCGGCGCACCCCGGCCGGTCGCCGCGCGCGGCGGCGAGAGGGCCGGGGCACCGGGGATCGACGAATGGCTGGACGCGGACCTGGAGTTCCCCGGCGGCGCCACCGGCAGCGCCCGCTGCCACATGGCCCACGACACCTGGCAGATGAGCTGCCGCGTGGTGGGCTCACGCGGCGAGGCCACGGTCATGAACTTCGTGCAGCCCCACCTGGACGACCGCGTCGTCGTGCGTACGGCGGCCGGTGAGCGCACCGAGGAACTGGGGCGCCGATCGTCGTACACCTATCAACTGGAGACCTTCGCCGCCCACTTGAGGCGCGGCGAGCCGCTGGCGCTGGACGCGGATGACGCGCTGACCACGATGCGGCTCATCGACGACTGTTACCGGGCGGCCGGGTTCCCGGTCCGGCCGCGTACGGTGCTGCCGGAAGTCGGCTGAGAAACGGCAGTTGGGGCGGTACCGGATCGGTACCGCCCCCAACTGCCGTGCCAGGTCAGCCGACTGTGAGTGTGGTCTTCTCGTCGGGGAGTTGTTCGGTGTCGAGGCCGCGGACCTGGGACAGCTCGTGTTTGAGTGCGGCGAGTTCGGTGCCGCCGGCCATGTGGTTGGTGAGCTCTTCCAGGGTGATCTCGCTGCGTTCGGCGGAGAGTTCCATGGTTCCCAGGCGCAGGACGCTGAAGTGGTCGCCGACCATGTAGGCGTGGTGCGGGTTGTGGGTGATGAAGATGACCCCGAGACCGCGTTCCCGCGCCGCCGCCACGTACTTCAGCACCACACCGGACTGCTTGACACCCAGCGCCGCGGTGGGCTCGTCGAGGATGAGGACGCGGGCGCCGAAGTAGACGGCGCGGGCGATGGCGACGCACTGGCGCTGCCCGCCGGAGAGGGTGCCGATGGGCTGTTCCAGGTTGTCCAGGACGATGCCCATGTTGCGGAGTTCCTCGTCCGCGGTCTTCTTCATCCGCTCGATGTCCAGGCGACGCAACGGCCAGGGGCCCTTGGTCATCTCCGAGCCGAGGAAGAAGTTGCGCCAGACCGGCATCAGCGGGACGACGGCCAGGTCCTGGTAGACGGTCGCGATACCCCGGTCCAGGGCCTGGCGGGGGGTGGTGAAGTGCACCGGCCCGCCGTCGACGAGGAACTCGCCTTCCGTGTGCTGGTGCAGCCCCGAGATGATTTTGATCAGGGTCGACTTGCCCGCGCCGTTGTCACCCAGCACGCAGGTGACCTGGCCGGGGCGGACGGTGAGGTCGACGCCGTGCAGGGCGCGGACGTTGCCGTAGGCCTTGCCCGCGTTGCGCAGTTGGACGATCGGCGCGTCCGCGTCGCTCGGCGCCGTGTCTTCGAGGATGGCGCCGTGAGTGCCGGATTCGTTGCTTGCCATGAAGGTCACCTCCGGGTCGCGGTGCGCTGGACCCACAGATTGATGAGGACGGCGCCGAGCAGCATCACGCCCAGGAACGCCTTGAACCAGTCGGGGTTCCAGCCCGCGTAGACGATGCCCTGCTGCACCATCCCGAACATGAACGCCCCGAACACCGGGCCGATCGCCGAACCCGCACCACCCGTGAGCAGGCAGCCGCCGATCACGGCCGCGGAGATGTAGATCAGCTCCTGCCCGACGCCCTCGCCGGACTGCACGGTGTTGAAGGAGAACAACTGGTGCATGCCGATGAACCAGGCACCGAACCCGACCAGCATGAACAGGGAGATCTTCGTGAACGCCACGGGCACGCCGACGGCCCGCGCGGAGTCCTTGTTCCCGCCGACCGCGAAAATCCAGTTGCCGTACTTCGTGCGCAGCAGCACCCAGGTCGCGATGGCCGCGAACACCAGCCAGTAGATGATGGTGATCTTGACGTTGACGCCGCCGACCTCGAACGAGGACGCGAAGACCTTCTTGGCCTGGCCGAAGCCGTCCATGTTGCTGATGTCGTCGGTGGCGACATTGCCGGTGACCAGCTTGGTGACGGCGAGGTTGACGCCCTGGAGGATCAGGAAGCTGCCCAGGGTGACCAGGAAGCTGGGCAGTCCGGTCTTGACGACCATCCATCCGTTGAGGAACCCGACCCCCAGCGAGACGAGCAGGGCGACGGTCACACCGACCCATACGTTCATGGTCAGTTGGTAGCTGAGCATGCTCGCGGTGAGTGCGGAGGTGATGACGGCGACACCGGCGGAGAGGTCGAACTCCCCGCCGATCATCAACAGCGCGACCGGCAAGGCCATGATGCCGATGGTCGAGGAGCTGTAGAGGATGTTCGCCATCGACGCGCCCTCGCGCACCGGCGGAGCGGCGATCAGGAAGAACACGTACACCGCGGCCGCACCGAGGAAGACACCCACCTCGGGACGTGCCAACAGCCGGAGCGCCAGGGGCCGTTCGGAGGTCCGCCCGTCCGTCTGGGGGACCGGCGGAGCCGGCGACGGGGAACCCGTCGCCGGAGCCGTGAGCTGAGTCATGGGCGTCACCGCGTTCCCTTGGCGGCGAACTCGGCGACCTTGGCGACGTTCGTCTTGTCGACGAAGGCCGGCCCGGTCAGCACCGGTGCCTCACCACCACCGCTGTAATTGCCGTTCGTCTTGTACAGCCACAGCGAGTCGACCGCCAAGTAGCCCTGGAGGTACGGCTGCTGGTCGATGGCCCACTGGATCTTGCCGGACTTGATGGCGCCGACCGCGTCCTTGTTGAGGTCGAACGTGGCGAGCTTCGCCTTGCTGCCGGCGTCGGCGATGGACTGGATCGCGGTCATCGCGAACGGGGCGCCGAGCGTCGTCACGTAGTCGATGGTCTTGTCCTGCTGGAGCTTGGCCGTGATCGTCGACTTCACCGACGGCATGTCCGTGCCGTTGACGTTGAGGACTTCGGTGCTGCCGGTGAAGGTCTTCTTCACGCCGGCGCAGCGGGCCTCCAGGGCCACCTGACCCTGTTCCATGATCACGCAGATGGTGTGCTTGGCGCCGGCCGCGTTGAGTTTGCGGCCGAATGCCTCGCCGGCGATGCTCTCGTCCTGGCCGAAGTACTCCAGCAGACCCTGCTTCTTCCAGTCCTGCACGCCGGTGTTGAAGCCGACGACGGGGATGCCGGCCTTCTCGGCGGTGGCCATCACCGACTTCATGGCGTCGGGCTTGGCGAGGGTGACCGCGATGCCGTCGACCTTCTGGTCGATCGCGTTCTGCACCAGGTTCGACTGGTTGGGGCCGTTGGGGTCGGACGAGTAGATCAGCCGGACGTTGTCCTTGGCGGCGGCTGCCTGCGCGCCCTTGCGGATGGTGTCCCAGAAGGTGTCGCCGGGGGCCGCGTGCGTGATCATCGAGATCGTCATACGAGGCGTGGTGGCCTTGCCCGCGGTGGCGCCGGAGGTGTCCTCCGTGGACTTCTTGCCTCCGGAACTGCTGGAGCAGCCGGCCACAAGCAGTGCGGCGGTTGCCACCGCCGCGACGACGGGGACGATTCTGCGGGAGCGGGGGTGGGATGTACGGTCCATCTTTCCGGCACCTCACTGTGCTGCAGGGGAAAGGGAGAAGCGGCTGGCCGAGCGAAGGCTGCGGATCACATGCCGTTAACACGGCTGTTGCTTATGACGAGATAGAACCGTCACGCCACCCTGAGGTCAACGCTTGTAATGACATCATTTATCCATCACGACAAGATGTCTGAACAATTCCCTGACGTCGGCTAAAGAATGGCCAGTACACGAAAATGGTCGGCCCTCGACGACGTATTCCTCGAAGCACAGGAAAAACAAAGATGGCGGGGACGACCGTGGTTTCGTCCCCGCCATCTCTGTGGCTTTTACTTCACGAGCGCGGCAGCACTCCGGTACGCCGCGGCGGCGGCCTCCCGCACCGGCAGCGCACGGTGCGCGTCGGAGAGGATCTCCACGCCCCAGGGGCCGCGAAAGCCGGCCGTCCGGAGTGCGGCGATGATCCCCGGCAGGTCGAACGAGCCCTCTCCGCACAGCCGTCGGCGATGGACGGTGTCCTCGAAGAGCGTGCCGACGACCTCGCTGTCCGCGTCGTTGAGCTCCACGCCGACGATCCGCGACCCGGGTATGTCCGCCAGGTCGGTGGGCTGCGTATGGGCGCGCTCGACGTGCCAGACGTCGACGATGAGGCCGCCCGCCGGGTGACCGGCGGCCTCGACGAGCCGTAGTCCGTCGTGCATGGTCCTGAGGTTGGACCAGGGCAGCGGTTCGACCCCGAGCCGGGCGCCCACCCCGTCGGCCTGTGCGGCCAGCACGGCGAACTCCTTGGCCCAGACGTCGAGTTCCCAGGGTTCGTCCGTGACGTCGGGGCCGATCTTGAAGGTGCGTGCGCCGAGCGCCTCGATGGCTCTGAGCATGTCGACCCGGACGGAGTCCGACGCGGCCCGCCGGGGTCCGTCGGCCCACCAGTCGGTCAGCAGCTCCAATTCGACATGACTGATTCCGTTGTCCTCGAAGAGGGACCGAATCCCGGCGATCCCGTATACGCGCTCGGCCTCCACCAGGTCCGCGTACAGCAGTCCGAAGGCGGTGAATCCGGCGTCGCGCGCCGCTTCCACGCGGTCCCGCAGATTCAGCGGGCTGCGCTGGTCCGCCTCGTCGGGAGCGGCATCGCCCGCCGTGGTCCAGCACGTGGCCAGAAATTCATCAGCGGTCATTTCTGTTTCCTGGATTCCTCATGTTCGGATTCCTCAAGTTCACAAAGACGCCGCACCCGATCACTCCGGCATTCTGAGGTGGCCCGCCGACATCGGTCAATCCCTCAGAACACATCAAAAGCACATCAGGCCCGTACGCGACTACGCGACGCCGCGCAGCACCGTGCGCAGGTGCTCGGCGCTGGCCCACACGTCCTCGACCGGGCCCTTCGCCTTGGGCTCCTCGGTGAGGATGGTGTCCTGCTCGAGGACGTACCAGCCGTCGTAGCCGCGTGCGCTGAGGTGGGTGACGATGGCCTCGACGTCCACGTCTCCGGCACCCAGCGGGCGGTACATGCCCTTGCGCACGGCGTCGGTGTAACTGAGCTGGCCGTCCTGGACCTTGGCGGCGAGGGAGGCGTCCACGTCCTTCATGTGGGTGTGCGCGATGCGCTCGGGCGCCTGCCGGGTGAGCTCGGCCGGGTCGGTGCCGCCGATGAGGAGGTGGCCGGTGTCGAGGCAGAGCGAGATCGCCGAGTGCTCCAGGACGCGCCGGACCTCGTCGCCGTTCTCGATCATCGTGCCGACGTGCGGGTGCAGGACGGCGCGGACGCCGCGTTCGGCGGCCAGCGAGGCGAGCCGGTCGAGGTTGGACAGCAGCAACTTCCAGCCGTCGGCATCGAGTTCGGGACGGGAGTCGTAGCCGTCCTGGCCGGTGACGGCCGACAGGACGAGCACCTCCGCCTTCGAGGCGTCGTAGCCCGCCAGGAGCTGCTCGGCCTCGCGCAGCGGGTCATGGCCGGGCACGTGCAGCAGCAGCGGGGTGAAGCCGCCGACGGCGTGCAGGTCGTGGTCGGCGAGCGTGCGGGCCATGGCCTCCGGCGCGGCGGGCAGGAAGCCCTCGGGGCCGAACTCGGTGGCGGCCAGACCGACCTCGCGCATCTCGTTCAACACCCGCTCGGGCGTCAACTGGTAGCCCCAGCCGGGCACTTCGCACACGCCCCACGAGATGGGGGCGCCGGCGATCCTGTTCAGGGGGGAGGTGGTCATGCTGTGGCCTTTCTGAGGTTCCAGTCGGGATGGTCGGACAAGGGGTGGTGGAGGGTCGGTTCGGGATCGAAGACATCCGGTCGTCCCGCGCTCGCCGGCCGCTCCGATTCCGAGGCGGCCGGGGCGGCATCCGGGTCGA
The DNA here is from genome assembly GCF_036227225.1 of Streptomyces sp. NBC_01478. Classification (GTDB taxonomy): domain Bacteria; phylum Actinomycetota; class Actinomycetes; order Streptomycetales; family Streptomycetaceae; genus Streptomyces. The sequence continues at coordinate 11,194,753 of NZ_CP109444.1, read as the reverse complement.
GGATGTCGTCCGCGCCGGTCTGCGTGATGGCGCGCTCCACGCCGTCCGCCGGCGCGGTCGTGATCAGGGGCCCATGGTGGTGTCGGTGATGGCGTTGCCCGACTCGGCGCTGACGGTCTGTCCGGCTCGATGACCGGCAAAGTGCCGCGCGCGCAGCAGGATCGTCGTGTGCGCGGGCGCGCGTATGCCGCCGCACCGTGGCGCCCTGCTCGGCCGCGGCGAGAGCCCGCTCGGCGTCCTCGGAACCGGTCACTCCGACCGTGCCGACGGTCGGGCCGTGGAAGGGAGACGTGACGTCGCGGGTCCGCTCCTCTGCCGCCGGTGCTTGCCACCGGCGTGCGACGAGCAGTTCCGCAGGCGCCATTGCCTTCTCCCTCCAGGCGCCGTCCCGACCGAAGAGGTACTGATCAGCCGACGGCCGGGCCGTTTACATGGGCGCAACGGTAGGTGCGGTGCGGGGCAATACTGAAGAGGTGAAACCCATCATTATCCCGTCAATGGAGCCATCTTTTCTCCCTCATCCGCACCGACCGTGAGATCCCTGGCCGGACACCCCGTGATCGGATGTCAGTGCGGCGCCTGCTTCAGGAACAGCGCCAGTCCGGTCAGGAGCCGGTCGACGTCGTCGGTACCGGTGTAGGGCGCGAGGCCGATGCGCAGGCCACCCGAGTCGCCCAGGCCGAGGCGCCGGGAGGCCTCGATGGCGTAGAAGGAGCCGGCGGGCGCGTACACGTCGCGTTCCGCCAGGAAGCGGGAGGCGTCCTGCGTGCCCTGCGCGCCGAAAGCCTCGTCGAGGGTGAGGAGCACCGTCGGCGTGCGGTCGGCCGCCTTCGAGTGGACGGTGATCCCGTCCAGCGCGGCGAGCCCCTGGTCGATGCGCGTACGCAAGGTCTCCTCGTGCCGGTGCAGTGCGGCCAGGCTCGTTGTCAGGCGCTCGCGGCGGCTGCCGCCGGCGTCCGTGTCGAGGCCGGCGAGGACGTCGACCGCGGTGGTCGTGCCGGCGAGCAACTCGTAGGGCAGCGTGCCGAGTTCGAAGCGTTCGGGTACCGCGTCGGAGGACGGCAGGAGCTTGTCCGGCCGCAGGGTGGCGAGGAGTTCGGGCCGGGCGCCGAGGACGCCGTGGTGCGGGCCGAGGAACTTGTAGGGGGAGCACACGAAGAAGTCCGCGCCGAGCAGGCCGATGTCGACCAGGGCGTGCGCGGTGTAGTGCACGCCGTCGACGTGGACCAGGGCACCCGCCTCGTGCGCCAGGCGGGCCAGCTCGGTGATCGCGGGACGGGTGCCGATGAGATTGGACGCGGCGGTCACGGCGACCAGCCGGGTGCGGTCGGACAAAACGGCGCGGAGGTGGTCCGGGGTCAGCTCGCCGGTGGCGGGGTCGAAGTCCGCCCAGCGGACGGTGGCGCCGGCCCGCTCGGCGGCCTGGACCCAGGGCCGGATGTTGGCGTCGTGGTCGAGGCGCGTGACGACGACCTCGTCCCCGGGCGACCAGGTCGCGGCGAGGGTGCGGGAGAAGTCGTAGGTGAGCTGCGTGGCGCTGCGGCCGAAGACGATGCCCGAGGAGTGCGCCCCGAGAAGGTCGGCCATGGCCTCGCGGGCCCGGGTGACGATGGTGTCGGCGTTGCGCTCCCCCGCGGTGACCTGGCCGCGGTTCGAGAGGGGGTTCACCAGCGCCCGGGTGATGGCCTCGATGACCGGTCGGGGCGTCTGGGTGCCACCGGGACCGTCGAAGTGGGCGGCCCCGCCGCTCAGGGCGGGAAACAGGGCGCGCAGGGCGGTGAGGTCGTAGGCCACGGAAGTGAGCTCCTGTCGGTGCCGTGTGCGGGCGCTGGGGCCCCGGGTGTCCAGGACGATCATCGGACATCGACGTACGGACGGACAGTGACCCGAAGTGATCTGGAGTGATCCGGGACTCCTCAGCGCCCCGTTCGACGCGGAAGCAACCCGATCGCCTGCGCCCGCAGCACCGTACTCACGCGATCGCGCGTGCCCAGCTTCCGGTACAGGCTCTCCACGTGCTTGTGGACCGTGCGCACGGAGATGCCCAGGCGGTGGGCGATGGCCGAGGCCGTGAGGGCGTCGGCGAGCAGGAGGAGGACAGTGAGCTGGCGGGGCGTGAGCCGGGAGTCCGCTGTCGGATCCGGCGCCTCGGGCGGCGCGGTGGCCGCGCGCCGGCGTTCGAGGAGTTGCCGCTGCTGTTCCACGCCGGCCAGCAGGGGCTGCAGCTGCTCGGCGGCCCGGACGTGGTCCTCGGTGAAGTCGCCGCCCGCGCGGTAGACGAGGCAGCCGGTGACCGGGGTGGTCGTGCCCGGCAGGGGGATCGCCAGGACGTGGTCCGCGTCCATCAACCGGCTGATCGTGCCCGCGGTCCGGCTGTGCGTCCATCCCTTGCCGGCCATCCGATGGGCGGTCCCGGGTCGGCGGACGGCACCGGCCCTGGCGTAGTGGTCCGCGAAGGGGTAGCCCCGGCGCAGCACCGCCATCCCCTCGTCCCCGATGTCGTCGATCCGCCCGAAGTGCGCAGCGGCGGCGGGCGAGAACCCCATCGCCCCGGTCCGGTCCGTCCACTCGCCGAGTTTGTAGATCAGGGACTCGCCGCCGCACAGTCCGGGCAGGGCCGCGGCGACCATCGGCCACAGCCGCTCGGGTTCCCGTTCGTGCAGAGCCGCCACCGCCACCGCCAGCATGCGTTCGTACGCCCCGGCCGGCCCGCCCGTCATACGCCCTCACGATCCCGCGTGTGTCACGTCCACGTACCCGTGTACGTACTTCTCCCCATAGCACCACGGTCGCCGTGCCCGGCAAACTGCACAGCGTTCCGGCACTGCCTTTGACCCTATGGATCAAGGGAGTTGACGGTACGGATCCGCCTGCGCGGGGGACAGGCGGATTTCGGTCGTCCCGGGTCAGGGACCCGTGACGGGAAACAGCAGGCAACTGCTCGTGGCGTGCGCGAGCAGCCGGTCCTTCTCGTCGAACAGCTCGGCCTGCGCGAGGGCGGTGCGCCGGCCGCCGTTCAGGACGGTGCCGACGGCGCGGATCCGGCCGGTGTCGGCCGTGACCGGGCGCAGGAACTTCACGCTCAGGTCGAGCGACGTGTATCCCATGCCCTGCGGCAGGGTGGACTGCACCGCGCAGCCGGCCGCCGAGTCGAGCAGGGTGGCGAAGACGCCGCCGTGCACGCTGCCGATGGGGTTGTAGTGCTCCTCCCCCGGTATCAGGGAGAACACCGCGCGCCCGAACTCCACCTCGTCGACGGTGAAGTTCAGCGTGGCACCGATGGGCGCCGCGGGGAGCTGTCCGGCGAGCACCTCCCGCAGGAACTCCAGACCCGTGGTCCGTCCTACGGCGGCTGCCGAGATCCCCGGGTCCTCCCACTCGTATGTGCGTGACCGTCCCATGCTGTGCTACCTCCCCGGCTGACTTCTTGAAAAGAAGCTAGATCGCCCGGTAGCTGGCTGTCAATGACAGAGCCAGGTGGCTAGGCTGGCGGCATGGAATGGCTCGACGTGAGCACGGAGAACTGTCCGGTCCAGAGCACGCTCGATCTCGTCGGCGAGAAGTGGACCCTGCTGATCCTGCGGGACGCGTTCGTCAGGGTCCGTCGTTTCGACGACTTCCGGCGCCATATCGGGCTGTCGGACGCGGTGCTGTCCGACCGGCTCCGCAAGCTGGTCGCGGCCGGCATCCTGACGACCGTGCCCTATCGGCAGGCGGGGAGCCGGACCCGGCACGAGTACCGGCTGACGGGCAAGGGCCGCGATCTGTGGCCGGTTCTGATGGCCCTGCGACAGTGGGGCGAGACGTACGCCGCCGACCCCGAGGGCCTGGTCCTCGACGTGCGGCACACGGAGTGCGGCGCGCCGGTGCGGGTGGTGGTGGAGTGCGACGGCCCGCACGGCGCGTTGGCGCCGACCGAGGTCACGGCCGCGCCCGGACCCGGGGCGCGGCCGGTACGAAGTCCGCTACCGGAGTGAGTGCTTGGGCGACGCGGAGCCGACCGTGAGCGAGGTGCCGTCGCCCCGGTGGACGGTGGCGGTGGTGAACAGGGGTGCGGTGCGGGTGAGTTGGGCGCTGCCGGGGACCTCGGGGTAGAGGCCCAGGCTCGCCCACACCGCCCAGGACGACATGGCGCCGAGGTCGTCGTTGCCGACGAGGCCGCCGGGGGCGTCGCTGAACAGCGTGGACACGGCGCGGTGGGCGACGGCTCCGGCGCGGTCCGTGTGGCCGACGTGGGCGTACGCCCAAGGGGTGCCGAACGAGGGCTCGTTGCCGAGGTAGGCGTAGGGCTCCCCGGCGCCCGCGTTGAGGCTGCTGAAGAAGGTGTCGAGGCGGGCGGTGACGGCGGCGTCCCCGCCCATCGCGGTGAACAGGCCGGGCAGGTCCTGCGGAACCATCCAGGTGTACTGGGCGGCGTTGCCCTCCGCGTACTCCGTCTTCTGGGCCGGGGTGAAGGCCGGCCAGGTGCCGTCGACGGCGCGGGGCTGGATGTAGCCGGTGGCGGGGTTGAAGAGGTTGCGCCAGTTCCCGGAGGCGCGCAGCAGGGTGCTGTACGAGGTCAAGTCCCCCAGTCGGTGGGCGAGTTGGGCCAGCGCGTAGTCGGCGACGGCGTATTCGAGGGTGGTGGAGACCGAGCCCCAGACGCCCTTGGTGCCGGCGGGGACGTAGCCGAGGGTGTCGTACTGCGTGTGTCCGGGGCGCTGGCGGTTGTCCTGGCGGTCCGCGAGGGCCGTGCGCAGCAGGGCGGCCGCGTCGAAGTCGGTGCCGCCGAAGGCGTGGATCGTGGAGGCGATGGCGGGCAGCGGGTCGCCGACCATGACGCCGCTGCCGCCGTTCGCGAGGGTCCAGCGGTCGAAGTACCCGGCCTGGAGGCCCTGGTTGAGGACGGACTGCGCGATGTCGGAGGCCTCGCGCGGGGCGAGCAGCGCCAGGAGCTGGACCTGGCAGCGGTAGACGTCCCAGCCGGAGAAGTTCGCGTACTGGACGTGCCCGGCGCGGGTGCGGTGGACCAGCCCGTCCATGCCGGTGTAGCGGCCGTCGGTGTCGCTGAAGACGCTGGGGTGCAGGAGGGCGTGGTAGAGGGCGGTGTAGAAGACGCGGCGCTGGGTGTCCGTGCCGCCGCCGACGGTGACGCGGTTCAGCCACGTGTTCCAGTCGGCGCGCACGGCCTGCCGGATCGTGTCGTACGACCGCGCCTTCTGCTCGGTGAGTGCGTTGCGGCGGGCGCCCTCGACGTCGACGAAGGAGACGCCGACCCGGGCGGTCACCGTGCGCACGCCGGGGGCGAAGGTGACCATGGCCGCGCCCGCTCTGCCGTCCGGGTGGGAGGCCTTGGCGAAGGGCTGGTCGAAGGTGGCGTGGAAGTGGAGCCGGTAACGGTTCTTGGACTTGCAGAAGGCGCCGCTGTCGCTGTACCCGGAGAGCGTGTTGGTGCCGATGTCGACGGACCCGGTGGCCGCGGTGAACGCCTTGGCCGCGTCGATGCTCACCGCGGCGGGCCGGGGGTCGCTCGCCGGGTAGGTGAAGCGGGCGATGCCCGAGCGCTGGGTGGTGGTGAGGTCGGTGCCGATGCCGTTGTCGAAGGTGACGTGGTAACTGCCGGGCGCCGCCTGCTCCTTGGTGTGCGAGAACATGGCGTACGACGGCGGTGCGGCCTCCTGCGTGGGCATGAAGGGGACGTTGCCGTAGGCGGCGCAGCCGGCTCCTGAGATGTGGGCGAGGCCGAAGCCGCGGATGCGGTTGTCGCCGTAGGAGTAGCCGCCGTGCTGGTAGGTCACCGTGTCGGGGCTCCACTGCATCCCGCCGAGCGGGGCCGAGGCACCCGGGAAGGTGTTGCCCGCGCCGCCGCCGTGGCCGAAGTCGGGGCCACCGGGGGCGGTGCCGACGAACGGGTTGACGTACCGCGCGAGATCGTCGACGGCCCGGGGCCGGGGCGTGCCGGCCGCCCGGACCGGGGCGGCGGCGGCCGTTCCGGACGCCACGAGCACCGAGGCCGCCAGTACGGCCCGCAGAAGGGGAAGTCGCACCACGTTTCTCCAGCCAGACAGGGAACCCGCCGCCGCGCGGCGCCGGACCGCGAGTGTCCCCAACGCGGCTCCGGCTCCCCTGCCGCCACACCCGGCCGGGCGCGAGGACCAGCCGGTCGGGTCAGCACTCCCCCCTCCTGCCGCAGCGGCGGTGAGAGGCGGGCGGGGACCGGAGAAAAAACGGGTGCGGATCGGAAGCGGAAGATGATGGGGTTGCACGGTGACAGATCACGACGAGGCGCCGGCCCTACGACCGTTGACCCTGGCCTGGGTGAATCGGCAGCTCGGCCCGGGCGAACGGATCGTCAGGACCGAGGCGTTGCACGGCGGCATCACCGCCGAGATGCGGCGGCTGACCGTCGCCGCACCGGACGGCGGCACCCGCGCCCTGGTCCTGCGCAGCTTCGTCGACCCGTACTTCGTGAAGCACGCCGGAGACCTGCTGAACCGCGAGGCCGATGCCCTCGCCCAGCTCGCGGAGACCGATGTACCGGCTCCCGGACCGGTCGCGGTGGATCCGGCCGCCGCGCACTGCGAGTACCCCTCGCTCCTCATGACCCGTCTGCCGGGCCGGACGGTGCTCACCGACGAGGGACTTCAGGCGCGTGTCCCGCTCCTCGCCCGGCAGCTCGTGGCGATCCACGCGCTCGACCCCGCCGACCGGCCCCAGCGCTACAAGGCGTGGACGACCGCCGACGCCGTAGTCCCGGCGCAGGGGTCCGACAGGGTGGCGTGGGCCGCTGCGATCGAAGTAATCCGCAAGCCCGCGCCGCCCTTCGAAGGCCGGTTCATGCACCGGGACTTCCACCCCGGCAATGTGCTGTTCGACCTGTCGCCCGACGGCTCGGCGGGTCCCCGTATCACCGGGGTCGTCGACTGGGTGCAGACTTCCTGGGGGCCGGCGGACCTCGACGTGGCGCACTGCTCCACCAACCTCGCGCTGCTGCACGGCCCGGCGTGGGGCCTGCGGTTCGCCGAGGCGTACGAGGAGGCCGGTGGCGTCCTGGCGTCCGCGGCGGGCGAACGGTTGTACTGGCTGCTGTTGGACGCGCTGGCATTCGCCGGGCAGGTGGGACCCGTGGTTCGGCCGTGGCAGGAGGCGGGGAGAGCGGAACTCACGACGCGGGCCGTGGAGGAGCGGCTGGACGCCTACGTCATCTCCCTGGTGGACGCGCTGAGTTGAGGTGGCGTGGGCGCGCAGCCAGCCCACGGTCAATCGGTGCTCAGCCCTCCTCGTCGCCCCGGGCGAGGCGGTCGGCCAACTCCCTTGCCCGCTCGGGCTGTTCGGCGAACCACTCGCCGAGGTGTTCCCGCACGGCCTCACCGACACAGACCCGCACATCGGTGTTGCCCAGCAACTCGCGTGTGGCGCCGTTGAATTCAGGGTGGTCGAGCTTCACCGACACGACTGCCGTGAGCCCTTCGACGATCCGGTCGGCGCGGAGATCGGGGTCGGGCGCGGCCGGCAGTCCCCGTTCTCGCGCGAACGCGGTGACCGCGGCGACCACTCCGTCGCGCAGGCCGTCCATGTGCGTGCCGCCCTCGCGCGTGGCCCGGCTGTTCGCGTAGCCGCGTATCCGCGCCTCGCCGGAGCCTCGCCACAGCAGGGCCACCTCCATCGTCCCCGCCATTCTCGGGTCCTCCCGCTCGAAGCCGAGGAGGTCCGGCTCCAGCGCCCCACCCGTCTCCGCGGAGAGGGCCGCCACGAAGTCCCGTACTCCGTCCGGGAATTGGAACAGCACCCGCCGGACCCCGGCCGCCGGGCGTTCGTCGGTCAGTGAGATCGCCAGCCCCCGGTTGAGGAAGGCCAGTTGGCGGAACCATTCCGCCAGCACGGAGAACGAGCACCAGGTCGTCTCGAAGATCTCGGTGTCGGGCCAGAAGGAGATGGTCGTCCCGCTTCCGGCAGCCGACCCCAGGGTGAGGGGCGGGTCGATCTCGACACCACGCGCGTACTCCTTGGCCCACCGGGTCCCCGGGCCCCGCACCTCGGCCGTCAGCCGACTCGACAGGGCGTTGGTGACGAAGAGCCCCAGGCCGAAGCGGGCGACGAGCGCGATGCGCCGGCCACTGAGCCCGGGACCGACGTGGAAACTGGCCAACTCCCCTTCGAGGTCCGGGGCGTTGCCCTCCGCACCTCCACCTCCAGCCCCGTCGTCGGCGACCCGCACACCGCCGTCGGACGTGAGCGTGACGTCGACGGAACGGGCGCGGCCGGCCAGCACCTCGTTCACGGCCCGGTCGACGACGTCCAACACGAGGTGATGCAGGCCGGGTTGGCCGGTAGAGCCGACGTACATGCCGGGCCGCTTCCGTACGGCGTCCTGGCCCTCCAGCACCTCGATGTGCGTGGCGTCGTACCGCATGCCTCCGTCACTCACGAAGACCCCTCCCCTGGTGTTCGGCAGATCACCCCAGCGTAGGCGGAATCGAGGAAAACACCAGGTCAGAGCCATTGCGTCGAGGCCTCAGACGGGCCGGTGAGGGCGCGCCGGCAAGCGGGCGGCGGCACTGTCGCGCACCGCGCCCGGAACGTGTCCGAGGGCCCGCCGAAGCCGCGCACGACCCTGTTACGGATGCCCCCGAGGGCTCCAATTCCGGTCTGTGGCAGGCCATTTGGGGCGCAGACCGGTTACCGTGGACGGCCGATCGGACAGGTGCTCGCTCACAGCGGACGTGGTCGATCGAGGGGGAAGCCGTGACGGGGGAAGGAAGACCGATGCCGGATGCCGGTCCGTTCGAGCGGGAAGTCGTCGTGGTGGCGCAGCCGGAGCGTTCGCGATGGCGCCGTTACGCGGGCCCCGCGCTGACCGTGTCCACCGCGGAAGGGACCCAACTCGCCCTGGTCACGAACACCGACGACACGGACTTCCTTCTGACGGACACGTCCGGCAGGTTCCTCGTCCGCATCAACAGGCGTTTCTCGTGGGGGCAGTTCGGGCCGGTGCGGTTCCGCTTCACCGGCGTCACGGATCGGGAGATCGGCACCGCCCGCACCCATGGACTCATCAAGAGCCGGCAACTGAGCCTGCGGACGGAAGGGGGACGGCAGTTCCTCCTCACACGGCTGTTTGACACAACGAACGAATGGCGGCTCACGGAGACCGACCCGGAACAGAACCCGGCGGCGGAGATCCTGGGCCGGGTCGCGGTGAGCAGCATCGACCCGGTGCTCGGTCTGCAGCAGTACGTCGTCGAGACCGACGCCCGTCTGGACGTCTCCGAACGCCGCACCGTCATCGCCTCGGTCGTCAGCCTGCACCTGGTCCGCCGGCCTCCGGGCGACCACGGCACGTCCGTGTGAGAGGGGCCGTGTTCCACCGCACCGAGCCGAATCCGGCCGGTCCCACTCGGTCGTGCCTACGGTTCCACCAGATCCGCCAGTTCTGAGTCGAACAGCAGCGCCGGGTCGAATCCCATGCCCGTGAAGTGGCCCGCGAGCTCCAGGGACAGGACTCCGTGCAGACGGGTCCAGCAGGTCAGGGCCCGGTGGAGGGCCGCGGGCGGGGCGGGGTGGTCGCGCGCCCAGTGCCGGTGGGCCGCCAGGTCGACTTCGAACGGTGTCAGGGGAGCGTCCGCGGGCACTCCCGTGCTCGCGTCCAGCAGGGTCCCCATGATCTCGGACGCGATCCCGGTGACGTCGTCCGGTGCGTGGTAGCCCGGGACGGGTGTGCCGTAGATGAGGAAGTAGCGCTGGGGGTCGTCGAGGGCCCAGCCGCGCAGGGCGTGGGCCAGGCCGGGCAGGTCGTCGCCGGACTCGGCGGCCGCGCGGAAGGTGTCGGCGAGGCTTCGGTACGCGTCCCGGATGAGCTCGGTGATCAGGTCGTCGCGGCTGGCGAAGTACCGGTAGAGGGCGGGTCCGCTCATGCCCATCCGCTTGGCGATCGCGTTGAGGGAGAGCGCTGAGGCGCCGGCCGTGCCGATCTGTTCGCGCGCGTGTTCCTTGATCTCCGCGCGCACCTGGTCGCGATAGCGCTCGCGCGGGGTCTTCGTGCCCGTCTCCGCCATGGCCGACCGCCTCTCACTCCCACTGGACTACATGCTCAAGTTTCAGTTAGAAGCTATCACGATTGCGCTTGACGACCCCTTCTCGCGTGAGTTACAACTTATAACGAACACGAAAACCCCTAGCTCGCCGCAGATCACAGTGGAGGTCGCCATGAACAACACGGACAACACCGCCGACGCATTCGTCGAGGTCGTCCTGCCGGGCAAGGTGGAGCCGGAGGGCCTGGAGGTCCGGCAGGGAGCGGTGCCCGTCGCGGGCCCCGGCCAGGTCGTGATCCGGATGGAGGCGACCGGGATCTCCTTCGCCGAGCAGCAGATGCGCCGCGGCAAGTACTACGACCAGCCCCCGTTCCCCTTCGTCCCCGGTTACGACCTGGTCGGCACCGTCCTCACCACCGGCGCGGGCGTCGAGCCCGGACTGGTCGGCACCCGGGTGGCCGCGCTGGTGAAGGTCGGCGGCTGGGCCAGCCATGTGCTCGTCGACGCGGCCGATGTGGTGCCGGTGCCCGAGGGCATCGGCGCGGCCGAGGCCGAGACCGTGGTCGTCAACGGCATCACCGCCTGGCAGATGCTGCACCGCAAGGCCCGCATCCGCGCCGGCCAGACGATCCTGGTGCACGGCGCGAACGGCGGAGTCGGCACCGTCCTGGTCCAGCTCGCCCACGCGGCGGGCGTACACGTGATCGGCACCGCCTCCCCGCGGCATCACGACACGCTGCGCGACCAGGGCGTCCAGCCCATCGACTACCGCACCCCGGACCTCACCGCACGCGTCCGCGAACTCGCCCCGCGCGGCGTGGACGCCGTCTTCGACCACGTCGGCGGCCCGGGCATCGTCCAGTCCTGGCGCCTGCTCGCCCCCGGCGGCACCCTCGTCTCCTACGGCAGCGCCTCCACCCGTGACGACGAGGGCTCCAAGCAGTTGCCCGTGCTCAAGCTGCTGGGCCGCGTCTGGACGTGGAACGCACTGCCGAACGGCCGCCACGCCTACTTCTTCAACGTCTGGGCCGGGCGGGCGCTGAGCAAGGACCGGTTCCGTGCCCGGCTGAGTGCCGACCTCACCCAGGTCTTCGCGGCCCTCGAGCGCGGTGAGGTCAACGCCCAGGTCGCCGCCCGACTCCCGCTCGCCCGCGTCGCCGACGCCCTGCGCCTGGCCGAGTCCGGCACGGTCGCCGGCAAGGTCGTACTGACGCCGTGACCTGCCGTTCCCCCACTCCCCCGCCCGCGTCGAAAGGACTTGCCATGACCGCCGTTCCGCCCGCCCGCACGCCCCTACGTCACCGCGCCCGGCTGCTCGTCCCGGCGGCCCTCGCCGTCCTGGTCTGCACGGCGACGACGGCCACCGCCTCGGACACCTCGCCGAAGACCACTGCGGCACCGATCACGGACGTCCGGAGCCATCACGACGGCGCGCAGCGGACGAAGGCGATGCTCGACGACTGGCTCCACCTGTGGAACGGCGACTACGACCGGGCACCGGGCATCATCTCCCCCTCCTTCCGCGTCCACGCCGCCCTTCTCGACGGCGGTGACGGCAGTTCGATCCGGGGTGTCGACGGACTGGTCGCCTGGATCGCGCAGACACGCGCGGCATTCCCCGACCTCCGCTTCACCGAGCAGGTCGCCCCGCTGGTGGACGGCCACCACGTGTCCATACGGTGGACGGCCACCGGCACCTACGCCGGCGGCTTCCCCGGCGCCGAGGCCGCCCCCGGGACCGTGGTCACGTTCACCGGCACGGACACACTCCGTATGCGCGACGGCAGGTTCGTGGAGTACTGGGTCAACACCGACACCCTCCAACTCCTCACCCAGCTCAAGGCGTTGTGATGTCAGGGCGGTTGTGATGGCCAGGCGGTCGCGATGACAGGGCGACTGTCAGACGCCCCACGCCTCGACGTGTCCGAGGACGTAGTCGGCCAGCTCGGCCGGCTGGAGGTTGAGGGCTGCGACGGCCGGACGGTTCAGCGCGACCCTGACCGGTTCGAAGTCGCCCGTGTCGGGGTCGTCGAACTCGGGACCGTGGCGGCGCTCCAGGTCCATCTCCAGCAGGTCGGCGAGGAAGTAGTGCTGGACGACGGTGCTCGTCCCGCGCGGTTCGGTCAGGGTGAGGAACTCGGTGGCGGGGCCGATCGTGGCGCCGATCTCCTCCATCGCCTCGCGCCGCAGCGCCGCTTCGAGGTCCGCGTCGGCGGGTTCCACGCTCCCGCCGACGGTCGTGCAGTACGCGTCGCCGCCCGGCCGGCCCCGCTTCAGGAACACCAGATGGCCGTGGTCGAGCAGGGCGACACGCGCTTTGTGACGAACCCTCATGGGCGGAGCCTAGGGGACGAGTTCCCACTCCTGCGAGCCGTCCGTCGCCGCGTTCTGCAGGGTCAGCGGCGCTCCGTCGGACGCGCCGGTCAGGTACAGAGCGGTGTTCTTGACCGACTGCAGCGTGTAGTAGCCCTGAGTGGTCTTGATCAGATTCCAGCTACCGGTCGCGTTGTTGTCGACCCACTGCCCGATCCGCTGACCGGCCGTCGCGTTCCCGGTCCAGACGGCCGCCGCACGGCCGCCGGACTTGTTCAACAGGGTGAGTCCGCCGTTCGGTTCGGTCACGACATGCCAGTACTGGGTGTCCGGGTCCGAGGCGGAGCCGCGAGCCTCCAGGACGACGTCGGGAACATCCCCGTTGCCGATGTTCGCGTCGTTCGTCCTGCTGCCGGTGCCGATCACCTGACCGGTCTTCCGGTTCACCAGCCGGTAGTAGGCACCCTTCGACCGGCCGAGGTCGACCTCGGCGAAGGCGATCGTCGAGGTGCCCTGGTTGTTGAGGATCGCGATACGGCCGGTCCCGTCGACGTACTGCAGATCGCGGCTGTAACCGGCCCGCGAGGTCGTCTGGTACTCCGTCCAGACCCCGTCGCCACGACCGCTCTTGTTGACCCAGACGTTGCCGCTGCCGGCCGCGTTGTAGGCCAGGCGTCCCCCGGGCAGCCTGATGAGGACCGGACTGCCGCCGGTCGCGAGCGCACGGGAACCGGTGTCGAGCGGCAGCGAGGTGACGGCGTCGCCGGTGGTGGAACTCCGGTAGAACTTCAGCGGGTTGTCGGCGAGCAGGTACCGGGTGTTGGCCCCGCCGCCCCAGTACTCGTAGGTGAGAAGCCACTTGCCGTCCGTGGTCGGCACGACGTTCGTCATGCCCGGCCGCCCGCCACCGATCTCCGTCTTGCCGTCCCCCATGTCCTGGGTCAGCCCCGCGACATCGACGACGGGTCCGCTCCACCGGGCGCTGCGGCCGTCCCAGGTCCGGTGGGCGAGGATCTGCCCGTGGGAGTCCGTGGCGGTGTCGTTGTCGGGGTCGAGCGTCGGGACACCGGTCTTCGCGTCGAAGCCTGTGTAGTCGTTCTCGTCGGAGTAGTAGCAGACCAGTTGGCCCTTGTAGACCATCAGGTACGGCTCCCAGACGGGGTCGACCTGCTGGTGCGTGTTGGCCGTGGCGACGTTCCGCCCGATCGCGCCCGCGCTGCCGCCCTGCCAGCCGCCGGTCGCGATGACGTTGACGACCTTCCAGGACGTGCCCTGGTCGGTGCTGGAGTACAGCGCGATGGCGAGGTCACTGCGGTCGCCGTCGTTGGAGGGGGTCCAGTTCGGGTCGGCCGCCTTGTGCTCCTTGTAGTACTGGTCGTCGCCCGACACGACACTCGCCAGGAGCAGCGTGCCCCGCTTCAGCTTTCCGACGTCCTGCGGCAGCGTGTAGAGGAAGGGGTTGGTCCAATTGCTCGTGTACTTCGCGTACTTGGGATCCTTGGAGAGATACGCGGGAGCCTTGACCTCCGACAGCGGCTGCCAGCTCGTCCCGTCGTCGTCGCTCTTGTAGACGGGGAGCGTCTGTCCGTCGGCACTGCCCGTCGCCGGTACGACGGTGGACTTCTCGAAGGACGCGACCAGCCGCCCGTTCGGCAACTGGGCCGACTTCGGGTAGACGGCGCAGTTGCCCCGCCCCTTCAAGCACGGTTCGTTGCCGAGCTGGTAGAGGATTCCGCCGGTCGGGTTGTACGCCTGTGCACTGGTCGCCATGGGGATCGCCAGCAGCGCGGCAGCCCCGACGAACGTACCCAGCGCCTTCACTGCTCTGCTTCTCTGCACAGCTACTCCTTCGAGTCGTTCTTCGGATCCTGCTGTGAGTCCTTCTGCGCGGAGACGAGGACGCGGACGTCCCACGGGCCGAGTTCCAGCACCGTGCCGGCGGGGAGGGACGTGTCGTCCAGGGCGTCGACGAGATCGGCCGGAACCTCCGAACGGGCGGGCTCCCAGCTCCAGTTGTGGACGATGTGCACCCGCCGGCCGTCGGGTGAGGTACCGGTCGTGGCCGTGACGGACGCGGGCAGATCGCCCCACCCGCTGCGGGCGGCCGGCGTCAGCCACTCGGCCAGCGCGCGAGCGAGATCACGGCCGGGCACGGTGCCGACACAGGTGACCCGCCCCTCCCCGTGACGGCGGCTGGTCACGGCGGGCCAGCGCCCGAAGTGCGGGTGCTCATAGGCCGCGAGCACCTCGCCGTCGGTGACGGTCAGGCCGTCCACCCAGTGCGTCGCCGTCGCGGACTCCGGCAGGGAGAGCGGGCTGTCCGGCACGGCACGGACGCGCACGGCGTCCGCGAGGTTGCTGAATTCGTCGTACGACACTCCCGCCGCGCCGGTGAGACGGGCGGGGGCGGGCTCCTGCCGGGCGCGTGCCTCCAGGTCGGCGTAGCCGGTGCGGGGGCCGAGCACCAGATGGCCGCCGGCCTGCGCGTAGGCGGCGAACCAGTCGAGCGTGCTGTCGTCGGCGAGGTACAGGGCGGGCACGACGAGGACGGGGTGGCGGCGGGCCGCCTCCTCGGGGGTCACGCCTTCCCGTTCGCCGCGCGGGTCGTGCAGTTGGCGGGCGTGGACGACACGGACCTGGCGTCCGGCGTCGAAGGCGCCGCGGTAGAAGGGGTCGAGGATGCGGTGGTAAGCGGCGGGGTCCGGTTCACCGTCCGGTGTCGCGAGGGGCGGGTGCTTCTGCATCAGCCACTTGCTGGGGGTGGAGTAGACGATCGTGATGTCGGCGTCCGGCTCGAGACCGGCGACGAGTGGTCCTACGGCCTCGAACTCCTCGCCCAGCACGGCGAGTTCGGCATAGGTGCGGCCCGGTCGGCCGCTGTGCGGGAGGACTCCGCCCCAGTAGGTCTCCGCGCCGAAGCGCAGGGTCTGCCACTGCCAGTACTCGATCATGCGGGCGCCGCGGCCGACGAGGGCCCAGGCGGCCTGGCGCCACTGGCCGTCGTAGGCGGGGCGGTTGTCCCAGGCGAAGCCGATCGAGGCGGCGTTGGTCTCGGTGACGAGGAACGGCTCCTGCCGGGAGGAGAACATCCAGTCGGCGGTCTGGTAGAGCGACCAGACGCCGGTGGTCTTCCACTTCTGCTCGTGGGTGTCCGGGGTCGGGTCGGGCAGGAGCAGGCCGTCCTGCATGTCGTAGTACGGGTTGCCGGTGGCGATGTCGAGGCGGTCGGTCAGCTCGTCGTCCTCGACTGCCGGGCGGGTGTAGGAGATGCAGGTGGTGACGAAGTGCTCGGGGCGGGCGTACTCGCGGACGAGGTCGGCCTGCCAGCCGATGAACTCGGTGACCTGGCGCGCCTGGAACTCCCGCCAGGCGACGTCGTATTGGGGCTGTACGTTGCCGTCCGGGGTCCACAGGTCGGCCCAGGTGGACAGGCGGTGGGACCAATAGACCAGGCCCCATTCGCGGTTGAGGGTCTCGACGTCGCCGTACTTGGCGCGCAGGTGGTCGGTGAAGCGCTGGAAGACGCCGTGGTTGTGGAACAGTTCCAGGCCCGGTTCGTTGTCGACCTGGAAGCCGATGACCGCCGGGTGGTCGGCGTACCGGGCGACGATCTTGCGGATGATCCGCTCGGCGTGGAAGCGGAACGCGGGGTGGGTGAAGTCGACTTCCTGCCGGGCGCCCCAGCCGATGCGTTCGCCGGTGCGCCGCTCGCCGGTGATCTCCGGGTACTGGCGGGCCAGCCACGGCGGTACGGCATAGGTGGGGGTGCCGAGGATGACGGAGATGCCGCGTTCGTGGGCGCCGTCCAACACCGGTCGCAGCCAGTCGAGTTCGAAGCGGCCGTTCTCGGGTTCCCAGGTCGACCAGACCGATTCGCCGATCCGGATGACGGTGAAGTGCGCGTCGGCCATGAGGTCGAGGTCGGTCTTGAGCCGTTCGTCGGGCTGCGTGGTCGAACCGTAGGCCGGCGTGTACTCGTGGTAGTACGCGGCGCCGAACAGAACACGGGCAGGCAGAGCCGCCATGGGGGGAAACCTCCGAGGAGACGAGAACGGTAAGAGGAGTGCGTGCTACTGCTTCACGCCACCGGTGGCCAGGCCGCTCTGCCAGTACCGCTGGAGCAGCAGGAAGGCCAGGACCAGCGGGATGATCGAGATCAGCGAACCGGTCACGACGAGGGCGAGCATGTCGCTGCTGGCTCCGGCGCCGCCGTTCTGCGCCTGGGCGGCCCAGGAGGAGAGCCCGACCGTGATGGGGTACAGGTTCGGGTCGTTGAGCATGATCAGCGGCAGGAAGTAGTTGTTCCAGGTGGCGACGAGCGTGAAGAGGACGACGGTCACCAGCCCGGGCGCGAGGAGCCGCAGCGCGATGGTGGTGAAGATGCGGAACTCTCCGGCACCGTCCATGCGGGCGGCCTCGATGAGGCTGTCGGGGACGGCGTCCTCGGCGTAGATCCGCATGAGGTAGAGGCCGAAGGGGCTGATCAGGGAGGGCAGGATGACGGCCCAAGGGGTGTTCACCAGGCCCGCCTTGGCGAAGAGCAGGTAGGTGGGGATCGCCAGCGCGGTGGTGGGGATCATGATGGCGCCCAGCACGAGGTTGAAGGCCGCGCCGTGGCCGCGGAAGCGGTACTTGGCGAAGCCGTAGCCGGCCGCCGCCGCGAGCAGCGCCGCGCCGAGCGCGCTCACCCCGGCATACAGAACGGTGTTGAGCAGCCAGCGGCCGTAGACGCCGTCGTCCTGGGTGAAGGTGGCCTCGATGTTGGAGAGCAGTTGGGGCGCGTGCGAGAACCACAGGCCGAAGCTGTTGAACAGGTCCTGGGTGCTCTTGGTCGAGGCGATCAGCAGCCAGAAGAGCGGCAGCAGGAAGTACGCCAGGACGGCCAGCATCGCGATGGTGAGCGGCGTGCTGCGGCGGCGGGCCGAGGACCGGCGCTTCGACCCGGCCTCGGCGGGTGATTGCTTCGCCTCCGAGGGCGTGGGGGCGGTGGGCGTCACGGTGGTCATGCGGTCCTCCTGCGGTTCGCGGTCAGCAGGAAGGCGTACGACACGATCACGATGACCAGGCCGAGGATGAAGGACACCGTGGCCGCGTAGTTGGTCTGCTGGCTGATGAAGGCGACGGAGTAGGCGTAGAGGTTGGCGGTGTAGGAGCTGTCGATGACGTCCGGGGCGACCTTCATCAACAGGCTCGGCTCGTTGAAGAGTTGGAAGCTGCCGATCACCGAGAACAGCAGGGTGAGGGTCAACGCCGGGCGCAGCGCGGGGAGTTTGATGGACCAGGCGATGCGCCAGGCGCCGGCGCCGTCCATGGCGGCGGCCTCGTACAGCTCGCCGGGGATGGTGCGCAGGGCGGCGTACAGGATGATCATGTTGTAGCCGACGAACTCCCAGGTCACGATGTTGGCGAGGCTGCCGAGCATCCAACTGCCGGAGAGGAAGTGCGGGGCCGGCAGGTGGAGGTCGTGGCTGATCTGGGCGAAGGGGCCGAAGTCGGGGCCGTAGAGGTAGCCCCACATGAGGGTCGCGATCACGCTGGGGACGGCGTACGGGACGAAGATGCCGAGGCGGATCACGCGGGCGAGGCGGAGCAGGCCGCTGTCCAGGGCGAGGGCGAAGCACAGGGCGAGCAGCAGCATCACGGGGACCTGGATGACGAAGAACAGGGCCACGCGGCCTATGCCCTTGAGGAGTTGGGGGTCCTTGAGGGCAGTCGTGTAGTTGTCCAGGCCGACGAAGGTCGAGCCGCCGATGAGCTTCTCCTGGAAGAGGCTGAGGTAGGCGGCGTAGCCGAGCGGGGCGAGGAAGAGGAGCAGGAACAGCGCCATGAAGGGGGCGATGAACAGGACGCCCGCGGTGCCGACTTGGCGTCGGCGGGGTGGGACCTTGGTGCGCGCCGCCGTGGTCGTGGTGGCCATGGTCAGCCTCCCTTGACGGTGAAGCCCTGGCTCTTGGCGAAGGTCGTGATGCGTGACTGCCAGGAGCCGAGCGCGCGGACGGTGTCCGTCTTGTCGGCCAGCGACTTGCCGACCGTCTCGGTCCAGTCCGTGGCCACCCGGTCGAGGAACGGCGGCCACTGGAAGGCGGGGTCGACCTGGGCGCTGATGTCCGCGAAGACCTGGTTGACCTTCTGGCCGCCGTAGAAGGCGGGTGCGTCGCCGAGGAAACTCGCCTCGCCGAGCAGGGTCTTGGTCGCCGGGAAGAAGAACTGTTCGGTGGCGAACATCTTGGCGCTGGTGGGATCGCTGTTGAGGAACTGGGCGAACACCGCTGCCTGGATGGGGTTCTTGGTGGAGCGGATGACCGCGGTGGTCGAGCCGCCCCAGTTGCCCGAGCTGGGCTTGGCGGCGTCCCACTGCGGGAGCGGGGCGGCGCGCCACTTGCCGGAGGTGGCCTTCGCCGAGCCGGAGAGGAAGGCCGGCCCCCAGGCGCCGGTCAGCCAGGTCGCGTACTTGCCCTTGTTGAGGGCCGCGTACCAGGAGTCGGTGAAGTCCGGCTCAACGCCGATCACGCCGTCCTTGGCGAGGGTGCCCCAGTACTGGCCGAGCTTCTGGGAGACCGCGTCGTCGACACTGACGGTGATGTCGCTCTTGCCGGAGGTGACGTACGGCTTGGCGCCCGCCTGCCACAACAGGCCGTGCCAGGCGGCGACTTGGTTGGCGGCGAGGTTGGTGAGGTAGACGTCCGGGTCGGCCTTGTGCAGCTTGCGGGCAGCGGCCGCGAACTCGTCCCAGGTGGTGGGGACTTGGATGCCGTGCCGGTCGAAGATGTCCTTGCGGTACAGCATGCCCATCGGTCCGGTGTCCTGCGGTATCGCCCACACCTCGCCCTTGCTGCCGCTGACCTGCCCCCAAGTCCAGTCCACGAATGTCGACTTGAGCGCGGAGGCGCCGTAGGGACGCAGGTCCAGCAGGCTGTCGGTGATGGTGAACGTCGGGATCGCCTGGAACTCGATCTGCACCATGTCCGGCGCCCCGCTGTTCGCCTTCAGCGCGGTGCGCAGCTTGGTGTACTGGGGCGTGCCCTGACCGGCGTTGACGACCTTGACCTTCACGGCCGGGTACTTCTTCTCGAAGAGCGCGACCTCCTTGTCGATGTTCGGCACCCAGGTCCAGAAAGTGAGTTGGGTCGGCGTCTTCATCGCCTTGTCGATGTCGGCCTGACCGACCGGCTTGCTGGACGAACCGCTCGTGCTGCCGCTGTCGCCACCGCAGGCGGTCAGGGCGGCACCCAGCGACACGGCTCCGGTGGCGGCGAGGAAGCCCCGACGACTCAGCGACGAGGGCGAGTTGGAGAAGGTTCCGGACATGATGAACTCCCGAGAGAGGGTACGAGGAACCGGCACACCGATCGACGGCATGCTGAAATTTCCGGTGAGGTGAGCGCCCCTTCAGGGGCGCGGGGCTGTTTCGATGTGCGGGTCCGCCGCGTGGGCGCGACCAGCCCCACCGGCCCGCGGAAGAGGAACCGCGGACCCGGCGGACCAACTAGCGGGGCGCCGCCGTAGACGCCCGAACAATCAGCTCAACCGGCGGATCGGCCATAGGCAAAGGATCCGCCTGAGGGTTCTCGATGGCATGCACCAACAGCTTCAGACCGTCCTGCGCCATCGCGTCGAACGGCTGCCGCACCGTGGTCAACGGCGGTGTCACATACGCGGCAACCGGCGTGTCGTCAAACCCGACGACACTGACATCCTCCGGAACCCGCCGCCCCGCTTCCGTCAGCGCCCGCATCAGACCGATCGCCATGTCGTCATTCGCGGCGAACACCGCGGTGACACCGGCATCGGCGACGAGTTCACGACCGGCCGTGTACCCGGAGGCAGCCGACCAGTCGCCCTGCACGACGGGAGGTTCGACCCGCCCGTGGGCGGCGAGCGCGGCACGCCACCCGTCGAGCCGATCCCGCGCCGAGTACCAGCGCTGAGGCCCCGCCAGATGATGGACAGTGGTGTGGCCCAGTTCCAGCAGGTGCTCCGTGGCCGCCCGCGCCATCTGCCCGGAGACGATCCCGCCCGTCACAACATGCGCGGCGGCCAGGGGCGGCGGCGCACCGAGAACGAGGACCGGCACATCGACCCGCGCGGACAGCTCCGCGCCGCCCTCCTCGTCGATCGGCTCGGAGATGACGATGCCGTCCACGCCCTGGTCGAGGAGCGAGTCGACGGCGCCGGCGATGCCCGCCGACTCGCCTTCCATCGTGTTGACCACGCGGAGCGCGTAGCCGGTGTCCCGGACGGCCCGCTCGACGCCCATGAGCAGCGAGGCGGGACCGTAGAGGGCGGTGCCGAGCGTCACGACGCCGATGGACCGGGTACGTCCGGAGGCGAGGGCGCGGGCCGCGTTGTTGGAGCGGTAGCCGAGTTCCTCGGCCGCCGCGAGGACACGACGGCGTACGTCTTCTGAGACGTACGGCTCGTCGTTCATGACCCGGGACACCGTCTTCTGCGACACGCCCGCCAGGCGCGCCACGTCCACACTGCGCGGCGCGGCCCCCGCGCCGCGTCCTGCCACTGGTGTCATGGTGTCTCCCGATCTCCGGCAGCCGAATCCTAGCCCCAGTCCGGTGTATGACTGCGCTGTCATGACTGCGCAGTCATATCTACGCAACGGGGCGGGGCGCGTCAAGAGTTCGCGCAACATCCGCGAAATATGACGACATCCGCGCGACCCCTGGGCCCGCGAACGACAAGAGCGGGCAAACCGTCAAACACCGCCATCGCACAGACACGCGACTCTCGTTCATATCTACGAACTTGGCTCCGGGTGGGTGCCCTCCGCGCCGAACTTCTGATAGTTAACTTTCCTATCAGTTCGGCGGTACGACCAACTCCCCACCCCCCACCACCATTTGGAGTCCCCGTGGTCCACCCGTTCCACGACCCCGCCACCTCCGAGCCGGCGAGCCCCTCTCGTCGTACGCTCCTCGCGCTCATCGGTGTGTCGCTCGCGGCGGCACCTCTGCTGCGCACTCCGCAGGCCTCGGCAGCCACCAAGGCCGCCGCGGCGATCGGGCTCGACGACCCGGCGAAGAAGGAGATCGCCATGAAGCTGGTGTCGAGCGCGGAGAACTCCTCGCTCGACTGGAAGGCCCAGTACAAGTACATCGAGGACATAGGCGACGGCCGGGGCTACACCGCCGGCATCATCGGCTTCTGCTCCGGCACCGGCGACATGCTCGACCTCGTGCAGCTCTACGCGACCCGCAAGCCCGGCAACGTCCTCGCCAAGTACCTGCCCGCGCTGCGCAACGTCAACGGCACCGACTCGCACTCCGGACTCGACCCGAACTTCCCCAAGGACTGGCGCACCGCGGCGCAGGACACGGTGTTCCAGCAGGCGCAGAACGACGAACGCGACCGCGTGTACTTCAACCCCGCCGTCAGCCAGGGCAAGACCGACGGGCTGCGCGTGCTGGGCCAGTTCACGTACTACGACGCCATCGTCATGCACGGCGACGGCGACGACCCGACCAGCTTCCGCAACATCCGCGCCCGCGCCCTGCGTTCGGCCAAGCCGCCGGCCCAGGGCGGCAACGAGACGACGTATCTCAACGCCTTCCTGGACGCGCGTGTGTGGGCCATGCAGCAGGAGGAGGCCCACAGCGACACCACCCGCGTCGACACCGAACAGCGCGTCTTCCTCCGAAACGGCAACTTCGACCTCAACACGCCGCTGACCTGGAAGGTCTACGGGGACAGCTACACCATCAACTGACCGGCGCCGCCGCCCGGTCGGGCGCGGACCCGGGCGGACAGACCGGCGCCGGGACCTGTGCGAGGGTCCCGGCGCCGTGCCGTCAGGGGTGATGCCTCGGGCGTATCGCCCTATGCGACACAGGCGTTGGACGCCGGCACGGCCTCTTCCTAGCGTGGTGCACGAGCCCGCCGCCTTCTGCTGTCGGGTCGACCCGAACCGACCTGGGGGATCTCCACTGTGCGTGTTTTCGTTGCGGGCGCGACGGGTTACATCGGCTCCGCCGTCGTTCGCGAACTCCTCGACGCGGGGCACCAGGTACTCGGCCTCGCCCGCTCGGACCCGGCCGCCGACACCTTGACGCGATCCGGTGTCGCCGTGCACCGCGGTGACATCGACGACGCCGACAGCCTGCGCGCCGGAGCCGCTGCCGCGGACGGCGTCGTCTACGCCGCGAACCAGCACATCTCCGAGACCACCGACCCGGCCGCACGTGCGAAGGCCGAGCTGAACGCGGTGGAGGCGATCGGCACGGAACTGGAGGGCACGGGCAAGCCCTTCGTGGTCACTTCGGGGGTCATCGGCCGAACACCGGGCCGTCTGCTCACCGAAGAAACCCCCTCAACCGCCAACCCGGTCACGGCCCTTCGGCTCCAGGTGGAGCTGTCCGTCCTCGCCGCGGGCGAGCGCGGAGTGCGGTCGTCCTCGGTACGGCTGGCCCCGACCGTGCACGGCCACGGAGACGCGCGCGGATTCATCCCGACGCTCGTCGGCGTCGCTCGTACGACGGGTGTGTCCGCCTTCGTCGGCGACGGGTCGAACCGGTGGCCGTCGGTGCACCGACGTGACGCGGCGACCCTGTACCGACTGGCCCTGGAATCCGCCCCGGCCGGTACGCCCCTCCACGCCGTCGCCGAGGAGGGGGTGCCGTTCCGGGACATCGCGCGGGCCATCGGGCGTCAACTGGGGCTCCCCGCCGTCAGTTTGACCCCCGAGGAGGCGAGCCGGCACTTCACCGGTTTCCTCGCCCCGCTGGTCGCGCTCGACAACCCGGCGTCGAGCGCCCTGACCCGGCAGCGCACGGGATGGCGGCCGACGCACCCCACGCTGGTCCAGGACCTCGAAGAGGGCCATTACTTCGGGGAGTTCAGCGCAGTGCGCTGATCCGGTCCGGGGTGAGGCGAGGACTCGGGCGAAGATCCTTGTGTCCCTCGGCGGCCAGCAGCGCACGCGCCTCGATCCGGCTGGCGCGGACCCGTTGTGCGGCGTCGCCGTGCCGAGTGTCCGCCGTGGCGGTGAGGGCGGCCGCCAACTGGGCCCGGCCCCGGTTCAGTCGGCTGCGCACCGTGCCGACCGGCACCCCGCAGACCTCCGCGATCCGTTCGTACGAGGCACCCCCGGTGGCTAAGTGGCGCAGCACCAACGGCATGCGCAACGCCGGTGAGAGCTCCTCCAGTGCCTCCCAGACCCAGTCGCGCAGCGCGTTGCGTTCGAGCCACTGTTCCGGGCCCAACTGCGTGGACCGCAACGGCAGTTCGTCCACCGGCCGGACCACCACCGCCTCCCGCAGCACCAGTCGGCCGGCGTTGCGCACGATCATCCGCAACCACGCGCCCACCGCCTCCGGATCACGTACGTCCCCGATGCGCAGCAGTGCCGTCAGCGCCGCGTCCTGCATCACGTCGTCGGCGTCCACGCCCGGCCCGAGGATGCTCACCGCCACGGCGCGCATCCCCGCCCGGTGCCGCTCCAACAGCAGCCCCAGCGCGGCGACTTCACCCGACTGGGCCGCACGCGTCAGCACCGCGTCTTCCGGGTTCCCCGGGTTCCCCGGAATCTCCGGGTTCTCCGGGTGTGCCGCCCCCGCGACGTCCCCCATCTTGAGTCCTTTCCGGCACCTGGATCGGCTGTCGGTTCCGGCTGTTCGGGGCACCCTGGCGAGAGCCGTCCTCCGGGCCGGAACCCTCGGGCCCGGAGGACGGCTCACCGTTCACGGCTTCGGCCGGGTGCCGTGGGTCAGGCGTCCGCCAGCCAACTGCCGTGGAATCCGGCGGGCACCCGTCGGGGCAGGTGAATGGTGGCCACCGGCTCCTGGGTGAGGTTGTCGGCGTCCAGGATGACCAGGTCGCTGCGGTCGGTCGAGGCGTCGTAGACGTAGGTCATGAGCCAGCCGGGGCCGCCGGCCTGGTCGTCGGCGGGGGCGAAGGCCGCCTCGCCCGGGAAGCGTCCGGGAGCGAAGTAGTGGCTGGCGACGCTCGACTTGCGGAGGTCGTACCGGTGGATCGCGGCGCGCGACTCGTTCGGGTCGTACTGCGGGAGCTCCGGGACGGGCGCCGCGGTGGCGTGGCCGAAGTCGGCGGGCAGGCCCGCGAGTCGGTCGTCGATGCGCGGGAACTCCCCCGGGTGGTCGTCCAGTTGCTCCTCGCTGATCGCGCCGGTGGTGAGATCGATGGTCCACCGCCACAGGTGCGCCGCCGTCGCCACGGTGACGCCGTCCCGCAGGGACGGGTACCGCATGCCCAGCAGGACGAGGCGCCGACCCTCGTTCTCCTCATAGGAGTTGAGGGTGTGGAACACGTAGCAGGGGTCGATGTCGAACCAGCGGATGTCGCCGTACGGATCGTCCCTGCGCAGGACGCCGAGCCTGGCTCCGTAGGTGTCGGACCAGACGTACGGCATGCCCCCGTCCGGATCCATGGCCCGCTCGATGCTGAACACGGCGGGCAGGTCCATGAAGACGACATGGTTCCTGGTCAGGTAGAAGTCGTGCATCATCGTGTGCGCCGGCACGTCGATCGGCCGGCTGACGGTCAACTCGCCGTCGGCGTCGGCACGGTGGTAGGTGAGGTACGGCGCCGACAGCCCGCCGTATCCATAGAAGTGCAGCTCGCCGGTGACCGGGCAGGTCTTGGGGTGGGCGGTCATCGGGGTGCGCAGGCGGCCGTCGAAGTCGTAGGGCCCCACGGTGTCGAGCTCGCGCCCGGCCTCGCAGCTCAGCTCCTGCGGGAAGGACGTCTCGACGAGGGCGAGGGTGCGGCCCGCGTGCCGTATGACGTGGGTGTTGGCGACGCCCGCGGCGAGGTTCATCCCGCCGTCCCGGCCGTAGACCTGGGCGCCCGTCGCGAAGGTGGGGGTGCGGACCCAGCGGTTGCGGTACGAGGTGGCCTTGCCGCCGTCGAGGCGGACTCCGTGCACCATCCCGTCGCCGGTGAACCAGTGGGCGGAGGCGGCCTCGTGCGGGTTGGGTCCGTTGCGCAGGTACCAGCCGGTGAGCTCCGGCGGGATCGCCCCGGTCACCGCGAGTTCGGTGACGGTGATCTCGTCGGGGACGGGGGCGAAGTTGCCGGCCAGGTGCGGAGGCGGTGGGGTCTTGTCCGTACTCATGGGGAGTTCCTTGGGTTGGCTGGTCAGGCGGACGCTGCTTGCAGGGCTTCGAGGCGCGCCTGGACACGCTTGGGATAGATCGAGGTGAAGACCGCGGGGGCGACCAGGCCGACGACGTGGGCGGTGATGCCGACCCAGGCGGGGGCGTCGGTCGCGCTGCTGATGGCCAGGACCACGGCGATGAACGTGAACCCGGATCCCCAGGCGGCCGTGATGGCGTTGTTCACGGAGAGGAAGCCGGGGGTGTCCCAGTACTCCTCGGGCGTCTGCCGACGGGCGATCCCGAGTGTGAAGGGGCTGCGGAGCGCCATGCTGCCCCAGGCCGTCCCGGCGAGCCAGACGAACGAGATGACGTCGCTGTGGTCCTGGATCGACGAGTCGGGCGAGCTGAAGGCGATCGCTCCGATGATGAGGAAGTAGATGATGGTGCTGATCTCCAGCACCATCGCGTCCATGGCCACTCCCCTGCGCCGGTCCTGGAGCAGCAGAAGGACACCGACGACGACGCCGGCCACCGCGCCCCAGCGCCAGTCCACGGCGGAGACGAAGCCTGCCGCGATCCATGGGTAGAACCCACGCAAATAGCCCATGATGCCCACGTTGAACTTCCTTACAACTCGACGTTCCAACTTTGACAGGTGGAAGCTAGATGCTCCGCAATCAACATGTCAAGAATGGAATATTGAACGAAAGTCCGCCGCGCCACCGCCCCCGCGGGCCCGCGCGGGCCCCACCTGCGCAAACCCCTACGGCCGCGTCCGGCCTCCACACGGCCTCCCGCCCGGACGCACAGAATCCGCATGGGTAGTTTTCGACCTGTCAATATTGGAGTGCCAGGCGTTAGGGTTGTGGGCATGAGCCTTCGCAACGCCCTCTTGGGACTCCTCGTCTTCCGCCCCGGCAGCGGCTACGACCTGCTGAAAATGTTCGACACCTCGCTTGGTTACGTCTGGCCCGCCAAGCAGAGCCAGATCTACGGCGAGCTGACCAAGCTGGACGCGACAGGTCTGATCAAGGTCACGGAGGAGGGTCCCCGGGGCCGCAAGCAGTACTCGCTCACCCCCGAGGGGCACGCGGAGACCCTGCGCTGGCTGACCGAGAACCGGGAGAGCAGGCCGCAGCGCAATCCGATGCTGCTGCAGACCTTCTTCCTGGGGCTCCTGCCGCGAGAGGAAGCTGTCCAGCGACTCCTCGACCACGCGGAGGCCTCGGCAAAGGAGCACGACACCCTGGTCGCCCTCCGGGACACGGAGGAGTGGGACAAGGACATGCTCACCGTGTGCGGCAGGCTCGTCCTCGAACACGGCATCCGCCAGCGGGTGTTGGAACAGGAGTGGGCCCATTGGGCCGCCGAACAGCTCCGCACGGGACACATCGACGGTCCCGACATCTCGGATCCCGACACCGCGGATCGCGCCGAGCGGACGGCCACGTCGGACGCCGATGACGATCAGACCGTCGCGCGTTCCTAGCGCGTGGGGTTGTACGCACGGGGCTGCGCGCGCAGATGAACACGTGGGGCCGCATGCACCGATGAACGCGTGGACCAGCCGTTCCGCGAGCGCCCCCTCCGCCACCCCCGCCGCGATGCCGGGCCGGGCCGTCAGGGCAGCAGGCGGTCCTGGACGGCGAGGATGAACCCGGCGACGCAGTCGACCGAGCCGAGATCGCCACACTGAGGCTGATCGCCAACTCCCCGCGCGCCTAAGCAAGTTGGGGCTCCGTCGCGATCCGCACACTCCCCCGGGAGGTGCCCGTCGCGGGCCCGGTGCAGCGCGCACGCCGGCGACTGGGGCAACCGCGTTTCCAGTAATGACGTCGACTCATCGACCTCATCCGCACGGTGGCGCCCCGGAGCGCATGCTCAACGGCGACGAGGGCGGGCACGACGCCCTCACCATGCGCCGACTGGCGGACGCCAAAAGGCACCAACTGCCCGCCATCTACCGCGTGTTCAGCAATAAACAGGCCCTCCTGGACGAGATGGCCGAAGCGATCCTGGCCAACGCACTGCCGGACACCCCCGAGAACGACTGGGAGGCCGAGATCCCCCTCCTGGCCGGACAGTTGCGGCAGGCCCTGCCGGCACAGCGCGAGGGCGCCCGGATCGTCGGCGGCAGCTACACCGCGAAACGGCACAGCCCGACGCTCGCGGAGTGCCTCGTCGGCGTCATGCGGCGCGCGGGATTCAACGGGGTCGTCGCCCTCTGGGCCACGTCGACCGTCTTCTGCCACGTCCTCGGCGAAGCCCTGGAACAGCAGGGCCTGACCGACGACGCCCGCGACAGACTCACGTTCCCCGGCGCTCGCCAGACGTACCCCCAACTGTTCTCCACCCCCGTCGAGGAGATCCTCAACTTCGACGACCGCTTCGAGTTCGGACTCGGCCTCATCCTCGGCGGCCTCCGCGGACAGCTCCCCCAATAGGACCTCCTCGTCGCCCCGAGGAACCCCCGCTCCCCCGTTGTGGAGAATATATCTCCACTTTATTCGGCCCGGGAAGCCCCGCGACCCGACCCTCCCGGATGATCACCCGCCGCCCGCCCGGCAACTCCGGGCGGGACTCCAGGCACCCCTCCCCACCAGGGAAGATGCCGGACATCCGCGCGCCGACGACGCACCCCTGAAGCCGCCCCCGCTCCGCGGCCCGCCCGTCGACAGGCGCCGCCGGAGCGGCATCGAGGGCGTTTTCCACTTCGGTTCGATCCCTTGACAGCCCCAACGGCCGTTCCCAAACTACCGACCATTCGGTAGACGGCACGGGCCGAGCGCCCCCGCTGTCGACATTCCAGAAGGGTTGATCACCATGGCCGAAGTGTCGCTTCACGCTGCCCAGAGCCCGCCGGTCCCGGCAGTCACCACCACCTCCCACATCGGTCACGCGACAGCCGTGGGGGCGGCCGGATTCGCGTGGTGCTCGCTCATCCTGGGCCTGCACACCGCCGGCGTCATCGACGCGGCCGACGGCACGATCGTGCTGGCGGGCACCTTCTTCTACGGCGGTCTCGTCCAACTCGTCGCCGGCTTCTTCGCGTTGGCCTCCGGCGCGACCTTCGCCGCCGCGTTCCTCACGGCGTACGGGGCGTTCTGGCTCGGCTACACCGTCATCGAGTTCTGGGCCGCACCCCACATCGCGGGAGCCGCGGCGGCAGCGGCGAAGGCCGGCGGAGCGTCGGCGGAGGCCTCGGCGGCCGCGGGCGGACATGCCGTGATGCAGTCGCTGGGGCTGTTCCTCATCGCCTGGCTGGTCGTCACGCTGGTCTTCGCCGTCGCCAGTCTCGGTACGAACGCGGTGATCGTGAGCGCGTTCTCCCTGCTGACGCTGACGATCGTGCTGCTGGTGACCGCCTACCTGGGCGCTTCGAGTGCGGGCGTGCCGAGCGATTCGGTGCTGCACACCGCCGGCTACGTCGAGATCGTGCTGGCCGCCGTCGCCTTCTATCTGGTCCTGGCCGAGCTGACCAACGACATCCGCGGACGCACGGTGTTCCCGCTCTTCGCC
Source organism: Streptomyces sp. NBC_01478 (assembly GCF_036227225.1). Taxonomy (GTDB): domain Bacteria; phylum Actinomycetota; class Actinomycetes; order Streptomycetales; family Streptomycetaceae; genus Streptomyces. The sequence continues at coordinate 11,165,844 of NZ_CP109444.1, read as the reverse complement.
CTGACCCGCGACCGGCGGGCCGCCGCGCAGGCGGCGTGACGCGGAACCCCCCACCCGTTCCAAGGAGCCGCATGAACAAGCCCAAGGCAAGAAACCGGATCAAGCTGCCCCACAGGGTCTCCGTACTGAGCAGCGCCTCCGCTGTGCTCCTCCTCGTGGCCGCAGGCCGGACGACGGCCACCACGCTCCCCACGCACGCGACCAACTGGCAGCCGCCCGCCGCCAGTTACGCGGCGAGCGCGCCCGTCCACACCACCGTCACCATGGACGACGGCGTGAAGATCGCCGTCGAGGTCGTCTATCCGACCGACCCGGGCACCGGCGCACGCGCGTCGGGCCCGTTCCCCGTGCTCCTGACCCAGAATCCCTACGGCGCCCAGCGCTCCGACCCCACGGATACCGGTACCTACTTCGTGCAGCGGGGCTACATCTACGTGGCCTCCGCCGTACGCGGCACCGGCGACTCCGGCGGGCAGGTCGACTGGATGGGCGACCGGCAGGGCAAGGACGGAGCCGACCTCGTCGACTGGGCGGCCCACACGCTGTCCGGGTCCAACGGCAAGGTGGGGCTCGACGGTTGCTCCTACCTCGGGGTGAACCAGTGGTTCACCGCGGCGGCCGTGGGCAAGAACTCCGCGCTCAAGGCCATCACACCCTTCTGCACCGACTCGGACTTCTACAACGACCTCACCGCGAACGGCGGCATCCCGACCCCCTTCGTGGCCGGCATCGCCCAGGCCGAGCCGCGCGGCCCCGAGGACGACCCCGCCACCGACCCGCAGTCGGTGACCATCGCCCAGCAGGCGTCGGGCGGCTCACGCTCGTACAACGACGCCTACTGGCAGTCGCTGAACGTCCAGAAGCTCATGCCGCGGATCGTGGGCAACAACATTCCGGCACTGACCGAGGCCGGCTGGAACGACCTCTTCCCCGGCGGGAACCTCGGCGCCTACGTGTCGGCCCAAAACGCCTACTACCACCGGCCGTTGACCGATCCGATCTCCTCGGACGAGCCCGTCACCGGGCGATACCAGGCGATCGTCGGGCCCTGGACCCATGGCGAGCACGTCAACGAGGAGGCACTGCAGGCCATCCGCCTGGAGTGGTTCGAGACCTGGCTCAAGAACGCGCCCACGGGCATGGCCGACACCTCGACGCCCCTGCACCTGTTCGAGAACGGCGCGAACACCTGGGTCGACAGCGCCGCCTGGCCCCTCTCCTCCGACGCCCGCACCTACTACCTCGGCGACGGCTCCCTCATCACCGGGAAACCGACGGACCAGGGCAGCGACTCGCTCTCCTGGAGCGCGGCGGCGGCCGACACGCTGACGTACACCACCGCCCCGCTCACCAAGGCGGCCCTGCTCGACGGCCCGACCGACGTCACCCTCTACGCGAAGTCGACGACACCGGAGACCGAGCTGTCGGCCAAGCTGAGCATCGTCGCCCCGGACGGAACGGTGACCAAGCAGGCCGACGGAATCCTCCTGGGCAGCCAACGCGCCGTCGACACCCAGGAGAGCTGGTACGGCGACAACGGCACCCTGCTGAAACCCGGTCACCCCTTCACTCAGGCGTCACAGCGCCCGGTGACACCCGGGCAGACGACCCGCTACGACATCTCCCTGCTGTCCAACTTCACCAGGATTCCGGCCGGTTACCGGATCCGGATCAGCATCAACAGCCAACCGCCCGCCGACGTCCACTTCCCCGTCGCCCCGACCCCGCAGGAACTGGCGAACCTGGCCGGGGGCACCTACACCGTCGAACGCTCCCCACAGGCCGCGTCCTTCGTCAACCTGCCGCTGACGACGCCGAGTTCGGCCACTCCCAGCGGCGACAACTGGGGACCGTCCTCCTGAAACACGGGTGGCAGGTCCGTGCGTACGACGGACCTGCTACTCCTCCTCCACGGAGGCGGGCCTGACCAGGCCCATCACCTGTTCCACCGTCTCGTTGCCCAAGCTCGGTGTCGTGAGCGGCAGGTTGTCGGGGCGCTGCCGGATGCCGTTGAGAATGATCTCGAAGTAGCGGCGCCAGACGTCGGGCCGCTTGCCCTGGGTGAACTGGCTGGCGGCACTGAGCATCTGCACGACGACGGGAATGTCGGAGGGCGTGACCTCCGCACGCAGATCCCCACTCTCCTGCGCCCGATGGATCAGGGCCTCCAGGAAGGGGAGCATCCCGCCCCGCACCGTCTCCATGGGCTCGGAACTGTGGCTCCCCAACATGATCACTTCATGCAGACCACGGTTCTCGGCGAGGTCGGCCCCCATCTCCGTCAGGAAGTCCACGAACCCTTCCCAAGGATCAGGATGCGCGAGTGCCCGCTCCGCGGACGCCTGCCGCATCCCGAGATCCTGCTCGAACAGGGCCCGCACCAGGGTCTCCTTGTCGGGGAAGCGCCGGTACACGGTCCCGACCCCGACCCCCGCGTGCCGGGCCACGTCGTCGAGCGTGACCCCCAGCCCGTGCCGGCCGAACACCTCCCGGGCGGCACGCAGAATCTTCTCCCGGTTGAGGACGGCATCGCGCCTCAGCGGGCGGCCGCCCTCCGTCGGAGCATCGACTCCCGAACCCTCAGCCATAACCCCATGTTAACCCTGTTGATCACAGGCCGATTTGGCCACGGCCCTCATCTCCGCCAGGCACCCGGCGGAAAACGTTGCAACACCCGTCGAGGTAGACTGTCGCCGCCCATGAGAACCGCGTCGTGCCTGGTCGCACGGCTGTCACAGCGAGGGGGGTGGGCGCCATTCAGGTTCGCCCCGCCCGTATTCAGGACGTCGCGGCCGCCGCGGGCGTCTCGGTGTCCACGGTGTCGAACGTCCTGAACCGGCCGGAGCGGGTCAACGCCCGCACCGCCGAGCGGGTCCGTGACGCGGTCGCCGCGCTGGACTACGTACCCCATCCGGGAGCCGCCGGGCTGCGCACCGGGCACTCGTCCTCGATCGGCCTGGTACTGCCCGACGTGGCCAATACGTTCTACTCGCGCATCGCCCGGGGCGCCGCGGACGCGGCCTACGACCACGGCTACTCCCTCGTGCTCTGCGACAGCGGTGACGCCCCCGAGCGGGAGCAGGGCTACTTCACGATGCTGATCGAACAGCGGGCCGTGGGCGCGGTGGTCGTGCCGCTCGGCGCCGACCCCACCCGGCTCACCCGGCTGCGCGAGCGCGGCATCCCCCTGGTCCTCGCGGACCGTGCGCTGCCGGCCCAGGACGGCTGTTCCGTCTCGGTCGACGACATCGCCGGCGGCCGGATCGCCGTGCAGCACCTCCTGGACTGCGGGGCGCGCGACATCCTCGTCGTGAACGGCGAACGCGGAATCGTGCAGTGCGCCGACCGCTACCAGGGCGCCCGGCAGGCCGTCCGCACCCGCCGCGAGGCACGGATCCGCCAACTCGTCGCCGACGAGATGACGGTGGCCTACGGCCTGGAGATCGCCCGCGGACTCGACGAACTGCCCGACGGTGTCTTCTGCACCAACGACTTCCTCGCCGCCGGACTCTGCCGCGGACTGGGCGAACGGGGGGTGCGGATACCCGAGGAGGTACAGGTCGTCGGCTACGGCGACCTCGACATCGCGAGCTTCGTCGGCACGACCCTCACGACGGTCCGGCAACCCGTCGAGGAACTCGGCAGAGCGGCCGTGGGAATGCTGCTCGACGAGGTGGAGGCCCGCGCCGAACACGCCCATGAGACCCGGGTGTTCGCGCCCGACCTCGTCCTGCGGGACTCCACCCGGCCGCTGTCAGCCGGGAATCCGTAGCGTCACCGGCCCCATCAGCCCCGACGCGAGCTGAGCCGGGAAGGCCCAGGCGGTCGGAGTGGCTTCGGCGAGATACGGCGCCAGAGTGTTATTGACCGTCACCTCCAGACGCACCAACCGCCCTGCGGCGCCCAGGAGTTGGAAGCGGTACGGCGGACAGAACGCCTCTCCGACCCGCTCGCCGTCGAGAACGACCGACACACTGCCGCGCACCCGCCCGAGATCCAGCACCGGGTCCGGCCCGGCCGGCACCTCCACCTCCCGCGCGTACGTGACACCCCCGCTCCAGCTTCCGAGTCCCACCGAACTCCACTCCCCCAGCGGCAGTTCAGCCGGTACGGTCCGCACGCGTACCGGTCCGCGCCAGGCGGAGCCACCCCTCCGTACGGCCGTGGGCGCGGTGACGACCTCGACCTCCGTGGCCTGCGGGAGCGGTCGATCCAGTGCCAGGACCTGCCCGTCGAGCCGCGTCACGGTGCCGTCGCCGATCCGTACCCTCGCGGGCAACTCCAGTGGCAGGTCCAGCGATTCGGTGCCCGCCGGCACGGTGAAGCGGAACCGCTGGACGCGTTCACGGACAGTGTCCGTGGCCCTCAGCGGCAGGACGGCGGCGCCGAGCACCGGCGCGCCGGTGAGCCACTCGGTGTCCGGCAACGGGTGCGGTCGTACGGCCGCGTAGCAGTGCTGCAACTCGCCCCAGCGGCCCTCGTGTTCAACGGTACGACCGCGCCACTCCCCCGTCTCCGCCTCCCAACCGGCGCCGCTCACAAGGGAGTTCACGACACCCTCCCCACTCGCCACGCAATCGACGAACAGCGCCTCGCGCGGCTGGACGGCGTCGGCCACCAGCTCCAGTACGTGTTCGCCTTCCCCGAGCGCGAGTTCATGCCGGAAGAACATCGGCACCGCGCCCCAGTCTGACTCGTAGTACTCCACCTTCTCCTGCCGCGCGACGACCACCCCGTCGAGCAGCACAGTCACACCCACCGCGGCCCCCACGACAAGTACCGCCGGACCAGGGCCGTACAGCCCGCCTCGATACGTCACGCGTCCGGACGGCCGTACGTCCTCGGGGAGGCACATGAACCGGGGTCGCGGGCCGAACCCGTCCGGACGGGTCAGGCAGAAGTAGCTGCCCAACGGTGTGTCCGCCGAGCCGGAGATCAGCCTCGGCCTGTCCTCGGCCTCCGCCAGCTCGTATTCGAGGACGTTGCGCGAACTGCCGATCCGCACACGGGCGGTGGCGAGATAGCCGCTGCCGGTGTCGAGTCGCCCGCCGTTCCACCACACGCGTTTCGCGGCTGCCGCACCGATGTGCAGATCGGCGGGGCCGCGGTGGTCCGTCTCCACGATCGAGCGGACCCGGGCGACCGTTCCGGGCCCGGGCACGGGGACCCGTACGAACTCCTCTGGCACCAGGCCCTTGTTGCCGAGCAGGCCGTCCGGGTCCGGGATTCCACGGCTGGAGGAGTAGAGCGACACGCGCCAGTCCGTGCCGGCGGGCGCAAGGGGCAGCTCTCCGGAGAGAACCTGTTGGGCACGGGGCCCGTCGAGCGGTTCGGGGGCCTGGGCGGACGGCACCGGAGGGAGGACGCGGACCCGGTTGCCGTAGGTCGCCCGGGTCCGCTCCCCACTCGCGTCGTGGCCGTCCGTCTCGGTCCACTCCATGGTCCAGATCTGCGGTTCGGCGACGGACGTGCCCGCGGGCAGCGCCATGTCGCCCCAGGTGTTGTCCATGGTGGGGACCAGGCGGCCCTCCCAACCGGTCGAGAGGTCGATCGCCCGCTCCTGCACGGGAGTTGATGCCGCCGTCCGGAGTGTCTGTGGAGTGCCTTCGCGCCATACGACGAGGACGGCGGGGGCGCCCTCCAGGGGCACCTCGATGGTCGAACGGCCCTCGGAGACGGTGACTTGGGCCGGGCGGCGGGTACCGGTCGCCGGGTTCCAGATCTCGGCCTCGGCGACCGGGGCACGCACGGTGACGGTCGAGTGGCGGGCGTACCGCGCGGGGTCCGCCACATGGTCGGCGTTTCCCGGCAGCGTCCGGGCGTCGGGGAAGGCGCCCGTCACCAGGGCGACCGCCTCAACTCCCTTTCTCCTGACGAGGATGGGCAGCTCGCCGGTCGCGTGACCGGCGAGGTCGGCCACCGCCGCCGCTCCGGCCTCGGCGTCGCCCGCCCGCTCCAGTCGCGGGTGCTTCAGCAGTGCCGCCACGACGGAGTCGTCACCGGCCCGACCGGCAGCCGTCGCAGGCGGACGGCCCACGACCACCAACCGGCCGCCCGTGTCGAGGAGTTGGGTCAGTCGCCGTGCCGTCCCCTCCTCCAGGACGCTCGCCGACGGCAGCAGCACCGCGCGATACGCCAAGTCCCGTACGCGCAGGGCTCCTTCGGCGGCCGTGGCGCGCTGCACGGACGCGTCGTCGATGACGTCGTAGGAGATGCGGTGGCGGTCCAGTGAACCGAGGTGCGGGTCGACCCAGTTGTTCGTGCCGCACAGGTCCAGATAGTGGCGCTGCGTCTCGTCGACGTCGGCGTGCTCGTTGCCCAGACGGCCGTCGCCGAAGTGCTGGACGGGGGTGTCCAGCGGGATGAGGGACTGCATGGTGGCGGTGGGGTGCAGGACCGCGACGTCGGCGCTGTAGGTGCCCCAGGACATGATCGAGCAGATCCGGGCGACGGCACGGGAGAACGCCGGATACTGCTGCCAGTAGGGCTGACGCCAGTCGGTGGACGGCGGCGCCCACTCGAACCAGCCGCCCGCCGTGCCGAAGTAACTCGCGTGCGGGTTGTACAGGTTGGCGCCGCTGCGCAGGAACGGCAGGAGCCAGTCGTAGGTGTCCGCCGGTGTGCCGCCCCAGCCGGAGGAGTGGAACGCCTCGATCCAGACGCGCTCGTGGCCGTAGAGATGGGCCATGGAGGAGTGGACCTTGGAGTCGCCCTCGTGGTCGCTGCCGACGGCGCCGTACCAGCGGTGGGTGCGGAAGTAGTCGGTGTAGATCTGCGTCGACTGGGCCGGGAAACCCGCCCGCGCCGGGTTGCTCTGATCGGCCCCGACGAGCATGCCGCGTTCGTGGTGCCAGGCGGCGAGGGGCTTGAAGAGTGCCTCCTCGGTGAGTTCGGCGCGGACCGCGTAGTAGTCGGCGCGGATCTTCGCCGCCCGGGTGGTCAACTGGCCGAACAGGGCGGGCAGATGGTCGAGCAGGTCGTAGCCGCGACGGGCGCTGAACTCGGCGGGGAAGCGGTGGCTCCAGGAGTTCGTGCCGGGCAACTCGTCCTGGAAGCTGCCCGCGATGACATTGCCCAGGTACTCGGGCACGCGCCGGTCGTACTCGTGGTGGACCGCGTCCAGCAGCAGGCCCACGGCGTGCGGGTCCAGGTAGTCGAAGGCCGTGGGGACCGCGACGACCAGCCGTACGTCCGTCCCCTCGGCGGCCGGGATCCGCACGCGGCCGGAGTCGGGGGTCGCGGACAGCCGACGGCCCGTCAAGTCGTAGGCGGCGACGAGGGTTTCGGCTCCGTGCAGGGCGACCGTGCCGCCGGTGACGGTGGCCGTGCGGGAGCGCAGGGCGCGGCCGGTGGCTTCCGGGTGGTGTCGGGTGACGGCGCCCTGGACGTTGGCGCCGGAGAAGCCGATCTGGTCGTAGAACCACAGGCGGGTGCCGATGTCCCGGGCGATCCGGCAGGCGTCGGCGAAGCGGCACCACCACTCCTCGCCGAACCACGGCGGGTCGTCGGTCCGGGCGCCGAAGGCCGGGCCGGCCGGGGCGAGGTTGATGACGACGAGGTTGTGGATGCCGCCGTCCGCGAAGCTGCGCAACTGCCGGTCGAGGCGCTCGCGGGTGACCCGGGCGCCCGACCACCACCACAGCGGGGTGGGGCCGAAGTCCCGGGGCGGGGCGTCGAAGAGCTGCTGCAGCGCGGGCGAGATCACGATGTTGGTCCTTCCGAGTGCGGCTCGGTCACCTCACGGCTCAAAAAACGTTTTATGTCGGCTCAGGCGTCCGCCACCTGCGATGTTGGCACCGGATCCACGGCGCGGGAAGGAGGCCGACCCGGATTGCTCCGGACGCGTGACGGATACGTGCACGAGGGCTTGTTGGAACGTTTTTTGGACCCTATATTCACTGCGACCCCGGCCCAGAGCCGCGAGGAGCCGCATCATGATCCGATTCTCACCTGCACCGGAACACGCGGAACAGCCCATTCCGAAGCACCTGTGGAAGGTCGCGGCCCTCTCGGGCATGGCCTCCTACCTCGACGCCGCGCTCATCGTCAGCATCGCCGTCAACCTGGCGATCTACCGCGACAGTTACGACATGGGCGTGTGGATGGCCGGGGCGATCAGCGCGATCGTCACCGGCTGCATCGCGGTCGGCTCCCTCGTCGGCGGACGGCTCGCCGACATGTTCGGGCGCCGCCGCGTCTACAACCTGGACATCCTCTGCTACGCGATCGGCGCGATCGTCATCACGCTGGCGCCGAACGACATCGTCCTGTTCGTCGGCGTGCTCGTCGCGGGGCTGGCCGCCGGCGCCGACCTGCCGACGTCCCTGGCCGTGGTCTCGGACGCCGCGCCTCCCGAGGGCCGGGCGCGTCTCGTGTCGTTCACCCAGGTCATGTGGGTGCTGGGCATCGTCGTCGTGATCTTCCTCGGCTACGTCCTGTCGGACACCGGGATGACCGGGGCCCGGTTCATCACCGGCCATCTGGTCGTCGCCGCGCTGGTCACCTGGCAGCTCCGCGCCCGGCTCGAACTGCCCGACGAGCAGCCGGAGTCGACCGCCGAGGAGACCGCGGCCCCGCGCGGCATCGAGCTCAAGAACGTGTGGAACCGCGCCGCGCTGCTGCCGATGGCCGCGACCTTCGTCTACTACGTCACCTGGGGCATCGGAGCCAACACCTTCGGCCAGTTCGGCACGTATCTGCTGGTCACGGTCAGTGGTGCCTCGCAGAGCCTGGCCACCGGGATCAACCTGGCCTTCCTGCCGATCGCGCTGGTCCTGACCTTCGTCTTCGTGCGGATCGCCGACACCCCTTGGCGCGACCGGCTGTTCTACGTCTTCACGGTCGTGCAGGTCGTGGCCTTCTGCATCGCCTCCCTCACGGCCGGCGCCCTCGCGGGCATGCTGGTCTTCTTCGTGCTGTACCAGATCTCCAACCCCTTTGCCGGGGAGGCGAGTTACAAGGTCTGGTCGCAGCTCACGCTGCCCCCGGACACCCGCGGCACCACCCAGGGCCTCACCTACGCCCTGTCACGCGGGGTCTTCGCGGGCGTCGCGTTCGTCACGCCGGCCCTGATGGACTACAGCGCGTCGCTCCTCCTGTGGTTGATCACGCTCTGCATGGCGGCCTCGGGGGTCGCGGGGGTGTACGTCATCCATGTCCTCATCCGGCGTTCCCCCGAGACAACGGACGCTCGGGTCAAGGGACTTGGCGTGGCCCGGACCTGAGACCGCACCGGAACCCGGAAGGAACACCCCGCATGACTACGACCGACCCCATGACCGTGACCGCAGAACGCGCCGCCGCCCTGCGAGAGTTGCTCCCCCCGGTGCCCCGCCGCCGCACCCGGATCGGACTCGTGGCGGGCGGCCTCGGCGCCTACTGGCCCCAGTTCCCGGACCTGCTCCCGCAGTTGAAGGAGTCGTCCGCGTACGTCGCCGAGCGATTCCAGCGGATGGACGCGGAGGTGACCGACGTCGGCTTCATCTCCGACGCCGCGGAAGGAGCGGCAGCGGCGGAGCAACTGCGGCGGGCCGACTGCGACTTGATCGTGCTGTTCCTGACGACGTACCTGACCTCGTCGATGGTGCTGCCGATCGCCCAGCGCTCGCACACCCCCGTCCTGGTCATCGACCTCCAGCCGTCCGAGCGGATGGACCACGCCTCCTTCGACACGGGCGCCTGGCTCGCCTACTGCGGGCAGTGCCCGGTGCCCGAGGTGGGCAACGTGTTCCGGCGGGCCGGCATCCCCTTCCGCTCGGTGTCGGGCTGGCTGCGTCAGGAGTCGGCCTGGCGGCGCATCGAGCAGTGGATCCGGGCGGCAGGGGTACGGGCCGCGCTCCGCCATGCCCGGCACGGTCTGATGGGACACCTCTATCCGGGGATGCTCGACGTGTCGACCGATCTGACACTGCTCCCGGCGACGTTCGGCTCGCATGTCGAGGTGCTGGAGTTCGACGATCTACGGCATCGGGTGGAGCGGGTGAGCGAGGCCGAGACCCGTGAGCGCACGGCGCTCGCCCGGCGGATCTTCGCCGTGGAAGACAGCGTGGTCGACGAGGACTTCGCGTGGGGGGCGACCGTGTCCGTCGCCCTCGACCGGCTCGTCGAGGACTTCGGCCTCGACACCCTCGCCTACTACCACCGGGGACTCGACGGCGAGGCGCACGAACGGCTCGGTGCCGGCATGATTTTGGGTGCCTCGCTGCTCACCGCCCGGGGCGTGCCGGCCGCCGGCGAGTACGAACTCCGCACCAGCCTGGCCCAGTTGGCGACGCAGAGCATCGGGGCCGGGGGTTCCTTCACCGAGATCCAGGCCCTCGACTTCGAGGACGGCGTGGTGGAGATGGGCCACGACGGACCCGCCCATCTCGCCGTCAGCTCCCGTGACCCGCTGCTGCGCGGCCTGGGCGTCTTTCACGGCAAGCGCGGCTGGGGCGTCAGCGTGGAGTTCGACGTCCAGCACGGGCCCGTCACCCTCCTCGGTCTCGGTCAGGACGCCGACGGCACCCTGTCGTTCATCACGTCCGAGGGCACCGTCGTCCCCGGACCGCTGCTCGCGATCGGCAACACCACCAGCCGTGTCGACTTCGGCCGCGACCCCGGCGAGTGGGTCGACGCGTGGAGCGCGTCGGGGGTGGGCCACCACTGGTCCCTCGCGCTGGGCCATCACACGGGCGACTTCCGGGCGGCGGCGAGCCTGCTGGGCATCGAGCACCGGGAGGTGTGAGCGCGGGTGGCATGAAAGGGGGCGGACCCGATCAGTACGGCCGCTTCATCCCATGGTTCTCCAACGCCGCGGAGTAGCGGGCCAGCAGCGCGTCGAGGCCCGCCAGCAGCAGGCCCGCGGACTCCCCCGCGTCGGCGAGGTCGCCCCGACCGCAGGCTTCCACCACCTCGGCGACGTCGCTGCGGAGGATGTGAAGGGAGTCCCCCTGGATCAGCACACCGGGAAACCGGCGACCGGGGAGACGGACCACGGCATCGTTCCCACCGTCAGTGAACAGCTCTGCGTCGACACGATCCATGGAGTCATCCAACCCGAGAGCACCGCGGGACACCAACGACTTAGTCTGCGGGGCGACTTGGATATCGTTCGACGCGCACCCGGCCCTTGCGGGATCCTCGTCGCCGATCGCACCGAGGAGACACCCCTTGCTCACCGAGTACCAGCAGCGGCTCCGCGACCGCTGCCTCGCCGCCCCCCTCATGCCCGCGCCCGAGCCCTGGCGCCCTGTGCTCGACAACAGGACCCCTGTCGGCGGCCTGCTCGGCATCGGTTTCGCCACCGATCCCGGCACCGGGCACGATCTCGCGATGGTGGTCTCGAACGACGGTCACGGACTCTTCGACGCGTTCACCGGTGAGAAGATCGCCCGCGACCGGGACCCCGATCCCGATACCTGCATGCCCGACGACGTGAATCTCGTCTGCCCCGGCCTCGGACCGATCGCGGGCGTTCCGGTACGGATCGCCGGTCTCTTCGGTGGCGGTCTGCACAGCGGTTCGCCCGACGGCTGGACCGTGAATGTCGTCAGCCCCGAGTGGCCGCACGACCGGGTCGTCCTCTCGACGGGCCACGGCATCCACAAGGGGCAGGCCGGAGAGACGTGGTGGCACGTCTTCGACGCCAACTACTCGGAGCTGCGCGCCGCGGGCTTCTCACCCTCCGGTCAGACCCTCGCCGTCGCCACGAGCAGCGACCTCAGCCTGTGGACCTGCCGCGCCCCGCACTGACGTAGGGCCGCCTCCCCGGCTCCCGGTCGCGCCCGTTCACCCAGAAGAACAGGACCACCGAGGACACCGCGGCGACCGCGCACCACGTCGAGACGAACTCCAGCTCCCACAGCGTCCAGCAGACCAGCGCGCCGGCCGTGACCAGGATCCCCAGCACCACCAGCCCGCGCTCACCGGACAGGAGCAGCGAGCCGACCGTCGCCACGAGGTAGCCGGCGATGACCAGTTGGGCGTAGGGAAGGTCGACGACGTAGCCGAGGGTGTGGCCGCGGATCTCGGCCGTCACGGGGTGTGCGGCGAGGGCGTGGGCGAGGGCCGCCGCGGTCGCCGCGCCGAGCGCGACCAGCACGGCGATCCGGGGCCGGGCCCGCCGTGACGCGGCGCACCACACGCCCATCGGGACCCACACCGCGAGCAGCGGCATGGCGATGACGGCCCAGGCGAGGGTGGCGGGCCCGCTGCCCCCGTCGGCGGCCCACACCGCGGACTCCACGATCTGGTGGGCGCCCAGCAGCAACGGCAGCGCGGCCAGCGGGAGATCGGTCCGCCGTCGCGCCCGAACCACACAGGCCACTCCTACGGCGGCGACCGCCGCTCCGGCCACGAGGTCGGCCTTCGCACTCCAGCACATCGCACCTCCATGGGATCCGTTCGCGTCAGCGCGAGTCAGCGGTCACGCTACGGCCCCGCGCCGCCGTGTCCGGGGTGACACGACCGCCGTGGCGCCCCGTGATCACCTGCCCGTCGGCGCCCCTTCGACGCCGGGGCCGAACAACTCCCCGCGCCCCAGCACCAGTTGGTGGCTCTGCCACGAAACCACCCCCGGCCTGCGCGGGAACGCCCCGCCATGATTGGCTGGCCCCGCCCACCGCACACCGTGCGCACGCACAGGAGGACACCGCAGCCATGAGCAACGCCTACACGTTCGAGTACAAGGTCGTCAGCTTCCGGGAGTCGCTGATTGGCGACGCGCTGGACGGCGACAAGCTGGAGAAGGTCCTCAACAAGCACGCGGAGGACGGCTGGGGCCTCAAGGCCATCACCGCCGCCGACGTCAAGGGCCGCATCGGCCCCGGCGCGGTCGAGGGCCTGCTCCTCACCTTCGAGCGGCCTCGCGCGTAACGACCGGCACCGTACGCGGGACGGGGGCCGGGAGTCGTCAGCGCCGAGGAGTCGCGGTCGGCGTACCGGGGCCCGGGATCTCCCCCGACCCGCGCGGGATCAGCTCGGTCGGCATGACGATCCTGCGCGGCGGTGACGTGTCCCCGTGGATCCGGGCGAACAGCAGATGCGCGGCGCTCGTCGCGAGGGCGACCGGGTCCTGCGCGATCACCGTGACCGGCGGCGTCAGCCGCGCGGCGAGCGCGATGTCGTCGAAGGCGATGAACGCGACCGTCGCCGGGAGCACGGCCAGCACGCCCAGCGCGAGGACCTCGTTGCCCGCGAGGACGGCCGTCGGCGGCTCCGGTGCGGAGAGGATCGCGGTGACGGCACGGGCGGCGTCCGCGCCGGACCGCAGCCCGTGCCGGGCGAGCGCCGGATCGGCGTCGATGCCCGCGGCGTCGAGCGCCGCCAGATAGCCGCGGTGGCGCTCGCCGAAGGTCCAGATCTCCGGCTTGTCGCCGAGGTAGCCGATACGGCGGTGCCCGTACGCGATCAGATGGCGTACCGCCTGCCGTACCGCGCCGAAGTTGTCCACCACCACGGTGTCCACGTCCAGGCCCGGCGCCGCCCGGTCCACGCACACGATCTTCGTCCCCCGCGCCTGCGCCGAGCGCAGAAAACGGTGGTCGCCCGCGACCGGGGTGAGGATCAGCCCGTCGACGCGGCGCGCGGTGAAGGCCGCGACGACCTCGCGTTCACGGCGCGGATCGGCCCGGCTGGAGCCGATGAGGACCATGTTGCCGCGCCGGTGGGCGACGTCCTCGGTGGCCGAGGCGACGGCGGCCATGAAGGGGTCGGCAACGTTGTCCACCATCAGTCCGATGGTCTGGCTGAGTCGGTCCCTGCGGCGCAACTGCCGTGCCACGTCGTCGCGTTGATAGCCCAGCTTGCGGACGGCGGCCGCCACCCGGGCGGCGGTGCGGGGCGCCACGCCGGCCTCGCCGTTGACCACCCGGGACACCGTCATCACGCTCACGCCCGCTTCCGCGGCCACATCTTTCATCCTGGGACGGCTGGCCACGCCGCGTCCTCCAGATCTCGCCCGGTGCGACCGGACCGAAGGGCCGCCGGCGTCCGCCCGAATCCCTGTCCGTCACGACCCTTGACGCCCACTCACGGGCCTCCCAGAATCGACGAACTGTTAACGATACCAACCAGAAAGCACAGCATGGCCTCTGCAAGAGAACCACTTCTCGCGGCACACGGCGTGGTCAAGCGTTTCGGCCATGTCCAGGCGCTCTCGGGCGCCGACTTCACGGCGTACGCCGGCGAGGTCGTCGCACTGATCGGTGACAACGGCGCCGGCAAGTCGACTTTGGTGAACGTCCTTTCGGGCGTGCTCACCCCGGACGAGGGCGAGGTGCGCCTGGACGGGGTGCCGGTCCGCTTCACGGGTCCGATGGACGCGCAACGGCACGGAGTCGAGACCGTCTACCAGGATCTTTCGCTCGCGCCGGACCTGGACGCGGCGGCAAATCTCTATCTCGGCAGGGAACTTGTCCGCGGAGGCCTGCTCGGCCGCCTGGGCGTGCTCGACCGGCCCACCATGCGCCGGCAGGCGATCGCGGCGTTCGGTGAACTCGGCGTGGAGCTGAAAGATGTGACGGCTCCTGTGACAACGTTGTCAGGAGGGCAACGGCAGTCGGTGGCCGTGGCGCGCGCGGTCGCCTTCGCCAACAAGGTCATCTTCATGGACGAGCCGACCGCCGCCCTGGGCGTCGTCCAGCGCGCCCGGGTCCTGGAGACCGTCCGCAGGGTCGCCGACCGGGGCATCTGCGTCGTCCTGATCAGCCACAACATGCCCGAGGTGCTGTCGGTCGCCGACCGGGTCGAAGTACTGCGGCTGGGGCGCCGGGTCGCCTCGTTCACCGCGGCCGACGCCACGATCGAGAAACTCGTCGGCGCCATGACCGGATCGCTGGACGAGCCCGCGCCCGGCGGGAACCACGCCCCGACCGGTGCGACACAAGCGGAGGACGGGCGATGAGCACCGACAGCCAGGACATCAAACCGGCCGCCCCCGCGCAGGCCGCGCCACCGGCCGACGGCGGACGCCTCGCGATACCCCCGTGGCTCCGACGGGCCGCCGGCATCAGCGAGTTGTGGACCTTCGTGATCCTCGTCGCGCTGGTCGCGTTCTTCACGATCGCGGCACCGGGCAAGTTCTTCACCACGTACGACATCACGCAGATCGCCGTGAACGCGGCCATCTATCTGGTGCTCGGCGTCGGCATGACGTTCGTGATCATCACCGCGGGCATCGACCTGTCGATCGGCTCGGTGCTGGTGCTGGCGGCGGTGGCCGCTGGCGAGTACAACATCCACCACGGCGGCCCGACCGCGGGCTGGTTCACGGTCGCGGTCTGTGTCGTCATCGCCCTTGCCGTGGGCGCGGGTTGGGGCGCGCTGCAGGGAGCGGTGGTGGCGACCGGGAAGGTGCCCCCGCTGATCGTGACCCTGGGCGGGCTCGGCGCGGCACTGGGCATCGCCGAACTCGCCACCGGCGGCCAGGACCCGGCGGGCGCCGCGGCCACCCACCTCCAGAACAGCCTGGGATTCGGCAAGTTGCTCGGCATCCCGTGGATGGTGATCCTCGCCGCGGTGGTCACCGCCCTGTTCGGCGCGGTCCTCGGCGCCACGAAGTTCGGCAGCCACACCCTGGCGATCGGCTCCAACCCGACCGCCGTCCGCCGCGCGGGCATCCCGGTGGGCCGCCATCTGATCAAGGTCTACGGCCTGATGGGGCTCCTCGCCGGTCTCGGCGCGGTGATGTGGCTGGCCTCGTACGGCACGACGTCCATCGCCGGGCACTCCACCGACAACCTGAAGGTGATCACCGCGGTGGTGCTGGGCGGCACCAGCCTCTTCGGCGGGCGGGGGTCGGTCCTGGGCACCGTGATCGGCGTGTTCATCCCGGCGGTGCTCACCACCGGACTGATCGTCATCGGCGTTCAGCAGTACTGGCAGGACGTCGCCGTCGGTGTCGTCCTGGTCGCCGCCGTCTACATCGACCAGATGCGCAGGAAGACCCGGGAGCGCGCATGACTCCCGGCACTACTCCCGCCCCGACGTTCGCCCCGACCCTCGTATGACCCAGGAGGACACCCTCATGTCGAACATCCGCATCACGCGCAAAGTACTGGTCGCCGCGGGCACCGTGCTGGCCCTGACCGGCGCCGCCGCCTGCAGTTCGTCGAGCGACAGCGGCAGTTCGGGGTCGAAGGGAGGCGCCTCCGGCAAGAAGGTCCGGCTGATCACCGGCGTCAAGAGCGACCCCTTCTACATCACCATGACCTGCGCGGCGCAGACCGAGGCCAAGGCCAAGGGCATGGACTTCTCCGCGGACGGCTCCGCGCAGTGGGACGTGTCGGTCCAGCGCCCGCTCATCGACTCGGTCGCGGCGACCCGGCCGGACGGGCTGCTGATCTCGCCGGTCGACGTGAGCGCGCTCACCCCCTCGCTCAAGCAGATCCAGTCGTCCGGGACCAAGGTCGCGCTGGTGGACACCACGGTCTCCGACTCCTCGATCGGCATCACCCGCATCTCGTCCGACAACGAGAAGGGCGGCCGGGTGGCGGCCGACGCGCTCGCCAAGCTGATGAACGAGAAGGGCTCGGCGATCGTCATCAGCGTCAAGCCCGGCGTCTCCACCACCGACGCGCGCATCAAGGGCTTCACCGAGGAGATGGCGAAGTACCCGAACATCAAGTTGCTGCCGACCCTCTACGACAACGACCTGCCGGCCACCGCGGCCTCCCAGATCCAGGCGACGCTGGCGGCCCACCCCGACCTGGCCGGCGTCTTCGCGGGCAACACCAACACCGGTACGGGCATAGCCACCGGCCTCAAGCAGGCGGGCAAGCAGGGCAAGGTGCAGGTCGCCGCGTTCGACGCGGAACCGGACGAGGTCGCCTCGCTCAAGGCGGGCACCCTCCAGGTCCTGGTCGCGCAGGACCCGGCGGCGATCGGCAAGGAGGCCGTCGACCAGCTCGCCGCCGCCTTCGAGGGCAAGACCGTCCAGAAGTCGATCGGCACCAGCATGGTCGCCATCACCAAGGCGAACATGAACCAGCCCGAGATCAGCAAGTACTTCTACAAGGCGGGGTGTTGAGCACAGTCCCACTCCCGCCGCTGTCGGGTGCCCTCCTGCGTCACGGGTGCCCGGCAGCGGCGTATCGGAAAGGGGTTCAACAAGGCGACTTTGCATGACCATGCGCGAGGGTGCATAATCTTCCCATGTCTAAGGTCCTCACCTCCCTCCCCACCGGCGAGCGCGTCGGCATCGCCTTCTCGGGCGGACTCGACACCTCCGTCGCGGTCGCCTGGATGCGCGACAAGGGTGCCGTCCCCTGCACCTACACCGCCGACATCGGCCAGTACGACGAGCCCGACATCGCCTCGGTGCCCGGCCGCGCGCAGGCCTACGGCGCCGAGATCGCGCGTCTGGTCGACTGCCGTGCGGCGCTGGTCGAGGAAGGTCTGGCCGCGCTGACCTGCGGGGCGTTCCACATCCGCTCCGGCGGGCGCGCCTATTTCAACACCACCCCGCTGGGCCGTGCCGTCACCGGCACCCTGCTGGTCCGGGCGATGCTCGAGGACGACGTCCAGATCTGGGGCGACGGCTCGACCTTCAAGGGCAACGACATCGAGCGGTTCTACCGCTACGGCCTGCTCGCCAACCCGCACCTGCGGATCTACAAGCCCTGGCTGGACGCGGACTTCGTGACCGAGCTCGGCGGCCGCAAGGAGATGTCGGAGTGGCTGCTCGCCCATGAGCTGCCCTACCGCGACAGCACGGAGAAGGCGTACTCCACCGACGCCAACATCTGGGGCGCCACCCACGAGGCGAAGACCCTGGAGCACCTGGACACGGGTGTGGAGACCGTCGAGCCGATCATGGGCGTCCGGTTCTGGGACCCGTCGGTGGAGATCGTCACCGAAGACGTGACGATCGGCTTCGACCAGGGCCGCCCGGTGACGATCAACGGCAAGGAGTTCTCCTCCCCCGTCGACCTGGTCATGGAGGCCAACGCCATCGGCGGCCGGCACGGCCTGGGCATGTCGGACCAGATCGAGAACCGGATCATCGAGGCCAAGAGCCGCGGCATCTACGAGGCGCCCGGCATGGCCCTGCTGCACGCGGCCTACGAGCGCCTCGTGAACGCGATCCACAACGAGGACACGGTCGCCCAGTACCACAACGAGGGCCGGCGCCTCGGTCGCCTGATGTACGAGGGCCGCTGGCTGGACCCGCAGGCTCTGATGGTCCGGGAGTCGCTCCAGCGCTGGGTCGGCTCGGCCGTCACCGGTGAGGTCACCCTGCGGCTGCGGCGCGGCGAGGACTACTCGCTGCTCGACACCGCGGGCCCGGCGTTCAGCTACCACCCGGACAAGCTGTCCATGGAGCGCACCGAGGACTCGGCCTTCGGCCCGGTCGACCGCATCGGCCAGCTCACCATGCGCAACCTCGACATCGCCGACTCCCGCGCCAAGCTGGAGCAGTACGCCGGCCTCGGCCTCATCGGCACCGGCAACACGGCGATCGGCGCCGCGCAGGCCGCCGCGACCGGCCTCATCGGCAGCATGCCCGAGGGCGGCGCCGAGGCCATCGCGTCCCGCGGCGAGGTCTCCGAGGACGACGCGCTGCTCGACCGCGCCGCGATGGAGTCTGGCACGGACTGACCGAACTCCGGGGATCAGCACCGCCGTTGGGCCGGTTCGACGCGTTCGCCGTCGGGCCGGCCCTTCGTCGCTTGGCGGCCTTGGCATGATGAGGACCCCGAGAGGTGAGAGGTGCCATGGCAGTGGGCGGTCTGCGGGACGTGCTAGTCGACTGGACCGACTACGACGCGGCGGGCTTCGAGCTCGGGAAGATCCTGGGGGTGTTTCCGGGGAACCAGTCGTTCGGCGGGGTCAAGCGAATGTTCTGGGTGGACGGCTACCCGCTGGGTGAGATGCTCGTCGACATCCTCGACCGGATGACCGAGGCGGGCGTGCTGATCAAGAACGAGGACCTGCAATACAGGTGGAACCCCGACGAGCCCGACCTGTCGCTCACGCGAGGCGCCGTCGAGAGCACGAGCCCTCCCTCGCACACTCCGCGTAACCTTCCCTGGTGACCACGCACAAGACCGTCGACGTGAGTGTCGACGCGATGATCGAAGACCTCCGGACCCTCGTCGAGGTCGAGTCCCCCTCCCGTGACCTGGTCGCCTTGCGGACATCGGCAGAGACCGTGGCCGCCGTCGTCGAGGCACGCCTCGGCGGCCGGGCCGCGATCGTCGACAGCGAGGGCGGCCCGCACGTCCACTGGTCCGGCGACGGCACACCCCGGGTGCTGATCCTCGGTCACCACGACACGGTGTTCCCACTGGGCACCCTCGCGCGCCGGCCCTTCCTGGTCGAGGACGGCCGGGTGACCGGCCCCGGTGTCTTCGACATGCTCGGCGGTCTGGTGCAGGCGATCCACGGGCTGGCCGCGCTGGAGGACCGGTCGGGCGTCGAGATCCTGGTGACCGCCGACGAAGAGGTCGGCTCCGGTTCCTCCCGGGCGCTCATCGAGGAGCGCGCCCTCGCCTGCGGTGCCGTGCTCGTGGCCGAGGGTGCCGCCGACGGCGGGGCCGTGAAGACCGGCCGCAAGGGATGCGGCACCTTCGAGGTCTCCGTCACGGGCCGGGCCTCGCACGCGGGACTGGAACCCGCCGCCGGGGTCAACGCGCTGGTCGAGGCGGCGTACCAGGTGCTGGACATCGCGGCCCTGGCGCGGCCCGAGGCCGGTACGACGGTCACGCCGACCGTCGCGTCCGCGGGGACGCTGGACAACGTGGTTCCCGCGCGGGCGACCGTCGTCGTGGACGTCCGGATCGAGTCGGCCGACGAGAAGGAGCGGATCGAGTCCGCGTTCGCCGCCCTCGCCCCGCATCTCGACGAGGCCGTGATCACCGTAGAAGGAAGTGTCGGCCGGCCGCCGATGCCCGAGTCCGCGGCGGCCGAACTGTTCGCGGTGGCACGGCGGTTGCTGCCCGGTCTCGAAGGACGGGCGGTCGGCGGTGGGAGCGACGGCAACTTCACGGCCGCGCTGGGGGTGCCGACGCTCGACGGTCTGGGAGCGGTCGGGGGCGGGGCCCACGCCGACCACGAGTATCTGCTCGTCGCGTCGATGGCCGAGCGGGCGAGGCTCGTCGCCGGGCTGGTGGACGCGATCCGGAGCGCTTGATCCCGGGCATGACAGGTCCGTCCGATGGGCATCAACAGGCCGTCGAAGAGCGATACTTGACCATGCGGGGGATTGTCCCGTGATGGCCCGATACGGGAGCGGCGATCAGTGAGCAGTGTCAGCAAGGTCGTGGGGAAGGTCGAAGTACGGCTCCGCTGGGATCCGAGTCCCTGGGGGCAGCAGCCGCGCCATCTGGACATCGTCGCGGCGACCTACTCGGCCGACGCACCGCACGGACGCCCGGTGTACGTCGTCAACTCCGAGAGCCGCTCGCCGGACGGCACGATCAACATGAGCCGGCACAGCCAGAGCGGCCAGGGGTACGGCTACATGGAGGTGATGGTCCTCGAACTCGACCGGCTCGCCACGTCCTTCGCGCGGGTGGTGGTCGGGGTGGCGATCCATCAGAACGGCGGCACCCGGACGTTCGGTGATCTCTCGCACGCCAGGGCGCTGGTCGTGGAGGGGTACAAGGAGCTGCTGTCGGACGACTTCACGGAGGTGGCCGGGTCCACCGCCGCGACGGTCGCGGAGTTCACCAAGGACGCCTCCGGAGCATGGGAGTTCCACGCGATGGTGCGGGGGTTCGACAGCGAACCGGCGGGGTTCACCGCGGAGATGGGCAGCGCGTCTCGGCCCTGACCGGCTGGTCCGTCCTGAACTGCGGCAGCAGCGTCGTGACGGTCGGCCGCTTGTGCCGCAGCTCGTGGACAAGGCCCAGGACGACGGCACTGGCCACCGCGACGAGGTGCTCGCGGCCGGCCAGGTTGGGTTTCACGATCGACTCCCACACCATCGACCCGCCGGTGAGGAGGAACACGACGGGCGCGCGCCGGACCACGGCGAGATACGTGAACAGTCCTACGACCGCGGCGGACGGCCCGGTGTCGAGGATGCGCCCGATCTCCGGCCGTAGCCCGATGCCGCCGCAGCCGGGCCCGATCAGCAGCATCACCCGCACGGTGAGGGTGCCGGCCAGCGTGGTCGCGTAGGCGACGGCCAGCGTCCGGGCCCGGCCCAGGGCCAGCTCGGCCAGCGCGAACGCGAGGAACAGTTGGGTGATGCCGGCCCAGACGGGCAGGTCGAGAGCGGGCACGTACAGCGATACGGGGGTACGCAGCAGGGCGAGCCACAGCGGCAGGTCGCCCTGGACGCCGCCGAGGTGCCGGACGACCGAGGCGCCGGTCGGCCGCTGGGCGAGCCAGTGGAAGAAGATGACGCCGAAAGCGGCGACGAACGCCAGGGACACCCCCTTCAGTCCGCGTCGCAGCAACTGCCGTACCGGATCGACGACAATGCCCTGCCATTCACCCCGCAGTGTGCGCCAGATGAACAACGGTCCCCAACTCCCCCACCATCGGCCCAACATTCGGATCGGAATCTAGCCCCCTGTGCGGCTCCTGTGCGTCCCGGGCCTGCCTGAGCTGTTGTCGCAGCTCGCGGACGGTACGGGTGGGGCTGATATTGAAGAGTGGGAAGCTTTCCCCACGGTTGTTCGACGACTGAAGGAAGCGGGAGGGCCGGTGCGTACCTCGAGAGATCCGGCCGGTTCCACGGTGGCCGACGCCGGACAAAGATCGACGCCTCCGCTCCGCTGGGCCGTGGTCGTGTTCTGGCTCGTCAGCGGTACGGCACTGGTGGCGTTGACCGGGATCGCCCTGGGCCGGGACACCCGGCCGGCCCCCTTTCTGGTGGTGTTGCCGGCGCTGATCGCCGGGCGCGGGACGGTACGGCAGACCACCGTCGCCTCCGTGTGGGTGACGATCGTCATAGCCGGGTCCCTCTTGGACACCCCGCTGCGCACGGTGGGGGCCGACGCGGCGGTCATCGCCTTCACCCTGGTGTTCAACGGCCTGAGCGTGGCGCGGGCGGCGCAGCGGATCCGCTGGGAGGGCGAGATCGCGCGGCTGCGTTCCGCGGCGGCGGCCCTGCAACGGCAGATCCTGCGTCCGTTCCCCCTGATGACCGACCAACTGCTGGTCCATGGTCTGTACCGGCCGGTGGAGGAGGACAGCCGGGTGGGCGGCGATGTCTACGAGGTCGTCTCCTCGCCGTACGGCAGCCGTGTCTTCATCGCCGATGTGCAGGGCAAGGGTCTGCAGGCGATCAGCGCCGCGTTCGCCGTGCTCAGCGCCTTCCGCGAGGCGGCCGTGGCCGAACCCACGCTCACCGCCGTGGTCGACGCCCTGGAGGAGGCTGTGCTGCGGCACAACTCCTTCGCGGCGCAGACCGGTGAGCGGGAGCGGTTCGTGACGGCGCTGGTGCTGGGCATCGACGGTGAGCAGGAGGTCCAGGCGATCAACTGCGGTCATGTGGCGCCGCTGCTGCTGCGCGAGAAGCGGGCCGAGCCGGTGCTCCGGCAGGAGCCCTGCGTTCCGCTGGGCCTCGACGCGCTGGCCCCTGAGCCTCGTACCGTCGAATGGTTCGCCTTCCCGCAGGACGGCACGCTCCTGCTCTGCACGGACGGCGTGACCGAGGCACGTGATCCGTCCGGCGCGTTCTATCCCCTGGAGGAGCGCGCGGCGCGCTGGGGCGAGGTCCTCCCGAAGGACGTACCGGCCACCGTCTACGGCGATCTGCGCCGCCACACGGCGGGCAT
This sequence comes from Streptomyces sp. NBC_01478, assembly GCF_036227225.1. Classification (GTDB taxonomy): domain Bacteria; phylum Actinomycetota; class Actinomycetes; order Streptomycetales; family Streptomycetaceae; genus Streptomyces. Next base: position 11,143,132 of record NZ_CP109444.1, on the reverse strand, counting down.
GCCCCGGGACGACACCGCGCTGCTGGTGCTGCGCCGGAGGGGCGACGCGGGTCTCTTCTGACGCCGTGGGTCTCCGCTGGCGGCGCGGGCCTCTGCTGACGGCGCGGGTCGGTCAGGGGCGGCCGCCCTGGCGTGGGTCGCCCGCGGTGAGGTGTTCGAGGACCTCGGCCAGTTCCTGGCAGGCCTTCTCCACCGAGAGTCTGGTGTTGCGCTGCTCGGTGATGACCGAGGACAGCAGCAGGGCGGTGAGGGCCATCGTGCCGTTGAAGGCCTGCAGCTTCATCATGACCTCGACATGGGTCAGGTCCCCGAAGGGGCCCGTCTCCCGGGTCGCCGCGATGGTGGCCATGACGGAGGCGAACAGGGCGCACAGCATGCTGCCCGCGAACCGGAACCGCAGGGCGGCCCAGATCAGCAGCGGATAGACCAGGAACAGCAGGCTGACGTGGCTGTGGGTGACCAGGGGGACGATCACGGCGGTGGTCGCCACGAGCAGCAGGGCCTCCTTCCAGCGGCGCAGGTCCGGGGGCAGCCGCGCGGTGTACAGCACGAGCAGGAGGGGGGTGATGATCAGTACGCCCATGGCGTCGCCGACCCACCAGCCCAGCCAGACCGGCCAGAAGGAGTGCTCCGCCAGCTTGCCGGTGAGGACGAGCAGTCCGACTCCGCAGGTCGCGCTGATCAGCATGGCGGACAGGGCACCCAGGAACACCAGCGCGAGGCCGTCGCGCAGTCTGCCGAGGTCGGTTCGGAAACCCACCCGGCGCAGCATGAGGCAGGCGCAGGCGGGGGCCAAGGTGTTGCCCGCCAGGACCACGAGCACCGTCGGCCGGAGCGAGGTGAGGGACATGATCACGAGCAGTACGCCGAGGGCGATGCCGGGCAGCACCCGCAGCCCGAAGATCAGCAGGCAGGCCACCGCGACGCCGGTGGGCGGCCAGATGGGTGTGAACACGGCGCCGTCGACCACCAACTGCCGCAGCAGGCCGAGCCGTCCCGCCGCGAAGTAGCCGCCGGCGACGGCCAGCGTCAGGAGGGCGTACCCGGCCGGTCGCCGCAGAACCTCGAAACCCACCACAGCAGCCATCAGACACTGACCCGGCCAGGTCGGCGAGGCGAGCGGCACGGGGCGGCGCCACGCCCGACGGGGACGGCACCCGGCCGACGTCTGCGAGCGGACCGTAAGGGGACGGAGACACCGGTGTCGGCTGCCGCTGCACCCTGTCCCGCCGGACGGGCCCTACGTCCCGGTGCCGGGGTCGTCGTGTCCCACGACGAGTACCGCCGCGTCGTCCTCGTGTCCCACACGCTCGGCTCCCTTGATCACGGCGGCCGCCAGCGAGCCCGCCTCCATACCCGCAACGGCGGCGATTCCGGCGAGTCGCATCACCTGGTCGAGGCCTTCGTCGACGCTCATCGAGGGGCCCTCCACCACGCCGTCGGTCACCAGGACGAAGACGCCGCCGGTGGTGAGCCGGTGCTCGGTCACGGGGTACCGCTGCCCGGCGACGATGCCGAGTGGCGGTCCGCCCTCGTCGTCGGCGATGCCGCAGCGGCCGTCCGCCGTGGCCCAGACGGACGGTATGTGTCCGGCCCGCGCGCTCTCCAGCACTCCGGTGACGGGGTCGAGCCGCACGAAGGTGCAGGTCGCGAAGAGTTCGGTGCCGAGGGACAGGAGCAGGTCGTTCGTCAGGGCGAGGAGTTCACCGGGCTCGCTGGTGACGGAGGCGAGGGCCCGCAGGCCGACCCGGACCTGGCCCATGAACGCGGCGGCCTCGATGTTGTGGCCCTGGACGTCGCCGATGGACAGGCCTATGCGGCCGTCGGGCATCGTGAAGGCGTCGTACCAGTCGCCGCCCACGTTGAGGCCGTGGTTGGCGGGCGAGTACTTGACGGCGAGGTGGAACCGGGGGGTGACCGGCATGTCGCCGGGCAGCATGCCGCGCTGCAGGGCGACGGCCAGTTCGAGCAGGGAGCGCTGGAGCTCCGCCCGCTCGCGTGCCTGGGCGGTCAGCGTTCCCAGTCTGGCCAGCAGTTCGTCACCGTCGTCCACGGGGCGCCTGCGCGACATCGACCACTCCAAGGGGTTGGTACCGCTATAAGCATAAAGAACGGATTTTTCTCCCCGCGGAGCACGAAGACGGGAACGGCACGACAACGGCCCGGCCACCGCCGAAGCGGGGCCGGGCCGACCGGTCGTACGCGCTGGATCAGCCCTGGCGGGCCTTGAAGCGCGGATCCTTCTTGTTGATCACGAACGTCACGCCACGGCGGCGGACCACCTGCGCGCCGGGCTTGGCCTTCAGCGAGCGCAGGGAATTGCGGACCTTCATGACTGCCTCCCGTAGCGGCGCTCGAAGCGCTCCACACGGCCCGCGGTGTCCACGACGCGCGTGTTGCCGGTGTAGAACGGGTGGCTGGCCGACGAGATCTCGACGTCGATCAGCGGGTAGGTGTTCCCGTCCGCCCACTCGATCGTGCGCGCCGACTGCGCGGTCGAGGTGGTCAGGAACGCGGTGTCCGCCGCGCGGTCGCGGAAGACGACCGGACGGGACACGGGGTGGATGCCAGACCTCATGGTGCTTCCTTCCTCAGGCCGTCCCCGGAGGGACGGCCGCTCTGCCTGATGCTTGGGACTACCGCCGCGCCTGGTTCAGCGCTCTTCGCGGAAATCGACGTGCTCTCCGGCGACCGGGTCGTACTTGCGCAGGACCAGCCGGTCGGGGTCGTTGCGACGGCTCTTGCGTGTCACGTAGGTGACGCCGGTCCCGGCCGTCGACTTCAGGGTGACGACGGGACGGTTCGTGGTGCGTGCCATGAGGACCTCCTTCCGCCCACATCCCGGGATCTTGTCCCGAGCATGTCAGCTACATGCGTTCCAACACCGGCACCCCTCGGTCCATTCCCGCCCGCTAGACCGCCACCGCGGCCCGCAGACGGGCGGCCCGTACGGCCTGGGAGAGGCCCTCGATGTCGTAGGCGCCGTGGTGCCGGCGGCCGTTCACGAAGAAGGTCGGGGTGCCCGCGACGCCGCTGAGGTCGGCCGACTCGACGTCCTCGGCGACATGGCCCGCCCCGGCGTGGGCCCGCATGTCGCGTTCGAAGCGGGCGGTGTCCAGGCCGATCTGTTCGGCATAGCCCCGGAGGTCCTTGAGGCGTAGGGCGCCCTGGTGGCTCAGGAGCAGGTCGTGCATCTCCCAGTAGCCGCCCTGCAGCGCGGCGGCCTCCGAGGCCTCGGCGGCGAGCTGGGCGTGCGGGTGGACGTCGGTGAGCGGGAGGTGCCGCCACACGTACCGCACCTCGTCCCCGAAGGAGCCGAGCAGCTCGCGGACTACCGGCTCGGCCTGCCCGCAGAAGGGGCATTCGTAGTCGCCGTACTCCACGACGGTCACCGGGGCGTGCCGGGGTCCGCGCAGGTGGTCGCGGTCGGGGTCGACGGGCACCGCCAGGTCGACGACGGTCTCCGCCCTGCCGAAGAGCACCCTCGGCCGCACCTGCGGCGGCAGCAGTCCGATCGCCCCGGTGACCAGCCGGCCGACCAGGAACGAGCAGATGACGGCGGTGAGGATGCCCGTCTTCGCGTCCTCCAGGGTGGTCCCGTCGAAGGCGAGGGTCGCGATCAGCAGGGAGACCGTGAAGCCGACGCCCGCCAGGGTGCCGCCCGCGGTCACCGCTCCCCAGCCGACCGGCGGCCGGATCCGGCCCCGGGACAGGACGCTGGTCAGCGCCGTCGAGGAGACGATGCCGAGCGGCTTGCCGACGACGTACCCGATGAGGATGCCCAGCGCGACGGGCGAGGTGAAGGCCCTGGTCAGTTGCTCCCCGCTGATCTGGAGTCCGGCGTTGGCCAGCGCGAACAGCGGCACCACGACATAGCTCGCCCACGGGTGGTAGATGCGCTGCAGCCGGTCGTTCGGGGAGATCGACGCCGCGATGCCGGCGCGTACGTCGCGTTCCAGCTCGGGTGTGGGCTGCTCGCGGAAGAGCCGGAACAGGCCGGTGGCGCGCTCCAGGTCGTCGCGCCCCGCCGGATAGGCGTACGTGATCAGCCCCATGGCGAGTCCGATGACGACCGGGTCCACGCCCGACTTCAGCAGGGCGACCCAGGCGACGAGCCCGAGCAGCGCGTACAGCGGCCCGCGGCGCACCCGGAACCGGCGCAGCACCATGACGACGGCGAACGTGCCCACCGCGACCAGGAGTGCCGGTACGGCGATGTGGTCGCTGTAGAAGACGGCGATCACCACGAGCGCCAGGAAGTCGTCGACGACGGTGATCGTGAGGAGGAACACCCGCAGCCCGGGCGGCATATGGCGGCCCACCACGGCGAGCATGCCCAGCGCGAACGCCGTGTCGGTGGACATCACCGCGCCCCAGCCGTTCGCCGTCCCGTGCCCGCTGTTGATCGCCAGGTAGATGGCGATCGGCACGAGCATGCCACTGGCGCCCGCGACCATCGGCAGCGCCAGCCGCCGGCGTTCGCGCAGCTCGCCCATGTCGAACTCGCGGCGCGCCTCCAGGCCGACGACGAGGAAGAACAGCGTCATCAGCCCGCTGTTGACCCACTCGCGCAGGTCGAGAGAGACCCCGTGCGAGCCGAGCCGGACGGAGAGGTGGGTCTCCCAGAACGACTCGTACGCCGACGGCGTGACGTTGGCCCAGACGAGCGCGACGAGCGCCGCCGCCACCAGGACGGCGGCGCTGCCGGTCTCGGTCCGCAGGAAGTCACGCAGCGGAGTGCGGGCTTCGTCGCCGCACGTGGTCTGCCCCGTGTAGTCGGTCGTTTCGAAGGACATACGGGGTTCACTTCCGCCTTGCGTCATGGCTCATGTGTCGGCCCAACACCGCCTGCCACACCATTCATTCCTACGGCAGCCAGTACCAGGGCCTCCGCGTCAGCCGCCCAGCGCCGCCCCGACCACGGCCTTCGCCTCCTCCTGCACCTGGCCGAGGTGGTCCGGGCCGAGGAAGGACTCGGCGTAGATCTTGTAGACATCCTCGGTGCCGGAGGGCCGCGCCGCGAACCAGGCGTTGGCGGTCGTCACCTTGATGCCGCCGAGGGCCGCGCCGTTGCCCGGTGCCTCGGTGAGGACGCCGGTGACGGGCTCACCGGCGAGGGTGTCGGCGGTGACCTGCGCGGGCGAGAGCTTCGCGAGGAGCGCCTTCTCCTCGCGTGAGGCCGGGGCGTCGATCCGGGCGTAGGCGGGCGCGCCGAACCGGTCCGTGAGCGCCGCGTAGTGCTGCGACGGCGTCTTCCCGGTGACCGCCGTGATCTCGCTGGCGAGCAGCGCCAGGATGATGCCGTCCTTGTCGGTGGTCCACACGGAGCCGTCCCGGCGCAGGAAGGACGCGCCGGCCGACTCCTCGCCGCCGAAGCCGAGCGAGCCGTCGACCAGTCCGTCCACGAACCACTTGAAGCCGACGGGCACCTCGACGAGCCGGCGCCCGAGATCGGCGGCGACCCGGTCGATCATCGAGGAGGACACCAGTGTCTTGCCGACGCCCGCGTCGGCGGGCCACTGCCCACGGTGGGCGTAGAGGTAGGAGATCGCCACGGCCAGATAGTGGTTGGGGTTCATCAGGCCCGCGTCCGGGGTGACGATGCCGTGCCGGTCGGAGTCGGCGTCGTTGCCGGTGGCGATGTCGAACCGGTCGCGCTGTGCGATCAGCGAGGCCATCGCGTACGGCGACGAGCAGTCCATGCGGATCTTGCCGTCCCAGTCCAGCGTCATGAACCGCCAGGTCGGGTCCGTGAGCGGATTGACCACGGTCAGGTCGAGCCGGTGCTCCTCGGCGATCCGGCCCCAGTAGGCGACGGACGCCCCGCCCAGCGGGTCGGCGCCGATGCGCACACCGGCCGAACGGATCGCGTCCAGGTCGAGCACGTTCGGCAGGTCGGCGACGTACGTGCCGAGGAAGTCGTAGCGGCCCGTGCCGGGGGCGGCGAGCGCCCGCGTGTAGGGGATGCGGCGTACGTCCTTCAGGCCGCTCGCGATGATCTCGTTGGCGCGGTCCTGGATCCAGGAGGTGATCTCGGAGCCGGCCGGGCCGCCGTTCGGCGGGTTGTACTTGAAGCCGCCGTCGGCGGGCGGGTTGTGGGACGGGGTGACCACGACGCCGTCGGCGAGGCCCGAGGTCCGGTTCCGGTTGTGCGTGAGGATGGCGAGGGACACCGCCGGGGTGGGCGTGTAGCCGTCCGCGCTGTCGATGAGGACCGTGACCTCGTTGGCGGCGAACACCTCCAGCGCGGTGACCGTCGCGGGCTCCGACAGCGCGTGGGTGTCCGCCCCGAGGAAGAGCGGCCCGTCGGTGCCCTGGCCCGCCCGGTACTCGCAGATGGCCTGGCTGGTGGCGGCGATGTGGTCCTCGTTGAACGCCGTGTTCAGGGACGACCCGCGGTGCCCGGAGGTGCCGAACGCGACGCGCTGCCCCGGCTCGGCGGGGTCCGGGTGCAGCGCGTAGTAGGCGGTGACCAGCCGGGCCACGTCTACGAGATCCTCGGCGCGGGCCTGTTCGCCCGCTCGCTCGTGTGGCATGTGCCCGCTCCTCCGCATCGACCGACTTCGCGTACGGCCCCATCTTTGCTCGTCAGGGCCGGATTTCGCGAGTACACCACCTCCGCCTGTGGAAAACCCGGGCCGCCGCTGTCCGTCGGTACCGGTGCCTCAGTACCGGTGGTGCCTCTCCAGTTGTTTGAGGACCGCGCCCGCCATGGCCGCCTCGCCCTTCGCGTTGGGGTGCGCCGGAGCCGCCGGGGAGGCCGGCTGCAAGGGCTCGATCCAGCGGTCGGCGGGCGCCTTGCACATGTCGTGGCCGACGGTCGGACCGTAGGTGTCGACGTACTCCGCGCCGTTGAGCGCGGCCACCAGACGGAGCATCAGGTTGAGGCGCTTGCCGGTGTCACGGAGGTAGGGGAAGTCCTTCGCGGCGAACGGCACCGACGGGTAGCAGCCGCTGCCGTCGTCGGGCAGGAGGTCCGGGTAGCCGACGACGAGCACACGCGCGTGCGGTGCCTTCTTGTGGACCGCGCGCAGCACCTTGGCCACCTTCGGCGCGGTGTTGAGGATGGTCAGCGCCAACTGGTCGGCGCCGGAAGAGGTGTAGTAGCGCTGGCACGGGTTGCCGGTCAGGTCGGTGGCGCTGAGCTTGGCGCAGGTGCCGATGATGGTGCTGAACCCGATGTCGTTGCCGCCGATCTGGACGGTCACCAGGTCCGTGTTCCGCTGCACGGCGTCGAGTTGGGGCCCGTTGGTGCCCTGTGCCTTCCACATCTCCTCGGTCGTCGCCCCGCTGCAGCTCACGTCCTTGAGGACGGTCCCTCTGCGGTCGGCCGTCACCACCGAGGGGTAATTCTGGTCGGAGCGCGCGCAGTTGGCGTCCACCTGGGTCGGTATGTACGGGCCCGAGGTGTACGAGTCGCCGAGCGCCACGTACTGAGTCGAACGGCCGTGCCCCTGGCCCGAGTTGTGCGCGGCCGCCGGTGCCGCGGAGGCGACGACGAGGGCGCAGCCGCTGACCGCCGCGGCGACCGCCACGGCCCTGCCGCGATGGTGCGCCGTCGTGGCCGGATGCGTCTCACGCTTCATGAGATTCCTCCCCAGGTACGAGACGGTGCGACGGGGCGGCCCCGATGCGGTCGTCTCTCGTTCAACTGGCCTTGTATACCGGTCGGTAGGTATCCGGGGCCAGAGGTCGGGCGGGACGAGTTCGTTGCCCGAAGGGGTCACGACGCCCGCCGAAACAGTTCGGCCGGTTTGGTGGCCGGTTCCCGTCCCCGCGCACGTGGACCACGTCCGGCGGGTATCCCTACCGCAGACGTCAACGCGCTTGGGGGTGGGGGGAGTTGACCCTGGTGACGCAGTGGCGGCAGAGGCACGAGGAGCGCGATGCGCGGCGCTCGCGACGGCGGGAGGCGATCCGTGCGCTGCGCGCCCAGGGACGCTACGGCCCCGGACTGCCCGAGGTGCTGCCCGCACTGGTCGTGGTCGCCCTCGTCGTGTGCGGGATCGTGGCCGGCCTCGCCGTGGCGTACCGCGTCCTCGGCACCGGCGCCCTCGCCGGCGGCCTGGCGCTGCTCGCCGTGATCACGGCGGCCGTGGTCCGGCACAACCGGCCGCTGGCCCGTCGCAGGCTGGGCTACTACACGCCCGAGGAGATCGCCGACCTGGATGTGGAGGGGCTCGCCCTGGCCGTGTCCCGGATGCTGCGCCGGGACGGCTGGCGGGCGCTGGCCCGGCCCGACGCCCAGGGCCAGGCACGGGTCCGGGCGCGCGACCGGCTCGGCCGCCGGCTGGAGGTGGCCTTCCGGCCAGTGGCCGAACCGCTGCCCGACGAGGAGACACCGACGCGCTCCGCACGTTCACCCGGCTCCGGACCGCATCTCCGTCTGGTGGTCCACCGGGGCACCTTCAGCCGACGTGACGTGCAGTGGGCGCGCAGGCAGGGCGGCGTCCAGCTCATCGACGGTTCCCGCTTGCGGCGCTGGGCCCAGGGCACTCCCCTGCACCGGCTGCCCGAGGTCCCCTGACACGTCCCCTGACACGTCCCCTGACATGTCTCCCGACACGCGGAACGAGCCGCGGGCGCGTGGCCCACGGCTCGTTCACGGTACGGCTGGTCAGTCCTCGCAGGTGTTGCCCAGCGCGGGGTTGAGCAGACCGATGACATTGATCGAGTTGCCGCACACGTTCAGGTCCAGGTCGACGGGGATCTGGACGACGTTTCCGGAGAGCACGCCCGGGCTGTCGACGGCGGTACCGACGGGGTCGGGGTCCGCGCTCGCCGTACCGGCACACAGCAGCAACGCCGCACCCGCAAGACCCACCACGGCCGTCAGACGCTTCCTCATGAAGAACTCCTGTCACTCGGAGGGGCATGTCCCTCCACGCTGAGGGTGCTCCGGGTGGTCACGACACTCTTCGGCGTCCGAACGGGTGGCGGCCGCCCGCTCAGGCCGTCAGCCCGGCGGCGACCGTGGCCCCGAGTTCCCAGCAGGCCTCGGTACCCGCCTTGTCGGGCTCACCGGTCAGCGCCACCGGGTCCGCGACCCGCCGCCAGCCCAGCCCGGTCGTGATCGACTCGATGCCGCGCACGGCTCCCGTCACGTCGTTCCCGCCGTGCACGTAGTACCCGAAGGGCCGGCCCCGGGTCTCGTCCAGGCACGGGTAGTAGATCTGGTCGAAGAAGTGCTTGAGGGCGCCGGACATGTAACCGAGGTTCGCGGGCGTGCCCAGCAGAAATCCGTCGGCGGCCAGCACGTCCGACACGGTCGCGGACAGGGCGGCACGGCGTACGACCCGTACGTCCTCGATCTCCGGGGTTGTCGCCCCGGCGAGGACGGCCTCGAACATGGACTGGCAGTTGGGCGAGGGGGTGTGATGGACGATCAGCAGGGTGGGCACGCGCTGAATCTACTCGTCGGCCGGCTCCAGTCTCGTCACGATGCCCTGCGGGGTGGCCTCCAGGAAACCGCTGGAGCCGTACTCGTCACTCAGATAGATCGCCATGCCCGCCGGGGTGTTCCCGCCGTTGGTGCTCGGCGACCGGAGCAACAGGTAACGGCTCGTCGGGTCCTTGACCTTCAGGTCCTTGTTCGCGCGCTTCAGCAACGCGGGAACGGCGTCCCAGTTGAAGTCGTCCAGCTTCACCGGCTGGTCTCCGTCGATGATCGTGTCCTTGTTGTCGAACGCCTCGTCGAAACCGGTACCGGAGCGATAGGTGTAGCTGGTGTACCTGGTCTGGCTGCCCTTCACCATCACATCCGCGATGACGTATCCCGGGTAGACGGAGAAGTCGGCGAACCTGTCACTCCCCGTCTTCGCCTTGAACGCCTTGATCGCGGTCCGGATGCCGGTCGGGGTGAGCATGTCCTGGGTCTTCACGGCGGCGCTGCTCTCGCTGGCCGAAACGGAGGGCGTGCTCTGCTGAGTCTGCCCAGCGGCACCCGCGGACGCCGACGAGCCGTTGTTGTCGCTGTTCCCGCCCGGCAGCACCTTCCAGGCCAGCGTGCCGATCAGCACCACGCCTACGACGCTGGAGACCACGGCGACACTTCGCGACCGCTTCGCCGGGCGCCGCCGGCTCGTCGTCTGCATGCCACTGGTGGGCGGCGGCGACGGAGGCGCCGGGGGTGCGAGCCGGTACGAGGTGGTCTCGGGGCGACTGTCCTCGGGCTGTGCCGCGGCGGCGGCCAGCATCCGCCCCACCGTCCCGGCATCCGGGCGCGCCTCGGGATCGCGGACCAGCACGCAGGACAGCACCGGCATCAACGACCCGGCCCGCGCAGGTGGTGGCACGTCCTCCTGGAGTACGGCGGCCAGCGTGGCCAGCGTCGTACCGCGCCGGAGCGGGTGGTGGCCCTCGACGGCGACGTACAGCATCATCGCCAGCGACCACAGGTCGGCGGCGGGACCACCACTGTGGCCCGAGACCCGCTCGGGGGCCATGTAGTCGGGCGTGCCGATGATCGAGCCGGTGGCGGTGAGGGCGGTGGCGTCGCGGATCGCGGCGATGCCGAAGTCGGTGAGCACGGGGCGGCCGTCGGTGCGCAGCAGCACGTTGGCGGGTTTCACGTCGCGGTGCTGGACGCCCGCCTCGTGCGCCGCGTTGAGGGCGTCGAGCACTCCGGAGCCGAGCCGGGCGGCCTCCGCCGGTGCCATCGGTCCCCGCTCCAACCGGTCGGCCAGTGAGCCGCCTTGGACGAGTTCCATGACGAGCCAGGGGTAGGTGCCCTCGCCGCCGTCGACGATGTGATGGATCGTCACCACGTTCGGGTGCTCGACCCGGGCCAGCGCCCGTGCCTCGCGCAGGACCCGCTGGCGCAGCATCTCCGCCGCGCCGGGGTCGTACTCGGCGAGGTCGATGTCCGGCGGCCGGACCTCCTTGACGGCGACGTAGCGGTGCAGCAGCAGGTCCTGGGCGCGCCACACCGTGCCCATGCCACCGCCGCCGAGCCGTGACACGAGCTCGAAGCGGCCGTCGACGACCCGTCTGTGGGTCTCCCCCTCGTTCATGCGGAGGAGCTTAGGTGACGAACGTGCACGCCTGTGCCGCGAGTTCAGAGGTTGAGAAACGTCCGGGCCGACCCGTGAGGGCCGACCCGGACGTCAGGTGGTGCGGACTGCTCAGACGAGGTCGAAGCGGTCCAGGTCGGAGACCTTGGCCCACGCGGCGACGAAGTCCTTCACGAACTTCTCCTTCGCGTCGTCGCTCGCGTAGACCTCGGCGAGCGCGCGGAGTTCGGAGTTCGAGCCGAAGACCAGGTCGGCACGGGTGCCGGTCCACTTGACCGCGCCGGAGGCGTCGCGGGCCTCGAAGGTCTGCTGGTCCGAGGAGGTCGAGGACCAGGTGGTGCCCAGGTCGAGCAGGTTGACGAAGAAGTCGTTCGTCAGCGTGCCGACCTTGTCGGTGAGGACGCCGTGGGTGGACTGGCCCTGGTTGGCGCCCAGGACGCGCAGGCCGCCGACGAGGACGGTCAGCTCGGGGGCGGTCAGCGTGAGCAGGTTGGCCCGGTCGAGCAGCAGGTACTCGGCGGGGAGGCGGTTGCCCTTGCCGAGGTAGTTGCGGAAGCCGTCGACGGTCGGCTCCAGCGCGGCGAACGACTCGACGTCCGTGTGCTCCTCGGTCGCGTCGACACGGCCCGGCGTGAAGGGGACCTCCACGTCGACGCCGCCGTCCTTGGCGGCCTTCTCGACCGCAGCGGCACCGCCGAGGACGATCAGGTCGGCCAGGGAGACCTTCTTGGCGCCGGAGTTGAACTCCTGCTGGATCCCTTCGAGGACCCGCAGCACCTGAGCGAGCTGGTCGGGGTCGTTGGCCTCCCAGCCGCGCTGCGGCTCCAGGCGGATACGGGCACCGTTGGCGCCGCCGCGCTTGTCGCTGCCGCGGAAGGTGGAGGCGGACGCCCACGCGGCGGACACGAGCTGCGAGACGGTCAGGTCCGAGGCGAGGATCTTCGCCTTGAGGGCCGTGACGTCGGCGGCGTCGATGGTCTCGCCCTCGGCCTGCGGCAGCGGGTCCTGCCACAGCAGGGTCTCGGAGGGGACCTCCGCGCCGAGGTACAGGGACTTCGGGCCCAGGTCACGGTGGGTCAGCTTGAACCACGCGCGGGAGAAGGCGTCCGCGAACTGCGCCGGGTTCTCGTGGAAGCGCTTCGAGATCTCACCGTAGATCGGGTCGAAGCGCAGCGAGAGGTCGGTGGTGAGCATCGTCGGGAGCTTCTTCTTCGACGCGTCGTGCGCGTCGGGGATGATCGCCTCGGCGTCCTTGGCCACCCACTGGTTGGCGCCGGCGGGGCTCTGGGTCAGCTCCCACTCGTAGCCGAAGAGGATGTCGAAGAAGTCGTTGCTCCACTGGGTGGGCTTGGTGGTCCAGGTGACCTCGAGGCCGGAGGTGATCGCGTCGCCGCCCTTGCCGGTGCCGTAGGTGGACTTCCAGCCCAGGCCCTGCGCCTCCAGCGGGGCGGCCTCGGGGTCGTCGCCGACCGACTCGGCCGGGCCCGCGCCGTGGGTCTTGCCGAAGGTGTGGCCACCGGCGATGAGGGCGACGGTCTCCTCGTCGTTCATCGCCATCCGGCGGAAGGTCTCACGGATGTCGCGGGCCGCGGCCAGCGGGTCCGGGTTGCCGTTGGGGCCCTCGGGGTTGACGTAGATGAGGCCCATCTGGACGGCGCCGAGCGGGTTCTCCAGCTCGCGGTCGCCGGTGTAGCGCTGGTCGTCGAGCCAGGTGGTCTCGGGACCCCAGTACACGTCCTCGTCGGCCTCCCAGACGTCGGCGCGGCCGCCGCCGAAGCCGAAGGTCTCGAAGCCCATCGACTCCAGCGCCACGTTGCCCGTGAGGATCATGAGGTCGGCCCAGGAGATGGACTGGCCGTACTTCTTCTTGACGGGCCACAGCAGCCGGCGGGCCTTGTCCAGGTTGCCGTTGTCCGGCCAACTGTTCAGCGGCGCGAAGCGCTGCTGGCCGCGGCCGCCACCGCCGCGGCCGTCGCTGATGCGGTAGGTGCCGGCGCTGTGCCAGGCCATCCGGATCATCAGCGGGCCGTAGTTGCCGAAGTCCGCCGGCCACCAGTCCTGCGAGGTGGTCAGCACCTCGGCGATGTCCTGTTTGACGGCCGCGAGGTCGAGACCCTGGAACGCCTCGGCGTAGTCGAAGTCCGCGCCGAGCGGGTTCGCGACCACCGGGTCCTTGGCGAGGATCTTCAGGTTGAGGCGCTCCGGCCACCACTGACGGTTACCGCCGCCCTGGGTGGGGTGCGCGGCGCGCCCGTGCGCGACGGGGCAGCCCCCGGCATCCTCCGACTTCGCGTCCGTGACGATTGCGTCGTGGTTCTCAGACATGGGAATCCTTCCAGAACGGGGTGGAACACGTGGCTCAGGAACTGGGGACTGCGGTACAGGCGGGGCACAGACCCCAGTAGATGACCTCGGCCTCGTCGATCGAGAAGCCTTGGTCGTCGGCAGCGGTCAGGCAGGGTGCCTCGCCGACCGCGCAGTCGACATCGGCGACGACACCGCACGACCTGCACATGAGGTGGTGGTGGTTGTCGCCGACGCGTCCTTCGAAGCGGGCGGGACTGCCCGCCGGTTCGATACGGCGTATGAGTCCGGCCGAGGTCAGCGCGTGGAGGGCGTCGTAGACGGCCTGGAGCGATATGTGTCCTACGCGGTCACGGACCCCGGACGCGACCGCCTCGACATCGAGATGGTCGCCGTGCCGGACGGTCTCGAGCAGCGCGACGCGGGCTGCCGTCACCCGCAGGCCGGCACCGCGCAGCTCCTCGGCGGTGGTCGGTGGCTGGGATGCGGTCATGGCGCTCAACCTACAGCCATAAACACTAGTGATTCAAGAAAACAAATAGTTCAAGTTTGATGTCGTGCCGGGGTGGGCGGTGTGGAACGGTCCCAGGTGGTGGCGGTGACCCCACGTTCCCGCAGGACCGCCTTGCGAACTTTGCCGGTCTCGGTGAGCGGGAGCTCACGGACGGTGTCGAGGTACCGGGGCACGGCGAAGTCGGGCAGCTCCTCCGCGCAGTGCCGTACGAGGTCCCGGAGGTCCAGCGCCTGCCCGGGCGCGGGGACGACCGCGACCATGACCTCGTCCTCGGCCAGCTCCGAGGGCACCGGGAAGGCCGCCGCGTCGGCGACCGCCGGGTGCGCGCGGACGACGGACTCCACCTCGTGCGAGGAGACGTTCTCGCCGCGCCGCCGGATGACGTCCTTGATCCGGTCGACGAACCGGAACCACCCGTCGGCCTCGCGCACCACCCGGTCGCCGGTGCGCCGCCATGCGGTGGGTCCGGGCTCCGGCTCCCCCAAGTAGCCTGTGCAGAAGGCGAATTCATGTGCGCTACGGACCACCAGCTCACCGGCGACACCGTCCGCGACGGGCGTGAGCAGCTCGTCGACCACCCGCGCGGAGAACCCGTCGCGCACGGTACCCAGGTAACCGGGCCGCTGTTCCTCGGGCGTCGACCCGACGACCAGGTTCGTCTCCGTCGACCCGAACCCGTCGACCAGCGTGACCCCGAACCGCTCCCGGAACGGCTCCCACGCAGACTCGGGAGTCGCCGGCGAGAGCCCGCGCCAGGCCCGGTGCGCACGGTCGGCGGGGCCGGAAGACTGGGCCAGCAGCATGGGCACCATCGCGCCCAGCAGATAGACGACGGTGGCCCCTGCCCCGGCCACCCGCTCCCAGTACCGCGATGCCGAGAACCGCTCGTCGATCACGCAACTCGCCCCCACCGCCATGGCGTGCGCGAGGATGTTCAGCGCGTTGGTGTGGAACAGCGGAAGACAGGTGTACAGCACGTCGTCGGCGGTGAGGCGAAGCGAGTCGGAGACGTTACGACCCCACCAGACGGTCTGCGCGTGCGGGCACCGCACCCCGCGCGCCGTCCCCGTGGTGCCGGAGGTGAACAGCACGAACGCGGTGTCGTCCGGGCGCACTTGGGCCGCCGGTACGGCGGGCGTCCTGCCCGGTGCCGGTACGTCGTCCCCGCCCACGACCCACAACTCCCCCTGGAATCCCGCCGATACGACACGTTCCGCCAACTCCTCCTCCACCAGCAGGAATCGGGGCTCCGCCGCGCGCAGCACCTGCCGGAGTCCACCGCCCCGCAGCCCGGTGTTGAGCGGGATCAGTACCGCCCCCAGCCAGGCGCAGCCCAGGACGAGGTCGACGAACTCGATCCGGTTGCCGGCCATGACGGCGACACGGTCACCCGGTCGGCAGCCGCGTTCGGCGAGCGCTCCGGCCATGGTGGCGGCGGCCGTACGGGTCTGTGCGTACGTCCGTGTCACCTCCCCCACCCGCAGGAAGGTCCGGTCGCCGAACTCCCCGGCCGCCGCGTCGAGGAGGCCGGGGACGGTGTCGGTCACCGCAGGACTCCGGCCTCCCGGAGCCGCTGGACGCGCTCCGCCGAGAACCCCGCCACCTCTGTCAGTACGGCGTCGGTGTCGGCCCCGAGTACGGGCGCGGCCTCGCGGATCCCGCCGGGTGTGCGGGTGAGGCGGATCGGGACGCCTTCGTGGAGGAAGGCGCCCGCGACCGGGTGCTCCTTGCGCACATAGAAGCCGCGGGCCCTCAACTGCGGGTCGTGCTCGACGAGTTCGCGGCCGTCCTGTACCGCCCCGGCCGGGACACCGCGCGCCTGGAGCGCCTCGGCGGCGACGTCGGCGGGGAGCGTGCGGGTCCACTCCCCCAGCGCGGCGTCGACCAGGGCCGTGGCGTGTCTGCGCGCTTCGGCGGTCAACGTCCGCTCGTCGGTGGCGAGTTCGGGGCGGCCTATGACCTCGCACAGCGCGGCCCACTCGGTGTCGTCGCGCACGCTCACGGCCAGCCAGCGGTCGGCGCCGAGGCAGCGGTAAACACCCTGCGGGCTCCAGCTCGGATGGGTGTTGCCCGCCGGTGTCACCCTCCGGCCGCCGAGGAGGCTCGTGCCCATGTGGGCGGCGATCGCCTCCAGTTGGGACAGGTCGACGTGCTGTCCGCGTCCGGTGAGGGAGCGGTGCTCCAGCGCGGCGACCGTGGCGAGGGCGGCTTGGAGGCCCGCGACGATGTCGCCGTGGCCGTAGATCACGCCGACCACGTCGTCCGGGCCCCAGCCGGTCAGCCCGGTCAGTCCGCCGCTCGCCGAGACCGTGTCGGCGTACGACACCCAGCCGTTGCGCGGCCCGGTGTGCCCCATACCCGACATGCTGACGTACACGAGGTCCGGGTTGATGCGGCGCAACTCCTCGTAGCCCAGGCCGAGTTTGCGCATGACCGTGGAGCTGAAGTTCTCCACGAGGACGTCGCTGTGGGCGATGAGGTCGCGCAGCACCGCGATGCCGTCGTCGGTCCGGGTGTCGAGCGCGATGCTGCGTTTGTTGCGGTTGACCTCGTTGAAGTAGCCGTTGGTGTCGGGGTCGGTGTGGGGGCCTCGGGAGAGGTGCATGAAGGGGGCGAAGCGGGTGGGGTCGGGGCGGCCCATGGACTCGACCTTGATCACGTCGGCACCGTGGTCGGCGAGGACCTTGGTGCAGTACGGGCCCGCGAGGACCCAGGTCAGGTCGAGGACGCGGATGCCGTGCAGGGCGGGCTGTACGGAGGTCTGCCGCACCGGGGGTTCGGTGGGCGGTCCGGCGTGCAGCAGTTCCTGGTCCGCGCCCACGTCCCGGACCTCCAGCTCCCGTACCCGGTGGCCTTCGGGGAACGCGAAGGGGAAGCCCAGGTCGGTCCGCTCCCCTTCCGGTGTCCGTACCCGGGTGAAGAAGTCGCGGGCGGCGAGCTGCGGGTTGTCGGGGAGTTCGTGGGGCAGGTCGACGGCGGCCCAGGGCAGCTTCCGGGCCTGGGCCCGTTCCGCGAACTCGGCCTTGGGCCAGGTGCCCACGAAGTCCTGGACGACCTTGAACACGTGCTCCTGGTGTTTCTTGCGTTCGACCGGGTCCTGCCAGCGCGGTTCCGTGAGGTCGGCCGCCGCGTCCTCCTCGCGCAGCCACTCCAGCAGCGCGTCCCACATGCGCGGGCTGCCGCCGAGGCCGCCGCCCAGGTAGCCGTCGGCGGCCCGGAACAGGCCGTGCGGGACGAGGGGATGGACGCTGCCGGGGCGGGGCGGCACCCGGTCCTCGTGCAGGTAGGCGAGGGTCCCCGCCTCCAGTGCGGCCGCGACGCACGCCTGCGCGGAGACGTCGACGAGCTGTCCCGGGCCGGCGCGGCGGGCGCGGAGGGCGAGCAGGGCGGCGATGGCGGCGTTGACGCCCGCGAGCTGCTCCGCCTGCTGCTCGGGGAGCCGTAGCGGCGGGCCGTCGGGGTCGCCGACCTGGGCGAGCATGCCGCCCAGCGCGGCGACCACGAAGTCGGTGCCCTGCCAGTCGGTGCGCGGGCCGGTCAGCCCGAAGGGGGTGACGCGCACGTGCACGAGGTCGTCGAGCCCTTCGGCGAGCGCCTCCGCGCCACCCGGACTCCCGTCGAGCAGCACGTCGGCGCCGGCCAGCAGACCGCGCAGTTCCTCCGGCGAGGCGGGGACGACCGACCGCTTGCCCGCGTGCCAGTGGACGAACGCGTCGCCGTCGAGTTCGCGTCGGCTCTCGTCGCCTTCCGGCGGTTCGACGAGCACGACCTCGTACCCGAGCCCGACCAGCAGCCGGCCGGCGAACCGGGTGAAGGGGCTGGACAGTTCGACGACGCGCGGCACGGTCTCGCTCACGTCTCCTCCCCGGAGAGTCGGTGGTGCGGGGTCAGTTGTGCTGCTGGTTCAGGAAACCGGTGACGACGCTGTGGTAGTCGTAGGGCCGTTCCTCCTGCGGGTGGTGGGAGGCCTCGCTCATCACGTGCAGGTTGCCCTTGGGGATCATGCGGGCCAGCATCAGCGGGTAGTCCGGGGTCAGGAACGCGTCCTGCATGCCCCACAGGAAGAGCGTCGGCGCGGCGATCCGGCCGAGTTCGGCGGTGAGGTCCTGCCAGTCGCCGCGCGGGTTGTCGGAGGCACCGGCGAGGGCGGTCTCCTCGGGGTCGAGGCTCTGTTCGTGGCGCAGGGTCACCGTGCCGTCGGGGACGGCGTCGGGGTCGAACCACTCCAGGCGGGCGATGAGTTCACGCATCTTCCGCCACGAGGGGCCGGTGCCGCCGTAGTACACGTCACGGGCGTTGCGGCCGCGGCGACCGCCCTCGGGCAACGGCGCGAGGGGGCCGTAGAAGACGGGCATGCTGCCGGTGATCACCAACGACCGTACGCGCTCGGGGTACTTGGCGGCCAGGTTGAGCGCGATGGTGCCGCCCCACGAGTTGCAGACGAAGTCGGCGCGGTCGACGCCGAGTTCGTCGAGCAGGGCCACGGTCTTGGCCGCGTGGTAGTCCCACATGGGCCCCGTGATGACGGGCTTGGCGGACTTGCCGTACTGGAGGATGTCGACGAGCAGGCAGCGGCGGTCCGCCGCGAACAGGGGGGCCACCTGCCCGAAGTCCGACCAGCCGGTGCATCCGGGGCCGCCGCCGTGCAGGAAGACCGTGGCGCTGCCCTCCCCCAGGTCGACGTAGTGGTACTTGACGCCGTCCGCTTCCGCGTAGGTGCCCTCCGGGGGCGCCTGGATGTCCATGAGGTCCATGTCCCGATGGTGGGACGGCGGCGGATCCCGCCCAAGTGGAACGGTCCACTGAGCGGGCCGGATCCGTGGCGGTCGAGGGCGGGCGGTCCCTAGCGTCCGGGGCATCGGGTGAGGACAGGAGGCGGCGCATGTTCCGGAACGCCGAGTTGGAACTGGTCGAGGAACGGGCCCGGGCGTCGGTGGGGCGGTGGGACCGGCGGTCGTTGGGTGTCGTACGGGCCGAGGACGCGGCGGAGTTCGCGCGGGCGGCCGGCGAGTGCGCGCCGCATCTCGTCGATCCCTCGCACACCGGGTTCGCCGTCCATCCGATGTACGTGGTGAGCATGTTGCGCGGGGCGCCCGGCGCCGTAGCCGCGGACTTCCGGCCGGACGGCATGTACCGCGACGAGGTGCCCGGCACCGACGGGCTCGACGTCCGGCTGATGGCGGGCGGTCAGGCCGTGCGCTGGGTCGGGGCGGTGCGGGCGGGCGACCGGATCGAGCTGCGGCGCGCGCTGACCGCCGTGGAACGCAAGGGAGTCGGCGAGGGGTTCCTGCTCCTCACGATGGAGAAGGTGTACGGCGCGGAACGCGGCCGGCTGGTCGAGGTCACGGAGAGGTTCATCGTCCGGTGACGGGCCGTCAGGTTCGCCAAGTTGCCGTAGGACAGGCCGTGTTGCCCGTCAAGCTGACACCCGACGCGATCACCTTGCTGCGGTTCGGCGCGGTCACCCGCAATGCTCATCGCATCCACTACGACTCCGGGTTCGCCCGCTCGGAGGGGCTGGACGGGCCGGTCGTCATGGCGCAGTTGCACGGCTGTCTGTTCTATCGGGCCGCCGCCGCGTTCGCGGGCGAGAGCGGGCAGGTACGGGAGGTGGAGTGGCAGAACCGGGCGCCCGCCTGTGCGGGCGACCGGCTGGTGGTGACCGGGACCGTGCGCTCCGTGGACGCGGTCGGCGGCGAGGTCACGCTGGATCTGCTGGAGCGCCGCGGCGCCGGCGACGTCGTCTGCTGCCGGGGCCGGGCCGTGGTCGTCCTGAGGTGAGAACCGCTCGCTCCGGCAGCCAGGCGCCGATGACGGCTGCCAGCTCCTCGCGGCCCGTGAAGACATGACCGTTCATCCCCACGGCCCGCGCGGCGCGTACGTTCTCCTCGCGGTCGTCGACGAAGAGGAAGTCGCCCGGCGCGGCCCGCAGGGCGACGACGCAGTGCTGGAAGGCCGCCGGGGCCGGTTTCGCCGCTTTGATCTTCCCGGAGAAGGCGACGTGGTCCAGATCGTGCAGCCAGGGCTGCGCGGCGAGGAAGGCGTCCGCGTGGTCGGCGGGGATGTTGGACAGCAGGGCGACCTCGGCGACCTCGCGGAGGGACCGGACGTAGGCGACCATCGAGGCGTCGACGCGTGACCAACTGTCGATGTCGGTGCGGCGCAGCTCCTCGATCGTGTCGGCGTCGACGGGCCTGGAGAGCCATCGCAGTACGGCGGTCCAGTACTCGGGCGCGGACTGCCGACCCGCGTCGTAGGGCGGACGGCAGGCCCAGTAGGCCGTGGTGAAGGCGTCGGTGGGGGTGTGGCAGCGGGCGGCCATCTTCCCCAGTGCGCCCGGGCGTTGGTGGCGGGCGATGACCCCGAAGAGGTCGAAGAGCACGATGCTGCGGTCGGTGGGCATGGCGAGGTTTCCTCCGGGGTCTGGCGGCCAAGGCGGGTGGCGAAGCCTGTGCGGCACGGAGTGAGCCGTGCCGCACAGGCGGTCAGTGGACGCTGTGGGCCGGCTCGGGCGTGCGGTCGGATCCGGTGCGCAGGATGCCAGCGGCCACGGCGGTGATCGCGCACATCAGGGTCAGCAGCAGGAAAGCGTGGTTCAGAGCGACGAGATGGGTCAGCCAGCCGATGACGGCGGGGCCGGCCAGCATGCCGACGTAGCCGAGTCCGGCGACGCGGGAGACATTGGCCCCTGCGGCGGCGGGGTCGGCGTGCCCGGCCGCGCTGAACAACTGCGGGACACAGCCCGACAGTCCCAGACCGAACAGCGCCCACCCCGCGAACGCGGCCCAGATCCACGGGACGACGGCCACGACCGTGATGCCGACGGCGGCCGTCGCCGCGCCGTACCGCAGGATCGCCATGGACCCGAACCGGGTGACGAGGCGGTCGGCGAGCAGTCGGCCGACGGTCATGGTCGCCGCGAAGGTGCCGTACGCGAAGGCGGCGGTGCTGGCGGGGGCGCCGAGGACGTCCTTCAGGTGCAGCGCGCTCCAGTCGTTGGCGGCTCCCTCGCACAGCATGACCATCAGGGCCAGGGCGGCGAGGATCCAGATGCGGCTGCCGGTGCGGCGCCGCCCTGGGGCCGGTGCCGGTTCGGTCTTCGCCGAGGCGGCGGTGGGCGCGGCCGGCAGCAGGGCGCGTGCCGACACCAGGGCGACCACGACGCCCAGGGCTCCCATCGCGCCCATGCCCGCCGCCGGGCTCAGGCCGGCGCTCGCCGTGGCCGCTCCGACCAGCGCGGCCAGCACGCCGCCGACCGAGAACGTGGCGTGGAAGGCCGACATGACGGGCCGGCCGTAGGCCTTCTCCACATGCACGGCGTGCGCGTTCATGCTCACGTCCAGGCAGCCGTTGGAGAAGCCGAGGAGCAGCAGAGCTCCGGCCAGCGTCCACGGCTCACGGGAGAGGCCGGGCAGTACCAGGGTCGCGCTGCACAGGACGCCGGTGGCGGGGACGACGACGCGCGCCCCGAGCCGGTCGGTCAGCGGTCCGGCCACCTGCATGCCGATGAAGGCTCCCAGGCCGAGCAGCACCAGCAGTCCCCCGAGCGTCGCGTGCGTGATGCCCACGCGCTCCTCGACGGCGGGGATGTTCACCACCCAGGTGCCCATCAGCGTGCCGCACAGACTGAAGTAGACAAAGGTCGCTATACGGGCGCCTCGCAGCGAATCATTCATGAGATCCACCGTAACGAACATACCGCACGATTGAATACTGGCTCTTCGCACACATTGAATGTTCGTTTCGGCTGGTGTTCAATCGCGATATGAGCACCGCAGACCGGCACGGGATCATCGCGCAGGCCGTCAGGGAGACGGGCAGGATCACCGTCCAGGAACTCGTCGAACTGACCGGCGCCTCCGAGATGACCATCCGGCGCGACCTCGACGCGCTGGCCGCGCAGGGCGTCCTGGAGCGCGTCCGGGGCGGGGCGCGCACCCTCCTGCTCCGGGGCGAGGAGCCGCCCTTCGCGCTGCGTGCGCACGAGTCCGTCGAGGCGAAGCGCCGTATCGCGGCCGAGGTGTCCTCGCTGATCGCCGACGGCGAGACCGTCCTCCTCGACAGCGGCACCACGTGCCTGGAGGTCGCCCGTCTGCTGCGCCGGCGGCCGGTCACCGTGATGCCGCTGTCCTTGCAGGCCGTGCACGTCTTCGGCGAGGGCCCGGGTCCGGCCACCCTGCTGGTGCCCGGCGGGCAGCCCCGGGCCGCCGAGGGAGCACTCACCGGCCCCCTCACCCTCGCGTCCCTGGCGGCGCTGCGCTTCGACACCGCCGTCATGGGCTGCTGCGGGCTGAGCGCGGCCGAGGGCCTGACCGCCTACGACCTCGACGACGCGGCCGTGAAGAAGGCCGGTATCGCCGGCGCGCGCCGCATCGTCGTCGCCGCCGACGGCGGCAAGCTCGGCCGCACCGCCTACGCCCACGTCGGCCCGGCCACGCTTCTGCACACCCTCGTCACCGACACCACGGCGCCCGCCGACGAGGTGACCGCGCTCGAAGGCACCGGCACCGTCGTCAAGGTCGTCTGACGCGGCACGGGTCCAACAGTGGGCCTGCCAAGGGGAGTTGGGGACCTCAGTCCAAGTCGAGGACCACCTTGCCGACCGCCTCCCCGCTGCGCAGCCGTTCGGTGGCCTCGGCCAGCGCGTCCAGTCCGTGGTGCTCGATCTCCAGGGTCAGCGCCCCCGTCCGCAGCTCCGCCAGCAGCCCCTCCGCGTCCGCCGCGACCTCCTTGCCCCGGGTCATCAGGTTCACCGGCAGCAGGGAGACGTCGGCCAGCAGGAAGTCCGCGAGGTCGACGGTGAAATCGCGTCCGGCGGTGTAGCCGACGAGCGCCACCCGGCCGCGCGGTCGGACCAGCGGGAGCGCGTCGCGGAGTAGCGGGCCGCCGACCGTGTCGATGACGACGTCGACGGGGCCGCCCACCGACTCCAGGGACAGTTCGGAGGCCAGCAGGGACTTGGCGGGAGCGGGGACGTGGGCGAGCTTGGCCGGGCGTCCGACGACCCCGATCACCTCGGCCCCGGCCCGCGCGGCGACCTGCACGGTCAGCGCCCCCACCGCGCCCGCCGCGCCGGTCACGAGCACCCGCTCCCCCGGTCGTACGTCCGCGACCGCGTGCACCGCGGCCCACGCCGTGCCCGCCGGTGAGAACCAACTGCACGCCAGGGCGGGGTCCGTACCCTCCGCGACCGCCTCCACCGCGGCGTCCGGCACCAGTGCGTGCTCCGCCCAGCAGCCGTCGCGGCGCAGGCCGAGCCCCTTGCCGCCGAGCCGCACCAGGGCGCCCTCGGGGTGGGTGTCCGAGGCGAGGACGACCCCGCAGCCCGTGGTGCCCGGTACGGCGGGCAGGTCGGGGAGGATGCCGAACTCGCCGTCCACGACGTTCAGATCGAGGTGGCCCACCTGGGCCGCCCGCATCCGGACGAGGGTGTGGCCGGGGCGGGGTTCCGGCACCGGGCGCTCCACCAGGCGGGGCAGCGAGCCGAAGCGCTCCAGGACCAGGGCGCGGGACAGGGCGGTCGTCACAACTTCACTCCGTATCGACGCGGGACGCGGGACGCGACGCTCCGCAGGGCGCGGCCGGATCCGGTGCGGCCCGGCGGTCGACGCACCGTAGAACGGCGGGCGGCCCCGGCGCAGCGACGCGGGTCCGCTGAACGGGACGGGGCGGAGCGGTCTGCTCAGCGGGACGGGTCTCTTGGGCGGATCCCGCGGCCCGCCGCATGCTCGCCGTACAGCTCACCCGGCAGCAGGAGGACGCCCACGATGACGGTCGACGACTCTCCCGACACCCCGCCCCCGGTCCGGAGCCGCCGCAGACCGACCGGCGAGCCCGGCCGCCAGGACTGGAAGTCGTGGCCGCACTACGACGCGGCGGGCGCGGGCTTCCGCGGCTACTGGTACCCGGTCACCTGGTCCAGCCGGATCACCGCCGATCCGCTTCCGTTCACGATCTGCGGCGAGAAGATCACGCTGATCCGCGACGCCGGCACCGCGTACGCGCTGCACAACCGCTGCCCGCACCGCGGCGTCCCGCTCTCCGAGGGCGACCAGCAGTTCCCCGGCACCATCAGTTGCCCGTACCACGGCTGGACCTTCGACCTGCCCACCGGCAAGCTCGCCGCGGTCATCACCGACGGCCCCGACTGCCGGCTGACCGGCAAGGTCTCGGTGCGGACGTACCCGGTCGAGGAGCGCCTCGGCATGGTGTGGGTGTACATCCCGCTCGCCGACGAGCAACCGCACTCCATCGACGAGCAGTTGCCCGAGGAACTCGTCGCCAACGCCTTCGTGATGGGCGGCCGGATCGACCCGCGCGGCGGCAACTGGCGCTTCGCCTGCGAGAACGGCTTCGACGAGGGACACGCCAAGTACCTGCACCGCACGGCACTTTGGCGCCTGTTCAAGCCGATGCCCACCTGGAACATCACCCGGATCGTGCCCAAGGGCCGCTGGATCTTCCGGGTCCAGGACGAGGTGTACTGGGACGCGGACTTCCCCGGCGTCGGCCACTGGACCAACAAACGCTGGTGGAAGGCCCAGCCGCCGAAGGAGACCTTCAACATCGGCAACACGGGCAAGCCCGACAAGGTGAACCCGACGATCGAGGCCCAGGAGTTCCCCGGCTTCGCGTCCCTGTCGATGCCCGGCGTGCTGCGCATCGCGTACCCGAACTTCATCCACTACGAGTTCTACGTCCCCGTCGACCAGGACAACCACCGCTATGTCGGCGTGATGGTCAACTTCACCGAGGGCTGGAACACCCTGCGGTTCTACGCCAAGTACCTCGGTGCGATCCGGTGGTTGTTCCACGGCCAGTTCTCCGGCCAGGACGCCTGGATGGTCGACATCACCGACGCACCCCCGGAGAAGCTCTACCGCCCCGACATCTCGCTGACCGCCTGGCGGAACCTCAGCGAGGAGGAGTACGGCAAGAAGCTCGCCGGTACGGGCACCGAAGGGAAGGAAGCCTGACCATGGGCCGCACACTGCTCACCCTGCTCATCGGAGTCGGCATCGCGATCGGGCTCCCGCTCGCGAAAAGGCACTTCGAGCGTACGACGATGACCCAGGTCCACAGGATCAACCAGTGACCGCCACCGGTGAGTTGGCGGGTCTGGACGACCGGCGGGCCGCCTGGGTCGCCGACGCCTGGCGGCACGTCACCGCCGACCGGCTGCGCGATCTGATCACCGGGCTGGTCGACATCCCGTCCCCGACCGGCGACGAGGGCCCGCTCGCGGCGCACATCGCGGCGACCCTCACGGCCGCCGGCTGCGATGCCACGGTCCAGCCGCTGGACGACCGGCAGGCCAACGCCTGGGCCCGGCTCTCCGGCGACGGCACCGGCCCCGACCTCATGCTGTACGCGCCGATCGACACCCTGACGGTGGGCGAGGAGAGCGAGGATCTCCCGTGGATCGGGCCGGAGTTGCGCGACGACATGCGTCCGCGCGCCACCGTCCACGACGATCTCGTCGTCGGCCTCGGCGCCTCCAACCCGAAGGGCCACGCCGCCTGCGTGATGATGGCCGCCGAGGCGATCGCGCTGGCCGGCATCCCGCTCACCGGCGACCTGGTCGCTGCGTTCGGCGCGGGCGGCATGCCCACCAACGCCCGCCCCGGCTCCGGCCGCCTCAACACCGGCCAGGGCGTGGGCTGTTCGTTCCTCCTGGAGCAGGGCGTGTGGACCGACTACGCGGTCATCGCCAAGCCCGGCTGGACGGTCTCCTGGGACGAGGTCGGCCTCGTCTGGTTCGAGGTGACGGTCCACGGCACGCACACCTACGTCGGCTCCCGCCACCGCCTGCCCTACGACAACGCCGTCGCCCGCGCCGGTGAGGTCGCCCGGCACCTGGAGGAGTGGTTCGTCGAGTACGCCGACCGGCACACCTCCGGCACGGTCGCACCCCAGGGCATCGTCTCCTCGATCCAAGGGGGTTGGCCCCGGATGGCGGCGGTGACCCCGGCCGCCTGCACCCTCATGGTGGACCTGCGCATCGCCCCGGGCACCACCCCGATGCAGGCCAAGCGGGAGTTCCTCGCCGCCCTGGACAAAGCGTCGGCGGACACCACCGCCGAGCTGGTCCTGGCCATCCCCGGCACCCGCACCGACCCCGAGAGCTGGATCTGCCGTAGCGCGACGGCGAGTTGGGCCGCGTTCGAGGGACGTGAACACGAGGTGATCCGGGGCAACAGCGGGGCCACCGACGCCAACATCCTGCGCGGGCGCGGCATCCCGACCGTGCGGGTCGGCATGCCGAAGGTCACGGACTCGCTGTTCGACATCGACTTCGCGCGCGGGATGAACACCGTGTCCGTGGCGGCGATGGAGAAGCTCACGCGCCATCTGATCCGCACGGCGGTCGACACCGTGACCCGGTCCCGCGCCGAGCTGGAGGGGACAGCAGCATGACCGAGATCGTCCTGGGTGTCGGCGCTTCGCACAGCACGCTGATGAACACCCACTGGGACCAGACCTTCCACAAGGACCGGGCCGAGCGGTTCCGCGACGCGCTGGCCGAAGCGCGGGAGGCGCTCCTCGCGGCCCGCCCCGACACGGTGATCCTCATCGGCTCCAACCACTTCCGGGGTTTCTGGCTGGACCTGATCCCGAGCTTCACGATCGGCGTCGGCGAGTGCGTGGCGAGCGGTGAGTCGGGCACCCCGAAGGGCCCGCAGAGGGTGGACATTCCGCTGGCCCGGCACATCGCCGACTCCCTTGTGGAGGGCGGCGGTTTCGACCCCGCGTTCTCGGCCAGGCTCCAGATCGACCACGGTCAGTCGCACGCCGTCCAGTACCTCTTCGAAGGCCTGGACGTGGAGATCGTGCCGCTCGTCGTCAACGTCTTCGCCCCGCCGCTGCCCACCCTCACCCGCTGCGAGGAACTGGGCCGGGCGATCCGGGACGCCGTCCTCGCCTTCCCCGGGGACCGGCGCGTCGCGGTGGTCGGCTCGGGCGGGCTCTCGCACCGGCTGCCCTGGCCGGACTGGCGCGAACCGCACGGCGACGACGAGGAGTTCATGGTCGGCGCCTGGCTGAACGGCCGGGAGAACTGGCAGGACTACGACGTCCGGCGCCGCGAGATCATCCGCGCCGCCGAGGCCGCGCTCAACCCCGAGTTCGACAACGAGTTCCTGTCCCTTGTCGAGCGGGGCGAGACGGGACGGCTCACCGCGTACTCCACCGAGGAGTTGGAGAAGGTCGCCGGCAACGGAGCGCAGGAGCTGCGCACCTGGCTGCTGATGTCGGCCGCCCTCGACCACGTGCCCGGCCGCAGGCTGGCCTACGAACCGATGCCCGAGTGGCTCACCGGGATGGCC
Source organism: Streptomyces sp. NBC_01478 (assembly GCF_036227225.1). GTDB lineage: Bacteria > Actinomycetota > Actinomycetes > Streptomycetales > Streptomycetaceae > Streptomyces. Next base: position 11,115,977 of record NZ_CP109444.1, on the reverse strand, counting down.
GTGGCTGTCCTGGACCCCCGAAAAGCCGCCGTCCCCGATCCCCAACAAGCAGACAGCGAAAGGCAGTCATGAGCATCTGGACCGAACTCTCGGGCATCGACTTCCGGCACGCGTACGTCGAGACCGGTGACGTCACCACCCGCGCGCTCCAGGCCGGCCCCGAGGACGGCGAGCACGTCGTGTTCCTGCACGGCACGACCGGCCACCTGGAGGCGTTCGTCCGCAACATCCCGGCGCACGCGAACGCCGGCTACCGCTGCCACGCCATCGACATGCTCGGCCACGGCTACACCGGCAAGCCCGACCGGCCCGGTGAAATCCCGGCGTACGTCGACCACTTGATGGCCTACCTCGACGCGGTGGGTGCCGAACGCGCGCACCTGGTCGGCGAGTCGCTGGGCGGCTGGGTGGGGTCCTGGGCCGCGAGCGAGTACCCGGACCGGGTCGCCTCCCTCCAGCTCCTCTGCATGGGCGGCACGAAGATCAACCCGGCGGTGATGGAGCGGCTGAAGACCTCCACCCGCGCCGCCGCCCTCGAACCGGAGATCTCCTGCACCCGCGACCGGCTGGCCCTGCTGTGGGCCGAGTGGGACGAGGACCTGGGCGAGGAGCTGACCCGGGTGCGCTACGAGATCTACCACCACCCCGACTTCCAGCGGAACCTGCACAACCTGCTCGCCCTCCAGGAGGTCGAGGCCCGGGAGCGGAATCTGCTGCGCCCCGACCGCATGGCGCGGATCAAGGCCCCGACGCTGGTGGTGTGGGGCAACAAGAACCCGCTCGGGGACGTTCCGGAGGCCGAGGCGATCGCCGCCGCGATCCCCGGGTCCCGGCTGGAGGTCTTCACGGAATGCGGACATTGGCCGCAACATGAGAAGGCCACGCTGTACAACCCGCTGAGTCTCGCGTTCCTCGCAGAGTCGTCAACCGGTCACTGATCGTGAGGTGTCTGCCATGACCGTCGTCCCGATCGCCCGCGCCGTGGCCCCTGCTTCCCCGCCTCCGGCGGCCGGGCCCCCTCTCGGCCCGGACTCGATGAACTCCGTCCTCGGCAAGGTGCGGCCCATCCTGGAGGCGTTCACCGTCGACGACGAGTCGCTCTCACTCGCGGATCTCGTGCGCCGTACGGGAGTCGCGAAGGCCACCGTGCACCGGCTGTGCCAGGAACTGGTCGTCTGGGGACTGCTGGAGCGGGCCGGGTGCGACTACCGGCTCGGGCTCCGGCTGTTCGAGATCGGGCAGCGGGTGCACCGGCAGCGGATCCTGCGCGAGGTGGCGCAGCCGTACATGGAGGATCTGCTGCTGGCCACCCAGGAGACCATCCACTTCGCGATCCACGACGGCCTCGACGTCGTCTATCTGGAGAAGATCCTGCCGCACCGGGGGCTGAGCGAGGAGTCCCGGGTGGCGGGGCGGCTGCCGCTGTACTGCACGGCCACCGGCAAGGCGATCCTGGCGTTCTCCCCCGCGACCCTGTTCGGGGAGGTGGTCCGGAACGGGCTGAAACCGTTCACCCGGCACACGATCACCTCCCCGGGGCGGCTGCGCGCCCAGGTGGAGCGCAGCCGGGCGGAGGGTCTCGCGACCGAGGCGGAGGAGGTCAGACTCGGGTACATGAGCATGGCCGTGCCGGTCTTCGGGCAGCCGAACACCCTGGCCGGCGCCCTGTCGATCACCGCCCCCACCTACCGGATTGACGCCGCCGCGCACGCGAGCGCGCTGCGCACCGCGGGTCTCGGCATCGGCCGGTCGCTGCGGTCGGCCCTGTGAGCACCCTGGACGAGGTGCTGACCCGGGCCCGGAGCCTGGTCGGCCGGTGGGAGGACGAGGACTGCGGCACGGTCACCGTCAAGGACTTCTGCCGGTACGCCGCCGCGCTGAACGACGCCGACTACATCGACCGGGCCCGGGAGCGGGAGGCGACGGGCGCGCCGGTCGAGGCTCCCGCCCTCTTCCTCGCGGCCACCATGAGCTGGGAGGACGGGCCGCCCGAACGGGAGTTGAGGCCGGACGGCCTTGCCGCCCGGGAGTCGCCGTGCACCGAGGGCCTGCCGGTCCGCCAGGTGCACGGCGGACAGACCGTACGGCTGCTGCGGGCCCCGGTCGCGGGCAGCCGGGTCACCGCCTCCCGCGCGGTCACCTCCGCCGAACGCAAACAGGGCCGCTCCGGCCCCTTCGTCCTGCTCGGCCTCACCACCCGCTTCACCACGGCGGACGGCACCGAACTGACCGCCGTGGACGAGACGATCGTGGTGATGGAAGCCATCGACTCCCCTGGGACCCCATGAACCCGCCCGTCGCCGGCGACCTCTGCCCGCCCCAGCGGTACACGCACAGCACGGTCCAACTGTTCCGCTTCAGCGCCGTGTCCTGGAACTCCCATCGCATCCACTACGACGCGGAGTTCGCGGCCTCGGAGGGCTTCCCGGACGTCGTCGTCCAGTCGACGCTGCACGGCGAGACCCTCACCCGGTACGCGTTGGCGTGGGCCGGGCCGAACTCCCTTCTGGAGACGGTGAGTTGGCGCAACCGCACCACCGCCGTCGCCGGTGAACCCCTCACCTGGACCGGGACCGTCCGGACGGTGGAGGGCGCCCGCGTGTCCCTGGAGGTCGCCGTCCTCAAGGCCGACGGCACTCCGTGCGTGACGGGAACGGTCCAACTCGCCCTCGTCTGACCACCGTCCCGCCAGCCGGACCGGTTCCATTGGGCGCCGAGCGGCCCGTTCCTACGCTCCTGAACCATGAGCGTTCCTATTGATGCGCCGGTCCAGTCACCGGTGATCGAGACCGACATCCTGATCATCGGCGCCGGCCCGTCCGGCCTCTACGGCGCCTACTACGCCGGCTTCCGCGGACTGCGCGTCACCGTCCTGGACGTACTGCCGCAGTGCGGCGGCCAGATCAGCGCCATGTACCCGGAGAAGCCCATCTTCGACATCGCCGGATTCCCGTCGGTGCGGGGACGCGACCTCGTCGACAACCTGGTCGCGCAGGCCGCGCCGTACGGCGTCCGCTATCTCCTCGGGGAGCGGGCGGTCGACCTGGCCCACGACCGCGAGGGCCGTCCCGTCGTCCGCACCGACACGGGAACCGCCGTACGGGCGGGGGCAGTTGTCATCACGGGCGGGGTGGGGACGTTCACACCCCGGGCGCTTCCGGCGGGCGAGGGCCATCTCGGGCGCGGGCAGGTGTACTTCGTGCCGGACCCGGCCGAGCACGCCGGTCACGACGTGGTCGTCGTCGGCGGCGGGGACAGCGCCTTCGACTGGGCGGCGCTGCTCGCCCCGATCGCCCGGTCCGTCACCCTCGTCCATCGCAGCGCGCGGTTCCGGGCGCACGCGGCGAGCGTGGAGAAGGTGCGCGCGCTCGGCATCGAGATCATCACCGACTCCGAAGTGAGCGCCCTGCACGGCGAGTTGGGGGTGGAGAAGGTCGAGGTGCGGCACCGGGTCGAGAAGACCGTCCGGCTGCTGCCCGCCCGTACCGTCGTCGCCGCGCTCGGCTTCATCGCCGATCTTGGACCGCTCCAAACCTGGGGGCTCGAACTCCGGGCGCGGCGGATCGCCGTGAACACCCGCATGGCGACCAATCTGCCCCGCGTGTTCGCCGCCGGCGACATCACCGACTACCCGGGCAAGGTGCGGCTGATCTCCGTCGGCTTCGGAGAGGCCGCCACCGCCGTGAACAACGCGGCCACCGTCATCGACCCGAAGGCCGATCTGTTCCCCGGCCATTCCACCGAGAAGGAGAACTAGTCATGGCCTACGTCATCGGATCGGCCTGCGTCGACATCATGGACCGGTCCTGCATGGAGGAGTGCCCGGTCGACTGCATCTACGAGGGCGAGCGCAAGCTCTACATCAACCCCGTGGAGTGCATCGACTGCGGCGCCTGCGAGACGGCCTGCCCGGAGCAGGCGATCACCGTCGACCGCCTCGCCGACCCGGAGTTCCGCGCCGACAACCGCCGCTTCTTCGAGGAGCCCCTGTCCGGCCGTACGACACCGCTGGGCACCCCGGGCGGGGCGACCGCGCTGGGACCGGTGGGCGCCGACACGGAGTTCGTCAGCGCTCTGTGAGCTGCGGCGCGTGGCGCAAATCTGCGTCTCCAGGGGTGGCGCAATCCTGCGCGTCCCGCGGGAATTCCAAGCGAAAGCTGCACGGCAACACGGGCATATCCTCGCCCGCCCACACTCCCCCTTACCAGTCCCCACAGACAGGAGTGAACACGGTCCCATGACGGAGCGAACAGTCCTGGCCGGAATGACGTTGATCGACGGCACCGGGAGTGCCGCACGGACGAACGCGACCGTGGTGATCGACGGAGCCGTGATCACCGAGGTGGGCGACGCGGACACCGTGGCGACGACCCCCTCGGACACGGTGTACGACCTGCGCGGGACGACCCTGCTGCCCGGGCTCATCGACTGCCACGTGCATCTGCGGTCCAACGCGGGGATCCGGCCGCAGGACGTGCAGTTGTGGAACATGCTGACCTCCACGGAGGAACAGACCCTGCATGCCGCGGCCAACGCCCGTGAGGCGCTGCGGTCCGGTTTCACCACGGTCCGGGACACGGCCGGTTCGCTGCCCGAGGTGGCGGTCAAGCACGTGCTGGACGAGCACGTCCTCGACGGAGCGCGGGTCGTCGCCTCGGGGCTCGTGGGCATGACCGCGGGGCACGGCGACATGTTCTGTCCGGCAACCCTCGACGAGAAGCGGATGTGGCCGCCGGCCGACGGCGTCGACGAGTGCCGCAAGCGGGTCCGGCAGTACGCCCGGATGGGCGTGGACCTGATCAAGATCTGCACGAGCGGCGGCACCCTCTCCGTCGGTGACAAGACCGAGTGGCGCAACTACACGGACGCCGAGATCGACGCGATCGTCGACGAGGCACACGCCCTGGACCTGCGGGTCGCGGCCCACGCGCACACCCGGGCCGGGATCACGGCCGCGCTGGTCGCCGGGGTGGACACGCTGGAGCACGGCTCCGACCTCGACGAGGACCTCGTCGAACTGATGCTGGAACAGGGCACGTTCCTCTGCCCGACCCTGTCGATCAGCGAGTTCATGACGGAGCACGGGCGCGGGCGCGGCCTGGTGACCGAGCAGTTGGACAAGGCGGAGCGGCTCCGTGAGCGCCGCCTCATGTCCGTACGTCGGGCCCATGAGGCCGGGGTGCGGATCATCGCGGGCAGCGACTCCTCCAACACGATGCGCTTCGGGAACCACGCCCGCGAACTGGAGCTGCTGCACGAGCAGATCGGCATGTCGCCGGCCGAGGTCCTGGTCGCGGCGACCTCCGCCGCCGCCGAGGCCCTCGGTCTCGGCTCCATGACGGGCACGGTCGCCCCGGGCAGATGGGCGGACCTGCTGCTGGTGGACGGCGACCCGCTCGCCGACCTGAGCGTGCTCGCCGACCGGCGGCGGCTGCGCGCGGTGTTCCGCGAGGGCCGGGTGAGCGACCCGAACGCGGCCGATTCCGTCCCCGGCGCGCTGGCCGCACGACGCCGTCCCGCCGAACCGATCCGTACGACGCCCCGGGCGTCGGCGCCGGCCGCCGCGATATAAGGGGAGAGATCCAGTGCTGCGTTATCTGTCGATCCGTGTGCTCCGCTCGCTCGCGGTGGTCCTCTGCCTCAGCGCCATCGTGTTCGCCCTGGCGCATCTGGTCCCCGGTGATCCGGCGGCCCTGATCGCCGGCGAGAACTCGACGCCTCAACTGCGGGCCCAGATCACCCGGCAGTTGGGCCTCGACAAGCCAGTGTGGTCGCAGTACCTCGCCTGGATCGGGCACGCCGTCCGGGGCGATCTGGGCTCGTCCCTGCTGGACGGGCAGAGCGTCGGCGCACAGGTCGCCGCCCGCCTCCCGGTGAGCCTCGAACTCGCCGTCTACGCCGCGGTGATCGCGGTCCTGTGGGGCATCCCGGCGGGCATCTGGTCGGCCATGCACCAGGGGCGCGCCAAGGACCGGCTGGTCAACAGCGCGGCGTTCATGGGGCTCGCCGTCCCGCCGTTCGTGGTCGGCACCGTCATGGTCCTGCTGGTCAGCACCCTGGCACCGGCCTGGCCCCTGTTCTCGTTCGTGCCGTTCTCCCAGGACCCGCTGCTCAACCTCCAGGTGCTGCTGCTCCCCGCCGTCGCCCTGGGCATCCCGTTCGGTGCCACGCTCTGCCGCTACATGCGGGCCGCCGTCCTCGACGTCGAGGGCCAGGACTTCATGCGGACGGCGGCGGCGAAGGGCGCGGGGCGACGGCGGCTGATGCTGCGGCACGCGCTGCGCAACGCGCTGGTGCCCGTGGTCACCGCCGGCGGTCTCCAGCTCGGGGTGCTGGTCGGCGGCACCGTGATCATCGAGCAGGTCTTCGCGCTCCCCGGTCTCGGCTCGCTGATCGTCAACTCCATCACCCAGCACGACTTCACGGTGATCCAGGGCGCGATCCTCGCGCTGGGCGCCTCCTATGTGTTGATCAACCTGGTGACCGACCTGGTCTACCCCCTCATCGACCCTCGCATCCGGACGACAGGAGCACGCCGTGACGGTTGAATCCACCGCGCCCGCCGTCACCGTCCCCACGGCACGCCGGCGCAGGCCGCGGCTCGGCTGGAACACCACGCTGACCACGGGGGTGTGCGTCCTCGGCGCGATCGTGGTGCTGTCCCTGCTCATCGGCGTCCTCGGCCGGTACGCGACGACGGACGTCAGCGACTCGCTGCTCAGCGGTCCCTCGGGAAGCCACTGGCTGGGTACCGACAACCTCGGCCGTGACCTGTTCACCCGCACCTTCGGCGCGGCCCGGCAGTCGCTGCTGGTGGCCTTCGGCGCGACCACGCTCGCCGCGCTGATCGGCGTCCCCATCGGGCTCGTCGCCGGCTACAACGCCCGCAAGCTGGACGCGGTCCTGATGGCGGCGATGGACACCGCGATGTCGATTCCCTCCGTGCTGCTGGCACTTGTGCTGGTGTCGGTCTTCAGCCCGGGCATGTGGGTCCTCATCGGAGGCATGGGCCTGATCTTCGTGCCGTACTTCGCGCGGATCGTGCGGGCTCCGGCGCTCACCGTGCGCGAGCGGGACTTCGTGTCGGCGGCGCGTATCGCCGGCGTACGGACCCCGGTGATCATCGGCCGCCATGTGCTGCCGAACGTGCTGTCCTCCGCACTCGTGCAGTACGCCAACACGGCGGCGACCTGCGTCCTGGTCGAGGCGTCCCTGAGCTATCTGGGCCTCGGTATCCAGCCGCCGACGCCCAGTTGGGGCCGGATGATCTTCGAGGGCCAGCGCTACATGAAGGACGACCCGCTGCTGGTGATCGTCCCCGGCATCACCCTGGCCATCGCCACCGCGGCCTTCGGTCTCATCTCCGACGGCCTCCAGGAACAGCTCAACCCGCGCGGCAAGCGCCGTACGCCCTGAACGGGCGCCCGCATCACGTCACTTCACCCTCACGTTCTTGAGAAACAGGCGGTCATGATGACGAATCACACCTTCACGCGCAGAAACGCGCTGGCACTCGGCGGCAGCACATTCGCCGGCCTGCTGCTGGCGGGCTGCGGCGGTACGGCCACCACGGCCGGCAGCACCTCCGGGAAGCCGGTCGAGGGAGGAACCCTCACCATCGGGCTCGACGGGGAGCCCACGGTCGGCTTCGACCCGCAGGTGGCGCAGGCGTTCTTCGACCAGCAGATCGTCGCGCAGTTCTACGAGGGTCTGCTGAGCCTGGACAGCAAGGGCCAGATCAAGCCCGGTCTCGCCAAGAGCTACCGGCAGGTGGACCCGACCACCCACCGCTTCACGCTCCGCGACGGGGTGACCTTCCACGACGGCAGCAAGCTCACCACCGACGACGTGATCTTCAGCCTGGAACGGCTGATGGATCCGGCGATCAAGTCGCCGTACACCCAGCAGTACCGGATCAAGACGGTGACCGCCGTGGACGCCGGCACCGTGGAGGTGAAGCTCAGTTCCCCGCAGCCGTCGCTCTACAACTTCCTGGCCCGCCCGTGGAGCGGCGCCATCATGAGCCGAAAGTGGACGTCGTCCCGCACCGGGAACCAGCTCAAGCAGTCGGAGAACGGCACCGGCCCCTTCTCGCTGAAGAAGTGGTCGAAGGGCATCTCCATCCAGCTCTCCGGCTACAAGGGCTACTGGGACAAGCCGAAGCCGTACCTCGACACCGTGATCTACCGGCTCATCCCCGACGAGACCTCGCGGGTGGCCTCGCTGCGCTCCGACTCGGTTCAGTTGCTGTCCTTCCGCGACCTGCGCATGGTGAGCGACGTCAAGAGCACGAGCGGTGTCACCGAGGCGAACGGGCCGATCGTCTCCAGTGTCTGGCTCAACATGAACACCCTGAGCGGCCCGCTCGCCGACAAGCGGGTCCGGCAGGCGTTCAACCTCGCCATCGACCGCGAGACCCTGATCAAGACGCTGGGCAGCGGCTCCGCCTCCTTCGGCTACGTCATCCCGCCGCAGGACCCGTACGGCATCACGCCCACGACCGCCGACCCGATGTACCAGCACAACCAGGCGAAGGCCGTGGCCCTGCTCAAGGCCGCGGGCAAGAGCGAGGTCGGCATCGAACTGGTCGCCCCCAGCGACTCGGCCTACGGTCCCGACATCTCCGCCCTGGAGCTGATGAAGGCGCAACTGTCCAAGGTCGGCATCACCCTCGACCTCAAGCTCGTGCCGTTCGCGAGTCTCGTGCCCAAGGTGCTGGCCGGCGACTACACCGACATGATCATGCTGACCAGCGTGCTGAACGCCGACCCGGCCCAGTACATCGACCTGTGGTTCGCCAAGGGCAGTCCGGCGACCAAGGTCAAGGACCAGCACCTGTGGGACCTGATGGCCGCCGCGAAGAACGAGCAGAACAACGCGAAACGCGTGACGCTCTACCACCAGCTCGCCCAGTACATCGCCGACGAGGCCTACCTGCTGGTGCCGTACGCCAAGGCGGTGCGCGGCGAGGCGTGGAGCGACAAGCTGCACGGCTACCAGCCGGACGCCACGGCGACCCGGCTCAACCTCAAGAACGCCTGGCTGACGTCGTGAAGGCGAACACCCTGACTCCCGCTCGGGCCGGTGCCGGGACCGACGGCACCGATCCGGTCCTGGAGGTCTCGGGGCTGCGCATCGGATTCGGCGGCTCGGACGTCGTCTCCGGTGTGGATCTCCGCGTCGAACAGGGCGAAGTCGTGGGCCTCATCGGTGAGAGCGGCTGCGGCAAGTCCAGCGTCGCACTGGCCGCCATGGGGCTGCTGGGGCCGGGCGCCGACGTCCGGGCCGAGCGGCTGGTGGCCTGCGGTACGGATCTGCTGGGCAGCGGCGACGCGGAGCTGGAGCAACTGCGCGGCGACCGGGTCGCGATGGTCTTCCAAGAGCCGATGACCTCGCTGAACCCGTGCATGCGGGTCGGCGCCCAGGTCGCCGAGGTGCTGCGGATCCACGGCAAGGCCGGCCGGAAGGAGGCACAGGAGCGGGCGGTGGACCTGCTGCGGCTGGTGGAGATCCCCTCGCCCGAGCGCCGGGCCAGGCAGTTCCCGCACGAGCTGTCCGGCGGTATGCGGCAGCGCGTCGTCATCGCCATCGCGATGGCGGGCAACCCGCGCCTGCTGCTGGCCGACGAGCCGACGACCGCCCTCGACGTCACCGTGCAGGCCGAGATCCTCCGACTGCTGCGCTCGCTCCAGGAGGAGCACGGCATGGGGATGCTGCTCATCTCGCACGACCTCGGTGTCATCACCGCCATGTGCAGCCGGGTGCAGGTGATGTACGCCGGTCAGGCGGTGGAGTCCGGCACGGTCGACCAGGTCCTGAACGCGCCCCGGCACCCGTACACGCGGGCACTGCTCGCGGCGGTGCCGCGGATGCGGGAGGGCGACGGCACCCCGCTGACCGCGATCCGCGGCCAACTCACGGACGACGCCCGCCGGTTGCCCGGCTGCCGCTTCGCACCGCGCTGCCCGCTGGCCGCCGACGCCTGTGCCGAGCCCCAGTTGTTGCGGCCGGTCGGCGACGGCTGGGTGTCGCGCTGCTGGCGTGACATCGAGGACGGCCCGGACGGTGCCATGACGGATGGACACGACGATGACTGAGACGCAACTGGATCCGACCGCGGTGGACACCGAGGTGCCACTGCTCGAACTCGCCGGTGTCGGGCACGAGTTCGGCCGCCGCCCGGGCCGTTCCGGTGTCCGGGCCGTGGACGACATCTCGCTGTCCCTGAACCCCGGTGAGACGGTCGGCCTGGTCGGCGAGTCCGGGTGCGGCAAGAGCACGCTGGGCCGGATCGCGACCAGGCTGTACCGGCCCACGCGGGGCGCGGTGCGCTTCGAGGGCAAGGACATGACGCACCAGCCGAAGAGCGCCGACCTCAAGGCGTTCCGGCGGGCGGTGCAGATGGTGTTCCAGGATCCCAACGGCTCGCTGAACCCCCGGCTGCCGGCGGGCGCCAGCATCGAGGAACCGCTGCGGGCCCGGGGCGTGGCGCGCGCCGACCGGCGCACGCGACTGGCGGAGGTGCTGGCGGAGGTCGGCCTCGACGCGTCGGCCGCCGCCCGCTATCCGCACGAGTTCTCCGGCGGCCAGCGCCAACGCCTCGCGCTCGCCCGCGCGTTGGCCCCGCAGCCGTCGGTGATCGTCCTCGACGAGCCGACGTCGGCACTGGACGTCTCCATCCAGGCGCAGATCCTCAATCTGCTCCAGGAGATCCAACAGCGCGACCGCATCGCCTACTTGTTCATCTCGCACAACCTCGGTGTGGTCCGCCACCTCAGCCGGCGGGTCGCCGTGATGTACCTCGGGTCGATCGTCGAACTCGCCCCGGCGAAGGAGCTGTTCGAGGCTCCGCAGCACCCGTACTCCATGGCGTTGCTCTCCTCCGTCCTGGAACCGGGCGGCGACACCGGGCCGGGCGAGCAGATCGTCCTCAAGGGCGAACTGCCCTCGCCCTCGGACATTCCGACCGGCTGTCCCTTCTCCTCGCGCTGCTGGCTGGCCGACGACCACTGCCGCAGCGAACGGCCCGCGCTCACCGAACAGACGCCGGACCATCTGACGGCATGTCACAAAGCAGGGAGTCACTGATGACGGACACACTGCGTCGCGGCTATGTACCCAGCCGTTTCGGCCAGTTGCACTATGTCGAGTGCGGCACGGGCGAGCCCGTGCTGATGCTCCATCAGACGCCCCGGTCCTGGACCGAGTACCTGGACGTGCTCCCCCGCGTCGGGGCCGTGCACCGGGCCATCGCCATGGACACCCTGGGCTTCGGCGCCTCCGCGAAACCCGACGAACCCCACACCGTCGAGCGGTGGGCTGACGCGGCCGACGACCTGATCGAGGAACTGGGCCTGGAGCGCTTCCATCTCGTGGGCCACCACACCGGCGGGGTGATCGCGGTGGAGCTCGCCGCACGCCACCAGAAGCGGGTCGCGAGCCTGTTCCTGTCCGCGACCCCCTTCATCGACGAGGAGAAACGGCGCACGGCCGACCGGCGCAAGCCCGTCGACCACGTCGTCCCCCGTCCCGACGGCTCGCACCTGCTGGAACTGTGGAACCTGCGGCGCCCGTTCTACAAGGACGGCGAGGAGGCCGCCCTCAACCGGTTCATGGTCGACGCGCTGACCGTGCTGGACCGGGTGGAGGAAGGGCATGTGGCGGTCCGGGGCTCGATGCTGGACGAGCGGCTGCCCCTCGTGACCGCCCGCACGCTCGCCGTCTGCGCTTCCGAGGACCACTTCTCGATGCCGGGCCTGGAGAGGTTCGCGGAGGCCGGCTGCGAGACGCTGGTCATCCCCGGGGGACATGTGCCCGTGCCGGAGCAGCTCCCCGAGGAGTTCTCCCGGCACATCCTCGACTGGGTGGCGGCGGGATGACCACCGCCGGCACGGTCCGGGAGGGTGACGAGCGGCCCAACTCGGTGCTCGGCAAGGTGAGTCTGATCCTGTCGGCCTTCGGCGACGACGACTTCTCGCTGGGTCTCGCCGAGTTGCGGGACCGTACCGGCATCGCCAAGGCCACGGTCCACCGGCTCTGCCAGGAACTCGTCGCCACCGACTTCCTGGAGCGGGACGGCTGCAACTACCGCCTGGGCGTGCGACTTTACGCGATGGGTCTGCGCTCCCCGCACCAGCGCATCCTGCGCGCGGCGGCCAGGCCCGTCATCGAGGGCCTCGCGCAGAGCCTCGACAACGCGGTCATCCTGGCGATACCGCACGACTGTGAGCTGCTGTGCGTCGAGAACCTCGGCACGCACCGCAACCAGGCCCGCTCCACCGCCGACGGCAGGCGACTGGAGCTGCACAGCACCGCCGCGGGCAAGCTCACGCTGGCCCTGCTCCCCGAGCGGTATCCGCTCGCGAGCGTCCTGCCCCTGGCGGTCCGCCGCACCCCGCACACCCTCGGCCCCGCCCAACTGCCCGGCGAACTCGGACGGATCCGGGAACAGGGCTACGCGGTCGAGGTCGAGGAGAAGCGCCTCGGCTATCTCGCGGTCGCGGTGCCCGTGCGCGGGCGGGACGACACCTACCTGGGCGCCCTGTCGGTCATCGCGCCCACGGCGGGCAGCAGGATCACCCGGCTGCTCACCGCCCTGACCCGGGCGTCGGGCGTCATCACGACCCGGCTCGCCCGGTACGACTCCCTTCGCGTCCCCCTCTAGAGACGGGGCCCGCACCGCTCTCGACCAAGGCCGCCACGAAGCCCTCGGGGTTGTCCCGCATCATGTGGTGGCCCGCGTCGGGGACCTCGACGACCGGGATGCCGGCCCGTCGGACGGCGGGCTCGTCCGCGTAGGGGCGGCTGCGGGTGCCGATCAGCAGCACGCGCGCCTGGGGAAGGCCGTAGAGGAGTTCCGCTGTTCCCGGGCTGGTCCCGGTCACCAGGCCGACGGCGCTGCGGTGCAGGATCGCGGGGTCCGCCACGCGCATGCGTGCCGCGTAGCCGGGCTCAAGGCCCGCCAGGACCGTGCCGAACCCGTGGCTGACGAAGTCCGCCTCGCCGTATGCGGCGATGGCTCCGCTGAAGAGGCCGCCGCCCGCGCGGAGGTTGGGCTCCGCGACGACGAGGCGGGAGGCCAGGTCGGGGCGGGTCGCGGCGAGGACGATCGCGACGGCGCCGCCCATCGAGTGCCCGATGAGCACGGCGTCGGTGATCCCGCAGTGGTCGAGGACGGCGGCGACCGTCCCGGCGTGTGCCTCCAGGGTGCCGGGGAAGTCCTGCGGGCGGTCGCTGAAGCCGTGGCCGAGGAGGTCGACGACGATCGCGCGTGAGCCGTGGAGGTCAGGGTGCGCGGCGATCCCCGCGAAGTCGGCGGAGCCCGCGCAGCCCAGCCCGTGGAGGTAGACCCGGGCGGTGCCTTCGCCGGGGAGGTCGATCCAGCGCAGGTGGCCGCCGGCCTCGGGGAGGTGCAGGGAGCGCATCTGTGGTCCTCAACAGCCGTCTGAGAAAGGGGCGTTGACAGGTGTCATCGCCAGAGGCGTTTGCCGTCGGGGACCGCGCGCAGGTGGTCGTGGGTCGCCTGGGGTTCGCGCAGCGGTACGACGCCGACGCAGCGGCCGTCCCGGTCGAGCAGGCGTCCCATGTGCTTCACGGTGCGCAGGACCACCGAGCGGTCGTCGATCACGAGGCGTGGCAGCCGGCGCGACAGGTGCGCCTCGAAGGTGTGCACGTCGGCCAGCGCGCGCAGCCAGACGTCGATCACGAGGTTGTGCGGACCCGCGGTGATCGCACAGGAGCGGACCTCGCGGACGCCGGACAGGACGCGGCTGGTCTCCTCCAGGTACTGGGCGGGCACCGACGCGAAGTACACCGCCGACAGCGGCCAGCCGGACAGCGGCCGGGCCAGGTCGCAGCGCAGGCTCACCCGCGAGGCCAGCAGGGACTGGAGTCTGCGGCGCACGGTGGTGAGGCCGACGCCGGTGGCGGTCGCCAGCGCGCGGATCGACATCCGGCCGTCGGAGCTGAGGAGTTCGAGGATCTGCGCGTCCAGGTCGTCCCAGGGCGCGGTGGTCCCCATGCCCGCGTCGGGCGGGTTGTCCGAGGCCTGGCTCGCCTCGATGCGCGCGCACTGGGCCGCGTCCAGGCTGCGCAGCCGCCAGCGGCTGCCCTCGGTGGGGACGCCGGTCGAGACGTGTGTGCGGGTCGCGCGGACGCCCGGTGTCCGCTGGAAGAGCAGGGTGGTGAGGTGGGCGAGTTCGTCGAGGTCCCTGGTCTGTACGGCGGTCACGACATCGCGGCCACCTGCCGTGATCTTGACGTTGGCCACGGCGTGCTCGGCGGCGAGGGCGCGGGCCACGTCCTCCGCGACGCCCGGTTCGGTGTCGACCTCGACGATGCCCGTCACCACGATCCGGGAGTCCGACAGCCGGGGGTAGGCGGTCACCCAGGCGAGTCCGGCCTCCTCCAGCCGCTGCCAGCGCCGGGCGACCGTCACCGGGTTCACGCCGAGCACATCGCCCACCAGGGTCCACGGGGCCCGGGGGTGGATCTGCAGCGCGTGCACGACTCCGCGGTCCAGTTCGTCGAGGTCCGCGGCAGCGAAATCCTGCGCCTCCTGGGACGGCGTATTCCTGCGCGCCCGACTGAAATCGGGATCGGAAGCTGCACCGTAGCGCGGGGTTATCTCGTCCATTGCAGACTCCCTTTCGCCTGTTCCTGACAGCGAGGTTCCCCGACACCGAGGTTCCCGACACCGAGGAGTGATTCGGCCCCACCATGACGGATGCCATGACGCAAGAGACCTTTCGGACCATGTTGCGCGTCGAGAACGCCCGCCTGATCGACGGTACCGGTGCCCTCCCGGTGACCGACGCCGTCGTCGTCGCGGACGCGGAGGGCACGATCGCCTACGCCGGACCGGCGGCCACGGCCCCACCCGTGCCCGGTGACGGTTCCGCGGTCCGGATCATCGACGCCGGTGGTCGGACCGTGCTCCCGGGGTTCTTCGACTGCCACACCCACCTCGCGTACGCGCAGGGCTCGCCGCCCGGGCGACGCGGCGAACTCGATCCGGTCCTGGTCACCTACGACACCGCGACGCGGCTGCGGCAGACCCTGGACGCGGGCATCACCACCGCCCGTGACCTGGGCGGACTGTCGACCGGGTTCCGTACGGCCGTGGAGACCGGCCGGATCGTCGGCCCCAGGCTGCACACCGCCGTACGGATCATCAGCCACACCGGCGGCCACGCCGACTTCCGGCTCCTGGACGGCACCGACCTCAGCGGCGGCGAGATGGCCGAACTGGCCGACACCGTCGACGAGTCCCGGCTCGCCGTGCGCAGGATGATCCGCGCGGGCGCCGACGTGATCAAGATCTGCGCCAGCGGCGGCATGGCCAGCCCCTACGACCAGCCCGAGGACGAGGGGCTGATGGAGGAGGAGATCCGGGCCGTGGTGGACGAGTGCCGGCGCCACGGCGGCAGGCCGGTCGCCGCGCACGCCCAGGGCACCGCGGGCATCCTCAACGCGATCCGTGGCGGTGTCACCAGCATCGAGCACGGCTACGGCCTGGACGAGGAGGCGCTGGACCTGGCGGGCGAGCGCGGGACCTTCGTCGTGCCGACCCTGTCCACGGTGTTCGCGGGCATCGACAAGGACCTGATGCCGGAGCACCACTACCAGAAGAAGATCCGCTGGTCGGGCATCACCAAGGAGAACATCGCCCGCGCCATCGAGCGGGGCGCCCGTATCGCGCTCGGCACCGACGCGGCCGTCTGCCCGCACGGCCAGAACTTGCTCGAACTGCGCTACCTCGTGGACCTCGGCATGGACCCGATGGACGCGATCGTCGCCGGGACCCGTGTCTCCGCCGAACTCCTGGGCCTGGCCGACCGGTTGGGCACCCTGACCGCGGGCAGGACCGCCGACCTCGTCCTGTGCGACGGCGACCCTCTCACGGACATCGGCGTGCTCGGCGACCCCGCCAACATCGTGTGTGTCGTCCAGGACGGCGTCGTACGCAAGGATCTGCTGCCCGCGGCCGGGGCGCGCTGACCGTCTCACCGCCGCAGGGCCGGCAGGACCGAGGAGCCGACTGTCTCGATCAGGTCGGTGGGCAGGTCGTAGGAGCCGACGTGCTGGAGGAAGACATCGGTCACCCCGGACGCGCGCAGGGTGCGCAGCCGGTCCGTGATCCGTGCGGCCGTGCCGAAGAGGCAGAACTCCTCGGCGAAGCGGACGGCCGCCTCGTCGCTGATCCAGGCCGAGCAGATCTCCACGGCCGCGTCCCAGTCCTCGGCGTGCACGAGGTCCGGGTAGACGCCCTCGATCGTCGTGGGCACGTCCACGTCGATGCCGGCGAGGGCGAGGAAGGACGCGCCGCCGTTCTGGGCGATCGAGGCGCAGATCGGTTTGATCAGGCGGGCGTCGGCCTCGATGTCGTCGGTCACCGCGCAGAACGCGGACACGGTCACCGGGAGCGTCCCGCCGCTCCGGCCGGCCGCCTCGGCGCCCTCCCGGACCCGGGCGGTGGCGGCCGCCAGGGTACGCGGCGAGACTCCGCTGAGCAGGATGACCCCGTCGGCGATCTCACCGGCGAGCCGCAGGTTGCGCGGCCCGCTCGCCGCCAGGTGCAGCGGTACGGACGGCTGGGGATCGCGCAGCCGGGAGCGGATCTTCCCCTCGAAGTCCCACTCGCGCCCGTCCAGCAGGGCCCGCAGCATGCCCAGCCCCTCGCGCAGTTCCGCCGAGCCCGTCTGCCGCAGGCCGACGGGGGCGACGGAGCTGTTGCCCACGCCGAGGCCGAGGGTGAACCGGCCGGGCGCGAGTTCGGCGACGCTGCGGGCGGCCGACGCGACGACGGACGGGTGCCGGGTGGCCAGGTTGGTGACGGCGGTGCCGAGGCCGATCCGCTCGGTGGCGAAGGCCGCGGCGGTGAGGGTGGTGAACACGTCCCGCCACAGCAACTGCGAGTCGGGGAGCCACACTTGGTCGAAGCCCAGCTCCTCGGCCCGGCGTACGGTCCGGGCCACCCGGTCCGCCCGGTCGCAGGGCGGGACGCGCACGCCGATCCGCAGCGGTTCCTCGTCGACGCCCACCGCATCGACGCCCGCCGGTATGTCGCAGTTCATGAAAAGGACCCTAGGGACGAACGAGGGGCCGTCGAACAGCAGCGGTCCGCTCAGCGATCCGCCGCCGGATTATGCGTCGGCGCTGCTGAATCCGATGACGGGGATCGGTTGGACGCGCGCAGCGAGCGCGGGCAGAGTGGGCGCGGTGAACCACATCGCAGATCCGGGGCGCTACGACAGCACGATGCGCTACCGCCGCACGGGCCGCTCGGGGCTCGACCTTCCCCTGCTCTCGCTGGGCTACTGGCACAACTTCGGTGACGACCGCCCGTTCGAGACGCAGCGCGAGATCGCGCTGCGCGCCTTCGACCTCGGCATCACCCACCACGACCTGGCGAACAACTACGGCCCGCCCTACGGCGCCGCCGAGTCCAACTTCGGCCGGCTGCTGAAGCAGGACCTCGCGCCGTACCGGGACGAGTTGGTCGTCTCCACCAAGGCCGGCTGGGACATGTGGCCCGGCCCCTACGGCCAGGGCGGCGGCTCCCGCAAGTACGTCCTGGCCTCGCTCGACCAGTCCCTCAAACGCACCGGCCTCGACTACGTGGACATCTTCTACTCCCACCGCCTCGACGCCGGCACCCCGCTCGAGGAGACCATGGGCGCGCTGGACACCGCCGTCCGCCAGGGCAAGGCGCTGTACGTCGGCATCTCCTCCTACGACGCCGAGCGCTCCCGCGAGGCCGCCGCGATCCTGCGTGAGCTGGGCACGCCGCTGCTCATCCACCAGCCGTCGTACAGCATGCTCAACCGGTGGATCGAGCACGACGGGCTGCTCGACGCCGCGCGGGACGAGGGCTTCGGGGTCATCGGCTTCACGGCGCTGGCGCAGGGGCTGCTGACCGGGCGGTACCTGGACGGGATCCCGGAGGGGTCGCGGGCCGCGCAGGGCACGTCGTTCGACGCGGGCTGGCTGACCGAGGACATGGTGCGGCGGCTGCGCGCGCTCGACGACATCGCGGCCAAGCGCGGTCAGACCCTGGCGCAGATGGCGCTCGCCTGGGCGCTGCGCGACGAGCGGGTCACCTCGCTCGTCATCGGCGCGTCCCGCACGGAACAGCTCGAACAGAACGTGGCCGCGCTGGACAACCTCGACTTCAGCGCCGAGGAGCTGGCCGAGATCGACTCGTACGCCGTCGACGGCGGGGTGGATCTGTGGCAGGACGCGCGGACTGGGAAACTCGGCTGAGTTCCGAGGTGCCGCCGGGCGCCTCGGAGAACGCAGCGGAGGCGTGGAGTACATGACAGTTGACGGCTCGGTGGAGAGCACGGACGGCACCGTCGGCGGCGAGGGGACCGTTCCAACCACGCAGGCGGTGCTGGAGTCCCTGACTCCCAGCGCGACCTTCCTCGTCGTCACCGTGGAGCCGGGCGGCGAGGAGACGGTCCGCCAACTCCTCGGCGATCTGGGCGGGTTGATCCGTTCCATCGGGTTCCGCGCGCCGGACGGGCGGCTCAGTTGCGTGACCGGTGTCGGATCTCAGGCGTGGGACCGCCTGTTCGACGGTCCGCGCCCCGCCGAGCTGCACCCGTTCCGCGAACTCACCGGCGACCGCCACACCGCCGTCTCCACCCCGGGCGACCTGCTGTTCCACATCAAGGCCGTACGGGCCGACCTGTGCTTCGAGTTGGTCACCGAGATCATGGGCCGGCTGGGCGGCGCGGTCGTCGTGCGCGACGAGGTGTCCGGGTTCCAGTACTTCGACGTGCGCGATCTGCTGGGCTTCGTCGACGGCACCGAGAACCCCGTCGGGGACGTTGCCCGCCAGGCGGTGGTGGTCGGCGGCGAGGACCCGGAGTTCGCGGGCGGCAGCTATGTGATCGTGCAGAAGTACGTCCACGACATGGCGGCCTGGAACGCGTTGACGGTGGAGCAGCAGGAACGGGCCGTCGGACGCTCGAAGTTGACCAACATGGAGATGGACGACGACGTCAAACCGGCCGACTCGCACATCGCGCTCAACGTCATCACGGGCCCGGACGGCACCGAACGGAAGATCCTGCGCGACAACATGCCGTTCGGCAGCGCGGCACAGGGCGAGTTCGGCACCTACTTCATCGGGTACGCCCGCACGCCCTCGGTCACCGAGCAGATGCTGCGCAACATGTTCCTGGGCACCGACTCCGCGTCCCACGACCGCATCCTGGACTTCTCCACGGCCGTCACCGGGAGTCTCTTCTTCGTCCCCTCCGCGGACTTCCTCGACGACGTGCCCGCTTCCCCGGGACAGGCAACTTAAGTGAACGGTTAACCAGCCGTTGACACCCCTGTCCGCCGGGCGCCCAATGAGGCCCGGACACGGCACCCGGCCGACCGGCCAACTGCCGTGCAGGACAGGGGGATTGCGGTATGCAGGTTCCCGCTCCGTTCGAGTACCAGCGGGTCGGCAGCGTGGGTGAGGCGGTCGCGCTCCTCGACCAACTGGGCGACACGGCACGGCTGGTGGCCGGCGGGCACAGTCTGATCCCGATGATGAAGTTGCGGCTGGCCAACTTCGAGTACCTGATCGACATCAACGACCTGCACGACGAACTGGGTTACGTCCGGGTCGAGCCCGGGCTGATCCGCATCGGCGCGATGACCCGGCACCGCGAGCTGCTGGAGTCGGACGAACTGGCCGCCGCCTTCCCGGTGTTCCGTGACGCCGAGCGCGTCATCGCCGACCCCGTGGTGCGCAACCGGGGCACGCTCGGCGGCTCCCTGTGCCAGGCCGACCCGTCCGAGGACCTCTCCGCGGTCTGTACGACGCTCGACGCCAGTTGCGTGATCCAGGGCGTGGACGGCCAACGGGTGGTGTCCATGGAGGACTTCCACCGCGGCCCGTACGAGACCGCCGTGGGCGACGCCGAGATCCTCACCGAGGTCCGCTTCCCGGTGCGCCCGAACGGGTCCAGCGCATACGAGAAGGTCGAACGCCGGGCCGGTGACTGGGCGGTGGTCTCGGCCGGTGCCGCCGTGTGGCTGGACGGCGACGGACTGATCGCCGACGCCCGGGTGGGGCTCGCCGCCGTGGGACCCAACACGGCCGGCATCCCCGGCATCGCCGACGCCCTGCGCGGCCGGCGCCCGACCGAGGAACTCTACGGACAGGCCGGGGACATCGCCGCCGAGTCCTGCTCCCCCGTGACCGACCGGCGCGGCAGCGCCGAGTACAAACGCCATCTGGCACGGGAGTTGACCGTGCGCGTGCTGCGCCGGTCGGTGGCCCGCATCGACGGACAGGAGGTGTGATCGTGCAGGTCAGCATGACGGTCAACGGCGAAGAGGTCACCCGGGAGATCGAGGGGCGGCTGCTGCTGGTCCATTTCCTGCGCGACCACCTCCGGCTGACCGGCACCCACTGGGGGTGCGACACCAGCAACTGCGGTACGTGCGTGGTGTGGTTGGACGGCGAACCGGTCAAGTCCTGCACCGTGCTGGCCGCGATGGCGGGCGGGCACGAGGTGCGCACCGTGGAGGGACTCGAGCAGAACGGTGAACTCGACCCGGTACAGCGCGGGTTCGTCGAGTGCCACGGCCTCCAGTGCGGCTTCTGCACCCCCGGCATGATGATGACCGCGCGTGCGCTGCTGGACCGCAACCCCGACCCCTCCGACACGGAGATCCGGGAGGCGATCTCCGGGCAGATCTGCCGCTGCACCGGTTACGCGACCATCGTCCGTTCCGTCCGGTGGGCGGCGGCCGAGGAGGCCGGGACCCGAACCTCCCTGGAAACACAGGCCACTTCGGCTTCGGCTTCGGCTTCGGGGAGCGCCTCATGACCGCCGTCTCCGAGAACGGCCACCGCACCGCGTTCGTCGACAACGACAAGAAGCCCTGCGGCCACGGCCGGATGCTGCGCAAGGAGGACCCGCGCTTCGTCCGCGGCAAGGGCCGCTACGTCGACGACCTCGATCTGCCCGGCATGCTCCATCTGGCCATCCTGCGCTCGCCGTTCGCGCACGCCCGGGTCCTCTCCGTCGACACCACCCTCGCCGAGGCCCACCCGAAGGTCCGCCTGGTCGTCACCGGCGCGATGCTCGCCGAGAAGGGCCTGGCGTGGATGCCGACCCTCTCGAACGACGTGCAGGCGGTCCTGGCCACCGACAAGGTCCGCTTCCAGGGCCAGGAGGTCGCCTTCGTCGTGGCAGAAGACCGCTACGCGGCCCGGGACGCACTGGAGTTGATCGACGTCGAGTACGAGCCGCTCGACCCGGTGATCGACGTCCGCACCGCCCTCTCCCCCGACGCGCCCGTCATCCGCGACGACCTGGAGGGCAAGGCCGACAACCACTGCTTCGACTGGGAGACCGGCGACGAGGCAGAGACCGAGGCGGTGTTCGCCCGTGCGGACGTCGTGGTCACCGAGGACATCGTCTACCCGCGCGTGCACCCGGCCCCCATGGAGACGTGCGGTGCGGTCGCGGACTTCGACCAGGTCGACGGACGCCTCACCCTCTGGTCCACCACCCAGGCCCCGCACGCCCACCGCACCCTCTACGCGATCGTCGCCGGACTCCCGGAGCACAAGATCCGGGTCGTCTCCCCCGACATCGGCGGCGGCTTCGGCAACAAGGTGCCGATCTACCCCGGTTACGTGTGCGCGATCGTCGGCTCGCTGCTCACCGGCAAGCCGGTGAAGTGGATGGAGGACCGCGCGGAGAACCTCATCAGCACCGGCTTCGCCCGCGACTACGTGATGCGCGGCGAGATAGCGGCCACCCGCGACGGACGCATCCTCGCCGTCCGCACCCAAGTCCTCGCCGACCACGGCGCGTTCAACGGTACGGCCGCACCCGTGAAGTACCCGGCCGGCTTCTTCGGCGTCTTCACCGGCAGTTACGACATCGAGGCCGCCCACTGCAAGATGACCGCCGTCTACACCAACAAGGCGCCCGGCGGGGTCGCTTACGCCTGCTCGTTCCGCATCACCGAGGCCGTGTACCTGATCGAGCGGATCGTCGACTGTCTCGCGTACGAACTCGCCATGGATCCGGTCGAGTTGAGGATGAAGAACTTCATCCGGCCCGAGCAGTTCCCCTTCCGCACCAAGACGGGCTGGGTCTACGACTCCGGCAACTACGCGCCCACCATGGAACTGGCGAAGGAACTCGCCGGCTACGACGCGCTGCGCGTCGAGCAGGCCGAGAAGCGGGCCCGCGGTGAACTCATGGGCATCGGCGTCTCGTTCTTCACCGAGGCGGTCGGCGCGGGACCCCGCAAGGACATGGACATCCTCGGCCTCGGCATGGCCGACGGCTGCGAACTGCGGGTGCATCCGACCGGCAAGGCGGTCGTACGGCTCTCGGTGCAGTCGCAGGGGCAGGGACACGAGACGACGTTCGCGCAGATCGTCGCCGAGGAACTCGGCATCCCGCCCCAGGACATCGACGTGGTGCACGGCGACACCGACCAGACACCGTTCGGCCTGGGCACCTACGGCAGCCGTTCCACCCCCGTATCGGGCGCCGCCGCCGCGCTGGTCGCCCGCAAGGTGCGGGACAAGGCACGGCTGATCGCCTCCGGGATGCTGGAGGTGTCGGTCGCGGACCTGGAGTGGGAGAAGGGTTCGTTCCATGTCGCGGGCGACCCGGAGGCCTCGGTCACCATCCAGGACATCGCGATGCGGGCGCACGGCGCGGGCGATCTGCCCGAGGGTGTGGAGGGCGGTCTTGAGGCGCAGATCTGCTACAACCCGGAGAACCTCACCTATCCGCACGGCGCGTACATCTGCGTCGTCGACATCGACCCGGGCACGGCGAAGGTCACCGTCCGCCGCTTCGTCGCCGTCGACGACTGCGGCACCCGGATCAACCCGATGATCATCGAGGGGCAGGTGCACGGCGGGCTCACCGACGGCGTCGGCATGGCGCTGATGGAGATGATCTCCTTCGACGAGGACGGCAACTGCCTCAGCGGCTCGCTCATGGACTATCTGATCCCGACCGCGCTCGAAGTCCCGGACTGGGAGACCGGGTTCACCGTCACTCCGTCCCCGCACCACCCCATCGGCGCCAAGGGGGTCGGCGAGTCCGCGACGGTCGGCTCGCCGCCCGCGATCGTCAACGCGGTGGTCGACGCGCTGAAGCCGTACGGCATCCGGCACGCGGACATGCCGCTCACACCCTCGCGGGTGTGGGAGGCGATGCAGGGCCGACCGACTCCGCCGATCTGAAGGTGGCTGTGATGACCGGCAAGTTGAGTGCCCGCGCGCTCGAACTCACCGAGCGGCGCGTGCCGTTCGTCCACGCGCGCGTGGTCCGCGCCCAGGCACCCGCCTCGGCGCACCCGGGCGACGAGGCCATCGTCCACGGCGACGGCACCATCGACGGCTTCGTCGGCGGCCAGTGCGCGGAGGGCTCCGTCCGTACGGCCGCGCTGGGCGCCCTGCACGACGGCGGACCGCTGCTGCTGCGCGTGCTGCCGCAGGGGGACGCCGAGTTCCCCGAGACGCCCGGGGCGCGGGTCGTCATCAACCCCTGCCTGTCCGGCGGCGCGTTGGAGATTTTCCTGGAGCCGGTGCTGCCGCCGCCGCTGATCGAGGTCGTCGGGACCACCCCTGTCGCGGAGGCCTGCGTAGCCTTCGCCGCTCTGCTGGGCTACGCCACGGCCCGCTCACTGCCCGATGGTCCGCCCTCCGAGTACACGGCGGCGGTGATCGTCGCCGGACAGGGCCGGGGCGACGCGGAGTCCCTGCGCGCCGCCCTCGACGCGGGTGTCGGGCACATCGCCCTGGTCGCCAGCCACCGCCGTGCCGCCGCCCTGCTCGACGAACTCGGCCTGACGGAGGCGGAACGGGCCCGCGTCCAGGCTCCCGCCGGGCTGGACATCGGCGCTCGTACACCACCGGAGATCGCGCTGTCGATCCTCGCGGACGTGGTGCGAGTCGTCCACGCGGCCAAGGCCCCCGTGCCCGAGCGCCCTTCCCAGGCCGTGGACCCGGTGTGCGGCATGACCGTGACCGTGAGCCCCGAGACACCCCATCTCACCACCGGCGAGGGTGAGTTCTGGTTCTGCGGGACGGGCTGCCGGGACCGCTGGTCCGCGGGTGGGCGGGCCACCGGGTGAGCGAACTCTTCACGGATGCCGACGACGTACGGCGGCGGCTCGACGAGGTCGGCCACCTCGTCGACGACGGCACGGCGACCGCCCTCCTCCTCGCCACCCTGCTCGACCGGCCGCTGCTGCTGGAGGGCGAGCCCGGCGTGGGCAAGACCAGCGCCGCCAAGGCTCTCGCCAAGGCCCTGGACACCCCGCTGATCCGGCTCCAGTGCTACGAGGGGCTGACGGCGGGCGAGGCGCTGTACGAGCGGAACTACCAGCGCCAACTGCTCGCCGTCCGGCTCACCGAGGCGCACGGGCGAGAGCTGTCCGACGCCGATCTGTTCAGCGCGGAATTCCTGCTCGACCGGCCCCTGTTGCGGGCGGTGCGCCATCAAGGCCCGCTGCCGCCCGTGCTGTTGATCGACGAGATCGACCGGGCCGACGACGAGTTCGAGGCGCTGCTCTTCGAGTTCCTGGGCGAACGGTCCATCAGCGTCCCGGAGTTGGGCACCTTCACCGCCGTACGACCGCCCGTCGTGGTGCTCACGTCGAACCGCAGCCGGGAACTCCACGACGCGCTGCGCAGGCGCTGCCTCTACCACTGGATCGACTTCCCGACGCCCGAACGCACGGCGGAGATCCTGCGCCGCACGGTACCGGCCGCGAACGAGCCGCTGATCGCGTCCACGACCGAATTCATCGGCCGGGTGCGGGAGTTGGACCTCGACAAGGCGCCCGGCATGGCGGAGGCCATCGACTGGGTCTCCGCCCTCGCGGCGCTGCGGGTCGCGCGGCTGGCCCGCGACGACATCGTCCGCACGCTCAGCACGGTCGCCAAGAGTCCGGACGACCGCATCGCCGTCGTCGGGGCCCTCGACACGCTCGGCTATCCCGAAGAAGCGAGGAGACCATGAAGATCGACAACGAGTTCAGCGTCGGTGTGCCGGTCGAGCGGGCCTGGCAGGCGCTCACCGATCTGGAGGCCCTCGCCCCGTGCATGCCCGGCGCCGAACTCACCGGCGTCGACGGCGATGTCCACCGGGGCAAGGTCAAGGTCAAAGTCGGGCCCATGATCAGCCAGTTCACGGGAACGGCGCGCTTCGTGGAACGGGACGAGAGTGCCCACCACGCCGTGATCAGCGCGGCCGGCAAGGACATGCGCGGGGGTGGCAACGCCTCCGCGACGGTCGACGCCCGGCTGCGCGGCGAGGGCGCGGGCACGGTCGTGACGGTCAGCACGGACCTCAACATCAGCGGCAGGCTCGCCCAGTTCGGCAGCGGCATGATCCAGGAGATCTCGGAGAAGCTGTTCGCGCAGTTCGTGGCGAACGTGGAGACGCAGTTGCTGGCGACGCAGGACCAACCGGAGGCGGAGGCGGAGCAGGTGCCGGAGACGGTTCCGGCACCCGTGGCACAGCCGGCGGCGGCCGAGCCGCTGAACCTGATGAGTGTGGCCGGCGCATCGGTGTACAAGCGGCTGATCCCCGTCGTCGTCGCGGCCGTCGTCATCGCAGTGGTGGTCTATCTGCTGGTCCGATGACGCCGACTGGTCCGACGACACCGACTGGTCCGCTGCTGCCCGCCGTCGACCGGGCCGCCTTCGCCACCGCACTGGCCGCCCGGCTCAGGGACCACGGCGTGCCGGTGGGTCCGACCGCCGCCCGGGACTTCGTGCTCGCGCTCGCGGCGGCCCCGCCCGTGACGCGCACCTCGCTGTACTGGACGGCGCGCGTCACCCTCGTACGCGACCATCCCGAACTGGCCCGCTTCGACCAGGTCTTCGACGCGGTCTTCGGACAGTCCGTTCTCGCCCTCGACCCGAACGCGCGCCGCAACGGGCAGGAGGCGGGGGTCGGCGGCAAGGACTCCGGGGGCGCCGACCCCCGCGGCGGTGACCCCGTCGGCGGTTCGGGTCTGCCGTGGATCACCCTGCCGCCCGCCGTGGACACCGCCGACCACCGTGCGGACCACGTCCTCACCATGCCCGAGCGCCTGCCGAGCGATCTGGCGGCCGAGGTGGACACACCGTTCGGCGAACTGAGCCCGGAACAGGCCGAGTTGCTCGGCCACTGGCTGGAGGCGCGACTGCGGGAGTGGCCCGTGCGCCGCACCCGTCGCCTCACCGTGCGGGCGGGCGGCCATCGGGTGGCGGTCCGGGAGACGCTGGCGCAGGCCCGGCGCACCGGCTGGGAGCCCGTACGCCTGGTCCGGGCGGGGCCGGTGGACCGGCCGCGCCGGGTCGTGGTGCTGTGTGACGTGAGCCGGTCGATGCAGGCCCAGACGGTGGCATACCTGTACCTGATGCGGGCCCTCGCACTGACGTCCCGTGCCGAGGTCTTCGCGTTCGCGACGTCGTTGACCCGGCTCACACCGGTACTCGCGCACCACTCGGCGCAGGAGGCGTTCGACGAGGCGACCGAGCGGGTCACCGACCGGTTCGGCGGCACCCGCATCGCCCACTGCCTGGGCACACTCCTCGCCTCGCACCACGGCGGCGCCCTGCGCGGCGCGGTCGTACTGATCGCCTCGGACGGCTGGGACGGCGATCCCCCGCACCGACTGTCCACGGTCATGGCCAGGCTGCGCCGCCGCGCCCACACGGTGATCTGGCTCAACCCCCGAGCCGCAGCCCCCGGCTTCGCCCCCTGCACGACGACGATGGCGGCGGCCCTGCCGTACATCGACCTGCTCCTACCGGCCGACAGCTTCGGCGCACTGCTACAAGTGCCGGCCGAGATCGCAAAGCTCGGGAGGCTGCGCGGAGCGCGCCTCCCAGTGCCGGTGGGAACTGCGCGCCCAGCCCCCACCGGCCCGCGGAAAAACGACTACAGACCCATCGGAGCATTCAACTCCACAACGTCACATGAATCGCCGGCCGAAACCGCCCCGCCGTAACCCCCGCACCACGCAACATCGCCTGCGTAGCCCGCGGCGTGGTGACAAACCGCCGCAACTCCGCGGCAGTGGACGCCGCTTCACGATCGGGAAGAGTGAGCAGATTCCAAGAGCCACGGGCAGGAAGCTGGGGACCGGCGAGTTGGCGAAGGTCACCCTCGGCAAGGTCCTTCGTCACGGCGAAGGCGACCGCGAGAGCAACTCCCTTGCCGCGCTTGGCCTCGTCGACGGACGCGGCATGGCTCTGGAAGATCCGCTGGTTGTGTTCGGGGATGCCCAGCCGACGAAGCACCGATGGCACCATGCCCGTCCGCCCGACCGCCGAGGGCCCCAACAACCAGGTCTGGCCGCGCAGTTCGGCCGCACCGGCACTCGCCGCGGTGGCGAGCGGATGGTCGGGTCCTACGACGGCGATGACCTGGTAGTTGAGGAAGGGCGTGCAGGTCATCGCGTCGTCGAGGGTGGCGGGGCGAGGCCCGACCGCCGCGTCGACGGAGCGGTTGAGCAGCAGGGAGGCGAAGTTCTGCGGGCTGTGCACGCTCAGTTCGACGTCGAGGTCGTCGGCGCGCCCGGCGAACAGTTCGATCAGTCCGGGCGCCGCGTGCTCGGCGAACAGGCTCGACGCGGCGACGCGCAGCAACCGTCGGGCGGAGCCGGCCTGTCTCACTTCGAGGATCGTGCGGTCCTGGAGTCCCAGCAGCTCGGCGGCCCGGCTGGCCAGCCGCAGCCCGCCGGGCGTGAACGCGAGCCCGTTGGCCGTGCGGGCGAAGAGCTTGTCGCCGAGTTCCCTGCGCAGATGCGCGATGTGGATCGACACGGCCGACTCGGTCACGGCGAGATCGGCCGCGGCGGCCTTCACGGAACCGAGGCGGACGGTCGCAGCGAAGGCCCGAAGCTGTGCCGGGGTCAACCGGAACCTCCCGCATTCGCCACGGGTGCCCATTCACCTGTGCCGTGGACCTCAAATTAGCGCACCTGTTCGCCGAGGGCCATGGTCGCGCCAAGAGCCGTGGGAACACAGGGAAAGCACAGGCAGGAGAGTTCAGCGGTGCGCCAAAGCCCGTACA
This sequence comes from Streptomyces sp. NBC_01478, assembly GCF_036227225.1. GTDB lineage: Bacteria > Actinomycetota > Actinomycetes > Streptomycetales > Streptomycetaceae > Streptomyces. Next base: position 11,087,916 of record NZ_CP109444.1, on the reverse strand, counting down.
CCGCAAGGGTGTTGACGTGTGCACATCCGACTGCGAAGGTCTGGACCTGGCGCATCCAGTAGCGCCCCCACAGCCCAGAACTGGAGTCGGCGTGCCCGAACTGACACCCCCCACCGCCAGCCCTGCGAGAGCCCCGAAGTCCCGCGGCCGGCGTCTTCGCCGCTCCGCCGTCGTCACCGTCCTCGGTGCGCTCGCCCTCGTGATCGGGCAGGCGACGGCCGCCCAGGCCAACGTGCTCACCCTGCTCCCGCAGAACGCCGACGGCCAGGAGCAGACCTTCTCCCCGGCCTACGACTACGACGGCGACGGCTGCTACGCCACGGCCGCCATCGGTCTGGACGGCACCATCAACCCCGGGCTCAAGCTCGGCGGCGACGTCAACGGGCACTGCCACGACATGGCCCAGTTGAACAACGCCAACACGTACTCCCGCACGAAGTGCAACAACGACTGGTGCGCGGTGATGTACGCCAGTTACTTCGAGAAGGACCAGGTCACCCTGGGCCCGGCGGCGATCGGGCACACCCACGACTGGGAGCACGTCGTGGTGTGGATCAAGGACAACACGGTCCAGTACGTGTCGGTGTCGCAGCACTCCGCGTACCAGGTGTCGGCGGCCTCGGGGGTGCGCTTCGACGGCACACACCCCAAGATCGTCTACCACAAGGACGGCATCGGCTCGCACGACTTCCGCTTCGCCAACACCAACGACGAGCCCGCGGAGAACGCCACCGGCAACTGGTTCTACCCGCGTCTGGTGGGCTGGAACGGCTACCCGGCCGGCCTCAAGGACAAGCTCCTGGCCGCGGACTTCGGCTCGGCGACGCTGAAGATCAGGGACAGCGACTTCAACTACGCGCTGTCCATCGCCGAGCCGTCCGGCATCTCGTTCGACCCGAACGCGTGAGGCCGGCCCGGCCTCGGAGCCGGTGTTACGGGCGGGTCTCGTAGCGCGGTTTCGGGGCCGGGTGGATGTTCTGGTTCAGACGGAAGACGTTGTCCGGGTCCCGGTCGGCCTTGATGCGGGCCAGCCGCTCGTAGTTGCCGCGGTAGCTGGCCCGGACACGTTCCTGTCCCTCGTCCATCATCATGTTCACGTAGGCGCCGCCCGCCGAGTACGGGTGCAGGGCCTCCTGGTAGTCGACGGCCCACCTCTTGATGAGTCCGGTGTTGGCGGGGTCCCGGTCGACGCCGGCGAACACGGACGCCCAGCGTGCGTCGCGATACGCCCACGGGGTCTCGTCGTTGCCGACGTCGTGGGCGGCGCCGTCGATCGGGTAAAGGTGCATCGTGGACTGCGGGGTGGGGACCTCGGCGCCGAACTTCGCGTGGAGTTCCACGGCATCGTCGGGGATGTCGTTGACGAAGTCGGCGCGCCAGTACCACTGGTCGCCGGGCGGGTAGAGCCCGTCGAACATGCCCTGCATGTCGGGGTGTTGCATCGGTCCGGCCGCGTGCAGCAGCGGTGCGGGCAGTGCGTCGAGCAGGGGCGCCATCTCACGTGCGGCGGCCTCGGTGTCGCCGCCGGTGTAGCACCATACGACGCCGGCCGTCTTGCGCAGGTGCAGCTCCTCGGGGAACGGCGGGGCGGGCGGCACGCTGCCGTACAGGAAGAAGGCGTTCAGCTCGCGGGGCGCGTTCGGGAGGAAGTCCCGGTAGGCGGTGAGGACTTCGGCGCTGATCTCGACCGGCCAGAAGGTGGGTCCGGCGACGACCGTGCTGATCTCGTGGAGGCGGAACAGGAACGAGGTGACGACGCCGAAGTTGCCGCCGCCGCCCCGGACCGCCCAGAACAGGTCGCTGTTCTCGTCGGCGCTCGCCCGCACCTGACTGCCGTCGGCCAGGACGAGGTCGGCCTCCAGCAGGTTGTCGATGGTCAGCCCGCACTTGCGGGTGAGGTGGCCGAGCCCGCCGCCGGTGGCGATGCCGCCGACGCCGGTGGTGGAGATGATGCCGCTGGGCGTGGCGAGTCCGTGCGCGTTGGTGGCGCGGTCCACCTCGCCCCACACGCAGCCGCCGCCGACCCGGACGGTACGGGCCTCGGGGTCCACGTGGATGTCCTTCAGCGGGGAGAGATCGGCGACGACTCCCCCGTCGACGCTGCCGAGTCCGGCCCCGTGGTGGCCGCCGCCGCGCACCGCGAGGGGCAGGTCGTGCGTCCGGGCGAAGGCGATCACGCGGGCCACGGCGTCCGCGTCGGCGCAGCGCGCGATCAGCGCGGGCCGTTTGTCGATCATCGCGTTGTAGACGGCGCGGGCCTCCGGGTAGGCGGCGTCGTCCGGGCCGATCAACTCCCCGGTGAAGCCGGTCAGTTCACGGCGAGCGTTCTGTGCCGGTGTGCTGGTCATGCGGTCCCCCGTTTCGTGGTGCACTGGATGACCTGCTTGTTCTATTTCGCCCGGAACCGCACGGTCATCCGTGCGCGTCACCCAGCTCGGGGCCGTCGGGTACCTACGTTTCGCCGTCCGGCAGCAGACCGAGCTCCGTGGCGCGGGCGGCTGCCTGCCGTCGGGTGGGTGCGTCCAGCTTCTCCAGTACGGCCCGCACGTGGTTGTCGACGGTCCGCACGGACACGACGAGGCGATCCGCGATCTCCGGGTTGGTCAGACCGCCCACGAGCAGTCGTACGACCTGGAGTTGGCGTTCCGTGAGCCCGGCCGGGTTGCCCCGGGTCGCCGCGTGCGGGCCGCGCGGGATGCGGCGGACGCCGAGGTCGCGCAGCTCGGCGCGGACGAGGCGGGCGAGGGGTTCGGCGCCGAGTGCGTCGAGCCGGGCGAGCGCGGTGAGTTTGTCGGCCGGGTCGGGGCTCTCCGCGAGCGCGGCGGCGTGTTCGTAGGGGCAGCCGGCCTGCTGCCACAGGTCCGCAGCGCGCTTCCACTCCCCGGCCGCCTGGAGCGCGTACGGATGATCGCTGTCGTGGACGGGCACGGAGTGCCCCACCTTGCCGAGCCAGTAGCCGAGTTCGGCCCGGTACGGCCCGTAGTCCAACCGCCCCGCCTGCGCGTGGACCGGACCGGCCGCGGCAGCCACCGCCGCCGGGTCGCCGCGCAGCCAGGCCGCCTCCGCCCGTACGGCCGCCACCGGGCCGGTGCGCTGCAACTCCCCGGCGCGTACGGCGATCTCCCAGGCCTGGGTGAGGAGTTCGTCGGCGCCCGTCCTGCCGCGCCGGACCCGCACGCGCGCCAGGACGGTCAGCGCCGGGCAGCGGGCCGGTACGAAGTCGTGCATCCCGTACTCGGCGTGCAGTTCGGCGTCGTCCCAGTCGGCGGCGGCGAGCCGGCGCATGGCCTGCTCGACGTGGAGGTAGTTGAGGAACCCCAAGTGCTCGGCGCGGTCGGCGAGTTCCATGGCCGGGGGCAGATAGCGGTCGGCCTCGGTGTACCGGAGGTTGTCGAGGAGGGACCAGATGATGTTGGCGTAGGACCGGCAGGCGTGTTCGACCTCGCCCGCGGCGAGCGCCACGGCGAGGCTCTCCTCCAACTGCCGTCGCCCGTCCGGGTCTCCGCTGCGCCAGCGGGCGGCGCCCACGTTGTTGAGGGCGTGGGCGAGGATCGCGGCGTCGTCCGTGCGCCGGGCCAGGGCGATGGCGCGTTCGCCGTGCTCGATGGCTTCGGCGTACCGGTCGGACAGCATCCGCAGTTGGGCGGTGTTGCTGAGCGCGAGCGCCAACAGCCGGTCGTCACCGGCGTGTTCGAGGACGGCGATGGCTTCCCGTGCCGCGTCCTGGGCCTCCTCCGCGTGGCCCGCCCACCAGTGGATGCGGGACAGCCAGCGCAGGTCGGCGCCGAGCGCGAGGGTGTCGCCCAGCGAGCGGCGCAGGGCCACGGCGTCGCGCTGGGCGGCGACGGCCTCGACGGAGTCGGCGATGGTGTAGCACTCCACCGCGTAGCGTTCGAGCAGGTCGGCGAGTTCGGCGGGGGTGTAGCGGTGGCGGTGGCGCAGCACGAGCCGCAGATGGGCGGCGGCCTCGCGGTGGGAGCCCGCCTCGGTGGCGTCCCGGGCCGCGTGGGGGCCGTAGCGGGCGATGGCGTCCTGGTCGCCCGCCTGCGCGGCGTGGTGGACGATGCGGGCCGGGTCGGAGCCCGGCCGGGCCACGAGCGCGGTGAGGGCGCCCCGGTTGAGGTCGATGCGGCGGGCCGCGGGCAGGGAGTCGGCGATGGCGCGCCGGATCAACTCGTGCCGGAATACGACCCGTTCGGGGGTGACGGTGAGCAGTCCGCGCTGTTCGGCCGCGGCCAGTCCGGCGACGCCGTCCGGCAACAGGGCGTCGACCAGGGGTCGTTCGACGGCGGAGGGCAGGACGGCGAGCTGCTCCAGCGCGTCCACGCTCCGGCCGTCGAGTCCGCGCAGCCGGGCGAGCACCGCGTCGACGACCGTCGGCGGCACTCCCCCGGTGCCGCCGGCCGCCAGGACCTCGGTGACGAAAAAAGGGTTGCCCGAGGTCACCTCGTACACGTGCGCCGGGTCGAGCCGGCTGGCCGAACTGAGCGTGCGTACCGCCGACTTGGAGAGGCGGGCCAGCGGCAGCCGGTGCACGCGGTCGGCGCGGGACGCCTGGCCCAGCAGGTGCCGCAGCGGATGCTCACGGCTGAGTTCGTCGTCCCGGTAGGTGAGGACGAGTACGGCGGGAAGCTGTGCCATCCGCCGCACCAGGAAGCGTAGGGCGTCCATTGAGGCCTCGTCGGCCCAGTGGACGTCCTCCACGACGAGTACCGTCGGACGCGGTATCCCGGCCAGCTCCTCCAGCAGTGCTTCGTAGACGCGCTGGCGGTCACCGCCTTCGACGACGGCGTGGGCGAGTTCGGCACCGACGCTGCCGACGAGGTCGCGGAACGGGCCGAGGGGGCGGCGGGTGGCGAGGTCGTCGCACTGCCCCAGGAGGATGCGCGAGCGCGGGGGCAGTTGGCCCGGCATCGCTTTCACCAGGCTCGACTTGCCGATGCCGGCCTCGCCGAAGACGAGCGCCACGGATCCGGCCCCGTCCGCCGCCTCACGTGCGGCCGATGCCAGTAGCGCCAATTGGGGCTCGCGCTCCAGGATCCCCCGATCCACGCCGTTGATTCTGCCACCCGCCGGGAGATTCCGTCCGGGTGTCGCAGGCAGGACCGCCGACGGCCACCCGCAGCTCCCGCTGGACCGGCCCGCCGAACCCGCCCGGGTTAACGGCCGGTTCGCGGGACTTTTTTCACCACCCGCACCGGCACGATCCGGTGTCCGCGGCGCGGCTTGGGGGCGTCGAGGATGCTGACGCCGTTGTAGTTGCTGCCGCGGATGTAGAACACGGGCGCGGCCACGAAGGTGACGAAGATGGCGACGACGCTGACGGAGAAGAGGACCGGCAGCGACTGCCCCTCGGGGAGGGTCTTGCCGCCCTCGTGGACGGCGTAGGCCAACGCGGTGACGAAGGCGATCAGGCACAGCGCCCCGACGATGCGCAGGATGGTCGCGAGTGTGCGCGTGGTGGAGTGGTCGCGGACCTCGGCCAGCAGGGACGCCGAGCACTCGGTGCAGGTCAGCTCCACCGTGTGCTTGCCCGACGGGGGCCGCTTGACCACGTAGTGCGCGTCGGTCCAGGTGATCGTGCGCTTCTTCGGTGTCAGGATTCCGCCCGTGACCTTGTCACTGAGGATGTGCCGCACCGCGACCTCTGTGGTCCCCGTTGTGTTCATGGTTCCTCCGACATGCGCACCCTGACGATCATCACAGATCTTGCACAGTGTGACCTGTGAGAACCGGCCACCCAATGGTCCTGGTGATTTCTTTTCCTTCGCTTACAACTTCTCAACTCAGCCATGACGTGCGGGACTTCTCCGGTCGCACCTCTTGACGGCTTTGGTGCAGACCTTTAGGTTCACCAGCCAACAGACCTCCCATGAATGCATTCCTCGCTCACATATGTGAACACCCGTGTTCACGTCTCACCGCCCTCAAGCCGGCGGCGTCCACCCCCCACCCCAGGACGAAAGGGCCCTCGTCATGCAACGCCTCGCCCTGCGCTGCGCCCTCGCGCTCTCCCTCGGCCTCACCGCCGTCGGCACCCTCGCAGCCCCCTCCGCCTCGGCCGCGACCGGCACCATCACCGGCCTCGGCGGCAAGTGTCTCGACGTCGCCGGAGCCGGCTCCGCCGACGGCACGGCCGTACAGATCTACGACTGCAACGGCACCGCCGCCCAGCAGTGGACGGTCGGTTCCGACGGAACCATCCGCGCCCTCGGCAAGTGCCTCGACATCACCGGCAGTTCGACGGCCAACGGCGCCCAGCTCCAGCTCTGGACATGCGGCGGCAGCGCCAACCAGCAGTGGACGGTCACGGCCGCGCGCGACATCGTGAACCCGGCCGCCAACAAGTGCCTGGACGTCACGGGCAACACCTCGGCCAACGGCACCCGCACCCAGATCTGGACCTGCTCCGGCGCCGCCAACCAGAAGTGGACGGCCCCCGCCGCCGGCGGCACGACCCCGCCCACGACCGCGCCGATGGCCGTCGCCCCGTACCTCTACAACGGCTGGGGGAACCCGCCCAGCCCTACGACTGTCATGAACGCGACCGGCGTGAAGTGGTTCACGCTCGCGTTCGTCCTGAGCAACGGCTACTGCAACCCGCAGTGGGACGGCGGCCGGGCGCTGACCGGCGGAGTCGACCAGTCGACCATCAACACCGTGCGCGCCAACGGCGGTGACGTCGTCCCGTCCTTCGGCGGCTACAGCGGCAACAAGCTGGAGAGCTCATGCTCCAGCGCGGGCGAACTGGCGGCGGCGTACCAGAAGGTCATCAGCGCCTACTCGCTGAAGGCCATCGACATCGACATCGAGGCCGACGCGTACAGCAACGGGACCGTGCAGCAGCGGACCGTGGACGCGCTCAAGACCGTCAAGGCCAACAACCCGGGCATCAAGGTGTACGTCACCATCGGCACCGGGCAGAGCGGTCCCGACACGAGTCTCATCAACCGGGCCGCCTCCTCCGGGCTGACCGTGGACGCCTGGACGATCATGCCGTTCGACTTCGGCGGCGCGGGCCAGAACATGGGCACGCTCACCCAGCGGGCGGCCGAGGGTCTCAAGACCGCGCTGAAGAACGCGTACGGCTACAGCGACGACGCGGCCTACCGGGACATGGGCATCTCCTCGATGAACGGCATCACCGACAACAACGAGACCGTCACCACCGCCGACTTCCAGACCATCCTCGGCTACGCGCAGGCGCACCACCTCGCGCGGCTGACGTTCTGGTCGGCCAACCGTGACCGGCCCTGCCCGGGCGCCTACCCGAACGACGACACCTGCTCGGGCGTGAGCCAGAGCAACTGGCAGTTCACCAGCATCTTCGCCCAGTACACCGGCTGACGGACGCCCCTCCGACTTTCCTCCCCAACCCCCCATCACCACAGGAGAATCCGTGCTCAGACGGAAAAGACTGTCCGGCCGCCACGCCATACCGAGAGCGCTCACGGCGGTCGCGCTCGTGGCCACCACCGTGACCGGCATCGAGTTCGCGGCGCAGGGCTCGGCGAGCGCGGCGAGCACGGCCGCGGCCGCGATACCGACCGGCTACACCACCGTGGTCAACAAGGCCAGCGGCAAGTGTGTCGACGCCCGCTCGGCCGCGAGTGCCGACGGCACCGCCGTCCAGCAGTACACGTGCAACGGAAGCACCGCGCAGAACTGGCAGTTGGTCGCCACCGACGGCGGCTACTACCGCGTGAACAGCAACCTGAACGGCGCCGAGGCCTGGGACGTCACCAACGTCTCGACCGCCGACTCCGCGCTCATCCAGTTGTGGACGTACTCCGGCGGCAACAACCAGCAGTGGCTCCCGGTCGTCGAGTCCGACGGCGCCTACCACTTCGTCAACCGCAACAGCGGCAAGTGCCTCGACGTGCCGAGCGCGTCGACCGCCGACAGCGTGCAGTTGGCGCAGTACACCTGCAACGGCACCGCCGCGCAGTCCTTCACCCTCGGCGGCGCCACGACGAACCCGCCGGGCACCCCGGACTTCGGCCCGAACGTGACGGTGTTCGACCCGTCGATGTCGGCGTCGAGCATCCAGTCCAAGCTGGACTCGGTCTTCTCCCAGCAGCAGACCAACCAGTTCGGCTCGGCCCGCCAGGCCCTGCTGTTCAAGCCGGGTACCTACAGCGCGAACGCCAACGTGGGCTTCTACACGCAGGTCGCCGGCCTCGGCTTCTCGCCGGACGACGTGACCATCAACGGCGCGGTGCACGCGGAGGCCGACTGGTTCCAGGGCAACGCGACGCAGAACTTCTGGCGCGACGCCGAGAACCTGTCGGTCAACCCCACTGGTGGCACCGACCGTTGGGCCGTCTCTCAGGCCGCCCCGTACCGGCGCATGCACGTGCGCGGCAACCTGGCGCTGGACGACGGCGGTTGGTCCAGCGGCGGCTTCATCTCCGACACCAAGGTCGACGGCCAGATCCAGTCCGGCTCCCAGCAGCAGTTCCTCACCCGCAACTCCACGATGGGCAGTTGGTCCGGCTCCAACTGGAACATGGTCTTCGTCGGCGACCAGGGCGCACCCGCCCAGTCCTTCCCGACGTACACCAACGTCGCCAGTTCCCCGACGATCCGCGAGAAGCCCTTCCTGTACGTCGACAGCGCGGGCGCCTACCAGGTGTTCGTGCCCGGCCTCCAGTCCAACGCCGTCGGCACCACGTGGAGCGGGAAGACCCCGGCGGGCAAGTCGCTGCCGATCGACCAGTTCTACATCGTCAAGCCCGGCGCCACCGCGGCCGACATGAACACCGCGCTCGCGGCCGGCAAGAACCTGCTGGTCACCCCGGGCGTCTACCACCTCAACCAGACGATCAACATCACGCGCCCCGACACGGTCGTGCTGGGCATGGGCCTGGCCACCTTCGTGCCGGACGGCGGGATCACCGCGATCTCCACCGCCGACGTGGACGGCATCGAGCTGGCGGGTCTGCTGATCGACGCGGGCACCACCAACTCCGCGACGCTGGTGCAGATCGGCCCGTCCGGTTCGACCGCCACGCACGCCTCCGACCCGACGCAGTTGTCCGATGTCTTCGTCCGCATCGGCGGCGCCACCGTCGGCAAGGCCACCAACTCCGTTGTCATCAACAGCGCCAACACGATCATCGACCACACCTGGATCTGGCGGGCCGACCACGGCAACTCCGGAACGGTCGGCTGGACCGCCAACACGGCGGACACCGGGCTGATCGTCAACGCCGCCAACGTGACGGCGTACGGCCTGTTCGTCGAGCACTTCCAGAAGACCCAGGTCGTCTGGAACGGCAACGGCGGCCGGACGTACTTCTTCCAGAACGAGATGCCCTACGACCCGCCTAACCAGGCCTCCTGGATGAACGGCACCGGCAAGGGCTACCCCGCCTACAAGGTCGCCGCCGGCGTAACCACCCACGAGGCTTGGGGACTTGGCAGCTACTGCTACTTCAGCTCCAACTCCGCAGTGGTCGCCGATCGCGCCTTCGAGGTGCCGAGCGTGTCCGGGGTCAAGTTCCACGACATGGTGACCGTCTCGCTGGGCGGGGTCGGCACGATCAGCCACATCATCAACAGCACCGGCGGGCCGTCCAACTCCAGCACCAACGTCGCCTACTTGACCAACTACCCGTAGACCGCACGGAAAGGATCGATCACCTACATGAACACCATCAGATCCGGTTCCACTCGCGCGCTCCTGCGGGTCCTCCTCCTGCTGGCGACTCTGCTGGGCCTCGCGGCCGTACCGCCCGCGGCCCAGGCGAGTACCGCGGCGACGCCGTTCAAGATCCTCGCGCTCTACAGCGGCACCTACGACGCGGCGCACATCGACTTCGACAAGGAGGCGAACGTCTGGTTCCCGCAGCAGGCCGCGGCGAACGGCTACACCTACACGGCCAGCACCAACTGGGACCTGCTCGCCAACGGCGGGGTCAACGCGTACCAAGTCGTCCTGTTCCTCGACGACCTGCCGCAGACCGCCGCCCAACGCACCGGTTTCGAGGCGTACATGAGGGGTGGCGGCGGCTTCATGGGCTTCCATGTCTCCGCCTTCACGACGAACGCGGCGAGCTGGTCCTGGTACCACAACACGTTCCTCGGCTCGGGGAACTTCGTGTCCAACACCTGGGGTCCGACCGCGGTGACCCTGAAGGTGGAGGACCACACGATCCCGCCCACCGCCGCCCTGCCGGCCACGTTCACCTCGTCGGTCAGCGAGTGGTACAGCTGGTCCAACGATCTGCGGCAGAACCCGGACATCAAGATCCTGGCGTCGATCGACCCGAGCAGCTTCCCGGTCGGCACGGATCCCAACCAGTCCTGGTACAGCGGGTATTACCCGATCCTGTGGACCAACACGAAGTACAAGATGCTGTACGCGAACTTCGGTCACAACGCGATGAACTACACGACCAACACGCGGCTGTCGTCGACGTTCGCGAGCGCCACCCAGAACCAGTTCCTGCTGAACGGGCTCAAGTGGCTGGGCGGGGGCGACACTTCGACGCCGCCGACGGACACCCCGATCTCCGAGACCGCCTGGTACTCCGTGCAGAACGGCGGCAACGGCACGTGTGTGGACGCCCGTTCGGCGGCCACGGCCAACGGGACGGCGATCCAGCAGTACGCCTGCAACGGCACCACGGCACAGCAGTACCAGTTCCGCTCCACCGACAGCGGGTACATGGAGATCACCGCGCGCGGCAACCCGGCGCAGGTCATCGACGTGACCGACCGCTCGACGGCGGACAACGCGCCACTGCAACTGTGGGCCTACTCCGGCGGCACGAACCAGCAGTGGCAGCCGGTGCGTGAGACGAGCGGGCGCTACCACTTCGTCGCCCGGCACAGCGGCAAGTGCCTGACCGCCGCCACGGCGGCGACCAACAGTGTCCAGCTCACCCAGCGGACCTGCGACGGCTCCACCGCGCAGGCCTTCCAACTCGCCGTGCAGTCCTGAGCCACCGCACGGCACCGCAAGGGCGCCTCCCACCGCATCGACGCGGTGGGAGGCGCCCTTGTTTTCATCGATAACAAATGACTGTTGTCGGCGTTACGAATCGATGTTATCGTCGATTACATGAACACGAGATCGCTGATAATCGAAGCGGCGGCCGAGCTGATCGCCCAGTCACCCAGTGGTGATGTGTCCACTCGCGCGGTGTGCGAGGCGGCCGGTGTGCAGCAGCCGGTGCTGTACCGACTGTTCGGCGACAAGGACGGGCTGCTGGCGGCGACGGTCGACCACGTCTGGGACCAGTACCTGGAGACGAAGCGCGCCGCCGAGAAGTCCGAGGACCCGCTGCGGGACCTCCGGGCCGGCTGGGACAGCCACACGGCGTTCGCGCTGGCACACCCCAACGCCTACAAGCTGATGTTCGCCCCGGCGCTGCGTTCCGTGCCCGAGGCCGCGGAGGAGGCGATGCGCATCCTCCGTGGAGACCTTGAACGGCTCGCCGCGCAGGGCCGCCTTCGTGTCGCACCGGAGATCGCGGCACGCATGGTCATGTCGGCCAACACCGGGGTGTCCCTGTCGCTGATCACCCGTCCCACGCTGTATCCGGACTCCGGCCTGTCGCGGCTGGTCCGGGACGCGATCCATCAGGCGATCCTGCTCGATCCCGCGGCGGACACCCCGGCCGCGGACGCCCGCGCCGCAGCCGCGACCACGCTGCTCTCGTCCCTCGACGACCTCACCCCCGAACCGTTCACCCCCGCGGAGTCGGCCCTGCTCGGGCAGTGGCTCACGCAGATCCCCACCTCCCAGAAGGGCCCTCACCATGACTGACACCGAGACCACCACCCGCGTCGCCCTGGTCACCGGCGGTTCCGGCGGCATCGGCCGCGCGGTCGCCGAACGGCTGGCCAAGGACGGCATCGCGGTCGGCGTGCACTACGCCGGCAACAAGGCGAAGGCCGACGAGACGGTCGCCGCGATCGTCGCGGCCGGCGGCAGGGCGATACCGGTCGGCGGAGACGTGGCCGACGAGGACGCGATGTCCGCCGCGTTCGACGCGGTCGAGGCGGAGTTCGGCGGCCTCGACGTGGTCGTGAACACCGCCGGGATCATGGCCCTGTCCCCCATCGCCACCCTGGACCTCGACGACCTCGACCGTATGCACCGCACCAACATCCGCGGCACGTTCGTCGTCTCCCAGCAGGCGGCCCGCCGGGTGCGCGCGGGCGGCGCGATCATCAACTTCTCCACCACCGTCACCCGCACGAAGTTCCCGACGTACGGCGGCTATGTGGCGAGCAAGGCCGCGGTCGAGGCGATGACCCTCGTCCTGGCCCGCGAACTCCGCGGCAAGGACATCACCGTGAACGCCGTCGCCCCCGGCCCCACCGCGACCCCCCTGTTCCTGAACGGCAAGGACGACACGACGATCGAGAACCTCGCCAAGGCCGCCCCGCTGGAGCGCCTGGGCACCCCGGACGACATCGCGGAGTCGGTCGCGTTCCTCGCCGGTCCGGCCCGCTGGATCAACGGCCAGGTGCTGTTCGCCAACGGCGGGCTGGCCTGAGCCTCCCCCCTCTGCAAGGAGTGAATCCCATGAGCAACATCGTCGTGATCACCGGCGCCTCCAGCGGTTTCGGCGCCCTCACCGCCCGCACCCTCGCGGACAAGGGCGACACCGTCTACGCCGGAATGCGCAACACCACCACCCGGAACGCGCCCCAGGTTCAGGCCGCCGCCGACTACAGCAAGGACCACGGCGTCGACCTGCGCTCCATAGAACTCGACGTCAACGCGCAGGACTCCGTCGACGCGGCGATCGACCGCGTCCTCGCCGAGCACGGCCGCATCGACGTCCTGATCCACAACGCCGGCCACATGGTCACCGGACCGGCCGAGGCCTTCACGCCCGAGCAGCTCGCCGAGCTGTACGACGTCAACGTCCTCTCCACCCAGCGCGTCAACCGCGCCGCGCTGCCCCACCTGCGCAAGGCAGGCCGGGGTCTGGTGATCTGGGTGTCGAGTTCGAGCGTGAAGGGCGGCACCCCGCCGTATCTGGCGCCGTACTTCGCCGCCAAGGCCGCGATGGACTCCCTCGCCGCCAGTTACGCGGCCGAGCTGGCCCGCTGGGGCGTGGAGACCTCCATCGTGGTACCGGGTTCGTTCACCAGCGGCACGAACCACTTCGCGCACGCCGGGCATCCGGCGGACGGCGTCGTCGCGGCGGAGTACGAGACGCGGTACGCCGGCCTGATGACCCAAGTCGCGGAGAAACTCGCCGCGTTGGCACCCGAGGGCGCGGACGCCTCGCTGGTCTCCGACGAGATCGCCCGCATCGTCGCACTCCCCTCGGGGCAGCGCCCGTACCGGGTGCACATCGACCCGGCCGACGACGGTTCCGAGGCGGTCTCCGTCGTGGCCGACCGCATCCGGCGCGACTTCCTGGCCCGCGTCGACCTCGCGGACCTGCTCTCCGTGCACCCCACGGCGGCCTGACCACCACCCGCTTACAAGGTCACCGCCTCCGGCACGTCCCGCCGATACGACTCCCCGCCCCCGAACAGCTCCTCGGACACGGCCCGTACGGCGTTGACGACCAGCGGAGCGACCAGTTCCAGCGGGGCCCGTCCGTCGCCGACGACCGAGATCGCGCCGATCGGACCGTCGGGTCCGCGCAGGGCGAGGCCGACGCAGCCCAGGTCGGGGAAACACTCGCCCCGGTCGATCGCCAGCCCGTTGCGTCGGCGTACCGTGCTCAACTCCCGGTGGAGCAGGTCGAGTCGGCCGATGCTGTGCGAGGTGCGGCACTCCATCGACTGCTGGTACCGGGCGTCGATCTCCTCCGGGCTCAGCCAGGCGAGCATCGCCTTCCCCAGCCCGGTGCAGTGGGCGACCGCCCGCCCGCCGACGCGGGAGGGGATGTCGACCGCGGCCCGGCCGCCGATCTTGTCGAGGTAGTAGATCTCCGGGCCGTCGAGGACGGCGAGATGGACGACCATCTTCGTCCGGACGGCCAGGTCGAGGAGTTGGGGCGCGGCCGCCGCGCGCAGCGTGCTGTGCCCGATCTCCCGCCCGCCGAGACCGAGCGCGCGCGGCCCCAGCGCGTACCCGGCGACCGTGTGGTGCAGCCAGTCCAGGCGCACCAGTTGGTCGAGGATCCGGTGGGTGGTGGAGCGCGGGAGGTGGGTCCGGCGGGACACCACTTCGAGGGTGAGGTGTGTCTGGGGCCGCTCGAAGAGGTCCATGATCAGCGTGACGCGCTCCATCATCGACGGTGGCAGCGCATGCCGGTCGGCCTCGTATCGCGGTTCCAGGCGAAGGGCAGACGTCATCGTCAATGCCTCTCTGCTCAAACTGAAATCAATTCTAGTTCGGCGCCGTCGTCAACGTATCAACGGCGTCGGACGCGGGCCAAGAGGCGTGCACGAGTTTATTGGTACGCCCGGTCTAATCAACGCGCGAAAGCGCCGCCCCCGGCCTGTGGACCGGGAAGCGACGCTACTGGAACGCGGGCTCAGCAGCCGCGCGTGAGGTCCAGCGCGATGTCCACGATCATGTCCTCCTGCCCGCCCACCAGCCCCCGCCTGCCCACCTCCTGGAGGATGGTGCGCGCGTCCAGACCGTACTGTCCGGCCGCCGTCTCGGCGTGCCGCAGGAAGCTGGAGTAGGCGCCCGCGTAGCCGAGCGTGAGGGTCTCCCGGTCGACGCGCACCGGCCGGTCCTGGAGCGGGCGGACCAGGTCGTCGGCGGCGTCCTGGAGCGCGAACAGGTCGCAACCGTGCTTCCAGCCAAGGAGGTTGGCGACGGCGATGAACGGTTCGATCGGGCAGTTGCCGGCGCCCGCGCCCTGTCCGGCGAGGGACGCGTCGACCCGGGTCACGCCCTCCTCCACCGCCGTAACGGAGTTGGCGACCGACAGCGAGAGGTTCTCGTGCGCGTGGATGCCGATCTGGGTGTCCGGGTCGAGCACGTCCCGGTAGGCGCGGATACGGTCGCGCACGCCGTCCATGGTCAGCCGGCCGCCGGAGTCCGTGACGTACACGCAGTGCGCGCCGTAGGACTCCATCAGCCGTGCCTGGCGGGCGAGTTCGGCGGGGTCGGTCATGTGGGCCATCATCAGGAAGCCGGAGACGTCCATGCCGAGTTCGCGCGCGGTGGCGATGTGCTGGGCGGCCACGTCGGCCTCGGTGCAGTGGGTGGCGACGCGGACCGAGCGGACGCCGAGGGAGTAGGCCTGCTTGAGTTCGGCGATGGTGCCGATGCCGGGCAGCAGCAGGGACGTCAGCGTCGCCCGGTGGATGGCGCCGGCCGCGGCCTCGATCCATTCCCAGTCGGTGTTGCTGCCGGGGCCGTAGTTGAGGCTGCCGCCGGACAGTCCGTCGCCGTGGGCGACCTCGATGGCGTCCACGCCCGCCTGGTCCAGGGCCGCGCTGATGGCGGCCACGTTCGCGGGCGTGATCCGGTGCCGGATGGCGTGCATGCCGTCCCGGAGGGTGACGTCCTGCACATAGAGCCTGGCGGTCATCGGGTCACCTCCGTGGAGAAGCGCTGGGCGATGCGCTCGGCGACCCGCAGAGCGGCCGAGGTAATGATGTCGAGGTTGCCCGCGTAGGCGGGCAAGTAGTGGGCGGCGCCCTCGACTTCGAGGAACACGGACACCTTGGTGGTGACCTCGGAGGCGTCGCCGCTGAAGAGGGTGTGGACCGGATCACCGGCCGGGATCGGGGTGAACTGCACCTGTTGCTTGAGCCGGTAGCCGGGCACGTACTCGGCGACCGCGTCCACCATGCCCTCCACGGAGGCTCGGACCGTCTCGTGATCGGCGTCGCCGATCAGGCAGTACACGGTGTCCCGCATGATCAGCGGCGGCTCGGCCGGGTTCAGCACGATGATCGCCTTGCCGCGCTGGGCACCGCCCACCTTCTCGATCGCGGCGGAGGTGGTCTCCGTGAACTCGTCGATGTTGGCGCGGGTTCCGGGCCCGGCCGACTTCGAGGCGATGGAGGCGACGATCTCGGCGTAGGGCACCGGTGTGATCCGGCTGACCGCGTGCACGATCGGGATGGTGGCCTGGCCGCCGCAGGTGACCAGGTTGAGGTTGTCGACATCGTTGGCCACGTGCTCGTCGAGGTTCACCGGCGGCACGACGTACGGTCCGATGGCGGCGGGGGTGAGGTCGACGAGCCGTTTGCCGTACGGGGCGAGGCGCTTGGCGTTCTCGACGTGCGCCTTCGCGGACGTGGCGTCGAAGACGATCTCGATGTCGTCGAAGCCGTCCATCCGGATCAGCCCGTCCACGCCCTCGTGGGTGGTGGGCACCTTCAGGCGCGCGGCGCGGGCGAGGCCGTCCGAGTCCGGGTCGATGCCCACCATCGCGGCCATCTCCAGGGTGTCGGACAGCCGCAGCACCTTGATCATCAGGTCGGTCCCGATGTTGCCGGAACCGATGATGGCCACCTTGGTCTTCGTCATCCCTGTTCCTTCGAAGAGTCCGATGAGTCCGGTTCGTTGGCCGAGAACGTCGCGGTCACCGTGCCGAGGCCGGACATCTCGGCCCGTACGGTGACTCCTGGCGGGGTGGGGACGAGCGGACCCAGCGCTCCGGAGAGCACGACCTGGCCGGCCCGCAGCGGGTCACCGAACTCCCGGGCGGTGCGCGCCAGCCACAGCAGCGCGGCAAGGGGATCGCCGAGGCAGGCCGTGCCGTCGCCCTCCGAGGCGAGCTTCCCGTCGGCGTACAGCCGCATCGTCACGTCCCGGGGTTCGAACGCCTTCAACTCGACCCG
This sequence comes from Streptomyces sp. NBC_01478, assembly GCF_036227225.1. GTDB lineage: Bacteria > Actinomycetota > Actinomycetes > Streptomycetales > Streptomycetaceae > Streptomyces. The sequence goes on along the minus strand of NZ_CP109444.1, from coordinate 11,071,185 downwards.
CTCGCCGCCGAGTACGAACAGTCCGCTGGACGCGTTGTCGGCGACGGTGTCGGTGATCGCGATGTCCCAGTCGGCGACCCGGCTGTCCACGATCTCCAGCGCGGCGACCGCGTACGCGACGGCGGACCGGACCCGCTCGATGTCGAGGACGCCGTCGTCGAGGTCGTCGGCGAGGACGAACGCGATCTCGGCCTCGACCCTGGGCTGCAGCAGCCGTCCGCTCGGCACGGCCGGCAGCGCGCTGACGTCCATGTCGGCCAGCAGCACACCGAAGTCGGGCCGGTCGACGCCGACTTGGCGCTGCACCGACTCCGAGGTGAGTCCGATCTTGCGGCCGACGACCCGTGCTCCGGCGGCGATCCGGTCGGCCACGATGCGTTGTTGGACGGCGTAGGCGAGGCTGATGTCGGTGGCGCCGAGCAAGTCCCGTACGGGAGCGCACGGTTGACGATCACGGGCCGCGCGCGTCAGTCGTGCGACCGCCTCGGTCACCGCCGCCTCGCGGTCCGCCACCGCCCTCGGTTCCCAAACGTCTGTCATTCGCATCCTCACCTCGTGATGGTCTCCAGCCTGGGCATCGCCGCCCGATCACGGTCACGCGCGTTCCGCTCACCGGGACTGGATCCGGGGTGGACTCGGGCATGGACGAACCGTCTCGCTCAGCGAGATACCGGGGCGGAGCCGCGCAGTTGGCTCGATACCGTCGCCGGCACATTGCGAGAGGTTGTGGCGTTGAGCCGCGCTCGGCCGTCGAGAAGCGTCAGCACACCTGAGGAGGTCAGGATGACCAGCAACGAGGACGTCTACGACGTGATCGTGGTCGGGTCGGGCGGGGGTCTGGTCGGTGCCTACCTGGCAGCGTCACGCGGGCTGCGGACGCTCGTCATCGAGAAGACGGACCGGGTGGGCGGCACCACCGCCTACTCCGGTTCCGGTCTGTGGTACCCCGGTTCCGCGCCCATGCGGCGGGCCGGGCTCGACGACAGTGTCGAGGACGCGAGGACCTATCTGCGCAGCACCGTCGACGACGCATCACGCGAGCCGCTCCAGGATGCCTATCTGCGGGCCGGCGTGGAGTTGATCGACGAGCTGGAGAAGAATCCGTGGTTCCAGTCGTTCGTGCATCTCCCGGTGCCGGACTACTATCCGTCGGTCACCGGCTCGTCCCCGACCGGGCACACGATTTTCCCGCCGCAGGTCACCGTCGCCGAACTCGGAGAACACGCCCCGCTGGTCCGCGCCTGCCTGCCCACCCAGCGGTGGGGCCATGACGAAGGCCCGGTCCTCGGCGGGGGCCGCGCGCTGATCGGCAGGACGTTGGCGGCGTTCCTGGAGACGGGCCACGGCTCGCTCCGCCTCAACACCGCGTTGGAGGGCCTCGTCGTCGAGGACGGCAGGGTCGTCGGCGTGGAGGCGGTGAGCGACGGCGAACAGGTCACGTTCCGCGCCACGGGCGGGGTGATCCTCGCGGCCGGCGGCTTCGAGCGCAACCGCGAGCTGCGCGAGAAGTACCAGCCGATTCCGGAGCGCGGCAGCGAGTGGACCCACGGCGCCCCGGGCAACACGGGCGACGCACTCCAGGCAGGCATCGCGGTCGGCGCCGCCACCGACCTGCTCGACGCGGCCTGGTTCACGCCCGGACTCGTGTGGCCGGACGGCCTTCCGCTCTTCCACACGGGCACCCGGGGCGGAATCTGGGTCAACGCGGCGGGCGAACGCTTCGTCAACGAGACCCGCCCCTACGACCAGGCGGGCCGCGAGATCGTCCGCCTGCACACCACCACAGGCGTCTCGCACATCCCCGCCCACTGGATCATCGACCAGCGCCAGCTCGACCGGGACAGCTTCGGCGGCCCCTACGACCAGCCGGTCCGCCCCGAGTGGTTCGAGTCGGGTGCGCTGAAGAAGGCCGACACCCTTGAGGAGTTGGCAAAGCTGATCGACGTACCGCTGGAAGCCCTGCGCGCGACCATCGAGGAGTTCAACGGCTACGCGCGGACCGGCGTCGACGAGAAGTTCCATCGTGGCGAGACACCCTGGGACCAGATGGCTCAGTACGTCCTGGGTTTCCCCGCCCTGCCCGAGCTGAACTACCCGGCACCGCCGCCCATGAGCGACTCGCCCAACCCGCTGCTCCCCCCGCTCGACACCCCGCCGTACTACGTCGCGACCATCCTCCCCGCGGACATCGGCACCAAGGGCGGCCTGAAGATCGACGAGCACGCGCGGGTGCTGCGCCCGGACGGCTCGCCGATCGAGGGGCTCTACGCGGCGGGCAACACCGCGGCCGCGATGACGGGACGCGTGTACCCGGGCGCGGGGGCTCCCATCGGTTCGAGTGTCGCGTTCTCGTACCTGGCGGTGCTGGACATCGCGGGCGGCACGGACTGACGCGCGTCAGAGCCAGCGACGGAACGGCTCCCGGAACACCACCACGTCCGGACGCCTTCGGCCCACGGACCTTTCCGCGAGAGTCGTCACGGAGAAATGTGAGGCCAAAAGCGGCCAGGCGATGACCACCGTCGAGAGGGCGACCATGATCGGATATTCGGTGATGAGCTGGTCCGCGCTCCAGTACGTCAGCAAGGTGAATGCCGACATGAAAGAGGCGGGCAGGGAGAACACCCCCAGGACGAGGGCGACTCCCAGCAATGTCTCCAGCAGGGGCATCGCGAAGCCGAAGAAATGCGGCCAGCCCGCGAGTGCGAAATCCGCGAAACTCTTGAAGTAACCCGGAACCCTACTGTTCGACTTCGCGCTGTTCGCCACCAGCAGGATGTCCGCAGCCCCGAAATGCGCCCGGTATTTCAACGTTCCTTCATGGAGCCACAGGACACCGAGGGTGACTCTGATCGCGCCGGCGAGGGCCGCCGCGATCAGAGTCGGGCGTGAATTAGACGACTTCATGACAGTTTCGCGGCGCCGAATACCGCCTTCGCCTTGTCGCAGTGGATGACCACGTTGCTGTACATGGACGCGTCGACGCCGTTGAGTTCGAACATCTGGGACGCCTTGTCGAACTTGACGGCACCGAGCTGCTTGCCTGCGGAAACGGCGGCTTCATCCGTGCCGTTCGTGAGGTAGACATGCAGGTCCGGGCCCTCGTCGGACGCGAAGCCGGAGAGCGTGACGCCCGAGCCGCTCACCTGCGCGGAGCCGGTCACCTTCTTGCCGTTGAGCCCCGCGAACATTCCCGACTTGTCGGCCGACTTCATCGCCGCCTTCGAGGCCGACATGGAGGGCGCCGCTTTCGAGGTGGAGTCGCTGTTGTCGGACCCGCCGCACGCCGTGAGCGTGAAGGAAAGGGCAACGAGAGCCACGCCGACAAACCCGATTTTCCGCATGCCGAACTTCCTGTTCTTGATTCCGCTGGGAGTCGGCGGCAAGAGGAACGGGCTGCCGCCGACGGGAACCAAGCTACCTACGGAATACGGGAGATGACCCCGCGGCCAGGGGGACGTAAGAATTGCTTCACATTTTCGCGGCGACCCCGGCGACCTCGACAATCCCTGCGACCGCGGCGACCACGGCGACTACGGCGTGAGGAGCAGCCGTGCGGCCAGGCGCATGTTGGTCTCCGCCTCCGCGGTGGAGAGCTCCTCGGTGAGCATGGCCACGAACAGCCCCCACCAGCCGTAGATGAGCAGGCGTGCCCTGCTGCGGTCGGTCTCGGAGGCCTCGCGGACGCCGGCGCAGAGCAGGCGCAGGATGGCCTGTCCCAGGGCGCTGTCGACGAGGTCCATGCGGGCCGGGACGATCCTCGTGTACTCGGTGAACGACGACAGTGCCACCGCCGAGGCGAGCAGGGGGCTGTCCAGCAGCTTCACGCTGAGCGTGATGAGCAGCTCCGCGATCTCGGCGGCGGCGTCCGTGCCCTCCTCGGCGACGGTCGTCTGACCGCCGAGGAACTGCTCGATGTGCCACTCCAGGACCGCCATGAACAGGTACGGCTTGGACGGGAAGTAGCGGTACAGGGTGGCGATGGCGACGCCGGCCTCCTTGGCCACGTCGTGCATCTGCACGCTGGCGAGCCCCTCGCGGGCGCCGAGTTCGGAGGCGGCGCGGAGGATGCGGACCCGGCGCGCGGCCTGGCCGCTCGACATCGGGGCCGCCGGTTGCCGTCCCTCAGCGGGTCTCGCCACGTCGCCCCCCATGTCGTCCGGTCCTCCCGCCGACGCTCAGGTCGCCTCGGGGCGGGTCAGGAAGGCCAGGACCACGCTCTCCCAGGCCTCCTTCTGCTCGATCATGGCCCAGTGGCCGCAGTCGGGCAGCACATGCAGTTCCGCTTGGGGAATCGTACGCATCGGGATGAGCGCGCTCTCGAGCGGTGTGACCCGGTCGTCGCGGCCCCAAGTCAGCAGCGTGGGCGCGGTGATCTTGTGGAGGGCGGCCCAGATGGGCTGGTCGGAGTGGGCCTGCGCGGCCTGCATCGCGGCCATGGCCTGCCGGCCGTAGATCCGCCGGGAGGCCTCCAGGGTCGCGGGCTCGGTGGCGGTCGTCCAGCGCTCCTCGATGAGTTCCTCGGTGAGGAGGGACGCGTCGTGGACCATCGACCGCAGCCACTGGACCAGGTTCTCCCGGGTCGGGTTCTCGGCGAACTCGACCAGCAGGTTGAGGCCTTCGCTGGGGCCCGGCGAGAGGATGTTGCGGCCCACGCCGCCGATGGTGACGACCCTGCGGAACAAGTCCTTGTGGGCTACGGCGAGTCCGGCGGCGACGAAGCCGCCCATGGAGTTCCCGATGACGTCGACGCGCTCGAGGCCGAGGCCGTCGAGGAAACGCAGCACGGCCTTCGGGGCCGCCATCATCGGGTTCTCGTCGGTGGGGTCGCTGACCCCGAACCCCGGGAATTCCAGGGCGAGACAGCGGAAGTGCTTCGCGAACACGGGGAGATTTCCCCGGTAGTTGCGCCAGCCGGTCACACCCGGACCGGAGCCGTGCAGCAGAAGCAGGGGCGGCCCGTCGCCCACTTCGTGGTAGCGCAACGTGCCCTCGTCGGTGTGCAGTTCGCGCAGGGTGTCCTCAGCGGTGAGTGTCATGGCGGTGCGTGGCCTCCGGTCGCGGGGTGACAGGCGACAGTCACCGTGCCACCGCGTCCCGACCGGGTGTCGCACTCTTCCCGATCAGTGGGACCGGGACGTCCCCTTGTCCGCCGGGCTGATTAGCGTCGGGCTGCCAGGACTTGACGACGTTGATGGGAGAGCCTGATGGGTGTGCGCTCACTCGGGTATGTACGGCTGGAGTCCAGCGACATCGAGAAATGGAAGGTGTTCGGGGCGGATTTCCTCGGCCTGATGCCAGTTGAGGGCGGCGACCCGGAATCCCTGTACTACCGGATGGACGACTATCCGGCCCGTATCGTCGTCTCCCCCGGGTCGCAGAGCGGGATGACCGCCCTGGGCTTCGAGGTCATCGACGAGCGGGAGTTGGCCCGGTTGGTCGCCGACGTCGAGAAGACCGGCATCAAGGTGACCGCCGGCACCGAGGACGAGGCCGCGGAACGCAGGGTCACCGGCTTCGTCAAGTTCAACGACCCGGGCGGCAACCCGGTCGAGCTGTTCTACGGCGCGATCCTCGACCACGTACCGGTGCACACGCCGCTGGTCTCGGGCTTCCTGACCGGCGACATGGGCTTCGGGCACGCGATCGTCTCCGCCGAGGACGCGCGGGGCACGTTCGACTTCTACGTCAACGTCCTCGGCTTCATCGAGCGCAACACGATGCGCTCACCGGGCGGCACGACGTGGTTCATGGGCTGCAACCCCCGCCACCACACCCTGGGCGTCACCCCGGCGCCGGGCCCAGGGCGGCTGCTGCACTTCATGGTCGAGGGGAACACGCTGGACGACGTCGGCCGCGCCCTGGACCGGGCCGGCAAGCTCGAAGTCCCGATGATGCACTCACTCGGCAAGCACACCAACGACCACATGGTGTCCTTCTACGTCTGGTCGCCGGAGAACTACGCCGTCGAGTTCGGCTGGAACGGCCTGAAGGTGCCGGAGCCGGTGCCCGTCTACGAGATCACCGACGGCGCGTTCTGGGGCCACCACTTCACCCCGCCGCCGCAGCCCGCCGGCTGAGCCGAGCAGGCAGCGGAACAGCCCCACGGTCCACGACCGTGGGGCTGTTCCGTGTCAGCGCTCGACGGTGATGGCCCGCTCAGGGCAGGCCGACTCCCCGTCCCTGGCCGCCTGTTCGAGTTCCGGTGGCACCTCGCCCTCGTAGGGCAGCGCGTAGCCGTCGTCGTCGAGCCGGAACACCTCCGGCGCCGCCGCCGCACACCTCGCGTGCCCGGAGCACAGCGAGGAGTCGATCGTGATCTTCATCCACAACTCCGTTCTACGGCTTGTTCGTCGAGCCCGCGTCGACGGTGAACTGGAGGCCGGTGACATAGCGCGCCTCGTCCGACGCGAGGAACAGGACGGCGTTCGACACATCGCGCGGCTCGACGTAGGGAGCGAGGGGGTTCATCGCGGCGAGCGCGAACAGTGGTTCCCGCTCGGCGAGTTCCTCGATCGGGACGCCGACGGTGATGCCGGTGTCGCTGACGCCGGTGGGGTGCACGGTGTTCACCCGGATGCGGTGCGGGGCGAGTTCGTTGGACAGCGCCTTCATCAGGCCGACCACTCCGTGCTTGCTCGCCACGTAGTGGGCGTACGGCACATGACCGCGGATGCCGGCGGCCGAGCTGGTGATGATGACGGAGCCGCCCTGTCCGGCCTCGATCATCCAGGGGATCGCGGCCCGCACGGCGTTCCAGGGGCCCTTGAGGTTGACGTCCATGACGACGTCCCAGGCCTCCTCGGAGAGTTCCCAGGCCGCGCCGATGCTCATCACCCCCGCGTTGGCCACGAGCGTGTCGAGCCGCCCGAACTCCTCCCGCGCCGCGTCGACGGCGACCCGCATCTCCCCCACCGAGCGCACATCGGCCTGCACGGCGACACATCGACGGCCGGTCGCCCGCACCAACTCGGCGGTCTCTTCTAGCTGTTCCTTGGACGCCAGAGGGTAGGGCAGCTCGTCGCTGATGTCGTGGCACACGTCGGTGACGACCACATCGGCCCCCTCCTCCGCCAGCCGCACCGCATGCGAGCGCCCCTGACCGCGGGCCGCTCCCGTGACGAGCGCCACCTTGCCTTCCACACGTCCCATGCCAACTCCCTTTGGCTCAGCGGACATTCAGGTCCTCGGCAGCCTCGCGCAGGGCGCGCAGCCGGGTGTCGAGGAGCTCGCGCTCAGCCTGGTCGTCCGCGCCGAGTTCGGCGAGACGTCGGTCGGTCAAAGCGATCTCCTCCTGGAGGCGGCCGTACGCCTCGTCGCGGGTCAGCAGGTCGAGGTCGGTCCAGTCGGAGCGCTCGGACTGCGGGCGCCCGCTCATGCGGGGAGGTTGTAGAGACGGCGGGTGTTCAGCTCCACGATCTTGTGCACCTCGTCGTCCGGTACGTCGGCGAGGACCTCGGCCGCGTAGGCGCGGCTCTTGGGCCAGTACGAGTCCGAGTGCGGGTAGTCGCACTCCCAGGTGATCTTGTCGACGCCGATGTGGTGGCGTACCTCCACACCGAACCGGTCGTCGATGAAGCAGCCGTGGAAGTGCTTGTGGAACAGCTCCGAGGGCCGCACGGTCTGGTTGACGTTCTGGTAGAAGCGGTGCCGCTCCCAGGTGCCGTCGGCGCGCTCCAGCAGATACGGGATCCAGCCGATCCCGCCCTCGGACAGGCCGATCTTCAGCCGCGGGTGGTTGTGGAGCACCGGGGAGAACAGCAGGTCGGCAGCCGCGTACATCGAGTTGGTGGCGAACAGGGTGATCGTCACCGCGAAGGGCGCCTCCGGAGCCGTCTTGGGGGCCGCGCCCGAGGTGCCGAAGTGCAGGCACAGCGGCATGTCGGTCTCCACGGCCGCCGTGAACACCGGGTCCCAGTGGTCGGTGTGGAACGACGGCAGGCCCAGCGGGACCGGGTTCTCCGGGAACGAGATCGCCTTGGCGCCCTTGGCCGCCGTACGCCTGATCTCGGCGGCGCAGGCGTCGACGTCCCACAGCGGCAGGATGACCAGCGGGATGAGCCGGCCGGGGGCGGTGGCGCACCACTCGTCGAGCACGAAGTCGTTCCACGCCTGGACGCACAGCAGGGCGAGTCGGCGGTCCTCGCCGTCCAGGAAGATCGTGCCGGCGAAGCGCGGGAACGACGGGAAGCACAGCGCGCCCCACACGCCGTCCAGGTCCATGTCGCGCAGCCGGGCCTTCGGGTCGTAACAGCCCGGGATCATCTCGTCGTAGCGGGTGGGTTCGAGGCCGAACTCCTCGGGCGACTTGCCCGCGACGGCGTTCAGGCCGATGTAGGGGTAGATGCGGCCCTCGTAGTTCCACACCTCGGCCGGGGCCTGGCCCTCTCCGCGCGCCTGTTCCACGATCCGCGGTCCGACGTCGCGGTACTTCGCCGGCAGGCGGTCCGTCCACAGGCGCGGCGGCTCGATCAGGTGGTCGTCGGTCGACAGCAACTTCATCCACGGCTGCAATGGCATCGATGTGCTCCCTCGAATCTCATGGACTCTCTAGCACCGGCCGAATTGTGTGCACTGTTCAGGTCCCACTGAACGGAAACCGGCCAGCGGTCAGGGGACTTGATACCGATCATGGATCACGAACAGCACCATCGAACAGTATTCAGGCTACTCTTTTATCTCCGGCGGAAGGAGCCCCAGGATGGGCCGAGTACAGGACAAGGTCGTGTTCATCACCGGGGCGGCGCGTGGACAGGGCCGCGCCCACGCGCTCCGGCTGGCCGCGGAGGGCGCCGACATCATCGCCGTCGACCTGTGCGAGGACATCGCCACCAACGCGTATGCGCTGGCCACTCAGGACGACCTGGACGAGACCGTGCGCCAGGTCGAGAAGCTCGGCCGGCGCATCGTGGCGCGCAAGGCGGACGTACGGGATCCGGCTGCTCTCAAGGCGGCCGTGGCCGACGGGGTGGCCGAACTCGGGCGGCTCGACGCCGTGGTGGCGCAGGCCGGTATCGCCCCGCTGGGTCCCCAGCAGGGCGTCCAGGCGTTCATCGACGCCGTCACCGTCGACTTCAACGGCGTCGTGCACGCCGTCGAGGCCGCCCTGCCCCATCTGCCGGACGGCGCCTCGATCGTGGCGACCGGTTCCATCGCGGCTCTGACCCCGGCGACCGTCGACAGCCCGTCCAACGGTCCCGGCGGTCTCGGTTACTCCTTCGCCAAGCGCCAAGTGGCCGCGTTCGTGCACGACTTGGCCACAGTGCTGCTGTCGCGGAGGATCCGGGTCAACGGCCTGCACCCCACCAACGTCAACACGGACATGCTCAACAGCGACATCATGTATCGCTCGTTCCGGCCGGACCTCGAGAACCCGACCCGCGAGGACGCCCTGGTGTCGTTCCCCGCGACGACCGGTATGGACATCCCGTACGTCGAGCCGGAGGACGTCGCCGACATGGTGCTCTTCCTGGTCTCCGACGAGTCCCGCTACGTCACGGGGATGCAGATGCGGGTGGACGCCGGCGGCTATGTCCGCAAGCGTCCTCAACTCCCCACGTTCTGACGGCCATTGCTACGAGGTGAGGTCCAGGACCACCTTGCCGGTGGTCCTGCGCTCGGCGACATCGGTCAGGGCAGTCGCCACCTCGGCGAGGGCATGGACCCGGGAGACGAGCGGGCGCATCCCGTCCCGGACCATCCCGGCGAGGGCGCGGTCGGCGGCCGCCACGGCATCCGGGGCGTACTGCCGCACCGTACGGATCTCGAAGCCCCGCACGACCAGGTCCTTGAGCAGCACCAGGTTCAAGGGGATGCGCGGGATCTTCCCGTCGGCGTACCCGACCGTGACGAACCGGCCGCCCCGGCGCAGCGCGCGCAGGGCGGCCTCCGCGTGGTCGCCGCCCACCGGGTCGATCACGAGGTGGACGCCCTCGCCGCCGGTCAACTCCCTTGTGCGGAGCTTGAGATCCTCGTGGACGTAGTCGACACCGGCCTCGGCTCCGAGCTTGCGGGCGACCGTCAGCCGCTCCTGGCTCGACGCGGCGGCGACCACCCGCATACCGAGCCGCGTCGCGATGTCGACCGCGGCGGAGCCCACCCCGCCGGCCGCGCCGAGCACCGCCACCCACTCCCCCGCACTACCCTGTCCCACGGTGACGAGCGAGTGGTAGGCCGTGGCGTACGTGACGTGGAACGCGGCGGCGTGCACCATGTCGAGCCCCTCGGGCACCTGGCGCAGGCTCGCGACGGGCACCACGACCTGTTCGGCGAACGCGCCGGTGAGCACCGCCCCGGCGACGGGTGAGCCGACCGGCGGGCCGGACACGCCCGGGCCCAACTCGGCGACCACACCGGCGAATTCACTGCCCGGCGTGAAGGGCAGCGGCGCGGACACCTGGTAGCGGTCCGCCACGATCAGTACGTCCGGGAAGTTCACCGCCGCCGCGTGTACGCGGACCAGTACCTCGCCCGGTCCGGGCCGGAGGTCGTCGAGCTCGACGACCGAGAGACCACCGGGCGGCCCGAACTCCGTGCAGCGTGCGGCCTTCATCGGGTCCTCTCCACGGTCGGCATCGCCGGGTCACGGGGCAGGCCGAGCACCTGCTCGGCGATCGTGTTGCGCTGGATCTCGGCGGTGCCCGCGCCGATCGACGAGGCCCGGGTGCGCAGGAACCCCCATACCCAGCGCCCGCGTTGGACGGCGTGCGGGTCGCGGCGGTCGAGGATGCCGTACGGTCCGAGCAGGTCGAGCGCGAACTCGTGCAGCTCCTGCTCGAAGGCCACGATGAACAGCCTCGCCGTCGAAGAGGCGGGCCCGGGCTCGCCCTTGGCGATGATGTCGGCGATGGTGCGCATGCCGGTGAGCCTCATGACGCGTACGCGGATCTCGAAGTCGGCGAGGCGGTCACGGACGATCGGGTCGGCCGTGGCCCCGCGCTCGTGGGCGAGCTCGATCAACTCGTCCAACACCCGCCGGTACAGGGCTGCTTGGTTCATCGCCCCTGCTGCCCGCTCGTGCCCGAGGCTCGTCCGCACCAGCGGCCAGCCGCCGTTCTCCTCACCGATCCGGTCGGCGACCGGGACGCGGACGTCGTCGAAGAAGATCTCGCAGAAGTGCGCGTCGCCGGTCAGGTCGCGCAGCGGTCGTACGGTGACTCCGGGGGCGTGTGCGTCGATCAGGAGGTAACTGATGCCGTCCTGGCGGGAGTCGGGCGGTCCGGTGCGGACGAGGGTGAAGACGATGTCGGCGATGTCGGCCGAACTGTTCCACACCTTCTGCCCGTTGACGACGTACTCCGCGCCCTCGCGCCGTGCCGTCGTACGCAGCGCGGGGAGGTCGGAGCCCGCTTCCGGTTCGGAGTAGCCCTGGGCCCACACCATGTCGCCGCGCAGCATGGGGCGCAGGTGGCGCTCCTTCTGCTCGGGCGTGCCGTATTTGATGAGGGTGGGGGCGGCGATGCCCAGTCCGGTGCCCAGGGGTCCGGGAACGCGGGCGCGCGCGTACTCCTCCTGGTAGCTGACCTGGCGTGCGAAGGAGAGGTCCATGCCGCCGTACGCGCGCGGCCAACTCGGGCCTGCGTAACCGGCGTCGTAGAGCGCGGCGAGCCACTTCTTCTGCCAGGCGACCCGCTCGACGGGGTCCTTGGGCCGGCGCCCCGGGTGCTGCTCCGTCAGGAAGGCCCGCAGGCGGGCGCGGAACTGCTGGTCGGTCTCGTCGGTCTCGTCCTCTGTCATCGCGGGGCCATGCGGATGGCGCCGTCGAGGCGGACGGTCTGGCCGTTGAGATACGGGTTCTCCAGCATCTCCACGGCGAGGCGGGCGAAGTCGTCCGGGTCGCCGAGTCGCTTGGGATGCGGGACGGAGGCGGCGAGGCCGTCGCGGATGTCGGCGCGCAGACGGCCGAGCATCGGGGTGTCCATGATGCCGGGGGCGATGGTGTTCACGCGGATCTGCCAACTGGCCAGATCGCGGGCGGCGACGAGGGTGATGCCGTGGACTCCGGCCTTGGCCGCGGTGTAGGAGGTCTGCCCGATCTGGCCGTCGAACGCGGCGACCGACGCGGTGAGCACCACGGCGCCCCGGTCGCCGTCGACGACCTCGTTGCCGGCGAGGCGGACGGCGGCGAGACGCAGGACGTTGTAGGTGCCGATCAGGTTGACGCGTACGACCTCGGCGAAGGTGTCGAGTTCGCCGGGGTTGCGGTCGCGGTCGATGATCCGGGTGCGGTCGCCGCCGCGTCCGGCGCAGTGCACGACGGCGCGCAGGGTGCCGAATTGCTCCGCCGCGTCGAGGGCGGCGCTCACCTCGGTCGCGTCGGTGACGTCGGTACGGACGAAGCGTGCGGCCTCGCCGAGGTCGGCCACCGCCTTGACGCCCTGCTCCTCGGAGATGTCGGCGAGGACGACACGTCCGCCGCGTTCGATGACGCGCCGCGCGGTGGCGAGGCCGAGCCCGGAGGCGCCGCCGGTGACGAGTGCCGCTGAACCGTCGATGTTCACACCCAACTCCTCATGGTCTGCACGGTCTTCAAAGGCCCAGGGACTTGCTGATGATGAGCTTCATGACCTCGCTGGTACCGCCGTAGATACGGGTCACGCGGGCGTCCGCGTACAGGCGGGCGATCGGGGATTCGAGGATGTAGCCGTAGCCGCCGTGCAGTTGGAGACAGCGGTCGACCACGCGCCCCTGTGTCTCGGTGCAGAACAGCTTGGTCCGGGCCGCGTCCACGGGGTCCAGTTCGCCCGCGACGAGCGCACTGATCGCCGCGTCGAGCAGAGCTTGCGCGGCCGTCAACTCGGCGTCCAGGGCGGCGAGTTCGAACTTCGTGTTCTGGAACTGGGCCAGTGGCTTTCCGAACACGTTCCGGTCGCGGACGTAGGCGACGGTCAGGTCGATGGCGGTACGGGCCTGGGCGACCGCGCCGACCGCGATGGCCAGGCGCTCCTGGGCGAGGTTGCGGCCGAGGAGAGTGAAGGCGGCGCCTTCCTCGCCGAGGAGGTTGGCGGCGGGCACGCGCACGTCGTCGAAGGCGAGTTCCACGGTGTCCTGGACGGCCAGCCCGATCTTCTCCAGCTTGCGCCCGACGGTGAAGCCGGGCATGCCCTTCTCGACCACGAGCAGGGACAGTCCGGACCGCCTGTTCTCCGGGTCGACAGCGGTGCGGGCGACCACGATGACGAGGTCGGCGTGGTGGCCGCCGGTGATGAAGGTCTTGGCCCCGTTGAGTACGAAGTGGTCGCCGTCGCGGACCGCGCGGGTGGTGATGCCGGCGAGGTCGGAGCCGGTGGCGGGCTCGCTCATCGCGATCGCGGTATACAGCTCGCCTGAGGCCAACCCCGGGAGCCAGCGCGCCCGTTGCTCGGCATTGGCCAGGCCGGTGAAGTACGGGACGACGATGTCGAGATGGGTGCGCAGACCGCCGAGCGTGACACAGGCGCGGGCGCACTCCTCCTGGATCACCGCGTTGTAGCGGTAGTCGTCCTGGCCGCCCCCGCCGTACTCCTCCGGGATCGACGTGCCGATGATGCCGAGCTTGCCCAGTGCGGTGAACAGGTCGCGGGGGACGAGTCCGGCGCGCCGCCAGTCCTCGTACGACGGGACCACCTCGCGGGCGAGGAAGTCACGGACCAGCAGACGAAAGTCCTCATGGGTCTCTTCGAACAGGGTCCGGCGCATCGGATCTCCTTCGGCTCGACCTATTCAGTATACCTAATTAGCCTCGCCCGACACAGCCCGGTGCAGCAGAACGCCCCCGTGAACCCGAAGGCCACACAGGGGCGTTGCCGGTCGAGCGTCAGGAAATCAGTGCCACCAAGGGATCAGCGCGTCCAGGTGGCGGCGCATCCGGTGCCGGGCCACCCCCGCGTCACCCTCGACGATGGCGTCGAGAATCCGCTGGTGGACGTGCTGGACCTCGTCCGCCGCCGTGTCGCCGGGCAGCGGCCGGTCATGGCCGGAGGCGTGGCGGCGGAACAGCTCGGTAATGATGGACAGGAACAGCGACAGCACCGGGTTGTCGGAGAGTGCGGCCAGTTCGGTGTGGAAGAGGTCGGCCTTGCGCGGGTCGTCGGCGGGACCCTCCGTGCTCCAGCGCACGGCCTTGCCCAACCGTTCGGTCACCTCTTTGTCGCCCTCCGCGACTCTCGCGGTGACCCGGGCGACGATGCCGAGTTCGATGGCGTTGCGCACGATCCGCAGGTCGTCGGCCGTGACGCCCTGGTACTCCAGGAACAGCGCCATGGTGTCGATGCTGGCCTGCGGCTCGGGCTCGGTGACGATCAGGCCACCACCGGGGCCGCGGCGCATCCGGGCCACCGAGTGGTACTCCAACAGCCGTACGGCTTCCCGGAGTACGGCCCGGCTGATCGAGTAGCGGGCCAGCAGGTCGGCCTCCGAGCCGAGCACCATGCCGGTCTGCCAGCCGCGCGCGGCGATGTCGTCGTGGATGCGCGCCGCGACCACCTCGGCGAGCTTGGCCCGCGGGCCCTCGACCAGTTCGGGCTCGACGACGTTGCCCGCGATCCGCTGCCCGCGCCGCACCCGGTGCTTCTCGATCCAGCCTGCCACCGACTCCAGATGCGCGGTCAGCTCCGTCTGCGCGCGGGCTCCGTCGTCCGCGATCACCGCGTCGACGACGGCTTTGTGCGCGCGGTGCGAGGTGTCCTTCGCCGCGTGCATCTCGGCCTTGGAGATACGGCGGGAGGTGTGCGCGTAGCGGGCGGTGAGCCGGGTGAGCACGTCGACGAACAGGTGCAGCACCGGGTTGCCGGACAACTGGCCGAGCACGGGGTGCAGGGGGTCCTGGGAGTGGACGCCTGGTTCGTCCCAGTGGTCGAGTTCGGCATCGAGCGTGGTCCGGAGGGTGTCGATGCCCTCCTCGGTGATGCGCTCGGCGGCCAGTCCCGCGGCGATCGGCTCCAGCAGGAGGCGGGCCTGGAGCAGGTCGGTGACGCTCGTGCCGACGTATTCGAGGTAGATCACCATGGCGCGGGTGGCCGGTCCCGCGTCGGGTGCGCAGACGATCAGGCCACCGTTCGGGCCGCGCCGCATCCTGGCCACCTGGTGGTGCTCGACGAGCCGTACCGCCTCGCGCAGCACCGCGCGGCTCACCCCGAGCCGCTCCCGCAGGTCCACCTCCGAGCCCAACGACTCGCCCACCGGCCAGCCCTGGCGGATCACGGTCGCCTCGATACGGCGGGCGGTCTGCGCGGCCAGCTTGCCGACCGGGACACCGGTCTCGCCGTCGGCGGGCTCGCGGTCGACGGCAGTCGCCATGGCCAACTCCTCTGAGGCGGATATTGCGGATCCCCAGTCTATTCGTCACCTGGGCCGGAGGCGTGCCGTTCGGGTACCTGGAACCAAGTTGAGGCCACTTTTTAGGGTCACAGGCACTGGCAACCGGGTGATCGGCCCGGTTACAGTGACCTCATTTCCGGGCCGCGGCACGAGAACAGGGAGCCGACAGCGATGCGACTGGAGTCCACGCCCGAGCTCGAAGCGTTCCGGAGGAAGGTGCGCGCGTTCGTCGCGGAGCACGCCCCGGGCATCAAGAACCGTGCGGGGGTGCGCGCACCGGAACCGGAGTTGATGCCGGCGATCCGGGAGTGGACCGCCAAGCTGTACCAGGCGGGCTTCCTCGGGATCGACTGGCCGGCCGAGTACGGCGGCCGTCCCGACGCGCATCCGCTGGAACCGTCCGTCGTGGCCGAGGAGATCGCCCGCGCCCGTACCTGGCAGCCGATCGGCGCCGCCTCGCTGGCCTCCGCCGCACTGCTGGAGTTCGGCACCGACGACCAGCGGGCGCGCTTCCTGCCCCGTATCCGCTCCTGCGAGGACGTGTGGTGCCAGCTCTTCAGCGAGCCCGAGGCGGGCAGCGACCTGGCGGCGCTGCGCACGCGGGCGGTTCGCGAGGGCGACGGCGACGACGCGGTGTTCGTCGTGGACGGCCAGAAGGTGTGGACGACCAACGGCCAGCACGCCGACATGGGTTACCTGCTCGCGCGCACCGACCGCGAGGCCCCGAAGCACAGGGGCATCACGGCGTTCGCCCTCGATCTGCGCAGCCCGGGCGTCGACATCCGTCCGTTGCGGGAGATCACCGGGACCACCGACTTCAACGAGGTGTTCCTCGACGGTGTCCGCATCCCGGCCGCGAACGTGATCGGCCGGGTGGACGACGGCTGGCGGGTGGCGATGAGCAGCCTCGGCCACGAGCGTTCCGGCGTGGCCGCGCGCGGTGTCGAACTGGTCGCCGTACTGGACGACTTGCTGCGTCTCGCCGCGCGTACGACGGTCGACGGCGGGCCCGCGCTCGACGATTCCGCGACCCGGCAGGCGATCGGCGAGTTGGCCGCACGGGTGCAGGTGAACGCCGCGGTGATCGCTCTCGCGCAGTCACGGATGCTGCACGACACGGAACGGCCCGCCGACGCCCTCCTCGGCAAAATCTTCTTCAGCGAGCTGAACCACGACCTGGTCGACTTCGGCCTGGGCCTGCAGGGCACGGACGGACTGCTGGTCGAGGGCGACGAGGACGCCGTGGCGGACGGCTGGTGGCAGGACGCGCATCTGTACTCGCGCGCGTACACGATCGCGGGCGGGGCGAACGAGGTGCTGCGGACACAGGTCGCCGAGCGGGGGCTCGGGATGCCGCGGGAGCCTCGCTGAGCTGCACTGTTCTCAAATAGACCGTCCGGTCGATATGCATATTGCGAACAGCGGGACAGGTGGCCGAAAGATTGATTGTACCGATCGGTCGACGTATCGTTCGGTGAGGTATGGGCCGACGAGAGGACACCAGAACGATGACCGAGAACGTGGCCGGAACCGACGTCGCCGAAGAGCTGCCGGAGTACCCGTCGCCGCGGTCGGGCGAGTGCCCGTTCGCGCCGCCGCCGGGGCTGCTCAAGCTGCACGACACGGGGAAGGCCCTCGTCCGGGCCAAGACCTGGGACGGCACCACCCCCTGGGTCGTCACGACCCACGCCGCCCAGCGCGAACTGCTGACGGACCCGCGACTGAGCGCCAACATCGCCGCGCCCGGATACCCGCACACAACCGAGGCGATGAAGGCACACGCGGCCGACGTACGGCTGTCCATCAACAACACCGACGGTGCCGAACACGCCCGGTGGCGCCGGATGTTGACGAGTTCGTTCACCCGTCACCGGATGGAGAAGATCCGCCCGGAGATCCAGCGGATCACCGACGACCTGATCGACAAGATGCTGGCCGGTCCCCAGCCGGTCGACCTGAACCAGGTTCTGTCCCTGCCTCTGCCGTCACTGATGATCTGCGCGCTGCTCGGGGTGCCGTACGACGACCACGAGTTCTTCCAGGAGCACGCGGGAGTCACCAACGCGCGGTTCAAGACCCCGGAGAGGGCGGCGGAGAGCACGGCCACACTGGTCGGCTACATCGCCAAGCTCATCGAGGGCAAGATGGACGATCCCGGAGAGGACGTCCTCTCCGACCTCGCCGCGCGCGTCAAGGCGGGCGACCTCTCCATGAAGGAAGCCGCCCCCTTGGGGCATATCCTGCTCGTCGCCGGGCACGACACCAGCGCCAACATGATCACGCTGGGCACCGCGCTGCTGCTGGAGAACCCGGACCAACTCGCGGGCCTGCGTGCGCACTCGGACGATCCGAAGTATGTGACGAGCACGGTCGAGGAGCTGCTGCGCTACCTCACCATCCCGCATCTGCTGGCGCGCCGGGCCGTGCTGGAGGACATCGAGATCGACGGTGAGGTCATCCGCGCGGGCGAGGGTGTCATCGCGTCGCTGCCGGCCGCCAACTGGGACCCGCAGGCGTTCCCCGACCCCGAGAAGGTCGACCTCACCCGCAGCGCGGCCCACCACCACGCGTTCGGCTGGGGCCCGCACCAGTGTGTGGGCCAGCAGCTCGCGCGCATCGAACTCCACGTCGTCTTCAGCACGTTGTTCCGCCGGATCCCGACGCTCCGACTCGCCGTGGACGTCTCGGAGTTGAAGTTCAAGGAGGACTCCCAGGCTTACGGCATCTACGAGTTGCCGGTCGCCTGGTGAATCTCTCGTAGGAGTGCAGGGGGCGTCCAGCAGGTCACGGGAGCAGTTCGAGGATCGTGGCGTTGGCCGTGCCGCCCCCTTCGCACATCGTCTGGAGGCCGTAGCGCAGGTTGCGCTGCCGCATCCGGGCGAGCAGCCGGGTCATCAGGATGGCGCCGGAGCCGCCGAGCGGATGGCCGACCGCGATCGCTCCGCCGAGCGGGTTGAGCCGCTCGGGGTCGGCACCGGTCTCGGCGAGCCACGCCAACGGGACCGGTGCGAACGCCTCGTTGACCTCGAAGGCTCCGATGTCCTCGATGGACAGGCCGGACCTGCGCAGCACCTTCTCGGTCGCCGGGATCGGCCCGGTCAGCATCATGATCGGGTCCGCGCCACTGACCGCGCCCGAGTGGTAGCGGGCGATCGGCTTGAGGCCCAACTCCCTTGCCCGTTCGGGAGTTGTGATGAGCAGCGCGGCGGCGCCGTCGGAGATCTGGGAGGCGTTCCCGGCGTGGATCACGCCGTCGTCCTTGAACGAGGGCCTGAGTTTGGCGAGGGTCTCGACCGAAGTGCCGCGCCGCAGGCCCTCGTCGACGGTGAACTTGGTGCCGTCGACCTCGATGGGCACGATGTGGTCGTCGAAGATGCCCGAGTCGATCGCCGCGGCGGCCTTGGCGTGCGACTCGGAGGCGAACTCGTCGAGCCGGGTGCGGCTGAGGCCCCACTGCTCGGAGATCAGCTCGGCGCCGACGCCCTGGCTGAACTGGAACCCGTTGTAGCGGGCCAGGACGGCGGGTCCGTACGGCTGGCCGGTGGTCCGGTGCGAGCCGAGCGGGACCCTGGTCATGGTCTCCACGCCGCCGGCCACCACCAGGTCGTACTGCCCGGCCATGACGGCGTGCGCGGCGGAGTCGACGGCCTGCTGGCTGGAGCCGCAGGCCCGGTTGATCGTCACCCCCGGCACATGCTCGGGCCAGCCCGCGGCGAGGGCGGCGAACCGGGCGATGTTGCTCGACTGGTCGCCGACCTGGGTCACGCAGCCCCACATCACGTCGTCCACGGTGCCGGGGTCCACGCCGGTGCGTTCCACCAGTGCGGTGAGCACATGTGCCGACAGATCGGCCGCGTGTACGGCGGCCAGGGAGCCGTTGCGCTTGCCGATGGGCGTGCGTACGGCGTCGACGATGACGGCCTCGGGCATGGAAGGTCCTCTCGGTGGCTCAAGGGTTCAGCGGGAATCAGTGGGGAACTGGACGGCGGCGCCGCTGTCGAGGAGTGCGCCGGCGCCGGCGATCTCCCAGTCCCGGAACACGGCGCGGGTGTCGGCGCCCACGGGTGGTGCCGCCGGGCCGGGGCTCGAGGGTGTCGCCGAGAAACGGGGAGCCGCGGCGGGCTGGACGACGCCGTCGCGGGTGAACAGGCTGCCGCGCGCGGCCAGTTGGGGGTGTGCTGCCGCCTCGGTGAGGCCGAGGACGGGTGCGACGCAGGCGTCGGTGCCCTCGAACACGGCCGCCCATTCGTCGCGGGTGTGTTCCGCGAAGCGTTCCGTCAGGCGGCGGCGCAGTTCCGGCCAGGTCGACCGGTCGTGCTGGAGGTCGGGATCGACGTCGAGCTTCAGCAGCTCGATCAGACGCCCGTAGAACTTGGCCTCCAGCGCGCCGACCGCCACATGCCGCCCGTCCTTGGTCTCGTAGACGGCGTAGAAGGGCCAGCCGCCGTCCAGTTGGTTGACGCCCCGCTCGTCGGTCCACACCCCGCGCCCGAGTTTGCCGAAGGTGCTCGCGAGGAGGTGTGCGGTCCCGTCGACGATCGCCGCGTCCACGACCTGGCCGACTCCCGTGCGTCCTACGGCATGCAGGGCGGCCAGTACCCCGATCACGAGGTAGCAGCCGCCGCCCCCGAAGTCGCCGACGAGGTTCAGCGGTATCTGCGGGGGGCCTGCCGCGTCTCCGATCGCGCCGAGTGCGCCGGTGAGGGCGATGTAGGTGAGGTCGTGTCCGGCGGCCGCCGCGAGGGGGCCGGTCTGGCCCCAGCCGGTCATCCGGCCGTAGACAAGCCGGGGGTTGCGGGCGAGGCACTCGTGCGGTCCGATGCCCAGGCGTTCGGTGACGCCGGGGCGGAAGCCCTCGATCAACACGTCGGCGCGCCCCGCGAGTTGGAGGAGGGCGGCGGGTCCGGCCGGGTGTTTCAGGTCGAGTACGACCGAGCGCTTCCCTCGGTTGAGCACATCCCCGGGGCCGCCCGCGTCGGGTTCGTCCGCCCGCTCTCGGCGATCCACCCGGACGACCTCCGCGCCGAGATCGGCGAGCAGCATGCCGGCGAACGGGCCCGGTCCGATGCCACCCAACTCGACGACGCGGCAGCCGGACAGCGGTCCTGTGGTCACAACACCCTCCCGTGCAGCCTGACTTGAGGATCCCGACGGTTCTACGACGCTGTCAGCGTCCCTTCCAGACCGGCGGCCGCTTCTCGGCGAAGGCGGCGGCCCCTTCCCGCGCGTCCTCGGACGAGAACACCGGCGACGCGATCTCGGCCTGCCGGGTCCAGCCCTCCTCCAGCGTCCAGTCGGCGGCGGACTGCGCGATCTGCTTGGTGGCGGCGACGGCGAGGGGGCCGTTCGCCGCGATGGTCGTGGCGAGTTCCAGCGCGCCGGCGAGCGCGCCGCCCTCGTCGGTGAGCCGGTTGACCAGTCCGACCTCGGCCGCGCGTTCGGCGGTGATGGGTTCGCCGGTCAGCAGCAGTTCCAACGCGATGGCGTACGGGACTCGTTGGGGTAGTCGCAGTGCCGCGCCGGCCCGGGCGACCAGGGACCGCTTCACCTCAGGCACCCCGACCCGCGCCGTGCGGGACGCCACGACGAGATCGCAGGCGAGCAGCAGCTCGAAGCCGCCGGCCAGCGCCCAGCCCTCGACCGCGGCGATCAGTGGCTTGCGCGGCGGGGTGATCGTGATCCCGCACAGTCCGCGGCCTTCGATCGCGGGACTCTCGCCGTGCAGCCAGGCCTTGAGGTCCATGCCCGCCGAGAACGTGCCGCCCGCCCCGGTGAGCACGCCGACCCGCAGCTCGTCCGACTCGTCCAGCTCGTCCACGGCGGCGGCGACTCCGGCGGCCACCCCCGCGTCGAGCGCGTTCTTCACCGCGGGACGGTTGATCGTGATGACCTGGACCGCTCCTCGGCGCTCCACCAGCACCTCGTCCGACATCCTGCCTCCTGAATTCTCGTTCTCGATTGCCGTTCACTTGACCGCGAACCGCTCAAGTTCGTGGGCGACCATGCCGTCCAGGTCCGGGGCGGGCGGCAAGGGAAGTTCGACGGCCCGCTCCCTGGTCGGCAGGAGCACAACTGCCGTGCCGGGTGTGGTGACTTCGCCGCGCTGGTTCTCGCAGCGCACCTCGATGTGCACCTCGTTCCGCCCGTCCACCTGCTGCTTGTCGACGACCCTGCCGCGCACCCAGGTGGTGTCGCCGTGGTAGTTGAACTTGCGGTGTTCGCAGCGGAGTTTCCACAGCCAGCCGTCGTCGCCGATCCAGTCGGTGAGGAGATGGCAGAGCCAGGTCTCGCGCATACCGCCGTAGTCGTAGGGGCCCGGCAGGCCGAGTTCCCGGGCCCGTTCGGGCTCCCAGTGCAGGCGTTGCACGGTGTCCGGGACGCCCAGGCGGTTGGGCGGATAGAGGCCGGGGGCCTTGCGCCGTACGGCCGCCGCGATCCCGAAGGCGCCGGGCGGGGTGAGCTGCATGCCCCAGCCGAGGTGCCAGACGACCACGTCCGTGGTGGTCAGCGGGCCCTTCACGCGGGGTTGCAGTTCCTCGCCGATCTCGACGTCCTCCCAGTGGCGGGGTTCGGCGCCGCGCCGGGTCTCGGCCGCGTACGCCGCGTCGATCTCGGCGAGTTGCTCGGCCGAGTACGGCTGCTGTTCCAGCGCCTCCTTGGCCCGCTTCTTCGAGGTGTGCCGTTCGGCGTTGATCCAGGTGCCGCGGCGCAGGGCGTGCATCTCGCCGCGTCCGTTGGCGTAGAGGTAGTCGCGGACGACATGTGCGGTACGCCCGCCGAAACTGCTCTGCTTGAGCTGAACCCCGACCTGGGTCTGCAACACCCGGCAGCGGTCGCCCAGTTGAAGGGGTCGCCACCACTCGAACTCCATCACCGCCTGGTAGGAACCGAGACCGGCGAAGGGGTCCCCCTTGAGCAGGGCCTTCGTCTCGGGGTCCGGGGTCGGGGCCGCGTCCTCGCCCATCGTGTAGAGGAAGGTCGGCGGTGCGACGAGCGAGCCCCAGCGGGTCTTCGCCGCGTACTCGGGGTCGCAGTAGAGCGGGTTGGCGTCGCCGTAGCCGTAGGCGAAGTGGCGTGAACCGTCCCAGGTGACCTCGTAGTTGTGCGGCGGGTTGCGCTGCGGCTGGGGGACGCCGAGCCGGCGCCGGGAGCGTTCGACCGCCTCGTCCGTCAGCACGCCGAACCGCTCGGCGGCCTTCTCCTCGGTATCGCTCACCGGTCAACCTCCTTGCTGGACACCGCGGTTACTCCTTGTGACGCTTCGGGACACTCATGCCTTGGTGTGCTCGGCGAGCCGGGCCCGTACGAGGTCGAGCAGTTCGACGCGGCTCACCTTGCTCGACGGGGTGCGGGGCAGTTCGTCGACGACGACGATGTGGGCGGGCACCTCGTACGGCATGAGGTGGGTACGGCACAGGGCGGTGAGTTCGGCCGCGTCCGGTACGGGCCGCCCCGGCTCCGACTCGACTGCCGCGACCGGTACTTCACCGAGCCGTGGGTCCGGCAGTCCGGCGACGGCGGCCTCGCGTACGGCCGGGTGGGTCTCCAGGATCCGTTTGACGGTCTCCGGCTGCACTTTGAAGCCGCCGCGGATGATGGCGTCGTCGGCGCGGCCCTCGATCCACACGAACCGGTCGGCGTCGATCCGGGCCAGATCGCTGGTCTTCACCCAGGTCCGGCCGCCGTGGGTGCTCTGCTCGGTCCGCACTTCGAGCCGACCGGTCCGGCCGACCGGCAGTTCGCCGCCGTCGTCGCCGGTCACCCTCAACTCCACGCCCGCGAAGGCGCGTCCGGCGCTGCCGGCCTTGCGCTGCCACCAGTGGTCGTGCAGCGCGAGGGTCCAGCCGGCGACGGCCCCGGCGAACTCCGTTGCGCCATAGGTCATCAGGACGGGGATGCCGTACGTGCGGAAGAAGGCGTCGGCGAGTTCCGGCGGGCAGGGTGCCGTGCCGGAGGTGACGACCTGGAGGGTGGCGAGGCGTTCCTTCGGGACGTTCGCGTCGAGTACGGCGCGTATCGCGGCCGGGACCAGGCTCGCCGCGCGGAGTCGGTGGCGTTCGACCGCGCTCACCCAGGGGTCGACGGCGAATCTCGGCATGAGGAGCATGCGGCGGCCGGTGGCGAGGCAGGCCAGCGCCCGCCACAGGCCGCCGATGTGGACGAGCGGTGCGGCCACGAGGGACGCCGATTCCGACAGGAGCCGGTCGTCCTTCCGGGTCTGGCCGCCGGAGACGAGGGCCTGGTCGAGTTGGCCGATGCGCAGGTGGACGCGTTTCGGGGGTCCGGTGGTGCCGGAGGTGAGCATCTCCACGGCGATGCCCGGGCGGGTCGGTGCCTCGGCGGGTGCCGTGCCGCCCGCGGGTCGTAGCGACCCGTCGGTGTCCAGCTCAAGGGCGGCGCCCTGTGCGGTCACGGCGTCCAACACGCCCTCGCGGGCGAGGACTTCGGCTCCGGACACGACGACGGGCGGTGTGCAGCGGGCGAGGTCGGCGGCGAGCCGGGCGGCGGGCTGGAGTGGGCTGAGCATGACCAGACAGCGCCCGGAGGCGATCACGGCGGCGACCACGGCGACGTGTTCGGGCCGGTTCTCCAGGACGACCCCGACGCGGGCGCCGACGGGCAGGCCCAGCGCGTCGAGTGCCTCGCCCAGTCCCCGCGCGGTCCGCTGGACCTGCCCCCAGGTCCACCAGCTCCGGTCGTACTCGATCGCCTCGGCAGCCGCCGGCGCTTCGGCCAGCAGGCGGGACAGGCGGTCGCGAATTCCCACGTGATCAGCCTTTCGACAGGACGTCGGTCTCAGATTCCGACCAGGTCGGCCAACCGGGTCCGGTACGTCGCCGGGCCCCCGAACAACTGCTCCGACGACTTCGCGCGCTTCAGATAGAGCTGCGCGTCGTGCTCCCACGTGTAGCCGATGCCGCCGTGGAGCTGGATGTTCTCCTTGGCCGCGTGGGTGAAGGCGTCCGCGCAGCAGGCCGCGGCCAGGGCTGCGGACACCGGCAGTTCGGCGGGCGCCAACTGCTCGGTGGACAACGGCAGTTCGGGCGGGGAATCGGCGGCCACGGCCGTCGCGTGGTAGGCCGCCGACCGGGCACCCTCGATCCGCACGAGCAGGTCGGCGCACTTGTGCTTGACCGCCTGGAAGGAGCCGATGGGACGCCCGAACTGCACGCGCACCTTCGCGTACGCCACGGCCGTGTCGAGACAGGCCTGTGCCCCGCCGACCTGTTCGGCCGCGAGCGCCACGGCCACGAGGTCGAGCACGGTGCGCAGATACGCCGAGGCGTCCCCGTCCGGGCCGACCCGCAGTGCGGGCGCGCCGTCGAAGTCGACGCGGGCCAGCCGCCGGGTCGGGTCGAGGGTCTCCAGCCGGGTGCGGGTCACCCCGGGAGCGTCACCGTCGACGGCGAAGAGCCCAAGTCCCGTGCCGGTACGGGCCACTACGAGGATCAGGTCGGCGGTGTGTCCGTCGACGACGAACATCTTGGTGCCGGACACCGTCCCGTTCGCGGCCGACGCCTCGACGTCCGCCAACTCCCATGAGCCGCCCGTCTCGGCGAGCGCCAGCGTGGCCGTCAGCGAGCCGTCGGCGATCGCGGGCAGCCAGCGCGCCTGCGCCGCCTCGTCGCCGGAGGCCGTGAGGGCCTGGCCGGCGAGCGCGACGGTCGCGAAGTACGGCGACGGCAGCAGCACCCGTCCCATCTCCTCCAGTACGATCCCCAACTCGACCGGCCCGCCGCCGGATCCGCCGTACGCCTCCGGCAACGCGAGGCCGTGCAGGCCGAGTTGGTCGGCCATCTGCCGCCACAACCGGGGATCGTGGCCTTCGGCGGAGTCCATCGCGCGGCGTACGGCCGCGCTCGGCGCCTTGTCGGCGAGGAAGCGCCGTAGCGTCGTACGGAGTTCCTCCTGCTCCTCGGTGAACGTCAGTGCCACGTCGGTGCCTTGGAGCGGAGGTAGGCGTCGAAGGCCGGCATGCGGGTGCGGTCGACGATCTCGATGCGTACGCCGTGCGGGTCGAAGTGGTAGGCGAAGATCGACGGGGAGCCGTCGACGATCGCGCAGGCCTCCAGCGGGAAGCCCGCCTCCTCCAGCCGTTTGGAGGTCGTCGGCAGGTCGTCGCAGAAGTAGCCGAGGTGATGGGTGGCCAGGTGCCCGGACGGGGTCCACGGCGTGCCCGGGATCTCCTGCACGAGTTCGAGGTGCGGGGCGTCCAGCGAGTACGCGAAGCGCAGCGGGAGCACGCGCTCGCCGTCGGCCAGGCGCACGGTGAGGTCGTAGGCCTGGGTCTCGGTCCAGCGGTGACCCGCGATCCGGGTGAACCAGGCCTTCCCCGCCTCGACGTCCGGGACCACAATTCCCGTGTGGTACAGGTCTGTTGGGTTGAGCGGTGAGGTCATGGCGTCGCTCACCACTCCAGCCGGAGCTGCTTGATGCCGTACATGTTGCCGTGCTGTTCGAGGTCCTGGCCGGGGGTGATCCCGTAGTCGGGGATGCGCCGGTGCCATTCCTCGACGGCCACGTTGAGTTCGAGGCGGGCGAGGTGGGAGCCGAGGCAGCGGTGCGGGCCGGAACCGAACGCGATGTGGTTGGTGGCCTTGCGCCGCAGGTCCACTTCGAGGGGCCGTTCGAAGCGCTCGGGGTCGCGGTTGCTGACCGCGAGCGGGAGCATCACCATCTCCCCCGCGCCGACCGGGCAGCCGCCGATCTCGACGTCCCGTGTCGCCTTGCGGGCGGGGACGACGAACGAGTAGACGCGGAGGATCTCCTCGACCGCCGTGGGGATCAGCGACGGGTCGTCGACGATCGCCCTGCGCTGTTCCGGATGCGTGGCGAAGTGGTAGAAGGCCCAGCCGATGGAGATCGGGACCGTGTCGAAGCCGGCCTGGAACAGCAGGATGCAGAACGCGTGCATGTCCCGGTCGCTGATCGGCTCGTCGTCGATCGTCCAGGTCATGGCGCGGGACAGCAGGTCGTCGCGGGGTGCCTCGCGGCGCAGCGCGATCTGCTGCTCGAAGTAGTCCGACACGGCGTTCATCGCGCTCAACTGCCGCTCGCCGTGCGGGTCTTCGCCGTGGGACAGATGCAGCAGGTCGTGGATCCAGTCGAGGAACTGCGGGAGATCCTCCTCGGGCAGCCCCATCAGACGCATGAAGATCAGGGTCGGGAAGCGGCGGGCGAACGTGTCGAGGACGTCGGCGGAACCGCTGTCCTTCAGCCCGTCGATCAGGCCGGACGCGACCTCCCGGATCTCCGGTTCACGGGCGGCGACCGTCTTGGGCGAGAAGGCGCTGCCCAACAGGCGCCGCCACGCGGTGTGTTGGGGCGGGTCGAGCATCTCCGGGATCCACAGGAACCTGGGGTCCGGATCGAGCGCCGTCACGGACTGGTTGGAGAAGGTCCGCCAGTCCTGCAACGCCTCCTGCACGGCCGCACCTTGGGTGACGACCCAGTATCCGCGCGCGATGGTGCTGCGGAATCCGGAGTGGGTTCGGGCGATCTCGTCCCAGCGTTCCTGGTGGCTGAGGACCGGGCCGCCGAGCCGGTTGTCGAAGTAGTAGGCGGGGACGCCCTGGTGGGTCCCGTCGGGTTCGAGTGTCGCGCTCATCACGGCTCCTCTCGTACGGTGTTCGGGATGCGCACGGCGGCCGGATCTCCTACGGCGGTCAGGTCTGCCACGGCGGTCATGTCGCCGCGCCGTCGATCTTCAGCGCGATCAGCTCCTCGTCGGAGAGACCGAGTGAGCGCAGGACCTCGTCGGTGTGTTCCGCGAACTGCGGTGCCCGCGTGATGTCGGCCGGGGTCTCGTCGAACTGCACGGGACTGGCGACGAGTTCACGGTCCACGCCGTCGGCGTCCACGACGGGGGCGATGAGTCCGTTGGCTCGCAGCGAGGGGTCCTGGCCGACCTCCCAGGCGTTCTGCACCGCCGACCACTGGCCCTCTCCCCGGGAGAGGATCTCGACCCACTCCGCGAAGGGGCGGGACGCGACGAGTTCGGCGACGATGCCGGCCGCCTGTGCCGCGTTGGCCATCAACTTCTCGGTGCTGTCGAAGCGTTCGTCGGTGGCGAGTTCGCCGCGGCCTGCGAGTTTGCAGAACTCGGCCCAGTACCGGCCGGGTTGGAGCATCGACAGTTCGATCCAGCGTCCGTCCGAGGTCAGATAGGCCCCGATGAGCGGGTTGGTGCGCGAGCCGTGCCGGGGCTGGACGTTCACCGGCAGCGGTCCGCCGTTCATCAGCGCCATGTTGACCGTGAACTGGGTCGCCCACGCGCCGACCCCGAGCAACGACACGTCGACCACGGAGGGTTCGCCGGTCGTCGCGCGGGAGTAGAGGGCGGCGGCGATACCGCCGGCGATCGTCATGCCGCCCATCGAGTCGCCGTAGGCGCCGGCGGGCATCCGGATCATCCGGTCCGCGCCCGCCGGTGTGACACCGGCGGCGCTGCCGCCGCGCGCCCAGAAGGCCGTGCTGTCGTAGCCGCCCTTGGTGGCCTCGTCGCCGCGCGGGCCGAAGCCGCTGCCCCGTACGTAGATGATGTCCGGGTTGATCGCCCGGATGTCCTCGACGTCGATGCGCAGCTTGGCGCGGGCCTCGGGCAGGAAGTTCGTGAGGAACACGTCGCTGCGGCGGACCAGTTCCTCGAACGCCTTGCGGGCCGACGGCTTCTCCAGGGCGAGGCCGACACTGCGTTTGCCCCGGTTGGGTCCCTCGACGATCGGGAAGAACGACGACCCCTTGCTGGTGGCGTCGTAGCCGAGGACTCTGACCAACCCCCTCTGCCCGTCGCCGCGTTCGGCGTGTTCGATCTTGATCACATCGGCGCCCCAGTCGGCTAGCACGGCCCCTGCCGCCGGGACGAAGGTGAACTGGGCTACTTCGAGAACGCGTACGCCCTCCATCGGCCTGCGCATCGACCAACTCCTCATACTCATCTGCCGTCACGCACTCCGAGTATGGACCGAACCTCGCTAAAAAGTATACTGTTTTGCTGTCACCGACCGACCCGCACCTTCCGGAGGGCCGATGCTGGACTTCTCGATCGAACCCGAGTTCCAGGTCAAGCTGGACTGGGCGGCGGCCTTCGTCCGGGAGGAGGTCGAGCCGCTCGACCTCTTGTTCCCGCACGGCGGCGACCCGTACGACACGCGCAACGAGAAGGCACGCGCGATCCTCAGGCCGCTCCAGGAACAGGTCCGGGCCCAGGGCCTGTGGGCCTGCCATCTCGGTGCCGAACTCGGCGGAGCGGGCTACGGCCAGGTGAAGCTCGCCTACCTCAACGAGATCCTCGGCCGCTCCTACTGGGCCCCGACCGTCTTCGGCACCGCGGCCCCGGACACCGGCAACGCCGAGATCCTCGCCATGTTCGGCACCGGGGAACAGAAGGCGCGCTACCTCCAGCCCCTGCTCGACGGGGACATCGTCTCCACCTTCTCGATGACGGAACCGCAGGCGGGAGCCGATCCCAAGGAGTTCGTGTGCCGGGCGCGGCGCGACGGGGACGAGTGGGTGATCGACGGGGAGAAGTGGTTCTCCTCCAACGCCCGGTACGCGGCCTTCCTCATCGTCATGGCCGTCACCGACCCCGAGGCCGCGCCGCACGCCCGGATGTCGATGTTCATCGTCCCGGCCGAGACACCCGGCATCGAGATCAAGCGCAACGTCGGCACGATGGACGAGCGCGACTCCCTCGACGAGGGCATCCACGCCTACATCCGCTACGACCAGGTGCGGGTCCCGCTCGACGCCATGCTCGGCGGCCCCGGCGAGGGCTTCAAGGTCGCCCAGGCCCGGCTCGGCGGGGGCCGGGTGCATCACGCGATGCGCACGGTCGGCAAGTGCACGCGCGCCTTCGACATGATGTGCGAGCGTGCGGTGTCCCGGCGTACTCAGGGCACTCTTCTCGCCGAGAAGCAGGCGGTGCAGCAGTTCATCGCGGACTCCTGGGTGGAGTTGCAGCAGTTCCGGCTGCTGGTGCTGCACACCGCCTGGATCATCGACACCCAGCCGCACGGCGCGGCCCGCACCCAGATCGCGATGTGCAAGGTGCAGACGGCGAAGGTGCTGCACGACGTGATCCAGCGCGCCCTGCATCTGCACGGCTCGCTCGGCACCACCAACGAACTCCCGCTCGCCAAATGGTGGATGGCCGCGCCGAACCTCGCGCTCGCCGACGGCCCCACCGAGGTGCACCGCACCACGATCGCCAAGCAGCTCCTGAAGAACCGCCGTCCGGCCGAGGGTCTGTTCCCCAGCGAGCACATACCGCCGAAGCTGGAGGCCGCCCGCAAGCGGTACGCCCACGTCATCGAGGACGACAGCCTCACCGGCCGGGTCGACGGATGAGCGGCGAGCGCGACACCAAGTCCCTTGCTCCGGCCGACCTGTTCGACCTCTCCGGCAAGGTCGCGCTCGTCACCGGCGGCAGCCGGGGCCTGGGGCTCGCGATGGTGCGCGCCTTCGCCACCGCGGGCGCCGACATCGTGATCGCCAGCCGCAAACTCGACGCGTGCGAGGCCGTGGCGGACGAAGTGCGGGCCCTGGGTCGCCGGGCCCTGCCGGTCGCCGCGCACGTCGGCCACTGGGACGACCTGGCCCGGCTCGCCGACGCCGCCTACGAGGAGTTCGGGAAGGTCGACGTCCTCGTCAACAACGCCGGCATGTCACCGCTCGCCCCCTCCTCGGCCGAGACCAGCGAGGAGTTGTTCGACAAGGTGATCGGCGTCAACTTCAAAGGCCCGTTCCGGCTCGCCTCGTTGGTCGGGCAGCGGATGGCCGACTCGGGCGACGGGGGCTCGATCATCAACGTCTCGTCGTCCGGCGCGCTGATGCCCCAGCCCCGCTTCGGGCCGTACGCCGGCGCCAAGGCCGCGCTCAACGCCCTGACCACGGTCTTCGCCCTGGAGTACGGCCCGACGGTGCGGGTCAACACGATCTCGGCCGGGCCGTTCCTCACCGACATCTCCAAGTCCTGGGCCGAGGAGAAGCGGCAGACGACGCGCAGTGCCATCGGGCGTCCGGGACAGCCCGAGGAGATCGTCAGTACCGCGCTGTATCTCGCGAGCGACGCGTCGAGCTATACGACGGGAGCGCTGATCCGGGTGGACGGCGGGCTGTACTGACCGTCGACCGCGTGGTCCTACACCGCCGTGAATCCGCCGTCGACGGTGAGGGTGGCGCCGTGGATCTGGGACGCCTCGTCGCTCGCGAGGAACACGACGGCGGAGGCCACCTCGGCCGGGGTGCCGGCACGGCCGGAGGGCATGCGCGCGATGATCGGGTCCAGTCGCTCCTCCATCGACACCACCTTCTCGGTCAAGGTGGGGCCGGGAGCGACGGTGTTGACCCGGACGCCGTGCGGCCCGTACTCGGCGGCCCACGAGGTGGTGAGCGAGTGCACTGCCGCCTTGGTCATGTTGTAGAGCGCAGAGTGCGCGCTGCCCCGCAGGCCGGCGATGGAGCCGAGGTTGACCACGGCACCCTGGCCGCGCTCGGCCATGGGCGGCACCAGCAGGCCGGTGAGCAGGAACACCGACCGCACGCTCACGGCCAGCGCCTCGTCGATGGTCTCCTGCGCGACCTCGGCGGTGGGGGTGGGCGTGAGCAGCAGCGCCGCGTTGTTGACGAGCACGTCGATCCGCCCGCCGGCCGCGGTGAGCGCGTCGGTGGCGAAGCGGTCGATCACCTCGGCGCCCGCGGACAGATCCGCCTTCACGAAGGCCGCCGCACCGCCGTCCTTCTCGATGCGGGCCACCACCTCGGCGCCGCGACGCTCGTCACGTCCGCTGACGACGACGAACGCTCCCTCGGCGGCCAGGGCCACCGCGATGGCGACGCCGATACCGTTGGTGGAACCGGTGACCAGGGCTTTCCGCCCGGCAAGTCGCTTGGTCATGATGCTGTGCCTCTCCGAATCCGACCGCCGGAAGCTGATCCGACCGGCTGGGAACGGCAAAGTTGCCACTCAGAAAATGGACCCGCAAGTCCAGAAAGTGGCAGGATGGTGGCATGGCACCACGACTGACACCCAAGGGCGCGGCCACCAGGCAGCGCATCGTCGAAGGAGCCGCGTCGGAGCTCCGCGCACGCGGCGTGACGGAGACGACCCTGGACGACATCCGCGCCCGTACGGCCACCAGCAAGAGCCAGCTCTTCCACTACTTCCCCGGCGGCAAGGAGGAGCTCCTGCTCGCCGTGGCCCAGCACGAGGCGGACCGCGTCCTGTCCGACCAGCAGCCCCACCTCAGCGCGCTCACCTCGTGGCGGGCCTGGCACGACTGGCGGGACACGGTCGTCGACCGCTATCGCCGGCAGGGGCAGCAGTGCCCGCTCAACGCGCTCATGTCCCAGCTCACCCCGGCCACGCCCGGCGCGCAGGCCGTCACCAGACAGCTCGTCGCCTCGTGGCAGGGCAAGATCGCCGTCGGTATCCGGGCCATGCAGGACCAGCGCGAGATCCCCGCCGGCCTCGACGCCGACCGCGCCGCGGCCGCCCTGCTGGCCGGTATCCAGGGCGGCGTCCTGATCATGATGTCCACCGGTTCGGTCACCCATCTCGAAGCGGCCCTCGATCTGGGCATCCACCAGCTTCAGGCCGTTCCCAGCAGCTCCATCGCCTCGTCAAGCAGCACCGGCAGCGCGGGCAGCATCCGCTGATGCATGGCGTTCAACTGCCCTGATTTACGGCCCCGTTTGATCAACAGCGCGGTCGCCGCGGACTCCTTGTACTTGGTGAGCGCCTCGAACCACGGCAGGTCCCGCAGCCGTTCGCCGCGCAACTCCTCGTAGGCGTCGACCAGTTCGGCCTTGCCGGGCATGCCGGTGGGCTCGTCCGACACGGCGGCCGGGTGGCGGGCCTCGTCGGTGAAGAAGGTCAGCCACGTCATGTCGACACGGGGATCGCCGAGCGACCAGATCTCCCAGTCGATGATCGCCGTGACCGAGCCGTCCGCGCACAAGGTGTTGCCGAGCCGGTAGTCGCCGTGGGTGAACACCGGTGTCATCGCGGCGGGCACGGTCGCGCGCAGCCGCTCCGCGACCACCTCGTGGCCGGTGCGCAGATCGTCGGAGACGGTGGCGAACGCCCGGGTCCACCGGTCGATCTCCCCGGTGAGCGTCACCACGGGCTCGGCCGCGAGCGCCGTACGCGCGGGCGTCACCCGATGCAGGGCGGCCAGCATGCGAGCCGCGTCCAGGGCACGCCTCCGCACCTCCCCCTCGGCGAGTGTGCCGCGCGGCAGCAGCACCGGTTCGACGCACTCCCCCGGCACCAACTCCATGGCCACGAAGGGCTGGACGGCCGGGGGCGCGCCCGCGTCGCAGAACAGCACCGTCGGTACGCGTACACCCGGCTGTCCGGCCAGCGCCGACATGAGGCGTGCCTGGCGCAGCACGTCCCGGTTGCGGACCGGGGGCAGGCCGGGCGGTGCCACCTTGAGGACGACACGTTCGTACCCGGCCGGGACACCCGACAGGGCGGCGACGTACGTCAGGCTCGAAGTGCCGCCGGTGAGGGGTTCGACGCCGTCGACGGTGGCGCCGGGCGTCCAGCCGCCGACGACGGCTGCCGTGCGGTCGGTCAACTCCCGTAGCAGCGCAGGGCTGTTGGTGGCGACGCTCATGGCTGCCCCTTCGTCCCGTGCTCGGGTGCGGTCAGTGCCGCCACGATGTCGCGGCGCACCAGTTTGCCGGTCACCGTGCGCGGGAGTTCGGTCCAGTACGTGATGCGGTCCGGGGTCTTCGAACCGCGCAGGGTGCCGCGTACGGCCGCGCGCAGTGCCCCGGCGTCGACCTCCGCCCCGTCACGGCGTACGACGACGGCCTCGATGCGCTGGCCCCACTCCTCGTCGGGGACGCCGACCACGACGGCGTCGAGCACGTCCGGGTGCCGCAGCAGAACATCCTCTATCTCGGCCGGCGCGATGTTCTCCGCGCCGCGGATGATCGTGTCGTCGGCCCTGCCCTCGATGTGGAGGTAGCCGTCGGCGTCGAGGCGGCCCCGGTCGCGGGTGTGGAAGAAGCCGCGCTCGTCGACCGCGGAGCCCTGCCCGGCGTACTCCCCCGAGACCTGTTCGCCGCGCACCCAGATCTGCCCGGTCTCCCCCGCGCCGAGCGGCTCTCCGGTGACGTCACGGACCTCGATCTCGATGCCCGGTACCGGCAGTCCGGCCGAGCCGAGCCGGGCCCGTATCGCGGGGTCGTCGCTCGCGATCGCCGCCCGGTGCTCGGCCGGGCCCAGCACCGAGACGGTGGACGAAGTCTCCGTCAGGCCATAGGCGTTGACGAAGTCCACCGCCGGCCAGGTGCGCAGCGCCGTCTCGATCACGCGCACCGGCATCCTGGCACCGCCGTAGGCGAGCGAGCGCATCGAGGGCACGGAACGGTCCAGTCCTGCCGTGTCCATGATCCGGGCGAGCATCGTCGGCACGACCATCGCGTGCGTGATCCGCTGCTCCCTGACCAGGCCGAGCCAGCTCTCCGGGGTGAACTGGTCGAGGGTGAGGGTGCGGCGCCCGGCGTAGAGGTTCGTCAGCACATTGGAGACGGCGGCTATGTGGTACGGCGGCACACTCATCAGCGCGGCTTCGGTGGGGTCCGCCGCGGCGAACTCCACTGTGCCGAGCACATACGACACCAGGTTGTGGTGGCGCAGGAGCACACCTTTCGGAGCCGAGGTGGTTCCGCTGGTGTAGATCAGTACGGCGGGGGTGTCGGGCGCCGGTGCCGGTTCGGTGGCGGCATCGGTGTGCGCGGCGGCCTCCGTGAGCCACTCGGCCGGGCTGCGGACCTGCAGCCCGGCCCGGCGCGGTGCCGCGTCCTGGCCGGGGGCGGCGATGGCCAGGGCGTGCGGGTGGTTCGCGAGGAGCGCGTCCAACTGCTCTTCGCCCAGGCGGTAGTTGACCGGCACGAGCGGGACCCCGGCGTGGGCCGCGGCGAACTGGGCGACGGCGAAGGCGGGTCCGTTCGTGGCCAGGTACACGATCGCGTCGGCGCCGGCCGTGTGGACCAACTCGGCCCCACCGGCCGCGAGTTCGCGCAGTCGTACGGGGGTGAGCCCGTCCTGTGCGCGGCCGATCACGACCCGGTCGCCGAAGCCCTCGGCGGCCATGTCCAGGATCATCGACACGTTCATCGGCGCACCACCCGCTTTCTCAGTCCGAGGCCGGGAGCGGCTTGGCGCTCTTCACCGGCAGGGGGACGCCGTTCACCGCGAGGGTGCCCGGTCCCTGTTTGGTGCAGAGGAGTTCGAGGCCGAGGTCCTCGTCTGCGTAGCGCTTGCCGAGCAGGGACCCGCCCATCCGGTCCGGGTCGGCGGTGCCGGTGCCGGCACCCGGTGCGGTGCCCTCGGTCATGGGGGCGCCGCCGCAGGTGACGTCCACCTCGCTGTCGGGGCAGCGGACGACGATCACCGCCGTGGTGTCCACCGTGCTGGCGAGCATCTGTCCCACTCGTGGCCTCATCGCAGGTTCCTCCGCGGATCTTGTTTCCGTTCCGGGCGCTCAAAGACCAGAAAAAAGTATACTACTTACCTCGATCACGTCGAGATGACGAACCGGGTGAACAGACCGAGCTGACGAACCGAGTCGACGAACGGAGTCGCCGGATGGATCTCAAGACCGTCCTGTTCGAGGTGACCGACCATGTCGCCACGATCACGCTGAACCGACCGCAGGCCATGAACAGCTTCAACCAGCAGATGCTGGACGACTTCTCCGCGATCTGGGACCGGGTCAGGACCGACGACAACGTGCACGTCATGGTGTTGCGCGGCTCGGGCGAGCGCGCGTTCAGCACCGGCATGGACGTGAAGGAAGGGATCGACCGGCACCCCAACGTCTGGTCGCAGACCGACCCCGGGGAGTTCCTGTCGCCGAAGCTGAACCAGGTGTGGAAACCCCTGGTCTGCGCGGTGCACGGGATGACCGCCGGAGGCGCGTTCTACTGGCTCAACGAGGCCGACATCCTGATCTGTTCGGACGACGCGACCTTCTTCGACCCGCATGTCAGCTACGGACTCACCGCCGCGCTCGAACCGATCGGGCTGGCCCGTCGCATCCCGCTCGGCGAGACCCTGCGGATCGCGCTGCTCGGCCTGGACGAACGCCTGTCGGCGGCGCGCGCCCTTCAAATCGGCCTGGTCAGCGAGGTGTTGCCGGGCGATCGACTCTGGGACCGGGCGGACGAGATCGCGCGCATCATCGCCGCCAAACCGCCGGCCGCGATCCAGGGCACGGTGCGCGCGATCTGGGAGTCCCTGGACTCGACCCGCACGCAGGCCCTGCGCACCGGGCTGTCGTACACCCAGATCGGCAACCCGATCGGAAAGGCGGAGGTGGACCGCTCGGCGGTACCCCGGGGACGGTGGACACTCCGCTGACACTCCCCTACCCTCCCTAAAACAGTATCCTTTTTTACGAGCTTCTACGGAGGGCTGGCTCTGATGCGATTCGGCATGCCCTGGCCGGGCCGTGAGGTGGCGCACGAGGCCGAGGAGGCCGGTGCGGGTGCCTTCTGCGCCGGCGAGTTCGTCGACCATGACGCCTACCTCACCCTCGCCGAGATCGTCGCGAACTCCGAGCGCGCCCTCGCGGGGCCCGCCATCGCCTACGCCTTCGCCCGCACCCCGTACGCGCACGCCACCGCGCTGCGCCAACTCCACGCCCAGGCACCGGGACGGCTCTTCCTGGGCCTGGGCAGCGCCGCGTTCCGCATCAACCGCGACTGGCTCGACGTACCCGCCGACCGCGCGGTGGACCGGATCGCGGAGACCGTCGGCGCCGTCCGCGCCTGGCTGCACGCGGAGAACGGCGAGAAGGTCCACTACGACGGCGAGTTCTACTCGATCGACGCCGACGTCCGCGCGCCCGTGCTCGGCCGGCTCGACATTCCCGTCCTGCTCGCCGCGTTCAACACGCGGATGGCCGCGACGGCGGGCCGGGTCGCCGACGGTGTCATCGGGCACGGGCTGTTCACCCACTCCTGGTGGAACGACGTCGTACGACCGTCGGTGGAGCGCGGCACGGTCGCCGCGGGCCGTACCGAGCCGCCCCTGGAGCACGGCTGGGTCATCACGGCGGTCGACGACTCCGCTCCCGAACGCGCCGTGGCCGACGCCCGGCGCATGATCGCCTTCTATCTGACGGTGAAGACGTACGACCCGTTCGTCGCCCACCACGGCTGGGAGGGCCCGGTGGCGCAGCTCCGCAAGGCGTTCCGCACCGGTGACACCGACGCGATGGCCGCCGCCGTCACCGACGAGATGCTGACCGGGATCGCCGTGTGCGGGACGACGGCCGACGCGAAGGGCATGCTCGCCCGTCGCGCCGGTTCGCTGCCTCGTGACGTCGGCTATTTCGCACCGCCGAGTTTCCTGGTGAGCCATCGGCGCCGGGCCGCGTACGCCCGGGCCGCGCTCGCCCTGATCGGCGAAGTGCCCACGCCGTGAGAGAAGCAGCGGCGGGCGGCACCCTCGGGCCGCCCGCCGCTGCCGTCGCGTTTCAGTGCCCTGAAACGCCGTTCCGATGGTCAGGCGCTCTCGGTGACCGGGGCGAGTTTCCTGCTCTTGTCGAAGTGCACGACGTCGGCCAGGGTGCCGCCCAGGATGGCCGCACGGTCCTCGTCGTTCACGCCCTCGAAGTTCTCGGCGATGCACTCGGCGCTGCTGCGGAAGGTGCCCTCCGCGTGCGGGTAGTCATTGCCCCACATGACCGTCGACAGACCGGTGATGTGGCGGGCCTTGACCGCCGTGGGGTCGTCCGCGAACTGCACGTGGATCTGGCGCCGGACGTACTCGGTGGGCTTGAGCGGGTAGGGCCACTTGTCGTTGATCGCGAACAGCCTTCCCATGGAGGGCTGTTCGGTCGGCGCACGGTTGTCGTCCCAGAAGCCCAGCCACCAGTCGGGGTCCTGGCCGGTGCCCGTCTTCCATGCCTTGTCCATGTAGCCCATGAAGGAGACCAGCCAGCCGGCGGTGTACTCGATCAGGTTGAAGTGCAGGTCGGGGAAGCGCTCGCACACCCCGCCGCCGACCAGGCTGGCGATGATGCCCTGCGGACCCGCCACACCGGCGCCGGCCGCGAAGCCCATGGTCCGGCCCGCCACCATGTCGTCGGTCAGATTCCCCTTGCCCATGTTCATGGACGTCATCAGGCCCCGGACGGTCTGTGCCGTCCCGGAGATCTGCTCCTTGACCTTCACACCACCGGTGGCCACGTGGATGAAGACCGGCAGGCCGTGCGCCTGGGCGGCGGCCCAGATCGGGTCGTACTCCCGCGCGTAGTACGGCAGCGGCGGGATCTCCGGGAGGAGGATCGCGCCGAGTCCCAGCCTCGCGATCCGCTCGATCTCCGCCACGGCCGCGGGGACGTCCGTGATCGGGATCGCGGCTGTGGGGCGCAGCCGGTCCTTGTAGGGGAGGTACCGCTCGACGAGGTAGTCGTTCCACACGCGCGCGTGGGCCATCGACAGCTCGTGGTCGTCGGTGAACAGGACGAACAGCGAGAGGTTGGGGAACATGACCGAGGCGTCCACGCCGTCGAAGTTCATGTCCCGGATGATGTGGTCGGGATCGCCGTCCGGGGTCTCCCCGCCGGTCTGGCGGTACTTGGAGATGGTCCAGCCGTCGAACCCGATGGTGTGGAGCTTCTTGAACTCCGTGTGGCCGCCCGGCACGATCGGCTCGTCGAGGGTGAACTCCTCTTCCCAGAGGGCGCGCTCGCGGAGTTCCTTGGGCAGGCGGGTCTTGAACAGATCGACCGGCTCGATGATGTGCGAATCGCCGGACACGACAAATTCCTTGAACACAGGCGGTACCTCTCTTCGAACTCCGTCGTTCGTAGCCAGAAGGCCGACCCCCAGATATCTGCGAAGTTAGCTGTACCGACCGGTCTAGTCAATAAACATGGCACACTCCTGGCCCGCCCTCGCTAATTCAGTACACTCAACATGGGACACACCTGATGAGGAGACGGCTCATGACGACGACGTACTCGTTCTCTTCCCGGCTCTACATCGACGGACGGCACACCGACGGCACGTCGGACGCGCGGATCGTCGTACGCAATCCGGCTACGGAGGAGACGGTCGCCGAGGTACCGGACTCGTCGCTCGCGGATGTACGGCGGGCGGTCGAGGCGGCGCGGCGGGCCTTCGACGAGGGGCCGTGGCCACGGATGCGGCCCGCCGAGCGGGGCGCCGTACTGCTGCGCATGGCCGAGGAGTTGGAGCGACGACTGCCCGAACTCGTCGCGGTCAACATGGCCGAGGCGGGTTCGGTGCGCGCGCTCGCGGAGAGTCTGCAGACCCGGGTGCCGGTGGCGCATCTGCGGGACATGGCGGAGCGGGTGATTCCCGGCTTCGCGTGGGAGCGTCCGATGGATCCGACGATCTCGCCGGGCATCGGCATCTTCCAAGGGGTGCTGCGCCGCGAGGCGTTCGGGGTGTGCGCGTTGATCTCGGCGTACAACTTCCCGTTCTTCCTCAGCATGATGAAGGTGATCCCGGCACTCGCCGCGGGCTGCACCGTCGTCCTGAAGCCGGCGCCCCAGACTCCCCTCGACTCGCTGCTCCTTGGCGACTTCGCCGACGCGGCCGGGCTGCCGCCGGGGGTGCTGAACATCGTGACCGGCGACGTCGAGGCCGGCCGCGAGCTGACCACGCACCCGATGGTGGACCTCGTCAGCTTCACCGGGTCGGACACGGTGGGCCGCATGGTGTACACCCAGGCCGCCGCCTCCATGAAGAAGGTCGTCCTGGAGCTCGGCGGCAAGTCGGCGAACATCGTGCGCGCCGACGGCGATATCGACGGCGCCGTCCGCTCCGCGCTGGCCGGCATCACCACCCATGCGGGACAGGGCTGTTCACTGCTGACCCGCACGCTCGTGCACGAGTCCGTCCATGACGAGTTGGTCGACCGGCTGAGCGAGGCCCTCGCCGGGGTCAGGGTGGGCGACCCCGCCGACGCGGCCACCACGATGGGGCCGCTCATCAGCGAGGCCCAGCGCGCCAAGGTCGAGAAGCTGATCCGGGTCGGCGAGGAGGAGGGCGCGCGCATCGTCTGCGGCGGCAAACGCCCGGCCGGCCTCGACAGGGGCTACTTCATGGAGCCGACGCTCTTCGCCGCCGTGGACAACGCGATGACCGTCGCCCGGACGGAGTTCTTCGGACCGGTCGGTGTCGTCATCCCGTTCCGCACCGACGAGGAGGCGGTACGCGTCGCCAACGACAGCCAGTACGGTCTCGGGGGCGCCGTCTGGAGCGCCGACACCGTGGCCGCGTACGAGATGGCGACCCGGCTCCGCACCGGTGGTGTCACGATCAACGGCGGGAGCGCGGGCGTGAACCCGCGGGCCGCGTTCGGCGGTTACAAGCAGAGCGGACTCGGCCGGGAATGGGGCGAGTTCGGACTCGACGAGTATCTCCAGACGAAGACGGTGAGCTGGGCGGCCCGCTGACCGGTGCTCCGCGAGTCAGACGGTGAGCACCATCGCGGATCCCATCCCGCCGCCCGCGCACATGGCCGCGACCGCCGTGCCCCCGCCACGGCGGCACAGTTCGTGCGCGAGGGTGACGACCATGCGGGCGCCGGTGGTCGCGATCGGGTGCCCGAGGCTGCACCCGCTGCCGAAGGGATTCACCCGCTCGGGGTCGAGGCCCAGTTCACGGGTGGTGGCGACGGCGACCGCGGCGAAGGCCTCGTTGACCTCGAACAGGTCGACGTCCTCGATCCGCAGTCCGGCCCGGTCAAGTGCCTTGCGGATGGCGGCGATCGGGGCAAGTCCCGTCTCCACGGGATCGACGCCGACGCTCGCCCACGACCGTACGGTGGCGAGCGGGGTGAGCCCGTGACGGTCGGCGATCTCGGAGGAGGCGACGACGACCGCGGCCGAACCGTCGTTCACACCGCTGGAGTTGCCCGCGGTGATGGAATAGCCCTCGATCTCGGGGCGCAGCACCTTCAGTGCCGCGAGCTTCTCGATGGTGGTGTCGCGCCGCGGGTGCTCGTCGGTGTCGAACACGGACTTCGTCCCGTCGCGGTCCACGACGTCCACCGGGACGATCTCGTCGGCGAACCGTCCCTCGTCGATCGCCCGCACGGCCCGCTGATGCGAGCGCAGCGCCCAACTGTCCATCTCCTGACGGGAGATGCCGGTCAGCCGGGCCGTGTTCCAGCCGACGAGTGTCGCCATGTCGTCGTTGGGCGCCTCGCGGGTCGGGACGTGCGAGGGCGACCTCCAGGGGTCCTGCCAGTCGTCGGTGCCCGGAATCCGGTACCGGGCGACGGGAGCGGTCGACGAGGACTGCGTCCCGCCGGCGACGACCGCGCGGTCCATGCCCGCGAGCACCCCCGCGGCCGCGGTCGCCACGCTGGCCAGCCCCGAGGCGCAGTGCCGGTTGTGCGCGAGCCCCGGCACATGGGTCAGCCCCGCTTCGAGTGCCGCGTAGCGCGCGATGTCCCCGCCTCCGGCCAGGGTCTCGCCGAGCACGACGTCGTCGATCAGGTCGAGCGGCAGCCCGGAGCGCCGCACCGCCTCC
This sequence comes from Streptomyces sp. NBC_01478, assembly GCF_036227225.1. Taxonomy (GTDB): domain Bacteria; phylum Actinomycetota; class Actinomycetes; order Streptomycetales; family Streptomycetaceae; genus Streptomyces. The sequence goes on along the minus strand of NZ_CP109444.1, from coordinate 11,030,352 downwards.
CGTACGACGACGGTGGCGAGGTCGAAGGCGCTGGTGTCCCGGAGCGTGCCCTTGCGAGCGGTACCGATCGCGGTGCGGCAGGCGGCGAGCAGAACGGCATCAGTCATGCAATTGATGATACTCAACTCTGCAATGTGGGCGGAAGAACGCCTTGAAGAGGTCAAGGATCTCGACCATCGCCAGAAAAGAGGATACCTTCTTCATCGTATTGATCCGCTGCGGACCGGGGGTGGCTGGTGAACTTCGAGCTCAGCGAGGAGCAGGCCATGCTGCGCGAGGCCTCGCGCGCCCTGCTGTCCGACCGGGCCCCGATCACCCTCGTGCGAGCGTCGATGGACCGCTCCGAGGACGTCGACCCCGAGCTGTGGCGCCTGATGTCCGACCTCGGCTGGCCCGGTCTTGCCCTGCCCGAGGAGTACGGCGGATCCGGCCAGGGACTGGTCGAACTCGCCCTGGTGGCCGAGGAGATCGGGCGCGCACTCGGCCGGGGCCCTTTCCTCCCGACGGCACTGGTCGGCCGGGCGATTGCCTACGGCGGTTCCGAGCGGCTGCGTGACGAGGTGCTGCCCGCGCTCGCCGCCGGGGACGGCTGGGCGACCTGGGTCTTCGCCGAACCACACGCGCCCTGGACGCTGGACGGGATCCACGCCACCGCGCGCACCGACGGGGACGGGATCGTCCTGGACGGGGTCAAGACCGTGGTGCAGGACGCCGGCGGCGCCCGCTGGCTGCTGGTCACCGCCCTCCACGAGGGCGAACCCGCGTCCTTCGTCGTCGACCGCGCGGCTCCCGGGGTCACCGTCCGGCGGCAGCGCGTCCTGGATCCGACCCGCGCGTTCCACGAGGTCCGCCTGGCCGCCGTACGCGTGCCGCTCGACGCGCGGCTCGACGGCGGGCCGGCCGACGTCCAGGCCCTGCTCGACGAGGCGTCCGTCCTGCGGTGTGCCGACGCGCTCGGCGTGATGGAGCGGATGCTGGAGCTGACCGTCGAACACACCAAGAGCCGGGTGCAGTTCGGGCGGCCGATCGGCGGTTTCCAGGCCGTCAAGCACGCCTGCGCGGACATGGCACTGATCGTGCACGGCACCCGCGCCGCCACGTACTACGCGGCGATGGCCTCCGACGCGGGCGCCGACGACACCGCCCGGGCGGCCTGCGCCGCCGCCTCCTACGCCACGGCCGGTACCGGTGAAGTCGGCGCCTGGGCACTGCAGTTGCACGGCGGCATCGGCTTCACCTGGGAGCACGACCTCCACCTCCACCTGCGCCGGGCCAGGGCCGACCGGGTGCTGTACGGGGACACGGCCGTCCACCGCGACCGGCTCTGCACCCTCCTTCAGCGGTCGGCCGCGTCCGCCTGAGCGCCAGCGAAAGGGAATCGACCGATGGAGATCAAGGGCAAGAAAGCCGTGGTGTTCGGCGGTGCCTCCGGAATGGGCCGGGCCAGTGCCGAGTTGCTCGCGGCGCGCGGTGCCGACGTCGTCGTACTCGATCGTCCGGCGTCGGCCGGTGCGGAGGTCGCCGCGGCGCTGGGCGGGCGGTTCGAGCCGGTGGACGTCACGGACTTCGAGGCGACGGAGAGTGCGCTGGCCGCGGCTGTCGAGTCGCTCGGCGGGCTGCACGTCTCGATCACAACCGCCGGTGGCGGTACGGCGAAACGGACGCTCGGCCGGAGTGGGCCGCACGACCTCGACACCTTCCGCCGCGTCCTCGACCTCAACGCCGTCGCGACCTTCAACGTCAGCCGGCTCGCCGCCGCGCACATGAGCCGCAACGAGCCCGAGGAGCCCGACGGCGAACGCGGTGTCATCGTCAACACGTCGTCGATCGCCGCCTTCGAGGGGCAGATCGGCCAGGTCGCCTACGGCGCGGCCAAGGCCGCCATCGCCGGGATGTGTCTCACCATGGCGCGCGATCTCGGCTCGCTCGGCATCCGCGTGCTGGCCATCGCGCCCAGCCTGTTCGACACGGGAGCCGTCGAGAAGATCCCGGACGAGGCGCGGGCGGTCCTGGTCAAGGACGCGGCGTTCCCCAAACGCCTTGGCCGCCCCGAGGAGTACGCCAAGCTCGCGCTCGCCATCGTCGACAACCCGATGCTGAACGGCCAGTGTCTGCGGCTCGACGCGGGACAGCGGTTCGGTCCCAAGTGACGTATGCCGTGGGCTGGTTGGAGTCAGGACGACGACGGGAGCAGTCGTAATGCCGGAACATGACGAGCACCACGGCAAGGTCGCGTTCGTCACCGGGGGCGGGCGCGGGTTCGGCAAGGCGTTCGGCGCCGCGTTGTCGGCGCGGGGCGCGCATGTCGTGCTCGCGGACATCGACGGCGCGGCGGCGGAGGCCGCTGCCGCCGAACTCGCCGCCGCAGGCGGCAGCGTGACGGGAGTGGCCTGTGACGTCGCCGACGAGGCCGCGGTCGAGGCGGTCGTCGGCGAGGTGGCCGAACGGCACGGTGGCCTCGACATCCTGGTCAACAACGCGGGCCTGCACGCCGCTTACAACCGTCCGTTCACCGAACTCGGCCTCGCGAACGTGCGGCGCGTCCTCGACGTGAACGTCATGGGCGTCGTCATCTGCTCCCTCGCGGCACTGCCGGCCATGCGGGGGCGCGCCGGTGCCTCCATCGTCAACATCTCCTCGTCGGCGGCCTATGCGAACCGCAGCATCTACGGCGTCTCCAAACTCGCCGTGCGGGGACTGACCGTGTCCTTCGCGCGCGAGTTCGCCGCGGACGGCATCCGCGTCAACGCGATCGCCCCGGGGCTGATCTTCACGGACACCGTCCGCGCGGAACTGTCCGAGGCCGAGGCGAAGCGGGTGTTGGGCGAGCAGATCCTTCAACGGGAGGGCGAGGAACGGGACATCGTCGAGGCGCTGCTGTATCTGGTCTCGTCGAAGGCGTCGTTCGTCACGGGTGAGACGTTGCGGGTGACGGGCGGGTTCGCGCTCTCCGTCTAGCGTCTTCGGCAGCGGGTCCGGTGCGGGACACCGACCGGGTTCACGGATGAAGCGGGCGCTCCGCCGCGGGGAACATGCCCGGTCCAAAACCGCGGAACTCGGTGCTCGGGGGCAGGAGTTCCGCCCCGTCCGGCTGTGCGCGCATGCCGTCCAGCAGAAGTCGCAGGTAGCGCCGCCACAGGTCGGGCACTCCGGTCTGGTCGGTGATCGCCGCGACCATGAGCTGGACCATCGGCAGGTCCAGGGGCTCGACGTCGGCTCGCAGCGTCCCCTGTGCCTTGGCGCGGTCGATCAGCGGGTCGATCAGGGGCTTGATCCGCCGGTCGACGAGGGCGTGTCGCTGGGCGGCCTTGCCGGTGCCGAGCACGACCTCGCGCAACCCGCGGTCGTGCGCCTGGAGTTCGCACACCTTCTCCAGGCTGGACGCCAGCCCGTGCCAGGGGTCGGGATCGGCGGCGGCTTCCCGGGCGGTTGCCTCGACCTGGTCGATCATGTCCTCGAAGACCGCGTCGACCAGCTCTTCCTTGTTGGCGAAGTGGCGGTAGGCCGTCCCCACGCCGAGCCCCGCGTGGCGGGCGACGTCGTCGAGGGTCGCGGTGAGGCCCCGGTCGCGGAACACCTCGCGGGCGGCGACCATGAGACGGCGGCGGTTCAGCTCGGCATCGCGCCGCAGTGGCGGCCTGCGGGGTTCAGCGGGCTCCGCCATGTCAGTCGTCCCGCCTTCCGGATGATGTCGAACCGTCCGGCTCATCGTACTGCCGCGAGCTGCGCGTCCCTTGATCAGGTCCGGCCGCTGTCGTTGACCCCAGCCCCTTAAACGGAGATGGAATCTCCGTTTGGTGTTACGGTGGCAGAACGAAGCGGAGATCCGATCTCCGTTTACCATCAGATGTCGGCGGGAGACGCAGTCATGCGCGAAGAGAAGGCACGGACAGTTCGGCGGAGGGGAAGCGCTGCCGTCATGGTCGCCGTCGCGGCGGGGCTGACCTTGGCCGCCTGTTCCTCCGGCGGCAGCAGCCCGTCCGGCGGAGCGTCCACCACCAGCGCCCGCGCCAAGACGGCCGCCTGCCCCTCGGGCTCGTCCGCCGCCGCGACCGGGACGCCCACCGCGCTGCCGTCGGGCAACGCGGGAGGCCTCCCCGTGGCCAAGACCATCAAGAAGTCGGACACCAGCACCAGCACCGTGATCGACCCCGAGGGCGCGCAGATCCAGTGCGCCACCTCGGGGATCACCACCACGCACGACATCACGTACTCCTCGCCGACCACCAACGGCAAGAAGAGCGACCTGAAGCTGGACATCCAGGTGCCCACGTCCACGGCGGGCAAGAAGCCGCTGGTCGTCTACCTGACCGGCGGCGGGTTCGTCATGGCCGACCGCACCGCCAACCTGAGTCAGCGCACCTATGTCGCCGACCAGGGCTATGTCGTGGCCAGCCTCCAGTACCGCACCACCAAGGACGGTGCCACGTACAAGGACGCCGTCGCCGATGTGAAGTCCGCGATCCGGTATCTCCGCGCCAACGCCGACAAGTACTCCATCGACACCGACCACGTCGCCGTGTGGGGACAGTCCGCCGGCGGCTATCTGGCCGCGATGACCGGCGCGACCAACGGGGAGAAGTCCTTCGACGTCGGCGGCAATCTGGACCAGAGCAGTGAAGTACAGGGCGTGGTCGACGAGTTCGGCCCGGCCGACCTGTCCCAGCTCGCGGCCGACTACGACACGGCGGCGCAGAAGGCCAACTACGCGGCGGGCAACAGCGCCGCCCAGTGGGTCTACGGCCCCGGCACCAAGAAGTCGGTCGCGGACCGCACCAGCGAGGTCGCAGCGGCCGACCCCGCGACACACATCAGCTCCAAGACGGCGCCCTTCGTCCTGTTCCACGGCAGCGCCGACAACCTGGTCTCCCCCAGCGAGACCCTGAACCTGCACACGGCACTGCGCGCCAAGGGGATCGAGAGCACCCGCTACGTCCTCACCGGCGCGGGCCACGGCGACCTGTCCTTCACCAGCGACACCTCGGCCGTCCTGCCCTGGTCCACGCAGGAGACGATGGGGCACATCGTCGACTTCCTGGGGCAGCACCTCAAGTAGCAGTGGTCCGTGGCGAGTTCGCCCCCACCTCGAAAACTGTCACGGTTCGTCACCCAACGTGCGGTCGACCGGGTACATCTGACACAGTGTCCCTTCATCCACACATCGGGGGCGTACCGTGTCCAACTCCTCATTTACGCCGCCGAAGAGGAAGCGCGACTGGAGACTCCTCGGCGCGGTCACCGCGGGTGTCCTCGTCATCGGCGGCAGCGCGGCCGCCTGCCGTACCGACACCACCGGCGGCGGTGGAAGTACGACGACCACGACCGGCGGCAAGGCCAAAACCGTCCCCGAATTCGTGGGTATGGGCCTCCAATCCGCCCAGGACGCCGCCCAGAAACAGGGTTTCTACAGCCTCACGTCCCACGACTCGCTCGGCCGCGAACGGCACCAGATCCTCGACCGGGACTGGAAGGTCTGCTCCCAGAACGTGAAGGCCGGCTCCACCGCGTCCACGGACACCCGACTCGACTTCGGCGCGGTGAAACTCGACGAGACCTGCCCGGCGAAGGACCAGTCAGCACCCGCTCAAGCCGGCGGGAAAATGCCGGACTTCAAGGGGAAGTCGGTGAACACCGCCCGCGACGCACTCGACTCCAGTACGTCGATCACGGTCAACGACGCTTCCGGGGACGGACGTTACGTACTGGTGGAGTCGAACTGGCAGGTGTGCTCGCAGAAGCCGTCGGCCGGGACGAAGCTGAGCGGACAGCCGGTGGAGTTCTCCGTGGTGAAGTTCGGGGAGTCCTGCCCGTAGCGACACCTGCCGGGGCGCTACGCGGTTTCGTGGAGTCGCTTCCGCAGCAGGGCGGCGCCGGACTCGGCGAGCCAGTCCGCGAGCGTGCGGAGTCCGGGGTGGATGATGCGCAGCGCCTCGATATCGGCGTGCCAGCGTGATCCGGCTGCCCAGCTATCGCGGACCTGGGCGATCTCGGGATTGAGCGCGGCGGCCTCGGCGCGGGTGATCTGCTCGTAGCGCACCGCGGCTCCGGTGACCTCGCTGATCGCGGCGACCGCCTCGGCCGGGGTGGGGGCGTCCCCGGCCAGTTCCAGGCTCCGTCCCGCGAACCGGTCCGGCTGCTCGAAGGCCAGCGCGGCGAACTCCGCGATGTCCTCCACCGCGATGATCTGGACGGGTTCGTCGGGCGGAAAGATGTGCCGGTGCACGCCGCCGAAGATGCCGTCGAGGCCGATGGACGTGGAACCGAGATAGTTCGACATGAACCGCACCGGGCGCAGCACGGTCACCGACCGGATCCGCTCCCGCAGGTACTCCTCGATGCGTTTCTTTCCCTCGGAGCCACCGGGACGACCCGGCGTGGACGCAACGCCCGTGAACACGACGTGCTCGACGCCCACGGCGGCCGCGGCATCGGTCAGTGCCCGGCCCCGGGCCAACTCCCGTTCCACGTCGGCCCCGTCCGGTCCGAATGCCACGGGCGGCACGGCGAACAGCGCCGCCGCTCCCTCCAGCGCCGCGGGCAGACTCGGCGGGTCGTCGAAGTCGCCGCGGGCGAGCTCGGCCCCCGCGTTTTCGAGTGCCTTGGCGGCGGGAGCGGTCGGGTCCCGTACGAGTACGCGCACCGGTCTGCCGGCCGCGAGGAGCCGGCGTGCGGTGGCGCCGCCCTGTCGGCCGGTCGCACCGGTCACGACGACCAAGCGGTCAGTGGTCATGTCGTCCTCCGCCCCGGGATTGTCGGTGGGCACGCTGGGGTTCGGCCCGGGGTCGATGTGGAATGCTGCACCCGCTTGAGTCCGGCGGACAAGGGATTACGTGACATGACCGCACCTCCCCGTGACGTCGGTCGGGCCGATGCCCGCCGCAACCGTACGAAGGTGCTCGCCGCCGCCTCGCGGGCGTTCGACGAGCAGGGCCTGGACGTCTCGATCGGCGTGATCGCACGGCAGGCGGGAGTCGGCGCCGGCACCGTCCACCGGCACTTCCCCAGCAAGGACATCCTGCTGGAGGCCGTACTCGTCCAGCAGATCGACAACCAGGTGGAAGCCGCTCGGCGATGGGCGGCCCGCACCGACCCTGTGGCCGCTTTCTTCGGCTTCCTCCTGGAGGTCGTCGACACGTCCCACGGGCGCAAGCACGCCTGCGACGCCTTGACCACGGAGTCGAGTTGGCCGCGTCCCGGCCTGGCCGCGTCGGCGCGACGGTTTCGCCAGGCACTCGACGAACTGCTGCGCGCGGCCCAGCGGGCCGGTGGGGTCCGCACCGATGTCAGCACGGACGATGTCGCCGCGCTCACCGTCGGGTGCGCGACCATGTGGGCCGCGCACCGCGACCGGAACGGCGGCCACCGCATGGTGCGGCTGGCGCTGGAGAGTCTGCGGAGTTCCGTGTCCGTCACGGAAGGACGGGTGTTTCGTGACGGACACGGCGCGCTTGGCACCGCACCGCGATGCGAGGAGTGCGGAGCCCGGCTCGAGGCCCGGCCCACCGGCCGCCCGGCCCGCTACTGCGGAGCGGCCTGCCGACAGCGAGCACATCGCCGCCGCGCCGGAACGGCCGCGGTGCAGCCGGAGTGCTAGGTGCTCGCCAGTTCGGCGGGTTCCGCGGCCGTCGCCCTTGCCTCTTCCTCTTCTGATTTCACGGCACGCAGCAGCACGATCGGCGTGGCGATCTTCCAGATGAAATACACCGCCGTGGGAAGGACGTTCGCGAGCAGGCCGTTCCAGGCGAACGGTCCGGTCTTGGTGAGGAAGACGAAGGCGCCCGGGATGAGCAGCACTCCGAGCACCAGGTTGAGATATCCGAACCAGCGCGGGAATACCGGCTTGGCCCGGTTGTCGACGAGTGCCGCGTATCCGATCGACCAGACCTGAAGGACGAATATGCAGGCGTTGCCGACCAGCATGAGCCAGTAGATGTCCGACATCGCGTAGAGGACGTCGGGAGAGTGACTCTCCGGTCGATAGGCCGCGGCGGCGAGTATCGCGATCGGGAAGAAGAAGCCGATCGGCGCGACGACGCCGGTGAGGAGCTGGGTCATGGACAGCAGACCCCACCCGCCCTCGATACGGCGCATCTGCATGCTGGTGACGACCACGAAGGGGTACTCGAACGGGACGACGAGGACCATGATCGCGGCGCAGGCGAGGATGCCCGTCTGATGGTCGGTGAGGAATTCGACGACGCCCTGGGCGTTCTCCGTCGGGTCCATCGGCGTGATGAGATGGCCGACGGAAAAAGCGACGGCGAATCCCAGCAGCAGTACGAATCCGCACCAGGCAGAGATGCGTTCCAGTCTGAAATGCAGGTCTTGTCGCATCAGCGGATCTCCTTTGATCTCGCGATCGAGCGGCTCATTTTGTTCTGTGCTCTCTCACCAGCCGACGAGGCTGTCCAGCAGCAGGGTCGTGCTCGACAGATAGTCGCCGTATCCACCGCGGAAGAAGAGCAAGGGGGTCTTCATCGACTCGACGCGGAGCGTGCCGACCCGGCCGACGACCAGTTGGTGGTCACCGAGTTCGACGATCTTCTCGACGGTGCAGTCGACCCATGCGACGACTCCGTCCAGGACGGGATTGCCGAGCGGGGAATCCTGCCAGTCGGCGCCCTCGAAGCGGTTCGGGCCGCCGGCCATCTGCCGGGAGAGGCGTTCCTGGTTGCCCGCGAGCGCGTTGGCGCAGAAGCGCCCGGCCGTCCGGATCGTCCGCAGGGTGTTGGAGGAACCGTCCACCAGGAAGGACACCAGGGGCGGTTCCAGGGACACGGACATGAAGGTTCCGACGATCATTCCCCGGGGTTGCCGGTCGGTGTCCGTCGTGGTGATGGCGACCACGCTCGTGGGGAAGTGCCCCAGCACCTCACGGAAGTAGCGCCCTTCGACCGCGTCCGTCACGGCCCCTCCTTGATCTCGCACGTTCTTGACGGTCCGTCAGATCCAATGTCAGATCAGGACGCGCATCGCCTCGGGCAGCTCAAGTCCCATGTGGGCCAGGGCGTTGGCGTGGTACGCGGACCCGGGGACATGGATCATGTGCTGGAGTCCCACGTGCGCGTCCCGCCAGAACCGCTGCATCGGGTTGTCGCGCCGGATCGCGTTGCCGCCGGACCGCACGAAGATCTCGTCCAGCGCGGAGACGGCACGCCATGCGCAACGGACCTGGTTGCGGCGGACGTTGGAACGGTCCTCGATGGTGACGAGCTTCCCGGCCTCGACCTGGTCGTACAACCGGCTGATGCCGTCGATCAGTTGGACCCGGGAGGCGGCGATCTCCGCCGCGGCCTCCCCGGCGGCGTACAACACGTAGGGGTCGTCGCGTACTTGGACGCCGGTCACGGCGACGCGATCGCGCTGCTGGGACAGGTGGAGGGCTAGCGCACCCTCGCAGATGCCGATGACGGCAGCGGTGATGCCGAGGGGGAACATGGAGCTGAAGGGCAGTTTGTAGAGGGTGTCGGTGAGTCCGACCGCCTCGGCGGCGCTGCCCTCCTGGACCGTCTCCTGCTTGATGGTGCGGTAGGCGGGGATGAACGCCTTGTCGACGACGACGTCCTTGCTGCCGGTGCCCGCCAGGCCGACGACGTCCCAAGTACCGTCGATGATCTCGTAGTCGGAGCGCGGCAGCACGACGTGGAGTACGGAGATCGGGCCGGCCGGCTTGCCCTTGCCGTCGCCGACGAGGGCGCCGAGGAAGTCCCAGTCGCAGTGGTCGCTGCCGGAGGAGAAGGGCCAGCGTCCGCTGAGGACGTAGCCGCCGTCCACCGGGTCGGCGATGCCGTTGGGCATGTACGGCGAGGCGATCCAGGTGTCCGGGTTCTCGTCCCACACCTCGTGGGCGAGCCGGGGGTCCAACTGGGCCAGTTCCCAAGGGTGTACGCCCACGACACCGCTCACCCAGCCGGCGGCACCGTCGTACCGTGCGACGGCCATCACCGCTTCCGCGAAGTCCCGGGGGTGGGCGCTGTAGCCGCCGAACTCCTTGGGCTGGAGGAGCCGGATCACGCCTGCCGAGCGGAGCAGTTCGACGGTGCGGTCGCTCAACTTGCCGAGTTTCTCGTTCTCTTCGGCGAGTGCGGCCAGTTCGGGCCCGAGATCCTCGACACGGTTGACCACTTCGTGCGTCACGCCGCACACCTCCTGCTGCCTGGTACTTCGCAAGTGCCGCGGACGCGCGGCGGGATGATCCCAGTGTCTTTTCCCGGACCGGGCGCCCGCTGGCCGATTTCCGCTGACCGGGACCCAAGGATCAGCGGGTGATGCGAGGTCGCAGCGCCGCGGTGGAGCGGCCCTTGAGGGCGGACAGCCACACGCCGGCCCCGTAGGCGAGGTCGTCGAGGCGGCGCGCGACGCCGTAGCGGACCGGGTCGAGGTGGGCCCGGTCGCGCCGGTACTCAAGGGCGATGTCGGCCAGCGCGGCCATCGCGGCGGCCCTGCGCACCCGGCGGGACGCCACACAGCCGACGACCGTGAGGGGCCACCAGTGCCGGTTGAACAGGGCCGATGTCTGGGACACGGCCGCGAGCGCCCCGTTGGCCGTGAGCCGCGCGGCGAGCCGGTACGGGCGCCCGGTGCCGTCGAGCTTGCGGCCGATTCTGACGGTGACACCCACGAGGACGGCCCCGGCGACGGGCACCGACCAACGCCGCTGGGCGAGCAGGGCGGTGACGAACGCGGCACTCCAGGGGGCGAACACGACCGGGGCGATGAAGCGCGGGTGGCGTTCGGCGAGGGGCTGCGCGCCGGTGCCGTAGACGGCCTTGCGGAGCAACCAGTCGCCGGCCCGGGCGCGGTGTTCGTGTGCCGCCTCGGCGGCCGGTTCGTAACGCACGCGTCGACCCTCTTCGATCAGGCGCCAGCACAGGTCGACGTCCTCGCCGACCCGCATCCCCTCGTCGAAGCCGTCCGTCAGCGCGTCCACTCGTGCCACGACGCAGGCCGTGGAGGCCCAGGAGACGGGGCTGCCGGGGCGGACTCCGGCCGGGTGGGCGCCCAGGTCGAGCGAGGAGCGTGCGTTCTCGTAGCGTTCGATCCAGGTCGGGGCGGCGGAGGGCAGCCCGGTGATGCGGGGTACAGCCATGGCGACGGCGGGGTCGGCGAAGTGCCGGAGGAGGGTGGGCACGGTGTCGGGGGGCAGCACGATGTCGGAGTCGGCGAACACGACGAAAGGGGTGGTGACGAGCCGAAGTCCGACGTTGCGGGCGGCGGCCGGGCCCACGTTCGTCGTCAAGGGAACCAGGGTGGCCCCGTGTTCGGCGGCCACGGCGGCGACGGCCCTCGGGTGCCGTGACGCGTCGTCGATCACGATCACGGGGTGTTCCTCGGCAACACTGCTGAGCAGCCTGGCCAGTTGACGTGGGCGGTCGCGGACCGGCACGACGACCGTGCAGCGGGGGTCGGCGGGCAGCGGCAGCGAGGCTACGACGGGATTGGCCATGCCGAGGTCGAGCAACCGGTCCACGAGCAGCGCGCCGGCCGCGTCCCGCACCCGCAACGTCCGCCCGCTGAGCAGGCGTCGGGCCCGCGGGGTCAACCGGATCAGCCGGGTCGGGAAGCCGCCGACGAGGGCCCGGCCGCCGTCCACGACCCGGGTGTGCCGGTCGAGCAGGACCAGGAAGCCGGCGGGCAACGTCATGGTCGTACGACCTGGTGGGCCGATTCCCCCGGGACCGGTTCGGCGAGGCGGCCCCGGTTGTCCACGGTCCAGGCGGTGATCCGGCGGACGGCCGCCGACACCATCGTGTCCATCGCTCTGTGTCCTTCCGCGGCGGAGGCGCCGGTCGGGTCGCCGAGGACTCCGGAGGGTGAGACCGCGCGGACCCCGTGGGCCATCAGGTCCGGGAGGAGCGCGGCCAGCGGACGGGTGTCACCGGCTACCGCCGCCTCCAAGTGCACGTGTTCCGGGGCGAGATGGAGCATCACCGAGGTCTCGGAACGACCGGCGTGCGCGTCGCCTCCGGGAACGGCGCAGCCGGTCCAGGCCACGTCATGGCCCTCGGTGCGCAACAACCTCAGGGCGGTGCCGAGGGTGGCGGTGTTGCCGCCGTGGCCGTTGACGAGGACGATCCGTCCGGCCCACGGCGACAGCGAGCGTACGGCCTCCACCAGCACCGTGCGCAGCGCTTCGTGGCCGATCGAGACGGTGCCGGGGAAGCCCGCGTGCTCGCCGCTGGCGCCGTAGGGAAGGGTCGGTGCAACCAGCGCCCGGGGGACGGCAGTTGCCGCTCGCCGCGCGACAGCCTCGGCGATGACGCTGTCCGTGTCGAGCGGCAGATGCGGGCCGTGCTGTTCGGTGGAGCCGATCGGCAGGAGGACCAGCGCGTCGGACGGCACCAACGGCCAGGCGGTGTGGGCGAGTTCGGTCGCCGGGTCCCCGAACACGCTCAGGCGGCCGGGGTGTCGCGGCCCAGGACGAGGGGGAAGCCCGGGGGGATGACCAGGTCGTCCGGCGTCAACTCGTGGACGGAGGAGTGCCCGAGGCCCAGGACCGCCGAGTCGAGGCCGCTGCGGAGGATGTCCAGGACGTTCTCCACGCCTGCCTGCCCGTTCGCGGCCAGGCCCCAGAGATAGGCGCGGCCGATCAGGACGGCGCGGGCGCCGAGGGCGAGCGCCTTGGCCACGTCGCCGCCCCGACGCACACCGCCGTCGAGGAGGACTTCGATCTGCGTGCCGACCGCGTCCGCTATCGCGGGGAGTACGCGGATGGTGGCGGGAGTGGTGTCGAGGTTGTTGCCGCCGTGGTTGGAGACGGAGAGGGCGGACACTCCGGCGTCGACGGCCCGCTTGGCGTCGTCCACGCGGGTGACTCCCTTGAGCAGGAAGGGCCCTCCCCACTCCTTGCGCAGCCACGCCACGTCCTCCCAGGTCGGGGGTGTGGTCTGCATCCACTCGCCGTAGGCGCCGAAGAAGGTGGGGGCCTCACCGCCCGGAGGCCGCAGGTTGGGGACCGAAAGGTCGGGCAGACGGCGGGACTTGGCGAACCGGAGCAGCCAGCCGGGGTGGGGCAGCACGTCGGGCGCGAACCTCAGCATGGTCTTCAGGTCGAGCCTGTCCGGGATGGTGGGGCTCCCCCAGTCCCTGCCGTGGGAGAAGGACCAGTCGAGGGTGACGATGAGCGCCTTGGCACCGGCCGCCCTGGACCGGTCCATCCGCTCCACCATCGTCGCGCGCGTTCCGCTCCAGTAGAGCTGGTAGAAGAGGTTCGGCTGAGCGGCGGCGACCTCCTCGACCGGCTTGCTGGCGAAGGAACTCAGCCCCATCACGACATCCCTGCTCGCCGCCGCCCGGGCCACGGCCACCTCGCCCTCGGGGTCCACGGCCTGCACACCGGTCGGCGAGATGAGCACGGGGAGGGATGTGGGTACGCCGAGCACGGTCGTGGACAGGTCGCGCGCCGCGTGGTGTCCAACGACCCTGGGCGCGAAGCCCAGTTGGGCGAACGCGGCCGTGTTGTCGTCGATCGTACGGCCGCGCTCCGAGCCGGCGACGAGCGCGCCGTACACCGTGCTCGGCAGTCGCTTCTTCGCCCGGCGCTGTGCTTCGGCGACCGTCTCGAACCAGGGGTTCCTGCCCATGACGTGTTCTCTTCTCTTGCGGTCCTAGGTGAGGCGCAGGCCGGCCAGCGGGTCCTCGGCGCAGTCGCTGACCGGGGGCCGCTCCAGGCCTTGGCGTCGGGTGAGGACGAGGTCCACGGGCTGTCGCCGGGAGTGGTCGGCGGACGGCTTGGGGAGGTCCCCAACACCCTTGGCGCGCTTGGCCAGTTGCTGTTCGCCGTAGCCCTGCACGCACTCGGGGTCGGGGCCGTCCAACGGCAGTCCGGTGAAGAACTTGGCGGCCATGCAGCCGCCCTTGCAGGTGTCGTAGAAGGCGCAGGACGCGCAGGCTCCGCCGTGCTGCGGGGTGCGCAGCCGCGCGAACAGCTCCGAGCCGCGCCATACGTCGGTGAAGCCGCCGGGTGTGCGGACGTTGCCGGCGAGGAACTCCTCGTGGATGGCGAACGGGCAGGCGTAGACGTCGCCGACCGGGTCGATCAGGCAGACGACACGTCCGGCGCCGCAGAGGTTGAGGCCGGGGAGTGCCTCGCCGTAGGCGGAGAGGTGGAAGAAGGAGTCGCCGGTCAACACGTTCTCGCCGTGGGCCAACAGCCAGTCGTACAGCTCGCGTTGCTGGGCGGCGGTCGGGTGGAGGTCGTCCCAGACGTCGGCGCCGCGGCCGGAGGGGCGCAGCCGGGTCAGGCGGAGTTGGGCGCCGTAGTGGTCGGCGAGGGCCTTGAACTCATCGAGTTGGGGGATGTTGTGGCGGGTGCAGACCACGGACACCTTGAAATTGCGCATGCCGGCGGCCGCGAGGTTCTCCAGTGCCCGCAGCGCGGTCGCGTACGAACCGGCGCCGCGTACGGCGTCGTTGACGTCCGCGGTCGCGCCGTCGAGGGAGATCTGAACGTCCACGTAGTCGTTGGCGGCGAGGCGGCGGGCGGCCTCGGGGGTGATGCGGACGCCGTTGGTGGAGAACTTCACGCCGACGTGGTGGGCGGTGGCGTAGTCGAGGAGTTCCCAGAAGTCGGCGCGGACGGTGGGCTCTCCGCCGCCGATGTTGACGTAGAAGACCTGCATGGCCTCCAACTCGTCGATGACCGCCTTGGCTTCGGCGGTGGACAGCTCGCGCGGGTCGCGGCGGCCGGAGCTGGAGAGGCAGTGGGTGCAGGCGAGGTTGCAGGCGTAGGTCAGCTCCCAGGTGAGGCAGATCGGTGCGTCGAGTCCGGATTCGAAGAGGTCGACCAGCCGTGTCGGTTCGGCGGTGGCGGTCATGGGGTCCTTCCGACGAGCATCGACGACTCGGCGAGGGCGGCCAACGCCCGTCCGTAGCGCGGCAGTTCGGCCTCCTCGACGCCCGCCGCCAGACAGGCGGCGCGGGCCGTGGGGGCGTCCGCGAGGGACTCGACGACGGCGAGGAGTCTGCGGTCCTTGAGGAACGTCAGCCTGCGGGTGCCGAAGTGGTAGAGGAGCGCGCCGAACGGTTCGGGGCGTACCGAGACTTGGGGGTGCAGGCCGAGGGCGCGGTCGAGGGTCGGCGCGGTCATGCGGGCGGCCTAGTAGACACCGCACATGCCGTCGATGGAGATCTCCTCGATGAGGTCGTCGGCCTCGATCAACTGCTGTTCCGTGACGGGCTCTTCGGCCTGGTTCTCGTTGGCCGGGACGGTCGGTACGGACTGGAGTTCGTTCATGCGACTCTCCCTGAGCATCCGGCGGGGCATCCGGGCGGCTGCGCGGTCGACAGTAATGGCACCCGGTGCCGAAAGTGAAGAGGGGGACGCCATGATTCTTTCGACCGGTCGGTCTACGGCAGTGTCGGGGCCCGGTTGAGCCGCCCGGACGTCATCGTGGTGGGGGCGGGCGGCAGCGGCGCGCCGCTGGCCGCGCGGCTGAGCGAGGACCCCGACCGCGGTGTGCTGGTGCTGGAGGCGGGTCCCGTGCCACGCCAACGCCCTGCTTTCACACGGGAGTTGCTGGACGCACGGCTCGTGCCGGGCGCGCAGCCCGGGCATCCCGCCGTCCAGCCGTACGCCGTCCACCTCACACCGCGACGGCCCTACACAGTCGTACGGGGGCGTCTTCTCGGCGGTTCGACGACCGTCAACGGCGGCTACTTCGTGCGGGCCCGACGCCAGGACTTCGAGCGGTGGTCGACGGTGGGAGGCGCTGCCTGGTCGTACGACCGGGTGCTCCCACTACTGCGCTCCCTGGAGAACGATCTCGACTACGGCGAGACCGAGTCGCACGGTTCCGGGGGGCCGATGCGCATCCGGCGCACGGGACTGCGGCACCCCGCCGCCGTGGCTTTCCGGTCGGCCGCCCAGGAGTTGGGCTTCCCCGAGGAACCCGACAAGAACGCCCAGGGCACGCCCGGGTTCGGGCCCGTGCCGTCCAACTCGGTGGACGGGATGCGCGTCAACACCGGCGCCGGCTATCTCCTGGAGGCGCTCGATCGCCCCAACCTCACGGTGGAGGGCAGGAGTTCGGTGCGGCGCGTCGTCATCGAGCGCGGGCGGGCGACCGGCGTCGTCGTCGAGCGCGACGGGCGTCGTACGACTCTGGAGTGCGGCGAAGTCGTGCTGTGCGCCGGGGCGTTCGCTTCCGCCCATCTCCTGCACCTGTCGGGCATCGGACCGTGCGACAAACTGGAGCGCCTGGGCATTGCGGTGGTCGCCAACTCCCCTGCCGTAGGCGCCCGGTTCGGCGACCATCCGCAACTGGTGCTGGAGTGGCGGCCACGGCGGCCACTGCCCGAGCCCGTCGACTCCTGGCTCGGCGGATGCCTACACCTGTCCTCGTCGGACGGCGACCACCCGGGTGGCGATCTGGAGATCCTCCAGTCGCTCGTTCCCATGGCGGGTCTGGTCGGCGGAACGGTGAGCGTGCCCGGCGCGCCCCTCGCGTTCCTGGCGTCGGTGCAGTCGCCCCGGCTCAGCGGCCGGCTGCGCACGCGTTCCGCCGACGCCGCCACTCCCCCGAGTGTCGACTACGGCTATCTGGAGACCGGCGAGGACCGGCGACGGCTGCGCGAAGTCGCCCGCGCCACAGCCGCGTTGGTCGCCACCGACGCGTTCCGGGAGGTGTCCCTCGGGCTGCTGGAGCCAGGACCGGAGGTGCTGGCGGACGACCGGTTGCTCGACCGCTGGACGGAGGCGCGGCTCGGTACTTCGCACCACACCTGCGGCACGGTTCCGATGGGACCCGCCGACGATCCCGGGGCGGCTGTCGACCGGTACGGGCGGGTGCACGGTGTCGTCGGGCTGCGGGTCGCGGACACCTCGATTCTGCCGACCGCGCCGTTGCGCGGGCCGGCGGCCACCGCCGTGCTCGTCGGCGAGCTTGTCGCCGACGCGATGCGGCGCGACCTGCCGTAGCGCGCCTCAGGGAAGGGCCGGGCCGTCAAAACCGGCCGCGAGTTGGCATAGGCCGAGGTCCAACAGGCCGCCGAGGTCCGCCTGTTCGTCCGTCAGCCAGTGTTCGTAGGCGGCGATGCACGCGGCCAGGACGGTGTGGCCGATCAGCCGGGGCAGCAGCTCCGAGGCCCCCCTGCCGGTGCGCCGTGCGGCGAACTCCGTGACGAGGGTGCGCCACGAGGCGTAGCGCACGGTCGAGTCGGCCTGAAGGGTCGGGACCCGCAGGATGAGCGCCATGCGCTGCCGGTGCCAGGGCACGGCCGCCGGGTCGAAACGGTTGAACTCGACGACCGCGCCGCGCAGCGCGTCCATCATCGGGACGGCCGGATCCGCCGCCGTCAACAGGCCGTCGAGCTTGACCAGTTCGGCCTCGAAGTCGCCCCACACCAGGTCGTTCTTGGAGGCGAAGTAGCGGAAGAAGGTACGGCGGCCGATGCCTGCCGCGGTGGCGATGTCGTCGACGGTCGTCCGGTCGAATCCCTGCCGTGCGAACAGCTCGAAGCCCACGCGTTCGAGTGCGGCCCGCGAGGTCGCGGGCGGTCGGCCCGTTCTGGTCTGCCGCTGTCCTTGCTCACCGTTCTCACCGTCCACAGCGCACATCATGCACAGGTGCGGGGTTCGGTGTGGCCGCGCACCACGTGCAGCACCGCGCCCGCCACGGTGTTCATCCGGCGCTTGCGGAGGTCCAGGACAGGTGTCGTGACCGAGATGCCGTGCGAGGCGAGGAGGTTCATCAGGGCCCAGATGATGTCGGGGCGCCCCGTCACCGGGAGTTCCCGCCCGTCCGGGGCGACGACCGTGGCCGCGGCGACGCCCGCGAGGAGACTGCTTCGGGCCCAGTCGACGTCGTAGGAGATGCCGTTCGGGTTGACGACGAGGACGACCTCCTTGGTGCGGTGGAGGGCCGTCAGGTAGTCCATCGGGACCGTCAGTCGGCGGGCGGCGTCGAACGGGGGTGTGCCGTCGGCCGGTTGGATGCGCAGGACCGTGTCGAGGACGGGGCCGTGGTCCTGGAAGGTGGTCCGGGCGCGCATCTCCAGGAAGCGGCCGCGCACCAGCACTCCGCCGCGACGCGACCATCGTCGGCCGACCAAGCCGAACGCCCCCTGTTCGCCGGGGAGTTGGTCCGCGAGTCGGCGAGCCTCCTCGCCGGGTTCGCTTACCGGTGCCTGGTCCTCGGGGCGGTCGGCCAGGGCGGCGTAGCGTGCCGCCGTGTGCGGGTCCAGGCGCCGGAGGTCGATCGTGTCGCCGGTCAGGGCGATGCCTCCGACCTCGCGTGAGATCCGCATCTGCTGGAACTGACGGTCAACTCGCCTGGTCACGTCGCTCGTTCGGCCTTCGAGGTCGATCACCCGGCACGTTCTGGTACCGGCGAGCAGTGCGCTGCTCGGCCACTGCGGGGTGAAGCTTCGCCGCACCCCGGGACGTACCGGGCCCACGAGTACGGCCAGGCGGCCCGCCGTGATCGCCGAGAGGCACAGGGACGGTACCCGGTACTCGCCCGTCACCTCGAACCCCTCGATCCCCTCGCCGTCGTGCACTCGCATCCTCAGCTTGATCAGCGGTGTGAACTCGTCGGGCGTGTAGTTGCCCCCGTGGGTGGTGAAGGTCGACTCGCCGTCGGGGCTGTAGTGGACGAGTGACGCCTCCAGTACGTCCGCGCGGACCAACTGGGCCTGCGGGTGGCTCTGTTGGGACTTCGGCGCCCACATCACGAAGGTGTCGTCCCGGTACGGATGGCTCGCCTTCTTCACACGGTCCCTGCGCGTGATCCGGGGATAGGCCTGCCTCGTGGCGGTGATCGCCACGACGGGGATCATGACCGTACCGACCAGTCCGAAGGCGAACACGAACGCCGGCCAGCCCCAGCCGGGATCGTCGGGCCAGGCGAAGTACCCGACGAGGAGGAAGACCGGGGCCCCCGAGAGGCAGACCGCGGCGAACAACAGATGGCCGATGAACACACCGGTGTGACTGCGCATGGCTCCCTTCTCCCTTCATGCGCTCATAGCCGGACACGGAACCGACCGGCGGCCGGGTCCACCTCGGCCGCGAGCCCGCGGCCCACCCGAAGGCCGGGATGGTGCCCGCGTCTCCAGGTCGCCTCGAACGTCCGCAGCCCCGGCCCGCTGACGCGCAGGACGACCTCGACGCCGGATTCCTCACCGTTCCAGTCGAAGTCGGTCAGCTCGGTGATCTCGGCGGTCGCCGGAACCCCGACGGCGTCGAGCCGCCGGTTCTGCTCTCTTTCGCCGACCGTGTTGGCCCCCAGTCCCAGGCCCACGGGAACGAAGACCACCGTGAACACGATGCCGACGACCATGAGGTCCACACCCGCAAAGAGGGCGGGCCCCAGCATGACCGGGCCGCACAGGCACACCGTCGCGGCGATGACGTACAGGAACACGGCGTCCCACGGGCCGACGTGATCGACCAGCGTCATCCGCACCGGATCGGGTCGAAATCCGTCGTCGGTCATGTCAGGGCTCCGCGTGCTCGGGTGTCCCTGTCACGGGGTCACGCCGCCGCCCGCGTAGAGGTAGCCGCCGGGGTGAGCCGGGTCGGCCACCAGCAGGACCTGGTCGCCGGTGCGGGGTATCCGCAGCTTGGAGACGATGGTCCGGAGGGGGATCTGCTCGGTGCTCCCGGTGGGCTGGACGACCAGGTCCACGACCGGGTCGTGGTTGACCAGTTGGCCGGTGTCGGCGATCGACACGACGACGGCGGTCGTCGTCGGCGCTCCCGCCGCGAGCAACTGCTGTGCTCCGAGGCCCGAGTTGTACGCCCCCATCGACTGCTGGACCCTGGCGTAGTCCTCGTTGCCGAGGAAGGCGCGGGTCGCCCGGCCGTAGAAACCCTTGCCGCTCGCCACCTGGCCGGCGATCTCGGCGGCCTTCTCCTCGCGGCTCTTGCGGCGCCCGAAGATTCCCATGTCGGTTGCTCCTTCTGGTCGGGTGGATGCCCGTGGTTCCCGCTGTCCCTGTGGACGCTAGGGGGCTCCGGTCGCCTACCGATCCCAGGTTCGCCCGCCCGATCTCGGACGACGTACCCTCCTGACATGCCGCTTCCCACCCAGTTGACCGGCGAGCGCCGACCGCGCGCCATGGTGATCGACGGTGCGTGGCGTGCGCTGGGGCCGGGGCTGGAATCGCTGAGCGGCCCCGGTGGTGCCCCGCTGACCCGGACGGTCAAGCTGATCGTGCTGCCGTTGATCGTCCGGCCGGGCCTGTGTCCCGACCTCGCGATGGACTTCCTCGCCCCGGAGCCGGCCGCGCGTCTCGACGCGCTGATACGGGAGTGCGGTGCGCGACTGGCCGCGACGGCACAGTGGTTCACGCTGCTCAAGCGGACCCGCCGGGCGCTGGGCGTGGTGGCGGGCAATCCTCAGGATCTGTACTTCCAGCGGTGCTTCGAGTTGGCCGCCGAGCACGGTGAACCCGCCGCCGGTGCGGGCGCGTTGGCCAGGTCCGTCGTCGAGGACGTCGCGGACGCGGACGGCGGCCGTACGGTCGACGCGCTGAAGCGATATCTGACAGACGTCACCCAACAGGCCCGGTTGGAACGGGAGTTGGTCGCCGGGTGGGAGGGGCGTCGGTCGGTTCCGGTCGTCGATACGGCTGCTGCGGTCGCGTTGGCGGGCGAGGTCCTGGAGGCCTGCGGCGGGGCGGAGGGGCCGAGGAACTCACCGTCGTACCGGTCGATGGTCGAGGCCGGACACGGCGAGCTGCTCGGCCGGGCCCTGTGGGCGCACGCGCGCGGGGTCTGGGGGCGGGAGGGGCTGCCGGCTCATCTCGGGCTGACCGGACGGGAGTTGCCGCCACGGCCCCAGGTCGGCCGGGGTGCCTCGACGGCCACCCTGCCCGCGCCGCTGGATCGCACCCTATTCGAGCGGCTCTTCGTCGTGCTCCAGTCGTCGGCCCGCCGCGAGGAACTGCCCACGGTGCCGGAGCTCGTCGGGCGGGAGGTCGGCCGCAGTTGCGCTCCGCTCGGGCTGTACGACGAGAGCCTGCGCGTCGCTGTCGTCCTAGGCGGCCGCCTCGCGGTCGGCCTGGACCCGTTGGGCATCGAGGAACCCGCGCCGGGGCGCACCGCGGCGCACCGAGCCGTCAACAGCCGTTGGCGCAGAGAGGCTTCGGTCCTGCGCGCCCGCCGGATGACCGTCTCGCCCCGCCCTGATCCGGACGGCGGGGTTCTGGACGCCCTCGCCCAGGATCTCCGAACTCCCTGGACCGCCTACATGCGGCGGCTGTGGGTGCGGTTGCACGGGCGGGACGTCCGCGACGCGCCGCTCACGGATGCCGCGGCGGCCTGGGCCCTGCTCGACGGGGTCGCCCGCTCCGTGATGATGGACCACCGGGCCAGGGTCCGGTCGGCACTGCGGACGTTGTCGGCATCGGCGGCACCAACCGCCGTAGCCGAAGCCGTAGTTGCCGAGTCGAGGAGCGCGTGATGGCGTGGGCCGCTGTCGATGTCCATGTCGCGCGCGACGGCGACGGCACGATCCGGATCACCACCGGTCCCGGCGCCTCCTCCGACGTCACGCGTGCGGTTCTCGACGTCGCCGGTGCGGTGCTGGCCTGGCCGGTCCTCGCGGCGCCCGGTCCGCCCACGGCGGAGATCCATGATGTGGGGCGGGCGCAGCAGTGGCTGTGGGCGGTCTACGGTGAGCGCACCGCGGCTGCTGTGCACGCCTGTGCGGCGGGCGAGTTGGCCGATGTGCGGGTTGCCCCGGACAGGACCGCACTCGCGGACAGCGCCGCGAGGCTCGGCTTCGGGCACTGGGCGGCGCGGTGGTGGCCGGCGTCGCACCTCGACGGAATTGCCGCGCTCGAACCGGACCTGCTCGGGCTGGAGTTGGCCTCGCTCACGCACGAGTGCCAGCAGCTCTTCGACGACGAGGGCGATCAACCCGACGACTGCGTGGCCGAGTTGATCGAGGACCACCAGGCTGCCCTCGACCCGCTGATCCGCTGGTGGCAGGCCACACCGCCGTCGACCGAACCGGCACGGCGGCTGGAGCGCGTGCTGCGGTCGGTCGACGACGCGGCGGACAGCGCCGGTTGGGACGGGCAGGCGCTGCGCGGCCTTCGGGAGGCCCTGAACCGGCCCCGTCGGGACGGCATCGCGGTCGATCCCGTCGCGTTGTTCGCACGGCACGGTGGCTACGCCCTTGCCGCAGGTGATCCGCTCGTCTCCGGCGGCCGGGTGATCGCGCGGGGCGCGGGGACCAACGACTGGCGCCGCTATCCGCCCGGCTTCGTCGACGCCTCCGAGACCGCGGTGTCCTGGACCGCCCGCGCACTCGGCGCGCGACGGCGGATCGAGGTCGAGGTCGTCGCCCACAGCGCGGCGCCCGTCGCCGGTGCGCTGCTCGTCGCGGAGGTCGGGGTCGACGCCGGCCGCCCGAGCCGGGTGCCGCTCGCCAGGCGGGACGACATGTGGAGCGGCCGGGCGGACCTGGAGCTGCCGGCCGCCGGGGAAACACGGTCGCGGATCGAGATCGGGGTGCTGCTGCCCGGCTTCGATCCGGGGCCGGGTCCTGATGGGGGCGCCGACCGGGACGCGATCCGCGCGCTGGTCCGGCGACGACTCGCGGCAGCGGCGGCGGCCGACGTCCCCAACTCGCCGCCGCACGAGGGGACTTCGGGGCCGTTCCTCGCCGAGATCGCCGCCACCACCGATGAGGACTACTGACCGATGCCGAACGAGAACGGTGGGGTGGCGCAGCTCTACGGTGAGCCCTTCGACAGCGGTCTGGCCCAAGCCGAGGAGTATCAGCTCGGTGCCGATCTCACCGCAGCGGTCGCCGTCTACGAGGAGTTGCTGGCCCTGGCCGAGTCCTTCGAGGACTCGCCGGACGTCCGGTTCCTGCGCGCGCATCTGCTGGCGAACATCGCGAGTGTCCGGCTCGTCGCCACCGACCTGGCCGGGGCGGAGGACGCCAACACGCGGTCCCGCGCGCTGCTCGACGGCATCGCGTCGGAGCCGATGGGGCCGCAGGGCCGGCAACTGTGGCTGGAGATGCTGCTGCGGACACTGATCGCCGACGCCGACCTGCTGCGCCGGACCGGGCGCCTGGACGAGGCGCTGGCCCGGCTCGACGAGGCGGCCCTCCGCCTGCCCGAGTTCCACGACCCCGACGGGCTGCGCACCTCCGAACTCGGCCTGACCCGGGTGCACTTGCTGATGGAGCGGGGCGAGTGGGGAGCCGCCGAGGAACAGGCGTCGGCGCTGCTGGCCACCACTCCGGAGACGGCGGTGGAGACCGTCCCCCGGCTGTTGGTCGCCCTGGGTCTGATCTGCTCCTCGACCGGGCGGTTCGAGGCGGCCGAGGACTTCTTCGCCCGCGCCGAGGACCGCTTCCGGGAGTCCGGAGACACCGGTGAGCAGCGGACACTGCTCGCGCACCGGGCGTACGCCGCGCTGCACCGGGGCGAACTCGACCTGGCGGAGCGGTTGTTCGCCGAAGCGTCCGCGTTCTTCGAGGGACAGCGGCGGTTCGGGGACCTCGCGGTCTGTGAGCAGGCGCGTGCCTTTCTCGCCGGCCGGCGCGGCGACACCATCGGCGCGGAGGAGCTGCTGGCGGCGAGCCTGGCCCGGTTCGAGCGGCTCGGTGCCTCGATCGGCGCCGCCGACACCATGCTGCTGGGCGC
This sequence comes from Streptomyces sp. NBC_01478, assembly GCF_036227225.1. Taxonomy (GTDB): domain Bacteria; phylum Actinomycetota; class Actinomycetes; order Streptomycetales; family Streptomycetaceae; genus Streptomyces. The sequence continues at coordinate 11,006,742 of NZ_CP109444.1, read as the reverse complement.
CCAACACGCCTATGAGCGGGGCGACATCGACGAGATGAAGCGGCTGGCCCAGGCAGCCCGGGACGTGTATCAGGAGCGGGAGGTGTACGAGCGGTGCGCGCAGGTCGACCTCATGCTCGCCCGCACCCTCGAGGACAACCTGAACCGGACGGACCACGGCGACCGCGAGCGGGAGTCGATCGCCAACGCGCTCTCCCTCGCCCTGCCCGCCGCACTGGCCCTGGAGGCGGCACGCTACGACTTCGCGACCGCCCACGCGCGCAGCCAGTGGCTCGAACTGGCCGACGAGGCCATGCGGTTGGTGTTCCGCCTCGCGATCCGCCGCCAGGACCAGGGCCTGCTCTTCGAACTGGCCGAACACCGGTGCGCCGGCGCCTCGTTGGCGCTGAACCGCACACCACCCTCCGTGCCGGTCGAGGACCCCGCGTCGGTGTTCCCGAACGCGGCCATGAAGGTCATGGACGCCTACGACCGCGCCGAGGGCACGATGGCGCTCGGCGGTGTCGCGGCGGAGGCCGCCGCCTCGGTCGGGCTGCGGGTCGCGCCGCCGCCGAAGGTGCGGATGTCGGCCCAGTCCGGGCCGGGCCGCGTCGCGCTCCAGGAGTACATCGCGGCGGCCGAGTTCCGCTATCACCGGCGGATCGCGCACGAGGACGCGGTGCCGTTCTGGATCACCGACGACCTGACGAACCGCCCCGTCGTCCAGGTCCGACTGGCCGACGCCGGCGACCTGCTCATGACCTGGACATGGGCGGGCGGCGCCCGGGGGTTCGGCACCGGTCACGGTCCCGGTGCCGAAGTCGACGCGGCGGTACAGGTGTTGGCCGACGCGCTGCCGGCGGCGGGCGACGGGGCGGAGGGCATGCGGCGGGCGTTCGACTCGGGCGCGCTGGCCTCGTACGACAGTGAGCGCCGGCTCGCACGGGTGCTGGCCGAGGCGTTGTGGCCGGAGCAACTGACCGCGCAGCTACGGCAGGTGGCGGAGCGGGCGGGCCGTCCGCTGATCCGGATCCAGCCGTCGCCCCGCGTCGCCCAGGTGCCCTGGGAACTCCTCTCCGTCGACGACGGCACCGACGTACGGCTCATCGACCTGGCGGACGTGGTGACCACCGCGCCGGCGTCGCTGCGGCCACGGGAGCCGGCGCCCGCAACGACACCGAGCAGCGACACGGACCCGGTCGTTCTCGTCCTCGACCCCCGTGTCCCCGGCTTCCGCGCCGATTCTCCGCTCGGCTCGGTCCTGGGGCCGCCGGGCTCCGACCCGGAGCTGGTGTCCCTGGTCCGGCGCCGCCTCGACGCGGGCGCCGTCGTCCCGTCCGTCGCGACGCCGGCGGAGGCCTTCCGCCGTACGGACCTGGACCGGGACTGGTTGAGCGGTGTACTGCGCAAGGGTGCCCGCAGGCTGATGTACGTCGGCCATGTGAGCGGCGCGCCGGTCGAGGGCGGGCAGAGCGAGGACGGCACCCTGCACCTGTGCTGCGCCGCGGGGGCCACCGGCCTGGCCGAGCCGCTGCGCACGCACCGGCCACTGTCCGCCAAGGACCTCCTGCTGGGCTCGCTCCCGCTGCGCGCGGACGGTGAGCCGGGCGGCCGGATCTGGCCCGCGCCGCCCCGGGTCGCCCTCATCGGCTGCGAGAGCGGCGGCGATCTGCGGTTCGCCGAGTCGTTCGGCCTGGCGACGGCGATGCTGTACAACGGCGCCGAGCTGGTCACCGCGACCCGCTGGGTCCTGCCGACCAGTTTCGCCTTCCACCAACTGGCCCGACTCCCGGACTCCGTACGCCCGTTGTCGGAGGCGATCATCGCCGTCGACGCGGCTCACGAGGACGACGACCCCGTGCACAGCCTCGGCGCCTGGCAGCGCGAGCAGCTCGACCGCTGGCGCGCGGACGGCGGTGTCGAGCACTCGCCGCTGCTGTGGGCGGCGATGACGTGCATCGTCGTGTGACCCCCCGGATCGCCGTATGACGCGGATCGTCGTATGTCGCGGATTTTCTACGGCCGGTCAGAGCCGCACGATGACCAGGGCCGTGTCGTCGGTGGCGCCCCCGTGCGGGAGGAGTTCGAGGAGTACGGCGTCGGCGAGGGCCTCGGGGTCGGTGTTCCGGTGGCGGACCAGGGAGTCGGCGAGGCGGGCCAGGCCCTTGTCGATGTCCTCGCGGCGGCGTTCGATCAGGCCGTCGGTGTAGAGGACCAGGGTGGAGCCCGGGGAGAACGCGGTGGTGGCCTGCGGCCTGGGCATCGGGTCGGGACGGGCGTCGAGCGGTGGGTCGGTGGCCCGGTCCAGGAACTCCACGCGGCCGTCGGGGTGGACCAGGGCGGGCGGCGGGTGTCCGGCGCTGCTGTAGGTGATGGTGTGCCGGTCGAAGTCGACGAACGTCGTGACCACGGTGGCGGATTCGGCGCCGTCGACGACGTGGGCGTAGCGGCCCAGGACGTCCAGGGCCTGGGCGGGGCCGTCCGCGACCCGGGAGGTGGCGCTCAGGGCGCTGCGCAGTTGGCCCATGACGCCGGCGGCGGCCAGGCCGTGGCCGACGACGTCCCCGACGGAGACGCCGATGCGGTCGCCGCCGACCAGGCCGACCACGTCGTACCAGTCGCCGCAGACGTTGAGGGAGCCGACGGCGGGCCGGTAGCGGACGGCGATCTGGTGGACCGCGCTCTGCCGGCGGGTGGGCAGCATCGCTTCCTGGAGGGCCAGGGCGACCTCGCGTTCGCGGGCGTGGGCGCTGCGCAGCCGTTCGTTCACCTCCTGGAGTTCGCGGGCGCGGGTGTACAGCTCGGCCTCCAGTACCCGGGTGCGGCTGCTGCCGGGGCCGCCGCGGGCCCGGATCAGTTCGGTGACCTCCTCGACCCGGTGGACGAGGAGGACGACCTTGCCGTCCGGGTCGAGCAAGGGTGCGTTGACCGGGCTCCAGTAGCGCTGGTCCCACTGCCCGGGGCAGGCCGTCGACTCGACGTCGTAGCGCTGGAGGGCCATGGCGTCGCGTTCGCCCGTGGACAGGACGCGGCGCAGCGAGGTCTCCAGGTTGCGCATGCCGGTGGCGGCCGGGTCGTTCGGGTTGTCGGGGAAGACGTCGAAGAGGAAGCGGCCGACGACCTGCTCACGGGTGCGGCCGGACATGCGCAGGAACTCCTCGTTGGCGTCCGCATACACCAGGTCGGGCGTCAGCAGGGCCACCATGCCGGGCAGCCCCTGGAACACCGCCGCGTAGTCGATCTCCGCGTCCGTCATGGCCCTGCCACCAATCACCGTTATCACACCATTTTCCCACGACACAAGCAGACCGGGCGAGCCCCAGGAGGCGCTTTGTACCTACTCGGTCACTCAGTGCCACATGGTGGATAGGGTGCCTCGGTGACAACGCCCTCCTCCCCCGCCCGGCTGATCGTGCTGCGCGGCAACAGCGCCTCCGGAAAGAGCTCGGTAGCCACCGGTCTGCGTGAGCGGTACGGCCGGGGCATCGCCCTGGTGCGCCAGGACGTCATCCGCCGCGAGGTGCTTCGTGAGCGTGACATCCCCGGCGGCGCGAACATCGGCCTGATCGACCTGACCGTCCGGCACGCTCTGGCGCACGGCTTCCACACCGTGCTGGAAGGCATGCTCTACGTCGCGCACTACGGCGAGATGCTGGCCGCTCTGCTCGCCGACCATCCGGGCCGCACGCACTGCTACTACCTCGACGTGCCCTTCGAGGAGACCCTGGCCCGGCACGCCACGAAGCCCATCGCGGACGAGGTCACAGAGCACCAACTCCGTGAGTGGTACCGGCCGTTGGACGTGCTGCCCGGTGACGTCGAGACGGTGGTCCCGGCTGCGAGCCCGCTGGAGGCGACGGTGGAGCGGGTGCTGCGGGAATCCGGCCTGTCCGATGTCTCTCGATCTACGGTTGGTTGACCGGTCGTACGCTGTTCCCGTGATCGAAGGCGAGAGTCCGGGGCAGGCGGTGGCCCGGCTCACCGGGTGCGCGGTGATCGGCGAGCGTCCGTTGTCCGGGGCGGTCACCGAAGTCGCGCTCGACGGTGGGCAGTCGGTGGTGGTCAAGGGTGACGCGGCGCCGGGCGCGGTGCGGGCCGAGGCGGCGGGGCTGCGCTGGCTGGCGGACGCCGGGACGGTCCGGGTGCCCGCAGTGCGGGGACAGGTCGGGAACTGGCTGGTCACCGACCACGTCCCGACCGGGTCACCGAGCGCGCGGGCCGCCGTCCGGTTCGGCCGCGACCTGGCCGCCCTGCACGCCTCCGGCGCACCCGCGTTCGGCGCACCGCCGCCCGGTGGTCCGACGGACGCGTACATCGGGCTTGCGCCGATGCGCAACGAGCCGGCCCCCGACTGGCCCAACTGGTATGCCGGGCAACGGGTGTTGCCCTACCTGCGCCGCGCGGTCGACGCAGGCACGCTGAGCACCTCCGAGGGCAAGACGGTCGAGCGGGTCTGCGAGCGGCTGCCCGAACTGGCCGGTCCCGCCGAGCCGCCCGCGCGACTGCACGGGGATCTGTGGGACGGCAACGTGCTGTGGGGTGCCGACGGACAGGTCTGGCTGATCGATCCGGCCGCACACGGCGGACACCGGGAGACCGACCTGGCGATGCTGCACCTCTTCGGCTGCCCACACCTGCCCGAGGTCCTGGACGGCTACCGAGAGTCCGCGCCACTCGCCCCCGGCTGGGCCGACCGGATCGGCCTGCACCAACTGTTTCCGCTGCTGGTGCACGTGGTGCTGTTCGGCCGCGGCTATGCGGAGCGGGCACTGTCGGCGGCACGGGCGGCCCTGACCGGGTGACATCGGCCGAGGCCGACCTTCACGGGGGGGGGCAGGTCAGACGCTGCCGGCGTACGCGGCGGTGCTCGGCCCGGCCGCGCCGAACGGACAACCCCTGGCGCACGGGCGACCCCGACGGGACCACACCGGCCGAGGCCACCCGTCACGGGGTCCAAGCCAGACACTGCCGGCGCACGCCACGCCGGTCGGCACGGCTCCGCCGAACGAACCAACCCCGCGACACAAGCGATGCCGACCGGACCACACCAGCCGCAAGGGCGGTCCCGGCCGCATCACACCAGCCAGGGCCGCCCACCATGAAGGTTCGGTCAGACGTGCGGGCGTCTGCCGCGTTCCTGGTGCGGGAACTTCTGGTCCGCGCCCGGCAGCGTGGGCTTCGGGAGTGTCGCCACTTCCTCCTGTGCCTTCTCCAACTGCTCCGCCGTGTCGTGGGGCAGCCGGGGCGAGCGCGGGCGGGCGTCGCGGAAGCGGAACGCGGTGGTGAAGTCGCCGAAGGTCTCCCGGCGCCAATCGGTGACGTTCGGCTCCTCGACGCCGGTGAACCGCTCCAGGAACTGCAGCGCCGAGGTGTGGTCGAAGGCCTCCGAGGCGACCCAACCGCCCACGGTCCAGGGCGAGATGATGATGGCGGGGACGCGGAAGCCACCGCCGATCGGCAGGCCCTGGATGAACTCGTCTTTCGTGCCCGCGGGCGGCGTCGGCGGGACGACGTGGTCGAACAGGCCGTCGTTCTCGTCGTAGTTGAGGATGAACGCGGTCTTGCGCCACACCTTCGGGTTCGAGGCGATCGCCTCGATCTTCGACGCGACGTAGTCGGCACCGGCGGCCGGGAGGTAGTCCGGGTGTTCCGACTGGTAGCTCGTGGGGCAGATCCACGACACCGTCGGCAGCCGGTCGTTGCGCGCGTCGTCCTCGAACGTGCCGTGCGGCTGCGGCCGTACACCCCGCTCGTACAGGTCGGACCCGGGCTGCGCGTTCCTGAACGAGGCAAACTGCTCCAGCATGTTGGTGCCGTAGTCGTCCTCCTCCTGGTACACCTTCCAGCTCACGCCCGCGTTCTGGAGGCGTTCCGCGTACGTCGTCCAACGGTAGGGCGTCGGCGCGACGTTGCTGATGATCGGGCCGCCCTGGGTGCCGCCGGGGTCGATCGAACCGGTCATCCACATCAACCGGTTGGGCCAGGTCGGTCCGAACACCGAGCAGAAGTAGTTGTCGCAGATGGTGAAGGTCTCGGCGAGCGCGAACTGGAACGGGATGTCCTCGCGCGTGTAATAGCCCATCACATAGGGGCCGTTGACGCCGTCGGCCGCGCGGTGGGCGGGCAGCCACTGGTCCATCTTGCCGTTGTTCCAGGCCTGGTGCTGCACCGACCATGCGTGACTGGTGGACGGGATGGCCTGCGCGCTGGAGGTGTGGGTGTCGAGGTGGAACGGGAGGAGGTAGCCCTTCGGGTTCACGGCGTCCGGCTGGTAGAAGACGCTGCGCCCGGTGTCGAGTTTGCGTGCGTGCGGATCGGCGAATCCGCGAACGCCGGACAGGGTTCCGAAGTAGTGGTCGAACGACCGGTTCTCCTGCATCAGCATGACGACGTGTTCGATGTCCCGCAGCGAGCCGTTCTTCGGCGGCTCGGCGGCGACGGCTTTCTGGACGCTCGGCGGGAGGAGGGAGAGCGCCGCGGCGCCGCCCAGCGCGCCCGCGGCCGAACCCAGGAGTCTACGACGTGTCAACTCGGCCATGATTGCCCCTTCTTGAAGAGCTTCGAGGGATCTCGTGGACCAGACCTCGGATCACTCTCCGCCTTGCTCGGCAAGGGGTGTCAGGGGCGTGCGATGAATTTGCGGCCAACGCGCGGAAAGGGGTTGGCCAAGCCGTGACCGGCAACATCCGGGCGTTGCCGAGGTGTTGCCCAACCTTGGGGGACGGCTGGCCGGCTCATGATCCGACCCGGCCGGGGACATCGGCCGCCGTACTTGTTTCCCGTTTGCGAAGTCAACCGGGAATCGGGCCTCGGGGGCGCAGCCGGGCGGCGATCGCGGCCACGTCGTCCTCCGCATCCTGGACGTGGAGGCGCAGCACGATGTCGTCGAGGAGGCGGGAGACGCCCTGGCCGGGGTGCAGGCGCAGTCGGGCCAGGCGGGCGAGGGAGACGTCGATGTCCTCGCCGCGGCGCTCGACCAGCCCGTCGGTGAACATGACCAGGGTGTCCTCGGGGGTGAGGGCGAGCGTGGTCATCTCGTAGTCGGCGAGACCTGTGCCGAGGGGCGGTCCGACGGGGACGGGGATCAGTTCGCCGGCGCCGTCGCGGTGGAAGACGGCGGGTGGCAGATGGCCCGCGCCGGCGAACGCGGCCGTGCCCCGCTCCGGGTCGAGGAGGGCGAGCAGGCAGGTCGCGGGGCGGCGGCTGTGCTCCTCGGACATGGCCGTGTCCACCTGGCGCAGGATGCGGTGGGGCGGCAGGTCGGTGGAGGCGACGTAGCGCAGCATCGAGCGGTAGGCGTTCATGTCGACCGCCGCGTCCAGGCCGTGCCCCATGACGTCGCCGATGACGAGGAGCGTGCGGCCGTAGTGCAGTCGTACGGCCTCGAACCAGTCGCCGCCGACGAGGGTGCCGCTGCCCGCGGGCAGGTAGCGGGTGGCCATGTCGACGTTGGGGTGGGGGCGGCTGGGTTCGGTGAGCAGGACCTGTTGCAGGTTCAGGGCGGTGGTGCGCAGCCGGTGGTGTTCGACGGCGTGGTGCAGATGGGCCGCGGTGAGCCGGGCGGCGTAGTGCACGGCGGCGGCCTCGTCGTCGGCGAACGTCCGTCCGGCGCGGATCGCGAGGAGCGCGCCGTACGCCTTGCCCCAGGCGGTCAGCGGCACGGAGAGGGCGGCCAGGACACCGTGGTCGTTCGTGGTGAACGACGTGGTGATCGGGTGGCCCGCGTCCAGGGCGCGGACCATGACGTCCTCGCGTGGCGCGGTGCGCAGGCTGTCCAGCAGTTCCTTGCGGCCCGCGGCCGCCATCGGGTGCAGCATGCCGTGCGGTGCCGGGCGCGCCTCGTCCTGCGCGAACAGGTCCACGGCCGCGGCGTCGCACAGCCCGTCGACGAGGAACCGCGCGCACTCCGCCGCCGTCCTGCGCTCGTCGAGCGTCGACCCGATGGCGGAGACCGCCCGCCGCGCGAGCGCGAACCGATCCGCCGAGCCCTTCTCCGACCTCTCCGACCCACTGACCCCGTCGTCGCCGTCCACCACGGCCCCTTTCTGCCGTCCCCATCCCAACACCCGCGCGGGCGTTCGGGCGGTAGCGACCCGTGGTGCGGCGGCATCGGGTCGGGGTCGGGCGTCGGTCACCCGGGGTCGAAACTCTGTGGCCGGCCCCTGAATGCCGCCGATATCGTCCGCTGCGACCCCTTGATCCCGGACTTAACCCCTGACCTGACCTGCCCCCTGACGCAGAGAGCGACTCCGATGACGAACCGGCGACCGACGACCACCCTCTGGCGCCCTACCGGCCCCGTGGAGCTGGACCTGGTCCGCGCGCTCGACTGGCGTGCCTGGCCGCCCCGGCTGCCCGAGCAGCCGATCTTCTACCCCGTCCTCAACGAGGACTACGCGATCAGGATCGCGCGGGACTGGAACGTCAAGCACGACGGCGCCGGTTTCGTGACGCGGTTCGAGGTGGAGTCGGAGTTCCTGACCCGGTATCCCGTCCAGCAGGCGGGTGGCCGGACGATTCTGGAGCTGTGGGTGCCGGCCGAGGAGCTGGACGAGTTCAACGCCCACATCGTCGGCGAGATCCAGGTGGTGCACGAGTTCCGATGAGCCTTCGGGGCAAGCGCGCCCCCGGTGCTGCGAAAGTCTTTCGTAACTGAGGAATTTCCCGTGCTTGTCCTGGGTGTGAATTCCGTGTCAGTTTCCCGGCCAGCAGGCAGGCGACCCGCGGTGGGGCATCCGAAAGCCTTTCGGTCCGGTATCCGTTTCCGCCTCTGTCCTGCGCACCTACGGCATGCCGAGAGAAGAGAGGCACACCATGCGGGGAATCCCGGTCACCGGACATCTCGGAAGCCCGAGAATTCGACGCTCCGTCGCAGCCGCGGTCACCCTGGCCGCGGGCCTGGCCGCCTGCGGGTCCTCGGGTCCGTCCACCACCTCGTCGTCGAAGGGCCTGACGATGTGGGCGCTGAACGACCAGACGATCCTCAAGCAGTCGGTCGACGCGTACCTGCTCGGGTTCGCCAAGCTGCCCCTGGAGCCCGGCCAGCGGGCGACGGTCCGCTTCCACGTCGACAGCGACCGGTTGGCCTTCACCGGCCTGAACGGCGGACGGATCGTCGAGCCCGGCGAGATCCGGCTCCAGCTCGGCTCCTCCAGCCTGGACACACCGGTCCGGGACACGATCCGGCTCGTCGGCGAGGAGCGGGACGCGACGGTGCTGCGGCAGCACGCGGTTCCGGTGAGCGTCGAGCGCGAGTAGCGGCGGGGACACCCACGAGAAGCGGCGCCACCGTCGGGGACGGTGGCGCCGCTTCTGTTCCCGGGCTAGCTACGAGTCCACTGCTGGGTGGCGGTGCCCAGCCCCGTCCACAGCTCCACCTTCGAGCCATTGGCCGTCCCCCAGTTGGTCACGTCGATGACCAGGCCGTTGGAGCGGTTGACGATGGTGCCGTCCCCGCGGAACGCCCACTTCTGGCTGGACTTTCCGTTGCAGGCCCAGAGGATGAGCGTGGTGCCCGCGGTGGTGCCGTCACCGTTCGCCGCCAGGCAGTTGCCGTTGACGCGGAGTTCGCCGGCCGTGGTCTGCGTGATGGTTTGGTAGGCGTTGCCCGAGCAGTCGTAGATCTGGACCTGGACGCCCGTCGCACCGTTCGGGACGTCGAGGCAGCGGCCGGAGTACGCGCCCTTCAGGGTGAAGGTCGAGGCCGTGGGGAGCGGGTCCTGGACCAACTGCCAGTCCTGCGAGCCGTCGGTGGTCGCGGCCGCCACGGTGACGGAGCCGCCTGCGGTCGAACCGGTCATGTAGAGGCCGGTGTTGAGGACGGAGCGGAGCTTGTAGTAGCCGCTGGTCGAGGAGGCGACCTGGGTCCACTGTTTGTCGGTCGCGCCGTCGTCGACCCACTGGGCCAGCTTCTGCCCGGCCGTCGCGGTGCCGGTCCAGATGGCGACCGAGCGGCCCCCCGCCTTGTTGAGCAGCGTGATGTTGCTCCCCTTGGCGGTGAAGTGCCAACGCTGAGTGGCGTCGGTGGAGTTGGCGGCACTCAGGACCAGGTCTGGGGTGTTCCCGGTGAGGTTGGCGTCCTGGGTCTTGCCGGACGCGGGGCTGAGCACCTGACCGGTGAGCCGGTTGACGAGGCTGTAGTAGGCGCCGTCGGAGCGGCCGAGGTCGACCTCGGCGTACTTCACGGGGCCGACGCTGGTGCCGCTCCATGATGCCTGGAGGACGAGGACGCGTCCGGTGCCGTCGACGTACTGGAGCATGCGGCTGTACCCGGCCGCGATCGACGTCTTGTACTCCTTCCAGGTGCCGGTGCTGAGCCCGGACTCGTTGACCCAGACGTCGCCGCTGCCCGCCGCGTTGTAGACGATCCGGCCGTCCGGCATCGGGAGGAGGACGGGGCTGCCGCCGGTGGACAGGGTGGCCCCGCCGGAGGGCACGGGCAGTGCGGTGATCGCGTTGTCCGTGGCGGAGAAGAACTTCGTCGGGTCGTCGGAGATCCGGTAGCGGACGTTCGTGCCGCCGCCCCAGTACTCGTACGTCAGAAGCCACTTGCCGTCGGTCGTCGGGGCGATGGTCGTCATGCCGGGCCGGCCGCCGCCGATCTCCGTCTTGCCGCTGCCCATGCTCACCGTGGATCCCGGCACGTCAACGACCGGGGAACTCCAGGCAGTTGAGCTGGAACCGTCCCAGGTACGGTGGAGGAGGACCTGGCCGCCGGAGTCCGTCGCCGTGGCGTTGTCCGGGTCGAGGGTCGGGGCGCCGGTGGTGGTGTTGTAGCCGGTGTAGTCGTCCTCGTCGGAGTAGTAGGCGATGAGTTGGCCGTTGTGGGCGAGGAGATGGGGTTCCCAGACGGGGTCGACCTGGGCGTAGGTGTTGGCCGTGGAGACCCGGCCGACGCTGCCCGCGCTGCCGCCCTGCCAGCCACCGGCGGCGATGATGTTCTGGATGGTCCAGGTCGCGCCGTCGTCGGTGCTGGAGTAGAGGGCGAGCGCCACGTCCTTGCGGTCGCCGTCACTGGTGGGCGTCCAACCGGAGTTGGCGGCCTTCTGCTCCTGGTAGTAGTAGTCGTCGCCGGAGACGATGCTCGCGAGCAGCAGCGTGCCCGCGCTCAGGCCGCCGACGTTCTGCGGCAGGACGTAGAGATACGGGTTGGTCCAATTGCTCGTGTATTTCGCGTACTTGGAGTCGCTGGAGAGATAGGCGGGGGCTTTGACGTCGGAGAGTTTCGCCCAGGTCGTGCCGGAGTCGTCGCTCTTGTATATGGGCAGTGTCTGGCCGACCGGAGCGGTCTGGTCGTTCTCGAAAGTGGCCACGATCCGGCCGTCCGCCAACTGGGCCGACTTCGGGTAGAGAACACACGGGCTCTTGCTGCACGCGGCGGTGTTCGTCGCCGTATACAGATTGGCGGGGCTCGGCTGATAGGCGGAGGCGCCTGTCGCGGAGGCGATGGCGAATGCCACGCCTGTGCCGAAGGCTGTCGCCCACGCGAAAGCCTTTCGCACCCAGGTTCTTGTCAACGGCTTTCCTTTCACCGGGAGGGGGTCCGGGCAGGAAGCCAGTATTCGTAGCCGACATACCGATGTCACCGGCGCGTTTCGAAAGTGTTTCGCAGAATGGGGAGTTACGCGCTATTGACGCGTCGCCGCACGGACGTCGAAGTCCGCAGCACGAGTTCCGTGGCCAGCTCGATGCGCGGGGACACCGGCGGCCTGCCCTGGGCGAGTTCCAGGAGTACGCGGGTGGCCTCGCGCCCCAGCTCCTCGAAGGGCTGGCGTACCGCGCTGAGCGGTGGACAGGCCATCGCCGCGACGAGGGTGTCGTCGAAGGACATGACCGCCAGGTCGTCCGGTACGGCGAGCCCGTGTTGCCGGGCTGCCTCCAGGACGCCGAGCGCCTGCGCGTCGCTGGCCGCGAAGACGGCCGTGGGCGGGTCGTCGGCCCGCAGGATCTGGCCGGCGGTGGCGAGCGCCTCGGCGTAGTCGAAGTCGGTGGAGCGGACGATCGTCGGATCGTAGGCGATCCCCGCCTCCTCCAGCGCGGCCCGGTAGCCGTGCACGCGCGCGGCCCCGGCCAGGGAGTGCGAGCGGCCCGCGATCATGCCGATCCGGGTGTGCCCGAGCTCCAGCAGGTGCTGTACGGCGTCGCGGGCGCCGCTCCAGTTCGTCACGCCGATGCTGGGGATGTCCTCGGAGGGCGCGCTGAGCGGGTCGATCAGCACCACCGGGAGCCGTTGCTCGACGATACGGCGCTGGTCCTCCTCGGAGAGCATCGAGATCACGATGACGATCCCGGCCGCGCCGAGCGCCACGCACTGCTCCAGCCACCCGGAGATCGACCGCCGGCTCGTCGTGCCGGTGACCACGTCGATGCCGAGTGCTCCGGCCGCGTCCACGATGCCGCGGACCACCTCCAGCGTGTACGGCCCGGACAGGTCCCGGAACACCGCGATGATCTGCCGGGGTGTCGCGGGATCGCGCTCCCAGGGCCGGACGAAGCCGTGCCGGGCGAGGAGTTCCTCGACCCGCTCGCGGGTCCGGGCGCCGACGTCCCGGCGCCGGTGCACCACTTTGGACACCGTGCTGAGCGAGACACCCGCCTCCGTGGCGATGCTCGTCAGGAGGCCGTACTGCGCCTCCAGTTGTCCCTTGCCGCGACCTGTCACCCGATGCCCGTTCCGCTCGCCGAACACCGATGCGCCGGACCGCATCGCGTACCTGGCCAGTAACTTTGCCGCAACGTAACGGGACGCGGGCTGCGGAGGCAAGACCGGTGCAGGGGGTCTCGTGCGGTTCGGCCTGCGGGGATGTGCGCACCCGGGGCGGCACGGGTTCCGGCCACCGCGTGGTGCCCGTACGGTCAGTCGGCGTCGTTGTAGCCCGGCCCCCGTCCCGCCGAGGACGCGTGGTTCGCCGCCACGTGTCCGAACACCGCCGACGCGGCGATGCTGGCGCCCGCGCCGAGGTACTTGCGTCCCATCACGGACGCGGTGCAGTTGCCGGTGGCGTAGAGCCCGGCGACGGGGTTGGCCTCGGTGTCGAGCACCCGGGCGAACTCGTCGCAGAGGATTCCCCCGCTGGTGCCGATGTCCCCCGGGTACAGGGCGACCGCGTGGAACGGCGGCTTCGAGACGGGTCCCAGGCACGGGTTGGGGGCGTGGGTGGGGTCGCCGTAGAACTTCTCGTGGTCGCCCTCCCCGCGGTGGAAGTCCTCGTCGACGCCTCGCGCCGCGAGCGCGTTGAACCGCTCGACGGTCTTGAGGAGTCCGCCGGTGTCGATTCCGCACTGCCGGGCGAGGTCCTCCAGACTGTCGGCGCGCTTCATCGCGCCGCTGGTGATCCACTCCTTCGGGGTGCGGCCGGGAGGGGACATCCCGAACGGGTAGTGGCTGCGGTGCCGGGCGTCGATGACGAGCCAGGACGGCACCGCGCCTCCGGACTCCCGGTCGTGGGCGTACATCTGCTGGCCGGCCTCCTGGTAGGCGACCGCCTCGTTGAAGTACCGGCGGCCCTCCGTGTCGACGATGATCGAGCCGGGCCTGGTGCGTTCGGACATGCACATGTTGGGGGTGCCGTCGGGCATGATCCACGAGGGCATCCACCACGCCTCGTCCAGCATGTCCGTGGCGGCCCCGTGTGCCATGGCGATCCGGATCGTCTCCCCGGTGTCGCCCGGGTTGGCCGAGGTCCACCGGTCGCTGGTGGGCCGGCCTCCCGAGTGCTGTGCGCGCATCTCCTTGTTGCGGGCGAAGCCTCCGGCGGCGAGCAGCACGCCGTCCCGGGCGCGGATCCTGAGGTCACGACCGCCCCTGTGGACCACGACGCCGACGACCCGCCCGTCCTCGACCACGAGGTCGGTGAGGGGAGATTCGAGCCAGACGGGAACGTCCTGCCGGAGCAGGATCTGGAGCAGGCGGGCGGACAGTGCCACCCCGTTCGTCACGAGCCGCTGCCGGCGGATCCGGCCGAGGGCTGTACGTGCCCCCGCCCTGGCCAGGACGGTCAGCCCGACCCGCGTCCGCATCAGGGTCAGGCGTGACGCCTCACCGGTGTAGACGGCGAGGCCGCCCGCGAAGCCGGGGCGGATCCGGTCCTGCCACGGCCCGAGCCGCTTCTTGTCGAAGACCTTCGCCTCGATGGACCTGCCGCGCGCCGAGCCGCCCTCGCAGCCCCGGACGCCGGAGTAGTAGTCGCTGTAGCCCTCGCAGCGCCGGAGTTCCAGGCCTTCGGACTCCAGGAAGTCGACCATCTCGGCGCCGGCACTGACGTAGGCCTGCCTGCGGGCGGTCGACGACGCCGGACCCGCGTCACCGACGACGGTGGCGAAGTACCTGAGTGCGGCGTCGGCCGAGTCGGTCACGCCCTCGCGTCGCATGAGCGGGTTGTCGGGAAGCCACATCACACCGCCCGACATGCAGGTCGACCCGCCGAACCGGTCGGTCTTCTCCACGACGAGAACGTCCTTGCCGAGCGCACGTGCCCGGATCGCTCCGGTGACGCCCGCACCGCTGCCCACCACCAAGAAGTCGGTCGAGTGGTCCCAGTCGGTCATCGGCCTGTCTCCCTCCGCGTTCCGGCGCGGCAGCCCCTGACCGGGTGCCGACAGGTGAGCACACGGTAGGTACGAAGGCCGGGCGCGGTATGCGCACTCCCAGTGAGTGGAACGGCAATTCTTCTTCCTCAACTGCGGCCCGCCCACGGTCACTTCGCCAGCGGCGGCCCCGTCGTCACCGGCGCCTGCCACAGCGCGACGATCGCGTCGACGAGGCCGTCGGCGGTGTCGTGCCAGGTCGACCGGGTGGTGGGGGTGTCGTCGGCCAGGGCTCGCTCCCTCTCGACGGACATCTGCACGATCAGGTGCCGGGTCATCACGGCGCGGTCGGCGTGCACCCCTGCCGGCAGGACGGGCACACAGCGGGTCAGGCCCTCCTCCAGTTTCCACAGCGACGGGGAGGCCCCGAAGAACTCCTCCTCCGTGATGGCGTAGAGGGCGGGATCGGCCGAGACCTGCGCGATGAACCGGGCGTACCAGCTCGGACGGCCGAGTGCCGCCAGGTGGCCGGTGACGGGGCGCACCGAACAGTCCACCCAGTCGCGGAGTTCGGTGGAGTCCCCGATGTCGGCCAGCATGCGGACGCGGATGCGCTCGATCTGTTCCGCGTGCCGTCGGACGATGGCCCGCACCAGATCGGCCTTGGTGCCGAAGTGGTAGCTGACGGCGGTGTTGTTGCCCTGGCCCGCGGCCTCGCTGATCTGCCGGTTGGACATCGCGTGCACGCCGTGTTCGGCGAACAGGCGCTCCGCCGCGTCCAGGAGCGCTGTCCGTGTCGCCCTGACCTGTTCGTCCCGCCGCGTCCTGTCGGCCATCGTCCCCACCGCCGTTCCGGGACATGGCACCGTCTCGCGACGACTTGTCCCGTTGGTCCGACGCGCCTAGAACGTAAGTCACCCGGTTGATTTCCGTCCAGGGGCAGGTGGGAGCGACCGGCCGCGTACGGTCCCGGTACGGTGGTGGACATGACGGGTAGGAGTGTCCGGGCCGAGCAGGTCAGAGTGACCCGGGAGCTCATCCGGAGCACGGCGGAGCGCCTGTTCGCCGAGCGCGGTGTGTACGCCGTGTCGAACCGGCAGATCAGCGAGGCGGCGGGGCAGGGCAACACCGCCGTGGTCGGCTACCACTTCGGCACCAAGACGGACCTGGTGCGGGCGATCGCCCGTCATCACGCCGAGCGGATCCAGCGCCTGAGCGAGCGCCTGCTGGCCGAGACCGGAGACTCCGCCCAACTCCGGGACTGGGTGGCGTGCTTGGTGCGGCCGACCCCCGAGTACCTGGCCGAGCTGGGCAGCCCCACGTGGTTCGCGCGGTTCTGCGCCCAGGTGATGGCCGACCCCGCGCTGCACGAGATCCTGGTCGCCGAGACCCTCGACCTGCCGGTGTGGCGGCAGATCCTCGACGGCCTGCACCGGTGCCTGCCCGACCTGCCGGCCGAGGTGCGCGCGGAACGCACCTCGATGACCCGGAACGTGATCCTCTACACGTGCGCCGAGCGTGAGCGTGCCCTGGCCCTCAACACCCCGACACCTAGAGCCAGTTGGCACGATGCCGCGGACGGACTGGTCGACGCGATCGTCGGACTGTGGGCGGCACCCGTGACACACAGCTCCTGACGGACCGTCAACCTCCTCGCCCCACCGCGCAACCACAGAAGATCCACCGACCCGTCTCAGTAAATTTTGAATCAATCGATTGACTTAGCAGGAGGCCGGGAGTTCACTCGAAGGCGCGGTCGACGGAGCCCACCAAGGGCGCCGTCTTGCCCCGACGGCCATGAGGGAGCAACCCGTGAAAATAACCGTCGAGCAGGACAGATGCATCGCGGCCGGCCAGTGCGCGGCGACCGCACCGGACGTCTTCGACCAGCGTGACGAGGACGGAGTCGTCGTCCTGCTGACCGACGACCCGCCCGCCGAACTGGCCGACGACGTCCGTGAAGCGGCCGCCGTCTGCCCCGCGCTGGCGATCCACATCGCGCAGTAGACACCCCGGACGACACCGTGAGGATGGACATGCCCGACGCACTGACAGGCGCCGCGACCGGCAGCCCTGCCGAGGTCCCCGAGTGGCCGATGCCACGGGCGGAGGGCTGCCCGTTCGATCCGCCCCCGGCCCTGCGGGAGTTGACCGCCGAGAAGCCCCTCGCCAAGGTGCGGATCTGGGACGGCAGCACCCCCTGGATCGTCACCGGCCACGTCGAGCAGCGCGCTCTGCTCGGCGATCCCCGGGTCAGTGTCGACGAACGGCTGCCCGGGTTCCCGCACTGGCACGAGGGCATGGCGGCGGCGGTGGACTACCGCCCGCGTTCGGTCTTCAACTCGGACGCCCCCGAGCACACCGGGTTCCGCCGGATCATGACCAAGCCGTTCACCTTCAAGCGGGTGGAGGCGCTGCGCCCCAGCATCCAGAAGATCACCGACGAGCTGATCGACGCGATGCTGGCCGGACCCAAGCCGGCCGACCTCGTCGAGGCGCTGGCACTGCCGTTGCCGACCCTGATGATCAGCGAACTGCTGGGCGTGCCCTACGAGGACCACGACTTCTTCCAGGAGAACGCCGCGCGCGGGATCGCCCACAACGTGTCCGCCGAGGAGAGCATGCGGACCTTTGGGGCCCTGAACGAGTACCTGGTGCGGCTCGTCGAGAAGAAGGCCGCCGAACCCGCGGACGACGCGCTGTCCGAGATCGCGGCACTCGTCACCTCCGGCGACATCAGCGTGTCCGAGGCGGCCATGATGGGCACGGGGCTGCTCATCGCGGGCCACGAGACCAGCGCCAACATGATCGGCCTCGCCGTCGTCGCACTGCTGGAGCACCCCGACCAACTGGCGGTCCTGCGGGACACCGACGACCCGAAGGTCGTCGCGGGCGCGGTGGAGGAACTGCTGCGCTACCTGGGCATCATCCACGGCGGCCAGCGGCGGATCGCCAAAGAGGACATCGAGATCGGCGGCGAGGTGATCCGCGCCGGCGAGGGCATCGTCGTGGAACTCTTCAGCGCCAACCGGGACGCGCACGTCTTCCCCGACCCCGACGCTCTGGATCTGCTCCGGGAGAACGCCCGGCACCACAACGCGTTCGGCTTCGGCATCCACCAGTGCGTGGGCCAGCAACTCGCCCGCGTGGAGCTCCAGGTCGTCTACGGCACGCTCTTCCGCCGGATCCCCACCCTGCGCCTGGCCGAGCCGCTGGACCGGATCGCGTTCAAGCACGACCGGCTGGCCTACGGCGTCTATTCGCTGCCCGTCACATGGGAGTGACCGCGATGACCGAGGAACTGTCGGACAAGGTCGCCGTGGTCACCGGCGGAGCGGCGGGCCTGGGGCGCGCGACCGTCGAAAGGCTTCTCGAGGACGGGGCCCGGGTCGTCATCGCCGATCTCGACCCGGACCTCGGCGAGTCGCTGGCGAACGGCTACGGCCCGGACGTCCGTTTCCGGCGGACGGACGTCGCGGACGCCGAACAGGTCCGGGGACTCGTCGACTTCGCGGTGAAGGAGTTCGGCGGCCTGCACCTCATGGTCAACAACGCCGGTGTGTCCGGCGCCATGCACCAGCACTTCCTCGACGAGGACTTCGCCGACTTCCAGCGCGTCCTCTCGGTCAACCTGCTCGGCGTGATGGTCGGCACCCAGGCCGCGGCCCGGCACATGGCGGCGAACGGCGGCGGCTCCATCGTCAACGTCAGCTCCATAGGCGGGATCCAGGCCGGCGCGAGCGTACCGACCTACCGCGCCTCGAAGGCAGCGGTCATCCACTTCACCAAGGGGGTGGCCGTCGACCTGGCCGAGTACGGCATCCGCGTCAACTGCGTGGCGCCGGGCGGCATCCCGACGCAGTTGCTTGCCTCGGCGACGGCGGCCGGGCAGGAGGGGGACGCCGAGGAGATGACCCGGCGGATCCGCGCCCACATGGCGGCCGTCCAGCCACTACAGCGACAGGGCACTCCCCGGGACGTGGCGGAAGCCGTCGCCTACCTGGGCGGCGACCGCTCGCTGCACACCACCGGCACGGTACTGACGATCGACGGCGGGACGACGGCGGGCCCGAAGCCCCGGGCCTGACCCGCCCACTCCCCCGCCCGGCAGGAGCAGACGAACCACGCACGGACGTGAAACCCGCAGCTCCCCTTGGAGGACAATGATGTCCAGCCAGTCATCCACCCTGTATCCCCCCGAGGGCTTCGGCCCGCCCAAGGACCGGCACGGCCACGCCGACGGCTCCTCGCCGGGCCTTCCGCCGGGCACGGAGGTGTTCTCCGCCGACAACCACATCTCCCTCGCGGACGACATCTTCTACGACCGCTTCCCCGAGCGGCTCAGGAACCAGGCGCCGCGGGTCTGGTACGAGGACGGCGCCTACGAGCTGGGAATGGGCGGAAAGTCGTTCCTGCCGGGCGAGTTCAGCCATGTGCTCATGCAGTACGACCCCCTGACGGGCGCAGGCAGCAACAATCTCGAAGGCCGTATCGAGGAACTGGCCACGGACGGCATCACGAAAGAACTGGCGTTCCCCAACGCGCTGTTGGCCCTGTTCCACTACCCCGACAAGGAGGTCCGCGAGCTCTGCTTCCGGATCTACAACGAGTACATCGCCGGGTTGCAGGAACGCTCCGGGGGCCGCTTCCACGGCGTCGGGCTCATCAACTGGTGGGACGCGCAAGGGACTCGCCGCACCCTCGAGGAGATGAAGGCCCTGGGGCTCAAGACCTTCCTCATGCCGCTGAACCCCGGACAGGACGACGCGGGCAACCCCATCGACTACTCCGGCGCCGCGATGATCCCGGTCTGGGAGGCGATCGAGGAGGCGGGGCTCCCGGTGTCCCACCACATCGGCGAGACCGGGCTCAAGGCCCCGTGCGAGGTCAACGCCATCGCCGTCGGCATGGTGGCCAACGTGGCGCCGTACCGGGAGATGTTCGGGAGGTACGTGCTCGGCGGCATCCTCGACCGTCATCCGAGGCTGCGCGTCGGGTGGTTCGAGGGGGGCGTGAACTGGGTTCCCTCCGCGCTCCAGGACGCCGAACATCTCCTCGCCTCCTACCGGCACATGCTCGACCGGCCCGTCGAGCACGACGTCCAGCACTACTGGGACCACCACATGTACGCGTCCTTCATGGTCGATCCGCTCGGCCTCGAACTGGTCGACCGCATCGGGGTGGACCGGGTCATGTGGTCGGCCGACTACCCGCACAACGAGAGCACGTTCGGCTACTCGGAGAAGTCGATCGCCATGGTCGTGGACGCCGTAGGGCCCGAGAAGGCCGCCCGTGTGGTCAGCGGCAACGTCAAGGAGTACCTCGGCCTGTAGTGCCGGCCCGGACCACGAGAAACGACGGCGAAGTTCCATGACCTCGTGAGGGAGACGGCAATGACCGTCATCGACATCCCGGCCGCACCCGACCTGACCCGCATGAACCGTGAACGCGGCGCAAGGCTGCGAACGGCCATGGCGGGGCAGGGTGTTGACACCCTGATCCTGCTCGGCAACAACGCGGTGACCTATGCGACCGGAGCGAGCTGGCCGCTCGGCGACTCCGGTCTCGCGCACGTCGACCGTCCCGTGGCGGTGGTGGTGGCGGACGACCCGTGGCCCCATCTCTTCATGCCGTTCCGCGAAGGCACCTCCGCACAGTCGCCGCTGCCCGCCGACCACGTCCATCCCCCGGTCTACCTGGAGTTCGACGAAGGGGTGCGGAACTTCGCGGCCGTGGTCGCCGACCTCGTGCCCGGCGGGGCGAGTGTCGCGGTCGACGAGGTGACCGGGGCGATGCGCAGAGCGCAGAAGGCGCTGTTCCCGGGCGGACCGCCCGGCGACGCCGCAATGGTCCTGAGCGCGGCCAAGATGATCAAGACGCCCGACGAACTGGCCTGCATCCGTACGGCGTTGCGGATCACCGAGCGGGCCATGGCCGACATCGAGGGGTCCCTGGCACCGGGGATGCGGCAGATCGACCTGTCGGCGGCGTTCGTGCGCCGGGCCTACGAACACGGCGCCCTGGCCAACGTGCTCGACCCCATCTGGCAGGTGATGCCGGACTCCCGGGCGGCCGGGGTGTGGACCACCCACGGCGACCTCGCCCTCCCGCTGCTGACGACGGAGCGGGAACTGGCCGAGGGAGACGTCCTGTGGACCGACGTGAGCATCAACTACGCGGGCTACTGCTCGGACTTCGGCCGCACATGGATCGTCGGACGGGACCCGAACCCGCGCCAGCGGGCGCAGTTCACCAAGTGGTGGGACATCCACAGCGCGGTCAAGGACGTGCTGCGGGCGGGGGCCACCGCCGCCGACCTGACCCGGGCCGCCATCACGGCGAACGGCGGCTCGAAACCCTGGCTCCCCCACTTCTACCTGGGCCACGGCATGGGCACGGACCCCGCCGAGATGCCCTTCGTCGGCACCGACCTGGGTGAGGAGTTCGACGCGCGACTGGTGCTCGAGGCCGGCATGGTGCTCGTCCTGGAACCCGTGGTCTGGGAGGACGGCACCGGCGGCTACCGCAGCGAGGAGGTCCTGGTGATCGAGGAAGAGGGCTGGACAGCCCTGACCGACTACTCCTACGCCCCTTATGGCGACTGAGGTCCTGCCGGACGACCGCGCTCTCCGCAGTGGACGGCGGGAGCGTGCGCTGGCACACATGGAGGCCCACGACCTCGACGTCCTCGTCCTCGGGCGGAGCGCCAACGTCCGTTACGTCACCGGTGCTCGGGGACTGTGGACCGCGGGCACCCATCCCTTCGCCCCGGCCGCCGTGGTGGTCCGTGCCACGGGCGCCATCCACATGCTCAGCACCTGGGACGAGGGCATCCCCGACGACATCCCGCACGAGCAGTTGTACGGCCTGACGTGGAACCCGATGAACTGGGTGACGGTGATCCGGGACATCGAGGGAGCGGCCACGGCCCGCCGGGTGGGCACGGACACGATCTCGCCGACCTTCGCCCAACTCCTGCCCCTGGCCTTCCCGTTCGCCGACCTGGTCGACGGCGAACCCGCCATGCGCGCCGCCCGCCGGGTCAAGACGGCGGAGGAGGTGTCGGCTCTCCGGCAGGCCATCGGCGTGGCCGAGGCGAGCCTGGCGGCGGTGGTGGCCGAACTACGGCCCGGCGTCAGCGAGCAGCACCTGTCGGGCGTACTGCTGGAGGCAGCGGCGGCCGGTGGCGTGACCACCCCGGCGACCCAGGAGGTGGCGTGGGTGACGTCCCGGGACCACCCCTGGCGGCGGGTGGACGGAGGCGGCCGGGTAGGCCCGGGCGACCTCGTGTCCCTCACGGCGGGCGTGGTCGCGGGCGGGTACATCGGTGAGGTCGGACGTACCTGGCCGGTCGAGGGCGGCGACCGGAACGCCGTCCGTGACCTGTACCGGCGCTCCGCCGCCCTGTGGGAGCTGCTGTTCGTGTCCTGCCGGCCGGGCGCGCCGGCCAGTGACCTGCTCGCCGCGTACGACACGGCCGGCGAACCCCTGCCCCCGATGCCCGTGGCCCGCGGCCTCGGGCTGGGTTTCGACCCGCCCGTGGTCACCTCCGGCCTGCCGGCCACCGCGGCCGAGGAACGGCTCGAACCCGGTATGGCGCTGGCCGTGACCGGCTACGTCTGGCGGCGGGGCGTGGGCGCGGTCCTGCGCCGGGAGGCGGTGCTCATCACCCAGGACGGCGCCGAATCGCTGACCTCAAGTCCCGTCTGGAAACGGTAGTTAGGACCCACATGGCTGACAGCTCGCGTCCCTCGGCGGAGGAGATCATCCGCTACGAGAAGGACCCCAAGACGAAGATCGCCACCCTCACCCTGGACCGGCCCGACGCCCTGAACGCACCGACCGCGGCGGCCCGGCTGCGCTTCGGGGACCTGTTGCACCGCGCCAACGTCGACGACGAGGTGAAGGTCCTGGTGATCCGGGGCATCGGCGACGACCTCGGCTCGGGCGCCGACATCACGGAAACGATGGAGATGCACGCGGCGCCGACCTCAGGCCCCCTCCTGTCGGAGCTCGGGCTCGACGAGGACGACGACGTCCGCTATCCGCCCAAGGGCTCCTACCGCTACGGCGGAACCCCGTCCCAGTGGTACGCGAATCCCGGGGCCGGCTGCCGGAGCCTCCAGGACTTCAAGAAGATCAGCATCCTGGAGGTCAAGGGCTACTGCTACGGCTGGCACTTCTACCAGGCGGCCGACGCCGACCTGGTGATCTCCGCCGACGACGCCCTCTTCGGCCACCCCTCCTTCCGCTACGTCGGCTGGGCACCCCGGATGTGGACCTGGGCGCAGACGATGGGCCTGCGGAAGTTCCAGGAGATGGTGTTCACCGGCAGGCCCTTCACGGCCCTGGAGATGTACGAGTGCAACTTCCTCAACAGCGTCGTCCCCCGGGACGAGTTGGAGAAGGAGGTGGACAAGTACGCACTGGCCTGCGCACGCACCCGGCCGACCGACACGGTGTTCATGCAGAAGGTCTTCTTCGAGATCTTCAAACAGCACCAGGGCGAGTACATGGGCTCCCTGCTCACCGGTCTCTTCGAATCGGTCGGCGGCATGGCCCGGGCCGACGGCAACGACCTGATGCTCGACCAGGAGACGGTCGACGGCGGCGTACCCAACGCGGTCCGCAGCAACGACGACCGCTTCCCGCCGGACTTCCGGCTGAGCAGGTCGGGCCGCAAGCGAAGGGACGACTCTTGACCCTCACGCCCGCCGACCCCCCGCTCACCGGCTGCGCCGTGGTGGACCTGTCCACGGGAATCCCCGGCGCCTACTGCACGAAGCTGCTCGCCGACGGGGGCGCCCAGGTCGTCAAGGTCGAACCTCCGGAAGGCGATCCGCTACGACGCTGGTCGGCATCCGGCGCCACGATCCAACCCGGCGACGACGGCGCCCTGTTCAGCTTCCTGGCCTGCTCGAAGGAGAGCGTCGTAGGCGATCCGGAGCTGGTGCGCGGACTCCTGGCATCGGCGGACGTCGCGGTGTGGTCGCCGGGCTCGCCCCTGTCCCCCCAGGAGATCCACCGCACCCACCCGCACCTGGTCGTCACGTCGATCACGCCGTTCGGTCTTGAGGGGCCGTGGCGGGACCGCGCGGCCACCGAGTTCACGCTGCAGGCCTGGTCCGGCGGCATCGTCGGGCTGGGGCGCGGCGCACCGGACCGGGCGCCGGTCCACGTGGGAGGTCAGGTCGGTGACTGGGTGTCGGGGGCGTACGCCGCCGCCGCGACCATGGCCGTACGACTGCGCGCTCCCGGCACCGGCGAACTGATCGATCTCTCCATGCTCGAAGTGCATGTCCTGTCCCTGACCTACCACCCGGTGACGTTCCGGGACATGCTGGACCGGCCGTGGCAGCAGACGCGGAGGCTGAACATGCCGGGTGTGGCCACTGCCAAGGACGGACTCGTGGCGCTCGGGTGTGCGACGGCCCAGCAGTTCTTCGACCTGTGCGCGATGGTCGGCCACCCGGAGTGGATCGACGAGAAGAACCCGGTCTCGATCGGCGAACGGACCACCGCGACGGCCCCGGTGATCCAGGAGTGGATCGCCGGCCGGACGGTCGCGGAGGTGCGCGAGCTGGCCACGGCGTTCCGCATCCCCAACTCCGCGGTCGTCAACGGCGCCAACGCCCCGGCCATGGACCACTTCGAAGCCCGCCGGAGCTTCCTGCCCAACCCGCGCGACGGCTTCCTCCAGCCTGTCCCTCCCTTCCGTCTGGAACCCGCACGGTTACGTCCGCCGGGCCCGGCCCCGCGTCTCGGCGAGCACACCGGGAGCCACCGTGGCACGGCGCGTCGGGCGAGCGGGAAGACGGGCGCCGGACTGTCGTTCAGCGGTCTGCGGGTCCTCGACATGACCGCCTTCTGGGCCGGACCCTCGTGCACGCACGTGCTCGCCCTGCTCGGGGCCGAGGTGATCCACCTGGAGTCGACGTCGCGGCCCGACGGCACCCGGCTGATCGCGGGCGTCCCACCGACCGTGGACCAGTGGTGGGAGCGGTCGCCGATCTTCGCGGGCCTCAACACCAACAAGAAGAGCCTGACACTCGACTTCCGGACCGAGCGGGGACGAGACCTGCTGCGCCGCCTGATCGCGACCTGCGATGTGATCGTCGAGAACTACACCCCGCGGGTCCTGGACCAACTCGGCCTGGACTACGAGGCGGTACGGGCCCTGCGCCCCGACACCATCATGGTCCGCATGCCCGGCTTCGGCCTCGACGGACCGTGGCGCGACAACGCCGCGTTCGCCTTCGTCATCGAGGACGCGTCGGGACTGACCTGGCTCACCGGCCACCCGGAGAGCAATCCCGTCGAGCCGTACTCGATCGGCGACCCGAACGCCGGCGTCCACGCGCTGAACGGTCTGCTGCTGGCCCTGGAGCACCGGCGCCAAACCGGCGAGGGAGCACTGGTGGAGGCGGCCATGGTCGACGCGGCTCTCAACGTGGCCGCCGAGCAGGTCATCGAGTACTCGGCCTACGGCGCGCTGCTGGAGCGGGCCGGGAACCGCGGGCCTCGCGCGGCCCCGCAGAACCTGTATCTCACCGCGGAACAGGACGAGTTCGGCCGACGGGACTCCTGGGTGGCGATAGCCGTGGCCACCGACGAACAGTGGGAGGCGCTGCGCGACGCTCTCGGCCACCCCGGCTGGGCGTCGAGCCCCGAGCTGTCCACCACGGAGGGACGGCACAAGCACCATGACGCCGTCGACGAGCAGCTCGCCGCCTGGTGCCGTGAGCGCGGTGCGGACGAGATCGTCGACCGCCTCTGGCGGGCCGGTGTCCCGGTGGGCAAGGTGATGCAGCCGCACCGGCAGGCCGAGTTGGAGCAGTTGCGGTGCCGCGGCTTCTTCGAGGAGATCGACCACCCCGTGAGCGGCCGGGCCCGCTACAGCACCCTGCCGGTACGGCTCTCCCGGAGCCCTGTCCACCGCCGTCTTCGCCACGCTCCCCTGCTCGGCCGGCACAACCACGAGCTGCTGGCCGAACTCGGCCTGACGGAACGGGAGATCGCCGTGCTGGAGGCCGACGGGGTCATCGGCCGGGCGCCGGCCCGGTAGTCGTGCCGTGCACGGCCTCGGCGATCCGCACGAACGACCGGATCAGTGGAGTGGTGTCGGCGGCGCGCCAGGCGATGACGAATCGGCTGGGCGGCATGTCGGTCAACGGCACCACCGTCAGCCCCTCCGGCAGGGCGTGCCCGAGCGGCATCAACCCCACGGTGCCGTTCCACAGCACGGACTGGAGGCACTCGTGAGCCGTCCGTACGACGGGCCCGTCACGGCGGCTGCCGTCGTCGGCCGCGCCCGTCCAGTAGGCCTGCCACACCGGGTCCGTGCCGTCCGGGAAGCGGAACCAGCGGCGCTCGGCGAGGTCGGCCAGGCACAGGTCCTCGCGGCCGGCGAGTGGGTCGTCCGTGCGCAGGACCACGCCGACGGGGTCCGAGCGCAGGGTCCGGGTGGCGATGCCGGTGTCGTCGAAGGGCGCCCTGGTCAGCGCCACGTCGACGAGTCCGGCCCGTAGTCCGGCGGTCGGATCGGTCAGGTCCGACTCGCGGACGACGATGCGGGTGGCGGGGTGGTGCTCCCGGTGGACGGCGGCGAGCCGGGTGCCGAACTGCTCCGCGCTGTCCGCGAGGGTGCCCACCGTCAGGGTGACCGGTCCGGCCAAGTCACTCACCCGGGCCCGCACCCGGTCGGCCTGAGCCAGCAGGGCGCGCGCCTCCTCGTGGAGCAGGGCGCCGGCCGGGGTCAGGGCGACCCCCGTGGGCGAGCGGAGCAGCAGGGCGCAGCCCAGTTCGGTCTCCAGTTGCCGGATCGCCCGGCTCAGCGGCGGCTGGGTCATCCGCAGGCGCGCGGCGGCCCGGCCGAAGTGGAGTTCCTCGGCGACCGCCACGAAGTAGCGCAGCGTGCGTAGCTCCATGACCGGCGATGATACCGACGCGGTATCGGCCGGACAGGATCGGACTTGGACACCGGACTCGGTCCGGCGGTGGAGTGGTGGCCGGACGAGAACGTCGTACTGCTGAGGAGTCACCATGGCCGACCGTGTGCTGCCCGACCCCGTCGTGCACATCGCCGAAGTGCGGGAACTGGACCGGGACTTGGTGGTCGTACCGGACCGGCGGGTGCCGTTGGTGCCCAATATCGGTGTCATCGGGGGCCGGGACGCGGTGCTCGTCGTGGAGACGGGATTGGGGCCCCAAAACGCCGAGAAGGTACTGGAGTTCGCGTCCGAGTACGCCCGGGGGCGCAGGCTGTATGTGACGACGACCCACTTCCACCCGGAGCACGCGTTCGGGGCGCAGGTCTTCGCGGGCGAGGCGACCTTCCTCGTGAACCGCGCGCAGGCCGAGGACCTGAAGGTGAAGGGGCCGGGCTATCTCGACATGTTCCGGGGGCTCGGCGAGCCGGTCGCCCGGCAGCTCGAAGGCGTCGTACTGCCGGAGCCCGACCTCGTGTACGACGAGGCGTACGACCTCGAACTGGGCGGCCGGGTCGTGCAGTTGAGGGCCACCGGCCGGGCGCACAGCAGGGGCGACCAGGTCGTGCGGGTGCCGGACGCGGACGTACTGTTCACGGGGGACCTGGTGGAGGCGGGACAGTTCGCCATCTTCCCGTGGTTCCCGCCGTACGACACGGATGTCTCCGGCACGCGCTGGCTCGCGGTCATGGAGCGGCTCGCGGGCGAGGGGGCGCGGGTCGTGGTGCCGGGCCACGGGGCCGTCGGCGGGCCGGAGTTGCTCGCGGACGTCCGCGACTATCTCCGGCTGCTGCGGGACGAGACGTGGGTGCGGCGCGACTCGGCGATGAGCGAGGAGACGATCGTCGAGGAGGTCCGGGCACTCATGGTCGAGCGGCATCCCGAGTGGGCCGAACCGGACTGGATCGACAAGGGAGTCGGCTGCCTCTGCGCCGAACACCCGGCGTGAGCGCGCGAGTTACGAGGCGCTCGTCACGAAGCCGTCCCTGGCCGTGTCGAAGACGGGACGGTAGGTGTCCCACTTCGCGTCCGGCGCCGAGAGGTAGATGTCGTACTCGCGGTCGCCCTCCCGGCCGAAGCCGAGGTTGATGGCGCGGAACATCCGGACCCGGCCCTGGAAGGTGAACTCCCAGATGGCGGCGGGCTGTTGGCGGAAGGTGGTCTGCTGCATGCGGAGCCTGCGGTACGTGGGGTAGTTGACCTTGGTGTTGGCCTCGATGTCCGCGAAGTGCGTGCTGGGGTTGGGTCCCGCGGGGTCGACGACGCCGATGGTGAGCCCGGCCAGGCCCGTCCCGTCGGTGTAGGTGATCTGCTCCGCCGTCCGTTTGCCGGCCTTCCAGCCGTCCGGCACCGGGAAGGAGACGCCGAGTTGCCGGTCCCGTACGAGGTGATAGCCCTCCGGCAGGGGGGACGCGGAGGCCGTGGTCGTGGGCGGGCTCGCAGCGTTCCCGGGTGCGGACGTCGACGTCGTGTGCAGCACGAACGCCGTGGCCGCCACGGCCGCGGCCACCGCGACGGCGATCCCTCCGAGGAGAAGCCTCTTACGGCCCCGCCGCCGCCCCCGGCCCGAGTCTCCCGCCGGCTTGGGCCCAGGGGTTGCGGCGGTCAACTCGCCGGGGGCCGGGGGCAGTTCGGCCGTCGACTCGCCCCACCACGCGGTCTGGAGGGCCCGTTCCGTCTGTTCCGCCGTCGGTCGTTCCTCGGGTTCCTTGCTCAGGAGCGCCTCGACGATCGGCTCCAGCGGTCCGGCCTGCTTCATGGGTTCCAGCGGGTCCACGGCGATGGCGTACGCGGTCTCCATCGCGGTGGCCCGGCGGAAGGGCGGACGTCCCTCGACGGCCTGGTAGAGCGTGGCGCCCAGGGCCCACAGGTCGGAGGCGGTTCCGGGGGTGAGCCCGCGGATCCGCTCCGGGGCCATGTAGTGGACGGAGCCGACCATCTCACCGGTCTTCGTCAGGGTCGATGTCCCGTCCGTCATGGCGATGCCGAAGTCGGTGAGGACGATCCGGTCGCCTGCGCCGAGCAGGACGTTGCCGGGCTTGACGTCGCGGTGCAGGACGCCGGCGGCGTGGGCCGCGCGCAGGGCGGCGACCATGTCCAGGCCGAACCGGGCCGCCTCCTGGTACGGGAGGGTGCGGCCGTCCTTGAGGAGTTCGGCGAGCGTGGGGCCCGGGACGTACTCCATGACGATGCAGGGGCGTCCTTCGTCGTCGACGACGTCATGGACGACGATCACGTTCGGGTGCGCGATGCGGGCGGCGCTGCGGGCCTCGCGGCGGGTGCGCTCGTAGAGCGTGGCGAGTTCGTCGGCGGAGAGTTCCGGCCGGTCGTGGAGCCGCTTGATCGCGACCTGGCGGCCGAGCACCTCGTCGTCGGCCCGCCAGACGGTGCCCATGCCGCCCCGGCCGATCTGCTCGGTCAGCCGGTAGCGCCCGGCGATGCGACGCCCTTCGTCCGACACGGTGTCCTCCGCCGGTTCTGTCCCTGTTCGATTCGCCTGGTCACCATAACCGGCTCTTGTTCCGGATTCGTATGGGGAGGATCACGGCGCCCTTCCGCACTGGAGGGCGGGGCCCTCTGCTCTGGAGGGTGGAGAGGGTCTAGTACCCCGGTACTAGTCACCCCGGCCGTTTTCACTTCCCCGGTGCTGCGGATGCGAGGAAAGCCGCTCTTAGCGTGAAGGCGTGGGTCGCGCAGGCCCTCCACTTTCTATCGAACCTGGTGGGAGTACCCCATGGCCACCTTCCTCTACCGGCTGGGCCGGTTCTCGTTCCGGCGGCGACGGCTCGTCCTGATGCTGTGGATCGCCGCCTTGGCGGTCGTCGGCATCGGTGCCATGAATGTCTCGACGAGCACGTCCGACAGCTTCACCCTCCCCGGCACGCAGTCGCAGAAGGCGATCGACCTGCTGGAGAAGGAGTTCCCGCAGGCGTCGGCCTCCGGCGCGACCGCGCGCGTGGTGTTCGAAGCGCCCAAGGGGCACACGCTGTCCTCCGGCGCCGACAGGACCGAGGTCCAGTCGCTGATCGCCGATCTCAAGAAGGCGCCCCAGGTCGCGAACGTCTCCGACCCGTACCAGAGCGGCCTGATCAGCAAGTCCGGCACCATCACGTATGCCCAGGTCACCTACAAGGTCGGCCAGCCCGACGTCTCCGACGCGGCGCGCGACGCGCTGCACTCCGTGACCGACAAGGGCGAGAAGGCCGGCCTCGCGGTCAGCCTGGGCGGCAACGCCGTACAGGAGAAGGCGGGCAGCAGCAGCGCCGAGTTGCTCGGTCTGCTGATCGCGGCCGTGGCGCTCGTCATCACGTTCGGGTCGCTGCTCGCGGCGGGGCTGCCGCTGCTGACGGCGATCTTCGGGGTCGGGACGGCGGTCGCCGCCATCACGGTCGCGAGCGCGTTCTTCGACCTCAGCTCGGCCGCCTCGACGCTGGCGCTGATGCTGGGCCTGGCGGTGGCCATCGACTACGCCCTGTTCATCGTCTCCCGGTACCGCAGCGAGATCCGGGACGGCCATGAACCGGAGGAGGCCGCGGGCCGCGCGCTGGGCACCGCCGGTTCCGCGGTGGTGTTCGCCGGTCTCACCGTCGTCATCGCCCTGGCCGGTCTGAGCATCATCGGCATCAGCATGCTGACCACGATGGGGCTGGGCGCCGCCTTCGCGGTCGTCGTCGCGGTACTGATCGCGCTGACCCTGCTGCCCGCCGTCCTCGGCTTCGCCGGGATGCGGATCATGGGCAGCCGGTTCACCAGCCGCCGGATGCGCGCGATCCAGGAGCGCGGCGAGGGCGAGACGACGGGCGTGCGCTGGGCCCGGTTCGTGACCCGCAACCCGTTGAAGATGCTGGTCGTCTCGGTCGTCGGGCTCGGTGTCCTGGCCATCCCCGCGCTGTCGATGCGCCTGGCCCTGCCCGACGACAGCACGTCCTCGCCGGGCACCAGCGAGCGCATCGCCTACGACACGATCACCAAGGGTTTCGGCGACGGCTACAACGGCCCGCTGACCGTGGTCATCGACGGCCCGAGCGGCAGCGCCGCCAAGACCGCCGCGCAGGACGCGGTCGCCCAGCTCGGCAAGTTGTCCGACGTCGCCGCCGTACGCCCCGCCGTGTTCAACCAGAACGGCGACGTGGCCCTGATCTCCGTCGTACCGAAGAGCTCCCCCAGCAGCCAGGCCACCGTCGACCTGGTCTCCGAGATCCGCGACCGGGGCCCGGCGCTGAAGTCCGACACCGGCGCCGAACTGATGGTCACCGGCACCACCGCGCTGAACATCGACGTGTCCAACAAGCTCAGCGGCGCTCTGATCCCCTACCTGGGTGTGGTCGTCGGCCTGGCCCTGGTCCTGCTGCTCCTCGTCTTCCGCTCGATCCTGGTCCCCCTCAAGGCCGCCCTCGGCTTCCTGCTCAGCGTGCTCGCCACGCTCGGTGTCGTGGTCGCGGTGTTCCAGTGGGGCTGGCTGGCGGACCTGTTCGGCGTCGACCAGACCTCGCCGATCGTGAGCGTCCTGCCGATCTTCATGATCGGCGTGGTGTTCGGACTCGCCATGGACTACGAGGTGTTCCTGGTGACCCGGATGCGTGAGGCGTACGTCCACGGGGCCGAGCCCACGGAAGCGGTGATCGCGGGCTTCCGGTACAGCGCCCGGGTGGTCACGGCCGCCGCGGTCATCATGATCTCCGTGTTCGCCGGGTTCCTGCTGGACGACGTGGCGCTCATCAAGTCGATCGGCCTGGGCCTCGCCTCCGCGGTCCTCTTCGACGCCTTCGTCGTCCGTATGACGATCGTGCCCGCGGTCATGACCCTGCTCGGCCGCCGCGCCTGGGCGCTGCCCGGCCGGCTGGACCGGGCGCTGCCCAACGTCGACGTGGAAGGTGAACGCCTGCGCCACCTGCTGGCCGAGACCCCGGACGAGTCCGGCAAGGGGGAGCACGCGCCCGTGTCGCCCGTCACCACCGGCAAGAGCTGAGGCAGCCGCCGTACGATCCACACCAGGGCGCGGACCACGACCGTACGGCTCCCGCCTCTGTCGACCACACCGTCCCCGCCCGTCGGTCCCCTTCCCCCCGGGACCGGCGGGCGGCCCGCCTGCACCATGGAGGGTGTCCCGTGACCGCACCGCCGACGACGGATCGGCCGCTCAAGCCCGAGAACCTGATGGGACGGACTCGCCTGGGCGACTCCGAGTACCGCTCGGTCGTCCGGCTGCTCGCCTGGCTGGGGCGGGTGCGGGCGGCCGATGTGGCCCATCCGCGGGTCAGGTTGTGGGGGGTGCCCGCCTTTTACGCTCTCGGCGGTGTTCCGGCGCTGGTACGCGGTGCCCACGACTCCGCCCCCGCGTTCGTGCTGACGCTGGCGATCACGGCGGGGTACACCGTGCCGTTGCTGTGGCGGAAGCAGCGGCCCGGGCTGGTGTTCGCCGTCCTGGTCGTCCTCTCCGAGGTGTCGCTGGCCCTGGGGGTGGACTCGGGTTCGAGCGCCACCCAGTTGGTGGCGCTGCTCAACCTGGGGCGCTTCGGGGCTCCCGGCCAACTGGCCGTCGCCGTCGCCTACAACCTCACGCAGACTTTCGTGTCGATCCTCTTCTTCAACAGCGCCAACATGTCGCGCGCCGCGGCCAGCACCCCGGTGCTGGCGTTCCTGGCCGTGGTCGCCATCCTGTCGATGGCCGCGCTGGGGCTGGCCGGAAAACTGGTGAACGCCTACATCGAAGCGCTCCAGGAACACGCCGTACGGCTGGAGTTGGAGCGCGACCAGCGCGCCCAGTTGGCCGCGGCGACCGAACGCGCCCGCGTGGCACGGGAGATGCACGACATCCTCGGCCACACCCTCGCCGTGATCGTCGGCCTCGCGGGCGGTGCCGCCGGGCTCGCCGAGACCAAGCCGAAGCGGGGCGCGGACACGCTGCGGATCATCGCCGAGAGCGGGCGCGGCGCGCTGGCCGAACTGCGCAGGCTGCTCGCCGTCATCCACGAGGACGAGGACGAGCCCGGCGAGACTCCGCTCGCGCCCCAGCCCGGCCTGGCCGATCTGGGCGCCCTGATGGAGCGGGTCCGGTCGGCGGGCCCCGCCGCCGCCCTGCGTCTGGAGGGCCGGCTCGCCTGTCTCCCCCAGGGGCTTCAGCTCGCCGTCTACCGCATCGTGCAGGAAGCCCTCACCAACACGCTCAAGCACGCGGCACCGGACACGACCGTCGAGGTCACGGTCACGGCCGACGCGGAGGCCGTGCACATCACCGTCGAGGACACCGGCCCGCGGCAGGCGGCCGGCACCGACGAACCGGGCAAGGGCCTGGTCGGCATGCGCGAGCGGGCCGCGCTCTACGGCGGACAGGTCGCCGCGGGCCCCAACTCCCGTGGTGGCTGGACCGTCAGCGCCCTCCTCCACCTCACCTCGACCGCCCCCGACCTCATGGAGAAGCACCCGGCATGACCACCGTCCTCATCGTCGACGACCAGGCCCTGCAACGGCTCGGCTTCAGCATGCTCATCGAGCAGTACCCCGACCTGAGCACCGTCGGCGAGGCCACGCACGGCGTCGAGGCGGTGCGGCTGGCGGCCGAACTGCGGCCCGATGTCGTCCTGATGGACGTCCGCATGCCCGGCATGGACGGCATCGAGGCCACCCGCCGGATCGTGCAGTCGGGCGGGCGCTCCCGCGTCCTGGTCCTGACCACCTTCGACCTCGACGAGTACGCGTACGCCGCGCTGCGCGCCGGGGCCAGCGGCTTCCTCCTGAAGGACGCGCTGCCCGAGGAACTCGTCGCGGGCATCCGGGCGGTGGCGGCCGGCGACGCCGTCATCTCCCCCGGCCTGACCCGCAAACTGATCGACGCCTTCGCCGACCGGATGCCCGGCCGCACCCCCGAACAGGACCGCCGCCTCGACGCCCTGACCGACCGGGAGCGCGAGGTGCTCACCGTCATGGCGGCCGGCTGGAGCAACACCGAGATCGCCGAACGCCTGTGCCTCGCCGAGTCCACCGTGAAGTCCCACGTCAGCCGCATCCTCGCCAAGATCGGCGCGCGGGACCGGGTCCAGGCGGTGATCTTCGCGTACGACGCCGGGCTGGTACGGCCGGCCTGAGTCCTTGTTCCTAGGCCGCCGGCGCGGTCACGAACCCGTCGATCAGCGCGGTGAGCCGGGCCGGTTTCTCCACGGGCAGTTCGTGCCCGGCGTCGACGATCCGCACGACGGCGTCCGGGTAGGCGTTGGCCATCCGCAGCATCTGCGAGAGCGGCAACTGGATGTCGTGGTAACCGTGCACGATGAGCGTCGGCGCGGTGATCTCGTGCACGCGGTCGAGGACGTCGAAGGCCCGCATCGCGCCGTAGCAGGTCATGACGACCTCTCGGGGCGTGGCGGCGGAGGCGTCGATGTAGGCGCGGATCTTGTCCTTGGGATAGCCGGGGGCGAAGGCGCGCTGGATGTTGACGGCGACGAACAGCTTGAACGGCAGCAGCGTGGACACCGCCAGCAGCAGACCGCGCGCCCGGCTGTACGTCATGCGGCTGATCGAGTCGACCAGCACCACGCGTTCGACGCGCTCGGGATGAGCGAGGGCGAGGGTCTGGGCGATCATCCCGCCCATGGAGTGCCCGACCGGCACGAACCGGTCCACCTCAAGATGGTCGAGCAGCGCGACGACATCCACGGCGAGCTCGTCGACCGTCCGCGCCCCCGCCCCGGTGCTCTCCCCGTGTCCTCGCAGATCGAGCCGGATCACCCGCCGCCCGACCGCGAAGTGCGCGAACTGGTCGTCCCAGCGGTGCCGGTCGGCCGTCCAGCCGTGGATGAACACGAACGGCACGCCGTCTCCGTCACGGGGGCCCTCGTCGTCGTACACGAGCAGTGCGCCGTCGACTTCGAGCTTCGGCATGGGTGACTCCTGTGGGGCGGCGTTGACCGACGTGATCCCGATCTTGCCCTGGACTCGGCGGAGTTGGCCTTGGGGGCGGGTATCCGCAACGAGATCGAGATCACCGGTCGACGTACCCGGCACGTGTTCAGGTCACCGGTGTGCGCGGCGCGGTGCAACTCCCGTTCGGGGGACGGCCCGTCGGCCAGGACAGGGTGACGAAGTGACCGGTGCGGGTGGTGGGGTCGAGGCGGACGACGGCGACCGCCTTGTCGTAGGGGTTGCCCTGGTTGTCGAGGCAGATCCAGCCGCTGGCGCCCTCGACGCGGTGGGCGCCGTGCAGGCGCAGCCAGGCGTTGCGGACCTCGTCGGCCGAGGGGACCGTGTGACCGTGGACGGCTTCGTCGCGGATGCCCTCGATCGCGGTCCAGGCCGAGTCGTAGGTGATGATGGCGCGGGAGTCGGTCAGGTCCACCGGCCCTACCGGGCCTGTCAGTTGAGGGTTCGTCAGGTCATTGAGCGTCTTGAATGCCTCGGCCGAGCCGCCGGTGGCCGGGGTGTCCGGGCCGGTCCAGGCGTCCGGGTGCGAGGAGGCGGTGAGCCGCAGCGTGACGCCGTGCCGGAGGGTGTCCCACTCCAGAGCGCCGTCCAGGGGAAGGGCGTTGGCGGCCGGTCCCGTGATGACGGTGTACGTGTGGGCGCGGCAGCCCCGGTTGCCGAGTTCGTTGAGGAACTGGCGCAGTTGGACCGGCCGGCCCGCGAAGTAGATCTCCTTCGCCGGGGATGCGCAGATGTTGGCGATGATCTGCCGGAAGTCGTTCGACGTCGTGCCCTCCGTGGTGATGTCCGACGGGGACCTGAACTGCTCGGGGGCCAGTGAGGCCCCCTCGGTCCGCGCTTCGAAGACCTTGCGGAGGCTGGTGATGTAGTTGTCGTCGTTCCGCGCGTCCTCCACCAGCACGGTCTGCCGCACCGGGACACCGTGGTCGGCGTGGGCGAGGGCGGCGGCCTGGTCGGTGTTGCTGGGATTGACCCGCACCAACCCCTCGTAGGCGTGCGGGTGTTGAGGCGTGTTGGCGATGTCGTCGGCGGTGAGCGCGCCGCCGACGACGGGGATGTGCTTCACGTTCGTCAGATAGTCGATGGAGCGCTGGGTGGTGGGCAGGCTGATGTCGAACCCGAAGACGGCGCGCAGCCGGTGGTCGGGCGAGGCCGCCATGCGCGCGAGCCGGTCGGCCACCGAGCGCCAATGCCCGCCCCCGAGGCCGGGGTTGGCGAGCACCATACGGATGGCGGGTGCCCGGCCGTTGGCATTGTGGTTGGCGCGGTACTGGGCGAAGTAGGCGCCCTGCACCTCCCACAGGGCGTGTTTCCGGTCGACCGGGGCCGTCAGGCGGGGGAAGTACATCGGGATCATCAGCGCGATGGTGGCGTACGGGGCACCGGACTTGGTCACCCTGTCGTTCTCGGCCTTGATGCGGGCGAACACCTGGTCCAGAGCCGGATCGAAGCTCATGCCGCCGTCCGTGACACCGACGCATTCGTGGGGGGACGACTCCCACTGGACGCCTGTGCCGCAGGAGTTGTCGTCGTAGACGTGGTAGCCGTACCCCAGGCCCACGGACACAACGAGGAGGAACACCACGAGGAGCGCGCGGCGGACGAGTCGCCCCGGAGTACGGAACCTCATCGGCCGTTCCCTTCCGGCACGGTCAGGTACGGGGCCTGGACACCCTCGAGCAACTGCGTGGGCCAGTGCCGGCGGGCCTGCCGGAAGGCGTCGGTGGTCTGGTGCTCGTACAACGTGCGCAACGCGGACTCCACTTGGTCGATACGGTCGGGGCAGGGGGCGTTGAGCGGGTCCGACTGCACCCACAGGGATTCCAGGAGCCGGGCCACGGCTCGGTGCACGACCTCGTCGCGGGCGGCCGGCTCGTCGCGGCCGCAACCGCCGCACGGTCCGTCGTCCGGCGCGGCCTCGAAGCCCGCCGGTGGACGTGGTGCGGCGCAGACGATGTTCACGGCCGACAGCCACGCGCCCGGGGTGCTGTGTCCGAGCCGGTGGTGCAGGGAGCGGACGACCGACTCCGTGAGCCCCAGCGCGAGGGTGTGGTGCAGGTACGCGGACGGGATCTGTCCCGGTGGCTCCTCCGGTACGTAGCCGCTCCGCAGGTGCTGATGGATCTGCCGCCAGCGTTCGGGTTCGGTCCGGGTCCGAAGGCGGTGGAGGAGCAGGTGCCGTAGCGCCCGGTCGGCGACGAGGGGCAGGGACCCGTCGGTGCCCGGCCAGGGAGCGGACGACCAGCAGACGTCCTCCAGCAGTTCGAGGGCCTCGTCCACGCGTCGCGCCCGGGTGGCGCCGGAGTGGAGCCCGGTCCACAGCCGGTGGGCGGCGGTGACGTCGAGTGCCGGGGACAGCTCTGTCAGCCGGTCGCACTTCGTGGGGTCGGGCAACAGCACGGCCAGCAACCGCTCCACTGTCGTACCGCTCCCGTCCGGGGCTGCGGCGTCGAGCAGCGAAGCCGCCGGGCGGGTATCGGGTGCGCGGCCGTGGGCGACGGCGTCCGCCGCCTCGGCGAGGGTCCGGGCATTGCCGGCGCGATCGCCGGCGAACCGGTCGATCAGCAGCGGCAGATACGCCGGTCGGTCCGAGGCGCCGAGGACGCGGACGATGTCGCCGCGCTCCAACGAGGGCAGGGCCAGCCGCAGTACGCCGCCCTCCTCGTCCCCGATCGCGGCCGTGGGGTCGGCGACCTGCCGCAACGGACGATGGTCCGTCGCGTCACCGAGCAGGGCGGCCACCAGGACCGGGCCCACCGCGTCCTTGTCGGTGCCCTTTCGCCGCAGGGGCCCCAGGAAGCGGGAACCGAGGGGCGCATGGGCGTTGTCGAGGAGGATCAGGGGCGGGGGCACCTCGTTCTGGCGGCGCAGCGGGCCGTAGTGGTGCGCGATGTCCGCGAGGAAGGCACTGACCAGGATCTCTTCCAGGCGGGCCTGGTCGCCGCCCGGCCGCCGGAAGTCCCGTACGAATCCGAGCAGTTTCTGTACGGCGTCGCCCTGCTCGTGCTCCAGGTGCTCGCCCCACCAGCGCAGCGCGCCGCGGTTCACCCGTGAACGGAACAGCCGGGGCACCACGGCCCTGAGCGCGGCCCGGCCCGCGCCCACCCATGGTTCGTTCCCCAACAGCCCTGCGGAAACGGCGTGTTCGGCGAGCGGGACCCACGCGGCGAGGAGTGCCTGGCGCTCCTGTCCGCGGTCGCCGTTCTGGTCGATGACCTCCTTGAGGCGTTTCTCCGCGCGGCGCAGATCCTGCGGCGCCACCGCGGCCCCGTCGGGCGTCCCGTCGGGGCTCCAGGCCGTCACGACCAGCAGGCCGAGGGCCAGCCGGGGAAAGCGCAGGAGCTGCGTGGTCCGGCGGACCCTCAGGCCGAGTTTGTACGACAGCAGGTACAGCAGGTCGGTGAGGCGCGAACCGTCCGGGCGGGTGTCGGCCAGATCGGCGAGGAGCGGGTCGCCGAAGTCGGGTGCCGCGAGGTCCACGCGCACCAGCGGGACGAGGGGCGTGTAGGCGGCGGACAGGGCGGCGAGCACGCCGGTCTTGCCGCTGCACCGGCCACCGACCAGCTCGATGACGGGGTTGCCGCCGGGCAGCTCCACCCGCTCGCACCGACCGCCGCTCCGGTCGAGCCCGACGAGCCCGGGCACCAACCCGTCGAGCAACGGGTCCACCCCGTAGAGCCGTTCGACCACTGTCCCCTCAACCCCCTTCGCACCGGCACCGTGCGGCCGCGGCACCGAGGGACCGAAGGTAGGGGCAGAAGGGGGTGGAAATCCGCCTCATTGCCGATGTGACGGATTATGTGCTTCTTTTACGGTCGCATCGGCAGATGGCAGCGATTTCCTGACCGTTCCGGTCAGTGACTCCACTACGGGGGATCACCGCGTCGAACTCCCCGATTCCGCGGACCAGTTGGGGCGAGAGAGCGGCCAACCCCGTCAGCGCGGTTTGGCCATGGTGCTGCGGACGACGAGATGCGGAGCCAGAACCACCTCTCGGGGC
Source organism: Streptomyces sp. NBC_01478 (assembly GCF_036227225.1). Classification (GTDB taxonomy): domain Bacteria; phylum Actinomycetota; class Actinomycetes; order Streptomycetales; family Streptomycetaceae; genus Streptomyces. The sequence goes on along the minus strand of NZ_CP109444.1, from coordinate 10,968,333 downwards.
TCGGTACGGCCCTGATCGAGACGTTCCACCGCCGCGGCCACCGCGTAGCGCGCCTGCTCCTCGGCGCCCTGGCTGACGGTGGTCAGGTCGAAGCAGCTCAGGCGGGAGAGTCTGTCGTCGTCGTACCCCGCGACGGACACCTCGCCGGGGACGGACACACCGGCGCGGGCGAGAGCGGCCAGCACGCCGATCGCGCTCTGGTCGTTGAACGCGACCACGGCGGTGGGCAGTTCGCCCGCCTCCAGGAGGTGGCGGGCGGCGCGCTCGCCGGCCGCCTCGGTGTTGTCGCCGCGCAGCACACTGATGTGCGCGTCCAGACCGTGCCGCCGCATGGCGGTGCGGTATCCGCGCCGCCGGTCGGTTGCGATCACGCCCTTGCCGCCGTCGACGTACGTGATCTCGCGGTGCCCGAGCGCTACCAGCCGGTCGACGATCTGCCCCACGCCGTCGTCGTCCGCAGTGCGCACCACGTCCAGTTCCCCGTCCTCGATACGACGGCCCACGACGATGACGGGGGCCTTGCCGTCGAGTGCGGCGAGCGTGTCGACGGGCGCGGTCGGGCCGAGCAGGATCAACGCCTCGCTGCGGAAGGCCAGCAGCGTCTCGATGGCGGTGCGCTCGTCACGGGTGCGGGTCTGGGTGCTCAGGACGAGGTCGTAGCCGACCTCCTCGGCGGCCGAGTGCAGGTGTTCGACCAGGTCGGCGTGGAAGGGGCTGTGGACGTCGACCATGACGCCGAGCATCCTGGTGCGCCTGCTGGCCAGCAGGCTGGCGGTGCGGTCCACCTGGTACCCGAGGTCGGCGGCGGCCTTCAGGACACGCTGCCGAGTCCGTTCACTGGGGCCCGCCACACCGCGCAGCACGAGGGAGACGGACGCGGTGGAGACACCTACGCGTGCCGCTACGTCCTCCAGTCGCGGGCGCTTCTTCGCGGCTGCCCGGCGATGTTCCGCCCCGTCCTCCACTTGTGCCTCCCGGCCGCAATCTTCTCGCGCAACGCCCTTGACACGCCCTCGAAACGAGTCGATAGTACCAGGAATTAAAGCGCTTTAAATTGTCCTGACGTTCCGACGAAGACCGTCGGCCCGTCGCCCGCGACCGGCGGGGACACTCGCTCACCGTCGACGCCGCCCACAAGGCGGACAAGCGGTCGCGGCCGGCGCGGCCGGCCGCCACAGCTCCCTGCGAGCCGACTCCGATCCTCCATACCGACCCCGGCCCATCAAGCAGCCGCGGACCCACCGCCCTGCTACCTCTTTCAGTCGCACAGCGAGGTGCACGAACCATGAGCCGTACATCCCTTCCCCGCTCCCGCAGAATCGCCCCCGCCGTGGCCGTCGCCGCCGTGGCCGCGCTCACCCTCGCGGGCTGCTCCAGCAGCTCCGGCGGCAAGAAGTCCGACGAGTCCGCGGGCAACGTCTCCGCGGGCAAGGCGACCACACCGCGTATGACGATCGCGATGGTCACCCACGCGCCCTCCGGCGACACCTTCTGGGACACCATCCGCAAGGGCGCGCAGGCTGCCGCCGCCAAGGACAACGTCCGGCTCATCTACTCCAACGACGAGACCGCCGCCGACCAGGCCAACCTGGTGCAGAACGCGATCGACCAGAAGGTCGACGGCATCGCGGTCACCCTCGCCAAGCCCGAGGCCATGAAGGCCGTCGTCGCCAAGGCCGAGCAGGCCGGCATCCCGGTCGTGGGCTTCAACGCCGGGCTGAGCGACTGGCAGAAGCAGGGTCTGCTGTCCTTCTTCGGGCAGGACGAGGCCGTCTCCGGGCAGGCACTCGGCACCAAGCTCAACTCCACCGGCGTCAAGCACACGTTGTGCGTGATCCAGGCGCAGGGCGACGTCAACCTCGAACAGCGCTGCGCGGGCGTGAAGAAGTCGTTTACCGGCAAGACCGACATCCTGTACGTCAACGGTACGGACATGCCGTCGGTGAAGTCGACGATCACGGCCAAGCTCACGCAGGACAAGACCATTGACGACGTGGTCACCCTCGGCGCCCCGTTCGCCCTGACCGCCGTGCAGTCGGTGTCCGACGCGGGCAGCAAGGCGAAGGTCGCCACCTTCGACCTCAACAAGGACCTCATCTCCGCGATCGAGAAGGGCACCATCCAGTTCGCGGTGGACCAGCAGCCGTATCTCCAGGGCTACTTGGCGGTCGACTCGCTGTGGCTGTACAAGACGAACGGCAATTACAGCGGTGGTGGTGAGGCGCCGGTGCTGACCGGGCCGGCCTTCGTCGACAAGACGAACGTCGCCAAGGTCGCCGAGTTCGCCGCCAAGGGAACGCGGTGACGCCCATGACTCAGCTCACGGCTCCGGCGACGGGTTCCCCGTCGCCGGCTCCGCCGGTCCCCCAGACGGACGGGCGGACCTCCGAACGGCCTCTGCCGCTCCGGCTGTTGGCGCGTCCCGAGGTGGGTGTCTTCCTCGGTGCGGCCGCGGTGTACGTGTTCTTCCTGATCGCCGCTCCGCCGGTGCGCGAGGGCGCGTCGATGGCGAACATCCTCTACAGCTCCTCGACCATCGGCATCATGGCCTTGCCGGTCGCGCTGCTGATGATCGGCGGGGAGTTCGACCTCTCCGCCGGTGTCGCCGTCATCACCTCCGCACTCACCGCGAGCATGCTCAGCTACCAACTGACCATGAACGTATGGGTCGGTGTGACCGTCGCCCTGCTCGTCTCGCTGGGGGTCGGGTTCCTCAACGGCTGGATGGTCGTCAAGACCGGACTGCCCAGCTTCCTGGTCACCCTGGGCAGCTTCCTCATCCTCCAGGGCGTCAACCTCGCGGTGACGAAGCTGGTCACCGGGAACGTGGCGACGGACGACATCAGCAACATGGACGGCTTCGGCCAGGCCAAGAAGGTCTTCGCGTCCTCGTTCGAGGTCGGCGGCGTCAACGTCAAGATCACCATCATCTACTGGCTGGTGTTCGCGGCCATCGCGACCTGGGTCCTGCTGCGCACGAAGTACGGCAACTGGGTCTTCGCGGTCGGCGGGAACAAGGACTCGGCGCGGGCCGTCGGCGTGCCCGTGGCGTTCACGAAGATCTCCCTGTTCATGCTGGTCGGTTTCGGTGCCTGGTTCATCGGCATGCACCAGTTGTTCTCCTTCAACACCGTCCAGTCCGGCGAGGGCGTCGGCCAGGAGCTGATCTACATCTCCGCGGCCGTGATCGGCGGCTGCCTGCTGACCGGTGGTGCCGGTTCGGCGATCGGCCCGGTGTTCGGGGCGTTCATGTTCGGGATGGTGCAGCAGGGCATCGTCTACGCGGGCTGGAACCCCGACTGGTTCAAGGCGTTCCTGGGCGTGATGCTGCTCGGCGCCGTCCTCATCAATCTGTGGGTCCAGCGCACCGCGACCCGGAGGTGACCTTCATGGCAAGCAACGAATCCGGCACTCACGGCGCCATCCTCCAAGACACGGCGCCGAGCGACGCGGACGCGCCGATCGTCCAACTGCGCAACGCGGGCAAAACGTACGGCAACGTCCGCGCCCTGCACGGCGTCGACCTCACCGTCCGCCCCGGCCAGGTCACCTGCGTGCTGGGCGACAACGGCGCGGGCAAGTCGACCCTGATCAAAATCATCTCCGGGCTGCACCAGCACACCGAGGGCGAGTTCCTCGTCGACGGCGGGCCGGTGCACTTCACCACCCCCCGCCAGGCCCTGGACCGGGGTATCGCGACCGTCTACCAGGACCTGGCCGTCGTCCCGCTCATGCCGGTCTGGCGCAACTTCTTCCTCGGCTCGGAGATGACCAAGGGCCCCTGGCCGTTGCGCCGCCTCGACATCGAGCGGATGAAGAAGACCGCGGACGAGGAACTCCGCAACATGGGCATCGTCCTGGACAACCTGGAACAGCCCATCGGCACCCTCTCCGGCGGGCAGCGCCAGTGCGTCGCCATCGCCCGCGCCGTCTACTTCGGCGCCCGCGTCCTCATCCTCGACGAACCCACCGCCGCCCTCGGCGTCAAACAGTCCGGTGTGGTCCTGAAGTACGTGGCGGCGGCGCGGGAACGCGGTCTCGGGGTCATCTTCATCACCCACAACCCGCACCACGCCTACATGGTCGGCGACCACTTCAGCGTCCTGCGCCTGGGCACCATGGAACTCTCCGCCGAACGCAGCGAGATCACCCTGGAAGAACTCACCAACCACATGGCCGGCGGCACCGAACTCGCCGCACTCAAACACGAGCTGTCCCAGGTCCGCGGCCTCGACACCGAACAACTCCCCGACGAGAAGACCACACTCACAGTCGGCTGACGGCGGCTTCAGACGCACCCCCGCTCCCCTACACCCGAAGGCATTCCCCCATGAAGATCGCCCTCGACCCGTACATGATCCGCCATGTCCCGCTGCTCGAACTACCCGGTGTGGTGGCCGAGTTGGGCTACGAGTGGATCGAGCTCTCACCCCGCGAGGACTTCATCCCGTTCTTCCGGCACCCCCGGGTGGACGACGCCACCGTGCGCAAGTTCCGCAAGGCACTGGACGCGGCCGGCGTCGGGATCTCCTCCCTGCTGCCGCTGTTCCGCTGGTCCGGCCCCGACGAGGACGCCCGGCAGGCCGCCGTGCGCTACTGGAAACGGTCGATCCAGATCGCCTCCGAGCTGGGCGTGGCCAGCATGATCTCGGAGTTCAACGGCCGGCCCGAGGAAGCGGACCGCAGCGAGGCCCAGTTCTGGAAGTCGATGGACGAACTCCTCCCCCTCTTCGAGCAGGAGGGCATCCGACTGGCCCTGGAACCGCACCCCGACGACTTCATCGAGGACGGCCACCAGGCGGTCGACTTCATCAGGGGCATCAACCACCCGAGCGTCAGCTTCCTCTACTGCGCCCCGCACACCTTCCACATCGGTGACGACGCCCCCGGCATCATCCGGCACGCGGGCGATCTGCTCACCCATGTCCACTTGGCCGACGCGTTCGACCACACCGCGTCCTCGGGCAACCGCTACATCCTCAACCCGCCCGGCACCACGGCCCGGATCCACCAGCATCTCGACATGGGCGAGGGCGAGGTCGACTTCGGCGAGTTGTTCCGAGCCCTGCGGGAGAACGGCTTCGACGGCACCCTGACCGCGTGCGTCTTCGCCTGGGAGGAACGGGCCAAGGAGTCCTCGCTGTTCATGCGCGCGAAGATCGACGAGTACCTCGCCGCATCGTCGTAACAAACCGTTGACATGACTTTTCGGCGCGGGTGCCGTGCTCCGCCGTAAGCGCCCTTAAAGCGCTTTATCCATCCCAGCCTCTCCCCTGGGAGCCCGGAGCGAGGGGAATCGCGAAGTGCCGTTGGAAGTGCTCACCATGGGCCGTGTCGGAGTGGACATGTATCCGCTCCGGACGGGCGTAGGCCTGGCCGACGGCTCCTGCGACCTCCTGGCCACGCCCGCGTCGGCGGGCCGGGGATGCTCCGACTTCAGGAGCCTGACCCTGAAGCCGGGCGAGGCGCACGCCCTGTCCACCGGAGACTCCGAGTTCCTGGTGCTGCCGCTGACGGGCTCCCGCACCGTCACCGCGGACGGCTCGGCCCTCGAACTCACCGGCCGGACAGGCGTGTTCGCCTCGGCCACCGACTGCGCGCATCTGCCGCGCGCGTCGGAGGCCCTTGTCCGCAGTGCGAACGGTGGGACGTTCGCACTGCCCCCCGCCCGTACCGAGCGGAGCTCACTCTCCGCTCGGTACGGGCCCAAGGAGAACACCGACCCGTACGGCGACAGAACCGCCCTGTTCACCGTCTCCGGCGAGGCCGCGCGCCAATTCGGCATCCGCACCCGCACCCGCACCACGGTCGCCACTAACCGCCGGCCACCGGCCGCCTTCGACCTTCCCGCCCCCAACTGACCTCTTTTCTCAAGGGACACCTTCATGACCTCCTCCGCCAAGCCCTTGTCCGTCGCGGTGATCGGAGCCGGTATGGCCGGCCGCAGCCACGCCGCCGGATACCGCAACGCCAACACCGTGTTCGGAGCGGGACTGCCGCCGGTACGGCTGGCCGCGATTGCCGACGCCAACACCGCGCTCGCCGAGGACGCCGCCCGTCGCTACGGCTTCGACAAGGCACTGCCGAGCTGGGAGGCCGTCGCCGAGGACCCGACGATCGACGCTGTCAGCATCGTCGTCGGGAACGCGCTGCACCGGCCGATCGCCGAGGCGCTGGTCGCCGCCGGGAAGCACGTGCTGTGCGAGAAGCCGCTGGCCGGCTCGCTCGAAGACGCGCGTGCGATGGCCGAGTTGGAGCGGTCCACCGATGTCGTGACCGCCGTCGGGTACACCTTCCGCCGCTCGCCCGGCATCGCCGCGATCCGCGACCATGTGCGGCGCGGCGAGCTGGGTGACCTCACCCTGTTCAGCGGACGTTACTGGTGCGACTACGCCACCGACCCCAGGGGGCCGCTGAGTTGGCGTTTCAAGGGGGGTGCCGGTTCCGGCGCGCTCGGCGATGTCGGCTCGCATGTCATCGACGTTGCCGAGTACGTCGCCGGTCCCATCGCCTCGGTCTCCGGTGCCACGCTGTCCACGCAGATCGCGAAGCGTCCGCTGCCGCTCGGCGCGGTCGTCGGGCACAACGCCGCTCCCGTCTCCGACGAGTTCGGCGAGGTGGAGAACGAGGACACCGCGTCCTTCACGGCCCGTTTCGAGTCCGGGCTCGTAGGTACCTTCTCCGTCACCCGTACCGGTTTCGGGCTGCCCAACGGGCTCGCCTTCGACGTCCTCGGGGTCGGCGGGCGGGCCGCGTTCGACCAGCACCGACCGGCCGAGTACCTCTTCGACGACGCCCAGCCCGACGTCCGTACCCGCGGTGCCCGGCAGATCATCGCCGGTCCCCAACTGCCGTACTTCGCGGGCGGGGTGCCGATGGAGGCGCCGGGCGTGGGCGCGAGCAACGCCGACAACTTCACCTACCAGGCAAGGGCGTTCCTCGACCAGGTCGCGGGGGTCGCTGAACCGCTCCCGGCCTGCGCCTCGTTCGCCGAGGGACTGCGGACCATGGAGATCATCCGCGCGATCGTCGAGTCCTCGCAGGCCGGCGGCACCGCCGTCACCGTCCCGGCCGCCGTCTGACCCCCCGCACCCATCCAAGGAGCACCCGCATGTCCCTCAAGCTCGGCGCCTACACCGCCTGTCTGCACGACCGCCCGCTGGCCGAGGCCCTCGACATCCTCAAGGAGAACGGCCTGACCTCCGTCGAGGTCAACACCGGCGGGTTCATCCCCTCCCCGCACTGCCCGGTCGACCTGCTGCTGTCCTCGGCGACGGCGCGCGAGGAATACCTGGCGAGCTTCGCCGACCGCGGGATGGAGCTGACCGGCCTCAACTGCAACGGGAATCCGCTCAACCCGCTCCCCGGGGTCGGCCCGAAGCACGCGGACGACCTGCGCCGTACGATCCGCCTCGCGGGGCTGCTCGGGGTGCGGCACGTGGTCACGATGTCGGGCACACCGGGCTCCGACCCGGACGCCAAGTACCCCTCCTGGGTGGTGAATCCGTGGGACGGCGTCTACATGGACGTCCTGGACTACCAGTGGGACGTGGCGGTCGGGTTCTGGAAGGAGATCGACGCGCTGGCCCGGGAGAACGACGTCCGGGTCGCCATCGAGATGCACCCGCACAACCTCGTCTTCTCCCCGGTCACCCTGAAGCGCCTCGTCGACGCGACCGGCGCGACCAACGTCGGTGCGGAGATGGACCCTTCGCACCTGATGTGGCAGGGCATGGACATCGTCGCCTCCATCAAGTGGCTCGGCCCGCTGGTGTTCCACGCCGCCGCCAAGGACGCGACGCTCTGCCCCGGCGCCGACATCCGCGGTGTGCTGGACACCTCGTTCACCCGCGTGCCGGCCGACGCACCCGACAAGGTGCCGACCGGCTACGGCTTCTGGTGCAACTCCTGGCCCGAGAACCCGGCGTGGAAGTTCGTCGCCGTCGGCGTCGGCCATGACGTCGCGTACTGGACGGAGTTCCTGCGCGCTCTCGCCGAGGTCGACCCGGACATGGCCGTCAACATCGAGCACGAGGACGCCGCCTACTCCCAGACCGAGGGGCTGGCCCTGGCCGCCAAGAACCTGCACGCCGCCGCGGCCGCCGTCTAGGGCCAACTCCCCTACCGGATACACCGGATACACCGGATACAAGAGTGCAGGAGTACAGGACCGCGCCCGGTCAGCCGGGCCGGTCCGCCGTCCTCGGTCACCCAGCGAGGCACGCGGTCGCGACAGCGCCGTATCTCAGGTAGCCCGCACCGCCCGTCGCCGTTCCCGTCGTCCATCGGCAACCTCCCTGCGGGGAACGCAAGTTGAGGTGTACGTCCCCGGACGTGGCTCACCACTCGGCCGGGCACCCCTTGAGTTCCTGCAAGTAGCGCCGGTGGGCGTGGCGGGCCCGGTCGCTCGTCATGCCGGCGGGGAGTTCGGTGTCGAGCGGGTCGGCGAGCTCGGCGATGTCGCGCGGCGCGGCTGCCTGGCATACCCGCTCGGTGAACGCGTACTGCTCGACGCAGTCGTCGTGTGTCCGCTCGGCGACGGCGATGGCACGCTTCAGCAGCTCCCCCGCCGGGGCCAACTCGTGCCCCATGCCCAGGGCGTGAGCCTGATCCGGGGTGAAGATCTCCCCGAGCAGGCAGGTGCGGGCGGCGACCGGCTCGCCCCAGGTGTGCGCGAGCATGCGGACGTACACCGCGGGCATCGGAATGTCGATCGGCACCTCGTTGAGACCGAGGCGCGCTGATCCGTCGGCGACGGCGACCCGGTAGTCGCACACGGCGGCGGTGATCAGCCCTCCGGCGACCACGGAAGACCTCGCCCAACAGCTCACGTCGATTCGCGGACCACGAGACGACAGGGAACGGTGTGCAGCCCGGGCGCCGGCTCGGAGCCGATGGCGTCCAGCAGCAAAAGGGCGGCCCGTCGGCCGATCTCGGAGAGGTCCGTGTCGATCGTGGTGAGGGGCGGACGGGAGGCCAGCGCCATGACGTCCCAGTTGTCGTAGCCCACGATCGACACCCTGCCGGGGACGTCCAGGCCGTTCTCGCGGAGCGCGTCGGCGACGCCTCTGGCGATCTGGTCGTTGCCGCAGAAGAAGGCGTCCGTGTCCGGTGCGGTGCGCAGTACCGCTTCGGCGGCGCGGCGGCCCCACGCCTCGCTCCACTCCCCGAAATGCACCCGGCCGGTGGCGAGTTCCATGGCGGAGTGCTGGAGCAGTTCGAGGGTGTGGTGGGCGCGGTCGCGGGCGGCCGCGTGGTGGGCCGGGCCGGTGATGTGCGCGATGCGGGTGCGGCCGGCGGCCAGCAGGTGCTCGATGGCCAGATGGGCGCCGCTCCGGTCGTCGGACACGACGGAGATGTCGTCCGGATCGGTGGACGGCGAGAGTGCGTAGACCGTCGGAATCGGTTCGACGCCTTTCAACGGCGGGCGCGGGTCGGTCCGTCGGCCGGTCACGATGATGCCGTCGACCCGGCGGCCCATGAGGTTGCTCAGGTGGTGCTGCTCGCGGATGGCGTCGCCTCGGGTGTCGCACAGCAGCACGGAGATCTTTCCGGCGCCGAGCGCGTCCTCGGCCCCGAGGAGGACGGGCGTGCTGAAACGACCGATGCCGTCCGTGGTCATCAACCCGACGGTCCAACTACGGCCGGTGTGCAGACTCTGCGCCTGCTGGTTGGGGCGGAAGTCGAGCTCTTCCACGGCGTCCAGGACCCGCTGCCGGGTCTCCGGGCGCATGCTGCCACTGCCGTTCAGCGCCTTCGAGGCCGTCCCGACACTGACACCGGCCAGTCTGGCAACGTCGGTAAGCTTCGCCCGCCCGGTGGGCGGAGGACTGGGAACGACGGTCACGCGCAACCCTTTTCCTAGATGACGTCTGCAGAAACATCCTGGCACCCTTCGCGGCGGCAGGCCAGTCCCAAGCAGGCGACGAAGATATTTGGGCGTACCTCTTGACGCACCCGCGCACCCCTTCCTACCTTTCCCGGCAGAAAAACGTTTTCCTTAGCGGGTTCGAGAGACGGAGCAACGCCCGTCCGATCTCCGGGACGCCATGACGCCCTCATGCGTCGGGTCCCGACTTGCTTCCCACCTACGCCTTCGGAGAGCCATGCCCCGCCCACGTTCCACCGCGCTTTCCTCCGCGGCCTCGGCCCCGTCCGGACGGACAGGCACTTCCACCGGGCCGGTACGTCTCGGACCGGGCGCCAAGGCCGCACTCGCGCCTGCCGCGGTCGAGGTGCGCGCCGGCTTCTGGAGCACCCGGCGCGAGGTGAACGCACGTGTCTCGCTCCCGCAGGGCCCCGGGCTGCTGGAGTCGGCGGGGAATCTGCACAACCTGCGGCTGGCGGCGGGCACGGCGGAGGGCGAGTTCCGGGGCGCGTACCCGTTCGTGGACACGGACGTCTACAAGTGGCTGGAGGCCGCCGCCTGGCAACTCGCCCAACAGCCGGACGGCGAACTGGAGTCGGAGGTCGACCGGATCGTGGCCCTGGTCGCCGGCGCGCAGCAGCCCGACGGCTATCTGAACACGTGGTTCCAACTGCTCAAGGGAGGCGAGCGGTACAAGGACCTGCGCTGGGGTCACGAGCTGTACTGCGCCGGTCATCTCATCCAGGCGGCCGTCGCTCACCACCGGGCCACCGGTCGGCCCCAACTCCTGGACGTGGCGCGCAAGTTCGCCGACCACATCGACTCCGTGTTCGGCCTTCCCGGCAGCGGCAAGGAGATCGACGGCATCGACGGCCACCCCGAGGTCGAGACCGCGCTGGTGGAGCTGTACCGGGAGACCGGTGAGCGCCGCTACCTCGAGCTGGCCGGCTACTTCGTCGACCGGTTCGGCCACGGCCTGCTGGGCGGTGAGGCGTACTGCCAGGACCGGGTGCCGCTGCGCGCGGCGGACACCGTGGAGGGCCACGCCGTACGGCAGTTGTACCTGCTGGCCGCCGCCACCGATCTGGCGACCGAGACCGGGGACGCCGAACTCCGGGCGGCGGGCGAACGGTTGTGGCGGGCGATGACCACCACCAAGACCCATCTCACCGGCGGTCTCGGCGCTCACCACGACGAGGAGGACTTCGGCGACCCCTACGAACTCCCCAACGAGCGTGCCTACTGCGAGACTTGCGCCGCCATCGCCTCCGTCCAGTGGAGCTGGCGGATGGCCCTGCTCACCGGCGAGGCCCGCTACTCCGACCTGATCGAACGCACCCTGTACAACGGCTTTCTGGCCGGGGTGTCGCTCGACGGCGAGAGCTGGCTGTACGTCAATCCGCTCCAGGTCCGCGACGGCCACACCGACCCGGGCGGCGACCAGTCGGCCCGCCGCACCCGCTGGTTCCGCTGCGCCTGCTGCCCGCCGAACGTGATGCGGCTGCTGGCCTCGCTGGAACACTATCTCGCCACCAGCGACACCGGCGGACTCCAGATCCACCAGTACACCACCGGTCGTTACACGGGCGACCTCGACGGCACCTCGGTCGCGGTGAGCGTCGAGACCGAGTACCCGTGGCAGGGTGCGATCGGCCTGACCGTCGAGGAGTCCCCGGCCGACCGCCCCTGGACCCTCTCGCTGCGCGTCCCGCAGTGGTGCGCCGAGTACCGGGTGCGGTGCGGGGACACGGAGTACGACCAGACCGACGCCCCCGTGGCCGACGGCTGGCTACGGCTTGAGCGCACCTGGGCACCAGGCGACCGGGTCGTTCTCGAACTCGCCCTCGCGCCACGCCTGACCGCGGCCGACCCTCGCGTGGACGCCGCGCGCGGTTGCGTGGCCATCGAGCGCGGGCCGCTCGTCTACTGCCTGGAGCAGGTGGACAACCCCGGCGGCGGCCTGGACGACATCGTCCTGAACCGTACCGGTGCGCTCGCCGTGCAGCATCGGCCCGACCTGCTGGGCGGCGTGACGACGGTGACGGCAGTCGGCCGGCGGCGCCACATCCCCGACGCGGGCTGGTGGCCGTACACCGCCGCCGACGGCGAGGCACCGGAAACGGACGGTGCGCCGGTCGAGCTCACCGCCATTCCCTACTACGCGTGGGCCAACCGCCAGGACGGCGGCATGCGCGTCTGGCTGCCCACCTCCTGACCCCCGTTTCCCCTCCCTACGAGCCGCACCAAGACAACGAGGTCACCGTGAGAAACGTCCGCCGCACCCTCCTCACCGCCATAGCCGCCGTCGGCGCGCTCACCGCTGTCGCCGCCTGCGGCAGCGGTTCCGACTCCTCCGCCTCCGGTTCCGGGAAGGCCGGCGGGACGTACAACTTCTGGGACCCGTACCCCCAGTTCGACGCCTCCTCCGCCTGGGGCAAGCTCGTCACCAAGTGCGGCACGGACGCCGGGGTCAAGGTCAAGCGCACCAGCATGGACACCACCGACCTGGGCAACAAGGCGCTGCTCGCCGCCCAGCAGGGCAACGCCCCCGACGTGATGCTGGTGGACAACCCGGTCGTCTCCACGCTCGTGGAGGCGGGCATCCTCAACAAGACCGGCGACCTCGGCCTCGACACGTCGTCGATCCAGAAGAACATCCTCGGCGCGGGCGTCATCGACAACGCCTCCTACGGAGTGCCCATCGGTGCCAACACCCTCGCGCTCTACTACAACAAGAAGATCCTGACCGCGGCCCACGTCGACCCCGCGTCCATCAAGGACTGGAACTCGCTCACGGCGGCGCTGAAGAAGGTCAAGTCGGCGGGCAAGAAGGGCATCACGTTCTCCGCGATCAACACGGAGGAGGGCAGCTTCCAGTTCCTGCCCTGGTTCTGGGGCGCGGGCGGGGACCTGACCAAGCTCGACTCGGCGAAGGGCGTCGCCGCACTGTCACTGTGGAAGCAGTGGGTCGACGGCGGATACGCGCCGAAGGACGTACTGCAGAACACCCAGACCACCAGTTGGCAGGAGTTCGCCACCGGCGACTACGCGTTCAGCGAGAACGGCACCTGGCAGCTCGGTAACGCCGACAAGGCCGGCTTCGCCTACGGCGTCATCAACATCCCCGGACAGAACGGCGGTTCGGCACCGGTGCCGACCGGCGGCGAGTTCGTCACCGTCCCGGTGCAGAAGGACACCTCCCGCTACGACGCCAGCAAGAAGATCGTCACCTGTCTGACGAACTCCACGAACCTGCTGACCACCGACACGACCCTGACGTACGTGGCACCCACCGCCCAGGTGCAGGCCCAACAGGTGAAGCAGAACCCCGAGCTGAAGCCGTGGGTCGGCGCGGTGGCCGCGGCGCGCGGCCGCACCAGCGGTGGTCTGGGCACCAAGTACCCGACGATCTCCCAGCCGATGTGGACCGCCGTGCAGAACGCCCTGTCGGGCGGCAAGAGCCCGCAGGCGGCCCTCGACGCCGCTCAGACGGCCGCGAGCAAGGGCTGACACCCCCGGCTTCCGAACCCCTCCGGCAACCGCATCGCCGTCGCGCCCGTCCTGACACGCCACCCGCATCCAGGAGTACGCATGACCATCGCCCGCGTCGACCGCCGCTCGCAGCGGTCCCCGGCCAGGTCCGGGGCGACCGGCACCGGACAACGGACGGACGCGTCGGACCTGCGGCGCCGGCAGCGCCGTCGCAGCCGGCTCACCGCGCTGGCCTTCATCGCCCCACTGGTCGTCTACCTCGCCGCCTTCTACCTCTATCCGCTCTACCGCAACCTCGACCTGAGCCTGCGCGACTACACCGTCCGGTCGTTCGTGCAGGGCGACGCGCCCTTCTCCGGCCTCGACAACTTCAGGACCGTCCTGGACGACCCCACGTTCGGCCCGGCGATGCGCCACACCGTGATCTTCACGTTCGCGTCGATCGCGTTCCAGTACGTGGCCGGGCTCGCCCTCGCGGTCTTCTTCAACCGGCACTTCCGGCTCGCCGGGACCCTGCGCGCCCTGTTCCTGATCCCCTGGCTGCTGCCGCTGATCGTGTCGGCCTCGACCTGGTCGTGGATGTTCAACAGCGAGTCCGGTGTCATCAACTACGCCCTGCACTTCGTGGGCGTGTCCCCGGTGGACTGGCTCAACTCGCCCGACTGGGCGCTGACTTCGGTCGTCATCGCGAACATCTGGATCGGCATCCCGTTCAACCTCGTCATCCTCTACAGCGGGCTCCAGAACATCCCCGCCGAGTTGTACGAGGCCGCGTCCCTGGACGGGGCCGGTGCCTGGCAGCAGTTCCGGCGGATCACCTTCCCGCTGCTGCGCCCGGTGTCGGCGATCACCCTGCTCCTCGGGCTGGTCTACACGCTCAAGGTGTTCGACCTGATCTGGATCATGACCAAGGGCGGTCCGGGCGACGCGTCGTCCACCCTCGCGACCTGGTCGTACCAGCTCGGCTTCGGCACGCTGCTGCCGAAGTTCGGCCCCGGCGCGGCCGTCGGCAACATCCTCATCCTCATCGCGCTCGTCTTCGGCCTGCTCTACATCCGCGTCCAGAGGAGGCAGGAAGCATGAAGTCCCGTACGGGAAAGCGCCGTTACACCGTCATCGGCGTCCTGCTGACCGCCGTGATGCTGTTCCCGGTGTACTGGATGATCAACGTGTCACTCACCCCGCAGCAGGACATGCGCAAGAGCCCACCCGATCTGCTGCCCCTGCACCCCACCTTCGAGGGCTACCGGGCCGTCCTGAACGACCAGATGCCCTACCTCGGCACCAGCCTGCTCATCGGCCTGGGCACGGTCGCCCTCACCCTGGTCCTCGCCGCCCCGGCCGGCTTCGCCCTGGCCAAACTGCGCCCGCTGGGCGGCGGAACCCTCGGACTCGCCCTGCTGGTCGCCCAGATGATCCCCGGCATCGTCATGGCCATGGGCTTCTACGGCATCTTCCTCGACCTCGGCCTGCTCAACTCCTGGTGGGGGCTGATCATCGCGGACTCCACCATCGCCGTGCCGTTCGGCGTGATGATCTTCACGGCCTTCATGTCGGGCATCCCCGGCGAGCTGATCTCCGCGGCCCGTATCGACGGCGCCGGCACGTGGCGCACCTTCCGGTCCGTCGTGCTGCCGGTCAGCCGCAACGCGGTCGTCACCGTGGCGCTCTTCAGCTTCCTCTGGGCCTGGTCCGACTTCGTCTTCGCCAACACCCTTGACGGCGGCGGCACTTGGCGGCCGATCACCCTCGGCATCTACAAGTACATCGGCAACAACAACCAGGAGTGGAACGCGATCATGGCCACCGCCGTCGTCGCGTCGATCCCGGCGGCCGTCCTCCTCGTCCTTGCCCAGCGTTATGTGGCCGCGGGCGTGACCGCAGGCGCGGTCAAGGACTGATCAACGGTGCCGGCCGTCCCGGGCCCACCGGTCGGGCGGGGCCGCGGGCCGCCGACGCCTCCCCGAGCCGCCTCCGCATCGCATCGCATCGCATCGCATCGCATCGCATCGCATCGCATCGCATCGAGCAAGTCCCCCTCCCTTCCTCAGGAGAGCCGCTGATGTCATACCTGAGCCACCGTCACCGTTCCAGAGCGCCCCTAGGCCGCGTCGGCGCCACCGTGCTGGCCACCTCCCTGGCCGCCACCGCCATCGCCCTGACGGGCGCACCCGCCCAGGCCAGCCCCACGTCGGCCACCACCTTGGTCGTCAACGCCGCGCAGAACCTGCGCTCCGTCACCCACGTCGGCACGGGCAGCCTCTACGGCCTCGCCACTGCGAGCACCCCCGCCGACAGCCTCGTACAGGCCCTGAAGCCCAACACCTTCGTCCAGATGGCGCCCGGCGGCAGCCAACTCCCCAACGGAGAGCCCGCGCCCGCGGGTGACTCCCTGGTCGTCGCCCCGAAGGCCGCGGCCGCGGGGGCCAAGGTCGTCGTACGGATGCCGGACTGGTATCCGAACTTCCCCTACCAGTGGGTGAGTTGGAGCAACTGGCTCGCGGCGGTCGACCAGCAGGTCGCCGCGGTGAAGTCCTCCGGTGCCACCAACATCAGCGCATACGAGCTCTGGAACGAGCCGGACTGGACCTGGGACACAACCAACGCCGGTGCCTTCGACGCCGGTTGGGCCCGTACGTTCAAGGAGGTCCGCGCCAAGGACACCACCACCCCGATCCAGGGCCCGAGCTACTCGGCGTGGAACCAGTCCTGGATGACCACCTTCCTCACCGACGCCAAGGCCAGCGGCACGGTCCCCGACGTCATCGCCTGGCACGAGCTCCAGGGCAGCAGCGGCATCGCCGCCCATGTCGCGGCCTACCGCTCGCTGGAGAGCAGCCTCGGCATCAGCCCGCGTCCGATCGACATCGAGGAGTACGGCACGCCCACCGAAATGGGCAACTCCGGTGCACTCATCGGCTACGCCGCCAAGTTCGAGCGCGCGGGCGTCCGCGACGCCGAGCTGGCCTTCTGGAACCACTACGGCACCCTCGGCGACACCCTGACCGACACCGGCGGCTCGCCCAACGGCTCCTACTGGACGTACAAGTGGTACGGCGCCATGTCCGGGAACATGCTCACCACAACACCGCCCGCCCAGACCGGCATCGACGGTCTCGCCTCCCTCAACGGCGCGGGCAACCAGATCAGCGTCGTCGCCGGCGGCTGCACCGGCTCCTGCGCCGTCACGGTCAACGGGCTCTCCTCCCTGTCGGCCTACGGCAGCACCGTCCACGTCAAGCTGGAGTACAGCCCCGACACGGGCCGCACCACGGCTTCCCCGGGCCCGATCACCATCTCGGACACGGACTACTCCGTCTCGAACGGCTCCATCACCGTGCCGGTCACGATGAACGCCGCCGACGGCTACCACCTGACGATCACCCCCAGCGGCACCTCGACGTCCTTGGCCGGGCGCTACCAGATCACCAACAAGAACAGCGGCCTCGCCCTGGACACCCTCAACGCGGCCACCGCACAAGGCACTTCGGTCGTCCAGGCCACGTCCACCACCGGCACCGACCAGAACTGGACCCTCGTGGCCGCCGGCCAGGGCCTCTACAAGATCGTCAACCAGAAGAGCGGCCTGCTCCTCGGCATCACCAACGCGGGCACCGGCAACGGCGGCACCGCCCTGATCTGGGGTGACAACGGCACCGCCGACCACCTCTGGCAGATCATCCCGGCCCGCGACGGCTACGCCAAGATCGCCAACTACAACAGCGGGCTCCTGCTCGGCGTCGACCAGATGAGCACCACCTCCGGCGCCCAGGTCCTGCAGTGGTCCGACAACGGCACCGCCGACCACCTGTGGAAACTCACGGTTCGCTGAGTCGATCGTCAAAGGTCCCGCGCCGACCGTCCACACGGCGAGCGCGGGACCGCCTTCACACCACGGTCGTCGGCGAGCCCGCCGCGGTGCGCCGCGCCTTCAGCCAGGCCACGCTCTCCGCGACCAGGTCGAAGATGTCGGCCCCTTCGGCGATCCCGTCCGCCTCGATGATGTGCACCCGGATCGAGTCCCGGCCGGCGTCGAGCGCGTCCGCCAGGGCCACCGAGCCCTGTCCGGCGGCGACTTGGGGTTCGCCGCGGACCGCCGGGCCGTCCTTGACGTGGACGAGTTCGACGCGTTCGCCGAGCCTGGCGACCACGTCGGCGGGGACCTGGCCGGCGGTCTGTGCCCAGTAGAGGTCGACCTCGGCGACGATCGACGGGTCGAGGGCGTCCCACAGCACGTCGTAGCCGTAGCGGCCGTCGTCGAGCCGGGTCCACTCCCAGTAGTGGTTGTGGTATCCGACCCGCAGGCCGTGGACCGCCGCGGCCTTGGCCAGGGCGTTGAACCGGTCGGCGTACCGGCGCACTCCGTCGGCCGAGACCAGGGCGTCGCGGGTGAACCCGGGGAGCGCCTCGGGAGTCGACGCGATGGCGATGGGCACGCCGGCCTCGGCCATCTCCTCGAAGAACCAGCCGGGATCGTCCGCGTCGGGCAGGCGGGCGTGGGTGGAGGAGACGGTGAGACCGGCGGCGTCGATGTCGGCCCTCAGCGAGCGGGCCTCGGCCAGGCGCGCGGCACGGGGCAGTTCGTTGCGGCCGAGACGGAAGGGTTCCACCGCGGTCACCCCGAGGTCGGCGATCCTGGCGAGGGTGGCGGGACGGTCCTCCAGGACGTTCATCAACGTGTAGAGCTGCAAGCCGATGGCCGGCATGCCAAGGTCCAATCTGTCGGGGCCGGTTGGTCACTTCACCGCGCCGGCGGTGAAGCCGGTGATGAGGAAGCGCTGGAGCAGGAGGAACCCGGCGACCACCGGGAGGGACACGACCAGGGAGGCGGCCATGACCTGGTTCCAGTAGACGTTCGCCTCGGTGGAGTAGGCCTGCAGGCCTACGGCGAGGGTGCGGCTCTGGGTGTCGGTGAGGACCGAGGCGAAGAGCACCTCGCCCCAGGCGGTCATGAAGGCGTAGATGCACACGGCGACGATTCCCGGTGTCGCGGCGGGCACGATGATCTGCAGCAGGGTGCGCAGCGGGCCGGCGCCGTCGACCTTCGCCGCCTCGTCGAGGTCGCGCGGCACCGTGTCGAAGTACCCGACCAGCATCCACACCGCGAACGGCAGCGAGAAGGTCAGGTAGGTGACGACGAGTCCGGTGCGGGTGCCCACCAGGTCGGTGCCGAGGTTCTGGTCGGCGTAGACGAAGAGCAGGTACAGCGGCAGCAGGAAGAGGATGCCGGGGAACATCTGGGTGGCGAGCACCGCCGACTTGAAACTTCCGCTGCCGGGGAACTTCCAGCGGCTCAGCGCGTAGGAGGCGAAGACCGCCACCAGTACCGACAGCACTGTCGCGGACACGGCCACGATCAGGGAGTTGACGAAGTACTGGGCCAGCGGCACGGTGTGCCAGATGTCGATGAAGGACTGGATCGTCGGCGACGACGGGAACCAGGTGAACTCGCCCTGCACGTCGGGGAGCGTCTTCAGCGACGAGGCGAGCATGACGTACAGCGGGGCCAGGACGAACACCGACAGCAGGGTGAGTGTGACGTACCGGAAAGCCCGGTAGCCCGGGGTGTCATGATTCATGGCCGGTCCTCCGGGTGAAGGCGAGATAGCAGGCGCTGACCACTGCCAGGAACAGCAGGAGCAGCACGCTCATGGCCGAGCCGAGGCCGAAGTTCCAGGTGGCGAACGAGCTTTGGTAGATGTGCACCGAGATCAGGTCCCCGGCCGGCGGGGCCGAGCCGCCGAACAGGATGTACGGGGTGCTGAAGTCGTTGAAGGTGTGCAGGAACATCACGAGGACCAGCACTTTGTTGACCGAGGACAGCAGCGGCAGGGTGATCATCTGCAACTGCCGCCAGGGGCCCGCTCCGTCGATGCTCGACGCCTCGTAGACCTCGCCCGGGATCGCCTGCATGCCGGCCATGAGGATCAGGAAGGCGAAGGGCCACATCCGCCAGATCGCGACGACGCACTCGGCCCAGAAGGCGTTGTGGCCGATCAGCCAGAACGGGTTGGAGTCGATCAACCCGAGCTGGCCGAGCAGGTGGTTGAGCATGCCGTTGTCGCGCTGGAAGATGAAACGCCAGGTGATGACCGCGGTGTACGCGGGCAGTGCGTACGGCACGAGGAACAGCGTCCGCAGCAACCCCCGGCCGCGGAAGGCGCGTTGGAGTGCGAGCGCCGCCGCCATGCCGACGATCCAGGCCCCGGACAGGACCACGGCCGTGAAGCCGAGGGTGACGAAGAAGGACTGGGCCAGGGACTTGCCGGTGGGGCCGTCGAAGTCCAGGACGATCCCGAAGTTCCCGAGGCCGGTGAAGGGCGCCTCCCACCAGTGGCTGATCTGGTACTGCGTCACGCGCAGGCCGCTCATCGCCACACCGAGAACGATGGGCACGAAGTGGACGATCACTTCGAGGGCCAGGGCGGGGAGCAGGAAAGCGTACGGGATCCAGCGGCGGCCGCGCCCCCGGAAGCGGCCGCCTCGCACGGACTGTTTCGGTGTGTCCGGGGTCCCGGGGCTCTCGCGGGTCCCGGAAGGACTGATGACTGCCATCGTCCTGCTCCTAGTTGCCGGCTTCGAGCTTCTGGTCGGCCGCGGTCATCTCACTCTTGATCTTGGCCTTGCCGGGCTGCTTTCCGGTCGCGGTCTGCGCGGCGAAGGAGCTCATCGCCTGGCCGACCAGGGTCTCGAACTGGGATTCCTCGGCGATCTGCGGGAGCGGTACGGCCCGGGAGTCGAGCGTCTGCCGGGCCACTGCCAGCGTCGGGGTGTCGAACGCCGGGTCCTTGGCGTCCGTGACCGAGGGCAGCGTCCCGTAGGTCTTGTTGAGGTACACCTGCTCCTTGGCGCTGGTCAGGAACTTCACGAACTGGGTGGAGCCTTCGAGGTTCCCGGTGTTCTTGAAGACCGCCACGTTGATGCCTCCGACGAACGAGCCGATGTCCTTGCCACCGGCGACCGCCGGGTCCTGGGCCGGTACCGGGACGACGCCGTAGTCGGCCGTCGTCATCTTGTACTGGCCGAGCGTCAGACCGGTCGACGACTGGGCGAGGATCATGCCGGCCTTGCCGGACGCGAAGTTCTGCAGGAGGGCGACCTTGTCGGTCATCTCGGCGTCGGACGGGTTGACGATGCCGTCCTTGCCGATCCAGGACAGCCACTGGTCGATCCCGTCGACCATGCCCGTGTCGTCGAACTTCGGGGTGTGGCCGTCGAAGACCTCGGCACCGTGCTGGGTGCCGAGGATGAACGCGAAGTGCGCGGCGAACGAGGACGAGGCTCCCTGCATACCCAGACCCCACTGGTCGGTCTTGCCGTCGTTGTTGGTGTCCTTGGTGAGTTTGTTGGCGTCGGCGACGAACTCGCTCCACGTCTTCGGCGGCGAGGTGATGTGCGCGGCCTTGAACAGCTTCTTGTTGTAGAAGAGTTCGTACGAACTGGTGTAGAGCGGCAGGCTCGCCGGGTCCTTGCCGGTGGCGCCCGTGGACTTCAACGCGGCGGGCAGGAAGCGGGATTCGCCGCCGACCTTGGCCAGCAGTTCCTTGTCCCACGCGACGAAGGCTCCGGTCGCCTGGAGTGACGCGGACCAGGTGTTGCCGATGTTCAGTACGTCGGGGCCCTTGCCGCTGGTCGTCGCCGCGAGGATGCGGTTGAGCAGGTCGGCCGAGGGGATGACCTCCAACTTGACCTTGACGCCGGTCTGTTGGGTGAACTTGTCGATCTCCGGCTGGAGGACCTTCTTGTCCGCGTCGAGGCTGGTGCTCTGGTTGGTCGCCCAGTAGGTGATGGTCTTGTCACCGGAGGCGGAGCTGGAGCCGCCGCCGCACGCCGTGGCACCGGCGCCTGTCAGCATCGCCGCGGCCGCGAGCGCGACTGCACGGGTTCTGCGCTGCATGGTGATTCCTCTCAGGTCATGCGTGATCGATTGAGGTGGTGCACGGGTTCGGTGCCGGCGTGCGGGGCCGGAGGAGGTTCGGACAGGGAGGTTCAGGCGGAGACGGACTGCGGGAGGGCCGCGGGCGCGGGCCGCTCGGCCCGGCTGGTGATGGCCCGGGCTCCGGCGGCGAACGTCGACTGCTCGATGGCTTCCAGCACTTCGAGCACGTGCAGCGCGAACTCGCCCGGGACACGCAGCGGTTGACCGCGCAGGGACTCGACGAGGTCGTTCACGCCATGGCCGCGGAAGGGGCCGGCCTCCGGGGCGCGGGTGGGCGGGATGACCGGAGGGAGTTCGGACCAGTCCGCGTCCGTACGGCGCTTGATGAGGACCGGGGCGTCATGGCGGTTCGGGTCGGGGATGTTCAGGGTGCCCTCGGTGCCGTAGACCTCGATGTGGGGCAGGGTCATGTCCCAGATGTCGAAGCTGTAGAGGGTGGAGACGATCGCGCCGGAGGTCGTGCGGAGGATGGCGGCGACGGTCGTGGGGACATTCACCTCGACCTCGTCGACGACGCGGTTCGGGGTGGTCACGGTGATGCGCGGGCTCGGGATCGTGCTGGTGCCGACGACTTCGGCGACGGGGCCGAGCAGGTTGACCAGGGCGGCCACGTGGTAAGGGCCCCAGTCGAGGGTCGGGCCGCCGCCGGGCTGGAAGAAGAAACCGGGGTTGGGGTGCTTGGCCTCGACCTTGGACGAGCGGACGAAGGACGTGGCGGCGAAGGGCGTGCCGATCAGGCCGCCGTCGATGGCCGCGCGTGCCGTCTGCCCTGCCGTGCCGAGGAACGTGTCGGGGGCGCCGGCCAGGACGCGGCCGGCCGCCTTTGCCTGTGCCAGGTTCTCGCGGGCCAGGGTGACCGTCGCGGCGAGGGGCTTCTCGCTGTAGACGTGCTTGCCGGCCGCGAGCGCGTCACGCGTCACCTCCCAATGGGCCACGGGAGGCGTGATGTTGACGACGACGTCGACGTCCGGGTCGGCGTAGAGCTCGGCGGGCGTGCCGTACGCGGGGATGCCGTGGAGCTCGGCCTTGGCGCGGGCCCTGCCGACGTCGATGTCGGCGATCCTGATGACGGGCAGGTCGCCGTACCAGGCAAGGCCCCGGGCGTAGGCGTCGAAGACCATGCCGGCGCCGACGACGCCGATGCGTGCACGAGGGGTTGATCGGTTCACCGTGTCTCCCAGGTCGCGGTCGAGCGGAGCGGGTCCGCCGGTGGATGAGACCGGACGTGCGAGACACGATGGAAGCTAGTGGCGGCGGTGAGAGGCGGTAAAGGCCGCCGGTCCGCTGGGCGGACCGCCCGGCTCAGGGGGTGTCGCGCGGCCCCAGGAAGCGCCCGATCCCGGCCGGCGAGAGCAGGTGCTCGATGCCCAGCACCATCGCACCGACCATCGCCGCGTCCCGCCCCAACTCGCTGCGGGTGATGGACAGTTCGCGGGTGGCAAGCGGCAGGGCCTGCCGGTACACCACGCCCCGTACCGCGGAGAGCAGGTCGTCGCTGGCCTCGACGATCTCACCGCCGACCACGACATGACGCGGGTTCAGCATGTGGATGCACAGGGCGATCACCTCGCCCAGCGTGACCCCGGCGGCGCGCGCCGCGTGCAGCGCGTCCGGCAGACCGTCGCGCAGCCGTGTCAGGAAGTCCCGCATCGCGGCACCGTCCTCCGCCGCGTCGAGGGGCGGTTCGCCGGTCGCGGTGAGGCGCCGTGCGAGCGCCGCGGTGGACGCCACCGCCTCGACACAGCCGGCCTTTCCGCACCGGCACACCACCTCCTCGGCGCCCGGGGCCCGGATGT
Organism: Streptomyces sp. NBC_01478; assembly: GCF_036227225.1. Taxonomy (GTDB): domain Bacteria; phylum Actinomycetota; class Actinomycetes; order Streptomycetales; family Streptomycetaceae; genus Streptomyces. Next base: position 10,945,238 of record NZ_CP109444.1, on the reverse strand, counting down.
GCCCGATGTCTCCGGCCGCGCCGTCGGCGCCCCGGTGCAGCGTCCCGTCGGCGAGCACGAACCCGGCGCCGATGCCGGCGCCGACGGTCACGAACAGCACCGGCAACTGCTCGGGCGGCACCGTCCGGGCCTCGCCGAGCGCCATGAGGTTGACGTCGTTGTCCACCAGGACGGGGCAGCCGAGCGCCGTCCCGAGCCGCTCGGCCACCGGGAAGCCGTCCCAGCCCGGCATGATCGGCGGGCGGACGGCCATGCCGCGTGCCACGTCCACCGGGCCCGGCAGTCCGACGACCAGGACGCGAGGCCGGTCCGCCGGGACCTTCGCCTGTTCGAGCAGGTCGGTGAACTCGTCCACCAGGAGGTTCACGGTGGGCTCCGGGCCCTCGGCGAGCGGCCAGGGGAAGATCGTGTCGACGAGCACCCGCTGGGTCAGGTCGGTCACGACACAGCGCGTCGAGAAGGTGGTGAGGTCGGCGATGAGGACGACGCCCGCGTCCCCCGCGAGGCCGAGCCGCAGTGCCGGCCTGCCTCTTCCCCCGCCGCCGGCGTCCTCCCCGTGCAGCAGGCCCGCGTCCACCAGGTCCTGTACGTGCGTGTGGATCGAGGACCGTGAGAGCCCGGTGAGCCGGGACAGGTCCAGGCGGTGGGACGCCTCGCCGGCCGCGATCAGCCGGGCTATCTGGCTGCGGACCGCCTCGGGGTGACGGCGCGAGCCGGTGCCCGGTGCGCCCAATCGTGCTGCCACGTTCACTCCCCTGGAGACCGACGACACCAACGGACGATTAATATTCCAGAAACGACAATATTCAAAGGGCTTTCCTGACAGAAGTCTGGCTCTTACTGTTGGTCGCGGATGAGACCGGAACAGCGAGCTCCCGTACGGCACATGCCGAAAGGATCTTGCATGGCTGCCCCGACTGGGCACACCACACGCGTCACCGAAACCCCCGTACGACGTCCGCGAATCCCCCGCCCACGGGTCGCCGTCCTCGGCGCGGGCATGATCGCGGAAGTCCATGTCCGCAGCGCACGCGCGGCCGGCGCCGACGTGATCGGCGTCCTGGCCTCCTCCCCCGAGCGAAGCCGGGCGGTCGCACGCGACTGGCGGATCGACGTCGGCTACCCGGACGTCGACGCCGTCCTGAGCGACGACCGCGTCGACGTGGTGCACATCTGCACGCCCAACCACCTCCACGTCGCCCAGGCGCGCGACGCGCTGCTCGCGGGCAAGCACGTCGTCTGCGAGAAGCCGATCGCCACTTCGGCGGCCGCCGCGCGGGTGCTCGCCGACACGGCCGCGGCCTCGGGCCTGATCGCCACCGTGCCGTTCGTCTACCGCTACCACCCCATGGTCCGCGAGCTGCGGACCCGGGTCGCGGCCGGCGACTTCGGTCCCTGGCAACTGCTGCACGGTTCGTACCTCCAGGACTGGCTGCTCCCGCCGGGCAGCACCAGTTGGCGGGTGGACCCGGTGGCCGGGGGTCCGTCGAGGGCCTTCGCCGACATCGGCTCGCACTGGTTCGACCTGGTGGAGTGGGTGGCCGGGGTCAGGATCGCCGAGGTGCTGGCCGAGACCGCCACGACGGTGGCCGAACGGCTCGACGCCGGGGGCCCGTCGTTCTCCGTGGGGTCACCCGCCGACGCTGTACGAGTCCCGGTCACCACGGAGGACGCGGTCGGAGTGCTCGGCCGGACGACGGACGGGGTCCTGGTGTCCGCGACCGTGTCGCAGGTCTCGGCCGGCCGGAAGAACCGGCTGTGGTTCGAACTCGACGGCGCGGACGCCAGCGCCGTCTTCGACCAGGAGCTGCCCGAGTCCCTGTGGCTCGGCTACGGGAACCGTAGCGAGACCCTGGTCCGCGATCCGGCGTCCAACTCCCCTGCGGCGAACCGGCTTTCGCTCGTACCCGCCGGGCACGCACAGGGTTACCTGGAGTGCTTCGAGAACTTCGTCAAGGACACCTACGCGGCTCTGCGCGGCGAGGCCCCGGAGGGCCTGCCCACCGTGCTCGACGGTGTACGGTCCGCGCACCTGGTGGACGCGGTCCTGGCTTCGGCGGACCGGCGCGCGTGGACGTCGGTTCCTGGATAGGCGGCGCGCATGAACCACGATCCCCGGCTGATCAGCGCGCGTGGACCACGGCCCTCGGCCGGCCGGCGCGCGCGGACCGCTGTCCCCGACCGGCCTGCCCGCGCGAACCACACACCTCGACCGACGAACGCATGCGACTCCTTTCCCGCACCGACCGCCCCGTGTGCCCCCTCGCCCCGGCCGCCCTCCCCCGTCCCTCTCATCGAAGGAGCCGCGCCATGAAGCTCGGATTCCTGACCGCCTGCCTCCCCTCCCTGTCTCTCGACGAGATCGCCGGCTGGGCCGCGGCCGAGGGGTACCAGACCCTCGAAGTCGCGGTGTGGCCGGACACCGGCGGCCGCGACTTCGAGGCCTCCCATCTCCCGGTGTCGGCCTTCTCTGAGTCCGACGAGGAAGCGACCCGCGAACTGCTGCGCCGCACCGGCCTGGAGATCAGCTCGCTGGCCTACTACGAGAACAACCTGCACCCCGACCCCGCGACCCGGGAGGCGATCAGAACCCATCTCCGGCACGTGATCGACGTGGCGGCGCGGCTTGGCGTGGAGTCGGTCGGCACGTTCATCGGACGCGATCCGGGGCTCTCGGTGGTGGAGAACCTGCGCGAGGGCGAGAAGATCCTGCCCGAGCTGGTCGCCTACGCGGCGGATCGCGGCGTCAAGATCGTGATCGAGAACTGCGTGATGGAGGGCTGGCATCCCGACGGCTATCCGGGCAACCTCGCCTACTCCCCCGAGCTGTGGGAGTGGATGTTCGGGCTCGGCTTCTACCTCAACTGGGATCCCTCGCACCTCACTTGGATCGGCGTCGACCCCCTCACGACGATCGAGCCGTACATCGACCGGATCGTCCACACGCAGGCCAAGGACGTGGAACTCTTCCCCGCCAAGCGCGACCGGTTCGGCTTCTTCGGGACCGTGCACAAGGGCGACAACCCCTGGGAGACGGGCTGGTGGCGCTACCGGGTGCCCGGCCTGGGCGAGGTGGACTGGCGCCGTGTCGTCGACCGCTTCCACGAACTCGGCTACACCGGCACCGTCTCCGTGGAACACGAGGACCCCGTCTGGTCCGGAACCGAGGACAAGGTGAAGCAGGGCCTGCGCATCGCCCACCGGACGCTGCGCCCGCTCATCGTCGAGTAGGCGGTCGTGGAACGAGGCAGTGGGTGGTTCACGGGTGACCGTGAACCACCCACTGTCGGGCGCAAGAAGTGGATCAGCCGCCGTTCCTGCACATGGTGATCGAGCTGCACCCCCGGGAGTAGCCGTTCGCGGTGGGCGAGTCCAGCTCCGTGTTGTAGTTCCAGTCGGCGCCGCGGTCGGTGGCCGGGTCGTACGTGACGCGGGTCTGGGCGTGGTGCGGGTTGGCCACGAACTGGTCGTACTGGAACGTGATCGTGGACGGCACGAGGAGACCGCGGTTGTAGCGGGCGGTCATCGTGTAGATGCGGGCACCGGTGATCGCCCAGTTCGGGATGTGGCGGACGTAGGCCCACTCGTTCTGGGTGCGGTAGTGGTTGTAGAGGTCCGTGTTGCTGCGGATCTGGTCCGGGACGTACAGCGCGTTCCGCGCGAAGGCCGGGTCGATCGTGTAGACGAACGTGCGCGCGGTGATCGTGCCGCGGAGGCAGCGTTCCATGAGGTAGGGGCCGATCCCCGGAAGGATGGCGTAGGCGACGAGCCGTCCCGTGGAGCACTGGTTGTTCAGGGCGATGGAGGCCAGGTTGTTCACGCCCTGGCTGCGCGCGAAGTCGTCGGCGACGCCCCGCGTTCCCGAGGTCGAGATGTACTCGCTGTTCAGGGAGCGGTCACCCTGGACGTGGGACACGATGTCGGAGTTGGTGCCCCGGGACCAGAAGCCGGTGTTGAAGATGCCCTGGTTGTTGTCGGCGATCGGGGGGCGGGAGTCGCCGCGGTACAGGGTGGCCGGCATGGCCGCCTCCGCCACGATGTCCCGGTTGTGGAGGGTGGGGCAGTTCGACCCGGAGGAGGACGCCCCCGAGGAGGGGCCGCCCGGGCAGGGGTAGGTCTGGGCCTGGGCGGTGGCCAGCGGGCCGAAGAGGGTGGCGAGCAACGCCAGCACGGCGGCGGTCACGGTGGACGCGATCGTGTGCCTCACCCGGCGGGACCCGCCGGGGCCGTGGGTCGGTGCGGCGGTGGGATGCGGACGCGCTCCCCTGGTGAGGGGCGCCGTGACATCTGGTTCGGGCATGACTCTGATCTCCAGGTTCCGGGTACTCGCTCAACGCTTGGGCGACCCAGACTGCGCACCGCGGAGTTGTTGCGGCACCCCCTTCCACCAGGGAAATCAACTCCTTCAGCGCACCCGCGTCACTTCTTCGGCAGGCGATTCACGCTGAGGGCCAGGACCACCAGGGCCGCGCCCTCGGGGCGTCGGGGATCGCGGCCGGTGAGTTCGGCGAAGCGGTTGAGGCGTTGCTGGATGGTGTTCCGGTGGCAGTACAGGGCGGCGGCCGTGTCCGCGACGGAGCCGCTGCCCGACAGGTGCGTCTGGACGATCTCCAGCAGCCGGTCCACCTCCGCCGCGGGTGCTCCGGCGTGGAGGCCGCCGAACACATCGGCCGCGAGATCCCGGCCGAGGTCCCCGGCCCGGTGGACCAGGACGTCGAGCCAACTGTCCTCCAGGCGTTGCGGTGCGGTGACGTCGGGCGGCAGTATCTGCCCGGCGCACCCGACGGAGACGGTTCGGCGGTCACGGTCACGGGACCTCTCACCGAGATCTCGGCCTACCTGGCCGGCCGGCATCACGGCGCGACCACCGCCGAGGGAGCGGCGGTACCCACACTGCCCGCCTGGTTGTAAACGCCCGACCGCTCCGAACCGGTCGGGTTCCGAAGACGGCCTATCGCGTCTCGGCGTAGGAGACCTTGGAAGGCCGGGCGCCCGACGCGAGTGGGTCGCCTGCTCCAAGCCGTAGGCCAGATGCAGCAGTTCGCCCTGGTGACAGGCCAGTGCCATGAGTTCCGGCCCGACGGGCGGGCCCTCGTCGGTTGACCCGGCGGGAAGGCTCACCTACGGCATCCACCGTCGGTACCCGATCACCGTGTTGGTCGGGAACAACTCCACTGTGAAGAGCGCACTTCCTCACACGTCGGCGCCGCGATCAGCACGTCCGGGACGTGCAGCACGTCGAGCCCGTTCTCCGCCATGATCCCGATGCCGAGTCGCCGGAAGCGTTCGCGCGCCTCCAGTCGGCCGTAGTACGCAGGGTCCCCGGCCGGGGTGGCCGGGCCGGTTGCGATTCCGGCAGGCAGGCCGAGGCTGGGGTGCGCCCGGCCGTCGGTATTCATCTGAACAACTGAATCCGCGTGGATGACCGTGTCGACCACGCGGGCCCGGAGGTCGTCGCTCCCGAACATCTGGCGCGGCACGCCGATCCGCGCCTCGGCCGGCGCCGTACTGCCCAGGGCGTCGGCGTAGCTGCCGCGGTGCCGCCCGATGGCCGCGTCGACGCGTGCCCAAAGTCGGTGGAGGGCTTGTGGCCTGCTCTGTTACGGTCCTGGGGCCGGCCGCGGGACTTCGGTGCGACTTCCGGAACCTGCCTATGAAGCAATGATTCGCAGCTCGTGCCCCCATTCCCCGGCCGGCGTCCACATCTGCGGGGGACGACGGGGGAAGAGTCGGATGGATGCGTACGGGGACCTCATCGCGGCCGACGACGTCCTGCTCTTCGTCAACGCGGCGATCACCTCCACCGGCCAGCGCGAGTTCCACAGCGACGCGGGCGAGCAGCGACTGTCGTTGGACTTTCTCCACGCGTACATGCTGGGGAACTACCGCGATCTGTACGCCGGGGTCCTCGCGCTCGACGTCAACGACCACAACGCGGTCCTCGTCATCCGGCACCTGCTGGAGACGGCCGGTGAGGCCACCGCCGAGCAGCGGCGCAGCGAGGGCCGGCTGATCGCGGGCCGGCTGGCGACACTGCCGCCGCAGCGCGTGTACGGGCTGTTCGACGCCCTGCGCCGAGCCCGGGTGAACAACCGTCGCAGCCGCGCGATCATGCGTGACTGGCTGTCCGCCCGACCGGATGCGGCGTTCGACGCCGTGAAGTACCGCGGCGGCCTCAAGCGAGCCCTTCGCCACGCCCATCTCGCGCCCGCCACCGAGGAGTTGGGATCGTTCATGTTCGCGCCGCACACCCGCAAGCACTACGAGACGCCTCTCCTGGAGACCTGGCGCCGCGCTCACTACGAGCAGGCCGCACTGTACGACCTGCCCTACACCGCAGCCGAGGGTTTCGCCGCCAAGCACGGCATCCCCCGGAAGGCGTTCCTGGAGCGCATAGCCCCGAGGATGACCCGCCTGGAGACCCTGCGGCTGCGGGACTCCGCGCACCGGATCGGCGCCACCGGGATGCCGGCGGACCTGGCCAGGATGCCGCTGACCCGGCTGGCGACCTACGTGCTCTCCTTGCCGGTCGAGGATCGTCTGGGCCGACGCGCCGAGCTGACCCACGCCCTGGAATCGGCCGCCGGCCGGGTCGCCGGACCGCACCGGGGAAGCTGGGGCAAGGTCACCGCCGTACTGGACGACAGCTTCTCCACCTTCGGCTCGGTCCAGAAGCGACGTCGGCCACTGGCCGTCGCCCTGGCCTGCCACCATCTCCTCGCGGCCCTCGCCGACGACTACACCGGGCTGTGGACGTCCGGGCGGACCGACGCGCTGCTGGCCCGTCCCTACGGGCCGACGCCGTTGGGCCGTCGGATCCTGGACGCGCTGGACACCGCCCCGTCCCGACTGGTGATCGTCTCCGACGGCTGGGACAACGCACCTCCGGGCCTGGCCGGTGAGGTGCTGCGCGTCTTCAGGACCCGGCTCGACCCCGAGCGCCGCACCAGCATCGTGCACCTCAACCCGGTCTACGACGCCGCCGACTTCGACGTGCGCCGACTGTCCCCGACGGTGCCCACCGCCGGTGTCCGCGACGCCGAGGACCTTCCCGCACTCGTGGAACTCGCCCAGTTCGCCGAAGGCCGCACGGGCCTGGCCGAACTCATCACCTACATGGACACCCGGGCGACCCGCATGCTCGACGCCGCCCACCAGGAGCGGGCGCGATGACCACACTCGACCTCACCGGCCTGACCACCCGCCCCTCCCAGATCTGGGGCGGCGTCCGCCTCGTACCGCTCGTGCGCGACGAGCCCGTCGTCGACCTCCGTCTGAACGCACGGCTCTACGACGACGCGATCGGCCTCGTCGAGGTCGGCCCGCGACATGCCTACATCTCCTACGTCCCGCACGGCTTCGTCGCCACCTGGACCGGCGACGGCACACCGGCGGCCGCCTACGGCACCCAGCTCTCCGCCGATCGCGACGCGGTGCCGACCGCCACGATGGGCCTGCGCATCCACCGCAGAATGGCCCGCCGCCAGGCAAAGGACCGGCTGCGGTTCCTCCCCATGCACCTGGCCCTGGAGGGCTATCTCGCACTGCACTTCGGCGGCCCCACGATCGCCTGGGAGGAATGGTCCCAGCGCGCGATCCGCCAAGGACTCTCCCCGCGCGTCGAGGAGGCCTACGCGGGCGCCGAAGTGCGCGGCCTCGCCGACGCGTTGCGCGTCTTCGAGATCCACCCCGGTCAGTGCGGCGTGATGGTCTACGTCTCGGACGCGTTGGCGGCCGCGTTCGTGGTCCCGCATCCCGACGACTACCGGGCGCTGCACTCGTCGCTCCTTCAGGACCTGTACGGCGAACTGATCCACCACTACGCCCTGTTGATGCCGCCGGTACAGGACTTCCGAGCCCGCGTCCCCGACGCGCAGATCCGCTCCCTGGCCCATCTGCGCACGGCGGTCGCCGAACAGGAGCGCACCTGGGCGCAGTTCCACGACACCACCATGGCGGCCGAACTGCTGGAGCAGGAGCACACCTGGCAGTCGGTCCACCGGATGGGGCGTTTCACCCTCTCGCGCTTCCTGCCGCAGTTCCGCCCCAAGCAGGGCAACCACATCGGCGAGGCCATCACCGACGACAGGGGCCGCATCACCTACCTCAAGACATTCCGTCTGTCGGAGAGCCAGGTCCGCCGCGGACACCTCCTCGGCAGGCTCGCCGCCCACGACTGGCACCTGGCAGACACCGCAGCCGAACTCGGCCTCAGTGACGATCAGTTGGGACTACGACTGGACTCCGCCGGTTTCGGCTTCCTGCTCCGCCAGGACATCCTGGACGGATACCGAAAGCAGCGCCGCACCTGAGGCCCCCGCAACCCGCACGGGCACAGTGTTGTCACCGCCTGCGCCGACAGCCTCCCCGGCAACGCCTCTGGGCCGGGTTCCGTCCCGCGACCCCGGCTGCCTGCCCGAATCACCGGTCGGTCCACCGGCACGGCCCTGAACTGCCGTGACGCACTTGCCCGTTGGCCCCCGCTCCGCCAGCGGCTGCTCGCGTCGACCCGGCGTGGCCTATTCCTGGGCGGCGGGACTGCTGTCGGCGGCCGATTCCTGCCGGAGGAAGGCGGTGAGCCACTTCTCGGTGTGCGCCACGTGGGCGGAGGCCGCGCCCGCGGCGGCGACGGGGTCGCGGTTGGAGAGTGCCGTGGCGATCGCACGGTGGTCCTCGTCGCTGGCGCGCTTGATGTGCGGACCGTCGGGAAGCGTGAACACCTGATAGGAGCGGGACCGGGCGCGGAACACCCCGAGCAGCGAGCCGAGCGTGGGGTTGCCGCCGACCCGGGCGATCTCCGCGTGGAAGCTCTGGTCGAGGGCGGAGACCTTGTCCGGGTCGTCGGTCGCCTCCATCGCCTCGATGTGCTCGAAGATCGACTTCAGGTTCTCGGGGGTCATGCGGGCCGCCGCCTGCGCCGCCGCGTGGGCCTCGAGGATCCGCCGGATCTCGTACATCTCCAGCAGTCCGGCGAGCGGCAGGAGGTCGACGGTGAGCGACAGGCTGCCCACGATGTCCTCCGGCCGCAACTGCGACACGTAGGTGCCCGAGCCGTGCCGGGGCTCTATCACGCGCAGGGCGGCGAGCATCCGTACGGCCTCGCGCAACGACCCCCGGGAGACGCCCAGTTCCTCGCACAGCTCGCCCTCGGGGGGAATGCGCTGCCCTGCCACCAGACGGCCGGTGGAGATCATGTGCCGTAGCCCGTGGAACGCCTGGTCAACTGCGGACATTCGTCCCCTCCTGAGGATGCGGCCGCTTCGCTCGGCCTCCAGCAGCCTACAGAGTCATCTGATGAGTTGAGGCATCTCCCATCAAGTCATCCAATGACTTATTTCGAGGACGTAATCGGGCGGTCACGACGCCATCAAGCCGCACGAATCCGCACGGGCCGCGTCACGGAGTCCTGCCTGTTGGCATCTTTGCAGGTGAGCGACCATCTCGTGGACATCGACCGGCAGGATTCCAGCACCGGTCACCCCTCCGATTCGCGTGACCTTCTGATGTCGGCGACCCCGAACCCTTGCTCATCCAAGGGCGTCGATGCCACGATGCGCCGCAAGTCATCAGACCTATTTTGACGACCGTCCGATGTATGGGTCCACCGTCGTGGGCCGAGGAGATCGTGAGTCATACGTGAGCGAGCCCGCTGTCAGCACCGTCACCACCGCACCGCGCCCGCTGCTGCTCGCCGACGGCAGACCGGCGGGCGAGGCATGGTCACTCGACCCCGCGCACAAGCACCTCAACCATGGGTCGTTCGGGGCGGTCCCGCTGGTCGTGCAACACGAGCAGAACCGGCTGCGCGCGGAGATGGACCGCTCGCCGGGTGTGTGGTTCCCGGAGCTTCCGGCCCGGGTCGCGACCGCCCGGGCAGCGATCGCCGCGTTCCTGCGCGTCGCCACGGAGGATCTCGCCCTGGTGCCGAACGCCAGCGGCGGCGCGAGCGTCGTCTACGCGAACGTGCCCGCCAGACCGGGCGGGGAAGTCCTCGTGACGGACCACGGCTACGGCGCCGTGACCATGGGAGCGCAGCGCCTGGCCCGGCGCTGGGGCGGCACCGTCCGCACCGCGCACGTTCCGCTGGACGCGGACGAGGACCGGGCGTACGAGGCCGTGCTGGCCGGGATCACCGACGCGACGGGCCTGATCGTCCTCGACCACATCACGTCGGCGACCGCCCGCTGGATGCCGGTCGAGCGGATCGGACGTGTGGCGCGTGAACGCGGCATTCCGCTGCTGGTGGACGGCGCCCACGTCCCCGGTCTCGCCGAGGAACCACTCGCCGAGCTGGACTGCGACGTGTGGATCGGCAACCTCCACAAGTTCGGCTGCGCGCCCCGCGGTACGGCGGCGCTGGTCGCCCGCGGTCCGCTCCGCGACGACCTCCACCCGCTGATCGACTCGTGGGGCGCCCCGGAGCCGTACCCGGTCCGCTTCGACACCCAGGGCACCGTCGACGTCACGAGCTACCTCGCCGCACCCGCCTCCCTCGACTTCGTCGAGCACACCTGGGGCTGGGACACGGCACGCGCCTACATGAGGACGCTCGCCGACTACGCGGAACGAATCGTCGGCGACGCCTTCGCCGAACTCACCGGTGCGGACGGTGCGGTTGACGTCGGCATGCCGGTCAACGCGCTCCGTCTGGTCCGGCTTCCCGACGGCCTCGGCACCACCCATGCCGACGCCGACGCCCTGCGCGACCGCGTCGCCGCGGAACTGGGCGTCGAGGCCGCCTTCACCAGCTTCGGAGGCGTCGGTTACCTCCGGCTGTCGACGCACGTGTACAACACGGCGGCCGACTTCGAGTACTTCGCCGAGCACTGCGTTCCGGTGCTCGGCGCATGGGCCCGCACCCAGCACGTCGCACACCTCGCATCGCAGTGATCCACCACAGCACGTCAGAAACCGGGAGAGCACAGTGTTGAACAGGAGAAGGGCAGCGGTCGCCCTCGGGCTCGCCACCGCGTTGTCGGTGTCGGGCTGTGCCGTCGGCGGCGGCTCGGGCGCGAGTGACGGAACCGTCACGCTGCACATGGTCGAGAGCCTCACCAACCCGGCCCGTACGGCCGTGTTGAAGACCCTCATCGACCGGTTCGAGAAGCAGAACCCCAAGATCAAGGTCGACCTGATCTCGCCGCCCACGGACACCGCGGACCAGAAGATCCAGCAGATGCTCCAGTCCGGCAGCGGCATCGACACCATGGAGGTCCGGGACATCACCGCCGGCCCTTGGTCGACCAACGGCTGGATCTACGACATGAGCAAGGACCTCAAGGACTGGAGCGGCTGGGACGCGCTGACGGACAACGCTGTCAAGTACTCCAAGGACGCCAAGAACCGGACGTACTACATCCCGTACGGCTTCTACGGCCTGAGCCTGTACTACCGCACCGACCTGGTCTCCAAGGCCGGCTTCACGGGCGCGCCCACCAGTTGGGACGAACTGCTCACGCAGGCCACCGCCATCCAGAACCCCGCCAAGCGCCAGTACGGCTACGCCTTCCGCGGCGGAACGAACGCCAACAGCAACGCCGTCGCGGTCATCGAGGCGTACGTCGCCGACAAGATCGACCGTGAGAACGGCTTCAAGCTGACCAGCGGCAAGACGATCTTCTCGGCGCCGGAGGCGCTCACCGCCCTGGAGACGTACTTCAAGCTCTTCAAGAAGGCGTCACCGCCGTCGTCCGTCGCCTGGGGCTACCCGGAGATGGTCGAGGGCTTCTCCAACGGTTCGACGGCCTTCCTCCTCCAGGACCCCGAAGTGATCGCCACGGTCGGGGAGTCGAAGACGATCACCAAGAAGCAGTGGACCACGGCCCCGCTGCTGACCGGCCCCAGCGGCAAGGCAGTTCAGCCGGTGGCGACCGCGGGCTGGGGCATCGCGTCCGCCAGCAAGCACAAGGCGGAGGCCGAAAAGCTGATCGAGTTCCTCTCCGAGGGGGACGCGGCCAGCACCTTCGACAAGAAGAACAGCCTGGTGCCCATCCTCAAGAGCTCCGCCGACGACACGTTCTACAAGACGGGCGCCTGGGCGAGCTACGTGAAGATGACCGAGAACCCGGACACCTACATCACGGTCACCCAGCCGCGTAACTCCTCCTGGTGGACCGAGTGGATCCAGAAGTCCGACTCCGAGATCCAGAAGGTGCTGCTGGGCAAGATGACGCCGAAGCAGCTCCTGGCCGACTGGAACACCTACTGGACCGACAAGTGGAAGAGCCAGTAGGGCTGGTGGGAAGGCCGGACGTGAATCCCACAACGACCGACGCGGGGCCCCGGCAGGTCGCACCGCCACCCGCGAAGACCTCGACGCCCGCGCCCCCGCGGTCGCGCAGGCCGGTCTTCACCGGACGCCGGGGCCTGAGCATCGCGGCGTTCATGGCCCCGGCCGCCGTGTTCGTCGCGATCTTCGTCTACTACCCGATGGTCGCGGGCGGCCAGATGGCCTTCCGCAACTGGAACCTCAACGACCTCACCGACACCTCCTGGGTCGGCCTCAAGAACTTCCGGGAGATCCTGGCCGACCCGGTCTTCTACACGGTCCTCGACAACACCGCGGTCTGGGTGGTCGGTTCGATCGTGCCGCAGTTCGTCATCGGGTTCGCCATCGCCCTGTGGCTGCGCCGGCGCTTCCGCTTCCGCGGGCTCTACCAGGCGCTGATCTTCTTCCCGTGGGCGATCTCCGGGTTCCTCATCGGCATCCTGTTCCGCTGGATGTTCAACAGCGAGTTCGGCGTCGTCAACGACCTGCTGGAGAAAGCCCACTTGATCGACACACCGATCCCGTGGCTCGCCGACCCGAAGACCGCGATGACCGCCGTCGTGATCGCCAACATCTGGTACGGCGTCACCTTCTTCACCATCATGATCCTGGCCGCACTCCAGTCGATCCCCGACGAGATCTACGAGGCCGGCGCGATCGACGGCGCCGGGAAGGTCCGTACGCTCTTCCAGATCACCATCCCGTCCATCCGCGGGACGCTGGCGCTGACGGTCCTGCTCCGGGTCATCTGGATCTTCAACTTCCCCGACATCATCTTCGGCATGACGGGCGGAGGTCCCTCCAACGAGACGCACATCGTCACGACTTGGATGATCTCCATCACCCAGCAGGGCGACTACGGGAAAGCCTCGGCGCTCGGTCTGATCGTCGTCGCCATGCTCATGGTCTTCTCGGTCTTCTACCTCACGGCCACCCGGGAGCGGAACGGAAAGGCGTCATGATCAACAAAGAGTCCGCCGCCGGACGCACCGTGCGCATCACGTTCCTGACGGGCTGGCTGCTCGTCACGGTTTTCCCGCTCTACTGGATCACCGTCACCTCGTTCAAGAGCCCCGGCACGATCTTCAGTCCCACGATCGCGTACTGGCCCCAGCACTTCTCGCTGGCCAACTACACCGGGCTCTTCGAACAGGCGCAGTTCGGTGTCTACCTCACCAACAGCCTCGTCGTCGCGACGGTCGCCGGCGGGGTGGCGACCGTCATCTCGCTCCTGTCGGCGTACGTGCTGGCGCGCTTCGAGTTCCGGACCAAGTCCGCGCTCCTGATGGCGGCCCTGGTCACCCAGATGATCCCGTCGTTCATCGCGCTCGGGCCGCTGTACATGCTGATGACGACGCTGCACCTCGTCGACAACCGGCTCGGGCTGATCCTCGTCTACATCGCGGTCTGCATCCCCTTCTGCACGGTGATGCTCCGCGGGTTCTTCGAGAACGTGCCGGACGCGCTGGAGGAGGCCGCCATGATCGACGGCTGCTCACGGCTCGGGGCACTCTTCCGGGTACTGCTGCCGGTCATGCAGCCCGGCATCATCGCCGCGTTCATCTTCAACTTCGTCAACTGCTGGAACGAACTCTTCCTGTCGGTCACCCTCATGAACAGCGACTCCAACAAGACCGTCCCCACCGCGCTCAACGGCTTCATCTCCAGCTTCAACATCGACTGGGGCTCGATGTCGGCGGCCGCGGTGCTCACGATCGCACCGACCATGGTGCTCTTCGCCTTCGCCAGCCGCTACATCGTCCAGGGACTCACCTCCGGCGCGGTCAAAGGATGACCGGCACTCTCCCGCCCCGCGACCAGTAGGGATCCAGGCACCTGCTGCCGCCCGGGCTTCCCCACCGGACGGCCGTCCGCCCCGCTCCGGCCGGACACCCTGCGCATCCCCGCGGCCGCCTCCCTCCTCCACGCGCAGACAGGTCGGCCTACCGGGAACCGCCATCACTCCGGCGGACGCGGGGCCGTGGTCGAGTCACGTACGACCAGCCGGGAGCCGACGCGGATGAGTCGGCCGACGCCCTCCTCGCCGGGGTCGCCGTGGTCGGGGCGGCTGTCGATCCGGCGCAGCAGTTGCTCCGCGGCGAGCTCGCCGAGGTCGCGGGCTCCGTTGTCGACGACGGTGATCGGCGGGTGCCAGTAGGGAAACCAGGGGGCCTCTTCGTGGCATACGAGCGAGAGCTGCTCCGGCACCTGGACCCCGAGCTGCACCAGGGCTCCGAGCACCCCGAACGTCGCTTCGTGGTTGGCGCTGTACAGCGCGGTGGGCCGGTTGTCCGCGCCCATCAGCCGCATGGCCGCCTCCGCGCCGAACGGCACGGTGAACGGACCTCGCGCGCACAGGGCGGGGTCGGGTTCGAGTCCGGCGGTGGCCAGGGCCGCGGTGAATCCCGCGTAGCGGTCGCGTCCGGAGTCGACGCCGGGCGGGCCGCCGATGAAGGCGATGCTCCGGTGCCCGAGGTCGAGCAGATGGCGGACGGCCAGTTCGGCGCCGTCCCGGTCGGCGGCCATCACGGAGTCGCCGGGGGCGCTGTCGGGCGTGCGCATCAGGTTGACCACGGGGATGCCGGCCGCGCTCACCTCCCGGACCGTCGCGGTGTTGTCGCCCGTGCCCACGATGATCAGGCCGTCGACGCGATGGTCCAACAGCATGTCCAGGTAACGGCGTTCGCGTGCCGGGTCCGAGTCGGTGACGCACAGCAGCACTTGGTAGCCGCGTTCGTCGAGCCGTTGCTGGAGCACCTCGGTGATGCGGTGGAACGAGGCGTTCACCAGGTTCGTTATCACCAGCCCGACGAGGTTGCTGCGCCTGGTGCGCAGTCCGCTGGCGATCCGGTTGGGGCGGTAGCCGAGGCGTTCCGCCGCGGACTGCACCGCGCGCTTCGTCTGTGCGCTGACCCGGCTGGAGCCGCTGAGCACCCGCGAGGCCGTGCTCTTGGAGACCCCTGCCGCCTCGGCCACCTGGTCCAAGGTGACGGCCACCGGCCCACCCCCGATCATGAAATCGATCCCATACGGCCCTTCTCAAACGCCGAGCCGTGATCGCCATCATGTCAGACACGGTCGAGTCGGTGGCGTAAACAATGCGTTTCGCCAGCAGTTTCCGGCCAGAACGAGGTTGACCGCCCCCTCCGGCCGATGTCACGGTGCTGTGCAATCGATCCCACAGAGTGGTCCCACAAGGCGACGTCCTGGCGGGACGTCCTGACGGGACGGACACTCGATCGGAGCACACACGATGCACACTTCCGGCGCCGCTCCCTGGCGCGGCTACTGGCCGGCCGCACCCACCCCCTTCGCCGCCGACGGCTCCCTCGACGAGGACGCCTGGCGCGCACTGCTCGGGCTGTACGCGGAGCACGGCGTCCACGGGGTCCTGGTGAACGGCACGACCGGCGAGTGGTTCTCCCAGACCCCCGAGGAGCGCCGCCGGGTCGCCGAGATCGCGGTCGCGGAACTCTCCGGACAGCTACCGGTGGTGATCGGCTGCGGCGCGTACACCGCCGCCGAGTCCGCCCGCTACGGCGAGCACGCCCGCTCGATCGGCGCCGACGGCATCCTCACCACCCCGCCGCCCTACGTCCACCCGAGCCAGGACGAGATCCACGCCTTCTACGCCACGCTCGCCGGGGCGGTCGACCTGCCGCTCATGGTCTACAACTGGCCGCGCGGCACCGCCGTGGACATCACGGTCGACACCCTGGCCAGGCTCGCCGAACTCGACACCGTGGTGGCCGTCAAGGACAGCTCCGGCGACGAGCTGAAGGTCGCGGACACCTGCGCGGCCCTGGCCGGCAAGGTCCAGGTCTTCGGCCGCTTCATCCACCGCCGGGGCATGGCCGTCATGGCCGAGTTCGGCGGCGCCGGAAACATCGACGGCGGCGGCCTCGGCGCCCCCTTCGCCGTCCCCTTCTACGAGGCCTACTGGGCGGGCGACTTGGCCCTCGCCCGGGAATGGTCGGCACGCTACGAACGGCTTGTGAACCTGCTCGTCAACGACGACTACAGCTCACGGTTCGCCTCACCCACCTCGCAGCTCAAAGCCGCCATGCGGCTGCTCGGGCAGCCCGGAGGGCACGTACGCCCCCCGCTGCTCCCCCTGGAGGACCCGTCCGCGCTGACCGCCCTGTCGGCGGCGCTCGACGAGGCCGGGCTGCACCCCTGTTCCACCAGCACCGGAAAAAGGTGAACCGACCGTGCGCAGACTTCTCATCGCGGCCTCCTCCGCCGCCCTGCTCCTGACCGTCGCGGCCTGCGGCAACGAGGACTCGTCCTCGTCGTCCGCCGCCGCGGCCCCGACCGGCTGCACGCCCAAGGTTGCCAAGTCGGACCTGGTCAAGGCGGGCACGCTGACGATCTCGACCAACGCGACCCTGCCGCCCATGCAGTACCTGGACGCCTCCAACAAGATCGTCGGCATGCGGGTGGACCTCGGCAACGAGATAGCCGAACTCCTCTGTCTCACCCCGAAGTTCGTCAACATCCCCTTCGACGCGCAGATCCCCGGCGTGCAGTCCGGACGCTGGGACATGATCGACACCGGCATGTTCTACACACCGGAGCGCGCCAGGACCGTCAAGCTCGTCCCGTACGAGGTCCAGGGCGTCTCCATCTCCGTCGCCAAGGGCAACCCGAAGAAGATCACCTCCGAGGACGACCTGTCCGGCAAGACCATCGCCGTCGAGGCCCCGGGCTACGAGTTCGACACCCTCACCGCGCTCAACAAGGAACTCAAGGCGGCCGGCAAGAAGCAGGTCACCGTCCGCACCTTCACCACCACCGCCGACGCCTACCAGGCACTGTCAGCGGGCCAGGTCGAGGGCGTGGCCATCGTCGAGGCGGTCACCAGCTACTACCAGAAGGACGGCCGCTTCGAGACGGCGGTCAAGGGCATGAACCCCGCCCCGCTCGCCCTCGGCTTCGGCAAGCAGAAGCCCGCCGACGCGGTCGCGACCGCGCTCAACACCCTTCGTGGCAACGGGTACTTGGCCACGTTGTTCAAGAAGTACGGCGTCACGGCCTACACCGGCGACCTCAAGGTGACCACCGGCGCGATCAGCGCGAAGTAGCGATCGAAGGGCGAGAGCCATGTGGTCCTGGGATGCCTTCTTCTCCTTCCTCACCAATCCCCAGCTCGTTCAGGGAGCTTGGACGACGATCTGGCTGACCACGGTCAGCATGGCGCTCGCCCTTCCGCTCGCCGTGCTCGTGGCGCTGGGCCGAGCGTCCCGCATCGCACCGGTCCGGGCGGTCACGGGCTTCTACGTGTGGCTGATGCGCGGCACCCCCCTGCTGGTCCAACTGGTCATCATCTACACGGGGTTGCCCCAACTGGGCCTGCGCCTCGGCGTGATCAGCGCGGCCCTGACCGGCCTGGTCCTCAACGAGGCGGCGTACCTCTCGGAGATCGTCCGCGCCGGGGTGATGTCGGTCCCGCGCGGCCAGTCCGAGGCCGCCCGCGCGCTGGGCATGCCGCCCTGGAAGGTGTTCCGGGTGGTGGTCATGCCGCAGGCGCTGCGGGTGATGGTCCCGCCGCTCGGCAACAGCTTCAACGGACTGCTCAAGACGACGACCCTCGTGTCGGTGATCTCGGTCGAAGAGCTGCTGCGCCGCACCCAGTTCGCCGTCCAGACCAACTTCCGCGTCCTGGAGGGTCTCACCGCCGCGGCTCTGTACTACCTGGCGATGACCACCCTGTGGGGGCTGGTCCAGCGCTGGCTGGAGATCCGGGTCGGCCGCGGCCACCAGACCGGTCCGAGCCGTGGCCGCCGTATCAAGAGCGCCGCCGTACCGGCACTCGAAATGGAGATCCGATGAGCACCGAGACGGTCGTCGAAGCGCGCCAGGTACGCAAGTCGTACGGCGGAGTCGAGGTCCTCAAGGGCATCGACCTGACCGTTCGGCGAGGCGAGGTCGTCCTCGTCCTGGGCCCTTCGGGCGGCGGCAAGAGCACGTTCCTGCGCACCCTCAACCACCTGGAGACCCCCGACTCCGGCACCGTCACCATCTGCGGAGAGCGGATCGGCTACGGCGAGCAGGGCGCCCTGCGGGAGCGGCGGATCGCCGTCCAACGGCGGCGTACCGGCATGGTGTTCCAGCAGTTCAACCTGTTCCCGAACATGACCGCGCTGGACAACGTGGCCTCCGGCCCGGTGCACGTGAACGGCGTCTCCAAGGCCCAAGCACGCGTCGCGGCACGTGAGTTGCTGGCCATGGTGGGCCTGGCCGACAAGACCGGCTCCTACCCCTCCCAGCTCTCCGGCGGCCAGCAGCAGCGGGTGGCCATCGCCCGTGCCCTGGCGATGCGCCCGGAACTGCTGCTCTTCGACGAGCCCACCTCGGCGCTGGACCCGGAGATGGTCGGCGAGGTCCTGGACGTCATGGTCCGGCTCCGCGAGGAGGGCATGACCATGATCGTCGTCAGCCATGAGATGGGCTTCGCCCGGGCGGCGGCCGACCGGGTCGTGTTCATCGCCGACGGCACGGTGGTCGAGGACAAGTCCCCGGACCTCTTCTTCTCCGCGCCGGAACACGCGCGCACCCGCCAGTTCCTGGACCGCATCCTGTGAACCCCCCACCCCTCTTGAGCACTGTGAGCACAGCCATGAGCACCAACTCCCTTCCGCGGACGGTCACCGTGACCATCGACGGCGCCCCCGGCCGGGCCTGGGCGGGCCAGTCCGTGTCCGCCGCCCTGGTCGCGGCCGGCATCTGGCCGCTGCGCCGCAACCCGGTCAACGGCCAACTGCGCGGCCCCTTCTGCGGGATGGGCGTCTGCCTGGAGTGCGAGGTGACCATCAACGGCCGCCCCGGCTCCCGCAGTTGCACCGCGCACGTCACCGACGGCATGGACATCCGCACCCACACCGAGCCCCTGCCGACGGCCGCGCATGGCTGACGTCATGGCGGAGTCGGAGGCGGATGTCGCGGTGGTCGGCGGCGGCCCTGCGGGACTGCACGCGGCACTGGTGCTGGCCCGGGGTGGGCTGAGCGTCGTACTGCTCGACGAGTCCGACACCCTGGGCGGTCAGTACTACAAGCGCCGGGCCGAACAACTCACCGCCGCCTTCGGCGACTTCCGCCCGCGCGGCACCGAACTCATCCGCCAGGTACAGGCCGCCGGAGTCGACTGCCGCACCGGCACCCTGGTCTGGGGCGCCGAGGACGCAGGTCGCACTCTCTTCACCTCCGACGTCCGCACAGGCGCGCTTGGTCGCGTCAACGCCCGGGCCACACTCGTCGCCACCGGTGCGTACGAACGCTCCCTGCCCTTCCCCGGCTGGACGTTGCCGGGTGTGGTCACCCCCGGATTCGCCCTGCATCTGGCCACCATGGACCGGGTTCCCGTGGGCCAACGGGTGGTGCTCGCCGGTACCGGCCCGTTCCTCCTCCCGGTCGCCTGCGCGCTGTTGGAGGTGGGCGCCCGGATCGAGGCGGTGGTCGAGCTCAACCACCCGTACCGGCCCGGGATCTCCTCGATCGGCGGCGCGCTGCGCCAGCCCGCCCGGCTCGCGGAGGCGGCCCGCTATCTGCTCACCCTGGCCCGGCACGGTGTGCGCGTCGAACAGGGCTCCCGCGTGCTGGCCGCGCACGGCGACACCCAGGTCACCGCCGTGGACATCGGCCAAGAGGACGGCAGGGTACGGCAGTTGGAGACGGACGCGCTGTGCGTGGGCTTCGGCTTCCGCCCCAGCACCGAACTGCCCCGGCTGCTGGGCTGCGACACCCGGGCGGACCCGACGGGGTCGGAGCAACTCCCGGTCGTGGACGCGGACGGCGCGACCTCGGTCGACGGCCTGTACGTCGCCGGCGACTGCGCCGGTATCGCGGGGGTGCACGCGGCGGGCGTACGGGGACAGCTCGCCGCCCTCGCGATCCTGCGCCGCCTGGCACCCGAACGCGTCCCCGTACGGGTGGCCGGCCTCCGCCGCCGGGCCCGCGCCCTGGACCGTTTCGCCGAA
Source organism: Streptomyces sp. NBC_01478 (assembly GCF_036227225.1). GTDB lineage: Bacteria > Actinomycetota > Actinomycetes > Streptomycetales > Streptomycetaceae > Streptomyces. The sequence continues at coordinate 10,924,994 of NZ_CP109444.1, read as the reverse complement.
CTGGCCGACCGGCTCTACCCGTTGCCGACCACGGCCGACCTCCCCGACATCACCCAGGTCTGCCGCTGCGAGGGCGTCAGCGCCGGCGAGATCCGGCAGGCCGCCGCGACCGGCTGGAACGACCTGCACGGCGCCAAGGCCGCCACCCGCGCCGGCATGGGCCCCTGCCAGGGGCGCGAATGCGGCCACATCGTCGCGGCGTTGGCCGGGCGGAGTGCGGACACGGCGGAGTGCTTCGCGGCCCGGATGCCGATACGGCCGCTGCCCATGGCCGCGACGGTCGAGGGGCGGGAAGTCCCGTGAACCAGCCCGACGTCGTCGTCATCGGCGCCGGCATCCTCGGCGCAAGCGCGGCCTTCCATCTCGCCGAACGCGGTTACCGGGTCGTGGTGTTGGAGCGCGGCGCACCCAACCGCGAGGGCTCCGGCACCACCGCGGGCAACCTCCACATCCAGGCCATCCACACCCGCCGCCCGGGCCAGGAGGTCCCGGTCGACAGCGCCCGTCTGCTGCCGTTGCAGCGCCGGGCGTCCGACCACTGGTCGCAGATCGAGGAACGGCTCGGCGCGGACGTGGAGCTGCGGCGCGGCGGCGGGTTCATGGTCGCCGAAACCGCCGTACAGGAAGAGGAGTTGAGGGAGAAGCACGAGTGGGAGCGGCGGGCGGGCATCCCCACCGAGGTGCTCACCGGCGACGACGCCCGCAAGGAACTGCCGCTGCTCTCCGACCGGGTGCGCGCGGCGAGTTGGTGCCCGCTCGACGGCTACGCGAACCCGCTCCTGATCACCCCCGCCTATCTGGCCGCTGCGCGCCGCCTGGGCGTCGAGGTGCACGCCTTCACCCCGGTGACCGGCATCCAGCGGGTCGGCGAGGACTACAAGGTGCTGTCGGGCGACCGGAGTTGGACGGCTCCCGTGGTCGTCAACGTGGCCGGGCCGTGGATCACCGAGATCGCCGCGCTCGCGGGGGTGGGGATACAGATGTCCCCGGTCGCGATCCAGATGCATGTGACCGTGCGGGTGCCGCCGGTCATGCATCATCTGGTCCAGCACATCGGTGAGGGCATGTCGGTCAAGCAGGTCAGCGCGGGCAATCTGCTGATCGGCGGTGGCTGGCCGGCCGGCGAGTTGGACATGGCGGGCCGCAGCACGGTCAGCGTGCCCAGCATGGCCGGCAACCTCGCGCAGGCCGGGCGCATCCTGCCGTTCCTCGGCGAGCTGCGGCTGCTGCGCATGTGGGCCGGACCGCTGGCCGCGACCCCGGACGAGATGCCGGTGATCGGTGAAGTCCCGGGCCATCCAGGGTTCTTCGTCGCGGGCGGCACCTACGCCTTCACCCTCGCCCCGGTGTGGGGCGACACGCTGGCCCGCCAGATCTCCGGGGAGGCACCGGCCGACCCGGTGGACGACCTGGGTCCCGGCCGCCTGCTGCACGACGACGCCATCACTCCCGTATCGCCCTGAAAGGCACTCCCCCATGACCCTGAGAATGTTCGTCAACGGCCAGGCCATGTCCGGAGGCACCCTCAACCACGCGCTCAGCGAGGCCCGCCTCCTCGGCCCCGCCCGCACGGCACCCGCGTACCGCTTCTTCTCCGTACGCGACGAGTTCCCCGGCCTGCACCCGGTCACGGAGGGCGGCGCCTCGATCAACGGCGAGGTGTACGAGGTCGGTTACGAGGTGCTGCGCGAGCGACTCCTCCCCGAGGAGCCCGCGGAACTCGAACTGGGCGTGATCGCGCTGGCCGACGGCTCGGGCTCGTTCTCGATGCGGATGCGCGCCTCCGCGCTGACGGCCCCCGGCGTCGTCGACATCACCGCCCACGGCGGCTGGCACGCCTACCTCGCCACTCTCTGACACCCCGTCCTCGCTGGAGGTCTGCCATGTCCCACCCCTCATCGATCGAACCCGTCCAGCCCGTCCAGCCCGTCGACCTCGTCGTCCGAGGCGGCACCGTGGTCAACGCCGACTGGCAGGGCGCCGCAGACGTCCTGGTGGGCGGCGGCAAGGTGCTCGGAGTGGTGGAGCCGGGCGCGTACCGCACCGTACAAGCCCCCGGCACCACCGAGTTGGACGCCTCGGGGCGCCTCGTGCTGCCCGGCGGTGTGGACCCGCACTGTCATGTCGGCTTCACCTCGGGGGACTTCACCTCCCTCGACGACTACCGCCAGGCCACCACGGCGGCCGTCTTCGGCGGTACGACCACGATCGTGGACTTCGCCATCCCGCGCCCCGGCGAGAACCCGGCCGACGTCGCCGCGGCCCAACGCGCCAAAGCCGCACAGGGGTTGTGCGACAGCGCGCTGCACGGGTGCGTCGTCGAGTGGGACGACACCGTGCCGGAACAGTTGCGGTCGCTGGCCTCCGACGGCATCGTCACGGTGAAGATGTTCACCACGTACCGCGGCGAGACGATGGCCGACGAGAAGACCATCCTCAACGTGATGACCACGCTGCGGGACCTGGGCGGGATGGTGGTCATCCACTGCGAGGCCGACCACATCATCGCGGACACGCAGGAGCGCGGCGAGGCGGCCGGAGCGATCAGCGCGGGCCATCACGCCGGTACACGCCCGGAGTTGGCCGAGAACGCGTCCGTCGCCGAGATCCTCGCCATCGCCGAGTCGGTGTCGGCCCCGGTGTACTTCGTCCACCAGTCGACACCCGAGGCGGTCGACCTGGTGGCCCGGGCCCGGGGCAGAGGGGTGCGCGCCTTCACCGAGACCGTCGCCCACCATCTCGTCCTGGACGACACGGCGTACGCGGGCCCGCACCCCGAACGCTTCGTGTGCTGCCCTCCGTTGCGGGACTCCGGCACGGTCGCCGGGCTGCGCTCACGGCTGTTCATGGGCCAGGTCGCGACGATCGGCAGCGACCACTGCTGCTACGACACGGCCCAGAAGGAGTCGGTGAGCCACGACGTACGCGCCATGCCCAACGGGCTGCCGGGAGTTGAGACCCGGATGCCGGTGATCTTCAGCGAGCTGGTGGTCAAGGGCGGCCTGCCATTGGGCCGCTTCGTCGAGTTGATGTGCGCCAACCCGGCCAGGCTCAACGGCCTCTACCCCCGCAAGGGAGTCATCGCCCCCGGCTCGGACGCGGACCTGGCGATCTGGAATCCGACGGCCACCCGCACCGTCCGCAGCACCGCCCTGCACATGGCCACGGACTACACGCCGTACGAGGGCATCGCGGTCACCGGCTGGCCGGAGACCGTCGTGGTGGGCGGCCGTCCCGTCGTCGACGCCGGCCGGCTGACGGACGCCGAACCCCACGGCCGTCATCTGCGCTCGGGCCCGCTGAGCCGGTCCCTGGTGTGCTGATCCGCGTCCCTGCCGGGAGGAGCACGGCGCGGTCTGCCCCGCCTACGCCTACCCCTCGCCCTCTGCGGGCCTTCGGTTACTCCGCCGCCGACGTCGGCTCTCCCCGCCCCTCCCAAGGCCTGGCCAGTCCCACCAGCGCGACTCCCGCCGCCGCCACGGCGATCAGCATGATCACCGCCATCGGCAGAGAGCTGTCCTCCCCGAACACCCCCACCAGCGGCGCCGCGAGCGCGCCGAACAGGAACTGGAGGCCGCCGAGGAGGGCGGAGGCCGCGCCCGGGGCGTTGCGGCCGAGGGCCTGGCCGATGCTCAGGGTCGAGGGGAAGACCATGCCGATGCCGCCGGCCGTGACGAACAGGGTGATCCAGGTGCCGGCGAGGGTCTCCCCCACGGTGAGAACCAGCAGCACCTGGGCCAGCGCACCGACCGCGGCGACGACGACGGCGGCCACGAGGAGGTTGTTCAGCCGTACCCGTCCGGCGAGTTGGGAGAAGGCCGCGCCGGCGATCAGCATGGCGACGGCGTTGCTCGCGAAGATGAGGGAGTACGTCGTGGCCGACACCCCGTGCAGGTTCTCGAAGACGAAGCTGGAGCCGCTGATGTAGGCGAACAGTGCCGCCGAGATGAACGCGAGGACAAGGACGTACCCCATGAACGTACGGCGGCCGAGCAGCGCTCCCATCGCGCGGAAGGTGTTCGTGATCCCGCCGGCGTGCCGGCGCTCCGGCGGGAGGGTCTCCGGGACCTTGCGGACCACGCCGAGCAGCAACAGGCCGCCCATCACGGTCAGTACGACGAACACCGCGCGCCAGGTCGACACGGCGAGGATCGCCCCGCCGAGCACCGGTGCGGCGACCGGCGCGACGCCCATGATCTGGGAGAGGACCGCGAAGTAGCGCGGGAGTTCGGCCCCGTGGAAGCGGTCGGTCAGCACGGCGCGGGCCAGCACCATGCCGGCCGCGCCCGCCAGGCCCTGGAGGAACCGGGCGCCGGTGAGCAGGCCGATGTCGGGCGCGAGGGCGCAGGCGACGGAGAAGACCGTGAACGCGGCCGTTCCCGACATCAGCAGGCCGCGGCGGCCAAGGCTGTCACTGAGCGGGCCGATCAGCAACTGGCCGACGACGAGTCCGGCCAGGAACGCGGTCATCGTCAGTTGTACGGCCGAGCTGCTCGCCCCGAGCGTGTCTCCCATCGCGGGGAAACCGGGGACGTACATGTCGGTCGCGAGCGGGGCGACCGCGGTCAGCGCGGCGAGAACGGCGACCAGGGCCACGGCCGTACGCCGCGAGGAGTCGGTGGAGTCGGCCGGTGCGGTGGCCTGCGTGGCGGCCAACGAGTCGGCGGAACTGGAGGGGGACGGCGATACCATGACCGTAACGGTAACCGATGGTTCACCGGTTAACAATGATGGATGTGGATCCACGCCTCCACGGGTCCACGCCTCCACGGATCCACTCGGTCCCGCTCCAGGAAAGTGAGAAGACGAGCCGCATGTCGCCTTCCCCCGCCGACGTCCGCGCGCAGTGGACCCAGCACAACCCCGGCCTCGACACCTCCCCCATGGAGTTGATCGGCCTGCTCAAGCACGCCACCGGGCTCCTGAACCGGGCGGTCGAGCCCCTCTACGCGGGCGCCGCGCTCACCGCCCCCGAGGTCGACATGCTGATCCCCCTGCGACATGCCACCGAGCCGGTGATCGCCCGCCGGCTCGCCGAATGGCTCGGCCTGTCCCGCGCGGGTGTCAGCAAGGCCCTGGGCAAGCTGGAGAAACGCGGCTTCATCGCCCGTACGCCGAACCCGGCGGACCGGCGTGCCGCCCTGGTGACCATCACGCCGGCCGGGGCCAAGGCCGTCGACGACCTGTTCCCCCGCCAACTCTCCGCCGAGGTGGAGCTGTTGGCGGGGCTGGGCGAGGACCGGGATCAGGTGCTGAGTGCGCTGGGGCGCCTGGTGGAGGTCATGGAGCGCCAAGTGGGCCGTGATTGAAAGGATCCTGACGGACCGTCATCACAACCCCTCGCGCGAGGTCGTCTCGGCGTCCCACAGCACGGGCAGCGTCGGCGGCTTGCGGAAGACCAGGCCGTGCGGGGCGGTCGGGTGGTCCGGGTCGAGGCGCAGGGCCGGAAGGCGGCCGAGGAGCTGCTGGAGGGCGATGCGGGTCTCCAGGCGGGCGAGGTGTGCGGCGAGGCAGTAGTGCGGGCCGTGGGCGAAGGCGAGTTGGAGGCGTGCGTTCTCGCGGCGGACGTCGAAGCGGTCGGGGTCCGGGAAGACGGCCGGGTCGCGGTTGGCGCCGGTGAGGGACACGGAGACCAGGTCGCCCGCACGGATCGCGGCCGGGCCGAGGACGGTGTCCCTCGTGGCGTAACGGTCCACGACGGCGGCACCGGGTTCGAGGCGCAGCGATTCCTCGATCGCGCCGTCCAGCAGGCCCATGTCGGCCTGGACCAGGGCGAGTTGGTCGGGGTGCCGGAGCAGGTGCAGCAGCGCGTTGGTGATCATCGCCTCGGTGGTCTCGATGCCGCCGAACATCAACACGGCGGCGTTGGAGGCCACTTCGGGCACGGTGAGTTGTCCGGCGGCGGAAACGAGGAGTGAGGCTCCGCCCCGGTCGGCGACGGTGGCCTCGACGGAGGCGCGCAGCTCCGCGTACGCCTGGGTGCCGGCGGCTCCCGCCTCATGGCCGGCCGTGATGTCCGAGACCGACCGTACGATCGCGTCGTACCAGGTGAGGACCGTGTCCGGGGTGGTACCGGTCAGGCCGAGGGCCTCGGTCACGACGGCGACCGCGAGCGGGCCCGCGAAGGCGCGTCGCAGTTCACCGGCGCCCGCCGGTCGCAGCGCGGTGACCAGCCGGTCGGTCTCGCGCTCGATGAACGAGGCGAAGCCGTCGCGTACTTCGCGCGGCCGGAAGGGCGCGGTGAAGGGCTCGCGGTGGCGGGCGTGCCGTTCGCCGTCGAGGGACAGCATGCTCGGGCCGACGACCTGGGCGGTGGAGAAGCGCGGGTCGTCCACGGTGAAGGTCGCCGCGTCCCGCATCACGCTCAGCGCGAGGTCCCGCCGGGTGACCAGCCAGCCATTCAACTCGGGCAGCCACGACACGGGTTCGCTCTCACGGAGCCGCGCCAGTCGCGCGTGCGGGTCCTCGGCGAGTTCGGCGAGCGTGGTCCCGGCACCGAGCGGGAAGGAGGCGGCGGCGACCGTACTCATCGCGATCCTTGACGGGGCAGGGGGAAACTGGCCATGACCGAGGCTAACAATCGCGCCGCGGGCGGGACGGGCGGGGTCGGTACGGGTTCCCGCGCGGGGGCGTCGGCGCGTGGCGGGTCACACCGAGGGGGCGATGGAGTCACCGCGGCTCCCGTGCCGGAGGCTCCGCCGCCGTACCGGTCGCCGTACTGGGCCTGCTGGGCCGACAGGATGTTGATGGCTTCTCTGCCTACGAACTCGACTACACCTACCGGCCGTTGGACATATCGGACGACACGGCCGCCGTGGTCGGTGTGATCGCCCTGCTGTGGGCGCTGGTCCGCGGTGTGTGGCCGGTGAATCGGCGGTCGGCCGGTCACTACCGACTCGGGCAACAGATCGAATTCGCCCCGCGCGAGGCGTAGTTTGCGCCATCCTGAACGCCATGGGTCGAGGACCGATCGTTGACGCGGGTCGGGCCTCAACTCCCTCGTCCTGTCCGCCTGCCCATCGCGTCGCTCCGAAAGGGCTCAGTCCCATGGCCACACCTCAGTCCGCCGGGAGGACGCTCGCCCTGCGCGAGCGTGCCGGCCGGACGACGCACGACCGTGACCCGGCGACGACCGACAGGTCCGCCGGGCTCCGGACGACCGGCCACGGGCGCCCCGACCCCGCGGGGACCGCCGACCTCGACGTATCGCACACGCCAGACGTGCAGCACGCGAACAGGACCCTCCCGCGCGACATCGGCAGACCCAGCGGCAGATCCGGCGTCCGCACCCGTCCGCGTACCTTCGTCGTCTGACCCACGAGAAGCCCCTCGGCACCCGCGCCGAGGGGCCTTCGTCATCACCCGACGACACCGCCGACGAGACAACCGATGACACCGCACCGCACCCGGCGTACGACACCCGATACCCGACACCGACCCTTGAGCCACTCTTGATCACTTCATCAGACACCGACGGACCGGCGATACCCGTGCCTCTCCAGCCCATCCCGTCCGCCCAGGTGACCCGGGCCGCGTCCTGGCGCATTCTTGCTGTGTCACCCACCCGGCGCCACAGGGACGAGGTAGAGCCCCAATGACTGGGAGTGCCGAGCGCGAGAAGGGGACGCCCGGACGGCTCGCCGAGCTGCTCATCGACGCCTCGACGGAGGCGATCGACGCGGCCGGCGGCCACTCCGGGGGCGTCTACCTGCGGTCGAGCACGCCCGGACTGCTGCGGCTCGCCGTACTGGCCGGGCTGCCCGGGCCGCTGTTCCGCCCCTGGGGCCGACTGCACGCCGACAGCAAGTTCCCCGTCGCCGACGCCTACCGGCTCGGCGTCCAGGTGGTCCTGCCGAACGCCACCGAGACCATGCGCCGCTACCCCCAGTTCGCGGCCAGCCTCCCCTTCCAGTTCGGTTCCCTGTACGTCCCCGTCATCGGCGGGTCGACGACGTACGGCGTGCTGACCGTGCTGCGGCCCTCCGCCTCGGACGCCACCGAGGTGCTGTCCGGCCTGGACCGGATGACCCGGCTGGCCGAGGAGCTGGGCAGGGCGCTGGCGGAGCTGGAGGTCGAGCACAAGGACGAGGACGGTCCGTACGTCGCCTGGGACGGCGAGGCCGTGTGCGTCCAGGCGGCGGCCACGCACCGCCCTGAGCGCCGTATGGCACGGTTCTCCTGGGATCCCGGGACCGCCCTCGTGACCGGGGACAGTGCCCTGCACGCCCTGCTCGGGGTGAAGCCCGCGGAGTTCGCCGGCACCGCGCAGGCGCTCGCGGACGTCGTGGCGCCGGGCGACGCGTACCAGGTCATGGCGGCGCTGCGGGCCACGGCCGCCGGGAAGCCGCCGCCGCTTCCCCTGCGGGTACGGGCGGCGGACGGCTCGGTCCGGCTGCTGGACCTGTGGACGCCCGCCACGGGACCGCTCCCGCCGAACGGCGGGTACCGGGTCAGCGGTGTCGTCGTCGACCCCGGCCCCGCGTCGAACGGCGACAGCGCGGCCGATCTGCTCCCGGACGGTGTCTTCTGCCTGGACCGGCTGGGGCTCGTCACCTACGCCAATCCACGCGCCGCCCAGCTCCTGGGCCGGCCGCGCGAGGAGCTGCTGGGCCGCCCGCTGTGGGAGGGCGTGCCCTGGCTGAACCAGATCGGCTGCGAGGACCAACTGCGCGGCGCCCTGCTGTCGCTTGGGCCGGTGCACTTCCACGTCCGGCGACCGGAGGAGCAGGAACAGCCGCGGGAGGCTTACGAGAACGACTGGCTCGCGATGGCCGTCCATCCCGGCCAGGACGGTCTGACCTGCACGGTCGCCCCGTCGTCCCGGGTGTCGGGTCCGCCGCTGCCGCTGGTGCCCGTGCATCCCGAGGGGGACGGCGCCGCGGGCAACGGCGTCACCTCGTTGGCCCCGCTGTACCGGCCGATCGTGCTCGCCATCGCGCTGACGGAGGCGGTCACCGCCCGCCAGGTGTCCGCGGTCGTCATGAAGGAGCTGCTGCCCGCGTTCGGCGGCCGGCGGCTCGCGATCTATCTGCTCCAGGACCGGCATCTGTACCTGGCCTGGGAGACCGGCTTCCCGCAGGGTTTCCTCGCCCCGTTCGACGGGGTCGGGCTCGACACCCGGCTGCCCGGGGTGGAGACCCTCACCAGCGGACGCCCGCTCTTCTTCGACTCCATGCAGCAACTGTCGGACGCCTACCCGGGCATCCCCCTGGACGCGGAGGTGGGCGCCCGCGCGTTCCTGCCGCTGATCGCGTCCGGCCGTCCGGTCGGCTCGGCCATCCTGGGCTTCGACCGGTCCCGCAGCTTCAGCTCCGAGGAGCGCGCGGTGCTCACCGCCCTCGCCGGACTGATCGCCCACGCGATGGAGAAGGCCCAGCGCTACGACTCCGAGGCCGCCCTCGCCCGCGGTCTCCAGCAGGCGCTCCTCCCCCGCCGGCTCTCCTCGCACCCGCAGGTGGAGACCGCCGGGCGCTATCTGCCGGGCACCCAGGGCATGGAGGTGGGCGGTGACTGGTACGACGTCGTCGAGGCCGGAGACGGACTCGCCCTGGTCATCGGCGACGTCCAGGGGCACGGTGTCCAGGCCGCCGCCACGATGGGTCAACTGCGCACCGCGGTAAGGGCGTTCGCGCTCGGCGACCGGCCGCCCGACGAGGTGATGAGCGGCACCAACCATCTCCTCATCGACCTCGACCCCGGCCAGTTCGCGAGCTGCTGCTATCTCCGGCTCGACCCGGCGAGCGGGCTGGTCCGGGTCGCCCGGGCGGGGCATCCGCCGCCGCTGATCCGTACCCCGGACGGCCGCACCCGCGTCTGGGACATACCGGGAGGCGTCGTGCTCGGGGTGGACCCGCACGCCCAGTACCCGGTCGCGGAGCTCCACCTGGAGCCCGATTCCATCCTCGCGCTCTACACGGACGGTCTGGTGGAGCGGCCCGGTGTCGACATCGACGACGGCATCGCCGCCCTGCGCGTCGCCCTGGCGAAAGCGGGCGGGCCCGCCGCGCGGCCGGGCGGGCGTTCGCTCGCCGGTGTCGCCGACCGGCTTACCACGGCGGCCCGGCACGCGGCCGACCGCCCCGACGACATCGCGCTGCTGCTCGCGGCCCGGCGCGCCAAGCCCGGCAGGCACCCTTGATCCCGCTTCGGCCCCGGCCTGTCACCGGGCGTGACGCCCCTCGCCTCCTGAGGTCGGGCAGTGTAGACATGGGCCTATGGTCCGCCTGACGGGTCGGCCCGGGGCCCGGTCGACCCACCGCCACGACGGTCTGCGCGCGCAGCGCCCGTACGACCGTGCCCGTCGGGCGCGCGAACACCGGCGGACCCCGCTGAGCGGGAAGCTGGGCGGCCGCAGCGTCGCCGGGCAGGTGTTCATGCTGCAGGTGGTGATCGTGCTGCTGCTGGTCGTGTCGGCCGTGGTGGCGCAGGTCCTCCAGGTGCGGCACGACAGCACGCAGGAGGCCCGCAACCGGTCGGTGGCCGTCGCCGAGACATTCGCCAACGCGCCCGGCACGGTCGCGGCCCTGCGCAGCGCGGACCCCACGGCGATTTTGCAGCCGAGCGCCGAGGCCGCGCGCAAGGCGTCCAAAGTCGACTTCATCGTGGTGATGAACACCGACGGGATCCGCTACACCCACCCCAAACCGGACCGCATCGGCAAGAAGTTCGTCGGGGACATCGCCCCCGCGCTGGCCGGGCACGTCGTCACCGAGGAGATCACCGGAACCATCGGGCCGCTGGTGCAGGCCGTGGTTCCGGTCCACGGCACGGGCGGGAAGGTCGTCGGCCTGGTGTCGGCCGGGGTGACGAAGGCGAACGTCGGCGGCGCCGCCGACCAGCAGTTGCCGCTCCTGATGATCGCCGCCGGCGTGGCGCTCGTCCTCGCCCTCGGGGGCACGGGCCTGGTCAGCAGACGCCTCCAGCACCAGACGCACGGTCTGGGCCCGCACGAGATGACCCGGATGTACGAGCACCACGACGCGGTGCTGCACGCCGTCCGGGAAGGCGTGATCATCGTCGGCGGCGAGGGCCGGCTGCTGCTCGCCAACGACGAGGCGCGCCATCTGCTCGACCTGCCCGAGAACGCCGAGGGACACCTGGTCCTCGACCTCGGACTCGACGCCGACATGACCGCCCTGCTGGCCTCCGCGCGGGTCGCGACGGACGAGGTGCACCGCGTCGGCGGCCGGCTCCTCGCCGTCAACCAGCGCCCCACCGACCTGGAGGGCGGCCCGCCCGGCAGCGTCACCACGCTCCGTGACTCCACCGAACTGCGCGCCCTCTCCGGCCGCGCCGAGGTGGCCCGCGAACGCCTCAACATGCTCTACGACGCCGGAGTGGGCATCGGCACCAGCCTGGACGTCACCCGCACCGCCGAGGAACTCGCCGAACTGGCCGTCCCCCGCTTCGCGGACTTCGTCACGGTCGACCTCTACGACGCCGTCCTGAGCGGCGAGGAACCGCAGGCCGGAACCGAGTTGCGGCGCACGGCGTACAGCGGGGTCCGGGACGACGCGCCGCTCTATCCGGTGGGCAAGCAGATCCAGTTCGTGGCGTCCTCCCCGCAGGCGCGCAGTCTCGACAGCGGCGAGGCCGTCGTCGAACCCTGGCTGAGCGACGCCCCCGGCTGGCTCACCCAGGACCCCGAGCGCACCGCGCAGGTCGTCGAGTACGGCATCCACTCGCTGATCACCGTGCCGCTGCGGGCCGGGGCCCTCATCCTCGGCGTGGTCAACTTCTGGCGCTCCGACAAGCCGGACCCCTTCGACGTGGAGGAGCTGGCCCTCGCGGAGGAGCTGGTCGCCCGCGCGGCCGTGTCCATCGACAACTCCCGCCGCTACACCCGCGAGCACGGCATGGCGGTGACCCTCCAGCGCAGTCTGCTGCCCCGCAGGCTGCCCGCGCAGACCGCCCTCGACGTCGCCTACCGCTATCTCCCCGCGAAGTCCGGGGTCGGCGGCGACTGGTTCGACGTGCTGCCGTTGTCCGGTGCCCGGGTCGCGCTGGTCGTGGGCGATGTCGTGGGACACGGCCTGCACGCGGCGGCCACGATGGGGCGACTGCGCACGGCGGTCCACAACTTCTCCGCGCTGGATCTGCCGCCGGACGAACTCCTCGGTCTGCTGGACGAGTTGGTCGGCCGGATCGACCAGGACGAGACGACCGAGGACAGCGTGGCCCCGGTCACCGGCGCGACCTGTCTGTACGCGATCTACGACCCGGTGACCCTGCGCTGCACGGTCGCCCGCGCCGGCCATCCGCCACCGGCGCTGATCCGCCCGGACGGCACCGTCGAGTTCCCCGAGGTTCCCGCCGGTCCCCCGCTCGGTCTCGGCGGACTCCCTTTCGAGACGGCCGAGTTGGAGCTGGCCGAGGGCAGCCGGCTGGTCCTCTACACGGACGGCCTGGTCGAGGACAGGGAACGCGACATCGACGTCGGCCTGGAACTGCTGCGCACCGCGCTCACCGACTCCGGCGACTCGCCCGAGGACACCTGCCGGGCCGTCCTCGACTCGGAGTTGTCGGTGCGGCCGAGCGACGACATCGCCCTGATCGTCGCCCGCACCCGGGCGCTCGGCGCCGACCGCATCGCCGAGTGGCGCGTCCCGTCCGACCCGGCGGCCGTCTCCGACATGCGCGCCTCGGTCACCCGCCAGCTCACCCACTGGGGCCTGGACGAGCTGACGTTCACCACCGAACTCATCCTCAGCGAACTGGTCACCAACGCGATCCGCTACGGCAACGACCCCGTCCGTGTACGGCTGTTGCGCGACCGCACCCTGATCTGCGAGGTGTACGACGGCAGCACCACCTCACCCCATCTGCGGTACGCGGCGATGACGGACGAGGGCGGCCGGGGTCTGTTCCTGGTGGCTCAGCTCTCCGAGCGCTGGGGCACCCGGTACACACCGGCGGGCAAGGTCATCTGGGCCGAACAGGCGTTGTGAGTCCGGGCCCGGGGGTGAACATCCGCCCCGGGCCCGGCACTTCGCCCCCTTACTCGTCGATCGCCGCCCCGAAGTTCGCCCCCTTCGCCGCGCCGCCGAGGTCCGCCGCGCCGTACAGCGAGGAGCCTTCGGCGAGCAGACCGTTGGGACCCGCAGGCAGCAGCCACGCATAGCCGTCACCGGAGTTCTCGCCCGGTGCGGAGGCGACCAGTTCGGAGCGGCCGTCCGCGTCCGTGTCCGCGAGCCGGACCTGGGTGCCCCAGTAGTCGTCGGCCTCGGCGGTGCCGGGGATGTTCGCGGTGTTCTGGTCGAAGGACTGGGCGCCGGTCGCGGTCACGCCCTCGCGCGAGCCGCGCAGCAGCCAGACGGCGCCCGCGTCCTGGACGGTGCCGATGTCCTCGCCGGGCGCGCCGACGGCCACGTCCGCGTATCCGTCGCCGTTCACGTCGCCGACGGACAGGTCGTTGCCCCAGCCGTCGCCGTGCTCCGAAGTGCCGGGCACGCCCGGGGAGTTCTGGGACCACCAGTCGGCGAGGTCGGCGGGACCCTCCGAACCGCCGTAGTAGACACCGATCTTGCCGCCGGCGTCGCCCTCCGCCTGGTCGTCGGCGCTGCTGAGCTGGCCGAGGACGAGGTCGTCGTAGCCGTCGCCGTTGATATCGCCCGACGCGGTGCCGAGGCCGCCGTTCAGGTCCTGACGGTATGTCAGCGAGGTCTCGCCGCCCGCATAGAGGGCCGACCAGCCCTGCTGGTAGTCGTCGTCGGGGCTGTAGCCGGAGACGACGAGGTCGGCGAAGCCGTTGCTGTCGTAGTCGCCGGTGGTGAGGTAGGCGGGCTGGATGCGGTGGCCGCCGGGCTGGGTGGTCGTGTTCAGGGTGCCCATCAGGTGCAGGATGTCGGTGTGGTAGGCGAAGATCTGGGCGCCGTTGTCGTCGAGGACGGCCATCTCGTCGGCGTCGGTGGCGCCGGTGAAGCGGGCCGCCGCCACGGACTGCCCGAAGCGGGCGCCCGCGGCGGGCTTGGTGGAGGTGAAGGAGCCGTTCGCCTCGGCGCCCAGGCCTGCCTTGGAGCCGTAGAGCACGGTGACGCGGCCGGCGTTCTCGAGGCTGCCCTCGTCCTCCCCGGGGGCGCCGATGATCGCGTCGTCGTAGCCGTCGCCGTCCAGGTCGCCGGTGGCGACCGCCTGGCCGAAGGAGTCGTAGGTCTCCGAGGTGCCGGGGACGCCGGGCGTGGACTGGCTGATGACGGCCGTGTGGCCCTTGGGGACGGTGTTGTTGGTGGCGATGCCGTTCGGGGCGCCGTACTGGACGGTTACGTAACCGGCGCCCTTCTTGCCGTCGACGGTGCCCGCCGGGGCGCCGATCAGGACGTCGTCGTAGCCGTCCCCGTTGAAGTCGCTGTTGCGGTCGACGGCGCTGGTGCCGCCGGGGACGCCCGCGTAGCTGGCCGGTGCGGCGACGATGCCGGCGCCTGCCAGGAGCAGGAAGGTCGCGGACGCGACGGCGGCGGAGACCTTCTTGCGTGACACGTTCGTCATGATGTGTTCCCCCGTGGATCAAATGTGTTGCGGTCACCGGGTTCGACACGAGACATGCCACGGTAGTTGTGGCGTCACGGAGGGCTGTGACACCTCAGTGACACTTGTTGCGCGATACGGACGCGATCAGCCGAGCGCCTTGTCCAGGTTGAACGCGGCGCTGATCAGGGCAAGATGGGTGAACGCCTGGGGGAAGTTGCCCTGTTGCTCGCCGGTGCGGCCGATCTCCTCGGCGTACAGGCCGAGATGGTTGGCGTAGGTGAGCATCTTCTCGAAGGCGAGGCGGGCCTCGTCGACGCGGCCGGCGCGGACCATGGCCTCGACGTACCAGAAGGAGCAGATCGAGAACGTGCCCTCGTCGCCGCGCAGTCCGTCGGGGCTGGCCTGCGGGTTGTAGCGGTAGACGAGCGAGTCGGAGACCAGTTCCTCGGTCAACGCGTCCAGGGTGGACAGCCACTTGGGGTCGGTGGGCGCGATGAACTTCGCCAGCGGCATCATCAGCAGTGCGGCGTCGAGCACGTCGCTGCCCTCGTACTGGACGAAGGCCTTGCGTTTGGCCGACCAGCCGCGGTCCATGATGCGGCGGTAGATGGTGTCGCGGCACTGGAGCCAGTGCGGCAGATCGGCGGGCAGCCCGCGTCGGTTGGCGAGGCGGATCGCGCGCTCGATCGCGACCCAGCACATCAGCCGCGAGTAGAGGAAGTTCTTGCGGCCGCCGCGGGTCTCCCAGACGCCCTCGTCGGGCTGGTCCCAGTTCTCGCAGACCCAGTCGACCAGGGCGCACACGTCGTCCCACTGGGCGCTGGAGATGGGCTCGGCCCACTTGTCGTAGAGGTAGATGGAGTCGATCAGGGCGCCGTAGATGTCGAGTTGGAGCTGGTCGGAGGCGGCGTTGCCGACGCGGACCGGGGCGGATTTCTGGTGGCCTTCGAGGTGCGGGAGTTCGTGTTCGGTCAGTTCGGTGCGGCCGTCGATGCCGTACATGATCTGGAGCGGGCCGGAGGGGTTGCCGTCGCCGGGGCTGATGTAGCGGGTGACGAACTGCATGAACGCCTTCGCCTCGCCGGTGAAGCCGAGGCGGAGCAGGGCGTAGACGCAGAAGGCGGCGTCGCGGATCCAGACGTAGCGGTAGTCCCAGTTGCGCTCGCCGCCGAGCTGTTCGGGGAGGCTGGTGGTGGGGGCGGCGACGATCGCGCCGGTGGGGGCGTAGGTCAGCAGTTTGAGGGTGAGGGCGGAGCGGTGGACCATCTCGCGCCAGCGGCCCCGGTAGAGGGACTGGGAGAGCCAGCGCCGCCAGTAGGCGACCGTCGAGGCGAACTCGTCCTCGGCCTCCTGGCGTGCGCAGGGGCGGGAGGCGACCTCGCCGTCGACCTGGTCGAGGGCGAACACCTCGGACTCGCCCTCTTCGAGCTTGAAGTCGGCCCACACGTCGGTGCCGTCGCACTCCAGGGGGACGGTGGCGGTCAGCGCGAGGGACTTGTCGGCGGACTCGAAGAGGGCCACGTCGCCGACCATCCGCGCGGTGTGCGGACTGGCGCCGTAGTCGAACCGGGGGGCGACGCGGGTGCGGAACGGGACGGTGCCGCGCACGCACAGCACACGGCGGATCAGGCGGTGCCGGGTGGACTCGTCCGTCTCGCTGGTCACCGGCATGAAGTCCTGGACCTCGCCGACGCCCTCCTCGGTGAAGAACCGGGTGATCAGGACGTTGGTGTCGGGGAAGTAGAACTGCTTGGTACGGGCGGGCACGGCGGCGGCGAGCTCGAAGGAGCCGCCGCGCTCCGCGTCCAGGATCGCGGCGAAGACGCTGGGGGCGTCGAAGGACGGGCAGCAGTACCAGTCGATCGTGCCGTTGGTTCCCACCAGGGCCACGCTCCGCAGATCGCCGATCAGTCCGTGCTCGGCGATGGGCAGATATCCGGGGCCGGTGGGGGCATCCTGGTGGGGCGGGGTCTCGACCATCGCGGCAGCCTCCCTGGTTCGGGCCCGCGCGGGCCGGTTCCCAGCTTAGGTTCAGGTTCTCCATCGGCCACTCTTCCGGATGCACACTGGTGACGGGCGGGGAATCGTGGGAGTGGGACCCACGGCACGTGCCCGGTCTCAGGGAGGAAGCACCATGTCGACAGCACAACCCGACGACCGCGCCACACCCGACGCCCTGCTCCACGCCCGCACCGGTACCGAGGTGGCTCCGGAGGACGTGGTCCTGGCGGCGGGCCGGGATGTCACCCCGGCGAATCTGGAGTGGGCCCGGCGGAAGATCGAGGCGGAAGGCGTGGCAGCGTTGGACAAACTGCTCCCCTAGCCGTCTTGTGGGCAGCCGGTTACCGGTTCGCCCTTTCGGAGAAGGCGCTCCGGCTGACAGACTCCGGAGGTGCCCGACTTCGACATGCTTGTCATCGGTTCAGGACCGGGTGGCCAGAAGGCCGCCATCGCCGCGGCCAAGCTCGGCCGCCGGGTCGCCGTCGTCGACCGCCCCGACATGGTCGGCGGTGTTTCCATCCACACCGGGACCATCCCCTCCAAGACCCTGCGCGAGGCGGTGCTGTATCTCACCGGCCTCACCCAGCGCGATCTGTACGGGCAGAGCTACCGCCTGAAGGACGACATCACCGTCGGCGACCTCACCGCGCGCACCCAGCACGTGGTCAGCCGTGAAGTGGACGTCATCCGCAACCAACTGTCCCGCAACCAGGTCTCCCTGTTCGCCGGCACGGGCCGCTTCATCGACCCGCACACCGTCGCACTGACCGAAATCACCGGCCACGAACGGCTGTTGACGGCGGAGAACATCATCATCGCCACCGGTACGCGTCCCGCACGGCCGGACACCGTCGAGTTCGACGGGCGGACCATCATGGACTCGGACAACGTCCTGGACCTGCCCAAGGTCCCCCGGTCCATGGTCATCGTGGGCGCGGGTGTCATCGGCATGGAGTACGCCTCCATGTTCGCCGCGCTCGGCAGCAAGATCACCGTGGTGGAGAAGCGCGCCGGCATGCTCGACTTCTGTGACCTGGAGGTCATCGAGTCGCTCAAGTACCACCTGCGGGACCTCGCCGTCACCTTCCGCTTCGGGGAGACCGTGGCCGCCGTCGAGCGGCACACCAACGGCACGCTGACGATCCTGGAGAGCGGCAAGAAGATCCCGGCCGACGCCGTGATGTACTCCGCCGGCCGGCAGGGCCTCACCGACGAACTCGACCTGGACAAGGCCGGGTTGTCCGCCGACCGGCGCGGCCGGATCGACGTCGACGAGAACTTCCGCACCGCGGTGCCGCACATCTACGCCGTCGGCGACGTCATCGGCTTCCCGGCGCTCGCGGCGACCTCGATGGAGCAGGGCCGTACGGCCGCGTACCACGCCTGCGGTGAGCCGGTGCACCGGATCGACGACCGGCAGCCGATCGGGATCTACACCATCCCGGAGATCAGTTTCATCGGGAAGACCGAGGACCAACTCACCGAGGAGTGCGTGCCGTTCGAGGTCGGTATCTCCCGGTACCGCGAACTCGCGCGCGGCCAGATCATCGGCGACTCGCACGGCATGCTGAAGCTGCTGGTCTCCCCCACCGACCGCACCCTGCTCGGCGTGCACTGTTTCGGTACCGGCGCGACGGAACTCATTCACATCGGCCAGTCGGTGATGGGCTGCGGCGGAACGGTCGACTATCTCGTGGACGCGGTCTTCAACTACCCGACGCTGGCCGAGTCTTACAAGGTCGCCGCCCTCGACGCGACGAACAAACTGCGGCAGATCGACCGACTCGGCGACTGACCGTTCACAGGAGATTACTCGCTGGTCAATCTTGAAAGGTCAAGAGGTACGGCTATCATCACACCCACACACGGTGTGACCGTCCGCCGACGCAGCGGTTAAGCGGTATCCACCATTCCCTATTTGTTGTTCCGACCGGCCACTCGACCCGAGGCCACCCCTCTCCGGGTCCGGGGCCGGTCCGCTCAACTCCGCACGTCGTGCAAGACGGAAAGCAGCGCATCCATGAGCAACAACAGGGGCAGAGGGCTGCAGGCCAACGCCCTCGGTACGTTCGACACCGTGGTGATGGCCGTGGCGGGCAGCGCCCCGGCGTACTCGCTGGCCGCGACCACCGCGGTCCTGGTCGGCGCGGTGGGGCTGGCCAGTCCGGCGGCCCTCCTCTACTGCGCGATACCGATGCTGGGCATCGCGCTGGCGTTCAGCTATCTCGGCCGTATCGACGTGAACGCGGGGGCGAGTTACTCCTGGGTGGGGCGCACGCTGCATCCCTTTCTGGGCTTCATCAGCGGCTGGGCCCTGGTGGTCTCCGCGACCATCTTCATGGTCGCCGGGTCACTGCCCGCCGGTTCGATGACGCTGTCCCTGTTCGATCAGGGCCTCGCGGACAACACGGCGTTGTCGACGGTGGTCGGCGCCGCGTGGTTCGTGATCATGCTGCTCGTGGTGCTGGGCGGGGCCCGGCTCACGGTCCGGGCACAACTCCTCATGTCCGGCGTCGAGTTGGGGATCCTGGCACTGTTCGCGGTGTTCGCGATCGTCCACACCGACAACGCCCGCGCCTTCGACTGGTCCTGGCTGGGCTTCAGCCACTTCGACGGGGTGTCCGGCTTCGCGTCCGGCGCCCTCATCGCCGCGTTCTACTACTGGGGCTGGGACGTCACCAGCAACCTCAGCGAGGAGACCCGCAACAGCCGTCGTACGACCGGACTCGCGGGCCTGATCGGCGTCGGCATCGTCTTCCTGCTCTTCGAGGTGTTCACCATCGCGGTGAACATCATCCTGACCTCGCGGCAGATCGAGAACAACGACGCCAACGTACTGGCGGTGCTCGGCGACGAGCTGTGGCCGGGCTGGGGCGGCAAACTGCTGATCGTGTCGGTGATGCTGTCGACCATCGCCACGTTGGAGACAACCCTCATCCAGGTCACGCGTTCCCTGTTCGCGATGGGCCGCGACCGTACGATGCCGGCCGCCCTGGGCAAGGTCCACCGCACCTGGAACACCCCGTGGGTCGCCATCACCGTGGTCGGCGGGGTGGCGCTGGTGATGTTCATCGCCTCCAACGCGCTCGGTTCGGTGGGCGAGATCCTCTCCGACGCGATCTCGGCGATCGGTCTGCAGATCGCCGTGTACTACGGTCTCGCGGGCCTCGCGGTGGTCGTCGCGTACCGCAGGATGCTGTTCAGGTCCGCGGCGAACTTCTTCTTCGGCGGGCTGTGGCCGCTGTTCGGCGCCCTGTTCATGTTCTGGATCTTCGTCGAGTCGCTGGGCAGCCTGAGCGACACCGCGATCGCCATCGGCATCGGCGGACTGGCCGTGGGCCTGATCCCGATGCTCTGGTACTGGAGGCAGGGCAGCGAGTACTACCGGCCCGCGCGCCTCGACGCCACGCACACCGTCGAGACGGACTACGTCCCGGACGACTTCGTGCCCGAACAGTCGCGGGTCCATCAGGGTCTCCCGACCGACTTCTGAGGGGCACTTGATGGCGCGAGACCGCTACACCCCCGACTTCGACCCCGACTGCGGGGACGCGCCCCTCAGTTCGGCCCGCCAGGACATCGTCATCGGCCGCTGGCAGGGTCTGCGGGACCTGCTGCGGAACACCGGTGCGCACTGGCTCGGCCGGGGCCACCGGATCCGGACGCTCGCGCAGTCCTGCGCGAGCAGTTCGACCGTCGAGTCATGGCTGGCCGCCGAGCCCCACAGCGGCGACGCGCTCACCCTGCGGGCGGCGACGGAGACGGCCCGGGCCTTCAATCTCGCCATCTCGGCGGGCCGGGGCGTGCCGATCGACCGGAACCGTATCGACGCGGCCGTCATGGCCTGCCTCCAGGCCTCGGAGGCGTACCCCGACGACCCCACCCCCTGGATCTCCCTGATCTCCGTGGCCCGCCTCTATCCGTCGGGGGTACGGCGGCAGGAACTCGCCCGCTGGTGGGACGAGTTGCACCGGCGCGACCCGTACAGCGTGGAGGGCCATCTCCAAGTGCTGCACTACTACTCCTCCCGCTGGCACGGCAGCCACGGCCTGATGTACGACTTCGCCCGCGACGCGGCGGGCGTGGCACCGCCCGGCTGCACGCTGCCGGTGCTGGTGCAGTACGCGCGCGTGGAGGAGTACCGCTACGCCCTCGACGCCGCGCAGGGCCGGCAGGCGGCGGTGGGGCTGGGCCAGCACTGGACCCACGACGGCGCCGTCAGCGACGTACGCCGCACCTGGCAGCGCTGGATCGCCGCCCGCGAGGACGGCCCCTTCCCGCCCGGCGAGCTCCGCGACCTCAACTACCTTGCCCACGCGGCCTGTTACGCGGGCACGAAGGACATCTCCACGGAGCTGCTGGCCATGATGGGCCGCCGGGCGACGACAACTCCGTGGTCGTACACGGGAGATGCGGAGAAGCAGATCGTGAAGTGGCGGAAGGAAGTGGGGGTGCGGGCCTGACGGACCTATTCGGCGGGCTGCTGCGCCGGCTGGGCCAGGTTCGCCGTCCACTTGTCCTCGATACGGCCGAACTTCCAGACCAGCAGGGCCACGACCCAGGTCGCGAAGAACAGGCCGACGATGAGGAAGCCGATGACGTTGAGGTCGAGGCCCGCGATCCAGTCCCAGAAGAAGCCGTGCAGGTCGAGCTTCTCGGCGAACAGGCCCAGGAGTTCGACCGTGCCGATGATCAGGGCGACGGCGACGGACAGACCGGTGATCGTGAGGTTGTAGTAGACCTTGCGGACCGGCTTGGAGAAGGCCCAGCCGTAGGCGAAGTTCATGAACGTGCCGTCGATCGTGTCGAGCAGCGACATACCGGCGGCGAACAGGACCGGCAGGCACAGGATCGCGTACCAGGGCAGTCCCGACGCGGCGCCCGAACCGGCGAGCACCAGCAGCGCGATCTCCGTGGCCGTGTCGAAGCCGAGGCCGAACAGCAGGCCCAGCGGGTACATCTGCCAGGACTTGGTGATCGACTTCATGAAGCGGCCCAGGATGCGGTTCATGAAGCCGCGGTTGTTGAGCTGCTCCTCCAGCGCGGCCTCGTCGTAGTGGCCCGAGCGCATCTGCCGGAACACCTTCCAGATGCCGGCCATGATGACGAGGTTGATGCCGGCGATGACGTAGAGGAACGTGCCCGAGACGGTCGTACCGATCAGGCCGGTGACGTCGTGCAGTTGGGAGTTGTCGTCGCGGACCGGGCCGGCCACCGCCTTGACGCCGAGGGAGAGCAGGAGGGTCAGGCCGAAGACGATGCTGGAGTGGCCGAGCGAGAACCAGAAGCCCACCGACAGCGGTCGCTGCCCCTCGCTCATCAGCTTGCGGGTCGTGTTGTCGATCGCCGCGATGTGGTCCGCGTCGAACGCGTGCCGCATGCCGAGCGTGTACGCGGTGACACCCATGCCGATGCCGAAGGACTTCTCGCCGACGCTGTAGTGCCCCGGCGCGACGATCCACACGAGGGTGAACCAGCCGATCACATGCAGCCCCAGGACGAAGGCGGCCATGCCGCCGACCCTGGTCCACTCCTGCCGCGTCATGGACGTACGGACGCGGTACCAGACCGAGGGCCGCGACGTCGCGGCCGTGACGGGGAGGGGCGGAGCGGACTCGGGGGCGGCCGTCATTGAGTGGGGTCTTTCTGCCGGGTACGCGGCTGCGGAGTGCAACCCCATGCCATCCTCCCGTACCTGCAACCCATTCGCAGTAAGAGTCGGCAAAGACCACGGCAGGTCTTGCCCAAGGGTGAGAAAAATAGCTGGTCAGGCCGCCATCAAACCCCGGCCGAGCCAGTCCTTGGCGTCCTTCACCCCGGGCAGCGCGTAGAAGTAGCCGCCGCCGGTCGGGGAGATGTAGTCGACGAGGGGTTCGTCGATCAGCCGCGTCTGGGTCGCCTCGAACTGGCGGCGCACGTCCTGCTGGTAGCAGCAGAAGACCAGGCCCATGTCGAGGTTGCCGACATCGTCGATGCCCCGGTCGTAGTTGTAGCCGCGGCGCAGGATGCGTGAGGTGTCGGTGGCCGCGGTGCGCGGGTTGGCGAGGCGGATATGGGCGTCCAGCGGGATCGCCGTGCCCTTGGGGTCCTTGGCGTAGCGCGGGATGTCCGTCTCCTTCGCGCCGTCCAGCGGGGCGCCGGTGTCCTTGCGGCGGCCGAACATCAACTCCTGTTCGCTGAGCGAGACCCGGTCCCAGAACTCGACCAGCATGCGGATGATCCGGATCACCTGGTAGCTGCCGCCGCTCGCCCAGGCGGGCTCGCCCTGTCCGTCGCCGACCCAGATCAGCCGGTCGGTCTCGCGGGCGGACGTCACGTCCGGGTTGGCGATGCCGTCCTTGAAGCCGAGCAGATTGCGCTGGGCGCCGGTGGGGCGCGGGGTGTTCTGGAAACCGTCGACGCGCCACTTGATCTGCATGCCGCCCCGGGTGTGCCGGGCGATGTCGCGCAGCGCGTGCAGCACCGTGTCCTGACGGGCGCCGCACACCTGGAGCGACAGGTCGCCGTGGCACTCGGCGGCGCGCAGGTTGTCGTTCGGGAACGTCCTCATCGGGGTCAGCCGGCTCGGCTTGGCCTTGGCCAGGCCGTAGCGGTCGCCGAAGAGGGACGCGCCCACGCCGACGGTGACCGTGAGGGCGTCGGCGGGGACCTCGGGCCCGAGGATGCCGTTGTCGGCGGGCGGCGCCCCGACGCCGAGGTCGGCGGGGGTGCCGCCGGAGGTGAGGAAGCGGGCCCGTTCGGTGATCGTGCGCAGCAGGTCGGCCAGTTCGGCGCGGTTGTCGGCGATCACGTCGAGGGAGACGAAGGTCGCGGCGGCCGGGGCGGGGGTGAGGATGCCGGCCTGGTGGGTGCCGTGGAAGGGCACCTTGGCGGCGTTCGCGGTGTCGGCGGCCTGCGCCTCGGCGCTGCCGCCGGTCTCGGCGAGCGCGAACGCCCCGCCGGCCAGCACCGCTCCGGCGGCCCCGGCACCCAGCGCCGTCCGCACGAAGGAGCGGCGACCGGCTCCGGCCGGGCAGCCCGGGGTTTCGGCAGTCGGCATCGGACGGTTCCCTTCACTACGGCTGTTCTGGGTGCTGCGGGTGTTCTCGGCGCTGCGTGCGTTCTCGGGGCCGCGCGTGTTGTCGGCGCCCGATGTGCTCTCGGTGCTCATCAGGCGGACTTCCTGATCTCCAGCAGGTCCGGCACCGGTGCCAGATCCTCCAGCAACTGCCCGGTGGCGCCGTCGAGTCGGGCCCGCGTCGCCTGGTCGAGCTGCTCGACGGGTGTCCAACTGCCGCCGTGGTGCGCCGAGTCGAGCAGCGTCTGCAGCCGCGCGATGTCGGCGTCGACGACGGGGAGCAGCTTCGGGGACTCCTTGGTGAGCAACGGCCTGAGTACGGTGAGGAGTTCGCGAGTGCCGGCGAGGTTGCTGTCGACGGTCGCGAGGTTGGTGCCGCTGCCCTCGTCGGTGTCGCCGGTCAGCTCGAACTGCAGGGCGTTCTCCAGGATTTCGTGGGCCCGCAGCGGCAGGTCGCCGGGGTCGAAGTCCTGGGTCGGGAACGCCTTCCGCAGTCCTACGACAGCGATGGCCAACTGCTGTGCGGGCGCCTTGAGTTCACTCGCCGACTGCCCGTGCCACAACCCGTACTCGATGCGGTGGAAACCGGCGAAGTCCTTGTTGTCGACTCCCCCGGCCAGCCCGTCGGCCCGGCCGTTGATCTTCTGGTCGAAGTCCTCGAACGTGCCGTAGGCGGCACCGAGCGAGGAGTAAGTGCGGTGCGCGGTCAGCCAGTCGGCGCGCGCCTTGGCGAGGCGGTTGCCCGCGATGTCGGCGCTGAGCCGCCGGGTCTGGGTCTCGAGGGTGGCCAGGCCCTGGTCGACGTACACCTTGTAGGTCTTGAGGGGGACGGCGAGGTCGCTCTCGGAGACGGGGACGACCGCCTTCACCGCGCCTCCCGTGCCGCTGATGTGGACCGTGGCGGAGGTGACGGCCTTCGCGCCGGTGGGCACGCAGCGCCAGGCGTACGAGCCGCCCGCGACGGTGGCGACCAGGTCCCGGGTGGTGCCGGGAGCGAGGCCCTCGACCTCGCCGTAGACCGCGCCGGTGGCCGGGTCGATCAGGTACACCTCGGCGGTCTTGTCGCCGGTGTTGCGCATCTGGAAGGTCTGCCGCCCGGTGTCCGGCGCGGTGAAGCCCTTGCCGCACTCCGTCTCGGAGACGGCCACCGTCTGAGAACCCGCGGGCTTGGGGCGGGCGAAGGCGACGACGCACCCGGCCACGACCGCGGGTACGGCGACCACGGCGACGGGCACCACCCAGGCGGGACGGCGACGCGGGGACGACACGGTCTCGGGTGCGGACACGGACTCCGGCTCGGGCTCGGGTGTCTTGACCCGCTCGCCGCGCACTCCCCGTACGAACAGGGGCAGGACCACCGCGAGATAGCCGACGTAGCCCACCACCTGGAGCCAGGTCATCGTGGGCATCAGGTTGAAGACGCCCTGGATGAGGGTGCTGTACCAGGAGCCGGCGTCGACGCTGCCGCCGAGGTCGAAGGCGTACGTGGTCAGGCCGGGCAGGACGCCGCCCTCCTGGAGGTCGCGCAGACCGTAGCCGAGGACGCCGGCCGCGATGACGACGAGGACGACGCCGGTGGCGGTGAAGAACTTCGTCAGGTTGATCCGGAGGACGCGACGGTACAGGCCCCAGCAGAGGGCCGCCGCGAGGACCAGTCCGATGCCCGCGCCGGTCAGGGGGCCGGCGGACTCGCCGGCCGCGCGGGCCGTGGTCCACAGGAACAGGGCCGTTTCCAGGCCCTCGCGGCCCACGGCGAGGAAGGAGGTGAGCATCAGCACGCCCGCGCCCATGCCGAGCGCGCCGGTCACCTTCTCCCTGATCTCGCCGGAGAGGGTGCGGGCCGAGCGGCGCATCCAGAACACCATCGCGGTGACGAACGCGACGGCGATCACACTGAGGACACCGCCGAAGGCCTCCTGGGCCGTGGCGGAGAGGTTCGCGGCGGTGAAGGTGAGCACCGCGCCGAAGCTCATCGCGAGGGCGATCGCGGCCAGGACGCCCGTCCACACCTGCGGCAGGCGGGACTTGGCGTCGGCGCGGACGAGAGTGGCGACCAGGATCGAGACGATGAGTCCCGCCTCCAGCCCCTCTCGCAGCCCGATCAGAAAGCTCGGAAACGCGTCGTCCCACATTGGGTGCGACCCCTCCTGGGTTAGTGCAGGCATGCCTTACTTCGCGGACCATCATGACTACATGCGTGTAGTCGATCAGTCATGAATCGGCAACGACCGGGCAAAAGTGCGGAACTCCCCGCGGGCTGCAATCGTCTACAGTTGAGTAGACCGTCTACAGATTTGTAGTCAGAGATGGATGTCGTACGAGGCATCCGACCGACCGGCGAAGGGGCTCGCGACAATGACCACACCCTTGGACCTGGCGTCCCAGCTCGCCGTCAACGTGCTGGACGCCAGGTCGCTGCTCGGCGCCTTCGGTGTGCTGGGCGTCGGCGTGGTGATGTTCGCCGAGACGGGGCTGCTGATCGGGTTCTTCCTGCCCGGCGACTCCCTGCTGTTCACGGCGGGCCTGTTGTGCACCGGCGGTGCCGACAGAGCCGTCAAGCTGTCGTTGCCGCCCCTGCTGGTGGCGGCGGCGGTGGGCGCGCTCGCCGGAGCGCAGTGCGGCTATCTGCTCGGCCGGAAGGCGGGCGGCCCGCTGCTCGCCCGCAGCCGCTCGGCCCGGTTGCGCGAAGGAGCGCTGCGGGCCGAGGAGTTGCTGGAGCGGTACGGCCATGCGAAGGCGGTCGTGCTGGCCCGCTTCGTGCCCGTGGTGCGGACGGTGCTGAACCCCATGGCGGGCGCTCTCGGGGTGCCCGTGCGGACGTTCACCGTGTGGCAGGTGGCCGGCGGTCTGGTGTGGAGCCTGGGGCTGACGCTCGCGGGGTACGCGCTGGGTTCGTCGATCCCGAACGTCGACAAGTATCTGCTGCCCATGGTCGCCCTGATCGTCGTCGTGTCGCTGCTCCCCCTCGCCGCCGAGGTGCGCCGCTCCCGCAAGTCCGCCCGGGCGGCGAGGGCCGGGGAGGTACGCGGATGATCCTCGCCGCGTTCCAGGGGTCGTCGATCGACGGCGAGGCCTACACGGATGTCGTCAACTCGGCTGCGCAAGCGCCCAGTTGGCTGGACGACACGGTGTCGGCGTGGTCGACGTACGGGCTCGTAGTGTTCGCCGTGCTGATGGTCGTGGGCTGGTGGCGGGCGCGCCGGGTCGGTGCCGAGGCGGCGGTGACGGCGCTGGCCGTGCCGGTGGTCGTGGTCGCCGCCTATGGCATCGACTCGCTGCTGAAGGCGGTGGTCCGGGAGAGCCGCCCCTGTCAGACCTTTCGGGTCGCCACGCTGGAGACGTGTCCGGCGCAGGGCGACTGGTCCTTCCCGAGCAACCACGCGACCATCGCCGCTGCGGCTGCCGTCGCCCTGTTCTTCGTCTCGCGCCGGCTCGGTGCCGTCGCCGCCGTGGCCGCGCTCGCGATGGCGGTCTCCCGGATCTGGGTCGGGGTCCACTATCCGCACGACGTGGTGGTGGGCATGGCGGTCGGCGCGCTCCTGGCGCTCGGCGCGATGACGCTGCTGAATAGAAGGCCGGACTCCCTGTCCCGGCGGATCACGGCCACCCGGCTGCGACCGCTGCTGGTGTCATGAACCGCGAGGACCTCGCCGAACTGGCGGGCAGCGCGGGCCTCGGCGCCTGGACCGCGTTCGGCGTGCTGAGCATGGTGGTGATCGGGCACGAGGGCGCTCCGCTGTTCACGGACGAGGACGTGCTGTCCTGGTCCGTCGCCCACCGCCCGGACATGGCGGTGGCGCTGGCCCGGGGTCTGACCGCGACCGGCACGGGCGTCATCCCGTACGCCCTCGTCGTCCTCGCCGGACTCCTCACCGGCCGCACCGCACGCGGACGCCTCCTCGCCGCGGCCCTGGCCACGGCCTGCCTCGCCTCCGGCCAGGGTCTGCGCTACGGCGTGATGGAACTGGTCTCGCGCCCGCGCCCGGCGCTGGTCGACTGGGCCACACACGCTTCGGGCCGGGCCTTCCCCTCCGGCCACACCACCACGGCCGCGCTCACCGCCGGGCTGGTGATCCTCGCGATAGGTGCGCGCGCCCCGCACGGAAGAGCCTCGCTCTGCCTGGCCGTCGGCTGCTGGGGAGCGCTGGTCGGGCTGACCCGGGTGTATCTGGGCGTGCACTGGTTCACGGATGTCGTCGGTGGCTGGCTGTTCGCCGTCGGCTGGCTCGGGGTGTGCCTGTACGCGGCGGCGCGGTGGCTGCCGGCGGGGGTGGTGGCCGACGGGGCGGGACCGGACCGGGAGCGGACAAGCCGGTAGGCAGGCTCAAGCGGAAGTGACGGCCGGTACCGCACGCTGTGGGCGGTACCGCCCCAGCGGGTCGAGGTCCTCGGTGCGGTCGCCGTCCGAGTTGTAGTCGTGGTCCGCCCGCTCATGACGCGACTCGGCGCACCCGTACGCCTCTTGGAGTCGTGGCCGAGCCGGTGCCGGAAGGCACACGTCCACGACCGCCTCGCCCGTGCTGTCCGGTACCTGGATCTCCAGCTCGAACCAGACCTCCTTGCCCTCCTCGACCAGGCGGCTGCCCCAGCGGTGCGCGAGTGCGTCGACCAGGAACAGACCGCGGCCGTTCTCGCTGTCCGGGTCGACGTCGAGATGGGCGTCGCGCTCGGCCTGCCGGTGCGGGGGCCGGGGAAGGTGGCGCCGCTCGTCCGCCACTTCGCAGCGCAGTGTGCCGCCGCCCAGGGACAGGGTGAGCCGGTAGCGGCCGCCCGCGTGCACGACCGCGTTGGTGGCGAGTTCGCTGACCAGCAGTTCGGCGATGTCCACCAGGTCCCGGAGGCCGTACTCGGCCAGGCGTTTGCGGACGAGTTCCCTGGCCTGGCGGACCGAGGACTTTCCCGGGCCCAGGATCGTGGTGCAGCCCTCGCCCACGGTCGGCAGGCCGCGTGGACGGTCGTTCGGCATGGTCGATTCCCTTCGGCCCCTGGGGCGTTCGGCTCGTGCGGTGCGGTGCGGGCCGGGTTCGCGAACAGAACCGGCCTTGTATCCACCTTGCGTCCGCCGTGCCCTGCGGGGCGCGGGGGGAACTACCCGAATCCGTGGGCCGGTTCGTCAACCTGCCGTGACGAGAGACGTCTCCATACGGATGGTCCAGCCCTCCCGCACCCCGTCGCCGGACCTCATGTCGACGAACTCGCAGACCTGGCGGGTGTGCCAGAGCCCGTCCTCGGGCCGCACTTCGGCGCCCGGCGGCCTGAAGCCGAGGAACGGGTCGGTGATCCGGCCGCGCGGGGTGCGCAGTTCGCAGATGATCCGCTGCCGGGTCGACCACAGTCGCAGGTGTGCGCGGTCGCAGCCCTGGGAGGCCGCGTAGCGCGTGGCGCCGGACACGGCCTGACCGAAGCGGGCCGCCTCGTCGGGCGCCATGCCGCGGGCCCGTGCCTGGTCCGCCGCGAACCGGTGACCGGCGGTCAGGTCCCCGTCGAGGCCGACCCCGACCGCGTCCCGCGGCGGCGCGGGCAGCGGGCCGAGCCCCTGGGTCGCGTACACCGCGGGCGCCGTGAAGAGCGGGCTGGGCCGGACGCCGTGCCGGTCGAGTTCGGTCGGGTGGGTGTGCCGGGCGGCGTCGACGACGTCGGGCGGCGCGGTACGGGTGTCGTAGAGGCACATCAGGTCGGGCGGGGCGCCGGTGAAGAGCTCGGTGGCCAGTGCCTCGTACCGCTTCCACTCGGGGATCTCGCGCGGCGAGCGGCCGTCCCAGACCGGCTCGCCCGTCATGTGGAGGCGGCCCTCGGGGCTCGCGTGCGTGACGTAGTAGTCGAGGGCGGTGGCCATGCTGTTGGCGGGGCTGCCGCGGTACCACCGCGCGGAGTCGCGGAAGTCGACCCGGCGGGCGTCCGGGCCCAACGCGCCCCGCAGCAGGGCGAGTTTGCGCGCGGTGGTGATGACCACCGGGTCCGGTTCGTCCTCGGCGCGGATGCCCTCCCTGAGGAACGGCACCACCACCGCCAGGAACTCCTCGTCGGACGAGTGGATGCCGGCGTGGTGCTTGACGGCGGGAACGGGTGTGCCGGGTGCGGTGAGTTCTCCGTGCTCCATCGCTCTGCCTTCCTTTCCACTTCGCTCGGTTCACGTCCGTACGGCGTCAGGGGCGCACGGCCCTGCGCGCCTCGGCCCAGACGGCGACCTGGCTGCGCGAGGTGAAGCCCAACTTGCTGAGGATGCGCTCCACATGGCCCTCCGCCGTCCGCAGCGCGACGACCAGCCGGTCGGCGATCTGCTGGTTGGTCAGCCCCTCCGCGATCAGCTCGGCGACCTCCGTCTCACGGCGGGTGAGCGGGCTGTCGAGCACCTGCCGGGCCGCGGATTCCCGCTCGCCCAGCGCGTAGGCCACCGCGTGGTCCGAGGTGAGTGCGAGGCCTTCGCGGTAGGCGTTCTTGAACCCGTCGCGCAGCAGCGCGCGGGCGCCTTCCTCGGCCTCGGTGCGGACCGGGCCGTGGGACGGGGTGCGGTCCAGGGCGACGTGGGCGTCCCGCCAGATCCGTCGGGCGGCGCCCAGCAGTACGGCGGCGGTGCGGCCCTCGCCGTCGCGGGCGTGGACCGCGGCGAGCAGTTCCAGCGTCATGCCGATGCCGAACACGTCACCGACCGCGCGCTTGAGCCGTAGACACTGACGAGCGTGGATCCTGGCCGCCGTCCGGTCGCCCCTGGCCCATTCGGCGAAGGCGAGGATGCGCAGGAGGTAGGAGTGGATCCACTGTTCGCCGTGGGCGAGGCAGATCTGCCGGAACTCCTCGCACAGGGCCATGGCACGGTCGAACTCGCCCTGGATCGCGAGGACATGGGCCAACTCCACGTACTTGAAGCCGACCAGGCTCATCGACTCGCCCTCGCGCGGCGGCCGGGAGAGCGCCTCCTCGTACACGGCCCGGGCCCGGTCGTAGTCGCCGCTGATCAGGCGGGCGCCGCCCCGGCAGAAGTAGGTGTGCGCCACTTCGGCCTCGGCGCCCAGCCGCAGGGCGAGTTCGCGGGCCTCCTCGACGAGGGGCGCGGCCCTGACCGCGTTGCCCTGGCTCAGCAGCATCAGGGCCAGGGTCCACAGGCCTCGGGCCCGCTCGACGGTCGGCTCGGGGGCGGCGGCGAGCAGGCGCTCCAGCCAGTGCCTGCCCTCCACCATCGCGCCGGTCGCGAACCAGAAGAACCACAGATGCCCGGCCAGTTTCAGCCCGGCCCGCAGCTCCCCCGGTGTGGTCAGGCAGAACTCGAACGCCGAGCGGATCAGGTCCGACTCCGTGTGCAGCCGGCGGACCACCTCCGGCTGCTCGGGGCCGAACCAGCGCCGCTCGCACTCCTCGACGAAGTCCAGGCACCAGTCCCGCACCCGGCGCCGGGCCGCCTCCTCCGCGTCGGCACCCTCCTCGCGGAGCCGGTCGAGGCCGTACTGCCGGATCGACTCCAGCATCCGGTACCGGGCGTGGACGGCGTCGCCGTCGCGGACCAGCAGCGACTTGTCGACCAGACCGGCCACGGCGTCCACCATGGCGTCACGGTCGAGACCGGGCCCGGCGCAGACCTCCTCGGCGGCGCCCAGGTCGAAGGTCCCGGCGAAGACGGAGGCGCGGGCCCACACCGTCTGCTCCTCGGGGGTGCACAGGTCGTGGCTCCAGTCGACGGCCGCGCGCAGCGTGCGGTGCCGAAGCAGGGTGTCACCGATGTCGGCGGTGTCGGCCAGCAACCGGTAACGCCGGTCGAGGCGTTCGAGCAACTGCTGCACGCCGAGGGCGCGCATCCGGACCGCCGCCAGTTCGATCGCGAGCGGCAGCCCGTCCAGCCGGTGGCACAGGGCGGCCACCGCGGCCTGGTTGGCCTCGGTGAGGGAGAACCCGGGCAGTACGGCTGCGGCGCGATCGGCGAACAGGGCCAGTGCCGGGTACTCCAGCGCGGGCTTGGGCGGCAGCGGCTCGCCCGGTGCGGGAGTCGCCAACGGCTGTACTTCCAGGACGTGTTGGGCGGGCACGTCCAGCGGATGCCTGCTGGTGGCCAGCACCCGCACCCCGGCGGTCTCCGCGAGCAGCGTCCCGACGAGCCGCGCGCACGCGTCCGCGAGGTGTTCGCAGTTGTCCAGGACCAGGAGCAACTCCCGTTCCTGGAGCTGGTCGACGAGGACCCGCACGGGTGAACGGCCCGAGACGTCACGGATGTCGAGCGCCTCGATCAGCGCGAGCGGCACCAGCGAGGCGTCCCGTACACCGGCCAACTGGACGAGGTGCACCCCGTCGGCGAACGCCCGCGCCAGCCGGGGTACGGCGTGCAGCGCCAGCCTGGTCTTGCCGACGCCGCCCGTCCCGGTGAGAGTCACCAGTTGGTGGGCGGCCACCAGACGCTTGACCTCGGCGGTCTCCTGACGCCGGCCGACGAAACTCGACATCCTGACGGGTTGGCCGGCGTTCTGCCTTGTCACGGATACCTGCACAATCGGTCCCGCCTCCGAAAGTGGACTTCAAGCACCCTATGGGCGGGACACGGGCGAAGCATCCGCAGTCCGACATTGCCAGGGGACGACACTTGAAGGCACTTTCCTGACGGAATGTGCACGGAGTCCGTCACATGCCGATCACCAGCGGATCAGCCGTGCAACGGCAGGACTCAGCCGGCGCTCAACCGGACGAGAACAGCGGTGTCTGCGCGCGGCAGGGACACCGTCAACCGCCCCTCGGCCGCGTCCCATTGGACGCCCGCGTCCGCGGTCCCCGGATACAGCACCGTGGCGTGCGTGGACGCACCGCGCAGGTGCGGGACCGTGAGGGTGCGGCCGGTGTCGTCGGAGCCGCGCCTCCAGACCGTCACGTACGTGGCCTGTGTGCCCCGCAGTCCCTGGGCGATCCACTCGTCCTCCCAACCGGGCAGCCCCAGCGGCCAGAACGGATGCGCGGCGCCGATCTCCGTCCGGACGTCCTTGTAGACGGAGACCGCCGAGCGGACGAGGTCGAACTGCTCGTCGTTCATGAGGTTGAGGAAGCCGGAGAGGTGGACCCGGCCGAGCAGCGGGGCGGCGAGGGTGAAGGCGATCGCGTCGAGGCTCTGGTCCGGCTGGGGATAGGCCCAGATCGCGGCCTGTTCGGGAACCACGGCGGTGCCGGACGCGGCGGCGATGGGCGGGTAGCGCAGGGGGTCCTGCTGGTCGCTGGTGGACTGGAGCTGGGCCACGGCCAGTTGGGCGTAGTCCATGCGCAGGCCGCCCGATCCGCAGTTCTCCAGGACGAGTCCGGGGTGGCGGTCGAGGAGTCCGGTCAGCCAGTCGAGGTGGGCGCGGTGGTGTCCGAGCAGTCCGGCGCCCGCGCTCTCGGTCCCGTTCTCGGTCCCCGGGCCGATGTTGATGTTGTAGTCGAGCTTCAGATAACCGACGCCCCACTCGCCGACCAGCCGGTCCACGACCTCGTCGAGGTGGGCGCGGGCGGCCGGGTGACGCAGGTCCAGGTGGTGCCGTCCGTGTTCGGTGACGCGCAGGCCGCCGCGCCGGAAGAACGCCTCGGGCGGCAGGGTGTGCGCCAACGGACTGCGCACGCCCACGACTTCGGGCTCCAGCCACAGGCCCGGGGTCATGCCGTGCTTCGTGATGGCGTCCAGGACTTCCTGTATGCCGCCCGGGAAACGGTTGGGCGCGGGCTCCCACGCGCCGACGGAGTCCCACCAGCCCTGGGCGTCGTCGTCGTACCAGCCGGCGTCGATGACGAAGACCTCTGCACCGGCACTCGCCGCCGCCTCGATGAGGGGCAGCAGCCGTTCGGTGGTGGGGTCGCCCATCAGGGTGTTCATGTAGTCGTTGTAGATCACCGGGAGCGCGCGACGGTCGGGGTGGTCACGGCGGATGCCACGGCGGTAGTCCGTGAGGGTCCCGAAGGCGGCGTCCAGGCCGCCCGTCTCCGCGCGGACCAGGACGGCGGGGACGGTCAGGAACTCCTGGCCGGGGGCGAGGAGTTGGTGCCACTGGTGGTGGGCGTCGTCGGGCCCGAACAGGGCGACATAGGCCGCGCCTTCGCGCTCTCCGGTCTCGAAGCGCCAGCCCGCGCTGGACTCGATCTGCCAGAGCCAGGCGTTGCCGTCCCGGTCGGTGAGGGCACCGAGCGGGAGGTGCCGGCCGGTGGACCAACTCCCCTGCGAATAACGCTCGAAGCAGCCGCGCCCCTCGTGCCCGTGCGCGGACCGGCTCAACGGCACGACCTGGTCGCGGAGTTCGGCCTGCCGCCAACGGCACTCGGCGAGCCAGTCGTTGTCCGCCCAGTGCAGGGTCAGTCCGTCGAGGCCGTCCTCGGCGGCGGAGGAGGAGATCCCGCCGAGGGTCAGGGTCGTCACGCTCTCCAACCGGATCGGCTCGACGCCCTCGTTGACCAGCCGTACCCGTGAGCGCAGGAAGGTCGCGCCGGGGCTCGCCTCCAGGGTGACCTCGGCGGTCAGTCCGGTCACCGGGTCCGCGAGCCGGATCGTCGTACGCTCCAGGCCGCCGTCCCGCAGTGTCTGCGTGTCATGGTCGCGGTAGGCAAGGCGCTCGCCGATGGCCGTCTCGATGAAGCGCTCCCCCGACCACAGGCGCCCGTGACCAGTCGCGGTGACCTCGACGAGGGGAACCAGACGGTCCCAGTCCTGGCCGGAATTCCCCAGTCTCACCGACCCGTTGGCGTCCAGCACGGCGTGCAACCCGAGCTCCGGGTGCGACCAGATACGGGACCTCTC
The DNA here is from genome assembly GCF_036227225.1 of Streptomyces sp. NBC_01478. GTDB lineage: Bacteria > Actinomycetota > Actinomycetes > Streptomycetales > Streptomycetaceae > Streptomyces. The sequence goes on along the minus strand of NZ_CP109444.1, from coordinate 10,890,738 downwards.
GACTGTTTCGACGACACTGGTCAACACAATTTCCCCTTCTGGGACGGTTCGGTCCTGCGGCTCTCGTACAGGCGCTGAGCTGGGCCTTCTCGCTCGACGGGAGGGAACTCGTCACTCCGGTCGGTGTGTTCGAAAGGTAAATCCCCAGTTACGGTCTCTTGACGCCCACGTTGTGACCGCTCACAATCCTCGCATGGATGTGACCGGTCACACAAGCTCCGGCGGCCACGGCGACCCCCCTCAGGGGCCGCAGAAAGCCGCCAGTATCCGCGACGTAGCGGCCGCGGCAGGCGTCTCCTACCAGACCGTTTCGCGGGTCATCAACGGCCACCCGAACGTCAAGGAGGAGACCCGAAAGCGGGTCGACGCCGCGATCCAGACCCTGGGCTTCCGGCGCAACGCCACCGCGTTCGCCCTGGCCAGCGGGGTCACCCGATCGGTCACGGTCATCACGTCGAACACCGTCCTCTACGGCTACGCGGCCACCCTGCAGGGTCTGGAGGAGGCGTCCCGCGCCGCCGGATACGCGCTCGGCGTGCGGGTCGTGACCCCCGAGGACGATCTGGACCGCACGATCGCCGCGGCCGCCGACACCGGTGGCGGCGTGGTGGTCATCGGCTACGACCGCATCGGTGCCGCCGCCCTGGACCGCGTACCGGCGCACGTGCCGTGCGCGGCGCTGGTGGAAGCGCCGCCGCCTGGCCGGACACCCGACCGTCCGGCGGTGTGGGCCGACGACCGCGAGGCGGCCCGCGCCGCCACCGAGCACCTGCTGTCGCTCGGGCACGAAACGGTCCACTACGTAGCAATCCCCGCCTCCACCGGAACCCGGCGTCTGGCGGGCCCCCGAGCCGAGGGCTGGCGCCAGGCCCTGGAAGCGGCCGGTGTCACCCCTCCCCCTCCGTCCGGCAAGGGCTGGGACGCCCAGGCCGGATACGAGGCGGGGAAGAAGCTCGCCCGGAACCCGGACGTCACCGCGATCCTGTGCGGCAACGACGACCTGGCCCTGGGTGTGCTGCGGGCCCTGCACCACGCGGGCCGGCGGGTACCGGAGGACGTCAGCGTCATCGGCTTCGACGACGCCCCGCACTCCGCTTTCGTCACCCCGTCCCTCAGCACCGTCCGCATGGACTTCCACGGGCTGGGCCGCGCCGCGTTCGGGCTGCTGCGCGCCCAGCTCGACACCGATCAGCAGGAAACGGCGCCGGTACCGGCCGAACCCACCCTCGTCCTCCGGGAGAGCTCGGGACCACGGGACGCGTGAGCCGGACCGGACGTCCGCCCTCGCCCCATCCGTTACGTCCGCCGCGCTCGCCGTATCCGCCGGCCGCCCTCCCCGCAGCCGTCGCACATCTTCACAGCACCGCCCTGCCTTCCTCCCTTCCGCGTACGAACAAGGATCCGCCATGAGAAGAGCCGTCTCCGTCCTTGCCACCGCCTGCGTCCTCGGGCTGACCGCCACCGCGTGCAGTGACAGCACCGGTGCCACCACGGCCGCCGCGCCCGAGGGTTCGGTCAACCCGACCGCCTCCCTCAAGGGCGTCAAGCTCACGATGTGGGTGGCCCAGAACAGCGTCTCGGAGCCCAAGCAGGCCATCGAGGCGTTCGAGAAGGCCACCGGCGCCAAGATCACCACCGAGGTGATACCCGACCCCTACGAGTCGAACGTCCCGACCAAGCTCGCCTCGGGCGTCAAGCCGGACCTGATGTTCTGGCAGCCCACGGGCAGCACCCTGCCGTTCGTGCAGCCCTCGAAGAACCTGCTGACGCTCGACAACGAGGACTGGGTCTCCAAGCTCGGCACGACCGAGAAGACCCTCGGCCAGGTCGACGGTCACCGCTACGCGGCCATCGTCACCAGCCCCGCCGTGCTCGGCGTCTACTACAACAAGGACGTCTTCGCGAAGGCCGGCATCACCACGATGCCCGCCGGCTACGACGAGTTGCTCGCCGACGCCGCGAAGATCAAGTCGAAGGTCTCGGGCGTGGCACCGTTCTTCGAGGTCGGCGGCGACAAGTGGCCGTTGCAGTGGCAGGTGCAGGCCCAGATGACGGATCTGCCGCAGTCCTTCTGGGACAACCTCAACAAGAACAAGGACAGTTGGACCAACAAGACCATCGTCGACGCGATCACCAAGTACAAGACGAAGGTCCTCGACGGCGGTCTGGCGCAGAAGAACTACAAGACGGCGACCTTCGTCGACCAGGGCAAGGCGATCATGGACGGCACCGCCGCGATGGCCGTCAACGTCACCGCGCTCCAGTCCGAGATCCAGGCCACCGCCAGCACGGCGGACATCGACAAGAAGCTCGGCTGGTTCCCCATCGCCAACAGCGCCGCGAAGGCCGAGTACTCGCCGGACCAGACGAACGGCGTGGTCGCCTTCAACACCGGTGACAGCAAGCGGCAGAACGCGGCCCGGCAGTTCATGTCCTTCTGGCTCGGCCCGGACTACCCGGCCTACATCAAGGCCAACAAGCTGGTGTCGGTGGAGCCTTCGGTGCCCAACCCCGACGGCCTGCCGCAGACCGCGATCGCCCAGGCCAAGGCCCTGTCCAGCGCGTCGGGCGTCTTCCAGGTCAAGGCGCTGACCGCCCCCGACATGCACCTCGCCCTCGCCGACATGATCTACGGCAAGAAGACCCCGCTCCAGGTCGCCCAGGCTGCCGAGGACCAGTTCAAGCAGGTCCTCAAGGCGCGCGGCGTCTCCGGCTTCTGACCGGCGCCACCGAGCCAGCCCCTCCCCCGGGCCGCCCGTCGGCGGCGTGCCCGGGGCCGTACCGGAGGTAAGAAAGTGGTGGACACCGCCACGATGGACGCCATCGACGCCACGCGCGCGAAGGACCGAGCCCAGGACGACGGCCGGGAACGGACGTCCCGTCGCACCCGCCTGCGCAGCAAGGCCGACCAGCCGTGGTGGTTCGCCCTGCCCGCGCTCGCCGTGTTCGGCGTGTTCTTCCTGCTGCCGAACCTGCTGAACTTCGTCTACCCGTTCACCGACTGGTCGGCGTTCCACTCGCAGATCGGCTTCGTGGGACTGTCGAACTTCAGCACCATCCTGCACGACGGGTCGATGGCCCGTGACATCCGCATCACCCTGGAGTACGCGGTCCTCGTGGCCGTCTTCCAGAACGGCTTCGGCCTCGCCCTCGCCCTGCTGCTGGAGCGCGACACCCGTTTCAACCGCTTCTTCCGCGCGGTCTTCTTCCTCCCGGTGCTGATCTCCGCGCTCGCCGTCGGCTACATCTTCCGCGCCCTGCTCGCCCAGGACGGCGCCCTCAACAGCGTGCTGTCCTCGCTCGCGGGACACCACGTCGACACCCCCTGGCTCGGCTCGACCACCTGGACGCTGGTCGTGGTGACCCTCATCCACGGCTGGAAGTGGATGGGCCTGGCCATGCTGATCTACCTGGCGGGCCTGAAGAGCATGCCGGGCGACGTCCTGGAGGCGGCCCGGATCGACGGGGCCGGCTGGTGGCGCACCTTCTGGTCGGTCAGGTTCCCGCTGCTCGCGCCCGCCGTCACGTTCAATGTGACGACCGCGCTGATCGGCTCCATGAACACCTTCGACATCGTGCAGGCGACCACCGGAGGCGGTCCCGGAAGCGAGACCGAGGTCTTCAACATCTACATGTTCCGCATCTTCGGCCAGGGCCTGTACGCCCAGGCGTCCGCGATGAGCCTGGTGCTCTTCTTCATCGTCGTCGTCCTCGCCGTGCCCGTCATCGTCGGCCTGCGCCGCAGGGAGAACAACCAGTGACCACCGCTACCGCGTTCGCCCCCGCGCACCGGCGCCCGCTGCGCTGGGTCCAGCCGCTCGTCGTCCTGATCGTCGCCGGCGTCACCATCGGCATCCCGCTGTGGCTGGTCGCGGTCACTTCCTTCAAGCCGCAGGCCGAGGCGATCAAGCCCAACCTCTCGCTGCCGCACCACGTCCAGGCCGCCGCGAACTACAAGCAGAGCTTCGACGAGGGCAAGATCGTCCAGGGCTTCGTCAACAGCCTCCTGGTCGTCGCCCCGTCCGTCGTCCTCGTGCTGCTCCTCGGGGCGGGCGCCGCCTGGGTGTTCGCCCGCCGCAAGGGCCGCCTGGTCAACACCCTGTACGCGCTGAGCATCAGCGGGCTCCTGCTCCCGCCCGCGGTGATCACCATCGTCATGGAGCTGCGCCAACTCGGCCTGGCCGGCACCCGTCCCGGCATGATCGGCGTCTACGCCGGGATGTACCTGTCCACCTCGATCTTCTTCATGACCGGGTTCATCCGTGCCCTCCCCGAAGAGCTCGAGGAGGCCGCCCGCATGGACGGCGCGGGCCCGGTCCGGGTCTTCTTCCGCATCATCCTGCCGCTCCTGCGCCCGGTCATCGCCACCGCGACGATCATGGTGATGCTCTACGCCTGGAGCGACATCTTCTACGCCTTCTTCGTCCTCGGCGGCGGCGACAAGGCCACCCTGCCGCTCAACCTCTACCAGGTCGCCAACGCGCAGTTGTACCTCAACAACTGGCACCTGATCTTCGCCTACGTCGTGATGATGAGCCTCCCCATGGTCCTCGTCTTCGTCATAGCGCAGCGGCGCATCGTCTCCGGCATCACGAGCGGCGCCGTCAAGTAGCCCCGGGGTTCGGCCAGTTGAGCCGCCCCGGTCACCCGCGAAGTACCCCGACAGCCTCCCGCAACGCCGCGGGAGGAGGAGGACAGCCATGCCTCGAACAGCCCGTAGACCCCGCTCCGTCCGTGCCCTCATGGGTGCGACGGTGGTGACCGCCGCCCTCCTCGGCACGGCGCTCACCGTCCCCGCCGCGCAGGCGGCCACCCCGCAACTGACCGTCGACCTCGGCACCACCACCGGCGCGGTCATGCACGGAGCCAACGGCGCCCTGTACGGCCTCAGCGACGACGGCGTGCCCGGCGACAACATCGTCACGCCCCTGCACATGACGTCCATCGCCCAGAAGGCACCCGACGGCGCCCAGCACCCGAACGGTGACGCGCTGGTCGTCCAGCCGGAGTTCGCCCGCGGTGGCGGCGGCGACAACCTCATCTACATGCAGGACGTCTACGCCTCGTGGCCGTACGAGAACCTCGGGCTGAGCGACTACCTCACCAAGGTCACCACGATGGTCACCAAGGTCGCGGCCCGCTCCGACGCGAGCACGTTCGTGTGGGTGCCGTTCAACGAGCCGGACGGCAACTGGTACACGGGGCTCGGCAGTTCGACCACCGCCACGTACCAGAGCGCGCTCGCGAGCTTCGAGAGCGACTGGACGACGGTCTACAACAAGATCCGCTCGATCATCCCGAACGCGCGGATCGCCGGCCCGAACGAGACGCACTACGACGCCCGCCTGATGGGCGACTTCTATCCGTGGGCCAAGGCCAACAACGTCCTTCCGGACATGACCACCTGGCACGAGCTGGACCCCAGCTCCCTCTCCAACTTCGAGGGCAACCTCGCCGCCTACCGCACCATCGAGACCAACGCCGGCATCAGCCCGCGCCCGGTCAACATCAACGAGTACGGCGACCGCCGTGACCTCTCGGTGCCGGGCCAGATGGTCCAGTGGATGTCCATGTTCGAGCGGAACAAGGTCTACGCCGACCAGGCGTACTGGGACATCGCGGGGAACCTGGACGGCAACGTCAGCCAGACAAACATCCCCAACGGCGACTGGTGGCTGCTGCGTTGGTACGCGGGCCTGACCGGCCAGACCGCCAAGGTGACCCCGCCGCAGGCCAACGTCGTCGACACCCTCCAGGGCATCGCGTCCCTCGACACCGGCCGCAAGCAGGCCCAGGTCCTCCTCGGCGGCGGCACCTCCGGCTCGGCGAACACGGTCGTCCAGCACATACCGTCGTCGTTCGGCAGCACCGTCAACGTCTCGGTGGAGCGCACCGCTTGGAGCGGTTACGAGGGCGCCGGCCCCGCGCCGGCCGTGCTCGCCCGCAGCACCTACACGGTCGCCTCGGACGGCAGCATCACCGTCCCGCTGACCAACCTCGACCCGATGTCGGCCTACCGCATCGTCGTCAACCCGGCCGGCACCGGCACGCCCACCGCCGCGAGCACCCCGGCAACGGCGTCGTACGAGGCCGAGAACGCGACCATCACCGACGGCACCGTCTACACCCAGGGCAGCGTCACCAACGCCTACGGGTACGCCACTTCGGGCACCAAGGACGTCGGCAGCCTGAACCAGTCGGACAGCAAGGTCGCCTTCACCGTCAGCGCCCCGACCACGGGCACGTACAACCTGAACGTCTTCTACGGCAACCAGTCCGGCGGCCCGGCGACCCAGACCCTCACGGTCGACGGCGGCTCGTCCCAGACGGTCACCTACTCGCCGACGCTGAACTGGACCTACCGCTCGACCGCCAGTGCCTCCGTGTCCCTGACGGCGGGCACGCACACGATCACCCTGGCCAAGGGCACCAACGAGGTCACCCTCGACAAGATCGACCTCACCGCGGCCTCCACCGCCGACACCTCCTACCCGGCCACGTACGCGGACATCACCGGTTCACCGACGTACAACTACACCGCGTCCGGTACGACGGGTGCCGGTGCGCTGGCCCTGACCTCGGGCACCTCGGCGGCCTTCGACGTCTACGCGCCGACCGACGGCTACTACACCGTCCACACCGACTACTCCTCCAACGGGTCCGGCACCCTCACCCTGGACGGCGCCAGCGCCGTCACGCTGGCCTCCACGAGCGGCACGCTCACCGACAAGAGTTCGCGGCTGTACCTGTCGGCGGGCAACAACCGCATCACGGCGGCGACTTCGGGCTCGACCACGCTGACCGTGCGTGACCTGCGTGTGTCCGCGAGCGCCGACACCACGGGCGTCTCCGCGTACGAGGCCGAGAGCGCCACCCTCGCCGGAACGGCCGTCGCCACCTCGGACACCTGGGCCTCCGGCGGCAAGTACGTCGGCTACATCGGCAACGGCTCGGCCAACACCCTCACCTTCCAGGTGAGCGCCGCGAGTGCCGGGCGGTACGTCATGAACGTCCGCTACGCCAACAACCAGGTCTCCGGCTCCGGGAACTACAACACCAACGTCGTCTCCCGGGCGGCCCAGATCTCCGTCAACGGCGGCACCGCGCAGACCGTCATGTTCCGCAACAACTACTCCTGGTCCACCTACTGGGACCTGCCCGTCCCTGTCACCCTGAGCGCGGGTACCAATACGATCAGCTTCGCCAACGCGAGCGCCTACGCACCCAACATCGACCGCATCACCGTCGCGCCGGTCTCCGGCTGACACCAACTCCCTTCGGGGCCCGGCCAATTGAGCCAGGCCCCGAAAGGAGTCACCGTTTTGACGATTTTTTCACTACACTCCATTCACCATTTCGAACATTGGTCGAAATCTCGAACAAAGGAGGGTCCGGCGGTGACCACCGAGCACCTCGATCACACCCATCCCGACACCTACGTCATCGGAGTCGACTACGGGACGCTGTCCGGGCGGGCCGTGGTGGTCCGCGTCCGCGACGGCGCGGAACTGGCCACCGCCGAGCACCCGTACACCCACGCCGTCCTCGACCGGACCCTCCCCGACGGCACCCCGCTGCCGCCCGACTGGGCGCTCCAGGTCCCCTCCGACTACATCGACGTCCTGCGCATCGCCGTCCCCGAGGCGCTGGCCCGCTCCGGCGTGCGACCGGACCAGGTGGTCGGCATCGGCACCGACTTCACCGCCTGCACGGTCCTGCCGGTCCTCGCCGACGGCACACCCCTGTGCGAACTCCCCGACCTCACCGGCCGACCGCACGCCTACGTCAAGCTGTGGCGCCACCACGCCGCACAGGCCCAGGCCGACCGCATCACCGAGCTGGCCGACGCCCGCAAGGAGCCCTGGCTCAAGCGCTACGGTGGCAAGATCTCCTCGGAGTGGGAGTTCGCCAAGGCCCTGCAACTGCTCGAAGAGGACCCGGAACTCTACGAGTTGACCGAGCGCTGGATCGAGGCCGCCGACTGGATCGTCTGGCGCCTGTCCGGCACGTACGTCCGCAACGCGTGCACCGCCGGGTACAAGGGCCAGCTCCAGGACGGCAGTTACCCCTCCACCGACTATCTGGCCGCGCTCAACCCCGCCTTCGCCGGCTTCGTGACCGACAAGCTGGACCAGCCGATCGGTCAACTCGGCGACCGTGCCGGTGGGTTGACGGCCGAGGCGGCGGCCTGGACGGGCCTGCCCGAGGGCATCGCCGTATGCGTCGGGAACGTCGACGCCCATGTGACCGCCCCCGCGGCCACGGCCGTCGAACCCGGCCGGATGGTCGCCATCATGGGCACCTCCACCTGCCATGTGATGAGCAGCGACCAGTGGGCCGAAGTGCCGGGCATGTGCGGGGTCGTCGAGGGCGGCATCCTGCCGGGCCTGTGGGGCTACGAGGCGGGACAGAGCGGCGTCGGCGACATCTTCGGCTGGTTCGTGCGCACCGGGTTCCCGGCGTCGTACGCCGAACAGGCCGCCGCGCTCGGCCGTGACCCGCACGAGCACCTCACCGCGCTGGCCGCCGAACAGCGGGTGGGCGAGCACGGGTTGATCGCGCTGGACTGGCAGAGCGGCAACCGCAGCGTGCTCGTCGACCACGACCTGAGCGGTGTCGTGGTGGGCCTGACGCTCTCCACCCGTCCCGAGGACGTCTACCGCGCGCTGCTGGAGGCCACCGCCTTCGGCACCCGCACCATCATCGAGGCGTTCGAGACATCCGGTGTGCCGGTCCGCGAACTCATCGTCGCGGGCGGCCTGATGAAGAACCCGCTGCTGATGCAGATCTACGCCGATGTCACCCGTCTCCCGCTCGGTGTCATCGACTCGGCGCAGGGTCCCGCGCTGGGCTCGGCGATGCACGCGGCGGTCGCGGCCGGCGCCCACCCCGACATCCGGGCCGCCGCCGACGCCATGGCCAAGGCCCGCCCCGCCGTCTATCAGCCGGACCCCGAGCGGGCCGCAGCCTACGACCGGCTGTACGCCGAATACCGGCTCCTGCACGACTACTTCGGCCGCGGCGCCAACGAGGTCATGCACCGTCTGCGTCACCTCCGCGCCGAGGCCTCAGCCTGAGCGGCGCCCCCTGCTCGGTGGTCAACTCCCTTTGAAAGGAACCCTCATGGACACCAACGCCACGCCCTACCCCGACCAGGAGATCTGGTTTCTCACCGGCAGCCAGGGCCTGTACGGCGACGACATCCTCCAGCAGGTCGCCGAACAGTCCCGGAGCATCTCCGAGATCCTCGGCGACCCCGGAAAGATCCCGGTCCGCATCGTGTGGAAGCCGGTGCTCACCGACGCCGACGCGATCCGCCGGCTGTGCCAGGAGGCGAGCGCCTCCGACACCTGTGTGGGCGTGATCGTGTGGATGCACACGTTCTCCCCGGCCAAGATGTGGATCGCCGGACTCAGCGCCCTTAACCGGCCGTTGCTGCACCTGCACACCCAGTACAACCTGTCGCTGCCCTGGCCCAGCATCGACATGGACTTCATGAACCTCAACCAAGCCGCCCACGGCGACCGGGAGTTCGGGCACATCGAGTCCCGCCTCGGCATCGACCGCAAGATCGTCGCCGGGCACGCCACCGACCCGCGGGTCGTCCGCCGCGTCGCGGCCTGGGCGCGGGCAGCCGTCGGCCGCCACGCCTCCCGCACGCTGAAGCTGGCCCGCTTCGGCGACAACATGCGCGACGTCGCCGTGACCGAGGGCGACAAGGTCGAGGCCCAACTGCGGTTCGGGTACTCGGTGAACACCTACGCGGTCAACGACCTGGTGACCGTCGTCGACCAGGTCGAGGACAAGGAGGCCGCCCAACTGGCCCTCAAATATGTCGAGTTGTACGACGTCGTCCCGGCCCTGCGCCCCGGCGGCATCCACCACGACTCCCTCGTGTACGCGGCCCGCCAGGAGATAGGGCTGCGCACCTTCCTCACCGAGGGCGGCTTCACCGCGTTCACCACCAACTTCGAAGACCTGGGCGGGCTGCGCCAGTTGCCCGGTCTCGCGGTCCAGCGCCTGATGGCCGACGGTTACGGCTTCGGCGGCGAGGGCGACTGGAAGACCTCGGCACTGCTGCGCACGATGAAGGTCATGGGCGCCGGCCGGCCCGGCGGCACCTCCTTCATGGAGGACTACACCTACCACCTGGGCCCCGGCACCCCGCGCATCCTGGGCGCCCACATGCTGGAGGTCTGCCCCTCCATCGCCGCCGACCGCCCCAGTTGCGAGATCCACCCCCTGTCCATCGGCGGCCGTGAGGACCCGGTCCGCCTCGTCTTCAACGCGGCCCCCGGCCCCGCCGTCGTCGTCGGCCTCTCCGACCTCGGCGACCGCTTCCGGCTGACCGCCAACACGGTCGACGTCGTCACCCCGAGCGAGCCGCTGCGCCGGCTGCCGGTGGCCCGCGCCGTGTGGAAACCGCGCCCCTCGCTCGCGGAGTCCGCCGAGAGCTGGCTGCTGGCCGGTGCCCCGCACCACACCGTGCTCAGCTCGGCCGTCGACACCGAGACCCTGACCGACTACGCCGCAATGACGGGCGTAGAGCTGCTGACCATCGACGAGACCACCAGCACCGGGCAGTTCACCAAGGAGATCCGCTGGAACGCCGCCTACCACCGGCTCGCCCAGGCCCTGTGACACCCGTGATCCCGATCGATCCGCAAGGAGAGCACCGATGACCGCGCGAGTCCGTGACGGCCTGCGGCAAGAGGTACTGGACGCCAACCTGACCATCCCCCAGGTCGGTCTGGCGACGCTGACCTGGGGCAATGTGAGCGGCGTCGACCGCGAGGCCGGCGTGTTCGTCATCAAGCCCTCGGGGGTCCCCTACGAGGACCTCGCCCTCGACCACCTGGTCACCGTCCGCCTGTACGACGGCAAGGTGGTCGGCGGCGACCTGCGCCCGTCCACCGACACCGAGACCCACCGCTGCCTGTACCTGGCGTTCCCGTCCATAGGCGGCGTCACCCACACCCACTCCACCCACGCGGTGGCCTTCGCCCAGGCCCGCCGTGACATACCGGTCCTGGGCACCACCCACGCCGACACCTTCAACGGGCCCGTCCCGTGCACCCCGGACCTCACCGCCGACCAGTGCGCGACGGACTACGAGTACAACACCGGCAAGGTCATCGTCGACCTGCTGGAGAGCGACGACCGCAGAGCCGCCGAGGTCCCGGCCGCTCTCGTCGCCAACCACGGCCCCTTCACCTGGGGCACCACCGCCCGCAAGTCCCTGGAACACGCCATCATCTGCGAAGCCGTCGCCGACATGGCCATCAACACCCTGGCCCTGTCCCCGACAGGACCCCCGCCCCCACACCTGCTGGCCCGCCACTACACCCGCAAACACGGCCCCGACGCCTACTACGGCAACCCGGCCCCGGCCGGGTGACCGGCACCGCGATCACCCGGACCATGTCGTCGCTTACGGCGCGACGGTCGGCCCGTCCGGGTGGTCGCGGCGTTGTTCGACCATCTCGCGGCTGAGGGCCTCGGTCTCCGACTCCGGGAGCCGTTCGAAGCCGTCCTCGGTGATGACCGACACGATGGGGAAGATACGGCGGTTGAGGTCCGGGCCGCCGGTGGCCGAGTCGTCGTCGGCCGCGTCGTACAGGGCCTGCAGTGCGGCCAGGGACGCGTCGCGCCGGGACATGCCCCGGTGGTACAGCTTCTTGAGGGCGCTCCTGGCGTAGGGGGAGCCGGAGCCCTCGGCGTGGAAGTCCGGCTTCTCGTAGGTGCCGCCGACGACGTCGAAGGTGAAGATACGGCCCTGGGCGCCTTCGGGGGCCGCGGGGTCGTAGCCGACGAGCAGCGGTACGACGGCGAGGCCCTGCATGGCCTGGTCGAGGTTCTGCCGGATCAGGCCGGCGAGGCGGGTGGCCTTCGCGTTGAGGGTCATCGGGATGCCCTCGATCTTCTCGAAGTGCGTCAGCTCGACCTGGTACAGCTTCACCATGTCCACGGCGAGCCCGACCGTGCCGGCGAAGGCGACCGCGGTGTAGTCGTCCGCGGGGTGCACCTTCTCCAGGTCGCGCTGCGCGATGACGTTGCCCATCGTGGCCCTGCGGTCGCCGGCGATCAGCACGCCGTCGCGGTAGGAGAGGGCCAACACCGTGGTGCCGTGCGGGAATTGGTCGGCTCCGGCGCGGACGCCCGCCGGGAAGGGACGGCGGGTGGGCAGCAGCGCGGGCCGGTGTGCCGCCAGGAACTCGGTGAAGGACGAACTCCCGGGAGTGAAGAACTCGTCCGCCAGTCGGCCACCGGTCTCATGCTCCGCCATGCCACTCCCCTTGGTCCGCGTACCGATGCCGGACTCCTACCTGAACCGCCCGCGGGGGAAACACAGTTGAGGTCAGAGTGCCTTGCGCCGCACGAGTACCCCGAGCACCAACAGGCCGGGGATCAGCGGCAACCACATCGTGAGCAGCCGGTAGCCGAGGACGACGGAAGCGGCGGCCGACGCCGTGGTTCCCGACTCGGTGAGGGCGAAGACCAGGGCCGCGTCGAGGGAACCGATGCCGCCCGGCGTGGGCAGCAGGGCGGCGGCGCTGCTGGCGGCGAGGTACAGCAGCGCCACCCGGGCCGGGGACAACGGCAGTTCGACGGCCTGGGTGACACAGATCAGCACGAGGGAGTGCAGCGCGGCGAAGGCGAGCGAACCGCCCCACAGGGCAACTGCCCGGTGGGGCAAGGTGTGTACGGCCCTGATGTCGGTCAGCACCGTGCCGAGGCCTCGCCGACACCGGGGCCACAGCGGGCAGTTGAGCAGCACGGTGACCAGCACGACGACCGCGAGTACGACACCCACCACGCCCAGGGAGACGCGCGGGACGCGCAGCACACCCGGGCAGACCGCGGCGAGAACGCCGATCAGAACGATCCGGACGACCACACCGGCGGTGGCCTTCACGGCGAGCGCGCTGGCCGAGCGGCCGACCGGCAGCCCGCAGCGCATCAGGAAGCGCACGTTGACGGCGCCGGCGCCGAGCCCGGCGGGCAGCACATGGTTGGCGGCGGACGCGGCGAGCTGCGCGGCCACCAGGCGCCCACCGGGCAGCCGTTGAGCCACCGCGCCCTGCTGGGCGAGTGCCGAGCACACCCACGTCCCGAGCGCGGCCGTCCCGGCCACCAGCAGCCACCCCTGATCGGCGACGGCGAGCCGCCCGGCCCCACTCGCGAGCACGGGCCAGTGCCGCCGGACCAGACAGACCACGGCCACCAGGACGGCGACGGTCAGCGCGGACTGCCAGTAGGCACGGCGGCGGCGAGCAGGGGTGGTCGTCGGGGTGAGGGCGGGCGGTGCCGTCATGCGCCGCCGCCCCTCTCTGCCCCCGGTGCCACCCGCAGCTCCAGCGTGCCGTAGCGGTGGGCGGGCCAGTCGTGGGCGTAGGCGGGTGGGCGGCTGCCGGTCGGGGTGAGATTGGCGACGGACATCCGGTGTGCCGTGCGGTCGAGGGTCGTGCGGGTGATGTTGGCGTTGTGGCCCCCGGTCGCGGCGGAGGCGCAGCCCGTGTAGAAGGCGATCGGGATGGAGTCCTGGCCGGTGAGCAGGCAGGGCTTGCGGACGCCGAGGCGGTGGAGTTCGGCGGCGGTGCGGGACCAGTCGCTGTGTTGGGTGTTCGTACGGCTCACCGTCCTTTCCAGGACGGCGAGTTGGATCGCCAGATGCCCGGCGAGGCCGATCGCGAGCAGGGTCACCGCGACCCGTCGCCATACTCCGGCCGGTCTGGTGACCAGGTGGATCAGTCCGTCGGCGACCGGGATCGCCACCAGCGCGTAGGCGGGCAGCAGGAAGCGCGGGGCCGCGTATCCGATCATGAACAGGTAGGGGAAGGCGGCGGTGGCGGCGCAGGCGAGCGGGACGAGGGTGGCCGTCGTGCGCCGCGCGCGGACCGCGACGACCAGTCCGACGACGGCGAGCACGGGGAGCACGAGCCACCACACGTCGACCGCCGGATTGGGCATCTCCGCCGTGCACGGGCGGCACAGGGCGCGTCCGCCCAGGCTGCGCAGTTGGTCGACGACCGCGATGTTCCAGCCCAGGCCGCCCTCGATGGCCGAGGCCTCGTGCAGCCGCTGGGTCAGGCCGCCGTAACTGACGTATGCCTCGATCACCCACTCCGCGGCGCCGGACGCGAGCCCGGCGAGGAGGACGGCGAGCAGGCGCCAGTGGCGGACGGCCACGAGGAGGACGAGCAGGGGCAGGGTCGCCCAGACCGCGTCCGTCGGCCGCATCCACGCCATCAGGGACGCGCTCGCCGCCAGTCCCCACAGCGCGGCCCGGTCGGAGCGGTCGGTCCGGGCGCGCAGGCAGCAGCCCGCCGCGGCGAGGGCGCCCACGGCGACCCAGTAGTTGGGCATGGCCTGCGGGCCGTAGAGGAGGGTCACCCAGAGGGAGGCGAACAGGGCGCCCGCCAGGGCGAGGACGCGGGTGGGGAACAGGCCGCGCCAGGTGCGGAGGGCGAGGAAGAGGGCGGCGCCCGCGAGTACGGCGAGGTAGACGCGGAGCAGGGTGGTGGACGAGGACCAGGAGGTGACGGGGGCGACCAGGAGGGAGATGCCGCGGGCCCGGGGTGCGCTGAAGTAGGCGGCGGGGGCGTGCGCGCTGAGCTGGCTGACGTACACGGTCTCGTCCCAGCCGAGGCCCAACCCGGGGCGTACGAGGACCAGTTGGGCCAGGACGAACGCGACCGCCACCGCGGCGAGCGGGTATTCCGAGCGGCGGGACGCGGCCGGCGGTCCGAGCCGTCGCGTCCCGGCGAGTGTGGCGTACGCGCAGCCGGACATTGCCCACCCATCCCCCTACAGTTTGTAGGGTCTCCAGCACCCTACAGCCCGTAGTTCTGAGGCGAGAGCCAGGGAAAACATGGACAAACTATCGCGCGGCGGGCGCGGCTGCGGCCTGCAATTCAGCCAAGCGACTGACGGCCCCATGCGCTCGACCCTGGGCACCAAGGCTTCTTCCGGCAGACCGGATCTGGACGTTCCGCACTGGAAGACCGGAAAGGTAGTGCCCTCGGGCACCATCACACCCCCGGCCCGGGCCGCCGGGCCATGTGCGTGGGGTACTTGTCGGGAAGGAATGAGTCGATGGGCAGTACCTCGATGCGGCTGATCCTGGAACGACCGCACTCCAGCGTCTCGGCGCCGTGCTCCAGGGAAGCGCCCGTTTCTTCCCGCAGTTCGCGCAGTTCAGAGCCCAGACGACGGCGACGCACCGTCGGTGTCTGCTCGGGCCCGTGTTCCTCCCTTTGGGGTGCTTTCCGGCTTGTTGATGGGCGATGCCGACGACACCATCCCGCGCGCATACCGGCCGTATGACGGGCCCGTACCCGGCACCGGGCGGTTCCCCAGACGGCCTGACCACCACTCAGCGCCAGCCGAGCTCCGGTGCCACCTGGGTCAGGATGCTCTCCAGCACATGGGCGTTGTAGTCGACCCCGAGCTGGTTCGGGACGGTCAGCAGGACGGTGTCCGCGGCCTGGATGGCCTCGTCCTCCCGGAGTTGCTTCACCAGCACGTCCGGCTCGGCGGCGTACGAGCGTCCGAAGATCGCCCTGGTCGTGTCGTCGATCATGCCGACCTGGTCCCGCGAGTTGCGGTCGCGGCCGAAGTAGGCCCGGTCCACGTCGTCGGTCAGGGCGAAGATGCTGCGGCTGACGGACACCCGCGGCTCGCGCGCGTGGCCCGCCTCCTTGTACGCCTCGCGGTACGCCTCGATCTGCTTGCGCTGCTGGACATGCAGCGGCTCGCCCGTCTCGTCGTCCTTGAGGGTGGAGCTCTGCAGGTTCATCCCCAGCGTCGCGGCCCAGACGGCGGTCGCGTTCGAGCTGGAGCCCCACCAGATCCGTTCGCGCAGCCCCTCGGAGTACGGCTCGACGCGCAGCAGCCCCGGCGGGTTGGGGAACATCGGCCGCGGATTCGGCTGCGCGAACCCCTCGCCCTCGATCACCTTGAGGAAAGCCTCGGCGTGCTGGCGGGCCATGTCCGCGCCGGTCTCCCCCTCCGCGGGGGCGTAGCCGAAGTAGCGCCAGCCGTCGATCACCTGCTCCGGTGAGCCACGGCTGATGCCGAGCTGCAGCCGGCCGCAGGAGATCAGGTCGGCGGCGCCCGCGTTCTCGGCCATGTACAGCGGGTTCTCGTAGCGCATGTCGATCACGCCGGTGCCGATCTCGATCTTCGAGGTCCGTGCGCCGATGGCCGAGAGCAGCGGGAACGGGCTGCCCGCCTGCTGCGCGAAGTGGTGCACGCGGAAGTACGCGCCGTCCACGCCCAGCTCCTCGGCGGCGACCGCCAGGTCGATGGACTGGTGCAGGAAGTCGGCGGCGGACCGGGTCTTGGAATGCGGACTCGGCGACCAGTGACCGAACGAGAGGAAACCTATCTTCTTCACGCAGGCCAGAGCGTCTGGCGGCCACGTTTGATTCCCCGCGTCAGCCCACCGTGACGAGGCCGACCGGCCAGTGCGGCGATCGGAATCCTCCCCAGGGTTGCGACTGCCGCTTCCGCGCCAAGGTCGACGGCGACATGGTGGTGTCAGGCGGCGACGCGACCGCCCTCGCGGTCTGTCCGAAACCGGCCTTAAAGAGCGTTTTGTCCCGGCGAGGTTGTTTGGTTCGGGGTTCAGGTGTCGCGCCAGTTGGGGGTGGATTCGCGGGTGAGTCTGCGGCTTATGAGGTCGATCATCGCGACGTGGATTATGGCTTCGGAGCGGTGGGGGTGGGTTTCGTAGTCGCGGGCCAGTCGGCGGTGATGCATCAGCCAGCCGAAGGTCCGCTCGACGACCCAGCGTCGTGGGATCACCTTGAAGCCTTTGGCGCCCGGGGCGCGTTGGACGACTTCGACGTCGATGCCGAGTCGGGCGCCGTGGTCGATGGCTTTGGTGCGGTAGCCGGTGTCGGCCCATGCTTTGGTCACGCGAGGGTGAGAGGCGGCGATGTGGGACATCAGGTGTATGCCGCCGACGTTGTCGGAGACACTCGCCGCGGTGACCCAGACGGCCAGGAGCAGGCCGAGGGTGTCCACCCCGATGTGGCGCTTGCGGCCTGCGATTTTCTTGCCGGCATCGATGCCCTGGCTGGTCGCGGGCACGTTCGCGGAGGTCTTCACGCTCTGCGCGTCCAGCACGCAGGCGGTTGGCTCGCCGTCGCGGCCTTCGGCTTCCCGGACCAGGCGCCGCAGGAGACCGTTGAGTTGGTCGAAGATGCCTTCTTTTTGCCAGGCGGCGAAGTAGCCGTAGACCGTTTCCCACGGCGGGAAGTCGTGGGGCAGGTAACGCCAGGCAATGCCGGTGCGGTCGACGTAGAGGATGGCGTCCATGAGGCGGCGCAGGTCATGCTCAGGCGGGCGACCGATGTCGAGACCCTTGCCTCTGCGCTCGGCCCGCCAGGTGGTGAGCGTGGGCTCGATCAGTTCCCAGCGCGCATCGGAGAGGTCGCTGGGATACGGGCGGTGTCGCGTCATGTTTCGGTAGTACCGTCGAGCAGGCCGCCTCCCCAGGGCGCAAACGAGGTCAACCGGGGGCGCGTTGGGATCAGACAGGAGCGAACGCAACGAAACGGGTCGCCGAACGACGACACGAATCCCTTGCCCCGCATCAGGCACGTCTGCCCCGCGAGCCCCATACAAGCTCGGTCTGCGAATCGACGTCAAACAACCTCGCCGGGACAAAACGCTCTTTTAGGGCGTGTTTCAGAAGTGGATCAAGCGTCGTGGCCGGTTGGGCGGGGTGTCTCGTCTGTCCAGCCTCGGGCCAGGGCCAGTCGCCCTGACCGATGTGCCTCGCGCTGTTCGGTGACCCATCGCTCGACCTGGTTCACGGATGCCGCGAGCGACTGGCCGCTGGTGTCGATCACGTGGGTGCGCCATCGCGGGTCCTCGCCGGTCCACATGGTCCACCGGTGCCAAGCCATCTCCGGCCAGCTCCCGTCGATGATGACGTCGGGCCGGAAGCGCGGGTCGCGGGCGTGCGCGCGGTGCCAGGCGGCCCAGCCGCAGAAGGCGTCGGTGGCGGCCTGATCCCATCGGCCGCCGTCGCGTGCGGCGAGTCGGTCGCGCCGGTCCTGGTCGGCGACGTCGATCAGGCAGACAGCGATCCCGTTCAGCAACGGGGCCGAGGGGGCGGCCAGGACCTCGCCCAGTGGCGAGTTCCCGGACAGCAGCAGGTCCATTCCACGGTCCTGGTACTCCAGCGCGCGCCGTACCCACATCTCGGTCATGTGATTGCGCCAGTGGGGAGGGACCGGAGCGTCCGGGACACCGACTTCGTCGAACTCGTGCACCACGACCCCGTCCAGCCGGTCGGCGAGGGCGAAGGCGAGCGTGGTCTTGCCCGCGCCGCTGGATCCGGTCAGCTTGAGCAACATCTGGCCAGGGTGACAGCCCGCAAAGGCTTTCTCGACTGGTTTGTGGGGCCCCCACCGGCCCTCGGCTTTCGCCGGATTCCTGCAGCCACTCGTTGATGGCGGCGACCAGTACGGTCGCTTCGTAACGGACGGCAAGCTTGTCGTATCTCGTGGCGACCGCGCGGTGTCTTTTGAGGCGATTGATGCCGCACTCCACCGCGTGGCGTTCTTTGTGGTCGACCGGGTCGAACTTCGGCGGACGGCCGCCGCGAGAACCGCGCTTCTTGCGGTTGGCGATCTGATCGCGCTTCTCCGGAATGGTGCAGCGGATCCCTCGTCGGCGCAGGTAGGCGCGATTCGCACGGGAGCCGTAGGCCTTGTCGGCGCGGACCTTGTCCGGCCGGGTGCGAGGCCGGCCGGACCCGGACCGGGGCACGAGGATGCGGCCGAGGACGACCTGGAACTGCGGGGAGTCTCCGCGCTGCCCGGCCGTGATCACCAGCGACATCGGTTTTTGGGCCTGCTCGACCGCCAGGTGCAGCTTGGTGGTCAGACCGCCCCGTGAGCGTCCGAGCCCGTGGTCGTCGGGCTCGATGGCAACCCCGCCGGGCGGCTCGACCTGGAGATCCCCCTTTTGCGAGCGCCGGCCGCGTGCTGGTGGGCACGGGCGACGGTGGAGTCTACTGAGACGTCCCAGGTGATCAGGCCCTCAGCATCGGCCCGGGCCTGGAACTGTTCGAGGATGCGGTGCCAGGTGCCGTCGCGCCTTCAGCGGCGGAACAGCCCGTACACCGTCTCCCACGGCCCGTACCGTTCGGGTAGGTCTCGCCACGGTATGCCGGTACGGGTGCGGAACCGTATCCCGTTGATCAGCTGCCGCTTGGTGTGCACCGGCGGGCGTCCGGACTTGATGCCCCTCGGCAACAGCAGCTCCAGTACCACCCACTGGGTTTCTGTCAGATCTCCCCGAGCCACGAGACGTGATCATCGCACGACCTTGATCCACTTCTGAAACACGCCCTAGGACATGCAGATCTTCGAGTGCCGGCTCCAACCATCGAACAAGACCGCGCGGGGCAACCGCGCAGTGCGTAGGGAAATTGTTCGGCGTATTTCTCCACACGGATCTCGGAGCGGGCGAGGGCGGTCGCCGCCGTTCCTCATTCCGAATCGGCCAGTTCGGCGGCATGGGCAAGCATCCGCGAGCGGTCCGGTTCTCGTCCGGTGAAGAGCTGGAAGGCATCGGCGGCCTGAAAGACGACCATGCCGACACCGTTGAGTGCGGTGCAGCCACGGGCCCGTGCGACGCGTAGCAGCTCGGTCTCGAGCGGCTGGTACACCACGTCGACGATCCACAGGTCGGGGTGCAGCAGGTCGGCCGGCAGCGGAAGTCCGGGGTGCGTGGACATTCCGGTCGGGGTGGCGTGCACAAGGCCGTCAGCTCGGGCCATCAAGGCTGGGAGATCGTCCGGAGCGGAGACGGTCGCCCGGTCGTCACCGAACCGCCGGTTCAGGGAGGTAGCGAGTACCACCGCGCGGTCCGTCAGCGGGTCGACGACGGCAAGATGCCCGGTGCCCTGAGTGAGCAGGGCGTGCGCGACGGCCGCCCCCGCTCCCCCGGCGCCGAGTTGCACGACGCGCTTCCGCGGGGCGTCCGCGAGTTCCCGTTCGAAGGAGGCGGCGAAGCCGGTGACATCGGTGTTGTGTCCTACGGACCGGGCGCTTCTGCCCTCGCCTTCGAAGACCACGGTGTTGACCGCGCCGACCGCCGCGGCCTGTGGGGTGAGTTCGTCAAGACACTCGATGACGAGTTGTTTGCAGGGGTGGGTGATGTTGAGGCCGCGGTAGCCCATGCCCTTGGCCGCGCCCACCAGTTCACCGACCTTGTCGGGCCCGGCGCCGATGCGGTCGAGATCGATCAGCCGGTAGAGGTAGCGCAGGCCGTGCCGGTCCGCCTCCCGTTCGTGGAGCATGGGGCTGAACGAGGTGCCTATGCCGGAGCCGATCAGGCCGACGAGATACGAGTCCTGGGTCATCGCCGCGCGCACCGTTCACAGTCCCAGGTAGATCTGGCGGACGCGGGTGTCGCGGCTGAGTTCCTCGGAGCTTCCCGTCATGGCGACGGTCCCGTTCTCCATGACGAGGCAGTGACTGGTCGCGCCGAAGGTCAGCTTGGCGTTCTGCTCGACCAGGAGCAGGCTCAGGCCTTCCTCCCGCAGCCGTCGCAGGGTGTCGAGGATGAAGCCGACGAGTTTGGGTGACAGGCCCATCGACGGTTCGTCGAGGAGGAGAAGGCGCGGTCCGGCCATCAGGGCGCGGCCGATCGCGAGCATCTGCTGCTGTCCTCCGGAGAGGGCGCCGGCCAGTCGTCCGCTCATCTCCCGCAGTACCGGAAAGAGTTCGTGCACCTCGTCGAGTGTGGCGCGGGTCTCGTCGTCCCAGCGCCGCGCGTAGGCGCCGAGGAGCAGGTTCTTCTCCACGGTCAGGCCGGGGAAGACGTGCCGGCCCTCCGGTACGTAGCCGATGCCGTGCCGCACCATGTCGCGGGCCCTGACCCGGGTCAGGTCGCGTTCGCCGAGCGTGACGCGTCCGCCGCTGCGCGGGACCAGGCCCATCAGCGCCTTGAGGGTGGAGGTCTTGCCCGCCCCGTTGGCGCCGATGATGCCGACCGAGGCACCCGGCTCGACGCTGAAGCCGATCGAGCGGACCGCGCACACGCCGCCGTAGTGCACGGAGAGGTTCTCGACGGTGAGTCTGGCGGCGGTTTCGGTGCGGGAAGCGGGGATCGTGCTCACCGGGTTGCCTCCTTCGAAGCGGGGGCCGACGTCGGGGCAGGGGCTGGATCCGAGCCGGAGTCCTGAGCAGCGTCCGGGTCCGGGAGTGGAACGTCCGCCATCACGGAGTCACCCAGATACGCCTCGATCACCTCGGGTGCCGCGACCACTTCGGCCGGTGTGCCCTCCGCGATGATTCCGCCGCTGGAGAGCACCGTGACGCGCTCGCACAGCGACATGACCAGACCCATGTTGTGCTCGATCAGGACGACCGTGGTGCCGCTGTCGCGGATGGAACGCACGATGGCGGCGAGTTGCTGCACCTCTTCCCCGTTCAGCCCGGCCGCCGGTTCGTCGAGCAGCAGCAGCCGGGGTCGGGCGGCCATGGCCCGGGCGATCTCGATACGGCGCTGGATGCCGTACGGGAGTGAGCCGGGCGCGGCTTCCGCGAAGTCGGTGAGTCCGAAGCGTTCCAGGAGTTCCTGGGCCTGGCGGCGCAGTTGTCGCTCGCGGCGTATCACGCCGGGCTGCCACAGCGCGTACTGCCAGACCGTGTACGTGCGGGTGCGGTCGAGGGCGACCAGGATGTTCTCACGGACCGTCAACTGCCGGAACAGGCGCAGGTTCTGGAACGTACGGGCCAGGCCCAGGAGGGAAAGGGCGTACGGGCGGATGGACGTCGTGTCACGGCCGCCGAACCGCACCTTCCCCGAACTCGCCCTGTAGAAGCCGCTGATCACGTTGAACAGGGTGGTCTTGCCCGAGCCGTTCGGGCCCACGATGCCGCGGATCTCGCCGGCGGCGACCGTGAGGGAGACGTCGTCCAGGGCGCGCAGGCCACGGAAGTCCTTGGTGACGGACCGGATTTCGAGCAGGGGGTCAGCCGAAGCAGCGGGCGTGGCGACCACCTCGTACGGCTGGAACGCACGCAACTCCGCCCGGTCGGCGGCGTGACCGCTCCTGCGGCGGACGAACTCCCTTGCCCGGGAGGGGATTCCGGCGAGCCCGGTGGGCGCGAACACGACCATCAGGACGACCACCACCCCGTAGCCCAACTGTGCGTACGTCGAGAAGTCGGACAGCCACTCGCGGATGAGGGTCAGTCCGACCGCGCCGACGACGCAGCCGACCAGGGAGCGCCGGCCGCCGATGACGACCATGGCGAGCAGGATGAACATGCTGGCGATGGAGAAGGTCTCGGGAGCGACGTAGCGGATGAGGCCCGCGTACAGGACGCCGGCCAGACCCCCGTACAGGCCGGCGAGGACGAAGGCGGTCATGCGCAGGAGCGGGATCTCGGCGCCCGTCGCGCCGGCCGCCAGGGAGTCGTCGCGCATCGCGCGCAGGCGTCGGCCCAGGGAGGTACGGACGACGAACAGGCCGAAGCCGAGGCCGAGGGCGCAGACCACCAACTCCAGGTAGTAGTAGAGGTATTCGCTGGAGAGGTCGATGCCCGGGAGCGTCGGCAGGGGGATGCCGGAGATGCCGTCGGCGCCTCCGGAGATCGAGGCGTTGGTGATCCAGTTGATGAAGCCGAGTGCCAGACCGAGGGTGACGATGCCCAGGTAGTGGGACTGCATGCGCAGGGCGGGGATGCCGACGAGCAGGCCCGTCGTCACCGTCGCGAGCAGGGCGAGTACGGCCGCCGCCCAGAATCCGTATCCGGAGTGGGTGGTGAGGATCGCGAGGGTGTACGCGCCGACGCCGAAGAAGGCGACCTGGGCGAGGTTGATCTGCCCGGAGACGCCCATCGCGAGACCCATGCCGATGGCCAACAGGGCATAGATGACGGCGATGTTGACCACATGGATGGAGTAGCTGCCGAGGCCGTACGGCAGCAGCCAGAGGGCCACGGCCAGCGCGCCGAGCGAACCGATACGGAACTTCACGCGCGGCTCACCGTCCTCTCCCCGAAGACGCCCGTCGGGCGGATCATGATGGCGACGGTGAAGACCAGGAAGGTCACGAGCACCGAGTAGCCCTGGAAGTGGCCCGCCGCGTAGGAGTCGAGGACGCCGATCGCGAGGCCGCCGACGACGGCTCCGGGGATGGAGCCGAAGCCGCCCAGCATCGCGGCGGCGAACCCCTTGATGCCGAGGGCGCCGCCGAGTGAGGCGTCGACGTACAGCATCGGGCCGACGAGGCCGCCGGCCAGGGCGGCGAGGCCCGCGCCGACGGAGAAGGCGAGGGCGTTGCTGCGGCCGACGTCGATGCCGACGGCGGTGGCCGCCTCGTGGTCCATGGCGACGGCCTGCATGGCCGCGCCGCGCTTGGTGCGGGCCAGGAACCAGGCGAGGCCGATCACGGCGAGTGCGGCGACGCCCATGACGAGGAGGTCGTACGTGCGTACCCGGATCCCGAACAGGTCGAGCGGGGCGGCCCGGACGGGCGAGGGGACCGCCCGTCCGGTGGTGCCCCAGATGAGGATCGCGACGGCCTGGAGGACGATACCGAAGCCGATGGTGCCGATGAGCATCAGGTCGAAGTCCTTGTTCTCCAGCGGGCGCAGGACCCGCTCGATGACCAGACCGATGGCGCCGGTGACGACGATCGCCACGACCATGGCGACGACGAAGGGCAGTTTGGACGTCAGATAGAAGGTGGAGGCCGCGTAGGCGCCGATCATGGCGATGTCGGCGTGCGCGAAGTTGACCAGGCCCATGGTGCGGTAGACGAGGGAGAACCCCATGGCGACCAGGGCGTAGACCGCCCCCAGGCTCAAGCCCCCGACGAGTGTCTGCAGTGTCTCTTGCACGGCGTGCTCCCGTTGCCCGTTGCCGGATGCCGGATGACTACTGCTGTGCGACGAGTTTGCCGTCGCTGATGACACCGATGGTGGTCTGGGTGATGCCGACCCCGGTGGCGTCGTAGGCGAAGTCGCCGAGCAGGCCCTTGTACGCGGTGGAGCGGATGGCGTCGGCGAGTGCCCGGCCGGTGGCGGCCTTGCTGGTCTTGAGGGCGGTCAGCAGGATGCTCGCTCCGTCGTACGCCTTGGCTCCGTGCAGTTCGGCGTCCTTGCCGTACGCGGCCTTGTAGGCGGCGGCGAACTTCTTCGAGGCGTCGCTCGTTTCGTTGCTCAGATAGGGCGAGCTGACGATGGTGCCCTCGACGGCGGCGTTGCCCGCGGTGTCGATGAAGACGGGGGTGCCCTGCGGTGCTGCGCCCGCGAAGGGTGCCGTGATGCCGAGGTCCCGGGCCTGTTTGACGATCAGGCCGGCCTCGACCTCCTCCGAGCCGATGAAGACGACCTGGGGCTTCTTGGAGCGGATCTTCGTGAGCGCGGCGCTGAAGTCCTTCTGGTCGGTGGTGACCACCTGATCCGTCGACGGCGAAACGCCGAGCCCCTTGGCGGCCTTGAGGAAGGCGTCGTGCTCGCCCGTCCCGAAGGAGCCGTTGTTCGTGATCATCGCGATCTTCTTGTAGCCCTTGTCCTTGATCAGGTACTGGGCGAGCGTCGAGTCGTAGGTGGTGCTGGTCGGCCCGTTGAGGAAGAGGTAGGGACTCTTCAGCGCGACCAGCTTGTCGGACTGTCCGGAGGTGATGTTGGGGATCTTCGCCTGCTGGAGCACCGGCGCCATGGCGATGGTCACCGCGCTCTCCGCCGTACCGAGCATGGCGACGTACTTCTCACTGGCCAGCTTGCGGGCGATGTTGGTGCCGACCGTCGGGTCGCCCTGGTCGTCGAAGAGCTTCAACTGGATCTTGCGGCCGTCGATGCCGCCCTTCTTGTTCCACTCGTCGACGGCGAGCTTGGCCCCCTTGTACTCCCAGTCGCCGAGCGAACTGAGCTGCCCGCTCTGCGCGTCGACGACTGCGATCTTGATGGGGCCCGAGGAGGCCTTGCTGTCGCTGCTGGAGTCGCCGGGTGCGCTGCACGCGGCGAGGGCCACGGTCAGTACGACCGCGGTGCAGAAGGTGGCGCGGGTCGTGGCGAGTGGTCGTGGGATGGGGCTCATGAAGGTCACCTCGTCCTGGGAGAAGGGCAGTTCAGTCGGTGAAGGACCCGCGGTAGATGTCCTTGATGTTCCAGTGACCCGGCGTCGGCACGGGTTCGTTGACCATCGGTACGTCGATGACGGCGGGCCGACGCCGCGCGATCGCGTCGGCGAGTGCCTTGGCGAGATCGGCGGGGGTGGCGACGGTGTATCCGTCGGCGCCGCAGGAGCGGCCGAGCGCCGCGAAGTCCGGGCTGTACGGCTGCCCTTCGGCATCCGTGAACTCGCAGCCGTAGGACCGTCCGAACGACGCGGACTGAAGGTCGGCGATGGTGCCGTGGGCCCGGTTGTTCATCACCACGAAGACGACCGGCATCCCCTGTTCGACGGCCATCGGCAGCGCGGGCAACTGCGCGCTCATGCCGCCGTCGCCGATCAGTGCGACCACCACGCGGTCCGGCTGGGCGATCTGCACCCCGACCGCGGCGGCCGGTCCGAAGCCCATGGTCGAGGCCCCGCCCGGGGTGATGAACCGCCCGTCTGCGGGGAGTTCGTAGCACTGGGCGACACCGTTCTTGTTCCAGCCGACGTCGGTGACGAGCACCGCGTCGTCGGGCAGCGCGTCGCGCAGGTCGGCGAGAATGCGCTGCGGACGCAGCGGGAAGTCGTCGCTGCGTCCGTCCTCGCGTGCGGTGTCGAAGACGGTCCGGCGGGCGGTGGCGATGGTCGCCCGCAGGCCCTCCCGCCGCAAGGGCTCCGGCCTGGCAGCCTGTACGGCGGCCCCGATGGCCCGTACCGCGTCACCCACGTCGGCGACGGCACCGATCTCGACGGGGTAGTTGCGCCCGATCTCGGCGGGGTCGATGTCGATCTGGACGAGCCGGCTGGGCGGGAAGTTCCATGTGTACGTCGGATCCCAGGAGCTGGCGTCGGTCTCCGCGAACCGTGTCGCCAGGGCGAGGACCACATCGGCGCCCTTGGTGTACGCGTGTGTCGTCTCCAGACCCCAGAAGCCGGGCATGCCGAGCAGCAGTGGATGGCTGTCGGGCAGGGCACCCTTGCCCATCAGGGAGTGCGCGAGCGGGATGTCGAGGTGCTCGGCGAGGCTCAACAAGGCCTGGCGGGCGGCCGGTTCACGCAGTCCGCCGCCGAAGTAGATCAGAGGGCGTTCGGCGCTCAGCAACGTCTGGGCGATGCGTTCGGCGGTGGCCCGGTCGAGAGCGGGGAGCGCGGAGCTTTGGGGCAGGGGGTACTCCCCCGCGTAGTCCTCGACCTGCCGACTCCACAGGTCCATCGGTACGTTGACGAGTACGGCGCCCGGCCGCCCTGAGGTCGCGGTCCAGAACGCCCGTTCCGTGGTGCGGGCCAGGTCGTGGACGCGGTGGACGTGCCAGGCCCGCTTGGTGAACGGGCGGTAGATCGCGGTCTGGTCGGCGTCCGCGTGGAGGTTGACCTCCTGGTGCGGGTGGCGGCCGTAGTAGTAGGAGGGGATGTCGCCGGAGATGACGACCAGCGGGATCGAGTCGAGGGCGGCGGTGGCGACACCGGTGACCGCGTTCATCATGCCGGGGCCGACGTGGGTGAGCAGGACGCCGGGTTTCCCGGAGGCGCGGGCGTAGCCGTCGGCGGCGTGGGCGGCGGCCTGTTCGTGGCGGGCGATCACGAACTCGATCGAGCTGGGGCCGAGCGCGTCCAGCAGGGCGATGTTGGTGTGGCCGCAGGTGCCGAAGACGAACTCGACTCCGTACGACTCCAGTTGGCCGACCAGGGCTTCGGCGGCGGGGACGGTCATGCGCCGGTTCCTTCGTCCACGGTGCTCGCGTCGCCCCAGACGGACAGGCCGCGGAGCATGAGGGTCTTGACGACCGTGTAGTCGTCGATCATCGAGCGGGGTGTCTCCCGGCCGAAGCCGGAGTCCTTGACCCCGCCGAACGGCACATGGTCGAGGCGGTAGTTGGAGCTGCCGCCCGCGATCAGCGCGCCGGTCTGCAGCTCGCGCCAGGCGGTGATGATGCGGCCCATGTCGCGGGTGAACAGGCCCGCCTGGAGGCCGTAGCGGCTGGCGTTGCAGGCGTCGATGACCGCGTCGAAGTCGTCGTACGGGAGCACCGCGACCAGCGCTCCGAAGACCTCGTGGACGACGACCGAGGCGGACTCGGGTGGTCCGGCGACGATGGTGGGCGCGGCGGTGGCGCCCTTGCGGGTGCCGCCGCGCAGGACGCGGGCGCCGGAGGCGGCGGCCTCGGCGGACCAGCTCACCACGCGTTCGGCGGCGTCGTCGTCGACCATCGAGCCCACGTCGGTGGCCGGGTCGAGCGGGTCGCCGACCGTGAGGGTGTCGACGGCTGCGGCGAAGGCGTCGAGGAAGGCGTCGTAGCGGGAGCGGTGGACGTAGACGCGCTGGACGGAGATGCAGCTCTGGCCGGAGTTGCTGTATCCGGTGCGGGCGCACTCCTTGGCGGCCTGCGCGATGTCGGCGTCCTCGCAGACGATCGTGGCGGCGTTCCCGCCGAGTTCGAGGACCAGGCGCTTGGCCCCGGCGGCGCGCGCCACGGCCCGGCCGGTCTCCGCGCTGCCGGTGAAGCTGATGACGGCGACCTCGTCGGCCGCGCACAGCAGCGCGCCGACATCGCCGCCGCCGTGCAGCAACTGCACGGCCTGCGCGGGCATTCCGGACTCCAGCAGGAGCGCCACGATCGCGGCGGTGGCGGCCGGGGCCTGGGGCGGGGCCTTGACGATGGTGGTGTTGCCCGCGGCGAAGGAGGCGCCGAGCTTGTGGGCGAGCAGATTGGCGGGTGCGTTGAACGGCGTGATGGCGAGGGCCACTCCGGCCGGCGCGCGGTAGGTGAGGGCGGTGTTGCCGATGCCGCGTGCCCAGCCCGCGACGGGCAGGTTCTCGCCGCCGATGTGCCGGGCCTCGGACGCGCACACCGCGAAGGTGTCCGCCACACGGTCGATCTCCCCGCGCCCGTCCTTGACCGGCTTGCCCAGCTCCAGGGCGAGCAACCGGGCCAGCTCCTCGCGGTGTGCCGAAGCCGCGCGGGAGGCCCGGTCCAGGATGTCGGCGCGCACGGCGGGGGCCAGCCGGGCCACGGCACGAGCCGAGGAGCGGGCGTAGGCGAGGGCGTGGGACACCTCCTCCCCGGTCGCGAGGGTCGTACGGCTGACAACTCGGCGCAGATACGGGCCCGTTCGGGTGACGGCGGGACCGTCGCCGCCCCACTGGCCCGCGATGTACGGGGGCGCATCGACCACCGTCGCGTCCGCGCCGGCCTTGAGGAGTGAATCCAGCATGAGACCTCCGAGAAAACCGCTCAGTGGTACCGGTGGACTGCTCTGTGGGTCGGCGTGTAACGTACGGGCGCCAACTCGCGGTGGCAAGAGGACAGTTCGAGGAAGTTTCCGAGGGCGGTCCGTGGGGGCGGCCCGGCACGGAGGGAGAAGTCGCGTGGACGGGACCGAGCAGGAGCAGGCGGCCGAGGCGACCGGGGTGCGCAGTGTGCGCAGGGCCCTGGACATCCTGGGGCTGCTGACCGAGGATCGGCCGACGGTCACACTGAGGGAGATCGTCGAGGCCACCGGTCTGGCGAAAACCACGGCGGTCCGCCTGGTGCAGACCCTGGAACAGTGCGGTCTGCTCTGGGACACCCCGGCCGGCTACACCGCGGGCCCCGGCCTGTGGCGCTGGGCCCACCTGGCCCACACAAGCTGGGAACTGCCGCGCGAGACACGCAAGTTGATGCGCGAGCTGGCCGAGGAACAGCAGGAGACGGTCAACCTCTTCATGCTGCGCGGCCTGGCCCGTGTCTGTGTCGCGCAGCAGGAGAGTCCCCAGCCGCTGCGCCATGTCGTGCGGGTCGGCGACGAACTCCCGCTGTGGGCGGGCGCCTCGTCCAAGGTCCTGCTGCGTACGGCGCCGGACAGTCTGCTGCGGCGGATCGCAGCGGACTCACCGCACGGCGAGGGACACGCCCGGCAGTTGCGGGTGTGGGCGGACATGGCGGCGGAGCGCGGCTTCGCGGTCAGCCGGGGTGAGCGCGACGAGGGGCTGACGGCCGTGGCCGTGCCGGTCGTCGGGCGCACCGGGGCCGTGGTCGCCGCGCTGTCGCTCAGCGGTCCCAGCCACCGTTTCCCCGAGGCCGTCGTGCAACGGTTCGCCGACGCGCTCGCCGCCGTCTCCCGGCAGTTGTCGGAGCAGGGGTTCGACCATCCGCTCAGTCCGACGAAATAGCCCTCATGTGAATCCATCGCAGAAACCTCAGAAGGAGCCGGTGCATGGCCGAACGACCGCTCTCAGGAATCCGCGTACTCGATCTCACCAACGTGCTCGCAGGACCGTACTGCAGTTACCACCTCATGCTGCTCGGCGCCGAGGTCGTCAAGGTCGAACAGCCGGGCAGGGGCGATCTGGCCCGCAGTCTCGGCCCCGACCCGGAGCTCAACCGGGCCGGTATCGGCGCCTCCTTCCTCGCCCAGAACGCCGGCAAGAAATCCCTCGTACTCGATCTCAAGGACCCTGCCGACCGAGCCGACTTCGAGGACCTGGTCCGCGGTGCGGACGTCCTCCTGGACAACTTCCGGGCCGGGGTGCTGGCCCGGATGGGGTACGGCGCCGCCCGGCTCGGCGAGCTCAACCCACGTCTGGTGAGCTGTGCGATCACCGGCTTCGGGCAGTCCGGGCCGATGAGCACCGCCCCCGCCTACGACCAGATCATCCAGGGACTGTCCGGGATGATGAGCATCACCGGCACCACCGACACCGCTCCTCTCCGGGTGGGCTTCCCCGTCTGCGACTCGCTCGGCGGACTCGGCGCGGCCCTCGCGATCAGCGCGGCGCTCCTCGGGCGGGAGCGGACCGGGCAGGGCGTACGGCTGGACGTCTCCATGCTGGAGGTCTCCCTCTCCGCGATGGGCTGGGCCGTCTCCAACTACCTTGTCAGCGGGGTGGATCCGGAGCCGATGGGCGACCAGAACGCCACCGCCGCGCCGTCGGGAACCTTCGAGACCGCGGACGGCGGCCTGAACATCGCGGCCAACCGACAGGAGCAGTTCGTCACGCTCTGCCGACTCGCCGGACTGCCGGGGCTGGTCGACGATCCGCGGTTCGCCGAGCGCGAGGCACGCAAGCTGCACCGCGCCGAGCTCAACACCGAACTCAACACGGCACTGCGCCAAAGAACCGCCCTGGAGTGGGAGGAGATCCTGTCCTCGGCCGGAGTCCCGGCGGCCCGGGTCCTGACGGTTCCCGAGGCCGTGGAGCTCGAACAGCTCGCGCACCGAGGCTTCTTCACCGACCTGCCCTACCCGGACGGCTCGGACCGCACCCTGCGGGTCAGCGGCAACGGCGTCCTCGTGGACGGCGAGCCTCTCCCCCCGGCCTCCCCACCGCCGCTGCTCGACCAGCACGGCGAGGAACGCACCACGCTCATCGCCCGCTGGCGGGCACACGGCCGTACGGCCGCCGAAGCGCCGGCCTCATGACCACCGGGCCGCAGGACGGCCTGGTCGCCCAGTGGTGGGCCACCGCCGTCAGCCGGATCGAACCCGGCATCATCGAACTGCGCGAGCACCCCGTCCAGGACCTGATCGGCCACGCGACCTTCGTCGAGACGATCTGGCTGCTGCTCCGCGGCGAACTCCCCCGCCCCGAACAGGCGAAGCTGCTGGAAGCGGCCCTGGTGGCGGGCGTCGACCACGGCCCGCAGGCACCCTCGATCGCCGCCGCCCGGATGGCCGCCACCTGCGGGGTCGGCCTCAACAGCGCGGTGGCCACCGGAGTGAACATGCTGGGTGACGTGCACGGCGGAGCCGGGCAGCAGTGTGTGGAGTTGCTCGACCAGATCGCCCAACAGCACGCCCGGAAAGGCGAGTTCGAACTCTCCGTGGCCGAGGTGATCGGCGAGTGGCAGGCCAGGTCGCGCTATCTGCCCGGTTTCGGTCACCGCTTCCACCCCCGCGATCCGCGCCGCGATCCCCTGCTCGCCCTGGTGGACCGTGCCGTGGCGGACGGGCTCGTCGAGGGCGCGCATCTGCGGGCGGCCCGCGCCGTCGAGACGTATCTCAATCGCGGGCGCGAGGGAAAGAAGCCCGTGCCCATGAACATCGACGGTGCCACCGCCGTCATCTACGCCGAGCTGGGCTTCGCCGCGCCGCTGGCCCGCGGCCTCTTCGTGCTCAGCCGCAGTGTCGGCATCCTCGCGCACGCCTGGGAGGAGACCGGGCAGGGTCGGCGCAACAAGAGCCCCATGCCGCCCTCGATGGTCCCGGTCCACCTGGTGGTACCAACTCCGCGCGTCTAGCCCCTGGTTGGCTCTCGCTCCACGAAAACCTTCTGTCGCATGTCTTGTCACGCGCGTACGGCGTCCCTAACGTGACGCTCCATCACGCGAACCCATTCTGCGGGTTCTGCGAACCATCTGGTGGACCTTGATCGAATCGAGGGAACTCAACGATGGAAAGACGCTCCTTTCTTCTGACGGCCGCGGCGGGCAGCGCGGCCACGGTCTCCGCCCTGACCTCCACGGCCGAGGCCTCCTCCGACTCCCCCGGACTGGCGCTCCCCGTACCACCGCAGTCCGCCGCACTCGGCACCACGGGCGTCAACTGGCCCAAGGTCGGCGGCAATTACGGCAACCAGAACCACTCCACGCTCCGCGACCTCACCCCGAAGAACATCAGGAAGCTCGGCGGTGCCTGGCACGTCAACCTGGAGGGCGGTTCGACCTCCGCGTACCAGCAGTGCACGATCGTCGTCCAGGACGGCGTGCTGTACGTCGAGACCACCCAGCAGAACGTCTTCGCCGTCAACGGCCGTACGGGCGAGGTCATATGGAAGACGAACCTCGGCACCGAGACCACCAACATGCGCGGCGTCGCCGTCGCCGAGGGCAAGGTCTTCACCATCTCGGGCGCCAACATCGTCTACGCCCTCGACCAGCGCACCGGCGCGATCGTCTGGCACAAGCCGCTGATCGTGGAGGACAACGGCGGTGACGACGGCTGCAGCAACGACAGCGGCCAGTGCGGCGGCAACAGCGGCGGACTCGCGGGCGCGGTCGTCCACTTCGACGGCCTGATCTACGTCGGCACCGAGGGCTCGACGGCCGGCGCACGCGGCCGGGGCTACGCGCTCGACGCGAAGACCGGTGACGTCGTATGGACGTTCTGGGGTCCGCCGGGCCCCGGCGAGTTCGGGCACGACACCTGGGCGGGCGACTCCTGGAAGACCGGCGGCGCGGTCCCCTGGATCCACCCGGCCGTGGACCCCGAACTCGGCCTGGTCTACTGGACGTTCGGCAACCCGTATCCCCGCACGGACGGCTCCTCGCGCGGCGGCGACAACCTCTTCGCCAACTCGATCGTCGCCATCGACGCCAAGACCGGAAAACGGCGCTGGCACTTCCAGTCCGTCCACCACGACATCTGGGACGCCGACAACGTCATGGCACCGGTCCTCGCCGACCTGCTCATCGACGGCAAGCGGCGCAAGGTCGTCGTCTACGGCTCCAAGACCTGCTGGTTCTACATCCTCGACCGACGCACCGGCGAGGCCGTCCACGGCATGGAGGAGCGCGCGGTCCCCCAGCAGGCCGACCACAAGACCTCGCCCACCCAGCCGTTCCCGGGCGGCGAGCCGTTCACGGACCCGTTCCCGCGCCTCGACAAGACGACCCGCCCGGTGCCGTTCTACCCGGTCGGCGGCCTCTACTCGGTCTTCTGGGACCGGGCCACGATCATCTTCCCGGGCGCGGGCGGCGGCGGGGACTGGGGGTTCCCGTCCTTCAGCCCGAAGACCGGATACGTCTACATCGGCTACGGCCTGGTCAACTCCTCCTACTCCAACACGCACGGCGGCCGGGTCAACACCGCCCGTCCGCTTGGGGAGTTGTTCGGTGGCGGCCTGGTCGCCATGGACCCGCGGACCAACACGGTCGCCTGGCGCAAGGAGGGCGACTGGTCCCTCGCCCACGGCAACGGCATCCTCACCACCGCGGGCCGCCTCCTCTTCCAGGGCCGCCCTGACGGCGTCCTCGAAGCGATGGACGACACCAGCGGCGCGACCCTGTGGACCTGGCAGTGCGGCGCCGGCGTGAACACCATCCCCGTCTCGTACGAGATCGACGGCGAGCAGTACGTGGCCGTGCTCGCCGGGGGCAACGGGCTCCCCTTCCCCGACATCCCCAAGGGCGACCACCTGTGGGCGTTCAAACTCGGCGGCAAGATCGCGCCCGCCCCGGCCCCCACCCCGCCCTCCCGCCGCAACCAGATCCGCGTCGCCGCCGTGACCGGCGCGACGGCGCACAACACGGTCACACTCGGCCGCGTGTGGAACTCCGGCACCAACTCCCCCGGCACCAGCGAGAACACGGTCGCCCAGAACGCCATGGCGCCCCAGTACCTGACCGTCCCTGTCGGCACCGAGGTCACCTTCACCAACCCCGCCGACAACAAACAGGCCCACGGAGCGGCGGCCTTCTTCGACGCCGAGTTCGACACCGGCCTGCTGATGCCGGGCCAGTCGTACGCGCACACCTTCACCAAGGCCGGCGAGTACTTCTACAACGACCCGGCCTTCCCGCAGTCCACCGGCAAGATCGTCGTCCAGTGAGAGGGCAGAGTGTCATGACGGCAAGAACTCGCACCCCGCTGTCCATTGCCCTGGCGATCGCACTCGTCGCCCTGGCCGCGTTCTTCGGCGGCCGCTACCAGGCCTCCGCCCAGTCACGGGCCGCCGGCGCACAGGAACTCGGCGACCCCGACTACGGCGTCTGCCGCGGAACCAGCCCCAAGTGCTACCACGACTGGGGCAACTTCACCCCGGCGGCCAACGGCTACAAGGTGCTCCTCTACACCCGAACCGCCGGCCCCCGGCACGCCAACCTGGGCCCCGCGCTCGGCACCGGTCTGGACCCGGCGCTCACCACCGCCAACGTCGTGCAGAACGCCGTCGTCAAGCTCGGCCAGGACAACGGCTTCACCGTCGACTGGACCGAGGACGTCACCCAACTCGCCAGCCCGGCACAACTGTTCAGGTACAACGCGGTCATCTTCTACTCCACCAGCCGCGACACCCTCGACGACGCCGCACAGACCTCACTGCGCCAGTACATCCGAGGCGGCGGAGGCTTCGTCGGCATCCACAACGCGTTCGGTACCGAATACAACTGGCCTTGGTACGAAGGCCTGTTGGGCGGCGCCAACTACTACGACCACGGCCCCGAACAAGCCGGCACCGTCGTCACCCAGGACCGCCACGACTCCTCCACCGAGGGTCTCCCGGCCCGCTGGAACTTCACCGACGAGTGGTACAACCTCGTCCCCGCCCCGTCCAGGGTCCGCCTCCTCGCCACCGTCGACGAATCCACCCTGCCCAAGGGCGTCACCGGCAGCATGGGCCACCCCGGACACGGCAAGGTCCACCCGGTGGCCTGGTGCCAGTACTACGACGGCGGCCGCGCCTGGCTCACCACCCTCGGCCACGACGCCAAGGACTTCGCCACCGACGGCTCCTTCCCCGGCGCCGAGCAGTACCAGAAGCTCATCCTCGGCGGCATCGAGTCGGCGATGGGCAGGACGCCCTTCTGCCAGGCGCATTGAACGGAGAGCCACTCCGGCGGAGCGCTTGGTACCCCGTGATCGCCAGAAGGTCGGCGGCGAGGGCCCGGGGCCGGCGTGGGCATCGGGGACGGGGAAGACCCCCGGCGGAACAGAGGGGAATGTCCCGCCGGGGTGGCTCGGCACAGTGGCCTCAGAACCTGTGCCAGAGGGCGACCGCCAACTGGGCGTCGATGGCCGCCGGCGTCGTGAGGTCGCCGTTGCCGATGTGGAAACGCGGAGCGGTGTGGTTGTGGGTCGAGCTCTGGGCAGCCTGGGAGAGGCTCCCCAGTTGTTCTCGAACTGCAGGCCCGTCACGCTGATCAGGTCGTTGCCCCTGTTCGATCCGGATCCGGTGCTGCTGATCGTCGACGACGTTCCCGGACAGTAGATTTCTGCGCCCCTGATCGTCTGGCCGATGCGGTAGGAGATGTAATCGAAGCGGGCGCCCTCGGTGAGGGCCTGGGTGAGGATCAGCAGGGCCCGCGCCTGGTTCCGGCCGGCAGTCGTGTAGTGCAGGTTGCCCAGGGCGCTGATCGAGCCCTGGATGCTGTCCATCGAGATGCCGAGGCTGCCTCGGTCGACGTTGGCGGCGCTCTCCATGGCGTTGTAGTTGATCCAGTGCAGATTCACCGGCGTCGCATCCGCATAGGTGGCGGGCCCTTCGTTCAGCCGGTAGTGCCGGTTCGTGCCGTCGTTGCGCCGGCCGACGACGTACAGGTTCCTCGCGTTGAGCACGAGAGTGATCTGGCTCCGGCCCATGGCCAGGGTGACCGGGAAGTAGTCGTCCGCGTTGCGGGTGAGGGTGATGCCGCCGTAGAGGGGGGGACCACGGACGCGTCCGCGGATGTCCCTGATGATCGCGTCGTACCTGCGGCCGACCTCGCTCCGGTTCCTGGCCTCGTGGCCGGCCACCAGGGTCCCAGGGCGCTCAGGTGTGCTGAGGAGCCCTGAAATAAAGGGAGTCGCCTCTCCGTGCTGACCGCCGATACCGGGCAGGTGGCTCGCAGGGGTCAGCAGGTTGGGATGAACCAGGGCGGATGGCCCAGTATCGACGAGTCGTATCGCGCGCCGGCCGGCCGGAGCGCGTTGTCCGGCGTCGGCGGCCTGCGGGTTCCCTTCCGTGCCTTCGACCGGGCTACGGCTGCGGATCAGACCATGCGCAACGCCATGGAGCACGTGGACGGGACGGCCATCACAGGCAGCGGCGGCTTCGCCTTCGGCGTGAGCGGCGACAGGGTGTCGATCACGGCGGCCGGCACGCTGGGCTCGGCAAGGATCACCAGCCGGGCACAGACGACCAACAGCGCGACTCCGTCGCGCGGGCCCTCGGCGCCGTAACCATCGAGGGCCCGTACCACGTCGCCCACGATGCCGGGTCGGCCGCGAAGGCCATCGCGGTTCTGTCCGGACGGATCCGCGACTGGGCCGGGGAAGTCGCCAGCGGCCGCGACGAACTCCTCGGGAGCCAGCTGTACTTCGCCCTCCGGGACCAGGGCGACGTGGAGGAGATGCTCAACACCTTGCGACGCCGCTAAGCGTCCGCCCACAGCGCGAACGCCAACTGTCCAGAGGCTTCGAGGGCAGCACGGCGGGTTTCGGCCCGGGTTCGATGATCATTCTCATCGCACCTCCTCAGGACAGCGAGTTGGACTCCACGCACACGAGCGCGGAAGACCTGCGACAACAGGGGGCCTCCTGGTACTCGGTTGGGATCGCATCCCCCGAACCACCAAGAGGCCCTGCCGTTATGCCGCGGCTGCCGAGGGATCACCCGAACAGGAACCGCGTTCGCCTGATCAAGCCTGCCGAACGGTAAGCAGCAGGCTTCTCAGAAACGGCCTAACTCACGGTCCACACCTGGGCCGCTGCCGGGTGTGCGTCGTCGCAACTCCATTGCATGAGCTGGCTGCCGAAACTGCTGACCGTGTCGAGGCACAGATTGGTGCCCACGTGCCTGAACTTCGCGCCGACCTTCTGGTCGACGATCGCGGTGGTTTCGACCCATTGTTCCGACGCCAGCCCGTCGCAGAGGTATTCGTCGACAGCCTCTCCCGGAACGCTGGTGCCGTTGTTGACTTCGGCGCAGTACCCACTCGCCTGATTCACCAGGTAGTAGGTGTCCGCCGAACCGGTCGACACGAACGCCCAGTTCTGGGTGCTGGAACCGTTGCAGTTGACCAGCTGAAGTCTGACGTTGAGTGCCCCGCCAGGCGCGTCGACGCATTGGGTGTAGGCCATGTTCTTGATCGTGTGATAGCTGCTCGCAGCCGCGGCGGCCCTAACGCGGGCGGAGATGCCCGCCGTGGAGTCTGCGGTCGGCGCGGCACTTGCCCCCGTCGCCAACGTAACCATGCCCGCGCAACTCACCAACGTCGCTGCCAGGACAGTGATCCTGTTTCGGATCTTCATCGTCGTGACTCCTATGACTTGTCGACCGGAAATCCGATATCGCCTTGTTCGTGGACAGCGTGTTCCGCCGAGAGTGCGCCGTCGCCCTCTGTTCCGCCCAGCGGACCGGTCATCGCTTCTTAGAGGGTGGTTCGTGATTCTTTGCGAGGTTCTGTCATCCCCTGACAGTGTGAGCGCGGCCTGCACCCGCTCGGCCTTCTCCCGCAACCACGCGATCTCTCCCCGGACCCTCTTCTCCCGGGCCTCCAGCAGACCTGGCACCGACGCCACCAACCGGAGTTCATGCCCACCCGCCCCGAACCAACCGATCACGTACGGAAAGCGGATGACGTCTGAGATCTTCGGCGGATTTCGCCGGGGAGCCGGCGGTGAGCGGGCCGAAGTCGCGCAGGGCCTGGTGGGCGGCGTCGAGGATGGCGGGGTGGCCGGTGAGGGACAGGTAGTCCTGGCCGCCGAAGTTGGGGCCCTCGGTGATCACGCCGGTGTCGGACACGACGGTGGCGCGGGTGGTCAGGGCGGTGTCGTAGCGGCGGAAGTACGGCCACAGGTCCGCCTGTTGGCGGTCGAGCTGCCAGGCCAGGTAGGCGTCGTTGCGGGTGGTCGGATCCGGTCCGGACACCACGCGGAAGCGCATGATGTCCTTCTCACGGGTGTCGGTCTCCCGGTCGCCGAGCGGCCCGGCCGCGGGGGTGGTGGCGGGCGCGGTGGTGGTCATGTTCGTCAGCTCCTCGGTGCGGGCATGTGGGGGCCCGCTGCGCAGGCGCCGGCCGGGCGCCCTCGACGACGCTTCGGCCCGGATCAGGGCCAACTGCCTCCCGTTGACGGGGCTTTGATGGGGTGGCAAGCCCTTTCTAACGTCGGCCTTACCGAGGCCCTGAACTTCACGTCGACACCGGACACGGCCCGTCAGCCGCGACATCTGCGGCCGCTTCGTCCGGATCGACCCGCACACGCCGACCGCCCCTCGGCTCCGACGGCAGGCAGCTCCAACTCCTGCCGCTCGACCGCATGCAGCCGCCAGACGGGCGAACTCCCGCTGGTGCACGTAGGAGGCACAGGCAGCCACCCCGCCACTGCCAGCGCACACAGAGGACGGATCCAGTTCAGGGTCAAAGCCACGACTGGTGGCCTCACCCTCTCCTCCTACTCCCTGACGGCACTCGTCAAGCCCATCGCCCAGCCCCCGGATTCAGTGCACAACCCGTGCACATTTCCACCGGAAATCCCGGGAACTCCCAGGTAGAAGCAGGAATCCCCTCGGCGCATCCATCTACCACGACCAGGCAAAAAAGCCTGGTCAGAGCGCCAATGGCAGGTAAGTCGCGCCCTACACGCTGTAAGGTGAGCGCCATGGCTGGCAGAGACCCGCAGGTGCGGGCGGAGCGGCGCAGCGCCGGTGAACTGGAGAGCGAGGTCCTCGCCGCACTGTGGGCGACCGACCGCCCCCTGACACCGGCCGAGATCCAGGCCGAGATCCACGGCCCGCTCGCCTACAACACCGTGCACACGATCCTCAAGCGGCTCTACGACAAGGGGCTCGTCCTGCGGGACGCGACCGGGCGGCGCGGCGCGTACCGGCCGGCGAAGAACGCGGCCGAGTTGACCGCCGAGGCGATGCACGAGGCGCTGGACCGTGGCCCGGACCCGATCGCCGCGCTACAGCAGTTCGTGAGCGGTCTGCGTCCCGAGGAGGAGAGGGCCCTGCGTGACCTCCTCGCCGGGGGCGCGGGATGAGGTTCGACGTCTACATCCCGTAGCTGTTGTCCGCGCCGCTCGCCGCGATCAGCCCGGCGATCGGCAGGCGGGTGGCTCCGGCACTGGCCGCCCGGGTGCTGACCGCCGCCGTGGTGACCGCGGCGGCCACCTGCTGGTCCCTGTTCCTGCCGGCCGCGACGCTCGTCGGCGATGCCCCGCCGGTCGTCGCCGAGGCCCGGCAGGACGGACACCGGCTGGCGGAACCGGTGCCCGAGGTCATCGGGATAGTGGCCGCGGTCGCCCTCGCCGTGCTCGTCGTGTCCGTCCAGGGGGGCCGTGCGCGCCGACCGTCGTACGCGGCGCGCGCTGCGCCGGCTGTGCGAAGGGCACCCGGCGGACACCGAGTTGATCGTCGCCGACTCTCCCGAACCGCGTGCGTTCGCGATCCCCGGGCCGCCTGGCCGGATCCTGGTGACGGTCGGCATGCTGAGCGCCCTCGAACCGGCGGAACGCCGGGTCCTGTTCGCCCATGAACGCGCCCATCTCGCCCACCGGCACGCGCAGTTGGTGACCGCGGCGACGCTCGCCGCCGCGGCCAACCCACTGCTGCGGCCCGTGCGCTCCACGGTCGTGTTCCTGCTGGAGCGGTGGGCGGACGAGCAGGCGGCGGCCGTGGTCGGCGACCGTGCGACCACCGCCCGCGCGCTGGCCCGCGCCGCCCTGAGCGCCGAACGCGCGCGCCCCGCCTGCGCGTTGGGCTTCACCGACCGTGCCGTCACCCGCCGGATCGCGGCGCTCCAGACGACCCCGCCCCCGCGCCTGTGGCCCCTCGCGACGGCCGTCCTCACCCTGGGCGCGCTGCCCGCACTCGGCGCGGCCGACACGACGGGCGATCTGTTCCGGATGCCGGCGGGAGTGCTCGACTAGGCGCTGTGCCAAACGCCTCGGCAGCGAAGTCGGCCTGAACGGCGGGCAGTTGTCGCGGTGATCGTCAGCGACCGCGCGGCTTGCCGCGCTTGGTTCCCTTGGTTCCGCCGGACGAACCACGGGGGTTCTTGCCGGTCCGGCCCGTCGTCTTCCCGGCGGCGGGCTTGCGGCGCGCGGGGGTTTCGGCGCGCTTCGCCTTGGCCTTCGGCTGCGGCTGGGCGGGCGCCGGGGTGCGGCCCCGGGTGCTGTTGACCGTACGGCCGCGCACGATGCCGATGAAGTCCTCGACCAGGTCGGTGGTCGCGTCCTCGGGCCAGGAGAGGGCGACGTCCGACTGGGGGGCGTCGACCACCGTCCGGTAGGTGAGGTCCTTGCGGTGGTGCAGCCGGGCCAGGGACTGGGGGACGTAGAGGATGCCGATGCCCGACGCCACGTGTTCGACGGCGTCCTCGGTGGTGGCGGGACGCTCGAACGCGGGCTCTCCGGGCGGCTGTTCCCAGTCGAGGACGTCGTCGAGGGGGTGCAGGACCACCTCGTCGGCGAGTTCGTCGAGGGACACCTCTTCGGCCGCCGTGACGACGTGGTCCTTGGGGGCCACGACGACGGTCGCCTCGGTGTAGAGGGGGATCGCGCTGAGGACCGTACGGTCGACCGGCGACCGGACGAGTCCGGCGTCGGCCTCGCCGCGCCGCAACACATCGGATGCCTCGGCGGCCGGGACCGGTACGAGGATCAGGGGGACGTCGGGCCGGCGCTCGTTCCAGATCCGCACCCACTTGGCGGGCGTCACCCCGGGGACGTACGCGAGCCGGAACGTGGGGGATGCTTCCGAGCCTGTCACCCCGCAAGGTTACCCGCCGTGGTCGGAGGCCTCGTACACGGTCGATACTCTTGACGGTATGAGTTCGCACCAGACCACCCAGACGATGAAGCCCGCCACGGCGGCGAAGAAGCTGGGTGTGTACCTAGAGGCCACGCCCGCCGAGTTCCAGGAGGGTGACGTCTCCCGCGCCGAGCTGAACGAGTTGCAGGCCGATCCGCCCCAGTGGCTGCGCGAGCTGCGCGCCAACGGCCCGCACCCGCGCCCGGTCGTCGCGGCCAGGCTCGGCGTGTCCATCGCCGGTCTCGCCCGTGGCGGGGTCACCGAGCCCCTCACCACCGAGCAGATCGAGGCGCTGAAGAAGGACAGCCCCGAGTGGCTGGAGAAGGAGCGTGCCACCCAGGCCGAGGTCCGCAAGGAAGCCGAGCGGATCAAGAACAAGAAGAACGACGAGCGCGACTGACGGCGGCGGGGCGGAAGCGCTCAGGACGGAGACCCAGGCGGTGACGGACGGTCCTGGCAAGCCCCCGGCGATGTACCGCAAGGTCGCCGCCGACCTAGGCCGTGAGATCGGTGAGGGCCGCTACGGCTCCGGCGGACGGCTGCCCGCCGAGGGCGAGCTCGCCGAGCGGTACGGCGTCTCCCGGGGCACGGTCCGCCAGGCGATGGCCCTGCTGCGCACCGAGGGGCTGATCGCCTCACGGCGCGGCACCCGCCGGGTCGTGATCGGCACGCCCCGGCCGCAGAGCTTCGGCGAACTGCTCAGCTTCACCCGCTGGGCGCGCTCGACGGGCGAAGAGCCCGGCGGCCGGATCGACGCCGTGGAGACCCGCCCCGCCGACGCGACCGAGCGGAAGCACCTGCGACTGCCCGCCGGGGCCGAGGTCTACGAGGTACGGCGGCTGCGCACGCTCTCGGGGCGGCCGGTGATGGTCGAGCGCACCGTATACCCGTCCGCCGTGGGCGAGTTGATCGCCGAGCTGCCGGCCGACACCGTGTCGCACACGGTGGCCCTGGAGGAGTCGGGCGTGCTGTTCGCGGACGCCCAGCACACCATCGACCTGTGCCGGGCCGACGAGGAGGACGCCCGGCTGCTCGGCTGCCGGCCCGGCGATCCACTGCTGCGCGAACGCCGGTGCAGTACCGACCCGGCGGGCACGCCCGTCGAATGGTCCGAGGACCGGTACCTTCCGGAGACCGTGGCCTTCACCCTCCACAGCTCGGCCGCCGCCGGCTCGCTGGCCCGCCGCCCGGCCGGCGACGCCTGACCTCAGGCGCTCCGCAGCAAGCCCGTGAGCAGCGGGCGGAAGTGCGCGAAGTCCGGGGTCGGCGCCTCGGGGTCCTTGCCCTCGTCGTCCCAGCGGCGCACCGCGACGCCGTCCGCCGCGTAGGGATTCGCCTCGTACGCGGCGACCTCGGCCGGAGACATCGGACCGCCCTGCACCTCCAGCGTGTACACCGACGCCTCGGAGAGCCGACCGAAGTAGCCCGGCTCGACCGCGCACAGATACCGCTTGGCCGCCACGTGCAGCCGGACCGGTTCGGTGACCTCGGGACCGAACCACTCGGCCAGCCGGTCCGCCCCGGTGTGGCTGTGCCGGTTGTCGGTGCCCTCCATCAACTCCGCACCGCCGACCGGCCCGTGGACGTGCCCGAGGTCGTGCAGCAGCGCGGCGGCGACCAGTGCGTCGGGCGCTCCCGCCTCCTCGGCACGCGCCGCCGCCTGGAGCATGTGCTGCGCCATCGTGACCTCCTCCCCCAGGTAGGCGCTCGCGCCCTCCCCCGCGAAGAGTTCGGCCAGCTCGTCCACGAACTCCTTTGCCGCTACGGCCCGTTCGCGACGCAGCACGGCCAACGTGCCGGCCAGTGCGTCGAGGTCGGCGTAGGTGCCCTGGAGGTGACGGGCACCGCTCTCCTCGAAGGCCGTACGGGCGTGCAGCAGCCGGACGTTGTCGAAGATCAGGCAGTCGCCCGTCACCAGCCGGAACTCCAACTGGAGTTCGGGGCGCAGGGTGATCTCGGCGAAGGCGCGGTAGGCCCGGTAGAAGGCCTCCAGTTCGGCGGCGGGCAGCAACAGGGTGCCGATGGAACGGTTGTTGAAGCGCACCTCGCGGATCTGCCCGCGCCCGTCCACGTCGATCAACGGCCGGTCGGCGGCCAGCACGGTGTGCGCGTCGCTGAAGCGGAACGGCACGGGGGTGCGCGTCAGTACGGCGAACGCCTCCGGGTCCTCGGCCCGCAGCAGCGCGGCGGCCCGGAAGCCGTCGACCAGTCCGGAGTCTCCGCCGACCGCCGCGTTGGACA
This sequence comes from Streptomyces sp. NBC_01478, assembly GCF_036227225.1. GTDB lineage: Bacteria > Actinomycetota > Actinomycetes > Streptomycetales > Streptomycetaceae > Streptomyces. Next base: position 10,847,927 of record NZ_CP109444.1, on the reverse strand, counting down.
GGCAGTGCAGGAGTTGGAGGGTGGGCACCGGGTCGCGGTACGGGTTGTCGGTGTGCGGGGTGATCCGGGCGCCGGTGAACGCGAGGTTGTTGGGGTCCGGTTCGACCCGTACGTCGAAGAGCCGCCCGTAGTTGGTCTCGCGGACGTGGCCGAAGGTCTCCGCCATCTCCAGCACCTGGCCCTCGCGGCACGGCGCATCACGCAGCAGGGCGAAGCCGAGCCCGAGGACGGACTCCAGCACGCGCGCCTTGACCACCGGGTCGCTCAGATACTCCGCCCAACTCGCCTCGGGGAGACGGCCGTTCAGGTCCACGGCGGCCCACAGGGTCTTGCCGTTCTCACCGCGTCGGTCCTCGGAGGCGCTCCCGGCTCCGGGCCGCTCGGCCGCCAGCCACCGCGCGGAGTACACGGACCGGTGTCCGTCGGGTGCCCAGTCGATCTCGACGCCGTCGGCGGTCTGCCGTACGGCCGCCAACGCGAGGTCGGTGGGCAGTTCGGTGATCTGGAACAGCTTCTGGCCGTTGCGCGGGTCGCGGCACCGGGGGCAGGGGCAGTTGTCCCGCAGCCAGGTGAGCGGCAGGTCTTCTACGGGGTGCTCTTCCACGGACTGTGACATCTCCATCACTCTCTCGCAAAGTTGTATAGCCAACTTTCTCGACAGAGTGAACGTCTCAGTGCCGGATGAGCAAGAGGTGACGCGGCGGTCACCCGCGCATGAACGAGACCGGCATCAGCGCCGCAGGCCCGCGACGAGGACATCGACCAGCCGGAGGGCGTCGTAGCGGTCGTCCCCCTCCGCGCCGGCGCAGAGATTGCCGACGCCGCGCATGATCTCGTAGGCGGTCAGGTCGGAGCGGACCTCCCCGGCGGCGATGGCCGCGTCGAACAACTCGGCGCACACGGGCAGGAGGCGATCGAGGAAGTACGTGTGCAGCGCCTCGAAGCCGGCGGTGTCGGACCGCAGCACCGCGGCGAGTCCATGCTTGGTGACCAAGAAGTCGACAAACAGATTGATCCACTCCCGCAGCGCCGCGTACGGCGTGGCACTGCTCGCCAGCAGCGCCGGACCGGCCTCGGCGCAGGCCTCGACCTGATGCCGGTAGACCGCGATGACGAGATCGGCCCGCGTCGGGAAGTGCCGGTAGATCGTGCCCAGCCCGACACCGGCCTCGCGCGCGATGTCACGCACCGGAGCATCGACACCCGACGCGACGAAGACCTTGGCGGCGGCGTCGAGCAGGGTCTCCTTGTTGCGCCGGGCATCGGCCCGCTTGGACTGGACCGCGCCGCCCACTGCCGCGTCGTCGTCGCTCACCGCGCAGCTCCTCCACCACTCGAGCTTGCTAAACGGAACGGTGTTCCGTATCGTTTTCCGGAACGTCGTTCCGCTTGCCCATGATGCCAGAGCGGAAGCCGGACGGCCAAGCCATGCCTGCCACCCCGCGTTGCCGAAGGACGGAAGGCGCCATGCCCCGCACACCCCGGACCAGCTTCGGAATCATGACCGCCCCCATGCAGGTCGACTACCACGACATCCTGCGCGTCTGGCAGGAGGCCGACACCGTCCCGGAGATCGAGCACGCCTGGCTGTTCGACCACCTCATGCCGATCGGCGGCGACCCGGACGGCCCGGCCTTCGAGGGCTGGACGCTGCTTTCGGCCCTCGCCGCGCAGACTCGTCGACTGCGGCTCGGCGTGATGGTGACCAGCAACCGCTTCCGGCCGCCCGCGCTGCTGGCCAAGATCGCCACGACCGTCGACATCGTCTCCGGCGGACGGCTCGACTTCGGTATCGGCGTCGGCTCCCGCCCGGACCATCCGCTGGCCCGGCGCGAGTACGAGGCGCACGGCCTCCCCTTCCACGACTCGGCGCACGCGGTGGCAAGCCTCGCCGAGGCCTGCACGGTGATCCGGCGGTTGTGGACCGAGGAGAAACCGTTCGACTTCCACGGCACCCACCACCACCTCACCGGAGCGTTCGGCAACCCCAAGCCCGTCCGGCGCCCCCACCCGCCGATCCTCATCGGCGGCCGCTCGGCCGCGACCCTGCGCGTGGTCGCCGAGCACGCCGACCTGTGGAACATCCCCGGCGGCGACATCGAGGACGCCGTCAGCCGCAGCGCGCTCCTCGACCGCTACTGCGCCGAGATCGGCCGCGACCCCGCGGCCATCACGCGCTCGATCCACCTCTCCGTGTCCTACGACAGGCCCGAGACCACCCGGGACGCGATCCGCGAGGCGGTCGACGCGGGCTTCCACCACATCGTCCTCGGGCTGCCCGCGCCCTACCCCGCCGAGGTCGCACACCGGGTCGCCGACGAGCTGATCGGCAAGGCGGTCTGAGAACCCTGTCGGCGTCAGTCGTGCGGGAACGAGTGGTGTTCGTGCGCTACCAGCCAGCGGCCCCGCTCCTTGCGCAGGCCGAAGGTGAGCCGCAGTCGCAGGGCGGGGTGTGCGGCGAGTTCCTCGGGAGTGCCGCACCGGAGCAGGGCATGGGCGTAGGCGACGTCCGTGCCGGCCGTGATGTCGAGCGAGTCGATGTCGAAGCGGGCGCCCTGGGCCTGCCAGTCGAAGAACGGCGGCCAGCTCGCGCGGTAGGCGGCGAGGCCGTGGATGCCCGTGTGCGGGGGCGGCACGTCGTACATGACGAGGTCCTCGGCGTGGTCCGCCATGACGCCGTCGAGGTCGCCGCGGTGGACGGCCGCGGCCCAGCCGGTGATGAGGGCGCGGATCTGTGTGACGTCGTCGGGCATGGGCGGCTCCTGTTCCTGTCCCCCACTCCATGGTCTCTCTGCCGGGTCGACTCCCCGATCTTCCGCGCATCATCGCCCCGGCCACGCGTTTGAGGCGGATGGCACACTCTCCGTGTGCCACTGACTTTCGACGACCTCCTCACCCGTGCCACCGCTCTCACCGCCCCCGGCCGACGTGCCGTCCTCGGTATCGCCGGCAGCCCGGGCGCGGGCAAGACGACCCTCGCCGAGCACCTGGTGCGCGCGCTGAACGGCCTCGGGGATCCATGGGTCGCGCACGTCCCCATGGACGGCTTCCATCTCGCCGACGTCGAACTGGACCGGCTCGGCCGCCGCGACCGCAAGGGCGCGCCCGACACCTTCGACCCGGCCGGGTACGCGGCGCTGCTGCGGAGGCTCCGTGAGGAGACCGACGAGGTGGTGTACGCGCCGGGTTTCGAGCGGGTGCTGGAGCAGCCGATCGCCGGCGCGATCCCCGTCCTGCCCACGGCCCGGCTGGTGGTGACGGAGGGCAACTACCTGCTGCTGGAGGCGGGTTCATGGGCGCGGGTACGACCGTGCCTGGACGAGGTGTGGTTCTGCGAGGTCGACGAGGACGAGCGCGTCCGCCGGCTCGTCGCCCGGCACGAGGAGTTCGGCAAGGACCACGAGACCGCCGTGGCCTGGGTGTCGGGCACGGACCAGCGCAACGCCGACCTGGTCGCCACGACACGTGGCCGGGCGGATCTGGTGATCTCCCCGGCCACGCTGCCTTCGCCGTACGACGCGCCCCTCCTCTGAGGCTCACGCGTGGAGCGTCAGCTCCGGTTCTCCGTGGGCGTCGCCCGCCGCGTTCCCGATCACCGCGGTGAACGCCTCGGTGCGGACGGTGAGTTCACCGTGCTCGCCGCTCGTGAACTCGGCGGTGAGCGGCCCGGCTCCGGGGCCGTACCGGACGACGAACACGTCCAGGTCCTCCGGCGCGCCCGGTGCCGGGTCGGCCTCCAGGGCCGTGGAGGTGACCAGGTGGCTCCAGCCCTCGTCGGGATTGCCGTAGCCGCGCGGGTCGGCCGCAAGGGTGAACGCCGCTTCCTGCTGGGAGAGTTCGGAGCGGGCGTCGAAGTGGTCGGCGCCCTCGCCGGTCGGGTGGGTGAGGCGCAGGGTGCCCGCCGAGCTGACATCGCCCTCCGCCGTCCTGCGCACCCGGTCTCCGTCGTCCGCCGCGTAGGGCAGCCCGGCGAGCAAGTACGGTGCTCCGTCGAGGCGTTCGACGGCCACCGTCGTCCACAGGCTCGTGCCGTCGGTGACGTACAGGGACCGGATGTGCCGCAGGACGTGGTCGCGGCCGACGACCGGCTTGGTGACCAGCTTGGCCGTCAGTCCCTCGGCGCTGATGTCGCGGACCCGAACCTCGCCCATCGGGCGGCAGAACAGGAAGCCGTCGAGCACCGGGCCGAAGCCGTGCTGGCGGTTGACGGCGGCGGGCAGATAGTACGTGCTGTCGGCCTCGACCACTGACGGGGTCATCTTGCTGTCGAAGGCCACCGACACGGTACCGGCGCGGAGTTGATGGCGGGCCGGCTCCGTCGACGGGGCGCGGTGCCAGGGTGTGCTGTCCTGGATCTGCCAGACCAGCATCCACGCGAAGTGGCCGTCGACTCCCCCGTCCGGCTTGACCGCGTGCCGGGCCCAGCGGCTGTCGCCCCGGTAGCGGCCGATGTCCGAGCCGATGCGGGCGCCGAAGTAGCGCAGCCCGAGGACCGATTCGAAGGCGGAGTGCTGCTCGCTGTAGCGCGGACCGCCGTTGTCGAAGCCGCCGTTGGTGAGGCGGGCGTCGATGTAGCGGGCCAGCGCCTCCCCGTCCTCGGCGAAGACGTCCTCGCCGCTGACGATGTGGGCCCGCGCGAGGAAGGAGAGGGAGATCGGGCCGTAGTTGTTGTCGTACGCGCCGCCGTGCTCGGGCGGGAGGAGGGCGCCGCGGTCGCTCACCCGATGGGCCCGGATCTCCTCGCCGTACACGGTGAGCGCGCGTTCGCGCACCAACTCCCCTTCCGCCGGGGGGAGATGGCGGGCCAGCATCAAGCCGCCGACCACACAGCCGATCGCCTGGTTGCCGGCCTCCTGCGGGTTGAAGAAGGTCGCCTCGGTGAGCCAGCGCCAGTAGCCGAGCGCCAACTCGACCAGCGCGGTGCGCTGTTCGTCGTCGACGAGCCCGTCCGTCGCATCCAGGATGTCGACCGCCTGGAGCAGCGCCCACGCCGTGCTCGGCCAGTCGCCGATGGGGTGGGCGCCCGCCTCCAGGACGTAACGGGCGTACGGGAGGCCGGAGTTGCGGACCTTCAGGTTCGGGTAGCCGGGGTTGTCCTCGGTGTAGACGCGCTCGCGGAGATGGAAGGCGAGGCTGCGCCGTACCGCCTCCGGGAGCCGCGGGTCCTTGCCGCGTTGCCAGGCGAAGGCCAGCAGGGACGTGATGCCGAGCGAGGTGTCCCCGATGTCGTCGTTGCAGTCGGGGTGTTCGAGGTTGCCCTCCGGGGTGATGCGGCGCAGGGCCTGCTCGACGACGTCGGCGAGGACCGCGTCGTAGGCCTCCGGGGTGTCGGGGAGGTCGTGCAGCGGGCCGCGCTGGTGGAGGAGGTGCACGGGTGGATCAGCCCTTCATACCGGAGGTGGCCGTGGCGTGGGTCGTCGGGGTCAGAAGACAGGTGCGGGGCGGCTGGTGCGCAGGGCGACGCTCAGTGTCTGGGGGCCGTTTCCGCCGAAGTACACGCGGTTTCCGGTCGTCGCGTCGGTGCCGCCCACCACCGTGTGGTCCTGGCCCGGGTCGTACCGTAGTACGTCGCCGCGGTCCGGTCCGGCGAGAGGTTCGCCCGCCTCGACCTCGACCTCGACGCGGATCTCGTCGGCGCCGACCCGGTAGGTCATCGGTCCGGTGGTCAGGCACCGGCGTCCGTCGCCGATCGGGGTTGCGCCCGCTACAACTCCCCCTGGCCGGAAGGTCAGTTCGAGGCACCAGGGCACCCGTGGTCCGCTGATGTCGATGCGCAGATCGGCACCGTCCTCCCGCAGGACCGCTTCGACGCTCGTCGTGTGGGAGACCTCGTCGCGGGGCCGGTCCGGGAAGGACAGCGCGGCGGAGAAGCGTCCCTCGTCCGTCAGGCGGTAGGCGCCGTCGTCGCGTCGCCGGTCCGGCGGGAGCGGCTGGTAGTAGGCGGCCGTCAGGGTTTCGGTGAGCCGGTACCGGTTGTCGGCGAGCTGGTGCATGTCGGCGGCGCGGAACGGGCCCAGGTCGAAGAAGCCCCGGGAGAGGCGGACCGCGTCGAGGACGGCGTCGCCGGCGAACAGGCGCAGGAAGGTGGGGTTGCAGGCCAGGCCCGAGCGGATGCGCCGGTGCTCGGGCACGTCCGAGCCGCCGTACAGGACGCTGTGCGTGGTGGTGGAGACGTGTGAGGCGAGCCGGGCAGTGGTGAAGTACCGGTCGCGGGGCAGGAGTTCCGGCTCCGGTGTCGGCAGCGGGCGGCACAGGTCGGGGGTGAGGAGGGTCGCGGCGAGCAGGTCGGGGTCGTCGATGCCGCCGGCCGCCGCCCGGTGTGCCGCTCGGCTGAAGTCGCCCCGGCCGGTGCGGATCGCGAGCAGCCGGTAGTGCGGCAGGTAGGGCGCCAGCGGGAAGCGGCCCCTCTGGTCCTGGCGCCGGGAGTGGACGGTCTCCACCGTGCCGTCCGGTCTGATGAGGTCCAGGGTCGCGGTGAGGTTGCGTTCGACGGCGTCCCGCAGGTCGGGGCGGTCGAGGACGTCGGCCAGCAGCAGGAGCGACGGGTTGGAGACGTGGGAGGCGTAGACGGCGCTGCGTTCCGAGTACAGGCCCTCCGCGTCGATGTCGACGCCCTCGGCGAGCCACTGTTCGACGCGGTCGAGCAGCCGGGAGTCGGGGAACGAGCGGTGCAGGCGGGCCAGCGCCGCGGCCAGTTCCCAGCGGTGGTTCGGGGTGTGCACCCCGCCGGTCAGGAGACTGTCGGAGGCGGCGCGGGCGATCTCGGCGAGCGCGGCCGTGACGTCGCGCAGTTCCGGACCCGCGCCCGCGGCGAGGACGTGCGCGTCGCACACGTCGTTGACGGTGAACGCGGAGTCCGGCGGTGACTGCACGTTGTCGCCGCCGGCGAAGAGGCCGGTGGCGGTCTGCGCGGCGCGGAGTGCGCGGAGGTGGGTCAGCGCGGCGGCGACGGCCTGTCCGCTGCCGTGCAGGGCCGAGTCCGGGGAACGGTACGCCGCGACCAGAGTCTTCACCCGGCGGGCCAGCACACGGTGGGTCACACCGGCGGGTTCCTCGTCCGGGTCGGCCGCCAGTGGGGCGGCCGACCCGTCGGCGGCGCGGGCCGCCGCACGCACGAACGCGTCGTCGAGCGGGCTGGGCAAGGTCAGTCCTTCAGTCCGGCGTTGATGTCGGCGCTCATGACGTAACGCTGGAAGACCAGGAAGATGAGGATCAGCGGGATCATGGAGATGACCGAACCGCCGAGCAGCACCGACCAGTTGATGTTCTGCGCGCCGACGAGGCTCTGGATGCCGATCTGCACGGTGAACTTGTTGGGGTCGTTCAGCATCAGCAGCGGCCAGATGTAGTCGTTCCACCGCCACTGGAAGGACAGGATCGCGAGGGTCAGCATGATGGGCCGGGAGATCGGCACCATGATCCTCAGGAAGATCGACAGCTCACGCGCGCCGTCGATGCGGGCGGCCTCGACGAGTTCGTCGGGGACCGTCAGGAAGAACTGGCGGAACATGAAGCAGCCGGTCGCGGTGAGCACGGCCGGGAGGATGATCCCGCCGAAGGAGTTGTAGAGGCCGAGGTCGCGGACCACCAGGAACTCGGGGGCGAGCATGACCTCGGACGGCAGCATCGTGGTGGCCAGGATGCAGATGAAGAAGAACTTCAGCCACCGGTTGTTGTACTTCGCCAGCGCGTAGCCGGTGCAGCAACTGACGCCCACCGTGAGGATCGTCGTGATCACGCACACGATGGCCGTGTTGATGAAGTACTGGGAGAAGTTGGCGCTGTCCCACGCCGCCTTGTAGCCCGACACGGTGGGGTTGTGCGGAAGCACCGTCAGCGGAAGGGAGAACAGGTCTCCCGCCGGCTTGAAGGAGCTGAGGACGAACCACAGCACCGGCAGCCCGTAGAGGGCGGCCAGGATCCACAGCAGAGTCGTCGCGGGTACCGCGCTCCGAAGGCCGCCGTCGCGCCGGCTGCGCTGCCGCCTCTTGGAAGGGGTCCGGACGGAATCGGCGTCGACCGGACGCGGCGTGTCTGTGGTTGTCATCGGTTCTCCACCCGCCGGTTGACGACCAGTTGGATGATCGCGACGGCCATCAGGATGAGCATGAGCACGAAGGACGCGGCGCTCGCGTAGCCGATCTGGCCCCGGTTGAAGCCGGTCTCGTAGATGTACTGGACGAGTAGGTTGTTCGAGGTTCCGGGTCCGCCGTTGTTGAGGGAGACGAACAGCGGGTATTCCTTCATCGCGTTGATCGTGTTGAGCAGGATGACGATGAACGAGGTGGGCGCGATGCTCGGCAGCGTGATGCTCCTGAACTGGCGCCAGGGACCGGCACCGTCGAGCGAGGCCGCCTCGTAGTACGACACCGGTACGTTCTTGATCGCCGCGATGAACAGCAGCATCGAGAAGGCCGTTCCCCACCAGGCACCGGCCATCACCACGACGCCCAGCGACAGGTCCGCGTTCGACTGCCACGCGATCGCGTGCACGCCGAACTTCTCGAGGACGTAGTTGATCAGTCCGAAGTTCTCACCGAACAGCCACCGCCACAGGACGCCCACGACGATGGGCGAGATGAGCCACGGGACGAAGAAGATGACGCGGGCGAACGAGGCGCCCTTGGCCTGCCTGCTCACCACGAGGTTGGCGATGAGCAGCGACAGCACGAAGTTCAGCGGGACGACGAGCACGGTGTAGAGCAGCGTCCGGAACAGTGCGTCGTAGAAGGTGGAGTCGCCGAACAGGTTCTGGTAGTTGTCCAGTCCGATGAACTGGAACGCCCCCACACCGGTGTAGTTCGTGAAGGAGTAGACGAGCCCGATCACCGCCGGCCACACGAAGAACAGCGCGAAGAGCACGACGTTGGCCGCGATGAGGACGAGCGGCGCGAGGGTGTAGGTGCTTCGGCTCCTGGGCGGCCTCACGGACACGTCCGCGGCGCTTTTTGTCATCTTCCTGACTTCCGTGCTGGTGGAATGGATTGCTGTGGGCTCCGACCGTGAGCCCGGCGTCTCGTGGACGGCCAGGGCCGGGCGGCGGTGTCTCGATCCCCGCCGCCCGGGCCCTTGGGCCTACGATCCGCTGCCGACCGCCGTGTTGTAGCCGTCCACGATGTTGTCCAGAGCCTTGTCGACCGACTGCTGGCCGTTGATCGCCTTGCCGAGCTCCGTCTTGGTCGGGTCGGTGGTGAGGCTCTTGCCCTTCAGCACCCAGGCCGTCTGCGCGCCGTTGAAGTATCCCGAGATCGGGGCGTAGAGCGGGATCTCCTCGTTGTACAGCTTGAACGCCGCCTGCGCCGCCGCCGACTTGAAGGGGTACTTCGGGCTCAGGCCGCTCTCGACCGGGAGGAACCCGGAGCTCTCGACCAGCTCGGTGTAGTTCTTCGGCTCGTACACCCAGGACATGAACTTCTTCCCGGCGGTGGCCGCGGCGCTGTTGTTGTTGAAGCCGACCATCATGCCGCCGCTGTTGACGTCACTGGCCTGCACCGGCTGGGCCGGGGTCGGGACGCTCGCCCACTCGAACTTCTTGATGCTGTCCGCGAAGGCGGGCACCTGCCAGACACCGGACCAGTAGGCGACGACGTCACCGCTCTGGAACATGGCCGACGGGTCGGCGCCGCTGGTCCACACCGACTTCGGCATGACCTTGTCGTCGTTCAGGCCGACGAAGTACTTCACGGCCTTCTTGGTCGCGTCGTCCACCGAGAACTTGCCGGAGGAGTCCGCGTGGACGTACTTGCCGCCCATCTCGTACACCATGGCGCGCAGTCGGGACGGCGACTGGTCGAAGGTCAGGGAGTACTTGGCGCCGGTCTTCTCGCGGACCTTGTTGGCCGCCGCGATGAACTCGGTCCAGGTCCAGGTGTCCGAGGGCGAGGCCGGGACGGCGACGCCGGCCTTCTCGAACAGCGACTTGTTGATGAAGAGACCGGACGCGGTGACGTCCGAGGGGATGGCCAGCACCTTGCCGGACGAGTCCTTGGCGAGGAAGTTGGCGTTGATCTTGTTGGTCTTGTTGTTCGTGATGGAGCTGAGGTCGATCAGCTTGCTCGACCAGATCGGGTCCAGCGCCGGCACGTCCGCCACGTCGGGCAGCGAGTTCGCCTGCGCGGCGTTGTGCAGCTTCGTCGGGTAGCCGTCGTAGGGGATGTTGACGAGCTTGACGCTGACGCCGGTTTCCTTCTTGTACTGGGCAACCAGCTTCTTCCAGCCCGCGTCCTGTCCCGGAACCGTGGAGATCCAGAACGTCAGGGACTTGGAGGTCCCGCCCGAGCCGGATCCTCCCCCGCAGGCCGAGAGCAGGAGGGCTCCTGCGGAGGCCGCGGCGGCGAGAGGAACCAGGCGGCGGATGCCGTGGCGGCCGAGTCGGCGGGAGCGCCGCATACTCACACTGGTCATCTTCGAACCCTTTTCTTCGTAGCGGAAGAAGCACGGCGCCAGCCGAGGCGGCACGGGTGCATTGTGCAGAGAGTTTCGCTTTCCGGGGGCGCGGCCTCGCCCGGCCTCGCCATTCTGAACGGGTGACATCCCCGGCCTTCTCGGCCGCTGCCGCACAAGCTCACCCTGATGCGGTTGCCGTACGTCGCGTACGGGCGGGAGGCTCACCCCAAGTCGATGTCCCGACCGACTTAGAAAGCGCTTGTCCGGACATTGGCAGACCGAGTCGGAGGCCGTCAATCCTTCGCCCCCGCACCATCGGTCACGGTTTGGACTCCTCTGGCGACCGCGAGCCGGGCGGCGCCCACCACGGTGCCGAGATCACCGACCGTGCTGCTCACCACCTCGGTGGGCCAGCTCAGCCTTCCCAGCTCGGCCCGCACCCCGGGCAGAAGCTGCGGGTCCGTGCCCGTACTGCCCCCGAGGACGATCAGTCCCGGGTCCAGTACGGCGGCCACGGCGGCGGCGAGTCTGCCCACGTCGGCGGCGTGGCGGCCGACCAGTGCGCTCGCCGTGCCGTGTCCCTGCCGGGCCAGCGTGAAGAGCCGGTCCGCACTGCCGGGGCACGGTTCGCCGGTGTCCGGCCAGACCTGCGCCGCCCGGCGCAGCAGCGAGCGCGCGCCGACGTACTCCTCCAGGGCCTCTCTGCGGGGCTCCACGGCGTCGTCCCAGGGGTAGGGCAGCCGGGCCAGCTCACCGGCCGCGCCGTTCGCGCCGCGCAGCACCTGGCCGCCGACGACGATGCCGAGACCGATACCGACGCCGATCCGCAGATAGCCGAAGGAGAGCCGGCCCCGGGCGGCGCCCTCGTGCAGCTCGGCGAGCGCGGCGCAGTTGACGTTGTTCTCCAGGTGGACCGGCACATCCGGCGGCAGCGCGACCGTCATGGCGTCGAACACCGGGCCCGCCTTGGCGGTCGCGGGACGCATCCCGGCGCCCGCCCGGTCCCGCGCGGCGACATCACCGACGGCGACGACGACCGTGCGCAGCGGGGTGCCGGCGGGCAGTGTGTCGAGGGCCTCGCGGACCGCGGCCGCCGCGTCCTCCCGTGGGCCGGTGGCCTCGGCCAGCAGGGTGCCGTCGAGGGCGCAGCCGCGCACCCGGGTGAGCGCCGGGCCCAGGTCGACGGCGAGTACGGCACCGGCGGCGGGGCCGAGACGGTATACGGCCGCGTTGCGGCCCGTGCCGCCGGAGGCGGTGCCGGAGTGCGCGGCGAGCCGGACGTTCTCCAGTTCCACGACGGCGGAGGACACCGTCGGCTTGGACAGGCCCGCGAGGGTCGCGAGCTGCGGCCGGGTCGCGCTGCCGGCTCTGGCCAGCACCTCGAACACCGCGCTCGCGCTCTCGGTCAGCCGAGACGCCTGCGCCACGACGTGTTCCACACTTCCCCCAGTTCACAGGCCGCGCTCCCGGAGGGTGTCCATGGGATGCGGCGATGGGATGTCCTGACGTCACGCGGGCCCGGGCAACGGTCCCTGTGACCGAGTTCGCGACGACTCTTGACGCACTGTACTTCGTTAGTTAACTTCCTAACGAACGTCACGGTACTCGCCTGCCGTGGTCCGTCAGAAGCCCGTCCCGGGGCTTCCCGAGTGCTTCAACCGCCGTTCCCCCGGACACGGTTCGCCCACCGTCGCAGCACAGCGCAACGACGAAAGAGGTTCCGTGCAGGACTCCATGCCCCTCGTGGTCGGCATCGACGTGGGTGGCACCAAGACACATCTCCGCGCCTGCGCGGGCACGGATGTCGTCGCCGACCACATCCGTGCGAGCAGCGGCTGGCGGCCGCACGACCCCGCGACCGCCGCCGACTGGCTGACCGCGCTGCTCCATGACGCCCTGCCCGCGCACGCGCGACCGTCCGCGGTCGCCGTGGGCGGGCACGCCTGTGAGACACCCCGCCAGTGCGCCGAGATCCGGGCCGCGCTGGAAGAACGTCTCGGCGTGCCGGCACTCGTCGTGGGCGACGCCGAACTGCTCGTCCCCGCCGCCGGACTGGACAAGGGGGTCGGCCTGGTGGCCGGCACCGGTTCCGTCGCGGTGGGCCTGCTCGGCGACGGCACCCGGCTCCAAGTCGGCGGCTGGGGCGCCGTACTCGGCGACGAGGGCGGCGCCGCCGGTCTCGTCCGCGAGGCGGCCCGCGCCGCCTGGGCCGCGCACGACCGGGGCGAGGCCCCGGACCGACTCGCCCTGGGCCTCGTCGAGGCGTTCGCCGTGGCCGAAGTGCCCGCGCTCGGCGCCGCGCTGGAAAGCGCTTCCGACGTCTCCGCCGACTGGGGCCGCCACGCCCGTGTCGTCTTCACCGCGGCCGACGCCGGCTCGCTCCTCGCGCGCGAGGTGATAGCCGAGGCCGGCCGGTCTCTCGCCGCACTCGTCGTACGGCTCGCCGAACGCGGCGTCCCCGTCGATGACGTGGTGGTCTCGGGCGGCACCGTCCTCGCCCAGCCCCGCCTGTACGAAGCCCTCACCGGCGCGCTCGCCGAACAGGTGCCGGGGGCACGGCCGCAGCCCATCCGGGTACCGCCCGTCGAGGGCGCGGTGGCGCTGGCCCGAACGATCCTGTGAACCGCACGGCCTCCGTTCACCCGGGGGTCACGCGCCGGACGCCGAACCCCCTCCGACGGGACACGACCCGGCGCAAATCTTCGCACGTACGCACCAGTTGACGTATGCGCTTTCTCGCGTCGTACGGTGCACCCCGAACCACAGCCGATCGCACGACCCCTCCCTGGTCCCAGGACCTGGCCGGCCGCAACGGCCGTAGAACTCAAGAGAGGCACACCCATGCCGTCACCCGCCGGGCACCGCACTGACGCCGGTCGACTCGCCGTGAACAGACGTGGTTTCCTCAAGACCTCGCTCGGCGCCTCCGCCGGGGTGGTCGCCGCGCCCACGCTGGTCAGTTGGCTGGCCGCCGCGGACGCCAAGGCCGCCACGGCCCCGCTCGCGTTCGTCGACGACTACAAGACGAACGTCATCGCGAACCTGACGCCCGAGACCAACGCCGTGGTCCGGGTCCTCGGCGGCATGGCCCAGATATGGAAGACCGGCGCCGCCTGGAACACCGGCACCCCGCTGCGCCCCGAGATCCTGCGCGCCAACATGCGCTACTGCGTCGACCTCACCACCCGCCGCACCGAGGCGCAGGCCAAGGAGGCGTTCCTCTACGACCGCCAGCACCAGAGCTACGCGATGATCGCGGGCCTGGGTCCGCTGGCCGACCTGTACAAGTCCGGTGCCCTGGCGGTCACTTCGATCACCAGCGCCCCCGACGGCACCCCGGCCACCACGATCAGCGACGCCGTCCCGGCCGACGCGCCCGCCGGTTCCGCGCTCGGCGCCGGCTCGCACGACTCCGCGCTCGGCAAGGTCGCCGAACTCGTCGACACCGTGCGCGGCAACTACGCGTCGGGCAACCCCGGCAAGTACGCCTACCAGTACCCGCGTCCGTGGCGCATGAACGAGAAGAGCGAGGTCGTCGACACCGGCACGGTCGACGCGCTCGGCTACCCGGTCTACGACTCCAAGGTGGTCGTCGCCCCGCAACTCCTGCGCCAGCGCAGCACGTCACCGGTCGACGACGGCGGCTTCCCCAGCGGTCACACCAACGCCTTCCACCTGGCGGGCCTCGCCTACGCGTACGCCGTACCGGAGCGCTTCCAGGAACTGGTCACCCGCACCTACCAGTTGAGCCACACCCGGATCATGGCCGGCATGCACTCCACGGTCGACGTCATCGGCGGCCGCATCATGGCCACCGCCCTGGCCGCCGCCACGCTCGCCGACCCGGCCAACGCCACGCTCAAGGCCGCGGCGCGCGCCCAGGCCCTCGCCTACTTCGAGGCGAAGACCGGCACGACGGCGGACACCCTGTACGCCTACGCCCACTCGGCAACCACCGCGACCGACCCGTACGCGGACCGGAGCACCAACTCCCGTGTCGTGGAGCCCAAGTTCACCTACGTCCTGACCCGCAGCGGCCGTGACAAGGCGCTGACCGTGCCGAAGGGCGCGGAGGTGCTGCTGGAGACCCGGCTGCCGTACCTCTCCGCGGACCAGCGGCGCGAGGTGCTGCGCACGACCGCGCTGCCCTCCGGGTACGTCCTGCTCGACGGCTTCGAGCAGTGGGGCCGCCTCAACCTCTTCGCGGCGGCGGACGGTTACGGCTCCTTCGACTCCGATGTCGTCGTCTCCCTCGACGCGGCGGCCGGGGGCTTCGGCGCGGCCGACGCCTGGCGCAACGACATCGACGGCTGCGGCGGCCTGACCAAGCAGGGCACCGGGACACTCACGCTGACCGGGCACAACGCGTACACCGGCGGGACCGTCCTCAAGTCCGGTGCGCTGGTGGCCGGTTCGGCGCACGCGCTCGGCCACGGTGACGTGAGCGTGCTCGGCGGCTCGCTGCGGGTGTCGGAGTCCGTGCAGATCCACGGCACCTACGCCCAGCAGTCCGCCGGCCTGGAGGTCACGCTGCGCTCGGGCCACCAGCCCGCCGTCGAGGTCACCCGGCGCGCGACGCTCGGCAAGGGCAGCACGCTGTCCCTGCGGTTCGACGCCGAGCACCCGCCGGCGGCGGGCTCCACGGTGCGGGTCCTGAGCGCTTCCTCGCTGCGCGGCCAGTTCGACAGCATCACGCTGAACTCGGACAAGCTGCGGGCCGTACCCGTGTATACGGCGGAAGGTCTGTCGGTACGACTCCTGAAGCGGTGACGCCCCTGGTGGCGGGAGCGATGCGACAGTAGGGCCATGACCCGGCTCCGGCTCGCTCCCGCCACCGCGCGGCCGGCCTCACCGCAGGGCGGATGATGGCGCGCGAACAGCACTCGGTCCTCGACCCCGGCACGCTCGGCGACGGCGGGCCCCCTCCGCCGCGCGCCACGGAGAGCCGGCCGGCCCGCCTCCACGCCGGGCTGCGGCGCCACAGGCGGTGGCTGTTGCCGCTCCTGGTGGTGGTGCTCCTCGCGCAGATGGCCGCCGTGATGATCACGACCGCCGTCGAGCAGACACCGACCATCGACGAGCCGGTGTACGTGGCCACGGCCACCGTCTATCTGCGCGAGTACAGCCTCGACTACAACCCCGAGCACCCGCCCCTCGGGAAACTGGTGATCGCCGCCGGGATCGCCCTCGCCGACCCGCACTTCGATGCGAACTACCGTGGCGATCAGGGGGAGTTGGGCCGCCATCTGCTGTACGAGTCGGGCAACGACCCCTGGCGGCTGATGTTCTGGGCCCGGCTGCCGGTGATCGTGCTGACCCTGCTGTTCGGGCTGGTCGTGTTCGCGTTCGCCCGTGAACTCGTGGGCGCGGCACGGGGGTTGGCGGCGCTCGCCCTGTACACGTTCTCGCCCGATGTCGTCGCGCACGGCTCGCTGGCCACCCTCGACGTGCCGCAGGCCGGCTTTCTGCTGACGTCGGTCTGGCTGCTGTGGCGGGCCCGACGGCGCCCGTTCCTGTACGTCCCGCTCGCGGGGGCCGCGCTCGGGGCCGCCGTGGCGACGAAGATGAGCGCCCTGCCCGCCGTACCGGTGCTGATGCTGCTGGCCGCCGTGTCGGTGTGGTCCGCGCGCCGCCCGGCCGACCGTGCCGCCCGGCGGCGGGCGCTGGTGCTCGGGGTCGGGGGCGCGGCCGTGGTGGCGCTGGTGACGGTCGCCGTCGTCTGGGCGTCGTATCTCGCCGTCGATCCGCGGCTGCGGTTCACGTCCACCGAACCGGTGCCCGTCATCCACGGACTGCGCGGGCAGGTCGTCGGTCTGCTGCCGTTCCCGCAGGCGTTCCTCGACGGGATGCGCATCCAGTTCGGTCTGGAGGACTACCCGTGGCAGGGCTTCCTGTTCGGGCACCTCTACACCGGGTCGCACTGGTACTACCTGCCGGTGGCCCTGCTGGTGAAGACACCGCTCGGCATGATCGCGCTGTGGGCGGCGGGTGCCGTCGCGGTGGTGGCGGTACGGCGGTCGCGGCCGGCGGCGCCGTATCTGCTGCTGCCCACCGCCGTGCTGCTGGGCGCGGCGATGGACGGCTCGCGGGACTTCGGGACGCGGTACGCGATCTTCGTGCCGATGTTCCTGGCGGTCGCGGCGGCCTGTGTGCCGGCGCTGCGGTGGCGGTGGGCCGCGCTGTCCACGGGGGTGCTGGTGGCGTTCGTCGCGGTCAGTTCGCTGCGGACGTTTCCGTACTATCTGCCGTACTCCAACGAGGCGTTCGGCGGTCCGTCGAAGACCTATCTGCGGCTGCACGACTCCAACGTGGACTGGGGCCAGGACCTCGGCCGCCTCGCCGACCGGCTCCGCGAGCGGTACGCGGGCGAGCGGATCTGGCTCGTCTACAAGGGCAGTGGGGTGCCGTCGTACTACGGCATCGAGTCGTCCGATCCGCGCAAGGCAGGGCTGCGCGAGGTGCACGGGCTGTTGGTCGTTTCGGACACCTCGATCGACAAGGCGACGGGAAAACTGGCCGAGTTGATCGACAGCAGTCGTCCGATCGATCAAGTCGGTCATTCGATCACGATCTACCGGCGCTGATCGCCCTCTGGTCACAACGCTCTGTGAGCTATGTTGAGTGGCTGTGGGAGACAAAGGAGGCGCACCGGTGCCATCGCCGCAGCAGGCACGCGCCCAGGCATCCGTGATCACCTCGGGAAAAACCGACCCGGAAGTCGGCGCGGCACCGACGTCCCAACTCAGGGAACTCTTCGACGGGCCACGGCTGTCGCCGGGCCAGCGCCGCATCGCCCAGTACCTGATCGAGCACATCACCGAGGCGGCGTTCCTCTCCATCACCGATCTCGCGGAGCGCGTCGGCGTCAGCCAGCCCTCGGTGACCCGGTTCGCCGCGGCGGTCGGCTTCAGCGGTTACCCCGCGCTGCGCGAGCGGCTGCAGGCGATCGCCCTGCGCACCCTCGCGGGCGGTCCGGCGGCCGAGGAGAACCGCAGCAACGAACTGCAGGCCGCGGTCGACGCCGAGATCGAGAACCTGGAGAACCTGCGCCGGGACTTCGCCGACCCCGACCGGTTGATCGAGGTCGGCCGCAATCTGTCGGCGTCGACCCCGCTGACCGTCCTCGGGCTGCGCATCTCCGTCTCGCTGGCCGAGTACTTCGCGTACGCCGCGCGCCGTATCCACCCCGATGTACGGCTGGTGACCCGGGGCGGCAGCGTCGCCTACGACGCGATCCTCCAGTCGCGCGAAGCGGGCGGCACCTGGCTGCTGGCGTTCGACATGCCGCGGCACGCGCACGAGACGCTCACGGCGCTTCGGGTGGCGCGCAGCGCCGGCCTCAAGGTGGCCCTCGTGACCGATCTGGCGCTCGGCGCGCTGGCCGACGAGGCCGACGTCACCTTCGCCACCGGCACCGGCTCCCGCCTGGTCTTCGACTCGTACGCGGCGCCCGGCGTGATGGCCTCCGCGCTGCTCCAGGCCATGACGGACGCCGATCCGGAGCGCACCCAGGCCCGCCTGGAGGACTACGAACAGATCGCCGAGCAGCACCAGTTCTTCATGCGGGACTGACCCGACACCCCCCTCTCGAATCACTTCAAAAGGGCATCGATCCGCCTATTTCACGCATGAATGTTTTCATACGTCTTGCAAAGCGGACGGCATATATAAATACTGCTCACGGATCGCACCCGCCCCGAGAAAGCCCGGTCCGCCCATGCGCATCTCCGCTCCACCCGCCGCGCCGGCGACACCTGCCTCCCGGGGCCCTCGCACGAGCACACCCAGCCGCCGTCTCCTACCCGCGTCGGCGCCGGGTGTGTTCGGTAGGGCATCGCCTGCGCGAGCGCCCAGGGCGGCCCCGGTCATCCCCTGGGCCGGGGCCGCCACCCACCGTCGACCCACCCCCGCGACGCCGCACATCCGGAAGCGATGACATGCAACTGACCACCACGCGCATCAGCCAGGACTGGCCCTGCCAGGTCAAGACCCCGGGCAGCTACGACTGGGAGCGCTCGGCGGCCAAGTGGCTGCGCGAGCTGGTGCCGGCCCGCTACGCCAGCTACCCCGCGTTCATCCGCCACCCCGTGCTGCTCGCCCGGCACGCGCAGATCCAGGTCCAGCACGAGATCCGCGTGGCCCGCACCGCCCTGCAGACCGCGCGGGCCGACCTGCCCGGCATCGGCCTGCCCGAGTCGGTCATCGAGCACACCATCAAGCTGTACGCCGCCGAGGTGCTCCAGCTCCAGCACATCGCGCGCAGCGTGCGTGCGGTGACCGAGGCGCTGGTCGGGCACAGCACGGGACGCTGATCCGGACCCCGGGTCGGGGTGTCAGTCGTCGTCGCGGTGGAGCCAGTACCAGAACACGCCCACGACGAGGGCCAGCAGAAGGACTCCGGGCAGGATCAGACCCGGGACGCGCGAGCCGCTCATCGGCGTGGCCTTCGGTTCGGAACGGGCACGACACCGCCGACCTGCGGCGCCGCACTGTCCATGATGAGGCGCTACGGCCCCACGGCCGCCGACTTTCCGCAGGCCTTGCCACGTGTTCGAAACACCGTGCGACTACTGGCCGGCGTCGAGCGTCGTGCGCGACTCCAGGTCCTTGCGGGTGTCGTCGCCGTACACGCCGTTCTCGTCGCCCCGGATGCCGTACCAGAGCTGGAAGCGGGCGACCGCGGCCGTGAGGGTCGCGTCGTACGTGCCGCTGGTGGAGCCGTTCTCGTAGACGTTGGGGATGCGCAGGAGCCGTTCCTCCAGCTCCTTCACCTCGGAGCCGCTGTCGCCCTCGCGGAGGGTGCCGGCGCCGTCCGGGTCGGCCGTGGTGGTGACCGTGGCGGACACCACCGGGGTCGGTGTGGCGACCGGCTGGGCGGTGCTGGCCTCTCCCCGGCCGGGCAGCAGGAGGGCGCAGGCGAAGCCGACCAGAGCGGCGGCGCTCACCCCGACGACGATCGCGGCCCGGCGCAGCCCTGGCCCGAAGGGACCGGTGGCCGGCTCGGACCCGAACGGACCCGTCGTCGACAGCGGGTGCAACTCACCGGGTACGGGCGGCAGTTCCTGTGTCTCGGCCTCGGAACCGAAGATCGTCCGGGGCACCGGCACGGACTCGAAGACGGAGGAGTCCCGGCGGGTCTCCCGCAGCAGCTCCGCGAGGTTGTCGGAGCGGCGGCGACGCAGGACTCGGGCCGGTTCCAGGACCGGGCCGCCGGACGACGATCCCGGTTCGGGCGGTGTAGACACACTGCTCTCCTTCCGTTCCGCGCGCACGGAGCCATCCCCCTGGAGAGATACGCGCGCACGGCCGCCGGAGTTCAGCGCGGCACGCGCTCACTCGCCCCGGGACGGTGACGCCCGGACGAACCGGTGCAGGGACGCCGTCAGCGCGGCGACGAAGGCGTCCCGCCGCGTGGCGTCGAGCGCGTCCAGGGAGAGGTAGGGGTTCAGGTCCTCCAGTTCGACCAGGAGCAGTCGGCCGTCCGGGGCACGGCAGGCGTCGACGCGCTGGATGCCGTGGTCGATGCTGTTCCAGTCGATGAACCGTTGCGCGAACTCCCGGTCGCCGGGGGCGAGTTCGTACGGTTCCAGGTGCCAGCGCCGCTCGGTGTCCGGGGCGTACAGGGCGTACTGGAAGTCGTGGTCGACGAAGTAGAAGGACACCTCGTACGAGAAGTCGACGCACGGCTGGACCAGGACGCTCCCGTCGGCCAGGGCGGGCAGTCGGTCGGCCGTCACGATCTCCAGGCCTATCGAGTCGGCGCCGAGTTTCGGCTTGACGACGTAGCGGTCCGTGCGCGGCAGGCGGTCCAGGTCCTCGACCCGGTCGACGGTCGGGATGACTGGGAAGCCGGCGGCGCTCAGGTCGAGGAGGTACTGCTTGCCCGCCATGTCCGCCCGGCCCGAGAGCTGGTTGTAGACCCGGGTCCCGGTGCGGAGCGCGCGCTCGCGGAACGCGTCGTACTCCTTCTGGTAGCCGAGGACGGGACCGCTGTTGCGCACCACGACCGCGTCGAAGCCGTCCATCAGCGCGGCGGCGTCCAGTGGATGACACAGCGCCAGGTCGAAGTCAGCGCGCAGCCGGGACGTCAGGTCGATGTCCTCGTCGCCGTAGCGGCGCCCGCGTGCCGGGTACGCCAGGTCGGTGACGTACAGGATGCGGGGACGGGCCGGGGGTGCGGCGGGCATGCCGGTTCTCCTTGGTCGAGAGTGTGCGCGGAGAGCGTTCACCGAGAGCGTTTCGCGCGGAATGATCAAAACGGTCGGCCCGTGCTCAGCGGGCGCGCGCGCTGCCTCCGCAGGACGAGCGGATCCTCAACTCGGGGAGGAGTTCGATGTGTTGACGCGGGGCCGGGCGGCGTCCGGTGCCGTGTTCGGCGATCCGCCGCAGCAGGAGCCGCGCGGCCGACTCCCCCACCGCGCGCTTCGGCGGGGCCACGGCGGTGAGCGGGACGTCGGCGAGCGGGGCGACCTCGTCGTCGTAGGCGATGAGCGCCAGGTCGTCCGGGACCCGGATGCCGCGTGCCTGGAGCCGGGGCACGAGCACGATGGCGTCCTCGTCGCTGTGCACGAGGGCGGCGGTGACTCCACGCTCGCGGACCGCGTCGACCAGGTGGTCCACGCTCGACTCGTAGTCGCCGTGTTCGCGGACGGACGGGGCGCCCCGGGCGTCGTCGAGACCGAGGGAGCGTACGGCCGACTCGTAGCCCGCGATGATCTGCGCGGCGTGCGGGCCTTCCTGGAGTACGGCGGTGATCCGGTGGTGGCCGAGGGAGGCGAAGTGGCCGACGGCGACCGCAGCTCCGTGGGCGCGGTCGGTGCGTACCCGGTCCAGGGCGGCCGCGGGGTTGCCGGGCGGGGCGGAGCGTTCGACCAGCACGGTGGGCACGCCCCGGTCGAGGAGCCACTGTTCCTGGCCGCCGACGGGTGCGCCGCCCGGCCAACTGGGCGCGACGAGCAGCCCCTGGGCGCCGCCCGCGAGGAGGTGCGCGGCCTGGACGGCGTCCTCCGTGCCGCCGTGTCCGGACACCCCGAGCACCAGTCGGCCGCCCCGCGCTCCCACGGTCTCGCGGGCGCCGCGCACTATGTCGGCGAAGATCGAGGCGGTGGTCGGCACGATCATTCCGATCACGACGCCCTCGGCGGACGCGGTGGACGCCGTGGCCGCGGCGGGCTCCTGTCGTGCCCGCGCCCCGGCGGTGCTCCCGCCGCCCGGCCACACCACCGCGCCGTGCAGCCGGTGCACTCGGCCCTGGCCGGCCAGCGCTTCCACGTCACGCCTCAAGGTGACGGCGGAGACGCCGAGTTCGGCCGCGAGGTCGGCGACCCGCAGGCTGCCGCGCTCGCGGACGAGTTCGAGCACCCGCTCATGGCGCTGGTCGACGTGCGGTCGCATGGGTCCCCCTGAACGCGAAACTGGTCGCGGTCACTCTATGCCGCGGATCGTATCGACTGTTTTGATCGCTTCGGTGGCATCGCTCCATACGATCCGGCCGGGCGGACGATCTTCCCGAGGGGACTCAGTTCCCCACCGTGAGCGCACTGAGTGCCATCCGTGCCACCTGGTGCTACGTTCCCGTCCATGAGCTCCAAGCCGCCCATGCGGGACGCCCTGGTGGCGGCCGCCTTCCAGTTGTTCCTGGAGCGGGGCTACGAACAGACCACCATCGACGACATCGTGGCGCTGGCCGGGGTCGGACGGCGGTCGTTCTTCCGCTACTTCCCGTCCAAGGAGGACGTGGTCTTCCCCGACCACGAACGCTGCCTGGCCGACATGACGGCCTTCCTCGCGTCCGGCGGCGACGAGCACGAGCCCGTGCGGCGGGTCTGCGACGCGGCCCGGCTCGTGCTGCGGATGTACAACGAGAACCCGACCTTCTCCGTGCAGCGTTACCGCCTCACCAAGAAGGTGCCGGGACTGCGCGCCTACGAACTGTCGGTCGTGTGGCGCTACGAGCGTGCCCTCGCCGACTATCTGCGCGGGCGCTTCGCCGGCCGGCGCGACGGGACCCTGCACGCGGACGTGATCGCGGCCGCCGTGGTCGCGGCGCACAACAACGCCCTGCGTTCCTGGCTGCGTTCGGACGGGCAGCGCGATGCGGGTGCCGAGGTGGACCACGCGCTGGGATATGTGCAGTCCGCCTTCGGACACCCGCCGGTGCCGCCCCTCGTCGAGCAGGGGCCCGAGGACGTCGTGGTGGTCGTCTCCCGGCGCGGGGTGCCGCTGTGGCGCGTGGTGCAGGAGATCGAGACGGCGCTCGGCAGCGGCTGAACAGGAAAAGCAAAGGGTACGCAGTATCTTTACGCTTGGCACTGAGTGCCATACGCTGTGGTCGTGCACGGTGGCACGACGAACCGCGCACCCGCGTGCCCGGCTCGGCCGCGCGCGGGATTCCGGCCTAGCGCAGGGAGTTGACAGCGTGTACCACCACTCAGGATTCGCGACCCGTCCGGCAGTCGGCTCCCCGGCGGGCGTCCTCGATCCGCCCACCGCGGACGGGGACACCATCCTCTTCCAGCGCTGCACCTGGTGCGGCACCGCCATGTACCACCGGCTGTTGTGCCCGGTCTGCCAGGGCGGCGACCTGCGCACGGAGCGCAGCGAGGGCACCGGCACGGTCCGCCACTCCACGGTGGTGCACCGCAACACCCCCGCCGCCCGCAATGTGTCGCTGATCGAGATGGCCGAGGGCTTCGTGGTGCGCGGCCGGGTCATCGGCCCGCCCATCGGCATCCACAGCGGCGACCGCGTCCGGCTGTCCACGGCCAAGGACCCGGTGCGGGGCGAGCCCGTCTTCCAACTCCTCGACGAGCCGTACCGGGCCTGGCACTGACGGCCCGACCGGCCGGGCCGGCAGAGCAGTTGGCCACCGGTCGGCTTCGACCGGCGGGCGGTTCCTGAACGGCCGTGCCGCCAGCCCGGGTTCGGGCCCGGTTCCGGACCCACCCGTCGAAGATCGGCCGAATCCTCCTCCACAGGCAACCCACAGTCTCCGCTTCCCGTCCTCCGGGGCGCGAGGGGCTCCCGGGACCACCGGGGCACCCGTGTCTGGGGTTCGAGGAGGAGAACACATTGTTCCGTGCCCGGCGAATATGGGTCACGGCCGCGACGGTGCTCGCGGTGGCGGGAGGGATGTCCGGGTCGGCGCAGGCGGCGCCACCGTCGGACGCCGGATCGTTCACGGCGACGGCGACGGCAGACGACGGCACGCTTCCGCCGGGATGGCGGATCACGGGGAAGGGCTCCGCGCGGCAGTTGGTGTGGCGCTCGGGCACCCGGGTGCCCATGGGGGACGCGCGCGTGGAGTTCCACGCCGGGAGCCGGCTCCTCGGCGTACCGGCACCGGCGAAGGACGGACGGACGTTCCGGCTCGGTCTCGGCGCCGTCGCGCCCGAGCAACTCGACGATCTTCAAGTACTGGCCGCCGGGCGCCGGTTGGACGTCGCCGGTGACAACAGCGCCTCCGGCAGCGGACGTTCAGAGGCCGCCGCCCGGCCCGCGGTCCCGCTCCCGGCCGGCGCGATCGATCCCGGCAAGGCGGGCACGTACCGTACGACGACCGGCGAGTACACGCTCAACTCCGTCCGTCTGCCCGGGTATCCGCAGCCGATCGAGATGAAGGCCGTCGTGGTCGCGCCGAAGGGCGCCACCGGCAAGCGGCCGCTGGCGCTGTTCCTGCACGGCCGTCACTACACCTGCTACACGCCGGGCACCGAGGACATCACCGGCGACTGGCCCTGCCCCACCGGCACCAAGTCCGTCCCGAGCTACCGGGGTTATCTGCGCGACCAGCAACTCCTCGCCTCCCAGGGCTATGTGACGGTGTCGATCTCCGCGAACGGCATCAACGCCCAGGACGCCGAGGCCGAGGACGCCGGCGCGCAGGCCCGTTCGTCGCTGGTCCGGCTCCACCTGGCCCACTGGGCCGACTGGTCCGCCCACCCCCGGACGGCTCCGGCGGTCGTCCGGAACGCACCGCCGGCCGACCTCTCCCGGGTCCTGCTGATCGGCCACTCGCGCGGTGGCGAGGGCGTCAACCGCGCGGCGATGGACAGCCTCTACCCGCCGCCGGCCGCCCAGGACGGCTACCGCGGCCCGGTGCGCTGGAAGATCCGCGGCACGGTCCTCATCGGCCCCACGATCTTCGGCCAGAACCCGGTGGCCGACGTGCCGTCGGTGACGATCCTGCCCGGCTGCGACGGAGACGTCTCCGACCTCCAGGGCGAGGTCTACGTCGACGGCACACGCGGGGTCAGCAAGGGAACGGCCCTGCACAGCGCGGTCTACGTCGAGGGCGCCGACCACAACTTCTTCAACACCGAGTGGACGCCGGGCCAGGCCCAGGCGCCCGCCGAGGACGACTTCTACGACGACCCCGACCAGCGTGACGCGGTGTGCTCGCCGGGCGCCGCGACCCGTCTGACCGCCGACCAGCAGCACAAGGTCGGCTCCACCTACATCGCCACGGCGGCACGGCTGTTCGTCGCCGGGGACGACCGGGCGCGCGAGCTGCTCGACGGCTCGGGCCGCCGGGCGCCCTCGGCGGACCCGGCGCGCGTCCTCACCCACGCGGTGGGCGCGAACCGTGGCGCCGGATTCCTGCCGGACGGCCACGTCACCGTGTCCGGCGGCCGGTTGTGCTCCGCCGTGGACCCCGACCCGGCCGTCGCCTGTCTGGGCCCGGACACCAAGGGCGGCTCTCCGCACTTCGCGTCCTGGGAGACCGCCAAGGAGGTCGGCCGCCGCGCGCTCGCGCTGCGCTGGTCCGCGGCCGGTTCGGCGGTGACGGTACGTCCCGACAAGCCGGTCTCCCTCGGCGGCGCCAAGAGCCTCGCCCTGCGCGTCATCGTGCCGCCCAACAGCACCGGCACCCAGCTCGACGTCTCCCTGACCGACACCGCCGGCCACCGCGCGACCCTCGGTCGCGTCCGCGTCGACGGCCTGCCCGGCACCGAGCGCACCGCCTCCTACTGGGCCCGCGAGGTCCGCGTCCCGCTCACCGCCGCCTCCCACGCCGGGCTCGACCTGAAGCACGTCAAGTCCCTTGTCCTGACCCCGCGTTCGCGCTCCGGCCAGGCCTGGCTGATGGACGCCTGGGGCTGGCGCCCCGGCACTCCGGCGGCCACCGCGGCCCCGCTCCCCCGCGTCGACATCGGCCGGCTCACCGTCAAGGAAGGCGACTCGGGCGTCAGGACGTACCGCGTCCCCGTCCGGGTGTCGGGCCGGGGCAACGGCCAGGTGCGCCTCTACGTCGCCGACCCGGCCACCGGCCGGGCCACGTCACGACTGGTGACGGTACGGCCCGGCGGCCACGACATCGACGTACCGGTGAAGGTCGAGGGCAACACCCGCTTCGACTACGGCAGCCAGCACGACATCTTCGTGAAGGCGGTGCACGGCGCGGTGATCGGCGCCCACCGCGGTGGGGTGACCGCCGAGAACGACGACCCGATGCCCACGTTCACCGTCACCCCGGTCGCCGACCGGGTCGCCGAGGGACAGCCCCTCACGTGGAAGGTGACGCTGTCCACGCCCGCCGACGTGGAGCTGAACCCCTCGTTCATCGTCCAACCGGTCGCCACGGGCCCGGAGTTGTCCACCCTGGACGTCGACCCGCAGTGGCTCGGCGAGAACTCCGGTGAGGAACCCGCGCCGGAGCGCCCGCTGTCCAAGGTGACGGGCCTGTTCCTCTGGACCTCCGTCCCGGCGGGACGGGCCGGCACGGAGATCAGCCTCCCGACGATCAAGGACCAGGTGACGGAACAGCCCGAGTCCGTGCGGTTCGTGGCCGTGGACGAGAACGGCAACCCGCAGAGCGGCGGCCCGGAGCTGACCGGCACGGTGCTCGACGCGTCGTAGCACAACGCCGTACCGCCGTACGAAGTGAAGGGGCCGCAGCGCGAGAGCTGCGGCCCCTTCCTGTTGTGTCCTGCGGATGCTCAACTCGGCTTCTGCGTCCCGCTGTTCATCTTGGCGCGGTTCTCGGTGAGGAGTTCCTGGACGCGTTGTTCGATCTCGCGGGGGTCGAGGCCCAGCGCGGCACCGATGTGGGCGGACCACACCTCGGAGCGGAGGTTGGTCTCGAAGTCGAGGTCGGCGCGGACGTTCTCGCGGGCCGCCTGGCGGTTCTGGCTGACCATGACGAAGGTCGACAGGAAGATGGCCTCCAGGCTGACGATCATCGTGAGCAGCCCGTAGGGGTACGGGTCGAAGATGCCGACGTGGCCGAGGAGCCCTTCGTTGAGGGCGATCCAGACGGCGAACCACAGCGCGTGCAGATAGACGAAGAGCATGGTGCCGGCGAACGCGGTGATCGCGTCGGCGACCCGGTCCTGGGTGCTGCGCATCCGGGCGAAGACGACCCGCTCCTGCCGCAGCCGCAGCTCGGCCGGGGTCAGCGCGGGGTCCACGGGCACTCCCAGGGTTGAGTGGGCAAGGGGTTCGTCCTCAGGGTGCGAGCGTCACGCGGATGCCGACGGTGCCGTCGAGGCCTCGGCGCAGGCGGCTCCCGAGGAGGGTGAGACGGCCGGTGAGGCCGTACTTGCGCTTGATGAGGGTGCGGAAGTGGGCGGTGGTCTCGGGGTCGCAGATCTCGGCGGTGCCGGGGACCTGGTTGCCGGTCGGGTTGCCGCGCAGGTCGCAGGGGCCGACGAGGACATCGGCGCGGGCCCTGATGCGCTTGACCTTCCAGGAGTCGGCGACCGTCCAGACACCGAGTGTCTCGCCGTCGCGGACCACCCACACCGGGGTGGCGACCGGGGAGCCGTTCTTGCGGTAGCTCGTGATCAGCAGGTACTGGCTCGTGCCGAGCCGGTCCAGCGGGGTCTCGTCCATGGTCGGCAGTCTAAGCACCCGCGGGTGCCCGTAGCAGGTCGAGATACGCGCGGGCGAAGAGGTAGGCGTCTCCGGGCCAGCGCGCCGACAGATAGCTGCCGTCCCGTACGACGAACGCGTGCGTGTCGTCGCTCGCGGTGCCGCGCCGGGTGAGTTCCCTGGGGCCGCGTTCGAACTGCGTGTCCGCGTCGTCGAGGGCGGCCCGCACCTCGTCCTCCACATAGGCGGGGTAGGTGCGGTAGTAGCGGCCCAGGCGCCAGGCGGTGGTCAAGTAGGCGGTGCGTTCCATGTACTTGGGCAGACAGGTCGTACGGCGTCCGGCGAGCACGCTGCGGCCGGTGTCCGGGTCCTGGGTGCGGGCCGCCACGAGGACGCCGTGGCAGATCGCGCCGACCGGGCGGCCCAGTCCCCAGAACTCCGCGACTTTGCCGGTCAGTTCGGGAGATCCCAGGTACTGGCGCATGCCGGGCGCGTGTCCACCGGGCAGCAGCAGTCCGTCGAAGCGGGTCACGTCCAGGTCCGCCCAGGCGACGGTGGCGCCGAACTCCGGTGCCCGGGTGAGCTGTTCGTAGAACCGCTTGGGTTCGTCCTCGGCACCGAGCTGTCCGAAGAGGACGCCGGTCAGCAGCCGGGGGTCCGCGGCGGGGCGGGTCCCGGCGCGCTCGGTGGCGAGGACGACCTCGTGCCCGGCGTCGGTGAGCAGCCGCCAGGGCACGGCCACCTCGGTGACGTCGAAGTCGTGGTCGGGGACCGGCATCAGCACACGCATCGGGTCATCATGGCAGCCGGGGCGAGGAGCAGCGGGCTCCGGCGGGACAGCACCGAGGCCAACTCGGCCCTGCGGCACGCCCGTTGGCCGTAGCGGCCGAAGCCGGTCCGCTGTTCGGTGAACAGGACGGTGCCGGGCCACGTATGGAGGAAGGGCACTCAACGACCGGAGGGCCCCGCGGTGTCGTCACCGCACGTTCGGGGTTCGGGAGCCAGGCATGAGGCACGCACGACGACGGGTCATCCGGCGCGTCACACGGTTGACGGCCGTCGGCGGACTCCTGCTGGGAGGTGCCATGGTCACTCAGGCGGCCATGGCCAGCGACTCTTCCGGCACGTCCGCCGCCACGCTCAGCGCGCCGCAGACACCCGCGGACAAGGGTTCCGCCCTGGCGGCGAAGCTCGGTGCGGCCCGCACGGCGGGCAGTTGGGTCGATTCCGGCGGCCGTACGGTCGTCGCGGTGACCGATGCGAAGACCGCGGCCGAGGTGACGAAGGCGGGCGCCGAGGCGAAGGTCGTGAAGTACAGCATGAACGAGCTGAACTCGGCCGCGACCACGCTGAGTTCGGCGCCCAAGGTGCCGGGCACCGCGTGGGCGATGGACTACCGGAACAACCGGGTGCTGGTGGAGGCCGACAGCAGCGTCTCGGCCACGGCCTGGACCGCGATGACGAAGGTCGCGAAGAGCATCGGCGCCTCGGTCGAAATGCAGCGCACGCAGGGCAAGTTCACGACCCGTATCAACGGCGCGCAGCCGATCCTGTCGACCGGCGGGCGCTGTTCGGCCGGCTTCAACGTGACCGACGGCCAGACCGACTTCATCCTCACGGCCGGGCACTGCGGGCCGGTCGGGTCCATCTGGTTCGCCAACAACCAGGGCGACCAGCAGTTGGGCAAGACGGTCTCCGACAACTTCCCCGGCAGCGACTTCTCGTTGGTGCAGTACGCGAGCGGTTCGGCGGGCGAGGGCGCGGACGTGGTCGCGATCGGCAACGGCAGCGGGGTGACCATCACGGGCCTGGCCGACGCGGCCGTGGGCGAGAAGGTGTTCCGCAGCGGCAGCACCAGCGGGCTGCACGACGGCGAGGTGACCGCGCTCAACGCGACGGTGAACTACCCCGAGGGCACGGTCACCGGTCTCGTCCAGACCACGGTGTGTGCCGAACCGGGCGACAGCGGCGGTCCGTTGTTCGCCAACGGGATCGCGCTGGGCGTGACCTCGGGCGGCAGCGGTGACTGCACGGCGGGCGGCACGACGTTCTTCCAGCCGCTGACCAAGGCGCTGGCCGCGCTGAACGTGAAGCTGCTGGTGGCACCGAAGACGGCGGCCTCGCCCGCTCCGTCCGCCTCGGCCGCCGACGGCGCGGCGGCCGCCGGTGCGGCGACGCCCGGGACGTCGGCGCCCGCGACGAACACCACGTCGGGGTCGACGACACTGGCGTCCCGGCTCACGGACCCGAAGAACGTGGGGCCCGGTCTGCTGGTCATCGCGGGAAGTCTGATCGCGCTGGTGGCGACGCGCTGGATCCGCGCCGAGCAGGACCGCAAGGCCTTCCAGCGGCACTACTCGGCGATGTGGGGCTGATCACTCAAGGGAGTTCGACCGGCTGGACCGGTCGATTGGGTTGATGGGGCCGGTCGGGTCGAAAGGGGCTCGACCGGCTGGGCCGAGGGTCACGAGGAAGGCCGGGACGGGATACCGACAACGGACACCTGCGGCGGCCGACGGCGACTCTCAGGCCGCCTCGGCCGACTGCGGAGCTGCGGCGGCCCACTCCATGACGAGCCGCCTGTACTCCTCGCGCTGTTGGGCGCTCAGTGTCCCGCCCGATCGGAGCCACAGGGCCCTGATCTCCTCGTTGACCTCGGCTGCCGATCGCTCGGTGGCTGATTCAACGCTGGTGGACATGGTGTGAAGCATACGTCGCCCAAGGTGAAGGCGATGTGAGTAATCACGAGTGAACCGGACATAACGGACCGTGTTGCTGATCACGTCATCTGTCAAGCCCTGTAACGCAATTCACACCTCGGCCACACCGAGCACCAGCACCTGGATCGCCAACACCGCTGCGCCACGCGCCCAGTCGTGGAAGTCGGAGACCTTCGTCTCCACGTCGAGCGGGGCGGCCAGCGGATGCCGGTGGGCGCGGAGCGTGTCGTCCACCGTCTTGCCGGCCACGTCGATCAGACCGACGCCCTCTCCGGCGAGCAGGATCTTCTGCGGGAGCACGAAGTTGGCGATCTGGGCGACCAACGTGCCCAGCGCGCGGGCGGCT
This sequence comes from Streptomyces sp. NBC_01478, assembly GCF_036227225.1. Lineage (GTDB taxonomy): Bacteria > Actinomycetota > Actinomycetes > Streptomycetales > Streptomycetaceae > Streptomyces. The sequence continues at coordinate 10,817,663 of NZ_CP109444.1, read as the reverse complement.
TCGTCGACGACGCGGGAGGGCATGGGCTCACCGGCGGCGGCGCGGGCGAGGATCTCCTCGTAGGTCAGGTCGAGTCCGGTGGCGGCCCGGATCTGGTAGCGGATGCTGGGGATGGTCAACAGCGAGACGGCGCTGCCGCGTTGGCCCGCGGGGGTGATCGGGCCGTTGGGATTCAGGATCCAGTGGCGGCCGAACCCGCGGTCCTCCTCCGCGTACGGCACCCGCTTGCCGCCGAGGACGAGGCCGTAGCCGATGCCCGCGCCGATGGTGAGGACCACGAAGCGGTCGAGGCCGCGCCCGGCGCCGAACCAGGTCTCGGCCTCGACGAGGGCGGCCACGTCGTTCTCGACGACGACCGGCAACCCGGTGCGTTCCTCGACGAGTTGGGCCAGCGGGACGTCGCTCCACCGCAGGAAGGGCGACTCCCCCACCACGGCACGGTCCTGGACGAGACCGCCGACACCGATGCCGATGCCGGTGAGCGTGGGGAAGGCGGCGGTGAGTTCGCCGGTCATCTCGGCGAGCAGATCGGCCACTTGGTCCGGGTCGTGCGTGGTGAGCGGCCGGTCGAGGCGGGCGACGATCTCGCTCCTGAGGGTGGTGACGACGCCGTAGACCATGTCCTCGGTGAGCTTGAGGCCGAGGAAGGTGCGGGACTCGGCGACCACGTCGAGCGGCTGTGAGGGGCGGCCCTGGCGGACCTCGGCCGGGCCGCCGCCGTCGGGGACCTCGACCAGCAGGCCGGTCTCGATGAGCGGCTTGGTGAGGCGGGTGAGGCTGCCCGCCGAGAGGTCGAGCCGCCGCGCGAGCTCGGTGCGCGACAGCGGGCCGTGGACGAGCACCTCGATCGCCACCGAGCGTTCACCGGGGCTCAGCGGCTGCCAACTGGCGGCACGTGTGGTCATGAGGGTCACACTCCCACAAGGTTTCTTTCTTTCGTCATGGAAGTAACAGGATCACCATACGGCCGCGAACCGAGAAGAAACAGATCTGTGCCCAGCTCTTGACGCCCGGATTCTTTCGCGACGAAAGTAAGTGCCGCGAGGACGAGCCGTCTCAGACAAGGGAGTCTCCAGATGACCATCGCCTCAAGCAGTCCCCCGACCCGCCGGCCGCGGGCCCGTGAAGACGAGGGCGACGGACGGCTCGCGGCGGTCTTCATCGCCCCGGCCCTGCTGGGCTTCCTGGTCTTCCTGCTCTGGCCGACCCTGCGGGGCATCTATCTGAGCTTCACCCGCTTCAACCTGCTGACACCGGCGAAGTGGGTGGGCCTCGACAACTACGACCGGATGGTCCACGACCCCATCTTCTGGTCGTCGTTGCGGGTCACCGTCGAGTACGTGTTCATCAACATCGGCGTCCAGACGGTGGCGGCCCTCGCCATCGCGGTCCTGCTCCAACGGCTCACCCAGTCCGCCCTGTTGCGCGGGATCGTGCTGACGCCGTACCTGATGTCGAACGTCGTCGCCGGCATCGTCTGGCTGTGGATCCTCGACACCCAGCTCGGCATCGGCAACGAGATCATCGGCGGGCTCGGCTTCGACCACATCCCCTTCCTCGCCGACAAGACCTGGGCGATCCCGACGATCGCCCTGATCAACGTGTGGCGGCACGTCGGCTACACCGCGCTCCTGCTGTTCGCCGGGCTCCAGGCCATCCCGAACGACATGTACGAGGCCGCGAAGGTGGACGGCGCGAGCGAGTGGCGGATGTTCTGGCGGATCACGATGCCACTGCTGCGGCCGGTCCTGGCGGTCGTGCTGATCATGACGGTGATCGGTTCGTTCCAGGTGTTCGACACGGTCGCGGTGACCACCGCGGGCGGCCCGGCGAACGCGACGAACGTCCTCCAGTACTACATCTACGGCTCCGCCTTCGGGCGCTTCCAGTTCGGCTACGCCTCCGCGATGTCCGTGGCCCTGCTGATCGTGCTGAGCGCGATCACGTTCCTCCAGTACCGGATCACCCGCGCCGGCCAGACCGACCTCGGCTGACCGGAAGGAGTCGACATGGCCACCCTGACCACCACGCCCAATGTGCCCAACACCCCTACGCCTACGGCACAGCAGGAGATCGTACGGCCGTCCCGGCCCCGGCCCTCCGTCGGCAAGGTCGCCGCCTGGATCGCGATGGCCGCGATCATGCTGGTCACCCTGCTGCCCTTCTACTGGATCCTGCGCACCGCGCTCTCCACCAACACCGGGCTCGCCGCCCACCCCTCGGACCCGCTGCCGGTCGACTTCACCACCGGCGGTTTCGAGCGGGCCCTCGGTCTCCAGTCGACCAAGGAGGCGATCGCACAGGGCGGTTCGGGCGGCGGACTGAAGTTCTGGCGCTATCTGCTCAACTCGGTGATCGTCTCGACCCTGGTCACCGTCGGCCAGGTGTTCTTCTCCGCGATGGCCGCCTACGCCTTCGCCCGGCTGCGCTGGCGCGGCCGGGACCGGGTGTTCGGGCTGTTCCTGGCCGGGCTGATGGTGCCGGCCATCTTCACGCTGCTGCCGAACTTCGTCCTCATCAAGCAACTCGGGCTGGTGGACACCCTGTTGGGGATCTCGCTGCCGACGATGTTCATGACGCCGTTCGCGGTGTTCTTCCTCAGGCAGTTCTTCATGAACATCCCGCGCGAGGTCGAGGAGGCTGCCCTGCTCGACGGCGCCGGCAAGATCCAGGTCTTCTTCCGGGTCCTGCTGCCGATGGCGTCCACGCCGGTCCTGACGCTGGGCGTGCTGACGTACATCACGTCCTGGAACGACTACTTCTGGCCGCTGATGGTGTCCTACAGCGACAGTTCGCGCGTGCTGTCGGTGGCGCTGGCCATCTTCCGCTCGCAGACCCCGCAGACCGGCTACGACTGGTCGGGCCTGATGGCGGCGACCCTCATCGCCGCGCTCCCGATGCTCGTCCTCTTCGGAGCGTTCGCGCGCCGCATCGTCAGCTCCATCAGCTTCACCGGAATCAAGTAAGGGGCAGGGCATGCGATTTCGTACGGTCATGGCACTGACCGGGGCGCTCGCGCTGTCCCTGACGGCGGGCTGCGCCAAGGGCGACTCCGTGGGGTCGGCCTCGAACACGGTGACGTACTGGCTGTGGGACTCCAACCAACTCCCCGCCTACCAGGCCTGCGCGAAGGGCTTCGAGCAGCAGAACCCCGGACTCAAGGTGAAGATCACCCAGTTGGGCTGGGCCGACTACTGGACCAAGCTCACCGCGAGCTTCATCGCGGGCACCCAGCCGGACGTGTTCACCGACCACATCCAGAAGTTCGGCCAGTTCGCCGACCTGAAGGTGCTCCAGCCGCTCGACGATCTCGACATCGACCCGTCGGCCTATCAGCCCGGCCTGGCCGCCAACTGGCAGGGCCAGGACGGACATCAGTACGGGGCGCCGAAGGACTGGGACACGGTCGCCCTCTTCTACAACCAGAAGATGGCCAAGTCGGCGGGCCTGAGCGCCGACCAGCTCAACAGCCTGTCCTGGAACCCGACGGACGGCGGCACCTTCGAGAAGGCCATCGCCCATCTGACCGTCGACAGGAACGGCAAGCGCGGCGACGAACCGGGCTTCGACAAGCACCACGTCAAGGTGTACGGCATGGCCACCGGGGGCGCCGGTGACTCCGACGGTCAGACGACGTGGAGTCCCTTCACCGCCTCGGCCGGCTGGAACTACACGGACAAGACACGCTGGGGCACGAAGTTCCAGTACGACAGCAAGACCTACCAGTCGACGGTCAAGTGGTACTTCGGCCTGGCGAAGAAGGGCTATCTCGCGCCGTTCACGGACTACAGCGACGGCGCCAACCCGGCCAACGCGCAGATCGCGGCCGGCAAGGCGGCGACCGCTTTCGACGGCGCCTGGATGATCTCCACGTACGCCGCCGCCAAGGGGATCAAGATCGGCACCGCATACACCCCTACCGGTCCGACCGGGAAACGGGCGACCATGATGAACGGACTGGCCGACTCGATCACCAAGAACGCCCACAACAAAGCGGGCGCGCGGAAGTGGGTGACCTACCTGTCATCGGACAACTGCCAGAAGACAGTGGGCAGTTACGGCATCGTCTTCCCCGCGACCCCGGACGGCACGAAGGCCGCCGTCGCCGCCTACGAGAAGAAGGGCATCGACGTCACGGCCTTCACCCGGCCGGTCGCCGACAAGAAGGACTTCGCCACCTTCTCCTTCCCGATCACCAACTACTCGGCGGACGTGTACGCGTTGATGCGCCCCGCCATGCAGGACGTCTACGCCAATGACGCACCGGTCAGCGGCCTGGGCGAGACCAACAAGCAGATCAACTTCATTCTCGGCCAGTGATGTTCGTTCAGTGATTTCCGCTCAGGGAATCCCCGTCAGAGAAGGACACGCACCTATGACGTTCTCCCTCGGCATCGTCGGAGCAGGCCAGTTCTCCGGCCAGTTCGCCCGACTGTTCCAGGCCCACCCAGGCGTGAGCGAGGTCTATGTGACCGACCTCCTGCCGGAGCGGGCGGAGCAACTGGTCGCCGAACAAGGGCTGGCGGGCACTTTCCCCTCCTACGAGGCGATGCTGGAGTCGAAGGCCGTCGACGCCGTCGCGATCTTCACCCAGCGCTGGACGCACGGCCCCCTCGTCCTCCAGGGGCTCGGCGCCGGCAAGCACGTGTACTCCGCGGTCCCCATGGCGATCAGCACGGAGGAGATCGCGGCGATCATCGACGCGGTCAAGGCGACCGGACTGACGTACATGATGGGCGAGACCAGCCAGTACAACCCGGCGACCGTGCACGCCCGCAACCAGATCGCGGAGGGCGCCTTCGGGCGGATCTTCTACGCCGAGGGCGACTACGTCCACGACATGGATCTGGGGTTCTACGAGGCGTACCAGTACAGCGGCGGCGAGGGCTGGAAGGCGACCGCCAGCTATCCGCCGCTGCTGTACCCGACGCACTCGGTGGGCGGGGTGCTCGGCGCGTGGCAGACCCACGCGGTGAGCGTCTCGGCGATCGGGGTCGTGGACGAGCGCGGGGACGGTGTCTTCGACAAGGAGGTCAGCCAGTTCGGCAACGACTTCTCGAACGCGACCGCGCTGTTCGAGGTGGCGGGGGGCGGTTCGTTCCGTACGAACGAGTTCCGGCGGGTGGGCTATCCCTCGCAGATCCGGGAGTCGCGTTTCCGGTTCTTCGGGACCGACGCGAGCATGGAGCAGCTCGCGACGGTGGCCTTCTGGCAGGACAAGAAGGGGGTGCAGGACATCAGCGAGCTGCTGGAGCCCAAGCCCACCATGTCTCCTGACGATCCGTCACTTCAGCACGTCGCGCCGGATCTTCGGGCCGCCTTCACCTCGGGCTCGGCGCCGGTGCACGACCGGTCGCGGCTGCCGCGGGAGTTCGACAACCTCCACAACGGCCATGAGGGCAGCCACCACTTCCTCGCGGACGACTTCGTGACCGCGGTCAACTCCCGCACCCTGCCGTCCGTGAACGCGTGGGTCGCGGCCCGCTACACCCTGCCGGGCATCATCGCGCACGACTCGGCACGACAGGGCGGGGCGAGGCTGGAGATCCCGGACTTCGGGGACGCGCCCGCGTAACGGGGTTGGTGCGCAAGCCGGGTGACTGTTCGTCAGTTGCCCGGCCCACGGCTCTGTCAGGTGCCCGGCTTGCGGCCGTAGACGAAGACGTCGTCGCCGTTCTTCAGCAGCGACCAGTACTTCTTGGCGGTGGCCGGGGTCATGTTGACGCAGCCGTGCGAGCCCGGCGGGTTCCACATGCTGAGGTTGACCGAGTGGAACGCCTGGCCGCCGTCGAAGAACTGGCTGTAGGGCATGGGCACGTTGTAGATGGTCGAGACGTGGTCGATGTCCCGCCAGTAGATCTTCTTCAGTCCGGTACGGGTCTCGTAGCCGTTGCGGCCGGTGCGCACCGGGACCGGGCCGTAGACGAGCCGGCTGCCGTCCTGGATCCAACTGATCTGGAGCGTGAGGTTCACGCAGGCGATCCGGCCCTTGTTCGTCGGACACTTGCCGGCCGCGTTGGGCTTGTTGCCCACGGCCTTCTGCTTGTTCATGAGGTCCATCACGCCCCAGGTGACGGACCCGGCGTAGCCGATGTTCGGCGTGATGCCGTGCTTGGTCTGGAAGGCCTTGATGGCCTTGCAGTCGGCGGCGGACTGCTTGCCGTCGACCGGCCGCCCGAGGAACTTCTCCACCTGCTTCTGGTACGGCCCGGCCTGTGTCGTACAGCTCGCCGCCGCGGCGGGCGTGCTGCCCAGCGCGAGCGTGAGCGGTGCCACCAGCCCGGTTATCCCGAGCACTATGGCGCCTCGTCTGCGAATGTCCCCCATGTCGAACCCTCCCCGTCAGCCATGACTGCGATCTCTGCCACCTAGACCGGAGTATGGCGGTCGAGGTTGTAGTGCGGGTCGCGCTGCGACGAAACAGTGACATTCCTCGCCTGCCGGTCAGCGTGCGCACCGCCGGCCGTTCGCCGCTCAGCAGTCCAGTTCCCTGAAACTGGACCGATACCCGTCCCGCGGCCCCGGCCTACGCTGCCGCCCATGCACCGCACTCTCGCCGACGATCTCTCCCGGCTCCCCGCGCTCCTGCAGTCCGCCCGTGACCTCGCCGCCGCCGAGCTGGACGGGGTGGCCGAGCGGCCGGTCGTACGGCTCGACAAGGCGCCCGACCGGGAGCCGCTGCCGGTCGAGGGGGCCGGCGGCGAGGCGGCGCTCGCCCGGTTCGCGCAGCGGTGGGCGCCCGGGCTGTCGGGATCGGCCGGCCCGCGCTATCTCGGCTTCGTGACCGGTGGTGCGACGCCCGCGTCGGTCGCCGGGGACTGGCTGACCAGCGCGTACGACCAGAACGTGTCCGGGGCGGCCGGTTCCTGGGCGGCGGCCCTGGAACGGGAGACGGTCGGCTGGCTGGGCGAGCTCTTCGGACTCGGCGAGGCGCACTCCGGGGCCTTCGTCACCGGCGCGACCGTGTCCAACACGGTGGGTCTCGCCGTCGCCCGCGAGTGGCTCGGCGAGCGCCTGGGCGTGGACCTGTCCCGGGCCGGGGCCGCCGCGCTCGGCCCGGTCGACGTGCTCTCCGGCAGCCCGCACTCCAGCGTCGCCAAGGCGCTGTCCGTCCTGGGCATCGGCCGGGACCGGCTGCGCCAGGTACCCGTACTCGCCGGGAACCGCGAGGCCGTCGACGTGGCCGAACTCGACGCCGCCCTGGCCGAGTTGGACGGCCGACCGGCGATCGTCGTGGCGAACGCCGGCACGGTGAACACCGTCGACTTCGACGACCTGCGGGCGATCGCGGCCCTCAAGGAGCGGTACGACTTCTGGCTGCACGTGGACGCCGCGTTCGGCGGCTTCGCCGCGCTCTCCCCCGCGTACGCGCACCTCGTCGACGGCCTCGACGCGGCCGACTCGGTCTGCGTCGACCTCCACAAGTGGCTCAACGTGCCCTACGACGCGGCCGTGCAGTTCACCCGCCGCCGCGACCTCCAGGTCAGGGTGTTCCACAACGCGTCCCCGTACCTCGGCCCGCCCACCGGCGACCCGGACTTCCTCCACCTGACCCCGGAGAACTCCCGCCGACTGCGCGCCCTCCCCGCCTGGTTCTCCCTCCTGGCCTACGGCCGCGCCGGGCACCGCGAGATCGTCGAGCGCAACGTCGCCCTCGCCCGCCGTCTCGGCGAGGGCATCGCCGCGCTCCCGGGGCTGCGGCTGACGGCGCCGGTCCGGCTGAACGTCGTCTGCTTCACCCTCGCCGAGAACCCCACGCAGGAGCGGGTGGCCGCCGTGGCTGAGGCGGTGGCCGCCACCGGCGAGGCGTTCCTGACGCCGACGGTGTACGACGGGACGCCCGCGCTGCGGGCCGCGTTCAGCAACTGGCGTACGTCCGAGGCCGATTCGGACCGGGTACTGGCGGCGCTTGCCTCACTGCCCCTCTCCCGCCTGCTCTGAAAGAGCCCGACGGGAACCCGGTGGCCACCGCGGTGACCCCGCCGTCGACGGTGAGCGTGGTGCCGGTGATCCAGGAGGCGTCGCGCGAGGCGAGAAACGCGACGGCCGCGGCGATGTCCTCGGGCTCACCGACCCGGCCGAGCGGATACAGCCCGCTCAGTGCGTCCAGGTCGTCGTCCCTACCCTCCCAGGCGGAGGTGCGGACGGTGCCCGGCACCACCAGGTTGACGCGCACTCCCCGCCGGGCGGCGTGTCCGGCGAGGGTGCGGGTCAGGGAGACGAGTCCGGCCTTGGCGGCGCTGTAGGCGTGGTTGCCGAAGTCCTGGGCGCCGTTGACCGATCCGATGCTGACGATCGCCCCGCGTCCCGAGGCGGCCAGGTGCGGGAGTGCGGCGCGGCAGCAACGGAACGTTCCCGTCAGCGTGATGTCGAGGTCGCGCGCCCACTCGTCGTCCGGTTCGTCCTCGAAGAGCGGGACGTCGGGCGTGCAGTGCGCGGCGCAGTTGACCAGGACGTCGAGCGCCCCGAAGGTGTCGACGGCGTGCGCGACGGCCCGCTCGACCGCCCCCTGGTCCCCCACGTCACAGCCCAACGCCTCCGCCGTCAGCCCGAGTTCACGCAAGTCCGCCGCCGTCTTCTCGGCCTCGGGCGGATCGGCATCGGTCACCAGAACCCGCGCGCCCTCCTCGGCGAGCCGCCGGGAGATGGCCGCGCCGATGCCACGGCCCGCACCGGTGACGAGAACTCCGTACCCCTGGAAGCGCGTTGTGTCTGTCATGGGCCCGAACGTACTGCCGGAGCGATCAACTCGGCAGATACGGTGCGGACATGAACGCGTTCATCCAGCAACTTCCCGCGCTGATCGGTGTCGTGATCGGTGCCCTCGGTTCGTACATGGCGATCGTGCGGGGTGAGCGGGTGAGGTTCCAGAGGGAGCGGGAGGCCCGTTGGGAGGAGCGGCGGCTCGTGGTGTACACCGACTACGCACGAGTTCTGAAGCAGACGGTCACGCTCACCTATCGGGTCGCGTCCCACTTCCGCAACGACCCCCATCCCCACCCCCTTACGCCCCAGGAGGCGGCACCGATGATCGCCGAGGCCGCGCTGGCCCGCGACCCGGCCGGAGAGACGCTGCTCATGCTGGGCAGCCCGGAGGTGGTGGCGAAGGCCCGGGTCTGGGTCACCTCGGTTCTGGCGATGGAGCGGTTCCTGCGCGAGGGCAGGCACGATCCGGAGACCTGGCAGGACCTGCTGGAACGACAGCGGGAAGGGCGCCAGGGTTACTACGCGGCCGTACGTGACGATTTGGCCCTGCCACCAGGCCACTCGGCCGCCTGGGTATTGCCACCCGTGCACCCCGTCTGAGCTCACCGGTACCCGGTCACGTCCGCCGGTTTCCCCACGTCCTGCACCTCCACCAGGTACCGCCAGGCGTCCGGGCGGCTCCCGTCGAGGTCCGTGAAGCCGTACACCGGGGCGAGCCCGCCGCTGGACAGCGACTGCCCGTTCCAGCGGGCCACTTCGGGGTCGGCGGCGAGGGCGGTGACGGCGCGGCCGACGTAGCGCGGGGTCTCCGAGATGGCGAAGTGGGGGACGCGTTCCAGGGCGTCGCGCCAGTTCTCCTCGCCCACGCCGAACTGGTCGAGCATGATCTCCGAGCGCAGCCAGCCCGGGGTCAGTGCGACGGCGGTGGCGCCGCGCGGGCCGAGTTCGTGGCCGAGGGCGAACGCCATGCGCAGGACGGACGACTTGGCGAGGTCGTAGAAGAAGGAGACGCGGTAGGTGTCGCGGTTGTACTCGGCGGTCCCGTCGGTCATCTCGACGACCAGGCCGCCGGGCCCGCGCAGCAGCAGGGGCAGCGCGTGGTGGCTGGTGATCGCGTGCGTCTCGACCGCGAGCCTGAGGAGGCGCAGTCCCTTGTCGAGGTCGTGCTCCCAGAGGGGGGTGTCCCAGGCGAAGAGGTGCTCGCCGCCCCAGATGTCGTTGACGAGGACGTCGAGGTGGCCCTGTTCGTCGTCGATGCGGTCGACGAGGGCCCGTACGGCCGAGGGGTCCAGGTGGTCGGTGGGGACGGCGATGCCCCGGCCGCCGGCCGCGGTGACGAGGTCGGCGGTGTCCTCGATCGTCTCGGGCCGGTCGTACTCGGAGCGCCGGGCGCGGGTGCTGCGGCCGGTGACGTAGACGGTGGCGCCGGCCGCGCCCAGTTCCACGGCGATCCCGCGTCCCGCTCCGCGTGTCGCCCCCGCGACCAGTGCGATCTTGCCTTCCAGTGGCCCCGGCATGTCCGGCCTCCCGTGCTCGTTCGACGTGTGTCATGCCGATCGTGCAGGGGAAGCCGGACACCTTCTGTCGGGTATTTCCCGGTGTCTCAGTGGCCCCGCGCGATCCATTCCTCCAGGTGCGCAGCCTCGGCCCCCACGGTCGTCGAGTCGCCGTGTCCGGTGAGCACCTTCGTCTCGGGCGGGAGGGTCAGCAGGCGGTCGCGGATGGAGTCGATGATGGTCGGGAAGTGGGAGTACGACCGTCCCGTGGCCCCCGGTCCGCCGTGGAAGAGGGTGTCACCGGTGAAGACCGTGCCGAGCCCGGGGTCGTACAGGCACACCGCGCCGGGCGCGTGACCGGGCGTGTGCAGGACCGTCAGGTCGGCGCCCGCGGCCTCGACGACCTGGCCGTCGGCGAGATGGGCGTCGGGGTCGCGGTCGGGGTGGGTCTGCTTCCACAGGGGCAGGTCGTCGGGGTGCAGCCAGATCGTGGCGCCGGTGCGGTCGGCGAGTTCGGGCGCCGCGTCGATGTGGTCGTTGTGGGCGTGGGTGCAGATGATCGCGGTGAGGCGGCGGTCGCCGATCGCCGCGAGGATGGCGTCGGCGTCGTGTGCGGCGTCGATGACGACGACCTCGTGGTCGTCGCCGACGATCCACACGTTGTTGTCGACGTCCCAGGTGCCGCCGTCGAGCGTGAACTGCCCTGAGGTGACGAGGTGTTCGATGCGCGCGGCCATCAGAACACCACCACCGAACGCAGCACGTCGCCGCCGTGCATCCGCTCGAACGCCTTCTCCACCTCGTCGAGTTGGATGGTCTCGGTGACGAACGCGGCGAGATCCAGGCGGCCTTGCTGGTGCAGGTCGATGAGCATCGGGAAGTCGCGGGAGGGCAGGCAGTCGCCGTACCAGGACGACTTGAGCGCGCCACCGCGTCCGAAGACGTCCAGCAGCGGGAGTTCGAGCTTCATCTCCGGCGTGGGAACACCGACGAGGACGACCGTGCCCGCCAAGTCCCGGGCGTAGAAGGCCTGTTGGTATGTCTCCGGGCGGCCGACCGCCTCGATCACGACATCGGCGCCGAAGCCGCCGGTCAGCTCACGGATCGCCTCGACGGGGTCGCTCGTCTTCGAGTTGACGGTGTGCGTGGCCCCCATGGAGCGGGCCTTCTCCAGCTTCCGGTCGTCGATGTCCACGGCGATGATCCGCGCCGCGCCCGCGAGCCGGGACCCGGCGATCGCCGCGTCACCGACACCACCGCACCCGATGACCGCGACCGTGTCACCGCGGCCGACGTTGCCCGTGTTGATGGCGGCGCCGATACCGGCCATCACCCCACAGCCCAACAGCCCGGCGACCGCCGGGGAGACGGCCGGGTCGACCTTGGTGCACTGTCCGGCGGCCACCAACGTCTTGTCGGCGAAGGCTCCGATACCCAGGGCCGGGGAGAGTTCCTGGCCGGTCGAGGCGAGGGTCATCTTCTGCTTGGCATTGTGGGTGTTGAAGCAGTACCAGGGACGGCCACGCAGACAGGCGCGGCAATTCCCGCACACGGCACGCCAGTTGAGGATCACGAAGTCACCGGGGGCCACGTCGGTGACGCCCTCCCCCACCGACTCCACGACACCCGCGGCCTCGTGGCCGAGCAGGAAGGGGAAGTCGTCGCTGATGCCGCCCTGTTTGTAGTGCAGGTCGGTATGACAGACCCCGCAGGCCTGTACCTTCACCACGGCCTCACCGGGTCCGGGGTCGGGTACGACGATCGTCTCGACCCGGACCGGCTCGTTCTTGCCCGGTGCGATCACGCCGCGTACTTCCTGCGCCATGGTCCTGAACCCTTTCGTCAGCCGTTGTCCCTGCCTCCGACCCTACGCGTGACTGATCGGTAAGGCCCATGCGTGGAGCCAGGGCCGTCACCGCCACCGCCCCGGTCGGCACGCGCGTCGGCCGACGTAGCCTGAATGCTCCGACCGACTCGCAGGGAGCGCCGTGGGCACCGTGGTAAACACAGGGACTCAGAGCGGCCCGCCGGCCTGGCGGTTGCTCCTCGACTACGTACGGCCGCACCGCTGGGCCCTGCTGGCGGGTGCGCTCCTCTCGCTGGTCACCGGGGGCACCGGACTGCTGCTGCCACTGGTCGCGCGCGGCCTCATCGACGATCTGTCGCACGACCGGACGATCACCGGGGCGCTGCTCGTGATGTCGGCGCTGGTGGTCGCCAACGCGGCGCTGGGCGCGCTGGGTTCATACGTTCTGCGGCGCACCGCCGAGTCGGTGGTGCTCGGCGCGCGCCGGGCCCTGTCGTCGTATCTGCTGCGGCTGCGGATCAGCGCCGTGGACCGCAGCGAGCCCGGCGACCTGATGGCCCGCATCACCTCCGACACCACGCTCCTGCGCGAGGTCACCACCGATTCATTGGTGGGCCTCGGCACCGAAGGGCTCATCCTCGTCGCGACCGTGGTGATGATGGGCCTGGTCGACCCTGTACTGCTGGCCGTCACCCTCGGCGTGATCGTGGGTGCGGGCATCGTGCTCAGCGTGATCGTGCCGCGCATCAACCGGGCCAGCCGGCAGGCGCAGGACGCGATCGGTGTGATGGGTGCCTCGCTGGAGCGGATCCTCGGCGCGCTGCGCACGGTGAAGGCGTCCGGCGCCGAGGACCGCGAGGAGCGCACCCTGCACGCGGCGGCCGAGGAGTCGTGGCGGCAGAGCATCCGCGCCGCCAAATGGACGGCGGCGGCGGGCAATACGGCCGGCCTGTCGATGCAGATCGCGTTCATCACCGTGCTCGCGGTGGGCGGGGCGCGGGTGGCGACGGGCGCGATCGACGTCGGCACACTGGTCGCGTTCCTCCTCTACGTCTTCTACCTGATGATGCCCATCCAGCAGGTCGTCGGAGCGATCACGCAGTACCAGACGGGCGCCGCGGCCCTCTCCCGCATCCAGGAGGCGCTCCAGCTCCCCGCCGAACCCCCGTCCCTGCCCGCCCAGTTGCCCTCCCCCGGCGCCGAACCCGCGGCCCTCGCCTTCGACGACGTCCGCTTCCGCTACGGCGCCGACCTGCCCTACGTCCACCACGGCGTGACGTTCGAGGTGCCGGCCCAGGGCATGACGGCGTTCGTCGGCCCGTCCGGCGCGGGCAAGACCACCGTGTTCTCCCTCATCGAGCGTTTCTACGATCCCGAGTCCGGGGCCATCACCCTCGACGGCCGGGACCTCGCGGACTGGGAGCTGTCCGGGCTCCGGTCCGCCATCGGCTATGTGGAGCAGGACGCGCCGGTCCTGTCGGGCTCCCTGCGCGACAACCTGCTGCTCGGCAACCCGGACGCGGACGACGACGCCGTCGCCCGGGTCCTGAGGACGACCCGCCTGGACGGCCTGGTCGCCCGGCTGCCGAAGGGCGTCGACACCCTGGTCGGCCATCGCGGCACCCGTCTCTCGGGCGGCGAGCGCCAGCGCGTCGCGATCGCCCGCGCCCTGCTGCGTCATCCCCGGCTGCTGCTCCTGGACGAGGCGACCTCGCAGTTGGACGCGGTCAACGAAGCGGCCCTGCGTGACACCGTCGCCGATGTGGCCCGTACGACGACGGTCCTGGTCGTCGCGCACCGGCTGTCCACGGTGACGATGGCGGACCGGATCGTCGTGATGGACGCGGGCCGGGTCCGCGCGGTGGGCACGCACCGGGAGCTGGTGAGCGCCGATCCGCTGTACGCGGAGCTGGCGGCGACCCAGTTCCTGGCGACGGCGGGCTGATCCCGCCCCACGACTGAGGGCCGCCCGTTTCCGGACGGCCCTCGGGGTCTGCGCGCTGCGCGGTCTCACTACTCGACGGCGGGGAGGAGTCCCGTCACCGGCGCGGCCATGTCGGTGACCTGGTGCAACTGCTGGAGGTCGTTCACGTGGTTGAGCGCCTTCATCTGGTCGGCGACCTTCGGGATCTGCGCCTGGTGCTCGGCGGGGATCTCGCTCACCGCGAGCGAGTCCAGCAGGGCGACCGGGCTGATCTTGCCGTCCTTGAAGGCGGGCGCGTCGGCGGCGTTCGCCATCGGCGCGACGAGGCCGGTGACCCCGACGGCGAGACCAACGGCGGCGGCGATACGTCGTGTTGAGATCATGCTTGCAGCAACGCGGACGGCGGCCACGCGGTCACGGGCGCCGGGCGCCGCTCACCCGTCAGGAGGAGTGCGCCGCTCGGTTTGCCGACCCCGGCGCGGCGGAGGAGTCTCGTAGGAGAGGCCAGCCGCGGCTCGCTCCTGTTCGGGCCGCGGCCCTCCGAGGAGGTCACCATGGGCACTGCGGCACGCCCCGGCTTCGACACCGAAGTCCTGCGCCGGGGCATCGAGGACCACACAGCGGCGACACTTCTGTCGCTCTACGCGGACGACGCCGAGATCCACGTCGTCGACCACCAGACCCAGCCAAGTCACCCCAAGGTCCTGCACGGCCGGGACGAGATCGGCGCGATGCTCGCCGACGTCTACAGCCGCGACATGACACACAAGTTGGAGGAGTGCGTCGTCCAGGGGGACCGGGTCGCCTACAGCGAGTCCTGTCAGTACGCGGACGGGACCCGTGTCCTGGCCGAGTCGATGCTCGTGCTGGACGACGGCAAGATCACCCGGCAGACGATGATCCAGGCATGGGACGGCTAGCGGGATTGGTGCCGAAGGTCCGGGTCACCACCCGGCTGACCTGGACCTTCTCGGCGAGTACGGTACCCGCCGGCACCGCTAGGACTCGACGGCGAGCACCAGTTTCCGCAGCAGGTCTGCGAGCGTCCGCCGCTCTGCTGGGTTCAGTGCTGCGAGCAGCGCGAGCTCGCCCGCTTCCTCCGCCGCCACGTGCTCCTCGAGGACTGCGTATCCGGCGTCGGTGAGCCGCACCCGCACCCGCCGCCGGTCCCCCGTCTCATGGGTACGGGCGATGAGCCCCGCCTCCTCGACGGCCGCCAGCCGCGCGGAGAGCGCCCCACGCGTCAGGCCCAGCAGTTCCGCCAGCCGTGACGGGCTCGTCTCGTACGGCGGCCCGAGCCTGCGCAGCATGAGCAGCACCTTGAACTGCCACTGCTTGAGCCCGTCGGCGTCGAGCACGTCCCGCCGCGCCTGACCGGCATGACGGGCCAGGATCGCCAGCCGGAAGAAGACCTGCTCCTTCACCGGGTCCATCCAGGGGAGTTCCTTCGCCCAGAGTGCCACGTGCCGGTCGACCGAGTCCTCCACGTCTGCCTCCCGCAGTGGTTTTCTTGTGGATAGTTTTTCGCATAACTACCTTCCCCGTCATGGCATTCACAGCGAACGCGGTCATTCCCGTCGAAGAACTCATCGCCGCCGCACACGAGTTGAGCGTGACGGGACGATGGGAGCGCGCATCCCGCCTGCTGGACGCGTGCACCGCCGACGAGCCGGACCTCCGGGCGCGGGTCGCCCGCGCCGCCGCCCAAGTGGCCCTGGAACAGGACTGGTTCGCGGGTACGGACACCGCGACGGCACGTATCGAGGCGGCCGAGAAGGAGTTCCCGGGCGGTGACTGGGACGTGGACTTCGCACGGCTGCGGAACACCTACCGCCGGCTGCTCGTCGTCGACGGCCGGCTCCGGCTGGGCCCGGACGGAAAGGACCCGGAAGCCCTCGCGTCCCTGCTCCGCGAGGCGGCGGCGCTACGGGACGGCGCCCCGGACGAGGGGCGCCGGGGCTGGGCGGAGATGTACCTCGGCCTCATCACGGACAACCACTTCGCCGACCTGGCGAACGCGCCCTCCCACTACGCGTCCGCACTGCGCGCCGCCGAGTCGGGCGACGACCCATTGCTGGCCCGCGAGGCCCTGCGCCACCTCGGCGACCACGACCACGACGCCGGTGACCACGACCTGGCCCTGGACCGCTGGCGCCGGGCGACCACGCTGGGCGCCGGCGCGGGCACGGTCCCCGGCACGCTCTCCCAGCAGTTGCTGCTCGCCGTGCTGGCCCGGGACTCCGGCGACGAGGCCGGGGCCAGGGCACTCGCGACGGAGATCGCCCGCTGGGCGGAGGCCGTCGGGGCGCCACGCCTCGCGGCGCAGGCCCGCGACTTCCTGGCCGGTGTCGACCCGACGGCACCACCTTCGGAGAACGGGTCCTGACGGCCGTAGATCTCTCGGTTAGGCTGTTCGTGGGTCGTGACTGGCGCTGAGGTGGAGCACCACCGTGGAGCGGCCCACGCGGAGTCGATGCCGTGCGCCTGGGCGATTGGTCAACCAGCTCAGGAGTGGATCATGTCCCAGGCACGGCTCATGGACGGCACCGCGCTCGCCCGGCGGATCGTCGAGGACACCGCGAAGAAGGCCGCCGACCTCACGGAGCGCACCGGTACGGCGCCCTGTCTGGCGACGGTTCTGGTCGGCGCGGACCCGGCCTCCGTCACCTACGTCCGGATGAAGCAGAACCGCAGCCGCAAGGCCGGCATCGAGTCGCGGCGCGTGGAGCTGCCCGCCACCACGACCACCGCCGAGCTGGTCGCGGCCCTCACCGCGCTCTCCGCCGACCCCGGCGTGCACGGCATCCTGCTCCAGCACCCGATGGGTGAACACATCGACGAGCGGGCCGCGTTCGAGGCGATCGCGCCGGAGAAGGACGTGGACGGCGTGACCTTCGCGTCCTTCGCGGCGATGAGCTTCGGCCTGCCGGGCTTCGTGTCCTGCACGCCCGGCGGCATCATGAGGCTGCTCGACGAGTACGACGTCGACCCGTCCGGCAAGCGGGCCGTCGTGGTCGGCCGCAGCGCGATCCTCGGCAAGCCGGCCGGGATGCTGCTGCTGGCCCGGGACGCGACGGTCACCTACTGCCACTCCCGCACCCGGGACCTCTCCGCGGTGGTCCGGGAGGCGGACATCGTGGTCGCCGCCGTGGGCCGCGCCCGACTGATCCGGGGCGAGGACATCAAGCCCGGCGCGGTCGTCCTCGACGCCGGCTACAACGCGGGCAACATCGGCGACGTCGACTTCGACTCCGCCGCCGAACGCGCCTCGCTGATCACGCCGGTGCCGGGCGGCGTCGGCCCGATGACGATCGCCACGCTGCTGGAACAGACCGTGACGGCCGCCGCCCGACAGCTCGGGGTGTGATCGGAGCGTCCAGGTGCGTGTCCGTCCGGGCGGCCGGTGCGGGCCGCCCGGACGGTTCACGCCGCTACGGCTAAGTCAGCGTCCACTTCTGGTTGTTCGCCGTGCCGCAGGTCCACAGGATGAGCAGGGTGCCGTTGGCCGTGGCGGCACCGGACGCGTCCAGGCACAGGCCCGCGTTGACGTTGGTGAGGGTGCCGTCGGAGTTGGCGGTCCACTTCTGGTTGTTCTGGCCGTTGCAGTCCCAGATGACGACCTTGGTGCCGTTGGTGGTGCCGTTGTTGTAGGCGTCCAGGCACTTGTTGCCGTAGACCACGAGTTCCTTGCGGGAGGTGTACGTCCAGGCCTGGTTCTGGCCGCCGTTGCAGTCCCAGATCTCGGCCTGGGTGCCGTTGGTGATGGTGTTGTTGTAGACGTCGGCGCAGCGGCCGGACCCGGTGCCGACGACCAGGGAGCCGTTGGTGCCCGGGATCTGCTGGACGTTGACCGTGCCCAGGGTCGGGAGTGAACTGCCCGTCAAGGTCAGGGAGTTGGCCGACCCCTTGGACAGGTCGGCCTGCACCGAGATCGTGCCCGCGCTGGAGCCGGTCGGCGGGAAGGAGACCGTCGTCGCGGTCTGGCCGTTGACCTGGAGGGTGCCGGTGAGGGCCGTCGAGCCGGTGTTGGTGTAGGTGACGTCGACGACGTTCAGGCCGGTGCTGGCCGCGCTGACGGCGGTGTACTTGCCGGTCGAGGTGGCGGTGTAGTTGGTGCTCGCCGCCTCGGTGCCGCCGCTGATCTTCAGGAACACGGAGCCGCCGGCCGGGACGCTCGCCGTGTAACTCGTGCCGTAGGAACCGATGTTGGTGCGGGACCACAGGTCACGGACGGTGGCGGACGCGGTGGTCAGGCCGAGGTCGGACCAGCGGACGGTGATGTTCTGGGCGGAGGAGGTGCGGTTGAGGAGGGTGACCGCGCGGTTGCCGAGGCCCGAGAGGACCTTGCCGTAGACCTGGAGTCCGGTGGTGTCCTCGGCGACCTTCACGCCCTGGAGGCCGCGCGCGTCCTGGTCGACGGCGACGACCTCGGGGTTGGTGAGGATGCCGGTGGTCTCGGTGGTGAGGGTCGTGAGGTCGTTGCCGGCGAGGAGGGGTGCGCCGGAGATCGCCCAGAGCGCCATGTGGGTGCGGTTCTGCGCGGCGGTGAGGCCGGTCATGCCGACCATCAGCATGTCGGGGTCGTTGTAGTAGCCGGTGTGCTGGGCGGCCGGGTGCAGGCCCTGGTCGAAGTTGGACAGCATGTTCGTCGTCGACGGCGCGTTGCCGTAGTAGATGATGTCCGTGCTCGTCCGGTACATGGGGGCCAGGCCGGGGGCCCAGTTCCAGGGGTTCCGGTAGCCCCAGTTGCAGATCGAGAGGGCCAGCGCGCGGCCCGTGGTGGCGGTGGCCTTGGTGACCGAGGCGCTGATCGCCTTGTACGCCGTCGCCGCGTCGAGGCCCTCTGCGTCGCCGCCGCACCAGTCGACCTTCACGAAGTCGAAGCCCCACTGGGAGAACTGGAGCATGTCCTGGTCGTAGTGGCCCTCGCTGCCGGTGTTCGGGGCGGCGGGGCGGCCGGTCGGGTAGTAGTAGCCGCAGCCGTTCGCGCCGGCGTCGGTGTAGATGCCGGCCTTGAGGCCCTTGCTGTGGATATAGGCGGCGATGGCGCTCATCCCGCCGGGCCACTCGCTGGTGTCGACGGTGATGTTGCCCGCGCTGTCGCGGGTGCCCTGCCACCAGCCCTCGTCGATGTTGATGTACTTGTAGCCGGCCGCCGGGAGGCCCGCGGCGACGAACGCGTCGACCTGTGCCTTGATGACGCTGTAGTCGATCTTCGCGGCGAAGCTGTTCCAGGAGGCCCAGCCCATCGGGGCGGTGGGCACGGCCATCTGACGGGTCGTCGAGGCGACCGGGGCCGTCTGGAGGGGGTCCACGGGGGCGGGTCTGGTGACGAGAAGCAGGGTGACTGCCGCTGCGGCCATCGCTAAGGCGCGCAGGATGGGGGTGCGGAACATGCGGCTCCTTTGCCGATATTTCGAACCGGGATCGGGTCGCCGAACGAAACGGCGCGCTGAAACTAGAGCTGCCCCGGGCCGAAGTCAACGGCTGTGACACGAGGGGCAGTTGGAATCGCGGCTGGATCCCCCACGCGTCGGCCACCGGGCGCGATACTGAGCGGCGTGCGCGTAGCGATCATGACAGCGGGATCCCGGGGCGACGTGGCCCCCTACACCGGACTCGGGCATGCCCTGGCCCGGGCGGGCCACGAGGTCACCCTCGTCACCCACGGCGGTTTCGCGCCCCTGGTGGCGGGCTCGGGCGTCGGCTTCCATCCTCTTCCGTTGGACCCCCGCGCCGAGTTGGAGTCCTCGCGGGGGCGCGGGCTGCATCGCAGCGCCTCGGGCGGGGGCAAGTTGCTGCGGGTGGTCACGATGGCGCGGACGCTGGTCGGGCGGATGACCGACGAGCTGCTGACGGCCGCGCGGGCGAGTGACGTGCTGCTGCTGTCCAGTTCACTGGGGCCGCTGGGGCATGCCATCGCCGAGGGGCTGTCCTTGCCGAGTATGGGCGTGTACCTGCAACCCCTCACACCCACAAGGGAGTTCGCACCGCCGATGCTCGGCGGCGGCTCCTGGGGCGCGGTCGGCAACCGGGCCGCCGGGCACGCGGTGACCCGGGCGGTGGAGCACGTCTTCACCACCGCCGTACCGGAGGTGCGGACCCGCCTGGGCCTGCCCCGCACCCGGCCCGGCGCCGCGCTCCGGTCCCGGGAGAAGCACGACTGGCCCGTCCAGCACGGCTTCAGCCCGCTGATCGTGCCCCGCCCGGCGGACTGGCGGCCCGGGCTGACGGTGGCGGGCTACTGGTGGCCGTACGACACGGACGCCCAACTCCCCTCCGAGCTGCGGGACTTCATCGACTCCGGCCCTGCTCCGGTCTTCGTGGGGCTCGGCAGTGCCACCGTGCCCGACCCGGAGCGGCTGAGCGCCGAGATCGTGCGCGCGCTGCGCAGGGCCGGGCTGCGCGGGGTGATCCAGCGGGGCTGGGGCGGCCTCGAAGCGGCCGGTGACGACGTCCTGACCGTGGGCGAGGTCCCGCACGCGGCGCTGTTCCCGCGGATGGCGGCCGTGGTCCACCACTGCGGCGCGGGCACCACCGCGGCCGGGCTACGCGCGGGGGTGCCGGCCGTGCCGGTGCCGATCCAGTTCGACGAGGGCTTCTGGGCGGCACGCCTGGTCGCCCTGGGGGTGGCTCCGGGTGTCGTGCCCCTGCGCGGCCTGACCGCCGACTCGCTGTCTGCCGCGCTGGTACGGGCCACCCGTGACCCGGGGTACGCCGAGCGGGCGCGGGCTCTCGGTGACCGGGTGCGCGCCGAGGACGGGGTCGCGCCGGTGCTGGCCGCCCTGGGCGCGCTGGCCTAGCGCTGCTGCCGCTTTACAGCCTCGGCGGTGACCGGCGTGAAGAAGTTGATCAGGTTGCCGTCGG
This sequence comes from Streptomyces sp. NBC_01478, assembly GCF_036227225.1. GTDB lineage: Bacteria > Actinomycetota > Actinomycetes > Streptomycetales > Streptomycetaceae > Streptomyces. The sequence continues at coordinate 10,796,863 of NZ_CP109444.1, read as the reverse complement.
GGTCGCGGAAGAGGAGGGAGCGGTTGCCCCACGGCATCGTCGTCGGTTTCTGGACGATCTCGCAGTCGAGGGGCGCCAGGCGCTCGAACTCGGCGTCGACATCCGGCACGCGGAACTCGGTGATCACCGAGCGGTTGGCGGCGGGTTGTGCGGAGCCGGTGCCGAACAGGGCCACGGTGCGAGTACTCGCGATCGCCAACGTGCAGGCGGGCGTGGCGAGTTCGGCGAAGTCGGGGGTCGACCAGGCGGCCGGGACGCCGGTGACCTGTTCGTAGAACCCGACGAGTCGGGCGACGTCGTCGGTGATGACGCGGATCGAGACGAAGTTCATGGCGGCTTCCTGACAGAGGAGGTCCTATGGGCTACCGGACGAGCCGGCGTCCCTCACGCTAGGACCGATACCGGACAGCTTCCGCCCGGTATCCGAGGCAGACTTTCGGGATGACCACCTCGACCGCGCGTGTGCTCGCCCTGCTGGAGATCCTCCAGGGCGGCGGCCTGCGCACCGTCCCCGACCTGGCCGCCCGGCTGGGCGTCGACGAGCGCACGGTCCGCCGCTACGTCGGCCATCTGCTGGAACTGGGTGTGCCGGTCGACTCGGTGCGTGGCCGCTACGGCGGCTACCGGCTCGCTCCCGGTTATCGGATGCCCCCGCTGATGCTCACGGACGAGGAGGCCCTGGCCGTGGTGCTCGGGCTGCTGGCCGGGCGCAGGGCGGGGCTCGGCACCGCGTCCGCCGCGGCGAGCGAGAGCGCCACGGCGAAACTGCTGCGGGTCCTGCCCGCCGCCCTGCGCCGACGCCTCGACGCCCTGCTGGACACCGCCGACTTCACCGCGCGCCCCCGGCCCGCCGACGCCCCGGAGACGGACGTGCTGCTCGAACTCGCCGAGGCAGCACTCCATCGACGGCCGGTGACGATCGGCTACACCGACCGCAAGGGCCGCGACAGCGACCGTACGGTTCTGCCCTACGGCCTGGTGGCGCATGCCGGGCGCTGGTATCTGACCGGCGCCGACCCCGCCGTCGGCGAGATACGCACCTTCCGCCTGGACCGCGTCACCACTCTGCGTGTCCGGTCCGGCTCGTTCACCGCCCCGACGGAGTTCGATCCGGCGGCCACGGTGCTGGACGGCCTCGCGCGGACGCCGTGGACCCACGACGTATCACTGCGGATCCGGGGCGGTGTGCGGCACATTCGCCGGCATCTCCCGGCGGAGATCGCCACCGTGACCACGCCCGACGAGGACACCGACTGGGTCGGCGTCCGGATCCGGGCCGAGCGGCTGGACTGGATCCCGGCCGTCCTCGCCGCCCTCGACCGTCCGTTCGTCATCGAACGCCCCGCCGCCCTGCGCGACCTCGTCCGCGCGCTGGCCCGCCGTCTGGACGAGCACGCCGCGCACGACGACGACTCGGTCTAGCCTCTCCAGCCGGGCGGCTGCATGATGCCGAGCAGTTGTCGCACGAGTTCCTCCACGACCTCGTCCAGCGTGGCGTCCACCCAGCCCGCGCTCCAGTCGTGGAGCAGGCCGTTGACGCTGCCGATGAACGCCGTCGCGGCGATGCGGTAGTCGCGGCGGGCGGCTTCGCCGCGCTGGGCGGCGGCGCGCGCCTCGGTGCAGATGAGGTTGATCCAGCGGGCGCGGCGGGCCAGCCGCTGTTCCTCCAGCCGGGCGCTGACGCCGATGATCTCCACGAAGGTGATGCGGATGCGGCGCGGGTCGACGGTGACGTTCGCGGCGTACGCCTGGAAGATCGCGGTGGACCGCTCGACGAGCGACAGGCCCTCCGCGGATTTCAGCGCCACGAGTACGGCTTCCTCGGCCCAGTCGTTGACCTGGAGGTGGAGGGCGGCCAGGACGTCCTCCAGGCTGCGGAACTCCTCGTAGAACTGCCGGGTGGACAGTCCCGCGGCCTCGCTGAGGGCGGCGACGGTCGTGGCGCGGTAGCCGGGGGTGTCGCCGAACAACTGCAGCGCGGCGTCCAGGAAGCGTCCGCGCCGCTCGACCTGCCGTTGCTCGGCGGACTTGCCGCCGTAGCGGCCCGTCGGCGCCTTGAGCCTGCCCGTCACTGTCACACCCCTGTCTCGTCGGCCACGGCCAATCTTGTCGTGTCCACAGTCTTGCGGAGAAGGGGGTCCCTCCTTACTTTTCAGTAAGTTCACTCTGAATTCGCGCGTGTTCAGATTCCTTCACCCCACCCGGCACCCGCTCACCTCACAGAAGAGAGCAGTCATGCCTGCCTTCAGACCCAGGCACCTTTGCTCCATGGCCGCCGCCCTCGTCCTGACCGTAGCCGCTCCCGCGACGGCCGCCACAGCCGACTCCTCCGCCGCTCTGCGCGAGGTGCTGTTCGTCGGCAACAACTGGGACGGCACCGCGGACGTCATCAAGTCCACCGGCGACTTCGCGAAGATCGGGGAGATCAACATCGTCCCCGACAAGGCGGCGCGACTGGCGGAGATCAACGCCGATCCGATCAAGTGGATCTACTACACGTCCATCCACAACGAGGTCGGACAGGGACACGACCAGTACGTGGACGACATGTACTCCACGCCGGACGGCAAGTCCGTCGTCGTCTCCCGCCCCAGCTTCGCCGACGTCGTGTCGATCAACCTCGCCACCGACACCATCAACTGGCGTTTCCCTGTGGCCGGTTACCGCGCCGACCACATGGCGGTCTCCCCCGACGGCACCCGCGTCGCCGTCTCGGCCTCGACCGCCAACAAGGTGCAGGTGCTGAACATCGACACCGGCGCCGAAGTGGGCGAGTTCGCCACCGGCGACAAGCCGCACGAGAACGTCTTCACCAACGGCGGCAAGTACATCTGGAACATGGCGATCGGCGAGGTCACCACCTCCCTCGACGATCCGGCCTGGGACTGGACCAAGGGCGACCGGCACATCACCGTCGTCGACGCCACCACGTTCAAGCAGGTCAAGATCATCGACATGCGGGACCGGCTGGACGCGATCGGCCTCACGAACTTCTCGGACGCGGTCCGTCCCGCGGCATTCAGTCCGGACTGGTCCAAGCTGTACTTCCAGGTGTCGTTCTTCAACGGCTTCCTGGAGTACGACGTCGCCACCGACAAGATCACCCGCGTGAAGACGCTCCCGGCGAACCCCGCGACCAGCACCGACCGCACCACCTGGCTGCTCGACTCGCGTCATCACGGCATCTCGATGAACCCCGAGGGCACCAAGCTGTGCGTCGCCGGGACGATGGACAACTACGCGACGGTCGTGGACCGGGCCACCCTCCAGGAGGGCCCGCTCGTCACGGCGTCCACGCCGTACTGGGCGACCGTGAGCGGCGACGGCAAGGACTGCGTCATCTCGGAGGCCGGCGCCGACCAGGTGACGGCCATCGACTTCGCCACCGGGCAGAAGGTGCTCTCCGTTCCGGTGGGCGACCATCCGCAGCGCGTACGGCTGGGCCATGTGCAGGCCGACTGGACGAGCCCGTCCGCGAGCTGAGCGACCGTCAACGGCACCGGTCCCCGAGGGGATCGGTGCCGTTGCGTTTGTCAGCTGTGCGATGCCGCCCAGGTGGCCAGTTCGGACTTGGCCGCGCTCAGCAGCGTCGAGGAGGGGCTCGACGCGCCGTTGGTGATCAGGGCGTAGTGCAGGGTCCCCGAGCCGGTGGCGGAGAGCAGGAGCCGGTGGCTGCCGGTGCCGCCGGGCTCGTTGGCGTAGCCGACCGGGGTGGAGGAGGTGTACGCCGGGACACCCGAGATCGCTCCCAGGTCGGAGACCACGGTGGTGGACGCGGCCGGGAAGGACGCCGGGAGGTGGAGTTCGGTCGGCGCGGTGGAGCTGTTGGAGCGCCACATCAGCAGGCCGTACTGGCCGGAGCCGACCAGCGAGGACACGTTCGGGAGGGTGCTGGGGACCGGGTTCCAGGTCAGGGTCGTCGAGCCGTCGCGGGAGCGGTCCTCGTAGGTGAAGGCGACCGTGGTGCCGGCGGTCGCGCTCGGGTAGATCCGGTCGAGCAGCCGGGCGTCCTGACGGAGTGTCACCGTGCCGGAGTCGGTCATGTCGACGGCCGAGAGGTCCTCGTCGTTCCAGGCGTCGCCGGAGGTGATCACCTTGTCGGGGTTGTCGTTCATCAGCTCGCTGTGGCGGCCGTTGTAGATGTCCCACTGCCACTGCGTACCGGACAGGACCGGACCGGAGCCCGCCGGGTTGGACCACCAACTGGCGCCCGGCAGACGGGAGTCGAGGGCCTGGTACATCGCCTTGAGGACGGTCGGCGCCTTGCCCGAGACCGTTCCGGACAGCGGATGCCCGAACTCGCTGACGACGGCGGCGGTGCCGGCCGCGGTGGCCCGGTCACGGACCGTCCCGAAGTCGGTCGCGTACTGGCCGTCGGCCGCGTTGCCCCACATCAGGATGCCGGAGATCGCCTTCTGGTCGTAGAAGTGGGTGTTGAAGACATAGCGCGACCCGAGCGTGCCCGCGTCGAGGAGTCCGCCCACCTGCACCTGGCTGGAGATGTTGGAGTTCCAGAAGAGGTTCGGTTCGACGAGGGCGGGCTTGGCGGTCCAGCCGGCCGCGTCCATCCGGGCCCGGAACTTCACATAGAACGGCCAGAGCAGGTTCTGCTCCCAAGTGCGGCTGGTCTGACCGGAGTCGTAGGTCCCGGCGAAGGGCTCGTTGTACGGGTCGAAGCCGACGACGCCCGCGAACTCCTCGGTGGTCAGGTGCTGTTGGATGTACGTCATGGTCGACTGGGCGGTGACGAGGAACGAGTCCTGGAGGCCGTAGTTGTTGTGCCAGAAGTCGTACTGGGCCTTGGTGACGGCCGAGTTCTGGGTGATGTTCTGGCCCCAGAAGAGGCAGATCCCGCAGGACTCCTGAGGGTAACTCCCCAGCGCCACGGCCCACTTGGGGGCGCCGTCGCCGGTGTACCAACTGCCGCTGTTGAACAGGTACTTGGAGTAGAGGTCCTGGTGGAAGTCGGGGTAGACGCGGATGCCGGCGTCGAGGAACGCCTGCATCTGCGCGGTGGCGGCGGCCAGGTACGTGGTGTCGACCTGGCCGCGGACGGGTTCGGCGTAGGCCCAGGAGAGCAGGAAGCGGACCGAGTTGCCGCCGCCGAGGGCGCGCAGCGCGGTCGCGGACTTCTTCGCGTCGGCGACCGAGGCGAAGGGGAGCCCGTCGTTCTCCGCCAGTTTGGTCTCACCGGAGACGTTGTAGCCGCGCAGCACGACCTGGCGGCCGTAACCGTCCACGAAGCTGCCGTTCTGCACGGTCAGCGCTGAGCCGTCGAACCAGAGGGAGTCGGTTGGGGTGGCGGCGGTGGCGGGTCCAGCGCCCAGCACCGACAGGAATCCGCAGAGGACAACCAGGACAACGAGCAAACGCGCCCGGACATTCGTCATGTCCACTACAGTCCGGTGCTTTCCGGACACTGTCAACACTTCTGACTCACGAGTAAGTCTGCGCTCTACCAGCCCTGTTGACACCTTTCAGGCCACACGGCGGGTCACGTTCAACAGGTACTCCTTCCGGTTCAGCGGGTTGTGGTCGGTGCGCGCCCGCTCCGGAACGGTGCCCTGCGCGACGGGCGCGTAGTGGTCGAAGGCGCTCTCCCACTCGCCCTCCCCACGCGTCAGCCCCGGCAACTGCCGCTCCAGCCCGTGCACTTGGGCCGCCGGCACCACCCCTTCCAGCACACACAGCGCCCCCTGCGTCTCGGTGGTCCCCGGCACGGCTCGCACCCCCGCGAGGACCGGCAGCAGGGCGCCGAGGGTGTCGGCCGGTACCTCGACGCGGAACCGGTGCATCGGCTCGTACACCTGGCTCCCCGCCCGCCGCAGCGCCTCGACGAGGACGAGCGGGGTCAGCCCGCGGAAGTCGGCCCCCGTGCTCGACATGCTCTTGTCGAAGCCCTGGTGGGCGTGGCTCTGCCGGGGCGAGTAGCCGGAGTGCGTCATGGTGACCACGCAGTCGGTGACCCGCCAGCCGTGCAGCCCCTGCCCGAGCGTCTCGCGCACGGTGTCCTCGACGGCCTTGAAGAAGGCGTACGGCATCGCGCCCAGCTCGACCTCCAGCGCGAACCGCACGCCCGAGCCGACCGGGGCCGGGGCGACCCGCAGGCCGACCGTGGCGAGGAACGGGTTCGGGTCCTTCTTGTTGAACTCGACCGCCGCGCCCGTGCCGACCGGCCGCTCGACGCACAGCGGAGTCGTCTCGCGGAAGGTGACGTGCACCCCGAACTCGTCGGCGAGCGTGTCCTGGACGACCTCCTTCTGAACCTCGCCGTAGAGCGAGACGGCGGTCTCCTGACGCACCTCGTCGTGGCGCAGGCCGATCAGCGGGTCCTGTTCGGCGAGGTGGGTGAGCGCGAGGTGCAGGGCCCGCCGGTCGGCGTCCGGGCCCGGGACGACGACGGTTTCGAGGGTCGGTGGCGAGAAGACGTGCTCGTACGCCTTCCTCGGTACGCCGATCGCGTCGCCGATCCTGATCTCGCCGAGGCCCCACAGCCTGCCGATCCGGCCCGCCGGGACGGAGTCGGAGGCGAGGTCCGTGCCGTGGTCGAAGACGCTGACCGCGGTGACCTTGCCCTCCTTCCCCGCGTCGCCGAAGGTGATCCGGTCGCGGGTGCGCAGCGTGCCGGAGAACATCCGCGCGTACGCGACCTTCTCCCCCGCCGGGCCGCGCTCGACCTTGAACACCGTGCCGGAGAGCGGGCCTTGGGGGTCGCCCTGGGCGGCGGGGAGCAGTTCCCTGACGCCGGTGATCAGCGCGTCCACGCCGGCGCCCGTGATGGCGGAGCCGAAGTAGACGGGGTGCACGAGGACCTGGCGGGTCTGGGCGGCGAGGGCCGCGCGCAGGAGGTCGTCGGACACGGTGTTCTCGACGTACGCGGTGAGCAGTTCCTCGTCGTGGTCGGCGAGGACGGCCGGCGCGGTGGGGCCGAGGCCCGGCAGGAAGCCGGCCTCGCGGGTGCCGAGGCCCTCGACCGAGCCCATCGGGACGACCGCCGCCTTGAGCCGCTCGGAGAGCGCGGCCAGGAGATCCCCGTAGCGTGCCCCGCGCCGGTCGATCTTGTTGACGAAGAGGAGCGTCGGGATGCGCAGCCGCTGGAGTGTGCGCATCAGGACGCGGGTCTGCGGCTGGACGCCCTCGACGGCCGAGACGACCAGCACGGCGCCGTCGAGCACGCCGAGCACCCGCTCCACCTCGGCGATGAAGTCCGGGTGGCCGGGGGTGTCGATCAGGTTGACGGTCACGTCGTCGACCGGGAACGAGACGACGGCCGACTTGATGGTGATACCGCGACGCCGCTCCAGCGCGAGGGTGTCGGTGCGGGTGTTCCCGTCGTCGACGCTGCCGAGTTCGTCGATCACACCGGCGGAGTGGAGCAGCCGCTCGGTCAGGCTGGTCTTACCCGCGTCTACGTGCGCGAGGATTCCGAGGTTGAGCAAGTGCACCTGGTGTCATGTCCTTCGATGAGGGGGGCGTTCCTTCCGGGGTGGACATGAACGGTGCGCGCATCTCGGTGCTCCTCGGTCGTCGGTGACTGCCGCCGATCAGTGCAGCAGAGCGGCGGCGGCGACGCCAACGGATTAACGTCCGTACAGGGACTGTGACGGTGAGAGGAGCACGGCGTGCGGGAGATGCTCCCGGAGCTCGGTCGCTGGTACGCGGCAGGGCATCCGTTCGGTCTGGCCACCGTCGTCGCGGTCAGCCGCAGCGCGCCGCGCGACCCCGGTGCGGCCATGGCCGTCGGCCCGGACGACGAGGTCGTGGGCAGTGTGTCCGGGGGCTGTGTCGAGGGCGCGGTCTTCGAGCTGGCGCGGGAGGTCGTGGCGAGCGGCGAGGCACGGCTGGAGACCTTCGGGTACAGCGACGAGGACGCCTTCGCGGTCGGGCTCACCTGCGGCGGCGAGATCACCGTGCTGGTACGGCCGGTCACACCCGAGGCCGATCCCGCGTTCGGGGCGGTCGCGCGGTCGGTCGCGGCCCACGAACCGGTGACCGTGGCGACGGTCGTCGGCGGCCCGGCAGCGCGCGGCGCCACACTCGCCGTCTGGCCCGACAGAGTGGACGGCACCCTCGGCACGAGCGGCCTCGATGTGGCGGTCACCGCCGACGCCCGTGGTGAACTCGCCCTCGGGGCAACGGGGTTGCGGCACTACGGGCCGCGCGGCGAGCGACGTGAGGACTCCGTCACCGTGTTCCTGCACTCCTTCGCGCCGCCGCCCCGGATGCTGGTCTTCGGCGCGATCGACTACGCGGCGGCGGTCGCCCGGATCGGCGACTTCCTCGGCTACCGGGTCACCGTGTGCGACGCCCGCCCGGTGTTCGCCACGCCGAAGCGCTTCCCGGCGGGCGTGGACGTGGTCGTGGACTGGCCGCACCGCTATCTGCGCGGCACGGACACCGACGAACGCACGGTGATCTGCGTCCTGACCCACGACCCGAAGTTCGACGTACCGCTGCTGGAGGAGGCGCTGCGCCGGCCGGCCGCGTACATCGGGGCGATGGGCAGCCGCCGCACCCATGACGAGCGGATGCGGCGACTGCTCGAAATCGGCCTCGGCGAGGGCGAGTTGGCCCGGCTGCGGTCCCCGGTCGGCCTGGATCTCGGCGCCCGTACGCCCGAGGAGGTGGCCGTGTCCGTCGCCGCCGAGATCGTCGCGCTGCGGTGGGGCGGGACGGGCGGTCCGCTGACGGAGGCGGCGGGGGCGATCCATCGGGCGCGGGTCAGGTGAGCCGGCGCGTCACCTCGGCGGCAGCCGGTGGAGTACCAGGTCCGTCAGGGTGCCGTCGGTGACCGTCGCCGTCAGATAGGTGCAGTGCGGCTGGCGCCGCCGGTCCGTCGGGGAACCCGGGTTGAGCAGGCGCAGGCCGGCCGGGGCCGTGGTGTCCCAGGGGATGTGGCTGTGCCCGAAGACCAGCACGTCCAGGCCGGGGAAGCGGGCCGCGCAGCGCGCCTCGCGGCCCTGGGCGGGGCCCGTCTCGTGGACGACGCCGAAGCGCAGGCCGCCCAGGTCGGCGTACGCCACCTCGGGGAGCCTGGCGCGCAGTTCGGGTCCGTCGTTGTTGCCGTACACGCCGACGAGCCGGCGGCTGCGGCTCTCCAGCAGGTCGAGGGTCGCGGTGTCGACCCAGTCGCCGGCGTGGAACACGACGTCGGCGCGCGGGAGTTCGGCGAGGAGCCGGGCGGGCAGTTCCTTGGCGCGCTTGGGGAGGTGGGTGTCGGACATCAGCAGCAGTCGCACCACCTCAGCCTAGGGTCCGCAGATCTTCAGGTGTACCTGTTCAGTTCCACCTGGACAGGTACACCTGAGAGTCTTACCGTGAGGGCGTGGATCACCAACCGACCGAGACTCCCGCGGGCATCTCCGACTCCGCCGCCTGCTCCGCACGCGATCTGCGGGTGGTGTTCAGCCGGCTGCGCCGCCGGATCCGCGAGGTGGCGACGGACGAGGATCTGACGCCCTCGCAGGAGTCGGCGCTCACGCTCGTCGGCAAGCACGGCGCGGCCACGGCCAGCGCACTGGCGTCCGCCGAGGGGGTCCGGCCGCAGTCGATGGCCGCCACCCTCGCCGCCCTCGACCAGCACGGCCTCATCCGCCGCAGCCCCGATCCCGAGGACGGCCGTAGACAGCTCGTCACACTCACCGAAACCGGCCGCGAGCGGATCGAGGACAACCGTCAGGTCCGCGAGGAGTGGCTCGCCCGCGCCTTCGAGGACCGGTACACCGAGCGGGAACGACGGACGATCCTCGACGCACTGGCGTTGATGGAACGGCTTTCCGAGCAGTGATACCGAAGCTCGGCCGGCCGGCACGGACCGCGCGTCCCGCACCGGCCGGTTTCGACCGGCGGCTGATCGCGCCGATGGTCCTCGGTTCCGTACTGAACCCGATCAACTCCTCGATGATCGCCGTGGCCCTCGTGCCCATCGGCATCGCCTTCGGGGCCCCGCCCTCGGAGACGGTGTGGCTGGTCTCGGCGCTGTATCTCGCCACGGCCGTGGGGCAGCCGGTCATCGGGCGGCTCGTCGACATGTACGGACCGCGCCGCCTCTATCTCATCGGTACGGCCCTGGTCGGCATCGCCGGACTCCTGGGCGCCCTCGCGCCGTCGCTCGGTGTCCTGATCGCCGCCCGCGTCCTGCTCGGGTTCGGCACCTCGGCCGCCTACCCGGCCGCGATGCAACTGACCCGCAGCGAGGCCGAACGCACCGGCCAGGACAGTCCGGCCGGTGTCCTCACCGCGCTGGCGGTCTCCGCGCAGACGGTGTCGGTGATCGGACCCACGCTGGGCGGCTTCCTGATCGGCGTCGGCGGCTGGCGCGCGATCTTCACCGTCAACGTGCCCCTCTCCCTTGCCTGTCTGGTCCTCGGCGTGCTCCGGCTGCCGCGGACGAGCAAGGACACGGCGGGCACCCGACGCGAGGTCGACCCGCCCGGCATGCTCCTGTTCGCCGTCATGCTGGTCTCGCTGATGATGTTCCTGACCGCCCCCAGGCTCTCCGAGTGGTACCTCCCGGTCCTCAGCGCCGTCGCGGCCACCGCCTTCGCGCGACGGGAACTCCGCGTCCCCGAACCCTTCGTCGACCTGCGGGTCCTCGGCGGCAACCTTCCCCTGGTGACCACGTACCTCCGCCAGTTCCTCGGCTACACCACGTCGTACGCCTTCCTCTACGGCTACACGCAGTGGCTGGAGGAGGGGCGCGGGCTGCACGCCTCCGCCGCCGGGCTCGTCCTGCTCCCGCTGTCGGTGACCGCCCTCTGCGTCTCCACCCTCACCGGGCGCCGCGAGGCGATCCGCGCCAAGCTGCTCGTCGGCAGCGCGGTCCAGATCGCCGGCTGCGCCGGGCTGTTGCTGGTCGGCTCCGGCAGCCCGGTCTGGCTGCTGCTCGCCGTCGGCGCGGTGCTCGGCATACCGCAGGGCCTGCTCGGGCTGGCCGGGCAGAACGCCCTGTACCGGCAGGCCGAGCCCGCGCGCATCGCGTCCGCCGCCGGACTGCTGCGCACCTTCATGTACCTCGGCGCACTCGCCGCCTCCGCGGCCACCGCGGCCTTCTTCCCGCACCGCGCCGACACCCCGGGACTGCACGGCCTGGCCCTGTTCATGGCCGTCGGGTCGGCGCTGCTCCTGGCGATCACCCTGCCCGACCGTTCACTGCGGACCCTCACCCCCCGAACCTCCTGAAAGGCCCGCCCCATGGCACTCACCACCCTCGACCCGCGTACCGCCCTCGTCGTGATCGACCTCCAGGGCGGCATCGTCGGCGCCCCGACCCAGCCGTACAGCGGGCCCGAGGTCGTCGCCCGTACCGTCGGACTCGCCGACGCCTTCCGGGCCGCCCGGCTTCCCGTGGTCCTGGTCCGGGTCACCTTCGCCGCCGACGGCGCGGACGCGGTGCCCGGCCGTACCGAGCAGCAGCGCGGCGGCGGCGCGACCCGCCCCGAGGGCTGGGACGTCATCGTCGACGAACTGGCCGGGCACCCCGGCGACATCCAGGTGATCAAGCGCAACTGGGGTGCCTTCCACGGCACCGACCTCGACGTACAACTGCGCCGGCGCGGTGTCACACAGATCGTGCTGACCGGCATCGCCACCAGCATCGGCGTCGAGTCCACCGCCCGCGCGGCCCACGAGCACGGCTACCACGTGACCCTCGCCACGGACGCGATGAGCGATCTGGACGCGGTGTCGCACGCCCACAGCATCGGGCGGATCTTCCCGCGTCTTGGCGAGACGGGCACGTCCGCCGAGGTCCTGGAACTTCTGGCCAAGACCCACGACGTGAGCTGACATCGGTCTACTGCGGGTTAACCGTTGCCCAACACCGGCCCAATGGGCGGCATCCAGACCGACCGGGTTAGCATCAGCCCACCGCGCCGTTCCGCATCGGGCAACGCGCACCACAAACAAGGGGGCCAGAAGCCGGATGTCGGTCAAGGTCAGTGTCGTCGTCCCTGTGTACAACCCAGGGCCCTATATCGAGGATTGCATCTCCTCTCTCCTCAGGCAGTCCCTGCCTAACGACGAGTACGAGGCGATCTTCGTCAACGACGGCTCGACGGACGGCACACCCGCGCGGCTCGACGAGATCGCCGCCGAGCACCCCCACATCCGGGTCATCCACCAGGAGGCCTCGGGCTGGTCGGGCAAGCCCCGCAACGTCGGCATCGCCGCGTCCCAGGGCGAGTTCGTCATGTTCGTCGACAACGACGACTACCTCGGTGACGAGGCCCTGGAGCGGATGTACGAGTACGGCGTGGCCAACGGCGCCGATGTCATCGTCGGCAAGATGGCCGGCAAGGGCCGCGCCGTACCCGTGGAGCTGTTCCGCAAGAACTACCCGCACGCGTCGGTCGAGACCGCGCCGCTGATGGACAGCCTCACCCCGCACAAGATGCTCCGCCGCGCGTTCCTCGACCGCATCAACCTACGGTTCCCGGAGGGGCGTCGCCGCCTGGAGGACCACGTCTTCGTGACGGAGGCCTACCTCGCCGCGGACAACGTCGCCGTGCTCAGCGACTACGTCTGCTACTACCACATCAAGCGTGAGGACGCCTCGAACGCCGGCTTCCAGCGCTTCGACCCGGTCGGCTACTTCAAGAACCTGCGCGAGGCCCTCGACGTCGTCGAGAAGTACACCGAGCCGGGTCCGGCCCGCGACAAGATCTACCGCCGCTGGCTGCGCGTGGAGATGATGGAGCGCCTCGGCGGCGGCCGGCTCCTCAAGGCCCCCGACGACTACCGCCGCGAACTCCTCAAGGAGATCCGCGGTGTCATGACCGAGCGCTTCGGCCCCGGCGTCGCGGCCGGTCTCGGCCCGCGCCTGCGGGTCGTCGCCGCCCTCGCCGCCGCCGACCGCTACGACGACCTCGTCGAGCTCGCCGAGTGGGAGGCCGCCCTCAAGCCGACGGCGGTCCCGGGCGAGATCGAGTGGCGGGACGGCCAACTGCTGGTCCACTACCGGGCCGAGTTCGTCGTCGACGACAAGCCGGCGATCTACGAGGCCGAGGGCGCCCCGGCCCCCAAGCACCCGGAGCCGAAGACCCTCGCCGAGGCGACCGCCATGCTCACGGCCGACGCCACCGCCAACTTCAAGAAGGCGACGGCCGACCTCGTCGTCCGCGAACGCACCAGCGCCGCCTCGCACTTCCAGCCCGTGCAGATCTCGCACGAGACGATCGCCGACGGCGACGGCGTCCGCCTGGTGCTGCACGCCACGGCCACGATCGACCCCGCCACCGCGGCCGCCGGCACTCCGCTGGGCGCCGGCCTCTGGGACACCTACGTCCGCGTCGTGATCGGCTCCTGGAACAAGGAGTGCCGCCTCGGCCCGGTCCCGCAGCACGGGGAGAACGCCGGGCACGCCGGTGTCGTCGCCGGCCAGGTGATGCTCCCGTACTACACGGAGCCGCACGGCAACTTCTCGCTGGACATCGACAAGGCGAGCAAGCGCCTCGGCCTCGCCGACCTCAAGCCCGAGGACTTCACGGTCACCGGCGCCCGCGTCGGCGTCCTGCTCCCCTTCTACGTCGCCGCCACCACGGACGTACTGCTGCGCCTGACCCACAAGTCGTCCGGTACGACGCTGGACGTGCCCGGCGTGGTCTCCCCCGAGTCCTCCGGCGTCCGGCTGGCCGCCGAGGTGCCCGCCGCCGAGCTGAAGGACCTGGCGTGGAACGCGTCGGTGTGCCTGGCCCCGGCCGCCACCGGCCAGCGTTTCCTGGCGCTGCCGGTACGGCTGGCCGGTGACGCCGCCGGTGTCCGCGTGGAGGCGCTGCCGGCGCCCAAGCCCGCCGAGCCCAAGCCGGCGCCGAAGCCGGTGGCCGCCAAGCCCAAGCCCGGGCTGGCCCGCCGGGTGGCGCGCAAGCTGAAGCGCGCCCTGAACAAGTAGCAAGTAGCGGTACCCGAGCGGGACGCGGTACCCGAGCGGGACGCGGTACCCGAGCAAGTCATGGAGGACGGAAGAACGTGCGAGCACTGGGAATTGAAGGCGCCTGGGTCCTGGAACCCAAGGTCTTCCCTGACGACCGCGGCAGTTTCCACGAGTGGTACCGCGGTGCGGAGTTCCGCGAGGCCACCGGGTACGACCTGGAGCTGGCGCAGGCCAACTGCTCGGTCTCGCGGCGCGGTGTGGTGCGCGGTGTGCACTTCTCCGATGTGCCGCCGAGCCAGGCCAAGTACGTGAAGTGCGTGCGCGGCGCGGTCCTCGACGTGATCGTGGACATCCGCGTCGGCTCTCCCACGTTCGGTCAGTGGGAGGCCGTACGGCTGGACGACGACACCCACCACGCCGTGTTCCTCGCGGAGGGGCTGGGGCACGCGTTCATGGCGCTCAGCGACGACGCGACGGTGGTGTACCTGTGCTCGACGGGTTACTCGCCCGGACGTGAGCACGGGATCAACCCGCTCGACCCCGCGCTGGGCATCGCCTGGCCCGAGGGCTTCGAGCCGGTGCTGTCGGAGAAGGACGCCGAGGCGCCCACATTGGCAGAGGCGGAGCAGTCAGGACTTCTTCCGTCCTACGCGGACTGCTCCGCCTACTACGAGCGACTGCGCGGTGGGCAGATCAGCGACTGACGCTGAGCTGCTCCACCGAGCGGCGCAGGGGCTCCCAGCCGCGGGACCGCTTGGTCCCGCGGTCACGGGCTTTGGCGAGGGGGCCCCAGAAGCCGGCACCCAGCAGCGCCTCGGGCTTCACCGCGGTGGTGCGCTCCAGGATCGCCTCGGGCACCTTCTGCGGGTCCGGGACCTCGAACTCGGCGATGATCTCGTCGTACTTGTCCTGGAGGACCGTGCTGGTCGGGTCGGCGCCGAAGACCACGAGCTGACCCGTGGGCTGGGTGTCGACCAGGACCGTCACCAGGTCCGGACGGTAGCGGGCGAGGATCTCGACCAGCTTGTAGACGTCGCCGGTCCAGGCGTCGGTGTGCCGGTCCCGGGCGGCCTCGTCGATGCTGCGCGGCAGCATGTCGTCGAAGACGATGACGCTGGCCCAGTCCGAGTGCTTCTCCACGTTGATGAAGTCGCGCAGCGCGTACTCGAACAGGTGCATGCCGTCGATGAACGACAGGTCCAGCGTGGTGGTCTTCCACCAGCCCAACGGGCTCCGGTTGCGGGCCAGTTGACGCAGCGGGTGACGGCCGCCGCGCAGGTGCACCAGCGGGTTGTCCCGGGCGAAGAAGTCGTCACTGGTCGCCTTGGCCAGGTGGACGTCACAGCGGATCTCCGTGACCACCTTGAACGCGGGATCGATCGCAACGCTGGGCACCCGGGAGAGCGTCAGGCTGCGGCCGTCGTTGACGCCGATCTCCAGGTAGTTGCGGTTCGCGGTTGACTTGTGGAGCCCCCGCAGGAACTCATGACGTTTCACGAAGAAATCTCCTTGCGGATGTGAGGAAGTGCTTCGTGCAGGGCGGACCGCCAGTCCCTAGGCGGTTCCAGGCCGACCTCCCGCCACCGCTCGTGCCCGAGGGCGCTGTAGGCGGGGCGGGGCGCCGGACGGACGAAGGCCGCGCTCGTGGTGGGACGCACGCGTTCCGGGTCGGCGTCGAGGAGCCGGAACACCTCCTGTGCGAGACCGTGCCAACTGGTCTCACCGGAGCTGGTCGCGTGGAACACTCCGTGCGCGCCTTCGACTTGACCGATGCGTTCACCGAGATCGGCGATCCGCACGGCGACGTCGGCGGTCCAGGTCGGCTGACCGCGCTGGTCGTCGACGACGTCGAGAGTGTCGCGACGTGCCTCCAGCTCGATCATCGTGCGGACGAAGTTACCCCCACAGGCTCCGTACAGCCAAGCCGTGCGCACGACGGCGCTCGCACCGGGCAGTTCGGCCAACACGGCCTGCTCGCCCACGAGTTTGGTCCGGCCGTACGCGGTGCGCGGGGCGGTGGGGTGGTTCTCCGGGTACGGCGTGCTGCGGGCCTCGCCGTCGAAGACGTAGTCCGTGGAGACGTGGACCAGGCGCGCGCCGGAGGCGGCGCAGGCGCGGGCGAGGATCCGGGGGCCCTCGCCGTTGATGAGAAGGGCCCGCTCCTCGTCGGTCTCGGCGTCGTCGACGGCGGTGTACGCCGCGCAGTTCACCACCACGTCGGGGTGGTGTGCCGCGAACGCCCGGTCCACCGACGCGGGGTCGGTGATGTCCAGGGCGGCGCGGTCGAGTCCGACGAACTGCTCACCGCGACGGGCGAGTTCCTCCAGTACGTCGTGGCCGAGCATCCCGCCGGCTCCGGTGACCAGCCACTTCATCAGCCGCGCTCCACCCGTGCCTTGAGGGGTTCCCACCAGGCACGGTTGTCGCGGTACCAGGCGACGGTGTCGGCCAGGCCGCTCGCGAAGTCGTGCCGCGGCTGGTAGCCGAGCTCGTCGTGGATCTTGGACCAGTCGACGGAGTAGCGCAGGTCGTGGCCCTTGCGGTCCTCGACGCGCTCGACCCGGTCCCAGTCCGCGCCGCAGGCCTCGAGGAGGAGGCCGGTGAGCTCCTTGTTGCTGAGCTCCGTGCCGCCGCCGATGTTGTAGACCTCGCCGGCCCGGCCCTTGGTGCGCACGAGCTCGATGCCCTGGCAGTGGTCCTCGACGTGCAGCCAGTCGCGGACGTTGAGGCCCTCGCCGTAGAGCGGGACCTTCTTGCCGTCGAGGAGGTTGCTGACGAACAGCGGGATGACCTTCTCGGGGAACTGGTGCGGCCCGTAGTTGTTCGAGCAGCGGGTGACGCGCACGTCAAGGCCGTGGGTGCGGTGGTAGGCCAGGGCGAGCAGGTCGGAGGAGGCCTTCGACGCGGAGTACGGCGAGTTCGGCGCGAGCGGGTGGGTCTCGGGCCAGGAGCCCTCGTCGATGGAGCCGTAGACCTCGTCGGTGGAGACGTGCACGAACGGCACGCTGTAGCGCAGGGCCGCGTCGAGCAGGACCTGGGTGCCCACCACGTTGGTGCGGACGAAGTCGCCGGCGCCGTCGATCGAGCGGTCCACGTGGGACTCGGCGGCGAAGTGGACGACCTGGTCGGCCTCGGCCATCAGCTTGTCGACCAGTTCGGCGTCGCAGATGTCGCCCTGGACGAACTCGAGGCGCGGGTGGCCTATTTCGAGGTTGTCGAGCGTGCCGGCGTACGTGAGCTTGTCCAGCACCGTGATGCGGGGCGCGTCGGGCGCGTCCGAGGCGAGGAGCATGCGGGCGTACGTGGAACCGATGAAGCCGGCGGCGCCGGTGACGAGGAGATTCATGAACGGATCTGCACCTTGCTGTGGTCTCCGAGAACGAGGCGGTGGGCGCTGGGTACCCCCGGAGCGGGGGTCACTTCGACGTGCTTGCCGATGAGCGAGGACTCGATCCGGCCCACCCCGGCGATGGACGAGTCCTGCAGCACTATGGAGAACTCCAGCTCACTGTCGGTGATCCGGCAGTTCTCCGCGACCGAGGTGAACGGCCCGATGTAGGAGTCGCTCACCACGGTTCCGGCCCCGATGACGACGGGTCCGACGATGCGCGAACGCTCGATGCGCGCGCCTTCCTCGATCACCACGCGGCCGATGGTCTCGGAGGCGTCGTCGACCTCGCCGTCGATGCGGCGGTCCATGCTCTCCAGGACGGTCCGGTTGACCTCGAGCATGTCGACGACGTTGCCCGTGTCCTTCCAGTAGCCGTGGATGACCGAGGAGCGCACGTCGGCGCCGTCGTCGATCAACTGCTGGATGGCGTGGGTGATCTCCAGCTCGCCGCGCCAGGACGGCTTGATGGCGCGCACGGCGTCGTGGATGGCGGGCGTGAAGAGGTAGACACCGACCAGAGCGAGGTCGCTCTTGGGGTGCTTCGGCTTCTCCTCCAGGCCGATGACCTGGCCGGACTCGCTGAGTTCGGCGACGCCGAAGGAGCGCGGGTCGGGCACGTGGGTGAGGAGGATCTGCGCGTCGGGCTTGTTGGCCTGAAAGCCCTCGACGAGGCCGGTGATGCCGCCGACGATGAAGTTGTCACCGAGGTACATCACGAAGTCGTCGTCGCCGAGGTACTCGCGCGCGATCAGCACGGCGTGGGCCAGTCCGAGGGGCTGGTCCTGCGGGATGTAGGTGACCTTCAGGCCGAACTTCGACCCGTCGCCCACCGCCTCCTCGATCTCCGCCGCGGTGTCACCGACGATGATGCCGACCTCGGTGATGCCCGCGTCGGCGAGTGATTCGAGCCCGTAGAAAAGGACGGCCTTGTTGGCCACCGGGACGAGCTGTTTTGCCGATGTGTGTGTGATCGGCCTCAGGCGGGATCCAGTGCCGCCGGAGAGAACGAGAGCCTTCATCGCTTCACCTTAGCGTCATCTTCGGACGCGCATCGTTCCTCCCTATGTTCGTTTATTACGACCGGCCAACGATGAGGGGGCCGTGAGGTGTCTAGCCGGCCGTCGGGCCGGGCGCATCTCCCGCCGCCCGCTCCACGTCCGCCTCGACCTCGGCCCGGTCGAGGCCCTCGTCCCTCGCGTACTCGTCCGCCGCGGACTGCATGTCGCGGGCCAGGTCGCGCCAGGCCCGCCAGGCGGTCTCGTAGGTGTCGGTCTGGGCCTCGGTCCAGGGTTCGTGGGCGGGGGCTCCCAGGGAGTCCCGCATCTCCTTGACCCGGGCGCGGGCCGCTTGGGCCGCGCGGTGCTTCTCTACGAGTTCCTCGAAGGTGTGTGCCACAAGCACGCACCCCATCACGGCGGGCGCGCGCGGCGGCCCCGACCTGCCGCTACGTGGCCCGAGGGGCACCCGTGCGGCCGTCTACCCGTCGAGCTCGATCTCGGCCCACACCTGTTTGCCGCCGCTCACCGGCACCGTGCCCCAGGCCGCCGACATGGCCTCGACGAGGAGGATGCCGCGGCCGCCGGTGGCCTCCCAGCCGATGCTGGTGGGTTTGACCGGGGTGCGCGGCGAGGAGTCGGCGACGGCGACGCGGAACCGCCGGTTGACGAGGGTGAGGTCGAGGCGGACCGGTCCGTCGGTGTGCACCAGGGCGTTGGTGACCAGCTCGGAGACGACGAGGAGGATGGTGTCGGTCTCCTCGGGGACGCCCCAGGTGCGCAGGGTGCGCCTGGTGAAGCGGCGGGCGTGCCGGGCCGCCTCGGGGACGCGCCACACCGTCCAGTTCTCCCGGCGGGGGCGGGTGGCGAGGCCGTCGTAGCGCATGAGGAGGAGGGCTACGTCGTCCTCGCGGCGGGCGTTGCCGAGCAGGGCGTCGGCGACGAGGCCGAGGTGGGCGGGGTCGGAGACGGCGAGGCCGTGGGCGAGGCGGTCGAGGCCCTCGTCGATGTCGGCCTCCTTGGACTCCACGAGGCCGTCGGTGGTGAGGGCGACGACGGTGCCGGGCTGGAGTCGCAGCGGGCTCATCGGGAAGTCGGCCTGGGTCACCACGCCGAGCGGCGGTCCGCCGTCCGCGGAGGAGATCTCGGTGCTGCCGTCCGGGTGGCGCAGGACGGGCGGCAGATGACCGGCCCGCACGTACCAGGCGGAGCCCTCCTCCAGGTTGACGTCGACGTAGCAGCAGGTGGCGAAGAGGTCGGTCTCCAGGTCGATGAGGAGGCGGTTGGCGTGCGAGACGACGACGTCGGGCGGGTGTCCCTCGACGGCGTAGGCGCGCAGCGCGGTGCGCATCTGGCCCATGAGGGTGGCGGCGCCCGCGTTGTGGCCCTGGACGTCGCCGATGACGAGGGCCACGTGGTTGTCGGGCAGCGGGATCACGTCGTACCAGTCGCCGCCGACCTCGAGTCCGGCCGTGGTCGGCAGATAGCGGGCGACGGCGACCGCGCCGGGCAGGTTCGGCAGGCGGCGCGGCAGCAGTTGGCGCTGGAGCATGCCGACGAGTTCGTGCTCGGCGTCGAAGGCGTGGGCGCGCATCAGGGCCTGTCCGGCGAGGCCGGCGGAGGCGGTGAGCAGGGCGCGTTCGTCGGGGCCGAAGACGTGCGGGTCGTCCCAGCCGATCAGGCAGGCACCGGAGACCCGGCCGCCCGCGGACAGCGGCAGGACGGCGAGGCCGCCCGGTCCGACCTCGGCGAGGGCGGGTTCCAGGTCGGTGCCGGCGGGCCAGATCGCGGCGCGGCCCTCGCGCAGGGCGGCGGCGAGGGTGGGCATGGTGCGCACGGGCGCGTCGGGCCATTCGCTGCGCCACTCCTGGCGCCACAGCTCGGGCCAGGACTCCGGTTCGGGCGGGTCGAGGACGGTGACGACGAGGCGGTCGCCCTCCAGTTCGGCGAGCGCGATGCGGTCGGCGCGCAGCGGTTTGCGCAGGGCGGCGACCACGGCCTGGCTGACGTCGCGGACCGTGCCGGCCATGGCGAGCGCGGCGGCGAGACGCTGGACGCGGGCCACGTCGTTGACGCCGGAGCGCAGTTGGGAGGCGTCGCCGACGGTGCCGACGAGGCGGGCCGGGCGGCCGTCGCCGCCGGGCAGGAGCCGGCCGCGCAGCCGCAGCCACTTCGGTGTTCCCGACGGCTGCAGGACCCGGAACTCCAGCTCGCGGTCGCCGATGGCCATGTGGTCGGCCTCGACGACGGACATCAGCGAGGGCAGGTCCTCCGGCACGGTCAGCCCGAGCAGGGTCTCGACCTTGCCGTCGAAGTCGCCGGTGCCGAGCCCGAACAGTTCCAGGACGTCGCCGCCGACCTCGACCCGCCCGGTGTCCATGGCCAGGTCGAACGCGCCCGCGGCCAGGTCCTCGCCCGCGACGGCCTCGGCCGGTACCGGGATCGCGACCGCCTCGGCGATCAGCGCGAGGCATTCGCGGTCCTCGGCGCCGAACCCGGCCGGGCGTTCGCTCACCACGAGCAGACAGCCGCCGCCCCTCTCGCCGCGCACGGGCAGGGCCGCGAGGTGGAACTCCCCCGTCGGCAGGCGTCGCGCGTCGCAGCCCGCGGCGAGTTCCTCGGGGCCGAACCACACCGGGTGCCCGGCCCGCCGTGCCTCGGCGACCGGTGCTCCCCCGGACGCCGGATAGCCGTCCCGCAGTCCGTACAGCGTGCGTGGCACACCGGCCGACTCGACCAGGCACAGCAGGTCCGCGTCGTCGCCGGGTGTGTACACCCCGGCGAAGCTCGCACCGGCGAAGACGAGGGCCTGTTCGAGGACGCGGCGCAGTCGTTCGTGGGGGCCGAGGTCGGTGGTGAGCGTTTTGAGGGCCATTTCGGCACGCAGCGTTCCCGCTCTGCGTCCCACAGCGCCCTCACTGACCACGTCCGCAATTACAGCGCTTATACAGCGACGGCGCAGCCCCTGTGACCGTTACGTGGAGATGAGCCACCGGATGGCCCCCCGTCGCGCGACCGCGGCGACGCTCGCCGTGCGCGTCGCGCTCCCAGGGTGGAGCCTGATCCGTGGGACAGCGGGCCGGGCAAGGAGGTGGTCGGCGTGTCGGACGGGCAGGCGCCGACGGTCGCCGGGTCGCCGGTCGGGCGGCCGATGCTGTCGCTCGCGCTGGCCGCGATGATGGACGGCGTCCACGCGCACTCGGGTGCGGTGTATCTGCTGACGCCCGACGAGCCGGTGCTGGAGATGGCGGTCATGGCCGGGCTGCCCCGCGCCTTCGCGGCACCCTGGGAGCGGGTCGGGCTGAGCGCGCCGATCCCGGTCGCCGAGGCGGTGCGTGAACGGCGGCTGATCTGGGTCGGCGGCGAGGAGGACATGGCCCGCCGCTATCCGCGCATCGCGGTCGTGCTGCCGTATCCCTTCGCGCTGGCCGCCGTGCCCGTGGCCACGGCGGCCAGGGTCTACGGCTCGGTGTTCGTGACCTGGCCCGGTTCGCATCCGCCGGTCCTCTCCGACCGGGACCGCGACCAACTGACCGCCGCCTGCGACCGGCTCGCGGTACGGCTGGAACGGGCCGCCGAGGAGCGGCACCCGGCGCGGGCGGAGCCCGATCTGCTGGCGACGGGGCCCGCGACGAGTGTGGCCGGGACGCTGGGCACGGTCGAGGCGGCGCGGATGGTGGCCCGGCTGCCGTACGGGCTGTGTTCGCTGGATCTGCACGGGCGGGTGGGCTTCGCGAACGCGGCGGCCGGGGAGCTGCTCGGCATGTCGGTGAGCCGTCTGCTGGGCACCCAGTTGTGGGCGGCGGTGTCCTGGCTCAACGACCCGGTGTACGAGGACCGTTACCGGGCCGCGCTGCTCAGTCAGCAGGTCACGTCGTTCGTGGCGTTGCGGCCGCCCGGCGAGTGGCTGTCGTTCCGGATGTATCCGAACACGACCGGGCTGAGTGTGCGGATCAGCCGGGCGCGGGCGGTGACGGAGCTGGGCCGGGCGGCGCCGCGGCCGGGTGAGGGGCCGTCGCGGCTGGTGTCGA
Organism: Streptomyces sp. NBC_01478; assembly: GCF_036227225.1. Taxonomy (GTDB): domain Bacteria; phylum Actinomycetota; class Actinomycetes; order Streptomycetales; family Streptomycetaceae; genus Streptomyces. The sequence goes on along the minus strand of NZ_CP109444.1, from coordinate 10,774,576 downwards.
TCTCGCAGGTGCTGAGCCTGGCCGGGGCGCTCACCGAGGCGGTCGGGGTGGAGGACGTGGTGCAGTTGATCGCGGACGAGGTCGCGCCTGCCGTGGGCAGCCAGGCGCTGGTCGTCCTCGGTTCGCGGGGCGGGCGGCTGCATGTGCTGGGGCAGCGCGGCTACCCGGACCCGCAGGTCGTGGAGCGCTTCGACGGGATGGCGCTGACCGAGTCGACGCCGGGGACGGCCGCGTTGAACGGCGGTGTGCCCGCGTTCTTCGACTCACGGCAGGAGCTGGAACGGCTGTATCCGAGCCGGCACTGCACGCCCGACGGGTTCGAGGCCTGGGCGTATCTGCCGCTGATCGCGTCCGGCCGCCCGGTCGGCACCTGTGTGCTGGCGTACGGCGAGCCGCATGTCTTCCCGGCGGACGAGCGGGCCGTGCTGACGAGTCTGGGCGGGCTGATCGCGCAGGCGCTGGAGCGTGCGCTGCTCTACGACGCGAAGAACCGACTCGCCCATGGCCTGCAGGCGGCGCTGCTGCCGCACTCGCTGCCGTCGCTGCCGGGCATCGAGGCCGCCGCCCGCTATCTGCCGGCCACGCAGGGCATGGAGATCGGCGGCGACTTCTACGACCTGGTGACGTCCGAGGGCCTGGCGGCGGTGATCGGCGATGTGCAGGGGCACAACGTGACCGCGGCCGGGCTGATGGGGCAGATCCGGACCGCCGTCCGTGCGTACACCACGGTCGGCCAGGCTCCGGAGGAGGTCATGCGCAGCACCAACCGGCTGCTGATCGACCTCGGGTCCGAGCTCTTCGCGAGCTGTCTGTATCTACGGCTCGATCCCGCGCGCGGTACGGCCGTGATGGCGCGTGCCGGGCATCCGCCGCCGTTGCTGCGCCGTCCGGACGGGCGGGTGCGGGTGCTGGACCTGGCGGGCGGTCCGCTGCTGGGCATCGACGCGGACGCGGTCTATCCGACGACGGAGGTCGATCTCGCGCCCGGCTCCGTGCTCGCCCTCTACACCGACGGGCTCATCGAGTCCCCCGGCGTCGACATCGAGGACGCCCTGGCCGAACTGGGGCAACGGCTCGCCGCGGCCGGGGAGTTGCCGCTGGAGGAGATCGCCGACGAACTGGTGCGGCACAGCGCCTCGGCGAGGGAGCGGATCGACGACGTGGCGCTGCTTCTGCTGCGGGCCCGGGAGCCGGGCCCCGACTGACACGTGCACGCGGGGCGGCCCGGCCCTCCCGCCGGAGGGCCGGACCGATCCACCGCCGACCTGAACTGCTGGAAGGGGTCGGATCAGTGGTTCGAGGTGAGCGAGGAACCGTCGTCGGCTCCGGTGCCCGTGTCCTGGCCGGTGCCGCTTTGGTCCTCACCGGTGCCGGTCTGATCGCCCGTGCCGTCGGTCGCGGACGGGTCGACGACTCCGGACTCGTCACCGGTGCCGTCGGTCGCGGACGGATCGACGACTCCGGACTCGTCACCGGTGCCGTCGGTGGCGGACGGGTCCGCGGCGGTCGCCGACGGGTCGGCCGTGGCGGTGTCGTCGCCCGCACCCGCGCCCGCACCGGCGTCGCCGAGAGTGGCCCCGGTCGCCGTCAGCGCGGCGGTGACCGGCTGGAAGAAGGTCTCGCCGCCGCTGGTGCAGTCGCCGCTGCCGCCGGAGGTGAGGCCGACCGCGCCGCCGTCCTGGGTGAAGAGCGAGCCGCCGCTGTCACCCGCCTCGGCGCAGACGTCCGTCTGGATGAGGCCGTTGACGGTGTCGACACCGTTGGGGTCGGTCTCGCTCTGGAAGTTGACCGTCGCGTCGAGCCCGGTGACCGTGCCGTCGTGCAGACCGGTGGTGGAGCCCATCCGGAAGACCTGGGTGCCGACCGTGGCGTCCTCGGCCTGGGTGATCTGGACGGTCTGACCGTTGCCGACGTTGACGTCGCTCGTGGTCTGCGTCGCCGGGTCGTCGTACTTCACGAGGGAGAAGTCGCTGACGGGGAACGTGGCCTGGTCGACCGTGGCGATCGGCTGGCCGTCCTGCGAGTCGGACCACTGCTTCGCCGCGACGCCGCAGTGTCCGGCGGTCAGGAAGGCGGGGGTGCCGTCGCTCGCGGTGACGTTGAAGCCGAGGGAGCAGCGCACGCCGCCCTGGTCGGTCTGGGCGAAGATGGCGTCGCCGCCGGACACCAGCGTCTTGAAGGAGCCGGCGGTCTTCTTGACGGTCGCCATGTCGGTGCCGAGGCTCTTGACCGTCGACAGCACGGTGTCCCACTTGGTGCCCGTGACGGTGCTGTCCGCGAGGACCTGGATCTTGTTGGTCTTCGGGTCGACCGACCAGGCGGTGCCGGGGACGGTCGCCTTGGTCTTCAACACCTGGGCGGCGGCGGTGAGTTCGGCGGTGCTGTTCTGCACCTCGCGCACCTTGGCGCCGGCCTTCTCCGCCTGCACGACCACGTTGTTGTTGTCGCCCGAGATCACGTTGACGACGAGCTGCTGCGTGCCGCTGTCGTAGTAGGACCCGGCGAAGGCGTCACCCAGCAGTCCGGCGATCTGCGCGGAGAGGTCGGAGGCGCCCGTCGCCTTGAGCGTCTTGGGGGTGGCGGCGCCTGCCGAGTTGTCCTGGGACGCGTTGGCGTTCGGCAGCAGGATCGCCGCCGCTCCGAGAGCAGCGACACCGCCGATGGCTATTGCGGCCTTGCGCTTCGGAATTCGCTTGTGACTCAAACTTCTCGACCTCCTGGGGACCGGGGTCTGTGCCGCCGGGCGGCGGCTTATGGGGGGGCGCCTGGATGCCCGTTGATACGCACGTGTCACGCGAGGTGTTCAATTCCGTTTCCCAACTTCCTTTACGAAAACGGGAATCAGCCATGTGCAAGCCCTGACCCGGCGGGGGTACGAGGTGGTCGCAGGCCTGTGGCGTCGGTGTTGCGGCCCCGGTCCGACCGGCACGCCCCGAGCGGGCGGATGTCTTGATCGAATCGGTGGAGATCAAACCTGCCCGCACACGGTCCCGGTTCGCGCACTCCCGGCACACTCCACGGACCGACACGGAACGCGGTCGATCGGCGACGGTCCGTAGAGAACAGTGAGCGGAATCCTCGCTTCAGGGAATCTGCACAGCGCGTACCCAACGACGTCACCGGACGCGACGGATCTGCACATGCACACACCCCCGGAAAGGTCTTTGGTGGGGAGTGCCCGATTCCGGTTCGGCGCCGCAACCCTTCGCGCGCAGCGATGCCGTGCAGCGTGTGAAGAAGTCGCCGACACCTCGTGCCCACGCCTGCACGGTTCGCGCCCCCTGAGGCTCAAGTGCCCTGGTGGGACAGGAGTTTGATTGGCTGCGCCCAGCGGCCGCGTGCTTTGATCCATCGCACCGCAGGAGCCTCGAGGGCTCCGGAAACGACGCCCGCCCGGCGCCTGCGGTCGCGGCCGTCATCTGTCCCCAGAGGGGGCCGCTCCCCCCTTGTGAATATCCATATGAAGGGAAGTTCCCCCATGAACTCCACCCCCCAGGTCCAGACCGCCGAGATCTCCGACGCCGAGCTCGACAACGTCTCCGGTGGTCTCTCCCTGAACGCCCTCGGCACCGTCACCAACCTGGTCGACGGCGTTGTCCCGGTCTCCGGCCTGGTCGACTCGGTCATCGGCACGGTCGAGGGCACCACCGGCCTGAGCGTGGCCCCGGTCACGAACCTGGTCGCCGGTCTCTGATCGCACCTTGCCCCACCGAGTCCCGGAGCCGTTTCCCGGCTCCGGGACTCTCGGGTTGTCGTAAAAGATCTCTCCCCTAGGTGAGGGAAGTTCCGTGCAGTTCCGCCAACAGGCCCTCGCCAAGCTCCAGTCGCCCGAGGAGCTCGATCTTCCGGTGCGCTTCGCGCGTCCGCAGGGCTGGCTCGTGCTCTGTGTGACGGTGGTCGTGGTGGCCGCCGCGTCCGTGTGGGCGGTCACCGGTTCCGTGGCGTCCACGGTCGGGGCGTCCGCCATCCTCACGCACGGGGAGGGCAGTTACATCCTGCAGAGCCCCGTCGCCGGCCAGGTCACCGCCGTCGTCGCCCAGGAGGGCGAGCGGCTGCCCGCCGACTCCCCTGTCCTGAAGGTCCGTACGGCCGACGGTGACGCCGTCGTGCGCACGGTCGCCGCGGGCCGGATCACCGCGCTCGCCGCCACCATCGGCCAGATCATCCAGACCGGCGCGAACGTCGCCGCCGTGGAGAAGGTCGCGCACGCCGGCGACCCGCTCTACGCGACGGTGTACGTCCCCGCCGAGAACGCGGCCTCCATCCCCGCGAACGCCACCGTAGACCTGACCGTCTCGTCGGTTCCGACGCAGACGTACGGCGTGCTGCGCGGCCGGGTGAAGGCGGTGGACCGGTCCGCCCAGTCGGCGCAGCAGATCGCCGCGTTCCTCGGGGACAGCCAACTCGGCGAGCAGTTCACCAAGAAGGGCAGACCGGTGGCCGTACTGGTGAAGCTCGACAGGTCGAAGGGGACCAAGAGCGGTCTGAAGTGGTCGTCGCAGGACGGACCGCCGTTCGCCCTCACCTCCATGACCATGGCCTCGGCCTCGATCCGGCTGGCCGATCAGCGTCCCCTCGATTGGCTGCTGCCGTGAGCCGCGCGCAGGACACCCGTTCCCGGCGCCGCTCCGCGCCACCGAAGCGCCCGGTGCCCAAAGGTCGCGCGAAGACGGTCCGTTCACCCACCGTGCTCCAGATGGAGGCCGTCGAGTGCGGCGCCGCCTCCCTCGCGATGGTCCTCGGCTTCTACGGCCGCCACGTCCCGCTGGAGGAGCTGCGCATCGCCTGCGGAGTCTCCCGCGACGGCTCGCGCGCCAGCAACTTGCTGAAGGCCGCGCGGAGTTACGGCCTCACGGCCAAGGGCATGCAGATGGACACCGCCGCCCTCGCCGAAGTGCGGTCCCCCGCCGTCCTGTTCTGGGAGTTCAACCACTACGTCGTCTACGACGGCATGGGGCGCCGCTTCGGCCGCCGCGGGGTGTACATCAACGACCCCGGCAAGGGGCGGCGGTTCGTGCCCATGGAGGACTTCGACGCGAGTTTCACCGGTGTCGTCCTCGTCATGGAACCGGGCGACGGTTTCGAGAAGGGCGGGCGCAAGCCGGGTGTCCTGGGCGCGATGCCGGCCCGGCTGCGCGGCACCGCGGGCACGATGCCCGCCGCCGTGCTCGCGAGTCTGCTGCTGGTGCTGGTCGGTGCGGCGATGCCCGCGCTCAGCCGGACCTACATCGACATGTTCCTGATTGGCGGTCAGACGTCCCTGCTGGGCGTCCTGTTCGCGTCGATGGGCACCTGCGTGCTGCTCACGCTGGCGCTGACCTGGCTGCAGCAGGCGAACCTGCTGCACGGCCGCATCATCTCCTCCACGCTCTCCAGCGCCCGCTTCCTGCGCCATCTGCTGCGGCTGCCGGTGACGTTCTTCTCCCAGCGCAGCCCGGCCGACCTGGTGCAGCGCCTCCAGTCGAACGACGCCGTCGCCGAGACCCTGGCCCGCGACCTCTCGGCCGCCGGGGTGGACGCGGTGGTCGTGGTGCTCTACGCGGTCCTGCTCTACACCTACGACCCCCAACTCACCTACGTGGGCATAGGTGTTGCCCTGCTGAACGTGGTGGCGATGCGGGTCGTCATCAAGCTGCGTGCGACCCGGACCGCGAAACTGCGTGCCGACAGCGCCCGGCTCACCAACACCGCTTACACCGGGCTCCAGTTGATCGAGACGATGAAGGCGACCGGCGGCGAGGACGGCTACTTCCGCAAGTGGGCCGGACAGCACGCCACCACGCTTGAGGAGCAACAGCGGCTCGGCGTGCCGAGCGCCTGGCTGGGCGTGGTCGCGCCGACGCTCGCCTCCCTCAACAGCGCGCTGATCCTGTGGATCGGCGGCATGCGGGCCGTGGAGGGGGGCATCTCGGTCGGCCTGCTGGTCGCCTTCCAGGCCCTGGTCACCCGCTTCACCGCACCGATCACCCGGCTCAACGGCGTCGCGGGCCGCGTCCAGGACTTCGCGGCCGACGTGGCCCGGCTCAAGGACGTCGAGAACTTCCAGGCCGATCCCCTCTACTCCCGTGCGGGCGGCGTCGATTCGACCCGCCGGCTGCAAGGGCACGTCGAGCTGGAGAACATCACCTTCGGCTACAGCCCGCTCGACAAGCCGCTGCTCACCGGCTTCGACCTGACGGTGGGCCCGGGTCAGCAGGTGGCGCTGGTCGGTGGTTCCGGCAGCGGCAAGTCGACGGTGTCCAGGCTGATTTCGGGCCTCTACACGCCCTGGGAGGGGGTGATCCGCATCGACGACCACCGGCTGGAGGACATCCCGCGCGGCGCCCTCGCCGCCTCCGTCTCCTTCGTCGACCAGGACGTGTTCCTCTTCGAGGGCTCGGTCCGCGACAACGTGGCGCTGTGGGACCCGTCGATCCCGGACGAGGCCGTGGAGGACGCGCTGCGGGACGCTGCCCTGTACGACGTGGTCGTGCGCCGCCCCGGCGGCATCCACAGCCACGTCGAGCAGGACGGGCGCAACTTCTCCGGCGGTCAGCGTCAACGCCTGGAGATAGCAAGGGCGTTGGTACGCAGGCCCAGCATCCTCGTCCTCGACGAGGTGACCAGCGCCCTGGACGCGGAGACCGAGCTGGTCGTGATGGACAACCTGCGCAAGCGCGGCTGCGCCTGCGTGGTGATCGCGCACCGGCTGAGCACCGTGCGCGACAGTGACGAGATCGTCGTCCTCGAACACGGCACGATCGTGGAACGCGGGCGGCACGACGCCCTGGTGGCGGCCGGCGGCGCGTACGCCACGCTGGTCAAGGAGCGCTGAGATGACGTCCGTTCACGAGGGCGACCTGGTCCTCGGCGCGCTGGGATCCCTGGGCACGCCGATCGACTGCGCCGGGTTCAACCGCCTCGACCTCGAAGGCCCGCAGGTGCTGTGGCTGGTCGCGTCGGGCGCCATCGACCTGTTCGCGGTGGATGCCGTACAGCAGGGCCACTGGCACCACCTCGGCCGGCTGGAGGCGGGCTCGCTGCTGCTCGGCCCGGTCACCGGTCCCCAACACACGCTGGTGGCACGCCCGTTGCGGGACTGCGTGGTGCACCGCATCGGCCTGCGCGAGCTGTACCAGCCCGCGAACACCGAGACGTGGTCGTACGACGCGTACGGCAACCCCCAGTACGTGCCCCCGACTTCGAGCCCGCTCGAACACGCCCTGGCCCTCGGTGTCGGCCGCGGTCTGTCCATCCTCTTCCAGGCACCGATGGCCACCGAACGGGCCGCCGCGCTCACCGACGACGACGTCTTCTGGATGCAGGTGCCGCCGGGCAGCGTGCAGTACGGCTCGCTGTACGGCGCGGAGGCGGCGGCCGATCTGCTGATGGACCCCGGTGTCTGGCAGGGCATGGTCGACCAGCAGTACCGGCTGCTGTCCACGCTGGACAAGTGGATCGAGCAACTGGAGCGGACGCACGAGACGCGAACCGCCGCCGGTATCAAGGCCGGTGAGGCCGTGCGTGCCCAGGCCGACCGGACGCTGCTGGCGTCGATCGGCAAATCCTCGGCGCGGCGCGCGACGTCCGCCGACGCCGACGCCTCGTACGCGGCCTGCAAGGTGGTCGCCGAGGCGGCCGGCATCACCCTCGCCGAGCCCGCGCAGAGCGGCTCCGAGAGCGACCGTCTCGACCCGGTCGAGCGGATCGCCCTCGCCTCACGCGTCCGGGTGCGTGCCGTACGGCTCGACGGACGCTGGTGGCGTGACAACGTCGGCCCGCTGGTGGGCCATCGGGCGCTGTCCGGGGCGCCCGTCGCACTGCTGTGGCGGCGCGGCGGCTATGTCGCCGTCCATCCGGCCACCGGCCGCGAGACACCGATCGAGAAGGCGAACGCGGAGGAGTTCGAGCCGCGTGCGGTGATGTTCTACCGTCCGCTGCCCGAGCGACGGCTCAGTCCGTTCGGGCTGCTGCGGTTCTCCATGCAGGGGACCGGCAGCGACCTGACGAACCTGCTGATCAGCGGGCTGGTGACGGTCGCGATCGGGGCGCTGGTGCCGATCGCGACGGGCAAGGTGCTCGGCGAGTTCGTCCCGAAGGCCCAGACGAACCTGATCGCGCAGGTCTGCCTGGCCGTGATGATCACCAGCGTGGTCGCGGCGGCCTTCATGCTGCTGGAGAACCTCACCATCCTCCGCCTGGAGGGCCGGATCGAGGCCACGCTCCAACCCGCCGTCTGGGACCGGCTGTTGAGGCTGCCGACGAAGTTCTTCACCGAACGCTCCACGGGCGAACTGGCGAGCGCGGCGATGGGCATCAGCTCGATCCGCCGTCTGCTGGCGGGAGTTGGGCCGGTGGTCGCCCAGTCGGTGACCGTCGGCGTCATGAACCTGGGACTGCTGTTCTGGTACAGCCCCTCGATGGCGCTCGCGGCGATCGGCATGCTCGTCGTGATCGCGGCCGTGTTCCTGAGCCTGGGCCTGTGGCAGGTGCGCTGGCAGCGCAAGCTGGTCGTCCTCGGCAACAAGCTGAACAACCAGGCGTTCCAGACTCTGCGCGGGCTGCCGAAGTTGCGGGTGGCCGCGGCCGAGAACTACGCCTACGCGGCCTGGGCGTCCGAGTTCGCGCGCAGCCGCGAACTCCAGCAGAAGGTCGGCCGGATCAAGAACCTCACCACGGTGATGGGCGCGGTGTATCTGCCGGTCTGCACCCTGCTGATGTTCATGCTCCTGGCGGGCCCGGCACGCGGCTCGATGTCCGCCGCCTCATTCCTCAGCTTCAACACCTCGGTGACGATGCTGCTGACCTCCGTCACCAGCCTGACCGGCGCCTTCGTCTCGACGGTCTCCGCCCTGCCGCTGTTCGAGGAGATCAGACCGGTCCTGGACGCGGCCCCCGAGGTCCGCACCGCGAGCACCCGCCCCGGCCGGCTGTCCGGCGCGATCGAGGCCCGCCGGGTCTCCTTCCGGTACGCCGACGACGGCCCCCTCGTCCTCGACGACGTGTCGATCGAGGTGCGCGCGGGCGAGTTCGTGGCGATCGTCGGCCCCAGCGGCTGCGGCAAGTCCACCCTGCTGCGCCTCCTCATCGGCTTCGACAGACCGGTCTCCGGCAGCGTCCTCTACGACGGCCAGGACCTCGGCGCCCTCGACCAGTCGGCGGTGCGGCGGCAGTGCGGGGTGGTGCTCCAGCACGCGCAGCCGTTCACCGGTTCCGTCCTGGACGTCATCTGCGGCACCGAGCCGTTCACGCCGGAGGAGGCGATGGCGGCGGCCGAGATGGCGGGGCTCGCCGAGGACATCAAGCGGATGCCGATGGGCCTGCACACGATCGTCTCCGGCAGCGGCGCGGTGTCGGGCGGCCAGCGTCAACGCCTCATGATCGCCCAGGCGTTGATCCGCCGGCCGCGCATCCTGTTCTTCGACGAGGCGACCAGCGCCCTGGACAACGAGACCCAGCGCACGGTGATCGAGAGCACCAAGGCCCTCAACGCCACCCGCATCGTCATCGCGCACCGTCTGTCGACGGTGCTGGACGCGGACCGTGTGGTCGTCATGGAGGACGGCAAGGTCGCTCAACAGGGGCCGCCCGCCGCGCTGTTGGCGGACACGGGCGGGCGGTTGCACGAGTTGGTGCGGCGGCAGATGGCGTGACGGGTCGGTGCCGGTGTGATGGCTCAGTCGACGTGACCGGTGGGTCCGGGCCCGCGAGCCGTCAGTCCAGGCCCGGCACGGGCGCACCCGAGGGGATCCCGGCCGCCAAGTACCCGTCGTAGAACGCCTTCCAGGGCGCGCCGGCACCGGAATGCGGCCCCTCGACGCGCTCGCCACGGACTTTCGCGTCCAGGGCGCCGAGGCAGACCTCCCAGCCGGCGCCGTTGCGGGACGCGGTGTCCTCGGCGCTCAGGACGTTGGTGAGGGTGAAGCGGGTGCGCTTGTCCTCGACCTCCTCCAGGTCGAAGTGCAGCTCGTCGCCGCCCCATTCGAAGGACAGGTGGCGAGGTGCGTCGACGGCGATGACGCGACCGGTCGACTCCGGCATGTTCGGGTCGCCGCTGAAGGTGACCTCTCCGCCGGGGCGCAGGTCGAACTCGGCGCGTGAGGGGAACCAGCGGGCGAGTTCGTCGGGGTCGGTCACGAACTGCCAGACGCGGGCGAGGGGTTGGTCGTAGGTGCGGCTGAACCGGACGGCGGGGCGGCCGTCGTCCAGGGTCAGATACGTGCCGGTGAGGTCGACGGACATGGCGGATCAGTCCTTCGCGGTGGGTTCCTTGATGTCGTCCGACGTCTCGTCGAGGCGCTGCCCCAGCGTGTCCAGGCTGCGGTTCCACAGCTCGCGGTAGGGGGCGAGCCAGGCGTCGAGATCGGCGATCGGGGCCGGGTCGAGGGCGTAGACGCGGCGTTGCGCGTCCTGCCGTACGCGGACCAGGCCCGCGTCCCGCAGCACCCGCAGGTGCTTCGACGTGCTCGGCTGGCTCAGGCCGCAGGCCTCCGCTATCTCGCCGACGGGCCGGGGCCGCTCCAGCAAAAGGGCGACGATGGCCCGCCGGTGGGGATCGGCGAGGGCGGTCCACAGCGAGGCGTCGGACATGACTCCAATATGCCACTGCGGTTATATGCCGGTCAAGGCATGCGCCGCGCTACGCCCAGGAGACCGGCGCGGGCACCGCACCCCGCTCAGGAAACCGGGCGGCCGTACCCCGGGACACCCTCGTGATCCACCCCGTGCGCCGCCCAGCTATACAGGTGCAGATCGAGGCCGTCGGGGTCGTTGAACACCAGCAGCCAGCCGATCGAGGCCTCGATCACCGGGGAGTGCGGGACGCCGAGGGTGTCGAGATGGGCGGCCCAGGCCTCGATGCCGGCACGGTCCGGGACCGCGAAGCTGACCGGGTCGAAGCCCTGACAGCCTTGCGCCGCCTCGGAGTTGACGCGCAGGCAGAGCATCGAGTCACCGAGTCCCGGGACCTCCCCCGCCACCCCGCGCACGACGCCGTCCGCGTCCGGGAACTCATGGGTGGCCTTGAAGCCGAGGACGCGGCCGTACCAGTCGCGCGAGCGGTCGAGGTCGGTGACGGGCATCTTCACGTGGTGGATTCCGGCGAGCTCCGGCATGGCACCCACACTCCTCATCGCCCTGACTCATTTCACCGCAGTACCACTGCGCCGATTTCCTTCTAGACTCCTCCCCATGCCCGACCCCGTCAACCAGAAGAGCAACCGGACGAGCGACCGGAAGAGCCACCGGACGCGGCCCTACCGCTCGGCCAAGCGCGCCGAGGCGGCGGAGGCGACCCGCGCCCGCATCCGCGAGGCGGCCGCGCGGCTGTTCACCGAGAAGGGGTACACCGGCACCCGGATGAAGGAGGTCGCGGCGCTGGCCGGTGTCGGCGAGCGCACGCTGTACGACGCGTTCCCCACCAAGGCCGCGCTGTTCGGGCACACCCTGGGCGTCGCGATCGCCGGTGACGAGGAACCGGTCGCCGTCCCGGAGCGCCCCGAGACCCTGGCGATCCGGGACGAGACCGACCCCGAGCGCGCGATCGGCCGTACCGTCGACCAGATCACCGAACTGCTGGAACGCGCAGGTGACTTGATCATGGTGACCGTCGAGGCGGCCGGCGCCGACCCGGACATGCGGGCGTCCGCCGACGCCGGCGCCGAGGCGACGTACGGCGTGCATCTGGCCCTGACCACGGCACTTCAGGAGCGCGGAGCCCTCCGCCCGGGCCTCGACGCGCGCACCGCCGCCGACACGCTCTACGCCCTGGCGTCACCGCACACCCATCAACTCCTGCGCAGGCACCGGGGTTGGACGCGGGACGCCTATCGGGCCTGGCTGCGGCGGGTGTTGGTCACGGAGCTGCTCGGCTCTCACTGAGCCGACCCCTCCCACAGGTCAGGGATGTCGCCGTCGCGGCTGTACATCCGGGTCGCCAACGCCCGTACCGCAGCAGCGAATTGGCCGGGGTTGCGCAGGAACTCCATGTGGATGCCCGGGAATTCGACCCACGGCGCGCCGATCCGCCGCGCGATCCCGACCGACGGCCGGGCGTAGTACGTACCGCGGTCCTCCGCGCCCGCCCCCAACACCACAGGAAACGGGGCCGACTTGAGCGCGGTCTCGTCGGGCCGGAAGCCGGCGAAGCCGGGCCACTCCGCGCCGAAGAGGTGGTCCTGGTTCCCGAGGAACCGCTTCCAGAGGTCGGCGGGCCAGCGGTACGTCCCCTCGCCGCGTGTCGTCTCCGCGAACCGGCGGCCGGCCGCGGGCGCCCCGCCCTGCTCGTACAGTGCGGCCAGTTCGGCGAAGAAGCCGCGCCCGGGGTCGCCGTCGGGCAGGACGTTCACGGCGGGCGGTTCATGGGCGACGAGGCCCGCCATCGCCTCCGGATGCAGCGCGGCCCGCGTGAGGCCGATGATCGCGCCCCCGCTGTTTCCGAACACCAGCGCCCGCCCGCCGGCGAGGCCGGCGATGAGCGCGCGGGCGTCGGCCGCCTGTACGGCGAGGCTCATCGGCGCGTGTGACCTGCCGGAACTGCGCGAATTGCCGCGTCGGTCGTACGAGATCACCATGAAGGCGTCGGAAAGGATCTCGGCGATGCCGGTGCAGTAGCCGGCGTCTCCCCCGGCCCCGCCGATCATCAACAGCGCCGGGCCGGTGCCGCGTACCTCGTAGTACAGCCCGGCCCCGCCGACCTCGAACACGCCACTGCGCATGCCTGCTCCCCGCCCTCAGCGAAACGTTGCCGTTTCGCTGAAAGTGTTCTAGTCTCGATGTGTACGAAACCGTTTCGTTTACGTTTTGGTAAACCCTGAACGACTTCCCTGGAGTGGTTCCCGATGTCCCAGAAGACTCTGACCGAAGACACCCAGCCGGGTGTCACGGAGGCGCAGTCCACGGCCTCCTCGAAGCGGTGGTGGATCCTCGCGATCGTCGCCGTCGCGCAGTTGATGGTGGTCCTCGACGCCACCATCGTGAACATCGCCCTGCCGTCGGCCCAGAAGGACCTCGGCTTCTCGGACGGCAACCGGCAGTGGATCGTCACCGCGTACGCGCTGGCGTTCGCCTCCCTGCTGCTGCTCGGCGGCCGGATCGCCGACCTGTTCGGCCGCAAGACCGCCTTCCTCGTCGGCGTCGTCGGATTCGCCGGCGCCTCCGCCCTCGGCGGTGCCGCCAACAGCTTCGGGATGCTGGTCACCGCACGCGCCCTCCAGGGTGTCGCGGGCGCGCTGCTCGCGCCGGCCGCGCTCTCGCTGCTCAACACGACCTTCACCGACGCCCGTGAGCGCGCCAGGGCGTTCAGCGTCTACGGCGCCATCGCCGGCGCCGGTGGTGCGGTGGGTCTGCTGCTCGGCGGGGTACTGACCGACGCCTTCGACTGGCGCTGGACGCTCTATGTGAACGTCGCCATCGCGTTCGTCGCCTTCGCGGGCGGCTGGGTCCTGCTCTCCAACCACCGTGACGCCGCCGGCTCCAAGCTGGACGTGCCGGGCACGGTGCTGGTCGCCGGTGGTCTGTTCTCCCTCGTCTACGGTTTCTCCAACGCCGAGACGCACGACTGGAGTTCGCCGCAGACCTGGGGCTTCCTGATCGCCGGCGCCCTGCTGCTGACGGCCTTCGTCTGGTGGCAGAACCGCGCCGCACACCCGCTGCTGCCGCTGCGCATCCTGCTCGACCGCAACCGGGGAGCCTCGTTCCTCGCCGTGCTGATCACCGGTGCGGGCATGTTCGGCGTCTTCCTCTTCCTCACCTACTACCTCCAGTTGAACCTCGGGTTCAGCCCCACCAAGACCGGTGTCGCGTTCCTGCCGATGATCGGCGCCCTGATGGTCATGGCGCAGATCGGCACCACGATGCTCGTGCCGCGCCTCGGCCCGAAGGTCGTCATCCCGCTGGGCTTCGCCATCGCCATGGTCGGCATGGCCTGGCTGACCGGCATCGGGGTCGGCTCGTCGTACGCGACGCACGTCCTGCCGCAGTTGATCGTGATCGGCGCGGGCCTCGGCATGGTGATGCCGCCGGCGATGCAGCTCGCCACGGGCGGTGTGGCCGCCGAGGACGCGGGTGTCGCCTCCGCGACGGTCAACGCCATGCAGCAGGTGGGCGGTTCGATCGGTACGGCGCTGCTGAACACGCTGGCCGCGAGCGCCGCGACGGACTACCTGGCCGGGAAGGACGCGAGCAGCAAGCTGGTCCAGGCGCAGGCGACGATCGAGAGCTACACCACCGCGTTCTGGTGGTCGGCGGGCTTCTTCGCCGCGGGCACGCTGATCGCGCTGGTGCTCTACCGTCGCGGGGTCCCGCAGCAGGACGCGGACGCCGCCCCGGTCGTCCACATGTGACCGGCCGAGCCTGAGCCGCACAGACCGAGGGGCCGCCGTCCGCAGGGAGACGGCGGCCCCTCTTCACTGCTCGCCCTGAGCACAGTCGCCCTATCGCGAGCGCCTACTGACAGAAAGTCAACCTTTCGGACCGGAATTCACCATGTCGAGTGAACTAGATCTTGCGGGCGGCGAGTTCAGGGATGCCCGGGACCTCAACGGGGTAGCTACCGAGATCCAACGCGCCCCATGCCGAGGTGGAGCGGCCATGACAGCCGAAGCGGACGAACGCGACAGGCCCGCCGCCAACACCTGTGCCCGCACACGGTCCAGCGGCCCCTTCACCGTGGTCGAGGTGTCGGGGGAGATCGACATGGCGACGGCCGACTTCGTCGTGGAACACCTGGATGCCGCGACGGCGGTCGCGGAGCCCGACGTCCTGGTGGATCTGCGGGCCGTCGAGTTTCTCGACTGCTCGGGGCTGCGCGTCCTGTGCCGGGCCGAGCGGCGGGCCAGGGAACGCGGCGGGCGCTTGCGCGTGGTGTCCGACGGGCCGCGGATCGACCGGCTGTTGCGGGCCTCGGGGCTGCTCGGCCGTTTTCCGCCGCTCCGGGCGCTGCCTTCGCAGGCCGAGAAGCCGCAATGACAACAGGGGCCGGCACGGGCGGCCCCACACCGCCCGGCCGACCCCTGGTACGGGACCGCGGTACTCCGCGACAGGGGCACGCACTCCCCAGCTACGGACCCTCCCTGCTGCTCACGGAGACCGTGCGATCCCGGTCTCTCAGAACGTGAAGACGCCTCCGTATCCGTAGGAGTCCTTCACGCACTCGTTGGAGAAGACGCGCTCGTAGGAGACGCGCTTGCCCTGCCACACACCGTCGACCGTGACGACGACGGGGCGGTAGAGCTTGTTGCAGAGCACGTCGTCCCGGGCCGTCAGGGCGTCGAAGTCGCCCCCGATACCGCGCAGTTCGGCGCAGGCCTCGGCGGCGGCCGGGTGGGTGCCGGAGGAGGTGGGCGCGCAAGTGAGGGTCACCGCGCGTTCCGGTGTGGCGAGGGCGGCGTCGTCGCCGTGGCCCATGGTCAGCACCAGGGCCGACGGGGCGTAGAGCGCGGACGGGCCGGCTCCGTGGGCCGCGAGGGCCGACCCGGTCAGGGGTCCGCAGACGGCGGTGGCCGTCAGACCCAGGGTCGCTGCCCAGCGCGCGGTGTTCCGCATTGTGTGCATCCTTCCGCTCGATACGAACCGATCACGAACCGATCGAGAAAGGATCGGTTCGAGACGGTGCCGGTCCCGCTCGGTCGGTGCCGGACCGGCGGGCGCCACTCTGCCGAGTCCGCCGCCGAAACTCACATCCCACCCACAGGTTTCAGTAACCTTGCGTGTTGAATCAGTGGCGCGAAGTCACAGAATTCGAACGTGCGAACCCCGCAACCACGGGGTTCTTGATCGCCGGATCGGGCCGGATGGCCGGTTTACCCCTGCTCGCGGATCGTCCTGAAACAGTCCCGAAACATTCCACTTCAGCTCTCGGCGCACTCCACCGCAGCCTCTTGCGTTCGTCCTGCTCTCGAGTAATCGTCATTACATGATTACGACAGAGCAGCAGGAGAAACTTCGCGGCTGGTTCACCGGCCGTCTGCCCGACGACCTGTTCGAGGAGTTGGTCGAGGTCACGGTCGACCGCGAGGAGATCACCGTGATCGGCCGCATCCCCGCGCCCAAGCTCGCCGAGGGCGTCTCGGACGCCGAGAAGGAGGCGGCGGTCCAGGGCCGGGTCCAGGAGTTCCGCGAGCGCACCCGGGAGACCCGGATCGCCCTCGCCCGCGAGGCGGAGCACCGGTTCCGCAGGAAGGTCTCGTGGGGTGTGGAGTGCGCCGGGGAGCGCTCCCTGTTCACCCACATCTCCGCCCCCGTCATGACCCGGCTGCGCCAGCCCGAGCGCCAGGTCCTCGACACCCTCATCGCCGCCGGCGTGGCCCGCAGCCGCAGCGACGCGCTCGCCTGGTGCGTCCGTCTCGTCCAGCGCCACACCGACGACTGGCTCACCGAACTGCGCGACTCCCTCGAACACGTCCAGCGGGTCCGCTCCCAGGGCCCCGACGCCGAACCGGAGGACGCCCCGAACGACAGCGAATAGAAGCGGCGGTGGATGATTCCTCCACCCATGGCGCGGAAGATGGATGAACCGTCCTCTGGTGCGGGTGTCACGGCCGGCCATAACGTCGGCAGACCCCCTGAGGACGGCATCCGTTCACCCCGCCCACCCCGCGCGCGTGACCGGCCGCCCCCACCGCCACCGCGCTACAACGCGCTCCACCGCCGTCCCCCGCTGGAGCCCCCTTGTCCCCCTTGTCCGGGCAGCCCGCCCCCTCCCCCGCCGAGCCGAGCCAGTCCCTGACCGAGGTCGAGACCTACGGCGTCGAGCGCATCCCCGACGCGGACCGCACCGCCACCCCGCTCGACCTGTTCCGGGTCGCGTTCGGCGGTGCCAACACCTTCTCCACCTGTGTGCTGGGCGCCTTCCCGATCCTGTTCGGCCTCTCCTTCTGGCAGGGCCTCGCGGCCACGCTCCTCGGAGTCGTCGTAGGCGCGCTGATCCTGTGCCCGATGGCGGTGTTCGGCCCGGTCAACGGCACGAACAACGCGGTCGCCTCCTCCGCGCACCTGGGCGTGCACGGCCGGGTCGTCGGCTCCTTCCTGTCCCTGCTCACCGCCGTCGCGTTCTTCTCCATCTCGGTGTGGAGCTCCGGCGACGCCCTGGTCGGCGGCGCGCACCGGCTGTTCGGCCTGGAGCAGAGCACGGTGTCGTACGTCGTCGCGTACGCGCTGTTCGCCGTCCTGGTCCTCGCGGTGTGCGTCTACGGTTTCCGGTTCATGCTGTTCGTGAACAAGATCGCCGTGCTGTCCGCGACGGTCCTGTTCCTGCTCGGCGCGATCGCCTTCGCCGGTAACTTCGACCCGTCGTACGCCGGTGTCTTCACGTCCTCGGCGGACGCGGCGACCCAGTCGCTGTTCTGGCCGTCGTTCATCGGCGCGGCCCTGATCGTGCTCTCCAACCCGGTGTCCTTCGGCGCGTTCCTCGGCGACTGGTCGCGCTACATCCCGGCGAACACCCCGCGCCGCAAGGTGGTTGGCGCCGCGTTCCTCTCCCAGATCGCGACGCTCCTGCCGTTCGTCTTCGGCCTGGCGACCGCGAGCATCATCGCCACGAAGGCACCCAAGTACGTCGACCCGGCCGCCCCGAACTTCGTGGGCGGACTCCTCGCCATCTCGCCGAGCTGGTTCTTCCTGCCGGTCTGTCTGCTGGCCCTGATCGGCGGCATGTCGACGGGCACGACCTCGCTCTACGGCACCGGGCTCGACTTCTCGTCGGTGTTCCCGCGGCTCTCGCGGGTGCAGGCGACGATGCTGGTCGGTGTGCTGTCCATCGCGTTCATCTTCATCGGGCGGTTCGGCCTCGACCTCGTCCAGTCGATCTCGACCTTCGCCACGATGATCATCACCTGCACCACACCCTGGATGGTCGTGATGATGCTGGGCTTCTACACCCGGCGCGGCTGGTACGACCCGGACGCGCTCCAGGTCTTCAACCGCCGTCAGCGCGGCGGGCGTTACTGGTTCTCGCACGGCTGGAACTGGCGCGGCATGACCGCCTGGTGGGTGGCCGCCGTGGTGGGCGTGCTGTTCACCAACATCCCGGGCCAGTTCGTCGGCCCGCTCGGCGATCTCGCGAACGGCGTCGACATCAGCCTGCCGCTGTCGCTGGCCGTGGCCGCCGTGCTGTTCCTGTCACTGCTCCGGCTGTTCCCCGAACCCCGGGCGGTCTACGGCCCGGAGGGCGCCCGGCTGGCCCGTACGGTCGAGGTCCCGGTGCCGCCGATCACCGGTCCCGGTGCGGAGCCCGCCGCCGAGGCGCCCGCGCTGGCCGGCGGGGGCAGTTGATGCCGTCGGCCTGGATCGACCTGTCGGTGCCCGTCGTCACCGGGATGCCCGTGTATCCCGGTGACCCGGCCGTCGAGGTGTCCCCCGCCCTGCGCGCACCCCGCGACGGCGTCAACGTCCTTCGCCTGCACATGGGTTCGCAGTCCGGCACGCATGTCGACGCCCCCTACCACGTGGACGACGCCTGGCCCCGCCTCGACGAACTGCCCCTGGAACGCTTCGGCGGGCATGCGGTGGTGGCCGACGTACGGGGGCTGCCGGCGCGGGCGCCGATCACGCCCGACCTACTGGCGCCCGCGCTAAGGCAGTTGAGGCCGGAGTCCCTCTTTCTGCTGGCCACGGGCTGGTCGGCGTACTGGGGCACCGACGAGTATCTCGCCCACCCGTGGCTCACCCCGGAGGCCGCCGAGGCCCTCGTCGCGGCGGGCGTCCGTACGGTCGCGGTCGACGCGCTGAGTGTCGATCCGACGCCCGAACCCGGCGACCAGACCGCCGACTTGACCCTGCCCGCGCACCGCGTGCTGTGCGGCGCGGGCGGGGTGATCGCCGAGAACCTCACGGGGCTCGATCAGGTCGTGGGTCTCCCGGACGTGGAGTTGTTCCTGTTCCCGCTGCGGCTGCCGGGGGCGGACGGCGCCCCTGTGCGGGCCGTGGCGCGGGCGGTCTGATCGTCCCGGACGGTCGTTGTCAGACCCGGCGGTTACGTTGTGGCCATGACTCGATTCGTTGTGGTGGCAGGCGCGTGGCTCGGTGCGTGGGCGTGGGACGAAGTCGTGCCCGAGCTGCGTGCGGCAGGGCACGAGGTGCATGCCCTGACCCTGTCCGGGCTGGCGGAGAAGCAGGGTGTTCCGGCCGGGCAGCAGACCCATGTGCGGGACATCGTCGACGAGGTCGAGCGCCTCGATCTGCGGGACGTCGTCCTGGTCGGGCACAGCTACTCCGGTGTGCCTGTGGGCCAGGCCGCGGAGCGGATCGGCGACCGGCTGACCCGGGTGGTGTTCGTCGATTCGGGCGTGCCGGTCGACGGGGAGTCGGCCCTGGACGGCTTCCCGAGCGACCCCGTCAGGAAGTCCCTCGCCGAGAACGGCGGAGTCTGGCCGCCCCCGGACCCGGCAGACCTCGCCGGCCAGGACCTCACGGACGAGCAGATCGCCCGCATCGTCACCGACGGGACCCCGCACCCGGGTGCCACCCTCACCGAACCGGCGGTCCTGGCCCGCCCGTTGGGCGACCTCCCGGGCATCTACGTCAAGTGCCTGCTCGACGGCGACGAGTTGCCGGCCCCGGCGGACGAACTGGTCGCGAGCGGGCGCTGGGAGCTGGTCCGGATGGACACGGGCCACTGGCCGATGTTCTCCCGGCCCCGCGAACTGGCCCGCATACTCGTCGAGTCGGCCACCCGCCCCTGACGCGCGCCCCTCTCCCCCACCCTCGACGAGGATTCCGCATGCCCCCACGAAGAACGTCCTGGCCGTCGTCCCGCCCCACATGGGTGGCCGCACGGCGGGCGCCGGCCTCGCGACGCTGCTGCCCGACGGGGTGGACGTCACCGTCGTAGAGTCCGTCGGCGAGGACCCGCGAGCCCTGCGCGCGGCGCATGTCGTCATCACCGCGCTCTCCCCGGTGACCGCCGAACACCTCGCCGCCGCACCGGAGTTGGAGCTCGTACAGTGCGCGAGCCACGGCTTCGACTACGTCGACCTGGACGCCGCGCGCGCCCGAGGGGTGGTCGTCTGCACCATCGGTTCCAGCGGTGCCGAGGCGCAGAAGGTGGCCGAGCAGACCTTCGCCCTGATGCTGGCGCCGGCCAAACAACTCGTACCCGCGCACACCGCGCTCGTCGAGGGCGACTGGGCGCTGCCCCGGTTGCAGCGCTCCCTGACCGAGCTGTCCGGCAAGACGCTCGGCATCGTGGGACTGGGCCCCATCGGGCAGCAAGTGGCCCGCCGCGTTCGACATGACCGTCGTCTATGCCGGGCGACGCCCCGTGCCCGAGGAGACGACGGCCCGGCTCGGCGGCGCCCGCCATCGTCCCGCTCGACGAGTTGCTGCGCGGCTCCGACTACGTCACCCTGCACGCGCCGCTCACGGACGGGACCCGGCATCTCCTGAACGCGGAGCGGCTCGCGCCGCTGAAGCCGACCGCGTTCGTGATCAACGCCGCGCGGGGCGCCCTGATCGACCAGGACGCCCTCGCGGACGCTCTCGAGGCGGGCGCCCTCGTCGGTGCCGGCCTGGACGTCTTCGACCCCGAATCGCCCACGCCGGCCCTGCGTCTGCTCAAGGCCCCGAACGGGGTGCTCTCGCCGCACGTCGGTGGCGTGACCCGGGAGACGGTGCTGCGGATCGCGCCGGCCGCCGTGCGGAACGCGGCGGGCTGTCTGACCGGCGGTCCACCGGGCGATGTCGTCAGTTAAAGCGGTCCGAGATCTTCGCAGGGCGCGGTGACGGGGCTCCGGTGCCGGTGATCGACAGCGAACCGGGGCTGGCGGTCACCGAGTCGGTCAGCCAGCGCTGCACGGTGGAGCCGTCGCGGACCTTGAGGACGATGTCGGCGCCCGGGTCCGTGTTCGTCGCGGTGAGCGCGAGCTCGGAGTCCCAGCGGGGCAGCAACTCGCCCTGCACGGTGAGGTCGTAGCGCACGTCGTTGCCGCGCTTGGCCTTCGCGTCGGCGCAGGTGCCGAGGACGACGACACCGGCGTCCGCGTGCGAGTCCAGGCACAGTCCGGGGCTCGCCGCACTGCGCAGCAGCCCGTCGGTGTCGTACGACCACTCCTGGGTCTCGGCCGACGAGCACACGGCCAGCCGGGTGCCGGCGCCGGCCTTCGCGGTGCCCACGATGTCGAGGCACAGGTCGGCCGCGGCGTTGTGCAGTCTCGTCCGCCCGGGTGCGGCGGGGAGCCCGGCCGTGCCGGGGGCTGCCGACGACGCCGGTCCGGAGCCGCTGTTGGTGGTGCCGGAGGCGACCGGCTCGGCGGCGCCTCCGTCGTGGTCCGGCCAGAGGCCGACGGCTAGCACGATCGCGACAACTCCGGCGCCGACCAGCCCGACACCGACAGCCAGCGACCGGGTGGACCGCGCGGCACGGGCCGAACGGGCCGCGTCGACGATACGGCGGCCGGGTGCGGGGAGCCGGGACAGCAGCCGGTGCCGTCCCGTGCCGCCACCGGACTGCGCACCGTGCCGGGCGGTGGCCCTGGTCCGGGTGTCGCGCCGGGCGCGGCCGGGCCGGGACGCGAGGTAGGGGCGGGCTCCCCAGCCGAGCACGGCCTCGGCGAGGAGGACTCCCAACCCGCCTTCGAAATAGCTGAGTTGTTCGGCGGCGAAACGGCAGTAGCGGCACTGGGCGAGATGCTGCTGGACATCCGGCAGGAGTGCGCCGCCGCGCCGAATCGGGACGTCGAGGAGGCGGTTGTAGAAGCGGCAATCCGGGGTCGGCGCGAGTTCCCGGTGGGCGCGCACACAGCCTTCGCGGAATTTTTCGTGCGCCTGCTGGAGAGCGGCCGACGCGTTGTCGGTGTCCATGCCGAGCAGGGCGGCCGGCACGGTTATCGACTCGGCCTCCACCTCGGTGTGCCACAGCAGACACTGGGCGAACGGCGTAAGAGTCTGGAAAGACCGCTCGGCGAGCTTGCGATTTTCGGCGGTCATGGACTTCGCGGCCCGCATGCCGCGGCCCCCGGAGGGTTTCTCCAGGTCCGGCAGAACACTGGATATTCGCTCTTCGCGGGTCCACTCCCGGATCGTGTCACGCACGGTCAGCAGCAGCCGGGGCCGCAGTGCCACCCCGTGTTCGCCGAACGTCAGCCGGTCGAACACCCGGTGGAAGGCGGCCGCGGCGGCCATCGCGGGCACGGTCCCCTCGGCGGCGAGACAGACGCCCGCGTAATCCTGGACCGGCCGCCAGTGCCGCGCCATGAGCAGCGCCACGGAATGAGCGGCCTCGCCCTCCGGGCGGCCCCGCAGTCGGGCGGCCAGGGTCTCGTCGGATTCCTCGGGGGCCCCGCCGTCCGGCGGCGGGTAAGGAGGACGAGGAGGGGGCGGGATGGACACGGAGTGGATTCCTCGGATTCGGTTCATCAACAGGTCAATGAGCCCCGGGGCATTTCCCGCGCGGGTGTTTCACCCTTGCACAACCCACCGAACCCAACAAGGCACTTGGGTAACTTCCACATCATTGAAAGTAAGTCAGACGCGGTGACAACTCGGTTCACTCGCACCGGCTTTCGACTTTCCATGCGCCCCGTGTGAACCATGCGCACACGCCGGTGCGGCACGCACGCTCCCGGGGCCCGTCGCACCGCGGTCCACTGGGATCGGCCTTTCTCAAAGGCCACGCGCTGGACGGCGGCTCTCCCGCGCCAAACGGCCGCCGACCCTGCTCCTCCCGCCCTGGGTCGGCGGCCCCGAGGGCGGGGGCGGCCCACCCCCGCCCTCCCTTCGCCCGGCCGGGGTTCATCAGGCCGGCGCGGGTCCGCCGATGGTGTCGAGTTCGGCGACCGCGTCGGCGGGCAGCACCAGATCGGCGGCGGCGATGTTGTCCCGCAGATGCGCGCGCGAGGACGTGCCGGGGATCAGCACGGTGGTCGCCGAGCGCTGCAACAGCCAGGCCAGGGCGACCTGTTGGGGCGAGGCGGCCAGCCTGGCGGCGACGTCGGAGAGGGTCCGCGACTGCAGCGGGGTGAAACCGCCGAGCGGGAAGTACGCGGCGAACGCGATGTTCTCCGCGGCACACCGCTCGACGAGGGCGTCGTCCCGCCGGTTGGCCAGGTTGTACAGGTTCTGCACGGTGACGACCGGAGCGATGGCCCGGGCCTCGGTCAGTTGGGCGGCGGAGACCGCGCTGAGCCCGAGGTGCCGGATCAACCCGGCTTTCCGCAGGTCGGCGAGGGCACCGAACTTCTCCCCGAGCGACTCCTCGTCGGCGGTGTCCTGGACGCCCAGACGGAGGTTCACCACGTCCAGCGCGTCGAGCCCGAGGTTGCGGAGGTTGTCGTACACCTGGGCCTTGAGGTCCTCGGGGTGCCGGGACACGATCCAACTGCCGTCGGGGCCGCGCCGGGCGCCGACCTTGGTCACGATGCGCAGGTCGTCGGGGTAGGGGTGGAGGGCCTCCCTGATGATCTCGTTGACGACGACGGGGCCGTAGAAGTCGCTGGTGTCGATGTGGGTGATGCCCCGCTCGACGGCCTCGCGGAGGACGGCCACCGCCTCGGCGCGGTCCTTCGGCGGGCCGAAGACATGGGGGCCGGCCAGTTGCATGGCGCCGTATCCCATGCGGGTGAGGGTGAGGTCCTCGGCGAGGGTGAGGGTGCCGCCGGAAACGGTGTCGGCCATGGTGGCGCGCCTTTCGCTGGGTGGTGCGTGCTGTCACCGACACTGCGCCCGTCCCGGCCGGGCAGGCAGTACCCGGATGTTCCTGGGAGTGGCAGGGACACGCACCTCCAGGATTTCGGGCCTACGGTGGTGGGTGTGGACAGCACGAACGCGCTCGGCGAGTTTCTGCGGGCCCGCCGTGAGCGGGTCCGGCCCGAGGACGTGGGCCTGAGCGGCGGCGGCCTGCGCCGGGTGCCGGGGCTGCGCCGGGAGGAGGTCGCCCTGCTGGCCGGCATCAGCTCCGACTACTACCTCCGGCTGGAGCAGGGCCGGGACCGCAACCCGTCCGTGCAGGTGCTGGAGGCGCTGGCCCGGGTGCTGCGCCTGGACGCCTCCGCGAGCGCCCACCTGGTCGGCCTGGCGCAGCCGGAGCGGCCGGCCGTGTCCCGCCGACGGGCGAGGCGGCCCGAGGCGGTACCGGTGAGCGTCCGCGAGCTGCTGGACACCTGGTCCGGTCATCCGGCGTATGTGCAGAACCGGTTCACGGACTGCCTCGCGGCCAACGCGCTGTGCCGGGCGCTGTCCCCGAGCTACACGCCGGGTGCGAACCTGCTGCGGGCGGTGTTCCTCGACCCCGCCGAGCGCGAACTGCGCCGCGACTGGGAGGAGTTGACCGCCGAGGGCGTGGCGACCCTGCGCGGTCACATCGGGCCCGACGTCGACGATCCCCGGCTGGTGGAGCTGGTGGGCGAACTGTCCGTGCGCAGCGACCGCTTCCGCCTGCTCTGGAGCCGCCACGAGGTACGCCCCATGCTCGGCCGGACCAGCCTCCTCAGCCATCCCCTCGTCGGCGACTTCGAGCTGCGGTCGAACAAGTTCGAGATCCCGGGCACGAACACGTTGAGCATGGTCGTCTTCCACGCCGAGCCGGGCAGCCGCAGCGCGGAACTGCTGGGACTGCTGGGCAGCCTCACCGCGTCGGCGAATGCCCCGCACGAGGAGCGCCGGCCCGCACACGAGGAGAACGCCCGGCTCGACGAGGACCGTTGACGCGTCCGAGCGGTCAGATCTGCCAGGAACGCAGCCGGTCCGCCGCGCCGTACACATCCGTCTTGCCGGAGATCAGGTCGCGCGCGAGATCGACGAGGGCGCTGTAGGGCGGATCGATGCCGACACCGCTGACGAACATGTAGGCGACCGCGGTGGCGCAGGCGAAGCGGGCGTTGGCCGAGGGCAGCGGCTTGAGCAGGGCGAGGGTGTGCAGCAGGGCGGTGGCCCGCCAGGCCGGGTCGGAGTCGACACCGAGGCGGGGCGGGTCGACGCGGTGCCGGGCGACGGCGGCCACCAACGCCGAGAAGTCGTTGATGGTGGGCTGGTCCGGCAGGACTTCCTCATGCCGCTGGAGCAGCCAGGGCACGTCGATATGGATGACGGCCATGCGTCAGGCGACCCGCCCCTCGCCCGTGGCCGACGGTTCGTCGTCGGGAAACGCGGCGGCGAACTCGTCGGCGTGCGTGGCGAAGAACCGACGGAAGGCCTCGGCCCCCTCCTGCAAGGCCCGGTGCCGAGCGATGTCGGCCGCGGCCGCCTCCCGCACCAACGCCTTCATCGACGTACCGCGCTCCTTGGCCATCCGCCGCAGATCCTCGAGCTCACGATCGCTGAACTCCACGTTGAGAGCTGGCATGCCAACACGGTACCGCGCGGGTACTTACCCGTAAATACCCCCAGGTCAAGAGGCATACGAGAAGGTACCGAGGGCGCCGATCCAGACCGGTGAAGCCAGGCCCTCCAGGTGCGCGGGGCTGTATCGATGTGCGGCTCCGCCGCGTGGGCGCGCCCAGCCCCCACCGGCCGCAGCCTAACGAACGACCCAATACCCTCGCCGCCGATAACTCCCCTCCCAGAACACCCGGTTGAGCACCCGTACCGGCGGAGGGAAAGCCCCCAGAACCCGCCCCCTCTCCTCGGCCGACACCCCGTCGACAAGCCACGGCACGAACACCGCGGCCCCCCGCACCCCCTGCGTCCTACGGATACGCCCGGTGAACGCCCCCCAGTCCGCCCCGGTCAACACCTCCCCCATCAACGGCAGGGCCCTGTCCTCCTCATGCTTGAGGTGATCATCGAGCGTCGCCCGCAACGCCCGTACCAGATCGGGGAGTTCAACAGCCCGGTCGGCCAGCGCGGCGTCCACCGCAACCAGCAGCGGATCGATACGACCGTGCTCGGTCTCCATGTCGTCGAGGAGCGCCAGCTCCCGCACCCGCCCCGCGACCCGTGCCCGGACCCGCGGCCACAGGTCGCTGTCCTCGGCGGTGTGGTGGATGTGCAGTTGGTGCTTGAAGTTCTCCCACCCGGCACGGACGGGAGCGGTGTGCGCCCTGCCCTCGGCGACCGCCGCGGCGAGCCGCTCCAGGTCACGCCGGAAGGCGTCGTGGGAGGCGTACATGGGCGTGAAGTCGACGGTCATCGTGCGGCTTCTTCCAGCTCGGGCTCGGACATGGGCAGGGCGTGCGGGTTGCCGGACGGACCGTGGTGTCGTCGTACGGCGAGACAGGCGAGCGCGCCGGTCAGCAGGACGGCGACGGCGACATACACGGCGGGCCCCATCGCGTGGACGAAGCCGTGGCCGAACACCTGGCCGCCGAGGGCACGCATCCGCTCGGCGACGGCGTGCGGGACCCCGGCCGGCGCCCCGCTCCGCTGCCCGGCGCCGACGTCGGACTCGGCCTTGGAGAACCCGGCGACGAAGGACTCCCGGTAGGCGGCGGGGAGTTGACCGGCCCGGGCCCGTGCCTGCTCGGTCAGGGAGGAGGCGAGCCGGGCCTGGAGCACCGCGCCGATCACCGCGCCGGCGAGCACCGAACCGACCTGGCGGAGGGCGTTGGTGACACCGGACGCGGCGCCCGCGAGCCGGGGCGGGACATTGCGCATGACCTCCGTGGCCATCGGGGCGAAGGTGCACCCGACGCCCAACCCCGTGAGGAACAGCGGGAAGGCGATGGTCAACCAGCCCGTGCCGACGTCCGCGACACCGACGACCCACACCAGTCCACCCGCCCAGGCGAGCAACCCGCCCATCAGGATGAACTTGCCGCCGACCTTGTCCGCGAGCGCTCCGGCGGGCCCGGCCATGACGAACGAGCCGAGGGCGACGGGCAGCAGCACAAGGCCCGCCTTCTGCGCGCTGAAGCCGAGCACGGACTGCAGATAGATCGTCAGCGTCAGGAACATCCCCACCACGCCGAACGACACGGTGACGCCGACGAAGTTGATGAGGCTGAAGTCGCGGTCCTTGAAGAGCGAGAAGGGGACCAGGGGTTCGCCGTCCTGCTGTCCGCGCTCGTGCAGCAGGAAGGCGGTGAACAGGGCGACAGCCGCGCCGAACAGGGTCCAGATCCCGGCGTTCCAGTCGTACCGCTGCCCCTCCGTGAGCCCGAAGGCCAGGCAGAACAGGGCAGTTGAGGCGAGCGTGACGCCGAGGGTGTCGAAGCGGCGCCGTACCGTGCGCCGGGCGCCCGGGATGATCGCCATGGTCAGGACGAGCACCAGGGCGCCCATCGGCAGGTTGACGAAGAAGATCCAGCGCCAGGACAGATGGGTGATCAGCACGCCGCCGAGGATCGGGCCGAGCGCGCCGGACACCCCCGCCACGGCGCCCCAGATGCCCATCGCGACTCCGCGCCGGTCGGCCGGGAACACCTCGGCGATGATCGACAGGGTCTGCGGCATGAGCAGCGCCGCGCCCAGCCCCTGCACCGCGCGGAACCCGATGAGCTGGGCGGGGTCCTGGGCGAGGCCGCAGGCGAGGCTGGCCAGGGTGAACAGGGCGACTCCGGCGGCGAACAGATTGCGTTTGCCGCGCAGGTCGCCGAGGCGTCCGCCGGTGATCAACAGGACGGCCAGCGCCAGGGTGTAGGCGTTGACGATCCAGAGGATCTCGTCCAGGGACGCGTCGAGGTCCTCGCCTAGCTGGGGGATCGCGATGTTCACGATCGTCAGGTCGAGGAGGGTCATGAAGAACCCGAGCGACAGCGTCACGAGGATCGCCCAGGGGTTGCCGTGCCACTTCTTGAACACGATGTCGGCTCCTTGCACAGGACTTCGCACAGGACGTGCGGTGGACTCGCGTTCAAGAGGGCGGGGCGGCCGACCGGTGTGACACCGCACGCATTCGCCGAGACGTACGTCACATTCGGCCCGTCGGCTGTCACACTCCGGCCCCCGCCGCCCCTCGCAGTAGTGAGCACGCCACTGGGGAGGCGCACGTATGTCAGAGATCGCTGTCACCGAAGAGGCGACCGACGTCTTCATGAATCATCGGGAGCTGCTGTTCGGCCTCGTCTACAACATGCTGGGCAGCGTCGCCGACACCGACGACGTCCTCCAGGAGACCTGGCTGTCCTGGACGGCCCGCGTCCGCCGCACCCCGCTCGGCACCGTCACCAACCCGCGCGCGTATCTCGTCCGCATCGCCGTCAACCACGCGCTCCAGCGCCGCGCCACGATCAGCCGCCGCCGCGAGACCTACGTCGGCCCGTGGCTGCCGGAGCCCTTGGTCGACCAGGGAGCCGGCGGTGATCCCGAGGACCCCGCCCTGCGCGCCGAGTCCGTGTCGCTGGCCATGCTGGTCGTCCTGGAGTCGCTGAGCCCGCTGGAACGCGCGGTGTTCGTCCTCAACGAGGTGTTCGGGTACGCCCACACCGAGATCGCGGACATCATCGACCGCACCCCGGCGGCCGTACGGCAGCTCGCGCACCGGGCGCGGGCCCATGTGCACGCGCGGCGGCCGCTGTACGAGGCGCATCCCCGGGTGCGGCGGGAGGCGACCGAGCGGTTCGTGCGGGCCGCGATCGGCGGGGACATCGCCTCGCTGATGGAGATCCTCGCGCCGGACGTCACGGTGTGGACCGACAGCGGCGGCAACCGGAAACCGGCGGGGCTGCGCCCGGTGCACGGGCGGGACAAGGCGGTCCGTCTCATCAACTCGTTCGCCGCCAGGCGCCGTCCGCAGGACCTGGAGCTGCGCTACCGGCGCGTCAACGGCGACGACGCGGCCGTGCTGTTCGAGGGCGACTCGCCGTACGCGGTGATGGTCATGGACCTCACGCCCGAGGGCGACCAGGTGTCCGGGGTGTACATCGTGACCAACCCCGAGAAGCTCACGCACGTGCGCAAGGACGAGGAGGCCGAGGACGGCCGGTGACCCCGGCGCGGACGTCAGCCCTGGTCCGCCGCGAACGAGGCCATCCACGCCAGCGCCGCGTTCCAGTTCACCGCCGTCTCGTTGGTCGACCACGACTGGATGTCGTCGATGTAGCAGAACTGCCCGACGCAGCCCAGGAGTTTGCCCTGCGCGTACGGGTCCTGGAGGGAGGAGTTCGCGCCGCCCGCGAGCGTGCCCTGCGGCGGGTTCGGGAGGTTCGGGTCGAGTTCATGGGCGTACCAACGGCTGTGCTCGTTGTGGGAGTTGGCCTCCCCGTAGCCGGTGACGTACGACATGTTGAGGGCGTTGCGACCGAGGATGTAGTCCATGCTCTGCAGGGCGCCGTCGCGGTATTTCGTGGCGCCGGTGAGGTCGTAGGCGGTGGCGACGACGTGGGCGTTGTTGAGGATCTGGCTGTTGGAGCCCCAGTCGTAGAGGTTGCCGGGCGGTGCGTACGGCATGCCGTACGGCTGCGTCCGCAGCGTGGTCAGGTAGGTGTTCGCGGCCTCGATCACCGACCGGCGGATCCTGTCCACGCCGGGAAGCCGGTTGGGGACGGTCGCGAGGTCGAGCCGGCCCAGTGCCGCCGTGCGGGCCCAGTCGAAACCGAGGGCGCCGAAGATGTCGGCCGTGTTGAGCGGGGAGTTGACGACCTGGTCGGCGAACTGCCGTTCGCCCGTGGTGAGATACAGCTCCGCCGCCGCCCAGTAGAACTCGTCGGTCGCGTTGTCGTCGGGGTACGCGCCGCCGCCGGTGCCGTCGTTCGGGTCCGGGTACACCGAGGGGTGGGCGAGCGCCGCCACCCAGGCCTTCCTGGCCGCGTTCAGGGCCTTGGCCGCGAACTCCCGGTCGTAGGGCCGGTACAGGCGGGCCGCCTGCGCCGCCGTCGCCGCGAGGTTGAGCGTCGCCTGTGTGGTCGGGGCGTGCAGCTCGCGTTTCTGCGGGTCCTGGTCCGGCAGCAGCGGGAGTCCGGTCCACTGTTCGTCGTGGACCTTGTCGTGCGCCATGCCGGCCAGTGGCTGTCCGTCGGGTACCTGCATCTTCAGCAGGAACTCCAGTTCCCAGCGGGCCTCGTCGAGCACGTCCGGCACCTTGTTGCCGCTCTCCGGGATGGCGAGCGTCCCGTCGCGCAGTGCGGCCGGCCGGCCCGTGGGGGCGAGGCGTGAGCGCTCGTAGGTGCTGAGCAACTCCCATGTGGAGATACCGCCGTTGACGACGTACTTGCCGTGGTCCCCCGCGTCGTACCAGCCGCCGGTGACGTCAAGTGTGTAGTCGCACAGGGCGGGTTGGCAGGGCACGTTCGCGTCGCCCTGGTTGGGGGCGACGTTCAGGTGGCCTGCCGGGCGGGCGTAGCCGGGGCGCAGCTCGTCGCGTATCGGGATGCCGCTGCGCTGGGTGTAGTAGTACTTCAGCGAGTCGAGCCGCAACTGCTCATAGGCGGCCGTCCCGATGTCGAAGGGGCGGCTGGTCTCCCCGTCGGCCACCAGCGTGAAGCCCTCGCCGCGGCCCCGGTAGGAGCCGAAGTCGATCGACTGGACGTTCTGCGCGGAGGCCACGTCGGTGCCGCGCGGCACGGTCCGCCCGTGCGCGACCACCGCGCCCGCCGCGTTCCTCAACTGCCAGGGCAGCACGGCCGTGGACCCGGTCACCAGCGTCGCGTTCTTCGGCCCGCCGGGCAGATAGGCGACCTGGTTCACCCGCACACGCGGCCCGGTGTCCGGCTGGTACACCTCCGGCGGCACCCCGCCCAGCAGCGACACGTCGTCCATGCAGAAGTGCCAGGCGTCCGTGCCGCCGCCGAGCTGGAAGGCGACCTGACCTTGTGCGGTGTCGACGGGCGAAGTGAACGTGTACGCATAGGAGTTGCCCGACCCGCTCAGCTCGGGACTGACCTCGTAGTAGGTGTCGTACGGCGCCACCGACAGCCCGACGATCGCCCGCGCCACCTGTCCTTCGGGCGAACCGGACGCCGTAAAGGCGAACTTGTACGACTCGCCCTTCACCAGGGTGATGTCGTTCTGGCCGACGGCGGCGTCCCAGCGGTTCGTCGTGCCGCCCGGCACATCCGCGCAGAGCTGTCCGTCGGACAGGCCCGCGGTGACGTTGCTCGTCGTCCACCAGGGTTCGGTGCCGGTGTCGAAGGTGCCGTTCCTGACCTGCTCGACCTCGTCGGCCCCGGCCGGACCGGCCGGGAGCGTGGTGAGCGCCGCCGCGAGGAGGGCCGTGGCGGCGAGCAGGGTCGTGCTGCGTCGTTTCACGAATGAGCCCCTCACGGACGCGGGAGCGCTCCCAAGCACTGTGGACGCAGGCCATGCTGTTCGAGACATGACACCCCGTCAACGGTCCGGACAGGCCAGATTCCCGTCCGGACCGCGAACGGGTCCCCTCCTGTCCGAACCGTGAGCGGGTCCCCTCCCGTCCGGACCGCGAACGGGGCCCTTATCCGGCCGGTGCCTCCAACTTGCTGATCCGCACCGCCCCTTGAGCCGTCCCGGGATGCGCGCTGGTCAGCATCAGCCGCATCCGCGATCCGCGTACCGCGCCGAAGGTGATGACGGTCGGGGCGTCCGAGGCCGTGGCCCAGTCGACGGCGGGCCCCTCGACCGGCACCCACCCGCGCCCGTCCCACACGGCGACCGCCACCGCCGCGGGCAGGCTGTGCGTCGCGTCCACGGTGAACGACACCTCCACCCGGTCGAAGGACCGTCCCCTCCCCCAGTCCACCGACACCCAGTCCTCCCCGCGCGCGCCACTGAACGCGGGCAGCAGCGTCGTGGCCGACTTCGCGAAGGCGTTGGACCAGCCGGTGGCCGGGTCACCGTCGAGCACGGCGGCCGGGAGCGTGTCCGGGCGGCCCGAGTAACTAGCGTCGGCGTAGGGGTAGTTGGGAGGGCCAGGATAGTCGGCCGCGAAGTCCGGCGCCGCGGTTCGCGACACGTCCCGGCCGGGCGTCGTCCGTACGGTGACCGTGCCGCTCCGCAGCCCTTCCGCGCGCGCCGTCACCTTCAGCGTGCCGGGCGCCGTACCGGACCGCACGATGGCAAGTGCCTTGCCGTGGAAGGCGGTTCGGGTGCTCGCCTGGTACCGCTCGGCGCTCTCCTCCCGCCCGTTGTCCAGTCCGGCCAGCGACCCGCCCTTCACCTCGAAGGCGATGAGATCCTCGGCGTCGGGCAGGACGACCCCGTGGGCGTCGACGACCTCCGCGGTCACGAAGACCAGCGAACGGCCGTCGGCGGCAAGGGACTTGCGGTCGGCCGTGAGGCGCACGGCGTGCGCGGAACCCGCGGTGCGCAGGACGTCCGAGGCGACCACCTTGCCGCCGCTTCGCGCGACCGCCTTCAACTCGCCGGGCTCGTACGGGACTTTCCACGTCAGGTGGAGTTTGCCGGCGCTGCCGTTCGGGCTGGTGTAACTGCCCGGGTAGGGGCCGGAGGTGAAGGTCTTGTCGTCGCCGGTGGGCTCGGTGGTCTCCAGGTAGGTGCGGCCGTCGATGGTCTGCTTGGTGTCGAACTCCCTTGTCCCCAGGGACTTTCCGTTGAGGAACAGCTCGACGGTGTCGACGTTGGCGTAGGCCCAGACCTCGACGGTGTCCCCCGGCTCGTGGTTCCAGCTCATCGGCACCAGATGGACCATGGGCTCGCCGATCCACTGGCTGCGGAAGAGGTGGTACATGTCCTTCGGGAAGCCGGCCGTGTCGACCGCGCCGAAGAAGGACGCCTTGACCGGGAAGACGTCGTACGGCGTCGGCTCCCCGATGTAGTCGATGCCCGACCAGAGGAACTGACCCGCGAACCACTTCCGGTCCCGGTCCTTCTTGTGCCCGTACTCGCCGCTCATCGTCCAGGAGGCGAGGTTGTTGTCGTACGAGGAGGTGTCACGCCGGCCGGGCGTGTGGTTCTCGCCGGTGTTGAGGTGCTCCGGCTCCTGGTAGGCGCCGCGCGTCGAGGTCTCCGAGGAGGACTCCGACTCGAAGAGGAACAGGTTCGGATAGGCCGCGTGCAGGGCGTCGACCGACTTGGCGGTGTTGTAGTTGAGGCCGAGTCCGTCGAGCTTGGCGAGCATGAGGTCGGCGGCGGAGCCCTTGGCGGGGACCCCGTGGTACTTGTTCGAGCCGATGACCACCGGCCGGGTGTCGTCCGCCGCCCTGATCGCGCCGATGATGCGGTCGGCCATCGCCAGTCCGGCGGTGGCGGTGGAGTCGGGGATCTCGTTGCCGATGGACCACAGCACCACGGCGGGCGAGTTGCGGGCGGCGAGGACCATCTCGGTGGCGTCCTTCTCGCACCAGTCGTCGAAGAACCGGTGGTAGTCGTAGGTCGTCTTGCCGGTGTGCCAGCAGTCGAAGGCCTCGACCATCATCACGATGCCCAACTCCTCGCAGGCCTCGATGATTTGGGGCGAGGGCGGGTTGTGCGAGGTGCGGAAGGCGTTGACGCCCATCGACTTCATGATGGTCAACTGCCTGCGTACGGCGTCGATGCTGATCGCGGAGCCGAGGGCGCCCTGGTCGTGGTGGAGGTCGACGCCCTTGATCTTGGTGTCCGTGCCGTTGAGGGAGAAGCCCTCGTCCGGGTCGAAGCGGTAGGTGCGGATGCCGAAGGGGGTGCGGTACGTGTCGACCGTCCTGCCGGCCACCCGCAGTTCGGTCTCCAGGGCGTAGCGGTGGTCCGGGGTCTCGATGTCCCACAACTTGGGCTTGGGGACGGTGAGTTCATGAGTTTCGGTGCTGCGGTCGGCGACGGTCACCGTGGAAACGGCACGGCCCACCGTCCGGCCGCCGGGGTCGACGACCCTCGATCTCACCTCGACCTCGCTCGCGGCACCCGACTCGTTCACCACGGACGTCCGCACCCGTACGACGGCTCGCTCGGCGGTGATGTCCGGGGTCGTGACGTACGTGCCCCAGCGTTCGACGTGCACGGGCTCGGTGATGACGAGGCGGGCCTCGCGGTAGATGCCGCTGCCCGAGTACCAGCGGCTGCTCGGGAGCCGGTTCTGGACCTTCACCGCGACGACGTTCTCCGTGCTGCCGTCGGTGTGCGCCAGGTCGGTGAGGTCGAGGGCGAAGCCGGTGTAGCCGTAGGGGTGGCGGCCCACCTCGGTGCCGTTGAAGTAGACGTACGCGTCCATGTAGACGCCGTCGAACTCGACCGAGATCCGCTTGCCCGCGCAGGCCGGCGGCAGGGTGAAGGCGATCCGGTACCAGCCGAGGCCGCCGGGGAAGAACCCGGTGCCGCTGGTCGTGCCGTGGTCCGTGGTGGGGGTCTGCTCGATGCTCCAGTCGTGCGGGGCAGCGACCTGGCGCCAGCCCGAGTCGTCGTATTCGGGTGCGGCGGCGTCGGCGTAGGCGCCGGTCGGGTCGGTGATCCCGCCGGGGTTGACCAGCGCGAAGCGCCAGCCGTCCCGGAGCGGGACCGTGCGGCGGCCGGGCGCCCCTGCCGTGGTGGCTCGGGCGGCGGGGGCGGCCAGGAGTGACGTGGCCGTCGGCGCGGCCGTAGAAGCGATCAAAACCGATCTGCGAGTGACCGTCATGGCGGCTCTCCCTCAGTAGGGCCCAGAAGTACTCACAACTGATCGTGACCGAACAGATTCTGACGGGGTGCCACGCGGGGGCGTCAAGGGTGCGGCGACGGACAGCCGTCCGGTGTCCCGCTTCGGCCGGTTTTCCCCCTTGGCCACCGCGAGCTCACCGCCCTGGGGGTTCTCGTCCGCGCGGGACGGTGACGCACTAGGCTGGAACGCAAGTGACGTGTCTGTTCACTGTGAGTGCGCGCAATGGAGTGGCGACGATGAGACCGGTCTACCCGTTCGACGATGCCGCGACGGCGCGGGTTGTCATCGACGACGCGGGCACTCTGGTGGAGTGGAACGACGGGGCCCGGCGGCTCCTCGGCCACACCGCGGACGAGGTCGTGGGCCACCCGGCCGTGCGGCTGCTGGCCGACACCGCCGAGGCGCGGCCCGAGCTCACAGGTGCCCGCTGGGACGGCACGGTCGCGTTGCGCCACCGCGACGGCCACACCGTGACCGTCTGGCTGCTGGCCCACCACCGGCGCCCCCGGGACGGCGGCCCGGGCAACTGGCTCGTGGTGACGCCCTTGGAGGGCGGCGGCCCGCGCGCCGCCGAGGACCCCCTCGCCACCGCCGCGCTCACCCAGTCGCCGTGTGCCATCGCGGTCTACGACGAGCGGCTGCGGCTGAGCCGGGTCAACGACGCGATGGGCGAGGTCATCGGTCTGCCCGAGGAGCGCATCCAGGGGCTGCGGATCACCGAGATCGGCGGCAAGGCGCAGAGCGCGGAGCTGGAGCAGTACATGCTGCGCGTGCTCACCTCCGGCACCGCCCAGGACTTCCAGATCTACATGCGCACCGGCGGCGAGGACGTCGCACACGCCTGGCTGGCCCGGATGGCGCCGATCACCGACGCCGAGGGGCGGGTGCGGGGCGTGTGTCTGGCCGCGCACGACTTCACCGAGAACTACCTGGCGCGGGAGCGGCTGCAACTCGTCAACGAGGCGAGCGTCCGCATCGGCACCACCCTCGACGTCACCCGTACGGCCCAAGAGCTCGCGGATGTCTGTGTGCCGGCGCTCGCCGACTTCGTCAGCATCGACCTGCTGGACCCGCAGGAGCACGGCGGCGAGCCCCCGGCGTCGATCATCGCGCCGATCAGACTGCGCCGGGCCGCCCACCAGTCGGTGCAGCAGGGCAGCCCCGAGGCCGTCGCCAAGCAGGGCCAGCTCAATGTGTATCCCGAGCAGTCCCCGCAGGCCGACGCGCTGGTCGCGGGCCGCACGCTCGTCGCCTCGGGCCGGGCCCTCGAACTCTGGCTCGCCTGGGACAGGACCCGCGCCAAGCGCGTCGAGGAGTACGGCATCCACTCCTCGATGGCCGTACCGATCCAGGCCCGCGGCGTCACCCTCGGCGTGGCGGTCCTCACCCGGTACCGGCGCATCGACCCGTTCGCCGACGACGACGTCCTGCTGGCCGAGGAGGTCACGGCCCGCGCCGCCGTCTGTATCGACAACGCCCGCCGCTTCTCCCGCGAACGGGAGACCGCGCTCGCTCTCCAGCGCAGCCTGCTCCCCCGCAAACTGCCGCGCACGGCAGCCCTGGAGGCCGCCTCGCGCTATCTGCCGGCGGCGCGCGCGGGGGTGGGCGGCGACTGGTTCGACGTGATCCCGCTGTCCGGGATGCGGGTCGCCATGGTCGTCGGTGACGTCGTGGGCCACGGCATCCAGGCCTCCGCCACGATGGGCCGGCTGCGCACGGCCGTCCGCACCCTCGCCGACATCGACCTGGCCCCGGACGAGTTGCTGACCCACCTCGACGACCTCGTCGTACGGCTGTCCGCGGAGGCCGGCGGCGACGGCAGTCCCGGGGAGGTCGGCGCGACCTGCCTGTACGCGGTGTACGACCCGGTGTCCCGGCGCTGCACGCTGGCCCGCGCCGGGCATCCGCCGCCGGTCATGATCCGGCCGGGCGGCCCGCCCGAGCCCGTCGACCTGCCCGCCGGGCCGCCGCTCGGCCTCGGCGGACTCCCTTTCGAGTCGGCCGAGTTCGAGCTGCCCGAGGGCACCGTGCTCGCGCTGTACACCGACGGGCTGATCGAGAACCGCGACCGGGACCTCGACGACAGTCAACGGCTGCTGTTCGACGCCCTGTACGCCCCCTCGGACTCCCTGGACGAGACCTGCGACCGCATCCTGCACGCCGTGCTCCCGCCGGGCGGTGCCGCCGACGACGTGGCGCTGCTGCTGGCCCGCACCCAGGGGCTGCCCGCCGAGCAGGTATCGACCTGGGACATCCCGGCCGATCCCTCGCTCGTCGCGCCGATCCGCAAAAAGGTCGTCGAACAGCTCGACGACTGGAATCTGAGCGAGGCCGGGTTCACCGCCGAGCTGGTGGTGAGCGAGCTGGTCACCAACGCCATCCGCTACGGCGCGCACCCCATCCGGCTCCGGCTGATCCACGACGCGTCCACGCTGATCTGCGAGGTCTCCGACACCAACCACACGGCCCCGCACCTGCGCCGCGCCAAGACCTGGGACGAGGGCGGGCGCGGACTGCTGCTCGTCGCGCAGCTCACCCAGCGCTGGGGCAGCCGGCACACGACCGACGGCAAGACGATCTGGGCCGAGCTGTCGCTGCTCGAGGAGAGCTGATCGTCGGGAGAGGTCAGACCAGCCAGGGCCTGACCTGGCGGCGGGCCTCGTGCAGCCGGGACTTGAGCGTGCCGAGCGGGATGCCGAGGCGCTCGGCGATGTCGGCGTACTCCAGGTTGCAGATGTCCCGGTAGACCAGCGGCGCGACCAGGTGCGGCTGCTCCCGCTCAAGGCGCTCCAGCGCCTCCAGGAGGTCGATCTTCGACCCGGCGATCACACTCGTGGTGCGCGGGTCGACGTGCTGTGAGACATCGATCACGGCCGGCTGCTCGGCGGCCCGCCGCTTCAGTTCGCGGTACTTCTGCCGCGAGCCGTTGGCGACCACCGTGTAGAGCCAGGTGCTGAAGAGGCTGCGGCCCTCGAACGTGCCGATCTTCCGGGCGACTTGCATCAGTACGTCCTGCGCCGCTTCCTCGGCGTCCTCGCGGCACGGCAGGAAGCGCCCGCACCGCCGCAGGACCTCGGGTCCGATCGACCGCAGCAGCTCGTCCAGGGCACCCGTGTCACCGGCCGCGGCCCGCCGCGCCAGTTCCTCGGTCCGCACCGTGTCCCGCACTGGATCCACTCCTCCGCCTCGGTCTACGAGCAGGCATGATAGTCGCATGCACTTCGTCGAACAGATCGGCCGCTACAGACTCGAACGCCGCCTGGGCACCGGCGCGTTCGGCACGGTCTGGCTCGCGCACGACGACGTGCTCGAAGCCCCGGTGGCCGTGAAGGTCCTCGCCGACAACTGGGCGCACCGCCTCGACATCGTCGACCGCTTCCTGTCCGAGGCCCGGCTGTTGCGCAGGGCCGACTCGAACCGGGTGGTGCAGGTCTACGACATCGGTGAACTGCCGGACGGACGGCCGTACTTCGTCATGGAGTACGCCGACGCCGGCACCCTCGCCGATCTGCTCACCGCGGGTCCGCTGCCCGTCTCCGAAGTGCTGCGGCTGACCGCGCTGGCCGCCCGGGGCGCGGCCGCGCTGCACAAGGCGGGCATCGTCCACCGGGACATCAAGCCGACCAACGTGCTGCTGCGCACCACCCCGGACGGCACCGGCCGGGTCCTGCTCGCCGACCTGGGCCTGGCCAAGAGCCTGGCGAACGCCTCGGGACTCACCCTGGCCGCGGGTTCGGCGGGCTATCAGCCCCCGGAGCAGGCGCAGCCCGGCTCGGGCATCGACGAGCGTGCCGATGTGTACAGCCTGGGCGCGGTCGGCTACGAGCTGCTCACCGGCACCGTTCCCGGGGCGCCCGGACAGGTCGTACGGCCGGACCGGCTGCGGGGGGACGTGTCCCCCGAGGTCCAGCGGGCCCTGTTGCGCGCGCTGGAGCCGGACCGGGAGCGGCGCTGGCCGACGGCGCGGGCGTTCGCGGAGGAGCTGGAGCGACTGGCCGCCGAGATCCCGGCGCACAAGCCGCACAGCCGGCACCGGGGAGTCGCGCTGATGGCGGTTCTGTTCGTCGTGGTGGCCGCCGGGGCGGGCGCCCTGGTGCTGAACCTGCCGTCGTCGTCCGGGAGTTCAGAGCTGGAGGTCAAGGACGGCACCGGCCGGGTGGCGGTGGAGGTGCCCGCCGCCTGGGGCCGTCAACTGCGTGACTCGGGCTGGAATCCGCAGGCCCTCGGTCTGCAGTCCGGGCAGGAGCCGGGGCTTGCCGTCGCCGACGCCCTGGCGCAGTGGCAGGACCTCTCGGCGGACGTGAACGGCGTGTTCATCGGCCTGAGCGAACACGGCAGCGTGACGACCGAGGTGAACGCCATCGCCCACTCCGGCTGTCACTACGACGGCAGCCACGCCTACTCGAGTGCGACCTGGCGCGGCACGATCCGCACCTGGAGCGACTGCTCGGGCGGCACCGGCACCCTCTCGGAGACCGCGCTCCACCTGGTCGGCGGCACCGCGCAGCCCCAGGTCTACGTCCAGATCCGGCAGCACAGCGGCGACGCGACCACCCGCGTACTCCGCTCGCTGCGGGTCACCTGATCACGGTCGGAACTACTGTCGGAGTCGCCGCCGGAAAAAACTCCGGCGGTCCCGCGAACCTTTCGGCGCGCACGCGCATCGGACCACTGTGACGGCGCGCGAGGCGCTGTGCGGTGAACTTCCAGGAGTGTCGAAGATGGCGAACACGTCCCCGTCCCTGCGCCGGGCCGCGCTGCTCGTGAGCGCGGTCGCCGTGCTGGGCCTGACGACGGCCTGCGGCGACGGCAGCGGCACGGTGAGCAGCCCGCAGACCCAGTCGGGTACGGCCGCGCCGGCGGGCGGTGACCCCTCGACCGACGGGTCGGGCACGCCGGTCACCTCGTCGAGCGGCAGTGACACCGCCACCGGTTCGGACTCGACGTCGACATCGACCTCTACCTCGTCGGGTTCCTCCACGTCCACCACCTCGACCTCCGGCAGCAGCCGGTGCCACACCTCCGAGCTGCGGGCGAACGTGGGCGGCAACGACCCGGGCGCCGGGCAGGAGAACTTCCCGATCGTCCTCACCAACACGTCCGGCCGTACCTGCACGGTCCGCGGCTTTCCCGGCGCCGCGTTCGTGAACGCGTCCGGCACGCAGTTGGGGGCGAACCCCGTGCGCGAGTCGGGCGGTACGGTCACCACCGTCACGCTGAAGCCGGGCCAGAGCGCCTGGGCCGGCCTGACCTTCTCCAACCCCGAGGTCAGCGGGGCGAAGACGGCCACCCCCACCACGCTGGTGGTGACCCCGCCCGACGAGAAGGACCCGCTGAAGGTGACGTGGACGAACGGCGCGGTGCCGGTGTCGGGCAATGCGTCCTCGGTGCGACTGACGGTGTTCAGCGCGGGTACGGGCGCCTGAGCACGGGCTGCGCGCGGCGGCCTGGTTACATGGGGCGGGCACCACGTCCCGCGTCCCGGAGGACCGTCCCCTGAACACCCCGCTCGCCGAAACCCTGTCCGTCGTCCTGCTCGTCGCCGTCCTCGTGTGGGCCGTGGTCCGGCCCTTCGGGTGGCCGGAGGCGGTCATGGCGGTCCCGGCCGCCGGGGTCGCCGTGGCCACCGGGGCGATCTCGCTCGACCACGCGCGGGCGGAGGCCGAGCAGCTCGGGCCGGTGGTCGGGTTCCTCGCCGCAGTGCTCGTGCTGGCCCACTTCTGCGATGTGGAGGGGCTGTTCCGGGCCTGCGGGGCGTGGATGGCCGAGTGGGCGAAGGGCAGTCCGAGCCGGCTGCTGACGGCGGTGTTCGCGCTGGCCTCGGCGATCACGGCGGTCCTGAGTCTGGACGCCACCATCGTGCTGCTGACGCCGGTGGTGTTCGCGACGGCGTCCCGGATGGGGGTGCGTCCCAAGCCGCACGTCTACGCGTGCACGCACCTCTCGAACACCGCCTCCCTGCTGCTGCCGGTCTCCAACCTCACGAACCTCCTCGCGTTCGCGGCGAGCGGCCTGAGCTTCACCCGGTTCGCCGGGCTGATGGTGCTGCCCTGGCTGGTCGCGATCGGCGCCGAGTACCTGGTGTTCCGGAAGTTCTTCGCCCGCGACCTCGCCGCGGCGGCGCCCTCGCCCACGTCCGGCACCAAGCCCGAGCTGCCGGTGTTCGCGCTGGCGACCGTGGCCTGCACGCTGGCCGGGTTCGTGCTGACCTCGGCGGTCGGCGTCGATCCGGCGTGGGCCGCACTGGCGGGGGCACTCGTCCTCGCCGGCCGGGCGCTGCTACGGCGGCAGGCGACCCCGCTCACCGTCGTACGGGCCGCCGCCCCGTCCTTCCTGGCGTTCGTGCTGGCGCTCGGGATCGTGGTGCGGGCGGTGGTGGACAACGGTCTCTCGGACGCGCTCGGGCATCTGCTGCCCGGCGGGACCGGCATCGCGGCGCTCCTCGGGATCGCCGCGCTGGCCGCCGTACTGGCGAATCTGATCAACAATCTGCCGGCGGTGCTGGTCCTGCTGCCGTTGACCGCGCAGTCCGGGCCCGGGGCCGTGCTCGCCGTGCTGCTCGGGGTGAACATCGGGCCGAACCTGACCTACGCCGGTTCGCTCGCGACGCTGCTGTGGCGGCGGATCGTGCATCAGCACGAACACGGCGTGGATCTCAAGGAGTTCACGAAGCTGGGGCTGCTCGCCGTGCCGTCGGCGCTCGTCCCGGCGGTGGTGGCACTGTGGGTGTCGCTCCAGGTTCTCTGACACCGAGGGAGGCCGAATGCGTGTGATCGCCTGGCTGGTCGAGGGCACCTGGCCCGCCTGTGTGGACGCCGTACGGACGCATGCGCCGGACGATGCCGAGGTGGTGCTGCTGCATGTGAGCGGGCCGGATGTGCCCGAGATCGCGCACGGAGCGTTCGCCGGGCTGCTCGGCCGGGGTGGGCCGAAGCGTGATCCCGGGACGCGGCTGGAGGATCTCGGCAGCACGTCGGCAGCGGAACTGCTCGACGCGGCGGCCGAGCGACTGGGGCGGCCGTGCACCCGGACGGAGCGGGCCGGGCGGGTCGAGCGTGAGGTGGTGGCCGCCGCCGGGGACGCCGATCTGCTGGTGCTGGCCCGCGACGGCGACCGGGCCCGGCTCGGCCCGCACAGTCTCGGGCCGGCCGTACGGTTCGCCGTCGATCACGCGCCCTGTCCGGTGCTGCTGGTGTGGCCGGAGGCGGCGCCGGGCATCTCGACCCTGCCGCCGCCACCGCCGCACTGAGGCTCAGCGGCCGTGCCCGCCACCGCCGTACCCGCCACCGCTTCCGCCGCCCCAGCCGCCCTGGCCGTCGCCGGAGCAGTACGACGGGTAGTAGTCGCAGTAGTCGGCGGTCGGAGCGGCCGTCGTCGGCGTGGACTGCGGGGTCGACGCGGTCGGGGTGGGAGTGGGGGTGGCCGTCGGAGTCGGCGTCGCCTTCGGGGCGGCCTTCTTGGTCGTGGGGGTCGGCGAGTCGGTGCTGTCGGTGTCCCAGTTGACGACCTGCATCTGCGGGTCGGCCTTCGAGGTGTCGAACACCCAGCGCTGCGCGGTGCCGTCCGCCCGTGTCTTCAGCACGAGCGCGCCGCCGCCGTCGGTGGAGGCGGGGGTCAGCGCCAGGTCCTGGTTCCAGCGCGGGACGAGGATGCCCTGGAGCGTGAAGTCGTAGCGGATGTTCTTCGCGGTCGCCGACGACGTGTTCGTGCAGGGAGCGAGCTGCACCTCGAAGGCGAGGTGCGAGTCGAGGCACAGCCCGGGGTCGGCGGTGCTGCGCAGTTGTCCGTCGGTCTCGTAGGACCACTGCTGGCCGGCCGCCGAGGAGCAGGTCTGCAGTTCGGCCTCGGTGCCCTGGAGGGGCTTGTTGCCGGCGACGCCGATGCACAGGCCGGACTCGACGTTGTGCAGCCGGCCGCTGAGCGTGCCCTGGGTGGTGGCGTCGTTCTTGCCGACCCAGGAGGGGTCGGCGGACTCCTTGCCGGTGCCGGAGGCGCCGGCGGCCTGGCTCTCGGTGGTGGTCTTGTCGCCGCCCGAACCGCTGGTCGACCACAGGACGAGCGGCAGGACGACCAGTCCGCTCACGGTCAGCACCGCCACGCAGAGATTGCGGCGGCGGACCCGGCGGCGCGCCTTGTGGGCCGTTCTGAGTTCGCCGCGCCGCGGGCCGGACCGCACCGCGAGTTCGGTCGAGGCGGACGACACCTCGGCGGGCAGCGTGCGACTGCCGGCCCTGACCTCCATGTAGGCCCGCGCGCCCCAGCCGAGTACCGCTTCGGCCAGTGCGATGCCGAGTCCGGCGTTGAACTGGTTCAACTGGTCGGCGGTGTACCGGCAGTGCTTGCAGACGGAGAGGTGCATGGCGAGGTCCGGGTCGACCTCCGCGCCGCCGCGCCGGAAGGTGACGTCCAGCAGCCGGATGTAGCGCATGCACTCGTCGTCCTGGGCGAGTTCGCGGTGGACCTGGAGGCACTCCTCGCGCAACCGGCCGCGGGCGCGCCCGAGTTCGATGTCGGCGCCCTCCTCGTCGATGCCCAGCAGTCCGGCGGGCACCGAGAAGGGTTCGGACTCGACGTCGATGTGCCACAGCAGCGTGCGGGCCGACTGGGGCAGCCGCTGGAACGCCCGGGATATCAGCCGCCGTTCGGGCACCGGCAGCAGTCGGGCCGCGACGCGGTCGATGTCGCCGTTGGACCAGCGCAGATCGGGGTGGAGCATTTCCTGCCGGTGGTCGGCGACCCATTCCGTGGCGATACGGCGGACGGTGACCAGCACCTGGGGGCGCCAGGCCGCGGTCGGTCCGGACTGCCGCAGGGATTCTCCGAAGAGCCGGGTGAAAGCGGCCGTGGTGAGCATTCCGGCGTGGTGCGGTCCGTCGGTGCACAGCCGCGCATAGGCGAAGGCCGCTTCCCAGTGCCGGTCCAGCAGTTCACCCACGGGTTGCAACGCGGGTGTCGTCCCCGTCCACTTCTTCAGCTCGGCGCTGAGCTGCTCGTCGGTCACTTCGAAGTGGTGAGCGGAAGTCGGGGAATTCGAGGGACCTGGGTCCGTCACGGCTGCATTCCTCCAGGTGAAACGCGGAATTCGGCACATACCGGCGGGTATGCGACCCTGCCGACGGGGTGACAGAGTCCACCCGTCCGACTGATGGCATCCCGAACGTCCGCCTGGGGCAGCTCTTTTGAAGCAAGGGGGGTGACGTACGGGAGCGGCCTCGAGCGCACGGAGGGGAATCATCTATGTGCCCGTGCGCCGACAGGCACACCTTTGCACA
Organism: Streptomyces sp. NBC_01478; assembly: GCF_036227225.1. Lineage (GTDB taxonomy): Bacteria > Actinomycetota > Actinomycetes > Streptomycetales > Streptomycetaceae > Streptomyces. The sequence goes on along the minus strand of NZ_CP109444.1, from coordinate 10,730,977 downwards.
GGTCAGCGAGGCGGAACAAGGTCTGCCTCGGTTTTGTGCTTTGCGTTCAGGCCCCGGCAATTTGACGATTCGTCAATCGGGTCCGTTATGGGATTGCCGCCGTATCCACACGGGAAATCCAGAAACCATTAGCGGGGGCCGCCCGGCACACCCCGCGCGTCGGACTCGGGGACGGCCCTTCTTACGGTTTTCCCAGGTCATGTTCCGGCAGCCCGGCCCATTGCCGGGCGAGAGGGTGACGTCAGGGGACTTGACGACTTCCACGACATCACCGATGAGGGAGTTCACAGCCAACCAATAGGTGCACACCCGAGCTCCGGCACCGCGGCGGGGCGGGCCATGCGGCACGGAGTTCGCACCGCACGACCCGCACTGGAGTTCCTTACATCCACCTGAGGGATTTCGTGGTGACGACCCGTCAGGAGTGGCCGCTGATCGCGTGCGGCGTGTAGGGCTGCTCCAGTTCCTCCAACTCCTTGTCGCTCAGCTCCAGTTCGACGGCGGCGACCGCGTCCTTGATGTGCTGCGGCTTGGCCGCGCCGACGATCGGCGCCGCCACCGTGCCCTGGTGCAGCAGCCAGGCGAGGGCGACCTGGGCGCGCGGGACGCCCCGGTCGCCGGCGATGCGAGTGACCGCCTCGACGATGGCTCGGTCGCCCTCCTGATAGAGGCGGTTGCCGAAGTTGTCGTTGCTGCTGCGCTCGGTGGTGGTGCCCCAGTCCCGGGTGAGGCGGCCCCGCGCCAGCGGGCTCCACGGCAGCACGCCGACGCCCTGGTCCGCGCACAGCGGCAGCATCTCGCGCTCCTCCTCGCGGTAGAGGAGGTTGTAGTGGTTCTGCATCGACACGAACTTGGTCCAGCCGTGCCGCTCGGCGACGTGCTGGTGCTTGGCGAACTGCCAGGCGTACATCGAACTCGCCCCGATGTAGCGGACCTTGCCCGCCTTCACCAGGTCGTGCAGCGCCTCCATCGTCTCCTCGACGGGGGTGTGCGGGTCGGCACGGTGGATCTGGTACAGGTCGACGTAGTCGGTGCCGAGACGCTCGAGGCTGTGGTCGATCTCGGACATGATCGCCTTGCGGGAGAGTCCGGCGCCGTTGGGTCCGGGGCGGGTCCGGCCGTGCACCTTGGTGGCGAGCACGACCTCGTCGCGGCGGGCGAAGTCGCGCAGCGCCCTGCCGGTGATCTCCTCGCTGGTGCCGTCGGAGTACACGTTCGCCGTGTCGAGGAAGTTGATCCCGGCCTCCAGCGCCTGCCGGATCAGCGGGCGCGACGCCTCCTCGTCGAGGGTCCACTCGTGGGTGCCGCGGTCCGGGAGGCCGTAGGTCATGCAGCCCAGAGAGATCCGCGAGACGTCCAGGCCGGTCGAACCGAGCTTCACGTACTGCATCGTTGCTGCTCCTGCCTTCGAGTTCGGTACCGCTTCGGAGCGTACGACTTCGTGAGTACTCGAAGTCGCGCATGTGCGCGCACCGTTGGCGGGTGGCGCGGCCGGGCGCTTTGACCCTGGACGTGCCCGCGCGTGCGGCGCGGTACGCAGAGGTGCGCCCAGCCGGTGGCGGGCAGGTTCCAGGCCCGGCCACAGCGGAACCTCGACCGGCGCCCGGCCGCCGCGCCAGGCCGACTTCGGCAACCGGATCGGCGGCTCCTGTCCCCCGCCCGCCGGCGTCCGGATCGTCAGCCGTGACCGTACGGCGTCGACAACGGGGTCGCCGAAGTCCCGTGCCTGGTCGACGCGTTGGGCGTCCGGCCGGCCCGGACCGTCGCCCTGCCGGTCGAGCGGATCCGGGACCTGTGCGATGAGCTCGTACGGGCGCACGGGGTAGCCGCTGCAACCAGAGCCGCAGGGCGCTCCTCGGGCGCTGACGTCCGGCGTTGGTGTGACCGCCCCCGGCCGACCGGCGTGGGAGCGGTCGGGTAGTCCGCGTGGGCCCGCATCCTCGGCGCAGACGACCGGCGCCCGGCCGGTTGTGGCCGTACGGGAGGAACGCGGTGCCGAGACGTTGGACCAGACTGAGGACCCTGCTGGGGGTGGCCGTGCTGCCGATGGCCCTGGTGTCGCCCGCGTGGGGCGGCACGGACCCGGCGCCGCCCGCGCCCGAGCCGCCGTCGACGCTGTGCGCGTCCGCGGGCGTTCTGCACGGCGCGCACGGGCAACGAGCCGCCGTCAGTCTCTGCGCGGGAAGCGGCACCCCCACCATGGCCGTATCGGCTCCCGCGAGCTGCCGACGGCACGCGCCGACCGCCCGGTACGCGTGCCGCAGCTCGGGCACCTGGACCGCGCGGCGCGCCGGCGAGACGGTCGCGTCCGGCACGCTGCCCGGGTCGGGCCAGTATCCGGGGCCGGGAACCTACGACTTCACGGCCACCGTGCGCGTCCGCTCGGTGCCCGAGGGCGTCGACGTGCAGGGCACGGTCAACGCCACGCTCACGCTGACCGCGCCCGTACCGAAGGCGACGCACAGCATCGAGGTCGACCGGAGCACCCTGCGGCCCGAGTCGGTGACGACCCTGACGTACACGGTCCGCCGGCACAGCGACGCGGGCGACGGCAGCGCGCGGTTCGGGCTGATCGCGCAGGAGGGGACGGGGGCCGAGCTGACCACGTCCGACCCGCGCTGCGTCAATCCGCTGGTCGGCCGCCACCCGGCGCAGGACCGGCTCCCGCACGCCCTGGACTGCGCGCTCACCGATCTCCAGCCGGGGCACCCGGACACGGTGGTGGTGCAGGCCGCCCTCAAGTCCCGTTGTTCCACGCTGGTTTCGAAGCTGGGCTACTGGATGCCGCAGGGCCAGGCGCTGTACACCGGGGGCATGCTCGCGGGGCCGACCGTGACCTGCGGCTAGAGCAGGTCCAGGGCCCGCTCCCAGCCGAACTCCGGCCGCCCGCCGTCCTCTTGGGCCTCGCCGGAGTACGGCTCGCCGAACCGCACGCCCATCTCGCGCAGCCGGGCCAGGCTCGCCCGGTACGCGGGATGGGCGGCCAACGCCTCGCCGACACAAGGGAGTACGACGGTCGGAACACCGAGGCCGTACGCCTCGCAGAGGGTGCCGAGCGCGAGGGTGTCCGCCGTACCGGCCGCCCATTTGTTGATCGTGTTGAAGGTGGCGGGCGCGACGACCACGGCGTCCGGGGGCGGAAAGGGACGCGGATCACCGGGAGTTCGCCACGCCGAACGGATCGGCCGCCCGGTCCGTGCCTCGACGGCGGCCGTGTCGAAGAAGCCGCCCATCGCGACCGGGGTCGCGAAGACCCCGACCTCCCAGTCCCGTTCCTGCGCGGCGGCGATCAGCCTGCCGACGTCGGCGGCGATGCCGGCGGCGCAGACGACGACGTAGAGGAAGGGTTTCGAGTCCTGTTCGGTCACCCGGGGAGCCTACTGAAGCGGAGGGGACCCTATTGAAGGGGGAAGGACCGGCCGCGCTCCGCTTCCGGTCGCGCCCCGAAGACGCGCCGTTCGCTCTCCTCGATGGCCAGGTCGTTGATGCTGGCCTCGCGCCGGGTCATCAGGCCGTGCTCGTCGAACTCCCACAGCTCGTTGCCGTACGACCGCCACCACTGCCCGGCGGCGTCCCGGCACTCGTACTGGAAGCGGACCGCGATGCGGTCGCCGTCGAAGGCCCAGAGGTCCTTGCGCAGCGCGTACTCGTGCTCACGGGCCCACTTCGCGGTGAGGAACGCGACGATCTCGGCGCGGCCGGTGACGAAGGTGTCGCGGTTGCGCCAGACGGAGTCCTCCGAGTAGGCGAGCGCGACCCGCTGCGGGTCGCGGGTGTTCCAGGCGTCCTCGGCGGCCTGGACCTTCCGCGCCGCGGTCTCGCGGGTGAAGGGCGGGAGGGGAGGGCGGTCGGCCATGGTCGTCTCCAGTGCGGCGAGGTACGGAGAACGTGCGTTCTCCCGGCGACTGCTACCGTAGAGAACGCACGTTCTCAGGTCAAGAAGGGGTCGGTTCGATGGACAGCGCAGTCGCCCGGGAGCAGGCGCTGGACGCCGCCGAGAAGCTGTTCTACGGGCGGGGGGTTCAGGCCGTCGGCATGGACGCCGTCCGCACCGCCTCCGGGCTCTCCCTCAAGCGGCTCTATCAACTCTTCCCCGCGAAGGAGGAGTTGGTGGAGGCGTATCTCGAACGGCGTGACCTGCGCTGGCGCGGACGCCTCGCCGGACACGTCGAGCGGCACGATGATCCACGGGAGCGGATTCCGGCCGTCTTCGACTGGCTGGAGGAGTGGTTCGGCGAGGCCGATTTCCGCGGCTGCGCGTGGATCAACTCGTACGGCGAGCTCGGCGCGACCTCGGAGCGGGTGGTGGCCCAAGTGCGGGCGCACAAGCGGGCGTTCCGCGCGTATCTCGCCGGTCTCGTGGCGGACGCGGGGCTGCCCGCCGTACTGGCCGGGCAGCTCTTCCTGCTGGCGGAGGGCGCCATGGTCACGGCGGGCATCACCGGGAGCGCGGAGCCGGCGGCGGAGGCGCGCGCGGCGGCCCTGTCGCTGCTGCGGGCCGGCTGAGGTCAGCCGGCGGCGAGTGCCGTGAGCGTGGCGCGGGCCCGGGCGAGCGAGGCCGCCGCCAGGTCCTCCATGCCTGCCGGTCGGGGCATGACGTCGACCCGGGTCAGTTCGGCGGCGACGAGGTGGAGGTTCTCCGGCGGTACGCCCAGGTTGCCGAAGTAGGCCCGCAGATAAGGCGTTTGGAAGTCGAGACGTTCGCGCGGGGTGCCGGGACCGTACCCTCCGCCGCGTGCCATGACGACGACCACACGGGTGTGGCGCAGGAGGCTCTCGCCGGTGTCCGGATCGGTGAGCGCGCCGGGGAAGGTGACGCGGTCGATCCACGCCTTGAGGGTCGCGGGCACCGAGAGGTTGTACATCGGGACACCGAGCAACAGCGTGTCCGCGTCGAGGAGTTCGGTGAGGTAGGGGTGGGTCAGTTCCCACTCCCGCTGTTCGGCCGCGCTCTCGATCAGCGCGGGGACCTTGGCGGGCGGGACGAATCCCTCGCGTTCCACGCGGCGGCCGAGGGAGGTGTAGGCGGCGGTGATCGGCGGCACCGGTTCGGCGGACAGATCGCGGTGGCGGTGGTCCGCCCTGCCGCGCGTTCGCACGAAGGCCCCGGTGAGTTGCCTGGTCACGGAGTCGGCGGTCGTGTCGGCGCTGGAGTCGATGTGCAGCAGCATGGCGTGGTCACCTCGGTCGGTTCCGGTACGTCGGACAGGTGACGGAGCACGACGAGGAAAGGTGACCCATGCGGGGGCACGACGAGTTGGCGGACCGGTTCGAGGAGCGGCGCGGGCGGTTGCGGGCGGTGGCGTACCGGATGCTGGGTTCGCTCGGCGAGGCGGACGACGCGGTGCAGGAGACCTGGCTGCGGCTGAGCCGCGCGGGCGGCGACGGCATCGACAACCTGACCGCCTGGCTGACGACGGTCGTCTCCCGTGTCTGCCTGGACATGCTGCGCTCGCGTGCGTCCCGCCGGGAGGATCCCTACGGCGACGACCCGCCGGAGCCGGGCGCGGACGAGCTGCCCGAGGAGGAGGCCGTACTCGCCGACTCGGTGGGGCTCGCGCTGCTGGTGGTGCTGGACAGGCTGGGTCCGGCGGAGCGGGTCGCGTTCGTGCTGCACGATCTGTTCGCGGTGCCGTTCGACCGCGTCGCGGCGGTCCTGGACCGGTCCCGGCCCGCCGCGAAGAAGCTCGCCAGCCGGGCCCGGCAGAAGGTGCGGGGCACGCCGGTGGTGCCGGGCGCCGAACTCGACCGGCACCGGGAGGTCGTCGAGGCGTTCCTGTCCGCCGCGCGGGGCGGTGACCTCAGCGCCCTCCTCGACGTGCTCGCCCCTGACGTCGTCCGCCATGCCGACCCCTCCGTGCTGCCGCCCGGCGTGGCGGCCGAGCTGCGTGGTGCCCGGGCGGTCGCGGAGGGGACGGTACTGCTGCGGCACCGGACCCGGTTCGCGACCCTGGCCCTCGTCGACGGGGACGTGGGCATCGTGGTCGCTCCGGGGGGCCGGTTGTCGCTTGCGCTCCGGGTGACGGTCGAGGGCGGGCGGGTCGCCGGGTACGAGGTGGTCTCGGGGTGGGAACGGTTGCGGAAGGTTGAGGTGAGGGTGCTGGGGATGGTGGGCGTAGTGGGTTGATCGGCTCGGGCGGAGGGAGCGGCTCGGTCCGGCAGGCCGGCCGCCTCCCTCCATGAAGCCGCTCAGCCGCTCAGCCCCCGCCCGTCAGCCCGTCAGCCCGTCAGCCCACCGTGTCCGACACCGTGATCGCGCTCACCGGGCAGGCCCGGGCCGCCTCCCTCAGCATCGGGGCGTCGCCGCCGTCCTCCTTGCCCGGCAGCACCGTGCTGTAGCCGTCGTCGTCCTGGGTGAAGACGCTCGGGGCGGCCAGGGCGCACTGGCCCGCCCCGATGCAGATGTCCTTGTCGATGTGGATTTCCGTGTGCATGGAGCGCAGCCTCTTACCAGGTCACGGGGAGTTCCAGCATCCCCTGGATCGTGTCGCCGGGTTTGAAGGGGATCTCCTCCGCGGGGACGGCCAGCCGCAGCGCGGGCAGCCGGTCGAAGAGGCTGTGCAGGGCGATCTCCAGTTCGGCACGGGCCAGGTTCTGGCCGAGGCACTGGTGGATGCCGAAGCCGAACGAGACGTGGTGGCGGGTGGGCCGGTGCCAGTCCAGGGCGTCCGGGGCGGTGTAGACGTTCTCGTCGCGGTTGATGACGGCGGTCGAGAAGACCACGCCCTCGCCGGCCCGGATCGTCGTACCGTCCAGCTCGATGTCCTCGACGGCGAGCCGCATCAGCCCGTCGACGATGGACAGCGACCGCATCAGTTCCTCGACCGCGTCCGGCAACAGCCCCGGATCGTCCCGGAGTTCGGCCAGCCGTTCGGGGTGACGCAGCAGGGTGAAGGTGCCGAGGGAGATCATGTTGGCGGTCGTCTCGTGGCCCGCGACGAGGAGGATGACCGCGAAGGAGATCAACTCGGCGCGGTCCAGGGTTCCTTCGTTCAACTGCTCCCGGACCATGTCGTCCAGCAGCCCCTCGCCCGGATCCCTCTGCTTGCGGTCGATCAACTCGCCCAGATACGCGTCGAGTTGATCGCGCGCGTCCTGGCTGTCCTCGGCCCTGGGGCCGCGCAGCAGGCGTCGGGACTGGGCCTCGAAGAACTCGTGGTCGGCGTACGGGACGCCGAGCAGCGCGCAGATCACCATCGACGGTACGGGAAGCGCGAACGCGGACACCAGGTCGGCGGGCGGGCCCTGGGCGATCATCGCGTCGAGCAGGTCGTCGACGATCCGCTGGATGCCGGGCCGCATCGCCGTGGCGCGCTTGACGGTGAAACCGGGGATCATCATCCGCCGCTGGGTGCGGTGCTTGGGGTCGTTCTCACCGAGCAGGGCGATCCTCCGGTCGCGGACCACCGCGAACCGTTCGTTGATCACGGGGAAGTCGGGGTGGGTGCGGTCCGTGGACAGGCGCTGGTCGGCCAGCAGCGCGCGGGCGGCGGCGTGTCCGGTCACGAGCCAGGCCTTGCGACCGTCGTACAGCGTGATGCGGGTCAGCGGGCGGGCGGCGCGCAGCGGGTCGTAGCCGGTGGGCGGGTGGTAGGGGCAGGTGCGGTCCTGCGGGAAGGCGACGGGTTCGGTCAGGTCGGTCGGACCGGTCAGTTCCGTCAGATCCGTCATGGAAGACCTCGCAGACGATGAGTGCGTCTTGCCGATCTTCATTAGATGCCCGAGGCACCTATAGGGCCACCTGATGTTCGGCCAGATCGGTGGTGCCTGCAATCTGGCCGAACCTGTCCGTCCGCTTCGCCCGGTCCCAAGATCAGCGCGCGCCCGCTCCGGTCGCGAAGGCCCGGGCCACGGCGAAGCTGTCCTCGTACACGTGGTGCCGGACGATCAGTCCGTCCCGGACGGTGAGATGGAGGGCGAATCTGGCCCGATAGGGCCGCCCGGTGGACCTCGCGGTCAGCCGGATCTCGCCGAGCACCACCGCGTCGGCGCCGTCGACCAGGATGCGCTCGATCTCCGTGCCCACCCGTCCCGGCACATGGTGGGCGGCGAGGTCCCGGAAGTGGTCGGCCGCGTCGGCGCGGGTGGCGCGGTGCCGGATCCACGGGGTGGCGGCGCGGCCGTGCTCGTCCTCGGGCCAGTTCAGCTTCCAGTCGGCGTGCTCGGCGTAAAGCTCCGCGACGCGCTCGGGTTCGGCGTGGCCGATCCGGTGCAGCAGGTCCTCCACGACGGTGCGGGTGGTTGGTGTCGCGGACATGGGGTGTCCCTTCTCGGCCGGTGGTCGTGCGCGGTCCCGACTGTGCCGCAGGGGCCGTTCCGGTGCGATTACCTCCGAGGTCATCACCCGGTCGAAGGGACGTGGCCGAAGAGAGTCGCGGTATGGATGAATCACGCACCGGCTGGTGTTGAATCTCGGTGCGAGACAGCCGTAGAACGCGAGATGGGACGAATGCCATGCCTCTTGAGGGCGAGTACGAACCCAGCCCGTCGCAGTGGGTGCGCGACCAGGTCGAGCTGTACGAGGGCTCCGGCGGCACCAAGGGGACGACGTTGATGGACACGGGTCTGCCCGTGATCCTGCTGACGACGGTGGGCGCCAAGAGCGGGAAGATCCGCAAGACCCCGCTGATGCGGGTCGAGCACGACGGGACCTATGCCGTGGTCGCCTCGAAGGGCGGCGCCCCCGAGCACCCGGTCTGGTACTTCAACGTCCAGGCCGATCCGCGTGTCGAGCTGCAGGACGGACCGCAGAAGTGGGACCTGACGGCCCGCGAGGTCACCGGCGACGAGAAGGCCGAGTGGTGGGAGCGGGCGGTCGCCGCGTACCCCCCGTACGCCGAGTACCAGACGAAGACGGACCGGCAGATCCCCGTGTTCGTCCTCGAACCGGCCGACGGAAGCTGAGTCCCGAAGGCCGGTTGTGCCCCGGAGAATTTTTCCGGTTCCGGGGCGCATGAACCGGCGGGCGTCGGGCAGCCGACGTTCAGGCCCCGCCGCGCTCCCCCGTCGCGGCGGGGCTTTCCGCTGCCCGGGCCACCGGCCGGTCGGTGATGTCCAGGAAGATCTCACCGGTCTCGGACACCGCACGGCCCAGGGACTCCTTGATCCGCATGGAGACCTCCTCGACCCGCTCGCTGTCCATGCCGGGAACGAGGTCGATCCGGGCGGCGACCATCGTCGAGTCGAGCCCCATCCGCATGGTGAACAGCGCTTCCACACTGTCGATCTCGGGCTCGGCAGCCAGCAACTCGCGGATTTTGTCGCCCAGTTCGGGATCGACGGCCTCGCCGATGAGCTGGTCGCGGGCGTCGCGGCCCAGGCGGTAGGCGACGTAACCGAGGAGCACTCCGATCGCGATCGAGGCGGACGCCTCCCACACCACCTGCCCGGTGATCATGTGCAGCGCCATGCCGATCATGGCGAGGGTCACGCCTAGCACGGCCGTGCCGTCCTCGGCGACGACGGTCCGCAGCGCGGGGTCGCGCAGGGCGTCCATGCCGCCGCCCTGGGCACGCACCTGGTGCAGGGCCCGCAGCAGGGAGATTCCCTCCACGACCAGGGCGACGGCTAGCACGATCAAGCCCACCACATAGCCGGCGGACGTCTCCTCGGCGCCGTTGCGCAGCGCCTCGATCCCCTGGAACACGGAGAAGCAGGCGCCCATCACGAAGATCCCCACGGCGGCGAGCAGCGACCAGAAGAAGCGCTCCTTGCCGTAGCCGAAGGGGTGCCGCTCGTCGGCGGGGCGGCGGCTGCGGCGCAGGGCGGCGAGGAGGAAGACCTCGTTGAGGCTGTCGGCCACCGAGTGCGCGGCCTCCGAGAGCAGCGCGGGCGACCCGGCGACCAGACCGCCGACGGCCTTGGCGGCCGCGATGACCAGATTGGCGGCGAGTGCGACGAGGACGGTGACCCGGGTCTTGCGGTCCGTGGCGCCGTCCGTGTCACCGTCGGGCGCGGGGTCGGCAGGTGTGTCGCTCATCTACGCCGACTGCCCCTGAAGGTGCTGCTCACACCCTCTACCGAAGCTCCGGTTTCGGTGACACCGTCGGGGTGCCGACCCGCTCGTCCGCAGAAGGAGACACCCGTGGCCAAGATCAAGAAGAAGAAGCTCCCCCTCGTCTACCAGCCCGTCGGCCTCGTCCTGGGCCTGGTGAGCGGCGCCCTCGCCGGCCGTGCCTTCCGCGCCGCGTGGAAGGCGGTACGGCACGAGGACAACGCACCCGACCCGCTGGACCGGGACCGCGGCTGGGCCGAGATCCTGTTCGCCGCCGCCCTTCAGGGCGCCCTCTTCGCGGTGGCGCGCAGCGCGGCGGACCGCACCGGCGCGAAGGCCATCGAGCACTCGACCGGGATCTGGCCGGTGAAGGACAAGGGCGGCCGGGAGTAGGCCGGTTGGGGCCAGGGCCGCCGAGAGTGGACCGGTCGGGCCCGCCGGCCAGGGGTGGACTTCCTCAGCCCTGATCGGTGGCCGTGGGCGGCACCGGGCGGATGGTGAAGGAGTGGCCGGCCGGGTCCGCGTACACGCGCTCCTGGTACGGCCCCGGCATGTCCTTGGTCTCCAGCGGACGTCCGCCGAGTCCGATGATCCGGCGCTCGGCCTCGTCCAGGTCCTCCACCAGGAAGTCCAGGTGGACCTGTTGGTTGTTCTCGGCGCGGGGCCAGCTCGCCGGTGTGGCGCTGACGTCCCGGCGGAACGCGAGCCGGGTCCCTTCGGCGCCCCTGATCTCCACGTGGTCGAGCGAGATGTCGGTCTGCTCGGCGTCCAGCAGCTCCGTGTAGAACACGGCGAGCTTTTCCGGCTCGACCGCGTCGAGCACCACGAAGCCTGCGGTCACGAGTGCCATGTGTCCTCCGAAGATCCAGGCGCGCAAGGGTCGAATTCCGGTTGTCACGCACCCAACGGGTATCCAGGTTCGGCCAGTTGATGCCGACGACCGCTGTCGACCAACGAACGTGCAACAACCGCGCGGCTCTCCTGGTTCGGGTGTGACGGGGGATGTAAGAGTGGGACGGGTGAAGCCTCGTATCGCCGTAGTGACCCTCGCCCTCTGCACCGCGCTCGCTCCGCTCAGCGGATGCGGCGGCGGAAGCGGAACCGCCACCGACGACGGGTCGTCATCCTCCTCGGGAGCACCGGCCACGGGCACCACGAGCCGAACTCCCGCTCCGGGCAAGGGTTCCAAGGACCCCGACGACCTCAACGGCGACGGGCACCGCGACCTCGTGGTGCCGATCGTCGTCGGCGGCGGCGAGGGCGCCCCCGACGAACGGGTCGGTGTGGTCTACGGATCGGCCAGGGGCCTCGACCCGTCGACGCGCGGGGTCTACGGCCGCACCGGTCTGGGCCTGCCCGCACCCGGCCGCCAACTGCTGGCGCCGAAGGACTCGGTGGCCGCCGCCGACGTCACCACCGCCGACCTGGACGGCGACGGTTTCCCGGACTTCGTCACCACCGTCCGGGGCCCGATGGCGTCGGACAACAACGTCTTCGCCGCACGCACCGTCCCGTACATCTCGTGGGGCGGCCCCGGCGGACCGGCCTCGAAGACCGCCACGCCCGTCCAACTGCCGCAGAGCGTAACGAAGTTGGGCGTCACGTCCGTGGTGCGCGGCGACTTCGACGGCGACGGGCACCACGACCTCGCCGGGTTCGCGTACAACCGCTCGTCCCTCGTGGTGATGTACGGCCCGTTCACGCGCTCGGGCGCCCCCGCCCGCACCGACACGAGCCTCCCCTGGGCGGACGGCGAACTCGTCGCCGACGCCGTCGCCCCGTCCGGCACGCCTCGCGCGACCTCGCTCCTGGTGCACGCGGTGAGCGACGGCGAGCAGTCCGGCAACACGCTCTACACCGCCCGCAAGGGCGTTCAACTGTCCGCCACCGCACGGCAGTTGAGGAACGGGAACGCGCACGCGTTCGGCGACTTCGACGGCGACGGGCAGCGCGATGTGGCGGTCGGCGACGACGGCAGCCGTAACGACGAGCCCGGCTTCGGGACCGAGCCGGCCGAGGTCGACGGCTCGCTCGCGGTGTATCCCGGCTCCGGCGGCGCACCGGTGACGTACCGGCTCCCCGGGGCACCGAAGCCCGCGCGCACCGGCTACGGACCCGGCGGCTATGTCGCCGCGGACCCGGACGGCGACGGCCGTGACGGCATCCTCGTCGCCACGTACGAGGGCGCGACACTCCTCGACGGCACCCGGCGGACCAGCGTCCTGCGCGACGGGCCGGCCACGGAGGACGGCAAGCAGATCCCCGCGAAATGGCGGCACGCCAGGCCCGCGGGTGCCGCCGACTTCGACGGTGACGGCAAGGACGAGCTGGTCCTGAACTGGGGCGCGGACACCAGGTTCGGCGTCTACGGTGAGCGCCCCACGCGCTGGTGGATCACCGACGGCACGACGAACGCGAACAGGGCGACCTTCACGACGACGGCCTTCGCCCCGCGCTCCTCGTAGACGGGGCCTGGATCTCGGCGAGGCGCGCCGCCGCCGCGCTCAGCAGCAGATCCAGGGCGGCCGGGTACGAACTGTGCCGCATGGTGGCCACGAGATGGCGGGCCGTCGCCGCGATGTGCGGGTACGCGTCGGCGGGCAGTCGCGCGTACGTCGCCTCCCATACGGCCGCCTCGGCCTCGCGGGCGGGCTTCGGCAGCGCCGTGTTCGCCGAGTCGAGGGCGCCGAAGGCGAGGGCCTGGTCGACGTAGGCGTGGTAGATCCGCACCGCGTCGACGTCGGGGAACCCCGCCCCGCGCAGCACCCCGAGGATCGCCTCCACGGCCTGGATCTCGTACACCCGCCCGGTCACCCGGTACGCGCTGAGCACCGCCGCCCTCGGATGCGCGAGCGCGCCCGCGTGCATGCGCAGGCCCAGGTCCCGCAGGTCGGCGCGCCAGTCGCCGCTGGGGCGCCAGGTGCGCAGCGTCCGGCCGATCAGTTCGTCGGCGACGGCCAGCATCAGGTCGTCGGTGTGCCGGAAATAGCGGTACAGGGAGCTGGGGTCGGCGCCGAGGGCGCGGCCGAGGCGGCGCACGGAGAGCGCGTCGGCGCCGTGCTCCTCGATCAGTCTGAGGGCGGTCCCGACGATCAGTTCCTCGGACAGGACGACGCCCTGTTTGGTGGGGCGTCTGCGTCGCCGATCGGCGGCCGGGACGACACGCTCGCTCATACGACGACCTCCTCGCTGCTCGGGTCCGGGTGCCCGCACCTTATGACAACACCGTTGACCTGTTAAGGGCGCGGGCAGTTTCATGTGCGTTCACCGGGGCCGTTCGGGCCCCCCGGTGCGAGCGGAGAGCACGCCATGAACGACACGCCACCCCCGTCGGGGCCCGCACTGCGCAAGTCCCTCGGTCTGCTGGACGGCATCGCCATCGCCGCGTCCAGCACCGCCGCGACCACCAGCATCGGCATCGGTCTGGGCGTGACCGCCGGGGTGGTCGGGCTGCATCTGCCGGCCATCATGCTGCTCGCGTTCCTGCCGATCCTGGGCATCGCGGGCGCCTACTCCCGGCTGAACAAGGTCGAGCCGAACGCGGGCAACGGCTATGTGTGGGTGGGCCGTTCACTCACTCCGTGGCTCGGCTTCCTGGTCGGCTGGGTGAACATCGTGGCGACGATCGCGTTCCTCGCGTACACCACGGCGGTCACCGGCTCGGCCATTATCCAGCTCGCCGGGGAGGCCGGAGTGCACCGGCTGGCCGGCCTCGCCCTCGACCCCGGCTCTACGGCCCAGACCACCGCGGTCGGCATCGTCGTCCTGGTCGCCGTCACCCTGACCGCGGTCACCGGCGTCCGCACCGCCGCCCGCCTCCAGACCGGACTGCTGGTCTTCGAGTACGTCGTCCTGCTCGGCTTCTGCGGCTACGGCATCGTCACCGGCCCGCACGCCTTCAGCCTGAGCTGGTTCGACCCGTTCGCGATCCCCTCGGCGTCGGCGCTCGCACAGGGCCTGCTCCTGTCGGTGTTCTGCTACTGGGGATTCGAGGCCGCGTTCACCGTGAACGAGGAGGTCCGCGACCCGCGGGACGCGTCCCGGGCCGGTCTCATCACTCTCGTGACGATGCTGGGGCTGTTCCTGCTCGGCTCGATCGCCTTCCAACGGGTGCTGTCCGAGGGCGAGTTGGCGGGCCACGGCGCCCAGGGTCTGGCGTACTTCGGCGACCGTCTCGCCTCCCAGCCGCTGGCCGCGCTGCCCCTGGTCGCGCTGATGTTCTCGGCGGTCGCCTCGCTCCAGGCCGGCGTGATCCCCACCGCCCGCGGCATGTTCGCGATGAGCCGCGACCGCACCCTCGGCCCGGTCTGGTCGAAGGTCAGCTCCCGCTACGGCACTCCCGCCCTCGGCACCCTGCTGATCGGCGCGCTGGCGACGGCGGTTGCCGCACTGGCACTGGTGATACCCCGCCTCGCCGACATGATCATGGCGACGGTGAACGCCGTGGGCATCGTCGTCGCCCTCTCCTACGCGCTGACCGCCCTCGCCGCCGCCGTACGCTTCCGCTCCCTCCTCCGGGAGGACCTGCGGCAGGGAGTGCGCGCGGTGGTGCTGCCCACGCTGAGCGCCGTCTCCCTGCTGGGACTGGGCGGTTACCTCTGCTGGTCCTTCTACACGTCCACCGATCACCTCGAAGTCAGCGCGGACAACGGCTGGTTCCTGCTGCTCACCCCGCTGGCGATGATCGCGTCGGGTTTCATGGCCGCCGCCTGGGCGAAATGGGGGCGCAAGTCGCTCTACTTCCAGTCCGGGCAGGGCACCGACGCCGACGCCCCGCACCTGCTCGCGACCTCTCGCTGACCCCCACAAGGAAACGGACCATGCACGCAGACCTCCTCTTCACCAACGGCCCTGTCCTCACCCCCGACGGCCGCACCGCGACCGCCGTGGCCGTCACCGGCGAGCGGATCACCGCCGTAGGACATGCCGAGGTGCACGACCTCGCCGGGCCGCGCACCCAAGTCGTCGATCTGGCGGGGCGGTTGCTGCTGCCCGGGTTCCAGGACGCGCATGTGCATCCGGTGCCGGCGGGGCTCGAGCTGACCCAGTGCGATCTGACGACGGCCAAGACGGCGGAGGACACCATCGCCATCGTGCGGGCCTACGCGGACGCGCATCCCGATCGGGAGTGGATCACCGGGGGCGGGTGGTCGATGGAGGCGTTCGAGGGCGGTACGCCGACGAAGGAGCTGCTGGACTCGGCCGTACCGGACCGGCCGGTGTATCTGCCCAACCGGGACCATCACGGGGCCTGGGTCAACAGCCGGGCCCTGGAGTTGGCGGGCATCACGCGCGCGACGCCCGATCCGGTGGACGGGCGGATCGAGCGGGACGCGTCGGGCGAGCCGGCCGGGACGCTTCAGGAGGGCGCGATGCAGTTGGTCGGACGGCTCGCCCCGCAGGCCACCCCCGCCGACCGGCTCGCCGCGCTGCTGCACGCCCAACGGCATCTGCACGGACTCGGGATCACGGCCTGGCAGGACGCGCTCGTCGGGGAGTTCCTCGGGATGGACGATCCGTCGGACGTGTATCTCGCCGCCGCCCGGGACGGCTCGCTCACCGCACGCGCGGTCGGGGCGCTGTGGTGGGACCGGGGGCGCGGCGCCGAGCAGATCCCCGAACTCGTGGAGCGGCGGGCCGCGTTGAGCCACGGCCGGTTCAGCGCGGGCAGCGTGAAGCTGATGCTGGACGGGGTCGCCGAGACCGGCACCGCCGCCCTCCTGGACCCGTACCTCGACAAGTGCGGCTGCGCCACGGCCAATCGGGGCACCAGCTTCATCGACCCGGACCAACTGCCCAAGTACGTCGCCGAGTTGGACGCGCTCGGCTTCCAGTGCCACTTCCACGCGCTGGGCGACCGGGCCGTACGGGACGCGCTGGACGCGATCGAGGCCGCGCGGGCGGCGAACGGGCCCAGTGACACCCGGCCGCATCTGGCACACCTTCAGGTGGTGCACCCGGACGACGTGGCGCGGTTCGCGCGGCTCGGCGCGGTCGCGAACATCCAGCCGCTGTGGGCGGCGCACGAACCGCAGATGGACGAGCTGACGATTCCGTTCCTCGGACCCGAACGGGCCCTGTGGCAGTACCCGTTCGGGGCGCTGCTGCGGTCCGGGGCCACGCTCGCGGCGGGCAGCGACTGGCCGGTGAGCAGTCCCGATCCGCTGCACGGCATCCATGTCGCGGTCAACCGGATCGAACCGGGCGGCACCGGACCGGTGTTCCTGCCCGACGAGCGGCTCGGGCTCGCGGAGGCGGTCACGGCGTACACGGCGGGTTCGGCGTACGCGAACCACCTGGACGACACCGGCCGCGTCGCGGCGGGGGCGTTGGCGGATCTGGTGGTCCTGGACCGCGATCCGTTCGCCGCTCCGCCGGAGGAGATCGCGGCGACACGGGTAGCGCTTACTTACGTCGGAGGGGTGGGAGTGTACGCAGCTCAGGAGGCATGAGCAGTAACGGGGATCACGATCAAGGCGCGGCGTAGATCATTTAGGCTCTGGGCAGCCTCGTACCGCTTCTCGGTCCAACTTTCGTACCACGAAGCGTAGTTCGGGGGCGCGGGCGGTCGAACGGACCGCCCGCTCGCAGTGGGGGGGGGTCAGTGTTCCGTCTCCCGAAAGGAAGCGCATGCCTCAGGACGTCACCTTCGACCTCCCCTTCGACACCCCCGTCAGTGAGCATCTGGAGTACGCCCGCGCCCGCCATCTGCGCTGGATCTGGGACATGGGCCTGGTGCGCAGCCAGGCCGGGTTCGAGGAGTACCGGTCGTGGGACCTCCCGCAGGCCGCGGCCCGCACCTATCCGTACGCGTCGGCCGCGGACATGGTCGTCCTGATGAACTGGTTCTCGCTGGCGTTTCTCTTCGACGACCAGTTCGACGCGAACCGGCCCGACCGTGCCGACCGGATACTGGAGGTGGCGCGGGAGTTGATCGTCACGCCGTTGCGTCCGGCGGGCAGCAGGCCCCGGGTCGTCTGCCCGATCACCGTCGCCTGGGCGCAGGTGTGGGACCACCTTTCGGACGGCATGTCCTTGACCTGGCGAACCCGGTTCGCGGCCTCCTGGGGCCGGTTCCTGGTCGCGCACTGCGAGGAGGTCGACCTCGCCGCCCGGGGCATCGCGGGCACGCTGGACCTCGACGAATACACCGACTTCCGGCGCCGCACGGTCGGCATCCATCACAGCATCGACGCCGGGGAACGCAGCCGGGGCTTCGAGGTCCCGGCTCAGGTGCAGGCGCACCCGCTGATGGAACGCATGCGTGACCTCGCCGCCGACACCATCGGCTTCATGAACGACATCCACTCCTTCGAACGCGAGCGCCGCCGGGGCGACGGCCACAACCTCATAGCCGTGCTCCACCGGGAGCGCCACTGCTCATGGGAGGCGGCAGCCGAGGAGGCGTACCGCATGACGAACGACCGCCTCGCCGAATACCTCGAACTGGAAGCCCAAGTCCCCCGGATGTGCGACGAGTTGAACCTCGACGAGAACGAACGCCTCCGCGTCCACCAGGGCGTGGAAGCCATCCAGCACTGGATCAACGGCAACTACGAGTGGGCGCTCGTGTCGGGCAGGTATGCGGCGAAGAAAGAGAGTTCGGTGGACGACTTGTTGGCGGTGTGAGACGGGGCCGAGCTGCCCGGCGAAGGGCCGGGCAGCTTGCCTTCTTTTAGGGGCGCGGGGCTGTGTCGATTTGCGGCTGCGCCGCGTGGGCGCGACCAGCCCCAACGCGCCCGCAGACAAAGAACTCACAAGGCGAACTCAACAGGCAGCGCGTCCAATCTCGACTCCCACGTAGACGCCGTGGACGTCAACTCCTCCGCCGCCACCCCCAACCGCACCCCCGGCAACCGATGCAGCAACACATCCACCCCGACCTCAAGAATCGCCTGCCCGATACTCTGCCCGGGGCACTCGTGCGGCCCCGAGCTGAACGCCAGATGCGACTCGTTGCCCTGCATGGACACCCCCGCGTCCGGCCGAACCTCCGGATCGACATTCCCCGCACCGAGCCCGAGAACGAGCAGATCACCCTCCTCGATCCGATGCCCCCCGAGTTCGAGATCCGCCGTGGCGAACCTCCCCGGCATGACGGCCAACGGCGGGGTGTCCCACATGACTTCCTCAACCACCGCCGAGACGGTCAACTGCCCACTGACCAGCCCGGAAAGCCGAGAGGCGTCGGTGAGGATCCGCTGCAACACCCGCGCCAGCAAGTTGCTCGTGGTGGTGTGCGCGGCGATCAGCACCAGCCGCAGATGCATCACGACCTCTTCGGCGTCGAGCCCCGCGGGGTGCTCGAGGAGCGCGGTGGTGAAATCGGAGCCCGGCTCGGCCCGTTTGCGCGAGGCGAGTCCGCCGAGGATCTCGATGATGCGGTCGTTGTGCAGCAGGGCGTCTTCCCCACCCTTGAGAACCTGCGCGCTGGACTCGACCAGCCGATTCCCGTCCCCCGCAGGAAGCCCCAGAATCCGAGTCAGCACAAGCATCGGCAGATACTCGGCATAATCCGCCACCAGATCAGCCCGCCCGGCGTCCGCGAACGCGTCAATCTGCTTGTTGGCGAAGTAAGTTGCATGCCGCCGAACCCCACGCCCGGCCGCCGCCAGCAACCCGTCGGTCACCGCGCCCCGCAGCCGACGGTGAGGTTCACCGTCCTGCGAGACGCAGTCCGGGCGCCAGCCGATCATCGGCATCAGCGGCGAGGTGTCCGCGACCCGGCCCTCCCGCCAGTCCCGCCAGATCCGCGCGTCCCGGGTGAACTGGCGGGGGTTGTCCAGCACCCGCCGGTTGTCGCGGTACCCGAGGACGAGCCAGGCCGGGACGTCGCCTTCGAGCAACACCGGTGCCACGGAGCCGTGTTGCTCGCGCAGCCGCTCGTAGATGCCGCGCGGGTCGGTCGCCGCGTCCGGCCCGTACAGCCGGGTGAGGTCGTCACCCGAACCGTGGGCGACGGGGCAGCCCCTCGGAGCATCGGGGCCGTCCAAGGTCCGGTCGGTCATCGGGGCTCCAGTGCGACGACGGCCGAGCGGTCCTTCAAGTGCCGTATCAGCGCGACCAGTACGTCACGGCTGGAGGAGCGGTCGCGGGCGTCGCAGGCCACGACCGGGATGTCCGGGGAGATGTCCAGGGCGTCCCGTATCTCGTCGACGGGGTGGTCCGGGGAGTCGGGGAAGACGTTCAGCGCGATGACGAACGGGACGTCCTGTCGCTCCATCTCCTCGATCGCCCGGAAGCTGGAGGCGAGGCGGCGGGTGTCGACGAGGACCACCGCGCCGAGCGCGCCCTTGAACAGGCCGTTCCACAGGAACCAGAACCGCTCCTGGCCCGGCGTCCCGAACAGGTAGAGCACCAGCTCGTCGTTGAGGCGGATCTTCCCGAAGTCGAGGCTGACGGTGGTCTCCGTCTTGTCGGTCACCCCGATGAGGTGGTCGACGCCGGCGCTCGCCTGGGTGAGGGTCTCCTCGGTGGTGAGCGGCTTGATGTCGCTGACCGAGCGGACCATCGTGGTCTTCCCGGTGCCGAACCCGCCGGCGATCATCACCTTCACCGAGCGGGTACCGTCACCGGCCGGGGAGCCGGGCCGGTCAAAGCCTTTGAAGTCCACTGAGTACCTCCTCAAGGAGCGCGAGGTCGGGCCCGCTGCCGGCGCTGTGCGCCGGGATGGGGTCGCGGGCTTCGACGCGGTCCGCCTCCAGCAGATCCGCCAGCAGCACCGCGAGAATGTTGAAGGGCAGTCCGAGGTGGGCGCCGAGTTCGGCCACCGACAGCGGCTCGCGGCAGCGCCGGAGGATCTCCTGGTGCTCGTGCTGCATGCCCGGTACGGGGGCGGTACGGGAGACGATGAGGGTCGCCACGTCGAGGCTCGACGCCGAACCGCCAGGTCCGCTGCGCCCTCCGGTGAGGACGTAGTAGCGCTCAAGGCCGGAGGGATCAGCGGGCCGGCGGGGAGCACTCATCCAGAGTGCTCCTCCAGGCGCGCGGTGGTACCGAGGAGCTCACCCATCCTGCGGGCCAGGTCCCGCATCTGGTGCCCGAGCAGGCCCTGGTCGAGGCCCTCGCGGGCCAGCACGCCGAGATACGTCTCGACACCCGCGCGGACGACGAAGAGATGGCCGCCGTCGACCTCGATCATCGCCAGTCTCAACTGCCCCGCGTACTTGGGGAATTGCTCGGCGACCGGCAGGGCCAGCGCCTGCAGGCCGGCCACCACGGCCGCGAAGCGGTCCACGTCGTCCGGGTCCTCCGCGCCGAAGGAGGTGATCGCCTTGCCGTCGCTGGAGGCCACGAGGGCGAAGCGGATCTCCGGGATGCTCTCCACCAGATCGCGGAGCGCCCAGCTCACGTCGGTTCCCTGTTGCGTCATGTGGACTCGTCGCTCTCTTCCGTGCTCTGCTCGGTGAACTCACGGCCTGCGGACGCCGGTTCCTCCCCCGCGGTCTCCCGTCCGGCGGTGGCGAAGGCCGCCAGGCCGGTGAAGGAGGCGTCGGGCGGCACGACGGAGACGGCCATCTCCCCGGTCCGCCCGGCACGTTCGGCCGCCTGGGGCCGCGCCACGTCACCGCGTCTGCTACGGCGTCTGGGCAGCCCGCCGGGTGTGGTGTCCGCCGCCTCGACGCCCTCGGCCGGGGCCCCGGTGCCGGCCGGTACACGTGTCGTCGCCGCGCTCGCGGCGGCCTGGAACGACGGAGTGCCGGTCACGGCGGCCGGGGGCAGTTGGCTGAAGTACCTGTGCGGGACCACGACGACGACGGAGGTGCCGAGCCAGGGCGAGTCGGCGAAGGTGACGCGGATGCCGTAGCGGCGGGCGAGGGTGCCGACGACACGGAGCCCGATGCTGGCGTCCTCCGAGATGCCGCCGAGGCCGGATCCGCCACCGGTGCCGGCGAGGGCGTGTTCGGCCTCGCGCCTGGACTCCTCGCTGAGGCCCTTGCCGGAGTCCTGGATCTCGATGCCGACGCCGTTGGGCACCTCCTTGCCGGAGACGAGCACCGGCTCGGTGGGCGGCGAGTAGCGGGCCGCGTTGTCCAGGAGGTGGGCGAAGATCAGCGTGAGGTGGTCCACCAGGCCGCCGTCGACGCCGAGTTCGGGCAGGTGGCGTACGTCGACGCGGTGGAAGTCCTTGATCCGGCCGATGCCGCCGCGCACCACGCTGAGCAGTCGTTGCGGCTCCTGCCACTGCCGGCCGGGCCGGTCCGAGCCGCCGAGCACACCGACGCTCGCGGCGAGACAGTCGGCGGGGCCGATCTCCTGGTCCAGTTCCATCAGTCCGCGGGCGACGGCGGGCAACCGCCCGTGCTCGCCCTGGAGTTCGTGCAGCCGGCCACGGAGCTTGCTGGTCAGTACGTGGATGCGGTTACCGATGCTGATGACGGCCTGCTCGGCGGCGGTGGAGCGGTTGAACTCCTCCTCGACGCCGATGAGCGAGATCCGCAGCACCTTGCGCAGTTCGGCCTGGAGTTCGGCGCTGACCTTCGCGCACTGGTTCGCGGCCGGCAGCAGGTCGTCGATGGCGTCACCCGCGCGCAACTGCCGCAGCGTTTCGGGGAGTTGCTCGTCCGCGAGCTTGGCCACCGCGGCGAGCTGGTGGGCCAGTTGTTCCTGCCACACCTCGGCCTGGTCGGCGAGCTGCGCCTCGTAGGACGCGGCCTGCGCGGTCAGCCGCTCCTCGTCCGCCCTTGCCTGCTCGGCGAGTTGGGCCTCGTAGGCGTCGGTGCCGTCGGCGATCCGGTTCTCGTAGACGGCGGAGTGTTCGATCAGTCGGGCTTCCAGCGCGGCACGCTCGGCGCCGAACTTCCGCTCCAGGCCCGCCACATGCTGCTGCCACTGCTGGGAGTGCTCGGCCTGCGCGGTGCGGAAACCGCTTTCGGCGCGGCGCAGTCGAGTCTGGGTGCGGACCAGCAGACGGACGCACACGGTGCCGGCCGCGGTGGCCGCAGCTCCGGCCACGGTCGCGGTGATGCGCTCCGGGCTCAGGAACGTGGCGGCGACCGTCCCGCCACCTAAGGACAGCGGCATCAGCCACCAGCCGTACCAGGCGACAGGGGCCCGCGCCGCCGGTGGCGGAGTGGCGAGTTCCATCTGCATCCTTCGAAGCGACACGAACGAATAGGGGGTGCGAGGGCAGACCGCACTCAGGAGGACGCCCCACGAGCCGACCGGTCACGATCACTTCAACTCGCTGCGCCGCACGGGAGCTTATCGGGTTTGCACCCTAAAAGATCAACCTCACGACCCCGCGGAAGTGAGGATTCCGTCACTCTCCGGAAAGTCTGAACACAGACATGTGTCCAGTTATAGTAGACACCTGTCCAAGATGAAGAGGAGTCGATCGATCATGGAAACGCTCGCGAACGTGCTGGTCGGACTGGTGGCCGCGCTGCATCTGTACATCCTGGTGCTCGAAATGTTCCTGTGGGAGAAGAAGCCCGGGCGCGGACTGCACGGCTTCGACCCCGAGATGGCCAGAGCCACCGCACCGCTGGCCGCCAACCAGGGGCTGTACAACGGCTTCCTCGCCGCGGGTCTGATCTGGGGCCTGATCGCCGCCGACCCGACCGGCTTCCGCGCCCAGGTGTTCTTCCTGAGCTGCGTCGTGATCGCGGGCGTCTACGGCACGGTGACGGCGAACCGGCGCATCCTGTTCGCGCAGGCGCTGCCCGGCGCGCTGGCCCTGGCGGCCGTCCTGATCGCCCGGTGAGCCGCGCCGAGCCCGAGGACCGGCGGACCGCCCGCACCCGGGCACGGCTGCGCCAGGCCCTCCTCGACGAGTGCGCCGAACACCCCCTGGAGGAGGTCGGCGTGGCCGCCCTGGCGCGCCGGGCGGGGGTCGGCCGGGCCACGTTCTACGTCCACTACGACGGGCTGGAAGCGCTTGCTGTCGATGCCTGCGCGGATGTCGTACGGGACGCGGTGGAGGCGCTGCACGCGTGGCGCGGACGGCCCGATCCGGTGCACGCGCCGCCCGCGCTGTCGGAGTTCTTCTCCGGTCTGCTCCCCCACGCGGCCCTGTACCGCGCCCTGTTGAGCCCGGGCGGCGGTGGCCCGCTCGGCCGGGTCCTGCACCGGGATCTGCGCGCCTACAGCCTCCGTGAACGCGAACTCGCGGGCGCGGCGGACGCCCCGCTGGTCGCCTCGGCCGTCGCCGGGACCTTCGGCGGGGTCCTCGCCGACTGGCTGCACGGGCTGTTGGAGGGTACGGCGGAGGAAATCGCCGACCAGGTATGGCAGTTGCTGGTCGCGCTGCACATGAGCCGGTGACGGGGGCTCACTTGCAGCCCATACCTTCCTTCACCGACGGCCAGGCCTCCACTCCGTCGGGTGTGCGGACGTACGCCGTCGACGCGTCGGCCGTCAGCCACAACTGCCGGTCCTGGTACCGGTATCCGGTGTCGCGGGCGCTCGCGGGCAGCGGCACGTCACCGTCGTAGGGGGCGGTGAGCATGCCGGACGGCAGCACGCCGTCCGGATCGCGGGCGTACAGCCTGCCCTTCTCGCCGTCGCCGGTCTGCAGGAAGTGCGCCTTCTGCCAGTCGCAGTGCGCGGCCCCGGCCGAGCTGCTCACCACCGTGGTCGGCAGGCGACGGCCGTCCCCATCGGTCCAGATCTCGTATCCGTGCGCCTCGGTGAAGCTCGCCGGGAGTTCGGCCGGGTCACAGGAGGCGCTGGCCTCCGGGCCCCAACCCGGCCTGTCCTTACCGTCCTTGGCGACGACGACGGCGACCTTCGTACGGCCGTCGACGTCGTAGGAGAACAGGACGCGCCCGTCCGACCTGCGCTCGACGCGGTAGCCCGTGCGCGGCACGTCCGGCTGCTCGATGTCGAAGTACGTCCGCAGGCCGCCCTCGGGCGTCCTGCCGCCGTCGCCCTTGCTCCACGTCTCCGCGCCACCGCCCGAGTACATCGTGCCGTCGCACTCCAGCGCCCGGCCGGCGGCGCCCGACTCGTCGGAGTCGGTGGCCGGTACGTACAGCGGTCCGCCGTAGGGCGTGGCCGGCGGGGTGCCCGCGACCACGACGTCTCCCCCCTCCTCGGTACCGCACGCCGTCACGGCCACCAGTACGGCGACCCCTGCGAGCCCTCTGCGCATGACTGCCCCCTCACGTCTTGTTCCTACGACGCACGGGCGGGCCGAAACGTTGGGGGTCAGCGGGCTTCCTGGAACGTCCGCCGGTACGCCTGCGGCGAGACCCCGATCGCCGCGTGCAGGTGCTGCCGCAGGGACGCGCCCGTCGCGAAGCCGACGCGGCCGGCGATCTGGTCGACCGACAGGTCGCTGGCCTCCAGGAGGTCGCGGGCGCGGGCCACCCGCTGCTGGATCAGCCAGCGGCCGGGGCTGAGGCCCACCTCGTCGTTGAAGCGGCGGGCGAAGGTGCGCAGGCTCATCCCGGCGTGCCGGGCGAGATCGGCCAGGGCGAGGGACTCGTCGAGGCGGGTCAGGGCCCAGTCGCGGGTGGCGGCGGTGCTGGTGACCGCGCTGTCCGGCACCGGCTGTTGGATGTACTGGGCCTGCCCGCCGTCGCGGAACGGCGGGACGACGCAACTGCGGGCGACCGCGTTGGCGAGTTCGCTGCCGTGGTCCGTGCGCACGATGTGCAGGCAGATGTCGACTCCGGAGGCCGCCCCGGCGGAGGTGAGGATCCGGCCGTCGTGGACGAAGAGCACGTCCGGGTCCAGGTCGACCTGCGGATACAGGGCCCGGAAGCGGTCCACGACCTGCCAGTGGGTGGTGGCGCGGCGGCCGTCGAGGAGACCGGCGGCGGCGAGCAAGAAGGCGGCCGTACAGATCGAGACGATGCGTGCGTCCGGGCGGATCCGGGCGAGGGCGGCGGCGATCTCGACGGGCAGTCCCTCAGGGATGCGCGGGGTCGCCATGGAGGCGACCACGACCGTGTCCGCCGTTTCGAGGATCTCCGGCCCGTGCTCCACCGCGACCGAGAAGTCGGCGTTGGTGCGCACCGGGCGGCCGTCGACCGTGCAGGTCAGCACCTCGTAGTGGCCGTCGGCCGCGCCGAGGATACGGCTGGGGATGCCCAGCTCGAAGGGGTAGACGCCGTCGAGCGCCAGGACCACGACCCGTTCCACATGCTGCATGGCACGATCCTATCGAAGGTTGGCCATCCTGCCATTTCCTTGTCGTGCGGGACCCGGCAGGCTGACTGACCATGAGCACTGTGAACACCATGCGCGTCATCACTCAGCACGCCCTCGGCGGTCCCGAGGTCCTCGAAGTCGCCGAGGTCGAGCGCCCCGCGCCGCGCGCCAACGAGATCCTGATCAAGGTGCGGGCCGCCGGGCTCAACCCCACCGACTGGAAGCACCGCGCCACCGGCGGATTCCTCGGCGAACCCCCCTTCGTCCTCGGCTGGGACGTCTCCGGCGTCGTCGAGGCCGTCGGCGTCGGTGTCGCCCGTCTCCAGCCCGGCGACGAGGTCTTCGGGATGCTGGCGTACCCGTGGGGCCACGGCTCGCACGCCGAGTACGTCACCGCCCCGGCCCGCGCCTTCGTGCACAAGCCCGCCGGGATCGACCACGTCCAGGCGGGTGCCCTGCCCCTGGTCTCGCTGACGGCGTGGCAGGCCCTGGTGGAGAACGCGGACGTCCGGCCCGGGCAGCGGGTGCTGATCCACGCGGCGGCCGGCGGGGTCGGGCACGTGGCCGTGCAGATCGCCAAGGCGCGCGGCGCGTACGTCATCGGTACGGCGAGCGCGGCCAAGCACGACTTCCTGCGCGAGCTCGGTGTCGACGAGGCGATCGACTATCGCGAGACCGACTTCGCCGAGGCCGTGAAGGACGTCGACGTGGTCCTGGACACGCTCGGCGGCGAGACCGGGCTCAAGTCGCTGCGTGTGCTGCGGCCGGGCGGGGTCGTGGTCTCCATCGTGCCGATCGGCAAGAACGACTTCTACGAGGAGGCCGAGCGGCTCGGCGTACGGGCCGTCAGGATGCTCGTCGACGCCGACCGCGCCGACATGGAGGCGATCGCGGAACTCGTCGAGGCGGGCCACCTGCGCGCGACGATCGCCGGGACGTTCCCGCTGGCCGGTGCCGCCGAGGCACACGCGCTCGGCGCCACCGGCCGCACCGCGGGCAAGCTGGTGCTGACGGTCGACTAGACGACGGGTCGGAAGGTGAGCACGGGCTTGATGGCCTTGCCCGCGCTCATGTCCCGCACCGCCTGGTCGATGTCCGCGAACGGATAGGTACTGATCAGGCGGTGCAGCGGAAGCCGCCCCTCCTTGACGAGCCGCACGAGCGCGGGGATGAAGCTCTGTGTCTCGCTGTCGCCGAGGGTGAGGCCCACGATCCGCTTCCCGGGGATCAACCCGTTGACGTCCAGGGCGACTTCGCTGCCGAACGGCGGTGCTCCCACGACGACCAGGGTTCCCCGGGCGGCGAGCGCGTCGGCGCCCTGGCGGAGGACCGCGACACTGCCGGTGGTCTCCACGATGCCGTCGGCGCCCTGTCCGTCGGTCAGCACCGCGAGGGTCTCGCCGAGGTCGGCCTCGCCCGCGTTGACGGTGTGGGTGGCGCCCAACTCCTTTGCCAGGGACAGGCGTTCGGCGACCTTGTCGACGGCGATGATCCGGGTGGCCGGGGTGAGCGCGGCGGCCATCACCGCGGACAGGCCGACGGCTCCGGCGCCGAGCACCACGATCGTGTCGCCGAGCCGGGGACGCAGGACGTTCCAGACGGCACCGACCCCGGTCTGCACTCCGCAGCCCAGCGGGGCGATCGACTCCAGCGGTACGTCCGGGTCGACCTTGACGAGGCTGCGTTCGTCGACCAACGCCCGTTCGGCGAACGAGGATTGGCCGAAGAAGTGGCCGCCGAGGGGCTCCCCGTCCCGGCTGATGGTGCTGCTGCCGTCGGCACGTCGGCCGCCGATCAGGTTCAGCGGCAGCCAGGTCGCGCAGTAAGCGGGGTGCCCTCCCTGGCAGTTGCGGCAGTCGCCGCAGGACGTGAAGGACAGCACGACATGGTCGCCGGGTGCGACACCGGTGACGGCGGAGCCGACCTCCTCGACGACACCGGCGCCCTCGTGACCGAGAACTCCCGGGAGCGGAAAGGGCAGTCCGCCGCTCGCCACCCCGAGGTCGGTGTGGCACAGGCCTGTTGCGACGACCCGGACGAGCGCCTCGTGCGGGCCCGGCGCGGCCAGTTCGACGTCGGTGAGGGTGAAGGGTGCGCCGCCCGACTCGACGACGGCCGCGCGCGTGATGGTGGACATCGCAGGAACTCCTTGGTGGGCGTGGTCAGGCGAGTTGATGGGTGCGGTCAGTCGAGCGAGACGACGACGGACTTGGTCCGGGTGTAGGCGGCGAGGCCCTCGGGGCCGTACTCGCGGCCGAAGCCGGAGTCCTTGACGCCGCCGAAGGGGACGTTGGGGTCGAGCATCGCCCAGTCGTTGATCCAGACGATGCCCGCCTGGAGCCGGTCGGCGATGCGGTGGGCGCGGCCGAGGTTGCCGGTCTGGATGCCCGAAGCCAGGCCGTAGGGCGTGGAGTTGGCGAGTTCGACGGCCTCGTCCTCGGTGTCGAAGGGCTGCACGGTGAGGACCGGGCCGAAGATCTCCTCCTGGATCACCCGGGAGTCGTTCGCGAGGTCGGCGATGACCGTGGGCTTGTAGTAGTAGCCGCCGTCCAGGTCGAGCCGTTCGCCGCCGCAGACGATGCGGGCGCCCTCCTTGCGGGCGAGGTCGACGTACTCCTCGACCTTGCGCAGGTGCTTCTCCCCCGCCATCGGGCCGACGACGGTCTCGGGCAGCCGGGGGTCGCCGAGCGGTACGCCGGGGACGGCGTCGGCGAGGATGCCGAGCAGGGTGCTGTACACCGAGCGCGCGACCAGCAGGCGCGGGCCGCCCATGCAGAACTGGCCGGTGTTGAACACGAAGCCCTTGATGACCGCGCCGACGGCCTTCTCCAGGTCGGCGTCCTCGAAGACGATGTGGGCCGCGTTGCCGCCGAGTTCCATGGTCACGGGCTTGAGGTTCTCGCCCGCGATGCTCGCGGCGTGCCGGCCGACGGCGGTGGAGCCGGTGAAGGCGATCTTGTCGATGCCGGTGTGCCGCAGCAGGGCCTCGCCCGCGACCGGGCCCGCGCCGGTGACGACGTTGACGACACCGTCCGGGACGCCGGCCCGCTGGAGCAGTCCGGCCATGTAGAGGGCGCTGAGCGGGGTCTCGTCGGCGGGCTTGTGGACCACGGTGTTCCCGGCCGCCAGGGCGGGGGCGAGTTTCGAACCGGCCAGAATCAGCGGGAAGTTGAAGGGCGTGATCGCCGCCACCACGCCGAGCGGCTCGCGCTTGGTGTAGGCGAGCGCGTTGAGCGGGGTGTCGCGGGTGGCGCCGTCCAGGGAGTAGGCGAGGGCGGCGTAGTGCTCGTAGTCGTTGGCCGCGTTGGTGACGTCGACGGCGTGGCACAGGGTGATGGGCTTGCCGACGTCGAGGCTCTCCAAGTGGGCCAGTTCGTCGGCGTTCTCGCGGATCAGCTCGGCGACGCGGTGCAGGATCCGGCCGCGTTCGCGGCCGCTCAGCCCGGACCAGCGGCCGCTGTCGAAGGCCTCGCGGGCGGCGCGGACGGCCGCGTCCACATCGGCGGGGCCCGCCTCCGCGACCGTGGTGACGACTCGGCCCCGGGACGGGTCGACCACCTCGGTGCGCGCTCCGTCGGCGGCCTCGCGCCACTGCCCCCCGACGAACAGGCGGCCGGGTTCGATCTCGAAGGCGGTCATCGCCACTCCTCAGCATCGTTGCCAAGATTTCAACCAACAGGATTCCTGTTGGTTTCTCGTCTGGTCCGCAGTCTCATTACAGACAGGTTTCCTGTCAATGCTCT
This sequence comes from Streptomyces sp. NBC_01478, assembly GCF_036227225.1. Taxonomy (GTDB): domain Bacteria; phylum Actinomycetota; class Actinomycetes; order Streptomycetales; family Streptomycetaceae; genus Streptomyces. The sequence continues at coordinate 10,702,141 of NZ_CP109444.1, read as the reverse complement.
AGGGTGAATCCATGGCTGAATCCCTGGTTGGCGCCCACGCGACAAAGGCACCCCCTTCCCTGCTGTACATGGTCAAGCAGGTGGAGCTGATCGTCCGCTCCCGCCTGGACGAGCTGGTCAGGCCGTACGGGATCACCGCACTCCAGTACACCGCGCTCACGGTCCTGGAGCGACACGACGGTCTGTCGGCGGCCCAGTTGGCGCGGGACTCGTTCGTCACCGCGCAGTCCATCGCCGACCTGGTGCGCTCCCTGGAGGGGCGCGGGCTGATCCGCCGGGAGCGCAATCCGCGCAACCGACGCGAGCTGCTGATCCTGCTGACCGACGAGGGGCGCGAGCTGCTGGCGGGCTGCGCCGGGCCGGTGCGGGAGCTGGAGGAGCGGATGGTGCGCGAGCTCACAGCGCACCAGAGCGAGCAGTTCCGCCAGGCACTTTCCAAGGCCTGGCACGCGCTGTCGTAGCACCGCCCCGAACATCTCAGAAAGCTCTGGCTCGATTCGAAGACATATGTCAATCGAACATGCTCAAATTCACTCCATCGAGGGTAACTTGCAGGGCGGGGAGCGCTTCTACGCTCAACCCCGCTTCACCGAGGGCCGGTTGGAGGCGATGTGGACGTGCAGCAGGAACCCGCGCCGCTGACCCGGCATCTGCGGATCCACCGGGACCGGGGGTTCACGGTCCTGGAGTTCCGCGGGGAGATCGACATCGCGGCGGCGATGGAGATCCTGCCCTGGCTGGACCGGCTGACAGGGCTGCCCCGCGCGCGGATCGTGATCGATCTCAGGCAGGTCGAGTTCTTCGACTGCTCGGGGCTGCGGCTCCTGTACCGGGCTCGGCAGCGGGTGCTGGAGCGGGAGGGCCGGCTGCATCTCGTCTGCACCCACCCTTTGACGCTGCGCATCCTGCGGGTCACCGGCCTGGGCCGGCTGCTGCCGCCGCAGCCGACGCTGGACGCGGCCCTGGGGCAGCCCGAGGCCACGTCCGGCACGTTATGAGCCGTGCGTGGAGCGCCACTTGAGGATGTTGACGACTTAGATTCAACCGGTCAAGGCAACGCTCTCTGCTGGTGTCCGGAAACCCAGGCACTTGCGCGGACGGTTGTTGAGCTTCGTCGCGATGGCGTTGAGGTCGTCCTGGCTGAAGGTCGACAGGTTTGTCCCCTTGGGCAGGTACTGGCGGAGCAACTTGTTGGTGTTCGCGTTGGTGCCACGTTGCCAGGGGCTGCGTGGCGCCGCGAAGAACACGTCGATACCGGTGTCGGCGCTGAGGCGCTTATGAGCTGCCAGTTCCATGCCGCGATCCCAGGTCAGCGTGCCGCGTAGGCGGGAATCCATGCGTGTGTAGGTCTCGGCCAGAGCGGGAACGACCACGGCGGTGTGGCGGCTGGCGAGCTTCACGACCTGGAGAAACCGCGTCTTCCGGTCGACGAGTGTCGCGACCTGGCTGTTGTTCGAGCCGATCACCAGATCGCCTTCCAGGTGCCCGGACTCGCTGCGGTCCTCCGCGGCCTGGGGCCGCTCCTCGATCGGCCGGGCATCCCGGATCTGGGAACGCCACTGTCCCTTCACCGTGTGACGCTTGTTCTTCCGGATCGGACGGCCGGTCCGCAGGCGTTTGCAGAGCTCACGGGGCACCACTTTCCATCGGGTGATGTAGACCGACCGGTAGATCGTCTCGTGGCTGATCCGCATTCCCGGGTCGTCACCGTGACGCAGACGCAGATGCCCGACGATCTGCTCCGGTGACCATTCCTCCCTCAGCAGGTCCAGCACCGTCTGCCTCAACGCGGGCCTGCGAGCGAGCAGGCACTCTTTCGGACGCCGACCGCGGTCAAGTGCACGCTCCTGCGCGGCGATTGCCCGGTAGACGTCGCGTCCGCCGTTGTTGTTGACTTCACGGCTGACCGTTGACACGGCACGCCCCAGCAGACCGGCGATCGCCCGGTAGGAATCGCCGGCACACAGCCTTCGGGAGATCTCCTCCCGCTCCACCAGGGTCAAACTTCCGACGCGCGTCGTGCGAGGCAGCGGAGCGATTCCTCCGTGGTGCTTGAGGACGGTGAACACCGAGCCGGGCGGCTTGCCGATTCCCCTCGAGATGACGCTGATCGACTCCCCGGACCTCCACCGCCGCCACAGGTCGGCCTTCATCTCGTCCGACATCCCCGGCCGTCCCAGTCTCGCCACTTCTACCGCCCTCAACCTGCACTGTTGCTCTGACCGGTTGAATCTAAGCCCGTCCCGCTCGGCCTGCCCGGCTACACCGACCCCCGCTGACAACTCCGCGTCACGGCATCCGTACGGAACTCTCTGCACAGAGTCTCGGCCAGGCCCACCATCATCGTTTCTTGGTGGCTGTGGCTTCGCTGCCCTGGTCGGTTCCCCGAAACGTGTACGGACTGCGGCGCGGCTGCTCCCGGCCGTGGAACCAGTACACCCACCAGAGGCATTGAGGGTTTTCCAACCTCGATCGAGATGATGACCGCGAGCTGGACGCTCCGCGAAACGACGAAGCTCCTGGTAGGCGGATTCTCAACCAAGATCACCTGCGCCTGCCGGAAGCTTCACGTGCTCGTCTGCCCTTCGGCAATCGATCTGTCCAGCCGTGCTCTGCGGTACCTGAGCAGACAACTCGTCGCCCGGCAGAGAGAGCGGGACGCGGTGGCGGCGCCTGTCGGCTAGCCGTCAGGCGCCTCGCGGTGGACAGCTCTGGCAGATCGCCCAAGCACTTACCAGGCAGCCCGTCACCGGCCTGTGAGAAGCCGACGACCTGCTCGTTGTGTGGCCGCGCAGGTTCGCCTGGTTGCGTTCAGGCCACCGTGACGGGGATCATCCGCCCAGCCGAACTCGTCTCAACTCCCCTTCCCCATATGGCACTTCAAACTGCGGCTGTCGCGCGCCAATTGGCTATCTCGCCCCTACGTACAGACCGACTTCAGACGAGCCGTCTACAGCAGCTCGGCTCCCTACATCCGGACCCTCTTTGCGTCCAGAGACACTCAATTGCAGCAGTCGCAGCCGGGCCGGCAGCCGCACCCATCGTCCACCTCGGCATCGGCGGCAGGGCCATGAGCAGCCGCAGCCGAGGGCGCGCAACAACCCTTCCCCTGCCAAGCGTCGCGTCCCTCCTTGACAGCGACGGCGGCAATGACGAGGGCGGCGATTGGGTCGGCCCAGGACCAGCCGAGGGTGGCGTTGAGGACGAGGCCGACGAGGAGTACGGCCGAGAGGTAGGTGCAGAGCAGGGTCTGTTTGGAGTCGGCGACCGCGCTGGCGGAGCCCAGTTCGCGGCCCGCGCGGCGTTGGGCGGCGGACAGGAACGGCATGACCGCTAGGGAGAGTGCGGCGAGCGCGATGCCGGGGATGGAACGCTCCGCCTCTCCGGTGCCGGTCAGCGAGCGTACGGCGTCGGCGGTGACGTAGGCGGCGAGGGCGAAGAAGGAGAGGGAGATGATGCGCAGGGTGGTCTTCTCGCGCGCTTCGCGTACGGCGTGCTCGCGGGCGGAGAACTGCCAGGCGACCGCGGTGGCGGAGGAGACCTCGACGACGGAGTCGAGGCCGAAGCCGATCAGCGCGGTGGAGGAGGCGATCGTCCCCGCGGTGATCGCGACGACCGCCTCGATGACGTTGTAGGTGATGGTCGCGGCGACCAGCAGGCGTATCCGGCGGGCGAGCGCGTCCCGGCGGGCCGGGGCGGGGCCGAGGGATGTCGCGGTCATCAGCAGCATCCCTTTTCGTCGGCCTCGACGCACGTGCGGTCGGTCTCGACGGCGACCACAGCGGTGCGCAGGTCGTCGAGCGCGTGACCGAGGCGATCGTCGGCGAGCTCGTAGCGGGTGCGGCGGCCGTCGGGCACGGTGACAACCAGGCCGCAGTCGCGCAGGCAGGCGAGGTGGTTGGACAGCCGGGTGCGGGAGACGCCAAGCGCTTCGGCGAGGTCGGCGGGGTAGGCAGGGGCCGTGCGCAGGGCGAGCAGGATGCGGCAGCGGATCGGGTCGGCGAGGGCCCGCCCGAACCGGGCCAGGACTTCGATCTCGGAGGCAACTGTCAGCACACCACGACAGTACATGACATCCTGAATTCAGGAAATCATGGATCGTGATGGCCCTCGGTGGCCCAGCGGACCGGTGGTCGTGGGCTACAGCCAGCCGTTGCGTTTGAAGCCTCGGTGAAGGAGGAGGCAGGCGGTGGCGATGACGCCGAGGACGAGGGGGTAGCCGAAGCGCCAGCGCAGTTCGGGCATGTGGTCGAAGTTCATGCCGTAGACGCCGCACACCATGGTGGGGACGGCGATGATCGCCGCCCAGGCGGTGATCTTGCGGGCGTCGTCGTTCTGGGCGATGGCGACCTGCGCGAGGTGGGCCTGGAGGATGGAGTCGAGGAGGGCGTCGAAGGCGGTGATCTGTTCGGTGACACGGGTGAGATGGTCGGCGACGTCCCGGAAGTACGCCTGTATCTCCTTGTCGATGCAGCTCCTGGGCTCGGTGGCGAGCCGGTCGAGAGGGCGGGCGAGGGGCACCACGGCCCGCTTCAGCTCCAGGAGTTCGCGCTTGAGCTGGTAGATGCGGCCGGCGTCGGCGTTTCGGGCACTGTCCGGGGAGAAGACGTCGGTCTCGACCTGGTCGATGTCGTTCTGGACGGCGTCGGCGACCGTGACGTAGTCGTCGACGACATGGTCGGCGATCGCGTGCAGGACGGCGGAGGGTCCCTTGGCCAGCTGTTGCGGGTCCGCCTCCAGGTCCTCCCGCAGCGGGCCGAGGGAGCCGTGGCGGCCGTGGCGGACGGTGACGACGAAGTCGGGGCCGGTGAAGACCATGATCTCGCCGGTGTTCACCACTTCGCTGGTCGCGGTCAGTTCGGCGTGCTCGACGTACGTCACGGTCTTGAAGACGGCGAACAGGACGTCGTCGTACTGCTCGATCTTGGGTCGCTGGTGGGCCTGGACGGCGTCCTCGACGGCGAGCGGGTGCAGGCCGAACAACTCGGCGACCCCGGCGAACTCCTCCTCGCCGGGTTCGTGCAGGCCCAGCCACACGAAGCCGCCGCGGTGCTTGCGGGCTTGCCGGACGGCCTCCTCCACGGTGTCCGTGCCGGGCCGGCGGATGCCGTCGCGGTAGACGACGCAGTTGACCACCGTCGAGCCGAGCGGTGAGCGGGCCGGGTGGCTGAGGTCCACCCGGCGTCGGCTCCGTCGCGCCAGGTCCGCGACTTTGCGCAGGTTGCCGACCATCGACATGCGGGCTTCTCCTCCATCCAACGGGTTCGGATCCGGACAGTGTGCCAAACAACCGTAGGACGGGCGTCAGAGCCAGTGCTTACGGCGGAAGACCAGGTAGACAACGGTGACGAGGACCGCGGTGGAGATCAGCATCGCCGGGTAGCCGAAGTGCTGGCGCAGTTCCGGCATGTGGTCGAAGTTCATGCCGTACACACCGGCCACAGCGACCGGTACGGCGATGAGCGCGGCGGCGGCACTGATGCGGCGCATGTCGTGGTTCTGCTGGACGCCGGTCTGGGCGAGGGCCATGGACAGGGCGTTGTCGACGAGTTCGGTCAGGACGCCGACACGTTCGGCGGCCTGGGCGAGGTGGTCGGCGACGTCGCGGAAATAGGCGGCCATTTCCCGGTCCACTCCGGGGACGCGGCGTTCGGCCAGGTCGCGCAGCGGCTGGGCCAGCGGGGCGACGGTGCGCCGGAGTTCGAGGAGTTCGCGTTTGAGCTGGTAGACGCGGCCGACGTCGTGTCCGACGTCCGGGGAGAAGGCGTCGTTCTCGACCTGCTCGGCATCGGTCTCCAGGGCGGTGACGACATCGAGGTACTGGTCGACGACCGCGTCCGCGATCGCGTGCAGGACGGCGACGGGTCCGTGGGCGAGGCGCTCGGGGTCGCCCTCCAGGCGGCGGCGCACAGGCCCGAGGTGCTGGGCGGGGTCATGGCGGACGACGACGATGAAGTCGCGGCCGGCGAAGGCCATGATCTCGCCGGTGCCGACGATGTCGGTGGTGGGGGTCAGTACGTCGTGTTCGAGGTAGACGGCGGTGCGCAGGACGAGGAAGAGGGTGTCGTCGTAGCGCTCCAGTTTGGGGCGCTGGTGGGCTTCCAGGGCGTCCTCGACGGCGAGGGGGTGCAGGCCGAAGGCGCGTGCCACCACCTGGAGTTGGTCGGCGTCCGGCGCGTGCAGACCGATCCAGACGAACCCGCCGGGAGTGGTGCGGGCGACGTTCAGCGCCTCGTCGAGCGGCAGGTGCCCTGGTCGGCGGCGGCCGTACTCGTACAGGGCGCAGTCGACGACGGGGACGGGCTGTCGCGAAGTGCTCTCGGCCGTCATGGCTGTCCTCCGACCCCTCGTGGCAGGCGCGGCCCGGCGGCGCGTGCCGCCGGTACCATAGTTGCATGGATACGCAAGGAGGAGTCTGGGACGCGGGTGCGGCCGAGCAGGCGGTGGCCGTGCTGAAGGCGGTGGCCGACCCGTCCAGGTACCGGCTGCTGTGGGCGCTGAACGAGCAGGAACTGCCGGTCAGCCGACTGGCGGAGCTGATCGGCGCGCACGTCGCGGCCACCTCCCAGCACCTGGCGAGGCTGCGCGCGGCCGGGCTGGTCACCTCCCGGCGCGAGGGCACGCGGATCTACTACCGGGCCGCCGGGCGGCAGGTGCGGGCGCTGTTGGAGAGCGCGGTGCTGGCGGGTGACGCCGCCGGAGTTCCGGAGGACGCGGCGGAGGCGGACGAGGTGCCCGCGGCCGTCGCACAGGAACGCCCTGCCGCGGCACGGGCCCGGCGCCGCCCGGTCGTCGAGCACTGAGCTCCCTGTCGTCATATCGAGCACCGAACTCCCAGTCCTCATACGACCGTTTGCCGCCACAGGGCGGAGACGACGGCCGGTTCCATACTGATGCGGGCGACCGCGCTCTCCACCGGCGTGCTGTCGGCGCCGGCGGAGGTGATCTCGGCACGTATCAGGACCTGGCCGTCGTCCCCGTCACTGGTGGAGGCGACCGCGTGCAGGCGGCTGGCGGAACCGGCCTCCAGCAGAGCCTGCACGAGCAGGGTGCGGACGTGGGCCTCGTCGCAGGCCGACACCACGGCCTCCACGCAGTACGGCGTCGGCACCTCTTCGCCTGAGCCAGGCTGGCGGTCCAAGCGCTGGGCCAGCCCGCGTACGGCGGTGTTCACAGCGACGATCGCGGCCGCCCCGGCGAGTGCGTAACCGGGCAGTCCGGCCCCGGCGAGCGAACCCACGGCGGCCGAACACCACAGCGTGGCCGCGGTGTTGATGCCGGAGACGTTCACTCCGTCGCGCATGATGACACCCGCGCCGAGGAAGCCAATGCCGGAGACCACCTGGGCGGCCACCCGGCTGGGGTCGCCGGTACCGAAGGAGCTGGACAGCAGAACGAAGAGCGCCGAGCCGGTCGCGACGAGCGTGTGAGTGCGCAGACCGGCCATCCGCTGGCGCCACTGCCGCTCGATGCCGATGAGCGCGCCTGAGGACAACCCGGCGCCAAGGCCGGTGGCGAAGTGCAACGTGTTCATCGGTCTACCCCCTCCGTACAGCCCGTGCGGTGTCGTTCTCGTCGAGCCGGTACTCCTGCGGCTCGGCGTCGTACGAGTACAACTCGGCATAACGGCCCCAGTCGGTGGCCGTCTCCAGCTGGCGGGTGACCTGCTCGCTGGTGAAGTGGTGGGCCAGCACGTCGCGGAAGAAGCCGGCGCGCAGGGTGCCGTCCGGGTTCTGGCGCAGGCTGCTGGTGATCAGCCGCACCAGCGGCGCGTTGACTGCCGCCTGGGCGAAGATGCTCTTGGACTTCTGCACGTCGGCGCCGGCGAACTCGGAACCGGTGTCGGTCAGCAGCAGGTCGTCACCGTGCACGGCGGCGAAGCCGAGGAGGTCGAGGGCGTCGACGAGGGGCAGGATGTCGTCGATCTCCAGGCCGAGGTCGTCGGCGAGGTCCGCCAGGTCGGCCCGTCCGCCGCTGTGGGCGATCATCTCCGCCAGGCCGGACAGCCCGTCCACGCTCGCGGTGGGCAGCGGGGTGTTGGCCGCGGTGCGCTTCTCCAGCTCGATCGGCTCTGCCCGACCAGGGGTGCGGCCCTCCTTGTGCCGTCCGGTCATGGTGCGGTAGACGCGGTCGATCAGGTCCTCGAAGGCCGCCGAGTTGCGGTCGCGGGGCCGGTCCAGGCCGACCTCGAAGACCTCGCGGATCGTGCCGTAGGGCCGGGCGCCGAGGACGACGATCCGGTCGGCCATCAGTACGGCCTCCTCGATGTTGTGGGTGACCAACACGATCGCCCGGGTCGGGAACTGGCCCGACTCCCACAGCTCCATCAGCTCGCCGCGCAGGTTCTCGGCGGTCAGGACGTCGAGGGCGGAGAACGGCTCGTCCATCATCAGTACGTCCGGTTCGACGACCAACGCCCTTGCGAATCCGACGCGTTGGCGCATTCCGCCGGAAAGCTCCTTCGGGTACGCCGACTCGAAGCCGTCCAGGCCGATCAGGTCGATGGCGTGCCGGGCCGCGTCCGCCCGCTCGGCGGCCGGAACTCCCTTGGCCTCCAAGCCCAGTTCGACGTTCTGCTGCACGGTCAGCCAGGGCAGCAGGGCGAAGGTCTGGAACACCATGGCCGTACCGGGGTTGGCGCCGGTGAGCGGGGTGTTCTTGTAGGTGACGGTGCCGGAGCTGACCGGCAGCAGACCGGCCATGCAGCGCAGCAGCGTCGACTTGCCCGAGCCCGACTTGCCGAGCAGGGCGACGACTTCACCGGCGCGGACCTGGAGGTCGATGCCGGACAGGACGGGCAGTTCGCCGTCGGCCCCGGCGTAGGACTTGGTCAACCCGACTGTCTCCAGGAGCAGTTCGCCGTCGGCAGGGCGGGACCGCTCGGCGGTGAGGTGGGCGAGGCCGGCCCGGGCGGCCCGGTCGGCGCGGAGGTTGCGCAGGATGTTCAGCACCATGACGTGCTCCAAATACGTTCAGGAAGAGGGAAGTTCAGAGGGAGTAGCGCGCTTCGGCCAGCCGGTACAGGCGGCGCCACAGCAGCCGGTTCAGGGCGACGACGTAGACACTCATCACGGCGACCCCGGCGATCAGGTGCGGGTAGTCGCCGCTCTCGGTGGCCTTCGCGATGTACGCGCCCAGGCCGGTGGCCGTCAGCGTCGTACCGCCGAAGGTGACGACCTCGGAGACGATCGAGGCGTTCCAGGCGCCGCCGGAGGCGGTGATCCCGCCGGTGACATAAGAGGGGAAGATTCCCGGGATGATCAGCCGCTTCCAGCGCTGCCAGCCGGTCACGCCCAGGTCGTCCATGGCCTCGCGCAGGTCGGAGGGGATGGCCATGGCGCCGGCGATGGAGTTGAACAGGATGTACCACTGGGCGCCGAGCGCCATCAGCAGCGTGCCGCCGACGTTGATGGACAGGCCGGTCCGCAGGAAGAACCACACGGCAAGGGGGAAGAGGAAGTTGGCGGGGAAGGACGCCAGCACCTGGACCACCGGCTGGGCGATGCGGGTCAGCCGGGGCGAGAAGCCGATCTTCACGCCGATCGGCACCCAGATCACCGTGGCCAGCGCGACCAGCACCAACACCCTTGCCAGCGTGGCCAGTCCGAGCAGCAGCGGTTCGCCGAACACGCCGAGGCCGGTGCGGTCGTAGAGATAGTTGCCGAGATCGGCCAGGCCCCACAGGATCAGGCCGCCCGCGATGACGGCGAAGACGACGTCGCCAGTGCGTTGCCGGCTGTGGTCCACGGCGAGCGGCCGGTCGTCGCGGCCCAGGACCCGGCCCGCCGCGCTCAGCCCACGGCCGACCGGGCGCAGTACCCGCCCGAGGAGTTGCGGCCAGTGCGAGCGGCGCAGGAAGTCGAGGACGACGGAGCGCTGTACCTCGCTCGCCTCGGACTGCTCGTTCTTGAACTTCTCCGCCCAGGCCGTCAGCGGACGCCAGAACAGGAAGTTCACGCCGATGACCATGACCGCCATGGTGAGGATGGCCCAGCCGACCTTGCCCAGGTCGCCGTCGGTGATGGCGGCGCCCGCGTAGGAGCCGACGCCGGGCAGGGCGTACTGCTGGTTGTTGACGCTGATGGCCTCCGAGGCGACCAGGAAGAACCAGCCGCCGCCGAAGCTCATCATGCCGTTCCAGACCAGGCCGATCATCCCGGCCGGCACCTCCACCTTCCAGAACCGCATCCACCGCGTGAAGCCGAACGACCGTGACAGCTCGTCGAGTTCACGCGGGAGGGAGGTGAGGGAGTAGTAGAAGCCGAACGTCATGTTCCACGCCTGCGAGGTGAAGATCGCGAAGATCGACGCGAACTCCAGACCCAGCATCGAGCCGGGGAAGAGGGCGATGAACCCGGTCACCGCCACGGTGAGGAAGCCGAGCACGGGGACGGACTGGAGGATGTCCAGCGCCGGGATCAGGATCCGCTCCAACCGCCTGCTCTTCGCCGCGGCATAGGCGTAGACGAACGTGAACACGACCGACAGGGCCAGCGCGACGAACATACGCAGCAGCGAGCGCGCCGCGTCATAGGGGAGCCGGGCCGGATCGGTGTCGACGTGGACGTTCTGATGGGTACTGAAGGCAACGGTGGTGCCGTGGCCCACGCGCAGCACGACATACAAGGTCACCAGCACGGCTGCGGCGACCGCCGCGTCCACCCAGGAGAACTGCGACAGACGCCCCGGCAGCCGCGCGACCAGGGGCGTGCGCGTCGCCGTCGGCGACGGCTCAGGGGTTTTGGTGTCCGTACGGAACGACATCACGGGAGACCTCCGCCCACACTCTGGGCACGCCGCCATGACCCGGCCGCGACGGACGCGCCGACGGCAGAGCGGGGCTCACCCACGCAGCATGGGAAAGACAGGTAAGGAAGGGGTGTGCGCCTGCGGGCCGACCGTCGCCTCGGCGGGACGGGGGCCGCGACCGGCGCGGGAGAACCAGGGCCGACGGCCCAGGTGTACGAAAGTCAGCGAGTACCCAGGAGGCAGCGCGGACTAGGAGGGTCGGCACCCATGGCTGCCTCCGATCCGTGATGTGGCTGTGCCCCGTCCGCGCTCAGCGCACGCACAGGACCCGACCCCAAGAGTGTGCCCCTTGTTGCGTCAATGCGCAAATAAGGCCGGTGCGCCGACCTCGGGCAGGACGAGGCCCGCCGGGCACGCCTGCACCTGGCCGACGCCAGACGCACGGCACACCCCCATCACCTGCGAGAGAGGGCGGGCAACCCGTCCGGCTGCCCGGTCCGTTCGGGGATCAGCCGGGGCACCAGGCGGACGTAGGTGACCATGCCCACGACCTCCACCAGGGTCTGGGTGACCACGACGACCGCCGCGACGGCCAGGTCGTCGGGCAGGGCGAGGGCGAGCGGCAGGACGACGAGGGAGTTACGGGTGGCGCCGGTGAAGACGATCGCGCGGCCGGCCGGGGGTTCGAGACGGAAGACGCGGGCCACCGCTCTGCCGGCGAGCGCCATGACCAGCAGGAAGACGACGTAGAAGGGAATGACCGACGCTACGTCGGCGAACCTGTCGCCGAGCTTGGGGACCTGGGAGGCGACCACGACCAGCAGGGTGGCGGTCATCAGCGGCACCACCACGAAGTTCACCACCAGCGCGGCAGACAGGAAGCGACCGTCGCGCAACGAGCGGACCAGTTCGGCAGCCGGGACCTGGAGGAAGGTGACGAACAACAGCGCCCCGAGCACCGGGTTGATGGCGTGCTCCAGTCCCGGGCCCGCCGCGGGGGCGACCCAGCCGAGCAGCGCGCCCACAGCCATCGCCGCGAGGTAGATCGCGACCTGATGGTGTTCCATCCGCTCGACCGGACCCTGCGGTCGCTGCTGCTGCGGCACCCGAACTGCTCCTTCGTACGCATCAAGGGCAGCCGGTCGGTAGCCCCGCCCCATCCTCACAGGACGCCGGACCAGCTCCTTCCCCGCCTCGGCGTCCCCCGCTCGTCCGGTCAGCGGCATAGTGGAAGCCATGACGGACGTGGAAATCTCCGAAGCCCTGGAGACGGTCCTGCGGGACCTCCGGGCGCAGTGCGCGGTGCAGCCGCGCATCCGCGTGGACGACAGCTACGGGATCATGCTCCACGCCCCGGACGGCACCGGCCAGGGTTTCACTTCGCCGCTGGGCGGCACCGCGGCGGAGCAGTTGTCGAACCTCGCGGATCAGGTCCAGGAATGGGCGGTGGAGGCGCTGTGGTCCGAGGGCGCACCGGCGGTCTGGCCGCGCTGCCCGGATCACCCGGACACGCATCCGCTGACGGCGACGGTCGTGGCGGACACGGCGGTGTGGGTGTGCCCGAAGAGTGGAGCGACCGTGGCCCGGATCGGGGAGTTGGAGCAGCGTTGAAGCCCTTCCGCGGTCCACAGCCCGACGCGGGAAGCACTGCGAGCTACAGGCCCACGTCGCGGCTGCGGATGTCGTCCGGGGACTCGCGGCGTACGAGGAGGCGGGCGTGGCCGTCGCGTACGGCGGCCACCGGTGGGCGGCCGAGCAGGTTGTAGCCGGACGCCATGGAGAGGTGGTAGGCGCCGGACACCGGCACGGCGAGCAGGTCTCCCGGGCGTACGTCGTCGGGGAGTTCGACTTCGGCGGCCAGGATGTCTCCGGCCTCGCAGTGCCGGCCCACGACGGTCACTCGGGCCGGGTCGGCGGTGCTGTGCCGGCCGATGAGGCGTGGTGCGTACCGCACGCCGTACAGTGCCGGCCGCGGGTTGTCGCTCATGCCGCCGTCCACCGCGACGAACAGCTGGTCGCCCGTGCGCTTCACGGCCAGCACGTGGTGGAGCGCGATGCCTGCCGGGCCGGCGATCGCACGCCCCGGTTCGATGATCAGGCGCGGCACGGGGAGCCGGGCCGCGGCGCACGCCTCGGCGAGCTCGGTGCGCACCCTGCGGGCCAGCGTGGTCAGATCGAGGGCCTCGTCCCCGGGGCGGTAGGCGATGCCGTGGCCTCCGCCCAGGTCGAGTTCGGGCAGGACCAGGCCGTGTTGCTCGCGCAGTCTGGCCATGAGGCCGACCATGCGGCGCATGGCGGCGAGGTACGGCTTGACGCTCGTGATCTGCGAGCCCAAGTGGCAGTGCAGGCCCGTCAGTTCGAGTTGTGGCTGATCGAGTATGCGGGTGATGGCGTGCTGGGCGTAGCCGTCGGAGATGGACAGGCCGAACTTCTGGTCGTCCGTGCCGGTGCGGATCTTCTCGTGGCCGCCGGCGCTGATGCCGGGCACCACGCGGACCATGACTTTCTGGTGGCCCCCGGGGCCTACGGCGGCGGCCAGCCGCGCGATCTCAGACGGGCTGTCGATGACGATGCGGCCCACGCCGAGGCGGAGGGCTGTCTCCAGGTCCCGTGGGGACTTGGCGTTGCCGTGCAGGACCATCCGCTCCGGCGGGAAGCCGGTGGTGACCGCGAGTTCCAGTTCGCCGGCGGAGCAGACGTCGAGGCCGAGACCCTCCTCTTCCATCCAGTGGACCATGGCCCGGCACAGGAACGCCTTTGCCGCGTACAGGACTTCGGCCTCGGGGAAGGCGTTCCGGTAGGTACGGCAGCGGTCGCGGACCTCGTTCTCGTCGAGGACGTAGACGGGGGTGCCGAAGCGGTCGGCGATCTCCGCGAGCGATACGCCGCCCACGGCCAGGTCGCCCGGTCGGGGCTCGGCGGTCGAGGCCGGCCACACCGACAGCTCGACGGAGGTGGAAGGGACGGCGGGTTCGTGAAGGGTGGTCATCGACTGGTGCTCTCTTCTCAGCCGGTCTCAGCCGGTTCTCAACTGACTCGCAGGCTCGGGGCAGTCGAGGCCGATTCGGGGACGGCTGACCCGACCGGTGTAGGCGCCGGGGCGGTGAACTGGGGGTCGACCGTGACGATGATGACGCCGAGCGGTGCGGTGAGGGCGCGCAGCGCGGGCGCGGCGAGGCAGATCCACGCCTGGTCGGGACCTAGCGTCGCGGTCAGCCTCCGCAGGGAGGTGAAGCCGACGGCCGTGCGGTCGCCGAGGGGGGTGCGGAAGAAGCGGGCCGCGCATCGTGAGAGGCCCGGCCGGACCGGGACGAACAGGAGCCCGGCCGGGAACCGATCCCAGGGCTCGGGGTCTTCGCCGTAGACGAGTTCTTTCATGGGATGCCTCCAGGAGGAGCTGAAGTGCCCCGGACGCGGGGAGGCGGACCGGGGCTCGACAACGACGTTATGCCCGCCCACGGGGGTCGGCGGACCTGTCCTGACGGGATGCTGACGGTGAACGGGACGACGTTGACGAGATGCTGACGTGCCTGGTGAGCGGCCCGGGCGGCGTCCGTCAGAGGGGCGCCAAGAAGTGGTCCGTGGGCTTTTCGAATGCCTCGCCGAGGAGTGGGATGGGAGGCGTTCCGATGAGGATCGTCGGCGGGAACCGACCGCCGGCGCGTGGAGAACGGTGAAGTGATGTCCGAGTCCGACTCACCCTCAGCCGCTCGTGTCGTGGTCGGAGTGAGCGGCTCCGTGAGCAGTCTTACCACCCTGTGCCGGGCCGCCGACGAAGCACGGCACAGGGGTGCCGAGTTGTGGCCGGTGCTGGCCTGGGAGCCGCCCGGCGGGGATCTCTCCGCACGTCGTTCACCGGCTGCGTCCTACCTGGTCGAGGAGTGGAAACGGCTGGCGCGGGAGCGGCTGGTCGCGGCGCTCGTTGACGTGTTCGGCAGCACGGGCACGGGACTTGCGGCGGAGGCCCTAGTTGTCCGAGGTTCCCCGGGCCGGGCGCTGGTCGAGATCGCCGACCGCGAGGACGACCTCCTCGTCATCGGCGCCGGACCTCGCGGTCGCCTGCACCGCGCCCTGTGGCCGTCGGTCGGCCGCTACTGCCTCGCGCACGCCACCTGTCCCGTCCTCGCTGTGCCGCCGTCCCCCTTGGAGGCCGAACTGGCCGCCGCGCACCGCCGGAACGCCTGGCGGCTGCGATTGGACACCGGGCACGTGGAGAAGGAGTTCGAGACCGTGCCGCCTGATGCCTGAGTGCCCGTTTCTCAACCTCCGGTATGGATCTTTGGGTGGGTCCAGTCTGGTTTGGTGGCCGAGATCAACGGGCCTGTACGCGGGCGGCGTTGTCCGGGCTGCGGTGACTGGCTGAGTCCGGGCGCCGGGCCGCGGGCGGTGTTCTGCTCGGGGTGTGTCGTTCCAGGCAGTGGCGCCGGTTGCGGCGGGTGTGTCCGGTGTGCGGGGCGGTCTGGATGGCCGGGGTGGATCACCGCAGCAGTGCGGTGTACTGCTCGGCCTGGTGCCGCCGCAGGGCGTGGGTGGTTCGGAGGAAGCGTTCGTCCAAGCGTTGGGATAAACGCTTTGGTGAACGGTTCATGTGTCCGTTCCGCTTTCGAATGGTCAGTTGCTGTCATTGCTGGTGTTGGATCTCGAAACAGGTTGACTCTGGCGGGAGTTGGGCCGGGGTGTTGTCGCCGGAGGTCCGGTCTGCCGGACCCTTGCCCGTGAGAGATGGTGAGGCGTCATGACCACCGCGACGATCGGCCACATAACCCGCGAGCGCTACGAGCAGATCATTGCCAGCGACCGGGAACTGGTCAGGCAGATGCAGCGCATCCAGTTCACCATCGGGGACCACGCGCTGGAGATCGAGCCGATGCAGCCGCTCGGCGGCGCCCATCCGGCCCCGGGTGAGGACCTGTTCAGCGTAGAAGCCTCCTTGCAGACCTACGCCGACGATCTCGGTCTGGCACTGAGTACGGTCCGCAACTGCCGGTTCACCGCCCACCGCTGGCCCGAGGAGCGGCGCTGTCGGGGCGTCTCCCACAAGGTCCACCGCATCCTCGCGTCCATCGGGGACGACACCGAGCGCTTCGAGGCGATCGGCGCTACTCCGCTGGACGAGCCCTCCCGGATCCGGCGCTGGTCGTGGATCATGAGGGCCCGCCGTCACTGCCGGGATTACGAATGCCTCCCCGAGATGAGCGAATCCTTGATCACCTGAGCGGCCATCACCTTGATGACCAGGCGCCTCACCCGCCGCACGGCCCGTCCCGCCGAACGGCGCGACACCACCCCGCACTACCTCGCCCAGGCTTCATGAGCAGGCCGGCCTGTCAATGCTGCGACATGACTACCGCTCGCACGAGTGAAGGATCGGGTGCGTGGACGTTTCTGCATCCGCTGTGTTCCTACGGTGGTGGGGCGTTGCCCCAGTCCCCGGTGACGGTCCGACGACCGCGAACTCCCCTACAGAGGGGGTCCCACGTCAGGAACCGCCATGGGCATCCAGGAGACGAATACGCCTTCGGGGCAGCGCCGGAATCACCCGGTTCCGGGGAAGCTGCTGGTGCCGGGCCGGCACGCGCGCAGTTACCTTCTCCGCGGTGTCACCGTGGTCGAGCTCCACGGAATTATCGACTTGAGCAGCATCCCTGAGATTCAGGCGCATACCGATGCCGCGACCATCCGGTCGGGTGTCCGTGTGGTCGTGGACCTGCGGCCGGTGGAATTCCTCGACTGCTCCACGCTCGGTCTGCTCTGCCGGACCCAACGCCGGGCCCTAGAACGCGACGGCCGCCTGGCAGTGGTCTGTGTCCGGCCCTGGCACCTGCGGATCCTCAAGGCCGCCGGGCTCCTCACCCTCTTCGAGCCCGTCGCCACTCTGGAAGACGCACTGGAGGATGGACAGTGAACCCCCACCAGCTCCCGGTATGAAGATCACCAATGCGTCCCGCCGTCTTTCCCGGCATCGACTGAATCGCGTGCTGCCCTCATTGCCCGGACCCGGTATAGGCTCCCCGGCAGGGCCTTCGCACGTTTCGCCTGCTCCGGTCGGCGGCGGGCTACCGGTCCGCTTCTTTCGGCCCCCAGCCCCCGGGTCGCAGTGACTGTCCGACCACTGTGAGCGGCTGGAGCCGCATCGCCGACAACGCGGCTCCAGCCCTTCGTCCTCCCCAGCCTTTTTCGAGACCGGGATGTACTCCCGCGCATCCCGGACGGGTGGTGAGGACGGTCAGCGCGAGACGGCGACGGGAGGGGGAATCCGGCGCTGCCTTCGCGCTCTCAGCCGCCGTCCGTGCTCACCAGCCCGGACGGCGGCTGTCGGCCATTCCACCACCCATGCCCCCGACCGGAGCACCCTTTTGATGACAAAAGGTCGACGGGAAGGCGAGATGTGGCTTTGTAGGTGAGTCGACTCCAGTTGTAGGCGAGTTCTGGGTTCTGACACAGATCTTGGGGAGCGGTCGCGGAGCGTTACTGAAGCAGGATCATCTTGCGGAGTAGTTCGAATCCGGCTCGTCCGTAGAGCTGCCTCTTGATCTTCTTGATGCGGTTGACGGCGCCCTCGGTGCTGCCGGAACTCCACTCCAGGGTGAGCCCAGCGGTTACGGCGCCGAGGTCTCGGAGCATGTGGAGCGCGAAGCCGGTGAGGCCGGGCAGTTGACTGACGGCGACGGCGTCGATCCAGGCAGGGAGTCTGCCGCCGAGGCGGCCGGTGAGTATCTCGCCGAAGTCGCGGACATGCCCGGCTGCCGTGTCCAGTTCGCGACAGCGCGCCAGGACGTCCTTCAAATCTGCGCGGTCCTCCTCGCTCAGGGCCGTGGGGTGGCGGGTGAGCCAGCCAATCACCTGCCGCACCGTCGGTGGCGGGGGTGGTGTGCCTGGCGGGGCGGTGCGCAGGTTGGCGATGTGGGCGCGGACCATGGCGTAGGTGACGGGGGCGTCCTCGGCAAGCAGTTCGCTGTGCAGCTGGGTGACGCTTGTGCATCCCGCGGCGAACCGTCGCTCCAAGTAGGGCTTGTAGGGATCCAGCCTGCTGGGCCGGGGCCTGTTCTCGCGGAAGGTGTCCTGCCAGCGTGCGGCGGCCGCGTACCGGAGCACGTGTTGAGACCCCAGCCCAGGTGCCGGGTGATCGCCCGGCGGGAGTGGCCTTGGGCGAGTAACTCGTGGACCAGGGCGTGTGCGGCCTTCTTGCGCTCGGCCCGTCGGCCGACAGGATCCGGGTCGGGAAGGCCCGCGTCGCCTTGCAGCGTGTCAACGTTCGACGGCTCGGGCGACGTCGGAGCGCGCAGACACTCACGGTGGGCGGCGACACAGGTCTCCACTGCACGGCCGAGGCCTTGCCACAAGTGAAACCGGTCAGCAACCTGGAGAGCTTCGGGGGCGCCGCGTCGGGCACCCTCGGCGTAGGCACCTGCCCGGTCCCGACAGATGATCTCCACGCCCGGGTGGCTGGTCAGCCACCCGGCCAGCGGCCCCGCTTCGCGTGTGGGGAGCACGTCGACCACGCGATGGGATTCTCCGCAGGTCAAAACGGTGGAGTACGTCTGACCCCGGCGGATCGCGAAGTCGTCCACGCCCAGCACGCGCGGCGTGCTGAACTGCGGATCGGGCAGCGACATGACCCTGCGCAACAAGGTCATCCGTCCTGCGCCGAAGCCCAGTTGGGCGGCCAGCCGGGCGCCGGCCCGTCCGGCCAGCGCGAGCCCGACTCGCTCCAGGACGTGGTTGAGCCGAGTGGTGAACCGTGAGTACGGGGCGGTCAACTGCGTGAACGGCTCGGCGAACGTGCGGCGCCGACAGTCAGCCGCCCCACAGATGAAACGCCGGACTGTCAACAGGATCACGACGCTCTGCTCACCGAGCGGGAGATCCTTCAACCTGCGCTGATAGCAGTCGTGCACCCGGTCCGAGAATCGACCGCAGTCCGGACATGCCGCCTCGGCCGCCCGGCCTCTCGCCACCACATCGACGGTGCCGAAGGCAGAGGTCACCCCCTCGACGTCCACGTCGTCGATCCCGGCGAACACGAGGGAATCCCAGAATGGTGCATCAAGTTTCATAACAGCACCGTCGTCGCGTGGGGACCGCCTGGGGGTGCTGGGTGGCCGCAGCGACTGCGCCACTTCCCGGGCTGGCACTGGTCGGCAACGACCAGGCGTGGCTGCACTGGCACGACGGTGAGTGAGAGCGTCGGCACGCTCCGGGCTATTTCGTGCGGCGCGCGGAGGCTCAGGGGTGGTGGTCGATGCTCACGTCCGCCGCCGCGTGACAAGGACCCTTGACGTTAAGACAAGTCACCTTTACGTTTGCCGCATGGAGAAATCGCAGGAGAACCGCCAGAGCCGAAGCGACATAGTCCGCGCCCGCGCCTGGTTCCTCGACTGGTTGCCGGCCGTCATCGGCCTCGTGTTGCTCAGCCTGATCTCGGAGTTCGGCCTCTTCGGTTCGGCGGGCTCATGGAAACTGTTCTGGTCGCTGCTGAATCTCACGCCGGCGCTGTGGGTCGTCCGGGCCGTGATCAGGAGCCTGCGCCGCGCCGACGAGTACCAGCGCCGTTGCCAGCTCGAGGCTCTGGCGATCGGGTTCGGCGTGCTGGTCATGTCGATCCACACCGTCGGGCTTCTCCAGGCAGCCGGCGTGGGCGACCTGCGGCAGCTGGTCCAGATCAGCTTCATCGTGAGCATCCTGATCTGGATCGCAGCCCTGCTGTTCAAGACCCCGCGAACCCGATGAAGAACCGGCTCAGGGAACTGCGGGCGATGCGTCGTTGGAGCCAGGCTGACCTCGCCGACCGCCTCGGCGTCTCCCGGCAAACGGTCTACGCCATCGAAACGGGCCGCTACGACCCGAGCCTGCCGCTCGCGTTCAAGATCGCCGCCGTGTTCGGCGAACCGATCGAGGATCTTTTCTCCCCGGACGAGGACACGGACTCCAAGCCGTGAACGCCGGGAGGCGTGCAACCCGGGCAACTGAGGCTGCGGTCTGCGGCTCCTGACACGTCCCTCAGGAACACCAGCAACCCCCATGTGATCGTTCGCCATCCAATCCAGTCGATGCAGGGCAGCGCGACCCGAGCGACTGACTTCGCTGTCAAAGGACAACCAAGGTGACGCTCCGCGACCGCTCCCCAAGATCTGGCTCTGTCGCTGATTTGGGGGTGTCAGCCGGTTGATCAAGGTGACAGGAGGATGCGGCGTCGCAGGAGGTCGAAGTTGGCCCGGCCGTACATCTGTCTCTTCAGCAGCTTGATTCTGGTGACGTTGCCTTCGACTGCTCCCGAAGTGTGGGTAGTGGTCAGGGCGGCGAGTACGGCTGCGCGGTCGCGGCGTATGCCGGCGGCGAGGGTACGGAGTTCTCGTTGTCCGTCGAGGCGGACGTCGGCGAGCCAGACGTCGAGGGCCAGGTGCTCGCTGCGGCGTTCGCGCACCATCGAGGCCAGGCGCCGGGCGTATTGGGTGGTCGTGGCCAAAGCGGGGCTGCGTTCGCATAGTTCGTCGAGGCATTTGCGTTCGGTGTCGGTGAGTTGCTCGGGCCGGCGCATGATCCAGTCGGTGACCCGGCGGACGGTCACATGGGGCAGCGGGGCATCCGCCGGGATCGTTCCGGTGCGGTAGGGCCGCAGGTGGCTGCGGACGGTGTTGACGTCTCCGCGGTAGCCGATCTGTTGGATCTCCCGGGTGAGTGCGGCAGCGTTGGTGCATCCCTCCATCCAGCGGTGATGCAGGTAGAGCCGGTAGTCGTCGACCATGCTCGGGCGGTCGGTTGCCGCGCCAAGAAGTTGTTGGACATCAGCGGCCCGGGCGAAGCGCAGGACGGTGCCGCGGCTGAGGTGGAGTTCACGGGCGATGGCGCGCAGACTGTCGCCGCGTTCGATGCGTTCGTGGATCTGCTGGTGGCGTTCGCGGGTGCGGGCCACCAGCGGTCGAGGCCGTCCGTGCACGTCCAGTTCACCCAGGGCGGTGTGATGGACGTCCGCGGGTGGGCAGGTGTCGTCCTGGTCGGCGCGGACAGTGAGGGGTTCGCGCAGGTTGGCGCGGTGTCGCCCAACGATTCGTTCGACGGCTTCGGCGAGGTTGTGGAGCAGGTGCCAGGCGTCGGCCACTTGCCGGGCCTGTGGCGCACCGGCGTGGGCGCCGTCGCGCAAGGAGCCGGCACGGTCGCGGCAGACGATCTGGACCTCAGGGTGCTCTCGAAGCCAGGCCGCGAAGGTTTGCGCGGTGCGGTCCGCGAGGACGTCGACGGGACGGTGGGTGTTCATGTCGACGAGGATCGTCGCGTAGGTCCGGCCGCGGCGCACGGCGAACTCGTCGACACCCAGACACGGGACAGATTCCGGCGCCGGGACGGGCAGTGCGCGCAGCAGGCGGAGCAGTGTGTCCTTGCCGGTGGTCACAGCCAGGCGACCGCACAGATTGGCTCCCGCACGTCCGCCCAGAAACAAGGCGATGTCGGTGAGTTGAGTGGTGAGCGCGTTGGTGCGGCGGGCATGTCGACGCGTCAGGTCCGGTATCTGCTCGGCGAACGTCCGACGCCCGCAGCTGCCGTTACCGCACACGAGACGGCGTGCCCGCAGATCGAGCCGCGCCTGACGGCCGGCGACGGGACGGTCTGCCAGACACCGCTGGTAGTAGCAGTGCACACGCGAGGATCTCCATCCACATCCCGGACAGGCGGCCGACCCCACCGTGGACCGCACAGTAAGCCGGACCTCGGTGTCCCCAAAAACCACTGCTTCGACAGACGCCCCAACCCCCGGAAGAAGAAGGTCGGCGAGGCGAACCACATCCCCCACACCCAGGTGATGCCCACCTCCTCTTGATCGTCACCACCCCCAAATCAGCGACAGAGCCCAAGATCTGTGCCAGAACCGAGTTCTGACTCCAGTTGGAGGGGGGCTGATCCCGCTGGGGGCCAGCCAACGGTCCGGGGCGCTCACGAGAACGCGAGCGAGGGGTCCCGGGAATGCCCGGGCATTGACAGTGGCCAGGTGGATGTTCCCGCCGGCGGCCAGCGAGTGGGTGGTATCCGGCCGGCATTGGTGACGCTGTGCAGGGCCGGAGCGGCCGGCCGGGTGCCGTCTGTTTGGCGGTGCCGGCGGTGGGTGATCTCAGCGGGCGGGTTGCAGGGTGGGGTTGAGGGCGAGGCGGTTGTCGGTGGGGTGGTGGCCTTCGGGGCTGAAGGGCGGGACGGTGGCGGGGAGGCAGTCGGCGATGAGCAGGCAGTCGTGGTGGCGGTCTTCGGCGGTGGCGGCGATCAGGGGTTCGCCGTCGGGGGCCCAGATGCCGGAGTTGCCCTGGTACTGCCAGGAGCCTGCGGGGACCTGTTCCCAGCCGCGGCGGTTGGCGTAGGCGATGAACAGGCGCCAGATGCCGGCCATGGCGGGGATGATGTGGCGGGTGGCGTCCTGGTAGGGCACCTGGCTCATGGTGCCGTCGGCCAGGCGAAAGTGCCCGTCGGCGGCGGTGGGCCCGAGCACGACCTGGGCCCCGCGCCCGGCGAGGTACTGGTACAGCGGCGGGAACTCGCACTCGTAGCAGTTGAGCACGCCGACCCCGATGCCGTTCAGGCTGACCACGGGCGGCAGGTCCTGGCCGAAGGAGTAGTTGCGCCGCTCGGCGGCCCCGTACAGATGGGTCTTGCGGTAGTTCGCCGCCACCAGCCCGTCCGCAGCGATGATGCTGATCGAGTCGTAGAACGCGTCCCCGTCGCGTTCGGGGTAGGGCAGGACCACGGCCAGGGCGTTCTCCTTGGCCGCCAGCCGCGCACGCTCGACCGAGGGGCCCTCGCGGTGCTCGGCCAGCTCGCGGCACTGCTGGGGACCGATCGCGTAGCCGGTGGTGTACTTCTCCGGGAAGACCACCACCTGACAGCCGTAGTCCGCCGCCAGCGCGGTCACCCCGACCAGACGCTCCAGGTTCTGCTCCACCGCCTGCCGGCTGCCGACCGAGCCCTGGCCCTGGTACAGCGCCACCCGAAGTCCTTCACCGACAGCGGGCGCGGCGCGCGAGGCAGAGCGGAACACGACACGGACAGGCTGAGTCATCAACAGAAGATCCTTCGGTGAAGGGCGGTCCGGACGACCGCCACCAGCAAGAACGACTCACCCCGCCCCCGGACACCAAGATCCCCGTCCGGCCCGGACCGGACCCGATCGTCACAGTCACCGACTTCCAGAGACCACCACTGGGTCTGATCACAGGGCGCGACGTCGGCGCCGGCCGTCCACCGCGACTCCGTGGCGGCCGCTGCCAGTCCGAGGCGTTTCACTGTCCGGCGTTCGGGTGAGGCTGCTCAGACGCGGCGGTCGCGCAGCGCGGACGCCGGCGGCTGCGCACGTCAGGGAAACCGTCAAGGTCTTGTGCCACCCGGCAGGTGGAGTCGGAACCTGCCTACAGCTGGAGTCGGTTGTCCACCTACGAAGCCACGAGATGACTCAAACAGGAACGCAGCAACCTGAGCCGCCAGTTCTCCGCCACGAACCGACGACTGTCATCCGTCAACTGCCAAGCGCACTCCTGCGCAGGCCGACAACCGCTCCGGCATCGCAGCATCTTCCACACGACGTCCGACAAGGATGACGCTCTCGCAAGCACACCGACCAAACAAGCTGTCATGCCAGCATCAAACACAGGCGCTGAGGCCGTCCCACCCGCTGTCCGAGGCCGTCGAGCCTCGCCCTTCAGGGCGTGACCGCGGCCGACAGATCCGGCTGCTCCGGCCGGCGCTCCGGTGCTGTCGGCAGGCTGAGCACCATCGTGAGTCCGCCGCCCGGTGTGTCCTCCGCGCTCAGGGTGCCGCCCAGGGCTTCCGTGAAGCCGCGGGCCACGGCCAGGCCGAGGCCGACCCCGGCGCCGCGCGGAGAGTCGCCATAGCGTTGGAAGGGCTCGAAGATGCGGTCCTTGGCCTCGTCGGGGACACCCTGCCCGCGGTCCACCACACGCACCTCGACCCGGTCCGCGATGGCGCTCGCCGACACGAGGACCTTCTCCTCCGGCGGGCTGTACTTGACCGCGTTCTCCACAATGTTGGCGACGGCCCGCTCCAGCAGCCCCCGATCCACGTGGACCATGGGCAGCGTCTCCGGGATGTCCAGTTCCACGCTGTCCTCCGGCACCGCGACCAGCGCCATCGGCACGACCTCGTCGAGGTCGGTCTCGCGGATGATGGGGGTCACCGTGCCGGTCTGCAGGCGGGACATGTCGAGCAGGTTGCCCACCAGTTGGTCGAGGCGGTCGGCGCCCGCCTCAATGGCTTCCAAGAGCTCCGCCCGGTCCTCCTCCGACCAGTCGACGTCGTCGGAGCGCAGAGACGTGACGGCCGCCTTTATCCCGGCCAGTGGGGTACGGAGGTCGTGGCTGACGGCGGCCAGCAGCGCGGTGCGGATGCGGTTGCCCTCGGCCAACTCCTTGGCCTGGTCGGCCTCTTGCTGTAGGCGCCGGCGGTCCAGGACGACAACGGCCTGGGCGGCGAACGCGGCGAGCACCCGGCGGTCGGAGGCCGGCAGTACGCGCCCCGACAAGGCCAGGGACATGTGGTCGCCGACCGGCACATCGACGTCCGCGTGCTCGGGGTTCTGGCAGGGACGGGGGCCGACACTGCCCGCGCAGGTCCACGGATCCAGCTCGCCGGCCCGTTCCAGCAGCGCCACCGACTCCATGCCGAAGGTCTCCCGCACCCGCTCCAGCAGAGCCTCCAGGCTGGTCTCGCCGCGCAGCACGCTGCCCGCGAGGAAGGACAGGATCTCGGACTCGGCGCGCAGCCGGGCCGCCTGATCGGTGCGCCTGGCGGCGAGGTCCACCACCGAGGCCACGGAGACGGCCACACCGACGAAGATCGCGATGGCGACGATGTTCTTGGGGTCGGCGATGGTGAACGTGTGGACGGGCGGGGTGAAGTACCAGTTCAGCAGCAGCGATCCCACCGCCGCCGAGGCCAGCGCGGGGAGGAGTCCGCCGAGCAGAGCCGCCGCGACGGTCAGGGTGAGGAAGAGCAGCATGTCGTTGGCGAGGCCGACAGCCGGGGTGGCGCTGGTCAGCAGAAGGGTGAGCAGGACGGGGCCCAGCACGCCCACGAGCCAGCCCCAGATGAGCCTGGGCCGGCCGAGCCGCGCGCCCCGGTTCACGGGCAGTCCGCGTCCCTTGCCCACCTCGTCGTGCGTGATGAGGTGGACGTCGAGATCGGGTCCGGACTCACGGGCGACCGTCGAGCCGACGCCGGGCCCGAACACGTACTGCCAGCTCCTGCGCCGGGAGACACCCATCACGATCTGGGTGGCGTTCACCCCGCGGGAGAAGTCCAGCAGCGCGGCCGAGACGTCGTCGCCGACGACCTGATGGAACGTGCCGCCCAGATCCTCCACCAGTGTTCGCTGGACGGCCAGTTCCTTGGGCGAGGCGGAGGTCAGGCCGTCACTGCGCGAGATGTAGACAGCCAACACCTCGCCGCCGGCGCCCTTTTCGGCGAGGCGCGCGGCCCGGCGGATCAGTGTCCGGCCCTCCGGCCCGCCAGTCAGGCCCACCACGATCCGCTCCCGCGAGCCCCAGATCGTCGACACCTGATGCTCACTGCGGTACTCGGTCAGATAGGCGTCGACCCGGTCGGCCACCCACAGCAGCGCCAACTCCCGCAGGGCGGTGAGGTTTCCGGGCCGGAAGTAGTTCGAGAGGGCCGCGTCGACCTTGTCCGGCTTGTAGATGTTGCCGTGCGCCATCCGGCGGCGGAGCGCCTGCGGCGACATGTCGACGAGCTCGATCTGGTCGGCCCGGCGTACGACTTCGTCGGGCACGGTCTCCTGCTGCCGTACGCCGGTGATGGACTCGACGACGTCGCCGAGCGACTCAAGATGCTGGATGTTGACGGTCGAGACGACGTCGATTCCGGCCGCGAGGAGTTCCTCGACGTCCTGCCAGCGCTTGGTGTTGCGGGAGCCGGGGACGTTGGTGTGGGGCAGCTCGTCGACCATCGCCACCTGGGGGTTCCGGGCCAGGACGGCGTCGATGTCCATCTCGGTGAACGTCGTGCCCCGGTACTCCAGTTCGCGGCGCGGGATCTCCTCCAGGCCGTGCAGCATCACCTCGGTGCGCGGCCGGCCGTGGTGTTCCACGAAGGCGATCACGCAGTCGGTGCCGCGTTCCACGCGCCGGTGTGCCTCGGAGAGCATCGCGTACGTCTTGCCGACGCCCGGTGCCGCGCCGAGGTAGATCCGGAGCTTGCCGCGTCCCATGTTCATCCTTCGAAGCGGTAGCCCATGCCGGGCTCGGTGATCAGATAGCGGGGGTGGGCGGGGTCCGTCTCCAGTTTGCGGCGCAACTGGGCCATGTAGACCCGCAGGTAGTTGGTCTTGTTGCTCTGGGACACCCCCCAGACCTCTTGGAGCAGGTGCTTCTGGGTGATCAGGCGGCCGGGGTTGGTGATCAGGATCTCCAGCAGGTGCCATTCGGTCGGGGTCAGCCGGATGTCATGTCCGCCCCGCGTCGCCTTCTTGGCACGCAGATCGACGGTGAACTCGTCGGTCTCCACCACGGTCGACTCCGGAACGAGCGGCGTGTCCTCCCTACGGCGGACAGCGGCTCGCAGGCGGGCCAGAAGCTCGTCCATGCTGAACGGCTTCGTGATGTAGTCGTCCGCGCCCGCGTCGAGCGCGGCGACCTTCTCATCCGACGCCTGCCGGGCCGACAAGACCAGGATCGGGACCCGGGTCCAGCCGCGCAGCGCCTTGATGACGTCGACGCCGTCCATGTCGGGCAGTCCGAGGTCGAGCATCACCACGTCGGGCTGTCGCGCCGCCGCGAGCCGGAGCGCGGTGGCGCCGTCGGGCGCCGCGTCGACGCCGTAATGGCGTGCCTGCATGTTGATTACGAGGGCCCGTACGAGCTGCGGGTCGTCCTCCACCACCAACACCCTGGTCATGGGTGTACGCCTTTCGTGTCGTACGGGCAGTCGCGAAGTCCGGGAACAGCACAACCGGCCTCAATGCGACGGGAGTCGGCGGATCCGGGACGTCTCCCCGGCCGCCGACTCCCACGCGGATCGTCGCGTAACGCCATCAGCTCTTCGTCACAAGGGACTTGAGCGCGATGTTGAGTTCCAGGACGTTCACCGTGGGCTCGCCGATGAAGCCGAGGGTGCGGCCGTCGGTGTGGTCGTCGACCAGCTTCTGCACCTGGGCGACGGACAGCCCGTTCTTCTCGGCGATGCGGTGGGCCTGGAGGTCCGCGTACGCCGGGGAGATGTCCGGGTCGAGTCCGGAGCCGGAGGAGGTGACCGCGTCGGCGGGCACCTGGGACGCCTTGACCGTGTAGCCGGGCACCGAGTTGTCCTTGATGACGGCGGCCTTGGCGTCCTTCACCTGCTGGAGGAGTACCTTGCTGTCGGCGGAGAGGTTGGTGGCGCCGGACAGGATCAACGAGTACTGCGTGTTGATGCTGTTGGTGCCGAGTCCGTTCTGCGGGCGGCCCTGGAACCACTTCAGATCCGGGTCCGGGGTCTCCTGGCCCTTCTTCAACGGCAGGTTGTACGACTGCCCGATGAGGGAGGAGCCGACGACCTTGCCGTCCGCCTTGATCTCCGAGCCGTTCGCCTTGTTGTTGAACAGCGCCTGGGCAATCCCCGTGACGGCGAGCGGGTAGATGACGCCCGTCACCACGGTGAGTACCAGGAGGGCCCGCAGACCGGCCCAGAGCAACCGGGCGGTGTTCGTAACCGAGTTGTTCATGCCGATCAGCCGATTCCGGGGATGAGGGAGATGAGCAGGTCAATGATCTTGATGCCGATGAAGGGCGCGATCAGGCCGCCGAGGCCATAGATCGTGAGGTTGCGCCGCAGCATCTTGTCCGCGCTCACCGGCTTGTACTGCACACCTCGAAGGGAGAGCGGCACCAGCGCGATGATGACGAGCGCGTTGAAGATGACGGCCGACAGGATCGCGGAGTCGGGCGAGGCCAGGTGCATGATGTTGAGCTTGTCCAGGCCCGGGTAGACGGCCGCGAACAGCGCCGGGATGATCGCGAAGTACTTCGCGACGTCGTTGGCGATGGAGAACGTCGTCAACGCGCCCCGGGTGATGAGGAGTTGCTTGCCGATCTCGACGATCTCGATGAGCTTGGTCGGGTTCGAGTCGAGGTCGACCATGTTGCCGGCCTCCTTCGCGGCCGACGTACCCGTGTTCATCGCCACGCCGACGTCCGCCTGCGCGAGGGCCGGGGCGTCGTTCGTGCCGTCGCCGGTCATCGCGACCAGCTTGCCGCCGGCCTGCTCCCGCTTGATCAGGGCCATCTTGTCCTCGGGAGTGGCCTCCGCGAGAAAGTCGTCGACGCCCGCTTCTTCCGCGATCGCCTTGGCGGTCAGCGGGTTGTCGCCCGTGATCATGATGGTCTTGATGCCCATGCGGCGCAGCTCGTCGAACCGCTCGCGCATACCTTCCTTGACGACGTCCTTGAGATGGATGACGCCCAGGATCCGGGCACCGTTGTCGTCCTCGACAGCCACGAGCAGCGGGGTGCCACCGGCTTCCGAGATGCGGTTGGCGAGGGTGTCGGCGTCCTCGGAGACGGTACCGCCCTGCTCCTTGACCCAGGTGATGACCGAACCGGCCGCGCCCTTACGGGTCTTGCGCCCGTCCACGTCGACACCCGACATGCGGGTCTGGGCGGTGAAGGCGATCCACTCGGCATTTGCCAGCTCGCCCTGGTGGCGCTCGCGCAGGCCGTACTTCTCCTTCGCCAGGACGACGATGGAACGGCCCTCGGGCGTCTCGTCGGCCAGCGAGGAAAGCTGGGCGGCATCCGCCAACTCGGCCTCGGTGGTGCCGGACACCGGCACGAACTCCGACGCCTGGCGGTTGCCGAGGGTGATGGTGCCGGTCTTGTCCAGCAGCAGCGTCGACACGTCACCTGCGGCCTCGACCGCACGGCCCGACATCGCCAGAACGTTGCGCTGCACCAGTCGGTCCATACCCGCGATACCGATCGCGGACAGGAGCGCGCCGATCGTCGTCGGGATCAGACAGACCAGCAGGGCCACCAGCACGACCATCGTGAGGTGCGTGCCCGCGTAGTCCGCGAACGGCGGCAGGGTCGCCACCGCGAGGAGGAAGACGATCGTCAGCGAGGCCAACAGGATGTTCAGCGCGATCTCGTTGGGCGTCTTCTGCCGGGCGGCGCCCTCGACCAGGGCGATCATCCGGTCGATGAAGGTCTCGCCGGGCTTCGTCGTGATCTTGATGACGATGCGGTCGGAGAGAACCTTCGTACCGCCGGTGACGGCCGAGCGGTCGCCGCCGGACTCACGGATGACGGGCGCCGATTCGCCGGTGATCGCCGACTCGTCGACACTCGCAACGCCCTCTACGACGTCACCGTCGCCGGGGATGATGTCGCCCGCCTCGCACACGACCAGGTCGCCGATCGTGAGCTCGGTGCCGGGCACCTGCTCCTCGGTCTTGCCGTCCTTGCCCAGACGCCGCGCGACCGTGTCGGTCTTGGCCTTGCGCAGGGTGTCGGCCTGCGCCTTGCCGCGGCCCTCGGCGACGGCCTCCGCCAGGTTGGCGAAGATGACGGTCAGCCACAGCCAGACGCTGATCGCCCAGCCGAACCAGTCGCCCGGGTCCTTGAAGGAGAAGATCGTCGTCAGCACCGAGCCGACGAGGACCACGAACATCACGGGGGACTTGACCATCACCCGCGGGTCGAGCTTGCGAAGAGCGTCCGGCAGGGACTTGATCAGCTGCTTCGGGTCGAACAGACCCGCGCCGACCTTGCCTTCGTCCTTGTGACCGGTCGGCACATCGCTGTGCGGCGCCCGGGTCGGAGTGGCAGTGGACATCGAGTCCTCTTGGTTTTCTTGGTCGTCTATGCGGGTGGTCATGACGCCAGCCCCTCGGCCAGCGGCCCCAGCGCCAGCGCCGGGAAGTACGTCAGACCGGTGATGATCAGAATCGCGCCCACCAGCAGACCCGTGAACAGCGGCTTTTCGGTGCGCAGGGTGCCCGCCGTCGCCGGGACCGGCTTCTGCTCGGCGAGCGAACCGGCCAGCGCCAGCACGAACACCATCGGCAGGAAGCGGCCGAGGACCATCGCGAGTCCGGTCATGGTGTTGTACCAGTCGGTGTTCGCGTTCAGGCCTGCGAAGGCGGAGCCGTTGTTGTTGGCGGCGGAGGTGAAGGCGTACAGCACTTCGGAGAAGCCGTGCGCGCCGGAGTTCAGCATGGAGTGCGGCGGGGTCGGCAGCGCCATGGAGGCGGCGGCGAAGATCAGTACCAGGGCCGGGGTGATCAGGATGTAGCAGGCCGCGAGCTTCATCTCGCGGGTGCCGATCTTCTTGCCCAGGTACTCGGGCGTACGGCCGACCATGAGCCCGGCGATGAACACCGCGATGACCGCCATGATCAGCATTCCGTAGAGACCGGAGCCGGTACCACCGGGTGCGATCTCGCCCAACTGCATGCCCAGGATGGTGATTCCGCCGCCGAGCCCGGTGAACGAGGAGTGGAAGGAGTCCACCGCGCCCGTCGAGGTCAGCGTCGTCGACACCGCGAAGATCGAGGAGGCGCCGACACCGATCCGGGACTCCTTGCCCTCCATCGCACCACCGGCGGCCTGGAGCGCCGCGCCGTGGTGGGCGAACTCGGTCCACATCATCAGGGCGACGAAGCCGACCCAGATGGTGGCCATGGTGGCGAGAATCGCGTACCCCTGCTTCACGCTCCCGACCATCACACCGAACGTGCGGGTCAGCGAGAACGGGATGACCAGCAGCAGGAAGATCTCGAAGAGGTTCGTGAACGGGGTCGGGTTCTCGAAGGGGTGGGCGGAGTTGGCGTTGAAGTAACCGCCACCGTTGGTACCGAACTCCTTGATCGCCTCCTGGGAAGCGACCGCGCCGCCGTTCCACTGCTGGTGGCCGCCCATGAACTGACCGACCTCGTGAATGCCGGAGAAGTTCTGGATCGCACCGCAGGCGACCAGCACGAGCGCGGCGATGATCGAACCGGGGATCAGGATGCGAATGACGCCGCGCACCAAGTCGGCCCAGAAGTTGCCGAGTTCACCGGTACGCGAGCGCGCGAAGCCGCGCACGAGAGCCACCGCGACGGCGATGCCGACAGCGGCGGAGACGAAGTTCTGCACGGCCAGACCGGCGGTCTGTACGACGTGGCCCATGGCCTGCTCGCCGTAGTACGACTGCCAGTTGGTGTTGGTGACGAAGGAAGCAGCCGTGTTGAACGCCTGCGCCGGCGAGATCGCGGAGAAGCCGAGCGAACCGGGCAGCACGCCCTGAATCCGCTGGAGCAGGTAGAGGAAGAGAACGCCTACCGCGGAGAAGGCCAGCACGCCGCGCAGATACGCGAGCCAGCGCATCTCGGTGTCGGGGTTGGCACCGATGCCCTTGTAGATCCACTTCTCGACACGCCAGTGCTTGTCGGAGGAGTAGACCTTGGCCATGTAGTTGCCAAGGGGGACGTAGGCGAGTGCCAGTGCTCCTATCAGGGCGAGCAACTGGAGGACGCCGGCAAGTACGGGACCCATGTCTTGTCTCAGAACCTCTCCGGGAAGATCAGGGCGAGGACGAGATAGCCCAGCAGGGCGACGGCCACGACGAGGCCGACGATGTTCTCGGCGGTCACAGCTTCGTCACCCCCTTGGCGACGAGGGCCACCAGCGCGAACACCGCGATCGTGGTGACGACGAAGGCCAGATCGGCCATCGCGAGCTCCTAGAGGAGGTTCTGGAATCCGCAGGCGAATCGTCCGCGAGCGGATCGGACGAATAGAGGAAACCCCGTCTCTGGCCGGATTCGAGCGCCGTTGACGGGTCCCTTACGGCGTGTCGTACACCTTTGACGGAACTCTTACGGCATCTGCGCCGACCTGTGGCAAGGAGCCGCCGTAACGCGCGTCAGGCGGCGTCAGAACAGCCGGAAGCGCAGCCGGCAGATCACGGCGTCGGTCTCCTGGCGCACCGCGTGCGCGACGACGGCTCCCCGCTGGTTCTGCAGCAGCCGCTGCCACAGCCGCTCCGGCTCGGTCTCCGGGATGAGAACGGTGACCCGGGTGTCCGGCTCGGCCGCGGTGACCTCGCGGACGTAGGCGGCGATGGGACGGCCCAGGCTGCGGCGCTCGCACGTCAGCCGGACCAGCGGGATGCCCGGGTCCCACTCCGCCCACGCGCGCTCCAGGGCATGCATCTGGGCCCGGTCCTCCGGGTCGGGATAGCAGACGGTGACCGCACGGACCTCGTCGCCGAGGGAGGCGGCCGCGGTCAGGGCCTCGGAGGTGAGCCGGGAGAGGGAGGAGACCGGCACGATCACCACCGAGCGGTCTCGGTGCGGGTGTTCGGGGATGCGGCCGAGGCCGAGTCGTTCACCGATCCGTCGGTAAGCGCGGTGGACGGTCTCGAAGGCGAGCACCAGCAGGGGCAGGGCGATCACGATCAGCCAGGCGCCCTCCTCGAACTTCGACGCCGTGACGACGACGGTCGCGATGCCGGTGAGGACGGCGCCGAACCCGTTGAGCAGCGCCTTGCCCCTCCAGCCGGGTCCGCGCTCCAACCGCCAGTGTCTGACCATGCCCACCTGGGCGATGGTGAAGCCGACGAAGACACCGATGGCGAACAGCGGCACCAGGGTGTTGGTGTCACCACCGGAGAACACCAGCAACGCGGCCGAGACCACGGCGAGGGCGAGCACTCCGTGCCGGTGCACCTGGCGGTCGGCCTTCAGCGCGAACACGTGCGGCGCGTAGTTGTCCCGGGCCAGCAGCTTCAGCAGCACCGGCAGGCCGCCGAAGGACGTGTTGGCGGAGAGCGCCAGCAGGATCATCGTGGCGAACTGGATGACGTAGAAAGCCCAGTTGTGGCCGAGGGACGCGTCCGCGAGCTGGGCGAGGACGGTGACTCCCTGGACCGGCTGGAGGTGGAAGCGGGAGATCAGCACCGACAGACCGATCAGCATCACGCCGAGCACCGCCCCGAGGGCTACCTCCGCGCGCTGCGCACGCTTGACGCGCGGGCGGCGGAAGGACGGGACGGCGTTGGCGATGGCCTCCACTCCGGTCAGTGCGGCGCAACCGGAGGCGAAAGCTTTCAGCAACAGCAGTGCGCCCACCGTGGAGGCGTTGTCCGCGAGCGCCGAGGCGTGTCCCGCCGCGGTGGCGGTGCTCACCGGCTCGGACCGGAACAAGCCCACCGCTATGAGGACGAAGATGGAGCCGACGAAGACGACCGTCGGCACGATGAACGCCCTCGCCGACTCCACGATGCCCCGCAGATTCACGCCCGTGATCAGGGCGAGGACCGCCAGGCAGAGCCACAGCCGGTCGTCGTAGAGGGACGGGAAGGCGGAGGTCAGGGCGGCTACGCCGGCCGTGACGGCGACAGCCACGTTGAGGACGTAGTCCAGCACCAGAGAGGCTGCCGCGACCAGGCTCGTACGGGCGCCCAGGTGCGTCTTCGCGACGGCGTACGACCCGCCGCCGTCGGGGAACGCGGCAATCACTTGCCGGTACGAGGCGACCAGCACCGCCAGCAGGCCCGCGATGGCCAGCGTCACCGGGAGCGTGAAGCCGAGGCCGTGCCCACCCGCGGCGGCCAGGACGAGGACGATCGCCTCGGGGCCGTAGGCCACCGACGCCATGGCGTCCAGTGACAGCGCGGCGAGGCCGGTGAACGTGGTCAGGCGATGGCGTTCGCCGGTATCCGGTGGTTCCTCACCGGCGGGGACGGCGTCCGGCTCGGTCGTCAGGACGGACATGGGCGCGTGCTCCTTCTTCCAGGGCCACGCACAGGGGCTGAAGAGTGCGCGGTGCACTCCAGGTTCTGTCCGAATCCCGTCGCTTCCGACCGCTCCTTGCGGCATCTTCGCGCCGAGGGGCCAGACCTTGACGGGACCTTGACGGCCGTGTGACCTGCGCAACTGCCGTTCCGCCGCTGGGACTCCCATGTACCGCGGTCAGGGCGTCAAGAAGTAGCGGATATCCGTCAGAGGCTCATCAAAGTGTGCCGATCGGGTTCTCCGGATCTCTACCGTCACCGGTATGGGACGCCGCGACGACGCGCGACACCAACCGGTCGACGCAGACGGAGAGAAACCCGGTGAGGTGAGCAATGGCCTGCAGTGGACGCAGGAGTTGTGGAGTTCCGTCCGCTGCGCGGGCGTGCTGCTCGTCCTGCTCCTCCTGCTCGACTGGGGTACCGGTCGGCTCGATCCGTTGCGTGCCGCGCTGTGGCTGGGCCTGGCAGGGCTGCTGTTCGTCGCGTTGTGTCCCGCCCGGGTGTCCGCCGGCGAGGGCTGGCTGTCCTCGCGTCGGATGCTGCGGGAGCACAGGGTCCGTACGGATCTGCTGGTGTCCGTCCGCTGCCTGGACGGGATCTCGCAACGGCTCCTGCTGCGGGACGCGTTCGGTGGACGCGTCGAGATCGACCCGGACGTCCTCGTGGCCAATCCCCAGCTATGGCACCGCCTCGACGAGGACGCACGGAAGTCGGCGGCGGGCGGCACGCTGGTGTGCGGCGCGACCGCGCTGCGCCGTGTCTCGGAGCGCGTCGACCGCGAGACCGCCGAGTCCGTGTTCAGGGTCTCCGGCCTGGAGTAGCCACCACTGTCAGCCCTCCCGCACCGGCCCCGCCGTGTCCAGCGCCGCACCCGTCTGGTCGGCCAGGGTGACCGCCACCAGGCGTGCCTGGAGCGG
This sequence comes from Streptomyces sp. NBC_01478, assembly GCF_036227225.1. Taxonomy (GTDB): domain Bacteria; phylum Actinomycetota; class Actinomycetes; order Streptomycetales; family Streptomycetaceae; genus Streptomyces. The sequence continues at coordinate 10,667,712 of NZ_CP109444.1, read as the reverse complement.
GGGTACGGGGCCCGGGCCACGGGTCAGCATGAAGCGGCCGAGGTAGTGACCGTTGCCGTAGGTCCGCAGCTCGATCTCGTCCTGCGGCCAGGCGCTCGCCCCCGTCACGCTGCCGTCCTTCAGTAGCCGGGGCGGGCGGCCGATGAGGGTGCCGTACTCGAAGCGGCACGCACGCAGACCGAGCAGGTCGGTCAGCTCCTGGCGGACGTGGTCAACCACGGTGTCCGCGGAGTTGGCCGACTGGGCGAGGGCGGCCGTGCGGTGGATCCGGGACAGGTGATCCGCGTCGGTCACCGTGATGACCTCTAACCGGCGGGCCCGGGCGGCCAGTTGGGACACGATGACGCCGACGAGCAGCAGGAGCACCGCCGTCTCGACGTCGGCGGACGCGGTGATGTCGAACGTCTCGTACGGCCGGGTGAGGAAGAAGTCGAACCACGCTGCCGCGGACAGCGCCGCGAGCGCGCCCACCGTACGGCTGCCCAGCGCGGCGACCGCGACGACCACCACGACGAGGATGAGGGCGGCGTTGGTGTGGGACAGGTCCGTGCGGAACGGAACGAGCGCGAGGGCCACCAGGAACGGGGCGGCCAGGCCCACCGCCAGGGCGAGCCGGTCCCGCAGCGGCCAGGCACCCGTCGACGCGACGCGCGCTCCCTGCGTGCGGTGCAACAGCCACCATGTGCCGGTCTCGGTGCTCATCAGACACCTCCTATGCTCTGCGCACCCCGGGGGTGCGGGTACTCCGACGATTCGGTCCGTCCGGTCTGCTCGGTCTGTTCGGCGAAGGGCAGGGACACGACCATCGTCAGACCGCCGCCGGGAGTGTCCTCGGGAGTGAGGGTGCCGTTCATCGCCTCGGTCAGGCCGCGGGCGAGGGCCAGTCCGAGGCCGAGTCCGGTGGTGTTGTCCGTGTCGCCGAGCCGCTGGAACGGCTCGAAGAGCCGCTCCCGGCTGTCGGCAGGCAGACCGGGACCCCGGTCCACGACACGCAATTCGACCCGGCCGGCCAGTGCACTGGCGGTCACCAGCGCCTTCTGTCCCGGAGGCGTGTGGCGGGCGGCGTTCGCGACCAGGTTGGCGATCACGCGCTCCAGCAGCGGTGGATCGGCCCGCACCGCCGGAATCTCCTGTGTGTCCGCCACCTCGACGCCGGTCGTGTCCGCGAGCGCCATGGGGAGCACCTCCTCAAGCGTGGTGGCGCGGAGGTTCAGGGTGAGGACGCCGGCCTCCAGGCGGCTGAGGTCGAGGAGGTTCTCCACCAGCCGGTTGAGTTTGGCCATGGACTCGTCGGCGGTGGCGAGGAGTTCGTCGCGGTCCTCGGCGGAGAACTCGACGTCCCGGCTGCGCAGCGAGGTGACCGCGGCCCAGCCCGCGGCGAGCGGCGTGCGCAGGTCGTGTCCTACGGCCCGCAGCAGCGCCGTACGCATCCGGTCGGCGGCCTTCACCGGCTCGATCTCGGCGGCTGCTTCGGCGAGTTGGGCCCGTTCGACGGCGGAGCCGACGTGCGCGGCGAAGGCCGCCAGCACCCGCCGCTCGGAGGACGACAGAGTGCGGCCGGACAGGACGAGATACGCGCCGGGACCGGCCGGCACGGTTGTCACGCCGTTGGCGTCGGGCGGCTCGTCCACGAGCTCCGCCGACTCCATGCCGAAGGTCTCCCGCGTGCGCTCCAGCAGCGCCGGAATGGTCGCGCCGCCGCGCACGATGCTGCCCGCGAGGGACGACATCGTCTCCGCCTCGGCGGTGGCACGCGCCGAGCGCCGGGACAGTCGTAGGGAACGGTCCACGACGGCCGCCACGGTCGCCGCCACCACCGTGAACACCCCCAGTGCAAGCAGGGCGTTGGGGTCGTCCAGGGTGAACTGGCCGATGGGTGGGATGAACCAGTAGTTGAGCAGCAGCGACGCCGTCAACGACGCGATGACCGCCGAGGTGACGCCGCCTATGCAGGCGACCCCGACCACGGCGAGCAGGAACAGCAGGGCCTCGCTGGTGAGGTTGACCGTGCCGCGCACCTGCGCGAGGCAGACAGTGAGCAGCACCGGCAGCACAAGTCCCGCTACGGGCCCGGCAATCAGCCGTGCCGTCGAGAGGGTACGGCGCCGGGACGGCAGCAGCGTGCCGCGCCCGGCCCGCTCGTGCGTGACCCGGTGTACGTCGATGTCACCGGACAGCTCCGTCACGGTCTCACCCGTGCCGGGCCCGGTCAGGAACCGTTCCAGACGGCCCCGGCGGCTGGTACCGAGGACGAGTTGGGTGGCGTTCTCGGTGCGGGCGAACTCGACCAGGGCGGTGGCGACTCCGTCGCCGACCACCGAGTGGTAGCTGCCGCCCAGGTCCTCGACGAGCCTGCGCTGCCGGGCGAGCGAGGCGTGCGACACCCCGGCGGCGAGTCCGTCGCTGCGGGCCACGTGCACGGCGAGCAGATCACCGCCAACGGACCGGTCGGCGATACGGGCGGCCCGCCGGATCAACGTGTCGCCCTCGGGACCGCCGGTCAGCGCGACGACCACGCGCTCCCGGGTCTCCCACACCCCGCCGATGCCGTGCTCGGCGCGATAGGTGTGCAGGGCCTCGTCGACCCGGTCGGCGACCCACAGCAGCGCCAACTGCCGCAGGGCGGTGAGGTTTCCGGGCCGGAAGTAGTTGGCGAGGGCCGCGTCGATCTTCTCCGGCGTGTAGATGTTGCCGTGCGCCATGCGCCGCCGCAGCCCCTCGGGCGGCATGTCGACCAACTCGACCTGATGGGCACGCCGTACGACCTCGTCGGGCACCGTCTCGTGCTGCGGCACCCCGGTGATCTTCTCGACCACGTCGTTGAGTGAGGCCAGGTGCTGCACGTTCAGCGCGGTGACGACGTCTATGCCTGCGTCGAGCAGTGTCTCGATGTCCTGCCAGCGCTTGGCGTTGCGGCCGTCGCCCGGGACGTTGCTGTGGGCGAACTCGTCGACGATCGCGACCTGCGGGCGGCGGGCGAGGACCGCGGCCAGGTCCATCTCCTGGAAGTGTCCGCCACGGTAGGAGCAGCGGGCGCGGGGGACGACCTCCAGGCCGTCGAGCATCGCCTCCGTACCGGGGCGGCCGTGGCACTCGGCGAATCCCACCACCACGTCCGCCCCACGGGCGGCGCGGCGCCGTCCTTCGTCGAGCATGCGGTAGGTCTTGCCGACTCCGGGGGCTGCCCCGAGGTAGACCTTCAGTCGTCCGGGCCGTACGTCACTCATCGCCGCCGACGCGCTCCATCACTGGATCACTGAATCACTGGTTCAACATCAACTCCCCCTCTCATGAAGGGGGCTGTTCCTAAGGAAGCCCCTCTGGAGGCCGGGAGGTACGCGTGTTAGCGCTTCCTTGGCGCCGGTCCCGCGGACCTTGACACTGCCTTGACGTGACCTGCAGCGGATAGGGTGAAAGCGGTGTGCCGGGAAGCCTGGTCGGCAGGGGAGCCAAAGCGGCTCTCCTCGTAGTTCCAGGAGGCGGCATGCGCAGCGTAGGTACGGTTCTCGCCCTCGTGGTCCTCGCCACGATGGTGGCCACCTTCGCGCGCCGGTGGCGCATCCCCGCCCCGTCCCTGCTCGTGGTCGCCGGCCTCGGCGTGGCGCTGCTGCCGGGCACCCCTCAGATCGAGATCAGCCCCGAGATCATCGGCCTCGTGGTACTCCCGCCGCTGCTCTACGCCTCCGCGGAGGAAATGCCCTGGCGTGAGCTGCGGGCGGTGTGGAAACCGGTCGGGATCCTCTCCATCGGCCTGGTTCTGGCGTCCGCGGCGGCGGTCGGCGCGGTGGCGGCGCTGGTGACGCCGCTGTCGTGGCAGATGGCGTTCGTGCTGGGCGCGATCCTGGCCAGCACCGACCCGGTCGCCGTCACCGCGCTGGGCAGACGCCTCGCCCTGCCGCCGAAGGTCCAGGTCCTCGTGCAGGCGGAGAGTCTCTTCAACGACGCGACCTCCCTGGTGCTGGTCCGGGTGGCGGCGGGTATCGCCGTGGCGTCCACTGCCGCCAACTGGGGCGCGGCGGGCGGCGAGTTCCTGCTCCTGGCCGGCGGCGGCACACTGATCGGCGCGGCGGTGGCCGGCGTGATCGCCCTGATCCGGCGACGCACCGAGGACCCGGTCCTGGAGACGGTGATCGCCCTGGTCACCCCGTACGCGGCTTACCTGCTGGCGGAGGCGGCGCACACCTCGGGCGTGACTTCGTGCGTGGTGGCCGGCGTGGTCCTGGGCGGCCGGGGCGACCGTCTCACCAACGCTCGCATCCGGCTCCAACTGCACGCCGTCTACGGCACGGTGGTGTTCCTGCTGGAGAGCGTGGTGTTCTCGCTCATCGGTCTTGCCCTGCCCGCGCAGGTGCGGGCACTGGCCGACGGCGACGGTGCCTGGCCGCTGTACGCGCTCGCGGTGGCGGGCACGCTGATCGCCGTGCGCATGCTGTGGCTGGCCCCGCTGTCGGCGGTAGTGCAGCGCAAGGGCGGCATCACCCGCATGAACTGGCGGATCCCCGTGGTCCTGACCTGGGCGGGTACCCGAGGGGTCATGCCGTTGGCCGCCGCCCTGTCCATCCCCGAGGTCGCGCGGAACGGCACCGCCCTCGCAGAACGGCCGCTCGTCCTCGTCCTGACCACCTCGGTCGTGGTCGTCACCCTCGTCGTGCAGGGCTTCACCCTCGCCCCCGTCGTCCACCGCGCCGGCATCGCCCTCGAGCCCGCCCACACCGCGCGCGAGGAGGCCGAGGCCCGCTCCCACCTCGCCCACGCGGGACTGGCCCGCCTGGAGGAACTGGCCGAACTGGAGGTCGTACCGGACGTCGTCCTCGACCGGCTCCGCCGGGGCCTGGCCGCCCGCCTCGACGACTCCCGCGACCGCCTCGCGGAGCAGGACAGCGACAGCGAGACGGCCGCGACCGAGTCCGCCGACCTGGTCTACCGCCAGCTGCGCCGCGACCTGATCACCGTCGAGACGGGCGAACTCCAGCGCCTGTACGACGGCCACGCCATCAGCGACACCACCCGGCGTCGGCTGCAGCGGTCCCTGGACCTGGAGGAGACACGGCTGGCGGATGTGTGAGGGTCCGCTGGGGGTGCCGGGAGAGGTCGTTGGTTGGGTGCGGCCACGTCGTGGCTGGTCGCGCCCACGCGGCGGAGCCGCATATTGATACAGCCCCGCGCCCCTAAAAGGGGCGCTTCCAGCCCTCCGTCTCGGCAGGCCCCGCCGGACCTCGCCCCTAACGGAACTCAGCCAGCCTTGGCCGTACTCCGAGAGCCGTGAGAGCCATCGCGGTGAGCAACAGCCCTCCCGCCCAGGGAAGCAGGCCGGTGACCGCCGAGCGGCCCGCGTCGGTCGAGGCCGTGAAGTGGGCGCGGTTGATGTCGGTCACCTTGTCCAGCGCGGCCATCCATGTCCCGAAGTGCGCGTTGGAGGTGCCCGGTTCCCAGCCCATGCAGAACTCGACCGCCTGGTCCTCCTTGCCCGCGGCCAGCAGCGCGCGGATCTTGCGGTCGTCGCGTTGGTAGACGGCGTAGGTCTCCACGGTCTTCTCGGCCGCCACCCGCTCCCCCACGAAAGTGATGTTGTCCAGCTCGCGCCGGAACTCGCCCGTGAAGCGCAGGTCTTGGTGGTCGGACTCGTACGCCTGCCAGCTGGTGGCGAGTTCCGCGTCGTACGTCGCGAGGGTCGCGCCCTTGATGCCGTACAGCTCCTGCGACTTGGCGAGGAAGGAGGCGGCGTACTGCTCGCGGCGCCCGGGGTCCAGGAGATACCGGCTCTCGTCGGCGTTGGCGTCGTAGGCGATGGCCCGTGCGCGGGAGAGTGCGACGACGGAGTCGAAGGCGTCGCGCCGGGCTCCCCGCAGGTCGTCGGCCGTGGAGGTGAGCAGTTGGGCGCCGAGGATCACGGCGAGCAGAGTGCAGACGGTGGCGGCCAGCACGCCGGGGTTGAGGTTGCGCCCGAACCTGCGGGCGAGATACCACTGCAGGGCTCCGAGCACGACCAGCAGCAGCACACCGAGCGCGATGACGGCGATGAGTTGGGAGGACAGGGTAGATCGGGCGGAGCTGTACTCCGTGTCGAACGCCTTGTCGTTGGAGGACACCAACGTCCGTGCTGACGGGACGAGTTGCTGCTGCAGAAGGTCGGTGGCCTTGCGATAGTCGGCGAGCGCGGCCGCTTTGCCGCCGCGGTGGCCGTCGTTCTCCAGGGCCCGGCCGATCAGCTCCTGATACTCGGCGAAGCCGTCGGTGAGGGACTCCACGGTCTTCTCGTCGCTCCGGTCGCCCTGGGCCGCGACGGCGAGGGTGCGCAGATCGTGCCCGATCTCGTACCGGGCGTCGCCGTAGAAGCCGACGGCCTTCTGGTACGGCGTCTGCAGGCGCCCTTTGCCCGCGTCGCCGTTGGACAGAAGGATGTTGGCTGCCTGCGCGTCCATGTCGTTGAGGGCGAGATCGAGGTCGGCCGCGCTGGTGGTTCGGGGCGCGTCGCGGTCGGCCACGCTGTTCCAGGTGCCCATGGCGGCGAGTCCGGCGAACGTCAGCAGCAGCGCCAGAGCGGTGGCGAGCAGGACCGTGGCCGCGCGCAGGAGGCGCAGCCGCGCGGGCACGTGGGCCCAGTAGCGGCGGCGCAGAGCGGCCCACGCGGCCACGGTCTGCTGCACCGGGCGCTGCCCCGGACCGCCCGTCCGCGACGCCTCGTGTCGCTGCGGTCCGGGGCTGCCCCCTGGCGGGGTGACCGCTGGCTTCGATGGCTGCGCACCGGCCTCCGGCTGAGGTCTGTGCGATGTACCGGCCGTGATGGTCACGGTCCCTCCCCCGCAATGCCGAGGACGGTCGCCCCGCCCCCCGTTGCCACTCAGTCTGCGAGTGGATCAGGCCACGGACGGACTGTGTTGACGCCCTCCTGACGGCTGGTCGGCATTGTTTGACGGGGCCTTGACGACGCTCATGCCGGACCCGTATGAAAGCCGCAAATTCCTTGCTGAGCAGGGTTGTTCGGTCGATGGCCGCGGATAGATTCCTGTGGTTCGCCGCCGAGTCCGGGGCGTCGATGGTCTTGGCCGTTCCCTTGGTCCCGAAGCCGAAAGCGGCTCGCGGCGGCCTGATGCGTGCCCCGGAACGGCGGGCATCGGCGTGGGGCGTCCTGTCGTCCTCTCGCGCCGACGTCCGCGCACCACCGTGCGGGGCCGGGGCCCCGGCCCCGCACGTTCCCGTGATCGCTTCCCGCCCACCGACCAGTCCGCCGGCATGCCCTGACGCGTGCCGACGCCGAGCCACGAAGGTCTCATGTATCCCGCTGCGCCCAAGCAGGCCCCGCCGTCCCGCCCCCAGCGCACCTCGGGGCCCGGACCGGAAGGAGGAACGGGACGCCGCGCCCGGAGCGGGCTCTTCGAACCGGCCCAGCTCGTCCGCTCCTTCCCCGAGGCCCTCCGCAAACTGCACCCACGAACCCTGGTCAAGAACCCCGTGCTCTTCGTGGTGTCCGTGGGAGCCGCGCTGACCACCCTGTCCGCACTGCTCCACCCGGCCGTCTTCACCTGGGTGATCAGCGCCTGGCTGTGGCTGACCGTCGTCTTCGCCAACCTCGCCGAAGCCGTCGCCGAGGGCCGCGGCAAGGCGCAGGCCGAGTCGCTGCGCAGGGCGCGTACGGACACGGTCGCGCTGCGGCTGCTCGACTGGCGTTGGGGCACCGACCTGCGCAGCGCCCGCACCGAGGCAGTCGCGGCCACCGAGCTGAAGCCGCTGGACGTCGTACTCGTCGAAGCGGGCGAGATGGTCCCGGCGGACGGAGATGTAGTCGACGGCGTCGCCGCAGTCGACGAGTCGGCGGTCACCGGTGAGTCGGCGCCCGTGATCCGGGAGGCGGGCGGCGACCGCAGCGGCGTCACGGGCGGTACGACCGTCCTGTCCGACCGGATCGTGGTGCGGGTCAGCGCCCGCCCCGGCCACAGCTTCCTGGACCGGATGATCGCCCTGGTCGAGGGCGCGAACCGGCAGAAGACCCCGAACGAGATCGCCCTTAACATCCTGTTGGCGTCGCTCACGATCATCTTCCTGCTGGTCGTGGTCACGCTCCAGCCGATGGCCGAGTACGCCAACGCCGGTCAGTCGACGACGGTCCTGGTCGCCCTGCTCGTCACGCTCATCCCGACGACGATCGGCGCCCTGCTGTCCGCGATCGGCATCGCCGGCATGGACCGGCTGGTGCAGCGCAACGTGCTCGCCATGTCGGGCCGGGCCGTCGAGGCGGCCGGTGACGTGAACACCCTGCTACTCGACAAGACCGGCACCATCACCCTCGGCAACCGCGAGGCTGTCGCGTTCGTCCCGCTGCCCGGCATCGACGAGCGACAGCTCGCGGACGCCGCACAGCTCTCCTCACTGGCCGACGAGACACCCGAGGGCCGCTCGGTCGTCGTCCTGGCGAAGAACGCGTACGACCTACGAGCCCCCGCCGAGGGCGAGTTGGCGAACGCCCGCTGGGTCGCCTTCAGTGCGCAGACCCGAATGAGCGGGGTCGACCTGCACTGGGACAACGGAGCTGTGTGCGCCATCCGCAAGGGCGCCGCCCAGCAGGTGATCGACTGGGCGCAGATGTACGGCGGGCAAGTCCCGCCGGAGGCACGGCACTTCGCCGACTCCGTGGCCGCCTCGGGCGGTACGCCTCTCCTGGTAGCCGTGCACGACTGGGACGGGCCGCGCGTCCTGGGCCTGATCCACCTCAAGGACGTCGTCAAGGACGGCATCCACGAACGCTTCGCGGAGCTGCGCCGCATGGGCATCCGCACCGTCATGATCACCGGCGACAACCCGCTCACCGCCCGTGCCATCGCCCAAGAGGCAGGCGTGGACGACTATTTGGCCGAGGCGACTCCCGAAGACAAGCTCGCGCTGATCAAGCGGGAGCAGGAAGGGGGCAAGCTGGTCGCGATGACCGGTGACGGTACGAACGACGCGCCCGCGTTGGCTCAGGCGGACGTCGGCGTCGCGATGAACACCGGCACGTCGGCCGCGAAGGAGGCCGGCAACATGGTCGACCTCGACTCGAACCCGACCAAGCTCATCGAGATCGTCGAGATCGGCAAGCAACTCCTCATCACCCGAGGCGCGTTGACCACGTTCTCCATCACCAACGACGTCGCGAAGTACTTCGCGATCATCCCGGCGATGTTCGCGGGCGCGTATCCGGGCCTCGGGTCGCTGAACGTGATGGGCCTGCACAGCCCCACGTCCGCGATCACCTCGGCGATCATCTTCAACGCGCTGATCATCGTCGGACTGATCCCGCTCGCGCTGCGCGGGGTGCGCTACACGCCCTCATCGGCGCACGACCTGCTGCGCCGCAACCTGCTGCTGTACGGGCTCGGCGGGCTGGTGCTGCCCTTCCTGGGCATCAAGCTGATCGACCTGCTGATCTCCGGGGTGCCTGGCCTTGGCTGAACCCCGCCCGCTGCCGCTCGGGCCCGACCGTCAAGGACACGTATGCGCACGTCAGAAGCCCGTCAGGGTAGGGCGATCGGGCTTGCTCGCAGTCTGCGGGACGGCTTCCATGGATGACGTGAACAGCGCCTGGCTCCTCTTCGACCGGCCGCCGAGTCCCGCTCGGCCGTCCAGTCCTGCGCCGCGCTGTGCGGAAATGCCCGCGTCCGTGTCCCACTGACGCGTTCCGCATCCCTCCGGGGCGCCGTGACTCCTGTCCGGCGCCCCGCCCGTCTTTCCTTCCGCACGCCCAACTGCCCCGGGCCGGGGCTCTGTTCGCGTGCCATCAACCCCGGATTGGATCATGTCCGACTCCACTCTTTCGTCCCGCACCGTCCTCGTCACCGGCGCCACCGCCGGCATCGGCTACGAGACCGCCCGGCAGCTGGCCGAGCGCGGCGCAACCGTGCTGCTGCACGGCCGTACCGCCGAGGACGCCCGCGCCGCATCCGATGCGCTCATCGCCACAGCGGGCATCGCGGGGGACCAACTCCGCACGTACGCAGCTGACTTCGCCCACCTCGACGAGGTCGAGACCCTCGCCGGCACGGTCGTCGCCGAGCACCCCCACCTGGACGTGCTCGTCAACAACGCCGGCATGGCCGCCCCGGAGCGGCACACGGTCACCGCCGACGGCAACGAGATCGCGTTCCAGGTCAACTTCCTCGCCCACTACCTGCTCACCTGTCTGCTGGAGCCGGCGCTCACCAGCGACCCCGGCGGCCGCGTGGTCAACGTCTCCTCGGCCCTGCACCGAACAGGCTCCATCCAGTGGTCCGACCCCAACCGCACCCGCCGCTACTCCCGGCTCGCCGCCTACGCCCAGTCCCAACTGGCCCTGACGGTCTTCGCGGCCGACCCGCGTGTCACCGCCGTCTCCGTGCACCCCGGCGTCTGCGACACGGCGATGCTGCCGCTGTACTCGCACGAGGGCATGTCGCCTGCCGAGGGTGCCGCGCACGTGGTCCGGCTGTGCGACCCGGCCGTCGAGATCGTCAACGGCGCGTACTACGACCGCGACGCCCGCATCGAACCGGCCCTGGCCGCCACCGAGGACCGCACCGTCAAGCGCCTGAACAAGCTCGCGGACCTGCTCGTCGGCCGCAGCGCCGCCTGAACCGCCCTTACCCGAAGGAGAGTTGACGTCCGTGTCCAAGCGTGCCCGCAAGAAGAAGGCGCGTCGCAAGAAGAAGGCCAACCACGGAGGCAAGGCCGGCCAGCACTGACGGAACGCCGTCTGCCGAGGGGTGGGCGACGAGGAGCAGCGTTGCTCTCGCTTCTCGCCCGCCCCTGCCGTACGGCTTCCGGGAGGCATCGATGAAGGTGTCGGAACTCCCCCGCGTCAGCCCGGCGTTAGAAAGCGCTCCCATTCGATCAAGAAGCCGTCAGTACGGACTCTGCCCCAGGGCTCGGCCCCATAGCGTCACCGTGGGCCCACCGACCCGGCGAGATCCGCCAGGGCGCGGGCCTGCACCTCCCTCTTCACAGGAGAAGACGCAGAACATGACGACCACTGTGCCCGCCACCCCCACACAGGCCGGGCCGGACGACGGCCGACAGGCCGATGCCCGCGAGAAGGACATCATGCGGTTCCGCACGGTGTCCGGACCCGATCTCACCACCCGGAACGACGCCTACCTCGCCTGGCAGCGGGACCGCGAACAGGCCGACCTGTGGCCCTACTTCCGCCGCTACGACACCGCCCTGACCACCCGCGCCACCGTCGTCTCCGACACCGGCGTGATCACCGAGGGCCCCAACTTCGGCGGCCAGGACTACCTGTCCCTCACCGGCCACCCCACCGTCCTCGACGCCGCCCACCAGGCCCTGCGCGACTACGGCCCCCTCACCGCCGGCTCCCCCGCCCTGGGCGGCGCGACCCCCATCAGCAGGGCGCTGGAAGCCGGTCTCGCCGAGGCCCTGCGCACCGAGCACGTGGCACTCTTCCCCACCGGCTGGGCGTCCGGCTTCGGCACCATCCGGGCCTTGATGCACCGCCGCGACCACATCCTGCTCGACAAGCTCTCCCACGACTCGCTGCGCCAGGGCGCCGCCGCCAGCGGGGCGACCGTGGAGTTCTTCCGGCACCTCGACAACGACGCCGTACGACGCCACCTGGCCGGCATCCGCGCCACCGACACCACCAACGCCGTCCTCGTCGTCACCGAGGGCGTCTTCTCCATGGACTCCGACACCCCGCAACTGGCCGAACTGCTGGGCATCTGCCGCGAGTTCGGCGCCCAGCTGATGGTCGACGTCGCCCATGACTTCGGTGCCATGGGCGAGTCCGGCGGCGGCCAGCTGGAGGTGCACGGAATCCTCGGCAAGGTCGACTTCGTGGTCGGTGCCTTCTCCAAGACGTTCGCCACCACCGGCGGATTCCTGGCGACCCCGTCGGCCTCGGCTCGGGAGTTCGTGCGGATGTTCGGCGGCCCGCAGACCTTCTCCAGCGCCATCACCCCCGTACAGACCGCGGTGGCCCTCGCGTCCCTGTCCATCGTGAACTCGCCCGAGGGTGCCCGGCGTCGGGCGGCGGTCGCGGCCGTCGCCACCCGCCTGCGCGAGGGACTGACCGCCCGCGGTCTGGAGGTCATGGGCGACGTGGTCTGCCCGGTCGTCCCGGTCCTCATCGGCGACACCCCCACCGGCCGTACCGCCTCCGGCCTCATCGCCCGCGCCGGCCTCGTCGCCCACCTCGTCGAACAACCGGCGGTCGCCTCCGACGCGGCACGCTTCCGCATGCAGGCCATGGCGGACCACAGCGACGCCGACGTCGACACCGCGATCGACATCCTCGACACCTGCATCCGCGAGGCCCGGCAAGCCGCCACCCCAACCCGCGTCTGAGTCCTGACATACCCCTGCGGCCGGGCGGAACCTCTTGAGGCGTTCCGCCCGGTCGCGGGTAGCCGACCCCCCAACGAAATGACGTTGGGTGTCCGGCCCCGACCTCCCAGTCCCGATGTTCCATCGGCACGCACCAGCCGCTCTTAACGGAGTCCTAACGCTCGTGCAGCGCTCTCCCCGTGTGCTCAGGCGTCACTCTCTGCCTACGCTGGTGCCACCGTCCGCGTGATGGCCGGAACCCCACGCCGACCCGCGCACCAGGAGCACGCCGATGGTCGCCACCGAACACCCACCGCGTCGTATGCGTGCGTGGATGCTGGAGGGCCTGGCCGACATGGGCAGGACCGGCGGCCACACCGGACCCCATGCCGAACCGGAGCCCCCGCACAAGGGCCAACGCTGGTGGCGGGTCATGTGCCTGACCGGTGTCGACTACTTCTCCACCCTCGGCTACCAGCCCGGCATCGCGGCCCTCGCCGCCGGCCTGCTCTCCCCGATCGCGACCATCGTGCTCGTCGTGGTCACGCTGGCCGGCGCCCTGCCGGTCTACCGGCGGGTGGCCGAGGAGAGCCCGCACGGTGAGGGTTCCATCGCGATGCTGGAGCGGCTGCTGTCGTTCTGGAAGGGCAAGCTGTTCGTCCTGACCCTGCTCGGGTTCGCGGCGACGGACTTCCTGATCACCATCACCCTGTCGGCCGCCGACGCCTCAACCCACCTGGTCGAGAACCCGCACCTGACCAGCACCCTGCACGACAAACAAATGCTGATCACCCTCGTCCTCGTGGCCCTGCTCGGCGCGGTGTTCCTCAAGGGCTTCCTGGAGGCCATCGGCGTCGCGGTCGTCCTCGTGGCCGTCTATCTCGCGCTGAACGTCGTGGTCGTGATCGTCGGTCTGTGGCACGTCGGCGCCGCGGGCCATGTGGTCACCGACTGGTCGAGCGCATTGACAGCCGAGCACGGAAACGTGTTCGCGATGGTCGGTGTGTCCCTGCTGGTCTTCCCCAAGCTGGCACTCGGCCTGTCCGGCTTCGAGACCGGGGTCGCCGTCATGCCCCATGTGAAGGGCGACGACAGCGACACGGAGGAGAACCCCAAGGGGCGTATCCGCGACACCAAGAAACTGCTCACCGCCGCCGCGATCATCATGAGCGTCTTCCTGATCGCCACCAGCTTCATCACCACATGGCTGATCCCGGAGAAGGAGTTCGAGTCCGGCGGCCGGGCCAACGGCCGCGCCCTGGCCTATCTGGCGCACCAGTATCTGGGCGGCGCCTTCGGCACGGTCTACGACGTCTCGACGATCGCCATCCTGTGGTTCGCAGGCGCCTCCGCGATGGCCGGCCTTCTCAACCTCATGCCGCGCTACCTCCCCCGCTACGGCATGGCCCCGCACTGGGCCCGCGCCGTCCGGCCGATGGTGATCGTCTTCACCCTGATCGGCTTCCTGGTCACCTGGATCTTCGACGCGAACGTGGACGCCCAGGGCGGCGCCTACGCCACCGGTGTCCTGGTGCTTATGTCCTCGGCGGCGATCGCGGTGACCATTGCCGCTCGCCGCGCCGGACAGCAGGGTTTGACCATCGGCTTCGCCGTCGTCTCGGCGGTCCTCCTCTACGTCACCGGGGCGAACGTCGTCGAGCGCCCCGACGGCGTCAAGATCGGCGCCTGCTTCATCGCCGGCATCATCCTGGTCTCCCTGCTGTCCCGGCTGGCCCGCGCCTTCGAACTCCGCGTCACCAGCGTGCAGTTGGACCCCATGGCGGAACGGTTCGTCCGGGACATCTCCAGCCGCAAGATCCGTTTCCTCGCCAACGAGCCCGACCGGCGCGACAAGGCCGAGTACCGGGACAAGATCGAACAGATCCGCAACGACAACGACCTGCCCGAGCAAGAGGACTTCGTCTTCGTCGAGGTGACGGTCCTCGACGCCTCCGAGTTCGAGGCGGGCCTCACCGTGCGCGGCGAGGTGCTGCACAACCGCTACCGGGTGCTGACCCTGGAGTCCTCCTCCATCCCCAACGCCCTGGCCGCGCTCCTACTGCACGTCCGCGACACGACAGGCTGCATCCCGCACATCTACTTCGAGTGGACCGAGGGCGGGCCCTTCGCCAACTTCCTCCGCTTCTTCCTCTTCGGCCAGGGCGAGGTCGCCCCGGTCACCCGCGAGGTCCTGCGCGAGGCGGAACCGGACCGGACCCGCCGACCGCGCGTCCACACCGGCTGAGCGGCCTCGCCGTCAGGATCCCGTCAAGATTCGCCGGTACGCCGTCAGGGGCCCGTCAGCGCCGGTCGCTCAGGTGCACACACGCGCCTAGCGTCGGCGCCATGAGGCACAACAGACCGGTGATCCAAGCCGGCGACCGCCACTGGCGTGGCAGCGCCCGGCTGGCGGTGAGCTGTGCCCTGCTGTTCTGCGCCATGAGCCTTCTGGTCGACTGGGACGCGGGAAGCCTGACGCCACTCCGCGCCCTGCTCTGGGTCACCATGTCGGCCGCCGTATGCGTCGTCCTCCTGCCGCAGCGGGTGAGTGCGGGCCCCGGCTGGGTGGCGGTACGGACCCCTTGGCGCCGGCACGTGGTCCGCACGGACGGCCTGGCAGCCGTACGACAGTACGAGGGCGTCTCCTCCCACCTGGTCCTGCGCGACGTCCACGGCCACAGCGTGGAACTCGACCCCCGGGTCCTCGCCGCCAACCCCCTGCTCTGGCACGAACTGGACACGGGCGTCCGCCGCTCCCTGGAACGCGGAACGCTCCGCCAGGGAGCAGACGTCCTCGACCGACTGGGCCGACGCATCGACGACGAGACGGCACGGGCGGTCCTACGGGAGTCGGGACTTTCCTGACATCGCGAGAGAGCACTGACTGATTTCCGCACGCGGCCCGGACCTGCCTCCGTGCACGTCGAGTTACGCGTCCAGTTGTGCGCGGATGAGCGTGTCGAGTCGCTGCCATGCCGGGGACGAGGCGTTGACCGTGCCCTGGATCAGCGCCGGGATCTCGGAGGCTGTGTCCAGCTGGGGCACTTCGTCGGGTCCGTAACGTTCCCGATGAGCCTCGGCGATTCGGCGGGCGAGGTCGTCGATGCGGGGATCGTCGGGGGCGAGGTCGTGCGCGTGATCGTAGTCGAGGAAGAGCCGCCGTAGCGCCGGGTCGGCCAGGGTCTCGGCCTGATCGTGGAACAGGGTGATCGCGTGGTCCAGGTGGGTGGCGAACACGAGGATCCACAGGTCGCGTTGCAGGTCCACCCATCGAGGAGTGAATCCCCAGCCGGCAAGGCGCTCCAAGTGGGCACCGACCTCGGCTGGCAGCGGTGCCAACTGCCCGGCTGCGAGACCGCGCAGGCGACCCCGCGTTGCCCGCAGGCCATGGATGCGGGCGGTGAGGTCGTCATCGATCTCGCGCAGTGCCTGCTGGAACTCCTCGTCGGTCGCCGACCGCAGGTCCCGGATCCGGGCCAGGGGAACGCCGGCCTCGGCGAGCGTGCGGATCTTGATCAGGTCGATGGCGTCGCTCGCGCCGTACCGCCGGTAGCCGGACGCATCACGGTCGGGTTCGGGCAGCAGCCCCTTGTCGTGGTACACGCGGATGGTCTTGGTCGACACCCCGACATACTTGGCCAACTGTCCGATCGTGATCACCCGGCCATCGTCCCACTTGACCTTTCCCCTGGGGCAGGGCTGCAGCATGGGGGCATGGCGAACACGAACATCGACCGGGAGACCTTGCGCGAGCTGGCCGACGAGGGCAACGAGACCGCCCTGGACCGGCTGGCCGACCTCGTCGACGCGGCCGGCGACCTCGGAGAGCTGAGCGAGCTGTTGGACGAGGGATCCATGCGCGCCGGGTTCCTGCTCACCCGACGCGCGGTGGCGACCGGCGACCTGCGCGAGCTGCAACGGATCTCCGACGCCGGGTACGACGAAGCCGGGGACGAGCTGGAGCGGCTGCTGAAGGCACCGGCAGACGGGCAGGGGGACTGACAATCGACCGGCCGCTTCAGCCGAACTCCACGCCGCGGCCATGAAGTTCGGCTCGCGGTCGGCGCGCTCAGCCGCAGTGCGCGGCCCGGCCGAACTCCCGCGCGTGAGCGAGGCAGTGCTACGACCACTTGGGTTCGGCGGGTCGGACGGTCAAGGCCAGGTTGTCGAGCGGTCGGCCTCCCCCTCGGATGCATTGCCCACTGCGGGCCTCGGCACGTTCGCACCGCCGGCGCCGCACTACAGTGAAACGGTGACGTCCCTGCCGGAAGACCCGCCGCCACGGATCAGCGAAGCCGACCGCGACACGGCCGTGCAGCGCCTGCAGGAGGCGTACGCCGAAGGGCACATCTCGCACAAGGAGATGGACGGACTCCTCCACCAGGCGCTCACCGTCACGACGCACGGCGAGCTCGTGTCAACCATGGTCTCGCTCCCGGCGGAGAAGCCTGCCACCACGTCCACAATCGCCGCCGCCAGCGGGTGGATCCGGCGACGCGGCGCATGGCGAGTACCGCGGACCCTCAAGGTCGAGTCCGCATTCGGAAAGGTCAAACTGGACCTGTCCCGGGCGGTCTTCGAGCACCCTGTCGTCGACATCGAGCTGCAACTCCCGTACGGCAGGGCCAGAATCACGGTGCCTCGCGACGCGATCGTCGAGATCGAGGATCTGCGCACCGAGTGGAAGGACCCGAGATACAAGCCCCGGCGGCCCACCCTTCCGGGCGGGCCGAGGATCCGGATCTCCGGAGTCATGGGGTACGGACGGCTGAAGATCCGCCACGCCCGGCGCTGAGGCCCCCGTGCACGATGGACACTCACCGTGCAAGGACGGACTCCGCACAACGGAGGGAGACCCCGGATGCCGCAGGGAGCCGTCATCACGATGGCCGGATTCACCGGCGTGAGTGGCACGGTCGCGCTGCTGACGGGCCTCGTCGGTCTGCACCGGATCCGTCGACTGGGCCGCGCGGGCGTGGATGCGTGGGCGCTGGTGAAGCGCACCGGCCCGATCGCGGGCGAGGACGACCGACGGCCGGTACTGCAGTACACGACCGAGGATGGCAAGGTCATGGAGGTCAGCTCCCCCGTACCCGCGTCCAGGCGTCATCCTCTGACCGACGGCAGCCATGTGCTCGTCAGATACGACCCCGAAGATCCCCGCGAGTTGGTGTTGTACGGCCGCGAGCGCGCGATATGGGAGTACGCGATGGCGGGCTTGGGCGCCGCCTTCATTCTCCTGGGCGCGGGTCTGCTCCTCGGATAGTTGGCGATCTCTCACGAAGTGATCCGCCGACACGAGCGGGCGGCGTCGGCATGTGCACGGCGGGCGCCGACGCCGTCTCGTTCTCCCGCGTACGGGTCGGCTGTTCGGACAGCCCCTCCCGGCTCTCCCGTCCCGCCCACCCCCTCGGCACCGCGTCAAGGTCCCGTTGATGCGGCGTCAAAGTCGCGACAAGACAGGGTTGTTCCCCGTTCGAGGCGTAAGAGTGGCGCTCGCGGAAGGCGCGGCGCAGGCCGCTCCGCAGTGCGAAGGGGACTCAACGCAATGCCGGACACCAGCGCCACGGAACAGCGCCCTGCGGCACCGCCCCAGGCGTCGGCTCCGATGGGGGCCAACTCCCCCCGGCCTTCCCGAGGGAGGCACCGCGAACCGCGTGTCTCCCCCAACAGCCGAATACGCCGGCCACTCCGCGGAATACGCAGGCCGCGCCTCAGACCGCCGAAGCTGTGGCGCGGCCGCCTCCCGACAACCGTCCCCCAGTGGTTGAGACTGCTGCGCGGCGCCACGTTGAGCGCCTCGGCCCTGCTCATCGTCGCGCTCGTCGTGACCGGTCTGTTCGCACGCTCCTCCTGGTCGGACATCCGGAACCATTCCGCACCCCAGATCACCAGCGCCACCGGCCTGTACTTCACGCTCAACGACATGGACGCCCAGCTCGCCAACCAGCTGATGTTCGGCACCAGTTCGGAACTCACCGACGACCGCAGCACCGCCGCCCACATCTACAACCAGCGGCGCAACCAAGCCGGCGTCTACCTCCGAGACCTCTCGGTCGCCGCCCAGGGTGATCCGGTGGCCGAAGCGTCCGTCGCGCAGGCCATCGCCGACTTCGGCAGTTACGAGGAAGGCGCGTCCCACGCGCTGCTCCTCGGCAAGCAGAAGGGCTACGCCGCAGGGAAGACCGACCCGGGCACACTGGCCGCCTACCGGTCCACCACGGACCTGATGCGCACCCGCCTCCTCCCGGAGGCCGACCAACTGGTCACAGCGAACAACATCGCCTTCAACACGACCTACACCACCACCACGGACAAGCTGTCCTCGGCCCGGATCGCCGTCCTCACCGCCGGCCTGCTGCTGACCGTCGTACTCCTCGTCCTCCAGCTCTTCCTCGCCGTCCGGTTCCGACGCCTCGTGAATCCGGCCCTGGCGGCCGCGGTCCTGATCGCCATCGGCGTCTCCATCACCGCGACCGTGCAGATCTCCGGCCAGCAGGAGTACCTGCACGGCGCTCGCCGCGACGCCTACGACTCGGTCGTCGCCCTCACCCGGGCCCGCGCCGTCGCCTACGACGCCAACGCCGACGAGTCCCGCTACCTGCTGGACCAGCCGAACGCCGCCGAACACGAACAGCACTTCTTCGACAAGACCCAGCAGCTCATGCATCTGCCCGGCGCCACCATCCGCGTCTGGGACGCCCGGTCCGCCGCCGCCATGAACGCCTACCGGGCCGATCAGGAAGACCTGCCTTTCACCGGCTTCTTCGGCGACGAGTTCCGCAACATCACGTTCAAGGGCGAGCGCAAGCAGGCCGAAGTCGTCGTCGCCGCCTACCAGGTGTACCAAAAGGACGACCGCCGCATACGCGCCCTCGCCACCTCCGGGGACCTGACCGGGGCGATCGCGTACTGCGTGAGCTACAAGCCCGGCGATTCCAACTGGGCTTTCGGGCAGTTCGACACCGCACTGCAGAAACTGATCAAAATCAACACGGATGCCTACGAGAAGTCCGCCGCCGGAGGTGCCGGCAGCGCGCTGTCCGGACCGCTGGGCCTCTCCGGCGCCGTGTTCGTCATCGCCGCCCTCGCCGTCATCGGTCTGCGCCGCACCCTGGCCGAGTTCCCTCCGTTCGGGCGCGAGAGTGCCTGACATCGGCTTGCGGGGTGATTTCCGTGCCGCGGACCCGCTGGAACCACCCCGCCGTCCAGAAGACTCGCGGGCCCCGGGAGAGGCGGTGACCTGCGCATGAACATCCGATGGGGAACAAGGTGGACACCATGACCAAGTGCCAACGCCCGGGCTGCACCGGAACCATCGAGGACGTCGGCGGCGGCGAACTGTACTGCGACATCTGCGGGCGTGCCCCAGTGCCCCAACGGGTGGGCGCCGGGCGTACAGGGGCGTCACCCGCGAGCGAGGGCCCGAAGAACTCCGGGAACAACTCCTCGCCCTCACCCCGCTCCACACTCAGCCGGCTGTCCCACACCCTCACGGGCAGCGTCGGCGGTACCCCGGTGACCGTGCGCACCACGGTCACCGGCGGCAGCGGACCGACCCGCGCCAGACTCGGCGCCGGCCTGGTCGCCGTACCGCCCATCCCCCGTCCCGACCCGGCCACTTCCGTCCTGGAGAACCCCGAGGTCCCCGAACGGAACCGGTACTGCGGCAAGAGCGACTGCGGCATGCCGGTCAGCCGCAGCCGCGACGGGCGCCCGGGGCGCGCGGACGGCTTCTGCGCCAAGTGCGGCCACCCGTACTCCTTCACCCCCAAGCTGCGGGCGGGCGATCTCGTCCGCGACCAGTACGAGGTCGTTGGCTGTCTCGCGTACGGCGGGCTCGGCTGGATCTATCTCGCCGTCGACCGCGCGGTCAGCGACCGCTGGGTGGTCCTGAAGGGCCTGCTCGACACCGGCGACGAGGACGCGCTGGCCGCCGCCGTCTCGGAACGGCGGTTCCTCGCCGAGATCGAACACCCCAACATCGTCCGCATCTACAACTTCGTCGAGCATCTCGACCAGCGCACGGGCTCGCTCGACGGCTACATCGTCATGGAGTACGTCGGCGGCAAATCCCTGAAGGAGATCGCCGACGAGCGGCGCGGCCCGGACGGCCAGCGCGAGCCGCTGCCGGTCGAGCAAGCCATCGCATACGCCATCGAGGCCCTGGAAGCCCTCGGCCACCTCCACAAACGCGGGCTGCTGTACTGCGACTTCAAGATAGACAACGCCATCCAGCAGGAGGACCGGCTCGAACTCATCGACATGGGCGCGGTCCGCCACATGGACGACGAGGACTCCGCGATCTACGGCACGATCGGCTACCAGGCGCCGGAAGTCGCCGAGTTCGGCCCGTCCGTCACCTCCGACCTCTACACGGTGGCCCGCGCGCTCGCCATCCTCACCTTCGACTTCCAGGGCTACACGACCGTCTTCGTCGACAGCCTCCCCGGCCCCGACAAGATCCCCGTCTTCTCGCAGTACGAGTCCTTCTACCGGCTCCTCGTCCGGGCCACCGACCCCGACCCCGACAGACGTTTCGGTTCCGCCGAGGAAATGACGGACCAGCTCCTCGGCGTCCTGCGCGAGATCGTGGCCTCACAGACCGGCAAGCCCCGCCCCGCCCTGTCCAGCGTCTTCGGGCAGGAACTGCGGGTCGTCGAGGACAAGTTGGTCGAACCCCTGGACGGCAACACCTCCACCCTCGGCGCGCACACGCTCGCGGTACGGCGCGGCGCCCCGCGCCGGTCGCCGAACGGATCCCTCGGCATACGGCCAAGTCGCCCGGCGGGCAAGGCAATCGCGTCCGGCTCCGGCCCGTCGGCGAGCGGTGTCTTCTTCGGGAACACCCCACCCCCGGCCGGTACGCCGTACACCGTGCCGGCGCAGGTTTCCGGCCCGGCGGGCGAGGCCGAGGCAGGTGCCGCGCTCACCGTCGCGCGGCTCGACGCACGGGCCGCCGCCCTCGCGCTGCCGGTGCCGCTGGTGGACCCGACCGACCCCAACGCCAAGTTCCTGGCGGGTCTGGCCGCCGCCGTACCGGCGGAGCTGATCACGGCCTTGCGGTCGGCGCCCGTGGACTCCGTCGAGATACGGCTGCGGGACCTGCGGGCAAGGCTGGAGACGGATGACATCGACGCGGCGACGCACATGCTGACAGCGCTGGCCGACGACGACCTCGACGACTGGCGCGTGGTGTGGCACCGGGGTCTGACCGCGCTGGCGACCGGCGACCACGAGAGTGCCGCGCTGGCCTTCGACGCCGTGTACGACGCCTTCCCTGGCGAGTCCGCGCCCAAGCTGGCGCTGGGCATCTGCGCCGAGACGCTGGGCCGACTGGAGAAGGCCGCCGAATACTACCGGCTGGTGTGGAGCACCGACGAGCGCTATGTCAGCGCGGCGTTCGGCCTCGCCCGCGTGCTGCTCGCCTCGCGCCAACGGGCCGGGGCCGTAGCGGCGTTGGAGTCGGTGCCGGAAGCCTCGATCCACTTCACCGCGGCCCGGGTCGCCGCGATACGTGCCCGGCTGCGCGAACGGCCGCCGCAGGAACTGCCGTTGGAAGACCTACGGGCGGCAGCCGTCCAGGTGGAGGAGCTTCGGCAGCTCGGTATCGACGCCAAGCGGCGCGAACAGCTCGCCACCGAAGTACTGGGCAGCGCACTCGACTGGGTGCTCTCCGGCAGCCCCGGCGCGGGCCCGGAGGCCACCGGGGTCAGGCTGTTGGACTGCCCCCTGACCGAGCGTGGGCTGCGCTTCGGCATGGAGCGCTCCTACCGAGTGCTGGCCCGGCTCGCCCAGCAGGACAGCTCAGCGGTCGAACTGGTGGAGCGGGCCAATCGTTTCCGCCCCTGGACGTGGGTGTGACACATGGTGCAACCAATCGCCAGCCCCTGCTGCGCCGAACCCCTGGAGCCCGACGACAGGTTCTGTGGCGTATGCGGCACAGAGCTGGCCTCCAACGGCACGCTCTCCAGGGGGAGTTCGGCGGCGAGTCAGTCCCCCGAGCCGACCTTCGAGGAGCCGCGCCAACGCGACCACCAGGAGCAGGAGTTGGAGGGTGCGGCGGCGGTCAGTGACCGAGGGCTGCGGCACCACCGCAATGAGGACGCGTTCGCGCTGTCAGCGTCAACTCTGCGCAACGGTACGCCTGTTGTGGTGGCCGTGGTGTGCGACGGGGTGTCGTCCGCCCACCGCCCGGACGACGCGTCGGCGGCAGCCGCCGAGCGCGCCAACGCGTCACTACTCGAAGCGCTGCGGCGCGGCAACTCGTTCGAGGACGCGACGCGTGAGGCGCTACTGGCCGCGGGCCAGGCCGTCACCGACCTCGCTGCCGAGGACCCCGAACCGGACCAGGCCCCACACCACAACACCCCGGCCTGCACCTGCGTGAGCGCCATCGCCTCCGGCAAGGTCGTCACCGTCGGCTGGATCGGCGACAGCCGCGCGTACTGGATCCCGGACGACCGCGACACACCCGCCTCGCGCCTCACCGAGGACGACTCGTGGGCGGCCCGGATGGTCTCGGCCGGCCTGCTGTCCGAGGCGGAGGCATACGCGGACAGCCGCGCGCATGCCATCACCGCCTGGCTCGGCGCGGACGCGCCCGAACTCGACCCGCACACCACGTCCTTCGAGCCAGACGGACCAGGGGTCGTGGTGGTGTGCACCGACGGATTGTGGAACTACGCAGAATCCGCCGAGGAGTTGGCCTCGGCGGTGCCGGCGGACGCCCGCGCGCACCCCCTGCGGTGCGCGCGGGTTCTGCTGCAAGTGGCGCTCGACAGGGGCGGCCGCGACAACGTGACGGTCGCGGTCCTCCCGATCCCGGTGCCTGCCAGGCCCACCGAACACGACCCCGCGTAAAGCACGCTAAGGAGCGCAATCGATGGCTGTCTTCTCCAAGTCGGACGTGCCGCAGTTCGCCGTCGACATCTACCAGAACGAGTACTTGCCGGAGGGCGGCCGTGAAGTCAACGCGATCGTCACCGTGACCGCGACCGGCGGCGGTACTCTCGGCGGCCTGCCGCTGGGAACTGCAGACCCGACCCGAATACCCGCTCCGGACGCGGCCGTTGTCATCATGGTCGACTGCTCCGGTTCGATGGACAACCCGCCGACCAAGATGCAGAACGCCCGCGACGCGACCGCCGCAGCGATCGACACCATCCGCGACGGCGTCGCCTTCGCCGTGATCGCCGGCACCCACGCGGCCTACGAGGTCTATCCCGCCGACGGCCAACTGGCCGTGGCCGATCCCGCCACCCGCCACCAGGCCAAGCAGGCCGTGGGCAAGCTCGCCGCGGACGGTGGCACCGCGATCGGCAGCTGGCTGTGGCTCGCCGACGAGCTGCTCGCCACGGTCGACGTCCCGATACGCCACGGCATCCTGCTCACCGACGGCCGCAACGAGCACGAGGAGCCCGGGGCGCTACGGGCCGTACTCAACGCCTGCGCCGGACGCTTCACCTGCGACGCCCGAGGCGTCGGCACGGACTGGGAGGTCAAGGAACTCACCGAAGTGGCCTCGGCGTTGCTCGGCTCCGTGGACATCGTCGCCGACCCCTCCGGCCTGGCCGACGACTTCCGGCAG
This sequence comes from Streptomyces sp. NBC_01478, assembly GCF_036227225.1. Lineage (GTDB taxonomy): Bacteria > Actinomycetota > Actinomycetes > Streptomycetales > Streptomycetaceae > Streptomyces. Next base: position 10,643,831 of record NZ_CP109444.1, on the reverse strand, counting down.
ATGATGGAGAACGCGATGGGCAAGGGCGTCGCCGACGTCGCGCTGCGCGTGTGGACCCCACAGGGCTCCAAGGTCAAGTGGGTCAAGCAGGTCGCCCCCACGGTCGAGGACCTGACCCTCCGCAGCACCGAAGCCGGCCCCCGCGCCGGTGACTACCCCACCGGCTCCTGGGGCGACGAGTCCCGCGACTACCACGTCTGTATCCAGGTCCCCCGCAGCGAGGTCGGCGAGGAAATGCTGGCCGCCCGGATCTCTCTCGTGATCCCGCAGCCGGACGGCACGACTCAGCCGGTCGCCCAGGCCCTCGTACGTGCCTGCTGGACCGACGACATGGCCGCCTCCACCCGCATCAACCCCCAAGTCGCCCACTACACCGGCCAGGCCGAACTCGCCCAGGTCATCCAGGAGGGCCTGGAAGCCCGCAAGCAGGGCGACTTCGACTCCGCGACCGCCAAGCTGGGTCGCGCCGTCCAGCTGGCCAGCGCGTCCGGCAACGAGGACACCTCGAAGCTGCTGGCCAAGGTGGTCGATGTCGTCGACGCCGCGAGCGGCACCGTGCGGCTCAAGGCGCGGGTGGCCAACGCGGACGAAATGACCCTGGAAACACGCTCGACGAAAACCGTACGGGTCAAGAAATAGCGCTCTCCACACGCAGAGGAGCAGAGAGGGAAAGAACGAGATGCCGACTTGCCCGAAGGGCCACCAGTCCGAGACCGACGACTGGTGCGAGGTGTGCGGCCACCGCATGTCCTCCGCCCCGGCGCCCTCCGCCGCCGAACTCTGCCCCAACTGCGGTACGCCCCGCGAGGATCTCGCCCAGTTCTGCGAGGGATGCCGCTACAACTTCGTCACCCGGGCCGGCGCCGTCTCCGTCCCCCAGTCATCTCTCTTGCAGCCCTCTCGTCGCGCGGAAGGTCCCACCGGCTCACCGACCTGGACCGCCACGGTCCGCGTCGACCACGACTACTTCGCCAGGGTGATGGCGCACAGCGAGCCCGAGGACCAGGGACTGTACGTCCCCACCTACTCCCCCGACCTCCACATCCCCCTCACCCGCACCGTGATCACGATCGGCCGTCGCCACCAGTCCACGGGCGAGCCTCCTTTCATCGACCTCGACAGTGCCCCCGAAGACCCAGGCGTCTCTCACGAACACGCCCTCCTCGTCCAGCAACCCGACTCCACCTGGTCCCTCATCGACAAGGGCTCCACCAACGGCACCACGGTGAACGGCGCCGAGGACCCCATCTCCCCCTACGTGCCGGCGCCGTTGAAGGACGGCGACCACATACACGTCGGACTCTGGACGACGATCACCATCCGCCAGGACTGAAGAGGACTCTCTCGACCAGTACGACTCCATGGTCAAGGAGAAGACCCTCGCCGACCTCAGCCGGCGCGATCCGCGCTGGCTGCAGATCCTGCCCTCCTCGGAGCTGGCCCCCTTCAAGCGGCACTGGCCGGTGCGGCCCAGCTTCTTCCACGGCGGTCTGGACTACGGCGAGTTGGCCCCTGCCGGTGGTGGCCGATGACCGGCCCGGCCGCCCGTCGGATCGCAGGGGACGGCGTGGAGTTGGCCGCCTACCAATGGGGAGCGTCCACGGCTCCTGCGGTGGTGCTGGTCCACGGCTATCCGGACACCAGCGCCGTGTGGCGCCCGGTCGCCGAGCGCCTGGCCGACCAATTCCACGTCACCGCCTTCGACGTGCGGGGAGCCGGTGCCTCCCACCGGCCCAGAGGTCTGCGCGCCTACCGGATGTCCCGCCTGGAAGCCGACCTGGAGGCGGTTCTCGACGCCGTGAGCCCCGACCGCCCGGTGCACCTGGTCGGACACGACTGGGGCTCGATCCACTCCTGGGACCGCGCCGACCAGCAGGACCCCGCCTGGCGCCGGCTCTACGCCGTGCGCTCCGGAGTCGAAGGCACAATCGCCGAGTTGGCCCATGGCCACCGGGCGCGCCGCTGCCGTTACCACGGCCTTCCCAAGACTCACGTCCAGCACGTCCTGACCGCGATCGCCGTGAACATCGAACGCCTTATCGAACAGGATCCCCAGAACGCGACCTACCGCCCTCGCCGACCGACAGCGTTTCAGCAATTCCTTGTGTCGCATGGCTTCCCCCGCCCCTTGTGGTGGCGTCAAGGAAAGTGACCCCTCAACCAAGATCCCCGACTGTGAGGATGCGGGAGGCACCGCTCGTGGGTCTGACCCAATCCCCGATTGACGCTCCGGCTGTCCTCACTCTGAATCGTCGACCTGCCGAGCGGTGTCACTGCGCGTACCGGCTCGGCGATCGTGACCTCATAGGAGCTTGACCGAGGCGGTCCCATCACAGTTGTGTCCTTCCGCCGAGCCGGTACGCGCGAGCCCACACGACCGCGCACGGAAGACCAACCCGGCCGCCATGCCACAGCCCATCGAAGTGATCGGCGGGATCGACACCCACACCGACGTCCACCAGGCTGCCGTCATCGACACCATCGGCCGGCGCCTGGCCACCGAGGCATTCCCCACCACACCTGAAGGCTATCGGCGCCTCCTGGCGTGGCTGCGCTCGCACGGCCGGGTGCTGATGGTTGGCATGGAGGGCACCGGATCCTTCGGTGCCGAACTGGCCCGGTATCTGCGTGCCAACGAGATGACCCTGGTCGAAGTGGACCGACCCGATCGTCGAGCTCGCCGCGCCGCAGGCAAATCCGACCCCATCGACGCCTACGCGGCCGCTACCGCAGTGCTCTCCGGCCGTGCCAACGGCACCCCGAAGGACCGCGACGGCACGGTCGAGGCAATCCGCACACTCCGCGTGGTACGCGCCAGCGCTATCAAGGCCCGCACCCAGACCATCAACCAGCTCAAATCACTGATCATCACCGCGCCCGCGGCGACTCGCGAAGCCCTGCGCTCGCTGACCACCACCGAGCTGATACGGCGTCTGGCCGCCAGCCGACCCGGTTCCGATCTGACCACCCCGGCCGCCGTCGTCAAACTCGCGCTCAAACGCCTGGCCAAGCGATACCAGCACCTGAGCCAAGAGATCGCGGACGCGGACGCCGAGTTGCGCGCCCTGATCACCCACACCGCACCCGGCTTGCTCGCGCTACCAGGCGTCGGGACCGAAACCGCCGGGCAGTTGCTGGTCACCGCTGGGGACAACCCCGACAGGCTCGCCTCGGAGGCGCCCTTCGCCCATCTATGTGCGGCTGCACCCGTGCCGGCATCCTCGGGCCGCACGGATCGCCATCGACTCAACCGCGGCGGCGACCGCCAGGCCAACCGCGCGCTGCACACCATCGTCCTGGTCCGCATGCGTCACGACCCACGCACCCGCGACTACGTCGCACGACGCACCCTCGAAGGGCTCAAGACGAGAGACATCTTCAGGTGCCCCAAGCGCTTCGTCGCGCGAGAGGTCTACCACCACCTCACCAGCGCACCATCAACATCTCCAGCCACTTGACGATCTATAGGAGCTTCAGAGTCGCACAGTAAGAGCTCCTCAAGAACTGTCGCCTTGGGGTCCAGTCGCCAGCCCGGATCAGGAAGGCGAGGGACAGAACTCGGCGCTCACGATGGGCAGGATGGTCTCCGCCCCCCAGTTCGCGTTGTAGTCGAGCGTGAGTTGGTGACGGCCGTCCTCTGTAGTGGCGGCCAGTGTCAGCCACCCCACCATGCCCCCGTCGTGATACCAGAGCGTGGTGCCGCAGCTCAGCTGAAACCGTTCGATGCCGAGGCCATAGGACGCGCCCGGGAAATCAGGGTTGTCGATGGTCGTCTTCATCTCCTTCAACTGCCGCGGCGGCAGCAGCTTCCCTCGCATCAGGGCCGCGTAGAACCGGTTCAGATCCGCCGCACTGGAGATGATGTCGCCGCTGCCCCAGTTCTGTGATCCGTTCACCTCGGTGACATCGTCGATCCGATCCGGCTGCGAGGCGAAAAGCCTGGAATAACTGCGGCTAGCCGGCCGCGGCAGACGGACTTTGTTCCCGGGAAAAGAGGTCGCCCTGAGCCCCAGAGGTTCGAGGATACGGTCACGCACCTCGTCCTCATACGACCTGGCGGCGACCTTCTCGACGATCAGCGCCGCCAGGACATCGTTGGTCGTGGAGAACGAGTGCCTGGCACCAGGTGCGAACAACGGCACGTGGGACAGCGCCACCTTCACGCGTTGCTCCGGCGTCAGGGTATCGAAGCGGTGCCGGAGGTAGCCCTCTCCCTCCAGGTACGTCTCTGCGTACGTCGGGTCGGCGAGGTAGTCGAACAGACCACTGGTGTGGTTGAGAAGCTGCCGCACGGTGATCTCGCTGCCGTAATTGCCAAAACCCGACAACAGGCCGGGCAGGTGACGTGCCACGGCATCATCAAGGTCGAGCCGCTTCTCCGCCTCCATCTGAAGCAGGACCGTCGCCACAAACGTATCGCTGATACTGCTGACGCGGAACCGGTCGTTGCTACCCCGCGGCACACCCGTCCTCAGGTCCCCCACACCCGACGCCGACTTCCAGCCTCCCTCGACGTCACGTGCTTCCGCGGTGATACCGGGGACGCCCGCCCTCACAGCCGCGTCCATCGCGCCCTGGGTCGCAGGATGCTCAACCGCCGTGAAGGCCGCGTCCCGCGACGCCTGCGCTGAACCCGTGAAAGCGGTGACCGTCAACATGAGTACCGCCAGACCGACCATGCCGGTCCTTGATCTCTTGCGTATGACCATTCCCCACTCCCCTGATTCGCCTCTATGAGCTCGTAGCACGATCTTGTTGATGTGTCCTGGTCGGACCCCTACTGCCACCCTGGCCGGAGCGGTCGCCGGGGCCGCGGCCGGTGGCGAACCAGCTCTGCCTGCAGGGCGTCCTGTATGTCCTCTACAACGACATGGCCTGGCAACTCCTGCCCCTGGAACTGGAATTCGGCTCCGGGCAGACCTGCTGGCGCAGGCTTGAGCGATGGCAGCAGGCCGATGTCTTCGACCAGTTGCTCCGCATCCTGCTCGCTGAACTAAACGCCGCCGGCGAGCTCGACTGGTCGAGAGCGTGCGTGGATGGCTCCCACATCCGCGCGAAAAAGGGGGCCCCGACACCGGTCCGTCGCTGGTCAACCGGCGGAAAACGGGCAGCAAACACCACCTGATCTGTGGTGGACGCGGCTCCTAACTCAAAGTCATCACCACCGCAGCCAACGTCAACGACATCACCCAGACCCTCGCCCTCGTCGACGGCATCCCCGGCAGACCATGCAGTCGCCCCGACGCCCTGCTCGGCGACAAGGGCTACGACTCCAAGGCCAACCGCCGCCAACTGGGCAAGCGCCGGATCCTGCCGTCATTCCCCGCAGAGGAGCACCGAACATGCAGGGCCTGGGCAAACTCCGCTACGTCGTGGAGCAGAGCTTCGCCCTGCTCCACCACATCGAACGCCTCGCCCTCCGCTGGGAACGCCGCACCGAATTGCACGACGCATTCGTATCCCTCGCCTGCGCACTCATCGGCTGGAGATGCCTGAAGAAACACCGATCATGATCGTGTTACGAGCCCTACCCACCGGATCTCCATCTGGCCGAGGCCATCTTGGTCGCTGCTACGGCGCAGGCGACTTTCCAGCACCGCCCCATCACATTCGACGGATGCCTCACCGAAAACCATCACTCACACCAAGGACAACCCGAGTCCAAGGTCAGTAAGCGCTTGCTCTGAATTCCCCGAGGGCGGACCTGAGCCTCCAACGAATGTACTGACTGTCGCGTGGAAACCGGCCGAAAATTTTAATCAGTGCATTCGGCATCCATCTTTCGGCTTCTGATGCATTTTTCGCAGGTGTCGGCCTTCCCTTTCATTGCTTCAACGACGACCGTAGGCCATGCTGGAGAGCCCGGTTGTCCTGCCGACAGGACAGTAATACGGTTTCGTCGAATAGCCGAACCTTCACAGCGTCATTGCAGCGTCTCGCGGACTCAACGTCGCAAAGTTCCTGTTCCCGTCACACCACGAAGGGTGAGTGCCGCATGTTCGTCCCCAACCACTACCGGGAACCGGACGTTTCATGGATGGTCGACCTGATGCGCGGAAACCCTCTGGCGCTGATGGCCAGCAACGGAACTCTCGGCGACGGACCAATCGCCACCCATCTTCCGGTCATAACCGACCCTCGATGGGAGGGACTACCCGCCGCGGACTTGTCCGGGATGCCTTTGCTGGGTCACATGAACCGGGCCAATCCGCACTGGGCGGCACTGGACACCGGGTCGATGATCCTGCTGACATTCACCGGACCGCACGCTTACGTCTCCCCCACTGTTTACGGAATTACTCCGGCTGCCCCTACCTGGAATTTCACCTCGGTGCACGTGCGCGGAGAGGTAGAAAAGGTCGAGTCGACAGAGGAGACACTGGGCGTCGTACAGGCGACGGTACGAGCGTTCGAGAAGGAATTCGGCGACAGCTGGGACATGCGTGAATCCATCGACTATTTCCGGAAGATAGTGCCGGGCGTGGGAGCTTTCCGTGTCCGGGTGACCAAGGCCGAGGGAATGTTCAAGCTCAGCCAGGAACAGCGCCCCGAGGTTCGCGAGCGGGTGGCGCAGTCGTTCGCCGGGCGCGGGTGCACCCGGCACGCACAGACGGCGGATCTCATGGACCGCCTGCCGTAACAGTATTTTCCATGGCGCGGGGTCCGCACCCCTTGCTGTGCGAACCCCGCAACGTTCACCGCGCCGGACGGTCACGTCCGCCAGCCTCCGACGTGACCGTCGTACAGGCCGATGGTCGGTCAATCGAGAGGCAGATGCTGGTCGGCCTCCATCAACACCTGACTGGCGGCGGCGTCGAGCGTGGCCGTCACCCACTCTTCCAGCTCGGTGCCGGAATGGGCCGCCGCCTTGTGCCACCATTGGAGCCTGCTGTCGGGCACGGCGAGCCGACGTGTCGCCGCCACGGCGTTCGTCTGCTCCGAGGCACCCTCGCGTTCGGCCCGGATGGCGTTGCGCAGTTGCTTGGTGTTCCATTTCATCCGCTCGGCACGATCGAGCCAGGCCTCCTGCTCATCAACGGGCAACGAAGCCAGTTCGGCGTGGTGCTGGAAGCTGAGCGCCGACCGCCGCCGGTGTAGTTCGAACCGCCGGGAAACCCAGGCATAGTTGCGCAACGTCTGATACTGAAGGCCGGCCGCACGGATGCCGCGTTCATAGCGGTCGGCGTATTGGTCCTTACCGTAGATGAGCCAGTCCCCGAGCCACCAGGACGACGAGTTGAGCAGCCCGGAGAGCTGACGCCCGGCGCGTTCCCACTCCTCGAAGGCGAGCCCTACGGGTATATGCAGCCCTACCTTCGTTGTGAGTACCTGATCGCACCGTGATTCCACCCCGCCGGCCCTGCGGGTTTTCGGCATGCGCTCTTCGGTATTGCCGAATTTGAGCGCCTTGGATTCTCTGTAGTCGTCGACCTGTTTCGTCATCACGCCTCCGTGGTAACGCGCGTATAAACCGGTCGGGTTCGCGGTGGCTCTCCATCGAATGCAGAAAGCGTTCACCCCCCTTCTTTGCACATACATGCCCAGCGCGGTGACCATCGCCCGCAGATACCTACGGGCGACCTGCTTGAACCAGCTGTTGCACGGTTCCCTGCCAAGGTCGAGATGACCAACCGCCGCGGCCCCGAGTAAATCCCGACAACGATGCCAACTTCAAGGATCTTGGCGCCATCGAACACTACTTTGCAGAGTTCGAACCTCTTAATGAAATCTTAGCGGCCGAGTTTGCCGAATGGCGTGATTTGAGTACGCACGCAGAGCCTACAACACCTAGAGGAGGCAGCCGCAACCCATCACAGCCCGCCCCGAGTCCACCCCCAATCCTCCTCATCAGGAGAGACAGGTCTCACGTTCTTGCAGGTCATAGCCTTGTGACCGCAGGGTCCGAGCCCTACGGCCGACAATCACGGGCAGGCACCCTCCCAAGGAGTGATGAAGGCCGACCCAGAAGGTATGAGCCGAATCCAGCCACTTCCTCGCCTCATCACTCCCCAGGACTACATGCCATTCAAGACGCCAGAACCAATCAGACAACTCCAGAGAGTGGCGCCACACTGGCACACCCCCTAGACTCCCCCCAACGCTCAGTAACATCGGGGGAGTTATTGCGGCATGAACACTGTCCAATCAGACACCTCACCGACTTCACAAGACGCGACTTACGCCAACGGTTCCGAATTAACCCTGGACCATTACAGTCGGAAGATCTTCAAGAGCTTACGTCGAATTGATCAACGCAACTGGGCGCACACCTATCTGAGAGGGCTGCTCGTCACGTCGGGAAAGAAGTCTGTACGCCGGCTCGCCACCGCAGTCTCCCGCGACCCGTCCGCCGTGCAGTCTCTACGGCAGTTCGTCAGCCTCAGTCCATGGGACTTCGACGAAGTCATGGGGGAACTCACACAGTTGGTGACGGACCATCGACCGGCCCCCGTCTGGTCCATCGGTCGGGCCGTCCTGCCGAAGCGCGGTGACCGATCGGTGGGTGTCCACCGCTACTTCGATCTGCCTTCGGCCCGTACGCTCAACTGCCAACTGGGACTGGGCTCCTTCCTGTGCGTAGGAACCGCTCAGGTTCCCGTCGACTGGTGCCTGTACTTGCCGACGACCTGGACGCAGGACCCCAGACGGCGCCGTGAGGCACGCATACCGGACTCCGAGCAGTACCGGCCATTGTGGGCGCACGTACTCGGGCTCGTCGACCGGCTGTCGGCCCGCACGAACTCCACGTCCTCCGTCGTCCTCGTCGACATGAGCGACGAACCCGACGTGGGGTACCTGCTGCACGGACTCGCCAAGCGTCGCAGGGACTTCGTCGTCACGGTGCCACCCCACCTGGCGGTGCTGCACGCCGGCGAGAGCGCCATAGCTCCCGTAAGCGCAAGGACCCTGATCCTCTCGCAAGGGGCAGAGACGGCTGTCGTCTCCCCCACGGACGGGCAGCAGCGCATCACACCCATCCAGACGTCGCTCGTCCATCTGCCGGACAACCCCCATGGGCGCTCGCCCGGCCCCCTCTACCGGCTCTTCACCGAACAGGGCCCCAACCGTGTGCCGGGCCCACTGTGGCTCACCAGCCTCGCCCATCAGCCTGTCGCGGAGGTCACTTCGATCGCCGCGCTGCAGAACGAGACGATGGCCGTGGTCGGTTCCATGGAGCAGGACTTCGGGCTGTTGGACTTCGAGGGACGCTCGTTCCTCGGCTGGTACCACCACATGGCCCTCGTCTCCGCCGCATACACCTTTCGGCGCCTGTACGGGTTCACCTCGACGTCGTGCCGCACCACGGCGCAACAGGCGCGGTAGCCACGCGGCGCACGACTTCTCACCGATTGTGGGGCCGGTTGCACGCTCGGAACCGGCCCCCATGGCACACGTCAGCGGGTGTACTTGGGTTCGCGCAGTGGCCGCGGGCCGCGCTGGACCACAGGTCGGCGCGACAGCCTCTCGCCTTCCACATCCATGTCGGGCAATATCCGGTCGAGCCACTTCGGCAGCCACCACGCGCGGTCGCCGAGGAGGGCGAAGAGCGCCGGGATAACAGCCATGCGGACGACGAAAGCATCGAAGAGGACCGCCAGGGCGAGGCCGAGGCCGATCATCCGCACGAAGACGTTGTCCTGCACGATGAAGCCGGAGAAGACGCTGGTCATGATGAGTGCGGCCGCAGCGACCACGCGGCCACCGTGCCGGAAGCCGGTGACGACCGCCTGGCGAGTCGACTCCCCATGGACGTAGGCCTCACGCATCCGGGTTACCAGGAAGACCTCGTAGTCCATGGCAAGGCCGAAGACAACACCGATCATGATGATCGGCAGCGTGCTGATGATCGGACCCGGCTGGTCGACCCCCACGATGTCGGCGAGCCAGCCCCACTGGAAGATCGCTACAAGGGCGCCGAGCGCCGCGGACACCGACAATAGGAATCCGAGAGCTGCCTTCAACGGCACGATGAGCGACCTGAAGACAAGGATCAGCAACAGGAAGGCGAGACCGACCACGAGGGCGAGGTAGGGCAGCAACGCGTCAGTGAGGGTGTTGGAGAAGTCGATGAACATGGCTGTCTGCCCGCTCACCAAGACCTCGGCGTCATGGGCACGCCCGACCGGGGCGAGGTCGCCACGCAGGTTCTTGACCAGCTGTTTCGTCTGGTCGTCCGCAGGCCCCTTGTCCGGTACGACGTTGACGATCGCGGTATCGCCCGCCTTGTTCGGGGTCACCGCGCCCACCTGGGCGACGCCGGGCTCGCCGGACAGCTTGGCGACAACAGCCTTCCCCACGGACTTGGCGTCGTGGGCCTCGATGGCAACCATCAGAGGCCCGTTGAAGCCGGGGCCGAAGGACTCCGACAACATGTCGTACGCCTTGCGCTGGGTGGTATCGGGGGCCATGGTGCCTTCGCTGGGCAGGCCGAGCTCCAGCCGGGTCGCGGGAACGGCGACGACTCCGAGGCTGAGCACCCCGAACAGTAGGACGACGACGGGACGGCGCAGGACGAAGGCCGCCCACCGAGCACCCAGATTCGGCCGCTGCCGGGCGGCCTCTTTCGCGGCCTTGCGACGCTGACGCCCGGACAGCGGCTTGCCCGCGATCCGCTTACGGTCCCTGCGGCGCAGCACCTTGAACGGGGCGAAGCCGAGCAGTGCAGGCACGAGGGTGACGGCAACCAGAACGGCGATCGCGACGGTTCCCGCCGCCGCCAAGCCCATCTTCGTAAGGATCGGGACGTTGACGACAGCAAGCCCGGCGAGGGCGACGATGACCGTAAGGCCCGCGAAGACCACGGCGGAGCCCGCAGTGCCCACCGCCCGGCCGGCGGCCTCCACCCGCTCCCGGCCCTCGGCCATCTCGGCGCGATAGCGAGAGATGACGAACAGGGCATAGTCGATCCCCACGGCCAGGCCGATCATCAGGGCCAGGGTGGTGGTGGTCGAGGACAGGCCAAGCGTGCTGCCCAGGGCGCCGATCGCGGAGACGCCGATGCCGACCCCAACAGCGGCGGTGAGCAGCGGCATGCCCGCCGCTACCAGCGAACCGAAGGTCGTCAGGAGAATGAGGGCGGCGACACCGATGCCAATGCTTTCGTACGTGCCGCTCGTCGCCTGCTTCACGGGGACCGCGTCGCCGCCCATCTCGACCACGAGCCCGTTCGCGCGAGCGTCGTCGGCCGCCTTCTTCAGGGCGTTGTGCGCGTCGTCGGAGATCTTCAGGGCGGCAACCTTGTACGTGACGATCGTGTAGGCCGACGTGCCGTCCTTGCTGACGGCGCCCGTTGTGAACGGATCGGACGTCGCAACGACCTGTGGGGCCTTCGCCAGCTCGGCGACAAGAGTGGCCACGTTCTTCTTCGGCCTGGGATCCGAGATCTTCTCGTTCGCCGGCACGCGGACCACGACCCGGGCCGAGGCGCCGTCGGCACTTGCGGCCGGAAACTTCTCCTTCAGCAGGTCGAGGGCCTTCTGGGACTCGGTACCTGGCATGGAAAAAGTGTCGGTGGGAGGGGGCGGTGCGGACGACGCGGCAAATCCGACCCCGCCCAGAACCAGGATCCACAACAGGACGGTGAGACCTCGTCGCCGGGCGGCTAAGCGGCCGACCCTGTAGAGCAAAGTAGCCAAGATGATCCAACTCCTGCGGACATGTGGCGAAAGTGGAGGAGGCTGCGGACTGCTACGGACTGCGCTGGAGGTCCGGGTGCTGCGGCGGACGCGGGTGACACGTCTGCGACGGCCGGCGAGCGCCGGTGCGGCCGATGGCGCTGGTCAGCCGGTCCCGCTCCGGGTGGTTCTGGAGAGACGTCATCGTTACCGCGCGGGCGTCCACCAGAGGTAGGCATGCGTTGTCGCCACCTGCTCCCCAAACTGCGCAGCCAACGCCGAACAGACCCGGCGAATGACTACACCCCCAGCTCGAACAGGCGCCTTTGCAGAGGCGCGGGCCCCGGAGGGCGGGGGATTTCCTCTCCGGAGCCCGCGCGGACGGCACCGATGAACCGACGGGGGACGGCATCGGTACCGCGATCGTGACTTGCGCCCAGTTCGTGGTGCCTTCAACTGTCACGCCTGATCCCGACACCGTCTGCGCTCACCGGTGGTGGGCAGCGTGATGTGGAGGACCGGAACTTGGGCGCCAGCCGTTCAGAGGGAGCGTCATCTTCGCTCTGCACGTCAGTGGTGATGGGGACGCGAACTCAGATTGCCATGTATGGCGGTGAATCCAATGGCGCCAGCATGGCACCACATTGGCTCTCGCGCAAGCCTGGTGCTTGCCAAGCACTAACGGGGGACAAAGCCCTGATCGGATGAACGCAGCCGAGCGGAAACGAAGCAACGCTGACGCCATGAGTGTGGCGGTGTGGCACTACGTCAGTCTCCACTGGCCCCTTGGAGGGCGGGCCTGATCGACTGCGCGACAACGCTTCTCATACGGTCACGAACACCAGGACGTCAGTCATCGGTTGCGACGGGGCTCATTCCCCGTCGGGATGTTTCACCACGACGTCGCCGATCACGGTCCGGGCCTGGACGCACACGACCTCTTCGGCCTGCTCGCACGCATTCAGGAGTGACAGTGCCGTATAGACGGTGCCTGCGACGGAATCGAGAGACAGGTGTGCACGGCTGGCCTCGGCCACACCGACCCGGATGCTACCGAATGTGGTGGAGGCGACCACGTTTCCTTGCGCCACCTCCCCAACATCGATGTCTCCTTGTGTTGTTCGGGCCTCCACGTCGGCGTACGCTCGGCCGATCCTGATGGCCCCCTTCTCCGCATGCAGACAGGCGATACCGCGCGCCTCTTTCACGGTCGCGTCACCCTCGCCCTTCGCACTGATCGTGGTCCTGCCCTCGACCAGGCCCAGATTGACGTCGCCCCGGTCCGCCGTTGCCTCGACAGCACCGGACGCACAGTCGACCGCGATGTCACCGAGGGCGGCGGCCAGTTGCAGACTGCCAGTGCGGTGGAGCCTGATGCGCCCCAGACCCGTGCTGAGCCGGCACTCACCCAGCTCTCCCACCGCGAAAAAGTCCGCCACCATTCCCCGGCCATGCACGCTTGATCCGGTTGGCACAGCTATCACCACGATGACCGCGCCGACGTTCCCAGCCAGCTCCGGGACGTTCACGAGCAGCCGACCGTCGGCGTAGCCGATACGCAACTGTGCCGCGGTCTGTACATCGTCCTGGTCGTCGCTGTCGCACGGATACACCTCGACCAACGTCTCCGCGCGGTCACTCGCAACGATCCGAACCTGGCCGAACGCCAGCCTGAGCGCCACCCGGACAGGTGAGGGGGTGTTGTACGTCGGCATAGCGGGCCGCCTTCGGGATGTCTGCGGCCGCCGGCCTGGTGCGGACGGCAGCCCGAACGACGCAGGTCTTCGCTTCACCGGGGGTTCTCACTTCCGTCCCCGGGGTGCGAGCGACCGGGGCACGGGCCCGTACTGCCGGGTATTGCAGTGGATCCTGACCCGCCCTCAACACGGCGGACACCTCGCCCTTCGGCCTCGCCGTGCGCGCATCGTGTCGAACTGCGCATCCGGAATCCGTCTGCCGTGCAGGCTCCTTCCGGCATCGGCCCGGAGAACGTCGATGGGGTACCCACCGTTCGGGCGCGAATGCCTTCCGACACCACGCGATGACACGGTAGCCCCACAACGGAACGTGCACGCATGCAGAGGCCTGGAACTCCAGGTAGCAAGAAGCGGAATCGGCCACGGACGCTCGGGCGTCACCGTGACGGTCGAGATGTAAGGGCCGGCCCGGGACGCCCGCGAGATCGGTACGTTCACGTGGTGCAGGAGATGAAGCAAGGTCCTTCCCCTGGACGACATGGGAAGCGTCATCCCCGGCGAGGACGGACAAGGGGCAGTCCAGCGTCGGACCGGAACCGCACCGACAGGCCTCGGTAACCCGGCAGTCGGTTGCCCGCGAAAATCACGCTCAGCCAAGTTGGTAAGTAGCGTACGGATCCCCTGCGACGCTCTCGGGCGATGAGATGACGCCAAAGTCGGGGCAACCTGTGTTCCGTTACGGAGCCGGTCAGCGTCGGCCCAGCCGAACAGTTGCCGCTTGAACAGCTTCACCTTGCCGTTCCGGCCATCGTCGAGTCTGTCGGAATGACGCGTGAGCCCGCCGTTCGCCTCCCGCGCGGACGGACTTCGGCGGTGCGACCCTCCGCTGGTGGAGAAGGGGCTCGAACGGATCGAGAACACTGGGCAGGCCGGTCCGACCGCACGACCAGCAGTTCGTCCGCGGTGGCCACGTGCGCCAGGCGGCGCTACGGGCCAGGCCGAGAGCCGACGGGCAAGGAGCCGCAGGCCCATTCCCTGGTCGAGTACGGCGTGGACGTCCGCATCATGTGCCCGCAGTCGGCCGAGCAGAGCGCGTTACCGAGTGCCCGTCATTTCGACGGCCTCGGCAAGCGCATGCGGGATGGTACTGATGGGCCGTCAGAGAGGTGTCTGCTGAAACGGCCCGGTTGGATGGCATCTGAGTGGCCAACGGCCGCTTCGCCGTGGTCCCGCTCTTCCTGTTGTTCTTCGTCCTCAAGAGCACGCACCGACCGGAATCCGCTCCCCCGTTGGACGATCCTCCGCCGGTGTCAGGGACAATTCCCGACCCGTGGGACTGTCCCGCCAGCGGGACAAGGCAAGTTCGCCGGCGGCTTGCCCTCCTGGTGCCGGCACTGTCTTGACCAGCTGATCCGCTTCCGTGAACGTGGGGGTGTTTTCACGACGTCAGAGGCGCAGCGGGGTGAGGACGAAACGACGTGGGACACGCCGGCAGGGGCGCCGCGCCGACGGGATGCACTCCCACCACGCCCAGGAGGCGTTGACACAGCGTCGAGCTCTGAACCGTTTGCGCCACAACCGCCTCGCTCGCCGGCCGCCGGCAGTGACAGGAAAGGATGCCTCCCGTGGAGTTGTCCCGGTCCGGAACTAAAATGGCCAGTCTGTCAGGGCTTCGGCTCATCATGGATGACATCGCCACGACCACTGGCTCCGCCACTGGAACGGAGTGGCTCAACCTCGGCATAGGCAATCCCGCAGCCATACCCAAGGTGATGGACACCTGGCAACGGATGACCACCGAAGCGCTGGTCGCCTCCTTCGGAAATGTCAGCTGCCGATACGGACCGTCACGCGGACTGCCGGAACTCGTCGACGCGATCGCCGACTATTTCAACAAGCGCTACGGCTGGAGTATCGAGCCGCGCAACATCGTGGTGGGTCCCGGCAGCCAGATGCTCTGTTTCATCGCCGCGGCGCTCTTCACCGGGGCGGGCGCGACCCGCGACACCAGGCTTGTCCTGCCGATGACCCCCGACTACACGGGCTACCAAGGCCTTTCCCTAACGCCCGGTGGAGTCACGGGAGTTGAGCCCGTCTTACACCTCCAGGACGACCGGTCGTTCCGCTATCTATTTGATCTGCCTAGCCTTGAGGGGCTGACGGACGTCGGGCTCATGCTGCTGTCCAGCCCGAGCAACCCGGCCGGCCGCTGCGCGTCACACGACGAGATACAGCGGCTTGTCGCTGCCGCCCACAGCCACGACGTGCCGCTCGTGGTCGACAACGCGTACGGCGCTCCTTTCCCCGCCATCGGCGGACCATCGACAGCGCCGATCCGGGACGAACACGTCATCAATGTCTTCTCCCTCTCGAAGGCCGGACTTCCAGGAGAGCGCCTGGGCTTCGCCATCGCCGATGAGCAACACATCGACCCGATCGTCTCGTTCTTGTCCAACTCAGCGCTACACGCCCCTCAGTTGGTCCAGTCGACGCTGACTCACGCGCTGCGGTCCGACGTCCTCGACATGCTCGTCGCATCGGTCATCGGCCCCTTCTACGCCGAGCGCAGGAAATTCGTCGAGTCGCTGCTGGCGGAGACCCTGCCAGAGGACATCGCCTGGCACTTGCACGCCTCCGAGGGCGGCATGTTCTGCTGGGTCTGGGTGGACGAGGAGTGGTTCGACGACTTGCGTCTGTACGAGACGCTCAAGCGCAGGGGCGTTTTCGTCGTGCCGGGAAGACATTTCTTCACCGACGCCGAGCCCAGCCAGAGCCTCGGCCGCCACGCCCAGCAGTGCTTCCGCATCAGCATCACTCCCGATCCGGACACCATCGCTGCCGGAGTCCAGGTCATCGCGTCGGCGCTCGACGACATGCGCGCCGAAAGCATCGGAATATCGCAGTAACCACTGCAAGCCTGAGAATACTCACGTCATCACATGCGACCTGAGAATTTTCATGGATCAGGACGCCGAGTCGGTCCCGACACAGAACCCGGGCGTTCTTCCCTGGAGCGGGCAGATGCCGGGCCCGGCAGGCGGCGGCTTCTGCAACTCCCGATGCCGACGGCGCGTCCGGCGTTCCGTGACCGCGATCGTGTGAGGGACCCGGACTCGCGCCCTGAGGATCCCGGTCGCCGCGAGCACGGCTACGAACGTATCGGTGAACTTGGCGTCCCGGCCTCGGAAGAGGAGCTTGAAGTCGACGGCTGGCCCGCGCGAGGACGCCACAGTTCGGGAGCGCACTGCGGGTGGGCCAGCTCCGCGGGACCTGTCGGCGTGCCAGGCCGACAGGTCCCGTGGGGGCACGACGAAGCGCATCCTGGGCGGGTGACTGCCTGTCAGCAGCTGGGCCCGCGCGGTCGAAAGACGGCCCAGCGATGATCACGGCCCGCCGGCCGTCCAGCCATGATCCATTCGACGGCCCTACAGGCCGAGGGCACGACCCGGCAGTTCGTGCCCCACAGGATCACGGCCGAGTGGCTCTGCCGGGTGACTCGGAGCAGCCGAACGCCCGCGATTCCGCCTACTCCGATCGGGCACGTCCAGCACCGTCAGCGTGGCCTTGAAAGACCTCACCGCCGGAGCACATGACCCCGCATGCCCGACCGGACCATGGCAGCAAGGTCAGCCAACTACCGCACCCTCCACGGCGTCAGGTGCGTGAGCCTCGACGAAAGGCAGGATCTCGCGAAAGCGCAGTACGGTGCCGTGACAATAGTTGGCGTTGTGCTCAAGGCTCCGCTGCGGCATGTAGGGCATCTTCTGCCGGGCATGGTGGTTGATCCGCAGCTCGACCCGTCCTGATACGGCGTCGCCCTGTACGTCGGCGTCGAGCATCTCGCGCTCGGTCAGCAGCCGGGCCAGCTCGGCGGAGACCTCCACGATAAAGGTCTCCGCATCGCCCAGGCCGTGCACAGTGACCTCCGTGAACTCGTAGTCCGGGACGCTCACCGGTTCGCGGTAGATGTAGGGCCGTGCCAGCAGGTCCATCTCGAACGCCTGCCGGGCCATCGGGTCCGACCACCACTTCTGGGTCGTGACGTAGTCGACCAGCACCCTGTCGAACTCCTCACGATGGGTGCTGAGGATCATGTGCCCGATCTTTCCGCTGAGGAGCACGTCGTAGTTCGTCAGGTCGGCCAATGACGTGGCGATGAGGTGAAGCACCTCGGAATCCGTCTGTTGCCGCATGAAACGCGCGACGCTGTCGAACAGATCGCCGTAGGAGACGATGCCGGCGGCATCGAGATAACCGGAGAGCAGGAACAGGCCACGCATGTTGTAGATCGTGTGCATTGCGTGGTAAAGCCAGTACGCGTCGCGGCACTCCTCCTTCGACACCCAGTTCGTGGCGACCACGACCTCCGCCTCGGCCACCTCGCTCGGAACGGGTTCCGTGGTCAGGCCGTACTGTTCCACCTGGTTGTACATGGGAGTGTTGTGCAGGAGAAGCTGCGGATAGACGATGACGGTGTCGGCGTAGGACCGGCACAACTTCGTCAACCCGTCCTTGAACGACTCGGGGGTCTCGCCCGGAAGCGGCCAGATCAGTTCGACATAGGAACTGATCTGCTTTTCCCTGAGCGTGCGCTGAAGCTCGACGAAGGTCTCCTCGCGGATGTTGGACCGCTCGATGAGTTTGAGGGCCTCGGGGTTCAGCGTCTGGAGCGAAATGGGCTGCGTCACCATGAGGTCGCCGCGTACGAAGATCTCGGTGATCTGCGCCATGCGTTCCGGCCGGTTCTTGGTGGCCGCCATGTAGACGACCAACGGGTAGCCGACTTCCTTCTTGCGTTTCACGATGTGCT
This sequence comes from Streptomyces sp. NBC_01478, assembly GCF_036227225.1. GTDB lineage: Bacteria > Actinomycetota > Actinomycetes > Streptomycetales > Streptomycetaceae > Streptomyces. The sequence goes on along the minus strand of NZ_CP109444.1, from coordinate 10,625,709 downwards.
CGGTCATCTCCACGTCACGGGGTGACTGCCCCCAGTTGGCGTCGGCGATGAACAGTCCGGAGAGCCCGTTCTCGGCGATCCAGTCCAGCTCGGCCCTGATCCGTTCCTCCTCGAACTTGATCACCTTCGAGTTGGTGGCCGCACCCCAGTAGCAGAAGGTGCAGCGGAAGGGGCAGCCGCGGTTCGTCTCCAGGATCCCCATGCTGAACTCGCGGCCGTCGAAGACGCCGGTGAGGAAGGGCGAGGGAATTTCCATGAGATTGCTGATCCGCGGTGCGGGTTCCGTCGTGACGAGCTCGCCGGCGGACCAGAAGCTGAGACCGGGGACCTGGTGCATGTCGGGCGTCGGGCTGTTGAGCTGCCTGAGGAACTCGACGGAGGTGCGCTCCCCTTCCCCGTTGCACACATAGACGTTCTCCGGCTCGCCCGCGAGGTAGGTGGCGGCGTGGTTCATCACCTGCGGTCCACCGAGCAGGTAGTGGGCCTGCGGCTGCCGTTCCCGCAGTTCCCTCAGCAGCCAGCTGACCAGCTTCATGTTCCAGATGTAGCAGCTGAAGGTATAAACCTGTGCGTATTTCCCGGCCAGTTCCTCCAGGAGCTTGTGCCGGTCATCGGTCACCGGGTAGGAAACTATTTCGAAGGAATGGGTCGACCCGACTTCGACGTCCTCCTGCGCGCACGCCTGAATGTAGCCAGACGCGAGCGGCAGGATGTTCTCGTAGGTGGGAACCTCCACGAGCACGACTTTCCTGCGCTCCTGGTGGCTGCTCCCGGTCCTTATCGGGATGTTTTTGATGAGCATTCCGGACCTCCGCCCCGAATCCTGTGCCGTCAGCTTGTCGATTTACGTGGGTACGAAAGGTGCAACGGCTTTTTCTCGCGGACTCCGGCCTGCCGTTTCACAGACATCCGTGCGCGTTCCTGCCGGGCGCTAGGACGCGGGCGTCCCGGCCTGGTCGGTCAGCAGATCGATGCGTTCGGCCAGGCCGGCGAGAACCGGCGTGTCGATCAGGACGCGGACCGTGAAATCGATCTTCCAGAATCGGCGGGCCTCCAGAACCACCTTGGTGGCCAGCAGAGAGTCCCCGCCAAGACTGAAGAAATCCTGGTCGCGCCCGACCTTGTCCAGTTTGAGGACGTCGGCCCAGATCGTCGCGAGCTGACGTTCCGTCTCCGTCTCGAAGTCGCCTTCCATTGCCTACCCCTTTCCGCGCTGGCGGTTGTGCTGTCCATGGCCTTGCAGGTGAAGGTCCGCGAGGGTCTGGGCGACCGCCTTGCGGTCCGCTTTGCCGCTCGGTGTACGTGGCAGTTCCGGCAGTACGGTGATGGAGATCGGTACCGATTGCCTGGGCAGCAGTGCGGTCAGGTCGGCCAGCGCCCGGTCGGCATCGAAGGCCGTTTCCTCGCCGTCGACCGTGACGGCGGCCCGCAACTGCCGTGAACCCTCGGCTATTTGGAGCGGCACGCACACCGCTTCCGTGACACCCGGCTGTGCCAGCAGACAGGCGTCCACCTCCAGTGGGTTCACCCGGATTCCGCGGATCTTCACCTCGTTGTCGGCGCGGCCGACGTAGTGGATGACGTCGTCCTCGACACGCACCAGGTCGCCTGTACGGAAGGCCCGGTTGCGGCCGGGGTGGGCGAGGGCGACCGGGATGTAGCGCGCAGCCGTGAGATCGGGCTGGTTGAGGTAGCCGGCCGAGAGCGGCAGGCCCGCCACCAGCAGCTCCCCCACTGCCGGTTCGGCCTCGTCGACCGGCTCGACGATCAGCTCACAGCCCGGCAGCGGGCTCCCGATCGGCGGCAGCGTCGGCCACTCCTCGGGCGGCCCGGTCAGCGTGTACGCGGTGACCATGGCGGACTCGCTCTGGCCGTAGTGGATGTTCAGCCGGCAGCCGGACAGGCGCCGGAAGAAGTCCTTTACGGTCGGCGTGCAGACAAGTTGCTCGCCGCCGATGTTGACCTCCCGGAGCGCGAGACCGTCCAGCGACTCGGCCGCGGCGGCAACAGCGGTCAGCATGTTCAGGGCCACGTACGGCAGAAACAGGCGCTCGATCCGCTGCTCCGCCAGCCAGTCGAGCAGGGCGATCGGGTCGCGGCGCAGCGGCTCCGGCATGATCACCAGCGTTCCCCCGCCGCCCAGGGTGCCGAGGACCTCCTGGAACCACACGTCGAAGTTGAGCGGTGTGAACTGGGCGGTGCGCAGGTCCGGCCGGACCGAGTGGCTCCGCTGCCATTCCGCCATGTTGTCGATGCAGCGGTGCGGCAGTACGACGCCCTTGGGGAGGCCCGTGGACCCGGAGGTGTAGATGATGTAGACGGGCAGGTCGGCCTGGCACGCGTGCCGCGGCACGGCTGTGTCGTCGGGCGCGGTCGCCGTCGTCCGGTCCGGTGCCGACGGTATGGGCAGGGACGGCACGCCGGTCGCGAACTCGGGCTCGGGGCCGGCGAACAGCAGCAGCTTGGCGCCGCTGTCGGTCTTCATGTGCTCAAGGCGCCGCACCGGGTAGTCGGCGTCGAGCGGCACATACGTGGCGCCCAGACGCACGGTGGCGAGCATGGCGGCCACGATCGCGGCGCTTCGTGAGCCGGTGATCGCCACCCGGTCGCCGGGACGGATTCCGTGGTCCACCAGGAGCGTGGCGATGTGCCCGATCCACCGGGTCAGGTCGTGGTACGTCACTTCTTGGTCCTCGTCGCGGACCGCGACAGCGCCCGGCCGCGCCGCCGCCGTCACGGCGAATGCCTCCAGCAGACACGGCGGATCCGCCGGGCCGCCCCACAGCGAGGAGTGCGGACGGGACACGGTCGCCGTTGTCGATTTACCTGCCATCTGCCATCCCTAGGCCAAGGTCGCTCATGAAACCGCCGTGCAGGTGGGTTCCCGGGAGTAGAACGATCAGACCGTTTTCCCCATGGCGTCGAAGGCGTCACGAGGTGGTCCTTGTGCGGAACTCTTCATTTCCGGTATCTCGCTCAGGTCCGCCAGCAGTGTGGCCTCTTCGAACCTGAGATAGAAATGCCCGCCGGGAAATACCCGGAGCCGGAAGTCGCCGTGTGTCAGTTCCGCCCAGCGGCGCATCTGTTCCGGGGTGACTTCGGAATCTTCGTCACCGGTGTAGCCGTAGACCGGGCATTCGAGCATGGGACGGGGGCCGCCGGAATAGTCGTCCACCAGGTGATAGTCCGCGCGGACCGCGGGGAGCACGATCTCACTCAGGTCGGAGTCCGCGAAGACCGCGGCACGGCTCGCGTCGAAGCTCACGACATGGGCGATGATCTCCTCGTCCGTGCCGGAGATCATCTGCCGGCCGGCCAGCGCGTGGGTGGCCCGTCTGCCGGACACGCACAGGGCGGCCGGCGGACAGCCCCATTCCTGGAAGCGCAGCGCCACCTCATGCGCCACCGAGGCCCCCATGCTGTGGCCGAACAACACCAGCCGGTGCCGCGTCAGTTCGCCGAGAGCCTCGGCAATCTCGTCCGCGAGGGCTTCCAGCCTGGGCGGGAACGGATCGCCGAACCGGTCCTCGCGGCCCGGGTACCGGATGGCGAGCACGCCGATGTCCGAGGGCAGCCCCAGAGCCCAGGTGCGGAACGCGCTCGCTCCGGCGCCGGCGGGCGGGAAGCAGACGAGTTTCGTCTCGCACCCGTCGTCGTCGCGGTAGCGGCGTACCCACCGCTCTTCCACCGGGCTCCTCATCGCGAGGCCCCCTTTCCGTCGCGGGCTTTGCGGGTGTTCAACGGGTGTCCCCGCCGACCTCGGCGAGGACGGCCTGCTCGACGTCGTGTCCCGCGCGCCGGGCGGCGATCGAGTCGACGATCTCGCCGCTGCGTACCGCGATGTTCGACAGCAGCGAGGAGGTCAGGCCGTGGGTGTGTTCGGTACCGCCCTGGAGATAGATGCCGCACCGGGCCTCGGGGGCGGTGACGATGCGGTAGTCCCGCTCCACCCGGTACCGGCCCGCCTCGTCGCGGAGGCAGAGGCGGTCGAGATCGCCGAGCAGGCCCGTGGGCTCCATGGCCTCGTATCCAGTGGCGCAGACAAGGGCGTCGAAGTCGAGTTCGGACACCTCGGCGTCGGGGCCGCCCTGGAGGGAGACCCGGGTCTCGGCGCCGACGCGCTTGACGCCGGTGATCCGCGTCAGGTTGAGGAACTTCAGCCGGCTGACGCCCCGCACCTCGTCGTCGTACGACCTGCGGTACAGATCCCTGATCACGTCGTCGTCGACGACCGAGTAGTTGGTGTTGCGGTGGTACCGCCAGAACGCCTCGCGGGTCTGCTCGGTGCCGAAGTAGTAGTCGTCGACGGCCTCCAGGTCGAAGACCTGGTTGGCGAAGGGGGTGTCGTCCGCGACGGAGTAGCCGTACGACGGGATGACCGACCAGACCTGGGCGTGCGGGAGTTCGTCGTACAGGAACCTGGTGATCTCGGCGGCGCTCTGTCCCGCTCCGGCCACCGCCACCCGGCGCAGCTCCCGGGGGTCCATCCGGCGGTACTTCTCCAAGAACTCGGAGCTGTGCCACACGCGTTCGTCGCGCTCGGTTCCCTCGGGCATGCTCGGGACCAGGCCGGTGGAGATGACCACGTTCCGTGCCTCGACCACGCGGCCGGCCCTGCCGTTGGCGTCCGCGACCTCCAGCCGCAGCCGGTCCGACAGCTCAGGGACGGCGCCACGCGGCAGCCGGATCGACGTCACGTCCGAGCCGTAGGCGATGCGGTCGGCCACCCGGGCCTGCGCCCACTCCAGGTACTGGTGGAACTCCTGGCGGGTGGGGAAGAAGTCCTGGTTGTTGACGAACTGCGGGAGCCGCCCCGACGCGTGCAGATAGGCGATGAAGCTGAAACTCGACGTCGGATTGCGGAAGGTAACCAGGTCCTTGAGAAAGGATATCTGCATGGTCGTCGTCGGCAGCAGCATGTTGCGGTGCCAGCCGAAAGTGGGTTGCCGCTCGAAGAAGAGGGCGCTGATCTCGTTTTCCGAATCAGCCGCCCCGTGTTCTTCCAGAGCGATGGCGAGCGAAAGGTTGGACGGACCGAACCCGATGCCGACCACGTCGTAGATCTCGTGTTCACGATTACCCATAGAGAATTCTCCCGCTGGCATGGCTGCACGGTGCACTGTTCGCATCTTCGACCGGTAATCTTCCGCTCCAAGAAACTCCCACGTCCAGACGGGTTGGCATTTTCATCGGTCGCGCCGCCAACGTAGACCCGGCACCGCGAGTAATTCAAGGTACGTCCGTGCGGTCAGTGCATTTGTGTCCCGCCGGCGGGACACAAATGCATACGTACACCAGACATTTGTTTGCGACTTGATTGCCGCACGACGGACGCTCAGAGGACTTCGCCCGCTTTCGTCCTTCTGCGCAGGGTCGGCCTGCTCGACTTCGCGAGGTCCTTCCACCTGTCCGACAGACCGGCGACGGTGCGGGCCGCGAACAGGGTTCGGATGGACACCTCCAGTTTCAGCTCGGCCCGGATCAGACCGACCAGTCTGATCGCCCGCAGCGAGTTGCCGCCGAGGTCGAAGAAGTCCGCGTCGATGCCCACCCGGTCCAGTTGGAGGACGTCGGCGAAGGCCTCGACCAGGACGCGTTCCGTGTCGTTGCGCGGTGCCCGGTACCGCCCGCCTTCGAACACAGGCGCCGGCAGCGACGCGCGGTTCACCCTCCCGCCGACCGTGACCGGCAGGCGTTCCAGCAGCACGAACGCCGAGGGGACCATGAACTCGGGCAGGCGTTCCGCGGCGAACCGGCGCAGTTCCGCGGCCGTGAGGGCGGTCTCGCGGTCGCGCACGGGAACCGCGTAGGCCACCAGCCGACGCTGTCCGGTGTCGTCCTTCCTGGGGACCACCACTGCCTGTGCCAGCCCGGGGTGCTCGGACAGCGCCTCCTCGATCTCGGCCGGCTCGACCCGGACACCACGGCTCTCGGCCTGTACGTCGGCCCGCCCCACGTACTCGACGAGGCCGTCGGTGCGCCATCGCGCCCGGTCGCCGGTCCGGTACATGAGCCCGCCGGGTGGACCGAATGGGCAGGCCACGAAACGCTCCGCGGTCGGCCCCGGTCGCCCGGGACGGCCGCGTGCCACGCCTGGTCCGGCCACATACAGTTCTCCGGTCACGCCCTCGGGGACCGGCGCCAGGCCCGGTCCCAACACGTAGCAGGCGGTGCCGTCCGCCGGGCGAGCTACCGCGCCGGGGGGCCGTACGGGTTCGTCCGGGTCCAGCCGGTGGGACACGGCGAAGACGGTCGTCTCCGTCGGACCGTGGCCGTTGGCGATCGTCACCTCGGGGCAGGCCTCCCGGACCCGTCGCACGGCGGCGGCGGACACCCGGTCCCCGCCGGTCCACACCTCGCGCAACCCGGCGATCCACTTGGGGCGTTCCGCCGCGATCGCCGAGAACAGGCTCGGGGGCAGCCACATCGCGGAGACCTCGTTCGCCGCTCGCAGCTCGGTCAGCGTGTCGAGGTGCGGCTCGCCCGGAGGAGCCACGACCACCTGGCCGCCACTCAGGAGCGGCAGCCACACTTCGAGGGCGAGCGCCTCGGAGGTGGGCGGCGCATGCCACAGCACGATGTCGGGCCTGCCTTCGAGCGGGGTGTGCTCCATGACGAGCCGCTGCACGTTCCGGTGCGTCACCCCGATTCCGATGGCCGCGCCCGTCGCCTCGGAGCCGTACAGCACGGCCAACAGGCCGTCCGCGTACGGCGGGACCGGTGTCTCCCGCACGCCGTCGCCGTCGTCGCCGGGATCCGGCCTGATGTCGTCGAACACGACCGCCGGGACCTCCAGCTCGGCGGAGAGCGCGTCGGCGGTCACCGCGTCGGTGAGCAGCAGACGTGCCCCAGCGTCCTTGACCACGGGCCTGATCCGCGTCGCCGGTTGCGTCGGGTCGATGGGCAGGTACGCCCCGCCCGCTTTCGCCACTCCCAGCAGGGCCACGACCAGGTCCGCCGATCGAGGCAGCGCCACCGCCACGACCGTCTCGGGTCCGACCTGCCGTCGTCGCAGCACCCGGGCCAGCCGGCTCGATCGCTCGTCCAACTCCTGGTACGAGAGCGCCGATTCGCCGGACAGCAGCGCGACGGCTTCGGAGGCTCGCGCCACCTGACGGGCGAACAGCTCCGGCACCGTCAGCCCCGGGACGCCGACGTCGTCCGGTGTCCTCAGCACCCGGTCCCGTTCGGCGCCGCTCACCACGTCCAGCGCACCGACCGGCAGTTGTGGGCCGGCGGCCAGCAGGGCGCGGAGGTACGCCATCAACTCGGTGCCGATGAAGCGGAGTTCGGCGCCGGAGTACAGAAGCGTGGGGGCGTCGAGCCGGAGGAACAGGTCACTGTCGGCGCTTCCGTCGGTGTGCACGCCGACCGAGAGCTCGTCGAAGGCTCCGATCGTCGCGCCGATGTGCCGCGCCGGTCGGCCGGCGAAGTGGAGCTGCTCTGCGAAGTCGACGACGTTGATGACGGTGCCGAAACTGCCGCGGCCGTTGAGGACGGTTCCGGCGGCTCGCTGGATGTCCGAGTAGTGGCAGGCGGTGTGACCGAAGATCTCGTACGTCTCGTCGAGCACCGCGTCGGCGATCCCGGCGAAGGTCGCGTCGAGCGGGACCCGCACCCGCATCGGCACCACGTTCACGGCCACGCCCGGCGTTTCGGCGGCCGCTCCGGCGCGATTGCCCACGGCCAGCGAGAGGAGGAACTCCGGTTGCTCGCAGCGGTGCCGCACGAGCACCGCCACGGCCGCGGCGAGGAGCGACGACATCCACACGCCCATGGACTTCGCGGCTTCGGTCCAGGTGTCCGCCTCGGCACGCGGGACGGTCAGCGTGCGGCTCGCCATGCCGATGGAGTCGGCCAGCTGCGACCAGCGGTCGGCGCTGCTCAGGGGTTCGCCGAGCGCGGTCCGCGTGCTGTCGGACAGGGCGACGCGCGGGAGCTGGGCGGGCGAGGGCGGGTCCGTCAGGTAGGTGCGCCAGAACTCCGTGTCGTCGGTGAACGTCTCCGAGGTCAGGTATTCGGCCCCCTGGGCCGCGAACGACTCGACGTCCCACAGGTGTGGCAGTTCCGGTATCCGCTCGCCCCGCACCAACGCCGTGTACACCTCGGCGAGGCGCCCGGACAGCAGGCCGCCCGCGCCGTATCCGTCCGACACGAGGTGGTGGTAGGCGATCACCACGAGGGAGCGGGTCGGCGCGAGGGCTACCACGCCCAGCCGGAACAGCAAATCGCGCTCCAGGTCGAACGGCCGGCCCACCAGGTCTGCGAGCGCCTCACGGGCCGCCTGCTCGGGATCGGCCGCGTCGCCGACATCCATGAAGAACGGCCGCCAGTCCCCCAGTTCATGGGGAACCTGTCGCAATTCGCCGTCCTCTTCGACGAAGTTGACGCGCAGTACTTGCGCTTCCTCCAGCACGTGCCGGAATGCGGATTCCATGGCCGCGGCATCCAATTCGCCGTCCACATCCCACAGGAACATCGCGTGGTTCAGCGTGTCGGGAGACATTTTCTGCGCCAGCCACAGCCCTTTTTGCGCGGACGACGTACTGAACGAACGCACACAGATCATCTCCTCAACGAAGAACTCACGGTGTCCCGTCGACGGGACGGCCCTACAGGGGTGGAAGGCACCCGGAACACGGTGGGATCACTGCCGGTCGCGGTCGGCCATCGAGGTCGCGATGTGCACGGCGACCAGTCTCGGTGAGGGGTATCGCAGCACCAGATTGGCCCGCAACTTGAGCCCGGTCGAGGCCGCCAGACGTTTACTCAGTTCCACCGAGAGCAACGAGTCGAATCCGCTGTCCTTGAACTCCAGGTCGGGGTCGAGGATTTCATCGGAGGACCGGCCAAGCACGACCGCGACCCTTTCCAGGACGTGGGACAGCACGAGTGCCCGCGCGTCGCCCTCGGGAAGACCGGACAGCCGCTCCGCCAGAGGAACGGCCTGGTCATCATCCACGGAAGGCTCCGTGGCGGCCACCTCCGGTGCGGCCGCCGTAGGCGCGGAGGTCAACCAGTACCGCTGTCGCCGGAACGCGTACGTCGGCAGGTCCACCCGCCTCCGCGCACCGAAGAGGGCGTCCCAGTCCACGGACCCGCCCCGGACGTGCAGTTGGGCCAGTGAGCCGAGCACGGCCGCGACCTCGCCCCGGTCCCGCCGCGACGACGACAGGACCAGCGCGTCGTCGACCTCCTCGACCATCTCCTGCACCGGGACGGCCAGCACGGGGTGCGGGCTCATCTCGACGAACACCCGGAAGCCGTCGTCGACCAGGCGTCGGACGGAGGACTCGAAGAGGACCTTCTCGCGCAGATTGTTGTACCAGTAGGCGGCGTTCAGGCCCGCGGTATCGATTTTCTCGCCGTACAGAGTGGAGTAGAAGGGCAGTGCCGAGGTTTTGGGGTCGACGTCGGACAGCGGTCCGATCACCTGATCGCGGACCCGCGTCACCTGGTGCGAATGCGAGGCGTAGTCGACGGATATGCGCCGGGCCTGTGCGCCTTCGGCTTTCATCTTCTCGACGAATTCGTCGAGTGCGTCCGGTTCTCCTGAAACCACCACCGAGCGGGGTCCGTTGACGACGGCGACGCTCAGCCGCTGGTGCCAGGGAGTCAGACATGCCTGCACGAGATCCGGGGACTCCGCGACCCAGGCCATCCCGCCGTGCCCGACCAGACTCACCAGGGCCCTGCTGCGCAGCGCCACGATCTTGGCGGCGTCGCGCAATGACAGCGCACCGCAGACATGGGCAGCCGCCATCTCGCCCTGACTGTGCCCCACCACCGCGGCCGGTTCCACACCCCAGGACCGCCACAGGGCGGCCATGGACACCATCACGGAGAACAACGCGGGTTGAACCACGTCCACCCGGTCCAGTGTCGGCGCCCCTTCCACGCCGTGCACGACATCGAGCAGGGACCAGTCGACCCACTCGGCCAGTGCGGCCGCGCAGTCGTCGAGGCTTCGGGCGAAGACCGGAAAGGCGTCGTACAGCTGCTGGCCCATGCCGACCCACTGCGATCCCTGCCCCGGGAACATGAAGACCGTGCCACCGAGGTCCCCCGCCACGCCGCGGACCGTACCGACGGACTCCGTGCCCTCGGCCAGCGCCGCAAGGCCGCTCAGCAACTCGTCCCGGCCGCGCCCCAGCACCACCGCGCGATGCTGGAACCGCGACCGGCTCGACACCAACGACCAGCCGGCGTCGACGACATCGAGATCCTCGTCTGCGGCGGCGAAGTCGCGCAGTGCCGCCGCCTGCCGCTCCAGGGCCGCCGCGCTCCTGCCGGACACCACCCAGGGCACCAGTCCACCGACGACGCCCGGGCCCGGACCGTGTGCGTCCGTCCGCTCCAGGGGCGATTCCTGCTCCAGGATCACATGCGCGTTGGTGCCGCTGACTCCGAACGACGACACCGCGGCCCGGCGCGGTCCGTCGGTCGGGGGCCAGGCACGCCCCTCGGCCAGGAGTTCGACCGCACCGGAGGACCAGTCGACGTGGTGTGAGGGGGTGGCCGCGTGCAGGGTCTTGGGCAGGAAGCCGTGCCGCAGGGCCATCACCGTCTTGATGACACCGGCGACTCCGGCCGCGGCCTGGGTGTGGCCGATGTTCGACTTCAGGGACCCGAGCCAGAGGGGCCTGCCCTCGGTCCGGCCTTGCCCGTAGGCGGCCAGCAGTGCGCCTGCCTCGATGGGATCGCCCAACGCCGTTCCGGTGCCATGGGCTTCGACCAGGTCCACCTCGGCGGGCGTGATCCCGGCGTTGGCCAGTGCCTGCCGGATGACCTTCTCCTGGGCGAGGCCGTTGGGCGCGGTCAGTCCGTTGCTGGCCCCGTCCTGGTTCACCGCGGTACCGCGGACGACGGCCAGGACCGGGTGGCCGTTGCGGCGGGCGTCGGACAACCGCTCCAGGAGCAGCACGCCCACCCCCTCGGCCCAGCCGGTGCCGTCGGCGCCCTCCGCGAAGGACTTGCACCGGCCGTCGGGCGACAGTCCGCGCTGCCGGGAGAACTCGACGAAGATCGCGGGCGTCGACATCACCGACGCCCCGCCCGCCAGCGCGAGGGAGCACTCCCCCGAGCGCAGTGACCGAACGGCCAGATGCAGGGCCACCAGCGACGACGAACAAGCCGTGTCCACGGTCAACGCGGGCCCGGTCAGGCCCAGTTCGTAGGCGACCCGGCCGGAGGCCACACTCAACGCGCTGCCGTGCAGCAGGTAGCCCTCCAGCTCGTTCTTGCTGCCCTCCAGGAAGCGTGCGCCGTACTCGGACGAGCTGGCCCCCGTGAAGACGGCGACGTCGGTACCGCGCACCTCGGCGGGAACGATGCCCGCCCGCTCGAAGGCCTCCCACGAGGTCTGGAGCAGCAGGCGTTGCTGCGGATCGATCGCGAGCGCGGCGCGTGGGCTGATGCCGAAGAAGTCCGCGTCGAAGTCGGCCACGTCCGTCAGGAATCCGCCGTGACGCGTGTACGAGCCGCCGACCGTGTCGGGATCCGGGTCGTACACCTCCGGCCAGCCGCGGTCCGCCGGGAACTCCCGCACCATGTCCTGGCCGTCGCGGACCATGTCCCACAGGTCCTCGGGCGACGACACGCCTCCCGGGTAGCGGCACGCCATGCCCACGACGGCGATCGGCTCGCCACGGCCCGCCTTCAGGGCCTCGTTCTCGTGCCGGAGGCGGTCGCGTTCCTCCAGCAGTGTGCGGAGCGCCCGTTCGACCCGGTCCCCGCCCTCCGCCGTACGCTCCGCGGAGTTGTTCATGTCACTTGCCCCTCTCGTCCAGTGCCAGGTCGACGAGCGCTTCCAGGTCCATGGCCCCCAGTTCGTCCGCGCCGCTGTCCGCGTCCGGCCGGCGTGGTTCGGCGCAGGCCAGGACCAGCTCCAGGAGCCCCGCCCGGCGCAGGCTGTCGATCGGGACGGTCCGCAGTGCTTCGCGGATCTCCGCGTCCTCGGCCGTGCTCGTGTCGGACACCGGACGCAGCAGGCCGAGCAGGTGCCGGGCCAGGTCGCGTGGTGTCGGGTAGCTGAAGACGAGCGTGGTCGGCAGGTGCAGTCCGGTTGCCGACGCGAGGCGGTTGCACAGCTCTACGGAGGTCAGCGAGTCGAATCCGAGGTGGGTGAACGCCTGGTCGGCGTCGACGGTCGCGCCGGACGGATGTCCGAGCACGAGGGCGGACTGCAGGCGGATCCAGTCCAGTACGGCGGTCTCCGCCTCGTCCCGCGCCAAGGCGGCCAGTCCGTCGGGCAGGCCGAGGAGGGAACCGCCCCCGCTCATGCCCGTCGGCCTGCGGCGGGTGCGGCCGGCGTCGACCAGATCTCGCAGGAGGAGCGGCAGTTCGGCTCCGGTCGTGTTGCGCAGGGCGGGGAGGTCCAGCCGGGCCGGGATGAGCACGGGCCTGTCGATCGCGCGTGCCGAGTCGAGCAGGGCCAGGGCTTCCGGTGCCGGCATCTCGGCGACGCCCAGCCGCCGGACCCGCGAGCGGTCGACGTCGTTCAAGTGCCCGGTCATACCGCTCGGCTGCTGCCACCAGCCCCAGCACAGGGACGTGCCGACGAGGCCGGACGCCCTGCGCCACGCCGCCAGACCGTCCAGGAAGCCGTTCGCCGCCGCGTAGTTGGCCTGTCCTCCGGTGCCGAGTGTGCCCGCGAGCGCGGAGAACAGGACGAACGCGGAGAGGTGGTGTTCCTTGGTCAGCGCGTGCAGGTTGACCGCGCCGCCGACCTTGGCGCGCAGTACGTGGTCGAGGCTCTCGGCGGTCAGCGATTCGACGGTGCCGTCCGCGAGCACTCCCGCAGCGTGCAGGACGGCCGTCAGCGGGTACGCGGGCGGCATGTCGGCGAGGAGGTCCGCCACGGCGGCCCGGTCCGCGACATCGCATGCCACGACCTTGACGCGTGCCCCCGCCTTCTCCAGGTCCGAGACCAGCTCCGGGGCCCCGTCGGCCGCCATTCCCCGGCGGCCGGCCAGCACCAGGCTCCGGACGCCGTGTTCGGCGACGAGATGCCGGGCCACCAGTGAACCGACTCCCCCGGTTCCGCCGGTGACCAGAACGGTCCCGCCGCCGTAGCCGCTGCCCAGATCGAAAATGATCTTCCCGGTGTGGCGGCCCTGGCTCATCTCGCGAAACGCCGTGCGTGCGTCGCGGATGTTCCGGACGGCGATCGGGTTGAACCGCACCCGCCCGTCGGCGAACAGCTCCATGACGGCCCGGAACATCTCACTGATCCGGTCCGGGCCGGCCTCGTAGAGGTCGAAGGCCCGGTAGTCGACGCCCGGATGGTCGGCCGCCACCTGCCCGGGCTCGCGGATGTCCGTCTTGCCCATCTCGACAAAGCTCCCGCCCTCGGGCAGCAGCCTCAGCGAGGCGTCGACGAAGCTGTGCGCGAGCGAGTTCAGTACGACGTCCACGCCGCGACCGCCCGAGGATTCCAGGAACGTGTCCGCGAACTCCAGGTCCCGCGACGACGCAAGGTGCGCATCGTCCAGCCCCAGATCGCGCAGTGCGGGCCACTTGGCCGGGCTCGCGGTTCCGAAGATCTCGGCACCGACGTGCTTCGCCAGTTGTACGGCCGCCATTCCCACACCGCCGGCTGCGGCGTGGATGAGGATCCGTTGGCCCTTCTCCAGGTTGGTCACACGGAAGAGGGCGTAGTAGGCGGTGAGGAAGGCGCCCGGCACCGACGCGGCCTCTACATAGCTCCAGTCTTCCGGGATGGGCATGAGCATGCGGTGATCGGCCACGGCCACGCGACCGAAGGCGCCGGAGAAGATGCCCATGACGCGGTCGCCCGGTGCGAGGCCGGTGACGTCGTCCGCCACCTCGATCACGGTGCCGGCGCCCTCGCTGCCGATGCCCGCGTCGATGGCGGTCCTCGCCACCAGCCCCAGGGCGATCGTGACGTCCCGGAAGTTGAGGCCCGCCGCGTGCACGGCGACGCGGACCTGTCCGCTCGTCAGCGGCGCCTCCGCCTCCGGGCAGGGGACCCAGATCAGGTTCTCCAGCGTCCCCTTGTCCGGGATGCCCAGCCGGTGGGCGCCGACCGCCGGCGGCTCGATCCGGTTGGCCGCCGGTGCGGCCCGCGTCATGCGAGGCACGAGGAACGCGCCGCCTCGCAGGGCCAGTTGGTCCTCGTCGAGGGCGAGGGCGTCGGACAGACCCGCCCAGGACGCCTCCTCGTCATCGACGTCCACCAGCCGGAACCTGCCGGGGTGCTCCGTCTGGGCCGACCGGATCAGACCCCACACGGAGGCGCCCGGAAGGCTCTCGACATGCTCTCCGCCGCCGGTGGCGAGGGCCAGGCGGGTGAGGACCACCAGCGTGGATCCGGCGAGCGACTCCTCGGCGAGGAACCGCTGGACCCGCTCCAGCACCTGCGTGTCCGCGCCGCCGACCGTAGCGAGCAGATCGGGGTCGTCGGCGACGAGGTCGTCCAGACAGAGCACGAGGTGCCATGGTGCCTCCCCGGCGACGGCGTCGTCCATGGAGGCGTACAACACGGCGCTCTCATCACCACCCGGCCGGGAGAGCCGAGCGGCCAAGCCGTTCGCGTTGCCTAGAACACCCCACTGTCCGGGAGGAGTTGGACGCGCCGGCGGCTGTACCGACCGCCATCCCACTTCGTACAGCGACTGCTCGTGTGCGCCGCGCGCCGAGCGCAGCTGCTCGGCGCTCGTCGGCCGGAACGTCAACGCCCCGACGCGGGCGATCTCGTGGCCGTGGTCGTCGGCGATCGTCACGGCCACCGCGCTCTCGCCGGCCGGGGAGATCCGGACCCGCACGCTCGGGCCGCACTCCCCGAGCAGCTCCGCACCGGACCAGGAGAAGGGCATCCAGGCCTGGCCGCCGTCCACCGCGATGACGCCGCCGGCCACCACGACGTGCAGCGCCGAGTCGATCAGCGCCGGATGCAGGGCGAATCCGCCACCGAGCGAGCCTTCACCGTCCGTCGGCAGCCTGGCCGTCGCGAAGAGTTCGTCACCGCGCCGCCACACCTCCCGCAGTCCGCGGAACGTCGGCCCGTAGTCGAACCCCGCGTCCATGAACGTGTCGTAAAGCCCATCGATGTCGAGCCGCTTCGCTCCGGGTGGCGGCCAGACGGCGAGTGACGGTGCGTCAGGTTTCAGTGCCGTGCCCGGTGTCAGGCTCCCCGTCGCGTGGCGCGTCCAGCCGCCGGTCGTCGGGTCGTCTCCGGTGGAGTGTGAGTACACGTCCAGGGAGCGGTGTCCCGTCTCCTCCGGCGCGCCGACGACGACGCGTACCCGGACGTCGTCCGAGGCGGGAAGGATCAGCGGGACTTCCAGGGAGAGTTCCGCCACGGCCGCGCACCCGACGAAGTCGCCCGCCCACAGCGCGAGGTCCAGATAGGCGGTGGCGGGTACGACGACCTCGCCGAACGCGGTGTGATCGGCGAACCAGTCGTGGGTCCGCAGGGACCATAGGCCGGTGAACTCCACCTCGTCGGTGCCGGGGTGGTCCACCACGGCGCCCAGCAGCGGGTGTTCCGCCGTGGACAGTCCGGCCGAGGCCATGTTGCTGGCGCCCGCCTCCGCCTGGAAGTCCAGCCAGTACCGGTGCCGCTGGAACGCGTACGTCGGGAGGTCCACCGAGTGGCGCGAGCCGAACAGGGCGCCCCAGTCGACCGCCCCGCCCCGGACGTGGAACTGGGCCAGTGCGCCGAGCAGGGGCTCGACCGCTCCGCGGTTGCGTCGCGACGACGCGAGCACCACCGCGTCGTCCACTCCCGCGACGGCGAACGCCTCCCTGGTGATGCTCGTGAGCGTGGAGCCCGGCCCGAGTTCGAGGAAGACGTGCGCGCCGGCCGTACGGGCACATTCCACCGCGGTGTAGAAGCGGACGGGTTCGCGGACGTGGTTCACCCAGTGCGTGACGGACGTCAGTTCCTCCGGCGTGGCCTCGCGGCCCAGCCTGGTCGAGACGACCGAGATCGACATCCCGCCCGCTGGGAACCCGCCGATCGATGCCGCGAACTCGTCCAGGATCGGATCCATGAGCGGGGAGTGGAACGCGTGGTCGACCTCCAGCAGCTTGGCCGAGGTGCCGCCGGCCACGAGGAGTTCGCGGAGTTCGACGACCTCGTCGCGGCTGCCCGAGACCACCACCGAGTCGGGGCCGTTCACGGCGGCGATGCCGATGCGGTCGTACGGGCCGAGCAGGGCGCTCACGTCGTGCTCGGATGCGCGCACGGCGAGCATCGCGCCGCGCTCGGTGACCGTCTGCATGACTCGCCCCCGGGCGGCCACCAGCCTGGTCGCGCTGTTCAGGTCGAGGGCGCCGGACACATGGGCGGCGGCGATCTCGCCCACCGAGTGACCGAGCAGGTGGTCGGGCGGCCCGCAGAACTCCACCATGAGCCGGTACAGGGCGACTTGCAGGGCGAACAGCGCGGGCTGCGCGATGTCGGTCCGCCGGGCCCGGGCTTCCGGGGGCGCGTCGGCGAGGAGGAGGGGCTTGAGCGCGAAGGACAGTTGGGCGTCGAATCGTTCGCAGACCTCGTCGAGGCTCCGCGCGAAGACGGGGAATGCCTCGTACAACTCCCTTGCGACACCGGCCCATTGAGAGCCCTGACCCGGGAACATGTAGACCGTTCCCCCGAGGTCACCGGCGAGGCCGCGCAGCACCCGGGCCGACTCCGTGCCCTCGCCCACTGCCGCCAGGCCGTTCAGCAACTCGTCCCGGCCGCGCCCCAGTACCACCGCGCGATGCTCGAACAGCGACCGGTTCGACACCAACGACCGGCCGATGTCCACGGCATCCAGGTCCGCGTCGGCTGTGACGAAGTCGCGCAGCTTCTCCGCCTGGGCCCGCAGCGCCCCCGCCGACCGCGCCGAGACGATCCAGGGCACCAACCCGTCCGCACCGCCGGGCACTTGACCGACCGCGTCGGGCACCGCCTCGTCCTCTGGCGCCTGCTCCAGGATCAGGTGCGCGTTGGTGCCGCCGGCCCCGAAGGCGGACACGCCCGCGCGCCGGGGCCGTCCCGGAGCACTCGGCCATTTCATGGACCCGGTCAACAGCTCCACCGCCCCGGCCGACCAGTCCACATGTGTCGTCGGACGGTCCACGTGCAGGGTCCTGGGCATCGTCCGGTGGCGCATCGCCATGATCATCTTGATCATCCCACCGACGCCGGCGGCCGCCTGCGCGTGGCCGATGTTCGACTTCAACGACCCGAGCCACAGCGGCCGATCCGGGTCCCGGTCCTGCCCGTAGGTCGCCAGCACCGCCTGTGCTTCGATCGGATCGCCCAGCATGGTGCCGGTGCCGTGGGCCTCCACCACATCCACGTCTGTGGCCTGGATGCGCGAGTTGGCCAACGCCGCCCGGATCACCCGCTGTTGGGCCGGCCCGCTCGGCGCGGTCAGCCCGTTGGACGCCCCGTCCTGGTTGATCGCCGAGCCACGGATCAGCGCCCAGATCCGGCGCCCGTTGCGCCGCGCGTCCGACAGCCGCTCCAGCACCAGAACCCCGACGCCCTCGGAAAAGCCGGTGCCGTCGGCCGCGTCGGCGAACGCCTTGCACCGGCCGTCCACCGCCAGGCCCCGCTGCCGCGACATCTCCCGGAACACCTGTGTCGTCGCCATGACGGTGACGCCTCCGGCCAGTGCCAGCGCGCACTCGTCCTGCCGTAGTGACTGCACCGCCTGGTGCACCGCCACCAACGACGACGAGCACGCGGTGTCGGTCGACAGCGCCGGGCCCTCCAGGCCCAGCGCGTACGAGACGCGTCCGGACGCCATGCTCAGGAGCGATCCGGTCTGCCCGTAGCCCGAGATGGCCTCGGGGGTGAAGGAGTGGTTGCCGTACCCGAAGTACGCCACTCCGGCGAAGACGCCGGTGTCACTGCCGCGCAGGGTCTGCGGGTCGATGCCGGCTCGCTCCAGCGACTCCCACGAGGTCTCCAACAGCAACCGCTGCTGCGGGTCCGCCGCCAACGCCTCGCGCGGGTTCATCCCGAAGAAGTCGGCGTCGAAGTCGCCCGCGTCGTGCAGGAATCCGCCCGAGCGCGTGTAGCAGGTGCCTGGGCGGTCGGGGTCCGGGTCGTAGAGAGCGTCCAGGTCCCAACCGCGGTCGTCGGGGAAGTCCGACATCGCGTCCCGGCCCGCCCGCACCATGTCCCACAGCGCCTCCGGGGACGTCACCCCTCCCGGGAAACGGCAGGCGACGCCCACGATCGCGATGGGCTCGGCAGCGGCCTCCGTCAGCTCCTTCAGGCGCCGGCGTGTTTCGATCAGTTCGATCGATGTCCGCTTGAGGTAGTCGAGAACATCGGCGTTGTCGTCGTTCGTCATCGCTCTCCCCTAGCCGAGCTCTTTGTCCAGCAGCGAGAGAAGCTCTCCAGCTGATGCGGCAGTGATGCGGTCGACGATGCCGACCGGTGATCCGTCGCCGACCGTCGAACGGACCCGGTCCTGCAACCCGCCGATCAGCGTGGAGATGGCGGTCTTGTCCTCGTCCGCGAGATCGTGGAACGCGTTCTCCAGGCGGGCGCCCAGCCCTTCGATCTCCTTGACCAGACGGTCGGCCGGAGTTTCCTGCTCGCTCCCGGAGCCGGGGTTGATGTCCGCGGTCAGGAACAGGGCGAGGGCGCTCGGGTTCGGGTGGTCGAACGCGAGGGTGGCGGGCAGCTTCAGGCCGGTGACCGCCGCCAGTTTGTTCCGCAGTTCCAGCGCCATGAGCGAGTCGATCCCCAGGTCCTTGAAGGCCGTTGCGGGACCGATCCGGCCGGTGTCGGCGTGGCCGAGGACAAGCGCGGTCTGCGCCCGGACGGCATCGAGCAGCACCGCCTCCGCGTCGGCCTGCGACAGCGACCTCACCTGGCGCGCGATTCCGACGTCGGAACGGTCCCCGCTCCCAGGACCGGCGGATTCGCCGATCAGACCGCGCAGGAGCGGGGGGCTCTCGTGACTGGCGCTCGGCCCGGACAAGGGCAGGAGGTTGAGCCGTGCAGGCACCAGCACGGGCTCGTCGCGCGCGATCGCCGCGTCGAAGAGTGCGAGCCCCTCGCTCGACGACATCGGCCGCACGCCCTGCCGTCGTAGCCGCTCGATGTCCAACTCGCCGACATCTGCGCCGAGTTCGCTGCGTTCGGCCCAGTAGCCCCAGCACAGTGCGACGGCGGTCAGTCCCTCGGCTCGGCGGGCTTCCGCCAGCCCGTCGAGGAACGCGTTGGCCGCCGCGTAGTTGGCCTGCCCTGCCGTCCCGAGCACACTCGCGATCGAGGAGAACAGCACGAACGCGGACAGGTCCAGGTGTTGGGTCAGTTCGTGCAGGTGCCAGGCGCCACGCACCTTCGGCGCCAGTACCGAGTCCACGCGGTCGTCGGTCAGCGCCTCGACGACTCCGTCGTCCAGCGCGGCCGCGCAGTGGATCACTGCCGTCAACGGGTGCTCGTCCGGCACCGCGGCGATCAGCTCGGCGACGGACTCCCGGTTCGTGACGTCGCAAGCCACGATCTCGACCTGGGCACCCGCCGCGGTCAGCGCCGCCTTCAGCTCTGTCGCCGCAGGAGCCGCCGATCCACGCCTGCTGGTAAGCACCAGCCGGCGCACTCCGTGCCGTTCCACGATGTGCCGGGCCAGCAGCGCTCCGAGGCCGCTGGTGCCTCCCGTGATCAGCACCGTCCCACAGCCGAGATCGGAGACGCGATCGGTCCGGCCGAGGGGCCCGCGGGCGTGGGCCAGTCGGGGAACGGTCAAGGCACCGGCCCGGATCCTGAGTTGAGGTTCTCCGGTCCTGGCCGCCGCCGGAACGCAGGCCCACGAAGCGACCTGATCGTCCGTGTCGACGAGCACGAACCGGCCCGGGTTCTCGGTCTGTGCGGTGCGCACAAATCCCCAGGCCGCGGTCGCCGCAGGGTCGGTGCGGGGAATCCGGTCGTCGTGGATCGCACCCCGCGTCACGATGACCAGTCGCGACTCGGCGAACCGGTCGTCGGAGAGCCAGTCCCGTGTCCACCCCAGCACACGGTGGACGTTCCGTTCGGCCAAGGCGGGTGTGTCGTCGTCGCTCGCGTGCGCCGGGTCGAGGCAGGCGATGACGACGGGGGGTGTCGCCCGGTCGGAGGCGGCGAGTTGATCGAGGTCCGCGAAGACCGCTCCGCCTCGTCCGAGCACCTCGTTAGGCGCTCCGATCACCGCGTACCGGCCCGCGGCGGCGCCGGACGGGACCCGGAGCGGGGCCCACTCGACCCGGAACAGCGAGTCCCGGCGGTCGAAGCTCAGCTCGGTCAACTGCCCTACGTCAGCGGGCCGCAGGAGCAGGGAGGCGACACAGCCGACCGGCGCTCCGTCTTGATCCGCGAGGGTCACGGACACGGTGTTCTCCCCCGCCGGTGCGAGGCGGACGCGCAGCGCGGTCACCGTCGCGGAGTTCAGGCGGATCCCGGTCCAGCGGTACGGCAGCCACCCTTCGGGCCGGGAGTCGTCGACGAACGGCCCGAGGCCGATCGGCAGCAACGCGGCCTGGAACAATGCCGGATGGATCCGGAACCCGGCCGAACCGGTGCCGTCGAGCGCGGCTAGCTCCACCTCCGCGAACAGGACGTCGTCGCGGCGCCACACCTCCTTCAGGCCACGACCCAGGGGTCCGTCGTCGAACCCGAGGACGGACAACCCGGCGTCCTCCACGGGCACTTCGACCGCGCCCGGCGGAGGCCACGCAGTGAGGTCCGTCTCCCGTCGGGTGCCTCCGGTGTCGACCCCGAGGACCCCGACGGCGTTCCGCGTCCACTCGGCTTCGCCCTCGACGCGTGAGTGCACGCCGATCACCCGCTTGTCGTCAACGACGACACGGATCTCACGGTCGGCCGTCCGGGAGAGCAACAGCGGTGTCTCCAGAGTGAGTTCGTCGACGACGTCGCACCCCGCCCTGTGCGCCGCCCACATCGCCATCTCCACCAGCGCTGTCTCCGGCACCAGGACGGCACCGTGGACCATGTGGTCGGCGAGCCACGGGTGGCGCTTCAGCGACAGGCGCCCGCCGCCCACCACTCCACCGCGCTCTCCGTCGTCGGGCAGATCGATCACGGCGTCGAGCAGTGGGTGGTCCGACGTGCTCCGGGTGGTGCTCTCGTCCGGCGTGTCCAGCCAGTAGCGCTGCCGCTGGAATGCGTACGTGGGCAACTCGACCCACCGGCCGTCCCGGCCCGGGAAGGCCGCCTCCCACGCGACCTCGACGCCCGCCACGAAGGCCTCGGCCACCGACCGGTACAACCGGGCCGACCCGCCGTCGCCACGGCGCAGTGAACCCACGACCACCCCGTCGGCTCCGGGGGTGGTGTCGAGCATCACCTGGATGTTGATCGTGAGCAGGGGGTGCGGGCTGGCTTCGACGAAGGCGCCGTACTTCGCTTCGAGGAGGCGCTTCATGGCGGCTTCGAACTGGACCGGTTCACGCATGTTGCGGAACCAGTAGGCCGCGTCCAGCTCAGCGGTGTCCATCGGTCCACCCGTCACCGTCGAGTAGAACTCCACGGGAGAGGCAATCGGTGCGATGTGGCCCAGCTCGTCCCGGAGCCGGTCCTCGAACCGGTCCATCAGCGGCGAGTGCCCTGGGACGCTCGCCGGTATCCAGCGCGCGCGAACGCCCTGGGATTCGCAGGCCGCCACCAGTTCCCTCACGGCAGTGGCCTCGCCCGAGACACTCGTCGAGTACGGTCCGTTGATCGCGGCGATCGCGACCCGGGACTCCCACGGCTCCAGCAGCTCCCGCACCCGGTCTTCCGGTGCCACGATGCCTGCCATGCCGCCGTCCTGGGCGGTCGTGGCCAGCATCCGGGACCGCAGTGCCACGATCTTGGCCCCGTCCTCCAGGGCCAGGGCGCCCGCCGCGCAGGCCGCGGCGATCTCGCCCTGGGAGTGGCCGATCACTGCGTCCGGTGTCACCCCAAGGGAACGCCACACTTCCGCCAACGACACCATCACGGCGAACAGCACCGGTTGGACGACGTCGATCCGGTCCAGGTCCGCCGCCTCCGGCCCCCCGCACACGGTGTCGGTCAACGACCAGGACACCCACGGCTCCAGCGCTTCCGCGCACGCACGCAGCTGTTCGGCGAAGACCGGGCTCGACTCCCACAACTCCCGTCCCATACCGACCCATTGGGAGCCCTGGCCGGGGAACACGAACACCGTCCTGCCCGTCGGCTTCGCGACGCCGGACACCACACCGGCGGGACTCCTGCCTCCCTCGGACACGGCGGCCAGGCCTGCGAGCAGCTCGTCCCGGTCGGCACCGATCACCACCTGGCGGTGCTCGAACATCGATCGCGTCGCCACCAGCGCATGCCCGACCGCCGCGACAGGCAAGTCCGAGTCCGCAGCCACCCTCTCCCGCAGCCGCAGCGCCTGCTCCTGCAGCGTCTCCGCCGACCGCCCCGACAGCACCCATGGCACCGCTCGGGGAACGTCGGCCAATACCTGGCCGGTGCCGGAATCCCCGGCCGGACGAGCCGCGGCCGCCTCCGCCTCAGGTGCCTCCTCAAGGATGAGGTGCGCGTTCGTGCCGCTGACCCCGAAGGACGACACGCCGGCACGCCGGGGCCGCCCCGGTGTGCTGGGCCAGTCCCGGGCTTCGGTCAGTAGCTCCACCGCCCCGGCCGACCAGTCCGCGTGCGGGGTCGGGCGGTCCACGTGCAACGTCTTGGGCAGGACCCCGTGACGCATCGCCATGATCATCTTGATCGCCCCGCCGACGCCCGCGGCCGCTTGCGTATGTCCGATGTTCGACTTCAGCGAGCCCAGCCACAGCGGGCTGCCAGGTTCCCGGTCCTGACCGTAGGTGGCCAGCAGCGCTTCCGCCTCGATGGGATCTCCCAGCTTCGTGCCGGTCCCGTGCGCTTCCACCGCGTCCACTTCGGCGAGTGACAGCCCGGCGTCGGCCAGGGCTGCTCGGATGACCCGCCGCTGGGCCAGTTCGTTCGGCGCGGTCAACCCGTTGGAGGCTCCGTCCTGGTTGATCGCCGAGCCACGGATCACCGCCCAGATCCGACGCCCATTGCGCTGCGCGTCTGACAACCGCTCCAGTACCAGAACGCCCGCGCCCTCGCCCCAGCCGGTGCCGTCGGCCGCCGCCGCGAACGACTTGCACCGCCCGTCGGCCGACAGGCCCCGCTGCCGTGCGACCTCCACGAACAGCCCCGGAGTCGGCAGCGCCGACACCCCGCCGGCCAACGCCAGCGCGCACTCCCCGGAGCGCAGGGACCGCACGGCCTGGTGGACGGCGACCAGCGACGAGGAGCACGCGGTGTCCACCGACACCGCGGGACCTTCCAGGCCCAGCACGTACGCCACCCGGCCCGAGGCCGCGCTGGTGTAGGTCCCGGTGATCGCGAAACCCTCTGTCTCGCCGGCCGCGCCGCCGCCCATCCGCGGGCCGTAGTCGACCCCGTAGATCCCGGTGAACACGCCGGTCGCCGAACCCCGCAACCCGGCCGGGTCGATGGCCGCCCGCTCCAACGCCTCCCACGACGTCTCCAGCATCAACCGTTGCTGCGGGTCCATCGCCAGCGCCTCTCGCGGGCTGATCCCGAAGAAGGCCGCGTCGAACTCGGCGAGATGGGGCAGGAACCCGCCCGAGCGGGTGTACGTCTTGCCATGCTTCTCAGGGTCCGGGTCGTACAGCGACTCCAGGTCCCACCCACGATCCAGTGGGAAGTCACCTATCGCGTCCACACCGTCGGACACGACCCCCCACAGCTCTTCGGGGGACATCACCTCGCCCGGGTAGCGGCACCCCGCGCCCACGATCGCGATGGGCTCGCGAGTGGACTCCTCCAACTCGCGCACCCGCCGGCGCAGGGCCTGCGCATCGCCGACGGCGCGTCGCAAGTAGGACCGCAGCTTGTCGACGTCCTCCACCAAGGCCTCCCCGGCTGTTACCTGGACGAACGGGTGGTGCTACACGTATCCGCGGTCGATCAATTCGTACAATTCGTCATCGCTGTGGTTCTCCGGACTCGATTCCCTGAGCGTTTGCGGGACGTCGGTCGCCTCCGGCTCAAGGAGGGAGAAGATGTGATGCCCGAGCGTTCGCGGAGTGGGGTAGGAGAACGCGACGGTGGCCGGCAGCCGCACACCGGCCGCCGCGGTGAGCCGGTTACGAAGCCGCACCGCCATCGAGGAGTCGAAGCCCAGCTCCTTGAAGGTGTCGGTCCCCCTTGCCGCGAGATCGGCGCCCGTCAGATCCGCGGCCTTCTGGCCCAGCACCAGTGCGGCTTCGGCGCACACGAGATGAAGGACCGATGCTTCCGAGTCCAGGTCCGCTGTCCTGATACGGGCGACAACGGGAGTGGTGTCGCTCTCTTCTGGGGCTGTCAGCCAGTACCGCTGCCGCTGGAACGGGTAGGTCGGCAGGTCGATCCGGCGGGTCCGGTGCGCGAGGAACGTCGCCTCCCAGTTCACCGGCACACCACGCACGTGGAGCTCGGCCAGCGACGCCAGGACCTTGCCCACGCTCCCGTCGTCCTTGTGCAGCGTGCCCACCACCACCGGTGAAGCAGCCAGCGAGTCGGCGGCCTCCTCCATCGCCACCTGGAGCACAGGATGAGGACTGACTTCGACGAACACACCACCGCGGTCTCGCATCAGGTTCTCGACCACCTCGCCGAATCTCACCATCGAGCGGAGGTTGTCGTACCAGTACGGTCCGTCGAGAGCGTGTGGGTCGAGCACCTCGCCGGTGACAGTGGAGTGGAACTCCACCGGCGTCTTCCTCGGCGAGATTCCCGCGAGGTCCGCAAGCACACGATCACGGATGCGTTCGACGTGGTTGGAGTGCGATGCGTAGCCCACGTTGACCCGTCGCACCCGGACTCTCTCACCGACCGCCCTTCCGGCGAACTCCTCCAGCGCGTCGTCGTCCCCGGAGATCACTACCGATTCGGGCCCGTTGACTGCGGCCGTGGAGAGGCGCCCGGACCACGCCCCCAGCCGGTCCCGAACCCATTCGGGGGACGCTGACACGGCACTCATCCCACCGCCCAGGGCGGCCAGTTCGGTCAGGGACCGGCTGCGCAATGCAACGATCCGCGCCGCGTCGTCGAGCGAGAGCGCACCCGACACGCACGCGGCGGCGATCTCGCCCTGCGAGTGCCCCACTACGACCTCGGGGACCACACCCAGCGACTGCCACACCCGCGCCAACGACACCATCACCGCGAACAACATCGGCTGCACCACGTCCACCCGGTCCGTCGACGCGGCCGACTCCGCGCCGGTCAGCACATCGACCAGTGACCAGTCCGTCCACGGCGCCAAGGCCATCGCGCACTCGTCGATGCCGCGAGCGAAGACCTCCGACTCGGCGTACAGCCGCCTCCCCATACCGGCCCACTGCGAGCCCTGACCAGGGAATACGAAGACCACCGGACCCAGCGGCGGTCCTTCGGCCACTCCACGGATCACCCGCACCGAGTTCTCGCCTGCCGCCACTAGGTCCAGGCCGGCCAGTGACTCCTCACGGCCGCCGCTGAGTATTACCGCCCGGTGTGCGAACGACGACCGCGTCGACACCAGGGAGTACCCCACGTCGGCCGTGGACAGCGACGTGTCCGCGGCCACGCGATCCCGCAGTCGTGCCGCCTGCTCCCGCAGCGCGGGCTCCGACCGTGCCGACAGCACCCACGGCACCACCCCGGAGACACCCACGGAGGCCGCGTCCTCACTCGATGCACGGATTTGCGTCTGCTCCTGGGGTGCCTCTTCGAGGATCACGTGCGCGTTCGTGCCACCCATCCCGAACGCCGACACCCCTGCCCGCCGTGGCCGGCCCTGTGCACTGGGCCAGTGCCGCGCGGCGCGGAGGACTTCGAAGTCCTCCTGGAAGTCCGGGATGGCGGGGTTCGGAGACCTGAAGTTCAGACTCTGAACCAGGTGAGCGCGGTCAAGGCAGAGCACAGACTTGATGAAGCCGACGATCCCTGCGGCCGACTCCAGGTGCCCGACGTTCGTCTTCACCGAGCCGATCACCAGGGGGTGACGGCGTCCAGTTTCCCGGAACACCTCACGCAGGCCGGAGATTTCGGCCGGATCGCCGAGCCGTGTTCCGGTGCCGTGGGCCTCAACGTAGTCGACGCCGTCGAATGAAACGGCCGCGCGTCGGAGAGCGGACAGCACGGTCGCCGCCTGCGCCTCAGGGCTGGGATCCGGCATGCGCGAGGACGCGCCACCGCTGCCAACACCCCAGCCACGGACCACCCCGTAGATGTGATCGCTGTCGGCGACCGCGAGGTCGAGCCGTTTGAGCAGGGCGAATCCGCCGCCCTCTCCCCGGACGAAACCGCTGGCCCGTTCGTCGAAGGTGAAGCAGAGGCCGTCAGGCGACAAGGCACCCAGGTTCGCCAGGCCGAGTCCTTCTTCCGGATCGACGATCAGGTTCACGCCGCCCACGAGCGCCATGTCGACCGCGCCGCTGCGGATCCGTTCGCAGGCCAGCGCCAACGACACGAGCGCCGAGGACTGGCCCGAGTCCGCGCAGAAGCTCATACCGCGTGCGTCGAACAGGCTGGAGATCCTGTTGGCTATCAGCGCACCGCTCGAACCCAGCGCGGCGTAGTGGTCGTCCCGGTCGCTGCCGGCCAGCCTGCGCAGCACGTCGTACCCGGAAGGTCCGGCACCGACCAGGACGTCGATCTCACGGCCCGCGAGCGCGCTCGCCGAAATGCGGGCGTTTTCGACGGCCTCCCAGGCGAGTTCCAGTCCCAGCCGCTGCGCGGGGTCCATCGCGGTCGCTTCCGCTGAACCCGTGCCGAAGAACTCCGCATCGAATCCGTCGATGGAATCGAAGAACGAACCCGATGTCATGGTGGCGGTGTCTGGGTGAGGAGTGGGGGTCGAGGCGACCGCCCGATGCACGGGGAACTTCCCGACGGTCGATCTCCCGTCGAGCAGCAGGCGCCAGAATTCACCCAGGTTGTGCACACCGGGGAAGCGGCACGACATCCCGATGACGGCGATATCGGCAGCTGCTCCACTCATGCGAACTCCTTCCGGTTTTCCCGACACACGGCTGCTGAGAGCTGCACCGCGTTCACCGCCAACAGGTCAACAACTCCCGCAATTTGTCGGGCGCGTTCGCGAAGTCGTAGTGCCCGCCGTCCACAACCTGGAAGTCGACCGAATCCGAGTACCGACGCCACCCCTGGAGCTGATCGAGGCTCGTCTCCGGGTCGTCCCGCCAGTGCAGTACGACGATGGGGCATCGCACCTCGACCGGCTCCGTCCGCCGGTACGCACGCGCGGCGGCGTGATCGCCGAGCAGCACGGACAGGCCCACATCGACCATGTCCGGCCGTGGCTCGATGCCCCGGCCGCGGACGAACGACTCCACCTCGGCGCGCAGTTCGGATTCGGTCATGGTGAGCATCCGGTCACGCGAGGCGTCGTGCGGTGCCGGCTGGCCCGACACGAAGAGGCAGTCCGGCCCGGGCAGACCGAGTTCGGCGAGCCGTACCACGGTCTCGTACGCGGGCAGCGCGCCCGCGCAGTGCCCGAAGAACGCGAACGGCCGGTCGAGCAGTGGCATCAAGGGGTCGACCAGGCAGTCGGCAAGGTTCTCGTAGGTGCCGTAGTGGGGATGAGCCAGCCGGTTCTCTCGGCCGGGGAACTGCACCGGACAGACCGCGGTGTCGGCCATCATGGCCGGCCAGGCGCTGAAGGCCGACGCCCCGGTCCCGGAGTAGGGGAAGCAGAAGATCCGGGCGGGGTGGTCGGTGGATGGTGGCCGGACGAACCACGGCGAAGTGTCGGTGGTGGAGCCGGTTGTCATGACGTCTTTCGTTTCTGGGCGACGATGGGGAGGTGGGTCATCCCGGCGATGAAGTACGACCGCAGGTGCTGCGGTTCGCCGGCGAGGTCGATCGGTCCGAACCGCTGGAGCAGTTCCTCGAAGAAGATCCGCAGGGTCAGCCGGGCCAGCGGTGCCCCGATGCAGAAGTGCGGCCCGAACCCGAAAGCGACCTGGCGCTTCGCGCCGCTCCTCGTGATGTCGAAGGCGTGCGGATCGGGGAACTGGGACTCGTCCCGGTTGGCCGACCCTATCCACGCGACGACCGCCCCGCCGGCCGGGACCGTGCCCCCGCCGATCTGGATGTCGTTCACCGCGTACCGCATGAAGTTGCACGCGGCCGATGTCCAGCGCAGTCCTTCCTCCACCAGGTTCGGAACCAACGACGGGTCGGCCTGCGCCTTCTCGAACTGCTCGGTCCTCTCTATGAGCGTGTGCACCGTGCCCGAGATGGTGTGCGGCGTCGTCACGTTGGCGCCCAACAAGATGCTGTAACCGTTGAGGGCGATCTCCTCGTCGGTCAACGTTGCGTCTCCGGCGCGGACGCTCATGAGGTGGTCGAGCAGGCTC
This sequence comes from Streptomyces sp. NBC_01478, assembly GCF_036227225.1. Classification (GTDB taxonomy): domain Bacteria; phylum Actinomycetota; class Actinomycetes; order Streptomycetales; family Streptomycetaceae; genus Streptomyces. Next base: position 10,597,329 of record NZ_CP109444.1, on the reverse strand, counting down.
CCGTCCTCGCCTCCGGTCTTCCGTCGCCGTTTGACCCAGTCAGTGACGTAGGTGACGAGCTCGTGGTGGGAAATGGCCAGCGTCGCGGCTTCGCTGCCGTGCTGGAAGTGCGGGTCCGAGGGGGCCGTGACCATCGCGGTCAGCTGCACGAGTTCTTCCCAGTCCCGCTCCGGGATCCCCAGGACAGGTCCCGTCACGATCGCCGGGAGGAGCAGCGCCTGCTCGGCCAGGTCGAAAGTGCCGCCGTTGAGCGCCGGTTCGAGGAAGTGCACGGTCGCCTTCCGGATCCGGTCCTGCCAGGAGGCCACGGCCCTCGCGGTGAGTTTGGAGCCGATCGCCCTGCGGACCTCGGTGTGCCGCGGTGGGTCTGTGGACGTCATCAACCTGCCCGCCGCGACGTCGTCCTCCCCGAGGTGGGTGACCACAGTGCCGCGCTCCGAGGTGAAGTCCCGGTGGTCGCCGAGCACACGGCAGACATCGTCGTAGCGCGTCACCGACCAGAACTCCCTGCCGTCCGGCAGGACTTGGTGATGCAGGGGTGCCTTCGCCCGCATCGCGTCCCAGATCGCGTGCGGATCGCCCGAGGTGTAGAGATCCAGGTCGAACAGGTCGACGCGGCCGAGGTCGATGTCGCTCCCGGTACCCGGAGTCAACCTCACGGCAACGACCTCCCCCGCGCGATCAGCTCGGCGACCCGAGCCGGGGTCTGCGCCAGGTAGAAGGCGCGCACAGACAACTCGACGCCATAGTCCTGGGAAACTCGGTCGATGATCTGGATTCCGATCAGGGAATTCCCACCGAGCGCGAAGAAATCGTCATCCGCCCCGACCTCGCAACCATTGAGGTATTCCCCCCACAGCACCGAGATCTCATGCACGAGCGACACTGGTGCATTTACAGGCGCGGTTTGTTTCTCTGACGCCTCATCCTGCCCACCTCGCTGGTGTACCTGCGGCCCCGACTCCATCGCCAGCCTTTCATTCTCCGTCGAACGGAAATGACCACCTACGCTACATGTTCGCAAGGTTCGCCAGCGGGCGCCGCGCGAATAATCAAGACGAACCTAAAGCTCTACTACAGACTACGCAAGGCATCCATCCCCTTCAGGAAAGACATCCGAATGTTCATCAGCGGCACCCTATTGTGGCTCCACGGAGGGTATTCCGTAGCCTCCCCGAGTTCGATGTCGGCTACATCGCGGATCCTCGGAAACCCCGTGCGGCGGATGACAGCACAGACACCCCGCCGGCACCCGTTGTCCCGCCGACAGGACAGTAATGTGCGCCTCCGCCCTGACCGAACCGACGGCCGATCCGGCTCGCGACGCCTGGGAGATACAGGCCGACACCGCTGGCAGTCCACCTGCGCGGCCTGCGACACCCCTGGACAGACCGAGCTCTCACTACCTCGCGACCAGCCACGTCATTGCCAACACATTTACGAAGAATTATGGTGACGACTCGGAGTAATGCCCAGCACTTTCTGGGCTAATCAAACGATCATGCATTGAAGGGGATTTCGTTGCTTAATTCGCAACGGCTTGCGGTGCTGCCCATCGACTTGCTCGATCTGGATTCCGAACTGTCCATCGTGGACAGCCACGAGTACGGAGGCGAGTACGATGCTCTCACTTTCGGGTCGTGGTCGTGCCATGTCCTGGCCAACGGCAGTGGAGCCGATTCCGATATCGCCTTCCGCCCCCACGATGGCCGTCTGACCCTCACTGAACTGGGCAAGCAGCTACCAGGCATCATGTCCCTGGTGACCGAGAATTTCTCCCTGGACCGGTTGCAGTGGGTACGCATCTTCAGCCTGCGTGACGGAATCATGGCTCCGCACGTGGACTTTCTCGAATGGTCCAAACCAGGCACCAGGCTACAGATTCCGTTGCGTACCAGCGAAGAGTCCCTGCATTCCGAGAACGATGTCGTCTACCACCTCCGTCGCGGGGAGGTGTGGAAGATACACACGACTGTCCCGCATTCCGCGCGCAGCTCTTCCGAGACCGCCCGGCTCTCCCTCTGTCTCGACTTCTCGGACGCCGAAGAGCCCGTCGCGATCCGCAACGACATACCCGCGACCGAGCCGATCCGCATCATCGAACGACCTGAGGCGACAGAAGCGGAGCTCGAAGAACTCGCAGGCTCCGGCCGGACGTTGACCCCGGCGACCATGCGGTCGGACTTCCGTCGATTCGCCGCGCTTCACTTCGAGCGGCGCACGCATGCCGTCGCGGCGTTCGACTGGTACGAAGAGGCCGCGCGGCGGAGCGGGGACGCCAAGGTGCTCGCAAAGGCCCAGGCCTTCCGCAGGTACTGCGTCGACAGCAGGGCTGACGGGGAGACATTCGACTGGTGAGGGGCCACGGACCAGGACAGGGTCCCGCGATCCAGCTCGCAGTTGACTTGGTGCCTGTTCGGCGGATCGAGTCGCGGCGAACCGCCGGTTCCTCGTAGGTCGCCCCCCCGTACAGCAGCTCCGTCAGCGGCGAACGACGATGCCCCTGAGCGGCCGGCGGTTTTCCATCGCCGCCGATCCGGCACGGCCGCTGAAGTGTTGTCCCGGCGGCGCCCCGGACATTCTGTGGTCTCACCTGCACTGATGATGCGCCGAAGGTCGGGGGCGCCTGCGGGCCTCGCGAGCACGGCGGGCCTCGTCGGCCACTCCTGTCTGCCCGGACACTGCACGATCAGCACCTCGGCCGCTGCAGACGCTCCTTCGGGAAAAGGAACGTGCGTCGATGCCGAGCCTCCAGCCCAGGGGAAGCAGACCAGCACCGGGCCGTCGGCTCCACCAGCCAGCCGGACAAACCTGTCGCGCCCTATGACCCCGTTGCCGGCGACGGCGTCCCTGCCTTGGCGACCGCTCCTCGATCCCATGCAGCCTGTGCGCGCTGCCGCGCCGGCACAGGGTCGCAACATTCCCGTCCTGGAGCCGCCCATGCCCCGCCCACAGGAGGCGTCCTCGCATGGGAATGAACGACAACCCCTCGGCCTCGTCGAGCGCACTGCCGCGCCCGGGCCAGGGGCAAGCTGGGGCTGCTCAAGTTCCTACGGTTCCCCCTGACGGGTCGGGGCGAACAAGACCGAACCTGCTGATGCCGATAGGCAAGCCCCGGCACAAGACTGTTGCCACCGAGGTCACTGCGCCGGCGCCCAGGGCCACGATCGGTCGAGCACCCAAGCCGTCGGATGACGCCGAGTGTCACCGTTTGACGCTACCCCGCTGTCACTTCGGCGTCTTTCCACGCCTCCGAAGCCAGTCAGGAACACATGGCGCCACGATGACACAAGTGGCCCTATTACCGATTTCCGCAGCTCAAGGCAGTTGCCCATAAGCTCACTCCACACCCGGCACCATTGAGGCTTGCGCATAGCGCCACAGTGGTGCCATCATGGCGTTATGGACCTCACTCCGTATGTCGACAACCTGCGGCGGGAACTCGCGGTGGCCGCCGAAGCCGGCGGCGAAGACGCCCGCGAGCTGGCCGATCGGCTCACCGCCCCCCTGGAGTCGGCGACTCGGCTGACCTTGCTCAACGTGCTCTCCGCCGCGATGGACGAGATCACCCGCGAGCTCGCCCCTGGCTCAGTCGACGTACGGCTGCGCGGGCTGGACCCCGACTTCGTGGTAACGCCGCCGCCCGTCGACGTCGGCCCCATGGATCCGACGGAGCCCGTCGAACCACTCAGGACGCACCCGCCCGTCGAAGGTGACGAAAGCGGAACGGCGCGCGTCAATCTGCGCCTGCCGGCCCACCTCAAGGCGCGCGCCGAGGAGGCCGCGGCCCACGAGGGTCTGTCGGTCAACGCGTGGCTGGTGCGCACCGTATCGGCCGCGGTCGATGGCGGCACCCGGCCGCGTACGACGGAGAGGACCCGCACCCTCGGACAGAGTTACACGGGTTGGGTGCGCTAGCCGCACCCAACCCGTACCGCTTCATCCACACCACGTCCCACCAGCGGGGACGGCCCAGGGACTCACAAGGACGGGACAACCATGCCTTCTTTCGACACCCCCGAACCGATCTCGGTCACCGCCTACGTGTATGCCGGTTCCATCCGGTTCAGCGCGGGTGACCGCCTCGACACCGTCGTCGAGGTACGACCCCGCGACCCGAAGAAGGACCTGGACGTACGGACGGCCGAGCAGACCCAGGTCACCTACGCGAGCGGCGTACTGACCCTCGCCACGCCCAAGGCCAATCTGCTCGGGCGCGGCGGCACCGTCGACGTGACGGTCGAACTGCCCACGGACTCGAACATCGCCCTGGACGGCGCCGGGGCCCATGTGATCGGCGAGGGCCGGCTCGGCGAGGTCCACGTGAAGACCTCGGCCGGCGACGTTCGCCTCGACACCACCGGCCCGCTGCAGCTGAAGGCGTCGCACGGCTCGATCAACGTGGAACGGGTCGAGGGCCTGGCAGAGATCACCAGCAGCACCGGCAACATGCGCGTCGGCCTCATCGACGGCCCTGCCGTCCTGAAGAACTCGCACGCCACCACGACCATCGGCGCCGTGACCGGCGAGCTGCGGGTGAGCGGCGCCAACGGTGCCATCGACATCGCGCGCGTGGAGGGGTCGGTCACCGGCACCACCACCAACGGCACTCTTCGCATCGGTGACGTCGCCCACGGCAGCATCCAGTTGGAGACCGCCAACGGCAACGTCGAGGTCGGCATCCGCGAGGGCGCCGCCGCCTGGCTCGACGTCAGCACCAACCACGGCCAGGTGCGCAACACGCTCGGCGGGACCGAGGCCCCGGAGCGGACCGAGGACAGCGTCAAGGTCCGAGTACGGACCAACTGGGGCAACATCGATATCCTCCGCGCCAAGGCCTGAGCGACACCGCACTTCAGCACCAGCCGCACCTCCTCCGCCCCCATGTCACTCCAGCCTTCTAACGGGAGGGCCCCATGTCTTCATCTGTCATGCCCACATCCATTCAGACTGACGGTCACCCGTCGCCCGCCGCCATCTCCGCAGACGGTCTGCGCAAGTCGTTCGGCGACAAGACCGTCCTCGACGGCATCGACCTGCGTATCCCGGCCGGGTCCGTGTTCGCCCTGCTCGGCCCCAATGGCGCCGGCAAGACCACGGCCGTGAACATTCTGTCCACCCTCATCTCCGCCAACGGCGGCCAGGCCCAGGTCGCGGGCCACGATGTCGCCACAGCCCCCCAAGCAGTCCGCGCCGCGATCGGTGTCACCGGGCAGTTCTCCGCCGTCGACGGCCTGATCACCGGCGAAGAGAACATGCTCCTCATGGCGGACCTGCACCACCTCTCCAAGGAGGAAGGCCGCCGTACCGCCGCCGAACTCCTGGAACGCTTCGACCTCACCGAAGCCGCCAAGAAGCCCGCCTCCACCTACTCCGGCGGCATGAAGCGCCGCCTCGACCTCGCCATGACCCTGGTCGGCAACCCACGGATCATCTTCCTCGACGAACCGACCACCGGCCTCGACCCCCGCAGCCGCCACACCATGTGGCAGATCATCCGCGAACTCGTCACGAGCGGTACGACCGTCTTCCTCACCACTCAGTACCTGGAGGAGGCAGACCAACTCGCCGACCTCATCGCCGTGCTCCACGACGGCAGGATCGCCGCCCAGGGCAGCGCCGCCGAGCTCAAGCGACTCATCCCCGGTGGGCACATCCGGCTCCGCTTCACCGACCCGGCCGTCTACCAGGCCGCCGCCACCACCCTGCGTGAAGTGACTCGGGACGACGAGGCACTCGCCCTGCAGATCCCCAGCGACGGCAGCCAGCGCGAACTGCGCTCCATCCTCGACTGGCTGGACTCGGTCGGCATCGAGGCGGACGAGCTGACCGTGCACACCCCCGACCTCGACGATGTTTTCTTCGCCCTCACCGGCCCGGCCAACGTGCCCAACCAGTCCAAGGAGGATGTCCGATGAGCGCCCTCAGCCTCGCCGTACGCGACTCGAACACGATGCTGCGCCGCAATCTGCTGCACGCGCGCCGCTATCCGTCCCTCACCCTGAACCTGCTGCTCACGCCGATCATGCTGCTGCTGCTCTTCGTCTACATCTTCGGCGATGTGATGAGCGCCGGCATCGGTGGCGGCGGCGCCGATCGCTCCGACTACATCGCCTACATCGTCCCCGGCATCCTGATGATGACCATCGGAAGCACCGTGATCGGGGCCGCGGTGTCCGTCGCCACCGACATGTCCGAGGGTGTCATCGCCCGCTTCCGTACGATGGCGATCCACCGCGGCTCCGTGATCATCGGGCACGTCGTCGGCAGTGTGCTGCAGGTGCTCGCCAGCCTGGTCCTCGTCGGCGCCGTCGCCGTGGCCATCGGCTTCCGGTCCACGGATGCGACGGTCCTGGAGTGGATCGCAGCGTTCGGGCTGCTCGCCCTGTTCTCCCTGGCGCTCACCTGGATCGCGGTCGGGATGGGCATGGCCAGCCCGAACGCCGAGGCGGCCAGCAACATGGCCATGCCGCTGATCCTCCTCCCCCTCATCTCCAGCGCCTTCATCCCGGCCGACACGATGCCGGGCTGGTTCCAGCCGATCGCCGAGTACCAGCCGTTCACGCCGGCCATCGAGACCCTGCGCGGCCTGCTGCTCGGCACCGAGATCGGCAACAACTGGTGGATCGCCATCGCCTGGTGCGTCGGCCTGTCAGCCCTCGGCTACCGCTGGTCGCAGTCACAGTTCAACCGCGACCCGAAGTAGGAAACCCGAGCGTACGGGCCACCTCGCGCAACTCGTCCCGCCCCAGGGCGGCGTACTCCGACACCGCGTCGGCATACGCCGCCCCATCGGCGTTCTTGGCTGGAATCCCATCCTTCATCCTCGGTTGGTCTCGTACACGCGCCACGTGAAAGGACCGAATCCACGCAGGGCCTCCTACCGGGAGAGAACCTTGTGTCCAAACACCGCACGCCGAGAGCGGAAGGTGCCGCCGCGCTGGGCGGAAACGCGTCCATGGGCAGCGCAGGATCGCGTAAGAGTGTCCCGCCGACGGGACGGGCACGTTCGACAGCGGCTTGGCGTCCCGGCCCTGGCGTTGACTTGACCGGCACGCAGGCATGCGGACTTACTGTGCCGCAGACGCTCAAGAATCTCCTGACGGCCAGTAAAATTCTCGCAGCTATTTTCGGCTACTCCGACGCGAGAGTGGTTGACAATGACGGATATTTCTTTCGAGTACGAACCATTACTTGCTCACCGTTGTCACGCGGAACGGCCATCGGTACGGTCTTATTCAGCGAATCGAGTCGAGGAGGAACATGGACAACGATGTTACAAAAGGGCTGCTACCAGTGCTACCAGAGCTCAGTGGCCTGCTACCAGACCTTCGTGGCACGGACATCACAAGCCTGCTGACCGACTACGCTCGAATGGCGAAAATCGTGTCAGTAGTAGACGCCGCCCGCTTCCTGGAAGAGAATTTCGCGTCGGCACAGAACCTTGGAGGGCGGGAGAATCTCCTTCGGCACGCCTGCTGCTCGGTGAAGATGGACGGCGACGTACTCGAGTTCGGTGTTATGGATGGGCAGACCTTGGCCATCCTCTGTGACGAATTCCAGGATCTCACTGTGCACGGTTTCGACTCGTTCAAGGGGCTGCCCGAGGACTGGACCCACGACAGTCCAAGCGGCACGTACAGCACTCAGGGGAGGATACCGACCGGCCTTCCGTCGAATACGAAGCTGCACATCGGCCTGTTCGAGGACACGCTGCCGAAGTACCTGGCCGGCACCGACGCTCCGGTTGCCCTCCTGCACATTGACTCGGACCTGTACTCCAGCGCGCGCACAGTACTGTTCGGACTTGCCCCACGGCTGCGGGCGGGTTCGATCATCGTTTTCGACGAGTTCCTCAACTACCCAGGCTGGCGTCAGCACGAGTACCGCGCCTTCACCGAGTTCGTCGACGCGTTCGACATCGAGTTCCGTTACTTCTCTTTCGCATCGAGCTATCTGTCCGTTGCAGTGCTGCTGGACTCTGCGCCCAAGGCGAGCTGAGTCGCGCAGACGATGTCGTAGGTGTGGCGCCCTCCTGCATATCAATTCATGTGTAGCGGCTGTCGGTTCTGTGCCGGTCCTTATAGCAGGCAGCCAGGGCGCGTCTGACGTATCGCTGCGCGGAGGCACGACCACACTCGTAGGACTCCGCCTTCGGGCCGGACGGAGGGCTCGGTCTGCACGGCTATCAGCCCCAGGGCCACGTACCCAACAGCCCGGTCGGGCAGAACTGCGAGGCTTCTCGACACTGCATCCGGGTCAGGTCAACGCCTGCTTGCTGACGGATTGCCAGCCCGTGCTCAAAGCCGCTCATGGCGTGGTTCCCCACCAGCACCGCAGCTCAGAGGATCAGTGGCCTCCAGCGCACCGGATGTCCAGTTCGCGGCACACGTCGACGGCGGGGTTGACGTAGTCGTCGGTGCTGAGGGCGCCCAACATCGCGGCGACGGTCCAACAGCCGGTACAGCCGATCCCGCCCTCGTCTCGGTCGACGCGCAGGCGAAGGAGGCCCGTTTCGACGCCGGCTCTCCGGTAGTGGGAGTTGCCGAGCGCAGCCTCCCGGGTTCACCGCAGATGCCAGGTGGGTTCAATCCTGACCAAATCGAGCACTCCCCCACCGCGGCAGAACAGACGCGGCCTGATCGCGACCCACGAGTGAACACCGCTCGACATGGATCCTCAAGCCGCAGCCACAGTGTGCGGGGTCCCACCAGCTGAAGCGCTCGGCAGCCCGCTGACGCTACTGCGCCCAACTGCCCCCGCACAAAGCGAAGTTCTACGACCAGCTCACACTGCGCGGAACATACGACCACGGAAAACGGAAGGTGCCGACCGTAACCCGGCCGGCACTTGCCCGACTCCGGGACTCATTCCCGGAGTTCAAGCGTGCAGCACTTGACGCTGCCTCCGGCCTTCAACAGCTCCGTAAGATCGGCACCGATGGGATGGTAGCCACGCTCGCGCAGCTGCCCCGCGATGCCGGTGGCTCCCCGGGGCAGTACGACGTTGCGGCCGTCGGACAGCGCGTTGAGGCCGAACACGGCGGCGTCAGCTTCCTCGGCGAGGATCGCGTCCGGGAATCGCTCGGCCAGCACTGCCCGGCTCTGCGGGGAGAACGCCCCCGGGTAGTACATGACTTCGCCGTCCTCAAGCACCGCCAGAGCCGTATCGAGGTGGTAGAACCGGGGATCGACGAGGGTCAGACTGATCACGGGACGCTCGAAGAACTCGCGCACCTCGTCATGAGCTCGCGATTCCGAGCGGAATCCGGTGCCGGCCAGGATCTCCGCGCCTGTGAAGAGAAAATCCCCCTCCCCCTCGTTGACGTACTCTGCCTGCCGTACCTCTGACCAGCTACCGCGGCTGAACCACTCCAGGTAGGCCGCGGACTCGTCCCTGCGCTGAGGATGCCGGAAGCGCGCGACGAGCGCCTTGCCGTCCACCACAAGAGCCCCGTTGGCGGCGAAGACCATGTCAGGAAGGCCCGGTGCCGGCTCGATCAGCCGTACATCGTGACCCAGACCGACGAGGATATCGAACAGCCTTTTCCACTGGGCCAGTCCGGTCTGCGTCGATGTGGGGCGATCCGGGTCCATCCACGCATTGATCGAATAGGTGACGTCGAAGTACCTGGGGCGGCACATGAGATAGTGCCGGGTCAATGCCTTTCGCTGATCGAGCGCGGTCCGTTCCGACTGCGTTTCCGTCACCTTGGCTCCCTTCGGCAGGATGAACATCGAGAATTCTGAAACCGACTCCGGAGTCCCGCGGACCGCATCCGGCCGCCTATTCGAGCTACCGGAGAGCGCGGGTCGGCCGTCGCCGTACAGCACGCGCGTGACATGTCGGCCCGCGGGCCGGCTCGATCCGGCGCAGCCGCAACAGTCCGTTCCGGCTCATCGCATTCGCTTGCTTGATCCATGCCGTTATCAGGCCGGGCCGCTGCTCACAGGAGTGTAAATCGAAAAGGTCCATTGCCATCCCGCTACCGAGGCGGTCTACAGCGTGTCCGCCGAAACGCAGCCGTGGGTGTCCCGTCAGCAGGACAACTGACTTTCTCCGCGTTCATGTTGGTGCCAGTCATGGATAGTCGACGACTGGGGTTGTCTCGCCGGCGGGACAGGGGGTGACGTCCGAACGGGTGCCGGTGCCCGACCACGGGAATGGCATGGCCGGATCGAAGCACACAAGAGCCAATTATAGTCCGGTTATTCGCTTCGCCGACAAGCGTTAGTGGCTTTTGGAGATCGACAGGTGGACGCGGATATGCCGGGCAGATGACGATTGACACCTCCCCTGCCGAACGGGCAGAGTATTCAACTGCCGAGGAACTATGGAAATGTAAATGGCCCAGGCCGCGCTGGTGTGGTTGGCCGGCGGCCCGGCCCTGCGGCTCGCTGTTGGGCGTGAGCGTCGCTTCTACACGCAGACGTGCCACTGGAATCGTGTTGTGTCCGACGCCGAACTCCAGGAGCTGGCAGACGGTACGCCGTGGCGGCTCCACGAACTCGTTCCGCACGGCAAGCACCTGGCAGACCTGAGAAGGAGCCGACGCATGAACACATTTGGCGATGGCGTTCTGGAGAAGGCTGCGGCGGAATACGCCGAGCAGGGTTTCTCCATCATCCGCAACGTCGTGCCATCGGATCTCGTGGCCGAGGCGCGTAGCCACGTTGACTGGCTTACCCGCAAGTATCCGGATCTGCGCCCCGAACACTTCCACCACCCTCTGATCCGCAACGACGCCTTCTGGGCACGCCTGGTCTCCGAACCCCGTCTGGTGGACGTCGCTGAGTTCTTCCTCGGCCCTGACGTGGCGTGCTTCACAGCTCACTACATCTGCAAGCCCCCGTACGACGGACAGCCCGTGCTGTGGCACCAGGACGGCGCGTACTGGACCCTGAGCCCGATGGAAGCGCTCACGGTGTGGCTGGCCGTCGACGAGAGCACCGCGGAGAACGGCTGCCTGCGGATGATCCCCGGTAGTCACGAACTGCCACTGCACAAACCGTCGGTTCGCACGGACGAGCCCAACATGCTGTTCTCCGCCGCCGACGAAACCCTGGTGCAGGAGTGGGTGGAGAAGCGCGGAATCGTGGCCATTGAACTCCAGCCGGGCGACGTCTCGATCCACCATCCCCATCTGCTGCACTGCTCGAAGGCGAACACCTCCGCCAAGCGACGGTGCGGCCTCGACATCGGCTACATCTCGACGGCCACGCGGCTCCACAGTGAAGGGCTGTACCTCGACCCACTGCTCGTACGCGGAGCCGACACCAACAGCCTCAACAGCTACCGCCCGTTCCCCGCTTACCTGGACGGCGAGACGATTCCCTTCGCCGGACAGGGCGAGTGGGGCGACAAAGTGGCCCGGCTCAACGAGGCGCTGCCGCCGCGTTCACGGGACCTTCCCGACGAGACCCCGATCGAGACCACTCGGTACATGATCGACCGTCTGCGCGAAGGCACCGTGAAACGCTGATACGGCAGGGCGTTGAACGCCTCGTACGCATACGGGCGCCCCCGAACACGATGGTTCGGGGGCGCCCGTATGCGTCGCCGGGTCCGGTCATCACAAGCGCACTGGAAACTTGGAGAACAGCCGAGCACCGCCGGGGATGAGCTCGCGGTACCTCAACTCACGGCTCGCTACCGCGAGTTCCAGAGTGTCGTGCTTGAGGAAGAGGTGGTCGATGGCTATCTCGCCCTCCAGTTCGGCGAGCGCCGCGCCGATGCAGCGGTGCGGGCCGGCACCGAAGGCGAGGTGGCCCTCCCCACGCTTCAACACCCGGTCCACCTGGCACCGTTCGGGCGCGGCGAAGACACGCGGGTCGTAGTTGACGGACTGGAGGGAACCCGTCACAGCGTCCCCCTTACAGATCGGGACGCCGGCGACCTCCATGTCCTCGCTCGCGTACCGCGGTCCGGCGCTCGGGATGGGGTTCGCGATCCGCATCAACTCGTTGATGGCGTGCGGCAGTGCCTCCGGCCTCGCGCGCAACAGCGCCAGCTGATCCGGATTGTCGAGGAGTGTGAGAACCGCGTTGGGGATGAAGTGAGCCGTGGAGTGATATCCGCCGTTGACGAGTACACCCACCATCGAGATGATCTCGTCCTCACTGAGGCGGTCACCGTCCTCGTCCATCGTCTGCACCAGGGTGGAGATCATGTCGTCCGCGGGCTCGGCCCTGCGTCGCTCGATGAGCTTCTTGGTGTAGTCGAACAGGCTCAGGGCGCTCGTGGTGAAGTCGCGGTCGATGTTGGCGTACTCGTCCATCCACTGCCGTATCTGCGGCTGGTCCTCCTCGTCGATGCCGACCAGTTCGCAGATGACGGCACCGGTCAACGGAGTGGCGTACTCCCGGAGGAGGTCTCCCGACCCCTTCTTGGCGAAGGCGTCGAGGAGCCGGGCCGAGACCTCCTCGATGCGCGGCCGCAATGCCTTGATGCGCCGGACGGAGAACGCGGGCGCCACGAGGCGACGCAGCCGCGAATGGACCGGACCGTCCTGGAGCATCAGGTTGGAGGTGAAGTAGCGCAGGAGCTCGTCCGGCACGTCGAGCGACGCGAGCGCCTGGTCCGCGATGCTCGGCCCCTCTTGGCCCGGCACATTGCTGATGTTCGTCACGAGCCGCGGGTCGCTCCACGCCGCCTTGAACTCTTCACTGCGCGTGATCAGCCAGACCGGCGGCCCGCCGGGAAATCCGATACGGACGAGCGGGCCCTGCTCCCGCAGGCGCCCGAAGGCGCCGACGGGGTCGTCCTCGAATTCGGGGTTCAGCAGGCTAACGATTGGTTCAGCCATGTTCGTCGTCTCCTTGACGTCCGCGACCGAAGGCGGATTCCGCCTCGATCAGGTCCAGTACCTCCCGGGCGTGATCGACGAGGTACATGTGATCGCCCGGGAACTCCGTATAGCTGAAGTCACCCGTGGTCGCGCTCCGCCATTCCTGCGCCTGCTCCGCGCCGACCAGGCCGTCGGAGCCGCCTCGGATCGAGCAGATCGGCACCGACACCCTTTCGTCGGTGCTCGGAACGTAGTTCTCGTGCATTTCGCAGTCGGCCTGCAGCACGGGCAGAATCAGTTCACGCATCTCCGGGTGATCGAGGGCCTCGTGTCTGAATCCCGCGAACTCCTCGACCCGGGCGAGGAACTCCTCGTCCGGAAGTCCGGTGGCCCGCCGCTCCCGTTGGGTCCACGGTCCCGGCGAGCCGCTGACAACCAGCCGGTCGATTCGCACGTCGCGCGTGCTCAGCAGATGCACCAGCTCGTACGCGAGCACGGCGCCTAGGCTGTGCCCGAACAGCACGGTCCGGGTCCCTTCGCCGAGGTCCGCGACCACGTCGTCGACGGAGTTCTTGGCCGCTTCGACGACATTTCGGTACGGCGTCTCCATGATCCGCCGCTCCCGGCCGGGAAGTTCGACCGGGACCAGCCGCCAGCGGCCGGCGGACAGCGCCCGCCACGGGTGGAAGAACGAGGGCCCCGCTCCCGCGAACGGGACGCACAGCAGTGCGGGCCGCTCGCGGTCTTGCGAAGACATGCCGGGGCGGGACACGGCGGCCGCCCCCGTCACCGCGCCAGCCTGCGGGCGATGACCTTCATGATCTGGCCCGCGGGTTTCGGCATGTGCAGGTCGTGGTGGGTGGCGTCCACGTCGTACTCCTCGATGGAGCCGAGGACGTGCGGCGGCCAGTGCGGAGCCCACGACCCCTCTTCGTCCTTGTCCAGCTTCGCGTTGAAGAACAGCATGTCGCCGCTGTAGACCGGCGAGTCGAAGTGCTCCATCTTGGAGAGGTTGTTGGCCCCCACCTTCGACATGGTGTCCAGGAAGAGGTCCATGTTGTCGGTGTTCATGAACTGGCCGAAGACTTCCTCGACTTCCTTCCGGTACACCGCCGGCACCGTGCCCGTCAGGTTCCTGAAACCGCTCGCCGGCTTGGAGTCCAGGATCGCCAGGATGTCGACCTCGTGCCCGCGCTGTTCCAGCTCCACCGCGACGGCGTGCGCGAGCGGGCCGCCGTAGGACCAGCCGACCAGGTTGTAGGGACCTTCCGGCTGGACTTCGAGGATCTGGGTGAGGTAGTCGTCGATCATCTCCTCCACCGATCCCGCCAGTTGGTCCGTGCCGCCGGAGCCGCGGGACTGCAGGGCGTAGGCCGGCCGGTCCGGCACGTACGGCGCGAAGGTGAAGAAGGCCCAGCCAAGTCCGCCTCCTCCGTGGAAGAACCACACCGGGGGCTTCCCCGTGCCGGGGTCCCGGTTCAACGGCAGGACGACCGCGAAGGAGTCGATGTGTTCGTCCGGGATGCCGCCGATGAGCACCAGCGAGGCCAGCTCGGCCACCGTGGGGTAGCGGACGATCGTCCGGACCGGCATGTCGACGTCGAACTGCTTGCGGATGCGGGCGCTGAGCCGGGTCGCCAGGAGCGAGTGTCCGCCGAGCACGAAGAAGTCGTCGTCGATACCGACCTTCTCCACACCGAGCAGCTCGCTGAAGAGGGAACACAGCTTCTCCTCATGGGAGTTGCGCGGCTCACCGCTGTTCGTGGTGGTCGTGGACTCCGATGGCAGCGCGCGCCGGTCGAGCTTGCCGGCCGGGGTCAGCGGAAGCTCCGGAAGGGGCACCACCGCGGCCGGGACCATGTAGTCGGGCAGCCGCCCACGCAGGTACTCGGGCAGCTCGACCGTGAGCGGGCCGATCGTCTTGGCGAGAGCCGGGGCGTTGGCCCGGGTCCGGCCGGCCACGCCGCTGGGGACGAATCCCCCGGAGACGGTCCGCCGCTCGGGCAGGAGCACCACGTCGAAGCCCTGAACGGTCTCGCCCGACCAGGTGAGGACGGCGTCCAGGCCATGCTCCCGCGCCCAGTCGGCGAGGTCCTGCGGATCGAGCGGCCGGCCGACGGGGACGGCCCCGCTCAGCACACCGGCCGCCGTGGCCGCGGCGGCCTCCTCCGTCAGGCGTGCGTTGGGTATCCCGGTCACCCGCACCGGGCCGCCGGTCCGGGCCGCGAGGTCACCCAGGCCTGCCAGGTCGGTCACCTCCCGGCCCCACGCGGCCGCGGGCACGCCGGTCAGGTCGAGTGGGTCGGCCGACTCCTTGTGCAGGACGACCTCGTAGCGGTGCCGGGTCAGTTCGTTGTGCACCCGGCCCGGCTTCAGCCGGATGTCGACGCCGACGGAGTGGTCCGCCGCCCACTGCGCGAACCACTCCGGAGCGACCACCAACTCCCGTTCACCGAGCAGCGCCTGCTCCACCATGGCCCGCAGTTCCTCGGGCGAGGCATGCGGTCGTGCCGCGCGCTGCACCGCGGTCAGCAGCAGCCGGAGGGTCGCGGCGTTGCGGACGTCACCGACGATCAACCGGCCGCCGGGCGCGAGGAGTTCCATGGCCTCGCTCAGTACGCGATCCAGGTGGTCGACGCTGGGAAAGTACTGTGCCACGGCGTTGAGCACCACCGTGTCGAACCCGGCGCGGGGCAGCCCGGAGACGTCCTCGGCGGCCTGGACGCTCAGCCTGACCCGTTCGCCGAGGCCGGCCTGCTCGGCCTGCTCCCGGACGCGGTCCACCACCGTGGCCGAGATGTCGGTGGCCCAGTACTCCTCGACCTCGCCGGCGATCCTCGCCAGCAGCAGACCCGCGCCGGCCCCGATCTCCAGCACCCGTCCCGGTGCGAAGTCCAGCACCTGCGCCACTGCGGTGTCGCGCCACTCCCGCATCTGCTCACGCGGGATCGGCTCGCCGTCGTAGGCCGACTTCCAGAGGTGGAAGTCCTCGCCCCACGGCTCGTGGGCGGAGTCGGCGTACGTCTCCTCGTGGACCCGGCGCCATTCGTCGACCTGGACGCCCTCGTCGGCGACGGCGGCCTCCGGGTCGGGCACCACGTAGGCCACCAGGCGTTTGTCGCCCTGCTGGTTCTCGCGCACCACGACCGCCGCCTGCGCCACAGCTGGATGCTCGGTCAACACGTGCTCGATCTCGCCCAGTTCGATGCGGAGCCCGCGGACCTTGACCTGGAAGTCGGTGCGGCCGAGGTACTCGACCTGGCTGTCCTTGTTCCAGCGCACCAGGTCCCCGGTGCGGTACATCCGGGCGCCGGGCGCGCCGTAGGGGGAGGCGACGAACCGCTCGGCGGTCAGCGCGGTCTGCCCGATGTAGCCGCGCGCCAGGCAGGCGCCGGCCAGGTACAGCTCGCCGGTGACTCCCTGCGGGACGGGGCGCAGCGCCTCGTCCAGGACGTACACCTGGGTGTTCCAGATCGGTGCGCCGATCGGCACGGTGTCCGCGCCCGGTACGTGCTGCCATCCGGTGACCTCGACGGTGGCCTCGGTTGGGCCGTAGAGGTTGTGCGCGCCGCAGCCCGGCAGGAGTTCGACGAACCTGTTGGCCAGTGCGGCCGGGAACGCCTCGGCCGCGACCTCGATCCAGCGCAGGGTGGTGCACTTGCGCGCCGCTGGTTCGGCGACGAACTCCGTCAGCAGGGAGGGTACGAAGTCGGCGCCGGTCACCCGCTCCCGTGCGATCAACTCGGCCAGGTAGGCGGGGTCCTTGCGTCCGTCCGGGCGGGCGACGACGACCGCGGCACCCACCTGCATGTTGGCGAACAGCTCCGGCACCGACGCGTCGAAACTCGCCGAGGTGCTCAGCAGCATCCGGTCCTCGACCGTGACATCGAAGTGGGCCAGGCCCCACTGCACCCGGTTCATGATCGACCGGTGCGACACCGGCACGCCCTTGGGGCCGCCGGTGGATCCGGAGGTGTAGATGACGTACGCGACGTTGTCCGGCGCCAGCACACGCTCCGGGTCGGTCTCCGGGTAGCCGGACACATCGGGAAGCTCGTCGTCGAGCACCAGCAGCGGTTTCGCGCTGTCCACCACCTGCCGCACCCGGTCCTCGGGCAGTTCGGGGTCGACGGGTATGTAGGCCGCGCCCGCCTTGACCACTGCGTAGACGGCGACCATCAGGTCGACGGAACGGGGAATGCGCACCACGACCAACTGCTCGGGGCCCGCGCCCTGTTCGAGCAGCCAATGGGCCAGTCGGTTGGCGCGCCGGTTGAACTCGCCGTAGGTCAGCGTCTCCCGCTCGGCGATCACCGCGATGCGCTCGGGGTCGCGCGCGACCTGTGCCTCGAACGCCTCCGGCAGGGTCACCGCGTCCACCGCGTGAACCGTGTCGTTGACACCCCGCAGGAGCCACTCCCGCTCCGCCGCCGACACCGCCTCGATCGCGCCGACCGGCGACAGCGGGGCGGCGACCAACTGCTCCAGCACCCGCGCGAACCGGGCGGCGATCGCCTCGACCGTGTCGCGGTCGAAGAGCTGGGTCGCGTACATGAGGTCGCCCTGGAGCGCCCCCGACTCGTCCATGGTCATGCTGAAGAAGAGGTCGAACATGGCGGCCGACACGAGGTGTTGCTCGAACTCGACCTTGAGTCCGGGGAGTTCGAAGTCCTGCTTCGTGAAGTTCTGCCAGGCGAACGTCACTTGGAACAGTGGCTGGTAGGCCGCGGAGCGGTCGGGGTTGATCAGCTCGACCAACATCTCGAACGGCACGTCCTGGTGCTCGTAGGCGGCCAGCGCCTTGTCCCGCACCTGGGCGAGCAGATCGGCGTACGACGGATCGCCGGAGAGGTCGACCCGTAGCACCTGGGTGTTGACGAAGACCCCGACCAGGTCGGCGAGCGCTTCGTCGGTACGCCCGGCGATCGGGTTGCCGATGGTCACGTCCTCCTCGGCGCCGAGCTTGCGCAGCAGCACCGCGAGAGCGGTCTGGAGGACCATCGACATGGTCATGCCGCGTTCGTCGGCCAGCTTCTGGAGCCCGGCCGCCACCTCGGCCTTCACCGCAAAGCCGACCGTGTCGCCCTCAAGACTCCGTTCCGCGGGCCGCGGGCGGTCCAGCGGCAGGCTCAGTGGCTGCGGCACCCCGTCGAGTTCCTCGCGCCAGTACGCGGTCTGCCGCGCGGCCAGACTGTCCGGGTCGGCCGGGTCGCCGAGCAGCGCGCGCTGCCACAGCGTGTAGTCCTTGTACTGCACGGGCAGGGGTTCCCACTCCGGCGCCCGGCCGTCCCGGCGGGCGGTGTAGGCGGTGGTCAGGTCCCGTGCCAGCGGCGCACCCGAGACGCCGTCCGAGGCGATGTGGTGGATCACCAGGACAAGGAGGTGTTCCTGGGGGGCGCAGCGGAACAGGCTTGCCCGCAGCGGGAGTTCGGTCGACAGGTCGTAGTGGTGGGCGATGGCCTCGTCGACCGCGCCGGGCAGCTTGTCGGGCGCCACGTCGACCACCGGCACCTGCACGGACACCTCCGCCGCCGGCAGGATCCGCTGATGGGGCTCGTCGTCCTCGTCGGTCACGTAGACGGTGCGCAGGATCTCGTGCCGGGCGACCACGTCGCGGATCGCCGCGACGAGGGCGGCCTCGTCCAGTGGTCCGGTCAGCCGGAACGTCGGGGATATGTTGTAGGTCTCCGCCCCCCTCTCCAGTTGGTTCGTAACCCACATACGGCGTTGTGCGTACGACAGCGGAATCACCGGGTCACTCCTCTACGATCATCTTGCGCAGGCTGGGACGAAGGGGAACAGCGGATTCCTCCGACCACGCGGCGAGCGCGGAGACGGTCGGCAGGTCGAAGATCTTGCGGATGGGTATCTCTATCTCCAGCTCGGCGCGGGCGCGGGTGATCAGCCGGGTGGCGAGCAGGGAGTGCCCGCCGAGCGCGAAGAAGCCGTCGTCGACACCGATCCGGTCCACGCCGAGGACCTCGGCGAACAGCTTGGCCAGGGCCTTCTCGCGGGCGGTGACGGGTGCCCGGAAGGGCGTGGTGGGGGTGAGGTCGGGGGTGGGCAGGGCCTTGTGGTCGAGCTTGCCGTTGGGTGACAGCGGCAGCCGGTCGAGCGGGATGTAGGCGGCGGGCACCATGTAGTCGGGCAGCCGGTCGGCCAGGTGGTCGGCGATGTCGGCCGGGTTCGGTGCGCTCTCGCCGTCGGCGGGGACGAGGTAGGCGGCCAGGTAGCGGGTGTCGCCGGCCTGGCGGGCCACGACGGCGGCCTGGGCGATGTGGGGATGGTCCGTCAGGGCGGCTTCGACCTCGCCGGGTTCGACGCGATAGCCGCGGATCTTGACCTGGGTGTCGATGCGGCCCAGGTGGTGCAGTTCGCCGTCGGGGGTGAGGCTCGCGAGGTCGCCGGTGCGGTACATGCGGGTGCCGGGAGGGCCGTAGGGGTCGGCTACGAAGCGGTCGGCGGTCAGGGCGGGTTGCCCCTGGTAGCCGCGCCCGGCGCCGGCCAGGTAGAGCTCGCCCGGTGTGCCGGGGGGCAGCAGTGTCAGGCCGGGGCCGAGGACGTAGGCGCGCACGCGGGGGAAGGGACGGCCGATGGGCACGTCGGGGGCGTAGGGCCGGTCGGGGTCCAGGAGGTGGGCGGTGGCGTAGAAGGTCTCGCTGGGGCCGTAGCTGTTGATGACGCGGGCCTGTGGCCAGAGGGTGCGCACCCGGTTCGCGAGGGCCGGGGTGAGCACTTCGCCGGAGATGTTCAGTGCCGTGGGCCGGATGCGGTCGTGGAGTTGGTCGACGAGTTCCGCGAAGGCCGAGGGCACCGAGCAGATGACGTCGACGTCCCAGGTGTCGCGTTCGGCCAGTTCCAGTACGTCGCGGACGATCTCGACGCTGCCGCCTGTGGTGAGCGCGGAGAACAGTTCGAAGGTGGCGACGTCGAAGCCGAACGAGGCGGCGAGCAGGACCCGTCGGCCGGATTCCATGCCGGCGTGTGCGGCCAGGGCGTCCACGGCGTCGACGACGGTGGCGTGGGTGACGCTCACGCCTTTGGGCACGCCGGTGGAGCCGGAGGTGTAGACGACGTAGGCGAGGTTCTCGGGGCGGGCCGTCGGGCGCGGCCCGGTGTCCTGGGGGGCGGCCCGGAGGTCGAGGTCGTCGAGGACGAGGACGGGGATGTCGGTGTCGGGGACGAGTGCGCGGGTGTCGGCGGCGGCCAGCACCAGGTGCGGACGGGCGACGGGGAGGATGCGCGGGAGGCGGGCGCGGGCGTAGGCGGGGTCGACGGGCAGATAGGCTCCGCCGGCCTTGAGGATGCCCAGGAGTGCCACCGTCATGGTCGCGGTGCGGGGCAGGACCACGCTCACCACGGTCTCCGGGCCCACCCCGTGCGCGACCAGTTCGACCGCGAGCCGTTCGGCGCGGGCGTCCAGTTCGGCGTACGTGAGGGACTCGCCGTCGGCGACCACGGCGATGGCGTCGGGGGTACGCGCCGTCTGTGCCTCGACCCGTGCGGTGATCGTGACGTCTGCGGTCGGGACGCGCCGGTCGGTGGCGTCGGCCAGGATCCGCTCGCGTTCGGCCGGTTCCAGGACGTCGAGTCCCGCGACCTTAAGCTCCGGGTCGGCGGCCAGTTGCCGCAGGACGCGCACGAGACGGGCCGCGTACGTCTCCACGGTGTCGCGGTCGAAGGCGCCGGGCGTGTACTGGAGGATCAGTTCGAGGTGCGGGTCGACCGCCGCCGCCAGACACAGGGGGTAGTGGTTGCCGGCGGACGGGCGGAAGCCGGTGAAGGTGATCCCGTCCGCGGCGTCGCTGGCCGCGCTGAGGCCCTCCCGGTCGATCGGGTACGACTCGAAGACGACCAGGGTGTCGAAGAGGGACTGGAGTCCGGCCGCCTGCTGGATCTCCGCGAGCCCGTAGTAGTAGTGGTCCGCGAGGGCGGCCTGTCGGCTCTGGAGTCCGGTGAGGACCTCGGCGACGGTGTCGCCGGGCGCGTAAGTGACACGTACGGGAACGGTGTTGATGAACATTCCGACCGTCGACTCGACATCCGCCACCGCGGGCGGGCGTCCGGAGACGGTGGCGCCGAAGACCACGTCCTCGCGGCCGGTGAGCCGACCGAGCAGCAGTGCCCAGGCGCCTTGGATCAGGGTGTTGACGGTGATGCCCAACTCGGCGGCACGGCGGCGGAGTTGGTGCGTCTCCTCGGGCGGGAACGTGATGTCGACCTGGTCGCGGTCCTCGGCGTCCGTGCCCGCGGAGTCGGGGGCGAGCAGGGTCGGTCCCTCGATCCCTTCGAGTGCGGCCGCCCATACCCGTCCGGACTCCTCGTGGTCCTGGCGGGCGAGCCAGGACAGGAAGTCGCCGTAGTCGCGGGTGGCGGGCAGGTCGGCCGGGTCACCGCCGGAGGCGTAGAGCAGGAGCAGGTCCCGCATCAGCAGAGGCGTGGACCAGCCGTCGAAGAGCATGTGGTGGGCGGTCAGGACGAGTTCGGGCCGTCCGGGTGCGAGGACGACGAGTGCCAGCCGGAACAGTGGTGGGGTGGCCGCGTCGAAGTGGGCGGCGCGGTCCTGCGCCAGGAACCGCTCGAAGGCCTCGGTACGCTCCGGCTCCGCCAGCACGGTCAGGTCGAGGTACTGCCACGGCAGGGTCACCGCCTCCGGCACGACCTGGACGACATCGCCGTCCGCCCGGTCGACGAACGCCGCGCGGAGGCTTGCGTAACGCCCCACCAGCGCCTGTCCGGCCCGGCGCATCCGTTCCGGGTCGACCTCTCGGGAGAGCTGGAACGCCAGCTGCACGTGGTAGGGGTCGTACGACGACGCTCCGGCCAGCAGGGTATGAAAGTGGATCCCGGACTGCGCCGGGGTCGCCGGCCACACCTTGGACAGTTTGCCGAAGCGGGCCTCCCAGGCGTCGATCTCGTCCTGGTCGACGTCGACCAGCGGGGCGTCGGTCGGGGTCAGGCCACCGGCTTCGGGGGCGAGGGTGTGCCGGGCCAGGGCGGTCAGCGCCTGGACCCACAGTGCGGCCAGCTCGCTCACCTCGTCGTGGGCAAGCAGCCCGGTCGGGAAGCCGAAGTACGCGGTGAGTTCGTCGCCGTCGGGGCCCGCGGCGGCCACCGCGTTGATCTCCAGCGCCGACTCCACCGGCATGTCCGCGTCCGGCGCGGCAATCAGGTCCCGGTGCGTGGTGTCGGGGGCCCAGCCCAGGCCGCGCAGTGCCTCGGGGATGTCCGCGCCGGAGGACCTGCCGAGGTAGTTGAATCCGATCTGCGGTTCCGGGAGTTGGGCCAGTCGGGCCGCGGTCTCCGGGTTGAGGTGGCGCAGCAGGCCGTAGCCGATGCCGTTGTGGGGGACCGCCCGTAGCTGCTCCTTGACCGCCTTGATCGCCCGGCCGGCGGCCGGGCCGCCCGCGAACGCGTCCGCCTCGTCGATGCCGGCCAGGTCCAGGCGCACCGGGAACATCGCGGTGAACCATCCGATCGTGCCGGACAGATCCGCGCCGGGTGCCAACTGCTCGTCCCTGCCGTGTCCTTCGAGCCTCACCAGCGTCGAGGTGGCGGACACGCCCCGTGTCCGGCGCCAGCGGGTCAGGGCGAGGGCCAGTCCGGTCAGCAGTCCGTCGTCGACACTGCCGCGGAAGACCGCGGGCACCGTGTTCAGCAGCGTTTCGGTGACATCGGCGGGCAGGTGGACGCGCACGGTCTCGGCGGTGGCCGCGACATCGCGCGTCCGGTCCAGCTCTCGTGCTCCCAGTGCGGGCTCGTCCTCGCGCAGGATCCGCATCCACACGGGGAGTTCGGCCACCCGCTCCGGGGCCGTGGCCTCGTCGGCCAGGGCGTGTGTCCATCGGCGCAACGAGGTGCCCACGCCTTGCAGAGCCGGGGTGCGGCCGTCCCGTACCTGTTGCCAGGCAGACACCAGGTCCGGTACCAGGATCCGCCAGGACACGCCGTCCATGGCGAGGTGGTGCAGGACGATCAACAGGCGGTTCTCGCCCCCATGGGAGGTGAACCACACGAACTGCGCCATGACACCCGCGTCCGGGGCCAGTCGGCCGGCGGCCGCGTCCAGTTCGGCGTTCGGGTCGGCGTCGCTGTAGGGGACCTGCCGTAGCAGGGTGTCGGCGTCGATGCTGCCGGGCGGCTCCGTCCACAGGCCCGGCCGTGCCCGGTCGAGCCGGGAGCGCAGGGCATCGTGCTGGTCCAGGACGGCTTGCAGGGTCGCGACCAGTCCCGCACGGTCGATGCCGTCGGGCAGGGTCAGCATCGCGGACATGCAGAACCGGTCGATGCCACCGCCGCGTGCCAGGACGTGGGCCGCTGTCGGCGGCAGCGGAGCCCAGCCGATGCCGCCGCCCGGCAGTTCGGCCAGGGTCGGGCGTTCCTCGTCCGCCCGTTCGTCCACCAGTTCCGCGAGCCGGGCGATCGTCCGGTGTTCGAAGATCTCCCGGGTGCTGACCACGATGCCGCGTGCCTTGGCCCGGGCGACGACCTGGATGGAGCGGATGCTGTCCCCGCCGCCGACGAAGAAGTCGTCGTCGACGCCGACCTGTTGGGCGTCAAGGACATCGGAGTACACCTCGGCCAGGACCCGCTCCGTCTCGCTGCGCGGCGCCCGGTACTCGACACCGGCGAACTCGGGCTCGGGCAGCGCGGCCCGGTCCAGCTTTCCGGTCACGGTCCGCGGCAGCCGGTCCAGGATCACGAGCAGGGTGGGCACCATGTAGTCCGGCATCCGCTCGGCCACGAAGCGCCGCAACTCCGGCACCGACACAGGGGCCTGCGCGTCGGCCGCGGGCGTCACATAGCCGACGAGTCGGGTGGTACCGGTGTGGTGGTCCTCCCATGCCGTGACGACGGCCTCGCCGACCGCGGGATGCCGGGCCAGGACGATCTCGATCTCGGTCGGCTCGACCCGGATGCCGTTCACCTTGACCTGGGTGTCGGCCCGTCCCTCGTAGCGCAGTTGACCGTTCCGGTCCCACTGGGCCAGGTCGCCGCTGCGGTACATACGGGCACCGGCCGGGCCGAAGGGGCAGGCGACGAACCGCTCGGCGGTCGCTCCGCCGCTGCCGTAGTAGCCGCGGGCGAGCGGGCCGGCGACGTACAGTTCGCCGATCACGCCGGGTGGGACCGGGGTCAGTTCCGGTCCCAGAATGTAGGTGCGCATGTTGGCGAGCGGGCGGCCGATCGGTGTCACGCCGGTCTCGGCCGAGCGCTGCGGGACCGGGAAGGCGGAGACGTAGAAGCTCTCGGTCTGGCCGTAGGCGTGGACGACCCGGACGTCCGGGAGGGCTTGGCGGACCTGGTGGATGACATCGCCCGTGAGGGGGTCGCCGCCGAGGATCGCGGTGCTCAGGTCGAGCTTCAGAGCGCCCGGCTCCTTGGCGAGGACGGGGCCGAGGAGTGCGGTGAACACCGAGGGCACGGCACAGATGGTGGTACCGGACCAGCTGTCGCGTTCGGCGAGTTCGAGTGCGTCGCGGACGATCTCGACGGTGGCCCCGGCCGCGAGCGCGGTGAAGATCTCGAACACGGAGACGTCGAAGTTGACCGAGGTCGCGGCGAGCATGCGGGATCCCGCCTCGACCTGGGCGATCTGCCGTGAGTGCCAGACCCCGTTGGCCACAGTGGCGTGGGTCATGGCGACGCCCTTGGGTCTGCCCGTGGAGCCGGAGGTGTACATCACGTACGCCAGATGGTCCGGCTCGACACGGATGTCGGAGGCTGCGACCAGGGGGGCGTCGGCGTCGTCGAGACGCAGGTCGTCGAGGCGCAGTACAGGCGGTCGGCACTCCGGAAGTACCGCCGCCACCTGATCGTTGGTCAGCACCAGGACGGGATCGGCCGTGTTGAGCAGAAGGTCGACTCGCGCGGCCGGATGATCGGGATCGATCGGCAGATAGGCGCCGCCGGCCATGAGCACGCCCAGCTGAGCGACCACCAGGTCCGCGGACCGCGGCAACGCCACGGCCACCAGCATGTCCGGCCCGACTCCGCGGTTCCGCAGCACCGCGGCCAGTCGGCCGGAGCGGGCGGTCAACTCCCCGTAGGACAGCTCGCTTTGGCCGGCCACCACCGCTGTCGCACCCGGTGTGCGCAGTGCCTGGGCGGTGACGAGTTCCGTCAGTGTCGCCCCGCGCGCCGGTGCCTCGGTCTCGTTCAGCCGTGACAGCCAGTCCTGTTCAGCCTCACTGCGCACATCCACCGCACCCAGCCGCGTGCCGGGATCGGCGACCACCTGCCGGAGCACGCGCACATAGCGTTCGGCGATGCTCTCGGCCGTGGTGGGGTCGAACAGTTCCGTCGCGTACTCCAACTGCCCGAAGGCACGCCCGGATCCGTCCGGAATGATGTTGAAGAACAGGTCGAACCTCGCGGTGTCGGTGCCCGCCGGGACGGGGGTGACCCGCAGGTCCGGCATCTCGATCCCCTGCCACACGAACTGCCAGGCCAGCATCACCTGGAAGAGCGGGGAGTACGACACGGAGCGTTCCGGGTTGAGCATGCCGACCAGGCGCTCGAAGGGGACGTCCTGGTTGTCGTACGCGGCGAGGGCCTTGTCCCGCACCTGGTCCAGCAGATCGCCGAACGACGGGTTCTTCGACAGGTCGGCGCGCAGCACCCAGGTGTTGGCGAAGAACCCGATCAGATCGTCGAGTTGCTCGTCCGCGCGTCCCTCGATCGGGCTGCCGATCGTCAGGTCGTGACCGGCACCGAGGTGGTGCAGCAGCACCGCGAGCGCGGCCTGGGCGACCATCGGCGGTGTGGCACCGCGGTCGGCGGCCAACTTGCCGAGCCCGGCAAGCAGTTCGGGTTCCAGCTCGAACGAGACATAGCCGCCGTGATGCCCGGCGGGTGTCGGCCGCGGCCGGTCCAGCGGCAGCTGCACGGGCTGCGGCACCCCGGCCAATTCCGCGCGCCAGTAGTCCAGTTGAGCCGCGGAGATGCTGCCGGGGTCCGCTTCGTCACCCAGCAGCTGGCGCTGCCACAGCGTGTAGTCCTTGTACTGCACCGGGAGCGGTGTCCAGTCCGGTGCGCTGTGCCGATGACGGGCCGAGTACGCGGACACCAGATCGCGGAGGAAAGGTGCCATCGACGCCCCGTCCGCGGCGATGTGGTGGAACACGAACACCACCACGTGCTCCTGCGGACCGAGGCGGAGCACGGCCGCGCGAAAGGGCGGCTCCCGGTCCAGGTCGAAGCCCTCGCAGGCGATCTCGTGCGTCACCGCGTCCACCGTGCCCGTGCCCACATCGATGACCCGGAACGGGACGGGGGCCTCTTCCGGCGACAGGACCCGCTGCTCCGGGGTGCCGTCGGCGTCCTCCACGAACACGGTGCGCAGACTCTCGTGCCGGGTCGCGACATCCCGCACCGCCGCGGCCAGAGCCGCGATGTCCAGCGTCCCCTCCAGGCGCAGCACGAACGGGATGTTGTAGGTCGGGGACGGGCCTTCCAGACGGTAGAGAAACCACAGCCGGCGTTGGGCGAAGGACAACGGGATCATCGACGCTTCTCCTAAACGGTCATCTGACGCAGCTGGGGGCGTTTCGACACGGCCGACTCGTCGAGCCCGACTGCCAACTGGGCGACGGTCGGATTGCGGAAGACCGTCGTGACCTTCACGTCGACGTTGAGTTCGTTGCGGATGCGGCCGATCAGCCGGGTGGCCAGCAGCGAATGCCCGCCGTGGCTGAAGAAGTCGACGTCGATACCGATCTCGTCCACGTCGAGAAGCTCGGCGAACAACCGGCAGAGGACTTCCTCCCTGTGATTGCGTGGGCCCCGCCCGGTCGCGGCTTCGGCGTGGTCGGGCGCGGGGAGCGCGGCGCGGTCGAGTTTCCCGCTCGGTGTCGTCGGGAGTGCGGCGATCGGCACGATCGCCGAGGGAACCATGTACTCCGGCAGCTGCTCCCGGAGCAGGCCCGTCAGGGCCTCCACTTCCAGGCCTGCCGGGTCCGTCCCGGCGCCGGGCACCACGTAGGCGACCAGCCGCTGGTCCCCGGCCCGGTCCTCGCGGACCACGGCGGCCGCGTGGTCGACGTCGGGGTGCGCGGTCAACGACGCTTCCACCTCGGCCAGTTCGACCCGGAACCCGCGGATCTTGACCTGGAAGTCGGAGCGGCCGATGTATTCGACCTGTCCGTCGTCGTTCCAGCGCACCAGGTCCCCGGTGCGGTACATGCGGGTTCCGGGTCTGCCGTAGGGGCAGGCGACGAAGCGCTGGGCGGTCAGGGCGGTCTGGCCGAGATAGCCCCGGGCCAGGCCGGTGCCGGCGAGGTACAGCTCGCCTGCGACTCCGGGTGCGACCGGGCGCAGGGCCGCGTCGAGGACGTAGACCTGGGTGTTCCAGACCGGTGTGCCGATGGGCACGGTGTCCGCGCCCGGCACGTGCTGCCATCCGGTGACCTCGACGGCAGCCTCGGTGGGGCCGTAGAGGTTGTGCACGCCGCAGCCGGGCAGCAGGCCGACTGTCTTGTTGGCCAGTGCGGCCGGGAACGCCTCACCCGCGACCTCGATCCAGCGCAGGCTCGTGCACTCCTTCGCGGCGGGCTCGGCGACGAACGCCTCCAGCAGGGAGGGCACGAAGTCCGCGCCGCTCACCCGCTCCCGACGGACCAGTTCGGCGAGGTAGGCCGGATCGCGGCGCCCGTCCGCACGGGCAACCACCACGGCCGCGCCCACCTGGAGCGGGGCGAACAGTTCGGGCACCGACACGTCGAAGCTCGCCGAGGTGCTCAGCAGCACCCGGTCCTCGGCTCCGACGTCGAAGTGGGCCAGGCCCCACGCCAGCCGGTTCATGATCGACCGGTGCGACACCTGCACGCCCTTGGGGCCGCCGGTGGAGCCGGAGGTGTAGATGACGTACGCCGCGTTGTCCGGCGCTGGCACGCGCACCGGGTTGGTGCGCGGATAGCCGGTCACGTCCGGGAGTTCTTCGTCGAGGAGCAGCAACGGCCGTGCACTGTCCAGGAGTTGGCGTACCCGGTCCTCGGGGAGGTCGGGGTCCACCGGCAGATAGGCCGCGCCCGCCTTGACCACCGCGTAGATGGCCACCATCAGGTCCACCGACCGTGGGACCCGCACCGCGACGACCCGCTCGGGGCCCGCGCCCTGCTCCACCAACCAGTGCACGAGTTGGTTGGCACGTTGGTTGAACTCGCCGTAGGTCAGCCGCTCATGCTCGCCGATCACCGCGACCCGCTCGGGATCGCGCTCCACCTGTGCCTCGAACGCCTCCGGCAGCGTCGTCTCGGCCACCGGATGTGCCGTGTCGTTGACGTCCCGGAGCAGCCGGTCCCGCTCCCCCGCCGACACCACCTCGATGGCACCGACCGGTGCCGTCGGGGCGGCGAGCACCTGTTCCAGCACTCGGACGAGCCGGGCGGCGATCGTCCCGGCGGCGTCACGGTCGTAGAGGTTGTTCCGGTAGTCGAGGGAGAGCCGCAGGTAGGGGTCGGAGGCGTTGAGGGTGAGCGGGTAGTGCGAGCCGGCGAAGGGGCGGATGCCGTCGATCGTGAACCCCGCTGAGGTGTTCGCTTCGACGATGCCCGCGCGGTCGATCGGGTAGGACTGGAAGACGACGATCGTGTCGAAGAGGGCGGGCATCCCGACGCCGCGCTGGATGTCGGCCAGCCCGTAGTAGGTGTGGTCCAGCAGTGCGGTCTGCCGCTCCTGGAGTTCGGTGATGACGTCGGCCACGCTGTGGTCCGGTCGGCAACGCACCCTGATCGGCAGGGTGTTGATGAACAGCCCGACCATCTCGTCGGAGCCGATCAGGCCCGGCGGGCGGCCGTTGACGGCGGCCCCGAACACGACGTCCTGCTGTCCGGTCAGCTTCGAGAGCAGAATCGCCCAAGCGCCCTGGAGGAGTGTGTTCAGCGTGACGCCGAGTTCCGCGGCGCGCCGGGCGAGTTCGCGTCCCTGGTCGATCGACAGCGGTACCTCGACCCGCCCGACCGCGGACGCCGTCTCCTTGAGGGGCGTGTTCGGGGCCACCAGGGTCGGCTGTTCGAATCCGGCGAGTTCGGCGGCCCACCGGGCGGCCGACACCTCCCGGTCCTGCGCGGACAGCCAGGCCAGGTAGTCGCCGTAGCCCCGGACGGGGGGAAGTCCCTCGGTGCCTGCGTACAGCCGGATGAGATCCGTGATGACCGACGGGGAGGACCAGCCGTCGAACAGGGCGTGATGGGCCGTGATGACGAGTTTCGACCGCTGCGGCCCGACGGTGATCAGGGCCAGGCGGATCAACGGAGGCCTGGTGGGGTCGAGTTGGTCGGCCCGGTCCTCGGCGAGGAACCCGTCGAGCGCCGCGTCCGGATCGGTTTCACCGTGGCCGGTCAGGTCGATGTGCCGCCAGGGCAGGGTGACGTGTTCGGCCACGACCTGCACCGGATCGCCGCCGGCTCCGGTGAGGAACGCGGAGCGCAGGTTGGGGTACCGGTCGAGCAGGGCCTGTCCGGCGGCCCGCATGCGCGCGGGGTCCACGTGCCCGGACAGATGCAGCACGAACTGCATGTGGTAGACGTCGAAGGAGCCGTCGGCGAGCGCGGCCTGGAACAGGATCCCGAACTGGCCCGGGGCCTGCGGCCACACCTCGACCAGTGGGCCGTAGCGCGCCTCCCAGGCCTCGATCTCGTCCTGCCGTACGGGGACGAGCGGGGCGTCCGAGGGTGTCAGTCCGCCGATCTGCGGCTGTACCGCGTACGCGGCCATGCCGTGCAGCAACTCGACCCACAGCGCGGCCAGTTCGGAGGTCCGCTCACGGGACAGCACCCCGGTGGGGAACATGAAGGCCGCCTGGAGGCGGGGGCCGTCGGCGGTGTCCGTGATGGCCGCTCCGACCTCCAACGCGGAGAGCGCCGGCAGGTCCGGGTCGGGTGCCGGGAACAGCTCGGCCGACCAGGAGGCCGGTCCCCATCCGTTTGCGCGCAGGTGTTCGGGCACGTCGGTGTCGGAGATCCGGCCCAGGTAGTTGAACCCGATCTGGGGGGCCGGCAGGTCGGCGAGCTGTACGGCGGTCTCGGGGTTGAGGTGGCGCAGCAGTCCGTACCCGACGCCCTTGTCCGGGATCCCGCGCAGCTGCTCCTTGACGAGCTTGACGGCCTGCGCGACCGCGGGGCCGCCGGTCACTACGTCGGCCGGGTCCAGCCCGCCGACGTCGATCCGGGCCGGGTACATGCTGGTGAACCACCCGATGGTCCGGGAGAGATCGGCACCGGGGACGACATCCTCCTCGCGGCCGTGTCCCTCCAGCCGGATCAGCGTCGGGCGGTCGGCACCACGCCACCGGGCGACCGCGAGGGCGAGGGCGGCGAGCAGCACGTCGGTCCCTGTGCCCTTGAACGCCGCTGGAAGCCTGGTCAGTACCGCTTCGGTGACGTCGACGGGCAGGTGCACCCGCACGCTGTCGACTGTGGACATCACGTCCACGGCGGGGTCGATCGCCCGCATGCCCAGCGGGGGGTCGGAGGCCTCCAACAGGTCGCGCCAGTAAGGCAGTTCGGCCTCGCGCCGGGGGGAGAGCGCCTCGTTCTCCAGTGCCGCCGCCCAGCGGCGGGCCGAGGTGCCTACGGCGGCCAGCTCGGGGGTCCCGCCGGACCGGATCTGCTGCCAGGCTTCGGCGAGGTCCGACATGAGGATCCGCCAGGAGACACCGTCCACCACGAGGTGGTGCAGCACCACCAGCAGTCTGCCCGGGCCCGTGGCCGGGGTGAACCGGACGAAGGCCGCCATGGTCCCGGCTTCCGGGGCGAGTCGCCCGACGGCGTCGTCCAGTTCCGCCTGCGCCTTCGCCAGCGAGGACGGCTCGTCCCATCGGCCGTCGCAGAGGACTTCGTGGATCAGGTCCGCCGCCCGTACGGTACCTCGCGGCCGGACGACGAGGGAGGGCTCGGCGCCGCGCACCAGTTGGGCGCGCAGCAGGTCGTGCCGGTCGAACACGGCGTCCAGGGTGCTGGCAACGCCGTCCGCGTCGATGCCGGCGGGGAGTTCCAGCGCCATCGACATGGCGAACCGGTCCGTCCCGCCGCCGTGTTGGAACACCTGCCGGGCCACCGGTTGCAGCGGCATCCGTCCGATGCCGCCGTCCTCGTCCTCGGCGAGCGCCGGCAGCCGTTCCCGGCGGGCGGAGGCGACCTCGGCCAGCCGGGTCGCCGTACGGCACTCGAAGATCTCCCGCGTGGTGAGGTGCAGGCCCAGGGCACGGGCGCGGGCGACCACCTGGATCGACCGCAGGCTGTCCCCGCCCACCGCGAAGAAGTCGTCTTCGGCACCGACCCGGTCCACGCCGAGCACGTCCGCGTACGCGGCGGTCACTATCTTCTCGGCCTCGGTGCGCGGCTCCCGATAGGTCTCGCGCAGGAACTCCGGTTCAGGAAGGGCCGAGCGGTCCAACTTGCCGGTGGGCCCGAGGGGCAGCCGGCCGAGGACCACGAAGGCCGAGGGCACCATGTAGTCGGGCAGGCGGGCCGCGACGAACCTGCGCAGTTCAGCGGCGGAGGCACCGGACTGCACGTCCACGTCGCCGATACCGCCGGCGCCGTCGTCGCCCACGGCTCCTTCGCCGGTGTGCACCACGTAGGCGACGAGCCGCCGTCCGCCCGAGGGCACCTCCCGGCTGATCACCACCGCCTGGCTGATCCCGGGGTGCGCCAGGCAGGCCGCCTCGACCTCGGCGGTCTCGATGCGGAAGCCGCGCACCTTCACCTGGCCGTCGGCCCTGCCGACGCACTCCAGTTGACCCTGCGCGTTCCAGCGGGCCAGGTCGCCCGTGCGGTACATCCGCTCACCGGCGGGGCCGAACGGGTCGGCCACGTACCGCTCGGCGGTCAGGCCCTGGCGGCCGTGGTAACCGCGGCCCAGGCAGCTCCCCGCCACGAACAGTTCACCGACCACCCCCTGCGGCACAGGGGCGAGTCCCGGGCCCAGCACGTAGGCCCGCATGTTCGCCAGCGGGGTGCCGATCGGCGCGACCTCGCCGGCCGCCCATTCCTCGGACGCCGGGAGGGAGAACGCGGTGGCGTAGAAGCTCTCGCTCTGCCCATAGCCGTTGACGATCCGCACACCGGGCAGCGACTCGCGTACCTGCCGCACCAGTTGGGCCGGGAGCACGTCACCGGCGAAGACGACCGCACGCACACCGGTCGTCCTCTCCAAGTGGCCGACCAGTTCCCCGAACACCGAAGGGACCGCGCTGATCACCTGACCGTCCCAGGTGTCGCGCTCGCCGAGCACCAG
The DNA here is from genome assembly GCF_036227225.1 of Streptomyces sp. NBC_01478. GTDB lineage: Bacteria > Actinomycetota > Actinomycetes > Streptomycetales > Streptomycetaceae > Streptomyces. The sequence goes on along the minus strand of NZ_CP109444.1, from coordinate 10,565,303 downwards.
CGTGTTCGGCACCACCTCGACCGTGCCGCCGGTGGACAGGGCGGTCAGCAGCTCGAAGACCGAGACGTCGAAGTTCACCGAGGTGCCGGCCAGCATCCGCCACCCGGGCCGCGCGTCCAGTACGCGGGCCAGCTCCCGTACTCCGTTGACGACGTTACGGTGGGTGATCGTCGCGCCCTTCGGCGTGCCGGTCGAGCCGGAGGTGTACATCACGTACGCCAGGTTGTCCGGAGCGGCCGGCGAGAACCGGGCCGTGTCGTCGGGCGTTTCCGGGAGCGAGTCCCAGTCCGCGCGCCCGTCGAGCTGGACGGCCGAGATGCCGTCCCGCGACAGTTCCTGCCATGTCCCGGTGTCGGTGACCGCGAAACGCGGCGCCGCTTCGGACAGCACGCTCTGCGCCCGCCCGCCGGCGTGGAGCGGGTCCATCGGCAGATATCCGGCACCGGACTTGAGGATCCCGAGCAGGCCAACCACCAGGTCCTCGGTACGCGGCAGGGCCAGCACCACAAGATCCTCCGGCCCGGCACCCCGCCGGATCAGCTCCCGAGCGACGCTGTTCGCCCGCTTGTCGAGCTGCCGGTAAGTCAGTGTCCGGTCCTCGCAGACGACCGCCGGGGCGTCCGGCGTCCTGGCCGCCTGGCTCTCGAACAGTTCCGGGACCGTGGCATCGGACACCGCGGTCGCGTTGTCGTTGAACTCCGTGAGCAGCCGGTGCCGCTCGGCCACGTCGAGCACGTCGATACCGCCGATCCCGCGTCCCGGGTCGGCCACGAGCCGGCCCAGCACGCGGACGAAGCGGTGCGCGAGGTCTTCGGCGGTGTCCCGGTCGAACAGGTCGGTGGCGTACTCCAGATGGCCGCCCGCCCCGCCCGAGGCGTTGGGCACCATGTTGAAGAACAGGTCGAACTTGGCCGTTCCGGTTTCGAGGGCTTCGGCCTCGACGTCGAGGCCGGGGAGTTGCAGTGCCCCGAGGGGTTCCTGCCAGGCGAGCATCACCTGGAAGAAGGGGTGATAGGCCGTGGAGCGGTCCGGGTTGAGCAGTTCCACCAGCCGCTCGAACGGCATGTCCTGATTGTCGTAGGCGGCGAGGGCCCGGTCCCGTACCCGGCCCAGGAGTTCGAGGAAGGCCGGGTTCCCGGAGAGGTCGACGCGCAGGACCCAGGTGTTGGCGAAGAACCCGACGAGGTCGCGGAGTTCCTCGTCGGTGCGGCCCGCGATCGGCGCGCCTAGGGGCACGTCGTCACCGCAGCCGAGGTGGTGCAGCAGCACCGCCAGCGCCGCGTGCATGATCATCGAGACGGTGGTGTCCTGTTCGGCGGCCAACCTCTCCACGGCGCCGAGGAGTTCGGGGTCGACCGACAGCTCGACCAGGTCACCGCGGTGGCTCATCGTCCTCGGGCGCGGGCGGTCCGTCGGCATGGCCAGCGGCTGGGCGAGATCGGCCAAGTTCTCTCGCCAGTAGGCCAGTTGCGCGGCCGCCAGGCTGTCCGGATCGGATTCGTCGCCGAGTACGTCCCGCTGCCACAGCGTGTAGTCCGCGTACTGCACCGGGAGCGGTTCCCACGCCGGGGTCCGGCCGTCCCTGCGGGCCGCGTAGGCCGTGGTGAGGTCGCGCAACAGCACCCCGAGGGACTCCCCGTCCATCGCGATGTGGTGCACCACCAGCACCAGAGTGTGGTCGCGCGGTCCGCACCTCACGAGCCTGGCCCGGATCGGTACGTCGCCGGCCAGGTCGAAGGGCCGCGCGGCCAGTTCGTGGACGGTCGCGGCCCGTTCCTCCGCCGGAACCTCGACGACCGGCAGCCCGAACGGCCTCTCGTCGTCCGTCAGCACCTGCTGGTGCGGAACGCCCTCGTCGTCCTCGACGATCACCGTTCGGAGGATCTCGTGCCGGTCGACCACATCGCGGAACGCCGACTCCAGCGCGCCCACGCCCAGTTCACCGGTCAGCCGCAGGCCGAAGGCGGCGTTGTAGGTCGGGGACGGACCCTCGAACCGGTCCACGAACCACAGTCGGCGCTGCGCGAACGACAACGGGATCATTCTCTGTCTCCAAATCGGCAGAACCAGCAGGGAGTCGTCCGCCACTCAGCTCTGATCGAGCACTGCCAAGAGCTGGTCGTTGTAGAAGTCGTCGAACGAACACGCGCCCGACAGCGTCGAGAAGTACCGGTCGACCAGCTCCTGATGACCGGCCAGGCTCCGCAGCATCTCCGCCCTCCCCTCGGGCTTCAGCTCGGCCACGTTGAGCGCGCCCTGGTAGAAGTTGAGGAAGACGTCGGTCAGTTCGTTCTCGTAGCGCTTCAGCGCCGTCTTGAGCGCGGCGTCGTCGTACAGTCCGTCGCCGATGTGGTCGGTGAGCGACTGGGCCTGGATGAAGGCGTCGGTGATACCGCGAGCGGTGATGGAGTCCTTGTGGTGCACGGCGTCACCGAGCAGCACCCAACCGGGGCCGTAAGCCTTGCGGAAGTAGTTCTCCTGATGTCCGGTGCCGTACAGCTGCTCCACGCGGCGGCCCGCCGCCATCCGCTCGTACAACTCGGGGACCGTCGTGCGGACGGCTTCGAGGAAGGCGGGTTCCACCGCGGTGCGGACCCGGGCGAACTCGCCCTGCGGGAAGTAGCACATGATCAGCTTGAGGTCGTCGTTAGTAGGGATGACACCGACCCAGCGCCCCGGCCGCTCGTACAGCTCGAAGTGCGCGGGAACCCCGGCCCAGTAGGTGTAGTAGGTACAGGTCATCCGGGGGTGCTCAACAACGTTCTGGGCACCGGTCTTGCGGGCCACCAGTGATCGCATGCCGTCGGCGCCGACGACCAGCCGCGCCCGTTCCGTCGTCTCGGCGCCGCCGGGGGTCGTGTACCGAACTCCTACGACCCGGTCGTCCTCGACCAGCAGGTCGTTGACCGCGCAGCCCTCCCGGAACTCCGCTCCGGAGGCGACGGCGCCGGCCGCGAGGATCGGGTCGAGAACGTATCGCCTCGGCGCGTACGTGGTCCGGTGGCCGTCGACCGGCAGGGAGAAGCCGTCCAGCCGGACACCGGGCGCCTCGTAGCTCTGGTGGTCGATCGGCTGACAGCCCGCGGCGCGCAGTTCGTCGAGGAGTCCCCACCGGTCGAGCAGCGCGACGCCCGGCTGGTGGATGTAGTGCGAGGACAGCGTGTCCTGAGGGAACCGCGCCTTCTCCAGGAGCAGCACTCGATAACCCTGCCGAGCGAACAGCATGGCCGCCGGCGAACCCGCACAACGGGCACCTATGACAACTACGTCGTACATGGCCCTCTCTTACTATCGGGTGACCGTGCCCTGGGATTCGATGTACGCGGAGATCGACGCCACCGTCGGATTGATAAACAACTGATCCATCGGAACTTCGACGCCCAGTTCCTCGATGAGAGCACCTTGGATTTTGGCCATGATGACGGAATGGCCGCCCAGGGTGAAGAAGTTGTCATCCATCGATATGTCGTCGCTCTGGAGTTCCCGGCACCAGATGGCGAGCACCCCGTCGGCAATCATCACAGTCCTTTCGTTCTTCATCAAGGTTCGTCGGCTATCCCGATGCGGCACTGTCGGCGTACTGCTTCCGGAATGTGTCGACGAGAGCCGCGCGGTCCGCTTTCCCGTGCGGGCTCAACGGAATCATGGGGATATTGATGACTCTGGCCGGAACCATGTTCCGCGGCAGCGTCTCCAGGAGGCGGGTGCGCACGTCGGTCTCGTCGAGCCGCTCATCCGCCGGGACGACGAACGCGATCAACTCGGCCTCGCCGGAGTCCGTGTACCGGATCACCACGGCGGCCTGCCGGACCCCGGCCAGTCGGCCGAGCGCGCGCTCGATGTCGGTGGGATCGATGCGCATGCCGCGCACCTTCACCTGCGCGTCCATCCGGCCGGCGACGACCAGGTCACCGGCCTCGGTCACCCGGCCTCGGTCGCCCGTGCGATAGAGCCGGCGCGGCAAGCCGTCGACCATCACGGTGGTGAACCGCTCGGACTCGGGGCCGGTGACTCCCAGGTAGCCTGCGCCGACGCTGGTGCCGGAGATGCAGATCTCGCCGTACTCCCCCGCCCCGACGCCCTGCATCCGCTCGTCGAGGACGTGGATGTCGGTGTTGTGGACGGGTCTGCCGACGGGTGCGATGTCGTGTTCGCCGGGCCGGTGGCCGGCGAGGTCGTACGACGAGGCGACGTCCGTGCACTCGGCGACGCCGTACTGGTGCAGGAGGGTGCACCTGTTTCCCTCGCGTCGGGCCCAGTCCGCGATCCGTTCGACGTGTAGCGGTTCCCCGCCGAACAGTACGTAGTCCAGCCCTGTGAGTGCCTCGCCGCCGCGTGCGGTCTCCCAGTCCACCAACAGGTAGAGCGTGCTCGAAGCGCAGTGCACAGTACGTATCTGGTGCTGGGTCAGCATGCGATAGGCCATCGCGGCGTCGAAGTTGCGGCTCGCCATCAAGTACTGGGTGGCGCCGCAGAACAGCGGTGTCATCAGGCTGCGTTGGGAGAGGTCGAAGCCGAACGCGCTGACGACCAGGTTGTGCGAGCCGCTGTGCAGGCCGTATTCGAGCACCAGCCAGTTGAGCAGGTTGTACCAGCCCTCGTGCCGTATTGCTGTGAGCTTCGGGGTACCGGTCGAGCCGGACGTGAAGACCGCATAGCACAGGTCGTCCCCGGCGACCGGGACGTCGGGACCGGTCACCGGGAGACCTTCGAGTTCGCCGGAGAGGTCGTCCGGGGTGACGACGTCGACGGCCGCGGACTCCACCAATGCGGCCGTTGTCGGGGAGGCCACCATCAGGGCGAGGTCGGGGATCTGCCCGAGCAGCAGCTTGAGGCGGGCCGTCGGGTAGGTGGGGTCGAACGGTATGTAGGCCGCGCCCGCCTTCAGGGCGCCGAGGACGGTGACGACCATGTCGATCGAGTAGTCGAGGCAGATGCCGACCTTGGCACCTCGGCCGTGTCCACGCGCGATGAGGAAGTGCGCGAACCGATTGGCCTTCGCGTCCAGCTCCGCGTAGGTCACTCGCTGTCCGGCACAGACGACGGCAACAGCGTCGGGGGTCGTTTGCGCGTGCGCCTCGAACTGCTTGTGGACGACGGGCGTCGAGGGCAGGTCAACCCGTTTTCCCTGGAGGATCATCTACTGACTCCGATGTGGCGGGGGTCCGATCGGGCGAGCCGCCGACGCACCACAGGGAACGCGGCTTGTCCGGCACCTCTGGGCGGTGTGCTTTCTAGGCGGTGTGCCGATCGGCGGCGTCGAGCACCTGGGTCACCCACTTGTCGACGGGCAGACCGTGCGCGGCAGCCACTTTCGAGTAGTAGTCCAGTTGGCCGTCGGACAGTTCGATGGTGAGCGTGGTGGCCTTCCGCCGACCCTTGTCCGCGCCCGCCGGCTCCGGCAGCTGGGATGTCTCTTGCTCGTCGTCGCCACTGCTCGGGGGGATGTCGATCTGGTGACCCTGCTCGGCCAGGCCGGCGCGAACCTCTCTGCGGAGTTCGTTGCGCGACCACTTCTCCTGTTCGGCTTTGCGCAGCCAGTAGTCCTGCTCCGGTGGCGACAAGCGGGTCACCTCGGCGTGGTGGGCAAAGCTGAGGCTGTCCCGCCTGCGGTGGTGCTCGAACCGCCGAGCCACCCACGCGTAGTTGCGCAAGGTCTGGTAGTCGAGCCCTGTTCTCTCGATTGCCTCCCGGTAGCGCCGCAACCCGTAGGTGGTCTCACCGAAGATCAACCAGTCGGCGAGCCACCAGGCCGTGGAGTTCGTAAGTTCGCGCAGGCTGGCCCCGATCCGCTCCCAGGACTGCTGCGACAGGTCCCGCGGGAAGATCACTCCCGATTTCTGCACCTTTGCCTGGTTCCCGACAAAGGGCAGAACCACATCGTTCCGCGTGGCCTCACCAGTGGTTCCCACCGGTCCGGTCTCGTGACTGCTCGCGGTCCTCACAGGACGCCCCCCACAATCTTCGTCTCCCGACCAGAGCGTTCGTCTGCGTACACATCGAACTCTCGGTACATGTGGGGCACGGACAACGTGATCCACTCCTCCGAGGATTCCGGCCGGCGCTCAGTCCGCCGCCATGGCCTCCCGCAGGCTCCTCGGGCGCAGGTCGGTCCAGTTCTGCTCGACGTATTCCAGGCACTCGGCCCTGCCCGCCTCGCCGAAGACCACCCGCCAGCCTCCGGGTACCTCGGTGAATACCGGCCAAAGGGAGTGCTGGTCCTCGTCGTTGACCACGACGTAGAAGCGGCCGTTCTCGTCGTCGAAGGGGTTCGTGCTCACTGCCACCGTCCTTAACGGTCACGGGGTGACTCGGGATGGGAAAACGGGGTGACTTGAGATGGGAAATCGCCAGGGCCGGACGGGGTCGCCGATCGGCGTTGTCCCGTCGACGGGACACCCGGCATCCGCGGACACCCTGGATCGCTGATGCCACGGTAGGGGACCGTAGGACGCGACCGTCAATGCCGCAAGAGCAGCAGAATCGCTGAACTCCTGGGCGTCCGTCCGAGCATGTGTCCCATTAGAGTTCTGTGCCACCATGACCCAGCCAGTAACCCGTGAATAAGTCTGCTCGAATTCGGGTTCAGCCAATATCCTCGCCGCCTAGGCAATCGAGAGCGCGCGCAGTCGATTACATGACGACAGAAAGCTCATCGACGAACCTGCGACTGGTGATCAATGGTCTTGAAGTCAGAATCCGAGTACGCATCCGAGTACGGGTATGAAACAGAACCCGACGACGACACACGACGGCTGCTGCTGCGCCACATGCTGGTGGCGCGCGGCATCGACGAGGAAGCCCGTCGGCTCCAGAAACAGGGCGCGCTCGACCTCTGGCCGTCCTGCCAGGGGCAGGAGGCCGCACAGGTGGGTTCCGCGCTCGCCGTGGGCCCGGACCCGACCGTCGTTCCCAGTTACCGCGAGCACGCGGTCGCTCTCCTTCGTGGCGTGACTCCGGAGGAGTTGTTCTCCCAGTGGGCCGGCCGCACGTTCTGCGGATGGGACCCGTACCGGCTGCGGTTCTTCCCCTACACGATGGTCCTGGCCACACAGACACTGCACGCGGTCGGCTACTCGATCGGACAACGGCTGCAGGGACGCGAGGACTTCGTCGTCGTGTACATAGGCGACGGCGCAACCAGTGAGGGCGACATGTCGGAGGCGATGAACCTCGCCGCCGTGGAGTCGGCGTCCGTGCTGTTCGTCTGCCAGAACAACGGGTGGGCCATCTCGAAACCGGCCGAGGAGCAGATGCGCACCTCGGTGGCCGAGCGCGCCCGGGGTTTCGGGATCGAGTCCGTGCGGGTCCCGGGCAGCGACCCGGAGACCGTCTTCTCGGCCTGCTCCCGGGCGGCCGCCCATATTCGTGGGGAGCGGGCACCGTATCTGGTCGAGATCCAGGTGGGGCGCATCCAGGGTCACACGACGTCTGATGCCCAGGAGCTGTACCGCAGCGCCGACGACATCGCGCGGACCCGGGCCGCGGACCCGGTGACCGCGTACGCGGCCCGGCTGAGCGGTCTGGGCCTGGTGGACACGGCGTGGTTCGACGCCGTCGACGCGGAAGTGCGGGAGTCGGGCGAGCGGTTGACGAAGGAGTACGTGGGATGAGCACTGTGCGGTCCGTCGGCCTGGCGGAGTCGATCAACTCGACACTCGCCGACCTGCTCGAACAGGATCCGAGGCTGCTGCTGCTCGGCGAGGACATCGGCCGCCTGGGCGGCGTGTTCCGGGTTACCCGCGGTCTCAGGGAACGGTTCGGCGCGGACCGGGTGCGCGACTCGCTGCTGGCCGAGTCCACCATCGTGGGCCAGGCCGTCGGCATGGCGATGAGCGGGCTGGTGCCGGTGTGCGAGATCCAGTTCGACGGGTTCACCTATCCCGCGGTGAACCAGTTGGTGACCCAGGCGGCTCGGATCGGCGTCCGGTGGAACGGTCAGGTCAGCCCCAGTCTGGTGGTGCGGATCCCGACCGCCGGCGGGTTCCGGGGCATCGAGCACCACAGCGAGTCCAACGAGGCGCTCTTCGCGCGTGCCCCCGGGATCTCGGTGGCGTGTCCCTCCACGGGCGAGGACGCCGACCAAGTCCTGCGGTACGCGGTCACGCTCGGCTCACCCGTGGTGATGTACGAGCCCATCCGCCTGTACTGGCGGCGGGACACACCCGTGCGGGACCCCGAGCCTGCGAGGTCGCCGACCGCGGCCCGGGTCGTACGGCGTGGCGCGGACCTGACGATCGCCACGTACGGCGCGATCACCCACGAGGTGCTGGAGGCGGCGCACCACCTCGGCCCCGATGTCGACGTCGAGGTGGTGGATCTGCGCTGGGTGGCCCCGCTCGACATGGACACGGTCCTGAGGTCCGTCGCCCGCACCGGGCGGCTGCTGATCGTGCACGAGGGGGCCAAGGACGTCGGCATCGGTGCGGAGATCGCCGCGTCGGTGGCCGAGCGCGGCTTCGACGCGCTCCGGAGCCCGGTCCACCGGCTGGCGCCCGAGCGTCGTGCCCAGCCCCCGGCGAACTTCGAGAAGGACTACATGATCGGTGTGCAGGAGATCAAGGACGAGGTGCTGGTGATGACGAAGTGAGCGACTCCCCCGTGGACATGTGTGTTCCCGGCTTCGGGCACGGCCTCGGTGAGGCCCTGCTGATCGAGTGGGTCGCCGGTGTCGGCGACCGGGTCGAGCGGGGAGACGTCGTCGCGGTCGTCGAGACCGACAAGGCCAGCACGGAGATCGTGGCGGAGCGCGACGGACGGGTCACGGCCCACTCCGCGACGGCCGGCACGATCCTCAAGTCCGGTGACGTGCTGTACCAGTTGGCGGCCGACCAGCCTCCCCTCACCCCACGATCCACAGATCCCGTCACGTGAACGGAGAAGGCACATGAGCGACATCGAAAGCCGTATCGCGGACGCCATGCTGGCCAAACTGCGCGAGCGCGACCCGTCGTTGGGCCGCGACGACCTCGCCCGGCCGGTCGCCGACCTCGACCTCGACTCCCTCGACCTGGTCGAGTTGCACCAACAGCTGGAGCGCGAGCTCCAGGTCAAGGGCGACCTGAGGGAGACCGCGGGCTTCGCCTTCCTGAGTGACTTCAGCACCTATTTCGTTAAGCTGGCGAGCCAGGGATGAGCGCGGGCATCGTCGACATCGCCACCGCGAAACCGGGCCGGAGGATCGACAACGACCACTTCGCGTCGATCGGTCTCACGGACGACTGGATCCGACGCCGCAGCGGCATCGCGGCGCGCTCCTGGCTGCCGGACGGGACCCCGCTCACGGAGGTGGCGGCGGAGGCCTGCGCGCCGATCGTGACCAGGATGGACGGCCCCGCCTCGATCGACGCCCTGGTCGTCGTCAGCACCTCGGGACAGCAGCGCATCCCGGGCATCGCGCAGAAGGTGGCACAACTCGCCGGACTGGGGCCCTCGGTGCTGGCCTTCGACATGAACGCGGCCTGCTGCGGCTTCGTCTACGGTCTGGTCACCGGGCTCTCGCTCTGCGACGTCGGACAGGCGCGATCGGTCCTGGTCTGCTCGGTGGAGGCCATGTCCCGGATGGTCGACCGCACGGACCGGCAGACGGCGTGCATCTTCGGCGACGGCTCTGCGGCCGTCCTGCTGGAGCACCGCGCGGAGTTCTCGGGCTTCCGCCAGGTCGCCGGCTGTGACGGCTCTCAGGAGGCGCTCATGCGGGAGACGGACGCGGGCGGCATCCATCTGGACGGGATGCAGGTGTACGACCGCGCCGTGCGCCGCATGTCGGAGTCGGCGCAGTACCTCTTCGACCACGGCCCCGCACCGACCGTCCTGGTCGGTCACCAGGCGAACGGCCGCATCCTGGAACAGATCCGCGGCTTCACCACCCATCTCGGCGTGCCCTTCGTGAACCGGATCGAGAACTCCGGGAACACGTCGTCCGCCTCGATCCCGCTGGCGTTCGCCGAGGAACTGGACGCCGGTTCCCTCCCCGCCGCGGGACGGCTCGGGGCCGTGGCCTACGGCGCCGGTGAGGCGTGGGGCGGTGTCTCGGTGGACTACCGGGTACCGGCCGTCACGGCCCCCTGACCGCGCCTGAATCCGCGAACGCGCTCGATCACCGGAGGTTGTCATCTACTCACCGCAAGCCTGGGTCCTGCGCTCCGGTGCGCTCGCCGGCCCTCACGACGGCGGAGCCGCCGACGCGCTGCAATGCGAGCGCTTCACCTTCGGCCCGCTGGACGAGGGTGAGGCACTGGTGGAGCCGATCATCGGCTCCTGGGAGGCGAACATGGATCACGCGCTGACCCGTTCGCCGATCGACGTGTGCAGCAGTCGAGGTGAGGACGCAGTGGTCCTCGGCAACCTGGGCGTGGTGCGCGTCCTCAAGGTGAACGCGGGGCAGGACGTCCAGGTCCGGGAAGGGGACCTGTGTCTGCTCATGCCGTTCGGGAGGCTCGACCGCTTCGAGTACGCCGAACTCGCCTACGCCTACGACTGTCCCGGCACCATCGGCCTGCTGGCCGAGCGGACCAAGTTGGACGTACGGCTGCTCCTGCGGCTCCCGGACGACACGGCGTACTCGCTAACCCAATGGGCCGCATACGGGCGGTACTTCACTGCCTGGGACAACTGGCAGAAGGCGTACGGGTGTTGGCGGACGCAGGTGGCCGACGACGATCCGGCGAACCACCTGGTGTTCGGGTGGGGCGGCGGCGTGGCCTTCGCCGAGTTGATGCTGGCCAAACGGGCCGGGTTCCGCGTGGCGATGGCGGCGGGTTCGGACGAGCGTGTCGCCTTCCTGAGAGAGAACGGCATCACCCCGGTGGATCGCCGCCGCTTCCCCGACCTCTCGCTGCCCACCCGGCGGGAACGGACGGACCGGGACCGGCACCAGCGGCGCCGGACGTCGGTCGCGGACTTCCTGAACGTCGTCAAGAACCTCAGCGACGGCTACGGGGTTGCGATCTTCGTGGACAACATCGGCGAGCCTCTGTACGACGTCACCCTGAGTGCCCTGGCCCGCGAAGGGGTCGTCGCCACGTGCGGCTGGAAGGCGGGGATGCGTCTCTCGCATCTGCGGGGAGCCGAATCCATTGCTCGGCACATCCATGTGAACACGCACGTGTGGCGACTGCCGGACTCGCCGGGAATCCGTGACTTCATGGAGGCCGAGGGATGGATAGCGCCGGAGGGATCGGACGTGGTCTACGACTTCGACCGGGTGCCCGAGCTGGCCGACGACTACGCGAACGGCAGGATCGGGTCGTACTTCCCGATGTACCGCGTGAACCCGCTCTGACCGGCCCGAACAAACGAACAGAGGCACGCCCGACGGTACGCGCGAACGCCGTGACCGACCGGCTCAGGAGTCGAAGAGGCTGAGCCGGTCCAGGACCGGGCGGCCCGAGGGAACGGCCACGCCGGACAGCTTCCAGCCCACTGGGACCCGCCTCGTCCACTGGGGCACGCTCCGGGCACCGAGACGAGCACAGCATCTCCGCCGGCATCGTGAACCCGTCAGTTCAGGCGATCCCTCACCTCTCCTGGGCGGGGCCGAACCATGTCGCGAGGGCGGTCCGGAGCGCTGAGATGTCGGGTGCGTCGCCGACGGCGGTCGCCCAGGCGACATGGCCGTCGGGGCGGATGAGGAGCGCGGCGGGAGGGGGGATCTCCCCGACGACAGGGACGGGCCAGCTGTCGTCTTCGCTCCGCGCCTCCACGAGGTCGACGCGATCGGCCCAGCCGTCAGTGACCGCCGCCGCTTCGGCGCTGCCGCGCAGGTCGAGCAGCACGGGACGGGCAGCGTGCAGCAGCTCGTAGACCCACGTGTCGCCGTCAGACGTCTTGAGATCGACGTCGGGGACTCGACGGCCCACCAGCGGATGGTCGCCGTCGGCCGGGTACCGGATGTGCAGTCCGGTGATCATGCCGCCCAGAAACTGGTTGACATCGTCGAACTCAAGGAGCGAGCCGAACACATCGCGCAGCGCGTCCGTCTCAGCGCCGGGGCGGACCAGAGCCGCCTGTGCCCGGGTGTTGTGCAGAACGCGCTCCGCGACGGGGTGGCGCTCGACGTGGTAACTGTCCAGCAGGCTCTCCGACGCCTGGCCACGCACCACCAGGGCGAGCTTCCAGCCAAGGTTGACCGCGTCCTGCACTCCCACGTTCAGCCCTTGCCCGCCGGCCGGGTAGTGGATGTGGGCCGCATCGCCCGCAAGCAGCACTCGGCCTTCCCGGTACCGGGAAGCCTGCCGTGCGGCGTCGCCGAACCGTGAGATCCACTTGGGGTTGTGCATGCCGAAGTCCGTGCCCGCGAGCCTGACCAGCGATTCCCGGAGCTGCTCGAACGTCGCGGGTTCGTCGCGATCCGCGACGTGGTCGTACTCGGATGTGAACACCCGGTGCCAGCCCGGCTCCAAGGCGATCGCCGAGAAGTGGCCACCCGTACAGCGCCGCATGAAGATGTACTCCTCGGGCAGATCGGGGAGTTCGACGTCGCCGAGCAGCGCGGTCATCGTCGCCGGAGTACCGGGGAAGTCGATGCCTGACAGCTTGCGCACCGTGCTGCGCCCTCCGTCACAGCCCACGAGGTAATGGGCGCGCAGCGTCGCAGGCGCCGCCTCCGCCGTACGCAGTTCGACCTCTACGACGGCCTCGTCCTGGCGGATCCCACTCACCTCGGACGACCAGCGCACGCGCACACCGAGTTCGGCGGCCCACTCCTCCAACAGCCGCTCGATAGCGGACTGAGGGAGCATCAGTGGGTGGGGGTATCTGGACTCGAATCCGTCGAGATCCAGCCAGAGCCCGGAGAAGTGAGCCACCGGCGTCAGTTCGCCGACCGCCAGGAAACGGTCCAGGACCCCTCGCTGATCCAGTACCTCCAGGGTGCGGGAATGTATCCCGCCGGCTCGCGACTCGCCGGTCCGCTCTGCGAGCCGCTCGACCACCATCACGTCGACACCCGCCAGCCGCAGCTCACAGGCGAGCATCAAGCCCGTCGGCCCGGCGCCGGCGATCACCACGTCCGCGTCCATGCCGGCGTGTCCCACGTCGTTTCCCCCTCGGTCAACTGCGCCTCTGACGTCGTTGAATCACCTCCACGTTCACGGAAGCGGATCAGCCGGTCAAGACAACGCCAGTGCCAGGACGGGCAGTTCACAGCGAGCTTGCCTGCAGGACTGTCCCGCCGGCGGGACAGTCCTACATCCCCTGACACCGTCAGAGGACCTTCAGCATGTGTCAGGGTGCCAAGTGAGAGGTGGCAAGGCGGGTGAAAATCAACTCTGGGGTCATTGCGCGGACATCGCTGCGGTTGCTGAACGACATCGACCTCGACGGGCCTGCCATGGAAAGACCAACTGGCCAGCTGAGCTCGGCAGCCGTGCCATGTGAGAGGCCCACCGGGACAGGTCCCGGGTCGTCGCCGCCTTGATATGACTCGTTCGCCCTGCATTTGAGTCCCGCATCAGCGAGGCCTTTGATGATCCCGTGCTGTCGTGCGGCGGTCAGGTCGTGAGTCGAGCCGGGCAGAGCCGGCGAGGTCCGGAGCAGCCGTCCGACCGTCAGCACCGCCAACTCGGAAAAGGCTCACCGATCGATCATTGATCGTAAAGATAACCCTACGGGCCGTCAGTCCTGCATGTGAATGCTGGGATTTGGAGCGTGGGCGAAGACCGTTCGGAGCGCTCGTGGAGGAACGTGGCGGACACACCTTCGAATGGAGCGTGAGTCGGTGGGCATGCCGGAATTCCAGCACCGGACGCCGGGATCCACTTTGGCACACCGGGCACGGTCACGTGAGAATCGGCCAAGTTCTGGCTGACACAGCGGAGTTGGGAAGACGCAGGCAACCTTGGGAGTGGTAGCCCGCGTTCTCAGGAGTGCGAGAGCCAGGTCTTCCGTGCGTTCATCCACTGCATCCGAGAGGAACCTCTCATGGTCGTGCGTAGGCACCGCACCTTCATCGCCATCAGCGCCGCTCTGATCAGCGCCCCAGCGATGCTTGGTCTTGTTGCATGTGGCCCGGATGATGCCGTGGGCTGCGCACGGGCCGCCGATGCATTGTCTGAAAGCGTCGGCACTCTCGGAGTAGCCGTAAAGGACGCAGTCCTGTATCCGGAGAATGCCGACAAGTCGATCGAGAGGATCAGGAAAAATCTTGACGACATCCGTGCCCAGCACCATGACAAGGACGTACTCAAAGCCATCGACGATATGGAGAAAGCCTTGGACAACGTGAAGGAGTCCGTGGACAACGGCGACAAGACCCCCAACCTCTCACCTGCCATCAGCGCGACCGGAGAGATCACCAAGGCCTGTACCCGCTGATGGTCTGACCAGGGTACGAACGCGAGTCGGAACACTTCCTTGCCTTCGTCGCCGTCGCCTGCACTCTGATCTGCTATCGCCGACCCGGCTAGCAGACCATAGGACAGCTCGCGCCGATGACAACCCATCCAGTTCTGGTAGAAGATCGCGTTTCACGACCTCCTGAGAGCACAGGTCCCGGGGGATCCTGTCGCCGACCGGCTCACGCGATCCTGTTTCCAGGTCGTGATCATCGGCTCGTTCAGCACCCACTGCTCGTCCGATAAGTCGCTCGGATGCGGTGCTCACGCCACGCCTCGAACCCCGGCACATACATGCCGAACGGCCGGCGTGTGCCGCTCAGTACCGCGGACGAGAGATCACGAACCGAGGGGGCAGGGACTTAGAAGTCATCTCATTTGGTTGGGTAAGCTGGCAGTCGTGGCGAGGATCGTTGAGCGGCTGGTGCCGGATGAGTTGTGGGAACTGTTCCAGCGGGTGGTGCCGGATGCGCCCTCGCGGCCCCAGGGTGGGGGCCGACGCCGGCACGGTGACCGCGAAGTGCTGGCCGCAATCGTCTTCGTGGCGACCTCGGGCTGCACGTGGCAGCAGTTGCCGACCGCGTCGTTCGGGCCGTCCGGCGCGACGGCTCACCGGCGTTTCACCGAGTGGTCGAAGGCCCGGGTGTGGGCCAGACTCCACCGTCTGGTGCTCGACGAACTCGGCTCCCGTGGCGAGTTGGACTGGTCGCGGTGCGCGATCGACTCGGTGAACATGCGGGCCCTGAAAAAGGGGAACTGACAGGTCCGAATCCTGTAGACCGGGGTAAGTACGGGTCAAAGATCCACTTGATCACGGAGCGCACCGGACTGCCCCTGTCCATCGGCATCTCGGGCGCCAACACGCACGACAGCCAGGCACTGATCCCCTTGGCGCAGGGCATACCGCCGATCCGATCCCGCCGGGGACCCCGGCGGCGCAGGCCCCGCAAACTCCACGCGGACAAGGGCTATGACTACAACCACCTGCGGCGATGGTTATCCAGCCGAGGGATCCGGCACCGCATCGCCCGCAGAGGCATTGACTCCTCGACCCGTCTGGGCCGCCACCATTGGACCATAGAACGCACGATGTCCTGGCTCGCTGGATGCCGCCGATTGCACCGCCGCTACGAGCGCAAGGCCGAGCACTTCCTGGCCTTCACCAGCATCGCCTGCACCCTCATCTGCTACCGCAGACTCACCAAATGAGATGACTTCTTAACACCCTCTCAGAACAATCCGAAGTCTCCGACGACCCTGAGGCGGTTCAATGTGGCCTCGTCTGGCAGCAACCCTGCCAACAATGCCGGCCACCCCCGTAGCGATGAACGACGTCCAGGCCCGGCAGAACGGGTGCCCTGGCTCCCTGGGGCTTGATCTCTGAGTTTGAGTGTTCGTCAGAGACCTTCTCCGCCACTACGGAGTCCGCCGACGGCTGATCCACGAAGCACCGCCCTGGCCTTGGCCGATGCCACTCAAGCCCACGACGCCAGCACTGACCGGGCTAAATATCTGCGGCCTTGTATTGTCCGCCAAGCTGTCCCTGCCCGCACATGTGTCAAGGTTACTGCTGCGTGGCCGCGAGACTGCGCCAGAGCGCAGACGCAGCAGACGGGTCAGTGGCGAGGATAGCTTCTGCATATTCGTCGAAGACGCCAACGAGGCGACGGCCGTCCTGAGACGCAACAGCAGGGAAGCAACGAGGAATTGCCCTCCGAAGCCCAGTTCTAGGGCGCTGAAACCATGGTGAAACCGAGCTGAATGCGCCTTGCCGCACGCTCTGCGGGATGACGACAACGACCGAGGAACTCGCGATCTCAGCCACCGGGCTGCGCAAGGCTTTTGGGGACAAGACGGTCCTCGACGGCATCGACCTGGCCGTCCCGGCCGGCACCATCTTTTCCCTGCTCGGCCCCAACGGCGCCGGCAAGACCACCGCCGTCAAGATCCTCTCCACGCTCGTCACCGCCGACGCCGGCGAGCTGCGGGTCGGCGGTCACGACCTGGCCACCGACGCGCAGGCCGTACGGGCCGCGATCGGTGTCACCGGGCAGTTCTCCGCCGTCGACGGCCTGATCACCGGCGAAGAGAACATGCTCCTCATGGCGGACCTGCACCACCTCTCCAAGGAGGAAGGCCGCCGTACCGCCGCCGAACTCCTGGAACGCTTCGACCTCACCGAAGCCGCCAAGAAGCCCGCCTCCACCTACTCCGGCGGCATGAAGCGCCGCCTCGACCTCGCCATGACCCTGGTCGGCAACCCACGGATCATCTTCCTCGACGAACCGACCACCGGCCTCGACCCCCGCAGCCGCCACACCATGTGGCAGATCATCCGCGAACTCGTCACGAGCGGTACGACCGTCTTCCTCACCACTCAGTACCTGGACGAGGCAGACCAACTCGCCGACCACATCGCGGTGTTGAACGATGGCAAGCTCGTTGCCGAGGGCAGCGCCGACGAACTCAAGCGACTCATCCCCGGCGGACACGTCCGACTCCGCTTCACCCACCCGAACGTCTACCAATCCGCCGCCGTCGCCCTGCGAGAAGCGACCCGGGACGACGGGGCACTGGCGCTGCGGATCCCCAGCGGCGGCAGCCAGCGCGAACTACGGGCCATCCTCGACTGGGTGAACGCCGCCGGCGTCGAGGCGGATGAGCTGACCGTGCACACCCCCGACCTCGACGATGTTTTCTTTGTCCTGACCGGCGGGCACCGGCATACGCAACCGGTTCAAAGAGACCGTCCAATGAGCACCTAATACTCCAGCAGCACTTTGACGTTTTCCCTGCTCAGGGGCGGTTTGGGTGAGTGTAGTGGGCCGGTTGACGGTCCGTGTCCTCTTTCCCGGGCCGCCCCTCGATCGTGTGCAGCGGCCGCTGACAGTGCAACGGCGGGCGACGGCTTGACGTCGCCTGCGCCAGTGTGACCATCTCAGGGCGCGTGCACTGGTGAGGTGTTGGTGAACGCCGAGGGATGAGTGGCCAGTTGCCAGGAGCCGCCGAACTTCTGCCACGGTGAGGGGTGCGAGGCAGGAACCGTTTCTGCTGCCCCTTTTGCCGCGGCGTCGGCGGCCATGACGGCCAGAAAGGCGTGCGCGAGCATGGCCAGGGTGATGTGTCGCATCCAGCCGGTGTAGCGGCGGACTTCATACTGGTCGAGGCCGCATTCGTTCTTCGCGGCCTGGAAGGCTTCCTCGATGGCCCATCGCATCCCGGCGACGCGTACGAGGTGTTCGACCGTGGTGCCGAGCGGTGCGTGGGCGAGGTAGTAGGCGATCTGATCGGGCTTGCTGATGCTGCGGCGTGCCAGTGCCCACCGCTGGTGGGTGGGCATCTCGCCGTCGAAGTCCTCGATGGATGTGATCTGCAGGGCGGCCCAGTGGTAGACCCGAGGGCCCTTTGCGCCGTCACCGCACGAACGTTGCTCCCAGGCTTCGTCGGGGGCCTGGGAGAAGAGATGATCGATGCGGCCGAAGTGCGGCACCTGCTGGGACTTGGGGACCGCGAGCACATATCCCAGGCCGGTCTCCTCCAGCATGCGGCGCAGCCGCCACTCCTGGCCGTAGGCCGCATCTGCGGTCACCCAGGCGATCGACAGCGGTGAGGCGATCGCGCGCAGCACCATGGTCTTGGCCAGGTCGGGCTTGGTGGCGAAGGGCCGCTCGTCGGGGATGTGGGCCGCGCGGCAGCGGTCGTCGGTCCAGGACTTGGGCAGATACAACTCCCGGTCCACCAGGGCGCGTCCGCGTGTGGTGGCGTAGGCGGCGAACACGCCGATCTGGCAGTTCTCCAGGCCTGAGTGAGATCGGATGGCGTTGTTGTCGTTGTTGCTCATCTGAGGAAGTCGGTGACGTCGGCCGCAAACTCGGTGTGATGCTGGAACAGGATCCGCAGTCAGCTCCATCGGCGGCCCCGAGCCGCGTCGATGCGGGCAATGACCTGCACATTCCGCGCACTTGATCGACTGCACCACCGGACGGGACGCCGCCGGCACGGGCACGGCTCGCTAGAGGAGGCGCCATCGGTGCTCAAGTTCAGCCAGAGCAGGTCAGCAAGAGGACACCGCGTACATGTACTTCCGCATGCAGCCGGTGCCGGGATGTCCCCTACCGATCGACACCGGACCGCACTTGACGCCCGGAATGCCAAATATGTCGCACGCTCAGTGGGCAGGGAAGACAATACTTGCAGCCCGAATTCGCCCCCGATTCGACCCGGACAGTTCGTTCAGCGAGAACACATGCCCTCTGACCTGCGGAAATAAAGAGCGGCAGACGATTCAGGCTATACCGGGCGGTAGTTGTGGAAGAAGGGCGTGTGGCGGCCGCCCTCGTCCTTGGACAGGATGTAGGCGCGGGCCTCGAACTCGACGTGCGGGGTGACCGATCCGGGCTTGATGACGACCTGCCCGCGCTCCACGTCCTCGCGCTTGACCCCGCGCAGCAGCAGTCCGACGTTCTCTCCGGCCCGGCCCTCGTCGAGGAGTTTGCGGAACATCTCGATGCCGGTGACGGTCGTCTTGGTCTTCTGCTCGTGGATGCCGATGATCTCGACCTCGTGGTTGACCTTCAGCACCCCGCGCTCGATGCGGCCGGTGACGACCGTGCCGCGGCCGGTGATGGTGAAGACGTCCTCGATCGGCAGCAGGAACGGCCGGTCCACGTCCCGTACCGGCTGGGGCACGAACTCGTCGACGGCGTCGAGGAGTTCGAGCACCGAGGCGGTCCACTCCGGGTCCCCTTCGAGGGCCTTCAGCGCGGACACCTTGACCACCGGGAGGTCGTCGCCGGGGAACTCGTACTCGGTGAGCAGCTCCCGCACCTCCAGCTCGACCAGTTCCAGGATCTCCTCGTCGTCGACCATGTCCGTCTTGTTGAGGGCGACGACGATGTACGGCACGCCGACCTGCCGGGCCAGCAGCACGTGTTCCTTGGTCTGCGGCATGGGTCCGTCGGTGGCCGCGACGACCAGGATCGCGCCGTCCATCTGGGCGGCGCCGGTGATCATGTTCTTGATGTAGTCGGCGTGTCCCGGGCAGTCGACGTGCGCGTAGTGCCGGCGTTCGGTCTGGTACTCGACATGGGCGATCGAGATCGTGATGCCGCGCTGCCGCTCCTCGGGCGCCTTGTCGATCTGGTCGAACGGCGTGAAGGGGTTGAGGTCGGGGAACCGGTCGTGCAGCACCTTCGTGATGGCCGCTGTGAGAGTGGTCTTGCCGTGGTCGATGTGCCCGATGGTGCCGACGTTCACATGGGGTTTGGTCCGCTCGAACTTCGCCTTCGCCACGGCGAGTCCTCCTGATCACCTCGGTGCTGCCGAGCGTTGCTCCGTCTCTTCATGTCTATTCGTTCGGCGGCGCGTCGAACAGGGCGCTGACGGACTCACCGTTGTGAATGCGACGCACGGCCTCGGCGAGCGCCGGGGCGATGGACAGGATGCGCAGCTTCTCGGTGCGCTCCTCCTCGGGCACCGGCACGGTGTTGGTGCAGACGATCTCCAGTACGTCGGGCTGCTCCCCGATCCGCTTCAGCGCGCCGGACGCGAACAGGCCGTGCGTGCACGCCACTCGGATCGAGCGCGGCCCCAACTCCCGCAGCCGGTCCAGGAGTTCGAGCACGGTGCTGCCCTTGGCGATCTCGTCGTCCAGGACGATGACGTCCCGGTCGGCGATCTCACCGATGACGGAACTGATGACCACCCGGTCGTCCGCGTACCGCTGCTTGGCGCCGGCCGCGACCTGGGCGCCGATCAGTCGCGCGAACGCGGCGGCCTCCTTGGCGTTGCCGAGGTCCGGGGAGACGACGGTGGTGCGGGAGAGGTCGTACTGCCGGAAGTGCGCGGCGAGTTCGCGCAGTGCGTGCAGATGGTCGACCGGCACCGAGAAGAAGCCGTGCACCTGTGGCGAGTGCAGGGTCATGGCCAGGACGCGGCTCGCGCCCGCCGCCACCATCAGGTCGGCGACCAGCCGGCCGCCGAGCGAGATGCGCGGGGCGTCCTTCTTGTCGGAGCGGGCGTAGGAGTAGTGGGGCATGACGACGGTGATCCGCCCGGCGGAGGCGCCGCGCGCCGCGTCGCACATCAACAGCAGCTCCACCAGGTTCTCCTGAACCGGTTTGACGAGCGGCTGGATCAGGAAGACGTCCCGTTCCCGGCAGTTGGCCTGGAGCTGTACCTCCAGACAGTCGTTGGCGAACCGGCTGACCCGGGTCGGGCTGAGCGGTACACCGAGATGCGCGCAGACCTCCTTCGCCAACTCGGGATGGGCATTCCCGCTGAACACGGCGATGTCTCGCACGATCTGCTCCTCGCATGATCATTCCCGGCCGTGCCTCATGCTACTGACCCGCGAGAACGGGTTCCGTACCGCCCGCTCCCGCACGTGTCACGACATGGAGCGGACCGTGCTCCGGAAAGGTCACGAGACGCATGGGACGACGCCGCCGGGAAATGTTGTCTGCGGTCCACCGGTGCTCCCGGCGGGCCGGAACAGTGACTTTTCACCCCTGTGCGCCCTCCGTGCCCCCGTCAGACGGACCGTTCGACCAACAGGTCGGGTCTGACAGGGGATTTGGGGGGCATGCGCATACCGAGGAAGGGAGGGCCGTCCCCATGACGACTTCCATCAGCCGTATAAACCGGCGCATGCCGGTCTGGGCGAAGGTGCTCACCGCCGTCGTCGTCGTGATCGCCGTGCTGTTCGCCGGGCTCCGGCTTGCCGTGATCCCGGGACTGCGGGACATCTTCGGCACCGAGACCCATGACCGTTCGGGTCCGGCTCTGCTCAAGTCCATTCAGGACATGAGCCGTTACGACGCGGCCTCCGGCAACTTCCAGGTCGTGGTGGACCTGGAGAAGGACGCCAAGCTCCTGCCCGACGCGATCCGCGGCACCCGCACGCTGTACGTCGGCGCGGGCACCGTGGAGGGCTATGTCGACCTGGGCAAGCTCGGCAAGCAGGACGTGACGGTCAACAGCGACCGCACGTCGGCAAGCATCAAGCTGCCGCACGCGACACTCGGCAAGCCGGCACTCGACCCGGACCACTCCTACACGGTCTCCAAGCAGCGCGGCCTGCTGGACCGCCTGGGCGACATCTTCTCCGACAACCCCAACAGCGAGCAGGCCGTGCAGAAGCTCGCCTCCAAGCACATCGCCGAGGCGGCGAAGACCAGCGGCCTGACCACGCGCGCCGAGACCAACACCACCAACATGCTCAAGGGTCTCCTCGGCTCGCTCGGCTTCAAGAACGTGAACATCTCGTACAGCGCCTGACCTGTCGCTGCTGAACCTTGGAAAACTGGAGGCCCACCGCATGGCCCGTTCCGTCTCGCGCCTGCGCACCGCCAAGAAGACGGAGGCCGAGTCGAAGCCGACCCGCCCCGAACGCGGACGCCATCAACTGTCCCTCCCCGTCCGTCTGTTCGCGATGCTGATCGGCTTCGTGCTCATGGTGGGCTTCGCCGTCGTACTGGCCAAGCTCACCCTGGAACCCTCCCCGGCGTCCAAGGCCCTGGTGCACACCAATCTGCACCCGGGCCGCTCCCTGAAGGCCTATCTCGACCAGCCGGCCATGCGGGACGCCATCAGGCAGATCGGCGGGAACGTGGTGCTCGGCATCCCGTTCGGGGTGCTGGTGCCCGTGTTCGCGCCACGGGCGCGCGGCATCCTGAAGGTGCTGCTGCTGACGGCGACCGTGATGCTTCTGGTGGAGTTCGCACAGGGCGCGTTGATCACCGGGCGGGCCTTCGACATCGACGACGTCATCCTCAACACCTCGGGCGCGCTGATCGGCTGGGTCCTGCTGGGGCGCCGGCTCGGCCGGGCGGTGCACGCCCGGAAGCCCGCCGCGAAGGCAGCAAGGACATCAAAGGCAGCGAAGGCGCCCAAAGCGCCGAAGGCCGCTTCGTAACGATCACCTACTGGCCCGCAACATTCAACTACTGGTCCGTACCAAGGTATTGACGCTCTCCTTATCTCACTCCTTAAATCAAGAGGCGACGCTTTCACCCCCCACCTCAGTCGGCGTGTCGGTCCCCACGTCCGCCGTACAGAAGGGAATGCCGTGGCCTCCCCACGCGTACTCCGCAGATGCCTCTTCGCCGCCCTGTCCGCCGCACTGGTCGCGTCCGCCGCGATCGGTCCGGCGCAGGCGGCTTCCACGTCGGACGCCCAGGCCGACGCCGTCACGTTCTCCGACACCTTCGACGGGGCCGCCGGCAGTGCCGTCAACTCCTCCAGGTGGACTCAGGAGACCGGCGACAACGTCAACAACCACGAGCGCGAGTACTACACGTCCGGCACCAACAACGCGGCCCTGGACGGCCAGGGCCATCTGGTGATCACGGCCAAGAAGGAGAACCCGGCCAACTACCAGTGTTGGTACGGCACTTGTCAGTACACCTCGGCGCGGCTGAACACCTCCGGGAAGTTCAGCGCGCAGTACGGGCATGTCGAGGCCCGGATGAAGATCCCGCGCGGGCAGGGCATGTGGCCCGCGTTCTGGATGCTCGGCACCGACATCGGGTCGGTCGGCTGGCCCAACTCGGGTGAGATCGACGTCATGGAGAACGTCGGCTTCGAGCCCTCCACGATCCACGGCACCATCCACGGCCCCGGCTACTCCGGCGCCAACGGGATCGGCGCCGGCTACACGCTGGCGAACGGCGCGGCCTTCGCGGACGCCTACCACACCTTCGCCGTCGACTGGGCGCCCAACTCGATCAAGTGGTCGGTCGACGGGGTCGTCTACCAGACCCGTACGCCCGCCGACGTCGGCGGCAACACCTGGGCGTTCAACAAGCCGTTCTTCCTGATCCTCAACCTCGCGGTCGGCGGCGACTGGCCCGGCGACCCGAACAGTGCCACGGCCTTCCCGGCCCAACTGCTGGTCGACTCGGTCTCGGTGACCACGAGTGACACGGCCACCGGCGTGGCCATCAAGGGCCTGGCCGGCAAGTGCGTCGACGTCAACGGGGCGAACTCCGCCAACGGGACCGCCGTACAGCTCTACGACTGCAACGGCTCGGCCGCACAGCAGTGGACGGTGGGATCCGACGGCACGATCCGCGCGCTCGGCAAGTGCCTGGACGTGAACGCCGGCGGCACCGCGGACGGCACCAAGGTCCAGCTCTACGACTGCAACGGCTCCGCCGCACAGCAGTGGGCCGTCAGCTCGGCGAACGACATCGTCAACCCGCAGGCCAACAAGTGCCTGGACGTCACCGGCAACACCTCCGCCAACGGCACGCCGCTGCAGATCTGGACCTGCTCGGGCGGCGCCAACCAGAAGTGGACGGTCGGCTGAGTCCACAGTCCGTAGGGGCTAGTGCGGCAACCAGGTGAACTTGTCCCCGCCGACCCAGCGGACCACGTCCGGGTCGTCCAGGTCGCGGACCGTGATGCCGCACACGGCCGCGACCTCCAGGACGTCGATGATCCCCGTGGCCTCGCAGACCATCTCCCCGTCGATCTGCACGATGCGGAACGGCGGGGTGCCCGGCTGCACCTTGAGCACCATGATCCGCGGAGTCGAGATGTGCGGGCTGGCGATTTCGGTCATGCAATAGAGCCTAGAACGCATCCGGCGGTCGCGAGCGGTCCAAGGTTCCTGGCCAGGGGCCCCTCGCGGGAGGAGGCTCGATGGATCCCGTGCAGGCACTGGACCGGATCGCCTTCCTGCTGGAACGGTCCCTGGCCCCGACCTACCGCGTACGCGCCTTCCGTACGGCCGCCAGGGTCCTCGCGGCACTCCCCGGGAGCGAGGTCGCCGAACGCGCGGCGGCCGGGACGCTGGAGTCCCTCAAGGGCATCGGCCCGAAGACCGCGCAGGTGGCCCGCGAGGCCCTGGCCGGGCAGGTCCCCGCCTATCTGGAGCAACTGGAGTCCGAGGCCCCGGCGCCGTCCGGCCCCGGCGGCGCGGAACTGCGGGCGCTGCTGCGCGGCGACTGCCACCTCCACTCCGACTGGTCGGACGGCGGCAGCCCGATCGAGGAGATGGGCCGTACGGCGGCCCTGCTCGGCCATGAGTGGGCGGTGCTGACCGACCACTCCCCCCGGCTGACCGTGGCTCGCGGGCTGTCCCCGGAGCGGCTGCGCGAGCAGGTGGACGCGGTGGCGGCGCTGAACGAGACCTGGGCGCCGTTCCGGCTGCTGACCGGCATCGAGTGCGACATCCTCGACGACGGCTCGCTGGACCAGGAACCGGAGCTCCTCGACCGGCTCGACGTGGTGGTGGTCTCCGTGCACTCCAAGCTGCGCATGGACGCCCGCGCCATGACCCGCCGCATGGTGGCCGCCGTACGGAATCCGCACGCGGACATCCTCGGACACTGCACCGGGCGGCTGCTGATCGGGCGGAACGGGGGTGCCGCGCGGCCGGAGTCGGTGTTCGACGCGGACGAGGTGTTCGCCGCGTGTGCCGAGTCGGGCACGGCCGTGGAGATCAACAGCCGTCCGGAGCGGCTGGACCCGCCTCGGCGGCTGCTGCGGAAGGCCGCGGACGCCGGGGTGCTGTTCTCGATCGACACCGACGCGCACGCGCCCGGACAGCTCGACTGGCAGATCAAGGGCTGCGCGCGGGCGGAAGAATGCGGGGTGCCCGCCGAACGGGTGGTCACCACCTGGTCGATGGACCGGCTACTGGACTGGACCAATGGCGCGTGATGCACATCACCGCGCACCGAGGCTTAACCAGGAACACTCGCCGATGGCCCCCCGTTGAACAGAACGTGGGTGCGCCCACCTCCTGGCCGCCCCGGCCGTGATTCCCCCGTCGCGGTCGGGGCTTCTCCGTCTCCGGGTTCGCGCGACCGCTCCGCTTGACTTCGAGCGCACTTCAATTCGTAGCGTTTCCTTCATGACCACTGCACAGCACAAGATCGGTTCGGGATTCGGCGAGAAGAGCACCGCCGACGACGTCCTGACGGGCCTCGACCTCGGCGGCAGGCTCGCGATCGTCACCGGCGGCTACTCGGGCCTCGGCCTGGAGGCCACCCGCGCGCTCACCAAGACGGGCGCCCGCGTGGTCGTCCCCGCCCGCCGGCCCGATGCCGCCCGGGAGGCCGTGGCCGGACTGCCCGGCGTCGAGGTGGACGAGCTGGACCTCGGCGACCTGGAGAGCGTGCGCGGCTTCGCCGAGCGGTTCCTCGCCTCCGGCCGGAGCATCGACTTCATGATCGACAACGCCGGGATCATGGCCTGCCCGGAGACCCGGGTCGGGCCCGGCTGGGAGGCGCAGTTCGCCACCAACCACCTCGGTCACTTCGCCCTCGTCAACCGGCTCTGGCCCGCCATCGAGCCGGGCGGCGCCCGCGTGGTCTCGGTGTCCTCGCGCGCCCACCACTTCTCCGGGATGCGCTGGGACGACGTCCAGTGGAACCACGGCTACGACAAGTGGGAGGCGTACGGCCAGGCGAAGACCGCGAACGTCCTGTTCGCCGTCCACCTCGACCGGCTCGCCGCCGACCGTGGCGTCCGGGCCTTCTCGCTCCACCCCGGCGGCATCATCACCCCGCTGCAGCGCCACCTCCCCAAGGAGGAGATGGTGGAGCGCGGCTGGATCGACGAGCAGGGCAACGTGCTCAACCCCGAGGGCTTCAAGACCCCTCAGCAGGGCGCGGCCACCGAGGTGTGGGCGGCGACCTCGCCGCAATTGGACGGCATGGGCGGCGTCTATCTGGAGGACTGCGACATCGCCGAGCCCGCCCCCGACAGCGGCGAGCGCACCGGCGTCAAGTCCTGGGCGACCGACCCGGAGCAGGCGGCACGTCTGTGGAAGCTGTCCGCCGAACTAACCGGTGTGAACGCGTTCACCGGATAGAACCAGGCACAGCCTTACGACCACAGCCTCACGAGCGCAGCCTCACCCAGGCAGCCTTACGCGGGGCCGAGCTCCTTCGGCCCGTACAGGGCCGCGGGCGCGCCGGTCGTCAGCGCCCAGTAGCGGTCCCCGCACGACCAGTGCCACCACTCCGTCGGGTAGTTGACCAGGCCGACCGCACCGAGCGCCCCGCCCAGCACGGCGCGGTTGGTCCTTGCCTCGGCGGTGATGTTGCCGGCGCCGGTGTAGCAGGCACCGTCGCTCTGCTCCGGGTTGGCGTTCATCGGGGTGCCCAGATCGAGTTCGCGGCCGTCGGCGTCGGCGAGGGTCAGGTCGACGGCCGCGCCCGCGGAGTGCGGGGCGATCTCGGGCGGCGACACATAGCGGCTGGCGGCGGACCGGATCCGGTCGGCGGACCAGTCCGGGTGGGCGGCGCGCAGCTCGTCGCCGTAGCCCTCGAAGTAGCGGCGCTGGAGGACCGGCGGTCGGTAGCCCTCGACGAACAGCAGGCGCAGGCCGTCGGGCAGCAGGGCCTCCGCCTTCAGGAGTCGGTCCAACACGCCCCGGCGCAGGAGGAGTTCGGCGCCGCTGTCGGAGTCCTTGTTCTTGCGGTCGTCGACCAGCAGGACGTCGCCCACGTCGACGAGGGGCTCACCGCACTCCTCGACGGGGACCGCGGCGACCCGGGCGTCGGACATCAGGATGATCTCGCTCATGGGGTGATCATCCCGCGAACGCGCGCAGATCCGCGTTCAGTTGCTCGGCGTGGGTGACGAACAGGCCGTGGCCGGCGTTCTCGTACACCCTGAGGGTGGCGTTCGGCGCCAGCTCCGCCGCTCGGCGGCCGGTGAGTTCGAGGGGAGCGGAGGTGTCGTGGGTGCCGTGCACGACGAGGACCGGCAGGTCGATCTTGGCCAGTTCGGGGGCGACGTTCAGAGCGGCGAACGCTTCCCAGAGCTCGGTACCCGCCCGCGCGGTCGAACCGTGGCAGCCTCGGACCATGGACTGCACGTAGGCGTCGGAGAGTTGGTTGCCGGGGCGGTCGAGGGCGAAGAAGGCGTGGGCACCGTCGGCGAAGAACGCGGCGCGGTCCCGCCGGAAGGCCTCACCGGCGGTCCGGACGAGTTGCGGGTCGATCCCGCCCGGGTGGTCCGCGGAGCGTACGGCGCCGGGTGCCATGCCCGCGACGAGCGCCACGCGGGCGACGCGCTCGTCGCCGTGCCGCGTCAGGCAGCGCACGATCTCTGCGGTTCCGAAGGAGTGGCCGACGAGCGTGACCTCGCGCAGATCCAACTCCTCCAGCAGTCCGTGCACATCGTCGGCGAGGCTGTCGAGGTCGAAGCCGCCCCACACATCCTCGGACCGTCCGTGGCCGCGCCGGTCGAACCCGACGCAGCGGAAGCCCTCTTGGGCCAGGGGCAGCATCTGGAACTCCCACATCTCCGTGCCGAGGTAGGAGCTGTTGACGAACACGATCACGGGCCCGTCGGCCGGTCCGTAGTCGATGTGGTGCAGCCGGGCCGCGTCCACGGGGCTGGCGAAGTACGGCATGGGGAACCTCCCGGAATCCGGTGGTGAGGCGAGTGGGTACGCCCTTCATGGTTCCGGGAAGCCGCGGAGGGGTCGATTACCTCCGAGGTCATGCCTCAGTGCGGGGCGCGCTCCTCAAGTGCCGTGCGCCAGGCGGGTGGTGGGCCCTCGGGTTCGGGTTCGGCGCGACGGCCGCCGCGGGCGAAGAAGTCGGCGAGGGGGAGGATCGCGGCGCCGACGGTGACCGCGTCGGGGCCGAGGCGGCCCAGTTCGATGGTCACGCGTCCGGCGGGGTGGCGGAGCGCGTAGGCGGTGGCGTGATGGCGTACGGCGGGCAGGAAGCGGGAGCCGAGCTGGAGGCCGGCCCAGCCGCCGATGAGGATGCGCTCGGGCTGGAAGAGGTTGATCAGGTCGGACAGACCGGCGCCGAGGTATTCGGCGGTCTCCTCCAGGACGGCGAGCGCGACGGGGTCGGCCTCGGTGCCCTCGGGCGGATAGGCGGCGACCAGCAGCGCGGTCATCGCGGTCTCCTCGTCGGTGCCCTCGGGCGGCCGGCCGCCCTGCTCCCGCCAGCGGTCCAGCAGCGACTCGGCGCCCGCGTACGCCTCCAGACAGCCCAGGGCGCCGCAGCGGCACCGGCGGCCGCGGACCCGTACGGTCAGATGCCCCCACTCGACGGCCCGGCCGTGCTCCACCTCGGGGGTCACCAGGCACGCGCCGACGCCGGAGCCGAAGAGGACGACGATCGCGTTGCGCGCGCCGCGCCCGCCGCCGAACCACATCTCGGCCTGGCCGAGGGTCTTGGCGCCGTTGTCGATGAAGTACGGGACGGCGTCGGGGAGTTGGGAGGTGGAGCGGAGCAGCTCCTCGAGCGGGACCGCGTCCCAGCCGATCGTCTGGCCGTGCACGACGGCGCCGTGGTCCGGGGTGTGCTCGACTATGCCGGGGACGCCGATGCCGACGCCGAGGAGCTGTTCCGGTGCGATGTCGGCGGCGGCGAGGACCTCGGCTATACCGTCGCGGATGTGGCCGACGATGACCTCGACCTCGTAGCGCTGCTGCTCCAACGGGCGTTCGGCGCGGGCGAGTTCGGTGAGGGTGAGGTCGAACAGCTCGACGCGGACCCGGGTCTCGCCGACGTCGACGCCGATCATGTGGCCGCTGTGCGGGGCGACCTGGAGCAGGGTGCGGGGCCGGCCGCCGTCGGAGTCGACGCTGCCGGCCTCCTCGACCAGACCGTCGGCGACGAGGTCCGCGACGACATTGCTCACCGAGCCGGAGCTGAGCCCGGTCGCCGGACCCAGTTCGAAGCGGCTGAGGGGTCCGTCGAAGTACAGCCGTTGCAGCACGGCCGTGCGGTTGGCCCGCCTGAGGTCGCGTACCGTGCGCCCGTTCCGCCCCGCCATGTGGCTCCCTCCGAACCCTGCACCCGCTTAATTCACGCCCTGAACTAAGGGGCGATGGGATGCACACTACGTGGTGGAAGCCGTCCCGTCGATCTCTCCCAGGGCGGCGAGGAGCTCGGGGCCGACCCTCTCCCGCCGCCAGCGGTTCTCCTCCTCGCCGAACTCCCGGGGGACCGCCTCGGCGAGCATGATCAGGTAGAGGTAACTGCGGTAGAGCGCGTAGCGGAGGCGGGCCGACCGGTCGAACTCGACCCGGCCGCCCGCCCCCCGGTACCCCGCGAGGAAGGACTCGTCCGTCCTGATGTCCCCGAGCAGCGCCAGGGACACGAAGTCGGCGAGGGGGTCGCCCCAGAACATGCGCTCGCCGTCGATGAGACCGCCGATACGGGGCGTTCCGCTCGTGCGGTCGACCAGGATGTTGCCCTGCCACAGGTCGAAGTGGACGGCGCTCGGGACGGTGACCTCGTCGAGGGCGGTGTACGCCGTCCGGGCCGTGCGGGCGATGTCGTCGGCGGGGAGCGGCAGCCAGGCCCCGTAGCGGCGGGTGTCGTCGAGGACCGCGTCGTAGAGCGTGGTGAACGCGGTGCGCCAGTCGGGGGCGAGCGGGCCCAGCGCGCCGGAGGGGTAGCCGAAGCCGGGGCCGGTGATCTCGTGCAGACGGGCGAGCTGTCGTCCCAACTCCGTGCGCAGGGAGGTCACTTCGGTGTCCGTGAGGGAGTCGTCCCAGGGTTCGCCGGGGCAGAGCGTCATCAGGAGGGTGTCGCCGTCGAGGACCACGACGCGCGGCGCCGCCACATCGGCCTTGGCGGCGGCGCCGTAGAAGTCGGCCTCGGAGACGAGGAGTTGGCGCTCGTGGGCCAGGCCGGGGGCGGTGGGCGCGGTCTTCAGGACGTAGCGGCTGCCGTCGGTGAGGGTGAGTTCCTCGACGGTGTTGTAGGTGCCGCCGCCCATCGGGCGGAGGTGGGCGAGAGAGCCGGGCGGGATGCCCGCCGAGCCGAGTACCTGTCGGGCTCGCTCCCAGGAGTCCGTCACCGTGCGCCCACCTCTCCCGTTCGGTCAGTCGGCGGCGTACACGTCCTCGACGTAACGCCCGTCCGCCATCAATGCGTTGAGCCACCGCTCGGCGGCCGGGTCGTCGGCGCCGGGTGTGCGGTCCCGGTACAGGGTACGGAACGCCTCGCGTACGCCCGGCGCCATGCGTGCGCCGTCGCCGCAGACGTACACCCGGGCGCCCTCCGCCAACAGGGCCCACACCTCGTCGGCCTCGGCGGCGACGCGGTGCTGGACGAACGTCGCTCCGTCCTGCGGGGCCGCGCTGAAGGCCGGGCGGAGCGAGACGGCTCCGGCACGCTCGGCGGCGCGCAGTTCGTCGGCGTGGAGGTAGTCGGCGTCGGGGGCGTCACAGCCGAAGTAGCAGAGGGCCGGGGCGAGTTCGGCTCCGGTGACGAGGGCGGCCGTACGGTCGGCGATGGTTGCCCGGAAAGGGGCGAGGCCGGTGCCCGCCGCGATCATGACGACCGGGGTGGAGTCGTCGATCCGGAAGGCCTCGCGGCACGGCTGGACGCGGGCGTACACCGTGTCGCCCGGCTCGATGGTGTTGAGGTGACCGGAGCCCGTGCCCCGGTAGACACCCTTGCCCGAGCGGGCCTGGGCCTCCAGCAGGGAGACCATCAGGTCCGCGTGACCGGGGTCGACGGCGGGCGAGGACGAGATCGAGTAGTGCCGGGGACGCAGCCGGGTGAGCAGGCCGAGGAGTGCGGGCCAGTCCAGGGCGCCGCGCAACGCCGGGTGGTCCTCGACGAGTTCGACGAGGGTGCGCGGGTCGTCGGTGAGGGAGGCCAGCGCGGTGCGCTCGGGCGGGCAGGGGTTGGCGGCGGCGAGCGCGAGCAGGTGGCCGGCGGTCGGGCGGTCCTGCAACTCGACGTAATGGGTCAGGAGTTGGCGTGCCGTCACGGGGCGGTCGACCGCGAGGCCGTCGCGGCGCGGGCGGGCCGGGCGGATGTCGAGGACGGTGTCGAGGTCGACGCCGAGGGCGGTGGCGGCGCGTTCGACCAGAGCAGGGGCGTTCGCGGGCAGGACGGTGAGGTGGTCGGCGGTGCGGTAGGCGGTCCCGTCCGGCAGGG
Source organism: Streptomyces sp. NBC_01478 (assembly GCF_036227225.1). Lineage (GTDB taxonomy): Bacteria > Actinomycetota > Actinomycetes > Streptomycetales > Streptomycetaceae > Streptomyces. The sequence continues at coordinate 10,534,084 of NZ_CP109444.1, read as the reverse complement.
CGACGCGGACGAAGCGCTTGCGGCGCGGGTGGCCGGGGGCGGTGAGGTCGTGGGCCTCGGTGACGGTCATGGGGAGGAGACCGTGCCGTTCGGCGAGGGCGTCCAGGTGGCCGCCGTGAGGGTGCAGACCTCATAGGCGGCGGTCGGCTCCAAAGCTTCGACGGGGTCGACGGGTTCGGTGTCCACGGCGTCGGGATCGCCGTACGTCTCCAGCAGGGCCGCGCGCAGTCGGGCCGTGAACTCCCGTACGGCGCCGGTGAGATCGCCGGAGGCGGCGGTGCGGTCGGTGAGGCGGGTGGCGCCGAGTTCGGCGAGGCGGGCGTCGATGCGGGTCGGCATGTGCTGGTAGGTGGCGGCCCAGTTGCGGTCGCCGACGCCGAGGACGGCGTACGTCACGCCGGTGAGGTCGTGGGTCTCCTCCAGCCGGGCGGCGAAGGCGAGGGCGTCGTCGGTGGGGCGGCCGTTGTAGGAGGCGGCGGTGATGACGACGGGCCGGTCGGTGGGCAGGCCGTCGGCGTACGCGTCCAGCGGCGCGACGTCGACGGAGCACCCCAACACGCCTGCCTCGTCGGCCAGTTGGGCGGCGTACGCGCGGCAGGTGCCGTAGTTGCTGCCGTGCAGGAAGAGGGCGCGGGTGCCGGGGCGGACGCGGGCGGGGAGGGTGGCCTCCGCCACAGGAGTCGCGGGGGCCTCGACGGCGCCCGGCAGCGGCGGGTGCGCGCGGTCGGCGGAGGTGCGCGGGGTGAGCGTCAGCGTGAAACCGTCGGACTTGAGGGTGAGGGTCTCCTTCACCGTGAGCCGGTAGTCCGCGTGGTCGTGCAGCCGGTAGCGGTGGACGAGCATCGCGAGCAGCATGGTCGCCTCGTGCAGCGCGAACTGCCGCCCGATACAGGCGCGTTCACCGGTGCCGAACGGCTTGAAGGCGTGCACGGAACGGGCCGCCTCCGCCTCGGGGGTGAAGCGTGAGGGGTCGAACAGCTCCGGGTTGTCGCCCCAGTCGGGCTGCCGGTGCAGCATCGGGGCGATCACGGTGACCGCCTGTCCGGCACGGAGCGGGATGCGCCCGCCGAGCACCGTGTCCTGAAGCGCCTGCCGGCTGAACGCGGCGGCGGCGGGCCACAACCGCAGTGCCTCGTTGAGCACTTGGCGCGTGTAGGTGAGCCGCCCGACCTCGTCGTACGTCGGCTCCGGGTCCGCCGTGTCGCCCCACAAGGCGTCCACCTCGCGCTGGACGAGCTGGAGCACGGCCGGGTGCTTGGCCAGGTAGTACAGCGCGAACGACATCGCGCCGGAGGTCGTCTCGTGGCCCGCGATCAGGAAGGTGATCACCTGGTTGCGGATGTTGGCGGTGTCGAGCGTCGTGCCGTCGACCGGGTGCTCGGCGCTGAGCATGAGCCCGAGGAGGTCGGTGGCATCGGCCTGGTCGGTGCCGGTGCGGGTGGCGATGACGTCGACGACGACCTGCGCGAGGTGGTCGGCGTCGGCCCGGAAGGCCGCGTCGGCCGCCGAGTAATCCTGGCCCGGGACGCGTGCCGGCCGGGTCGTGCTCCACTCCAGGCAGCGGACCATGGACTCGACGAAGGGGTGCGGCTCGGCGCGCTCGAAGGACCCGAAGTCGTAGTCGAATCCGGCGAGTCCGATGGTGTCGAGGGTCATCCGGGTCATGTCGTCGGGCACGTTCACCGGCTGCCCGTCACGGGCGCCCCGGTCCCAGGCCTCGACCAGCCTGCGGGCCACCTCCAGCATCACGGGGTGGTAGATGCGCATCGAGCCGAGCGCGAAGGCGGGCATCAGGATGTCTGGCGCCTTGGCCCAGTTGGGCTCGTCGTTGTACGCCGTGAAGAGTCCGTCGGCGGCGAAGGCCCGTACGTTCTCCAGGGCGGGTCCGACATGCGTGGCGAACCGGCGCTCGTCGGAGAGGTCGGTCACCAGGTCCAGGTCGCTGACGAACAGCGTGTCCCGCCCGTGCAACCGCCGTACGAACACCGGTCCGTGACGGCGCATCAGGTCCATGATCTGCTGCATCGGGGTGCGACCGGGGCCGGTCGCGGTGATGTCTGCGACGGGGATGTCGGGGAGAGTGGGGAGCGGCGCGGTGGGGGGCATGGCGCGACAACTGCGTTTCGCGGTACGGAAGTACTGCGTTCCAGCGTGCTCGTCCGGCATCGGCGGACCGCGCCACGGGACTACACGATCGTGTAGTGGAAAGCACCGATGGCGTCTTGTGCCGGGAACTCCGTCCGGCTATTGAGTGCGCGTACTCATGTGTGCCCGCGACCGGCCCGACAGGGTGGGCGCATGACGCAGTCACTGACCGAACGGCCGGCTCTGCGCGGCAGATGGCCGTGGTCCAGGAGGACCTCGCGCCTTTCGGACATCACCGCCGCCGTCGTCCTGTTCCTCTGCGAGATCCCCGTGATCGTCTGGAAGGTTTTCGGCGACGGGATGGCGGTCTGGGCGGCGCAGGGGGAGCAGGACCGGATCGACGCGGCGAACCTCGCGAGCATCGCCTGGAACCAGCAGTTCCTCTACGTCGCGCTCGCCCTGGTCGGGCTCGCCGCGGTGTCCCGCGCACCGTGGACGGTGGTGTCGCAACTCCTGGTCGCCGGCCTCCTGGGCGCCATGCTCGCCAACGCCCAGCACGTGTACGACGTCGAACACCCTGCCCCCGCGCCCACCCCGACCGTCCTCTACACGCCCTGCCTCAGCGGCAGCGGGACCTGCCACTGATGATGGTGCGGTACGGCGTGGCGGGAGGTGCCGGTGGACTGGGCACGCAGGGAGGGCGTGGTGTGGCGCAACCGCACCCTGATGCTCTTCGACCGGGTGGCGGTGCCGGTCGCGGTGTGCGATGTGTACGGCTCGGTGCAGGTCGCCAATCCCGCGATGGCGGCGGAGTGCGGTACGACGCCGGGGCGGCTGCGCGGCCGTGACGTGCTCGACCTGTTCCAGCCGCAGGAGTCGGGGCAGGTGGAGCGGATCGCGCAGGCGCTGCGGCTGCGGCACCGGTCGCGCTATCAGGTCTCGGTACGGTGGCGGGCCCCGGACGGCGCCGAGCGCTACGGCGAGCTGACGGCCGACCCGGTCGGCGACACCGTGGAGGAGACACCGGCCCTGCTGGTCATGCTGCGCGTACGGGGCGAGGGCGAACCCCGTGACGACAGCCCCGCCGAGGACGCCCCCGCGCAGGTCACCCCGATCGAGGCCCGCATCCTGGCCCTGCTCGCCGGCGGCGCCACCACCGCCCGCACGGCCCGCGAGACCGGCCTCACGACGGATGGCGTGACCTATCACCTACGGCGCCTGTCGGCCCGGTGGAACGCGGCGAACCGTACGGAACTGGTCGCCCGCGCCTACGCGCTCGGGGTCCTTTCGCCGGGGGTGTGGCCGCCGGTGCCTGTCACGGTCGCCGACGGGCGGTAGGCCGTACCCGCCCCCTCCGGCGCCCCGAAGCGCGCGAGGGTGTGCCAGACCATCTTCAGGTCCTGGAGTGCGTAGCAGCCGGTGCGTGCCGCGTCGCCGATGACGCGCGGGTCGACGACACCGCGCTCGGCGATACGGGCACCGAGGTCGGCGTACTCCTGCCCTCGATAGTCCGCGTGCCGCCTCAACTCGCCCACGGTGAGCCGGTATCCGGGGTGCCATTCGACCGGGCAGGGCAGGCGGTGGGCGGCACTCTCGACGGGGGTGCCGCGGTAGCTCGCGTCCAGGACGAGGGCCTCCGTGTCCGGGGCGAGGACGACACCTCCGTGCACCTGTGCCTCGATGTAGTCGTTCAGGGCGTCCTGTTCGTCGGCCTCGGCGAGCGCGATGAGGGTCATGCCGGAGGCGACGCCGAAGTCGGTCGGTTCGGCCGCGCTGTCGGGGTAGCAGAAGGTCGCGCGGGCGAGGGCGGCGCCGGTCAGCCTGAGATGCGAGGACCCGAACCGCGGGGCGGCGCCGACCAGTTGGCGCCGGAAGTTCAGCGCGCCGTACACCGGTCGCTCGGGTGCGGGCGCCTCGTCGTAGGCACCGGCGAAGATCCGGCTCTCCCAGCGCCAGCGGTCGCCGCCGGGGTGGGCGGTGAGGCCGCCGTTGCTGGTGCCGGTGACGAACTGCGAGTGGTACGTGCCGTCTTGGGCCAGCGCGTCGAGGATCGGGCGGCCCGTCGCCGTACGGTCGGGGTGGAAGTTGAGCGTGATGCGCAGGTCCGGATCGACGGCCGGGCCCGACGAGCGCTCCGCCACATGTCGCAACGCCCGTGCCTGCCTTGACCCGACGCCGTCGACGCCCCCGAAATCCATTGGCTCCTCCACCGCTCGTCTCACTACCCTGGGCCGAAACCTAGACCCCCTAGGTTTCGGAAACCGACACCTCCCAGGAGTCCCCCCATGAGATCACTCACCGAGCACGACATCCGCAACTCATTTGTCAACTGCTCGAAGGGCGAGGCCAAACGGCTGGCGGTCCCCCGCGATCTCGACACCCGCCCCTGGGACGACCTCGACTTCCTGGGCTGGCGCGATCCCGGGGCGCCCGACCGCAGTTATCTGGTCGCCGAGCGGGCGGACGGGCCGGTCGGGGTCACGCTGCGGTTCCCGTCCGCGCGGCGCGGCTTCCTGCACCGCAGCATGTGTTCCCTGTGCGTGACGACCCACTCGGGCGGCGGCGTCTCCCTGATGACCGCGCGCAAGGCGGGACCGGCGGGCCGCGAGGGCAACTCGGTCGGCCTGTACATGTGCACGGATCTCGCCTGCTCCCTCTATGTGCGCGGCCGGAAGATCCCCGAGTCGGGCATCCGCATCGAGGAGAGCCTCACCGCGGAGCAGCAGATCGCCCGGACGGTGGGCCATCTGACCGCGTTCATCGACAAGTTGTACGTCTGACGCCGGCCCCGCCACCGCGATGGCGTCAGTCGCCCAGCACCGCAATTCAGTCGCCCGGCACCGCAACGACGTCAGTCGCCCGGCACCGCGATCACGATCTTGCCCCGGTTGTCCCGCCGTTCCAGCCGCTCGTGCGCGGCGCGCGCCTCGGCGAGGGGCACGACGGTCTCGATCGGCACACGGTACGTGCCGGCGGCGACCCGCTCGGCGAGTTCGCGCAGGTCCGTGCGGGGGTCGTAGCCGCCGTGGATCTGGAGGTTGGTGAGCTGGAAGCCGAGGATCGACACGTTCTTCGGGTAGAAGTCGCGGGTGTCGACGGTGCTCGGCTCCAGGGCGACATTGGCGAGGGCGACGACCCGGCCGCCGTGCCCGATCTCGCGCAGGCTGCGCCCGAAGGCCCGGCCGCCGACGGTGTCGAGGACGACGTCCGCGCCCCGTCCGTCGGTGAGCCGCAGCACCTCGTCGACCTCGGCGTCGCCCGGGTGTGCCGAGGTGTCGAGGGTGGCGTGGGCGCCGAACTCCCCTGCCCAGGCGGCCTTTTCGGGTGATCCGGCAAGAGCGATGACACGCGCGCCGGTCTCGGCCGCGATCTGCACGGCCGCGCTGCCGACCCCGCTCGCGGCAGCCTTCACGACCACCGTGTCCTCCTTGGTGACGCGGGCGAGGCGTCGCAGGCAGTACCAGGCCGACAGCCAGGCGACGGGCAGTGCCGCCGCGTGGGTGAGATCCACCCCGTCGGGCAGGGCGGCGACCTGGGTGGCCGGCACTGCCGCCAACTCGGCATAGAAACCCGGTGAGTTCACGCCGTCGAGGGCCACGACCCGTTGCCCGACGGTGAATCCGGTGACACCCTCCCCCAGCGCGGCGACGGTACCGGCGCCTTCCACGCCCGGGATCAGCGGCGGCTTTCCCGCCCGGTGATAGTTCCCGGACCTGACCAGGGCGTCCGCTCGGTTCACACCCGCCGCGGCGACCCGCACCAGGACCTGCCCGGGACCCGCGACCGGGTCGGGCACCTCGACCGGTACCAGCACCTCGGGCCCGCCGAACTCGTCGATCCGTACCGCACGCATACCGCACCCGCTCCCTGTCATGACCGGCGAATCCGGCCGACACCTGTTGAACTGGTGTCACCATGCGACACCCGACGAACCGGTGTCAAGGCCGACCGACGGACCTCTCGTACACCGCATGAACCGGTGTACGAGAGGTAAGCTCACTGGTATGACCCAACCGCCCGTCTTCCCGTTCATCGGCGGACGCCCGTGCCTGAACTTCGTGGCGACGCTCGGCAAACGGCACGGCACCCCCTTCGAGCGGCTGCCCGATCCGACCGCCCTGGCCGCCTGGATCACGGAGGCGGAGTTGTCGGCGGGCACCGAGCCGGTGCGGGTCACGGCCCGGGAGCTGACCGACGCGCGCACCCTGCGCGAGGCGCTCTACCGCGTCGTACGGGACGCGATGGCCGGGCGGGAACCGGCGGCGGCCGATGTCGAGCGGGTCAACGAGGCCGCCGCGCGCCCGGATCTCGCGCCTCAACTGGGCGCGCAGCGCTGGAAGTCGGCACATCCGGCGCGCGCGGCGCTGGCGACGGTGGCCCGGGACGGCGTGCTGCTGGTGGGCAGTTCGCTCCTCGATCGGGTCAAGGAGTGCGAGAACCCGGAGTGTTCGCTGCTGTTCCTCGACGACTCCCAGGCCCGCCGCCGCCGTTGGTGCTCGATGGACCGCTGCGGCAACCTCGCGAAGATCGCGGGCTATCGATCGCGCAGCCGGGCCGCCACGACCGAGTGAAGGCCGAGGCCCAGGAGCAGGGTCAGGAGGCGGCCGGCGTCCAGTGCGGGTCGCGGCCGAGGAAGGCGAGGAGTGCCTCGGCCCTGTCGTACTCGGCCCTCGCCTCGCGCGCGGGCGCGAACACCCGGTAGGCGTCCCGGAGTTGGTCGACGAGTCGGTCCGCGGCCGGCCGGATCCCTTCCGCCAGGTCCACGCCCAGTGGCCGGTTCTGGCCGGTGGCCACCGCGATGTCCCAGGCGTGCACGGCCGCGTCCATCGCGGCCGTCGCCGCGGCGAACGCGCGGGGCATCGGGCCGAGCGGCGTCGGCACCTGCTCGGCGTCGGCGGGCAGTCCGGCATAGCCCTCGGCCACCGCGCGGAGCACCTTGTCGAGTTCGGCGACCGGGTCCCCCGCCAGGACGTCCTCGGGGTGGAAGGGGTCGGCGTCGGGCCGGTCGCCGGTGAGGACGAGGCCGTAGGCCTGCTGGTCGATGCGCGCGTGGTTGAGGACCTGGCGCGCCGTCCACTCGCTGCACGGTGTCGGCGCCGCCCAGGCGCTGTCGGGCACGGCGGCGACCACCTCGCGCAGGTAGTCGTGCGAGCGGGTCAGTACCTCGATGCCCTGCATGTCCGTCATGAACGTTCCCCTCGCTCTTCGCCCTGTCCGATGATGACAATCTAGGAGGCCTTGCGGACAGTTTCGGTCCTCAATGTGCACGCCGCTGCGCACGTTCAGCGCATCTGGTGAGAGGGAATAGGCCAAGGATGCGAGATGTCCGTGAGTGGACCGCGCCACTGGTGCGGTTCGTGGGGCGGCACCGGGACCCGGTGGTCGTCCAGACGCTGCGGTCGGCGACCGCGGCGACGGTCGCGTACGTCGTCGCGCTGCGGCTGAGCCCCGAGCCCGCGCCGCTGACCGCTCCCCTGACCGCGCTCCTCGTCGTCCAGGTCACCCTCTACGCCACGCTCACCAACGGCATCCGCCGTGTGAACGCCGTGGTCGCGGGCGTGCTCGTGGCCATCGCGTTCAGTCTGCTGGTCGGTCTGACCTGGTGGAGCCTGGCCCTGCTGATCGTGGCCTCGCTGGTCGTCGGGCGGGTGGTGAAGGTCGACGAGTACGTGCCCGAGGTGGCGATCAGCGCAATGCTGGTCCTCGGGGTCACCACGGTCGGGAACACGGCCTGGGCGCGCGTGGTGGAGACGCTGATCGGCGCGGTGGTCGGGCTCGCCTGCAATCTGCTGCTGGCTCCCCCGGTGTGGGTGGACGAGGCCGGCGAGTCGATCGAGGGACTGGCCCGTCGGCTGCGCCGGCTGATGCGGCGCATGGGCGAGGAGGCGGCGGGCCGCACGCCCGTCGACCACGCCACCGCGCGGCTGCACGAGGCGCGCCGGCTCGACCACGACATCGTCGAGGTGGACGCGGCCCTCAGGCAGGCGGAGGACAGCCTGCGGCTCAATCCGCGCGTACGGGAGGGGCTGCTGCACCGGGTCGTGCTGCGGACCGGCCTGGACACCCTGGAGATCTGCACGGTCGTGCTGCGCGTCCTCGCCCGCACCTTCACCGACCTGGCGAAACAGCGCGACCCCGAGCCGCTGTTCGCGCCGCCGACGGGCGCGGCCGTAGAACAGTTGCTGTCCGAGATCGGTGACGCGGTGGTCAGTTTCGCGGTGCTGGTGACCACCGATGTGACGGTGAGCGCCGAGTCGGCGGAGTCACGGCTCACCGCCGAGCTGCACACGGCCGCCGCGACCCGCGACAAGCTGGCCCAGTTGCTCCTGGAGGAGGTCCAGCGCGACGCGGCCCAGTGGCAACTGCTGGGCGCCATGCTGACCGAGGTCAACCGCATGCTGGACGAGCTGGACACCGAGCACCGCTCGCGCCGCCTGATGGAGGAGCTGGACCGCGTCAGCCGCGAGCAGCGTGAGCGCCTGCCCTGGCTGGCCTGGCTGCGGGAGCGGGTGGGCGTGCCGGAGCGGCTGCGCAGGAACCGGGGCGGGGTCGCCGATCGTTCTAGGTGACGGAGTCACCTGGGGGCGGGCCGCCTCCGGCAGCGCAGCGATGGGGGCGGGCGTATGACCGACAGCACCGTACGGATCGACGGGAACACCTTGCGACTGCCCGGCGGGGTCGCGGTGCGGTTCGTCCGCACCCTGCGGCTGCCCGAGACGGGCACGCATCCGCTGCCGCCGGGGCTCGGCGAGTTCCCGGTCCGCAGGGTCGCCGACTTCCCGGACACGGTGCCCGCGGAGTGGCGGGCGCGGGGCGGGGTGATGCTGCCGGTGTATCTGCGCGAGGCGATGTGGCTGAGCTTCGCGGGCACGGCCGAGCCCGCCGCCCTCCAGGTGGGGGTGGGCAAGGTGTGCGCGGTCTCCGGGAAGCCGTGGAGCGACCGGCTGTCCCGGAACCCGCAGAACTACGTCGTCCTTCCGCGCCAGCCCTGGCTCGACGGCATCAACTCCGGCAAGGGGACCGTCCGCCAGTTCGTGGCGGTCCCGCTGGGTCTCGGCGCGACGGTCGAGGGCCAGGTCACGGGCGAAGAGGTGTGGGGCGGCGTCCAGCTCCAGTCCTTCCCGCTCACCGAGCGGGAGTTGGCCAAGTGGCGCGCGGACGAGCAGCGCCGCTCGGAGCGGGCCCGCGCGATCACCATGCCGTCCGGGGGCTACGGCGCCATGCCCCCCATGCCCGCCATGCCGATGGCCGCGCAGGCCGCCCGCGCGCCCGGCGCTCCGGCGGCCGCTCCCAGGATGGGGCTCGGGGTCGGCGGCTCGATGCGCCAGGAGGTCTACTCGGACGACCGCCCGCCGGCCGCCTGGTCCGAGGAGCCCGCCGGACGGGTCTTCGTGCACCTGGTGACGCCCCCGGAGTGGCGCCGCATCACCGGCGAGGCCCCGCCGCCCTCACCGGTGGACCGCGCCGCGTACACCCGGGCGGGCCTCCCCTGGTTCGACTACTACGACCAGGACGCCGACGATCTCGCCCCCACCGACAGCCTGGGAGCGGTGCAGCCGGTCGGCGACTGGCTGGGCGACGACCACGAACCCTGGCAGCAGCCCACGCCCGGCCAGGTGCAGCCCCTCAAGGACGCGCACGGCAAGCCTGTGGAGGACGGCGACTGGTGACCCACCCACCCGTTGCACTGGATGCAACGGCCGTTGCCGGTCTTGCGCTCAACACGCCCTCCACGCCAAGGTTGCCGTGACGACCGAAGCGAGCGACGACCTGAGGGTGTGGGCATGACGAGTGGTGCGGAGGCGTCACGCGAGGGCTGGAGCAGGCGCCGTTTCATCGGCGCCCTGGCGGGAACCGCGGCGGTGGTCGCGGTCCCGGCCCCGGCCTCACCACCGGCCGACCCTGAATCCGCCCCTACGGCGGACCCGACGGCCACGAAGACACCGGCACCCGCCGCTCCACCCTCCGTCGGCAAGGCGTCCGGCCCCCGCCCCCTCTACCTCGGCACCTACACCTCGGTCGACGGCGGCGGCACGGGCATCGGCCTGGCCACCTACGATCCGGCGACCGGCAAGATCACCGGCGCGGGAACACTCACCGGGGTCGCCGACCCCTCGTACCTCGCCGTGCACCCCGACGGCCGCACGCTGTACGCGGTCGACGAGCAGACGGCGGGCGCGGTGACCGCCGTACGCCTGGCGGACCGCACGATCCTCGGCGCGCGGAGCACCGGCGGGGCGGGCCCCTGCCATCTGTCCGTGCACCCCACCGGACGCTGGCTGCTGAGCGCCAACTACACGTCCGGCAGTGTCGCCGTGCACCCCATCGACACCTCGGGCGCGCTCGGTGAACGCAGCGCGCTGGTCAAGCACTCCAGTCCGCAGCCGGGCCCGGGCCAGGACGGCCCGCACGCGCACCAGTTCGTGACCGGTCCCGACGGCGGCCATGTCCTCGCCGTCGATCTGGGCACCGACACGGTCTACACCTACCGCCTGGACACCGCGAAGGGCACGCTCACCGAGGTCTCGCAGGCGCACACGCGCGCGGGTGCGGGCCCGCGCAGCCTCACGTTCCACCCCGGCGGCCGGTACGCCTACCTCGCCAACGAGGTCGACGACACCGTCGCGGTCTGCGCCTACGACCCGGCCACGGGCGCCCTGTCGATCGGCGCCCCGCAGTCCAGCGGCAGCACGGGCAACGCCACCAACTACCCGGCGCAGATCCTGGTGACCTCGAACGGCGCGTACGCCTATCTCGCCAACCGGGGCGACAACACCCTTGCGCGGTACGCCGTCGAGGCGGACGGCGCTCGGCTCAGGCTGCTCGACACGGTGCCGGTGTCCGGTGACTTCCCACGCCAGATCGCGCTCTCGCCGGACGGGACGCTGCTGTTCACCGCGAACCAGAGGTCTAGCACGGTCAGCGTGTTCCACGTGGACGGCGCGAGCGGTCAACTGCGGCTCGCGGGCAAGCCGTTCGCGTCACCGGTCGCCGTCTGTGCGCTGCCGCTGTAGGGGGCGCGGGCAGGACGCGGCACTGGCCTGGGTGAGCAGTACGTGCATGCGCTCGGTGAGATGGCCGACCGAATCTGCGGGCGCGTGAAACGGCAGGCGTACGTCGCCGTGGGCGCGGGCCCGCTCGATGCGCAGCGTCAGTCCGTGCCGGTCGACGGCGAGGGGCTGGACGCGGACCGCGCCGTGCAGGCTGTCGGGCTCGACGAGTCGGGTGAGGCGTTCGACCGCGTCGGAGTGGCAGTCGGCGAGGTGGGTCAGCAGTTGGGCCTCGGCCAGGGCCAGCGGGTCGGGTTCGGCGGCGGCGAACTCGGCGAGGTCGATGACGACCGCGCCGGTCGGCGGGCGAAGCACCACGCGCGTTGCCCGGAAGGCGAGTTGGCCCTCCTCGGGCACGAACCACCCGGCGAGCCACAGCCTGGCTCGGATACGGTTGCGCACGGGGACGGGTGCGACGTCCGCGAACTCCAGGACCGCGGACGGCTCTCCGCGCGGCGCGCAGATCGCGGCGGCCAACAGGGCGCTGTCCTCGGGCACTTGAAGGAGCACCCGGCCGTCGTCGTCGACGCTGTGCGCACCGACGAACTCCTCGCGACCGCCCTCCGCGGTCACCGCGCAGGACCATGCGGCGGCGAGCACCGAGCGGGCCCGCTCGGCCGCGGCAGGCACGGCCGTCCACGTCTGGCTGTCACCCATCCCTGAACCTCCTTAGGTAAGCCTTGCCTAACTTACCGAAGATCGGGGCGCACGCCAACCACGCCACGCAATGTCTCCATCAAGCCTTCCGGGACGAGCCACCCGGTCTTCCGGGACAAATTCAGGGCGAGATGACGCCCAACAGCGCCCGCGCGCACAGATCGCGCACCTGCTCGCGGCTCAACTCGGGCCCCCGAAGCCACTCCAGACAGACCGCGGTGGTGAAGGCCAGCCACCCGCGCACCGCGAGCTTCGCGTCGGGCCGCTCCGCCACGGCCGGCCCGAACTCGGGATCGGCGGTCAGCGCGGCCAGGATCTGCCGCTCCTGCGCCGCCAACGCCCGCTGGTAGACCCGCCGTACGGTCTGGTCCCCGGCCGCGTCGGCGCGGTGGAAGGCGCGGTAGCCGTGCGCGTGGGTCTGCACGTACTCCAGATAGGTGTCGAGGGCGACGGCGAGTTGCTCACGGGCCGGCACGCCCGGGACCGCCGCCGTCATTCGAAGCATCCGCTCGCTCTCGCGCTCGACGACGGCCGCGAAGAAGTCCCGCTTGGTCGGGAAGTAGTGGTAGAGCAGCCCGCGGGAGACCCCGGCGATCTCGGCGACCTGCTCGATCCACACATCGTCGTAGGGGTCCTCGGAGAACAACCGCGCGCCCACCGTGAGGAGTTGCTCCCGGCGCTCCTCACTGCTGAGCCGGCGGCGCGTGCGCTCACCCTGGTTCGCGGCCATTCCCGCACTTTACTTGACGTCGGTTCAACAGCGGGATCACACTGAAACCCACTATTGAACCCACGTACAACAGGCTCAACCTGCCGCTGACTCAAGGGAGATCGCGTCATGGCGGAGACGACGACGGCGACGCCGACCGCGCTGCCGAAGGGATTCCGGGACGCCGAGCAGGGCTGGCCCCGGCTCGGCCGCATCCCGCGTCCCCCGCACCGGGTCCCGTTCCTCGGCGACATCATCGGCGCCGACCGCCGCACTCCTCTTCAGGACTCGCTCCGTTTCGCCCGTCAACTGGGCCCGATCTTCCGGCGGAAGGCCTTCGGCAAGGAGTTCGTGTTCGTGTGGGGCGCCGACCTGGTCGCCGACATGGCGGACGAGTCACGGTTCGCCAAGCATGTCGGTCTGGGGGTCGCGAACCTGCGGCCGGTCGCCGGGGACGGACTGTTCACGGCGTACAACCACGAGCCCAACTGGCAGTTGGCGCACGACGTCCTGGCCCCGGGCTTCAGCCGTGAGGCGATGGCCGGCTACCACCCGATGATGCTGTCCGTGGCCGAGCGGCTCACGGACCACTGGGACCGTGAATTGACGGCCGGGCGGGCGGTGGACGTCCCCGGCGACATGACCAAGCTGACCCTGGAGACGATCGCACGCACCGGCTTCGGCCATGACTTCGGCTCCTTCGAGCGCGACCGGCCGCACCCCTTCGTGACCTCGATGGTGGGCACGCTCGGCTACGCGCAACGCCTCAACTCCGTACCCGCTCCGCTGGCCCCGCTCCTCCTCCGCGGTTCGACTCGCCGCAACGAAGCGGACATCGCCTACCTCAACCGCACGGTCGACGACATGGTGCGAGCCCGCCGCGAGGCGAGCGGCGACGGCGACCTGCTCGACCGGATGCTCGACACGGCCCACCCGGAGACCGGCGAACGCCTCTCCCCCGAGAACGTCCGCCGCCAGGTCATCACCTTCCTGGTCGCCGGCCACGAGACCACCTCGGGCTCCCTGTCCTTCGCCCTGCACTACCTCGCCCGCCACCCGGAGATCGCCGCCCGCGCCCGCGCCGAGGTGGACCAGGTGTGGGGCGACACTCCGGCTCCGGGCTACGACCAGGTCGCCAAGCTGCGCTACGTCCGCCGGGTGCTGGACGAGTCGCTACGGCTCTGGCCGACGGCCCCCGCGTACGCCCGCGAGGCCACCCGGGACACCGAACTCGTCGGGGTCCACCCCATGCGGCGGGGCGCCTGGGCGCTGATCCTGACGCCGATGCTGCACCGCGACCCCGAGGTGTGGGGCGCGGACGCCGAGGAGTTCGACCCGGACCGCTTCGACGCCAAGGCCGTCCGCTCCCGTGCCCCGCACACCTTCAAGCCGTTCGGGACGGGGGCGCGGGCGTGCATCGGCCGCCAGTTCGCGCTGCACGAGTCGATGCTGGTCCTCGGACTGCTGCTGCGCCGCTACGAGTTGCGCCCCGACCCCGCCTACCGACTGCGCGTGACGGAACGCCTGACCCTGATGCCGGACGGCCTGCGCCTGCACCTGGACCACCGCACCGCGCAGGCCGCGCCCGCACCGGGCGCGGCCCCCGACGAGGTCCCGTCAGCGGCCCGCTGCCCAGTGCACGGGGCGGACGACTGACTCCGGCAGCCCATGCGATTCACCGTACGGAACTGTCGGCATCGAGGCGGGCCAGCCGGTCCGGGTCGGACAGAATGTACATCTCGGTGATCAGACCGTCGGCGACGGTGACGCCCATGACCGAGAGCACCTGCCCCTCGGGCGCGTTGACGACGCCCACCGAGCCGTTGACCAGGGCGAGTTGGGCGAAGCGGGCGAACGGGGCGAACATGAGCGCCTGTTCGGCGACCGTGCGCGCTCCGCGCAGCGCCTTGGAGGCGGCCACGCCCCGTACGAGGGCGCCGGAGTCGGCGCGCAGGGCCACGTCCGGGTGGAGGAGGGCGACCAGGGCGTCGAAGTCGCCCTCACGGGCGGCGGCGAGGAAGGCCTCGACGATCTCGCGCTGGCGGGCGAGATCGGGGGCCGTCGGCAGGTTCGCGCCCTGGACCCGGCGGCGGGCTCTGCTGGCCAGTTGGCGGGTCGCGGCCGAACCGCGTTCCACGATCGGGGCGATGTCGTCGAAGGGCACCGCGAACATGTCGTGCAGGACGAACGCGAGCCGCTCGGCGGGTTCCAGGGTCTCCAGGACGACGAGGAGAGCGAGGCCCACCGAGTCCGCGTGGAGCACTTCCGCCTCCGGGTCGAGCTCCGTGAGGGGTCTGATCACGGGGTCGGGCACGAAGGTCTCGCCGATGGGTTCCTCACGGCGTGCCGTGCGGGAGCGCAGCAGGTCGAGGCAGACCCGGCCGACGACCGTGGTCAGCCAGCCGCCGAGGTTCCTGATCTCGTCCACGTCGGTGCGGCTGAGCTTCAGCCACGTCTCCTGGACCGCGTCCTCCGCCTCCGGCGCCGAGCCGAGCATGCGGTAGGCCACCGCTCGCAGATGGCCCCGGTGTTCCTCGAAGCGGTCCGCCAGCAGGTCCTCGTCGTTCATACCGCCCCCGTTTTCGTCGTGGATCCCGTGGTCGCGTGAGCGAGACCCGGGGCGATCACAACACGTCCGCCTCCGCCGTCGCCAGCCGGTTTTCCGCCTCCCCCGTCCGTTTGCGGGGCCGGTGGGGCGGGACGACGATGGTGAGTCATGGACCCGGTCGGCGTCGCCTCCCGCAGGCTGCCGCGCCTCGCGGCCCTGATCCTGGCCGTCCTCGCCACGGCCGTCCTCACCACCGCGGCCACGGCCCGCTCCACTGTGGTCTCACCGGGTTTCTACCAGTCCGTACTGGACGAGCAGAAGGCCTACGACCGCCTGTACAACCAGGTGCTGGTCGATCCGCGGACGACGGCGGTCACCCGGGGGCTGCTGGCCCAACTGCCGGTTCCGGAGGCCCAGGTCACCTCCAACCTCAAGCTGGTGCTGCCGCCTGAGACGGTCCGGGATCTCACCCGGCAGCAGATCGACGCCGTGGTGGGCTATCTGGGCGGCAGCCGCGACACGCTGGACCTCACGGTCGATCTGCGCCCGGTGCTGGCCAACCTCAACGACCTGGCCCAGATCTACTTCGGCGATCTCGTCGCCTCGGTCCAGGACCGGCCCGAGCCCGACTTCGAGCGCTTCTCGGCCGACCTGTCCACCGCCCTGGGTGCCGTGGCCGCGGGGCACGTGCCCGCCGGGCTGCCCGCCCTGCCGCTGACCGAGGCACAGGCGGACCAGGCGGCCGGGACGCTGGTGAGCGGTCTGCCCGTCGCGGACCGGGACGCCCTGCGGCCCGCGGTCGAGGCGGCGCTCCGGGACGGCGATGTCGCGACCGCGCTCGCCACCGTGGCCCCCGCCGCCGTGTCGGACCGGACCCGTACGGCCGCCGAGCGGCTCCGGGCGGCCACGAACGGCGGTACCTGGAACCTCACGGACACCCTCGCCGCCTCCGGCAACGACCTGGCGCCCCTCCACCGCGCCCGCACCTACACGGCCGCCGGGCTCGCCCTCGCGGAGGCCCTCGCCTCGGCGCTGCTCGTCGTCGCGCTGGTGGTGCTGTGGGCCGGCGGCGGATCGTCGTCTCCCGGCCGCCGACTGCTCCCTCTGGGCTGGTCACTCGCGGGCGGTGGGGTACTGGCCGGGCTCGTCGCCGTCCTCTTCCGGCTGCTCAGCGGCGGTCGGGTGGTCGATCCGCCGGGTTCCTGGCCGCCGAGCCTGGCCAAGCTGGTCGACGACGTGCAGCGCACCGCCCTGGACCGGCTCACGGCCACCGCCCTGACGACCGCTCTCGTACCCGTCCTGGCCGGTGCCCTCCTGACCGGCGTGGGCTGGGCCCTCCAGGTCCGGCCGCACATGCCCGCCCTCCCCCACCTTCGCCGGCTCGCCCTGGCCACCGGCGGGGCCGCCGTCGCCGGCGCCCTGCTCGTGCCCTACGCCGTCACACCCACCGCGTCCCGCACCTGCGAGGGAAGTGCGGCACTGTGCGACCGGTCCTACGACGGGGTCGCCTACCTCACCTCGCACAACGCGATGTCGACGACCGTCGACCGGTTCATCGGCCCGCTCCAGGACCCGGGAATCGCCGCCCAGTTGGACGACGGGGTGCGCGCCCTGCAGATCGACACCTACCGGTGGGAGCGGCCGGACGAGATCACCGCGCGGCTCGCCGGGTCCGACTTCACCCCGGAGCAACGGAAGTTCATCGCCTCGGCCGTCAACAAGGTCAACCCGCCGCGCGAGGGGCTGTGGCTGTGCCACTCCGTGTGCCGGGCGGGGGCGATCGCCCTGGTGCCCGCACTGCGCGAGATCGGTGACTGGATGCGCGCCCATCCGACCGAGGTCCTCACCCTGATCGTGCAGGACGCGATCAGCGGCAAGGACACCGAACAGGCCTTCGCGCAGGCCGGGTTGAGCGACCTGGTGCACACCCCGGACACCGATCCCGCGAAGCCGTGGCCAACCCTGGGCGAGCTGATCGACAGCGGGCGCCGGCTCGTCGTCTTCGCCGAGGAGGCCGACGGCCCGGCGCCCTGGTACCGGAACTTCTACGACTACGGGATGGAGACGCCGTTCGCGTTCCGCACCCCGGGCGCGATGAGCTGCGTACCGCATCGCGGCGGTACCGGCCAACGGCTGTTCCTGCTCAACCACTTCGTCACCATCGACGGCGGCAGCCGTCTGGACGCGGGCGAGGTCAACGCCCGCCGGTTCGTGCTCGACCGCGTCCACCGCTGCGAGCGGGAACGCGGCCGGCCGGTGAACTTCGTCGCCGTCGACTACACGACGATCGGCGACGCGGGCGGAGCGGTGGACGAGCTCAACTCCGAGCGCTGATCCGTCCGTTGCCGAAGAACGTGCTCAATAGCGTTGAGCCTTCGCCAACTTGGGGGTCAGCACCGGCTCCGGCGGCTTGGTGCTGATGGCGACCGGCTGGGCCTTCGCGCCGGGCGCGAGGTTCTCGGCGCCGACGTAGCGGGTCTCCACCACCTTGCCCGAGGAGTCGAGGAAGTCGACCTGGACGGCGTAGGACGCCTTCTTGCCGGTCTTGTTGGTGATGGTGACGACGACGGCGAGCAGGCCGCCGGTCTGGGCGCGCGGTTTGCCGGTCATGGCGACCTCGGACATCGCGTTGCCCTGACCGTCGACGTCCTTGAGTTCGTTCTGGGCGTCCTTGCTCGCGCGGGCGACCTCGGCCGACACGGAGGCCTCGAAGGAGGACGCCGCCGCCGATGCGGAGGACGCGGCAGCGGAGGCCCGTGCGCGGGCCGACGCGACCGCCGAGGAGGCGGCCGACTTCAGGGCCGACGGGGTCATGCCCGAGAAGGAGGCGGTGTCCGGGGTCGCGGGCTGCGAGCTGCTGCTGCCGGAGCTGTCGTTGTCGTCACCGCAGGACACGAGTGCGACCGAGCTCGCCGCGACGACGGCGAGGACCAGGGCGGCCGGGCGGGCCCGGCGAAGCGGCTTGGTATTCATCGAAATGAACCTTATGTCGGAAAATTCGATGTCACATCTCGCCGCCGGGCTCACCTCCGGGCCCACCTCTCGTCGACAAGCTCACCTCTCGTCGCCGGACTCAGACCTCGTCGCGCGTGAGGGCCAGCAGCCGGTCCAGGACACGCGGCCCGCCGACCCGTACGCCGTCGTGCTCGAACTCGTCGGTGACCCAGGTGCGCAGGCCGCGGATCGCGCGGGCGGTCCGCAGCGAATGGGTCACGTCGACGTACATGTCGTCGTGGTAGACGGCCGCGGCGACCGGGACCTCGATGGCGGCGAGGCGCGCCGGGTCGTAGAGCGGCTGCCAGTCGGTGTGGGCGGCGAGGAGTTCGGCGGTGTCGCGGAGCGGGCGCAGCGCGGGGTCGCAGTCGAACATCCAGGGGTGGATCGTCTCGCCGGTGAACAGGAGGGGGCCGTCGCCCGCGAGGGTCTTGGCGGCGTCGAACTGCGGGAACTCGCTGCGGACGCGCTCCGCCGACCAGGCGGTGGGGCGGGCGTCCTGGGCGTAGCACGCCTCGTGGACGAGGGCGTAGAGGGGGTGCCCGGCGAACGACAGGGAGTTCTGGACCTCTTCCTGGAACGCGTCGGAGAGTTCGTGGCCCTGCGGGGTGCGGACGAAGGCGTTCTCCAGGAGGAAGTGGAGGCGGTGGCTGCCCTCCTTGCCGCCGAGCATGATGCCGAGGGACTGGAAGGCCTCCACGGTGAGCCGGTAGCCGTTCGGCAGGACCGGCTCGTGGCCCAGCAGGTGTTCGGCGATGCGGCGGGCGCGCTCCACGTCCTGCGGGTAGCGGTCGTAGTGGGCGGCGACCTTGTGCTCGATGCGCGGGTAGGCGGCCCGGTAGACGTCGTCGGCGTGGGCGTCGAGGGACGGCAGGCCGCCGGTGAGGACGGCGGCGCGCAGGCCCTCGGGGGCGGTGGAGAGGTAGTTCACCGTGCAGAAGCCGCCGAAGCTCTGGCCCAGGACGGTCCACGGGGCGCCGCCGGTGAGGGCGGGGCGGATGGTCTCGCAGTCCCGGACGATCGAGTCGGCGCGGAAGTGCGTGAGGTGCTCGGCCTGCTCGGCGGGGCCGCCGCGCAGCGGGAGCGTCTGCCGGGTGAGCGGGGTGGAGCGGCCGGTGCCGCGCTGGTCGAGGAGGAGCACGCGGTACTCGTCGAGCGCGCGGTCGAGCCAGGCCTGTCTGCCGACGAAACGATTCGCTCCGAATCCGGGGCCGCCCTGGAGGTAGAGCAGCCACGGCAGGTCCTCGCGGTGCGCCTTGTCGCTCGCGACGACCTCACGGGCGTAGAGCTCGATGGTCTCGCCCGTGGGGTCCTCATGGTCGAGGGGCACGGTGAAGTGACGGTCGGTGAGGACGACGCCGGGCTGGCGGTAGCTGACGGACAACGGGACTCCTGGTACGGACGAATGACGGGCCGCGTCACAGTTCAGCACATGAGCGTCCGATATCCGACCCCCTGGATCATGAAATCCTACTGACCGGCCGATCAGCGGGCGGCGAGGCTGGAGCGGCGCACCACCAGTTCCGGCTGGAGGACGACCCGCCGGTGCTCGTGCGGGCGGGCCGTCGGGTCCGCCTCCGCCTCGGTCTCCTCCAGCAGCAGTTCGGCGGCCAGGGCGCCCATGGTGACGGCGGGCTGGCGGACCGAGGTGAGCGGTACGGCGGCGGCGGCCGCGAACTCGATGTCGTCGTAGCCGACGATCGCGAGGTCGTCGGGGACGCCGACCCCGGCCGCGAACATGGCCTGGAGCACGCCGAGGGCGAGCAGGTCGTTGGCGCAGAAGACGGCGGTGGGGCGGTCGGCGAGGCCGAGCAGCCGGGCGCCCGCGTCGCGTCCGGCCGCCACGTCGAGCCGGTCGGTGGGCAGCTCCCGCAGCGCGTCGGGGTCGAGACCGGCCTCCGCGAGCGCGTTCTTCGCGCCGGTACGGCGGTCCCGCACCTGGTTGAAGCCGGGCGGGCCGCTGACGTACGCGATGGAGCGGTGTCCGGCGTCGACCAGGTGCCGCACGGCGAGCGCGCCGCCGGCGACGTCGTCCACGGAGACCGAGCACTCGGTGGTGCCCTCGGAGACGCGGTCGACGAGCACGAAGGGGATGCCGTGCCGGCGGAACGACTCGATGTTGCGTCCGGTCGCGTCGGCCGGGGTCAACAGGACGCCCCGCACCCGCTGTTCGGCGAAGAGCGACAGGTAGTCGGCCTCCTCGACGGGGCTCTGCGCGCTGTTGCAGACCATCACGCCGAGCCCGGACTCGCGTGCGGCGCGCTCGGCGCCGCGGGCCACGTCCACGAAGAAGGGGTTGCCCATGTCGAGGACGAGCAGCCCCATGATCCGGCTGCGGCCGGCGCGCAACTGGCGTGCGGACTCGCTGCGGACATAGCCGAGGCGGTCGATCGCGGACAGCACCCGGGCCCGGGTCTCCGTGGCGACGGTGTCCGGGCGGTTGATGACGTTCGAGACCGTGCCGACGGAGACTCCGGCGGCGCGGGCGACGTCCTTGATACCCACCGGCTGGGCCATCAGGCGGAGACCTCCAGGGTGACGTGGGGCGGCGGGAAGGTCTTCACATTACCGCCATGACCTGTGGCGACTCCTGCGCCCGTGCCCCTCACGCGGGCAGGGCGAAGTCGACGACGTGGAGTGCCGAGGGGGTCGTACCGCTCGACTTCTCCTGGTACATGAACGACAGCACGTTGTCCGCCTTCACGCGCAGCTCGTCGACGACGACCTCGCCGAAGGCGTTCAGACCGCTCCCGTCGTACAGCAGGGCCCAGTCCGTGTACCCGGAGGACTTCGAGGCGCCCGCGACACGGCCGTAGGGCAGGACCGCGTAGGCGTTGTCGTACTTGTCCAGGACCAGCTTGGTGCGCTGGCTGGAGTTCAGGGCGATCGGGATCTCGGTCTTCTGCCAGGTGCCTGCGGAGTTCTTGCGGACGTGGAAGGCGCGGCCGTTGGCGGTGCGGTCGGTGACGTAGTTGGTGGTGCACTGGCCGAAGCGGCCGGGGACGTAGCTGATGATCGCGTGCGGGAGGCCGGTGGAGTCGGTGGCCTGGCTCTCCTGGTTCATCAGGGAGTGGTCGGGGTTGAGGGAGTCGACGACGAGACCGGCGTCCGTGACGGCCACGGTGTCCGAACTGCCGGTCGTCCCTACGACGGCTCCGGCGTCGTTGCGCCAACTGCGGCCCCTGTCGGTCGAGTAGACGTAACCGGTGTCGTGGTTGGTGATCCCGCCGCTGTTGCACATCACGGCGGCGGACTGCTCGCGCCAGGTGAAGAAGGAGTGCAGTCGGCCGGCCGCGTCGTAGTCGATGCCGTGCAGGTACATGTTGCGGGCGGTGCTGGAGCCGTGCGTGCTGGTGTAGGTGCCGGTCGAGCTGCTCCACTCCCCCAGCGCGGTCCACTTCGAACCGTCGTACTCCGCAAGGGCGTTGCGGCCGTTGCCGGAGATCCCGACGCGGTAGCTGAGCTGGAGCCCGCCCTCGGGGGTGGCGATGAACTGGGGGTAGGTGAACTGCGAGGTGAGCGCCACACCGTCCAGCGAGGTCTGTACGGCTCCGAGAACGGCCGAAGTCCAGGTGGTGGACGCCGGGTTGTCGAGGAGACCGGCGACCGACTTGACGTAGAAGAAGCCGTCGCTGTGGGAGTCCATGTTGAGGTGGAGGCGGCCGTCGACACGGGACACACCCATCGAGACGACGTTGTGGGAGTCGTCGCTCTTGAGCTGGTGGGAGAGGGTGATCGTGGACCATGTCGAGCCGCCGAGGACGCGGCGGGCGACGACGGCGTACTTGGTGGACGTGTACCAGGCCGCGTACTGATAGCCCTTGTAGGTCAACAGCCCGTTCTTCTGGAACGAGTTGTTGTTGACCAGGCCGTCGTACGAGACGAAGTAGACGGCCTGGGCGTCCAGTTGGGTGGTGCTCTTCTTGGTGACGGACGGGCCGGGGTCGGCCGCCCGCGCGATGCCCGGCGTTGCCACGGCCGCAAGTATGGCGGTCGTCAGCACGGCGCGTCTTCTCATGAGCGGCTCCTGTGGGGGATCACGCGAGGTGGAAGACCTCGGTGAGGGGCTTCATCGCTTCGTCGGGACGGGCGCCGTCCAGGGACTCGAAGAACGGCGCCATCTCCGCCTGCCAGCGGGAGTTGATGTCGGTGGCTTCCATGCCGGCCTGGGCGGCGGCGAAGTCCTCGGTCTCCAAGTAGCCGACCAGCAGGCCGTCTTCACGCAGGAAGAGCGAGTAGTTGCGCCAGCCGGTGGCCGAGAGTGCGTCGAGCATCTCGGGCCACACGGCGGCGTGCCGCTCGCGGTACTCGTCGAGGCGGTCCGCCCGGACCTTCAGCAGGAAACACACGCGCTGCATCAACACCCCTGTATCTACTAGAAGTTGAACTGGTCGATGTTCTTCGCGTCGAACACGGTCGGCTTGCCGAGGCTGATCACGCCGTCCTTGCCGATGGTGTACGAGGTCCCGCCGGCCGTGAAGGTCTCGCCCTCCTTGCCGGTGATCTGCCCCGACACCAGCGCCACCGCGGTCTGCGCGGCGAGCGCGCCGAGCTTCGCCGGGTCCCACAGCTCGAAGCCCTCGACGGTGCCGTTCTTGACGTACTTGCGCATGTCGTTCGGGGTGCCGAGGCCGGTGAGCTTGACCTTGCCCTTGTACTTGGAGCCGGACAGGTACTGGGCGGCGGCCTTGATGCCGACGGTGGTCGGGGAGATGATCCCCTTCAGGTTCGGGTGCTCCTGGAGGAGGCCCTGGGTCTGCTGGAAGGACTGCTGGGCGTCGTCGTTGCCGTAGGCGACCTTGACCAGCTTGATGTCCTTGTACTTGGGGTCCTTCAGCTCGTCCTTCATGAAGCCGATCCAGGTGTTCTGGTTCGTCGCGGTCTGCGCGGCCGACAGGATCGCGATCTCGCCCTTGTAGCCGATCTGTTCGGCGAGCAACTGCACCTCGGTACGGCCGAGGTCCTCGGCGCTGGCCTGCGACACGAACGCGTTGCGGCACTCGGGGTTGGTGTCGGAGTCGTAGGTGACGACCTTGATCTTGTTGCTCATGGCCTGCTTGAGCGCGGTGCACAGGGCACCCGGGTCCTGCGCGGAGACGGCGATCGCGTTCACCTGCTGCTGGGTGAGCGTGTTGACGTAACTCACCTGGCCGGCGGTGTCGGTGGCACTGGTCGTGCCCACCTCCTTGTACTTCTCGCCCAGTTCGGTGAGTGCCTTCTCGCCGCCCTTGTCGGAGGTGGTGAAGTACGGGTTGTTGACCGCCTTCGGCAGAAACCCGACAGTGAGCCCCTTCTTGAGAGCGGCACTCGGATCCGCCTTGCCACCGGTGACGGCCGACCCGGTGTTCTCGTCCTTCACATCCTTCTTGGTGGTACCGCCGCAGGCGGTGGCGACGAGGGTGAGAGAAGTGACGGCGACGACGGCCGCACAGGCACGACGAAGGGATGACTTGCGCATGGCATGGGGTCCTTTGTCAGGAGGGTGAGTGGAGCGCCCCGTAAGGGGCGCGGGGAACTGCGCGACCAGCCACATCGGGCCCGCAGCTTTCGAACGACCTATCCGACGGCGCGCGCAGCGGCCCTCGCGATGGAAATCTGGCGCGCGACCCTAGGGCCAAGCACCGAAACAACAAGCAGCACACCGGTGACGACGATCTGCGACTGCGCCGAAACGTTCAGCAGACTCATCACGTTCTGCAACGCGCCGAGCAGAAAGACCCCGGCGATCGCACCTCCCAACGTCCCCTTCCCACCGTCGAAGTCGATACCGCCGAGCAACACCGCCGCCACGACGGACAGTTCGAGCCCCGTGGCATTGTCATAGCGCGCACTGGCGTAATGCAGCGCCCAGAAGACACCGGTCAGCGAAGCCATCAATCCCGTCACCGTGAACAGAATCAACTTGTGCCGCCGAACCCGAATACCGGCGAATCGGGCAGCCTCCACGTTGGCGCCGATCGCGAACAACGACCGCCCGAACGGCATGGCGTGCAGGACCACGACGGCAATCACGAGCAACACGAGGAAGGGCAGAAACGCCTGCGGCAAGAACGTGCCCCCGAGGCGCCCGGACGCGAAGTCCAGGTACTGCGTGGGGAAATCGGTCACGGCATCGGAGCCGAGCACGATCTGCGCGATCCCCCGGTACGCGGCGAGCGTGCCGATGGTGACGGCGAGGGACGGAAGTCCGAGCCGGGTGACGAGGAGCCCGTTGACCAGCCCGCAGACCACGCCCAGCACCAGACAGATCGGGATGATCGTCTCGATCGTCATCCCCTCGTTCCACAGCTTGCCCATCACCGCGCCCGACAGACCGGCCGTGGACGCCACCGAGAGGTCGATCTCGCCGGCGACGACCAGCAGGGTCATCGGGAGCGCGATCAGTGCGATGGGAAGGGTGTTGCCGATCAGGAACGACAGGTTCAGCGCGTTGCCGAAGCCGTCCACGAAGGAGAAGGAGAACAGCAGCAGGATGATCAGGAGGGCGCCGACGACCGTGTCCCAGCGGATCGCGCGGTTCACGGAGAACGCGGACTCAGGCATGGCGGGCGTTCCTCTTCTTCAGTGCGGTGGCCACACGCAGGGCGACGATCCGGTCGACGGCGATGGCGAGGATGAGCAGGATGCCGTTGATGGCGAGCACCCAGACGGAACTGACGCCGAGGGCGGGCAGCACACTGTTGATCGAGGTCAACAGGAGTGCGCCGAGAGCGGCGCCGTACACGCTGCCGGAGCCGCCGGTGAAGACCACGCCACCCACAACTACCGCGCTGACGACGGTGAGTTCGTAGCCGGTGCCGGTACCCGAGTCGACGTTGCCGAAGCGGGCCAGGTACATCGCGCCGGCCAGTCCGGCGAGTCCGCCGCAGAAGGTGTACGCGGCGAGGATCCGCTTGCGGACCGGGATCCCGGCGAGCCGGGCGGCCTCGGGGTTGGAGCCGAGGGCGTACAACTCCCGTCCGCTGCCGAAGTGTTTGAGGTAGTAGGCGGTGGCGATCAGCACGGCGAGCGCGATCAGCGCGAGATAGGGCACGGCGGAGATGCCACCGGAACCGAAGTCCACGAAACCGCCCGGGAGATCGGCGGCCGTGATCTGTCGTGAGCCGACCCAGATGGAGTCGACTCCCCGGATGATGTAGAGCGTGCCGAGCGTGACGACCAGGGCGGGCACCTGCCCCAGACTCACCAACAGCCCGTTGACCAGGCCGAGTCCGATGCCGAGCAGGACCGCCAGCAGGATCGCGATGACAGCGTTGCCACCGCCCTGGAGATAGGTGCCGGTGGCGAAGGCGGTGATGCCGAGGGTGGAGCCGACCGACAGGTCGACGTTGCGGGTGATGACGACCAGCGACTGGCCGGTGGCGACCAGGACGAGGATGGTCGCGTTGAGGAGCAGGTCCTTGATGCCCTGCTCGGACAGGAACTCGCTGTTGCCGGCCTGGGTGATGCCGATCATCACCAGGAAGACGACCAGGATGGCGAGTTCACGCATCTTGAAGACCCGGTCGACGAGCCGGGTACTGCTCGACTCGGGGACTTCGGCGGCGGGCGCGGGATTGGGAGCCGTGACCGTCATGCGGCGGCCCTCCCGGTGGCTGCGGCCATCACGGTTTCCTCGGTGGCTTCGGAGCGGGGGATCTCGGCGGTGAGGCGGCCCTCGTGCATCACCAGCACGCGGTCGGCCATGCCGAGGATCTCGGGCAGATCGGAGGAGATCATCAGGACGGCGACCCCGTCGGCGGCCAACTCGCTGAGCAGCCGGTGCACTTCGGCCTTCGTCCCGACATCGATGCCACGGGTCGGTTCGTCGACGATGAGTACCTTCGGGCCGGTGGCCAGCCACTTGGCGAGGACGACCTTCTGCTGGTTGCCGCCGGAGAGGGTGTTGACGGTGTCGGCGATCCGCGCGTACTTGACGTGCAGCTTCACCGCCCAGTCGAGGGAACGGCTGCGCTCGGCGCCCCGGTCGACGAGGCCCGCCTTCACGGTCGTACGCAGCCCGGTCAGGCCGATGTTCCGCTCGATGGACATGTCCATCACCAGGCCCTGGGCGCGCCGGTCCTCGGGGACCAGGGCGAGGCCCGCGGCCATCGCGGTGGACGGGGCGCCGTTCGTCAGCGACTTGCCGTCGACCTCGACCCCGCCGGCGTCCCACCGGTCGATGCCGAAGACGGCCCGCGCGACTTCGGTACGGCCGGCGCCGACGAGCCCGGCGAGACCGACGATCTCTCCGCGCCGTACGTCGAAGGAGACGTCGGTGAAGACGCCCTCGCGGGTCAACCGCTTGACGCTCAGGGCGACTTCGCCGGGCTCGACGTCCTGCTTGGGATAGAGCTCGTCGAGATCGCGGCCGACCATGCGGCGGACGAGATCGTCCTCGGTCACCCCGTCGATCGGTTCGCTGGAGATCAGCGCGCCGTCGCGCAGGGTGGTGACGCGCTGGCAGATCTGGAAGATCTCCTCCAGGCGGTGCGAGATGAACAGGACGGCCGCGCCCTGTTCGCGCAGGGTGCGGACCACGCCGAAGAGGCGGGCCACCTCGCTGCCGGTGAGGGCGGCCGTCGGCTCGTCCATGATCAGGACGCGGGCGTCGAAGGAGAGCGCCTTGGCGATCTCCACGATCTGCTGGTCGGCGATGGAGAGGCCGCGCGCCGGGCGGTCGGGGTCCAGCTCGACGCCGAGCCGCTTCATCAGTTCGGCGGTCGCCGCGTAGGTGGCCTTGTGGTCGATACGGCCCAGCGCGCGGCGGGGCTGGCGGCCCATGAA
Organism: Streptomyces sp. NBC_01478; assembly: GCF_036227225.1. Lineage (GTDB taxonomy): Bacteria > Actinomycetota > Actinomycetes > Streptomycetales > Streptomycetaceae > Streptomyces. Next base: position 10,507,275 of record NZ_CP109444.1, on the reverse strand, counting down.
GATGTTCTCGGCGATCGACAGGTCGGGGAAGAGGGTCGGTTCCTGGTAGATCACGGCGATACCCGCGTCGCGGGCGTCGCCGGGGCCGTGGAAGAGGACGGGCGCGCCGTCGAGCAGCACCTGGCCGGCGTCGGGCCGGTGCACACCGGCGAGGGTCTTGATGAGGGTGGACTTGCCCGCGCCGTTCTCACCGGCGAGTGCGTGCACCTCACCGGGGAACAGTTCGAGGGACACGTCCCGCAGGGCGCGCACCGCGCCGAAGGACTTGGAGATGCCCTTGAGCGCGAGCACCGGGGCCGGACCCGCGTCTGACGGGTGGGTCATGAGGGGCTCCTCGACGACGCCGGCGGGTAGGCCCTCACAGCGTCGTGAAAGGTTTCAACTTGGTTGCCGGGACGTTAGGCGCGCCAGCGTTGTCACGTCAATGGGTCCGCCTCGAAAAACTTTCGATAGCCAAAGGTCACGTTGGAGTCACGGGACACGGGGTTCGCCGTAGGGCTTGACACCCCTTCGGGACGCTCATAGCTTCGCTCTCTGAATCGTTTCATACATACGTCGTTCCGTCGCACGTCACAGGAGCCTCAAGTGACCGAGCTCGCCGCGGTGAAGGCCGCTCTCAAGACCCAGGCAGTCGAGACGCCGTCGTGGGCGTACGGGAACTCGGGGACCCGGTTCAAGGTCTTCGCCCAGGAGGGCGTGCCGCGGACGCCGCAGGAGAAACTGGAAGACGCGGCCAAGGTCCACGAGTTCACCGGCGTGGCGCCGACGGTCGCCCTGCACATCCCCTGGGACCGGGTCGACGACTTCGCGGCGCTGGGCAAGTTCGCGCAGGACCACGGGCTGAAGCTCGGCGCGATCAACTCCAACACGTTCCAGGACGACGACTACCGGCTCGGCAGCGTGTGTCATCCCGAGGCGGCGGTGCGGCGCAAGGCGCTCGATCATCTGCTGGAGTGCGTCGACATCATGGACGCGACGGGCTCCGCCGATCTGAAGCTCTGGTTCGCGGACGGGACGAACTATCCGGGGCAGGACGATCTCAGCGCGCGCCAGGACCGGTTGGCGGAGGCGCTCGCTGCGGTGTACGAGCGGCTTGGGGACGGGCAGCGGATGCTGCTGGAGTACAAGTTCTTCGAGCCGGCGTTTTATGCGACGGACGTGCCGGACTGGGGTACTGCGTACGCGCATTGTCTGAAGCTCGGACCGAAAGCCCAGGTTGTGGTCGATACCGGGCATCATGCGCCTGGGACCAATATCGAGTTCATCGTTGCGACGCTGCTGCGGGAGGGGAAGCTCGGCGCGTTCGACTTCAACTCGCGGTTCTATGCGGACGACGATCTGATGGTGGGGGCGGCTGATCCGTTCCAGTTGTTCCGGATCATGTACGAGGTGATTCGGGGTGGGGGGTTCACCGCGGATGTCGCGTTCATGCTGGATCAGTGTCACAACATCGAGGCGAAGATTCCGGCGATCATTCGGTCGGTGATGAATGTGCAGGAAGCGACGGCGAAGGCGTTGCTCGTTGACCCTGTCGCCTTGGCCGCTGCACAGCGGGCCGGGGATGTGCTGGAGGCGAATGCCGTGTTGATGGACGCGTACAACACGGATGTGCGGCCGCTGCTGAGGGAGCTGCGTGAGGAGCAGGGGCTTGCGCCCGACCCGATTGCGGCGTATCGGGCTAGTGGGTGGCAGGAGCGGATTGTCGCTGAGCGGGTTGGGGGGCGGCAGGCCGGTTGGGGGGCGTGAGCGTCTGCCTGGATCTGTTGTGTGCGGGGTGCGGGCCGGATATGGCTGGTCGCGCCCACGCGGCGGAGCCGCATTTAGATACAGCCCCGCGCCCCTGAAAGATATGCACTCGCTCTCTCTCGAAAAGGACTGAAGTCCATGGCACCGCACCCCGAAGCCGCCTCTCTCCTCGCCCGTTCTCGTCGACTCGGCGCTGATCCCCGTAACACCAACTACGCCGGCGGCAATACGTCCGCCAAGGGCACCGACACTGATCCCGTCACCGGGGGTGATGTCGAGTTGATGTGGGTCAAAGGGTCAGGAGGGGACCTTGGGACGCTCACCGAAGGTGGGCTGGCCGTGTTGCGGCTGGATCGGATGCGGGCGTTGGCCGATGTGTATCCGGGGGTTGAGCGCGAGGACGAGATGGTGGCCGCGTTCGACTACTGCCTGCATGGGAAGGGAGGCGCGGCGCCTTCCATCGACACCGCCATGCACGGGCTCGTGGACGCGGCTCATGTCGATCATCTGCATCCCGACTCGGGGATCGCGCTCGCGTGTGCCGCCGACGGGGAGAAGCTGACCGCCGAGTGTTTCGGGGACTCCGTGGTGTGGGTGCCCTGGCGGCGGCCCGGGTTTCAGCTCGGGCTGGACATCGCCGCCGTCAAGGAGGCCAATCCGCAGGCCGTCGGGTGTGTGCTCGGGGGGCATGGGATCACGGCGTGGGGTGCGAGTTCCGAGGAGTGTGAGCGGAACTCGTTGCACATCATCCGTACCGCCGAGGCGTTCCTCGTCGAGCGCGGGAAGGCGGAGCCCTTCGGGCCCGTCGTCGAGGGGTACGGTGCGCTGCCCGAGGGTGAGCGGCGAGAGCGGGGTGCCGCGCTCGCGCCGTACATTCGTGCTGTCGCCTCTCAAGACCGGCCGCAGGTGGGGCACTTCACCGACTCCGATGTCGTTCTTGATTTTCTGGCTCGGGCCGAGCATCCTCGGCTCGCCGCGCTCGGTACCTCCTGCCCCGATCACTTCCTGCGGACCAAGGTCAGGCCGCTCGTTCTTGATGTGCCGCCCACCGCCCCGCTGGACCAGGCCATCGCGCGGCTGAAGGAGCTGCACTCCGCCTACCGTGTGGAGTACGCCGCCTACTACCAGCGGCACGCCCTGCCCGACTCCCCCGCGATGCGGGGCGCCGACCCGGCGATCGTGCTGATCCCCGGCGTCGGCATGTTCTCCTTCGGCAAGGACAAGCAGACCGCGCGGGTGGCCGGTGAGTTCTACGTCAACGCCATCAACGTGATGCGCGGGGCCGAGGCCGTGTCGGCGTACGCGCCGATCGAGGAGTCGGAGAAGTTCCGTATCGAGTACTGGGCCCTGGAAGAGGCCAAGTTGCAGCGGATGCCCAAGCCCAAGCCGCTCGCCACGCGGGTCGCGCTCGTCACCGGTGCGGGCAGTGGGATCGGGAAGGCCATCGCCCGGCGGCTGGTCGACGAAGGGGCGTGCGTCGTCGTCGCGGATCTCAACTCCGAGAGCGCGCAGGCCGTTTCGGAGGAACTGGGCGGGCCCGACAAGGCCGTTGCCGTCACCGTTGACGTGACCTCGGAAGAGCAGATCGCTGATGCCTTCAAGGCCGCGCTGCTCGCCTTCGGCGGGGTCGATCTCGTCGTCAACAACGCGGGGATCTCCATCTCCAAGCCCCTGCTGGAGACTTCGGCCCGGGACTGGGACCTTCAGCACGACATCATGGCCCGTGGTTCCTTCCTCGTCTCGCGTGAGGCGGCCCGGGCGATGATCGCTCAGGGGCTCGGCGGTGACATCCTCTACATCGCGTCCAAGAACGCCGTGTTCGCCGGTCCCAACAACATCGCGTACTCGGCGACGAAGGCCGACCAGGCCCATCAAGTACGGCTGCTCGCCGCCGAGTTGGGCGAGCACGGGATCCGGGTCAACGGGATCAACCCGGACGGTGTCGTACGCGGTTCGGGCATCTTCGCGGGCGGCTGGGGTGCGCAGCGGGCGGCGACCTACGGGATCGAGGAGGAGAAGCTCGGCGAGTTCTACGCCCAGCGCACCATCCTCAAGCGCGAGGTACTCCCGGAGCATGTCGCCAACGCCGTCTTCGCCCTCACCGGTGGGGACCTGACCCACACCACCGGGCTGCACGTCCCGGTCGACGCCGGCGTTGCGGCCGCCTTCCTTCGGTGAGCGCCGACGTGAAGGCGTATGCCGCGGTCGACCTCGGCGCGTCCAGTGGGCGGGTCATGGTCGGCCGTGTCGGGCCCGACTCCCTGGAGTTGGCGGAGGCGCACCGCTTTCCCAACCGGCCCGTCCGCACGCCCGAGGGGCTGCGCTGGGACATCCTCGCGCTGTACGCGGGGGTCCTCGACGGGCTCCGGGCGGCGGGGCCGGTTCTCGATTCCGTCGGCATCGACAGTTGGGCCGTGGACTACGGGCTGTTGGACGCGGACGGGGCGTTGCTGGGCAATCCCGTGCACTATCGGGACGCCCGCACGGAGGGGGTCGCCGAGAAGGTGTGGGCGACCGTGCCGGCGGGCGAGCTGTACGCGTCGACCGGGTTGCAGTACGCGCCGTTCAACACCCTGTACCAGCTCGCGGCGGCCCGCTACTCGGCCCAACTCACCTGTGCCGAGAGGCTGTTGCTCATCCCCGATCTGCTGTCGTACTGGCTGACCGGGGAGCAGGGCACCGAGCTGACGAACGCCTCCACCACCCAGCTCATCGATCCCCGGACGCGCGACTGGTCGTACGACATCGCCTCGCGGCTCGGTGTCGACCTCGGGCTGTTCGCGCCGCTGCGGCAACCGGGCGATCCGGCGGGGGTGTTGCGGGCCGAGGTGCTGGAGGAGACCGGACTGAGCGGGCCCGTGCCGGTGACGGTGGTCGGGTCGCACGACACCGCGTCAGCCGTCGCCGCCGTTCCGGCGGTCGAGGAACGGTTCGCCTATATCTGCACCGGGACCTGGTCCCTGGCCGGGCTTGAGCTCGACGCGCCGGTGCTCGGCGAGGCGAGCCGGGTCGCCAACTTCACCAATGAGCTGGGGCTCGACGGCACGGTCCGCTATCTGCGCAACATCATGGGGCTGTGGCTGCTTCAGGAGTGTGTACGGGCCTGGGGCGAGCCGGAGTTGGGAGAGTTGCTGCGCGGGGCGGCCCGGGTGCCGGCGCTGCGGTCGGTCGTGGACGCGGGGGACGCGGCGTTTCTGGCGCCGGGGCGGATGCCGGAGCGGATCGCCGACGCCTGCCGTGGCTCCGGGCAGCCGGTGCCGGAGTCCCGGGCGGAGATCACGCGCTGCATTCTCGACTCCCTCGCACTCGCCCATCGGCGGGCGGTCGTTGACGCCCAGGAGCTGGCCGGCCATCCGGTCGACGTCGTGCATGTCGTCGGGGGCGGTACCCGCAACGCGCTGCTGTGCCAACTGACCGCCGACGCCTGCGGGTTGCCGGTGGTCGCGGGGCCGACAGAAGCCGCCGCGCTGGGCAATGTGCTCGTCCAGGCGCGGTCCCACGGGCTCGTCGGCGACCTGGCCGGGATGCGCGGGCTCCTCGCCCGTACCCAGCCGTCGACCCGGTACGAACCTCAGGGCGACACCGCCCGGTGGCGGGCGGCGGAGGCTCGGCTCGCCGCGCGCTGAATCAGGGGCTCCCCCAGACGGTGACCTCCGACTACGCTGCACCCATCCGATGATCGACCACTAAGGAGCCGCGATGCGTGTCGCCCTGTTCCTGACTTGCGTCAACGACACGCTCTATCCGGACACCGGGCGCGCCGTGGTGAAACTGCTGACCAGACTGGGCGTCGAGGTCGACTTCCCGATGGCCCAGACATGTTGCGGGCAGGCGCACTACAACACCGGCTACCGCCATGAGGCCGAACCGCTGGCCCGGCATTTCTCCGATGTCTTCGGGGAGTACGAGGCGATCGTCACGCCGTCCGGGTCGTGCGGGGCGATGGTGCGGGAGCTGTATCCGCGGATGGGGGAAAGGGCCAGGGCCGAAGGACGCGGTGACACCCTCGCGGCCACGTTGGCGCCGGTGGTGCCGAAGACGTACGAGCTGACCGAGTTCCTCGTGGATGTGCTCGGGGTGACGGATGTCGGGGCCTACTACCCGCACAAGGTGACCTATCACCCCACCTGCCACGGGCTGCGCAGCCTGGGCCTCGGTGACCGGCCGCTCAGGCTCCTCCAGGCCGTCAAGGGGCTGGAGTTGGTGGAGTTGCCCGGTGCCGACGAGTGCTGTGGGTTCGGCGGGACGTTCGCCATGAAGAACGCCGACGTCTCGGCGGCGATGGGCGCCGACAAGGTGCGCAACGCGGAGTCGACGGGCGCCGAGGTCCTGTGCGCGGCGGACAACTCCTGTCTGATGCACGTCGGCGGCACGATGTCCCGGCTCCATACCGCGATGCGGCCGGTGCACATCGCGGAGATCCTGGCCGCCACGGAAGACACCACCGCGGTCTCCGCCGAAGAGGAGTCACGCGCATGAGCGGCACGTTCGTCGGAATGCCGGCCTTCCCGGCCTTCCCCGTGGCTGCCCACGAGGCCGTCAACAACCAGACGCTGCGCGGAAATCTGCGCCACGCCACCCATACGATCCGCGCCAAGCGGGCCAAGGCCGTGGCGGAGCTGTCCGACTGGGCCGCGTTGCGCGAGGCCGGCAAGCAGATCAAGGACCACACGCTCCGTCATCTCGACCGGTATCTGGTCCAGTTGGAGGAGTCGGTGACGGCAGCCGGCGGCATCGTCCACTGGGCCGCCGACGCGGACGAGGCCAACCGGATCGTCACCCGACTCGTCCAGGAGACGGGCGAGTCGGAGGTCGTCAAGGTCAAGTCGATGGCCACCCAGGAGATCGGGCTCAACGAAGCCCTGGAGGCGGCGGGCATCCGCGCCTACGAGACCGATCTCGCCGAACTGATCGTGCAGTTGGGCAAGGACCGCCCCTCGCACATCCTGGTCCCCGCGATCCACCGCAACCGAGGTGAGATCCGGGAGATCTTCGTCCGCGAGATGAGCGAGTGGGGCCGCCCGGCACCGGACAGGCTGACCGACACCCCCGCCGAACTCGCCGAGGCCGCCCGCCTCCACCTCCGTGAGAAGTTCCTGCGCGCCAAGGTCGGCATCTCCGGCGCCAACTTCATGGTCGCCGACACCGGCACGCTCGTCGTCGTCGAGTCCGAGGGCAACGGCCGGATGTGCCTGACCCTCCCCGAGACGCTGATCTCGGTCGTCGGCATCGAGAAGATCGTGCCCACCTGGCAGGACCTGGAGGTGTTCCTCCAGACCCTCCCCCGCTCGTCCACAGCCGAGCGCATGAACCCGTACACCAGCACCTGGACCGGCACCACCGACGGCGACGGGCCGCGCGCCTTCCACCTGGTCCTGCTCGACAACGGCCGCACCGACACCCTCGCCGACGAGGTCGGCCGCCAGGCCCTGCGCTGCATCCGCTGTTCCGCCTGCCTCAACGTCTGCCCGGTGTACGAACGGGCCGGCGGCCACGCCTACGGCTCGGTCTACCCGGGCCCGATCGGCGCGATCCTCAGCCCCCAACTCCGGGGCACCGCAAGCGAGATCGACGCCTCGCTGCCGTACGCCTCGTCATTGTGCGGTGCCTGCTACGAGGTGTGCCCGGTCGCCATCGACATCCCCGAGGTGCTGGTGCATCTACGGGAACGGGTGGTGGAGGGCGGGCCGGTGACCCGCGAGGGGAACAGGGTCGTGCTGCAGCCCGCCAAGGGGCATGCCGCCGAGCGGGCCGCCATGCGGGCTGCACGCTGGACGTTCAGCCACCCCGGCGCCCTGCGCACCGGACAACGCCTCGCCTCCCGCACCCGCCGCTTCCACCCACGGACCCCGCCCGGCCCCGGCAAGGCATGGAGCGGCACCCGGGACCTGCCCGCCGTGCCCCCGGAGCCGTTCCGCGACTGGTGGCAGCGCACGCACGGTGGAAAGGACGGTGCCAAGTGAGCAGCAGGGAACGGATCCTGGGCCGCGTCGAGCGCGCGCTCGCGGATGTGCCCGAGGACGACACACCGTACGAGCAGGCGGTACGGCGGGACTATCTGAGCGAGCACGGGGACCGGAGTGTCGAGCAGACGGTCGACCTGCTCGCCGAGAACCTGGCCGACTACCGGGCGCTCGTCCACCGGTGCACGGAGGCCGAACTGGCCGCCACGATCGCCGGGTTGCTCGCCGAGCGGGGCTCACGGACGGTCGTCGTGCCGCCGGGTCTGGAGCCGTCCTGGCTCGCGGCGGCCGACGTCGAGCAGATCGCGGACCGGGCCGAGAACACCCCGCACGAGCTGGACCGGGTCGACAGTGTCGTCACGGCGTGTGCGGTGGCCGCCGCCGAGACCGGCACCATCGTCCTGGACGGCGGCCCGGACCAGGGCCGCCGCCGGATCACCCTCGTCCCCGACCACCACATCTGTGTCGTACGGGTGCCGGACCAGGTGGTGTCCTCGGTCCCCCAGGCGCTCCGACGCCTCGACCCGGCACGCCCGTTGACCTGGATCTCGGGTCCGTCCGCGACCAGCGACATCGAGCTGGACCGGGTCGAGGGGGTGCACGGTCCGCGCACCCTGGAGGTGGTGCTGGTGGGCGATCAAGCGAGCGTGGACGTCAACTCGTAGCGCCCCGAGGGGAGTTCGAAGGCCGCGGTGCCGTCCGCGAAGCCGAGGAACTCGACGCCCAGGGCCTCGGTCAGGGGCCTCCCGTCCTCGCGGACGGTCGACGGGCCGGCGGTGGGGAGGCGCAGGGTCGCCGTGCTGTTCGCCGGAACCACCGCCCGGTACGTCAACTGCCCTTCCCGCACGGTCCATTCGCTGACGATCTCACCGTAGGGAGAGACGTGTGAGCCGCTCACCCGGGTGATCCTGCCGGTCGGGTCGAGGTGCGGGCGGAGGAAGAAGTGCCGGAAGCCCGGGTGTTCGGGGTCCTTGGCGATGCCGGCCATGCTCTCGTACATCCACTCCATGATCGCGCCGTACGCGTAGTGGTTGAAGGAGTTCATGTCGACCGGGCCGAAACCGTCCTGCTTCGCGTACGAGTTCCAGCGCTCCCACACGGTGGTGGCGCCGCCCGCCACCGAGTAGAGCCAGGACGGCATCGCGTTCTGGTGGAGGAGGCCGTACGCCAGGTCGACGCGGCCCTCGTCGGTGAGGACGGGGGCGATGACGTTCACACCGAGGAAGCCCACGGAGAGGGTGTTCTCCGGGTAGTCCACGCGGGTGCTGTCGGGATGGGCCGCCTTGTGGGCCGGGCTGTTGCCGATGTTGTCGGCGAGCAGGGTGACCAGTTGGCGGTGCTGCAACTCCGTGTCGCAGAAGCCGAGTTTGAGGATCCAGAGCAGGGCGGTCTGGGTGTTGTCCTCGGTCTTGCCCGCGCTGTTGCCGGGTGTGTGGGGTGGCGGGTCGCCGAGGCTCGACCGGACGGTCAGGTGTCCGGTGCGGGCGTCGGTGGCGAAGTACTTGGTGATGAAGGCGCGTTTGACGTGGGTGAACAGCCGCTCGTAGGCGGCTGTTTCGGCGGTGCGGCCGGTGGCGCGGGCCATGTCCGCCATGAGGCGGGCGCTGTAGCCGTAGTAGACGTCGCTGACGAGCTGGGTGCTGGTGATCTGGAAGGCGAGCCAGTCGCCGAAGACCGCGCCCTGGCCGGCGTAGGTGTCGCCGGTGCGGTCCCGGATCCAGTCGAGGTACTTGGTCATCGCCGCCCAACTGCGGTCGATGATCGTGGTGTCGCCGGACATCTGCCACACCGTCCACGGCACGACCACTCCGCAGTCGGCCCAGCCACTGGCGGGCAGTGGCTGGCTGTAGCGGTGGCCCGGGGCGACCCAGGGGAACTGGGCTTTCCCCGCGCCGTAGGTGTGCTGCGAGTCGATCAGCGTGTCCTGGAAGTGGCTCAGGAAGGGGACGGCGTCGGTGCTGAACAGGGCCGTGTTGCAGAAGAGTTGGGTGTCGCCGGTCCAGCCGAGGCGTTCGTCGCGCTGCGGGCAGTCGGTGGGCACCCAGAGGTAGTTGCCGCGCTGGCCCCAACGGACGTTGCTGATCAGTTGGTTGACGGCGGTGTCGTCGGTGGTGACGGTGCCGAGGTCGTGGAGGGCGGAGGTGGCCACGCGGCCCGTGAGGTCGACGAGGGTCACGGTCTCGGTCGTGGTGACGGAGACGTACCGGAATCCGTAGCAGGTCAGCGTGTCCTGGTGGGTCTCGCCGGCCGGGTCGCCCTTGAGGATGTAGGTGCTGGTGGCCTCGGCGGTGCGCAGGTTCGCGCGGTAGACCGAGCCCGCGGGTCCGTCGGCACCCGCGCTGTCGTCGTTGAGCATCTCCCCCGGTTTGACGGTGACTTGGGCGCCCGCCGGGCCGCGCAGGGTGTAGCGGGGGACGCCGACCAGGTTCTGGCCGAGGTCGATGACGGCGGTGTCGCCGGGGTGCAGGGTGAAGGGGAGGGTGGCCGCCCGGGTGGGGTCCGTGGCTCCCGTGGCTCCCGTGGCTCCCGTGTGGACGGTGACGGACTCCGGCTCGCGGTCCCACTCGGGCATCAGGCGGGCGCTCTCGCCGGGATAGGCGACCAACCGGGCGTCGGGGAAGGGGTCTTGGGCCTCGACGGCGGACCAGGCCGAGTCGTCGAAGCCGTTCGCCGTCCAGCCGGGGAGTTCCTCGCGGGCGTCGTAGAGCTGGCCGTCGTAGAGGTCGTCGGCGCGATAGGGGCCGGTGTCGGTGGCCCGCCAGTCGTCGCCGGGGGCGGTGACGACCGTCTGGGCGGAGCCGTCGGCGTACCGGATCAGGAGTTTCGCCTTGAGCGCGAGGGAGTTGCCGTCGGCCGAGTAGTAGACGCTGTTCTCGGAGATGCGGCCGTTGTACCAGCCGTTGCCGAGCACGGCCGCGAGGGTGACCTGCGCGGGGTCCGTCAGCAGGTCCGTGACGTCGTAGGTGAAGTAGTTGACGGTGGTGTCGTAGTTGGTCCAGCCGGGGGTCAGCACCTCGTAGGTCGTGCCGTCGCCCTGCGGGACCGGGACCCGTCGGCCATTGACGTAGGCGTCGTACACGCCGAGTGCGGAGACGTACAGCCGGGCCTCGGTCACCTGCCCGCCGGTCAGTGCCGTCCGGCGGCGCAGGAGCGGTGCTCCGGGGGTGTTGGGGCGCTTGCCCGCCATGCCGATCCACCGCGCGCCGTCCCAGCCGGTGACTCCGTCGGTGCTGAGGAGGCCGGTCTCGAAGTGGGCGCCGGGTGCGGCGGTGACGGCTCGGCCGTGTTCGTCCCAGACCGTCACCGTCCAGTGGTAGCGGGTCGAGGCGTGCAGTTCGGAGCCCGAGTAGCGCACGGCGACCGAGTCCGCCGCATCGACGCGGCCGCTGTCCCAGACGTCGGCACTGCCATGGGTCAGGTGCTCGGGCGAGGTGGCGAGCAGGATCCGGTACGCCGTCTGGTGCCGGCCCCGCGCGGTGGACTCCATGCGCCAGCCGAATCGTGGGTGCGCTGCGTCGACGCCGAGCGGGTCGGTGCGGTGTTCCACGGTCAGGCCCGACACCGTGGTGCCTGCCGACCGGGTTCCTTCGGTGGGGGCCGTTGCGTCGACTCCGTCGTTCATGCCGCTGTCCCTTCGGCCTGCCGGGAGGTGGAGGTGCACCGCTGAGTTGGAGTGGCTCCACAGAGGTGGATCCGCAGAGGTGGCTCCGCATCATTCCAAGGTCGCCATACCCCCGGTCTCCAGCCGGTAGGCCCCCGCTGATGGGCGGTGCGGGACCGGCGCCGTTAGCGTGAGGACATGATCCGGTTCGAGCAGGTCGGCAAGCGGTACCCGGACGGTACGACGGCCGTGGACGGGCTGTCCTTCGAGGTGAACGAGGGCGAACTCGTCACGCTGGTGGGCCCGTCCGGCTGCGGCAAGACGACGACCATGATGATGGTCAACCGGCTCATCGAGCCCGCCTCCGGCCGGATCCTCGTGAACGGCGAGGACATCGCCGGCGTCGACCCGGTGCGACTGCGCCGCCGTATCGGCTACGTCATCCAGCAGGTGGGCCTCTTCCCGCACCGCACGGTCCTCGACAACACGGCGACCGTGCCGTCCCTGGTCGGCTGGAAGCGGGCGAAGGCGCGGGCCCGGGCCGCCGAGCTGCTCGATCTGGTGGGGCTCGACCCGAAGACGTACGGTCCGCGCTATCCGGAGCAACTGTCGGGCGGGCAGCGGCAGCGCGTCGGGGTGGCGCGGGCGCTGGCCGCCGATCCGCCGGTGCTGCTGATGGACGAGCCTCCCCCACTGCCCTGAACAGGCGTGGGAGGTGCCCCCAGGCGCGGTCGACCCGGTGGTGCGGGAGCAGTTGCAGGACGAGTTCCTGCGGATGCAGGCCGCCGTGCGCAAGACCGTGCTGCTGGTCACGCACGACATCGAGGAGGCGGTACGGCTCGGTGACCGGATCGCCGTGTACGGGCAGGGACGGATCGAGCAGTACGACACCCCCGGCGCGGTGCTCGGCAAGCCGGCGATGCCGTATGTCGCGTCGTTCGTGGGCGCGGACCGGGGTCTGAAACGGCTGTCGGTCACCGCGATCGAGCCCGACGACCTGGAGCAGCCGCCGGTCGCCCGGGTGGACGAGCCGGCTCAGTGGGCCGCCGACCGGCTGCGGACGGAGGGCGCGCGGTGGGCGGTCGTCCTCGACGAGCAGGGCGAACTGCAGGGCTGGGTCAAGGCCGACGAACTGACCGCGGGCGGCACGGTCGGCGGACGCGCCCACCGGATGAACGCGTGGGTTCCGGTGGGCGCCCCCTTGAAGCAGGCGTTCGGCGTGATGCTCCAGCACGACGCCGGGTGGGTCGCCGTGCTGGACGGAGCGCGCTTCCTCGGTGTGCTGACTCCGGCGAAGCTGCACGAGGCGCTACGGCGGTCCGTGGACGCGGACGCGCTCGGAGTGCCCCGGGGGCAGGTGGACTTCGACTCGGTGGCGGACGCGTGAAGGTCGCTTCGCGGCTCAGGAGTAGGTGATGGGGCAGCCCTGGCGCAGTGAGTGCTGGGCCGCACGCAGGTACAGGGCCACATAGAAGGCCGTGTCCAGGTCCTCGCTCCAGCGGCCGGGCCTGGCAGCGGCCAGTTCCTCCGCCTCGCCCTCCAGGAACCAGAAGGTGAGCCCGAGGTTCTCGGTCACCTCCGGTATCTCCCCCGGCAGTTCCAGGGCCGCCGCCAGGCGTTCGGCGAGGGCGAGCACCTGCGGCGCTCCCGCGATCACCGTCTCGTCCGTGTACGCGGAGCCGATCGGCAGCCGTATCTCCTCATCGAGCGAGACCGGCACCAGCACCGACCAGTCACCGATCAACTCCCTTTCCCCAGGGGTCAGTCGAGCACGGCACAACGCGTCGAAACCCTCCATGGACGGGCTCAGCTTCTCCTCGAAACCCGGGGCCGCGTCCCGCTCCGGCCCGGGTGCGTACGGCGGCAGCCCGCGCCGGGCCAACTCCGCGTCGAGTCCCTTCGCGATCGCGCCCATCCCCCCTTCCCCCGTGTCCTCACGCAGCCACTCACCCGCACCGACATCGATCAGATAGACACCCATGCCCGAACGGTACAAGCCGCCACTGACAACGGCCCGAGCCTCACTTCAGGAGGCCCTTGTCCTTCAGATAGGTCCGCGCCACGTCCTGGGCCAACCGCCGCCGACTGTCGACCTGTTGGTTCATCGAGGCGAGGTCTGCCGTGGTCAGTACGTCGTTGAGTTTCCCCAGCGCCTTGGTCACGCCCGGGCTCCCCGCCCGGGAGCGGTTGACGACCGGGACGACGTAGTCGGCGTTCTGGAGGTGCTTGTCGTCGGCGAGGAGGACCAGGCCGAAGGCGTCGAGGGTGGCGTCGGTGGTCGTGGTCAGCACCATCTGGTCCTGCCCGTTCTGCACCGCGCTCTTGGCCTGTGTGGTGCCGACGCCCTTCGGGTCGACGGCGGTGATGTCGATGCCGTAGGTCTTCTTCAACCCCGGTTCGCAGTAAGGCCGTTGGACGCATTCGTCGCCCGCCGCGAGCCGTACCCTCAGTCCCGAGGCGCCGAGGTCGCTGAGGGTCTCGAGGCGGTGCTCACGCGCGTAGGAGCGGGCCACCGCGAAGGCGTTCTGGTCGACGGCCTTTCCGGGGTCGAGGACGGTCAGCCCCCGTGGGGTGGCGAGGGTGCGCAGTGCCTTCATGGTGGTGGCGAGGTCGGGTGAGCCGACGGCCGGTGCGTCGGGGCCGTTGGTCTTGGCGTTGAGCCAGTCGGCGAAGGTGGCCGCGTACTCGGGTACGACGTCGATCTGGCCTGATTCCAGGGCGGGTTCGTAGAGTTCGCGGTTGGCGACGGTGAGCAGGGACGTCTGGTGGCCGGCCTGCTTCAGCAGGAGTGCGTACATCTGGGCGAGCAGGTCGCTCTCGGTGAAGCCGGCCGAGCCGATGGTGAGGTGGTGGCTGTCGCCGGGTGGTGCGGTGACGGCGTTCTGGTTCTCCAGGGACGGACCGGTCGAGCAACCGGTGACCAGGAGGAGCAGGGCGGCCGGGGCCGTGCGTCGCTTCATCGCGCTCTCCCCGCCCACCGGGGTGCCAGCCGTTCGGCGATCTCGAAGACGCCCTCGACGAGCAGCGCGAACACGGCGACGAGCACCGCCCCGGCCACCACCTGTGCCGTGTTGGCGAGGTTGAAGCCTGCGGTGATGATGCGGCCGAGTCCGCCGCCGCCCGCGAGTGCGGCGATGGTGGCGGTCGCTACGAGTTGGACGGCCGCGATCCGTACACCGTTCATCAACAGCGGCAGCGAGAGGGGCAGTTCGACACGGAACAGCATCTGACGACCCGTCATCCCCATTCCGCGCGCGGCCCGCACCACATCGCGGTCGACCTCGCGCATGCCGACGTAGGCGTTGGTGAGCAGCGGCGGTACGGCGAACAGGACGAGGGCGACGACCGTGGGCCCCTCGCCCCACTTGCCGATCGGGGTCAGGAGCAGCAGGACCAGGACGGCGAAAGTGGGTACCGCGCGGCCGACGTTGGAGATGTTGACGGCGAGCGCGCCGCCCTTGCCGAGGTGGCCGAGGACGAGGGCGACCGGCAACGCGATCAGGCAACTGATGACCAGGCAGACGACGGTGAGGACGAGGTGCTGCGCGAGCCGGTGCCAGATGCCGTCGTCGCCCGACCAGTGGGCGGAGTCGGTGAGCCAGTGCCAGGCGTCGGTCAGGGTGTTCATCCGCGCACCGCCCGCGTCCAGGGGGTGATCAGGCGTTGCACGAGCAGGAGGAGCAGGTCGGCCAGGATCGCGATCACCACGCAGAGCACCGACGCGGTGAGCACCTGGGCCTTGAAATAGGTGTTCATGCCCGCGTAGATGAGGTTGCCGAGTCCCCCGAAACCGACGATCGCACCGACCGTGACCAGGGAGACCGCCGAGACGGTGGCGATGCGCAGGCCGGCCATCGCGGCGGGCAGCGCGAGGGGCAGTTCGACGGTGAGGAGGAGGCGGATCGGGCCGTAGCCCATGCCGCGTGCGGCCTGTCGGATCTCCTCGGGTACGGCGCGCAGGCCGGCGAGGATGTTGCGGACGAGCAGGGTGAGCGAGTAGAGGACGAGACCGGCGACGACGAGGGTGGCGGAGAGGCCGTAGACGGGCAGGAGCAGGGAGAACATCGCCAGGGACGGGATCGTGTAGAGGATCGTCGTCACCGCGAGCGCGGGTCCCGCGGCCCAGCCCCAGCGGCGGGCCACGACCGCGAGCGGCAGCGCGATCGCCAGGCCGATCAGCACCGAGACCGCGGTGAGCTGGAGGTGCTGGCCGACCGCGTCGAGAAGGATGTGGCGGCGCGTGCTCAGGTACTCGCCGCAGATCCACTCGTTGCGGGCGAGACAGTCGTCCGGGGGCGCGGCCACAGGTCCATTGCATCGGGCGGGCCCGGGGGCGGCCCGTTCTGGTGACCCGTACGGGCGTCTGTCAGGGGTTCCAGTAGGTGGAGAGGGAGGCGACGAAGACCGCCGCCGAGGTGAGGACCACGAGTTGGGCGACGGCCGTGGTCCAGAGGCGGCAGGCGATCGCCAGGGCGACGGTCACGGCCTCGACCCGGCAGAGGAAGACGACGCAGTCGTACTGGTAGGAGCCGGCCGTGGCGTCCATCATTCCGCTGTCGCCCATCCAGTCCGCGGTGAAGACGCCGTCGCTGCCGAGCACGAGGATCAGCGCGACGAGGAGGACGTCCACGCCGACGAGCAGCCCGCACGCGATGGCGTCGGCCTGCCGGCGGGCGCGCGAGCGGCGCAGGACGCGCTGCGGGAAGCCGTCGACGGGGGTGGCCCGGTCCGTCATCGGGTGCCTCCGGTGGTGCGCCACGGTCCGACGCCGAGTCTGCCGGTGGTGCCGAGGTCGAGGCCGCCGTCCGGTGTCAGGAGGAGCGGCAGCGAACCGGAACGCGCCGCGACCGTCAGATACGGCACGGCGGCCGAGCCGCCGGGGCCGGTGGCCGTGTTGCGCCACAGCAGGCCGGCGGACGCGGTCTCGCCGGGTGCCAGCGTCACCGGGCCCGGCGGGTCGTCGAATCCGGTCACCGTGGCGATGCCGCCGCTGCCGTGGACCACCGTCACGCCGGTGACGCCCTGCTGGTCCCGGTCGAGCAGCCGGATCTCGGGGTAGCCCTCGACGCGGTAGGCGCGGGTGCCGCAGTTCTCCAGGGTGAGGTCCATGGCCCGCAGGCCCAGCGCGGGGTTCACCGGTCCGGCGGTGACCCGGATGCCCTCCTCCGGACAGATCGGACCCGACGTCGACCGACCGGCGGCGGGATCGTCGTAGGCCACTGCGGTGACCGTCCAGATGACGGCCCCGACGAGCAGTCCCACCACCGTGACGAGCACGGTGTCGTACACGCTTCTCGGCATCCACAGAGTCGATCAAGACGGGACCGGTACCGCTGTGGCGGAAGCCACAGCTCCGGTCACAGCCCTGTCACAGCGGGTCCCGCACCCCGACCCCGAGGGTGTCGCTGAGTACACCCCGCGATACGGGTTCTGCGCCCAATGTGCCTGCGCCGCCCGCTCCGTAGCGTCGTCGGCGAGGCACAAAGCGTGCCGCACGGAGGGTGATGGCGATGTTTCGCACCGCACGACGGACGCACGACAAGGGACCCGCCGCCGAGGCACTGCGGCTGGTCAAGGTGAGCAGGACCTACGGCCGTGACGACAGCGCGGTGACCGCTCTGGACGGGGTCACGCTCAGCCTGGAGCGCGGCACGTTCACCGCCGTGATGGGGCCTTCGGGGTCGGGCAAGTCGACGCTGTTGCAGTGCGCGGCGGGTCTCGACCGGCCGGACAGCGGAATCGTGATGGTCGACGGCGCGGAGCTGACGGGCGGGAGCGAGGCCGAGCTGACACGCTTCCGGCGCGGTCGGATCGGGTTCGTGTTCCAGCAGTACAACCTGCTCGACACGCTCACCGTCGCGCAGAACACCGTGCTGCCGCTGAAGCTGGCCGGTCGGCGCGTCGACCGCGCGCGGGCCCGGGAGATCCTGACCGCGGTCGGTCTCGGCGACCGGCTCGGCCACCGCCCCGAGCAGCTCTCCGGCGGTCAGCGGCAGCGGGTCGCGATCGCCCGCGCGCTGGTCACCGAACCCCGGCTGATCTTCGCGGACGAGCCGACCGGCGCCCTGGACACGCGCAGCGCGCGGGATGTGCTGCTGCTGTTGCGGGAGGCGGTGCGGGTGCACGGCCGGACCGTGGTGATGGTGACGCACGATCCGGTCGCGGCCTCGTACGCCGACTCGGTGGTGTTCCTCGCGGACGGCCGACTCGCCGGCCGGATGCACGCGCCGACCGTCGACGCGGTCGCCGAGCGGCTGGCGCACCTGGGCGACGACGTGACGGTGGGGGTGTGAGCGATGTTCGTACTGGCGATGCGCTCGATCCGGCGGCGGCCGGGACGGTTCCTGGCGACGCTGCTGGCCGCGTTCCTGGGCGCGGCGGTCATCATGACGTTCAACTCGCTGCACGACACGGCGGCGCAGCACGGCATCGACCCGGTCAGCGCCGAGACGCTGTCCACGTCGGCGAGTGTCGTCGGCGGCTACGGCACGCTGCTGGTGTTCTTCGCCGTCGCCTCGACACTGACGGTCAACGTGCGGCAACGGTCAAGGGAGTTGGAGACCCTGCGCTGCTCGGGGGCGACTCCGGCGCAGCTCAAGCGGATGGTCGTGGGTGAGGCGGTGGCGGTCGCCCTGCTGGGCGCGGTCCTGGCCGTCGGTCCCGCGATGCTCGGCGGTCGGGCGCTGCTCGGGGTGTTCCAGGACAGTGGTCAGGTGGCACGGTCCGTCGGCTACTCCTTCGGCCCCTTCGCCCTCCAATCGGGCCTCGGCATCACCCTGTTGGCCGCGGCGGGCGCCGCGTTCCTGGCCGTACGACGGGCGACGCGCGGGCGCCGACAGCGGGGCCGGGCACGGACGCTGTCCGCGTACGCCGCGCTGGTCGCGGGTGTGGTGTCGGTGTCGGCGACCTTCGCGTTCTCCGCGACGGACGCGGCGCTGATGGCGGCGCCCGCGTACGGGGCGATCCTGCTGTCGGTCGGCCTGGCGCTGTTGGCGCCCCGGCTGCTGAAGGGGCTGCTGGACCGGCTCCAACTGGCCGGTGCGAGCGGCTGGTTGGCCGTACGCAACCTGCGCGAGCGGGCCGACCGGCTCGCCGGGATCCTGATGTCGCTGATCCTGTTCACGGCGGTGTCGACGGCGACCCTGTACATGCAGGCGGTGGAGAGCGACGCGGTGAAGGCGTCGGGGCTGAAGAAGCCGGTGGACGCGAAGAACCTGGAGACCCTCAACTTCACGGTCGTCGGCATCATCGTGGTCTTCGTCTGCGTGATGCTGGTCAACTCGCTGTACGCGGCGACGACTTACCGTGCCCGCGAGTTCGGCGGGCAGCGGCTGGCGGGCGCGACTCCGGGGCAGGTGCTGCGCACGGTGGGCACCGAGACGGTGATCCTCACGGTCGCCGGGGTGCTGTCCGGCACGGTGGCCGCGCTGGCGGGGATCGTGCCGTTCACCCTGGTCCGCACGGACTCGGCGCTGCCGCACCAGGGGCTCGGGATCTGGCTGGCGGTCGTCGCGGTGGCGGCGACGGTGACGCTGGGGACGAGTCTGCTGACGGCACGGCGGGTGCTGCGCACGCCGGCGGTGGAGGCGGTGGGACTGGCGGCGTGAGTACGGCCGGACGGGAAAGGGGCAGCCGCTACGCCGGGTGCCCCTTGACCCAGGGTCCGACAGTTCCCTAGAGGGGCGCGGGGAACTGCGCGACCAGCCACAACGGCGCCGCAGCCAAACAACAACATGACCCAACGCTCAGGCAACCCCGGCCGCATCCAGCAACGTCCGCACAGTCTCGACAGTCAACCCGTCCAACGTCTCCAACTACGCACCGGCACGAGCATTCGCACCGTCAAAGATCAGCATCAACTGCCGCGCCAACAACTCCGGTTCACGCGCCCCACCCAACTCCGCCTGGACCCGAAACGCTTCCTTCATCCGTTCCTTGGACGCACGGGCCACCACACTCGCCGGATGCTCGGGATCCTTCAGCTCAACCAGCGCGGTGAGACAGGGGCACCCCATGAACCCGGGCTCGGTCGACCACTTCGAGACCCCGGCGGACTTGCACAGCGCCTCCACGCCGATGGAAACGCCGTCGCGGTAGAACAACTCCGCCGCCGCGTCGAGCAGCCGGTCTCGGGGGGACGCCTTGTCTGTCGTGGCCATACTGCGAGGTTACCGCGCCGGAAGCCAAGAGGAAACCGATCGGTGTACACGCTTGCGCAGCCACCTCATCCCGGGTGACAGTGAAGGTGAACAAGCGCTTAGATATGTTGCTGCGCGCCGATATACAACCCGTGATCCGCCGGAGGCCCCGTGTTCCGTTCCGTCGACGAAGTCGCCGCGCGCCTCGCCGAGACCGGCTATCTGGCCTCGCCCGCGGTCGCCACGACCGTCTTCCTCGCCGACCGCCTCGGCAAGCCGCTTCTCGTCGAGGGCCCGGCCGGTGTCGGCAAGACGGAGCTGGCCAAGGCCGTCGCCGAGGTCGCCGGGGCGGAGCTGGTCCGGCTCCAGTGCTACGAGGGCGTCGACGAGTCCCGCGCGCTGTACGAGTGGAACCACGCCAAGCAGTTGCTGCGCATCAGCGCGGGCCGCGACGAGAGCTGGGACGAGACCCGCACCGACATCTTCAGCGAGGAGTTCCTGCTCCCCCGCCCGCTGCTCACGGCGATCCGCGGCGACGACCCGAAGGTCCTGCTGATCGACGAGACCGACAAGGCCGACGTCGAGGTGGAGGGCCTGCTGCTGGAGGTGCTCAGCGACTTCCAGGTCACCGTCCCGGAGCTGGGTACGATCACCGCGACCCGCCGCCCCTTCGTGGTCCTCACCTCGAACGCCAGCCGCGAACTCTCCGAGGCACTGCGCCGCCGCTGCCTGTTCCTCCATATCGGCTTCCCCGACGAGGAGTTGGAGCGCCGGATCGTACGGCTGAAGGTGCCGGGGCTCGGCGAGGCGCTGGCCGAGTCGGTGGTCCGGGTGGTCGGGGCGCTGCGCGAGATGGAGCTGCGGAAGGTGCCGTCGGTGGCCGAGACCATCGACTGGGCCCGCACGCTCCTGGCGCTCGGCGCCGACACCCTCGACGAGACGGTCGTACGGGACACCCTCGGCGTGCTCCTCAAGCACCAGGACGACATCCTCAGGGCGGCGGCCAAGCTCGACCTGGACGCCGTGTGAGTGCCGCCGGTGTCACCGAGCGGCTGACGGGTCTCGTCGGGGCGCTGCGCGCGCACGGTCTGCGCATCGGCACCGGCGAGACCGTGGACGCGGCGACGGCGATGGAGGCGCTCGGTTTCGCCGACCGTGAGCTGCTGCGCGAGGGGCTGGCCGCGACGCTGCTGCACGGGAACGCCCAACGCCCGGTGTTCGACCCGGTCTTCGACCTCTACTTCCCTCGCGGCATCGGGGCACCGCAGGGCGAGCCCGCCGGACGCGAGGACCTCCGCGACCGGCTCGCGGCGGCGCTGGCCGCCAACGACCGGGCCCTGATGGGGCAGTTGGCGGCGGAGGCGGTCGACGGTTTCGGCGGCTACGGCAACTCCCCCACGTCGGACGGCTGGTCGTCGTACCAGACTCTGGAGTGGCTGCGTCCGCAGACGCTGCTGGCCCGGGTGCGGACGAGCATCCGGGGGCAGGGCGGGGAGGCCGGGTTCACCGACCGGCTGCTCGACGACGAGATCCGGCAGCGCATCGAGGGCTTCCGGCGGCAGGTCGCCGCGGAGGCGCGGCGCCGGGTCGCCGAGCGGCGCGGCCGCGACGAGCTCGCCCGGCGGGCGGTGCCGCCGACGGCCGACCGCGTCGACTTCCTGTTCGCCGGCCGGGCCCAACTGGCCGAACTGCGCAGGGCTGTTCAACCCCTCGCCCGGAAGCTGGCCACGCGGCTCGCCGCGCGCCGCCGCCGCGCCTCCCGGGGCACCATCGACCTCCGGCGCACCCTGCGCGGCTCCCTGTCCACGGGCGGGGTGCCGATGCGGCCGGTGCTGCGCCGACGCCGGCCCGTGCGGCCCGAACTGGTGCTGCTGTGCGATGTGTCGGGCTCGGTGTCGGGCTTCTCCGACTTCACGATGCTGCTGGTGCAGGCGCTGCACGACCAGTTCAGCAAGGTGCGGGTGTTCGCCTTCGTCAACCGTCTCGACGAGGTGACCTCGCTCCTCGCGCACGGGACGGCCGACCCCGAGGGGCTGGGCGCCCGCATCCGCGCCGAGGCCACCCTCACCGGCTGGCACGGCAGCAGCGACTACGGCGTCGCCCTGGGCGAGTTCGCCGAGCGGTACGGCGACGCGGTCGGCCCGCGCACGACCGTGTTCGTCCTCGGCGACGCCCGCACCAACATGAGCGACCCGAATCTGCCGGCCGTCCGACACATCGCCCAACGGGCCCGCCGCGTCTACTGGTTGAACCCCGAGCAACGCTCCCAGTGGGGCACCGGCGACTCGGCCGCGCCGGGCTACGCGGAGCTGGTCGAGATGCACGAGTGCCGCAACGCGCAGCAACTCAGCGCCCTGGTGGGCCGGTTGCTGCCGATCTGACTAGGCGGTCGCCAACTGCGGGTACAGCGCGCCGCCTTCGGCGGACAGCCCGGCCTTCACCTGCCGGGTCAGGTCGTCTGCGAGTACCTCGAAGGCGCCGGACTCGATGCCGTCGAGGGCCTGTGCGGCCACGCTCTCGGGAGTGGACTTGGGCCCGTCGACATGCGCGGCCATGTCCGTGTCGACGTAGCCGACATGCAGTCCGGTGACCTCGATGCCGCGCGGCTTCAGGTCCAGGCGCAGGGAGTTGGTCTGCGACCAGAACGCGGCCTTGGACGCACTGTAGGAGCCGGCGATACCGACCCAGGACAGCACCGAGTGGAAGTTGAGGATGTGGCCGCCGCCGTTGCGCTCGATGATCGGCACGAAGGCGCGCGTGACGAGCAGCGGGCCATAGAAGTTGGTCTCGAACTCGCGGCGGATGTCCTCGACGGGCGAGTCCAGGAAGTTCGCGTTCACGGCCGCGCCGGCGTTGTTGATCACGATGGTGACGTCCTGCGCCTGCTCGGCGGCCGCCGCGACGGACGCGGGGTCGCTGACCTCCAGTGCCAGCGGTACGGCGTCGGGGTGGGTGACGGTCTTCGGGTCGCGGGCGGTGGCGTACACCTTCTTCGCGCCACGCTCGTACAGCGCCTCGACCAGCGCGCGGCCGATGCCACGGCTGCCGCCGGTGACGAGGACAACGGAACCTTCGATGCTTGTCATGGAGATCTCCCGGAGGTCGGGGCAGCCGTGGCAGCCGCAGGGAACGCGGCTTGGAAACCGATCGGGTTACCCGTCTCGACCACAGTAAACCGATCGGTTTCCATCGGCAAGTGGGTCCGCCGCCGAAGCGCGCGATGATGTACGCCATGAGCGACCCGCACAGCCACCCGAACAGCGACCCACACGTGGAACTGGCCACCTTCCCCACCCCCGTCGAACCGGCCCCGGCACTCGCCGTCGCGATCGGGCTCGGCCCGGACGACCTGTGGATCAAGCGCGACGATCTGACCGGCCTCGGAGGCGGCGGCAACAAGATCCGCAAGCTGGAGTGGACCGTGGGCTCGGCGCTCGCCGAGGGCGCCGACACCCTGGTCACCACGGGCGCCCCGCAGAGCAACCACGCCCGCCTGACCGCGGCCGCCGGAGCGCGACTGGGCCTGGACGTGGTGCTGGTGCTGCGTGGATCGCCGGGCGGGTCGCGCTCGGGGAACCTCGCCCTCGACGGGCTGTTCGGCGCCCGGATCGCATGGGCGGGCGAGGTGGACCAGGCCGGACTGGACCGGGCGGCGGCCGGGGTCTGCGACCGTCTGCGCGAGTCGGGCGCCAGGCCCGCGCTGATCCCGTTCGGCGGTTCCAGCGCGCTCGGCGCACGCGGCTATGTGCGCTGCGGCGAGGAGCTGCGCCGCCAGCTCCCCGGTCTCCGTACCGCCGTCGTCGCGCTCGGCTCGGGCGGCACGATGGCGGGACTGGTGGTCGCGCTCGGGGCGGAGGCGGTGCTCGGCGTCGACGTGGGCGCGCTGCCCGAACCCGCCCCCGCCGTAAGCGAGTTCGCGGGTCTGACCTCACCTGAGGGACTGCGGGTACGACGGGACCAGATCGGCGGCGGCTACGCCACGCTCACCGCACCCACCGCCGAGGCCCTCACCCTCGCCGCCCGCACCGCAGGACTCGTCCTCGACCCGACCTACACGGGACGCGCGCTGGCCGGCCTGATCGCGGCCGTCCGGGACGGCGACATCAGGCCGGGCGAGCGGACCGTGTTCGTGCACACGGGCGGGCTGCCGGGGCTGTTCGGGCACACGGAGGCCGTCGCGTACGCGGAGGGGCAGGTCGTCGAGTACCGCACATGACATACGCGCCCGGCGGGTGCGGTGCCGCGGGGCGCGTACATCCGGAGGGGCTACGGAGCCTTCGCGTAGTCCGTGGCCATGCCACCCGCGAAGTCGTACACGATGACCTGTTCGTCGCCGACGACCCACGCGTCGTGTCCGGGCGGGCACACGAAGACGTCGCCGGGACCCACTTCGCCCTCGCCGCCGTCGTCCATCAGAAGGTGCATCCGCCCCTGGACCACATAACCGTTGTGGTGGACCTCGCAGCTCTTGGTTCCCGCGATCGGTGCCACGGACTCGGACCAGCGCCAGCCCGGTTCGAAGGTGCCCACGGCGAAGTCGAGTCCGCTGAGGTGGACGGCTTCGAGGTGGCCGCGGGGGAAGTCACGTCGCTCGTCCGGCTTGTCGACCGTCTTCACTTCCAGCATGACGGCTGCCTCCGTTCCTGCCGTGTGCACCACGGCCGGGGCCGGCCTCCGTCTCCCGGCGGCCACGGACGGCGTCGGCGCTTCGGCGGGGGCCGCGCCCCACCACACCATCGTCTTCCCGTCCACCCGGAAGCGCCATTCGGGGGAACACGGACTACGCCGGACTCGCGTGCGGACTCGGGTACGGCCAGGAAGAGTCCGGGTACGGTCAGGAAGAGCCTGTCGCGCACAACTGCGCGAACCGCTCGCTGCCGATGTTGCCGCCGGAGACGATCATCCCCACCCGGCGCGGCAGTTGGCCCGCACGCCCGGCGAGTAGCGCGGCCAGCGGGGTCGCGCCACTCGGCTCGACGACGATCTTCAGCCGCTCGAAGGCGAACCGCATCGCGTCCTTGATCTCCTCGTCACTCACCAGCGCGATCTCGTCGACCAGCCGCCGGTTCACGGAGAAGGTCAACTCACCGGGTGTGTCGGCCGCCTGCCCGTCGGCGATGGTGCGCGGCACCGGAATGGACACCCGCCGACCCGCCTCCAGCGACCGCTTGGTGTCGTCGCCGGCCTCCGGTTCGACGCCGATCACACGGGTACGCGGGTGCAGCCCCTTGACGGCGGTGGCCGTCCCGGCGATCAGCCCGCCGCCACCCACGGGCACCAGCACGGCGTCCAACTCCCCCACTTCCTCGACGAGTTCGAGTCCCGCCGTGCCCTGCCCCGCCATGACGTACGGATGCTCGTAGGGCGGGATGAGGGAGAGCCCCCGCTCGGCGGCGAGGGCCTCCCCGATGGCCACCCGGTCGCCGCTGTAGCGGTCGTACGTGACGATCTCGGCGCCGTATCCCGCGGTGGCGGCGAGCTTCGAGGCCGGAGTGTCCTCGGGCATGAGGATCACCGCGGTGGTGCCGAGTTCGCGGGCGGCGAGGGCGACGGCCTGGGCGTGGTTGCCGGACGAGTAGGCGGCGATGCCGCGCGCGAGTTCCTCCGGCCTCAGCCGGGAGGCCGTGTTGTAGGCACCGCGGAACTTGAAGGCGCCGATGCGCTGGAAGTTCTCGCACTTCAAGTGCACCTCGGCGCCGACGAGTTGGTCGAGCGTGCGCGAACGAAGCACGGGCGTGCGGTGGGCGATGCCCTTGATCTGCGCGGCGGCGTCGCGGACGTCGTCGAGGGTGATGGGCGGGGTGGTGGTCACGCGGCTCCTCCATCGGAAGCGGGATCAGAAGTGGCGGGGGTGCCGGTCGCGGCCCGCGCCTGCGCGAGGTAGCTGTAGGCGGAGGCCCGGGAGATGCCCAGCCTGGCGGCGACCTGCTCGATGGCCCGGCGCACGGCGAACACCCCGTGCTCGTCGAGACCGCGGAACAGCTCCAGGCGCTGCGCGCGGTCGAGTTGGACCCAGGTCCTGCCCCGCCGTAGCTGATGGGCGTCGACGATGGCCTCGACGACGGAGTCGATGTCGTTGCCGAACGTGGTGGTGGTCGACGCCTCGGCCGCACCCCCTCCACCGATCCCGGCCAGCAGCGCCTGCGCCTGCTGCACGGCGGTGACGTCGACGTTGACGCAGAGGGCGCCGAACACCGCGCCCGTGGAGTCCCGCAGAACCATCGTGGACGACTTGAGCTGTTGGCCGCCCTTGGTGCGGGTGAGGTAGTTCAGCTCGTCCACGGCCTCGTCCCCGCGCGCGAGCATCCGTAGCCCGATCTCACTCATCGCCCCGCCCACGGACCGCCCGGTCAGCGCTCCGGCAACGGCGACCACCGACTTCTCCGGGTCCCGGTAGTCGTGCAGCACGACCTCGCACACCGGGCCGAAGGTCGCCGCGATTCCGTCGACGAGGGGGACCAGCGCGCTGATGATCGCGTCGCGTTCGGTGTCCGGGGGCGGGTTGTCGGGCGCCATGCGCACCTCTCGGTTCGGACTGTGTGTCCAAGCACTATACCCAGAGTCCAATGCCCGGCCACAGTACGCCAACGGCAGCCCCCAGGACTGGGCCCGCCCCCATGAACACCCCTCCGCCCGGCCCGAGGACGACCGGATACAGTGCGCGGGACGGCAGCCTGGTCAGAGAGGGGCAGCGTGACCGACACCAGCGACACCCGATCCGCCGACAGCAGCGAAGTGCACGCTCCGCGGCGGAGCCCACTGCTCCGCCTGATGCGCTACCTCCCCCTGATCGCCCCCGTCCTGCTGTGGGCCGTGCCCTGCTGGGTGCTCCTGTACGGCGGCCAGCACTGGCCGCTGCCCGTCACGCTGGTCGGGACCGCGCTGTTCGTCCTCGGCCTCGTCGGAATGCCGCTCGCGATGGTGCGCGGGCACGGCCGGCGTCAGCAGGACCGGGTGGCGGTCGTCGGGGACACCCTGCTGGGCAGTAGCTGGGTCCTGTTCACCTGGTCCGTGCTGCTCGGCGTCCTGCTGCGGCTCGTCCTGACCGTGGCCGGCGTCGGCGGGAGTCAGGACCGGGCCCGTATCGTCACCTGGGCCGTCCTCGGCACCACCGCCGCACTGCTCGCCTGGGGGTATGCCGAAGCCCGCCGGGTGCCGCGCGTGCGCCGCCTCGACGTGCAACTCCCGCGGCTGGGCGCCGGGTTGGACGGCACCCGCGTCGTCCTCATCACCGACACGCACTACGGCCCGCTCGATCGCGCCCGCTGGTCGGAGCGGGTGTGCGAGACCGTGAACACGCTGGAGGCCGACCTGGTCTGCCACACCGGCGACATCGCGGACGGCACGGCCGAACGCCGCCGCGCGCAGGCCGTCCCCCTCGGCACCGTGCGAGCCGCCCACGCCCGGGTCTACGTGACCGGCAACCACGAGTACTACAGCGAGGCCCAGGGCTGGGTCGACCTGATGGACGAGCTGGGCTGGGAGCCGCTGCGCAACCGCCATCTGCTGCTCGAACGCGGCGGCGACACCCTCGTGGTGGCCGGCGTGGACGACGTCACCGCCGAGTCCTCCGGCCTGGCGGGCCACCGCGCCCACCTCGCCGGAGCCCTGAACGGCGCCGACCCCGACCTGCCCGTCCTGCTCCTGGCGCACCAGCCCAAGTTCGTCGACCGGGCGGCAGCAGCGGGCATCGACCTCCAGCTCTCCGGCCACACCCACGGCGGCCAGATCTGGCCCTTCCACCACCTGGTCCGCCTCGACCAGCCCGCCCTGGCCGGCCTCAGCCACCACGGCGCCCGCACCCTCCTCTACACCAGCCGCGGCACCGGTTTCTGGGGCCCGCCGTTCCGCGTCTTCGCCCCCAGCGAGATCACCCTGCTCGTCCTCCGCTCCCCGGACCTGCCCACCTCGCCGTAGCACCGGGCACGCCCACGGCAACCCCGTTGGCGCATGTCAACAGGTCAGCGCGAGCCGTTCATCTCGCCGAGGGGTGACAGCGAGAGCGGCCGGTTTCCACGTGCGCTTGATCGAGCGCTCTTCGCCTGTGCCGACGTACCGGACGGATGCGTTGGCCCCGTCCGCGTACGGGCAGTTGGGGCGGCCCGAACTCACCGCCACGGCCGGCACCGCGGTCGGCAGCGTCGCAAGCCAAGCCCAACGCCATGGGTAAGGAACACGCCGCGGGAATCACCGCACGCCTCCCCGACAGTGAGCAGCAACTCACCTGTCACGTGCGGCAGTTCGCGTCCTGAATCGATCCCGTCGTCCGCTGCACAGGCAGGCGCCGAGCACGACCGCCGCAGCCCACCGCGCATCGTGTCGCTCGTCGTCCCCGCGAAGGACGGCGTCGGAGAGTGGGAGTACCCGTCGCAGGCTCTCGGCAGCCGGGACATTCGGCGACTTCGGCTGCCTCTCGTTCTGGGTCGGCAAGAACGTCGGCGGGCTGGGAAACGCCGGCGCCGTCATCGCGAGAGACCCCGCGCAGGCGACCCTGCTTCGCCGCCTGACCAACATGGGACGCGAGACCACCGACCGGCACACCCACCACGAGATCGGAGCCCGCGCACGCCTCGGCGAGGTTGGCGCTGCCGCCCCAGTGGATCACCCGTCGCAACGACATCGCGGCCCGCTACAGCCAGGCATTCGCCGACGTGCCGATCACCCTTCCCGTGCCGAAGGACGGATACGGCCACGCGTACTACAAGTACGTCGTGCGGTGCGAAAACCCCCCACAAACTCGCGGCCCACTTGGACGATCACAGCATCGAGGCCGCCCCACGTTCGATCGTCCAACACGGCGGCCTGGGCGGCGGTTGCGCGGCTCGCGCCGACCATGGGCCGGGAAGGTCACGACAGCGTGCGCGGGCGTCGCTCCGCATCCGCCGGGATACCGTCGGCCGGGACCGGCTGAAGCCCGCGGACGGTACCTGCAAAGGCAAGATCGAGACGGCAGAGCCCGCCAAGCCCGCCGACACTCCCCGCCTCTCGGGACGCCGCGTGTTTACGTTCGCTTCTATGGATTCCGGTTCACGCACAGGTCGTTTGTGAATGATTCGGTGAAGTCATTTGGCACCTGATTGCAAAATTCGACCGCTTGGATCAGGAATCCCAACGGACGCGGTGACGCCGTTACAGTTCCTGGGAGTTGACGGATCCAGCAATTCTTCGAGTGGGCGGATCTGCCGGAACGAGAGGGCGGACTGATGCGTCAGGTGATGATGCGGTGGGCCGGGGGCGCAATATTCGCGGTTTCTCTCCTGTCGAGCTGCGGCGGTTCTGATTCCTCCTCATCGTCTTCCTCGTCGTCCCCGCCCCTCTCCTGGCCCTCGTCTGCCTCCTCCGCTTCCACTGCCTCCGCTTCTTCATCGCCCTCCCCCTCCGCGTCGGCCCCCGTGGAAGCCGAGCCCGATCCGCCGGTGACCACCCTCCCGAGGGGATCCGTCCCTCCGGAGCTCGTGGGCGAATGGGACGGCGACGGCACGCCCGTACGCTTCGACAAGATCAGGTTCGGTGCCGACGGCAGAGTGGCCCTGCTTTTCAACAGCGGTCGGGTATTCGAAGGAACCGCCGTCGCCGAGGAAACGTCCTTGACGCTTTACGTGCCGGGCGGGCCGATTCATTATCGCCAGTGGTCGATCGAGGCATTCGAGGCAGGTTACGGCTACACATTCGAAAATCTTGTGCTGGACGGGGTCAGTTATGTCCGCCAGACCAGCGGCGCATAACGTCAATCAGTGCTGAGACAAGGGGCGGAATTGATCGGCAGGCGTAAGGGCGGGCGGGCCCCGGACGACGGTGGTGCAGTGGACGGGGATCTCGTCAGGGATATCGCGCGAGGCGTGATCGGCCAGGTGACACCCCGGGAGTTGACGCTGTTCAGGCGCCGCAGCGACGCCTTCTTCAAGGACCCCGAGGCGGAACTGAACGCGGCACGGAAAAGCCTGCGGGCCAGGCCGAAGGAGGAGTTGCTCGCCTGGGGTTCCTCAGAAACGGTCGTAGCGCTGACCCCCTTCGCCCTCGCCGTCGTACAGGGCGTACTCATTTCACTGACCGAGTCTCTGGCCACATCAGCCATCGACCGCAGCCGGGAAGGTGTCGCACGGCTGCTCCGGCGGATACTGCGACGCCCGGCCGCCGAGGAGGCGACGCCGAACCCACCCGGCGCGACCTCCGCGGGTGAAGAGCCCCTCACCGCCGAACAGTTGGGCATAATTCACGCCCGCGCCCGCGAACTTGCCCTGAACCTGGAGTTGGACGAGGACGCCGCCCTACGGCTCGCCGACGCCCTGGTCGAGGAACTGAGGCGCTGACGGTGTGGACGTTCCCGCCGGCTCCCGCGGGTACGCGGCGGGCAGGGCATCGCTGCGACCACGCCGAGGTGGGCCACCCTGATCCGTTCGGCCTTCCGGACGGTGTGAAGTTCCGTTTCGTCCTACTCGTCACCGCTCTGTTCGGGACCTCCGCGTTCATCTGCAACCTGCTCTACTACACGGTCCATCCCGGCGCCGCGGACCACTACCGCGACTGTGTGGTGAAGGCCGACGTCGCACCGGGGGCCGCGCCGGGCAGCTACACGAAGGAGTTCCTCGCGTGCACCGCGCCCGGTAGGGAGAAGGAGACGTTGTGGGTTCTCGCGGGCCTGGCGCTGCTGGCACTCACCACCGCTGTCGTCCACCTCGTCCTCCCGTGGCTGCGGACGAGGTGGCAGCGGCTCACACCCCTGCGACCGGACATCGATCCCGGGGAAGCCGCGCTGTCAAAGGTCCTTGAGTCCCTGGTGGCACAGGCGGGGCTGCGCGTGAAGCCGCGGTTCTACGTGGCCCCGAACCGCAAGGAGGCCGGCGCCCTCGCCTTCGGCAGACTCGGCGACTACCGGGTGAGGCTCAACGACGGACTCATCGACAAGGGCGCCGAGGACCCGGAACACCTGCGCACCGTAGTGCTGCACGAACTGGCGCACATTCGGAACCGGGACATCGACATCACCTACCTCACCGTGGCGCTGACCCTGTCGTTCGTGCCGCTCGGGCTCATTCCGCTCGCCGTCGTGCTGGCCGGGGCGGGCACCGAGAGCGCGCTCGACGTGGGCTGGCGCGCGGTGGTCCTCGTCGGCCTGGTCTGTCTGACGGCGGCAGCCGTGCTGCGTGTGCGGGAGACCGCCGCCGATGTCCGTGCCGCCTCCTGGAGCGGTGCTCGGGCGGGGCTGCTGAGGCTGCTGACCGCCCCGCCACCACCTGGACAGCGGAGGTCGTTGTGGCTCCGGGGGCCGTTGCGGCTGCATCCCCGCGGCCGACAGCGTGCCGCCCAGGTCCGGTGCCCGGCGGGACTGTTCCGTCTCGGCTTCATCGAGTGCCTGGCTGTCGGACTGTCCGCCACGGTCGCGGTGTCAAGTCTGAACACCCTGCTGTTGACGGCCTTCATCGGTCCGGACGCTCGGACGGTTCCCTGGGCCGTCGCCCTCGTGCTCGCCCCCTTGGTGGTGGCCGTGACCGGGGCCGGAATGTGGCGGGCCGCCGCCTGGGCGAGGGGCCGGGGCCCGGAAGCGGCGGACGGGGTCCGCCCCCCGACGGCGCTGCCCGCCTTCGGCCTGACCGTGGGTCTCGTGGTGGGCCGTTACATCGAGGCGGACAACGGCATCGGCGGTCACGGAGCCTTGTTCCCGTCGTGGGCGGCCGGAGTGTGGTCTCTCGTTCTCGGCGTGCTCTTGGTGCTGTTCTTCCGCTGGATGGCGCAGGGCGCGGCGGTCTGGCTCGATCCCCTGGGCCGCCCCCTGAGCCGAGCCTGGCCCGTCGCCTGGGTGGCCGCGGTGGTGCCGCTGGCGGTCCTGCTCGCCTGGTGGCTGCTGCTCTACGACATGTCGGACGATCTCCAAGTGATCAACGAAGGGCTGGTGGCCGACCACCGCGCCGCCATGGCAGTCGCCCCCGCCGGACCTCTCTGGGCGTGGGCGGCGCTGAACTATCCCATGGCCCTGCTCTTCTATCGCTGGACACCCGCCGCGCTGGCCGCAGCCACCCTCTGGGCTCTTCCGCTCGCGGTGCTGTGGCGCCGTGGTGCGAGCGCACCGTCGTCCGGCTGGGCCCGGCGGGTCGTGATGTCCGCCCTCGGGGGAACGGCCGTTTTCACCGTCGTGGTGGTCGGCGCCCGCCTGGCGGCCCACTTCGGCGTGCCCGCGGAGCTCCGCGGCAGCCCTGGCTACGCCGCAGTGTTCGAGCACTGGCTGGTCGGCTCGGCCGTGCTGCTGCAAGGGGTGGTGGCGGCGTTCGTCACCGTACGGCTGCACCACGCACACGGCCGCCCCGCGGTGCTCTTCGGGCTGATGGCGGCATTCATGACCGGGTGTCTCACGACGACGGTGTTCCTCGGGTCGGCCGTCGCGGGTGGATGCTGGGACGTGCTCGCTCTGGCTTCCGGGCCCTGTGGGGTCAACCTTGATCCGTCCGCCGTGCGCGACAGCCTGCTGCGGACGGTGGTGGCGGGCGCCGCGACCTCGGTGGTCGGAGCCGGAGCGGCCGCCACGGTCCGCTCCTGGTGGACACGTCGGCAGGACGCACCGCCCCGTGTCCACACCGGCCTCGCGCCCGTCTCCCGCAGCCAGCGGGCCGTCCTCGCCGCGGCCGGCGCACTGGCGCTGACGGTGGTGCTCACCGGACTGACGGTCGACACGAGTGCGGGGCGGCCCGAAGTGGCCTCCCGCGGGGCGGCCGCGCGTGCCTGCCGGAAGCTCGACGAGGTCATGGGCAGCGCGGACCGCATGACCGGAGCGGACAAGAACGGAGGGCTCTTCGAAGCCGTGGGTCTGGCCGAGGACGGCCACAACACCGCACTCGCCACGGCACTCAGGGACTTTGTCACCGCCGCACAGAGACAGGACCTCCCCGCCTTCATCGACGCCGGCGAACGGATCCGCGCACAGTGTGCGACAGAGGGGTCCCCGATACAGGCGTTCTGACATGGCAGGAGCGGCGATGGATGCGATCGCGGACGCGGCCGGGAACGCGAAGTCCTCGACGTCACCGTGCACCCGACCGCGTCACCGCGCCGGTGCGGGTGGTGATCCACAGGATCCGCGGTCACGGCCCGCGCCGGCGAAGCGCACACCGAGCGGACTGCCACAGCCGCCCGCACACAGCCACACCACGGAAGTGCACGCACCCCCGCCCCGCCCCACTCCATCGACGCATCTCAGCAGGTCAGCGCACTCTCCCCCGCGGCTTCAACGCCACCGGAGGCAGTTCAGGAGCCGGCAGCGGCGCCCCGTCGTACCCCTTCACCTCGCCGAACCGAGACCCTGTCATCCAGTCCTCACGAGCCTGCGCGATCTCCTCCTGGGACCGTCCGATCCAATTCCAGAACATGATCAGCTCCTCGTCGAACGGCTCACCCCCCAGCAGCATCAGCCCCGCGTCCGACGCGGCGCGCAGCGGGAGTTCGGTACGGCCGCAGCCGAGGTAGAGCATCGAGCCGGGGAGGACCGGGACGCCGTCGACGTGGGCCTCGCCGGACATGGCGAGGACGGCGTACTCGAAGTCCGGTTCCAGCGGGAGACGTACGTCCGCGCCGGCCGCGA
This sequence comes from Streptomyces sp. NBC_01478, assembly GCF_036227225.1. GTDB lineage: Bacteria > Actinomycetota > Actinomycetes > Streptomycetales > Streptomycetaceae > Streptomyces. Next base: position 10,474,257 of record NZ_CP109444.1, on the reverse strand, counting down.
GGGCCAGGTCCGCGCCGACGATCGGGGTGTACGTCGTGCCGGGCGAGGCCGCGCCGTCGACGTCGCCGAGGACGATCGTGGCGCGCAGTCCCGGCGCCGTGACGACCGGCAGTTCGGCGTGGTGCTCGAAGTGCGGATCGACGTTCCGGTCGCTGTCGGGGAGGGCGACCCAGAGCTGCGCGCCGTGCAGGAAGCGGGCGTGCGTCTTGGGGCTCTGTTCGGCATGGCTGATCGCGCGGCCGGAGGTCATGAGGCCCAGTTCGCGCGGGCGGATCGTGGCGACGCTGCCGGTCGAGTCGCGGTGCAGCACCTCGCCCTCGTGCAGCCAGCTCACCGTCTGCAGGCCCATGTGGGGGTGCGGGGGCACCTGCATGCCCGGCTCGTCGGCGATGTCGTCGGGACCGTAGTGATCCACGAAGCACCAGGCTCCGACCATACGGCGGCCCAGGTTGGGCAGCAGTCGGCGGACTTCGGTGGACTCGCCGAGCTGGACCCGGCGCGGGCTGAGGAGTTCACGGACGGGCTCCGCCACCACGAAACCACGGCCGCCGCACAGGGCCGGAACCGCTTCGCGATCAAGATTGCTCATGGCGACAACCTAGCCCCGCCGAGGCCGTTCCGTCAGTCCGTCTCCCCCGCCCCGTCCCTTGGTGCCCTCCCGCCGAAATATAGTAGCCATGTACATAGTAGCTATGTACTGTATCGGTCATGAGTACGGCATCCGAGGGCGCGACGCCCGGTTTCCTGGTCTGGCGACTGTCGATGAAGTGGCGCGTGGCGGTCGACCGCGCGGTGGCACCCCTGGGACTGACCCATGCGCAGTACTCCCTGGTGGCGTCGCTGTACGGCATGCAGCGCTCCGGCCTGCGCCCCAGCCAGCGGCACCTCGCCGACCACACCGGCCTCGAGGCCCTCTACGTCTCGAAGCTGGCCCGCGCCCTGGAGTCCGCCGGCCTCGTCGAGCGCACCCGGGACCCGCGGGACCCCCGCGCCGTCCAACTGGCCCTCACCGAGCAGGGCCGCGATGTGACCCGGCGGGCGATCAAGGTCGTCCACGGACTTCTGGAGCAGTTGCTGGAGCCGCTCGGCGGCCTCGACAGCGCGCGGACCCGGGAGTTCAACCGAGACCTGGCGACCCTGCTCGACACACCCCTCGACCCTGCGAGCGAGCACGAGAAGGAGCAGTCATGACCACCACCGCACCCCGACTCGACCCCCGCGTCATCGGCCTCGCGCACTACGCCGGACGCGCCGTCCTGGAGAGCGTCCTGATCCGGCACGGCCTCGACTTCCAGCAGCAGATCACCCTCCGGCTCGTCGCCGTCGCCGACGGACCCGTCGGCCGCGAGCAGCTCGTCGGCGAGGTCGTCTCGGCGCTGAAGGTCGACGAGGCCACCGTGCGCGACGTGGTCGAGCAGTTGATCGCCGCGCGACTGGTCGCGGCCGACGGGTCCGAGGTCCGGCCGACCGACGCCGGCCGTGAGCTGTTCGACCGGGTCAGCAGCGAGACCGGCGTCTACACCGCCCAGGTCTACGCCGACATTCCGGAACAGGATCTGGAGATCGCCGGCCGAGTGCTGACCCTGATCACCGAGCGGGCCAACGCCGCGCTGGCCGCCGTGGCGGAGTAGTACCGCCGTAGCTGAGTAGTGGAATATTCAACCAACAAGGTCCGTTGAGCCCGTCGAAGGAGGTCAAGTGGACATGACGTACTACGACCACGGGACATCGGCGGAGCGCTGGGAGCGCGCGCAGATGTTCTTCGACGCCAAGGACTACGCCGCGGCGGCGCGGGTGTTGGGCGGGCTGGTCGAGGAGGTGCCCGAGCAGACCGGACCGCGCCTGTTGCTGGCGCGCGCCTACTACCACTCGGCCCAACTGCGGCGCGCCGAAGCCGAGTTGCGGGTCCTCGTGGAGCGTGACCCGGTGGAGCACTACGCGCGGCTGATGCTGGGCCGCACCCTGGAGCGGCAGGGGCGGCACGAGGAGGCGGGCCCGCATCTGCGGATCGCCTCGGCGCTCGCGGGTGACTTCGAGCGGGTCTGAGCGACAGTGAGTACGAAGGGGCCCGGTTCCTTGACGGAACCGGGCCCCTCGGCGTGTGCCGCTACTTCGCGTACGTCCGGCGGCCCCGGCGGTGCGCCACCTCGCCGAGCACCACGTCCACGGCGATGAACGCGGCCAGCGGGATGCCCAACAGCGGGACGAAATAGCCGAGTACGGCGATCACCGCCAGGCACGGGACGAGAATCAGCGGGGACATCCGGGCCCACGCGCCGCGCGGGATCGGGCGGCCGAAGGAGGAGCCCCGGCCGCGCTGCCACCACATCCGGTAGCCCCACACGATCAGCAGGACCAGGGAGCCGGCGAGCAGCATCAGGGCTATCTGGTTCGCCAGGCCGAAGAGGACACCCGTGTGCAGGTCGATGCCCCAGCGGGTCAGCTTGGCGAGCAACGGGTAGTCGGCGAACCGGAGTTCGTCGGTCACCTCGCCCGTGGCGGGGTCGACGGCGACCGCGTCCTGTTTCTCGGGCCAACTGCGCTGGACCTGTTTGACGACGTACGCCGAGTCGGCGTCGGCGGGCGGCACGATCTCGACGGGGTTGCCGAGCCCCTCGGCCCGCGCGGCGGCGAGGATCTTGTCCAGGCCCACCCCGTGTTCGGCGTCGCCGGTCGCGGTGGAGCCGCCGTGGCCCGCGTGTTCACCGCTCGCCGCGGCGGACACCGAGGGCGTGGACTGGCCCAGGGAGGTGCGGAGTTCGTCGATGTTGGCGCCCGCGTACGTCGACCAGGTCAGTCCGGTCGCCGACAGGAAGATGAAGCCGGCGGCGGCCCAGACGCCCACCGTGCCGTGCAGGCCGAGAGTGCGGCGCCGTCCGCTGGTGCCGCGCACCTTGCGCAGGGCGCGGCGGCGGGAGAACCACAGCACCAGGCCGCCGCCCGCGATGACCCACAGCCAGCTCGCGGCGAACTCGCTGTACAGGCGGCCGGTTTCGCCGAGGTTCAGATTGCGGTGCAGGTCGTCTGTCCAGGTGCGCAGCGGGAGCGCGCCGGTCGAGCCGTACTGTTCGAGCGCGCCGCGGACCTTTCCGGTGTACGGGTCGACGAACACGGCAAGGGTGTGGTCGGCGCGGACGCCCTTGACGCCGGAGAGCATCACGCGGGTGGTGGCGCCGGCCTCCGGGGAGGGGCGGACCGCCGAGACCGTGCCCTCGGGGTGCGCCTTGCGGGCGGCGGTCACCTGCTGCGAGATCGGCAGCTCGCGTTCACCGACGGGGACGGTCAACTCATGGGCGTACACGAACCGTTCGGCCTGAAAGGCACCGGCGTACAGGAAGCCGGTGGCCGCGGCGACGAGCAGGAACGGGGCGACGAGCACACCGGCGTAGAAGTGCAGACGCAGGACCAGGGGACGCAGCGGGGCCCAGCGGCTGGGGGACGGCGCCGGGGCGGGCTCTTGCGGAACCTCGGCCGTGGCGGTCGAGGGAGCGGTGGACATGGGCGGGCTTCTCCGGGAGGCAGGGGGCGGGGACGAGCAGAACCGGGGGCGGAGGCGGGCGGACGAGGAACGGGGCGAATAAACCGGGCAGTTGAGGCACGTGGACCAGAGGCGGGGACGGGTGAACCGGGGGCGGGCGAGGGACGAGGGCGACGGTGCTCGGGTGACGACAGGGCGGGCGACTACGACACCGACGGACGACCCGGCGACGGCGCCCGAACGTGTCGTAGCCGTAGTGGTCCAGTAGTCGGCGCGCGAAGGCGCCGAGTTCCCGCGGCTTCGCGTGGCGTGGGTCACATCGGGTGGTGCCGGAGGCCATGGCATCCTGGCGCGATGGCAATTCCCAGTGATCACGTACCCCTGGCCGAGCGGGTCGAGGAACTCCTCGCCGGCGGCGGCCCGTTGCCCATCGTCACGGCCGGTGATCCCGTGCTCAGGCGCGGGATCGAGCCGTTCGACGGTCAGTTGGGGCCCGCGCTGCTGGCCCGGTTCGTCGAGGCCTTGCGCGCGACCATGCACGCCGCTCCGGGGGTGGGTGTCGCGGCCCCGCAGGTCGGGGTGGGGCTGCGGATCGCGGTGATCGAGGATCCCGCGCCGGTGCCGGACGAGGTGCGGGTGGTGCGCGGCCGGGTGCCGCAGCCGTTCCGGGTGCTGGTCAATCCGTCGTACGAGCCGGTCGGTGAGGGCCTGGCCGCGTTCTTCGAGGGGTGCCTGAGTGTGCCGGGCTGGCAGGCGGTGGTCGCGCGGCACGCCTCGGTGCGGCTGACCGGGCAGGACGAGCACGGGCGGGCGGTGGACGAGGTGTTCACCGGGTGGCCCGCGCGGATCGTCCAGCACGAGACGGACCACCTCGACGGCCTGCTCTACCTGGACCGGGCCGAGCTGCGCTCACTGTCGTCGAACGAGGCCATGGCGGAGCGCTGGGCGCAGCCGGCACCGGACGTGGCGTCGGCTGCGCTCGGCTTCGAGCTGCCGTAGCGGATCGGCTGTCAACTGGCCGACGAATTGGGGATGTTCAGCCCCGGTAGGCCTCCAGGAGGCGCAGCCAGACCTCGCTGATCGTCGGGTACGACGGGACCGCGTGCCACAGGCGGTTGATCGGGACCTGGCCGGCCACCGCGATGGTCGCGGAGTGGATCAGTTCGCCCACGCCGGGGCCGACGAAGGTGACGCCGCGCAGGGTCTCGTCGTCGAGGTCGACGATCATGCGGGCGCGGCCCCGGTAGCCGTCGGCGTAGAGGCCGGCGCCCGCCACCGAGGAGAACTCGACGTCGACCGCGCGGACGCGGTGGCCGGCCGCTTCGGCCTCGGCTAGGGAGAGGCCGACGGACGCGGCCTCCGGGTCGGTGAAGACGACCTGGGGTACCGCGTCGTGGTCGGCGGTGGCCACGTGGGCGCCCCACGGGTCGGTCTCCAGCAGCGGGACGCCTTCGGCGCGGGCGGCGATCGCGGCGCCCGCGATGCGTGCCTGGTACTTGCCCTGGTGGGTGAGGAGGGCGCGGTGGTTGACGTCGCCGACCGCGTACAGCCAGTCGCTGTCCTGGACACGGAGGGTGTCGTCCACCGTCAGCCAGGAGCCCGGTTCCAGGCCGATCGTGTCGAGGCCGATGTCGTCGGTCTGCGGGGCGCGTCCGGTGGCGAAGAGGATCTCGTCGGCCTCGATGCGGTCGCCGGTGTCGGTCACGGCGACGACGGTGCCGTTCTCACGGGTCACCGACACCACGGAGGTGCCCGTGCGCAGGTCGACGCCGGCCTCGGCGAGCGCGTCGGCGACCAGTTCGCCGGCGAAGGGCTCCATGCGGGGCAGCAGGCCCTTGCCGCGGACGAGGAGGGTGACCCGGGAGCCCAACGCCTGCCAGGCGGTGGCCATTTCGACGGCGACGACCCCGCCGCCGACCACGATCAGCCCGCCGGGCGCGGCCTTGGCGCTGGTGGCCTCGCGGCTGGTCCACGGCTTGACGTCGGCGAGCGCGGGAAGGTCGGGGAGGAGGGCGCGGGTGCCGGTGCACACGGCGACCGCGTGCCGGGCCGTGAGGACGTGCCGTACGCCGTCGGGGCCCGTCACCGTCACCCTGCGGGGGCCGTCGAGGCGGCCCTGGCCGCGGTAGAGGTCGGCGCCGATGCCGTCGAGCCACTGGACCTGGCCGTCGTCCTTCCAGCCCGAGGCCTCGTAGTCGCGGTGGGCGAGCACCGCGGCGGTGTCGAGGGGGCCTTGGACGAGGTGGCCGAGGCCGGGCACGCGGCGCGCGTCGGCGCGGGCGATGACCGGGCGCAGCAGGGCCTTGCTGGGCATGCACGCCCAGTACGAGCACTCGCCGCCGACCAGTTCGCTCTCCACGATCGCGGTGGAGAGACCGGCCGCACGGGTGCGGTCGGCAACGTTCTCCCCCACGGGCCCGGCCCCGACCACCACGACGTCGTACACGATGGATTCCGTTTCCGTCATGGGGCCAGTCTGCTGGGTGGTGTGCGCTGAAGCCACACGGGTAGGGGCGCGGAATACGGGACCGGACGACCGTGTTGTCCGGGACGGCTTCGCCCCCACATCGAGGAAGAGGGAATCACGTCATGAGCAGCACCGTGGAGCTCACCAAGGAGAACTTCGACCAGACGGTCACGGACAACGACTTCGTCCTGATCGACTTCTGGGCGTCCTGGTGCGGGCCGTGCCGTCAGTTCGCCCCGGTCTACGAGAAGGCGGCCGACGAGAACCCGGACCTCGTCTTCGGCAAGATCGACACCGAGGCCCAGCCCGAGCTGGCGCAGGCCTTCGGCATCCAGTCGATCCCCACGCTGATGATCGTCCGTGACCGCGTCGCCGTGTTCGCCCAGCCCGGCGCCCTGCCGGAGGCCGCCCTGACGGACGTCATCGGCCAGGCCCGCAAGCTCGACATGGACGAGGTCCGCAAGTCGGTCGCCGAGCAGCAGGCGCAGGCCGAGCAGAACGGCAAGTAGGCCCCGCCGTTCAGAAAATACCTAGAACGGATACGACGCCACGTCTCCGCGCACCGTCGTCCAGCGCACGTCGGTGAAGGCCTCCAGGTTGGCCTCGCCGCCGAAGCGGGCGCCGGTGCCGGACGCGGCGACCCCGCCGAAGGGGGCCACGGCCTCGTCGTTCACGGTCTGGTCGTTGATGTGGACGATCCCGGTGGGGATGCGTTCCGCGAGGTCCAGGCCGCGGGCGCTGTCGCGCGTGACGATCCCGAGCGACAGGCCGTACGGCCCGGCCGCGGCCAGTGCGGCCGCCTCGTCGGCGGTGGCGAAGGACCGTACCGGCGCCACCGGGCCGAAGACCTCCTCCGCGTAGGCGGGGGTGTCGTCGTCGACGCCGGCGAGGACGGTCGGCCGGTAGAAGAGTTCCTCGTGCGTGCCACCGGCCGCCAGCCTGGCGCCAGTTGCCGTGCTGGCTTCAACAAGCCCGTGCACCTTGGCGAGTTGGGCGGCGTCGATGATCGGGCCGAGGTGGACCTGCGCGCGGTGCGGGTCGCCCACGGCGAGCAAGTCGGCCTTGGCGGCGAGGCGTTCGACGTACTCCTCGTAGAGCGACTCGTGCACGAGGTGGCGGCCGGTGGTCATACAGATCTGGCCCTGGTGGAAGAACGAACCCCAGGCCGCCGTCGAGATCACCGCGTCCAGGTCGGCGTCCGCCAGGACGATCAGGGCCGAGTTCCCGCCCAACTCCAGGTGTGCGCGCTTGAGATGACGCCCCGCCGCCTCACCGACCGCGCGCCCGGCGGCAGTTGAGCCCGTGAAGGAGATGACGGGCACCTGCGGGTCGGCGACGAGGGCCGCACCCACTTCGGCACCGCCCGGCAGGACTTGGAACAGTTCCTCGGGCAAGCCCGCCTCCGCGAAGACCGCCGCGAGTGAGAGTCCCCCGCAGACCGCCGTGCGCGGGTCCGGCTTGAGGACGACCCCGTTGCCGAGCGCGAGCGCCGGGGCGACCGAGCGGATGGAGAGGATCAGCGGGGCGTTGAACGGCGCGATCACGCCGACGACTCCGACCGGGATGCGGCGGGTGTACGACAGCCGGGGTGCCTCCGTGGGGAGGACCTGGCCCGCGGGGCGGGAGGCGAGCGCGGCGGCCTCGTAGCACTCCTGGGCGGCGACGTGCAGTTCGAAGTCCGCCTTGCCGGGGATCGACCCGGACTCCCGCACGAGCCACTCGCGCAACTCCTCGGCGTGCGCGGCGAACAGGTCACCTGCCTTGCGCAGCACACCGGCGCGGACGAAGTGCGGGACGCGCGCCCACTCGGCCTGCGCGGCGAGGGCCGCCCGCACGGCCGGCCTGATGTCCTCGGCGGCGGCGAGCGTGACGGTGCCGAGCGTATCGCCGGTGGCGGGCTCGGTGACCGGGTACTCGGGGCCCGACAGGGGGCGGGGCTGCCAGGTCTTGGGGTCGAGCAGAGGCATGGCGGTTCTCCGATCCGTCACCGGCGGGACCCGCCCGGGGCGGCGCAAGTCCCGTGTCCTCGCGGCCGGTTGAGCGGCCGCGTGCCGGGATGCGGTGATCCGGCGCAGCCGTGGGGGCCGCGCCCGGTGGTCGCACGCATCCCCGTCTGGTTGAGCATGCAACATCCTAGCCGCGTACGGCCGTTTCGCCCCGGGCACGGTTCTCCGACTCGGGCCGGCCCGAGTCGGCCCGGGTCAGGTGGAGTCGCGGTGCACCACCGAGGCGCCGAGCAGTTCGTGCGTGCCGGGCAGGGCGCCGGGTTCGCGGACCGCGTTGTCGACCAGTTCGGCGAGGTCGCGGCCGGACGGCAACTGGATGTGGACGGTGCTCAGGCGCGGGCGCAGCAGCCGGCCGATCATCAGGTCGTCGGCACCGATCACGGCCGTGTCCTCAGGGATGCGGATGCCCTCGTCCTGGAGGGCGCGCATCAGCAGCATCGCGTACTCGTCGTTGTACGCGAACACGGCGTCGAGGCCGAGCGCGCGCCAGCCCGCGGCCACCTTGGCGGCGCTCTCCTCGCTGTAGGCGAGCGGGAGTTCGGTCACCGTGGCGTCCGTGTCGAGCAGGGCGCGGCGCACTCCTTCGAGGCGGGGCCGGGAGAAGGCCTCCAGTCCGGGCTCCTCGGGCACGACCACACCGATCCGGCGCCGGCCGCGGGCGTGCAGATGCGTGCCGGCGCGATGGCCGACGCTCACATGGTCCAGGAGGAGGGCGTGGGCGCCCTCGACCCGCTCGGGGCCGAGCGTGAGGACGGCCCGGGCGCCGGAGCGCTTGAGGACGGCGACGCCCTGCGGGCCGAGTCCGGCGCCGGGCACCAGGACGGCGACCGGGCGGAGTTCGGCCCAGGCGCGGGCGGCCTCGTCGCCGTGCAGCCCGACTGAGCCGTGCTGCACGACCGTGTAGTCGAGGCGGCTGAGCGCCCACTGGAGTTCGGCCATGAACTGGCTGTAGAGCAGTCCCACCGGCACGTTCGGCGCCGGCATCAGCACCATCCGGCTGTGCCCGGCGCGCAGGCTGCGGGCCGCCGCGTGCGGGACGTACCCGAGTTCCTTGGCGGCCTCGTGGACGCGACGGCGGGTGGGTTCGCTGATCCGTACGGCGCTGGTGTTGTTGAGGACGTAGGAGACGGTCGCGCGTGAGACGCCGGCCAGGCGGGCCACATCGGCGCTCGTGGGCACGGAGCGCGGTGCGGGCGACAAAGCTGCGGGCGTTTTCGGTATCTGCACCATGACGTACGGCATCTTGACAGAAGCCGGGGCCGAAGAGTGCGGCGGGGGAACGGCCGTCACGAGAGCAGCATGGTCCGGTATTTTACGAACATGTTCGTCACGAACTTGTTCGGAGCGAACATGTTCGCTACCGTGGAGGCATGACAGCTCGCCCCGACACCCCGCGCAGCCGCCGTGACCGACCGGCGAAACCCGCCCTGAGCAGGGAGGGCATCGTCGCCACCGCTGTGACGGTCCTCCGCACGGAGGGCCTGAACAAGGTCACCATGCGGCGCCTGGCCCAGGAGCTCGACACCGGTCCGGCCTCGTTGTACGTGTACGTCCGCAACACCGCGGAGCTGCACGCCGCGGTCCTGGACGAGCTGCTCGGCACGATCGGGCCCGCGCCCACCGAGGGTTCCTGGCGTGAGCGGCTCGAGCAGATGCTCACGGCGTACACCGCGATGCTCTTCGAGCACCCGAGCCTCGCCCGTTCGGCACTGACGGCCTGGCCCAGCGGCCCGCACTACCTGAACCTGATCGAGACCCTGCTGGCGCTGCTCGACGAGGGCGGTGTCCCACCGGCGCAGGCCGCGTGGGGTGTGGACCTGCTGCTCCAGCAGGCGACCGCGACGGCCGCCGAGCACTCGGCCGACGACACCGACCGCGACGACTGGGACGCCCTGACCGACGCCGTGCGCACCGCGTCCGACCGGACCCACCCGCACATCGCGGCCCGCTCCGGCGAACTGCTCGCGGGGGCGCCCGAGGCCCGCCTGTCGTGGCGGTTCCAGGCACTGATCAACGGGATCGAGCGGACCGCCGTCCCTCCCAACTGACGCCGTTTCCCGGCCACTTCGCTTCAAGGAGGCCCATCATGACCACCCCCCATCACACCGTCGCGATCATCGGCGGCGGACTCGGCGGGCTCACGCTCGCCCGGGTCCTGCACGTCAACGGCATCGAGGCGGCCGTCTTCGACCTCGACGCCTCCCCCGCCGCGCGCACCCAGGGCGGCATGCTCGACATCCACCACGACTCGGGCCAGCCGGCGCTGCGCGCTGCGGGCCTGTACGAGGAGTTCCGCGCGCTGGTGAACCCGGGCGGCGAGGCCACGCGCGTCCTCGACCGGGCCGGCACGGTCCTCCTGGACGACCCCGACGACGGCACCGGCGGGCGCCCCGAGGTCGACCGCGGCCAGTTGCGCGATCTGCTGCTCGGCTCGCTGCCCGAAGGCACCGTCCGCTGGGGCGCGAAGGTCACCGGCGCCCGCCCGCTCGACGCCGGCCGGCACGAGGTGACACTCGCGGACGGCACCTCCTTCACCACCGATCTGCTGATCGGCGCGGACGGCGCCTGGTCCAGGGTGCGGTCCCTGCTGTCGGACGCGAAGCCCGCGTACACCGGCATCTCGTTCGTCGAGGTGGACCTGCCGGACGCCGATCTGCGGCATCCCGTGAGCGCCGAGGTCGTCGGCGGCGGCATGATGATGGCGCTCGGTGCGGGCAAGGGCTTCCTGGCCCACCGCGAGACCGACGGGAGCCTGCACATCTACGTGGCGCTCGCCGTCCCCGAGGACGCGTTCGACGGCGTCGACTTCACGGACACCGAGGCGGCGAAGGCGTACACCCTGGAGCACTTCGCGGACTGGGACAAGAGCCTGCGGGCGCTGCTCGCCGACGCGGACGGGCCGTTGACCCCGCGGCAGATCCACGCGCTGCCGATCGGGCACCGCTGGGATCGGGTGCCCGGGGTGACGCTGCTGGGCGACGCGGCCCATCTGATGTCGCCGTTCGCGGGTGTGGGCGCCAACCTGGCCATGCTCGACGGGGCCGAACTGGGCCAGGCGCTGGCCGCGCACCCGGGCGACACCGAGGCCGCGCTGGCCGCGTACGAGGAGAAGCTGTTCCCGCGCAGCGAGGAGTCGGCGGCGGAGTCCGCGGCGAACGGGGTGCTGATGTTCCGCGAGGACGCCCCGCAGGGCATGCTCGACCTGTTCGCCTCTTTCGGCTGAGCCGGAATCAGCAGGGCGACGGCGTACGGGTCACGCGCGCGACGAGGTCGGTCCAGCCGGCCTCCAGCCGCTCCATGGGCATGTCGCACTGCCGGGCCAGATGATTGATCAGGGCGGGGTCGAGATACGCCATGAGCGTCTGGGAGAGCAGCTCACAGTCGGCGTCCGGCACGATCTGCCGCAGCAGCATCATGACGTGGGTGTGCAGCGCCCGGAGCGCGGAGTGGGCGAACTTGCGGGTGGGCTCCGGCTGGGCGGCCAGTTGCAGGTCCAGATGCTCGGCATGGCGGTGCAGCACCTCCACGCCGAAGGCGCGCAGCCGCTCGACCGGTGGGGCTCCCGGGCCCAGCGGGGGCGGGCCGCCGATGAAGTCGGCCTGGAGCGTCTGCGCGGAGTGGTCGAGCAGCGCCATCAGCAGGCCGGTGCGGTCGCCGAAGCGGCGGAACACCGTTCCCTTGCCGACCTGGGCGGCGGCGGCCACCGCCTCCATGGTGACGCCGGCCACTCCGTGCTCCGCGATCAGCCGGGCGGCGGCCTCCAGCAGCTTGGCGCGGTTGCGGGCCGCGTCGGCGCGCAGGCAGGGCTCGTCGGTGAAGGAGCGGACCTCCAGCAACTGGGGTTCGCTTATGGACTCCTCGGGCTTCGGGAAGGGTGGCAGGGCGCTGGACATGAAGACAGCGTAAAGCACTCGGAACAAAACTGGACCGCGGTCCGCTTAGCCTGGTACAACTTTTAAGCGGACCTCGGTCCGGATCGTAACGGCAGTGTTTCAGCCCCCCTCTTGGAGTCCCCATGTCTGTTCGTATCCTCGCGCTCGTCGGCAGCCTGCGTGCCGGCTCGCACAACCGCCAGCTCGCCGAGGCCGCCGTGAAGTTCGCGCCCGAGGGCTCCGACATCGAGATCTTCGAGGGTCTCGCCGACATCCCGTTCTACAACGAGGACATCGACGTCGAGGGCGACGTCCCGGCCGCCGCCGCCAAGCTGCGCGCCGCCGCCGGTGCCGCGGACGGGTTCCTCTTCTTCTCCCCCGAGTACAACGGCACCATCCCGGCCGTCCTGAAGAACGCCATCGACTGGCTGTCCCGCCCCTACGGCGCCAGCGGCTTCGGTGGAAAGCCGGTCGTCGTGGTCGGCACCGCCTACGGCCAGTTCGGCGGCGTGTGGGCGCAGGACGAGGCCCGCAAGGCCGTGGGCATCGCCGGCGGCAAGGTGATCGAGGAGCTCAAGCTCTCGATCCCCGGTTCCGTGGTCCGCTTCGCCGAGACCCACCCGTCCGAGGACGCCGAGGTCGTCGCCCAGTTGACCGAGGTCCTCTCCCAGCTCAAGGGCCACGCGGGCGAGGCCGTCGCCGCCTGATCGAAGCACCCCGCCGCACCGTGAAAGGGGCCGGAGTTGACATCGACTCCGGCCCCTTTCCCGTCAGTTCACGTCAGTCCAGTTCGGCCAGGCGCGGTACCGCCGGGGCCACGAACCGCTCGATCCACTCGGCCGGTTCGCCGGTGCGCGGGCCCAGGATCACCGTGTCGATCCCCAGCTTCGTGAAGCCGTTGATCTCCCGCAGGAACGCGTCGGTGTCCCCCGTCGTGACCGACTCGCCGCCGTGGACGATCGTCTTGCGGATACGGTCGTAGTCGCGTCCCAGCCTGTCGCAGTGACCGCGCAGCACGTCGAGCTTGTGCCGCAGTTCCTCCGGTGTCGACACGATCAGGTTGCAGGCGTCGGCGTACTGGGCGACCATGCGCAGCGTCTTCTTCTCGCCGCTCCCGCCGATCATGATCTCGGGGTGCGGGCTGCTGACCGGCGCGGGCACGCACAGGGTCTCGGCCAGCCGGTAGTGCTTGCCCTCGAAGGGGCCGTTCGCCTCCGGGTCCCACATCTGCAGACAGATCCGCAGGGTCTCCTCCAGCCGCTCGAAACGCTCCGCGACCGGCGGGTAGTGCACGCCGAGCCCGTGGTGCTCGCGGTCGTACCAGGCCGCCCCGATGCCCAGCGTGGCCCGGCCGCCGGAGAGTACGTCGAGCGTGGTGGCGATCTTCGCGAGCAGCCCCGGATTCCGGTACGTCACACCGGTCACCAGCGCGCCGAGCTGGACCGTGGAGGTGCGGCCGGCCAGGAACCCCAGCGTCGTGTAGGCCTCCAGCATGGCGTCCTCGGCGCCGCCGTTGAACTCCATCTGGAAGTAGTGGTCCATCACCGAGAGCCAACTGACGCCCGCCGCCTCGGCCGCGGCGCCCGCCGCGGCCAGCTCGGGCCCGATCGCCGCCGGCCCTCCGGGATGGTTGAACCGGTTGATGTGTACGCCGACCCGCATGCCCGACTCCGTTTCACAGTTCGCCCGGACCTTCGCCTTCCCTCGTGACGGTAGGCCTTCGAGCGTTCTCGAAGTCAAGCGCTCTGCGTCCTCGTGGCCCGCAGGCTGGTGAAGGTCGTGACGGCCAGGACGAGCACGATGAAGCCGAGGGAGAAGGGGATGGAGATCTGCGGGACGTGCACCCCGGACTCGTGCAGGGCGTGCAGCACCAGTTTGACGCCGATGAAGCCGAGGATGATCGACAGGCCGTAGCTGAGGTGGACGAGCTTCTTCAGCAGGCCGCCGATGAGGAAGTACAACTGGCGCAGGCCCATCAGGGCGAAGGCGTTGGCGGTGAAGACGATGTACGGGTCCTGGGTGAGGCCGTAGATCGCGGGGATGGAGTCGAGCGCGAAGAGCACGTCGGTGGAGCCGATGGCGAGCATCACGACCAGCATCGGGGTCATGATCCGCTTGCCGTTCTCCGTGATGAACAGCTTGGTGCCGTGGTAGCGGTCGGCCACGCCGAAGCGGCGCTCGGCGATCTTGAGGAGCTTGTTCTCCTCGTAGTCCTCCTCGTGTCCGCCCTTGCGGGCGTCCTGGACGAGCTTCCACGCGGTCCAGATCAGGAAGGCGCCGAAGAGGTAGAACACCCAGGAGAACGTGGAGATGATCGCGGCGCCGGCGGCGATGAAGCCGGCGCGCAGCACCAGGGCGATGAGGACGCCGACCATCAGGACGCGCTGCTGGTACTGCGAGGGCACCGCGAACTTGCCCATGATCAGCACGAAGACGAAGAGGTTGTCGACGCTCAGCGACTTCTCGGTGATGTACCCGGCGAAGAACTCCCCGGTCGGTCCGCTCCCGCCGTAGAAGAGCAGTCCGAGTCCGAACAGGCAGGCCAGGACGACCCAGGCCACGGTCCAGACGCCGGCTTCCTTGATGGAGACGTCGTGGGGTTTGCGGCCGATGAGGAAGTCGACTCCGACGAGTGCGCACAGGGCGGCGACCGTCAGCAGCCAGCCGGTCAGGGAGATGTTCACGGGTGGTGCTCCTGGTGCGGGAGTGGGGGGAGGTGGTTAGTGGCATGGATGGGGTGATCCATGAGGGTTTGGACATCGTTGTCGGCGCGAGGGATCACTTCCACGTCCCGCAGGTGAACAACAGATCACGTCCTGGCAAGGCACCCGCCGTCCGGCGGAGAGGTTCCGCCGGACGGCGGTGGGCGGATCCGGGGCCCACGCGCGGAGGATGGCCGTACGAGCCGCAGCGCCCAGTGTCAGGAGAAGCGCATGACGTCGTCCGTCCCGCCCCCGCCCCCGTTCGACCCGGAACTCGCCGGGGCGCTGGAGTTGATCAAGGAGTTCATCTCACCGGGGATGTCTCTGGAGGACATCGAGGAGATCCGCCGGGGTCCGGGGATCACGCAGTTGGCCGAGATGGATCTGACCCTGGACGGGGCCTTCGCCGTCGAGGACAGGGAGGTGGCGGGACCGGTCGGGGAGCCCGACATCTCGCTGCTGATCTGCCGTCCGACCGCACCGGCGACGGCGGGCGCGCTGCCCGTCATCTATCACGTGCACGGCGGCGGGATGGTGCTCGGCGACAGGCGGGTCGGGGTGACCGGGGCGCTGGAGTACGCGCGGGAACTGGACGCGGTGGTCGTGTCGGTGGAGTACCGGCTGGCGCCCGAGCATCCGCATCCCGCGCCGATCGAGGACGTGTACGCCGGTCTGCTGTGGACGGCGGAGCACGCGAAGGAGATCGGGGGTGATCCGGAGCGGATCGTCGTCATGGGCGCGAGCGCCGGCGGCGGGCTGTCGGCGGCGCTGGCCCTGCTCACCCGGGACCGGGGCGGACCGCGTCCGATCGGGCAGTTGCTGCTGTGCCCGATGCTCGACGACCGCAACGACACTCCGTCCGCGCACCAGATGGTCGGCGTCGGCGTCTGGGACCGCACGGCGAACGAGACCGGCTGGACCGCCCTCCTCGGTGACCGACGCGGCGGCCCCGACGTGTCGCCGTACGCCGCACCGGCCCGCGCCGAGGACCTCACCGGCCTGCCTCCCGCCTTCCTCGACGTCGGCTCGGCGGAGACCTTCCGCGACGAGGTCGTCACCTACGCGTCCCGCCTCTGGCAGTCGGGCGGCATCGCCGAACTCCACGTCTGGCCCGGCGGCTTCCACGGCTTCGACGGCTTCGCCCCCCAGGCGGCCGTGTCCCAGGCGGCCCGGGCGGCCCATGTGAGCTGGCTGCGGCGGTTGTTCGCGACGGCTTGAGCGGAGCGGGCGGCTGCGGTGATGCCGGTGTGCCGTGGTGGCTCTGGTGAGTCGCCTCGGAGGCAGCGGGAAGGGGTGGCTCGGGGCGTTCGGCGGAGGTGACTGAAGGGGCGGCGACTCGGGGACGCGCTGAAGCCGATCCCGGGGCGGCTGGAAGTCGGGGGCGGCCGACACCGAAGCCAGCCCGCGCACGGTGCCCGCGTCCCATTGCCCTCGCTCCCCCTCCCGCCGGTTCCTCGGATGCCGATGGCGTCACCGCAGAACCGCGGCGACACGAGCGCGCCGTGCACGAGTGGGACACCTGCACGCCCTGCACGCCAGGAAGGCTCCTGCGCCGCTCCGAAGACAGCCCCCGTACACTCCCCCGCCCCCATCCCTCCTCTCCATCCGTTCCATGCCGCACCATGGGCATATGAAAGAGCTGGCCGGGCGCCTGACCGCGCTGGATCCGGACGCCGGTGCCGCCGTGCGGGTCATCGGGTACTTCGATCGGCTTGCCGAGTCGCGGGCAGGGCTTGAGGCGTTGGTGCGTGGGGCGGCGGTGCTGGCCGGGTGTGCCGCGCGGCTGGTCGACGCCGAGCGGCGGGTCCGGGTGCGGGTGGAGGCGGACGGTACGCGCAGGGACAGCGCGTCGGCGCCGGATCCCGCCTGGCCGTCGGCCGCGCTGACGCCGGGCGGGGTGTCCGCGCTCTGGCTGGAGCGTACGGCGCAGGCGGCGCCCAGTGTCGTCGACGCGGTGATCCTGGAGCGCGCGGCCGGTGCCGTACGGATCGTGCTCGATCGCACCCGGGGCCGTGTTCCCCTCGACGACCCCGAGTCGATCGAGACCCTTCTCGACGCGACGGCACCCGAGGCGGCCCGGCTGCACGCGGCCCGCCGTCTCGGCCTCGACCCGGCCGACCCCACGACCCGGGCCAGGGTCGTCGCCCCGCTCGACGGACCGCCCCGGGTCGTCGCCGCGTCCCGGGACACCGCCGCACGGCCCGTCCCCCTCGCCCCGCACCCGGACGGTGATCCGCAGGCGGCCCCGGACCGTACCGGCGCCCAACCACCGCACACCGAGGTCGAGTTGCCCGCCGGACGACTGGGCATCGGGCCCGCCGTCCCGGTACTGGAGCTGCCCCGCTCCTGGGCCGCCGCCCGCACCGCCCTCCGTTTCACCTCCGACGGCAGCGCACAGGACCCCGGCCGGCGCGTCGTGCACGCCGACGAACTCGGCGGCATCGCCCTCCTCGCCGAACTCGTCGCACCGGGCGCCGAACCACCCCCCGACGTCCACGACGTGGAAACCGCGGCGGCGAACGCCCCCTGGCTGCTGGCCACGCTGAACGCCGTCGCCACCACCACGAGCCTGCGCGCGGCGGCCACCGAGATCAACGTCCACCATTCCACGCTCCAGGACCGGTTGACCCACGCGGAGTCACTGCTGGGCTGGCCGGTGCGGACTCCGCAGGGGCGACTACGGCTCCAACTGGCCCTGACCATGCGGCATTTGGCGCGGCCGTAGGGCATCGCCGGCAACCACGGCGGTCACCGTCGTCGGCGGGCGGAGGGAATCGGTCTCCCGTCTGGCCCGTAGCATTCGCCGTCGTCCCCCTGGGCCCTCGCCCCGAGCCCGAGCCCGAGCCCGAGCGCCCGTCCGGTCCGCCGCATCTTGGCGATCAGCGGATCGCTCGGATTCTTCACCCTGATCTCGCCCCCCGTCCCAGTACAACGCGGTCCCGAACCGCGTCTCGTCGGGACGCGTGTTCAGCAGCGCGGACCGCCGCACGGGACCGGTCCAGCCCAACGGGGCCGGGATCATGGACGGTTCGGCGCCGGACGCCACAACCGCTTCCCACTCGTCGGCCGTGATCTCCGGTCCGTCCTCGTCCCACCGGTCCACGCGCCGGGTGAGGTGAATGTCGTGGCCCATGGTCCCGGACCGTATCCCCCCGCACTGACAACAAACGGGCACGCAACGGGACTTGGCCATCCGCCGGTCACCCGGAATTCCAGATTCAGTGCGGCTGAGGGGGAGTCACAGCAAGCGCTTGTCGCTACATTTTGCCGTGACCGCCGCACCACCTCACCCTCCCCCTCTGTCACTCCGCAGGAGGCACTTCCCCATGCGCAGACTTCTCGCCTGTCTGGTGGCCGCAGCCGCGGCCCTCGGCGGGATCACGGTGGCCGCCGCGACACCGGCCGCCGCCGCAACGTCGGGCAGCTTCAGCGTGCTCACGTACAACGTCGCCGGGTTGCCGGAGTGGTTGTCCAGTGCCTCGACGCCGCGCGACACGAGCACCACCGAGATCGGCACGCGCATCGCCCCGTACGACATCGTGAACGTGCAGGAGGACTTCAACTACCACGCCTACCTGTACTCCACCGACACCCACCCCTACCGCACGGCGACCAGCGGCGGCGCGGGCATCGGCAGCGGGCTCAACACCGTCTCCAACTACGCCTGGGACGGCGACGACTTCGAGCGGGTCGGCTGGAACTCCTGCCAGGTCGACTCGGGCGACTGCCTGACCCCCAAGGGCTTCACGTTCATGCGTGAGCGCCTCTCCGAGGGCGTGTACGTCGACTTCTACAACCTGCACACCAACGCGGGCACGAACGACGGCGACGAGGCCTCCCGCGCGGACAACCTCAACCAGCTCACCTCGTTCATCGGCACCCACTCGGCGGGCAACGCCGTCGTGGTGATGGGTGACACGAACACCCGCTACACCCGCACCGCCGACACGATCGCGGAGTTCGGCGCGGCCAACGGTCTCACCGACGCCTGGGTCAAGGTGATCCGCGGCGGCGTCGCGCCGGCCAAGGGCAGCGACACGCTGTTGTGCGACCAGACCGGGGCCACCGTGCCCAACACCTGCGAGGTCGTGGACAAGGTCCTCTACCGCAGCAGCAAGCTGGTGACGCTCAACGCGACCTCGTACAACAACGAGCACGCCAAGTTCCTGACCTCGGACGGGCTGATGCTCTCCGACCACGACCCGATCACGGTCGGCTTCACCTGGTCGCAGAGCGCGGACTTCCAGCTCAGCGACCAGTTCGGCGGCCCGCACGGCGACTACTACCAGGACATCCCCAGCGTCCCGGCCGCCGCCCGCGCCACCAAGATCTCGCTGCGCGCCGGCTCCCGCGTCGACCAGGTCGGCGTCACCCTCGCGAACGGGACCACGCTCACCCACGGCGGCACGGGCGGCACCGCGTCCTCGCTGACGCTGGGCAGCAGTGAGTACGTGACGTCTGCGTACCTGTGCGAGGGCAAGTACAGCGACACCACGCGGATCTTCTACGCCAAGTTCACCACCAACCTGGGCAACACCCTGGCCGGTGGCACCACCACCTCGGACTGTGTGACCCGCACCGCCCCGTCCGGCTGGCAGATCGCCGGCTTCCACGGACGCTCCGGCGACGAGGTGGACAAGGTCGGCTTCATCTACACGAAGCGCTGACCCCGTCGCCGTAGCGGCGAAGTGGCAAGCACCGTACGACAGTTCACACCAGCCGGATCATCCGCCGCCGCGGGTGGTCCGGCTCGGTGCGCCCCGGCCGCGCTAGGCGAACGCCAGGGGCACCAGGCGTCCGCGGGAGATGAGTGAGGTGGCCTGCTTCAAGGTGTGGACGCGGATGCTCACGCCGTAGCCGTCGATCCCCGGGACGGCGGCGACCTTCGTGGTCAGGTAGTGGTACAGGTCCTCGTTGTCGCGGCAGACCGCGACCACCATGATGTTGGAGTCGCCGCTGATGGCGGCGGCGAAGGCGACCTCGTCGTGGCCCGCGATTTCCTCGCCGACGCGTTCGAGGCGGGCGGGGGCGACGCGCAGCCACAGGGTGGCGTTGAGCGCGAACCCCAGGCGTGCGGCGAGCAGTTCGACGTCGTAGAGGAGAGCGCCCGAACTCTCCAGGGCGTCCAGGCGGCGGGCGACGCGGGCCGTGGACCAGCCGGTGACGTCGGCGAGCTGGGTGTGGGTGGCGCGGCCGTCCTCCGCTAGCGCGTCGAGGAGGGGGGTGTCCTCCTCGGTGAGGCGTACGGGTGGTCCGGTAGGGGTCAACGGCCGCTCGCCGACGAGGAGTTGGATCTGCTCGGGCGTGAGCCGGCCACCGTGGCCCGTCCAGTCGCTTCTGCCGGACGTGCCGAAGGGATGGATGAGCAGGTCGATGCTCACGTCCAGCACCGAGGCGGACCTGGGCAGTTGGCGCAGCAGGACGTCGTCGCGCGGCACCTGGACCGGCGCGCTGATGACACAGATGATCTCCGAACCGCCGGACGCGAGGCCCGCGTAGGCGATGTCGGGCCGGCGGGCGAGCGCGTCGGCGAGCAGGCCGACCCGGTCGGGGCGGCAGCGGATCCGGGCGATCCAGCGCGCGTCACCGTGAACGGCGGGGTCGACCAGGCCGACCACCCGCATCACCCCGGAGCGGCGCAGGGCGTGGAAACGACGGGCGGCGGTCTGCTCCGAGACCCCGGCCACCTCGCCGATCAGCCGGAACGAGGCGCGCGGCGCGCACTGCAGTGCGCGGAGGATTTTCCCGTCGACTTCGTCTGTCATGAGGGAAGTCTGACATCAGCCAGGAACTGGATGGAGGTTTCTGATCGCTTCTCGGTCGTGCGTTGGTGATTGTCCATGCTGGGGCTGATCCTGAGGCGCATGCCTGTTCGAGGGCATCGCGCTGAACAAGGAGAGTTCCCCGTGAACGTCACGACCCCGGCGAGCGGTCGGCCCGACCGGCGGGCGGCCACCCTCGTCATGGCCTGCCTCGGCGTCTTCGTCGCCTACTTGCCGGTGACCACGGTCGCCGTGAGCCTGCCCGCCATCCAGTCGGCGCTGAACGCGTCGACCGCCCAACTGTCCTGGGTCCAGGACGCGTTCGTCCTGCCCATGGCCGCGTTCATCCTCACCGCCGGTGTCTTCGGCGATGTGCACGGACGCAAGAAGGTGTTCCAGGCGGGCCTGCTGTTCGCCGCCGCCGGCGCGGCCGTGGCGCTGTCCGCGCAGTCGGTGCAGGTGCTGTGGATCGGCCAGGCACTCGCCGGGCTCGGCGCGGCGACCCTGCTCCCGACCACGCTGGCACTGATCAGCCACGCGGTGCCCGACCACCGGGAGCGCGGCAGGTTCATCGGCCTGTGGGCGACCGCACTGATGGCCGCGCTGGCCCTCGGCCCGCTGATCGCCGGCGTCATCCTCGACCACACCACCTGGCGCTGGATCTACCTGATCTCCGTGCCCGTCCCGCTGATCGCGCTGGTCGTCGCCGCCCGTCTGCTGCCCGACTCGCGGGCCCCGCACGGACGGAAGCTGGACTGGCCCGGCCAGCTCACCGCGACCCTCGCCATCACCGCGCTGGTCTACGGCGTGATCGAGGGCGGCGCCGGTTCCTTCACGGACGCCAAGGTCATGGTGGCGCTGTTCACGGCGGTGGTCGGCGGGGTCGCGTTCGTGCTCGCCGAGCGGCGCAGTGCCAGTCCGATGCTGGATCTGACGCTGTTCCGCAGCCCGGCGTTCACCGCCACCACGCTGGTCGCGATGATCACCTTCCTGGCGCTGATCGGCTTCTTCTTCCTGCTCAGCCTCTACTTCGGCCTGGTGCAGCAGCTCGACACGCTCCAGGCGGCCTGGCGGCTGTTCATGGTCACCGCGGCGGCGATCGTGGTCGGCCAGCCGGTCGGGCGGCTGATGCACCGGGTCGCCCCGCGCGTCCTGATCACGGGTGGCCTGCTGGTCATCTCCGGTGCGCTGTTCTCACTGACCGGCGTCGAGGCCGGCACGTCGTTCGGGTCCATCGCCTGGCGGCTGGCGCTGCTCGGCCTGGGCATCGGGACCGTCCTGACGCCGATGACCGCGACCGCCGTGGCCTCCGTGCCGTATCAGCAGGCGGGCATGGCGGCGGCGGGCAACAACGCGTTCCGGCAGGTCGGCGGCGCGCTCGGCCCGGCCGTCCTGGGCGCCCTGCTCTCCACCAAGGCGCTGGACACCCTGCCGGGCCACCTGACCGACGCCGGGGTGACGGGCGCGACCCAGCGGAACATCGTCGCCACCGCCGACGCGAACGGTCTGGGCGCCGTCGCCCACATGGACCTCGGCGCGAACACCGGGCGCGCACTGGGTGCGCTGGGCGACTCGTTCCTGGACGGCATGCGCCTGTGCCTGGTCGTGGCCGGGTCGCTGACTCTCCTCGCCGCGCTGGTGTGCGTCCTGCTGCTGCGCCCGCGACAGGCAGCCGTGTCTACGACGACTGCGGTGGCCGGTGCGGACACCGCCGGGAAGGCTCCAACAGCGGTCGCTGTAGCGGCGGTCGACCAGACGCCGAGCCGCTGAGAAACCGAACCGCTGAACGGCTGAGGCGCGAACTACCCACGGGCGGGGCTCACTTGGCACGTCGTGCCGGAGCCCCGCCCGCTGCCGTCTTAGATCGACACGGCGACGGCGGTGAACGTCGTGTCGGGTGCCTGCGGGCTGGTGAAGCGGGCGTTGACGAGATAGAGCCGGTTGCCGAAGCGGGCGGCGGTCGTCGGGACGTCGAAGCCCGGATCGGTGATCGTACGGCGCAGGGTCGCGGTGGTGACCTTGGCGTCGAGGTCGAACACGCTGATCCGGTTCAGCCGGTTCTGGACGACGTACAGCGTCCGGCCGATCCGGAACAGACCGTCCCCGTTGACCACGTCCGACGCACCGCTCAGGGCGATCTCCGTGGCGTAGCCGGTCTTCAGGGACACGTTGTAGAGCTTGCCCGGGCTGCTGCTGACCACGATCAGGCCGTGCCCGTCCGGGGTGCCGACAATGCCGTTCGCGTTGTTCACGCCCGGGGTCTGCACCCAGTCTCCGGTGAGCGGCAGGGCGGTGACCTCGCCCGTACGGCCGCGCGGTACGCCGTAGAGCACCGCGTCGAGCGAGTCGGTGAACCAGGCGCGGTCGCCGAGCAGGGTGACGTCGTTGATGAAGTGGCCGGTGGACGGCGTGAGTTGATAACTCGTCAGGACGTCACCGGTGCGGGAGTCGACGACTCTGGCGACCCCGGTGCTGCCGGCGACGTACAGCAGGCCGTCGTGGTCCAGCTTCAGCCCGACCGAGACCAGGCCGGTGGCGCCCGCGGACAGGATCTCCCCCTCACCGGTGCGCAGGTCGGTGCGGAGGATGGCGCCGTTGGCACGGGAGCCCATATAGGCGTACGGCCTGCTGCCGATGGCTATGCCCTCGGGGAGGAAGCCGTTGGGAAGCGAGAACACCGTCGGCCAACTGGCGGGGGCAGTGGACGAGTTGGCGCTCGCCGTGCCGGTGCCGGTCGCCACGGCGAGGGCGGTCAGGGCGGCGCCGCCGAGCAGGGCGCGCCTGGTGGTGTGGGGGTGTGCGTGGGGGTGGATCCGGGTCATCGCTCTGGCCTCCGGGGACGAGTGGGGGTGAACGGGGGCTGGTGGAACGGTGGTTGGGCGAACTCGGGGACTCGGGCGAGCCCTGGGGATCGGACCCTGAGGCTCGGGGCTCGGGTGAAATCCTCTTCAACTCCGCCCCAAGGTCAGGTATTTGCGTAACGGCCCATCACTCCCCGGAGTTCCCACGCGCCCCACCCGCACCCGCACCCGCATGCTCAACCTCGGATTCCCCACGCTCCGCCGGTACGCCCTTCTCCTGAACGACCTTCTGGAGGCTGCTCCCTTCGACGTCCAGGTCGGGCAGAAGCCGGTCCAGCCACGCCGGCAACCACCAGGCGCCCCGCCCCGCGAGGGCAAGCACCGCCGGTACGAGCGTCATGCGGACGGCGAAGGCGTCAATGGCCACGCCCACGGCCAGGGCGAACGCGATGGGTTTGATGAGGGAGTCGTCCAGCGGGAAGAACCCGGCGAAGACGGTGAACATGATCAGGGCGGCGGCGGTGACGACCCGCACGCTGTGCCACGCGCCGTCGACGACGGACTGCCGGGCCCGGCCGGTGTGGGCCCACTCCTCGCGCATCCCGGAGACGAGGAACACCTCGTAGTCCATGGCCAGTCCGAACAGCACGCCGATCAGGATGATGGGCAGGAAGCTGACGACCGGGCCGCTGTGCGGCACACCGAGGACGTCGGCCAGCCAGCCCCATTGGAAGACGGCGACGACCAGGCCGAGCGATGCCCCCACCGAGAGCAGGAAACCGACGGCGGCCTTGACCGGGATGACCAGCGACCGGAACACCGTCATCAGCAGGAGCAGGCTGAGGCCGACGACGATGGCGACGAAGGGCAGCAGGGAGTCGCTGAGACGGTTGGAGACATCGATGTTGACGGCGGTGGTGCCGGTGACCGCGATGGAGGCGCCGGCGGTGGCACGGAGGCCGGGCGCGGCCTCGCGGATCTCGCGGACCAGTCGGTCGGTGCGGACGCTGTCGGGGCCGGAAGCGGGCAGGACGGTGATGACGCCCTGCGTCGGGTCGCTGGTGGGCTGGGGCGGCAGGACGGCCTTGACGTCCTTCAAGGTCCGCAGTTTCTCGGCCACTTGGGCGCCGGCTCGTGAACTCGCTTCGGTCGTACGGTCGTTGGTCTCGGCCAGCACGAGCAGGGAGCCGTTGAAGCCGGGGCCGAACTCGGCGCTGATCGTGTCGTAGGCGGTGCGCTGGGTGGAGGCGTGCGGGGCGGAGCCGTTGTCGGGAAGGGCCAGGCGCAGGTCGGCGGCGGGCAGCATGAGGGTGACCAGGATGCCCGTGACGGCCAGTACGGTCAGCAGCGGTTTGGCGATGACCCACCGCGTCCAGCGGGTGCCCAGCGTGGCGGGTCCGGTGGTTCCCTCGGCGTCGGCCGCCCGTCGGGCGGCGCGGCTGCCGGGCTTGGGGGCGAGCCGGGTACCGGCGAATCCCGCGATGGCGGGGACGAGGGTGATCGCGGCCAGCACGGCGATCAGGACGGCGCCGGCCGCACCTAGACCCATGGTGGTCAGGAACGGGATGCCGATGACGCTCAGCGCGGCGAGCGCGATGATCACGGTGGCGCCGGCGAAGACCACGGCACTGCCGGCCGTGCCGACGGCCAGTGCGACGGATTCCTTCGGGTCGATGCCACGGGCGAGTTGCTGTCGGTGGCGCGAGAGGATGAACAGGACGTAGTCGATGCCGACGGCCAGGCCCAGCATCAGGGCGAGCGTGACGGCCGTGGAGGAGATGCCGACCGCGGGCGCGAGAGCGAGCAGTCCGGTCAGACCGGCCGCCACCCCGATCAGCGCGGGCAGCAGTGCCATGCCGGCGGCCAGCAGCGAACCGAACGTGACGACGAGCACGAGCAGCGCCACGGCCACGCCGATGATCTCCGACGGGCCGACGTGAACTCCGTTGCTGCTGAAGACGGAGCCGCCCACCGACGTCCGCAGCCCGTCCTTCTCCGCAGCGCGGGCCGCGTCCCGGAGCGCGTCCACGGATGACGCCCGGACCTCCGCGGTCTGCACGCGGTAGTGGACCTGGACGATCGCCGTCGTCCGGTCGGCCGAGACGGCACCGGCGGTCCGGGGGTCGACGACCTCGCTGACCTGGGGCGCCTGTCCGGCTTCCGTGACAGTCCGGGCGATGACCGCCGCGTAGGGCGCCTCGGTGATCCGGTGCCCCTCCGGCGCCGTGAAGACGATCTGGGCGCTCGCGCCCGACGCCTCCGGAAGGGTCTTGCTCAGGCTGTCCAACGCGCGCTGCGACTCGGTGCCCGGTACCGAGAAGCGGTCGTCGAGCTTGCCACCGAAGACGCCGACGCAGGTGATGAGCGCGGCCAGCACGAAGAGCCATATACCCAGGACGAGCTTTCGGTGCCGGTAGGCGTTGTGGCCCAGCCGGTGCAACAGGACAGCCATGACGAACTCCCTCGAACGGTAGGCGGTGGGCCGACTTTATCACCTGCTCAAGTCGCTCGACCTAGTCCA
Source organism: Streptomyces sp. NBC_01478 (assembly GCF_036227225.1). GTDB lineage: Bacteria > Actinomycetota > Actinomycetes > Streptomycetales > Streptomycetaceae > Streptomyces. Next base: position 10,448,648 of record NZ_CP109444.1, on the reverse strand, counting down.
TGGACCGTGACGCCTGCCATTCCTGTGAAAGCCCCAGCTCAGATGCACGGTTCGAGTGACGGAATCATTCGACATTGTCGCCTGACCGTGTCGGCTGTAAGTTACTCGCCGACCCGTTCGGGGACGAGTTCCACCCGGGCTGCGGGCATGCGCGCGAACATGCGCGCCTCGGCTGACCGACCCCATGCGAAAGGGCGCACTCGCTCGATGCGAGTGCGCCCTTTGCGTGGAGTCGGTCAGCCTACGGGTACCGCCACCAGTTCCAGACGGCCCCCGGCCATCGCGACCACGGCGGACACGAAGGCCTGGAGGCAGGTGTGTTCGGCCTCCTCGTCGGGGAGCGCGAGGTGTTGCTGCGTGAGCCCGTCGAAACCGGCGAGGAAGAAGCGCGCGATCGTCTCGACGGGCTGGGCGAGAGGTTGGCCGGTGCGCTCGGCCGCCTCCGTGATGAGGCGGGCGGTCACCTCGGTCCATCCCCGGTAGTGGGTTTCGAGGGTCTCCCTCAGCGCGGGCGAGCGGAGCGCGAACATGCTCAGTTCCGTGAGGAGTTGATGGCTCTCGGGCTGCTCCCGAACCGTCCGCCACAGCGCGGCGGCCAGCGCGCTCGCCGTCTCCTCGAAGCCGCCGTCGGCGGGCGCCGCCCGCTCGACCTGGGCCACCAGATCCTGCGTGAGCTGGTCCATGACCGCGCGGTACAGCTCTTCCTTCGTACCGAAGGTGTAGTGCACCGTGGCCTGGGCCACTCCCAGCTCGGCGGCGATGGCACGCGTGCTGCCGGCCGCGACGCCCTCCCTCGTCATGAGGTCGATGGCCGCTTTGATCAACTGGGGGCGGCGCTCGGCCGCGGACACATGAGCCACGACCCCACTATAACGACTCAGTCTCACGAACCAGTCGTCCGATCAAGTCAGGCCTGCCCTCATCCGGACTTCCCTCGGCCACGCCCCGGCCGCTGAGGTCCGGTCTCTGGCCGCACGGGTCAGTTCCCGCAGCTCAGCGCCTGCATACGGTTCCTCCACCACCCGTGAACGGGACGACCGAGGAGGCAGGCTCGTGAAGGAAGACAGCCAGTTGGACACGTGTGTGATCGGGGCGGGGCCTGCCGGGCTGGCCATGGCCAGGGCCCTGGCGGAGCGGAACCTGCCGTACACGCATCTGGAGCGGCACACCGGGCTCGGCGGTATCTGGGACATCGAGAACCCGGGCGGCCCGATGTACGAGTCGGCCCACTTCATCTCCAGTCGGACCCTGTCGGGCTTCGGCGGTTTCCCGATGCCGGAGCACTTCGCGGACTATCCGCCGCACCGCCAGATCCTGTCGTATCTGCGGTCCTTCGCCGACGCCTACGGGCTGAGCGACCGGATCGAGTTCGGTGCCGCGGTGGAGAGTGTGGAGAAGAACGCGGACGGCACCTGGACGGTCGTCCGGGCCGACGGGCGCGAGAGTCTGCACGGGCAGGTCGTGGTGTGCACCGGCTCGCAGTGGCACCCCAACATCCCTGAGATTCCCGGTGCGTTCGGTGGCGAGGTCCGGCACACCGCCGGCTATCGCAGCGCGGAGGAGCTGCGCGGCAAGCGGGTGCTGGTCGTGGGTGCGGGGAACTCCGGCTGCGACATCGCGTGCGACGCGGCCCGTACGGCGGACCACGCGGTGATCAGCATGCGGCGCGGGTACTGGTTCATCCCGAAGCACCTGTTCGGGCGGCCGGTGGACACGATCGCCAACAGCGGGCCGCATCTGCCGATGTGGCTGGCGCAGCGGGTCTTCGGCGGACTGCTGCGGATCGTCAACGGCGATCCGACCCGCCTGGGTCTGCAGAAGCCGGACCACAAGCTCTTCGAGACGCACCCGGCCATCAACTCGATGCTGATCCACCACCTCCAGCACGGCGACATCACCGCCCGGCCCGGCATCGCGCGCGCCGAGGGCAGCACCGTGCACTTCACGGACGGCACGAGCGACGACGTCGACCTGATCCTGTTGGCGACCGGCTATGTGCACAGAGTGCCGGTCGCGCAGCGGTACTTCGGGGACGAGCAGCATCCCGACCTGTATCTGTCGTCGTTCTCGCGCGAGCACCGGGGCCTGTTCGGGATCGGGTTCGTGGAGACCAACTCCGGCGCGTACCAACTCTTCGACAGCCAGGCGCAGTTGATCGCCGGGTATCTCAACGACACGCGTCACGGTCTGCCCAACGCCGAGCGGTTCACGCAGATGATCCGCGCCGAGCGGCCCGACCTGTCCGGCGGGCTGAAGTTCGTCGACTCGCCCCGCCACACCGGCTACGTCGACAGCGGGGCGTTCGTGAAGTACCTCGGCAAGGTCGCCCGCCAGATGGGCTGGCGCACCGAGGGCCAGGCACCGCCGGTGCGGTCCGCGCGCCGCGTGGAGGCGACGGCATGAGCCGGTTCGACTTCACCGACAAGGTCATGCTGGTGACCGGCGGCGCGGGCGGCATCGGCAGCGCGCTGTGCCACCGCTTCGCCGCGGGCGGTGCGCGCTGTGTCGTGGTCGACATCGACGGGGCCCGTGCCGAGAAGGTGGCCGCGGAGCTGCCCGGCGCCGGGCACACGGGCATCGGCTGCGATCTGCTCCAACGCCCTGAGCTGGAGCGGCTGTTCGAGCACGTCGCCGAGATCTACGGGCGTCTCGACGTGCTGGTGAACAACGTGGGCATGACCAGCTCGGAGCGTTTCGACGTCCGCAGCGTCGAGAGCATCGAGCGGGAGATCGCCCTCAACCTGACCTCCCCGCTGGTCGCCACCCGGATCGCGATCCCCCTGCTGAAGGCCTCCCGGGACGCCCGCGTGGTCACCACCGTCTCCCTCGGCGGGATCTTCCCGCTGGGCGAGACCCCGATCTACACGGCGTCCAAGTTCGGGCTGCGCGGCGCGATGCTCGCCATCGGCCTCGATCTGCGGGGCAAGGGCATCCTGGCCGGGTCGGTGCTGCCCTCGGCGACCGACACCCGGATGCTGCGCCAGGAGGCCGTGGACGGCGGCAACTCCATGCAGTTCCAGGACCAGCCGCAGCAGCCCGCGAACGTCGTGGCGGCCGTCGTGAGCCTGCTGGACAGGCCCCGTCTGGAGGCCTACCCCCGGTCAGGCGAGTCGCGGCTGGTGCGGTGCGCCATGCTCGTACCGAACCTGCTGCCCAGGCTCTTCCCTCTGTTCCGCAGGCGCGGCGACCGCGGCATGGCCCGCTATCTGGAGGAGCTCCGCAGCCGCGGTCTGGCCCGACAGACCGACGGACGCTGGGAGTTGGTGGAGGAGGCATGACCACGAACGACACGCTGCACGTCGTCAACCCCGCCACCGGGGAACCGCTCGCCACCCTCCCCGCCGCGAGCGCCGACGACGTCGCCAAGGCCGCCGAACAGGCCCGTCGCGTCCACGACTCCGGGGTGTGGTCGCGGCTTCCGGTCCGGGACCGGAGCGCCGTACTGCTCCGCCTCGCCGACCTGATGGGACGCGACGCCGAGATCCTCGCCAAGCTGGACAGCGAGGACGCGGGCAAGCCCATCACCGAGTGCCGTACGGGGGACGTGCCGGGCGCGATCGAGTCGGTCCGCTGGTTCGCCGAGGCGGCGGACAAGGTCTTCGGCCGGGTCGCGCCGGGCGGACCCGACGGTCTCGGTCTCGTCACCCGTGAACCGGTCGGTGTCGGGGCCGCGATCCTCCCCTGGAACTACCCGCTGGCGATGGCCAGTTGGAAGATCGGCCCGGCCCTCGCCGGCGGCAACTGCCTCCTGCTGAAACCGGCCGAGGCGACCCCGCGCTCGGCCCTGCACCTGGCCGCGCTCGCCACCGAGGCCGGCCTGCCGGAGGGTGTGCTGACCGTCCTGCCCGGCTACGGCGAGGAGGCCGGAGCGGCCCTCGCGCACAACCCCCTCGTCCGGGCCCTCTCCTTCACCGGCTCCACCGCGACCGGCCGCCACATCCTCAAGGCCGCCGCCGACAGCAACTTCAAGCGCGTCTCGCTGGAGATGGGCGGCAAGAGCCCCCAGATCCTGATGCCCGACGCGCTCTCCTACGGCGACGAGCTCATCGACGCCATGATCGAGGCCGCGTTCCTGACGATGGGGCAGAACTGCACCGCCGGTTCACGGGTGTTGGTGCATCACAGCATCGCCGAGGAGGTCGTGGAGCGGTTCGTCGCGGCGGCGCGGGAGCTGGTCATCGGCGACCCGGCCGACCCGCGCACCCAGCAGGGACCGCTCATCGATCGCGCCGCCCTCGACCGGGTCGCGGGCGCCGTGGATGCCGCGCGGGCGGCCGGGGCCCGGGTCCACACCGCGGGACTCCCCCACGGGCTGCCCGCGTACGGCGCCTACTACCCGCCCACCGTGATCACCGACGCCCCGGCCGAAAGTGCCGTACTCACAAGGGAGTTGTTCGGTCCCGTGGTCACCGTCGAGACCTTCGGCCCGGAGGAGGAGGCGGTGCGGACGGCCAACGCCACCGAGTACGGGCTCGCCGCCTCCGTGTGGACCCGTGAGCTCGACACGGCGCTGCGGCTGGCGCGGGGCATCGAAGCGGGTGTGGTCTCGGTGAACGCGTACAGCGAGGGGGACATCACCACGCCCTTCGGGGGCTGGAAGCAGTCCGGGTTCGGTGGCGCGGAGAAGTCGACGAACGCCTTCGACCAGTGGACGCGGGAGAAGACGGTCTGGATCCGCACCCGTTGACCCGGGCAGCGTGCGAACGCGGCCTGGACATACGCCTGTTGACCAGGTCACTCGCGGTGCCCCGCCGCTCCGAGGAGGCGCTCCCGCAACTGGACCGGTGAGGCGCCGTGCCAGCGGCGCACCGCGCGGCGCAGGGCCCGTTCGTCGGAGAATCCGGCGCTGCGGGCGATCTCCCGCAGGGTCAACTCCGGGCGCAGCAGCAGTTGTTCGACGCGTTCCCGGCGTACGCCCTCGGCCAGTGCCTCGTACGTCGTGCCGCAGTCGGCGAGTCTGCGGCGCAGGGTCCGCTCGCTCGTCGCGTGCCGTCGGGCCTGCTCGCCGAAGGACGGGATGACCGGGAGGCTCTGCGCGACGGACACCTCCAGCACTTCGAGGAGATCCTGCTGGTCGGTGCGGGAGGCCAGTTGGGCGTCGAGGGTCTCCAGGGTCGAGGCGTACGTCACCGGGTCCCGGCCGGGCATCCGGGCGCGGGCCCACGCGGGGTCGATGACGATGCGGTCGGCCGGGGCCCGGAAGCGGACCGGGCAGCCCAACAGGGCGCCGTACAGCTCGCGTTGGCGGGGTGGCGGCGCGGAGAACTCGACCACGCGCGGGGCGAAGTCCGGGCCGACGGCCAGCCGGGACAGGGTGATCACGGAGGCGAAGCCCTCCTCGATCAGGAAGGACGCCACGCTCGGGTCGACGGCGGGGTCGGGCAGGTCGGCGCGCAGGACGAAGGCGCCGTCCTCGCCGAGTCCGGTCGACCACACGGTCATCGCGCCGGAGAGGTTCTGGTAGTTCACGCCGGTCTCGATGGCGTGCCGAAGCGTGTCGTCGGCCAGCAGCGCGAAGCCGAGCAGGCCCCACGCGGTCAGGTGCTGCGCCGCGCCGACCCGCAGACCCAGCCGCTCGTCCCCGGTGAGTTCCACCGCGCGCCGGATCACCGCGCTGCCCTGCCGGTACGACACCCGTAGCGCGGCGGAGCGCATGAGCGTCTCGTCCAGGCCGACCTCGCTGAGCAGAGGCCGTAGGTCGATGCCGCGTGCGTCGGCGACGATGACGAGATAGCGCAGGATGTTCGGCTGGATCGTCGCGGACGTGCTGCGGCTGGTCCCGGGCGGGTCGGCCGGGGCGGGGGCAGGAATCATCGCGGTCACCTCCTCGTGGGCGACCACCGTAAGCATGCGGGCGGCACCGGTCGCCCGCGCTGGCCGCCGAAGTCCCCTCAACGGCCCCCGACGTCCTGCGTCCGCCCCGTCACGGCTGACTACGGTCTGTGCATGTCAGTCAGTACTCCGGACCGGGCCCGGGTCGGGCGCTCCGCCGACCGGGCCGGTGCCCGAAGGGCGACGACCCTCGCGTTCGCCGCGCAGGGTATGTCCGTCGCCGCCGTGTACACAACCGTCCCCGCCGTCACCGAACACCTCGGGCTGTCCCCGCTCCTGACCACCGGCACGCTGGTCGGAGTGGCCCTGACGGCGGGCGTCGGCAGCTTCCTGGCGCTGGCCGCGGTCCGCGTCGCCGGCCCCGTCGCCACGGTGCGCGGGGCCCTGCTCACGGCCGCCGTCGCCCTCACGCTGATCGGCTGGGCCCCTGGCCCGCAGACCGTCATCTGCGCGTACGTCCTCTTCGGCCTCGCCGCCGGTGGCCTCGACGTCGGGATCAATACGCGGGCCGCCGCGATCGAACGCGCCTACGGCCGTAGCGTCTTCGGGTCCTTCTTCACGGCCTGGAGCGTGGGCGGTGTGCTCGCGGCCCTGCTCACCGCCGGGGTGGCACAACTGGACCGGCCGGTGGGCGACGGGCTGGCCGTGCAGGCGGGCGTCCTGCTGGTCGTCGCGGCCTGCCTGCGCACACACGCGCTTCCCTTCTCCCCTCCCTCTCAAGAGCCGTCCGCGCAGCCGCCGTTGGGGCGCCGACTGTGGCTGCGGCTCCTCCCCTTCGGGCTGGTCCTCCTCGTCGTCTACGTCGTGGACTCGACCGTGTCGGCCTGGTCGGCGGTGTATCTGCGGGGGACCCTCGGCGCGTCGCTGTCGGTGGCGCCGATGGCGTACGCGGCGTACCAGGCCGGTACGGTCGTCGGCCGCGCGACCGTGGACAAGCTGGTGCAGCGGGTCGGGAGCGTCGCCGTCGTCCGTACGGCGGCCCTGGTCGTGGCGGGCGCGCTGGTGGGCATGGCCGCGGCTCCGAGCTGGCCGTTCGCCGTGCTCGCGGCGGGCGGGGTGGGGTTGGGGGCCTCGGTGCTGGCCCCGCTGTGTCTGGCCTCGGCCGCGCGGCTGCGGCCCGCCGCCTCGGAGACGGTGCTGGCCCGGCTGAACCTCTTCAACTACGCGGGCGTCGTCACCGGCGGCGCGGTGAGCGGACTGCTCGGTTCCACCGGCGAGTTCCGGCTCGCGTACGCCGCTCCGGCCGCCCTGGCGGTGCTCGTCCTGACCGCCGCCCGCCACTTCACCCGGCCACCGGAGACATCCGGGGCGTAGCGGACAAGCCAGGCGATGGGCGGGATATGGCCAGTCCATGGGCCGACGGCAATCGGTCGTTCAACCGCCGCTGCCAGCGTCGCGCCCATGAACACTCCTCGTATGGGCCTTCCCGACCGGCTCGCCGACACCCTGAGCATGCCCGAGCAACACGAGTACCTCCGCCGCGCCTTCTCCCGTCGCGGTCTGCTGCGCGGTGGCGCGGTCGCCGCCACCGGTGTCGCCCTCGCGGGCGGCGGCGGTGTCGCGGCGGCGGCGACGCCCACGCCGGTGCCGGCTTCCACCACGTCCACCGTGCACGGTTCGCTGGTCGCGCCGTTCGGCCGGCATCTCGCCTACGGCGCCGATCCGCAGACCCAGATGCGGGTGTCGTGGCAGGTGCCGCTGCCCGTCCGCACACCGTTCCTCCGGATCGGCAGAAGCCCCCTCGACCTGAGCCACCGCATCCCGGCGGAGGTACGCGACCTGTTCACTCCCACCGGGATCGGCAAGAGCGCCGACATCGACCAGTACTACGTGCACGCGGCACTGGACAACCTGAGCCCCGACACGACGTACTACTACGGCGTCGGCCACGACGGCTTCGACCCCGCCGACGCGGGCGCCGCGCACACGATCTACTCCTTCACCACCGCTCCCCGCACGCACAGCACCCGGCCGTTCACCTTCACCGCCTTCGGTGACCAGAACCCGAGTTACACCTCGATCGGCCTCAACGCCCTTGTCCAGGCGCAGAGTCCGGCGTTCCATCTGCACGCGGGCGACATCTGCTACGCGGAGGAGACCGGGCACGGGCTGCCCGGGGACGCGAGCAACTACGACGCCCGCCAGTGGGATTCGTTCCTGGCGCAGATCGAGCCGCTCTCCAGCCGGGTGCCGTGGATGGTCGCGTTCGGCAACCACGACATGGAGTCCTGGTACTCCCCCAACGGCTACGGCGGCAACGAGGCCCGTTTCACCCTGCCCGGCAACGGTTTTGACGCCGCGTCAGCTCCCGGCGTCTACTCCTTCGTGCACGGCAACGTGGGCGTGGTGTCGGTCGACGCGAACGACGTGTCGTACGAGATCCCCGCCAACATCGGCTACACCGGCGGCAAGCAGACCGCGTGGCTCGACAAGCGGCTCACCGAACTCCGGGCCCGTGCGGACGTCGACTTCATCGTCGTCTTCCACCACCACTGCGCCTTCTCCACCACCAGCTCGCACGCCTCCGAGGGCGGGGTGCGCGAGCAGTGGGTGCCGCTGTACGAGAAGCACCAGGTGGACCTGGTGGTCAACGGCCACAACCACGTCTACGAGCGCACCGACCCGGTCGTCCAGGACAAGGCCGTACGGACCCTGCCGATCGGCGGCACCCACGAGCCGACCCGTGGCGGTGTCGTGTACGTGACGGCGGGCGCGGGCGGCGAGAGCGTGTACAGCTTCCCGGTGGCCGACAGTTACGAGGGCCACGAGGACGCGGTCGACTCGGTGCCGACGTACTGGACGGGCAAGGACGGCAAGGTCACCGAGAACGTGGACTGGTCCCGGGTCCGTTACACCGGCTACTCGTTCATCCGCGTCGACGTCGCCCCCGCGGCCCCCGGCCGCACGACGACCCTCACGGTACGGGCGCTGGCCGCGACCGGCGCGGAGGTCGACCGGTTCACGGTCTCCCGCAAGGTCGGGAAGGCCGGGCACACCTCCTAGCAGAACGTGGCGCGGCGGCCACCGGCGTGTTGCCGGTGGCCGCCGCGGCGCGTCCGGACGCGGTCCCTTCAGGACCTTCCCCGTATCTCCCGGCGCTGTTCTTCGACACCCTTGCCGCGTTCACCTTCGCCAAGGACGAGTTCCCGGCCCGGAAGTCGTTGTTCGGGATCCTGGCGGCGACATATATGATTCCGGGCCAACTGTCGCGCGTGCCGCAGTTCGTCACGATGGCCGAGTTCGGCTGAGCCGGTTCGCTCAAGGCCCTTCGGAACACCTCCGGGCACGATCCCGCTGATCGTGGTGTTCCCGGGTGCCGCGAGGACGCGATCGGAAATGCCGTGAATGCCTCTTCACCCCGCGCCTTATTTGCGACAAAGCGGCTTTCTTCTCGCCTTCTGTCGTCCGGGCCCGGGGAGGTGTCGCGCACGCCGTGCGGAGATGTCCGCACGGGATATGCCGGAACTCTTTTGACTGCGCTATATTTCACGCCTCAACTCCCTTTGCTCGCAGGCGATTTCCTCACTCCCCGCCTTCCGCGAATTCATTGCGTCTCAGGCCGGTTCCGTCCGTTTCCCCTTCCGTGACACGCCTCACCGAAAGCCTCCACTCCGTGGCCATCACCCTGCACGAGGACCGGCCTCCGGCCGGTCGCCATGCAGCCGTTCCGTCCGGCAGTCTGTTCCGACGGATCTACGCACCCCGTACCAGCGACGCCCTGGCGTTCTCGATGGCGACGTACGCCATGCCCTTGCTGGTACTGGCGATCACCCGCTCCTCGTCGCTGACGGGTCTGGCGTTCGCCCTGGAGTGGACACCGCGGATCGCCGCGTTCGTCCTGGCCGGCAAAGTGGTGGACCGGCGCGGCGCGGCGATCGTGTGCTTCCTCGCCTCGCTGCTGCGGTCCGTGGTGCTGGCCGGGGCGGCCGTCGCGCTGGCGATGCTGCCGCGGGGCACCGCGGAGACGGTGACCGTGCTGGTGCTGGCCGCGGTGACCGGCACCCTCACCCAGTTCAGCTTCGTGGCCAACGAAGCGGTGGGCGCGATCGTCACCAGACGGGCGGAGAACCGGCCCCACGGAGTGCAGTCGGTCCTCATCGGCATCGACCAGACGGCCATGCTCGTCGGCCCCCTGCTCGCGGGCTTCCTGCTGCTGGTGGGACCGGGCTGGATGCTCGGATGCCTGACGGCGCTGTCCCTGCTGGCGGCCGTGCTCGGCCTGCAGACCCCGCCGACCCCGCTGCGGTCCGCCCGCCCGGACGGCGAGCGGACACCGGGCAGTCTGCGGACGGGGCTGCGGATGCTGCACAAGGTTCCCGCGCTGCGCTGGCTGGTGGCGGGCCTGGCCTGTTCCAATCTCGCGCTGGGTCTGCTCCAGTCGGCCAGTCCCGTGATCGTGGTGCAGAACTTCGGCCGTTCCTCCGCCGACGTCGGCACGCTGTGGTCCGCCGCCGCTGCCGCGACCCTGCTGGCGATCACGTGCTGCCGGCTCGCCCTGAGCCGTGTCGACCTGTGGGGGGTGGGGGTGGTGTGCGCGACGTTCGCCTCCGCGGCCTGTCTGGCACTCCCCCAAGCCCCGTCCTACGCCGCCTATGTGGTCCTCATAGCGCTGTTCATGGCGGGCGACGGCGGCCTCACCGTGGTCCTGCGCACCCTACGCTCGCTGGTCATCCCCGCGACGGCCTTCGGCACCACGCTCTCCCTGACCATGCTGCTCCTGCTGCTGCCCTTCCCGGTGGCCGGCATCCTCGTCGCCGTCACCCCACCGACGCACCTGAACACGGTCGTCCTGTGCTGCGCCCTCGTCCAGGCGGCCGCCCTGGCCATCACTTTCGTACGCCTGCGCGACGAGCCGACGCTACGCGCGTCCGCCGACCGGCCACCCCACACGATGCTCCCCAACGAGCCGTCGACCGGGCCGCGTTGAGCCTGCGGCAATGCTGGGGGACGCGCGCCGGGCGGGTGTGCGGGCCCGCGCGGTGCCGATCGACCTGAACCCGAGGACTCCCGGCCGGGACGCGATGGATCCCGCGCGCGCCATTCCCCGATCCCGACTCGGCGGCGGGAGAGGCGCGCTCACTTGGACCGGTCCGACGGACACCGCCCCGCAGCCGCGAACACCTCAACCAGCCGCCGGGAACCGCGGGTTCACCATCGCGGCAGCCGCAGCTCGTAGTCGGGCCGGACCCGTCGCAGGTAGGCGGTGTCGTTCCGGTCGTGCCTGCCCGAGTCCAGGTACAGCCGGTGCAGGCGGTCGAGGGCGTCGTGGTCGAGTTCCACGCCGAGGCCGGGGCCGGTCGGGACGGTGACCGTGCCGTCGCGCAGTCCGAGCACGCCGGGGACGACGATGTCGTCGGCCGAGTTCCACGGGTAGTGCGTGTCGCAGGAGTGGTCGAGGTTGGGGACGGTCGCCGCGACATGGGTCATGGCGGCGAGGCTGATGCCCAGGTGCGAGGTGGAATGCAGGGACAGGCCGAGCCCGAACACCTCGCAGACGACGGCCAGTTCGCGGGTCCTGCGCAGTCCGCCCCAGTAGTGGTGGTCGGCGAGGAGGACCTGGATCGCGCGCTGCTCGATCGCGGGCCGCAGATGCTCCCAGGCGATCACGCACATGTCGGTGGCGAGCGGGAGCGGTGACTCCTTCGCGACCCGCGCCATGCCGGGGACGGTGGCGGTCGGGTCCTCCAAGTACTCGAGGACGCCGTCCAGTTGGCGGGCCACGTACGCCGATGTCTCCGGCGTCCAGGCCGTGCCGGGGTCCAGCCGCAGCGGCTGCCCGGGGAAGGCCTCGGCCAGTGCCCTGATCGCGGCGATCTCCTCGTCGGGCGGGAAGACACCGCCCTTGAGCTTGAACGACCGGAAGCCGTACCGCTGTTGCATCAGCCGGGCCTGCTCGACGATCCCGGCCGGGTCCAGCGCCTCGCCCCAGTCGTCGGCCACCGCGGGTCTGCCGTCGAGGGCGGGGTGTTCGGCCCATTTGTAGAAGAGGTACGCGGCGAAGGGCACGGTGTCACGGACCTTGCCGCCGAGCAGGTCGCTGACCGGCCGGCCGAGCAGCTTGCCCTGGGCGTCGAGGCAGGCCACCTCGACCGCCGAGGTGGTCCAGCCGCGTTCGTGGGAGTCGGCGACGGTCGGCCGCAGGGCGGCGTCGATCGCGGTGACGACGGCCGTCGTGTCGAAGACGTCCAGACCCACGACGACCTTCGCCGCCGCCTCAAGTCGCTCCAGGCGGACCGTGCCGCCCGTGGACTCGCCGAGGCCCACGGTGCCGTCCTCCAGCAGGAGTTGGAGGACGCACCGCAGGGCGAGCGGCTCATGGACGCCGTCGGAGTTGAGAAGGGGCGGGTCACGGAAGGCGATCGGGGTGACGATCAGCTCGCGGATCCGGGTTCCTGCCGTACTGCTCATGCGCCCAGCGCCTCCAGGCCATGGCCGATCGATTTCACCGGCATCCTGCCCCGCTCCGACAGCCCTCAGTCGCCCCTCAGGCCCAGGCCGTCACGGGCACGAACGAGCTGTCCGTCCGGAAGAGGTCCGTGCCGTCCGTCGGGTCCACCCTGAGTTGGTAGTTGTAGTGGCGCAGGTAATAGCCGGGGTAGTTGTACGACTCGAAGCGCAGCGCACCGGTGGTGCTGCCCGTGCGGGCGTAGAACGTGGCGTCCTTCGCGAACGTCGCCGTGCCGTCGTCGGCGTCGAAGCGGCCCCGGAAGTCGTAGTGGCGCAGGTAGTTGCCCGCGCTGTCCCGGCAGGAGAAGCCCGTCGAGTCGGCGAGGCCCGCGACGACGGTGAACGTGGACGCCTGCTTCAGGGCGGTGGTGCTGGAGCTGGTCACCACCGGCAGGTTGAGCAGGGCGGACACCTCCTGCCAGTAGCGGGTGGTGTAGTTGGCGGACCGGAAGGAGCGGGTGACGCCGGTCGCGAGGCTCGGGCCGCCGGACACCGTCTCCTTGATGACCGTGAAGTGGCGTGCCGTACCGGAGAGGGTGGTCAGCGCGGTCGGCGCGGACCAGGTGGCGAAGGTGTCGTAGCTGTCGCTGTAGTAGTAACTCCCGTCGCCGTAGCCGTCGAAGAAGATCCGCCAGCCGCCGTTGTCGAGCTGCACCACCGAGGGGCCCTCGCGGTAGCTGCCCCAGCCGGCCCAGTCGCCGGTCTTCGAGATCGTGTAGGGGCCGGTGAGGCTGGTGGCGGTGGCGTACTCGATGTACTTCGCCGTCTCGTTCTTGGTGAAGGCGTGGTAGGTCGAGCCGATCCGCACGATGTACGTGTCGATGTGGTTGGAACCGATGCCGGACAGGGCGACCGGTGAACTCCACGTCGTCAGCGCGGAGTTGGTCGCCTTCAGCCGGTACGGCGTGAAGATCCACTCGTCGTCGGTGGTGGAGCAGGACACGATGACGTTGACACTGCCGTCGGCGTCGACGAACCACTCGGGGGCCCAGGCGCGGGACAGGTCGGTGATCGGGACGGTGTAGTCGTACAGGAACGTCCAGTCGACCCGGTCGGTGCTGCGCGCGAAGCCGATGGTGGTGCTGACGTCCTCCCAGGTGTGGGTGGTGTACGTCAGGTAGTAGGAGCCGTCGGTGTGCCTGAACACGCTGGCGTCGCGGATGCGGTTGCTCGGCGGGGTGTAGGCGGAGGCCTGGACGAGCCGGAAGTCGGTGGCGTCGTCGGACTGGTAGACGTTGACGGTGCCGTCGTCGCTGTTGAGGAACGGGACGATGGTGTAGCGGGTGGCGTAGCCGGCGGCGGGGGCGGCGGCCAGGGCCGTGCCGAGCAGTCCGGGGGTCTCGGCCACGGCGAGTGCCGAGACGGGCAGGGCGGCCAGCGCGCGCAGCAGGGCACGGCGGGACGGCGTGGGGGGACGTGTGGTCACGGGCGGCTCTCCCGAAAACTCGATGGTTCGCTATGTCGAACATGGTTCGCCAAGTCGGTCAGAAGGTAGGGGTGGGGCAGGAGTACGTCAATGCTTTGCGCAGTGCTGGGTGATCTCTGTGGGAAGCCTGTCGCGAAGGCCGAACCACCTGCTCCCCAGGGCAAGTTGCCGCATCCGCACCATGCCGGGCGCCCGGACGTTACCGTTCGGTAGACCACGTGCTCCAGGAGGTGCCCGCCATGACGCCCGACCGTTCCGCAGGCCTGGCCGAGTCCGCCCGGGCACTGGCCGCCGGGGAGGTGACCGCACGGGCGCTGACCGAGCGGGCCCTGGCCCGGATCGAGTCGACTCAGGCCTCCCTGAACGCCTTTCGGATCGTACGGAGGGAAGCGGCGCTCGCCGAGGCCGACGCGGCGGACCGCGAACTGGCCGCCGGAGTCCGCACGTTGCTGCTCGGCGTGCCGGTCGCCGTCAAGGACGACACGGACGTGGCGGGCGAACCGACCGCGTTCGGCTGTCGGGGCGAGTTCCCGCCGGTGGCCGAGGACGGCGAGGCGGTACGGCGGTTGCGGGCGGCCGGTGCCGTGATCGTCGGGAAGACGAACACCTGCGAGTTCGGCCAGTGGCCGTTCACCGAGGGGCCCGCGTTCGGCGCGACCCGCAATCCGTGGAACTCCCTTCATACGCCCGGGGGTTCGTCGGGCGGTTCGGCGGTGGCGGTCGCCGCGGGACTGGTCCCGGCGGCGCTCGGCTCGGACGGCGCGGGTTCGGTGCGGATCCCGGCCGCCTGGACCCATCTCATCGGCGTCAAACCGCAGCGCGGCCGTATCTCGACCTGGCCGCGCGGCGAGTCCTTCCAGGGCATCACGGTCAACGGCACCCTCGCGCGCACGGTCGCGGACGCGGCCCTGCTCCTCGACGCGGCGAGCGGCAACCACGCCCAGGACCCGCACCGGCCGCCCGCACTGCGGATGTCCGAGGCGGTGGGCCGCGACCCCGGCCGCCTGCGCATCGCGCTCTCCCTGCGGCCGCCGTTCACCGCGCTGCCGGCCGAACTGCGACCGGAGGTGCGGGCCAGGGTCCTCGAACTCGCGGAGAAACTGGCCCGGTTGGGCCACACGGTAGTAGAGGACGATCCGCCCTACGGACAGATCGGGTTGGCCTTCGTCCCCCGCGCCACCGTCGGTCTCGCCGAGCGGGTCCGCGAGGCACCGCACCCCGAACTCCTCGACCGGCGCACCCTGGACGCCGCCCGCCTGGGCCGACGGCTCGGCGGGGCCCCGCTGCGGGCGGCCCGGCGCGCGGAGGCGACCCTGCACGACCGGTTCGGCGCGTTCTTCGGGAGGTACGACGCGGTCCTCGCGCCGACAACAGCCGCTCCCCCGCCCGCTGTTGGCGCGCTGCTCGATCTGAGCGGCCTGGCCACCGACCGCGCGATGATCGCCGCCTGCCCCTACGCCTGGCCGTGGAACGTCCTCGGCTGGCCCGGTGTCAACGTCCCCGCGGGTTTCGTGGCGGGCGGACTCCCGGTCGGCGCCCAGTTGTTGGGCCCGTCGCACAGCGAACCCCTCCTGCTGTCGCTGGCCGCCCAGTTGGAGGCGGAGCTGCGCTGGCACGAGCGGTGGCCGGAGCCGATCGGCACGGATTCCCCGGCGGCACAGTCCAGTTCGGCCCGTACCCTGTGACCATGGAGGACGCTTCGATGGTCGGGCTGATGGGGCGGGTCACCGGGACGGTCGGGCCCGGGCTCGTCGGCGAGGTGATCGTCCGGGTACGCGGCGGCGCCGAGCACTTCCTCGCGTACGCCGCCACCGGCAAGGGCCGGATCGAGCAGGGGACCGTGGTGATGGTGGTGGAATACCTACCGCCACGCACCGTGTACGTAACAGAGGCATACGACAGTTGAGCGTCCCTACCAGCAGGTGAGAGCTGCTTCAAGGCCGTTCGCGTCAACCTTGCAACAAGGATTAGTCAACGTCTGTACCCCGGTGTCGCGCAGGCGCACACTCCCTTCGTTCGGTGCCGTAAGTGGCACCATCACAAGGGGGCGAATGCCGATGGTTGTCGGCGTCGTAGCGGGACTGGCGGTTGCCGCCGTCCTCGTACTGATCGGTCTGTTCAAGTCGATGTGGCGGGTCGCGGAGCCGAACGAGGCACTCATCATCTCGGGCTCCAAACACCGTACCGAAGGCCTCGAGCCGGGCATGGGATTCCGTATCGTCACCGGGCGCGGCACGCTGGTGCTGCCCGGCGTGCAGGCGGTGCGCAAGCTCTCCCTGGACCTGAACGAGACAGAACTGCATGTGGACTGCGTGACCACCCAGGGGATTCCGCTCAGGGTGCGGGGCGTGGTCATCTTCAAGGTCGGCGACGACTTCGTGTCGATCGCCAACGCGGGGCGTCGTTTCCTCGATCAGCAGAAGCTGATGTCGGAGCGGGTGCACAACGTCTTCGCCGGTCATGTCCGGTCCATCGTGGGCGGGTTGACGGTCGAGGACATGATCCGCGACCGGGACAAGCTCACCGGCCAGACCCGGGCCGCCTGCGGCTCGGAGATGGAGAAGCTGGGTCTGATCGTGGATTCGCTGCAGATCCACGAGATCGAGGACCCGACGGGGTACATCAAGAACCTGGCGATGCCGCACGCGGCGGCCGTGCAGCGGGACGCGCGGATCGCGCAGGCGGAGGCGAACCGGCGCGCCACGGAGGCGGAGCAGGCCTCGTTCGCGCGGATGGCGGAGGCCACCCGGGACAGCGAGATCCTCCAGGCCGGTTACCAGGCCGAGCGGGACAAGGCGGCGGCGGAGGCGCAGCAGGCCGGTCCGCTCGCGGACGCGGCGGCCCGGCAGGAGGTCGTGGTCCAGGAGACCCGGGTCGCCGAACTCGAGGCGCAGCGGCGGGAACAGCAGCTCCAGGTGGACGTCCGCAAGCCGGCGGACGCGAAGGCCTACGAGAAGCGCACCCTCGCCGAGGGCGAGCGCGACGCCCGGATCTCGGGGGCCCAGGCCAAGGCGAAGGAGGTGGAACTGGCGGCCGCCGCCGAGGCGACCCGGGTCAGGGCGACCGGTGAGGCCGAGGCCGCCGCCGTACAGGCGAAGGGTCTCGCGGCGGCCGAGGCCACCAGGGCCAAGGGGCTCGCCAAGGCGGAGGCCATCAAGGCGCGGGCCGCGGCCCTCGCCGAGAACCAGGAGGCCGTGGTCGCGCAGCAACTGGCCGAGAACTGGCCGGAGATCGTGAAGGCCGGCGCGTCCGCGTTCGGGAGCGTCGACAACATGGTGGTCCTCAACGGGGCCGACGGCATGGCGGAGATGCTCACCAAGGCGCTCACCATGGGCGGCACGGGCCTCGGGCTGGCCCGCCAACTGCTGGCCTCGATGAACCAGAACGGCCAGACCCCGAGCGGGACTTCGGCCCTGAACGGGAGCACGGCACCGCCGTCGCAGAGGGTGCCGGTGGAGAAGGACGAGAAGTGATCGTCTGACGGCGCCCGGCGTCCGCGGTCACGGAGGCACGTTCTAAGGTGCCTCCGTGACCGCGTATACCGATGAGAACGTCCCGGGCCGTTTCGGCCCCTCCGCCACCACCGAGGCCGACCCGCGCGAGGTCGGCAAGGTGCGTACCGAGTACTCCCCCGCGCACGACGGCGACCCGGACCCCGGTGAGATCGTCTGGACCTGGGTGCCGTTCGAGGAGAACGACGGCCGGGGCAAGGACCGTCCGGTCCTCGTCGTGGCCCGTGAACCCGGCGGGACCGTGCTCGCCGTCCAGCTCTCCAGCAAGCGGCACGACGGCGACCGCGAGTGGGTGGCGATCGGCAGCGGCCCGTGGGACAAGTCCGGCCGCGACTCGTGGGTCGACGTCGACCGCGTCCTGCGTCTGCACGAGGACGGCATGCGGCGCGAGGCGTGCGCGATCGACCAGATGCGCTTCAACCTCGTCCGCCACCGGCTGCACGAGCGCTACGGCTGGACCTGAGCGGCCGGCTCAGGAGCTGAGCGGCTAGCTCTGGAGCTGGGGCTCAGGAAACGCTCGTACGAAGGCGTCCCGGACCGTGGCACCCGGTGTGCGGTCCAGGACGCCGAACACCACGTGCTCGAAGGCCCCGGCGAACCGTCCGCCCGGCCCGAGCAGCGCGCGGAAGGCGCCCGCGACCTGCGCCGGGTCGTTCTGGAACACCCCGCAGCCCCAGGCGCCCAGCACCAGCCGCCGGTAGCCGTGCGCCACGGCCGTCTCCAGCACCCGCTCCGCCCGTACGGCGATGGCCCGCGGCAGCTCGGCCGCGCGCTCCGGTGTCGTCCGCAGCACGACTCCGGCGTTCGGCGCGGCGGCGGTCAGGAAGCCGGCGGCGTACGGCTCGTCCAGGAGCCGGCCCTTGTCGTCCCGGAAGACGGGGACGGCCGGTGAGTGGATGACCCGGTCCGTGTAGAACGGATCGCGGTGGGCGCGGTGGTGGTCGTAGAAACCGCGGGCCTCGAGCAGGCACGTGTACAGCGCGGAGGCGCGGCACAGGGCCTCTTCCTGGGCCTGTGCGCCGTTGAGGAAACCGCCGCCGGGGTTGCGGGCGGAGGCGAAGTTCAGGACGGCCACCGGGCCGGTCAGGCGGCGGGCGGCCTCCAGGCTGCTCTCGCCGGTGACCTCGAAGACCGTCGGCACGGGCGGGAACGACGGTGTCCGCACCGCTTCCGGCCCGTACAGGCGCGTGCCCGCGCGGGCCGCCTCGGTCTCCGCGGCGATGGACACCTCGTGCCCGTCCGCCGCGCGGTAGCCCCCGGCGGCCACGATCTGCCCGGTCTGCTGCGCGATACCGCGCAGACGCGCGCTCATGGCCCAACCCCCGTGTACGCCATGAGTGCGCGCCCCGCGATCTCCCCCGTGCTCTCCCCCGTCGTGCTCATACCTGCATCGTGAGCGATGCTGGTCGTGTGGTGCAACGGAGTTTCCGAGCTCAGCGAACGGCCGGAGAACCGGAGATTACCGATCCCTAACGTGGCAATACGCACCCTTGTGCGACCAGCCGCGAGGGTCTTGGGTGGTACGAGTGTGCCGGCCCGGGCCCAACCGAAACCGGGCCGGTGGCATGGTGGAATCTCAGGAGGATCCCGACATGTCCGATACGGCAAGTGACTGTAGCGACTGTACCGAGCCCGCCGTCGCGGTCACCGAACCCGAGGTGGAGGCCCTGGTCAAGGGCATCTGCTTCAAGACCGGCCCGCCCCGCACGCTCGGGGTCGAAGTGGAATGGCTCGTCCACGAGCTGCGTCTGCCGCAGCTCCCCGTGACACCCGAACGACTCGAAGCGGCCTATGCCGCACTGAAGACCGTGCCCCTGAGGTCGGCGCTCACTGTCGAGCCCGGCGGCCAACTGGAACTCAGTTCGTCGCCCGCCGCCTCCCTGATGGAGTGCATCGGTTCCGTCTCCGAAGATCTGGACGCCGTCCGCGCGGTGCTGCGCCGCGACGGCCTGGGCCTGGTCGGCGTCGGCCACGATCCCTGGCACCCGCCGCGCCGGTTCCTGCACGAGCCGCGCTACGACGCGATGGAGCGCTGCCTCGACCGCACCGGCCCCGCCGGCCGCCGCATGATGTGCACCTCGGCGTCCGTGCAGGTGTGCCTGGACGCCGGCCACGAGGAGCCGGGTCCGCTCGGCCTCGGGCGGCGCTGGTGGCTCGCCCACCAACTGGGCGCGGTCCTGGTGGCCGCGTTCGCCAACTCCCCGCTGGTCGGCCGCAGCCCGACCGGCTGGCGCTCCACCCGGCAGTTGATCTGGATGGAGATCGGCCCCGGCCGGGCGGGCGGGCCTTCGCTGGACGGGGAGCCGCGCGGCTCCTGGACCGACCACGTCCTGGACTCGCCGGTGATGTGCATACGGCAGGACAGCGGCCCGTGGGAGGTCCCGGAGGAGCTGACCTTCCGGGAGTGGATCAGGTCGGGGTCGCCGAGGCCGCCGACCCGCGAGGACCTCGACTACCACGTCACGACCCTGTTCCCGCCGGTCAGACCACGCGGCCATCTCGAACTGCGCATGATCGACGCGCAGCCCGGGGACGACGGCTGGATCGTGCCGCTGGCCGTGACGACGGCGCTGTTCGACGACCCGGAGGCCGCCGAGACGGCGTACCGCGCCGTGAAGCCGCTGGCCGAACGGACCCAGGGGCTGCCCGCGCCGCACAACCCGCTGTGGATCGACGCGGCCCGCTACGGCCTGTCCGACCCGGAGCTGCACGAGGTCGCCCTCGTCTGCTTCGCGACGGCGCTGGAGGCCCTGCCCCGGCTGGGTGCCACCGCCGAGGTCACGGACGCCGTCCGCGCGTACTTCGACCGTTATGTCGTCCGGGGCCGCTGCCCCGCCGACGACCTGCTCGACCGCGTGCGGGGCACGGACAGCCGCCCGCACGGGAAGGACATCCGCACATGACCGACGCCGACACCGCCGCCGACACGTCCGCTGACATCGATATCGAGGCGCTCCGACAGCGGGCGTTGACCACCCTGACCACGGCCCGGGACCGCACCACGCTCCTGACGAGCTGCGTGGACGAGCCCGAACTCACCGCCCAGGTCTCGCCGTTGATGTCCCCGCTGGTCTGGGACCTCGCGCACATCGGCAACCAGGAAGAACTGTGGCTGCTCCGCGCCGTCGCCGGCCGGGACGCGATGCGGCCCGACATCGACGGCCTCTACGACGCGTTCGAGCACCCGCGCTCCGAACGCCCCTCGCTGCCGCTGCTGCCGCCCGCGGAAGCCCGGCAGTACGCGGCCGAGGTGCGCGGCCGGGTGACGGACGTACTGGAGAGCCACGCCTTCCGCGGGACGCGGCTCACCGACATGGGTTTCGCCTTCGGGATGGTCGCCCAGCACGAACAGCAGCACGACGAAACGATGCTGATCACCCATCAGCTCCGCACGGGCCCGCAGGCGTTGACCGCCCCGGACCCGGAACCGGTACCGCTGTACACCGGCCCGGCCGAAGTCCTCGTCCCCGGCGGCCCGTTCACCATGGGCACCTCCAGCGAGCCGTGGGCCCTGGACAACGAGAAGCCCGCGCACCGGCGGGAGGTGGCGCCCTTCCACATCGACACCACACCGGTCACGAACGGCGCGTATCTGGCGTTCATCGAGGACGGCGGCTACGACGACCCGCGCTGGTGGACGACGGAGGGCTGGGCGCACATCCGCCGCAACTCCGTCACGGCGCCCGGGTTCTGGCGCCGGGAGGCGGGCCAGTGGCTGCGCCGCAGGTTCGGTGTCACGGAGGCCGTACCGCTCGACGAGCCGGTGGTGCATGTCTGCTGGTACGAGGCCGATGCCTACGCCCGCTGGGCCGGACGCCGGCTGCCCACCGAGGCCGAGTGGGAGAAGGCGGCCCGCCACGACCCGACGTCCGACCGCTCGATGCGCTACCCGTGGGGCGACGCCGACCCGGCACCCGAGCACGCCAACCTCGGCCAGCGCCACCTCCGCCCGGCCCCCGCCGGAAGCTATCCGGCGGGCGAATCACCGCTGGGCGTACGGCAGTTGATCGGTGACGTGTGGGAGTGGACGTCGAGCGACTTCCTGCCCTACCCGGGGTTCAAGGCGTTCCCGTACAAGGAGTACTCGGAGGTGTTCTTCGGCCCCGAGTACAAGGTGCTCCGGGGCGGTTCGTTCGCCGTGGACGAGGTGGCCTGCCGGGGCACGTTCCGCAACTGGGACTATCCGATCCGGCGGCAGATCTTCTCCGGCTTCCGTACCGCCCGCTCGGGGGCCGTCTGATGTGCCGTCACCTGGCGTACCTGGGACCCGAGGAGCCGCTCGGCCGGCTCCTCGTGGACCCCGCGCACAGCCTGTACCGCCAGTCCTGGGAGCCCCGTCGGCAGAAGCACGGGACGGTCAACGCCGATGGTTTCGGGGTGGGTTGGTACGCCGAGGGCGACCCGGTGCCGGGCCGCTACCGGCGGGCCGTACCCATCTGGGGCGACCAGTCCTTCGCCGACCTCGCACGCGTGGTCCGCTCGGGGGCGCTGCTGGCCGCCGTACGGGACGCGACGTTCGCGGGCGCCGACGGGGAGGCCGCGGCGGCGCCGTTCGCCACGGGCCCCTGGCTGTTCAGCCACAACGGCGCCGTCACCGGCTGGCCCCGCACGCTCGCCGCGCTGGCCCAACGCCTGCCCCCGGTGGACCTGTTGTCGATGGAGGCCCGCTGCGACTCCGCGTTCGTCTGGGCCCTGGTCCTGAACCGGCTCCGGGCGGGCGACGAGGAGGGCCAGGCACTGGCCGACACGGTGGCGGAGGTGGCCCATGCCGCCCCCGGCTCCCGGCTCAACCTCCTTGTCACCAACGGCGAGTCGATCGCCGCGACGGCCTGGGGCGACACCCTCTGGTACCTCTCGGAGCCCGGCCGCCGCACGGTCGTGGCCTCCGAGCCCTACGACGACGACCCGCACTGGCAGGAGGCCCCCGACCGCACTCTGCTCACCGCGACCCGCACCGAGGTTCTCCTGACCCCCCTGAAAGACCTGGCACCCGCACCATCGAAGGAGCCCCGTACGTGAGCCCGTTCCTTCTCACCCGCACCCTGCCCGAGGACGCCACCGACGCGGCCCTGCGCGCCGACGTCCTGGAGGGCCTCACCCGTACCCCGAAGACACTCCCGCCGAAGTGGTTCTACGACGCCCACGGCAGCGAACTCTTCGAGCAGATCACCGAGTTGCCCGAGTACTACCCGACCCGTGCCGAGCGGGAGATCCTCGTCGACCGGGCCGGAGAGATCGCCGCCGCGACCGGCGCCCGCACGCTCGTCGAGCTGGGCTCCGGCTCCTCGGACAAGACGCGGCACCTGCTCGACGCGTTCACCGGCCTGGCCGTGTACGTCCCCGTCGACGTCAGCGAGAGCGCGCTCACGCAGGCCGGGCACGCCCTCGTCGAGGAGCGCCCGGGCCTGAACGTGCACGCCCTGATCGCCGACTTCACCGGCGACCTCACCCTGCCGGAGACACCGGGCCCCCGGCTGCTGGCGTTCCTCGGCGGCACGATCGGCAATCTGCTCCCGGCGGAGCGCGCCACGTTCTTCGCCGGTCTCCGGGCCCTGCTCTCCCCCGGCGACGCGCTGCTGCTCGGCACGGACCTGGTCAAGGACGAGCAGGTCCTGGTGAGGGCGTACGACGACGCGGCCGGGGTGACGGCCGCGTTCAACAAGAACGTCCTGACCGTGGTCGACCGCGAACTGGGCGCCGACTTCGACGCCGCCGACTTCGACCACGTCGCCCTCTGGGACGCCGACAACGAGTGGATCGAGATGCGGCTGCGGTCCCGCACGGACCAGACCGTGAAGATCCCGGCGCTCGATCTCGCCGTCGACTTCGCGACGGGTGAGGAACTCCGCACGGAGATCTCGGCGAAGTTCCGCAAGGAGGGCGTGCGGACCGAACTCTCCACTGCGGGACTCGAGTTGACCCACTGGTGGACCGACCGGGAGGGACGCTTCGCGCTGTCACTGAGCGTGGTGCGCTGACATCGGGTGACGGGCCGTCTCGCGCACTGCCGCGCCTTGGGGCACGGTGGAGTGACGCGTGACGCGCCCGTCACGGCCGAGAGGAGTACCCGCATGTCCGAGCACACGTACCGGGTCACCGAGATCGTCGGCACCTCTCACGAGGGCATCGACCAGGCCATCCGCAACGGCGTCGCCCGCGCCGCGCAGACCCTGCGCAGCCTCGACTGGTTCGAGGTGACGCAGGTCAGGGGCCAGATCGAGAACGGGCGGATCGAGCACTACCAGGTCGGTCTGAAGGTCGGTTTCCGCATCGAGGACGAGGACTGACCTCCGTAAGGACGAGAGCCCTCAGGTCCGGCCCTCCCCCTCCTGCGCCGCCTCCAGCGCGGCGGAGGGGGCGGTCCAGCGGGCCCGTACGACCCTGAACCCGGCTCGTTCGGCGTCGTCGCAGACCAGCTCGTCGTCGTCCACGAGGACCCGGATCTCGCGGTCGCGGGCGAGCCGCTTCAGGATCTCCAGCTTGGTGCGCCGGGCTGGCCTGCGGTCGTCGTTGCGCCGCATGAAGACCCGCCCGTCGGGCAGCCCCTGCGCGGCGAGCCAGGCGAGCGTGTCGCGCCGGCAGCGCTCGGGCCGCCCGGTCAGATAGACGACCTCGCACTCCTCGGCGCACTCCAGCGCCAGCGCGACGCCCTCCGCCAACGGCGGGTCCTGCGGCGCGGCACCGAAGAAGCCGTCCCAGTCGCGCGGCTTGTTCTCCAGGAACCGCTGCCGGTGCGCCGTATCGGCGAGGGTGTTGTCGAGGTCGAACACGGCGAGTGGCCGCCCGCTGTCTGCTGTCACCGGGCCACCTTAGGCGGACAGCGGGACCCCCTTCCCACGCTCCGGAGGCGTGGCCTCATGCTTTTGGCATGTCTGCCGCCACTCCCGCTCCCCGTACCTTCCTGATCGGCGCCGCCCGCGAGCGCCCCTGCACCCTGGTCGTCTGCCGGGGCTGCTGCTGCGGCGACCCGCGCAAACACCCCGGCACCGACCATGCCTGGCAGCTCGAACGGTTGCGGTCCGGCGCCGCCGAGCACGGTTTCGCCGTCCGTACGACGGACTGCCTGGGCCCCTGCGACCAGGCCAACGTGATCGTCGTCCAGCCGTCGGCCGCGGGGCGCCGGGCCGGTGGGCGGCCCACCTGGGTGGGGTTCGCGATGGACGACGACTGCACGGAGGAAGTGCTGGAGTGGGCGGCGGCGGGCGGGCCGGGGCTCGCGGAGCCGCCGATCACGCTGGAGCTGCAGTTCATCGACCCGCCACGGGACGCACGCGTCCGGTCCCGGCGGTGAGAGCCCGGCCCGGTCGGGGGAATGCCGGAGGCTCCCCGGCGTTGAACCCGATGTGAGTTCCGTGATCGCCTCGACCCCCTTCTCCGTCCTCGACCGCTCCCGCACCCGCGAGGGGCATCCGCCCGCGGAGGCGCTGCGCGACACCGTGCGGCTGGCGCGGGAGGCCGAGGAGCTGGGCTATCACCGGTTCTGGGTGTCGGAGCACCACGGCGTGCCCGGGGTCGCCGGTTCCGCGCCGACCGTGCTGGCCGCCGCCGTCGCCTCGGCCACCCGGAGCATCCGGGTCGGCACGGGCGGGGTGATGCTGCCCAACCACCAACCCCTGGTCGTGGCCGAGCAGTTCGGGGTCCTGGAGGCGCTGTTCCCCGGCCGGATCGACATGGGACTCGGCCGCTCGGTCGGCTTCACCGACGGCGTGCGCAAGGCGCTGGGCCGCGACAAGGACGACGCCGACGACTTCGCCGGACAGCTCGACGAACTCCTCGGCTGGTTCCGGGGCACCTCGCCCACCGGCGCGCACGCACGCCCCTCCGAGGGCCTGAGCGTCCCGCCGTTCGTGCTCGCGATGGGCGAGGGCGCCGACATCGCGGCCCGGGCCGGCCTGCCGATGGTGATCGGCGACCTCCGCAACCGGGACAAGATGCGGCGCGGCATCGACCACTACCGCGCAAGCTTCCGGCCCTCCCCGTGGGCCCCGGAGCCGTATGTCGTCATCTCGGGGACGATCGCCGTGGCCGCCACCCCCGAGGCGGCCCGACGGCTGCTCGTCCCGGAGGCCTGGTCGATGGCGTACTCGCGCACGCACGGCACCTTCCCGCCGTTGCCGCCCGCCGAGCGCGTCGAGCAACTGGCCATGACCGACCGGGAGTTCGGCTTCTACGAGGCCGGGCTCACCGGACAGCTCGCGGGCACCGAGGAACAGGTGGCCCACGAGCTGGAGACGGTCCTGAAGGAGACGGCGGCCGACGAGGTCCTCGTCACCACCAGCACCTACGACCGCGAGGCCCTGCTGGACTCCTACCGGCGGCTCGCCTCGCTCATGGGGTGAGGACCATCCGGAAGCGGGCGGCTCCGGACAGCATCCGCTGATACGCCTCGCCTGCCTGCTCCAGGGGCACGGTCTCCACCATCGGGCGGATGCCGTGCAGGGCGCTGAAGTCCAGGGTGTCCTGCACGTCCTGCGCGGTGCCGGACGGGTGACCCCGAACCACCTTGGCGCTCATGAGCAGTTGGAGCGGGCTGATCCCCAACGGCGCGTTGTCCGCCCCGATGACGACCAGCTCGCCGCGGTGCCTCAGCCCTTCCACGGTCGCGGTGGCGGCACCGGCGTTGCCCGCCGTGGCGAGGACGACCTTGGCACCGCCCAACGCCCGCAGCGCCTCCGCGACTTCGGTGCCCGCCGTGCTGTCGACGTAGTGGTGCGCGCCCAACTGCTTGGCGAAGTCGGCCTTTTCGGGACCTCGTGCTATCGCCACGGTCTCGAATCCCATGGCCGCCGCGTACTGCACGCCCAGGTGCCCGAGGCCACCGAGTCCGAGTACGGCCACCAGGTCGCCCGGCCCGGCCGAACTGCGGCGCAGTCCGTTGAACGTGGTCACGCCCGCGCACCCCATCGGCGCGGCGGCACTCGCCGGCAGTGCTTCGGGGATCCGGGCGAGCGCGTCGACCGGCGCCACGGTCAGCTCCGCGAAGCCTCCGTCGTACGCCCAGCCGGGCACCTTGAGGTTCTCGCAGACGATGAAGTCGCCCTGTCTGCACGGGGTGCAGTAGCCGCAACTGCCGCCGAACCAGCCGACGGCCACCCGGTCGCCGACCCGCCAGCCGCGGTCCGCGGCGCCCTCGCCGAGCGCGTCGATGTGCCCGGCGATCTCGTGCCCGGTGACCAGCGGGAACTGCACGCCCGGCACTCCGGCGTTCACGAAGAAGGTGTCGCTGTGGCAGATCCCGCAGGCTTCCACGGCGATCCGCACATGGCCCGGGCCGGGCTCCGGTACGTCCCGCTCGACGACCGTGAACTCGCCGCCGGCCGCGCCCACTTGCGCGACTCGATAACTGCTCATGCCTGTCTCCCTGAGGGATGGGAATGCGGACCGGCTAGTGCGCGGCCGCCTGGCGTGCGCTGATCTCGATCGTTCCGTCGCTCGCGTCGACCCGGGCCTGGTCGCCCGCGTTCAGTTCGCCGGCGAGGAGCATGTCGGCGAGCCGGTCGTCGACCTCGCGCTGGATGGTGCGGCGCAACGGGCGGGCGCCGAAGTCGGGTTGGTAGCCGAGGTTCGCGAGCAGGTCCGCCGCCGCGTCGGTGACCTCCAGGGTGACGTCCTGGGCGTGCAGCCTGCGCCGGGTGTGTTCCAGCAACAGGTCGACGATGTCGCGGAGTTGGGCGCGTTCCAGGCCGCGGAAGACGATGATCTCGTCGATGCGGTTGAGGAACTCGGGGCGGAAGTGCTGGTTGAGGACCGGCATCACCGTCTCGCGGACCTTGGCGTAGTCGTCGACGCCCGCCGCGAGGATGCGGTCGGCACCGATGTTCGACGTCATGATCACGACGGTGTTCTTGAAGTCGACCGTGCGTCCCTGCGAGTCGGTGAGCCGTCCGTCGTCGAGGAGTTGCAGCAGCGTGTTGAAGACGTCGGGGTGCGCCTTCTCGACCTCGTCGAGCAGCAGCACGGCGTACGGCTGCCTACGGACGGCTTCGGTGAGCTGACCGGCCTCCTCGTGGCCGACGTATCCGGGAGGCGCCCCGACCAGGCGGGAGACGGTGTGCCGTTCCTGGAACTCGCTCATGTCGAGGCGGATCATGCGGCTCTCGTCGCCGAAGAGGGCGGCGGCGAGCGCGCGGGCCAGTTCGGTCTTGCCGACGCCGGTGGGGCCGAGGAAGAGGAAGCTGCCGATGGGCCGGTTCGGGTCGCTCATGCCGGCCCGGGCGCGGCGCACGGCGCGGGCGACGGCGGTGATGGCCTCGTCCTGGCCGACGACCCGCTCGTGGAGGTGCTCCTCCAGCTTCATCAGCCGGGCCCGTTCCTCCTCGGTGAGCTGGGCGACGGGGATGCCGGTGGTGCGGGAGACGACCTCGGCGATGTCCTCCGCGGTGACCTTGGGCGCCTGCTCCTCCGCGGAGCCGCCCGCCTTCAACTCGGCCTCGGTGTCCTTGATCCGGTCGCGGATCTCCTTGGCCCGCTCGTACTCCTCGTCGGCGACGGCCTGGTCCTTCTCCCGGTTGAGGGCGGCGAGCCGGTCCTCGGTGTCCCGGGTGTCGGAGAGCGGCGTCTTGGCGCGCAGCCGTACGCGTGCCGCGGCCTGGTCCATCAGGTCGATGGCCTTGTCGGGCAGGAAGCGGGCGGTGATGTAGCGGTCGGAGAGTTCGGCCGCCGCGACGACGGCCTCGTCGGTGATACGGACCTGGTGGTGGGCCTCGTAGCGGTCGCGCAGGCCACGCAGGATCTCGATGGTGTCGTCGACGGTCGGTTCGCCGATCAGGATGGGCGCGAAGCGGCGCTCCAGCGCGGAGTCCTTCTCGATGTACTTGCGGTACTCGTCGACGGTGGTGGCACCGATGAGGTGCAACTGCCCACGGGCCAGGGCGGGTTTGAGCATGTTCCCCGCGTCGAGAGCACCGTCCCCACCTCCCCCCGCGCCGACGACGGTGTGCAACTCGTCCAGGAACAGCACCAGTTCGTCGCTGTGCTCGCTCACCTCGTCGAGGAGCTTCTTCAACCGCTCCTCGAACTCGCCCCGGTACTTGGTGCCGGCGACCATCCCGGCCAGGTCCAGCGAGACGAGCCGCTTGCCCGCCAGGGTCTTCGGCACGTCCCCGGCGACGATCCGCTGGGCGATGCCCTCGACGACGGCGGTCTTGCCGACGCCGGGGTCGCCGATGAGGACGGGGTTGTTCTTGCTGCGCCGGGACAGCACCTCGATGGTCTGCTCGACCTCCTCGTCCCGCCCGATCACCGGGTCGAGCCGCCCGGCGCGGGCGTCCTCGGTGAGGTCACGCCCGTACTCGTCGACGGTGGGCGTGCTGCTGGGCCGCTTGCGCTCGGGCTCGGAACCGGTGGGCACCCGGTCGCTCTCCCAGCCGCTGCCTTCGAGGGCCTGTCCGGCGGCCGACTCGGGGTTGGCGGCCAGGGCCCGCAGCAGGTGCTCGGGGCCGATGTACGAGGAGTCCTCGGCGCGGGAGATCCGGTACGCGTCGAGCAGGGCCCGCTTGGCGGCCGGGGTGAGCGTGGTCGGTTCGGTCTTCGGCCCGCTGTCGTCCCCGGCGAACAACCGCTCCCGGATCCGGTCGGGATCGGCGCCCGCCTCGGCGAGCAGCCGTCGGGTCGACTCCTGCTCGGTGGCGGCGGCCAGCAGATGCCGGGCGTCGAGTTCCTCGCTGCCCTCGACGGCGGCGATGTCCCGCGCCTGGGCCACCAGCTCACGGGCCCGTTCGGAGAGCAGGCTCCCGATGTCGACGCGCTGGGGCCGGCGCGACGGTGCCGCCGACCCCGAACCGCCGAAATACCGGGACATCAGCTCGTCGAATTCCTCGAAGGGGCTGCGTCCGAAACCGAATCCGGGAGTACTCATGACCACGGACCTTCCATGCGGCAACTGGGCGGCGACTGGTATCCGTGTCTTCCAACGTGGCACAGCGCGGACGCCCCCGCACCCCCGCAGGTCACCGGGCGGCACCCGGCGTGCTCGCATAGACTCGCCGGGTCATGCACAGCCCCGGCACCCCCCGCACCCCCCACGTCCCCGACTCCTACGTCCGTGTCCGCGACGCCCGCGAGCACAACCTCCAGGGCGTCGACGTCGACATCCCGCGGGACGTGTTGACCGTGTTCACAGGTGTCTCCGGCTCCGGGAAGTCGTCCCTCGCGTTCGGCACGATCTACGCGGAGGCCCAGCGCCGCTACTTCGAGTCGGTGGCACCGTACGCCCGCAGACTGATCCACCAGGTAGGAGCGCCGAAGGTCGGCGAGATCACCGGCCTGCCCCCGGCGGTCTCCCTCCAGCAGCGCCGCTCGACCCCCACCTCCCGCTCCTCGGTGGGCACGGTCACCAACCTCTCGAACTCCCTCCGGATGCTGTTCTCCCGAGCGGGCGACTACCCGCCCGGCGCCGAACGCCTCGACTCCGACGCCTTCTCCCCCAACACGGCGGCGGGCGCGTGCCCGGAGTGCCACGGCCTCGGCCGGGTCCACCGCACGACCGAGGAGTCCCTCGTCCCCGACCCCTCCCTCTCGATCCGCGAGGGCGCGATCGCCGCGTGGCCGGGCGCCTGGCAGGGCAAGAACCTGCGCGACATCCTCGACACCCTCGGCCACGACGTGGACGTGCCCTGGCGCGAACTCCCCGCCGAACAGCGCGAGTGGATCCTCTTCACTGACGAACAGCCGGTGGTCACGGTCCACCCGGTACGTGACGCCGACCGCATCCAACGCCCGTACCAGGGCACGTACATGAGCGCCCGCCGCTACGTCCTGAAGACCTTCGCGGACACGAAGAGCCCGACCCTGCGGGTGAAGGCGGAACGCTTCCTGACGAGCTCTCCCTGCCCGGTCTGCGGTGGCAGCAGACTGCGCGCCGAGTCCCTGGCAGTGACCATCGCGGGCCGCACGATCGCCGACCTGGCCGCGCTGCCGCTGGCGGAGTTGGCGGCCACGCTCCACGGCACATCGGAGGCGGCACGCGTCCTCACCGAGGACCTCACCTCCCGCATCGCCCCGATCCTGGAACTGGGCCTCGGCTACCTGAGCCTGGACCGAGCAACCCCCACACTCTCGGCGGGCGAGCTCCAACGACTGCGCCTGGCAACCCAGTTGAGGTCCGGACTCTTCGGTGTCGTCTACGTCCTGGACGAACCGTCCGCCGGCCTGCACCCCGCGGACACGAAGGCCCTGCTCACGGTCCTGGACCGGCTCAAGTCGGCGGGCAACTCGGTGTTCGTGGTGGAGCACCACCTGGACGTCATGCGCGCCGCCGACTGGCTGGTGGACGTGGGCCCACTGGCCGGCGAGCACGGCGGACGGGTACTGCACAGTGGACCGGTGGCGGAGCTCGCGGCGGTGAAGGAGTCGGCGACGGCCCGATTCCTCTTCGACGACTCCCCCACGCCGGCCCGCGAAGCCCGTTCACCGCGAGGCGAGTTGACGGTGGGCCCGGTGACGCGGCACAACCTGCGGGACGTGACGGCGGAGTTCCCCCTGGGTGTGTTCACAGCGGTAACCGGCGTCTCGGGCTCCGGCAAGTCGACGCTCATCGGCGAGATCACCGAGGAACTGCCCGGCGTGGGACGCCTGGTGTCGGTCGATCAGAAACCGATCGGCCGCACCCCGCGCTCGAACCTGGCGACGTACACCGGCCTCTTCGACGTCGTCCGCAAGGTGTTCGCGGCCACCGACGAGGCACGGCAACGGGGTTACGGCGTGGGCCGGTTCTCCTTCAACGTGGCGGGCGGCCGCTGCGAGACCTGCCAGGGCGAAGGATTCGTGAGCGTCGAGCTGCTCTTCCTCCCGAGCACCTACGCCCCCTGCCCGGACTGCGGCGGGGCGCGCTACAACCCCGAGACACTCCAAGTGACGTACCGGGGACGGAACATCGCGCAGGTCCTCGACCTGACAGTGGAGAGCGCGGCAGCCTTCTTCGCGGACACGGACACCCCGGCCGTGACCCGCAGCCTCACCACACTCCTGGACGTGGGCCTCGGCTACCTGCGCCTGGGCCAGCCCGCCACGGAACTGTCCGGCGGAGAGGCCCAACGCATCAAACTGGCCACCGAGTTGCAACGCGCCCACCGCACCCACACCCTATACGTCCTCGACGAACCGACCACCGGCCTCCACCCGGCCGACGTCGAGGTCCTCCTCCGCCAACTCCACGGCCTGGTCGACGCCGGCCACACTGTGATCGTGGTCGAGCACGACATGACGGTGGTGGCGGGCGCGGACTGGGTGATCGACCTGGGCCCGGGTGGCGGGGAGGAGGGCGGCCGGATCGTGGCAACGGGCCCGCCGAGGAAGGTGGCAGGTGCGCCAGGAAGCACTACGGCCCCCTATCTGGCAAACGCGCTCGCATAGTCGCCCGCTTTTAGGGGCACGGGGCTGTATCAATTTGCGGCTCCGCCGCGTGGGCGCGACCAGCCTCCACGCACCCGCAGCCGACATACCTACCCCAACAGACCGGCCACCAATTCACGGGGCAACCCATGAGTGTCGTGCAGGTAGTGATAGTCCTCCTCACTCAGAGGACCTCGAAACTCAGGCCGCGACAACACCCGCCGCCCCCGCTCGAGAAGCTGCCCGAACCGCCGCTCCTCGTCGAGCAACAGCCCCCGCACAGTGCCGCCACCGACAAGCTCGACCGGCAGATCGACCAACGTACGCGAGTCGTCATCGCGGCGCAGAGCGGTGAGCAGCCGCCGAATCAACCGCCGCACCACGTACCCACGCCCGATGTTGGAAGGCCGTACCCCCTCCCCCAGGACGACGACACTCGACCGAAGATGATCGCAGACCACCCGCATCGAGCGCTCGTCCAGCTCCCACAACTGCGAAACGGTCCGCGTCCACGGCTCGAACAGATCCGTCTCATAGACCGACCGCCGCCCCTGAAGGACAGACACGAGCCGCTCCAGCCCCATACCCGTGTCGACGTTGACCTGCCGCAGCGGCACAAGCCCGCCGTCCTCGCCACGTTCGTACCGCATGTGCACGTGGTTCCAGATCTCCACCCATCGCGAGTCGGTGGTCGGGCACCCCTCCGGCGGGCCGTCGCCGGTCCAGAAGAAGATCTCCGAGTCGGGGCCACAGGGACCCACGGGCCCGTTGGACCACCAGTTCTCGTCCCGGGTCGACTCCACGGGCAGCCCCAACTCCCGCCAGGTGCGCAGCGATTCGAGGTCGGGGCCGACCTGTTCGTCGCCGCCGAAGACAGTGACGTACAACTTCTCGTCCGGGATGCCGAAGCCGTCCCGCAGCAGCTCGTACCCCCAGCGCAGGCTCTGCGGATGGCCGTAGTCGCCGAGCGACCATGAGCCGAGCATCTCGAACACGGTCAGGTGGGTGAGGTCGCCGATCTCGTCGAGGTCGGTGGTGCGCAGACAGCGTTGGACGTTGACCAGGCGGCGCCCCTGCGGATGGGGGCGGCCCTGGAGGTACGGCGTGAGCGGGTGCATGCCGGAGGTGGTGAAGAGGACCGGGTCCGAGGGCGGTGGCAGGAGCGAACTGCCGGTGATCAACTCGTGTCCGCGCTCGCGATAGAAGTCGACGAAGGTGCGGACGGTGTCGTCGGTGTTCATGGCGGTGAGTCCTTCGGGTCGGGTGGGGACCGGAAAGGAACCGCGGGGAAGCCTGCGAAGGGGCTGGAAACGACACGTCCCGGCGGTCCGTTTCCGGCCGCCGGGAGAGGTGGGTGAGGTCAGGCGTCGGCGGCCGGCGAGCTGGTCGCTCGCGCGGTCGCGGTGCCGGTGTGCCTGAGGATCCTCATGGACGCAACGCTAACAGGACGCCTGCGGGCCGTCCTGCGGATTTTCAGCGGGGTCTGCGCCACCGAGGTGCAGTGGTCCCGGTGCTGGGGCTGAGCGGTCACCCCGGCCTGCGCCGCGTGGGCGAGGGAGCGCCGGTCGGGGTGGCTGCCGGGCGCGATGGTCTCCCCGACCTCGACCTCGGCGACGAGCCCGCGCGTCGACACGACCCGCCACACCGAGGTGAGCAGGGAGTCGCTGCCGACGAAGGCGGGCGCGGTGCTGGCGGTGCCGTCGGTCAGGTAATGGATGCCGACCGGTTGGACCGGGACTCCGGCGTCCAGTGCGGCCTGGAAAACGGCCCGTCGGAAGTGGCCCTGGGCCCGGCCGCACCAGGTGCTGCCCTCGGGGAAGACGGCGACCGCTCCGCCGGCGCGCAGGGCGCCCGCGATGGAGGCGACCGTCTCGGGGAGTGCGCGCAGCCGGTCGCGGTCGATGAACAGGGCGCCGCTGCCCGCGGTGAGCGGGCCGGCGACGGGCCAGTGCCGGATCTCGGCCTTGGCCAGCATGCGGGCGGGGCGTACGGCGGCCAGCAGCGGGATGTCGAGCCACGAGATGTGGTTGGCGACCAGCAGCAGCCCGCCGGTGGACGTGGTGGTGCCGGTGATGCGGAGTCGGATGCCGGCGGCGCGGACGATCGTCCGGCACCACCAGCGCACCGCGCGGGCGGGGATCCGGCCGCCGACGGGGGTGAGCGCGGCCCCGGCGGCCACCACGACCAGGACGGTCACGAAGCGCAGCACGGCGCGCGGTACGGCCGTGACGGACCCCTTCGACTCGATGCACGACCTGGGGGTGCAGGGCGCGCTGGGCAGCCAGACGCTCATCACGCCGGGACGAGCGAGAGGAAGTGCCGCAGATAGCGCGGGTTGACCCGGCGCATCGACAGCAGCACGTACAGGTCGGCGACCCCGAAGTCCGGGTCGTGGGCGGGCTCGCCGCACACCCAGGCGCCGAGGCGGACGTAGCCGCGCAGCAGCGGCGGGAGTTCGACCCGGTCGGTGGGGCGGGTCACGCCGTCGGCGCTCCAGGGCAGCAGCGGTCGTACCCGGAACTCCTCGGGGGCGAGGTGCTTGGCGCTGACCCGGTCCCAGGTGCCGGCGGCGAGGGCGCCGCCGTCGGCCAGCGGGATGGAGCAGCAGCCGGCGAGCCAGTCGTGGCCGCGGTCGACCATGTAGCGGGCTATGCCGGCCCAGATGAGGCCGATGACGGCGCCGTCGCGGTGGTCGGGGTGGACGCAGGAGCGGCCGACCTCGACGAGGCCCGGGCGGATCGAGTCGAGGGGGGCGAGGTCGAACTCGCTCTCCGAGTAGAGCCGTCCGGCGACCGCGGCCCGCTCGGGCGGCAGCAGCCGGTAGGTGCCGACCACCTGCCCGGTGACCGTGTCGCGGACGAGGAGGTGGTCGCAGTAGGCGTCGAAGGCGTCCACGTCCAGGCCGGGTTCCGGGCTGGAGAGGTGGGCGCCCATCTCCCCGGCGAAGACGTCGTGCCGCAGCCGCTGCGCGGCGCGTACATCGTCCTCGTCGCGGGCGAGCGTGACGGTGTAGCGGGTCGGCGCGGCGGGCTGCGAGGGACGGTCGAGGGTGGAAACGCCGGTCATGGCTCTCCCTGATCACGGGCCGGGGACGGCGGAGGAACAAGCTGGCCGGTTCCGTAAGTCCAGC
This sequence comes from Streptomyces sp. NBC_01478, assembly GCF_036227225.1. Lineage (GTDB taxonomy): Bacteria > Actinomycetota > Actinomycetes > Streptomycetales > Streptomycetaceae > Streptomyces. The sequence continues at coordinate 10,413,970 of NZ_CP109444.1, read as the reverse complement.
CGCACTAGTTCTTCCTATGCCGGGCGTCCTGCGCGTGACCTGTGCCCGGAGCCGGGATGTGGGCTTGTTGAACGGCGTCCGCATCCCCCGATGCCTGGCGGGACCGGGGATGAGCACCACTCCCGGTCCCGCCCGTCCGCATCTTGTCGGCGAACGTCCTTGTCCCATGAGGGAGTTCGTGCGGGAGTTCAGCGCTTGGCGACCTTGCGGGTCGCCCGCAGCCACTCCTTGTTCATGGCGGTGATGGAGACCAGCGGGATGCCCTTGGGGCAGGCGGTCGCGCATTCCCCGGCGAGGGTGCAGCCGCCGAAGCCCTCGTCGTCCATCTGCGCGACCATGTCGAGGACACGGGTCTCGCGCTCGGGGGCGCCCTGCGGGAGGACGTTGAGGTGGTTGACCTTGGCGGAGGTGAACAGCATCGCCGCACCGTTCGGGCACGCGGCCACGCACGCCCCGCAGCCGATGCACTCGGCGTGCTCGAAGGCGAAGTCGGCGTCCGGTTTGGGCACGGCGGTGGCGTGCGCCTCGGGGGCCGCACCGGTCGGGGCGGTGATGTAGCCGCCCGCCTGGATGATCCGGTCGAAGGCCGAGCGGTCCACGACGAGATCCTTGACGACCGGGAAGGCCGAGGCACGCCACGGCTCGATGTCGATCGTGTCGCCGTCCTCGAAGGACCGCATGTGGAGTTGGCAGGTGGTGGTGCGCTCGGGACCGTGCGCGTCGCCGTTGATGACGAGCGAGCACGCGCCGCAGATGCCCTCACGGCAGTCGTGGTCGAAGGCGACCGGGTCCTCACCCTTGAGGATGAGCTCCTCGTTGAGGGTGTCGAGCATCTCCAGGAACGACATGTCCGTGGAGATTCCGTCCACTTGGTAAGTGGACATGGCGCCGTCGGCGTCGGCGTTGCGTTGCCGCCAGACGCGCAGGGTGAGCTTCATGCGTAGCTCCGCTGAGTGGGGTGGACGTACTCGAAGACCAGGTCTTCCTTGTGCAGCACGGGAGATGAACCCGTGCCGGTGAACTCCCAGGCGGCCGCATAGGAGAACTCCTCGTCCCTGCGCTCCGCTTCGCCGTCCGGTGTCTGCGACTCCTCGCGGAAGTGGCCGCCGCAGGACTCGGCGCGGTTGAGCGCGTCGAGGCACATCAGCTCGGCGAGTTCGAGGTAGTCGACGATCCGGTTCGCCTTCTCCAGGGACTGGTTGAACTCCTCGCCGGTGCCCGGGACCTTGATCCGCCGCCAGAACTCCTCGCGGATCTGCGGGATGCGCTCCAGCGCCTTGCGCAGTCCGCTGTCGGTGCGGGCCATGCCGCAGAACTCCCACATGAGTTCGCCGAGTTCGCGGTGGAAGGAGTCCGGGGTGCGGTCGCCGTCCACGGAGAGGAGGAGGTTGAGGCGGTCCTCGGTCTCCGCCAACACCTCCTGTACGGCGGGGTGTTGGACGCCGATCTCCTCGTGTCCGGGGTTCCGGGCGAGATAGTCGTTGATCGTCGCCGGGAGCACGAAGTAGCCGTCGGCGAGGCCCTGCATCAGCGCGGAGGCGCCGAGCCGGTTGGCGCCGTGGTCGGAGAAGTTGGCCTCACCGATCGCGAACAGGCCTGGGACGGTGGTCTGGAGGTCGTAGTCGACCCAGAGGCCGCCCATCGTGTAATGCACGGCCGGGTAGATCCGCATCGGGACCGTGTACGGGTCCTCGGCGGTGATCCGGGCGTACATGTCGAAGAGGTTGCCGTACTTCTCCTCGACGGCCTTGCGGCCCAACCGCCGTATGGCGTCGGCGAAGTCGAGATACACGCCCTGCCCGCCGGGGCCGACGCCCCGCCCCTCGTCGCAGACGTTCTTCGCGGCGCGGGAGGCGATGTCGCGGGGCACGAGGTTGCCGAAGGACGGGTAGATGCGCTCCAGGTAGTAGTCGCGCTCGTCCTCGGGGATCTGGTTCGGCGGACGCGTGTCGCCTTGGGCCTTCGGCACCCAGATCCGGCCGTCGTTGCGCAACGACTCGCTCATCAGGGTGAGTTTGGACTGGTGCTCGCCGGTGCGCGGGATGCAGGTCGGATGGATCTGGGTGAAGCACGGGTTGGCGAAGAGCGCGCCGCGCCGGTGCGCCCGCCAGACGGCGGTGGCATTGGAGTTCATGGCGTTCGTCGACAGGTAGAAGACGTTGCCGTAGCCGCCGCTGGCGAGGACGACGGCGTCCGCGAAGTACGTGTCGATACGGCCGCTGATGAGATCGCGTGCCACGATCCCGCGCGCCTTCCCGTCGATGACGATCAGGTCGAGCATCTCGGTGCGCGGGTGCATCTCGATGTTCCCGGCGGCGATCTGCCGGGACAGCGCCTGGTAGGCGCCGAGCAGGAGTTGCTGCCCTGTCTGGCCACGCGCGTAAAAGGTCCGGGACACCTGCACACCACCGAAGGAACGGGTGTCGAGCAGGCCGCCGTACTCCCGCGCGAACGGCACGCCCTGCGCGACGCACTGATCGATGATCTCCACCGAAATCTGCGCCAGGCGGTGGACGTTGGACTCGCGGGCCCTGAAGTCGCCGCCCTTGACGGTGTCGTAGAAGAGGCGGTGGACGGAGTCGCCGTCGTTGCGGTAGTTCTTCGCCGCGTTGATGCCGCCCTGGGCGGCGATGGAGTGGGCGCGGCGCGGGGAGTCCTGGTAGCAGAACTGGACGACGTGGTAGCCCTGTTCGGCGAGTGTGGCGCCCGCGGAGCCGCCCGCGAGGCCGGTGCCGACGACGATCACCGTGTGTTTGCGGCGGTTGGCGGGGTTGACGAGTTTGGCCTCGAAACGGCGGGTGTCCCAGCGCTCGTTGATGGGTCCGGTGGGCGACTTGGTGTCGGTGACGGGTTCCCCGGTCGTGAAGTCCGCGTATTCATGGGCCATTTCAGCTCACCACTCCAGTCATGACGCCCACGGGCACGGCGATGAAGCCGGCCGTGAGCAGCAGCGCGAGGACATTGGCGGTCGTCTTCAGGGCGCGGTCGCGGCTGCGGCTGCCCGCGCCGAGGGTCTGGGCCGCGCTCCAGAAGCCGTGCCGGACGTGCAGGCCGAGGGCGAGCATCGCGACGATGTAGATGACGTCGCCGTACCAGGTGGAGAAGGTGTCCACGACGTTCTGGTACGGGTGGCCCTCCTGGAAGCCGCCGGAGTGCACGGTGCCGGTGGTCAGGTCGAGGATGTGCCAGACGATGAACAGGGCGAGGATGATCCCGCCCCAGCGCATGGTGCGCGTGGCGTAGGTCGCCCGCGGCTTCTTGTGCACGTACTTGCTGGGGCGCGCCTTGATGTCGCGGCGGCTGAGCTGGTACGCGGAGACGGCGTGGGCGACCACGGCGACGACGAGGACGATCCGGATCAGCCAGAGCGTCCACTCGTAGTGCATGAAGGGTTCGCCGACGGTGCGCAGCCAGTGGGCGTAGTGGTTGAACTCCCCCGCGCCGAAGAAGATCTTGAGGTTCCCGATCATGTGGACGACCAGGTACAGCAGCATGATCAGGCCGCTGACCGCCATCACTGTCTTCTTGCCGACGGAGCTGTCCCACACGGTGCGTGCCATGGACGGCCGTCGGTCCGTCCGCGTTGCCAGAGCCATGGCAAGAACGCTAAATGTCAAGGGGCCGATCGGTCCAAGACATGGTCTGCCTGGTTTCCATAGGCTGCGGCTATCGTGGGTGCATGCAGTTCCAGCAGCTCCAGTACTTCGTGGCCGTCGCCGAGACCCGGCACTTCACCCGGGCCGCCGATCTGGTCCATGTCGCGCAGCCCTCGCTGTCCCAGCAGATCAAGGCGCTGGAGCGGGAGCTGGGCGCGGATCTGTTCCTGCGGGCCCGCGGCAACATCACGCTCACCGACGCGGGCGAGGCGCTGCTGCCGCTCGCCCGGCGCATCCTGGCCGACGCGGACACGGCCCGGCACGAGGTCCTCGAACTGGTCCAACTGCGCAGCGGCCGGATCAGGTTGGGGGCGACGCCGAGCCTGTGCACGGGCCTGCTGCCGGATGTGCTGCGCGCCTTCCACGACCGCTATCCGGGCATCCGGCTGCTGATCGAGGAGGGCGGTTCGCACGATCTCGTACGCGAACTCGCGCGCGGCGCCCTGGACTTGGCCCTGGTGGTGCTGCCGCTGCCCACCCCGTCACCGGCGCTGACCACGGTGGAGCTGCTGCGCGAGGACCTGGTGGTCGTGTCGTCACCGGAGGCGCCGGTGCCGGGGCGTGGGCGGACGGTGCGGATCTCCGATCTGGAGGGCGAGCGTCTGGTGATGTTCCGGCACGGCTACGACCTGCGCGAACTGACCGTCGCCGCCTGCCGCGCCGAGGGCTTCGAACCCGACTTCGCGGTGGAGGGCGGCGAGATGGACGCCGTGCTCGGCTTCGTACGGGCGGGGCTCGGCGTGGCCGTCGTACCGCGCATGGTGGCGACGAAGTCCGGGCGGGGGCTGCGGGTGACCCCGCTGGCGCGGCCCGGGCTGCATCGGACGATCGCGCTCGCGCACCGCAGCGATGTGGCTCCGCCGCGGGCGGCCAGGGAGTTGCAGCGGATGCTGCTGGAGCGCTGATCGCCGCCTAGTGCTCTGACCGCATAGGTCCACCGGGTTGGCGCTGGCGGGCCCTTGGCCGGTTGGATGTCCTGAGGCGTGCAGCTCGGATGGGTGCGATGGCAGAGCCGGTCAGGGTCCGTAGGCTCACGGACCAGGAGGGCCAGCAGTTACAGCGGATCGTGCGGCGGGGCAGTACGAACACCGTCCGCTACCGGCGGGCGATGATGCTGCTGGCCTCGGCCGGTGGAAACCGGGTCCCGGTGATCGCCCAGTTGGTCCAGGCCGATGAGGGCACGGTGCGCGATGTCATCCACCGGTTCAACGAGATCGGCCTGGCCGCTCTGGACCCTCGGTGGGCGGGAGGCCGTCCCCGCCTACTCAGTCCTGACGACGAGGACTTCGTCGTCCAGACGGCCACCACCCGCCCGACCAAGCTCGGGCAGCCCTTCACCCGCTGGTCCATCCGCAAGCTCGCCGCCTACCTCCGCAGGGTGCACGGCCGGGTGATCCGCATCGGCCGCGAGGCCCTGCGCTGCCTGCTTGCCCGACGCGGCGTCACCTTCCAGCGGACCAAGACCTGGAAGGAGTCCACCGACCCCGACCGCGATGCCAAGCTGGACCGGATCGAGCACGTCCTGGATCGCTTCCCTGACCGCGTTGTCGCGTTCGACGAGTTCGGGCCGCTCGGCATACGCCCGACCGGCGGATCCTGCTGGGCCGAGCAGGGCCGGCCTGACCGGGTCCCGGCGACCTACCACCGCACCCACGGCGTGACCTACTTCCACGGCTGCTACTCCATCGGCGACGACACCCTCTGGGGCGCCAACCGCCGCCGCAAGGGCGCCGCCAACAGCCTGGCCGCGCTCAAGTCGATCCGTGCCGCCCGCCCCGACGGCGCCCCGATCTACGTGATCATGGACAACCTCTCCGCCCACAAGGGCGCCAAGATCCGCCAGTGGGCGCGGAAGAACAAGGTCGAGTTGTGCTTCACTCCGACCAACGCCTCCTGGGCCAATCCGATCGAGGCGCATTTCGGGCCGCTGCGGCAGTTCACCCTCGCCAACTCCAACCACCCGAACCACACGGTCCAGACCCGCGAACTGCACCGCTACCTGCGCTGGCGCAACGTCAACGCCCGCCATCCCGACGTCCTGGCAGCCCAGCGCCGGGAACGCGCCCGCATCCGCAGCGAGAAGGGCCTGCGCTGGGGCGGACGACCGGCGAAAGTCGCGTGACCCTGCCAATGGCACCGGCGACACTGACGCCATGACTGGTTCTGCACTGCCTCAACTGCTTCGACCGCGTGCCCTGAGGCCCGGAGATCTCGTGGTCATCGCCGCGCTGTCCGGCCCGCTGCCGGCCGCCTACGAGCCCAACGTCCAGCGGACGGTGGAGGTGTTCGAGCGGATGGGTTTCCGCGTGCGGCGGGCTCCGCTCCTCGAAGCAGGACGGCGCCATTGGTGGAGCGCGGCCACGCCGGCGGAGATCGCCGGGGAGCTCAACGGTCTTCTGCGTGATCCCGAGGTGCGCGCGATCGTCGCGAGTGACGGCGGCCAGACGGCGCTCGGCTACCTCGACCTGATTGACGTCGACGCGATCAGGGCCGACCCCAAGCCGATCCTCGGCTACAGCGACATCTCGCTGCTGCACCTGGTGCTCCATGGGCGCACGGGCCTGGTCGGGTTCCACGCCGACATGGCCGTCCCCGGCTTCGGCGGGCAGTGGCCGTCCGCGCCCGTGGCGCGCCAGGCGGAACTCGAGCAGCTCTACTGCAGGCTGCTGACCGGCACCGAGGCGATCGGGGCGCTGCCGGCGAGCCCGTCGTGGGAGTGCTGGCGTCCAGGTCGCGTCGAAGGGCGGCTGATCGGCGGGGTGATCAACCGCATCGTGCTGGCGCAGGCGACGCCCTTCGCGCTGCCGCTCGACCGGTTCGACGGTGCCGTGCTGTTCTGGGAGGAGATGGGCGGCCTGGCCTCGTACGTGTGGAGCTATCTGCAGGTGATGCGACACTGCGGCATCCTCGACCGGATCTCCGGCATGGTCGTGGGCGTGCCGCGCGAGATCGGCGGACTCGAGCCCGGCGCGTCCCCGTCCCTGCGCGAGATCGTCCTCGACGTCCTCGGCGACCGTGACATCCCGGTCCTGGGCAACGTCGAGTTCGGGCATTCCGGCCCGAACCTGCCGATGCCGGTCGGCATCCGCGTCGGCCTCGACGCGCAGCAGCGGACGTTGTCGCTGCTCGAACCGACGGTAGGGCCGCACGCGATAACGGGGCCGGTCAGTTGAGCACCGCGAATCAGTGAGCCGACGGCCCCCGGCAGCACCCGGCCAACTCACGCTTTGGTGACTGCCGCCCTGAGTCGCTTGTTCGGCCTGTAGGAGGGGCCATGAACACCTGGCGGCTCGTGTTGATCTAGAGGCTCAGTTCCTGACGTGAGGGACCACCAACCCGGTGAACGTATGCGGTCACAGCACTAGCATGGGGGCTTCTCTCACGGGGGTGACCGGATTGCACCGGATACGGTTGGTGGGCGCGACGCTGCTCGGCCTGGTGCTCGTGGGCTGCTCGGGCTCAGGGGGCACGCCTTCCGGCGAGTCGAGTCGTACGACGGTTTCGGCATCCGCGCCGCCCAGTGCCTCGCCGACCCCTGTCGCCGATTCGGGTTGGCATACGTGGACCGCTTCCTACCCGGCGGAGGACGGCCGCTGCGAGGCGACGGCCCACCAGGTCGTGTGCCGCACCGGTTCCGGCGGTTTCGTCGGGCGGTCCCGCAGCACCGGCCAGGTCACCTGGTCCGTCCCGCCGGCCGGCCGCGGCAAGGACGCCGAGCTTGTCGTCGACTCGGCCACCGAACGGGCCGTGACCACCTCCGGCGAGACGCTGAGCGCGGCGAATCTGCGCACGGGCAAGGCCGCTTGGACGCGTCGGCTGACCGACGGCTCGGCCTTCCCGGTGGTTCTCAGGGTGGCGGACGGGACCGTCTTCGTTCTCGAGACCCCGACAGCGGGCGCGAAGATCATCACCCTCGCCGCCTTCCGGATGTCCGACGGCAAGGCGCTGTGGCACCGCAGCGTCGCGGCGGATCTGTACGGAAACATGGCCGCTTTCGGGGGCCGTGTCTACACCACCGACGGCACGAAGGTCACCGCGCGCGAAGCCCGTACCGGCGAGGCCGTGGCGACCAGCGCCAAGGGCGTCGAGTGCCCCAACCTGATCTCCGGCGCCCACTACCTGGTGTGCACCGGCAGCCCGTACTCCGCCGGGGACGTCTTTCCGCCGCTCCAGCGGCTGGACCCGGACACGCTCCGGCCGATGAAAACGGCCGAGGACACGGGAGACAAGCCCGAGCGCGGGGTGATCTCGTCCGACGGTGTGCTCGTGCTGTACGAGGCCAACGCGGAGGACTCCAGCGCCGGTTCCTGGAACGCGTACGACCTCGTCCACCCCAAGAGGCTGTGGAGCTACGACGACACCACGGAGGAGGGGGAGTTGGCGGGTGACCGGTTCCTCACCTTCACCCCGCGCAACGACGCCGCCGTCAGGGACCGGGTGATCTCGATCGACCTGCGCGCCGGTCCGAAGGGGACCGGCGACGCCGCGCCGCATCTGTCCCCGCGGTACTCACAGGCGAGGGGCGGGGAATACCCCCGGCTCGCCGTGCCGGGCGGCGACCCGGGCCATGTCGTCGTGCAGGCGGGCACCCATCGCAGCCTGCGGTCGATCCCGCTGCCCTGAGGCAGCGGTCGCTCAGCCCGTCGCGTCGACCAGTGCCAGCTCGTGCAGGCGGTCCGGCGGGCCCGGGCGGGCGTAGTACCAGCCCTGGGCCGTGTCGCAGCCGAGTATCCGCAACTGCTCGGCCTGCGCCCCCGTTTCGACGCCCTCGACCGTCACCGCGAGGTTCAGGCTGTGGGCGAGGGAGACGATGCCCTCGACGATCTTGAGGTCGACGGGGTCGGCCGGGAACTGCTGCATGCTCTGGGTGAAGGAGCGGTCCAGCTTGAGGATGCTCACCGGCAGCCGGCGGAGGTTGGCGAGGTTGGAGTAGCCGGTGCCGAAGTCGTCCAGGGCGATGTCGACGCCCATCTCGGCGAGTTGGCGGAGCGGCTTCAGCAGGTCGTCGTCGGCTCCGATCAGCGCCGACTCGGTGACCTCCAGGCAGAGCGCGTCGGGTGCGACGCCGGTGCGCTCCAGGATGTCCACGGTCTCCTGGACCAGGCCGGGGTGGGTGAGCTGGCAGGGCGAGAGGTTGACGTTGATGCGCAGGGGCACGCCGTCGCCGTACGACTCGCGCCACGCGCGGGCCTGTCGTACGGACTGTTCCAGGACCCAGCGGCCCAACGGGACGATCAGGCCGGTGTGTTCGGCGAGCGGGATGAAGCGGTCGGGGCCGAGCACGCCGTGCTGCGGGTGCAGCCAGCGGACCAGGGCCTCGGCGCCGCGCACGCTGCCGTCGCCGAGGTGGACCAGCGGCTGGTACTCGATGAAGAACTCGTTGCGGTCCAGGGCGGCCGGGAGCGCCGTCGTCAGGCCGTGGCGGGTGATGGCGCGGGCGTCGGCCTCCGGGTCGGCGAGTTCGAAGCGGTTGCCGCCCGCCGACTTGGCCCGGTACATCGTGATGTCCGCGCTGCGCAGCACCTCCGCCGGACCGCGCTCGCCCGCCGGGCCCTCGACGATGCCGATGGAGCCGCGCACGGTGAGGTCACGGCCGTCGATGCTGACCGGGGTGATCAGGGCGTTCATGATGCGGCCGGCGAGTTCGTCGACCTCGCGCTCGGTGTCGGGTCCTGTGGTCAGCGCCACGAACTCGTCGCCGCCGAGGCGGGCGACCATCTCGCCGGGCGCGGTCGCGCAGGACTGCAGCCGGTCGGCGACCTCGACGAGCAGCCGGTCGCCGGCCGCGTGGCCGAGGCTGTCGTTGATGGTCTTGAAGCCGTCGAGGTCGAGGTAGCACAGGCCGAACCGCTGGTTGTCGCCCGCGCCGAGCGCCTTCTCCAGGCGTTCGAAGAACAGGGTGCGGTTCGGGAGACCGGTGAGGGCGTCGTGGGTCGCCTCGTAGCGCAGCCGCAGATTGAGCAGCCGGCGCTCGGTGGTGTCCTCCATGAGGGCGAGCTGGTACTGCGGGTTGCCGTCGGCGTCGCGCAGGAGGGAGACCGTGAGGTTGGTCCACAGGACCGTTCCGTCAGGCCGGTAGAACGCCTTCTCGACGTGGTAGTGCTCGCGCTCGCCGCGGACGAGTTCGTCGTAGAGGGTCCAGGTCTGGGGCGCGTCGTCCGGGTGGGTCCACTCGCGGACGTTGCGGCCGCCCATGGTCTGCTCGGTGATGCCGAACATGCGCAGCAGCGCGCCGTTGACCTGGAGGATGTTGCCGTCGAGGTCGGCCATGCCGATTCCTATGGCCGCGCCCTCGAAGACCGCGCGGAAGCGGGCCTCGGTCGCGTGCAGGGCCTGGGCGACGACGCCCTGGGCCTGGAGGGCGGCCACCGAGATGGCCTCCTGCTCGGCCAGCGTGCGCTCGCGCAGTTCCTGGGCGAAGCCGGCCGCCATGGCGTGCTGGAGGCGGGCCGAGCGGATCCGCAGGTCCTCCTGGGAGCCGTCGCCGCCGCAGTAGAGGACCAGGTAGGCGTCGACGCACTCCAGGGTGTGGGTGAGGGCGTCGGGGTCGGTGCAGTGCGCGCTGACGAGGGCGGCCCCGACGGCCTTACCCTCCTCGGCCTCGAAGGTCCGGGCGCGCAGCGCCTCGCTCAACCGCCGCGCCAGCGGCAGGAGCAGCTCCTCGAACTCGGGCCGGGTCAGCGAGGTCGAGGTCGCCGGGAACACCGCGCGGCTCCAGATCGTCGCGAACCTGCGCAGTCTGCCCTCCGGCCCGTCCGGCTCGGCGATCACGCCGTGCGTCCTACGCCGGCGAATCCGGAGAAGGAGTACGGATCCTCGTCCTCCAGCACCGTGTCCGGCCGCCACTCCGGCATCGGCACCAGTCCGGGTTCCACCATGTCGTACCCCTCGAAGAACCGCGCGATCTCCTCGCGCGAGCGCATGATCAGCGGATTGCGAATGTCCCTGTACACGTCCACCGCGCCCTCCGCCCGCTCCGGTGGCAACGGGATTCCCTCGTACGAGGCATGGGTGAGGATGAGCAGACTGCCGGGCGCGAGTGCCTCGCGCAGCTCTGCCACCGCTCCGTACGGGTCGTCCGTGTCTTCCACGAAGTGCAGTATGGCAACGAGAAGTAAGGCCACTGGCCGATTCACGTCGATCAGCCGCTGGACCTCAGGGCTCGCCAGGATCTCCTGGGGCTTGCGGAGGTCGGCCGCGACGACGTCCGCGGTCTCGTTGCCCGCCAGCACGGCCTGGCTGTGCGCGACCGCCACCGGGTCGTGGTCGACGTACATGACATGGGCGCCGGGGCTGGCCTCCTGGGCCACCTCGTGGACGTTCCCGAAGGTGGGGATCCCGGAGCCGATGTCGAGGAACTGGGTGATGCCCTCGGCGGCCGCGAAACGCACGGCGCGGCGCATGAACGCCCGGTTCGCCTGCATGATCTTGGGAAGTCCCGGGAGGAACTCCATGGCCTTGCGGGCCGCTTCCCGGTCGACCTCGAAGTTGTGCGAACCGCCCAGGTAGTAGTCGTAGATACGCGAAACGCTCGGCACCGAGATGTCGATGCTTCGTGGTGCCCAGGCGGGACGCTCCATGTATCTCTCCAAGGCGTAGGCGATCCGGTGTTCGAGCTGAGGCTACTGATCGCCCGCCAAAGGGTCGAGCGGAAACGGAAATTGACCATCCGTTCCCGCTGATTGCCCATGGCACGTGCCGAATTGATGTGCGGGGACACGCGGAGAAGCGCGGCGAATGCCGGAATTGGCGGGCGGGAAACGCCAAAGGGGCCCGCCCCCTCCGTGCGGTGCGGAGGGGGCGGACCTGGGGTCGCGCGCGCTGCTGTTGTTCGGCATGGTGGTCGCTTGCCCACGTCCCTCCCTTCCGCGTCTCGGTGCCGAGTGGGCGGGGGGCGATCAACCCTGGGGAGGTTCTCGCTACTCCGCGGGCGCGCCGACCGGCTTCCCTTCAGGGGAGACGGCGTACCAAGTGCCGCCCACGCCCTGACCGTTGGTCTGTCCGGCGGCCGTGTCACCGGAGAAGGTGTAGATCGGCCAGCAGTTGACGGTCATCTGCTTGACGCCGTCGGGGCGGGTGAAGCCCATCAGGCCGTCCTTCTTCACACCCTTGGTGTCGCTCGCCGAGACGATGCCGACGGCCGGCCACTTCTCCAGGCAGGCTCCGGTGCAGTTCGAGACGGAGTCGGGCCATGCCTTGTCCTTGAGGAAGCGGTAGACCGTGTGGCCGTTCTTGTCGACGACGATGTCGCCGAGCTTGGCGTCCTTCTTGACGGACAGACCGGGCAGGCTGGCGAGGGTCGCCTTCTTGCCGTCGGGGGCCAGCGCGTACCACTTGCCGCCCACGCCCTGGCCGTTGACGTCACCGGCGTTGACGTCCTTGGCGTAACGGTAGGCGGGCCAGCCGCCGATGGTCAGTTGCTTGGTGCCGTCGGTACGGGTCACCTCGCCGAGGAGGGCCTTGTCGATACCGGCACCGGCCGTGGCGTCGTCGGCGGGAACCGGCGGCCACGCGGTGGCGCAGTCGCCGTCGCAGTTCGACTTGGGCGGATTGGCCGTGTCGGCGTCGAAACGGTAGAGGGTCAGACCCGCACCGTCGCTCAACACCTTGCCGAGGTCGGGGTTGTTGGCAACGGTCAGCTCGCCCGCGGGCTCGGCGGCCGCGGCCTGCTGGCCGTCGGCGCCGTAGCCGTTGCCGGCACCGGTGCTGGGGCTCGTCGTGGCCGCACCGACGCTTCCGTAACCTCCGGCCGCCGCCGTGGCACCGACGTTCTGTGCCGCAGAGGAAGGCGTGGTCACATTTTCCGAACCGCACGCCGCCGTCAACGCCATGACGGACACGGCCGTCGCCGCGAGTGAGGCGCTCCGCCAGGAGGTCTTCATCGTCAACTCCCCATAATCACCTGGATGTTGCAGCGCCCGTCTGTGCCGCCGCACGGTCCTAGGTACGGGTGGGGACCACGGAAGTGTTCAACGACCGCACAAATTTCTTTCCGACACCTGTGACACGGCAGCGCTCTCGTATGCGCGTACGCATCCGGCCACCTCCGGGAGACGGTTCGTCAAACCGTCGCACCTCGCCTTCCACTCCTTCGGGGCAATCCTTCCGTGCCTCGGCGTGCCCCGGCCCTCGAGGCCTCATGATCTCCGTCGTGCATGGACCCGAACCGACTCGAACCGCCCTCGTCGCAAGGGTGTTGACCCTGGTGACGCTCACCTGGCTGCTGGCGGGCGCACCGGCGGGCCTGGCGGCGGCCGACGCGTGTGCGTACGCCTCGACGGGGCCGGACGGCACGGAGGCGGTGGCAGTCGCCGGTGGCGACTCCTGGCCGATTCCCCCGGCCTGTCAGAAGCCGACCCCGAAGCCGACCCCGCCGCCCTGCCCTTCCCCTACGCCCACTCCGCCGCCGCCGAAGCCCACGCCACCTCCTCCTCCGAAGCCGAGGCCCACCCCGACTCCTACACCCAGGCCGACGCCGACCCCGACGCCGCGGCCCACGCCGAAGCCCGTGCCGCCACCGCCCGCCGCGACGCCCCGACCGGCGCCCGCGGCTCCGCTGCCCCGGCGGGCCCCGACGCCCACGCCGACCCCGCCGCCGAAACCGTCGCCGTCGCCCACGCCCACCCCGCATCCCGTGGCGACCCCGGTCAGTTATCCGAAGCACCACGCCGAGCCGCACCCGCGGCCCGCCACCGGCCGGACGCCGCCGGTCGTCTACGTCCTGCTCATCACCCTGCCCGCGGTGGTCGCCATCGCCGCGCTGCGTCCGCGCTGATCCCCGGAGGAACCCCTTGTCGGAATGGCTTGTTCTCGCCCTCGCGATGGCGGCGGCCTGTGTCGTCGTCGTCATCGTCACCTTTTTGCGCGAACGCGCGGCGTCCGAGGACGAGGACCCCAGCGAGACCCCGGACGTCATCGAGTACATGACGATGTGGATCGGCGTGGTGTACGCCATCGTCCTGGGTCTGGCGATCGCCGGTGTCTGGGAGGCCCGCAGCGCCGCCCAGGACCATGTGCAGGCGGAGGCGCAGGCGCTGCACGAGATCTCGGAGCGGGTGCGGGCCTACCCGCCGGACGAGCGTGACCGCATCCGGGCGGATGTCGACGCCTATGTCTCACAGGTCGTCAACACCGAGTGGAAGACGATGGCCGACCACCAGAAGCTCACCCAGCGCGGTACCGATCTCCTCCTGCGCATCCGTCAGGACGTCACCGACTACCAGCCGAAGACGGACTTCCAGGCACAGGCCTACCAGCCGCTCGTCGAGCAGGTCGCCGCGGCCGACCTGGCCCGCAGCGCCCGCGCGGACTCCACCGGGGCGACGATGCCCGCGGTGGTGTGGTTCGGGCTGCTGGCCGGGGGTGTGATCACCATCGGCATGGTCTTCGCGCTGCAGATCCGGCGTACGCCGCGGGAGCTGGTCCTCGCCGGGCTGTTCTCGGCGCTGATCGCCTTCCTGCTGTTCCTCATCTGGGACTTCGACGCGCCCTACAGCCGTGGCATCACGGCGTCGGCGCAGCCGTTCCTGAACCTCTTCCCGCACATCAAGGACTGACGGCCTCTCACCGGAGCCGGCCACCGAGGCAGGTCACGGGGGGCGTACGCCACACCGCGGACGTCCCCCGGTCGCAGGAACGGTGTCCCCTGTGCGGCCCACACGATTGCCCCATTCGCGCGACTGCGATCGCGGGAGCGCACACATGTTCCTAGCGTTTCGGTCATCGAGGTGCATTTACCGCGCAAGCGGAAAAGGTCCGCTGCTGCTCCTCGGGGACCCGGAGGAATCACCATGCGCGCGATACGCGTCGCCTCGGCCGCACTGCTGGGCATCAGCGCCCTCGCCCTGTCCGCGCCGCTCGCCGTCGCGAAGGGCGACGGCAACCACAACATCACGCCGTTCGGCTTCAGTGTCCTGCCCTCGACGATCGCGGCGGGCGGCCAGGTGACCCTCCAGCTCGACCGGGACAACGGCGGGTGCAGGGGCTCCGCCACGGTCTCCTCCGGGGTCTTCGACACGGTCAGGATCTCGCCGGGGCAGTCCTCGGCGACGGCGATGGTCGACTGGGACGCCAGGCCGGGTGCGGTGTACCAGGTGACGTTCACGTGCGGCGGCGAGAGCGGCTCCACGGGTCTGACCATCGCCTCCGGCCGCACGAACAACAACATCCAGCCGCTCCAGCCGGCCCAGCAGATTCCGCGAGGGGTCCACGCCGGTGAGGGCGGCAGCATCGCCGGCTTCGACCTCAGGGAACTCGGTATCGGCGCGGCCCTGATCGCCGGTTCGGTGGGGGCGGCGTACCACTTCTCGCGTCGCCGTACCGGAGAGGACGGCGGCTGACCGCTCCACCACCCAACAGGCCTTCGCCCCGGAACCCGAAAGGGTCCGGGGCGAAGGCCTGTTGGGTGCGTCACGACCTCCGAAGGGGAGGAGGTCAGATGCCGCGCTCGGTGCGGCGGCGCATCCAGAACACCCCGCCGCCCACGACGGCCGCGGCGACCAGGCCGCCGCCGATCGCCATGTCGGTCGGGGTCGCCCCGGCGCTGCTGCTGCCGCCGAGACCGCCGCGGACACCGCCGATGACGGTGTAGGCGGAGTCACGGGTCAGCGAGGACCCGTTGGAGCAGCGGACCGTGATGCTGTACGAGCCGGGGCTCGCCGATCTGCTGATCCGGGCCGTTCCGCTGGACGTCGTACCGGAACCGCCCACGAGGGAGAGGTTCGCGGGGCGTTCGAACCCCGGTGAGGTGGCCATGGCGTTGCCGCCGCTGAAGCAGCCGTCGACCGTGACGGTGAGCTGGCCGCCGCGGGCGATCACGCTGGGCAGGGCGACGATGTTGCTGGGGCTGGCGCCCATGCCGTCCGCGACGGCCGCCGGGGCGGCGAGCCCCAGGACGGCCACCGCGGCACCGGCGGCAGCCAGGGCACGAGTAGTACGCATGTCATCCTCCGCGGAAGGCGCCCCGGGACCCGTCCCCGGTCGATCGGCGAGAAAACGCCTCCCAGACGCACCCTCAGATGCCTTGCACGCGCCCGCATTTCGAGAATGGTCCGTCCTGGTGAGAGGACACGCCGAGAGAAAAGCGCACAATCGGATATTGCCGCAGGTCACGGACCGTCAGAAAATTCCTGCGGGCGTCAACTCGTATGGCGCACATAAGGATGTCCGGGCCACCCGTTCGCGCTTCCCCCGTCGCCGGTTCCGGCTTCCGGACTTAGCGTTCTCGTATGCGCGACGGACGTGGCGACGGCCGCGTCGAGAGGGGATGGCGAATGTCTGCGTCGGAGCTGTCCGAGCTTGCCGAAGAGGAGGAGCGGCAGAAGAAGCGCGCCCCATGGGGAGTGATAGCGCTTGTTCTGCTGACCGGTCTCGCACTCATTCGGAATGGTTCTGGGGAGTTCGACGTGGGCCCCCCGCAGCCGGCCACGGCGGCGGCCGCGGACGCCCGGACCGGTGTCGGCACCTTCGCCAAGGCCCCCGCTCCGCTGCCGTTCTCCGTGGCCGACCGGGTGCGGATTCCCGCGATCCGGGTCGACGCCCCGATCATGCCGGTGGGTCTGGACGCGGACGGCTGGGTCGGTGCGCCGCCGCCGGAGGACCCGAATCTGGCGGGCTGGTTCACCGGCGCGGTCTCCCCCGGTGAAAAGGGCACGGCAGTGGTCGTCGGCCATGTCGACAACAAAATGGGCCCCGCCGTGTTCTACGGACTCGGGGCCCTCAAGAAGGGAAATCGCGTCGAGGTCGGGCGCAAGGACGGAAAGACGGCCGTATTCGAGATCTACGGCATCGAGGTCTTCGAGAAGAAGGACTTCCCCGGCGACCGCGTGTACGCCTCCAAGGGAACTCCGGAACTGCGCGTCATCACCTGCGGCGGCGGTTTCTCCAAGCAGAACGGCTACGACGGGAACGTCGTAGCCTTCGCCCGCCTGGTCGAGGTCCGCTGAGCGTTCCCCGGCCGGGCGGGCCAGGTCCTGTCGTCCCATTCCCGTCGTCTGCCCGGAGGGCCGCCGGGCAGACGGGAATGGGACGACAGGGCCTGAGGTCCGTCAGGTGGTAGTCCGGCGGCGCGGCAGCGTCATGTGGTAGCCGGAGTCGAGCAGGTGCGGCAGGTATTCGCGCAGCGCCTTCACACTCTGGGTCCGGTCGCCCCCGGCGTCGTGCGAGAGCACCACGACGCCGGGAGCGGCGCCGTCCTCGACCGCGTTGACGATGTGGCGGGTGCCGGGGGTGTCCCAGTCGAGGGTGTCGACGGTCCAGGCGAGAGGCTCCATGCCCAGCTCGGAGCCGAGTTGGAAGGCGGCCCGGTTCCAGGCGCCGTAGGGGGCGCGGAACCACTGCGGGCGTTCCCCGTAGGCGTCCTCGATGACATCGCTGGTGCGTTCCATCTCGGAGCGGATCCGACCCCGGGTCAGCTTGGTCAGCAGCGGGTGGGACCAGGTGTGGTTGCCGACGACATGACCCTCGTCGGACATCCGGGCCAGCAGGTCGCGGTTCCAGTCGGCCATCTCGCCGCACACGAAGAACGTGGCGCGGACGTCGTACTCGGCGAGGGTGTCGAGGATGTGCGGGGTGTAGCGGGGGTCGGGTCCGTCGTCGAAGGTCAGGACCATGGTGTTGCCGCGTCCGGACATGCGCAGGAAGGGTTGGTGCCGCACCGGCACATGGGCGGGGGTGGTGCGGGGTGCGCCGTATCCGGCCACGGGCTGGAGGCGGTAGGAGGAGGGCTTGCGCGTGAGGCGCGGTGGGGGCCCGGCGGCGGGGGCGGTGACCCGGGCCGGGGCGTCGTCCGAGAGTCCGGAGTACAGCAGACCGGCGGTGCCGGCCGCCCCGACGGCGGCGACGCCGGCGAGCAGGGCTCCTCGGCGCGTGAGCAACTGATCCTTCTTCATGACTCATCAGTCGCCCGGGAAGACACCGCCGCCCCACGGCAACACCGGTGCGGCGGCAGGAAAACACCCGCCCGGCCCAGTGTTCGTCCCCTCAGCGCCGCCGGACGAGGGGGAACGGCAGCGTCTCACGGATCGTCA
This sequence comes from Streptomyces sp. NBC_01478, assembly GCF_036227225.1. Lineage (GTDB taxonomy): Bacteria > Actinomycetota > Actinomycetes > Streptomycetales > Streptomycetaceae > Streptomyces. Next base: position 10,396,287 of record NZ_CP109444.1, on the reverse strand, counting down.
GACCGGTGAGGAACATGACGAGTCGGTCGACGCCGATGCCGAGTCCGCCGGTGGGCGGCATCGCGTATTCGAGGGCGTCGAGGAAGTCCTCGTCGAGCTCCATCGCCTCGGGGTCTCCCCCGGCGGCGAGCAGCGACTGGGCGGTGAGGCGGCGGCGCTGTTCGACGGGGTCGGTCAGTTCGGAGTAGGCGGTGCCGAGTTCGGTGCCGAAGGCGACCAGGTCCCAGCGTTCGGCGAGCCGCGGGTCGGTGCGGTGCTGCCGGGTGAGGGGGGAGACGTCGGTCGGGAAGTCCTTGTAGAAGGTCGGCAGCCGGGTCGGCTCCTCCACCAGCCGCTCGTACATCTCCAGTACGACGTCCCCGCGGCCGTCGTCGGCGCCGTACGGCACGCCCGCGCGGTCGCACAGCCGGTGCAGGCGGGCCAGGTCGGTGTCGGCGTCGACCTCCTCGCCGAGCGCCTCGGAGATCGCGCCGTGCACGGTCTTCACCGGCCAGACCCCGGAGATGTCGTACTCCTCGCCGTCCTTGCGGGCGACGGCGGAGCCGAAGGCGGCGGTGGCCGCGCCCTGGATCAGTTCGCGGACGAGGTCGAGCATCACGTCGTAGTCGGCGTACGCCTGGTAGGCCTCCAGCATCGTGAACTCGGGGTTGTGCTTGTAGGAGACGCCCTCGTTGCGGAAGGTGCGGCCCATCTCGAAGACCTTCTCCAGGCCGCCGACGCAGAGGCGTTTGAGGTACAGCTCGGGGGCGATGCGCAGATACAGGTCGAGGTCGTAGGCGTTGATGTGGGTGGTGAAGGGGCGGGCGTTGGCGCCGCCGTGGATCTGCTGGAGCATCGGGGTCTCGACCTCCAGGTAGCCGCGCTCCAACAGGCCCTGGCGCAGGGCCTGTACGGCGGTGGAGCGGGCGCGGACGACGTCACAGGCGGCGGGGCTGGCGACGAGGTCGAGGTAGCGCATGCGGACCTTGGCCTCGGGGTCGGTGAGGCCGCGGTGTTTGTCGGGCAGCGGGCGCAGGCACTTTCCGGTGAGCTGCCAGGAGGTGACGAAGACGGTGGGTTCGCCCTTGTCGCTGGTGCCCGCGCGGCCGGTGGCGGTGATGTGGTCGCCGATGTCGGTGTCCGTGACGAAGCGGTCGAGGCCCGGGCCCGACCCGGCGCGGGTGAGGGCGAGTTGGTGGTCGCCGGACCAGTCGCGCAGGGTGAGGAAGACGATGCCGCCGAGGTCGCGCACGAGCATCACCCGCCCGGCGACGGTGACTTGGTCCCCCGCGCGGACCTCGGCGAGGGTGTGGGTGCGTTGCGGGACGCCGACCGGGTAGGGGTCGATGCCGGCCGCGCGGAGGCGGTCGAGCTTGTGGTGCCGGACGCGGACCTGTTCGGGCAGTCCGCTCTCCGGGCCGTCGGCCTCGTCCTCGCCGCCGAGGCCTAGCGCCGACAGGGGCGGCAGGTCCGCGGTGGTCGCGGGCCGCGGGCCGCTCTTCTGGTGCCCCTTTCCCCAGAGTTGGCGCAGCGACGGTACGGAGACGAAGCCCTCGGCGATGCCGGAGGCGAGGCTGATGCGGGCGAGGGAGGCGGTCTCGCCGTAGCAGATGAAGCGGGGGTACCACTCGGGCTGGTACTTGGCGTTGGAGCGGTAAAGGGCCTCCAACTGCCACCACTTGGAGAAGAACAGGAGCAGGCGGCGCCACAGCCGGAGCACGGGACCCGCGCCGATGCGGGCGCCCTCCTCGAAGGCCGAGCGGAACACGGCGAAGTTGAGGGAGATCCGGTGGACGCCCAACTTCGGTGCGGTGACGCAGAGTTCCGCGACCATGAACTCCATGACGCCGTTGGGCGCGGTGCGGTCGCGGCGCATCAGGTCGAGGGAGACGCCGTCGGTGCCCCAGGGGACGAGGGAGAGCAGGGCGAGCAACTTGCCGTCCTCGCCGAGCGCTTCGACGAGGAGGCAGTCGCCGTCGGCCGGGTCGCCGAGGCGGTCCAGGGCCATGGAGAAGCCGCGTTCGGTCTCGGTGTCGCGCCAGGTGTCGGCGCGGTCGACGATCTCCTCCATCTCCGCGTCGGTGAGGGTGGCGTGGCGGCGGATGCGGCAGGTGGCACCGGTGCGGCGGACGCGGCTCACGGCCTGGCGGGTGACGCGCATGTCGCGGCCGGCGAGGTCGAAGTCGGCGACGTGCAGGATGGCCTCGTCGCCGAGTTGGAGGGCACCAAGTCCCGCGCGGGCCAAGGCTTTCGCGCCGTCCTCGGAGGCGCCCATCACAGCCGGGGCCCAGCCGTGGCGGCGGGCCAGGTCGAGCCAGGCGGCGATGGCGTGCGGCCAGGCCTCGCGGTCGCCGACGGGGTCGCCGCTGGCGAGGCAGACGCCGGCCTCGACGCGGTAGGTGACGGCGGCCTTGCCGCTGGGCGAGAAGACGACGGCCTTGTCGCGCCGGGTGGCGAAGTAGCCGAGGGAGTCCTGGCCGCCGTAGGCCGTCAGGAGGGCGCGGATGCGGTCCTCCTCGTCGCCGTGCAGGGCCGCTTCGAGGCGTTGGGAGCGGAAGAGGACGGTGGCCGCGTTGAGGAGGGCGAGCGCGCCGAACAGGCCGAGGAGGAAGAACAGGGCGCGGGGCGGGCGCCCGTCGAAGGAGCGGCCGGAGACCAGGCCGCCGCAGACCCGGTCGGCGGCCCAGCCCAGGTGCTGGCTCGTGGGCAGGGTGCCGGGGAACAGGGCGACCAGTCCCCAGCCGGCGAGGATCGCCACGGCGAGTCCGGCGAGGAGGACGGCGAGGGCCCGCCGGACGGCCGCGCGGCGGGAGGCGGCGTAGAACTGGCTGCGGGCCACGATCAGCAGGACCAGCAGCAGGGCGCACACGATGAGCGACGGGAGGGACTCGGCGTACAGGCCGAGGGCCACGCCGAGGATGTCGGTCAGGACGAGCAGGCCCAGATAGACGACGACCAGCCACCAGGCGATCTTCTTGCGGGCGGCGGTCGCGGCGGCCAGCAGGAAGAGGAAGACGGCGTAGGCGAGGTTGGCGCTGACAGGGACGATCAGCAGGTCGAGGAAGCGGACCACCGGGCGCAGTACGCGGCGCAGCGGGGCGATGAGGGCGAGCAGGACGCAGAGCAGGCCGAGGGCGCCGAAGAAGGTCGCGAAGCCCTCGGGCACCCTGCTGAGGAAGCCGTTGCCGGGCGGTCGTATCGGACCCTTGGTGTCCTTGGACCTGGCGGCCTCCGCGGTGGCAGTCATGGTTCCGACTGTAGGAACAGGGCGGGCGGCGCGCCCGTCGAGCGCTCCCGGGCGGGTTCGGGACCTGCTGGTTCCGATAGCCTCACGGCCGTGACGGAACAGCACTCAACTCAGTTCGAGCGAGGCACGGACGGGCCCAAGGTGATCGTGGCCGGAGTGGACGGCTCCGACTCCTCGCTCCGGGCGGCGGCATATGCCGCGGGCCTGGCCAGGCGTCAGGGCGCGCTGCTCGCGATGGTGTACGTGCAGCCGGTGCTGGCGGCGGGCGCGGCCATGGGGGCACCGGTCGCCGACACGACCGACGAGATCGCCGAGAACCTCGTCGCGCAGATCCGCCACGAGACCGAGCGCGTGAAGGGGATATTCGACATCCGCTGGGAGTTCCACACCTTCCGCGGCGATCCCTACGGCGGGCTGGTCAAGGCGGCCGACCAGCTCAAGGCCGACGCGGTCATCGTCGGCGCGTCGGAACAGGCGGGGCACCGGATCATCGGGTCGGTGGCGGTGCGGTTGGTGAAGGCGGGGCGGTGGCCGGTGACGGTGGTGCCGTAGCCTCCGGCGGTTGGGCGGGGGGCGGTGATGCCGTCGCCGGTGACGGTTGGGCCGTGGCCCGGCGGTGATGCCGTGACCGCCCGGCGGTCGTGCGGTAGCCGGTGGGGGTGGGGCGGTGGCTGGGCGGTGACGCCCTAGCCACCAGCGGCCGCTCCGTGGCCCGGCGGCGACGCCGTAACCGCCGGGGGCATGCCATAGCCGGTGGCGATGGGGCCGGAGCCGGGCGGTAACGCCGTAGCCACCGGCGACCGTGCTGTAGATGGTGAAGGTGGGGAGGTGACGCCGTAGCCGTCGGCGGGCGTGCCATAGCCGGTCGTGCCCGTGACAGCCGGCGGTTGCGCCCTGGTCGGCCCGTCGCCTCGCTCAGTCAGAGCGTGCCGAGAAAGTCCGTCAGGATCTCGTTGAAGCGTTCCGGCTTCTCCATGTTCGGGTAGTGGCCGACGCCCTCGATCGTCACGGCGCGGCCGTTCGGGACCGTGTCGGCGAAGCGCTGGGCCATGGCGAGGCTGTCGGGCCAGTCGAGGGCGCCGTGGATGGCGAGGACGGGGACGTCGAGTTTCGGGACGCGGGGCCAGGGGTCGTCCAAGGGGACGTACCAGTCCTTCTCGCCCGGTGTGTGCTTGGAGATCGTGTGGGCGGTCAGTTCACGCAGGCGTCGCAGGACCACTGGGTCGACCTCGTCCGGCGTGCGACGCGGGCCTGCCACGCCTTCGGGGAAGTGGTCCAGCCAGCCCTCGATGTCGCCCGCGCAGAGCAGTTGACCGGCGCGGGCCGTGTGCTCCAGCAGTTGCGGGTCCTTGTACTCGAACGCGCTGGTCCCGCCGCCGCCGACGACGATCGCGCGGACCAGTTCGGGGTGCTCCAGCGCGGTGTCGGTCGCTACGGCCGCGCCCATCGACAGGCCGACCAGGACCGCCGGCCCGAGGTCGAGGTGGCGCAGGAGGCTCCCCAGGTCGTCGGCCCAGCGGAACGGTCTGCTCGCGTTGGCCGAGAAGCCGTGGCCCCGGATGTCGGGGGCGATGACGTGGAAGTCGGGGGTGAGGGCCGGTAGTTGGTCGTCGAAGACGCGGTGGTCGGCGAAGCCGGAGTGGAGGAGGACCACGGGGGCGCCGGTGCCCACGTCGCGGTAGGCCAGGTCCCCGTCGGCAGATGCGAAGAAGCTCAGTTCCGAAGCAGCCGTCATGACAACCAAGGTGTCATCTTGGACATGGGTTTGGCAACCCAGGTGTCATGATGTGGCCGTGAACGACTCCGCTCCCCTCCCCCCTCCCCTCTCCCCCGACGAACTCGGCCATCGCCTCACCGAGGTGTTCGATCTGGTGGGCCCGCTCTACCGGCGCGCCCTGCGCAAGGTCGAGCAGGGCGAACCGGTCGAGGGGGTCTCCGTCGGCGTACGCGCCGTACTGGACCTGCTGCGACAGCACGGGCCCATGACGGTGCCCCAGATGGGCCGGGCCCAGGCCCTGAGCCGGCAGTTCGTGCAGCGCATGGTCAACGAGGCGTCGGTCCACGGCTGGGTGGAGGCCACACCCAACCCCGCACACCAGCGGTCCTCCCTGATCCGGCTCACGGAGGAGGGCCGCGCCGTCATCACGTCCGTCCTCGGCCGCGAGCACCACCTGAACCGCCAGGTCGGCGGCGATCTGACCGACGCCGACCTCAGCGCGTGCGTACGGGTGCTCACCGAGATCCTCAGGACCTTCGACCACGTGGACGTGGACTGACCGTCCGCTACTTCCCCATCACCAGCCCGTCCTTCGCCGCGCCCCGGCTGAGCACCACCTCGCGGATGCGGTCGCGGTCGCCGGTCAGGTCGGCGCCCTGGCCGATCGCCCGGTTGACGTCGACGACCCGGCCCGCGTCGATGTCGAACAACTGCGGGACGAACTCGGCCCGGGTCACCTCCCAGCGCCCTCCGGGCCGGGCGGGCGGTACGAAGGTGAAGCGGCCGATGGTGCTCAGGTTGCCGCCGGGGTCCTGGGTGCCCGCGTTGTCGTACATCTCGCCGGTGATCTGGTCGCCGAGTCCGTAGACCACCCAGGTGCCGTTGACCTTCTCGTACGCCTGCGGGGTGCGGGCGTGGGTGCCGAGGATGAGGTCGATGTCGGGGCGGCCGTCGGTGCGGGCGGCGGTGAGTTCCCTGGCCAGCTCCAGTTGTCGCGGGTCGGGCGCGTCCTGGCCCGGCGTGCCCCAGCGCAGGGAGACGACGACCACGTCGGCGCCCGCGCGGCGGGCGGCCCGGGCGTCGGCGACGACGCGGGCGGGGTCGAGGAGGTTGACGGACCAGGGCTCGCCCTGCGGGAGCGGGACACCGTTCGTGTCGGCGGTGTAGGCGAGCTGGGCGACCTTCGCCGGACCGGCGCGCAGCAGGGTGACCGCGCGCGCCTCGGCGTCGGTGCGCGCCGTCCCCGTGTGCCGTACGCCGGCGCCGTCGAGGGTGTCGAGCGTGCGTTGCACGCCCGCGGCGCCGAGGTCGAGGCTGTGGTCGGACGCGGTGGAGCAACTGTCGTAACCGGTCGCCGCGAGGCCCTGGGCCTCCTCGGGCGGGGACGTGAGGGGCGCGCCACCGGTGGAGTCGCCGTAGACGCTCTCGATGTGACACAGCGCCAGATCGGCGCGGGAGACGAGGGGTTGGACGGCGGAGAGCATCGGCCGGAAGTCGTAGCCGGTGCCGCCGGCGTCGAAGCGGGCCCGGTCGAGGACGGAGCTGTGCGGGAGGATGTCACCGGCGGCGACGAGGGTGAAGCCGCGGGGAGCGGGCGGCGCCGGACGGGCGGACGCCTTCGAGTCGTGGTGCTGGGCCTGGCAGGCGGCGGCCGCGGTGAGAAGGCCCGCGAGGGCGACGGCCACCTGGCGTCTGCGTGCAATCATCAATTCACCCCACTGTGGTCATATTTACCCACCAATAGGTATGAACTTCACCGCCCCCGCAAACGACTTCCGGCCTCCGATGACCCGTCCGGTGTGCGCGTGCGGCGGATCGCCGGGTGACCCGGACCGTTCGTCGCACCGTTCGTCGACGCGATCGACCGTCCGCCGCACCCCCCTGTGCGCGCCCTGTCCCCGGGCCGCACGCTGCGATGCCATACGGCCATGACGGCCGGACCCACGCTCAGAGACGGAACGACCGCCGAGCACGAGCTCGCCGCACTGCAGCGCGAGCACGGCAGGCCGCTCTTCGCGCTGCTGCTCCGGCTCTGCGACGGCGACCGCCAGCGCGCCGAGGACCTCGTCCAGGAGACCCTGGTCCGCGCGTGGCAGCACCCCGAGGCGCTGCGCGCCGACGACTTCGAGTCCGTACGGCCCTGGCTGCTGACGGTGGGCCGGCGGCTCGCCATCGACGCGCGCCGGGCCCGGCAGGCGCGACCGCCCGAGGTCGGGGACGCGGTGCTGGAGAACGCACGCGTCTGTGCCGATCACGCGGAACGGTCGGCGGCGACGCTCGATGTGCGGGAGGCTGTGAAGACACTCACTCCGGAGCACCGTGAAGTCCTGGTGCTCGTGTATTTCCACGGGGCGAGTGTGGCGGAGGCCGCGGCGGCACTCGGGATTCCGCCCGGTACGGTGAAGTCCCGCGCGTACTACGCGCTGCGCGCCCTGCGCCGGGTGCTTCCGGGTTATGCCGCCGACCTGCGGTGAAACCAATTGATTGGTCAAACCTCCGTAAAGCGCCTTGCTCGGGACCCTGGTTGAGTAATCGGCTGTCCTCATCCGTGTTCCGGACTGGGGGGCTCGGGGTTCCTGACGGAGCCTCGGGCCGGGCGACGCGCACGCACCGGAGGAAGGCAGGAAGGGATGCTGCACAGAGGTCAAGAGAGCACGGACGGCACCGGTGGCGGTGAACTCACCGTCCCCATGGCCTGGTTGTACGCCGAGTACATCGCCGACGAGTTGCTGCGGACCGGCGACCTGATGCCGCCGACGTCCTTCGAGTTCCGTGCGGGACGGGACGCGCTGGCGCTGACCATCTTCCTCTCCGACACGGACGGCGAGTTGTCCGGTATCCGGGTGGTCACTCAACTGGAGACCTGGCTTTCGCTCACGGCGTACGACCAGCCGTGGCAGGACTGGGTCGCGGAACGTATGTCCAAGTTGACGGCCGAGGCCGCCGAATCCGGCGCCGACGCACCGGATCTGGTGCTCGCGGAGGCCGCCTGGCGCTGGCTGGAGGAGACCGAGCTGCTCGCGCCGGACCTGGACGCGGTGCCGGGCCCCGGAGGCGGTCCGGTGACCGGTGAGGACGACGGACCCCAGGTCTGGACGCCCGCCTGGCAGCTCGGTCTGCCGCTCGGCCATCTCGCCATCCATCTTTTTTGAAACGGGGACCAATCCATGGGCCCACCCGCTCCGAACTGTTGGTTGCGATTCTGTGTGTGCCTTGAGTGATTCGGCTGGCTGGTGCGTACCGATGGGAGCAAGGAGTAACCCCACCCGCACCTAACGGCACGAGGATTCGGCATGAGGTCCCTGGAAAGGCATCGCGACGTCGGCGCGTACGCGCTAGGCGTGCTGGACGAGGCGGACGCCTTCCGCTTCGAGGATCACCTCATGGAGTGCACCAGTTGCGCGGCTCATGTGACCGAATTCGGTCCCGCCTCACGGCAGTTGATGCTGTACCGGCGTGCGACGCCGCGCTCTGTGCACCCCATGGCACAACCCGGTCCCCGGTTGCTGGACCGGTTGCTCGGCGAGGTCGCCTCGCGACAGCGGGCCGGACGGCGGCGGTTTCTGTACGCCGTGGCCGCCTCGGTGGTGTTCGCCGTGGGCGGGCCCGCGGTGGCGACCCTCGCCGCGCACGGCGACGGTGCCGTACAACTCACGGCGACCGACGCGAAGTCGGGCGTGTGGGCGCAGATCACGGCCGCGAACGAGAACTACGGCAGTGATGTGTCCCTGAAGATCAAGGACGGTGCGGGCCCCCGGTCCTGCCGTCTGGTGGTCGTGGGCCGCGACGGTTCCGAGCAGACCGTGACCAGTTGGAACGTACCCGAGCACGACGCGACGATGATCACGATGCAGGGTGGCGCGGCGATGCACCCCGCCGAGATCGATCACTACGACGTGCGGACGGCCGACGGACAGCAGTTGGTGCGGCTCACCTCGCACTGAAGTCCGGGCCCACGATGGCCGGTTGACGCAGGGACCACGCGGAGGGGGTCCCTGGGTCGGCGGTCATGAGGACGACCCGCGACGGAACGGACGTTCCCTGGTGGCTGCTTGGGCAGTGACGACTACTTGAGCAGTTTCGACATCCGCCGGTCCGCGAGCGGCTTGCCGCCCGTCTGGCAGGTAGGGCAGTACTGGAGTGAGGAGTCGCTGAAGGAGACCTCGCGGATGGTGTCGCCGCAGACCGGGCAGGGTTGCCCGGTGCGGCCGTGCACGCGCAGGCCGCTCTTCTTCTCCGCCTTCAGGCGGCCGGCGGCCACGCCCCGGGAGCGGTCGACTGCCTCGGTGAGGGTGGCGCGCAGGGCCTCGTAGAGCGTGCGGGTCTCGGCCGGGGTCAGCGACGAGGCGAGCTTGAACGGGGACATCTTCGCCGCGTGCAGGATCTCGTCGCTGTACGCGTTGCCCACCCCGGCGATCAGGGTCTGGTCGCGCAGGGCGCCCTTGAGCCGGCGTCGTTCGTCCTTCAGCAGCTCGGCGAAGCGCGGCTCGTCGAAGTCGTCGGCCAGGGGGTCGGGGCCCAGGCGGGCGACGCCCGGGACCGACTGCGGGTCGGCCACGACGTACACCGCCAGGCGCTTCTGCGTACCCGCCTCCGTCAGGTCGAAGCCCTCGCCGGTCTCCAGGGCCACGCGGAGTGCGAGCGGGCCCTTGCCGGGGCGGGGCGGGCCGTCCGGGAGACGGTCCTTCCAGTGCAGCCAGCCCGCGCGGGCGAGGTGGGTCACGAAGTGCGGGCCGCCGTCCGTCTCGACGTCCAGGAACTTGCCGTACCGGTGCACGGCCACCACCTCGTGGCCCTCCAGCGCGGTGGGCGGAGGGTCGTACGTCTTCAGGACGCTGATGGCAACGGGCAGCACCCGGACGATCTCGTGGCCGACGAGGTGTTCGGTCAGGAAGTCCTTCAGCGCTTCGACCTCGGGAAGTTCCGGCATGGGTCCAGGGTGCCATCAGCGGCCCGCGGGGTCAGGTCGGGCCGGGCCACGGATGTTCCGGTCCGGTCGGGTAGGACCGTGTCTGTTCCGGTCCGGTCCCTTCCGGGGTCAGGAATTCGCACCAGACGCACTTGCCGCTGCCGCGCGCCTCCACACCCCACACGTCCGTGAGCATGTCGACCAGGAGCAGACCCCGGCCCGAGACACCGTCCTCGCCCGCCTCGCGGCGCCGCGGGAGGGCGCTGGAGGAGTCCTCGACCTCGACGCGCAGCCGGCGTTCCGTGCCGTTGAGGACTCTGAGGGTGACGATCGCGGAGCCCTCGGTGTGCATCAGCGCGTTGGTGATCAGCTCGTCGGCGACCAGCTCGACCTCGTCGGAGCGCTCACCGGCGCCCCACGCGCGGACCGCGGCCCGGATCATGTGCCGTGCCTCGGTGAGGGCCTCGGAGTCGCCGGGCGCCACATGCTGCTGGAGCCGGCCGCCGGACCGCGGTGCGTCCTGGCCGCGCCGGCGCAGCAGGAGCAGCGCCACGTCGTCCTCGCCGCCGCGTTCCTCGGCCACGTCGATGAGCAGATCGGCGAGGTCGCGTACGTCGTCGGGGCCGGAGGCGATGAGCGCGGCGAGGGTCTGCATGCCCTCGTCGAGGTCGGCCCCGGGCTGTTCGACCAGGCCGTCGGTGCACAGCAACAGGGTCTGCCCGGGGTCGAGTTCGACGGTCGAGACGGGGTATTCGAGCCGCCCGAACTCCGCGGACAGCCCGAGCGGCAGGCCGCCCGCGACGGTCATCCGGCGACAGGTCCCGTCCAACTGCCGTACCAGCGGGTCGATATGACCGGCCCGGACCACCTGCACCACTCCGGTCGACAGGTCGGCCTCGGCGTAGAGGCAGGTGGCGAAGCGGTCGGTGTCGAGTTCGTGGAGGAAGACGGAGGCACGGGCCATCACGGTGGCCGGGGTGTGCCCCTCGGCGGCGTACGCCTTGAGGACGATACGGAGTTGGCCCATGACGGCGGCGGCGTGCGTGTCGTGGCCCTGGACGTCGCCGATGACCGCGCCGACCCGCCCGCCGGGCAGCGGGATCAGGTCGTACCAGTCGCCGCCGATGTCCCGCCCGAGCTTGGCGGACCGGTAGCGGACCGCGACGTCGGCGCCCGGGACGCTGGGGATCGCGCGCGGCAGCATGGCCTGCTGGAGGCCCTGGGCGAGGTCCTTCTCCTGCTCGTAGAACATGGCGCGCTGGAGGCTCTGCGCGATGCTGCTGCCGAGCGCGACGAGCACATTGCGTTCATCGGCCGTGAACCCGCGCCGGTCGTTGTAGAGCAGGCCCATCGCGCCGATCGGCCGGGCCTGGGCGATCAGCGGCAGATAGGCGGCCGCGGTGATGTCGAGGTCGGTGATGTGCGGCCACAGGAGCGGGTACCGCTCGGCGAACTCCTCCGGGGACTCGATGAACGCCGGGGCGAGGGTCCGTACGACCTCCCCCATCGGGTACTGCTCGTCGATTCGGGTGACCTCGGTGCCGGGCACGAAGCTGCCCTCGGGGCCCTCGGCGACCAGGCGGATCCGGCCGGCCTCGACCAGGCCCATGACCAGGCTGGTCGCGCCGAGGTGGACGAGACCGTGGGTGTCCTTGAGGACGTCGATCACGTCCTGGACGGTCCGGGCGTGGGCGAGGGCGGCGGTGGTGAGCTGCACGATGTTGGTCTGCCGGCGCAGCGCCGCGTCCTGGGCGGCCTGCTCACGGCGGGCCGCGCTCTCGGCGAGCTCCCGGGTGGCGTCCCGGACGATGCCGATGATCCGGCGCGGGCGGCCCGTCTCGTCTCGCCGGATGTAGCCCTGGGTGTGGGTCCAGCGCAGGCTGCCGTCGCGCAGCCGCATCCGGAAGTAGGCGCCGTAGTTCTCGCTGCCGTCCTTCATGGCCTGCGAGACGAGACCGTCGAGCCGGTAGCCCTCCGGGGGCGGTACCCGGATCGCGAGCGACTCGGGGTGTCCGTCGTACTCGTCGGGGCGCAGGTCGAAGACCTCGTGGGCCTGGGCGTCCATGTGGAACAGGCCGTTGTCCAGGTCCCAGTCGAAGCTGCCCATGCGGTTGAGCGCCAGGATCGGGTCCGGGTGGGCGGGCCAGTCGTCCGGGAGTGACAGGGCGCTCGCTCCCCGATCAACCATGCGGCCCACCTTGCCAGGATTTACCCGATTATTCGACTTGTCCGAGCGATACGACCCCGTCTCGCCCGAGCGCTACGCCTCGCCCTCTCCGAGTGCTGCGCCCCCGTCGCACGGTCAGCCGTCGAAGACGTCCGTGGGGCTGTCGAAGATGCTGCTGGTGTCGTCGTCGGGGATACGTCCACCGCCGTCGGGCGGGTCGGGGGCCTCCGGGACGCTCGGCGGGCCGATCTCGTCCGGGGAGTCCGTGCCCCGGGACGGCTCCGGCAGGGCCGTCGAGGGCGGCTCGGCGCTCGCGGTGGTACCGCGCGGTGACGGCGTGCGGGTGCCGCCGGGCGGGCTGGCCGTGGCGGTCGCGGCGGGGCACGCCGTGACGCCGGGGGACGCCGCTACGGCCGCCGGGGCGCCGGTCGCGCCCGGGGTGACCGTGACGGTCGGGGTCACGCAGTCCGAGGGCGATGTCTCCGGGGCGGCGCTCGCACTGCTGCTGGGCGCCGGACTCGTGACGTCGGGCGGCGAGATGCCGCCGGACGCGCTCTCGTGCGGTCGCTGCGAAGGGCGGGACGGCGTCCGCGTGGGGTGCGAAGGCCTGGGGACCGGCGTCGGCGTCACATGCGTCGGCGGCGGTACGACATGGTCGTGATGGGGCCCGCGATGGCCGAGGGGCCGTTCGATCCACGTGTTGTCGACGACGTTGATGATCGTGATGTTGGTGATCACCTGCGGCGCCGGGGTCACCACGACCACCTCGGCGGGCCGGAACCCGGACCAGGACCGCCCGCCGTCGCCGGAGGCGCTCCCGCCCGGCACGCCCGCCTTGAGCGGGTTACCGCAGGCACAGCGGACGCGGGGCACGCCCCGGTTGTCGACGAGGACGGCGGTACCGGCCTGGAGGACCGACTGGAATCCGGTCACCCGCGCGTCACGGAACCCGTGGTTGGTGACCTGGGTGTCGGCGCGCAGCACCACCGAGGTCAGCCCGCGCAGATAGCCGGGGATCGCGCCAGGGGAGATCCCCTCGGCCTGCCCGAAGGCGCGGGCCTTGGCCCGGTCGGCGGTGAGATAGGCGATCTGCCGCTCGACGTCGCAACTGCCGGCCCGCGCGGTCCCGCCGTACAGGCCGGGCGTGGCACCGGAGACGGCACGCATACGGCCGGCGGACGGGGAAGTCGAGGGACGGGCGGACGGAGATGCGGTCCGCGCAGGTGTCGACTGCGGCGTTCGGGTGACCCGAGGTGGGGAGCCCGGCGCGGTGGCCGTGGAGTCCGTGAAGGGGTCGGGGCCCTGTGCCCCGACGGGCTGCAGGAACACCTCGCCGCTCGACTTCGTGTCCTCGCCGCTCTCGCCGCCGCAGCCGGCGACGAGGAGCGTCGCCGAGAGCGCGCAGGCCGCGGCGATGGTTCCGGTGGATGTGCGCACCTCGTTCTCCCGCCTCAAGCCGGGTGATTCGCCACTATTGTCTGCTTCACCCACTTGGGTCACGCAACCGGAGGCGTGGATCACGGAGAGTGACGGTCGACCGAGGTGTGACGATGGAGGGAGGAGCGCACGGTCGTGGGATGGTTCACCGCACCCGACTACTGGCTGGGCAGGCTGGTCTTCCAGCGGGCCCTGGCCGGTGTCTATCTGGTCGCGTTCCTCACCGCGGCCCGGCAGTTCCGCGCGCTGATCGGCGAGCACGGCATGCTGCCGGTCCCCCGCTTCCTCGACCGCATGCCGTTCCGGCGGGCCCCGGGCGTCTTCCAATTCCACTACACGGACCGCTTCTTCGCGGTCTGCGCAGGGACGGGCTGCGCGGTGTCGGCGGCACTGGCGGCCGGGCTCGACTCCCAACTGCCGCTCTGGGGTGGGATGCTGCTGTGGCTGGTGCCGTGGGTGCTGTATCTGTCGATCGTCAACGTCGGCCAGACCTGGTACGCGTTCGGCTGGGAGTCGCTGTTGCTGGAGGTCGGCTTCCTGGCCGTCTTCCTGGGCAACGACGAGGTGGCTCCGCCGGTCGTGGTGCTGTTCCTGCTGCGCTGGGTCCTGTTCCGGGTGGAGTTCGGCGCGGGTCTCATCAAGCTGCGCGGTGACGCGTGCTGGCGGAAGCTGACCTGTCTGGACTTCCACCACGAGACACAGCCGATGCCGGGCCCTCTGAGCTGGTTCTTCCATCACCTCCCCCGACCGCTGCACCGGGTCGAGGTCGCCGCCAACCACTTCACCCAACTCGTCGTCCCCGTCCTGCTGTTCACCCCTCAGTCGATCGCGACGGCAGCCGCGTCCCTGATCATCGCCACCCAGTTGTGGCTGGTCCTGTCCGGCAACTTCGCCTGGCTGAACTGGCTCACCATCGCGCTGGCCCTGTCCGCGATCCGGTTCCCGCACACACCGCCGCCGCTGCCCGGCCCACCCGTCTGGTACGAGGCCGTGGTCCTCACGGTCGCCGCCCTGCTGCTGTGGCTCAGCCGGAACCCGGTCCGCAACATGGTCTCCCGCCGGCAGATCATGAACCGCTCGTTCGATCCGCTCCATCTGGTCAACAGCTACGGCGCGTTCGGCACCGTCAACCGTATCCGCCACGAAGTGGTGATCGAGGGCACGACGGACGCCGTACCCCGCGAGGACTCCGACTGGCGGGAGTACGAGTTCAAGGGCAAGCCGGGCGATCCACGGCGCTGGCCACGCCAGTTCGCGCCGTACCACCTGCGACTGGACTGGATGCTGTGGTTCGCGGCGCTCTCCCCCGGCTACGCCGATCCGTGGTTCGGCGCCCTGGTGGAACGCCTCCTGGCCAACGACCGGGACACGCTACGGCTGTTGCGCCACTCGCCGTTCCCGCCCGACGCGCCCCCGCGCTACGTCCGGGCCCGTCTCTTCCGCTACCGGTGCACGTCCTGGCGGGAGTTGCGGGAGACGGGCGCGTGCTGGGAGCGGACGTTCGTACGGGAGTATCTGCCGCCGACGCGGTTGGCGACCGCGGTTCAGAGACCGTAGACGCGGGTGGCCGTGCCCCCGAACACCTCCGCGCGCTCGGCCGTGCCGAGACCGTCCGTCAACTCACCTGTCGCTTCCGCGACTTGGCCGTACGTCGCCGCCAGGGTGCACACCGGCCAGTCCGAGCCGAACATCAGCCGACTCGGGCCGAAGGCGTCGAGTGCGGTGTCCGCGTAGCCGCGCAGGTCCTCCGTGCCCCAGGTCTTCCAGTCGGCCTCCGTCACCAGGCCCGACAGTTTGCAGTACGTGTTGGGGAGTGCGGCGAGGCCGCTGAGCGAGGTCGCCCAGGGCTCCAACTGTCCCGAGACGACAGGCGGCTTGCCCAAGTGATCGAGGACGAAGGCGAGTTGGGGCAGCGAGGCGGCCACCTCCACGGCGGCCGGGAAC
Organism: Streptomyces sp. NBC_01478; assembly: GCF_036227225.1. GTDB lineage: Bacteria > Actinomycetota > Actinomycetes > Streptomycetales > Streptomycetaceae > Streptomyces. The sequence continues at coordinate 10,380,887 of NZ_CP109444.1, read as the reverse complement.
TGGTGGGGCAGGACCAGCAGGTCGTAGACGAGACCCGCGTCGGCCACGGCGGTGAGGCCTCGGCGTACGTCCGGGCGCAGCAGCCAGTTCGGGTCGGGCTCGCCCTGTACCTGGTGGCGGATGCCCTTCAGGTAGTGGCCGCCGGGGAGTTCGCGCAGGCGGGCCAGTTCGTCGGTGATGTCCGGGCTCGTGAGGTCGGTCCAGCCGACGACTCCGGCGATCAGGTCGTGCGCGTCGGCGAGGGCGAGGAACTCCGGGGTCTCCTCGGCGACGGTGATCGTCTGGACGAGGACGGTCCGGTCGACGCCGGCCGCCCGGGCCTCGGGTTCGAGGTCGGCGACGGTGAAGTCCCGGCGCAGGGGCTGGAGTTCGGGCCCGGTGATCCAGTCCTGGTCGCGGACGGAGAGGTCCCATACGTGGTGGTGGGCGTCGACGGTCATGGCAGCTCCCATACGACGGGCAGGCCGGCGTCAGTACCCTTGCCGGAGTAGTCGTGCACCACGGTGAGGAGCTGCGCCATGCGGGCCTGCCAGGCCACGTTCACCGGGAGCTGGTCCAACTCGGCCAGCAGGCGGGCGTAGTCGTCGCAGTCCAGGACGTGGAAGAGGTCGGTGCCGCTGCGCCAGATCGTCCAGGAGGTGGCGCCGGCGGCGCGGATCGCGGCGGTGAGTTCCTTGGGGACGTCGAGGTGGGCGTTCTCGTACTCGGTGACGCGGTCGGCGCGGACCTTGGTGTGCAGGGCGACTCTCATGACGACTCCTCCGCTCTCATGACGGCTCCTCCGCGGGCACCGGGGCATCGAGGGACAGCAGGCCCGTCTCGCGCAGCTCCTGCCAGAACGCGGCGGGCACCACGGCGGCGAACTGCTCGGCGCAGTCCCGCACTTCGGCCGCCGACCGGGCACCGACCAGGACGCTCGCCACGGCGGGGTGGGCGGCGCAGAACGCGAGGGCGGCGGCGCGCAGCGTGATGCCGTGCCGCTCGGCGACGGCCTTCATTCCCAGGGCGCGGTCCAGCACCTCGGCCGGAGCCTGGGCGTAGTTGTACGTCGCGTCGGGCTTCGGGTCCGCCAGCAGACCGGAGTTGAAGGCCCCGCCGACGACGACCGACCTGCCGCGGGCCACGGCTGCCGGGAGGAGGTCGCTCAGCGCACTCTGGTCGAGCAGGGTGTAGCGGCCCGCGCACAACACCACGTCCACGTCGGTGTCCTGGACGAAGCGGGTGAGCATCTCGGCCTGGTTCATGCCCGCGCCGATCGCCCCGACGACGCCCTCCGCGCGGAGCTTCTCCAGGGCGGGATAGCCCTCGCGGAAGGCCTCTTCGGCGTGGTCGTCGGGGTCGTGGAGGTAGACGATGTCGACGCGGTCGAGGCCGAGCCGTTCCAGGCTCGCGTCCAGGGTGCGGCGTATCCCGTCGGCGCTGAAGTCCCAGACGCGGCGCTGTGCGGCGGGCACGGCGAACCCGTTGGCGAGGTCGTCACCGGTCACCCTCTCGACGGGTTCCAGCCGCCGTCCGACCTTGGTGGAGATCGCGTACGACGACCGCGGGTGCTCGCGCAGAGCCGCACCCAGGCGGCGCTCGGACAGACCGAGGCCGTAGTGCGGCGCGGTGTCGAAGTAGCGAATGCCTTGCTGCCAGGCCGTGTTGACGGCCTGATACGCCTGGTCGTCGCTCACCTCGGTGTACAGGTTGGCTATCGCGGCCCCGCCGAAACCCAGCCCGCCGACCTCGACCCCGCTCGCGCCGAGGGTGCTCACTGGCCCACCGGCCTCAGCCGCAGGCCCTGCATGCCGCCGTCCACGGCGAGCGCGGTGCCGGTGGTGGCGCCGGACAGCGGGCTCGCCAAGTAGGCGATGGCGCCGGCGACTTCGGCCGCCGAGACGAGGCGGCCGGAGGGCTGGCGGGCGGCCAGGGCGGCGCGTTCGGCGGCCGGGTCGGCGGCGGAGTCGAGCAGCCGGCCGACCCAAGGGGTGTCCGCCGTACCGGGGTTGACGCAGTTCACGCGGACGCCCTCGCGGACGTGGTCGGCGGCCATGGCGAGGGTGAGGGAGTACACGGCGCCCTTGGTGGCGCTGTACAGGGCGCGTTGGGGAAGACCGGCCGTGGCGGCGATGGAGCAGGTGTTGACGATCGCCGCGTGGGACGACGCGCGCAGATGCGGGAGGGCGGCCCGGGCGACCCGGACCATGCCGATCACATTGACGTTCAGGACGCGGAGCCACTCCTCGTCGTCGTTGTCCTCGACGGTGCCCTGGGCGCCGATGCCCGCGTTGTTGACCACCACGTCGAGTCCGCCGAGGTCGGCGAACGCCGAGGCCACGGCCTGTCGTACGGAGGCGTCGTCGGTGACGTCGGCGCGGTAGCCGAGCAGCGGCTTCTCGACGCTGCTCGGGTCCAGGTCGAGGACGGCGACCGACGCGCCGCGTTCGGCGAGGAGTTCGGCGGTGGCCCGGCCGATGCCGGAGGCGCCGCCGGTGACCAGGGCCTTGAGGCCCTCGAAGTCGGTCATGCCGCGTGTCCCTTCTGGTGGTCGAGGTCGGCGGCCCAGAAGGTGCCGTCGGGGAACGTGTAACGCGCGATGGACTCGGGACGCATGGTGGCCGAGAACCCTGGTGTGGTGGGTGCCATGTAGTGACCTTCGCGGATCACCACCGGATCGAGGAAGTGGTCGTGCAGATGATCGACGTACTCGATGACGCGGTCGTCGGTCGTCCCGGAGACGGCGAGGTAGTCGAACATCGAGAGATGCTGGACGAGTTCGCACAGTCCGACCCCGCCCGCGTGCGGGCAGACGGGGACACCGAACTTGGCGGCGAGCAGCAGGATCGCGAGGTTCTCGTTGACGCCGCCGACGCGGGCCGCGTCTATCTGGAGGACGTCGAGGGCGCCGGCCTGGAGCAACTGCTTGAACACGATGCGGTTCTGGACGTGTTCGCCGGTGGCGACCTTGACCGGCGCGACCGCCGCGCGGATGGTGGCGTGACCCAACACGTCGTCGGGGCTGGTGGGTTCCTCGATCCAGTACGGGTCGAACTCGGCGAGCGCCTTGGTCCAGCGGATCGCCTCGGCCACGTCCCAGCGCTGGTTGGCGTCGATAGCCATCCGGATGTCGGGCCCGACCACCGAACGGGCCACCCTGCAACGGCGGATGTCGTCGTCGAGGTCGGCGCCGACCTTCAGCTTGATCTGCCGGAAGCCGTCGGCGACGGCCTGCACCGCGAGCCGGGTGAGCTTCTCGTCGTCGTAGCCGAGCCAGCCGGGGGAGGTGGTGTAGGCGGGGAAGCCGCGCTCCAAAAGGATGTTCCTACGGTCTTCCGCGCCCGCCCTGCCACGGCGCAGGATGTCGAGGGCCTCGTCCGGGGTGAGAGCGTCGGTGATGTACCTGAAGTCGATCTGGCTGACGAGCCATTCGGGGTCGGCGTCGGCGAGCAACTGCCAGAGCGGTTTGCCGGCGCGCTTGGCGGTGAGGTCCCAGGCCGCGTTGATGACGGCGCCGATCGCCATGTGCATCACGCCCTTCTCGGGCCCCAGCCAGCGGAGTTGGCTGTCGCCGATCAGCTCGCGGTTCAACGACCCCGGATCCGCGCACAGTTCGTCGACCGGCCGGCCGATCACATGGTGGCGCAGCGCGTCGATCGCGGCGACCTGGACATCGTTGCCCCGCCCGATGGTGAAGGAGAACCCGTGCCCCTCGTACCCGTCGGCCGCGTCGGTGCGCAGCACGACGTACGCGGCCGAGTAGTCGGGGTCCGGGTTCATCGCGTCGGAGCCGTCGAGCTCGCGCGAGGTGGGGAAACGGATGTCGTAGGTGTCGACCGCGGTGATGCGGGCGGGGGTCGGGGACACGGAAGGCCTTTCGGTCGGGTACAGGGATCCGGTGCCGTGCGGGTGCCGGAGGCCGGTGGGGTCAGTCCTGGGCGCGGCCCGTGGTGACGCGGGCGATCATGAGGGCGACCAGGATGATTCCGCCGTAGATGGCCTGGATCCAGAAGGACGGGACCTGGGCGAGGGTGAGGAGGTTCTGGACAACTCCCAGGAGGAGTACGCCGGTCAGAGCGCCGAACATGGTGCCCTTGCCCCCGTCGAGGCTGATGCCGCCGATGACCGCGGCCGCCATCACGGTGAAGATCATGTTGTTGCCCTGGTTGGCGCTGATCGCGCCGACGTAGCCGGTCTGCATGATGCCGCCCACCGAGGCGAGGACGCCCGCGACGACGGACACGCCGAGCAGCATGCGGTCGACGCGGATGCCGGCCGCGCGGGCCGCCTCCTGGTTGCCGCCGATCGCGTACAGGGCGCGGCCGACGCGGTGGTACTTCAGCACGAACCCGGCGACCGCGAAGCAGACCGCGGCCAGCCACACCGACATCGGGACGTTGAGGAAGGTGCTGGTGGCCAGGGTGAAGAAGGAGTCCGGCATGCCGAACAGCGTCTTGCCCTTGGTGGCGCCGACCAGCAGTCCGCGCAGCACGATCAGCATGGCGAGGGTGACGATGAAGGCGTTGAGCTTGAACTTCACCACGAGGATGCCGTTGAAGGCGCCGATGATCCCGCCGACGACGAGGACCGCGACGAGGGCGAGCGGGGCCGCCCACTCGGTGCCCCAGCCGGACTCGGCGGTCGGCAGGACCAGCAGGGCGCCGATGGCGGGCGCGATGCCGACCACCGACTCGAGGGACAGGTCGATCTTGCCGGTGATGAGGATCAGCGACTCGGCCAGGACCACCATCGCGAGCGCGGCGGAGGCACCGAGGATGGAGATCAGGTTCCGTTCGGTGAGGAACGAGTCGTTGACGATCGCGCCGAGCACCAGGAGCACCAACAGGGCTGGTACGAGAGCGAGTTCGCGGGCCCGGCGGAGCAGGACCGTGCGGGCCGAGCCCGCCCCGGTGGCGCGTGGGGCGGCGAGCGGCGGGGCCGCCTTGGTGTCAGCCATGGTCCACTCCTTCGATGGAGGCGATCAGCTCGTGGTCGCGCCAGCCCGCCGGGTGCTCGGCGACGACGCGGCCGTGGAAGAGGACGAGGACGCGGTCGCAGCGCCGCAGGTCGTCGAGTTCGTCGGAGACGACGAGCACGGCGGTGCCGTCGTCGCGGGCGCTGTCCATGCGGGCGAGCAGTGACTCCTTGGACTTCACGTCGACGCCCGCGGTGGGGTTGATGAGGACCAGCAGCCTGGGATCGGAGGCCAGCGCGCGGGCCATGACGACCTTCTGCGCGTTGCCGCCGGACAGGTCCGAGACGGGTTGTTCGGGGCCCTCGGCATGGATGTCGAGGCGGTCGATCAGGTCGGTGGCGAACGCGCGCTTGCGGTCGGTGCCGACGAAACCGAAGCGGCCGAGCCGGTCCAGGACCGTCATGGTCGCGTTGTCCCCGATGGACATCCCGAAGACCAGCCCCTGCCCGTGCCGGTCGCGCGGTACGCATCCGACACCGGCCTTGAGTGCGGCCTGCACATCCCCGAACGGCAGTTGCTCGCCGTCGAGTTGGGCGGTGCCGCCAGTCGGGGTGTACAGCCCGGTGAAGGACTCGGCCAGCTCGATCTTGCCGCTGCCGCTGGACCCGGCGAGTCCGACGACCTCGCCGCGGCGGACGGTGAGATCGACGTTCTGGTACGACTCGGAGGTGAGCCCTCGTGCGTCGAGGAGGACGGGCGCCTCGCTGTCCAACTCCCTTAGCTGCACTTCGAGTTCGGCGATGGACTCCCCCGCCATGGCCTCCACCAGGGCGCGGCGCGGGAGGTCGGCGACCGGTGCGGTGGTGATCCAGCGGGCGTCGCGCAGCACCGTGACGGTCTGGCACACCTCGTACACCTCCTGGAGGTGGTGCGAGATGAACAGGAAGGTGACGCCCGACTCCTGGAGCGCCCGCATCCGGGTGAAGAGCCGCTCGATCTCCCGGTTGTCGAGCTGGGCGGTCGGTTCGTCGAGGACGATGAACCGGGCGCCGAAGCTCAACGCCCTTGCTATCTCCACCATTTGGCGGTCCTCGACCTTGAGGTCCGCGGTGCGCGCCTCGGGGTCGACGCGCACGTCCCAGGTGTCGAGGAGTTCGGCGGCCTCGGTGCGGAGTCGGCGCCAACTGATGACTCCGCCGCGGGAGGTCGGCTGACGGTTGATGAAGAGGTTCTCGGCGACCGTCAACTCGGGGACCACGGTGGGCTTCTGGTAGACGCAGGCCACCTTGGCGCGCCAGGCGTCGCGGTCGGTGAGCGGGGGCGCGGGCTCGCCGTCGAAGCGGACCGTGCCCTCGTCGGGGGCCTGGAGTCCGGTGAGGACGGTGACGAGGGTGGACTTGCCGGCGCCGTTGCGGCCGACGAGGGCGTGGGACTCGCCCGGCAGTACGGTGAGTCGGCCGTCGGCGAGGGCGACGGTGGGGCCGTACCGCTTGACGATTCCCGTCGCCTCCACCAGCGGAGTGGTCAGTGGGGTACTCATTTGACCGTGTTGCCCCAGAGCTTGGGGTCGTCGACGTTGTCCTTGGTGACCAGCGGCGCGGGCAGTTGGTCCTCGAGGATGCCGCTGGGCAGCTTGACGATCGTGGAGTCGTGGTCGGTGGGGCCGGGCTTGAAGGTCTTCCCCGCCATCGCGGCCTTGATGTAGTACATGCCGTACTTGGCGTAGGCGTCGGCCGGTTGGGAGACGGTGGCGTCGATCTCGCCCTTGCGGATCGCGTCGAACTCCTGCGGGATGCCGTCGTTCGAGACGATCGTGATGTGCCCGGCCTTGCCCGCCGTCTTCAACAGGCCCTTGGACTTGAGGGTTTGGAGGGTGGGCGCAAGGTAGACGCCGCCCGCCTGCATGTAGATGCCCTTGATGTCGGGGTTGGCGTTGAGGAGCGTGTCGAGCTTGGAGGCCGCCGTGTCGGACTCCCACTTGGCGGGGATCTCCAGGACCTTGAGCTTCGGGTACTTCTCCTTGACGCAGGCCCTGAACGCCTCCGACCGGTCACGGCCGTTGACCGAGGCGAGGTCGCCCATGATCTGTACGACCTTGCCGCTGGTGATGTGCGCCCCGAGGTATTCGCAGGCCTTCTCGCCGTACGCCACGTTGTCGGCGCGCACGACCATCGCGACCTTGCCCTTGTCGGGCGCCACGTCGACGGCGACTACCGGTACGCCCTTGCGCTCGGCCTGGTCGAGGCCGGCTTCGATGGCGGCGCTGTCCAGCGGGGCGACGACCAGGCCCTTGACGCCCTGGTTCAGCTCGTTGTTGATGTCGGTGATCTGCTGCGAGGGGTCGCTGTTGGAGTTGACCGTCTTCAGTGCCTGGACACCTTCGGACTTCGCCATCTTCGGCACATAGTCGTTGTACGACTGCCAGAACGGCGAGGTCAGCAGGGGCAGGATCACCCCCACCTTGCCGGTACCACTGCTGCCGCCGGCGCTGCTCGCGCCGGTGTCCTTGGTGCTGCCGCACGCCGTGAGCGCGAGGGTGGTGCACGCGGCCGCCGCCGTCGCACGCACCGCCCACGCGGTCAGTCGTCTGCCTTGCCGTCCGTTCCGCACTGTGCTGCCGGCCATCTGTCGGGCTCCTCATCGAGCGTGTTCGAGCAGTTGCCGGAATATTTATCAGACCACTTCGGGGCTACAACACCCTCAGGAGCCAAAAATTCGCGGCTTCGAGTCGTATTGGTCGGACCACATCGGTGACTAGACTGCGCGGACCGGCGACAGGAGGAGTGGCGTGGACGAGACCCTGCCGAGTGAGACGGACCCGGTGGCCGCTCCGCCGAAGGGCACGGTGACGCAGCGCGCCATCGACTCGATCAAGGCGTTGATCGGCGAGGGCCGCCTGGAGCCGGGCCAGCGGCTGCCCACCGAGCGCGATCTCGCGGCCCAACTGGGCATCTCCCGCAGCTCGATGCGCGAGGCGATCCGCGCGCTCACGGTGCTCGGCGTCCTGGAGGCCCGGCACGGTTCGGGCATCTACGTCACGCAGTTGGAGGCCGGCGACCTGCTGGAGACCTTCGGTGTCGTCGCCGACCTCTCGCGCGGCCCGGGCCTGGTGGAGCTCCTGGAGGTCCGCCGCATCCTGGAGTCGACGGCGACGGCCCTGGCCGCCGCCCGCATCACCCCGGACCAACTGGCCGAGGTCGAGAAGCACCTCACGGCGATGAACGCCACCGACGACCCCGAGGAGATCCTCGCCCACGACCTCGCCTTCCACCGCGAGATCGCGGCGGCGGCCGGCAACGACACCATGGCCGCGATCCTGGAGGGCCTGTCGTCCCGGACCTTCCGTGCCCGCGTCTGGCGCGGCTACCAGGAGGAGGGCGCCTTCGCCCGCACCCGCCGCGAACACGCCGCCATCCACCGGGCGTTGGTGGCCCGCGACCCCGAGGCGGCCCGCGCGGCGGCGGCCTCGCACGTGGGCGAGGTCGAGGAGTGGCTCAGGATGCAACTGGGGTCCTGACCGTCCCCCGTACGGTCGGCGGTCCGACGAAAATCGCCGCGCGCCCGCCGCACACGCCCTAGCCCGACCGTCTCGCTCAGGGGGACGAGGGCATGCGGGGGATGACTGTGGACAGCGCGGTGGAAGTGGTCCTGTCCGTGACCGAGTGAGGGTTCCGCGAACCGGCGGACCACTGAACTCCGGGACCGTTGGGAGTACTTGACGGACCGTCCGGCACTGCGCGGCCGGGTGTCACGGCACCCGACGGACGAGACGGAGACGGCGCATCTCGGCCCGCTGACCGACGCGCTGGTCGCCGCGCTCGAACCGGGCGGCGCCTTCACGGTCCTGGCCGGAGCCGTCGTGGCCTGGATCAAGTTCCGCGGTTCCGCCGGATCACGCGCGGCACACGGGCCGTGCCGGTTACCATCACCGCCCGTGTGCGCGCCGGGTCGTCGGCCTACCGCCCGCCTCAGCTCCTCCGCAGCCTGAGGGTCATCAACTGGAAGGGCCGCAGGGCCAGTTGGATACGGTCTCCGTCCAGCACAGGTGCGGCCTCTTCGGCCGACGGCCGCTCCAGCAGGTCCACGACCTCCACGGCGTCGAACGCGAAGCCCGCCGTCAGTGTCGCCCTGGCCCGTCCTCCGTGCGCCTCGTGGAAGCGGACCACGACGTCGCCGCTCCCGTCGTCGGCCAGTTTCACCGCGGTGACGACGACCGCGTCCCGGTCCACGCTCACCAGCGGCGCGACCTCCTGCCCGCCCGTGACGCGCCGCTCCGGCAGGTTGATCCGCCAGCCCTCGCGCACCGCGTCGCCGATGCCCGCGCCGGGCACCAGCGCGTGCCGGAAACGGTGGACGCCCTGGTCGGTCTCGGGGTCCGGGAAGCGCGGGGCCCGCAGCAGGGAGACACGGACCGTGGTGGTCGTCCCCTTGTCGCCGTCGCCGCGCACCGTACGGGTCACATCGTGGCCGTACGTCGAGTCGTTGACGACGGCGACACCCCAGCCGGGCTCCTCCAGGTGGACGAAGCGGTGGTTGCAGGCCTCGAACTTGGCGGCCTCCCATGAGGTGTTGGTGTGCGTGGGGCGGTGGAAGTGCCCGAACTGCGTCTCGGACGCGTACCGTTCGGCGTGTACGTCGAGCGGGAAGGCGAGCTTGAGGAACTTCTCGGTCTCGTGCCAGTCGACCTCGGTGTCGATGAGCAGCCGCCGCTCCCCGGGGGCGAGGGACAGCAGTTGGGTGACCCTGGACGCGCCGAAGGACCGTACGATCCGCACCGTGTTCCCGTCGGCGACGACCTCCTCCGCGTCCGTGAGGTCGGTGACGGTGTTGCGGTAGAACTCGTCGACGTCCCAGGCGTCCCACATGTTCGGGAAATCCGGGTGGAGTTGGAGCAGGTTGGCCGCCCGGCCGGGGGCGATGGTCTCGCGGTCGGCCTCGATGTCGTAGGCGGAGACGACGAGGCCCCGGCCGTCGATCTCGATGCGCAGCAGGCCGTTCTCCAGGACGTGGCCGCCGCCGACCCGTGTCGCGAGGGCCGTCTCGCCCTGCGCCGCCGGGGTCCGGGCGCCGCCCGCGGGGACGCCTTCGCGGGTGTGGGGCGCCGAGTTGAAGAGGAGGGGGGTCGTGCCCTCGCCCGCCAGCGCGCGCTGGGCCGCGTCGATGATGCCGTTCAGCTCGGCGGCCAGCCCCTCGTACGTCTTCCGGGCCTCGCGGTGCACCCAGGCGATGGAGGAACCCGGCAGGATGTCGTGGAACTGGTGGAGCAGGACCGTCTTCCAGATCCGGTCCAAGTCCTCGTACGGGTAAGGGAATCCGGCCCGGACCGCTGCCGTGGCCGCCCACAGTTCGGCCTCGCACAGGAGGTGCTCGCTGCGCCGGTTGCCCTGCTTGGTCCTGGCCTGGCTGGTGAGGGTGGCGCGGTGCAGTTCGAGGTACAACTCGCCTACCCAGACCGGGGGTTCGGGGTACTCGGCCTCGGCCTTCTCGAAGAACTCCTTCGGGGTCTCCCAGGCCACGGTCGCCGAGCCCTCGAGGTCGCGCAGGCGGGCCGCCTTGGCGACCATCTCGCGGGTGGTGCCGCCGCCCCCGTCGCCCCAGCCGGTGGGCGCGAGGGAGTGGCGGGCGACTCCCTTGTCCTTGAAGTTGCGTGCCGCGTGGGCGATTTCACGGCCCTGCATGGAGCAGTTGTAGGTGTCGACGGGCGGGAAATGGGTGAAGATCCGGGTGCCGTCGATGCCCTCCCAACGGAAGGTGTGGTGCGGGAACTTGTTCGTCTGCGACCAGGAGATCTTCTGGGTCAGCAGCCACTTGGAGCCGGCGGCCTTGATGATCTGCGGGAGTCCGGCGGCGAAGCCGAAGGTGTCGGGCAGCCAGGCCTCCTCGTTCTCGATGCCGAACTCGTCGAGGAAGAACCGCTTCCCGTGCACGAACTGACGGGCCATCGCCTCCGAGCCCGGCATGTTGGTGTCGGACTCCACCCACATGCCGCCGGCCGGCACGAACCGCCCGTCCGCCACCGCCTTCTTGACCCGCGCCCACACCTCGGGCCGGTGCTCCTTCACCCAGGCCCACTGCTGGGCCTGGGACATGGCGAAGATGAAGTCGGGTTCGTCCTCCAGCAGTGCGGTCATGTTGGACGTCGTACGGGCGACCTTGCGCACCGTCTCACGCAACGGCCACAACCACGCCGAGTCGATGTGCGCGTGCCCGATCGCGCTGATGCGGTGCGCGGACGGCACGGCGGGCGTCGACAGGACGGCCGCGAGCTGCGAACGCGCTCGCTCCGCCGTGCCGTTGACGTCCTGGAGGTCCACGGCGTCCAGCGTCTTCTCGACGGCCCGCAGCAGGTCCCAGCGGCGCGCGGAGTCCACCGGCAGCTCGGCCATCAGCTCGCCGACCACCTCCAGGTCGAGGACGAGCTGCCAGACGTGCTCGTCGAGGACCGCGAGGTCCATGCGGGTGAGCGTGTACTGCGGCTCGCTGCCCGCGGTCTCCTTGTCGCCCAACCGGGTCGGCACGAAGGGGTGGTAGTCCATGACCACCGGGTTGGACGCGGCCTCGATGTGCAGCACAACCTCCTCGCCGCCGGCGACGGGCGCGCCGATCCGCACCCACTGGTTGCGCGGGTTGAGGCCCTTCACGGGGGTGCCGTCGGGCCGGTAGACGAGGCCCTCGCACTGGAAGCCGGGCATGTTCTCGTCGAAGCCGAGGTCGAGCAGCGCCTCGACGGTCTTGCCGGCCCACTCCTGGGGGACGGTCCCGGTGACACGGAACCAACTGGTCCCCCAGGGAGCACCCCACCGGGCACCCACCTCGATCGGTTCGGGTGTGCCCGCGAGCCCCTCGGCCACGGGCACCGGCTCGTCGGGCGCGTGCCAGACGGCCACCTCCAGCGGCACGGACTCGGGGTACACGGCGGGACGGATGCGCTCTTCGAGGACGCGCTTGAGGCGGGCTTCGACCAGGCTGCGGTCGTCATGCATGTGGGGTGCTCCGTAGCTCGGTTGCGGGTTGGGTTACGGCTGTTACCAGGTGTGCGCGACGGCCACGGGGGCCGACGCTGTGTAGAGCTCCCCTGTCGCGCGCAGTTCGAACCACGCCTGCTGCTCGCCCTGTTCGGCCTGCTGCCCGCCGACGAAGAAGGCGCGCTGGCAGGTGCCGCCGAGGAAGCGCCGGGTGCCGTCGGGCAGGAGGCGGTGGAGGGTGTAGTGGCGTACGGCGCCGGGCGCGGCGTCCCAGGCGAAGCGCAGGTCGCCTCCGGTGGCGGCGGTGATCCGCAGCCCGGAGGGGGCGGCGGGCGGCTGCGTGTCGTTGACCTCGCGAACAGCGAGACCGCCGAGCCGCCAGTTCACAACACTGCCGCTCGCGTCGGCCGCGGTGAGCCGTACACCGATCGCATGCAGCGTCCCGGAAAGCCCTGTGAGCGGCACGGTCACCGTCTGCCACCCGTTGACCGAGTTCACAGGCAAATAGGTGTACGGCGGTGTCGACCCCGCCGTGCTCGGCTCGGCCGTGGCGACCGCCAGCTCGACGTTCACACTGCCGGTGTCGGTGCGGAAGGTCAGGTCGACAACCGTGTCAACACCGATCGGCAACTGTGAACCGTACAGATCCACCGTCGTCGGTTGATCCAGTACACCGGAGACCAGCACACTGCTGCCGCCGCGCCAGGCGTCCGCGAAGTCGAAGGTCACCGTGGGGCGTTGGCCGGCCGTCCGCACCACCCAGCGCCGGGACGGCAGCCGGTCCTGCAGTCCGAGGTGGTTCCACGGGGTGACCGAGGTGACCGCGCCGTCCTCGTACCAGCGCAGCCCGTGCCCGGTGTTGAACACGCTCGCGAACGGCAGCGCGCCGCCCACCGTCGACCGGTCCGCGACCGACACGGCCGGTGCCCGCCAGGTGTCCGTGCCGTCCGGCCGCGACGGGTCGAGTGAACGCCCGGTCCAGAACCGGTCGTCGGCCGCGTGGAAGTCGCCCGGGGTGCGGCTCGCGGGCAGGTGGTTGCGGGTCCACTCGGGCCGGTAGAAGCCGATCGACGTGATGTGCGCCTTGGTGGTCGGCACCATCGCGTCCCAACTCACGGACGTACTCGATCCGTTGGACTCGACGTCGACGCCCGCCCACAGCTCGTAGCGGCTGCGCCCGAGGCCGTCCGCCTTCGTCCCGGACGCGGCGAGGGTGCTCGTGCTCCACCGGAAGTCGATGAACATGTCGTTCGCGGCCTGGAAGAACGCCTGGTTCGAGGTGTTCAGCGCACCCTGCCAACTGACCGTCCCGTTCACGGTCATCGCGTCGTACCAGGTGACCCGCTGCCCCTGGGCGGCGGCGAGGGACTTCAACTCGCCGAGGAAGCCCTGCATGTCGGTGCCGAGGGCGGTGTTCCCGCCGCTGGTCTCGGCGTTGACGAACCAGCCGTCGAAGCCGTACGCGGCGGCCACGGCGACGAGTTGGGCGGCGAGCGGATAGTGCCCGGCGGCGTCCTTCTGGACCAGGTCGCGGGTCCACTGGAGTTGTCCGCCGTAGGCGACGGGCGGCAGGAAGATGTTGCCGAGGACGGGTACGCCGTGCCGGTGGGCGGCATCCACGACGGGCGCGTTGGGGGCGAGGATGATGCCTTCGCCGGAGGAGCCGCCCCAGAAGACGAGTTCGTCGAGGTAGGACCAGTGGGTGAGGGCGTAGTAGTCGGCGGTGGCGGCGCCCTGGGAGGGGTTGCTCGACGTCGGCCCGAAGGAGACCAGGGACTGGATGCGGGCCTGTCCTGAGCGGGCGGTGCTGTTGGCCGGGGTCGGGGTGAAGCGTGCGGCCAGCGGGACGGCGGCCGCGTTGAAGGCGAGGTCCGTGTCCGAGGCTGCGGTCCAGGTCTTCAGGCTGTTCCAGGTGATGCCGGTGCCCGGGGTGCCGGCGGGCAGGGAGTCCGGGTACCAGTAACTGGCGTACGGCTGGCCGGTGTTGGCGGCGGCCTGCTGGGCCGCGAAGGCGGGCGCGGGCAGTTGGGGCAGCAGGGTGGCCGCCGCGCCGGCGAGCAGGACGGTGCGTCTGGTGGGGCGTCCGGGGTTCACGAGCTGGTGTCTCCTTGTGGGGTGGGGAGTACCTGGTCGGGAGTGACGACTTCGGTGATGCCGCGCGCGGCGAGGTGTTCCTTGTCGTCCGCGCGCACGTCGAGGACGGTCGCCGGGCGGGCGCCGTCGGCGACGAGTCTGAAGTAGGCGTCGAACACCGGCCCGCCGGGACCGCAGACCGAGCGGACCGACGGATCGGCGGGCACGACGAGGGCCGTGGTGCGGACGGCGGGTTCGTACGTGGGCTCGCGGGCCGCCTCGGCCACCACCAGCGCGATGTCCTTGGCCCGCCGGTCGTTGGTCAACAGGCCCAGCCCGTACTCGAGTTCGGGGAAGTCGGCGAGATCGCGGGACACGTCGTGCGAGCACCACCAGGTGATGCCCCACAGGTCGGGACAGTCGAGAGCGTTGGCGATGGTCGCGGAGGCGAAGTCGGCCGCGTGCTCGGCCGGGACGAGCGGCTGGGGCGCGCCGACCTCCTGGAGCCAGACGGGCCGGTGCGGTGCGTCGGCCCAGGCCTTGCTCAACTCGACGAGATAGGCGGCGTGATGCTCGCTCTGCACGGAGGCGCGGCCGTGGCGTTGGCCGGTGCCGTTGAAGACCCAGGAGTGCACGGCCGTCATCGCGCCGTGGCGGGCGGCCTGGGCCGGGGTGAACGGCATGTCGTCCTGGTACCAGGTCGCGTCGTACTCGGCGTGCAGATGCGGCTTGCCGGGCGCCCCCTCCGCGCAGGCGGCGAGCATCCGCGTCAGCCAGGCGTCGATCTGGTCCTCCGTCGCCCGGTCGGGGTCCGGATGCGGGCCGGCCGAGAACTGGTTGACCTCGTTGCCGAGGGTCATGCCGATGAAGTGGGGGCGGTCGGCGAGGGCGGCGGCAAGGGTGCGCAGATAGGCGGCCTGGCCGTCGAGGACGTCCGGGTCGGTGAAGAGGTTGCGCCGGTGCCAGGTCCGGGTCCAGGCGGGCAGATAGTCGAAGCTGCTCAAGTGCCCTTGCAGACCGTCCACGTTGACGTCGAGCCCGCGTTCACCGGCCGCGTCGACGAGCTGAACCAGTTGCTCCACGGCCTGGGGGCGGATCAGTGTGCGGTTGGGCTGGAAGTACGGCCACAGCGGGAAGACCCGGATGTGGTCGAGGCCCAGCTCGGCGATCGAGTCGAGGTCGGCGCGCACGGAGTCGAGGTCGAAGTCGAGCCAGTGGTGGAACCACCCTTGGCTGGGCGTGTAGTTGACGCCGAAGCGCACGGCAGAAGACATCGGGATCCTGGTTCTGTGGTGCGTACGGGAGGAGTTCAACCGTCGGTCAGCCCTTCACGGCGCCTTCGCCCACGCCCCGGAAGAAGTACCGCTGGAGGCAGGCGAAGAGGGCGATCAGGGGTGCCACGGCGATGACCGTGCCGGCGGCGACGAGGCGTTCGTCGTTGGCGAAGGTGCCGTGCAGATAGTTGAGGCCGATGGTGAGGGTGAACTTGGACGGGTCGCTGAGCACGATGAGCGGCCACAGGAAGTCGTCCCAGGCGCCCATGAAGGCGAAGATCGCGACGACGGCGATCGTCCCCTTCACGGACGGCAGCGCGATCCGCAGGAACCGCTGCCAGACGTTGGCGCCGTCGACGAAGGCCGCCTCCTCGATCTCGTACGGCAGGTTGAGGAAGGCGTTGCGCATCAGCAGGACGTTCATCGCGCCGATGCAGCCCGGGAGGACCACCCCGATCAGAGTGTTGTTGAGGCCCAGCTCCCGCATGGTGGTGAACTGGGCGATGATGATGCCCTCCACCGGCACGAGCATCGCGAGGATGAAGACGAGGGTGGCCACGCGGCGGCCCCGGTAGCGCAGCCGGGCCAGCGCGTAGCCCGCGAGGGCCGAACCGACGCAGTTCGTCACGACGTTGGCGCCGGCGACCTTCAGCGAGTTGAAGGCGTAGTCCCACACCGGGATGGTGTCGGCGACCCGCTGGTAGTTGTGCAGGGTGGGGTGTTCGGGCAGGAAGGTCGGCGGTGAGCTGTAGATGTCCTCGGTCGGGCCCTTGAGCGAGGTGGAGAGCTGCCACACGAAGGGGCCGACGGTGATGGCGAGGACGACGAGCAACAGCGTGTAGCGCAGGGCGAGTTCCCAGCCGCGGATGCGGCGGCCGTGCTCGTCGGTGACGCGGGGTTCGCGAACCGCCGTCTCCTGGACGGGTCTTGTGCGTTCGATGACGCTCAAGCGTCCTCCTTCCGGTCGGCCCGCAGCACGAGCAGCATCAGCGCGACGGTGACGACGAAGACGACGACCGAGAGCGCGGAGGCGTAGCCGACGCGGCCGGTCAGGCCGGTGCCGGTGCGCTGGACGAGCATCACGAGGGTGGTGTCCTCGCCGGCCGGTCCGCCGCTCGGGCCCGCCATCAGGTACACCTCGGAGAACACCTTGAAGGCGGCGACCGAGGACAGCGCCCCGACGAGGACCATGGTGGAGCGGACGGCGGGCACGGTCACCGTGAAGAAGCGGCGGATCACGCCCGCGCCGTCGACCGAGGCGGCCTCGTGCAGTTCGCGCGGCACACTGGCGAGCGCGGCCAGGTAAATGATCATGTAGTAGCCGAGGCCCTTCCAGACCGTGACGGCCATGGCGCTCAGCAGGAGCAGCCACTGATCGCTGAGGAACCCGATCCGGCCGACGCCGATCGTCTCCAACAGCGAGTTGACCAGGCCGCGTTCGTCCAGCAGCCAGACCCAGATGAGCCCGACCACGACGATCGACGCGACGACCGGGGTGTAGAAGGCGGACCGGAAGAAGGTGATGCCGGGGATGTTCTTCTGCACCAACAGGGCGAGCAGCAGCGGGAGTACGACGAGTGCGGGGACCACCCCGAGGATGTACAGGGTGCTGTTGCGCAGGCCGGTCCAGAACATGTCGTCGTGCCACAACTCGCGGAAGTTGGCGAACCCCACGAAGTGGCCGGGGATCAGCGTGCGCCGGTCCGTGAAGGAGTTGGCCACGGTGGAGCCGAAGGGATAGAGCACGAAGGCGCCGACGACGAGCAGCCCGGGGGCGGCGAACAGCCAGGGACTGGTGGGCAGTTGGCGCCGCACGCGGGACACGTCGGCCATGGGACCCTCAGCCTTCCTGCTGAAGCAGTGTGTCGCAGGCCTTGACAGCGTTGTCAAGAGCCGTCTTGGGGCTCTCCTTGCCTTGCAGCGCCTTGGCCACCTCGTTGCGCAGCGCGGTCTTCATCTGCTCACTGAACAGCACCGGCGTGTAATTCACCGCGTTTTTCAGGGACTTGGCGGCGGCGATCCGCACCCGTGTCTCGTCGGTGCCGTCCTCCTTGGTGAAGTACGGGTCGTCGAGGGAGCCGGCGGTGCTCGGGAAGATGGCGACCTTCTTCGCGAACGACATCTGCTGCTGGGCGTCGGTGACGTAGTGCGCGAAGGCCACGGACGCGGGCGTGTGCTTGGTCTTGGAGTTGACCATCACGCCCATCACGTACATGTTGACGTGCCCGGTGCTGGTGATCTGGTCGGTGATGCCGATGTTCTTGTACAGGGTGGGCGCCTGCTTCTTGAAGTTGTCGAGGTCCAGGGCACTGCCCGGGTTCATCGCGACCGCCCCGGTGAGGAACTTCTTGCCGGACGACTCGGGGGTGGCGGTGAGCGCCTGCGGGTCGAGGGCCTTCGCGTCGTACAACTCCTTGTACTTGGTGAGGAGTTCGATGCCCTTCGCGTCGTCGAAGGCGAAGGCGGTGCCCGCCTTGTTCATGAGCTCGACGCCGTAACGGCCGAAGTCCTCGACGGTGGGGACGTTGGCCAGGGTGGCGACCTTGCCGTCGGTCTTCTTCGCCAACTGGAGCGCCTGGGCGAAGAGTTCGTCGTACGTCTTCGGCGGCTGGTCGGGGCCGAGTCCGGCCTGCTCGAAGAGGGACTTGTTGTAGAAGAGCGGGCCGGTGTTGAGGTACCAGGGGAAGGCGTAGGTGCCGGTCATGCCCGGTATCTCGTGGCTGGCCCAAGCCCCGGCCAGGTACTCGCTCTTGTACTTCGCGGCCGACTTGTCGAGGTCGAGCGCGAGGCCCGCCTTGGCGAGCGGGGCGACCAGGTCCGGGGAGACGTTGACGACGTCGGGCAGGGTGCCGCCGGCGGCGTCCGCGCTGATCTTGTCGGCGTAGCCCTCGGCGGGCTGGTCGATCCACTTCACATGGGTGCCGGGGTACTTCTTCTCGAAGCCGGAGATCACGCCCTCGAAGTACGACTTGAAGTTGGCGCGGAGGTTCCAGGTCTGGAAGGTGATGTCGCCCTCGACCTTGCCCGAGGCGTCGGTCGATCCGCCGTCGTCTCCCCCGGAGCCGCAGGCGCTCAGCGGCATGAGGACTACGGCGGCGGCAGCGGCGGCGAAGACTCTGCGGGAGATGCGCACGGTGGGTGGCTCCTTTGCCGTGGGGGTGGCCGATCGTGCCGGGGCAGACCTTGCACGCTGTCCGGCGGGCGAGTCAATGGATTCCGCTCAGCTAAATTCATTAGTTGGCCGGATCCGGCCAACTGCACTGGTCAGAGGGGCGTGTTCGCATTCTTGCGGTGGATCACTAATGCGCTTTAGGGTGTGCTGGCTCAAGCGCATTAGTGCGCGGCTCCGGTGGAATGGAGAGCAGGCTTGTCAGGCAAGCGGTCGCCCGCGCGTCGGCCGACGATGAAGGACATCGCGCAGCGCGCCGGTGTGTCCGAGAGCGCGGTCTCCTTCGCGCTCAACGGGCGGCCGGGCGTCTCCGAGATCACCCGCGACCGGGTCCGCCGGGTCGCGGAGCAGTTGGGCTGGCGGCCCAGTACGGCGGCGCGGGCACTGTCCGGGGAGGGCGCGGCGACGGTCGGTTTCGTGCTCGCCCGGCCCGCGGACACCCTCGGCGTGGACTCCTTCTTCCTCCAACTCGTCTCGGGCATCCAGGAGATACTGGCCGAGCGCCATCTCGGGCTGCTCTTCCAGATGGCCGAGGACGTCGACGACGAGTGCGCGGTGTACCGGCGCTGGTGGGCCGAACACCGGGTGGACGGCGTCCTGGTGGCCGACCCGCGCACCGCCGACCCCCGCCCCGACCTCCTCGACGAACTGGGCCTGCCCGCCGTGGTGATCGGCGGCGCGCCGGACGAACGCCATCCCGGTCTGTCCACGGTGTGGGCCGACGACGCGGGCGCGATGGCTTCCGTCGTCGACGAGTTGTACGCGCGCGGCCACCGCCGTATCGCGCACATCGCGGGCCTGCCGGGCCTCGCGCACACCGAGCGCCGGATCCGCGCCCTGCGCGCCGAGGCCGCGCGGCGCGGGCTGACCGAGGTGCGCTCGGTGACCACCGACTACTCGGACGCGGCGGGCGCCGCCGTCACCCGCCGGGTCCTCGAAGTCGCCGCTCCCCCAACGGCGTTGATCTATGACAACGACGTGATGGCCGTCGCCGGGGTGGCCGCCGCGACCGAACTCGGCCGCTCCGTACCGGCGGACGTGTCGGTGGTCGCCTGGGAGGACTCGGCACTGTGCCGCATGGTCCGGCCATGGCTGTCGGCGCTGTCCCGGGACAGTGTGGAGTTCGGCCGTACAGCGGCCCGGGAGTTGACCGCGCTGCTGGACGGCGGCCCGGCGCGCACGGTGCGGGTGCCGGTGCCGCGGCTGATCGAGCGGGACAGTACGGGACCTGCACGGGTATGAAAGGGAGGTGTCTCCCGGTTCGAGCCCGAATCGCCGGACACCGCCGGGTACTTCGTGTGAGGCTTTGCCCATGACCTCCGAAGACCCGCTGGCCGACCGGCTCCAGCTCGACCGGCCGCACTCCGCCCGTGTGTGGAACTTCCTCCTGGGCGGCAAGGACAACTACGCCGCCGACCGCGAAGCCGGCGAAATGATCATCCAGATGTTCCCGGACATCGCCCTGCTCGCCCGCCTCCAACGAGGCTTCCTGGTCCGGGCCGTGCACTATCTCGCCGCGGAGGCGGGCATCCGCCAGTTCCTGGACATCGGAACGGGCCTGCCCACCGTCGACAACACGCACGAGGTCGCGCAGCGCATCGCGCCCGAGAGCCGCATCGTCTACGTCGACAACGATCCGCTGGTCCTCGTGCACGCCCAGGCGCTGCTCACCAGTACCCCCGAGGGCGCCTGCGCCTACGTCGAGGCCGATGTGCGCGATCCCGAGCGGATCCTCGAAGCCGCGGCCGAGACACTGGACTTCAGCAAGCCGATCGCCCTGACGATGCTGGGCATCCTGGGCCAGATCCCGGACTCGGACGAGCCCGAGGCCGTCGTGGCCCGCTTCCTCGACGCGCTGCCCCCCGGCAGCTATCTCGCGCTGACCGACGGCACCGACACCAACGAGGCGCTCAACCAGGCGATCTCGGTGTACAACGCCAACTCCGCCAGCTCCTACTACCTGCGCAGCCCCGCGCGGGTGACGGCCTTCTTCGAGGGTCTCGAAGCCGTCGAACCCGGCATCGTCCCCATTTCCCGGTGGCGGCCCGGGCCGGTCGACGTGGGCCGTGATCCGTCCGACGTGGACACGATCTGCGGCATCGGCCGCAAGGTCTGAGCAGCAACAGCGAAGCGGGGCACCGGCGTTGAGCCGGTGCCCCGCTTTCCTGTGTGTCCGGTTCCTTGTGTGTCTGAATCCTTGCGTGTCCGGCGTCAGAGCCGGAACAGCGCCCACACCGTCTTGCCGCCGCCCGCCCGCAGGTTCCAGCCCCACGACTCGCTCAGCGCGGAGACCACCTGGAGACCGCGCCCGGACTCCGCGAACTCGTCCGGGCTGCCCTGCACGGGTATGCGGTCGCTGTCGTCGGTGACCGCGCACACCGCGTACGGCAGCCGGTCCCACACCGCGAGCCACAGTGAAGGCTGCTGCTCGGCAAGGGAGTTGGCCGCCCGGCCGTAGCGCAGCGCGTTGCTCACCAGTTCCGACACGGTGACCGCCATGTCGTCGAGGACCTCGTCCCCGGCCCGGCCGGTCAGTGCCGCGCGGGTGAAGTCCCGTGCCACATGCGCCGATTGAGGCATCGGCGGCACGACCAGGACGGAACAGAGAGCGGGGTCTCGCCCGTCCCCGACCGTAGGGACCCGGGTGACGGTCTGTCCCGGCTCGGGCCGGCCCACCTCGTCCACGGCTCGGCACAGCCACTCCCAAGTCCCCTCGATGTGGAGGGTGTTGGTCGGCCGTACGACTTGCTCTGCGGACATCGCGACCCCTGAGACCCCTGAGAGGAGAACAACTGCGCGGCTACACCTGTCCGGAACATGGTCCTCCGAGTGCCCCTGCGAACGCAAGTGCATCGGCAATTACCGCTGCAATTGCAGACGATCTTGCGAGCGGCTCACCCGAGGGCTATCGTCCTGCACATCACCAATGGGTGCAATTGAAGCTGCAATTGCATCCGATCTTCCGGGGGAGCGATGAGGCCTCAGATCGTGCACGAGAACGGCATGGCGGCGACCCTGCTGAACGGCGCGCAGTGGCGCAAGAGCCACCACAGCAACCCCGAGGGCAACTGCGTCGAGTTGGCCGCGCTCTCCGACGGTCACATCGCCGTGCGCAACTCGCGTCATCCCGAAGGTCCGGCGCTCGTCTACACCAGTGCCGAGATCTCCGCGTTCGTCCGCGGTGTGAAGGACGGCGACTTCGACGGCCTACTCCCCGGTCGCTGAAGTCAGGCAGAACCCGCGGATGGCCGGAAGGCGCCGGACACAGGCCGGCACCTTCCGGCTCCTTCACTCCCCGCAGTTATCCGGAACCTCGGTGCTACGATCCTCCTTTGAGTCCCGAAAACTTGCGGACGGCATCGGCGCGACCGCCGAGGGGATGAACATGACTGCAGCTCAACCGGAATACGCTCCCTCGGGTTCGGATGTGCTGAGCCTTCAGCGCGGTGGTCCGACGGTCCAGCGCATCATGCTGGGCACGCGTCTGCGCCGCCTGCGCGAGTCCCTCAACATCACCCGGGACACGGCCGCTTCGGCGATACGCGCCTCGGACGCCAAGCTGTGCCGCATGGAGCTGGGCCGCGTCGGCTTCAAAGAGCGCGACGTGGCCGACCTGTTGACGCTGTACGGCCTCCAAGAGCCCGACGTACGCCAGGACTTCCTGGACTCGGCCCGCCGTGCCAACGAACCCGGCTGGTGGCGCGCGTACGGCGACTCCTTCCCGGCCTGGTTCGAGCAGCATCTGGGGCTGGAGGAGGCCACCTCCCTCATCCGCACCTACGAAGTCCAGTTCATTCCCGGCCTGTTGCAGACCGCCGGGTACGCCGAGGCCGTCATCCGGCTCGGCCGTCCCACCGACACCCCGGACTCGATCCAGCGCCGCGTCGAACTCCGCATGACCCGCCAGGAGTTGCTCACCCGGCCCGGCGCTCCGAGGCTGTGGGTCGTGGTGGACGAGGCGGCGCTGCGCCGTCCGCTCGGCGGAGCGGACGTGATGCGCGAGCAGTTGCGGCACCTCGTCGAGACGGCCGCCCTGCCGAATGTGACGCTTCAGGTGCTGCCGTTCCACGTGGGCGGCCATGCCGCCGCCGGCGGTCCGATCACCGTGCTGCGCTTCCCGGTGCCGGACCTGCCCGACGTCGTCTATCTCGAACAGCTCACCAGCGCCCTCTACTTGGACAAGCCCGACGAGGTCGACCGCTATCTCGCGGTCATGGACCGGCTGAGCATGGTGGCCTCGCCGGCCCCCGAGTCCGTGGCCTTCCTGGAGAAGCTGCTCAAGGACGGCTGACCCTCAGATCCGCGACCGGTACAGCCCGAACTCCGCGATTCCCACGGCACCCCGGGCCGCCGTCACCCGGATCCGCCACCGCCGCGCCCGTACGGGCCCGGCCAGCAGCAGGATGCGGCTCGCGCCGATCGTCCCGGCGCGGGTGACCTCCGTCCAGGCCCCGTCGACGTAGGCCTCGACCACGAAGGCCTCGACCTGCTGGCCGTGGCGCCCGATGTCCTCCGCCAACCGGACGCGGTCCACGGCCTGTTCCGTACCGAGGCCGACGGTGACCCGTCCCGGCGAGAGCGCCGTCCGGGCCCCGCGCGCCAGGTCCTCGGGCAGTTCCCGGTCCACACGCTCGCGGAACTCACGCAGACGCGCCACGTCCGGGGCCGCCAGCAGGCCGTCCGTGTCCGGTGGCACGTTGAGCAGCAGGACAGAGTTGCGGCCGACCGACCCGAAGTAGATGTCGATCAACTCCTCGACACTCTTGGGGAGTTGACCGGGGTGGTAGAACCAGCCGTCGTGGATCGACACATCGCACTCGGCGGGCCACCACTGCAGGTAGTCGGTGTTCGGCTGCGCGAAGACGAGCGCGCCACGACTGCCCTGGTCGGGGGTGTCGTAGGACAGAGCCCAGTCCGTGCGGCCGTACTGCTCCTCCTTGACCGGGAGGACGCTCCACTCGTCCTGGCGCGCGGTGCCGCCCTCGTTGCCGACCCACCGCACATCCGGTCCGGTCACGGCGATCGCCGCGTCCGGGGCCAGCGATCTGACCAGCGTGTACCAACTGTCCCAGTCGTAGTCCTCGACCTTGCCCGGCGGGATGCGACCCTGGGCACCGTCGAACCAGACCTCGTCGATCGGGCCGTACTCGGTCAGCACTTCGTAGAGGGTGTTGAGCATATGGGCGCCGTAGTCGGTGGCGTCCAGCGTGTAGAAGGCGTCCGGTGAGCGGTCGTCGCCGTCGACGAGGGTCGGGACGGTGCGCGTGGCGCGTGCGCTGCCGTTGGCGTAGACGCCGTGGAGGTACTGGTTCTCGTCGGCGGGCGAGAGGTAGACGCCGGCCTTGATGCCGTACCGCCGCATGGAGTCGACGAAGGAGCGCAGTACGTCGCCCTCCCCCGCACGCCAACTGCTGTACGCGACCGCGTGGTTGGTGTAGCGGGAGGGGTAGAGGACGAAGCCGTCGTGGTGCTTCACGGTGAGGATCGCGAGCTTGAAACCGCCGTCGCGCAGGGCGCGGGCCCACTGGTCGGTGTCGAGGCCGGCCGGCTGGAACACGTTCGGGTCCTCGTCGCCGGTCCCCCACTCCAGGCCGGTGAAGGTGTTCACGCCGAAGTGCAGGAACGCGGTCCGCTCCAGTTTCTGCCAGGCCACCTGCCGTGCGGTGGGCCTGACGTGGGAGGCCTTGCGGACCAGGTCGGCCTCGGTGTCGTCCGGGCCGACGGGGATGCGGGAGCGGTCGGCGGTCGGGGGCGGAGGTGCCGCGAGAGCGGGAAGCGTGGTGGTGCCGGTCGCCGCGAGCGCGGTGGCCGAGAGGACGAAGAGACGTCTGGAGAGGGCCATGGGCGTGGGACTCCTCTGGTCTGGTCAAAGTGCGGTCAAGTGCCAAATGGCGGGCCGGTGTTGGTCCGGCGGGTACTGCACGAGCCGGCCGTCGTCCGCGATGCTCAGCGCCATCTGTGTGATCGCGTTCACCAGCCGGTAGCCTCCCGGTACGGGGGTCAACTCCCAGCGCTGCATGGTGTTCGCGGCGTCGCAGGACTGCGGGGTCGCCGAAACTCCGGGCTGGAGCGGCACGTTGAGGGTCAGCTTGCCGCCCTGTATCTCCAGGCAACCCGCCGCGGTCCGTACCGTCGCATAGCCGTCCGGCGTGCGTTGCACCGCGGCGTCAAGAGAGGCCCCCGTCGTCCGGAAGCTGTATGTCCCGTCCGCCACCGGATCCCGGGCCAGGTCCCGCCACCCGGGCGCATGCCCGACTGCCGTACCCCGCGCGGTGAATTGGGCATACGTGGCGTCGGGATGCGGATCACCCCAGGTCGCCTGGGCGAGGTGCCGTAGTGCGGGCTCGGTGTCGGCTGCGACCTCGTTCTCGGTCTCGCCGCGTCCGTTGTCGGGCCAGAGGCTGATCTTCGCGCCGGTGACGCCGGCACTGGAGGCGAGCTTCTCGCCCTCGAAGCTGCGCGGGTCCCACTGCTGGTCGTACAGCGACCCGGTGTCGCTGTGGAAGCCGCCGCGCACGAGGTAGAGGGAGTAGGCCGCGTTCATCAACGGGTAGCCCTGGGCGATGAGTTGGCTCGGTTTCTCGGTGACGTTCAGCCAGTGCTCGACCGTCGTGCCCGCCGCCACCGGCACGGTGTTGGCGCCGGTGAGCCCGTCGTTCCAGATGCGCAGCTTCTTGCCCTTGCTCGCGGCGTAGGCCTGGACGCGGTTGATGAAGTCGATGTAGGCGTCCTGCGGGGTGGCGCTCGCGCCGTACTTCTCCTGGGCGTAGCGCAGCATCTGCGGGTACTTGGAGTAGTCGGAGCCGAGCATGTACTCGTCGGCGCCCATGTGCCAGGACGTCGCGGTGAAGACCTGCGCGTACTCGTCCATCAGGCCGGTGTAGTAGTCGAACGCGGCCTGCTGGGTGACGTCGAGCCGGGCGGGCTGCTTGGTGCCGTCGCTGTCGGTGAGCTGGAGGTCGGGGCGGTTCTCTATCCACGGGTCCATGTGGCCCGGGGAGTTGATCTCGGGGATGATCTCGACGTGGTACTTGTCGCCGAGCGCGACGAGGCGGCGCAGCTCGTCCTTGGTGTAGTAGCCCCAGGTGTTCGCCTCGGGGTGCGCGTCGCTCTTCACCTTGATTTCCAGGAGCAGTTGGTTGAGCTTGTGGTACGCCATCTCGCGCACCAGGTTCTCCAGCCAGGGCAGGGAGATGTGGATGTAGCAGGCGCAGACCCCGACCCCGCGTTCCTGGTAGCGCGGTACGTCGACCGTGCGTCCGGCCGGTATGTGGTCACCCTGGGCCAGCAGTTGGAGGAGGGTTCGGGTGCCGTAGAAGGCTCCGGTCTCGGTCGCGCCGGTGACCGACAGCCGTGTGCCCGCCCGGAGTTCATAGCCCTCCGCGCCCAACGAGCCCCGTGTCGGCCGGACTTGGATAACGATGTCGCCGGGCCGGGCGGCACCGCCCCGTACGACGGGCACTGTGCCGTGACCGGCCGCCTTGAGGTCGTCGGCGAGGGTGTCGGCGACCCTGCGCTCACCCGCGCTGCCGGCCACCAGCCGGGTCCCGCCGCCGAAGTCGTAACTCCCGGACTCGGGCGTCCAGTCGGACAGTGCCGGCACGGTCACCGGCGTCGCCGCCCGCTCCTGCTGGACCGCGACCGCCGCCCCGGGCGCCGCGAGCAGCGCGCACACCGCCGCGAAGCCGATCAGTCGGAACCGTCTTTTTCTGCGCTCAGTCATGCCACTCCACTGGTCGCGATTGATCGGACGTCTGATGATTGGACCGACCTCAGGGGCTGTCAATGGGCAGCAGGAGTAGCCAAGTTGGGCCAGTGATCGGAGGACCGGCTGGTCAGCGGGCACTCGCCAGGAAGCGGCCCGCGAAAAAGTCCAAGAAGACGGTCACGTATGTCCAAGGCGAACCCCTCCCCGCTTCACGGGGCGGCAGACCCTCGACGCGGCGGCGACAGCGAGGCACAGTTCTCCGTACATACTCGCGAGTAAGTCGAAGGAGCGCGCCCGTGACCAACTGGGTCGGCCGTACCGCCGCAGAGATATCCGCCGCCGTACGCGAGAAGCGGGTCACTCCGCGTGAGGTGGTGGCCGAGCATCTCGCCCGGATCGAGCGGCTCGACGGGCGGATCGGCGCGTTCCGAGTCGTGCGGGCGGAGGCCGCGCTCGCGGAGGCCGACGAGGTGGCAGCGCGGGCCGATCTGACCCAACTGCCCCTGGCGGGCGTGCCGGTGGCCGTGAAGGACAACCTGGCCGTGACGGGCGAGTCCAACCGGGTCGGCTCGGCCGCGACCCCGGACACCCCCGCCGACCACGACCATGTCACCGTGGCGCGGCTGCGGGCGGCGGGTGCGGTGGTCGTCGGACTGACGAACGTGCCCGAGCTGTGCGTCTTCGGGACCACCGAGGGCGTCCACGGCACCGCCCGCAACCCGTGGGACACCACCCGTACCGCAGGGGGTTCCTCGGGCGGCAGCGCGGCGGCGGTCGCCGCTGGCATGGTGCCGATCGCGCTCGGCAACGACGGGATGGGCTCGCTGCGCATACCGGCCGCGAACTGCGGTCTCGTCACCATCAAGCCGGGGTTCGGGGTCGTCCCGGCCGGCATCGGCGACGGCGACTGGTTCGGAATGTCCGAAAACGGCCCCCTGGCGACGACCGTCGAGGACGCCCGGCTGATGTTTTCGGTCATCGCGGACACCCAGGTCGAACGCCCCGACGAGCCGGCCTCCCGCTCCATCGCCGTCTCCGTGCGCAGCCCGCTCGCCGGAGTCGCCGTCGGCAAGCCGTATACGACCGCCGTCCGGGAGGCGTCCGGGCTGCTGGCCAGGGCCGGTCACACGCTGCAGCGCGCCGATCCGCCGTATCCGCTGTCCCTGAGCACGACCTCGCTCGCGCACTGGACGGCCGGGACGTCGGTGGACGCGGCGGGGCTCGACCCGCGGAAGCTGACGCGGCGGACCCGGGTGCACGCGGCGATCGGGCGGCGCTTCGTGAAGGGCGTCCGCACCGGGAAGGGCCGGGAGCGGCTCCGGGAGCGCCTCGCGCCGTTCTTCGCCGAGCACGACATCCTGCTGACGGCGGCACTGGCGCGCCGCTCCCCCAAGGCCGGCCCATGGGACGAGCGGGGCTGGCTGCGGAATGTGCTGGCGAACACCAACTACTCGCCGATGACGCCCCCTTGGAACCTCACCGGCTGGCCCGCCATGTCGGTCCCGTTCGGCACCCTGCCCTCCGGCGCGCCCTGCGCCGTACAACTGGTGGGGCGGCCGGGATCGGAGACGGCGCTGCTGGAGCTGGCGGAGCAGTTGGAGACGCTGCGCCCGTGGGTGCGGACCGCGCCGCTCGACTGAGAGGTCCTGTTCCTCGGCCAGAGGCTCCTTCTAGAGGGCGCGGTGCATGATGTGCAGGCCCACGCGGCCGTCGCGGGGATGCTCGAAGGCGTCCGGCACCGTGCCCAGGATCGTGAAGCCGAGGGAGAGCCAGAGCTTGACGGCCGGGTTGGTCTCGACGACGGCGTTGAAGACCATGCCCCGGAAGCCCTGCTCGCGGGCGGCGGTGAGGATGTGTTCGGCGAGGGCACGGCCGATGCCGCGTCCCCCGTGGTCGGGGTCGACCATGAAGCCGGCGTTGGCGATGCGGTCGGCGGGGCCGCCGTAGTTCGGGGTGACGAAGGCCGAGCCGACGACGGTCCCGGTCTCGTCCTCGGCGACGTACACGCGCTTGGGCGGGGACGTCCACAGGGCCCGGGCCGCCTCTTCGGAGGTGTCCCGGGCCCAGGTGTAGGTGTCGCCGGCAGCGACGATCCGGTGCCAGAAAGGCCAGATCCGCGGCCAGTCGTCGGCCGCGGCTTCTCTGATCAGCATGGGCGCGATTTTCGCACGCCCATGCCGTCGGCGATCGCGAAGGGTCCCGTGGGGTCAGTCCACGCTGGGCAGGATGTGGGGCTCGGCGAGGTCGTCCTCGTAGCCCGCGAGACGGATGGGGGCGGACCGTGCCCACACGGCCAGGCTGCCGAGCTCGTCGGACCGGTGGCCCGCACGCTCCGTGTGTTCCTTGGGGCGTTGCTCGCGATTCGTCTTCTCCGGTGTCACCGCGCACTCCTTATGTGTCGGGTCACCCTCGGGGCACACCGGCCGTCTCCGGTCCGGTACCTGAGCCCGCTCGGGCGTGGGTTGAAGGCAGTTCGGACGCGGTGGCGCCGGTTACTCGTGTGAGAGCAGGCCGTTGTGACCGGCTTGTCCCGGGACGGACCATGGGTGTGGGTGGGACCCCTTGTCGCTGTCCGTCTGCCTCAGGTTAACCAAATGAGCGGGCCGCCGCTCGATGGGGCTGAAAACATGGGGTAACCATTGCAAGTCTCCCCGTGTTCTTCGGCCATGACCTGAACCGGTTTGTTACATCATGCGCGGTTTGACGACCACTCGGATGGCCTACATCCGCGCACACACGGTCGAGAACATGACCTACGTCACTCAAGGCGTCACGCAGTTCAGGTCCCGTTGGCTGAGTCGCAAGCTCGCCATGATCCCCTGGGGTTCCGCACGGGCTGTCTCGCGGGAGGACTGACGCATGGAGTTGCGCAGCGTCGAGGAGCTGATGGATCTGCTGTACGCCTGTCGGGGCGCCTGGGACACATCCGACAGAAGCGGCGACCCGGTCGATCTGCACGACCACGCCTTGCAGACGGCCGCGCTGCTGCGCCGAAGTCGCCCCGCCGACAAGGAGCTTCAGATCGCCGGCCTGGTCCACGACATCGGGCATCTCCTGCGACCCGGCGACGACGCCGGTCACGCGGAGCACGCGGCGGACGCCGTCCACGCCCTGCTCGGCGAGCGGGTCGCCCGACTGGTCCGGCTGCACGTGCCCGCGAAGCGCTACCTGGCCACCGCCGCACCGGACCACGATCTGTCCGCACAGAGCACGCTGACCCTGCGGACCCAGGGCGGCCCGATGTCCCGCGCCGAGGCCGCCGCCTTCGAGCGCGATCCGCTCGCCGACGACGCGGTCACCCTGCGCCAGGCCGACGACGCGGCCAGGGTCGTCGGCCTCGACGCCGGGGTCCTGGAGGACTGGCGCACGGTCCTGGGCATAGTGGCCGCCCGGAACTCCCGACTGCCCAACTCCCGGCTGGGGGCTGTCGACTGACGGTCCGTCATGAGACGGTACGGCGATGACGTCGTCGTCGTACGGTCTGCGGGGCCGGGCCGTCCTGGTCACCGGGGGTACGCGCGGGATCGGCCGCGCGGTCGCCGAGGCGTTCGCCGGGGCCGGGGCACTGGTGTGCGTGAGCGCGCGGGACGCCGGTGAAGTGGGGCGGGTCGCGGAGGAGTTGGGCGGGGTCGGCCTGGCCGGGGACGTCGGCGACCCCGAACACCCGGGGGAATTGGCGGAGTTCGCGCTGCGCACGTTCGGCCGGATCGACGTGGTCGTCAACAACGCGGCGACGAACCAGCCGTACGGCCCCCTGATGGAAGCCGATCCGGACGCCTGGCGGACGGCGTTCACCGTGAACGTGGAGGCGCCGCTGCGGTTGGTGCAGTGTGCGTGGCGGGCGTGGATGCGGGAGCACGGCGGCGCCGTGGTGAACGTGTGCACGGAGGGCGCCGGTCATGTCGGGCCGAACGTCGGGGCGTACGGGACCAGTAAGGCGGCCCTCCTGCACCTCACGCAGCAGCTCGCGGGTGAACTCGCGCCGAAGGTGCGGGTCAACTCCGTCTCCCCCGGGCTCGTCCGCACCGAGATGGCCCGGTTCGTCTGGGAGCCGGGCGAGGCGGAGCTCGCCGCCGGGCTGCCGCTCGGCCGGATCGGGGAGCCGGCCGACATCGCACGGGCGGTGCTGTGGCTGGCCTCCGACCAGGCCGAGTGGATCACCGGGGCGGAGCTGCTGGTGGACGGCGGGACCCGGGTGCGGGCGGCGTACGCGTCGGGCGGGTACGCCGTCCACGACCGGCTGAGGTCGGCCGCGCCGCCCCGCCCCTAGCGGCTCCCCGACGGGATCACGGGAACAGGGCGATCCCCACGAGGATCAGCAGGACGATACCGGCGACGAGCGCGACCGTGGCCCAGGTCCCGCGGTGCTTCACCGCGGTCATGGGCCCGCCGCCGCGCGGGCGGTCCTCCGGCAGAACGGGGTGGGCCGGGCGGTCGCTCGCGTAGAACTCCGCGTCGGTCGGGTAGTGGTTGCGCGGGTCCTTGAAGGCCCTCGGATCGATGCCGTGCGGACTGGCCATGGGAACTCCTCGCGCGGTGCTCACCAGGGCCGGGGCCCGGCGGTCACCGGGACTCGTGTCCGGGGTGGCGGGTTACCACTTGCCGGGCGCGTAGTCCTTCAGGAAGACGCCGTACAGGTCCTCGCCCTGCTCTCCACGCACAATCGGATCGTAAACCCGGGCCGCGCCGTCGACCAGGTCGAGCGGTGCGTGGAAGCCCTCCTCGGCGAGGCGGAGCTTGTCGTAGTGGGGGCGTTCGTCGGTGATCCAGCCGGTGTCGACGGAGGTCATGAGGATGCCGTCGGTCTGGAACATCTCCTGGCCGCTGGTGCGGGTCACCATGTTCATCGCGGCCTTGGCGGCGTTGGTGTTCGGGTGCCCGGCGCCCTTGTAACCGCGGCCGAAGACGCCCTCCATCGCGGAGACGTTGACGATGTACGCGCGTCCGCTGGTCGCGGCCTCGGCGGCGGCGGCCATGGCCGGGCGGAGCTTGCTGATCAGGATGAACGGCGCGGTGTAGTTGCAGAGTTGGGTCTCAAGGAGCTCCACCGGGGAGATCTGCTCGATGGTCTGCACCCAGGTGTTGGTGTCGACCACGTCGGGGACCAGGCCGCCGGCGTCGATGGCGGTGCCGTCGAGGTGCCGGGCGACGCTGGCGTTGCCCGCGACCAGGGCGAGGTCGGCGACCTGCTGGGCGTCGAGACCGCTGATGCCGACGGGCAGCGCGGCGAGGCCGTCGACCGCGCCGGAGCCGAAGGCGCCGATGACGTGGTGCGCGGGCAGCTCGCCGGCGGGCAGCGGTGCGCTCTCGCCGTCGACGAGGGCGGCGTAGGCGGAGGGCAGTCGCCGTACGGTCTGCGTCGCGTTGTTGATGAGGATGTCGAGCGGGCCCGCCTCGGCGACCTGGTCGGCGAGGGCCACGGCCTGCGCCGGGTCGCGGAGGTCCATGCCGACGACCTCCAGGCGGTGCAGCCAGTCCGCGGAGTCGTCCATGGCCTTGAAGCGGCGGATGGCGTCCTTGGGGAAGCGCGTGGTGATCGTGGTGTGGGCGCCGTCGCGCAGCAGCCTGAGCGCGATGTACATGCCGATCTTGGCGCGGCCGCCGGTGAGCAGCGCGCGCTTGCCGGTGAGGTCGGCGTGGTCGTCGCGCTTCTCGCGGTTCAGACGGGCGCAGTCGGGACAGAGCTGGTGGTAGAAGTAGTCGACTTCCACGTAGCGGGTCTTGCAGGTGTAGCAGGAGCGCGGGCGCTGCAGTATCCCGGCGATCCGGCCCTCCTCCGTCACCGACGACGGGAGCAGGCCCTCGGTCTCGTCGTCGATGCGCTGCGCGGAGCCGGTCGCGGTGGACTCGGTGACCGCCTTGTCGTGCGCGGTCTTCGCGGCCCGGCGCTCCTGGCGGCGGCGCTGCTTGACGCTGCGGTAGATGCCCGCGGTGGCCCGGCGCACGGCGATCGCGTCGGGGTGGTCGACGTCGATCTTCTCCAGCTCGTCGAGCACGCTGAGGCAGACGGCCAGCCGCTCGGGGTCGATGCCGGGCCCGTACACGACCTCGTCCGGGGTCGTGGAGCCGTTCTCTGTCACCGTCATCGCGCTGCCGTTTCCTTGGGTGATCCGCGGCGGCGCTCCGATCGCACCGGCCGTCGAACAGGGAATTTTACGGAGCGCCGGGCCGCAGCACCAAACTCGTGCCGCGTCACGACCCACAGGCGGTGATGAGTGTCTCCACCTCCTCGGTGAGGGCCCGGGCGAACAGATCGAGATCCGGTACGGCCGCCGCGTCCGCGACGAGGCCGTAGTGGACGTGTCCGCGGAAGGTGGAGACGGCGACCGCGAGGGACTGGCCGCTGGCCAGGGGGGCGTACGGGAAGACCGCGGTGACGGGGTTGCCGCCGAGCTTGAGGCCGATGCCGGGCAGCGGGACGCTGGTGACAAGGATGTCGAACCAGAGCCGGGCGGCCTGTGCGGCGAACGGTCCGCCGAGCCGGTGGCCGAGCGCCGGTACGTGGTCGGCGAGCAGGGCGACGGCGCCCGCGCCCCGGTTGGGGCCGGCGTCCTTGTTGCGGTCCATGGCGGCGCGCACGGAGTCGAGCCGGGCGAGGGGGTCCGGGTCGTCGACGGGCAGCCGTATCAGGTACCCGGAGAGCCGGTTGCCCTGTGGCTGCGCGCCGCGCGGGCGGCGTTTGGAGACGGGGATCAGGGCGCGGGGCGCGACGCCCTCGCTGCCGTCGCCGCGTTCGTCGAGCCAGCGGCGCAGGGCGCCCGCGACGACCGCGATGAGCACGTCGTTGACGGTGCCGCCGACGGTCTTGCGGATGCGGTGCACGTCGTCGAGGTCGATGACGACTCCGGCGGTACGGCGGGTGCCCGACGGTTCGGAGGCCAGTGCCGCCGACGAGCGGACGTCCAGGGTCGAGCGGGCGACGGACGCCCCGATGTCGAGGGCCCGGCCGACGTCGGACAGGGCGCCCCGCAGCAGCCCGGGCAGCTTGCGCACGTCGGGCAGGAGGCCGCGCGCGGGCTCCTCGGGGCGGGGTCGGCGCTCGGGCATGTCCATCGGGTCGAGGATCGCGGCGGCGAGGGTCAGCGCGCGCAGTCCGTCGGCCAGGGCGTGGTGGAACTTGAACAGCACGGCGAAGGAGGCACCGTCCTCGCCGGGCAGCACATGCGCCTCCCACGGGGGCCGGCCGCGCTCCAGCGGGCGTTCCATGAGCCGGCCCGCGACCTCCTGGAAGTCGGCGGTCGGGGCGTGCAGCCGGACGTGGTGCAGCGGGTCGAAGTCGGGGTCCGCCTCACGGGCGGCGCTCCCGAAAGACAGGGACAGCGGCTGCCACACGTCCCGGATGCGCATCCGCAGCCCGGGGACGGCGGCGGCACGGGAGGCGAGGAGGTCGGCGGCGTGGGCTCCCGCGGTGGGCGAGTGCGCCGAGAAGACGCCGAGCGCGCCCAGGTGCATCGGGTTCCGGTCGGACTCGATGTTCCAGAACGCAAGGTCGAGAGGAGCGAGCAGGTCAGAAGTCAATTGCTTGCCTCGCGTCGACTAGGGGTGAGCAAGCAGTCAAGCGCCGACAAGCGATTACGGTCAAGTACGATCAAGCTACGCACAGTTAACAGCAGATTACATCCGGCCCGAGTCCCACCCCTCTGAGAGGGGCGGGACTCATGAGGCGCCTGAGATCACTTCAGTGCCGGTGGTCCCGCCTGGGGTGACGTACCCCACTCCGACGGGTGCGGGCCGACCGTGAAGTCCAGCGACCGTACGGACCTCAGCAGCCCGGTCGTCAGATAGGTGCGGTCGTACGACGTCCCGTCCGTCCGGGCCGCCTGGATGTAGCGGTCGCCGGCGGAGGTGCCGGGCGCCTTGACCGTCAGGGCGCCGTGCGGGTAGTAGCGGCGGTCCAGGGTCAGGTCGACCCGCTCGAAGACGGGCGTGGACAGGCCCCAGGTGTCGTAGCCGGGCTGGACCGGGAAGATCCCGATCGACGACAGCACGTTCCAGGCGGACATCGTGCCGAGGTCGTCGTTGCCGGTCATACCGGTCGGGCCGTCCGTGAACAGGGTCAGCGCGGCGTGCACGACGTCGGTCGTCTTCCAGGGCTGTCCGGTCGACAGATAGGTGTACGGGGCGATCAGGTCGGGCTCGTTCTGCGGGTTGTACTTGTCCGCGTTGTAGTAGTCGTACGGCCCGTTGACCCACACCTCGCGCGCGGTCTTCGCCGGGTCGGCGAGCAGTTGGCCGTAGGCGAAGAAGGAGTCCAGCCGAGCGTTGGCCGCCTGCCGGCCGCCGATGAGGTCGACCATGCCGGGCAGGTCCTGCGGCACGAGCCACTGGTACTGCCAGGACGTGCCCTCGTGGAAGCCCTCGCTCTGCGCCGGGTCGGCGGGACCGACGAAGGCCCCGGAGGCGTCGCGGGCGCGGAAGAAGCCGGTCGAGGGGTCGAAGATGTTCCGGTAGCTCTGGGCGCGGGCGGCGTACCGCGCGGCGTCGGCGCCGTGCCCGAGGTCGCGGGCCATCTGCGCGAGCATCGCGTCCGAGAGGGCGTACTCCAGGGTGGCCGAGGCCCCGTGGTCGTAGTCGGAGTCACCGGGCTTCGCGTGCGGGCGGTCCTTGATGTACGGCGCGAAACCGTTCGCGAGGTACTCCTTGTTCGCCTCCCGCCCCACGGCAGCCGAGTCGGCGGGCGGCACGCCGTCGGCGTTCTGCTTCAGCGCCCGGTACGCCCGCTCCTCGTACCCCTTGAGCAGGCCCTGCTGATAGGCATTCGTCAGGAACGGTGTGACCGGGTCGCCGGTCATGATGTTCGTCTCGACCGTGCCGTAGCCCCACTTGGGCAGCCAGCCGCTCTCCTCGTCGATCTTGATCACCGAGATCGCCATGTCCCGGGCCTCGCGGGGTGCGAGCAGGGAGAGGAGCTGGGACTGGGTGCGGTAGGTGTCCCACAGGGACCAGTTCTGGTAGTACGTGAAGCCCTTCGCGCGGTGGATCTTCTGGTCCCAGCCGGTGTAGCGGCCGTCGGCGTCGCTGCCGATGTTGGGCGCGAGGAACGACCGGTACAGGGACGAGTAGAAGGTCCGGCGCAGACTGTCGGAACCGCCTTGCGCCCGTACGTCGTTCAGCCGGTCCTCCCACGCCTGTTGGGCCCGGTGGCGTACCGCGTCGAACGAACTCCCGCCCTCCGTACGGAGGTTGACGGCGGCGCCGTACGCGTCGACGTAGGACAGGGCCGTGGTCGCCTCGACCGTACGGTCCTTGGTCGTGTCGAAGCGGACGTACGCACCGCCGCTCCCGTTCCTCGAACCGGCGGTCACCGTCGAGCCGTTCCAGGTGCCGTACGTGGTGAAGGGCCGGTCGAAGCGGGTGATCGTGTAGACGGTGTAGGGCTTGGTGTCCTGGCAGAAGCCTCGGCCGGTGATGGTGGTGCGCACGGTGCGGTTGTCGAGGACCTCCACCTTCGAGGAGACCCCGGAGTGCAGCGACTGGGCCGCGTTCAGCAGGACGTTGGCCTTGTCGGTGGCGGGGAAGGTGTAGCGCTGGACTCCGGTGCGCGCGGTCGCCGTGAGTTCGGCGTCGATGTCTGTTTTCAGGCCGACCTGGTAGTAGCCGGGGCTCGCGTGCTCGTCGTCGTGGCTGAACTCGGCCGCGTACTGAGCGTAGTCGGTCTGTGTCACCTCGCCGGTCGTGGGCAGTACGGGCAGATCTCCGCCGAGCCCGCAGCCGACGCCGGAGAGGTGCACGAGGGAGAAGCCGCGGATGTGGTTCTGGGAGTAGTCGTAGCCGGTGTTGTGGCCGGTGTCCGGCGAGAACTGCACCATGCCGAAGGGCACGGCGGCGCCGGGATAGGTGTTGCCGTCGTTCTCGGTGCCGATGAACGGGTTGACCAGGTCGGTGAGTTGACCGCCGACCGAAGCTTGGGCGGTGGTGGGGACGGCGAACAGCGCGGACGCCGCCACCGCCCCCGCCACGCACAGGCGCAGGCGCCGGGTCCATCTCATGGGTCCTCCAAGGGAGTTCAGGTGGTGGGGCACCCTGCGGGCGTCGCCTGCGAGGCGTCGCGGATCAGGGCCTGCTGGGCGGCCTTCACCCGCTGCGCGTCGGGCTTGAGCACCCGCCGGTCGTACGTCATCAGGCCGTTCAACTCGCCCTCGACGTCGGATATCTGGGTGTAGACCGCGCCGTTGCTCCCCTGGCAGGTCAGGGCGTGCACCTCGGCGAGCTTGGCGAGGTAGTCGTCGGTGTAGGCGGCCGGGTCGACGTCGACGTACGACTGCTGGACCGACCAGGCGTGTCCCGGCACCGCGAGCCCGAGACCGCCGTACTCCCCGCTGACCAGGGCCCGTTGACCGTCCGGGTGGGGTGGCAGGGCGGGGCTGGGATAGCCGTGTTCGTCGATGATGTCGCCGGTGCCGCCGTCCACGCCGAGGTTGATGCCGGACATGCTGTTGACGAGCCGCGTCGGGTCCCATGCCTTGGCCTGGTCGGCGATGCGGGCCTCGTCGTACTGGCCCCAACCCTCGTTGAACGTCACCCACATGACGATCGACGGGCTGCTGATGTGCTGGTCGATCATCTGCTTCATCTCGCGCTCGTACTCGGCACGGGCGGCGGGCGACGGGTTCACCCCGGCGGTCATCGCGGGCA
The DNA here is from genome assembly GCF_036227225.1 of Streptomyces sp. NBC_01478. GTDB lineage: Bacteria > Actinomycetota > Actinomycetes > Streptomycetales > Streptomycetaceae > Streptomyces. Next base: position 10,344,169 of record NZ_CP109444.1, on the reverse strand, counting down.
TGTCCTGCCACACCATGAGACCGAGCCGGTCGGCCCAGTAGAACCAGCGGTCGGGCTCGACCTTGATGTGCTTGCGCACCGCGTTGAAGCCCAACTCCTTGTGCACCTTGAGGTCATGGGCGAGTGCCTCGTCGGTCGGGGCGGTGTACAGGCCGTCCGGCCAGAAGCCCTGGTCGAGGGTGGCCATCATGAAGACCGGTTTGCCGTTGAGGACCGTACGCGGGACGCCGTTCACCTTCTCGACGGCGATCGAGCGCATCCCGAAGTAGCTGCCGACGCGGTCCTTGCCGACGGTGACCTTCAGGTCGTAGAGGAACGGGTCGTCCGGCGACCAGAGTCGGGGGTTCGTGATGGTGAGGGTCAGCGGGCCGCCGGTGCGGCCGTGTGCTGTCGCGACCTCGCGCTTTCCGTCGTACGCCGTCGCGGTGATCGGTACGCCGTCCCGAACTCCCTGTGCGTCGACGGTGAGTTGGCTCTTGGCGACGTCCGGGGTGAGCTTGAGGGAGTCGACGTGGTCGGGGGCGACCGGTTCCATCCAGACGGTCTGCCAGATGCCCGAGGTCGGGGTGTACCAGATGCCGCTCGGGTCGAGGCGCTGTTTGCCGACGGGCGGGTTCTCGCCGTTCGCCGCGTCGGTGGGGTCGTAGACGCCGACGATCAGTTCCTGGGTGCGGCCGGGCTTCAGGGCGTCGGTGACGTCGGCGCTGAACTTGTCGTAGCCGCCCTGGTGTTCGGTGACCTTCGTGCCGTTGACGTAGACCTCGGCCCGCCAGTCGACGGCACCGAAGTTGAGCATCAGCCGCTTGCCCGTGCCGATCCTCCAGTCGGCGGGGACGGTGAACGTGCGGCGGTACCACATGCGGTCCTCGTGCCGTTCCAGGCCCGAGAGCTGGGACTCGACGGGGTACGGGACGAGGATGCGCTCGGCCAGGGTCCGGCCCACGGGCGGCTGTTCGCCCGCCGTCGCCGCGGCGAACTGCCAACTCCCGTTGAGGTTTTGCCAGTCGGTGCGGGTGAGCTGGGGGCGCGGGTACTCGGGGAGCGCGTTGTGCGGGCCCACCTGGTCGGCCCACTGGGTGCGCAGTTCGTAGGTGGAGTGGTTTTGGCCGGTACTCCAGAACGCGTTGATAACGTTGCCATCGGCCGTGGTGAGGCCGGCTTCGCCGTCGTAGCGGATGTCTGCGGTGCCGGGTGCGGTGCCCGTCTTGTTTCCTACGACGGGTTCCGTGAGGGGGACGAGCAGGGTTCGCGCGTCCGCCGGGTCCAAGTGGGCTGTCCCCATGGGCCACTTGGCGCCGCCGATCACCGCTTCGAGGTGGTCGGTCAGGTCGGCCGGGGGTGCGGCGAGGGGCTGGGCGAAGTCAAGCTTCAGGGTGCGGCCGGTGCCGGTGACCGTGGCGGCGAGGGCGCCGTCGTAGTCGTAGCCGTCGGGGAGGCGGAAGGCCGACTGCGGGACGGGGACCTTGGTGCCGCCGGGTTCGGTCCAGCGGAGGTGGAGGTTGGAGCCGCCGTAGTGCTCGAAGTACTCGACCTTGATGTCGTAGGCCGTGCCGGCGGTCAACTCGACAGGGGCGGCGGTCTGTTCGGTGTCCCAGTCGTCGACCCAGTGGTCGATGACGATCTGTCCGCCGATCCAGAGGCGGAAGCCGTTGTCGCCGATGATCGAGAAGGTGTGGGGGCCCGACTTCGCCGGCACGATCTTGCCGGTCCAGCGGACGCTCACGTCGTCCGACCGGCCGGTGGCGAAGGCGAGTCGGGGTTCGAGGTTGTCGAAGTCGAGGTTCGGGTCGACGCCGGTGGCCTTGAGGTCGGCGAAGTCGAAGGCGCCGGGGGCGGACTGGGTGTAGTACTCGCCCTTCAGGCCGTGGATCTCGGCGGGGTCGTCGGCGGCGGTGGCGCTCGCGGTGGGGACGGCGGCGAGCCCGGCGATGCCGAGGGCCAGGACGAGCAGTAACGCGAGTCGGTCTCTGAGTCGTCTGATGCGCACGGAACCTCCATAACAACGTTGTCATAGGCGGCAGTTGGCATGACAACACGGATTCCGCATTCCGTCCAGGGACATGACAAGCGTGGGTGCGGGGCGCACCCGGGCACGGCGGAGCCCCGGTGCGGCCGAAACGCACCGGGGCCCGTCTTCGGTCCTACGTGACCAGTTGGCCCTTCCCGAGGGCGATGACCCCGCCCTTGGAGACCGTGTACAGATCGGCGTCGCGCTCCGGGTTGACCCCGATCGTCGCGCCGGGCGGTACCTCGACGTTCTTGTCCAGGACGGCGCCCCGGACCACCGCACCGCGCCCGATGTGGACGTTGTCGTGCAGGATCGAGCCCTGGACGACGGCTCCGGGGTCGACCACCACGCCCGGGGACAGCACCGAGCGCGTGACCTGGCCGCGGATGAGGCACCCGGAGCTGATGATCGACTCGCTGGCCATGCCGCCGGCGTTGAAGCGGGCCGGGGAGAGCTGCCCGGAGTGGGTGTAGATCGGCCAGTTGCGGTTGTAGAGGTTGAAGGCGGGGCGCTCGGCGATGAGGTCCATGTGGGCGTCGTAGTACGCGTCCAGTGTGCCGACGTCCCGCCAGTAGCCCTGGTCGCGGGTGGTCTCGCCGGGGACGTGGTTGGCGCTGAAGTCGTACAGCGCGGCCTCGCCCCGGTCGGTGAGCGCGGGCAGGATCGAGCCGCCCATGTCGTGCACCGAGCCGAGATCCTCCGCGTCCCGCTGGAGGGCCTCTATCAACGCCTTGGTGGTGAAGATGTAGTTGCCCATCGAGGCGTAGACGCACTCCGGGTCGTCCACCAGGCCCGGCGGATCGGCGGGCTTCTCCAGGAAGTTCTCCACCGTCTGGCCGTCCGAGCCCGGTGTGATCACGCCGAACTGCGAGGACTCCGCGCGCGGGACGCGGATACCGGCCACGGTGACGCCCGCGCCGCTCTCGATGTGCTGGGCGAGCATCTGCCGGGGGTCCATGCGGTACACGTGGTCGGCGCCGAACACCGCGACGTACTCGGGGCGTTCGTCGTAGATCAGGTTCAGCGACTGCAGGATCGCGTCCGCGCTGCCGAGGTACCAGCGCGGGCCGAGACGCTGCTGCGCCGGGACCGGTGTGACGTAGTTGCCGAGCAGGCTGGACATGCGCCAGGTGGTGGTGATGTGGCGGTCCAGCGAGTGCGACTTGTACTGCGTGAGCACGCAGATGCGCAGGATGTCGGCGTTGACGAGATTGGACAGCACGAAGTCCACTAGGCGGTACGTTCCGCCGAAGGTGACCGCGGGTTTGGCCCGGTCGGCGGTCAAGGGCATCAGCCGCTTGCCCTCACCGCCCGCCAGTACGATCCCGAGCACCGAAGGTCCGCCACGACGCATGGCCGCTCCCCTCACCCTGGTTGACCCCAGCCTGCCCCTGAGCAGCGCACACTAAGCCTTTTCGAGGATCTCCCCGTAGAGCCGCGCGGTGCGCAGCGCCACGGCGTCCCAGCCGAACTCGCCCACGGCGCGCTCCCGCCCGGCCTCGCCCATGCGTTTCGCAGTTTCCGGGTCGCCGAGCACGGAGTCGAGAGCCAGCGCCAGGTTCGCCTCGAAGTCGTCGTCGGCGGACACCAGGAGCCCCGTCTCCCCGTGTGCCACCACTTCCGGGATGCCCCCGACCCGCGAGGCGACCACGGCCGTACCGCAGGCCATCGCCTCCAGGTTCACGATCCCCAGGGGCTCGTAGACCGAGGGGCAGGCGAACACGGTGGCGTGCGTGAGGAGCTGGATGACCTCCGGGCGCGGCAGCATCTGCGGGATCCAGTGCACGCCCGCGCGGACGCCGCTCAGCTCCTGGAAGAGCTCGCGGAACTCCTGGTCGATCTCGGGGGTGTCCGGCGCGCCCGCGCACAGCACGACCTGTGCGGCCGGGTCGATGTCCCGCACCGCGCGCAGCAGATGGGGCACGCCCTTCTGGCGGGTGATGCGGCCGACGAACAGGACGTAGGGGCGGTCGGGGTCGATGCCGAGCCGGGTGAGGACGTCGGTGCCGTGGTCGGGCCGGTAGAGCGTGGTGTCGATGCCGTTGTGGATGACCCGCACCGTGGCGGGGTCCAGCGACGGGTAGCAGGTGAGGATGTCCTCGCGCATGGCTCCCGATACGGCGACCACGGCGTCCGCGGCCTCGATCGCGGTGCGCTCGGCCCAACTGGAGAGGGCGTAGCCGCCGCCGAGCTGCTCGGCCTTCCAGGGGCGCAGCGGCTCCAGGGAGTGGGCGGTCATGACGTGCGGGACGCCGTGCAGGAGCTTGGCGAAGTGGCCGGCGAGGTTGGCGTACCAGGTGTGGGAGTGGACGAGCTCACGGCCTTCGAGGGCGGCGGCCATGGAGAGGTCCACGGAGAAGGTGCGCAGGGCGTCGTTGGCGCCGTCCAGGGTCGGCCAGGAGCGGTGGCGTACGACGCCGTCGGTGCGGCCCTCGCCCCAGCAGTGCACGTCCAGGTCGACCAGGGGCCTCAACTCCCGGGCGAGGAACTCCACATGGACGCCCGCGCCGCCGTACACATCCGGCGGGTACTCCCGGGTCAGCAGTCCCACTCGCACCCGAAACCCCTTGTTCTCGGCGGCTGATTGCACTCATGGTCACCCAGAAGCGGCTTTCGGGGAAGAGCCGGGCGGCTGTGTGAAGCAGCAGTCCCCGCACACCCCGCCACCAGGGACCCGATAGTAGAGGCAGCAACTGCGGCGCCGGAAGGCGGTGCCGGTGAACGTTCCGGTGCCGGAGAGGAGCGGGTGGGCGAAGAGGTCCGCCGTGAGCGCACGCGCGCGCGTGGCGACGTCCTCGCGGCCACGCGTGCGTGCCCAGCGGTCCAGTTCCCGGGCCGCGCCCGCCAGGGCGGAGGCCGCGTTGCCCCACAGGAGGCCGGTGGACATGCGGTGGCGGGCGACCAGGGCGGCGGTCAGCGGTTCGAGGTGGCCGTGGAGCACGGTGTGCGCGAGGGCTGTCGCGTCGCCGGGCAGCGGGCGCACCTCGGCCAGCCAGAGGTCGTCCGGTGCGCTGCGCTCGGCGTCCCAGTGCAGCAGCCGCGGGTCGAGGTCGGGGATCCGGCCGTACAGGGCGGCGCAGCCGAGCGCCGCCGACCACAGCCGGGCCGCGAGCGCCTGCTGGGCGACCGAGGCGGCAATGCGCAGCTCAGGGACCTGGAGACGCTCCGCGACGATGTGAACACGAAAAGTCAGGGAATTTCCGTAAACCTCCGACGCCGGATTTTCGTAGGTCCGCGCGAGCGCCGGCAGCGGGCCGTGCGGTGCTGTGCCCGTGCGTAGTACGAAGAAGCCGCCGAGGGGGCGGAGCGCGGCGAGTTCGGGGTCGAGGTCCACGAACAGCAGTAGTACCAAGGCGCTCAGGGTTGTCACCCAGGGGGTGTCGTCCGGTGTCACCCACCTTGGGGAGGACAAGGGGCCTTTCGTACTCCATCGGCAGTACTACCCAATCGGTGCTCAGGTACGACGACGGGAAGAACATCAAGCGGCATCGTGTTCTGTATGAAAGCCGACCGTTCGCCGCGTGGTGCCAGAGGTACCCGCCTGACGCAGAGGAGCTGCCGATGAGCGCCCTCGCGTTGTCCATCGTGCTGTCGCTCGTCTCCGCTGTGGCCTACGCGGGCGGAGCGATCGTGCAGGAGCGCGTCGCGGTGTCCTCTCCCGACCAGGAGTACGCGCCGCTGCGCCGCCCGAGCTGGTGGGCGGCGGTCGGGTTGAACGGTACGGGCGGTCTGCTGCACGTGGTGGCGCTGGCCTACGGCCCGCTGAGCCTGGTGCAGCCGCTCGGCGCGCTGACGATCGTGTTCGCGCTGCCGATGGCGGCCCTGTTCGTCGGCCGCAAGGCCGGCTCCACCGCCTGGCGCGGCGCCATCATGGCGACGATCGGTCTCGCGGGTCTGCTGTCCCTGGTCGGCACGTCCGACGGTCAGTCGCTGAGCACCGCCCAGCGGGTGTCCGTGGCCGTGTTCACCGGCGCGGTGGTCGTGACCCTGATGATCGCGGGCCGCGCGGCACACCGGCACCCGGCGGTGCGCAGCGTGCTGCTGGCGACGGCGTCCGGCATAGCGTTCGGCATGTCCTCGGTGTTCACCAAGACGGTGACGGTCGACTGGGACAACGGCGCGATATCGGCGACCGACATCCCGTTCCTGGCCGTGATCGCGGTCTTCGCCGCGGCCGGTCTGATGCTGTCGCAGGCGTCCTACCAGGGCGCCGGCCTGGCGGCCCCGCTGGCGGTCCTCACGGTCGTGAACCCGGTGGTGGCGGCCGCGGTCGGCATCACGATGTTCGGCGAGACCTTCCGCTACGGCACGACGGGCACCCTGCTCGCCCTGAGCGCCGGAGTGGTCGCCGCGGGCGGCCTGATCCTGCTGACCACGGAGCGGCTGGGGAGCGAGAGCGCACCGGCCGGCACCACCGCACCTCCCGCGGTGCCCTCGCCCGTCGAGGAGTTGCTGGACGCCCTCCCTGGACAGCCCGTCGGCGTGAGCGCGAACGTCGACGCGGAACTCGCCGTCACCGCCGGGGACATCCTCCTCCCGGCGCCGGCGGCGGTTCCGGCCGACGAGAGTTACGAGACCCTGGAGCCGGCCGGCTCCGTCGAACCGGCCGGCTACTTCGGTCCGTTCCACGCCGGGCTGTACGTGATGATGCCGGTCCACGACCGGCGCCGTACCCGAGTCAAATCCTGACGCCGCCGGCCCGCAGATAGGCGAGCGGGTCGATGTCGCTACCGAATCCGGGCCCCGTCCGCACCTCGAAGTGCAGATGCGGGCCCGTGGTGTTCCCGGTGGAGCCCGAGCGCCCGATGCGCTGCCCGGCGCCGACGGACTGACCGTCCCGCACCGAGATCGCGGACAGGTGCGCGTACTGCGAGTACCGCCCGTCGGCGTGCCGGATCACCACCTGGTAGCCGTACGACCCCGCCCAGCCGGCGCTGACGACGGTCCCCGTCTCGATGGCCTTCACCGAGGTGCCGGTGGGGACCAGGAAGTCGACGCCGGTGTGGTAGCCCTTCGACCAGGAGGAGCCCGTCGCGTGGTACGCGGTGCCGATGGGGGCGTTCACGGGGGCGACGACGGAGTGGCTTGTCGTCGTCTTCTTGTGGGTGACCTTTTCGGCCGTCTCCGTAGAGGCCTTCTTCTTCGGGGACTTGGTGGTCGACGACTTGGTGGCCGGTTTCGTCGTGGTGTGTTCCGCGGGGTCGGCCTTGGTCCGCAGACTGAGCCGCTGGCCCGGCAGGATCAGGTCGGGATCGCTGCCCACGGTCGTGCGGTTCGCGGCGTAGAGGCCGTGCCAGCCGCCGTCGACGCGCTCGGTGTCGGCGATCCCGGAGAGGGTGTCGCCGCGCACCACCGTGTACATCTCGGCGGTGCCCGCGCGGGACTGCGGTGTGGTCTGCGGCTGGACGTCCTTCACGGACCGCTTGACGACGGTCCCCGCCTTGGTGTCCTGGGCCTTGGTCTTCGCCTTGGTCTGCTCGGTGGCCTTGGTGCCGCCGACGTGGATGTCGGGGGTGCCGCCGCCCCGGGTGAGCCCGGCGCGCACGGAGCACACCGGCCAGGCGCCGGGTCCCTGACCCTTGAGCACCTTCTCCGCTATGGCGATCTGCTGGTCCCGGGTGGCGAGATCGGCGCGGTGCGCGTACGCCGTGCCGCCGTAGGCCTCCCAGGTGGACTGGGTGAACTGGAGCCCGCCGTAGTACCCGTTGCCCGTGTTGATGCTCCAGTCGCCGCTGGACTCACAGGCGGCGACCTTGTTCCAGGTGCTCACATCGGCCGCCTGGGCGGTGCCCGCGCCCGCGCCGACCAGCGGGATCGCGATGCCCGCGCCGCCCGCCGTGACCGTGAGCAGCGAGGCCCGGTTGATCCTGCTCGGCTGATACCGGCGGTGCCGGCCGCGTACGGCCATGGGGAATCCCCCTCCACATGCGTCAGGAGGGCCAAAAATAAGCGCCCCGAACAGGCCATGACAAGACGGCAACCGGCCGCGCTGAGGCTCAAGTGGCCGGTACCCCGCTCCGGTTCCGCCGAGCACGTGCGGTCGGGGTGGCCGCGGGTCAGGATGGTCAGTGCGGCAATACTGGCGGGGCACGACCGGTACCACCGATGTCAGGACCTTCCTGAACTTTAGGCCTGATCTTTAGGAGCCAACCGAATGAGCACTTCAGCGCAGATCGGCGTCACTGGCCTCGCGGTCATGGGCCGCAACCTCGCCCGTAACTTCGCGCGCAACGGCTATACGGTCGCCGTGCACAACCGGACCGCGTCCCGCACGCGTGACCTGGTGGCGGAGTTCGGGAGCGAGGGCGACTTCATCGCGGCGGAGACCGCCAAGGACTTCGTGGCGGCGCTGGAGCGGCCGCGCCGCCTGGTCGTCATGGTGAAGGCCGGTGAGCCGACGGACGCGGTGATCCAGGAGTTCGCCCCGCTCCTCGAACCCGGCGACATGATCATCGACGGTGGCAACGCGCACTTCGCGGACACCCGGCGCCGGGAGCACGACCTGCGCGAACAGGGCATCCACTTCGTCGGCATGGGTGTCTCCGGCGGCGAGGAGGGCGCGCTGCACGGGCCGAGCATCATGCCGGGTGGCCCGAAGGAGTCGTACGACTCGCTCGGTCCGATGCTGGAGAAGATCTCCGCGAAGGCGAAGGACGGGGCGCCCTGTGTGACCCATGTGGGTCCCGACGGCGCCGGGCACTTCGTGAAGATGGTGCACAACGGCATCGAGTACGCCGACATGCAACTGATCGGCGAGGCCTACCAGTTGCTGCGCGATGTCGCCGGGTACTCCCCCGCGCAGATCGCGGACATCTTCCGCACCTGGAACACCGGCCGGCTGGACTCCTACCTGATCGAGATCACCGCAGAGGTGCTGTCCCACGTGGACGCGGCCACCGGCAAGCCGTTCGTGGACGTGGTCGTCGACCAGGCCGAGCAGAAGGGCACCGGCCGCTGGACGGTGCAGATCGCCCTCGACCTCGGCGTCCCGGTCTCGGGCATCGCGGAGGCGGTCTTCGCCCGGTCGATCTCCGGGCACGCGGCGCTGCGCGAGGCCTCGCGCGGTCTGGCCGGGCCCACGGCCTCGCCCCTGGGCGAGTCCGAGGCGGCGGCCTTCGCGGACCGGGTCGAGCAGGCGCTGTACGCGTCGAAGATCGTGTCGTACACACAGGGCTTCCACGAGATCGCGGCGGGCAGCGAGGAGTACGACTGGAACGTCGACCTCGGCGCCATCTCCTCGATCTGGCGCGGCGGTTGCATCATCCGCGCGGCCTTCCTCGACCGGATCCGCGCCGCGTACGACGCCCGCGCGGACCTGCCGAGCCTGCTGTCCGACGAGACGTTCGCGCAGGAGATCGCGGCGGCGCAGGACGACTGGCGCGAGGTCGTCGTCGCGGCGACCCGCCAGGGCGTCCCGACGCCCGGTTTCTCCGCGGCCCTCGCCTACTACGACGCGCTGCGTGCCGAGCGGCTGCCCGCGGCGCTCACGCAGGGTCAGCGGGACTTCTTCGGTGCGCACACCTACCGGCGGGTGGACCGGGACGGCTCGTTCCACACCCTCTGGGGCGGTGACCGCTCGGAGGTCTCCGGCTGACCTGTCCGACCGTGGCGAGCCCGCCTGCCGTGGATCCGGTCAGGCGGGCTGCCACAGTTCGATCCGGTTGCCCTCGGGGTCGGTGACCCAGCCGAAGCGGCCGACGCCCTCCATGTCCTGTGTCTCGCCGTCCACGTCCGCGCCCTTGGCGCGCAACTGCGCGAGCATCGCGTCGAGGTCGCGGACCCGGAAGTTGAGCATGGTCTGCTGCGCGCGGGACCCGAAGTAGTCGGTGTCGGCCGGGAAGGCGGCGAACACCGTCGGTCCTGCTTCCTGGTGCCACAGCCCGTGCTCGTCGGTGTCCAGGCCGAGGCTGTCGCGGTACCAGGCGCTCAGGGCCGCCGGGTCGGCCGCCCGCATGAAGTGTCCGCCGATGCCAAGCACACGTTCCATGCGGCCATCCTGCCAGGACGGTGATCGGGGCGCCGGTCTCAGGTCAGCGGCGGTCCCGGTTCCAGGGGCGGTACCGGCTCCGGGCCCGGTGGGATCGGGGACGGGGACGGCTCCGGGGTGGGACGGGGGTCCGGCGGGGGCGTGGGACGGGGTGTCGGGGGTTCCGGGTCCGGCGTGGGGCCGGGGCCGGGAATCGGGCTCGGCGGTACGGGAGCGGGTCCCGGGGTCGGTCCTGGGGGTACGGGGTCCGGGCCCGGGGTGGGTACGGGTGATACGGGGTCGGGGTACGGGTTGGTCATGGCGTCCTCCAGCCAGTGGGTGCGTCGGCTCTGGACTACTCCCCCGCCTACCCGTCACCCGTGCCGCCACTCACCCGGGCGGACTCACCCGACACCCGCACCGGAGCACCGCCGGACGCCGCCGGCGCACACCGCCCGGGCCTCGGCGGACTCTTCCGACGCACAGCCCCCGGACCCCGCCGGACTCACCCCAACCGCTCCGCCCGAGCCCCGCCGTACTCACCCGACGCGCACCGCCCGGGCCCCGGCGGCCAGCCCCGGGCGGGGGCTCGACAGTACCGGGATCGCCGTGGTCGTCAGGTGCTGGGCCGGTGCCATGGAACCCTGCGCGAGGACGATCGCGTCGGCGCCGGTGACCGCGTCCACGGCGTCCGCCACCAGCCGGGCGCAGCCCCCGGAGTCGCCGGCCTCGAAGCGGGCCCAGGCGCCGTCGACGAGCAGCGTGCGGACTTCGAGAAGTCCGGCGGGGTGGCCGAAACGCCTCCCCTCCTCCTCGACCAACGCCACGGTCGGCACGAGCGTGCTCTCCAGCGTCGCGGCCACGACGACGCGCGGACCGGCGGCCACCGCGGCCGCCGCCATCGGGCGGTCACCGCGCAGCACCGGTACGCCGGCCCGCGCACCGGCCGACTCCGCGACCCCGCCGATGGTCGAACAGGTGCACAGCACCGCCCGGGCCCCTTCGGCGACGGCCTCGTCCAGCGCGTCCCGCACCGCTCCGGCCACCGCTTCCGGCCCCTCGCGCCGGGCCCGCGCGAGCAGCTCCTCGTCGACGAAGTGCCGTAGTTCCAGGCCCTGGTGGTCCTCGTCGCGCAGGGCGTCGAAGACCGGGACATGAGCGGGAGAGGTGTGCAGGAGGGCGAGCACGCGGGCGGGGCCTTTCTTCGGGACGCCGACACGGACAGGGGCGTCGGTCCTGGAACCGACCTGTCCTAGAAGCGGCCCGGATGCGCCCTGAGCCACTCCATCGCCGCGTGCAGCAACGCGGGGTCGGCGGCCGGGGCCTCGTCCGGGTGGCGTGCCGCCCACTTCACGACGTACGGGCACAGCGGCGCGACGACGATGCCCTCGCGGGCCGCGATGCCGTACAGCTCGCGGGCCAGGGAACCCGCGATGCCCTTTCCCTCGTGGGCCGGTTCCACGATCGTGTGGACCGGGACGAGGGCGCGCTCGGGGGATTCGAGGACGAAGTACTCGATGTGGCCCACGACTTCACCGCCGTCGCCGATCGCCTCCAGGCGGCCCGCCGCCCGGTCGTCGCGGATCTCGGTCTCGCTCATGGGCTTCCTCCTGGTGCGATGGTCAGGCCGTGACGGCCCGCGGGCTGCGCGCCTGCTCCGAACCCGGCACCGGCTCGGACGGATCGGCGCCCAGGCCCACGATCCGGTTGGCGGAGTCCACGTGCACGACCCGGGGCCGAAGCGCCCGCGCCTCGGCGTCGGACACCTGAGCGTAACTGATGATGATCACCAGGTCTCCGGGATGCACGAGGTGGGCGGCGGCCCCGTTGATCCCGATGACACCGGTGCCCCGTTCGCCCTCGATGACGTACGTCTCCAGGCGGGCGCCGTTGGTGATGTCGACGATGTGGACCAGCTCGCCGGGCAGCAGATCGGCGGCGTCCAGCAGGTCGGCGTCGATGGTGACGGAGCCGACGTAGTGCAGGTCGGCCTGGGTGACGGTGGCACGGTGGATCTTGGACTTGAACATGGTGCGCAACATGGAGGCACTCCCGAATCTAGGCTCCCTGCCTGCGTTTATGCAGGTCAAGGGCTGTTCGCCTACTTTACAGCGAGAGGCGCGCGCCATCACGGTGCCGAGCGTCACGTATGGGCCAGGTAAAGAGAGTGGTTCACAGATTCAGTTGCGGTTGCCGGGACCGGTGCGGGGGATGAATGTGGCCACACAGGCCTGATCGGCACCCTGGAGGCACCGTGACCACCGCATCAGAGCCCCGGGTGTCGGGGCTGGAGATACGTTCCATCGACTACGTCCCCCTCGACGAACGTCACGGCAAGCTGTGGCACCTGGGGCCCCTGTGGTTCATGTCGAACGCGCAGATCGCCACGCTCGCGGTGGGCCTGATCAGCATCACCGAGGGCGGCAATCTCATCTGGTCGCTCATCGCGATCGTCGCGGGCACCCTGCTCGGCACCTTCTTCATGGCCTTCCACTCGGCCCAGGGCCCGCAGCTCGGACTGCCGCAGATGATCCAGTCGCGGCCCCAATTCGGTTATGTGGGCGCCCTGTTGGTGTGGCTGTTCGCGTATGTGCAGTACGCGGGCTTCAACGTCTTCAACACGATCCTCGCCGGGGAGGCCCTGCACACCACGGTGCACGGCGGCACCAAGATGTGGGTGGCCGTGGTCACCGTCGTCGGCTTCGTGATCGCGCTGGTGGGCTACGACGTGATCCACAAGGCGGAGCAGTTCCTGACCTACACCTTCCTGGTCGTCTTCGGGATCTTCACCGTGGGTGTGCTGGCGACCCTGCACTACCCGGCGGGCTCCTTCGACCTCGGCGGCTTCTCCTGGACGCCGTTCCTCGCCCAGTTCGGTGTGGTCGCCGGCTACCAGATCAGTTGGGCGATCTACGTCTCGGACTACTCGCGCTACCTCCCGCCGGACGTGACCGTCCGCAAGACCTTCTACTGGACCTACTTCGGGTCGGCGCTCGGCGGGGTCTGGCTGATGACGCTCGGGGCGCTGCTCGCCGCCTGGGCGGGCAAGGACTTCGACACGATCCGCTCGATCAACGCGGCGGGCGACAAGGTGTTCAGCGGCTTCGGCGCGATCGTGCTCCTCTTCGCCACGCTCGGCCTGGTCTCGGTGACCGCGCTGAACATGTACGGCGGTTCGCTGACCCTGATCAGCGCGATCGACTCGTTCAAGAAGGTCCAACCGACCGTGGGCGTACGGGCGTTGACGATCGGGCTGACCGCCGTGCTCTCCCTGGCCGGCGCGATGGCCGCGACCGCCGACTTCCTCACGAACTTCAACAACTTCCTGCTGCTGGTGCTCTATCTGTTCATCCCGTGGACCGCGGTCAACCTCATGGACTACTACGTGGTGCGCCGCGGTCACTACGCCATCGCCGAGATCTTCAACCCCCATGGCATCTACGGCCGTTGGGGCTGGCACGGGATCATCTCCTACCTGGTCGGCTTCGGTGTGATGGTGCCGTTCTTCTCCGTCGGCACGCTCTACGTCGGGCCCATCGCGCATGCCATGGACGGCGCCGACCTCTCCCTGTTCGTCGGGCTGCCGGTCGCCGGGTTGCTGTACTGGTGGCTGAGCCGCTCGATCGATGTGGCGGCCGAGATCCGGGTGGCAGAGGCGGAGGCGGCGGAGCTGGAGCAGGCGGCGCACGAGCACCGCGAGCCCTGACGGACCGTCAAGCCACCGTCTCCGGCTGCTGCTTCGCGAACTGCGTGCGGTACAGCTCGGCGTAGCGCCCATCGACAGCGAGGAGTTCGTCGTGCGTGCCGCGTTCCACGATGCGGCCCGCCTCGACGACGAGGATCTGGTCGGCGGAGCGCACGGTGGACAGCCGGTGGGCGATCACCACGGCCGTACGGTCCTGGAGTGCCTCCGCCAGGGCTTCCTGCACGGCCGCCTCCGAGGTGTTGTCGAGGTGCGCGGTGGCCTCGTCGAGGATGACGACGCGCTGGCGGGCCAGCAACAGGCGGGCGATGGTGAGGCGTTGGCGCTCGCCTCCGGAGAGCCGGTAGCCGCGTTCGCCGACGACCGTGTCCAGGCCGTCGGGCAGCGACCGTACGAGATCGTCGAGGCGGGAGCGGCGCAGCGCGTCCCACAACTCGGCCTCGGCAGCGGCCGGTTGGGCAAGCAGAAGGTTGGCGCGGACCGAGTCGTGGAAGAGGTGGCCGTCCTGGGTGACCATGCCGAGGGTGGCCCGCAGGGAGGCGGCGGTGAGGTCGCGGACATCGGTCCCGCCGATGCGCACGGCGCCTTCGTCGACGTCGTAGAGCCGGGGCAGGAGTTGGGCGATCGTCGACTTGCCGGCGCCGGAGGAGCCGACGAGGGCGACGGTCTGTCCGGGTTCGGCGCGGAAGGAGACGCCGTGCAGGACCTCGGCGCCGCCGCGGGTGTCCAGGGAGGCGACCTCTTCGAGTGAGGCGAGGGAGACCTTGTCGGCGGACGGGTAGGCGAAGCGGACCTCGTCGAACTCGACGGCGACCGGGCCCTCGGGCACCTCGCGGGCGTCGGGTTTGTCCTCGATCAGCGGTTTCAGGTCCAGCACCTCGAAGACGCGCTCGAAGCTGACGAGGGCGCTCATCACCTCGACGCGGGCTCCGGCGAGGGCGGTGAGCGGGGCGTAGAGGCGGGTCAGGAGCAGGGCGAGGGAGACGACGGCCCCGGGCTCCAGGGTGCCGTGCAGGGCGAACCAGCCGCCGAGGCCGTAGACGAGGGCGAGGGCCAGGGCGGAGACCAGGGTCAGCGAGGTGATGAACACCGACTGGGCGGTGGCCGTGCGGACGCCGATGTCGCGGACCTGGCTCGCGCGCTCCGCGAACTCCAGGGATTCCTCGTCGGGGCGGCCGAAGAGTTTGACGAGGGTCGCGCCGGGCGCGGAGAAGCGTTCGGTCATGCGGGTGCTCATCGCCGCGTTGAGCGTGGCCGCCTCGCGTTGCATGCGGGCCATGCGGCTGCCCATCCGGCGGGCCGGGATCACGAACACCGGGAGCAGCACGAGGGCGAGCAGGGTGATCTGCCAGGACAGGGTGAGCATGACGACGAGGGTGAGCAGCAGGGTCACGACGTTGCTGACCACTCCGGACAGGGTGTTGCTGAACGCCCGCTGCGCGCCGATGACGTCGTTGTTGAGTCGGGAGACGAGCGCGCCCGTACGGGTACGTGTGAAGAACGCGACCGGCATGCGCTGCACATGATCGAACACAGCCGTCCGCAGATCGAGGATGAGCCCCTCCCCGAGCGCCGAGGAGAGCCGTCGGCCGAGAATGCCGAGGGCCGCCTCGGCGACCGCGATCAGGGCGATGAGCAGGGCGAGGCGTACGACGGTGCCGTCGTCGCCACCCGACACGATCGCGTCGACGACATGGCCGGCCAGGACGGGGGTCGCGACGGCGAGCAGCGCGGTCACCACCCCGAGCAGGACGAAGCGGGCGATCGGGCGGCGGTGCGGGCGCGCGAACTCCGCGATGCGGCGCAGCGTCGCGCGGGCGAACGGGCGCCGCTCCTGTTCTGCGGTCATGACACTGTGCAGTTGGGTCCAGGCCGTGCTCTCCATACTCATGGGAGAGACCGTAAGACCTCAAGCGGCATTGAGGTCAACGCGTTCGCCGCCGCAGCCTCGTGTAACGACGCGCGTAAGGAACTGTCCCCGCTGCCGCAACCCGCAGTTGTCGTGGCGCGGAGAACCTCCAGTGGTGTGAGACACATCCGCGTCCGGCAGATCCTGTGCCTGCTTCCGCTGCTCCTGGTCGCCGTCGTCGCCGTCCGGCACCGGTCCGTTCTCGTCGACGGCTTCGGCCAACTGCGGGCGGCGGAGTGGCCCTGGCTGGTGGCGGCGGCCGGTGCCACCTGTCTGACCTGGGTCGCCGCCGCGTTCACCCGGCAGGGTGCGGTGGTCGAACGGCTGCCCGCGCGGCGGCTGTTGGCCACCCAGTTCGCGGCGGGCGCGGCAAATCATCTGCTGCCCACGGGACTTGGCGCGGGTGCGGTGAACCTGCGGTTCCTGACGGTGTGCGGGCTGCCGCTGGCCCGTTCGTCGGCCGCGCTGGCCCTGTTCCTGCTCGCGGAGTCGATAGCCCGGCTGACACTGCTCACCGGTCTGCTGATCGCCTTCCCGGACGCCCTGCGTCTGGGAACTCTCCTTCCGGCAGGGGCACTCGGCCCCCTGCTGCTGATCATCGGGGCCGTGCTGTGCGTGGCGGTCCTGGTCCTCGCGCTGGTACGGCGGCTGCGTACGGCGATCCTGTCGTTCCTCCGTACGGCGCTCAGTGAGGCGCGTTCCGTGCACACGCGGCCGGCCCGGGCGCTGGCGCTGTGGGGCGGTTCGCTGGCGTTCCCCGCGCTCCAGGCGGCCGGACTCGTGGCCGTGGGGCAGGCGTTGAACCTGCCGGTGCCGCCCGCGCAGATGGCGCTGGCCTATCTGGCGGCGACGGTCGCGGTCGCGCTGGTGCCGACGCCGGGCGGGATCGGCTCGGTGGAGGCCGCGTTGATCGTGGCGCTGGTGGCGGCGGGCGGGCCGGTCGCGGTGGCCACGGCGGTGGTGCTGGCCTACCGGATCATCACGGTCTGGATCCCCATCATTCCGGGGGCGTTGACCCTCGGAGCGCTGGTGCGGCTGAGAGTCATCTGATTCTCGGATCCGCTCGAACATCTCTGTAAAGCGACATCAGCCCTGGTCGAGACATCGGCCAGGGCTTCTTCACGTGTGCTCCAACTACCTTGTTTTACTTTTTACTTGACTCTACATGACAGCGCGAGTTGACTGAAGAGCGTTGATTTGTCAGCCGAGGAGGCAGGACTGTCATGGGGGACGAGACGTTAGGAATCATCCTGGCGGGAGGCCGGGGCGAACGCGCCAAGCCGCTCACCCTCGCCTCGGCCGACTACATCCGCAGCAAGGCCCTCATCCCGTTCGTCGGCCGCTCCGTCGTCGAATGGCTCGTCCAGTCCTGCCGCGACCAGGGCATCCGCCGCTTCTACGTGATCGCCCAGGGCGCCGAGAACCACAGCCAGATCAAGCTCGTGCTCGGCCACGGCGAACGGTTCGGCGTGGAGATCCACTACTCCCGCGCCCGCCTCGACCGCTACAACGTCGGATCGGGCGCCGCCACCCTGCACAACCTCGAACAGTGGGATCTGACGGGCCGTGCCCTGGTGATGCCGGTGGACTCCGTGTTCGAGTTCGCCCTGGGCCGGCTCAAGGACGCGCACGACGCCGCCGACGCCGTCGTGACCGTCGCCTCGGTCGGCCGCACCCCCGAGGAGATCGCCGGCAAGTACGGCGTGATGCAGACCTCCCCGGACGGACTGGTCTCGGGCTTCGTGGAGAAACCCACCCTGGACCGCGTCCACCGGATCTTCCCCGAGACATCGTTGCCGTCGTTGGCCTCGTTCTCGTCGGCTGTCCGCACCCTGCCCACCAACGCCGGGATGTACCTGGTCGACTGCGGCAAGCTGCGGCTGGCCGTGCGCAACCCCGAGATGATCCGGCTCGCCCAGCAGCGCCTCGACTGGGGCGGCGACCTGCTGCCCTGGCTGGTCGGGCGCGGGCTGCCGGTCGCCGCCGCGCCCATCGACCGGCTCGGCGACCTCGGCAGCATCCCCGACTACCTCGCCACCGTCGGCGACGTGCTCGACGGCCGCTACCCGTGGATGACCCGGGCCATGGGCGAACCGACGAGCGCCCACCCGCCGTACTGGATCCACGAATCCAGCCTGCGCACCAAGGACAGCGTGACCGGCACCACCCTCGCCCAGAAGATCTCCGAGGGCAGTGTGGTCATCGGCCCCGCCGTGCGCATCGGGCGCAACGCCGAGATCGGACCGGGCGTGAAGCTGCGGTTCTGCGACATCGGCGACGGCGTGGACGTGGACGAGGGAGCCCGGCTCAGCCGGACGGCGATCGGCGACAGCGCTGTCGTCGGGCCGTACGCCCGCATCACCGACTCGTACGTCGGTCCGATGGCGCGGGTGCACTCCGAGCGCGACAACCCCGTCCGGCTCGTCCACTCCGCGATCGGCGAGGCCGCCGACCTGCGGCCGGGCACCCGGCTGTCCGGGGTGAGCGTCTATCCGCGGCTGCGGGTGCCCGCCGTCACCGGTCTGCCCACCGGCACCCATCTGACCAGCTCCGACGACATCCTGCACTGGATCTGAGCGCTCCCCCGCCAACTCCCCCGCCCTTTCCGGCTCTTCCGCAGCCCCCGTGGAGATCTCGATGGACAGCCCGATCGCCGTCATAGGAGGAACCGGCCGCGTAGGCCGGCTCGTCGCCCGACAACTGCTCGCCCGGAACGAGAGCGTCCGCGTCATCGGCCGCAGCACCCAGCGCGCCCGCCGCCACACGCCGCCGCAGGCCCAGTTCTTCGCGGCCGACGTGCGCGCCCCCGCCTCCGTCCGCACCCCGCTGTACGGCTGCTCGGCGGTCGTCTACATCGTGGAACCGGGCACCGACGACGCCGGCCCCGACAGCCCCGAGACCACCCTGCACACCGGGGTCCGCCATGTCCTCGACGCCCTGCGCTCCACCGCCGCGAGCCCGCACTTCGTGCTGGTCAGCCAGCGCCATGTGACCCGCCGCGACCACCCCATGAACGCCTACGGCCGGATGCTGGACTGGCGGCTGGCCGGCGAGAACGCGGTCCGCGCCTCCGGGCTGCCGTACACCGTGATCCGCCCGGGCTGGCTGACCGACGAGCCCGGCCACGGCCATCTGCACCTGGAACAGGGCGACTTCGGAGACGGCATCGTCACCCGCCCGCTGGTCGCCGACGCCTGTGTGCAGGCGCTGTACTCCCCCGAGGCCCGCGGCGTGACCTTCGAGATGCGCAGCGAGACGGGACCGGGCGCCTCTCCCGTGCCCTGGCAGGAACTCTTCGCCGGCCTCCGCGCCGACGCCCCGACCGCGGCCCGGGCCGCACTCACCTGAGGTGGCCACCGATGTGTACGACACCCCGACGGACTCTGCGACCGATGCCATGACGGAACAGATGACCTTACGCCCCGACGAGGCCACCGGATCCCCCGGCGGCCGTCCCTCCGACGTCACCCCCGGGCGGCCACAGCCGCTGGGCCCCACCGTCGACGCCGACGGTGTCAACTTCTCGCTCTTCTCCGAACACGCCACGCAGGTCGACCTGTTGCTCTTCGAGCACTGCGACAGCCCGCAGCCGTACCGCACCATCACGCTGCTCCCCGACCGCCACCGCAGCTTCCACTTCTGGCACTGCCACGTCAGCGGGATCGGCGCCGGCCAGGTCTACGCCTTCCGCATCGACGGACCGCGCGACAACGGCGAGCTGGGCACCCGCTTCGACCACCGCAAGGTGCTGATCGATCCGTACGCGCGCGCCAACATCAACGGCCGCTGGGAGCGCACGCACGCCATCGGCCCCGGCGACAACGTCGAGAGCTGCATGCGCAGCCTGGTGGTCGATCTCGACGACTACGACTGGGA
This sequence comes from Streptomyces sp. NBC_01478, assembly GCF_036227225.1. Lineage (GTDB taxonomy): Bacteria > Actinomycetota > Actinomycetes > Streptomycetales > Streptomycetaceae > Streptomyces. Next base: position 10,324,707 of record NZ_CP109444.1, on the reverse strand, counting down.
GGGTGACACCCCGCTGCGCACCCCGATGGCGGAGACCGTCGTCTACGAGATGCACGTGCGCGGGCTGACCGCGTCACCGACCTCGGACGCCGAACGCCCCGGCACCTTCTCCGCCGTCATCGACAAGATCCCGCATCTGCGCGAACTCGGCGTCACCGCCGTGGAGTTGCTGCCGGTCTTCGACTTCGACGAGACCCAGGTGCTGCGCTCGGGACCCGACGGCACCCCGCGCCGCAACTACTGGGGCTACGACCCCTACGGCTTCTTCGCCCCGCACACCGGCTACTGCTCCAGCCCCCATCTCGCCACGCACATCACCGAGTTCCGCGACATGGTGAAGGCGTTCCACCAGGCGGGCATCGAGGTCATCCTCGACGTGGTCTTCAACCACACCAGCGAGGGCAACGAGTTCGGTCCGACGATCAGCTTCCGGGGCGCGGCCAACGAGGCGTACTACCACCTGTGGCCGCAGGACCGCTCGCACTACATGGACTTCACGGGCTGCGGCAACGCCGTCAACGCCAACCACCCGATGGTCACCAAGTTCATCGTGGAGAGCCTCGAGTACTGGGTGACCGAGCACCACATCGACGGCTTCCGCTTCGACCTCGCCTCCGAACTCTCGCGCGGCCCGCTCGGCTACGAGATGGCGGTGCCGCCGGCCCTGTGGGCGATCGAGCTGTCGCAGGTGCTGGCCGAGACGAAGATCATCGCGGAGCCGTGGGACGGCGGCGGGCTCTATCAGGTCGGCCGGTTCCCGGGGAAGCGCTGGGCGCAGTGGAACGGCCCGTTCCGCGACGACGTACGGCGGTTCGTGCGCGGGGACGCGGGGATGGTCGGCGAGGTCGCCTCCCGGCTCGGCGGCTCGGCCGACCTGTTCGCGGCCCAGGGCGAACTGCCCACCAACAGCATCAACTTCATCACCTGCCACGACGGCTTCACCCTCAACGACCTGGTCAGCTACAACACCAAGCACAACCACAGCAACGGTGAGGCCAACGCCGACGGAGCGGACGAGAACTACAGCTGGAACTGCGGTGTCGAGGGCCCCAGCGACGACATCGACGTCGAGTGCCTGCGGGTGCGGCAGATCAAGAACCTGCTGTCCCTGCTCATGCTCAGCCGCGGGGTGCCGATGCTGCTGGCCGGCGACGAGTTCCGCAACAGCCAGAGCGGCAACAACAACGGCTACTGCCAGGACAGTCCGGTCTCCTGGCTCGACTGGAACCAGGCCAGGAAGGAGAAGGAGACCACCGGCTTCACCCAGCGCGTCATCCGGCTCCGCAAGCGCTACCGCACCCTGCGCGAACCGCAGTTCTTCTCCGAACGCCTCAACTCCCGCTCCCTGCCCGACATCACCTGGCACGGCACCCGGCTCGACCAACCCGGCTGGGAGGACCCCAACGCCCGGGTGCTGGCCTGCACCTACGGCGGTTTCGACGGTGACCCGGATCTGCATCTGATCCTCAACATGTACCACCTGGGCCTCGACTTCGAGCTGCCCGGGATCCCCGGTCACCGCTGGCACCGCGTGCTCGACACGGCCCGCCCCGGCCCCGACGACATCCCGCCGCCCGGAAAAGAGGAGCTGGTCGACGGTCCCACCCACCACGCCCAGGGCCGCAGCGTCGTCCTGCTGGCGGCCCTGCCCGACGAGAAGGGCACCTGAGATGAGTACACCTGCCCAACGACGCATCCACTCCGACACCCTCGCGGGCTACGTCACGTACTACAGCCCCACGGGACGCCGCTTCGGCCTGCGCACCTCCGACGAACGGGAGTTCACGGTCCACCTGGCGTCCAACGCCGTCTCCCGCATCGTCCGCAACCTCGGCGACGACTACCGCGACACCACCGCCGACACCGTCGACATGCTGGCCGAGGGCCGGTTCGTCTTCGCGTACGGCATCCACTACGAGTGGGAGGGCGGCTCCCGGTTCGACGCGAAGGAGATCACCTTCCCGGAGGAGACCCGCGGCGAGTACGTCTTCGAGCACCCGAACTGGTGGGTCCAACAGGCCGCCGCCATCGCCGACTTCTATCTGCGCGGCCAGTTCCCCGACGGGGTGTACGACTGGCGCGGGTTCCGCACCCACCTCACGCTCAGCGGCACCCATCTGCCGGACTTCGCCGGCGGGGACGTGCGCCAGGAGACGGACACCATCTCCCGGCTCGTCTACGGCCTGTCCACGGCGTACCTGCTGACCGGCGAGGACCGCTTCCTGGAGGCGGCCGAGGCCGGCACCCTGTATCTGCGCGAGCACATGCGGGTCGACGACCTGGCCGACGGCATCACCTACTGGTACCACGGCATCGACATCACCTCCTCCGGCCACCGCCCGGTCTTCGCCTCGGAGTTCGGCGACGACTTCGACGCGATCCCGATGTACGAGCAGATCTACGCGCTCGCCGGCCCCACCCAGACCTTCCGCATCACCGGCGACCCGCGGATCCTGGAGGACATCGACCGGACGTCCGCCCTGTTCCAGAAGTACTTCCGCGACCCCGTGCGCGGCGGGTTCTTCTCGCACATCGACCCGATCAACCTGGACCCGAACGCCGACTCGCTCGGCCGCAACCGGGCCCGCAAGAACTGGAACTCGGTCGGCGACCACGCCCCCGCGTACCTGATCAACGCCTATCTGGCGACGGGCCGTTCGGACTTCGCGGCGCTCCTGGAGGAGACCGCGGACACCATCGTGGAGCGGTTCCCCGACGAACCGAACAGCCCGTTCGTGCAGGAGCGGTTCCACGCCGACTGGAGTCCGGACCGGACCTGGGGCTGGCAGCAGGACCGGGCGGTCGTCGGCCACAACCTCAAGATCGCCTGGAACCTGACCCGCATCAAGGCCCTGTTCGACAAGCCCGAGTACGCCACGACCGCCGAGCGCATCGCCGAGATCATGCCGGCGGTGGGCAGCGACGGGCTGCGCGGCGGCTGGCTGGACGTGGTCGAGCGGCAGCCCGACCCGGACAGCGGCATCCACCGCATGGTGTGGCACGACCGCAAGGCCTGGTGGCAGCAGGAGCAGGCGATCCTCGCCTATCTGATCCTGGCCGGCACCACCGGCGACCCGGAGCAACTGCGGCTGGGGCGCGAGGCGGCGGCGTTCTACAACGCCTTCTTCCTCGACTACCAGGACGGCGGCGTCTACTTCAACGTGCTCGCCGGCGGCATTCCGTATCTGCTGGGCACCGAGCGGCTCAAGGGCAGCCACGCCATGGCCGGCTACCACGCGCTGGAGCTCTGCTACCTGGCGGCCACCTACACCGGGCTGCTGCTCAGCAACGACCCGGTCACCCTGCACTTCAAGCCCCGCCCGGAGGACCTCCCGGACCGGGTGCTGCGGGTGGCGCCCGATCTGCTGCCGGCCGGCACGGTGGAGCTGACCCGGGTATGGGTCGACGGCCGGCCGTACCAGGACTTCGACGGCAAGGCCCTGACGGTCCGGCTGCCGCGCGGCGACGAACCGGTCCGGGTCCGCGTCGAGTTGGAGCCGGCCACGATGCGGCTGCGGATGCGCACCTCGTTCGACGGCGGCACCGCGCACGTCGTCTGCCACGGGGTGATCGACGCGGCCGAACTGGGCAAGTTCCGCCGGATCCTGGCCGAGGTGATGGCGGCGGCGCCGCAGCGCGTGGAGTTCCATCTGTGCGAGGTCGGGGGCATGTGCCGGCCCGCCATCAACGAGCTGCTGTTCCAGCGCACCAAGGCGGGCCTGGACGTCGACTTCGTCATCGTGGGCTGTGCGCTGCCGGACGTGGCGGACGCGTTGCTCGCGACGGACGCCTTCCTGCTGGCTGGGGGTGACGAGTGCAACCATGACTGAACTCGCGACGTTCACCCTCCCATTACCCTCCGTGCGCACCCCGGGGGCACCGCCGGGCGCACTGGCCGGTCTCCCCGCCTACTGCCGTGATCTGTTCGGCGACTTCACCCGTGCCGACCAGCGGCGCTGGGGCGAGGTGTATGTGCGCGGGCTGCTGGACGTGCCCGGGCGCAAGACGCCCGCCCGGATCTCCGAGCAGGTGCTCGGCAAGCGGGCCGTGCAGCAGATCCAGCAGTTCGTGAACCAGAGTCCGTGGGCGTCGGCTCCCGTACGGGGGCGGCTCGCCCGGCAGGTGGTGCGGGCCTCGCGGGCCGAGGCCTGGTCCATCGACGAGGTCGTCTTCGCCAAGAACGGCGACCGGTCGGTGGGCGTGGCCCGCCAGTACGCGACCTCCCAGGAACGGACCGTGAACTGCCAACTGGCGCTCGCCGCCTCACTGGTGGGGCAGGCCGGCGGGGTCCCGGTGAACTGGCGGCTGATGCTGCCGGCCCGCTGGGACCTCGACGAGCGACTGCGCGGCCAGGCCCACGTACCGGTCCAGGAACGCTGCCGGCCCCGCTGGAGCTATGTCCTGGAGGCGCTCGACGAGATGCTCGACGAGTGGTCCCTGGAACCGCTGCCGGTACTGGCCGACTGGCGCTGCGAGAGCGACCCTGATCCCCTGCTGCGCGGTCTGGAGGCACGGGGACTCGGCTATCTCGTACAGGCCGCGCCGCACACCCCGGTGCTGCTGCCGCGCCGGCAGGCCACCGCCCCGGGGGTGCGCGGCACGCTCGCCGAACTCGCCGCGCACGCGGCCCGGCACGGTGAGCGCACCTCGGTGACCTGGCACGATCCGGTGACCGAGCGCATGCGGCACTCGGAGTTCGTGGCGGGCCCGGTCCTGCTGCGCGCGGACCCGGCCGCCGCCACGGCACCCCGGCCGCGGCTGCTCCTCGCCGACTGGCCCTACGGCCGGCCCCGGCCGCGCGCCTACTGGCTGACGAACCTCCCGGCCCGCCGGCTCGCGGAGATCGTGCCGCTGGCGCAGCTCAGGCGGTTCGCCGAGGAGGCGCTGGTCCGGATGCACGAGGAGTTCGGGCTCGGCGACTTCGAGGGCCGGTCCTTCCGGGGCTGGCACCACCATGTGACGCTGGCCTCGGCCGCGTTGGGCTACGACATGGTGCGCCAGCAGGCCGACGAGAGAGCACTGAGCCGGACGCGTGTCTGAACACGCACCCCGCGGCGGCCCCGTACGGATTCGTCCGTACGGGGCCGCCGTGCGCTCACTTCTGCCACCCGACCCGGCTGAAGTCCACGTCGCCGAGTCCCGGCACCCCGTAGTTCGCCAGCCCCTCGCGCACGGCGAGGATCTGCGGCCGCTGGTAGAGCTCGATGTCGTGGCCGAGCCGCCAGATCTCGGCGTCCGCCCGGTCGTAGAGCTTCCGGGCCGCCTTCTGGTCGAGGGTGCCGACGGCCTGGGCGAGGAGCCCGTCCACCTCGGCCGAGCCGACCCCGCCGTAGTTCTGGAACGGCTGTCCCGCCTCCGGGCGGCGGTAGATCGCGTAGGCGGAGCTCGGGTAGGTGAGGCCGGTGAAGCGGAAGATGGCGAGGTCGAAGTTGCCCTTCTCCAGGTACTGGGACGCGTAGGCGGAGGCGGGCACCTGCTGGATGACGACCTGGACGCCGACCTGGGCGAGCATGTGCTGGACGAGCTGGGCGAGATCCTCGCCGAGCCGGTTGGTGCCCTCGCTCAGCACGAAGCGGAGGGTGAGGTTCTTGCCGCCCTTGACCCGGGTCCTCCCGCTGCCCGGGCTCTGCCAGCCCGCGGCGTCCAGGGCCCGCTCGGCGGCTTCGGGGTCGTAACTGCCGTACGGGCGGGAGTTGTCGGCGTATCCGGGCTGGTTGGTCATGAAGAAGTGGTTGCCGAGCAGCGGCACCTTCACCGGGAGGCCCTGGGCCGCGACCTCGGCCAACGCCGAGCGGTCCACGGCCTGTTGGACCGCGTTGCGCACGGCCCGGTCGGCCAGCGGGCCGCCCGCGCCGTTGAGGGTGATGTGCACCTCGTCCCACGCGGACCCGATCCGGATGTCGCTGTCGCGGGCGCTCTTCAACTGGGCGTAGGCCTCGCTGGTGGCCGCGTTGACCGCGTCGACCTCGCCGTTCAGGAAGGCCTGGAGGGCGGCGTCGGCGTCGAGGACACGGAAGACGATCCGGTCGAGCCGGGGCCGGGTGCCCCACCAGCGGGGGTCGGGCACGAAGGTGAGCGTCTGCGCCGTCCGGTCGACCGAGGCCAGCTTGAACGGCCCTGCGGTGATGGGCAGTTGCCCCTGCCAGTCGGTGTTGAAGCGCTGCGGGGTGTCATAGCCGGCGGCCGGGAAGAGCGGGGTGAACAGCCTGCGCCAGTCGGCGTACGGCCGCTTGAAGGTGACGCGGACCTCGTGCGGGCCGGCGCCCTGGCGCACGTCGGAGATCCGGTCGTAGCCGCTGGTGTCGGCGACCAGATAGCGCTGGTCGGCGCCGCTGAGCGCGTGCCACTGGGCGGCGAAGTCCCGCCAGCCCAGGGCCGTTCCGTCGGACCAGCGGGCCTTGGGGTTGAGCCGGTAGGTGACGACCTGGGGCGAGGTGCCGGTGACGGACGCGGAGAGCAGGTACTCGGGAACCGCGTGCGGGACACCCTTGACGTCACGGGCGAAGAGCCGCGGCTCGGTGAAGCTGTCGACGGTCCACACGTCGTCCAGGGCGCCGTCGACGTGGTCGAAGTTGAACTGCGTGATCATCTGCGCGATCGGCAGGGTCAGTGTCCCGCCCGAGCGAAGGGCCGCCGAGGGCCGGGAGTTGATGTCGTAGGTGCCGTACGTCGGCAGGGCCGCATGTCCTTCGGGGGCCGGGGAGCCGGTACAACCGGTCGCGGTGAGGAGGGTGAGCGCACACGCCACCGTCCACGCGGACCAGACCCGTAAACGCTGCACCCCACGGCCCTCCCGGTGCGGACGAACCGTCAACTGCCCGAACTGTCCGGCGAATTGCGGAGCCGGAGCTTAACATCACGATGTGTCACCCACATGAAGCGGAACGAGTTCCATGCTCTCCCTGATCATCAGGCGCCTGGTCCACTGCACGATCCTCTTCCTCTCCTCCGTCGTCCTCACCTACGCACTCGCCTCGGCGGCGCTCGATCCGCGCGCCTACTTCGAGGGCCGGCAGCCGCCCCCGCCCAGCCGGGTCGTCGACGCCGAGCTGTCCCGCCTGGGCATGGACGACCGCGCCCCGCTGCCCGCACGGTTCGCGCACTGGGCGGACCGGGCCGTCCACGGCGACCTGGGCCGGACCATCGACGGCGAGTCCGTGAACGCCGAGTTCGGCCGCCGGGTCGGGGTGTCGGCACGGCTGCTCCTGGTGGGCACTGTGACCGGCACGGCCGTCGGCGTGCTGGCCGGGGTGTGGGCGGCGGTCCGGCGCGGCAAACTGGGCGACCGGGTGCTGACGGTGTTCTCGTTCGCGGTGCTGTGCGTGCCCACGTTCGTGCTGGCGCTGCTGCTGAAGACCGGGGCGCTGGCGGTCAACCGGGCCGCCGGCAGCACCGTCATCCTCTACACGGGTGAGCACACACCGGGACTGCAGGGCGGCTGGCCGGTCCACCTGCGCGACACGGCAGCCCACTTGCTCCTCCCGGCGATCTGTGTGGCGATCCCCGCGATCGCCTCGTACAGCCGCTACCAGCGGGCCGCCACCCTGGATGTGCTCGGCGCCGACCATCTGCGCACCGCGCAGGCCAAGGGGCTCACCCCGGGGCAGGCGCTGCTGCGGCACGGGCTGCGGATCTCGCTCGTCCCGGTGTCGGTGTTCTTCTCCTTCGGGATGCTGACCCTGTTCACCGGGGCCGTGTTCACCGAGGAGATCTTCGGCTGGCCCGGCATGGGCAGTTGGCTCGTCGACTCGGTGCAGAAGGGCGACGTCAACTCGGTGGTGGCGATCGACCTGTTCGCCGCGGCCGTCGTGCTGCTCGCCGGGCTGCTGGCCGATGTCGTGCACGCGCTCCTCGATCCCCGGGTACGGCAGCCGTGAGCGCCGGGGGGCGGGGGCGGGCGGTGCTGCGGCGGATGGTGCGGCGGCCAGGGGCGGTGTGCGGGCTCGCGGTGCTACTGGTGCTGTTCGCGCTGGCCTTCGTGGGGCCGTCTCTCAGCCCGTGGACCCACACGGACGTCGACTACACGGCGCTGCGGCAGCCGCCGGACGCACGGCACTGGATGGGCACCAACCGGATCGGGCAGGACGTGTTCGCGCAGGTGGTACGGGGTCTGCAGAAGTCGCTGCTGATCGGGCTGCTGGTGGCCCTGTTCTCGACCGTACTGGCCGCGGCAGTGGGCGCCTGCGCCGGCTACTTCGGCGGCTGGACCGACCGGGTGCTGATGTTCGTCGTGGACCTCATGCTCGTCCTGCCGGGTCTCCTGGTGCTGGTGGTGGTCGCGCCGAGGCTGCGCGAGTGGGGCTGGACGGCGCTGGTCGGACTGCTGGCGCTGCTGGGCTGGATGGTCACCGCGCGGGCGGTGCGCGGCATGACACTTTCCCTGAAAGAGCGTCAATTCGTGGTGGTGGCACGGCTGATGGGCGTCTCGTCCATGCGGATCATCTGGCGGCATGTGCTGCCGCACACGGCGTCGTTCCTGATCACGGACGCGACCATCGCCGTGGGCGGGGCGGTGATCAGCGAGACCGGGCTTTCGTACTTCGGGCTGGGCGTCCAGCCGCCCGACGTCTCCCTGGGCACGCTGATCGCGGACGCGACGGAGGTGGCGCTGGTGTATCCGTGGATGTTCTTCTTCCCCACGGGGCTGCTGATCGCGTTCGTGCTGGCCGTCAACCTCGTCGGCGGGGCCCTGCGGGACGCGCTGGACCCGACGACGCCGGACTCCGCGGCGGCGCCGTCCCTGACCGGCGTGTCGGGGATGTCCGGGTGACCGCCGTCCTGGAGGTTCGCGAACTGACCGTCGCCGTCGGCGCGTTGCCCGTGGTGCGCGGTGTCGATCTCACCCTGCGGCGGGGTGAAGTCCTGGGCCTGGTGGGCGAGTCGGGCACCGGCAAGACGCTCACCGCGCTCGCCCTGATGGGGCTCGCGCCGGCGGGCGCCCGGGTGGGCGGGTCGGTGCGACTGCTGGGCGAGGAGCTACTGGGCCTGCCGGTACGGGAGTTGGCGCGGATCCGCGGGCGCCGGATCGCGATGGTCTTCCAGGACCCGCTGCACGCCTTCACCCCGGTGCTGCGGGTCGGCGAGCAGATCGCGGAGGCGCTGCGCATCCACCAACGGCCGCGCCCGCAACGGGAGTCGGCGCGGCGCCGGGCGGTGGAACTGCTGGACTTCGTGGGGGTGCCGCGACCGTCGTGGGCCGCGCGCGCCTACCCCCACCAGCTCTCCGGCGGCATGCGCCAACGCGCCATGATCGCGATGGCGATGGCCAACAGCCCCGACGTCCTGGTCGCGGACGAGCCCACCAGCGCGCTCGATGTCACCGTCCAGGCACAGGTGTTGGAGGCCCTCGCCGCCGCCCGCCGGGAGACCGGCGCGGCGCTGTTGCTGGTCACCCACGACCTGGGGGTGGTGGCGGGCTCGGCGGACCGGGTGGCCGTCCTCTACGCGGGCCGGATCGTGGAGACGGGCCCGACCGAGGCGGTCCTGACCCGGCCCCGCATGCCGTACACCCTCGGCCTGGTCGGCTCGGTGCCGCGCCCCGACGTCCGCGCCCCGCTCACCCCCATCCCGGGCACGGCCCCGGTTCCGGGGGCGGTGGGCCCCGGCTGTTCCTTCGCCCCGCGCTGTCCGTTGGCGGAACCGGAGTGCGTCGCCTCGGAGATCCGGCTCCTGGGCGTGGACAGCCCGTCCCGAGCGGGCCTCGCGGGGTTCGACGCACACGAAGCCGCCTGCCGACGGGTGCCCTTGGTGTCACGCCGGACGGCGGCGGAGCTGTTTCCGCCCGGCGGGGAGACCGTCACCGGCGCGCGCGACGACGGGGACGCGGATCCAGTCGTCCCCGGTGAGAGGGATGCAGGGTCGAGGGGACGACCGCCCTCTCGGGCCGTCCCGGGCGAACTGGAACCGGGGATGCGGCAAGGCCGCGCACCGTCCGTCCCGGACGGCGAACCCCCGGCTTCCCGGGGACGCCATGCCCGGCCCGCCCAGGACGGGAGAAACCCGAGGCCGACGGAACACCCCGCGCTCCCCTTCCTCACCTGGCCGCCCGCACTGCCCGCCCCCGGCCACGACACCCCGCCGTCACGGGAACTCCCGTCCACGCCTGGTCCGTTGCGCCCCGCGCTCCCCCTTGCCGGGGCGGGCTCGGCCGCTTTTCCCGGACTCGCCCCCGCCGCGCCCGAGATCGTCCTCCGCGTCTCCGGTCTCGCCAAGTCCTACGTCCCTCCCAGCGGTCGGCGCCGTCAGGAGCGGGCGGTGCGTGCGGTGGAGGAGGTCGACCTGGAGGTGCGCCGGGCGGAGACCCTCGCGCTGGTCGGTGAGTCCGGGGCCGGCAAGTCCACGACCCTGATGGAGATCGTGTCGCTCACGGCACCGGAGGCGGGGGTCGTGGAGATCCTCGGGCAGGACGTCGCCCGGCTGACGCGGCGGACGGCGCGGCTGTTGCGCGGGGCCGTGCAGATCGTGCCGCAGGACCCCATGTCGAGTCTGGATCCACGGATGCCGGTGGGTGACATCGTCGCCGAACCGCTGTACGCGCGGCGCGTGCCACGGGACGTCGTGGCGGCGCGGATTCCGCGGCTGCTCCGGCAGGTGGGGCTGGAGGCGGCGGACGCGGAGCGGTATCCGCATCAGTTCTCCGGGGGTCAGCGGCAGCGCGTCGCGATCGCCCGGGCCCTCGCCGTCGAGCCCGCGCTGCTGCTGCTCGACGAGCCGGTGTCCGCGCTCGACGTGTCGGTGCAGGCCCAGATCCTGGACCTGTTGCTGCGGCTGAAGCGGGAGTTGGGGCCGGCCTATCTCCTGGTGTCGCACGATCTGGCCGTGGTCCGGCAGATCGCCGACCGGGTCGCGGTGATGTACGCGGGGCGCACGGTGGAGACGGGGCCGGTGGCCGAGGTGTTCGACGCGCCCCGGCATCCCTACGCGCGCGCCCTCCTGTCGGCCGTCCCGCTGCCGGACCCGGTCGCCGAACGCGCCCGGCGCCGGATCGTGCTGTCCGGCGACCCCCCGTCCGGTGTGCCGGTCACGGCGGGGTGCCGGTTCCTGGCCCGCTGTCCGGTCGCCGCGCTGCTGACGCCCGGTCGGCGGACGCGCTGCGAGACCGAGATTCCGCGGCCGACCCAGGTCACCGCGGCCGGCACCCACACGGTCGCCTGTCATTTCCCGCACGGCGGTATGCCCTGGCAGCACATACGGACAGACCGGGGGACGGCCGGCCGGCCGTGGAACCAGCCGCCGGACCGTCCACCGGTCCACTGAGCCTGAAGTGCCGTTCTCGGTGCGGGCGTCGCCTCAGCAGCAGGCACCGCTCGCACCGCTGGACTGTGCGATGCCTTCGCGCAGGGGATGGGTGGTGGCACCCGAACCGTTGAACCAGAGTCCGCTCGTCACAAGTCCACCGACGAAGACGACGATTGCTATGAGCGTGAATATTTTGATGCTCATGAAAATCTCCTCTCCGAGCATTTACGGATGACGCGTTGACAAGACGAGTCAACAAGAACTTACTCAATGAGTCAAGTATTAATCTTGCAAAAGACGATCTCGAAAAGCGGAACGCCCTTGCCCAAATGAAATCTGAATTAGTGTCAATTCAGAAAATGCCAGTCCAGACCAGCCCGGACCACTTCGCGCCAGCGAATCGATCATGCCAACTCCATTGGATCGCAACCGACTTACTGGTAACGTTGATCTGTCATCCCGGTGGTCATAGCCACCTCCAAGGAGCCCACATGGACCCTCTCGAAAACACGACGACCACAGGGCTGGGTGAGCGCATCCGGCTGCTGCGCGGCAAACGTGGCCTCAAGCAGCAGGATCTGGCGTCCAGCGAGATATCGGCGAGCTACATCTCCTTGATCGAATCCGGCAAGCGCGCCCCCTCGGAGTCGGTGCTCGCGGCGCTCGCGGAGCGCCTCGGCTGCTCCGCGGAGTACCTGCGCAGCGGCCGGGACGACCACGAGCTGGAAGAGGCGCGACTGCGGCTGGCCTTCGGCGAGATGGCCCTGCGCAACGGCAGCAACGGCGAGGCCCTGCAGACCCTCAGCGAACTCCTGACCAGGCCGAGCCTCCTCGACGTCACCATGACCCGGCGCGCCCGCATGGGCCAGGCCTCCGCGCTGGAGAAGCTCGACCGCACCGAGGCGGCCATCGCGGTCCTGGAGGAACTCCACCGCGACCCCGACCTGGCCCCGGGTTCCGCCGAGTGGTGCCAGATCGCGGTCGCCCTGTGCCGCTGCTATCGCAACGCCGGCGACATCACCCTCAGCATCGAGATCGGCGAGCGCGCCATGTCCCGGCTGGACGCCCTCGGCCTGGACGTGACGGTCGACCACGTCCAGCTCGGCGCCACGCTCATGGCGTCGTACCACATGCGCGGTGACCTGACCCGCGCCCAGCTCATGGGCGGCAAGCTCCTGGACGCCGCCGAGAAGCAGGGCGCCCGGGCCGCACGGGGCGCCGTGTACTGGAACGCGGGTCTGGTGGCCCGCTCCCGGGGCCAGTTGAACGAGGCCATGGCCCTGGTCGAGCGGGCGCTCGCGCTGATGTCGGAGGACGACAACCTGCGCCACCTCGCCATGCTCAAGATGAACTACGGCTCACTGCTCCTCCAGGTCGACGAGCCCGAACCGGCGCGCGGCAAACAGTTGTTGGAGGAGGCGCAGCAACTGCTGGCCGAGGTGGGCAACGCGCCGGAGCTCGCCCAGTGCGAGATCGGGCTCGCCGACGCGGACGCGATGCTCGGGCAATGGGACGAGGCCGCGGCGCACGCCGAGCGCGCGCTCGGGCTGACCGGCACCGAGTCCCGCATCCAGGCCGTCGGCGCCCGGGGCACCCTCGCGGAGATCCAGCTCATGCGCGGCAACCACGACCAGGCCGCGCAGTATCTCCAGGCCGCCACCCGGCAGTTGCGCCAGTTCCGGCCGTCCCACCAGGTGGCCCTCAACTGGCGTTACCTGGGCGACCTGTGGAAGCGGCAGGGCAACACCGCCGAGGCCCTCAAGGCGTACGACCGGGCCCTGTCGGCGGCCGGCATGGCTCCGCACCGCGACCCCAGCCAGATCTTCACCGAGCACCACCGTTCCTGAACCCCAGGCCGTTTTCCCGAATCCGGCCGAGTTCCCCACCTTCTCGGTGGAGTTCATCTCGCGGGCAGCCCCGCGCAAAGGCGTGGACCTTTGGCTGTCTCCCCCGGTAAAGGCAGGGACCTTTACCCGTCGAAGGGCCCGACAGGGCAGGCGACCCGGTTCCGGTTCCGGCCGGATCCGAGCCCTGCGAACCCCCCGCCTGGACAGGTGTCCGGGCCGGGGGGTTCGTCGTGTCTCCGGTCGACGGGTGGTGGTGACCGGACCGGTCCATTCCCGAAGGCCGCCCGAGGGCCACCCGAATTCCGCCCCCTTTCCGTCACCGGAATTCCCGGCGTGCGACGGTGAATTCGGCGGAGGATCAGCGGGAGGAATTCGCCAGGCGGTGCACCGCGGCGAGCGGAATGGGCAGCCGTTCGGGGCGGAGGCGGGATTCGTACACGGCCTCGTAGATCGCCTTGTCCGCCTCGAAGGCGCGCAGCACCACGGGCTGACAACGCGGGTCCTCGCGCCCGGCCGACGCGTAGCCCTCGACGAAGGCGCGCCGGTTGCGGACCGCCCATGCGGCCGCCCGCCGGCGCCGGCGCAGCCGCCCGGCGGGCGAGCCGTCCTGGGGATCGGCGGACTCCAGGGTGGCGAGGCCCGTGCGGGCCGCGTAGTCGAAGGAGCGCAGCATGCCGGCGACGTCCCGCAACACCGGCTGCGGGAGGGCGCGTTCGGCGGCGGTGCGGGCCGGTTCGCCCTCGAAGTCGACGATCCGCCAGCCGTCGGCGGCGCGCAGCGCCTGCCCCAGGTGCAGATCGCCGTGGGTGCGCTGGGCGAAGACGGGTGAGCCGCGCCCGGCGACCCGGGCGTAGTCGTCGAAGAGGGCGCCGAGCCGGGTGGTGTAGCGGGCGAGCGCGGGGACCTCCTCGGCGGCCTCCTTGAGCCGCATGTTCATCCGCGCCGCCTCCTCGGCCACGTCCGGTGCGGTGAGCCGGCTGCGGCCGAACGCCCGGTCCAGCGCGCCGTGCACCTCGGCCACGGCCCGGCCCAGGCTGCGGGCGTGCGGGGTGAATCCGCCGCCCGCCGGTACGCCGCGGCACGCGTCCGCCATGCAGTCGCTCGCGTGCCGTACCGCCTCCTCCCAGCCGTCGCGGGCGTCGGGCAGGAACTCCTCGACGAGGCCGAGCACCAGGCCTTCGGCACCGGGGGCGTCGCTGTGCAGGGCGCCGTAGAGGCGGGGGGTGCGCTCGCAGTGTTCCCGGGTGAGGGCGTGCAGGGCCTCGACCTCGGTGTGCGGGCCCGGTTCGGGGCGGCGGAAGATCTTGAGGAGGATACGGCCGCCGTAGGCCACGGCGGTGTTGCTCATCTCGCCGTCGAGCGGGTGCGGGACGAGGCCGACCGGGAGCGGGTAACGGCCGGTGCGTTCCAGGCGTGGGCCGGGGCCCGCGCCGCCGCCCGCCAGGGTGCGCAGCAGCAGTCCGAGGAGGGCGCCGTCGGCGAGCGCGTCGTAGACCCGCCAGCCCTGCCAGGGACCGGCCGGGACGGTGGTGACGGCGGCGGGTTCGAGGCGGGCGGGGAGTTCGGGGCGCAGGCCGAGCAGGAGTTGGTAGTGGAGGACCTGTCCGCCCGGGCGGCGGGCCGTGACCACGGCGTGCAGCAGCAGGGGCGGTTCGTCGCCGAGCAGGGACGCGGCGCGGGCTTCGAGGTGTGCCCCGGTGAAGCGGGCGTCGAACCAGCGGCGCCCCTCCAGCCAGGGTCCCAGGGCCGGGAGCAGGGGTTCGAGGATGCCGTCGCTCATGATCCCTCCGCGGGTGTGAGCACGTGCGCGACCTGGTGGGCCGGATCGAGGCGTACGTAGGTGGACTCGCCCCAGGCGTAGGTCTCGCCGGTGAGTTCGTCGCGCAGCTTGAGCGTGCCGTCGGCGGGCAGGCCGAGGGCGGCCGGGTCGCAGGTGACGGTGGCCTCGTGGGCGTGGTGCGGGTCGAGGTTGACGATCACCAGCACCAAGTCCCTGCCACCGTCCGGCAGTTCGACGCTCTTGGTGTAGGCGAGGATCTGGTCGGAGTCGGTGCTCTGGAGGCGCAGGTTGCGCAACTCCTGGAGGGCGGGGTGCAGTCGGCGGAGCCGGTTGAGCAGGGTGATCAGCGGGGCGATGGTGCGGCCCTCGGCCGCCGCACGTGCCCAGTCCCGGGGCCTCAGTTGGTACTTCTCCGAGGCGAGGTAGTCCTCGGTGCCCTCCGTCAGCGGGGTGTTCTCGCAGAGTTCGTAGCCGGCGTAGACGCCCCAGCTCGGGGCGGCGGTCGCGGCAAGCACGGCCCGGACCTCGAAGGCGGGTCTGCCGCCGTGCTGGAGGTAGGCGTGCAGGATGTCGGGGGTGTTCACGAACAGGTTGGGCCGCATGAAGTCCGCGCTGTCCTGGGCGAGTTCGGGCAGGTACTCGGTCAGCTCCTCCTTGGTGTTCTTCCAGGTGAAGTAGGTGTACGACTGCTGGAAGCCGGCCTGCGCGAGCGCGTGCACCATCGCCCGCCGGGTGAACGCCTCGGCCAGGAACAGCACATCGGGGGCGGTGGCGTCGACCTCCGCGATCAGCCACTCCCAGAACTGCACGGGTTTGGTGTGCGGGTTGTCGACGCGGAAGATCCGCACCCCCAGGTCCATCCAGTGCCGGACGATCCGCAGCGCCTCGGCGTACAGGCCCTCGGGGTCGCCGTCGAAGTCGAGTTGATGGATGTCCTCGTACGTCTTCGGCGGGTTCTCGGCGTAGGCGATGGAGCCGTCGGCGCGGTGGTGGAACCACTCGGGGTGCTCGGTGAGCCAGGGATGGTCCGGGGAGCACTGGAGGGCGAGGTCCAGGGCGACTTCGAGGCCCAACTCCCTTGCCGTGGCGGCGAAGTGGCGGAAGTCGTCCTCGGTGCCGAGCTCGGGGTGGACGGCGTCGTGGCCGCCGTGCCGGGAGCCGATGGCCCAGGGCGAACCGACGTCGTCGGGGCCGGCGTGGAGCGTGTTGTTCGCGCCCTTGCGGTGGGTGGTGCCGATGGGGTGCACGGGCGGGAGGTAGACGACGTCGAAGCCCATCGCGGCGACGGCGGGCAGCCGCTCGGCGGCACTCCGCAGCGTGCCGCCGGCCGGGCGGCTGCCCGCCCGGACCACCGCTCCCTCGGAACGTGGGAACAGCTCGTACCAGGAGCCGACGAGGGCGCGCCGCCGTTCGACACGCAGCGGCAGAGGCCGGGAGGCGGTGACGAGGTCACGCAGCGCGTAGCGCCCCAGGGCGGCCGTCACCCGGGGGGTGGTGACGGCGGACAGCCGGGCCGGAGGGGGGCCCAGGGTGTCGCGGAGCGCGGCGACGGCCGCGGAGACCGCCTCCCGGCGGTCCGATTCGGTGATGCCGAGTGCCGCTCGTTCGTACAGCAACGCGCCCTCGGTCAGGGTGAGTTCGGTGTCGACGTCGGCCTGGATCTTCAGTGTGGCGTCGTGCCGCCAGCTCTCCAGCGGGTCGGCCCAGGCCTCGACACGGAAGGTCCACAGCCCCTCCGTGTCGGGCACCACGGTCGCCTGCCAGCGGTCGGCGTCCTCGTCGACGAGGGTCATCGGGACCCGGTGGGCGGGGTGCCCCGCGGGATCGTGCAGGACGACGTCCGCGGCGACGGCACCATGGCCCTCGCGGAAGACGGTGGCCGTGATGTCGAGGTGTTCGCCGGTCACGGCCTTGGCGGGCAACTCCCCGTCCCGCACGCGTGGTCGGACGTCGAGGACGGGGATGCGCCCGGTCACCGGTGTCATGGTCGGCTCCTCCCCGCTCGGATCCCGTCAGCGGAGCCCGGTCGGGGCCGGCGTCCGGGCTGCGAGCAGGTCGATGATGGTCCGTGCGAAGAGGTGGCAGTGGTTGCCCGTGCGGCCGGTGACCAGGTCGTCGTGGATGACGACGTCCTGGTCGACGTACTCGCCGCCCATGTTCCGCAGATCGCCCAGCAGGTTGTTGTGCACCACCGCGCGCCTGCCCTGCATCAGACCCTGCACGGGCGCGGCCAGCCACATGCCGTGGCAGATGATGCCCTTGAGGATCGCCGGGTCGGCGAACGCTCGGCGCAGGAACTGGCTGGCGGGCGGCAGCAGTTTGGGGTCCTCGGTGAACCGCAGCCGGTCGGCGACCATCCCGGAGGGGACGATGACCGCGGAGTACTCCTTCAGCGCGAACTCGTCGAGGTCCTCGAAGGACTCGGTGACCTCGAAGGGCATGCGGTGCTCATGGCCCTGGAAGGTCATCTTCTCGTTGCCCCACAGCCGGGACAGGAAGTGGACCTCGGCTCCCTCCTCGGGGAAGCGGTAGCGGTAGTAGAGGATCTCGGGCTCGTAGAAGTCGCTCTCCATCAGGACGGCGATCTTGTGACCGGACAGTCGCACGGCGGCTACCCCTTCCCCTTCGCGGTGACCAGGTCGATGAGGAACGGCCCGCGGTGCGCGAGCGCCTGGGCGACCGCCTCCTCCGCCTGCCCGGGCTTCTCGACCCGGAGGGCGGCCACGCCGAGCGAGCCGGCGAGGGAGACGAAGTCGACGGCCGGGCTGCTCAGGTCGAAGATCTCGGGCTGTTCGTGGGCGGGGATGTGCTGCTCCCGCCAGTACTCCTCGATGTTGTACTCGAGGAGCTTGTAGCGGCCGTTGTTGCAGATGACGAACTTGGTGGGGAGGCCGTAGCGGGCCGCCGTCCACAGGGCCTGGAAGGTGTACATGCTGCCGCCGTCGCCGGTGAAGCCGACCACCGTGCGGTCGGGGTGGGCGAGTTGGGCGCCCAGCGCGCCGGGGATGCCGACGCCCAGGGAGCCGCCGCGGGTCTCCATCCACTGGCCCGGCACGGTCGGCGCGAGCCGGCGGAAGATCTCCGGGGACGCGGTCAGCGCCTCGTCGAAGAGGATCGCGTCCGCCGGCAGCCGGCGGGCGAACTCCTTGGCGAGGGCGATGGTGGGCAGTTCCAGGGCCTCGGCCGCGGCCTCGGCCCGCTCGTCGGCCTTGGCGAGGGCGGCCGCGCGCTGCGCGGCGTGCCGGCGCAGCCGCTCGACCGCCGCGGTCCGCCGGCCCAGGCCCATCTCCCGGCCCAGTGCCTCGGCGAGGAGACCCAGGGTGGCCTTCGGGTCGGCGACGATGCCGAGGTCGACGGGGTGGTTCTTGGCGATCGCGCCGGAGTCCAGGTCGATGTGCACGACCGGGACGCCCGCCCCGAAGACACCGTCGAGGGCCGGGTACACCTCGGGCAGCGCGTAGGTGCCCACGACGAGGACACCGTCGGCCGAGCCGGTGATCTTCCGGCTCTGCTCGCCGAACATGTGGCCCAACTGGCCCGCGTAGGCGGGGTGTTCGACGGAGAGGTTGACCTCGGCCCAGTCCGCGCCGTACACGTCGGCGCCCCACACCTCGGCCAGCTTCCCCAACTCGGCCTGGGCGCCCGCGAAGTGGACACCGTCACCGGCGATGACGATCGGCTTGCGGGCGTCGGCGAGCAGGGCCGCGGCCTTCGCCACGGTGTCCGGGGTCGGCAGGCTGCGGGTCTCCGGGTAGGACACGGGCAGCACCGGTTCGGCGGTGTCGCGGTCCATGACGTCGGCGGGCAGCACGACCAGCACCGGGCCGTACGGCGGGGTCGCGGCGACCTTGAAGGCGCGGCGCAGGACGCGCAGCGTGGAGTCGGGATCGACCACGCGGGTGGCCCACTTGGTCACCGGTTTGGCCATGCCGACCAGGTCGGCGGCCATCTGCGCGTCCATGCTGTCGTAGCGCAGTCCGGACTCGCCGACCAGGGTGACGATCGGGGCGTGGCCGCGCATCGCCTGGTAGAGCATGCCGATGCCGTTGCCGAGCCCGACTCCGGAGTGGAGTTGCAGGACCGCCGGGGTGCGGGTGGCGCGTGCGTAGCCGTCCGCCATGCCGACGGCCGTGCACTCCTGGAGGGCCAGGATGTACTGGATCGAGGGGAAGGAGCGCAGTTCGTCGAGGAACCCCTGCTCGACCGTGCCGGGGTTGCCGAACATGAACCGGACCCCTTCGGCCTGCAGTTGTTCGAGCAGCGCGATCCGCGCGGGCCTGCTGTCCATCGTGCTCACCTCTCGTCGGAGCAAAGGGCGTCGGGCGGCCTCAGGCGGTCGCCGTGAACCCCCACTGCCGCAGGCCCTCTTCGAGGACCTCGACGGTCTTCTGTCCGGTCAGGTAGGAGTCGGGCGTCGAACGGCCCGTGATGAACGGGTAGTCGACGATGACGGAGGTCGTCTTGCCGAAGTTCCCGTGGTAGGCGCCGCCGGGTGCGGTGGCGTCGCGCAGGATGTACTCCAGCGGGTACGGCGGGGGACCCATCACGAAGTCGGTGCCGAGGAAGCCGGTGCCGTCCTTGTAGTCGTACTCGATGCAGTGGCCGGTGACGTGCTTGCCGCGGATGAGGGAGACGCGGGTCTCCTGGTCGCGGGCGAAGGCGAGGCAGGCGACGCCGTAGCACTCGGCGGCGATCGGCCGGTCCAGGGCGTGGAAGGCGAGGATCAGGTCGTGGACGCGCCAGTTGTTGGCGAGGTCGACGATCGGTCCGCTGCCGCCGACGATCAGCAGCGCGTCGTAGCGGTCGGCGATCTGTGAACGCACCTGCTCCAGGCGGGAGTTGTAGGCCTCCCAGTCGCGCAGGAAGTACGGCTTGGACCGGTAGGGCCGGTCGGGCAGCCAGGACGACAGGTCGAGCGGGTTGTCGAGCCGGTCGGAGGCCTCGACCTTCCGCACCTTGGCGGCCGTCTCGGGGGTGGTGACGGAGCGGCCGAGCGGCGGGTCGACGTACTCGGGGTCCAGGCTCGGCGGCAGCGCGTGCGGGCGCTTGCCGGTGGCGGTGGCGAAGGTGATGTGGTAGCCGGCCTGGTCGAAGGTCTCCAGGGGGCCGATCAACTCCTCGCCCCAGTAACCGTATTCGGACAGGACGACCAGAATGCGCTTGCTCATGGGGTTCCTCCCGTTCGGCGGGACGGTGCCGACTGGCGGATTCCTGTGTACGTCGGCGGAGTTCGCGCCGGTCGTCGGCGGGGCCCGGGTCGCGGCACATCCCCAAGTGGCCGAACGCACTACGGCATGTCCTGGCCATCGATCTTCGATCGGTGAACTCAGTGGCTTCCGGCGGGAGTTGCCGCAGCTCGGGTGGCGACTTCGCACAGTGCGGCCCGTCCTCGCGCACGAGCGGTCGGGGCGGGCGCGGTTGTGGGGTCATCGGTCGTGTGTCGCTTCCGGACCCCGGGAGCGGAACCCCGATGAGCGGAGACATTCATGCCGAGCGAACAGACCGGCTCCGACCGGGAGATCGCCGAGTTCGTGCAGCGCTGGTACGACCTGCTGAGCGAGCACGCGCCGGTCGAGGAGCTGCTGCCCTTCGTCGCCGACGAGGGCCTGGTGATGGCCTTCCCGGAGCGGACCCTGTACAGCCACGCGGACTTCCTCGACTGGTACACGGCCGTCGGCGAGGCCTACACCGACCAGAGCCACACCGTGGAGAACGTCACCCAGCAGGAGGACGGCACCCGCATCGACCTCGACGTCACGGTGGTGTGGACCGCCAAGTCGACCGCCGACGGCACCGTGTCGTCCTTCCGGATCAACCAGAAGTGGCAGTTGGAACGGTCCACACCGGGTGCCCGTCCGCTGATCGTCGACTACCGGGTCGGCGAGCCGGCCGCCATCTGATTCCCCGTCACCTTTTGGAGGCTGACATGCCGTCGAAGTCGGTGCCCCTCGGGGCCGATTACATCGTCGTCGGCGCCGGCTCGGCCGGCTGTGCGGTCGCGTCCCGGCTGAGCGAGGACCCGTCCGTGAGCGTGGTCCTGCTGGAGGCGGGCGGCTGGGACGAGCGCCCCGAGATCCACCGGGCCGACGCCGCCTCGGTCCTCTCGCTGCTCACCGCCGAGTGGCGGAGCGAGATCGACTGGGGCTACGTCACCGAGTCCGAGGCGGGCATGGAGGGCCGCCGTGTCCCCGTGGCCCGTGGCAAGGTCGTCGGCGGGTGCAGTTCCGTCAACGCCCTGATGTGGGTGCGCGGCAGCCGCCACGACTACACCCGCTGGGTCGCCGAGGGCGCCACCGGATGGTCGTACGACGACGTCCTGCCGTTCTTCCGGCAGGCCGAGGACTACTCGGGCGGCGCCGACGCCTTCCGCGGCGCGGGCGGTCCCGTCCGGGTCCGGCAGCTCGACCGGCCCGCGCCGATCGCGCGGGCGTTCGTGGCAGGAGCCGGTGAACTCGGCTACGCCACGGACACCGACGGCGACTACAACGGGGCCCGGCAGGAGGGCTTCGGCTTCCTGTACCAGACGTTCCGCGACGACGCGGGCCACCGGTGCAGCACCGCCGACGCCTATCTGCGCCCGTCCCTGGAACGTTCCAACCTGACCGTGCTGACGGGCACCCTGGTCACCCGGCTGCTGCTCGCCGGGACACAGGTCACGGGCGTCGAGTACGTCCAGGACGGCACCCGGCGCCAACTGCGCGCCGAGGGTGAAGTCATCGTGTCCGCCGGGGCGTTCGAGACGCCGAAGCTGCTCATGCTGTCCGGGATCGGCCCGGCCGCGCATCTGCGGGAGCACGGCATCCGCTGCGTCCAGGACCTGCCGGGCGTCGGCGCCGGACTCCAGGACCACCTGTTCGTACCGATCTGCTACCAGTCGTTGCAGGAGCACCCGGACGGGGCGCTGCTGTCCGAGGCGGGGCTGTTCACCCACACCCGCGAGGCCGGTCCGGAGGACTCCCCCGACCTCCAGTTCACCTTCGGTCCCATCAAGTTCCTGCCGGCCGACGCCCCCGCCGACCAGTGGGAGGGGCCCGGATTCACCTTCGCGCCGATCGCGCTGCGGCCGCAGAGCCGGGGCCGGGTACGGCTGCGCGACAGCAGCCCGGAGTCCAACGCCGTCGTCAGCGCCGGCTACCTCACCTCCACGGCCGACCTCGATGTCCTGGTGCACGGCGTGGAGTTGGCGCGCGAGCTGGCCGCCACCCGTGCCTTCGACCCGTTCCGCGGCGACGAGCTCGGCCCCGGCAAGGACATCACCGGGCCCGAGGAGCTGCGCGGGTACGTCGCCGCGAACGCGACGACCCTGTGGCACCCGGCCGGCACCTGCCGGATGGGCACGGGCACGGACGCCGTCACGGACCCCGAGCTGCGCGTGCACGGCATCGCGGGGCTACGGGTCGCGGACGCGTCGGTGATGCCGTCGATCACCGCGGGCAACACGCACGCGCCGGCCGTGATGATCGGCGAGCGTGCCGCGGCGTTCGTCCGCGAGGCCGCCGCCGCTCTCTCCCAACCGTCCCTGTCCGACGTCCACTTGAGCTAGGGGATGCAGCATGTCCGACCTCGACCAGTCCCAGCAGGAGAACCTGAAGCTGTACCGGCGTTTCCTCGACGCGTTCAACGCCGGCGATCTGGCGGAGATCCCCCGGGTCATCGCCGCCGGCTTCACCGACCACCACCCCGGCTTCGACATCACGGGCATCGACTCCTATCTGGAGGCGCTGCGCGGGGCTTACAACACCCTTGAACTGAAGGGCGAGTTGGAAGAGCTGTCCGCGCTCGGCGAGGACCGGGTGCTGACCCGGGTCAAGCTGACCGGCACCCACCTCGGCGAACTGCTCGGCTTCCCGGCCACCGGCCGCAAGGTGGAGTGGTCCACCACCGAGATCTGGCGGGTCCAGGACGGCCTGTTCGTGGAGCGCTGGGCGCAGGACGACATGCTCGGACTGCGCGGGCAGATCTCCTCGGACGCCTCGAACCTGGCCGTCGTCCAGCAGGTCAGCGACGCCGTCAACCACCGCCGGCTCGACGACCTCGACGACCTGTTCGGGCCGACGTTCCACGACAACAACCCGGCGTGGAGCTGCGAGAGCCTGGAGGAACTGAAGGGGATCATCCAGGGCGCGTACGACGGGCTCGACTTCCGCGTGGACCTCGACGCGCTGTACCCGGCCGCCCCCGACAAGGTGATCATGCACATCACCTTCCACGGCAAGCACATCGCCCCGTTCTTCGGCCAGGAGCCGACCGGCAAGGAGGTCTCCTGGACCAGCCTGGAGGTCTACCGGCTGGAGGACGGCAAGGTCGTCGAGCGCTGGGTGCAGGCCGACACCGCGGGTCTGATGCGCCAGGTCGGCGTCCCGCTCCCCTGATCGATCCCGTACCCCCGCAACAGCCACAGGAAAGGACGGGCGCATGGACACCCGAGAAGTGGTCGACACGTACTACCGACTGGCCAACGCGGGCGAGTGGGACGCCTGGTGCGACCTGTTCGCCGCCGACCAGACCATGGACGAGCAGTTGGCCGGACATGTCGAGGGCCGCGAGACCCTCCGGGAGATGATGAAGGGCTTCCCGGAGATGTACGCCACCTTCGCCAACGTCCCCCGGCACGTGGTCGTGGACGGCGAGCAGGCCGCGGTGGTCTCCGACATCACCGGCCGCACCCACGACGGCGTCACCGTCGAGGCCAAGGTGTGCAACTACTTCCGCGTCACCGGCGGCCTCATCAGCTACTTCGCGAACTTCCACGACAGTGTGCCGTTCGCCGCGGTCACCGGGAAGTGAGGGCGATGACGACCGCTCCGGCCGGCCTGCGCTGGTCGCATGTCGGCCTCAACTGCCGTGACCAGAAGGCCACGGAGGACTTCTACACCCGGCACTTCGGCTTCGCCCGGGCCCGGGTGGTGGAGGCCGACGGGGTCCGTGTGGTGTTCCTGCGCAACGGCCCCGTCTGTCTGGAGCTGTTCGCGACCGACGCGGACGCGCTGTTCACCACGGCGAAGGACGGCCCCGACCACCCCGGCACGGCACGCCATCTCGCGTTCCAGGTCGACGACGTGGACGCGTTCCTCGCCGCGGCCGGGGGCGAACTGGAGCCGTTGCTCGGCCCGTTGACCTTCGACGCGTTCATCCCCGGCTGGAAGACCGTGTGGGTGTCCGACCCGGACGGCATCGTGCTGGAGGTCAGCCAGGGATACACCGATCAGTCCACCGACGAACTGGCCACGTACGCCTGACAGGAGAGTGCACCACCATGAGGCCCGTCCCCGACCAGACCATCCTCCTCACCGGCGCCACCGACGGCATGGGCCGTGAGCTGGCCCGCGAACTCGCCGCGCAGGGGGCGTCGTTGATCCTGCACGGCCGCAGTGCGACCAAGGGCGCGGAGCTGTTGGCGGAACTGCGCGCGTCCACCGGCAACGAACGGCTGAGCTACGAACTGGCCGACTTCTCCTCGCTGGAGGACATCCGCAAGCTCGCCGACCGGATCCTCTCCACCCACGACCGGCTCGACGCGCTGGTGAACAACGCCGGCATCGGGGTCGAGCTGGCCCGCCACGAGAGCCAGGACGGACTGGAACTCACCTTCCAGGTCGACTACTTGGCGGCCTACATGCTCAGTTGCCGGCTCGCGCCACTGCTGGTGCGCTCGGCCCCGGCCCGCATCGTGAACGTCAGCTCCGCGGGCCAGGCGCCGATCGACTTCCGCGACGTGATGCTGGAGCGGAACTGGGACGGGGTGCAGGCCTACTGCCAGGCGAAGCTCGCCCAGATCAGCCTGACCTTCGACCTGGCCGAGAAGCTGCACGGCACCGGGGTGACGGTCAACGCCCTGCACCCGGCGTCGTACATGCCGACGAAGATGGTGGTGAACCTCTTCACCCCGCAGTCCACGGTCGAGGAGGGGGTGCACAGCACCCTGCGCATGATCACCGACCCGGCCCTCGACACCGTGACGGGCGCCTACTTCAACCGCACCCAGCGGTCCCGGGCGGGCGCCCAGGCCTACGACGAGCGCGACCGCGCCAGGCTGCGCGCGCTGAGCGAGTCGCTGACCGGGGTGAGCTTCCCGGCCGACCTGAACTGAGCGACCGGAACACCGAGCCCCCGCCTCGTGCACGCGAGGCGGGGGCTTCGTGGTGTGCGGGTGCTAGTTCGCGGTGACGGACAGCTTGTGGTGGAACACGTTACCCGGGTCCCAAGTGGCCTTCACCTGACGCAACTTGGCGAGGTTGTCCTTGAAGTACAGGGTCCCCCAGGGCACGCCGGAGGTGTTCCAGGCCGGGTCGGTGAGGTCGGTGTCGGGGTAGTTGATGTAGGAGCCGTCGTTGGTGTCGTTCGGCACCGGCACCCCGCCGGTGTCCGCGTAGAGGTCGCGGTGCAGGGCGCGCATCCAGGCCACGTGCCGGTCGTCCTGCGTCGGATCGGGCCAGTACGTCGTGAAGTTGGCCTTGAGGACCGAGTCCCGCTGGGCGAGCGCCGTGGCCGTGGATGACACGGTGTTGACCTTGCCGCCGTAGGAGTAGAGCAGGATGCCGGCGTGCCCGTCGTAGGCGGCGTCGGAGAGATAGCCGTAGAGCGTCTTCGCCTGCGCGGCGGACCAACCCTGACGCAGATAGGCGCCCTTGGACTTCGTGCGGTTGTAAAGGCCGGTGTCGTAGGGGTCTTTGAGGGTGGTCTTGAGCCACGGCCAGGAGGAGCGGGCGTCGGTGTACGGGACGCCGATGCCGCCGGTCACCGCCGTGACGTAGGCGTCGAGCAGGGCCGGGGCGTCCGAACGGGTGCCGTCTATCTGGGTGTTGAGGACGAGGCTGCCCTGGATCCGGTTGTAGAGGATGAGGACGCTGTGGAGGCTGTCGTAGGAGGAGCCCGCGACGCTGTTGCGGGCGTGCCAGGCGCCGTGGTTCGCGATCAGCGCGGTGAAGGCGGCCTCCGTCAGGTCGGTCCACTTGATGGCGACGGTCGACTTCAGGAGCGTCTTGGGCGGTCTGGGCAGGAGGGTGGAGGGGTCGGTGCCGGTGGCGCCGGGGGCGCGGAACCAGTAGCGGGTGACGATGCCGAAGGTGCCTCCGCCGCCGCCCGTGTGGGCCCACCACAGGTCCCGGTGCGGGTCGTCGGCCTCGCGGGTGGCGACCACGGCACGGGCGGTGCCGGAGGCGTCGACCACGACGACCTCCACGGCATGGAGGTGGTCGACGACGGCGCCGTACTGGCGGCACATCGCGCCGTAGCCGCCGCCGGTGACATGGCCGCCGACGCCGACGGTCGGGCAGGTCCCGCCGGGCAGGGAAACGCCCCACTCCAGGTACAGGGTGCGGTAGACGTGGCCGAGGGTGGCGCCGCCCTCGACGAGGAAGGCGCGGCGGGCAGGGTCGTAGCGGACCGTGTCCATCTCGGACATGTCGACGAGTGTCCGTACGTCCGGGTCGTCGACGAGTCCGTCCAGGCAGTGCCCGCCGCCGCGCACACCGATGCGTCTGCCGGCGTCGACCGCCTCCTGGACGACGGACACCACCTGCGCGGTGGTGTGGACGAGGCGTATCGAGTCGGGGGCGGCGGTGAATCTCGCGTTGTAGCCACGGGAGGTGAGGTCGAGATAGCGGGCGTCCGATGCGCCTACGGTGACCGCGGCGGGGGTGGTGGTGTCCGTGGCCGCGCTGTCGGCGGCGAGGGCGCGGCCGGGGAGGACGGCCGCGCCGATTCCCGCGGCGGTCGCGGTGCCGAGGAGGCCGCGCCGGGTGAGGCCGGCGGCCGGGCGCCGGTCGGGTTGCTGTCGTGCCACTGCTGTCTCCTTTGTCTCGTGAAGAACTCGTCTCGTGAAACTCGTCTCGTGAAAAAACTGCCGCCCAGGAGGCCGGGAGCCTTCTGGGCGGCAGGAATTGAGGGGGCGTCAGACGACGTCGTGTCCGCTGACCGTGGTCTCCGGGATCTCGTCGCGGACGTCCCAGTGCTCGACGACGAGTCCGCCTTCGAGCCGGAAGATCTCCACGACCACCGAGCCCCGGTCCGTGGCCGTGGCGCGGAAGTGGGTGTGCACGAAGACCAGGTCGCCGGAGCCCGCCGCGCGCTTGATCTCGAACCGTGCGTCGGGGAGCTGCTTGCGGAAGCCCTGGATGAACTCGACCAGCGGCTCCCGCCCGTCGGGCAGGTTCGGGTTGTGCTGGATGAGGTCCGCGGCCAGGTACTTGTCGGCCAGGTCGACCTGCCCCTGGTTCCAGACGGTCTCCAGGTATTCGCGCACGAAGTGCACCTGGTGGCTGCTCATGAGTTCTCCTTGGCTAACTGATGTGTACAGGTGTGGCGGGCTGCTCGGCGGCCTTGGCCGCCGACGCCTGCCGGGCGGACAGCAGATGGGCCAGCGCGGCGAGGACGAGCACGCCCAGGGCCGCGGCCGGGATGGGGCCCGCGCCCACGCCCGGCAGCAGGGAGCTGCCGATGAAGCTGCCGAGGCTCATCCCGAGGTAGAGCGCGGCGGCGTTCAGGGCGAGGATCAACCCCGGTTGCAGGGGCACCAGTTCGACCAGCCGGGCCTGTTGCGGGGCCTGGTAGAGCTGGCTGAAGAAGGCCCAGAACGCGAAGAACACGAGCCCGGCGGTGGAGTGCGGGGCGACCAGCAGCAGCGCGAAGCCGAGGGCGAGGCCGCCGACGGCGAGGCCCACGGTGCGTTCGCCGCCGAGCCGTTCGGCGATCCTCGGCGCGGACGCGTTGCCCGCGACCCCGATGACGCCGAAGGCGAGCAGGGTCACCGAGATCAGCCCGGACGACGCGTCGAAGCGGTCCTTCAGATAGGCGCCCGCGATGCCGTAGACGGTGAACTGGGCGGCCATGAACAACAGGGTCGTCGAGACGGTGGCCACGGTGGCGGGGGTGCGCAGCGCACCCCGGTAGGCCTGCACGGTGGGGGGTTCTCCGGCCGGGATCTCGGGGACGAACACGAACACCGTCACGAAGGCGATCGCGGAGAGCGCGGCCACGCCGAGCAGGGCCGGACGCCAGCCGAGGCTGCCGCCGAGGAACGACGCCAGCGGTACCCCGAGCACGGCGGCGGCCGTCATCCCGCCGAAGACGGTGGCCAGCGCCCGCTGCCGGCGCTCCGGCGGGACGATGAGCGCGCCGGCCGCCGAGGCGCCGGGTCCGAAGACGGCGGCGCCCATCGCGGCGAGGACCCGAGTGACCGTGAGGAAGCCGTAGTTGGGCGCCACGGCCCCGAGCACGGCACCCACGGTGAGCAGCCCGATGCCGACCAGGAGAACGCGCTTGCGGTTCCACCGGCGCAGCAGGATGGGGGCGCTGGGCGCGCAGACCGCGAAGGTCAGCGCGAAGACAGTGACGAGAATGCCCACCGAGGCGGGCTGGACGTGCAGATCGTCCCCGATCGGAGCGTTGAGGCCGACGACCGCCAGCGAGATCGTCCCCAGGCTGAAGTAGCCGAGTGACAGCGACAGCAAGGCCGGTAAGGCGTTGCGGTTCGGCATCACGCCACCTCCTCTTCCGAACGGGAAAGTTGCATACGGTGACCGTAGGAGCGCCCTGTGACCCCTCGCGCGCGTCGCGAGGCGGACCCCGGCACTGCCCGAGGTCCGGCCTCGCACTACGTCAGGTCGTGCCGAACGAGCGTGAGCGCAGCACCAGCGGCACCCGGCGGCCGGAGCTGATCAGCCAGTGCTCCACGCCGTTGACCAGCAGGAGCAGCAGGGAGGTGAGGGCCAGCACGGCGAGGGCCGGCAGGAGGGGTGCCACGGCGGCCGCGGCCAGGAGCACGAGGCCGCAGTAGAAGCGGGTGGCGGACGCGGCGCCGAACATCCGGCGGCGCGTGTAGCAGAACGTCAGCAGGATCAGCGCGGCGCCGACGGGCAGCAGTCCGGCGGCACCGGAGTGCGGGGTCCGCAGCGGCTCGTGGACGGTCCGTGCGGCGCCGACGGAGACCAGCAACAGGCCTGCCACCAGGACGAGATGGCCGTAGCTGAGGACGTCGCGGACGACGACGGCGGGGGTGGGGTGGGTGCGCAGGGCGTGGGCGACGGCCGAGGCGACGAGGTGGAAGTAGAGCCACCACAGGGCGCAGCCGATGAGGAACGCGAGGACGAGCGCGGTCAGGCTGACCGGGTCGAGCGGTCCTTTGGCGACTCCTGCGCCGACGGAGAAGATGTTCTCGCCGAGGGCGATGATGATGAACAGGCCGAATCTTTCCGGGAGATGGTTGACGCCGAAGGCCAGTCGCCGCAGATGGCCGCTGAGCAGGACGGGTGCCGCCAGTTCGGCGACCACCGCGACCGCCCAGCACACCGTGCGCCAGGGGGCGGGCAGGGTGGCGGCGGCGAACAGCACGAGGGCGAAGGCGAGTCCGGCGCGGTAGGGGTGGATGGTGTAGAGGGCGCACTCCCGGCGGATGGCCTCGCCGATGAGCAGGCGCAGGGCGAGGTAGCTGCCCGCGTACAGCAGGGCCTGTTCCCGGTTGTCGAGGGCCTGCGGGGCGGCGACGGCCATGCCGTAGACGGCGAGCGCGGTCAGCATCAGGAACACGCGCTGCAGACTGGTCTCGTGCACGGCGTTCATCGCCATGACGACGTCCACCCAGGCCCACCACAGCGGGACGAGCACGAGCAGACACTGTCCCAGCACGGGCCAGGTGGCGTGTCCGGCGAGCAGGTGCGCGATCTGGCCCACGCCGAACGCGAGGACCAGATCGAAGAAGAGCTCCGCCCAGGTGGCCCGGTCGCGCACCTGAACGGCCGGGACGGTCGTTGTCGCGGTTGCGTCGGTCATCGTCGTATCGGGACACGGGAGGGCCCGAGGAGCGCGAAATGTGCGAAGTGGGCGGCTACTGCGGCAGGTTGGGCGCCCGGTTGTCCGAACTCAGCGCCCGGTGAGCGTCACCCGCACCGGCCCGCCCGCCGGGTCGACGAGCCGGGTCCAGCCCGCCGTCAGGGTCAGCGTGCGATTCGGTACGGCCGCCCGCAGCCGCTCCTCATGCAACACCCGCCCGTCCTGGACGACTTGCAGCACCGGGCGCTTCGACAGGGCCGAGGTCCGCAGAACATACGGATGCCCGTCCCCCGGGGCGACACGGTTCGGGGCGATCCAGCGCAGGGGCGGCTCGACGAGCAACGGCACGGTGTGGCGGGGCCGTTCGGCACCGGCGAGGCTCTCCAGAACGGCTGCGGCGACACGGACCCCGTCGCGGGTGGCGGTGGCCGCGCTCTCGACGGGGTGCAGGAGACTGCCGGCCGCGAACACACCGGGCCGGGAGGTGTGCAGGGCCCCGTCGACGGCGGGGCCACGGGTGCCGGGGTCCAGTTCCAGGCGCCCCCGCCGGGCGAGCTCGTGGTCGGGCACGAAGTCACCGGTGAACACGACGGTGTCGCAGGCCAGTTGGACGCTACGGCCGTCCCGGTGCCGGACGCGGACGCCGGACAGCCGTCCGTGGCCGAGGAGTTCGGTGACCGTGGTGTCGGTGAGGAGAGGGACGCGGTGGCGGAGACGGGCGTCGTGGGCCCGGACGGCTGTCGTCTGGGAGACGGGCAACTCGGTGACCATGGCGACGACTTGGGCTCCGGCGGCCCGTACGGTGTCGGCGGCCGCGTAGGAGACGCTCTCCGCTCCGACCACGACGGCCCGGGTTCCGATCCGCTGTCCGTAGAGGTGCACCGCCTGCTGCAACTCCCCTGTGGTGTACACCCCGTCGGGGCGAGTACCCGGTACCAGCCGGGCCGCGCGCGGCCGTTCGCGGGCGCCGGTGGCGAGGACGACGGCTCGCGCGCGGACGGTCTCCAGTCCCTGCGGGCCAACGGTGTCGAGTGCGAGGGGTCCCGCCCAGTCGAGGGCCGTGGTCCCGGTACGGACGACGGCACCGGCCCGTACGGCGGCGGTGTGCAGCAGGCGGGCGTACGCGGGTCCGGTGAGCGGATGCGTCCAGGTGCCGAAGCCGCCGTGCCGGCAGTGCCGGGGCACTCCCCCGGCATGCTGTTCGCGGTCCAGGACGTCGACCCGGGCGATTCCGGCCGCGGCGAGGCGTGCGGCGGCGGCGAGTCCCGCGGGGCCCGCGCCGACGACGAGGACGTCGACTTCACGGGTGGGGCGGGTCACGCACCGGCCCCTTCGAACAACTCCCGTACCGCCGCACCGCAGTAGAACCCCTGGCAGCGGCCCGCCCGGGCCCGGGTCCGGCGCCGCAGTCCGTCGAGGTTGCGCGGTGGCACCGTACTGGCGAGCGCGTCCCGTATCTCACCGCGCGAGACGCCCTCGCAGTGGCAGACGAGGGAGCCGTACTCCGGGTCGGCGGCGACGCGTCGGGCGTTCCGGTGGGGGCGCGGGTGGGTCTCGCCGAGGTTCGGCATGCGGACCGGTTCCAGGTCCCGCGCCGGGCCGGGATCGAGGCCCATGTCGGCCAGCAGCGCGGTGACATGGGAGGCGATGGCGAGGGACGCGGTCAGGCCGGTGGAGCGGATGCCGCCGACCGTGACGTACGCCTGCTCGGGGTGGGCGGTGATGCGGTAGTCGTCCTGTTCGGTGGCCGCGCGCAGACCGGCGTAGACGGCGGTGACCTCCTCGTCGAGGAGCGCGGGGAGGATACGTGCGCCCGACTCCCGCAGCAGGGCCAGGCCTTCGGCGGTCGAGCCGGTCGCGCGCTTGTCGTCCAGGTCCTCGGCGGTGGGCCCGAGGAGCAGGTTGCCGTAGACGGTCGGGGTGACGAGGACGCCTTTGCCGCGGGCCGTGGGGACGGGCAGGAGGATGTGGTGGACCAGGTCGCGGGCGAGCTTGTCGAAGACGATGAGCTGGCCCCGGCGCGGGGTGACGGTGAAGTCGCGGTGTCCCAGGTGGCGGTCGAGGGTGTCGGCGTGCAGTCCGGCCGCGTTGACGAGCCGGCGGGTGCGGAGGGTTCCCCGGGCGGTGCTGAGGACGTGCTCGCCGTCATGCCAATTGACGTCGCTGACGGGCGAGTTGAGGTGCAGGTCGACTCCGTGCCGGACCGCCTGGGTCGCGTACGCCAGTGTCGTCGTCCAGGGGCAGACGATGCTCTCGCCGGGCACGTGCAGGGCGCCGAGCGCACCCGGGCCGAGGTGCGGTTCCCGTTCGTACAGTTCGGCGGGCTCGATCAGGCGGGTGGCACGGTATTCGTTGCGTACGGCCTTCTCCGCCAAGTGCGGGAGTGCGGCGCGCTGTTCCTCGTCCCAGGCCACGAGCAGCGCGCCGACCGGCTCGACGGCGATGCCCGACTCACCTGCGTAGGCGGCGAGTCGGCGTGCCCCCTCGCGGACGAGGCGGGCTTCGAGGGAGCCCGGTACGGCGTCGAAGCCGGTGTGCAGGATCGCGGTGTTCGCCTTCGAGGTGCCCTGGCCGACGTCGTCCTGTGCCTCGACGAGGGCCACGCGCAGGCGCGGCCGGCGGGCGAGTTCGCGGGCGATCGCACAGCCGACCACGCCCGCGCCGACCACCGCCACGTCGTAACTCCCCGACGGCAGCGGTCCGTTGAGCGTGACCGTCATACGGGTGCCCGGTCGAGCAGGGCGGTGACTTCGGTGCGGAAGGCGGCGAGGCGTTCGGCCGCGTGGTCGGGGGTGATGCGCGGTTCGTAGACGGCGGCGGGTTTCCAGTCGGGCAGGGCGTCGGCGAGCGTCAGTCCCGGTTCCGCGCCGAGTTGGGCCAGGGTGCCCACGCCGAGGGCGGTCGCGTCGGGCAGTGCGGACACCTCGACGGGGCGTTGCAGGAGGTCGGCCTGGGTCTGCATGAGCAGGGCCGAGCGGGTCAGGCCGCCGTCGACGCGCAGCACGTCCAGCGGGGTGCCGAGGTCGGTCGCGGCGGCTTCGGCGAGTTCGACGACCTGCGCGGCGAGGCCCTCGCACAGGGCGCGCACCAGGTGTCCGGAGGTGGTGTCGAGGGCGAGTCCGGTGAGCGAGCCGCGCAGGTCGCCGCGCCACCAGGGGGCGGCTAGCCCGGCGAGGGCCGGGACGAAGGTGACACCGCCCGCGTCCGGTACCGCGCCGCCCACCCGGTCCAGGTCGGCGGCGCCGGTGATGACGCCGAGATCGGTGAGCCAGCGGACGGCGGACGCGGCGGTGTACACCTGCCCGTCGAGGCAGTAGCCGGTCCGCCCGCCGAGCCGCCACGCGACGCAGCTCACCAGTCCCGAGTCGCCGCGCCGGGGTGTGTCGCCGGTGTGCGCGAGGAGGAACGCCCCTGTGCCGTAGGTGCACTTGGCGCCGCCGGGCGCGGTGACGCGCTGGGCGAGCAGCGCCGCCTGCTGGTCCACGACGAGTCCGGTGAGGGGTATCTCCGTGCCGAACACGGTGGTCGTACCGATGGGTCCGGCGCAGTCGACGACACCCGGGAGGCGCTCGCCGGACAGGCCGTACAGGTCGAGGGCCCTGGGCGACCAGGCGGCCGTGTCGAGGGCGAGGAGTTGGGTGCGGCCGGCGGTCGCGGCGTCGGTGACATGGGTGCCGGTGAGGCGGTGGACCAGCCAGGAGTCGCTGGTGGTGACCATGCCGTCGCGGGTGAGGTGGCGGCGGATCCAGGCCATCTTGGGTGCGGCGAAGTAGGGGTCGAGCGGCAGCCCGGTCAGCAGTCGCAACTCGTCGGCGTGCGCGACGAGTTCGGCGCAGACGCTCTCGGCACGCCGGTCCTGCCAGACGAGTGCGTCGGTGAGCGGCATTCCGGTGTCGGGGTCCCAGGCGAGCACCGTCTCGCCCTGGTTGGCGAGGCCCAGCGCCGTCACGGGTTCGTCGGCCTCGGCGAGCGCGCGGCGCCCGGCGACGATCACCGACTCGTACAGTTCCTCGGGGTCGGCCTCGACCAGGCCACCCGGCAGCCGACGGGTCCCCACCGAGACGAACCCGGTGCCGATCACGCCGCGTTCGGGACAGATCACCAGGGCTTTCGTGCCGGATGTTCCCTGGTCGACGGCGAGTACCGGACCCGTCATACCACCCCTCTCGTAGATCAACGCCCGACAGCCTGCCGCCGGGCCGCACACCACGTCAAGCGTTTCTGATCATCGATCAACTCGTGGATATATCTGCCGAGTTGGGGCACCAGCAGGAACAAGAATGGCGGTGGTCGGATGCGTGTCTTTCTGACAGCAATGGCTACCGCAAGTGTCGTCAAGGCAGTGGCGCATGTGGCTGAAGCTTCGCAAAACGGCACAACACCGAGAGGGCGCACCGTCCCGGTGCGCCCTCTCGTTTTGTGGGACCGGTCATCAGGGCCAGGTTCTCACCGGCACCGTGCCTGCTCCACGGCACTACGAGTTCAACCTCGGCAGCTCTCAGGTGCCACGGGGTGTACACGGCTCCCTTGCAGGCCTTGATCAAGTTCCGTAGCTGTCCGGGTTGTTGGTGATGCCCAGGACGGGGAGTGCTCCTTGGGGCTCGTCGCGGATCGCTCGGGTGGTCTTGGCGATGTTGTCGCCTCCGAGGGTTTTCAGCACGCCGATGGCGGAGTTGCGCAGGGTTGCCATGGCCTGTGGTGCGGTCCCGGCGCAGACACTCTCACGGGTCTCGCGCCGGCCGGTCCGCTTGCGGCGGCGGTGGACGCGGATGGCCGGGCGGGCGTGAGGGAAGGCGATTCCGCCGAGCCGGTCGGTGACGGCGCAGGTTTTTCACCGAGCGGGACTCACGGCGTCCGTGCCCCGCCCCGGAGGCGGCACACTGGTTGGTCTTGATCACGGCGATGCAGTAGGCCTTCTTGATCTCGACCGGCCAACGGCCGTTCCTACAGGAAGCCCGGTGCGCTACGATCGCGACGCTCGCAATGGGTGGCCGACTCGGAATACGTGAACTTAAAGCTTCCTCGGGGGGAATGTTCATGCTGGTCAAGGATCACTTATCGGCTGTCCCTGCTGCGCTCTCCACTGAAACCGATACCGTCGAGGCTTCGGTGAGCAGTGCGCCGCATGTGACGGGGCGGCGATGATTCTCGCGGTCTCGCTCGGCATTCTCTCCGCAGTCGCCACGATTTTCGCCGCGCTTCTGCAGCGCTCGTGGAGCGACTCCCGTATCCGGATGCCAAGGCATGAATCGATCAAATTCCGGGACATGCACGAGAGCGCCTCCTTCTCGGTGCAGGACGTGGCCAAGATCCTGGATCTCACCGAAAGTAGCGCAGACGATCCGCAAAGGAATCCCGGGACAGCAATCCTGTCTGATTCGTATCTGATTCGCCGAGAATCGGACAAAGGCAATGGGATGGTCTTCCGGTATGCCTCGAGGGGCAATATCGAGGGCCGATGTGCCAGCCACACCGGAAATCATTCCATAGCCAGTTACGAGTCGACCCACTTCCCGGTGGCCAAGGTCATCTCGGTTCCGCTCCCCGACTTGGCGGTGAGCAGTACAACCAGAATCACGAACGAAATGACCTTCACGGGCGCATTTGACGGCGCCGAAGAGGAGGATTTCTGTACCCATATCGAGCGGCCGATCCGATCATTGACGATCTTCGTCTTCTTCCCTCAGGGCAAGCCCTGCCGCTTGGCGTCGGGTGAATTCCGAATCGGAGAACGCAGTCCATACAAGCCTGTGAACGGGAGTGACAGACCGTTGATTGTCGAAAATGGCCGGCTTCTGTACTGGCGGGTCGTACCCAAGACCGGCACATGGCTGCACGTGGATGCTACGTACCGTCTTGGATGGGCGTGGGGGCGAACCGGTGCCGATTGATCACCGGTGCTGTGGTGATGTCCCACAACCTGCTTCAGGAGCCGCTCGTGCCCAGCAACTCACCCGGATCCGCCCCAGGACCTCCCCGGGGCGGTGACAAGCAGCAGCCATCGTCATCCAGAGCCTGGGTTCCGGCCCGGCGTTTCCCTGAGAGCTATCCCGGCGATTGCCCCACCGGTCACTACCTGTATTTCGACGGCTCGGTACTTCCGGTCATGGAGTCAGGGTCCGATGAGGGGTATGAGGTCACGCACGGTGGCCGCACGGTGCCGATCGACCGTTTTCTGGCGGACGCCGGGCTCCCGCCGCTCTCCGAGCGCTTTCCGGTGCTGGCCTACGGTGCCAATCGGAATCCTGCCACCCTTGAGGTGAAGCTCCTCAACTACGGGTACGGAGCGCATGCCAACCAGGCCATTCCTGTGCTGTCCGCCAGGCTCACAGACGCCGACGTCGTTGCGTGCGGACTCCATGGCCAAGGTTATATGTACGGCGAACTCCTCATGGGCAGTCCGTTCAGCAAGGGCGTCGAGATCAATGTCCGGGTGCTCTTCGTGGACGAGGATGGTCTACGGGTGCTGAACGAGAGCGAAGGAGTTTCCGAAGGCATGTATTCGGTCGCACGAATACCGGGCGTCCGTGTGTCGGGGGCGATGGGTGAAATCAGCGTCCTAGGTTACGTTGCCAATGCGCGCGTATGGACCTCGCCTCATTCAAACAGCCCGATTGCCTATTCGACGATCAACGCGACCGGCAGGCGAGTGCCTGCCATGACACCGCGGCAGATCATGGAGCACGCGCTGGACGTACTCGATTTACGAGACCTGGTGTGCCGTCTTTCCGGGCTGGATCGGGATGGTGCCCTGGCCGGTGAACTCGCCAAGTATCTGAACGGTCAATGGTGGTACGCGTTCAACACCGGAGACGCCCCGATCCAAGGATATTCACGCATCCTGGAGCAATTCAGGACATCGATGGCGAACAGTGCGTTGCCGAGCAGGACGTACGACTATCTCGAACAACTCGGATGCCTTCTCCCTCCCGGTACGGAGTATCAGCGACGCGAGTAGTCCGCGAGGGCCCGCACGTTCCGCCGGTCGCACGGGCAGAGTGGTTGCAAGTTCGGTGTGGGTGTCCGGTCTCGGGAAGTGGTCTCACCGGTCCTGTTCGGCGTGGCGATGGACCTGGATGTCTCGGTGGAGGTCGATGACGAGACCACTGTCAGCGACCGTGATGCCGCCTTCGTATGCGCGGCGGGCAGCGTCCACGGAGGCATGTGGGTCCGATCCGGGCCATAGATGGGTGAGCAAGAGGCGACCCACCTGCGCTTGAGCGGCGTACTGGCCGGCCTGCCGCGCGCTGGAGAGGTACTGCGCGGAGTGCTCGGGCACTTCCTCGGCATAGGTGGCCTCGGCAATGAGTACATCGGCGTCCCGCGCCAGGTCCGTGATGTCGGGGCACGGCCCGGTGTCACCGGTGTAGGCCAGGTGCTGCCCGCCGGCCGTCAGCCGGATGCCCGCGTTGGGCACCCAGTGCGGCAACAGCCGCGTGGCTGCCTCGAACGGACCGATCTCGAACCGCGCGCCCGGTGTGAACTCGTGCAGCAGGTAGGAGGCGTCGAGCATTCCCGGCCGGTCCAGGGCGAGGACCGCATCGAGAGCCCGGGGTGGGGCGAAGACCGGCAGTGCGGGCGGCGGGTCGTCGTCCAGGGCCCTGGCCCGCAGCAGCGGGTTCAGGTCGGCACAGTGGTCGGGGTGCCCATGACTGATCAGCACCGCGTCGACGCCGTGCGGAGCCGTATGCTCCAACAGCCGGGGCAGGGCGGCGTATCCGAGGTCGACGACGAGCCGAAAGCCCTCGTGCTCCACGAGGAAACCACTGCACGCCAGACCGGCCGACGGCCACGCACCACAGCCCCCCAGCACAGTGATCCGCATGGTCTTCACCATACGAGACCCACCGGCCGGCATGTGCTCATTTCAGAGGGACAGCCGGTTGCACGGACTGTGCGGCCACCGGTGGTCATCGTGGTCTGTGAAGACAACAAGTGCTCAGGCGATGGCTGCGGGTCGAACCCCGGCGCCGGGTCCGGAAGTTGGTGCTCGGGCCGCTGTCGGACCTGCCGCGCAAGAACTGCTGGACCATCGCGGAGTGGGCCGGGGAGACCGCCCCGGACGGCATGCAGCACCTGCTCGGTCGGCGTCCAGCGCCAATACATCGGCACCGCGGGCAGGATCGACAACACACCGGTCGCCGTCCACCTGGTCTACGCCGGTCGCAGCGGGCACGCGGCGGTGGATCGGGAACTGTATGTCCCGCGCTCGTGGACGGCCGGCCCCGGTCTCTGCCGGGATGCCGGACTCGGCGAGGACACCGCCTTCGCGACCGAACCAGAACGTGCCACCCGCATGACCACCCGGTTCCCGGACGCCGGCCACGACGCTTCGTGGGTCGCGGGCGACGAGGTCCACGGCGGCAAAGGGAATCGTCCGAAAGTCGTGCTCACAGCCCCGGACCAGGTACGAACTCCCCTCCCCGATACGGCAGGATGAGCGGTCGCGTCGGTGCACGGGTCCGCCCGGCCGGCGCGATGGCAACTCCGGCAATGCCCGCAATTCGAGCAGGTGGCAACGTGACGACACTTCACATCCGGCCTTCGGCGGCCCTCTTCGCCGTGGCTTCTCTCCCCGGAGGTGACCGATGAACCGCACGCCGACCCTGGACGACTTCATGCTCGCCGGAATCGCCCTGGCCTCGGGCCTGTTGGCGGCCTTCCTGCTGCGCGTGCTGCTGCGCTGGCTCGGCAAGCACGCCGACCGTACGCGCTGGAGCGGCGACGACGTGATGGTGGACGCCCTGCGGACCGCGCTGCCGTGGTCGGCGGTCGCCGGTGGCGCGGCGGCCGCGGGGGCGGTGCTGCCGTTGACGCACACGGTCCAGCACCAGGTCAACCAGAGCCTCAAGGTGCTGATCATCCTCGCCGTGACGGTGTCGGCGGCCCGGGTGATAGCGGGTCTGGTCCGGGCGGTCACCAACTCCCGCTCCGGGGTTGCCGGTTCGGCCACGATCTTCGTCAACATCACCCGGATACTGGTCCTGGCCATCGGCTTCCTGGTGATGCTCCAGACCCTGGGCATCTCGATAGCGCCGATGCTCACCGCCCTCGGCGTCGGCGGCCTCGCCGTGGCGCTCGCTCTTCAGGACACGCTCGCCAACCTGTTCGCGGGCATCCACATCCTCGCCTCGAAGACCGTCCAGCCCGGCGACTACATCAAGTTGAGCAGCGGCGAGGAGGGGTACGTCGAGGA
Source organism: Streptomyces sp. NBC_01478 (assembly GCF_036227225.1). Classification (GTDB taxonomy): domain Bacteria; phylum Actinomycetota; class Actinomycetes; order Streptomycetales; family Streptomycetaceae; genus Streptomyces. The sequence continues at coordinate 10,285,877 of NZ_CP109444.1, read as the reverse complement.
CATCAACTGGCGCCAGACGACCGTACGGGCGCTCTCCAACAACCTCGTCGTGATACCGAACGGCCAGCTCGCCAAGACGAACATGACCAACTTCATGCGTCCCGAGCAGGAGTTGACGATCCTGGTCCAGGTGGGCGTCGGCTACGACAGCGACCTGGAGCATGTCGAGCGGGTGACCATGGAGGTCATCGGCGAGGTCATGACCGACATCACCGGCGCGATCCCGGAGCACGAACCGGCGATCCGCTTCCACACCTTCGGCGACTCCCGGATCGGCTTCACGGTGATCCTGGGTGTCGGCGAGTTCAGCGACCAGTTCCGTATCAAGCACGAGTTCATCAAGCGCCTGCACAAGCGGTATCGGGACGAGGGCATCCGCATTCCGGCACCGACACGGACGGTGGCGCTCCAGCAGGGGTCCATCGCCATACCGCAGCAGCGGATCCCGGAGGACGAGCCGGGCGAAGTCCCCTCCACCCGGCTCGACTGACGGATCAACTGGCTTAGAGAGTCGCCGAGTTGTCGCGGTAGTGCCCGTCGGTCCGGCTGTGCGGGGCGGTGAGGGACGGGTTCACCGGCGTCACCGTCCAGTCCGGATGACCGGGCATGCGCGGCGTCGCCGTACCGTAGAGCCAGTCCCGCAGGAAGCCGGACAGGTCCTGGCGGGAGACCTTCGAGGCGACGGCGATGTAGTCCTCCGTCGTCGCCGCGGAGTCGCGGTACCGGGCGAGGAAGGCGCGCTCCACGGCGTGGAAGGTGTCCTCGCCGATGAACTCCCGCAGGGCGTACAGGACGAGGACGCCGCCCAAGTAGCGCTGGCTGTCGAAGAGGTTGACCGCGTTCGGGGCGGCGACCGGGCCGGAGTCGTGGCGCCACTGGTCGCCGCGCGCGTAGGTGTTCTTCATGCGGGCTTCCATCGTGGTCAGACCGAGGGAGTCGGCCCAGCCGCGCTCGTAGCGGTAGAGCAGCCCGTAGAAGTCGGCGTGGCCCTCGTTCAGCCACAGGTCGGCCCAGGTGGCGGGGCTGACGCTGTTGCCGAACCAGGAGTGGACCAGCTCGTGCATCATGTGCGAGCCGATCTTGCTCTCCTCCTGGAGCAGGAAGTTCGGCTTGTACAGCGTGAGGGTCTGGGTCTCGAGTCCCGTGAAGTCGAAGGCATTCGGGGCGTCGGAGTTGCAGGGCAGCAGTCCGTACGTCTCGAACGGGTAGGCCCCCAGGCGCTGTTCGAGCCAGTCGACTTGGCCCGGCGTCAGCGCGAGCGCCGGTTCCAGGGCGGCGGCGCGCGCGGTCGGCACCACGTCCCGCAGCCGCAGGCCGTGCGGGCCCCGCCGGTCCTTGATCACGTAGTCGCCGACCGTGATCTGCACCAGCTCGGTCGCCATGGGTGAGCGGGAGCGGTAGCCGAACGCGGTCCGGTCGCCGTCCAGCCGCTCGGTGCGCACCAGTTGACCGTTCGCGACCCCGCGCAGCCCGTCCGGGACGGTGATCCGGAACGTGAAGTCGGCCTTGTCGCTGGGGTGGTCGTTGCAGGGGAAGACGGTGTGCGCCAGGTTCGGCTGGCCGCACACCGCGAAACCGTCGGGAGTGACGACCCAGCCGCCGGTGGGCGCGGCGGCGCGGCCCGGGTCGGCGGAGTACTCCACGCAGACGGTGACCCGGGCCTTCGCCGGGAGCGTCCTGGCGGGCGTGATCCGCAGTTTCTCGCCGGCCTGCTCGAAGTCGGCCCTACGGCCCTGGACGCGGACCTCGTGGATGTCGAGGCCGAGGGCGTCCAGGGAGAACCGGGTCAGGGACTCGGTGGTGCGCAGTTCTATCGTGACCGTGCCGTCGACGAGTTTCGTCGTCGCGTCGTAGGCGAGGTCGAGGTCGTAGGAGCGGACGCGGTAGCCGTCGTTGCCGAGGCTCGGGTACACCGGGTCGCCGAGGGTCTCGGCGCCCTCGCCGCCGTATCCCCGTCCGGTCGTCCCATCTCCGTTCGCCTCGTCAGCGTTCCCCCGTCCGGCCGCGAAGGCCGGGGAACCCACGGTCAGTGCTGTGGCCGTACCGATCAGGGCGGCCACCGGGGCCGTCACTCTGGTGCGATTTCTCATGATCCGCTTTCGCTCGGGCGGCCGGGTGGTCAGCTCCGGCCGTCGGTCAGTGAAGGTGATCCACCCCTTACTGACCACGGGGCCGGGCGAACGGTTGCCCTTGATCGACGGACAGGTGTTCGCGCAGTGCGGACGGACCGCTGTCGAGTGGGACCGCATCACGAGATATCTTGATGTCGAGCAATGTTGCAGACGTGGAGCGGAGCACCGGTGACTGACTCGACCATCATCTATACGCACACTGACGAGGCCCCGGCCCTGGCGACGTATTCCTTCCTGCCGGTGGTCCAGGCGTACGCCTCGCAGGCGGGTGTCGCCGTGACCACGCGGGACATCTCGCTGGCCGGGCGCATCATCGCCGTGTTCCCGGAGTACCTGACCGAGGACCAGCGGATCCCGGACGCCCTGCACGAGCTGGGCGAACTGGCGAAGACGCCCGAGGCCAACATCATCAAGCTGCCGAACATCTCGGCGTCCGTCCCCCAGCTCAAGGCCGCCGTGGCCGAGCTGCAGGAGCAGGGCTACGCGCTGCCGAACTACCCGGACGACCCGAAGACCGACGAGGAGCGGGACATCCAGTCCCGCTACGACAAGATCAAGGGCTCCGCGGTCAACCCGGTCCTGCGTGAGGGCAACTCCGACCGGCGCGCCCCCGCCTCGGTCAAGAAGTACGCCAAGACCCACCCGCACCGCATGGGTGCCTGGTCCTCCGACTCCAAGACCAACGTCGCCACCATGGGCGAGAACGACTTCCGCTCCACCGAGAAGTCCGTGACGATCACCGAGGCCGGTGCGCTGCGCATCGAGCTGGTCGCCGAGGACGGCACCACCACCGTGCTGCGCGAGTCCGTACCCGTCCTCAAGGACGAGGTCGTCGACGCCTCCGTGCTGCACGTGGCCGAGCTGCGTGAGTTCCTCACCGCGCAGATCGCCCGCGCCAAGGCCGAGGGCATCCTGTTCTCGGTGCACCTCAAGGCCACGATGATGAAGGTCTCCGACCCGATCATCTTCGGCCACGTGGTCCGCGTCTTCTTCCCGAAGACCTTCGAGCAGTACGGCGCGACGCTCGCCGCGGCCGGTCTCTCCCCGAACGACGGTCTCGGCGGCATCCTCAAGGGCCTGGCCGCGCTGCCCGAGGGCGACGCGATCAAGGCGTCCTTCGACGCGGAGATCGCCGAGGGCCCCGCGCTCGCGATGGTCGACTCCGACAAGGGCATCACCAACCTGCACGTGCCGTCGGACGTGATCGTCGACGCCTCGATGCCGGCCATGATCCGCACCTCCGGCCACATGTGGGGCCCGGACGGAGCGGAGGCGGACACCCTCGCGGTGCTCCCGGACTCCTCCTACTCCGGCGTCTACCAGGCCGTCCTCGACGACTGCCGCGCGAACGGCGCCTACGACCCGTCCACCATGGGCTCGGTGCCGAACGTCGGCCTGATGGCGCAGAAGGCCGAGGAGTACGGCTCCCACGACAAGACCTTCGAGGTCCCGGCGGCCGGTACGGTCCGCCTCGTCGACCAGGCCGGCGATGTCGTCCTGGAGCAGTCGGTCGCCAAGGGCGACATCTTCCGTGCCTGCCAGACCAAGGACGCCCCGATCAAGGACTGGGTGAAGCTGGCCGTCACGCGTGCGCGTGCCACCGGCAACCCGGCGGTGTTCTGGCTGGACGAGACCCGCGCGCACGACGCCCAGTTGATCAAGAAGATCGAGGCGTACCTGCCGGAGCACGACACCGAGGGCCTGGACATCCGCGTCCTCGCCCCGGTCGAGGCCACCAAGCTGTCGGTGGAGCGCATCCGCCGCGGCGAGGACACCATCTCGGTGACGGGCAACGTGCTGCGCGACTACCTGACCGACCTCTTCCCCATCCTGGAGCTGGGCACCAGCGCCAAGATGCTGTCGGTCGTCCCGCTGATGGCGGGCGGCGGCCTCTTCGAGACGGGCGCCGGCGGCTCCGCCCCGAAGCACGTGCAGCAGCTCGTCAAGGAGAACTACCTGCGCTGGGACTCGCTCGGTGAGTTCTTCGCGCTGGTCCCCTCCCTGGAGCAGTACGCGACGTTCACGGGCAACGCCCGCGCGCAGGTCCTCGCCGACACCCTCGACCGCGCCACGGCGACCTTCCTCAACGAGGACAAGTCCCCGACCCGGCGCGTCGGCGGCATCGACAACCGCGGCAGCCACTTCTTCCTGTCCCTGTACTGGGCGCAGGAGCTGGCCGCGCAGACCGACGACGCGGACCTCGCGAAGGCCTTCGCCGCGCTCGCCGAGACCCTCGCGGGCGCCCAGCAGCAGATCGTCGAGGAACTCGGCGCGGTGCAGGGCAGCCCGGCCGACATCGGCGGCTACTACCAGCCCGACCCGGCCAAGGCCGCGAAGATCATGCGCCCGTCGACGACGTGGAACGAGGCGCTGGCTTCCCTGAGCTGACGCAGCGAGCCATGTGTACGTCGTGGCCCCGGCCGGGTTCTCCCGGCCGGGGCCACGACGTTCCCAGCCGGGGCTACGGCATTCCCGGCTGTGTCCCGCAGGCCAACACACGCGCTGACGGGCGCACTTGGCGACCGAGAGACTTCCTCCACGCAATTGCGTGAGCCAAATGTCTCGAACGAAGTCACCAGTGGTACAAGGCCGTTGGCGCTGGGGCACACTTGCATGGAGCAAGACTTCAGCCGGGCGACTGCGAGGGGTGAGGCGATGGCCACGGCCGCCGGCCCGACGGTACGGCGCCGCCAGCTCGGATCCGAGCTGCGGCGGCTGCGGGAACACGCGGGGATGCGGATCGAGGACGTGGCGACACACCTCGAGTGCTCCATGTCCAAGATCAGCCGGGTGGAGACCGGACAGGCCCCGATCAAGGCGCGGGACGTCCGGGATCTGCTGCAGTGGTACGGAGTGACCGATCCGGTGCGGATCGAGACGGTCATGCAGATCCACAAGGACGCGCAGCAGCAGGGCTGGTGGACCCACTACGGCGAGGTGCTGCCCTCGGGCATGGCCACCTACGCGGGGCTGGAGGCCGACGCCCGCGTGCTGCGCTCGTACGAGCCGACGTTCGTGCACGGTCTGCTGCAGACCGAGGAGTACGCGCGCGCCGTGATCGCGGCCGTCCGGCCCAACGAGCCTTCCGAAGTGGACCAGTTGGTGCGCTTCCGCAAGGAGCGCCAGGAGCTGCTGACCCGCGAACCGGACCCGCTGGAGCTGTGGGTGGTGATGGAGGAGAGCGTCCTGCAACGCCCCGTCGGCGGCAAGGAGACCATGGCCGCCCAACTGGAGCATCTGATCGAGGCGACGGCGCTGCCGAACGTGACGATCCAGGTCATGCCGACCGCCAAGGGCGCCCACGCGGCCCTCGCGGGGACGTTCTCCCTCATGGAGTTCGAACCCCGGATGCCCACGGTCGTCTACATCAACTCCATCGCAGGCAACGTGTACTTGGAGCGGGAGCGCGATGTGCGCACCTTCATCCAGACCTTCGACCTGGTGCGGGCCGCCGCTCCGGACCCGCAGGACACACCCGCGACGCTGGAGCGGATAGCAAGGGAGATACACGCACCATGAGCACACCCCACGGACGACGGATACCGCAGGCCGTCCTCGACTCCTCCGACTGGCGCAGGAGCAGCCGCAGTTCGGGCAACGGCGCGTGTGTCGAGGTCGCCGCCGTCGGCGCTGTCGTCGCCGTCCGGGACTCCAAGCGCACCGGCGGCCCCGCCCTCGTCTTCGCGCCGCGGGAGTGGCGCAGGTTCCTCGACACGGCGGCGGGCGGGGATCCCGTCCACCGCTCCTGAGCGGAGGGCCGTCCATGGCCGCCGTCTCCGCTTCCCTGCCCGTCACCCCGACGTCCCTGCCCGTCGCGTCCGGCGCCTTCTACACGCTGGAGGCGTTCTGGACGGCGGCCGGAGTCGCTGTCGCCGTCATCGTGGGCTGCGGTGCGATCTGGGCCGCGTTCAGAGCCGCCCATCCTCGTCGGCGCCTCAACTACAGCGTGGACCATGCCCCGTTGGTGGACCGGCACATCGGCGCGGGTCTGGAGATCCGGCGCAACGGCACCCTGCTCAGCGACCCGTACGTCGTCACGGTGGTGCTGACCAATCCGGGGCGGCGGGACATCGCCAGCAGCGCGTTCGACCGCGGTGAGCCGTTCCGGGTGTGTCTGGGCGTGCCCTGTGTCGAGCTGCTGGGCTCCGAGTCCCAGCCGAGCGCGGCGCAGGCCCCGCCGGCCCGGATCAGGGGTGCGGAGCTGCGCATAGGACCGGGCCGGATCGGCTGTGGCACCAAGGTCGTCTATCGCGTGCTGGTCGACACGGCGCCGTCGTACGACTGCCGGCACTCCCTGCTCGACGTGCGGGTCCAGACGGTGTCCGTGCCGCCGCCCCGGGGAACGAACCGGCCGGCACCGCTCGTGCTGCCCTGACCCTTCGGCTTCCGGGGTCGTCGGCGGGGCGCCCGGTGATCTGCTCGTTGCCGACAGGCACGGTCGTGCTCCCCCGGTCCGTGATCGTCGATGCGGATACCTTGATCCTGCACCACGCCACTGACAACGCCCCGGGGAGCCGCCCGTGTCCCATCCCTCCGCGCCGCCCTCGCCGTCCTTCGAGCTGCTGCCCGGCGCCGCAGACTCGCCCGTGATCCTTCATGTGCCGCACTCCGCGCGGGAGATACCGGCCGACGTCCGCGCGGACCTCCTGCTGGACGACCCGGCGCTGGAGCGCGAGCTGGACCACATCACCGACAGTCACACGGCCCGGATCGCCGATGAGGCGGCACGCGCGTGTGCCCTCACCCCGTGGCGGTTCGTGAACCGACTGTCGCGTCTGGTCGTCGATCCGGAACGCTTCCCGGACGAGCGGGAGGAGATGCTCTCCGTGGGCATGGGCGCGGTCTACACCCGCACCACGCACCACGCCGACCTACGGCCCGCCGACCACGACCCCGGTCCGCTGGTCGAGCGCTACTTCCGGCCGTACGCCCGCGCGATGACGGAGGCCGTCGCCGACCGCCTGGCCACGACCGGCCGGGCCGTCCTCATCGACCTGCACTCCTACCCCACCGCCGCGCTCCCCTACGAACTCCACGGCACCGACCCCCGGCCGGCCGTCTGCCTGGGCACCGACACCGTCCACACCCCGCCCGCACTGCTGTCGGCGGCACGGAAGGCGTTCGCGGAGTGCGGGGAGACCGGGCTCGACAGCCCGTTCCGGGGGGTCTACGTCCCGCTGGAGTTCTACGGCGAGGAGCCGGCCGTCGGCGCCCTGATGGTGGAGATCCGCCGGGACACGTACATGACGGAGCCCGGCGGCCTGCCCGACGGCCCCGGCGTCGCCCGGCTCGCCGCCGCGCTGGCGGCGCTCGTGACCGCCGTGAGCGACTGACCTCCGGCTGGAGCAGCCCCGCAGGACAGGCGGCCGGAAGCGTACGAGGGTGGACGGCATGACCGAGGAGACCACCACGCTGACCGGCCAGGCCCCGCCCCCCGTCCGGGACTGGCCCCCGCTCGACCTGACCGGGACGGAGTTCGACCCGGTCCTCGCGGAGCTGATGCGCGAGGGCCCGCTGAACCGGATCCGGCTGCCGCACGGCGAGGGCTGGGCGTGGCTGGCCACCCGCTACGACGACGTGAAGATGATCACCAATGATCCGCGGTTCGGCCGCGCGGAGGTCACCACGCGTCAAGTGACGCGCATGGCACCGCACTTCAAGCCGCGCCCGGGCTCACTGGCGTTCGCCGACCAGCCGGACCACAACCGGCTGCGCAGGGCGATCGCGGGCGCGTTCACGGTCGGTGCGATGAAGCGGCTGCGGCCGCGGGCGCAGTCACTGCTCGACGCGCTGGTGGACGGCGTCGTGGCGGACGGGCCCCCGGCCGATCTGATCGAGCGGGTCCTGGAGCCCTTCCCGATCACCGTGGTCAGCGAGGTCATGGGCGTGCCCGACGAGGACCGGGACCAGGTGCACGCCTGGACGCGGCAGATCATCTCCACGTCCGGCGGCGCCGAGGCCGCCGACCGCGCCAAGAACGGCATGTACGCGTGGATCACGGACACCATCCGCGCCCGCGCCGGGAGCAAGGGCACCGATGTGTACTCCCTGCTGGGCAACGCCGTGGCCCGGGGCGAGATCAGCGAGCCGGAGGCGGCCGGCGTGGCGGGCCCGCTGCAGATCGGCGGCGAGGCGGTCACCCACAACTGCGGCCAGATGCTGTACCTGATGCTCACCCGCCCCGACCTGCTGGAGCGGCTGCGCGGCCAACCCGAGTCACGGAGTGCCGCGTTGGACGAACTCCTGCGCTACATTCCGCACCGCTCCTCGGTCGGGCTGGCCCGGATCGCCCTGGAGGACGTCGAGTTGCACGGCCTGCGCATCAGCGCGGGCGACCCGGTCTACGTCTCCTATCTCGCCGCCAACCGCGACCCGGCCGTCTTCCCGGACCCGGACCGCATCGACGTCGACCGCGATCCCAACCCGCACCTGGCCCTCGGCAACGGCGCGCACTACTGCACCGGCGCCGTACTGGCCCGGCTCCAGACCGAACTCCTCGTCGACACCCTGCTGGACCGCCTCCCGGGGCTTCGACTCGCCGTGCCCGCCGAGGAGATCGTCTGGCGCCGGAAGACCATGATCCGCGGGCCGCAGACGCTGCCGGTGACCTGGTAGGCGGCTCGTGCGCGAGGACGGAGGCGTAGCGCACTCCGTCCTCGCGGACCGGCGGTCACGCCCGCAGCCACTCCGTGACGACGACCTCCCCGCCGGCCCGCAGCCGTAGCGCGAAGGGGCCGGCCGGGGGTGTGTCGCCGGCGAAGCGGCCCATGGCGTCGGCCGTGAGGGTGGTGGGGCGCAGGAGCTGGGAGCCGCCGAGGACCTCGATGCCGGCCGCCTGGGGCGGCATCACCTGACCCATCAGGCCCTCGCTCGTCACCTCCACGTCGATACTGAGGGCGCCCGCGGTGAAGGTGAGCATGCGGGGTACGTCCGTGGCTCCTCTGATCGGGATCGCGTCGACCAGGGAGTCGAAGGTGAGCTCCGCGAGCCGGGCGTCGAGGTCGTGGAAGGCGTAGGCGTCCATGGCGAGTTGGAGCAGCTCGGCGGGGACCGGGTCCAGGACGGCAGCGGCCTGCCGCAGCTCCTCCTCCAGGAGTCCGTCGTCGAACTCCCCGCCGTCGTCGCCCTGTTCGCCCCCACCGTCGTCGAACTCCTCGTCGTCGAAGGGTTCCTGACCGAAGGCACCGAACGGGTCGGGACCGTCGTCGTACATGCCGTTCACACCGCCCCCCGGGCGTCGAGTCGGGCCCGCAGCCGGCGCAGGCAGCGCTGGCGCATCGGGCCGATGCTGCCGACGGCGATCCCCAGCCCGGCGGACACCTCCAGATAGCTGGGCGGCGGCGAGGCCATCAGTACCCGCAGCAACTGCCTGCACCTTTCGCCCAGTTCCTCGAACTCCTGCCACAGCCGCCGGACGCGCTCGGCGTCGGAGGCCGCCTCCTCCGAGTCGATCAGCGACTGCTCGGGGGTGCGCTCCTCGCTGACGCGGTCGAGGAGTTGGGGATCGTCCGTGGGCATCAGCCGCCGTAGGCTCTTGATCACCTTCAGGCATTCGTTGCGCGCGGTGGACGCCAGCCAGGAGCCGGCCTTCTCGGGTTCCCGGATGCGCCGCAGATGCTGGGAGAAGCGCAACCACACGGTCTGGTACACCTCGTGGCCGTCGGCGTCGGAGAGCCGGTGGGCGCGCACCACGGACCAGACCAGTGGGCTCAGACCCTCCACGAGCGCCTTCCAGGCCGCCGCGTCGCCGTCGACGGCGGACTGGACGAGCGCGCCGACCTCTGCACGGTCCACAGTGCCACCCCTCGTGTACGGCATGTCATCGTACGCCGTGGAGGGGACGGTTCCGGCCCTCATGCCGGAGGGGAGAGCGGTACGACGGGCACCGGGCGCCAGGTGGGTGGGCGCAGCGCCGGTACATGCGCCCCGCGCACTTCGGCGTACTCGGTGTTGGCCGCGAGGAGTTGGCCGCGGGCGGCACGCGCGTCGCTCTCCTTGTTCGCCGTCATGAAGGCGGCGACCATGCCGGCGGCGACGGGCGCGGCGAACGAGGTGCCGCTCCAGTGCGCGAACCCGTCGAAGGTCACCTGGTCCGGGCTGCCCGGCTCGGCGTCCCCGGCCTGGCTCAACACGCCCTTGTGGGCGGGCGATTGGCAGGTGCAGGTGTAGGTGAAGCCGAACCGGCAGGCGTCGTAGGTGGTGTGCTGGTAGGCGTACGGCGTGGGGGTGTCGAAGCCGGTGAGGGGGCCGATGAGCCGCTCGCCGGGAGCGTAGGCCTTGACCCAGGCGCCGTGGTTGCTGAAGCAGGCGCCGAACTCCCCGTCGCTGCGCAGCGCGCCGACCGAGAGGACGACGTCCTGGTAGTCGGGCAGGTCGGCGTAGGCGGCGGGCCAGAACGGGCTGGCGCTGGCGTTGTTGCCCGCGGCGGCGACGAGGAGGGTGCGCTGTCCGCGCAGGGCCTGCATGAAGCCCTCGACGCCGAGGAGTCCGTCGGTGCGGCCGTTGGAGGTGCCGGCGGAGAGGCTGATGACGTCGGGCCAGCCGTTCTGGTCGACGGCGGCGAACAGGGCCTCGCCGAAGTCGGATTCGAGAATGGCGCCCGCGTCGTTGAGGGTGTTGCGGACCGTCACCTCGGTGTTGGGCGAGACGGCCGCGACGAGCCCGGCGATGAACGTGCCGTGCCCTACGTACTGTTGGAGCACCCCCGCGTCGTCGGTCTCCCTGATCTGCGCGTCGCCCTGGACGTGGGCCAGCAGCGGGTAGGACCGGTAGTCGTGCATGAGGCCGGTGTCGATGACGAGGACGCCGACGGCGGAGTCGGGGTCGTAACCGGCTTCCGCGGGCGCCGGGTTGGCCCCTTCGGAGCGCGGGGCGGGCACGGGTTCGTCGCCGGGACAGGCGTTCACGGCGATCGACACCACGTGGTTGCGGCTGACCAGCCGGCGGCCGGCGCGGCCTTCCGGTTCGCGCAGGGCGCGCAGCGCGTTCGCCACGGCGTGGTCGGCGCGCCGGTCGCCCTGGCCCGGGTCGCCGACCTGGATGCGGGTGATGCCGGACCGGTTGGTCTCGGGGCCCGCCCGGCGCACGGAGTCCGGGGTGAGGTCGGGGGCGGCGGTGAAGTGCGTGCGGACGGTGTCCTCGACGAGGCGGGCCTCCTCGCCGTCGCGGGCGAGCACGACGCCCTTCTCGTAGAAGAACTCGGCGGAGTCGTCCGGCCCCATCGCCAGGGGGATGTCGGGCATCGAGCGTTGGATCTGGTCGAACTGCTCGTGGAATCGCTGTGGTGCCATTGCGTGTCCTCCCACTACGGCGGCGGTCGTCAATCAGAGCCGCCGGACCGCTACTTGATACAGCACCAAACCTGTGTGGTGTGCAACCGGGACCACTAGCATGGGAGGAGTGACAGCGGGAAGCGACTCGGTTCTCGACCTCCTGCCGATGGTGTTCGCGGCTCCGAGCGAGGCGCTGGCCGGTGCGCGGGAGGTCCTCGACGGCGGTCCGACGCCGTTCCAGGCCTCCGTGGCGCATCACGTGATCGGCATCTGGCAGCGGGACTTCGGCGATCTACGGCTCGCTCTGCGGCATCTGCGGCGCGCCCGCGACCTGGCGGCCCGCGCGGATTCGGCGGACCGGGAGGCGGACGTCCTCGGCACGCTCGGTGTGGCGTTGGTGCACGCCGGCCGTACCCGGCAGGGTCTGGCGGCCTTCGAGCGGGGCATCGCCCGGGGCACGGGACAGACCCGGGCGCGGGTCCTGTTCCGGCGGGCGTACGTCTGGTGGGTGCTGGGCCGTCACCGGGAGGCGCTGGACGACGTACGGCGGGCGATTCCCGTGCTGCGGCAGGTGGACGACACGATCTGGACGGCGCGGGCGCTCACCCTGCGCGCGACCGTGCATCTCGCGCTGGGCGCGGTGGACCGGGCCGACGCCGACTTCACGGCGGCCGAGCTGTTGTGGGAGACCACCGGCCAGGAGCACGACAAGGCGGACGCGGTGGAGAGCCGGGGGCTGGCCGCGTTCCGCTCGGGCGACATCCCGGTGGCGCTCCAACTGCTCGACGAGGCACAGGAGATGTACGCCAAGCTGGCCACCCCGAGCTTCATGCTGACCGTCCGCCGCTGCGAGGTGCTGATGAGCGCGGGGCTGGCCGGGGAGGCGCTGGCGCACGCGGACACGGCGGTCGGGCTGCTCGACGGCATCGGCGGTCAGTCCACCCGCAAGGCGGAGTTGCTGCTCGTGGCCGCCCGGGCCGCGCGGCTCGCGGACGATCCACAGACGGCGATCGCGCGCGCGGCCGTGGCGGTCCGGCTGTTCGCCGCACAGCGGCGCACCTGGTGGCAGACGCATGCCCAACTGGTGCTGATCGAGGCCCGGTTGGCGGCCGGGCGGGCGTCGGGGCGGCTGGTGGCGGACGCCGCCGCGGTGGCCGACCGGCTGGCCGGCTTCGGCTCGCCGTCCGCTCCGGAGGCCTCGCTGCTCGCGGGCCGGATAGCGCTGGAACTGGGCTGGACGGCGGACGCGGAGCGGCACTTGGCGGTGGCCGCCCGCAGCAGACGCGGCGGCCCGCCGCTGGCCCGGATGACCGGCTGGGCGGCGCAGGCGCTGCGCGCGCAGGCCGCGGGTTCCGGTCGCGGGGTGCTGGAGGCGTGCCGGCGCGGCCTCGACGTGCTGGACGATCACCGCACGACCCTGGGCGCCTCGGAGTTGCGGGCGCGGGCGACCGCGCAGGGCGCCGAACTGGCGGCGCTGGCCCAGCGGGCGAGCCTGGTCTCCGGCGGTCCGCGGCGGCTGCTGGTGTGGAGCGAGCGCTGGCGGGCGACCGCGCTGTCCACTCCGCCCACCCGACCGCCCGCCGACCCGGTGCTGCTCACCGACCTGACGGCGTTCCGCGAGATCGCCGCCCGCGCGGAGCAGGCCCGCATGGAGGGCCGTCCGGTGCCGGCCCTGGAGCGTGAACAGCGGCGCCTGGAGCGGGAGATCCGCTCCCGCACCCTCCATATGCGCGGTGACGCCCCCGGCGAGGGCGACCGCTTCGATCCGTCCCGCCTGCTGGCCCGCCTCGGTACGGGCCGGCTGGTCGAACTCGCCGTCGTGGACGGCCGGGTGCACGCCCTGCTGTGCGGGGCGGGCCGGGTCCGCCGCTTCGAGGCGGGCCTGCTCGCGGAGGCGATGGCCGAGGCGGAGCACGTACAGGCGGGGCTACGGCGGCTGGCGCATCCCGGGGCGGAGGCCAGGCTCCCGGTGGTGGAGGCGGCGGGCCGGCGTCTGGAGGAGCTGCTTCTCGGCGAGGCCGCTCAACACCTGGGCTCCGGGCCGGTGGTGGTGGTTCCGCCGGGCCGACTCCACCGCGTCCCCTGGGCGTTGCTGCCCTCGCTGCGCGAGCGGGTGCTCAGTGTGTCGCCGTCGGCGGGCGGTTGGCTGCGCGCGCTGGACACCGAACCGCCGCCCGGCGATCGGCACGTCCTGGTGCGCGGGCCCGGCCTCGCGACCGGCGGCGCCGAGGTCCCGGACCTGGCCGGCCGGTACGGCAGGCGGCCCACGGTCCTGGAGCACGACGGTGCCGAAGTCCCCCGGGTGCTGGCCGAGTTGGACGGCGCGACCCTGGCCCATATCGCGGCCCACGGCACGTTCCGCGCGGACAGTCCGCTGTTCTCGTCGCTGCGCATGGCCGACGGCCCGCTCATCGTCCACGACTTCGAACGCCTCGCCCGCAGCCCGTACCGGATCATTCTCTCCAGTTGCGAAACCGCCCGCCTGGCCTCGGTGGGAGCCGATGAACTCCTGGGCCTCGTCACGGCGTTGCTCCCCCTGGGCACGGCGGGCGTGGTGGCGAGCAGCGCCCCGGTCAACGACGCGGCGGTGGTCCCGCTGATGCTCACCCTGCACAAGGGGCTCAGCGCGGGCCTGTCCCTGGCGGAGGCCCTGCGCGACGCCCGGGCCGCCCTGCCGGGGGACGCGACGCATCAGGCGACGGGGTGGGCGTTCACGGCGTTCGGGGCGGCGTGACCCACCGGGCGGGCGGACCGGGCTGTCGATCGTTCCGCCGGGCGGCCGGGCCGGGCCGTCGGGACGGCTCGCCTGTCCCTGGCGAAGGCCCTGCGCAACGCCCGGGCGGCACTGCCAGGGGACGCGACACCAGGCGACCGCGTGGGCTTCACGGCCTTCGCGACGGCCTGACCCGCCGGGCGGGCGGACCGGGCTGTCGATCGTTCCGCCGGGCGGCCGGGCCGGGCCGTCGGGACGGCTCGCCTGTCCCTGGCGAAGGCCCTGCGCAACGCCCGGGCGGCACTGCCAGGGGACGCGACACCAGGCGACCGCGTGGGCTTCACGGCCTTCGCGACGGCCTGACCCGCCGAGTAGGCAGGCCAGGCCGTAGACCCTCCTCGCCGGGCGGGCGAGCCGGGCCGTCGACCGTTCTGCCGGGCGGGCAAGCCCGGCCGCCGATCATCCCGCCGCGCGGGCAAGCCCGGACGCCAACCGCCCCCGCCGCTCAGGCCGACTGCGCCGTCGGCAGTTCCACCAGCCACGGGAGTGCGCCGCGGTCGCTCGCGCCGAGGCGGGCGTAGGCGCTGTAGAGGTGGTTGCCGACGGTGCGGACGGAGAGGGTGAGGCGTTCGGCGATCTGGCGGTTGCTGAGGCCCGCGGCGGCGAGGGTGACGATCTGCCGCTGGCGGGCGGTGAGTTCACCGAGGACCAGGCCGGACAGGGCCGGGGTGCGGGCGCCCTGGCAGCGGCGGGCGAGGGCGACCGCGCGGGTGCGGGACATGCGGGCGGCGCGGGGGTCGCGGTGGGCGCGGACCGCTTGGGCGTGCGCCTCGGCCGCGAAGAGCAGGAAGCCCCGCTGTTCCAACTCCCCTGCCACCTTGTCCAGCGCGGGTCCGTCTCCCTCGACCAACGCCTCCGCGTGCCTCGCGAGGACGGCCGGTCCGTCGCCGGGCAGCCGGGCGAGCCGTCCGGCGACCTGTTCGGGAGCACCGAGGCGTACGGCGTCGTAGAGGACGTACGCGGCGGGCCTGCCGTCCTCGGCGGTGGGGCCGCGGCTCTCCTCGCCCTCTCTCCACCGGTCGGCCGCGGTCTCGCGCGCCGCCTCCGCATCGCCCCGGGCCGCCGCGAGCCAGCCGCCCGCGTCGCCCGGCGCGGGGTGGGCCAAGGCCTCGTCGGTGGCGGGGACATCGCCCGACTGGGCGGCGGCCAGGGCGAGTTCGACCGCGCTGGCACGGTCCCCCGGGGACTCCCGCAGTCCCTCCCGCGCCCAGGCCGCCGCCTCGCGCAGTTCGCCCCGCAGCCTCGCGAACCGGGCGCGGACTGCGGCGTACCCGGCCGGTACGGGTGCGCCCTCCGCCACCAGCCACTCCCCCACGGGTGTCGGCAGCGGGCGTACGTCGGTGCGGTCGATGCGGTCGCTCAGCGCGGCCCGTTCGGCCGCGAGGGCCGGGGCGCACTGGTCCGGGGTGCGGGCCAGCCGCCGGGCCCGGAGCCGGCCGGCCGCGGCGCGCAGCGCGGGGCCGTGCAGCGGGTGGGCGAGGCGGACGGCACCCCGGTCGTCGACGCGGATCAGGGCCTCGGTCTCCAGGCGTTCGAGGACGTCGAGGTCGAAGTCGTCCAGGGGCGCCGCCAACGGCTCGGCGAACGCGAGGCGTTCGAGGTTCTCACGGTCCTCGGGGCCGGTGCGGGCGAGGACCTGTGCGGTGCGTTCGCGGACCGTCGCGGTGACCGGGACCGGCCCGCGCCAGGTCCACTCGCCGGAGTCGGTCGCCCGGGTCAGCAGCCCGTGCTCGCGCACCGCTCCGAACAGGTCGCGCAGCAGGCGCAGATCACCCTGGCAGAGGCCGTACAGGCGGTTCACGGTGAGGGGTTCCAGCGGGCCGCCGGCGCCGAGGGCCAGCAACTGCGCCGTCTCCTCGCGGGGCAGCGGCTCCAGCGCGAGGCGCGGCAGCAGTTCGCCGGTCCACAGGCGCGACACCGCTCCGGGTACCGGGTCGCCGTCGGTCACCACGACCACCAGACGGGTGCGGCCGTGCACGGCGAGCTGGTGGACGAGGGCGGCCGAGGAGCCGTCGAGCAGATGGGCGTCGTCCACGAGCAACAGCCGGACGCCGGACAGGAGTTGGACCGCGCGGTGCAGGGTGACGCGCTCGGGGAGCAGGTGCGCGAACGCGGCGAAGGCGATCCCGCGCGTCTCCGGCGTCCCGGTGACCTTGGCGCAGTCGCTGCCCCGGACGGCCTCGGTGACCAGCCGGGTCTTGCCCCGGCCGGCCGGACCTGTCACCACGATGCCGGGTCGGCCGGCCGTCAACGAGCCGCGGATGAGCTCGAGTTCGTCCTCCCGGCCGGCGAACGGCCAGGGCAGTTCCAGGGTCTTCGCATCCTGTTCGAAAGTCATCACGCACATATGACTCCGGCTACTCACCCTTGATACAGGGTGACTTGAGTAGCCCTCGACTCAGGCGCCCGGGAACGGTCGACGGCAATCTGGTCGCATGACCGCTCGCTACTGCTCCCTCGCGCAGCAGCCGGCCCCGGAGTTCCGACCGGGACTGGCCGCAGAGCGGCGCAGTGCGCTCATCGGCGGCAGCCGGATGTGGGTCAACGGCACAGTCCTGCACTACTACTTCTTCGACGCCGGCAACCCCGAGAACTCGGCCGCCACCGACAGCTCCGTCATCCCGGTTCCCGGGACCGGCGAGCTGCGGCGGGTGCCGTGGGGCGGCGCCAAGGAGCAGCAGGACGTCGTACGCGAGTGCTTCCGTGAGTGGCAGGGCCTCGGCATCGGGCTCGGCTTCGCCGAGGTCGGCGACCGGTCGGAGGCGGAGCTGCGCATCGGGTTCCAGCCCGGTGACGGTTCCTGGTCGACGGTCGGCCGCGACGCGCTCACGGTCGGTCTGTCGGACCGCACCATGAACTTCGGCTGGGATCTGACCGCGCCTGGGCAGCGCTGCACGGCCCTGCACGAGATCGGGCACGCGCTGGGTCTGCTGCACGAGCACCAGAGCCCGTTCGCCGGTATCCACTGGGACGACGAGGCCGTGTACGCCGAGTTGTCGGGCCCGCCGAACTTCTGGAGCCGGGACAAGACGCTCTTCAACATCCTGCGCAAGCTCGACCCGGACGAGGTCAACGGCTCCGTCTGGGACCCGCAGTCGGTCATGGAGTACCCGTTCGCGTCGGGACTGATCCTGGAGCCGGAGGAGTACCGCACGGGTCTGCACCCGCACGGCAGCCTCTCCCCCTCCGACAAGGAGTTCGTCCTGCGCCGGTACCCGCCCGCCGGCCCTCCCCGGCCGGCCGAGCTGGTGCCGTTCCGGTCGGCGCCGCTGCGCCTGGGACCGGGCGAGCAGGCCGACTTCGCCATCGAGCCGACGCAGACGCGCGAGTACGCCGTCGGCACCTTCGGGGACAGCGACGCGGTCGTCGTGGTCTTCGAGGAACGGGACGGCGAACCGCGTTTCCTCGCCGGTCAGGACGACGGGGGCACGCCGCACAACGCCACACTCAAGGTCCGGCTCGTCAAGGGCCGCCGCTACTTCGTCCGTGTGCGCCTGTACTCCACGTGGGGTTCGGGGGAAACCGCGGTGATGTGCTGGTAACAGCATGTGTACAGCCGCACGCGGGCGAACGGACCATCAGTCCGGCGCCGGGGGAATGGTCGCGGATGTCGCCTTCGGGGGAGGGAGACATCCGCGACCACGCCGTTTCCGGGGGCGTGGTCGCTCAGGTCCCCGACTCCAGTGGCCTGACAGGGTCCTTGGACCACTCCTCCAGCGAACCGTCGTAGACGGAGATGTCCGTACGGCCGAGCAGGGTGAGCGCGAATGCGGCGCCCGCGGCCGAGATGCCGCCGCCGCAGTACAGGACGACCGGCGAGTCCTCGGTGTCGAGGACCGCGCCGACCCGCGCCGCGAGTTCTTCGAGGGGCAGCACGCGTCCGGACGCGTCGAGGAGGCCCCGGCCCGGGAGGCTGCGGCTGGCGGGGATGTGGCCGCGGCGGCTGTAGCGGGTGGGCACGGAGCCGTCGTAGCCGCCGGTGGGCAGCGCGCACACGAGGGTGCCGGGGCGCTCGCCGCGGCTGACGGCGGCGACGTCCTCGATGCCGGCCCACAGGTCCGGTCGTACGACGGGGGTCACGGGGCGGACGGCCGGCGCCTGGTCGGTGTCGTCCCCGGCGGCCAGCGGCCGGCCGGCCGTCGCCCACGCTTCGAGACCGCCGTCCAGGACCGCCGCCGGTACGCCGATCGCCCGGAGCATCCACCACAGCCGCGCCGCCCAGATGCCGCCCCCGCTGTCGTAGGAGACGACCTCGCTGCCCTCCCCGACGCCCAGCTCGGCAAGTGCGGCGGCGAGGGCCTCGGGGGACGGCACGGCGAAGTGGTACGGCGCGTCGTGGTCGGAGAGGTCGCCGGTCAGGTCGGCGTGTCGCGACCCGGGGAGATGCCGTTCGGCCCAGGTCCCGCGGCCACTCGCGGAGCGGTGGTCACCGTCCTCGCGGGGTGAGGGCAGCAGCGCGGTGGCGTCGAGGACGACCAGCCGGGGATCGTCGAGATGTGCGGCGAGCCAGGTGTCGTCGACCAGTGGGCCGGGCAGCAGGGAGGTGGTCATGGCCGCCGATCGTACGCCCGCGACCTGGGCGTCTCACTCCTCGGGCATGCACGTCCCATATTTCGGACCGTGCTTGCACAGAATCCGGGTAGTGCGGTTATCGTTCGGCCATCTACGCGGGAGCCCCTACCCGGTTGGGCTGAGAGGGCGTCTGGGACCGGCTCGTCGAGAGTCCGGCCCCCATGGGGACGCCGACCGCACCACTCGCGCCTCAGCGCCCGCGTAGGAGTTCACGTGTCTGCAGCAGTCGAGCCCCAGCACCCGGTGGTCAACTCCCCGGCGCGCCGCTCCTGTTGTTGTCGCATGCACTGATCCACCGCCTTCGCGCACCCCCTCTCCCCTCCCTTCAGGCGCCGTCACGCCTGCGCACCTCCCGGAGTACCCCCATGCCTCACATACGGGTCATGCTCGACTATTTCCACCCGTGGCCCAATTCTGCCGGTCTGTACGTCGCCCGTGCCCGCCGCTGGTACGCCGAGGCCGGTCTCGACGTCGAGCTGGTGGTCCAGGATCCGGGACGCGGGGACACGCTGGAGTACCTGGCGCGGGGCGAGGTGGACTTCGGGATCTTCCCGCCGAACCGGCTGCTGGCCCGGCGCGCGGAGCACGGCCAGCCGCTGATCGCCGTGTCCGCGATCAACCACCGGGGCCTGGAGGCGATCCAGACCACCACCTCGACCGGCATCACCCGCCCCCGCGACCTGGCCGGCCGCCGTATCGCCTTCAACCCGACCCCGCGCGGCCGGGCCATGGTGCGCCATCTGGTGGCCGCCGACGGCGGCGACCCGGACGCCGTGATCGGGATCGACGCCGGCGCGCGGGAGCTGACCGTCGACGACATCGTGGCGGGCGAGGCGGACGCGACCTTCGGCAACTACTGGTCCTGGGACGCGCTGCGCGGCGATCTGCCCGAGGAGCAGCGCCTCACCTGGCCGGTCGACGAGATCGGCGCCCCGAGCTACCACAGCTATCTGCTCGGCACGAACGAGACACTGCTCGACCAACACCCTTCCCTCGTACGGGACTTCCTCGCCGTCACGGCCCGCGGCTACGCGGCCGCCGCCCAAGAGGCCGATGCCACGCTGGAGTTGCTGGAGCGGGTCATCCCGTACTTCCCGCGCCCGCTGATCGCCCGCTCCCTGGCGCTGATCGCGCCCACCTGGACGGACGCGGAGGGGCGTTGGGGTGTGATCGACGAGGGCCGGATGGGCCCCTACGCGCACTGGCTCGCCGAGAACGGCGCCATCCCGGACGACCGGGACTGGGCCAAGTCCTTCACCAACGGCCTGCTGGACGTGGCCACATGAGAGCCCTGGCCTGCCAGGCGCGGACGCTGACCCGGCGTCTCGCCGTCGACTTCATGCGGGTGGGCAGCGCGCTGTGTCGGCCCTGACCGGACCGACCCGCCAGCCCTCCCACCCCTCGAAGGACCCGACATGCAGCGCCGTACCGCCCTGACCGCCATGGCCGCGACCGCCCTCCTCGCCGCCACCGGCTGCTCCGCCGACTCCACGGCCGCCGCGAAGGACGGCACCACGACCGTCACGCTCGCCCTGGACTGGACGCCCAACACCAACCACACCGGCATCTATGTCGCTCAGGCCAAGGGCTGGTTCAAGGCCGCCGGGATCAACGTGAAGATCGTGCCGTACGGTTCGACCGCGCCCGAGACCCTGATCGCCAACCACAAGGCGGACTTCGGGATTTCGTACCAGGAGGGCATCACCACCGCGCGGGCGGCCGGCCAGGACATCACCTCCGTCTACGCGGTGACGCAGAAGACGGACGTGACGATCGCCGTGCGCGCCGACCGGTCCGACATCACCTCGCCGAAGGACCTGGACGGCAAGACGTACGCCGGTTTCGGCGCGCCGTACGAGAAGCCACTGCTGCAGAAGGTGATCCAGAACGCGGGCGGCGAGGGCGACTTCAAGCAGGTCACCCTCAATACCTCCGCGTACGCGGCGCTTTACGCGGGCAAGGCGGACTTCGCGATGCCGATGCCGACCTGGGAGGGCCTGGAGGCAAAGCTGAGCGGCAAGCCGCTGAAGAACTTCCAGCTCTCCGACTACGGCTTCCCGGCGATCTACTCGACGCTCGTCGCGTCCTCGGACCAGTTCCTGAAGAAGAACCCGCAGACCGCGAAGAAGTTCCTGGCGGCCGTCGACAAGGGCTACCGCTACGCCGCCGAACACCCTTCCCAGGCGGCCGACTTGCTGATCTCGGCGAACAAGAGCGTCCTCACCAACACCGAGCTGGTGAAGGAGAGCGAGGCGCTGCTGGCCAAGGAGTACTACAAGGGCGCGGACGGTTCGATCGGCACACAGAGCGCGGAGCGCTGGCAGGCCTTCGCGGACTTCGAGTACAAGGCGGGCCTGCTGGTCGACGCCGACGGCAAGAAGCTGACGTCCGCCCCGAAGGCGTCGACCTTCTTCACCAACGCCTATCTCCCGGACGCCAAGTGAGGCCGCTCCTGCGGTCGTTGTGGCCGCCGCTCCTCGTCCTCGCCGTGGTCCTCGGCGGCTGGCAGCTCTACGTCACCGCCGCCGGCGTCGATCCCACGACGCTCCCCTCCCCCGCCCGGGTGGTGGAGCAGGGCTGGCTGAACCGCCAGGACCTGTGGGACCAGACGCTGCCCACCCTCCAGGAGACGCTGCTCGGCTTCGCGCTGTCGTTCGCGGCGGCCTGGCTGGTCGCCGTCCTCCTCGACTTCTCCTCGGCGGCTCGCCGGGGCCTGTATCCGCTGCTCGTCGCCTCGCAGACCATCCCGATCGTGGCGGTGGCACCGCTGCTGATCATCTGGTTCGGCTTCGGACTGCTGCCGAAGATGCTGGTGGTGACCCTGACGACGTTCTTCCCGCTCGCCGCGAACCTCGCGGCGGGCTTCGCGGCCACGGACCGCGAAGCGATGCGGCTGCTGCGCTCCCTGGGCGCGGGCCGCCGGCGGACGTTCCGGCTGGTCCGGGTGCCGAGCGCGATGCCGTACTTCTTCGCCGGGCTGCGCGTGAGCATCACCTACGCCGTCGTCGGCGCCGTGTTCGCCGAGTACGCGGGCGCGGAGGCGGGCCTCGGGATCTATATGCAGGCGCAGAAGAGCGCGTTCCGCACGGACCTGGTGTTCGCGGCGGTCGCGGTGACGGCCGCGCTCAGCATCGCCCTGTTCGGGGCGACCTATCTGCTGCAACGGCTGGTACTCCCGTGGGAACGGGCGCTGAAGGAGGACAGGTCGTCATGAGCAGTCTGCGCATCGAGGGCGTCGGCAAGTCCTTCGGCCCGTTGGAGGTGCTGCGAGACCTTCAACTCGCCGTGGAGCCGGGCGAGTTCGCGGCCGTCATCGGACCGAGCGGCAGCGGCAAGAGCACGTTGTTCAACCTGGTCTCCGGCCTAGACCGTCCCACGTCGGGCCAGGTACTGGTGGAGGGCGAGCCGGCCGGAGTGGAGTCCGGCAAGGTCGCCTACATGCCCCAGAAGGACCTCCTCTTCCCCTGGCGGACCGTGCTCGACAACACGGCACTGGGCCTTGAGGCGCAGGGAGTCAGGAAGAAGGAGGCACGGCGGCGGGCCGACGCCCTGTTCGCGGACTTCGGCCTCGACGGCTTCCAGAAGGCGTACCCGTCCCAACTCAGCGGCGGTATGCGGCAACGCGCGGCCCTGCTGCGCACGGTGGTCCTGGAGCGACCGGTCCTCCTGCTCGACGAACCGTTCGGCGCGCTCGACTCGCTCACCCGCACCGAGATGCAGTTGTGGCTGGCCGGCATGTGGCAACGCCACCGCTGGACGGTCGTCCTGGTCACCCACGACATCCGCGAGGCGGTCCTGCTCGCGGACACGGTCCACGTCCTGTCTCCCCGCCCGGCCACGATCGTCGACCGCGTCGAGGTCCCGCTGCCCCGCCCACGCGGCGCGGACGACTTCACGAACCCGGACTTCGCGTCGACCGAGCGCCGCGTCCTGGACGCCCTGCGCGGCACAACGGCGGTGAAGACAGCGTGAGTTCACACCTCGCCCACGGCCTGGGCACCGACCCGGTCGAACCGGACTGGCCACCCCTGACGGACACCGAGGTCACGGACATCGTGGGCCCGGCCCGGGTGGTCTGGCGCAGCCCACGCCCCCTGTCGGCGGCGGCCGTGGTGGAACGCTCGGGCCGCCGCCTCTTCGTGAAACGCCACCACACCACGGTCCGCACGATCGAGGGCCTGTCCGAGGAACACGCCTTCCTACGGCATCTACGGCGGCGCGGCGCCCCGGTGGTCGAGGTGCTGAACGCGGCGACGCGCGGCGAGTGGACCTACGAGGTGCACTCGACCGGCGCCGGCACGGACCTCTACCGCGACGCCCTGTCCTGGTCCCCGTTCCGCACCTCCGCCCACGCCCGCGCGGCCGGCGAGGCGCTGGCCCGCCTGCACCTGGCGGCGGAGGGCTTCGACGCCCCGCACCGCCAAGTACAGCCGCTGGTCGCGTCGTTCACGGTGTTCGCCTCGGCCGATCCGCAGGCGGAGCTGGAGCGGTACGTGGCCGAGCGCCCCCACCTGGCAAAGGGGCTGGCGGAGTTCCCGTGGCGGGAGGACACACGGCGTGCCCTACTCCCGCTGTACGAGGAACTGGCCCCGCACCTCCCGGAGTTGGCCCCTCTGTGGACCCACAATGACTGGCATGCCTCCAACCTCCTCTGGAACGAGGACGGTTCGGTCGCGACGGCCCTCGACTTCGGCATGAGCGACCGCACGACGGCCGTGCACGACCTGGCCACCGCGATCGAACGCAACACGGTCCAGTGGCTCCAGCCCGGCTTCCCGGTCCGCGAGGCGGACGCCGTCGCGCTCCTCGACGGCTACCGGTCCGTACGCCCGCTCAGCCCGGCCGAGTCGAAGGCGCTCCCGGCGCTACTCCCCCTGGTCCACGCCGAGTTCGCGCTCTCCGAGCTGGGCTACTTCCACGGCGTCACGCGATCGGCGGAGAACACCCGGTTGGCGTACGAGTACTACGTGGGGCACGCGGAGTGGTTCGCCGGGGAGAGCGGACGGCGACTGCTGGATCTGCTGCGGCGCCGGGTACCGGCATGCTGATCAGCATCGGCGGCCTCCCTGCCACCGGCAAGACCACACTGGCGCGTCTCCTCGCGGCCCGCACCGGTGCCGTCCACCTCCGGGTCGACACCATCGAGCAGGCCATCGTCCGCTCCGGGGTGGCCCGTCATCCGGTGGGTCCGGTGGGCTACCTCGTGGGATACGCCCTGGCCGAGGAACATCTGCGGCAGGGGCTGACCGTGCTCGCCGAGTCCGTCAATCCGCTGACCGTCACGCGGGATGCCTGGCGCGACACGGCTGTGCGGGCGGGTGTGCCCGCCGTGGAGATCGAGATCGTCTGCTCCGACCCGGACGAGCACCGGCGGCGCGTGGCCTCGCGGTCGGTCGACATCCCGGATCTGCCGTTGCCCGACTGGGAGCAGGTCGTCGGCCGGGAGTACGAGCCGTGGAACCGCGACCGCATCGTGGTCGACACCGCGGAACAGCGACCGGAGGACTCACTGGCTTCGCTTCTCGAAGCCCTGACCGGACGGTAGTTCGCGGGTGAAGACGACGCGGGGTCGGCCCGAGCCGTCGTAGTCCTCCACAGTGCGCGCGTCGAAGCCCAGGCTGCGGTGGAAGGCGATCGAACCCTCGTTGGTGACCGAGGTGATGGCCTTGAGGCGGACCGCGCCCTGGCGTCCGGCCGCCTCGACGAAGGCCGTGTACAGGCTGCGGCCGAGACCGGTGCCGCGGGCATCGTCCCGGGTCGCCACCAGGTGCACGTATCCGGTGTGGTCGGGCGTCACGAACCCGAAGAGGTACCCACGGATGCCGTCGTCGGCGCGGGCGACCAGACAGGTGGATCCGAACTCCCGCACCAGCGCGGTGAGATGGAGCGCGCGGAGGTCACGCTCTCCCCAGTAGCGGGGGTGGTCCTCCAGGACCTGGTGGAGGTCGGTGACATCGGCGGACTCGATACGTACGGCCATGGTATCGATCATGGCAGAGAGCCGTTCGGAGTCGAGAAGGAGACGGGTCATGATCACGGGTTACGTTCTCGGCGAGAGCCTGCGCCCCGGTGCCGTGTTCGCGCCGCACGGGCTGCGCATCCGCAAGGTCGAGCGGGTCGACAACTCGGCGAGTGCGACGGCCGGGCAGCCCGACGCCTGGACGTTCGTCGAGTGGGAGGCCGACGACGACAGTGCCGCAGGTCCGATCGCGGACGCGCTCGCCGCTGCTCTGGAGCCGGCCAACGGCTGGTACGCCGACTTCACGGTCGGCGATGAGCGGGTGGTCGTCTTCGCCGGAAGAGTGTTCCGCTATCGGCGCGGCGACGAAGTCGGCCGCGCCGAAGCGGTCGCGTACGGGCGGTCGGTGGGGACTCCGGAGCATCAGCTCGACTGGGAGGAGTGACCCCGTCGGCGCCATTCCCGGGCGAGGAGCTCGTACGACCGCACCCGGTCCGTGTGGTCGTGGGTGATGGTGGTGATGAGCAACTCGTCGGCGCCGGTGGCCTCTTGGAGTTGTTCCAGGTGGTCGGCGACCCGGCCGGGTGAACCGACGAACTGGGTGTCGACGCGGTCCTGGACCAGCTCGCGGTCCTCGTCGGTCCACACGTGGGCGCGTGCCTCGTCGGGGGTCGGGAACTGGATGGCGCCCCGCGCCGTACGGATGGAGCGCACCCACAAGCCGTAGCCGGTGGCAAGTTCGCGGGCGGTCTCGTCGTCCTCGGCGACGACGACATCGGCGGAGACGCTGACGTACGGCTTGTCGAGGACGTCGGAGGGCTGGAACGCGGCGCGGTAACCGTCCGCCGCCTCCAGGACGGTGGCGGGGCTGACGTGGTAATTCGCCGCGAACCGCAGGCCGTTGCGGCCCGCGACCTCCGCGCTCGTGCCCCCGCTGCTGCCCAGGATCCACACCTCCACGTCGGCGCCCTCGCCCGGTACGACATGTGCTTCGACGCCGTCCGGGGAACGGTAGGTGCCGGCCAGCAGCGCGAGGACGTCGGCGATCTGCTCGCCGTACTCCTGGGACTTGGCGTTGGGCAGCAGGAGCAGTTGGCGCTGGAGGGCGATCCTGGGTGAGCCGAGGAGGAACTCGAAGGAGAAACGGGGCGGGATGCGCAGTCCGTTGGGGGCCCGGCCGTCGACGACCGGGGTCGCCGACGGCAGCGGGGGCGACGGTCGGCCGCTAGAGCGGCCCAGGCCCAGGTCGAAGCGGCCGGGGTGGAGCGCGTCGATCAGGCCGAACTCCTCGACCGTGGACAGCGCGGTGCGGTGGCCTAGTTGGACGGCGCCGGAGCCGAGCCGGATCGTGGAGGTCGCTGCGGCCGTCAGCGCCAGGACGACCGCGGGGGACGTGCCCGCCACGCCCGGGTTGAGGTGGTGCTCGGCGAACCAGTAGCGGGCATAGCCGAACTCCTCGGCCCGCTGGGCGAGTTCGATGGAGTTGCGCAGCGCTTCGGGCGCGGTGGAGCCGGAGGAGATCGGGACCAGGTCGAGGACGCCGAGCGGGATGTGGGGCACGTGCTCACTCCTCAGTGGCCGACGGACACGGGCTCGGCCTCGGACTCGGCCTCGGGCAGGACGGGTCCCCAGGCGAACGGCGGGTCCGGAATGTCCTTGCGCAGCACGGGAGTCACCGCCGACTGGAACAGTTCCAGCGAGTCCCGGTGCTGACCGTCCGTCAAGCCGCTGGCGTCCGCGTGGAGATGGAGCACGGTGTGGCCGAACTGCTCGTGGTAGCGGTGCACTTTGTCGATGACCTGCTGCGGACTGCCGATCAGCGCGGAACTGCGCTCGACGTAGTCCTCCAGGGTCTCGAAGACGATGGGCAGGCCGATCTGTTTCTGGAAGGCGAGGTTGCTCTCGAAGACCGGGCGGTAGGCGGCCAGCGCCTCCTGGGTCGTCGGAGCGACGTAGAGGCCGGCCGTGCCCGCGCCCACCGCGATGTCCGCCGGGTCGTGGCCGTAGTGCTCCCAGCGTTCGCGGTAGTAGCGGATCAACTCGGCATAGGGCTCTATGGGGTTGGTGACGTTCGCGGAGAACAGCGGGTCGCCGTAGCGGGCGGCCAGGTCGACGCTCTCCTTGCTCGTCGCGCTGCCGTGCCAGACCCGGATCGGCTGCTGGTACGGCCTCGGCCAGACCTCGGCGTCCTTCAGTTCCGGGCGGAAGCGGGTCTTCGCCGTCGTCCTGTCCTGCCGCCAGAGCTGCCGGAACACCTCGTAGCTCTCGGCGTTGCGTTCCCACTGGTCCTCGGGCGTGACGTGGAACAGCTCGCGCTGGGCCGTGCCGTTGCCCTTGCCGATGATCAGGTCCAGGCGGCCGCCGGAGAGATGGTCGAGCGTGGCGTAGTCCTCGTAGGCCCGGACCGGGTCGAGGAGGCTCAGCGTGGTGACCGCCGTGAAGAGGCGGATGCGGCGGGTGAGCGCGGCTATGTGGCTGAGGACGACGGTCGGCGAGGAGGAGATGAAGGGGCGCTCGTGCCGCTCCCCCACGCCGAACCCGTCGAAGCCCAACTCCTCGGCCAGCACGGCGTTTTCGAGGACCTCGCGGAAGCGTTCGTGGGTCGGCTTCCGTATGCCCGTGACCGGGTCGGGGCGGTGGACGATGAGGGTGATCGCGAGGAACTTCACGACGCCGCCCGTTCCTCGCGTACCTCGTCGGGGTGGGCGAGGCCGAGGTGGTCGCGCAGGGTCGGGCCCTCGTACTCGGTGCGGAAGACGCCCTGTTCCTGGAGCAGCGGGACGACCTTGTCGGCGAAGGGGTCGAGGCCGGTCGGCGTGATGTGCGGGACGAGGATGAAGCCGTCGCTGGCGTCGGCCTGCACGAAGTCGTTGATGGTCTTCGCGACGGTGGACGGGGAGCCGATGAAGGCCTGCCGGTTGCCGGTCTCGATGACCAGGTCGCGGATGGACCAGTTGTTGGCGGCGGCCCGCTCGCGCCACTCGCGGGCGGTGGCCAACGGGTCGCGGTACATGCGGACTTGGGCGCGACCCTTGGAGATGTGGTTCTCGCTGACGTCCGGGTCGATGTCGGGCAGCGGGCCGTCCGGGTCGTAGGAGGACAGGTCCCGGTTCCAGACGAACTCCAGGTGCTTGATGGCCGTGGCGCCGCTGACCTGCTGGCGGCGCACCTCCTTCGCGAGGTCTTCCGCCTCGGCGTCGGTGTCGCCGAGCACGAAGGTAGCGGCCGGGAGGATCAGCAACTGGTCGGACCTGCGGCCGTACTTGGCGAGGCGGGACTTCACGTCGGTGTAGAAGGCCTGGCCCTCGGTGAGGGTGCTGTACCGGCTGAAGATGGCGTCGGCACTGGACGCGGCGAACTCACGGCCCTCGTCGGAGTCACCCGCCTGGAAGATCACCGGGCGGCCCTGCGGGGAGCGCGGGACGTTGAACTGACCCTGGATGTCGAAGTGTTGGCCCTGGTGGACGAAGGCCCCGGCCTTGGCGTCGGCCAGGAAGGTGCCGCTCGCCTGGTCGGCGAGGATCTCGTCGCCGTGCCAGGAGTCGAAGAGTTCGTTGGTGGTGGCGAGGAACTCCTTGGCCCGGGAGTAGCGCTCGTCCTGCGGCAGGAAGCCGCCCCGGCGGAAGTTCTCGCCGGTGAACGCGTCCCAGGAGGTGACGACGTTCCAGGCCGCACGACCGCCGGAGAGGTGGTCGAGGCTGGCGAACTGGCGGGCCACTTCATAGGGCTCGTTGAAGGTGGAGTTGATGGTGCCGGTCAGGCCGAGGTGCTCGGTGACGGCGGCGAGCGCGGCGAGGATCGTGAAGGTGTCGGGGCGGCCGACCACGTCCAAGTCGTAGATCTTCCCGCCCTGTTCGCGCAGCCTGAGGCCCTCGGCGAGGAAGAGGAAGTCGAACTTGGCGCGTTCGGCCGTCCGCGCGAAGTGCGCGAAGGAACTGAACTCGATGTGGCTGCCGGCCGCGGGGTCGCTCCACACGGTGGTGTTGTTGACACCGGGGAAGTGCGCGGCCAGGTGGATCTGCTTCAGGGGCTTGCTCATGTCGTACGGTCCTCCGGCTCAGGCGGTGGCCGCGGCAGCGGCGTAGCGGTTGGCGGGGCGGGCGAGCCCCAGCAGGCCGCGCAGGGTGTCGGCCTCGTAGGCACGGCGGAAGGCGTCCCGGCGCTGGAGTTCGGGGACCAGGCCCTGGGTGATCGCCGGCAGGTCGTGTCCGGCGACGGCGGGCCGCAGCCGGAAGCCGGTCAGCCCGGCCGACTGCAACTCCTGGAGCAGGTCCGCGAGTTGGGCGGGCGTACCGGCGAAGATGCGGGCGTCGCTGGTGTACGGCTCCCCCGCGAGGGCGTCGAGCCGCTCGCGGCGGGCGACCGCGGTGGCTTCGTCGTCGTCGAGGAAGACCACCAGGTCGCCGAAGATGTGCAGCGGCTCGTCGGCGCGGCCGGCGGCCTGCTGTTCGGCGCGGATCTCCGCGACGATCGCGCGCGCGTCGTCGGTGTCGTGCGGGGTGACGTAGCCGATGTCGGTGGCACGGGCCACCAGCCGGTACGGGACGGTCTGGTGGGCCAGAGAGCTGACGACCGGCTGGCCCTGCGGCGGCCGGGGTGTGATGGAGGGGCCCTTGACGCTGAAGTGCCGGCCCTCGAAGTCGATGTAGTGCAGCTTCTCGCGGTCGACGAAGCGGCCGGTGGCGGTGTCCCGGATCTCGGCGTCGTCCTCCCAACTGTCCCAGAGCCGGCGCACGACCTCGATGTAGTCGGCGGCCTCGTCGAAGTGCTCGGCGAGCCGCTCCTGTCCGGCCGGGGTCCGCAGGCTCTCCAGGCTGATCGGCTCGAAGGTGCGCCGTCCGAAGTGGTCGGCCTCGTGCGGCCGGGCGGAGAGCTGCACCCGTACACCGGCGCGGCCGGTGCTGACGTAGTCGAGGGTGGCGATCGCCTTGGATATGTGGAACGGCTCTGTGTGCGTGGACACCACCGTCGGGACCAGACCTATGTGGCTGGTGAGCGGCGCGATGCGGGCCGCGATGAGCACGGCGTCGAGGCGGCCGCGGACCTGGTCGGTGCGGCCGTCCAGGTCGCCGTAGTGCGAGGACTGGAGGCCGAGGCCGTCCTCGAAGGTCACGAAGTCGAGCAGACCGCGCTCGGCCTCGGCGACCTGGTCGGCCCAGTACGCGGCGGTGAACAGGTCCCGGGGCCGGGCCACCGGCTCGCGCCAGGAGGCCGGGTGCCAGCCGGTGCCGTCGAGGGCGACGGCGAGATGCAGCGGAGAAGGGGAGGTCGATGACACGAGTGGTGCCTTCCTGGAGGTCCGTACGAGATCGCCGGCCCCTGGATATGGGCGCACGGCGGCTGGGCAACGGCGTCAGGGGCGACAGAGCGCGCCGGCCACGCGCAGCAGGTCTATGTGCTGCCGCGTGGTGAGACACACGTGAACGATGGACGCTCCACACATGTGCTCCACCTCCACGGAGTCCGGCTTCAAAGACGACAACGGCACAGCTATGCCGTTTCTTCCGGAAAGGCGGCGGGGATCGGGCCGGTGCGCCGTACGAGCGAGAAGACGGTACGGGCGCGCAGGGTGAAGCCGATCGACTCGTACAGCCGGATCGCGTTGGTGTTGTTGGCCGCCGCGTGCAGGAAGGGGTGCTCGCCGCGTTCCTTGATGCCGGCGGCGACCGCGCGGACCAGGCGGGTGGCCAGGCCCCGGCCGCGGTGGTCGGGGTCGGTGCACACAGCGCTGATCTCGGTCCAGCCGGGCGGGTGGAGACGTTCGCCGGCGAGCGCGATGAGCCGGCCGTCGTGGCGGATGCCGAGGTAGGTGCCCAGCTCGACGGTGCGGGGCAGATAGGGGCCGGGTTCGGTGCGGGCGACCAGGTCGAGGATCTCGGGGACGTCGTCGGGGCCGAGGAGTACGGCCTCGGGGGCGGGCTCGGCCCGCAGCCCGGTGTCCACGAGCTGGACGCCCTGTCCGGAACGGACGATCTCCCAGCCGTCCGGGGTCTCGCTCACCCCGCGCACCGCGGCGCTGCCGCCGGGACCGACGAGGGTGGCCAGGTCCGCCCAGGCGCGTGGGTCGTCGTTGTCGGTGATGGCGTTGAAGCCGGCGACGTCGACGGGGTAACGGGCGGCGCAGCCGACGCGCTCGGCGAAGTGCGCGTGCGGGCCGGTGAGCGCGGCCCAGGCGGGGTTGTCCAGGATGTGGGACGTGGTGGTTTCGATACTGGCGGTGGAAGACATCGGGTGACGGCTCCAGTACTGGTCGCGCGGGTGGGGACCCCGTAGCGGCGCGACGGGGTCCCCTGGCCGAGAGGGTGGGTCAGGAGTCGCTGAGGGGCAGTCCGGGCGGGTTGACCTCGGACTTGGCGACGGCCTCGTTGGAGAGGTTCCAGGCGGTCAGCCACTTGGCGTACTGCCCGTTCTTGATCAGGTAGTTGATGGCGTCCGCGAGGGGCTTGGCCAGGCCGCTGTCCTTCTTCGCGGTGGCCGCGATCAGGCCCTGCAGGGAGGATCCGGCGCCGGAGTACGTGCCCGCGTTGCGGATCGCCTTCGCCGTGCCCTTGGTCGAGGAGACCTGGTAGGCGACCGAGGGGTTCGGGGCGAGGTAGGCGTCGATCTTCCCGGAGGCCAGCGCGAGGTAGGTGCTGTTGTTGTCCTGGAAGTACTTGACGGTGAGCGCCTTCTTGCCCTCGGCTGCCAGCTTCTTCTTCCACTCCAGGAGGATCCGCTCCTGGTTGGTACCGGCGCCCACGGCGACGGTCTTGCCGGCGAGGTTCTCGTAATTGCCGTCGAAGTTCCAGGAGTTGTCGGCCTTCACCGCGAAGCCGAGGTTGTCCTCGCGGTAGGAGGCGAACTCGTACTTCGCCTTGCGCTCCTCGGTGTCGGTGACGTTGGAGAAGGCGACGTCGACCTTGCCGCTGTCCAGGCCGATGAAGAGGTTCTCCCAA
This sequence comes from Streptomyces sp. NBC_01478, assembly GCF_036227225.1. GTDB lineage: Bacteria > Actinomycetota > Actinomycetes > Streptomycetales > Streptomycetaceae > Streptomyces. The sequence continues at coordinate 10,254,234 of NZ_CP109444.1, read as the reverse complement.
GTGGAGTTCTTCAGCTCGGGCTTGAGGCCGAGGACGGCGGCGACCAGGCGGGCGATGTCGGTCTCCGAACCGGTGAGGGTCTTCTGGTCCGAGCCGACGTAGCCGAGCGGCGGGGAACCGGCGGGCAGGAAGCCGACGCCGATCTCCAGCTTGCCGCTCTTCGCTGTCGCCTTGGGCAACTCGGCACTGATGGACTTCACTTCGGCGACCTTGAGCGTCGCCTCCTTGGCGGCACCGAGGGAGAGAGCGCCCACGGTGACCGTGCCGGAGGCGGCACTGCCGGACGTGGTGGCCGCGTCGCTGTCGCCGCCGCAGGCCGCGAGACCACCGGCGAGGGAGGCGAGGACGGTTCCCGCGGTGAGTCCGCGAGTGATTCTGCTGCGAAGGCTGGGCGTAGACATGGCTGTTCCTAGGCTCGGTGTTCGGGGCTGATGAGGGTGGAAGTGCGGGTCGGGCTCAGAGGACCTTGCTGAGGAAGTCCCTGGTCCGTTCGTGCTGCGGTTTGTCGAGGACCTCGTGCGGCGGTCCCTGCTCGACGATCTTTCCGCCGTCGATGAAGACGACCCGGTCGGCGACCTCGCGGGCGAAGCCGATCTCGTGGGTGACGATGACGAGGGTGGTGCCGCTGGTCGCCAAGTCCTTGATGACGGCGAGGACTTCGCCGACGAGTTCGGGGTCGAGGGCGGAGGTCGGTTCGTCGAAGAGGATGACTCCGGGGCGCAGGGCGAGGGCGCGCGCGATGGCGACGCGCTGCTGCTGACCGCCGGAGAGCTGCCTCGGGTAGGCGCCCGTCTTCTCGGCGAGACCGACGCGGCCGAGCAACTCCCTTGCCAGTTCCAGGGCTTCGGGCTTGCCGAGCCTGCCGGTGGCGACGGGGGCGGCGGCCACGTTGTCGAGGACGGTCAGATGCGGGAAGAGGTTGAAGTTCTGGAAGACGAACCCGATCCGGGCTCGCTGGGTGAGGATGGCGCGTTCGCTCAACTCCTTTAGCCGTCCGCCCTGTTGCTTCACACCGATCAGCTCGCCGTTGACGCTGACGTAGCCGATCTCGGGCTTCTCCAGGTGGTTGATGACCCGCAGCAGCGTGGACTTCCCGGAACCGGACGGACCGAGGATCACGGTGACCTCGCCGGGCCGTACCGTCAGGTCGACGCCGTCCAACACCCGGTGCGCGCCGTACCACTTGTGGACGTCGTGCACTTCCACGGCGGCGGGCGTGATGTCCGCCAGAGGTTCGATCGTGGTGGTGGTCATACGGCGGTCTCCCTGCGGATGCGGGCCCGCAGATCGGTGACACCGGTGCGGAGTTTCTGGATCGGGGTGGGCGGCAAGGAGCGGGTGGCGCCCCGGGCGTAGTGCCGTTCGACGTAGAACTGGACGACGGACACGACGCTGGTGAGGATCAGGTACCAGACGGTGACGACCAGGAGCAGCGGCACGATGTCGCCGGGGTAGGTCGAGCCCATCGTCTGCGCGGAGCCGAACAGGTCGAGCAGCGACACGTAGAAGACCAGCGAGGTGCTCTTGATCAGGCCGATCAACTGGTTGACGTAGTTCGGGGTGATGGAGCGCAGCGCCTGCGGGAAGACGATCCTGCGGAACTGGTAGCCCTTGGGGAGGCCGAGGGCGGAGGCCGCCTCGTGCTGGCCCTGGTCGACGGAGAGGATGCCGCCGCGGACCACTTCGGCCGCGTACGCCGCCTCGTTGAGGCTGAGTCCGACGACGGCGACGGCCATGTCGGTGGCGAGCTTCGACTCGTCGAAGGAGAAGAAGGCGGGGCCGAAGGGGACGCCGATGCTGAGCGTCTGGTACAGGGCGCTGAAGTTGTAGAGGAAGATCAGCACCACGATGAGCGGGATCGAGCGCAGCGCCCACACATAGGTCCAGCTCGCGGCGCGCAGTACCGGGCTCTTGGAGAGTCGGGCCAGGGCGAGCAGGATGCCGCCGAGAAGGCCCAACACCGCGCTGAGCGCCGCCACTTCGAGGGTGATGACGAGTCCGTCGAGGATCGTCGGGCGCAGGAACCAGTAGCCGAAGCGGTCCCACTGGTAGAAGGAGTTGGTGACCAGTCCGTGCACGAACTGGGCGACCACCACCAGCACGGCCACGGTGACGATCCACCGGCCGGGCCGGCGCAGCGGCTGAACTCGCTGTGCGGTGAGGGGTTTTGACGGGGCGTCGGCGGACGGGGCGTCGGCCAGGGACACGGTGGTGCCTGGGGGTTCACTCATGGTGGGCTCCGGCGGGTTCACAGACCCCGGTCCGTGGCGGTGGACGCGCGACGGCGGACGGCACGCGCGGGTGCACGGGACCGGGGGCGGGGAGAGGGCAGGCACACCGACGGGATCGGGTGTGCGTCAGAGGTGCGTCGGCCGACTGGTCGTCAGGCCCGACAGCGGGCGCGGCCCGACGCGGTACACAGTGCGCTGCTGACCCGGAGCAGATCGACAGCGCGGTCGGCGACGAACAGGTTGGCGTACGACCGTACGCAGCCCTGCGGGCGGCATGTGGCCGTCCTGGGAGCTGCGTACATGGCGTCACCTGTCACTGTTCCGGCCCCGCAGGGCCTCGCGCTTACCGAAACGTCATCCGGTCCGGTCGTCACCTGGGGCACCCCACCGCGTGCGAGGGTTGCCGGTCAGCAAGCCAGGGCTTGTCGCTGACACTCATGACCGTTCTGGCCGCAAGTTAAGACAATTGCCCGAACGAATGTCAACGCCCGTCCAACAAGTGGACGGCGCGGACGCCGCTCAACTGCGGCAAGCTCCCGTTTCGTCCGCCGCATGGGCTGCCCAGTCCAGGATCTGGACAGCGGCGCCGGCGGCCTCCAGGCCCCGGCAACGGGCGTGGTGACGGCGGGCGATGCCGTCGAGGTCGAGGTGCGTGCCGAACGCCGGGTGGGCGGCCAGCCTGCGGGCGTAGGCCCACAGGTGGGGGTGGTCGGCGACGCGCTGCACGGCGGCGGCGTCCAGGTGGTAGCGGTGCACGGTGTCGAGTTGCACCAGGGTCACCCACAACTCGACGTCGGCGGCGGTGAGTTCGTCCCGGATCATGTGCTCGCGGCCGTCCAGCCAGCGGTCCAGCGAGCCCAGGGTCTCCAGCAGTCGGCCGAGCGCCTCGTCGTGCTCCTCCTGCTCGCCACCGGCCGCGCCGGCGCGCTGCGCGGCGTCCTCGATGCCCTGTGCGCAGAGCCGCTCGACGGCCTCGATCTCCGACTCGGCACCGCACGGGTAGAGCTGGGGTCCGCTCTCGCCGAAGTGCCGGGCGAGGTCGCGCATGATGTCGGGGGCGTGGGTGCTGACGATCCGGCCGGACCAGTCGTCGCTGAGCACCGGCGCGGCGGCCGGTCCGGAGTAGCGGTGGGCGCTCGCCTCGTAGAGCGGGCGCAGCGCGGAGTGTCCACCACTCGGACAGTCGGGTACGGCGGACAGGAACACGGCCGGACAGCTCTCGTCGAGGCCGAGCAGGCTGTGGGTGACGGCGATGCGCAGGCCGTCGGCGCAGGCGGTGGAGAGATGGAGGCGGTAGCGGCGCGGCACGGCGTAGTGCCCGCTGCGCGCGTCGCTCCCGATCCGGCCCCGGAACCGGGGGGCGGAGCGGGGTGCGGGGACGGCGGCGAGAGGCGTTACGGACATGGGACTCCCCGGATTCGGGCGCGTGGACGTACGCGCGGCGGAAGCGTCGTCGAGCGGTGGAGGGGGCTCAGCGCAGTGGGCTCATGGCGCTGCAGACCCGCAGCAGATCGATGTGACGGCGGGAGGTCAGAAGGGGCGAACGGTCCACGCGAGTGGTGGTGACCGGCTCAAGGCGCCCCATGTTTCCCTACCTGTTCACTAGGATTCCCTACTGGAGTGTCGATCCACCGTCGCCCGGGGTCAAGAGGGCGTCCACGGGTCGGGCACCGGTGCCCGACCCGTGGACATGCCCGTCCGCTACTTCGCGTACATCAGCGTGCCGAAACCGAGCTGGTCGTAGCCGCCGCTGTCGGAGCCGTAGTCACCTCCCCCGCCCTCGGGTGCGACGAGGTTGTAGTACATGGCCGAGATGTACTTGTCGTCGAGGCCGATCCGCCGGTTGTAGTGGAAGTGGAGCATCGCCCACACCGGCCGGATCTGGCCGCGCGAGGCGGCGGAGACCACCGTCTGGGACGACTGGGCGCAGCTCTGCCCGGTGCCCCAGGTGTAGGTGGTGAAGGGCACGTCGCTGCCCGCGTTGTACTTCGCGACGTACTGGGCGGCCTTCATGAAGCGGCGGCTGTCGTACGAGTACAGGTCGTCGCCCTGGTTCCAGGCCATCTCGCAGATCGCGCCCATCTGCCCCATGCCCATGACGGTGTGGCCCTGGTCGCGGCCGGACTCCTGCCACTGGCCGAGCGCGTAGCCGTCCGGGTCGGTGTACAGGTACGGCACGGCGTGCGCGATCGAGCCGTTGCCCGCACCCGACTTGAAGTACGTGACGGCCTGGTCGTACTTGGCGCTGTCCTCGTTGAGGATGCCGATGGCCAGGATCGACGCCATGTTGCAGAGGTCCCAGTTGGCCCAGTAGTTGGTGATGCAGGCGTCGTTGTGGTTGGTGAGGAAGCTGTTGTTGAGCGGGTAGAAGACGTTCGCCAGCATCTGCTGGGCGGCGGACAGGTTGAACCCGCCGTAGTCCCGCATGAGTTCGCAGGCGTTGGCGAACTGCCAGCCGTAGAGGCCGGCCGCGAGGAACCGGTCGGCGTTCCCGGTGACCGAAGTCAGCGTGGTCGACCAGGCGTTGAGGATGTTCGCGGCGCACACGGCGTTCGCCTCGGTGCCGCCGACCTTCCAGCGCAGGGCGTTCTGGTAGGCGGCGGCGATGTCGTTGTAGAGCAGGCTGTAGTTCTGGCCGTCGCCGCCACGGATGATCGTGGCCGTCGCCCGGTTCGTCCAGGTCGACTGGGAGCGGGAGTTGGCGGTCAGCCTGTTCCAGCCGGACAGCCAGGGGTCGGTTCCCGCCGCGACCCTGACCTTGGCCCGGTTGATGTCACCGGCGTTGTGCAGCATGCCGGGGTGGGTGAAGGTGGCCGGGGCCGCGTGCGCGGTCGTGGCCACCGTGGCGCCGCCGAGGGCGACGGCGGCGGTGAGCCCGCCCGCGGTCTTCAACAGACCGCGGCGGCTCAACTCTGTTCCGCGGAGGTGCTCGTGGGGGGAAGTGCGGCTCATCGCTGTGCATCTCCAATCCGTGGAGGATCAGGTGGGCGTGATGCTCACCTCGTCGAACTCCGTGGTGCAGCGGACCGGTTGGCTGCGCGAGCAGACCACCAGGCCGACGTGGTAGGGGGCGTCACCGAAGCCGGGGATCTCTCCGTCGGCGAGGGGGGTCCAGGTGACGCCGTCATCGGTGGACAGGGCTGCGCTGAAGGCGGTCCCGGCGCGCTTCAGCCGCAGCAGGGCGGGGAGGGTGACGGCGGCGCCACCGGTGAAGGCGGAGGCACCGGCCACGGTCTTACGGAGCATGAGCTGGGCGCTGCTCCCGCCGGTGACGATGACGCCGGCCGCCTGGTCGAACGGCGACAGCGACTTCGCCATGAGCAGCCCGACCCGGTCGGTCGTGACACCGCTGCGCGAGACGAGCCGGGCGACGACCTCACAGTCCCCGCTGACCGGCCGCCGCACGAACTGCCCTGTCATTCCCTGACCGTTGGCGTTCAGATCGACGCCCGCGCCCCGCACGGTGAAGCTCCCGCCGTCGTACGACGTGCTGCCCGGCGTGGTGATCGCCACCACGCCCAGTGTCCCGAAGGCACGGTCGTCGAGCACGGTGTCGCCGAGGTCGCCGTACGTCCACGGCGCGGGCGGGGCGGCGGCGACCGTGAGGGCGAGGGTGCCGGTCGCGGTGCCGGAGGCGTTGGCCGCGGTCGTCACGACCGTGAACTCCCCTGTCTCCGTGGGGGTTCCGGAGACGAGCCCGGTGCGCCGGTCGATGCGCAGACCGGCGGGCAGCCCGTCCGCACCGAACCGCACGGGCTCGTGCGAGGCCCGCAGCAGATGACGGAAGGCCACGCCCTGGTTCGTGAACACGGCCGTGGCGGAGGTGAGTCGGGGAACGGCAGGGGTCGGCATCACGGCCCGCGCCGGCGCCGAACGTGGCCCGCGTCCACCGGCGTTGGTCTTCGCGACCGTGTAGTGGTACGTCGTTCCGGGCGTCCCTGTCGCGTCGGTGTACCGGATGCGGGTGCCGAAGCCGACCGGGCCCACGCGGGTGGCTAGGGTCTCGTACGGTCCGGAGGCACGCGTGGCGCGCCGGACCGTGTATTCGGCGGAGAGGTCCGGGTCGCTCCAGGCCAACTCGACGGCGTCGGCACCGGTTTCGGCCCGTAGGTCGGTGGCGGTGCGGGCCGGGCGGGGCACACGCCAGACCGTGCCGGACGCGGAGGTCACACTGACGTTGTCGAAGGCGCCGGTGCCGGTCTCGGCGTAGTCCTCGTCCACGCCGAGGCAGGAGGTGAGGGCGAGCCCCGCGTACGCGGTGCGGCCCAACTCGACCTCGGTCGAGCCGACTTCGGTCCAGTGGTCGCCGTCCGGTGAGATGGCGCCGGTGCAGCGCGCACCCTTCCGGGTCACCCGCACCCAGTAGGGCTTCCGCAGCCGGTAGCCGTCGCCCGCGCCCTCGACGTACGGCGCCTCCAGCGGGGTCGCCGACGCCGGCAGTGTGCCGAGGTCGGAGATCGGGAAGGCGGCCGACGTCGTGATCGCCTGCTGCTGCGAGGGCGGTACGGGTGTGCTGCCGGTCGCGGAGACGTCCGCTCCGGCCGAGGGCCGTACCGTCCACACCCCGCTCCAGGTGTGCAGCGGCAGCCCCTGGATCAGCATCGAGGCGTGCGCCGCGTCCGCGTCGAGGGAGGCCCGGACGGTGACGCCGATCTTGGAGTACTGCGAGCTGAGCGGCCATACGATCCGCGCGGTGACCGTGCCGTCGCCGCGCAGCGGGAGGTGGGCGAGGCGGCAGGTGTCGGCGGTGCCACTGGCCTCCAGGACGAAGCCCTCACCGTCGAAAACGGCGGAACCGGGGATCTTCACGTCCCCGACGTCCTGGGTCGACCAGGATCCGGGGAGACCGGCGGAGGCTGCCGCCCAGGCCGAACTACCGCTCTCCCCAAGGGCGTTGGAGGCGGAAACCGTGTAGTAGTACGTCCGTCCGGCGTGCACGTTCCGGTCGGTGTACGTCGGCTGCCCGACCCCGGACGCCATCCTCTCGTAGCGGCCGTCCACCTCGGTGGCCCGCAGGACCGTGTAGGAGTCGGCCCAGGCCGAGGGAAGCCAACTCACCTGCACGGAACGGTCGTTGCCCATGGCCGTGACACCGGCCGGTGGTGTCGGCACGGTCGGCGAGGTTGCCGTGGCACCTGCGTAGGCGAAGGTGCCCCAGCTCGGCAGGTCGTCGTTGCTGCCCTCGACGACCCGGGTGCCGCCGGTGCCTCGGAAGACGGCGTTCTTCGTGTACGGGGTGTCGAGACCACGCACGCCCGCGTAGTGCGCGTACGCCATCTCGTAGATCGGCGGCAGGGTGCCGCGCGACGTGGGCGAGACAGCCAACTTGATGTACTTGCCGGTGCGGTCCAGGTCGGGGACGAAGGGGACGTCGCCGCCGAGGTTGTAGCGGGCGGCGTACTCGACGTTGGCGAGGATGCGGTTGCCGTCGAAGCCCCAGAGGTCGACGCCCTGGTTCCAGGCGACCTGCGCGGCATCCGCCAACAGGCCGACCGCGAGCTGTTCGTGGCCCTGGTCCCGGCCGCTCTCCTGGCCCTGGCCGGCGGCGGTGACGATGCGGTGGAGGACGCTGCCGTTGCCGGCGCCGGCCGCGGCGAAGCGGAGCGCGTCGTAGAAGAGGCTGGGTTCCTCGCAGAACACGCCTATGGCCAGCAGGGATTGAAGGGACGTCAGGTCCCAGTTGCCGTTGGCGTAGAGCATGTAGCAGGAGAGCGCCGGGTACCAGACGCGGCGGAAGGAGTCCTCGCAGCGCGCGATGTCGGCGGCGCTCCAGCCCTCGTAGCCGGTGTGGCGGAGGAGTTCGGCCGCGTTGACGAACTTGAAGGCCTGGAGACCCGCGCCGAGGGGGCCGTCGGCTCCGGTGATGCCGGTGAGTGAGGCGGACCAGGCGTTGAGGATGTCGCGGGCCTTGTCCGCGTGCGCGGTGTCGCCGGTGACGGACCAGATGAGGGCGTTCTGGTAGGCGGCGGCCGAGTCGGCGACGGCCTGGTTCTGGTAGTTGGCGGGGCCGCGGCCCCAAGTGGTGATCTGACCCGTGTTCTGCACGGCGTACGACGACGAGGAGCGGGCGTGGGCCGCGAGCGCCAAGTAGCCGTCGTAGACCGGGGATTGCTTGGCCGTGACCGCCGCTCTCATCCGGGCGAGGTCGTCGGCGCTGTGCAGCAGGCCGGGGTGGGTGAAGGTCACGTCGGAGTCGTTGCCGGAGGCCACAGCCCGGCCGGGCACGAGCAGCCCGCTGGCGCCCGAGGCCAGCAGGAGGGCGGCGGCGCCGCCGAGGAAACCTCGGCGGCCAGGCGAAACCGGACTAGTAGACGCCGGTTCGCCAGCCCCCTGAAGGGGCGCGGGGCTGTGTTCATCAGCGGCTTCGCCGCGGGGCGCGACCAGCCCCGACGGAGCCGCAGCCAACCGACGGCCCCTCCCCGTCCTTCCAGCGGAGCGCTTCGTCATGACGCCGCGGCCGCCTCGGCCTCGGCGGTGGTGAGGAACTTCAGGTTGGTGACGTGCTCGTTGTAGAACCACTGGACGGCGTCGGTGGTGTAGTACCAGCTCGGCTTCTTCATCGAGTCGGCGACGACGAGGCCGTTGATCACCAGGTTCTCGAACGTGACGTTGTTGATGGCGTGTTCGGCGTCGTAGCCGAGGAAGAGCGACGGGTTGGCGTGGGTGCCCGTGTAGCTGAGGTTCTTGACGTAGACGCCGTCGATGCCGCGGCCGACCGAGGTGTTGTACTTCGTGTTGTACATGACCTTCATGTAGATGACCTGGCCCCAGCGGAAGTCCTCGATCCTCACGTCCTCGATGCGGACGTTCTTGATCAGGTTGGAGTCGCCGGGGTTGAGGGCGATGCAGCCCTGGTAGTTCATCTGGGGTTCGCGGTGGTCGAGGATGTCGATGTTCTCGATGACGAGGTTCTCGATCGTCTCGGGCGCGTCGGTGTTGCCGTGCGTGCCGACGTTGATCGGGTGGGCCACGTCCGCCCACAGGGTGCAGTTCTTGACGGTGATGTCGCGGGTGTCGCCGTAGTAGTCCCAGCGGTGGCAGTAGATGGCGATGCAGTCGTCGGAGTTGCGCATGAAGCAGCCGTCGAAGGTGATCCCGGTCGAGGAGAAGACGTCGAAGCCGTCGCCGTTGCCCTTCGAACTGAACGCGCGTGCCTTGGTGATGTGGACGTTCTTGCTCTCGGCGAACGTGCCCGCGTAGCCGGACGGGTTGAGGATGATGACGTCCTCGACGCGGATGTTCTTGCTGCCCTCGCAGAGGATGGCGCCGCCGGGGTTGTTGTAGAGCACTCCGTGGCCGGTGAGGCTGGACCGTTCCACGTCCTTGAAGTAGACCTGCGCGGTCAGGACGGCGCCGCCGGCGAGGTAGACGGTTTTGCCGCTGGGGACGAGAAGGACGTTGCCGGTGACGGTGTGGACGCCGGGGCCGAAGTAGATGACGTCCGGGTCGTCGGCGGACGGGGTGTGGTGTTCGACGCGGTTGGTGATGAGGTGCAGGGCGTCGAAGATCTCGTCGTTGATCTGGACGACGACGTCCTTCGGCTCGTCGAGGGTGAACCGCAGGGTGTCGCCGAGGAGTTCGGGCTTGATGCCCAGCGCGTCCGGTCTCACCCGGGCCTTGGTGGTGCCGCCCTTGAGGTAGGTCACCTCGATCTCTACCGAGCCGTTGAAGTCGAAGTACGCCATCGACGAGTTGTAGACCTTGCCCGACCCGGTGTTCGCGTTGATCTCCTCGAACTGCGGCCGGTAGATGTCGAGGGTCTGCCAGGCGCCGTCGGGGGCGGTGCGCACCCGCACCTGGAAGCCGGTGTTCGTCGGCATGGTCGCGGGGCGTGGGTAAGTGACCAGCTCGGGGCGGGAGTTGCGGCCGCCGCCGGCGTGCGCCGCCGTGGCGGTCAGCCCGGTCAGTCCGGCGGCGAGCGCGGTGGCACCGACGGCCTGCAGGGCCGTACGACGGGACAGGGGCGTGTTCATACCTACTACTCCTTATTTGATTTGCTCCTTCGCCTCCGGGGCGCTCCAGCCGGTGTCGAGCCCGCGACCGTGCTCAGCCCTTCGGGCCTCCGCGCGCTCGCGCTCTCGACACCGGCGCACCCCTACGGCTCAGTCGCGGTGCAACAGGGTGAAAAGAAGGGCTACTTGAGGCCGCTCGTGGACATCCCGGCGACGAACCCGCGCTGGGCGACGAGGAAGATCAGGAGGATGGGCACGACGTACATCACGGAGGCCGCGGCCTGGAGGTTGGTGCTCGGGGTGCCGGCCGCCGAGACGTAGGTGGTCATCACCGCGACGGCGAGGGTGGAGTGGTCGGTGGAGAGCAGGAGTTGGGGCGCGATGTAGTCGCCCCAGGTCCAGGTGAAGGCGATGACGAAGCTCGCCGAGAGGACCGGCCAGGACTGCGGGAGGAAGATCCGCCAGAAGATCGCGCCGTAGCCGCAGCCGTCGACGATGGCCGCCTCCTCCAGTTCGCGCGGCAGGCCCGCGAAGAACTGGCGGAAGAGGAAGACGAGATACGGGGCGGAGGACAGGCCCCACAGCACCCACGGCCAGTAGGTGTCGACCATGCCGAACTTGGCGAAGATCAGGTAGGTCGGCAGCAGGGTGATCATCTGGGGCAGCATCATCGAGCCGATGAGGATGCCGAACAGCACCTTCTTGCCGGGCGCGGTCAGCCGGGCGAAACCGAAGCCGACCCAGGCGGAGCTGAGGGTGACGAGGGTCGCGTAAAGGGTCGCGATGATCAGGGAGTTGCGGGCGTAGCCGAGGAAGTCGATGGCCTTGTAGGCGTCGACGAAGTTGTGCCACTCGAAGTGGGTCGGCAGCCAGTGCACCGGCGCTGCCGCCAGCTCGGCCGGGGCCTTGAGGCCGGTGAGGATCAGCCAGCCGAACGGGCCCAGGAACAGGCCGGTGATGGCGACGAGTGCTGTGTAGAGGACGAGCCGGTTGACGCGTATCCGCACGCGGGCCGGGGACTTGGGGTGCACGCTGGTGGCGGTCACTTCTGCGCCTCCGGGTCGACGTTGTAGAACACCACGCCCGAGGTGAACCTGAAGATGAGTCCGGTCGCGACGAGGATCAGGAGGAAGAGCACCCACAGCAGCGCGGAGGCGTATCCGTACCGGCCGAGCGCGAAGTACTCCGCGAACACATGGATCATGTAGGTGTAGTTGGACTGCGGGATCGAGGTGAGGCCGCCGGTGCCCGCGGTGGGGGCGAGCAGCATCGGCATGATGGTCTGCACCGAGGCGATCACCCCGGTCACGGTCTGGAAGAGCAGGACCGGCGACAGCAGCGGGACGGTGATGCTGCGGAAGGTGCGCCAGGTGCTCGCCCCGTCGATGCGGGCCGCCTCGTGGAGTTCGCGGGGGACGTCCTGGAGCCCCGCCAGCGAGATGATCATGATGTTGCCGGCGGCCCAGAGCACCGTCATGACGAGGACGTAGCGGGCGTAGGGGTCGGCCAGCCAGCCGATCGCGTCGAAGCCGAAGAAGGTCAAAGCGCCGTTGGCGGCACCGGAGTTCTGGTCGAAGAGGTTCTTGAAGGCGATGCCCGCGCCGACCGGCGGTACCACGGCGGGCAGATAGAGCAGGGTGCGGAAGAGCCCGCGTCCCTTGAGCGGGCGGTTGACGAGGACGGCGAGTGCGAGTCCGGCGATGATCGACAGCGGCACGGAGAGCAGCGCGAACAGACCGGCCCGGCCCAGGGCGTCCCAGGTGACCGAATCGCCCATCAGCTCGCGGTAGTTGCCGAGGCCGACGTAGTGCCAGTGCGGCGAGATGCCGTCGTACGTGGTGAAGCTCAGCCACAGTGCGTACGCCATGGGCGCGATGGTCAGCAGCGAGAAGCCGACGATCCATGGTGAGGCGAACATGTAGAACGCGCGGTGCTTGCGCGTCGTCATGGACGGCCCGGTGCGCGTGGCGGACCGGGCGCGGCCGGCCCGCGCGGTCGGGCGCGGCCGTCCGACGGCCGGCGAGGATGCCTGATCGACCGTCATCCCACCTGCTCCTTCCCGCGGTTGAGCTGCTTGTTGATGACCGAGTTGAGGCGTCCGGCGAGGCGGTCGACGGACATCTCGCCCTGCATCGCGGGCGTGGCGGTCTGGTTGAAGAGGGCCTCGAAGCCGTCGCCCGAGATGTACGGGGAGACGGCGACCACCGAGAAGTGCCGCAGCTCGTTCTCCTGTGCGCTCAAGGTCCGTTTCTGGAAGTCCTCCTGACGGGGCATCAGAGGACGCAGGGACTTCAGGGTGGGGATGCCCCAGCCGCTGGAGGCGCGGGCCTTGGCCGGTGCCTCGCCGAAGAACCACTCGAAGATCCGCCAGGCGGCGTCCTTGTGCTTCGACTTGCGGGGCATCCACATGCCGGTGCCGCCCTGGCAGGCGCTGATCCGGGGGCCGCCCGCGAAGACGGGAGCGGGGGCGAGCCGGGAGACCGCGGCGAGTTTCTTGTCGGTGCCGATCATGCCGCCCATCCAGTACCCGTTGTTCGACATGGCGAGCCGGCCTGCCTGGTAGGTGGGGCCGTCCCAGCCGTTGGGGTCGGGCAGGACGGGGCTGGGTCCGACCTTGAGCCGGCAGTAGTCCAGGTACCAGGCCAGTGCCTTGCGGGCCTCGGGTGTGGTGAAGTCGACCCGGGAGAAGTCGTCGGCGAAGAGGCTGCCGCCCGCGGAGGCGGTCATGGTCGCCATGAGCGTGAGTTTGACCAGGCCGTTGTAGCTGCCGCCGAAGACGGTCGTCTGGCCCTTCGAACGCTGTGCGAGATGCTGGGCGTCGGCGAGCCACTCGTCGAACGTGACGGGTTCGGTCTCCGACGGGTAGGCGACGCCCTTCTTGTCGAAGGCGGCGGTGTTGAACCAGAACATGGAGTCCTGGGAGAAGTCCTTGGCCATGCCGTAGCGGGGGCCCTTGCCCTGGACCTTTCCGTCGTAGCGCCACAGGTTGTTGACCGGGTCCAGGTCGTCGGGACGCAGCACGCTGCTGGTGGCGAAGTAGGAGTCCAGTTCCTGCATCACGTCCCGTGCGGCGTAGAACGCGGCGTCCACGGCGCCGACCCCGCGCACCAGGTCCGGCGGGTTGCCGCTGGTGAGCATCGCGATCAGCTTGGTGATGTCGTAGTCCACCCGTTTGATGGCGATGCCGGTGTCCTTCTTGGCCTGCTTGACCAGGTCGGGGCCGAGGTCGTCGGCCTTCGCCATGACCGTGATGGTCTCGCCCGCTCCGCTCACTCCGGTCGACACCTGGAGGGCGCAGCCGTTCAGGGCCGCCGCGCCGGTCGCGGCACCGGTTGCCGAGAGGGCGAGAAATCGTCGGCGGCTCAGGGGAGCACCAGCACGTGGGTGCATGACCGCACCACCTCCAATAGAAACCGGTTGTCACGCGTTGGGGCAGAGCTTCTTCCGGCTTGGAAACGGCGTCAAGACCTTGGGCGAACTTTCGAAAAGACTGGGCAAGCTCACGGACACGGCAACGTAACGCGTCTCGCCAGAAACCGGTTGCCACAGGGCTGCCGCCGCTTGACTCCCGTCGCGAAAGGGTTCAAAGTTTCCTGTATACGTCGTAAACGTACGATGTCTGGCAGTGAGGAGCCGGACTGATGAGCCCGCCGTCGACCATCCTCGTCACTGGCGGAGCCGGTTTCATCGGGAGTCATGCCTGTGTCGAACTGCTCGACCACGGCTATGAGTTGATCGTGGTCGACGACTACTCCACCAGCACGCCGCAGGCCTTCGCCCGGGTCGAACGGATCGCCGGCCGCTTCGCCGGTGCCGTCTACGAACTGGACGTCCGTGACCGGCCCGCCCTCTCGGCCGTCTTCGACCGCCATCCCGTCGACGCCGTCCTGCACTTCGCCGCACACAAGGCCGCGGGTCCCTCGACCCGAAGGCCCGTCGAGTACTACGACATCAACGTCGGCGGCACGACCGCCCTGTTGCGGACCATGCACGAGCACGGGGTGCACCAGCTCGTGTTCTCCTCCACCGCCGCGCTCTACGGCGACGCAGGACACGGCCCGCTCGACGAAGCCACCCCGGCCCGGCCCGTCAACCCGTACGCGGCCTCCAAGTGGATCTGCGAGCACATACTCGCCGACGTCTGCCGCAGGTGCCCCGAATACACCGTGCTGTGCCTGCGCTGCTTCAACCCGGCCGGCGCCCACCCCAGCGGGCTGCTCGGCGAGGACCCCCGCGGCACACCCGGCAACCTGCTGCCGTACGTGGCACAGGTCGCCGTCGGCCGACGGGAACGGCTCCCCGTGTTCGGCGCCGACTACGCCACGCGGGACGGCACCGGGATCCGCGACTACCTGCACATCATGGACACCGTCGAGGCCCACCGCATCGCGCTCGACCACCTGGCCGACGAGCCGGGCCTGCATGTGTACAACTTGGGCGCCGGCCGGGGCAGTTCGGTCCTCGATGTCGTCGCCGCGTTCTCCGCGGCATGCGGCCGTCCCGTTCCGTACGAGGTCGTGCCGCGCCGCCCGGGCGACGTGCCCGAGCTCGTGGCCGACGCGAGCGCGGTGGCGCGCGCCTGGGGCTGGCGGCCCACCCGGGACCTGGCCGACATCTGCCGCGACGCCTGGCGCTTCCAGCGGCTCAACCCGCACGGCTACACCGACTCCGCGCGCCGGCCGAACACGAAGCGATGAGGCGGGGCGAACACGGGACGGTGGGGCAGACGGGCCCTCGGTGACGAGATGCAGCCCGGCGCCCGGCGTGCCTACGCTTTGTACCCGTACCTCATCATTGACGAGTCGTTCGCGGCCCGGTGACCTCCGAATCGGGGAGGCGCTCGCCCTTGCATCTGGCGCACCGGTTGATGGCCGTATACATCACGCTGATCGTGGTCGTCACCGGCCTGTACATGTCCATCCCGGAGACGCGCACACCACTCTGGGCCGTGATCGGGCTGAGTGGCGTCGCCGCCGTACTCACCGGCGTGCACATCCACCGGCCGGCGCAGCGCTGGCCCTGGTGGGCGCTGGCCGGCGGACTGCTGACCTTCATCGCGGGCGACACCTCCTACAACGTGCTGGAGGAGTACTTTCACGCGTCCAATCCGTTCCCCTCCCCCGCGGACGCGTGCTATCTCGCCACCTATCCGCTCTTCGCGGCGGGCCTCTTCGGCTTGGTCCGGTACCGCTGGGCGGACCGTGACCTGCCCAGCCTGCTGGACGCGCTGATCATCACCGCCGGCCTGGCCCTGCCGGTCTGGGTGTATCTGGTGCAGCCACTGACCCAGGTGGAGGGCCTGACCTGGCAGCAGCGGGCCATCAGCATCGCCTATCCGCTCGGCGACGTCCTGGTGCTGGCCATGCTGGCCAGGCTGCTCACCCCCAGCCCGGTCTCCGGCCGCAACCGCGCCGTGCAGCTGCTGGTCCTGGGCACCCTCACCCTGCTCGGCTTCGACATCGCGTACGGGATCCTGCAGCTGAACGACATGTGGCAGGCCGGCACGCTCGTGGACTCCGGCTGGATCGTCTTCTACACGGCCTGGGGACTGGCCGCGCTGCATCCCTCCATGGCGGAGCTGACCGCGCCGGAGTCCCCACCGGAATCCGCGCTTCCGCCCCAGCGGTGGCGGCTGCTGCTGCTCACCGGAGCCACCCTGATCGCGCCCACGATCCTGCTCTACGAAGGGCATGCGGGCAACGTGCGGGACGCGACCGTGCTCGCCGTCTTCTCATGTCTCCTGTTCCTGCTGGTGATCCTGCGGCTCGCGGGCATGGTCGTGGCCCATCGCAAGGCGGTGACCCGTGAGCTGGCGCTGCGTGCGGCGACCGCCTCCCTGGTGGCGGCGGCACGGCCGCAGGAGATAGAGCAGACCTGCGCCTCGGCGGTGAGCGCACTGTTCGGACCGGGGATCGAGCACAGCAGCACGGTGCTGTCGGCAGAACACGCCCAGGATCTCTACGCGCTGCTCGACCGGTCCTTGGGCCGGGACGGCGCCGGCCGGACCGCTCTCGCCCTGCACCGCACGCTCATGGTTCCCACCGCCGCGCTCGGGCCGGAGACGGCCGGCGGACTCGACGGCCTGCCGACCGCCCTGGTGTGCCCCATGGTCCAGCCCGGCCGGCCGGCCGGGGGCGAGCTGCCGGGCGTGCTGCTCGCGGCGGGGCCCGAACGCCGGCTCGGCGAGATGCGCGGCACGCTGGAGATCCTGGCCTCGCACGCGGGCCTGGCGACGGAACGCATCGCGCTGCGGCAGGAGATCAGCCGCAAGGAGAGCGAGGCGTACTTCCGCACCCTGGTGCGCAACGCTTCGGACGTCATCCTCATCGTCGACGACGACTGGACCGTCCGGTACGCCAGCCCGTCCGCAGAGGCCGTGTTCGGCAGCGCCCGGCTCAGCGGTACCGCGCTGCGGGACCTGCTGGATCCACGGGACCGCGAGCGGGCGGACCGGACGCTCGAGGACCTGTGCGGGGACCGGCGGGAGGAGGCCCACGACCACTGGTGGGTGCTGCGGGACAGCGCTCGTATCGAGGTGGAGGTGTCCTGCCGTGACCTGCGGCAGGACAAGACCGTGGGCGGGCTGGTGGTGACCCTTCGGGACGTGACCGAACAGCGGCAGCTGGAGCACGAGCTGACCCAGCGGGCCTTCCACGACTCGCTGACCGGACTGCCCAACCGGACGCTGCTCCTGGAGCGCACCGAGCGCGCACTGCTGCGCGGTCGCCGGGAGCCGGCACTCACCTGCCTGCTCTTCGTCGACCTGGACGACTTCAAGATCGTCAACGACACGCTGGGCCACTCGGTCGGCGACCGGCTCCTCGCCGCGGTCGGCGCGCGTCTGTCGGAGACGCTGCGCCGCACGGACACCGCTGCGCGACTCGGCGGTGACGAGTTCGCGGTGCTGATGGAGGACGCCAGGCAGCCCCTGGACGCCGAGTTGCTGGCCGCCCAGGTGATCCAGACCCTCAACCGGCCCTTCCATCTGGCCGACGACTCGGTGAGCGTCTCGGCCAGCGTGGGTGTGGCCACGGCGATGGACAGCACGGACGCCGAGGACCTGCTGGCCCATGCCGATCTGGCACTGTACGCGGCCAAGGCCGCCGGAAAGCGCCAGTGGCGCAGCTTCCGGCCCGAGCTGCGCGAGCGGATGGCGGAGCGGCACGATCTGCGGGCGCGGCTGGACACCGCGATCGCCAGGGAGGAGTTCGCGCTGCGCTACCAGCCTGTTGTGGACATCACCGCGGACGAGGTCGTCGGCTTCGAGGCGCTGGCCCGGTGGCCGCACGCCCGGCGGGGTCTGGTGCCCCCGCAGCAGTTCATCCCGCTCGCCGAGGAGACCGGGCACATCACGCCGCTGGGCGCCTGGGTGCTGCGGAACGCCACGTCCGACATGGCGCGGCTGCAGCACGGCAGCCAGTGCGCGACACCGCCGTACATCAGTGTCAACGTGTCCGCGCGGCAGTGGCGGGACACGGGGTTCCTGGACGAGGTGTGCCGGGCCCTCGACACCCCTGGACTGGTCCCGGGATCGCTGCAACTGGAACTCACCGAGTCGGTGCTGATGCAGCGGGACGACCAGATCGACGCGCTCACCCGGGAGTTGAAGGATCTGGGCGTACGGATCGCCGTCGACGACTTCGGGACCGGGTACTCCTCGCTACGCTATCTCCGGGAGTTCCCCATCGACGTACTCAAGATCGACAAGACGTTCATCGACGACATCCCGCAGGATCCCCGGCAGGTGGCGCTCGTCGAGGGAATCGTCCGCCTCGCCGACACGCTCGGACTCCAGGTGATCGCCGAGGGCATCGAAGAGCCGGCGCAGCGCGAGCTCCTGGCCGGTATCGGCTGCCGGTTCGGGCAGGGGTATCTGTTCGCGCGGCCGATGACGGTGGAGCAGGGCGAGCAGGTCCTTCGGCGGCACAACCAGCGGCACCACGGCCGCTGAGAAGGAGCAACCGCCATGCGAGAAACCGCCGCCGGACTCCGGGAAGTCCGCCGTGATCCACGCTGGGCCGAGCTCGCACAGCTGCGCCGGACCAGCCCCATGTGCGACGCGGTCCTGGACGAGGTGCGCGGCCGGCACATCCGCAGCGGGGACCACTGGCTGATCGACTTCGCCTCCTGCAACTACCTGGGCTTCGACTGGGACCCCGAGATCATGGACGCGATCGGACCGGCCGTACGGCAGTGGGGCACGCACCCCAGCTGGTCGCGGCTGCTGGGCAGTCCGCATCTGTATCCCGCGATCGAGGAGCGGCTCACGGCGCTGCTCGGCGCGCCGGACACGCTGCTGCTGCCGACCGCCACCCTGATCCACGCCTCGGTGATCCCCGTCCTCGCCGACCAGGGGCACGTCTTCGTCGACGCCAGGGCGCACCGCACGGTGTACGACGGCTGTGTGTCGGCGCGCGGCCAGGGCGCGACCCTGCGGCGGTTCCGCGCCGACCGGCCCGACGAACTCGACGCCCTGCTTCGGGCCGTACCGTCCTGCGCGCCCCGGCTCGTGTGTCTGGACGGCGTCGACAGCATGACCGGCGGCATCCCCGATCTTCCCGTGCTGGCCGGCCTCTGCCGGGAGCGGGGCGCGACGCTGTACATCGACGACACACACGGCTTCGGCGTCATCGGGGAGCGGACGGCGGACGAACTGTGCCCGTACGGGTCCCGGGGCAACGGTGTGGTGCGGCACACGGGCGAGTCGTACGACGGGATCGTGCTCGTCGGCGGCTTCTCCAAGGCGTACTCGTCCCTGTTGGCCTTCCTCGCGCTGCCCTCCCGGCTGAAAGACCACCTCAAGGTCGCGGCGGCGCCCTACCTGTACTCGGGCCCCTCGCCGACGGCCTCCCTGGCGACGGCGCTCGCCGGTCTGGAGGTCAACGACCGGCGGGGGGACGCGATCCGGGCCGAGCTGCACCGCAAGTCGGTGCGGGTGCTGGACCACGTCGACGCCCTGGGTCTGGACGCGCCCACCGGCCATCGGCTGCCGATCGTGGAGATCCCGCTCGTCGACGCGTCCGAACTGGAGGCGGTCGCCGGATTCCTGTGGGACCGGGGCATCTACGTGACCCTCGCCGCCTACCCGCTGGTGCCGCGCGACCGGGTCGGCTTCCGTGTGCAGATCACGACGCTCAACTCCGACGAGGACATCGACCGGCTCAACGACGCCCTGACCGGGCTCTCACGGCGCTACACCCTGCGGCGCAGGAGCTGAGCCCGGGATGACCCGACCCTGGGAGCCCTCTCCCCCGCCGATCCGCAACGACGACGTGGACTGGGGCAGTTGGCCCGTCGAGGACTATCTCGCCGAGAACTACCGCGAGTTGCATCCCTGCGACGCGGCGGTGATCGCCCACCACTGTGCGTTCTACCGCCCCATCCCGCCCGGGAGCATCACACGGTCCCTGGAGTTCGGCGCAGGACCCAACCTGTACCCGCTGATGCTGGCCGCCTCGGCGAGCCGCCGTATCGACGCCGTGGAGGCGGGCGCGGCGAACGTGGCCTATCTGTTGCGGCAGCTCCACAACGGCCCCGACGCCGGCTGGCTGCCCTTCTACGAGCTGGGCCGGCGGCTCGACCCGAACCTTCCGGCGGACTTGTCGACGGCGCTGTCGCGCGTGCGGGTCGTGCACGCGGACGTCCGGGCCGTCGAGCCGGGCGGCTACGAGCTGGCGTCGATGCACTTCGTGGCGGAAGGCGCGAGCGAGGACTTCGCGGAGTTCACGGAGTTCTGCGGCCGTTTCGCGCGGTCCGTCGTGCCCGGCGGGCGGCTGGTGGCGGCGTTCATGGAGAACATGCCGACGTACCGCATCGGCCGCGACTCGTGGTGGCCGGGCTGTCCCGTGGACCCGGACACGGTCCGGGAGGTGTTCGCGCCGCTGACCGAGGAGCTCACGGTGACCCGGATCGACTCCGATCCGACGCTTCCGGACTACGGGGACTCGGGGATGATCCTGCTGACAGGGCGAACGCCGTCTCCACCAGGGCGATGTGGCTGAACGCCTGGGGGGTGTTCCCCAGTTGGCGGCCGGCGTCCGGGTCCCACTGCTCGGAGAGCAGGCCGACGTCGTTGCGGATCGCGAGGACACGTTCGAAGGCCTCCCGTGCCTGCCGCGGGTGCCCGGTGGCGGCGAGGGCGTCGGCGTACCAGAGGGAGCAGGCGACGAACGCTCCCTCGCGCCCGCGCATACCGTCCGTGCCCTGCGCGTACCGCCGCACGAACCCGCCGCGGGTGAGTCCGCGCATCGCCCGGACGGTGCCGAGCACCCGCTCGTCACGGGCCGGGAGGAAACCCAGCCGTGGAATCAGCAGGGCCGATGCGTCGAGGGCCGACGAGCCGTACGACTGCACGAAGGAACCCTGCGCCACGTCCCAGCCCTTCCGGCACACCTGCCGGTGCACCTCGTCCCGCATGGCCCGCCACTGGCCCGAGGTGCCGTTCCGGCCGAGCAGCTCCCCCATCCGCAGCGCACGGTCGGCGGCCACCCACGCCATCACCTTGGAGTGCACGAACTGCCTGCCCGGGCCCCGGACCTGCCACAGTCCCTGGTCGGGTTCGCGCCAGTGCGCGAGCAGGTGGCCCATGAGTGCCTCGACCAGGTCCCACACATGGGCCGGCAGCGGGATCCCGGCCCGCAGCGAGAGGTGCAGGGTGTCCAGCACCTCGCCGTACACGTCGAGTTGGAACTGGCTCACCGCGGCGTTCCCGAACCGTACCGGCCGCGAGCCCTCGTAGCCCGGCAGCCAGGGTGCCTCGGTCTCCGGCAGGAGACGCTGCCCTCCGACGCCGTACACGGTCTGCAGATCGGCGGGATCGCCCGCGACGGCCCGCACCAGCCAGTCCAGCCAGGCGGTCGCCTCGTCGCGGTAGCCGCTGCGCAGCAGACAGGACAGGGTCAGGGTGGAGTCGCGCAGCCAGCAGTACCGGTGGTCCCAGTTGCGCTCTCCGCCGATGCAGCCGGGCAGCGAGGTGGTGGGCGCCGCGACGATACCGCCGGTGGGCGCGTAGGTCAGTGCCTTCAGCGTGATCAGGGACCGCACGACGGCGTCCCGCCACGGTCCCTCGTAGCGGCACTGGGCGCTCCAACGCCACCAGAAGTCGCCGGTCTCCTTCAGGATCGTCTCGGCGGGCACACACAACGGCGCGGGCAGCGCGGGCAGATGGGACGGCGCCCACACCAGGGTCAGCGCCAGCCGTCGTCCGGCCGGGACGGTGAAGTCGAGGACCGTGGAGGCGGAACAGCCGACGGTGCGCCGCACCCGTACCGGACCGTCGGCGTGCAGCCATACGGCGTCCGGCCCGGCGACCGCGACGGTGCAGTCGTCGGTCACCCTGATCCAGGGGAGGACCCTGCCGTGGTGGAAGCGCAGCCGCAGTTCGCTGCGCAGGTGCACGGCCCCTTCCAGCCCTTCCACCAGCCGTACGATGCAGGGGTGTTGGGCGCGGGGCGGCATGAAGTCCGTGACCCGTACCGCCCCGGTCGCGGTCGCCCACTCCGATTCCAGGACCAGTGTGTCCGGCTGGTACGACCGGCGCGCACAGGTGCCGCGGGCGACGGGCGCGACCCGCCAGAATCCGTTGTCCGCCGTGCCGAGCAGCGCGGCCAGGCAGGGCGGCGAGTCGAAGCGGGGCAGACACAGCCAGTCTACGGACCCGTTCCTGCCCACCATCGCGGCGGTTTCCAGGTCGCTGATGAGGGCGTAGTCCTCAATGGGAGCGCTCATGACCGGATCTTGATTCACCTGAATCACCGTATATTTACGATGTATACATACATCATCACCTTCCGGATGATCCCGGTCAACCCATCCGGACGCCTCGCGTGACCGCACCCCTCTTGACGGCGCCGCCAAAGCGGTCAAAAGTGTATGTATACGCCGTAAGCGTATGAAATATCCGCAAGTCAGGGAAGCGGGAACAGCTCGTGCGGTGCGTCGTTGAGCCTCTTCAGCACGCGGAGCAGCTCCGGGTGGTCGGCCAGCCTGCTGCCCTTGTACTCCCAGGAGAACGTCAGCTGCCCCAGCCAGTCGGAGCGCTGCCACTGCGCGATCATGCCGGTCAGCTCGGCAGCTGTGGGCCAGCGCCACTGCTCGAAGGAGAACACCTGGAGCATGCCCATGTAGCGCGTGACGCCCGCCTCGCGCAGCCGCGCCAGCGCCTGCGGGATCCGCGACCAGTCACAGGGCTTGGCAGCCAGACAGGGATAGACGTTGACGCTCATCACATCCGTCGCGCCGCGGAAGGCCGCGAACTGGTCGGGATCGTCCACGTTCACCACCGTGAAGTGGTCGGTGTCCGGATCGAGGGAGCGTACGAGCGCCGACCGCTTGCGCACCTCGGCCGCGGCCCGGGGGCAGTTGAGGTCGGTGTTGGGCTCGTCCGCCACGAAATATCCGGCAACTCGGGGCGAGCGGGCCAGCCCATACCGCGCGAACCGCATCCTGACCTCCGCATCGCTCCAGGTCCAGGCGCAGCGCACCTTGTCGTACCCGCCGAGCCACACCAGAGCGCGCTGACGCGTGGTGACCTCCGAGACGCGATCCGGCGTGACGTCGATCAGCGAGTAGCCGTAGCGCACGGTGGCCGGATCCGTGGTGTTGAGCGCTACGGAGAGGAACGGCGGTGCAGGCTCGGGGACCTCCCGACCGCAGGAGAGCGCCGCCGACAGCAGCAGCCCGACCACGAGGATCCCGGAACCTCTACGCACTCCACCATCCTGACAATTCAGACAAAAGATGTTTTGTGATCTTACTGAGGATGTGCGATGGAATTCAACGAAGCTCTGCGCCGCACCGTCGGTGGACACTGGCGGCTGATCGTGCTGTTCGTCCTCCTGCCGATGCTCGTCGTGGGTGCTTTCGGACTCTCCACCGGACGCGCCTACGTCTCCAAGGCCCGCGTCCAGGCATCCGCCACACTGCCCACGACGGAGGTCCAGGCCAACGCCATGCTGAGCCGTGTGAAGGCCGTCGCCACCAGTGGCTCGGTCGTCGACGCGGCCTTGAAGCAGGCGAAGCTCACCGACCGCACCGCGGCCCAGGTGGCCCACGAGACCACGGTGTCCCGGCTGGGCGGTTCCGCGGTGTTCACCGTCAAGGTCACCGACCGCAATCCCAGAACGGCGGAGAAACTGGCCGGCGCACTGTCGGAGCAGCTCGTGGGCTTCTTCAACGGCTCCGGAAACCTGTTGGTCACCCAGCTGACGGACCGTGAACACGCGCTCCAGGCGGAGCGGGTGCGCGTCGCCGGAGAACTGCCGAACGTGAAGAGCGCGGCAGAGTCCGGACGGCTCACTGCCGAACTCGGATCCCTGGACCAGCAGATCCTCGACATCCAGGGCTCGCTGCGCGCGGCGCAGGCCGCAGGCCTGGGCGACAGCACGGCCTCGCTGCTGTCGCCGGCCGGAAACGCGGTGCCGGCGGCCCCGCTGTCCCGCACCGATCTGGCACTGGCCGGTGTGGGCGGGCTGGTGGCCGGGCTGCTGGCGGCCATGGTGCTGGAGACTCTCCGGCCGCACGTGGCCGGCCAGGCCGCCTTCGGCCGCGAGCTCGACGCACCGGTGCTGGGCCGGCTTCCCGTGGCCGACGGCCGCACCCGCGACGGCGGTCCCGGCACGCGTCCCACGGTCGACGACGAGACCGCCGTCGCGCTGCGCCGGGCCGTCACCCGCGTCGGAGCGGGCACGGTGGTACTGACCGGAGCGGTCGCCGACGAGCGCCTGGCCGAACTCGGGGAGGAACTCGAGGCACGGCTCGCCGTGGTCGGCGCCCCCGGCCCGTTCGCGGGCACGGGGCTCCGCTCCGGCCGCCCCGGCGTTCCGCACACCGCGGGACCGCCGCCGGACGGCGCCGACCGGCACGAGCGCCCGGGGCGCATCCGGACGCTGACCCCGGCACGCGCGGCCACCGCCGTCCGGGAAGACACGGAAGTCCGGGAGGACACTGCCCCGACGGACCACCGCCATGTCACCCGGATCGCCGCGGCCCGGCCCGCCGTCCCCTCCGTCCGGGTCCGCGCGCTGCACCAGGTGAACGACGTCTCCGACGGCGCACGGCACGTCCTGGTCGCGGTGGAACCCGATCTGCCGCCGTACGCCGAGCTGCGCAGGGTGCGCAACCTGGTGGCCACGACCGGCTGGCCGGTGATCGGTGTGCTGGGCGATCCCGCCCGCCGCCGTCGGCCGCGCTTCGAAACGCGCCCCCGTCGCTCCGCCGAAACCGCTCGATAGGAGCGTGTCCGATGCACGCCGAACTGATCCAGGCGGGGGAACGGCTCCTGGTCGACTGCCGCTGGGCCCCCCTCTCCCGGTTGCTGGCCGAAGGCGGCGCCCGGGCCTGGCAGCCAGCCGCCGGATCCGCCGCCGACGTGCACGTCGAAGTGCAGTCGCGACACACACCCTTCGACGTCCGCGGGTGGGCGCCGCTCACCCGCGGCGGCTACGCCCGGGGCGGGGCGGTGGTGCTGTGCAACGCCTGCGGCAGCGGGTTCGACCTGCGGCTGACGGTCGCTGCCGGGCAGCTCACGGTGGAGGCCCGGTGGCGCCCGCCGGTACGGGAGCACCTGGCCTCCCGGCTGCTGCGCTCCCGTTTCCATCTGCTGGTCCGGGCGACACTGTTGCAATATCCGGCGCTGTGGTGGGCGGGGTGCCGGGGCCGGGTGCCGATGCACGCCTCCGCGGTGACCATCGGCCCGTCCGTACCCCTGCTGGCCGGGCCGGGCGGGACGGGTCGGTCGTCGCTGCTGCTGGGCGCCGTAGCGGCCGGAGAACACGCCTGCTCCGACAACCTGTGCGTCACCGACGGACGGGACGTCCACGGTCTGGTCGAACCGATGCGGGTCGAGGACGGCGGCGGCAGACGCATGGCCCACGGGCGCACCGAGTGCCCGTTGCCGGGGCGGCTGGACACCTTGCGTCCCAACCGGCTCGTGCTGCTGCGCAGAGAGGCCTCGGGCCGTCCTGAGGTGCATCCCCTCGACCCCGCGCGGGCGGCGCGGGCCCTGGCCGCCGGCACGTACACGGCCGGGGAACTGCGCCGCTACTGGCCCTTCGCGGCCGCCCTCGCACTGGGCACCGGCAGGGGGCCTGCCCACCCGCCGATCAGCGCGGCGGCGCTGGAGATCGCCCGGCGGCTGCCCGCACACGAGATCGTGCTCGGCGACCGGCCGGAGGAAGGGCTCGCCGCGCTGTACCGCCTCGCCACCGAGGCTTCCGAGCGAGCGGAGGCAATGCCATGACCAGACTGCACGTGGGCACCGTGGTCACCCGGTTCGAGGCCGGAGCCGGAATCGTCGCGCTGCGCGGGGCACAGGCCCTGGACCCGGCCGCGTACCGCACGACGCTCATCACCGGCCGTGGCGACCGGCTGCTCGACCTCGCCGCCGAGTCCGGCTTCGAGGTGATCCTCGAGCCCGCGCTGCGCTCGCCGATCACGCCCGGCGACGACCTGCGGGCGCTGCGGCGGCTGACCGCCCTCTGCGCGCAGTGCGGATTCGACGTCGTGCACACCCACAGCGCCAAGGCCGGCGCGCTGGGGCGGCTGGCGGCGCACCGGACCGGGGTGCCCCGTATCGTCCACACGTTCCACGGGCTGCCCTACCACGAGTTCCAGTCCGCCGTGCGGCGCGGAGCGTACATCCGGATCGAGCGGCGGGTCGGGCGCTTCACCGACGTGGCGCTGTGTGTGGGCACGGCCGTGGCGGTCGAGGTGGTGCGCCGTGGTCTGGTGGCCCCGGAGCGCGTCCGCACCATCGGCGTTCCGGTGGACCACGACACGCCGACCAGGACGCCGGCCACCCGGGCGCGGGCCCGCGAGGCGCTCGGCCTCACCGGCGCGGGCCCGGTGGTGGGGGCCGTCGGACGGCTCGCCTATCAGAAGTCGCCCGAAACCTTCGTCCACGCGCTGGCCGCACTGCACCGGCCCGGCCTCACCGGTGTGTGGGTGGGCAGTGGCGAACTGGCCGGGCGGGTACAGGAGTTGGCCGTACGCGAGCGCGCGCGGGTGGTGTTCGTCGGAGAGCGCTCCGACGTCCCGGACCTGCTGCCGGCCTTCGACGTGTTCGCCCTTCCGAGCCGTTACGAGGGGCTACCGGTCGCCGTCGTCGAGGCGATGGTGAGCGGGATTCCCGTCGTGGCCACGGCCGTGAACTCGGTGCCGGACGTCGTGGTGCCGGGCCGTACGGGGCTGCTCGTACCGCCGGAGCGGCCCGATCTGCTCGCCCTGGCGATCGGGCATCTGCTGGATCACCCGCGGGAAGCCGCCCGGATGGCCGCGGAGGCCTACATGCGGATCGGCGACGGCTTCAACAGCAAGGCGCTGGGCGAAGAGTTGACCGCCGCCTACGCCCCATCGCGGTCGTCACGTCTCTGAACTGCCCTGAACCCGAGGAGTCCCCGTGCGCGTCGACATCATCAGCGGACAGCACCGCGACCCGGCCACCGGGTCCCGGGCCGACCTCACCGTGTTCGACAGTACCGAGGCACCGGCCGATCCGGCGCTGCTCGCCCGGGTCCGCGGGGGCACCGGGACGGCGGACCTGGCCGCGCCGCCGGTCGTGCTGCCGGACTTCAGCCACAAGGGCAAGTCGGAGATGCCGTCGAGCATCGCGGTGGCCACCCGGGGAGCGATCCGGCCCACCCTCACCGACGCCGCCCTGAACTGCGGCATGGCGCTCGCCGTGCTGGATGTGCCCCGGCCCTCCGCGACCGCCGTCGAGGAGTTCTACCGACGGGTCAGGCAGCGCTACCCCGACCCGCCACGGTGGAAGTTCGAGCTGTCCCGCGCCGAAGTGCTGCGGGCCGCCGTGGAAGGCGCCCGGTTCGCCGCCGAGCGGTTCGCCGTCGACACCGCGGACATCGAGCGGATCGAGGAGTTCGGGCAGCTCCCGGTCGAGGAGTACGGCGGAGCACGGCGCGCCCGCCGGGAACTGCCGTGGCTCTGTGTGCAGTTGGCCCGGCTGCGCTTCGGCAGCATCGGCCCCAGTACGCACTTCCTGGAGCTCCAGGAGGTCGAGGAGGTGCTGGAGCGGGACATCGCCGACCGCCTCGGCGTGCACCAGGGGCAGGTGACCCTGCAGTTCCACAACGGCGGTGGTGTGCTGACCGGCCAGATCGGCGAGATGTACGCACGTCGGCAGGCCGCCTCCCGGCTGCTGCGGGCGGAGATGGCCGTACAGAAGCCGCTGTCGCACCTGCTGACGGCGGGCAGCCCGGCCGAGGCACGGCAACGATACGCGGCGTACTTCCGGCACGGTTGTCCCTCCGTGCCGATCGAGGGCGACGAGGGCCGGCGGGTGCTGCTCGCCCAGCGGCTCGCCATGAACTACGGCTTCGCCTACCGCCTCGCCACCTACGCCTCACTGCGGATCTTCGCCCGCGCGGCCTTCGGGGCCGGACTGCGGCTCGTGGTGGACTCCCCGCACAACTCCGTCTACGAGGAACTCGTCGGCGGCGAGCCGGCATTCGTGCACCGGCACAACGCAACCCGCGCCTGGACGCCGCAGATGATGGCGGGTCACCCCGCCTTCGCGCACACCGGCCAGCCGCTCCTGGTGCCCGGCACCAACCGCACCTCGTCGTTCCTGTGCGTCCCGGCACCGCAGGCGGACCGCAGCCTCTACACCGCCTGTCACGGAACCGGCAGCATCATCAGCGCGTTCGAGCGCAGCGGCCGCAGCGGACCGGACCCCCAACGCCGGCACACCACGCGCTTCACCTACGACCGGGCCGCGCCACGCGACGTACCCCAACTGGACGACGCCGGGGTCGACGCGGCAGTCGCCATCCTCTCGGGCAACGGCCTGGTCCGGCCGGTCGCCAGACTGAGACCGTTCGCGGTGCTGTCATGAGCAGCGCGGCGCCGCCACGGGACCGGATGTGGCGCGAACTGCTGCCCCCCGGGCGGCGGTACGTGACGCTGCCGTCGCGACGGCACCCGATCGTGGTGGCCGAGGACCGGACGGCGGTGCTGTCCTACGTGCGCGAGTCGCTGCTCGCCGTGCCCCCGCCACTCCCGGGGTGGCTCTACCCCGCCGCCCGGGCGGCACTGACGGTTCCGGCGGTGCGGCGCTGCGTGCCGCGGCTGACCGTTCCCGCTCCGGACAGCGATGCCGAACCATCCGGTACCGCGCGGAGCACGGTCCGCCGCCTGCTCTCCGCGAGCGGGTCGCTGCTGCTGCTGGACCACAGCCACGATCCGGACGCCCGTCTCATCCTGTTGGTCTTCCCGCCCGGTGGGGAACTGCCCACCCTGGCCGTGAAGGTTCCGGCCCTGCCCGAAGCGGCGGCGGGCGTCGTCCGGGAGGCCGACCGGCTGCAGGCCCTGGCGGCGCTGCCGCTGGGCGAAGCCCGTCCTGCCGTGCCGACCGTCGTGGGCCTGCTGCGGCACCGGGGCCTGCCGGCGCTGGCGACGACCGCCCTTCCGGGAATGCCGATGCTGGTCGCGTATCACCGTCCACGACACCACACACGTCCCGCGCCGGTGCAGGCGGACTTCGCCGCGGCGGCGGTCTGGCTGGCCGCGCTGCAGTCGGCCACGACCGGCGAGACCGAGCCGCTCGACCTCGCGCCACGCGTCGCCGAGGTCCTGGACGGGCAGCTGAGCGGCGCTCCGAGCGCGGAGCGCGCCCTTGAGGAACTGCACGCGCTGCGCCGCCGGCTGCGACGGTACGCAGTTCCCCAAACCGCCGTGCACGGCGACTTCTGGCCCGGGAACGTCCTGGTGCGGGGCGGCCGGGTCTCCGGTGTCGTCGACTGGGAGCACGCACGAACAGCCGGCAACCCCCTGGCCGATCCTGCCCGGTTCGTCGTCGCCTACTGCGAATACCTCGACCGGCGCACCAGGCCCGGCCACCGGGTCCCCGGCCACCCGGGACTGGTCGCCGGGAGACCCGGGGCGGCCCTGGCCTACGCGCTGGACGGCACGGGGTGGTATCCGCGCCTGGTACGCGGCTTCCTCGGTGCGCCGCTGCGACGGCTCGGGCTGCCCGCCGCATGCGGGCGGGACGCCGTGCTCGCGGAGCTGGCCGCGGTGGCCGCCGAGGCCACGGATCCGGGATTCGCCCACGCACAGCTCCGGGCGTTCACCCGCCTGGCCTCGAAGGAGGAGACGTCATGGCCACAGTGACCGCCGGGTTCACGCCCGGGCGCACCTCACTGACGTCACCGGTCGGCGCCCGGCACGAGACGCTGTTGCGCACGGTGACGTTCATCGCCTGCGCGGCGATGGTGTTCCAGCCGATCCTGCGCCCCGCCGGCCCGGGCAACAGCTCACCGGTGGACCTGCTCACCGTGGCGATGGTGCTGGTGAGCTTCCTGTGGGCGGCAACCTGCGGCCGGCGGCTCGGCGCCCCGTACAGCCTGGCCGGCGCCCTCCTGCTGCTGAGCGGTGCCGTCGCGGGCCTGGCCGGGCCGCTGCCGGGCACCTCGCTGGTGAACCTGACCAAGGAGTCTCTGCTGCTGGCCTGGTGCGTCGCGCTGTACAACATCGCACGCAGGCCGGGCGTCCTCCGCCTGCTCACGGCTGCGTTCGCCTACGCGTCCGTGGTCTGGGCGTCCGTGCTGGTGGGCGCCACGCTCGCGCACATCACCGCTGTCGAGGGGATCTCTCCGACCGAGGGCGACCGAAAACTGTTCACCCTGGGCGACCCCAACTACGCCGCCACGTACTGGGTGGTGTCGCTCTTCATGGTGTACGCCGCCCAGCGCCCGCGCGCCCGTGCGCTGCGCTGGTACGGCTACACGATGCTCCTCTGGGCGCTGCTGCTCACCCAGTCGAACGGCGGCGTCCTCGCCCTGTGCGCCGGCCTGGTCCTCCTCGCCGCGTACACGATCTGCCGCAAGGCCGGTCCGGTCGCCGCGGCTGCCATCGTGCTGGCCCCCGCCCTGGTGATCGGCACCGCCCTCACGACGACGCCCCTCACCCATGTGCAGGACCGGGCGCTGCTGTCCCAGCAGACGGAGCTGGTGAACACCCTGGGCCGCAGCGGGGCCAGCACGGAGCAGCGCGGCGTGCTGGTCCGCGAGAGCCTCCAGTTGTACGACCGGCAGTGGCTGACCGGCTCGGGGCCGGGCACGACGAAACAGCTCCTCCAGGACCGGGATTTCCCGTACGCGAAGGAAGCCCACGACGACTATCTGGCGGCCCTCGTCGAACGCGGCCCACTGGGCGTGGTCGCGCTGCTGACCCTGCTGATGTCCGCGGCCTGGCGGTCCTCCCGGGTGCTGCGCGCGCCTCCCGGTACGGGTTTCGCCGCCCAGGTCCCCCGGCCGGCCGGACTCGTGGCGGCACTTCTGGGCCTGGCGGTGGCCGGCGCCTACTACGAGGTGCTGCACTTCCGCTTCCTGTGGATGCTGCTTGCGATGGTGGCGGTGCTGGCGACCGAACCGGACCCGGACGATCCGTACGGCCGACCGACCGCTGAAGGCCGCGCGGTCACGGTTCCGTCCCCCGCCGGAGGACGCGGAGACCCGGCATGAGCGGAACCGGCGCGCAGGACCACGGGACCGGGCAGCGGGCGCCGGCCCTGGGGCGCCGCAGCATGGTCGGCAACCTGGCGGCCCAGGGCGTCGCGGTGTGCATGGTCTTCGTCGCCAGCCTTCTGGTCGCCAGGCTGTCCGGGGCCGAGGTGCTCGGCGAGTACGCGCTGCTGCGGGTGCTGCCCTGGCTGACGGGTGTCGTGGTCAGCTGCGGGCTGCCGCTGGCGAGCGCCTACTTCCTCGCGGGCGAGCGGCGGGACGATCCCGGGCTGCGGCCGACTCTGGCGTTGCTCGCCGCCGCCGGTTCGGCCCTGGGCGCCCTGCTGTGGCTGGCCGCGGTTCCGCTGCTCGACGGCTTGTTCACCACCGTGCCGCGGTGGCAGCTGGCCCTGCTGGCGGTCACCGTGATCACCCAGCTGCTCACCGTGTGGGGCAAGGCCTGCTGCCAGGGACAGGCCGACATGCGGGGCGCCAACCTGGTCATCGTCGCGGAGGAACTGCTCTTCCTGCCCGCCTACGGGCTGGCCCTGATCGCCGGGTTGCGCGACGCCGACGCCGTGGTCGCCGGGCTGCTCGGTGGGGGGACGGCCGCCACGGTCACCTCGCTGGGCCGGCTGGTGCGCACCGGATTCGGACGCCGACGGGGCCGGCCTTCGACGCCGCTCGCCGCCGAGGTGCTGCGCTACGGGGCCCGCGGCCAGCTGGGCAACGTGCTGCTGCTGGTCAACCTCCGGCTGGACTTCGTCATCGTGGGCGCGCTGTCCGGCCCGGCGGTGCTCGGTGTGTACGCCGTCGCGTCCAAGTTCGCCGAGCTGATGCGGCTGCCCGCCGTGGCGATGCACTACGTGCTCTACCCGCGGTTCGCCCGGGACGGTCCACGGCTTGCCGGCGAGGAGGTGCGCCGGATCATGCCGCGGGCCACCGCGCTCACCGCCTTGCTGGTGCCGCCGCTGGTGGGCGCGTCGGTGATCATGCTGCCGCTGCTGTACGGCCAGGCGTTCACGGACGCGGTCGTCCCCGCCTGCATCCTGCTGGTCGGACTGTCCGTCGAGGGCGCGGCGGCCGTGTCCACGGCCTATCTGTTCGGCGTCGGCCGGCCCGGTGTGAATTCCTGGGGCATGGGGGTCGGCGTCGCCGTGACCGTCCTGCTGGACGTCCTGCTGATTCCCCGGTACGGGGCGGTCGGCGCGGCCGTGGCGTCCAGCATCGCGTACCTGGTCACCACGGTGATGCTGGTGACCCTTGCCCGTGTCGTGGCCGCGCGCGGCACCCGACCCGGAAGGCACCGTCATGCGCACAGCATCCGATCACTCCTCCGCCGTACACCGACCTGGCCGCGTGGTCCTCATCGGGGCCGTGCACGAGGCGCAGGCAGCGCTGACGGCCCTGCTGGAGTCCCCGCTGGTCCGTCTCGCGGCGGTGATCACGCCGCCTGACGACGACCGGCGCCGGCTGTCGGGCGCCGTAGACCTCTCGGGGACCGCCAGGGCCGCCGGCGTTCCGGTGCTGCGCGGGACCGATCTCGACACACCGGCCATGGTGACGCGGATACGTGCGCTGGACCCGGACCTGCTGGTGGTCGTCGGCTGGAACCGGTTGCTCGGCCCCGAACTGCTGTCCGTGCCACGGCACGGCTGTGTCGGCTTCCACGCTTCCCTGCTGCCGCGCCACCGCGGCCGTGCTCCGGTGAACTGGGCGATTCTGCGGGGTGAGACCCTCACCGGCAACACCATGATGATGCTCGACCCCGGGGCGGACACCGGTGACATCGTCGACCGGCGCACGGTGCTCATCGGGCCGGAGGACACCTGCGGCACCGTGTACGACCGGGTGGCCCGGGCCGGCGCCGACATGCTGCGCACGCACCTTCCCGGCCTGCTCACAGGCACCGCTCCGCGTGTTCCGCAGGATCCCGCCGAGGGTGACGTGCTGCCTCGCCGTACGCCCGGTATGGGTGTCATCGACTGGGGCCGTCCGGCGCCCGCGGTGCACGACTGGGTGCGGGCCCTGACCACCCCGTACCCGGGAGCGTTCAGCGTGCTGGACGGCGAGCGGGTGATGGTCTGGCGCACCCGCCCGCCGCGCGGTGACGAGCCCGCCGGGCCGTCGGGCTCGGTGCTCGCCGTGGAGGAGTGCGGTGTGCGGGTCGCCACCCGGAGCGGCAGCGTCCTGGTGACCCACATGAGCGGTCAGGGCCGGCCGCCGCAGCCCGCGACGCGCTGGTCCCGGCGGGCCGGTCTGCGGCCCGGTGCGCGGTTCGAGGCCGTGCCGCCCGCGGTGGCCCGCTGGGTGCTGGGCGAAGGCCCGCGGCCCGAGGAGGCCGTGCGATGAGCACCGTACTGGTCCTGGCCGCACATCCCGACGACGAGCTGCTCGGCGCGGGCGCCACCCTGGCCCGGCACATCAGGGACGGCGATCACGTGCACGCCGTCGTCCTCACCGAGGGAGCCTCGAGCCGGTACCGCGAGGGACTGGCCGAGGAGCTCGTCAAGGCGGCGCAGCGTGCGGCGCAGGTGCTCGGTCTGACCTCCCTGGAGCTCTGGCCACTGCCCGACCAGCGGCTGGACGCACTCCCGCTGATCGACGTGGTCCAGCGAGTGGAGGCGGTGGTCGACGCGGTACGCCCGGAGCTGGTGTACACGCACTTCCCCGGCGACGTGAACGCCGATCACGGGGTCGTGGCGCGCGCCGCCTGGACCGCCTGCCGCCCCTATGTGCTTCCGGGGCTGCGCCGGTTCGCCGTGTTCGAGACCCCGTCGTCCACGGAATGGGCCTGGTCCGCCGACTGCCCGTTCACCCCGTCGCTGTACATCGACGTCACCCGCACGCTCGACACCAAGCTGGAGGCGATGAGTTGCTACGAGACCGAGCTGCGCGACCATCCGCATCCGCGGTCGCTGCGGGCGCTGCGGGAGCGCGCCGCCTACTGGGGCAGTCGGGTCGGGCGCCCGGCCGCGGAGCCGTTCCAGGTACTGCGGGAGGTGTACTGATCATGGCCGTCGATCGGGCCCGGCCGGACACGGCCGTGCCGGCACTGCGCGGGGACACCCGGCGGCGCCGCGCGGCGGATGTCGTCATCGCGCTGGTGCTGCTGCCGGCGCTGCTGGTGCCCATGGCGCTGCTCGCCGTCCTCGTGCGGTGCACCAGTCGCGGTCCCGCCGTGTACAGCCAGTGGCGCGTGGGCCGCGGTCTACGGCCGTTCAGGATCCTCAAGTTCCGTTCGATGGCCGTCGGCGCCGACCGGGCGGGTCCTGCGGTCTGCGGTGCCGCGGATCCCCGCGTCACATCCTTCGGGCGGTGGTTGCGCTGTACACGCCTTGACGAACTCCCGCAGCTGGTCAATCTGTTGCGCGGCGACATGACACTCATCGGCCCGCGTCCGGAGGTCGAGCGGTTCCTTCCCCGCTACACACCGGACGAGCTGCGGCTGCTGGACGTCCGGCCCGGCGTCATCGGCCCCGGCGCGCTGTACGTGGCGGAGCGGGGCGGGGAGCTGGACGACACCGGCCGTGCCGAGGAGCGTTATGTGGCGCTGCAGTTGCACGCCAAGCTTGCCCTGGACCTCGCCTACCTGAGCGACCGGCGGCTCACCACCGACCTGCGGCTGGTGGCGCGGGCGGTGTCCATCAGCTGGCTCCGCCCGCCCCGCCGGTCATGAGGACGGCTCCGCCCCCGCCTCGACGGCGTGCCACAGCGTCCGCAGCTTCACCTGGTCCAGGATCAGCGCGTACTGCCCGTGGATCAGCTCCGACCGGACGATCGGCGCGGTGGTGAACCGGGCGTCCGACGCGTTCAGGTGCCGCAGGCCGAGCAGGAGTTCGCGCAGGTCGCCGTTGGACATCCGGTCGTCCACGCTGACCGTGCGCGTCATCGCGTTGAGCATCCTGGCGGTGCCGAGCGGATCGGTGAGGCCGGCCTGGGCCCGCAGCCGCTCGGCCAGGCTGCGCAGGAACTGTTGCTGATGCTTGATCCGGTCCAGCTCGCCGCCGGGCACACCGTGCCGTTGACGGACGTACGCCAGTGCCTCGTCACCGTGCATGACATGGGTGCCGGCCGTGAAGTGCACCTGCAGCACGGGGTCGTAGGAGTCCTCAGGAACGGTGATGGGCACACCGCCGACGGCGTCCGTGAGGGCCTTGAACCCGTGCCAGTCGATGACACCGAAGTGGTCGACACGGGTCCCGGTGAGCCGCTCCACCGTCTGGATGAGGAGGGGTGGACCGCCCCAGGAGAACGCGGCGTTGACCTTCGCCGAGCCGTGGCCCGCGATGGGCACCCAGCTGTCCCGCGGAATGGACATCGTGTAGACGGTGCGCTCGTCGGCGCTCAGGTGCACGAGCATCAGGGTGTCGCTGCGCTGTGCGCCGTACGTCCACAGCCGTGCCGTGGCGTCGCTCCCGGTGGTCGGCCGCCTGGAGCGGCTGTCGACCCCGGCCAGCAGGAAGGTCGAACCGCCGTCATGGGCCGTGGGCTCGGGCGGGCGCGGTCCGGAGGGGAAGGCGTCGGGGATGCGGGTGACCTGGTCGCCGTAGTGGTTGGTGCCCCACCACACGGCGCCCGCGCCCAGGCCGAGCAGGGCCAGCACGGTGGCCAGGCAGAGCACCAGCAGCCGGCGCAGCAGACGGTGTGGCCGGGTGCCCGCTGTGGGGCGGGGCCTGGGCGGCCACTGCGGCCGTGTGCCGGGTGCGGACATCAGAAGTCGTCCGGATACGGATCGGCCAGAACCGCATGCCCCGGATGCGGCGGCTGGGCCGCGGGGAACCCGGGGAGGAGCGCGCTGAGGATGCGGCGCACGTCGCCGGTGTCGTTGCGCTCCGCCGCGGCGTAGAGGACGGGGAGCTCGTTCTCCAGGGCGGTGGGGTGTCCGGAACCGGCGGTAGGGGTCGCGGCGAGGATCCGCGGATGGGAGGTACGGGTGTGCCGTTCCTGCGCCGAGAAGAGTGTCTCGTTGAGTTTCTCGCCCGGCCGCAGCCCGGTGTACCGGATGTCGACGTCCGGTACGTGCACCGAGCGCGCGAACCTGCGGACGAGGTCCACGATCCGCACGGGGCGGCTCATGTCCAGGACGAACACCTCGCCGCCCCGGGCCATCCGGGCCGCCTCCAGGACCAGGCCGACGGCCTCCTCGACGGTCATGAAGAAACGGGTGACATCGGGGTGGGTGACAGTCACCGCGGAACCCGAGCCCAGCTGCTGGGCGACGACCGACAGCAGCGAGCCACGGCTGCCGAGGACGTTGCCGAAGCGGACGGCCGCGAAGACGGTCCCCGTCGGGGCGGTCTCCTGGGCGCGCCCCACGAGGAGTTCGGCCAGGCGCTTGGTCGCGCCGAGCACCGACACCGGGTCGGCGGCCTTGTCGGTGGAGATCAGCACGAATCGTCCGGTTCCGGCGTCCGCGGCGGCGCGGACCAGGTTCTCGGTGCCGCGCACGTTCGACTTCACGCCTTCGCAGGGGTGCATTTCGAGGAGGGGAAGGTGCTTGTGCGCGGCCGCGTGGAAAACCACCTCCGGACGCAGCTCGCGGAACACCTGGTCGATGCGGGGGCGGTCACGGATGTCCGAGATGACGATGTCGTCGCTGCGCAGGGCGTCGCCGTAGAGCTCCAGTTGCAGCCGGTGCAGGTTCGACTCGTCGTGGTCCAGCAGGAAGAGCCGGCTCGGGCCGAAGGCCCTTACCTGGTGGCACAGTTCGCTGCCGATCGACCCTCCGGCGCCGGTCACCAGGACCCGCCGCCCGGCGACCGTCGAGCGCGCCTCGGGACTCACGACGTGCATTTCGGTCCGGCCGAGCAGTTCCTGCACGTCCAGCGCCCGCATGTCGGTGCCCACCACGTCGCGCCGGAGGGCCGCGACGAACGACGGCAGGTACCGCACGCTCGCTCCCGTCGCCTCGGCTGCCTTCGCGACCCGGCTGAAGCGGTCCGGCCGCAGGCCGGGGATGGCCACGACCACCGCCTCGATCCGGTGGGCGAGCGCGACCGCCCGGGTGTCGTCCAGCTCCCCCAGGACGGGCAGGTCCGCGATGGCGGCGGCCTGCCGCTTGGCGGGGTCGTCGTCGAGGAACCCGACGGGCACGAGTCCGAACTCCGGTGTCCGCGCCAGGTCCCGGGCGAGCGCCTGGCCGGCCTCTCCGGCTCCGATCACCAGGGTGCGCAGGCCGGCCGGACGTCGTGTGTTCGTCGGACGGGCGGTGGACGGGGCGAGCCGGCCCAGTTCTCCGCAGATCCGGTCCACCGCATGCCCCGTCAGCCAAGGATGCAGGGGCAGCGAGAGCAGCTGCGGGAAGAGCGCGTCCGCTCCCGGCAGGCCGTCCGGCGGAATGACCGCGACCCGCCGGAAGTACGGCATCTGGTGCAGGGGGACGAAGTGGACCGAGGTACCGATGCCGCGCTCACCCAGCCGGTCGATCAGCTCGTCCCGACTGGTCCCGTACTCCTCCAGCACCCGTACGACGTACAGGTGCCGCGCGTGCCGTCCGACGGTGGCGGCGTCCGGGGGTTCCAGTCCGGGGACGGTCGCGAGTGCCGTGTCGTAGCGTTCCGCCAGCGCGTGCCGCCGCCGCTGCCAGTCGTCGAGGTGACCCAGCTGGGCCCGGCCTATCGCGGCCTGCACGTCGGTCATGTTGGCCTTGAGGCCGGCGTCCTCGACGGTATAGCGCCAGTGGCCGCCCGGCAGGTTGCGTCGCCAGGCGTCCGTGGACATGCCGTGGAGTCTCGCGCGGCGGATCCAGGCGGCCAGCAGGTCGTCGTCGGTGGTGACCATGCCGCCCTCACCGATGGGCAGGTTCTTGGTGGCGTAGAAGCTGAAGCAGGTCGCCCTCGACAGGCTTCCGACGGGCCGGTCGCCCACCGAGGCGCCGAGGGCGTGGGCGGCGTCCTCGACCACGTACTCCAGAGGCAGCCGTGCGGCCGCCGCGAGTTCGGCGACGGGCGCCGGGGCGCCGGCGTAGTGGAGGACCATCAGCGCGTGCGGGCAGCCACAGGCCCGTGCCGCCCGGGCGACGGTGGCCGGGGTGACCATCGCGGTGCGCGGATCGACGTCGACCAGGACGGGTCGCAGCCCGGCGTGCAGCACCGCGTGGACGGCGCCGCAGAACGTCACGTCCGGGACCAGGACCGTTCCGCCGGGCGGCAGCCGCAGGGCGCGCAGCGCCAGTTCCAGCGCCGCCGTGCACGAACTCACCGCGACCGCGTGCCCGGCGCCGACGTACGCCGCGAACTCGCGCTCGAAGAGTTCCGTCTCCGGGCCCGTGGTCACCCAGCCGGAGGCGAGCACACGCTGCGCCGCCCGCCGCGCCTCCGGGCTGATCCGGGTCACGGCGAAGGGCACGTCCGGTTCTCCGGCGTGCACAGGGGCCAGGGACACTCCGTCGACGCCGAGCCGGGCGTGACCGACCGGTTCCTGCCGGGGCCTCATCCGGTGGACTGTCATGGCTCGCTCCCCGGTTCCGCGCTGCTGGGGGCGTGACGACATGCGGGGCAGTCCACACTGCCGTACGTCCGAATGGCGTATATTTACGTCGTATACGTACACCTTGCCCCCGTAGGTGCATAGAGTCAACACGAGTGGCACCGGCACGGCCCACCAGGTGGAGGCGAGGCATGGCCAAGGAGCGGGCGCGCGCACAGAACAAGGACGACCGGGCCGGGGCGGGTCCGGCACGCCGGGCCGGCGACCGCGGCCGGTACGGCCGGCTGAGCCGGGAACGGGTACTGGCCAGTGCCCTGGAGCTGGTCGACCGGGAGGGCCTGTCGGCGCTGAGCATGCGGCGGCTGGGTGCCGAGCTCGGTGTCGAGGCGATGGCGCTGTACCGATATGCGGCGAGCAAGGACGCCCTGTTGGACGGCCTGGTCGAAGCGCTCTACCTGGAGCTGCAGGAACGCCTCGCCACCGGTGCCGAGGCGCCGAAATGGCGCACCGAGTTGCACCGGATCGCGCTGGCGACGTACGACGCGTGCATGGCCCATCCCCAGGTGGTGCCGCTGCTTGCCACGCGCATGCTGGCCGTTCCGCTGGCCCGGAGGCCGCCGGCCGTGCTGCGGCAGCACGAGCGGGTGATCGCCCTGCTGCGGGACGCCGGGTTCGGCGAGACCCGGTCCGCCGCCGTCTTCCGCGCCTTCACCGCGTGGGTGCTCGGCTATGTGTCGATGGAACTGCAGGCCATGGTCGACAGCCCGGAGGAGCAGGATCCCTCGTTCCGTCTCGGCCTGCACCGCATGCCCCCGCAGGAACTGCCCCGACTGCGGGAGACCGCCGCCGCCCTCGCCGAACGGGGAGGACCGAAGGGCCTGACGGACGGGCTGGAGGCTCTGCTCGAACGGTTCACCGAGTGACAAGGGCCGCCCACCGGGCCGGAGTTCAGAGCAGGTCGGCGGCCTGTTCCGGGCTCTCGTCGAGGAAGCCGCCCGACTGGTGCAGCCACAGCTTCGCGTAGGCGCCCTCGGCCGCCAACAGCTCCTGGTGCGTGCCCTGTTCGACGATCCGGCCGCGGTCGAGGACGACGAGGCGGTCCATGCCGGCGACGGTGCTCAGCCGGTGCGCGACGACGAGTGCCGTCCGGCCCTCCATGAGCCGCCACAGCGCTTCCTGGACGAGGATCTCGCTCTCGGAGTCGAGGGCGCTGGTGGCCTCGTCGAGCAGCAGGATCGGGGCGTCGCGCAGGATCGCCCGGGCGAGGGCGACGCGTTGGCGCTGTCCGCCGGAGAGCTTGACCCCGCGCTCCCCCACCATCGTCTCGAAGCCGTCCGGCAGCGCGTCGGCGAACTCGGTGACGTGCGCCGCCTCGGCGGCCCGGCGGACCTCGGCGTCGGTGGCGTCGGGGCGCGCGAAGGTGAGGTTCTCGCGCAGGGTGCGGTGGAACATCGCCGGGTCCTGCGGCACGTACGCGATCAGGCTGCGCAGGTCGGCCTGGCGGAGCCGGCTGATGTCCTGGCCGCCGATCAGGATGCGGCCGGAGTCGATGTCCGTCATCCGCAGCAGCAGCCGGCTGAGGGTGGTCTTGCCGCCGCCGGAGCGGCCGACGAGGCCGATCTTCGTGCCGCCGGGCACGGTCAGGTCGAGTCCGTCGAAGAGGGTGTCGGCGCCCGCGTGGGCGAAGGTCACGTTCTCGAAGCGGACGTCGGTGGCCCGGGTCCGCAGCGGCTCGGGCGAGTCCGGGTCGACGACGGTGGGCGGTGCCATCAACAGCTCGGTGAACTGGGCGGCTTCGGTCATCGAGCTTTCCAGGCGCCGGTATATCTGATTGAACTCGAACATGATCCGGGTCGCGTTCGTGTAGTACGTGAAGGCGACAACGACCGCTTCCACGCCGTGGGTTCCGCCGCCGAGGGCCACCGCGAGCAGCAGCCCGAGCGCGTTGGTGAGCACGGAGAGCGGTGCGACCAGGGTGTCGATGCGCAGGTTGCCGTAGTCCCAGGAACGCAGCGTGAGGCGCCTCGACTGGGCGACGCGGGAGCGGTGTTCGGCCGCCTCGCGTTCCTCGGCTGCGAACGCGCGGACGGTGTCCATGTTCATCAGGCTGTCGGCGACATGGCCGGACACCCGGGCGATGGCCTCCTCGCGCAGGTCGACGAGTGCCTGGCGGCGCCGGATGAGCGGCGCGACGACCAGGGCGGTGAGCGCGATCATCGCCAACAGGCCTACGACGAGCAGCGGTTCGTAGCGCCACAGCACGACCGAGCCGAACAGCAGCGGTACCAGGCTGCCCACCACCTGGAACGTCATCGTGTCGACGAACTCCTCGAAGCGGGAGGCGAAGCTCAACACCCGCTTGGTGAGGGACCCGGCGAAGTTGTCGTGGAAGAACGCGGCGTCCTTGGCGAAGAGTTCGTCCATGCCGATCACATACAGGTGCTCGATGCCGAGCGCGTCGAGCCGGTTGAGACAGTGCAGTCCCAGGCGCCACAACACCTCGGCGAGCAGCAGGACTCCGGCGAACCCGAGGACGTACGGCAGCGTCGCACGGACGCCGATGCCCGTGTCGCCGGCGATGCGGCCGACGAGCTTGGCGACGATCAGCGGCGCGATGTAGTTGATGCCGATGTTGCCGAGTGCGGGCAGCAGTGTGGCGGGCGCGGTCCACCGGCGGAGCCGGACCGATTCCCGTCCGTAGTAGCGAAGAGCGAGTAACACCGAGCCTCTGCGCGGCCCGGGGCCGCGCGATTCAGGCGATCCCATCCCTACCCCGTGATGTCGACGGCGGCCCGGTATCAGGGCAGGCCAGAAGTGGCAGTGTCCCGCGCCGACGCCCGTGCGGTCCAAGCGTTTTTCCCTCAACAGCGGTGATGCGCACGGGGTTTGCGGGACCTACGGTGACTCCATGGCGACCGATCCCGTGGGCGAGCCGATGCTGCTCCCCGACATGCCGTTGCACGATCCGTTCGTCGTGGCCGACGACACGACCCGCACCTATCACCTCTACACGTCCAACGACCCTTCGGTGTCGGGCGTGGAGGGTGTCGGCACGATGGTCTACCGCAGCCGTGACCTGCGCGAGTGGACACGTCCGGTCGTGGTGTTCCTGGCGGCGGAGCAGGCCGATCTCTGGGCGGCCGACGGTGGTTGGGCGCCGGAGGTGCACGCGTGGGGCGGCAGGTACTACCTGTTCACCACGCTGCACGACGAGAAGAGCCCGCTGCCGCTGCCCCCGACCGGCCGGTGGGGAACGCCGTTCCAGCTCGCGAACCACCGGCGCGGCACGGTCACGGCCGTGTCCGAATCCCTGCTGGGCCCCTTCACTTCGGTCGACCCCGCACGCCCCACCCCGCCCGGGCACCTCATGACCCTGGACGGCACGCTGTACGTCGACCCGTCCGGGCAGCCGTGGATGGTGTACGCGCACGAGTGGCTGCAGACCGTCGACGGCACGATGGAGGCGATCCGGCTGGCCCCGGACCTCGCCGGGACGATCGGCGACCCCGTCTTCCTGTTCAAGGCCTCGGACGCGCCCTGGATCGGCGAGGAGATCCCCGCCGGCGTACCGCACCAACTCCCGCCCTACGTCACGGACGGTCCGCAGGTGTACCGCACCCCCGACGGGTCGCTGCTCATGCTGTGGTCGACGTACGAGAAGAACGTGCTCGGCGCGGACGGCACCCTCACCGGTGGGTACGTCCAGACCTACGCCGTCTCCGAGTCCGGTGCGATCGAGGGGCCTTGGCGGCAGCGGCGGCCGCTGGTGCGGGAGGACAGCGGGCACGGGATGCTGTTCCGCACGTTCGAGGGGCAG
The DNA here is from genome assembly GCF_036227225.1 of Streptomyces sp. NBC_01478. Taxonomy (GTDB): domain Bacteria; phylum Actinomycetota; class Actinomycetes; order Streptomycetales; family Streptomycetaceae; genus Streptomyces. The sequence continues at coordinate 10,212,347 of NZ_CP109444.1, read as the reverse complement.
TTGACGATGATCCTCCACCGGCCGTTCGAGAACGCGCGGGGCAAGCTGTACGAGATGGAACTCGCCGGTGACGAACTGCGGGTGCTGCGACAGCGGAGGGACCTGGACGGCGGCGGCTGACCCGGCGGCCGTTCCCGTTACTGCTTGACCGCGCCCGCAAGGCCGTTGATGAAGAACCGCTGGAGCACGACGAAGATCAGGACGATGGGCGCCAGCGTGATGACCGAGCCCGCGCACACCAGGGTCCAGGCGGTGGAGTTCTGGCCGATGAAGTTGAACATGCCCACCGAGAGGGTGTGCAGTTCGGGGCGGGAGAGGGTGAAGACCAGCGGGATGAAGAAGCTGTTCCAGGCGTTGATGCAGGCGAACAGGCCGACGGTCGCCAGCATCGGTCCGGACAGCGGGAGCATGATCCGCCAGAAGATCTGGTGGAAGTTCGCGCCGTCCACGCGGGCCGCGTCCTCGAGTCCCCGGTCGATCGTCGTGAAGTAGCCCATGAAGAGGAAGGTGCCGAAGACCATCCCGCCCGCCGACTGGACGATGACCACCGACCAGAGGGTGTTGAGGAGGTGGAGCCGCTGGATCAGGTCGAAGACCGGGATGATCGTGTAGCCGTGCGGCAGGAAGAGCGTCACCCCGACCAGGCCCAGCCAGAGTTTCTTGCCGGGGAAGTCGGTGCGGGCCAGGACGTAGCCCGCCATGGAGGTGGCGAGCAGCGTGACGATGACCGTGCCGGTCGCGAACAGGACCGTGTTGACGAAGAACCGGCCGAAGTCCGCCTGCGTCCAGGCCTCGCTGTAGTTGGACCAGTGGAACTCGGACGGGATCGGGTTCAGCCCGCCGGAGAAGAAGCCGTCGGTGCTCTTGAGCGAACTGCCGAGCGCCCACAGGAACGGGTAGAGCCAGATGAGGCCGCCGCCGAGCAACACGAGGTACAGCAGGCCGCGTCGGCCTTGGCGCAGGCTCAACCGCGTTCGCGGGCGCGGGCGTTGGGACAGTGTGGACATCGACGTGACCCTTTACTGGTTGGCGACCGTACGGCGGCGGCTGATCCCGCGCAGGGCGAGTACCTGGAGCGCGGAGAAGACGATGAGCAGCAGGCCGTAGAGGAACGAGGCGGCGGAGGCCAGGCCGATGTCGGGCTGGGCGGCGGCGCCGGCGGAGCCGCCGAAGGCCAGGTGGTAGATGTAGGTGTTGACGACCTCGGTGGCGAAGTAGGGGCCGCCGCCGGTGAGGACCTGCACCAGGTCGAAGACCTGGAAGCTGCCGATGAAGGCCAACACCACGATGACGACGCCGACTTGGCGCAGCATCGGGATGGTGATGCGGAAGAAGGACTGCACCGGCCCGCAGCCGTCGAGCTTCGCCGCCTCGTACAGCTCGGCCGGGATGGTTTGTAGTCCGGCGAGGAAGTAGACCAGGTTGTAGCCGAGGGTGTGCCAGATGCCGATCGCGATGATCACGGCCAGCGCGGTGTGCGGGTCGCCGAGCCAGTCGATCTGCCCGTCGCCCACCCCGGTCTTGGCGAGCAGACTGCCCGCCGAGTCACCGAAGTTGGCGAGCATGAGCTGGATGACGACGCCGACGACCGCGGCCGAGGTGACGACGGGGATGAAGTAGACGGTCCGGAAGAACAGCGCGAACTTGAGCTTCGGGTTGTTCAGCACCAGCGCGAGCGCCAGCGCCAGCAGGAGCTGCACCGGGACGAGGACGAAGGCGTAGACGAAGGTGTGCCCGACGGCGCCCCAGAAGATGCCGTCGTGCAGGATCTGCCGGAAGTTGGCGAGGCCCACGTAGTCACCGGGTGCGCCGATGCCGTTCCAGCGATAGAAGGTGTAGCCGAAGGAGGCGAAGATCGGGTAGACCACAAAGGCCAGCAGGAGTACGGCCATGGGGGCCAGATAGAGGTACGACCACTTGGCGGCGCGGATGCGGCGGCCGAGGCCGGGGCGGACGGCGACGGGTGGTGGGGGCGGGGATGCCCGCCTGCGTTCGCGGGTGTCGAGGAGTGACATGGTGACGGCTCACGCCTTCTTCTTCGTGGTGTACGGCTTGGTGGGGTCCCAGTCGGCGAAGACGTAGTCGGCCGTGCTGACCTTCTTGCCCTGCTTGGCCACCGCGGCGACCGCGTCGGACAGGAGCTGGAATTTCTTGTCGGCCAGGCTGCTCAACGCGCCCTGAACGTCCTTGATTTGACCGGTGTAGATGCCGGTCACCACATCGCTGATGTCGGGCTTGGGCGCGCCGGGCGCGACGCCTGCCAGGTCCGGGTTGCGCACGAGGGGCACCGGGCCGCGCAGCACCTGCCGGGTCATGCCGACGAAGGCGGCGAAGGGCTTGGAGTCGATGCCGGTGGGGTCGTTGCCCGCGGGGTACGCGGAGACGCCGTTGAGGTCCTGCACCCAGCGGCGCCCCGCCGCCGGGGACGTCAGCGCGTCCAGCCACTGGAACGCCTCGTGCGCTTTCTTGCTCTTGGCGGAGACCGCGGCGAAGGAGCCGTTGCCGACCGGGTCCGCGTAGTAGTAGCCCTTCGGGGTCGCGGTGGGCGAGGGCAGGGTGACCAGGCTGTAGTCGGTGAACTTGTGCTGGGTCCACTCGGGTTGGTTCCACACACCGCCGACGGTCATGCCGAACTTGCCGCGCTCGAAGAACGCGCGGGCCGCTTCGTCCGAGAGGCTCACGGAGTTGGGGTGGAAGAAGCCGCGCTTCTTCCACTCGACGAACAGCTCCAGGAAGTCGGCGTACGAGCGGTCGGTGCCGTAAGTCCACTTGCCCACGCGGTAGTCCATGCCGGTGCCGGCACCGGTCGGAGCGCCACCGGGCGCGCCCGCGCCGCGCACGAACAGGTCCAGCCACCAGGCAAGGACACCGATGTTGTCGGCGTTGCCGAAGCCGAGGCCGTAGGACTTACCGCCGCTCTTCTTGGTGATCGTCTGGGCGGCGCTGGTCACCTCGTCCCAGGTCCTGGGGATCTTGACGGTGCCGTCCGGGTTCGTCAGGCCGGCGGACTTGAAGACGCCGTGGTGGATGTAGAGCTGGTAGAGCGGGCCCGAGCCCTTCAGCGGGGCCGAATAGACCTTGCCGTCGAAGACGTTGGCGCCTTCCAGGAAGGTGCCCTCGGGAAAGCGCGACTGCCACTGCGGGGTCGCCCACTCGTCGAGGGGGTGCAGCCAGCCCTTGGCGACCTGCTCGGCGACGCTGGGGACCTGCGGGATCATGAAGACGTCCGGCGGGTTGCCGCTGCGGTTGGCGAGTGCGACCAAGTCGGCGTATTTGGCGTTCTGTTGGGTGCTCTTCTTGACGCTGACGTCGCTGTGGCCCTTCTCGAAGAGCTCTATCTCCCTGTCGACCCAGGGGGCCTGGGTGACGTACCAGTCCCAGTAGGTGAGCGCGTCCGCCGCCGAGGAGGGGGAGCCGGCGCCGCACGCGCTCAGGCCGCCGCCCAGGGCGAGGGTGCCGGCGCCGAGTGCGGCGGTGCGCAGGAGGCCGCGTCTGGAGACGTTCGACGAAGTCATCTGGTGTTCCTCCGAGGCGGAGAAGAGGGGCGCCTTACGGCATGTAACGTTCACTGAACCGGTTACAGTAACCGGGACGTTATGGGGGCGCCCCACAGCCGTCAAGAGGTTCGGCAATGCTGGCGAAACATCGACAGGTACCTGCACCCGGGCATAGAGAAACCCTCGCCGGTTGTGTAACTTTTTCATTGGTGTTACTTACATCGGCTGTTCACCGGGGCGAGGAGAAGCAGAGCATGGCTCAAGGTCGGGGTTCCGCAGGCCGGGCGACGATCCGTGACGTGGCGTCGCGCGCGGGTGTGTCCGTCGCCACCGTCTCGCGGATTCTCAGCGGGGCGTACACCGCTCCCCCGGCGACGCACGAGCGGGTCATGCAGGCCGTGCACGACCTCGACTACGTGGTCAACGCCAACGCCCGCTCCCTGAACACGACTTCGGGCCTGATCGCGATGGTGGTCAACGACATCACCTCGCCGTTCTTCATGAACGTCGCCTCCGGGGTGGAGGAACAGGCCGTCGCCGACGGCCGGGTGTGCCTGGTCTGTTCCACCCAGGGTGTTCCGGAGCGGGAGTTGTCGGTGATCGACCTGATGCGCCAGCGCGGTGCGGAGGCGGTGATCCTGGTCGGCGGCATGGCCGAGACCGAAGAGCATCTCACCCAACTCACCGCCGCCGCCGAGGGGTTGGACCGGGCCGGGGCCCGTCTGGTGCTCTGCGCCCGGCCGTGGAAGGGCGGCGCGAAGGCACCGGTGGACGTGGTGGAGTGCGACATGGAGAACGGCGCCTTCGCCGCCACCAGCCATCTGCTCTCCGCCGGCCACACCCGGGTCGCCCACCTGGCCGGTCCGCACGAGTTCAGCGTGGCGGGCCAGCGCCTCGAAGGGTACGAACGGGCCCTGCGCGCCCACGGCGTGAAGCCCGACCCGGCGCTCGTCGCCGAGAGCGACATGACCCGCGAGTCCGGCTACGAGGCGGCCTGCCGCCTCCTCACCGACACCGACGCCACCGCGATCTTCTGCGCGAGCGACATGAGCGCCGCCGGCGCCATCGCCGCCGCCCGCGACCTGGGCCGTTCGGTCCCCGACGACCTCTCCGTGGTCGGCTTCGACGACATCCCGCTCGCCGAGGACCTCTATCCCCGGCTGACCACCGTGCACGTCCCCCAGCAGGAGCTCGGCCGCTCCGCGACCCGCCTCGCCCTGCACCGCCGCCCCTCGGATCCGCCGAGCCGCCGGGTGGTGCTCGGCTCGCACGTCGTCGTACGTCAGTCGGTGGCGCCCCCGGCCCGCCTCAACACCGTTGGAAAGGTGGACAGTTGACCCCGGAGGACCGGCTCCTCTCCCCTTACACCGGCTGGACGCGCGCCCACTGGGAGGCGCTGGCCGACGCCCAACTGACCGCCGTCCGCCCCTGTTCCACCGACCGGCACGCCCTCCTCCACCTGCCCGGCCCGGCCAGCCGCAACGGCCGGCACAGCGACGGCCTCGAAGGCTTCGCCCGCACCTTCCTGCTCGCCGGCTTCCGCCTGGCCCGGTCCGGCGACAACGACCCGAACGATCACGCCGGTTGGTACGCCGAGGGCCTGACCGCAGGCACCGACCCGCACTCCCCGGAACACTGGCCGAGCATGCGCGAGTGCGGGCAGGCCAAGGTGGAGTGCGCGTCGGTGGCGATCGCGCTGCACGAGACCCGGCCCTGGATCTGGGACCGGCTGGACGACGGCGTACGGCAGCGGATCGTCGCCTGGATGACGGAGCTGCTCGGCAGCGAGGTCCCCGACAACAACTGGGTCTGGTTCAGGGCGATCACGTCGGCGTTCCTGCGCTCGGTCGGCGCGCCGTGGAGCGCGCCCGACATCGGCCACGCGATCGCGCGCACGGAGGCCTGGTACGCGGGCGACGGCTGGTACTCCGACGGCGGCGGCACGGGCGGCCCGCTCCGGCACTTCGACCACTACTCGGGCTGGGCGATGCACTACTACCCGCTCTGGTACTGCCGTATCTCCGGCGCCGACGCGGACCCCGCGCTGCTCCCCCGCTACCGTGCCCGGCTGCGCCGCTACCTCGACGACGTCCAGCACCTGGTGGCGGCCGACGGCTCCCCGCTCCACCAGGGCCGCTCCCTCACGTACCGCTACGCGATGCTCTGCCCGCTGTGGGCAGGCGCCGTCTTCGACGCCACTCCCCTGCCGGCGGGCCGTACCCGACGCCTCGCGAGCGGAGTGCTGCGGCACTTCACCGAGGCCGGCTGCTTCGACCGGCGCGGGCTCCAACCACTGGGCTGGCACGGCGAGTTCACGGCGATCCGGCAGCCGTACTCCGGTCCCGGCTCGCCGTACTGGTCGAGCAAGGGCTTCGCCGGACTGGTGCTGCCCGCCGAGCATCCGGTCTGGTCGGAGAAGGAGGAGGCCTCGCCGATCGAAACACGGGACGTACGGCGGACGTTGGCCGCTCCCGGATGGCTCGTCTCCGGCACGGTCGCGGACGGGGTCGTGCGCGTCGTCAACCACGGCAGCGACCACGCGGGCGGCGACGGTGTCGACGCCGAGGCGGACGACCCGGTCTACAGCCGCCTCGCCTACGCCTCGCACGCCGCCCCCGACAGCACGGACGCGAGCCTGAACGACCCGCTCGACTCGCACATCGCGCTGCTCGACGTCGAGGGGCGGCCCTCTCATCGCCGGCCGCTGACCCGGCTGCACCTGGGTGTGCGCACCGCCGTCTCCCGCCATCGCGCGCACTGGCCGCTCGGCCCGGTGCCCGCTCCGTACGCCCACGATCCCGCGCCCGCTTTCCGTACGGGTCCGTGGATCACGACCGCGTCCGTGCTGAACGGGGCGCTGGAGGTGCGGCTCGCGCGGGTCGACGGGCCGGTTCGGGAACCGCTGCGGCTGCGGGTCGGCGGCTACTGTCTGGCCGCCGCCGAGCCGCCGCTCACGCGGGAAACGAACGGTCCCGCCGCCTGGGTCGGCCGTCCAACCGGGCTGTCCAGCACGGTGGTTGGGCTACGGGGGTTCGACGAGTCGGGCATCGCCACCGCGCGCGACGCCAACGCCTTCGGCGCGCACTCGGCAACACCCTGGCTCGCCACGACGGCGGAGGTCGAACCGGGTGCGGTGTACGCCGCGTTGGTCTGTCTCTCCGGGGTGGTAGCGGGGCCGGGTGCCGCCGAAGCCGTACACCTGGAGGTCTGTCACGACGGTGACGGCAGCGCCCTCGTCTCCGTCACCTGGCCCGACGGCACCGGGGACAACGTCCGCCTGGGGCCGCCGAGTTGATCAGGCGCCGTACGTCCCGTTCAGGTGCCGTCGATGAGCCGGACGGCGAGGTCGGGGCTGAACTGGCCGGCGGGGACGGTCGGGGCGATGCCGCACCGGCCGTCGGAGTTGCCCGGCGTCTTGACCCACAGCAGGAGGTCCTCGGCGCCGCCCACGCGCGGGGTGACGCCCAGCTTGCGGCCGGCCGGGTTGCACCACTCGCCGTTGGAGCCGTTGCCGTTGCGGCTGGTGTCGACGGCGAAGTGGGAGCCGCCGCCGAGCGCCGAGTTGATCGCGTTGCCGTAGGTCTCCGAGGACGGGGTGGTGTAGAAGTTCGAGACGTTCAGGGAGAAGCCGCGGACGGCGGCCACGCCCGCCGACCTCAGTCGGCTCGCCATGGTCGCCGGGTCGACCCAGTTGGTGTGTCCGGCGTCCAGGTACGCCCAGGTGTTGGGTGCCTTCTGCTGGAACATCTGGGCGGCGTACGAGAGCATCGCGAGGCGGTCGTTGATCTGGGCGCCGGTCAGGCAACTGAAGTCGGACAGGGCGTCCGGTTCGATGACGACCACGGCGGGGTGGGTACCGACCGCCGCCGCGAAGGTGGAGATCCAGGTGCGGTAGGCGGCCACGCTGCCCGCGCCGCCGGACGACTCGCCGCCGCACGCGTCCCGGCCCGGGATGTTGTACGCGACCAGGACCGGCAGTTTGTCGTGGCTGTCGGCGGCGCCGACGTAGCCGGACACGGCCGGTCCGATCCCCGCGCTCTCGTCGGCGAACCAGCGGGCGATCGGCTGGGAGGCGATGGCCGACTGGATGCGCGCGGCGCGGGCGTCTGAAGGATTGTTCCTGACCCAGACGGCCGGGCCGGAGTCGGGGTTGGAGTAGAAGCCGCTCGTCAGGGAGACCGGGCTCGCCGCTGCCGCCGGACCGGCCGCGAGGAGCGGCAGCGGCGCAACGAGCAGGCAGATCAGGGCAGTTCGGAGCGAAGCGTTTTTCAGCAGGGCTTTCCAGCGCATGGTGAGTCCCTCTCTCGGGGCGGGGCCGCCGTGGGCCCCTCGGCTCGGCCCCGTCCGCGCTCGTCCAGGCGCGGGCGGAGCCACGGCGGTACATGCCGTTCGATCAGCGGTGCTCAGCGCGCGGAGTCGGCGGCGAAGGATGCCACCCAGGCGAGCGCGGAGTTCCAGTTGATGGCGATCTCGTTGGTCGAGTACGAGTAGATGTCGTCGATGTAGCAGGTGGCGGGGGCGCAGCCGACCAGGTTCTGCTGCGCGACCGGGTCCTGGAGGGCCGAGTCGGGGCCGCCGGCCAGTGAACCGGGCGGCGGGCCGGGCAACTTGGGGTCGATCTGGTGGGCCCAGATGCGGTTGTGCTGGTTGTGGCTGAACCGGGTGCCGTAGCCGGTGACGAAGGACTGGTTGAGCGCGTTGCGGCCCAGGAGGTAGTCCAGTGACTCCAGCACGGCGCCGCGGTAGGTGTCCCGGTGGGTGAGGTCGTAGGCGGTCGCGATGACCATGGCGTTGTTCGCGGTGACGCTGTTGGAGCCCCAGACGTAGGCGCCGTCGGTGGGCAGGTTGGGGTTCGGGTAGCCCTGTGACCGCTCGTCGTGTACGAACCCGTCGGCGACGGCGAGGACCCGCTCGCGGGCGACGGCGACCATGCGGTGGGGGAAGCGGTGCGGCAGCCGGACGACGGTGAGGTCGGCCAGCGCGCCGGTGTCCCGCCAGGAGAACCCGGCCGGGGTGATCTCCGTGTCGATGCGGGAGAGGTAGGCGCGGTCGTGCGTGGTGGCGTACAACTCCGTTGCGGCCCAGGAGAATTCGTCGGACATGTCCGTGTCGGCGTACGCTCCGCCGCCGACGCTGTCGCTGCTCGGGGCGTACGTGTCGGGGTGGGCGAGCGCGGCGTTCCAGGCGGTCTCGGCGGCGGTCAGGCAGGTGTGGGCGAAGGCCGCGTCGTAGCGGGCCCAGACCCGGGCGCACTGGGCGCCCGCGGCGGCCAGGTTGAGGGTGGCGGCCGTGGACGGAGCGTGCAGGTAACGGGGTTGGGAGTCCTGGTCGGGCCGGGTGGGCAGGGCGGTCCAGGCCAGGTCGTGGACCTTGTGGTGGACCATGCCGGCCAGCGGCTCGCCCGCCGGGACCTGCATGCTCAGCAGGAACTCCGTCTCCCAGCGGGACTCGTCGAGGACGTCCGGGACACCGTTGTGGTTCTCGGGGATGCTCAGCAGGCCGTCGCGCAGGCCGGCGGTGTCGCCCGCGGCGCGGGAGCGTTCGTAGGAGTCCATCAACTGCCAGGCGGCGAGCGCCCCGTTGACGACGTACTTGCCCTGGTCGCCCGCGTCGTACCAACCACCCTGGACGTCAAGGGAGTAGTCACAAGTGCCGGGCAGGCAGGGGACGTTGGTGTCGCCCTTGTTAGGTGCCACGCCGACGTGTCCGGCGGGTCGGGCGTAGGCATCGCGGGCGTACCGGCCCTCGATGGGCGTGCCGCTGCGGACGTCGTAGAAGTAGCCCAACGCGTCCTTGCTCAGGGAGGTGTAGGGGTTGTCCGCGATGGCGAACGGGGGGCTGGTCGCGTCGCCGACCGCGAGCGTGTATCCCGTACCGGCCTTGCGCACCGAGCTGAAGTCGGCGATGTGCACATGGTCGCCGGAGGCGGCGTCCGTGCCCTGGACGTGGGTGCGGCCTGACGTCACGACCGCGCCGGAGTCGTCGAGGAGGCGCCAACGCACCGGCGTCGTCGAGGAGTTGACGATGGACGCCCTCTTGGGGCCGTGGACCGCGTAGCCGTACTGGTTCGTCCGCACCGGAGAGCCGAAGTCGCGTCCGCCACCGGGTGGTGTCGCGCCGCCGGTGAGGGAGACGTCGTCGAGGCAGAGGGTGAACGCCTGGGCGGCGCCGCCCTGTTGGAAGGAAAGTTGGGCGTGCAGGTCGGCCGTCGCCGAAGTGCCGGTGAACTGGAAGGTCTTGGGTGTGGTGGTCACGGCGGCGGTCTTGTTCAGGGTGGTCGTGAACGGGGCGGCGGGCAACTGAAGTACGGCGTGGATCGACACGTCCCGGGTGGCGGAGGCGGTGAAGCGCAGGGTGTAGGGCCGGCCTGCCTCCACGGGGATGTCGTTCTGGCCGATCATCGAGTCCCAGACGTTGACGGTCCCGGCGGGGACGTCGGCGCACAGGCGGCCCAGGCTGACGGTGGACGGCGTGTTGCCGCTGCTCCACCAAGGGGTCTTCACACTGTCGAACGTGCCGTTGAGCACGCGTTCGTAGGGTGCTTCGGCGGCATGCGCGGACGTCACGGGGGTCGCGGCCAGGGTGGCGGCGGTCAGGGCGGGCGCGAGGAGGACCGCGCCCCATCTGGTTCTGCGAACTCTGGTCCTGCGGAACATTCCGGGCCCTTCTCGGTGACAGGGTTCCCGGCTCGGTGCGGCGTCAGTGCCAGATGGTGGGTGGGGGCGGCGAGGCTGTCAAGACTTCACGCACGGCAGTCCTTGAGGAGCCTTTTCTGCGTCCGGACCCTTCACAGACTGAACGTGCTGCTCCTAGTCTGCGACTGTAAGCGCTTCCAGTTCTGCTGGATGCATCCGCGCAGGAACCGGCCCAGCTGTGGCGTCAACCCAGCTTCACCCCAGGTCAGCAGCCATATGTACGTCGAGGACGAGGACACTCCGATTGTTATCGCTCTCGGATTTTCCGCAGACGGAGGTTCAACTCAGTGAGCACGTTCGATCCCGGCTTCCTGTGGGGTGCCGCCACATCGAGCTATCAGATCGAGGGCGCGGTCGCGGAGGACGGCCGGGGTCCCTCCATCTGGGACACCTTCGCGGCCACCCCGGGCGCCGTCCGGGGCGGTGACACCGGAGCCGTCGCGGCCGACCACTACCACCGCTTCCCCGGGGACATCGCACTGATGGCCCAACTCGGCCTGCGTGCCTACCGGTTCTCCCTCGCCTGGCCCCGGATCCAGCCCGCCGGTTCCGGCCCGGCGAACCAGCGCGGCCTGGACTTCTACCGCCGGCTCACGGACACCCTCCTGGACCACGGCATCCAGCCCTGGCCCACCCTCTACCACTGGGACCTGCCCCAGCCGCTGGAGGACGCCGGCGGCTGGCCGGTGCGGGACACGGCCGAGCGGTTCGCCGAGTACGCCGCCCTCGCGCACGGGGCGCTGGGCGACCGCGTCGCCCACTGGACCACGCTCAACGAGCCGTGGTGTTCGGCCTTCCTCGGCTACGCCACGGGCCGCCACGCTCCCGGCCGCCGGGAACCCTCCGCCGCCGTACGCGCCGCGCACCATCTGCTGCTCGGCCACGGTCTGGCCGCGGAGGCGATTCGGGACGGCGACTCCCGCGTCGGCATCACCCTCAACCTCACCCATGTGACCCCGCTCGGCACCGAGGCCGCCGACGTGGACGCGGCCCGCCGCATCGACGGCATGCAGAACCGCCTCTTCCTCGACCCGCTGCTGCGCGGCGGCTACCCCGTCGACGTGCTCACCGACCTGCATGAGGTCACCGGCTGCCACGTCCACGACGGCGACCTGAAGCGGATCGGGGCTCCACTGGACCACCTGGGCATCAACTACTACGCGCCGATGCTGGTCGCGGGCAGTACGACACCGGTCCAATCCGCCTATGTGGGCTCGCCATTGGTCCGTGTCGCCGACGGCGGCCGGCCGCGGACGGCGATGGGCTGGGAGATCGACGAGCGGGGACTCCTGGACCTCCTCCTGCGGCTGAAGGACGAGTACCCGGCCGTACCCCTGTACATCACGGAGAACGGAGCCGCCTTCGACGACGTGGTGGAGCACGACGGGGTGCACGACGCGGACCGGATCGCCTACCTGGACGGCCATCTCCGTTCCTGCGCACAGGCGATCGGCCACGGTGTGCCGCTCAAGGGCTACTTCGTCTGGTCGCTCCTCGACAACTTCGAGTGGTCCTTCGGCTACGGGCCCCGCTTCGGCATCGTGCACGTCGACTACGCGACCCAGCGCCGTACCCCGAAGGACAGCGCCCACTGGTACGCCGAGGTCGTCCGGCGCGGCGGCCCGTGACGCCGTCAGCGCTTACAGTGCTGCTACTGCCCACCCCATCCGCACTCCGTACGAACGGGAGCCGCCCCGCATGACCACACGGCCGCCGACGCTCGACGAGGTGGCGCTGCGCGCCGGGGTCTCCGTCGGAACCGTCTCGCGTGTGATCAACAACCGCCGGCACGTCAGCCAGAAGGCGCGTCAGGCGGTGGAGAGTGCCGTGGCGGAGCTGGGCTATGTGCCCAACGTGGCGGCCCGTTCGCTCGCCTCGCAGCGGCGCGGTGCGGTGGTGCTGGCGATCTCCAGCGATGATCCGGCGCTGTTCGCCAACCTCTTCTTCGCCGAGGTCATCACCGGTGTCAACGCGGTCATGGAGGAGACCGACCTGGAGCTGCTGCTGATCCTGGCCGCGGGCGAGCGGGGCCGGGACCGGCTCACCCGCATCCTTCAGTCCCGGGGTGCGGACGGCGTCATGCTGCTGGCCCTGCGGGATCACGATCCGCTGGCGAAGGTGGCCGAGGCGGGGAACGTCCCCGTCGTGCACGGAGGCCGCTCCCTGGAGCGGGCCCCGCGCTGGTACGTGGACGCCGACAACCGGGGTGGGGCCCGCGAGGCCGTGGAGTACCTGATCTCGAAGGGCCGCCGCGCCATCGCCACCGTCACCGGACCGCTCGACATGCACGCGGGCGTCTCCCGCTACCTGGGCTTCCGCGAGGCGGTCGCCCTGGCCGGCCTCGACGACCACCGGGTGGCGCACGCCGACTTCAGCGAGGTGGGCGGTGCCGTCGCGACCGCCCGCCTGCTCGACGAACACCCGGACCTGGACGCGGTGTTCGTCGCCTCGGACGCCATGGCCGCGGGCGCCCTCCAGGTCCTGCGCGAGCGCGGCCGGGCCGTCCCCGAGGACGTCGCGGTCGTCGGCTTCAACGACATCCTCACCGCCCGGCACACCCGGCCCGCCCTGACGACGATCCGTCAGCCCATCGTGGCCCTCGGCAGCGAGATGACCCGGATGCTGGTGCGCGTGCTGGCCGGCGAGGAGCCGACGCCTCTCATCCTGCCGACGGAGCTGGTGATCAGGGAGTCCGCGTAGCCCGTCGGTCGTCGCCCGTCCGGGGCCTCGCACATTTCTTAAGGTACGTGCCAAGGGCCGTACAACTTATCCCCAACAACAAGTGTCTCGAAGGGCAACAACACTTGTCCCGGGGGGGATGTTTTGATCAAGGTGAGCGTTGTCGTACCCGTGTACAACGCCGGTTCCTACATTGACCGTTGCGCGCCGTCGCTCGTCAACCAGAGCCTGGGGGCCGACGCGTACGAGGTCGTGTACGTCGACGACGGATCGACGGACGACTCGGCCGAGCGTCTCGGGCGGCTGGCCGAGACGCACGCGCATGTCCGGGTCTTCCGGCAGGAGAACTCCGGCTGGCCGGGCAAACCGCGGAACGTGGGGGTGGACCGGGCCAAGGGGAAATACGTCCAATTCGTCGACCAGGACGACGAGTTGTCGTACGAGGCGCTGGAGCGGCTGTACGCCCTGGCGGAGCGCAACGGGTCGGACATCGTGCTGGGCAAGGTGCACGGGACGATGCAGGGGCCCAGCAATGTGTTCAAGCGGACGGTCGAGCGGTGCACCGCCGCCGACGCGCCGCTCTTCGAGAGTCTGACGCCGCACAAGATGTTCCGCCGGGAGTTCCTGCGGGAGCACGGGATCCGTTTCCCGGAGGGGCGGGTCAGGCTGGAGGACCAGTTGTTCATGGCGCGCACCTACGTGCGGGCCAGGACGGTGTCGATACTCGGCAACTACCCCTGCTATCGCTGGAATCGGCGGGAGGACGGCGGCAACAACAGCAGTCGCCGGATCACCGCCGACGACTACTACGGCCACCTCGGCAATGTGGTGGAGGCGATCAAGGAGGGCACTCCGCCGGGCGATCTCCAGGACCGGCTGCTGCGCCGTTCGTACCGGGTGGAGCTGCTGCGGCCGGTGAGCGAGCCGCGGGTGCTGCGGCGTACCGGGAAGGATCTGGAGGAGTACTTCACCACCGTCCGCAGGATGGCGATGACGAGTTATCCGCCGGGGGTGCGTGAAGGGCTTCCGGCGATCAGCCGGCTGCGGGCTGAGCTGCTCGTGCAGGGGCGGCTGGACTCCCTGGTCGAACTCGCCCGCCGCACCGAGCGGATCAAGGCGCGCGTCGAGGTGGACGACATGCGCTGGCGCAACGGCAGGCTGGTGATCCGGAGCCGGGTCGGCATGGTCCGGGCCGACGGCGAGCCGCTGACCGTCGTGGAGCGCGGTGGACGGATGCTGCTCGACCCCGAACTCCTGGACGGCATAAGGGGAGCGGAGAACTGGGAGGTCCCGGACCCCTTCTCGTACGCGTACGGGGAACTCGTCGTGCACGACACCGCCGACAACCACTGGTGGTACCCGGACGGGGAGTTGACCCCGGCGCTGGAGCCGCTCGGCGGCGGCCGGCACCGGGTCGTGGTCGCCGGTGAGACGGTCATCGACCCGCTGACCCTCTCCGGCGACGCGCCCATGGACCCCGGCACCTATCAAGTCTGGGCCAGCGCGCAGTTGTTGGGCGTCGGCCGCCGCCCCCGGCTGGCCACCGCGCCGGGCGGCACCCGCGTCCTCCTCGGCACCGTCGCCGCCGGCACGCCACCGCGGCTCGTCTCCCCCACCTGGGCCGGGCCCGGCGGCCAGCTCCGGCTCACCGTCGGCACCCCCGGCCGGATCGGCACCACCCGCCGGCTCCTGCTGCGCACCACCGCCGACCACCGCCTCCGGCACGGCGTCCGCGAGGTGCTGCGCCGGCTGCCGCCGGGCGCGCGCCGCAGCGTTCGCGCCGGGGCGCGGTGGGCGGAGGGGCGGATGGTGGGGTAGCGGGACAGCGAGGGCGGGGTCGGGTCGGGTCGGGTCGGGTCGGGTCGGGTCGGGTCGGGTCGGGTCGCTAGGAATTCAGGTCGACGGCGGAAGAGACGGTCAGCATCGACCCGACCACATCGATTTCCACCGGCCCGACCAGACGCACCCAGACAAGTTCCGGAAGGTTCTCGAAGCGCGTCACGAACCCCTCGGCCTCTTCCGGCCACGGGCTTCCCGAGGCCGGGAGATGAACCACCGTCAGTCGGTCGAAGAACGCGCTGTCGACCGAGACGGAATTCGCGACCGACAGATAGCGAACACCCTCCAGCGAAATGGTCAGTTCTCCGAAGACACCGCTGCGGATCAG
Source organism: Streptomyces sp. NBC_01478 (assembly GCF_036227225.1). Lineage (GTDB taxonomy): Bacteria > Actinomycetota > Actinomycetes > Streptomycetales > Streptomycetaceae > Streptomyces. The sequence goes on along the minus strand of NZ_CP109444.1, from coordinate 10,197,309 downwards.
CAAGATGTCGAAGGTGCTGCGGTCACCCACCGCGGAGCTGGAGATCCTTTCGATGAAGCTTCCCTCGTATTCCGAAAGGATCTCCTGCGCCTTCAGGCATTTCGCCTGCAACTTGCCGCTCACGGGCACAATCTTTCTCCGGTGTCGTGCGAGTCCGTCTTGGTGCCGTCAGGATTCCATCGCTGTGTCCTGTTTCTTTCCGCGGGCCCCATGTCGATCTTGGAATGACGAACGACGCGGCCATTGCCCAGTTCGATGGTGACATTGCTGCCGTCCGCCGCCTGGTACGTCGCATACGCGCCGCTCTTCGCGATCGACTTCAGTATGAGTCCATTGGCCTCGAGGGTGTCATGGGCCTGGGTCTGGGTCAGGCCGTCGAGATCGGGCACCCTGGCGGAACTCGGTATCGACCCGTCGTCGTCATCGCACTGACCTACCCCTGCGCCCCCTCCGCCGGCTCCGGCGCCGCCACCGCTGCCGAGGCCACCGCCGGTGGCGGTCTGCGGAGTCGTCGTGTCCTGGTCGGCGGTCGCCGTGGAGCTGGTCGCGTCGTGGCCGGCCGCCGCGGCGGCGTCCTCGGCCGGGGTGGTGCCCAGGATCGGGGTGGAGTTCGTTCCGCCGAGGTTCTGGTTCTTGGGGCGGGTGGGGACGCCGTTGGCGCCGCAGTCGTCCTGGGCGGAGGCCGCGAGGACCCAGACGATGGCGGAGGCGGCGGCGGCCTCGGGGGCGACGAAGATGCTGGCGACGAGGGCCGCGCCCAGGAGGACGGCGCCGCCGACCACCCAGGCGGTGGTGTGTGAGGAGGAGCCGTAGTACTGGGCGCCGCCGGTGCCCACGCCGTGCAGGTGGCCGTTGTTCGTGCTGGATCCGGTGTTCGTGCCGTTTCCGGATCCGGGGTTCGAGCCGGTGTCGTCCGTGGACGGGGAGTGCGAGCGCGGACTCGAATAGTCCTGGTCCATCGCGTCGTCGAAGTCCTTGTTGAACTGCCGCTCCCAGGCGTCCTGTTGCTGCTTCAGGGCCTTCTCGTCGGCGTCGTTCCTGGCTTGCTCGGCGCGGGCTCTCGCCGCCCCGATCGCCCACTGCTGCTGCGACCACTCGAGGATCCGGCCCATCTGGCCGGCCTGCCACTCCTTGAGCCAGGCCTGCATCTGCGCATAGGCCTCCTGCTGGGCCTTGATGTCGTCGCTGGTGCACGCGTCGTGGCCGCTGGTGTCGATGTTGTCCAGCGGGTCGTCGTTGGCGTACGCGTAGGCGTTGGCGTTGACCGCCGGGGTGGGCGCGTTGGCGGCCGAGTCGGCGCTGGTGAAGGCGCCGTTGACGGGGTCGTACCAGCGGGTCGCGGTGTTGACCTGGCCGGTGGCGGAGTCGGTCCAGCCGCCCTGGTAGCCGAGGGAGGTCTGGGTGCCGCTGGAGGCGGTGCGGCTGCCGTAGGCGTCGTAGGCGGTGGAGCCGGTGAGGGCGCTGCCGGTGGCGGTAAAGCTGCCGGTGACGTCGCCGTGGCTGTTGGACAGGGCCAGGGCGGAGCCGGTGCCGTCGGCGGCGGAGGTGGAGAGGAGGCCGCCGCCCGCGTCGCGGCCGAAGTTCTGGACACCGTCGGAGACCGGGGTGTTGGTGGCGTCGGCGTAGCTGAAGGTGGCGGTGCGGCTTCCGGAGGTGGCGGTGGCGAGCCGGCCGAGACCGTCGTAGGTGTAGCCGAGGCCGGTGCTGGAGGCCGTCACCTGGTCGAAGGCGTCGGAGGTGTAGGTGGTCGTGGCGCTGCCGGCGGTGACGCTCGCGGTGGTGCCCCGGGCGGTGTAGCCGTAGTTGGTGGTGGTGGAGCCGCTGGAGACGGAGGTCAGTTCGTTGCGGGCGTTGAAGGTGGCGGTGGAGCTTCCGGCGGTGGTGCGGTTGCCGTTGCCGTCGTAGCCGTAGCCGGTGGTGCCGGATCCGGTGGTCGCGGACTTCAGGCGCCCGGCGTAGTCGTAGTCGTAGGTACTGGTGCCCGAGCCGGCGGTGCCGGTGGTGGTCAGGGTGGCTGTCTGGCCGTCCGCGTTGTACGTGTACGCGGACGATGCCTCGGTCGTCCCGGAGGGGGAGCTGAGGACGTCGGACTTGAGCTGGTGGAGCGGGGTGTAGTCGTAGGCGCGGGTCGCTCCGCCGGTGCCGTAGGTGATGCTCTTGACCTGGTCGACCTGGTTGTACGCGATGGTGCCGGTGACTCCGGTGAGCGGGTCGGTCTCGCTGGTGACCCGCTGGTCGGCGTCGTAGCCGAAGGCGGCGGTGCCGGCCTTGTCGGTGCGTGAGGCGATCTGGCCGTTCTCGTCGTAGGTGTAGCTCGCGGTGCCGGACGGCCCGGTCATGCCGACGATGAGTCCGCGGTCGTCGTAGGTGAAGGTGTCGGTGCCGCCCGGTGCGGAGACCGAGTCGGGGCGGCCCGCCGCGTCGTAGCCGTAGGCGCGGGCCGCGGTGGCCGCTTCGGCGCCGGTGCCGGCCTGCGAGGTGAGTTCACCGTTGGCGTCGTAGCCGTAGGTGAGGACCACTCCCCCGGGGCGGGTGACGGTGTGCGCTCTGCCGTCGGCGTCGTAGCCGGTGGTGGTGGTCCGGTCGGCGGCGGAGGTGAGGCCGGTGACGCCGGGCTGGACGCTGGTCTCGGGCAGGCCCAGGGAGTTGAAGGTGTAGGTGGTGATGTTGTTGTCGGCGTCCGTGTAGCGGGTCCGGGCGCCCGCTGCGTCGTAGCCGAAGGAGGTCTTGACGGTGGTGGTGGCGTCGGCCGGCTGGCTCTGGCTCACCATCCGGTTCAGCGCGTCGTAGGCGACGGTGGTGGTGTGCTGCCGGGCGTCGGTGGCCGAGGTCTGGTTGCCGGCGGCGTCGTACCCGTAGGAGGTGGTGCTCAGCGCGGTGCCGGAGGCGTCCAGTTTGGTGGTGGAGGTGGGGCGCCCGGCGAGGTCGTAGGCCTGGGTGGTCCGGGTGCTGTCGGCGGCCGTGGTCGTGGTGAGGGCGCCGGTGGCGTCGTAGGCGTAGCCGGTGACGTTGCCCAGCGGGTCCTTCGTGGTGAGCTGTTCGCCGAGCGGGTCGTACGTCATGACGGCCTTGTTGTGCAGCGGGTCCTCGACGGAGGTCACGTCGCCGAGCCCGTCGTAGCCGTACGTGGTGGTGTACGCCGCCGCGGTGGGGGTGCGTTCCACCTGGGTGCTGGTCGTCTGGCGGCCGAGCGCGTCGTAGGTGGCCTCCATACGGGCACCGGTCGGGTCGGTGGTGTTCAGCGGCTCGCCGTCGGTGTCGTAGCCCGTGTGGGTCACGCGGCCGCCGGGGAGGGTCTGCCGCACCATGTCGCCGAGTTGGTCGTAGACGTACGACGACTGGTTGTGCAGCGGGTCCGTCTTGGTGAGGACGTCGCCCAGCGCGTCGTAGGTGTAGGACGTGGTCGGGGTGACGGTGGCACCGGTGTCCGGCGCGGTGTAGCCGGGCTGGGAGACGGCCGCGACACGGCTGTCGGCGTCGTAGGTGGTGGTGACGATGCGGCCGTCGGGGTCGTCGGTCTCCGCCTGGTCGCCGAAGGTGTTGTAGCCGGTGCTGGTGACGGCCACGGTCTGCTGGGGCGTGCCGCCGCCGGTCTCGGTGGCGACCGGGGGTGAGGCGGTCGAGGTGAGCTGTCCGGCCTCGTCGTAGGTGAAGGTGGTGGTGTAGGCGGCCGCGGTGGCCCCGGTCGCGTTGCCGCGCGGGTCGGTCTCGGTCTTGGGCAGACCGCGCTGGTCGTAGCTCCAGGTGGTGGTCACGGGCGCGGATCCGGCGGTGCCGCCGGAGCTGTAGAGCGCCGCGGCCTCGGTGGCGGTGAGGGCGCGGTTGTAGACCTGCGCCTTGTCGACCGAGCCGGTGAAGTACTGGGCGGCGGCGCCGGCGGTCCAGCCGCGGCCGATGACCAGCGGGCCGGTGCTGGCGATGGGTGTGGTGTCGGTGGCGGTGCCCTGGGCGACGCCGTTGACGTACAGCGTCATCTTGCCGGTGCCGGCGTCGTACGTGCCGAGCAGATGGGTCCAGGTGTTGAGGGTGGGTGCCGCCGTGGAGGTGGCGCCCGCCAGGGTCGGCGCGGCGACGTCGGTGGTGGCCCGGTCGAAGGCCCAGCGGCCGGCGGTCGGGTTGTAGTCGAGGGAGAAGCCGGCGGCCTTGGAGCCCTGTTGGGCGATGACGGTCTGCCAGGTGCCGCTGGGCGTGCTGGTGATCTTGGCCCAGGCCCCGACCGAGAAGCTCTTGGAGGTGTCGGCCACCTGGCCGGCGGTGGTGATCTGGCCGGCTCCGGCGAAGACGGCCGAGCCGCCGTTGTCGGAGGACCAGGTGGTGCCGGCGTTGAGGGTGCCGACGTTGCCGGTGCCGGAGTGGTCGGCGGCGGTCGGGCTCTCACCGTCGTCCAGCTTCCACCAGCCCGCCGCGCCCAGCGAGGCCGGGGACTCGCCGGTGGTGGTGGCGGAGGTGTAGAGCTGCCTGATCTCGTTGTCGCCGAGGTCGCGCTGGTACATCTGGACGTCGCGGATGCGCCCGGGGAAGAAGTTGACGGCGGCACCGGCCGCCTTCCCGCGGCCGATCGCGACCCCGGTGGTGCTGGCGACGGGGGTGCTGTCCGTGACCTGGCCGGTCGAGCCGCAGGTGGAACAGATCCCGCTCACCTGGACGCCGTTGACCCAGAAGGTCATCCACCCCAGGGCGGCGTTGTACTCGCCGACCAGATGGGTCCAGGTGCCCGCGGTGGCCGCCGTGGTGGCCGTGGCGTTGTAGCTGGTCGCGGTGGCGGTGTCGTCGCTGGGGCGGACGAAGCCCCAGGTCTTGGTGGTGTGGTTGTACTCGATCTGGAAGGCGCTGTTCTGGGCGCCCTGCTGGCTGACGACCGTGTAGTCCTTGGTGGTGCTGGTGGCGTTCAGATACGCCCACGCGGAGACGGTGAAGTCCTGGGTGGTGTCCACGACCGGGGTGCCGCTGGTGAGGACCGCTCCCGTGGTGCCGTTGAACTGGGCGTAGTTGCCGCCGGACGGTCCCCAGGTCACACCGGTGTTCGGGGTGCCGGTGAAGCCGCTGCCGCTGGAGTCGGCGGCACTGGCGTTGCCGTCGTCGAGCGGCCAGTAGCCGGTGGCGCCGGTGTTGTCGGTCCGCACCGACTGCGAGGTGGGGTTGCCGATGGTGTCGTAGGAGTAGCCGACCTGGCGGGTCCGGCCGTCACCGCTGAGCAGTTGGGACAGGACGTTGTCGTCCGGGTCGAAGGTGTTGACGGTGACCCGGTCGACTCCGGCGGGGTCGACGGCGGTACGGGTGGTGCGGTCCGCGGCGTCGACGGTGTACTGGGTCTGGCGGGTGCAGGAGGTGCCGCTCCAGACGTCGCATTCCCAGGTCAGGTTGCCGGCCGCGTCGTAGTCGTAGGCCTTGTCGGTGACGGCGGATGAGGTGCCGGAGGCGACGGTCTCGGACTGGAGCCGGTCGTCGTCGAAGTAGCTGTAGGAGGTGGTGCGGCCCATGGAGTCGGTGACCGAGGCCGGCCGGCCGGCCGGGTCGTAGGCCCGGGACTCCGTCACCAGGTCCTGCGCGTCCGAGGGCGCGGTGGGGTCGCCGGTGAAGCCGGTGAGGGTGGTGGTGAGCAACTGCCCGGTGGCCGAGTGGTCGTAGCGGTAGGTGTTCCCGCCCGGGTCGGTCTCGGTGGCCGTCCGGCCGAAGGCGTCGTAGGTGTAGTGGGTGACCAGGTTCGCGGGGTCGGTGACGGTGGTGACCCGGTCGTGGTCGTCGTAGCCGTAGCCGGTGGCGCGGGTGGTGTCGTGGCCGGTGGTGTCGGCGGTCGACCTGCCGGTGAGATCACCGTCCGCGTCGTAGCTGTACGTGGTCTTGGGAGTGTGGACGATGCTGGTGACGGCGTCGGTGGTGGACTGGTCGGTGGCGGTGAGGACGCGGTCCAGGGCGTCGTAGGTGTACTTGGTCTGTACGCCGCCGACCAGTGCCCCGGTGACGGAGTTGAACGTGACCGGGTAGGTGTCGGAGCCGACCGCCTGGGTGGTCACCCGGCCGAACACGTCGATGCTGTAGTACGTGGTCTGCCCGGAGGGGTCGGTTTGGCTGCACAGCCGTCCGGCGGCGATCGAGTCGCAGTAGTGGTACCTGGTGACCTGGCCCTTGGGGTCGGTGACCGAGGCGAGCATGCCGAAGGGCTCGGTGTAGACGATGCCGAGTCTGTTGGTGGACTTCTCGCCGTTCGCGTAGTAGCGGTAGCGGACGGTCCGGCCGTTCGGGTAGTCCGCGGTCGGGGGTGTGGTCACCGAGGCCAGCGCGCCGAACGGGGTGTAGGTGTACGCCGTGCGGTAGGCCGGGTTCGTGGTGCCGGTGGCGCCGGATCTGGCGTCGGCGGCGTAGAGCACCTTGCCGTTGAGCGGGTCCATCGGGTCGGCCGCGTCGGTGTGGTAGCTGAAGTAGGAGGTCTGGCAGGAGTTGGCCTGCCGGCAGGTGGTGGTCGTCAGCACGTTTCCGTACGCGTCGTGCTTGCGGGTGACGGTGTGCCCGTCCGGATCCGTGCTCGCGTCCTGGAAGCCCAGTGAGTCGTACGCGTACGTCGTCTTGCCGCCCGCCGCGTCGGTGACGGAGGTGGTGCGGTCGCCGTTGGCGGGGTCGTAGGCGAAGGTCTCGGTGTGCTGTGCGGGGTCGGTGACGGTCAGCGTGGTGGTGGGCATCAGCGTGGTCGCGGAGCCCTTGGCCCTGTACAGGCCGACGGCGGACTCGACGCCGGTCAGGTCGAGGTCGGTCTGGTAGATCCCGACCTGGCCGATCTCGCCGTTGAACCAGCCCTGGACGTTCGTGGGCGGTTTCGGCCATGAGCCCGCGATGTAGCCGGCGCCCACGGTGACGTTGGTCTCGCCCCAGGTCGCGGCCTGTCCGGCGATGGTCTTGCCGGTGCGGGTGGCCTGGGTCTGGCCGTCGAGCGAGAGGGTCTGGGTGGTGCCGGTGGCGGTCAGGACGACCAGGTGCCAGTTGCCGTCGTTGACGGCCGCCTTGGAGGCAATCGGGGAGGTGGTGCCGTCCCAGAACTGGCCGCGCAGCAGGCCGTCCGTGCCGATGTAGAGGGCCGGGGTGTAGCTGGTGGGCACCGAGCCGGTCTGGCCGTTCTGGTACGAGAGCAGCACTCCGCCGGCCTGTTTGGTGTTGAACCACAGGGCGACGGAGGCGTCCCCGGTGGTGTCGTCCAGGGCGCCGGCCGGCAGGTTGAGGTAGGAGGAGGCGCCGTTGAACCCGGCGGCGCTGTCCCCGCCGGGTCCGAAGATGCCGGGTTCGCCGAGCATGACGTCGTTGTAGATGCCGTCGGCGGAGCCCGCCGGCTTGTCGATGCCGTACTGGTTGACGGCGGTGAGACCGGCGGACTCGGTCATCGGGTAGTCGTAGGCGGGCCGGGTGCCGCGGACGACGCCGTAGTAGGAGTCGTTGCCGCCGGTGGTGACCGGATCGGCCAGTCGGTACGTGCCGCCGTCGGCGTCGGTGACGGACGAGGCGCGGTCGGCCAGCGCGTCGTAGGAGACGGTCAGCGCGGTCTTGCCGGACGGCAGCGTGGTGCCGGTGAGTTCGGCGGCGGCGAGGGTGCCGGAGGCGTACTCCTGCTGGACGGCGGGCAGTCCGAGCGGGTGCTGGAGGAAGGAGACGTCCTGGATCTGGCCGTTGAACCAGCCCAGGGCGTTGCCGGTCGGCGACGCGGGCCACGAGCCGGTGAGTTCGCCCGCGCCGACGGTGGTGTACGGCCAGGCTCCGAAGCTGATGGTGGTGGTGCCGGTGAGGGTGGCGACCTTGGCGCCGTCCAGGTACAGGGCCTGGTCGGTACGGGCGCCGGACAGCACCGCGTAGTGCCACTTGCCGTCGTTCACGGCGTTGGGCGAGGCCATCGGCGCGGCGTGGCCGTTCCAGAACTCGGCGTGGAGCTTGCCGTCGGTGCCGACGTACATCGAGGGGACGTAGCCGGAGGTGACGGAGGTGCCGGGTTTTCCGCTCTGGTAGGAGAAGAGCGTCCCGCCCGCCTGTGTGGTCCTGAACCACATGCCGACCGCGAGGTTGCTGCTGTTGGCCGGCAGGTTGTCGGGCAGCGCCAGGTAGGAGCTGGTGCCGTTGAAGGAGGCCGCGGTGGCGGGGGTGCCGGCCAGCGGGCCCGCCTGGCCGAATGTGACGTTGGCGGCGGTGGCGTCGGTGGTGTGCTGGTTGACGACGACCGAGTCGGCGGCGGTGGTGGAGCCGGCGGCGTCGCCGAGCCGCCAGTAGTCGGTGGGGTTGGAGTCCTGGACCATCGACACGAAGTGCGATCCGGAGGTGCCGCCGGACGTGTAGGTGTACTGGGTGCAGGCGGTGGACGTCGTGGTGCCGGTGGCGGGCGGGCACACCGAGGTGAGCTCGTCGGTGGCGTTGTAGCCGTACGTCCAGGGGTGGGTGACGCCGGCCACCGTGCGGTCGGTGACGGCGCGGACGCGCGGAACGTTCTTGAGGGTGCCGTCGGTGGCCGTGATCTGCTGGACGTCCCAGGTCAGTTCGATCAGGACGGTCTGGTCGGGCAGGCTGTTGGACGCCCCGTCGTTGAAGCCGTTGTCCTGGTCGACGGAGTATCCGGCCTGGACCGGCTCGCTGACCTTGAGCGTGCTGCCGTCGGGCAGCGTGAGGGTGACCGGCTTCCAGGTGATGTCCAGGCCATGGCCGTTGCGGTTGCCGTACTCGGTGAGTCCCCAGTAGGTCTGGCCGGTGACCGGGTCGGTGGCCGACTCGGTGAAGATGTACCGCATGCCGGACTTCTCGGTCAGCATGAAGCCCGAGGTGCCGTAGGCGGCGGGCGGGGCCGAGAGGACGGCGTAGTCGCCCGCCGGGGGGCTGTAGGTGCCGTCGCCGTTGGCGCCGAACCGCTTCTGGCGGCCGTCGGCCATGGTGATGACGATGTTGCCGGAGCCGTCGTCGTCCGCGGTCGCCCGCATGTCGAGCATGGACGACCAGCCCGCGCCGAACGCCTTGAAGACGCCCGGGTCCAGGCTGTTGTAGGTGCGCTGGATGTTCAGGGCCGTGCCGTCGGCCATCGCGCCGAGGGAGAGGTCGGTCGCCTGCGTGGAGTAGTCGCCCATCTGCGGGTCCACGCCCTTGACCGTCGCGTCGTACGGGGCGACGCCCAGGTGCGAGGTGACCAGCGGCTGAGGGGCGGAGGGCACGGTGAAGTAGTCGGGCGCGGACCACAGGGAGGTGGCGTTGCCGTCGCTGACCAGGGCGGTCCAGTAGTAGGTGCCGCCCCAGGCGAGCTTGGCCGCCGGGACCGTCCAGGTGGAGGTGGCGATCGTGCCGGAGCTCGCCAGTGCCGTGGTGGAACCGTCGGCGTAGACGTTGAAGGAGTAACTCAGCGCGGTGCCGGGGTAGTTGTCCGGGTCGTGGCCGGTCACGCCGAGCACCGGGGTGAGGCTGAACACCGAGGCGTTGTTGCCGGGCGTGAACGTGTCGACGACCGGCGGGTTGTTGACGACCGGCAGGGAGTAACAGGTCTGCGGTACCCCGTAGGTGGAGAAGAGTGTCCCGTTGTAGGACATGTCCCAGCAGATCAGATACGTCTTGCCGGCGGTCAGTGCGGGGATCGACGCGGTGACGGTGACCGGCTTGTTCGGCGCGACGGTGGACGGCATCACGGCCGGGGTCGCGACGGGGCTCGTGAGCAGGGTGCGGGTGGTGCCGGAGACCGTGTAGAGCTGGTACGAGAGCTTGTAGCCGTTGGTCGGGGTCCAGGTGGCCGTACCGCGGTTCTGCACGGTGACCTTGCCCCAGCCGGGCTGGTTGTTCCACGGCGAGGCGTAGCTGACCTCGGAGTAGGAGGCGCCGGCGCCGTTCGGGGTGTACTCGATCGCCAGGTAGGGGTCGTCGGCGTAGAACTCCTTGGCCGCGGCGGCGGTACTGGGCGCGGTGAGGGCGAGCCCGTAGTTCGGCGCCCAGCCGTGGGCCCAGTTCATGACCGTCTTGGTGTCGAGGGGGACGCCCTCCCACTGGCGGCCGTTGGAGCAGTCGGTGCCGGCCGCGAAGGAGGCGCTGCCGACCTGCGTCCCGTAGGCAGGACCCGGATAGGTGTTGATCTTCGCCGGGTCCCAGGAGGCGCTGACCGGGAAGACGTTCACCGCCTGGGCGGAGCAGGTGCCGGAGGTGTCCAGGCCGGAGAACTCGGTGTCCAGCCAGAGCGTCGAGTTGACGATGTAGTCGTTGGCGAACTGGGTGCCGAAGCCGCTGAACTGGAGGAACGAGTTGTAGTCGTGGCTCTGGTACTTCCCGACGTAGAGCTGCCCGTTGCCGTGGAAGTTCTGGGTGACGCCGGACTCGACGTAGGTCGAGGAGCTGGCGTTGCCCTGTCCGGTCGGGTTGCTCGCGGCGGTGGCCGCCCGGTAAGAGGCCGCGGAGGCCGTCCCCGGGGTGGCGGTGGCGGCGGTGATGCGCGCCCAAGTGCCGTCTGTTTTACGGTAGTTGATCGGGTGGGTGTGGATCTGGGCGGTGTAGGTGCCGTCGGCGTTCTTGAAGACGGTCGTGGTCGCGGTGTCGAGTCCGGGCTGCTCCACGCTGGTGGACGCGACGAAGCCCCGGTGCTTCGTGGCCGCGGATGCGGCTACGGGCTTCGGGGCTTTGTGGATCCGGCTGCCGGAGTTCACCGGGTCGCTCTTCGCGCCGTGGACCTTGTACGCGCCCACCGCGCCCTTGACCTGACCGGGCCCGGAGTTGGGCAGCGAGGTTCTGGATCTGCTCTTGGTGGCCGAGGCCGGGACCGCGTGCTTCTTGCCCGCCGCGGTGCCGGTCTGCTGTGCCGGGGTGGCGGGGGTGGCCGCCGCTCGCGATAGCGCCTGGGCGGCCTGGGTGCCCTGCACCCCGATCAGCGCGGCGACCGCCACGAACGCCGTCGCCCTCAGCGCCACCGGAACATGCCGAACGGATCTCCACAAGCGGCCCACGACTGTCGCCCCCCAGCGATGTTCACCATCCAACTACAGACAGCCGGACCTTCTACCAGCGAAACGACGGCCCGGGACAGCCCCACATCCCGGGCCATTGGCGTCAAAGACCGGCATTGCACACCCAGGGTTGACCAGTACATTGCAAGCCCGTGTGGCTTTCCTGGCCAACTCCAGTACCGCACTTGCCAGTTGGGGAGAGAGGCTGCTCTCACTGGACAGCAGAGGGACTGCGGGGGCAGATGGGACCGGGACGGTCGGGCGCTTTACGAGCCTGCGGATACGCCGGCCTGCCACTGCTGCTGCTCCTCCTGGCCGCCGCACCTCCCGCCGCTGCGCGGCAGTCCGCCGCGCCCACTCCGCTCGCGTCCGAATGGCCGCTGGACGCCCGGCACTTCGACGCCTCCCGGATCTGGCGGCTCAGCCAGGGGGCCGGTGTCACGGTCGCGGTGGTCGACACCGGGGTGAACGCCCGGCACCCCGATCTGGCGGGCCGGGTCCTGCCCGGAACCGACGTCACCGGCCAGGCCGTCGACGGCCGGGTCGACGTCTCGCCGGAGTCCCACGGCACCTCGGTCGCCGGGGTCATCGCGGGCAGCGGGGGCTCCGGCCGGGGAATGGCCGGGCTGGCTCCCCGGGCGACCGTCCTGCCCGTCCGCGTCAGCGCCGACGAGGCGGCGGACCCGCTCGCCCTGGCCCGGGGCATCGTCTACGCCGCCGACCACGGGGCCGCGGTCATCAACATCTCGATGGTGACCACCGACGCCGACCCGCAGATCCGCGACGCCGTCGCCTATGCGCGTCGTCACGACATCGTCGTGGTCGCGGCGGCGGGCAACAGCGGCCGGGCGGGAAACCCGGTGACCTATCCGGCCGCGTTCCCCGGTGTGGTCGCCGTCTCCGGCACCACCCGCGACGGCGGCTTCTGGACCGACGGCGAGTCAGGTTCCTACGTCACGCTGGCGGCCCCGGCGGTGGACATCTACTCGACGAGGAACAGCGGCGGCTACCTCACCAAGGACGGAACGAGTTACTCCGCTCCCTATGTCTCCGCGGCCGTCGCACTGCTGCGCGCCGCCCACCCGTCGGAGACCGCCGGGCAGATCATCGACCGGCTCATCACCACCGCCGACCGCCCCGGCGGGGAGTCCCACGCGTCCTCCGGCCGTGACGACCGCTTCGGCTACGGCATCGTCGACCCCCTGAAGGCCCTGGCCGCAGCGGCTCCGGCCGCCGGCGCCGATCCGCTGCGCACCGCCTCCGGACCCGGCACCCCGAAGGCGGCCGACACCGGCGGCAGCGCTCCCGGCGGAATCGTCGCGGTCGTCGGCGCCGTGGCGGGGGCGGTCGCCGCCGGAGCGGCCGGCCTCCTCGTCCGCCGCCGCTTCCGTCGTCGTACGTGATCCACAGGAGGACCCGATCAGCATGCGGCTCCCGGCTCTCACCGCGCGCCCCGTCCACCGCTTCGCCGGTCTCGTACGCGGCCACCCGGTGATCGCGGCGACCACGGCCGCCCTCCTCCTGGCGGCCGTGACGCTCACCGTGCTGCTCACCGGAGGACAGCGTGCCCAGCCCCGGGCCGCCAACGTCTCCGGCAACTTCCGGGCCTGTCTGCTCGTCACGCCCGCGGGCGCCACGGACGCCCGGCTCAGCCAGGCGTCCTGGCAGGGCATGCAGGACGCGGCGCAATCCGGCGGGGTCAACGCCCAGCGTTTCCCCACCCCCACCATCGACACCAAGGCCGCGCTGCCGTACTTCAACGGCGCCGTGCAGCATCACTGCGAGCTCATCGTCACCGTCGGCACCGGCATGAAACCCGCGACCGAGGCCGCGGCGCGCGCCAACCCGCACCAGAACTTCGTGATCATCGGCGCCACCTCGGCACGCCCGCACATCGCGGCCATCGCCGCGCCCGACGACCCCGCGAAGGAACAGGCCGGCAAGGAACTGGCCAAGAAGGTCAGCGCCTTCATCACGGCCCGACGCTGACCGTCCGGGACGGTGGTCGGCGACGACGGGACAGGCAGCCGAGAAGTTTGAACGTCACCACGACAGCCCCCGACGATCAGACGCGCACACCGTCCGTACTCTCCCCCTGGCCGGTAGGCCCCTCCGCTGACGTCGCCCTCGCGACACCCCCCGGACCCCAGGCCACGAAACACGCTACGCACGCGCAAGACAGCCCGACAAGGTTCCCCCCAGCCAGGTCTTCTCCTCAGGGATCTCGTCTGCGCTCTTCACTCCATGCCCCCGCGGCCGACCATCGGGCGGTCCGTTCCGGAGCGAAGCCGGGTGGCGCGTTCTACGCTTTCGGGGCCTGGCCGCCGGGCGTGCAGCACGGCCTGGGACCAGGTGCCGTCGCGGCTGTTGCCGTTGCTCTTCCCGGTCCGGCCATCAGGCCGGGAAGACGCAGCACCCTGGTCCCCGAGCGGTCCCCAAGAATGGTGTGCGGTCAGGCTTCCGCCGGACAGCCTCGTCGCCTCGCACACCGCCTTTCACGCATCTGCTCGAAGACCGCCGAGTTGTGTGCCAGATCCTGCGGGGCCCACGGGGAACAGCGGACTGATGTCTCCTGCCGTGGCCGGTGCTGTCGCGGTCAACGGCACTTGTGGCGGTTGCACTTGGCGTGGGTTGTCGGGGCGACCGGCGTCGGGGCGGGAGCGGTGGTCGTGCTCTTGCCGGGCTTGCCGGGCTTGCCGTCGTGCTTGGTGGGAGCCGTGGACGGGGAGGGCGAGGTCGAGGGGGCGCCGAACTCGTCGGTGCCGTCGCCGAGGGAAGTGGGCGCGGGGAAGGGCGTGTTGGGCAGGCCGGCGAGGGCGGCGCGCATGTACTGGGTCCAGATCGCGGTGGGGATGTCACCGCCGAACACCTTCTGCAGGCCACCGACGCCCACCAGGGATTGAAGCTGTGGGTGGTTGGAGTCCTCGCGGAAGAGGACGACGGAGGTGGCGAGTTGCGGGGTGTAGCCGATGAACCAGGCCGAGCGGTAGTCGTCGGTGGTTCCGGTCTTGCCTGCGGCGGTCCTCCCGAGGGCCTGCGCCTTGGTGCCGGTGCCCCGGGCTATGACGCCTCGGAGTACGTCGGTCACGTTGTCGGCGACCGCCGTCGGCAGGGCCCGTACGGGGGCGGGGGCGGTGAAGGCGGTCAGTACCGAGTCGTTGTGGGTGACCTTCGTGACCGAGTACGGGGCGGCCTGCATTCCGGAGGCGGCGAAGGTCCCGTAGACACTCGCCATCCGAATGGCGCTCGGGGTGGAGGTGCCGATGTAGAAGCCGGCGCTGGGGGCGGCGAGGCTGCCCGGGCGCAGGCCGAGGGATTGTGCCGTCCTCGCCACGTTCCCGTAGCCGACGTCCTCTCCCAGTTGTACGTACGGCGTGTTGACCGAGTCCTCCATGGCCTGGCGCAGGGTGATGTAGCCCCAGCGCTGGGAGGTGTCGTTGTGCTGGTGGAGGAGGCCGGTGGGGTCCTTGGGGTCGGCGACGTAGGTGCCCTGCTGGTCCTTGATCCTGATGCCGTCGTCACCGTTGAACCTGCTGGCCGGGGTGATCGGTTCCGGGGACCTGCCGGGTCGCAGTACGGCGCCGTGCTGGAGCGCGGCGGCCAGGACGATGGGCTTGAAGGTCGAACCCACCGGGACGCCGGAGGTGTCGGCGTTGTCCGAGTAGTGGGCGTGGTCGAAGCCGGGGCCGCCGTAGACGGCGAGGATCCTGCCGGTCGCGGGGTCCACCGAGGCGGCTCCCACCTGGACGTCCCGGTCGACCGACCGGTGGGCCGGGTCGAGGCGTTGCTTGCGCACCGCTGCGACGGCCCTGGCCAGTGCCGCCGTCTTCTTCCTGTCGAAGGTGGTGTGGATCTGGTAGCCGCCCCTGCTCAGGCTGCTCTCGGTGATGGTCGGGTCGTGTGCCTCGGCGTACGACCTGGCGAGTTGGACCAGGTAGCCGGTCTCGCCCGTGAGTCCTGAACCGCGGGTCCATTTCGTGGGTGCGGGGAAACCGGCTGCCGCGTACCGTGCCCGCTGCCCGGGAGTCAGCCTGCCGGTCTTCACCATCCGGTCGAGCACCCAGGACCAGCGTGCTTCCGCCTGTGTCCTGGCCGCGGGGTCGGAGTCCGCGTACTGGAAGAGGCTCGGCTCGTTGACCGCCGCGGCGAGGAAGGCTCCCTGACCGACGTCGAGCTTCTCCACCGGGAGGTCGTAGTACATGTGGGCCGCGGCCTGGATGCCGTTGGCCTGACGGCCGAAGAAGCAGGTGTTCAGATAGCCCTGGAGGATCTGCTCCTTGGACATGGTTGCGCCGATCTTGGTGGAGATCAGCAGTTCCTTGAACTTACGGGAGACCGTCTGCGACTGATCCAGGTAGGTGTTCTTCACGAACTGCTGGGTGATCGTCGAGCCGGACTGCACCGAGCCGCCCTCGGCCATGTGGACGACGGCGCGGAGGATTCCTTTCGGGGCAATGCCCGGGTCGGTGTAGAAGGAGGCGTTCTCCGCGGCGATGAAGTCGCCCTGCACGTCGACGGGTACCTGCGCGAGTGACACGTTCTGCCGGTTCACGCTGCCGTCGGTCGCCAGGACCGAACCGTCCGACCAGTAGTAGACGTTGTTCTGCAACAGCGTCGTGGGATTGGGGTCGGGGATGGTGACCGTGGCGTAGGCATAGCCGACGGCCGCGGCCGTGCCACCGACGAAGAGCAGGAAGAGCCCCAGCAGTTGGCGCACCGAGGGAAGCCAACGGCGCGGGCCCGTCCTGCCTCGGTGCGGGTAGTCGATCCACCGTTTCTTCTGTGGCGCCCTTCTCCGGGAGCGGCCACGCCCGGCACGTGTGCCGCCGTTGAGGCGCTGCGGCGGTCGGCGGCGATGTCCGCTCATGGGCTCTGCTCACTGTCCTCTCAGTACGAATGGTTTCGATTGGCTACGGATAGTTGCAATTCAGTACAACTGCTGTGTCTCGTACGGATAGTGCTGCGGGAGGACGGGGTCCTGTCGAGGGAAGTCCGTGCCGGGCGTCTCCTCGCCCGCCGGGACCCGCAGGCTGACGACGGGAGGGAGCGTCGCCCCGTCGACGCTGGGTCACGTGTCAGCGGTTGGTCACGGCAAGGGGCCCCGGATCACTTCTTCACGGGCTTGTGGGACGAGCCGATCGCGCGGCCCTTGGATGCGGGACCGGGGGTGACGGCGGGGGTCGAGGCCGGCGACGCGGGTGCCACGGCGGGCGCGGGCGTGGCGGAGGCCGTCGGCCTGTCGGCGGGGCGGGAGGTCGTCCGTGCCGCCGTCGGGTCGGGGGTCTTCAGGGCGGCGGTCGGGCTCCCGATCTCCGGGGACCGGGCGGTGCCGGGTGAGGAGTCGGGTGCGGTCGCCCGGGGCGTGGCGGGGTGCGTGGAGTGGGGCTGCGGCACGAACGGAGCGCTGATGGTGGGGCCGCCCAGCGCGGAGCTGATCAGCAGGGCGACGTAGCCGCCGGCGGGGATCACCAGGAGCCGGGCGGCGCGGAGCACGCGACGCCGGCGGTGCCCCGAGGAATTGACGAACACCGGCCGCACCGACGGTCTCGTCGGCTTCGTCGGTCCTGGTACGGGAAGGCCCGACGGGTTGGCCTCCGGGAACGGCCCCGACGGGTCGGCCTCCGGGAGCGGCACGGTGAGGACGTCACCGTGGGGAGAGTCCCACGCCGTCGTGACGGGGTCCCGGGTCAGCGACTCCGTGTCGGCTGTCGCGCCGCCGTCGTACTCGTGGCCGTAGGCATACGCGTACCCGGCGCCCCCGTACGGATCCTCGCCGTACGCCCCGCCGCTTTCGTTCGTCCACTGCACGAGTCGTGCCCCCTGTCCTGTCCGACCGACACGGTCGCCCGCATGGACAGAGCGAACGCGGCCGGAAGTGTTACACCTCGGTTCCGCATAACGGACTAATGGTGACTAAATCCGCAAGCCGAACAAGAAATTGGCTGTCGGCCTCGGGCTTCCGGCCCCGGCCCTTCGCGTGTCTCAGGCCGGCAGCCACTTCACCACCGCGTCCCCGTGCTCGGCCGTCTGCGCGTAGAACGCCTTCAGCTCCTGGTGCGCGGCAGCGAACGCACCCCAGGTCTCGGGCTCCGCGGTCACGCCGCCGTAGCGCGGTACCAGTTCGTCGCGGGCGACATCCCAGAGCGCGTCGAAGTCGGCCGTCGCCAGGAACCCGGCAACCCGGCGGACCTGGGCCGCCGTGAGCACCAGGAGCGGCGGCTTGTGCCGGTCGGGGCGGAACACCGGGCGGCCACCGAGCACCACCTGGGTCCGCGGCCGGTCCTCGGCGCGATGCGAGAGAGCACCGGCGTAGATCCGCTCCTGGTCCAGATAGCGCTGGTCCAGCACCTCCTCGTGGTGCCGGACGAGCCGGTGGCGGACGGTCGCCGAGCCGTCCCCGAACAGTCGTTCAAGCCAGGTCGCGCTGTTGCGCAGTGCCGGGGGCGGCACCGCTCGCAGTCGGAGGTACGTACTCATGCCACAAGGAGCGCGCGGGAGCGCCGAAGCATTACGCGACCCGGCGGACCCCCTTCCGGCATCACCCCCGCGACCGTCGTGCGCGCGAGGGTGATGCTGTCGGGCGCACGCGGGTGATTTCGCCCGCTCCGCGTCCGACTGCCCGCCGCCGGCCCGAGGCGCATGTGGGGTGGCCGGGAACCCGCGCAGTGGGCGGGTTCCGGCCACCCCGTCCCTCTCCGCGCCGCTCGCTGGGGGGAGTCACAAGCGGTACGGAGAGGGGGCAGGGGGACGGGTTGCGGTGTCGACATCCGGCGGGCGGTCGCCCTCGGCCTGTGTCGTCCCGAACCCGGTACTCACCCAGCGATCGGCCAACACGAAACGTCACCGGGCGGGGGCGGGGGCGGTCGCGCACCGCCGTCCGCACACCGAATTCACGGGGCACCGGGGAGGTGTCGAGCCGACCCTCGTGCCGGCGGCGGCTGCGCGGCGGAGCGCCTGCGATGCCGTGGAGAAAGCTGATGTGTTGTGACACTTCTGTGAGCACGGACGCTGGTCAACATGGGGCCGTCGATGCGACCGGAGCACGGCGGACGGCACGGACCCACTCTGAACGGTGCGAACGAGGAAAGTTTTGGGCCAGCTACGGCGACCCCGGCGCGTGCAGACGTACGACGGGGAATTGGGCGCGGCAGTCGAGCGAGCCCAGGACGGCGACGAATCCGCCTTCACGATCCTCTACCGGATCGTGCAGCCCAGCCTGCTCGGCTACCTGCACGGGCTTGTCGGCGACGACGCGGAGGACGTGGCGTCCGACGCCTGGCTGGAAATCGCCCGTGACCTCGACCGTTTCAAGGGAGACGGGGCCGGGTTCCGTGGCTGGACCGCGACCATCGCCCGGCACCGTGCGCTGGATCATCTGCGGCGCCAGCGTGTGCGGCCCCGGGCGGGCGGGACCGAACAGGACGTACTGGACCTGCCCGGCCCGCACAGCACCTATGACCAGGCCCTGGAGTCCCTCTCCACCGAGCGGGCCCTGGACCTGGTCCGCGGGCTGCCGCGGGACCAGGCCGAGGCCGTGCTCCTGCGAGTCGTGGTCGGCCTGGACGGTCCCGCCGCCGGCCGCGTCCTCGGCAAGCGCCCGGGAGCGGTGCGCACGTCCGCCCATCGCGGACTGAAACGCCTCGCGCGCCAACTGGGCGTCGGCAGCGAAGTGGACGCGGGTGTGACGGATGAGGCTTCCCGAACGCTGGTGGAGTCGAAACGAACAACGACAGCAGCCGAAATGAACATCGACGGCCACGGTGGGCCGATGTACAGGCACCAGACGGACATGCCGAACGAATCAAACCTGTCGGACAAGAACGGAAGCGGACATGGGTGAACGGCTGAGCGGCGACGGAGTTCCGGGCCGCCGACATGTGCACCCTGGTGACGCCTCGTCCGACCCGTGGGACGAGCGGGACACCGCCGGACTGGAAGCGACGCTGGACGTCGTCATCCGCGACAGGGATCTCGACCCCGAGGCCGAGCAGCGCGCCCTGGCCGCCTTCCGGACCACCCGCAACCCGGGCACACACCGGGCGCGGACCCGGCGCCGGGACGACTGGCGACTGCCCGCGAAACGGCGTGCCGGGCGACCCGTGAAAACGACGTTCGGCGTGGTATTCGCCAGCCTGGCCCTGGGTGGCGTCGCGGTCGCGGCCATCGGTTCCGCCGGCTCGTCCACGGACGGCGCCGGTACCGACCGGGCGACCGCGCACCCGTCGGTCGCCCCGGACCGGCCGGGCAGTGCGGCCTCGTCGGCGCCGACCGGCGCCGACCGGCCGACGGACGGTTCGTCGCCCGCCCAGAACACCGAAGCCCATTGCCGCGCCTACGAGCAGGTCAAGGACCGCGGCAAGGCGCTCGAAGCGACGGCCTGGCAGCAGCTCGTCGCGGCCGCCGGCGGGAGTGACAAGGTCGCCGCGTACTGCTCCGAGCAACTGGCGCAGGCGACGTCCGCACCGAGCAAGTCGGTCGGCACGGGCAAACCCAGCCAGGCCGCGGACGCCGGCAACGGCACGGCGGGCAACACCGGTTCCTCCGGCAACGGCCAGACGGGCGGAGCCAAGGGCAACGGGAAGAAGCCCAAATAACGCCTCGTACGCGTCAACCCCACCCACCCGAAAACCCCCACCGACCTCGCCGGCCGGACCCGGTCGGTTCCGTGCCGTCGGCGATCGCGTTTCCGATCGGAGGAGCCCGCTGTCACCGACGTGGTCAGTGTCGTGCGAACTGGAGTCGCGTGGGCTGTACGACGTCCGGCCGTAGACCGACTCCGTCGACGGTGAGTTGTTGTCCGTAGATGTCGGTGAGCCTGATGGCGCCGCCGCACCCGCTGCCGTCGGGAGAGAGGAAGTAGTTGTAGTCGGTGCGGGCCAGTTGGCGCCAACTGCCGCCGGTGCGGACCTCCAGCCGGGCCAGCGGGTTGCGGTGGCCGATCGCCTGGATGCCGCACCAGTAAGGGCTGGACCCGGTCTTGTAACGGATCGAGATCGTGCCCGACGTGTCGGGGCTCAGCAGGCTCCAGGTGATCGCGAGCCGTCCGGTCGAGACGGGGGCCAGTTCGGCGAAGGCCTGTTCGCTGAGGTCGAGTTGCCCGGGTGCGCAGGGCAGCGGGCATTCGTTGGTGATCCGGACTGTGACGGAGGCGCCGTTCGCCGCATGGACGCGTATGTACGCCCCGCACGCCCTGGACGTCTCGTAGTCGGTGGTGTTCATCGCCGCGATCATCATGTCGCTGCTCGGACCGTACGAGCAGGCGCCGTCCCCGACCCCGGCCTTGTAGACCGTGGCGACCCCCGGGTAGGTGACCTTGGGCCGGATCCGCCCGCCCGGCGAGGTCGTGACGGGAGCCTTCCGCGGGGAGGCCGATGCCGGCGCCGCCGACCTGGACGGGGAGGCCTTCGGCGTGGTCGGACCGGCGGACGGTGTCACGGAACTCGTGGAGGTCGTGGACGGGGACGCCGAGTGCCCCGGCGAGCCCGCCGGGAGAGTCTCCTGGGAGTTGGCGACGGCAGTGGCCGCCGCCTGCCCTGCCTCCTCCTTGCGGTCTGGTCGCATCGTCATGACCAGGCAGACGAGAAGTCCTGTGACGATCAGCCCCGTGGTGGTGCCCACCATCAGTCGGCGTCTGCGCCTGCGCTGCCGCGCCGCCTGACGTGTTGTCTCCTGCATGTCCATCCGTTCGAAAGAGCGAGTCGGTGTTGCACCTCTCAGTCGTCACAGGCGGCGCAAAGGTTGCCGCCGATTTTTCGGCGGTCCGGGTGGCGGCGCATGAGCAGCCGGACAGCAGTGCCGGGCACGGGACAGCGCCATGGCTTACGGCCTCTGGCCGGAGGAGGATCCGCTCGCCGGCGACGCACTCTGCTGCGCGCACCGGCCGCGGAGACGCTCCTCGGCCGCATCGACCGCGGGTCGCCCTCCAAGTCCCGTCCTCCCTACGCCCGGGGACCCGCTGTAGCTCTGCGGCGCCCCCATGGGCCGCGCCTCCCGTACGCGCGGGATCAGTGGCGTTCCGGGCCGGAGTCGGCTGCGGGCAGGACCAGGCGGAAGGTGCAGCCGCGGCCGGGGGCCGTGTCGAGTTCGAGGCGGCCGTCGTGGCCCTCGGCGATGGTCGCGGCGATGGCCAGGCCGAGGCCGCTGCCGCCGTGGATGCGGGAGCGCGCGGGGTCGGCGCGGTAGAACCGCTCGAAGACGAGCTCGGCGTCGACTGGTTCGAGGCCCGGCCCTTCGTCCGCCACCTCGATCACACTGACCGGCTGGCCCTCCGGCAGGGGCGGTGAAGCGGTGGTGCGTCCGGGCCGGTCCGTGCCGCCGGTTCCGGGACCCGCCTCGGTCGTGCCGACACGAACATGGACCCGGGTGCCCGGCGGGGTGTGGGTGCGGGCGTTGGAAAGCAGGTTCTCCACGATCTGCTGCAGTCGGTGCGGGTCGCCGACGGTCTCCGCGACAACGAGTTCCTCCGCTCCGGTGGGATCGGCCGGGGTGTGCAACGGGCCGAGGTCCACGGGATGGGACTCGCTGTGGACGGCGGCGGCGCTGACGGCGTCCGCCGCGAGGGACAGCAGATCGACCCGCTCCCTGCCGTACGAAGGTTCCTTGTCCAGGGTCGCGAGCAACTGGAGATCGTCGACGAGCAGACTCATGCGTTCCGCGTTCTGCGCGATGAACCGGTTGGCCTCGTTTCGTTCGAGCGCCGAGCGCGGTTCAGGGCGAAGGGCGAGTTGGGCGTAGCCCTGGATGGCGGTGAGCGGAGTGCGCAGCTCGTGCCCGGCGTCGGCGACGAACCGGCGAAGGCGGGCCTCCGAGGCCTCTCGGGCCAGCAGCGCCTTCTGCAGGCGGTCGAGCATGGAGTTCAGGACCCGGCCGAGTCGTCCGATCTCCGTACCCGCATCGGTGTCGGGCAACCGCAGATCGAGCCGGCCCGCGGTGACGTCCTGAGCCGTCCGTTCCATTCTGGTCAGGGGCAGCAGCCCCAGACGAACCACCCACCGGCCCAGGGCGATCAGGGCGACGACCGTGACGGCGAGCAGTACGGCGTTCAACCACAGGAGTTTCGATGTGGCGCCGTCGACGGTGTCGAGCGGAAGGGCGACCACCGCGCTCATGCCGTCCGGACCGGGGTTCAGCAACACCCGCCAGCGGCCGTCACCACTGACGGCGGACACGGTTCCGGGGTGCCCGTCCTTCAGCCCGAGGCCCTCCGCTCGACCGGCCAACCGAGGTCCTGGCTTGGTCTCGGAGCCCAGGGAGTTGTTCAGACGGCTCCCGGAGGAGTCGTAGAAGTAGATGTGGAAGTCCGAGGGAAGCACATCCTGTTGTCCTCCCGGATCCGGGAGCCTGCCATGGAGCGCGTCGTAGTAGACGAGAGCCGGTGGATGGAACTCGACGAGCTGCTCGTCGACGCGGTCCAGCAGCCAGGAGTGAAGCACCACATAGCCGATCGCCTGGGAGATCAGGACTGCCGCGGTGGCGAGCAGAGCCGCGCCGAGGACGAGGCGCCTTCGCAGCGACTTGGGCGGCCGGGGCAGGAACCGGGTCACTGGTCCGGCGTCCCTGCGTGGTCGCGGGGAAACCTGAGGCAGTAGCCGACGCCTCGCACGGTGTGGATCAGTGGCGGCTCGAAGCAGTCGATCTTCCTGCGCAGGTACCTGACGTACGTTTCGATGATCCGGGAGTCGCCGGCGAAGTCGTAGCTCCAGACGTGGTCGAGGATCTGGACCTTGCTCACCACCTGGCCCGCGTTCGACAGAAGGTAGGCCAGGAGCTTGAACTCCGTTGGCGACAGGGCGATGTACCGTCCCGCGCGGTGCACCTCGTGGGCGCCCTCGTCGAGTTCGAGGTCGGCGTAGCGCAGCACACTCGGCGCCGCCCGCCATTCGGCGGACGGCGCCGTGCGGCGCAGGATGGCCTCAATGCGCAGCAGCACCTCCTCGATGCTGAAGGGTTTGGCGACGTAGTCGTCCCCTCCGGCGCTGAGGCCGGTGATGCGATCGTCGGTGCCGGTGCGGGCGGTCAGGAACAGGATCGGACAGTCGTCGCCTGCCTCCCGCAGCCTCCGGGTCACCTCGAAGCCGTCCAGGTCGGGCAGCATCACGTCCAGCAGCACCAGATGCGGTTGAAAGCGTTCGACCTCCAGGAGGGCCGCCCGGCCGGTGTCGGTGCTGCTCACCTCGTATCCGGTCAGGCGAAGCGTCGCCTCCAGCAGGGTGCGAATGCTGGGCTCGTCCTCGACCACGAGGAGCCGATGCCGCGGTCGCGCGGCTGCGGGCTGCTCGGTCATGCGTCTGCTGGTCCGTTCTGCCGTGTCGCGACCGGCGTTCGGGCGTCGGTTACTTGGCGGCGCAGTCGTAGAGCACGTTGCCTCCGCCCGATCCCATCGCACCGCCGCCGTTGTTCTGTGACGACGTGCCGGAGGTGCCGCCGTACGCCGACACCGGAACCTTGGTGCAATGGTCGGCGATCCAGTCGGAGCGCTGCTCGGTGTAGCCGCCGGACAGGCCCGGCATGCCGCCGCCGTTCATGTCGGAGCCCAGGATGTAGCGTAGTTCGCCGTTCTTGGTCCACTTCTCCAACTGGGCCACCGAGGGCGCGTTGTCGCTGTTGGTGAAGCCGCCCATGCCGATGACGGTTTCGTCGGTGCCCAGGATGAAGGCGCTGGCGTTGAGGGCGCCGCCCTCGACGGCGAGCTTGATGCGTGCGTCGGGTGCGTGTTCGACGGCGTACTGCAGGATCTTGCGCTGCTCGGCGGTGAGTTCCCCGTCGCCGAAGCCGCCGCGCCCGCCAGGGGCCGTTCCCGAGCCGGTACCTGGGAACGAGGGTGTGCCGCTGGCGTTCGAGCCCGCTTCCCCGGATGCACCGGGCATACCGTTCGCTCCCCCTGTGGGCATGCCGGAAGGCACTCCGCCGGTCGGGGGCTCGCCGGTCTGTCCCGAAGAGGCGTCACCGCCGGGGAGGCCCGGCATGTTCGACGGCATCCCGGACGGCATGCCCGAGGGAAGGCCTCCGTTGTCCGCGCCCTGCGAGGGCATGCCACCGCCGCCGAACCCGAGTGTCGTCGGCCCGGCCGTCGGGTTGGAGCCTCCCATGCTGGTCGAGCCGGGGACGGTCACCGCCCACGCTCCCGGCGCCAGCAGGACCGACAGCACCGCAGCACAACCGGCGACCGTCAGCAGTCGGCCGCGGCGTCGTGCGAGCACCAGGAGGACGACCGCGGCGCAACCGGCCAGCAGCACGGGCCAGACCAGCCAGCCGTGCCAGTCGGGCTCACGGCGGACCAGCACCACGGCCCAGGCCACGCTCACCACGACCGCGGCCATGCCGACCAGCGGTGCCCAGCGCAGGCCGGCGCGGTGGACGCGGACGAGGGCTGCCGTCAGTCCGCCGCACAGGGCGGCGATCGCCGGGGCGAGCTGAGTGGTGTAGTAGGGGTGGAAGATGCCCTTCTGGGTCGAGAACACGGCCGCGCAGACCACCAGCCAGGTTCCCCACAGCAGCCAGCCGGAGGCCGGCAGTACGGCGGAGTCGGGCAGTCCGCCCCGTCGGCGCAGCACCACACCGACGACGGCGACGACCAGAGCCAGCGCGCAGAGCGGCAGCAACCAACTGATCTGGCCGCCCACTTGCGCCTCGAACAGACGGCTGAGGCCGGGTTGACCGCCGAATCCGCCGGCGAATCCGCCGCCTGATCCGCCCATTCCCTGGGGCATCCCGTCGCTGGAGCCGAAGACCCTCCCCAGCCCGTTGTAGCCGATCACGAGGTCCCAGGCCGAGCCGTCCTTGCTGCCACCGATGTAGGGGCGGTCGCCCGGCCACAGGGCGACCATGGCGACCCACCACAGGGAGGACGCCGCCAGGATGGCCCCCGCGCCCAGCAGACGCCGCACTCGCGGTATCCAGGGGCCGCTTGCTCCCACGAGCCAGGCGACGGCGAACGCGGGAACGACCATCCAGGCGGCGAGCATCTTGGTGAGGAATCCGCACCCGACCAGAAAGCCGCTCGCGCACAGCCACCATGTCGCGGCCCGGCCCTCGGCCTGCAACGCGCGGGTCAGGGCGTACGCCGCCGACACCAGCAACAGCACCAGCAGTGTGTCCGGGTTGTTGTCCCGGTTGATGGCCACGGTGATGGGGGTCAGGGTGAGCACGAGAGCCGCGATCAGTGCCGCCCGCTCCCCCGCCCAGCGGCGCACGGTGCGGTGCAGCACCAGCACCCCGGCCATGCCTTCGAGGAGTTGCGGCAGGATCAGCGCCCAGCCGTGCATCCCGAAGATCTTGCTGCTGATCACCTGCGGCCACAGCGCGGCCGGGGGTTTGTCGACGGTGACCACGCCCACCGGGTCGAAGGAGCCGAAGAGGAAGTTGGTCCAGCTCTTCCCCATCGACTTCACGGCGGCCGAGTAGTAACTGTTGCCCCAGCCAAGGGAGTTGAGGGCCCAGCCGTACAGCACGGCCGCGAGGACGAGGACGGCTCCGAGCGCGGCGGGTGCTGCCCAGCCGGGGAGTCGGCGGACGGACGTAGTGGTACTCGTGCGCTTCCCGTCGTGTGCCGATGCCGCCGGTACGGGCCTGATGTGCGCGTAGTTGCTCATGTCTGGATTCGCTCTCGTCAACGGGTACGGCTACGGGGGTCGGCGAAGACGGCCAGTCGCAGCACGGCGAAGCGCACGCAGGTGACCGCGACGGACGCCGTGGCGAGGACCGCGGTCTCCGCGGCCGGTGAGGCACCGGGATCGAGCGACTTGAACCACAGCACCGCCGCGGACGTGACCAGATAGCCGAGGACGAAGAGACCCCCGGCACCGAGGTGCGCACGTGCGGGCCGGGTGGTGGAGTGCCGGAAGGTGAGGCGTCGGTTCGCCTCGGTGTTGAGGACGGTGAGACCGAGCAGCGAGATCAGGTTGGCGACGGCCGGCGACCACCAACCGCGCAGCAGCCAGTACAGCAGGGCCTGTCCGGCCGTGGAGACGACGCCGATCGCGACGAAACAGCCGACCTCCCACGACAGCACACCGCGCCGCGCGGGGGGTGCGAGGACGGCGTCGGGATGTTCGGCGGCCGGCTCGGGGCGCGACCGCACCTCGACCCGGGCCTCACCGGACGCCTTGAGCCGCGCCATGCGCCACAGGCCCCGCAGGTCTTCCCTGGCGGTGCTCACCACGTCCACCCGGGTGTCGACGTCCTCGACCCAGTCGACCGGGACCTCGTGGATACGCAGTCCGTTGTGCTCGGCGAGCAGGAGCAGCTCGGTGTCGAAGAACCACGCGTCGTCGCGGGTGACTTCCAGCAGCGGCCCGAGCACCTCGGTGCGGGCCGCCTTGAATCCGCACTGGGCATCGGTGAAGCGGACCCCGTGGGTGAGCCGGATGATGCCGTTGTAGCAGCGGGAGACGAACTCGCGGCGCGGCCCGCGCACCGTGCGTGCGCCGGGAGCCAGCCGGGAGCCGATCGCGAGGTCCGAGTGCCCGCTGGCCAGGGGCGCGACCAGCGGGAGCAGTCCGTCGAGGCCCGTGGAGAGGTCCACGTCCATGTACGCCACGATGTCCGCGTCGCTCGCGCCCCAGACCGTGCGCAGCGCGAGTCCGCGGCCCTTGCGGTCCAGGTGGACGACGCCGACCCCGGGCAGCTCGTCCGCGAGGCGACGGGCGGTGGCCAGGGTTTCGTCGGTGCTCGCGTTGTCGGCGACAGTGATCCGCCAGGGGAAGGGGAAGCCCCGGGACAGGCGGGCGTGAAGCGTGCGCAGGCAGCCGGGCAGGGCTCGTTCCTCGTTGTAGACCGGAACGACGATGTCCACCGTCGCGGTACCGGCGTGGGCGAGAAGCGAACGTTCGACGGGCTGGAAGGGTGCGGGACGCTCCACGCGGGCGGCGAGTTCGGTGAGGTGGGGGGTGGGAGTCATGGCTTCCTCAGGCATGAGGGGACGGCAGACCGCGGCTCAGGACCCTGGGCCCGGGGCCGCGGCCTCACTGTTGCCGTGACGCCTGTGGGGGTCGGGAGAGAACTGCGAGAACTGACGGGGAGTCAGATCAATGGCCGAAAGCGCTCCCGAGATCCGCCTGGAGCGCGACCGCACCAGGGTGTTCCATGGCGCGATGACGGTGGCGACGTCGAAGAGCAGCTCCGCGGCGTTCGCCAGGCCGCCCGCGAAGCCGTCGACACTCTCGAGCACACCCTCACCCGGGCCGAGCAGAAGAACCACCGGCAGGCCCGGCTGAAGCGACTGCGATCACCACGCGACCACATCAGGCGGCTTCGCGAAGCTCTCAACCGGCTCCGCTCCCCCATCCGCCCGGCTTCCGCACCACCGCCGGTCAGTCCCGTACCCGGCCCGCGACCATGCTGCGACCACCACCCCCGCAGACACGACAAAGACCGCCTTCCCATCGCTGAGAAAACGGCCTCTGACCTGCGACTTCGAAAAGTCGGGACGACAGGATTTGAACCTGCGACCCCTTGACCCCCAGTCAAGTGCGCTACCAAGCTGCGCCACGTCCCGCTCGCGCCGCACCCGAGCAGTCCGGGTGAACGCGCAGGTGAACCCTACCGCATGTGACGGGTCACTTCGGCGGCGTCGGGGTGTCGTGGGTGCGGTACATCGCCTGGATGTCCAGCTCCAGTTGGACGGTGGGGCCGACGACGGCGATGCCCCGGGCCAGCATGCTGCGCCAGTTGAGGGTGTAGTCCTCGCGGTGCAGTTCGGCCGTGGCGAGGGCGGCGCAGCGGAGTTCCTCGGCGTAGCCGCCGTTGACGGTGCCCAGGTAGGTGGTGTCCAGGTTCACCGAGCGGCTGACGCCGTGCATCGTCAGCGAACCCTGCAGCGTCCACTTGCTGCCGCCGCGGTAGGCGAACCGGGTGCTGGTGAAGTCGATGTACGGGTAGCGCTCCACGTCCAGGAAGTCACCGGAGCGCAGATGGTTGTCCCGCGTGGAGTTGCCGGTGGTGATGCTGGACGCGTCGATGCGGACGTGGACCTTGGACTCGGCCACCTCCTGGGCGATCTGGATGCCGCCCTGGAACCGCTCGAACCGGCCGTGCACATGGGCCATGCCGACGTGTTTGGCGATGAAGCGGATCGCGGTGTGCGGCGGGTCGAAGAGCCAGGTGCCGGGCGGCGGGAGTTCCTGGGCGCGGCCGGGCTGGAGCCAGACGCGTTCGGCGGGCTCGGCGATTCCGGCGGTGATCTCCACCGTCTCCTGGTGCGGCTGGAGTCCCTGGGCCGAGACGAGGAGGCCGTAGCGGCCGGGCGGCAGGGCCGCGAGGAAGAAGCCGTAGGGGTCGGTCGTACCGGAGGCGGCGACGCGGTGCGAGTCCAGGGCCGTGACCGTGACCTCTGCGGCGGCCATGGGCGCGCCCATCGGGTCGACGATCTCACGGCCGAGGCCGCCCGCACCGGGCGGAAGGGGGAGCGAGAGGCCCGCCGCCGTGGCGGCGGCGCCTTGGGGCAGCCAGCGCCTGAGCAGTGCGAGGGCCATGGTGTTCACCTTTCTTCACAGCAGTCGTACGCTGCCGATCATGAAGGCTTCGGTGGCGTCACGGGTGTCTCATATCGAGACACCCGTGACGCCCGTTCCACGGCCTTACGACACCTCGTAGCGGCGGACGATCGGCTCCAGGTGGTCCGCGTGCGGGCCCACCAGGAGCGGGAGTCGGGCCGTCGAGTGGATCAGGGCGATGTCGTCCAGCTCCGGTTCGCGCCCCTGGGCCCGCTCCGCCGCCGCCATCGCCTCGAACCGCTCGCGCAGCCTGGCCGCCGGGAGGGACGGGGCGCGGAAGAGAACGCCGATGCTGCCGTTTCCGCTGCGGGTGACGTTCCAGAGGGTGAGCTCGTCGGCCGGGGTGTCGACGCCGGTCTCCTCGATCAACTCCCGTGCGGCGTGGCGGTGCAGGGCCCTCGTGTCGAGCGGTTCGTCGCCCTCGGGCGGTTCGAGCGAGCCGCCCGGCAACTGCCAACGCCCGGGGGCCGCCGTCGAGTTCGACATCCGGCCCACCAATAGACGCCCGTCGTCGGCCGGTTGGAGGACGGCGACGAAGAACGACGGCAGCCACGAGGTCGAGAACGGGACGCGTCGCAGGGCAAAGTGCCGATACGTCGTCCTGACCCAGGAGACGGTCAGTTCGTCCGGTCCCTCCCGCCGCGTGCCCGCGCACACCAGGACCGGCCCGTCGAAGAAACTCGGGTTGTCCCGCACCAGGTCGTCCCACACCTGGTTCATCGCCACCCGCTCCTCGGGCGTGAGCCGAGGAGCGGCGGTTTCGACGAGCCGGAGCCGGTGGACGTCCAGGAGTTCGGCGCGGAGGGCCCGCGCGCTCTCTTCGATCATCGGTTCATGCTGGCACACCGGGTACGTCAGTTCAGGGCGCCGGGAGCCATCACCGACGCTTCCTCCTCCGCCTTCAGGAGCGCCGACTCGGAGCCGCCAACGGTCTTTCCTCCGCTACGGCCGGACCGGCGCGCCGGCACGAGGAGCGCGGCCAGCGCGGCGCCGAGGAGCAGCACCGCCAGCAGCGTGAATCCGTGGGTGTACCCGGAGTCGTAGGGCAGGCCGGATGCCTGGAGGTGGCCGGTGACCAGGACGCTGGTCACCGCGGCGCCGATCGAGCCGCCGATGGTGCGGATGTTGGCGTTCATGCCGGTCGCGGCGCCGGTCTGCTCGGGCGGGACGCTGCCGACGATGAGGTTGGCCATGGAGGCGAAGGCGAGTCCGATGCCGAGGCCGAAGATGCCCGCGACCAGGGCGATCTGCCACTGCTGGTCGTGCCAGAGGGCGAGGACGGCGCAGGCGAGCGCGCCGAGGGCGGCACCGGTGGTGAGCAGCGCCTTGGCGCCGAAGACGGGCTCCAGCCTGCCGCTGAGCACACCGGAGACGAACATCGCGATCAGCATCGGGAGCATGAGGAGTCCGGACGCGGTCACGCTGGCGCCGAAGCCGTAGCCGGCCGAGGAGGGGGTCTGGACGAAGCCGGGCAGGAAGGACCAGATCGCGTACATCCCGGCGCCGAACAGCAGCGCGGCGGTGTTGGTGGTCCACACGGACGGCAGTCGCATCACCTTGAGGTCGATGAGCGGGCTGCGGGAGCGGGCCTCCGAGAACAGCCAGGCCGCGAAGAGTACGACGGCCGCGGCGAACAGGCCGACGACCCGTACGGAGCCCCAGCCCCAGGTGCCGGCCTGGCTCAGCGGCAGGAGCAGGGCGACCAGCCAGCCGGAAAGGAGCGCGGCGCCCAGCCAGTTGACGCGTCCGTCGGCGCGGTTCGGCGACTCGGGGACGTAGCGCAGGGCGATGAGGGTGGTGACGGCGACGATGCCGACGGGGAACCAGAACAGCCAGCGGTAGTCGAGCGCGGACACGATGGGACCGGCGGCCACCATGCCGACGCCACCGCCCGCGGCGATCACGGCGGACAAGTTGCTGATGCTGCCGGGGACCCGGGACGCGTCGAACTCGTCCCGGATGATGCCGAAGGAGAGCGGGAACAGCGCGCCGCCGATGCCCTGGACGACCCGGGCGATGATCAGGACGCCGATGTTGGGCGCGAGCGCGGCGATCAGACAGCCGGCCAGCACCGCCACGAGGACGGCGACGAGGGTGCGCTTCTTGCCGACCAGGTCGCCGACGCGGCCGAGTATCGGGGTGAAGACCGAGGCGGACAGCAGATAGGCCGTCATGACCCAGGTCGCGGTGGACTGGGAGGTGTGCAGCGCGTGCTGGACGGTCGGCAGGGCCGGTGCGATCAGCGACTGCAGCATGGAGAACACGCCCGCACCGGTCGCGAGGACCGCGAAGGTGAGGCGGGTGGACTTGCGGGGCATGGAGAGCCTCTCCGAAAACAAGCGAACGGGGGTGCGCCCGCGCGGGCTTTACGGCGGAACGCGCCCACACTGCTAAAGTGGAGGTACCCCTCCACCATAGCGGAGGCACACCTCCGGTTCAACCGAGCCCGCCCCAGGGAGGCACCCGTGACGGCCCAGCCGTTCCCCGTCAGCGAGATCGTCGCGGCCCAGAGACCGCACCGCAAGGACGCGGCCCGCAACTACGACGCCCTGCTGGCCGCCGCCCGAGAGGCCTTCGCGGAGCACGGCTCGGAGGCGTCCCTGGAGGACATCGCGCGCCGCGCGGGCGTCGGCATCGGCACGCTGTACCGCAACTTCCCGACCCGCCGGGCCCTCTTCGAGAGCGTCTACGCGGACGAGGTGAACGCGCTGTGCCAGGTCGCGCTGGCCGTCGCCGGCCAGGAGCCGTGGGAGGCGCTGACGTCGTGGCTGAACCGTTTCGCGGGCTACATGGTGACCAAGCAGGCGGTGCGCGAAGCGCTGGACAACGACTCGGAGATCTTCGGCACCTGCCGCGAGTCGATGTTCTCGGCGGGCGGCCCGCTGTTCGAGCGCGCACAGAAGGCGGGCGTGGCCCGCACGGACATGGACTTCGGTGATCTGCTGCGCCTGGTCGCCGGCATCACCGGGACGAAGTTCGTGGACGACGCCCAGCGCGACCGCGTCCTGGCCATCGCGCTGGACGGCGTCCGCACGAACCACTGACGGACCGTTTACGCAGGGGGCGTTCCCTCGAACGCCGCCCGCAACAGCGCGCGTACGCCCTCCTCGGTGACCGGCCGGGGGTTGGCGTACGCCTGGCTCACCGCCTGCGCGGCCGCCGTCGTCAAGTCGCCCTCCTTCAGGCCGAGTTCGGCGAGCGAACGCGGGGCGCCGAGCCGCCCGGCCAACTCCCACAGGGCAGTTGGGGCATCCTCCGCGCCCAGCGCGCGGGCCACGGCGGCGACCGCTTCCGGTGCGGCGGGCGCGTTGTACGCCAGCGCGTACGGCAGCACCACCGTGTGCGTCTCCGCGTGCGGCAGGCCGAAGGTGCCGCCGAGGACATGGCACAGTTTGTGGTGCAGGCCCATGGTCGTGGCACCGAGGCAGGTCCCGGACAGCCACGCCCCGTACAGGGCCCGACCACGCGCCTCCAACGACCTTGGCTCGGCGGCCAGTTGGGGCAGCGCGCCCGCCAGTGCCCGGACGCCCTCCTCCGCCATCAGGGCGATCAGGGGCGAGGTGTCCGGGGCGTACAGGGCTTCCACGGCGTGCGCGATCGCGTTGATACCGCTGGTCACCGTGAGCGGGACGGGCAGTTCCAGGGTGAGTTCGGGGTCGTAGACGACGCTGCGGGGCAGGACGGCGGGGTCGCGGCCGGTGCGTTTGGCGCCGTGTTCGGTGAGGCCCCAGACCGGGGTCATCTCGGAGCCGGAGTAGGTGGAGGGGACGGCGATCAGCGGGAGGCCGGTGCGCAGGGCGATCGCCTTGCCGAGGCCGACCGCCGAGCCGCCGCCGACCGCGACGCAGCCGTCGGCGCCCAGCGAGCGCGCCAACTCGACTGCCCGGTCGGCGACTTGGACCGGGACGTGCATCTTCGCCTCCGCGTGCACCCCGACGCACGCCTCCCCCAGCGAGTCGGCGACCGCCTGCGCGGTGTCGGCGCCGCGCGCACCGGAGAGCACCAACACCCGCCGCAGACCGAGCCGTTCGGCCTCACTGGCGGTCGCGGTCAGCGCGGCGCCGGGGCGGAACACGACCCGCATGGGCTGGGCGTCGTAGGCGAAGTCGAGGAAGTCCTTCACGCGCGGTCCAGTACGAGGTCGAAGCGGGCGTGGCGGAAGGGGTTCTCGATGCCGAACTCCCGTGCCAGGGACGGGTCGTCGGTCGGGGTGAAGTCCTCGACGAGGCTCTGCTTGACGGCGAAGACGGCGTCGGAGTCGAGGTAGTCGCTGCCCGCGACGAAGATGTGGGTGGTGACGGGGGTGTGGCCGTCCGCCGAGGCGATGAAGTGGATGTGGGCGGGGCGGTAGGGGTGGCGGTTGGTGGCTTTGAGGAGTTCGCCGACCGGGCCGTCCGTCGGGATGGGGTACGGGCTCGGTACGCAGGTGCGGAACCAGAAGCGGCCCTCGGCGTCCGTGGTGAACAACCCCCGTCCGTTGCCCGGGGGTTGGAGGTCCGGGCGCTGCACGTCGTAGAAGCCGTTGCCGTCGGCCTGCCACACGTCGAGGAGCGCGCCGGGGAGCGGGGTGCCGTCCCCGGAGACGATCCGGCCGCTGACCACGCACGGCTCGCCGCCGCCCACCAGGTCGATGTTCGCGCCGAGTTCGCGGACCGGCGACTCCGTCATGTGGAAGGGGCCGAGCACCGTCGACTCGGTGGAACCGGACGCCCGGTCACCGTTGATCGTCTCGACCAGCATCGACAGGCCGAGCACGTCCGACAGGAGGATGAACTCCTGCCGGGTGTCCGTGCACATCTTCCCGGTCTCCGTCAGGAAGCCGATCGCCCGCTCCCACTCCGCCTGAGTGAGGCGGGTCTCCCGCGCGAACGCGTGGAGGTGCCGGATCAGACCGGTCAGCAGTTCACGCAGGCGGGGATCGGCCGTCCCCTCCAGACTGGCGACGGCCTCGTCCGTGACGGTGACGTCAGTGGTCATTGCGGCTCCCTACCCTGTGCGAACTGCCCCTGTATGAAATGTCAGCCGTGCCCGAGGATGCGTCGCAGCGCGTCCGTGAGCAACTGTTCGGCGTTCTCGGCCGCGTCGGCGTGGCGGAAGGCGACATAGCCGTCGGGTCGTACGAGGAGCGCGCCCCCGTCGGACACCTCGCTCAGGCGGGCCCAGTCGCCGTACGGGTCGTCGTACTCCTGGCCGGGGCCGATCACGACCGTGGCGATGTCCAGGGGGTGCGCCTGCGCCGCGCGCACCCAGGCGTCGCCGCCGATGCCGGTGAGGAGGGCGAAGCGGCCCTTGCCGACCGTGTCGAGGGTCGAGACCGTGCGGGTACCCGAAGTGATCCAGGCGTGCGGGAGCTTGGCGCCGGGGCGGGAGCTGGGCTGGTGGTACAGCTCGGGGTCGCGGTCGAAGCCGGGGTCGGGCGTGCCGTCGGGGACGACCGCGGTCGAACTCTCGGCGGAATAGCGCTGGTTGAGGTCGACGCCGTGCGCGTTGAACTCGTAGACCTTGAAGGCGATCGCCTCGCGCAGCGCGGCCCGCTGCTTGGCCGCGTCCGCGGTGGCGTCCTTGCGGGCGTCGATGTTGGCCCACAACTGCTCGGGGGTCTGCGGGGAGAGCCCGTCGAGCGCCTCGAAGATCGGGGCGGTCTCGCCGATGGACTTGTTGGCGCGGGTGACGATCTGCTTGCCGACCGGCGCGCGTTCGGCGTCGTAGGTGTCGAGCAGCTTCGGCGTGGCGGTGCCGTCGAGGACCAGCTTGAGCTTCCAGGCCAGGTTGTAGGAGTCCTGGATCGAGGTGTTGGAGCCGAGGCCGTTGGACGGCGGGTGGCGGTGCACGGCGTCACCGGCGCACAGGACCCGCCCGTTGACGTAGGTCTCGGCGTACATCTCGTTGACCGTCCACGCCGAGGACGACTTGATGGTCACCGGGATGTCGTCGTCGCCGACCAACTGCCGTACGACGGACAGCGCGTACTCCTCGGTGAGGTCGGGGGCGCCGGCGCTCACGTCGTAGCCCCACACGATCAGCCACTCGTTCCAGGGTTTGACGCAGCGCACCAGTCCCGCGCCGATGCCGCCGACGGTGGCGCCGGGGGCAAGCACCCAGTAGAGGGTGGAGGGGCGGTGCGCGGTGTACTTGCTCAGGTCCGCGTCGAAGACGATGTTGATGCTGCCCGCGACCCCCATCTGGCCGCCCATCGGCAGCCCCGCGTCCTCGGCGATCCGGGAACGGCCGCCGTCGGCGCCGATCAGGTACTTGGCGCGGATCCGGTACTCGTCGCCGCGCAGCCGGTCCTCGACGGTGACCGTGACGCCGTCCTCGTCCTGGACGAAGGACTTGTAGACCGTGCTGAAGCGGACGTTGGAGCCGCGTGCGAGCGCCGCGTCGACGAGCACCGGTTCCATCAGGTGCTGGGGCATGTCGCACATGCGGGTCGGGCTGGCCAGGTCGTGGGCGGCCTGCACGAGCGGCTCGTTGCCCCAGGAGCGGATCCGGCCCAGCTCCTCGCCGGCCAGGCTGGTGCAGAACGTGGTGTCGCCCATCAAGTTCTGCGGTGTCGCCTGGGCCAGCACCTCGCCCTCGACGCCGAGGTCGCGCAGGACCTCCATGGTGCGCTGGTTGGTGATGTGCGCGCGGGGCGTCCTGGTGAGGCGCGAGTAGCGCGTGACGACGATGTTGGGGACGCCGTAGGTGCTCAGCGCCAGCGCGGCGGAGGCGCCGGCCGGGCCGCTGCCCACGATCAGTACGTCGGTCTCGACAACGTGCACGGCGGGACACTCCAGGGGTGAGGCAGGGGTGCGACGGAGGTGAGGCAGAGGTGAGAAAGGCACCGACTCTTCACGATCATGATGCGGGCCGGACACGTGCGGGTGTCTCATTACGAGACAGTTACAGCCCCGCGGCGGCCGCTGCCACGGGCCAGATACGGTGAGAGGCGTCATGACCACCGTGGAGCAGTCCCCCGCCCTCGCCCCGCTGCGCCAGGCGCGCGAGCGGTTCCTGAGCGGCCGCCCGTTGCCCGACGACGTCCCGGACGAGGTCCTCGCGGCCTGGCGCCGCGCCCGCTTCTTCGGCGTACGGCACGACCTCGATGGACCGGTCCACGAACCCGAACTCCCCGCGGAATCGCCCCTGTTGGAGGCTGCGCGGCCGGTGCTGGAGCGCATCGCGCCGGTACTCGGCCGCTCGGGGCTGCTCCTGACCGACGAGCGGCTGCGGGTGCTGTGGACCACGGGCGAGGTCCCCGGCGACGACCGCTGCCGGGATCTGTCCGAGCGGGAGGTGGGCCACAACAGCGCGGCCCTCGCCCTGCGCACCCGGCGCCGGGCCGAGGTACACGGCCCCGAGCACTTCCTCGACGTGTGGCAGGACGTGTCCGCGGTCAGCGTGCCCCTGCTCGCCCCGGATTCCGGGCAGTTGCTGGGCACGGTGACCGTCGCGTCCGGCCTGTGCGCCGGCTGCGGCCCGCATCCCGGGGCCGCCCTCGCCGAGGCGGCGGCCACGGCGGTGGAGGCGGAACTGCTGGCCCGCTCCCGCACCGCCGAACGGGTGCTCCTCGACGCCTACACCCGGGCCGCCCACGGCCCGGACCGCGCGGTCGTCGCCCTCGACGGCCGCAACCGCCTGATCAGCGAGGCCGCCGTCCGCCTCGCCACACCCCAGGTACTGGCCGCCCTGGAACACGCGAGCACGAGCGAGGAGCCGTACGACGTGACGCTCCCCGCCGACGCCGGGTGCACCGTCGGGATCACTCCCGTACGGCACGAGGGCCGCGTCCTCGGGATCGTCGCCGTGCTGGAAGCGCGCGCCGCCGGGGTGCCGCGGCTCGATCCGCGCCCCGCGCTGGCGCTCGCGGGCGGTTCGGTGCCCTGGCGGCACGCGGTCGCCAGGGCGGTGGAGCTGGCCCGGGTCCACGAGCCCCTGCTGCTGACCGGCGAACGCGGGAGCGGCAAGACCGCGCTGGCCCGTGAACTGCTCGGCGGGAGAGTGCCGTTGGTCGCCGACGCCGCCGAGTCGCCGGAACTCGGCGTGAAGTACAGCGAGTTGGCCGACGGCCGCCCACTGCTCCTGCGGCACGCCGAACGGCTCGCCCAGCCGGACGTCGCCGCGCTCAACTCCCTGCTCGACGAACACCCCGACGTCCATCTGCTGGTCACCTACACCCCCGGTACGCCTCCGGGCCCGTGCTTCCAGCGGTTGCTGGACACCTTGGCGGCCCGGTCGGTGACGCTGCCCGCGCTGCGTGAACGCCCGGAGGACGTACGGGAGTTGCTGCCGGTCCTGGCGCCCCGGCCGGTGCCGGGCCAGCCTCCGCTGACCTGGACCCTGGACGCGTTGCGCGCCCTGGAGGAGCATCCCTGGCCGGGGAACGTCACCGAACTCGCCCATGTGGTGCGGGCGTTGGCGGAACACCGGCGGGTCACCGGCCCGGTGCGGCGGGCCGAGCTGCCCGATCCCGTCCGGGAGGGTCCCGCGGCCCGGCGACTCAGCCCGATGGAGCACGCCGAACGCACCGCGATCCTGGCCGCGTTGCGCCGGCACGGCGGCAACAAGGCGCGGGCAGCGGCTGCGTTGGGGATCGGCCGGGCGACGCTGTACCGCAAGCTGCGCGGTTACCAGAGCGGACACGGCTGAGCCCTATTTGATCAGGGCGTTCGCGACGACCACGACCACCCCGAGCAGCGCGTCCAGCGCCCCGATGACGACGGCCGCCATCCAGCCGCGTGCCGACCAGCGGGCCGTGACCAGACCCAGGCAGAACAGCAGCGCGATGTTGAGGACGAAGGCCGCGTACTCGACGCCGTTCGCGGGCCACCAGCCCCAGCCGGCCCCGGCGAGCAGCAGCACGGTGGGCAGCGCGGCGGCGACCAGCGGCCACTCGTCGCGCAGGGTGCGCAGGGCGTCCCAGCGGCGGTGCGGGGCGCGCTCGGCGATGTAGTGGGCGTACCCGTGGGCCAGCGCCGAGGCGGCCGCGGTCACCAGCAGCCACAGGGCGTCGTAGCGTCGGCTGCCCTTGGAGGTGTGCCCGTACTGGGTGAGCGCGGCGACCATCGAGCAGGCCAGGACGGCGCCGTAGACGCCCCCGAAGAGGATGTTCTCGCGGGTTTCATGCGGGTGCGGCTCGGGGACGGCCGCCGTGGTCTGCGCCATGCCCTCCACGATCGCCCGGCCCCACCCGGGCCGCCACTCCGCGACGAAGTGTCCTCCCACCTGCGCCGATACCCCACACAGTGTCCACGTCCTGATCACTCACGCGCGGGCTAGGGTCGCCGTATGACGCACAGTTTCGTTGTCCGCATCCCCGACGCCGAGCTCGAAGCCGAGCCGCTCGACCCGGCGCAGATCGTCTCCGGTACGCCCGAGGTCACCGGGAAGGTCGTGTGGGAGTCCGAGGACGGGCGGCAGGTCCGGGGGATCTGGCAGATCACGCCGGGCGTGGTCACCGACACCGAGGCGGACGAGCTGTTCGTCGTGATCAGCGGTTCGGCGACCATCGAGGTCGAGGGCGGGGAGACGCTGACGGTCGGTCCCGGGGACATGGCCGTGCTGCGCGAGGGCGACCGTACGACGTGGACGGTGCACGAGACGCTGCGCAAGGCGTACGCCATCAATCTGTGAACCGACTCAACGCGTGGGCGCCATAGGCAAGTTGTAGGGCGTGACGACCTGGATCGCGGACGGCAGGGTCGGGCCCGCGGGCGGCAGCGCGTCGTGTGCGCGCATGACGATGCGGCAGGCCTCGCGGACGTCCTGGCGCAGGTCGTGGTGGAGGACGGCGGACAGTTGCTGCTCGTGCAGCAGTCGGGTGTTGTCGTGGTCGAGGTCGTGCGCGACGAACACGGCGCACTCGCGGCCCAGGTCCGCGAAGGCGCGGAGGGTCGCAATGTTGCCGCCGCCGATCGAGTAGACCGCGCGGATGTCCGGGTCGCGCTTCAGGGCGGCCCGGACGAGCTCGTACTGGGTGGCGTCCAGGCCGTGACCCTCGGTGATCTCGACGAGGGCCCGTTCCGGGTAGCGGGCGCGCATGGTGCTGCGGAAGCCCATCTCGCGTTCTTCCTCGTTGCGGAAGAAACCGCTGCTCAGGCTGGTGAGGACGTTGCCGGGGCGGTCGCCGAGCCACTGGCCCATCAGGTAGGCGGCCGTCGCGCCCGCCGCCCGGTTGTCGATGCCGACGTAGGCCAGCCGGGCGCTCGCGGGCAGGTCGGTGACCAGGGTGACGACCGGGATCCCGGCGGCGACGAGCCGGCCCACGGCCGCGGTGATCTCGGGGACGTCCGGCGCCTTGAGGATGACGCCCTGCGAGCCGCGCCGCACGATCCTGTCCAGGGTCCCGACCAGCTCCTTCACCGGCGCGGTCTCCCGGAAGTGGAAGCGGGAGCGCACGACGGCCGGGTGCAGGTCGGGCAGCTCGGCCTCCAATGCCACCCGTACGGCGGTGGAGAACCGCTCCGGCGTCTGCATCACGATGTCGATCATGAACGTCCGGCCGACGAGCCTGACCTGGGTGCGCTGCCGGTCGAGATCGGCGATGGCCTGGCGCACCTCACGCTCGGTGCTCTCCCGCACACCGCCCCTGCCGTTCAGAACCCGGTCCACGGTGGCCTCGCTGAGACCCGCCTGACGTGCGATTTCGCGGATCGGGAAGGGGTGGCCCACCGGTCGTCTCCTTGAGGGGTTTTTGATGGCTTGCTGCTGGTTGTTCGAAGGGTTTGTACTGACAAGAATGACAGGACCGCACCGCTCCGTGACCCGAGGGGACGACGATGTCCTTCACATCAGCAGAACGCCGCGCCTGGCTCACCGAGCAGGACTGCGACCTCGACGCCTTCCGCGCGCTGGTCGAGCAGCCGACCGACCTGGCCGGCTTCCCCTACGCGTCCTCGGTCGAGCGGAACGTCCTCGTCTACGACAGCGAGCGGCTCCGTAAGTCCCTGGCGGCCGGCGAGCGCCGCGAGGTGCAGGCCGAGCTGGTGCGGGCGTTCGCCGAGGGCCCCGGCATCGTGGTCCTTCAGGGTGCCTTCCCGGACGCGGCGGTGGTGGACCGTGCGACCGAGGTGTTCGAGGCCCTGATCGCCGAGCAGCGCGCGTCGGGCGCGGGCGCCGGGGACCACTTCGCGAAGCCGGGGGCCAACGACCGGGTGTGGAACGCGCTGGAGAAGGCCGCGCTCTACGACCCGGAGGCGTTCGCCGACTACTACGCGAACGACATGCTGGCGCTGGTGTCGGTCGCCTGGCTCGGCCCCGGTTACCAGGTCACCTCGCAGATCAACGTGGTCCACCCGGGCGGCGCCGCGCAGACCGTGCACCGCGACTACCACCTCGGGTTCCTCACGAACGAGGTCGCCGCGGACTACCCGACGCACGTGCACCGGCTCTCCCCCGTGCTCACGCTCCAAGGCGCGGTCGCGCACTGCGACATGCCGGTCGAGTCGGGGCCGACGATGTACCTGCCGCACTCGCAGAAGTTCGAGCCGGGCTATCTGGCGTGGCGACTCCCGGAATTCCAGGCCTACTTCGAGTCCCACTACATCCAACTCCCGCTCGCCAAGGGCGATGCCGCGTTCTTCAACCCCGCGCTGTTCCACGCGGCCGGCACCAACCGCACGGCGGACGTCCGGCGCATGGCCAACCTGCTCCAGGTGTCGTCCGCGTTCGGGCGAGCGATGGAGACGGTGGACCGCGAGGCCGTCACCAACGCGGTGTTCCCGGTCCTGCTCCGGCGCAAGGCCGAGGGCGTGGGCGAGGAGTGGCTCGACACGGTCGTCGCGGCCAGTGCCGAGGGCTACGCCTTCCCCACCAACCTCGACAACGACCCGCCGGTGGAAGGTCTGGCCCCGCCCTCGCAGGCCGACGTCGTTCGGCGCGCGGTGCGTGAGGGCTGGGACCCCCAGGCACTCCGCGGTGAGCTGCGCGCCGGTGCCGAGCGGCACGAGAGCTGAGGGATCTCATGGGGCTTCGACTTCTCGAAGGCAAGATCGTCCTCGTCAACGGCGGCAGCCAGGGCGTGGGCGCCGCGATCGTGCGGGCGGCGGTGCGCGAGGGCGCGACCGTCGTCTTCACCGGCCGGCGTGCCGAGGTGGGCGAGAAGCTCGCCGCGGACACCGGCGCCCGCTTCGTGCGGGCGGACCTCGCCGATCCGGCCCAGGCGCGCGACAGCGTCGTACAGGCCGTCGAGACCCACGGCCGCGTCGACTGCCTCGTCAACGCGGCAGGGCTGACCTCACGCGGCTCACTGCTCGACACCACACCCGAACTGTTCGACCAGCACATGGCGATCAACCTCAAGGCCCCGTTCTTCGCCATGCAGGCGGCCGTCGCCGACATGACCGCCCGCAAGGCACCGGGCACGATCGTCAACATCGGCTCCAACTGCGCCCACGGCGGCCCGCCCCACCTCGCCCCCTACTCCACCGCCAAGGCCGGCCTGGCGGGCCTGACCCGCAACGCGGCGCACGCCCACCGCTTCGACCGGATCCGCATCAACACCATCAACATCGGCTGGACCGACACCGAGGGCGAGGACGCCACCCAGCGCGCCTTCCACGGCGCCGGGGACGACTGGCGCGAGCAGGCCGCCGCCCGTCAGCCGATGGGCAAGCTCGGCCAGCCGGACGAGATCGCCGACTTCGTGGTGTTCCTGCTGTCCGAGCGGTCCGGGGTGGTCACCGGTTCGGTGATCGACTGGGACCAGAACGTCCTGGGCGCCCTCGACTGACCTTCACCACCGGCAACACACCCGCACCCAGAAGAAAGCAAGTGTCCTCATGCGCATCGGAATCCTCGGCCTCGGCCGCATCGGCGCCTTCCACGCCGAGACCCTCTCCGGACTCGACGTCGTCGAGTCCCTCGTCGTGGCCGACCCGTTCGCGGAGGCCGCGAAGAAGGCCGCCGAGCGGTTCGGCGCCGAGGTCGCGGACTCCCCCGAGGCCGTGCTGGCCGCCGGGGTCGACGGTGTCGTGGTGGCCGCGGCGACCGACGCCCACCCGGGCCTGATCCTGGCCGCCGTCGAGGCGGGCATCCCCGTCTTCTGCGAGAAGCCCGTCGCCAAGACGATGGCCGAGGGCGTCCAGGTCCTCAAGGCCGTCGAGGGCAGCAGCGTGCCGATCCAGATCGGCTACAACCGCCGCTTCGACGCCGGCTTCGTCGCCGCGCGCGCCGCCGTGCAGTCCGGCGAACTGGGCAAGCTGCACACCGTGCGCTCCACCACGCTGGACCCGGCGCCGCCGCCCGCCGCGTACATCGCCGCGTCCGGGGGCATCTTCCGCGACTGCTCCGTGCACGACTTCGACATCATCCGCTGGGTCACCGGCCGTGAGGTCGTCGAGGTGTACGCGGTCGGCGGCAACCGGGGCGCCGAGTACATCAAGGAGGCGGGCGACGCCGACACCACCGGCGCGATCCTCACCCTGGACGACGGCACCATCGCGGTGGTCTCCAACTCCCGCCACAACGCCCGGGGTTACGACGTCCGCATGGAGATCCACGGCTTCACGGACTCCATCGCGGTGGGCCTGGAGGACAAGCTGCCGCTGCGCTCCGTGGAGCCCGGCGTGACCTTCCCGGCGGGTGTCCCGCACGACTTCTTCATGGACCGCTTCACCGCCGCCTACCGCGCCGAACTCACCGCGTTCACCGAGGTCGTGGCCGGCACCCGCACCTCCCCCTGCACGGTCGCCG
This sequence comes from Streptomyces sp. NBC_01478, assembly GCF_036227225.1. GTDB lineage: Bacteria > Actinomycetota > Actinomycetes > Streptomycetales > Streptomycetaceae > Streptomyces. The sequence goes on along the minus strand of NZ_CP109444.1, from coordinate 10,155,209 downwards.
ACGCGCTGGAGGCCGGCTGGATCGCGGACGCCTGCACCCTGTCGCTGCACGAGCACCGCCCCGTCACCATCCAGGAGGTACGCGAAGCATGAGCGGTCCGGGCCGGGAACCACTGCGCATCGGAGTACTGGGAGCGGCTCGGATCACCGAGCAGTCCCTGATCGGTCCCGCCCGGACGACCGGCCACCGCCTTGTCGCCGTGGCCGCGCGGGACCGGTCCAGGGCGGAGGCGTACGCCGCCGCGCACCGCGTCGAGCGGGTCGCGGACTCGTACGCCGACCTGATCGCCGACCCCGAGGTGGAGGTCGTCTACAACCCGCTCGCCAACGGTCTGCACGGGCCGTGGAACCTCGCCGCGCTCGCGGCGGGCAAGCACGTCCTGTCGGAAAAGCCGTCGGCGAGCAACGCGGAGGAGGCGGTCGAGGTGAGGGAGGCCGCCGCCAAGGCCGGAACGGTCTTCATGGAGGCCTTCCACTACCTCTTCCACCCGGTCACCCGGCGTCTGCACGAGCTGCTGGCCTCCGGTGAACTCGGCGAGCTGCGGCACGTCGAGACGCTCGTCGCGATCCCGGCCCCGCCGGACACCGACCCGCGCTGGTCGCTGGACCTGGCCGGCGGCGCCGTGATGGACCTGGGCTGCTACAGCCTGCACGCCCAGCGCATGCTGGCCCCCTGGGCGGGCGGCGCGCCCCGACCGGTCTCGGCCCGCGGCGGCGAACACGCGGGCGCACCGGGCGTCGACGAGTGGCTGGACGCCGACCTCGCCTTCCCGAGCGGCGCCACGGGCTCCGCCCGCTGTCACATGGCGTACGACGAGCTGGTGATGAGCTGCCGGATCATCGGCAGCCGGGGCGAGGCGTTCGCGCCGAACTTCGTCCTCCCCCACCTGGACGACCGGGTGGTGGTCCGCACGACGGACGGCGAACGCACGGAGCGGCTGGGCCGACGGTCGTCGTACACCTATCAACTGGAGGCGTTCGCCGCCCGGTTGAGGGAGGGCGCGCCTCTTCCCATGGGTCCGGACGACGCGGTGGCGACGATGACACTGATCGACGAGGCCTACCGGGCGGCGGGATTCGCGCCGAGGCCGCGGGTGTCGGTGCTGCGGTAGACGCGGGACAGGTCGAAACAGCGACGCCCGGACGGTTTCGTCCGGGCGTTCCGCATGCTGCCGAGTGGCGGGCTAGCGATAGAAGTCGGGCCGCTCCACCAACTCGACCTCCACCCGCACACCCTCCTCCAACGCCCGTACCCCCGCCTCGCACACGGCCGCCGCCGCGTACCCGTCCCACACGCTCGGGCCGGTGACCTCGCCGCGCCGGGTGGCGTCGACCCAGGTCTGGATCTCGCGGTCGTAGGCGTCGGCGAAGCGTTCCACGAAGTCCTGGGCGATGGTGCCGCCCCAGCGGCCGGCCATGTTGGTGACCATGGCGTGGCCGTCGCCGATGCGGGCGGTGCCGCGTTCGCAGACGATCTCGGCCTGGACCTGGTAGCCGAAGCCGCAGTTGACGAACATCTCGACGTCGACGATCGCGCCGCCGTCGGTCTCGAAGACGACGAACTGCGGGTCCTGGAGGTCGTCCGGGGCGCTCGCCGAAGGGCGCGGGCGCAGCACCTGGACGGCCGTGATCTCGTGGCCGAGGAGCCAACGGGTCGCGTCGGTCTCGTGGGCCACGGAGTCGCTGATCAGCATGGAGCTGGTGAAGAAGGGCGGACTGGAGGCGTTGCGGTGCCGGTTGTGGAGCATGAGGGGTCGGCCCAACTGGCCTGTTTCCAGGAGGGACTTGAGCTTCATGTACTCGGCGTCGTAGCGCCGCATGAAGCCGACCTGGACCCGGCGGTGGCCGAGGCGCACCTCGGCCTCCAGGACGCGCAGCGCCGAAGCCGCGTCGGGGGTGAGCGGCTTCTCGCACAGGACCGGGAGGTCGTGCTCGAAGGCAGTCAGCAGGGCCGCCTCGTGGGCGGGGCCCGGTGAGGCGATCAGTACCGCGTCGACGTCGGCCGCCGCCATCGCGGCCGCCGGGTCGGTGTACGCGGTGCAGCCGTCGACCCCGGACGCGATCCGTTTGGCGCGCTCGGCGTCGACGTCCACGACGGCGGTCACCCGGGCTCCGTTGACCACGTCCTCGATGCGGCGGACGTGGTCCGCCCCCATCTTTCCGGTTCCGACGACTGCCACTCCGAGCGGGTCGCGCGGGTTCATGGCCATCGGCCGTCCTTTCAAGTCGTCAGGGTCGTCAAGCGCCGCAGGAGCGGAGGAACTTGCGGGTGCGTTCCGCGATGGGGAGTGGCTTGTCCGGGTCGCACGGGTACATGTCCTGCTCGACGATCGCGAACAGCTCCACGCCGAGACGCTGCGCCGCGACCAGCACCGGCTCCAACTCCGGTACGCCGGACGGCGGTTCGCACATCACTCCGCGCTGCACGGCCGGTCCGAACGGCACCTCGTTCCTGACGACGTCGGCGAGGATCTCCGGGTCGACCTGCTTGAGGTGCAGATAGCCGATGCGCTCGCCGTACGTCTCGATCAGCTTGACGCTGTCGCCGCCGCAGTAGGCGTAATGCCCGGTGTCCAGGCAGAGGTTGACGAGTTCGGAGTCGGTCGAGTCCAGGAAGTACTCGACGTGGTCCTCGGTGTCGAGGTGGGTGTCGGCGTGCGGGTGGACGACGATGTCGAGTCCGTACGCCTCCTTGACCTCGTGCCCGAGGCGTTCCATGCCCTTGGTGAGGTGCGCCCACTGCTCGCCGGTCAGCTCCGGCGGCTCCAGGATCTCGGCGGTCTTGTCGTCCCGCCAGAAGGAGGGGATGACGACCAGGTGCTCGGCGCCCATCGCCTGGGTGAGCGCGGCCACTTGGCTCACGTGCTCCCAGGTGGCGTCCCAGACGGAGGGGCCGCGGTGCAGGCCGGTGAAGACCGTGCCCGCGGAGACCTTCAGGTCACGCCGGGCGATCTCGTCCGTGAGCCGGGCCGGGTCGGTCGGCAGATAGCCGTACGGGCCCAGTTCGATCCAGGGGTAGCCGGCCTGCGCGACCTCGTCCAAGAACCGCTGCCACGGCACCTGTTGGGGGTCGTCCGGGAACCACACCCCCCAGGAGTCGGGAGCGGATCCGACCCGGATGCGATCCAGGAAGGGACGGTCCGACATGTCAGACGGTCCCTTCGGGAGACGCGGACACCGGGGCCTTGAGGGCCTTCTCGTCGGGGAGTTCTTCGACGTCGACGCCACGCACCTGGGACAACTCGTGCTTCAGTGCGGCGAGTTCGGTGCCGCCGGCCATGTGGTTGGTGAGTTCTTCCAGGGTGATCTCGCTGCGTTCGGCGGAGAGTTCCATGGTGCCCAGGCGCAGGACGCTGAAGTGGTCGCCGACCATGTAGGCGTGGTGCGGGTTGTGGGTGATGAAGATGACCCCGAGACCGCGCTCCCGCGCCGCCGCCACGTACTTCAGCACCACACCGGACTGCTTGACACCCAGCGCCGCGGTCGGCTCGTCGAGGATGAGGACGCGGGCGCCGAAGTAGACGGCGCGGGCGATGGCGACGCACTGGCGCTGCCCGCCGGAGAGGGTGCCGATGGGCTGTTCCAGGTTGTCCAGGACGATGCCCATGTTGCGGAGTTCCTCGTCCGCGGTCTTCTTCATCCGCTCGATGTCCAGGCGGCGCAACGGCCAGGGGCCCTTGGTCATCTCCGAGCCGAGGAAGAAGTTGCGCCAGACCGGCATCAGCGGGACGACGGCCAGGTCCTGGTAGACGGTCGCGATACCCCGGTCCAGAGCCTGGCGGGGGGTGGTGAAGTGCACCGGCCCGCCGTCGACGAGGAACTCGCCCTCGGTGTGCTGGTGCAGCCCCGAGATGATTTTGATCAGGGTCGACTTGCCCGCGCCGTTGTCGCCCAGCACGCAGGTGACCTGGCCGGGGCGGACCGCGAGGTCGACGCCGTGCAGGGCGCGGACGTTGCCGTACGCCTTGCCCGCGTTGCGCAGTTGGACGATCGGCGCGTCCGCGTCGCTCGGCGCCGTGTCTTCGAGGATGGCGCCGTGAGTGCCGGATTCGTTGCTTGCCATGAAGGTCACCTCCGGGTCGCGGTGCGCTGGACCCACAGATTGATGAGGACGGCGCCGAGCAGCATCACGCCCAGGAACGCCTTGAACCAGTCGGGGTTCCAGCCCGCGTAGACGATGCCCTGCTGCACCATCCCGAACATGAACGCCCCGAACACCGGGCCGATCGCCGAACCCGCACCACCGGTCAGCAGGCAGCCGCCGATCACGGCCGCGGAGATGTAGATCAGCTCCTGCCCGACGCCCTCGCCGGACTGGACGGTGTTGAAGGAGAACAACTGGTGCATGCCGATGAACCAGGCACCGAAACCGACCAGCATGAACAGGGAGATCTTCGTGAACGCCACGGGCACGCCCACGGCCCGCGCCGAGTCCTTGTTCCCGCCGACCGCGAAAACCCAGTTCCCGTACTTCGTGCGCAGCAGCACCCAGGTCGCGATCGCCGCGAACACCAGCCAGTAGATGATGGTGATCTTGACGTTGACGCCGCCGACCTCGAACGAGGACGCGAAGACCTTCTTGGCCTGGCCGAAGCCGTCCATGTTGCTGATGTCGTCCGTCGCCACGTTCCCGGTGACCAGCTTCGTCACCGCGAGGTTGACGCCCTGCAGGATGAGGAAGCTGCCCAGGGTGACCAGGAAGCTGGGCAGTCCGGTCTTGACGACCATCCAGCCGTTGAGGAACCCGATCCCCAAGGACACCAGCAGGGCGACGGTCACACCGACCCATACGTTCATGGTCAGTTGGTAGCTGAGCATGCTCGCGGTGAGTGCGGAGGTGATGACGGCGACACCGGCGGAGAGGTCGAACTCCCCGCCGATCATCAACAAGGCGACCGGCAAGGCCATGATGCCGATGGTCGAGGAGCTGTAGAGGATGTTCGCCATCGACGCGCCCTCGCGCACCGGCGGAGCGGCGATCAGGAAGAACACGTACACCGCGGCCGCACCGAGGAAGACACCCACCTCGGGACGCGCCAACAGCCGGAGCGCCAGGGGCCGTTCAGAGGTCCGGCCGTCGGTTTCCTTCGGGCCGGGGGCCGGCGGTGAGGTCACCGCCGGCTCGGCGTGCTGGGTCATGCTCATCACCGGGTTCCGTTGGCGGCGTACTTGGCGACGGCTGCGACGTTGGTCTTGTCGACGAAGGCCGGGCCGGTCAGTACGGGCTGCTCACCGCCACCGCTGTAGTTGCCGTTGTTCTTGTAGAGCCACAGCGAGTCGACGGCCAAGTAGCCCTGGAGGTACGGCTGCTGGTCCACCGCGAACTGGATGGTGCCCTTGCTGATGGCGGTCGTGAGGTCCTTGTTGAGGTCGAAGGTGGCGACCTTCGCCTTGCTGCCCGCGTCGGTCAGCGACTGCACGGCGGTCAGGGCGAACGGGGCGCCCAGCGTGACCACGTAGTCGATGGCCTTGTCCTGCGTGAGCTTGGCGGTGATCGTCGACTTCACCGACGGCATGTCCGTGCCGTTGACGTTGAGGACTTCGGTGCTGCCGGTGAACGTCTTCTTCACGCCGTCGCAGCGCTGGGTCAGGCCGATGTTGCCCTGCTCCTGGATGACACAGACGACCTTCTTGGCGCCTTCGGTGTTCAGCCGCTTGCCGAGCGCCTCACCCGCGACCGTCTCGTCCTGGCCGAAGAACTCCAGCAGTCCGAGGTTCTTCCAGTCGCTGAGACCGGAGTTGAGGCCCACGACGGGTATGTTCGCGGTCTTCGCCTTGCCGATGACGTCCTTGAGGGCGTCGGGCTTGGCGAGGGTGACCGCGATGCCGTCGACCTTCTGGTCGATCGCGTTCTGCACCAGGTTCGACTGGTTGCCCGCGTTCGGGTCGGCCGAGTAGATGAGCTTGATGTTGTCCTTGTCGGCGGCGGCCTGGGCGCCCTTGCGGACGATGTCCCAGAACGTGTCGCCCGGCGCCTGGTGCGTGACCAGGGCGACCGTCATCCGGGGAGTGCTGGCCTTGCCCGCGGAGGCGCCGGAGGAGTCCTCCGTGGACTTCTTGCCGCCCGAGCTGCTGGAGCAGCCGGCGAGGGTCAGTGCCGCTGCCGCGGCGACCGCCACGAAGGGGGCCATTCTGCGCGTACGGGAGTGGGAAGAACGGTCCATCTTTCCTGCACCTCACTGTGCTTCAGGGGAAAGGGAGCAATGATCGCAGAGATCCGGGCTCGGGGCCTGTCCGGCCCCGGGTTGGCTGGCGCGAAACACGGCTGTTGCGTTGGGACGGAATCAAATCCCCGGTCGCGTCCGCTGTCAATACTTTGTTAAGACATCATTTCACGATCAGGTCCGAATGTAAGTACAAACTATTGACAGGGAGCCCCTCCGAGACCTACACCTGGGAGGCGGCAGGCCCCTGGGACCCGCCCACCCCCAGCAGCTCAGAGGAGTGTCGCGCATGGCCGAGTCAGCCCAGTCCTTCGATCTGATCACCATGGGTCGGATCGGGGTCGATCTCTACCCCTTGCAGTCTGGCGTACCCCTGGCCCAGGTCGAGACGTTCGGCAAGTTCCTCGGCGGCTCGGCCAGCAATGTGGCGGTCGCCGCCGCCCGGCTCGGCCGCAGCACCGCGGTGATCACCCGCACCGGCGACGACCCCTTCGGGACGTATCTGCACGAGGCCCTCAAGGACTTCGGGGTGGACGACCGCTGGGTCACGCCCGTCGCGGACTACCCGACCCCGGTCACGTTCTGCGAGATCTTCCCGCCGGACGACTTCCCGCTGTACTTCTACCGGCAGCCCAAGGCGCCCGACCTGGAGATCCGCACCGAGGAGCTGGACTACTTCGCGATCCGCCAGGCCCGCGTCTTCTGGATCACCGGCACCGGTCTGAGCGAGGAGCCGAGCCGCTCCGCCACGCTCGCCGCCCTCAAGGCGCGCGACAAGGCGGGCACCACGGTCTTCGACCTGGACTGGCGCCCCATGTTCTGGCAGAACCCGGACGAGGCCCGCCCGTACTACGCCGAGGCACTGCGGCACGCGACTGTCGCGGTCGGCAACCTCGACGAGTGCGAGGTCGCCACCGGCGTCCGCGAGCCGCGCGCCTGCGCCGAGGCGCTGCTGGACGCGGGCGTGGAGCTGGCCGTCGTCAAGCAGGGCCCCAAGGGCGTCCTGGCCGTGCACCGCGACGGCACGACCGCCGAGGTGCCGCCGGTCCCGGTCGAGGTGCTCAACGGCCTCGGCGCGGGCGACGCCTTCGGCGGCTCGCTGTGCCACGGCCTGCTGGCCGGCTGGGACCTGGAACGGTCCATGCGGTTCGCCAACGCGGCCGGCGCCCTCGTCGCCTCCCGTCTCGCCTGCTCCACCGCGATGCCCACCGAGTCCGAGGTCGAGGACCTCCTCGCCGGCGCGCGCGTGGGCGGCTGACCCCGTGACCGCCCGAGTCTTTCCTGAACGGAGCTTCTCTTGAGCATCAGCATCCCCGACCTGGTCACGGTCAGAGCCCGGCATCCGGAAGCCATAGCCGAGGCGGCCGCCCGCCGGGTCCGCCGCCCGCTGCTCGGTGACAGCGGTCGCCTGATGATCGTGGCCGCCGACCACCCCGCGCGCGGCGCCCTGGGCGTCGGCGACCGCCGTACGGCCATGGCGAACCGCGCCGACCTGCTGGAACGCCTGTGCGTGGCGCTGTCCCGGCCGGGTGTCGACGGGGTGCTCGCCACCGCCGACATACTCGAGGACCTGCTCCTGCTCGGGGTCCTGGAGGGCAAGGTCGTGATGGGCTCGATGAACCGCGGCGGCCTGTCCGGCGCCGCGTTCGAGATGGACGACCGGTTCACCGGCCACCGCGCCGAGGACATCGCCCGGCTCCGCTTCGACGCGGGCAAGCTGCTGCTCCGCATCGACTACGCCGACCCGGGCTCGCTGACCACCCTGGAGTCCACGGCCCGCGCCATCGACGACATGGCGGCGCGCCAACTCCCCCTGTTCGTCGAGCCGTTCATCTCCCGCCGGGTCGACGGCAAGGTCCGCAACGACCTGTCCGCGGAGGCCGTGACCCGCTCGATCGCGATCTCCTCGGGCCTGGGCGGCACGTCCGCCTACACCTGGCTGAAACTGCCCGTCACCGAGGACCCGGACGACATGGCCGAGGTCCTGGAGACCTCGACGCTGCCGGCCGTGCTGCTCGGCGGCGAGGTCGGCGACGACCAGGAGGGCGCGTACGAGAAGTGGCGCAAGGCGCTGCGCCTGCCCACCGTGCAGGGCCTGGTCGTGGGCCGCTCCCTGCTGTACCCCGCCGACGGCGGCGTGGAAGCGGCGGTGGACACCGCCGTGGGTCTGTTGTGAACCGGAGGCACACGATGACGAGCGCGTACCACCTTCCCGCGGGCAAGGCCCTCGGCGGCCCCTACGTCGTGGACGTCACCCCCGAGTCGGCGGCCTGGGGCTACTCCAGCCTGCGGGTCCTGGAGCTGCCCCCGGGCGGCACGCACACCTTCGACACCGACGACAGCGAGTGGATCGTCCTCCCGCTCAGCGGCGCCTGCACGGTCTCCGCCGCCGACGACTTCGGCCACGACACCTTCGAACTCCACGGCCGCGAGAGCGTGTTCACCTCCGTGAGCGACTTCGCGTACGTGCCACGGGACTCCCGTACGACGGTCTCGTCCGCCGGCGGCGGCCGCTTCGCGCTGACCGGCGCCCGCTGCGGCCGCCGGCTGCCCGCCCGCTACGGACCGGCCTCCTCGGTGCCGGTGGAGCTGCGCGGCACCGGCAACAGCAGCCGTCAGGTCAACAACTTCGGCGCGGCCGGCGTCTTCGAGTGCGACAAGCTCATCGCGGTCGAGGTGATCACGCCCGGCGGGAACTGGTCCTCCTTCCCGCCGCACAAGCACGACGAGCACCGGCCCGGCGAGGAGTCCGTCCTCGAAGAGGTCTACTACTTCGAGTTCGCCGACCACGAGGGCACCCCCGGTCTCGGCTACCAGCGGGTCTCCCCGTCCGGGCAGGGCCGTAACACGGACGTCCTGGCCGAAGTCCGGGGCGGAGACGTCGTGTTGATCCCGGACGGCTGGCACGGGCCCTCGATGGCGGTGCCCGGCCACCACATGTACTACCTCAACGTCATGGCGGGTCCCGAGGACGACCGCTCCTGGCTGATCTGCGACCACCCCGATCACGCCTGGGTCCGCGGCACGTGGCCCGAGCAGCCCGTCGACCCCCGACTCCCCCTCTACACGGCACCGGAGAAGTCCTGATGACCACCCCCACCCGCCGCCTGACCGTCGCCCAGGCCCTGGTGCAGTTCCTGTCGGTCCAGTACACCGAGCGCGACGGCGTACGGCACCGGCTGGTCGCCGGCACCTGGGGCATCTTCGGCCATGGCAACGTTGCCGGACTCGGCCAGGCACTCCTCGAGGCCGGCGAGGACACGATGCCGTTCCACCAGGGCCGCAACGAACAGGCCATGGTTCATGCGGCAGTCGGCTACGCCCGCCAGCTCGACCGCCTCTCCGCGCAGGCCGTCACGACCTCGATCGGACCGGGCGCCACCAACCTGGTCACGGGTGCCGCGCTCGCCACGATCAACCGTCTGCCGGTCCTGCTCCTCCCCGGCGACTACTTCGCGACCCGTGCCGCCGACCCGCTGCTCCAGCAGTTGGAGCACCCGGTCGAGGCGGACCTCTCGGTCAACGACACGCTGCGCCCGGTCTCCCGCTACTTCGACCGGATCTCCCGCCCCGAGGCGCTGATCCCGGCCGCCCTGAACGCGATGCGCGTGCTGGCCGACCCGGTCGAGACCGGAGCCGTAACTCTCGCTCTGCCGCAGGACGTTCAGGCCGAGGCCTACGACTGGCCGGAGGAGTTCTTCGCCGACCGCGTGTGGCACGTACGGCGTCCCGCGCCGGACGCGTTCGAGCTGACGGAGGCCGTCGCGGCGATCCGGTCCGCCGAGCGCCCGGTGATCGTCGCGGGCGGCGGTATCCACCACAGCCAGGCCGAGGACGCGCTGAAGGCCCTGGTGGACGCCACCGGCATCCCCGTCGCCTCCACCCAGGCGGGCAAGGGCTCGCTGCGCTACGACCACCCGGCCGACCTGGGCGGCATCGGCCACACCGGCACGGCGGTCAGCGACGACATCGCGCGCACGGCGGATCTGGTGATCGGCGTCGGCACCCGGTACACGGACTTCACGACGGCGTCGAACACGCTCTTCCAGAACCCGGCCGTCCGTTTCGTCAACCTCAACATCACCGCGTTCGACGCCCACAAGCTGGCCGCCCGCACCCTCGTGTGCGACGCGAGGGCGGGGCTCACGGCGTTGACGGAGGCACTCGCCGATCACCGTGTGAACTCGGTTTACGAGGCCGAGTACCGCGCGGGCAAGGAGCGGTGGGAGCAGGTTGTTGACACCGCGTTCACCGCCCCCGACGAGAACGCCGTACCGACCCAGACCCAACTCCTCGGCGCCCTCGACGCAGTTGTCGGCGACGACGACGTGGTGATCAACGCGGCGGGTTCGCTCCCCGGCGACCTGCACAAGCTCTGGCGAGCCCGCAGCCCCCGCCAGTACCACCTGGAGTACGGCTACTCCTGCATGGGCTACGAGATCCCGGCCGGCATCGGCGTCCAGCAGGCCGCCCCCGACACCGCCGTCTGGTCGCTGGTCGGCGACGGCACCTACCTGATGATGCCGACCGAGATCGTCACGGCGGTCCAGGAGGGCCTGCCGGTCAACCTGGTCCTGATCCAGAACCACGGCTACGCCTCCATCGGCGGCCTCTCCGAATCGGTCGGCGGCGAGCGCTTCGGCACCGCCTACCGCTACCGGGCGGCCGACGGCACCTTCTCCGGCGCCCCGCTCCCGGTCGACCTCGCCGCCAACGCGGCCAGCCTCGGCATGGACGTCCTGCGCGCAAAGACGGTCCGCGAACTGCGCGAGGCGCTCGCCACGGCCCGCGCCTCCGACCGGCCGACCTGCGTCTACGTCGAGACCGACACCGCCACCCCGACCGCTCCCCCGGCCGAGGCCTGGTGGGACGTACCGGTCGCCGAGACCGCCTCGCGCGCATCGGCCGTACAGGCCCGCGAGGAGTACGACCGCCAGGTCGCCGACCGTCGCCGCCACCTCTGAACTCCCCTCCCCCGAAAGGCACTCGCACCATGAAGACGATCACCCACTGGATCGACGGCAAGCCCGTCGAGAGCACCTCGGGCCGCTTCGGTCCCGTGTACAACCCGGCGACCGGCGCGCAGGAGAAGCAGGTCGGCTTCGCGACCGTCGACGAGGTGGACGCCGCCGTCGCCTCCGCGAAGGCCGCGTTCGAGAGCTGGGGCGTCGCCTCGCTCGCCAAGCGCACCGCGATCCTGTTCAAGTACCGCGAGCTGCTGGACGCGCACCGCGACGAGATCGCCGAGCTGATCACCGCCGAGCACGGCAAGGTGCACTCGGACGCGCTCGGCGAGGTCGCGCGCGGCATGGAGATCGTCGAACTCGCCTGCGGCATCAGCGTGCAGTTGAAGGGCGAGCTCTCGACGCAGGTCTCGACCCGGGTCGACGTGGCCTCGATTCGCCAGCCCCTGGGCGTGGTTGCGGGCATCACGCCCTTCAACTTCCCTGCCATGGTGCCGATGTGGATGTTCCCCCTCGCCATCGCGACCGGCAACACCTTCATCCTCAAGCCCAGCGAGAAGGACCCGTCGGCGTCCTTCCGGCTGGCCGAACTCGCCTCCGAGGCGGGCCTGCCGCAGGGCGTGCTGAACGTCGTGCAGGGCGACAAGGTCGCCGTCGACCGCATCCTGGAGCACCCGGACATCGAGGCCGTGTCCTTCGTCGGCTCGACGCCGATCGCGAAGTACATCCAGCTCAAGGCGGTTGAGCACGGCAAGCGCGTGCAGGCTCTCGGCGGCGCCAAGAACCACATGCTGGTCCTCCCGGACGCGGACCTGGACTTCGCGGCCGACCAGGCGATCAACGCGGCCTACGGCTCGGCCGGCGAGCGCTGCATGGCCGTCTCCGTCGTGGTCGCGGTCGGCGACACCGGCGACGAGCTGGTCGGCAAGATCGCAGAGCGCGCAGGCAAGTTGCGCATCGGCCCCGGCAACGACCCGGCGTCCGAAATGGGCCCGCTCATCACCCGCGAGCACCGCGACAAGGTCGCCTCGTACGTCGCCTCGGCCGCGGCCCAGGGCGCGGAGGTCGTCGTCGACGGCACCGGCTTCTCGGTCGAGGGCCACGAGGACGGCTTCTTCCTCGGCGTCTCCCTGCTCGACAAGGTGCCGCTGACGGCGGACGCGTACAAGGACGAGATCTTCGGCCCGGTCCTGGTCGTCGTCCGCGCCGAGTCCTACGACGAGGCCATCACCCTGATCAACAGCTCCCGTTGGGGCAACGGCACCGCGATCTTCACCCGGGACGGCGGCGCCGCCCGCCGCTTCCAGATGGAGGTCAAGGCGGGCATGGTCGGCGTGAACGTGCCGATCCCGGTGCCCGTCGGCTACCACTCCTTCGGCGGCTGGAAGGACTCCCTCTTCGGGGACCTCCACGTCTACGGCAACGACGGCGTCGCCTTCTACACGCAGGGCAAGGTCATCACCACCCGCTGGCCGGACCCGGCCGACGGGGGCATCAACCTCGGTTTCCCCAGCAACACCTGACAGTCCGTCACGATCCGTGAGGAGGTGCCCCTGTGGCGAAGACCGGTGGCTACTCGCGCGCCGTGGCCGGGTCCCCGCTCGATGCCCTGCATTTCGCCCTGGACCGCAACAGTCCGGTGCCGCTGTACTACCAGCTCGCGCAGCAGTTGGAGTCGGCGATCGAGCACGGGACCCTCGCCCCGGGCAACCTCCTGGGCAACGAGATCGACCTGTCGGTCCGCCTGGGTCTGTCCCGCCCCACCGTCCGCCAGGCCATCCAATCCCTGGTCGACAAGGGGCTGTTGGTCCGGCGGCGGGGGGTCGGCACGCAGGTGGTGCACAGCCAGGTCAAGCGACCGCTGGAACTCAGCAGCCTCTACGACGACCTGGAGTCGGCCGGGCAGGGCCCGACCACGCTGGTGCTGCGCAACGAGGGCGTGCCCGCGACCGCGGATGTCGCGGCCGCCCTCGGCGTCCCGGAGGGCAGCGAGGTGACGCTCCTGGAACGGCTGCGCTCCACGCACGGCCAGCCGGTGGCGTTCCTCTGCAACTACCTCCCGGCGAACCTGCTCCCCCTCGACACCGCCAAGCTGGAGTCGACGGGCCTGTACCGGATGCTGCGCACCGCCGGCATCACCCTGCACAGCGCCCGCCAGACGATAGGCGCCCGCTCCGCCACCCCCGAGGAGGCGGCCCGCCTCGACGAGAAGGAGAGCGCGGCACTGCTCACGATGCAGCGCACGGCGTACGACGACACGGGGCGGGCGGTCGAGTACGGGACGCACATCTACCGGGCGTCGCGCTACGCGTTCGACTTCCAGTTGCTGGTCAGGCCCTGACCCCCGCTGTCATCCCCTGCCCGCTTCATGACGTGTCTCCCGCCCCGGCCCGGGCGAGGCCGTACCAGTAGCGGGCCTCGGCCTCGTCGCCCTCGGCGGAGGCCACGTCGCCGAGCAGGGTCAGCACCGTAACCGGCAGCGGGTGGGGTGCGGGGCGCGGCGGTCCGGACGCGGCGGGCGGGGCCTCCGGGGCCGTAGCGGGCCCGGGTTCGATCCCTTCCGGACCGTCCGCCTCGGACACCTCCGGCACCCACACCTCCTGGGCGCGCTCCCGCTGTCCCATCTCGACCAGCAGCGCGGCGAAGTCGTAGCGGGCCGCGGACTCGGTCTCCGCGTCGCCGCAGGCGAGGGCCTCCTCGAACCAGGGGTACGCCTCCTCTGACCGGTTGTCCGTCACCAGCACCTGCGCCAGCAGAAGCAGTGCTTGCGGGCGGTGTTCGGTGTCCTCGGAACGGGCCAGCGGCAGCAGGATCTCCTCGGCCTCGCGCCGCAGCCCCATCCGGAACAGGGTGCTGCCGAGATAGCGCCGGGCGAGGGGCTCGACCTCCGGATCCCCGGTGGCCAGGGCGTCGGACAGCAGTCGCCGGGCCTCGTCGAAGTCGTTGCCGGACCGGCGTACGACGCCCAGCAGCGCGCCGGCCTTCGGCGCGGTCTCGGGGTCGCCCACGCCCAGCGCGCCTTCGAGGAGCTCACCTGCGGTCTGGAGTTCGCCGATCTCCAGCAGGTACTCGCCCATGCCGAGATAGGCGACGGCGATCGCCTCGGGGTCGCCCGAGCGTTCCACGCCCAGCAGCAGTTCCTCGGCCGCGTCCGTGTCGCCCTCGCCCAGCAGCAGGACGCACAGATAGGCGCGGGCGACCTCGGTGACGTCCGTCCGATCGTCCTCGACCACGGACCGCAGGAGTTCGCGGGCGTCGTCGTTCTCACCGTCCTCGATGAGGAACTTCGCCAGTTGGAAGCGGGCCATCTGTGCCACCGGGGCCTCGCCGGTGCGCCCGGCCTCCCGCAGGTGACGCAGGCCCTCGGCCCGCCGTCCGTCGTGCACATGGACCATGCCGAGCAGGGTGGTCGCCCAGGTCGCGGCCGTGGCGTTGGCGGATTCGGCGACCACCCGCAACAGGCTCTCCGCGCGGGCGAACTGCTGCTCGTTGTCGGCGAGCATCAGGGCCAGGTCGATCCGGCCGATCAGCGACCACTCGTCGTGGCCCGAGTCGATCGCGACCCGGTAGGCGTCCTCGGCCTCCCCGAACCTGCCCTCCGCGGCGAGGAGGTCGCCCAGCAGGTCGGCCGCCCGCGGCCCCTGGTCGGGATGGTCCGACCCCATCACCTCGGTCAGCAGTTCCCGCGCTCCGGCCCTCCCCCCGTCGCCGGCCGCCAGCAGGGAAGCGAGGTTGATCCGGGCGATGCAGGTCCACTCCCGGTGGCCCGAGTCGATCGCGGCGCGGTAGGCCGCCTCGGCCTCCGCCGCCAGGCCGGCCAGGGCGAGGAGTTCACCGAGGACATCGGCCGCGCGCGGCATCTGCTCGGGGTGCCCGGAGCGCATCACCTCCGTCAGCAGGTCCCGTACCGGGTCCAGGTCGTCCGACTCGACGGCCAGCACCACCGCGAGGTCGACGCGGGCCGTGTGCGACCAGTCGGGGTGCCCGGAGTCGACCGCCCGCTCCAGCCACTCCCGGGCCGCCGGGCCGTCCTCCAGCGCGGTGTACCACTCGCCGAGGACGCAGGCCGCGCGCGGCGCCTGGTCGGGATGGCCCTGCTCCGACACCTCGCGCAGCAGGGGCAACGCCCCTTCCTGGTCGCCCTGTTGCAGCAGGGCGATGCCGAGGGCCACCTGGGCGGTCGGCGCGAGCAGCGGATGCCCGGAGCGCAGCACGGCCTCGAACATCTGCTGGGCCTCGGCGAACCGGCCCTGCATGAGGTACAGCTCGCCCAGGCCCGACCGAGCCTGCGGTACGGCGTGGTAACCGCCGCTCTCCACGGCCGACTTGAGCAGTTCCTCGGCCCGTTCGAGCCGGCCCTGGTGGGCGTAGATGCCGCCGAGACCCACCGAGGCCAGGGCGGTGATCTGCCCGGCGATCGACTCGCCCAGGGCCCGGGACAGCGCCCACGGCTGCTCCACCGGTTCCGCCGAGCCGCCCCTGCCGGTGCCGCCGCCCGTACCGGGCTTGCCGTGGGCCCGGCCGGAGACCCGGCCGGCACGTACGTTGGGTGAGTCGCCGGTCAGGACGCGGACCAGTTGTGTCTGTGCGAGCGGTGCCACTTCCGTGTCCCCGGTGGCCAGTACGGCTTCCAGCAGGCGTTCCGCCCGCTCCGCCTCGCCCTGTGCCGCCAGCAGGCGGGCGAGGCCGACCTGTGCCATCTGCGACACCTGCGGATCGCGGGAGGCGACGGCGGTCTCCAGCAGTCCCCGGGCCCGCGCCCGCTCGCCGGTCACCATGAGGACGCCGGCCAGGTCGAGTTGGGCCAGTGGGACGACATCCTCGGCGCCCGAGCGGGCCGCCGTGTCCAGCAGGCTCGCCGCCGCGTCGAAGTCGCCCTGGTACAGGCGTATTTCACCGAGCATCAGCGAGGCCCAGGCGGCGCCGTCCCGGTCGCCGGTGGTGGCCGCGATCCGCTGGAACATCCGCTCCGCGACCTCGGACTCCTCCCGCAGCAGCGCGACGTACGCGGTGCGCAGCAGTTCGCCGCCCGGCTGCCGTTCGGCGAGGTACTGCCAGGCGAGCGGCGGCACCGCCGCGGAGGGGTCGTCGGACCGGGTGTCCAGGTACTCGGAGAGATAGGGGGATCCCGCGTACCCGGGCAGGTCGCCGTCTGCCCGGTGCAGCAGGGCGATGCCGCCGGCCACCGGCTCCCTCGCCCAGGCCAGCCCGGCCCTGAACAGCGCGTCGTCGACGTCGAACTGCGGGTGGTGCGCGGTGAGATAGGGGCCGAAGAGTTCGCGCAGGGCGGTCTCCGGGACCGGTTCCGTCATGCCCATCCGCAACCAGTCCGTGGCCGCCTTCACCAGCGCCCAGCCGGCCGGGCAGCTCTCCGCGCCGTCGTCGAAGCGCTGTTCCAGCGCGGGCGCGGCCACCATCAGTTCGCCGATGCCGCGGGCCGCGAAGTCCTCGCCGGGATAGAGCTGTTGGGCGATGGCCTCGTCCGCCTCCGCGAGCCGCGAGGGCAGTTCGACGGTGTGCGCCTTGCCCAGGACGGTACGGGAGACTCGGCCGACGTCGTTCTCCATGGCGGTCAGCGCGGCCCGCTGCTTGGCCGGGATGGTGGCGACGACCGTGACGGCGGGGTGCTGGCGGGCGAGCCGGTCGAGGAGCTGGAGGTCGAGGCCGCCGGGCTGGAGATAGCGGTGCAGGTCGTCCAGCCAGAGCACGCTCCGGTCGGGGCCGGTCGGCAGGTTGAGGCGGCTGAGGTCGTCCAGGACGCGCTGCTCCGGCCGGTCGGGCCGCGGCACGATGAGCCGGGCGCCGGGCAGGGTGCGCCGCAACGCCTCGTACAGGGTGCGGGACTTGCCGGCCTTGGAGCGGCCCGCGAGCACCACGAACCGGGCGTCGAGGAGGGCCGCGTCCAGTTGCTCGTCCTGGGGGTGGCGGGCCACGTAGGGTGCCTCGTGCGGACCGTTGCTGTACTTGGAGCGGGAGACACCGATGTCGTACGGATCCACCCGGTCAACCCGGGGGATCTCGCCCTCCCCGGTCAGCGGGACCCACAGCAGGTTCTCCAGCCGGTCGCGCGTCTCCGCGGTCGTGGCGTCCCGTACGTGGGCGGCGAGCGGGGGCCAGTAGCGGGCGAGTGCCTCGACGCGGATGGCGTAGGCCGTGCCCCGGTCGACCTTGGCGACGGAGTCGCGGGCGACCAGGATCCCGACGACGCCCTGGCTGTTCATGTCCCACAACGGGGCGCCGGAGAAGCCCTGTTCGAGCGCCCAGCCGGCGTGCGGGCTCGTCTGGACCTGCAACCGGTCGGTCCCGGCCTGACCGATGATCTCGCCCCGTGCGTACACGCCGTCACGGGGGTGCTCCTTGGGGTACCCGTACGCCCGGAACCGGTGGTCCCAGGTGCCGGGGTCGGTGGTGCGCAGCGGTGCGGGCCCGGCGTCGGGAGGGGCTGGCTCGGCCAGTTCGAGGACGGCGATGTCACCGGTGTCGTGACCACCGGCGGGGTGCCAGCCCTCGGGGACGACGGTGGCGGCGATCGGGTCGTGCCGCTCGGCGAACTGGAACTGGACGTACACGGGCTCGGTGGGGACACTGGACGCCGTGCCCGGCCGTACGACGTGTGCGCACGTCAGGACATGGCGGGGGGTGACCAGCAGACCGGCGCCGACGGGGTTGTCGGCGCGAGTGCGGCGGATACTCACCTGCCAGGGCGGGCGTTCCCAGGTGACGGACACCGCTTCACTCCGCCGGGTCCCGGTCGGCGCGGCACCAGCGGATCTTGACGTTGAAGTGCCCTTCTATGGATGACTTGGCGATCACCACGCCGGACTCGGCGTTGAGCTTCATCCCGAACTCGACCTCGTACTCGTCGGGCGCGAGCGTCCGCACGGAGTCGACGACCGACCGGAGGGCCGGGCGCACCGCGGCCAACGCGTCCTCCAGCCGCCGGCCGGCCTGTACGACACCGGTGGGGTCCCGGGAGATCAGCTCCAGCCCCGTGTCGTCGTCCTCCACCTCCACGATGAGTGACGCCCCGTCAGGGCCGTGGAAACGCACCAACTCGGCCATGAATCCCCCGAACTGTCACCGCCGGACGTTGTGCGTGAAGGATAGTGGTGCCCGTACCGGTCGTGTGGGGGTTTGGGCGATACGCGGACATCGGCCGGAACAACGACGGGGGGAAGCGTGGAGGACAGCAGACGAGAGCTCGCGGAGGCGCTGGCCGGCTCCGACGCGGCCGATCCGACGGCCGCGCCGCAGGTGCTGGGCCATGCGTTCCGCTGGGCCACCGCCGCGTTGCGCGGGCTGGACGGCGGGGCCAGGGGCCAGGACGCCCTCGCGGTCTTCTTCGCCCTGGACCTGGCGCTGGAGGAAGGTCGTGAGCTGGCGGACGCGTTGCCCGGCCTGCTGGCGGCGGCCCGGCCCGGGGAGCAGAACGCCGACCGCACAACGGAGTTGGCCCGGCGACTGACGGAGACCGCCGACAGGGTACGGGCCGAGCGCGAGACGCTGGAGAAGCTGACGGCCGCCGAGGAGGCCCTGCGGGCCCGGCTCGCCGAGCACGAGGAGCTGCGCCGGCAGGTGGACGAACTGCGGCGCCTGGAGCGGCTGGTGGTCGCGCTGGACGGGCTGCGGAACCAGCAACAGGTCATCCAGGAGCGGCTGGTGGAGCTGCGCGGCCGGGACGCCGGGGTCGACGAGGCCCTGCGGACCAGCAGTGACGCGCTGGTCCGTCTCACCGAGGACCAGTTGGCGGTCCTGGCACCGCAGACCCGGCAGACGCTGGAGCGGGCCGCGACGGCACAGAGCGCGCTGGCCGCCGCCGAGCGCGAGTACCGGGCGAGTTCGGCGGAACTCGCCGCCTGTCACGACCGGTTGGAGCGCATCCGTACGGAACGCGGCGGCCAGTTGGCCTCCCTGACCCGACACGCGCAGGCCGATCGTGAGCTGGCCCGCGCACTGCGCGAAGCCGCCGGGCCCGCCGGCACACCTGCCTCCCCGGCCGCGGAGACGGCCACGCTGGCGGAGGTGGCGGCCACCACCGAGTCCATCGAGCGACGGCTGCGCGAGGCGGACGAGGCACTGGGCCGGGTACTCGACCAGCGCGCCGAACGGAACACGGACGGACGCGCGATGGTGGGCCGTACGAGCCCGTGAGCGGTGACCCCGGTGAGCCGGAGGGGCCACGCCCCGCCCGCCGGGGGTGTCAGCCGGCAGGTCCGGTGGACCTGCCGGTGACACCCGTCTACCGGCGCCGGACCGGTGCACCCGGTGGGTCGGGTGGGTCCGGTACGTCCTGTGGCAGGTAGACGGATTCGGTGGGGCCCAGGGCGAATCGGGCTGCCATGCGCCCTTCCATCGTCTCCAGCAGGCCGCGTACCGTGCGGGCGTTGCCGAAGGCGGTCGGATCGGCGTTTCTGGTCTCCCGCAGCCAGCGCGCGGCCCGTTCGGGGACGCCCTCGCCCAGGGTGCAGTCCTCGGCGGCGGCCATCCGGCGCAGGATCTCCACCAGGTCCCGCGACCCGTACTCCGGGAACGGCACCCGCTGTGTGAAGCGTGACCGCATGCCCGGGTTGAAGTCCAGCAGGGCGTCCATGTCCTGGGGATAGCCCGCGGCGACGACCACGAGGCGGCCGCGCAGATGCTCCATCTCACGGATCAGTGTGTCGATGGCCTCGGCACCGAACCCGCCGTGTCCACCGGTGTCCCGGACCAGGCTGTAGGCCTCGTCGATGAAGAGGACGCCGTCCAGCGCCTTCTGCACGGCGTCGCGCACCAGCGGCCCGGTCTGTCCCACGAACCCGGCGACCAGATCGCTGCGGGTCACCTCGACGACATGTCCCTTGCGCAGCAGGCCGAGTTCGTGGAACAGCCTCCCGATCAGCCGTGCCACCGTGGTCTTGCCGGTGCCGGGTGGCCCGGTGAACAGCAGATGCGGCGGAGCGGGTGTGCCCTTGTTGCGAGCCTGCCGCATCCGCAGCCGGTTGGCCAGGTTCTCCAGGACCTCGCGGACCGGCCCCAGTCCGACGTAGTCGTCGAGTTCGGCGAGCAGGTCGGCAGGGTCGGGCGCGGGCCGGGGCAGATAGGCGCGGTAGGCCTCGGGGATGTCCTCGGGGCCGACCGGTTCGGCGATGTTGCGGCGGTTGCGGCCGGACCAGCGCTTGACGATGGCGTCACCGAGGGTGCGCATGTCGCGGGCGTTGGCGAAGTCCGCGCCCCTGGTGCGGTACAACTCCCCGACGATCGCCTCCAGTTGCCCGACCGCCTTCTCGGTCGGCCTTACCCCCCGTTCGGCCAGGCGGAGTTGGAGGATCGCGTGCAGGACGTCGGGGGCGTAGTCGGGGAAGTCGAGGATGTTGTCCTGCGGGAACCGGCTCGCCAGGCCCTCGTTGGACTTGAGGAACTCCTTCATCTTCTCCGGGTATCCGGCGACGATCACGACCAGTCGGCCCCGGTCGTCCTCCATCCGCTTGAGCAGGGTCTGGATGGCCTCGCCGCCGAACCCGCCCCGCTGGTCGCTGAGTCCATAGGCCTCGTCGATGAACAGCACACCGTCCAGGGCCCGGTCGATCGTCCGGTTGGTCAACGGCGCGGTCTGGCCCACGTATCCGCCGACGAGGTCGCTCATCTGCGCCTCGACGACATGACCGCGGTCGAGCAGTCCCAGGTCGCGGTACATCTCGGCGACGAGCCGCGCCACCGTGGTCTTGCCCGTGCCCGGGTTGCCGGTGAACACCAGGTGCAGGGCGGGCGGTTCCGCGGCGGTGACCCGCCCCGCGGCCAGCAGTTCCTCGGCGGCCTCCGCCTCGGCCCGCAGTTGCTCGAAGTGCCGCTTGAGCGAGTCGAGGCCGGGCATGGCCTCCAGTCTCTCCCAGGGTGTGCGCACGTCGTCGCTCACCGCGCCGAGCCACTGGCGTACCGAGTCCCGCCCCAACGAGCCGTTCCTCGCCGCCAGTTGACCGAGCCGGGTGTGCCAGGTGCGCGCCTTGACGGGCTGCCCGGCCATGGCCCTGACGATGGGGTCGAACTCCCGCCAGTCGGCGATGCGCAGCCCCTGGCGCAGCCGTACATGGTGGACGAGCCGTTCCAGTTCGGCGGCCTGAGGGTGCCCGATCCGGAAGGTGGCGCCGCCTCCCGGCGCGGCACTCTGGGCATTCACGAAGGTCTCCAGGTGCGGGAAGTCCCCGCGTCTGCGCAGAAACTCCTCCACCTCGTCCAGACCGGTCCTGCGGAAGACGAGGACCCACAGGTTGCGCGCGTTGGGATCATGCGCCCACCGCTCCATGGCGCCCGCCAACTGCCGTGGCGCCCTGATGTGTTGCAGGGTCTCCTCAGCGTGCGAGAACACCACGGCGGTTCGGTGCGCGGTCTGGTGGAGATAGCCGGTCAGGGTCGTGACACCGAACACGTCGGAGGTACCGGTCGACGGTGCCGGAGGACGTCCCGGCGCCGCCCCGCCGGTGTCGTCCGGCGCTGCGGCGGCGCGCGGGGCGAAGTCCCGCACCAGCAGTCCGCCGAGCGGGCCCTTGAGCTGCGCGTGCCGCATGGCGCGCGGCTCCGCGGGGCAGGTCCGGGCGGCCGGGACGGCCCTGCGCCGGGAGAGGTCGCGGGAGGCCTGGTCACGGAAGTAGACCGGATGGTCCAGCGAGCTGAAGACGATCCGCTCGAAACCCTCGGCCCGCAGCAGCCGCCACAGCGCCTCCTCGAAGACGCACACCTGGTAGGCGTGGTCGACGAACTGGTCGCCCACACCCGGGCCGTAGACGACGGTGAAGGGTTCGCCGCCGCGCAGGGCGGCCGGATCCAGCCGCTCCGTCGACGGCCCCGGCGTGGACGGCGGGCCGGCCGGTGATGCGGTCACTCTGCTTCCGTCTCCCGCCGGCGCTGCTCGGTGGGCAACGGAGCGGACCCGGGGCCGCCCTCGGGCAGGGTCGGGCGGTGGGCGGGGTCGGGCACGCCGGGCTCGGTCTCCGGCGCCGAGGCCCGCAGGCCGTCCTCCACCAGTGCCTGCTGGATCATCCGGGCGCGGTCCATCAGGTCGGCCTCGGCCGTGGTGTCGTGGTCGTAGGAGAGCACCCTGATGACGCACTGGTCCGAGTCCCGGTCGGCCTGCGAGACGTCCACCACGATCTCGTTGCCGTTCGCCTCGTTGCGGAGCTTCGCGAAGTAGGAACCCCGTTCGTCGTTCTCGTACTCGCCGTCCACCAGGTCGTAGTAGGCGTGCGCGCTGAGGGTCTGGGCCACCGCGTCGGCCAGGTTGACCCGGATCTGCGAGGACAGGTGGCGCATGCCCGCCCGTTCCACGGTGTCGCCGAGATCCTGTTCGAGCCGGGTCGCCTCCTGGTCGCGCAGACCGTGCAGGGCGTCGGTGTCCGTCCCGTCGTCGCGGGCCCGGGTCAGGGCCTGGGCGGTCTCCTGGCGCAGTGTGTCCAGTTCGCCGTCCGACCAGTACACGACGTCCAGCCGGTAGCCGGGCAGAGCCTCGCCGTCGGGTCCGATGACGGACCGTTCCTCGTTGCCCACGATCAGTTTCTCCACCCGGACCAGGGCCTCGACCGCCTCGGCCTGGGCGGAACAGCGCTCCAGTTCGCGCTGGGTGACGTCGACCCGCAGGTCGCTCAGTGAGTGGAAGGTCTCCTGGACGACGGCGAGCGCGGCCTCGAATTGCCCTTGCACGATGTTGTTCTCGGCGGTGGCGAACCGCCCGGTGAGCCGGGCCAGTTCGCCGGGCGCGTACCGCTCGTGCGGCAGCGTGTCGGCGATCAGGCCGGCCATCGTCCTGGCGTCCCCGAGCCAGGCCCGCACCATCTTCTCGGCGTGCGCCCGGTCCGCCTTCATGACGTTGATCTCCTGGGCCAGCACGGCCATCTCGGCACGCCGTTCCGCCCGCTCGCCGGCGATCGCCTGCCGGGTCTCCTCCTGCTGGCGGGCCAGTTCCCGTCGGGTGTCCGCCTGGATGCGGCCCGCGGTCTCGTCGAGGGTCCGGTGCAGCTCCGCCGTCTGCTGCTGAAGCCTGCGCGTGGTGTCGGCCTCCAACTGCCGGGTCTGGTCGCTGAGTGCGCGGACCGCCTCCTCGTGCCGGCGCTGCCGCTCCTGCACCCCGGCGAAGGTCCGGTCGATGTCCGCCCGGGTCTGTGCGCGGACGTCGTCGATGAGCCGGGGGAGGTTGCGCTGCACCTCTTTGAGCTGCTGCGCCTTGCGCTGGATGCGGTACCACTCCGACTCGTCGACCTGGATGCGCTTCCTACCGCTCATGGTGGTGTTCCCTTCCTGGGGACGTACGGGCGCGGACGGCGTCGACCGCCGTGTCGAACGCGTTCAGCAGGCCGTTCGGCGGCACCCCGATGAGCAGGGCCTCCGGTCCGCTGACGGCGATCTCGGCAGTGCGGGGGCCGTGATCGAAGTCGTGGCCGCGGTCCGCCAGTCGTGAAGTGAGGTGGTGGACACGCTGGTTGGAGCTGCCGCGCAGGCCGCGGCCGTCGTTCAGCGCGGCCACGTACAGGCCGTCGATGAGGACGTCGACCGCGGCGAGCAGGGCTGGCACCCCTGGCCCCGGGGGCCTGGTGCGCAGCCGTTCCAGGCGGTGTCCGGTGAAGCAGATGATGGAGACGTCCCTGATCTCGCGGGCGGCGCGGACCAGTTCGGCGAGTCCGGCGGCCTGCCCCATCGGCTCCCCGCCGGAGAGGGTGAGGCCGCTCACCCGAGGGTCGGCGAGCAACTCGGCGGCCAGCTCGGCGGGTTGGACCTGGCGGGCGGGGCGGTCGGGGATCCAGCCCGGGGAGACGCAGCCGGCGCAGTGGAACGGACAGCCCTGCACCCACACAACGGACCGCACACCGGGCCCGAGAGCCCGGGTACCGACGTGGGAGGCCGCGATGTTGAGCGGCGGGCCGTTCACCGCGGCCGTCCGTCGGCGGGAACGGGGCTGCCCGCCCGCTGTTCGGGCAGATAGGTGAAGGACACGCCGTTGACGACGACTTGGCGGCCGGGTACGCAGGTCGCCCCGCTCTGCCGGTTCGTACTGCCGTCCGGTGTGTAGCGGATGAGCAGGTCCACCTGCGGGCCGTGTTCGGTCGCCCGGCGTCGTCCGCGCACCGATCCCTGGCCGCCGATGATCCGCGGGTGCAGCGCGACCCGGCGCCCGGACAGGGCGATCCGGTCGGGCAGTTGCCCTCCGAACACCGACTCCAGCAGCAATTCGCCCCGCAGCCGGGGGCGGTGGGTGCGCCGCCAGGCCAGCCAGAGGATCAGCAGCAGGGCCACGAGGGCGGCGCCGACGGCGGGCAGCAGCACCGCGGAACCCACGGTGGCCCGCAGCGGCAGTGCGGCTCCGGTGACCCGGACCTCACCCGGCACCTTCAGATGGACGTCCGGTGCCAGGGCCCGCTGCCAGTCCGAGGTGACCTGGCCGGACACCCTCAGCGGGGCGTCCACGTCCTTGGTGCGGCGGTACGGCACCGGACCGGCGGACAGCGCGCCGCGCAGTCGTACCGGAAGGGACCTGGAGTGGCCCGGTTCCAGGGTCACCGTGGTCGGCACTCCGGTGACCCGCAGCGGCTGGCCTGCCACCGACACGCTCAAGTCGCGTACGGTCAGCGGGACATGACGGGTCGTCGAGCGGAGTGTGACGGTCGCGGCGACCGAACCTTCGGTGAGGTCCTGGCGGCCGCTCGGGGACCAGGTGGCGGTGATGCCCTTGCCGATGTCGTCCGCCAGCAGGAGCCGCGCCTTGCGGGCCCGGGTGCCGTCACCGGCCCGTTCCAGGTAGCCGCTCAGGTCCTGGATGCTGTCCGGGCGCAGCACGGTGGTGTGGTCGACGACGTCCCCGAGGAGGTCGGCTCCGGTCGCGCCGCTGCCCAACGGCAGGGCGTAGCCCGCGAGTTCGGTGTGGTCGGCGACGGCCTGGGCCCGTCGGTGCAGGGCGGTCCAGGCGAGGCCGGTGGACTTGGGGTAGGCGGAGCCCGCGGGCGGATGGTGCACCCCGTCGGTGAGCAGCACGACGGAGGCGATCTCGGCGGCGTCGGACCGCTCGAGTTCGCCGAGCGCGCTGTTCAGGGCCGCCCCGATGTCCGTCTCTCCCTCGGGGTCGGGGGACTCGGGCAGTTTGGACATGATCGCGTCGGTGTCGCCGGCCGAGCCGATGTAGCGCGGCTCGGGGCGGGAGTCGAAGGTGAACAGCGCGACATGGTCCTTGGCGGACAGGCCGTCCAGGAACGGGCGCAGGGTGGAGCGGACGGTGTCGTACTTGCCGTCGTTCGCCATCGACCCGGAGGTGTCCACCAGCACGACGTAGTCGGCCGGCTGGTCGTTCAAGCCGAGATCCTGGTAGATCCGGGCGCGGGAGGGTCCTGTGTCGGCGCTCGCCGCGGGCGCGGTGAACGGCACGAGGGCGATGAGTGCGACGGCCGCGGCTGCGGCGCGGGCGGCGAACCACCGGGTGCGTGCGGCGGCGGGCCGCTGGGGCGCGTGGGACGGCCCTCTGGCGGATGACATCACGATCGAGCTCCCTCGATGTCGGTCGGCAGGGCGCCGAGCGGGTATTCCCAGGGGGTTCCGGAACCCAGTGGGTGCAGTACGAGGAGGGCCTCACCGTCCACGGCGAGGCGGACGCCGACGTGGAAGCGCGCCCCCTCCGCGGCGGGGATCCTCAGGGTGCCGACCGGGACCGGCCGCCCGTCCCGCGCGGCGCGGACGTGCACGTGGACGGGTCGGACGGCGGACGCGCCGACCGGCCTGGTCCTGATCCGGACGGGCCGCCCCTCGCTCTGCGCGAAGACGGTCGCGCCGCCCGGCTCCAGCGCCCCGGCCGGGCAGATCAGCAGTTCCTCCGCCCGGGGCGCGCCGCCGGCCGTCCGGTGCGTGTCCACGAGCACGGCGTACGGATACCGGTCGGCGGGATCGATCCGCCCCGCGGCGACCAGCGCCGCGCCGAACGCGGCGGCGAGCGCGGGGTCCGTCCCCTCCGGAAGCTCGACCGGCGTTCCCTGACGGTTCGTCACATGCCGTACGAGCGGCGCGAATCGGGCTCCTCCGCCGACGGTGACGACCGGTGTCCCGGGCCGTGTGTCGAGGACGGAGTCCAGTCCGGTGGTGAGCCGTTCCAGCGCCTGCCGTACGGCGCCCACCCCAAGGTCCCGGCCGCCCACCCGGTGGACCATGATCCCGTCGTAGCGCCCGGGATGCCGTGCGCTCTGTTCGAGGGCGAGGTCGAGCCGCCGGGCGGCCCCGTCCTCGGCCCGGGCCGCCGCGAGCGCCACCCACCCGTCCTCGTCGTCCGGCAGCCCTACGGCGGTGAGCAGCGCCCGGTCGAGTCCGGCGCCGAAACCGTCCGCGGGCGCGTGCCGTGCGGAACCGGTCACGGCCACGGTGCCCGGGGCCAGGGCGCACCCGGACACCTCGGCGGCGGTGGCTCCCAGGTCGCACACCGTGTACCGGGTGCCGGTCGCCGTTCCTGCGTGCCGCAGCAGCGCCAGGACGGCGTGCGGGGTGCCCAGTGCGCGCAGCCGGGGCAGCGGGTCGGTGCCGTGCAGGGCGGTCAGGACGTCCGTGGCCCGGCGGGCGTGTTCGGCGCGGTCGTGCTGCGGGACGACCACGACCACCTGCTCGGGCGTGCCGTAGCGCTCGCGGTAGACGGTGTACGCCGACCGGAGCGCGGCGCCGTGATGGCCGCCCGCGCCGGCGGCGGTGGGCAGTCCCTCGCCCGGCACCGTGCCGGGCAGGTCTGCCAGGGTCGGGGTGCCGTCCGCGGCGAGGTGGGCGATGCGGGTGTGGCGGGCGCCGGGGTCGACGGCGATGGCGGTCGGGGTCATGGTCGTCATCGCCAGCCGTTCCACCAGATGGGGCGGCGCGGGCGGAGCCGCTGCCAGAAGCCCGCCTGCCGGTGATGCGGTGGGCCGGGGGGCCGCGGCGGCGGAGCCGACATGTCGCGGGCCAGGGCGGGGGGCTGTGCGGGCACCGGATTCGCATAGGGGTAGCCCAGTGCGGCCACGGCCTCCTGATGGCTGATCATCTCGTCGTGGCTGAAGTTGGCCAGGCCCGTGCGGAGCATCGTGCCTCCCTCGGTCTGGGAGATGGCCGCGTACAGGTCGCGGCGCAGACCGTCCGGTGCCTCGCGCACGGCCTTCCTGAGGCAGTACGCGTCCATCGACGTGGACGCCAGCATGTAGTCCGTGATCTCGTCCAGCAGTTGCGGGGAGAACCTGCCGCCCACGGAACCGCCGACGATGGCCCGGCCCATCTCCTCGTAGCCCGGTGCCTCCTTCCGTGCGGCCCCGCGGAAGTCGCACACGGCACGGAGCCAGCCGAGGTGCGGGCGGTGGCTCAGCTCCGTCACCAGGTCGGCGGGCAGGTCGAGTTCGAGCCATCGGCGGTGATCGTCCGTGAGCCGTCGGTCGAGGGAGTTGCACACATAGGAGGTCGCGCTGGCCCGCTCCGCCCTGAGCCGGCCGAGCACCTGCCATGAACTCTGGTCCGGTGCCTCGCCGAGGAGCGCCTCGACCGCGAGCGCGGCCAGCCGGTCGTCCGGTTCGACGCGTCCGATCAGCGCTGCGGCGTAGGCCTCCCGGGTGGCGGGGTCCGAGGTCCGGCGCAGGCTCGGCAGGGACACGGGGGCGCGGCCTCCGCCGGCCTCGTCGGCGATCACGGCGTACAGCAGGTCGACGTCCGCGGCGAGGTGCGGTTCGAGGCCGACGCCTCCGGCCGGGGCGAGCCGGTCGAGTCCGGACAGCAGCGTCGACCGGCCCTCCCGGTCGCGGGAGACGAGTCGCAGCGTGGGCCAGATCAGGGCGACGACCTCCGGCGTGCGCTCGGTGGCGGCCATGTCCAGCACGGTCCTCCAGGCGCCGTCGGCTGCTTCGAGGAACTCGGCGGCGTCCGCGGGTGTGGCCTGTTCGAGGGGACCGCCGCCGACGAGGACCGCGGCGAACCGCAGCCATCCGGCCGCCCCCGAACCGGGCTCCCCCACTGCCCGCGTCACCAGTCGGCGCAGCCGGGCCGGGTCGCGGGTGCTGTCCCTGAGGAACATGCGCAGCCAGGCGCGTCCGGCCTCACGGGAACGCAGGAGCAGGGCGTCGGCCGATTCCGACCAACGGCCGAACCGCTGCTCCGCCATGTAGACCAGGTTTCCGGTCCAGCCGTGATCCCGTGTCCCCTCCACCAGGGAGGTGAACAGGGCGTCGAACGCGCCCGGAGCCCGGGTCTCCACCGTGTCCATCAGACTCAGGAAGTCCTCCGCCTGCTGGAAGGACCCCTGGGTCGCGCCGGCCAGCAGGACGGCCTCGGCCAGCAGCCTCGGCGTCAGGGGACTCCAGTACTGGTGCAGGAGTGTCTCGGCGGTGCCGCCGCGGGCGCGGGACGCGTGCCCGGCCAGGAAGGACAGGATCAGCCGGAGCGCCTCCTCGCTCAGCCCCTGCACCGGGTACAGCTCCAACACCCTTTGTACTTCGGCGAGTTCGCCGCGTCCTTGGCGGAGGTCCGCGACGACCGAGTCGAGGAGGTCGATCTCGCGCAGGATCCGCAGCGCCTCCCGGGAGTCGTGCGCCGACAGCGGCACCGTGGCGCGCAGCAGATGCTCGACCAGTTCGGTGGTCGACCGCTGTTTGGCGCTCAGTCTCAGCAGTTCGCCGAGATAGGTGCGGGCCACCTCACCGCGTGGTTCGGGCGGGCTGCCCGCCCCCAGCCACACCTCGGCCTGTCCGGTGCGGGCCGCGGACGCGAAGGCGAGCGTGATGTCGTGCTCACCACCGCCGGACCAGGTCGCCGCGCTGAGCCAGGAGCGGCAGCCGTACGGCAGGAGGGAACAGACGGCGTCGAGGATGAGCACGCGTTCCGCGCCGTCGGGGAGCGCGGCACCGGCCGACGCGGTGAGGGCCACGCGCTGCCGGTCGAGCAGCAGCGCGGCGACCCGGGCGGCCCACTCGAAGCCCAACCGGTCGACCGTGGTGGCGAGTTCGAGGGCCTGCGTCGGACGGATCGTGAGCGAGACGGGGGCGCCCTCGGGCGGTTGCGCGTCGGCCTCCGCATGGTCGAGCGCCGACCAGGTCAGTCCGGCGGCACCGGCCCGCGCCCAGTCCAGCAGCAGGAGCCGCCAGGCGTAGCTGGGGGCGCCGGTGCCGTCCGTGCTGCCGTCCCAGGTGGTGCGGACGGCGGCACAGACGGGGCTGCCGTCGTTGTGCACGGCCCCCAGGAACACCCGCCAGGGCAGACCGTCGGCGGGGTTGCGTTTGTCGGGGACGCCGGTGGCGGCGGCGGCCCAGAGGTACTGCTCGGCCCGGGACTTGGGCAGGCTTCCGTCCAGCACCTGGTATCCCATGTGCCGTCCCGCGTGCTTGCCGAGGACCGACCAGTGGGCGTCGAGCCGTACGGCGCCGGACGCGTCGCTCACCGTCGCCTCCCCCGGCGTCCGCCGCGGTCGGTACGGATCCTGCGTTCCATGTCGGTCAGTGGCTCCAGGACGTTGATCGGCACGGGCGAGGTGCAGATCCGGGGCTGTCCGCCGAGGGTGTCGACGTTGGCGTAGTTGCGGTAGTCGAAGATGTGCTGCGGGTTCAGCCGGAACCCGATCGCGGACGTCGCGTAGTAGCTGATGCGGTCGGGGTGGAAGAAGTTCGCGAGTCCGTCGCGCACGAGTCGTGCCGTGGCGCCGCGGAACTCGTCGCACAGCCACTGGAAGTAGCCCTGGCTCTGTTCGGCGGGGACCCGGGGCAGTTGCGAGCCGACGGAGTCCTGGGTGACCCAGCCGGCTTCCACGGAGGGCCGGAACACGTCCGGGTGGTCGAACTTGGCGACGCAGACCGACACATGGTGCGGCAGTCTGCCCCGGTGCTGTCCGCCGCTGTCCCGTACCCGGGTGCTCAGTTCACTCAGGGTCGAGTAGAAGAACTTCAGGCTCTCGTTGTCCTTCTCGGCGTCGCCGAGCGGGTCGAAGAGGTAGATCAGCCCCTGGGACTTGGTGAGTTGGTCGAGGACCCGTTCGTGGTAGGGGTGGCCCGGCTGGTAGGACTCCCCCGGTGCGTCCAGGGTCTCCAGGACGAAGCTGGGTTCACGGGAGCGGCGCATCAGTCCCGATCCGGGCTCCTCGCCCTGGAACGCCCAGCTCATCGTGTTGAGGTCCGTCGTGGCCTGCGGGAAGACGCGCTCGCTGGCCAGGGAGTGCACGCTGTCGCTCAGGAACCTGCCGGCGTCGGGCGTCATGCCGCTCATCACCCAGTTGCCCCGCCCGTGCCGCTGGAACTGCAGGGCGGCGATGGGCAGCGCGGCCAGATAGGTCGTCTTGCCCGACCTCGGCGCGCCCCACAAGCCGATGCGCATCCGGTCCGGCGCCGCGTCCTCGCCCTGGGGAGCGGTGGGGATGCGCAGGGGGGCGAGGCTCTCGTCCTGGACCGGGGGTCCGGACGGCAGCGGGGGCGGCTGGACGGGAGGCGCCTGGAACGGTCCAACCACGGTCGGGGACCACCGCCGGGCCGCGGGCTCCGGTCCGGCGGCCGGGTCGGGGCCGCCCGACTGCCCGGGGACGGGCGGCACCGGGGTGGCCGGACCGTTCGGCGGACCGCCCGCCGGAGTGCCGCCCGGCGTGTTCTTGTTGGGGTCGTAGAAATCAGCGGACATGCGTTCTCCTCGGAGCGCGGCGGTGGTTCAGAGCAGGGGGGTGGCGAAGGCCAGCGGGCAGGGCGGTCCGTCCAGATCCCAGGACGGGGCGAGGGCCCTGGCGACGTCGGCGGCCGAGTCGGTGCCCGGGCGGAACGAGCCGTCGGCGGACAGCGCGGCCCACGCCCGGTCGGCGTAGCGCCGGGCAGCGGCGTCCGGTCGGCTCGAAGGATCGGGTCCGGTCACGGGGTCGGCCCTCGTCATCACCCGGACTCCGACGGCCCGCAACTGACGCAGCGCCGGCTCCCAGTCGCGGCCGCGCGGGCAGGTCGGGACGAGGTCGTGCTGCTGGGGCCGCCCGGGCGGCCTGCGGGCCACGATCAGCAGGACACGCCGTACGTTCCCCGCGGTGCCGTTCGGCGAGCTCGCGAGCGGCAGCACAGCATGGAGCGCGTCCTCCAGCGAGGACGCCAGGTCCTGCGCGCGCAGGGTGTGACCCCAGGTGGCGAGGGCCGCCGTCAGGACGGACGCCGGACCCGGCGGGACCGGGGGTTCGAGCAGCCGGGGCCGCGTGGTGTAGCTGTTCTCCTGGATCACATGGTCGTAGTGGCCGACCGCGCCGACCCGCAGGGTCGCTCCGGTCGGGCCGTGAGCGGCGAGCGCGGCGACCAACTCCCGGGCGAAGGCGAGGCGTTCCCCGGTCTCCGCCGGGTCCGCGCCGCTGAGTTCGACCGTGAGAAGGAGTTCCAGCCGGGGCGGCCGGACGATCCGGTGGGGCAGGCGGGTGAGCAGCGCGGGTACATCGACGGCGGCGCGCGGAGCCGGTACCGGTGCCGTCCCGGTGCGGGGGTCGACGAGGTCGATCTCGCCGGGTCCGCGCAGCACGAACGTGAGCGTGGAGTGGTCGAGCGCGCCGACGCCAGCCTGGTGCACGGCCAGGGTCGGGGCGCCGGTCCCGTCGGGAGCGGGGGTGCCGGCGAACACCGGTAAGTACAGCGGCTGTGCGACGCCGGGCCCGCCGTGCACGGTGACGCGAGCGGTCGCCGTCTCACCGCGCCGCAGCCGGCGACCGGCTGGAAACAGCACATGGTTCCGGGTACGCACGGCACCGGTCTCCCGGTCGGAACAGGCCAGAAGCAGGGTGTGGTCGGCGAGCAGCGGGGCGGTGCGCAGGACCTCCGTGACGGCTTCCTCGGTCGTGCCCTCCGCGGCCGTCGCGTCACCGCGGCCCAGTTCGGCCCGCGGGGTGTACACACCACGCACCGCGACCGCCGCCCGCTCCAGCAGGGCCCAGTCGGCACGGGGCGTCAGCAGCACGAGGGAGTGCTCGTAGGAGGGCGGGACGTACGCCTTGAGCCAGTGGAGAACGGCGGCGTCGAATTCACCGCGGGAGACCGGGGGTAAAGTGCCGATGCCGCCGGCGATTTGGAAACGACGGATATCCGGATGCGAGTCGAGGGCGGGAGCGAGGGAACGCCAATTCGCGCTTCCCGCATCGGCCTGTCGGGGTAATCCGCCTTCTCCCACGGTCACCTTGATCATGTTCACTTCGCCCGGCGTGAATTCGAGGAAGAGTAATTCCTTGACGCGGTGACCGAAGAGGTCGTCAAGAATGTCTTCGTACCCCTCGGGATGTTCCGCGGACCTCGGTCCCGCAATTCGACCGGAGGGCGTTCCCTGAGAAGCAGGGGGGCCGTCCGGTATCCGTTCCCCGGGTCTGGGCGGACCACCTCGCATCACCGCCGCGAGCCGCTCGCCCACGGCCCCGCCGGTCCGGGCCGACCGCCGCGCCGCCCCGGTGTCCCAGGTGTGCCCGGCCGCTTCGAGCCCCGATCGCGCCTGCTCGACGTCGTGCGCGGTCAACTCCCCCAGGACCGGGTCGTCGTACAACTGCCATCGGCACACTGGGCAGAACTCGTCTCCCCGCGCCGGATCTCCGCACACAGGACATGCCTGATCATTACGGGATTCCCCCATTGGATGACTCCCCCCGAAGCGAACAGTCGGCCGTATACGCCGAGCTGCCGCTCAACCCCCCGGACGCCGTGTCAGATCCCCACCCGAGCACGGTCGTCCGTCGGAGACTCTCGCCTCCGAGTGCCTCATGATGGCACAAACGGAGGCAGCGTGAACCCCTTTGGTGAGGAATTCCGAAACGATCATTCCGCTGCTCCACGAGCCCCTCAGTGGACGCAGACCGGAGGCCGGAGAACTCCCGTTCCCATCGATGGTGAACTCCCCTAGAAAGAGGTCGGATTCCCCGGAACTGCTCGGTGTCCGTGGTGGCTTCAGTTCCCTTACGAGGCACCGCGGCGCCCGGAGCCGCCCCCTCGCGCGTGCCACGAGGGGGCGGACGCGCGGCGCGCGGCACGCCGCTCGCCGACACCGTGTGCGGGGCCGACGATATCCGGTCGGTCGCGCGGACAAAGCCCCGCACTCCTCCGATCAAGTCACCGATCGGGCAAGGGAGTTCACCAGCGGGCGGTGGCCGGATTCCCCCCTGTCGGAGCACGGTGGACTTTTCGCGCCCTTGACGGAGCCGGATCCCGACATGCCACACGGAACAATCCGACACCCGTGGCGAAACCACGCCGTATTCGCGTGGAGCCGGCTACTTGGCGAACGGCCCGTCCAGGGCCGCCCATTGGAGCAGCATGATGGTCTTGGCGTCGGCGATCTCCCCGCTCCGGATCATCTCCAGGGCTCTGCGGAAGGGCAGTTCGAGGATCTCGATGTCCTCGCCCTCCTCCTGGAGGCCCCCGCCCTCGTGGGTGCGGGTCGAGGGGCCGTAGGAGGCGGCGTAGAAGCCGATGCGTTCGGTGACCGAGCCGGGGCTCATATAGACGTCGAAGACGTGCTCGACCGCGCCGACGGTGTGGCCGGTCTCCTCGACCACCTCGCGTCGTACGGCCTCCTCCGGGTGTTCGTCCTCGTCGTCGAGGAGTCCGCCCGGGGTCTCGACGAGCATGCCGTCGGGGTGGCCGTTGACGTACACGGGGAAGCGGAACTGGCGGGTGAGCAGGACCGTTTCGCGCTCGGCGTCGTAGAGGAGCAGGGTGGCGCCGTTGCCGCGGTCGTGGGTCTCGCGTTCCTGGGTGGTCCAGGTGCCGTCGGCGTGCCGGAAGTCGAAGGTCGTGGTGCGCTCGACGTACCAGTGGCTGGACAGCAGGGTCACGTCGCGGACCTTGACGCGGGGGTTGCCGGTCAGGTCGAGGCCGGTGCGGTGCAGGCCGGTGCGGCCCCGGCGGTCGGGGGTGTCGGCGCCGGCGGTCATCGGGCACCGGCCGGGCGGGAGGGGACGATCACGTTGTTCATGTCCGACGTCTATCACCCCGGGGCGCGCGACGCCTGGCCAAATCCTGTGCCTCGCGAGCCCAACTGGTGTGCCGGTTGCGTTGATTCGTCGCGTACCGTCCCCGCTCCCGGGCATGCTGGAGGCATGTCTGAGCACGGTGATCAGGTTCCCGGGTACCGGATGATCAGGATGGAGGCGCTGCCGGAGGCCCCGGCGGCGGCCCTCGCGGACGTGGAGGCGTGGCAGGCCCGCAAGGCCTATCCGAACGTCCTCGGCGGTGGTGGCGCGGTGTTCGGTGTGGCCGAGGAGCTGGAGACCGGCGGCTGGAAGATCGTCTCCTTCTTCTCCACCCCGTACCCGCAGGGCGCACGCGACACCATGGCCTCGACGTTCCGCGGACTGGCCCGGACCGCCGAGGACGCGGGCGACACGGCGACGCAGCGGGAGTGGCTGCGGGGTGCGGAGCGACTGGACTGGGAGGCCGTGGACGAAGTCACGGTGCTCGACCGCCGGTTCCGGGTCATCCGGGGGGATCAGTTCATCCGGATGGGGCCGACGGGACCGGAGCCGCCCCGGCCGTCCGACCCCGACCCGGCGAAGGTGGGGCACGGTTACGAGTACCGCGGCCGTACCACGGGGTTCGTGATCGATCCGTACACCCCGACGGGGATGTCCGAGGGCATCCTGCGGATGGAGCTGCTGTCGCTGGTCCACGCGCCGGGCACGACTCCCGCCGCCGTACGGCGGGACTCGCGGCGCGCGCTGAAGACGCATCCCGGGGGTGTGCTGCTGCCGGCGGAGTTCACGGCGGCCGAGTTCTCGGACGGTCACTGGGCGCCGACGCAGATGACGAAATCGAGCCCGCAGGGGTCGCGGGACGCGCTCACCAACTATCTGCGGGTGATGGCGCCGGTCATGGAGCAGCTCGACGAGGAGACGAAGGCGGAGTACGGGCGGCTGGCCGACCGGATCGACGCCGAGCGGTGCGACGAGATCGTGATCGACGGCTGCCGGACGCGGATCGTGCGTGTCGAACGGCTCGTGCGCGTCGGCCCCGACGGTCCCGAGGGCCCGCGCCCCTCCGACCCCGACCCCGAACTGCCCACCGCCGTCCAGGAGCAACAGCTCCGTGAGGAGGGTGTGTTCGACGGGGACCGGGTGCTGAGCGACGAGGAGATCGAGCAGCGGCGCATCGCGGAGGAACAGGCGAAGGAGTTCCTCCGGCTGTTCGAGGAGCAGCGGCGCAAGCGCGAGGCGGCGGAGGACTCCTGAGCCGGGGCCCGGCCGCGCGGTGCGCGGCCGGGCCTCGTTCAGTGACGGTGTCAGCTCTTGCCGAGCATCTTGTTCATCTGCTGGATCTCGGCACTCTGCGCCGTGATGACATCGGCGGCGAGCTTCGTGGCGGGCTGGTACGTGCCGTCCGCCTTCTCGGTCTTCGCCATGTCGACGGCGCCCTCGTGGTGTTCGACCATCATGGTGAGGAACATGGTGTCGAAGCCGGTGCCGGAGGCCTTCTCCAGCTTGCCCATGTCGGCGTCGCTCATCATGCCGGGCGTCGCGGTGGACATGCCGTGGTTCATGCCGGACATGTCCTCGGGGACCTGCTCGCCCCACGAGGTGAGCCAGCCGGACATGGTCTTGATCTCCGGGGCCTGTGCGCCCTCGATCTTCGTGGCAAGGCTCTTCACCTGCGCCGAGGAGGCGTGATCGGCGGCCAGCCCGGCCATCTCCACGGCCTGGCGGTGGTGCTGGATCATGTCCTTCGAGAAGGAGACGTCCGCGGCGTTGTGCCCGCCGGTAGCGGTAGCGGTACCGGTACCGCTGCTCGCCTTGTCGCCACCGTCGCTGCCGCACGCGGCGAGCGTGAGGGCGGCCACCGAGGCGGTGACGGCGAGGACGGTACGACGGACGAACCTGCGCTGTGCGGTCATGGTGGAACTCCTGGTGTGTGGATCCGTTCAGAGCATGCCGGTGCGCGCACGTCGGCGCGCGGGCCGCTCTAGATCCGCAGGAGTTGGAGTTCCGAGAGGGAGGGTGGGGCCCGGCCCCCGTCGGGACCGCTGCCCGCCCCGGACGTACGACCGTCCGGCACCTCGGCGCCGGCCGCCACATCGGGTTGCAGCACCGGAACCACGGCCGGGGCATGGGCGACGGACGCGGAGGCGCAGGTCGCGTCGGCGTGCGTCATGTGGCTGCCGCAGTCGCCCTGGTCGTGATCGCAGGCGTCCGGTGTCGACACCCGCTCGCCCGTCATCCCGGTCGTGGCCGTCATGGTGTGCCCGGGCGCGGGGTCGGGCATGAGGACGGGCCCGAGCCCGTGCATCCCGAGCAGGCCGAACAGCAGGGCGGCGACGAGCAGCACCGAGGACCGCACGCGAGGGTGCGGTCCTCCGGGCTGTTCGAGGCGGGCCATGGAGCCACCATACCCACCCTGGGTATCCGGCCGGGACCGGACTCCCCTTTCAGTGGCTCACCGCGGGGGCTTTCGCGCTGCGGTAGGTGGAGACGCCCAGGGCCAGCAGCCAGTAGCTGAGGATCGCGCCCATAAGGGCGGTGGTGCCCCAGCCGTTCGCGGCGTAGAAATGCGCGGGGGTGTTCCCGAAGAACAGGGACGGCACGAAGGCCAGGTTGATCCCGGCCAGGACATAGGCCGACCTGGCGGTCCAGCGCGGCAGCAGTCGGGTGCGGGAGACGGCGAAGCCCAGCGCGGTCAGGAAGAACGCCAGCATCAGCCGGGAGATCGACCCGTAGAGGATGTAGGTGCCGCTGACCTCGATCGTCGGGTCGATCGGACGGTCGGCGGCGATGACCGCGCCGGCCTCGAGACCCATGGAGACCAGCGTGATCGTCGTGTAGACGAGCCCCGCCGTGAAGGCCAGCGAACCGGCCCACTCGTACTCGGGGTTCACGCGCTTCACCAGGTCGCGGAACGCGGTCACGAAGACCAGCAGGAACGCCAGCGCGACGATCCCGATGAGCAGCCTGGCCAGTACGTTGGCGTCCGGCGGCGGCCCCGAGTAGACGAAGTACAGGGGCACTTGGACGATGAGAGCGACGGCGGCGGCGATGCCCGCACCGCCCGCCAGACGCCTGGCCGACATTTCGTTCATGGAGTCCCCCGGAGGTACGTGTGGTGGATTGGGTACGCCATGAATCCTGCCGCCGGCGACGCTCGCGGTCCCTGGGCCTGAACACCGGATCGGGGGTGGTTCTGACGACACCCCCGGCGGAGGGATCAGGCGCCGTAGACCTGGAACTCCGAGACCTGCCCGGCCGGCCAGCCGGTGTTGGCGGTGAAGTTGAGCCGTACGTAGCGGGTGGTGACCGTGGAGGGGAGCGTGAGGGTCGCGGTGTTGCCGGTCGCCGGGTCGAAGGTGTAGCCCGCCGCGGCGAGGAGTTGGGTGGCGGTGCCGGCGTCCGTGCCGCCCTGGACGGAGACGGTCTGTGTGCGGGTGGACCAGGCGGTGGCCGGGGGCAGGCGCAGGACGATCCGCTTGACGCCGGTGGCGGCGCCCAGATCGACCTGGACCCATTGCGGGAAGGCGTTGTTGGCGGACTCCCAGTAGGTGGTGGCGTCGCCGTCGGTCGCGTTGCCGGAGGCGTAGATCTGGGTGTGGCTGCTCTCCGAAGTCGGTTGGTGGAGGGCGAGGTTGGTGGTGCTGGACGGGGGGTCGGTGGTGACGGTGACCTGGTTGGAGGGCTGTGACACGTTGCCCGCCGCGTCGAGGGCGACGACGTCGAAGGTGTAGGCGGTGGACGCGCCAAGTCCGGTGACGGTGAAGGAGGTTGAGGCAGTGGTGCCCACTTGCGTGCCGGTCGAGCCGGACACCTGGAGGACGCGGTAGCCGGTCACGCCGACGTTGTCGGTCGACGTGTTCCAGGACAGCGAGACGGAGGTGGCGGTGTGTCCGGTGGCCGTCAGACCGCCCGGCGCGGACGGCGGCGTGGTGTCACCACCGGCGGGAACCACCGGCTGCGTAGGGCGAGTCGGGGTCAGCGCGAGCTGCCCCTTGAGCATGCGGCCGCC
Organism: Streptomyces sp. NBC_01478; assembly: GCF_036227225.1. Taxonomy (GTDB): domain Bacteria; phylum Actinomycetota; class Actinomycetes; order Streptomycetales; family Streptomycetaceae; genus Streptomyces. The sequence continues at coordinate 10,117,182 of NZ_CP109444.1, read as the reverse complement.
GTCGCCGGTCAGCCGCAGGTAGTAGTCGGAGGAGCAGGCGGTGCCGTCCTCGTCGAGGGCGAGGAACCCGGAGTCGGTGGGCACCCAGGCCTGGGTCTCGGCGGTCTTGGCGATCTGGTTGCCCTCGTTGAACTCGTCGAACATCGAGATGTAGATGCCCTGCACCCCGGCCCGCACCACGTTGTAGAACTGCCGCCACATGAAGTCGCCGTGCGCGCGCTGCCGGCCGGAGACGTCGCCGGGCAGGACGCAGGGCTGGTAGTCGATGCCGTTGGCGTTGCAGTCGGCCTGGTCGGGGACGGTGTACGTGGTGTAGGCGTTGTCGGCCTCGGTGACGTTGCCGATGGCGCCGACCATCCACGGCGAGATCATGTTGAAGGCGTGATAGACGCCGAGGAAGCCGGGCTGCGAGCCGCCGGTCCCGGTCCGCCATTCGCGCGGGACGCCTCCGACGACGTAACACCCCTGCCCCTTGAACCAGTTGACGACGTCGAGGCAGGCGTCGGGGGTGAAGGGATGGTTGGGGTCGTTGAAGCCGAACCCCCAAATGCAGACCACCGGCCTGCCGTTCTGCTTCGCGTACGCCGAACTCGCCGTGTGCGCCGACATCTTGGCCGTCCAGTCCGTCTTGATCTCGGACTGCATGTTCGTCCAGTTGGAGACGTCGTACATGATGTAGAACTTCCGGCCGTACGCTTCGGCGGCGCTACGCACCTTGGTCGCCATGGCGTCCCGCGTGGGGCCCTCGCCGCCGGTGGGGTTGAAGCGCTGCAGGGCGGCCGTGTCGATGCCGTTCTGCTGCAGCCACAGGAAGTGGGTGTCGACCGTCTGCTGGTCGTACGACGAGAACAGCTTGGCGGGCCGGCCGTTGCCGAGGGCGGCGTACGACGTCTGGTAGGTGTTGGTGTACTCGCGCACATCGGGCCAGCACTTGATGTTGGTGTTGTTCCGGGACGGCGGCTGACCCCAGTCCTGGCTCCAGTGCCACCAGCCGTTGACGGGCGCGCCGTCGCCGGCGCACGCGAACCAGCCCTGGTAGCCGACGGTGACCTTGCCGACGACGTCGCCCGGCGAACCGACCGCCGACGCGGCCGGGGCGAGTACGGTCTCGGTCGCTCCCGCGGCTCCCACCGCGGTGGCCGCGATCGCGGCCCTCAAGAAGACTCTTCGGGTGACACCCATCTCGACTCCTTTCGGTGATCGGTGCCGCCGGGCGCGCCCGCGCCCGGCGGCACCGTCGGGGCGGGTCAGGTGTTCCAGACCTGGAACTCCGAGATCTGGCCGGCCGGCCAGCCGTTGTTCGCCGTGATGTTCACCCGGAGGTAGCGCTGGGTGCTCGCGGTGAAGGTGAGGGTGACCGTGTTGTTGGTGGTGGGGTCGAAGGCGTACGTCGCCGACGACTTGAGGGTGGTGAAGGTGGCACCGTCGGTGCTGCCCGACAGGGACAGCGTCTGGTTGCGGGCACCCCAGGTCGCGGGGAGCTGGAGGACGACGCGGCTCGCGCTCTGCGCGGAACCGAGGTCGACCTGGACCCACTGCGGGAAAGCGTTGTTGGCGCTCTCCCAGTAGGTGCCCTGGTTGCCGTCCGTCACGTTCGACGACCCGTACACGTCGGTGTGGCTGGACTCGGTGGTGGCCGCGCCCGCTGCCAGGTTCCGGCTCACCGTGCCGGCGCCGATGCCGGTCAGCGGAACCGTCGTTGTGCCGTTCGACGCGTTGCTGGCGATGCTGAGATCACCGGCGCGGGTGCCGGACGCGGTGGGCGTGAACGTGACGTTGACCGTGCAGGAGGCGTTGGCCGCGATCGACGTCCCGCAGGTGTTGGTCTGCGCGAAGTCGCCCGTGGTGGTGATGCCGGAGACGGTCGCGGCCGCGGTGCCGGTGTTGGTGACCGTGACGGCCTGCGCGCTGCTGCTGGTGTTGAGCGCCTGAGTGGGATACGTCAACGAGGCCGGGCTGGCCGACAGGGTCGCCGGCGAGGAGCCGCCGCCGCTGGGGAACACCTCGAAGTCCGACAACTGGGCAGCGTTCCAGCCCGAGTTGGCGGTGATGTTCACCCGCACGTATCTCGCCGTGGCGGCGCTGAACGTGACGGTCACCGTGTTGCCGGTGCTCGGGTCGAAGGTGTACCCGGCCGAGGCCTTGACCGTGGAGAAGCTGGAGCCGTCCGTGGACCCCTGCACCGACAGGGTCTGTGTGCGGGTCGACCACGCCGTCGCCGGCGGGAGCTTGAGCACGACCTTGCCGACGCTGTAGTTCTGCCCGAGGTCGACCTGGGCCCACTGCGGGAACGCACCGAGCGTGCCCTCCCAGTACGTGGACGCGTCCGTGTCGGTGAGGTTCGAGGCGACGTACGGACTGCTGCCCGAACTGGCCGTCGCGGGGCGCCCGGCGGCGATGTTGGTGGTGCTGTCGATGCCGGTGCCGGTCAGGGCGACGACGGTCGGGCTGTTGTTGGCGTTGCTGGTGACGGTCAGGTTGCCCGCGCGCGCTCCGCCCGTGGTGGGCTTGAAGCCGACGGTCACCGTGCAGGACGCGCCGACCGCGAGGGTGGAGCAGGTGTTGGTCTGGCTGAAGTCACCGGTCGCCGCGACGCCGGAGACGGTCGCCGACGCGGTGCCCGAGTTCGTCACGGTCACCGTCTGCGCGGTCGCCGACGACCCGACCACCGTGGCGGCGAAGGCCAGACTCCCCGGATCGGTGTTCAGCACGGGCCCCGGCGCGGTGCCGGTACCGGACAGCGTGACCGTGTTGGTGACCCCGCCCGCGTTGACGGACAGCGATCCGCTACGGCTGCCGGTGGCGGTCGGCGCGAACTTCACGCTGACGGTGCAGGAGCCGTTCGCGGCGATCGACGAACCGCAGGTGTTGGTCTGGGCGTAGTCGCCGCTGGTGGAGATCGAGGAGACGGACGCGGCGGTGCTGGTCGGGTTGGAGACCGTCACGGTCTGCGCGGCGCTCGTCGAACCGGTCGCCACGGAACCGAAGTTGAGCGCGCCGGGGGTGGCCGTCACGCCTTCGGACGGGTAGGGCGGATACACCGGAGCCGGCCAGCCGCCGCAGTAAGGCGTGCCGCTGATACCGGAGTTGCCGCCGCCGTCGGTGATGACGAAGTTGCCGCCCGAGCAGTTGTACACGGGGTTGGAGTAACCGACGCCGGTCGCCGTGACGTTGGTGAACTTGGCGGCGCCGCCGGTCTGTTCCTGGAGGGCGAAGGTGCCGGTGCCGGCGATCGTCACGTTGTTGAGGTTGACGCCGCTGATGGTGCCCTCGACCCACTGGACCGCTTCGTAAGGGCTCTGTTGGATCAGTGCGTTGGTCACGTTGATGGGGCCGGTGATCGCGCCCTGGCTGCCGTCGAACCACAACGCGCCCACGCCGAACTGCCAGTTGGGGTCGAGGCTGCCGGCCCGGACCATGGTGTTGTCGGAGATCGTGGTGGTGCCGACCGGCGTCGAGGTGAAGCGCTGGCCCACGTGGATGCCGCCGCCCTGGGCGATGCCGGTGTCCACCACGCGGTTGCCGCTCACGGTGTTGTCGTGGCCGCCGTAGATCGCGATGGCGTTGGCGAGGATCTGCAGGGACACGGTGTTGTTGGAGATCGTGTCGTTGGCGTCGGCTCCGAGGGCGGAGTCCGCCCAGGTGGCGATGCCGTCGTCGCCGGTGTTGCGGATCTCGCTGTTGGTCACCTTCGAGTTGGTGACGCCGCCGTGGAAGTTGATGCCGTCGGCGGTGGTGTCACGGATGCGCATGCCGGTGAATGTCAGGCCGTCCATCGGCCCGTCCATCCAGGCGCCGACCTTCAGGTGGTCGATCCACAGGTTGGAGACGGTCGAGTCGCTCATCGCGCCGCCGACTCCGTTGACCTGCGCGCTGTCGTCGCGTTCCTGCACATTGCCGAAGATCGCGAAGTTCTGCAGGCGCACGCCGGTGCTCGCGTTGGGCGCGGAGTTGCCGTAGAAGCCGGGGGCCGTGCCGGTGACGGTGGAGTACCACATGCCGGCGCCGGCGATCGTGACGTTGTTGACGCTGATGTGGCCGGGGATGTTGAAGGTGCCCGGCGGGATCCACACGGTGCCGCCGGGGCCCGCCGAGCTGATCGCGGCGTTGAAGGCGCTGGTCGAGTCGGCCGCGCCGGTCGCGTCGGCGCCCTTGCTGGTGACCGACACGGACCCAGAGGGTGCGGTCAGCGCGGCGCCGACCTGCTCGAAGTCGGCGAAGTCGAGCGTGTACGAGGAGGCGGTGTCCCCCGCGTCGACCTGGAGCTTGAAGGTCGTGCCCGCCGGATAGGTGGTGGAGAACAGGCGGTGGGCCTCGTCGTAGAAGTGATGCGGGTTGCTGCCCGGTGTGTTGGTGAAGGGGTAGCTGCCGTAGTACCAGCTATAGGCGTTGGTCAGGGTGAAGTCGGGCTGCTTGACTCCGTTGACGTACAGCGACAGCGCGGCGGTGTAGACCGAGCCGCCCGAGGTGTCGGGGATGCTGTAGCGGAAGTTGATCGAGTTGGTCGCCACCGGCGTGGTGAACGTGACGTACTTGCCGGTGCCCTGGAGGGTCGTCGCCTTGCGGTACGACGCCTCGTCGGCCAATTGGCCGGCGGTGTAACTCGGGCCGATGTTCGTGCCGTTGGTGTCGGAGTTCTCCGCCTGCACCTCGACGTAGGGCAGGCTCGCGCCGCTGCCGCCGGTGGCGGTGGACGCCGCCAGGGCGGGCGGGGCCGCCAGCGCGAAGACGCCTGCGGCGGCCACCATCGCGGTGCTGACCGCGCAGACGAGGGCTCGTCTCAGATCTCGGATGGAATGGAACACGTGCCACTCCTTCAGTAACGAAATGTCGGAACTATTCCGTTGGCACCGCCGGAGAGGGAGGGGAGACAGGGGGTGGCGACGATGCAAGGGGGACCGTAATATCCTTGGCATGATCACGCAATAACTAGACAGGGCATTGCAACAAACAAAAATGAGGCCTGCAAGATCTCAATTGCCCGCGCACATGACGATGCCGCCGGACGGGGTGTCCGGCGGCATCGTGGGATGGGTGGGGCAGGTGGGGTCAGGCGGCCCAGATCTGGAACTCGGAGACCTGGCCCGCGGGCCAGCCGTTGTTGGCGGTGACGGTGACGCGGTAGTAGCGCTGCGCGGTGGCGGGGAAGGTGAGCGTGACGGTGTTCCTGGTGCTCGGGTCGAAGGTGTAGGCGGCCGAGGACTTCAGGGTGGTGAAGGTGGTGCCGTCGGTACTGCCGCCGAGGGTCAGGGTCTGGGTGCGGGCGCCCCACGCGGCGGGCAGTTGCAGCACCGCACGGGAGGCGCTCCGGGCCGCGCCGAGATCGACCTGGACCCACTGCGGGAACGTGTTGTTGGCGCTCTCCCAGTAGGAGCCCTGGTTGCCGTCCGTGACGTTCGACGACGGGTACACGTCGGTGTGGCTCGACTCGCCGGTGGGCCTGCCGGCGGCGAGATTCGTGCCGGTGCCGGTCGTGCCGGTGCCCGAAAGGGCCACCGTGGTGGGGCTGTTGGACTGGTCGCCGGTCAGGGTGAGGGTGCCGGTGCGGGCGCCGGAGGCGGTGGGTGTGAAGGTGACGGCGACCGTGCAGTGCGCGCCGGCGGCCAGCGACGTACCGCAGGTGTTGGTCTGCGCGAAGTCACCACCGGCGGCGACTCCGGTGAACGAGGCAGTGGCGGTACCGGAGTTGGTGACGGTGACGGTCTGTGCGGGGCTGGTCGTGTTCACCGCCTGGTCGGAGAAGGTCAACGAGCCCGGAGATACGGCCAAGTCGGCCGACGGCGAGCCGCTCCCGGCCGTGAACCCAAGGGAGTTGATGTTCCAGCCGCCGCTGTCCTGATCGAGTGTCAGAACCTGCCGGCCCGCGGGCAATGTCACGTGGGTGGTGGCGGTGCCCCAGGTCTGCCAGTCGCCGGTGGCGGGCAGGTCGACGGCTCCGGTGAGGTTGGTGCCGGAGGCGTCCGACAGGTGCAGCGCGCCCGGCACCGCGGACGGGGCCGCGATGCGCAGGTCTAGCGTGTAGGTGCCGGCCGCGGCGACGTCGACCGTGTAGCGGAACCACTGTCCGGCGCCGGTCCAGCCCAGGTTGTAACCGCCGCCGGTGTCCGAGGTGTTGTCCAGGTCGACGCCGTCGGCGCGGTAGGAGTTGGCGTTGCCGTTGACGGAGGTGACGTTGTACGCGATCCCCTGGCCGCCGGTGTCGTAGTTCTCCGCCTGCACCGTGCCGGGCACGGCTGCCGGGGTGCCGCCGTAGGGGCCCTCGGGTGCGGGCGGCGGCCAGTGGTTGTCGCTCAACGTGGCGACGAATCCGGTGGAGTTGTTGACGAAGGGCGAGGTGCCGGGGTCGAGTGCGGTGACCGTGTTGCCGGTGATCGTCGCGGAGCCGGTGGGCGCCGGGTAGAACGGCGGCGAGATCGAAATGCCGTTGCGGCCGGGGCTGTTGACGGTGTTGTCCTGGAGCAGGGTGTTGGTCGAGGTGGAGAAGGCGATCCCGTCGTAGAGGGAGTCGGTGACGGTGTTGCCGGTCACCGTGACCTTGTCGACCGTCCCGACGTTCTGTCCGTCGCCGCCGTTGCCGATGTGCAGGGCGGGCTGGCCCTGGCTGTAGGCGTTGCCGCCGGAGCGGACCACGGTGTTGCCGGTCACGGTCGCGGACAGCAGGTCGCTGCCGTTGACACCGAAGCGCCCGGCACCCAGACCGATGTAACGGGCCGTGTCGGCGATGTAGTTGTCCTCGACCAGGTGGCCGCTGCCACCGTAGATCCCGACGCCCTTGCCGCCCCAGGGTGCGATCGAGGTGTTGTGGCTGACGGTGACGTCGGTCATCGGGTGGTAGAAGGTCTGGGAACCGTCGCCGTTGGTGTTGTAGTTCACCGAGTTGACGGCGATCGCGTCGTCGCCGGTGCCGCGCACGAAGTTGTCGGTGACCGTCAGGTCGTTGCCGGTGTCGGCGCCCAGCGAGACGTTGTTGACGTTGATCCCGTCCGCCCAGATCGACGTCAGCCTGCTGTTCCGCACCGTGCCGCCGGTGCCGGAGGCCCAGAAGCCCGACATGGTGTGCTGGGTCCAGATGCCCTCGGCCAGCCAGTCGGTGCCGGTGGTGTCCATCGCGCCGCCGTCCCCGCCGATGGTGCTCCGGCTGACGGCGTTGGCGTCGATGTGGAAGTCACGCACCGTGCAGGAGGTCAGGTCGAACAGGGCTGCCAGCGGTGTGGAGTTGGGGACCGGGACGTCGCGGTAGACCGTGCTGTACCAGAGCCCCGCGCCCGCGATGGTGATCCCCTGCGCGTTCAGTCCCGCGGTGCCCTTCACATAGAAGGTGCCCTGCGGGATCCACAGGATCCTGCCCTGCGACCGGGCCTGGTCGATGCAGGTCTGGATGGCGGCCCGGCTGTCCACCGCCTGGTTGTCGGCCGCGCCGTTGGTCGGGGTGTTGTCCGCCACCGCGCCGCAACTCGTGATCGAGATCGAGTTCGCGGGCTGTGTCCGCGGCGCCGGCGGGTTCTCCACGTCGACGGAGTCCACGTCGTAGAAGGACGCGCTGTTGGCGGAGTCCTTGCGCAGGGAGAACGTGGCGCCCGCCGGGATCGGGGCCCCGGTGACGAAGGTGTGCGACTCGTCCCAGAAGACCCTGGGGTCGCCGTCGGCCGGGTTCTGGTCGTCGCTCGTGTTGTAGTTGCCGTTGCCCTCGTACACCCAGCTCTGCTTCGAGTTGAGGTTCAGGGCCTGCCGGAACACCCCGTCGACGTACAGGTCCAGCGTCCCGGTGACACCGCCTCCGGACGCCGAATCGGGAATGCTCGCACGGATGTTGAGGAAGGAGATCGGCTGCCCGGTGGTGTTCGTCCACTGCACCGACTGGCCCGTGCCGTCCAGGTGGACGTAGGAGTGACCCGACGCCTCCAGGGCGGCGCTCGAGTACTGCGTCGTCGGCGCCGAGGTCAGCGACCGGACGGCCGTGCCTCCGCCCGGCGTTCCGCCCTCGGCCTCGTAGACCGAGAAGGGCGTCGTCGCGCCCACCGCCACCTGCGCCTTGGACGGCGGCGCCCCCTGCAGGGCGGCGGCCGGTAAGGCGGACACGCACAGCGCGCCGACCGCGGCGACGACGGTCACCGCCAGTCGCCGGGGTCTGGGGATCGTCAGCATCTGATGCTCCTTCAGGGAGTGGGGGAACCGGCGCCCCGACCGTACAGAGACCGAATCGACCCCGCTAGATTCCGACGAAGCAAAGAATTAATTGCGCAAGCCACTGCAAGTTTCTTGCTGGAATGCGCAAATCTCGAATAGGCCGTACTCCCCGGCCGCCTGGTCCCCAACATGACGAAGAGGCGGCCTCGGATTTCTCCGAAACCGCCCCTTCACCTGCGACTCTGTCGAGTCGGGACGACAGGATTTGAACCTGCGACCCCTTGACCCCCAGTCAAGTGCGCTACCAAGCTGCGCCACGTCCCGCTGCGCTTCCCACGGAGAACCGTGTTGATCGCGCGAACAGCACTTTACCCCACACCCGGGGGTGCGCCGAAGCCGGTGCCGGGCGCGGGACAATCGTCGTATGGGCGACACAACCGCAGGTGCGACCTCGGACGGTACGGCCGGCGCGCGGGACCGGGACGGTGAGGGGCGGGCGCGCAATGCCCGGCCGCGGGACGGGCTCGGGCGACCGCTGCCCTACGACGCGGACGGCGTGGCACGGCAGCCCGAGGGGGTCGTGCGCGCGCCGGAGGACACCGTCGTCGAGGCGCAGGCGCTGCTCGACGAGGGGAAACCGTTCCACGCGCACGAAGTCTTCGAGGACGCCTGGAAGTCGGGGCCGGACGAGGAAAACGGCCTGTGGCGCGGGCTCGCCCAGCTCGCGGTGGGGCTCACCCACGCGGCCCGGGGCAATGTCACCGGCGGGGCCCGGCTGCTGCGGCGCGGGGCCGGGGGCGTCGAGGAGTGGGCGGCCCGGTCGGGGCGGGAGCGGCCGTACGGGATGGATCTCGCGGGGGTCGCCGCGTGGGCGCGGGGGCTCGCGGACGACGTGGAGCGGGGCGGCGGGAGCGTCGACGCGCGGGATCGGGCGCCCCGGCTGCGAGGGATGTCGTAGCCGGGCCGTCTCGCGGGACGCCGTGGCCGGGCCGGTGCGGTGTACGGACCGTCAGTGGCGTGGGGCAGACTCGGGGGCGTGCGAAAGATTCATGTCATCGGTATCGGCGCGGGCGACCCCGAGCAGCTCACCCTCCAGGCGGTCAGGGTGCTGCGGAGCACGGACGTGTTCTTCCTCCTCGACAAGGGCGAGGTGAAGTCCGACCTCACCGGGCTCCGCCGGGACATGCTCGACGCGCACCTACCCGAGGGCACGTACCGCCTGGTCGAGGCGCGCGACCCGGAGCGGGACCGGAAGGCCGGGGGTGCCGCGTACTCCCCGGCGGTCGGGGACTGGCGCAGCGCCCGCGCGGACATCTACGAGCGGCTCATCGTCGAGGAGTTGGGCGAGGAGGAGAGCGGCGCGTTCCTGGTGTGGGGCGATCCTTCGCTGTACGACAGCACGCTCGGCATCCTGGAGGAGATCCTGGCGCGGGGCGCGGTGACGTTCGAGTACGACGTGGTGCCCGGCATCAGCAGTGTCTCGGCGCTCGTCGCCCGGCACCGCACGGGACTGAACCGGGTGGCCGGGCCGGTGCAGATCACCACGGGCCGGCGGCTGTCCGAGGGGTTCCCGGAGGGGGTGGACGACGTGGTCGTGATGCTCGACGCGCGGCAGACCTTCCGGCAGTACGCCGACCAGGACATCGACATCTACTGGGGTGCCTACATCGGCACCCCGGACGAGATCCTCGCCTCCGGTCCGATAGCCGAGGCCGCCCCGCGCATCGAGCGGCTGCGCGCGGAGGCCCGGGAGCGCAAGGGCTGGATCATGGACACGTATCTGCTGCGCCGGCACCCGGCAGCGGAATAGCGCACGCGCAGGCACCCGAGCGGACCCGCCCACTGTGCACGGAGGGTCCACCGGTGTGAAGGTGACCTCGTGACAGTCGCCGAGGAAACCTCGCTGCCTTCCGCGCAGCAGCCCCCCGTGCTGGACCCTCGCCGCCGCAACGTCGTCTTCGTGACGATCATGCTGGGCATGCTGCTGGCGGCCCTCGACCAGACCATCGTGGGCACGGCCCTGCCGACGATCGTGTCGGACCTGGGCGGTGCCGAGCACATGTCGTGGGTCGTCACCGCCTATCTGCTGGCGGAGACCGTGGCGACCGTACTGGTCGGCAAGTTCGGTGACCTGTTCGGCCGCAAGGTGGTCTTCCAGGTCTCGGCGATCGTGTTCATCACGGGCTCGTTCCTGTGCGGTCTCGCCACCAACATGACACTGCTGATCGCCTGGCGTGCGGTGCAGGGCATCGGCGCGGGCGGGCTGATGGTGACGGCGATGGCGCTGATCGCCGACGTCATCCCGCTGCGGGAGCGCGGCAAGTACCAGGGCGCGATCGGCGCGGTGTTCGGTGTGGCCACGGTCATCGGACCGCTGCTGGGCGGCCTGTTCACCGACCATCTGACCTGGCGCTGGGCGTTCTACGTCAACGTGCCCATCGCGATCGTCGTCGTCATCGCGGCGGCCCGCACCATCCCCGTGGTCAAGTCGGCGGTGCGGCCCGTCATCGACTACCTGGGCATCGCGCTCGTCGCGGTCGGCGCGAGCTCCCTGATCCTGGCGACGAGTTGGGGCGGCAACGAGTACGCGTGGGGCTCGGCGACGATCATCGTCCTGTTCGTGGGCGGCGCGATCGCGCTCGGCCTGTTCTGCTGGGTCGAGACCCGGGCCGAGCAACCCATGCTGCCCATGCGGCTGTTCGGCAACCCGGTGTTCACGGTCTGCTCGATCCTCAGCTTCATCGTCGGCTTCGCGATGCTCGGCGCGCTGACGTATCTGCCGACCTATCTCCAGTACGTCGACGGCGACTCGGCCACGGTCTCCGGGGTGCGGACGCTGCCCATGGTGATCGGGCTGCTGATCGCGTCCGTCTTCAGCGGCAACGTGGTCAGCAAGACCGGCCAGTACCGTCTCTTCCCGATCATCGGCTCCGCGGTGATGGGCGTCGGGCTGTATCTGATGTCCCTCATGGGTCCGGGCACCGGCGCGTTCCTGGAATCGGTGTACATGTTCGTGCTCGGCACCGGCATCGGGCTGTGCATGCAGGTGCTGACGATCGCCGTGCAGAACACCGTCGAGTACACCGACCTCGGCACCGCGACCTCGGGCGTCACCTTCTTCCGTACGCTGGGCAGTTCGTTCGGCACCGCCGTCTTCGGCACGATCTACGCCAACAGCCTGGCCCCCAACCTCAAGGACGGGATCACGTCCGCCGTGCGGACGAGCGCGCTGAACCCGGCCGTGATCACCAAGGCGGCGACCAGCCCCGAGGGCCTGCACAAGCTGCCGCACGCCGCCGCCGCGCCGATCATCAACGCGTACGCCGACACCATCCAGACGGTGTTCCGGTGGACGGTGCCGGTCGCGGTGATCGGCTTCGTCGTCGCCCTGTTCCTCAAGCAGGTCGAGCTGCGCGACAGCGCGCGGATGGGCTCCACGGACATGGGCGAGGGCTTCGCGTCACCGCGCGGCGGGGACTCGCAACGCCTCCTCGAAGCGGCCGTGAGCAAGGTCATCGGCAGCACGGACCTGGACACCGCGCGGCGGATCATCACGGACTCCGACACCCGGCTGGACATCGCCGGCGCGTGGGCAGTGATGCAGGTCGAACTGTTCACCAGGATGGTCGGCCACGCGAGCCTCGGTCTGATCGCCGCACGCCGGCACATGCCCCCGGAGGTGCTCCTCCCGGTCTTCGACCGCATGGTCGAGGAGGGCTATCTGACCCGCACCGGCTCTCTCCTGTCCCACACCGTGCCGGGCGAACGCGAGGCCGAGATCATCGGCAGGGCATGGGGCAACTGGCTGGAGGAGCGGGTCCAGCAGGACATCGGCCGCCCCTCCGGAACGGACCTGCGCGCCGCGGTCGACTCCATCGCCAAGCGGCTCCTGGTGGAGGACCTCAGCTCCGGACTGCCGCGCCGCCCGGCGGAGTTGGAGGGGAGCACCGCCTCCTGAAGACTCCGGTGCCCTGAAATCCGGGTGCCGGGCGAGCGCGCCGGTGGTCATACTCACGGCATGTCCCCCGCTCCCGTGCGCTTCCACGACCCGCGCGCCACCCGCTCCGACTTCGCGTCGTCGATGCTGGTGCGCTGCCCGCGCTGCGAGCGGATCGCCCACTTCGAGCGGCGCCCGTGCACGCCTCCGGACGCCGAGGGGAAGCGGTATCCGCACACCCGCCTGGTCTGCCGGTCCTGCGGCCTGTGCAGGATCGACACGGGCCCCTCTCCGTGCTCCCGGCCGCCCCTCTGGCTGCGAACCAGGACCAGACACGGGGAGTTGTGGGCGTACAACCTCCAACACCTCGACCTGATCCGGCGGTTCGTCGCCGCCGACCTGCGCGAACGCGCGCCCTGGTACGACACCGGGCAGAAGATGACGCTGGTCGCCCGGCTCCCGGCCTGGATGAAGTCCGCCAAGAACCGGGACGAGATGCTGCGCACGGTGGACCGGCTCCGGGCCACGGTCATCGCCCCGGGCTGAGCCCCAGCCGCTCCAGCCGACCCAGCCGCTCCAGCACCCCGGCGACATCGGGCACCGCGCTCACCCCGTCCGGCAACGGCGGTCGTCGTACGACCACGACCGGAACGCCCGCCGTCCGCGCGGCCGTGAGTTTCGCCGAGGTCGCCACTCCCCCGCTGTCCTTCGTCACGACCACGTCGATCCGGTGCTCGCGCAGCAGCGCCGTCTCGTCGGCCACGGTGAAGGGCCCGCGGGCGAGCAGCACTTCGACATCCGGCGGCATCGGGGGCTCGGGCGGCTCCACCGACCGTACGACGAAGTGCAATCGGGACAGATGGGCGAAGGCGGCGAGCCCGAGGCGGCCGGTGGTGAGCAGGACGCGGCGCCCGAGTGCGGGGAGCGCCTCGGCGGCCTCGGCCAGGTCCGCGACCGGGTGCCAGCGGTCACCGGGGCCGGGCTGCCAACCCGGCCGGCGCAGCACCACGACGGGCAGGCCGCTCGCCGCCGCGGCCCGCACCGCGTTCGCGGTGATCGACTCCGCGAAGGGGTGGGTGGCGTCGACGACGGCGTCCACGCGGTGCTCCCGCAACCACTCGGCCAGGCCCTCGGCTCCGCCGAACCCGCCGATCCGTACCTCTCCCGCCAGTGCCCCAGGCCGTGACACCCGCCCGGCGAGGGAGGTGGTCACCCGGATCTCGGGACGCCGTCGCGTCAGCTCGGCGGCGAGTTCACGTGCCTCGGTGGTGCCGCCGAGGATCAGGATGTGCGGGGACATGGGGCGAGCGTACGAGGTCACGGGGCGGAGGCGTCCGGGGAGTCGGCGGCGTCGTCAGCGCAGCAGCAGTTGCAGTCCGCCGATGATCGTCGCCGCGATCACGAGTTGCTCGAACAGTCGCTGGTTGATTCGGTTCACAGCCCATTTGCCGATGAACGCACCGGGCACGACGAATGCCGCGAGTGCCGCGTCAAGCAGGAGGGAGTGCCCGTCGATCAGGCCGAGGCCCACGCTGAAGGGCACTTTGGTCACGTTGACGATCAGGAAGAAGAACGCCGACGTGCCGAGGAAGCCCAGCTTCCGGAAGCCGGCGGAGAGCAGGTACATCGACATCACCGGGCCGCCGGCGTTGGCGACCATCGTGGTGAACCCGCCGAGCACGCCGTACGAGCCCGCCTTCGCCCGGCCGGACCTCGTGGTGACGGAGTCCGGCTCGTCACCGGCCCCGGCCCCCGTGTCCGCCTTGCGTCGGCGCCACAGGGTGACCCCGGCCATGAACAGCAGGATCGCCCCGATCGACGTCCGTACGACCGCGTCGTCGGCCCACACCAGGAACAGCGTCCCGATCACGACTCCCGCCGCGACCGCCGGGAACAGCCGCCACAGCGTGGGCCAGTGGGCGTGCCGCCGGTAGGTGAGGACGGCGAGGACATCGCCGACGATCAGGATCGGGAGCAGGACGCCGGTGGAGGCGCGGGCGGGCAGGACGGCCGCGAAGATCGCCAGGCTGACCGTGTTGGCCCCGCTCACGGCGGTCTTCGAGAAGCCGACGAGCAGGGCCGCGGCGGCGAGCGCGGCGAATTCCCAACCGGTTATGTGCCAGAGAGTCATCGTGTTCATGCGAGGACCGATGGTATGTCCTTACATCTGGCCGCGTAAGGAGTGTCTCGCCAGGTGGCCCCTGCCACGCCGGGACGGGCCACGGCCGTCGACGGATCATGGCCACCGATCGACGATGCTAGTTTCCGGCTGTGGACGACACCCGCGAACATGTCCTCCCCGGCACCCGGGGCACGCTCACCGCACACGAGTGGCCGCACGAGAACCCTCGCCACATCGCCCTCGTCGCGCACGGATACGGCGAACACCTCGGCCGGTACGCCGAGTTGGCCGCCGTACTGCTGGCGCACGGCGCGGCCGTCCTCGGTCCCGATCATCAGGGTCACGGCAGGTCGGCCGGTGAGCGTGTGCTGATCGAGGACTTCGAGGACGTGGTCACGGACCTGCACTCCGTGGCCGAGCTGGCACGTGCCACGCACCCGGGTGTCCCCATCGTCCTGATCGGCCATTCCATGGGCGGCCTGATCGCGGCCCGTTTCGCGCAGCGGTACGGCGAGGAGTTGGCCGCGCTCGTGCTGTCCGGGCCGGTGATCGGCGGCTGGGAGCTGCCGGGCCGGCTGCTCACCCTCGACGAGATCCCCGACCTCCCGATCAGCCCGGCCGCGCTCTCCCGCGACCCGGGCGTCGGTACGGCGTACGCGGCGGATCCGCTGGTCTGGCACGGTCCAATGAAGCGGCCGACGCTGGAGGCCTTCGCCACAACCCTGGGGACCGTCACCGAGTCGGGCGACATCGGCGGACTTCCCCTGCTCTGGCTCCACGGCGCCGACGACCGGCTCGTCCCGCTCGCCGGCAGCCGAGTCGGCGTGGAGCGGTTGAGCGGCGGCGAGTTGACCGAGCACGTGTATCCGGGCGCCCGGCACGAGGTGTTCCACGAGACGAACCGGGCGGAGGTCTTCGCGGACCTGATCCGTTTCCTGGACGGGGTGTCGAACCGCGCCACCCGGTCAGCATGAGCGTGCCAAACTTCTCGCACAGCCCGCGCGGATCGTCGTACAGAACTCGTGGCGGTCGTCGTAGTGCGCAGTCGAGCAGAGGAGCCTCGCGTGACCGGGACAGAGCCGGCCGTCCAGCGGATCGACACATCGAAGCCGCATCCGGCGCGGGTGTACGACTGGTTCCTCGGCGGCAAGGACAACTACCCGGTCGACGAGCAACTCGCCAGACACATCACGGCACTTGACCCCGGCGCCCCGCGGACCGCACGCGCCAACCGCTGGTTCATGCAGCGGGCGACGCGGATGCTCGCCGGGCAGTCGGGCATCCGTCAGTTCCTGGACGTCGGCACCGGCATACCGACCGCGCCCAACCTCCACCAGATCGCCCAGTCCACGGCGCCGGACGCGCGGATCGTGTACGTCGACAACGACCCGATCGTCCTCGCCCATGCCGCGGCGCTGCTGCACAGCACCCCCGAGGGTGCGACGGAGTACATCCAGGCCGACGCCCGCGAACCGCTCACCATCCTCCAACAGGCGGCCCGCGTCCTGGACTTCGAGCGTCCGATCGCGCTGTCCCTCATCGCCCTGCTGCACTTCATCCCGGACGAGGACGGCGCCCACGAGCTGGTGGGCACCCTCGTCGACGCGCTGGCGCCGGGCAGTTGCCTCGTGCTGTCCGCGATGACGGCCGACCTCGAACCGGAGAAGGTGGAGCGTGGCATCGCCGCCTACGCGGCGGGCGGGGTGACGCTGGTCGCCCGCACACACGCCGAAGTGAGCAGCCTCTTCAAGGGACTTGAGCCGATGGACCCCGGCATCGTGTCCGTCTCCGAGTGGCATCCCGAACTCGCGGAGGGCGAGACGCCGCTCGGCGAGGGACCGATCTCGTTGTACGGCGGGATCGGCTTCAAGGTCTGACGAGGCATCCGAGTCACACCCCCGCTCCTCAGAACCGCCCCACCGGAAACACCGCCCGCACCTCCCAGCCCCCCGCCTCCCCCGGCCCCGCGCGCGGACCGGCCCGGAGTTCACCGCCGAGCGCCGTCACCCGTTCCGTGAGGCCGACGAGACCGAAGCCTCCGCCGTGCGCGGCCGGCGGGAGCTGGGTGCCGCCGTGGCCGTCGTCGGTGACCGTGACCTCCAGGCGGCGGCCGGCGCGGCGCAGGCCCACGGTGACCTCGGCGGCGTCGGCCGCGTGGCGTCGTACGTTCGTCAGGGCTTCCTGTACGACCCGGAAGGCGGCGGCCTGCACCTCGTGCGGGAGGTCGTCGGGCAGGGTGGGGTCGCGGCGCAGGGTGACCTTCTGGGCGGCGCTCGCGAAACCGTCGACGAGCTCCGCGACGGCCGCCAGGTCACCGACGGGGCGGCGGTCGGCCGCGTCCGGTCCCGCGTCGCGCAGGACGCCGACCGTGCGGCGCATGGACGCCAGGGCCTCGGTCGAGGCGCGTTCGATGGCCGCCAGGACCGGGTCGAGGTCTTCCGGCCGGCTGGTCGCCATCATGCGGGCCACCTGGGTCTGCACGAGGATCCCGGTGACGTGGTGGGCGACGAAGTCGTGCAGGTCGGCGGCGATGGCGAAGCGTTCGGCGCGCCGGGTCTCGGTAACCGCGACGGTACGGCGGTAGTCGAGCGAGCGCAGATAACCGGCCAGCCCGGCGGTGCTGCCGAGCAGTACCAGACCAAGGGCCGTGACGAGGTACAGGCTGTCGTCGGTCACCGAGTGGAAGTAGCGCGCCGGCAGGGCGAGCAGCGCGAGACCGTCCAGGACACCGCACACCACGGCCCAGCGCTGCGGGCAGTGCCGTACGGCGATGAAGGTCAGGGTGAGCAGGAGCATGATCTCGCCGGGGCCGAACGGCTCCGACCGCCCGGCGAGGATCGCGCCCGCGCTGTACGCCAGCGAGAGGGCGGCGGGCACGGCGGTGCGCACCTGTGGGGTCAACCACGGCGGGCGCCGGGCGACGGGCCACAGAACGGCGGCCAGACCGGTGAGGAGCACCACGACCGCGGGCCAGGTCGCGTCGCCGGTGGCGGTCGTGAAGCTCAGGTCGTAGACCGCGAACCCGAGCAGGGCGCCCACGGCGAGCCCCCGTGCGCAGCCCCGGCCGGTGACGGATTTCATGCTGGTCACGGTATGCGAGGCTCGGTGGGACGGGATCGGCCGAACGGTCGAGTGGGCGTGCCGCGAACCCTGGCCGTTCGGCCGAGGCGGGCGCGGGTCCGGGCTGGCGAGAGTGGGACCACTTCCTCCTCTCCGACCCTTCAGGAGTACGTGATGCAGTCCACCAGGTTCGTCATCGGGGTGATCGGCGGCGCGGCGGCCGCGGTCGCCCTCGGGGCGCTCGGCACCCATCTGCTCTCCGGCACGCAGTCCACCACCGAACTCGACGCGCACACCACGGTGTCGGTCGACGGCCACAAGGCGCTGTCGGCGGACATCGTCGCGGGCCGGGCGCAGAGCAGGTACCACCCGCTGCCCTGGGTCGGCGACAAGGTCTCCGGTGTCACCTGCCCCACGGGTCTGAAGGCCGTCGCCGGAGCCACCGTCACCTGCACGGGCCGGAAGAGCGACGGTTCGACCGTCCGCATTCCCGTCCACGTGGTGAAGGCCTCGGCCGACTCCGTCACGTGGAAGTTCGACCGCTCATGAGCGCCGTCCTGGCCGGTGTCGGCCTCACCAAGACATACGGCTCCACCACGGCCCTCGCGGGCGTCGACGTGGAGGTCGGCGCCGGCGACTCCCTCGCGATCATGGGCCCTTCGGGCTCCGGCAAGTCCACCCTCCTGCACACGCTCGCCGGGATCATCCGCCCCGACGGCGGCCAGGTGCTGCTGCGCGGCGAGCGAAGCGAGATGGGGGTCCCCCCGGCCGAAGGCTGGGGGCGTATCGACGACCTGGGCGAGAACCGGCTCAGCGCGCTGCGCCGCAAGCGGTTCGGGTTCGTCTTCCAGTCCGGCCAGTTGCTCCCCGAACTGCCCGCCGAGGAGAACGTCGCCCTTCCGCTGATGCTGGAGGGTGTGCCCCGCGCGCAGGCGGTGGAGCGCGCCCGGCGCTGGTTCGCACCGCTCGGTCTGGACGGTCTGGAGCGGCGCCGCCCGGGGCAGTTGTCCGGTGGGCAGGCCCAACGGGTCGCCATCGCCCGCGCGTTGGCCGTGGCGCCGGACGTGGTCTTCGCCGACGAGCCGACCGGCGCCCTGGACCAGGCGACCAGCACGGAGGTCGTACGTCTCCTCACGTCGGTGACGCGTGAACAGGGTGCCGCCCTGGTGATGGTCACGCACGACGCCGATGTGGCCGCCCACTGCGACCGGATCCTCCAGGTCCGCGACGGCCGGATCACCAACTACACCCAGTTCACCGCCAGTTGAGCCCCCGGAGCCCTCGATGCGTTCCCCCGTCCTGCCCCTGACCTGGCACCTCGCGAAGTCCTCCGGCCGTCGCGGCCTGCAGAGCCAACTCCTCGCCGCCACAGCGGCCGCCGTAGGCTCTCTCGTCCTTCTCATCCTGCTCGCCGCCTACTTCGGCGCGGGCGCCCGCGCCGACCGCACCGCCTGGCGCACCCCCGACGCGGACCGCCACGGCACCGCGATCCAGGCCCTCACCACGACCTACGTCCGCGACGAGCCGATCACGGTCGTCTCCCTCGCCCAACTCCCCGACCACAGACCGACACCCGCACCACCCGGCCTGAACACCTTCCCGAAGCAAGGCGAGTTGTACGTCTCCCCCGCCCTCGCCAAGCTCCTCGACGACCTCCCCTCCTCCCAACTGGCCGCCCGTTTCCCGAAGTCGACGCCCTACGGCACGATCGGCGCCGCCGGACTGGCCTCGCCCGACGAGCTCGTGGCCGTCGTCGGCCGGGCGCCCGCGGACCCCGCGGTCTCCAAGTCGGCCGGGCGGTACGGGCTTTACGACCAGGGGCTGACCGAGCGCGCGGTGGTCTCCGGGTTCTCCGGTACGCGGCGCAGCGTGTTCACGGTCGACGACCAGGGCGCGGTCCTGCTCGGCGTGGGTCTTCTGGTCGTCCCCGTGATCGTGCTGGCCTCGGCGGCCGGACGGCTCGGTGCGGCCCGGCGGGAACAGCGGCTGGCCGCGCTGCGTCTCGCCGGTGCGACTCCCCTGCAGATCCTCGCGATGACCGGCGTGGAGGCGGCGGCGGTGGGCGCGGCCGGTGCCCTGACGGGTGCGGTGGCCTACGGGGCGCTGCTGCCCGCGCTCGCCGGGATCCCGTACGGCATCGGAACCTGGTACACGGGGCAGTTGTGGGTGGGTCTGCCGTGGGTTGCGGCGGTCGTGGTGGGCGTGGGCGCGCTGATCGCGGTGAGCGCGATGTCGATGCTGCGCCGGGTGGCGTCCGCGCCGCTCGGGGTCGCCCAGCAGTCCGATCCGCGCCGCACCCGGCTGATCCGGCTCGTCCTGTTCGTGCTGATACTGGTCTACATCCGGATGAGCACGGGCGGCGGCACCCTGAAGCCGGGGACGCTGGTCGCGCTGATGGTGCTGTTCTACGGCGGTTTCTGGATGTTCGGGCCGTGGGTCGTGGACCGACTGGGCCGGATCGCGGGCCGCTTCGCCCGTCGCCCGGCGACCCTGCTGGCCGCGCGCCGGCTCAGCGACGATCCGCGCGGTGCGTGGCGGACGGTGAGCGGTCTGGTGCTGGCGGGGTTCGTCGCCGGGTTCTTCAGCGTCGGCCAGCTCGGCATCGTCGGCTTCGACCAGCGGGGCCAGGTCGCCGTACCCACCGCGAACGCCACCGCCGCCCGGCACGCGGTCGGCGAGGCCCGCACACTGCTACGCGCGGCGGGGGTCGCGGCGACCGTCGGCACGACCGACGACGACTTCCTCCTCGGCGGCAGCGACGGCCTGGTCGCGCAGGTCTCCGGCGGTCCGGCCGCCGTCGACACGGCCGTCACCGCTCTCCAGCCGCTCGGCGCGGGCCGACTGCCGTACACCGGTACCTACGCGCAGGCGCAGGACGCCGCCGTCACCGACCGCCTGGCCCAACTCGGCACCGCCACACTGGCGTTGAGCTTCCTCGTGGCCACGGCCTCGGCGGGTCTGACCGCCGCCGCGAACGTCCTGGACCGGCGCCGCACGTACGGACTGCTCCGGCTGTCCGGCACCCCGCTGAAGGTGTTGGACCGGGCCAGGGTCCGCGAGACGGTCCTCCCCCTGCTCGTCCTGGCCGGCGGCACGACCGCGACCGGCCTGTACGCCGCCGTCCAGGTCGACAAGGCGGCCGGCAGCACGATCAGCACCTCCGGCGCCGTACAACTGGCCGTCTGCGTAAGCCTCGGCGCCCTCGCCCTGTTCACCGCGATCGGTGCGAGCCGCCCGCTGCTGCGCGCGGTCACCGCGGACCCGTCCCGGGCGACGGAGTGACACCGGCCATCCCTCTCCCGCTGAGGCATGATCGATCCATGACCGTCCCCGCCACGCCCATCCGTGTGCTGATCGCCGACGACCAGGAGATGGTCCGTACCGGTTTCCGGTTCTTCCTGGACGCACAGCCCGACATCACCGTGGTCGCCGAGGCCGCCGACGGCGAGGAGGCCGTGGCGCTGGCCCGGCGGGAGCGGCCCGATGTGTGTCTGCTGGACATCCGGATGCCGAAGCTGGACGGTCTGGCGGCGACGCGGTTGCTCGCGGGGCCCGATGTGGCCGATCCGCTGCGGGTGGTCGTGGTGACGACCTTCGACCTGGACGAGTACGTGTACGGTGCGCTGCGCGGCGGCGCGTGCGGGTTCCTGCTGAAGGACTCGGGACCGATCCTGCTGGCGGAGGCGGTCCGGGCGGCGGCGGCCGGTGACTCGCTGGTCTCCCCCTCGGTCACCGTCCGCCTGCTCAAGCACCTCACCGGCACGACGGCCGGCACGCCCGAGCCGGCCCGGCCCGCACCGGCGCTCCGCGATCCGCTCACCGAGCGCGAGGCAGAGGTCGTCCGGCTGGTCGCCCTGGGCCGCACCAACGCCGAGATCGCCGCCGAGCTGTACGTCTCGCTGTCCACGGTGAAGACGCATCTCTCCAGCGTCCAACTGAGACTCGGCGCGCGGAACCGCGTCGAGATCGCGGCCTGGGCCTGGCAGCACGGTCAGGTGCGGCCGGGTTCCTGAGCCGTCAGGCGGTCGTGCCGACGTCCACGGCCGTCTCCGCATGGGTGACGAAGTCGTCGACCAGCCGGTGGAAGAGGGCCGCGAGATGCCGCAGGTCCTCGGAGGACCAGTGGACCAGCGCCATCTCGATGCCGCGGCGGCTCGCCTCGCGGATGCGGTGGACGGCGGCCAGACCGCTGTCGGTGAGCTGGACGCGCTGGGCGCGGCCGTCGTCGGGGTCCGGGATCCGGACCACATGGCCGAGCTGCTCCAACTGCCGTAGCTGGCGCGTGACATGGGACGCCTCCACGGACATCCGGACCGCCAGGACGCCGGGGCGCAGCGGTTCGCTCTCGGAGATGTACCGGAGGATCGCCACGGCGGCCCGGTCCAGCGGCAGCCCGGCCAGCGCCATCAGACGCTCGTGCTGCCGGGCCCGCCCTGCCAGGTAGGCGATACGGGTGAGGACCCGCTCGATCTCGGCTACGTCCTCCGGAACGGACGCTGTCACGGGTGGCGGTGTGGACATGCGTCCACCGTAACAGCTACTTGCCTGAGTTAAGCAAGGTCGAAACGATTGCTTGACTTAAGTAACGCATTTATGGTTGCCTAACTCAAGCAAGTCCAGAGCTGGGGTCACCGAAGCGGAGGTGTCCCCGTCGCGCCGTACGCCGTGGGGACGGAGTATGGCGCCGTCACCGGTCCCGGCGGTCGGAGCACTCCCCCCGTCCGCCGCCGGGGCCGGTGACACCCCTCACGCACATGGAAAGCGAGTCCCCTCATGGCCACGATGCAGTCCGTCCAGACCGGCGCCGTAGACAAGATCGACGTGGTGGACGTCGAGCGTCCGGTGCCCGGGCCGAAGGACGCCCTCATGAAGATCCGCGCCTGCGGGATCTGCGGCACCGACACCTTCTTCCTGCACATCGGCGGCGGCCCCTTCGGAGCGGGCGGCGCCATGGTCCCGGTCCCCCTCGGCCACGAGCCGGCCGGCGAGATCGTCGAGGTCGGCGCGGAGGTCGACGGGCTGAAGGCCGGGGACCGGGTGGTCGTCAACCCGCAGGGCGCGCCCTCCGGGATCATCGGCTGCGGCGGCAAGCACGGGGCCATGAGCGACTACCTCCTGCTGGAGGACTGCGAGGTCGGCAAGAGCGTCACCGTCTTCCCCGACACCGTGCCGTTCGACGTCGCCGCGCTCAACGAGCCGATGGCGGTGGCCCGGCACGCCGTCAACCGTTCGGAGGCGAAGCCCGGCGACAAGGTCGTCATCTTCGGTGCCGGGCCCATCGGTCTGGGCGCGGCGATCTGGCTGAAGCTGCGCGGGGTCGAGCACGTCGTCGTCGCGGACGTCATCGCCTCCCGCCTGGAGACCGCGCTCGCCGTCGGCGCGGACGCCGTGATCAACTCCGCCGAGGAGGACGTCACCGCCCGGCTGACCGAGCTGCACGGCCAGGCCGCCAACGCGCTCGGCCAGCCCCGCCCCGGCACCGACATCTACATCGACGCCGCCGGTGTCGCCGCGGTCGTCAACACCACGGTCGACTCCGCGAAGTGGGGCGCCAAGCTGGTGATGGTCGCCGTACAGAAGAAGGGCGCCGACATCGACCTCGGCGGGATGCTGCGCAGCGAGCTGACGCTGATCGCCTCGCAGGGCTACCCCACCGAGATCTTCGAGGTCACGCGGGAGATCGTCGAGCACCACGAGCGGTTCGCCAAGCTGATCAGTCACCGAGTGCCCTTCGGCGAGGTCGAGCACGCCTTCGAGCTCGCGCTGACGCCGGGCGCGGCGGAGAAGATCGTCGTCACCTTCGACGAGTAGCCGCGACCGCCCACCGGTTCCCGCCATCGCTGCGGGAACCGGTGGGCGGCCGGCCGTCTCGGACAGGAACCCCCCACGTCATGATCCACAGACTGCAGCGGCTGCTGCGCTGCCATCCCCGTACCGTCGACCTGGTCGTCGCCGCCGCGCTCGTCGTCTGCTCGTTCCCGGGCAGCGTGCTGACGCTCCCGGGCCGTGACCTCGAAGTCCCTTGGTGGCCGGGCGTGTTGGTCACCGGCGTCTCGTCCCTCGCCCTGCTGTGGCGGCGCACCCTGCCGCGTACCACGGTGGTGGTCACCCTCTGCGGAGCCATGACCGTGGCCGCGCTCGGCTACATCCTCACGGTCCTGGTGATCGGACCGCTGATGCTCGCGCTCTACACCCTGGCCCGGCTCTCCGCCCGGACCACCGCGAACCTCTTCACCGTCTCCGGAATCACCCTGCTGGTCGGCACGGCCCTGGTCGTGGGTCCCGACACCGAACCGCTGATCCTCAAGCTGCTCGGCCCGGCCTTCTGGCTGCTGCTGCCGACCTCCCTCGGCACCACGACCCGGCTCCGCGCGGACTACCTGGAGGCGGTCCGAGCACGTGCCGAACACGCGGAACAGACCCGGGAGAAGGAGGCACGGCACCGTGTCACCGAGGAGCGCATGCGGATCGCCCGCGATCTCCACGACGTCGTCGCCCATCACCTCGTCCTGGCCAATCTCCAGGCCGGCACGGTCGTACGGCTGATGCGCAGCCGCCCCGAGGAGGCCGAGCGGATCGCCGGCGAACTCGCGGGCACCACCCTGTCGGCCGTACGCGAACTCAAGGCCACCGTGGGCCTGTTGCGGCACGCCGACGACTCGGAGACGCCCGCCGGGCCCGCCCCCGGACTGGCTCAACTGGCCGAGCTGGCCGCCTCGTTCGAGGGCGCGGGACTGTCCGTCACCGTCAACACCGAAGGCAGGCCACAGCCGTTGTCGGCCGGTGCGGACCTCACGGCGTACCGCATCGTGCAGGAAGCGCTCACCAACGTCACCAAGCACGCGGGCACCGGCTCGGCGGAGGTGCGGCTGAGCTACTCGCACGACCGGCTGGGCATCACCGTCACCGATCACGGCGGTACGGCACCGCCCTCCTCCCCCGCTCCGGCCGACGGGTACGGCGTCATCGGCATGCGCGAGCGTGCCCTGTCCGCCGGTGGCCGGCTCCGGGCGGGGCACCGGCCCCAGGGCGGCTTCGAGGTCGTCACCGAACTGCCGCTTCTCCCCCGCACCGGGTCCCCGGCCGAAACGCACGACCAGACTCACGATCAGAATGCACTTGCTTAACTCAATCAATCTCATTATGGTTGAGTAAGTCAAGCAAGCCGGTTCTCCGCCGACTGTTCCTGCTCGTCCCCTCTCTTCACATCCCGTTCCGATGGAGGCACTGCCATGTCCGACGCCCTTGCCCGACCCGCCGAAGCGGGTTCCTCCGCTCCGCCGAGGTCGAACGCCGTCGTCGCGGTGCTGGCTCTCGCCGGGATCGTCGTCTCGCTCATGCAGACCCTGGTCATCCCGATCATCCCGGAGCTGCCGAAGTACCTGAACGCCTCCGCGTCGAACACGGCGTGGGCGGTCACCGCCACCCTGCTGGCCGCCGCCGTGGCCACCCCGGTCGTCGGCCGCCTCGGCGACATGTTCGGCAAGCGCCGGATGCTGCTGACCAGCATCGTCCTGCTGGTGACGGGCTCGATCGTCTGCGCCCTGGCCGACTCGCTGGTCCCGATGGTCATCGGCCGCGCGCTCCAGGGTCTGGCCGCCGCGGTCGTCCCGCTCGGCATCAGCATCATGCGTGACGTACTGCCCAGCGACCGGCTGGCCGGCTCCACCGCCCTGATGAGCGCCTCGCTCGGTGTCGGCGGCGCCCTGGGTCTGCCCTCGGCCGCCTTCATCGCCGACCGCTACAACTGGCACCTCCTCTTCTGGGTCTCCGCCGTCCTCGGCAGCGTCTCCTTCCTGCTGGTCCTGCTGATCGTGCCCGAGTCCAAGGTCCGCACCGGCGGCCGCTTCGACCTGGTCGGCTCGCTCGGACTGTCCGCCGGACTGATCTCCCTGCTGCTCGCGATCTCCAAGGGTTCCGACTGGGGCTGGACGAGCGCGACGACCCTGATCCTCGGCGTCGCCGCCGTCGCGATCCTGCTCTCCTGGGGCTGGTACGAGCTGCGCAGCCCGCAGCCGCTGGTCGACCTGCGCACGACCGCCAAGCCGCAGGTGCTGTTCACCAACCTGGCCTCGATCGCCCTCGGCTTCTCGATGTTCGCGATGTCCCTGGTCCTCCCCCAGCTCCTGCAACTGCCCACGCAGACCGGCTACGGCCTGGGCAAGTCGATGCTGATGGTCGGCCTGGTGCTCGCCCCGCAGGGCCTCGTCATGATGGCCATGTCCGCCGTGTCCGCCGGCGTCACCAAGGCCAAGGGCCCGAAGGTCACCCTGATGATCGGCGCGCTGATCGTGAGCTCCGGCTACGCGCTGAACATCCTGCTGATGTCCGAGGTCTGGCACCTGATCCTGGTGTCCTGCATCATCGGCGCCGGCGTCGGCTTCACCTACGGTGCCCTGCCCGCCCTGATCATGGGCGCGGTCGACCCCTCCCAGACCGGCTCGGCGAACAGCCTCAACACCCTGATGCGGTCCCTGGGCACGTCCTTCGCCAGCGCCATCGCCGGTGTGATCCTCGCCCAGATGACCACCGACTTCGGCGGCTCCGCCCTTCCGTCGGAGAACGGCTTCAAGGTGGTCATGGCGATCGGCGCCGGAGCCGCGCTGCTGGCCTTCTTCCTCGCGAGCCTGATCCCCAAGGCCCGCAAGGCGGTCGAGGCACCGGCCGACGAGGAGCCGACCCCGGCCTCCGAGGTCGCCGAGGCCAAGGCGTAGGGCATTCTGGCCATCGAGCACCCGGCGGTCGCCGCCCCGCACAGTGCGGGACGGCGACCGCCCTCGGCATACCGCGCACCCCGTAGTTCCCCCGGCACACACCGAGGAGTCCACGATGACGACACCCAACTCCCGTGACACGGCGACTGGTTCGACCGCCGCACCCGTGGTGCGATACGGCGCCGGTGCGGTGCGCGGGCGGCTGGAGGACGGGCTCGCGGTCTTCCGCGGCATCCCGTTCGCCGAACCGCCCGTCGGGGAGGCCCGGTTCCGGGCACCGCGCCCCGTGCGCGACTGGGACGGCGTACGGGACGCCTTCGCCTTCGGTCCGCCGCCCCCGCAGGAGTCCGGATTCCAGGGCCGCCGGGGCGTGTTGGCGGGACCGACGGGCGACGACTGGCTGACCGTCAACGTGTGGACACCCGCGCCCGATCCGGCGGCCCGCCGACCGGTCATGGTGTGGATCTACGGCGGCGCCTACAAGTTGGGACACGCGGGCAGCCCCGGCTACGACGCGCAGCACATCGCCCGCGACGGCGACCTCGTGGTCGTGACCTTCAACTACCGCGTGGGAATCGAGGGGTTCGCCCGGATCGACGGCGCCCCGGCCAACCGCGGACTGCTCGACCAGGTCGCCGCGCTTCAGTGGGTGCGGGAAAACATCACCGCGTTCGGCGGCGACCCCGAACAGGTCACCGTCTTCGGCGAGTCGGCCGGTGCCGGGTCGGTGGCCTCGCTGCTGGTCATGCCGAGCGCGGCCGGACTGTTCCGGCGGGCGATCGCGCAGAGTGTGCCGGGGCCCTTCTTCTCCGACGAGTTGGCCAGGGACATCGCCACCGCGATCGCCGCCGAGGCGGGGCTGCGCCCCACGGCCGCCGACCTCGCGACCGTGGACCCGCGTCAACTGCCCGCGACGGGCGAGACGTTGACCGCCAAGATGCACCAGTACGAGGACCGGTGGGGGGCCGTCGCCCACACGCTGAGCCCCTTCGCACCCGTAGTCGACGGCGAGGTGCTGCCCACCACGCCCTGGCAGGGCGTCGCGGCGGGCGCGGCCCGGGACGTGGAGCTGATCGTCGGTCACAACCGTGACGAGTTCCGCCTGTTCACCGTGCTGGACGGGCAGTTCGGGAAGATCACCGAGGAGGACGCGGCGACCGTACTGCGCCGGTTCGGCCCGGGCCCCGACGCCGAACAGGCCTATCGCAGCGCCTTCCCGGACGCCGCGCCGGGCGAGCTGCACGAACTCGTCCAGTCAGACCGGGTGTTCCGCATGCCCTGCCTCCACCTGGCCGAGGCACAGGTCGCCGCCGGCGGCCGCGCGCACGTCTATGAACTCACCTGGCCCGCCCCGGGGTTGGGCGGTGTGCTGGGCTCCTGCCACGGCCTGGACATCCCGCTGCTGTTCGGCACGTTCACCGCGGACCTCGGCAATCTGCTGTTCGCCGACGTCGAGCCCTCCCCCGAGGCGCTGGCACTGTCGACCCGTTTCCGCGCGTCCTGGACGGCGTTCGCGAGGGCGGGCGCCCCGGGTTGGCCCGCGTACGACACCGAGCGCCGGTCGGTGCAGGTGCTCGACACGGAGCCCGTGGTCACGGCCTACCCGGAGGAGGCCTCGCGGCAGTTGTGGGAGGGGCATGCCTTCGCCGCGCTGACGTTGGCCGAGTAGCCGGGCGGCCTTCAGGAGCCGGACCCGGTGCCCTCACCCGCCCGGCTCCTCCCCCCCGCCCACCCACCATCCGCTCCAGTCGGTCGAAGCGCGCGTGCAGAGCGCGCACCGCCTCCTCGCCCAACTCCTCCGCCCCGTGCACGAGTTGATGCCGACGGCGCTGTTCCCGGCCGACGAACCAGGTGGCCAGGGCGGCCGTGACGAGGCCGTACGTGGTGATGCCGGCGACCATCACCACCGAGCCGACGACGCGGCCCCACAGTGTCACCGGAAAGAAATCTCCGTACCCGACCGTCGTCGCCGTCTCGATCGACCACCACAACGCCCTCGGGTACGTCGTCAGATTGGCGCCGCGCGCTCCGTGTTCGGCGGCGACCACCGCCCAGGAGCCCACCAGCATCACCACGCCGAGGACCGCCGTCGCCGCGCCCGCCGTCTTCAGGTGCAGCGAGCGGCCCTCCTTGCCGAGCAGCAACTCGACCGCCCTGGTGAGGAATCCGGGCAGCATGGTCACTCCCTTCGCGTCACGGTGGCGGGGCCTGTGGCCAGTGTCGGGGCTGGCGCGAGCGCGGGCATGCCGGGCGGGGCGTTCGAGTTGCCGTACGACCTGCGGCGTTGTGCGCTGGGGGCAGTACCGGTCGCCCGACCGGCCGCCCCACTCGACGGAGGTCCCTGCCATGACCGCGGAACCCCGAGCCGTGCCGGAGACCTTCGCGTTCACCTGTGGTGACTGCGGCCACTGCTGGGAGGCCACCTTCCAGGTGATGTTCTTCACCGATCCGACCGACGCCTTCGGCCTGACCACGCAGGAGTACGTCGACGAGGAGGGGAAGGCCCTCAGGTCACCCCTCGCCGACGCGATCTGCACCAAGTGCGGCGGGCGCACGGTGCATGTGCTGGAGGCCGGGCTCGCGGCACGGGCGCGCCGCGCGGAACACGAACCCCGGCCGCCGCACGAGCACCACGAGCACCGTCTGCATCTGCCACACCGGCATTCCGGGCCGCCGGAGGACGAGACCCGCTGACGTACCGGCCGCCCGAGCGGAAGCGCGCCCTACCCACCGTGACTCACCCGAACGGCCCCCTGCGCTGGAGGGCCGGGCGGGCCGATGGTGCGCTGAGGGGACCACCCACTCCTCCTGGAGGCCCCGTCATGCACCGTCGCCCGTCCTCCCGCGCCGTCCGTGCCCTCGCCTCGGCCCTGGCGGCGGGCACGCTGCTGACCTGCGCGGCCTGCTCCGGCGGCGGTGACGGTACGGACGGCGACAGCGCCTCGGAGGTCGCCGCCTCGCCGCTCGCCGCCGAGCCCAGAATCGCCTCGCCGCGAACGGACAGGGCCGCCTCGCCCCGTGCCGAGAAGTCCGCCGCCCCCGTCCTCACCCCGGCCGGGGCCAAGACCGCGCTGATCACCGAGGCGGACCTCGAAGACAACTGGACGCAGGTCAAGGACGCCGCCACCTGGGGCGACCAACTGATCGTCGGCAAGGTCGACGTCGCCGACTTCCTCACCGCCAAGACCAACGCCGCCGACTGCCAGAAACTGCTCGACGCGCTCTACGACGACGATCTCCTCGGCAAGCCGTCCGGCGCGTCCGCGCTGACCGGGTTCGAGGAGAGCAACTCAAGGCTGCTGTACCAGGTCGCCGCCTACGACCGGGCCCGGCTCGGCGCCTCCCTGAACTGGCTGAAGACGCTGCCGGTGAAGTGCGACCAGTTCACCGCGACCGACTCCAAGGGCGGCCGTCGGACGGTCCAGGTCATCGAGAGCCCGGTGCCCTCCGTGGGCGACGCCCGCCAGGGTCTCCAGGTCACCGTCACGGGCACGAGCGGCAGCGAACCCACCACGCTCACCGTGGAGTTGGCCGTGGTCCGGGTCGGCACCGACGCGATCACCGTGACGTCCGGCGGCCTCGACGGCACGGAGGCCGACACGACCGAGACCGCCGTGCGGCAGGGCACCGCGCGCCTGAAGGACGTGCTGGCCGGACGCACACCGGCCGCCCAACCCGGCGACGTGGACTGACGGTTCACCGTCCCCGAAGAACAAGTAACCTGATCGTCGCGGACACTTGGGCCAGGTGATCACCTCGCGGCACAATGGCGGGGACGGCAACGCGGGCGACAAGGAGCCACAACGTGAGTGACAGCGACACCCCGGCAGAGGGACCGACCCGGCTCAACACCGGTGTGGCGCACAACGCGCGCGTGTGGAACTACTGGATCGGCGGCAAGGACAACTACGAGATCGACCAGCGGGTCGGCGAGCACGTCGCCGGAATGTTCCCGGTGATCCGTGAAGTGGCGCGCGCCGACCGGGACTTCCTCGGCCGCGCGGTCCGCTTCCTCGCGACCGAGCGCGGGGTACGGCAGTTCCTCGACATCGGGACCGGGCTGCCGACGGTCGACAACACCCACGAGATCGCGCAGCGCGTCGCACCGGACGCGCGCATCGTGTACGTCGACAACGACCCCCTCGTCCTGATCCACGCCCGCACCCTGCTGACGAGCACGCCCGAGGGCGTCACCGACTACATCGACGCGGATGTGCACGACCCGGCGTCGATCGTCCGACGGGCCGCCGACACACTGGACTTCGACCGGCCCATCGCGGTCATGATGCTGGGCATCCTGAACTTCATCCTCGACACCGAGGCGGCCCGGGAGGTCGTGCGCAGCGTCATGGCCTCGGTCCCCTCCGGGAGTTTCCTGGTCCTCACCCACCCCACCTTCGACGCCGACCTCGGCGGCGAGGGCAACGTCCCGGCGATGACGTTCTGGAACGAGAACGCCACTCCCCCGATCACCGCCCGCAGCCGCGCCGACGTCGCCGCCTTCTTCGAGGGCCTCGACCTCCTCGAACCCGGGCTGGTGCCGTGCTCCCAGTGGCGTCCGGACGCCGATTCCCCGGCCGTGGTACCGCAGTTCGGAGCGGTGGCCGTGAAACCCTGACACGGAGACACCGACCGTGGAGGACGTATGACCACCCTTGCCGACCCCCTGCCCGGCGGCCGCCCCGGCGAGGTCGAACGCGCCACCGCGCTGGCCGCGGAGCTGACCGGGCGGGGGGTGCACGGGATCGTCCTGGCCTACGTCGACACCGCGGGCGTGGGCCGGGTGAAGACGGTCCCGACCGCGAAGCTCGCCTCGGCGGCGGCCTGGGGTGTCGGCATGTCCCCGGTGTTCGACACCTTCCTGGCGAACGACTCCATCGTCACCACCGACGTCCTCGGCTCCCCGGACGGCGATCTGCGCCTCTACCCCGACCTCGACCACCTGGCCATCCTGTCCGCACAGCCCGGCTGGGCCTGGGCCCCGGTCGACCGCATCACCCAGGAGGGCGAGCGCCACCCCGGGTGCAGCCGAACCTTCCTGCGCCGTACGGTCGTCGACGCGCGGCGGCTCCACGGGCTCACCTTCCGGGCGGGCATCGAGATCGAGTGGACGCTCGGCCTGGCCACGGCACCCGACGACGCGTTCGTCCCCGCCACGTCGGGTCCGGCGTACAGCGCGATCCGACAGGTCGAACTGAGCGACTACGGGGCCGAGTTGCTCTCGGCCCTCGCGACGCAGGGCGTGGACGTCGACCAGTTCCATCCCGAGTACGCGGCCGGGCAGTTCGAGCTCTCGGTGGCCGCGCTCGATCCGGTCGCGGCGGCCGACCGCAGTGTCCTGGTACGGCAGACCGTGCGCGCGGTCTCCCAACGGCACGGCCTGCGCGCCTCGTTCACGCCGGCCGTCCTCGCGCGGGGCGTCGGCAACGGCGGGCACATCCACCTCTCCGCCTGGCGCGACGGCGCGAACCTGCACACCGGGGGCGACCGGCGTTACGGCATGACGGCCGACGCCGAGTCGTTCGCGGCCGGTGTCCTCGCCCGCCTCCCGGCCCTCACCGCCGTGACCGCGCCGAGCCCGGCCAGCTACTTCCGCCTCCAACCCTCCCAGTGGGCGGGGGTGTTCACCGCCTGGGGCCGCGAGACCCGCGAGGCCGCGGTGCGCGTGGTCACCGGTACGGCGGGGCAGCGCGCCCAGGCGGCGAACCTGGAGGTGAAGCCGGTCGACCTGGCCGCCAACCCCTATCTCGCCCTCGGCTGCCTGATCGCCGCCGGCCTCGACGGCCTGACCTCCTCCGCCGACCTGCCCGAGGAGACCACCGGCGACCCCGCACACCTCGGCACGACGGAGGCAACGGCCCGTGGGGTACGACGACTGCCGGCTTCCCTCGCCGAGTCCGTCACGGAGTTCCGCAAGGACGAGCACCTGCGGGCCGCGCTTGGACCGGTCCTCGCCGACGCGGTGATCGCCGTACGACAGGGCGAGATCGCGGCCGTTGCGGAGCTGGACGACGAGCAAGTGGCCGCCCTGTACCGCTGGAAGTACTGACGATGGTCACTGGACCGGTCCACGAGGCGCTCGCCGCGCTGGAGTTGGTGGATCACCACTGCCATGGAGTCGTCACCGAGGACCTGGACCGGACCGCCTTCGAGTCGCTGCTCACCGAGGGGGACCTCTGGCCCGGCAGCGGGATCTCCCCGTTCGACAGTCCGGTCGGGATCGCCGTACGCCGATACTGCGCACCGATTCTGGACCTGGAGCGCCACGCGCCCGCAGACGAATACCTCGCCCGGCGTGCCGAGTTGGGGCCGCACGAGGCGAACCGGCGCTTCCTGGCCGCCGCGGGCACCGGCGTCTTCTGCGTCGACACCGGATTCGCGCCGCACGCCATCACCTCACCCGCCGAACTCGCGGAGGCGGCGGGCGCCGTGGCCCATGAGGTCGTACGACTCGAAGCCGTGGCGGAGTCCGTGGCGGCGCGGGGCGTGGAGCCGGACGGGTATGCCGACGCTTTTCGGGTCGCCGCCCTCGACGCGGTGCGGCGGCCGGGGGTGGTGGCGGTGAAGTCGGTGGCCGCGTACCGGACGGGCTTTGATCTCGACCCGGCCAGGCCTTCGGCGGCGGAGGTGACCACGGCGGCCCACGCGTGGCTGGCCCGGGGCGGGCGGCTCGAAGATCCGGTCCTGGTGCGGGAGTTGCTGTGGACCGCGGTCGACCTGGGCCTCCCCCTCCAACTCCACACGGGCTTCGGCGACAACGACATCCGCCTGCACCGCACGGACCCCGCCCTGCTGACGGACTGGCTGCATCTGACCACCGGCACGATCCCGGTCCTGCTCCTGCACTGCTGGCCGTATCAGCGTCAGGCCGGATACCTGACGGCCGTCTTCGAACAGGTGTACCTCGATGTGGGGCTCACCCTGCACCATGTTGGACCGGTCCGGGCGCGGGCGGTGCTGGCGGAAGCGCTGGAGATCACACCGTTCCGCAAACTGCTGTACAGCTCCGACGCCTATGGTCTGGCGGAGTTCTACTATCTCGGGGCGCTGGCGTTCCGTCGCGGTCTGGGGGATCTGCTCCAGGAGCGGGTGGACGCCGACGAACTGGGCCTGCCCGACGCGCTGCGCCTGGCACGCTGGGCGGGGGCCGACAATGCCCGCCGGGTCTACCGGCTATCCGACGGACACTGAAAGTATGATCAAGCAATGTCTGACATGACCGATACCACGCCCGGTTGGCTGTCCGCCGACGACCTCGAACAGGCACGCGCCCGCATGCCGATCCTCTACGTCGAGGCGGTCCCCGTCCGCGTCGACGACAGCGGCGAAGTGACCAGCATCGGCCTGCTGCTGCGCATCGGCCCCGACGGCACCGTGAACCGCACGCTCGTCTCCGGCCGCGTGCTGCACCACGAGCGGGTCCGCGACGCCCTGCTGCGCCATCTGGAGAAGGACCTCGGCCCGGTCGCGCTGCCCCGGATCCCGGCCTCGCTGCAGCCGTTCACCGTCGCCGAGTACTTCCCGACGCACGGGGTCACCCCGTACCACGACCCCCGGCAGCACGCGGTGTCCCTCGCCTACGTCGTACCGGTCACCGGCGACTGCCGCCCCCGCCAAGACGCCCTCGACCTGGTCTGGTTCAGCCCGGAGGAGGCCGCCTCGGAGGCGCTGCGGAGCGAAATGCCGGGCGGGCACGGGGTGTTGCTCAAGCAGGCGCTGGCGCACGTGGGCTGCGTGTCCTGACCGGGACGGCCACCGTGGCTCAGGCAGAGTCGCCCGGGCTGCGCTGGCTGGTGCCGGGCTCCCCGTTGTCGCGCCGCCACTCGACGACCAGTTCGTCCTTGGTGCCGAAGCGGACCAGATGCCGGCCCACCACGTCTTCCAGCCGATCGAGGAACTCGGGCTCCGCCTCCACCGCGAGCAGCAACGCCCCCTCGGCGGCGGTCAGCGATCCTGTGCCGTCCTGGAAGACGAGACGCCCCACCCCGGTCTCCTCGTCCCAACTGGTCTCGCTGCGGCGGCCCAGGTGGGAGGCGAGTTGCTTGGCGTAGCGCTGGGGTCGGTCGGTGAGGACGCGGGCTTCCGATCGGGACATGACGGCTCCAGGGTGACGGGGGTGCACAACGACTCGATGGTGCCGGAGAGTTGGACCGACCGCACGGACACGACACCCGGCACGATCCGAAACGTATGGATGCCGTCCCGGTCGCCTTCGCCGGCCGGGCGCGACCGCTCCGCCCCCACCCCGTGCATCCGTCAGGCCGATCCGCGCTCGATCACGTGCCCCGGCGCCGTGGCGATCCCGCCCCTGTCGAGGCCGAGCGCGACGCGCGCGGCGAGCCGGCCGTGGGCCTCGGCGTCGATGTGGACGGTGGTGAGCGCGGGCGTGACCAGGGCGCCGTACTCGGTGTCGTCGTAGCCGATGACGGCCACGTCGGAGGGGACGCTCAGCCCCAGGTCGAGCAGGGCGGTCAGGGTGCGCAGGGCGATGTCGTCGTCGAAGGCGGCGACCGCCGTCACCTTGTGGTGCGCGGCGAGAAACGTCCTGACGGCCGCGGTTCCGGCGTCCCGCGGCCGGGGCACGACGAACGGGGTCAGCGGGGGCAGTCCGAGCCGGTCCGTGGTCGCGCGGGCGAAGCGCAGGCGCAGTTCGGTCAGGGGCGTGTCGTCGCCGGGCAGGGCCATCGCCATACGGGTGTGGCCGCGGTCCGCCAAATAGCTGATCTGCAGGGCGGCATGGGCGGCGAAGCCGCTCTTCCAGTCCTCCTCGTCGGGCT
Source organism: Streptomyces sp. NBC_01478 (assembly GCF_036227225.1). GTDB lineage: Bacteria > Actinomycetota > Actinomycetes > Streptomycetales > Streptomycetaceae > Streptomyces. The sequence goes on along the minus strand of NZ_CP109444.1, from coordinate 10,082,445 downwards.
CGTGGCCGCTCAAGTAGGCCTCGGCGAACCGGAGTACGGCACGGGGCGCGATGGTGTCCAGGATCTGCTGCGTCGACTGCGGCGCCGAGTGGCCGTGCCGCACGAACAACACATGGTCGTGCGCGGCGAGTTCGTCGTCCAGGCCACGGACGTAACTGCGCGAGTAGTTGCCTTCCAGACCCCAGTCGATATTCAGTACGACGATCCGCGAGGAGCCCTCGCGCAGGGCCCGCGCGATGCCGTGCGGGACATAGCCGAGATCGCGCGCCGCGCCCTTCACCCGCTCGCGGGTCGCCGGCGAGATCGTCTGGTTCGGGTCGTCGTTCAGGACGAAGCTCACGGTGGCCCGCGACACCCCGCTCGCGGCGGCGACATCGTTCAGCGTCACCCGCCGCGAACCGCCCGTCACCACTGCCCGCATCCGTCCGCCGCACCGCCGACGAACGCCGTATCACTGCCGAAACCTCGCATGTGCGCACCCTAATCCAGCCCGCCCGACTTCGTTCCGAGTGATCGCCGGACAGTCTCTGGCCGACGTCGGAGACTCTCTGCCACGCGGACACCGCCGCGGCCCCCGCCTCGGAAGCGGGGGCCGCGGTATCTCGTTCGGTCTTCGCCGTACGTCAGTTCTTGCCCTTGCTGACGACCCACTTGCCGCCCACCCAGTTGCCGACGGTCTCGTAGCCGGAGCGGAAGGAGCCGAGCCAGTTGAGCTTGAGGTCGGCTTCGGCGGTGGACTTGACGGGGGTGTAGCTGCTCGCGTCGCCGGCCGGACCGCCCGTGGTGTTCTTGGCGTAGTACGGGAAGGGGTAGACCGGGCGGGAGGCGGTGGTGTTCCCGCTGCTGTCGACCGACCTCGTCGTCAGGCCGGCCGGGGCGTCGCCCTCGGTGACCCAGTCGGTGATCGCGGTCAGCGCGTCGAAGGTGTCCGGGCCCTGGCCGCCGCCGCAGTGCGCGACGCCGGGGAGCAGGAAGAGGCGGGCGAAGGTCTTGGTGGCCGTCTCGCCGCCCACGGCCTTCTCGACTGCCTTGTAGTAGGCCATCGTTCCTACGGCGGGAATGTGCTGGTCGCCGAGACCGTGCCAGAGGATCAGCTTGCCGCCGGCCTTCTTGAACGCGGTGAGGTCGGGGTCGGTGGCGTCGTACATGCCCTCGCCCAGGCTCATGACCTTCTTGTAGTAGGCGGCCGTGAACTTGATGTCCTTGTACGTCAGGGTCGGCTGCGGGCTGTCGAAGATCTGGTAGCGCAGGGTCTCCCGGACGAAGCTGATGTCACCGGAGTTGGCGGTGGCCGTGGCCGGCGTGATGATGCCGGCCCAGTTCAGCTCGGAGCCCCGCAACTGGTAGCCCGGGTAAAGGAGTCGGCCGTGTTCGTCGGTCGGTCCGGCGTAGATGCGGCGCAGGGTGGTGACCTGGTCGGCGGTGAGGCAGTACGCGTCGGACGTCGAGGTCTGGCCTGCCGCGCACTGGATGGTGCCGGGGTCCCAGGTGCAGCTCAGCGGGTCGGCGATGATGCCGTCGGCCGGGGCGCCGCAGCCCTTGAGGACGGCCTCGTGGAGGTCGGCGAGGTCGGCGTTGGTGATCGTCGCCGGGCCGCCGTTCAGGTACACGGACTGGGCGGTCCAGGCGTGCGAGAAGGTGTTCAGCGCGGTGAAGTTGTTGGCCGGGGCGCCGGCGATGATGCCGTCGAAGTCGGTCGGGTAGCGCTGGGCCTCGGTGAGGGCCTGGTGACCGCCCTGGGAGCAGCCGTCGAAGTAGGAGTGGGTGGCTGCCTGGCCGTAGTACTGCTTGATGATCGCCTTGGCCGCCCGGACCAGTTCGTGGTCGGACTTGTAGCCGAAGTCGGCGCGCAGGGTCGGGTCGGTGGAGAAGAGGCCGCCGCCCTGGTAGTGGCCCTCGTCGCTGGAGGCGACCGCGAAGGCGCCGGTGGTCAGCGGGACGCAGCCGGCCGAGGCGGGGGCGCTGGTCACGTTGACGTTGCCGCACAGGCCGCCGCAGCCGACCTGGAGGTAGTTGGCCTGCCAGCCGGTCTCGGGCAGCTTGATCTCGAAGTGGATTTGCGGGGCGATGACACCCTTGACGTCACAAGCGGCCCAGTTGCCAAGGGTGTTGGCGCTCGCGGCGAGTTCGGTGGCCGAGCTGATCTCGAAGGGCACGCCGGGTACGGCGGCGGCCAGGTCGAGTTGGGCGACGCCGGAGCAGGACATGGCCGGTGCGATGCCCGAGGCCGTGGTGCCCGCCGAAACGGCGTTCGCCGAGGCCGAGTCGGCGGCCTGCGCACTGCCGGTCGTGCTGTTGGCCAGCGCCACGCCCGCACCGGTCACCAGCGCCACGGCTGCCGCGAGGGTGGCGAGGAAGGTGGCCGAATTCCACCGACACCTTCTGAACAGCTTGAGCATGCCGAGTACTCCGTTCGATCGCCGGACCGGGGTTCGTGCCGGGGTGCTGTGCCAGGAGTGGAAACGGGTGGGCGCGCGAGGGCCCAGGCCGACTCCGCGGTGGAGGCACGGCGAGGAACGTAGCTCTCCGGCAATCTGCGCGCAATACCGTCGCCTATATTGTCGACGATTTCGTTGAGACTTCTGGCCACCCTTCCGCCCGGAACCGGAACCGACGCGACGACCTCGACGCACACCGGTTTCGAACCCGCGCCGGCCGCGGAGACGCGCGATCAGTACCAGATCCGGGCGAGATCCCCCCGCCCTCTTCCCGTCCTTTTTTCTGCGCGACCCATTGTTTGTACCGACCGTTAGGTCTATTTTATCGCCAGCCGCACCGGAGCTGCGAAAGGGAGGCACGCATGCCCGCCGCCCGGGCCGTCGCGACCGGCACGAGCCGCTCTCGCGCCGTATGCCCCAGACGCAGTCCGATCCAGAGCCGCCCTCTGCACCTCCGCTCACCCACGGAAGGCCGCTGATGTCCCAGACACAAACCCCGCTCCCGGAGACCGAGGAGAGATCTCTCTCCACCACCCGCAACGTCCTCGTCATCGTGGCGCTTGTGTGGACCGTCCAACTGGTCGCGCTCGTCGCAGCGTTGTCCGGTATCGCGCAGGCCGATGTCGCGATCCACTTCCGGACCACGAATATCGCCTGGTTCACCCTGATGACCCTGCTGACCGGGACCTTCTTCCTGCCTTTCGCCGTCAAGGCCGCGGCGATCTTCGGCAAGAAGCGCGTCCTGCTCGCCGCCACCGGGCTCGGCTTCGTCGGCGACCTGGTCGCCGCCGTCGCCACCGACTACCGCACTCTGCTGATCGGGCGCGGCGTCGCGGGCATCTACGCAGCCACCGCCCCGCTCGCCTACGCGATCACCCGCGACGTGTTCCCCCGCCGTTGGGTGGGTCTCGCCAGCGGAATCCTCGCCGGCGGCATCGGCCTCGTCGCCTTCGGCGGGCCTTTCCTGTCCGGCTGGCTCCTGGACGACTACGGCTTCCGCGGCGTGCTGTGGTTCATGGCCATCAGCACCGCGCTGAGCTTCGTCCTGGTGGCCGCCTTCGTGCCGGAGAGCCCGATCCGCGCGGCGGCCGGCCGAATGGACTGGGCCGGCGGAATCCTCCTCGGCGGCGGGATCACCGCGCTCGTCTACGCCGTCGGCGAGGGGTCGAACTGGGGCTGGAGCAGCGGCAAGTTCATCACCTGGGTCGTCGCGTCGGCGGTCACGTTGATCGTCTTCGTGCTCGTCGAGCGCCGGGTCGCCGAACCGCTGTTCCCGTCGGCCATGACCCGGCGTCGTCCGGTGTGGACCGTGCTTCTGGCCACATCCGTCGCGGCGGGCGCGCTCAGCGCCGTCGGCGTGGTGATCCAGCTACTGATCCTGATGCCGAAGATCCCCACCATCTCCGACGGCCTGGGCTGGTCCGGGACCCACAACGCCATCGTCACCAGCCCGATCAGCGCCATGATCATCGTGGGGGCCGTCGGTACCGGCGCGCTCGCCCGCCGGATGGACTCGCGGATCCTGCTGGGCGTCGGTGCCCTGCTCGCGATCTTCGGCTACGGTCTCGGCACCCACCTGCACCACACCGCCCCGCAGATCATCGGAATGGGTGTGTTCGCCGGGCTGGGCACGGGCATCGTCATGGCAAGTGTGCCCATCATGATCATCGAGGCGGTGACCCCCGAGGAACAGGCGCTTGCCAACGGCGTCCAGACCCTCGGAATGGGCGTCGCGCAGATCATCGTCTCCCAGGTGGCCTTCGTCGTGATGGCGCAGCACGGGGCCGTCCTCAAGGGCACCCAGTTCTACCTTGACGCCGGTTTCACGAACGGCCTCTGGCTGGTCGTCGGATGCGTCACCGTGGGCGCGGCACTCGTTCTCCTGATCCCCAAGACCAAGCACCTCGACGAGGTGGTGGTCGGCCAGGCGCTCTGACGCCACGCGGACCGTCCCGCACATGCCGAAGGCCGTTCACCCGTCACCGGGCGAACGGCCTTCGGCGTCACGCCGGTTCAGACGTCCTGGGCGTATTCCGCCGCCGCGTCCAGCAGCCAGTCCGTCAGATATCCGGCGAAGGAGGAACGGACCAACACCCAGAATCCGGCGCCGACTTCGTCCCGCGCGACCAGGACGACCTGGGCGCGGGCCAGGGTGGTCTGGGCGCAGCGTCCGGCGCCGAAGGCGCGCGGGTGCAGGTCCAGCGGGCAGCCGTGGGCCAGCAGGTCGCGGGCGCGGGCGCCGGAGACCAGGAGGGTGGTGCGCTGGGCCGAGACATCGGTGACGGCCACGTGCTCGTCGCCGCTCGCGGCCCGGATCCGGTGCTCCAGGTCTCGCTGGGAATCCGGCGGTCCGACCACCAGCCACTCGTCCGGACCGAGCCACAGCACGGTCAACTCCCCTGCCCGCACCGCCGTGTTGGGCTCAAGGGGCAGGGACAGACCGAGCGCGAGTCCTACGGCGTCCGCCGCCGCGCCCTTCGCGTCGAGCCGGACGATCACCTGGGCCAGGAAGGGGAGTTCGGCCAGCCGGACCGCGCCGCCGGAGGAACGGGTCGTGGCCGCGAGCCGGTCGGCGGCGCCCGCGAGGGGGCTGCGGCGCGGGACGGAAAGGGCGGTGTCAGCCATCGCGGCGGGCTCCCTCGGGGTCGTAGAGGACGGGGCTCGCGACGGTGACCGGGATCAACTCGTCGCCCACGGGGGCGTAGAGGCGTTCGCCGATGCGGTCGCGGCCGCCCTTGATCAGGGCGAGGGCGAAGGTGCGGCCGAGGGCGGCGCTGCGGTAGCTGGAGGTGACATGGCCGAGCATCGGGACGGGTGGCGGCGGGAGCACGCTGTCGGCGATCAGTTGGGTGCCCTCGGGGAGGAACGCGCCCGGGTCGTCGGGGAGCAGGCCGACGAGGTGTTTGCGGTCGGGGCGGACGGCGTCGGCGCGGGCGTAGGAGCGCTTGCCGATGAAGTCGGGTTTCTTCTTCGACACCGCCCAACTCATGCCGAGATCCTGCGGAGTTACAGTGCCGTCGGTGTCCTGGCCGATGATCGGGTAGCCCTTCTCGGCTCGCAGGACGTGCATGGTCTCGGTGCCGTACGGGGTGATGCCGAAGGGGGCACCGGCCTCGTACAGCGCCTCCCACAGGGCGAGGGCCTCCCACGGCGACACGTTGATCTCGTAGGCGAGTTCACCGGAGAAGCTGATCCGGCACACCCTGGCCTCGATGCCGGCGACGGTGGTGTCCCGCCAGGCCATGAACGGGAAGTCGTCGTTGCCGACGGCCAGTTGGGGCGCGAGCGAGCCGAGCACCTCGCGGGAGCGGGGGCCGACCAGGGCGACGGTGGCCCACTGCTCGGTCACCGAGGCGCAGTGGACGCGGAGTTCGGGCCACTCGGTCTGGTGCCACTCCTCCATCCAGTCCAGTACGGCGGCCGCGTTGCCCGTGGTCGTGGTGACCAGGTAGCGGTCCGGCGCGAGGCGGATGGCGGTGCCGTCGTCGAGGACCATGCCGTCCGGGCGGCACATGACGCCGTAACGGATCATGCCGACCTTCAGGTTGCTCATCATGTTGGTGTAGAGCCGGTCGAGGAAGACAGGCGCGTCCGGGCCCTGTACGTCGATCTTGCCGAGGGTGGAGCCGTCCATGAAGGCGACACCCTCGCGGGCCGCCGCGCACTCGCGCAGGACCGCGGCCTCCATGTCCTCGCCGCCCTGCGGGTAGTACCAAGGGCGCTTCCACTGGCCGACGTTCTCGAACAGGGCGCCCTGCATGACGTGCCAGTCGTGCAGCGCGGTCGTACGGATCGGGTCGTGCAGCGCGCCCCGGTCGCGGCCGGCGAGGGTGGCGAAGGAGACGGGCGTGTAGGGCGGTCGGAATGTCGTCGTGCCGAGCAACGACACGTCCACGCCGAGGAGTTCGGCGACCACGCCACTGGCCAGGACGCCCGAGGTCTTGCCCTGGTCGTTGGCCGTACCGGCCGTCGTGTACCGCTTGGTGTGCTCGACGGAGGTGAGGCCGGCGGATGTGGCCCGGGTCAAGTCGGCCGCGGTGACGTCGCGTTGGAGGTCCACGAAGCGGGGGGCGTCGGTGGCGGACGGGACCAGGAAGACCTGCATGGCGGGGGTGGCGTCGGGTTCGGTGGGCGCCTGGGGCAGGTTCGGTGCCTCGGCGGTGTAGCCCTCGGCCTCGATCGCGCGGGCGCCCGCGGACGCGCCCTGCGCGAGGGCTTCGGTCAGGTCCGACGCCCCGTTCGCGCTGCCCGCGACCTCGACCGCCTGGCGGCAGGTGTCGGGGACGAAGGAACCGAGGGTGTCGTCGTAGCGCAGTTTGCCGCCTGCCTGGCTGTAGAGGTGGGCGACCGGGTTCCAGCCGCCGGAGACCAGGAGGAGGTCGGTCGCGAAGTGCCGTGTCGTGCCCGTGGTCTCGCCGTACGGGGCGACCGTCACGGCGGTGAGTCGCGGGGCGCCCTCGGTACCGGCCACCGCGTGTCCGGTCAGCACCTCGATGCCGGCCTCGCGGGCTCGGCGTGCCCACTCCTCGGGGGCGGACGGGCGGGTGTCCACGATCGCCGCGATGCGGATTCCGGCTGCCGCGAGGTCCAACGCGGCCGCGTACGCACTGTCGTTGGTGGTGAGGACCACGGCCTGCCGGCCGGGCAGGACACCGTAGCGGTTGACGTAGGCGCGGGCCGAGGCGGCGAGCATCACTCCGGGGCGGTCGTTGTCCGCGAAGGCAAGTGAGCGTTCGTGCGCGCCCGTTGCGAGGACGACTCGGCGGGCTCGGATGCGCCAGACGCGTTCGCGGGAGACGCGGGTGGGGGCCGCTGCGCCGAGGTGGTTGGTGCGGCGTTCCACGGCGAGGAGGTGGTTGTCGTCGTAGTGGCCGAAGACGGTGGTACGGGGCAGTACGCGTACGTCGGGGGCGGTGCCGAGTTCCTCGCTCAACTCCGTCACCCAGTCGAGGAGTTGGGCCGTGTCGAGGAGGCTGCCGCCCAGTTCGGGGCGGTCGTCGGCGAGGATGACTCGGGCTCCGCTGCGGGCTGCCGCCGCGGCGGCTGCGAGGCCGGCCGGGCCCGCGCCCACGATCAGGAGGTCGCAGTGGGCGTGGACCGCGTCGTAGCGGGCGGGGTCGGGGATGGTGGCGAGGCGGCCCTGGCCGGGGAGGCTGGTCGCCACCAGGCCGTCGTAGAGCTCGACCGTGGTCGCGGGGAGCATCGGCTCGGGGAACGGGGCCTCTATCTGGATGACCGCGTTGGGTTCTTCGACTCCGGCCGTGAAGATGCCTCGGGGGCGGCCGAGTTTGATGCTGGTGCCGGTTTGGATGATGCCGTTGGCGAGGAGGGCGGAGGCGAGTGTGTCGCCTTTGTAGCCCGTGTATTCGGTGCCGTCGAAGGTGAAGGTGAGGGGGGTGTCTCGGTGGATTCGGCCGTGGGTGGGGTGGCGGAACGGATGGCCCGCGGCAGAGCCGCTGATGGATGCGGCGCCCCCGCCGCCCCTACCCGTCCCGTCCTCCAGGGGCTCTGCCCCTTCGACCCCGCTCCCAGGGGGCTCCGCCCCCTGGACCCCCGTCGGCCCCGAAAGGGCCTCGTCCTCAAACGCCGGACGGGCTGAGGGTGCGGACCCTTGCTGAAAAGTCGGCGCCGGACCTGCTGGAAGTGACGTGCCTGGCTGCGAAGTTGCCGGACCGGCTGAGGATGCCTGACCTGGCTGCGAAGGCGCCTGACGCCCAGCCGCAGTCCCGAAATCACTGGCCTCCGGTCGCGGCTCCCCCGCCCGGTACACACTCAGGATCTCGTTCGTCGCCGTGTCCCGTACCGCGTTGAACCAGCGGCGGCAGCCCGCCGCGTGGCTCCAGCGTTCCGCGAACGGGCCCTTGGGGTTGGCGCGGAAGAAGAGGTAGCGGGCCCACTCCTCGTCGGTCAGGTCGGACGGGGCCTCCGGGTAGGCCACGTGGGCCTGGCCGCCGTAGTGGAACTCGGCTTCGTCGCGGGGCCCGCACCAGGGGCAGGGGATCAGCAGCATGGTTGGGCTCCCTAGTGGGCCACCGCGGCGGCGCCGTGCTCGTCGACGAGCGCGCCGGTGGTGAAACGGTCGAGCGAGAAGGGGGCGTTGAGGTGGTGAGGCGTGTCGTGGGCGATGGTGTGGGCGTAGACCCAGCCGACGCCCGGAGTGGCCTTGAAGCCTCCGGTTCCCCAACCGCAGTTCAGGTAGAGGTTGTTGACCGGAGTGAGGCCGACTATCGGTGAGGCGTCGGGGGTGACGTCGACGATGCCGCCCCAGGTGCGCAGGACGTGCGCGCGGGCGAAGACCGGGAAGAGTTCCAGGGCCGCCGCCATCTGCTCCTCGATGATGTGGAACGCGCCGCGCTGGGTGTAGGAGTTGTACGAGTCGATGCCCGCGCCCATCACCAACTCGCCCTTGTGCGCCTGGCTTACGTACACGTGGACCGCGTTGGACATGACGACCGTGGGGTGGACCGGTTCCAGCAGCTCCGACACCAGTGCCTGCAACGGGTGGCTCTGGAGCGGGAGTTGGATGCCCGCCATGGCCGCGAGGACGGAGGTGTGGCCGGCCGAGCAGAGTGCCACCTTGCCCGCCGCTATCGGGCCGAGTGTCGTCTGTACGCCGACCACCCTGCCGCCGACGATGTCCAGGCCGGTGACTTCGCAGTTCTGGATGATGTCGATACCTGCGGCGTCCGCCGAGCGGGCCAGGCCCCAGGCGACGTGGTCGTGTTTGGCGATGCCCGCGCGTGGTTGATAGGTGGCCCCCATCACCGGATAGCGCACGTCCGGCGAGATGTTGACGATCGGGCAGACCTCCTTGACCTGCCGTTCGTCGAGCCACTCCGCGTCCACACCGTTGAGGCGGTTCGCCTCGACTCGGCGCACGCTGTCGCGGACGTCCTGGAGGCTGTGGGCGAGGTTGAGCACTCCGCGCTGGGAGAAGAGGATCGGGTAGTCGAGTTCCTCCTCCAGTCCCTCCCAGAGCTTCAGCGCGTGCTCGTAGATGCCCGCGCTCTCGTCCCAGAGGTAGTTGGAGCGGATGATCGTGGTGTTGCGGGCCATGTTGCCGCCCGCGAGCCAGCCCTTCTCCAGCACCGCGACGTTCGTGATGCCGTGGTTCTTCGCCAAGTAGTGCGCGGTGGCCAGGCCGTGGCCTCCGCCGCCGACCACGATCACGTCGTACGAGCGTTTCGGCTCGGGGGTGCGCCAGAGCCAGTCGGGGTGTTCGGGGAGGTCGGCGCCGGGCGTACGGGGGCTCATCGGGCGTCTCCGGCTTCCTCTGGAACAGCCTCTTCTGCTACGGCTGACAGGTGCGGGTAGAGCGGGTGCTTCGCCGCCAGCGCCTCGGTGCGGGCGCGCAAGTCGCTTATGTCGGGGGCCGGTTGGAGGGCTCGCGCGATCACGTCGGAGACTTCGGCGAAGTCCTCCTCGGTGAAGCCTCGCGTGGCCAGTGCGGGGGTGCCGATGCGCAGTCCCGACGTGACCATGGGCGGGCGCGGGTCGAAGGGCACGGCGTTGCGGTTGACGGTGATGCCGATCCCGTGGAGGAGGTCTTCCGCCTGTCTGCCGTCCAACTCGGAGTCGCGCAGGTCGACCACGACCAGGTGGACGTCCGTGCCGCCGGTGAGGACCTTGGCCCCGGTGGCGGCCACGTCGGCGCGGGTGAGGCGTTCGGCGAGGATGCGGGAGCCGGCGAGTGTGCGGGCCTGGCGTTCGGCGAACTCGGGTGAGGCCGCGACCTTGAACGACACCGCCTTCGCGGCGATGACGTGCTCCAGCGGGCCGCCCTGCATGCCGGGGAACACCGCCGAGTTGATCTTCTTGGCGAGGTCGGCCTCGTTGGTGAGGACGACTCCGCCGCGCGGGCCGCCCAGCGTCTTGTGCGTCGTGGTCGTGGTCACGTGTGCGTGTGGGACGGGGTTGGGGTGCAGCCCTGCTGCCACCAGCCCCGCGAAGTGCGCCATGTCGACCATCAGCAGCGCGCCCACCTCGTCGGCGATCCGCCGGAAGGCCGCGAAGTCCAACTGCCGTGGATACGCCGACCAGCCCGCGATGATCATCTTGGGACCGTGCTCCTTGGCGAGGCGCTCCACCTCGTCCATGTCGACCAGGTTGTCGGTCTCGGAGACGTGGTACGGCACCACGTTCAGCATCTTGCCGCTGTAGTTGAGGCGCATGCCGTGGGTGAGGTGGCCGCCGTGTGCGAGGTCGAGGCCGAGGATCGTGTCGCCGGGCTTCAACAGCGCGAAGAAGACCGCCGTGTTGGCCTGGGCTCCCGAGTGCGGCTGGACATTCGCGTAGCCCGCGCCGAAGAGCGACTTGACGCGCTCGATGGCCAACCGCTCGGTGACGTCGACGTGTTCGCAGCCGCCGTAGTAACGGCGGCCGGGGTAGCCCTCCGCGTACTTGTTGGTGAGGACCGAGCCCTGCGCCTCCAGTACGGCGGAGGGTGCGAAGTTCTCGGAGGCGATCATCTCCAACGTGGACTGCTGGCGGTGCAGTTCGGCGCGGAGCGCGGCGTGGACCTCGGGGTCCAGTTCCGCCAACGGGGTGTTCAGCGCGTTCATTCGGAGTTCGCGTCCTTCCGGCTAGCCTCGGAGGCGGGACATCGTCGGGTCGAACAACGGCTCCTGCGCCACGACCGCCTCGACGCGCTCGTCGAAGTAGCCGATGTGCAAGGTCGTTCCCGGGGTGGCGAGTTCGGCCGGCAGCCAGGCATAGGCGATGCCCTTGCCGATCGTGTAGCCGTAGGCGGCGCTGGTGACGTAGCCGACGGCGCGCTCGCCGTCGTAGACCGGCTCCTTGCCCATGACGACCGAATGGGGGTCGTCGATGGTGAGGCAGGTCAACTGCCTTTGTACGTCGGCCTTTCGGCGTTCCAGGGCCGCCTTGCCGACGAAGTCGCCCTTGTCTAGCTTGACGGCGAAGCCGACGCCGGCCTCGTAGGGGTCGTGCTCGTAGGTCATGTCGGTGCCGAAGGAGCGGTAACCCTTCTCCAGGCGGAGGCTGTTGAAGGCGCCGCGTCCGGCGATGACACCGCCGAGGGGCTTGGCCGCCTGCCACAGGGTGTCCCAGAGTTTCTGGCCCTGGTCGGCGGTGGTGTACAGCTCCCAGCCGAGTTCGCCGACGTAGGAGAGGCGCATGGCGGTGACCGGGACCGTTCCAATGTAGGCCCGCTTGGCGCGGAAGTACTTGAGGCCGTCGTTCGTGAAGTCCTCGTCCGTCAGGGGCTGGAGGACCTTGCGGGCCAGTGGGCCCCACAGGCCGATGCAGCAGGTGCCGGGGGTGATGTCGCGGACCTGGACCGTTCCATCGGCGGGCAGGTGGCGGGTGAACCAGTCGAGGTCGAGGTTGCCGTTGGCGCCGACCTGGAAGCGGTCGCGGGCCAGGCGGGCGACGGTGATGTCGCTGCGGATGCCGCCGTCCTCGTCCAGCAGGAGCGTGTACGTCACCGAGCCGACCGACTTGGCGACCTTGCCGGTGACCAGGCCCTCCAGAAAGTCGGCGGCGCCGGGGCCGGTCACTTCGAGGCGCTTGAGGGCCGTCATGTCGTACATCGCGACGGTCTCGCGGGTGGCCTGTGCCTCGGCGCCGACGATGGGCGACCAGTACTGCGCCGCCCAGTCGTTCGGGGTCGGGATCGAACGGCCTTCCACCAGGCCCGAGTTGGCCTCGTACCACTGCGGGCGCTCCCAGCCGTTCGCCTCCAGGAAGACCGCGCCGTGTTCCTGCTGGCGGGTGTGGAAGGGGCTGGTGCGGATCGGGCGCGGCTTCCCGGACGGCTGGAGGGGGTGGAGGATGTCGTAGACCTCGACGAAGTTCTGGCAGTCGCGGGCCAGGACGTATTCGGGGGCGAGTTGGTGCGGCTCGAAGCGGTTGACGTCGCACTCGTGGAGGTCGAAGGACGAACAGTGTCCGTCGACCAGCCACTCGGCCATCGCGCGGCCGACGCCCGCCGAGTGCGTGACCCAGACCGCCTCGGCGACCCAGAAGCCCTTGACGTCCGAACTCTCGCCGAGGAGGGGGAAGTTGTCGGTGGTGAAGGAGAAGAGGCCGTTGATGCCCTCCTCCACCTTCGCGTCCTTCGTCGCGGGGAGCAGGGACTGGGTCTCCGTCCAGGCGGGCGCGAAGTCGTCCTCCGTGAACTTGAGGACGGACGGCATGTCGTCGGCCTCGCCGACCGAGAGGATGTCGTCGGCCGAGATGGGCATCGGGCGGTGGCCGTAGTAGCCGATGCCGATGGCGTCGAAGCGGTCGCGGTAGTAGAGGTCGGCGTCCTGGTGGCGCAGGATCGGGCGGACGGCCTCCTCGGTCCGGCCGGCGAGGGCGGGTACTGGACCGGTCCAGGCGAGCTGGTGGCCGAGCGGGGTCAGCGGGAGGTTCATGCCGACCATGCGGGCGATCTTCGGGCCCCAGATGCCGGCGCAGCACACGACGATGTCGGCGGGGATCTCGCCCTGGTCGGTGAGCACGCCGGTGACGCGGCCCTCGGACTGCTGGACGTCCAGGACCTCGTGGCGGGCCAGGAAGGTCACGCCACGGTCCGTGGCCCGGCGGATCTGGGCCTCCACCGCGAGGACGGCTTTCGCGAGGCCGTCGGTGGGGACCAGGAGGCCGCCGAGGACCTTGTCGGGGTTGAGGAGCGGGTGGTGCTCGACGCACTCCTCGGGGGTGAGCAGACGGGCCTCGATGCCCCAGGCGGTGATCCAGCCGTGGCGGCGGTGGAGTTCCGCGACGCGCTCGGGGGTGGTGGCGACCTCGAGGCCGCCGACCTGGAGGAAGCAGGGCTTGCCGTCGACGTCGAGGGAGCAGAACTTCTCGACCGTGTAGCGGGCCAACTCGGTCATGGTCTTCGAGGAGTTGGTCTGGAAGACCAGTCCCGGGGCGTGCGAGGACGAGCCCCCGGTGGCGGGCAGCGGGCCCTGGTCGACCACGGTCACTTCGGTCCAGCCTCGCGCGGAGATCTCGTCCGCCAGCGCCGCCCCCACGACGCCCGCTCCGATGATGACCACTCGGGGTCCCGCCATCGCCGCACCTCCGGCTAGAGAGCAATCGGGTTGCTGTCTGCGCAACATGCTTCAGGTTGCGCAACTCAATGTGCCCGGCGCGAGGAGCGGGTGTCAAGGGGTCCCGTGACGTCGGACGACACCCCTGAGCACCGGCCGGAGAACGGCGATGCCCGGTGGGCGGTACGCACCTGCGCGCACCGCCCACCGGGCATGGTCAACCGGGTTCCCGCTACGGCTACTTGAGCCAGGCGTCCACCTTGGCCTGGTTGGCGTCGACCCACTTCTTCGCCGCCGCGTCGTCGGACAGCTTGTCCTGCGCTATGTACTTGGCGACGGTGTTCTGGTCCTCGTTCGTCCAGTTGAAGTTCTTCACCAGGTTGTAGGCGGGGCTGCCCGACTTGGCGAACTTCGCGCTGACGATCTTGTCGAGGTCGTAGACCGGATAGTCACAGGCGATCTTCGAGGCGACCGCGTCACAGCCCGTCGTGTACGCGGGCAACGACACCTTCTTGAGCGCCACCTCGGACAGGAACCACTGCGGCTCGTAGAAGTAGCCGATGACCCACTGCTTGTTCTTCTCGGCGGTGCGGAAGGCCTGGATGAGCGCGGTCTCGCTGCCCGCGTACACCACCTTGAAGTCCAGCTTCAGGTTCTTCACCAGCGCGGCGTCGTTGGTGACGTACGACGGGTCGCCGTCGAGGAGTTGGCCCTTGCCGCCCGACTCGGAGGTCTTGAACTTGGACGCGTACTTGTTGAGGTTCTTGTAGTTCAGGATGTCGGGGTGGGCCTTGGCGAGCCACGGCGGTACGTACCAGCCGATGATGCCTTTGTTGCCGGTCTGGCCGGCCTCGACGGCGGTCTTCTGGCCGGTGATGTACTTCTTCTTGAGGTCGTCGTGGCCCCAGTTCTCCAGGACCGCGTCGACCTCGCCGGTGCCGAAGCCCTGCCAGGCGATCTCCTCTTTCAGGTCCTTCTTCTCGACCGTACAGCCGAGTTTTTGCTGCGCGACGTACGCGACGACCGCCGCGTCCGCCTCGTAGCCCACCCACGGGTTGACCGCGAGGTTGAAGGTCCCGCACTTCGCCGAGCTGCCCGAGCTGCTGCCCGAGCCCGAGGACGTGTCGCCGACCTTCGCCCCGCCGCAGGCGGTGAGGGTGAGGCCGAGGACGGCCAGGCCGGCCGCGCCGGTTCGCCAGTGTCTTGCCATGGTGTCGTGCTCCTTTTAAGCGCTGGTTCGGCGCGCGGCCGCCTGAGTGATCCGGTCGAACATGACTCCGAGCAGGACGATGGCCAGCCCCGCCGCCAACCCCTTGCCGTACAGCTCGCTCTGGGAGAATCCGGCCACGACGTCGTAGCCGAGGGCGCCGGCTCCCACCAGGCCGCCCACAACAACCATCGACAGCACATAGATCAGGCCCTGGTTGGTCGCGAGGGTCAGGGCGCTGCGTGCCATCGGGAGTTGAACCTTGGTGATGATCTGCCACGTGTTGCAGCCGGCCGCGGTGGCCGCCTCGACGGTGGTCTCGGGCACGGCCCGCACCCCGTCGGCGGTGATCTTGATGGCGACCGGTACGGCGTACACGACGGCGGCGACGATCGCGGTGAAGCGCGTCGCGCCGAACAGCGCCAGGAACGGCACGAGATAGACGAACGGCGGCATGACCTGCGCCGCGTCCAGCGTGGGCCGCAACAGCCGGTCCACCATCGCGCTGCGCCCCATCCACACCCCGAAGGCGATGCCGAGCAGCATCACGATCACGGTCGCCACGACGGTCGAGGCCAGCGTCGTCATCGCGTCCGACCACACGCCGGTGCCCACAAGCAGCCCCACACACACGGCAGTTGTGATCCCGGAGCGCCAGCCGCCGACGACCACGCCGATGCCGATCAGGGCCGCGCCGACGAGCCACCACGGGGAGTCGGTGAGCAGCGACTGGAACGGGTTGAGCAGACCGTTGGTGATCGCGTCCCGGAAGGCGTTGGTGATGCCGGAGAGATTGTCCTGCGCCCAAGTCGTCACGCTGTCGGCCGCGTTGGCGATATGCGTGCCCGTGGTGCCGTCGCCGGGGAACTGCGCCGCCCACAGGTAGGTGTGCGACAGATAGATCAGCACCACGGCGACCACCGCGCCCGAACCGAGCAGCGGGCGGCGCCACTTGAGGAAGCGGCCGGACGAGTTGCGGGCCTGTTCCGCGCGCGTGCTGGACGCGGTGGTGACCCGGTCGAGGACGATGGCCATGATCACGATCGCCAGGCCCGCGTTGAAGGCCGTACCGACGTCGAGCGACTGGAGGGCCTGCATGACGGTCTTGCCGAGGCCGGGCGCGTCGATCAGGGCCGCGATGGTGACCATCGCGAGGGCGGCCATGATGGTCTGGTTGACGCCCATCACCACGGTCCGCTTGGCCATCGGCAGCAGCACTTTCAGCAGCGACTGCCACCGCGTCGAGCCCATCGAGTCGGCCGCTTCTACGGTCGTCTCCGGGACGTTGCGGATGCCGTGCGCGGTGATGCGGATCGCGGGCGGGGCCGCGTAGATCACCGTGGCGATCACGGCGGAGGCCGGGCCGATGAGGAAGATCAGGGTGAGGGGAGCCAGGTAGACGAAGGTCGGCATCGTCTGCATGAAGTCGAGGAAGGGCGTGATGATCCGGTTGAACCGGTCGGACAGCCCCGCCCACACCCCCAGCGGGATCGCGAACACCAGCGCCACGAGCACGGCGGAGAGGGTGAGCGCCAGGGTGTCCATGCTCTCCTGCCACAGCCCCTGGAGCCCGAAGAAGGCGAAGCCGGCCATGGCGAGGAGCGCGACCCGCCAGTTGCCGACGGCCCAGGACGCGAGGCCGGCGATGCCGACGACCCCGAGCCAGCCGACCTGCGGCACCGGCCGGTCGCCGCTCGGCTGCGAGATCAGGTCCTGGACGAAGGTCACCAGGTTGTCGATGACGAGGCGGATCTCGTTGAAGAAGTAGAGGAAGAGCGGGTTGGAGTTGCGGTTGGCGCCGACCGAGTCGTTGAGGTCGTTGAACCACCGGTGCAGTCCGGTGAGATCGGCCGCCGCGAGCGTCAGCGTCTGCTTCCCGCGCAGCACGGCGAACAGCACCAGCCACACGACGAGGATGGCGCCCACCATCATGGGCCGGGTGACCTTGCGTCGCGGGCCCTTCAAGTCCGGTACGGCGTCCGCGACTTGCGATGCGGGTTCCGGTTTCTCCACGGCGACGGTCATCACGCGTCGCCTTCCCGCCCGGCGACGACCGCGAGGATCTCCTCGTCGCCGACGATGCCGAGCAGTTTCCCGTTCTCGACGACCTTGACGGGCCTGTCGGCCGCGAGTACGGCACGGGTGGCTTCCCGCACCACGACGTCCGGGCCCAACTCGGGGCCGTCCAGGGCGTCTTCGTCCACGGCGGGACGCATGATCCAGCGCAGGGTGAGGACGTCCCCGCGCGGCACGTCCTTCACGAACTCCCGCACGTAGTCGTCGGCGGGAGCACCGACCAGCTCGTCGCCCGTGCCGCACTGCACCATCTTGCCGTCGCGCATGATGAGGATGCGGTCGCCCAACTTGAGGGCCTCGGACAGGTCGTGGGTGATGAACACCATGGTCTTGCCGACCTCGTGGTGCAGCCGGATGACCTCGTTCTGCATGTCACGGCGGATCAGCGGGTCGAGCGCGGAGAACGGCTCGTCGAAGAGGAGGACGTCCGGGTCTCCGGCCAACGCCCGGGCGAGACCGACGCGTTGCTGCATACCGCCGGAGAGCTGGTCGGGATAGGAGTTCTCGTATCCCGACAGGCCGACCAACTCGACGACTTCCAGGGCCCGTTTGGTGCGCTCGGCCTTGCTCATGCCGCGGATCTCCAGGCCGAACGACACGTTGTCGACGACCCGGCGGTGCGGCAGCAGCCCGAAGTGCTGGAAGACCATGGAGAACTTACGGCGCCGCAGCTCGCGCAGCCGCTTGGCGTCCGCGTCCCGGATGTCCTCGCCCTCGAAGACGATCTCCCCCGAGGTGGGTTCGATCAGCCGGGTCAGACATCGCACCAGGGTGGACTTCCCGGAGCCCGACAGGCCCATGACGACGAAGACCTCGCCGGGCGAGACCTCGAAGTTCACATCGCGTACGGCGGCGGTGCATCCGGTGCGGTCCATCAGCTCGCGGCGGGTGAGCCCGCACAGTTCCTCTGAATCGGGGACCTGTTCTGCCTTCGGCCCGAACACCTTCCACAGCTTGCGCACGGAGATGACCGGGGTGGGGCCCGAGTCCTGGGGCGTGCCGCGCCGCTGCGGCACCTCGGTCTGTGCTGGGGTCACGATCGACCTCTTTTCGGCGTTCAGCCGCGGAACCAGTGCTGCGGCCGGGGTTGGATGTTCTGCCAGATGTGCTTGGGCTCTCGGTACTCGTCCAGGCCGGTCGGTCCCAACTCCCGGCCCACGCCCGAGTGTCCGAAGCCACCCCATTCCGCTTGCGGCACATAGGGGTGGTAGTCGTTGATCCACACCGTGCCGTGCCGCAGCCGCCGGGCGACCCGCTGGGCCTTTCCGGCGTCCTGGGTCCAGACGGCGCCGGCGAGGCCGTACTCGGTGTCGTTGGCGATGCGTACGGCGTCGTCCTCGTCGGTGAAGCGCTCGACGGTCAGCACGGGCCCGAAGGACTCCTCGTGCACCACCCGCATGTCCTGCGTGCAGCCGTCGAGGACGGTCGGCGGGTAGAAGTGCCCGTCGGCGAGGGCTGGTTCGGTCGGCCGCTCACCACCGCACCGCAGCACCGCACCCTCGGCGATCCCGGCCGCGACGTACGCCTCGACCTTCTCGCGGTGCTGTGCGGAGATCAGCGCGCCGGTCTCGGCCTCGGGGTCGAATGGCCCGCCGAGCCTGATCTGCCGGGCGCGGCGCACCACTTCGTCCACGAAGCGGTCGTGCAGCGCGTCCTCGACGATCAACCGGGCGCCGGCCGAGCAGACTTGGCCGGAGTGCAGGAAGACGGCCGTGAGCGCGAAGTCCACGGCCGTCTCGAAGTCGGCGTCGGCGAAGATGACGTTGGGGTTCTTGCCGCCCAGCTCCAGCGCCACCTTCTTCACGGTGGCGGCGGCGGTGGCCATGATGCGTTTGCCGGTCTCCAGGCCCCCGGTGAAGGAGACCATGTCGACGGCGGGGTCCTCGGAGAGCGGCGCCCCCACCGCGGGTCCGGCACCGAGCACGAGATTGGCGGCCCCGGCCGGCAGTCCCGCCTCCTCCAGCGCCTTCATCAGCAGGATGGAGGTGGAGGGCGTCAGCTCACTGGGCTTGAGGACGATCGTGTTGCCCGCGAGGAGCGCCGGAGCGACCTTCCAACTGGCTTGCAGCAGCGGGTAGTTCCAGGGGGTGATCAGCCCGCACACCCCAACGGGCTCGTACACGACGCGACTTACGGCGTCGTCGCGCCCGGTGTCGATGACCCGTCCGGCGTCGGTCCCGCCGATCCCGCCGTAGTAGCGGAAGCAGGAGACGACGTCGGCGATGTCGTACTCGCTCTCCACCAGCCGCTTGCCGGTGTCCAGCGACTCGGCGCGGGCGAACTCCTTGGCGTCGCGCTCGATGATCTCGGCGGTGCGCAGCAACAGGGCACCGCGCTCCCGCTCGGGAGTGCGCGGCCAGGGCCCTTCGTCGAACGCACGGCGGGCGGCGGCGATCGCGGCCTCGGTGTCGGGACGCGTGCCCTCGGACACCGTCGCGGCGAGCGTGCCGTCGGCGGGACAGCGAATGTCACGGTGACCGCCGGCCACCGCGGCGCGCCATTCTCCGTCCACATACAGGTCTGCCACGTGTGGAGCCCTTCGAGCGAATTTCGTTGCGCATCGTGCACCGTATTGCTTGTGGTGGAACACCCTGGCGAATGTGCAGACATACGTCAAGGGGTTGGCAGATGACGATTTCGCCATGCGGCCCATTGCCCGGCCGCCTCTTGACCGCGAGCGGCGCCCGGCCCAACCATGTTGCGTATCGCTCACCAAGTTGTGCGATACGCACCAGCCTGACGCACCGACGGAGGCCGCCCATGTCCCCTCGACCGCACCCTGGCCGCGAATTCGTCCTCACTCTCTCGTGTCCGGACAGCGCCGGACTGGTCCATGCCGTGAGCGGCTTTCTCGTCCGGAACTCCGGCAACATCCTCGAAAGCCAGCAATTCGATGATCGGCTCAAGGGCCGCTTCTTCATGAGGGTCCACTTCGACGTTTCCGATCCAAACGCCGACCTGAAAACACTGCGTTACCGATTCGGTCCGGTCGCCGAGGCCTACCGCATCTCCTGGACCCTCCGGGACGCCGCGACCCCGACCAGGACCCTGATCATGGTGTCCAAGTTCGGCCACTGCCTGAACGACCTGCTCTTCCGCAGGCGCACCGGCGCCCTCAACATCGAGATCCCCGCGATCGTCTCCAACCACCGCGACTTCGAGGGCCTCGCCGAGACCTACGGCATCCCCTTCCACCACATCCCGGTCACCAGGGACACGAAGGCCGACGCGGAAGCGCAACTCCTCGAACTGGTAAGGGAGTTGGACATCGACCTGGTGGTCCTGGCCCGCTATATGCAGATCCTCTCCGACGACCTCTGCAAGCAACTGGAGGGCCACGCCATCAACATCCACCACTCCTTCCTGCCCAGCTTCAAGGGCGCCCGCCCCTACCAGCAGGCGTACGACCGAGGGGTGAAGCTCGTGGGCGCCACCGCGCACTACGTCACGCCGGAACTGGACGAGGGCCAGATCATCGACCAGGACGTGGTCCGGGTGGACCACTCGCTCGACCCGGAGGAGCTGGTGACGGTGGGGCGGGACGTGGAGGCGCAGGTGCTGGCGCACGCGGTGAAGTGGCACAGCGAGAGCAGGGTGATGGTGTACGGGAACCGTACGGTGGTGTTCCGGTGAGGGCGGGCTGTATACGGCCTTAGACGGCCGCACCTCAAACGCCGGACGGGACGATCCAGCCCGTCCGGCGTTTGAGGACAAGGCCCCTTCAGGGCCGACGGGGGTTCGGGGGCGGAGCCCCCAGGGCGTCACGGTGCCGGTAGTACACAGCCTCGGACGGAGCCGGCGGCTCCTTGCCCAGGATCAGGTCCGCCGCCTTCTCCGCGATCATCATCACCGGCGCGTAGATGTTGCCGTTGGTCACGTACGGCATCACCGACGCGTCCACGACCCGCAGCCCCTCCACACCGTGCACCCGCATGCTCCCGGGGTCCACGACAGCCATCTCGTCCGTGCCCATCTTGCACGTACAGGACGGATGCAGAGCGGTCTCCCCCTCCTTGGCAACCCACGCGAGGATCTCCTCGTCGCTCTCCACGGACGGCCCCGGCGAGATCTCCCCGTCGTTGTAGGGGGCGAGCGCCGGCTGGTTGAGGAGCTTGCGGGCGACCCGGATCGACTCGACCCACTCACGCCGGTCCTGCTCCGTGGAGAGGTAGTTGAAGCGCAGCGCCGGATGCTCCAGCGGATCCTTGCTCTTGATCTTCACCGAGCCGATCGCGTCGGAGTACATGGGCCCGACGTGCACCTGATACCCGTGGCCGCCGGCCGGCGACGTGCCGTCGTAGCGGACCGCGATGGGCAGGAAGTGGAACATCAGGTTGGGATAGTCGACGTCCTCGTTGCTGCGGGCGAACCCGCCCGCCTCGAAGTGGTTCGTCGCGGCGGGCCCCTTGCGGAAGAGCCACTGCAGGCCGATGAAGGGGGCGCGCCACTTCGCCATGTACGGCTGCATGGAGACGGGTTGCTTGCAGGCGTACTGGATGTACACCTCCAGGTGGTCCTGCATGTTCTCGCCGACGCCCGGCAGATCGTGGACGACGTCGATGCCGAGCGCGCTCAGCTCCTCCGCGTTGCCGACGCCCGAAAGCTGAAGCAACTGGGGGGAGTTGATGGCGCCGCCGCAGAGGATGACCTCGCGGGCGCGCACCTGCCGGACCTTGCCGCGGTGCCGGTACTCGACGCCGACGGCCTTCTTGCCCTCGAAGAGGACGCGGGTGACCATCGCGCGGGTGGTGACGGTGAGGTTGGGCCGCTTCCGCACGGGCTTCAAGTAGGCCTTGGAAGCGGACAGTCGGCGTCCCCGGCTGACGTTGCGGTCGAAGGGCGCGAAGCCCTCCTGCTGGTAGCCGTTGACGTCGTCGGTGCGCGGATAGCCCGCTTCCTGCACGGCGTTGAGAAACGCACCGAACAACGGATTGCCGGCGGGCCCGCGTTCGAGGACGAGCGGTCCGTCGTGGCCGCGGAACTCGTCGTCGAGATCGGCCGCGAGGCAGTTCTCCATCCGCCGGAAGTACGGCAGGCAGTGCGCGTAGTCCCAGCTCTCCATGCCGGCGTCGGCCGCCCAGCGCTCGTAGTCCATGGGGTTGCCGCGCTGGAAGATCATGCCGTTGATGCTGCTGGAACCGCCGAGCACCTTGCCGCGCGCGTGATAGACGCGCCGGTCGCCCATGTGCGGCTCGGGTTCCGACTCGTACTTCCAGTCGTAGAACCGGCTGCCGATCGGATAGGTCAGAGCCGCCGGCATGTGGATGAAGACGTCCCACGGGTAGTCGGGCCGGCCGGCCTCCAGGACCAGCACCTGGTGGGCCGGGTCCGCGGAGAGCCGGTTCGCCAGTGCGCTGCCGGCGGATCCACCGCCGACGATGACGAAGTCGTATTGCAGGGGAGCCATGATCTCTCGTCTCGCTCGCGCCGTAGATACGCGAGGCATGCTAATACGAGTACCGCTATACGCACCAGGTTGCGCGCCACGCAACCTGCGGGCCCAGGTTTCCGTACTGTTTCGCCTGTCCCGAACCGTTTGTGAGTACGCGTACTCATGCCCCCGCCAGCCGGCCGCGTGACGATACGACTCGTCCGCACACCGCGGCTCCACCGGCAGATCAGAGAGTCGGCAGCACGTGCTCAGCGCCTTCGCCCGTACCGTCGTCCCCCTCCTCGGCCGTCTGACGGTGACCACCGGGACGGCCACCACCGTCGCGCCCGGCAGCATCGTCGCGCCCAACCACACCGCGCTGGCCGATCCCGGACTCGTCCTGGCCGCGCTGCACCGGCTGCGCGTCGAGCCGGTCGTCCTCGCCACCGCGGGACTGTGGAAGGTCCCGGTTCTCGGCCGCCGGCTCACCCGCGAGGGCCACATACCGGTGCACCGGGGCAGCCGTAGCGCGGCGGCGGCGCTGGACCTGGCGGCCGAGGCCCTCGCCGCCGGCCGGGTCGTGGTGATCTACCCCGAGGGCGGGCTCCCCCGCCGCCGGGACTCCGGGGACCGCGGCCCCGGCACCTTCCGCACCGGTCTGGCCCGCCTCGCCCTCGCCACCGGCGCACCCGTCGTCCCGCTCGGCCACGTCGGTGCCCGCCGGATCGTCTCCGGCGGCCGGGTGAAGCAGCTCGCCGGTGTCCTCACCGCACCGCTGCGCCGCCCGGACCTCCACGTCCACCTCGGCGACCCCGTCCATCTCACCGGAGACATCGCCGAGGCCACCGCACAAGCCCACTCGGCCGTGGCGGCCGCCTGGCAGCGGGCGGTCGGCCACCTGCCGCCCTCGGCCGACTGAGCTCCGAACTCGCCGCCGCCTCGGCCGACTTGACGACCAGGAGCCGGCACAGCCAAGCGATCAGGTCGCAGCACACGTCATCCACAGCCTTCTCACCACGGGCACCGCGGCGGAAGCGGAACCCCCCGACCACACCTACCGCCCCCTACCAGGCGAAAAGGCCTGATCAAAGTCCCGGCAGTAAACACGTTGTACCGCACTACGCGTATAGTTTCGCTGTGAGCAACTACAGTCCAGATACTGAAACGACAGGTTCGCAGTCCGGCGGAGTGCAGTCCGTGGACCGTGCCATCAGCGTGCTGGAGATCCTGGCCCAGCGTGGCGAGGCCGGTGTCAGCGAGGTGGCCGGCGAGATCGAGGTTCACAAGTCGACCGCGTTCCGGCTGCTCGGGGCGCTGGAGGCGCGCGGTCTGGTGGAGCAGGCGGGCGAGCGCGGCAAGTACCGGCTCGGCTTCGGGATCGTGCGGCTGGCCGGTGCGGTCACCGGGCGCATCGACATCACGCAGCAGGGCCGCCCGGTCTGCGAGCGCCTCGCCGAGGAGATCGGCGAGACCGTCAACATCGCGGTCATGCAGGAGCAGTTCGCGATCAACCTGTACGAGGTGCGCGGCCCCGGCGCCGTCACCGCGCACAACTGGGTGGGCGAACTGACCCCGTTGCACGCCACCTCCAGCGGCAAGGCCCTGCTGGCCCACCTGCCCGCCAAGGAGCGCGCCGCGCTGCTGGCGGAGGCCGGCCTGAAGAAGGTGACCCCGCACACCATCACCTCGAAGACGAAGCTGGAGAAGAACCTCGCCGAGGCCAGGGAGCGCGGATACGCCTGGACCCTGGAGGAGTTGGAGGTCGGGCTGCACGCCATGGCCGCGCCGGTGCGCAACCGGGACGGCGAGGTCATCGCCGCGGTCAGCGCCTCGGGACCGGCCTACCGGTTCACCGAGGAACGGCTGCACGAACTCGCCCCGGTCCTGGTCAAGGGCGCCGAGGAGATCGGCCACCGCATGGGCTACCTGGGCTGAAACCCCCTTGGCTCACCCCTGGTTGATCCCCAGGCGCTCGTTCACCCAGTCGTGGAACGCTCCAATGTGGTGCTCGCTCGGCACCAGCACCCCGCCCTTGGCGTACATCCGGGAGCTCATCCCGGGCTGCGTGCGCTCGCACGCCTCGAAGTCCTGGCGGTTGACCCGGTCGAAGAGTTCCACGGACCGGCTGACGTCCTTGCCGCTCTCGACGACGTGCGGGAGGTAGAGCCAGTCGCACTCGACGATCGTGCGGTCGACGGCCACCGGGTACATCCGGTGGAAGATCACATGGTCGGGGACGAGGTTGATGAACACCTGCGGCTTGATGGTGATCGCGTAGTAGCGGCGGTCCTGGTCGTCGCTCACCCCCGGGATGCGGTCGAGCCCTTCCGAGCCGTCGACGGTGAATCCCTGGACCTCCTCGCCGAACTCGGCGCCGTGGCCGACGTAGTACTGGGCGGCGTAGCCGTCGGCGAACTCCGGTAGCACTTCGGTGAGTTCGGGGTGGATCGTGGCGCAGTGGTAGCACTCCATGAAGTTCTCGATGATGAGCTTCCAGTTGGCCTGGACGTCGTAGACGATGCGCCGGCCCACCGAGAGGTGGTCGATGTCGTAGTGCTCCAGGGACTCCACGTCGCCGAGTCGGGTGACGACCTCGCTGATGACGTCCTCGTCGAACGACGGCGGGTTCTCCGCCAGGTTGACCCACACATAGCCGAGCCATTCCCGGACGGCGACGCTCACCAGCCCGAACTCGGTACGCCCGACGTCCGGCATCTTGGTCAGGTTGGGCGCCGCGACGAGCTTGCCGTTCAGGTCGTACGTCCAGGCGTGGTACGGGCATTGGAAGGCGCGTTTGACCTCGCCGGTCTCCTCGGTGCAGAGCTTGGCGCCCCGGTGCCGGCAGACGTTGAAGTAGGCGCGTATGGAGTTGTCGCGGGCCCGGGTGATCAGGATGCTCTCGCGGCCCACGTCGACGGTCCGAAAGGCGCCCGGTTTGGCGAGCTCGGAGGAGCGCACGGCGCAGAACCACATCGTCTCGAAGATGCGTTCCTGTTCCTGGGCGAAGATGCCCGGGTCCGTGTAGGAGGAGCCGGGCAGGGTGGCGATCAGGCTGTCCGGCAGGCTGGTCGAGGTCACAGAGCACTCCTCGGAGAACGTCGTGGATCGGTCATTCACGCGCCGGGACGAACGACTCCGGACGGCGTAGTTACGGTCAACTCACCGTGGCGGCAAGCTGTTTGCGCCACCGCATGAACAGCCGCGGCTGGTTCATCGCGAGCACGGCGACCGGCTGCCCGGCACACCGGTAGACGGCGAGGAAACTCCGGTCGCCCGGGGCGCCCTCCTCGACGGTCACACTGTCGGCACCGGCCGCATGACCGGCGAACTGGATCTTCACGCCGTACTGGTCCGACCAGAAGTACGGCGGCCGCTGCGCCTGTGCCGCCACCGCACCCCACGACAACAGCGCGGCCACGGCCGCCTCGGGCCGCTCCCGCGCCCCGGTCCAGTGCTCGACCCGCCGGTGCGAACCGGCCCGCGGGTCGTACCAGTTGGCACAGTCCCCTACGGCGACCACGCCGACGAGGCTGGTCCGGCCGTCGGCGCCGCACTTGACGCCGTTGTCGAGCTCGACGCCGGACCCTTCCAGCCACTCGACGCACGGCCGCGCGCCCACACCGACAACGACCATGTCGGCGGGGACGGTTCGCCCGTCCTCCAGCAGCACGGCGTCGACGCGGGTCTCCCCGCTCAGCCCTTTGACCCCGACACCGCACAACAGCCGTACGCCGTGGGCCTCGTGGAGGGCGGAGACGATCCCGCCCATGGTCTCGCCGAGGGGTCCCGCGAGGGGGGTCGGCGCGGCCTCGATCACCGTGACGTCGAGTCCGAGGGCGTACGCCGTGGAGGCGACCTCGGCGCCGATGAACCCGCCGCCGATCACCACCAGCCGTCCGCCCAGGGCGAGTTCGTCGCGCAGGGCGCGGGCGTCGTCCAGGGTGCGCAGGGTGTGCACCCCGGCCAGTCCGTCCGTGCCGGGCAGGTTCCGGGCCACCGCGCCGGTCGCGACGACGACCCCGTCTGCCCGCACCTCCCGACCGTCGTCGAGGAGCAACACCCGCTCCGCGCCGTCGACTTGGAGGCCGACGGCACGGGCACCGAGCAGCCACTCCGCGCGCAGGTCCTCGTCGTCCGACTCCAGCAGGAGATCGGCCTCGGTGAGCGTCCCGGCGAGGAACTCCTTGGACAACGGCGGCCTGTCGTACGGGCGATGGGGTTCGTCGCCGATGACGACGAGCCGTCCGTCGTAGCCCTGTTTCCGCAGCGAGCGCGCCGCCGACAGCCCGGCCAGCGAGGCGCCCACCACGGCCACGGTCCTCACGCGGGTCCTCCGGCGAGCCGGGACGCGACGCAGGGCGGCAGGTTCGGGGCGTCCGTGGACGGCACGACGTAGATCATGCCGTCCTGGACGAGCACCTCGTGGGTACGCACCGGGCGCTTGGCCGGCGGGGCGTCGACCGCTCCCGTCCGCAGGTCGAACTTCGAAGCGTGCAGCGGGCATTCCACCTCGCAGCCCTCCAGCCAGCCGTCCGCGAGCGAGGCGTCCTGGTGGGTGCACGTGTCGTCGATGGCGAAGACCTCGCCGTCGTCGGTGTGGAACACCGAAACCGGCGGATCGATGTCGAGCCGGTAGGCCTCGCCTCGCGGCAGATCCACGAGAAGGCACGCGGGAATCATCATGACACCTCGGTGCGTATAGCGAAACGGATTGCGGTAAGCGCAACGTCAGTTTGAGGGCGGCCCCAAACCGTTGTCAAGGTATTCAGAGGCCAGGTGAAGCCCTTACCCAGTGTTGCTTTTCACGCAACATCGTGCGCTATCAGCAACACCGGACAGTGCTCAGAACCCGCGGTCGATCCACTCCTGAAGATGCGGGGCCTCGGCTCCGACGGTGGTCGTGTCCCCATGGCCGGTGTATACGACGGTGTCGCCCGGCAGGCCGAGCAGCCGGTCCCGGATCGAGTCGACGATGGTCGGGAAATGGGAGTACGACCGTCCCGTGGCCCCCGGCCCGCCCGCGAAGAGCGTGTCACCGCTGAGGAGGGCGTCCAGAGCGGGTACGTACAGGCAGACGGCTCCGGGCGCGTGCCCGGGCGTGTGCAGCACGGTCAGCTCGACCCCGGCCACCGCCACGATCTGTCCGTCGGCGAGTTCGCCGTCGGGCGTCCGGTCCGGGTGGGTCTGCTTCCACAGGGGCAGGTCGTCGGCGTGGAGCAGGACCGGAGCGCCGGTCCGGTCGGCGAGTTCGGGCGCCGCGTCGATGTGGTCGTTGTGGGCGTGGGTGCAGATGATCGCGGTGAGCCGGCGGTCGCCGATCGCCTCCGCGATGGCACCGGCGTCGTGCGCGGCGTCGATGACGACGACCTCGTGGTCGTCGCCGACGATCCACACGTTGTTGTCGACGTCCCAGGTGCCGCCGTCGAGCGTGAACTGCCCCGAGGTGACGAGGCGTTCGATGCGGGGCGCGACCATCAGAACACCACCACCGAACGCAGCACGTCGCCGCCGTGCATCCGCTCGAAGGCCTTCTCGACGTCCTCCAGCGCGATGGTCTCCGTGACGAACGCGTCCAGATCCAGGCGCCCCTGGAGATAGAGGTCGATCAGCATCGGGAAGTCGCGGGAGGGCAGGCAGTCGCCGTACCAGGACGACTTGAGCGCGCCACCGCGTCCGAAGACGTCCAGCAGCGGGAGTTCGAGCTTCATCTCCGGGGTCGGCACACCGACGAGGACGACCGTGCCCGCCAAGTCCCGCGCGTAGAAGGCCTGTTGGTACGTCTCCGGGCGGCCGACCGCCTCGATGACGACATCGGCGCCGAAGCCGCCGGTCAGCTCGCGGATCGCCTCGACGGGATCGGATGCCTTGGAGTTGACCGTGTGGGTGGCGCCCAGCGAGCGGGCCTTCTCCAGTTTCCGGTCGTCGATGTCCACGGCGATGATCCGCGCCGCGCCCGCGAGCCGGGACCCGGCGATCGCCGCGTCACCGACGCCACCGCAGCCGATGACGGCGACACTGTCCCCGCGTCCGACGTTGCCGGTGTTGATGGCGGCGCCGATGCCGGCCATCACGCCACAGCCGAGCAGCCCGGCCGCGGCAGCCGAGGCGGCCCGGTCGACCTTGGTGCACTGCCCCGCCGCGACCAGGGTCTTCTCGGCGAAGGCGCCG
Source organism: Streptomyces sp. NBC_01478 (assembly GCF_036227225.1). Classification (GTDB taxonomy): domain Bacteria; phylum Actinomycetota; class Actinomycetes; order Streptomycetales; family Streptomycetaceae; genus Streptomyces. The sequence goes on along the minus strand of NZ_CP109444.1, from coordinate 10,054,185 downwards.
ATGCCGAGGGCGGGAGAGAGTTCGGTGCCGTCGAGCAGGGTCATCTTCTGCGTGGCGTTGTGGGTGTTGAAGCAGTACTGCGGCCGGCCGCGTCGACAGGCGCGGCAATTCCCGCACACGGCACGCCAGTTGAGGATCACGAAGTCGCCGGGGGCGACGTCGGTGACGCCCTCCCCCACCGACTCCACGACACCTGCCGCCTCGTGCCCGAGCAGGAAGGGGAAGTCGTCGTTGATGCCGCCCTCGCGATAGTGCAGATCGGTGTGGCAGACGCCGCACGCCTCGACCTTCACCAGCGCCTCACCCGGGCCGGGGTCGGGGACGAGGATCGTCTCCAGGCTGACGGGGGCACCCTTCCCCCGCGCGACGACAGCACGGACCTGGTGCGTCATGGCCACTCCTCCGCTGGTGAGAACCCTGAGCAGAACGTTGCTCATTACGGCACGCTTAGCGCGTGCCGCAACACAGCATCACGGAGGGCGGAACGGGGGTCAAGGATTCGGGTCGGCGCGCACCGCCGGCATCACCGCCCGCCGAGCCCCCGCAGAAAGGTGTCGACGACCATGTCGGCCGCCCGGGCCGCACCGAGTTCGGGCAGTTGCTGCGAGGCCAGGTGCATGAGCTGCGGCAGCAGTGAACTGGCCCAGGCGGTCGGGACGGCGGCGAACTCATCGTGCCCTCCACGCAGGAGGCGATCGACGCGCGCGACGCGAGGCTCCGGGCCATCGCCGTCCGAGGTCGGCACCCGGGGCCACGGCCGCATACGGTTAGGCTGCTGACGGCTCGTGAACGGGACACGACGAGGGGGCTCGCGTTGGATCGGCAGCGGAACGGTGTCACAGCCCCAGGCCGTCCGGACACGGTGAGCGGGTGACCGGCCGACCGGCGCCCTCGCTGCTGCCCCCGTCGCTGCGCCCCCCGCTCGCCCTGATCGCCGTCCTCGCCGCGCTCGTGGTCGTCGCGCTCGGGGTGCTGTACTCCGGCCACAGCGAGCCCGGCGCGGTGGACAGGTGGATCGTCCCGCCGACGGCGGACAGTGTGCGGCCGCCGTGGCGCCAACTCGCTCTCGCCCTGGACTTCTTGGGGGAACCCGCGGGATCGGCGACGGTGATCGTGGCCGGCGTGGTGGGCTGCCTGCTGATGCGGCGTCCCCGTGCGGCGGTGCTCGTCGCGGTCGGCGCCGGCACGACCGTGGGGACGACCACGCTGCTCAAGCATCTGGTGGGCCGTACCATCCACGGCCCCGGCAACCTGTCCTACCCGAGCGGGCACACCGCCTTCGCCACCGCGCTCGCCCTCATGGCGGCGCTGTTCGCGACGGACCGGCTCGGCCTCGGCAGGACGGCCGGTACGTCACTCGTGCTCGCGGCGGGACTGGTGGCCGGCGTGATCATGGGCTGGGCCGAAGTCGGGCTGGGCGCGCACTACCCGACCGACGCCCTCGGCGGCTGGTGCACCGCGCTGGCGGTGATTCCGGCGACCGCGTGGCTGGTCGACCGGACGGCCGACCGGCTGGGCGACCGGACGGACGGCCGGACGGCCGACGTCGGACGGCCCGGGCACCGCTGACGTCACGTCACGTCACGCCAGGCGGCGGAACACCGGCTTCACGGGGCGTCCGACCAGCCAGGGCGCGGGGTCGCCGGCGTCCAGTGCCTTCCGGTACACCGCGCATGCCTGGGCCACCACCTCGACGGTGCGGTCGATGTCCTCGTCGTCGAGCGCGCTGCTCACCACGAAGGACGGGGCGAGCACTCCGCCCGCGAGGAGCCGGCGCAGGAACAGGGTGCGGTACTGCTGCGACGGCTGCAGGTTCTCGTCGAGGGTGGCGAAGACCAGGTTGCTGGCCCGGCCCCGGACGACGACGTGGTCGCCGACGCCCATGGCCTCCGCCGCGTCGCGGACACCGGCGGCCAGTCGCTCGCCGAGGGCGTGCAGCCGCGCGGTGATGCCCTCCTCGACGTAGGTGGTCTGCACGGCCATCGCGGCGGCCAGGGAGTGCGTCTCCGCGCCGTGTGTGGTGGACAGCAGGAACACCCGGTCGCGGTCGCCGGAGTCGCGCAGCCCGCCCCGCTCCATCAGGTCGCGGCGCCCGGCCAGCGCGGAGACGGCGAATCCGTTGCCCAGCGCCTTGCCGAACGTGGAGAGGTCGGGGACGACGCCGTAGAGGCCCTGGGCGCCCGCCTCGGACCAGCGGAAGCCGGTGATCATCTCGTCGAAGATCAGCACGCAGCCGTGCCGGTCGGCCAGTTCACGCAGGCCGGCGAGGTAGCCCGGCGGCGGCTCGGTGGCTGTGGCGGGTTCGAGGATCAGGCAGGCGATCTCGTCCGGGTACCGGGTGAGCATCTCCTCCGTGGCGGCCAGGTCGCCGTAGGGGAAGGTCGCGATGAGTTCGGTGGTCGCCGCCGGGATGCCGGCGGACATCGGTGTGGTGCCGATGAACCAGTCGTCGACGGAGAAGAACGGATGGTCGGAGCAGAGGGCCACCCGTGAGCGGCCGGTGGCGGCGCGGGCGAGGCGCACCGCGGCGGAGGTGGCGTCCGAGCCGTTCTTCGCGAACTTCACCATCTCGGCGGTCGGCACGGTGGCCAGGAAGCGTTCGGCGGCCGCGACCTCGACGATGGACGGCCGGACGAAGTTGCTGCCGCGGTCCAATTCCCGCCGCACGGCCTCGATCACGCGCGGGTGGGCGTGACCGAGGCTGACCGACCGCAGGCCGGAGCCGTACTCGATGTAGCGGTTGCCGTCGACGTCCCACACGTGGGCACCGCTGCCGTGGCTGATGACCGGGGCCAGGTTCTCCGGGTACTGGTCGTCGCCCTTGGCGTAGGTGTGAGCGCCCCCGGGGATCATGGCGTGCAGCCGCTCGTTGGCTGTCCGCGACAGGGGCAGGTCAAGCACTTCGGTGTCCACGAGGACCTCAACTTTCTCTGTGCTTCAGGACCTCGGCGAGGCTCGGCGCCTCACGGTCCCGTTGGGACATCAGTGCAACCGGCAGCGGCCAGGGAATGGCGAGCTCCGGGTCGTCGAAGGCGATCGTCACGTCCTCGGTCGGATCGTGCGGGCGGTCGATCCGGTACGAGGTGTCGGCGATATCGGTCACTGCTTGAAAACCGTGCGCGCATCCCGCCGGAATGTAAAGAGTTGGTTGTGTTTCTCCCGAAAGTTCGAAAGAGACCCAGTTGCGGTACGTCGGTGAATCCGGCCGCAGGTCCACGACGACGTCGAAGATCCGCCCGTACGAGCACCGCACCAACTTGGCCTCGCCCGCGCCGGATCGCAGGTGCAGGCCGCGCACCACGCCCCGGACCGAGCGGGACAGGCTGTCCTGGACGAAGGCGTCCGGGTCGAGGCCCACCGAGCGGACCACGTCGGCGTCGAACGTGCGGCAGAAGAAGCCGCGTTCGTCTGTGTACGGCGTCGGCTCGAAGAGGAACGCGCCGGTGATCTCCGGGACTTCGGTCGCTTTCATGGAGACTCCTGGCGGGCGTGAGCGTGGGCGTGGGCGGTCGCGGGGAACACGGCCGCGGTCAACGAGCCGAACTGGTCCTGCAGTTGGCGGGCGGCGGCCTCGTTCCGCTCGGCGAGGGTCTGCCGCAGTTCGGGCGCTCGCTTCTCCAGCGCCCGGAATTGCTCCAGCAACCGGTCGGCGTCGACCTCGCGCGCCGGATGGCAGTACGCGCCGAGGCCCATCCGGTCCATGAGCGCGTCGCTCTTCGCCGCATAGCTGATTGCGAGCACCGGCGTTCCGGTCTTCAGCGCGCAGATCAGGTTGTGGTAGCGGACCGCCACCACGGTGTCGGCGGCCGCCATCTCGCTCATCAGGTCGGCCAGGGAGGCCGGTTCGGCGGCGGTGACCAGCGGGGAGTCCACCGCGTCGAGGATCGCGGCGACCACCGTGGCGTCGCACCGGTCGCCGGTGAGCAGCCGGACCGGCCTGCCCTCCTCGACGAGTGTGCGGACGAACCGGATCGTCCCGTCGAGGTAGCGCCGGTAGATCTCGTCGGCGCGGGCGCGGTCGTCGTTGCCGCCGTGGAAGTCCATGACGCCGACGCAGACCGGGCCCGGCGGGCCCGAGGGCGCGCTCGCGGGCGGTGCCGGCAGGGAGAAGGCGAGGTCCGGGTAGACCTCGTCGCGCGCGGTGTCCACGCCCATCGCCCGCATCGCGTCCCGGGATTGAGCGTCCCGGTAGGACCGGTAGGCGGCCAGCCGCCCCGACCAGCGGACCAGGGCGCGGGTCGGCCGGTTGCGGATCTCGGCGGCGCCGACGCTGACCAGCGCGACCCGGGTACGCATCAGCCGGCCGCTCGCGCAGAGCAGGAACAGCGAGTACGGGAAGCCCCACGGCCGGAGCGGCAGGGTGGCTTCCAGGACGCCCATGCCCGGCACGATCACCACGTCGTGGCGGCGCACCCAGGCGGCGGTGCGGAAGACGTCGACGAACTTGCCCAGACCCTTCGACGCGATCGAGCCCAAGCGGGACGCGGTCCGGTACTCGGCGCGGTTCCAGTGCATCCGGGTGGCGGGGATCCCGAACCGGGCCGTCACGGCCTCGGGACCGCCGCACAGGGCGTCCACGACCGCGTCCGGGTGGTCGGCGCGGAGGTAGCCGAGGACGGCTTCGAGCGACCCGTCGTTGCCGAGGTTGCCGGAGCCGAGCAGGCCGAACACCCCGACGCGCACCGGGGTTTCGCCCGTGGACGTCATGCGTGCCTCCCCTCGCGGCCGGCGACGAGGGCGTCGACGGAGACCGTGAGCTGGGCCGGGTCGACCGGGGCACGGTCCTCGACCCGCTCGCCGACGCCCGGCCGGACCCGGCTGGTCATCCACGAGGCCAGGTGGCGGTAGCAGGCACGCCGGTCGGCCGGGGACAGCGGTGCCCGCCGGATCGCCGAGGCGAAGCCCCAGACGTACTCGGCGAGCAGCCGGGGCGTCGGGTGCAGCGCGCCGGCCCGGCGCGGGTCCAGGTTGACGCAGCGGGCGCGCTTGGAGGGGTTGGCCCGCTCGGCGCGGGTGGGGTGGTCGCGGCGGAAGTACAGCAGTTCCGGGACCTGGTGGAAGCGTCCGTGCAGGGTGATCTCGGCGACGAAGGTGCGGTCCGCGTGGTGGTAGCTGTCCATCGGTTTCACCCGGCGCAGCACGTCGGCGCGTATCACTCCGTAGAAGTCGTCGCCGCCCGGCTCGAACAGCAGACTGCGGAAGCGCTCGGGTGCGTGCGGGGAGCCGGTGGCGAGCGTGTACTCGTAGGGCACCGTCACCTGGCCGTCGCCGTCGATGACCGCCTGGTCGGTGTGGGCGAGGATGACGTCCGGCCGCTCGTCCAGTGCTTCTATGCAGCGCCGCAGCAGGTCGCGGCCGTAGAGGTCGTCGTGCGAGGCCCACTTGAACAACTCGCCGCGGGACTCGGCGAAGACATGGTTGTGGTTCGGGGTGGCGCCGACGTTGCGGGGCAGCCGGAGGTAGCGGATGCGGGAGTCCTGCGCGGCGTACTTGCGGCAGATGGCCTCGGTCCCGTCGGTCGAGGCGTTGTCGGAGACGACCAGTTCGAAGTCCTCGTAGGTCTGGCCGAGCAGGGCGTCGAACGACTCGGCCAGGTACTCCTCGCCGTTGTACACGGGCAGGCCGATGCTCAGCCTCGGTAGGTCGGTCATGAGGTCCTCACTTCGGGGATGGGTTCGCGGTGGCGCTCGCGCAGGGCGGAGCGCAGTTGCAGCCACCACACGGCCGAGCCGCTGATGGTCGCGGCGGCGACGCCCCAGGCCGAGCCGGACGTGCCGCCGAGGGCCGCTCCGCCGAGTCCGCCGCCGACATAGCAGGCCGAGGCGAACAGTTGGCAGCGCAGGCTGCGGCGGGCCGCGCCGAGCGCGCGCAGCCCGGCCGCCGCGCCGGTGCCGAGGCCCGCTCCCGCGACGCTGAGGGTGATCTGCACGATGAGGTGCGAGGAGGAGTGCCAGACGTCGCCGAGCGCCAACTCGCCGAGCCGGCCCGGCATCAGCAGCAGTGCCGAGCCCCAGAGCAGCGCCCCGGTGGCCTGCCCCCCGCCGAGCAGGAGGCAGAACCTGCCCAGTCGGTGCGGGGCCTCCCGCAGCACGCGTGCGGCCTCGGGGACGGTGACCAGGGACAGCCCCATCAGTACGGCGAGGAAGGGCCCGAGGAGGAGTTCGGCGCCGCGCACCGCGCCGACCGCGCTCACTCCGACGATCGCGCCGAGGCCGTACGCCCGGAGCTGGCTCGCGCCGCTGAGGCTGACGTTCTCGACCAGGTACCGGTAGCCGAGATCGCGCTGTTCGCGCAGCCATGCGCGGGCCTGTGCCGTCCGGGGCCGGATGCCGGACTGGACGCAGCCGTACCCCGCCGCCACCGTGGCGGACGCGCCCCAGGCAAGTACGAAGGCGGCCACGGTGCCGACATGGGCCGCCACCACCATGGCCGGAACGAGCGCGACACCCCACACGACGTCGTTGACGAACGCCTTCCGCCCGTCGCCCGCGGCGAAGAACGAGAACCGCCAGGCGTCCTGGAGCAGCAGCCCCGGCATCATGAGACCGAGGGCGGCGAACGCGGGCCCCACCCGGCCGCCGAGCCCGAGCCCGGCCGCCAGGCACACCACTCCCAGGGCCGTGCCGACGCAGAGCGCGGTACCCGTCGAGCGGGCCACCGCCCCGCGCCAGGACGTCTCCTGCACCCCGCTGAAGCGGACCACGAGCGGGTCGGTGGCCAGGCCGCGGGAGACGTTGAGCACCACGCCGTAGGTCACCCAGGCGAGGCTGAACACGCCGAACGCGGTCACCCCGAGGGAGCGGGCCACGTAGATGCCCACCGCGAAGTTGCTGATGCTGGAGGCCGCCTGGTCGGCCAGTCCCCAGGACAGCCGGCCGACGAGGGCCCGCTTGGCGGACCGGGCCGGCGTCGTCGCCTTCTCCCCGTCGGTGGTCATCGGCGTCATGTCTTGATCAGCCCGGCCTCGTGCAGGGCGTCGGCCGCGCCGGCGACGCTGTCGAACGGCAGCCCGGACCGTTCGGCGACGTCCAGCAGACTGTGCTCGCCGTCGGAGAGGTTGAGCACCCAGAGCATGGCCATCTGGGCCTGCTTGGTGTCGCTGCGGCCGCCGAGCGCGTCGTACAGCCCGCGCCGGCCCAACTGGGGTTCGCCGTAAGGGCTGAGGTTGAGGTACCGGCGGTTGCGGTCGAGAACGGTGAACGCCTCGCGGCAGACGGCGAGGGTGTCGGCCATCGCCTCCGGGGAGACGAAGTCCGGGTTGTCCGCCGAGGTGTGGTACTCGGGGTACCCGGCGTACGGGGTCCGGCTGAGCGAGCCCACGCCGAGGTTGAACCCGGGTGAGCAGTACTGCCGCTCGTCGTAGCCGTACGGCGTGAACTCGTTGATGTGGTGCGGTCGTTCGGACGCGGCCAGTACGTGCTTGAGCACCCGGTCGATCTCCGCGTCGCCGCGCCTGCTCTGTTTGTACGTCAGTTGACCCGTGTCTCCGGCGCAGGCCAGCACGAGGCCGTGCTTGACCCGCTCGATCCGCTCCGCGTTGCGGGCCAGCCAGGTGATCGCCCCGATGGTGCCGGGTGCGTAGATGAACCGGTAGGTGTAGTACGGCGTTTCACGCGCCAGCGCGCGGGCGAGGAAGGTCGCCACCGCGATGCCGGCCAGGTTGTCGTTGGCCAGCGACGGGTGACAGGTGTGGCAGGAGACGATGACCTCGTCGGCCACCTGTCCGGGGACCACGTGCTCGGCGTAGGTGAGGTGGCCGTCCGCGAGGGTGGAGTCGACGCGGACCTCGTAGTCGCCGTCGGGCAGCGCGTCCAGGGTCTCCTGGGCCAGGCAGAATCCCCACTCCGGCTTGTAGTAACTCGTGCGGTACGGCACCCAGGACGGGTGATCCGGCAGCGTGTGCAGGTGTTCGCGCAGCTCGGTGAGCGGCATGGTCGCCGACACCGGGACGCTGTAGCCGAGCACGTGCAGGCTGGACGCGGCGAAGTCGACGACCCGCCGGCCGGTGCTGTCGGCGATGTACGCGTCCCGGATGTTCCACTCCTGCGGAACCGTCCAGTCGAGGACCTGGGTCCCGGTCGGCACCTCGTGCACGTTCAGCGGGAGGTACTCGCCGACGATGTCCAGGGTGGCGCGCACACCGTCGCCGGTGATGCTCCGGCAGAGCGGGTAGAGCCGCTCCACCAGTGCGTGCATCTCCTCGCCGACCGCTGTCATCGGCGCCACCGCAGGGTGTCGTCGACGGTGCCGGCCTCGGAGGCCGCCTTGAGCACGGCGAGGCGGGTGAAGCGCTGCTCGAAGTCCTCCCGGGTCAGCCCGAACTTCCGGTAGGCGTCGGCGAGTTCGAGGGCGCCCTGCTTCACCGTCCACTCGCAGTCGAAGTCGGGGATCGCGGAGCGGAAGCGGGAGAAGTCCACCCGGTAGGAGCGCGGGTCGGCGCCGTTCTCGCCGGTGATCACCACCTTCGCGCCGGCCACCGCCTCGGCGACCTGCTCGGCGATCTCGGCGACGGTGACGTTGTTGATCTCGCTGCCGATGTTGAACGCCCGGTCGTGCACCGCCTCGCGCGGCGCGGTGAGCGCGGCCGTGAAGGCGCGGGCGATGTCGGCGGCGTGCACCAGCGGGCGCCACGGGGTGCCGTCGGAGAGGACCAGCACCTCGCCGGAGAGCAGCGCGTGGCCCACCAGGTTGTTCAGCACGATGTCGGCGCGAAGCCGGGGCGAGAAGCCGAAGGCGGTGGCGTTGCGCATGAACACCGGGGTGAAGTCGTCGTCGGCCAGCGCGTGCACGTCGTCCTCGACCCGCACCTTCGACTCCGCGTACGGCGTCACCGGACGCAGCGGGGCGTCCTCGGTGACCAGGGCGTCGCCGCCCGAGGCACCGTAGACGGAGCAGGTCGACGCGTACAGGAAGCGCCGAACTCCGGCGTCGCGGGCCAGCTTTGCCAGTCGTACGGACGCGTGGTGGTTGATGTCGTAGGTGAGTTCCGGGGCCAGCGAGCCGAGCGGGTCGTTGGAGAGCGCGGCCAGGTGGATCACCGCGTCGACCCCGGCCACGTGCTCGGCGGTGAGGTCGCGCAGGTCCACCCGCACGCCCGGCGGGTCGGCGGGCTGCGGGCCGAGGATCGAGTCGGCGAACAGGCCGGAGTCGAGGCCGACGACCTCGTGTCCGGCGGCGGTGAGGACGGGTGCCATCACGGTGCCCAGATAGCCCTGGTGTCCGGTCAGTAGTACGCGCAAGGTGTTCAACCCCCCAGGTTGAGCGTGAGTTTGGTGACGGCGAAGGCCTCGGCGTAGCGCGCGTGGCATTCGATACCGCGGATCCGGGCGAGGCCGAGGAAGGCCTCCCGGTCGTACCAGGGCCGGTGCCGCTGCGAGGGGTAGTGCTCCTGCAGCAGCCGCACCTTCTGCTCGGCGGTCTCCGTCTCCAGCGGCTGGTACGCCGTCGGTCGGCCGAGGTCGCCGTCCCACTTGACGATCTCGTAGCCGAGCACGAGGTGGTCGCGGAACGCGGTGGTCATCAGCTTCGCCAGGCCGCGGTGGTCCTGGTGGGCGTCGTCGGTGCGCGGGGCGAGGACCAGTTCGGGCTCGGTCCGCTCGCGCAGTTCCTCGACCGCGGCCTTGGCCTCCTCCCAGTGCGCGGGCAGCCGGCCGTCCGGCAGCTTGTGCACGGTCAGCCGCAGGTCGGCGCCCGGGCAGAAGGCGGTGAGCGCGGCCTGCTCCTCCTGCTCACGCTCGCTGCCGCCGCCGGAGAGGACCAGCGCGTCGACGCGGATGCCGGGCCGCGCCTTGCAGAGCGTCAGCAGGGTGCCGCCGGCGCCGATGGCGATGTCGTCGCAGTGGGCGCCCACGACGACGATCCGGTCGAGCCGGCCGGCCCCGAGCCTGATCACGCACGCACCTCCGCGCTGTCCCGCTCCCACACGGCCCACGGGCGGTGGCCCCGCGTGTAGGCCTCGTCGAGCGCGGCCCGCTCCTTCACGGTGTCGGTCGGCTTCCAGAAGCCGCGGTGCTGGTGTGCCACCAGCCGTCCCTGCTTGGCGAGTTGGGCGCAGCCGTCGGCGACCAGGTCGCCGTTCTCCGGTATGTGGTCGAAGACCTCCTGGCGGAGCACGAAGTAGCCGCCGTTCTCCCACAGCGGCATGTCGCTCACCGCGGTGATGCCGCCCACCATGCCGTCCTCGCCCAACTCCACGCAGTGGAAGGAGGATTGTGGCGGCACGACCATCATCGACGCGCCCGCGTCGCGCTGGGCGAACCGGTCGATCATCTCCGGCAGCGGGGCATCGGTCAGTACGTCGGCGTAGTTGGCGAGGAACATCTCGTCGCCGTCCAGGTGGTGGCGCACCCGGCGCAGCCGCTCCCCGATGGGCGACTCGATGCCGGTCTGCGCGAAGGTGATCGTCCAGTCGGCGATGTCGGTGGAGAGCAGCTCGGTCTGCCCGCCGCGCAGGACGAAGTCGTTGGACACCGTCTCCTGGTAGTTGAGGAAGAAGTCCTTGATGTGGTGGGCGCCGTAGCCGAGGCACAGGATGAACTCCTTGTGCCCGAAGTGCGCGTAGTAGCGCATGACGTGCCAGATCAGCGGTCTCGGTCCGACCATCGCCATCGGCTTGGGGACGTCGTCGGAGGTTCCGTTGCGCATGCGCATCCCGTAACCGCCGCAGAACAGGACGACCTTCATGCTGTGACCTCTTTCGACTGCGCCGCCTCGACGATGCTCAGTTCCGGGATGGGGAAGACGAGCCGGCCGCCCCACTCGTGCACGAAGGACAGTTGCTCGACCAGCTCGGCCCGCAGGTTCCACGGCAGGACGAGGACGTAGTCCGGCTTGTCGGCCGCTATCTGCTCGGGCGGCAGGATCGGGATGCGGGTGCCGGGGGTGAACCGGCCGTGCTTGTACGGGTTGCGGTCGACCGTGTAGGCGAGCAGGTCGGGGCGGATGCCGCAGTGGTTGAGCAGGGTGTTGCCCTTGCCGGGGGCGCCGTAGCCGACGACCGTCTCGCCGCGCTCGGCCGCGTCGATGAGGAACCGCAGCAGGTCCCGGCGCACCTTGGCGACCCGGGCGGAGAACTCGGTGTATCCGGCCAACTCCTGGAGCCCGGCGGCCTTTTCGCGGGCCAGTACGTCGGCCACCCGCTGCGAGGGCTCCCCCGCGACCTCGGCGGGGCGGGCCCACAGCCGGATGGAGCCGCCGTGCGTGGGCAGCAACTCGACGTCCACGAGGGCGAGTCCGCCGCTGGCGAGGGCCCGGATCGCGGAGGCGACCGTGTAGTACTGGAAGTGCTCGTGGTAGATCGTGTCGTACTGGTTCTCCTCGATCAGGGTCAGCAGGTGCTGCACCTCGATGGAGACCCAGCCGTCGTCGGCGACCAGGGCGCGCAGCCCCTGGGTGAAGCCGACCACGTCGGGGATGTGCGCGTACACGTTGTTGGCCACGACCAGGTCCGCCGGGCCGTGCTCGGCGCGGACGGCCGAGCCGGTGTCGGGGCTCAGGAAGTCCGTGAACGTGGGCACCCCCGCCTCGCGCGCCGCGGCACCGACGTTCACCGAGGGCTCGATGCCCAGGCAGCGGATCCCCCGGTCCACCACGTGCCGCAGCAGGTAGCCGTCGTTGCTCGCGACCTCGACCACGAAGGCGTCGGTGCCGAGGTCGAGGCGCTGTACGGCGCCGTCGACGAACGTGCGCGCGTGCTCCACCCAGGAGGTCGAGAACGAGGAGAAGTACGCGTACTCCTTGAACGTCTCCTCCGGCGTGATCAGCGGCGGTATCTGCGCCAGCCAGCAGTCGGTGCAGACCCGCAGGTGCAGCGGGTACGCCGGCTCCGGCAGGTCCAGTTGGTCCGCGGCGAGAAAGCTCTCACACGGCGGTGTCGCCCCAAGGTCGACGACGCTCGCCATCGCTTCCGAGCCGCAGAGTCGGCATCGTGTCATCTGCTGTCCCCATCCCCCCTGCTCGCGTGGGTGTCCCCATCGCGAACCAGTGCTGACCGTCCCGCGATCGCGGTGCGGTACTCCTCCAGCAGGCGCTCCAGGCCGACGGCCGGGCTGAATCCCTGCTCGTAGCGGCGCCGGGCGGCCCGGCCCATCTCCCCGTTGCGGTCCGGGTCGGCCGTGATCCGGCGGATGCCGGACGCGAGCGAGGCGGCCTCGCCCGGCTCGTGCAGCAGCCCGGTGACGCCGTCCTCGACGAGTTCGACGAAGGCGCCGTGGCCGGCGGCGACGGTCGGCACCCCGGCCGCCATCGCCTCCACGACCACCAGGCCGAACGCCTCCAGCCAGGTCGAGGGCGCGATCACGGCGACCGACCGCGCGATGGCCTTGCGGCACTCCGCCGGGTCCAGCAGGCCGACGTAGCGCACGTCGTCGCGGCCCGCCGCCCAGGCGGTCACCTCCTTCTCCAGCGGTCCGGTGCCGGCGATCGCGAGCGGGACGCCCACGCCGCCGCCGGCCGCGACCTCGTCCCACGCGGCCATGAGCAGCCGTACGCCCTTGGCCTCCGCGAGCCGGCCGAGATAGAGCAGTTGCTCGCCGCCGCCGTCCCGGCGGATGTCCGGTTCGGGGACGAAGTTGTGCTTGACCGACAGGCGTTCGGCCGGCATGCCGGCGCGCACCAGGACGTCGCGCTGCGCGGCGGAGATGCAGAGGAAACGCTCCACGCCGGTCCACCAGCGCCGCCGGTTGACCGACAGGCTGACCGCGAGCGGCACCGTCGCGAGGCGGGAGTTGCGGTAGCAGCCGTGCCGGACGGCGGGCAGCGGCGTCGAGCCGACGCACTCGGTGCACGGCCGGCCGTCCCGCTGGAGCGTGCCGGGCGGGCAGATCTGGGTGTAGTTGTGCAGCGTGGCGACGGCGGGCACCCCGGCGTCGGCGCAGGCGGCGAGGACCGCGGGCGACAGCAGCGGGAACACGTTGTGGACGTGCACCACGTCCGGCCGCTCGGCGCGCAGCCTGTCGGCGAGCTCCGTGCGCACCGCCGGGTTCCACGGCACCAGGAGCGGCACCGCGACCTTGCCGAGGAGGGAGCGGGCGCCGATGTCGTCGCTGCGCCGCTCGAAGACCTCGACCCGGTGGCCGGCCGCGCGCAGCAGCTCCACCTCCTGGTCGACGACCTTGTTCTCCCCGCTCGGCTGTGCCGAGTTGTAGCGGTTGTGCACCACGAGAACGTGCATGCTCAGGTCACCTCCGATCTACGGGCCCAGCGCGGGATGTGCCGGCGCGGGGCCTCGGGCAGGGCGAGCGGAGCGGCGGCCCGGGCGGGCGCCGCCAACAGCGAGGCGGCCAGGGCCAGATGGAGCAGATACGGCGAGGCGTCGCCGAGACCGGCCTCGGTGTACGAGGCGATCGCGCAGTAGCTGATCAGGAAGATCGCGCAGGCCCGCTGCAGCGAGGGCGGGCGCAGCAGCGCGACGCCGCCCAGCACGACGATGATCGCGGCGACGAGGGTGACACCGATCAGACCCTGTTCGTTGTAGACGGCCAGCCAACTGTTGTCGATCGGCAGCCCGCCGAAGGACTTGTCGCCCAGGCCCACGCCGAACGCCTTCTCCGCGGCCGACCGGGGCTCGGCCAGCAGGGCGTTCCAGACCTTGGCCCGGCCGGTGAGACTGGAGAAGTTCTCCTGGCTCTGGCCGCGCAGGAACCACGTCTGCAGCGCGGAGGCGAAGCCCACCGCGGCCACCACGGAGATCAGCACCGCCCAGGTGAAGAACCGGCGGGCCGCGGCACTGGTCAGCATGAGCGAGCCGATCGCGAGCGCCAGCCCGAGGAGCAGGCCGAGCGTGGCCGTCCGGGTGTGGGTCAGCGCGAGCAGCACCAGCGACGGCACGATGACCAGCACGGCGCTGGTCCGGTCGGTCCGTTTGCCGATGACGAGCAGCGCGGTGAGCCCGATGATGACCGCCGCGTACTGCCCGATCTGCGGCGGGGTGAGCGGCCACAGCGCGCCGACGAGGCGTCCGCCGTAGAGGCCGGGCAGTGCCTTGCCCGGGGAGACGACCAGGCCGAGGGCCACCGAGCCGAGCACCGCGAAGTACGCCCTGATGTGGTAGCGGACGAACGTGAGGCTGCCGTCCCACCAGCGGCTGAGCAGCCACAGGGTGCCGACGAAGAGGGTCAGCCGGAAGCAGCGGAACAGCGCGCCCGTCCCGGACTCCAGGCTCGCGCTGGAGATCACGCTCGACACCAGCAGCAGGGAGAGCAGCAGCACGTAGGCGCTGGACCTGATGCGCACCCGCTGGTTGACCGCGAGCGCCAGCGCGAACGCGGCGACCAGCGAGCCCATGGTGACCATCTGGATGAGGGAGCGGGGCAGCGGGACGATGGTCTTCGCCCCGGCGGAGCCGAGCGTGTTGAGGATCAGCAGTCCCCAGACGATGCCGACGGTCTTCGGTGTGCCGGCCGGGCGCGGTTCGGCGCCGGGCAGCGTCGCCGCCGTGTCCGGTCCGCGCGTCAGGTTCTCACCCATCTCCACCACCGGCCTGGAGGTCGAGGGTGCTGCCCTGGTCCTGCTGGTACGGCGCCGCCTGCCACTGTCCGAAGTCGAGCACCCTGCTCTGGTCCTCGGCGACGAACTTCCACGGCCCGACGTAGACGTTGTCGTGCCAGCGGTTGTGCTGCTTCTCGGTGATGGCCTCGGCCACCCCTTCGCCCTGGTACGGCGACCAGTCCGGATAGGTGCCGTAGTTGGACAGCACGCCCATGCGGTCGCACATCTCCGTGCACTTGACGACGGACTCGTCGAGGACGAAGCGGTTGTCGTGGATGTCCACCCGCTGGGTCTTCCACCGGCAGTCCGAGTAGAGCGGCGCCTTGGTGATCGCCGGCCTCACACAACTGCCGGTCTTCTTCACCAGCAGCGTGCAGTCACCGGACGAGGTGTTGGCCGGGCTGTTGCAGAACCGGTCGGCGTTCTCCCACAGGGTGATCCCGGACCAGTTGTCCTCCAGCACGTTCCGGTAGATCTCGATCTTGTCGGTGCGGGCCCGGACCCGTGGTTCGCCGCCGGACTCGGACAAGTAGACGGTCGCGTAAGGGAAGTTGTCGCCGCTGTCTGCCGCCTCGCGGCCCTCGACCCAGTTGTTCCGCCGGATCGTGTTGTCCCGGATGACCGCGTTGTAGCTCGTCTCGTAGATCAGTGCGGCACCGTCGTTGGCCTCGATCACGTTGTTCTCGATACGGAAGTCGTTGTTGTTGGTGTCCGCCCACAGCCCGGTGCCACGGTTGTCGTGCACCCAATTGCCGCTGATCTCGGCGCCGTTGACCTCCCAGAACTTGATGCCTCCGGTGCAGCCGCAGCCCTTCTGCTTCCGCTCCCAGTCACCGGTGTTGTTGCCGACGATCTCGTTCCCCTCGACCACCAGGCCGGTGATTTGCCCGTTGCCCTTGTAGGCGTTCATGCCGTACTGGCCGTTGTCGCGCAGGCAGTCGGCGCGGACCTGCTGGCGGGCACCGGCCATCAGCCCGGCGCCGGCGTTGTCCTTGATCGTGCTGTCCGCGATCACCCACCCGTCGGCCGAGTCGTGGTTGACGACGCCCTCGTCCTGCGGCGCGACGAATCCCCGCACGGTCAGATAGCGGATGGTGACGTCGGCGGCGTTGCCGGTGAAGGCGTACTGGTTGACCTTCCGGCCGTCGAGCACCGCGCCCGGCGCGCCGAGGTAGCGGTCCCCCTTCTTGGGGATGACCTGGGCGTAGCGGTCCCGCTCCAGCTTGTGCGTGCCCGGCTCGAGCCAGAACGTGGTGTTCGGAGGGCTGTTCTTGGTCTTCGCCGCCAGATCGCCGACCACCTTGGGGTCCACGGTCACCGCGCCGGCCGGCGCCTTGGCCGGTCCGGCGGCGGGGTCGGCGCACACCCGGGCCACGGACCGCGCGGCGGACGTGGCCGTGGACGGCGCGGCGTTCGGCTTCGTCGTGGCCGGGGCGCTCGACGTGCTGTCGCAGCCGGTGACCGTCAGCAGGACCAGCGCCAGCGGTACGGCCGCCAGTGCCCAGTGCCGTCTCATGTTCCCCACGTGCCCTCCTGGCCGCGGAACCCGAGCACGGTGGTGAACCCGTCCGTGCCGTCGGCGAATCCGGTGCCGATCAGCGTGGTGGTGGGTTCCTTGCGCCCGAATCCGGCGGAGTACCAGCCCAACGGCGGTTCGCTCTCGCCGCGGTGCGCCCGCCAGGACAGTTGCCCCGGCAGTTCGAGCACCGCGGAACGCCCCTCGCCGTCCCGGATCCAGGTGAGCACCGCGCGGTGCCCCACCAGGTCCGCGGCGATCGCCGGGCCGAGGTGGAACGCCAGTCGCACGTCCCGGCGCGGGCCGGTCACCTCGTCGACGATCTTCAACTCCTGGTCGGCGGCCGTCAGTTCCACCCGACGACGGTGCACGGACCCCTGATAGCCGTCGTGCTCGGCGGCCCAACGCGCCACCCCGTCACCGGAGTTGTCCACGTCCAGGACGCGGGTGCGGGCCTGCCGGGTCCACAGGAACGGGCCGCCGGAGACCGACTGGTCGGCGCCGTCCAGTTGCAGGGTGTTGTGGCCGAGGGTCGACCGGAAGTACTGCCGCCACTCGGGCTGCCCGTGGTAGCAGTACGTCCCCGGGTCGGCGAGCACGTCGATCCCGTCGTGCCGTACCTCCACGGACAGCGCGTCGGCGTGGGCGTGCGCGGCGATGGAGAGGAAGCCGTGCGGACCGCCGTCGCAGCGGCACCAGATCTCTTCCGGACCGCGCAGGACGGTGAGCCCCGCGTCGGCGAAGTGGGCCGGCCTGGTCGCCGGGCGGGCGGTTCCGTCCTTCGCGTACGGCCTGATGAGCGCGGCCAGCAGTGGGGTGCGCACGTCGGTGGCGGTGACCGTCGGCCACCAGTCGAGCCGGCCGAACACGGCGTCGCCGGTGGCCAGTAGCGAGGCCCAGCGGTCGGTGCCCTCGCCGTCCAGGATCAGGCCGTGGCCGTCGTCCGCGTCCCCCTGGCGGGGCGGGCGCAGCCGGTTGTCGACGACGGCCGCGAGGGCGTCGGTCATCCGCAGCAGCACCAGCCGGAGCGACTCGGGCACCGGCACGCCTGCGGCGTCGGCCTCGGCCAGCGCGGCCAGGCCGAGTTCCAGGACGAGTCCGTGGTACTCGGTGGCCAGCTCGCGGTTGAGGCCGGAGTCGAAGGTGTTGGCGCGCAACTCCCGCTCCAGCGAGCGCAGCGCGTCGGACCGCCAACGCGCCGACGAGGGGAACCAGTCGAACGCGCAGGCCGCGGCGAACTGCCCGGCGGTCTCGGCGATGACGTGGTTGTTCGCCGAGGAGCCCCGGCTGGGGAAGGCGGCCAGCCAGCGCTGGTGGTGCCAGATCTGGTTGAGCGCCACCGGGTTGTCCTCGAACAGCTCGGCCGCGCCCGGCCAGTTGTCGAGCAGCCGCCGGATCCACACCCAGGACAGCAGCCGGATGCCCAGCTCGATGCCGCTGATCCAGTGCACGCCTTGCAGCGGCGGGTTGGCCGCCCACCAGGAGCGCAGATGCCCGGCGACGCGCTCTGCGTACCGCTCGTCCCCGGTGACCGCGTAGGCGGCGGCGAGCACGGTGAGGTACTGGTGCCGGGACGGCTCCCAGATCTGCTTGATGTCCCCGGCCAGTTCCTCGTTCCGGTACGGCACGTCGAAGGCATAGCCCGACGGAACCCGGCGCCCGGTCTTCGGGTCGTGGAACCAGTCCGGGTCGGTGAGGTCGTCGCGGGCCACCCCGAAGAACTCGCCGTGCCCGGCCATCAGTTGGTCCGCCTCGGCGACCAGCCGTTTCACGGCGTCCGGCGGTACCTCGGCGACCGTGCCCGCGGGCAGGACGGCGGTGAAGCGGGCGCCGGTGACGCTCGGACAGTCCGGCCGCGCCGACCGCCAGCGCCGTCTGCGCACGGTGTCGCCCGCCCGGCCCGCGATCTCGCGCGGGCCCATCCGGGACAGCCGGCGCAGGTACCAGCCCGCGCTCATGGTCATGGCGTCCTCGCCAACGTGACCGGCACGCCGCCGGCCAGGCCGGCCTGCACGGCGAGGGTGGCCGCCGTGGTGGCGACCAGCGACTCCAGCGGCACCGGCATCGGCCCGCCGGTCCGCACGGCCTTGATGAACGCGGCGAGTTCGGCGTTCTGCCCCTTGTCCCGGGCCTTGGGCAGCCGCGAACTGACCCACTTCTTACGGCCGTGGACGGAGGCACGGACGAAGTCGTCGAGCCGCAGCACCTTGCCGTCCGCGACGAGGTCCAGGGTCTCCTTGGGGAAACCGGGGGCGCCGGTGGTGACGTAGCTGACGGTGGCGGTGGAGCCGTCCGGGTAACGCAGGACGACCTGGAGGTCCTCGTTGCCGGGCGCGGCCGTCGCGTACACGGAGACCGGGTCGGCGTCGAGGAGCCAGCTCGCCGTGTCGATGAAGTGGCCGCCCTCGCCGGCGAACCGCGAGCCCTCGGCGCCCTGTTGGAGGTACCAACTGCCGTGCTGCAGCTTGCCCGCGTTGACCAGGTAGCGCAGGTTCGCCGGACCG
Organism: Streptomyces sp. NBC_01478; assembly: GCF_036227225.1. Classification (GTDB taxonomy): domain Bacteria; phylum Actinomycetota; class Actinomycetes; order Streptomycetales; family Streptomycetaceae; genus Streptomyces. Next base: position 10,035,678 of record NZ_CP109444.1, on the reverse strand, counting down.
GTCCGGGCGCCGAACCGCTCCTTGGCCTCCTGGAGCAGCGGTGCGAACCGGCGGTTGAAGCCCACCTGCAGTCGGTCGTTGCCGGACTCCTCCACCGCCGCGAGTACGCCGGCCAGCTCGTCCTCGGTGAGGGCCAGGGGCTTCTCCACGAACACGGTCTTGCCGGCCAGCAGTGCCTGCCGGGTCAGTTCGGCGTGCGAGCTGTGCCGGGTGACCACGAACACGGCGTCGACGGACTTGTCGCCGAGCACGGCGTCGAGGTCGGTGGTCGCGTTGGCGAAGCCGAACTTCCGCTGCGCGTTGGCCGCGGACAGCGCCGTCGTGGTGACGACGGTCGACAGCTCGACGCCCTCGCGCTGCGCCAGGTGCGGCAGCAGCATCGACGTCGCGTAGTTGCCCGCGCCGACGAACGCGAGGCGCACCGGAGTCTTGGCGGACCGGGCCGGGGCGGACGCCCGGGTGCCGCGTGGCACCGCGGGCACGGCCACCGCCGGGGCCTCCGGCTCCCCCGCTTCCTCCGTCTGCTCGGGGTACCGGAACAGCACGGCGACGGCCTTGAGTTCGCCGTCCTTCAGGCGCCGGTACGTCTCGACGGCGTCGTCGAAGTCGGCGAGGTGGGAGACCAGGGGCTCCACGTCGACGCTGCCGCGGGCGAGCAGGTCGAGGAAGCACGCCAGGTTGCGGCGCTCGGTCCAGCGGACGTAGCCGATCGGGTAGTCGCGTCCCTCCAGCTCGTACGACGGGTCGTAGCGCCCGGGGCCGTAGGAGCGCGAGAAGCGGACGTCGAGTTCCTTCTCGTAGTACGCGTTCCAGGGCAGGTCGAGGCGGCACTTGCCGATGTCGACGACCCGGCCGCGGTCCCGTGCGAGCCGGGCGGCCAGCTCGACGGGCTGGTTGCTGCCGCCGCCTGCGGCCAGGAACACCTGGTCCACGCCGTGGCCGTCGGTGAGTTCGGCGACGGCCGCCTCCACGGCCGCGGACGCGGGGTCGCCGCAGGCCGCGGCGCCGAGGCGCTCGGCGAGTTCGCAGCGGGTCGGGTCGGGGTCGGCGCCGACCACGCGGACTCCGGCGGCGGTGAGGAGCTGGACCACCAGTTGGCCGATCAGTCCGAGGCCGATGACCAGTGCCACCTCGCCGAGCTGCGGCTCGCCCTGGCGGACGCCCTGCATCGCGATCGAGCCGACGGTGCCGAAGGCCGCGTGCCGCGGGGCGAGTCCGTCGGGGACCGGGGCGTAGAGGTTCTTCGGCACCCAGTTCAGTTCGGCGTGCAGCGCGTGTTCGTTGCCCGCGCAGGCCACCAGGTCGCCGACCTTCACGTCGTCGATGCCGGCGCCGACCTGCTCGACCACCCCGCACAGCGAGTAGCCCAGCGGGGTGTAGGAGTCCAGCTTGCCCATCACCTTGCGGTAGGTGGCGGGCACCCCGTTGGTGGCCACGCTCTGCATGACCTTGGCCACCTGGTCCGGCCGGGAGCGGGCCTTGCCCAGCATCGACATGCCGGCCTCGGAGACCTTCATGAGCTCGGTGCCGGTGGATATCAGCGAGTAGGCGCTGCGCACCAGCACACCGCCCGGCTTGCACCCCGGTACCGGAACGTCGAGCACCGCCAGCTCGCCGCTCTTGTAGTTCTGTACAACCTGCTTCACCAGAACTCCTGATTCCTAAGCCGTCGACCGAGTGCTCTGGGCGGAGCCAGAGGTCGCGTCGCGATACCAGTACTCGAGGGTCAGTACGTGCCACAGATGCTTGGAGTAGTCCGCCTGTCCGGCGGCGTCCTCCGCGACCATCCGGGCCAGCGCGTCGCGGCGCAGCAGCCCGGACCGGACGAGTTCGCCGTCGTTGACCACCTCGCGCACCAGCGGTGCCAGGTCCCGGCTCATCCAGGCCCGCAGCGGGGCGCTGAACAGGCCCTTGGGCCGGTACACGATCTCCTTGGGCAGGACCGAGGTGGCCGCCTCCTTGAGGACGGCCTTGCCCTGGCGCCCGACGATCTTGCGGTTGCCGGGTACGGCGAACGCCGCCTTGACCACCTCGATGTCGACGTACGGCACCCGGACCTCCGTCGACGCGGCCATGCTCGACCGGTCGGTGTAGGCGAGGTTCAGGCCCGGCAGGAACATCCGGGCGTCGGTCAGGCACATGCGGTTGACGAAGTCGTCGAGGTCGTTGTCCTGGTAGACGTCGGCGTGTTCGGTGACCACGTCGTCGACCGTCCCGGCCAGGTCCGGGTTGACCAGGGCGAGCAGCTCGTCCTGGTCGTACATGGTGTAGCTGCGCCGGAACGCGGTCTCCTCCGGCAGATCGGCGAAGGAGAGGAACCGCTTCGCGAAGCGCACCGACCGGTAGCCGCGGCGGGCCGTGGCGACCGGCAGCCGGTCCACGACCCCGGACACCCCGCGCCGCAGGGGTCGCGGGACGCGCTGGTAGCGCAGCGCGAGCAGGTTGGCGAAGTGCTTGCGGTACCCGGCGAACAGCTCGTCGGCGCCCATCCCCGAGAGCATCACCTTGACCCCGGCCTCCCGGGCGGCCATGCAGATCAGGTACGTGTTGATCGCGGCGGGGTCGCCGATCGGCTCGTCCAGGCTGTACGTCATCTGCGGCAGCAGGTCGAGCACGTTCGGGGCGATCTCGATCTCGTGCAGATCGACACCGAACTGCTCGGCGACCTGCCGGGCGTAGCGCAGGTCGTCCGGCATCGCCTCGAACTTGGCGTCCTCGGCGCGGAATCCGATCGTGTAGGCGGAGATCCCGGGCTGGTGGCGGGCCGCCAGCGCGGTGAGATAGCTGGAGTCGAGGCCGCCGGAGAGGAAGGTCGCCACGGGGACGTCGGAGATCAGGTGGCGCCGGGTCGACTCCTCGACGATGGCGGCGAGGTCCGGCTGTTCGCCGGCCAGCGCCCGGTCCCGGCCCTCGGCGGCGACGTCCTTCAGGTTCCAGAAACTGCCGCGCTCCACCCGGCCGTCGGGCCGGCACCGCAGCCAGCTCCCCGGCGGCAGCTTCTCCGCCTCGCGGAACGCGCAGCGGGAGTCCGGCACCCAGTAGTAGAGCAGGGAGGCCACGAGCGCCGCCTGGTCCACCTCCAGCGACTTGCCGGTCGCGGCGGCGAGCGCCTTGAGCTCGGAGGCGAACATCAGGCCCTCGCCGCGCCGGAGCAGGAACAGTGGCTTGATGCCCAACTGGTCGCGGACGAGCACCAGTTCACCGGTGCGCTCGTCGAAGATGCCGAACGCGAACATGCCGCGCAGCCGGGGCAGACAGTCCGTGCCCCAGCGCCGCCAGGCCTCCAGCAGTACCTCGGTGTCGGAGGTGCCGCGGAAGCGCACCCCGGTGGCCTCCAGCTCCGCCCGCAGTTCCGCCGCGTTGTACAGCTCGCCGTTGTACGTCAGGGCGAGGCCGTCCGAGACCATCGGCTGGGCGCCGGTCTCGGACAGGTCGACGATGGACAGCCGGCGGTGTCCGAGCTGCACCTCGCCGTCACCCAGGGGGTGGCCGTAGCGGCCCGCGCCGTCCGGGCCGCGGTGGGCGAGGGTGTCGGTGAGCCGGTCGGTGACGGCCTTTCCGTCCGGCCATCGGTACGTGCCCGCGATGCCACACACGTCTAGCGCACCTCCTGGTCGTTGTCCGGGACCCGTGCGGCCCGTATCGGCTGCCGTTCGGTGAGCCGTCGTTCCTCCCCCACTGCCTTGACGGCGTGGGAGGTACCCCCACCGCTCTGCCAGGTCGGCGGTTCGCTGCGGCCGCGCAGCGCGTTGGCCAGCCCGTCCCACAGCGTGCCGTCGGTCCGGTCGCGCGGATCGGGGTCGATCAGCACCACGCCGATCACCGGGATGCGCTGGTCCGCGAGCTGCCGTGCCACGGTGTGCAGCCAGGCGGCGTTGCCGTGCCCGGCACGGACGACGAGCACGGTCCGGGTGCCGAGGTACTGGAGGTCGGTCCACGCCGTGCCGGGTGCCACCGAGCCGACGCCGATCCGGCCCTCCTGGGACGACATGGCCGGGACGCGTTCGGCGCCGACCACGGTGGGGTCTCCCGGTTTCGGGCGGCGGCGCGAGAGCTGTGTGCCGGGGAGGCCGTCGACGACGGTCACCGGACCGTCCTCCCCCAGTGCCCGGGCGAGGCCGAGGGCGATCACGGTCGTGCCGCGCGCGCAGCCGAGTTCCAGCAGCGACAGCGGTTCCGCGGAGCCGCGCGCGGTGCGGGCCAGTGTCGTGGTGAGCCGTTCGCGGGCCACCCGGGTCCGTCGGCGCTGCCACAACCTGCCGGAGCGGCGGGGCAGTTCGGCGATGACCGAGGCGCCGAGGTTCGCCGCGATGTCCCGGCGCAGCACGGGCCGGTCCGCGACCACCACGCCGACGGCGGCCAGCGCGAGGCCGAGGAAGAGCCCGAGGACGAGTCCGACCACGGCGTCGGTGACGAGGGCCTTGGGCAGGGAGTGCCGTACCGCGCGCGGGGCGTCCACGATCTGGGTGCCGGCGACGAGTTGCGGCGCGCCGACCCGGGCCTCCTCGGCGCGCTGGCCGAAGTCGGAGATCTGCGAGGTGAGTTCGGCCCGCTGGGCGAAGAGCGACTCGAGGTTCGCCGAGTCCGTGGGGTCGGTGTCGGGCGTCCGGCCGTTGATCGTCTTGTTGACGTCGGCAAGCTCCGCCTTCATGCGGTCGCGCTGGTCGAGCAGGCCCTGGGCGTTGGCGTCGGCGATGGCCTTGATGCGCTTGGCGTGGTCCGCGACGAACGCTTCGGCCAGTGCCTTGGCCCGGGCCACCGCTTCCGCGTCGGTCTTGCCCGTCACATCGATCTCGAGGACGTTGTTGGTCAGTCCGGTGCCCCGGTAGTCCTTCATGAAGTCCTCCGGTTTTTCCGGGGACTTGAGGATCCGCAGGGCCTGGCCGGCGATCCGCGAGGTCGCCAGCAGTTGGGCGTCGGTGCGGATCAGCGTTCCGGTGTCGTTCGGCTGGTCCTCCTGGTGCGCGACCAGCACCTTGGTCACCGCGGCCGGTGCGGGCGGCAGCAGGACCGCGACGGCCGCGCCGAGCAACAGGCCGAGGAGCGCCATGGCGCCCCACAGGCGGCGGCGCCTGCGCACCGCGACCACCAGCGCCTGGAGGTCGAGGAGTGGGCCGGCGGCCGACGACTCCGAAGTCGTGTTCGTCGTCACGCTGAATCTCCTCTCGCGTGGCCGTGCACCGCGAGCGCCATGGTGGCCTCGTCAGAAGGGCGGTCGGCGGTCCGCGCCGGGCGGGTGCGGACCGTACCCGCGACGACGACGCCGACGAGTGCGTGGCCGCCGTCCGCGCACGCCTCGGCGATGCCGGCGAGTTCCGCGGCGGTCCAGCTCCCGGCACTGAGGACGGCGAGGGCACCGGACTCGGTTTCGCGGTCCGGCACGATCGGCCGGTCCGCCGAGACCTCCGCCAGCCGCAGCAGCGGATCGCCGCCGGCCTCGGTGACGAGCTGTACGGCGGCCCGGCGGGCCACCTCGTCGCCTTCCGGTACGACGAGCAACAGCCGTCGCGGGGCGGGCAGTTGGTCCCGGAGGCGAGCGCACACCCGCCGGTAGCGGATCCGCCGCTCGGCCTCGTCGCCGGACCTGTGCGGGGTCGGTGTGTCCCATCGGGTGTCGATGCCCAGAAGCCGGCGGAGCCGGGCCCGTGAGCCATGGCTCTCGGGGTGGTGCCCGCGCTGTTCACCGGGCACGTCGACGGCGCCGAGGAACGGTGAGCCGAGCGCCGCGGCGATCTCCGGTTCGGTGCGCAGCCGGCGGCTGACCCGTGCGGCGGCGAGATGGCCGACGACCGCGAGCAGGAGGAAGAGCAGCGCCCCGGCGGCGATTTGCTGTGTCCTCGTGGGTGCTGCCGCGCCGGTCGGCCGGGGGGCCGGCCCCATGACGACCAAGCTGGCCTTGGCGGTCGCCGGGTTGGCCTCCTCCAGCTTCTTCATGGCGTCCTGCAGGCCGGTGCGCAGGCCTTCGAGTTCGGTGCGGGCCTGCACGCTCTCCACGGTCTGCCCCGGGTCCGCCGAGTTGGCCAGGTCCGTGATGCGGCGGTTGGTCTCGGCCACCTGCTTGCGCAGTGCCTCTGTCGCCGTGTCCGCCGCGGGGTCGGTGCTGCCGCCCGCGATGCGGGTGGCGAAGGTGACGAACTGCTGGGCCAGTTGGTCGGAGAGCTGCTGGGCGCGCTCCGGGGTGTCGGCCGTACCGGAGACCTTGATGATGTTCCCGTCGTCCGCCTTGGCACTCACGTCGTCGCGCAGCTCGGTGCCGTCGACGCCCTTCCACTTGAGCGCGGCCGCGGCCCGGTCGACCACCGCCGAACTGGTCGCGATGTCCACCTGGGTCAGCAGTTCGCGCTCTTCCCACTGGCCCGGCAGCAGGACCGATGCCTCTGCCGTGTAGCGCGGCGGGAGCAGCAGCACCGAGGTGCCGTAACCGAAGAGCGCGCCCACTACGGCGAGGACGGCCAACAGCCGCCACCGCCGACGGAGAATCCGTCCGATCGTGACCAGGCGGATCGTGTCGTCATTCAATGGAGCGGCCTCTTCCCCGTACGGAGCGGCCCACCCGTCGACACCGGGGCATGGTCCCGGGTGGCGGCGGCGTAGGCGGCGAGCAGTGACGCTTGCGAGTTCTCCCAGGACAGCGGCCCGCTGATCCGCTCCTGGCCGGTCCTGCCCATCCGGGCCCGCTTCTCCGGATCGTCGAGGAGCAGCGCGATGAGCTTGGCGAACTGGGCCTCGTCGTTGGCGGGCGCGTAGACGGCGGCGTCACCGGCGGAGACGCGTGCCTCCCGGAGGTCGAAGGAGACGATCGGCCGTCCCATCGCCATGTACTCCAGGACCTTGTTCATGGTCGACACGTCGTTGAGCGGGTTGTGCGGGTCGGGGGAAAGGCACACGTCGGCGGTGCACAGGTAGCGCACCAGGTCGGCGTCCGGGATGCGTCCGGTGAACTGCACCCGGTCGGCGAGGCCGAGCTGCCCGGACAGTTCCACCATCGCGTCGAAGGCGTCGCCTGCCCCGACGAAGACCGCGTGCCAGTCGGTCCGGCCGACCTCGTCGCGCAGTTTCGCCAGGGCCCGCAGGGCGTAGTCGACGCCGTCCTGAGGACCCATGACGCCGAGGTAGCACAGCAGATGGGGCTTGCCGCGCTTCAACTCCGGCTCCGGCGGCACCGGTTGGAACCGGTCGGTCGCGGGCGCGCTGCGCACCACGAAGACGTCCTCCGGCCGCCGGCCGCCTCGGCTGAGCGCGACATCCTTGTAGCTCTCGTTGGTGGCGAGCACGATGTCCGCGGCCCGGTAGGTCCGCCGCTCCAGCGCGCACACGGCGCGGTAGAGCAGGTCCTCGCCGCGGTCGAACCGGGAGAGGTACAGCTCGGGCACCAGGTCGTGCTGGTCGAAGACGAACCGCGCGCCGCGCCGCTTCATCCACAGGGCCGGCAGGAACAGCAGGTCGGGCGGGTTGCAGGCGTGGACCACGTCGACCGGGCCGACCTTGCGGGCCAGCCTGACCGTGTGCCACAGCGCCGATCCGTACTCCCGCAGATAGCCGGCCGGTCCTCCGGTGGCCGCGCGCAGCGGGTAGCGGTGGATCCGCACCCCGTCGATCACCGCCTCCGGTTCGGTGTCCCGCTTCTCCCCCTGGGGGCAGATGACATGCACCTCCCAGCCGGCGTCGCGCAGCGTGGTGCACTCCTGCCACACCCGCCGGTCGAACGGCACCGAGAGGTTCTCCACGAGGATCAGCGCGCGACGGTTCGTCCCGTCGCCGGTGGTCGCGTTACCAGGCAAGGCCCATGTACCCCGGTTCGGCCCGGCGCGCCTCGGCGTCGGGGAGGCGGATGAGGTCGACGATCAGCGGCTCGCCCGCGTGGGGCAGCGCGTCCAGCACGGCCGGGTCCTTGGTCCCGACCAGGCACACCTCCGCATGGTCGAGCACCTCGTCGACGGAGTCGGCGAGGAGCTGCGCCAGGTGCGGCAGCCGGCTCTCGATGTACTCGCGGTTCGCGCCGAGCAGCCGGGAGAGGCTCACGTTCGCGTCGTAGATCTTGAGGTCGTAGCCCTTGCCGAAGAGCCGCTCCGCGAGTTCGACGAGCGGGCTCTCGCGGAGGTCGTCGGTGCCGGGTTTGAAGGAGAGCCCGAACAGGCCCACCCGGCGTTTGCCGGTGCGCTCGACCATGTCCACCGCGCGTTGCAAGTGGTCGGAGTTGGAGGCCAGCACGTGGGAGAGGATCGGCACCGAGACGTCGGCCCGCTGCGCCGCGTGGACCAGGCTGCGCAGGTCCTTGGGCAGGCAGGAGCCGCCGAAGGCGAAGCCGGGCCGCAGATAGGCGGGGCTGATGTTCAGCTTGCGGTCGGCCACGAACACGTCCATCACCTGGTGCGAGTCCACGCCCAGGGCCTGGCACACGGCGCCCAGCTCGTTCGCGAAGCCGATCTTGAGGCCGTGGAACGCGTTGTCCGCGTACTTGATCGCCTCGGCGGTCGGGATCGGCACCCGGAACACCTCGCCGGGCAGGCCCTCGTACAGCGCCGCCACCGCGTCGCCGCTCGCCGGGTCGAGTTCGCCGATGACGGTCTTGGGCGGGTCGAAGAAGTCCTTCACGCTGGTGCCCTCGCGCAGGAACTCCGGGTTGACCGCGACCCCGATGTCCACCCCGGCCGTGCCGCCGACGTGCTTCTCCAGGATCGGCACCAGCAGGTTCAGACAGGTGCCCGGGAGCATGGTGCTGCGGAACACGACGGTCTGCCGCCCGCCCCGCTCGGCGAGCGCGGCGCCGATCTCCTCGGTGACCCGCTCCAAGTAGGTGGTGCACAGGCTGCCGTTGGGCTCCGACGGTGTGCCCACGCAGATCAGCGACACCTCGCTGTTCGCGATCGCCTCGCGGACGTCGTCGGTGGCGCGCAGCGCTCCGGTCCGTACGACCTCGGCTATGAGCTCGCCGATGCGTTCCTCCACCACCGGGGCCTTGCCGTCGTTGACCAGGTCGACCTTCACCTGGTTGACGTCCACCCCGATGACCTCGTGCCCCATGCTGGCCAGGCACGCGGCCGACACACAGCCCACGTAGCCGAGCCCGAAAACGCTGACTCTCATGTCCGGTCTCTCCCCCCAGGCAGGCCCCTGCGGCCTGCGGTCCGCGCGCCGGTCGGACGACCCCCGCGCATCAGTAGGCTCCGTGCCCGTGGATCACGGCACGCAGCGTCTTCCACAAGATCACCGTGTCCAGGGCGAGCGACCAGTCCTCCACGTACCGCAGGTCGAGGCGGACGGCCTCCTCCCACGGAAGATCGCTGCGCCCGCTGATCTGCCACAGGCCGGTGAGCCCGGGCTTGACCAGCAGCCGCCGCCGGATGTCCGGGCCGTACTCGGCGGACTCCTCCGGCAGCGGAGGCCGGGGGCCGACGAGCGACATGGATCCGGTGAGCACGTTGAAGAGCTGCGGGAGCTCGTCGATCGAGTAGCGGCGCAGCACCCCTCCCACCCGGGTCACCCGCGGATCCCGGCGGAGCTTGAACAGCAGGCCCGCGCCTTCGTTGCGCTCGGCCAGCGCCGCACGCGCGCTGTGGGCGTCGGCGACCATGCTGCGGAACTTCAGCATGGTGAACTCGCGGCCGTCCTTGCCGACTCTGCGCTGGCGGTAGAACACCCCGCCCCGGCTGTCCGTCAGCACGAACAGCCCCACGAGGATCATCAGCGGCGCGAACAGCAGCAGCAGGATCGCCGCGCCCATCCGGTCGACGACCCCCTTGATCGCCCGGCGGCCGCCGGTGAAGGTCGGCATGCTGACCCGCAGCAGCGGTATCCCGAGCACCGCGTCGACGTGCAGTCGCGGGCCGGCCACCTCCATCAGCACGGGGGCCACGATCATCTCGGCGTCGCTGCCCTCGAGGTTCCAGGCCAGCCGCTGCAGCCGGTCCGGTGACCAGTGCGGGTCGGGTGTGACCGCGACGACCCGGTAGCCGTCGTGGCGGACGTGCTTGGCGACGTCCTCCAGCAGCCCTATGACCGGCACCCCGTCCAACTGGTCGCCGTCGAGGCCGCCTTGCTCGCCGTCGACGCCGCGGCCGTCCGTCGTGCACACGGCCTCCACCCGCCAGCCGAGGTGCGGGAACTTGCGGGTCCGGCTGATCAGGTCGCGCACGGTGGCCGGACTCCCGGCGGCGAGCACCGGTCTCAGGCAGCGTCCTTCGTTGCGCTGTTTGTGCAGCCAGAGACGGAGCACATACCGCTCCGTCATGGTGACGAGCGCGATCGCCGGGATCGCGACGAAGATCCAGAGCTTGATGTTGCGCGAGGTCAGAGCGATCCCGCCGAGCGCCAGCACGACGGTCGCCGTGAACAGCGAACGTCCCAACCGGCGGAATTCCTCGGCGCCTTGACCGAGCACGGCCGGAGACCACGAGCGGCTCAACGCCAGCGCGCCCAGCACCAACAACTGAGTGCCGAAGGCGAGAATGCCCCACTTCTCATGCCAGTTGGCCGCGTCCCGGGCCCCGAAGAAGTCACCGATCCCCCCCACCACACAGGCGGTGGCCACGGTGTCACTGATGATCACGGTACGTCGGTACCGCTGCTCCCATTCGATCGCCGGCTGGCCAATCGCCCCGTTCGCCAAACGCTCTCGCGCCGACGGAAAAGGCCCGACTATTCCCCCCTGCCGCACAGAACCCCCCAAGGTCCCCAGTGGTGTTGACGTGGTCGCCGCACACTGTTTCGCCCCTACGGGAGGCCCCCGCCTCCCGCACTGCAACTCCCCCTACGGAAGCCCCCACTCCGCTGTTCCCCCTCGGGAAGCCCGCGCCCCGGCGCAAGACTCCCCGGCCATTTCAGAACTTCGCGAACACCCTGCCCCGGCAACACCGGACTCGCCGGTCCCGCCAAGCCCCTGAAGCGCACGGGAACCCGTCGCAACCTCGGATGCTCTTCATGCCCCAAGCCCCCCTCGGGCCAACTGAATCGACCACCCCCAAGTCCGGCGCGAGGGACACAACCGCTGGCCATCCACATAGCCGGACTCATAGATCATCTTCTGTCGCCCAGTGTCACACCGGGCGAAGCAAGGTCAATCTAGACCATCTGTGCCCGCCTGGAGAGAGGTCTGTGTGGAATTTGTGCACAACATTTGACGCCGCGTCGATAGACCCATGACTGCCCGCAGGTACGTCGGTGTCGGAAAACATGCCTTGCACTCGGCGACGGCGGGAGTTCTCCGAACCGTTGGCACTGGCAACCCGAGGCATCCCGGCACTGATCGTCGACACCGGGGAACGGGGCTTCGCCGGACCGCTCGCGCGGGAAGACGCCGGGGGCGACCTCGACGGGGTCGCCGCCGTCGGCTCCGGGATCGTGTGCGCCGGCCGGCACGCTTCCGGATCCCGCGCGCACCAGCCGTCCGAACTCGCCTCGGCAGACAGGGCGTTCGCGCGGCGGTGCCGGACAGCGGATCAGCTCGCCACCGGCTAACGCCATGGCCGGATCCGGTCGCCGGCTTGCGCGGGGCTTCGCCGGTACGGGAGCACGCGACGAGACCAAATCGAGGCCCCACACCGGGCGCACCACACTCAGGGACCCCCGCCGGGGCCGACCCGGCCACAGTTCCTCACCCGGCTTGACGTCACACGCGCCCCACCCGGTCGTCTGCGGTAGCGAACCGGCGGGCTGGGGAGACACGTAGTCGGCGAACCACTGTGCCGCGAGGTGCCGGAAACGCGGGTCGCCCCGGTACGCCCGTGCGCAGGCGTACCGGGGCGAGCCCATCGGGGCCTCAGCCCTGGCTGCAGTAGTCCACCCAGCGGTGCGACGAGATGTTGTTGTTGACGGTCTTGCCGAACTGGTCCAGGCCCGCGCCGTAGGTGAAGCGGTAGGTGTCGGTCGTGGTGTCGTACCAGCGGTCGCCCTGGCTGATGCAGGCGTGCGCGCCGCCGGCGTTGGGGGCGGTGTACAGGTCGACGGCGTCGAGGCCGCCCGCGTAGCCGTTGTTCCAGATGTCGGAGGTCAGGTTGCGGCAGCTACCCCAGTTGTCGGAGTTGCCGGACCACTTGCACTCGCGACCGCCACCGTAGGGCTGGGTGTAGACGTGAAGGTAGCCGTCCCCGGCGAGTTGCGCGGTCGCGGTCTTCTGGGAGCCCGCGTCCAGCGCGCTGGCGCTGGAGACCGGGGAGAAGAGCGCGGCGACGGCGGCGGCCGAGGCCGCGACGGTGAGGAGACGCTTGACGGACATGATTTCCCTCGTTTCGTTGGGGTGGGGTGGTGCGCCCACGGCTCGACGGCCGTGGTGGTCGGTGGGGAGACGGGCCGCGCTCAGTCGCCGCGTGCGACGATCACGCGGGCGCGGGGCAGCGCCTCGCGCTTGAGGCGGGCGAGATCGGCCGTCTCCCGGGGGTGGCTTCGCCGCAGCCGGTCCCGGTACTCGGAGTCCAGGGACTCCGCCACGGACGACAGACCGCTGGAGACGGCACAGGCCGCCTCGGCCGAAGCCAGCCGTACCTCCTTGGCATGCGGCCACGGAGTCTCCGGCAGGGTGGCCGCCGCCCGGGCCCGGGCGGGGTCCGCGTAGGGGTACGTCCGCTCGCGCATGCAGCGCGCCCACGGCTTGACGGCCGCCTTGTAGCGCTTGTCGTTCGTCACGAGGCCGACGCGCGTGCCGGCCAGGCTGTCGGTGACCCGGGTGGCCCGGAACCAGGCCTGGAGGTCCCCGTACAACTGCCGTTCGGCGGTGGCCTGACAGCCCTGGTCGCTGTGGGAGACCCGCATGCCGTTCGGGAGCCGGGCCGAAAGCCCTTGCGGCCGCGCCCCGTTGAGGTCGCTCACCAGAACGGCCCTGGCCTTGGCCGGCACGGAGTGGAAGTACCGCTGGTTGGGATCGCTCCGGACCTCGGCCTCCCGCTCCCGCCGCAGATCGGTGCCGTAGCCGTGGGCCTCGGCCCATGCCGGGTCGTCCACGACATAGGGGAAGCGGATCGAGACGTCGTCGGGAGTGGGCGGTTCGACCCAGTACTTGTGTCCCTCCTTCTCCATGCACTCCTTGATGAGGAGCTGCTCCGCGAGCCGTAGCGTCTCCGCCGGGCTGCCCGCGGCGCGGGGCGTGCTGCTGCCGGTCGCCCCGGGGGTGGTCGTGGTGCCCGCGCATCCGGTGGCCGTCGTCGCCAGCAGACCGGCGGTCAGCAGGGCCAGGGTCCAGCGGTGCATGGGGCGGCTCCCGGGGGCTCGGTTCGAACGGGCGTGATGCTTTCGAGCCGTTGACGCCCCTCGGGCCCCTTCCGTATGCCCCCGGAACACAAGGTTTTTCTCTTTCTCCGACGGTCATACGAGGGCGGCGGGCGAACCGTCCTCTCTGCACGCGAGCGGCCCTGCCGACCGGCAAGAACCGGCCAACCGACGCGAGGAGGGAGGAGCGCCGACCGCCGGGCGCGCGCGAACAACCGGCGTCATCTGCCTTGACGTTGCAGGTGAGGGACACCGGTCCGCCGAATCGATCGAATCCGGTCACGGCGGTCCGGTCGTCGCTGTGTCGTGGGCATGTTCGCCGCTATCTTTGCCGTGCTCCATCGGGCGGGTGGTGCGGCGATCGGGGAACGATGTTCGAAGTGCGGCTGCTCGGTCCGGTGGAGGTGTGGGCCGGCGACCGGCGGGCCCCGCTCGGCGGTGTCAGACCCCTCGCGGTCCTGTCGGCACTGGTCGTCCACCTCGGCGAGGTGCTCTCCACCGAGCGGCTCGTGGACTGTGTCTGGGACGAGGAGGCGCCGGCCACCGCGGGCGCCCTGGTGGCCACCCATGTCTCCGCCGTACGCCGGGCACTGGCCCAGGTCACGCAGGACGCCGTGGTCCGGACCCGACCGCCGGGCTATGTCGCCGACCTCGACCCGTCCCAGATCGACGCCCGCCGGTTCGAGGACCTGCTCGCCTCCGGCCGGGCCGCCGCCGCGGCGGGCCGTCTCGAGGAGGCCGCCGACCTGCTGCCCGAGGCGCTGGCGCTGTGGCGCGGCCCGGAAGCGCTGGAAGGACTGGGCCAGTCCTTCGCCCGGATCGAGGCGGCCCGGCTGGCCGAACTGCGGCTCGTCGCCCAGGAGGACACCTTCGGACTGCAGCTCGACCTGGGCCACGCCGACCGGACGATCGCTCCGCTGCTCGCGCACGTCGCCGCCCACCCCCTGCGGGAACGGCCGCGCGGCCAACTGATGACCGCGCTGGTCCGCACCGGCCGCGTCTCCGACGCCCTGCGCACATACAGGGAGGGCCGCGCGATCCTGCGCGAGGAGCTCGGCATCGATCCCGGCCCGGAGTTGCGGGCACTGCACCAGGCCGTACTGACCAACGACACACAGGTGGCGGGCACGCCACGCCCGCACCGGACCGGGCGGGAACCCGCGGAGCCCCCGAGGCCGCCGACCGGCGGCCGCTCCACTCCCACCCCCGCACCGTCCCATCTCCCGCCGGACATCGCCGACTTCGTGGGCCGCACCGAGCAGATCGCCTGGGCCGCCTCGCTGGTGGGCAGGGTCGACGAGGCAGGTCGTACCGCTCCGCCGATCGGGGTGATCTCCGGCCGGTCCGGCACGGGCAAGACCGCGCTCGCCGTGCACGTCGGCCACCGTACGTCCGAACTCTTCCCGGACGGCCGCCTGTTCGTGGACCTGCGGGCGGCCGACACCGCGCCGCTGCAACCCGCCGACGCCCTCGCCCGGCTGCTGCGCGCCATGGGCGCCGACCCCGAGACCCTGCCGACCTCGGTCGAGGAGCTGACGGGGCTGTACCGCACCCACATCGGACACCGGCGCGTCCTGCTGATCCTCGACAACGCGGCGGGCGAGGCGCACGTACGACCCCTGCTGCCGCCCGGCCCGGGCTGCGCCGTCCTCGTCACGAGCCGGCGCCGGCTGGTGGCGCTGGAGGGCTCCGCCCACCTGGACCTGGCGGTGCCCGGTCAGGCGGAGGCGCTCGAACTGCTGCGCCGCGTCGCCGGACCGGACCGCACGAGCGCCGAGCCGGAGCGGGCCGCGGAGATCGTCTCGCTGTGCGGACGGCTGCCGCTGGCGGTGCGCATCGCGGGCGCCCGGCTGGCGGCCCGCCCGCACTGGGCGCCCGGCCGGCTCGCCGACCGGCTGCGCGACGAACGCCGCCGGCTGAGCGAACTGCGCGCCGGGGACCTGGAGTTGCGCACCAGCCTGGAACTCGGCTACGCCGACCTGGATCCGCCGGAGCGCCGAGCGCTGCGTCGACTGGCCCTCCTGGACCTGCCGGACTTCGCGGCCTGGATCGCCGCCCCGCTGCTGGACATCGGCACGGAGGAGGCCGAGGAGGCGGTGGAGCGGCTGGTGGACTGCCACTTCATCGACGTGATCGGCGTCGACGACACGGGACGCAGCCGGTACCGCATCCACGACCTGGCCCGCGAACACGCCCGCGAGCGCTGTCTGTCCGAGGAGAGCGCCGAGGAACGTACGGCGGCCGTGCTGCGGCTGGTGGCCTCCTGGCTGGGTCTCGCCGAGAAGGCGGCCGCCCTCGGCCCGGGCGGAGCCGCCCGGCGCTTCCCCGAACCGGCCGCCGTACGGCCCCTCGACGCGGAGACCGAGGAGGAGCTGCTGGAGCGGCCCGCGTCCTGGTTCGCCGCCGAACAGGCCTGTCTGCTGGCGGCCGTCGAGTACTGCGCCGACCACGGCATGGTCCGCGCCGCCCGCGACCTGGCCGGAGCGCTGATCGCGAGCTCGACCGCCCTGTACAACCAGTTCGACGCCTGGTCCCGCTCACATGCCGCGGCCATGGCCGCCGTACACCGCGCCGGGGACGTCGAGGAAGAGGCCTGGCTGCTCGCCGGGCTGGGCCAACTGCGCTACGAACAGGACGATTTCGAGGAGTCGTACACCTACTTCGGCAACGCCCTGCGCCTGTTCGAGGCGCGCGGTGACGTGCCCGAGGGTATGGCGCTCGCCCTCGCCGGGATGGGGACGGCCCGCCGCGAACAGGCAAGGTACGCCGAGGCGTTGGAGCTGTTGGACACGGCGCTGGAGCGGTACGGGGAGTCCGCGGCGCGGGGCGCCCGGGCCCGGGTGCTGTACGGCATCGGATACGTGCACCGGGAACAGGGGCGCGACGCGCAGGCCCGGGAGGCTCTCGCGCGGGCGCTGGACCTGTACCGCGCGGAGGGCGACCGGCACGGCGAGGGGCTGACCCTGCGGTCACTGGCCCTGTGCCACCGGGCCGAGGGCGCGCTCGCGGACACTGAGCGGCTCCTGCACCAGGCACTGCGGATCTTCGCGGGTCTGGAGGACACCTTCGGAGTGATGTACACCGAACAGTCGCTGGCCAAGGCGGAGTTGAGGCTCGGCCGCCTCGACGAGGCACGGGCGCGGCTCGGCCGGTGCCTGGCCGTGGCCCACGAGCGCCAGGACCGCTTCGGCGAGGCGCTCGTCCTGCGCACGCTGGGCGAATGGCATCTGGCCGCCCGCGATCCGGACGGCGCGCGGGAGCCGCTGGAGCGGGCACTGTCGACCTGGGAGACCCTGCGGCTGCCCCTGTGGCGGGCCCGCACGCTGCGAGACCTGGCCGCGGTGCGGGAGGCACACGGCGACGCGTCGGCGGCGCGGGCGGCCAGGGCCGAAGCACTCGGCGTCTTCCGGGAGTTGGACTGCCGCGAGGCACACGAGCCGACGGCGGACGCCGGGTAGTCCATCAGTCGCCGTAGCCCTCCGCACATCTGCATAAGTCCTGGTGGACCGCTTGCAGGCAACTTGCAGAGCAGTTGCAGCGGGGTCCGCGATGCTGATGCACGTGACAGAGATCATCACGCTCTCGGACGCCAGGGTCGCCGCGGTCACGGAGGACGACTGCGGGGAACCGCTGGTCGACCTGCGCGGCACGGGCAACCTGTGGATCGACCACCGGCAGGCCGACGACGACGGCAACTACGCCCACCTCAGGGCCGGTGCGCTACGGCGGCTGGTGCGAGCCCAGCGGCTGCTGCCGGCCGGGGTCCGGTTCCTGGTGGTGGAGGGGTACCGGCCGCCCGAACTGCAGCGCCGGTACTTCGAGAAGTACGCGCAGACCATGCGCCGGGCCCACCCGGACGCGACGCCGGAACGGATCCGCGAGCTGGCGAGCGCGTACATCTCCCCGCCGGAGGTCGCACCGCACGTCAGCGGCGGTGCCGTGGACCTGACGCTGTGCGACCAGGACGGCCGGGAACTCCCGCTGGGCACGGAGGTCAACGCGACCCCCAAGGAGAGCGAGGGCGCCTGCCGCACCGAGGCGCCCAACATCAGCGCCGAGGCCCGCGCCAACCGGGCCCTCATGGGCTGGGCCCTCGACGCCACCGGCTTCGTCAACTACCCGACCGAATGGTGGCACTGGTCGTACGGCGACCGGTACTGGGCGCTGCTGCGCCGGGCACCGGCCGCCCGCTACGGCCCCGCCACCCCACCCGGCCCGACGGCCTGACCAGCCACCGGCCGGGACCCGCCACGACCGCACCGTACGACCGAGGGGGAAACGACATTGGAGACCAGAACCTGCGCCGTCCCACCACCGCAGCGCGAGGACGGCGAGCGGATGAGTCCGAAGGACTTCGACACGTCCTTCGCCGCCGACATGCCACGCCTGCGCCGACGGCTGCTGGCACTGACCGGCAACCCGCACGACGCCGACGACCTGCTGCAGGAGACGTATCTACGGCTCTCCCGACGCGCCCGCGCCCAGAGCCTGACACGGCAGCAGCACCCGTACGCCTACACCTGCACCGTCGCCCTGAACCTGCTGCGCGACGCGTGGCAGCACCCCTCCCGGCGCGAGCAGTCCACCGACCGGCTGCCCGAATCGGGCTGGGACGGCGGGCTGGCCTCCTACGAGGCGTCCCAGACCACGCTGGCGCTGCTGGGCGTGCTCTCCGAGAAGGAGGCCGCGGCGGTGATCCTCGTGGACCTGGAGGGCCTCAGCCACGACACCGCGGGTGAACGGCTCGGCGCCCACCGTGGAACGGTCCAGCGCAACCGGATGCGTGGCCTGGCCAAGATGCGCGACGCGCTCGACAACTAGTGCGTGCCGCTCCCCCACGGGGGTGTGGAGCGGCACGCACGTCCTCATCACCGTCCCCGGCCCGCCCGGCGACGCCACCCGTACGCATACGCGAAGGAAGATTTCCTTGAACACCAGCAGCACGCGCCGCCGGACCGGCGGCGCAGTCCTGGGGGCCTCGGTCCTCGCCGTGTCCGCGTTCTTCTCCGCCCCGGCCCACGCCGCGCAGGACGCCACCTGCGGTGTCCTGGCACCGGGCGCCTCGGCCATCGCGCAGGCCGCGGTGAACGCCGCCTGTTCGCAGATCGGCGTCTGGTACAGCTGGGGCGGCGGCCACGCGGCCACACCGGGCGCCAGCTACGGCTACTACGACGGCTCGGACCCCGACAGCCTCCACGACAACGAGCGCAAGGGCTTCGACTGCTCCGGCCTGACGCGCTTCGCCTACTACCAGGCCACCGGCAAGGACCTGCTCAACGGCACGGCGGACGACCAGTTCCACAGCTCGCAGGCCTCGGCCCGCTTCTCCGCCGCGCAGGGCAGCGCCCCGCTGCTGCCGGGCGACCTGATGTTCTGGGGCAGCGGGCACGTCCACCACGTCGCCATGTACCTGGGCAACGGGCAGATGGTCGAGGCGTACGAGTCGGGCACCCACATCCGGGTCGCGCCCGTACGCACCGGCGGCGACTACGCGGGCGCGATCCGGATCAACGGCTCGGGCACGCCGACTCCCCCGCCCGCGAACGGCGGTACGGTCTTCGAGACCTGGGGCACGGGGGTGCGCACCCGTGACACCCCGAGCGTGCGCGGTGCCGTGGTGGACACCTTCGCGGGTCCCACCCAGGTGTCCGTCCAGTGCCAGATGCACGCCGAGACCGTCACCGCCGAGGGCTACACCAACGACATCTGGTCCAAGCTGGCCGACGGTTCGTGGATGACCAACATCTACATCAAGGGCCCGGCGTCGCTGCCCGGCATCCCGGACTGCGGCGGCAGCAGCACCCCGCCGCCCTCAGGAGGCAGCAAGCCCTTCCAGACCTGGGGCACCGGCGTACGCACCCACAGCCAGCCGAACGTCAACGCCGGCGTGGTCGACTACTTCGCCCAGCCCACCACGGTCAACGTCGTCTGCCAGGCACACGCCCAGGAGGTCACGGCCGAGGGCTACACCAACGACGCCTGGTCCAAGCTGACGGACGGTTCCTGGATGACCAACATCTACATCAAGGGCCCGGCCTGGCTGGACGTACCGACCTGCTGACCCGGACGTGGTCCCCGCCCTGCGGGGAATCCGGTGACCACATCGGACGCCCACGCCGCGGCGCCCTGAGGATCGCCTGTGTGCCGTGACGCTCCCCGCCGATAGGGTGGGCGGTGATCGACTGGGACGGGCTGGACGAGGGCGGCGGACGGCGTGGGCGGTGCCGAGGAGAGCGGGAACACGGGCACCGGGCGCCCGACGTCACGGGACGTCGCCCGGCTCGCCGGTGTGTCGCACACCGCGGTGTCCTTCGTGTTCAACGGCCGGGCCGACGGCAACCTCTCGGCCGCCACCCAGGAACGCATCCGGCAGGCCGCGGCCCAGTTGGGCTACCGCCCCGACCCGGTGGCCCGCGGTCTGCGCAGTCGCCGTACGGCCGTGATCGGGCTGGTCACCGACGAGATCGCGTCCTCGCCGTTCGCCGGCCGGCTGCTGCGCGGCGCCATGGAGACCGCCTGGGACAGGGACCATCTCGTCCTCACCGTCGACTCCGGCGGTGACCCGGTCAAGGAGGACGCGGCCGTCGCGGAACTGCTCGACCGGCGCGTGGACGGCATCATCTACGCGGCCATGTCACTGCGCCGGGTCCGCGTCCCCGAGGGCCTGCACCGCACCCACTCCGTGCTGGCCAACTGCCTGCCCGAGGACGACTCCCTGCCCGCCGTGGTCCCCGCCGAGCGCGCCGGTGGCCGGACAGCCGCCCGGCTGCTGCTCGCTGCGGGCCACCGCCGGCTCGCCGTGATCGGCGGTCTGGACGACATCGCCTCGGCGGAACGTACCCACGGCATCAGGGACGCGCTGCGCGCCGAGGGTGTCACGGTGCCCGAGGAGTGGATCGTGCGCGGGGGCGGGGAGATCTCCGCGGGATACGCGGGGGCGCTGCGCCTGCTCGACGGGGTCGAGCCGGGCCGTCGCCCCACCGGCGTCCTGTGCTACAACGACCGGGTCGCGGCGGGTGTCCTGCACGCCGCGACCCGGCTCGGGATCGACGTGCCCGCCGATCTGTCGGTGGTCGGCTACGACGACCAGGAGCACATGGCCGCGTTCCTCACCCCGCCGCTCACCTCGGTCGCGCTGCCGCACCGGGCGATGGGCGAGGCGGCGGCCCGACTGCTCCTGGACGCCATCGAAGCCGGCCAGGCGCCGCCCGCGACCGTCCGGCGCCTGGCCTGCCCTGTGGTCAGCCGCGCCTCCGTGGGTCCGGCGCCCTCTCGGTGACCCGGGCCCCGCGCCCGGCCCGCCCCGTGATCAGCCGCACCTCCCTGGGTCCGGCGCCCACCCGGTCACCCGCGCCCCCGGTCCGTCGACGACCAGCTCGGCGATGTCGTCGGGGCGCCGGTAGACGCGCTCGGTGACCATGGCCCGGTCCGCGACGAAGAGTTCGAGGAGCGAGCCGTCGACGAGCAGCCGGAGCGTGAGTTCCGGCCCCTTCGGCACGTGCACGGTGATCGGGGCTGAGCCTTCCCTGCCGGTCCGGGGCCAGGCACCGCGGTCGAGGACGACGGTCCCCGAGACGGGGTCCGCCCGGACGGTCAACTCCCGGCCCGCCGCGCCCCGGAGCAGGCTCACCGTGGTCGGTTCGCGTGCGGTGACCGTCAGGTCGTACGCGTGCGGAAGCGGAACCCGGCCCGGCGCGGTGACGAACGGCTCGGCCGGGCGCAGCAGTTCGAGTTCCGGGGCGGGACTCACCCGCAGGGAACCGTCGGGGTGGATGTCGACCACGCGGGGTGCGGTGAGTACGCCTGCCCATCCGGCCCGGTCTGTCTCCTCCTGCGGGCGGGCCTCCCACGACCAGCCCCACAGCAGTGCGCGGTCCGGCTCCTGGAGCACGGCGGGAGCGTAGAAGTCCCGCCCCTGGTCGAGCCGGCCGCCGGCGTACGGCGCAAACCTCAACGCGCCCTGGCCATCGGCCTCCAGACGGCCCGTCAGATAGCCGGTGGAGCAGGGATCTCCGTCCCACAGGGACACCAGGAGTACGTGGTCGCCGCCCGCTGTCCGGTACAGGTGCGGGCACTCCCAGCCCACCGACTTGTCGCCGAACACGCCGGCCGCCACCGGGTCGTTGCCGTCCAGCAGCACACCGGCGAACCGCCAGTCGGTCAGGTCGTCGCAGTCGTAGAGCAGGACCGACGGTGTGCCGTCGGCGTGCCCGGCCCCGACGAGGGCCCAGCGCCGGTCCGCGTGGCGGAAGACGAACGGGTCGCGGAACATCACCACGTCGAGTCCCGGCGGCGGCCCGGCCACCACCGGCGTCGGCAACGGCTTCCACTCGGTCAGCCGCTCGTCGTCCGGGTCCGCCGCCCGCGCGAGGCAGATGGTGCCGAGTCCGGCGTGGGCACGGTCGACTCCCGTGTACACGGCGGTCGGTGTGCCGGCGTCGTCGGTCACGCAGCCCGACCAGCAGCCGGCCTCGTCGGGGCCGCCCGGCGTCGGGGTGAGCGCGATCGGGTGGTGCTCCCAGTGCACGAGGTCGGCACTGGAGGCATGACCCCAGTGGACGTTCGCGTGCACCGGTGCGTCGGGGTTGTGCTGGTAGAAGAGGTGGTAGCGGTCCCGCCAACGGAACGGCCCATTGGGGTCGTTGATCCAGCCGGCGGGCGGACGGACCCTGAAACGCGGCGCGTTGGGGTCATTGCTCAACGGTTGACTCCTGCCGAGGTGATGCCCTCGCGCAGAGGGCGCTGGCCGACGACGAACACGGCGAGGGCGGGGAGCATCGAGAGCACGACCCCGGCCAGGACCACCGAGATCGACCCGGTGCCGAGGTTGCCCTGGAGGGAGACCAGGCCCAGCGGAAGCGTGTAGTTCTGGCTGGAGGTCTCCAGGATCAGCGGGCGGAAGAACTCGTTCCAGTGGTAGTTGAAGGCCAGTACGCCGACGATCGCCAGGCCGGGTGTGGCCAGCGGTGCGTACACCGAGCGGAAGATCCGCCAGGGCCCCGCGCCGTCCAGCATCGCCGCCTCGCCCAGGTCCTTCGGCATGCCGAGGAAGTACTGGCGCATCAGGAACGTGCCGAAGGCGGTCGGAAAGGCCGGGATGATCAGGCCGAGGAGCGTGTCGGTGAGGCCCATCGACTTCAGCACCAGGAACACCGGCACGATGGTGACCTGCAACGGCACCATCATGGTCGCCAGGACCAGGCCGAAGAGCGGCTTCTTGAAACGGAACTCCATGCGCGCGAAGGCGTATCCGGCCAGGCCCGCAGTGATCATCTGGCCGACGGCGACCAGTGCCGTCACCAGCGTGGAGTTCAGGGCGAGCAGCCACACGTCGATCTGCTGGAAGACCCCGCGGTAGGCGGAGGTCGTCGGGTGCGTCGGGATGATCTGCGGGGGCAGGTCGAAGGACTGGGCCGGAGTACGCAGCGAGGTGGCGACGGTCCAGATGACCGGGCCCAGTGTCAGCAGGGCGCACACGGTCAGTGCGGCGATCCGGGCCCAGGGGGCGAGTGAGTGACGTGCGCGACTCAGAGTCGGGGTCGCTTTCAGGGGCGGGGTTGCTTGGCTCATAGCGCTCATGCGGCTCACCGGCTCACTGGTAGTGGACGAAACGCCGGCTGAGCCGGAACTGGACGGCGGTGACCGCCATGATCAGCGCGAAGAGCAGCACGCCCACCGCGGATGCCTCGCCGAAGTCGAGCTGCTCGAAGGCCCTCTCGTAGATCACCATCACCACGGTGCGGGTGGCGTCGCCGGGTCCGCCGTCGGTGAGGACGTAGGGCTGTTCGAAGACCTGGAGGGCGTTGATGATGCCGACCACCGACGCGACGAGCAGCGTCGGCGACAGCAGCGGCAGTGTGATGCCGAGGTGCTTGCGCAGGCCGGTCGCGCCGTCGAGGGCGGCGGCCTCGTGGATCTCCTTGGGGATGTTGTTCAGACCGCCGACGAACAGCAGGAACGAGAAACCGAACTGCTGCCAGACGTAGACCAGGACCACCGTGGCCATCGCCGCGTGCTCCGAGGTCAGCCAGGGCACGGGCGCGACGCCGACCAGGCCGATCAGCCAGTTCACCACCCCGAAGTCCTGGTTGAACAGGTATTTCATCACCACCGAGATAGACGCGGCGGACAGGACCAGGGGGAAGAAGAACGCCGAACGGAACAGCGACCGCAGCCACACCGGCATCCGCCCGTTCAGCGCGAGCGCCAGCGACAGCGCGATCAGCAGTTGCAGCGCGACCGCGAGGACCATGAAGAGGAGCGTGTTGCGGAAGGAGACCAGGACGGTCGAGTCCGTGAAGGTCGTGCGGTAGTTGGCGCCGCCGGCGAAGCGGGGCGGGTCGATCACGTTCCAGTGGAACAGGCTCAGCACGACGGACACGATGATCGGCACGACCGTGAAGACGACGATGCCGACGACCGTGGGCGCCAGGAACAGCGCGGCCAGCAGCCGGGTGCCGCGGTCGCGGACGGAGCGCCGCACGGCGACGGCGGGTGGCGTGCCGGGCCGCGGACGTACGGCCGGGGCCTGGGAGTTCGGGACCTGGGTGTTCGTCATATCTCACGCTCCATGGCCTGCTCCAGGTCGCCCTGCATCCGGCGCAGCGCGGGACCCACCGCACGCGGTGAGGCAAGTGCGGTGCCGGTGTACTTGAGCAGGACGTCGGTCACCTCGGCGACCTGCGGCGGCGCGGGGATCGGGCCGGTGTCGGGAAACCGGTCGAGGGTGTCGTAGAAGACCTGCCAGTGGGCCGGGCCGCTTTCGGCGTAGCGGGCGGCGTTCAGCATCGAACGCCGGGCCGGGGTGGTCTGGTTGCCCTGGAACAGCCGGGTCATGGTGTCCTTGCGGGCCGCGTACTTGATGAACTCCCAGGCGGCTTCCTGCTTCTTCGAGGTGCGCAGCAGCGCGTAGCCCGCCGCGCCGAACTGGTGGCGCTGGGTACGCCAGCGCGGGAAGTACTGCACGTCGTAGTCGGCGGCCCGCATGCCGGCCAACTGCAGGCCGCCCGCCCAGAAGCCGCCCGCCGGTGTGACGCCGACGTGGCCGGTGGAGAACACGCCGACCAGATTGCTGCCGTTGCCGCCCTCGGGCCGGGTGCACAGGTCCTCCTGGACGAGGGAGGCGAGATAGTCGTACGCCTCCTCGACCCGGTCGGCGGTGGCCTGCGGGGTCGTCCAGCGGAAGCCCCCGCCGCGCCCCTGCCGGTCGGCGGCCGGGTAGAAGGTGTCCCACAGCCAGGAGCCGCCGGGCGCCTTCGACTCCTTCAGCAGGTTCGTGCCGTTCGCGAAGAGCCAGGGCACCACGCCGCCCCACAGCCGGTTCGTCCAGAAGTACGGCGTGAAGTGCGAGCCGCCGGTGCGTTTCAGCTCCCGCAGCAGCGCGGTGAAGTCGTCGCGGCTCCAGTCGGCCGCCGGGAACCCCGCGCCCGCCCGCTTCAGCACCTGCTTGTTGAGGTAGATGTCGGCGGCGTTGAACTCCATCGGGAGTTGGTAGAGGTTCCCCTCGTACATCATCGACTCGACCAGCGAGGGGTGGACGTCGGCGAAGTATTCACGCAGCTCCGCCGCGTCCCGCCGCACCCAGTGGTCCAGGGCCACGCCGAGTCGTTGGGCGAACAACTGCACGCCCTCGGTGGCCACATACACCAGGTCGGGGGCGGTGCCCGCGGCGATCTGGGTGAGGATCTTCGCGAAGAAGTCCGACCAGTCGACGGCCTGCACCGCGTTCACCCGCAGCGGGATGTCGGGGTGGAGCCGGTGGAAGCCCTTGGTGAGGGCGTCGACGGTGGCCGGGTCGAAGGCGGAACCGAGGGTGGCGACGACGAGGGAGCCGTCGTCACGGCCGGGGATGTCGGCTCCGGTGAGCCGGTCCCAGCTCGCGGCGGTCCCGGCCAGGGCGGCTGCTCCGGCCCCGTACGCGCCGTACCGCAGCAGCGTGCGGCGGGGGATGTGCGAGTCAGTCATCAACGGGCCTAACTCGTGTTAGTTCAGGGGTGATGCCCCAGATGATGGGAACCGGGCGGCAAGCCTGTCAAGGGTCGGGAACGCTTGACCTTTAACGAGTTAGGTCTCTTGGACCTTTACCGAGTTAGGTCTACAGTCCTCGTTCGCAGGAGCCGATTTTTCACTCCCTCTACGTCGTGAGCCGCCACGAGAGGAACGATGTGTCATGCCCGGAACGTCGGGGATTTCCAGGAGATCACTGTTCGCGGGATCGGCGGCGGGCACCGCTGCCGCGCTGCTGTCCACCGGAACGGCCACGGCCGCGAGCGGGACCAAGTCCGCGGTGAGCGGGGCGAGTTACCGCGCCGCGTACCACTTCACGGTCCCCGACCAGTGGAAGAACGACCCGCAGCGGCCCGTGTGGATCGACGGCGAGTACCACTACTACTACCTCTACAACGCCGACTACTTCACCGGCGCCGTCGGGACCGCGTGGCGCCTGGCCACCACCAAGGACCTGGTCTCCTTCACCGACCGCGGGGTCGCCGTGCCCAAGGACACCACGGTCAACGGCGATCTCTGGTCGGGTTCGGCGGTGGTCGACACCGGCAACACGGCCGGGTTCGGCGCGGGCGCGGTCGTCGTCATCGTCACGATGTCCCCCGGCGGCGGCACCGACCACCAGGAGCAGTTCCTGTACTACTCGACCGACGGCGGTCTCACCTTCACCAACTACGGGACCGACCCCGTCCTGCCCAACCCCGGCGTCGCCGACTTCCGCGACCCCAAGGTGATCCGCGACGAGGACCGGGGCCGCTGGGTGATGGCCCTCGCCGAGAACGACAAGGTCGGTTTCTACCACTCCGACGACCTCAAGTCCTGGACGTACGTGGGCGGTTTCGTCCACGACGGCGTCGGCGTCCTGGAGTGCCCCGACCTGTTCCGCATCACCGCCGGCGACGGCACCGTGAAATGGGTGCTCGGCGTGAGCGCCAACGGGAAGGGCTCGGGGCTGCCCAACACGTACGCCTACTGGACGGGTTCCTTCGACGGCAGCGCGTTCACCGCCGATGCGGGTGAGCCGCAGTGGCTCGACCACGGCTGGGACTGGTACGGCGCCGTCACCTTCGAGAAGCGGGGCGCGAGCGGCGCGGTGGACGCGGCCGCCCGGTACGCGATCGGCTGGGTGAACAACTGGGACTACGCCAACACCACACCCACCATCGACTGTGACGGCTTCAACGGCACCGACTCCGTCGTCCGCGAGATCACCCTGAAGAAGGCGTCCGACACCACCTACTACCTCGCCTCCCGGCCCGTCGCCGGCCTCGACTCGCATGTCTCCCGCACCGTGAACCTGGGCGACGTGACCGTGAACGGCACGAAGGTGCTCGACTACACCGGTATCTCCTACGAGGTGACGACCGAGCTCACCTGGTCCCAACTCACCGGCGCAGGCCTCCAGTTGAGGCGCTCACCCGACGGCGGCCGGCACATCGACGCCGGGATCTACGGCAACTACGCCTTCCTCAACCGACGCAACACGGTGAACGCCGACACGTCC
Organism: Streptomyces sp. NBC_01478; assembly: GCF_036227225.1. Taxonomy (GTDB): domain Bacteria; phylum Actinomycetota; class Actinomycetes; order Streptomycetales; family Streptomycetaceae; genus Streptomyces. The sequence continues at coordinate 10,008,971 of NZ_CP109444.1, read as the reverse complement.
GGCAAGTGGCAGGAGAGCCACACCCCGTTCGACCCGTCCACCGGCACGGTGAAGCTGCGCATCCTGGTGGACCGCACGTCGGTGGAGATGTTCGTCGACGACGGCCGCTATGTGCACACCAGCCAGGTGTTCCCGTACCTGCTGGACACCCGGCTCGCGCTGTTCACGATCGGCGGCAGTGCGGTGTTCCGTAACACGGTGATACGCGAGTTCTCGGTGTGAGGTCGGTCAGGCCGACAGGTACTGGAGGGGTCCGCGCTCCGCTCGGCTGAGGTGGCGAAGCCGAACGTCTTCCGCGTCCGGGTCGTCGTGCGGCTCATGCCGGCGAGGCTGTCCTGACCTCCCACCGTTCCGGGATCAGACCGGGCGAACGGGGCACTTGCCTGGTGCTGTGGTCGATGACCATGCTCATGAGCGGTCGCCTGGACGGACGCTGTCCCAGTCGGCTTCAGGCGGCCGGCGCCGCGAGCGCGATGAACGCTCCGGCCACACCTGGAGTGCTGGGTGGCCTCCGCTCCCGGCGCGACGGCCAGTTGTGGGAAGCGCATGCCCTCCCGGGACCTCTTCTCCCTGGCCGCCAACTCGGCCACCTTGGCGGCGACTTCGGCCCCCGGGGCAGGTGCGAGCGGTCCCTCACCCGACTCGCCCCGGACCAGCCAGTCCCCGTCGGCTCCTGTCCGGGTGGGGGTCACTCGGCGGCTTCGCGTCGGGACAGCCGTACTTCTTCGATGTCGAGTCGGCGTTGTACCTGGCGCAGCACGGTGTCGTCGATCTCGTGGTCGTCGCGGAGGCGGAGCACGGTGGCGCGTTTGTGGGCGAGGAGGGCCAGGCGCAGGGCGGTGTAGTGCCGGTCGTGGCGCAGGACGGCCGCTTCGTCGGAGGCATCGGTCTCGCCGCCGCCGGCGCGGACGACGAGCAGGTGGGTCTCGTACTCCTGGCGCATGCGCTCGGCGACGGCCGGGTCGGTGTCCAGTTCGTCCGCCAGCTCGGGGAGGGCTTTGAGGGCCTCCTCGGTGGCGGTCGTCTCGGCGAGGAAGCGCTCCTCCTCCACCGAGGTGTCATGGGGCAGCCGGGCCCAGCGCACCACGGCCGGCAGCAGCAGGCCCTGGACCAGGAGGGTGGTGACGATGACTCCGGAGGTGACGAAGACGATCGTGTCGCGGTCGGGGAAGGGGGCGCCCGAGTCGAGGGTCGTCGGTACCGACAGGGCCACGGCCAGGGAGACCGCGCCCCGGAAGCCGGCGATCGAAGTGACCACTCTCGCGCGGTAGTTCATCCGGCGCAGGCGCTGCTGCGGGCGGCGGTCGAGAAGGCGGATCAGGTACGGGAAGGTGAAGTTGAAGGCGAAGCGCGCCGCGACGACCACGCCGGAGACCGCCCCGACGGCGATGAGGGCGTGGGTGAGGTCGCCGCCGTGCAGTTCGCGTACGGCCGCCTGTGCCTGCAGGCCGACCAGGACGAACAGAGCGCCGTTGAGCAGGAAGGTGGCCAGCGACCAGAACTCCTCCGCCTGGCGGCGCATCGCGGCCCCCGCCACGCGCGGGCCGGCCTGGCTCATGATCAGCCCCGCCACGACGGCCGCGAGCACGCCGGAGGCCTCGATCAACTCGGCCAGCAGGTACGCCGTGAACGGGGTGAGGATCATCGCCACGTTGCCCAGCAGCGGATCGTCGAAGACCCGGCGCGCCCTGATCACCAGCCACGCGATCAGTGCTCCGGCCGCGGCTCCGCCGACGTAGGAGAGGACGAACAGCCAGGTGACGTGCGGGACGGTGAAGTGCTCCTCGCCGACGGTGATGCCGACGGCCAGCCCGTAGACGACCAGTGCGGTGCCGTCGTTGACGAGGCTCTCGGCGCGCAGCAGGGTCACGTTGCGGCGGGGCAGTGCTTTGGCGAGTACGCCGACCGCGGTCGCGTCGGTGGGGGCGACGGCCGCGCCGAGGACCCATGCCGGGCCCCAGGCCAGGCCGAGTTGGTGCGCCACTGCCGCCACCGCGCCGGCGGTGCCGATGACCAGCACGGTGCTCATCAGGATGATGCCGCGCAGGTCCCGGCGGATCTCCCGCAGCGAGGTGGTCAGGCTCTCCCAGTACAGCAGTACCGGAAGGAAGATGAGCAGGACGGCCTCCGGGGGCAGCTCCACCTCGCGCAGCGCGGGCACGAAGCCGAGCAGCGCGCCGAGGACGAGCAGCACGACCGGCGGGGCGATCCGGTAGCGGTCACCGGCGGCGTTGCCCAGGAGCACCGCCAGACCGAGGACCACGACGAGTTCGAGACCGATCACGGCATGTCTCCCGGCCGGTTCGGGGGTCGTACGGCAGACCGCACGGCATCGTGGGGACCGCGCTCGCCCCTGGTCGGGGCGCAATACGCAGCGGTCTCAGGGGTGTTGACGGTGAACATCGTTCCTCTCCCGCGGCGGGTCAGCGAGGCAGGAGCCGCATGGTCGTCGAGCCCGCGGTGGAGCTCGTGATGCGCTGGATGGTGTTGGCCGAGTAGCGGCCGTACTTGGTGCGGTAGGCGGCGTCGACCGCGTCGTTGACGGTGCCGTCGGCGTCCTCGAACGCCACGTCCTTCTCGACGCCGCCGGCCTCGATGCGGCCCTCGTGGCGGGCCCGGGTGCCGCGGAACCAGGCGGATGCAGGGCCGTTCACGGAGCGGACGTAGATGTCGTCGTCCACGCGTACGACCCAGATGGTGCGCGGGCCGCTCAGCCCGCCGTCCGGGCGCCGGGAGGCGACGTCCAGTTCCTCGGCCGATCCGACCCGGTCGAGCTCGTCGTCGGTCCAGGGAGCGCTGGTGGTCATCCGTTCATCTCCTCGGTTCTCGTGAGGCTGTTTCTTCGGGGGCGGGCAAGAGACACGGACCGGCTGACTCCTGCGGGTCGAGAGGTTCTTCGACGAGCATCGAGCCTGGTCACCGTTCTCGCACCACCGGTGCGATCAGTTCAGCGTCGAGGTGTCGATGACGAACCGGTAGCGCACGTCGGAGGCGAGGACACGCTCGTACGCCTCGTTGATCCGGTCGGCCGGGATGACCTCTGTCTCGGAGCCGATGCCGTGCTCGGCGCAGAAGTCGAGCATCTCCTGGGTCTCGCGGATGCCGCCGATCAGCGAACCGGCGTAGGAGCGGCCGCGCATGATCAGCGAGAACACGGTGAGCGACAGCGGCTCGGCGGGGGCACCGACGTTGACCAGGGCGCCGTTCACGGCCAGCAGGCCGAGGTGGGCGTCGAGGTCGAGCTTCGCGCTGACCGTGTTGACGATGAGGTCGAAGGTGCCGGCCAACTGCTCGAAGGTCGCCGGATCGCTCGTCGCGTAGTAGTGGTCGGCGCCCAGGCGCAGGCCGTCGTCCATCTTCTTCAGCGACTGGGACAGCACGGTGACCTCGGCGCCCATGGCGTGCGCGAGCTTCACGGCCATGTGGCCGAGCCCGCCGAGGCCGATGACGGCAACCTTCTTGCCGGGGCCCGCGCCCCAGCGGCGCAGCGGGGAGTAGGTGGTGATGCCCGCGCACAGCAGCGGGGCGGCCTCGTCGAGGCCGATGCCCTCGGGGATCCGTAGGACGAAGTCCTCGGTGACGACGACGTGGGTGGAGTAGCCGCCCTGGGTGATCGTGCCGTCCTTGTCGACAGCTCCGTAGGTGAGGGTGTTGCCCTTCAGGCAGTACTGCTCCTCGCCGCGCAGACAGGACGCGCACTCGCGGCAGGAGTCGACCATGCAGCCGACGCCGACCCGGTCGCCGACCGCGTGCCGGGTGACGTCGGAGCCGACCTCGGTGACCACGCCGGCGATCTCGTGGCCGGGGACCAGGGGGTAGGCCGACGGGCCCCACTCGCTGCGGGCGTTGCTGATGTCGGGGTGGCAGATGCCGGCGAACTTGATCTCGATGAGGACGTCGTGCGGGCCGACGTCACGGCGCTCGACGGTGGTCGGGGCGAGGGGTTCGGTGGCGGATGTGGCGGCGTACGCGTTGACGGTGAGCATGGGTTTCTCCGGTCCGGTGCAACTGCTGTCGGGAATGGGGGATCTGGTCAGCGGGGTTCGAGCCGCATGGTGGTGGAGCCCGCTTCGGGGCTGGTGATGGCCTTGACGATGTACGCGGCGTAGTGCCCGTACTTGGTCCGGTACGCGGCATCCACGGCGGCGTTGACGCCGTCGTCGGCGGCGGCGTCGATGATCGTGACGTCCTTGGCGACCCCGCCGGCCTGGATACGGCCTTCCCGGCGGGCCCGGGTGCCGCGGTACCAGTCGGAGCCGGGGCCGTTGACGGAACGGACGTAGAGGGCGTCGCCGACCCGGACCACCCAGATGGTCCGTCGGCTGCCCAGTTCGCCGCCGCGCCGGAGGGACGCGATCTCCAGTTCCTCCGCGCGTTCGACGCGGTCGAGCTCCTGGCTCGTCCAGGCCGATGTCGCCGATGTCGCCGATGTCGAGGTCATGAGGTCTTCTCCTTGAGGAGTACGGAGGCCACCGCGGTCAGGACCACGAGCAGCGCGGCGATCAGGAGGCTGGTGCGCAGGCCGTGCAGGAAGTGCGCGTGGTGGGAGACCAGGGCGCCGAAGACGGCCACGGACAGGGCGCCGCCGAGTTGGCGGGAGGCGTTCAGGACGCCGCTCGCGGTGCCGGCGCGCCGGGCGGGGACGCGGTCGAGGAGCAGTGAGGTCACGGCCGGTACGGCGAGGCCGCCGCCGGTGCCGACCGGGATCATCAGCAGGACCAGCAGCCAGGCGGGCGCCGATGCCGACGGAACACAGAGCGCCACCAGGCCCGCGGCCATCAGGAGCTGCCCCGTGATGATCGGCATGCGCGGCCCGAAGCGCGCGGCGAGCCGGGCGGCGGTCGGGCTGACGACCGCGGTCAGCAGCGTCATCGGCAGGAACGCCAGGCCGGTGGCCATCGGCGACAGGTCCTGTTCCTGCTGGAGGTACAGGCCGAGCAGGAAGATCATCCCGTAGAAGCCGACGTTGAGCGCGAATCCGATCGTCGCCGAGAGCGCCATCGTCCGGGCGCGCAGCAGTTCCAGCGGCACCATCGGGTTGCGGCCGCGCGCCTGGGCGACCAGGAAGACCACCGCCGCCGTCACGGCGACCGCCAGTGCGAGCAGGACGCGCGGTGCGCCCAGGCCCACGGCGCCGGTCTCGATCGCCGCGTAGGTCAGGCCGCCCATGGCCGCCACCGCGGCGATCTGCCCGGTCCAGTCGAACGGGGCGTCGCCCTGGCGGGGTGAGCGGGCGGTCCGGGTGAGCAGGAACAGCGCCAGCACGCCGACCGGCAGATTGACGAAGAAGATCATCCGCCAGTCGAGTTCACTCAGCACGCCGCCCAGCACCGGCCCGGCCGCGGCGCCCACCGAGCCGCCCATCGCCCACACCGAGATCGCCCGGGCACGCCGGGCCGGGTCGGGGAACGCCTCGCGGATCAGCGCCAGCGAGGCCGGCACGATCACCGCGGCGCCCGCACCCTGGACCAGCCGCGCCCCGGTCAGCACACCCAGGTTCGGTGCGAAACCGCATGCCGCCGAGGCGACGGTGAACACCATGAGCCCCGCTCCGAACGCCTGCCGCGCGCCGATCCGGTCGGTCACCGACCCCGCGGACAGCAGCAGTGCGGCGAACATCAGCGTGTAGCCGTCCACCACCCACTGCAGTCCCGTCATCCCGCCGCCGAAGCCGCGCCCGATCTCGGGCAGCGCGACGTTGACGATCAGGGCGTCGAGCGTCATCACGAAGAAACCGAGCAGCGCGGCGGCCAGAGCCCACTGGGCGCCGTTCGCGGTGCGGGGCTGCCCGGCGGCGGCATCGGCTGACGCCGACGGCTTGTCCGATGCGACAGAACTGGACACGGATGGATCTCCTGGTGAGGAAACGACGGGAACGGAATGAGCTCTTCGACCGTCGTCCAGCCTGCGTGCCGGACGTCTCGCGTGGCAGGCCGAGCTGTGCCGGGGAGCGCTGTTCGGGGGTGTGACAGGGCCCCCACCCACCAGGCGGTTCTAGGCGAGAGTCGCGCGGGCGTCGCCCGCGGAACGCCGGACGGCGGTGTCGGTCAGCTCCCTCACCTTGTCGGCGGGCACCGGGACGCCCGGGACCTCGAAGAACCAGCGCCCCGTCTCCTGGTCGGTCAGCCCGTCGGGCCGTGCCGGCAAGTACGGCTGGACGTAGACGGGGGTGCCCGGCTCGCTGCGCCAACTGTCGGCGAGCGTGCCGATGTCCACGGCGTCGAAGCCCAGCGCGTCCAGCAGCTCGGCCACCTGTGCCTTGGCGGCCGGGTCGTCCCCGGCGACGGGCAGGGCGCTGCGGTCGTCGGCGCCGACGGGGCGGGCGGAGGTGAACAGGCGCACGAAGTCGATGCTGTTGAAGGCTTTCACCACCTGCGAGTCGGCCAGTCGTCGTTGGACCAGGGCGCTGGAGGTCTGCTCGCCGGAGTCGAGCTCGGCGATCCGGCCGTCGCGGTCGGGGTAGTAGTTCATGGTGTCGATGACGGTCTTGCCGGCCAGAGCGGCGACGGGCAGCTTCTCGTAGGTGCTCAGCGGGACGGTCACCACCACCAGGTCGCCGGCCTGCGCTGCCTCGGCGGGTGTGGCCGCGCGCGCCTGTTCGCCGAGTTCGGCGACGAGGTCGGCGAGAGTGTCGGGGCCGCGGGAGTTGCTGACTACGACATTCAGGCCGGCGGCGATCGCGAGGCGGGCCAACGCGCTGCCGATGTTGCCGGCGCCGATGAGGCCGAGGGTCTTGGTCACGGGTCGATCTCCTTGTGGAGTAGGTGAGGTGGCGTGCAGAGATGGTCAGCGGCCGGCGGTGAGCACTGCGGTGCGCCGGGACCACGAGCCTTCGACGGCGGCCTCCAGCAGGAAGGCGGCGACGTCGGCCCGGGAGATCCTGGGCAGGCCGGGCAGGCGGTCGAGCGCGGTCAGGTCGACGGCATGGACGGCGCCGGTGGCGGGCTTGTCGGTGAGCAGCACCGGGTAGGCCAGCGTCCAGTCCAGGCCGGAGGCGGTGAGGATCCGCTCCCCCGCGGCCTTGTCGGCGAACGTGGCCTTGCCGCCGGAGTTGTAGAGAAAGCGGGCGAACCCGGAGGCCTTGGCCAGGGAGTCGCCGACCCCGAACGCCGACATGACCAGTACGCGCTTGGTTCCGCTGTCCTCGGCGGCCCGGACCAGCGCGCGCGTGGTGTCCGCGATCAGGTTGCCCGGGTCCTTGACCTTGCCGAGACCGAGCGTGCTGACCACCGCGTCGGTGCCGCGCATCGCCTCGGCGAGTGCGCGGGCGTCGCGGACGTCCCCCACGACCACGGTCAGCCGGTCGGCCGGGGTGATCTTGGAGGCGTCGCGGACGAAGGCGACGACCTCGTGTCCGGCCGCGGTGGCCCGATCCGCGAACAGGGTGCCGGTGGCGCCGGTGGCACCAAGGAGGAGGAATTTCATCGGACGACTTCTCCCTTCGGGAGCCCGCAGCGGCTCATGCTTACGAAAATACAGTACTTACTCAGAATAAGTACATCGTCCGTTTAGCATGAACACATGAGCCGAGGGACGGACCGCGTGGCCGGGATGAGCGTGTTCGATCCGCAGTGCACGTCGAGGGAGGTGCTGGAGCACGCGACGGGCCGGTGGGGTGCCCTGACCCTCGCCGCCCTGGTCGAAGGCCCTCTGCGATTCGCCGAGGTACGTCGTAACGTGTCCGGGGTCTCCGACCGGATGCTGTGGCAGACCCTCCAACGACTGGAGGACGACGGCCTCGTCACACGCACACCGCACCCCACGGTCGCCAGGCGGGTCGACTACGAACTCACCGGTCTCGGCCGCCCGATCGCCGAGCGCGTCTGCGACCTGATCGACGCCATCTACGAGCAGTTGCCCGGCATCGTCGCCCACCAGCGCGCGAACGGCACCGGGGCGGCGTCACCCGCGGACGACACGGCCGGCTGACGCGTCGCTCAGGATCGTGTACGCCGTCGCTGTTCGTCCGTCGTGTCCGGATCCGCGACGGGCCGGGCAGGGACCAGGTCGAGCAGGAGCATGGCGTCGTGGTCCGGGGTGCCGGGTTCGGCGGTGTAGACGCCGAGGCGCTGGCCGGGCGTGTCTTCGAGGTGCATGCTCTGGCCGCTGAGGGTGAGGACGCCGACCTCGGGGTGGTGGAAGGTCTTCCGGACCTTCTTGCGGCCGACGACGTCGTAGCGCTCCCACAGCTTGGCGAAGTCGGGGCTCTTGAGCAGGAGTTCGCCCACCAGGTGGGTGAGGTCCGGGGCGTCCGGGTCGATGCCGGACTGGGCGCGCAGCCGGGCGACGCAGCCGCGGACCTGGTAGTCCCAGTCGGGGAAGAGGGTGGGCGCGGTCGGGTGCAGGAAGAGGTAGCGGGCGATGTTGCGTTGGCCGGCGGGCCAGTCGGCGAGGCCCGCGAACAGGGCGAGGCCGCCGGGGTTCCAGGCGAGCAGGTCCATGCTGCGGCCGATGACGTAGGCGGGGCTCGGCCGCAGCGTCTCCAGGACCAGCTTCAGATGCGGGCGCACGGTGCGGCTCGGCGGCGAGGGGGCGGGGGCGTACTGCGCGGCCCGGGTGGCGAGTTCGCGCAGGTGCTGGTGCTCGGCGTCGTCGAGATGCAGGGCACGGGCGAGTGCGTCGAGTACGGCCGGGCTGGGGCGGCTCTCCCTGCCGCGCTCCAGGCGGACGTAGTAGTCGATGCTGATGCCGGAGAGCGTGGCCAGTTCCTCACGGCGCAGGCCCGGGGTGCGGCGCAGTCCGGCGCCCACGGTGAGGCCGACCTGGTCGGGGCTCGTCCGGGTGCGTCGCGCGTGCAGGAACCGGCCCAGCTCTCCGCCGTCGCCCCTGCCGGTGCTCTGCTCGGATGCCATGCCGCCAGTGTCACACCGCGCCGACCTGGGTGGCAGGTGCGTGGGGGGCCCTGTCATTACCCCGAACGCCGCTCCCCGGCACAGCTCGACCTGCCACCGGGGGCGCGAAGGCGGGATGCTCGAAGAACCCGCGAAAGGTAAGGAACGTCCCATGCAGACCGTCACCCTCAACAACGGCGTCGAGATGCCGATCCTCGGTTTCGGCGTCTACCAGATCCCGCCGGAGCAGACCGAGCAGGCCGTCACCGACGCTCTCGCCGCCGGCTACCGGCTGCTCGACACCGCTGCCGCCTACGGCAACGAGGAGGCCGTCGGCCGCGCGATCAAGAACAGTGGCATCCCGCGCGAGGAACTGTTCGTCACCACCAAGCTGTGGGTCCAGGACGCGCCCGCCGAGGAGAACACCAAGCGCGCCTTCGAGACGTCGCTGACCAAGCTCGGCCTCGACCACCTCGACCTGTACCTGATGCACCAGCCCTTCGGCGACGTGTACGGCCAGTGGCGCGCCATGGAAGCCCTCCACCGCGAGGGCCGCGCCAAGGCGATCGGCGTCGCCAACTTCTACCCCGACCGGCTCCTCGACCTCGTCCTCAACAACGAGGTCACCCCCGCGGTCAACCAGATCGAGACCCACCCCTTCTTCCAGCGCACCGCCGACCAGGAACTCATGCGCGAGCACGGGGTCCAGATCCAGTCGTGGGGCGGCTTCGCCGAGGGCAAGAACGACCTCTTCACCCACCCGGTCCTGAGCGAGATCGGCGTGCAGCACGGCAAGTCCGTGGCCCAGGTCGTACTCCGCTGGCTGACCCAGCGCGGCGTCGTCGCGATCCCCAAGTCGGTCCGCGCCGACCGCATGGCGGAGAACTTCGACATCTTCGACTTCGAGCTCACCGACGACCAGATGGCGGCCGTCGCCACGCTGGAGACCGGGGCGACGCTGTTCTTCGACCACCGCGACCCGGCGATGGTCGGTTGGCTCAGCGCACGGCGCCTGGACGGCTGACCAGGCACATCTCCTTGACGTCCGCACGACGACCCCACTCACGGACCAGGACCTCGCCATGCCCCAGCGGCAGAACATCACCGACGTACTCATGGTCGGCGCGACCGGCAGCATCGGACGGCTCGCGGTGGCTGCCGCACAACGGCACGGTCTGCGCCCGAGGGCACTGGTACGCGACCTACGGCGCGGCGAGGAACTGCTCCCCGGCGTCGAACTGGTCCGGGGCGACCTCGAGGATCCCGCTTCCCTGCGGAGCGCGGTGGGCGGAGCGGGTGCCGTCGTCCTCACCCATGGCTCCGGCGGCGACTCCCGTGCCGACGCCCGTGCGCACGTCGACTACGGAGGCGTACGCAACATCCTGCGGGCTCTCGACGGCGCCCGGCCGCGCGTGGCGCCGATGACGTCCATCTACGCCACGCGCAGCGACATCCCGGGCGCCACCCCGTGGAAGCGACGCTCCGAGCGTCTCCTTCGGGCCAGTGGCCTGCCTTGCACGATCGTCCGGCCCGGCTGGTTCGACCACGCCGGCCCGACGCAGCGGCGACTCGTCCTGGAGCAGGGCGGTACGGCCGACGGCGGGATCGCCCGCGACCAGATCGCCTTGACACTCGTCCGAAGCCTGCTGACGAACACCGCGTTGGGCAAGACGTTCGAGCTCATCGCCGAGGAGGGGGAGGAGCCGTCCGACTGGGCGGAGCTCTTCGGCGCCCTGAAGACCGACGAATCCGGCTCCGTGGACGGCGTGTCGGACCCGTCCGACCTTGCCGTCGAAGCCGAGCCGCGGGCGGTGCGCGCGGATCTCGACGCCGTCCGTTCCCATCGCGGAACCAGCGGATGACGGCGGGCGGATTCGGCACGCGGAAGGGCGAACCCGCCGCGCCCGGGCGACGGATGCTCCTGCGCGGCGTACTTCTGGGAGGAGCCACCGTCATGACAGGTGTCCAGATCACAGGCTGTTCCACGTCGCGGTCGAGCGACGCGGCGCCCGAGGCCGACGAGCGACCTGCGACGACGCCCTCGTCCGGGAAGCGGGTCCTGCTGGCCTACTTCTCCCGGCCGGGCGAGAACTATTTCAACGGCGGACGTACCGAGCTCAAGGTCGGAAACACGGAGGTCCTCGCCCGCATGATCGGCGAGCACATCGAGTGCGACGTGCACCGCATCGAAGCCGTCGACGCCTACTCCGACGACTACGACGCCACGGTCGCGCGCAACGTCCGCGAACAGGACGCCGATGCGCGGCCGGCCATCGCCAACTCCCTGCCGGAGATCGACCGTTACGACGTGGTGCTGCTGGGCAGTCCCATCTGGAACGTCCGAGCACCCATGATCATGTCGACCTTCGCCGAGAGCCACGACTTCCGCGGCAAGACGGTCCATCCGGTCACGACGCACGCCATGAGCGGACTGGGCACCACCGAGCGCGACTACGCGGCGCTCTGCCCGGGCGCGACCATCGGGGAAGGGCGCGCGGTGCGCGGCGAGGACGTCGGGAAGTCCGACGCCGCGGTCCGGTCGTGGCTGCGGCGTATCGGCACTCCCCGGGCTTGACCTACTCGCCGGCATCGGTCACTGACCCGGCGGCTTCTGCTCAGTGACGTCGAACGGGAAACCGACCTCGAACATGGGCCTCCGATCGTGGTAGGTGGAGTACCTCATCTCCACCAGTACCTCGTCCCCGGCGTACGGGTCGGCGCAAAGGTCCAGGTCGGGTCAGGAGGCGTTGTCACCGGCGGCTTCAGTGTCGTGCGGCCAGTCGCGCCCTTTCCCTTCTCGGCGACAGCAGCACGTACGACGAAACCCTCCGCGTCGAACGCGAGGACCGGGCGGTGACGGCACAGACCCGCGCGCTGCCGCGCGCCGGACGCACCGGCCGTATCGAGGGCGGCGGCGACGCGGACACCTGCTCCGACCGGCTCTCCGTCCGCGTCCACACCCACGCGACCCGCCCCGCGTGCTCGTCTTCGGCGCCGTCGACTGCGCCGCTGCCCTCAGCAGGGCCGGGCACTTCCTCGGCCACCGGGTCGCTGTACGCGACGCCTGCCCCGTGTTCGCCACCCCTGCCCGCTTCCCGCACGCCGACGAGGTGATCGTCGAGTGGCCGCACCGGTATCCGGCGGACACCGAGGTCGACGCCCGCACCGCCGTCCGCGTCGTCACCCACGACGCCACATTCGGCATCCCCCTGCTCCGGCTCGCACTCAGCCTCCGGGTCGGCTACGTCGGCGCGATGGGATCAGGGCGCACCCACGACCACCGGCTGGGCGCACTGCGTGAAGCCGGCGTATCCGAAGACGAGTTGGCCCGCCTGCGCTCCCCGATCGGACTCGATCTCGGCGCCCGCACCCCGGAAGAAACAGCCGTCTCCATCACGGCCGAGATCGTCGCCCACGCCCGCCAGGGCACCGGCACCGGCACCGGCCTGCCCCTGTCCCGCGACGGGGCCCATTCACCGCCCCGCGCCGGGTGCTCTTTCAGCGGCCGCGCGAACAGCCGCGTGACGACCGCCCCTGACGGCGTCTCGACCGCATGGCCCGGAGTCAGCCGACGGTGCCGGCGCTGGACTCGTGCGTGGTGGCCCAGGACGCGAGGAAGCGCAGAGCCTCGTGCGAGGGACTACCGGGCTCCGCGGTCAGGACGGTGAGCTGCTGGTCGGGGTCGGTGGGGCAGGCGAGGGTTTCCCAGTCGAGGGTGAGGTCACCGGCCACCGGGTGGTGGAAGGCCTTGGTGCCCATGGCGTGGTGGGCCACGTCGTGAGCGGCCCACCACTCACGGAACTGAGGATCCTGGCCGGAGAGTTCGTCGACGAGTTCATTGAGCCGGGCGTCGTCCGGGTGGTCAGCGGCTTCCATGCGCAGAAAAGCGACGTTGGTACGGGCTACTTCTTCCCAGTCCGTATACAGCTTTCTCATCGCGGGGTCGGTGAATACCAGCCGCACAGAATTGCGCTGCATTTCCGGAATCTGCGAGAAGTCCGTCATCAGGGCCGCTGCGAGGGGATTCCACGCGAGAATATCCATGCGCCGGCCCAGGACGAGAGCGGGGGTGTCGACGAGATTGTCGAGGAGCCGTCGCATCTGCGGACGCACATTCCGCGCCGGGCGCCGACGCGGCCGCGCGTTTCCCTTCCCGGCCAGTCCGAGCAGGTAGTCACGCTGGTCGTCGTCCAGGCGCAGCACCCGGGCCAGAGTCATCAGGACCGGGGCGGAGGCCTCCATACGGCCCTGTTCCAGGCGGGTGTAGTACTCGGTGCTGATCGCCGCCAGCAGCGCCACTTCCTCCCGGCGCAGGCCCGGGACCCGGCGCAGGCTCCCGTTGTCGGGCAGCCCCATGGACCGGGGGCTCAGCTCGGCACGGCGGGCCTTGAGGAAATCCCCCAGCTCGTCGAGGTGTGCGTCCCTGCTCATGCGCGCCACGGTACTGCGGAAACCGTTCCGGCACAGCACGGCTGGGGGGTAGAGATCCATACCTGGAACATTCATTCCCGGTAAGGAACCCTCCCCTTTGCAGGACCTGCTGGACATGTGACGCTGAATGCGCGACCGGGCAGAAATGAGGCGACGGCGTCTCAGAAATAACCGCCCGAGTTTTCCCGCAACGAAACTGAGAAGCGGAGTTCTGTGATGAAGCACGTCTCTCTGGGTGGACTCGATGTCTCTCGGATCGGCCTGGGAGCCATGACCATGGCCGGCACCTACACGACGGGCGGAGGACTCGATGACACCGAGTCGATCCGCACCATCCACCGCGCGCTGGACCTCGGAGTCACCCACATCGACACCGCCGAGATCTACGGTCCCTTCCACAGCGAGGAAATCGTGGGCGAGGCCATCAAGGGCCGACGGGACGACGTCGTCGTGGCGACGAAGTTCGGTCTCGTCTCCCACGCCGGTGGCGGCCCCGGCGTCGTCGACAGCAGCCCCGGGAACGTGAAGGCCGCGGTCGAAGGCTCGCTCAAGCGTCTCGGCACCGACCATATCGACCTCTACTACCAGCACCGCGTCGACCGCAGCACTCCCATCGAGGAGACCGTCGGTGCGCTGGCCGAGCTGGTCGCCGAGGGCAAGGTGCGTCACATCGGACTGTCCGAGGCCGGCCCCGAGACGATCCGCCGGGCACACGCCGTGCATCCGGTGGCCGCGCTGCAGACCGAATACTCCCTGTGGACCCGCGACGTCGAGGACGAGATCCTCCCGCTGCTGCGTGAGCTGGGTATCGGGTTCGTTCCCTACTCGCCGCTCGGGCACGGCCTGCTGACCGGGCAGATCCGCACGGTCGACGATTTCCCCGACGACGACTGGCGCAAGACCAATCCGCGCTTCACCGGTGAGAACTTCCGGCGCAACCTGCTCATCGTCGACGAAGTGCAGGCCATCGGCGCCGAGATCGGAGCCACACCGGCCCAGACCGCGCTGGCATGGCTGCTGACCCGCGGCGACGACATCGCCCCCATCCCCGGCACCCGGCGAGTCGCACGCGTCGAAGAGAACACCGCCGCCGACGGCATCGAACTCACCGCCGCTCAGCTCGACCGCCTGAACAACCTCACGCCGGCCGCAGGCGAACGCCACGACGAGGCGAACATGGCCGGCATCGACCACTGACCGCCGACGCCGCACACCCTGCCTCGGCACGTCCAGCGTGTACGCGTGGCAGTTCGCCAAGATGCAGTACGTCGCCGAGCTGAACGGGTGGACGAAGTCCGCCCCCATGCAGGATCAGTACAGCCTGGTGCAGCGCGGGGAAGAGCAGGAGATGTTCCCTCTTCTGAGGCGCACTACGTGCTCCGCGAGCCCACCCACTTCCAGTCGCCCCGAAAAACAGACCAGCATCAGCGGCGAGCAAGAGCCTGGGCCTACGGTCAGCCGTCGGGCGTCGGGCGCGCGAGCCGCACGAGACGTCAGTGGCCCGACGGTGCGCCATGACATGGCCTTGCCGCAGGACAGTCCGGGTGGCTGCGCCTCGCCGGCGGTGTACGGCGTGGTCAGGTGGCGGCGTCAGGTGCGGGCTGCCGGCGGCTCGTGGTCCAGGAGGCGAGGATGCGCAGCGCGTCGCGGGAAGGGGTACCCATCCACACCACTGTCGTGGAACCCGGCTTCTTCCGTACCGAGTTGCTCGTCGACGGCTCCACCATCTGGCCCGAGCCGACCATCGACGACTACGCCGAGCGCACCACCGCCACCGTCGGCGCCTGGAAGAGCATGAACGGCCGGCAGACCGGCGACCCCGCCGAGCTCGCCCGCGCCCTGCTCGCCATCACCGACCAGGACAAACCCCTGCAGCGCTTCGTCGCCGGCGCCGACGCCATCGAAGGCGTCAAGGCCAAGGCCAACGAACTCCTCGCCCAGGCCGAAGCCTCCCGCGAACTCGGCGGCGACCTCACCCACGACGACACGACCGCCTGAGAGTCCCGGGAGGCCGGCTGTCGCGCCGCCGCCCGAACAGCGGCAGCGGCACTCTTCGAAGAAGGCGCGGCATCCGGCGTGGGGCGTCCGGGAGGCAGTGTTCCGGTCTGCGCTATTGAGGGATGGCGATCAGGACCCGGCCGCGGCCTCCGGCGTCGACGCGGTCGTGGGCCTTGGCGATGTCCTCCAGCCGGTAGTGGTCGCCGACGTCGACGCTGAGGGCGCCGACAGCGGCTGCGGAGGTCAGGTCGCGGGCGGCCTGACTTCTGGCCTCGGCCGGGAAGTCGTCGCTGCCGAGCAGCCGCAGGGTGACGTTGTTGAACAACAGGGGCCAGAACGGGATCTCGGTGCGGTCGGCGCGCGTGGCGTACGCGGCGATGACGGCGTTGTTGGCAGCGACGGCGTTGTCGAGATCGGCGTTGTCCGACAAGGCCACCTCGATGATCCGGTCGACGCCCTGGGGTGCGTAGGCGCGGATGGCCGCCGCCGGGTCCTCCTGGTCCAGGGCGACGGCGTGGGCTACAACGGCCGGGTCGACGCGGTCGAGGTCCGCACCACGGCGAACGGTGGCCAGCACGGTGGCGCCTGCCCAGCGGGCGAGCTGAGCCGCCACCGAGCCCACGCCTCCGAGGACGCCGTGCACGAGCACGAGCTTTCCCTCGACCGGCCCGTCGGCGAAGACGGTGCGGTGGGCGGTGATCCCGGGGATGCCCAGGCTCGCGCCGAGTTCGTCACCCAGGTGGTCGGGCAGGGGCACGGCCTGGCCGTCTGGTACGACGGCGTACTGGGCGGCGGTACCGAAGGGACGGTAGGACTGGGCGCCGTACACCCAGACCCGCTGCCCGACCCGACGGGCGTCGACCCCGTTGCCGACCGCGTCGATGACGCCGGCGGCGTCGCTGTGCGGGATCACCCGCGGGTAGGGCATGGACGAGCCGAGCCAGCCGCGCCGCTTCTTGGCGGAAAAAATACAGAAGGTCGACTGGAATACCGAGCGGAAAGGGATGCCTATTTCTTTAGATGTAGAATTGCACGGGCAAACTGCTTTGGCGCGCTCCGCCCGCTGAACAACTTCTGGACTTCGGCGAGAATCAGGGTCCCCAGCCTGAGGTCGAGCGCTTGATCCCAGGACTGCGTGAAGGTCGTTGCATTCCGCACGAGATCATACTGAAATTTCGCGTATGCCGGGTCAGGAGATTTGGCCAACATTTTCTCGGCGTTGGTCGTGACTGGCACTTCGCCTTTCTTTATCAGTCCCTCGACGTAGCTGTCGCTGTAGGTAGTCTTGAGGAACGCTGCGGCGGTTTCCTCCGGCACACCGGAGGTCACGGAGATGTAATTGGTGGGATTGCCGACGATATTGTTTGGGTCACCCTTTCCACCCTCGACCGTGGGGAAGGGAACATAACCGAGATCATTCTTGGTGAAGTCCGGATCCTGGCCCTGTTGGACAGCGTATTCCCACGAGCCCATGAGGACCATCGCCGCCTCACCCTTCGACAGCATGGTGGAGGTGCCGCCGGCGCCGTAATTGATCGAGCTGAAATTTTTCCCGAACGCCCCGCTGTCCACCAGGTCCCGAATCATCTGCGCAGCTTTGAGAACTGCGGGGTCGCTCCACAGCCACCACTGGCCGTCCTGGATATCTTGGAAGAACCAGGGCCTCGCTAGGCGTTCAACGAGGTACTCGACCCACATCAGCTCAGTCCACAAGGAGCTGGAATTACCCGCGAGCGCAATAGGCGTTACTCCCTTGCCCTTGAAGACCGTCACCAAGTCCGTCAGGTTGGTGTAGCTCTTCGGCGGCTCCACAGCCGCATCAGCGAAGACCTTCTTGTTGTAGAAGAGAAAAACCGGCTGAGTGCCGCGGCAAGGCAGCCCAAGCAGCTTGTCGCCGACCTTTCCAGCTTCGAGTGCAGAAGACAGGAAGTAGATCTCCAAGAAATTGTCGAGCTCTTCCAGCTTTCCGGCCTTGTCATAATAGGCAAGGTCGCCGCCACCCCAACTGAAGAACAATCCCGGCATCTTGGAAGATCCCATGGCTCTCCGCAACTTGTCCTTGTACTTGTTTGCGGCGATCACGGACATCGATATCTTTCCATGGCCAGTAGAGTTGAACGCATCCACTGCCGCCTGTTGAACCGAGTTCGTAGGATCCTGTAGCGTCCAGAAATCCGTAGATCCAATTCCGTTAGACGCATCACTGGCGAACGAGCCGCAACCAGCCGCGGAGAGGCCAGTCGCGGCAGCAGCAGCGGTGAGGAACCACCTTCGGGAGCCTCTGTTCATTGAACACCTTCCGAGTCGACAGCATCCGCGTGGGGACGCACTTCACTCTGCGGGTCCTTAAGGGCCTGCAGAGCATTGCTGTGGGGGAAGGCGACGGCTCGACATGCCGGGGGACTCGCGAACCGCCCGCGTCATCGCAGCCGAGGCCAAGCCAGCCAACTCCAGGCTAAACATCGGCATTTAGCTGCGGCAACAGTCGGAGGGCGTCGATCGCGAAAGGTTTTCGTGATTTGACGATTTGTGGAATTCGAGCCACAGGGCGTCTGAAAAGCCTGTCCGCGGACAAGTTGCCTGGTAGCGGGGTGGCGTCGCACTTTCGGGAGCTGGGGTGTGCGGGCTGCGTTCCCGTTACTCGACGGATCTTTCTGATCCGGAGTGGGAGATCCTCGACGCGCCGGCGTACCGGCTGCGGGCCGGCCGTGCCTGGAGACTGCTGCGCACGACCTGCCGCCGTGACAGACGGTCTGCCACGGCGGCAGTGGCAGCAAGAAGGCGTGTGGGAGCGGATGTTGACGGCGCTGCGCGAACGCGAGCGGGTGCAGTTCGGCCGTGATCCCACTCCCGGCGCCGCCATCGTGGACAGCCGGAGTGTCCGGGCCGGCGAACGCGGTGGCCTGCATGGATACGACGGCGGCAAGAAGGCCCGCGGCATCAAGCGTCACCTGCTCGTCGACACCTGTGGCACTGCTTTGGTGGTCTGCGTGAGCCCGACCGGCGTCGGCGGTCGCGATGGTGCCGTGGTGCTGTTCTCCCGGGCCGCTGATGCCTCTCCGCGCCTTCGGCACGTGGGAGCGGACCAGGGCTACCGCGGCGCCGGCCTCCGCGCCTGGGCCCGGGAAGCCACCGGCATCACCGTGGAAGTCGTGCAGCGCCGCGACGGAGGATTCCGCTCGACCTGGGCGAAAGAGGGGCACCACCACCGGCAGTGCCCCTCTTCTCGGTGGTCGAGCGGCATTGGGTGGTGGAGCGGACATTCGCCTGGCTGGGACGGTGCCGCCGCCTGTCGAAGGACTACGAGTACCTGCGCGTCTGCTCGGAGAACGCCGTCCACCTCTCCATGACCATGCTCCTCGTGCGCCGCCTCGAAAGATCAGCCCACTGACAGGCTTTCCAGACGCCCTCCAGGAGGCTCCCCGCACCTGACACGGGGAGCCTCCTGGCCGACGGAGTACCCGAGGTCAGCCCGGGAGCACCCTGACGGGGGCGGTCATGGTGCGGGTGCTGTCGACGATGCGCTCGTCTCCTTGCAGGGTCACCTGGACGGGAATGCCGCGGTCGCCCGCCGACCGGGCGACGGTGAGCGTGAGGTCGCCGGGTTCGACGCGTCGGCGAAGGTCTCTCCCGGTGAAGGCGGCCATGTCCGTGTGGACCTCGAACTCGACGACACGGGTCTCACCGGCGGCGAGGTCGACGCGGGTGAACGCGATGAGCTGGCGGACCGGGCGGGTGACCGAGGCGACCGGGTCGGTGAGGTAGAGCTGGGGGACGCAAGTGCCCGCGCGCTCACCGGTGTTGGAGACCCTGGCCCGCAACGTGATCGTCGCGTCGACGGACACGACGGCTTCGTCGACGGACGCGCTCTCGATCTCGAAGGTCGTGTACGACAGACCGTGTCCGAACGGGAACGCGGGTGTGGGGTCGATGTTGCTCACGCCGTCGCTCTTGAGGGCGAGCGGTGGCGCCAGGTAGGTGCCCGGCTGGCCCGCCTCGTCGCCCGGGATCTGGACCGGAAGGCGCCCGGAGGGGTTGATCCGGCCCGAGAGGACACCGGCGACCGCCGCCGCCCCTTCCTCGCCGGGGAAGAATGCCTGGACAGTGGCGCCCGCCCGCCGGGCATGCCGGCCGATGGCGTACGGACGGCCCGAGAGGACGACGAGGACGGCTTGGTTCGCCGCGTCGAGGACGGCCTCCACCAGTTCGTCCTGGACTCCGGGAAGTGTCAGCACGCTGACGTCGCAGCCCTCGCCGGAGGAACCGTGTCCGAACAACCCGGAGCGGTCACCGACGACGAGGACCGTCACGTCGGCCGCGGCGGCGGCAGCCACCGCGGCGGCTATGCCGCTACGGTCGTCCCCAATGACCTGGCAACCGGTCTCGTGGCGGACCTCGGCGTCGGGGAACTCGCGCCGGAAGGCGTCGAGCACCGTGGGCGCCTCGACGCCCAGGGGGGTGTCGGGGTGGTGGGGCAGTACGTGGTTGGGGAACGAGTAGCAGCCGAACAGGCACCGGACGTCGTCGGCCGCAGGACCGATGACGGCGACGGAGCGCGCGCCGGCGAGCGGCAGCAGGTCCGAGGAGTTGTCGAGCAGGACGACGGACTCCTCCGCCAACTCGCGGGCGACGGAGCGGTTTCGGGCCGAGTCGAAGTCCGCGGGAGCGGTGTACTGCCCGGGCTTCCAGTCGGGATCGAGCAGGCCGAGTTCGGCCTTCTGGGTCAGGACCCGCAGTACGGCGCGGTCGACGAGATCCGCCGGCACGCCTTCGTCCAGGAGCGGCTCGCCGTATGCGGTGGTGTGGGGCAGTTCGACGTCGATCCCGGCCCGGAGCGCGGCACGTGCCGCGCCCGGGATGTCGGCCGCCACGTGGTGCAGGGAGGCGAGGAATGCGATCGCCCAGTAGTCGGACACCACCGTGCCCTCGAATCCCCAGCTTTCGCGCAGCAGCCGGGTCAGGAGTTCCTCGCTGGCGCCGCAGGGCACGCCGTCTATGTCGTTGTAGGCGTTCATGACCGAGCCGACCCGGCCCTTCACCACGGCCTTCTCGAACGGCACGAGGATCAGGTCGGCGAGTTCACGGGGACCGACGGCGGCGGGGGCGTGGTTGCGGGCGGCCCTGGAGGCGGAGTAGCCGGCGAAGTGCTTCAGCGTGGCGACGACGCCGCCCGACTGCAGCCCCTGCACGTAGGACAGGCCGAGTTCCGAAACGAGGTAGGGGTCCTCGCCGAGGGTCTCCTCCACCCGGCCCCAGCGGTAGTCGCGTACGACGTCCACGACGGGTGACAGTCCCTGGTGGATGCCGACGGCAGCCATGTCCGAGCCGATGGCCGCGGCCATACGGTGGACGAGGGCGGGGTTGAAGGTGGCCGCCCAGGCGAGCGGTGTGGGATAGACCGTGGCCTGCCAGGCGGTGAAACCGGTGAGGCACTCCTCGTGCGCGATGGCCGGGATACCGAAGCGGTTCGCCGCCGTCACCCGCTCCTGGAACTCCGCGAGGCGCTTGCGGCCCGCCTCCGGGTCGACCGGCGCCGTACCGAACACCCGGGTCAGATGCCCGAGGCCGTCGACGATCGCTTCGTCGAAGCTCTCGGCGCCGCGGAAGGTGTCCTGCATCGGGGCCACGTCGCCGGACTCGTCGTGGCCGGGCCAGGTGCTGCCGAGCTGTGCGACCTTCTCGGCCCTGGTCATGGTGTCGAGGAGGGCCCGCGCGCGAACGGACGCCGGCAGGGCGGGATCGTTCCACAGCCCGGTCGTCGGGCGCTCGTCGCTGATCGTCAAGGTCTCATCCGTTCTGTTGCGGGGGGGGGTGCGCGAGAGCGCGCGAATGGTCCAAGAGGTCGAGGAAGCACCGCCGACCGGGAAAGGAGTGGGCCCGGACGCCGGTCCGGCGGTCATGGGGAGGCAGACACGCCGGACCGCGTCGCACGGGGGAGTCGGCGCCTTCGGCGTCCGGGCCCCGAACGGGGCGGCGTCCCGGTTCGGCTCACCCGGCGGGAACGCGGCACCGTTACTTGCCGCCGGCTCCCATCAGACCCGCGACGAGGGCGCGGCGGGCGAAGAGGTAGACGACGAGGATGGGAACCGCGGACATCAGCACCGCGGCCAGCAGGGCCGGCACGTTCGACCCGTACTCGGAGACGAAGTTGTACAGGCCCAGCGTCACCACCTTGTTGTCGTTCGACTGGGTCATGATCAGCGGGAACAGAAAGCCGTTCCACGCCTGCAGGGCCGTGAAGACGCACGTGGTCGCGATGGCCGACTTCGCCATCGGGACGACCAGCGTCAGCAGGGTCCGTGCCGGGCTTGCGCCGTCCAGTGCCATGGCCTCGTACAGCTCGTTGGAGATGTCCCGCATCCCGCCGCTGAGGACCAGCACGCTCACCGGCAGCGCGAACGCGGCGGTGGGCAGGATGATGCCCCACAAGGTGTCGTAGAAGCCGAGATTGTTGATGATCAGGAACAGCGGGATGATCACCGCCTGCGAGGGGATCGCCAGGCCCAGCAGGAACAGGCGGAACACGCCCTTGGTCAGCCAGCCCCGCCCGCGCACCACGGCGTAGCTGATCGGGACCGCGAGCGCCAGCACGATGGCGACCGTGGCCACCGCGACGACGACGGTGTTCCAGATGTACTGCAGGAAGCCGCTGTCCAGAACCGTGCGGAAGTTGTCCAGGGTCACGGTGTCGGGGATCGAGACGGGACCCTTGTCGGTGTACGTCGTCTGCGGCTGTACCGCCGTGTTCACCAGCGCGTACAGCGGGACGCCGATGATCAGCAGCCAGACCAGGGCGGCGGCGCCGGCGAGGTAGTTCGGGCGCGTCCTCACAGCCCCTCCATCGTGCTCGTCATCTTGTCGTACCCGCTGAGCTTCGTGAGGAGAACGGAAGCGGCGGTGGCGAGCAGCAGCAGGAAGCTGGCGATGGCGCTCGCGTAGCCGTAGTCGTATGTCCGGAAGGCCGTCTGGTACATGGAGAACGGCAGGATCGCCGTGTCGGTGCCGGGGCCGCCGTTGGTCAGCAGCAGGACGATGTCGAAGGCCGTGAGACCGCCGACGACCATGAAGATGGTCGAAGTGATCATCGTGTTGCGCAGCTGCGGCAGCGTGATGTGGACGAACTGCCGGACCCGACCCGCGCCGTCGATCGCCGCCGCCTGGTAGAGCGTGTGCGGGATGGCCCGGGCGGCGCCCTGGTAGAGCAGGCTGTGGAAGGGGACGAACTGCCAGGTGGTCACGAGGACCAGGCAGGCGATCGCGCCCTGCTGGGTGCCCATCGGATTGGAACCGAAGAGCCATTCGAACTTGGACGGCAGGCCGAAGTTCGGGTCCAGCAGCTGGCGCCACATGACGGCCGTTGCCGCCGTGGACAGCAGCAGCGGCAGGAAGAACAGCGCCGACAGGATCGCCCGGTTGCGCTGGGGACCGGCCGCCCAGACGCCCAGCAGGATGCTGACCGGCGCCTGCACCACGATGTTCCCGATCAGCAGGACCCCCGTGACCGAGGTGGACTGCCAGACCTGGCTGTCGCCGAAGAACCGCGACCAGTTCTCCGTGCCGGTGAACTGCGGTGCGTTCAGGCCGTCCCAGTGCGTGAAGGAGAGGTACAGCACGCCCACCATCGGCGCGACGGCGAAGACGAGGAAGAACAGCAGCCCGGGAACCGCCCAGGCCACGCCGGGCCGCTCCAGGGTGGGGGGAGCGGCCCGGTCACGAACCCGTTGCTGAGGCACGGGACGCGAAGTCGTTGCGGAGACCACGTGGACGCGCCTTCCTACTTCTTGATCGCCAGAACCGCGCTGACGAACTGCTCCGGCGAGCTCTGCCCGTTGAACAGCTTCTGGATCTCGGTCAGCAGCGGCGTGCCGAGGGTGAGACCGAGCGCCTGATCCCATGACTGGGTGAAGGAAGGGGCCTTCTGCACCAGGTCGTACTGGAACTTGGCGTACGCCGGGTCGGCCGCCTTGGTGAGGTACTGCGCGGCGTTGGAGGTGACCGGCACCTCACCCTTCTCGACCAGCCCCTGCACGTAGCTGTCGCTGTAGGTGGTCTGCAGGAAGTCCGTCGCGGTCTGCTTGGCGGCGGAAGTGGTCACCGAAAGGTAGTTCGTGGGGTTGCCGACCACGTTGGCGGCATCGCCCTTGCCCCCCACCACAGAGGGGAAGGCCACGTATCCCAGGCCGTTCTTCGCGAAGTCGGGGGCCTCGGCCAGCTGGGTCGCGTACTCCCACGAGCCCATCAGCACCATCGCCGCCTTGCCCTTGTTGAGCAGTGTGGAGGTGCCGCCGGCGCCGTAGTTGACCGATCCGAACTTCTTGCCGAACGCGCCGCTGTCCACCAGCTCCTTGATCATCTGCGCGGTCTTGAGGACGGCGGGGTCCTTCCACTGCGACCAGTCGCCGCCCTGGATCTTGTCGAACAGCTTCGGCCCCGCGAGGCGGTCGACGAGGTACTCGACCCACATCAGCTCGGTCCACGAGGAGCTGGCGTTGCCGGCGAGCGCGAAGGGGGTGATCCCCTTGCCCTTGAAGACCTTGACCAGGTTCTGCAGCTCGGCGTAGGTCGTCGGCGGCTGAACGCCCGCGTCGGCGAAGAGCTTCTTGTTGTAGAAGAGGAACACCGGCTGGGTGCCCCGGCAGGGGATGGCGACCAGCTTGCCGCCGACCTTGCCCGCGGCCAGGGCGGACGGCAGGAAGTGGGACTCCAGGGCCGTGTCCAGCGTGACCAGCTTCCCGGCCGTGACGTAGTCGTTCAGGCTGCCGCCGCCCCAGCTGAAGAACACCCCGGGCATCTTGGCCGAGCCCATCGCGGTCCGCAGCTTGTCCTTGTACCCGTCGGTGGCGATCACGGTCATGCTGACCTTGCCCTTGCCGGCGGAGTTGAAGGTGTCCACCGCCGACTTCTGGACCGAGTTGGTCGGGTCCTGCAGCGTCCAGAAGTCGACGTTGCCCGTGGGCGAGGACGTGGAGCTGCCCGACGAACCGCAGCCGGCCACGGTGACGCTCAGCGTGGTCGCCGCCGTAGCGGTGAGGAACCATCTCCGGGACACACTGTTCATCGTTGAACACCTTTCGAGTCGGCAGGATCCCCTTCGCGGGTGCGCTGCACCCGGCAGGCCGTCCCGGGCCTGCCCGCACTGAGGGATCTGGGTCGATGGCCATGACCGTCAGGCGCTGTTGCGCAAGTGTTGCGGTTCCGTTGCTCCTGCGGTTGAGCTGGCGTCGGTCACGTTAAGCGGCGCAATTCGGCCGCGGCAATATCGGAGCGAAATCACTTCCGAAAGACTTTCGCTACCCGAGGGCTTGCGGAACCGGCTCGGGTTCGTCCCTATTTCCCGGTTTCGGGCGGCGCCGTGGACATGCGCACGACGAGTTCGGTCGCGAGTTCCCTGCGCGTCGTCGCGGGCGGTCTGCCGTCGGCGAGGTTCAGGAGGACGCGCGTGGCCTCCTGGCCCAGTTCCCTGAACGGCTGCCTCACCGCGCTCAGCGGCGGCGAGGCCATGGCGGCCACGAGGGTGTCGTCGAACGACATCACCGACAGCCCGCGCGGTACGGCGATGCCCAGTTGCCGGGCGGCCTCCATCGCGCCGAGCGCCTGGACGTCACTGGCGGCGAAGAGAGCGGTTGGTCTCTCGTCCCGCTCCAGCACACTGCGGGCGGCGCGCAGTGCCTCGCCGTAGTCGAAGTCCGTCGAGCGCACGAGCGTGGCGTCGAAAGGGATCCCGGCCTCCGTCAGGGCGGCCCGGTAGCCGTGCAGGCGCGCGGACCCGGCCAGCGAGTGCGACCGGCCGGCCAGCATGCCGATGCGGCGGTGTCCGAGGTCGATCAGGTACTGGACAGCGGTCGTCGCGCCGTGCCAGTTCGCCACCCCGACACTGGGGATGTCCCCGGACGGCGCGTTCAGGGGATCGACGAGCACCACCGGAATCCGCTGCTCCAGGATCCGGCGCTCGTCCCGCTCGACGAGAGTGGAGATGACGATGACGACCCCGAGGGCGTCCAGCTTCTGAGACTCCTCCAACCACTGTGCGACGGAGCGCCGACTCGTCGTGCCGACGGTCGTGTGGACACCGATCTCGGCCGCCGAGTCCACGATGCCGCGGACCACTTCCAGGGTGTACGGTCCCGCCAGGTCGCGGAACACCGCAAGGATCTGCCGTCGCCGACGGGCTTCGGCCTCCCACGTACGGACAAACCCACGTTCGGCCAGCAGCGCCTCGATGCGAGCGCGTGTCGCCTGGGACACGTCACGCCGCCTGTGGACGACCTTGGACACGGTCGCCGGCGAGACGCCGACCTCGTCGGCTATCGAGGCGAGAAGCCCGTACTGGGCGTTCCGGCGGGAGCTGGTTGGGCCCGTCACTGCGGTGTGGACCTCCCGTACCCCGTCCGTTGGCCTGTTCTGATCGCGTGCTGAGCGAACGTACACGCCGGCTCGATCACGACAGGCCGGGCCGGAGCGCCCAAAGCGCCGTACACCTGCGGAAACGCGGGAACTCAAGGGCTGCGAAAGTCTTTCGCGACCCGATCGGCCACCTCTTGTAGGCTCCCCCGCAGCCTGTTCGAGCCGCTCAGGCACGTTACTTCCGGGAGGCCGGGAATGCCGGTGCACAGCATCCACGACACACAACCCGCCGACCGCTGGGAGGACGCGTTCCTCTCCGGGAACGGCGAGTACGGAATCATGGTGTTCGGGCACCCCCACCGGGAGCGGATCGTCCACAACCACCACCGTTACGTGCTGCCCAACGAGTCCCTCGGGATGCGTCCGCCGGCCGTCGCCGACCGTCTTGAACAGGTTCGCGACCTGGCCCTCGCCGGGGAACGGGAGCGGGCACAGCGCGAGTTCTCCGACGGCAGGGGGATGGCCTGGACACAGTCCTTCCACCCCGGGCACATGCTTCATGTGGACACGACCGCCGGGGACGGCCCTGTCGAGCACTACCGCCGGGTCACCGACTTCGCCACGGGCGAGGTGCGGGTCAGCTGGTCCGACGGGGAACGGGAGTGGGGACGGCGTGCGTTCGTGTCGCGCACCGACGCCGTCGCGGTCGTCGAGATCACCGGTCCGCGGCTCGACCTGGCCCTACGACTGTCCGGAGAGCTGTCGGGCCGCCCCGCCGAGGTCACCTTCACGACGTCCGCCGAGGTCACCGGGGCCGGCGAGGCGTCACTCGCCGTCGTGGGCGAGTATCCGCCCGGTCCCGGTGCGGCGGGATTCACCGGCGTGACCCGGGCCGTCGTCACGGGCGGCCGGGTCGCGGCGGAAGGGGACACGGTCCGTGTCGAAGGAGCGACGCGCGTCGTTCTGCTGACCCGGATGGACCGGTCGGCGCCTCTCCCCCGCATCGACGCGCTCCGCGCGGCCCTGGCCGAACTGCCCGCTGCATACGACGAGTTGCTCTCCCGGCATGCGCCCGTCCACGGCGAACTCTACGGCCGCGCCGAACTCGACCTGGGTGTGCCCGACAGCGACCGCGACCTCCCCGTGGGCGAGCTGATCGCCCGTGCCGACACCAAGACGCTGGACGGCGCGCTGATCGAGGCGCTGTTCCACTCCGGCCGCTACCTGCTGCTCAGCTCCAGCGGGGTACTGCCGCCCCGGCTGACCGGCCTGTGGCTCGGCGAATGGGGCGCCGCCTGGTCCGGCGACTACACCACCGACGCCAACATCAACCTCCAGATGGCCGGGGCGGTCCTCACCGGCATGCCCGAACTCATCGCGCCGTACGCCGACTTGATCGACGGTCAGATCGACGACTGGCGCACCAACGCCCGCACGATCTACGGCACCCGCGGGATCCTGGCCCCCAGCCGGACGGACGGCGAACACGGGCTGCTCTTCCACCTGAATGACGACTGGCCCTGGACCATGTGGCTGGCCGGCGCGGACTGGCTGCTGTTCCCGCTGTACGAGTACTGGCAGGCGACCGGCGACGACGACTTCCTCGCCCGCACCCTCGCCCCCTGGCTTGTCGAGGCCGCCGTTTTCTTCGAGGACTTCCTCACCCGCGAGGACGAAGACGGACACGTCGTCCTGGTCCCCTCCTACTCCCCCGAGGTCGGCCCTCGCGACGGGCGGGGCATGTCCGGGGTGAACGCGACCATGGACCTGGCCGCGGCCCGGCACGCGCTCGCCACCGCCGCCGAGGTCTGCACCCGCCTCGGCATCGAGCAGGCCGCGGTCGGCCGCTGGCGCGCGCTGGCGGAGCGGCTGCCGCCCTACCGCGTCGACAGTCAGGGGGCGCTCGCCGAGTGGGCGTGGCCGGGACTGGAGACCGCCGACGACCATCGGCACATCAGCCACCTCTACCCGGTGTGGCCGCTGCACGACATCACCCCGGACGACACCCCCGACCTGGCCGCCGCGGCTCGCGAAGCCCTGCTGCGACGGGGTGACGAGAACCTCTCCGCGCACGGCAGCCTGCACCGCGCCCTGGTCGCCGCACGCCTCAAGGACAGTGGGACGGCGAAGGAGAACGTCCTCAAGATCGTGGGCCGCAACATGGTCTTCCGGTCGCTGATGACCTCGCACAACCCCGATCTGGAGATCTACAACGCGGACGCCGCCCACTGTCTGCCGGCCGTGGTCGTGGAGATGCTGCTCGACTCCCGGCCCGGGATCGTGGAACTCCTGCCGGCCCGGCCCCCGGAGTGGCGGTCCGGCAGCCTGCGCGGCCTCGCCACGCGCGCCGGGGTCGGCGTCGACGAGCTGACGTGGGATGTGTCCGAGGGCCTCGCGAAGGTGGTTCTCACCTCGCCACTGGAGCGGGACATCGTCCTCGTGTGCCGTGACGGCTCGGACCGGCGGCGGACCGTACACCTGCTGCCGAACGTCCCCACCACGGTGACCGTCCCGCTCGCCTGAAGCCTCAGGGGCGGGCGGAGGCGGGACGCCCGCCCCCGGGGCAACCACAACGGTGCAAGGTGTGCGCCCGGCAATCGCTCACTGTGTGTCGACTCGCCTGCGCACCGACGTCGAGGTGCGCAGCACGAGCTCCGTCGCCAACTCGATCCGGGACGACGCGGGCGGTCGCCCCTCCGCGAGTTGCACGAGCACCCTGGTGGCCTCGGCGCCCAGTTCCTCGAACGGCTGGCGCACCGCGCTCAGTGGCGGACAGGCCATGGCCGCCACAAGGGTGTCGTCGAAGGACATGACCGCCAGGTCCTCGGGAACGCTGAACCCGTGCTGACGGGCCGCTTCCAGGACGCCGAGCGCCTGCGCGTCACTTGCCGCGAAGACGGCGGTGGGTGGACTAGCGGAGCGCAGGATCTGCAGGCTGGCGAGCAGCCCTTCTTCGAAGTCGAAGTCGGTCGAGCGCACGATCGCCGGGTCGTACGCGATCGCCGCCTCCTCCAGGGCGGCCCGGTAGCCGTGCAGCCGCGCGGCCCCGGCCAGCGAGTGCGAACGGCCCGCGACCATGCCGATCCGGGTGTGCCCGAGGCCCAACAGGTGTTGTACCGCTTCCCTGGCCCCGCTCCAGTTCGTCACGCCGATGCTCGGAATGTCGTGCGTCGGTGCGCTCAGCGGGTCGATCAGCACCACGGGAAGCCGCCGCTCGACGATCCGGCGCTGGTCTTCCTCGGCCAGCATGGAGATCACGATGATCAGGCCCGCCGCGTCGAGTGCCACGCACTCCTCGAGCCACTGGGAGATCGAACGGTGACCCGTCGTCCCGGTCACCACGTCCAGGCCCAGTTCGTCCGCCGCGTCCACGATCCCGCGGACGACTTCCAGCGTGTACGGCCCCGACAGGTCACGGAACACCGCGATGATCTGACGCGACGCCGCGGGATCGGGTTCTCCCGGGCGGACATACCCGTGGCGTGTCAGCAGGTCCTCGACCCGGGCTCGCGTCGCCGCTCCGACGTCGGCACGCCGGTGCACGACCTTCGACACGGTGCTGAGCGACACTCCCGCCTCGCCGGCGATGCTGGTGAGCAAACCGTACTGCGCATCCCCGCGCGTGCCGCCCCGAACTGTCACTCGTACGCCTCGCCTTTGAGCTGCCACTCGAAACTCCGCCGCAAGCCAACAGGACGAAAGGTCCGGTGACAAGGCTGCTGCGTCGGATGACCCGACCGCACCTGTCCGCGCGACCTCTACGCGCCGTGGTCCGTGAGCAGCACGCTGTGCGCCGGTGGCACGTCCCCGCGAGTGAGCCTGAGTACAGGCCCGGACCGGTACCGCTCCGGCCACTCCCCTCTCGCTCGGCGACGGGAGGGTGGCAACGGTGAGCGACGGCCGGGACGGCCGACCAGTGATCAGCCGGCCGGCCATGGAGCGGAGGTGCGGAGGTGGCGGGGCTACGCCGTCGTCAGGGGCAGCGCGGCGAAGGTGTGCTGTTCCCAGAGTCGACGGACGGCCTCCTCCGGGTACGCGGTCACCGTCGGTTCGGTGTCGAGGAGTTGGACGAGGCGGCGCTCGGGATCGTACGCGGGCCAGCCCGGGTCACCCGTGGTCGCGAAGGAGGTCCAGGCGGAGCGGAAGCGGGCGGAGAGCGCCTCGGTCTCCGGCGAGGGGACGGGACCGGTCAGCATGGCGCCGAGACCGCCGTAGACGCCGAACGTCAACGGCACGTCGAGTCCGTGACAGGCGCCCAGGGCGCCGCCGTTGGCGGGCGCGGCCCAGGTGAGTTCGTACACGTGCGCCCGGCCGCCGCCTGCCACCTGCGCCTCCGCCAGGTGCAGCGACGGCATCCGGAACAGCCAGTCGGACTGCACCAGTTCGAACAGATACTCCGCCGAAGCGTCCGGAAACGCGCCACGGTAGGCCGCCTCGCTCTCCGGCCCCGGTCCGAACAGGCCCAGCGCCATCGAGGCCAGCCCCTCGTCCACCTGGCCGAGCAGCCCGCCCAGCATCAGGAAGAGGCGGTATTCGTCCCTGTTGTGCCCGGCGATCAGCTCCACGTCCCGCGCGGCGCCGCTCGCGAGGGCCTGCCACGGCGTGGTGGGCAGGACATCGCCGTCGACGACGGGCGAGAACGGGGTCGGAGTCAGAGCGACCGGCCCCCAGCGCTCCACGTACCCGCGCATCCGGCCGGTCAGATCGGCTCCCGCCTCGGGCAGCTTGCGCGGATCCACACCGGACAGATCGGCGACCGTCGGGCGCAGCCCCAACCCACCTGCCAGCACCTCGGCGATGTCACCGGCCAACGCGGAGGAGAAGAAGGTACCCGGCACGCTCTGGGTGATGGCCCGTCGGAACAGACCCCGCGCCCGCGGCATGGCCATCAGGGCGGCGATGGACCCGGCACCCGCGGACTCGCCGAAGACGGTGACCTGCTCGGGGTCGCCACCGAAGGCGGTGATGTTCTCGCGCACCCACTCCAGAGCCGCGACTTGGTCGAGCAGACCGCGGTTCGCGGGCGCGCCCTCGATCAGGGCGAACCCCTCGATGCCGACTCGGTAGTTGAGGGTGACCACGACCAACTCGCCGTCACGCGAGAGGCGACTGCCGTCATAGGCCGGGTCGTCGGCGGAGCCGAACTTGTACGCGCCGCCGTAGATCCACACCATCACCGGCCGCCGCGCGGCCGGGTCCGTCTCGGGCGTCCACACGTTGACCGTCAGCCAGTCGTCACCGGCCGGAAGACCGGCGGGAGCCTCGGGCTCGGGACCCGCCTGCTCCTGCGGAGGAGGCGGACCGAACGCGAACGCCTCCCGCACACCGTCCCAGCCGTCCACGGGTCGCGGCGCCGCGAAGCGCGCCGCACCCACCGGCGGCTGCGCGAACGGGATACCCCGGAAGACCTCCAGGCCACCCTCACGACGACCGCGGACAGCGCCCGCCACCGTCCTGGCCTCCGGAAACTCGCTACTGCTCATCGACGACTCCTCAAAGGACCGGCCACCGGGCACGGTCAGCACGCGGGATTCAAGCGGGTTACCGAACGGGATACGCGGCCACCCCAGATTGTGGTGAACCATATTTCACTAGGCGAACTCATTTGTCGACGAGTTCACGCCTCGAAGCCCCCGTCCCCAAGGGCGAAAGCCCGACCCCCTCCCGCCTGGAGGGAGACAGGCGTCGCCGCCGCAGCCGTGACCTTCGCCGTCGCGGCCCTCGCCCCCCTCCGGCGGTCGACGGACGCCGCTCCGGGCACCCAACCCGTCGCGGAGACTGTCGCAGGCAGGCCGACTTCCGAAGTCTGACGGCCAAAACCGACCAAGACATCGATTCGATGTAGATATCGATTCGATGACACACGTGAGAAAATGGCCGCATGCTGGAACTCGCGATACTGGGCTTCCTGGCCGAGGGCCCCCTACCGGGTCATGAGCTGCGCCGACGCGTTTCGGACCTGACCGGCTACACCCGGCCGGTCAGTGACGGCACCCTCTACCCGGCCATCAACCGCCTCGCGAAGGCGGGCCTGCTGGAACGGCGGGCCGATCCGCGCGCCGGTGCGGGCCGCTACATGCTCAGCCTGACCGAGGCCGGCCGCGCCGACATGCTGGAGCGCCTGCGCAAGCCGGCCGACCACGAGATCACCGACTTCACCCGTTTCTACACGGTGCTGTCCTTCCTCTCGCACCTCCCTGACATCGCCGAACAGCACGCGGTACTGCGTCGACGCCTGGCGTTCCTGGAGGAGCCGGTGAGCTTCTTCTACGACGGTGACCGGCCCC
Organism: Streptomyces sp. NBC_01478; assembly: GCF_036227225.1. Classification (GTDB taxonomy): domain Bacteria; phylum Actinomycetota; class Actinomycetes; order Streptomycetales; family Streptomycetaceae; genus Streptomyces. The sequence continues at coordinate 9,977,080 of NZ_CP109444.1, read as the reverse complement.
TGCGCGCCGAGGAGGTCGCCGACCCCTACCGGCGTGGCCTGCTCCTCACCGCCCGCGCGACCAGCCGCGCCGAACGCGCCTGGCTCCGCGAGGTCCTGGGTGAACAACCGCCTGAGAACCCCTGATAGACCCCGGAGGCACATCCATGCTCGCGTCCTGGTACGACCGGCAGGGCTCCGCCGCCGATGTCCTGCACGCCGGTGAACTGCCCGACCCCCACCCCGGCCCCGGCGAGGTGCGCGTCCGCGTGGCCATCTCGGGCGTCAATCCCGGCGACACCAAGAAGCGGCGCGGCTGGCTGGGCTCCTCCATGCCGTATCCGAGGGTCGTCCCGCACAGCGACGCCGCCGGCGTCATCGACGAAGTGGGCGACGGCATCGACACCCATCGCGTCGGAGACCGGGTGTGGATGTACGGCGCCCAGTCCTACCGGCCCTTCGGCACCGCCGCCCAGTACACCGTCGTACCCGATCAGCAGGCTGTACGTCTCCCCGACCACCTCACCGACGAGCTCGGCGCGAGTCTGGGCATCCCCGGCATCACCGCTCACCGCGCCGTTTTCGCGGACGGCCCGGTCGACGGCCGTATCGTCCTCGTCCACGGTGTGCTCGGCGGCGTCGGCTCCCTGGCCGCCCAGCTCGCCCGCTGGGGCGGCGCCACCGTCATCGGCACCGTCCGCCGTGGCGACGACCTCGCCCACGTCGACGCGACCGCCGTCTCCCACGCCGTCGCCCTGGATTCGGCCGACCCGGCGGCAGCGATCCGCTCGTACGCGCCGGGCGGTGTCCACCGCGTAGTCGAGGTGTCCCTGTCGGCCAACGCCGACCTCGACAACGCGGTCACCGCGCTCGACGCCGTCATCGCCGCCTACGGCACCCACGCCGACCGTACCGAACTCCCCTTCTGGCCCCTGCTGTTCAACAACGTCACCCTGCGGCTGCTCGGCAGTGACGACTTCCCCGCCGTGGCGAAGCGACAGGCCGCGCGTGATCTGACCGCGGCCGCCGCGGTCGGCGCCCTCACCGTCGACATCGCGGACCGCTACCCGCTGGAGGACATCGCCAAGGCCCACGAACGGGTCGACGCGGGCGGGCGGGGCAGGGTGGTGGTCACCGTCCCCGGCTGACCGGAGCACGGCCGGTCGCCACGTTGTCAGGAGGAGGGCATTAGTCCTGCGGTACTAATCGGGGCCTGTCGATTCGATGCCACAGGGGGCAGGGAGCGCGGAAAACCGCCCCTAGCTTGAGATCAAGGGTCGATCAGGCCCTGCTCACGTAATGATCTCTTCTCCTGGTGGGAGTACCCCGTGGCCACCTTCCTCTATCGACTGGGACGGCTCGCCTTCCGGCGACGACGCCTGTTCCTGATGTTGTGGATCGCCGTCCTGGCCGCCGTAGGCATCGGCGCCATGAGTTCCACCGGCTCCACCTCGGACAGCTTCACACTGCCGGGCACGCAGTCCCAGAAGGCCATCGACCTGCTGCAGAAGGAGTTCCCGCAGGCCTCCGCCTCCGGCGCCACCGCCCGGGTCGTCTTCGAGGCCCCTTCCGGCCAGAAGCTCACCTCCGCCGCCAACAAGGCGGAAATCACCTCGCTGGTGGCCGAGTTGAAGACGTCGCCGCAGGTGGCGAGCGTCTCCGACCCGTTCACCAGTGGTCTGGTCAGCAAGTCGGGCTCCATCGCCTACACCCAGGTGTCCTACAAGGTCGCCAAGTCGGACGTCAGCAGCGCCGCGCACGAGGTCCTGAACAAGGTCGCCGCGGAGGGTGAGAAGGCCGGGCTGACGGTCAGCATGGGTGGTGACGCGGTCGAGGACAAGGCGGCCAGCAAGGCTGCCGAACTGATCGGTCTCGCGGTCGCCGCGGTCGTTCTGGTGATCACCTTCGGCTCGCTGATCGCGGCCGGACTCCCGCTCCTGACCGCGATCCTCGGCGTGGGCGTGGCCGTCATGTGCATCACCATCGCCACCTCGTTCGTGGACATGGCCTCGGCCGCCTCGACACTGGCTCTGATGCTGGGTCTGGCAGTGGCCATCGACTACGCCTTGTTCATCGTCTCCCGCTACCGCAACGAGATCCGCGACGGCCATGATCCGGAGGAAGCCGCCGGGCGGGCCCTGGGCACCGCCGGATCCGCCGTCGTCTTCGCCGGCCTCACCGTGATCATCGCGCTGGCGGGCCTGAGTGTCATCGGCATCAAGATGCTCACCTCGATGGGCCTGGCCTCCGCCTTCGCGGTCGCTGTCGCCGTGGTCATCGCGCTGACCCTGCTGCCCGCGATGCTGGGCTTCGCCGGGACGCGGATCATGAAGGGCAAGCTCCTCAGCCGCCGCATGCACGCCCTGGAAGAACGCGGCGAGGGCGAGGCCATGGGCGTGCGCTGGGCCAAGTTCGTCACCCGCAACCCGGTCAAGGTCCTCGCCGTCGCGGTGATCGGCCTGGGCCTGCTGACCATCCCTGCCATGTCCCTGCGCCTGGCCCTGCCCGACGACTCCATGAAGTCCCCCGACAGCACCCAGCGCGTCGCCTACGACACCCTCAGCAAGGGCTTCGGTCCCGGCTTCAACGGTCCCCTGACCGTGGTGGTCGACGCCCGCGACAGCAAGGACCCGAAGGCAGCCGCCGCGGACGCGGTGGCGCGGATCAAGAAGCTGCCCGACGTGGCCGCGGTGCGCGACGCCGCGTTCAACGAGTCCGGCGACGTGGCCCTGATCGGGGCCATCCCGAAGAGCGCGCCGAGCAGCCAGGCCACCAAGGACCTGGTCAAGGACATCCGTGCCCAGAGCGGCACGCTGCACAAGGACACGGGTGCCGACCTGATGGTGACCGGCACCACCGCCGTCAACATCGACGTCTCCAGCAAGCTCGGCCAGGCCCTCATCCCCTACCTGGCGATCGTGGTCGGCCTGGCGCTGATCCTTCTCCTGCTGGTCTTCCGCTCGATCCTGGTCCCGCTCAAGGCGGCCCTCGGCTTTCTCCTCAGCGTGGGCGCCACGCTCGGCGTCGTGGTCGCCGTCTTCCAGTGGGGCTGGCTGAAGGGCCTCTTCGGCATCCAGGAAACCGCGCCGATCGTGAGCGTCCTGCCCATCCTGCTGATCGGCGTGGTCTTCGGACTCGCCATGGACTACGAGGTCTTCCTCGTCACCCGGATGCGGGAGGAGTACGTCCACGGCGCCGAACCCACGCAGGCGATCGTCCAGGGCTTCAAGCACAGTGCCCGCGTGGTCACCGCGGCGGCGATCATCATGATCTCGGTGTTCTCCGGCTTCCTCCTCGACGACGTGGCACTCATCAAGTCCATCGGCCTCGGCCTCGGCTCCGCCGTGTTCTTCGATGCCTTCGTGGTCCGCATGACCATCGTTCCGGCGGTCATGACTCTGCTCGGACGCCGCGCCTGGGCCCTGCCCAAGTGGCTGGACCGGGTCATGCCCGACGTGGACGTCGAGGGTGAGAAGCTCCGCCAGGCCCTGGCCGCCGAGAAGACGAGCACCGCACCCGAACCCGTATTCGCCGGCGTACCCGCGGGGAGCCACCAGGGCTCGGACAACCACGCCGCCCCGTCAGTCCTCACCAACGGCTCCGGCTCCGACACCTCGGACACGACGGGCTTCACGTCGCCGCTTCCCCGGCACCACCGTGGAAGGATCCCGGGACTGCCCGGCCTCGGACAGCGCCGCGCACGCGATGGCGACGCCACCCCATCGGCCGACACGGCCGAGCCGAAAGCAACGCCGACGAGGGGGCTGCGGAACAAACTGTTCCGTAAGAGCTAAGAGCTGACGGAGACGCGTCGCAGCAGCGACCAATGCCGACCGCTGTTCGACCACTGACCGGATCGGCCACCTCCCACCGGCCGATTCCCCAGCCCCGCCCGCCGGTCCAATCCCCCGGGACCGGCGGGCGGCCTCCCGACCCGTGAAGGACCCCCGTGACCACACCGAGCGCCCCCGCGGCCCCGGGCCCGGACGACCGCCGGGTCCTGGAGACCCTGACCAACGATTCCGAACAGCGCGTGATCGCCTCGGTCATCTTCCGGCTGGCCGCGCTGCGCCGGGCCGACCGGGCCCACCCCAAGGTCCGGCACTGGGGGGTACCGGCCTTCTGCGCCGCGCTCGGCATCAACTCCTACCTCAACCCCTACAACACCGGCGACGTCCCGGCGCAGTTGGCGCTCATCGTTGCCTTCACCGTCCCTCTCCTGTGGCGGGAACGCCGGCCCATGCTGGTCTTCGCCCTGACCGCCGCCGCCTCCGTAGTGGCCCTCCCGCTGGGCGTGTTGACCGGAGCCGAGTCCGCACGGGTCGTGGCCCTGTTCAACGTCGGCCGCTACAGCACCCCCCGGCAACTCGCTCTCGCCGTCGGCATCACCACCGTGCAGCTCGGAGTGTGGGCCGCCGTCTTCTGGAAGGGCGGTCAGCTGGAACACGCCACACGCCCCGAGGTCGTGACCCTGCTGGCCATGACCGCGATGGCGGCGTTCGCCGCACTGGGCCTGCTCAGCCGGCTGGCCAGTGCTTACATCGACGCCCTGCGGAAGGAACGCGACCAGCAGGCCCGCCTGGCCATAGCGCAGGAACGTGCCCGGGTCTCCCGGGAGATGCACGACATCCTCGGCCACACCCTCGCCGTCATCGTCGGTCTCGCCGACGGCGCCGCCGCCCTCACCGAGAAGAAGCCGGAACGCGGGGCCCAGACTCTCCGCATCATCAGTGCCAGCGGCCGTGACGCACTGGCCGAACTGCGTCGCCTGCTCTCCGTCATCGGCGAGGAGGACGACCGGCCGGGCGACATGCCGCTCGCCCCGCAGCCCGGCCTGACCGACCTCGACCCACTGCTGGACCGCGTCCGCGCCGCCGGTCCCACCGTCACCCTGGACTCCCACGGCAACCTCACCGACCTGCCTCCCGGGATCCAGCTCTCCGTCTACCGCATCGTCCAGGAGGCCCTGACCAACACCGTCAAGTACGCCGCCCCCGACACCTCGGTCCACGTGTCCCTCACCGCCGACCCGGACGCCGTACGCGTCACCGTCGAGGACACCGGCCCGGCCCGCACACCCTCGACGAACCGTCCCCGCGCGGGCGGCGGCCGTGGCCTGGTCGGCATGCGCGAACGCGCCGCCCTCTACCAGGGCACCGTCACCGCAGGCCCCAACGCTCACGGCGGCTGGTCCGTCCGCGCCCTCCTCGTCCCCAGCCCGCAGCCCAACTCCCCGGAGAAGCACCCCTCATGACCACCGTCCTCATCGTCGACGACCAGGCCCTGCAACGCATGGGCTTCAACATGCTCCTGGAGGCCCAGTCCGACATGAACGTCGTCGGTGAGGCCACCAACGGCGGTGAAGCGGTCCGTATGACCGCCGAACTCCGGCCCGACGTCGTCCTCATGGACGTCCGGATGCCCGGCATGGACGGCATCGAGGCCACCCGCCGCATCGTGGAATCCGGCGGCCGTTCACGCATCCTGGTGCTGACGACCTTCGACCTCGACGAATACGCCTACGACGCCCTGCGTGCCGGAGCCAGCGGCTTCCTGCTCAAGGACGCCCAGCCCGACGAACTCGTCGCCGGGGTCCGGGCCGTGGCCGCAGGCGACGCCGTCATCTCCCCCGGCCTCACCCGCAAACTGATCGACGCCTTCAGCGACCGCCTCCCCGGGCACAGTCCGCAGCAGCAGCGCCGACTGGCCGAACTGACCCAACGCGAGTGCGAAGTCCTCACCGCCATGGCCACCGGCTGGACGAACCAGGAGATCGCCGAGCGTCTCCACCTCGCCGAATCCACGATCAAATCCCACATCGGCCGCATCCTCACGAAGATCGACGCCCGCGACCGCGTGCAGGCCGTCATCTTCGCCTACGACACCGGACTCGTCCGCCCGTCGTAAACCGCCCCGCCCCGCTCGCCCGACCCCCAAGGGCCGCACCGACACCGCTCCATGTGTACCGCCACGTCCCCGCAACCCAGCATCCGCAACGAAGAACAGGACACAGCAATGGGACCGTTGGCACGAACCGGCATGGGCGTGGCCCTTGCCTGCGGGGTACTGGTCACCGCCGTCAGCATCGGACAGAACTCCGACAGCAGCGGCAAGAGCGACCAGAGCAACAACAAAGAGATATCCAAGGGGCCGTACGTCGCACTCGGCGACTCGTACACCTCGGGCCCCAAGATCCCTCCTCAGACCAGCACTCCGGCCGGCTGTGACCGTTCCGGCCGCAACTACCCGGCCCTGGTCGCCAAGGAACTCGGCCTGAAGGCTGCCGACTTCCGTGACGTGAGTTGCAGTGGCGCCACCGTCTCCGACCTCACCACCCCCCAGTCCACCGGCAACGGCACCAACCCCGCACAGCTCTCCGCGCTGAACACCGACACGCGGCTGGTCACGCTCGGCATCGGCGGCAACGACATCGGCTTCAGTTCGATGATCACCAAGTGCGTCGGCACCGGAACGCTCTTCAAACTGGCCGAGCGCGTCACGGACATCACCGACAAGGCACCCTGCGAGGAGAAGTACACCTCCGGCGGCACCGACAAGGTGGCCCAGAAGATCCGCACCGCGGGTGACCGCCTCACCCGCGCACTGAACGAGATCCAACGCCGTGCGCCCGAGGCCCGGGTCTACGTCGTCGGCTACCCGTCGATCCTGCCCGCCAAGGGCACACGCTGCGGACGTGGCCTGCCCATCGCTCCCGGCGACGTCACGTTCCTGCGCGAGAAGCAACAGGAGCTCAACACCATGCTCGGCGAACGCGCGCGAGCCGCGGGAGCCACGTACGTCGACACCTTCACCCCGTCCGCCGGCCACGACGCCTGCTCCCCGGCGGCCACTCGATGGATCGAACCCCTCAAGCCCAGCAGTCCCGCCGCCATGGTCCACCCCAACGAACGGGGCGAACAAGGCATGGCCACCGCAGTCCTGAGCACCGTCAAAAGCTGAGGACACGACAGTCCGACGGCAGTGAGGCCATCCGGCGGGCCACCCCGGCCTTCTGCCTCCTACGCCCCGCGACTCCGGTCGCGCGTACTCAAGCGGAGCGCGCGCCCGGTCCGCATCGGCCGTCCGTGGGGACAGGCGCCCGGTGCGGGTGAAGGGCCCGGCCACGATCCGGAACGTCCCGGGATCCGTGGCCGGGTCCGCGCCCCCACACACCGTCCCCGCCCCGACCATCGCCGACCGAACGCCTCCAGGGCCAGGTCCGCCGGGAGAACGCCCGCATGACCACCGTGCTCATCGTCAACGACCAGGCTCTGCAACGCCTCGGCCTGCGGATGTTCCTGGAAGCCCAGCCCGACCTCACGATCGTGGGCGAGGCGACCACCTACGCCCAGGCAGTCCGACTCGCCGACACGCTCCGACCTGACGTCGTCCTCATGGACATGGGCCGACCGGACGAGAAGCACATTCAGGCGATACATCGCATCACCCGGCCCGACGAGGATCCGATGGCACCTGACGCTGACGGGACGGACAGGATCCCCCCGCGGGTGCTGATACTCACGCCCTTCGACGCCGACGAGTCCGCGTGCGCCGCCCTGCGCGCCGGTGCCGACGGACTCCTCCTCAAGGACGCCCTCCCCCACGAGCTGACAGCGGCCATCCGCACCATCGCGCTCGGAGGTGCCGTCCTGTCTCCCCACCTCACCCGCGCACTCGTCGACGCGGTCCGTGAGCAGAGCCGGTCCGACCTCACCGAACGCAGACACCGGCTGTCTCATCTCAGCGAGCGTGAATGCGAGGTGCTTGCCGCTCTCGCCTCCGGCTGGAGCAGCAGGGAAATCGCCGAACGGCTCTCGATAGCCCCGACCACGGTCAAGAGCCACATCAGCAGCATCCTCACCAAGATCGGCGCCCGCGCCCGCGTCCAGGCCGTCGTGTTCGCCTACGAGACCGGCTTGGTCAGGCCGACAAGGCAGCGGCTCCACCCGAACGGCACGGACTTCTCGGATCAGTCAAGGTGAGGGCGATCGGCAGCACACTCACTTGACCAGACAATCGCCGGCGGACTGACGGCACATCGAAGCTCCGGGCGGTGCAGGCGACTTGATCGGTCACCGGCATCAACCGGAGCTTCGTTGCATACGGACCGGGCCGACCACCCATCGACCTACCGTCGCGATCTCCACACTCACGTGATCACCGAGACTTCGAAACCTCCCTGGACGGCGAGGTGTGCGCCGACACGTCAATACACAGCGAACCGCTCCTCTGCGAAACACTTTCGAAACGCACTGGTGACACGGATGCCCCACGCCCGAATAATTGACCCATCCCCGTTCCCCCGTTGGGGAGTTCAGAGGAGGTGAAAAGGTTGCCTTGTTCGCGATGGCACGAAGGCATCCGAACTGCGTTACTACCGCAGCCGGAACGGCACGCTGCCGGCCTCTTTTGAACGGACCTCCACCAATCCGGTCCGCGCCATCTGCGAAGTACCGAAAGCGACGGGACATCAGCGATTCCCCTGCCACCGTCAACGCTTGAGGCAACCGCAACGCTGCCTTCCTCTGCGAACATCTGCCGCAGACAGATAGTTCAACTCCCTTCAGCTTTCACGCATCGCGTGTCCTCGACGGAATCGGGCGCGACGAGCGAACACAGCAGAGCAGTGGACGCGCTCGTATGCCATAAGCCGTGAATGCGCCCACTCGCCAACCACGAAAGCCCCAGGGCTCGACTCAACTGCACCGATTCACAGGCTCAGTCCGGGACTCGAACGATGGCATCCCCTTGCCGCGGCGTGGGCGAGACGCTCCAAATGGCCGGGCGAAGACAAACCCGCCGCCGCCTCGGTACCGCCAAGTCGGAGAGAAACCACCGGCCGCCGGCATACGGATCCCGGCCCGCTCCGGACTCCAAGATCCGATCTTGTCTATCTTTTCGGGAGGAAAGATGAAAGGCACAAGACATCCGCGTAGAGCTTTGACCCTCGTTCTGGCCATAGCCGCGACGCTGTGGACCTTCGCGATGCCCGCGCAGGCGTCCACACCGACACCCGCCACCCTCTACCAGCTCCCGAGCAACTCATCCTGCACGAAGGCCACCAACAACTGCGCGCTGTACCCGAAAACGGCCGTGCTGCCGAGTGGACGACTCGTCGCGGCATTCGAGAAGTCGACGGTAGCCGCCTCGGGTTCGGCCGACGGCCAGACAATGCCGTTGTACAAGAGCGACGACAACGGCACGACCTGGCAACACCTGTCAGACGTCAAGGCGCCGGCGTACGCGTCGTCGAACCCCGCGTACTCCTCGTACGTCAGTAACTGGACCAACCCGTATCTGTACGTGCTGCCCCAGGCAGTCGGAAATCTCGCATCCGGCACACTGCTGATGGCCACCGTCGTATCGGGCGACGACTACAACTACCTCGACCAGAAGGCAACCAACTCCAGCTACACGCCGACGCACGACGGCGACCGCAGCAACACGGCGATCGCGCTCTACTCAAGCACCGACTCGGGCGCGACGTGGAATGTCGTCAACGTCATCACGACGGGCAGCTGGTCCAACGGCGCGAACTACCCTGCCACCGAGAACACCAACCACCAGAACGACCCCGTCTGGGAGCCGTACCTGATGGTCTACAACAACCAGCTCGTCGCCTACTACTCCGACGAGAACGACTACACCGGTTACGACTCGTCGACGGGCGTTCCGACACTCGATCCGAACAACAGCACAACTCCGGATCCCGCCACACAGATCCTTGCGCACCGGACATGGGACGGCGTCAGCTCGTCGTGGAGCAGCGCGGTTGTCGATGTCTCCGGAACGACGGTCACCAATTCGTCCGGTTACAGCGAGATCGGCGGCGGCCGCCCCGGCATGACCAATGTCGTCCAGACCAGCGACGGCAAGTGGATGATGACCTACGAATACTGGGGTGGCGGTGACAACGTCCGCTACAAGATCGCCAGCGATCCGCTGCACTTCTATTCGGTGGGCGGTACCGCGGGCACCGGCGTCACCTCGCTCTCGGTGACGTCGGGCTCCAGCGCCTTGTCCCGTGGAGGCAGCCCGGTGCTCATGCGCATGTCGAACGGGCGGATCCTCTTCAACGCCGCGGGCAGCGGGGACGTCTGGACGAACGCCAGCGGAAGCAGCACCGGCGCGTGGACGCAGCAGCACACGACGATGGCGTCCTCCTACAGCCGCAGCCTCACCTACATCCCCAACACGGGCCGAGTCGAGATCGTCGGCGGGACAACCACGATCTCCTACGCGGACATCGACTTCGGAAACTCCACCGGCGCGTACTACAAGCTCGTCAACGCCAACAGCGGTAAGGCCCTCGGCGTGTACGCCGCGGACCTGCACGACGGGCAGAACGTCGTGCAGTGGACCGACAACGGGTCGGCCGACCAGTTGTGGCACGTCACGGATGTCGGCAGCGGATACAGCACGCTGCTCGACAAGAACAGCGGCCGAGCCCTCGGCATCCTGGCGGCCAGCACGGCCAGCGGCGCGAGCGCCGTGCAGTGGGTGCAGAACAGCGGCAACGACCAGCAGTGGCAGGTGGTCGCCGTAGGCTCCAACTACAAGCTGGTGAACCGCAACTCGGGTCTCGCCCTCACCGTTTCCGGAGCAGCCACCACCGACGGCGCACAGATCGTCCAGCAGGCGTACACCGGCGCCACCTCTCAGCTGTGGTCCCTGGTGCTGGTGTCGTCCTAGACACGGGCACGTCTCAACAGGCAGCGCATTGGGCGGGAGCCCGGCCAACGGCCGGGCTCCCGCCAGGGTGTACGTGAAACACGTTCAGAGGCCGGCGCGCGGTGTGGCGCCGGCCCTTCGGCATCAGTCGAGCGGGGCATCACCTTGGCCCCCGACGGGCACACTCGGGCCGAGCCCACTCGTCAGTTGTCGGCGCACCGCCCTCGGGATGCCTGATGCCTCGCCCTTCGGCCCTGCGCGGCCTGCCCTTCTGGGCCCCCAGACCGAGAAGACCGTGAAGTTCTACGTCGACCCCCTGCGTGCGCACGGCCAGCAGGACACGGCCGAGGACGGCTGGGAGGGCTGGGAGGGCTGCCCGCAGCAGATCACTCAGGGGAAGACCTCGATGAGACTCCCAGTCCTCCACCGAGTTCTTGGTCAAGAAGGCCGGATACCTCAAGTAGCCATAGCTGGGCGCTGCAACGCCGGAGCCCGCTCGGCCCCGGTCAGAAGGGCTTCGCAGGCCTCAACAACTTCCGGGCCGCCTTCGACGACGACACGTCCTGGAAGGCCATCAAAAACACGGTGGTCCTCACAGGCGGCGCGACGATCACCGGCATGGCGGCCGAGCTTGTCCTGGCGATGCTTCCGCGGAAGAAGTTCCCGGCGCGGGAGCGGGGCCTCGCCCGCACGCTCACCATCACACCGTTCTTTGTCATGCCCGTGGAGGTCACGCTGTTCCGGCGCAGCGCCATGTTCGAACTCCTCGGCTGGCTCACCGACTCCGTCGGACTGCCGCGCGTGAACCGGCTGGGCGAACAGTCGACGCTGTCCATCATCAAGATCACGTCGTGGCGTTGGACACCGTTCGCGATGCCTGCAGCCCTTCCTCGAAATCGCATTCGCGATGCCGGCGCTACGCCTGTTGTCCGCGAAACACGTTCCAGGCAGACTTTCTGGGCGTACGCGGGCAACTCGATCGTCGTCGCGGTGGCCTCGACGGTCCTGGTACTTCTGCCGGCCACGCCAACTGCGTACGCCCTGTCGGTACGGCCGGTCCGTAGGACGCTCGACGTGCTGTTCTTCTTCATCAGCACCAAGATGACGCCCGTCGCCGCAGGCATCATCCCGATCTACGTGGTCGCCCAGCACCCGCACCTGCGCGCGAACCTCCCGCTTGCCGTGTGGATGATCCGCTCGTTCCTCCAGGAGGTGCAGGGCGAGGTGCTGGAGGCCGCGGAGAACGAGTACTTCTACGCCGTCAACCTCGCGACGACCACATCAACGCTCCCCCTGTTGATGCAGGAGTTCCCGTCCTTCGGTGAGCCCCGCACAGCCCGGGTAGCCGCCGTCGCACAGTCCTCACCTCCGGAGTGACAACAGCTTCTCCATCTCCTCACCGGGGTGGGAACGGGTTGCTGGTGCGGTGTGCCGGACAACCGTTGTCAGGCCTGCGGGCGGATCCGCAGTCCGTGCATGCCGCCGTCGACGGCGAGATCGGTGCCGGTGGTGGAGCCGGAGAGCGGGCTCGCCAGGTAGGCGATGGCCGCGGCGACCTCTTCCGCGCTGACCAGGCGGCCCATGGGCTGACGGGCGTTCAGGGCGGCGCGTTCGGCCTCGGGGTCGGCGGCGCTGTCCAGCAGGCGCCCGACCCAGGGGGTGTCGGCGGTACCGGGATTGACGCAGTTGACGCGGATTCCGGAGTGCACGAGGTCGGCGGCGGTCGCCCGGGTGAGAGAGAGGACGGCGCCCTTCGTGGCCGAGTACAGGGCCCGGTCGGGCAGCCCCGCCGTGGCCGCGATGGAGCAGGTGTTGACGACGGCCGCGCTGTGCGAGCGCCGCAGGTGCGGCAGCGCGGCACGGGTCACCCGCACCATGCCGAAGACGTTGACCTCGAAGACGCGACGCCACTCGTCGTCGGTGTTGTCCTCGATCGTGCCCTGGGCGCCGATCCCCGCGTTGTTGACGAGGATGTCGATGCCCCCGAGCCTGCGGGCGGCCTCCCCGACGGCCGTTCGTACGCCGGTTTCGTCCGACACGTCGGCCTGTATGCCGATGAGGGGTTCGGGCACGTCGCCCGGCTTGAGATCGAGGCAGGCCACGCGCGCCCCACGTGCGGCGAGCAACTGAGCGGTGGCCAGGCCGATGCCGGAGGCGCCACCGGTGACCAGCGCGGTCAGCCCGGCGAACTCGTCCGTGCTCATGTCGCGGCCTTCGCTTCCCACACCGGGCCCTCGGGATAGCGGTGGGCCGCCACGGAGTCCGGGTGCAGTTCGGCGCTGATACCGGGGGCGGTCGGCGCGAGGTAGTGGCCTTCCCGGATTCGTACGGGATCGGTGAAGTGCTCGTGCAGATGGTCGACGTACTCGATCACGCGGTTCTCGGTGGTGCCGCTGACGGCGACGTAGTCGAACATCGCCAGGTGCTGCACCATCTCGCACAGGCCGACCCCGCCGGCGTGCGGGCAGACCGGGACGCCGAACTTGGCGGCCAGCAGCAGGACGGCGACGTTCTCGGTGACGCCCGCGGTGCGGCTCGCGTCCATCTGGAGGATGTCGAGCGAGCCGGCCTGGAGCAGCTGCTTGAACATCACCTGGTTGTGGGTGTGCTCGCCGGTGGCCACCTTCACGGGCGCCAGCGCCTTGCGGATGGCGGCGTGGCCGAGGATGTCGTCGGGGGAGGTGGGTTCCTCGATCCAGTACGGGTCGTAGGGCACCAGCGCCCGCATCCAGTCGATGGCCTGCTGGACGCCCCACGCCTGGTTGGCGTCGACGGCGATCCTGATGTCCGGGCCGACCGCCTCGCGAGCCAGCCGCATCCGGCGCTCGTCGTCCGCGCGGTCGGCGCCGACCTTCAGCTTGATCTGGGAGAACCCGTCGGCGACCGCCTCCTTCGACAGCCGCACCAGCTTCTCGTCGTCGTAGCCGAGCCAGCCGGGTGTCGTCGTGTACGCCGGATATCCGTGCTCCAGCAGGTGCGCGGCGCGTTCGGCGCGGCCCGGTTCGGCGCGGCGCAGGATGTCCAGGGCCTCATCGCGGGTCAGCGCGTCCTGCAGATAGCGGAAGTCGACCAGGTCGACGAGCTGCTCCGGTGACAGTTCGGCCAGCAACTGCCAGACCGGCTTCCCCGTACGGCGGCCGTACAGGTCCCACACGGCGTTCACGATCGCCGCGGCGGCCATGTGGATGGCCCCCTTCTCCGGGCCCAGCCAGCGCAGTTGGCTGTCGCCGGTCAGCCGCCGGGAGAAACCGCCGAGGTCGTTCAGTACCTCTTCCACCGAGAGACCGACCACCAGCGGGGCCAGCGCACGTACGGCGGCGACTTCCACGTCGTTGCCGCGCCCCACGGTGAAGGCGAGCCCGTAACCCTCGTCGCCGCCGCTCGTACGGATCGTCACATAGGCGGCCGAGTAGTCGGGTTCGGGGTTCATCGCGTCGGAGCCGTCGAGTTCCAGAGAGGTCGGGAACCGTACGTCGACCGCGTCGACGGCGCTGATCAGTTCACTCATGGTGACCGGCAATCGCGGCCGGGAGGCCGAGGTGTCGTTTCGGGGTCATGGCAACCACCCATCGTCATGTGTACATGGCATGTCTGTTCTGCAGCAGCAGCTCCAGACATGGGATGGATTTTTAGCCTCTGCTCACCGCCGTGTCCATAGCCGGAACGAGAAGAGTCGGACAGTTGCGCCTCTGACCTGCGAAGTAGATGAGATTTTCGTGATTGCGGTAGCGGATTCAGCCATCCCATGTCTTCCTACGTCATGGGATGTATTGCTACGGTGCCGCTGCACACGCAACGACGAGGGGACGGCCACGCATGTCACTGACCGACAAGGCCATCGACCGCATCAGGGACCTCATCCAGTCGGGCGAACTGCTCCCCGGGGCCAAACTTCCGCCCGAGCAACAGCTCGCCGCGGAGCTGGGCCTGTCCCGCAATCTGATGCGGGAGGCGGTGAAGGCGCTGGTCGTCGCGCGGGTGCTGGAGATCCGGCGCGGGGACGGCACCTACGTGACCAGCCTGGAACCGGAGCTGCTGCTGAGCAGCATCGGGTCCGCGGTGGAGTTGCTGCACGGCGACACGTTGCTGGAGCTCACCGAGGTGCGCCGACTGTTCGAGCCGGTCGCCACGGCGCTGGCCGCCACCCGGATCTCGGCCACCGAGCTCGGCGAGGTGCAACGGCACCTGGACGCGATGCGGGCGGCCCGCGACGACGTGGAGCGCCTCAACGAGCACGACGCCGCCTTCCACCGGGCCGTGGTCGCGGCCACCGGCAACGCCACGCTGACCACCCTCCTGGAAGGCATCGCCGGCCGGACGCTGGGCGCCCGTGTCTGGCGGGGACTGGTCGACGACAACGCCGCCGGCCGCACCCTCGCCGAACACGAGGCGATCTACCAAGCGCTGGCCGACGGTGACGCCTTGCTCGCCCAGGCGGCGGCGCTGATGCACGTCAGCACCACCGAACGGTGGCTGCGCGAGCACCTGGACCGGGACAGCCGACTCCCCGGGGACGGCTCAGCCGTGTAGGGGCTTCCTCTCCGACTACTGGTGCGCCCGTTATCCCTTTCCATTCCTCATGTCCCGCTCCCGGGTACCGAGTTGCCGGTCACCAGGCGGACATGTTGACCTCACCGAGGAGTACCGATGAGATTTCTGCGCGTGGGCCCGGCGGGCTCCGAGCGGCCCGTGGTCCTTGACTCCGACGGCACCGCGAGAGATCTGAGTCCGCTGACCGTCGACATCGACGGTGCGTTCCTGGCCGAGGGCGGCGTGGAACGCGTCCGTGCCGCCCTGTCCGAGAACGTGCTGCCGCACACGGACATCGCCGGCCTGCGGGTCGGCGCCCCGGTCGCGCGCCCCGGCAAGGTGGTGTGCATCGGGCTCAACTACGTCGATCACGCTGCGGAGACGGCGACACCGCCCCCTGCCGAACCGGTCGTCTTCATGAAGGCCGCCAACACGGTCGTCGGCCCCGACGACACCGTGCTCGTACCGCGCACCAGCGAGAAGACGGACTACGAGATCGAACTCGCCGTGGTCATCGGCCGCACCGCGCGCTACCTGGACTCCCCAGAGGCGGCCGACGGCGTCGTCGCGGGCTACGCGATCGCCGACGACGTCACCGAGCGGGCCTTCCAGCACGAGCGGGGCGGGCAGTGGGACAAGGGCAAGTCCTGCGAGACCTTCAACCCGCTCGGCCCCTGGCTGGTCACCCCCGACGAGACCGGCGACCCGCAGGGACTGGCCATGCGGCTGTGGGTCAACGGCGAACTGCGCCAGGACGGCCACACCAAGAACATGATCTTCGGGGTGCGCCACGTCGTCTGGTACCTGAGCCAGTTCATGGTGCTGAACCCCGGAGACGTGATCAGCACCGGTACCCCGGCCGGCGTGGCCTTCGGCGCCAACGACTTCCCCTATCTGGTCGCCGGTGACGTGGTCGAGGTGGAGATCGACCGGCTCGGCCGCCAGCGGCACGTCCTCGGACAGGCCTGATGACCTCCGCGAGCCCGCCCTGGTTCACCGAGCGCGTCCCGCTGGGCCGCTCCGGGGCCACCGTCAGCCGTATCGGCCTGGGCACCGCACCGCTGGCCGGGCTGTTCTCGGCGGTCGGCGACGAGCAGGCCACCGCCACGCTCGACGCCGCCTGGGCGGCCGGTGTCCGGTACTTCGACACCGCCCCGCACTACGGCGCCGGGCTCGCGGAACGGCGGCTGGGATCCTTCCTCGCCGACACCGGCCGCCCGCGCGCCGAGTTCACCGTGTCCACAAAGGTGGGACGGCTGCTCGTGCCGGGCGACGCCGCCCTCGGGGACGAGGCGTTCCACGGCGAACGGGGGCTGGTCCGGGTGCGCGACTACAGCGCCGAGGGCGTCTACCGTTCGCTCGCCGAGAGCCTTGAGCGGTCCGGTCTCGAAGCCTTCGACACAGTGCTGATCCACGACCCGGACGACCACTGGGAGGACGCGGTCACGGGGGCGTACCCGGCACTGGCCCGGCTGCGCGACCAGGGAGCGGTGCGGGCGATCGGCGCGGGCATGAACCAGACGGCGATGCTCACCCGCTTCGTCACCGAGACCGACCTCGACTGCGTACTCGTCGCCGGCCGCTACTCCCTGCTGGACCGCAGCGCGGCCGCCGTGCTCCTGCCGCTGTGCACCGAGCGCGAGGTCGGCGTCCTGGTCGGCGGCGTCTTCAACAGCGGCATCCTCGCCGACCCGTCCCCGGGCGCCACCTACGACTACGCCCCGGCCCCCGACGAAGTGCTGCGCCGTGCCCGGTCCCTGGCCGAGCGGTGCGCGGCCCACGGGGTGCCGCTGGCCGCCGCCGCACTGCAGTTCCCGCTGCGCCACCCGGCGGTCACCGGTGTGGTCCTCGGCGCGCGCAGTCCACTGGAGGTCACGGAGAACCTCGCGCACGCCACGGCGGAGATCCCCGCGGAGTTGTGGGCGGAACTCGACGCCCTGGCGGGGGCCCGGCCATGACACGGATCGACGCACACCACCACGTCTGGCGGCCCCGGCCCGCGATACCTGTGGCAGAGACGGCTCCGAGAGCACCCAGGACCGCTTCCGGTCCGAGCCGTCGCGCGCACGACTGGCTGGACGCCCCCGACATGGTGGCCGTACGCCGTGACTTCACCCTCGACGACCTCGCGCCGGAGGCCGCGGCGGCGGGCATCGACCGGACGATCCTGGTCCAGGTCCTCCCCGATGCCGACGAGACGGCGGAGTTCCTGTCCCTGGCGGGGGCAGCGGACCTGGTCGCCGGTGTCGTCGGCTGGGCGGAC
The DNA here is from genome assembly GCF_036227225.1 of Streptomyces sp. NBC_01478. GTDB lineage: Bacteria > Actinomycetota > Actinomycetes > Streptomycetales > Streptomycetaceae > Streptomyces. The sequence continues at coordinate 9,959,638 of NZ_CP109444.1, read as the reverse complement.
CTCACCTCGGACCGCCTGACGGACACACTGGCCGCGCTGCGGACGGGCACTGGAGGTGAACTCCTGGTGGGGATCCGGCACTTGGTGCAGGGGGAGGCGGACCCGGGCTGGCTGAACCGGGCGGACGTCCGGCGCGGACTGGGCAGGGTGGCGGACGCGGGTCTCGCCTACGACCTGCTCACTCTCCCGCACCAACTCCCCGCCGCCATCGCCACCGTACGGGCGCTGCCCGAGCTGACCTTCGTCCTCGACCACCTGTCCAAGCCGCCCATCGCCTCCGGCGAACTGCGGCCGTGGGCCGCGCTGATCCGTGAACTGGCCGCCGAACCCAACGTGTTCTGCAAGCTGTCCGGCATGGTCACCGAGGCGGACCGCACCGGCTGGACCGTCGCGGATCTGCGTCCGTACGCCGATGTGGTGCTGGACGCCTTCGGCCCGTCCCGGGTGATGTTCGGCTCCGACTGGCCGGTGTGCCTGCCGGCCGCCTCCTACGAGGAGGTCGTCCGCGCGGCCGAGGAAGTGACCGAACGGCTGACCGCCGCCGAACGTGCCGAGGTCTTCGGCGGCACGGCGGCCCGCGCCTACCGACTGCGGAAGGAAGAGCTGTGAAGATACGTCTGGCCTACGGGCAGTCGGGGCTCGACATCGAGGTGGATCCGCGGACGGCGACCGTCGTCGAACCCGTTCACCACGAGGCCGCCGCGGACCAAGTGGCCGTACTGCGCGAGGCGTTGCGCACCCCCGTCGCCGGGCCCCCGCTGCGCGAACGGGTGCGACCGGGGCAGACGGTGGCGATCTCGGCCTGTGACGGCACCCGCCCCCAGCCGCGCCGTCTGATGATCCCCGCCGTCCTCGCCGAACTCGAAGGGATCGTCCGCCTGGAGGACGTGGTGATCCTCGTCGCCACCGGCACCCACCGGGGCAACGACGAGGCGGAACTGCGCGAGATGTTCGGCGACGAGGTCGTGGACACCGTACGCATCGTCAACCACGACGCCCGCGACCCCGGACAACTGACCTGGATGGGGACGTACGGCAACGGCGTCCCGGTCTGGCTGAACCGTGCGTGGGCCGAGGCGGACGTCCGCATCACCACGGGCTTCGTCGAACCGCACTTCTTCGCCGGCTTCTCGGGCGGTCCGAAACTCGTGGCCCCCGGCCTGGCCGCGCTGGAGACGGTCCTCGTCCTGCACGACGCGGCCCGCATCGGCGACCCGCGCGCCACCTGGGGCAACACCCACGGCAACCCCGTCCATGACGACGTACGGGCCATCGCCGAGGCGACCGGAGTCACCTTCTCGCTGGACGTGGTGCTGAACCGGGACAAGGACATCGTGGCCGCCTTCGGAGGCGATCTGGCGCCGATGCACGCCGCGGCCACGGCCACGGCGAAGCGGATGGCGATGCGGCCGGTCGAGGCGCCGTTCGACGTCGTCGTCACCACCAACTCCGGCTTTCCGCTGGACCAGAACCTCTACCAGGCGGTCAAGGGCATGTCCGCCGCCTACCAGGTGGTCAAACCCGGCGGCATGATCGTCTGCGCGGCCGAGTGCCGCGACGGCTTCCCCGACCACGGCTCCTACCGGGAGGTGCTGGCCTCCGCTCCGTCCCCTCAGGCGCTGTTCGACGACATCAGCGCCCGCACCGAAACCGTGCCCGACCAGTGGCAGGTGCAGATACAGGCACGTATCCAGTCCGGCAGCCGGGTCGTCATGCACACCGGTTTCCTGAGCGACGCCGAACTGGAGACCGCCCACCTCCGACAGACCCGCGACATCTCGGCCACCGTCGCCGAGGCGCTGGCCGCAGCGGGTCCCGGCGCCCGTCTCTGCGTCCTGCCCGAAGGGCCGCAGACCATCCCGTACGTCGACAGGAGCGGAGCATGAGCGGGGTACTGGACCTGGGCTACGCCCGACTGGACCTCGCCCGCGAGGCCCGGCAGGGACTCCCCGAGGTCGTCTACGGGCCCGGCAAGACGGTCGAGCAGATCAGCGGCATCGTCACCGGGCTGCTGGAACACAACACCGGTCCTGTCCTCGTCACCCGGATCGAGGCGGGGACCGCCGAGGCCGTCATGGCACGGCTGGATCCGGGCGCGCACGACGAGGAGGCGCGCGGCCCGGGGCCGTACGACGGTCAGCGACACGACCCGGGAACGTACGACGGTCAGCCGCACGGCCCGGGAACGTACGACGCCGAGGCCCGGCTGCTGTACTGGCGGCCGTCTCCGGCCGGGGACTTCTGCGTGACGGTGGTGGCGGCCGGCACCTCGGACCGGCCCGTCGCCGCCGAAGCCGCCGCCGTGGCCGCCGCCGTCGGCCTGGACACCACCGCCATCCACGACGTGGGGGTGGCCGGCCTCGACCGGATCCTCCAGGTGCGTGACCGGCTCCAGGCCGCCGACGCGTTGATCGTCGTGGCCGGGATGGAGGGCGCCCTCGCCAGTGTCGTGGGCGGCCTGGTGCGCGCACCGGTCGTCGCCGTGCCGGTCTCCACCGGGTACGGCGCGTCCCTGGAGGGCGTCACCGCACTGCTCGCCATGCACGCCTCGTGTGCCGCCGGGGTGACCGTGGTCAACATCGACTCCGGCTTCTCGGCCGCGATGGCGGTTCACCGCATCGCCCAGAGCTGTGTGAACACACCCGGAGGCCGCCGGTGATCGTCTGGATCAACCCGTTCACCGGGCTGGCCGGAGACATGCTCCTGGCCGCCCTCATCGACGCCGGAGCACCGCTGGACGCGATCCGGGCCTCGATCGCCGCCACGGGTCTCACCGGTTGGGAACTGACGGCCGAGCGCGTCACCGACCACGGGCTGGCCGCCACCCGGGTCCACGTGGACGTCACCGACCCGTGCACCGAGCGGCAGGCCGCCGAAGTCATCCACCTCGCCTCGCGGGCCACCCCCGAACCTGTCGCCGCCCTCGCGGTCTCCACCGTGACCGCCGTCGCCGAGGTGGAGGGCCGCCTGCACGGCGCCGACCCCGCCACCGTCCACCTGCACGAACTCGGCGGCCACGACACCCTGGTCGACATCGTCGGCGTCGCGGCCGCCCTGCACGCCCTGGGCGTCACCGATGTCTTCAGCGCACCGCTCCCGCTGGGCAGGGGGCGGGTGACCTCGGCGCACGGAGTACTGCCCTGCCCGGCACCCGCCACGCTGGCGCTGCTCGCCGGAGCGGCCGTCGTGGGAAGCGATCTGCCCGGCGAAACGGTGACGCCCACCGGCGCCGCACTGCTGCGCGCGCTCGGGACGCGGTACGAACCGCCGCCACCCATGACCCTGGGCCGCACCGGGTACGGAGCGGGCACCCGCCGCCTGCCGGACCGGGCCAACGTCACGGCGGTGACCTTGGGAGTCCCCGCCCCGGCAGCTTCGAGTCAGGACCCTCCGGCGGAGGATGTCGTCGTTCTGGAGACCAACCTCGACGACGTCACCGGCGAGATCCTCGGACACACCATCACCCGGGCGATGGAGTCCGGTGCTCTCGACGCCTGGGTGACGCCCGCCGTGATGAAGAAGAGCCGCCCCGCGCACGTGCTGCACGTCCTGACCACCCGCGAGGACGAGCGTCGGCTGCGCGACCTCGTCCTGTCGGAGACCGGCAGTCTCGGCATCCGCCGCGTCGACGCCACCCGCACCGCGCTGCCGCGACACTTCGAGACCGTGCACGTGGAGGGCCACCCGGTTCGGATCAAGCACGGTCCGCACGGTGCCAAACCCGAACACGACGACCTCGCCTCCGTCGCCGCAGCCCTGGGCGTACCCCTCCGAACCGTCGCGGCACGCGCACTCGCGGGGAGCGACCGCACCGCCGCCCCTCAGCACACCGACCTTCTCGCAGGAGGACAACCATGACCGTCACAGACGAAGGAGCGGCCGCACTCGCACCCGCCGACGCCCTCGCCGACCGGCTTCTGGAACGCATGCGCGTCATCGGCGCCGTCGCCGTGGCCTATTCGGGCGGCGCGGACTCCGCCCTCGTGCTCGCCGCCGCCGTACGTGCCGTCGGCCCGGAGCGGGTTCTCGCCGTCACCGCCGTGTCGGAGAGCCTGGCCGCCGGAGAACTGCCGCACGCCCACCGCCTGGCCACGGACCTCGGCGTCACTCATCTCACCCCGCGCACCAGCGAACTGACCCGTCCCGGCTATCGCGCCAACGGCCCCGACCGCTGCTACTTCTGCAAGTCCGAGGTCCTGGACACCATCACCGTGCTCGCCCACGACCACGGATACGAGCTGGTGGCCACCGGAACCAACGCGGACGATGCCAGGGACCCCCACCGCCCGGGCATCAGGGCCGGCCGGGAACGCGGCATCCACACCCCGCTCCTCGACACCGGCCTCACCAAGGCGGACGTGCGCCTGCTGAGCAGGCACTGGTCACTGCCGACCTGGAACAAACCCGCGACGCCCTGTCTGGCCAGCCGGATCCGTTACGGCATCGAGGTCACCCCGCACCGCCTGGCCCGCGTCGACCGGGCCGAGACCGCGGTGCGCGCGCTCCTGGCCGACGCCGGGCTGACAGTGACCGACCTCCGGGTCCGCGACCTGGGTGACACCGCCCGCCTGGAAGTGGACGCCTCGCTCGTCGACCGGATCTCCGCGCTCCCCGGGCTCGCCGGGGCGCTGGCGGACGCGGGCTTCGCCGAACTGCCCCACCGGGTGGAGCCCTTCCGATCGGGACGGCTCAACTCCGAGACGTCAGTCAGCCCACAACCTAACGAAGCACTACCAGCGGCGAACAGCCCGGAACCCGCTGCCAACCTCCCCAGCACTACTGGTGCGCAAGACAGCGACCAGCGAGCGGGATCGCGCGGCGCCGATATGCAGTCGCTTACGGAGCGTTTCGGCAGAAATCGAACGCAAGTGGGCCTGTCAATGCCGGACATCTTCAGCCCGAGCCCGATCAAGAAGATCATCGGTGCCGTCCACCCCGGTGCCGGGATGGACGGCTGGCACACTGCGCAGCCGTCCTCCGGAAGTGCTTGAACTACTGCTCGGCAATGTCGGCGCATCGTCGGCGACGGCACGGATACCGCTGATGGTTTGCGGCACGCCGGGGCCGATCTCGGCCCAACCGATCAGCAACAGCGGGCCCACGGCGTCGAAAGCCGCCCGCCGTACGCGCCCGCGAGCAGCGGCTCGGTGACGTTGAACGCGAGGGTGAACAGTCTGACCAGGAGCAGCAGCCTGTGGGCCGGGCGCAGCGCGGCCTCGGGGCACCGTAGAGGGCGAGATACCGGATCGCGCGCAGGAGTGCCAGGACCGAAAGGTCCACGGCGGGTGCGACGAGCGGGGCCACCCATCCGGACACGCCCAGCCGTAGGGGCCAGTGTCCAGACGTTGCCGAAGCCGAAGAGGAAGGCGAGGCCAACCACCACCCGTGTGATCGTGGTGACAGCTCGGAAGGCCAGCTGCTGCTCGCGCCCGCCGCCGTACCGCGCGGGGAGCCCTCGGGGTTCAGACATGATCACCGACCCCGATCCGCTGGTGGGTTTCCTGGGCGCGTTCGGCAGCGGCGCTGGCGCCGTAGCAGCGGGGCAACTCCTGCGACGTCCACCCGAGCAGCAGCATCAGGTCGCCGGTGTCGCCGCCGGCACGCTTCCACTCATGGGCGAAGGTATGCCGCCACCGATGCGCGTGCAGCTTGACCAGTCCGGCCTCAAGGCCCCGCCGCTTGAGCATAATCTTGATGCCGTTGGGGGCGAGCGGCCGGATCCCCCGTTCGGCCAGCCACAGATCCGGCAGGTCAGCCGCCTTGTGCTTGGCGCGGGCCCGCAGATAGCGGCTGACGGCCCGCGCGGTCCTCGGCCCGAAGCGCACGCGCCGGTCCTTGCTGCCCTTGCCGTGGAAGTGCACCGACTCGGTGTCCATGTCGACGTCGTCGAGCAGGAGGTTGCCGACCTCGGACAGGCGCCCCCGTGTTGCAGTACAGGCGGATGATCGCCTCGTCTCGAAGTTGGGCGAACTGCCTGCCCTTGCACGTGCCGAGGACTCTCGTGGTCTCCTCGTCAGGGATGACCGGAACCAGCTTCTGCGGCATCTTCGGCTGCCTGACCCGCTCCATCGGCGACCGGCCGATCTCACCCTCGTCGAGCATCAGCCACTTGAAGAACTGCTGCAATGCCTTGTGCTTGTTCAGCGCCGTCGGCGCCGACCGCGTCTCGATCATCCACGCCTGGAACGCCTCGACATGGGCGCGGCTGACTGCGGTCGGATCCTCGGCCGCGTCGTCGGCCTCCGGGTCCGGCGAGTACTCCCCCAGGTAGCGGCCCAACTGCGCGGCCGCGAGCAGATAGTTGTAGCGGGTGGTCTCCCGATAGTTCCCCGAGCGCAACGAGCGGTCCCAGTCCCGCAGAAACCCCGACCAGGTCTTCGACAGACCCGCAGTGATCTTGTCCAGGTCAAGCAACGGCATTTTCGCCGGCCTCCGAGTAAAAGTGCCGATGAGCGGCATGCTCAACCTCGAAGATCGGAAACGGCCCATACGAAAAGGGCCCCCACAGGCTCTCGCCTGTGAAGACCCTTCGCACTGTCGGGACGACAGGATTTGAACCTGCGACCCCTTGACCCCCAGTCAAGTGCGCTACCAAGCTGCGCCACGTCCCGTTGCCCGTCTGACCTGGGGTTTCCCCTGGTTGAACGCGCATGGAAACAATACCGCACTCGCGTCGATGATCGCGCCCGCCTTTCTTCGGCCCGCTTGACCTGAAGTTTGGTTGAGGTTGCACGATCGTCCGCATGACAGCGACAACCACGGAACACGGCCGCCCCTGCACATACGGCGACCTGCCCCGCCTCATGGGGCTGATGACCGGCGACGAGAAACACGGACCGGCGGCGACCTCGACGCTCGACGCGCTGTGGGTCCTCTACGACCGGGTGCTACGGGTCGGTCCGGAGCGGATGGACGACCCCGGGCGGGACCGGTTCCTGCTCTCCAAGGGGCACGGACCGATGGCCTACTACGCCGTGCTGGCCGCCAAGGGATTCGTCCCGGTGGAGTGGCTCCCGGACTTCGGTTCCTACGACTCGCCGCTCGGGCACCACCCCGACCGGGTACTGGTGCCGGGCGCCGAGATCGGCAGCGGGTCGCTGGGGCACGGGCTGCCGATCGCCGTCGGAACGGCACTGGGGCTGCGCGCCCAGGGGCGCACCGGACCGCGGATCTGGGTCCTGGTCGGCGACGCCGAACTGGACGAGGGCAGCAACCACGAGGCCATCGCCTTCGTCGGGCCCGCCGGACTGGACCGGCTGCACACCGTCGTCATCGACAACTCCTCCGCGAGCCATGCCCGGCCGGGCGGTATCGCCGCGCGCTTCGAGGCCGCGGGCTGGTCGGCGGTGACGGTGGACGGCCGCGACCACGAGGCGCTGTACGCCGCCTTCACCGCGCCGCACCCCGGCCGACCGCATGTGGTCGTGGCCCGGGTGGAGCCCAAGTCCGCCTGACCGTCCGCCCGTTCGGCAATCCGATCGTCAATCAGCAGCACCGGTAGCAGTAGCAGTAGCAGCGGCTCAAGAAGGGCTCACTTTCCATGGACACCATGCGTGACCGGTTCGCCCCGGTCGTCTCCCGGCTGCTCGACGAGGACCCTCGGGTGGCCGTCGTCCTCGCCGAGATCGGCACGGACGGCTTCACCGACGCCCGGCTCCGGCACCCCGACCGGGTGATCAACGTCGGCATCCGCGAACAGCTCCTCGTCGGGGCGGGCGCGGGACTCGCCCTGACCGGGATGCGTCCGGTCCTGCACACCTTCGCGAGTTTCCTCGTCGAGCGGCCCTTCGAGCAGGTCAAGCTGGACCTCGGGCACCAGGACGTCGGCGCGGTGCTGGTGAGCGCCGCCGCCTCCTTCGACTGGCCCGCCGGCGGGTTCACGCACATGGCTCCGGGCGACGTGGCCCTCCTCGACACCCTGGAAAGCTGGACCGTGCACGTGCCGGGCCACCCGGACGAGGCCGAGACCCTGCTGCGGCACGCGGTCGCCGCGGGCGACGACAAGGTGTACGTACGGCTGTCCGTCCAGTCCAACGCGCAGGCACTCCCGGTCGACGGCGCACGCTTCAGCACCGTCCGCGAGGGCCGCTCCGGTGTGGTCGTCGCCGTCGGACCGATGCTCGACGCCGTCCTCACCGCGACCGAGGGCCTCGACGTCACCGTCCTGTACGCCACGACCGTACGGCCCTTCGACGCGGCCGCGTTGCGCCGGGCCACGCGCACGGCCGGGACGGACGTCGTCCTCGTCGAGCCCTACCTGGCCGGCACCTCGACGACCGCCGCGAACGACGCCCTCGCCGACGTGCCCCACCGCGTGCTCGGCCTGGGCGTGGGCCGCGCCGAACTCCGGCGCTACGGCACCGTCGAGGAACACATCACCGCACACGGGCTCGACGCCCGGACGCTGCGCGAACGGATCGCGGGCTTCGTCGGAAGCGGGCCGGCGGTAGCGAGGGGCTAACCCAGTCCGCCGTACGGCAACACCCGCACCCTCCGTCAACTCTCCTGCGGGCACGCCGGTTCGCGTATCGCCGCGCCGCTCGGGCCGCTCCGGCCGCTCGGGCCGAGCGCGACCGGGTCGGCGCGTATCAGGTCGCGTATGGCGGGCACGAGGAGCAGCGCGATCGGTACCACGAGGCTCATCGCGCCCGCGACGAGGAGCACCTGGTCGGCGCCGAGGGCCCCGGCGGCGGGGCCCGCCAGGGCCTGGCCGACGGGCAGCATCGCGAGGGAGCCCGCCACGTCGTACGCGTGGATGCGGTTGAGGACGTCCGGTGGGACCTGTGTCTGGACGCTCGTCGCCCACATCACACCCCAAAAGGACATCCCCACCCCGGCGACGGCGGCCCCGGCCGCCATGGCCGGTACACCGAGCCCCGCTCCCACGGTCGCCGGGAAACCTGCGAAGGCGAAGAGGGCGATCGCCCCGGCGCGGAGCATACGGCGGGGGCGCAGCCGCAGGGCGAGCAGCCCGCCTACGACGGTGCCCGCGCCGAGGGCTGAGTTGACCAGGCCGTAGGCGCGCGGGCCGTGCTGTTGCACCACCTGGGTCGCCACGAGCGGTGTGGTCGGGCCCGATACGGCGATCATGTAGAGGCACCAGACGGCGATGACTCCCCAGAGCCAGGTGCGTGATCTGAACTCCCGCCAGCCCTCGACCAGATCGGCTTTGAAGGCGCCCGTTCCGTGCCCGGGCTCGCGGCTGCCCGGCGCGAGCGGGGGCAGCCGGAGCAGCAGGAGGCAGAGGGCGCTCACCGCGTACGTGGCGGCGTGGGCCGCGAACACGCCGCCGGGTGAGGTGAATCCAACGAGCAGGCCCGCCACGGCCGGACCCGCGAGTTGGGCGGCGGACTCGGCGATGCGTATCGCGCCGTTCGCGCCCTGGATGTCGGAGGCGAGTCTCGGGACCGTACTCGCCACGCCCGGCTGGAACACCGCGCCCGCGACGCCGTTGACGAAGCCGATCGCGCAGATCTCCCAGAGCACGACATGGCCGGTGAAGAAGACCACGGCGGCGAGGGACTGGGTGCCGAGGCGCACCAGGTCGGCGCCGATCATCAGTTTCCGGGTGCTGAACCGGTCGGCGATCACACCGCCGAAGACGACAAGTCCCGCGAAGGCGGCGGCGGTCGAGGCCATGGCGAGGCCGACCGCACCCGCGCCGTACCCGTGTTCCAACAGGCCGGCGGCGAGGGCCACGGGGAGCATGGTGTCGCCGAGCCGGGCGACGGCGCGTGCCACGAAGAACAGCGCGAAGTCCCGTGACCAGACGGGCCGTTCGCCACCGCCGTCGCCCCGCTTCACCGGACCGTCGGCCGACCCGCCGTCCGCTCCGGCAACGATGTCATCGCCCGCGCCTCCGCCGGCAACTCCGCCCGGCACCGGCCCCCGCCCCGTCCCTTCACGCGCCGGATTCGACGCTGTCCCCGTCATCCCCCACCACTCCCTCCCCCGACCGCCGCCCCCGAAGCACCCCGCCGGTGCTCATGACCTCCTGCTCAGGTGGGAGCCGGATCCCCCCGCGCCCCGGCTCCCACTCCCGCTTCCGGATGATGCCACGCAGCACTGACAACGCCCGAGGGGATTTCAGTCGCCGGAGCCGGACGGCAGGCCCAACTCGGGGTAGGCGTCCAGGAGTCGGGGCGGGGCCGCCTGGCGCCAGGAGTCGGCGAGGATGTCGCGGAGTTCGTCCTCGCTGTCCAGTGCGGAGAGGCGGGCCCGGACCCAGGCGAAGCCCGCCTCGTGGTCGGCGATCCAGAACTTGTCCGGCTCGGCCAGCACCAGTTCGTCGCGCTCCTCCTTGGGGCAGCGCACGGCGATGGAGGTCTCCTCCTCGGGCACCGTCACGAACATCTTCCCGGCGACCCGGAACGTGGGCATGTTCCAGGCGACCTTCTCCGTCGTGTCCGGGAGGGAGAGGGCGATACGGCGTACGTCTTCGGCATCCGGCATGAGACGCAAGATAGCCTCCAGCACTGACAATCACCTGATGGGAGCCCCGTATCGGTGCCGGCGCGACATGGCCAGGGCACGGAGCAGGGATGATGGACCCATGCCGCCCGTACCCGTCGGACCCCGCCCCCTGAGCCGCCCTGAGCGAGCCGTGCTGGAGTGCGTCCTCTCGGCCGACTTCGCCGGCGCTCCCGCGCTGCGGAGCCAACTGGAGCGGACGGAGGTCGTGGCCCGCTGGGCACCCGAGTCCGTGAGCGTCGATCTGCGGGTCCGCGAACCCGTACGGCATGCGGCGATGGCGTCCGAGCTCGTACCCGTCGACGCTCACGTGCACGATCCGTCGGGCGCATACGTCGTCGAGCTGTTGGTGTGGACCGACGAGGGTGCGACCTTGGCGGCCCTGGAGTACGCCTGGGTCACCGACGAGATGCCGACTTCCCTGCCGGCCGTCGATCACGTACGCATCTCTCCGCGCTGACCGGCCGGCTCACGTCACCGGTCTCGAAGAGCCGCCCCCATTCCCTCCCCCACCCGCTTGTAGTAGAGCGTCGTCGGCCGCAACACCCCCGCCGGGCTAGCCGCGTAGTCCGGGATCACGCCGGCCCGGGTCCAGTCGGCGGAGCGGTACAGGTGCTCGGCGGGGCTGTCGGTCTCGGTGTCCAGGTGGAGGAGGGTGATGCCGACGGCGACGGCCGCGCCCTCGGCGGTGGTCAGGAGCCGGCGGCCGAGGCCCGCTCCCCTGGCCTCCCGGTGCACCATGAGCTTGACCAGCTCGGCGCGGTGGCGGCTGTTGGGCTTGTCGGGGAAGGCCAGGCCGACCGTGCCGACGACCCGGTCGCCGCTGAGCGCCGCCCATACGGCGAGCTGTCCGGCGGCCACACCGTCGGCGCGCTCCCGCCACCACGCGACGGCCGCCGTCCGGCCGAGCGGCGCGAGGAAGCCGATCGAGGCACCGTCGTCGACGGCGTCGGTCAGCAGGTCCGCCAACTCGTCCACCACAGCGAGCAGTTGGGGTACGTCCAGACGTGTCACCCTCACGGCAGCACCACCGCCAGCACGTACCGCACGTCGTCAGGCCCCGGGCAGCGAAACCGCGTCGGCCCCCACACCCGCAACCGCAGACAGTCACCGGCGTCCAGGTGATGCTCGGTGTCCTGGGCCGTCACGTCGAGGGCGCCGGCCAGGACCCAGATGTGCTGTTCCAGGCCGGGCACGGGCGGCCGGTCGTAGGCGAGGTCGGCGCCCGCGCGGAGCCGCCCCTCGACGAGTTCGCCGCGCAGCCCGGTGTGCGGGGGTGACACGGAGCGTCGTACGAAACCGGAGGCGCGGTCCTCCCACACCGGTTGCTCGGCGGCGCGGACCAGCAGGGCGGGTTCGGCCTCCACCTCGCTGAGGAGTTGGGACATGGTCCGGCCGTAGACACCGCACAGGCGGTTGAGGAGGGAGGCGGTGGGGCTGATCTCGGCGCGTTCGGCGCGGGACAGGGTCGAGCGGCTCACCCCGCTGCGCTCCGCCAACTCCCCCAGGGACCAGCCGTGTTGGGCGCGCAGCTCGGCGAGCCTGGCGCCGAGTCGGAGGTCCATGGGGTCGATGGGGTCGATGGCCGCCACCGCTTCCTCGGATTTCATATCCGGGACGGTATCCCAAATATGAGACAGCGAGGTTACGTCCGGGCCACTTCCTCCAGTGCGTCCAGTACCGGGCGGATCAGCGGGTGCTCCTCCGTGCCGCGTCGTACGGCGGCGAAGACCCGGCGGGTCGGCGCCACTCCGTCGACGGGCCGGACGGCCACTCCCGTCAGGTCCATGCCGCGCAGCGCCGAGCGGGGGACGAGGGCCACGCCCGCGTCGGCCGAGGCGAGGGCGACCACGGCGCGGAAGTCGTCCGAGGAGTGTTCGAGGCGGGGCTGGAATCCGGCGTTCTCGCAGGCCAGGAGGGTGACCTCGTGGCAGGGGTTGCCGGGATAGGGGCCGATCCACGGGTCCTTGGCCAGTTCGGCGAGGGGGACCTCGTCGGCGTCGGCGAGGCGGTGGGTGAGCGGGACGACCACGTCGAACGGCTCGGCGTAGAGCGGGACATGGATCAGGCGGGGGTCGTCGGCGGGCGGGGCCCCGCGGTACTCGACGGCGACCGCGACATCCACCTGCCGGTCCAGCACCATCGGCAGGCTGGCGTCGCCCTCGGCGTCCTGGACGCGGAGGCGGATGCCGGGTGCGAGGAGAGACAGACGGGACACCGCGGGTGCTACGACCTGTGCGATGCCCGTCGCGAAGGCGGCCACCGTCACCGTGCCGGCCGCGCCCGAGCTGTACGCGGCGAGTTCCGCCTCGGCCCGCTCCAACTGGGCCAGGACCACGTTGGTGTGGCCGAGCAGGATCTCGCCGGCCGGGGTCAGCCGTACGCCCTTGGCGCCGCGCTCGACCAGGCGGTGGCCGGTCTCCTGCTCCAGCGCGGCGAGTTGCTGGGAGACCGCCGAGGGGGTCAGATACAGCGCGGCGGCTGCCGCCGTCACGGTGCGGTGGTCGGCCACCGCACGGAGGATATGGAGCCGCCGCGCTTCGATCATGGGACCGATTATCGCAAAATGTCCAAGCTGTTCAGCTCTCCGAGGTGTCCAGCTCCGCCCGCGCCGCGACGAACGCGTCCACCGCCCGGTTCACGTCCTCCGTGGAGTGCGCGGCGGACAACTGGACCCGGATACGGGCCTGGCCCTGCGGGACGACCGGGTACGAGAAGCCGATCACGTACACGCCCCGCTCCAGGAGCAGCTCCGCCATCCGGCCGGCCACCGTCGCGTCGCCGATCATCACGGGTGCGATGGCATGGTCGCCGGGGAGGATGTCGAAGCCCTCCTCGGTCATCCGGCGGCGGAACAGGGCGGTGTTCTCGGCGAGTTGGACGCGCAGGTCGTCCGCCGACTCCAGCAGGTCGAGCACCTTGAGCGAGGCTGCCGCGATCACCGGGGCGAGAGTGTTGGAGAAGAGGTACGGCCGTGAGCGCTGGCGCAGCAGCGCGACGATCTCGGCGCGGGCGGCGACGTAGCCGCCGGAGGCGCCGCCGAGGGCCTTGCCGAGGGTGCCGGTGATGATGTCGACGCGGTCCATGACGCCGTGCAGTTCGGGGGTGCCCCGGCCGCCGGGGCCGACGAAGCCGACGGCGTGCGAGTCGTCGACCATGACCATCGCGTCGTAGCGGTCGGCGAGGTCGCAGATCTCGCGCAGCGGGGCGACGTAGCCGTCCATGGAGAAGACGCCGTCGGTGACGACCAGCTTGCGCCGGGCGCCCGCGGCCTCCTTCAACTGCCGTTCCAGATCGGCCATGTCGCGGTTCGCGTACCGGAGGCGGCGGGCCTTGGAGAGGCGGATGCCGTCGATGATCGAGGCGTGGTTCAGCGCGTCGGAGATGACCACGTCCTCCGGGCCCAACAGGGTTTCGAAGACACCGCCGTTGGCGTCGAAGCAGGACGAGTAGAGGATCGTGTCCTCCTGGCCGAGGAACCCGGAGAGGCGGGCCTCAAGGTCCTTGTGCACCTCCTGGGTTCCGCAGATGAAGCGGACGGAGGCCATGCCGTAGCCCCAGCGGTCGAGGGCCGCGTGGGCGGCGGCGACGACCTCGGGGTGGTCGGCGAGGCCGAGGTAGTTGTTGGCGCAGAAGTTGAGGACCTCGCCGGGACGGCCGCCCGCGGTGACGTTCACCGTCGCGGACTGCGGGGAGCCGATCACGCGCTCGGGCTTGTGGAGTCCGGCGGCGCGGATCTCGTCGAGGGTGGTGCGGAGGTCGTCGCGCACGGAGTCGAACATGGGGGAAGCTCCTAAAGTTCCTTCGCCGAAAGGGAGTTACGCGGTCCAGTCGAGGATGACCTTGCCGCCCTTGCCGCTCGCGGCGTCCGCGAACGCCGCCTCGAAGTCGCGGTGACCGTACCGGCCGGTGATCACGGGCGCGAGGTCGAGGCCGCCCTCCAGCAGCACCGACATCGCGTACCACGTCTCGAACATCTCACGGCCGTAGATGCCCTTGATGGTGAGCATCGAGGTGACGATGCGGGACCAGTCGACCGGGAACTCCTGGGAGGGCAGGCCCAGCATCGCGATGCGGCCGCCGTGGGTCATGTTGGCGATCATGTCGCGCATCGCCTCGGGGCGGCCGGACATCTCCAGGCCGATGTCGAAGCCCTCCCGCAGGCCCAACTCCCGCTGGCCGTCCGCGATCTGAGCGTCCGTCACGTTCAGGGCGAGGCTCACCCCGATCTTGCGGGCGAGGGCGAGGCGCTCCTCGCTGACATCGGTCACCATGATGTTCCGCGCGCCGGCGTGCCGGGCAACTGCCGCCGCCATCAGGCCGATCGGGCCCGCACCGGTGATCAGGACGTCCTCGCCGACGAGCGGGAAGGACAGCGCGGTGTGCACGGCGTTGCCGAACGGGTCGAAGATCGCGGCCACATCGAGGTCGACGGGGACGCGGTGCACCCACACGTTGGCGGCGGGCAGCGCGACGTACTCCGCGAAGGCTCCGTCCCGTCCGACGCCGAGCCCGACCGTGGCGCGGCACAGATGCCGGCGCCCGGCCTGGCAGTTGCGGCACTTGCCGCACACCAAGTGGCCCTCGCCGCTGACCAGTTCACCGACGGCGATGTCGGCGACGTCCCGGCCGGTCCCGACGACCTCGCCCACGAACTCGTGGCCGAGCACCAGCGGCGTACGGATCGTCTGCTGTGCCCACCCGTCCCAGTTCCGGATGTGCAGATCGGTGCCGCAGATCCCGGTCCGCAGGACCTTGATCAGTACGTCGCCGGGTCCGACGGCGGGCTCCGGGACGTCCGCGAGCCACAGCCCGGGCTCCGCCTTCTCCTTGACCAGCGCCTTCAACGCTACGGCTCCTGAGGGTGAGGTCCCGGACGCGGGCAGGTCGAACGAGCCCGTTCCGGGGGTGGGGATGGATTCAGCTAGCAATCTGCCCCACCGGAGCGCCCGGGTCCATCGAGGTTTTCTTAAGCGGTGCCGCAGCTTTCCTTCACACCACTCACTCCGCCGGCCGCGAGACCTGGTAGTGGGCGATGTACCAGCCGTCCGTCAGCCGCCGCACCAGCACGGCGAGCTTGACGTCGACCGGCGGCCGGTCGGTGAACGTGAACTCCGTGTCCAGGTAGCCGAGTACGAGGTCGTCGGCGTAGCGCCGGGTCTCCAGGACGTCGTAGGCCGCCTTCATCCCCAGCGGCTGGGAGGCGTAGTACTCGGCGACGCCCGGTCGGCCGACGGCGTAGGGGTGCAGCCCCTGGAAGACGGCGTCTTCGGTGAAGAGCCGGGCCACCGCCTCCGGTTCATGGGCGTCCACGGCCGCTTTCCAGAGGTCCAGGACGCCGCGCAGGATGACTTCGTCGTCGTTCGTGCTGTTCATCTCCGTCGACCTTTCTCAGTGACCGGCGCTCATACCGCCGTCGACGTGCAGGATCTCGCCGGTGACGAAGGGGGCGTTCTCCAAGAAGAGCACGGCGTCGACGATGTCGCTCACCTCACCCATCCGGCCGACCGGGTGCAGGCCGGCGAGTCCCTCGTGGGTCTCCTCCGGGTGCATCGGGGTCTTGATGGTGCCCGGCGACACGGCGTTGACGCGGATGCCCCGGGTGGCGTACTCGATGGCGAGGGACTTGGTGGCGGCCTGCAGGCCGCCCTTGGTCAGCGAAGCCAGGGCGGAGGGGACGCGGGCGTCCGCGTTGTCGACCAGGCTGGTGGTGACGCTGACGATGTGGCCTCCGCCCTGGGCGAGCATGTGCCCGACGGCGAGCTGGGTGAGCCGGAAGAAGCCGGTCAGGTTGATGCCGAGCACGGACGCGTAGTCGTCGGCCGTGTAGTCGGTGAAGGGCTTGGCGACGAAGACGCCCGCGTTGTTGACCACCGTGTCCACGCGGCCGAACCGCTCGATCGCGGCGGCGACGACCCGCTCGGCGGTCGCCGGGTCCGCGAGGTCGCCCTGGACGGTCAGGACGTCCGCGTCGTCGGCGGGGGCGATGGTGCGCGAGGTGGCGACGACGGCGTAGCCGAGCTTGCGGTAGGCGTCGACGACGCCGGCTCCGATGCCCTGCGAGGCACCGGTGACGATCGCGACCTTCTGGTTCTGAGTGCTCATGACGACCTTCTCCGAAGTGGTGACTGACGTGCTCCCGGTCGATCGTTTCTACTAGCCGACCGGTCGCCTATTGGAGAAAGTAGGTGATCCGGAGAGGTGAAGGCAAAGGTCGGAGGGGCTTTTCCCAGGACCGGAATCCTCGCTGCTGGGAGGTCCGGCCTCCCAGTCCACGTCAGCGGTGCGGGTCGCCCTCGGGCAGCCAGGCGTCGGGGGCGCGCAGTCCGAGGTCGCCGACGCCGTCGCAGAGCGCGTCCACGGCGGCGAGCACCCCGGTGCGCGTCTCGTTCTCGCGCCACACCAGCGACCAGGTCCAGTGGACGGTCGGTGCGACGATCTCGCGGCGCACCAGGTCGGGCGGCAGCGAAGTGGTCTGCCCCTTGGGCGAGTTGACGACCGGACGGCGGCTGCGGCGGACGTGGTCGAAGAACGCGGGCCCGGTGATCCCGCCGTCGGAGATGGGCACCGCATGCGCCCCGGTGTCCTGGGCGAGCCGCTCGGCGTACACGTTCCAGGACGACCAGGAATGGGTGTCGTCGTCGAGGAGGACGGAGGTGTCCCGGGCGCGCACATCGCCGGTGTCGGTGCCCGGGGCCACCGCGTACAGCCGGTCGGCGCCGAGCAGGCGGGCGCGCAGGCCGTGCCGTTTCAGGTCCTCGTCCCGTACCCAGCACACGGCGAGGTCCAGGCTGCCGTCCGCGACCCGGGCGGCCTGCGTGTGCGAGGGCGCCACCCACGCGTCGACATGCACCTGGGCCACCCCGGCGGTGCGCGAACTCAGGTCCGCGGGAAGCCAGTTGACGTAGCCGAGCCGGACCGCCTCCGAGCCCGCGAGCCGTCCGGCCCGGCGCCGGAGGTCGTCGGCCCGCTCCAGCAGGTCCCGGGTGTGCGGGAGCAGGGCGGCTCCGGCCGGGGTGAGGGAGACCGAGCGGCGGTCGCGGTCGAAGAGCCGTACGCCCAGGTCGCGCTCAAGGGCCTTGATCTGCTGGGAGAGGGAGGGTCCGGCGATCAGGAGGCGGTCGGCGGCCCGGCCGAAGTTCAGCTCCTCGGCGACGGCGACGAAGTACCTCAGTTGGCGCAGCTCCACGTCCGTCATGCTACGCGGGCCTGGGAGGCCGGCCCTCTCAGCAGGGAGCACTTCTGTCGTGGCGCCCGCGCCGGTCCCGGGCCACGATGAGGGCATGGAAGCCCGGCGTCCCTTCGTCGTGCCGGGCGGGCCCGAACGGAGCGAGGTCATGCGAGAGTTCCTGGTCGAGATCACCACCACCGTCCCCGAAGGCACGCCCAAGGACGAGGTGGACCGACGCCGAGCCGCCGAGGCCGTCCGCTCCCGGGAACTGGCCGCCACCGGCCATCTGGGGCGGCTGTGGCGCCCGGTCGGCGAACGGCGCAGCATCGGCGTGTGGCGCGCGGACGACGAGGAGCAGCTCCACGAGAAGGTGCTGGGCACGCTGCCCCTGCACGCGTGGATGACCTTCGCTGTCACCCCGCTGGAGCCGCACCCGAACGACCCCGGTTATGCGGAGTAACTCCCGCCGCACACAAGGGATTTCACCTTCATGAGCCGCGGCGCCCCGGTCCCCGCGCCCAGGGCGGACGGTGGCGTGCCGTCGCCCTGGGCGCACGTCGTACGGGTGGCCGCGGCCCTCGCGGCGGGCATGGGTGTCGGCCGCTTCGTCTACACCCCGATCCTCCCGCTGATGCACGCCCGGGCGGGGCTCTCCACCGACGCGGGCGCCCACCTGGCGACCGCCAACTACGTCGGCTATCTCCTCGGCGCCCTCGCGGGCACCCTGCTGCCCGCCCTGGTCCGCTCCCGCGCGGTCCTGCGCGGCTCGCTCGTCCTGCTGGTCGGCACCCTCGCGGCGATGCCCGCCACCCACAGCACCACGGCCTGGATGGCACTGCGCCTCCTGGCGGGCGCGGCGAGCGCGCTGATCTTCGTGGTCGCGGTCAGCTCGCTCCTCGGCCACCTGCGGGACCACCCACCGCACCTTCCCGGCTGGGGCTTCGGCGGGGTGGGCGCCGGCATCGCGCTGTCCGGACTGCTGGTCCTGGCCCTGCGCTCCGTCGCGGACTGGCGGGTCGCGTGGTGGTCCTCGGCCGCGCTCGCCACGGCCCTCGCGACCGCCGCGTGGAATCTACGGCCCGAGGTGCCGGCGGCAACCTCAACTGAAGCCCCGGCGACGCGAGTTGACCGGCGCTTCGGCGCCCTGTTCGTCGGCTACACCCTGGAGGGCGTCGGCTACATCGTCGCCGGGACCTTCCTGGTCGCCGCGATCGGCCAGAGCTCCCCCGGCCGGCTCGGCAGCGGTGCGTGGGTGCTCGTCGGGCTGGCGGCCGTACCGTCCTCCGCGCTGTGGGCGCGGCTCGGGCGCCGCTGGTCGCGGCCCGGGCTGCTGTGCGTGGCGCTGCTGATCCAGGCGGTCGGCATCGCGCTGCCCGCACTCGTCGGCGGGGTGGCGGCCGCCCTGCTCTCCGCCGTGCTGTTCGGCGCGACCTTCATCGGCGTCAGCACGCTCGCCCTGGCGACCGGCGCCGAACTGCGGTTCCCGCGCTCGGTGGCCCTGCTGACCGCCGGGTACTCCGTCGGCCAGATCCTCGGCCCTCTGACCGTCGCCCCACTCCTGCACCACGGCTACCGCCCGGCCCTGCTCCTGGCCGCCGCGGTGGTCCTCGCCGCGGCCGCGGCCGCCGCCGTCCTGCGCATCGGCTTCCCGCACCACGCGGTGGCGGTACGCCACTCCGTGCCGGACCAGGCACGACGGACCGCGCCGACCGACGCCGGCCACTGATCAGACGGCGCGAACCCCCAACAGGGCACGGCACTTGGCCCACAGAAGGCCCAGCCGCCCGGCAGTCCACACCACCGCCCCGTGGATCGACTTCCCGCACCACACCATGGCCCTACGCCACTCCGTGCCCGACCAGGACCGACGAACCACGCCCACCGACGCCGGCCACTGATCAGACGGCGCGAACCCCCAACAGGGCACGGCACTTGGCCCACAGAAGGCCCAGCCGCCCGGCAGTCCACACCACCGCCCCGTGGATCGACTTCCCGCACCACACCATGGCCCTACGCCACTCCGTGCCCGACCAGGACCGACGAACCACGCCCACCGACGCCGGCCACTGATCAGACGGCGCGAACCCCCAACAGGGCACGGCACTTGGCCCACAGAAGGCCCAGCCGCCCGGCAGTCCACACCACCGCCCCGTGGATCGACTTCCCGCACCACACCATGGCCCTACGCCACTCCGTGCCCGACCAGGACCGACGAACCACGCCCACCGACGCCGGCCACCCATCAGGCGGCGCGGGCCCCGAGCAGGGCGAGGCAGTTGCCCCAGAGGGGGCTCATGCGGCCGGTGTTGTTGTAGAGCTTCGCGAACATCACCTGGCCCTCCAACTGGGCGACGACGGAACGAGCCGCCTCCTGCGTGTCGGCCACGGTGACGTCCCCCCGGTCACGCGCCTCGCCGACGACCGCGGCGACCATCTCGACCTGGGCGTCGAAGATCTCCTGCAACCGCGCGCGAACAGCCTCGGTCCGGTTGCTCATCTCCAGGCTGAGGTTGCCGAACAGACAGCCCAGCACGGTGCCGCACCCCTGCTGCACGACATGCTGCCCGGCCTCCGTCTCCTCGAACAACTTCCGCAGCCTGTCCAGTGGTTGGGCAACACCGCTGCCTCCGCTCAGAATGCGCGTCCACTCCCGGCGCTGGTCCGCCCAGTGTTCGTCGACGACGGCCAGCGCGAGGGCCTCCTTCGACTCGTAGAAGTAGTAGAAGCTGCCCTTCGGCACCCCGGCCGCCTTGCAGATCTCGGCCACTCCGAGCGCCGAGTAACCGCGCGCCTCGAAGAGCGACCGCCCGGCGGCGAGGATCTTCTCTCCGGCGTCACTTGTCCTACCCATACGACAACTATACGACCGGTCGGCTACCTACTGTCCGCCGCCGAGCAGCTCAAGCCGGGCCACCAGCTCCGCCGCCGTCGACTTGATCGTCTCCAGCCCCGGCTTCCCCCACGGCCGCGGCTCCGTGTCGACGACGCACACGGTGCCCAGCACCATCCCCGTGGAGTCGATGAGGGGCGCCCCCAGATAGGAACGGATCCCGAACTCGTCGACGACCGGATTGCCCGCGAACCGCGGATAGTCGCAGACGTCTTCCAACACCAACGCCTTACGTCTGACCACCACATGGGGGCAGAACCCATAGTCACGCGCCAACTGCCGGCCCACCTCGGGCTTGGCGTGCTCCCCTCCCGAGACGGGCCGGGGCAGTCCCACCCCGCCCGGAGTGTGCAGACCGGCGAAGAACTGCCGGTTCTCGTCAATGAAGTTGACCATGGCGTACGGCGCCCCGGTGAGCTCGGCGAGATGGTCCGCGAAGGCGTCGAGCGCGGGGTCCGGATGCTCCCCCAGGCCCAGCCCGCGCAGCCGTCGTCTGCGTTGAGGTGCCTCCTTGTCCTCCGGCGTGAGCAGCAGACGACCGGCCGGACGCGGCGGGTCGTAGCTCATGGGCGAACTCCGTCCAGGTGGACGTACGTCATAGAGGAACTCCGTGGCGGTGTGCGGGAATCACATGTGGGCACCATGGCTCGGCGCGTGCGCCGGGGCGTGGGCGATGAGATGGCGTACGAGGGTCAGCAGGGTCTGCACGCCGGAACTGGAGATCCGCGCGTCGCAGCGGACGACCGGGATCCCGGGGTCGAGATCTATGGCGGCCCGTACCTCCTCGGGGTCGTAGCGGTAGGAGCCGTCGAACTCGTTGATCGCGACGATGAAGCCGAGGCCGCGCTGTTCGAAGAAGTCGACGGCCGCGAAGCACTCCTCCAGCCGTCGGGTGTCGGCGAGGATGACCGCGCCGAGCGCGCCTTCGGACAGCTCGTCCCACATGAACCAGAACCGCTCCTGTCCGGGAGTGCCGAACAGGTAGAGCACGTGTTCCGGGTCGAGGGTGATCCGGCCGAAGTCCATCGCCACGGTCGTCTCGACCTTGTTCTCGATGCCTTCGAGATCGTCGGTCGCGGCACTGACCGTGGTGAGCAGCTCCTCCGTGCTGAGCGGTGCGATCTCGCTCACCGCGCCGACGAAGGTCGTCTTGCCGACGCCGAAGCCGCCCGCCACCAGGATCTTCAGTGCGGTGGGGAAGGGGTCGTGGCCGCTCTCGTAGTCAGAGCTTTCGTCGTAGTCCATCGAGCACTGCCTCCAGAAGAGACCGGTCAGTGGGGTTGTGGTGGAACTCGGGTGGCTTGGTGGTCAGTGCCCCGCAGTCGACGAGGTCCGACAGCAGCACCTTGGTGACCGCGGCCGGCAGCTTCAGGTGGGCGGCGACCTCGGCCACCGAGATGGGCGCGCGGCACAGGTCGAGCGCCTGCGCGTGCTCGGGACCGAGGTAGCCGAGGGGGGTGGCGCCGGTGGCCATCACCTGCGACAGGAGGTCGAGGGCGACGGAGGGCCGGGTCCGGCCGTTGCTGACCGTGAAGGGGCGCACCAGACGTCCGGCCGCGTCGTCCAACCAAGGCCCGTCACCGGCCGTCGCCACGCTCAAGGCCTCATCGCAGGGGATTCGACGGCGTGCTGCCGGGGGGCGGTCACGAGGTAGGGGCGGACGCTCTTGACCAGCATCGCCATCTCGTAGCCGAGGACGGCCGCGTCGGCCTCGCGGCCGGCGAGCACGGCGAGACAGGTGCCGGAGCCGGCGGTGGTGACGAAGAGCAGCGTCGAGTCCAGTTCGACGACGACCTGCCGGACGTCTCCGCCGTCACCGAAGCGGACGCCCGCGCTCCGGCCGAGGGAGTACAGCCCGGAGGCCAGGGCCGCCATGTGGTCGGCGCTGTCGGGGTCGAGCCCGTGAACCGACTTCACAAGCCCGTCGCAGGAGAGCAGGACCGCGCTGGTGGTGTGCGGCACGCGCTGCACGAGGCCGCTCATCAGCCAGTCGAGATCGGATACATGGCCGGTCGGCGCATCGCTCGCCATGGTGGATCGACTCCTTGGGGTACGAAGGTCTGCGGGAGCGCTGGTGGGGGTGCCAGTGGGGGTGGGGGCGTGCGTGGTCATCCGGCTGATGCGCTCCCGTCGTGCCGGGCGGTGAGGTCGTGGTCGTGGCCGAGCACATGCGCGTGCGCTTCGGCTATGGGGGCCGCGTCCATGTGGGAGGCGAGAGTGAAACGGTCCGTGCCGGTGTGGGTACCCGGACCCACGTCTGTCTCGGCGTCCGGTGTCATGGGCTGTGCGGTGTAGCGGTGGAGTGCGGTGTCCATATAGCCGGCGCCCATGTGTGTCGCCGACATGTGCGGTTGCTCCACGGCGGACCGTTCCGGGGCGGAGCGTTCCTGGGTGGACGGTTCCGCGTGGAGCGCCTCCATGTAGAGACCGCCCGTGTGGACCTCGCCGGTGTAGACCTCACCTGTGGGCACGAACTCCAGGTGTGCCGGCTCCGGGTGTGCCGACTCCCCATGTGAAGCCTCCACCTGCGGATCCTCGCTGTGCGGCGGCTCCATGATCTGGAGCGCCTCCATATGGGGTGCCGCCGTGTCGGTCCCCTCCACCAACTCCGCCGCCTCCATGTGCTGCTGCGCCTCCGCGAGCCCGATGCCCCGCTGGAACGCGGCCATCAGGCCCGGGTCGTGGCCTGCGGGGTCCTCGGAGTCCTGGCGCGGGGCCGGGCCGTCGCGGAGTTGGGGTGCGATGTGTTCCTGGGCGCGACGCCGGGGCAGTTGGGGCGGCTTGCCCATGGTGCCGCGTACCGCTCCGCCGCGCGGGACGGGCGGTGCGGTGACGTTCTCCGCCACGGTCCCCCGGTCGTCGGGACGGATGCCGGGTACCGCCTCCGAGGGGTTGGCGCGCTCCGTGTGGGCGCCGCGCACGGGCAACGGCACCGGTCCGCCGCCGTTCTGCCCCGGTGCGGCCGACTGTGCGGAGTTCCGTCGTTGATGCCGGCCCGGTGCGCCCGACCCGCGCTGGTGCCGCCCCGCCGCACCAGGCGCCGCGGATACGCCCTGACCGGCGGCGTGTTGACCTCCCTCGGTCCCGTCCCGCGCCCCGATCTGCGGCGGAGCCTGCTGCGGTGGTACGAGCGGATGCCCCCCGCCCAAGGTGTCCTGCGGCTGCCCGGAGATGCCGGGGGCGCCCTGCGCCGTACCGCCCAACAGTGCCTGTGGCACGACGAGTACGGCCTGCACCCCGCCGTAGATGTTGGTCTGGAGGCGGACGTGGATGCCGTGGCGGCGGGCGAGCTGGGAGACCACGAACAGGCCGATGCGGCCGTCGGCCAGCAGGCTGGCGACGTTGACCTGGTCGGGGTCCGTGAGCAGGGCGTTCATCCGGCTCTGCTCACCGAGGGGCATGCCGAGGCCGCGGTCCTCGACCTCTACGGCGAGGCCCGAGGTCACGAGGTTGACGCGAAGCAGTACTTGGGTGTGCGGGGCGGAGAACACCGTGGCGTTCTCGACGAGTTCGGCCAGCAGGTGGATCACGTCGGCGACGGCGTGGCCGCGCAGGGTGCCGTCGATCGGTGGCACGAGTTTGACGCGGGAGTACTGCTCGACCTCCGCGATGGCCGAGCGCAGCACCTCGGTCATGGAGACCGGGTTGCTCCACTGCCTGCGGGAGACGGCACCGCCGAGGACCGCGAGGTTCTCGGCGTGGCGGCGGATGCGGGTGGCGAGATGGTCGACGTGGAAGAGGCCCTTGAGCAGGTCGGGGTCCTCGATCTCGTTCTCCAGCTCGTCGAGGATGGAGATCTCGCGGTGCACGAGGGACTGCAGGCGCCGGGCGAGGTTCACGAAGACCTCGACCTTCTGCTCGCTGCCCGCCTGGCTGGAGAGCTGGGAGGCCGCGACGACGGCGGTGACGGCGCCGTCGTGGGCCTGTGCCAGGTCGGCGGCGAGCAGGTCGAAGTCGTCGGCGTCCCCGGGGGGCCTGCTGCGCGGCTTGCGCTGGGGCGGGCCCTCGCCGCGGCGCAGCGCCTCGACCAGGTCGCGCAGATCGGCCTCGCCGCGTGCGCTGCTGCGGCGCAGTGCGCCGATGCGGTCGCTGACGGAACCGGCGGCACGGCCGGCGGCCACGGCGGCGATCAGGATGCCCGCGAACGTCACCGACGTGGCTCCGGCGAGGACACCCCAGAGGGTGAGGCTGGTCCGCGCTCCGGTGGAGCGGACGGTGAACAGGACGGCCGCGCTGGCGCTCAGCGCGACCGCGATGGGCGGCAGCACGGCGAGACGCAGGAGTTGGGGGCGTATGTGCGTCTCGGGCAGTGCGGGCACGGGGCGGGCGGCCGGTCGCCCGTGCCGGCCGCCCTCACGGCGGTCTGCGCGTGCGGCCGGTGCACGGAGTTGAGACATCGGCGTCCTCGTACTTGGTGCGTCGGGCCGTTGGTTCGCGCGGGGTGCGCGATTCGGGCATACGCCACAGCGGTGCCGGTCGAGAGAGCCGAAGAATTCGGCCCCACGTCGCCCGACGGACACTCACAGTAGTCGTCAACGCATCAGGTGCGGTGGGCAGTTGACAAAGTCCCACGGGCAGCGTCCCGCTCTGGTATGAGGCCTCGCACGGCAGACCGATAACCCTCGCGACCGTACGCCGAAGAAGGACAAAGAATCGATCACCCCTGATCGGAACCGGTCGTGAACGGGCGGCGGGGACTGGGGGGTTGTGCGCGGCCCGGCCCCGGACATTCGCATGGCCCACCCCTGGGGTCGGGTGGTACGGGCGATTCCCGAGGCTCCACCTCGCCCCGGGCGCACCCCAGAACATCACACACCGTGTTCATCGAGGAGAGCGCGTCGAAGGTGCTCGCGAGTCGGTTCGGTTCGATTCCGAGTCCGAGCCCGGACCCGGGCACACCAAACAGCCGCGCTCCAGCGTGCACGGGTTCCGGGTGGGCATCGGGCGCCGATGTCATGGGTCCGGTTCCGCGGCTCGCTGGAGCGCAGGGGGCATGCGGTGGGAGCGGGCGACCTCGTTACCCGCTCAGCGTTCGTTCGCGAGGTCCAGTTCCGCCGGAGTCGCCGCCGGGTTCGACTCCGGCTCCGTCTCCACCGGCTTCGGGGGCGCCCAGTGGCGGGTGATCGTCCCCCCGAAGGGCCGCCACCAAGGGGCCGTCGTCAGGTCGCCGCCGGGTTCGAACGGCTCGCCCGGCGTCGGGGTGGCCACGGCCTGGCCCACCGCTTCTCCCTCGTCCGCGGTCCACTCCCCCGGCTCCGCCCACGCGTGCAACGCCAGGTTGAAGGTCCCCCAGTGGATCGGGAGCAGCACCCCGTGCGGCTGCCCGCCCTGGAGGTCGAGGTGGGCGCGCATGCCCTCCTCGGGTGTCATGTGGATGTCGGGCCAGAACTCGCTGTACGCGCCGATCTGGATCATCGTCGCGTCGAAGGGACCGTGCGCGGCACCGATGTCCTTGAAGCCCTCGAAGTACCCGGTGTCGCCGCTGTGGTAGATCCGGTGCTCGTCACCGGCGACCACCCAGGAGGCCCAGAGCGTGTGCTGGGTGTTGCGCAGGCCGCGCCCGCAGAAGTGGCGGGCCGGGGTCGCGGTCAGGGTGAGGCCGCCGACCTTGGTCTCCTCGTGCCAGTCCAGCTCGCGCAGCCGGTCGGCGGACACGCCCCAGTGCTCCAGGTGCGCGCCGACGCCGAGCGGCACGGCGAACAGGGTGTCCGTGTCGGCCAGCGCCTTGATCGTGGGCATGTCCAGGTGGTCGTAGTGGTCGTGCGAGATGACCACGACGTCGACCGGGCCGAGCGCGGCGATCGGCAGGGGCACCGGGTGCAGCCGCTTGGGGCCGGCGAACGGGAACGGGGAGCAGCGCTCGCCCCAGACCGGGTCGAAGAGGACCCGGTGGCCGTCGATCTCCGCCAGCACGCTGGAGTGCCCCATCCAGGTCAGCCGCAGCCCGGTCGCGGCGGGCTTGGCCAGGTCGGCGAGGGTGGTGGCGTGCACCGGCAGCGTGCCGTCGGGGGCGCGGCGGGCGCGCTGCTCCTTGTCGAGGTAGGACTTCCCCATCTCGCGCATGGTGCCGCCGGACGGGCGGACGTTCGTATTGCCCCCGGGGTTCTGGAAGACCCCGTCCTTGAAGTGGGGTGATCTGCGAATGCGCGCCAGGCGCTCGCCGCTCGGGTCCGCGCCGAAGGCAGCGGGCTGCAGCGCGCGGAGCCCGGAGCTCAGCGTACGGAATCCGGTCACGATGCCTCCAGGTCGGGTCGTTCAGGCTTTCCATTATGGTCGACCCCTGTGACAACGCCGGTGCATCGGCGTCGCGGAGCCCGCTTTCCAAGGAAAGACCAAAGTTCCGCGCCGAGGGCCGACGCCGCACAGCGGGATCCGATCGTCCGTCGATTCTTTCGTCGGCTCTTTCGTCGGCTCTTCCGTTGACAGGACCCGACGGCGCTCCCGATACTGACTCGCCGTTCAGTACTCGGCCTGCCGGCCGACGCCGCGAGGAGTCCGCATGACCGCCCCCTTGATGTCGCTCACCTGGACCGACCACGTCACCGGCCGCCAGGGCTTCCTGGTCGTCGACCGGCTGGTGCGCGGGGTGTCCAGCGGCGGACTGCGGATGCGGCCGGGCTGCACGCTCGACGAGGTCGCGGGGCTCGCCCGGGGGATGACCATGAAAGAGGCGCTGCACTACGACCCGGAGGGCCGCTACGTCCCCCTGGGCGGCGCCAAGGGCGGCATCGACTGCGATCCACAGGACCCGGTGTCGTACGGCCTCCTCGTGCGCTACCTGCGCGCCATGCGGCCGTACATCGAGAGCTTCTGGACGACGGGTGAGGACCTCGGGCTGACCCAGGACCTGGTGGACCGGGCCGCCGCGGAGGCGGGGCTCGTGTCGTCGATCCAGGCCGTGTATCCGCTGCTCGACGACGAGGCGGCGGCCCGGCGGCGGCTCGCGGACGCCTTCGCGGTCGAGGTGGACGGCATCGGTCTCGACGAGCTGGTCGGCGGCTGCGGGGTCGCCGAGTCGGTGCTCGCGGCGCTGGACCGGGCGGACGTGCCGTACGCGGGGACGCGGGTCTCCGTACAGGGGCTGGGCACCATGGGCGGGGCCACGGCACGGTTCCTCGCGCGCGCGGGGCTGACGATCGTCGCCGTCGCCGACCTGAAGGGGACGATCGCGAACCCGGCCGGCCTCGACGTGGACGCGCTGCTCGCGGCCCGGGACGGGTACGGCGCCGTGGACCGCTCCGCGCTGCGCCCCGGTGACCTCGAACTCCCCGGCGAGGACTGGCTGTCCGTCGAGGCGGAGGTGCTGGTTCCGGCGGCGGTGTCGTACGCGATCGACACCACGAACCAGCAGGGAATCAGCGCCCGTTGGATCGTCGAGGCGGCCAACATGCCGGTCCTGCCGGAGGCGGAGGAACTGCTGTCCGCGCGCGGAGTCGTCGTACTGCCCGACGTGGTCGTGAACTCCGGGACGAACGCCTGGTGGTGGTGGACCCTGTTCGGCGACATCGGCGCGGACGCGGACGAGGCGTTCGCCCACACCCGGCGTTCGATGCGCGCCCTGATCGACCGGATGCTGGCCCGCGCGGAGGCCGACGGCACGACACCGCGCGCCGCCGCGCACGCCATCGTCGCGGACCGGTTGCCGGTCATCGCGGAACGGTTCGGCTGGTACCGGTGAGGCACGGGGCATCACCTTCGCGGGCCACGGAATAGGGTGACCGCGTGGCGAGAGTGCGGTTGGGCGTGGCGGAGCGGCGTGCGGAGTTGCTGCGGGCCGCCGTCGAACAGATCGAGGCGCGGGGTGTGGCGGCGGTCAGGATCGCCGACGTGGCCTCGGCGCTCGGGGTGAGCAACGCGCTGGTGCTCTATCACTTCTCGACCAAGGAGAAACTGGTCGCCGCCGCGTTCGCCTCCGCCGCCGAGGACGATCTCGCGCATCTGCGCAAGCTCCTCGGCCGCCGCACGACCGCGCTGCGCCGGCTGCGGGCCGCGCTGCGCTGGTACGCGCCGACCGGGCAGGCCAAGGGCTGGCGGCTGTGGATCGAGGGCTGGGCGGCGGCGCTGCGTGAACCCGCCCTCCTGGACGTCACCCGCGATCTCGACCGGCAGTGGAAGCAGGCGCTCGCGGAGGTCGTCGCCGAGGGGGTGGCCGCGGGCGAGTTCCACTGCCCGGACCCGGCCACCACCGCCCTGCGCCTCACGGCCCTCCTCGACGGGCTCGCCGTACAGATGACGGCGTACGCGGGAGCGGTGTCGCGGGCGCGCGCCCTGGAGTGGGTCGACGAGGCCCTCGCCCGCGAACTGGGCCTGGACCGGGCCGCGTTGACGGCGCCCTGAGCCGCCTCTCCGCAGACGTTCGGTCGAGATCGCGGACCGTGGTGCTCGTGACCGCGACACGGATCTCGCCGGGAGCGGCCGGCACCCTCGAGGCGACTGCCACGGGCAAGTCCGCGGGACTTGGCGACGGTCTCGACTCCGGCGCCGATCACCGCGAGGCCGGGTTATACCGTCGCGCCGCCCACGACGGTGACCGTGACGGGGCTGGGCGCGATGCGGTCGCGAAGGTCGCGACCCACGACCGCCGGTCGGCCGCCGACGGGAACGCGGCCGACGCCGGGGGCCTACGGCGAGGAGGTCGGCGACGAGCACGGCGTGGCGCCGGGCAACGGCGCGGCCACGCGCGCGTGCGGACCGGCAGCGCGGCCCATGGGTCGGCATGCCGGTGCGGCCACGGGTGCGCGCGGACCTGGTCAGGCGCACGTGGACCTGCGGGCCGATACGGGCAAGCGGACAGGTGCGGGCATGCGGATGGGGTCATTCCGGCAGCCGGGGTCAGTTCGGGGTCACGTCAACACCCCGGTCCGTCCACCGCCGTTCACCACTGCGGCCCTCCCACGAGCCCTACGCCCCGTCAAGCCACCCAATCGATCCGCATCTTGATGTCGTCCGGCGACAACGCGCCCTTCGCCTCCACATGGTCCCCGGAGGACTCGCCCCGCAGCCGACGGCCGATCCACGGCACCAGGTACTCGCGCGCCCAGTGGACGTCGTCGCGCCGGATGTCGAGCGTGCCGCGCGGCGGCAGCGGCGGCCAGGGCTGGTCCGGGTCGGCCGGGATCTCGACGCCGAGGACCTGACCGGCGCGGAGCGCCACGCGCGTGTGCCCCTCGGGAGAGAGGTGGAGCCGGTCGCCGTCCCACGCCCGCCGGTCCTGGATCGTCTTCAGCGACCACAGGTCGAGCACCGGGCAGCCGTAGCGGTCGGCGATGGCCCGCACATGTCCGTTGTAGGTGGCGATCTTGCCGCGCAGATGCTTGAGCACCGGCACGTTGCGGGTGTCGAACCCGGTCGTCACCATGACGGTGCCGACGGCGGCGGTGAGGTCGGCGACCGCGCGCTCGAAGCGCTCGGCGACCTCGTCGGGGTCGGTGCCGGGACGGATGATGTCGTTGCCGCCGGCACAGAAGGAGACCAGGTCGGGGCCGATCTCCTTGGCCCTGGTGAGCTGGTCCGCCACGATCTGGTCGAGCAGCTTCCCGCGTACCGCGAGGTTGGTGTATCCGAAGTCGCCCTCGGGCCGCCGATCCGCGAGCAGTACCGCGAACCGGTCGGCCCAGCCGACCATCGCCCCGTCGGGCCCTGGGTCGCCGACGCCCTCGGTGAAGCTGTCCCCCACCGCCACGTACGACCCGATCACTGATCTGTTGTCACTCTTCGAATCGTTAGCCACGGCAACCATAATTAACCCTGGACTGTGACCTACGCGATCGTATTTAGGGGTTGACGGGCGGTGAGATAAGCCACTTGTAAAGGGTTGTCCAAAGTCGGAATAAGCCTCTGATCAGGGGCGTTGACCCCGGGAACTGCCCTGCGCCGGGCTCCGAGAGGTCAGCCGACGGTGACGCCGTGCGAGCGGAGGTAGGCGACCGGGTCCACGTCCGAGCCGTAGTACGGCGTGGTCCGGATCTCGAAGTGCAGGTGCGGACCGGTCACGTTGCCGGTCGCGCCGGAGAGGCCGATCTGCTGGCCCTCGGTCACGGTCTGGCCGGCCGAGACGGACAGTTGCGACATGTGGGCGTACTGCGAGTACTCGCCGTCCGCGTGCCGGATGACGACCTCGTTGCCGTAGGCGCCGTCGTAGGCCGCCGAGACGACCGTGCCCGCGGCGACCGCCTTGACGGTGGTGCCGGTCGGGACGACGAAGTCGACGCCGGTGTGGTAGCCGCTGGACCACATGCTGCCCGCGACGTGATAGCCGGTGCCGATCGTGCCACCGGTCACGGGGAGGGTGTAGCCGCTGGAGGTGCTGGTGCTGTCGTCGCTCTGGGTGGCGGTCGTCTTCTTCGACGAAGAGGACGAGGACGAGGAGGACGAACCGGACGACTTGGTCGTGCTCGCACCCGTGCCCGTGCTCGTGCCCGTCGTGGCCTTCTTGCCGAGGGAGAGCTTGAGGCCCGGGTGGATCATCGAGGGGTCGGCGCCGATGGCCTCGCGGTTGTCCTGGTAGATCTTCTTCCAGCCGCCGGTGACGTCCTGCTCGTCGGCGATCTTCGCGAGCCAGTCGCCCGCCTTCACCGAATACGTCTTGACGCCCTCGGCCTTGGCGGTCGCCGCCTTCTGCGTCACCGTCTTCTCGGTTGCCGGAACCGACTGAACGGCCTTTTCCGGAGCGGAGGTCGAAGTGGCTGCATGGGCGCCGGTGGCCCCCATGAGCGGAAGCGCGAGTGCCGCGCCGCCCGTTCCGGCCACGGCTATCGAGCGGGAGAAGCGCTGGGACTTCGGGCGGCGGTGCTTACCCTTCGCGGGCATGACGAATTCCTCTCCGGCGCCTGCGAGGTGAGCTGTCGGGTGCGGGCTGGAGATGCCCGGCCGCGCGCTGGTCGCGGCTAAACCCCAAGCCCGTTCCGGAGACCGGAACAGGCGTCTTACCTGTGGGTCCCCCGCTCCTGCCGCATACGGGTGGGTGTGTGCGGAGTCCGGGCGGCGGCAGGATTGGGCGTCCGTCCGGATTGGTGGCGAACGTAAGCGAGGAAGACGCAAAGGGACAAGCAGGAGGTTCCACGGATTTGCGTTCCTTGTGGTCCCCTGTGGGAATTCACAGTCACCCTCCGTGAATTCCCACCGGACTCAACCCCTCAATTCCCCTGCAAAAGCACGCCAATTACGTGAACATGACCAGCGACGTACGGTCACGAATATGACGCTGCTCACGTGCGTTCCCCTCAGGTTCCTTTATTCCAGAGCGAGTTGGCACGAAGGCTGCAATTAGGACAGAAGACTCAGATGCGACGCAGTCGGATAACCGTCGCATCGAGGTCACCGCGCAGCCCGGTGCGCAGCCCGTGGTGCAACAGGACCGCACCCCGGTGGACTTCACCCGTTTCGAGGCATTCGTACGACGCCGTCGGGTCGAGCCCGCGCAGCCGGAGCGCCGGCAGGGGCTCGCCGTAGTGCTGCGCCTGGAGCAGGGCGAGGACGACGGTCTCCTCGCCGCGCACGTACTGCACGGCGCTCAGTCCGCCGCTCGGCGGGCGCAGCCGGTGGAGGTCGCCGTGCTGCACGAGCGGCCGGATCTCCTTGTAGAGGTCCACCCAGCGGCGGGCCTCGGCGAGGTCCTCCTGGGTCCACTCCGAGAGGTCGCCGCCCACCCCGAGCACCCCGGCCATGGAGCTCACGAACCGGAAACGCAGGCTGCTGACCCGGTCGTTGAGCTGGGTGTTGGGGCTGTCGGTGACCCAGGCGGCCATCACGCGCGCGGGGTGGATCTGGCTGAAGCCGTGCTGGATGGCGAGCCGGTCGAGCGGGTCGGTGTTGTCCGAGGTCCACACCTGGTCGGTGCGGCTCATGATGCCGAGGTCGATCCGGCCGCCACCGCCCGAGCAGGACTCGAAGGCGACACCGGGGTGCGCCTCCCGCAACCGGTCCAACAGGGCGTACAGGGCCCGCACATGGTCGACCCAGAGCCGCTGCGGGTAGGCGTCACCCGGCCAGCCCGCGTCGGTGAAGCAGCGGTTGAAGTCCCACTTCACATAGTCGATCGGGGCACTGGAGAGCAGCCCGTCGAGTTGCTCCCAGAGGTACTCCTGGACGTCCTCACGGGCCAGGTTGAGGACGAGCTGATTGCGGAACTCCGTCCGCTTTCGTCCCGGTTGGAACTGCACCCAGTCGGGGTGCGCGCGGTACAGGTCGCTGTCCGGGTTGATCATCTCGGGCTCGACCCAGATGCCGAACTGCATGCCCAGGGCGTGGACGCGGTCGGCGAGCGGCTTGAGACCCGCCGGAAAACGGTCCGGGTTGGGGGTCCAGTCACCGAGCCCGGCACGGTCGCTGGTGCGGGCGCCGAACCAGCCGTCGTCGACCACGAACAGCTCGACCCCGACCGCCGCCGCCCGCTGCGCGAGCACCTCCTGCTGCTCCTCGGAGATGTCGAACTGGGTGGCCTCCCAGGAGTTGTAGAGCACCGGCCGGTCCCGGTCCGCGTCCGGGATGACGTACGTCCGCTGGTACGTGTGCCAGGTGCGGCTGGCGCCGCCGTAGCCGCCGTCGCTCCACAGGCCGGCGAAGACGGGGGTCGTGAAGGACTCCCCCGCTTCCAGGAGCAGCAGCCCGGAGTCGTCGTACCCGGCGCCGCCGGTGATCTGCACGCGCGCGTCCGGGAGTTGGGCCACGGCCAGCCGCCAGGACCCCGACCAGCCGAGGGCACAGCCGTAGACCTCGCCGCGCTCCTCGGTGGCGTCGATGTCGAGGGCCACCCAGGGCAGATGCTGATGCCCGGTGTGGCCGCGCCGGCTGCCGATGACCTTCTCACCGTAGGTGAGCTCGGAACGCACCAGCCGCGACTCGGCGGCCCACCGCCCGTGCAACTGCGACAGCCGCCACCCCTCACGCTCGGGCAGCGTCCACACGGCGGAGTCGGCGCGCAGCAGCTCCAAGGGCTCGTCCCCGTCGTTGTCGAGGCTCGTCCAGCGCTCCACGACGTCGCCGCGCGTCCGGTAGTGCAGCGTGATCGCCAGTCCGCCGTCCCGGAAGCGGAGCCGCAGCTCGTCGCCCTCGGTGTCGTACCGCTCGAAGGACCATTCCGTGCCGCGGCGCTCGGAGGTGCGCACGGACAGGGCGGGCCGGGCGAAGCGGGGGCCGCCCTCGACGGGGTACTCCTCGCGTCCGTCGAGCGGGGACTCGAAGGAGGAGCCGGAGGGCAGCGGGCGGGCGGCGAGCTCCTCGGCGTCGGCGAGTCCGATCGCGGGGCCCCAGTGCAGGTGGAGCAGCTCGTCGTGCTCGGTGAGATGGACGGCGTAGCTGCTTGTGGGGCCCGACAGCACCCACGTCCGGCCGTTCTCGGCGATCTCCAGCATCAGGTTCCTCACAGATTCGAACAAGTCCGCTCAAGCGCCAACATCATCAACGTCGGAGGGGCTGCTAGGCAACGCCTGTGGACAACTCATTGCCTCGGGAATCGATGTCGTATCGTCGAGAACGTGCCCGCCGGTGAGCCGCGCCGTCGGGCCGAGTGGGAGGAGTCCTCGTGACGCAGCAGATTCCGTCGACCGAGCCGGAGTTGTCCGGAGTGCGCAATTTCCGGGACGTGGGCGGACTTCCGACGGCGGACGGACGGCGAGTGCGGCACGGGGTGTTGTTCCGCAGCGGCCATCTCGCGCACGCGACCGAGGAGGACGCCGCGTTCCTCGACTCGCTGGGTCTGCACACGATCTTCGACTTCCGCAACGCGTCGGACCAGAAGCTGGAGGGTCCCGACGTCGAGCTGCCCGGCGTGCGCAATGTGAACCTGCCGCTGAGCGACCCGGCGGACGGCTCCGAGTTCTGGAAGATGGTCCGCGACGGCGAGATCGAGCAGTTGCGCGAGATCCTCGGCGGCGACAAGGGCGCGAACCGGATGATCGCCTCGTACCGCACGATCGTCAAGGAGCGCACCGCCGAGCACTCCCAGGTGCTGCGCTCGCTCGCCGAGGACAGTGTTCCCGCGCTGATGCACTGCGCGGCGGGCAAGGACCGCGCGGGCCTGTCGATAGCCGTGACGCTGCTCGCCCTGGGCGTGGAGCGCGAGGCGATCGTGACCGACTACCTGGAGTCGAACGCGAAGCACCGCCGCTACCAGGTGCGCCGCAGCAGCTCCTCCGCCGCCGGCTACTCCCCCGAGGTGATGGAGCTCCTCGGCCCCCTCTTCGACGCCCGCGCCGAGTATCTGACGGCGGCCTTCGAGACCGCCGAGGAGACCTGGGGCAGTGTCGACGCCTATCTGGAGCAGGGTCTGGGGATCACCCCTGAGATCCGGGAGCGGCTGCGCGAGCGCCTGCTCGACTGAACGCGCGGCTTCGGCGGGCTACTTGGCGCCCACGGAGAACAGCAGGTAGATGAAGGCCGCGAAGAGGTGGCCGACTGCGATGTAGATGATGAGCCGTACCCACAGGGCGCGGGGGAACTTGTCCTCGATGTTGTTGCCGCTCATGGCGTCTCTCCGGTGATCGGGCCCAGGCACAGGGCGGCCGTGGGGCTCTGCAGCAGGGTGTGGACGAACAGGACCTCGACGCCGGACTCGTCGGCGGCGGCGAGCCGGTGCGGGGTGAGCGAGTCGAAGTGGGCGCTGTCGCCCGGCCCGAGGAGGTGCGCGGTGTCGCCGAGGCGCAGCCGCAGCCGGCCCTTGAGGACGTAGAGCCACTCCTCGCCGGGGTGCACGCGCACGATGTCGCCCTGCGAGCCGTGCGGGATGCGGACGCGCAGCGACTGCATCCCGCGGCCGTGGGCGCCGGCCTGCCAGTACGTCCAGCCGCCGGCGTGGGTCGGTTCCATGTCGGCGGCTCGTACGACGGCTTCCCGGTCGGTGACCGTCTCACCGAGCAGATCCGAGACTGTCGTACCGTAGATACGGGCCAGCGCGAGCAGCATCGGCAGCGAGGGCTGGCGCTGCCCGGTCTCCAGTCGGGAGAGATGGGCGGGCGAGAGTCCGGCCGAGCGGGCGGCTGCCTCCAGGGTGAGGGAGGCGCGGCGGCGCAGGGCGCGGAGCTGCGGGGCGACGGTGGCCGGCAGGTCGTCGGCCGGTCCGGCCGACGGTTCCGGCTCTGTCTCGGGAGAGCTCATGCTCTCCATTCAGCCGCAGGATTGCCTCTGCGGCAAATTTCTTGCCACAGAGGCAAAAGCCCCGTCCTGACGGCTCAGCGGTTGGCCACCGCCTGCTTGACGAGCGTCCGGCTGAAGTCCCACATCAGCCCGCCGCCACTGTGCGCGTCGTCCATCACGGCCGTGAAGGCGTCCACGAACCGGTCCACCTCGCGCTCCCCGATGATCAGCGGCGGGATCAGCTTGATGACCTCCAGGTGGTCGCCGGAGACCTGGGTGAGGATGCGGTGCCGCTGGAGCAGCGGTACGACCACCATCTGCGCGAACAGTCCCTTGCGCGCGGCCTGCAGCATGGTCCAACGGCTGCGCAGCTTCAGCGACTTGGGCTTCCCGAACTCGATGCCGATCATCAGGCCCCGGCCGCGGACATCGGCGAGCAGCTCGTACTTGTCGACCAGCGCGGCGAGCCGGGTCCTCAACTGGTCCCCCGTGGCACGGGCGTTGGCCACGATCTGCTCGTTCTCCATGACGGACAGCACCGCGAGGCCTGCCGCCATGGCCTGGGCGTTGGACCCGAAGCTCGCCGAGTGGACCAGCACCCGGTCCATGGACGAGTAGACCTTCTTGAAGATCCAGTCCTTGCCGAGGGTCGCGCCGACCGGCACATAGCCGCCGGACAGCGCCTTGGCCACACACACCAAGTCCGGTTCCACGCCGTCCTCGTGCTGGTAGGCGTAGAAGTCGCCGGTACGGCCCAGACCGGTCTGCACCTCGTCGGCGATGAGCAACGCCTTGTGCCGGCGCAGGAGTTCCTGCGCCGCGCGCAGATAGCCGGGCGGCGCCTCGTGCACACCCTTGCCCTGGATCGGCTCGACGACGAGGGCGGCGACGTCGCCCTTCTTCAACTCCCGTGCCAGGGCGTCGAGATCGCCGAGCGGCACGGCGGTGTCGGGCAGCAGCGGGGCGAAGCCGTCCCGGAAGCCGTCCTCGCCGTTGACCGAGAGTGAGCCGGTGGTCAGGCCGTGGAAGGCGTGGTCGCAGTACAGGACGCGCGGCTTCCCGGTGGCGTACCGGGCGAACTTGAGCGCGGTCTCGACCGCCTCCGTACCGCTGTTGCCGAAGAACACCCGGTCCAGGTGCGGACTGTGGGTGAGGAGCTTCTCGGCGAGCAGGCCGGGCAGCGGCTGGCAGTCGAAGCGGGTGAGGTCGGCGAGCTGGGCGTCCAGGACATCGTGCACCGCCTTGCGGACGACGGGGTGGTGGCGGCCCAGGCCCATCACCCCGAACCCGGCGAGCATGTCCAGGTAGTCGTTGCCGTCCGCGTCCCAGAAGTAGGCGCCCTCGCCCCGCTCGTAGACCTTGTCGAAGCCGATGGTGTGCAGCATGCGCGGGAGCTGGTGGTTGAGGTACTTGGTGTGCAGCTCGTAGCGCTCGGCTCCGCGCTCGGCCAAGAGCGCGGTGAGATCGAACTCCTTGGTCATTCGGGTTTCTCCTTGGCTGTGCCGGCGTTCGCGTCCTTGACCGCCAGGCTTGCGCTGATCCGTCCGGCGACCTCGACGGGTGTGAGGCCGATGTCGGCGAGCACCTCGCCGCGTTTGGCGTGCGCGAGGAACTGCTCCGGGATGCCGAACCGCCGTACGGGCACGTCGACTTCGGCGTCCCCGAGGGCCAGCGCCACGGCGGCGCCGACGCCGGAGGCGCGGCTGTTGTCCTCGACGACGGCCACGAGGCGGTGTTCGGCGGCGAGGCCGGGGAGCGCCGGGTCGACGGGCTTGACCCAACGGGGGTCCACGACCGTGCAGTTGATGCCGCGCGCTTCGAGGAGTTCGGCGGCCTGGAGGCAGACGGGTGCCATCACTCCTACGGCGACGAGCAGCACCTCGGGTGTCCCCGCGCCCCGGTGCAGGACGTCGAGGCCGCCCACACGGTCGATCGCGGGGATCTCCGGTCCGACCGACTCCTTCGGGAAGCGGACGAGGGTCGGCGCGTCGTCGACGGCGACCGCCTCCCGCAACTGGGCGCGGAGTTGGTCGGCGTCGCGCGGGGCGGCGATCCGCAGGCCGGGCACGACCTGGAGGATGGACATGTCCCACATGCCGTTGTGTGACGCTCCGTCAACTCCCGTGACCCCGGCACGGTCCAGGACGAACGTCACCCCGCAGCGGTGCAGCGCCACGTCCATGAGGAGCTGGTCGAAGGCGCGGTTGAGGAAAGTGGCGTAGACGGCGACGACGGGATGCAGTCCGCCGGTCGCGAGGCCCGCCGCCGACACGGCCGCGTGCTGTTCGGCGATGCCGACGTCCCAGACCCGGTCGGGGAACTTCGCGGCGAACTTGCCGAGGCCGACCGGGTGCAGCATGGCCGCCGTGATGGCCACGACGTCGTCCCGCTCTTCCCCGATGCGCAGGATCTCGTCGCCGAACACGCTGGTCCAGGAAGGGCCGTTGGAGGGCACGAGCGGTGCGCAGGTGAGCGGGTCCATCACGCCGACGGTGTGGAAGTGGTCCTCCTCGTGGGCGAGGGCGGGTTCGTAGCCGCGCCCCTTCTCCGTGAGGCAGTGGACGAGGACCGGGCCGTGGAAGCGTTTCGCACGGCGCAGCGCGGACTCGACGGCGCCGATGTCGTGTCCGTCGATCGGGCCGACGTACTTGAGGCCCAGGTCCTCGAACATGCCCTGCGGGGCGAACGCGTCCTTGAACCCCTTTTTCGCGCCGTGCAGCGACTCGTAGACCGTGTTGCCGACAACCGGGGTGCGCAGCAGGACCTCCTTGCCCCAGGCGAGGACCTTCTCGTAGCCGTCGGTCGTGCGCAGGGTGGCCAGATGGTTGGCGAGGCCGCCGATGGTGGGCGAGTAGGAGCGCTCGTTGTCGTTGACGACGATGATCAGCGGGCGGTCCTTGGCGGCGGCGATGTTGTTCAGCGCCTCCCAGGCCATGCCGCCGGTGAGCGCGCCGTCGCCGATGACCGCGACGACATGGCCCTTCTTGCCCTGCACCTGGCGGGCCTTGGCGAGTCCGTCGGCCCAGCCGAGCGCGGTGGAGGCGTGGCTGTTCTCGACGATGTCGTGCTCGGACTCCTCGCGGGAGGGGTAGCCGGACAGGCCGCCCTTGCCGCGCAGTTTCGAGAAGTCCTGACGGCCCGTCAGAAGCTTGTGGACATAGCTCTGGTGGCCCGTGTCCCAGACGATGCGGTCGACCGGTGACTCGAAGACCCGGTGGAGCGCGATGGTCAGTTCCACGACACCCAGGTTGGGCCCGAGGTGGCCGCCGGTTCTGGCCACCGCGTGGACCAGGAACTCCCTTATCTCTTCGGACAGTTCGCCGAGTTCCGCCTCGGACAGCGACTTCAGGTCGCGTGGTTGCCGGATGCTCTCCAGAATCGTCACGTCGGGCCCCCTTCGGTCCGTGCTGTTTCAGCTCACGGTGACGGCCGGTTCCCCCGCCGCGACGCCGTCCTGCTCCATCTGCTCGGCGATCTTCATCGCCTCCTCGATGAGGGTCTCCACGATCTTCGACTCGGGCACGGTCTTGATGACCTCGCCCTTGACGAAGATCTGGCCCTTGCCGTTGCCGGAGGCGACCCCCAGGTCCGCCTCCCGCGCCTCGCCGGGTCCGTTGACGACGCAGCCCATGACCGCGACGCGCAACGGCACCTCCATGCCCTCAAGCCCGGCCGTGACCTCGTCGGCGAGCTTGTAGACGTCCACCTGGGCGCGCCCGCAGGACGGGCACGACACGATCTCCAGCCGGCGGGGCTTGAGGTTCAGCGACTCCAGGATCTGGAGGCCGACCTTGACCTCCTCGACCGGCGGGGCGGACAACGACACCCGGATCGTGTCGCCGATGCCCTCGCTGAGCAGCGCCCCGAAGGCGACCGCCGACTTGATCGTGCCCTGGAAGGCGGGACCGGCCTCGGTGACCCCGAGGTGCAGCGGGTAGTCGCTCTGCGCGGCCAGCAGCCGGTAGGCGTTGACCATCACCACGGGGTCGTTGTGCTTCACCGAGATCTTGATGTCGCCGAAGCCGTGCTCCTCGAAGAGCGAGGCCTCCCACAGGGCCGACTCGACGAGCGCCTCGGGCGTCGCCTTGCCGTACTTCTGGAGCAACCGCCTGTCCAGAGAACCGGCGTTGACCCCGATCCGGATCGGCGTGCCGTGGTCCTTGGCGGCCCGCGCGATCTCCTTGACCTTGTCGTCGAACTGCTTGATGTTGCCGGGATTGACGCGAACTGCCGCGCAGCCGGCCTCGATTGCGGCGAAAACGTACTTCGGCTGGAAGTGGATGTCCGCGATGACCGGGATCTGCGACTTGCGGGCGATGGTGGCCAGCGCGTCCGCGTCGTCCTGCGTGGGGCAGGCGACGCGGACGATCTGGCAGCCGGACGCGGTGAGTTCGGCGATCTGCTGGAGGGTGGCGCCGATGTCCGACGTACGGGTCGTGGTCATCGACTGGACCGAGACGGGGGCCCCGCCCCCGACCGCCACCGGCCCGACCTCGATGCGTCGCGACACACGTCGCTCGGCGATCGGCCGGACCGGCATCTCGGGGACGCCCAGGGCTACTGCGGTCATGACGTCAGTCGCGGTTTCCGGCGACGGTCTCGCGCATGGCCCGCAGGGACTCCTTGAGGGAGCCCATGGTGGCGAGGACGGCGGTGGGCTCGTAGCCGCAGTGCGCCATGCAGTTGGCGCAGCGCGGGTCCTTGCCGCGGCCGTACTTGTCCCAGTCGGTCTCCTCGATCAGCTCCCGGTACGTGGGCACGTACCCGTCGCTCATCAGGTAGCAGGGGCGCTGCCAGCCGAAGAGCGAGTAGTTCGGGATCGCCCAGGCCGTGCACGGGAAGTCGACCTTGCCCTCCAGGAAGTCCAGGAAGAGCGGGGAGTGGTTGAGCCGCCACTTCCTGCGGTTGCCGCCCGCGAAGGCCTTCTTGAACAGCTCGTGGGTCTGCGCGACGCCCAGGAAGTGCTCCTGGTCGGGCGCCTTCTCGTAGGCGTAGG
Organism: Streptomyces sp. NBC_01478; assembly: GCF_036227225.1. Taxonomy (GTDB): domain Bacteria; phylum Actinomycetota; class Actinomycetes; order Streptomycetales; family Streptomycetaceae; genus Streptomyces. The sequence goes on along the minus strand of NZ_CP109444.1, from coordinate 9,919,039 downwards.
CGGGCGAGATCATCATCTCGTCGACCTTGATGTCGTCGTTGAGGAAGTTGAGGACCTCGATGATGGTCTGCGGGGTGTCCGTGTTGAAGAAGGTCGAGTTGGTGGTGACCCGGAAGCCGCGCTTCTTGGCCTCCTTCATCGCCTCCACGGCCTCGTCGAACACGCCCTCCTTCGCCACGGACTCGTCGTGCCGCTCGCGCAGCCCGTCGATGTGCACGGCGAAGGCGAAGTACGGGGAGGGCTTGAACTTGTCGAGCTTCTTGCGCAGCAGCATGGCGTTGGTGCAGAGGAAGACGTACTTCTTCTTCGCCACCAACTGCCGCACGATCTCGTCGATCTGAGGGTGCATCAGGGGCTCGCCGCCCGCGATGGACACCATCGGCGCACCGGATTCGAGCACCGCCCCGACGGCCTGCGCCACCGGCATGCGCTGCTTGAGCACGCCCGCCGGGTGCTGGATCTTGCCGCAGCCCTCGCACTTCAGGTTGCACGCGAAGAGCGGTTCCAGCTCCACGATCAGGGGGAACTTGTCCCGCTTGCGGAGCTTCTGTTCAGCCAAGTATGTAGCGACCTTGATTGTCTGGCGCAGCGGCATGGCCATCTGGCTCACCTCCGAGGGAGCAGCAAAGAACGGTGCCATTCGAAAAAAGCGGGAAGAACGGATCGAAGAACGCGGAAAGCCGATATTCCACCGCGCACCGTGCCGATCCGGACGAGTTCATGTTCAGGAGCGTCCACGACCACCCGTACGGCCGCAACCGGGCGCGTGCCCGTACGCACGGCGCTCAGCAGCGTGGCCGCCGACTCCATGTCGACCGCGATCGCGCCGGTCGCGAGCAGATCCGACCGTTCCTGTCCGCGGACGATGTGATCGGAGCCGGTGAGGGGGCCGGTGTGGACGGTGCGTCCGGGCAGGGCTCGCACCAGTTCCTTGACGAGCAGTTCGGTGGCGACGCACGGAACGGTTCCGCGCGGGTCCCGGGTCTCCTCGGCGACGACCAGGTCGCCGGGGTGCATGCCGGGGGCGAGTCCGGCGCAGAAGCCCGTGGCCAGTACGGCGGCCCCGGACAGCGCCGGGTCGGCGAGGCGCCGGGTGACGGCCTCCTCGGCCGCCTGTGGCCCCATCCCCGTCCTGAGGAAGGTGACCGGCCCGTCGGCGCCGGAGCGGTCGCCGGCGCGCAGGGCGAGGTGCTCGATGCCGAGCGCGCAGGCGATCAACAGCGGCGGTCCGGCGGGCTGTTGGCTCATCAGCCCCCCTTGGCCGGGGAGAACGAGCTCTGGCTGAACGGTTCTCCGTGCACGAAGCGCCCGAGCGCGGTGAGCGGGAACACCTGCCGGTAGAGGTGGTAGTTGATGGAGAAGTCCCACGGGAAGCCCGTGCCGGTGAAGTAGGGCTCGTCCCAGGAGCCGTCCTCCCGCTGGGTCGTCGCGAGCCACTCGACGCCGCGTTCGACGGCTTTGGAGTCGTGCTCCCCCGCCGCGAGCAGGGCCATCAGCGCCCAGGCCGTCTGCGAGGCGGTGGAGGCGCCCCGGCCGCTCCATTCCTTGGCGTACTTGTAGGAGCGCAGATCCTCGCCCCAGCCGCCGTCCTCGTTCTGCACGCTCTCCAGCCAGGTCACCGCGCGGCGGATCGCGGGGTGCGAGCCGGGGATTCCGGCGGCGGCGAGCGCGGGGACGACGGACCCGGTGCCGTAGACGTAGTTGACGCCCCAGCGGCCGAACCACGAGCCGTCCGGCTCCTGTTCGGCGAGCAGCCACTCGATGCCGCGCCGGGTGCGCGGGTCGTGGGCGAGGCCCTCGACGGCGAGCATCTCGACGACGTGCGCGGTGACGTCGGCCGACGGCGGGTCGATGACCTCGCCGAAGTCGCAGAACGGCAGCCGGTTGGGGAACGGGCTGGTGTTGTCGACGTCGAAGGCGCCCCAACCGCCGTTCTTGGACTGCATTCCGAGGTTCCAGCGGACCGCGCGTCCGGCGGCCCGATCGAGTCGCTCCGGGTCGTGATGTCTGACCCGGCGCAGCGCGAGCACGACCTCGGCGGTGTCGTCGATGTCGGGGTAGTTGTCGTTGTGGAACTCGAACGCCCAGCCGCCGGGCGGCAGTTGGGGCCGCTTGACCGCCCAGTCGCCGGGTCGGACGATCTCCTCCCCGAGCATCCAGTCGGCGGCCTTGACCAGTTGGGGGTGGTCGGCGGGCACGCCCGCATCGGCGAGCGCGATGGTGGCGAGGCAGGTGTCCCATACCGGGGACTGGCAGGCCTCGATCATCCGGGCCCCGTCCTCGCGCCAGACGGCGAACCGGTCCAGCGACTCAAGTCCCGCGCGCATCACGGGGTGTTCGAGGTCGTAGCCGAGCAGATGCAGGGCGATCACCGAGTACACGGCCGGCGGCTGGATGCCGCCCCAGCAGCCGTCGTTCTCCTGCCGCTCGATGATCCAGCGCGCGGCCGCCTTCATGGCAGCGCCGCGCAGCTTGCGCGGCGCCACCTTGCGGTAGAGGTGCAGCGCCTTGTCGATCCGCTGGAAGGCCCCGTCCCAACTCGCCACCGGGGCAAGGGGCTTGACCGGGTTCGGGTTGTCCGCGTCGGTGTGCAGTTCGTCGAGCGGGAAGGGCGCGGGCCGTACCGGCCGCTTCGCGGAGACCACCGTCAGCGGCACGATGGTCTGCCGGGCCCAGCATCCGAAGTCGTAGATGTTGAGCGGTACCCAGGTGGGGAAGTAGAGGAGTTCCGGCGGGAGTTCGGGCAGGTCGTCCCACTTCCACCAGCCGAACAGCGCGAGCCAGATCCGGGTGAAGACCCGGGCCGAGGCGATCCCGCCCCGCTCGCGGACCCACGCGGACGCCTTCGCCATGTGCGGGGCGTCCGGCGCGTCACCGGCCAGCCGGAGGGCGACGTACGCCTCGATGGTGGTGGAGAGTTCGCCCGGGCCGCCGTAGAAACTGGCCCAGGTGCCGTCCTCGCGCTGTTCGCCGCGGATGAAGAGTGCGGCGGCCTGGGTCGTCGACTCGTCGCGGATGCCCAGGAACTGACGGAGCAACAGATCCTCGGCGTCCATCGTGACGTTCGTCTCGAGTTCGCCCTTCCACCAGCCCTGGGCGTCCTGCTGCGAGAGGAGGAAGTCGGTGGCGCGTTGTACCGCGAGTGCGGCGGCGTCGTGCACCCCGGCCGCCACGGGGGTGTTGATGTCGGTTTCGCTGGCCGCGGCAACCCGGGGCTGCATGGCCCCGGTGCTTCCGTCGGTCGTCGCTGTCATGGCTTCCCCTTCGTGCAGTGGCATGTCTCTGCTGTGGGTCCGCCGTCGGCCGGTGCTCGTATCTCCGCAGCACCGGCCGGCGACTACGCGAGGGCTATTCGACCGATAGTGATCATCTCTTTCGTACGACGACGAAGTCGGCGAGCGCCGTGAACTGCGCCCGAACCCGGTCGGGCATGTCGATGGCGTCCAGGACCTCGATGGCGATGGTGTGCTGACGGCGTGCCTCTTCGGCGGTCCACTCGCGGCCGCCGGCCTCCTCGATGAGCGCGGCGCGGGCCGCGAACTCCTCCTCGGAGAAGTTCTCGAAGTCGCTGCTCTTGGCGTCGGCGGCGAGGATCTCGCCGAGCCGGTCCGAGGCGGGTCCGCCCGCCGCGAGCGCCGCCACCACGGGCAGGGACTTCTTGCGCTGGCGCAGATCGCTCCAGGTCTGCTTCCCGGTGGCCACCGGGTCGCCCCAGATGCCGAGGAGGTCGTCGACGGCCTGGAAGGCCAGGCCGAGGTGGTAGCCGTACTTCTCCAGGACGTCGGCGGTGCGGTCGTCCGCGCCGCCGAGCACGGCCCCGATGGAGGAGGCGCAGGCGAGCAGGGCGCCGGTCTTGTTGCCCTCCATCTCCAGGCACTCCTCGACGCTGACGCGGTCGCGGTGCTCGTAGGAGATGTCCTGCGCCTGGCCGTCGATGAGGGCGCGGGTGGCGGTGGTGAGGCGGCGGGTGGCGCGGCCGGCCTCGACGCTGCCGAGCTCCAGCAGGACCTCGTTGGCCAGTGCGAAGAGGGCGTCGCCGACGAGGATGGCCTGGGCGGGGCCGTGCACCTTCCAGACGGTGTCGCGGTGGCGGCGCTGCTCGTCGCCGTCCATCAGGTCGTCGTGCAGCAGCGAGAAGTTGTGGATCAGTTCGACGGCGACGGCGCCGGGGATGCCGGTCTCGGGTGCGGCGCCGGTGACCTCGGCGGAGAGCACGGCGAGCGCGGGGCGTACGGCCTTGCCGCCGTCGCCGGCCGCGGGGTTGCCCTCGGCGTCGATCCAGCCGAAGTGGTAGGCGGCGACGGTGTCCATGGGAGGTGCCAGGCGGTCCACGGCCGCCCGCAGTACCGGTGTGGCAAGGGTCCGGCCGCGCTCCAGGAGCGCGGACACGTCCACCGCGTCGGCAGCCGTCTCGGCCGGGGGCACAGTGGGCACAGTCTCTCCTCTTGTCGTGCTACCGGGGGTGCGGGGACCTGCCGCATGCTGATCGACCTTCACCGGATTCCACCTCGCAGTGAAGCGCCGGTCCCCTCCGGCTGTCCGCCGGGGGTCCGGGGGTTGTCCCCCGGGACGATGCAGTACGCCGCCTCCTCGAACTCGAAGAGGTGACGGGGGCGGGGCCGGCCCAGGGCAGCGAGTGCGGCGTCCGCCGCGCTCACCCCACTGCGGACCGCACTCTCCATGGTCGCGGGCCACCCTGTGGCGGTCCACGCTCCGGCCAGGTACAGGCCGGGGGCCTTGGTGCGGGCGCCGGGCCGCAGCCGTCCGACGCCGGGGGCGGGAGCGAACGTCGCCGTGCGCTCCCTGGTCACGAAGAAGTCCTTGACCTCGGCACCGCGCGTCCCGGGCAGCAGCCGCTCCAGCTCGGGGAGGTAGCGCTCCCGCAGCGCGGCCACGGGCTCGTCGATCTCGTCGTGCGCGGCGGACTGGGACAGCGCCAGGTACTGGCCGTCCTTCAGCCCGGACGCGTCGGTCCGGTCGAACACCCACTGCACGGGGCTGCCGAGCGCCGCGAAGAAGGGCCGGGTGAGCACCTTGCGGTCGTAGACGACGTGGATGTTGAGGATCGGTGCGGTGTCGATCGCGAGCAGCCGCCCGGGGTCGTCGAGGGCGCCGTCGGGCAGCAGATCGTGGGCCTCGCGCTGGGGTACGGCGAGCACGACGGCGTCGGCCTCGATGCTCTCGCCGGGAACCTGAACGCTCCAACGTCCGTTTTCGTCAGTGGAGATGGAGGTGACGCGTGTACGGACTTCGGTACGCACGCCCGCGGAGTCGAGCGCCTTGCGGGCGAGCCGGTCGTGCAGTTCGCCCAGCGGGACGTGTGCCCAGCCGATGTCGGCCGCGCCCGGGTCGGAGAGCAGACCGGTCTTGAACACCATCGCGGCGAGAGCGAGCGAGGAGTCGCCCGCGACCGCGTTGAGGGTGGCGACCCCCACCAGGTCCCACAGTGCCTCGACGGCACGCGCCGACTGACCGTGCGCGGTCAGCCAACTGCCGAAGTTCTGCGCGTCCAGGGCCGGATCGGCGAGATCGAGTCCTTTGAGCGCGAGCGCGGCACGGCCTACTCTGGCGCGCTCGGCGAGCGAGAGATGCGGGTAGGTCGCGAGGCTGCGCCCCAGATGCAGGGGCACAGGCAGCGGGTCGCGCCGCAGTCTGCCGAGCCGACGTCCCTCGGGGCGGTTCGCGTCGAGTACGGGCACGTCGAGACGATCCTGCAGCGGAGCCAGCGCCGCGCCCTCGATGCGGTCGAGGAACCAGCGGTAGGCGGTACAGCAGCGCAGATACACATGCTGGCCGTTGTCGACGGTCAGGTCGCCGCGCTGGAAGGAGAAGGCGAGCCCGCCGAGGCGCGGGCGGCCTTCGAGCAGGGTGACGCGGACTCCGGCGTCGGCGAGCGCGAGCGCGGAGGTGACACCGGCGAGCCCGCCGCCGATCACGACGGCATGCCGTCCGGTCCCACCCGCCGGTTTGTCCGCGGGCAGCCCGTCGGACCGCGTCCCCTCGCTCATCGTGCACTCCCCCCTGCGTACCCGCCGTGGCAGGTCGTTGCAGTCAGGGACGCCGCTTCGCACCGGAGGGTTGCGTGCCGCATTCCTCCGGTGACATCACCTTGGCCCACTTTGTCCATCAGGTGCGCCCCCTGAGGGTCCGGCGCGTGACGTGCCGGGCGTCCAGGCCGGACAGGCCGCGCACCGCGACGTAGGCCTTCTCGCGGCCGGGCAGGGAGACGCGGCCGCGCAGGACGGCCTCCGGCTCGCGCTCGATGCGGTCGAGGAGACGGCGGTAGATGCCGGCCATCGCGGCGACACAGGCGCCGCTGCGGCGGTCGAGCATGGGGAGCAGCCGGTAGCCCTCGGCGAAAAGGGTGCGGGCCCGGCGCACCTCGAAGTGCACGAGACCCGCGAAGTCGGAACCCGCCGGCGGGTTCGGCCCGTTGAACCCGGCCGAGCAGCCGAATTTCGCGAGGTCGTCGGCGGGCAGATAGGTACGGCCGCCCTCGGCGTCCTCACGGACGTCCCGCAGAATGTTGGTGAGCTGGAGCGCGAGCCCCAGCGTGTCGGCGTACTCCGAGGCGCGCTCGACACCGCGCGCCCCCGGCTCCGTGCCGAACACACCGAGCGAGAGCCGCCCGATCGCACCCGCGACACACCGGCAGTAGACCTTGAGGTCGTCCCAGGTCTCGTAGGTCTCGCCCTGTACGTCCATCAGGACGCCGTCGATCAGCTCGTCCAGGCCGTCGAGCGGGACCGGGAAGGCCTCGGCCGTGTGCGCGAGGGCGACCGCGACCGGGTCGGTGTCGTCCTCCTCGACCTTGCCCTCGCGAACGCGCGTGAGCAGCGCCCGGGTGTCCTCCAGGCGCGCCGCCTTCACGTCCGTCGCCAGCGTGCCGTCGCCGATGTCGTCGACACGCCGGGAGAACGCGTACAGCGCCGACATGGCGCGGCGCTTGGGCGTCGGCAGCAGTCTGATGCCGTACGCGAAGTTACGTGCCTGCTGTCCGGTGACGGCCTCGCAGTAGCTGTAGGCGGCGAGTACCGGTGCGGACATGTGCGGTGCAGACTCCACGCTGCGGATCACCCCTCTCCTCGCAGAGTCACGCCCACCTCACGCAGCAACTGGATCTTGCCGGGCTTGGGTGGGCCGGGAAGTACGTCGTATTCAGCGGCGACGATCGCTCGGATCGCCGCCCTTCCCCCCGCCACGAACCCCGCGAGCAGCAGCTTCAGTCTGCCGTGGACGCTACCCACCAGGGGGGCGCCTTCATTCAGGAGATCGCGGGCGCGTTCTGCTTCGTATGCAACCAGTGCGCGCACCGATGCGCCCGCGGAGGGCGTGGCGAGATCCGCTTCCTGGACGTGAAAGCGCTTCATGTCCTGGGCGGGCAGGTAGATGCGGTCACGGCCGAGGTCCTCGGCCACGTCCTGCAGGTGTTCGACGATCTGAAGTGCGGTACAGATCGCGTCGGAGTGCCGGACCCGCTCGGGGGTCTCGGTGCCGGTGACACCGAGGACCAGGCGGCCGACCGGGTTCGCGGACAGTTCGCAGTAGGCGACGAGATCGTCGTAGGTCTCGTAGCGCGTGACGAGCTGGTCCTGGCGGTTGGCGGCGATCAGGCCGAGGAAGGGTTCCGGGGTGAGTGCGCACCGGCGGACGGTCGGCTGGAGGCGGCGCAGCAGGGGGTGGCTCGGGGTGCCGTCGAAGACGCGGTGCAGATCGGCCTCGAAGGCGTCGAGGAGGACGAGACGGTCCTCCGCGTCCTCGGGCGACACGCCGAGCAGGCGGGCGTCGGCGCCCCCGAGGGCCAGGTCGCCGTCGCCGATGTCGTCGACGAGGCGGGCGAATCCGTACACCGCCATGAGATCGGTGCGCCAGGCCCTGGGCAGGAAGAAAGGTGCCACGGGGAAGTTCTCACCCGCGGCCTTGTCGAGTGTGCCGCGCTCCGGATCACCGGTGCCGGCGGAGCCGGTTCCCGTCACCGCTCGCTGCCAGGGGCGGGGACGGCGCATGCTTCGGTGAGCTGGGGAGTTTCCGTAGCCATTGCCGTCACATCTCCCGTTCTACACTGCCGACCCAATACACACTATTTCGGACACGCCGCCCGGTCGTCCGCACAGATACCCGCAGAAGGGTGTCGCGCATTATCGCCCCACTTGCCGCTATTCGGCACCGGTACAGCTTACGTTGTACAACGCAGCGAGCTTCCTCGGGGTGTCCTGCACATCACAACAACACACCGATTGGCGTCAAGATTCCTTGGGCCGGGCCGAGTTGACGTTTCCTTTGCAGACGCGGGGCCCCGCCGGAGCAGTTCCGGCGAGGCCCTGGGAAGCGTTCTGGGCCTGTTGGCCCGGGTGCGGATGGACTACTTGCCCGTGAACTTCTCGTACTCCTTGAGGACCTCGTCGGTCGGGCCGTCCATCCGGAGTTCGCCGCGTTCCAGCCACAGCACCCGGTCGCAGGTGTCGCGGATGGATTTGTTGTTGTGACTGACCAGAAACACCGTGCCCGCGGACTTGCGCAGTTCGCGGATGCGCCCCTCCGAGCGGACCTGGAACTTGCGGTCGCCGGTGGCCAGCGCCTCGTCGATCATCAGGACGTCGTGGTCCTTGGCGGCCGCGATGGAGAAGCGCAGCCGGGCCGCCATGCCCGAGGAGTAGGTGCGCATCGGGAGGGTGATGAAATCGCCCTTCTCGTTGATGCCGGAGAAGTCGACGATCTCCTCGTAGCGCTCCCTGACCTGCTCGCGGGACATGCCCATGGCGAGCCCGCCCAGGATGACGTTCCGCTCGCCGGTGAGGTCGTTCATCAGGGCCGCGTTCACGCCCAGCAGCGAGGGCTGGCCGTTGGTGTAGACCCTGCCCTTCTCCGCCGGGAGCAGGCCCGCGATGGCGCGCAGCAGGGTCGACTTGCCGGAGCCGTTCGAGCCGATCAGACCGACGGCCTCGCCGCGGTAGGCGACGAAGGAGACGCCCCTGACGGCGTGCACCTTGCGCACCCCGCGCTCCTCGCCGCGCTTGACTATGCGGCTGAGGGCGGAGGTGGCGCTGCCCTTGCCGGTCTTGGCGCCGTGCACCCGGTAGACGATGTGCAGCTCGTCCGCGATGACGGTGGGGATCTGATCCTGCGGGGTCCCCTCGACGGTCTGCTCAGCCACGGCCGTACCTTTCCTCCGCCTGCCAGAAGTAAACGAAGCCGCCGGCGAACAGGACCACGGCCCAGAAGACGGCGATGGCCCACACGTGCGGCGGCAGGTTCGAGGAGCCGTAGCCGTCGATGAGCGCGAAGCGCATCAGGTCCATGTAGATGGCCGCCGGGTTCACCTGCAGGACGCGGATGAACAGCTCGGAGCGGCCCTCCAGGATGGTGGTGATGGAGAACATGACGCCCGAGGTGTACATCCAGGTGCGCAGGATGAACGGCATCAACTGCGCGAGGTCCGGGGTCTTGGCGCCCATCCGCGCCACGATCAGCGCGAGCCCGGTGTTGAAGAGGAACTGCAGCAGCAGGACCGGGACGATCAGCAGCCAGGACAGGCTGGGGTAGCTGCCGAAGCCGACGACGATGAGGAACAGCACGAGCATCGAGAACAGCAGTTGCTGGAGCTGCTGGAGCGCGAAGGAGATCGGCAGCGAGGCGCGCGGGAAGTGCAGCGCGCGCACCAGGCCGAGGTTGCCGGAGATCGCGCGCACACCCGCCATGATCGAGCTCTGCGTGAAGGTGAACACGAACACGCCCGTGACCAGGAACGGGATGTACACGTCCCGGGGCATGCCCCGGCTGGCCTTCAGGATGACGCCGAAGATGAAGAAGTACACGGCCGCGTTCAGCAGCGGTGTGGCCACCTGCCAGAGCTGGCCGAGCTTCGCCTGGCTGTACTGGGCCGTCAGCTTCGCCTGCGAGAAGGCGAGGATGAAGTGCCGGCGTCCCCAGAGCTGGCGGACGTACTCGGCGAGTCCGGGGCGGGCACCGCTCACGGTCAGCCCGTACTTGGCGGACAGCTCTGCCGCCGTGAGGCCTTCGTCGGGCGACGGACGCGGACTCACCGCGACCGAGCCGTCGTGCGTTGTCTCACTCAAGGTCTGGAAGCCCTCGTCTTCGGATGCGTCTTACGGTTCTTCGGATGCGTCTTACGATCGTCTTGCGTTCGTCTTACGGAATTGTGCTACAGAACGCGACACGTCTCCGCCGACGGATACGGTCCGGGGGGCGTGTGCGCGCCGAGCACGCGGTCGAGCGCCTGCCGAGCTTGTCAGATCACGGGAGGACGGCCCAGTCGGGTCAGCCGCCACACCGTACGCCACCGGATGGGCCGGCGCGGTCCGCACGGAGTGGTCCAGCCCTCCTTGAAGCCGCCGAACCACGCCTGCAGGGCCGGGCGCGAGGGGCGGCGCAGCAGGGTGAGCAGCAGCCATACGCCGAGGTAGACGGGGACCAGGGGCGCGGGGAGGTTGCGGCGGGCCAGCCAGACCCGGTTGCGGGCGACCATGCGGTGGTAGACCGCGTGGCGCGAGGGGGCGGTCGTGGGGTGGTACAGCACCATGTCCGACCGGTAGTCGATCATCCAGCCCGCGTCCAGGGCCCGCCAGGCGAGGTCGGTCTCCTCATGGGCGTAGAAGAACTCGTCCGGGAGTCCGCCGACCTCGGCGAAGACCTTCGTGCGGACGGCGTTGGCGCCGCCGAGGAAGGTGGTGACCCGGGAGGAGCGCATCGGGTCCGAGGCGCGCAGGCGCGGGACATGGCGGCGCTGGGTGACGCCGGTCTCCGGGTCGGCGATGCGGAAGCTGATGATGCCGAGTTCGGGGTCGGCGGCGAAGGCCTGCCGGCACAGCTCGGCGGTGTCGTGCTGGGCGAGGAGCCCGTCGTCGTCGAGGAACATCACTATGTCGACATCGCGACCGGAGGGGCCGAAGGCGTCCAGGCCGACGTTGCGGCCGCCGGGGATGCCCAGGTTCTCGGGCAGTTCCACGGTCCGGACGCCCTCGGGGACGTCCGGCACGGGCGAGCCGTTGCCGACCACGACCGCCTCGACCCGGTCGCCGTCCTGCTTGGCGACCGAGTCGAGCAGCGCCCGCAGTTCGTCGGGGCGGTTGCCCATGGTGATGATCACCGCGCCGACCTTCATGCCGTTCACTTCAGCCTGCTCGACGCGAGGATCGACACCAGGTGCAGCAGGGTCTGGAGCAGCGCGATGCCGGCCAGTACGGCGACGCCGAGCCGCGAGTAGAACAGATCGCCGCGCATCTGGTCCACGATCGCGAGGACCAGGATCAGCAGCGACGCCTCGATGCCGAGGATCAGCCGGTGGAACTTGAAGGCGGCGGCGGCCCGGCGGGCCAGCGCCATCCCGGAGGAGCGCATCTCGGCCGCGGACTCCTGGACCGGGGCCTTGCCGGTCTGGTGGCGGGCCACCCCGACCAGGTCGGTCTCTGCCTTGATCAGGATCGCGCCGAGCGCGGCCAGCGTCCCGAGGAAGGCCCACAGCCAGTCGATGCGGCCGCTGCCCCACAGGTCGGCGGCGCGCAGCCCGAAGCCGACGAGCACGGCGGCGTCGGTCAGATAGGCACCGACCCGGTCGAGGTAGACCCCTGCAAGGGAGTACTGCTTGCGCCAGCGGGCGATCTCGCCGTCGACGCAGTCCAGCAGCAGGTACATCTGGACGCACACCACGCCGAGCACGGCGCCCGTGATCCCCGGCACCAGCAGCGCCGGGGCGGCGAGTACGCCGAAGACGGTCATCAGGTACGTGAGCTGGTTGGGCGAGACCCTGGTGTTCACCAGGTAGCGGTCCACCCGCAGGGACACCTCACGCATGTAGAGGCGTCCCATCCAGTGCTCACCGCTGCGCCGGTCCTTCACCCCTGCGGGGTGGACGACGGGACGGAGTTCAGCTACCGATGGCCTTGACATAGTCGGTGTAGATGTCCTTGATCTGGTCGGTTTTCAGGTCGAGGTGTTCGAGGATGGTGTAGCGCCCGGGGCGGGTCTCCGGAGCGAACTCCACGGCGCGGACGAACTCGTCCACCGTGAAGCCGATCTCCTCCGGCAGCACCGGCAGTCCGTGCCGGCGCAGCACCTCGGCCATGTAGGCCGATTCCTCGTGGGCTCCGCGCAGGTACATCGCGAAGGCCGCGCCCAGTCCGCACTGCTCGCCGTGGGCGGCCGCGCGTTTGGGGAAGAGCAGGTCGAAGGCGTGGTTGATCTCGTGGCAGGCGCCGGAGGAGGGGCGTGAGTCGCCCGACACCGACATGGCGATCCCGCTGAGGACGAGCGCCTCGGCGAGCACCTGGAGGAAAGCGTTGTCGCCGACCCCGCCCGGGTGCCGCAGGACGGCCTCGCCGGCCTGGCGGGCCATGGCGGCGGCCAGACCGTCGATCTTCTCGCCCTTGACGCGGTTGGCGAGCTCCCAGTCCGCGATCGCGGAGATGTTGGAGATCGCGTCCCCGATGCCCGCCCGCACGAAGCGGACCGGTGCCTCGCGGATGACGTCGAGGTCGATGACGACGGCGATCGGGTTCGGCACGCCGTAGGAGCCGCGCCCCGCGTCGTTGTCGAGGGTGGCGACGGGCGAGCACAGGCCGTCGTGCGCGAGGTTCGTCGGTACGGCGACCAGGGGCAGGCCGATGCGTGCCGCGGCGAACTTGGCGCAGTCGATGATCTTGCCGCCGCCGAGGCCCACGACCGCGTCGTAGTGACCGGCCTTCATCTCGCCGGCCAGCTCGATCGCGTCGTCGAGGGTGCCGCCGCCGACCTCGTACCAGGTGGCGCCGGGCAGGCTGGGTTCGAGGCGGGCGCGCAGCCGGGCGCCGGAGCCGCCGCTGACCGCGACGGCGAGCCGGCCGGAGTGCGAGATGCGCTGGTCGGCGAGGACGCCGGCCAGGTCGTCGAGGGCACCCGGGCGGATGTCGACGACGACGGGCGAGGGGATCAGCCGGGTCAGTACAGGCACGCGATCTCACGCCCCTTGGCCAGATCCTCGTGGTTGTCGATCTCGACCCACTTGACGTCGCCGATCGGGGCCACGTCGATCCGGAAGCCGCGGTTGACGAGCTCCTGGTAGCCGTGCTCGTAGAACTGCTGCGGGTCGGTCTCCCACACCGTCTTCAGCGCGTCGGCCAGTTCGAGGGTGGCGTCGCCCTCGATGAGGGTGACGCCGATGTACTCACCCGTCGCCTCGGCGGGGTCCATCAGCTTGGTGATCTTCGTCATGCCCTTGGCGGGGTCGACGACGACCTTCATCTCCTCGTCCGCAAGGGACTTGACGGTGTCCAGCGCGAGGATGATCTTCTTGCCGTCGCCGCGGGCGGCCAGCAGCGTCTTCTCGACCGAGACCGGGTGGACGGTGTCGCCGTTGGCGAGGATCACGCCGTCCTTGAGGGCGTCACGTCCGCACCAGAGGGAGTAGGCGTTGTTCCACTCCTCGGCCTTGTCGTTGTCGATGAGGGTGAGCTTCAGGCCGTACTTCTGCTCCAGGGCCGCCTTGCGGTCGTAGACGGCTTCCTTGCGGTAGCCGACGATGATCGCGACCTCGGTCAGACCGATCTCGGCGAAGTTGCCCAGCGTCAGGTCCAGGACCGTGGGTTCGCCCTCTATGCCCGCGGGCCCCACCGGCACCAGAGCCTTGGGAAGGCTGTCGGTGTAGGGGCGCAGACGCCGTCCGGCGCCGGCCGCCAGCACGAGGCCGATCATGCGGGTTCTCCTTCATCGTGTACGGCGGGTGCCCCTGCGGACACCCAGAAGCGGATGCTCTCGAGGAGCACCAGCAGGGCCACGGCCACGGCGAGGGCCGTGAGCGCGACCGTGAACTGCGACGCGGTGAGCGCGGCGGCGAGAACGGTGACGAGCAGCGTCCGCCCTTCGTGCCCCCCTATGGCGCGCACCAGCCAGGCCGGGGGCGCCCCGGCGTTGCCGCGGATGCGGTACACCGTGTCGTAGTGATGGTAGGCGACGGCGGCCACCAGGCCGAAAGCCGCTGGAAGGGCTCCGTTTACCTCCGCTTTAACCGCGAGGATCAGGACCGTGCAGTATTCGGCCGCCCGGAAGAGCGGGGGGACCAGCCAGTCGAGGGCGCCCTTGAGGGGGCGGGACAGGGCCTGGCCGGCGGTGACCGCGTAGACGAAGGCGCCCGCCACGGGGGCCCAGGTGACCCCGGAGAAGAGGGACACGGTGAGGACGGCGGTGCCCGCGAGCGCGATCAGGAACGGTGCGCCGAGGCGGCCGGGGCTCACGCGGGCGACGAGCGACGCGAGCGGTCCGTTGTCGGCGAGGTCCGCCAGCGCCTGCGCGGCCCGGTCCGTCCGCTCCGCCTTCCGGGTCAGCGAGCGCAGCACCCGGCCCGCCGTCGTGTACGTCGCCGCGAAGGCACAGCCGACGAGAAGGACGTAGAAGGTGATCCGGGGGGTCGTCGCGGCCGTGAGGACGGCGATCATCGCCCATCGTTCGCCGATGGGCAGCACTATCATCCGGCGCACCCAGACCGTCCAGCCGACGCTGTCGAGCTTGTCGGAGAGGGCGGCGGTGGGGCTGGTGTTGGCGGTGGCGTCGTGGTTGGCCTCGTTGAACGAGAAGTCCACGACGTGCCGGCAGGTCTGGAGGATCATCGCGCCGAGGGCCAGGGCCCATACGTCGTCGCCGCCCCGGGCCGCCCCCAGCGCGAGGCCGGCGTAGTAGGCGTACTCCTTGGCGCGGTCGAAGGTGGCGTCGAGCCAGGCGCCGAGCGTGGAGTACTTCAGGGCGTAGCGGGCGATCTGTCCGTCGACGCAGTCGAGGACGAAGGAGAAGAGGAGCAGCACGCCGGCCACGACATAGCCGCCGCGGGTGCCGGTGGCCGCGCAGCCCGCCGCGACGATCGCGGTGAGCAGGGAGGCGGTGGTGACCTGGTTCGGGGTGAGGCCGTGGCGGGCGCACCAGCGCGCGATGTAGCGGGAGTACGGGCTGATGAAGTGGGTGGTGAAGAAGCCGTCGCGGGACTTCACCGCCGACTTCAGGCGTACGGCCTCGTCGTCCACGGCGGTGACGGCCTGACGTGCCTCGTTGCGGGCCTGCGGGTCGGCGGGGACGGTGGCGACGAGGCTGCCCAGCTCGGGGCGGTGCACGGCGCAGCCGTCGGCGTCGAGGGCGGTGACGACGCGGTCGGCGAGGCTGCCGAGGAGGGTCGTGCCGGTGCCTGCCGAGTGCTCGCGGGCGACCGCTCGGGTCAGGGCCTGGCGGCCGGCCGGCTGCGCGGTGACGGCGCCCGGTACCGCGGCGAGCGGGAAGCGCGGGTCGGTGAGGCCGAGGCGCAGCGCGTGCAGGTGGCCCACGAAGCGGGCGTCCACGACGGCGACCCGCTGGTCACCGGGGACCGCCGCGAGGAGTGACTCCGCCTCGGTGGTGTCGGCGGCGGTCCGGACGTCGAAGCCGAGCGACCGCAGATCGCCCTCGATCGACGATCCGGGGGCCGGCGAGCCGGTGAGGATGGCGGTCGGCAACCGAACTCACTCCCTGGGTGCCGACGTCGGGCGCCGGTCATGTGCATGGTGGTGGCGCCCTTCGGGTGGCACCCGGGCGGCATGTCGGCAGAGGCTATCGGATGCTTTCCAGCCCGTGTTCACCGGCCGTTCATGGCCTGATCAACAGGGTCTGCAGGCGCCTCCGCCGAGATCATCATCAGGGATTCGGGGCCCGGCCGACAAACCGCACCGGTCAGACCGGGCATCGCGGGACATTGCGGAGGGTCTCTCCGTATCGGCATAGGGTGAATGCCCATGACATGGCTGATCACCGGCGGAGCCGGATACATCGGGGCGCATGTGGCACGGGCGATGGCGGACGCCGGGGAGCGGGTCGTCGCCCTGGACGACCTCTCGGCGGGGAACCCCGCGCGCCTCCCGGCGACGGTCCCGCTCGTCCGCGGCTCCTCCCTGGACGGCGGCCTGCTGAAGCGGGTGTTCGCCGAGCACGGGGTGACGGGGGTCGTGCATCTCGCGGCGCGCAAGCAGGTCGCCGAGTCCGTGGCGCGGCCGACGTACTACTACCGGGAGAACGTGGGCGGCCTGGCGACCCTCCTGGACGCGGTCGCGGACGCCGGCGTCGAGCGGTTCGTGTTCTCGTCCTCGGCGGCGGTCTACGGCGACCCGGGCGTCGACCTGATCACGGAGGACACCCCGTGCGCGCCCGTGAACCCGTACGGCGAGACCAAGCTCACCGGCGAGTGGCTGGTCCGGGCGGCGGGCGCGGCGCACGGCATCGCGACGGTGTGCCTGCGCTACTTCAACGTGGCGGGCGCCGCCGCACCCGAGCTGGCCGACACGGGTGTCTTCAACATCGTCCCCATGGTCTTCGACCGGCTCACCCGCGACGAGGCCCCGCGGATCTTCGGCGACGACTATCCGACCCCGGACGGCACCTGCGTCCGCGACTACATCCATGTCGCCGATCTCGCGGAGGCACATCTGGCGGCGGCCCGGCGGCTGTCCGACGGCGGCGTGAAGGGGGACCTGACGGTCAACATCGGCCGCGGGCAAGGGGTTTCGGTCCGCGAGCTGGTCACGGCCGTCGGTGAGGTCACCGGTGACCGGCGGCCGGCCGTCGTCGAGGGCCGGCGTCCGGGGGACGCGCCGCGCGCGGTCGCCTCCGCCGAGCGGGCCGCCGCGGAACTGGGATGGACGGCTCGGCGCGGGGTGCGGGAGATGGTCGACTCGGCGTGGCAAGGATGGCGACTCCACCACACCATGTGAAGTTAGGCTGCCCTGACCTGCGATTTGTTTGCGCAGGTCAGGGCACATGACAACGGTGTTCAGTGCCGCGTTGCCCGATACCCCCCACCCGTAGTTCACTGTGGTTCCGGGCAGTAATCAGGAGGGCGGCTTCCCATGGGGGCAGGGCACGATCACGGGCATTCCCACGACGCGCCCGTCACCGGTACGGCTGCGGCGGCGTACCGGGGCAGGCTGCGGGTCGCGCTGGGGATCACGATCACCGTGATGGTGGTCGAGGTCGTCGGCGGACTGCTCGCGGACTCCCTCGCGCTCATCGCGGACGCGGCCCACATGGCGACGGACGCGCTGGGCCTCGGCATGGCGCTGCTCGCGATCCACTTCGCGAACCGGCCGGCCGTCGGCAACCGCACCTTCGGCTACGCCCGCGCGGAGATCCTCGCCGCGCTCGCCAACTGTCTGCTGCTGCTCGGCGTCGGCAGCTACGTCCTGTACGAGGCGGTCCAGCGGTTCGTCACACCCGCCGACACCGAGGGCGGGCTGACCATCGTGTTCGGCCTGATCGGCCTGGTCGCGAACATGATCTCCCTCACGCTGCTGGTGCGCGGCCAGAAGGAGAGCCTGAACGTGCGGGGCGCGTTCCTGGAGGTCGCCGCGGACGCGCTGGGCTCCCTCGCGGTGATCATCTCGGCCGTGGTGATCCTGACCACGGGCTGGCAGGCGGCCGACCCGATCGCCTCGCTCGCCATCGGCCTGATGATCGTGCCGCGCACGCTGAAGCTGCTGCGCGAGACCCTCGACGTGCTGCTGGAATCGGCCCCCAAGGACGTCGACATGCAGGACGTACGCACCCACATCCTGGCCCTGGACGGGGTCGAGGACGTCCACGATCTGCATGCCTGGACGATCACCTCGGGCATGCCGGTGCTCTCCGCGCACGTGGTCGTCCGCTCGGACGTGCTGAACGCCATCGGCAACGAGAAGATGCTCCACGAACTCCAGGGCTGCCTCGGCGACCACTTCGACGTGGAGCACTGCACCTTCCAACTGGAGCCCCGCGGGCACGCGGAGCACGAGGCCAAGCTCTGCCACTGACGGCTGACGGAAGCCGACCGGATCCGAGGGAAAACGACCGCGCCGGACGGAACGCAACCGTCCGGCGCACACCCGTGTCCACACTCTCGCGACCCCACCCCCGGACGGTTCCCCCGTCGCCGCGCCGGGCACGATGAACTGCCGGGAGTGCCGGATTCGTACGGCAGACTTGGCTCTGAAGACCGATGTGAAGGATGGGTATGCCGACCACACCTGCCACCGCGACGCACAACTCGTCGAACGGCACCGCTGACGCGATCTTGCTCGAACTGGTCGACGAGAACGGCGTGACGATCGGCACCGCCGAGAAGCTCTCCGCCCATCAGCCCCCGGGGCAACTGCACCGCGCCTTCTCCGTCTTCCTCTTCGACGAACAGGGCCGGCTGCTGCTCCAGCAGCGGGCGCTCGGCAAGTACCACTCCCCCGGCGTGTGGTCCAACACCTGCTGCGGTCACCCCTACCCCGGCGAGGCGCCCTTCGCGGCGGCGGCCCGGCGGACGTACGAGGAGCTGGGGGTGTCCCCGTCGCTGCTCGCCGAGGCGGGCACGGTGCGCTACAACCACCCGGACCCGGACTCGGGCCTGGTGGAGCAGGAGTACAACCACCTCTTCGTCGGCATGGTGCAGTCCCCGCTGCGGCCGGACCCGGAGGAGGTGGGCACGACCGCGTTCGTGACCCCCGCCGAGCTCACGGAGCGGCACGCCAAGGACACCTTCTCGTCCTGGTTCATGACGGTGCTGGACGCGGCCCGTCCGGCGGTCAGGGAGCTGACGGGCCCGTCCGCGGGCTGGTGATCTCCTCCGCTACGGCACCTGCGCCGGCCTGAGCGGCAGAGCGGCCCAGATCACCTTGCCGCCGCTCGCCGTGTGCTCGACGTCGCAGACGCCGCCCGCCTCCCGGGTCACCTCGCGCACCAGGAGCAGTCCCCGGCCGCCGGTCTCGTCGTGGTCGGCCACCAGAGCGGTCGGGCGGTAGGGGTGGTTGTCCTCGACGGACACCCGCACCCACTCGGCACCGACGGCGACCTCCACGGCGAGGGTCGGCGACAGCAGCACCGCGTGCCGGACCACGTTCGTGACCAGTTCGGAGACGATCAGCAACAGCCCCTGCAACAGGTCGTCCGAGAGGGGCACACCCTGCCGGAGGAGCAGGTCCCGTACGGCGTGCCGCGCCTGCGGGACGGAGGCGTCGACGGCGGAGGCGGTGAACCGCCAGACTCCCTCGTACGGCAGCGGATCCGGCGGGGCGGGGGCCGGGGGGTCGTCCCTGCCGCCTTCTGGGCGTGGGCCTGACCCACCCCCATCGTTCTCCATCGTCCGGTCGCCACCCTTGCGCTCGATTGTCACCACCCGACGAGTGTTGGCAACGACCCGCTCCGCCCCGCGCTACTGAACAGAAGTCAGCAGTTTTCGGGTGTATCTCGACCGTTCGGGTACGGCACGACCGCCTTCCCGACCGCTCGTGTTCCGATCGTGCCGACTTCGCGAACTCTTCGGGTTGTACGTAGCATCCGGCGCATGGAGCCCCGCCTGCTGCACGACGTCACCGACTCGGTCGCCACCGTCGTCGTCCACCATCCCGGCAAGCGCAACGCGATGACCACGGAGATGTGGCGGTCGCTGCCGCCGCTGCTCGACTCGTTGTCCGCCGACCCGGCCGTACGGGCGCTCGTGCTGACCGGCGAGGGCGGGACGTTCTGCGCCGGGGCCGACATCTCGACGCTGCGGGAGTCGGCCGGTGAGGCGCAGGGGCTCGCGGTGCTCGCGGAGGAGGCTCTCGCGGCGTTCCCGAAGCCGACGCTGGCGGCGGTCCGGGGTCATTGCGTGGGCGGCGGGGCGCAGTTGGCGGCGGCCTGCGATCTGCGGTTCGCGGAGCAGGGAGCGCTGTTCGGGGTGACTCCGGCGAAGCTGGGGATCGTGTATCCGGCGTCCTCCACAAGGCGGTTGGTGTCACTGGTGGGTCCGGGTGCCGCCAAGCACCTGTTGTTCTCGGGTGAGTTCATCGACGCGGAGCGGGCGCTGCGCACCGGTTTCGTCGACGAGCTGCTGCCCGAGGGCGAACTCGCCAAGCGGGTCGCGGAGTTCACCCGGGTGCTGGTCTCCCGTTCGCAGTTGACGCAGGCCGCGGCGAAGGAGTTCGCCGACGGCCGTACGGACAGGGACGGTCATTGGGCGGAGCAGGCGCGGGGCAGCGGCGACACCGCGGAGGGCGTCGCCGCGTTCCTGGAGCGCCGCGAGCCGCGCTTCACCTGGACCACGTGAGGACGGGTAGCGCACCGTTCCCGCCGTGCCGCGCATCCCCTATCGCGTCGTACCGACCAGTCGGTAACGTGCGGGGCATGACTACTGCCGCCGTCGATCCCCGTGCCGGACGCCGCTGCCACAACGCGCTCAACTCCCTGCACGCCACGCTCTACTTCTCGCCCGACCTGGGGAGGGAACTGGCGGCTCTCGGCGTCAAGGACTCCCAGGCCGTCAACTTCGCCGTACGGGCGGCGGCGATGGGGCCGGTGGGGCCGGGCACGGTGACGGCTACCTTCTACAACTACAAGTACGACCTCGTGGCCCGGCATGTGCCCGCCGTCTGGGAGACCGTCTCCCCGGAGCAGGTCCTGCACGCACGCGCGCGTGCCGTCGACGCGACCCTGCGCCGGCTGCTGAACGACGAGGTGGTGGAGTCGCGGGAGATGGCGGAGGCGGCACGGCTGGCCCTGCGCGCCGCCGAGGCGTGCACGCGTGCCGCCCGCCCCCTGTACGCCGCCCACGCGGATCTGCCGGTGCCCGAAGAGCCGCATCTGGCGTACTTCCACGCCGCCACGCTGCTGCGCGAGCACCGCGGCGACGGTCACCTCGCCGCCCTGCTGTCCGCCGAACTCGACGGCCTGGAGGCCGTGGTCACCCACACCGCGACCGGCAAGGGCATGACCCCGAAGTGGGTGTTCGGCACACGCGGGTGGAACCAGGAGGAGTGGGACGCCGCCTCGGGACGACTGCGCGAGCGCGGGCTGCTCGACGGGGACGGCGAGTTGACGGAGGCGGGCACCGCCCTGCGCGCCCGCGTCGAGGCGGAGACGGACCGGTTGGACCGGGCGCCGTACGCACACCTGGGCACCGAGGGGGTCGTACGTCTGACCGAACTCGCGACCGGATTCGCGCGGCGCGCGCTCGCCGCCGGGGCGTTTCCACGGGATCTGCTCGGCAAGCGCTAGGCATCGGACCCGCAGGACAGCGCCCTGATCCCCGGTTGTCGGTGTCACCTGCCACAATTGCCGCGCAACCTCAGTGGAGAAGGCGGTACGGGCGTGACGACACCCCTCGTAGGGTCCATCGAAGGCAGGATCGCCGAGGAGCTCGGCGTACGGGAGCGGCAGGTGAAGGCTGCCGTCGAGCTGCTCGACGGCGGTTCGACGGTGCCCTTCATCGCCCGCTACCGCAAGGAAGCGACCGAGATGCTCGACGACGCGCAGTTGCGCACGCTCGAGGAGCGGCTGCGCTATCTGCGGGAGCTGGAGGAGCGGCGGACGGCGATCCTCGAATCGGTGCGCGAGCAGGGCAAGCTCACCGAGGAGCTGGAGGCGCAGATCCGGGCCGCCGAGACCAAGGCGCGCCTTGAGGACATCTACCTGCCCTACAAGCCCAAGCGGCGGACGAAAGCCCAGATCGCGCGGGAGGCGGGTCTGGAGCCGCTCGCGGAGGGGCTGTTGGGCGACCCGTCCGTGGAACCGCTGGCCGCGGCCACCGCGTTCGTCGACGCCGACAAGGGTGTCGCCGATCCGCAGGCGGCCCTGGACGGCGCGCGGGCGATCCTCACGGAGCGGTTCTCGGAGGACGCCGACCTGATCGGCGAGCTGCGCGAGCGGATGTGGGGGCGTGGGCGCCTCGCGGCGAAGGTGCGGGACGGCAAGGAGGAGGCGGGCGCCAAGTTCGCCGACTACTTCGACTTCTCGGAGCCGTTCACCGCGCTGCCCTCGCACCGCATCCTCGCGATGCTGCGCGGCGAGAAGGAGGACGTCCTCGATCTCGTCCTGGAGCCCGAGGAGGACACCGAGGGGCCCTCTTCCTACGAGGGGATGGTCGCCCACCGCTTCCAGGTCTTCGACCGGGGCCGCCCCGGCGACAAGTGGCTTCAGGACACGGTCCGTTGGGCGTGGCGCACCCGCATTCTCGTGCACCTCGGCATCGACCTGCGGCTGCGGCTGCGGACGGCCGCCGAGGACGAGGCGGTCAACGTCTTCGCCTCGAACCTGCGGGACCTGCTGCTCGCCGCCCCGGCCGGCACCCGCTCGACGCTCGGCCTGGACCCCGGTTTCCGTACGGGTGTGAAGGTCGCCGTCGTCGACGCGACCGGCAAGGTCGTGGCCACGGACGTGATCTACCCGCACGTCCCGGCCAACAAGTGGGACGACGCCCTCGCCAAGCTGGCCCGGCTGTCCGCCCAGCACTCGGTCGAACTGATCGCGATCGGCAACGGCACGGCGTCCCGCGAGACCGACAAGCTCGCCGGTGAACTCATCACCAAGCACCCGGAGTTGAACCTCACCAAGGTGATGGTGTCCGAGGCCGGCGCGTCCGTGTACTCGGCGTCCGCGTTCGCCTCCGCCGAGCTGCCCGACATGGATGTGTCGCTGCGCGGCGCCGTCTCCATCGCGCGCCGACTCCAGGACCCGCTCGCGGAGTTGGTGAAGATCGACCCCAAGTCGATCGGTGTCGGCCAGTACCAGCACGACCTGTCCGAGGTGAAGCTGTCGCGTTCGCTGGACGCGGTGGTCGAGGACTGTGTGAACGGCGTCGGCGTGGACGTCAACACGGCCTCCGCGCCGCTGCTTTCGCGCGTCTCCGGCATCACCTCCGGCCTCGCGGAGAACATCGTGTCCCACCGCGACACCAACGGCCCGTTCAAGTCACGTACCCAACTGAAGAACGTGGCGCGGCTCGGCCCCAAGGCGTACGAGCAGTGCGCGGGCTTCCTGCGCATCCGGGACGGCGACGACCCGCTCGACTCGTCCAGCGTGCACCCCGAGGCGTATCCGGTGGTACGGCGGATGGTGAAGACGGCGGGCAGCGAGGTCGCCTCGCTGATCGGCAACACGGCGGTGCTGCGCTCGCTGAAGCCGACCGAGTTCGTGGACGAGACGTTCGGTCTGCCGACCGTGACCGACATCCTGAAGGAGCTGGAGAAGCCGGGGCGCGACCCGCGACCCGCGTTCAAGACGGCCACGTTCAAGGACGGCGTCGAGAAGATCTCCGACCTGGCGCCCGGGATGGTCCTGGAGGGTGTCGTCACGAACGTCGCCGCGTTCGGGGCGTTCATCGACGTCGGTGTCCACCAGGACGGGCTCGCCCACGTCTCCGCCCTCTCGAAGACGTTCGTCAAGGACCCGCGGGACGTGGTGAAGCCGGGTGACATCGTCAAGGTGAAGGTCCTCGACGTGGACATCCCGCGCAAGCGGATCTCGTTGACGCTGCGGCTGGAGGACTCGGCGCAGGCGGGGGCCTCCGGCGGGGACCGGCGACAGCAGGGTGGGGGTGGTGAGCGTCAGCAGCGTGGTGGGCGTCCGCCGCAGCAACGCCAGCAGCAGCGGCAGGGCGGTCAAGGCGGCGGGGGCCAAGGGGGCGGGTCGAGGCAGGCGGCTCCGCCGGCCAACAGTGCGATGGCTGATGCTCTGCGCAAAGCGGGGTTGCTGGACCCGGGCAAGAAGGGCAAGCGCTGACGGCTGCGGTGGTCAGGTTTGTGGGGAGCTGCGGGCCGGTGGGGGCTGGTCGCGCAGTTCCCCGCGCCCCTACAGGGCGCGCAGCGCCCTGCTACAGACTGGCGGGATGATCTCAACGGACTTCAAAGCGGACCTCCGCGTCATCCTTCAGGACAGCCGTGACACGCTCCTCTGGAAGCTCGAAGGGCTGTCGGAGTACGACATCCGGCGGCCGATGACGCCGACCGGCACCAATCTGCTGGGGCTGGTCAAGCATCTGGCCGGGGCCGAGGCGTTCTACTTCGGGACGGTGTTCGGACGGCCGGTCGACGGACCGGAGTTGTGGATCGCGGGAGACGCCGAGCCGAACGCGGATCTGTGGGCGACGCCCGACGAGACGCGTGAGCAGATCGTCGGGGACTACCGACGGATCTGCGCGCACTCCGACACGACGATCGAGGCGCTGCCCCTGGACTCGATCGGCCGCATGCCCGGCGAGCACGGCACCGAACTCACCCTGCACCGCACGCTCGCCCACATGATCTACGAGACGTCCCGACACGTCGGCCACGCCGATGTCGTACGGGAACTCGTCGACGGGACGGTGGGCCAGCGGGCCGGGGGCGACAACATGGCGCCGGGCGACGCGAGTTGGTGGGCGGAGCACCGGGACAGGGTGGAGGGCGCCGCAAAGGAAGCCGATCGCCTCAACTCCGGTACGGACAGCGCCCCTTCAGGGGCGCGGGGCTGAGTCTATTTGCGGCTCCGCCGCGGGGCGCGACCAGCCACAACGGACCCGCAGTGAACGAACCCACAGGACCTCACCGCTGCTCCGTCACCTTCCCGTCCGCCACCTCCAACCGCCGAGTTACCTGAACCGCGTCCAGCATCCGGCGATCATGAGTGACCAGCAACAACGTGCCCTCATACGCATCCAGCGCCGACTCCAACTGCTCGATGGCAGGCAGGTCAAGGTGGTTCGTAGGCTCGTCCAGAACCAGGAGGTTCACCCCGCGACCTTGGAGCAGCGCCAGAGCAGAACGGGTTCGCTCACCCGGTGACAACGTCCCGGCCGGCCGCATCACATGGTTCGCCTTGAGCCCGAACTTGGCCAGCAGCGTACGGACTTCGGCAGGCTCGGTGTCCGGGACCGCCGCACAGAACGCGTCGAGCAACGACTCCGTACCGTGGAACAACTGCCGCGCCTGATCGACCTCGCCCACCAGCACACCCGAGCCCAGCGAAGCCTGCCCCGAGTCCAGCGGGATGCGGCCGAGGAGGGCACCGAGCAGCGTCGACTTGCCCGCCCCGTTCGCGCCGGTCACCGCGACCCGGTCCGCCCAGTCGATCTGGAGGGACACCGGGCCGAAGCTGAAGTCACCACGTCGTACCTCCGCGTCCCGCAGGGTCGCGACGACCGAGCCGGAGCGGGGCGCGGACGCGATCTCCATGCGCAGCTCCCACTCCTTGCGGGGCTCCTCGACGACGTCGAGGCGTTCGATCATGCGCTGGGTCTGCCGGGCCTTCGCCGCCTGCTTCTCGCTCGCCTCGCTGCGGAACTTGCGGCCGATCTTGTCGTTGTCGTTGTTCGCCTTGCGCCGGGCGTTCTTGACGCCCTTGTCCATCCAGCCGCGCTGCATCTGCGCCCGGTCCTGGAGCGAGGAGCGCTTGTCGGCGTACTCCTCGAAGTCGTCGCGGGCGTGCCGTCGGGCCACGTCCCGCTCCTCCAGGTAGGCCTCGTAGCCGCCGCCGTAGAGGTTGATCTGGTTCTGGGCCAGGTCGAGTTCGAGGACCTTGGTGACCGTGCGGGTGAGGAACTCGCGGTCGTGCGACACGACGACCGTGCCGGCGCGCAGGCCGGAGACGAAGCGTTCGAGGCGCTCCAGGCCGTCGAGGTCCAGGTCGTTGGTGGGCTCGTCGAGCAGGAAGACGTCGTAGCGGGAGAGCAGGAGGGAAGCCAGACCCGCCCGCGCCGCCTGGCCGCCGGACAGGGACGTCATCGGCTGGTCCAGGTCGATCGCCAGGCCCAGCGAGTCGGCGATCTCCTCGGCCCGTTCGTCGAGGTCCGCGCCGCCGAGGTCGAGCCAGCGCTCCAGGCTCGCCGAGTAGGCGTCGTCGGCGCCGGGTGCGCCGTCCACCAGTGCCTGGGTGGCCTCGTCCATCGTGCGCTGGGCCTCGGCGACTCCCGTGCGGCGGGCCAGGAACTCCCGCACGCTCTCGCCCGGCCGCCGCTCCGGCTCCTGCGGGAGATGGCCTACGGTCGCTGTCGGCGGGGAGAGGCGCAGCTCGCCCTCCTCCGGCGCGAGCAGGCCGGCGAGCATCCTGAGCAGGGTGGACTTGCCCGCGCCGTTGGCACCGACAAGGCCGATCACATCGCCGGGGGCGACGACGAGGTCGAGCCCGGCGAAGAGGGCGCGGTCGCCGTGTCCGGCGGCGAGATTCTTGGCGACGAGAGTGGCAGTCATCAGAGCGTCGATCCTAATCGGTCCCTTTGCCCGCTCGCGCCGCGGTTTTCAGCGGGCCATCGGCTCCACCAGCACGCTCTCCGTGGTGCGGGCCACCACGAAGGACTCGCCCCTCACCGTCTTCGCGTCCAGGGGGATGCGGTGGGGGCCGGGTTCGACCTCGACGGGCGCCTCGCCGTCGGCCGCGGTCAGGTGGGTGAGGCGGTGCTGTTCGGCCGGGCGACGGTCCAGGGCGTGTTCGATCTGGGCGACGAGGAGCGGGACGACGGGCGCGAGGCCGTCGACGGGCGCCACGTCGACCCCGGCGCGGCCGAACGCGGCCTGTACGGCGGCCCGTTCCTCCGGGGCGACGGCCCGGCCGAAGAACACGGCGCCGTAGCCGCGCGGTACTCGGCGCCGGCGAAGCGGAAGGGCCCCAGGCCGTGGTAGCCGTTGCGCTCCAGGTCGGCGTGTTCGTCGGTCTGCCGGGCGAAGTCGCGCCAGATGTAGTCGGCGCCGTCCCGCCGGACGACCGCGGTGACGGCACCGCAGGCCAGGTCCTCGCACTCGGGGCTGCCGTAGATGATGTGGCGTCCGCCCTCCAGCGGTGCGTCCGTCTCCAGGAGGAGGCCGCGGACCTGGGTGGTGAAGATCGCGGGCGGGACGTCGGAGGCGAGCGGGGAGACGGCGTCCGGGTCGGTGAGCCGGAACGGCAGCGGGCGGCCGTCGACGATCAAGTCGACGAAGTCACGGTGGACCTGGTGGCCGCCGTCCGCGAGGACGTCACCGGCACGGATCTCCGGTGCCGGGCCGAAGGCCGCGTACGCGGCGCACATCGGGTGTTCGGCGGACATGCCGTGAGTATCCCCAGGGCGCCGCGCGGTGCGCACGGTATGGGGCAGTCCGCTACCGTCCGCGCATGGACAACGGTGTGAGTGGCGATGTGATCGTGGTCGGCGGCGGTGTCATCGGGTTGACGACGGCCGTCGTGCTGGCGGAGCGCGGTGCCCGGGTGCGGGTGTGGACGCGCGAGCCCGTCGAGCTGACGACCTCGGCGGTCGCGGGCGCGCTGTGGTGGCCGTACCGGATCGAGCCGGCCGCGCTCGTCGGTGAGTGGGCGCTCCAATCGCTCGCCGTGTACGAGGAGTTGGCGACGCGCCCCGAGGAGACCGGCGTACGCATGGTCGAGGGCGTACAGGGTGAGACGCGGCTGGACGAGCTGGAGCCGTGGGCGGCCCGGGTGCCGGGGCTGCGGGCGGCGCGGGCCGAGGAGTATGCGGGCGGCGGGCTGTGGGCACGGCTGCCGCTGATCGACATGCCGGCCCATCTGCCGTGGCTGCGGGGGCGGTTCCTGGAGCTGGGCGGGACCGTCGAGGAGCGGTCGGTGACGGATCTCACGGAGGTACCGGCGCCCGTCGTGGTCAACTGCACCGGACTGGACTCGCTGGACCTCGTGCCCGATCGCTCACTGCGGCCGGTGCGCGGCCAGTTGGTCGTCGTGGAGAACCCGGGGATCACGACCTGGCTGACGTCGGTGGACCACTCGGCGGACACGCTCACGTACTTCTTCCCGCAGCCGGGCGGACTGATCCTGGGCGGTACGGCCGAGGAGGACGCCTGGTCGATGACGCCCGATCCCAAGGTGGCCGAGGCGATCGTCGCCCGCTGCGCGGCGATCCGCCCGGAGATCGCCGAGGCACGCGTGCTGGAACACCGGGTGGGGCTGCGGCCGTCACGGCCGTCGGTACGGCTGGAGCGTCAAGTACTGCGGGGCGGGCGGGTGTTGGTGCACAACTACGGCCATGGCGGGGCGGGGATCACCGTGGCGTGGGGGTGTGCGCGGGAGGCGGCGGAATTGGCCGGGGTGACGGCGGGGTAGCGGGGCGGGGGACGGGATACGCGGGGTGGGCGGGGCGCTGGGCGCGCGGCAGGGGGAACGCGCGGCGCGAAGGGCGGGCACTCGGCGCAAGGCGAGGTAGCGGAGCGGGACGCTCGGCGCGGGACAGGGGCGGGGCGCGGGGGCGGGACGCTCCGCGCAGGACAGGGGCGAGACGCGGGGCGCGGGGAACGCTCGGCGCGGGGCACGGAGAGGGGCGCTCGGCGCAGGGCGGGGTACCGGGACGCTCGACGCAAGCCCACCCCACCGACCCACGCCCCCCGCATCAGCGCGACCAACCGACGGGGCGCGGCGGAGCCCACTCGCTCCGCCGCGCCCCGTCGATTCGTGAGCCGACGATCAACTACCCGGTACCCGCTGCACGTTGCGCGGGGCCCGTACGCCGTCGAGGGTCGTGGCCGCGGGTGTCCTGGAACCGGCGACCGCCGTGGCCTTCGCGAACGCCGACGCTCCGCCGACGAGCGGGAGTCGGGCTGCGGTGCGGGACAGGTCCAGGGTGAGGGTCGGGGTGGTGGACGGCGGGTCGATGAGGTCCTTGTCGGTGCCCGCGACGATCAGGGCGAGGCGGTGTCCGGCCGGGACGACGTGGTCGGTCGCCGCCAGGTCGAGAGTGATGGTGTACGCCTTGCCCGGGGTGAGCGGTACGCCCTTCGTGGCGGAGGCGTAGTTGCCGAGGTCGGCCCAGCCGCGGCTGAGGACGTTGTAGTCGACTGCCTTGGTCTTGGCCCGGGTCGACAGGAAGCAGGCGCTGTCGCCCGCCGTGCTCTCGCCCCAGCAGGTGCGGTCGGTGAGCGTGGTGATGCCCTCCGCGGAGTCGGCGTAGTCACGGATGGTGTCGGGGCCGACATCGACAAGGACCGCCGACAGATGGGCCGTTGACGTGGTGGGCGTCGCGGTGACGGTCACCTTCGAGGAGCCCGACAGGCGCAGGTCCTTCGTGAGCGGCCCGGTGACGAAACCGGCCTTGTCCGCTGTCGAGTTGTCGATCGCCGCGGCCCAATCGGTCTCGCTCTCCTGCGGGTTGTCCGTGAACGTCTCGGTGCCCGTGGCCGTGTGCAGGCCGAGGGTGCCGACGCCGGCCCGGGTGCCCTGCGCCGGGTGGAGGGTGGTCTGCGCGGTGCCGGTCGGCGGCCAGACCTTCGACGTCTCCCACTGGTCCGGGTGGCGTTCGACGTCGGCCATCGGCTGCCGGTCGATTCCGTTGTCGTAGCCGAGGAGTTCGTGGTCGAACCAGCGGTGCAGAGTGTCGACCCAGGCCCCGCGACGGTAGTCGAAGGGGTCGACGTGGCCGGTCTGGGAGAGCCAGATCTTGCGCTCGACGCCGTTCTTGGCGAGGGCGTCCCACCACTGGCCGAAGTTCTTGGTGCGGACGTTGAGGTCCTGCAGTCCGTGCACGAGGAACACGCTGGCCTTGACCTTGCTCGCGTCCTTCACGTAGTCGCGCTCGGTCCAGAACGGCGTCCAGTCACCGGTGCGCGGAGCCCCGTCGACGATCTTCTGCTGGACGGCGGCGCACTTGGCCTGCGCGTCGGGGCTGTCGACGTAGCCGGAGAGCCAGTCGGGGCCGGAGTCGTAGAGCGGGGCGCCCTTGGCGAAGTAGTAGTCGTACCAGGAGGAGATGGCGCTGATCGGGACGATCGTCTTCAGGCCCTTGACGCCGGTGGCGGCGACGCCGTTGGCGATGGTGCCGTCCCAGCTCTTGCCGATCATTCCGGTCTTGCCGTTGGTCCAACTCGCCTTCGCACCAACGGTTCCGGTGCGTGTCGTGTACGCCTTGGCGCGTCCGTTGAGCCAGTCGACGACGGCCTTCGCGGACTGGATGTCGGAGCGGCCGCCGACGTCGACGCAGCCGTCGGAGCGGTTGGTGCCGGCGAGGTCGACGCCGACGAAGGCGTAGCCGCGGGGCACGAAGTAGTTGTCGTAGAAGAGCGGCATCTGGACAACGTTGCCGCTCGCGTCGTAGGTCTTGAGTTGACTCTCGTTGCCGCGTCCGCAGCAGGAGTAGTAGGGGCTGGCATCCATGATGACGGGGACTTTGCGGCCCTGTCGGGCGGGTTCGCCGGGGCGGACGATGTCGACGGCGACCCGGTCGGTCTTTCCGTCGCCGTCGCCGTCGAGACCGGTGTCCACCCAGACGGCCTCGCGGATGGCGTTCGCGTACGAGTAGACCGGTTGGCTTTCCAGCGGAGCGCTCTGGGCCGCTGCCGGGGTGAGGAAGGCGGCCAGGAGGGCGGCGGTCGCCGCCGTCGCGAGCGATCTCCAGATCGTGAAGCGCGTGCGTTTCGGCATGCGCGGACGGTACATCGGTCAACTCCCGTGCTGAAAGAGGCACTCGGGGCCATGACGGCCGAATGGCGATCGTGTGACAGGAGGGACCGTGGACAGGTGCGGTGCCACAGGGACTGAATAGCCTGTGAACAGACTTGGCGGACCGACCCCTACGGCTCTTCGACCCCTGCCCCGCTTCGACCCCCTACGGCTCTTCGACTTTCGTGGACCCCCATGGCTCTTCGGCTTTTCGCGGAGCCCTACGACTTGGAGTTCTCGTGCACCGCAGAATCATCGCGCCGGGCGCCCTCGCGGCGGCCTCCCTCATGCTGGCGATCCCGGCATCGGCGGCAAGCTACTCCCCCGGCGCTCCGGGCATCGGCGACCCCTACTACCCGGCCTACGGCAACGGCGGATACGACGTCTCGCACTACGACCTCAGGCTTCAATACCAGCCCACCACCGACGAGTTGGCGGGCACGGCGACGATCCTCGCCAGGACCACGCAGGACCTGTCGCGGTTCGACCTGGACTTCCTCCTCGATGTGAGCGAGGTGCGGGTCAACGGCGCCGTGGCGACGTTCGCGACCTCCGGTCAGCACGAACTGGAGATCACCCCGAAGACCCCGCTGCCCAGCGGCACACCGATCACCGTCGTGGTCCGCTACAGCGGGGTGCCGTCCACGAAGAGCGCGTACGGGTTCACCACCTGGCACCGCACCCCGGACGGCGCGGTCGCGGCCGACGAACCCGAGTCGGCGTGGTGGTGGTTCCCGAGCAACGACCACCCCAGCGACAAGGCGACCTACGACGTCTCGGTGGCCGTACCGAACGGCACCCAGGCGATCTCCAACGGCACGCTCCAGTCGACGAGTTCACAGCTCGGCTGGACCCGCTACAACTGGCGCCAGAACAAGCCGCAGGCCACCTACCTGGCCACGCTCGCCCTCGGGAAGTTCGACATCACGACCAGCACCTCGGACGGCGGAGTCCCCGTCATCAACGCCTACAGCAAGGACCTCGGCGACAACGACGGGTCCGCGCGCTCGAGTGTGGAGCGCACCGGGGAGATCGTCGACTGGCTGAGCGGCTACTTCGGCACATATCCGTTCAGTACGGCGGGCGGCTACGTGCCCAACACGACCACCGGGTACGCGCTGGAGACCCAGACCCGCGTCTACTACAGCCCGAGGCAGTTCGCGAACGGCGCCAACACCTCTGTCGTGGTGCATGAGTTGGCCCACCAGTGGTACGGCGACGACGTGTCGCTGAAGGGCTGGAAGGACATCTGGATCAACGAGGGCTTCGCGCGGTACGCGCAGTGGCTGTGGTCCGAGCACGAGGGCGAGGGCACCGCGCAGCAACTCGCCGACTACGTCTACGCCTCGCACCCGGCGGACGACGCCTTCTGGACGATCGCGCCGGGCGACCCGGGCCCGGACAACCAGTTCGAACTCCCCGTCTACGACCGGGGCGCGCTGGCCATCCAGGCGCTGCGCAACGAGATCGGCGACGACGCGTTCTTCGCCGTTCTGAAGGGCTGGCCGAAGGAGCACGCGTACGGCAACGCGTCCGTCGCGGACTTCCAGAAGTACGCCGAGCAGGTGTCCGGGACGTCGCTGTCCGCGCTCTTCGACACCTGGCTGTTCCAGCCGACGAAGCCGGCGGCGCCGGCGGCGCGGAGTGCGGCCATCGCGAAGACGTCCGCGGCGCCGGTGCAGCCGAAGTCGTGGAAGAAGATCGCGGCGACGAATGACGTGCACGGGGGCTGACGATTGAGTGAGGGGGCGGGCGACCCGGGGCTCGGTTTCCCTGGGCCGCCCGCCCCGGTCCCGGAAGACGACCGGCGTCCGGTCAGCCGTTGCCGGGCGTCGAGGGCGCCCGGCCCGGCCCGGTGTCCTTGACGAACACGATCCCGTCGGTGTCGGTCAGGTGCGCCGGGTCCAGCGGGGCGTAGCCGTACCGGGCGGACACACGAGGGACGGGCCGGACCCGGCCCAGCGGGTCACACCGGCCGCCGCGGCCTCCAACTCCGCGATCTGTACGAGGAGTTCGTCCCGGGCGATTGCGTCGGTCTCCGTCGACGGCACCGTGCACGCGTGGGCGCCGGCGACCGCGCCGTACCGGGCGCACTGCTGCGGGCTCTTCCCGCTCAGCCATCCGAGGAGGAACGCGGCGGCGAAGGCATCGCCCGCGCCGTTCGAGTCGATCACCGGTTCGCGGGGCGTGACGGTCGGGATGTGGGTCAGTTCGTCGTCGGCCAGCAGGTAGGCGCCCTCCGCTCCGGCGGTGGCGACGACCAGTTCGGCCCGGCCCCGCTCGGCGATCGCGCGCATCGTGCGTTCGGGAGTGTCGGTCAGTGCGGTGGTGGACAGGAAGACGAGGTCCGCCGCGTGGGCGAACTCCGCCTGGTACGGGTTCTCGCCGTCCCAGTTGTGCAGGTCCGTCGAGATGGTCGCGCCGGCCTCGCGCACCACGGGCAGGGCGTGGGCGCAGGGCTGGGTGATGGAGACATGGACGTGACGGCTCGCCTCGGCGAGGGCGCGGACCGTGGGCTCCGGCAGGCGGTCGTCGGGGTGGGCGCGGGTCGCGTCGTACAGGGAGAGGCGCCGGCCGTCGGGGCCCACGAGGTTGACCGCACGCTTGGTGCCGGCGGGCTGCGGGACTTCGGTGAGCGGGATGCCGCGGTCGCGGTGCAGCGCGCGGACCAGGTCGCCCTCGGGGTCGGCACCGAGCATGTCGAGGTGGTGGGTGCGCAGGCCCAGCGCGCTCAGACCGAGGGCCACGAAGTCGCCGGTCTGGCCGGCGCGGGTGCGGATGCCGGGGTCGATCATGTAGCTGTCGGCGTACGGGAGCGGTAGTCCGGGGACGTGGACGATGGTGTCGACGCCGGCGCCGCCGAGGACGAGGACGTCGATGTCTTTGACCTGGTCGCGGCTCATGGCTCTCCCTTGGATGCGAGCAGCGAGTCAAGCAGGCACCGGGGAGCACCGCAAGCCGTTGCGCAATTTCCTGCAACTCCTTTCACCCTGAGGCGAGTTGGGTCCAGGCGGCTCAGTCCCCGTGGTCGTACACCGTCACCGCGATCCCCCGCCCCACCAGCCGCTCGGTGACCAGTGGTTCGACGCGTGACCACGTGCCGCCCGCGAGGCCGCACCCGATGCGGGGCATGTGCACGAACGCGCCGAGCTCCGCCGCACGCTCGGCCAGCAGGCCCAGCGCCGTGTCGATCGCCTCGTAGCGCACGGGCACGCCCTTGCTGCCGGTGCGTGTCCCGCGCTGGCCGATCATGTTGGCCACCCACACATGGCGCTCGACCCGCACGAACTGGACGGCTCCCAGCCCGAAGTCGTTGGCCGCGCGGTCGCGATGCCACGCGCGGTACTCCTTCTCCGGCTCCGGCCAGCGGCGCGACACGGCCAGCACGAAGCCCTTTCCCCAGCCCCCGATGTCGTTGCAGACATGCGCGATCACCTTGACGCCCTTGACCGACGGAACGGTCGCGTCACCCCGGACATAGTTGATCTCCCCCATGTCGCCCACCATAGGCGCCACCACTGACAACGGCCTTCCGGTGGTTTCACAGCACCGGTGAGACAGCGATACTGCTGCGCATGACGACCGACACCGAGGAGCCGACGCTCACGATCGACGAACTGGCCGCGCGGGCCGGTACCACGGTCCGCACGGTCCGGTTCTACAGCACCAAGGGATTGTTGCCGCCGCCGGTGATCGGCGCGCGGCGGGTCGGGCACTACGGGCAGACGCATCTGTCCCGGCTCGCGCTCATCGAGGAGTTGCAGCACCAGGGCATGACGCTGGCGGCGATCGAGCGGTATGTGGATCAGTTGCCGCCGGACCTGTCCGACCACGACCTGGCCATCCACCGGGCCGTGGTGGCGTCCTGGGCGCCGGACACCGAAGAGACCCTGACCCAGGAGGAGTTGGGGCGCCGGGCGGGGCGGGCGCTGGACGCGGACGACATCGAGCGGCTCACCGCCATGAACGTGATCCGGCCCGAGGAGGGCGCGTTCCGGGTCGACCTGGGCCTGTTGCGGCTCGGCGTGCGGCTCCTCGACGTACCGCTGTCCCACGACGCCATCCTCGCCGCGCGGGAGGTCCTCGTCGCGCACTCGCGTGCCGCGGCGCGTGAACTGTCGGAGCTTTTCCGGGGCGAGGTGGCCGAACGGGACGCTCAGGACGTGAAGTTCCTGTCGGCGCACATGCATCCGCTGGTGGTGCAGGCCCTGCTGACGACCTTTCAGCGGTCGTTGAAGGAGGAGCTCCAGCAGTGGCTCGGCGCCTCACAAGTAGGCCGATCCTCCTGACACGTTGAGCGTCTGCCCGGTGAGGAAGCCGCTGCCCTCGTCGACCACGTACAGCAGCGTCGAGACCAGATCGGACGGCTGCTGCGTCCGCGGCACCACCTGCTGGTCACGGACGTGCGCGAAGCCGCCGTCCGCGCCGACCGTCCGCTCCGCCGTCGCGGTGCGGACCATGCTGGGCGCGATCGCGTTGACGGTGATGTCGTACGGCCCGAGCGCCGCCGCGAGCGAGCGCGTGAAGCCGATCAGGCCCATCTTCGAGGCGACGTACGGGACCATCGTGGGCGGCGCGGTGAGGACGGCCGCCGAGACGATGTTGACGATACGGCCCCGGCCGGCGGCCTTCAGATACGGCAGGACCGCGCGGGTCAGCAGGAACGGCGCCTCCAGATTGACGCGCATGATCCGGCGCCATTCCTCGGGCGTGGTCTCCTCGAAGGGGCGGGCCGGGTAGACGCCCGCGTTGTTGACCAGGACGTGCAGGGTGCCGAATTGGTCGACGACCCGTTCCAACGCCCCCTGGATCTGGGCTTCGTCGGTGACGTCACCGATCAACTCCAGGTAGTCCGGGACCCTTTCGGCGGTCTCCGGCTGCGCGACGAGGTCGAGTCCGGCGACCCGGTAGCCGTGCCCGGCGAGCGCGACGGCGAACTCCTGCCCCAGGCCCTGTGCCGCTCCGGTCACCAGGGCGGTCCGCGTCTCCATGGGGCGAGTGTGATGACCCGTCAGGCGTCCGGCAAGAGCACATTCCACTCGCTGAAACGCCCTGGTTGCCGCGCACGCCCGCTGGCCCCACGCTGCGTGACGACCCCAGCACCAGTCGTACGGGAGCCGTGCCCGATGACCGAGACCGAGCGTGCCGTGGACGACGCGGACGATGCGGACGACGCCGAGCGCGCCCGCGAACAGGGCGGCGGGCAGGGCCGGTTGAAGCCCGTTCCGCGCCGCTGGGTCCGGGACGAGTTCGGTGTGCTGCTCGTGCTGGGGTTGCTGATCGCCGGGATCGGCATCCCCTACCCGGACTTCCTGGGCACGAACAATCTCCTCTCCACCGCCCACAACTCCGTCTACATCTCGCTGATGGCGTGCGGCATGGTCTTCGCGCTGTCGATGCGCGAAGTCGATCTGTCGGTGGGCGGGACCTACGCGATGTGCCTGGTCGTCGGGGCGCTGCTGATCCGGGACGGCACTCCGCCCTGGCTGGCGGTGCCGGTGATGCTGGTCACCGGGATCGCGCTGGGCGTGTTCAACGCACTGGTGACGACGCTGCTGGCGCTGCCGTCGTTCATCGTCACGCTGGGCACGCTGATGCTCTTCCGGGGAGTGGGGCTGGCCCTCGCCGACGGCAAACAGATCACCGATCTCCCGCTGGACGACTCGTTCTTCACGTTCGCGGGCGGTGATCCGGGCGGGGTGCCGTTCGCGCTGTGGGTGCTGCTCGCCGTGATCGTCGTGCTGGCGGTCGTGCTGTCCCGGACGCGCTTCGGGGCCCGGGTGCGGGCGATCGGGTCCAACCCCGACGCCGCCGCGTTCAGCGGCATCCCGGTCGTCCGCACCCGCGTCCAGGCACTGGCCCTCTCCGGCCTGACCACGGCGTGCGCCGCCACGCTCGCGCTCGCCTTCTACGGCGCCGGAGATCCGACTCTGG
This sequence comes from Streptomyces sp. NBC_01478, assembly GCF_036227225.1. GTDB lineage: Bacteria > Actinomycetota > Actinomycetes > Streptomycetales > Streptomycetaceae > Streptomyces. The sequence continues at coordinate 9,882,979 of NZ_CP109444.1, read as the reverse complement.
GCCAGGGCTACGAGTTGCAGGCGATCGCCGCGTGCATCATCGGCGGCACTCCGCTGGCCGGGGGCCGCGGTTCGGTGGTCGGCGCGGTGGCCGGGGCGATGATCCTGTCGGTCGTCGCCTCCGGCCTGGTGTTCTTCGAAGTACCCATCAACTGGACGTCGTTCGCGACCGGCGGGGTGATCCTCGTCGCCGTCGCGGCCGACAGCGCGCTGCGCCGCACCGGACGCCGCCGCAAGTGACGTCCCCCGTGGTCCACGTCCCGCTCCGCTCCAAGTCCCCCTGTGGTCCAGCCTTTTGGAGGCCGTGATGCACGCCCGTTCACGTACCTGGTCCGCGGCGCTCGGCGCCCTGGTCCTGCTGGCCACCGCAGGCTGCGGCAGCGGCGGAGGCTCCGGCGGGAGCAACGGCAGGCTGAAGATGGGAATCTCGGTCGCCAACATCTCCCTGAACTTCGCCCACGAGATGGTGCTGGGCGCGCAGAGCGCCGCGAGCCACGCGGGCGGAGTCGACTTCAAGGCCGTAGGACCGCCCAACACGGACGGGCCCGCCGAGGTGCAGTTGTTCCAGAACCTCACCGCCGTCGCCAAGGACGGCATCGTCCTGGAGAACCTCGACCCGCCGATCTTCACCCGGCCCGCCGCACGCGCCGTCGACCAGGGCATCCCGATCGTCGCCCTGGACACCTCCCCCACCGACGGCAGCAAGGTGAACTTCTATGTGGGGAACGACAATTACGCGCTCGGCGCGCTGATGGCGAAGGAGGCGCTGAAGCGGCTCGGCGACAACCCGAAGGGACAGGTCGTGATCGGTGTGCCCAACCCGGGGACGCCGGTGCTCGACAACCGCGCGCAGGGCATCGCCGACACGTTCAAGAAGGACGCGCCCGGCGTCAAGATCCTCGGCCCCTTCCAGACGTACAGCGACCCGGGCCAGAACTACAGCTCCTGGTCGGCGCAGGTGAACGCGCACCCGGACGCGCTCGCCTTCCTCGGCGTCGGTGACGCGGACAGCTACAACCTCGCGAAGATCAAGAAAGCCGAGCACGGCAAGTGGCTCACGGCCGGCTTCGACGTCGACCCGAAGACGCTGGACGCGGTGAAGGACGGCTCCAACTTCGTCACCATCGATCCGCAGCACTTCCTGAAGGGCTATCTGTCCACGGCGATGCTGATCGAGGCCGTACGCGACAAGAAGGGCAAGCTGCCGGACGGTTGGTTCCTGTCGCCCGGCGGGGTCGTGGACTCCTCCAACATCGACGAGATCATCGCCCGGCAGAAGTCGGCGCAGGCCGCCTACGACTGGTACAAGCCGACGATCGACAAGTTGCTCGGCGACGAGGCGGGCAACCTGAAGCCGCTGAAGAACGCGCGCTGACATGGGCCACGGCGACATCCTCGTGGCGGAGGAGCTGGTCAAGTCCTACGGCGGCGTACGGGCGTTGGACGGAGTGTCGATCCAACTGCGCGGTGGCGAGGTGCACGCGCTGGTCGGGGAGAACGGTGCCGGGAAGTCGACGCTCGTGCGCATCCTGTCGGGGACGCTGGGCGCCGACGGCGGGACGGTGCGGTCGGCGAAGGACGCCCGGATCGCCGTCGTCTCCCAGGAGTTGAGCCTCTTCCCCGACCTCAGCGTGCGGGAGAACCTGTACCCGCAGCACCCGCCCCTGCGGATGGGCCTGTTGGACCGGGGCGCCATGGACCGGGCGGCCCGCCCGGTCCTCGCCGAACTCGGCCTGGACGTGGACCCGCGCACGGAACTGGGCGAACTCCCGCTCGCCGACCAGCAGTTGACGGAGATCGCCCGGGCGCTGCTGCGCCGCCCCCGACTGCTGATCCTCGACGAACCCACCTCGGCGCTCCCGGCCGCCGCCGTCGACCGCCTCGAACGCGTCCTGCGCACACTGACGGACCGGGGCATCGCCGTCCTGTACGTCACCCACTTCCTGGACGAGGTGATGCGCTTCGCGCAGCGCGTGACGGTCCTGCGGGACGGGCGGGTCGCGCTGGCCGGCGTGGAACGGTCCAAGGTCGACGTACCGGAGCTGGTGTCGGCGATGCTGGGCGACCGGCCGGAACAACCACCGCGCAGGGCACGGACGTCGGCCGCCGACCGACCGCCGCCCGTGGTGCTGTCCCGCGTCGCCGTGGACGGCCGGCTGACCGACGTCACCTTCACCGTGCGGGCGGGTGAGGTGGTCGGGGTCGCCGGGCTGCAAGGGGCGGGCCATCTCGACGCGTTGGGGGTGGTGTGCGGGCGTACGGCGGTCTCCGGGGGCCGGGTGGACGTCGGCGGCCGGGGTCTGCCGCGCTCGCTGCGGGACGCGGTGCGCGCGGGCGTCGCCTTCGTGCCGAGCGACCGCAAACGGTACGGGCTGATGGTGGACCGTACGGTGTGGGAGAACACGACCGCGGTCAGTTGGCTGGCGCTGGGCCGGGGCGGGATCGCCCCCGCCCGTTCCGAACTCGTCCGCCGCACGGCCGAGTTGACCGAGCGGCTACGGCTGCGCGGCGGCCCGTACGACCTGGTGGCCCGGCTGTCCGGCGGCAACCAGCAGAAGGTCGTCTTCGCCAAGTGGCTCGCCGCCGAACCGAAGATCGTCGTCCTGGACGATCCGACCCGGGGCGTCGACGTCGGCGTACGCGCCGAAATGCACCGCATCGTCGGCGAGTTGGCGGCGGGCGGCGCGGCCGTCCTGATCGCCTCGACCGACCTCGCGGAGCTGACGGAGGTGTGCGACCGGGTACTCGTGTTCGTGCGCGGCCGGGTCACGGAGGAGGTGCGCGGGGAGCGGTTGACCGAGCACGGGCTGGCGGTGGCCGTGCAGCGGACGGGCGGGGCGGGGGTGCCGGGGGCGGGCGGCTCCGGCTCCGGCTCCGGCTCCGGCTCCGGCTCCGGCTCGGGCTCGGGCTCCGGCTCCGGCTCGGGCTCCGGCTCGGGCTCGGGCTCGGGGGCCGAGACGGGCTGACGGGGACGCGAGGTTCACCGGCTGGACCGGTCCATGGCCGAGGCTCTGCGGGCGCGAGGGCAAGCTGGCGCGTCCGCCCCGGAGCGGAGCCCGACCAGTGCCGTGGGCGTCCGCGAAGTCATCCATTACCGCTGCGCACCGACGACAACCGACCCGCAGCACAGCCCCACCAACGCCACCGGCGTCCGCGAAAGCACCTCCGCCGCCGTCCGATGAGCCGCCGCCCGGAATCCCCGCCCCACCCCCGTCAGACCGACAGCGTCCGCGTGATCGCCCGGGCCGCCGCGCACAGTCGGGCCCCGATGCGGTCCACGTCCAGGTGACGCGTGCCGCCGGTGACGGAGATCGCGGCGATGGGGCGGGGGCCGCGGTCGGGGGCGTAGACGGGGGCCGCGACCGCGGAGATGCCGATCTCGGCCTCCTCCAGGTTGACGCCGTAGCCGCGGGCCCGGGTGAGGGCGAGGTCGCGGGCGAGTTGGCCGGGGAGGACCAGGGTGCGCGGGGTGAGGCGGGGCAGGGTGCGGCGGGGCGGGCGGGGGTCCTGGGCGAGGAAGACCTTGCCGGTGGCGGTGCAGTGGGCGGGCAGGCGGCCGCCGGTGCGGGAGACGATCGGGGTGGCGCGGCGGCCGGTGATCTTCTCCAGGAAGAGGGTGTCGGTGCCGTCCGGGACGGCCAAGTGCACGTTCTCGTGGGTCGCCTCGTGCAGATCGCCCAGGTAGGGCAGTGCCACGTCCCGCAACTCCCGTACGGACGGCGAGGATTGACCGATGACGAAGAGGGCGAGCCCGATGCGGTAACTGCCTTCGGGCGTGCGGTCCACCAGGCCGAGGCGGACCAGTTCGCCGATCAGCCGGTGTGCCGTCGGTTTGGGGAGCCCGGTGCGCAGGGCCAGTTCGGCGAGGGAGAGCGCCGTCTCGGCGTCGCCGCAGGCGCGGAGCAGCAACACCCCGCGTGCGAGTACCGACTTCGGAAGCGGCCCGTCCGTCATGGACCGATGGTCGTCGCTGTCCCGCACGGGTGACAAGGTGTGGGTGCGGGTGAGTCACGACCGCAATCGAAGCGGTATCTCTACGAGCTACGCACCGGTACGTCCACGAGCATCGGCCGCGTCAACTCGTCGGCCCCGGCAACCAGTTCATGCAGGTGATCAGCGCTGTCGGCCCGTACCGCGTCGACGCCGAAGAAGCGTGCGGCCTGTGTGAAGTCCAGGGTGCCCAACTCGGTGCCGGGGCAACGCCCGTTGCCGCCCATCGCCTCGAACGTGTCCTGGAGCGTGCGGTAACTCCCGTTGCCCATCACCACGAACAGCACCGGGACCTGCTGCCGCGCCGCACTCCACAGCCCCTGGAGTCCGAAGAGCGCACAGCCGTCCCCGAGGACCGACACAACCGGCCGCCCGGGCTCGGCGAGCGAGCGGCCGACGGCGGCGCCGATGCCCCAGCCGAGGCCGCCGCCGACGGTGTGGGTGTAGCTGCCGGGCCGGTCGAGTCGTAACAGCCGACGGAGCAACAGGCCGACGGTGATGGCCTCTTCGACCACCACGGCGTCCGTCGGCAGGCCGTGCGCCACCGCGTGTGCGGCGGCCCAGGGGGCGAGGGGCGCCGTCGAGTAGGCGGCGCGGGCCGCGGACTCGGCGCGCGCCCGTTCGGCGGTGTGCCGTTCGCCGGCGCGCAGGACACGGGCCTTCGCGGTGTGGTCGGGGACCTGTTCGCGCAGCAGCTCGGCCAGCCGCTGCAGCGAGGGTGCGAGCGCGCCCACCAGCCCCGCGTCGGCGGGGAAGTTGCGGCCGATCTCGTCGCCGTCCGAGTCGAGTTGGACGACGGTGATGCCGGGCGGCAGCGCGGGCCCGGGGCTGTAGTGGTGGGGGGTGAAGGCGTGGGCTCCGACGATCAGGACGGTGTCGTACGACGCGAGGGCGGTCCGGATCGCGTCGTGGCGGGGTGGCAGCATCCCGGCGTAAAGGGGGTGGGTGGCAGGGAAGTTGAGGCAGTCGGCCATCGGCTGGTGGTGGACGGTCGCCCCGCAGGCCTCGGCCGTACGGACGAGCGCGGCCACCGCGTCCTCGCGGCCCACCCCGTCCCCGGCGACGATCACGGGCCGGGCGGCACCGCCGAGCAGCACGGCGGCCCGGTCGAGCCCGGCGGCGGGACCCGGCCGGGGCGGTGCGGTGCGGGCGGGCACCTCTACCTCGGTGTCCTCGGCGAACAGGTCCATGGGCAGGGACAGGAACACCGGTCCGGCGGGCGGCCGTTGGGACTGGGCGAAGGCGCGGCGCAGGGCGAGGGGCAGGTCGCGGGCGTGCTGGATGTCGTACGTGGCCTTCACCGCGGGCCGGGCGAGGCCGAGCAGGTCGCCCGAGAGCATGGGGTCCTGCTGGAGGTGGCGGCGGTCCTGCTGGCCGGCCGTGACGACGAGCGGGGTGCGTGAACGGCGGGCGTTGAGGAGGCCGATGAGGCCGTTGGCGAGTCCGGCGGCGATGTGCAGGCTGACGAACGCGGGGCGGCCGGTGCCGCGCGCGTAGCCGTCGGCCATGGAGACGACGGCGCCCTCGTGGACACCGAGCACGTACTCGGGGGCGTCCTCGGTCTCCGACAGGGCGGCGAGGAACGGGAGTTCGGTGGTGCCGGGGTTGCCGAAGATCCGGTCCACGCCCTCGCCGCGCAGGATGTCGAGGAAGGCGAGGGCGGGGCGGTGACCCATGGGGGCTCCTCGGGGACGGGACCGGTGACCGGTTCGCCGGTCAGCGTCGGGGTCCCGTCCCCACGAGGGCAAGGGCAGCGTGTCGCTCAGCGATACGTCAGCGCGCGTCGCTGAACGGCTCCCCCTTCTCGGCCTTCTCCACGAGCAGCGCGGGCGGCGCGAACCGCTCCCCGTAGCGCTCGGCGAGCGCACGCGCGCGTGCCACGAAGCCGGGCAGACCGCCCTCGTAGCCGTTGATGTACTGGAGGACACCGCCGGTCCAACCGGGGAACCCGATCCCGAAGATGGACCCGATGTTGGCGTCCGCGACGGACGTCAACACGCCCTCCTCCAGGAGCTTGACCGTGTCGAGCGCCTCGGAGAACAGCATGCGTTCCTGCATGTCTTCGAAGGGGATCTCGGCGCCCTCGCGGGTGAAGTGCTCGCGCAGGCCCGGCCACAGACCGGCGCGCTTGCCGTCGTCGCCGTAGTCGTAGAAGCCCGCGCCGCCGCTGCGCCCGGTGCGGCCGAATTCGTCGACCATGCGGTCGATGACGGCCTCGGCGGGGTGAGCGGGCCAGGTGCCGCCCGCTTCCTCCACGGCCCGCTTGGACTCGTTGCGGATCTTGCGCGGGAGGGTGAGCGTCAACTCGTCCATCAGGGAAAGGACCTTGGCCGGGTAACCCGCCTGCGCCGCGGCCTGCTCGATGGACGCGGGCTCGATGCCCTCGCCGACCATCGCGACACCCTCGTTGATGAACTGGCCGATCACACGTGAAGTGAAGAAGCCGCGCGAGTCGTTGACGACGATCGGCGTCTTCTTGATCTGCCGGACCAGGTCGAAGGCGCGGGCGAGGGCCTCGTCGCCGGTGCGCTCGCCCTTGATGATCTCGACGAGGGGCATCTTGTCGACCGGCGAGAAGAAGTGCAGCCCGATGAAGTCGACCTGTCGCTCCACGCCCTCGGCGAGGGCGGTGATGGGGAGCGTGGAGGTGTTGGAGCAGAGCAGCGCGTCGGGCTCGACGATGTGCTGGATCTCCTGGAACACCTTGTGCTTGAGCGAGGTGTCCTCGAAGACGGCCTCGATCACCGCGTCGCAGCCTGCGAGTTGCTGCGGGTCGGCGGTGGGGGTGATGCGGGCGAGCAGCGCGTCCGCCTTCTCCTGGGTCGTACGACCGCGGGAGACGGCCTTGGCGCAGAGCTTCTCGGAGTAGGCCTTGCCCTTGGCCGCCGCCTCCGCCGTCACGTCCTTCAGGACGACGTCGATGCCCGCGCGGGCGCACGAGTAGGCGATGCCGGCGCCCATCATCCCGGCGCCGAGGACGGCGACCTTGCGGACCGGGCGGGACTCGATGCCCTTGGGGCGGTTGGCGCCGGAGTTGACGGCCTGGAGGTCGAAGAAGAACGCCTGGATCATGTTCTTCGAGGTCTGCCCTGCCGCCAACTCCACGAAGTAGCGGGCCTCGATGACCTGCGCGGTCTCGAAGTCGACCTGGGCGCCCTCGACGGCCGCGGCGAGGATGTTGCGCGGGGCCGGGTAGGGGGCGCCGTTGGTCTGCTTGCGCAGGCTGGCGGGGAAGGCGGGCAGGTTGGCCGCGAACTTGGGGTTGGCCGGGGTGCCCCCCGGGATGCGGTAGCCGGGCTTGTCCCAGGGCTGCTGCGACTGCGGGTTGGCGTCGATGAAGGCGCGGGCCTTGGCGATCAACTCGTCGGGCGTGGCGGCCACTTCATGGATCAGGCCGTTGTCGAGGGCGCGCTGCGGGCTGTACTGGGTGCCCTGGAGCAGTACCTTCAGCAGGGCGTCGGTGATCCCCAGCAGCCGTACCGTACGGACGACTCCGCCGCCTCCGGGGAGCAGGCCGAGGGTGACCTCCGGGCAGCCGATCTTCGAGCCGGGGGCGTCGAGGGCGATGCGGTGGTGGCAGGCGAGGGCGAGTTCGTAACCGCCGCCCAGGGCAGCGCCGTTGAGCGCGGCGACGACCGGCTTGCCGAGGGTCTCGATGCGGCGCAGGTTCCGCTTGATGGCGAGGCCGCCGTCGAGCAACTCCTGGGCGGTGTCAGGCGTGACGCGGATCAGGTCGCGCAGGTCGCCGCCCGCGAAGAAGGTCTTCTTGGCGGAGGTGACGATGATGCCGCGGACGGACTCCTGCTCGGCCTCCAGGCGGTCGGTGATCGCCGCGAGGGAGTCGCGGAACGCCGCGTTCATGGTGTTCGCGGACTGGTTCGGGTCGTCGAGGACGAGGGTGACGACACCGGTGTCGTCCTGTTCCCAGCGGATGGTGGTGCTCTCGGTCATGAGGGGTTCTCCGTAGAAGTCTCTGCTGCCGCTGGGGTGTCAGACGCGCTCGACGATGGTGGCGATGCCCATGCCGCCGCCGACGCACAGCGTGGCCAGGCCGTAGCGCTTGTCCTGGCGCTCCAGTTCGTCGACGAGCGTGCCGAGGATGATCGCGCCGGTGGCGCCGAGCGGGTGGCCGAGCGCGATGGCGCCGCCGTTGACGTTGACCTTGTCCAGGGACAGGCCCATGTCCCGCACGAAGCGCAGGACGACCGCGGCGAACGCCTCGTTGATCTCGACGAGGTCGATGTCGTCGATGGTCAGCCCGGCCTTGGCGAGGGCCTTGCGGGTGGCGGGCGCCGGACCGGTGAGCATGATGGTCGGCTCGGAGCCGGAGACGGCCGCGGAGACGATCCGCGCGCGCGGGGTGAGGCCGTAGCGCTCGCCGACCTCCTTGGAGCCGATGGCGACGAGGGAGGCGCCGTCGACGATGCCGGAGGAGTTCCCCGCGTGGTGGACGTGGTCGATCTTCTCCACCCAGTGGTACTTCTGCAGGGCCACGGCGTCGAAGCCGCCGAGTTCGCCGATGTCCGCGAAGGACGGCTTGAGGCGGGCGAGGGAATCGGCGGTGGTGCCGGGGCGCAGGTGCTCGTCGTGGTCGAGGACGACAAGACCGCTGCGGTCCTTCACGGGCACCACGGACCGCTCGAAGCGGCCCTCCTTCCACGCGGTGGCCGCCCGCTCCTGCGAGAGCGCCGCGTACTCGTCCACGTCGCGCCGCGAGAATCCCTCGATCGTGGCGATCAGGTCGGCGCCGATGCCCTGGGGCACGAAGTTGACGGCGAGGTTCGTCATCGGGTCGTTGAACCAGGCGCCGCCGTCCGAGGCCATCGGCACTCGGGACATCGACTCGACGCCACCGGCGAGGACGAGGTCCTCCCAGCCCGAACGCACCTTGGCGGCGGCCATGTTGACGGCTTCGAGGCCCGAGGCACAGAAGCGGTTCTCCTGTACGCCGGCGACCGAGTCCGGGAGTCCGGCGGCCACGGCGGCGATCCGGGCGATGTCGGAGCCCTGGTCGCCGACCGGGCCGACGACGCCGAGCACGATGTCGTCGATCGCCGCCGGGTCCAGGTCCGGGAAGCGGTCGCGGATCTCGTGGATGAGTCCGACGACCAGGTCGATGGGCTTCGTCCCGTGCAGGGATCCGTTCGCCTTGCCGCGCCCGCGCGGGGTGCGGATCGCGTCGTAGACATACGCTTCGGTGCTCACTGCCAAGCCTTTCGATGAGGGTGGTCAAAGACTCGCCGAGGGGTTTCCTCGCTGAGGGTCCTCGACGGCGTCGAGAAGTGCGGGGACCTCCCAGTCCCGGGCCACGTCGGACGTGTCCGCGCCGGGCAGGGCGGGCCCGCCGCGCACCGAGGTGGGGGTCCCGGAGAACCGGGGTGCGGGGGCGGGCTGGGTGATCCCGCCGTGGTCGGTGAAGGTGCCGCGTGCGGCGAGGTGCGGATGCTTCGGGGCCTCGCGCAGCGACAGCACGGGCGCCACGCACGCGTCCGTGCCCGCGAAGACGGCGGTCCACTCGTCTCTCGTACGGCTGCGGAAGCGGGCCGCGACCGCCTCGCGCAGCTCGCCCCAACGGGTCCAGTCCCGGCGGGCGTCGGCGAAGTCCGCGAGGCCGAGCAGGCGCACGAACTCGTCGTAGAACTGCGGCTCCAGGGCGCCCACCGCCATGTGCTTGCCGTCGGCGGTCTCGTAGGTGCCGTAGTACGGGCAGCCGCCGTCGAGGAGGTTGGCGGCGCGCCGGTCCTGCCAACTGCCGGCCGCCAGCATGCCGTGGATCATCGCGGAGAGGTGGGCGGTGCCGTCGACGATGGCGGCGTCGACGACCTGGCCGGTGCCGGTCACGCGCGCGTGGTGCAGCGCGGCGAGGACGCCGACGACGAGGTAGAGCGAGCCGCCCGCGTAGTCGCCGAGCAGGTTGGCGGGGGCGGGTGGCGGCTCCCCCGGGCTGCCGATCATGCCGAGGGTCCCGGTCAGCGCGATGTACGCGATGTCGTGCCCGGCGCGCTGGGCGAGGGGGCCGTCCTGGCCCCAGCCGGTCATGCGGCCGTAGACGAGCCGGGGGTTACGGGCGTGGCAGGCCTCGGGGCCGACGCCGAGGCGCTCGGTGACGCCCGGGCGGTTGCCCTCGATCAGGATGTCGGCGCGCTCCACCAGGTCGAGCACGCGCGCGGGGCCGTCGGGCGCCTTCAGGTCGACGAGGACCGAGCGCTTGTTGCGGTTGGTGACGTCGTGCTCCGGGCCGACCCCGAGCGCGGGGCCGCCGGGCCGGTCGACGCGGACGACGTCGGCGCCCAGGTCGGCGAGGAGCATGGCCGCGAAGGGGCCGGGGCCGATCCCGGCCAGCTCGATCACGCGCACGCCACAGAGCGGGCCGTGCCCGGGCGTCGTCGCCGCTGTCATCCAGCCCCCAGCTATGACACAACTGATGTAACACCGATGATGTTAAGAACGTGTTCCACTCAATACAAGACCTGGACGAGCAAGCGCTTAGCCAAGTTACCCGCCGTTAGCCGTGCCGAGCCATGACCGTGCACGGCCGGCCGGCGAGGACCGTCCGCGTCCAGTTCGGCTGTCAGGCGCTTCGGGGCGATCGCGCGGCAGCTCTCCTCCACCCGGTCGCACAGCAGCTCGGCGGCCGGGGCGCCCGGGCGTGGGCCGCCTCGTCGGTGAGCTCGACCGTGAGCGCGAGCGGGTGGCTGCCGTCGTCGACACCGAGGAAGACGAACACCTTCTTGTTGACCTTGGCGACGGTCTCACCCCAAGGGCAGTATCGATATGCGGCTCCGCCGCGCGGCCTCAGTGGCACCAGGCAGCCCGAGGGCGAACTCACGTACTTTCGCCCACTTCCTCAGGGCGTTCCTGGGCACGGCCACCTGATACCTCCGGGCTCGTCGTCGGGCTCCGCACTCTTCACGCTAGCCTCAGCCACCGACAGCGGCGCGGGCTGCGGGATCCAGGAGTGTCATGAGCAGGCTGAACAGGACGGACCGTCCCTACGACATCGTGCTCTTCGGAGCCACGGGCTTCGTCGGCGTGCTCACCGCCGAGTATCTCGCCGCACACGCGCCCGAGGGCCTGCGCTGGGCGATCGCGGGCCGGGACGAGCTGAAACTGAAGCGCCTGCGCGAGCGGCTGCCCGCCGGCACCTCGGTGGGCGTCCTGCGGGCCGACGTCTCCGACCCGGCCTCCGTGCGCCGACTCGCCGAGCACGCGCGCGTGGTGGCCACGACGGTAGGCCCCTACGTCAGCTACGGCGAGGACCTCGTCGCCGCCTGCGCGGACACCGGCACCGACTATCTCGACCTCAGCGGCGAGCCGGAGTTCGTCGACCTGACGTACGTCCGCCACGACGCACGCGCGCGTGAGACCGGCGCACGGCTGGTGCACTGCGCGGGCTTCGACTCGATCCCGCACGACCTGGGGGTGTACTTCACCGTCCGGCACCTGCCGGAGGGGGTGCCCCTGACGGTGGACGGCTTCGTGACCGCCGACGCGATGTTCTCCGGCGGTACGTTCGCCACCGCGCTGACCCAACTCGGGCGCGGCCGCCAGGTGTTGGCCGCCGCCCGGGACCGACGACGCCACGAGCCGCGGCTGGTCGGCCGCCGGGCCGGCGCACCCATGGGGGTACCGCGGTTCGCCGGGGAGATCGGCTCCTGGGCCGTGCCGCTGCCGACGATCGACCCGCAGGTCGTCCAACGATCCGCGAAGGCACTGGACCGCTACGGCCCCGACTTCCGCTACCGCCACTACGCGGCCGTACGGCACCTCCCCGTGGCGCTCGGCGGTGTCACGGCGGTCGGCGCACTGGCCACGGCCGCCCAACTCCCGCCCGCCCGCCGCTGGTTGTCCGACCGCCTCAAGCCCGGCGACGGGCCGAGCCCGGAGAAGCGCGCGAAGAGCTGGTTCTCCGTGAAGTTCGTGGGCGAGGGCGGCGGTCGCCGGGTCTTCACGGAGGTCGCGGGCGGCGACCCCGGCTACGACGAGACGGCGAAGATGTTCGCCGAGTCGGCCCTCTCCCTGGCCCTCGACGAACTCCCGCCCACAGCAGGGCAGGTGACGACGGCGGTCGCGATGGGTGACGCCCTGATCGAACGACTCCGTGCCGCGGGCATCACGTTCCGGGTGGCGGCGAGCCGCTGACGGTGTCGGACCCCCATGTCACGATGGACGCCATGGAGACGCCGAACACCGACTGGATCGCCGTCGCGGCCTACGAGAACCTGCCGGGCCGCCTCTCGCCGTGGGCGGCCACGCGCGCTTGACTCCGCGAGCACGGCATCGACTGGATGCCCTTCGCCCAGGAGGAGTTGCGCTGGGATCTCGCCTGCGGCATCGGGCCTGACGGCCACTGGCACGGTTGGTTCGACGTCCGGGTCCGCGCCGACGCGCTACGGCGTCTCGGACTGCATCCGGATCAGCCCGGCGCCGAGGTCGTCGGCCCGTCCCCGCCCGGCTGGTGGCATGCCGCCGCGGAACGCCGGGCCATGAACCGGCCGCGCTGATCGGGGAGTTCGGAGTGCCCCTCGGCATGGGCTACGATGGATCTTGAGCCGGTCGCCGGAACATCCGGGGTCTGGTCGCGCGTCGGTGGTCCAAGGAAAGACGCCCCGCTTCCTGCGGGGAAATGCAGGTGCAAGGCCTGCCCGGCGCTCAAGTCCGAGCCCCGTACCGCTGCTTGCGGTGCGGGGCTCGTGTGTTTCCCGCCCCGGCACGGCCGTTGGGCTCACGGCCACGGCGATCACGGCCACAGCGTGTAGATCATCCCGCCGATCCAGGCGAGGCCCGCCGCCACGGACAGGACGAGCGCGATCACCACGGCCCGCTCGACGGGCTGGCTCGGGTGGGCAACGGGCTTCGGGGAACGGTGCGTTGTCATGCGGGACAGCCTGCCGATCACGCGGGGGCCGCCACATCCGTACAAGTACTCAGACCACGTACTCAGTACCGGTGCTCAGGCGGTCGCCTCCCGCAGCGCCCGCCGGCACAGTGCGTCCGCCCTGCGCGTCGTCTCCGGGAGGCGGAACTCCGGGGTCAGCGCGAGGGTGTGGGCGCAGGCGTTGTCGAGGGTGACCCGGTGGCCGACGGACACGAAGACCGGCTTGACGCCCTCGCGGGTGCGGAGCGCGCGGCCGACCTCCTCGGCGTCCGCACGGAGCGGGGACGCGGAGCCGCGCGGGGTGCCCGGATCGTCGTAGGTGAAGGCGAAGGGGTTCTTGGCGACGCCGATCGTGGGCAGGCCGGTGAGGACGCCGAGGTGGCTGGCGAGGCCGAAGCGGCGGGGGTGGGCGAGGCCGTAGCCGTCGCACACGACCAGGCCCGGCGGGCCGGCCAGAGCCTCCAACGCGGCCAGCACCGTGGGGATTTCACGGAAGGCGAGCAGGCCCGGCACGTACGGGAAGGAGACCCGGCCGACCGCCGTGGCCTCGGCGACGACGGTGAGGTCCGCCGCGTCCAGCACCACGGCGGCGGCCACCACCACGTCCCGCTCGTCGTCGTAGGCGACGTCGACTCCCGTGACGTGCCCGGTCCTTGGCGGCGGCCCCGGTTCGTCGGTCACCACCCGCGCCCGCAACTCGTCCTGGACGGCGCGGGCCTGCTCCTCGGTCGCGGGCCAGCCCGCGGGAATGCGTACGGTCGTCATGGTGGTGCCGAGCGTACGGGGATCACCGGCGGCCGCGCGGCGACGGGGGCCGGGCCCGGAGCCGGGAACCCCCGCGCCCCGCCTCCTCAGTCCTCCAGCCGGGCCACGCGCCCCTTCTCCCCCGCCGCCCAGCAGCCCAGGTCGGCCGCGCAGTCCACGGTGTCGTACGAACCGGTGTCCACCGTCTTCCAGGTGCGGCCCGCGTCGGTCGTGACGTCCGTGCCCGTGGGGCCGACCGCGAGGGCCGTGCCGCGGCTGCGGGGCAGCCAGGCGGCACCCGAGCGGTAGGCGGGCGGCGGGGTCGTGGCGGGACGCCAGGTGCGGCCGCCGTCGCCGGTGACGGCAGCCGCCAGCGGTGACGGCTGGCCGGCGTTGTAGTCGCCGCCGACCGCGAGGCCGTGCGTGCGGTCGCGGAAGGCGAGCGCGAACACCCCGCGCGCGGGGTCACCGGCCGGGATCGGCGTGTCGGTCGCCGTCCAGGTGAGGCCCCGGTCCGCGGAATGCAGCACACGCGCGCGTGCACCCCCGCCGGTGGCCAGCCAGACGTCCCTCGGCCCGGAACTCACCAGGCACTGGCCGCTCGCGGCGAAACCCGCCTCGCCGTCGAGCGCGGCCGGCATCCCGGCGCTGGGCAGCACCTTCCAGGAGCGGCCGCCGTCGCCGGTCGACAGGATGCGGAACCTGCCGTCCACCGGGTCGCTCATCGCGAGACCGTGGCGGCTGTCGAAGAAGGTCATGCAGTCGTAGAAGGCGTGCGCGTCGGTGTTGCGGAAGGACTCCGTCCAGGTCGTCCCGCCGTCGTCGGTGCGGTAGACGCGGGACGCCTCGCCCTCGCCGATCGCCAGCACCACCGCGCGCCGCGCGTCGAACGCCTCGATGTCCCGGAACTGCAGATCGGCGGCGCCGGGCGGCGAGACGTTCCGCCAGCTCGCCCCGCCGTCGGTGGTGCGCAGCACCGTGCCCGCCGTCCCGGCCACCCACGCGGCGTTCCGGCTGACGGCCGACAGCCCCCGGAAGCGCACGTCGGCGGCCCCGCTGTCCTTGAGTTCCCAGTGCGGAGCCCGGTGCACCGTGTCCCGCGCCTGCGCCGGTACGGCGGTCAGCGCGGCCAGTGCCGCCCCGCACACCACGGCCACCGCCAGGCTCCGGTACGTACGTCCCACCCGTCGCGTCTTCCCCATGCGCCTCATGGCGGGCGAAGCTAGCCCACTCCCAGAGGGCCGTCCAGATGCCCGCGCCCGCCTTGGGCGCATATGGGCGGCGGTGACAGAGGTCACTCGAAATTCGTGTGCACGGATGGGCCTGTTCCGGCGTCTCTTCCAGTGCGGACCCATCCACTCGGGGGTCCGTTCCGGAGTCTTTTCGGGAGTCCGTCCGGTCCTCACCGCAGTAGCACCGCCGTCACACAAGGGAGCAAGTCCTTGTCCATCGTCATCGAGCAGCCAGTAGAGGCCCGCCTCGTCGCCGCCGCACCCCGGATGCCGAACATTCCCGCCACCCTGCACTACGACCGGCGGGACCCCTTCGCCGTCCGCATGACCTTCCCGGCACCGGCCACCCTGGAGGGCGTCGAGGTCTGCTGGACCTTCGCCCGTGACCTCCTCGCGGCCGGCCTGCACGGCGCCGAGGGCCATGGCGACGTCCGGGTGCGGCCCTACGGCTTCGACCGCACCGTCCTGGAGTTCCACGCGCCCGAGGGCACCGCCGTCGTGCATGTCCACTCGTCCGAGGTGCGCCGCTTCCTGGCGGCCACCGGCGAGCTGGTGCCCGCCGGTCTCGAACACCTCCAGCTCGACCTGGACCACGACCTCGCCGAGCTGATCCGGGACGCCTGCTGAGCCAGGACCTGTCCGGTGGATCCGGACGGGCTCTAACGCCCCCGCGCCAGCAGTGAGTTGAGCTCGCCGTAGCCGAGCCCTCCCGTCTGCGTGTCGTAGGTGCCCGTGTCCAGCAGCTCCCGCGCGGCACGGCGGACCACGGCGTACGCGGCAAGCGCGATGCCGGAGCCCGCGCTCACGCGGGCGACGCCCAGCGCGGCCAGTTCGGCGACCGCCGGCGCCCCGGGGCCGACCAGCACATTGAGCGGCGCGTCGATCCCGTCGGCGAGTTCCTTGACCGTTCCCGGTTCGACGGCACCGGGGACGAAGATCCCGTCGGCGCCCGCGGCCCGGAACGCGGCGGCCCGCTCCAGCGTCGCGTCCACTCCCCCGGCGCCCCGCAGATAGGTGTCGATCCGCGCGTTGACGAACAGCGGCACGCCCTCCGTGTCGGCGGCCGCACGGGCGGCGGCGATGCGCTCGGCCTGCTCGGCGACCGGCCGCAGGACGCCCGCACCCCCGTAGAGCGCATCTTCGATGTTCACCCCCACCGCACCCGCCGCGAGCACCGCGCGGACCGTGTCCGCGACGCCCTCCGCGTCCTGCGCGAAGCCGCTCTCGATGTCGGCGCTCACCGGTACGCCGACGGACGCGGTGATCCGCGCGACCGCCTCCAGGGCCCGCTCCCGGTCCAGCTTGTCGCCGTCCTGGACGCCCAGGGCCCAGGCGAGGCCCGCGCTGGTGGTCGCCACGGCCGCCGCGCCCGCGTCCTCGACGATGCGGGCGCTCGCGGCGTCCCAGGCGTTCGGGAGGACCAGCGGACGCCCCGGCACATGCAGCGCGCGGAAGGCCAGAGCCCGGTCACGGAGGGTGTTCTGGTTCGTCATGCGTCCCACTCAAGCAGTCGCGGGCGCGCCCTGGCTGGCAGGAATCCGACAGGGAGATGAAGCTCGCGGGCTCCCGTTTAATGCGTTGACAGCCCTACGGCGCCGTTCGTAGCGTTGCCCTCGGTTCTGTTGCCGTCGATAGGAGTAGGACGTTGCTCGTCTGAGGTTCTGAGACACCGCGTACACACCCGTGAGGTGTGTTTCGTCGTGTACGACCTCGGCGTCCGAGCCGTCCTCCGGAACAGGGCCTTTTTCTCTGCCCCGGGACCAGTCTCCCGCCTCGCGGTGTCTCGCTACGCGTCCGCCCTGACCGCGTCGAGCAACCGCGAGGCCCTCATGCATACCTCTGTCACCTGTACGTCCCTCACCTTCGCCTGGCCCGACGGCAGTTCCGTCTTCGAGGACCTGGACGCCGCCTTCGGACCCGGCAGGACCGGGCTCGTCGGCGTCAACGGCTCGGGAAAGTCGACCCTGTTGAAGCTGATCGCCGGGCAACTCGCCCCGGTGGACGGCACGGTGCGGATCGCGGGCGAGGTCGGCCACCTCCCGCAGAACGTCACACTCGACACCGCCCTGCGCGTCGACGAGACGCTCGGCATCGCCGCTCAGCGAGCCGCCCTGCACGCCATCGAGGCCGGCGACGCGGCCGAGGAGCACTTCGAGACGCTCGGCGACGACTGGGACGTAGAGGAAAGGGCCCTCGCCACACTCGGCGAACTGGGCCTGGGACACATCGACTTGGACCGCACCATCGGCGAGGTGTCGGGCGGCGAGTCGGTACTGCTGCGGCTGGCCGCACTGCTGCTCGGCCGGCCGGACGTCCTGCTCCTCGACGAACCGACCAACAACCTCGACCTGTACGCCCGCAGGCGGCTGTACGCGGCCGTCGCCTCCTGGCCCGGGGTGATGATCGTGGTCAGCCACGACCGTGAACTCCTCGACCTCGTCGACCAGATCGCCGATCTGCGCTCCGGCGAGATCACCTGGTACGGCGGCAACTACTCCGCCTACGAGGAGGCCCTCACCACCGAACAGGACGCCGCGACACGGATGGTGCGCGTCGCCGAGGCCGACTTCCGCAAACAGAAACGCGAACTGTCCGACGCCCAGGTCAAGTTGGCCCGGCGCAAGAAGTACGGACAGAAGATGTTCGAGCAGCGGCGCGAGCCGAAGATCGTCATGGGCGCCCGCAGGCGGTCCGCGCAGGAGTCCGCCGGCAAGCACCGCATCCTGCACCAGGAGCGGCTCGCCGAGGCCAAGGAACGGCTCGACGAGGCGGTGGAGGCCGTCCGGGACGACGACGAGATCCGCGTCGACCTGCCGTACACGGCCGTACCGCCGGGTCGTCAGGTCCTGACCCTCATGGACCTGGAACTCGCGTACGGCGCGCGGGTGAGGGGCGGGCTCGATCTGCGCGGGCCGGAGCGGATCGCGCTGATCGGCCGCAACGGCGCGGGCAAGACGACCCTGCTGCGCACGATCGCCGGGGAGCTGGAGCCGGTGTCGGGCGAGGCGGTGACCCATGTCCCGCTGCGTTTCCTGCCGCAGCGGCTCGACGTCCTCGACGACGATCTGACGGTGGTGGAGAACGTGGCCCGGTTCGCGCCGGGCGCCACCAACAACCGGGTCCGGGCCCGGCTGGCCCGCTTCCTGTTCCGGGGTGCCCGCGCCGACCAGAAGGCGGCGACCCTGTCCGGCGGCGAACGCTTCCGGGCGGCGCTGGCCGCGCTGATGCTGGCGGAGCCCGCCCCGCAACTGCTGATGCTGGACGAGCCGACGAACAACCTCGACATGGCGAGTGTGGGGCAGCTCACCTCGGCGCTGGAGTCGTACGAAGGGGCGTTGATCGTGGCCAGTCACGACGTGCCCTTCCTGGAGTCGATCGGCATCACGCGCTGGCTGCTGCTGGACGGGGAGCTGCGGACGATCACACCGGAGGAGGTGGAACACCCGGCCTGAGGTCCTCGGCGCCCCGCCCGGGGCCCGGTGCGCGCGTCTCAGGAGGGCCACATCCTCACGGCAGGGGTTTTGTCGGCACGGACGGGTGACGCATGATGGCCAACCGGTGCCGCGACAACGGCACCGAAACGATCCCGCCGATACGGAGTCCCGCTCGTGCCCAGCAAGAAGGCGCTCGTGCGCCGCCCCAGCCCGCGCCTGGCCGAAGGGCTGGTCACGCACATCGAGCGGGAGAAGGTCGATGTCGAGCAGGCCTTCGAGCAGTGGGAGGCGTACGCGCAGACGCTGCGGGTGCACGGCTGGGAGACCATCGAGGTGGACCCTGCCGACGACTGCCCCGACTCCGTGTTCGTCGAGGACGCGGTGGTCATGTACAAGAACGTGGCGCTGATCGCCCGGCCCGGCGCCGAGTCCCGGCGCGAGGAGACGGGCGGGGTCGAGGAGGCGGTGGCCCGGCTCGGCTGCTCGGTGAACTGGGTCTGGGACCCGGGCACCCTGGAGGGCGGTGACGTGCTCAAGGTCGACGACACCATCTACGTCGGCCGGGGCGGCCGGACGAACGCGGCCGGCATCCAGCAGTTGCGGGCCGTGTTCGAGCCGCTCGGTGCGCGGGTGGTCTCCGTGCCCGTGAGCAAGGTGCTGCATCTGAAGTCGGCGGTCACCGCGCTGCCCGACGGGACGGTGCTCGGGCACATCCCGATGGTGGACCGGCCCTCGCTCTTCCCGCGCTTCCTGTCGGTGCCCGAGGAGGCCGGCGCGCATGTGGTGCTGCTCGGCGGCGACAAGGTGCTGATGGCGGCGAGCGCGCCCAAGACGGCCGATCTGCTCGCCGACCTCGGCCACGAGCCGGTCGTGGTGGACATCAGCGAGTTCGAGAAACTCGAAGGGTGTGTGACCTGCCTCTCGGTCCGGCTCCGGGAGCTGTACGCCTGACCGGGTGACGGAACGCCCGTGCGGTGCCGGGACCTGCGCTCCTGGGGCTCCGGCGGATCCCCCGGCGATACGGGCTGAACAGCGAGCTTTACAGCGGCCTTAACCTACGGTCTCGTAACCTACGGTTTCGTAGCCTACGATTCCGTAAGTTGCACAGGCCCCGGCACCGCTCGCCGGTTTGTTCGGTTTTGCACCACGTCCCCCTGGAGTCCCCGTGACGATCACTTCCCCGCACCTCGGCAGCCCCGCAGTCTGGACCGACGCCAAGCTGCTGTACGCGTTGGAGGAAGTCGTCGAGACGGAGCTCAACCGGCACCTCAAGGTCACCAAGGACTGGATGCCGCACGAGTACGTGCCGTGGAGCGACGCCCGGAACTTCCCCGGCTTCTTCGAGGACGGCGAGGCCTGGGGCAAGGAGCAGTCCAAGGTCACCGAGATCGGCCGCATCGCCCTCGTCGTGAACCTCCTTACGGAGGACAACCTCCCCAGCTACCACCACGAGATCGCCTCCCTCTTCGGCCGCGACGGCGCCTGGGGCACCTGGGTGCACCGCTGGACGGCGGAGGAGGGCCGGCACGGCATCGTCATGCGGGACTACCTGCTCGCCTCCCGCGCGGTCGACCCGGACAAGCTCGAAGCGTTCCGCATGCAGCACATGAGCGAAGGCTTCGAGTCGGACAACCGGCACTCGATGCTGCACTCCGTGGCGTACGTCGCCTTCCAGGAGCTGGCCACGCGCGTCTCGCACCGCAACACCGGCCACCAGTCGGGCGACCCGGTCTGCGACCGCATGCTGGCCCGCATCGCGACCGACGAGAACCTCCACATGGTCTTCTACCGCAACCTCCTGAAGGCCGCGTTCGAGCTCGCCCCCGACCTCACCATGCAGGCCGTGCGCGACGTCCTCGTCAACTTCCGGATGCCCGGTCACGGCATGCCCGGCTTCGAGCGGTTCGCCGCCCAGATGGCCATCGGCGAGGTCTACAACCTGCGCATCCACCACGACGACGTCATCCAGCCCGTGCTGCGCTTCCTGAAGGTCATGGAGATCGACGGTCTCGGCCCCGAGGGACAGCAGGCCCAGGAGGAGATCGCCCTCTACATGGGCGGCCTGGACTCCGAGGCCTCGAAGTTCGACGAGAAGCTGGCGAACCGCAAGGCCCGCATGGCGGCCCGCGCGAGCGCCTGACCCGACCGGCTGCGGACCGCCCGCCGTCGATTCACCGGTGCGGGCGGCGGCCCGGCTGCGGCATCATGCCGCCATGCATGACAACAGCACGTCAGGGGCGGCGGTCGGCTTTCTGCTGAACCTGATCGACAGCGGGGACGCCGAGCGGATACGGCGGCGGATCGGGCTGCCGGAGCCGGCGGACGGGACGACTCCCAAGGCCCGGCGCGACCATCTGATCTGGACCGGGACGAGGACGGCGGTGCCGTCCTCCGTGCTGCTGTGGGTTCTGGAGGAGGACGATCCGGAACTGAACCAGTGGGTCTGGCGGCACGTCTCCGCGGACAACGCGATGCGGCGCGCCATCGCGCGCGGTGTGCCGTTCGGCCCCGCGCGCAAGGCCCCGTTGACCGTCGCCAAGAGCGTGCGGCGGGAGGACGAACCGCCGATCCCCGAGAACTTCACCCGCTTCGGTCTGCTCGGCGCCCTCCGCGAGGGCACCTCCATGCAGTCCGCGCGGACGGCCGCGTCGATGGTGCTGGAGCGCTCCGACTGGCAGGCGGTCACCGAGGCGGACCGGGACCGCCCGCTGCCCGGTTACGCGCGCTGGGCACTGGCGATCCGGCCCGACTGCCCGCCCGAGCTGCGCGCCCGGTTCGGCACGCACCGCAAGTTCACCCACCGGGTCGAGGAAGCCGGCGTGCTGGGCGGCCCCGCCGACTACGCGACCGCCTGGGGCCCCGCGTCGCACGTCCTGAAGGTGCTGTCCACAGGACACCTGATGTTCCCCGCGCGCGTGGCCGAGGCCGAGGCCGCCCTACGGCCGCTCGTCCGCGAGCACCTGGCCGACCACGAGGACGCCTGGGCGGTCCTGGCCCAACTGATCGACACCTTCCACGGGAACGCGGTGGAGCTGGTGATGACGGCGGGCGCGGTCGCCTGAGCGAGGCCCTGAGGACGTGAGGGGGGCGGGGCGGCTGGATTCGAACCAGCGTGCCCCGGTTCTGGAGACCGGTGCGCCTGCCTCTGCGCTACGACCCCGCCCTTGGGGCCAGAGCGTAATGCCTTGGCCCGTTGTCAGTGCGGCCTGGTACCAATGAGCCATCGGGGGAACTGCGGTGCGGGGGACGTGACATGGCGTACGGGGAGCGGGGTCGGCGTACCCCTGTGGTCGATCTGGCCGACCGCAGGGCGCTGGAGCGGTACCGGCCGGCGGACCCGGCGACGGTCGCCGAGGCGCGGCGGCTGAAGGAGGCCGCGCTGCTGGACTTCGGGCTGACGGAGTCGGCGGTGGCGTCCTGGCTGTACGCGAAGTGCCATCACCAGATCCCGACGACAGCGGTGGACACGGCGGCCGTGGTCGCCTCCGGCGACGGCTCCTGCCTGCTGCTCTTCAACCCGGACTTCTTCGTCGGACTCGGCCTGGACGGCGTGAAGTTCGTGCTCTTCCACGAGGCACGGCATCTGGTGCAGCGCCATCTGTTCGCCGACCTCGAACTGCGCGACGACCCGGTCTTCGAGCTGGCCGCCGAGGTCTCCATCAACCATGTCGCCCTGGTCCGGCTCGCCCGGCCCGAACTGCCGCTGCTGAACGGCCGGCCGACGGGCATCGACCCCCGGAAGATCCACGCCCTCTACCACGAGGACCTCACCGCGCACGGCCTGGAGCCCGTCCCGTACGACGAGTTCGTCGCGACCGACATGAAGGTCTACGGCGAGCTGAAGCGGATGCGGCACCCTCCGGTCCCGGAGCGGCACCTGTGCGTGCACCTGGTGGACGGGTGGGTACCGGCCGACCAGGAGACGGTGGACGCGGTGACGTCGTCCGCGCTGTTGAACTCCCTGCTCGCGGCCCGGCGCGGACACGCGGGCGCGGAGCGGGAGTTGCTCGACCTGATGGGCCGCACGGAGGACGGTTCCGCGCGGGCCGGCCGGATCTGGGGGACCCTCGGCGCGGGCGTCCTGCGCGGCGAGACGGCACGCACGCGTACGGTCCACTGGTGGCAGCGCTGGCTGGTCGACGTCCTCGGCTCGAAGCTGCGCGACGGCGAGCGGCTGGTGTACCCGAAGAAGCGCGGCGCCCTGCTCGCGGCCCTCGGCCAGGACCCGATGCTCGCGCGCCGCGGCCCGGTCCGGGACAAGGTCCTGGTCATCGCGTACGACACCTCGGGCTCGATGCCGCAGCAGGTGATCACCTGGCTCACCGAACTCGTCGGCCGCATCGACGGGGTCGAGGCGCACTGGCTGTCGTTCGACGCCATGGTCATGCCGTTCCGGCCTGGCGAGCGGGTCTACGGCGGTGGCGGCACGAGTTTCCAGGTGGTCGCTGACTACGTGGAGGGGCGTACGGAGGTGAACGGCCGGCGGTTCGACGTCACCCCGGACGCGGTCGTGATGCTCACGGACGGGTACGCGCCGCCGGTCACGCCCGCCGAGCCGGACAAGTGGATCTGGCTGATCACCGAGGGCGGCAGCGAGTGGCCCGAGACGCACACCCCGGCGATGGACTGCCATCGCGTCACGACAGGATCGCGGTAGATGAGCACGGAGACAGGGCAGTTGACGACCCCGGCGACCGAGCGCGGCAGGGGTGAGCCGTCGCGCCTGGAGTCGTTCATCGACGCGATGATCGACATCGGGCAGACCGGGCAGATCTTCGGCGAGCACGGCATCGGCAAGACGGCGACGTTCTTCACCCACATCGGCCGCGCCCACCCGGGCACCGCGCTGGTGTACGTCCCGGCGGCGAATCTGACGCCGGACGACCTGCTGGTCAACGCGCCGGTGCGGGACCCGCACACCGGTGAACTCGTGCTGCGGCAACTGGTGATGAGCCAGTTGAAGCCGGGCACGCCGTTCGTGCTGCTCATCGACGACTCGCTGCAGGCCGGCGACACGATCCAGTCGCAGCTCATGCAGATCGCCTGCAACTGGACGCTGGGCGAGCACGATCTGCGCGCGCTCGGCTGCGTCGGGGTCTTCCTCACGGACAACGAGTCGCTGTCCGAGACCTCGGCCCGGCGCGGCGACCTCGCGCTGCTCGACCGCATGGTCACGATGCGGATCACGGCGAACGACACGTCCTGGCGTCGGCATCTCGCCGCCAAGTACCGCCCCTGGGACCTCGATCCGGTGTTCGCCGTATGGGCGTCGCTCTCCCCCGCGCTGCGCGAGCTGCTGTCCCCGCGCACGCTGGACCACGTCCTGGCCAACGCGAAGGAGGGTTTCCCGCTCCGCTGGGGCCTGCCCCTGATCGACGGCGAGCGGCTGAAGCTGGCCGAGCCGGGCCCCGACGGCAGGCCCGGGCAGAACCGCACGGCGGAGATCCTGGACCGTCTCGCCCAGGCCCTCGACGTGCCCAACCCGGCCACGATCCCCGATCCGGTACGGCAGGTGGTGCGGGCCGCGCTGCGCAACCGCTGGACGGTGCTGCTGCAGGGCCCGCCCGGCTGCGGCAAGACGGAGCTGGTCCGGGAGACGGTCCGCGCGGGCCTGGGCCGGGAGCCGCTGTACTTCTCGCTGCCGGTGACGAACGTCGAGGACCTGTGCGCGCCGGTCCCGTCGCCGGACGGCACCCTGGACAACCTGCTGGCGGCGAACTTCACCGGGCCCGGGCCCAAGGCGATCGTGTGGGACGAGTACAACCGCCCCAAGGACAAGGCCGCGTTCGCCAAACTCATGGAGATCACCCAGGAGTGGTCGCTGGCCGGCCGCCGGATCGAGAACCTGCGGGCGCAGATCGCCGTCCAGAACCCGCCGTACCACCTGGGCCGCAAGCTGCTGGTCTCGCGGAACAACATCGCTCAGGCGACGCGGTTCACGGCCTCCCTGACGGTGGATCCGGAGGACATCCCCGCCAACGAGTGGCTGCTCGCGCGGTACGGCGCGGACGCGGAGACGGTGCTGGAGTGGTGGAAGCACGACATCGACGACGAGGGCCGCGCCTGGATCACCAAGCGCACCCTGGAGCGGCTCGTCAAGCTGCACCGGAAGGGACTGCCGCTGGAGATGGCGACGGTCTATCTCGGCGACGGCGAGTACGCGCCCGTGCCGCTCACCGCCCTGATCGACCGCTTCAAGGGCCGCCCGGTCACCGGCCTGCGCGAACTGGCCCGTGACGCGGACCTCTGGGAGGCCCGGCTGCGGCGCGCCGCCGAGCACACCGACGAGGGCGGCGACGACAGCGACGTGGTCCACCAGATCCTCGCCAACGCGGAGTTGTCCCAACTGAAGAAGCACCGCGCGGTGGTGGCCCGCATGGTGGCCCTGTTGCCGGCGAAGCTGCGGGCGACGTATCTGGTGGGGGCGTCGGATCGGCAACAGCGGTTCTGGACGGACATCTTCACGGGGCTGGCGCGTCGCTGACCCCGTGCCGGACAGGCCCTAGGCCTCTCCCGGCCGCGCCGTGCGGTGCACGCTGCGTACGGCGGCCACGTCGGGGGCGAGCGAGGGTGCGGGCAGGTGGGCGGTGAGGGACTCCAGGCGGCGTTTGATGCTGGCGGCGACTCCCTGCCCGAGGACGAAGCGGGTGGGGGTGATCGCGCGGGGTGCCGTGTCGAGGAGTCGGTGGGCCTCACGGCTGCGCATCCCCGTGTGGGACAGCACGAGATGGGTGAGGCGGTGTTCGGCCGCCACGAGGGCTCCCGCGATGGTCTCGGCGGCACGCAGATCGACGTGGTTGTCGGCCGCGCCGAGCACGGCCGCCGCCCGGACCCGGCCGAGGTCGAGCAGCCCGACCCCGGCCGTGCTGGCCGCCGTCACCAGCCGCGCCGCGGCCTGCGGACCGATGCCGTTGCTGGCGACGGACAGCCGCGCGAGCCGGCCGTACGGCGCGCGCTCCAGGGCGTCGGCCAGGAGGCGGGCGCCGGGGTCTCCCAACCGGGCGGCGGATACGTAGAGTTCGTCGATCGCGCCCGCCGCGACGACGGCGGCGAGGGGCACGGCACCGTCCGCGCCGAGCGGGTTGCCGCCGACGAAGAGCCGCTCGATGCGGCGCCCGTTGTCGGCGGCGGCGAGCAGCGCGTCGGCGAGGACGGTCACTCCCGCCGGGTCGAGCCCGGTCTGCACGAGGTCGAGCGTGCGCAACGACCGCGCGGACTCGATGAGTTCGGCCGCCGCCCGCCCGCCGCCGCTGCCCAGCGGGTTGCGCTTGAGCCACACTCCGGTGACGACCTGCGGCGAGGCACGCAACTGGTCGGCGATCCGACAGGCACCGCCGGCCGTGATCCCGTTGCACCCGAGATAGAGCGTCTCGACGTCACCGCTCCCACCGGCGACGACCTCGGCGCCCTCGTCCCCGAGCCCGTCGGTGCCGAGCAGCAAGTGCCGTACAGGGGACGGCCCTTGACCCAAGGCCTCGGCGACCAGCGCGGCGCCCTCCGCCCCCAACTCCTGCTTGCACAGGTCGAGTCGGCCGTCGGGCAACGCCGTCCCGACGGTGAAGTCCAGCCGTTCCCCGGCCGGTCGCCCCGCCCTCAACCAGTCGAGCAGTGGCCCGAGTTCGGTGGCCGGACGGGGCACGACGGACGGCACCCCGGCGAAGCCCAGCGCCTCCGAAGCCGCCGCCGCGCGCCCTCCCGCGTCCTCCATGCTCTCCCCGTCCCCGCTCACCACGCCGCCTCTCGATAGTCCTTGAGGAACACGCCGGACACCGGGTCCCCGGACTCGCCGCGCACGATCGGGTCGTAGACGCGGGCCGCGCCGTCCACGATGTCGAGCGGTGTACGGAAGCCCGCCTCGGCCATGCGGCCCTTCTTGGGGGCGGGGTTCTCGTCCGTGATCCAGCCCGTGTCGACGGCGCACATGTGGACGCCCTGGTCGGCGAGTTCGGCGGCGCTGGTGCGGGTGAGCATGTTCAGCGCGGCCTTGGCCATGTTGGTGTGGGGGTGGCCGGCCATCTTGTTGCGGACGGCGAACCGGCCCTCCACGGCGGTGACGTTGATGATGTACCTGCGTGGACGCGGCGAGGCGAGCAGCAGGGGCAGCAGCCGGTCGCACAGGAGGGCGGGGGCGAGGGCGTTGACGAGCTGGGTCTCCAGGACCTCGGCCGGGTCGAGGGCGCCGAGCCGTGCCGACCAGGAGTTCTCCGGGGACGGGTCGGGCAGCAGTCCGGCCTCGTCGGCCTCGCGCAGCACGACCGGCAGCGCCGAGGCCCCGCCCGCGAGCATCCGCATCGGCGTGAACCCGGGCGCCTGCCGGGCCCCTTCGGGCAGGGTGGCGCGCTCGCCCGCGGCCAGCAGCGCGTATGACTGCGGAGGGCGTCGTACGGTCTGCGCGGCGTTGTTGACGAGGATGTCCAGCGGTTCGCCCGCCTGCCGCAACTCCTCGCAGAGGCCGAGGACTTGCCGCGGGTCGCGCAGGTCCACGGCGAGCACGGTCAGCCGGTCCAGCCACTTCCCGCTGCCGGGCTCGGCGCGGAACCGGCGCACGGTGTCGTGCGGAAACCGCGAGGTGACCAGCACCTCGGCACCGTCCCGCAGCATCATCAGCGCCAACTGGAAACCGATCTTCACCCGCCCACCGGTGAGCAGCGCCCGCCGCCCGCTCAGCTCCGTACTCAGCGCCCGGCGCGCGGAGTTGTCGGCGGCGCAGTCGGGACACAACCGGTGGTAGAAGGAATCCACCTGTCGATAGGGCGACTTGCAGACATAGCAACCACGCGGCTTGCGGTACACACCCCCGGCATCCACCTCGGCAGGCTCGCCCCGACGACCCAGCGGAGCGTCCTCGCGTCGGTCCACCGCCCCCGTCGCCGTCGCCGCCATCGCCGCCGCGTCGGCCGCGGTCATGTCGGCGCCGCGGGCCTTGCGGCGGCGCAGCCGGCCGTCCCGTGCGAAGGACGCGGCGACCTGTTCCGCGCGCAGGCGCACCGGATCGTCGACGGGCAACTCCCGCAGTCTGCCCACCACATGGTGGAAGGCCGCCAGTTCCGCCTCGGTGATCCCGCCCTCGTCAGTCATCGCTTCCCGCCCCGGCCGTGCTCTGGAGTGGGGCCCCGGCCGGATTCGAACCGGCGTATCCGCCCTGACAAGGCGGCGAGTCTGCCTCTGCTCTACAGGGCCCCCGAACGCAGCCCGGGGATCGGATTCGAACCGATGTGGTCGTCTTGCCAAGACGAGCGCCTGCCTCTGCGCTACGCCCGGGTGCGCCCCCGGATCCTAGCCGCACTCTCCCGCGCGACCCGCACCGATAAACGCCCCGTTCAACGCGAGCCGCGCCGGATCTCCAGGCGCTCCTTCTCCGACAGCCCACCCCACACACCGAAGCGTTCGTCGTTGTCGAGGGCGTACTCCAGACAGGCGGAGCGGATCGGGCACATGCCGCAGATCCGCTTGGCCTCCCTGACGGAGCTGCCCGGCTCGGGGAAGAAGAAGTCCGCCCCGGTCTGCGCGCACAACGCCTCCTGCTGCCAGGCCAGGTCGGGCGTGGTGATCGTGTCGATGTGCATGGGCACGATCGTGCCCTCCGGCGAAAAACGTTCGATCAACGCGGGATCAACGCCGCGCTCCGAGGCCTCCGGCCGCCCCGATGATGGCCCTACGACCACACCGGCGCACGGCGGCGCGCGGAACCGGATGAAAACACGGAGAACTTCAGCGGTCACCGAGGGTAATCATGACCGTGTCCCCGAACCACTGGCGTACTCCGGCAGCGATTGTCAGTGGGCGGTGCAAGACTCGGCAGTGCACAGGACGGGACCCTTCAATGAGGAGGGCAACAATGCTCACCACCCGTTTCGTCAACGGCGCTCCCAACTGGCTGGACGTCGGCTCGCCCGACATCGACAGCGCCATCTCCTTCTACGGCGGTCTCTTCGGCTGGCGGTTCCAGTCGGCGGGACCCGAGGCCGGCGGCTACGGCTTCTTCCAACTCGACGGCAAGACCGTCGCCGGCGGCATGCCACTGCAGCCGGAGCACGAATCGTCCGCCTGGACCGTGTACTTCCAGAGCCCGGACGCGGAGGCCACGGCCAAGGCGGTGGAGCAGGCGCACGGCGCGGTCCTGCTCCAGCCGATGGACGTGATGGACGCGGGACACATGGCGATCCTCAGGGACCCGGCGGGCGCGGCGTTCGGCATCTGGCAGCCCGGCCGGACCAAGGGTGTCGATGTGACGGGAGATCCCGGTTCGCTGACCTGGGTCGAGCTGTACACGCCGGACATCGCCGCGGCGGCGGCGTTCTACCACGCCTCACTCGGCCTGGAGACCTCGGCCGCACCCATGGCGGGCGTCGACTACACGTGCATCAACCCGGCCGGCCTCGGCGAGGACGCGATGTTCGGCGGTGTCGTCCCGCTCGACTTCGACCCGACCGGCGCGGTCTCGGGGGCGTACTGGCTGGCGTACTTCGAGGTCGCCGACGTCGACGCCACGGTGACCAAGGCCCTGGAGTCCGGCGGCAAGGTCACCGTGCCGGCCGCCACCATGGAGGGCGTCGGCCGCATGGCCCAGCTCACCGACCCGCACGGCGCCCGCTTCGCCGTCATCAAGAGCGAGCCGCCGCAGGGTTGACGCTGCCGGGCCCGCGCGGGGACCACGATCTGCGACCTGCGCGGGGCACCGGTCTCACGGGGGCGTCGGTTGCACGGCGGCGCGGCCCGGGCGAGGAAACGACTCACCCGAAGGCGCGGCCCGCCCCGGGGTGAGCCCGCCCAGGGTGCGACTCACGCGGGGTCGCGGCCCACTCGGGGTTACGACCACGCAAGGCGCGGCCCACGCAGGGAAGCGACCCTCTCGGGGCACCGGCCCACGCAGGGGGCGGCTGACGCGGGGTTACTGCCACGCAAAGCGCGGCTCACGCAGGGTCGCGGACCGCGCGAGGGTGCCGCTTACCCCGGGAAGCAACTCACTCGAGGGCACGGCCCGCGCCGGGGGCCGCTACGCGGGAACGCGACTCACGAGAGGCTCACCCGGGCTCACGATCTGCCGGGCAGGGTGCGACTCACGCAGGGGGCGGCTGACGCGGGGGCACCGGCCCACGCAGGGGGCGGCTGACGCGGGGGCACCAGCCCACGCAGGGGGCGGCTCGCGTGGAGTCACGGCACGCACAGGCGCGCGGCTCTCACGGAGACGCCGGCTGATGAGTGGGCAGTGCGGAACGAACCGGCCCGCCGAGGGCAAATCCCCTTGCAGGGGTGCGCATGTGCCCGACGGCACCACTCGGGCTCCGCCAAGCCCAGAACCCGGCAGCACCGCCGGGTCGTCGCTCACGCCGAGGCGCGGTGGACCAGTGTGGTCGGCAGGATCACGCTGGACGGCGCGCCTCCGATGCCGTCCCGGACGCCCCGGCGGTCGAGGCCGCGCAGCAGCAGGCGGGCCATCAACCGGCCCATCTCCTCGATGTCCTGACGGACCGTCGTGAGCGGCGGCTCGGTCTGTTCGGCGACCGGCAGCATGTCGTCGAAGCCGATCACCGCCACGTCCTCGGGCACCCGCAGCCCCTCCTCCCGCAGCACCTTCAGCGCGCCGTACGCGGTGAGGTCGTTCGCGGCGAACACGGCGTCCACATCGGGGCAGCGGTCCAGGAGTTCCCGCATCGCACGCTCACCGCCGCCCGGAGTGAAGTCGCTCTCGACGATCAGCCGCGGGTCGACGTCGACCATGACGTCCCGGAACCCGTCGAGCCGGTCCACCGCGGACGTCTGGTCGAGCGCGCCGGTGATGTGCGCGATCCGGGTGCGGCCGAGCCCGACGAGATGCCGTACGGCCTCACGGGCGCCGCCCCGGTTGTCGCAGTCGACGTACACCGTGGGGCCGAAGGCGCGTGTCCCCTCGCTCCAGGAGGGCCGGCCGCCGAACACCGTGGGGACACCGGCCCGTTGGATCAGTCCGGGCAGCGGGTCGTCGAGGTGCAGGGAGAAGACGAGCGCGCCGTCCACATGGCCGCCGGCGAGATAGCGGCCGACGCGGACGTGGTCGGCGCGGCCTTCCGTGAGGAGCAGCACCAGTTGGGAGTCGTGGGCGGTCAACTCCTTGCTGATGCCGCGGAGTTGCATGGCGAAGAAGGGGTCGGCGAAGACGCGGGTCTCCGGTTCGGCGATCACCACCGCGATGGCGTCGTGCCGCTTCGTGACCAGGCTCCGGGCGGCCTGGTTGGGGACGTACCCGAGTTCCTCCACGGCCTGCCGGACTCGTTCGACGAGTGATTCCCGCACCCCGTCCCCGCCGTTGACCACCCGGGAGACGGTGGCCCGCGACACCCCCGCCCGCGCGGCCACGGCCTCCAGCGTGGGACGCGGTGCTGTCTCGGTCACTTCTGGACCCCTCCTCGACGATGCGGATCAGGATAGCCGCGGGAGAACCGGACGGTGAGAGCGCTCCCAACTCGGCGGCATCCCCTCACCCCAGCAGATCCACCTGCCGTCCGACCCCGTCCCGCTCCGCCCGCTCGTACGCCAGCCACGCGAGCGCCAGGTCCTGCCACGGCAGCCCGACCGGGGCGTAGACGGAGCGGGCGACGGTGTCGGTCCGTCCCGGGTGGTCGCCGCGCAGTACGTCGCCGAGCGTGGTGTCGATGTCGGTCGGGGTCAACGCGCCGACGGACTCGACGAGTTGACGGTCGTCGACGACGACGAGTGCCGCGTCGAGCAGGTCGGCGGCGAGTTCCCGCTTGCCCGGCTCGTCGGCGCCCAGGCTGGTGAGGTGCTGCCCTTCCCCGGTGTCCGCGAGGGACAGCAGCGGAGTGCGGGACCAGGTCGCCAGCAGGACGATGTCGGCGGCCGAGGCGATCTCCTTCGCCGAGCCGAGCACCCGGCCGCCGTGCCGCAGGGCGAACGCGGCCGCGCGGTCCACGTCCGTGTCGTGGACGAGGAGTTCGCCGTAGGACCGCAGCGCGCCCAGTCCTCGCACCGTCAACTCGGCCTGCGCTCCCGCGCCGATCACCCCCACCACCGCGCCCTCCGCCGGCCCCGCGAGGGCATGCGTGCCCAGGGCGGCCGCCAGCCCCGTCCGCCACGCGGTCACCGTCGCCGAGTCCAGGAGGGCGAGCAACTCACCGTCCACACCGCTGTGCAGGCACAGCACGCCTCTCAACGCGGGCCGTGCGTCAGGGAACTTGGCGTTGACCTTCACCGTGTACGCCTCGATGCCCGGCAGCAGTCCGGGCAGCAGGGCGGTGGCCGTACCGGGGAACGGCAGGTCGGTGCGCACCCGTTGGCCCGGGATCGCCACCTCGGCCCCCACGGCGAGGAAGCCGGCCCGCAACGCGGCGATACAGGCCGGGGGTTCCCACAGGGCACCGAGGTGGCTCCGGGTCAGCAGGCGAGTCATGCGTTCATGATCCGTCAGGGTCGGAGTCGGCGGCGGAATCCGAGGCAGCGGCCTTCCTCGCCCTGCTCGGCTGCACCCTCTT
Organism: Streptomyces sp. NBC_01478; assembly: GCF_036227225.1. Lineage (GTDB taxonomy): Bacteria > Actinomycetota > Actinomycetes > Streptomycetales > Streptomycetaceae > Streptomyces. The sequence goes on along the minus strand of NZ_CP109444.1, from coordinate 9,851,233 downwards.
CGGCTCCCCCGGCATCTTCGGGTACTCCGGCGGATACGGCAGATCGCCCAGCCCGTGATCGTGTTCGTCGCGGCGGGCCAGTTCGAGCAGGGCGTCCAGGGAGAAGCGGTGGTCGTCCATGTCGGCGTGCACGTCGCCGAGTTCGGCGAACCGGGCCGGCATCGTCGCGAGGTCGAAGTCCCGGGGGTGCGCGACGGGGACCTCGTCCCAGCGCAGGGGCGCCGAGACGGGGGCGTGCGGGCGGGGTCGTACGGAATAGGCGGAGGCGATGGTGCGGTCGCGGGCGGTCTGGTTGTAGTCGACGAAGATGCGCTCGCCGCGCTCCTCCTTCCACCAGTTGATCGTCACCTGGTCGGGCATCCGGCGCGCCAGCTCCCGGCCGACCGCGATGGCCGCGCGGCGGACCTGGGTGAAGGTCCAGCGCGGTTCGATGGGGACGAAGACGTGCAGGCCGCGTCCGCCGGAGGTCTTGGGGAAGCCCCGCAGACCGCCGAACTCGTCGAGTACGGCGCGGAGTTCATGGGCGGCGCGGACCGCGTCGTCGTAGTCGGTGCCGGGCTGTGGGTCGAGGTCGATGCGGAGTTCGTCGGGGCTGTCGACGTCGTCGCGGCGTACCGGCCAGGGGTGGAAGGTGAGCGTGCCGTACTGGGCGGCCCACAGGACGGCGGCCTGTTCGGTGGGGCACATCTCGTCGGCGCTGCGTCCGCTGGGGAAGGTGATGTGGGCGGTCGGGATCCAGTCGGGCATGTTCTTGGGTGCCCGCTTCTGGAAGAAGTTCTCGCCCTCGACCCCGTCCGGATAGCGCTCCAGGGTGGTCGGGCGGTTCCGCAGGGCGCGGAGGATCCCCGGGCCGACCGCGATGTAGTACTGGGCGAGGTCCAGCTTGGTGAAGCCGCGCTCCGGGAAGAAGATCTTGCCGGGACTGGACAGCCGTACGGTCCGGCCGCCCGCCTCCAGTTCCACCGCTTCGCCCATGCGAGCCACCGTAGGCCTCCCGCGCACAGCTCGCACACCGGGCGGTGAGCGTCGTACGGGCGCAGAATCGGAGTCATGGATCTGCCGGTGATGCCGCCCGTGAAGCCCATGCTCGCCAAGTCGGTGGCGCGGATTCCGCCGGGCATGCACTACGAGGCGAAGTGGGACGGCTTCCGGGCGATCGTGTTCCGTGACGGTGCGGAGGCCGAGCTGGGCAGCCGTACCGGAAAGCCGCTGACCAGGTATTTTCCCGAGCTCGTCGAGGCGCTGAAGGAGCGGCTGCCGCAGCGGTGCGTGCTGGACGGGGAGATCGTGATCGCCCGGGAGGGGCGGCTCGACTTCGACGCGCTGACCGAGCGCATCCACCCGGCCGAGTCGCGGGTGCGGACGCTGGCCGAGCGGACGCCGGCCTCGTTCGTCGCCTTCGACCTGCTGGCGCTGGCCGACGAGTCGCTGCTCGACGTGGGACTCGGCGACCGGCGGGCGCTGCTGGCCCGGGCGCTGTCCGGTGCGACCGCGCCCGTGCATCTGGCGCCCGCGACCACTGACATCGAGGTCGCGCAACGGTGGTTCGAGCAGTACGAGGGCGCCGGGCTGGACGGTGTCGTGGCGAAGCCGCTGGACCTGCGCTACCGCCAGGACGAGCGCGCCATGTTCAAGATCAAGCACGAGCGGACGGCCGATGTCGTCGTCGCCGGGTACCGCCTGCACAAGAGCGGGCCCGTCGTGGGGTCCCTCCTTCTCGGCCTGTACGACGATCACGGCACCCTCCAGCACGTGGGGGTGTCCGCCGCCTTCACCATGAAGCGGCGCGCCGAGCTGATCGAGGAACTGGCGCCGCTGCGCATGGACGACCCGACGGGACATCCGTGGGCGGCCTGGGCGGAGGAGGCCGCGCACGAGTCGGCCCGGCTGCCGGGCGCGCCGAGCCGCTGGTCGGGCAAGAAGGACCTGTCGTGGGTGCCGCTGAGACCGGAGCGGGTGGCCGAGGTGGCGTACGACCACATGGAGAACGGCGCGCGCTTCCGGCACACGGCGCGTTTTCGCCGCTGGCGCCCGGATCGCACGCCAGAAAGCTGCACGTACGCACAACTGGAGGAGCCCGTCCGCTACGACCTTGCGGAGATTCTCGGCCCCTGGGACTCGCCGGACTGACCCTTCCCCAGGTCACGGACTGGCCTCTTCCGTATTTCCCCTGGGCCGATCGGCGCAATCAGCGCGCACAAACACAACCGAGCGGGTATGGCCACCAATGAACTTATAAGCGCACAATCGAAAACACAGACTTGGTGGCAACGGTGGGCATGGGACACAGGACGCCTCGGCGGCGCGGCGCGAGAAGAGCGGCGCTGCTGGCCGCCACGATGACGGCCTCCCTGGCGGTGGGCTGCTCGGCACATGACGGCCCGTCCGTCGACGACGGGCGCGGAAAGATCCAGTTCCCCACGCAGAGCCCGGAACAGAGCCCGAGCGCCGGCGGCACGGTCGCCCCCGCCGCCGGCCCGGTGCTCGCGGTGAAGATCGACAACGTCCCCGCGGCCCGCCCTCAGACGGGTCTGGACTCGGCGGACATCGTCTACGCCGAGCAGGTCGAGGGCGGGCTGAGCCGGCTGATGGCGGTGTTCGCCACCAAGCTCCCCAAGTCAGTCGGACCGGTGCGCAGCGCCCGCGTGTCCGACCTGGAGCTGCTGCGCCAGTTCCACGAGCCGACGCTCGCCTTCTCCGGCGCCCAGCACAAGCTGCTGCCGCTGATCGCCAAGGCCCCGCTGCGGTCCGCGTCGCCCGACGAGGTGGCGAGCGCCTACTACCGCGGGGTCACCAAATCCGCCCCGCACAACCTCTATCTGCACCCGGCCAAGCTGCTCTCCTCGGCGCCGGGCGCGGCGGCCCTGACGACCGGTTTCCACTACGGCGCGGCCCCCGCGGGCGGCAAGCCCACCGCTTCTCGTACCGTGCGGTATCCAGCGGCCCGTTTCACCTTCACCTGGTCCGGGAGCAAGCACCGCTGGCTGGTCACCGAGGACGGCACACCCACCGTGACGACCGACGGCAAGCGGGTGGCTCCGGCGACCGTCGTCGTGCAGTACGTGAAGATCCGCAAGTCCGTCTATCACGACGTCCTCGGCAACAACACGCCGTACACCGAGTCGGTGGGCTCCGGGAAGGCGGACGTCCTGCGGGACGGCCGTACCTTCAGCGTCGACTGGAAGCGGCAGAAGGCCACGGACGGAACGGAGTTCACCACGTCGGACGCTACGCCGGTGAACTTTGCGAAGGGCCAGGTCTGGGTGGTGTTCGCGAAGGCCTGACCGCCTGGTGCACTTTCGCGGTTTCGCACGCTTGAGCCACTTTGTCGTCCTTGATCGGTGCGGCCGGGGCGGGGGAAGTCGTGAGCGGACGTGGTTGGTTCAGTGGCCGGAAGTGGTTCCAGCGGGGGGTCACTCACGCCGAGCAGGGACGGCTGGCGGAGGCGCGCGACGCGTACCTCCGCGCGGCCGAGTCGGGCAGTGTGAACGCCCAGTACAACCTCGCGCTCGTCTACGTCGATCTCGGTGACCGCGCCAACGCGGTCCGGTGGTTCCGCCGGGCCGCCGAGGCGCTGCACCGGTACGCCGAGGCGCCCTCGCGCGGTCACGCGCCGTCGCAGTTCAACCTGGGTCTCCACCACCAGGTGACGGGTGAACTCACCCTCACCGAGCGCCATTTCGAACAGGCGGCGAAGCAGGGAGACATCGACGCGGAGGTGTCCCTGGCCGGTCTGTGGCTCGGCCGGGGCCGCCGACGGGAGGCCGAGGAACGGTTCCGCAGAGCGGCCGACGCCGGGAACACCGGCGGTATGTGCGCCTTGGGCCTGCTCTTTGTCGGCCTGGACCGGACGGACGAGGACCTCGTCCGATTCCGCAGGGCGGCCGATCCGGGGGACCCGAACGCCCAGCACGCACTGCGGGTCCTCGCCGCGCGCGAGACGCCGCCTTCGCCTACCGCCCGGTCGGCGGACGGATCGCCGAACGCCGGGCGGTACGCGACGACTTGGCGATGCTGCTGCAACTCGGCGCGCTGAACCCTCCGCAGCCTCCGCCGAGTTGAGCGATGCCTAACGCTGGGCGGCGAGGGGTTCCCCGGGATTGCGGAGCCCCTCCGCCGCGTCCGCGACCCGTTGGATGAGGTCGAAGAAGACGGTCTGTTCCTCGGTGGAGAGCGGGGCGAGGAAAAGCTGGTTCATCCGGGCCGTGCGCACGATCAGCTTGCGGTGGACGCGCATGCCGTCGTCGGTGAGGCGCAGCAGGAAACGGCGGCCGTCCTGCGGATCGCGCACCTTGTCGAGGTACCCGCGCCGGTCCAGCCGGCTGATCACCTCGGCGATGGTCGACCGGTCCAGGCCCACCCGCTCCCCCACCGTGCGCTGGTCGAGCCCCGGCTCGTCGACGAGCGCGTTGAGCACCGCGAACTGTGGCGAGGTGATCTCCTCGGAGACCATCGTGTTCCACAGCAGGTAGTGCGCCTGCTGCAGTCGCCGGGCGAGGTGCCCGGGGTGGGTGGTGAGGTCCACCGCGGCCATGTGCCCTCCCGAAGTCGTATCCAGTCTTATTCATCTGTGCACTGAACGATACCGGGAGGCCCCCTGGACGAGTCCAGCCCTGCGCGGGGAGCTGAGCTGGTACTTCTCCAGGGTCTTGACGGAGAGCCCCCGCAGTGACAGCGTGAAGGAAACTTCACCGAAATGCTCAGTGCCCTGACCAATTGCTGGCCAATCGCCGGCCGATTGCCGACCGGGCGCTCGAACGGGACGGAGCTTCACGGATGGACAAGGTGGTCGCCACGGCCGACGAGGCCGTGGCCGATGTGCCGGACGGAGCAACCCTCGCGGTCGGCGGCTTCGGACTGAGCGGTGTACCGAACGTGCTGATCCAGGCCCTCTACGAGCGCGGTGTCAGCGCCCTGGGCGTGGTCTCCAACAACTGCGGGGCGATGGAGTCCGGCCTCGCCGTCCTCCTCTCCGCCGGACGGATCGCCCGCGTGACGGGCTCCTACATCGGCGCGAACAAGGAGTTCGCCCGCCAGTACCTCGCCGGGGAACTGGAGGTCGAGATGATCCCCCAGGGCACCCTCGCGGAGCGCCTGCGCGCGGGCGGTGCGGGGATTCCCGCCTTCTACACCCCGGCGGGCGTCGGCACCCAGGTCGCCGAGGGCGGACTGCCCTGGCGCTACGACGGCTCGGGCGGCGTCACTCTCGCCTCGCCGCCGAAGGAGGTGCGGGAGTTCGACGGCACCGAGTACGTCCTGGAGCGCGGGATCCGCACCGACTTCGCCCTGGTCCGCGCCGCGAAGGGCGACCGGCACGGCAATCTCGTCTTCAACAAGTCGACCCGGAACTTCAACCCCCTCGCGGCGATGGCAGGCAAGGTCACGATCGCCGAGGTCGAGGAACTGGTCGAGCCCGGCGAGATCGACCCGGACGCGGTGCATCTGCCCGGGATCTTCGTCCAGCGGGTGGTGGCCCTCACCCCCGAGCAGGCCGCCGACAAGCGGATCGAGCAGCGAACGGTGACGGTGAGCGGCTGATGGCCTGGACACGTGAGGAGATGGCGGCCCGTGCGGCCCGCGAGCTCGAGGACGGGCAGTACGTCAATCTCGGCATCGGTCTGCCGACCCTGATCCCGAACTACCTCCCGCCGGGCGTCGAGGTGATCCTCGAGTCCGAGAACGGCATCCTGGGCACCGGCCCCTATCCGACCGAGGACCAGGTCGACCCGGATCTGATCAACGCCGGCAAGGAGACCGTGACGGTCCTGCCGGGGGCGTCCTTCTTCGACTCCGCGCTCTCCTTCGGGATGATCCGGGGAGGACATATCGACGTCGCCGTCCTCGGCGCCATGCAGGTGTCGGCCGGGGGCGACCTGGCGAACTGGGCGATCCCCGGCAAGATGATCACCGGGATCGGCGGGGCGATGGACCTCGTGCACGGCGCCCGCACCGTCATCGTCGTCATGACCCATACCGCCAAGGACGGCTCGCCGAAGATCCTCACGGAGTGCGCGCTGCCGCTCACCGGCAGAGCATGTGTGAACCGAGTCATCACCGATCTCGGCGTGATCGACGTGTCACCCGAAGGTCTGGTGTTGACCGAGACCGCACCCGGTGTGGGCGTCGAGGAGATCGTCGCCAAGACCGACGCGAAACTCATCGTCACGGAAGGCCTGCTGTGAACCCGGTTTACATCGTCGACGCCGTCCGCACCCCCATCGGCAGGTACAGCGGAGGGCTCGCGTCCGTCCGCCCCGACGACCTCGCCGCCCACGCCATCCGTGAACTCCTCGCCCGCACCCCGGACCTGGACCCCGCCCGCATCGAGGACGTCTACTTCGGCAACGCCAACGGCGCCGGCGAGGAGAACCGCAACGTCGGCCGCATGGCCGCCCTCCTCGCCGGCCTGCCCACCTCCGTCCCGGGCGTGACCGTCAACCGGCTGTGCGCCTCCGGCCTCGAAGCGGTCATCCAGGCGGCCCGCGCCATCGCGGTCGGGGACGCCTCCATCGCCGTGGCGGGTGGTGTGGAGTCGATGACCCGCGCACCGTACGTCCTGCCCAAGTCGGACCGGCCCTTCCCGGCCGGGCACACCGAGCTGTACTCGACCACGCTGGGCTGGCGCATGACCAACCCGGCCATGAACCCGGAGTGGACCATCCCGCTCGGCGAGAGCGCGGAGCTGATCGCGGACAAGCACAAGATCAGCCGCGAGCAGCAGGACGAGTTCGCGCTCGCCAGTCACCACAAGGCGGCCCAGGCACAGGCAGCGGAGCTCTTCGACGGGGAGATCGCGCCCGTGTCGGTCCCGCAGCGCAAGGGCGACCCGGTCGCCTTCGCCGCCGACGAGTCCGTACGGCCGGACGCGTCGCTCGCCGCCATGGCCAGGCTCAAGCCGTCCTTCCGCACCGAGAACGGAACGGTGACGGCGGGCAACGCCTCGCCGCTGAACGACGGTGCCGCCGCGCTCCTCCTGGTCGACGAGGAAGGGCTCAAGGCCACCGGCCGTCAGCCTCTCGCCCGCATCTCCGCCACCGGCGTGCACGCGCTCGACCCGGACTACTTCGGACTCGCCCCCGTCGAAGCCGTCAACCGCGCACTCACCAAGGCGGGCAAGGGATTTGACGATCTGTCAGTCCTCGAACTCAACGAGGCCTTCGCCGCCCAGGTGCTCGGATGTGTCGCCGAATGGCCCGAGTTCGACCCGGCGATCCTCAACCCGCAGGGCGGCGCCATCGCCCTCGGTCACCCGCTCGGCGCCTCCGGTGCCCGGCTCGCCGGCACCGTCGCCCACCAACTCGCCCGCAAGGGAAATGGAGTTGGTGTCGCGACCCTCTGCATCGGCGTGGGCCAGGGCCTCGCCCTCGTCCTCGAACGGTAGGAACCCCATGACGCTCACCCAGCACGACATCGACCTCGAGATAGCGGCCGAGCACGCGACGTACGAGAAGCGGGTCGCCGACGGCGCGCCGGTCGAGCACCACCCGCGCCGCGACTACGCCCCGTACCGCTCCTCCCTGCTCCGTCACCCGAAACAGCCGCCGGTCACCATCGACGTCTCCAAGGACCCGGAGCTGGTGGAGCTGGCCTCCCCCGCCTTCGGCGAGCGGGACATCACCGAGATCGACAACGACCTGACCCGGCAGCACAACGGCGAGCCGATCGGTGAGCGGATCACCGTCTCCGGGCGGCTGCTGGACCGCGACGGGCGGCCGGTCCGGGGGCAGTTGGTGGAGATCTGGCAGGCGAACTCGGCCGGCCGCTATGCGCACCAGCGCGAGCAGCACGACGCCCCGCTGGACCCCAACTTCACCGGTGTCGGGCGCACGTTGACCGACGACGAGGGCACCTACCGCTTCACCACGGTCCAGCCGGGCCCCTACCCCTGGCGCAACCACGTCAACGCCTGGCGCCCGGCGCACATCCACTTCTCGATGTTCGGCACGGCGTTCACGCAGCGGCTCGTGACGCAGATGTACTTCCCGAGCGATCCGCTGTTCCCGTACGACCCGATCATCCAGTCGGTGACGGACGACGCGGCCCGGCAGCGCCTCGTCGCGACGTACGACCACAGCCTGTCGGTGCCCGAGTTCTCGATGGGCTACCACTGGGACATCGTGCTCGACGGCCCGCACGCCACCTGGATCGAAGAAGGACGCTGACCCGCCATGACGAAGATCGACACGAGCCGTCCGGAGTCCGTGCTGCCGACCCCCTCGCACACGGTCGGGCCCTTCTACGGCTACGCGCTGCCGTTCCCCGGCGGCGGTGACATCGCGCCCGTCGGACACCCGGACACGATCACCGTCCAGGGGTACGTGTACGACGGCGAGGGCAGGCCATTGCCGGACGCCTTCGTCGAGTTGTGGGGTGCGGACCCCGACGGCAACCTGTCCAGGACCGACGGTTCGATCCGGCGCGACCCGGCCAGCGGCGGCTATCTCGGCCGCAACGGCGTGGAGTTCACCGGCTGGGGCCGCATCCAGACCGACGCCAACGGCCACTGGTACGCGCGGACACTGCGGCCGGGCGCGCGCGGGCGGAGCGCCCCGTACCTGAGCGCGTGCGTGTTCGCGCGCGGGCTGCTGGTGCACCTCTTCACCCGGATCTATCTGCCGGGCGACGAGGCCGCGCTGGCCACGGACCCGCTGCTGTCCGGGCTGGAACCGGCGCGGCGCGACACGCTGATCGCACAGGACGACGGCAGGGGCACCTACCGTTTCGACATCCGCCTTCAGGGCGAAGGCGAAACGGTCTTCCTGGAGTTCCAGTGACTTCTTCCGACCCGTCGGACACCGGCCTGCTCGCCCCCGGGTGGGCCGGCTCCCCCGCCGCGTCCGCGACCGGCGACACCGCGTATCTACGGGCCCTGCTCGACGCGGAGGCCGCGCTCACCCGCGCCCAGGCGGCCCTGGGGCTCGCGCCCACCGGGGCGGCGACGGCGGTGACGGTCGCGGCGGACGTGGACCGCTTCGACGTACGGTCCCTCGCGGAGCGCGCCCGAGCCGGCGGGAACCCGGTGATCCCGCTGGTCGCGGATCTGACGAAGGTGGTCGGCGGGGAGTACGGCCCGTACGTCCATTGGGGCGCGACCAGCCAGGACATCATGGACACGGCGACGATGCTGGTCGCCGCCCGCACCCTGGACCTGGTCCTGGCCGACCTCACGCGTACGGAGAGCGCGCTGGCCCGGCTGGCCGCCGCCCACCGCGACACCGCGATGCCGGGCCGCACGCTCACCCAGCACGCCGTACCGACGACCTTCGGGCTGAAGGCCGCCGGGTGGCGGTCGCTGGTGCTCGACGCGCGGGATCGGGTGCGGGTCGCGCGAAGTGCGCTGCCGGTCCAACTCGGGGGCGCGGCGGGCACGTTGGCAGCCTTCACCGCGTACGGCGCGGAGGACGCGCTCGCGCTGCCCGACGCGTACGCCCGTGAACTCTGTCTGGCGGCACCGCTGTTGCCCTGGCACACGCTCCGGACGCCGATCGCCGATCTCGCCGGGTGCCTGGCCTTCGCGGCGGGAGCCCTGGGCAAGGTCGCCGCCGATGTGCTCGTCCTGGGCCGGACGGAGATCGCCGAGGTCTCGGAGGGCAGCGGCGGGGGTTCGTCCGCGATGCCGCACAAGGCGAATCCCGTACGGTCCACGCTGATCGCCGCCGCCGCGCGCCGGGCACCCCAGCTCGCGGCCGTCCTGTACGGCTCGCTGGTCGCCGAGGACGAGCGGCCGGCCGGGGCCTGGCACGCCGAGTGGGAACCGCTCAGGGAACTGCTGCGGCTGGTCGGCGGTGCGGCGCGCAATGCGGCCGAACTGACCGAGGGGCTGCGGGTCCACCCGGACGTGATGCGTCAACACCTGGATCTCACCCATGGGTTGATCGTCTCCGAGCGGCTGTCCGCCGAGCTGGCGCCGCTGCTCGGGCGGGCCCGGGCGAAGGAGCTGCTCACGGAGGCCGCGCGGCCGGCCTATGCCGACGGCCGCCCGTTGGCCGAACTGCTCGCCGGGGAGCCGGAGTTGAAGGACCTCGACCTCTCCGCACTCACCGACCCCGCCCGTTATACGGGTTCCGCCGGAGCCCTCACCGACCGTGCACTGGAGCGACGTTGACCGAGAAACTCCTCAACTTCCGTGCCGAGGGGCCCGATTCCGCGCCCCCGCTGCTGCTCGGGCCCTCGCTGGGCACGTCGTACGCCCTGTGGGACAAGGTCGCGCCCGAACTGTCCGTCACCCACCGGGTGATCCGCTGGGACCTGCCCGGGCACGGCGGTTCGGCGCCCGGGCTGATCGGTCCCGGGGCGAGTGTCGGGGACCTCGCGAATCTGGTGCTCGCGCTCGCCGACTCGCTCGGGATCGAGCAATTCGTCTACGCGGGCGTGTCGTTGGGGGGTGCGGTCGGTCTGCATCTCGCGGTGCATCACCCCGAGCGGGTCGCGTCGCTCGCCGTCATCTGTTCCTCGGCGCACTTCAACGGGGCGAAGCCGTGGGAGGAACGGGCCGCGCGGGTACGGCGCGAGGGGCTGGGGTGGCTGGTGGAGAGCGCGGACTCCCGTTGGTTCACGCCCGGGTTCACCGTGCCGGAGCTGGTGGCCGACCAGGGTGCCGCCGACCCGGCCGCGTATGCCGCGTGCTGTGACGCGCTGGCCGCGTTCGACCTGCGGTCGCGGCTCTCCGAGATCCGTGCGCGGACGCTGGTGATCGCCGGGCGCGAGGACCCGGCGACGCCGCCGGCGCATCTGCGGGAGATCGCCGACGCGGTGGCGGGCTCGGCCCTCGTGGAGATTCCGGGAGCCTCGCATCTGGCGGTCGCGGAGTGTCCGTCGGCCGTTCTGAGCGCGCTGCGGGCGCATCTCGGTGGGGGTGCGCGGCTGGGGATGGCGGTGCGGCGGGAGGTACTCGGTGACGCCCACGTGGAGGGGGCGCAGGCTCGGCAGACGCCGTTCACGGCCCGCTTCCAGGACTTCATCTCCCGGTATGCGTGGGGGGAGATCTGGACCGACCCCACGTTGTCGCGGCGCGAGCGGAGCATGGTCACGTTGACGGCGTTGATTGCGCGTGGGCATGACGACGAGTTGGCGATGCATGTGCGGGCGGCTCGGCGCAATGGACTCACGGCGGAGGAGATCGGGGCGGTGCTGATGCAGAGTGCCGTGTATTGCGGGGTGCCTGCGGCGAACTCGGCGTTCGCTGTGGCGCAGCGGGTGTTGGGGGAGGAGGGCGACTAACAACCTGGTGTGCGATTGAGGGCTGGGGGTGCCGGCCTGGCGGTTCGGCTGATGGGTGATCACCTCTCGGCGGCGCGGTCGGAGACCAGTCCGACCACTCCCGAAGAACACCGGAGGCATCCGGTGCAAGCTGAAACGCCTGGTCACACGGGGCATCCTCACCGAACCCGAACCCGGCCTGTTCGCTCAGCCCCGCACCTGACCACCAACCCAACCCGCCGACCAGGGGCCCATACCCAACCCCAAGGCCGAAGCGGGTATTACGTCACATACCGCACTCTCAGAGGCGACCGAACTGGATCAACGCTGTTGCCGCATTGCTTCCTCGACCCTTGCCCTGGTCCGCCTTATCGTCCATGGGCCGGCTATCAGGACCGCAAGAGCAACCACACCCGAACTGACCAAGGTTTCGGTCCACGGTGTTCCGCTCTGCCTCCACACCACGATCGTCGACGCAGTAACCACAGCGTCGAACCCGAGCAGGACTGCCCATAGGCGGCCCGTAGACATCGATCTATCAGACATAGGCCGTACCTTACGACGTGGTGCGTGATCATGATCGAGGCACTGCCGAGGCATGAAGTAGGCCGTGCGGCTTGGGTGTTGTTGTGACGCAATACGTGGGCCGCACGGCCTAGTCCAAGCGTATCTTCACCGGTCTCCAGCCGCGGCGGCTCGGCAAACTCCTCGTCGAGCTCGCCGGCGCCTGGATGGCAGCTGAGGAGTCCCGGCTGCGAGAACGTCGAGGTCACGAGCGTATGCGCGCGCCCGGGGCGGGCCCGGACCACGAGCTGGTGTTCTTCGACCGCGTCGTCGTCACCCTGGTGGCGCTGCGCTTCCAACTCCCGCACGTGGCCCTGGCGGAGCTCTATCGGGTAGACCGCTCCACGGTCACCCGCGCGATCCGCGAGATCCGTCCGCTGCTGGCGGCCCGCGGCTTCGCTGCGGCTTTTAGAGCCGCGAGGAACTGTGCACTCCTCAAAACGCAGACCGGCCCATGCTTTAGGGGCGCGGGGAACTGCGTGACCAGCCCCCACCGGCCCGCAGCCGAACGACAACTCACCGCAACCCCCTCCCCGTCTCCAACACCTCCCGCGCCTGTGTCACCAAGCCGTCCGCCCCGCACGAACGCGCAAGCGTCAGACCCCTGTTGATCTCCGCCACGGACCTCGCCGCGATGCCGTACTCGACCCGGGCCGCCGCATGCTCGTACTGACACGGCGAGGACTCCAGGTAAGCGACAGCCTGCGCAGCAAGCCGTACCGCACGCTGCCCCGTTTCCAGCGCCGCGGCGCAGCGGAGGGCCTCGCCGATCGCCGTGTCCGTGCCGAAGTGTTCCGCCTGCCGGCGGGCGTCCGTGGCGAGTTGGGCCGCGCGGGTCGGGTCCTCGACGGCGAGGGCGCGGGCGAGGTCCACGGCCCAGGGGACCAGGACCGGGTTGTGGTGGCCGCGTACGGTCGCCGCCTTCGCGGCCTGTTCCAGTTCGTTGATGCCGTCCTTCGTGCGGCCGACGGCGAGCAGGAGCCGGCCGCGCACACAGCGCGGGTCGGGCAGCACGATGGTGGACGGGTACGGAGGTGTGAAGCCGTACTGTTCCGCGGTCTCCCAGGCCTCCTCGACATGGCCGCGGGCGAGCAGCGTGTCGACCAGGTTGCAGGTCGCCGACCAGTACAGGGGCAGCCCGCGGCCGACGCGCTCGGCGAGCCGCAGTGACTCGCGCAGCGAGGTCTCGGCATCGCGGAGGCGGCCGCGCCGACGGTGCCCGAGGCCGACGTAGGCGTGCGCCAGGGAGAGATGGCCGCCGCTCCACCCGGCGGACACGTAGGCGCGCAGGGCTTCGTTGTAGAGGCTCTCCGCGCGGTCCAGGCGGTCCGTGTAGGCGTACGCACTGGCCAGCATCATGAGGATCTCCAGGCCCCACTCGGTGTCGGTCCAGCCGAGTCCGGGAGCGAGCCGTCCGTTGACGAGGGCACGGTCGCAGACCTCGACGACCTCCTCGGCGTTCTCGCCGTGGGTCATGGCGTCGAAGCCGCGCAGGATCAGCAGGGCCCGCTCGGAGTTGTCCCGGCCGGTGCAGATGCCGGCGAGTGCGGCGAGCCGCTCGGAGCGTCCCGGGGAGGTGCCCTCGCCCGCGTGGATGCCCTCCCACATGAACTGCACGGCCTGGAGCCGCATCCGGGCGGCGCCGGGTTCGTACCGGGCGGCCTCCGCCTCCACGGTGCGGACGGCCTCCTCGAGTTGGTCGTTGTGGGTGAGCGCCTGGGACAGCCGGAAAACGGCGTCCACGCGTGCGTGGCCGTCGAGGCCGGGCATGCCGAGGGCGGTCTGGAGGTGGCCGATGGTGGTGGCGGGCGCGGTGAGGAGGGTGGCGCAGCCCAGTTCGTAGAGCACGTGCGCGTGGGTATCGGTGAGCGGCGGCTCCAGGAGTGCGCGCTCAAGGCAGCGGCGGGCGGCGTCGGGGGCGCCGATGGAGAGGTGTTCGCGGGCCGCCTCGCGGAGTTGCTCGACGAGTTCCTGGTCGTCGTCCGGGTGGACCTTGAGGAGGTGCCGTGAGGCGGCGGCCGCGCCGAACCCGTTGTCGGTGACGACCTGGGCGGCGATGCCGTGCATGGCCGTGCGTACACCGCCCGGGATGGAGTCGTAGACGTCGCTGGCGATCAGCGGGTGGACGAACTCCAGCTCGCCCGCGCCGGCCTGGGACGCGGCGGGGTCGGGCGCGGTGAGGATGCGGTCGGCGCGCAGTAACTCGGCGCAGCGGACCGCCTCTTCGCGGCTCATGGTGGCGAGCTTGGCGACCAGGTCCACGGAGATGCCGGTGCCGAGGATGGCTGCGGCCCAGGCGAACCGGGTGGCCTCGAAGCCCAGGTCGTCCAGGCGGGCGAGCAGTCCGCCGCCGCGCGCGGAGCGGTTGAGCTCGCGCAGTTCGGCGGCCGAGTCCTCGACGGGGGCGAGGCCGCTGTCCTTCACCTTGGCGAGGAGTTCGACGGTCTCGTACGGGTTGCCGTCGGTGACCGCCCACACCTCGCGGCAGAACGCGCCGTCGGCGTGCGGGCCGAGGGTGGCGCGGGTGAGCCCCGCGGTGGCCTTCGGGGTGAGGGATTCCAGGACCGTGGGCGGCGGGCCCGCGGCGGCGGCGATCGCGTCCAGGTAGCGGGCGCTCTCCCCGCTGACCTCGCCGGGCCTGCGGGCGACCACGACCAGCACGGACAGGTCGTCGAGGCGCTCGGCGAACGCGGCGAGCCAGCGCAGGGTCTCCTGGTCGGCCCAGTGGGCGTCGTCGATCAGCAGGACCAGCGGCCAGTCGCGTTTGGCGAGGCGGCGCACGGCGGCGACCAGGCCGTCGCACACGCCCTGCGGGTCGGCCTGCCGCTCGCCGGGCTCGGTGACCCCGAGGGCGGGGCCCGCGATGTCGTACCAGTCGCCGAGGTACTCGCGGACCTCCTCCGGCATCAGCGAGAGGAGCGCGGGCTGCAGCAACTGCCGTACGACGTTGAAGGGGACGGACTTGAGGGTCTCGCCGCCGCGGGCGTGCCAGACCACGCACTTGCGTGCCCCGGCGATACGGCGGGTCTCGGCCAGCAGCGCGGTCTTGCCGAAGCCGGCCTCGGCCCGGACCATCAGCAGGCTGCCCGAGGACGACTCGTCGGCGCGCAGCGCGTCGATCGCCTGCGCCACACCCTCGACTGCCTTCTCGCGTTCCCACAGGGAGGCCGATCCGGCTCCCGGAGGCCGTTCCTCCGTCATCCCGCATACCTCCCCAGTAGCCCGAACGACGTACAGCCCTTGAGCGTAGCCGTCCGGATGCCGAAGTGGAGGCCGGTCCGGGGAGCTGTTGCCGCATCGGGTGACGGCGGTCTTTCCGCAGGACTCACGCAGGTGACGAACGGTCAAGAGGCGCTGAAATGAAGGTGTTTTCCGATCAATCCCGACCCGTCTCGAACAGGCCTGCGATACGGGCGCTGATCGCCGGGTCGGTGGGCAATTTCATCGAGTGGTACGAGTTCGGGGTCTACGGCTCCTTCTCGACGGTGATCGCGGCGGAGTTCTTCACCCCGGAGGGCACCGGCGCGGCCGAGGGGCTGGTGCGGACGTACGCCTCGTTCGCGCTGGCGTTCTTCTTCCGGCCGGTCGGCGCCGCCCTGTTCGGCCGGCTCGGGGACCGGGTGGGGCGGCGCCCGGTGCTGATCCTGGTGATCGCGTTGATGACCGGCGCGACGACGTTGATCGGTGTGCTGCCGACCTATGCGACGGCCGGCGTCCTCGCGCCCTGGCTGCTCACGTTTCTGAGGGTCGTTCAGGGACTGTCCGCGGGTGGGGAGTTCGGCGGCGCGGTGGCGCTGCTGACGGAGTTCGCGCCGCCGGGACGGCGCGGGCTGTACGGAGCGTGGCAGTCGTTCACCGTGGCGCTGGGCCTGTTGGGCGGGGCGGGGGTGGCGGCGCTGCTCGCGACCGTGCTCGACGCCGGCCAACTGGCGCACTGGGGCTGGCGGTTGGCGTTCGTGCTGACGCTGCCGATGGGGCTGGTCGCGCTGTGGCTCCGGCTGCGACTGGAGGAGACACCGTCGTTCCGGAGCGGGACGGTGAGCGGGGCGGTACGGGAGGTGCCGCCCGCGCGGGAGGTGCGGGCGGCGATCGCGCTGGGCGTCGGGCGGGTGATGGGGTGGTCGGCGGCGGGCTACACCTTCCTGGTGGTGCTGCCGTCGTATCTGCAGAGCACACTCGACGCGAGCTTCCAACAGGCTTTGCTGGCCACGGTGTTGGCCAACACCGGCTTCGCGGTCACCATCCTTCCGGCGGGGCTGCTGAGCGACCGGGTGGGACGCCGGCCGGTGATGCTGACGGGAGCGGTGCTGGTGGTGGCCCTGTCCGTGCCGCTGCTCAACCTCCTTCAGGACAACGGGACTTCGAACGCGGTGAAGGGGGCGTGGGTGTGCGGGGCGGGTGCCGTGGTGGGGCTCATGGCGGGGCCGGGCCCGGCGATGCTCTCGGAGATGTTCCCGACGAGCGTCCGTCACACCGGTCTGGGACTCGCCTACGCCCTGTCCAATGCCGTGTTCTCGGGGTGTGCCGGGCTCATCATCACCGAGAGCGTCGAGCGGACCGGGAACATGGACGTTCCGGCGTACTACGCGGCGGCGGCCTGCGCGGTGAGCGCGCTCGCGCTCGTCAAGAACCGAAGAGGAAAGGTGAGTTGGTCGGATGCGGGTGATCGGGCTGATGTCGGGGACGTCGTACGACGCGATCGACGCGGCGGCGGCCGGGCTGAGCCTCGTCGGTGACAGTGTCGTACTGGAGCCGCTCGGGATGGTGAGCGCGCCGTACGACGAGGAGCTGCGGGAGGCGCTCGCGGCGGCGCTGCCGCCGGCCGCCACCACGCTGGCCGAGGTGTGCCGGCTGGACACCCTCATCGGGCAGGCCTTCGCCGCGGCGGCCGTCCGGGCGAACGGTGAACTGTGCGACGGGCGGGCCGAGTTGGTGGCCTCGCACGGGCAGACGGTCTACCACTGGGTGGCGGACGGCGCGGTGCACGGCACGCTGCAACTGGGGCAGCCGGCCTGGATCGCGGAGGCGACCGGGCTGCCGGTGGTCGCCGACTTCCGGCCGCGCGACATCGCCGCCGGGGGCCAGGGCGCGCCGCTCGTCAGCCTGGTCGACCTGCTGTGGCTGCGCGGCCGTCCGGGCACGCCGGTCGCGCTCAACCTCGGCGGGATCGCCAACCTCACCGCCCCCGACGGCACGGCCTTCGACACCGGGCCGGCGTGCGCGCTGATCGACGCGGCGGCGCGGGGCTTCAGCGGCGGGCGGCTCGGCTACGACGCGGAAGGCGCCCTCGCGGCCCGCGGAACCGTCCACGAGCCGCTGCTGGAACGGCTGTTGGGCGAGCCGTACTACGCGCTGCCCGCCCCGAAGACGACCGGCAAGGAACTGTTCCACCTCGGCTACCTCCGGGACGCGCTGGCCGGCCTGGGCACCCTCCCCGCCGAGGACGTCATCGCGACCCTCACCCTGCTCACGGCCCGCACGGTGGCGAACGCGGTCCGGCCGCTGGCCCCGACGGAGGTCGTCGTCTCGGGCGGCGGCACCCGCAACCCGGTCCTGATGACCCTGCTCGCCGCCGAACTCCCGGGCGTCCCCCTCCGCACCTCCGACGAACTCGGCCTCCCGTCCCCCGCGAAGGAGGCCTACGCCTTCGCCGTCCTCGGCTTCCTCACAGTTCACGGCCTCCCGGGCACGGTCCCGGCCAGCACCGGCGCCCGCCGTCCGAGCGTGCTCGGGTCGGTGACACCGGGGCGACGCGGGCCGGGGTTGCCACCGGCCGCCGAGCACGGTCCCGTACGGCTGATTCTGGGCTGAGGGGCAGCGCGGGAGCCCGTCACGGACGGGGTCGCGCCGATTCGGGCCGGATCCTCTCATCCCTCTTTCACCGACGCCTCATACGGTAGGGGCATGACGCAGGTGACTCCCCCCGGGTGGTACCCCGATCCCGGGCAGACGAATGACGGTCCCGCCGCCGAGCGCTGGTGGGACGGCAAGGCATGGACGGACCGGACCCGGCCCGCGGGGTCGGGGGCCGAGTGGGGTCCCCCGACGGAGCCGCCGTACGGCGGGGCGTATCCGGCGTATCCCGCCGTGCCCCCGGCCGCGCCGCGCCGCAATCTGCGCACGGGCATAGCCGTGGCGGTGGCCGTGGCGGTGCTCACGGCGATCGGTGTCGGCGCGTACGCGCTCTCCGGCGACGGCAGTGGGAACGGCACCCAGGCCGGCAACCAGCAGGCGCCGAACGGACAGGGCGGCGTCGGCGGCCAGGGCGGTCCCGAGGGGCAGGGCGGCACGGGCGGTTCCGGTGGGACGGGCGGCCAGACCGATCCCTTCGGCGGGTCCGGCGGCGCGGGCGGTGCGACGCCGGCTCCCAGCGAGTCGGCGCAGCCGAAGGTCGCGGCCGGCGGCGCCGTGACCGACTCCCTCGACGGCATCAGCCTTCCCGTGCCGTCCGACTGGTACGGCCAGGTCATCCAGATCGGCGCGCAGGTCACGTCGAACACGTCGTACAAGTGCCCCGGCAACACCTCCCAGACCTGCACCAACGGCGGCGCGTACTCCGCGCCCGCGGTCGTGCTGGGCACGAAGGGCACCACGGCCGAGGCGGTCGCGAAGGCGGACATCGCCGCCAACGCGAAGGAGTCCTACGGCGGTACGTCGTACGGCAGCATCACCTCGCACGAGGTGCTGGCCTCCAAGGCCGTGACCGTGGCCGGGCAGAAGGGTTACCTGGTCCGCTGGAAGGCGGTCACCAGCAAGGGCGCCGACGGCTATGTCGAGTCGCTCGCGTTCCCCTCGCCCGCGAGCAGCGGCCAGATCGTCGTGGTCCGCTTCGGTGTCGACGTCGGCCAGAAGCAGTCCGTCATCGACGAGATCACCACGGGCATCAAGGTGTCCACGGGCGGCGGCGACGGCCAGAAGATCTGAACCCGCCCCGCACACCGGTCGGCCGGGTGGGGCGCCTCTCCGCTCAAGAGGAACCCCACCCGGCCGGGGGGTGCGCGCCGCCCCCGTCCCCACGGTGCGGCGCGATCAGGTCACCGTCCGGTCATCCCATGGACGGCGGCCTGGTTCTCAGGTGAGACCGAGTGCGGGCAGCACCGCGGCCTCCACGAATCTGACGAGGTAGTCGGGGTCGGCGTAGCAGCCCTCCAGGACGGGACGCGCCCGCAGGACGCCGAAGATCTGCGCGGGGACGTACGGCAGGGCCGGATGGTCGGCCGGGATCTCGCCGCGTTCCACGCCGCGGCGCAGGATGTCCTCCAGCGCGGCGATCTCGGGATGGACCAGCGCCTCACGCACCGCCTGGGCGAGTTCGCTGTCCTGGATGACGGCGTGACCGAGCGCCGAGACCAGCTTGGTGTCCTTCGCCGACCAGGCGCCCGCCGCCCGCGCGGCCTGGCGCAGGTCCTCCGCGAGGGATCCCGTGTCGATGCCGGTGAAGTGCACCCGGCGGTTGGCACGCAGCGCGGCGGCGACGAACTGGGGCTTGGTCCCCCACTGCCGGTACAGCGTGGACTTGCTGCACCGCGTACTGCTGGCGACGCCCTCCATGCTGACGGAGTCGTAGCCGCATTCTCTGATCTGTTCGAGCACGGCGTCGAAGAACTCCCGCTCACGCTCGGGCGTGATCTTGGAGCGGCGCGAGGCGGCGACCGTGTCCGGTCCGTCCTCAGCCTGCGACGTCATGGCTCTTCTCCTCGCTCGGCCCGCGGACTCGAGGTCCGCTCTCCCGTGTGTCTCGTTTCGCTATCGATACGCCAGTGTACCGGTACTCCGGCGTATCGGTACCCGCGCGTATCGGTACACTGGCGTATCGGAACGAACTCGTACCGATGAGTTCGGTCCGCCGGAAGGGTCACAAGCCCTGCCAGCACCACCACACGCACCACCGTCAGCGAAGGGGCCGGGGGATGAATGCCCGCACCGAGCCTGCAGAGCCGGGGACCAGCGCGATAGCGCGGCCCCCGCTCGTCCGTGAGCTCCTGCTCGTCGCAGGACTCTTCCTCGTCTACAAGTTCGGCCGCCAACTGGCGACGGGCCATACCGGTGAGGCCCTGCACAACGCCCGCCACGTATGGGACCTGGAACGGACCCTGCATCTCCCCGGCGAGGGCTCGGTGCAGTCGGTGCTGCTGCACAGCGACACCCTCGTGCACATCGCGAACACCTTCTACGCGACCGTCCATTTCCCGGCCACCGTGGCCTTCCTGGTCTGGCTGTACCTGCGGCGCCCCGCGCACTACGTCTGGGCCCGCCGGGTCCTGGCGACGGTCACCTCGGCCGCCCTCGTGCTGCCCTTCGTGTTCCCGCTCGCGCCCCCGCGCATGCTGGCCGCGACGGGTCTGGTCGACACCGCCAAGGTCTACGGCCCCTCGGTCTACGGCCCGCCGACCAGCGACCACCTCTCGAACCAGTTCGCGGCGATGCCCTCGCTGCACTTCGGCTGGGCGCTGATGGTGGCGATCGGTCTGATCGTCGCGACCCGCTCGCGCCGGCGCTGGCTGTGGCTGCTGCATCCGCTGGTCACCCTGATGGTGATCGTGGGGACGGCGAACCACTACTGGCTCGACGCGATCGTCGCCGCCGCCATGCTCGGTGTCGCCCTCGCGCTGATCCACCCGCCGCACCGCACGGCGAGCACGGCAGGACGCGGCCAGCCGGAGCTCGCCCCCGAGAAGCAGCCGGTCCTCGTCGGAGCGGGCCGATGAACGCCACGCTCGTCGCCGTCGTCCTCTCCCTCTTCTCGGCCGTCGCCTACGCGGCCGCCGCCGTCGCGCAGGAACGGCTGGCGTCCCGCAACTCCGACGCGGGCATGCTGCGGCTGCTCGCCACCGGGTCCTGGTGGGGGACGGTCGTCCTGAACGCGGCGGCCGCGCTGCTGCACGTCGTCGCCCTCAAGTACGGTCCGCTGACCGTCGTCCAGCCGCTGGGCGCGCTCACCCTCGTCGCCGCGGTGCCGATGGGCGCGCGGGTGGCAGGACGGCGGGTCAGCACGGTCGAGTGGCGAGGCACCGCGCTCACACTGCTCGGCCTGTCGGCCCTGCTGGTCACGGCGTCCGGCCCCCAGCCCGACCAAGTCCTCACCGTTCCCCAGGCGTTGGCGGTCGCGGGCGCGACGTCCGCACTGATCGGACTGCTGGCACGACGGGGCGCGAAGCCCGGTCTACGGCATGCTTCGGCGTCCGGTGTCGCCTCGGGTGTCGCCTCCGCGCTCACGCAGACCGTGACGGTCGCGGCGACGGACCGTTCGGGCCCGCTGCTGAGCATGCAGGTGGTCGGAGTCGCCCTGCTGGTCGCGCTGTTCGCGGCGGGCGGGCTGCTGCTCTCGCAGACCGCCTACCGGGGCGGCCTCGGCGCCCCGCTCGCGGTGGTGACCCTGGCGAACCCGGTGGCCGCCGCCGCGATCGGCCTCGCGCTGCTGGGCGAACGCCTCCAGGGCGGCGCGGCCGGGATACTCCTCGCGCTGACGGGGGCCGGCATCGCGTCGTGGGGCGTGGTGCTGCTGACCCGGGTGGTCCCCGCGGTGCCGCTGCCGCACGAGTACGGCGACCACGATCATCCCGTGGCCGCCGTGCTGGCGCTGGAGCCCGAATCGGCCTCCCCGGAACCGGCGTTGATGCCCCGGCAGCCGAACCGACGGTCCGAGCCGGGGCATCTCACCGCGCTGTGACCGGGGTCAGCCGAGACCCCGCGAGTCCTGCTTGAGGGCGGTGTCGACGGTCAGCGCCGTCGCCACCACCAGGCTCAGCAGCGGCTCGGGCAGTTGGTAGTGGATCTGCAGGACGTAGTTGTCCGCGGTGGTGAACATCGTCTTGGCGAGGCCTTCCCAGGTCTTGGTGATCCGGGCGACCTCGTTGTCCGCGTGGTCGACGATCGCGAAGTTCCACGCCCGCCAGTTCTCCGCCTTGATCGCGCCGATCTGTCGGCCGTCCGCGAACATCCCGAAGTTGATCTTCCCGATCATGTTCTGCTGGACGATCTCGCCCACCGGCGAGCCGTCCGGACGGGACACGATCACCTTGGACTTCATGATCTTCGCCGGCCGGGTCAGCACCAACTGCGGCTGTCCGTAGGCGTCCCGGATCTCCAGCCGGTGGGTCATGAACTGGTCGAGGCTGGAGACGAAGCGCAGCGCCTTCTTCAGCGTGCTCTGGCCTATCTCGCTGACCGAGCCGATCAGATTGCCGTTCTGGTCCATGACCTTGTACTCGTTGGTCAGCTCGATCAGCTTGGCCTTCTGGTTCACCACCAGGACCGGCTCGCTGAACAGGCTGCCGCCGCCGGGGCCGCCGCCCGCGACCCCGGCCTGCTGCTGCACCTGCTGCTTCACCTGGCGCTGGGCCCGCGGATCCGGCCCCGCCTGCTGCTGCGGCACGGCCTGCGGCTGCGCCTGCTGGTCCGCGTTGGTGTGCTCGGTCCACTTCGCGCCGTCCCAGTACCGGAGGGTCTGGGGCGCTCCGTGCGGATCCGGGTACCAGCCTGCAGGTGTGTTCGAATGCGTGGTCACCGGGGCACATTACCGCGAGTGCCCCGGAAAACAACCGGCTTCACGAAGCCCCTCAGACGGTGACGATCGCCGGGTCACTGACCCCCGGACGGCCGTTCTCGACATGTCCGGCGAATCGCCGCAGGAAGCCCGCGTCGCCGTCCGAGGTGACCGTCAGGTCGTACCACCGCTTGCTCGCGCCGAGGTCGAAGGTGTGCCGCACGGTGGCGCCCGCCCGCACCTTGAAGGTCTGGCTGCGGCCGCCGTAGCCGTTGGCGACCTTCAACTGCGCTGTCCCGGAGCCCTTGTTGGTGAAGGTCAGCTCGATGTCGTCGCCGCAGGTGCGGGCGGCGACCTCGGGTCCCGCGGTCTTGCCGGGGCCCTTGAAGACGCGCAGGAAGCCGTTCGGGCCGTGCACGGTGAGGTCGTACGAGCCGTTCGAGTACGCCGAGTTCCAGGCGTCCGAGACGGACTTGCCGGCCTCGGTGGTGTAACTCCAGGGCCCGTCCGTGCGGTTGGCCGACGTGACCAGGAAGGTGGCGCCGGCCTTGGTGCCGGAGGCGAAGGTCAGCGTGAACTTTCCGGCCGCCGCATCCGCCGAACCGTCCACCGTGGCCGCGTACTTGAGCGGCCGGGCCGGGCGCAGTCCGCGCTCCTGCTTGGGCAGCGCCGGGTTCGCGGGCGGGGTCGGGACGTAGTCCGGGTGGCGGTTCTTGTCCGGCGGCCGGTAGCCGTCGGTGTCCGGCAGCGGGACCTTCTTGACGTCCTTGTGGGAGAAGTCGAAGGCCGTGGTCAGGTCGCCGCAGATCGCGCGCCGCCAGGGCGAGATGTTGGGCTCGTGGACACCGAAGCGGGTCTCCATGAACCGGATGACCGAGGTGTGGTCGAAGGTCTCCGAGCAGACGTAACCGCCCTTGCTCCAGGGCGAGACGACGATCATCGGCACCCGCTGGCCGAGGCCGTAGGGGCCGGCCGGGTGACTGGCGTCGCCCTTGAAGAGGTCGGGGCCGACGTCGACGGTCGACTTGCCCTGCGCGGCCGAGCCCGGCGCGAACGGCGGCACCAGGTGG
Organism: Streptomyces sp. NBC_01478; assembly: GCF_036227225.1. GTDB lineage: Bacteria > Actinomycetota > Actinomycetes > Streptomycetales > Streptomycetaceae > Streptomyces. The sequence goes on along the minus strand of NZ_CP109444.1, from coordinate 9,827,914 downwards.
TCGAAGAAGCCGTCGTTCTCGTCGTACGTGATGAACAGGGCCGTCTTCGCCCAGACCTCGGGGTCGGAGGTCAGCGCGTCCAGGACCTGGGCGACGTACCAAGCGCCGTAGTTCGCGGGCCAGTTGGGGTGCTCGGTGAAGGCCTCGGGGGCGACGATCCAGGAGATCTTCGGCAGGTTGCCGCCCTTGACGTCGGCCTTCAACCGGTCGAAGAAGCCCTCGCCCTTGGTGGCGTCGGTGCCGGTGCGGGCCTTGTCGTAGAGCGGGTCGCCGGGCTGGGCGTTCTGGAACTGCTTGAAGTACAGGAGCGAGTTGTCGCCGTAGTTGCCGCGGTACGCGTCCTGGATCCAGCCCCAACTGCCGTTCGCGTCGAGGCCGTCACCGACGTCCTGGTAGATCTTCCAGGAGACGCCCGCCTTTTCGAGACGCTCGGGGTACGTCGTCCAGTTGTAGCCGGCCTCGTCGTTGCCGAGGACCGGGCCGCCGCCGGTGCCGTCGTTGCCGGTGTAACCCGTCCACAGGTAGTAGCGGTTGGGGTCGGTGGAGCCGATGAACGAGCAGTGGTAGGCGTCGCAGATGGTGAAGGAGTCGGCGAGCGCGTAGTGGAACGGGATGTCCTCACGCGTCAGGTACGCCATCGTCGTGGAGCCCTTGGACGGCACCCACTTGTCGTACTTGCCGCCGTCGAACGCGGCGTGCCCGTCGTTCCAGCCGTGCGGGAGGTCCTGGATGAACTGGAGGCCCAGGTCGTCGGCCTCGGGGCGGAACGGGAGGATGTCCTTCGTTCCGTCCGACTGGTACCAGACCGGTTTCCCGTCCTGCCGGGTCACGACCGGGTGGGGGTCGCCGAAGCCCCGGACGCCTCTGAGCGAGCCGAAGTAGTGGTCGAAGGACCGGTTCTCCTGCATCAGCACGACGATGTGCTCGACGTCCTCGATGCTCCCCGAGCGGTGGTTCGCGGGGAGCGCGGCGGCCCGCTCGATGCTGTTCGACAGGGCCGTGAACGCCGTGGTGGCACCCGCGAGTTGGAGAAAGCGACGCCGATTGACTTCGGACATGGGTGAGGCACCTCTCATCCTGACGCGCGGCCGGCCGGAACATGGCGAAATGCGCGCGGTGCGAGTGTTCCAAGAGCAACAAACGTCAGGGAAGGGTCCGGTGGCGCCCATGTGAAACTCGTCCGTACGTGCGGGGGCGGACCGTCACCCGGTCGCCAGGGCCTCCGTCGGGGTGAGGCGGGAGGCCCTGATGGAGGGGTAGACACCGGCGGCCATGCCGATCAGGACGGCGCCGCCGAATCCGCCGGCCACCGCGGGCAGCGGGATCACCGGCGGCCAGCCCTGGTAGCCGGCGTAGCCCACGGTCGCCAGGACGCCGAGGAGGGTGCCGGCCAGGCCGCCGAGGCAGGAGAGGGCCACGGACTCGGTGAGGAACTGGCCGCGGATCTGGCCCCTGTTGGCGCCCAGGGCACGCCGTAGACCGATCTCCTTACGGCGTTCGAGCACCGAGATGACCATGGTGTTGGCCACGCCGATCCCGCCCACCAGCAGGGCCACCCCGGCGAGGCCGAGGAAGAGCGCGGAGAAGGTCGTCTCGGTGGCGCGCTTGGCGGCGAGGGCGTCGGAGGGGCGGCTGACCTGCACCATGCCGGGGAGTTCGGGGTAGACCGTCGGCGCGAGGACGTTGCGGACGGCGTCGATGCCGTCCTCCCTGGCCTTGACGTAGATGACGGTGGGATGGCCGGTGAAGCCCAGTTGAGTGCGTGCCGCGTCCCAGCCGACCAGCACCGAGCGGTCGATGTCGGGCGAGAGCGGGGTCCGCGCGAGGACACCGATGACCGTGAACCAGCGCTGCTTGATGTAGATCTGCGGGGCGGGCTGCCCCGGGACGATCCGCGCGACGCCCATGCGGGTGGCGGCCACCGAGCCGAGGACGGCCGTGGGGAACCGCTCGGTGCCCGCACTGAGGAAACGCCCGGACCGGACCTCGGCGTTGATCGCCTTCAGCAGGTCGGTCCGGCTCGCCAGCACGGTCAGGCCCGCGTAGTCGTCGGCGTCGACACGGTCGTTGCGGAACACCTCGGCGTGGGTGTTGGCGACCGCGCTGGCCGTCGTCACCGGACCGATCCGGCGGACCATGTCCACGGACCGCGGCGGGAGTTCGACGGGCGGGGTCTGGTTGGGGACCGGCACGACCTGGAGCATGTTGGTGCCCAGCGCGGAGAGTTGGTCCATCAGTGCCTTCTGGCTGGACGCCGGGATCCCGGTGACCACGATCATCGTGGCGATGCCGATGGAGATGCCCAGCGCGGACAGTGCGGCGCGCATCTTGCGGGTGTGGATGCCGAGCAGGCCCAGCCGCAGGATGTCCAGCGGGGCCAGACGTACGGGCTTGGTGTCGGCGACGGCCTGTACGGCGGGCCGGTCGGGTGCGGTGGTCATGGCCGGTGTTCCCCATGGATGTCGGTGAAGGTGTCCCTGCGCGGGGCGAGGGTCTTGTCGGCCAGGTCGGCGGCGAGTTCGCCCGCGTCGATGGCCAGGGTGTCCTCGCCGAAGCCGCCGCCGCGGACGTCGGCGACCAGCCGGCCGTCGAGGATCTCCACCCGGCGGGGCAGGCGCAGGGCGATGTCGCGGTCGTGGGTGATGACGGCGATGGTGGTGCCCTCGTCGTTCAGGGTGGTCAACAGCTCCAGTACGGCACGGCCGTTGGCGGTGTCCAGCGCGCCGGTGGGCTCGTCGGCGAGGACCAGGGCCGGGCGGTTGACCAGCGCGCGGGCGATGGCCACGCGCTGGCGTTCGCCGCCGGAGAGCTGGTGGGGCAGATGCCCGGCGCGCCGCGCGAGACCGACCCGGGCCAGTGCCTCGCGGGCCAGCGGGCCGCGTCGCCGGCGCGGAACTCCGGCGTAGAGCAGGCCTGTTGCGACGTTCTCGGCGGCGGTCAGTCCGTCGGTGAGGTGGAACTGCTGGAACACGAAGCCGAGTCGGCGTCCGCGCAGCGCGGAGAGCCGTCGGTCGGAGAGGGTGGCGACGTCGTGGCCGTCGATCTCCACGGTGCCGGTGGTCGGGCGGTCCAGGGTGCCCATGATGTTCAGGAGGGTCGACTTGCCGGAGCCCGACGGGCCGACGATGGCGAGGAGTTCGCCCTGCTCGATGGCCAGCGAGACGCCGTCGAGGGCGGTGACCCCGCCGGGGTAGGCCATGCCCGCGTCGATCACGGCCAGGACCGGTCGGCTCGTCACGAGGTGGTCACCACCTTCGTCCCGGCCGTGAGGCCGGTGCCGGTGACCTCCACCAGCCCCTTGGCGAACATCCCGGTCCGTACCGCGATCAGCCGGCCGCCGGGCAACTGGACGGCGTACCCGCCCTCGCTCAGCGCCAGCAGCGCGCCGACCGGTACGGCGAGGACGCCCTTGCGGGTCCCCGAGGTGAAGGCCACCTGCACGGGTGCGGAGGTGAGTCTCGCGACCGCTCCGGTGTCGGGGACCTGGACGGTGACGGTGAGCCGGGCGGGGCCGCCTCCGCTGCCGGTGTCGCCCTCGGAGGTGTCGGTGGCGGTGGCGCCGACGGCCTCGATGGTGCCGGTGACGGTCGAGTTGTCCGGCAGGGTCACCGTCACGCGGTTGCCCCGCGCCATGGTGCCGACCTCGGTCGCGTCCACCGGTACGGACACCTTCTTCACGGTCGAACCGACCGTCAGCAGCGTGCCGGTGGCATCGTCGCCGCTCTGCGCCTGCACCGCGCCGACCCGCACCTCCCCCGACCGCACGACGACGTCGCCGATGCCCAGCACTCCGGTGGCGGGCATCCCGACACGGGTCTGCCAGCGCCTGATCGCGGCGATGAGATCGGCGGTGAGGACGCCGTCGCCCTCCTTCACCTCGACCGAGGACGCGGTGGGGGTCGAGGCCGGGGCCGGGCTCGCGGCGGGGGCCGCCGTGCCGGTTCCCGTCCTGCCGGACGCGTCCGCGTCGGCGCCGGCGTCGGCCTTGTCCGCGGTTCCGGTCGCGCCTCCGGTACCGGTCGCGTCGGTGGTGGCGGTCTCGGTGGCCGGGGCCGGGTGCTGCGTGACCCAGGCGCCCGCCGCCGGCTGGAGCCCGATGTCGTAGCCGAGCCGCTTGAGGTTGTCCGCGACCACCCGGACGTCGGGACCGGTCGTGCCCCGTGCGTTCAGCGTGCGGTACAAGGGTGTGGTGCCGTAGAACACCGGCACGGGGACGTTGTCCACCTTGTACAGGGTCCGGCCCCGCGAGACCCGTGCCCCCGGCGCCGGCAGCCAGGTCACCAGTCCGGGCTTCGCGCCCTTGACCGGCGCCGCCGTGCTGTAGCCCAGAGTGCCGCTCAGGGTCTGGGAGTTGGACAGGTCGATCCTGGTCACCGTCGCGGTGGCAACGCGCGCGGAGGCGGTGGCCGTCGTGTCCGGCTTCGTGTTCCCGTCCTGCCACACGGTGACGGCGAGGGCGGTCGCCGTGACGCCGGCCAGCGCCGCGGCGCCGATCTTCAGACGGCGTCTGCCGCGCCCGGGGCGGGCGTCGTCGCTGTCGTCGCCGGTCGTGGTCACTGCTTGTACGCCTTCAGCTCGCAGTCGTGGTCGAGCCTGTCCTGCTGGGCCCGGGTCAGGCCGGACTCGCCGTCGTAGTTCCAGCCGGAGCCGTCGGCCAGGCCCTTGACCTTCAGGCCTCCGTCGTTCAGGCACCTGATGTACGTGCGGAAGTCGTCCAGGTAGTGCGGGTTCCTCGCCGGGTCCAACTCCGGTGGCTGGAGCGGCTTCTTCACGAGGCAGGCCCGGTAGGCGGCGGCGTTCGCGGTGGCGCTGCCCCCGGGGAACCACTGGTTCGAACCCGGCTTGTGCCCGCCGGGGACACCGTGGTCGCGCAGGCAGTCGAGATAGACCCCCGTCACTCGTGCCAGCTCCTCCGGCGAGGTGTCCAGCCGCAACTGCGGACGACCCGAGTCGTCGTCGGCGCTCGGCGTCGCCGACCCTCCCTTCGCTGCCGGGCTGGAGACCGAGGCGACGCCGTGGTCGTCGGACGCGGTGCCCCCGCCCCCTCCGCCACAGGCCACGAGGAGGCACAGTGCCGCCGCCGCGCCCGCGCCGGCGAGGGCGGCGGAGCGCCTGCGATCAGTGGGTTTCGACATGGCGGCACCGTGGCCGGAGGATATGAAGATCCTGTCAGGCCACCGTCAGACTCCTGTCTGATGTCGCGACGGCGACCTTAGGGTGAGCCGCGTGAACGCATATGTCCTGGTGGCCGAGGACGACGTCAAACAGGCCGAGGTGATCCGCCGCTACCTGGACCGCGAGGGCCACTCCTGTCTGCTCGTCCACGACGGGCGCGCGGCCATCGACGAGGTGCGGCGCCGGCCGCCGGATCTGCTCGTCCTCGACGTCATGATGCCCCTGGTCGACGGGCTGGACGTGTGCCGGGTGCTGCGCCGGGAGTGCGAGGTGCCCGTGCTGATGCTGACCGCGCGCAGCACCGAGGAGGATCTCCTGCTCGGCCTCGATCTGGGCGCCGACGACTACATGACGAAGCCGTACAGCCCACGGGAGTTGATGGCCCGCATCCGCACCCTGCTGCGGCGGACCCGGGCCACGACGGCGGCGCCGGACGATCCGGTGCTGCGGATCGGCGCGCTCGCCATCGACCCGGTCCGCCGTACCGTCGAGCTCGACGGAGGCCAAGTGGTGTGCACGCCCGGGGAGTTCGAGATCCTCGCGGCGATGGCAGCCGAACCGGAACGGGTCTTCACCCGCCGCCAACTGCTCGCCCTGACCCGGGGGTTCGACCGCTACATCACCGAGCGCACGATCGATGTCCATGTCCTCAACCTGCGCAAGAAGATAGAGGCCGTCCCCCGGCGGCCGGCCTATCTGCAGACCGTGTACGGCGTCGGCTACAAGCTCGTGGACGGCACCCGTGCGCGGTGACACGGAGATGGGCGGCGAGGGGCGGCCCAGAATCCGGCTGCGGGCCAAAGTGCCCCTGCACAGAAGCCTGTTGGTCCGGCTGCTGGCCACCTCCGTGATGATCGCCGTCTGTTCGGTCGCCGCCACCGCCTGGCTGGCCGCGCGCACCACCAGCAGCGCCATCCAGCAGGAGCAGGGCCAACTCCTGTCGTCAGACACCGAGATCTACGGCACGCTGGTCGGCTACGCCGCCGTCCACCCGGACTGGACCGGCGTCGCCCCGACGCTGCGCCGCCTCGCCGAGCGCACCGGACGGCAGATCACCCTGACCACCCAGAGCCGCCGTACCATCGCCGCGTCGTCCGCCACCAGCGCCGCGCTCCCCACCAGGGCGTCGGCGGTCGTCGACCCGCTGCGCACCGACCCGGCCCTGTTGTCCGGCGGCGCGACGGACCGGATCGACCCCCGTGCCGTCGGCCCGTACCGGCTGACCGCGGCCGAGCGGAAGACCCTGCGCGTGTGGGCGGACAAGATCTTCTCCTGCCTGCGTGCCACGACCGGTGCCGCCACCCTCACCGAGGAGCCGAGCGGTCGCCCGTCCGTCAAGCTCCCGGACAGCGTCCTGGACGGGTCCTTCGTGGATCAGGGATGCGGCCTCGACCAGCTCGCCACACCCGTCCCGACCGAGATCAAGCCGCTCAGCCGGCTCAACACCATGGTCAACGACTGCCTGGAGCTCCGGAAGCAGCCCGGTGTGAAGGTCGGCATCGACTTCGTCATCCGGATGAGAGGCAACGCCCAACCCGCCCAGACCTGCCTCGACACCGCCCGCCGCGACCAGCTCTCCCCCTATGTGGCACCGGCCGCGCTGCTGTACGTCACCACCCCGACCGGTGCGGCCACCACCGGTTTCCACTTCACCTCCGCCAACACCACCCGCATCGCCGGCGTCGCCGGGCTGGTGCTGCTGGTCACCGTGGCCGTCACCGTCGTCGTCGGCACCCGGCTCGTCAGACCCCTGCGCGCGCTGGCCGACGCCGCCCGGCGCCCGGTGGAGGAACACCAGCGGGTGCCGGTCACCACCAACGACGAGATCGGCTACCTCGCCGCCGCCTTCAACGACCTCTCCCAGCGCCGCGAACGCGTGGAGGGCCAGCGCAAGGCGATGGTCAGCGATGTCGCCCACGAACTGCGCACTCCGCTGAGCACCATCCGCGGCTGGCTCGAAGCCGTGCAGGACGGCATCGCCGCCTCCGACCAGGCGCTCGTGGACTCCCTGCTCGAAGAGGCGCTGCTGCTCCAGCACATCGTCGACGACCTCCAGGACCTCGCGGAGGCCGACGCGGGCCAGTTGCGCATCCACCCCGAACCCCTCCTGGTACGCGACCTCCTCGACCACGTCGCCACCGCCCACCTCGGCCGCGCCGAGACCGCGGGCGTCACCCTCACCACCCGCACCGACGGCGACCCCGAACTGTCCGGCGATCCGGTACGGCTGCGGCAGGTCGTCGGCAACCTGGTCTCCAACGCGCTACGGCACACCCCGCCCGCAGGCACCGTCACCCTCCGCGCCCACCAGGCCGCGGACCACGTCACGATCGAGGTCGCCGACACCGGGACCGGCATCCCCGCCGAGGATCTGCCCCGGGTCTTCGACCGTTTCTGGCGCGCGGAGAAGTCGCGCAGCCGGCGTACCGGCGGCAGCGGTCTGGGCCTCGCCATCGTGCGCCGGCTGACCGAGGCGCACGGCGGCACGGTGACGGTGACCAGCACGGTCGGCGCGGGCACGGTCTTCACCGTCCGCCTTCCTTCGTGACCTACTCGGCGGGCGGCGGCAGGCGCATCCCCGCGAGGTCCGCCGGGACCGGGGTGTCCGGGCGGAAGAACGGTTCCGAGGGTCCGTCCTGGGCATTCGCGGGGGCGTCCGTGAGCCGGAACCGGTCGCGCAGCCGGCCGTAGAAATCCGTCGGGCGCAGCCGGACGAGGCGGACGCGCTGCGGGGCGCGGAAGACGCCGATCCAGTCGCCGGGGTCCAGGACGCCGCGGAGCTGGCCGTCGACGGTGACGATGGCCTGGCCGGAGTGGGGCAGGACGCGCAGGCCGACGGGTTCGTCGGGGGCGGCGATCACGCTGCGGTTGAACGTCATGTGCGGGGCGATCGGGGTGAAGACGACGGCGTCCATGTGCGGCGAGAGGACGGGTCCGCCGGCGGCGAAGCTGTAGGCCGTGGAGCCGGTGGGGGTGGCGACGGCGAGCGCGTCGGCGGAGTAGGTCGCCAGCAGTCGTCCGGCGAGGTAGACGCCGACGCCGACCTGCCGGTCGCGGGCGAGTTTCTCCAGGACGACGTCGTTGAGCGCGATGACGTCCAGCGCGCACCCCCAGCCGCCCCCTTCCGTGGTCTCCGGCCGGACCTGCGGCGGCGGCAGGGCGGGACCGCGGCCGTAGCGCAGCAGGGCCTCCATCTCCTCGGGGATGTCCAGCGGGCGGGAGGCGCGCATGGTCAGCGTCATGCGCTCCTCGACGATGGCCCGTCCCTCGTGCACGGCGTCGAGGGCGTCGGCGATGTCGCAGGCCGGGACCTCGGTGAGGAAGCCGACCTTGCCGAGGTCGACGCCGAGGACGTCGGCTCCGCTCTTGACGGCGATGCGGGCGCCGCGCAGGAAGGTGCCGTCGCCGCCGAGGGTGACGACGAGGTCGGGGTTGCCCGCGGCCTCGGCCTCCTCGCGTCCGGTACGGCGGTGGTGGTCCTTGCCCCACACGTCGATCTCCGTGCAGCGGACACCGTGCGCCTCGCTCCAGGCGTGCACGGCGGTCGCCGCGTCCCGGGCGGTCTCCCGTCCCAGGTGGACGACGAGGCCGATACGACGTACGGGCATGGAGTCCTCCGTGGCGTGCGGTCAGGAGTGAGGGGTGCGGAGTTCGGCGGCGAGTGCGGGGCGTTCGTCGGGCGGGACCAGGCTGAGCACGATCTTCCCGCGCGTGTGCCGCCGCTGCACCTGCCGGTAGGCCTCCTGGACCTGTTCCAGCGGGTACACCTCGCCGACGGGGACGGTGAGCAGCCACTTGGAGACCAGTTCGGCCAGTTCCGCGACCAGTTGAGGGGTGAAGACGTCCTCCTGGGCCCGACTGCGGACGCCGTGGCGGGCGACGCCCAGCTCGATGGCGATGTCGACGTTGCCCTGGCCGAAGGTGTCGATGAACGCGTCGATCCCGTCGGGCGCCGCGGCCTTCAGCCGGTCGGCGAGGCCGGGGCCGTGGGCGACGGGGACGACACCGAGCGAGCGCAGGAAGCCGGCGTTGTGCGGTCCCGCGGTGCCGATGACCCGCGCGCCCCGCAGCCGGGCGAGTTGCACGGCGAGGGAGCCGACCCCGCCGGCCGCGCCGGACACCACGACGGTGTCCCCTGACCCGATCGCCACGGCGTCCACGGCGGCCCGGGCCGTCACCCCGACCGCGGACAGCGGCGCGGCGGCTTCCCAACCGATGTCGGCGGGCTTGGGGGCGAGGACGTCGGCGGGCGAGACGACGTAGTCGGCCTGCGCCCTTCGGGGCAGGTAGCCGATGACCTCGTCGCCGACGGCGAAGTCGGCCACGCCGTCGCCGAGTTCGGCGACCAGGCCGGCGAAGTCGTTGCCCTGTCCTTCGGGGAACACGGCCGGCCACATGTCCGCGAAGACGCCCTGCCGGATGCCTGCCTCGCCGGGATTGACCCCGGCGACGACGACCCGGACGAGGACTTCCCCGGGGCCCGCCTTCGGTCGCGGCACCTCGACGACCTCCAGCACCTCCGGGCCGCCGTAGCGCGAGAACTTCACTGCTCGGGGCATGGTCGGGTCTCCTGATGTCGGTGGCCCACGAAGGCGCTTCGGTGGTGGAACAGGCGCGGGGCGTGACACGCACTCCCCCACTGCTTCACGGGCGCGCCGTCCGTGGCGGCAGCCGCTGCTGTCGACGTGTCCTACGTGTTCGCGATCGCCCGGGCCTTCTTCGGCTCGGCGGCCGTCGCCCGCAGCGTCTCGAAGGCGGCGGCGGTGGGACCGGCCGGTTCGGCCTGGTAGACGACGAGTTGCTGGTGCGGGGCGCCGTTGACGGTGAACGCGGCGAAGGCGATGTGCAGGTCGCCGACGTCCGGGTGCTTGAGGTGTTTGTCTTCCTGGGACTTGCTTTTGACCTCGTGCAGCCGCCAGAGTCCGGCGAACTCCTCGCTCTGCGCGGAGAGTTCCTCGACCACCTCGGCGATACGGGCCGCGTCGGGATCGTGGCCGTAGGCGGCCCGGAGTTCGGCGACACAGGAATGCGCGGCCCGCTCCCATTCCTGGTAGAACTCGCGCCCGGCCGGGTCGACGAACACATTGCGGGCGAGGTTGTCGAACGCGTCGAATCCGCTGTGCAGCGCCGTGGCAAGGGAGTTGCCCGCGAGGATGTCGAGCGCCGGGCCGAGCACGAACGCCGGGGTGTGCTCCCAGCCGTCCATCAACTGCAGCAACTGCGGGCTCACTTCGGCCTCGCCCCCGTCGTGCGGACGCTGCGAGGGCGTCAGGCAGAGGCGGTTGAGATGGTCGGCGGACTCCGCGTCCAGCTTCAGCGCCTGCGCCACGGCCTCCAGGACCTGTGGGGAGGGGCTGTTCTCGCGTCCCTGCTCAAGCCTGATGTAGTAGTCGGAGCTGACTCCGGCGAGCAGCGCGACCTCCTCCCTGCGCAGTCCCGGCACCCGGCGTCGGCCGTACTCCGGCAGACCGACGTCCTGGGGCTTCAGGGCCTCGCGGCGGGCCCGGAGGAAATCTCCCAAAGGGGTCCCCTTGCTCATGCGGCAAGACTAGATGCTTTTCGATCGATGAGAAGGGCCGCTCGTGCACGAACGCACCAGGTTCCCCACGCTTCACACAGAGTGAATCGCCGCCCGCGCATCCCCGGCGCCTCCCGGCGCGACACCCGAGGAGCCGTGATCCTGGGTGCAACGCACCCACCGTCGGCAGAGCTTCTCCCCGCGTTCTCCGCCTAGCCTCGACGGTATGCACGACGACACGCGTCCCGGCCCGGTGGAAGGGCTGGGTCAGTTCCTCCGCTCCCGCCGGGCACGCGTCAGCCCCGCCGATGTGGGCCTGGCCGGCTCCGGCCGGCGGCGGGTGCCCGGGCTGCGCCGCGACGAGGTCGCGGCCCTCGCCGGGGTCAGCCCGGGCTACTACAGCAGACTTGAGCAGGGCCGTGAACTCAGCCCCTCGGTACGGGTGTTGGAGGCCATGGCCCGGGTGCTGCGGCTGGCGGAGGAGGACCGGCTGGAGCTGTTCCTGCTGGCGCGGCCCACGGCCCGGCGTACGAAGTCGCCCGCCCGCGTCGAGCGGGTGCGCCCGCATCTGCGGCAACTGATCGAGAACTGGACCAGGACCCCGGCCTTCATCGTCGGCCACGCCCAGGACCTGCTGGCCGCCAACGCCCTGGCCGACGCCCTCTACCGCGACTTCGCCCAGCACGACAACGTGCTGCGCATGCTCTTCCTGGACCCGGCGGCGAAGACGTTCTACCGGAGCCCCGAGCGGGCGAAGGACCGCGCGGTCGCCGATCTCCAGCAGACCGCGGCGAGCACCCCGGAGGATCCCCGCATCCTGGAACTCGTCGGCGAACTGTCCGTGCGCAGCGCCGAGTTCCGCTCACTGTGGGCCCGCGCGTACACCCGGGTCCCGCCCTACGAGGTCAAGCGGATGCGTCATTCCGTGGTCGGTGACCTGGAGCTGCGGCACGAGGCCCTCACCATTCGCAGCGCGCCCGGACAGCAGCTCGTCATTCTGCAGGCGGAGCCGGGCTCACCCTCGGCGGACGCTCTGGCGCTGCTGGGTTCGCTCTGCGCGCCCGAGGTGCCTCAACAGCAGAATCCGGCGCGGGGCGCCCAGTAAAAGCCCGCCCGAGAAAAACCCGCCGGACAACTGGGATCACCGGAATCATCGGGAATCACGCTCGACCGCGCCCAGTATTCGGTCCAGGAAATCGCCGAAAAGGTGTACCTCATCCTCCGTGAGCGGGTCGAAGAAAAGCCGCCGTACGTTGTCCACATGCGTGGGTGCGGCGGACTCGATCGCCTCCCGGCCCTTTTCCGTGAGCCGCACCATGGAGCCGCGGGCGTCGTCGGCGCAGGCCTCGCGCGTGACGAGCCCGCGCTTCTCCATGCGGCTGATCTGATGGGACAGCCGGCTGCGCTCCCAGTCGACCTCGGCGCCGAGCTCCCGCGCCCGCAGCACTCCGCCGGCGGATTCCGACAGGGGCGCGAGAAGCGCGTAGTCGGCCGCCGAGAGTCCGGAATCCCGCTGCAACTGCTGGTCCTGGGCCCGTTGCAGCTCGCGGCGCAGCCTCCGGTACTTCGCCCAGACGTCGGCCTGGTCGGGGGTGAGCCATCGGGGTTCGGACATGGCCTCACCGTACCAGCTTGTTGACATGTCACCGACTTTACCGGTCACCGCCCGTTCCTGGGTGTGGGACTCCCAGGAAAACCGCTGCCTTCACAGCTCCGTCGCACAGGGACAGACTCGTTCTCGTCAACAAGAAATCCCCCCAGGGGGAAACGACGAAAGAGGTTCTCTCCATGGCTACGTGGTTTGCCACCGGCGCCTCCCGCGGAATCGGCGCGGAAATCGCCCGGGCCGCGCTGGCGGACGGTAACAATGTCGTGGTCGCCGTACGGAATCCGGAGCGGGTGCCCGACGACCTGAAGAAGTCCGAGAACGTGTTCGCGGTCGCCCTGGACGTCACGGACGACGACAGCATTCCGCGGGCGGTCGAGGCCGCGGTGGAGCGGTTCGGCGGTATCGACGTCCTGGTGAACAACGCCGGCCGCGGGCTGCTCGGCGCACTGGAGGAGATCACCGACGCGGAGGCCCGGTCGCTGTTCGACCTGAACGTCTTCGGCCTGATCAACGTCACCCGGGCCGTGCTGCCCGTCATGCGCCGGCAGGGCTCGGGCAAGCTCGTGCACATCGGTTCCCGCTCGGGCTTCGAGGGTGAGCCCGGTGTCAGCCTGTACTCCGCGTCGAAGTTCGCGGTCGCCGGCATCAGCGAGGCGCTCTCCGCCGAGCTGGCGCCGTTCGGCATCCAGTCGATGGTGGTCGAACCGGGCGTCTTCCGCACCGACTTCCTCGACTCCAGCTCGCTCTCGGTCGCCGCGAACCGTATCGCCGACTACGACGACACCCCCGCGCACGTGACGCTCGACTGGATCGACCGGGCCAACCACGCGCAGCTCGGCGACCCCGTCCTGGGCGCCGCGCTCGTCGTCGAGGTCACCGGCACCGAGCAACTGCCCACGCACCTCTACCTCGGCCGCGACACGCTGGAGCGGCTGGAGGTCAAGTACCGGCAGGTGCAGGACGACCTGGCCCCGTGGCGCGAGAAGTCCGCGGCCACCGCGCACGACGACGTCGCCTGACCGCCGCCTGACACATCGTCAAACTCCCTTCCCCGGAGTCTTTTCCACCCGGAGATCGAGGACTCGTGATGTCTGCTTCCGCTCCGCTCACCGGAACCCCGCTGTCCGGCCGGGTCGCCGTCGTCTCCGGCGCGTCCAGCGGCATGGGTGCCGTCACCGCCGAACGGCTCGCCGAACTCGGCGCCACCGTCGTCGTGTTGGCCCGCCGCAAGGAGCGGCTGGACGGCGTGGTCAAGAACATCGAGGCCGCCGGCGGCACCGCGCTCGCCCTGGCCGTCGACGTCACGGACCGTGCCGCCGTCCGGGCCGCCGCCGATCAGGTCGCCGAGCACTTCGGCAAGGCCGACCTGGTGTTCAACAACGCCGGTGTCCAACTCGTCTCCGGTATCGAGGAGTTGAAGGTCGACGACTGGCAGCGCCAGATCGACCTCAACATCAGCGGGCTGATGAACGTGATCGCCGCGCTCTTCCCCCACCTGACGGAGTCCGCCGCCGCGGGCAGGCCGGCCGACCTGATCAACACCTCGTCGATCGCGGCCACCCGCATCCTGGCGAAGTTCTCGATCTACTCGGGCACCAAGGCGTACATCAGCCACCTCACCCGGCTGCTGCGGGTCGAGCTCGGCCCGAAGATGGTCCGCGCGGCCACCATCGAGCCCGGCATGGTCGACACCGAACTCCCCGACCACGTCACGGATGTCGACGCGTCCAAACTGATGGCCGACCTCATCAACGACATCGACGTCCTCCAGAGCGCCGACATCGCCGAGACCGTCGCCTTCATGGCCGCCGTACCGCGCCACGTCAACCTCACCGAGATCACCATCCTGCCGACCGCGCAGGCCATCTGAGATCCGCCCCGCCCCGACGGCATTGGTTGACACGACAACATCCCTGGTGTTCTGTTGACACGTCAATGAAACTCCAGGCAGCCCGGAGGGCCGACATGAACATCACGGTGATCGGACGAGGACACGTCGGCGGCGGCCTGGCCCGCCTGTGGGAGAAGGCCGGGCACGAGGTCAGGACGCTGGGCCGGGACGGCGGTGACGCCTCGGACGCCGATGTGGTGGTCGTGGCCGTCCCCGGCGACCGGATCGCCGAGGCGCTCCAGGGCATCACCGGCCTCAACGGCCAGGTCACCATCGACGCGACCAACCTCTACTCGGCACGCGACGACGCCTTCCCCTCCCTCGCCCACCAGGTCAAGTCGATCGTCGGCGGCCCGACCGCGAAGTCGTTCAACACGGTCTTCGCCGCCGCGTACGACCAGATCGGCACCCAGCGGGTGCCCCCGAGCAACCTCTACGCCGCCGAGCCGGCCGCGAAGGGCCTCACCGCTCAGCTCATCAGCGACGCCGGTTTCGACCCGCTCTACGTCGGCGACCTCGACCCGGGCGCCCGCCTCCTGGAGGACAGCTCGGGCCTGACCCGCGCGCTGGCGGGCCAGATCGGCGGCCCGTTCTTCTACCGTTACGGGCGGCCCGGGGAGCTGTAGGCGAGGGACGAGTCGGTAGCCGTAGACGCGGCTCGGACAGTGGCCGTAGGCACGGAGCGGGTCGGTGGCCGGTGAGAGCCGGGCGGGTCAGTGGTCGGTGAGAACCGACCGGGTCAGTGATCGGCGGGGGCGGGCGCGATCTGCCCCATGAGGCCGATCATGTCCGGGGCGACCCACTCCTCGGCGATCCGGTCGCCCTCGAAGCGGTAGACCTCGATGCTCCGGTAGGCGACCTGCCGGCCCGTCGCCTCGAACTGCTGGAACGCGCCCTGGTGCGTGCCGTGGAACGAGACCAGCGCCGTCACCTTGTCACCTACGGCGAACATGTCCTGGACGTCGACCCTCAGATCGGGGAAGGCGTCCAGCATGGCCCGCGCACCCTGCCGCCAGACCTCGCGGCCGTGCAGCGGGTCGGGCAGGCCGGGAACGTTGGCGAGGAAGTCCTCCGTCAACATCCCTACGCACGCGTCGAGTTCACCTTTCTCCAGCGACCGGTACGCCGTGCGCAGCAGGTCCATGTTCCTCTCGGTGGTGGTCATGTCGGTGTCCTTTCCACGGTGGCGCCGTGAGCTCGGTGATCGCTCCGGGCCGGTTGCGCATGAGTACAGACCCTGACGCCGCGGCAAGGTCAAGCAGCTCACGAGTCGCCTTGACCTTGCCGCGACGTCAGGGTTTCTACTGAAGTCATGCGAATCGGCGAGATCGCCGCCCTCGTCGGGGTCACCCCGCGGGCCGTGCGGCACTACCACCATCTCGGGCTGCTGCCCGAACCCGTACGGCGGAGCAACGGCTACCGCGAGTACGGCATCCGGGACGCCGTCCTGCTGGCCCGCGTCCGTCGGCTGACCGAGCTGGGCCTCGGTCTCGACGAGGTGCGTGACGTCCTCGCGGACGACGAGGGCCGCGAACTGGTGGAAGTACTGCAGGAGTTGGACGAGGACCTCGGACGGCAGGAGGCGGTCGTCCGGGAGCGACGCCAACGGCTCGCCACACTGCTTGCGGAGGCCCGGGCCGGGCGGCTGACCGCCGACGCGCCGCTGTCGCCACAGCTCACCGCGCTGCTGGCGGGCCTCGGCGAGCTGCCGGACTCCCCCATGGCTGCGAAGGACCGGGAGATCCTGGCCCTCCTCGACACCGTGGCGCCCGAGGCGGAGCGGGTCCGGCTGATGGACACGCTGCGGGGGATGCAGGAGCACGCCGCCGAGATGTACGGCCTGCTGGACGCCCTGGCCGACAAGGAGCCGGACGACCCCGGGGTGACCCGTGCCGCCACCGCCCTGGCGGCCCTGCTGCCCGCCGATCTGATCGCGGGTCTCCCCGACAGGCCCGACGGCGGTCTGACCGACGTCATCTTCGCGGACCTGGCACCGGCCCAGTCGGCGGCGGTGCTCCGTGCGATCGAACTCGTGCGGCGCCGACCGGATTCACCGTCATGACAACGCCGGAGATCCGGGCACCCCTGCCCGAAGCCCCCGTGCGAGGACCGGTCCAGCGGAAGCTGCGCGCCGTCGCGGTGCCCGCCCAACTCGCGCTGGCCTGCTGCCTGTTCAGCGGGATTCCGGTGCCCGACACCGTGCTGCTCGCCGCCAAGCTGCTCCTGTTGCTGCTCCTCGGCGCCGAGGCGTACGTCTGGCTGCGGCTACGGCGGCTCGGACTGTCCCGGCGCGAGGCGCTCGCGCGGCTCGTGCCCGAGCGCCTGGCCCGGTACGTGGCGCACGAGGCGCGGATCCTGACGAGCCTGGTCCGGTGGGCGGCCCGCCGTCCGCATGGTGTCGGCGGGGCCGACGCGGTCTTCCCGCACGCCCGCGACCAGGCCGCCATGATGTACGGCCTGACGTTCGTGTGCGTGGCCGAGACGGTCGCGCTGTCGTTCCTGCTCGCCCGCTGGCCCGTCGTCCACGCCGTGCTTCTGGTCGTCGACGTCTACACCGTGCTGTTCGTCCTCGGTATGCACGCCGCCGCCGTCACCCGGCCGCACGTCCTGGCCGGGGGCGTCCTGCGCGTCCGGCAGGCGGCCCATGTCGACCTCCATGTTCCCGTCGCCCGGATCGCCGCCGTCCGGCGCGAGACGCGGTACACCCACGAGAAGAAGGACGGCGAGCTGAACCTGCCCGTCGGCTCGCAGACCTCCCTCACCCTCGAACTGGCCGAACCGGTCGACGCGCCGACGTTCCTCGGCACCCCGCGCCTCGTACGGGTGATCCGGTTGCACGCCGACGATCCGAAGACCTTCTACGACTCCGTCACCCGCGCGCGGGACACGGCTCACGACGCCGACTGAATGTCCCCCCGCGTGGACGCCGCGATCGTGTCCCGGTGGGCGAAGTCGCCCGGGGGGATGCCCGGATGGTGGCCGAGAGGGGTCGACGGGGCCGTGACCGAGGGGCCCAGGGTGAGGCGGGAGACGATGCGGTAGCGGTCCCCGCGGTAGATCGAGTGGACGTATTCGACGGGCCGGCCCGTGGTGTCCGAGGTGAGGCGCTCGAAGAGCAGGGCCGGGGAGAGTTCGGGAACGTCGAGGAGTTCGGCCTCGGCGCGGGTGACGACGGTCGGCTCGATCGCCTGGACCGCCTCCTGGACGTGCACGCCGTGCTGTTCCCGGAGGTGTTCGTACAGGTCGCCGGCCTCCAACTCCCGTGCGGACAGCGTGGGGACGAGGTCGGCCCGGATGTGCAGGTGCTCGATGGCCATCGGGGCGCCGTCGACCAGGCGCAGCCGTGCCACGTACACGATCTCGGCGGCGGGCGAGAGGCGCAGCCTGCGGCCCACGCGGGCGCCGGCCGGGATGGTGGTGAACTCCAGCAGGCGACTCGACCAGGTGCCGGAGGCCTGAGGGGCCGTCATGGTCTGTTCGCCGGAGACGAGTTCCTGGGTGATCTTCTCGGGCGCCACGAACATGCCGCGCCCGTGTTCCCGCACCAGCAGCCCCGCGGCGACGAGTTCGTCGACCGCCGCGCGCAAGGTCGGGCGGGAGACGCCCAGTTGGGCGCAGAGGACGCGCTCGGAGGGGATCGCGTCCCCCGGGTGGTGCGACTCGACGAGGTCGAGGATGAAGTCCCGGACCCGCTCCCGTTTGAGCACCGCACCTGGCGCGTCGGCCTTCATGTCGTATTTCCCCCTGCGCGGAGTCCCTGGTCGGCCACTTGACCAGTTGACCAACGGTAGCCCGCCATCGCCCTGT
This sequence comes from Streptomyces sp. NBC_01478, assembly GCF_036227225.1. Taxonomy (GTDB): domain Bacteria; phylum Actinomycetota; class Actinomycetes; order Streptomycetales; family Streptomycetaceae; genus Streptomyces. The sequence goes on along the minus strand of NZ_CP109444.1, from coordinate 9,809,914 downwards.
TGACCCGCGCAGTGTAACCACCTCCGGGCGATGATCCTTCCCATCCGGATCGACCGGCACGCCAAGTCACCTTGCGGCAAAGGGGGTTGACGCCCGCATTGGTCTATGCCACCTTCATCCCCACATCGACAGGTGAGCTGTCCAGTGGGCTTCACTGGTCAGGTGGTCAGGCGGCCGCTCACACCCTCCCCAGGTGCACCTCCCCCACACGCCCCGCCCCGGAGACGATCCATGCCCGCACAGCGTTCCGTGCTCTCCCTCGTCCCCCGCCCCGCCAAGTCGGCTGTCCGGCCAGGGCAGTTCACGCTCGACACCGACACCGCGCTACACATCGGCGCGGGCGCCGAACCGGCCGCGGACCTGCTGCGCACCCTGCTCGCCCCGGCCACCGGACTGCCTCTGCGGCCGTCCCCGGTGGGGCAGTTGACCCTGACGCTCGACCCCGCTCTCGCGGGTCTCACCGGCCTCGGCGAGGAGGGCTACGCGCTCACCGTCGCCCCGCACGCCGTACTCCTGCGCGCCGCGCACCTCACCGGCCTGCTGCGCGGAATCCAGACGATCCGTCAACTCCTGCCCCCGCAAGCCCTGTCGGAGACTCCGCAGCCGGATACGCGCTGGGCACTGCCGTGCGTCGAGATCACCGACCTCCCCCGGCACCCGTGGCGCGGCGCGATGCTGGACGTGGCCCGGCACTTCCAGCCGGTCTCCTATCTGCGCCGGTACGTCGACCTGCTCGCCCTGCACAAGATTGGCACGTTCCATCTGCACCTCACCGACGACCAGGGCTGGCGCATGCCGGTCTCCGCCTACCCCAAGCTCACCGAGATAGGCAGTCACCGCGCCGAGTCCCAACAGGGGCCCGCCGGGAGCGACTTGCACGACGGCGTCCCGCACGCCGGGTCCTACACGCGGGCCGAACTCACCGGCCTGGTGAGCTATGCGGCGGCTCGCGGAGTCACCGTCATGCCGGAGATAGAGATGCCCGGCCATGTGCGGGCCGCCCTCGCCGCCTATCCCCGGCTGGGCAACAACCCGGAGCGTGTCCTCGACGTCTGGACCCGCTGGGGCGTGTGCGACACCGTCCTCGGGGTCCACGACGAGGTCCTCGACTTCTGCCGTACGGTCCTCGACGAGGTCATGGACGTCTTCCCCTCGCCGTACATCCACGTCGGCGGCGAGGAGTGCCCCACCGCCGAGTGGACGCACAGTGCCGCCGCCCGCGAACGGGCCCTGGCGCAGGGCCTGTCGAGCCCCGCGGCGCTGCACGGCTGGTTCCTCGGGCAGATCGGCGAGTTCCTCGTGCAACGCGGGCGGCGCCCGGTCGGCTGGGCCGAGACGGGTGCCGAACTGCCCCTGGACTTCACGGTGATGACCTGGCGGGACGCGGCCCACACCCTGACGGCGGCCCGCCGCGGCCACCCCGTCGTGAACGCCGAGCACCGGGCGACCTATCTCGACTACGCCCAGTCCGCGGACCCGGGCGAGCCCCCGGCCCAGCCCGGCGGCGTCGTCGATCTGCGGACCGTCCACGCCCACGACCCCGTGCCCGAGGACGCCGAACGGGGCGCGACCGAGCGGGTGTTGGGCACCCAGGCCCAGTTGTGGACCGAGTTCGTCACGACGCCCGAGCGGATCGAGTACCTCACCTACCCCCGCCTGTGCGCCCTGGCCGACCGCGCCTGGAGCGGCGCGACCGACTGGACGGACTTCCGCTCCCGGCTCGACGACCACACGGCCCGCCTGGCCGCACTCGGCGTCCGGTACCGCTCCTGACCTGTCCCGTTCCGGTACCACCCGCTCACCTGTCCCGTTCCAGTACCGCCCGCTCACCTGTCCCGTTCCGGAATCACCCCACCCTTCTGGAGAGGCACGACATGAGACTCGACACGAGGTTCGACACGAGGTCGGCGAAGAACAGACTCCGCGCCGCCGCGTCCGCCGCCGTCGCGGTGGCCCTGGGCACCGCCGCGCTCACCGCCATGCCGTCCACCGCGAGCGCTGCGGGCGACGGGCTGAGCGTCCAGTACCGCACCAGCGCCACGGGAGCCACCGCCGACCAGGCCGAGCCGTGGTTCAAGGTGAAGAACACCGGCTCCACCACGGTGCCGTTGGCGAACGTCAAGCTCCGCTACTACTTCAAGGCGGACTCGGCGAGCGCGAGTTACCGCTTCGCGTGTTCCTGGGCCGTCAAGGGCTGCGCCAACATCACGGGCACGTTCGGCACCCTCGCCAACCCGACGGCCACGGCGGACCGTTACCTGGAGATCGGCTTCACCTCCGGCGCCGGCACCCTCGCGCCCGGCGCCGACACCAGCGACATGCAGTTGCGCTTCTACCAGTCGACCTGGCAGACCCTGAACCAGAGCGACGACTACTCCTTCGGCGCCTCCCAGACCTCGTACGCCGACTGGTCCAAGGTCACGGCACAGTTGGCCGGCACCACACTCTGGGGCACGGCCCCCGCGGGCAACGACCCGACGAACCCGCCCACCGACCCGCCGACCGCCCCCCCACCCACCGGCGCCACCCTGTTCGACGACTTCAACTACAGCGCCTACAACGACCCGAAGATCTCGGCGCACGGCTGGGGCGTGCGCTCCACCTCCGGCGGTCCCGGTGTCTCCGGTGCCACCTGGGCGCCGCAGAACGTCACCTTCGCCAGCACGAGCGGCAACTCCGTGATGAATCTGGAGACGTCGACGGCGGGCACCGGCGAGAGCACCAAGCAGACCGAAGTCGTCACCAACACACGGAAGTTCAAGAACGGCACCTACGCGGCCCGGGTCAAGTTCAACGACGCGCCCAAGTCCGGCCCGGACGGCGACCACCTCGTCCAGACCTTCTTCACCATCAACGACCTCACCGCACCGCTGGCGGACGACTACTCCGAGTACGACTTCGAGTACCTCCCCAACGGCGGCTGGGGCGAGACCTCCAACATCCTGTACACGACGTCCTGGGAGACCTACCAGGCCGACCCGTGGATCGCGGTCAACCAGCACACCGAGGGCCGGCAGAGCTACAACGGCTGGCACGACCTGGTGCTGACCATCGACAACAGCAGCATCAAGTACTACATCGACGGCCAGCTCTTCGGCACCCACGACGCCGCGTACCTCCCGGAGCGGCCGATGTCGATCAACTTCAACCAGTGGCTGATCGACTTCGGCGGCCTGACCAGCTCCACCGCCCGCGCCTACGACGAGCAGGTCGACTACGTCCTGCACGTCAAGGACCAGGTTCTCACCCCGGCGCAGGTCGCCGCGAAGGTCGCGGCCTACCGCGGCGCGGGCACCACCTTCGAGGACACCGTGCCCAGCAGTTGATCACCGAACGCGGCGGGGCGCGCACTCGGCGTACGGCGTCCGGGTGCGCGCCCCGCCGTCGCCTAAGTGGTTGGCTCCGGAAATCCTTCGGGGGTTGATCATGCGGCCAAGGCGACGGAGGATTCTTCTTGCCGGCCGGGTTGGCGGCGGTCGAGTCGGGCCAGCAGATCGTCCAGGCCTGAGGTGGTGAACCTCCACTGGAACGGCTGTGCCGTGGCGTTGTAGCGGTCTTCGAATGCTCGGAGCCGATCCCGGACCTCGTCGAGGTCGGTGAAGTCGTTGGGCGTCACGACCTTCCGCTGCACGATGGAGAAGAAGATCTCTATCTGGTTCAGCCAGGAGGCGTGGACGGGGGTGTGGACCAGGATCGCGTTGGGAAACCTGGCCGCCAGGCGGTCGATGGACCGCCGGCCGCGGTGGGAGGAGCCGTTGTCGACGATGAAGAAGACGCGTTTCGCGCTGGTGTAGGGCTCGGCGGTCATGACTTGTTCGACCAGGTTCATGAACGGCACGATCCCGGTGGTTGCCTCACAGCGACCGAAGGCCTTCGCCTGGTGGACGTCGTAGGCAGCCAGGTAGGCCAGAGCTCCGCCGCGCTCGTAGGTGTGGTTGACGCGCATCGCGCGGGATTGGCCCGGGGCCAGAGTCGGATGACAGCGGCAGCGGGCCTGGATGGAGGTCTTCTCATCTGCGGAGATCACGTACTCGTCCTCGCCGAGCGGGACACGTTCGAAGGCACGGGCATACAGGTCAAGGACCAGCTGGGCCCTGGCCCGGAACCGGGGTCGGTCATGAAGATCCACGACCGGTACTGCCAGGGCTTGAGGGCGTCCTGGTGCAGCCAGCGGCGCACGGTGGACGCCGAGATGGTGTCCGCGATGCCGCGCGCGGTGAGTTCGGCAGCCAGCTCCGGGCACGACCACCGCGCCAGCGGCACGCCCCTCTCGGCAGGCAGTTGACAGGCCAGCGCCTTGGCGTGGGCGACCTGCAGGGGTGTGAAGGGGGCCGGGCGGCCGGAACGTTTGCCGTCGGCCAGGGCGGACAGGCGGCCGTCTGCGAACCGGCTCCGCCAGCAGCGCACGGTGTCCCGATGCAGACCCGTCTCACGGGCGATGCGCGCGTTGGAGCGCCCCGGGCCGCGTGGCAGCACGATCTGTGCGCGCATCCGGGCCAGGTGAAGGGTCTTGTGACCGTAGGCCGCCTTCTTCAGTCGGTGACGTTCTGCGGCGGTCAGTGTCACGCGTATGGCTGGATGGGCAGGCATGTGCGGCGGGGTGTCGATCCTTCGGAAGCGGTGGGCGGAAGGGCCGCCGCCGGAAATCTGCGTCCTTGTCCGGGCAGCGCAGCGTCCACACTCCGCTCCGAGCAGTTGTGCCGTGGCGTGCAGGGTGCGGCGGGGCTGCGGCCGGCAGGCGTGGCGGTTCGGCCGGGAAAGTGGGTTCGGGGTCCGCGGCCGTGTGGCTGCGGACCCCGAACCGGTCGTTGAGGAGGCTGTGTCAGCCTTCGCCGCCCCAGGGAGTGATCAGGGCGCGGGCGATGGTGTGCTGGAGGATGCTGAAGTACAGCACGGCGGGGGTGGAGTCGTCGGTGACGCCGAGGTCCTTGACTGAGGGCACGTCGAGAGCGTTGACGGCGATGAAGTAGCGGTGCCTGCCGGTGCCGGGCGGGGGCATGGCGCCGGCGTAGAAGGCCAGGCGGGCGTCGTTGGGGACATGGAACGCACCGGCCGGCAGGCCCTGGCCGCCGGGCGCGCCCGTGCCGGTGGCCAGCTCGGTCACCGCGGCGGGGATGTCGGCCAGGGCCCAGTGCCAGAAACCGGCCGGGACGGGGGCGTCGGCGTCGTACATGGTGACCACGAAGCTTTTGGTGGCCTCGGGGAAGCCGGTCCAGGACAGCTGGGGGGAGGCGTCGGCGGCGGTGGGGATGCCGGTGCGGGCGGAGTACTGCGGCGGGGCCAGCGGCTCGCCGTCCTTGACGTCGGTGCTGGTGACGGTGAAGGAGGGGACCGGGGGGAGCTTGTCGAAGGGGTTGGCGGGCACGAGGGCCTCCTGGGGAGTGGTGGTGGGGGTGTCGGTGGTCTTGGCGCGGCGGAACGGGGACATGGATCAGGGGCCTTGTCGAGTGTTGCGGTGGGCGGCGGCAGAGCCGGATGGGCGGCGCTGTCCGGGTGGTTACGCGGCGAAGGTCTGGCGGATGGTGCCGATGCCTTCGATCCAGGTGGTGAGCTCGTCGCCGGGGGCGAGGAATCGTGGCGGGGTACGGGCCAGGCCGACCCCGGCCGGGGTCCCGGTGAACAGGATGTCGCCGGGCAGCAGCGGCAGGTTGTGCGACATGGCGGCGATGAACGCGGGGACGGAGAAGACCATGCTGGCGGTGCGGTCCTTCTGCAGGACGTCGTCGCCGAGCGAGCAGCCGATCTCCAGGTCGTCGGGGTTAGCGAACTCGTCCGGGGTGACCAGGCAGGGCCCGGTCGGGGAGAAGCCGGGGTGGGACTTGGCCGGTCCCCACTGCGGGGCCGGTCCGGCGAACTGGGCGAGGCGCTCCGACAGGTCCTGGCCGACGGTCAGTCCGGCCACGTGCGACCAGGCGTCGGCCTCGGCCACCTGCCAGGCACGTCTGCCGATCACCACGACCAGCTCCGCCTCCCAGTCGACGTGCCCCTCGGGCAGGCGGTCCTGTGTGCAGGGGCCGGTGACGGAACTGGGGAACTTGGTGAACACCGCCGGGGCGTCGGGGACGACGACGTCGTTCTCGCCGGCGTGGGCGCGGTAGTTCAGGCCGACGGCCAGCACCTGACGCGGGCGCGGTGCCGGGGCTCCCAGATCGCGTTCGTCGTAGGGGATGCCCGCGAGATCGTCGGCCTGGGCGGCCCAGTGGGTGAACGCCGTCCAGTTCTCGTAGACGGCCTGCGGGTCCGCGGCGAAGGCGCCTGCGCTGGCCTGTTCGACGTCCAGTGCGCCCTGCGCGGTCAGCAGGACCAGTCGTCCGTTCAGGTTGGCGATCCGCACGGGACTCTCCTTGCCTTGTTGCTTCCACGCCGGTGGCTGTCCGGGGTGGCGTGGTTCCACTGAAACACATCAAATTCGAAGACGCAAAATACTTTCGAAAGTTAACGGGTGTTTCGGTGGCGCGTAGGATTGCTGGTATGCCGTCTGATGTCCCGCCCAAGCGCACTCGTACCGATGACGTCCACGCCCGCCTGCGCGCGGACATCCTCAGCGGCCGGCTGCTGCCCGGGCAGCGGCTGAAGTTCCCCGACCTGGCGGCCCGCTACGAAGCCAGCGTCGGAGTGATCCGCGAGGCCCTGATCCGCCTGGCCGAGCGCGGTCTGGTCCGCTCCGAGGCCCACCTCGGCTTCCAGGTCGCCCCCCTGAGCGAAGCCGGCCACGCCGAACTCGGCGACGCACGGCTGCAGATCGAAACCCTCGTCCTACGGCGGGCCATCACGGACGGCGACCTTGCCTGGGAGTCACGACTGGTCGCCGCCCACCACCGCTTCGAACGCACCCCGCGCACCGACCCGGCCGCACCCGACCGCCCCACCCCCGACTGGCTGCTGGCCCATGCCGCCTTCCACCACACCCTGCTCGACGGCTGCGCCAACCGCAGACTCCTGGCCATGGCCAATGCCCTGCGCGAGGAAGCCGAGCTCTACCGGCGCTGGTCACACCCCGACCCCGCCGCCGACCCCGCACCCGCCGACCCCGCCCTGCCCGACGAGCACCGAGAGTTGCTGGACGCCGCCCTCGCCCGCGATCCCGATCGCGCGACTGACGCCCTGAGCTGCCTCATCAACCTCACCGCCGAACTCCGTCTCGACACCGGAGTACAAGCTCAGAACCCGTGACCAGGGGCTCCCACGGCGGGTCGTGAGAACCTCTCCGGCCAACGCTTCACGCACAACATTCATTAAGGGGTCAACCCCCGAAGGACTTCGAAACACGACCACTAAGCTCCGGGCCATGCGCGTATTGGTCTTGGAGGACGATCTTGAGCTGGGGCCCGTCGTCGCAGATCGACTGCGGGACGCGGGGTTCGCGGTGGACCTCGCCCGCACGCTGGCCGAGACGGATCTCAAGCTCTCCGTCCATCGCTACGACTGTGTCGTGGCCGACCGCTCGGTCCCGGACGGCGACTCCCTCACGCTGCTCGCCGCACAGCGCCGGGCGGGATCGGTGCTGCCCTTCCTGCTGCTGACGGCGCTCGACGCGGTCGGCGACCGGGTGGCCGGCTTCGAGCACGGCGCGGACGACTACCTGGTGAAGCCGTTCGCCTTCGCCGAACTCGTCGTACGGGTAAGGGCGTTGTGCCGCAGGGAGCAGCCCGCGCGGCCGTCCGTCCTGCGGGCGGGCGATCTGGAGCTGGATCTGCCGCGGCGCCGGGTGACCCGGGCCGGGGTGCTGCTCAGCCTGTCGGCCAAGGAGTTCGCGGTGCTGGAGCTGCTGATGCTGCGGGCGGGCGAGGTCGTCACGCGCAGCGAGCTGATCGAGAGCTGCTGGGACGAGGCGAGCGAGCCGATGTCCAATGTCGTGGACGTGTTGATCGGCCAGTTGCGCAGACGGCTCGGGCCGCCCGATCCGATCGCGACGGTGCGCGGTGTCGGCTACCGCCTGGGCGGCGAGGAGTGAAGCACCGCGACCCGGCGTCCGCCCCCTCGCCCGCCGTGGCCCGGCTGCGGCGCACCCGCCGGCTGATGACGCTCCTGTTCGCCTCGACGACCGCGGCCTGTCTCGTCGTACTCGCCGTGGTCGCCGTCCGGATCGACGCCGCGTCCCGCCGTTCCGGCCTCGACCACGAGGTGGGCAGCCGCGCGGCGGGGCTGTCGCGCGCGGTCTGGTTCGACGCGGGTGTCCTGCACCTGGAGCCGTTGCGGGAGGACGAACTCGCCCAGGGCGCCCAGGTGTTGGCGATCCTGCAGGCGGCGCCCGGGAAGACGCCGACCGTGCGGAACGTCGTACCCGGACGGTCGTCGCTGCCCGACACGGACCGGTTGGACGAGGTCTGGCACAGCGTCCTGGACGAGCAGGGAACGGTCCAAGTCAGCGCGTCCGCCACCAAGGGCGGGCGGCTGCGGTGGGCGGCGGCTCCGGTCTGGGACGGGGACCGGATCGGGGCGGCCGTACTCGTCGGCACGGAACTGGCGCGCAGCGAACGCGATCACGACCTCCTGGTGCGCTGGCTGGCCCTCGGCTGCACAGCGCTGGTGTGCTGCGCGGCGGCCGTAGGACATCTGTTGTCCGGTCGGGCCATGCGGCCCGCGCTGCGCGGGCTCGGTCAGCAGGAGCAGTTCCTGGCCGAGGCGGCGCACGAGCTGCGGACACCGCTGACGACCCTGCGGCTCACCGTCGAGCGGGGCGGCTCGTCCGACGAGACGCTACGGCTGGTCGACCGGCTGAGCCGACTGGTCACCGGGCTGCTCGCCAGGGCCCGGCTGGAGTCGGGGGCGCAGCGGGTCGAGCTGGTGCCGTTGCGGCTGGACCAGTTGGTGGAGACCACGGTCGAGGAGTTGCCGGACCACGACAGTGTGACGGTGACGGCCGAACCGGTGGTGGTGCGCGGCGATCCGGATCTGCTGGCGCAGGCGGTACGGAATCTGGTGGAGAACGCGCAGCGGCACGGCGGGCCGGCCGGTTCGCCGGTGGAGGTCACCGTCGCGCCGGGGCTGGTCACGGTCCGCGACCACGGGGACGGCGTACCGCTCGCGGACCGCGAACGCGTGTTCGCACGTGGTGTCACCGGGACCGGTCCAGGCACGGGCGCGGGCCTCGCCATCGTCCGCTGGGTCGCCGGTCTGCACCACGGCACCGCCCGCCTCACGGACGCTCCTGGCGGCGGCCTGCTCGCCGAACTCCGGCTCCCCGCGGACGCACCCCCGGCGTCCTCATCGTCATCTCATGAAGGTCCCGGCACCGTGGGCGCATGAACGTATTGCGCAGCCCTTTTCTGCTGGTCACCACGACCGCCGTGACCATCGGCGCCGTACTCGTCGGCCTGAATGTCCACGGCGAGGCCGCCACACCGTCCGCCGCCCATGTGGCCGTCCGGGTCGACCAGGTCGGCTATGTGCGCGGCGAGACAAAGCAGGCTTACGTCATGGGACCCACGAAGGCACTCGCGGGGGCACGCTTCAAGGTGGTCGACGCGCGGGACAAGGTGGTCACGGCGGGCCGGCTCGGCGCCGTCACCGGCCACTGGAACGCCAAGTACCCCTCGGTGCGCACGGTCGACCTCTCCGGACTGGACGCCCCCGGCACCTACCGCATCGTCCTTTCCGGCACCGCGGCCGGCCGCTCCCCCGCCTTCCGGATCGCCGACGCGAGCGAGCTGATGACCCCGCTGGTCCGGGACAACGTCCGCTTCCTCCAGGCCCAGCGCGACGGAGCCGACGTGCTGCCCGGGGTCCTCCGGCACGGCCCGTCCCATCTCGCCGACGAGGACGCGGCCGTCTACGCCGACCCGCACTACGACGAGGCGGGTGAGGAACTCCTCGACGAACACCTGACCCCGACCGGTGACACGGTCGATGCCGCGGGCGGCTGGTTCGACGCGGGCGACTTCCTCAAGTTCGCCGGCACCACTTCCTACTCGACCGCCGAACTCCTTCTCGCCGAAAGGGACTTGCCCGCCATGCCCGCGCTGTCCGCCGAGGCCGACCACGGTCTGTCATGGCTGGACAAGATGTGGGACGGCGACAGCGGAACGCTCTACGCCCAGGTCGGCATCGGCGCGGGCAACGACGCCGTACGCACGGACCACGACGTGTGGCGGCTGCCGGAGGCCGACGACCGGCGCGACGTGTCGCCCGGTGATCCGGACTACACGATCAAGCACCGGCCGGTGTTCCGCGCGAACGCGCCGGGCGAGCCGATCACTCCGAGTCTGGCGGGACGGGTGGCCGCGGTGTTCGCCCTCGCCGCGCGGCGCACGGCCGACAGCGACCCGGACCGGGCCCAGGAGTGGCTGGAGAAGGCCGCCGCCGTCTACGACCGGGCCGACACCGACCCGGACCCCGACAAGCCGCTCGTCACCGCCTTCCCCAGCGGCTTCTATCCCGAGGACTCCTGGCAGGACGACATGGAGTTCGCGGGCGCCGAACTGGCGCTGGCCGCCCGGGAGTTGGGTGACGACCGGGAAGGCGACTGGACCGACGAGGCGGCCCACTGGGCCCGGGCCTACCTGGACTCCGACGTCAAGGGCACCCTCAACGTCGCGGACGTCAGCGCCCTGGCCCATGCCGACCTGGCCACCGTCCTGGACGGCGCCCGCAGCAATGGCGTCGGGGCCGGAGACCTGTACAAGGACCTGCGGCGCCAGTTGGAGGACGGGGTCGACCGTGCCGGGCACGATCCGTTCGGTGCCGGTGCGGTCTACGACGACTTCGACGCCGTACCGCACACCTTCGGCCTGGTGGCCACCGCGCGCCTCTACGCAAAGGCCACCGGGGACACCCGCTACGCGGCCTTCGCCGGGCGGCAGCGGGGCTGGGCGCTCGGCGCCAACCCATGGGGAACCAGCTTCATGATCGGCGCGGGTGAGGTCTACCCGCACTGCCCCGAGCACCAGTTGGCCAACCTGCGGGGCAGCCACGACGGCAAGGGCGCGATCCTGCGGGGCGCGGTGGTCAACGGCCCCAACGCGGCGGAGAAACTGGCCGACTTGAACGGCTTCCCGACCATGAAGAAGTGCACCGCCGCCCCGCCGTCGGGAGCCTGGACCGACTTCGACGGCAAGGGTTCGCGGTACGTGGACGACGTGGGCGCCTGGCAGACGGTGGAGCCCTCGCTGGACTTCACCACGACGGCCCTGCTGGCCTTCGCACTCACCGCACAGGACGACGAGTGACCCGGCAGCCCCCCTGCACGCGGGGAGTTGGGGGCTGCCGGAGGTGCTGTGCCGCTCAGGACGTGAGGTAGCAGGACTTGCTCACGTTCGGGAGCGGGTCGGTGCCGAAGGCGGCCGTCGTGCAGGCGGCGGAACCGGTGAACGCCTTGTAGAGGAAGCGGCCCCGGGCGCCGTAGGCGACGGTCTGTTGTCCGCTGAAGCCGCAAGTCCCGCCTTCCGCCGCGCAGTTGGTGGCGTATCCGACCGGGGTGCCGGTGGCGGTGTAACAGGCCTTCGACTCACCCGAGATGGGGTCGCCGAACGTGGCGTCGGTGCACGCGGTGTTGCCGGTGGCGGTGGCCGTGGCGAACGCTCCGTAGGCGCCGTACATCACCGGCTGTCCCGCCGCCGCCGCACAAGTGCCGTTCTGGTCCGCGCACTTGGTCCAGCCACCGGCCGGGGCTCCTGCGGGCGGCAGGTAGCAGGACTTGGCGACGCCGTCGATGGGATCGCCGAAGTGGGCGTTGGTGCAGGCGACGGAGCCGTTGGTGACCTGGTGGACGAAGTTGCCGTTGGCGCCGTAGGCGACGTCACGGTTGTAGCCGGGCACGGCGCAGGTGCCGTTCTCGGCCGCGCAGACGGTGTATCCGGGCGGGCCGCCCACGTCGGCGACGTAGCAGGACTTGACGAGGTTGGCCGCCGGGTCGCCGCCGAAGGAGTCGTTGGAGCAGGCGGTGCTGCTGGTCACGGTCTTGTACGTGTACGTCCCGGCGCCGTAGGCCACCGAGCGGGTGCCGCTGAAGGAGCAGGTGCCGCCCTCGCCCGCGCACCGGGTGTAGCCCGCGCGCAGGGCGCCGGTGCCGGGTTCGGCGGGCGGCGACGGGTTGCCGAGGCCGGTGGCGGAGACGGTGTAGCTGCCGGGTGCGACGCCGGTGAGGTAGACGTAGGTGTCGTCCTGGCTGCCGCCGGTGATGCCGGAGGTCGGCGTGAAAGCGCCGTTCCGCCATACGACGGTGCCGTTCACGGTCACGGTGATGTCGCCGCCGAGCTTCGGAACGCCGATCCGGCCGGTGCTGCCGGACGGGCTGGAGAGCGTGGCCGAGTAGGTGCCGGCCGAAGGGTCGCGGGACCAGGACGCGTTGATGGCGCCCTGGGGCATGGTGATGCGGCCCTGGGCACTGGTCAGGTCGCCGGGGTGCGGGACGAAGCGGTAGGCCCCGGTGGACGACTCGGGCGCGGTGCCGAGCACGTCGAAGGTGAGCGTGGAGGTGGGCGCGGTGGACCACCCGTGCGCCAGGCTCATGAACGAACCGCCGTACGCGAGGCCGCCGTCGGACTGGATGCCCTCCCAGAACGTGCTCTTCGTCCCGATGTCGCTGTCGAGCATGTGACCCCAGGTGCGGCGGATCTGGTCCAGGGCGGTGAAGTCGTCGTTGGCGGTGAACCGGGCGTTCAGCTCCATGCCGCCGGCGAACGGCGAGACGTTGCCGCCCCATTCGGGGGTGGTCGGGCCGTAGATGCCCCAGTTCTTGCCGAGCCCCGCGATGATGCTCTTCGACTTGGCCGTGGAGTCGCTCAACCCGTACCAGACGGCGAGGGAGTTGCCGTCCTGCGGGTACAGGCCGCTGGTCGGGTTGTCCTTGTACATGCCCTTCGAGGCGTCCCACAGCCGGGAGTTGGCCGCCGCCTTGATGGCGTCGGCCTTGCTGTTCCAGCTCGCGGCGAGCGCGCTGTCGCCCTCCACCGCGGCGAGGGTCGCGCCGCCTCTGAGCGCCCCGTACAGCAGCGCGTTGGCGGAGATGTTCTCACCGCCCTGGCCGACCCGGGCCCAGTCCTGGGTGCGGGTGACGTTGAGCAGGTTGTTGCCGTCGATCTTGTTGGTGATGAAGGCCATCCCCCGCTTGTAGTTGGACCATTCGGAGTCCAGCCACGTCCGGTCGCCGGTGTACGTGTAGTACGTGGACGTCCCCAGCAGCGTCCACGTGTGGTAGGTGTCCGAGCCGGTGAGATTGAACGGCGGCCCGGACCACGGGATTTCACCCGCCGACGACTGCGCGTTGTACATCGTGGTGAGCGCGTTGCGGGTCGAGGTGAGGTCGTTGGAGTACGCGTACTGGGTGGGGACGGCGATGCCCATGTCGCCGGGCCAGACCGTGCGGTCACGCTTCGCGCCGTCGACCAGCACGGAATCGCCCACGCCGACGGTGGCGCTGTTGTCCCACGCCGAGGAGGGCGGGGGCCAGGCGCGGCCCTGGTTGGAGGCGATGGTGTTCAACTGCACGGTGTACGCACCGGCGTACCAGATGCGGTTGAGCAACTCGTCGCTGGACGTGAAGTAGTTGGGGTAGTCGGCCGGGTTCGCCTTCCCCGGTGCCGCGGTGAAGTTGAGGCTGACGCCGTTGAGGTCCACCCAGCCCGAGCTGTCCAGGAAGACGGTCAAGTAACGGAAGCCGCCCCGCAGTTGGGCGGTGGGCATCGTGTACGTCCCGTTGGCGGTGGGCGTGGCGTAGAGAGCGCCGTCCTCGCCGTCCCGGCCGCTGCTGCGGTCGCTGTTGTTGCCCACGTACTGGGACGACTCACTGAAGGCCAGGCCGACGCGTTGACCACTGGAGCTGGTGCTGCCGAATGACAACGTTACCAATCCGCCGACCTCCTTCCCGAAGTCGAGCGTGACCGCCGACTGCGAGCCGGAGATCCGGGTCGCCTGTCCGCTCAGGATGTTCGTCGGGTTCGCGACGCTGCCGGAGGTGCGGTAGACGGCGGTCGGCTTGACGGTGCGCGAGGTCGGCGAGTAGTTCACGGCGTCAAGTGCCGCCTTGGGGGCTGGCGTTGCGGTCGCCGGTGCCGCGCCGGCGGACAGGGCCGGGGTCGCGGCCAGCGCCGCTGCCACCGCCATGGTGAGCCCGACTAGCGGTCCCGGTCTGGGCTTTCGGTTCTGCGATGGCCTGCGGCGGCGCATGAGTGCCTCCCGGATCGGTGGGGGAACCAGTCGCCCAACTGGACAACCAGGTGTGTGAATCGATTCAAAAAGATCGACTGCGGGGACCTGGAGGCGGAAGGGCAACGGGTACGCGAGATGACTCGCCGAAGTTCGCACCGATGATGGGCGCCGGGTGAGCGGGTGTCAACCCATCGCGAAAGCCTTCAACTCCCGAGTAAAAAGCGCGCCTTACGACATTGACAGGGCCGCACCAAGCCGGTTCACTGCGTCGAGGACGGTAGAGGTATGGACCATTGATCCAGAGCTGAATCCATTCACACCCGGCGTCCCCCATCGTGAAATCGAGGCGAGTTCCGGTGTCCCTACATGACTTCGACATCGTTGTCAGACCACGGTTCCTCAGTTTTCTGCTGACGGCCGCCCTCGCGTTCGTGGCACTGGTACCGGCCGCGACGCCGGCGGCCTCCGCAACCCAGGTGTGCGTCCTGGCCTGTGACACGCTGGATCCTTCGCAGGCCAGGCAGGAAACGTTTCCAGTGCCGGACAAGACGCTCAACGGACGGCGCGTCCAGCTCCATGTGTCCGACGCGGACGACATGGCGTGGGCCAGCATCGACAACGGCGCGACCGGTGACGCGGTGTGGTTGGACCGTTCCTGGGACGGCGGCGCCACCTGGGACGGCCTGCTCGGCAAGGCGAGCATCCCGAGCACCTGGACCGGTACCAGGACGCTGATGTACAACATCACCGACCCGCGCAACCACAAGCGCGGCCTGGTCCGGGCCTGCGGCGACGCGGCCGGCGTCGGCTGCACGAACTGGGTCTACCCCACGGTCTGCGACACCCTCTGCGACGGCACGAGCGCGGGCCAGGCGGCGGGCGACGAGCAGCCGGTCCCGTCGACGACCCTGTACGGCCGGACGATTCGGCTGCACGTCGACCAGAAGAACGCGGCGGCCTGGGCGAGCATCGACACCGGTGGCGCCGGTGACGAGATCTGGCTGGACCGTTCCTGGGACGGCGGCTCGACCTGGCCGGACGGTTCCTCCCTCGGCCGTACCAGCACCCCGTCCGGAGCGACCACGACCCGCACCGCGATGTACGCGACCCGTGATCCGCGCGGTCTCCTCTACGGCGGCGCGGTCCGCGCCTGCGGCCGGGAGGCGAGCCACAACGAGGGCAGTTGCACCGCGTGGTACCGGCCCGTGCCGAGCAGGGCACGCGCGGCGGCGGACGCGCTGATGACGTCGTACGACCCCTACAACGGCTGGTGGCCCAGCAGTTGGTGGAACTCGGCGGCCACCCTCACCTCCGTCATCGACTTCGCGAAGACCACGGGCACGCACGACTACGACTGGGTCATCGCCCGCACCTTCGACCAGAACAAGGGCGTCTTCCCGGCCGGGACGCGGAGTTCGGACGCGATCGAGGGCGACTTCATCAGCCGGTCGATCGACGACTCGGGCTGGTGGGCGATCGCGTGGATCGACGCGTACGACTACACGCACGACGCGCGCTACCTCAACGAGGCGGTCACCATCGCCAATTACATCCAGCAGTACTGGGACACCGGCACCTGCGGCGGTGGCGTGTGGTGGGACCGGGAGAAGACCTACAAGAACGCGGTGACGAACGGGCAGTACCTGTGGCTGACCACCGCGCTGCACCAGCGCGTCGCGGGCGACACCGTGTGGCTCCAGCGGGCGAAGACCTCGGCCGCCTGGTACCGGGCCAGCGGGATGATCAACTCCTCGGGGCTGGTCAACGACGGATTGAGCTCGTCCTGCGCCAACAACGGCTCCACCGTGTGGAGTTACAACCAGGGGCTGGCCATCGGCGCCTTCACGGAGTTGTGGAAGACGACCGGCGACAGCTCGCTGCTGGCCACCGCCCGCACCCTGGCGGACGCGGCGATCAGCAGTCCGACGCTGACCGTCGGCGGGGTGCTCACCGAATCCTGCGACGTCGGCTCCGCGTCCTGCGACGACAACCAGAAGCAGTTCAAGGGCATCTTCGTGCGGAACTTCGCCGACCTGGCGAAGGCGACCGGCTCCAGCACCTACCGCGCCTACATCCAGAAGCAGGCCGACACCCTGTGGGCGCAGGACCGGTCCAACCTCAACGCGCTCGGTGAACGCTGGGCGGGCACCAGCCCCAACCAGACCGACTGGCGTACGCAGGCCAGCGCGCTCGGCGCGCTCGCGGCCGCCGCGGGCTGAGCGCAGGGCGGGTGCGGGACTCCGGGGGTGACGGCGGCCTGGTTGCGTTCCTCGGACGCGACCAGGCCGCCGTGCAGCAGCCACCCACTCCAGGAGCAGGCGAAGAGCACCACCCACACGGAACCCTGCGCGGCGCCGACGTCCTGCTCGTCGGCGCCCTGCTGGTGGGTGTCGGACCTCGTGGCGGACGGCCGGCCGGTGCTCTGGTCCGGCACGGACGCCCCCGGCCGCCCAGGACCTCACCGGCAGCCCGCGCGTCGACGTCTGGATCGACAGGAACGGCTTCCTGCACCAGGAGTTGACCGCCGACGGCCGCTACGACGAGACCCGCGGCGGCCGCCCGCACAGCGGATCACTGGAACCCGGCGCGCAGCCGGGCCTCCGCCCCTGGGTCCGCTCGTGGGTGGAGGTCCAGGGCCGCCAACGCGGCGCCGAGCAACGGCGGTTGAGTGCACACTACCGGGCGGACGCCCGGTACGGCGTCGCCGAGTCTGCGTTCGACGTCGTCGAGGAGGGCCCGGTGGCCGGCGGCCAACACGCTGCCGCCGAGGACCACTTCGGGGTCCGGGGCGGTGGCGAGCTGGAGGCGGCACAGGACGGTCAGGGCCATTCTCGCGATCTCCGCCGCGAGGCGTTCGACCAGTTCGCCGGCGATCTCGTCGCCCTCGTCGCGGGCGGTGAAGACCGCCGGGCAGAGTTCGCTGAGGCGCAGTGCGGGGAGGTCGCCGCTGTGCAGGGCGGCGGTGACGTCGGCGACCGCGGGAAGGCCGAAGTGGTCGATCACCGCCGTACGAAGGGCGGTTCGCGGGCCCCGGCCGTCCTCCGCGCGCGCCGCGTGCCACAGCGCCGACGTGCCGACGTCGATGCCGCCGCCCCAGTCCCCCGAGATCCGGCCCAGCGCGGCGAAGCCGGTGGTGCGGCCGTCGGGGGCGACGCCGACGCAGTTGATGCCGGTGCCGCAGACCACGCCGACGCCCCAGGGCCGGCTGGCTCCGGCGCGCAGGACGGCGTAGGAGTCGTTGTCGACCCGCTGCGTGACCGCCCAGCGGCGGGCGCCGACGGCCTCCCGCAACGCCGTGACTTCGTACGGCAGATCGGCCCCGGCGAGGAAAGCCGTGATGCCGTCCACCTCGACGTCGGAGCCCACGCCCGCCGCGGCCATCGCCTCGGCGCGCAGCGCGGCCAGGACGTCCATCGCCGCGTCGACACCCACGGCCTGCGGGCGGAAGCCGCCGCCCCGGGCGCGGCCCAGGATCGTGCCGTCCGTCCTCAGTAGGGCCACGTCGGTCTTGGAGTTGCCGCCGTCGACGGCGAGCAGCAGACCTGAAGTCATCAGGCCCACCACAGGTGTTCGCGGTTGGCGGCGACGAGCCGGGCCGCCAACTCCTCGGCGACCGAGACCTGCCCGACGAGGGGATGCGCCAGCAACGCCGTCGCGACCCGGTCGACCCCGCCGTGCAGGGCCGCTTCGAGGGCCAGTTCCTCGTACGCCGTCACATGGGCGACGAGTCCGGCGAACAGCGGCTCTACGGCCGTGACGGGCAAGGGAGTTGCACCCTGGGCGTCGATGCGGGCCGGGACCTCGATGACGGCGTCGTCGGGGAGGAAGGGCAGGGTGCCGTCGTTGCGGACGTTGGCGACGCGGACGTCACCGGTGTCGGCGGTGAGGGCGTGCACCAACTGCACGGCGGCCTCGGAGTAGTAGGCGCCGCCGCGCCTGTCGAGCAGGGCGGGCTTCTCCGTCAGGGCCGGGTCGGCGTACATCTTCAGCAAGTCGCTCTCCATGCCCGCGACTTGTTCGGCGCGGGAGGGTTCGGTGAGCTGTTCGCGCAGGACCTCGTCGTGGGCGTAGTAGTAGCGCAGGTAGTAGGAGGGCACGACGCCCAGCCTGCGGACCACGTCCAGCGGCATGCGGAGCCGGTCGGCGAGGGCCTGGCCGTGTTCGTCGAGGAGGCGCGGCAGGACGTCCACGCCGTCGAGCCGTACCGCCCGTTCCCAGGTCAGGTGGTTGAGGCCGACGTGGTCCAGGGTGACGCGCTCGTGGTCGACGCCGAGCCAGTCGGCGAAGGTGCGCTGGAAGCCGATGGCGACGTTGCAGAGGCCAACTGCCTTGTGGCCGGCGTCGAGGAGGGCGCGGGTGACGATGCCGACGGGGTTGGTGAAGTCGACGATCCAGGCGTTCGGGGCGCGCCTGGCGACCCGTTCGGCGAGGTCGAGGACGACCGGGACGGTGCGCAGTGCCTTGGCCAACCCGCCTGCGCCGGTGGTCTCCTGGCCGATGCAGCCGCATGCGTGCGGGAGGGTCTCGTCGACGTGCCGGGCGGCCTGGCCGCCGATGCGGAGCTGGAAGAGGACGGCGTCGGTACCGTCGATGCCGGCGTCCGGGTCGGCGGTCGTGGTGATCTTCGCGGGGCTGCCCTGGCGGGCCAGGATGCGGCGCGCGAACGGGGCGATGACCGCGAGCCGGTCCGGGTCGGGGTCGACCAGGGCGATCTCGGTGACGGGCAGGCCCAACCGGGCGAATCCGTCGACCAGTTCGGGGGTGTACGTGGATCCGCCGCCGACCACGGTGATCTTCAACCTTTGACTCCTGTCAGGGTGACGCCCTCGATGAAGGCCTTTTGCGCGAAGAAGAAGACGATGATCACCGGCGCCATCGCGATGAGGGTGGCCGCCATGGTGAGGTTCCACTGCACGGCGTGGGAGGTCTTGAAGGTCGCCAGGCCCAGGGCCAGGGTCCAGTGGGCGGGCGTCTCGCCGGTGTAGATGAGCGGGCCGTAGTAGTCGTTCCAGGCGTTGAAGAAGGAGAAGAGGCCGACCGCGACGAGCGCCGGACGCATCATCGGGAGCACCACCCGGGTGAGGACCCGCAGTTCGCCGCAGCCGTCGATGCGGGCCGCGTTGAGGTAGTCCTCGGGAACGGTGAGCAGGAACTGGCGCAGCAGGAACACCGAAAAGGCGTCCCCGAACAGGGACGGGAGGACCAACGGCCAGATGGTGCCGGTGAGATGGAGCCGGGCCCACATCAAGTACATGGGGATGACGAGGACTTGGGGCGGCAGCATCATCATGGTGATCACGCAGAGGAACGCGGTGTTGCGGCCCTTGAAGCGGAGCCGGGCGAGCGCGTACGCGATGGGGACGCTGGAGAGCAGGGTGGTGGCGGTCGCGGCGACGGCGTAGATCACCGTGTTGGCGAGCCAGGTGCCGATCGGCGCGGTGCTGAAGACGGTGCGGTAGTTGGACCACTGCCAGTGGTGGGGCCACAGGCTGGTGGTGAGGGACTGGCCGTCGGTCATCACCGAGGTCAGGAAGATGAACACGATCGGGCCGATGAAGGCGCAGGCCAGGCCGACGGCGACGGCGTGTTCGGCGATCCAGATCAGTTGCCTGCGGCGGCCGGCCCGGCCGCGTTCGGCCCGGTGGGGTGAGGCGGCGCGGGTCTGCCGGGCGGGTGCGGGGGCGTAGGTCGTCGTCATCGCGGCGACTCCTCGGTGCGAAGGATCTCGGCGTCGTACGTCATCGCGGTGACTCCTCGATGTCGAAGCCGGAGGCGCGGCGGAGCAGGACGACCGTGAAGGCCATCGCCACCACGAAGAGCACCACGGCCAGCGCGCAGGCGTAACCCGCGTGGAACTGGTTGAAGCCGGCGATGTAGAGCTGTTGGGGGAAGGTGAGGGTGGAGCCGTCCGGATAGCCGGGCGCGGGCTGGATGTTGCCGTTGGCGACCTGGGAGGCGACCATCGCCTGGGTGAAGTACTGGAGTCCGGCGATGACTCCGGTGACGGTCGCGAACAGCACGACCGGCGAGATCGTCGGCAGGGTGACGTAGCGGAAGCGGTGCCAGGGGCCGGCGCCGTCCAGTTCGGCGGCCTCGTACAGTTCGGCGGGCACCTCCAGCAGGGCCGCCAGGAAGATCACCATCATCGTGCCGCTGCCCCACAGGGCGAGCAGGGTCAGGGCCGGTTTGGACCAGTCCGGCGAGTTGAACCAGAGCGGGCCGTGGATGCCCAGCAGGCCCAGGATCCGGTTCACCGGGCCGGAGTTGGGGTTGAACATGCAGACGAAGGCGACGGTCGCGGCGACCGGCGGGGCCAGCGCGGGCAGATAGAACAGGGTGCGGAAGACGCTCGCCCCGGCCTTGAGCCGGGCGGTGACCATGGCCACGCCGAGGGCGAAGAGCACCTGCGCCGGGACCATGATCACCACCAGCCAGGCGGTGTTGCGGATCGCGTGCCGGATCAGCGGGTCGCCGTCGAGCAGGTAGCGGTAGTTGCGGAGCCCCACGAACTGCGCCTGGGAGATCATGTTCGAGTTGGTGAAGGACAGCCAGACCGTCATCACCAGCGGGTAGACCAGGAAGACGGCGAAGCCGACCAGGCCGGGGGCGAGGAAGAGCAGGACGCGCAGCCGGTTGCGGCGGACGCGGGTCCTCAACGGCGCGGGGGCGAGCTGGAGTTGGGTGGCCATGACGGTCACTGACCCAGCTTGAGCGCGGCGTTGTTCTGCTTGTCGACGGCGGCCAGGCCGGCCTTCAGGTCGGGTACGCCGCCGCTCTGCCACTTCTCCACGAAGTGACCGAAGTTGGTGAGATAGGCGCCGCCGTCGCCGCTGGCCGGTGTGGTGGTGGTCAGCGGGTTCTTGAAGACCTCCAGGAACGGCGCGAAGTGCGGGTCCTTGGCGAGGCTCAGGGAGGGCGAGTCGAGGGCGGCCGTGGTGGTGGGGACGTTGCCGATGCCGTCGGCCAGTGTGGTCAGCGCGTCGGTGTCGGTGGTGAGGAATTTGATCAACTTCCAGGCCGCGCCCGGGTGTTCGGCGCCGCGCGGCATGCCGATCACGTTGCCGCCGACGTAACCGGCGCCGTAGAGCTGGGACTTGCCGTCGGCGGCCGGCATCGCCACGGTGCCGTAGTCGATGTCCGCCTTGTCGTTCTTGATGAACGCGTTGCGCCACTCGCCGTCGACCATCATGGCCAACTTGCCGGTCTCGAAAGCGTTCTGGGCGGAGAACTCGTCGCCCATGCCGGCCTTGAAGGTGACCAGCTTCTTCGTGCCGAACCAGTCGACGAGGCTCTTCTGCCAGGTGAGCGCCTGGGCGAAGGCGGGGTCGCCGCCGACGTTGGACTGCCCGTCGGCGGTGAGCCACTTGCCGCCCCAGCTCGGGACGAGATGTTCGGTGAGCATCTCGTAGGCGCCGAGATAGGGCATGAAGCCCGCGGTCCTGATCGAGCCGTCCGCGTTGAAGGTGGTCAACTTCTTGGCGTCCGCGGCCAGTTCGGACATGGTCTTCGGCGGGGACGTTATCCCGGCCTGGGCGAAGAGCTTCTTGTTGTAGTACAGGCCGAAGGTGTCGGCGAGCCAGGGCATCGTGCAGCGCTTGCCGCCGAAGGCGGTGTACGACTGGACGGCCTTGGGGATCTGGCTCATGTCCACGTGGTCGGCCTCGATGTCCGGGGTGAGATCCTGGAAGGCCCCGCTGGAACACCAGCCGCCGACGTTCGCGGCGTTGAACGAGGACGCCACGTCAGGCGCGGTGCCGCCGCGGATGGCCTGGTTGACCTTGTCGTCGGTCTGGGCGGCGACGGCCTTGACGGTGATGTAGGGGTATTTCTTGTGGAACTTGGCGAGTACGGCGTTCACCGAGGCGATCTCGTGCGGGGAGCTGAGACCGTGCCAGAAGGTGAGGGTGACCGGGGTGGTGTCGTCGGCGCCGGTGTCCGCCTTCGACGTGGCGCCGCCGGTGGTGCATGCTGCGGCCAGCAGCGCCGTGACCGCGAGCAGCGACGCGGCGACGGTACGGCGGGCGGTGCGGCGGGGGCGGGGGGCGGTGCGGGTGACGGGTCCGCCACGGGACTCGGACATGGAACGAACCTCCGGCGAATTTGCTTACCACTTATTGACCAGTGGGCACATGTTGGGGCACTATTTGGGGACTGTCAAGCAAGCATTTCGGAAGTAACCCGCAGGAAAGATGACCACTGGCGATGGCCACTGGTAAGGAAAGTTGGTAGGAATGGTCAGCGGTGAGAGCCGTTGGGAGAAGCGGGAACGCATCCGCACCCACCTCCTCGATCTGATCGAGGAGACCGGGACCGGGCGCCCGCTCCCGGGCGAACGGCAGTTGTGCGAGGAGCTCGGGGTCTCCCGCCCCACCCTGCGCGCGGTCGTCGACGACTTCGTCCGGGACGGTCTGCTGGTGCGGGAGCACGGGCGCGGCGTCTTCGTCGCCCGCGCCAAGGTCGCCCAGCACCTCAGCGGCAGCGCCCCCGGGCAGCCGCAGGGCCTGGGCGTCGGCGGTGTGGACGGCACCTGGGCGAGCCGCACCCTGGACTTCAAGACCGTCGCCGCCGGACCCCGGATCGGCCGCCGGCTGGGCATCGCGCCCAGCGAGCAGATCCTGCGGGTCACCCGGCTGCGGACGGTGGACGGCGACCCGATGTGTGTGGAGACCCTGCACGTTCCGCACGCGCTGGTCCCGGGGCTGACCGCCCGCGACCTGGAGACCGACTCCTTCTACCGGCTGCTGGGCCGGCGGTACGAGATCCTGCTGACCGACGCCGCGCAGACCATCGAACCGACCGTGGTCGACGAGTGGGAGGCCGAACTCCTCGGCGTCTCCGTGCACACCCCGGCCCTGCTCTTCGAACGGGCGGCCAGGGACGCGACGGGCCGGGTCGTCGAGTTCACCCGCTCCGTCTACCGCGGTGACCGCT
The DNA here is from genome assembly GCF_036227225.1 of Streptomyces sp. NBC_01478. GTDB lineage: Bacteria > Actinomycetota > Actinomycetes > Streptomycetales > Streptomycetaceae > Streptomyces. The sequence goes on along the minus strand of NZ_CP109444.1, from coordinate 9,786,895 downwards.
ACCGCATCTTCACCAGGCTGTCGTTGGCGGCGCAGCCGGACGGCGGACGGGTCGTCGACGGCTCCTGGTCGGCGGCCACCACCGTCCCCGGCGCCGACACCCTGGTCTTCGACCCCTACTGGACCAACTAGCCACTCCCCTCCCCCAGTTCACCGCGCCGGCCCGCCGGCCGACGCGGCGATCCCGCACGCCCTTCCCCACCTGAACATCCCCACCCGAACCGTCCCCGTCCGAACGCCCCCATCCGAAAGGACCGCTCATGTTCCGCCATGCTCTGACCGTGAGCGGCGTCGTGGCCTGCACGGTCACCACGCTGCTTGCCTGTACGGCCTCGGTCCCGGCCGGCGCCACCACGTCCGCCACCTCTGGCGTCCAGCTCCAGACCTGGCTCTACCCCGGATCGACCGGCGACTCCCAGTGCACCGCGCCGAGCGAGTACGCCGACGGCCGGGTGAAGGACGGCGCGCTCAACCCCGAGTACTGGACGGTCGGCGACGACGGATCGGTCACCCTGGAGACCACCGCCGACGGACTGTGCAACACCTACAGCGCCGCCAACGTCGCCGACCTGAAGGCGCACTCCGCGAACCAGTACCCGACGCTCTCCGGCATGACCACCACCGCCGTCCACGCCCTGGTCAAGAGCAAGAGCACCCGTACGGCGGCCGTCACCAAGGTCACCTCCCTCGTCAACGACGCCGGGCTCAGCGGTGTCGACGTCGACCTGGAGGACTACTGGTCCTGGAGCACCGCCGACTTCACCAACTACAAGACGTTCCTGGGCCAGTTGGCCACCGCCCTGCACGCGAGCGGCAAGCGGCTCCAGGTCGACGCGCCCGCGATGACCGAGGACGCCTCCTTCTACGACTACGCGTCCGTGGTCGCCACCGGCGTCGACGACCTGGTGATCATGGCGTACGACGAGGAGTTCGACACCGCGTCCGGGGACCGCTGCCTGCCCATCAGCCCCTACGACTGGCTGAAGAACGTCACCACCTACGCGCAGAGCAAGGTCACCGACCCCGACCACCTGATCATCGGTCTGCCGTCCTACGGCTACAGCGCGCCCGACCCCTGCGACCTCAACTCCGTTACCGGCAACATCCAGTTCAGCGCCATGCGGCAGAGCCCCGGCTTCTCCAGCGACCCGGCGACCATCGAGAGCCGCCGGGACGCCTCCTCCGGCGAGATCCGCTGGACCTCCGGCGGTGTCCTCTACGACTACGTCGACAGTGTCGCCATGGACCGCAAGCTCGCGGTGCTGAAGGGCCTCGGCGTCACCAAGGTCTCGGTGTGGTCGCTGGGCGGCGGGAACCCCTGGTTCTCCAACTGATCCGTACGACACGCCGATGCGGCGGGCACCCTCGAACTCGACTCGGTGTCCGCCGCATCAACTTCCCTCAGCGGACAGGGGTGTTGAGGACGTGGTCGCGGGACGCCCTGACCTCGGCACGCAGGGCGGGCAGGTCCACGTCGAGCACGTGACCGTCCCACTTGCGCGGCTGCCCGTCCACGAACACGGCGGTGATGTTGCGGGCGTCGGTGCCCGACACCAGGGTGCCGATCGGGTCGTTGAGCGGCATGTTGTTGAGGTCCTCGGCCTGGACCACCACCAGGTCGGCCTTCTTGCCGGGGGTGAGCGAGCCGGTGACGTCGCCTAGGCCGTTGGTCCGGGCGCCCTGGAGGGTGGCGAAGTCGAGGACGTCGTGCGTGGTGATGCGGGAGAGCTCGCCGCCGGTGCCGTAGGCGGCGTTGACCGCGCGCATCCGCTGGATCGCGAGCAGGGCCCGCATCTGGGTGAACAGGTCGCTGGCGAGGGCGACTTCGACATCGATGCTCAGTCCGGGGCGGATGCCGACGGCGAGTGCCTCGTCCACCGCGGGGATCGCCGTCTCCAGTCCGATCTGCGCGTCCGAGGTGGGGGCCAGCGCGACCGTCGTACCGGACTCCCCCATCGTCTTCCAGGCCTCGGAGGTCAGACCCGTGGCGTGGATCAGGGTGACGTCGGGGCCGAGGACGCCGTGCTCCGCCCAGGACAGTACGGCCTTGGACCCGGAGGCGCCGAAGACCGCGTCGACGCTCACGCCGATGCCCAAGTCCGCTGCGGTGCGGGCGAGTTCGGGACCGTAGGCGAGGGCGGGGCCGGCGATCTCGTCGGTGGCCAGGGTCGCCAGGCGCAGCGTGAGGAGCTGGTCGTCGCTGCTGAAGTAGCGGTCCTTGAGGCGGGTCAGGTCGGCCGGCCACTGGCGGTCCCAGTCGCCGAAGTGCGGGCCCATGGAGGCGTGGACGCCGCGGATGCCGGTGTCGCGGAGGGCTTCGATCGCGGCTTCGGAGTGTTCGCGGGTACGGGAGTTGTGCGAGAAGTCGAGCATGGTGGTGATGCCGCTGTCGAGCGCGGTGAGCGCCGCGAGTCTGGTGCCGGTGTACATGTCCTCGGGTCGGTAGAGGGTGGCGTATCCGGCGAGGGTGGTCATCACATAGCCGCCGAGGTCGTCGACGTCGGGCATGATCCGGCGCAACTGGGCCTCCCAGGCGTGCCGGTGGGTGTCGACGAGACCGGGCGCCAGGATCGTGCCGGAGGCGTCGACGACCACCGCGCCGTCCGCTGCCAGGTCCGGCCCGATCGCGGCGATGCGGTCGCCCTCGACGAGCAAGTCGCCCTGGACAGTGCCCAGTTCGGGGTCCATCGTGACGATGGTCGCACTGGTGAAGAGGATGCGCCGGCCGGGGTCGGCGGCCTGGCGGCGAAGTCGGTCGAGAAGGCCGGTGGTGTCGTGGGTGTTCATGAGAGGCCCCTTTCGGGCGAGTCGAGACGGTGTCGGGGTGGCTTCGCGTGCGGGATGCGGTTCAGGGCCTGCCCAGGCGGACTTCCTCCACGTCGAGGACCTCCTGCACGGACCGCAGGACGATGTCGTCGATACGGCCGCTGTCGCGCAGGTCGGTGAGGGTGTCGCGTTTGACCTGGAGCAGGGCCAGTCGGAGCCTGCGGACGCTCTCGCGGCGGTGCGCGGAGCCGGGTGCCGGGGCCGTGCGGTCCTCGATGTCCTGGACCATGCGCGCGCTGTCCTCCTCGGGCACCCCGAACCGCTCGGCCAGTTCCGGCAGGGCGTCGAGGGCGGCGCTGCTCAACCGGCAGCGGGCGAGGGTGAGTTCGGCGCTCTTGTCCTCGTCGGCCGGGAAGCGGGCCCGGCGGACCACGGCCGGCAGGGTGGGGCCGAGCAGGGTGAGGGTGACGACGATGACGACCGCGGTGAGGAACACGACGGCGTCCCGCTGCTCGACGACCCGCCCTTCGGCGGTCGTGGCGGGCACGGTCAGTGCGGCGGCCAGCGAGATGGCGCCGCGCATCCCGGCCCAGGCCAGCGGCAGCCGCTGCGGGGCGGTGATCCGGCGGTCCCGCTGCCGGGGACGCCGGTCCAGGAGCCGTACGAGATAGGGCACCGAGTAGAACCAGAGCAGCCGGGTGCCGAGCACCGCGACGCTCACCGCGAGGGCGGCGGCTGTCGCTTGCAGGAGCGACACGGACGTCAACGCCCTTACAGTGGCGGGCAGTTGGATCCCGACGAGGACGAACAGGGCGCCGTTGAGGAGATAACTGGCCACCTCACAGAAGGCGACGGCCTGGATCCGGGCCTCGGACCCGATGACACGCGGCCCGAACCGGGCGGACACCAGACCGCACACGACGACCGCCAACACGCCGGAGACATGCAGGAGTTCGGCGGGGAGGTAGGCGAGGAAGGGGGTCGCGACGCTCAGCACGCTGTGCAGCAGCGGTTCGGGCAGCCGACGCCTGACCGGGATCAGCAGCAGGGCGACCGCGGCCCCGATCGCGATGCCGCCGGCGTAGGACGCGACGAAGGCGAGCGCCGTGCCGGACCAGGAGAAGGGGTGCTCGTCGGTGACGACGTCGATGGTCACGGCCAGCAGGACCAGCGCGGTCCCGTCGTTGAGGAGGCTCTCGGTGCGCAGCACGGTGAGGATGCGGCGCGGCATGGCCTTGGCGACGGCGGCGACGGCCGCCGCGTCCGTCGGGGCGAGCACGGCGCCGAGGACGAAGGCGATCGGCCAGCCGTAGCCCAGCGCGTGGGCCACGACGGCGACCGCGGCGGCGGTGGCGAGGACCAGCCCGGTGGACTGGAGCGCGATGCTGCGGAAGTTGGCGCGGATCTCCCGCACCGAGGAGGTCAGCGCCTCCCAGTACAGCAGCGCGGGCAGGAAGAGGAACAGGACGACGTCCGGGGACAGCGCGAACGACGAGAAGGACGGCGTCAGTCCCACGAGGGTGCCCGCGGCGAGCAGCAGCAGGGGTTCGCTCAGGCCCGTGCGCCGCGACAGCCGGCCCATGAGCAGGACGGCGGCCGCGACGACGACGATCAGTTCCAGGCTGTCCATGGCCGTGCCGGGTTACGCGCGGTACAGGACGAGGTGCTCGTGGTAGAGCACGCCGTCGCGGACGTCACCGGTGGCGGTGAAGCCGGTGTCGTCGACGTAGTCGATGTGGTCGCCGGTGACGGTGTAGCTGCCGGTGTAGGCGCTCCGCCGGTCGCCGCGGGCCTCGTCGTAGCGGCCGTTCGGGAGGAGTTCCTGCCGGATGTGGCCGTCGGCGGTGACCCACATGCCGACGAAGGGGTGCGGTGCTGCGTTCGTGTTCATGGCTCCACGGTCGCGTTGCCGCGCGGGGGTAACCAGGCCACGCCTCTCCTGGGTGTGCGGCACCCACCTTCAGGTCTTCGTTCAGGAAGGGCGGCTCTCCGAGGTGGGCAGGACCGGTCCAACGGCGGCGTCGAAGGCGTGGGTCACCTCGGGGGCGGTGCCGGGCAGGAGCAGGGCACGGGCGCGGTCCTCGAAGCCCCGGTCGGTCGTGGTGAGCCGGTTGTGGTGCTGGGCGAGGTGTTCGGACCAGGTGCCGACGAGGTAGTTCTCGATGAACCGGCCGGGTTCGTTGCCGTCCTGGAAAAGGCCCCAAGTGATGGCGCCCGTACGGCGGCGGGAGTGGGCGACGCGGTCCATGGCGTCGATGAACGCCGCGCTGTCGTCCGGCGCGACGCGATACACGACGGACACCAGCACCGGGCCGTCGGACGGACCAGGCACGAAGACCAGCGGCGGGGTCGGCCAGTGGTCGGAGAGAGTCGGATCGATGCCCTCCATGCCGTAGAGCCGCCATCTGTAGAGGCTGAGTGCGCTGAGCAGCATCGCGGCGGTGCCGATGAGGAGGGCGGTGGTCAGGCCCAGCCATTGCACCAGGGCGCCCCACACGGGGGCGGCGAGAGCCTGGCCGCCCTGGAAGACCAGTAGGTAGACGGCGAGTCCGCGGGCCCGGACCCAGCCGGGGAGCCGGGTCTGCATCGCCGCGTTGAGGGTGGACAGGACGCCGATCCAGGCCACCCCTGCGGGCAGCAGCACGAGGATCGCGACCCAGGTGATGTGCACGGTTGCGAGGACCAGGAGGACGAGGGCGAACATGACGGCGCCGGCGGCCAAGATGCCGTTGATACCGAGGTGTTGGCGCAGCCACGGCAGCGCGAACGCGCCCGCCACCGCGCCGAACCCGACCGCGCCGAGCAGCAGGCCGTAACCGCCCGACCCCATCCCGAGCGAGTCGGCGGCGATCAGCGGGAGCAGGGACCACAGCGCCGCCGCGCCGGGGATGAACAGGGCGGTGCGCAGCAGGACGCGGCGGATGCCTGGAGCGTTCCAAACGTAGCGGCGGCCCGCGTACAGCGCGGTCAGGAGCCGTTCCTGCCGGTCGGCGGGGACGGTGGTCTTCGGGCGGTGCCACAGCAGCAGGACGGCGGCGATCCCGAGAAATGACACCGCGTTGAAGCCGAACACCCAGCCCGCGCCGGCCGCCGCGACCACGACGCCGCCGAGCGCCGGACCGACCGCCCGTGCGAGGTTCATGTTCACCGCGCCCAGTGCGGACGCCTGCCCCAACTGCTCCCGCTCCACCAGCTCCGGCTGGATGGCCTGCCACGACGGCCCCATCAGAGCGGTCCCGCAGCCGAGGAGGAAGGTGAGAGCAAGCAGGGGTACGGCGGACAGCGCGTCCGCGAAGGCCAGGACGGTCAGCACCGCCGACACGGCGAACATCGCGCACTGCGCCACCAGCAGCAGCGCCCGCCGGTCGAACCGGTCGGCGAGCACGCCCGAGGGCAGCGCCAGCAGCACGATCGGCAGACTCGACGCCGTCTGCACCAGCGTCACCATCGTCGCGCCGTGCCCGAGCAGCAGCCACTGCGCGCCGACGGTCTGCATCCAGGTGCCGATGTTCGACACGAACTGGGCGATCCACAGCGCCCGGAACACGGGGCGGGCCAGCGGCGCCCACGCCGAGCCGGACCGTGCTTCACTCCCGGACGTCTTACTGGCGCTCATGGTGCTGCTCCTGAGGCGAAGTCGATGGTCGAGAAGAAGGTACGCCCGCCGGTCAGAAGCAGCCGTCCAACGGGTCGAGCGCGCCGCCGAGTTGGTGCGGCACGGACGGTACGTGGTCGAAGTCTCCACGTCGCTCGCGCCAGGCGCGCTGCTCCTCGGAGTCGGTGGCCGCGTCAGTGAGGGCATGGGCCTGTCGTACGCCGGTCGCCGCCTGGAAGCCGCCGAAGCGGGCCACCGGACTCCAGGCCGGGCTGATCTCCGGCAGCGGTGCGGCGATGTTCTCGTAGTCGCCCGCCGCGTACACGATCCTGCCGCCGGCCACGGTAACCAGGGCCTCGATACGGTCGATGTCCTCGTCGGCGACGGAGAAGTAGTCGGCGGACAGGACCGTCAGGTCGCCGTACTTGCCCTCGGTGATCGTGCCCTTCACGTCGGCCTCGCCGGTCAGTTGGGCGCCTGCGCTGGTGTACATCTCCAGGGCGGTGGAACGGTCCACGCGGTTCTCGGCCGGGTAGAGGAGGATGTCGCCGACGGTACGCCCGGTGACCAGCCAGGACAGGGACAGCCACGGGTTGTAGCTGGAGACGCGGGTGGCGTCGGTGCCTGCGGCGACCAGCAGACCGGTGTCGCGCATGGCGCGGATCGGGGGTGCGGTCGCGGCGCGCTCGGCGCCGTAGCGGTCGATGAAGGCCTTGCCCTGGAACATCATGCGGTTCTGGACGGAGACCGCGCCGCCGAGGGCCTTGATCCGGTCCAGGCTCTCCTGGCTCACCGTCTCGGCGTGGTCGAACAACCACCGTGTCCCGTCCGGGAATCCGCCGTCCGCGGCGATCTTCTCGAAGACGTCGAGGTCCTGCCGGATGGTCTCGTCATAGGTGGCGTGAAGGCGGAAGCCCCAGCCGTTGTCGAGCAGCAGCCGGGCCGCCGCCGCCAGGTCTTCCCTTGCGCGGGCGGTGAGTTGGGGGCGGGGCTCGGCGAAGTTCTCGAAGTCGGCCGGGGACCAGGCGAGGTTCTCGCCGGCGCCGTTGCAGCGCAGCCATTCGTCGCCGTCGCCGGGGCTGACCATGCCGATCCAACGGCGCAGGTCGTCGAGTTCCTGCCCGGCGGTCTGCGGGAAGAGGTGGTAGGCGATACGGACGGTCAGCTCGCCGCGCTCGGCGAGTTCGGTGACGGCCGCGTAGTTGTCGGGGAAGTTCTGGAAACCGCCGGCGGCGTCGATGGCGCTGGTGATGCCGAAGCGGTTCAGTTCCCTCAAGTAGTGCCGGGTGGAGCCGAGTTGGTCCTCGGGGGCGAGGATCGGGCCCTTGGCGAGCGTGGAGTAGAGCAGCCCGGCGGCGGGCGCGGCCAGCAGCACGCCGGTGGGGTTGCCCGCGAAGTCGCGGACGATCTCGCCGCCGGGCGGATTCGGCGAGTCCCGCGTGAAGCCGACAGCCTCCAGCGCGGCCCGGTTGAGGATCGCCGACTGGTACAAGTGCAGGACGAACACAGGGGTGTCGGGGGCGGCGGCGTTCAACTCGGAGACGGTCGGCAGCCGCTTCTCCGCGAACTGCTCGCCGGTCCAGCCGCCAACGACCCGCACCCACTGCCCCGTTGGCGTGCGCTCGGCCTGCTCCCGCAGCATCCGCAGCGCGGTGCGCAACGACCGTACGCCGTCCCAGCGCAGCTCCAGCAGATAGTTCAACCCGCCCCGGATGACGTGCAGATGGGAGTCGTTGAGCCCGGGAATCACCCGTCGGCCGAGCGCGTCCACGACCCGGGTGGCGGGGCCGATGTGCGGGGCCACGGTCGCGTCGTCGCCCACGGCGGTGAAGACGCCGTCGGTGATCGCCACGGCGGACGCCGCCGGGCGGGCGGGGTCACCGGTGTGGATGCGGGCGTTGCGGACGACGAGTTGGGCGGGGTTCTCGACTCCGTCGTGCGGGCGTATGCCGCCCACGGGCATGGTGCTGCTGGACACGTCGGCTCCTGAGGTCGGACTCGGCTGGTGGCGGTTCGACGCTAGGTTTGCGACGATGGATCGGTCCAACACATGGATCCGCATGTATCGATCGCCGAAAGAGCTGGATCAGGAGACGGGCGCGCCATGGATCTGAGGCATCTGAAGTACTTCCTCGCCGTCGCCGAGACCCGTAACTTCACCCAGGCTGCGGCCAGTTGCTATGTCGCCCAGTCCGCGCTGAGCCAGCAGATCGCCCGGCTGGAGAAGGACGTGGGCGCCCAGCTCTTCAGCCGCACCAGCCGTTCCGTACGACTGACGGCCGCCGGGGAACTCCTCGAACCGCTGGCCCGCCGCATCCTCGCCGACGTCGGCAACGCCCGGGCGGCCCTCGACGCCCTGTCCGGACTGCGGCGCGGGCGGCTGCGGCTCGGCCTGGTCCAGACGCGGGCCTCCTCGGTCGACCTGGTCGAGGTGATGGCCGACTACCACGCCCGCTACCCGGGCATCGACTTCCATGTGACCAACGCGCCCAGCGCGGAGATGGCCGCGTCGGTCCTGGCCGGGGACCTCGACATCGCGGTCGTGGGCCTGGGCCCGCGCCAAGTCCCGGACGGGCTCGACCACTTGGTGCTGGCCGTCGACCCGCTGGTGCTGATCGTGCCCGCCGACCACGCCCTGGCCGACCGCGACACCGTCGACCTCGCCGATCTGCCGGAGAGCCACCAGCTCATCCAGTTCACCCGGGGCAGCGGACTGCGCCGCCAGGTGGAGGCCGCCTTCGCCCGCGCCGGAGTGGAACCCGGCCAGCACTTCCAGGTCGGCCAGATCCACGACATGATCCGGCTGGCCGCACGGGGCATCGGCGTGACGGTCGTCCCCCGGTCGTCCGTGTTCGACGACTCCGTCGCGGCCCCGGACCCCCGCACCGCACTGCCGTACGGGGGCCGCGCGCTGCGGATCGCGGACGAGGCGGCGGTGCACACCATCTGCGCGGTCCACGACAGCAAGCGGCTGGCGCCGGCCGCCGCCGCGTTCCTGGAAGTGGTGGAGCGGCACGCGAGCACGGGCCGGGGCGACCGATCGACGTAGAAGATCGATCGGCAGAGAAGATCGATCGGTGCAGGAGATCGCTGCGTCCGCATCCATATGTTGGACGAAACGCTCCCGGTGGCGCGAGGCTCGTGGAGAAGCCAGATTTTCAGGGTCGGATCTCCAGCGAATGGGAGCAATGCCATGCCTGCCGCACTGCACGACGCGTGGGCCACGGTCGTCCCCGACATGAAGGACCGGCACGGTCCGCTCCCCCCGCTCATGCTCGCGCTGACGGTGGTGACCGGACTCGTCGACGCCTTCAGCTATCTCGTCCTGGGCCATGTCTTCGTCGCCAACATGACCGGCAACGTCGTCTTCTCCGGCTTCGCGATCGCCGGCGCGGCGGGCTTCTCCCTGGCGGCCTCCCTCGCGGCACTGGCCGCGTTCGCCACCGGCGCCCTGCTCGGCGGACGGCTCGCGCACGGCGCCGGCGCCCACCGGGGCCGCGTCCTGCACCTGGCGCTGCTGCTGGAGACGACCCTGGTCCTGGCCGCGTACGTCGTCGCCCAGGTCACCGACACCGCACACGTCGGCACGGCCGTCCAGTACACCCTGATCGCCCTCCTCGGCCTCGCGATGGGCGTGCAGAACGCCACCGCCCGCGCCCTGGCCGTGCCCGACCTGACGACGACCGTGCTGACGCTCACCATCACCGGAGTCGCCGCGGACAGCCGTCTCGCGGGCGGCAAGGGCAGCAAGGCCGGCCGCCGGGCGCTCTCGGCCGCGGCGATGTTCGCGGGCGGTCTCGCCGGTGCCGTCGCGGTCGAGCACGGCGGCCGGGCGCTGCCCCTGCTGTTCGCCGCGCTGCTGCTGGTGGCGGCCTCCGGCACCGCGTTCGTCCTGACCCGCTCCGACGCCTCGTGGACGAAGCCGCTGTGAACAGGAACCGCCGCACGCTGTACTCCGCCCTCCTCGAACTCGCCCTGACCGCACTGATGTTGTTCGTCGTGGCCACGGCGGTCCGCTGGCTGCTGGGCACCGTCGACCCGGCGTCCGGCGGCTGGTGGAACACCCTGGAGGGCCGACTGCTCGCGGTGGCCCCGCTCTCCGGCTACACGGTCACCGCCGTCATGCTCTCCCCCTGGGGCAAGGTGACCGGCGGCCACATCAACCCGGCGATCACCCTCGCGATGTGGCGCTACGGCCGCACACCGGGCCGCGATGTCGCGCCGTTCATCGCCGGTCAACTGATCGGATCGCTGCTCGGCATCGCGGCCGGACGCCTCGTCTGGGGGCCGGTGTTCGCCTCCCCGGCCGTGGACTTCGCCGTCATCCGCCCTGCTCCCCACTGGAGTTGGGCCGTCGTCGCCGGGATCGAGACCGCCACGATGTTCGTCATCGTCGCCGTCGCCGGGATCGGCGTCTCCAGCCGCAGACTCGGCCCGTTCACCCCCTGGGCGGTCGGCACGATGATCGCCGCCCAGATCATCGCGTTCGGCACCCTGTCCGGCGGAATCGCCAACCCCGCACGGGAGTTCGGCCCGGCGGTGCTCTCCGGGAACCCGTCCCTCCTGCCCGTCTATCTGCTCGCCCCGCCGCTCGGCGCGCTCGCGGCGACGGTCGTGATCAACCGGATCAACTCCCGCCGCCGCACGACCGCACCGGCACCCGCACCCGCACCCGCACCGGCCGCGAAGGAACCGGCGCCGACCTCCCGGCCGTAGCCGAAGGTCTCGACGCGCTCTTCCCCGGTGGCGGCGGCACGGCCACAGGCGACCGCCTCCAGCTCCTGGTGGCGTCGGCGCACCGCCAGTGTCAGGCGTAGATACACCCAGGCGTAGACGCCGATCGCCGCCTGGAACAGCCAGGCGTACCCGATCCGGGCGTCGTCGGACCGCGCGGTCATCCGCAGCCGGAACAGGGTGGAGCGCAGCGACGCGGCGCCCCGGTAGGTGATCGCGCCGAACCGGGTGTGCCGGCCCGCGTAGTGGCCGAGTTCATGGCAGAGCACGGCCCGCAGTTCGACGGGCTTCAGCCAGAGGAGCAGGGGCACGCCCAGGTTCATGGTCCGCTCCCCGACCGCGAAGCCGAGCAGCCGGGCCTCCTCCGACACCGACGCGTTGGCCTCAGACGTCAGGAGGATCCGGCCGGGCGGCCGGGTGCCCAACTGCCCGGCCAGATCCTCGACCAGCCGCCACAGGCCGGGAGCGTCGGCACGGCGCAGGGCGACCGCGTCGGGCGGGGGCTCCTCCGTGCGGCTCACCGTGGCCATCCCGTACAGCAGGGCGGCGGCCCCCGGGATGCTGCCGGCCAGGGCGAGCGACCAGTTGCCGGCCTGGGAAGGGCGTTCGACCATCCCTTTCAGCATGAAGACGACGAGTGCCGCGTCGGCCGCGAGGAGGGTGAACGACACGACGTAGAACCCGGCGAGCATCCCCACCGCGAACAGCCCGCGTAACCACCCCACGACAGTGGTCACCGGCTCTCCCCTTCCCGTCCGCGGGCCAGCGCCGCCCGCGCCCGCGCGAGCCGCTCCGGGTCCTCCTCGACGGCGGCCCGCAGCCATGCCTGCGCGTCGCGCAGCGCGATGACGACGGGGTCCCGGCCGGCGCTACGGCCGTCGCCGAACGCGCGTTCAGCGTGTCGCCGTCGGCACGCGTGACCTCGACGTGCCACCGGGCCCGGCCGCCCGCACGACCGTGGCCAGCGCGTGCGCCCACGCGCGCTCCCGCACCGGCTGCGTCCACAGCACCGCCAGCGCGTACACCAGCCGCGCACAGACCGGCACCACGACCACCACCACAGGTTCGACAACCATTTCAGGGTCCCTCCACAGGATCACAGCAGTGACACCCCGATACAGCCGTCAGCGCCCAACTGGATTACCCGGCACGGGAATTGTCGGTCCCGGACCCGGTGGCATCCCGCTGAGGCCGACCCTCGCGGGACTCCCCCCTGGCGTGTTTCGGGATCACGAACAAGGGCCGGCCAAAAAATACGAGAGAAAGCTGAGCCACGAGCCCGAGGAGAAAGACGATCAGCCCTGCGGACGTAATCCCCAAGGCGACCGGGTTTTCCCCAGCCGAACTCCCCGCAGGCGGCAGCCAGGCACCCCCGAGCAGAAGGAGCGTCAAACCGCTCAAGCACACGGCGTTGAGCACGGAACCACTTTCGAGCCTTTGGAGCCCTTTCGCACCGAGAAGTCGGGAAAGGGGCCCCGCCCACGTGCGCACCCTGGGGTCGCGCCAATACCTGACCGCTCCCACCCAGGCGCGGGCGGAGAACGCGGCGAAAGCGGCGCCACCTGCGAGAGCTGTCCAAGACGTCATGGCCCGTCCCAGTTTCCGATGTCCGAGATGATGTTGTCCGCCCGCGCACGCCAACCGGCCGACAGTGTCGCCCGAGACGCCCCGACCGTTGGTGACGGTCAGTCGTTTCCCGAAGTCTGCCACCGGGGAAGAACGTCCGCGGCGATCCGATCGACCACCGACCGCGGCGCGGAGAAGGGACCTTGCGCCCGCGGCCACGGGGCGACGACGTCGGTGAACCCCAACGCGTCGGCCCGGCCCAGGAATTCGTCGAAGCAGTCGGCCGACTGGATACTGAGCACCGGTGCGGCATCGGTCTGCAGCACCCGCCGGAACTCCGGATCGGCCTCGCGTCCGTGCGTCGCGAGGGCGGCCGTCATCCGGTCGCTCGCCTCCGCGACAAGACCCCACCACGCGTCGAGCCGCTCCGCCTTCCCTCCGATCGTCACCCACCCCTGCCCGTACCGCGCCGCGACGGACGCCGCCCCGGGACCGTTGGCCGCCACGATGAACGGCAGCCGCGGCCGCTGCCGGCACCCGGGCACCGAACGGGCGTCCACGGCGGAGTAGTAGTCGCCGTGGAAGGAGACATGGTCCTCGCGGAGGAGCCGATCGAGCAGTTCGACGAACTCGCCGAACCTGCGGACCCGGCTCTTCGGCGCGCCCTCCCCTAGAACCTCGACGTCGTACCCGCTCTCCGCACCGGCACCGACGCCGAGCGTGAGACGCCCTTCGCTGATCTCGTCGAGGCCGATCAGGTCGCGGGAGAAGGCCACCGGGTGACGGAAGTTCGGGCCGGCCACCAGCGTGCCGATCTCCAGCGTCGACGTGACCATTGCGGCGAGGGTCAGCGTCGGCACCGTGCCGTACCACGGGCCGTCGAGCAGCCCGTCCCAGCCGAGATGGTCGAAGGTCCAGCCGTGATCGAACCCGTACTCTTCGACGCTCGCCCAGATCTTCCGGGCGGCCTCTCCGGAATACTCCGGCAATACCGTCATCCCCACGCGCATGTGCGTCCCCACGTCCTCTTCACACACCGTGCCGGTGCGAGTGGATCATCCCCACTCCTCGAGGACGGCAATACTTCTACGTCAGCGCGTCGGTCAAGGGCAACCAGAAAAGGCCGCGCCGACGGCTCAAGTCCCTTTCCTCCCCCACCCCCTTCCGTGACGCGGAAGACCTATTGCGGCCCCGCACCCCCCTTCCGGACGATGTCGCCATCACCCAATGACGGGAGCCGCAACGATGCCGCACATGACCGCCTTCGCCAGGAACCAGTGGTACGTCGCCGCCTACAGCCACGAGGTCGGCCGCGACCTGCTCGGCCGGACGATCCTCGGCGAGCCCCTCGTCTTCTACCGCACCGAGGACGACGGCACCGCCGTGGCGCTGCACGACCGGTGTGTGCACCGGCGGTTCCCGCTCTCCGAGAGCCGCCTCGACGGCGACCGGGTCGTCTGCGGCTACCACGGCTTCACCTACGACACGACGGGCACCTGCGTGTACGTGCCGGGGCAGAAACGCATCCCCCGCACCGCCCGCGTCGCCTCGTACCCGGTGGTCGAGCAGGACGCGCTGATCTGGGTGTGGATCGGCGACCCCGGGCTCGCGGACCCACAGGTCATCCCCCGCGCCCCGCACCTCGCCTCCCCCGACTGGGTCACCGTCAGCGGCATGGAACCGATCGACGCCGACTACGGCCTCCTCGTGGACAACCTCCTCGACCTCTCCCACGAGACCTATCTGCACGGCGGTTACATCGGCTCCCCCGAGGTCGCCGAGACGCCGATCACCACGGAGGTCGACGAGGGCGCCGGCGTCGTACGGGTGAGCCGGCACATGGACGACGCCGAGTGCCCGCCGTTCTACGCCAAGTCCACTGGAATACAAGGGCGGATCACCCGCTGGCAGGACATCGAATACCACGCGCCCTGTCTCTACCTCCTGCACAGCCGCATCGCCCCGGTCGGCGTCCTGCCCGAGGCGGACGGCAGCGACCCGAACGGCTTCCACACCGAGATCACCTACGCCATCACGCCCTCCTCCGACGGCAAGGTGTACGACTTCTGGGCGGTCTCGCGCGACTGGGCCACGGACGACGCCGAGGTCACCGAGTTCCTCCGGAGCAACAACCACACGGTCGTCATGCAGGACGTGGACGCACTCAACCTCCTTCAGAAGACGCTGGGTTCGGAGCGCGCCGGCTATCAGGAGCTGAGCATCAACATCGACACCGGCGGTCTCGCCGCCCGCCGGATCCTCGCCCGGCTGGTCGAGGAGGGCGCCAAGCCCGTGGAGAAGGTCCAGTGACCGCTCCGACCGGCGAGGTCTACCGCATCGACTGGCTGCCGGGGACGGACCTCCTGCACGGCACCTGTCACTGCGGCCGCGAGCACACCTCGCAGGACCCGATCGAGATGTGGGAGTGGATGCTCGCCCACCCCCGCGGCCACTCCGTCGACGAGCCGCAGGGAGCGGGCACATGACCACCTACGAGGCCGAACTCGTCGTAGCGGAAAGGCAGTTCGCGGCTGACGGCGTCCTCGCCCTCACCCTGCGCCATCCGCTCGGCGACCAACTCCCCGCCTGGGAACCGGGCGCCCACATCGACGTCCTGCTCGGCCCCGGCCTGGAGCGCCAGTACTCGCTGTGCGGCGACCCGGCCGACCGTACGGCGTGGCGGATCGCGGTGCTGCGGGAGACGGAAGGGCGGGGCGGATCGGCTTACGTGCACGGGCAGTTGGGGCAGGGCGACAAGGTGGGGGTGCGCGGGCCGCGCAACCACTTCCGGCTGGAGCCCGCCCCCCGCTACCGCTTCGTCGCGGGCGGCATCGGCATCACCCCCCTCCTGCCGATGCTGGCCGCGGCGGAGGCGTCGGGCGCGGAGTGGAGCCTCCTCTACGGCGGCCGCACCCGCAACTCCCTCGCGTTCACGGAGGAGTTGGGCCGCTACGGCGACCGCGTCACCGTCGCTCCGCAGGACGAGGTCGGGCTGCTCGACCTGCCGTCGGTGCTGGACGACGTACCCGAAGGCACCCTCGTCTACTGCTGCGGTCCCGGGCCGCTGCTCGACGCGGTCGAGGAGCGGTGTCCCGGCGGGATCCTGCGGGTGGAGCGGTTCCAGCCGAAGGTCCAAGTCGCGGGCGCCGACAGCGAGTTCGAGGTCGTGCTGGAGCAGAGCGGGAAGACGGTCACCGTCCCGGTGGGCGTGTCCGTGCTCGACACCGTGCGCGCCGCCGGTGTCGAGGTGCTGTTCTCGTGCACCGAGGGCACCTGCGGGACCTGCGAGACCGATGTCCTCGACGGCACCCCGGACCACCGGGACTCGGTGCTGAGCGAGGAGGAGCGGGCGGCCGGCGAGACGATGCTCATCTGCGTCTCACGCTGTGTGGGGAAACGGCTCGTACTGGATCTGTGACGACGCGGGCTGGATCTGTGACGACGACGGACAACACGCCAAGAGCACACTTCGGCAACTGTCAACAATATTGTGAGCACTAGGCATTGACCTGGCCGCGACGGGGCCCTACGTTCCCGCTCAACACCCATTGAGCACCACTGTGCGATTTGTGCACAGCCTGTCGGAACACCGTCGTCTGCACAGGAGTTGCCATGCGTCGTCTGCTCGTCGGCCTCGCGGCCGGAACCGTGCTGGTCGCCGCGTCGGCCTGCGGTTCGTCCGGCAACGGAGCGTCGGATCAGAACAGCTCGTCCACCGGTACCACCACGGTCAAGGTGGGGGTCATCCCCATCGTCGATGTCGCCCCGCTCTACCTCGGCCAGAAGGAAGGCTTCTTCAGCAAGCACGGCCTGAAACTGTCGATGACCCTCGCGCAGGGCGGCGCGGCCATCGTGCCGGGGGTGGTCAGCGGCCAGTTCCAGTTCGGCTTCTCCAACATGACCTCCCTCATGCTCGCCCAGTCCAACGACGTCCCGGTGAAGGCCATCGCCAACGGTGTGGCCTCAACGGGCGTGTCCGGCAAGGACTTCGGCGCCCTCGTCGTCAAGAAGGGCAGCACCCTCAAGTCGGCGAAGGAGCTGGAGGACAAGAAGGTCGCGGTCAACACGCTGAAGAACATCAACGAGACGGCCGTACGCGAATCCGTCCGCAAGGCCGGCGGCGACCCGGACAAGGTCAAGTTCGTCGAGCTGGCCTTCGACCAGATGCCGGCCGCCCTCGACAAGGGCCAGATCGACGCCGCGATGGCCGTCGAACCCGCGCTCACCACCATGCTGAACCAGGGCGCCCAGCAGATCGCCTGGCCGCTGGTCGACGTCGCGCCGAACCTCACCGTCGCCATGTACTTCACGTCGACGGCGTACGAGGCCAAGAACCCGGACGTGGTCAAGAAGTTCCAGGAGGCCACCGCCGAGTCGCTGGCCTACGCCGACGCCCACCCGGACGAGGTCCGCCAGATCGTCGCCACCTACACCAAGGTCCCGGCGAGCGTGCTGGCCAAGGTGATCCTGCCCAAGTGGCCCGCCGATCCGAACCGTTCGTCGATCGAGGCGCTGGAGAAGCTGAGCGAGACCGACAGCCTCTTCAAGAAGACCCCCGACCTGACCACGCTGCTCCCGTGAGGGGACTGAACACCGCACTCGGTGCGGCCGGACTCGCGGCCTTCCTCGCCCTCGGCGAGGTCGTGCCGCGCGTCGGCATCGTCAAGGAGGCCTACTTCCCGCCGACCAGCCGCATCGCGTCGGCGCTCTGGGACGAACTCACGGACGGCGCCTTCTGGTCGGCGCTCGGCGACACCCTCACCGGCTGGGCCCTCGGCCTCGCGATCGCCGTCGGCGCGGGCATCGTCGCCGGCGTCCTGCTCTCCGTCGTCCCCCACCTCCGCGAGGCGACGGCCTCGACGGTCGAGTTCCTCCGCCCGATCCCGTCGGTCGCCCTCATCCCCCTCGCGGTGCTGTTGTACGGCACCGAACTCCGCTCAGTGCTGTTGCTCGTCGTCTACGCCTCCTTCTGGCAGATCCTGATCCAGGTCCTCTACGGCGTCCAGGACGTCGACCCGGTCGCCGAGGAGACGGCACGGTCCTACGGTCTGGGCACCTGGGCCCGGGTGCGGCACGTGCTGTGGCCGAGCGCGCTGCCGTACGTCATGACGGGGGTGCGGCTGGCGGCGGCCGTCGCGCTGATCCTCACCATCACGGCCGAACTGGTCATCGGCGCACCGGGGTTGGGCGCGACCATCGCGGTCGCGCAGTCCTCGCAGGCCGTGCCCGAGATGTACGCGCTGATCGTGGTGACCGGTCTGCTGGGGCTCCTCATCAACGTGGGCGCGCGTACGGTGGAACGGCGGGCGCTGGCCTGGCACCAGTCGGTGCGCGGGGAGGTGGCGGTATGAGGCGGATGACGATCCGGCTGCTGTTCGCCCTCGCGCTGCCGGCGGTACTGGTCGCCGTGTGGTGGCTGGCGTCGGACGGCAGCACCAACGTGTACTGGCCACCCCTGCGGACGATTCTGAAGACCTTCCCGGACGTATGGACGGGCGATCGCCTCAAGACGGACGTCCTGCCCAGCATCCTGCGGCTCACGGCCGGTTACGCCACCGCGGCCGTCGCCGGGGTCGCGCTCGGCACGGTGATCGGCTCGTACCGGCGGATGCGCGCGGTGTGCGAACCGGTCCTGGAGTTCCTGCGCGCGGTGCCGCCGCCGGTCCTCGTCCCGGTCATCATGCTGTTCGCGGGCATCGGCGACACGATGAAGATCGTGGTCATCGCGAGCGGCTGCGTCTGGCCCGTCCTCCTCAACACCGTCGAGGGCGTCCGCGCGGTCGACCCGGTCATGAAGGAGACGGCCCTCTCCTACGGCGTCACGGGCGCCGCTCGGCTGCGCACGCTGGTGCTGCCGGCGGCGAGCCCGCAGATCTTCACGGGGCTGCGGCAGGCGCTGTCCATCGGGATCATCCTCATGGTGATCAGCGAGATGTTCGCGGCCACCGACGGACTGGGCTACACCGTCGTCCAGTTCCAACGCAGCTTCGCCATCCCCGACATGTGGACCGGCATCCTCGTCCTCGGCATGCTGGGTTACCTGCTCTCCGTCGTCTTCCAGATGGTCGAGCGGCGGGTGCTCGGCTGGTACCACGGCCTGCGCGCGGCCGCCCGCCGGTCCTCCTGAACAATCGCGAAAGGGCGGTCCATGCTCGACGTACGCGGCCTGAACAAGGTCTACGAGGGTTCCGGCCGCCGGGTGGAGGCGGTACGGGACCTCACCTTCACCGTCGACGCGGGTGAACTCGTCTGTCTCGTCGGCCCGTCGGGCTGCGGCAAGACCACCCTGCTGAAGTGCATGGGCGGCCTGCTCACCCCGACCGCGGGCGAAGTCCTCCTGAGCGGACGGAAGGTGGACGGTCCGCCGCCCGGGATGGCGTTCGTGTTCCAGGAGTACGGGCGCAGCCTCTTCCCCTGGATGCGGGTCGGCGAGAACGTCGAACTGCCCTTGAAACAGAAGGACTTGAGCAAGGCGCGCAGGCGTGAACTGGTCGCGGACGCGCTGGAGTCGGTGGGGCTGACGGAGGCCGCGGGGGCGTATCCGTGGCAGTTGTCCGGCGGTATGCAGCAGCGGGTCGCGATCGCGCGAGCGCTGGCGTACGAGCCCGAGGTCCTGCTGATGGACGAGCCGTTCGCGGCGGTCGACGCCCAGACCCGGGCCGATCTGGAGGACCTGGTACGGGGGTTGTGGCGGGAGCGCGGCATCACGATCCTGTTCGTGACCCACGACATCGACGAGGCCGTGTACCTGGGCGAGCGCGTGGTCGTGCTGTCCGCGTCCCCGACCGTCGTGCAGGAGCAGTTGAAGGTCGATCTGCCCCTGGAGCGCGACCAGTTGCACACCCGGGTCGCCCCGCGCTTCGCCGAACTGCGGACCCATGTGTACGAGCAGATCCAGGCGGCGAAGCGCGGGACTCTCCCGGTTCAGGACCGACTCATGAAGTCGGATACGCCTCCACTTCGCTGAACTGTGCCGCCGGCCACCCCGAGTTGGCGGTGACGTTGAGCCGCAGATAGCGCAGGCTGGTGCCGCTGGGCAGGGCCACGGTGACCGTGTTCCCGGTCGCGGGGTCGAAGCGGTAGCCGGTGGAGCCGACGACGGTCGAGTAGGCCGAGCCGTCGGTGCCGCCCAGCACGGACAGCGTCTGCGTGCGGGCGCCCCACGCGGAGGACGGCGGCAGCTTCAACACCAGCCTGCGTACGGCCTGGTTGGAGCCGAGGTCGACCGTCCAGGCCTGCGGGAAGGCGTTGTTGGCGGACTCCCAGTAGGTGGTGGCGTCGCCGTCGACCGCCTTGCCCGGCGTGTAGACGTCCTGCGAGCCGGTCGCGGTGGCCGGGCGGCCCTTGGCGAGGTTGGTGTTCTGGTCCGGGGGCGGGTTGCCCTGCCCGGGCTGCGGCCAGGTCGAGCAGTCCGACCAGGTGCTGCTCCAGCCGGAGTTGCCGCCGCCGTCGGTGAGGTTGAAGGTGCCGGAACCCGACGGGTAGGGGCAGTTGTAGACGCCGGCCGCGCCGACGCCGGTGGCCTGTACGTTGCTGAACCTCGCCGCGCCCTGCGCCTCCGCCTGGACGACGACCGTCCCGGTGTTCTGCACGCTCGCACCGCTGACGGTGACATTGCCGGTCGAGTAGCCGTGCCCGCCGCCGGACACGAACTCGAAGGCGCTGTACGGGCTGTTGGTGATCGTCGTGTTGGTGATGTTGACGGTGGCGCCGACCGCGCTGTCGTAGGAGTCGACGCGCAACGCGCCCATGGGATGGCCCCAATTGGGGTTGATCGCGCCGGTGCGGACGAGGGTGTTGCCGTCGACCGTGATGGTGCCGCCCAGCGGGGAGAAGGGGTCGAGGAACTTCTGGTTGGAGATCGCGATGCCGCTGCCGAGGGCGTTGGTGTCGGAGACCAGGTTGTCGCGGACCGTGATGTTCGTGCCGCCGTAGATCGCGATGCCGTTGGCGAGGTTCGGCTGCGAGATGGTGTTGTTCTCGAAACTGCTGTTGGTGTCCGGGGAGTTGAGCGACCACATGGCGAGGGAGTCGTCGCCCTGGTCGCGCAGGAAGTTGTTGCGGACGATCACGCCGTGGGCGCTGCCGTTGAGGTTGAGGCCGTCGGCGGTGGTGTCGAGGATCCGGTTGTTCTCGACGACGAGGTTGTCGTTGTTGCCCATCAGCCAGAAGCCGCACTTGAGGTGCTGGATCCACATCCCGGAGACCGAACTCCCGGGCCCGAGCGTCCCGTTGACGAAGTTGTCCGGGTTGGAGTCGACGCGTTCGGTCACCTCGCCGATGACCGCGAAGTCCTTGATGTGGACGCCGCCGGAGGAGCCGGACTGGTCGATGAAGCGCGAGGTGTGCACGACCGAGTACCACTGCCCGGCGCCCTGCAATGTCACATTCTGTACGCCGCTGAGGGAGGAGGTGAGGCGGTAGTCGCCCGGCGGGATCCAGACCACTCCCCCCTGGGCGGCGGAGATGGCGTCACGGAAGGCCTGGGTGGAGTCGCCCGCGCCGCTGGGGTCGGCACCCCGGGAGACCACGGACACCGACCCGGCGGGTTGTGTGGCGGCCCCGGCGACCTGCTCGAAGTCGGCCACGTCGACGGTGACCTGGGTACCGGTCGACACGAACGCGACCTTGTCGCCCTGCTGCACGTTCTGACCCAGCAGGAGCCGGGAGTTGTCGAAGAAGTGATGGGTCTTGGCGCCCGCGATCCAACCGGTGTCGATGTACGAGTACTTGGACGTCACGGCGAGCGTCCTGCCGATCTTGACCCCGTTGACATACACGTCGAGGCTGCCGCTCTGACCGTCCGGGACGCTGTACGACACGTTCACGGCGTTGGCCGCGCGCGGCACGGTGAACTCGACACGCTGCCCGGAGGCGAGCCGTACGGCCTGGCGCCCGGAGGCCTCGGAGGCGAGGGTCCCCTGGGTGTGGTCGGGGCCGATCCTGGTGCCGGTCGTGGTGGCCGACTCGGCCTCGACGGAGGCCAAGGGGAGGGAGGCACCCGGGGCCGCGTGGGCGGCGGCCGGGGCCAGGGCGACGAGCATGCCGGCGGCGAGCGCGACAGCCGCGGCCATGATTGGCATGTGCCTGACAGGCAGGGACGTGGTGCTGTGCATGTGCTGATCCCTTCGAGGTGGGGGTGCGGGGATAGCGGATGCAGGAGGCCGGCCGACGGCCGGCGGCTACGCGGTGTGCAACCAGACCGCCGTGTCCCGCGGAAGGCGGCCCTGGTCGTCCAACGGGCCGCTGGCCAGCAGGAGCCGGGCGTGCGCGGGCAGGTCGACGGGCGTGTCGGCGACGTTGACCACGCAGATCACACCCTCCGCTCGGGCGAAGGAGAGAACGCCTTCGGGGGCGGGCAGCCAGGTGAGGGGGCCGTCACCGAACACCGGCCGCAGGCGGATCGCCTCGCGGTAGAGGTTGAGCATGGAGTCGACGGTCCGCTGCTGACGGTCGACCGCATACGATGTCCAGCCGGCCGGCTGCGGCAGCCACGGCTCACCGCGCGAGCCGAAGCCCGCGTACGGCGCCTCTTCGACCCAGGGCAGCGGCACCCGGCAGCCGTCACGGCCGGGGTCGGTGCCGCCGGAGCGGGAGTACATCGGATCCTGTATGCGGTCGACCGGCAGCTCGACCTCGGGCAGTCCCAGCTCCTCCCCCTGGTAGAGGTAGACCACTCCGGGCAGGGCCAGCGACAGCAGCGCCGCCGCCCTGGCGCGCCGGGTGCCGAGAGCGAGGTCGGTCGGGGTGCCGAAGGCCTTGGTGGCGAAGTCGAAGCCGGTGTCGGCGCGGCCGTAGCGGGTGACCGTGCGGGTCACGTCGTGGTTGCACAGGACCCAGGTGGCGGGCGCGCCGATCGGGGCGTGCTCGGCGAGGGTCTCGTCGATCGAGGTACGCAGTCGCTCCGGGTCCCAGGGGCAGGACAGGAAGGCGAAGTTGAAGGCGGTGTGCAGTTCGTCGGGGCGCAGGTAGCGGGCGAAGCGTTCGGTGTCGGGGAGCCAGACCTCGCCGACGAAGACGGCGCCGTACTCGTCGGCGACGGCCCGCCAGGAGCGGTAGACGTCGTGGAGTTCGTCGCGGTCGACGAAGGGGTTCGGGTCGCGGCCCTCGACGAAGTCGGGCAGGGCGGGGTCCTTGGCGAGCAGCGCCGCCGAGTCGATGCGGACGCCTTCGACACCGCGCTCGAACCAGAAGCGCAGGATGTCCTCGTGCTCCTGGCGCACCGCCGGGTGGGCCCAGTTGAGGTCGGGCTGTTCGGGGGTGAACAGGTGGAGGTACCAGTCTCCGTCGGGGAGGCGGGTCCACACGGGTTCGGTGGAGGCGGCGAACTGGGACGGCCAGTCGTTGGGCGGGAGTTCACCGTGTGTGCCGCGTCCGGGACGGAAGTGGAACAGCTCGCGTTCGGGGCCGCCGGCGAGGGCGGCACGGAACCACGGGTGCTGGTCGGAGACATGGTTCGGCACGATGTCGACGATCGTGCGGATGCCCAGCTCCCGGGCCTCGCTGATGAGTTTCTCGGCCTCGGCGAGCGAGCCGAAGGCCGGGTCGATGGCGCGGTAGTCGGCGACGTCGTAGCCGCCGTCCTTCATCGGCGACAGGTACCAGGGGGTGAACCACAGGGCGTCCACGCCGAGTTCGGCGAGATACGGCAGTCGGGAGCGGACTCCCGCGAGGTCGCCGGTGCCGTCGCCGTCGCCGTCCGCGAAGCTGCGCACGTACACCTGGTAGATGACGGCGGAGCGCCACCAGTCGTCCTGGCTCTGGGCAGGGGTGGGCTGTCCCACGGTGCTGGCCTTTCTGTCGGGGACGTCGAAGGGGGCGGTGTCAGCCCTTCGTGCTGCCCGCGCTGATCCCGGCGATGATGTGCCGCTGGAAGACCAGGAACATCGCGACCATGGGGATGCTCGCGATCACCATCGCGGCGATGAGCACGGTCAGTTGGATGTTCTGGGACAGTTGGACGAGTGCCACGCTGATCGGCTGTTTGTCGGTGTCGGAGAAGACCATCAGCGGCCACAAGAAGTCCTGCCAGACGGCGACGAGCGCGAAGATCGAGACGACGCCGAGGACCGGGCGGGACATGGGCAGCACGATGGACCACAGGATGCGGAGTTTTCCGGCGCCGTCGATCTCGGCGGCTTCCAGGACGTCGCGCGGGAGTTGGTCGAAGAACCGCTTGAGGAGATACAGGTTGAAGGCGTTGGCGACGGCCGGCAGCCAGATGCCGAGGGGGTCGTTGAGCAGGCTGGTGTGGATCAGCGGGAGGTCGGCGACGGTCAGGTACTTCGGTACGACCAGGGCCTGCGCGGGGACCATCAGCGTCGCCAGGATGCCGCCGAGGATCAACTTGCCGAAGGCGGGCTTGAGTTTGGACAGGGCGTAGGCGGCGGCCGTGCACAGGACCAGTTGGAACGCCCAGGCGCCGGCGGCCTGGACGACCGTGTTCCACAGGTGTTCCGGGAGCTGCATCAGGTCCCAGGCGTCGGTGTAGCCGCTGAGGTGCCAGTGCGTGGGGATGACCGTCGGCGGGGTCCGCGCGATCTCGTCCGGCGACTTCATGGCGCCGGTGACCATCCAGTAGACGGGGAAGAGGAAGGCGAGCGCGAAGAGCACGACGACGCCGGTGAACACCGTCCAGTAGACGGCTTTCCCGCGCGGCCGGGCGAGGGTCGCCGGGGAAAGCAGCGTGCGGGTGGTCACAGGTCGTCCTCTCCGGAGCGGGTCAGCCGCAGATAGGCGGCGGAGAAGACACCGAGCAGCACGAGGAGCATCACGCTGAGCGCGCAGGCGCCGCCGAAGTCGTTGTAGAGGAAGGCGTATTTGTAGATCAGGTAGAGCACGGTGACGGTGGCGTTCTCCGGGCCGCCGCCGGTGATGACGAACGGTTCGGTGAAGACCTGCATCGTGGCGATGATCTGAAGGAGCATCAGCATGAGGATCACGAAGCGAGTCTGAGGGATCGTCACATACCGGACGCGCTGGAGGAGGCTCGCGCCGTCGAGTTCGGCGGCCTCGTACAGGTCGCCGGGGATGGACTGGAGCGCGGCCAGGTAGATCAGGACGGTGCCGCCCATATTGGCCCAAGTGGCCACGATCACCAGGGAGATGAGGGCGGTGTCGGTGCCGTTGGACCAGTTCGAGGTGGGCAGGTGCAGGAAGCGGAGCGTTTCGTTGGCAAGCCCCGCTCCCGGGTCGTAGAACCATTTCCACAGCAGGGCGGTGACCACCGGCGGGATCATCACGGGGAGGTAGACGACGATCCTGAAGAAGGCTTTCCAGTGCCTCAACTCGTTGAGGACCAGGGCGAGTACGAACGGGATCGCGAAGCCGACGAGGAGGGCCAGCAGGGTGAAGACGAGGGTGTTGCGCCAGGCGGCGGTGAACTCGGGGTCGTGCCAGACGCGGGTGAAGTTGGCGGTGCCGACCCACTCGGGCGAGGAGCCGGGCGTGTACTTCTGGAAGGCGATCACGACCGCGCGGATCGCCGGGTACCAGGAGAACAGGGCGAAGCAGATGAGCCCGCCGATGAGGAACGCGTAGGCGCGGGCCTGGTCCAGGAGACGGCGCCGCCTCCGGCCCCCTGCCGGGGGCGGCGCCTCGACCTGACGAACTGCCGTCGGCTCGACGGGACTCCGGGTGGCCGTCCGGGTCATCGGGTCAGCCCCGGGCCAGGATGCCGTCGATCTTTCCGGAGGCGTCCTTCAGGAGTTGGTCGATGTTCGCGTCCTTCTTGGTGAGGACGGCGGAGACAGCTCCGTCGAGGACGGAGTAGATCTGCTGGGCGTCCGGCGGCTCGATCTTCATCTGGAGCGACTGGTTGCCGTCCAGGAACGCCTGGTAATTCTGCACCGGGACATTGGAGTTGGCCTTCTTGACCTGCTGGTCCTTGGTGTCGGCGGCGCCGGTGAACAGGCGCGGTTCGGGCAGTCCGACGGGCGCGTTGGCCTGCTTGGCGCGGGCGTAGTCGCCGAGGAAGCCGCTGCCCGGGGTGAGGAACATGCTGTCGAGCCACTTCAGGCCGGCGCGGATCTGGGCGGGCGTGTCGTGCTTGTTGAACATGTAGCCGTCGCCGCCGATGAGCGTGCCCTGGCCGCCGGGCATCGGGCCGAGGGCGAGGTCGTCGTAGTTGCCGCCCTTCTCCTTGACCAGGATCGGGATGTTGTCCGGGGCGGAGAGGTACATGCCGAGCTTGCCCGAACCCATCAACTGCTGCACGTCGTTGATGACGAGGAGCTGCTTGCTGCCCATGGAGTTGTCGGTCCAGCGCATGTCGTGCAGGTTCTGCAGCACGGCGTGGCCCTGCGGGGTGTCGACGGCGGCCTTCTTGCCGTCGGCGCCGACGACGTCGCCGCCCTGCGAGTACATCTCGGCGGTGAAGTGCCAACCCCCTTGGTTCTGGGCGCTGTAGTCGGCGTAGCCGATGGTGCCGTTGCCGAGCGCGGCTATCTTCTTCGCGTCGGCCCGGACCTCGGCCCAGGTCGTCGGCGCCTTGTCGGGGTCGAGGCCGGCCTGCTGGAAGAGCTTGCGGTTGTAGATCAGGCCCATCGAGTAGCCGGTGCGCGGGACGCCGTAGATCTTCCCGTCGACGGTGTAGATGTCGCGCAACTGCTTCTGCAGCGTGTCGTAACTCTTCAACTCCTTGATGTACGGCGTGAGATCGGCGGCCTGGTTGATGTCGACGACGTGCTTGGCGTCGGTGAAGTACGTGTAGAACACGTCCTCCATCTGGCCGCCGGCGAGTTTGGCGTCGAAGGTCTTCGGGTCCTGGCAGGGGAACGCGTCGTGGGTGACGACGTCGATGTCCGGGTTCTTCTTCTCGAAGGCCGCGACGTCGGAGTCGAAGAACTTGCGGTCGACCTTGGCGCTCTTGGGCGGCTCGCAGTTGACCGTGATGCGTGTCTTGCCGCTCGCCGAGTCGTCGCCGGACCCGCAGGCGGAGGCAGTGAGCGCAAGAGAACAGACGCCGATCGCGGCGAAGGTGCGGCGGAACCCGGTGCTTCTCATCGGTGGACCCCTCTGGGCAGGAGCGGTGGGCGCCGCACACTCAAGCACCGCCGACATCCGTCCGCAAGATGTCGCGCAGAATCTGTAATTATTCGACAGCGCGGCGACGCTCAGTCGCGCGGGGCTTGCGCGGTGGAACCGCGCACTACCAATTCCGGTTCGAAGAGCAGTTCTTCGGGCGGTACGGCGGTACCGCCGACCTGTGAGTTCAGGAGCTCCACGGCCGCTCGGCCCATGGCCTCGATGGGCTGGCGGACGGTGGTCAGCGGGGGCTCGGTGCAGTTCATGAAGGCGGAGTCGTCGTAACCGACGACAGAAATTTGTGACGGGACGCCAAGCCCCTTGCGGCGGGCGGCCCTTATCGCACCGAGAGCGAGGGGGTCGCTGGCGCAGATGATGCCGGTGACGCCCCGGTCGATCAGCCGGGAGGCCGCGGCGTGACCGCCCTCGATGGAGAAGATGGCCCGGGCGACGAACTCGTCGGGCAGATCCCCGGACAGGGCCCGGGCGGCGGCCAACTTCCGCGCGGAGGGCATGTGGTCGGCCGGCCCGAGGACGAGTCCGATGCGCTCGTGCCCGAGGGAGGCGAGGTGCCGCCAGGCCTGCTCGACGGCGACCGCGTCGTCGCAGGAGACGGCGGGGAAGCCGAGGTGGTCGATGGCCGCGTTGACCAGGACGACCGGGATGTTGCGCTCGGCGAGCAGCCGGTAGTGGTCGTGCGGCGCGTCGGCCTGCGCGTAGAGCCCACCCGCGAACACGACGCCGGAGACCTGCTGTTCCAGCAGCAGCGTCACATAGTCGGCCTCGGAGACCCCGCCCTTGGTCTGGGTGCACAGCACCGGGGTGAGGCCGAGCTGGGCGAGCGCGCCGCCGATCACCTCCGCGAAGGCGGGGAAGATGGGGTTCTGCAGCTCGGGCAGGACCAGGCCCACGAGTCGTGCGCGTTCGCCGCGCAGTTGGGTGGGCCGCTCGTAGCCGAGGACGTCCAGGGCCGAGAGCACCGCCTGTCGGGTGGGCTCGGAGACTCCGGGTTTGCCGTTGAGCACCCGGCTGACCGTGGCCTCGCTGACCCCGACCTTCTTCGCCACCTCAGCAAGTCGTCGCGTCATGCGCGCAAGAATAGCGCAAGATACGCAAGTGGTTTGCGTTATGGGTGGGTCGGATCAAGTGACCCACGGCTCCCGGTGCCGGTCAGTCGTGGGCGGCCCACAAACCGCGGACATGCCCCAGGTGCCGGGTCATGATCTCACGCACGGCCCGTTTGTCGCGGTCCAACAGCGCGTCGAGAAGCTCCAAGTGCTCCTGGGCGGAGGCCAGTAGGCGTCCGGCCTCGACCAGCGCGGTCAGCCCGTAGAGCCGCGAGCGCCCGCGCAGATCACCGACGACCTCGACGAGGTGGGCGTTGCCGGCCAGGGCGAGCAGTCCGAGGTGGAAGCGGGTGTCGGCCTCGACGTACGCGATGAGGTCACCGGCCACGGCCGCGCCGACGATCTCCCGGGCGGCGGGCCGCAGCGCCTCCAGCGAGACCGGGTCGGCGCTCTCGGCCAGCCCCACCACCGTGGGGATCTCGATCAGCGCGCGGATGTGCGTGTACTCGTCGAGCTGCTTCTCGGAGACTGCGGTCACCCGGAACCCCTTGTTGGGAACGGTGTCGACCAGCCCCTCCTTGGCCAGGTCCAGCATGGCCTCGCGCACCGGCGTCGCCGAGACACCGAAGCGGGCGGCCAGGGTCGGCGCGGAGTACACCTCGCCCGGCCGCAGCTCCCCCGCGATCATCGCGGCCCGCAGGGCATCGACGACCCGCTCGCGATAGCTGCTCTTCCTGCCGCCCAGCGTGGGCAGATCCGGAGCGGGGGTGGGCGGGGCGCTGGCTCGCTGGACGGCCATCGAATCTCCTAGTCGTGCAATGTCACGCGTGACCGGCCATTATCCCCGGTCTAGAGGATGAATCCGCCCGGGAACGGGTCGGTGGGATCGAGCAGGTACTGGGCGGTGCCGGTGATCCAGGCGCGGCCGGTGAAGCTGGGCAGGACGGCGGGGACACCGGCGACCTCGGTGGTGCCGAGGAGCCGCCCGGTGAACTCGGTGCCGATGAACGACTCGTTCACGAACTCGGTGTGCAGCGGGAGTTCGCCGCGCGCGTGGAGCTGCGCCATACGGGCACTGGTGCCGGTCCCGCAGGGCGAGCGGTCGAACCAGCCCGGGTGGATCGCCATCGCGTGCCGGGAGTGCCGGGCGGTCGCCCCGGGCGCGTACAGGTGCACGTGATGGCAACCGCGAATGGACGGGTCCTCGGGGTGGACCGGTTCGTCCCGCTCGTTGATCACCTCCATGAGGGACAGGCCCGCCTTGACGATGTCGTCCTTGCGGGACCGGTCGAAGGGCAGCCCGAACTGGTCCAGCGGCAGGATGGCGTAGAAATTGCCGCCGTACGCCATGTCGTATGTCACCGTCCGCCCGTCGGCGAGGGTGATCTTGCGGTCCAGGGCGACGGAGAACGACGGGACGTTCTTGAGGGTGACGTTCTTCGCGGCGCCGTTCTCGACCGCGACCTCGGCGACGACCAGTCCCGCCGGGGTGTCGAGGCGGATGGTGGTGACCGGCTCGACGACCTCGACCATGCCCGTCTCGACGAGCACGGTGGCGACGCCGATCGTGCCGTGCCCGCACATCGGCAGATAGCCGGAGACCTCGATGTAGACGACGCCCCAGTCGCAGTCGGGGCGGGTGGGCGGCTGCAGGATCGCGCCGCTCATCGCGGAGTGGCCGCGCGGCTCGTTCATCAGGAACTGCCGGATGTGGTCGCGGTGTTCGCGGAAGTACAGCCGCCGCTCGTTCATGGTCGCGCCGGGGATGGTGCCGATGCCGCCGGTGATCACGCGGGTGGGCATGCCCTCGGTGTGCGAGTCGACGGCATGCAGGACGAGTGTGCTGCGCATGGGGCTCCCTGGTGGATCGATGCCGGTGCGAGGGTACTTACGCGAGCCCGGCCGCGACCGCCTTCTCGGTGGCGGCGCGCACGACGGCCTCCTGCTCGGGCAGCAGCGGGACACGCGGCGGACGCACCGGGCCGCCGGGCCGGCCGACGATGTCCATGGACAGCTTGATGGCCTGCACGAACTCCACCTTGGAGTCCCAGCGCAGCAGCGGGTGCAGTTGTTCGTACAGCTTCTTCGCCGTGGCCAGGTCGCCGCCGACGGCCGCGTGGTACAGCTCGACACTCGCGGCGGGCAGCGCGTTCGGGTAACCGGCCACCCAGCCCTTCGCACCCGCGAGCGCGAGCTCCAGCAGCACGTCGTCGGCGCCGATCAACAGGTCCAGTTCCGGAGCGAGTTCGGCGAGCTGGTAGGCGCGTCGGACATCGCCGGAGAACTCCTTGACGGCGTGGATGTACCCCTCGCCGTACAGCTTGGCGAGCAGTTCGGGCACCAGGTCGACCTTGGTGTCGATGGGGTTGTTGTACGCCACGATCGGCACCCCCGCCTTCGCGACCTCCGCATAGTGCGCGAGGACCGAACGCTCGTCGGCGCGATAGGCGTTGGGCGGCAGCAGCATCACGGAGGCGCAGCCGGCGTCGCGGGCCTGCTCGGCCCAGCGGCGGGACTCGGCGGAGCCGTAGGCGGCGACACCGGGCATCACGCGCGCGCCGCCGATCGCGGCGACGGCCGTCTCGACGACCTTGGCGCGCTCCTCGGGGGTGAGCACCTGGTACTCGCCGAGCGAGCCGTTCGGCACGACACCGTCGCAGCCGTTGTCGACCAGCCAGGCGCAGTGCTCGGCGAACTTGTCGTAGTCGACGGCGAGTTGATCGGTCAGCGGGAGCGCGGTGGCGACGAGGACGCCGCGCCAGGGGCGGTTCGGGGTGATGGTCATCCGGAGTCCCTCTCAATGGGGTGTGACATTTTACTGACGGGCGACGAGCGACGAACGGGCGGTGCGGTCAGTGGTGAACGGCGGGCGGTCGGTCAGTCGGACTCGGCTTCGGCTTCGGCTTCGGACTCGGCTTCGGACTCGGCTTCTCCGGCGCGGGCCAGCACTCCCAGCGGCACGGGCCGCGCGAACGGCCGCCGGGACGCGGTGAGTTCACACCCGGCGAGCCCCGCGACCGCGGGCTCGCACATCCGCCCCTGGCACCAGCCCATCCCGGCCCGCGTCAGCAGCTTCACGGTGCGTACGTCACCGGCGCCGAGCCCGTCCACGGCCTCGCGGATCGCTCCCCCGGTGACTTCCTCGCAGCGGCAGACGACGGTGTCGTCGGTGACGAGGTCGGCCCAACGGGCGGGCGGCGCGTACACGGTGTCGAGGGCGGCGAAGAACTCCCCCAGTCGCGTACGGGACTTGGCGGCCGTCGCCCAGGTGCGCGGGTCGGGTTCGGTGCCGTGCAGGCGTGCGGCGGCGGAGCGTCCCGCGATGTGGCCCTCGGCGAGGGAGAGGGCCGCGCCGCCGATGCCGGTGGTCTCGCCGGCCGCCCAGACGCCGGGGACGTCGGTGCGCTGCTCGTCGTCGACCTGAACGTCGAGTCCGTCGAGCCGGCAGCCGAGGGTCTCGGCGAGGTCCGTGTGCGGGAGCATGCCGTGGCCGACGGCGAGGGTGTCGCAGGCGATACGGCGTCCGGTGCCGGGCCTGACGCGCCCGTCGGTGTCGAGCGCGGCGACCGTCACCGCCTCAAGCCGCTCGTCGCCGTGCGCCTCGACGACGGTGTGCCGGGTGAGCAACTTGACGCGGTGACGCAGGAGTTGGGCCGCGTACTGGGCGCCCTCGACCACCTTGCCGGGCTGCGCGGCGAGCGCGCGGGTCCGTCGCAGGAACGCCTTGGGGTCGGCGGACTCGACCAGTGCGGCCACGTCGACACCGGCTTCCGCGAGGCCTGTTGCCACGGGAAGGAGGAGCGGGCCGGTGCCGGCGACCACGGCGGTGCGTCCGGAGACGGCGAGGGTGCCCTTGAGCATGGCCTGGGCGCCGCCCGCGGTGAGGACTCCGGGGAGGGTCCAGCCGGGGAACGGGAGGACCTTCTCGTAGCCACCGGTGGCGAGGAGGACGGCATCGGCGCGCACCTCGACCGGAGTCTCCTGTTCGGGACCGAGGAGGGCGTGCACGGTGAAGTGGTTCAACTGCCGGTCCACAAGCCAGACATGATGGTCCGTCAAGTGGACCGTGCGGTCTGCCCGCACATGCGCTTCGAGGCCGTCCCGCAGCCGCTCCCACGTCCGCCACTGGTGGTGCAGGGCCTGCGGGCGTCCGGCGTGCAGTGCGGCGGCGGTCTGCCGGTAGAACTGGCCGCCCGCCCGCGCCGCCGAGTCGATCAGGGTGACGCGGACGCCGTGTGCCGCGGCGGCGACGGTGGCGGCGAGTCCCGCCGGGCCCGCGCCGATCACGGCGAGGTGCGGTCGGTCAGTCATCGTGGCCCGTCCCCTCCTGCGTACGGATGGCGTCCCCCGGGTGCAATGGCACCAGGCAGGCCCGTTGGTTCGGGCGTGCGTTGACGGTGACGAGGCAGTCGTAGCAGATGCCGATCCCGCAGAAGACGCCGCGCGGACGGCCCTCGCCGCGGGTGGTGCGCCAGGACGTCACGCCTGCCGCCCAGAGTGCGGCGGCGACGGTCTGGCCGGGGAGCGCCTCGATCTCGCGGCCGTCGAGGGTGACCGTGAAGGCAGGGCCCGGGTGGGCCTCGGCGAGGTCCAGCGGGGAGCTCATGCGTCCTCCTCCTCGGGGAAGCGGTCGGGCCGGAAGGGGGCGGGGTCGAGGTCCGGGGTCCGGCCGTCCAGCAGTTGGGCGATCAAGTGCCCTGTGCCGGTGGCGAGTCCGATGCCCGCGC
The DNA here is from genome assembly GCF_036227225.1 of Streptomyces sp. NBC_01478. GTDB lineage: Bacteria > Actinomycetota > Actinomycetes > Streptomycetales > Streptomycetaceae > Streptomyces. The sequence goes on along the minus strand of NZ_CP109444.1, from coordinate 9,754,416 downwards.
CCTCGTGCCCGCAGGCGTGGACGAGGCCGGGGACGCGGGGGTCGGGGCCGATGGCGGGCAGGTGGTCCGGCAGGTACGGGCGGAAGCCGAGGTAGGAGCGCATCGCGCGGACGTCGGACAGGAACGGGAAGAGCTTCGTCGCGCCCGCCGCCAGCGCCCGTACGACCGGCAGCGAGAACGTCCGGTCGAAGCCGACGCGTTCGCGGCTCGCGCCGATCAGGACCGGTCCAGCGGCCGTGCCCTCGACGACCGGTGAGGTCTGCAGGGCGGCCGAGTCGCTGGCCACGTCGGCCACGTAATCGGCGGCGTACACCTTGTGGCGGACCAGGCGCGGCAGCGGTTCGGTGACGAGGACGAAGCCGCGGCGCGGGAGGACAGGGAGGGTGACTCCGGCGAGGGCGGCGAGTTCGCCGCCCCAGGTGCCGGCGGCGTTGACGACCGTGGGGGCGAGGATGTCGCCCCGGCCCGTGCGGACGCCGTCGACGGTGCCGTCCGTCTTGAGGAGGACGTCCGTCACCGTACGGCCGATGAGCAGGCGGGCGCCCGAGGCCCGCACGAGGTGGGCGGCGGCCAGGGCGGGCATCACCTGGCAGTCCTGCGGGTAGTGCACGCCGCCGGGGAGGCCGGGGGCGAGGTGGGGTTCGAGGTCGTACAGGGCGTCTTTGGTGACCGGCTCGGCGACGACTCCGGCGGTGCGCTGCTCCTCGGCGAAGCGCTCCAGTGCGGCGAGCCCGTCGGGCGTGGAGGCCACGACGAGGCCGCCCTTCGCCTCGTACTCGACGAACTCTCCGAATTCTTCCGCGAGTTGCGCCCACAGGCGGCCGGAGAGGAGGGCCAGGTCGAGTTCCGGGCCCGGCTCCTTGTCGGAGACGAGCAGGTTGCCCTCGCCGGCTCCGGTCGTGCCGCCCGCGACCGGGCCGCGGTCCACGATGACGACGTCGAGGCCCGCCCGGGCCGCGTAGAGGGCGCAGGCCGCGCCCACCGTTCCGGCTCCGACGACCACGACATCGCAGGTCAGTCGCTTGCTCACAGCAGTACTATGTCACATGTCTCTCTGGCTGGGTATGGTGCGACGCGCATGTCAGCACACCCGGAATCACCGCACACGGAAGAGGTGCCCGACGTGGCCAAGGGCCGAAAGAACGGTCTCTACCGAGGAATCTCCGACGAGCTGTCCGCCCTGATGCGCACCGGCTGGGCCGACACCGAGCGCACGGACCTGGAGCCGACCGAGCAGGCCCCGCACGCGGCCCGCCGCCGTGCCGCGCTGTCCGCGCTCTTCCCGGGCGAGCGCCTGGTCGTGCCGTCCGGGAAACTCTTGATCCGGTCCAACGACAGCCACCACCCGTTCCGCCCGTACTCCGGCTATGTGCATCTGACCGGCGACCAGGCACGCGACGGCGCCCTGGTCCTGGAGCCCCGCCCCGACGGCGGCCACGACGCGCACTGCTACCAGCTCCCCCGCGACAGCCGGGACAGCGACGAGTTCTGGACGGGCTACACCGCCGAGTTGTGGATGGGCCGCCGCCGCACACTGACCGAGTCGGCGTTGGTGCTCGGCCTGCCCTGCCGGGACATCCGGACGATCGCCGAGGACCTGGCGAAGACCTCCGGGACCCCCACCCGCATCGTCCGTGGCATCGACCCGGCGCTGGACGCGGCGCTCGACACCGACGCGGAACGGGACGACGTGTTCGAGGCGGCCGTCTCCGGACTGCGGCTCGTCAAGGACGCGTGGGAGATCGGCGAGATGCGCCGGGCCGTCGACTCCACGGTGCGCGGATTCACCGATGTCGTACGGGAGTTGTCGCAGGCGGTCGCCACCTCGGAGCGCTGGATCGAGGGCACGTTCTTCCGCCGGGCCCGCGTCGAGGGCAACCACGTCGGCTACGGCTCGATCTGCGCCGCCGGTGAGCACGCCACGATCATGCACTGGACCGACAACGACGGCCCGGTCCGCCCCGGTGAACTCCTGCTGCTGGACGCGGGCGTGGAGACGCACAGCCTCTACACCGCCGACGTCACCCGCACCCTCCCGATCAACGGCACGTTCAGCCCGGTCCAACGCGAGGTCTACGACGCGGTGTTCGAGGCCCAGGAGGCCGGCATGGCGGCGGTGAAGCCGGGTGCGCACTACCGGGACTTCCACGAGGCGGCCCAACGGGCCCTGGCCGGGCGGCTGGTGGAGTGGGGCTTCATCGAGGGGCCGGCCGAGCGGGCCTACGAGCTGGCGCTCCAGCGGCGGTTCACGATGGCGGGGACGGGGCACATGCTCGGGCTCGACGTCCACGACTGCGCCGAGGCGCGGAGCGAGGAGTACGTGGACGGGGTCCTCGAACCGGGCATGGTGCTCACCGTCGAGCCGGGCCTGTACTTCCAGCCCGACGATCTGACGGTCCCGGAGGAGTGGCGGGGCATCGGCGTCCGGATCGAGGACGATCTGCTGGTGACGGCGGACGGTTACGAGAACCTGTCGGCGGGGCTGCCGCGCTCGGCCGACGAAGTCGAGGCGTGGATGCGGGAGTTCGCGGGCTGAGCGGAGCGAGTGGGGCGACCTGCCACCCCGCGCGTCGGGGTGACAGGTCGTCAGACGCGGCTGGCGGTGGCCGTGTCGGCGGACAGCCGTTGTGCGACGTAGATCGGGAGGACGGAGAGCAGGACGAGCACCGCCGCCACCACGTTGACCACGGGCGCCTGTTGGGGCCGGGTCATATTGTTGAAGATCCAGATCGGGAGCGTCTCGATGCCGGGCCCGGCGGTGAACGTGGTCACCACGATCTCGTCGAAGGACAGCGCGAACGCGAGCAGTCCGCCCGCGAGGAGCGCCGAGCGCACCAGCGGGAAGGTGACGTCGACGAAGGCGCGGAAGGTGTCTGCGCCCAGGTCCATCGCGGCCTCCTCGTACGACCCGGAGGTGCGCCGGAGCCGGGCGACGACGTTGTTGAAGACGACGACGATGCAGAACGTGGCGTGTCCGACGATCACCGTGAACAGGCCGAGCCCCACGCCGAGCGGCTCAAGTACCGTGCTGAACGCCGAGTTGAGGGCGATGCCCGTGACGATGCCGGGCAGCGCGATCGGCAGGACGACGACGAAGGAGATGGCGTCGCGGCCGAAGAAGCGGTACCGGGCGACCGCGAAGGCGATCAGGGTGCCGAGCACCAGGGCAATGGCGGTGGCGCCGAGTCCGGCCTTCACGGAGACCCAGAGGGCCGCGCGGGCGCCCGAGTTCTGCCAGGCGACGGACCACCAGTGCAGGGTCAGGGTGGACGGCGGCCAGCTCGCGCTGCGGTCCGGGTTGAGGGAGTTGACGAGGACGAGCAGGAGCGGGACGTAGATCACCGCGAAGCCGAACCCGGCGGCCACACGCAGGGCGATGCGCGCGGAACGGGAGAGTTGCACGACAGGCTCCTCTACAGACTGCTCAACGCGCCCGTGCGGCGCATCGCGAGCAGGTACACCACGATGACGACGACCGGGACGGTGCCGAGGGCGGCGGCCATGGGCAGGTTGAGTTCGATGTTGGAGTAGACGAGGTTGCCGATGAGCTGGGTCTTGCCGCCGACGATCTGCACGGTGATGTAGTCGCCGAGGCTGAGCGAGAAGGTGAAGACCGACCCGGCGGCGACGGACGGCAGCACCATCGGCAGCACGACCGACCGGAAGGTCCGCCCGGCGCGCGCGCCCAAGTCCGCCGACGCGTCAAGAAGGTTGGCGGGCAACTGCTCCAGCGCGGTGTGGATCGGCAGGATCATGTAGGGCAGCCAGAGGTACGTCAGGGTGAGGACGGTGGCGGGGAGTCCGAACCCCGGGCCGCTGAGCCCGAACGGCTTCAACATCCAGTCGGCCAGGCCGCCTTGGGACAGGATGAGCCGCCACGCGTACACCTTGACGAGGTAACTGGCCCACAACGGAGTGAGGATGGCGACCACAAGCAGCGGGCGCCACGTCGGTTTGGCGACCCGGGCCGTGTAGAAGGCGAGCGGGAACGCGATCACCGCGCACAGGACCGTGACGGCGAGCGCGACACCGATGCTGCGCAGGATGACCTGCCGGTACACGGGCACCGTGAACAGCTCGTGGAAGTTGTCGGTCGACCAGACCTTCACCACCTCGGAGGTGAAGGAGTCCGTCGTCCAGAACGCGGAGACGAACAGCACGCTCAGCGAGCCGAGATAGAGCACGGCGAGCCACAGCAGCGGGGCGGTGAGCAGCAGGGAGAGCCGCAGCCGGGGGCGCCGGTGGAGCGCCCCCGCGGTCCGGTTCAGCAAGGACATGTGTCAGCCCTTGATCTCGGTCCAGGCCTGTACCCACTTGGCGTACGGCACGCACTTGACGTCGGTGCGGCCGTCGAGGCACTGCTCGATGGGTGTGTTCCAGAAGGCGATGTTCTTCCAGTACGCGGTGTCGGCGGCATGGTAAGTGGTGCAGAAGTTCTTGTCGCTGGTCTCCTCGCAGGCCTTCGCGTTGGCGGGGGCCTCGCCGAAGTACTCGGCGACCTGGGCGTTGACCTTCGGCGAGACGATCCAATTGAGCCACTGGTAGGCGCAGTTGGGGTGCTTGGCCTTGGCGGAGATCATCCAGGTGTCGGACCAGCCGGTCGAACCCTCCTTGGGCACGAAGGCCTTGATCTTGGCGCCCTCGTCGGCGGTGAGGTTGGCGATGACCTGCCAGGTGGTGCCGACGACGGAGTCACCGCTCTTGAAGGCGGAGATCTCCTTGAGGTAGTCGCTCCAGTACTCGCCGATGTCCGCGTTCTGCTTCTTCAACAGGGCTACGGCGGCGTCGAATTGCTTCTGGTCGAGCGCGTAGGGGTCCTTGATCTTCAGCTCGGGCTTGGTGGCCTTGAGATAGAGGGCCGCGTCGGCGATGTAGATCGGCGAGTCGTACGCGGTGACATGGCCCTTGTACGTCGAGGCGTCGTCGAAGACCGCGGCCCAGGAGGTCGGGGCGGGCGTGACCTTCTGGGTGTTGTACATCAGGAGGTTGGCGCCGCGGCCGTGCGGGATGCCGTAGGCCTTGCCCTTGACGGAGTTCCAGGCCTGGAGCTTCAAGTCCGGGAAGATGTCCTTGTAGTTGGCGACGAGGCCGGTGTTGACGGGGGCGGCGTCGCCGGAGGCTATGAGGCGCAGGGAGGCGTCGCCGGAGGCGGAGACCGCGTCGTACTCACCGGTCTTCATCAGCTTGACCATCTCGTCGGAGCTGGCGGCGACCTTGGAGTTGACCTGGCAGCCCGTCTGCTTCTCGAAGTCGCTGACCCAGTTCACCTTGGGGTCGTTGGAGCCGTCCTCGACATAGCCGGCCCAGGCGATCAGGTTGACCTCGCCCTCGCTCTTGCCGAGCTTCGACTGGGCTTTGAGATCAGGGGGGTTGAGGCCGCCGCCCGACGAACCGCTGTCGGAGGAGCCGCAGGCGGTGGCGGCCAGCACGAGCGTGGCCACGGCGGCCACGGCCTTGAGGGTTGGGGTGAGGCGCACGACGTTCTCCATACGTGAAGGGACGTGGGAGGAGCGGGGTCGGGGTCAGCGGGGGTCGGGCACGTGCACCGTGTGGCGCCGGTGCCATTGCAGTCGCACCCGGCTGCCGCGGTAGGCGGCGACGTCCTCGGCGGAGGTCTCCAGGTTCTGCTGGAGTGCGGTGAGGCGGCCGCCGGCGTCGAGGTCGACGAGGAAGCGGGTGGAGTCCCCGAGGTAGACGACCTCGGCGACGGTTCCTGCTGCGCTCTCGTGGTCCGGGTCGTCCGCCGGGGCGGAGTCCTTGAGGACGCGGATCTTCTCGGGCCGGATGCTGTAGGTGCCCGGGGTGCCGACGACCCGCTGGGCGGACTCGCCCGCCAGCAGGTTGGAGGTGCCGACGAAGGACGCGACGAACGGGGTCGCGGGGCGTTCGTAGACCTCGGCGGGGGTGCCGACCTGTTCGATGCGGCCCTGGTCGAAGACGGCGATGCGGTCGCTCATCGTCAGGGCTTCCTCCTGGTCGTGGGTGACGAAGACGAAGGTGATGCCCACCTCCCGCTGCAGCGCCTTGAGTTCGACCTGCATCTGCTCGCGCAGTTTCAGGTCGAGGGCGCCGAGCGGTTCGTCGAGGAGCAGCACGCGGGGGCGGCCGACGAGGGCGCGGGCGAGGGCGACGCGTTGCCGCTGGCCGCCGGAGAGCTGGCCGGGGCGGCGGGTGCCGTAGCTCTCAAGTCGTACCTCTGCGAGGGCTTTTCGGGCGCGGACGAGCCGTTCGGCCTTGGGGACCTTGCGGACCTTGAGGCCGTAGGCGACGTTCTGCTCGACCGTCATGTGCGGGAAGAGGGCGTAGTCCTGGAAGACGGTGTGGACGTCCCGTTCGAAGGGGGCGAGGCCGGTGACGTCCTGGCCGGCGAGTTCGACGGTGCCCCCGGTGGGGCTCTCGAAGCCGGCGATCATGCGCAGCACGGTCGTCTTGCCCGAGCCGGACGGACCGAGCATCGAGAAGAACTCGCCGTCCCTGATCTCCAGGTCGACGCCGGCCACGGCGGTGGTCTCCCCGAACGATTTCCGCAGATCCCGCAGCCGGATCGCAATCCCCTCCATGGGCGGGAACCTTTCTGGTGCTCTGTAACGTTGCACGTAAACATATGAATTCATAGTTCAAATCTCAAGACCCCCTTAAGGTAAAGCTTGAGTCAACGTGCAAGGTGGTGACCGTGAACCAGCAGCAGCACATCAACGGCGGCGCCCGGAAAGCCGTCTTCGCCCCGGTCGACAACCGGGCGCGGGTGGACGCCGTCGTCAGCAGGCTCGGGGACGCCATCGAACTCGGACTGCTCTCCGACGGTGAGCAACTGCCGGGCGAGAGCGAGCTCGCCGGGCAGCTCGGTGTGTCCACGGTGACCCTGCGGGAGGCGCTGATGGCGCTGCGCCAGCAGGGCCTCGTCACCACCCGCCGGGGGCGCGGCGGCGGCAGCTTCGTGTCACTGCCCGAGGTCCCCGGCGAGGAGCGGCTGAAGGTCCGGCTGCGCAACTGGAGCACCGAGGAACTGCGCGACCTCGGCGACCACTGGGCGGCCCTGTCGGGCACCGCGGCCCGGCTCGCCGCACAGCGCACCGAGCCCGAGGATCTCGTCCAACTACGGCGTACGGCCAAGGAGTTGACGCAGGCCGCGGACGCGGCGGCGCGCGGCCGGATGTATGGCCGCTTCCACGTCGAGCTCGCCGCCGCCGCGCAGTCCGCCCGGCTCACCCGCGAGCAGGTCGCGTTGCAGACCGAGGTCGGCGCGCTGCTGTGTCTCGTGCTCGCGAGCGACGAATATCGTGAAGAAGCCGCAGCCCGTCACCGCTCCGTAATCTCGGCCGTGCAAGATGGGGCCCACGATTCGGCCAGGGAGTTGGCCGAGCGGTGCGTGCAGGAGTCGACGGCGCGGCTCATCGCCGAGCGGCTGGCCCTGTAACCGTCATCGCGTCCGCTCCCCGTCTGCTGGAGGGCACGCATGAGCCTCGCGACGGCAACGCCGGCCACGGCACCCGAGCAGTCGGTCGCGGCCGGGGTCCGCTCGGCTCTGGAGTCCGTGTTCGACGCCGTGGCGGCCACCCGCGCCGACACCACGGCACTGCTCGCCAAGGTGGCCGCGCGGGGCCGCCGCCCGGCGACCGTCGACCTCGCCGCACTCCGTCCGGGCCTCCATCTCCGGCTCGCCCGGCACGAGTTGGTGTCCGGCGTAGGTTTCGTCGCCGCGCCGGGGCTGCTGAGCGACGTACCGGCCTGGCTGGAGTGGTGGCAGACCACGGCCGACGGAGGCATCCGGCCGCTGCTGCTCGACCTCGATCCCGAGCACTCGGCGTACGCGGACTACACGCACTGGGACTGGTTCGCGCTGCCCCGCGACACCGGGGAGCGGGCGGTCGCCGGGCCGTACGTCGACTACCTCTGCTCGGACGAGTACAGCCTCACCCTGTCCGCGCCGGTCCTGATGGAGGGGCGGTTCGCCGGGGTGGCCGCGGCGGACGTGTACCTACGGCACTTCGAGGCGGCCGTGATGCCGATGCTGCACCAACTGCCGGGCCCGGCACGGCTGGTGAACGCGCGCGGCCGGGTCGCCGCGTCCACCGACCCCCGGCACCTGGTCGGTTCGCTCAGCAAGGGACCGGACTTCGCCGAGGCGCTCGCGGCGGGCCGGGCGGGGTATGCGCGGGGAGCGCGGCTGGTGCCGTGCGACGGAGTGCCGTTGGTGCTGGTCGTCGCGGAGCGTTGACCGAACTCGACCGACTGGGCCGGGCGTTGGGGCGTTCCGGACCGGGTCGGCCCTCACTCGGCCGCGGGGACCACCCTCAGGTGTCCGGCGCCGCGTCCCGGCCTGCGGACCTTGGCCGACGGGGTGCGGCGGGCCTCGCGCAGGACCAGCGTCAGCCGCGTGTAGCCCATGTTCTCCAGGGTCTTGGGGGTCTCGCCGACGAGCCGGCAGTCGGTGGCGCCCCAGCGCGGGTCGGGGTGCAGTACCGGGCGGACCGCGCCGTCGTGCTCGACGGCCTCCGCGCCGACCGCGCGGATCCAGTGCGGCAGGCCCTGCCGGTAGGCGGCCTCCATGATGGGGTCCTGGGCGATGTCACGGCGGATCGCCTGCAGGCCGTGGTCGTGTCCGTGGCTCTCCACGGCGGCGGCGAAGTGGGCCAGCATCGGCAGGCACCAACTCGACTCGTGCTGACCGAGAACGGTGCTCGCGTCGGGGTGGAAGAGCACGAAGCGAAGGAAGTTGTCGCCCGGCATCGCCGTCGGGTGCGGGCCGATCGCCCGGAAAAGTGACTTGAAGGCGCCGTTGGTCAACACCACGTCCCAGCGGTGGTCCATGACGACGGAGGGGAAGGTGACGGCCTCCAACAGCGTGGCGTAGTCCAGCAGATACGCCTGGGCCTCGGGACTCTCGGGGACGGGCCGCGGCGCGGACCGCTGCCCACCTGCCTGATATGCCATCGGGAGGTCACCCCTCTTGCCTATGCGGCCTTCTCGCGGCGCCTTGATCCTGGTGCCCCGACGCGAGCCGTGTCAACTATCGTGGCATTTCATGCTTGTTGACGGCTGAAATTGGCCACAGTTGTGGCGAGACCTGGATGCGAGTTCGAACCAACCGCTACCCTCCGGGATGTTCACGGCCACCGTTTGTGAGAAGCCTGTGAGAGACGTTGAGGAGATCTGTCGGTGTCGGATGGCTTCGAGGTACCGGGCACGACGGCGACCGCCCTGCTGCCCGCCGTCGTCGACCGCGTCACCGCGCTCGCCGAACGGCTCGACGTGCCGCAGTCCGAGGTCGTCCACATCGGCAGACTGTCCGTCGCCTGCGGTGTCCCGGAGCCCGTGGTCAGGGCCCTGCTGAGCGGCCGTCCCGCGGGCGAGCCGGATGTGCAGGCCCGGTTCCTGCAACGCCTCGGTCTGCTGCGCCGTACGAGACTCAAGCCCAACGGGCGCAAGTACACCCAGCAGGAGATCGCCGACGGCGCGGGCATGTCCCGCCAGCAGGCGGGCGCGCTCATCAACGGCGACCGGCGTCCCACCATGGAGCACTGCGACGCCCTCCAGCGCTTCTTCCGCGTGCACGCCGGATTCCTCACGGCCGAGGACCCCGAAGCCCTCGCGGGCGCGCTCCAGCGCACCGAGCAGGAGCTGTTGCAGAAGCTCGCCGACCGCGAGCGGGCGGCGGCCGAGGCCGCCGAGGACCCGCTGGAGCGGCTGCTCCAGGACCACGGAGTGCGCCAGATCGCCTGGCGGGCCGCGCAGTTGCCCACCGACCAGCACCGCGACAAGGTCGCCGAGTGGCTGGACATGCTCCTGGAGAGCGTGAAGCGGCCCGAGTCGTGATCCCGGGGAGGACTGTGGGCATCGGCAGGCAGATGCGCCGCCTGTGCGGTGAGTTGGTCGCCGAGCTGAGCCTCGGCGCACCCGCACGCCCCCACGACCTGTACGGCGCGCTGTGCGACGCGATGAGCCGCCGCCGGGGCCGCCCGGTCCAGTTCCGTACGGCCGCCTTCCCGGCCTGCACCGCGAGCGGGTTGTGGCTCGACATGGCCGACCAGGATCTCGTCGTGATCGAGGAACGCACCGCGCCCGACCACCAGTTGGTGATCCTGGGCCACGAGCTGTGGCACATGAAGGCCGGCCACTGCGGCCCCCATCCGGAGGGCGCCTCGGTCGCCGCCCGGCTCCTTGGTGACACCGTCGACGAGGCGGCACTGCGGGCCACCGTCCTCAAGGTGGCCGCCCGCAGCCGGTTCGAGCGCGCCGACGAGCGGGAGGCCGAGAGCTTCGGTCTGCTGCTCGCCAGCAAGTGCCGTACATGGCTTGCCGGTTCGGCGCTCCGCGGGCCCGCGCGGCACGACCATCTCGCGGGGCGGATCGAGGCGTCGCTGGGGTATCCGGGGCCACGCGGCTAGGAATTGACGGCTCGTCACCCGGGAGGAGCCCGTCTAAGTGGCGCTCCGTTCGCTCGCCTCCCGCAGGTCCCGTTCCCTCGCTCCACTCTGGGCGGTGACGCCGGGGCGGCCCTCGCACAGGAGGTCGCGCCAGTGCTCGCGGCTCCAGTGAGCCGGAGAGGTGGTGGCGGTGAACTCCTCGACCAGGGTGAGGAATCGGGCCGGGTCGGTGTGGAACGGGAAGTGTCCCGCGCCCTCGAAGATCTCCAGCCGGCTGCCCGGCATCGCCTCGTGGGCGCCGTACGCGTGCCGGACCGGCACCACGCTGTCCCGGTCGCCCCACAGCAGCATGGTCGGCATGCCCTCGGTCAGATAGCAGCGGTCCAGCATGGTCACCACCTGCCCGCGCCAGTCGACGACCGCGCGCAGGGTGCGGATGAAGGCGTTGCGGGCGGTCTCGTCCGGCAACGCGTCGACGAGGGTGAGGAGTTCGGGGGCGTCCTGGCCGAGGTCGGTGTCGAGGAGCCGCAACAGCCCGACGGTGAGACCGACTTGGAGGCGCATGCCGGGCAACCGCAGTGCGGACAGGGCGAGATGGGATCCGGGGAGCGAGACGAGCCGTAGCACCGGATTGACCTCGCGGCCCACGCCGCCCGCGCTGACCAGGACGAGGCGTTCGGTGCGCTCGGGGAACTGGTAGGCGAACTGCATCGCCACTCCCCCGCCCAGCGAGTGCCCGAGCAGGGTCGCGGACTCGATGCCGAGCGTGGTGAGCAGATCGCGCACGCCGTTGGCGTAGGCGGCGACGGAGTAGTCGGCGCGCGGTTTGTCGGAGGCGCCGTGGCCGAGGAGGTCGGGGGCGATCACCGTGTGGGTGCGGGCGAGGTCGGGGATCAGGTCGGTCCAGGTGGCGGAGGAGTCGCCGATGCCGTGGATGAGGACCAGGGCCGGGCCCTCGCCGGCCATCCGGAAGGCACGGCGGTATCCGTGCACGACGCGGTACTGCAGCTCGAGTTCGCCGGCACCCACCGAGCGCAGTCGTGCGGCGCGCGCCGGGCGCCGTGCCGGGACATCCGCCACGCACTCGCCTCCCGTTCACCTGACCGCCCACCAGCGGCCGAAAGCCCTTCCTTCCAGCGTAGGGCCGCTGTCCCACCGGGGATTTCGGTGAGGTTTCGCCTCCGCTAAGCGGGCGAACCGGCGGCCGCCGCAACGGGATTGTCAGTGGCACGCGGCAAGCTGGAGTCGTGCCACCGCCGTGCGGGGGCGCATGACGCCGACCAGGGGAGAGCCGTCCTATGCAGACCGCAGTGATGACCGACCGCGAGCGCGCCGCCGTCCAGGCCTATCTACGGCTGCTGCACACGGTCAGAGCAGCCTTCGACGGCCCACCGGGCGCCCCTTTGCCGGTCCTGGTCCCGCCCTCGGTGCTGGCCGAGGCGGACCGGGCGCTGACGGACGCCGGGCTCGCGGGCAACGAGGAGGCGTTCTTCGGGCTGCTGGAGAGCTGGTGCCCGGAAGGGTGAGGGGGTGGGTTCAGGGATGCGGGACCGTGACCGCCGTGGCGACCAGTCCGCGCCCGACGGTCCAGCGGCCCTCGAAGACGTCGAGGCGTTCACCGTCGACCACCGGACCGGGGACGAGGAGGCGGGCGCGGAGCGTGCCGCGTGCTTCCTCGCCGGGGTCCGTGAAGACCTCGATGTCGGCCTCCGAGAAGTCCAGCCACTTGCCCGTGAGGGGGAACCACGCCTTGTAGACGGACTCCTTGGCGCTGAACAGGAGCCGGTCCCAGTGCACCGCGGGCCGCTGGGCCGTAAGGCGCGCCAGGCGTTCCTGTTCGGCGGGCAGGGCGACGGCGGTGAGGACGCCGTCCGGGAGCGGGGCGTGGGGTTCGGCGTCGATGCCGAGCGAGGCGAGATCGCTGGCGCGGGCCAGTGCGGCGGCGCGGTAGCCGTCGCAGTGGGTCATGCTGCCGATGACACCGGCGGGCCAGGTGGGCGCGCCGTGGGCGCCGGGCAGGATCGGCTGCGGGGGCACGCCGAGCTTCTCCATGGCGCGCCGCGCACAGGCCCGTACGGCGGCGAACTCGTGCCGGCGCTTGGGCACCGCGCGGGCCACGCGGGCCTCTTCCTCGGGGTACAGCGGGGCGTCCTTCAGCCCCTCGTCACCGTGTGTCTCCACGCTCACCACGGAGTCCGGAAGCAGTTCCTCGATCACCGGTTCCGACCTCCATCGGCAGGATGCGGCGCAGTCGGCCCGGGGGTCCCGGGCGCTTCTGCCACTCGCGGGGGTATCCCACGGACACCTCTTCGAAGCGGACCCCCTCGTGATAGGTGGTCCGCGGGATGTGGAGATGGCCGTAGACCATGGTGTCCACGCGGAATCTGCGGTGCCAGTCGGCGGTCAGCGCGGTGCCGCACCACATGGCGAACTCGGGGTACCAGAGGACTTCCGTGGGGTGCCGGTCCAGGGGGTAGTGGTTGATCAGGACCGTGGGCAGGGTGTCGGGGATCTCGGTGAGCCGGCGTTCGGTCGCGGCGACGCGGGCCCGGCACCAGGCCTCGCGGCTGGGGTAGGGGTCGGGGTGCAGCAGGAACTCGTCGTTGCAGACGATGCCGGTGCCGTGCGCGTACGTCAGTCCCTCGTCCTTGGTGGCGCAGCCGGCCGGGAGGAACGAGTAGTCGTAGAGCAGGAAGAGCGGGGCGACGGCCACCGGGCCGCCGGGGCCCTCCCAGACCGGGTAGGGGTCCTCGGGCGTGAGGACGCCCAACTCCCGGCACAGGGCCACGAGATGGTCGTAGCGGGCGACTCCGCGCAGGGTGACGGGGTCCTTGGGGTGGGTCCACAGTTCGTGGTTGCCGGGGGCCCAGAGGACCTTGCGGAAGCGGCCGGCGAGGAGTTCGAGGACCCAGCGGATGTCGGCCACGGTCTCGGCGATGTCACCGGCCACGATCAGCCAGTCCTCGTCCGTGACGGGCCGCATGTCCTGGACCAGGGCGCGGTTCTCGGCGTACCCGATGTGCAGGTCGCTGATGGCCAGCAGATGTCCGGCACCGCCGGCCGTCGACTCCACCCCTCGCCCCCTCCGCGCACCCGAATGAGGCCACGAGATCACATCCCGCCGCACCGCGACAAGACGGCGGGGCGGACGGGGGCGGTCACGGCGGGCCGGTCCGGAGGCCGGACAGGGAGGCCGCGACGGTGCGGCGACGGGAGTTCATGTGCCGGGTGGGCACCATCGGGAAATCCGTAACACGGGCGTTGCACGCGGCACCCTTCGCAAGCCGTATGATCGCCCCAACACCACCGTCACGAACGCCCCTTCGCCGAGGGCGGTTTGGTGTACCTCCAAACACCCTGGCCGGGCACGGCCTCGCTCCGCCGTGCCCGCGAACCCGAAAGGACGGCCCTGCATGGTCTCTCGCGTACGCGTCTGGCTCAACCGCACGTACGCGGAGAACGTGTTCTTCATGGATCAGTTGCGGAGAAATCCCAGCGACCGGGCCGTCGAGATCCATGCCACGCACGGCGACGCGGACTCCCCCGTACTGGCCGCCGCCGACACCGCCGACCTGGAGCCCGAGGGCCTGTCCCCGGCCGCGTACGTCGAGTTCGCCCTCGACCAGTGCGCCCGCCGCGGCATCGATGTCTTCGTGCCCCGGCTGCACCAGTCGGAGATCGTCGCGCACCGCGCGGACTTCGAGGCGGTGGGCACGGCGCTGCTGGCGCCGACCCCCGAGGCCGTCGCCGTCTTCCACGACAAGGTGATCGCGTACGAGGCCGTCCAGGCGATCGGCGTGCCCGTGCCGCCGTGGTGGCGGGTCCGCACCGCGCCCGAACTCGTCGCGGCCGTCGAGGAGTTGGAGGCCGCCGGACACAAGGCGTGCTTCAAGCCGGCGTCCGGTGCGGGCGGGGTGGGCTTCCGCGTGGTCACGCGCGCCCCCTTCTCGCTCATGCACCTCAACGGCTTCCCGAGCCCCTACGTCCCGCTCGACACGGTCGTCGAGGCGCTGGAGCGGGCCGACGAGCAGGTCGACTGGCTGGTCATGCCGCGTCTGGAGGAGCCGGAGGTGTCGGTGGACTGCCTGACCGGTCCCGACAACGTGGTCCGGCTCGCCGTGGGCCGCACGAAGAACGGCCGCCGTCGCGGTTTCACCCTGCACGAGCAGTGGCTGGAGCCGGCCCGCCGGATCGCGGAGGGCTTCGGGCTGCACTATCTGTCCAACATCCAGTTCCGCATGTTCGGCGACCGGCCCGTGCTGATGGACGTCAACACCCGGCCCGCGGGCGGACTGCACCAACTGTCGCTGTGCGGGGTCAACGCCCCTTGGGCGGCAGTGCAGTTGGCGCTCGGCGAGGACCCGGGCACGATCGAGCCGCCGTTCCTGGGCGCGGACTACGCGGTGGTGTCCGGCCCGCGCCAACTGCGCCCCGTGTCGCTCCCGCACCAGCGCGCGGAGGAGTCGGAGCCCCTGCTCCCGGCGGCGCCCGCACCCGCGCAGGACGCGGTGGACACGGCACCGGAGGCCTCCGAGACGGGCAGCCGGGCAGCCGCCCGCGCCTAGCGTCCGCGGGTCCCCTCGCGGCTGACCACAACTTCATACCGGTCTGGACCAATCACGGCGCCGCATCTTGACACCGTGATTGGTCCATACCAACTTGGTTGCGCACCCTCTTGCACTCCCGAACACCCCCATTCCTTCAGGGAGATCGCGTGCGCGACACACTCAGACGTTCCAGACGTCGACTCCTCGCCCTGCTCGGTACCGCAGCCCTGGCCATGGCCGGGGCCATCGCGCTGCCCGGCACCGCGGAGGCGGCCAACGTCCTGACCAACCCCGGCTTCGAGTCGGGCAGTCTCTCCCCCTGGTCCTGCACCGGGAACCTCGGCTCGGTCGTCTCCTCGCCCGTGCACGGAGGCTCCAAAGCCCTTGCGGGCGCGGTGAGTTCGAGCGACACAGCACAGTGCACCCAGACGGTGGCCGTGCAACCGAACACGGTCTACTCGCTCAGCGGCTGGGTGCGCGGCAGTTATGTCTACCTCGGGGTCAACGGCGGTTCCTCGACGTGGACTTCGTCCCCGTCGGCGTACAGCCAGTTGACGACCTCCTTCACCACCGGCGCCTCGCAGACCAGCGCGACCATCTACGTCCACGGCTGGTACGCGCAGGGCACCTACTACGCGGACGACATCAGCCTCGACGGTCCCGGCGGTGGCGGCGGTGGCGACACCCAGGCCCCGACCGCGCCGACCGGACTGACGTCCCCGGCCAAGACCTCCTCCAGCGTGTCGCTCTCGTGGGGCGCCTCGACGGACAACGTGGGCGTCACGGCGTACGACATCTACAGCGGTGCGAACCAGGTGCTCAGCGTCTCCGGTACGAGCGGCACGGTCAGCGGGCTCGCGGCCAGTACCGCCTACACGTTCACCGTGAAGGCGCGTGACGCGGCCGGGAACACCTCGGCGGCCTCCAACGCGGTGAGCGTCACGACGAGCGCCGGCACCGGTGGCGGCACCGGGTTCACCCAGGCCGCGCCGTATCTCTACGAGGGCTGGGGCGATCCGCCGAGCCCGACCACGGTGATGAGCGCGACCGGCATCAAGTGGTTCACGATGGCGTTCGTGCTCGACTCCGGTGGCTGCAACCCGAGTTGGGACGGCAGCCGGGCACTGACCGGTGGCGTCGACCAGACCGCCATCAACCAGATCCGCGCGGCCGGCGGTGACATCGTGCCGTCCTTCGGCGGCTGGCAGGGCAGCAAGCTCGGCGCCAACTGCTCCTCCGCGAGCGCACTCGCCGGGGCGCTGCAGAAGGTGATCACCGCCTACGGCCTCAAGGCGATCGACATGGACATCGAGAACACGGACGAGTTCGAGAACGAGGCCGTCCAGGCGAAGATCCTGACCGCGCTGAAGACCGTCAAGGCCAACAACCCGGGCCTGCGGACGATCGTCACCTTCGGCACCTCGACGACCGGCCCGACGTACTACGGCAACCGGCTGATCGAGCAGGCGCAGTCGCTCAACGCCGGCATCGACGTCTTCACCATCATGCCGTTCGACTTCGGCGGCGGCGCCGACATGTACGGCAACACGGTCGCCGCGGCCGAGGGCCTGAAGACCAAGCTGAAGTCCACGTTCGGGTGGGACGACGCGACGGCCTACTCGCACATCGGCATCTCGGGCATGAACGGTCTGTCGGACCAGTCGGAGACCACAACTCCCGCCATCTGGACGCAGATCCGTGACTGGTCGAACTCGCACCACATCGCGCGGCTCGCCTTCTGGTCGGTCAACCGGGACCGCGGGTGCGCCGGCGGCGGAGTGGTGAGCAACTGCTCCGGCATCAGCCAGAACACCTGGCAGTTCACGTCCATCACGGCCGGTTTCACCGGCTGACGACCCCCACCCCTGGCGGCCGGTCCCCCGTGTGGGCCGGCCGCCTCGGTGTGTCTACTCGCCTGCGCCGGAACGTTCCAGACGGAGCGTCAGGATCTGGAAGGGCCGCAGCGCCACGGCGACCGAGTCGCCGTCGACGGTGGCGTCCTCCAGCGGACGCTCCAGCAGATCGGTGATCTGGGCGCTCGCGAGGGGGAAGCCCGTACGCAGGACGCCCTCGGCGCGGCCGCCGTTCGACTCGTAGAGCCGGACCACGACATCGCCGGACTCGTCGTCGGCGAGCTTGACCGCCTCGACGGTGACGCTGTCTCCGTCGACGGTGACGACCGGTTCCGGGGCGCCGCCCGAATCGGCCACCCGCAGCGGGAGGTTGAGGGCGTAGCCCTCGGCGACCGCGTCGTCGATGCTCGCGCCGGGCAGCAGCGAGTACACGAAGCGGTGCCTGCCCTGGTCGGCGCCCGGGTCCGGGATGCGCGGGGCGCGCACCAGGCTGAGGCGGACCGTGGTCGTCGTACCGCCGTCCTCGCGGACCGTGCGGGAGACGTCGTGGCCGTACGTCGAGTCGTTGATGACGGCGACGCCGTAGCCGGGCTCGGCGAGGTGCACCCAGCGGTGGCCGGAGACCTCGAAACGGGCCGCCTCCCAACTGGTGTTGGTGTGCGTGGGCCGCTGGATGTGGCCGAACTGGATCTCGGCGGAGGAGTGCGCCGCCCGGATGTCCACCGGGAAGCCGGCCTTGAGGAACTTCTCGGCCTCGTGCCAGTCGATGTCGGTCTCGAAGTCGATCCGGGCGCTGCCCGCGCGGACGGTGATCGTCTGCACGATCGTCGAGCCCTTGCCGAAGGACCGCTCCACGCGGATCGCGCCGAGCAGCGGGTCCTGTTCGACGACCGTGATGGAGTCGGCGTCCAGGAGGTCGGTGAAGCGGTTCTTGTAGTGCTTGTCGACGTCCCAGGCGTCCCAGTAGTTCGGGAGGTCGGTGTGCAGGCGCAGCAAGTTGCCCTGGTCGGCGAGGACTTCACGGCCGCCGTGGCGCAGGTCGCGCACCGAGGCGAGGGTGCCGTCGTCGGCGAGTTCGACGCGGACGATGCCGTTGTCGAGGACGCGGTCGGTGACGGTCACCGCCTGCGGGACGTACTCGGCGGCCAGCGGGGCGCTGCCGTTCGCCGGGACCGTCGCGTACATCGGCACCCCGGTCGCGGTGCGGATGACCTCGGCGCGGTCGTAGGGGCTGGTGTTGAAGACGCGGGTTCCGCCGCCGCCCAGCGCGGCCACGGCCTCCGCCGTCAGTTCCTCCAACTCCGTTGCCACGCGGGCGTATTCGGCCTCGGCCTCGCGGTGCACCCAGGCGATCGAGGAGCCCGGCAGGATGTCGTGGAACTGGTGCAGCAGGACCGTCTTCCACAGCTTGTCGAGTTTCTCGTACGGGTAGGCGTAGCCCGGTGCGTGCAGCGCGGCCGTGGTGGCCCACAACTCGGCCTCGCGCAGCCGGTGTTCGCTGCGCCGGTTGCCCTGCTTGGTGCGGGCCTGGGAGGTGTAGGTGGCGCGGTGGAGTTCGAGGTAGAGCTCGCCGACCCAGACCGGGGCGTCGGGGTATTCGGCGCGGGCCTTGGCGAAGAACTCGTCCGGGTGCTCGACGACGACCTTGGGCGAGCCCTCCAAGTCGGCGAGCCTGCGCGCCCGTTCCATGATCTCGCGGGTGGGGCCGCCACCGCCGTCGCCCCAGCCGAAGGGGGCCAGGGAGCGGGTCGCGTTGCCCTTCTCCTGGTAGTTGCGGACCGCGCGGGACATCTCCTCGCCGCTGAAGCGGGCGTTGTAGGTGTCGACCGGCGGGAAGTGCGTGAAGATGCGGGTGCCGTCGATGCCCTCCCACCAGAAGGTGTGGTGGGGGAACTTGTTGGTCTGGTTCCAGGAGATCTTCTGGGTGAGGAACCACTCGTTGCCGGCGAGCTTGGCGAGCTGCGGGTAGGCCGCGTTGTAGCCGAAGGAGTCGGGCAGCCAGACGCCCTTGGTCTCGACGCCGAAGTGCTCGATGAAGAACCGCTTGCCGTGGACGAGTTGGCGGGCGATGGCCTCGCCGCCGGGCAGGTTGCCGTCGGACTCGACCCACATGCCGCCGACCGGCGCCCACTGGCCGCGCTTGACGGACTCCTGGATGCGGGCCCACACCTGCGGGTAGTTGTCGCGCACCCACTCGTACTGCTGGGCCTGCGAGCACGCGAAGATGAAGTCCTCGTACTCGTCGGCCAGTGACGTCACGTTCGAGAAGGTGCGGGACGTCTTGCGCTTGGTCTCGCGGATCGGCCACAGCCACGCCGAGTCGATGTGCGCGTGCCCGACACCGGAGACGATGTGCGCGCTGGCGTTGGCGGGCTTGGACAGCACGGGCTTGAGCGCGGCCCGGACGTCGGCGGCCGTACCGGAGACGTCGTCGAGGTCGAGCAGGTCCAGGGCCCGGTCCAGGGCGTGCATGATCTCGTGCCGGCGCGGGTCGTGCTCGCCCAGTTCCAGCATCAGTTCGCGCAGCACCTGGACGTCGAGGTCGAGGTGGAAGACCGCCTCGTCGAGGACGGCGAGGTCGGCGCGGCGGAATGTATACAGTGGACGGTCGCCCGCCGTCAGTACATCGCCGAGCGGTGTCGGCTCCGAGAAGTTGTTGGCGAGGATGTCGGGGTTGGAGGCGGCCTCGACCAGGTAGTCGATGACCTCGCCGCCGGTCGCCGGGTTGGCGATCGCCACGTACTGGTTGAGCGGGTTGACCGCCTTCAGCGGTGTCCCGTCCGTGAGGTGGACCAGGGCCTCGGCCTGGTTGCCGGGCCAGTCGCCGACGAAGCCGAGGTCGATGACGGCCTCGACGCGCTTCCCGGCCCACTCCGCGGGCACCTGTCCGCGCATCCGGAACCAGGTGGTACCCCAGGGCGGACCCCACGGGGTGCCCATCGCGAACGGCTTGTACGGCGCCGCCGCGGCCTCGTCGAAGGAGACCGGCTCACCGGGGGCCTGCCAGGCCTCGACCGTGAAGGGAGCGGTGGCCGCGTAGATCGCGGGCTTGATCCGCTGGTCATGGGCGCGCTGGACGCGCTCCTCGATCCGGCTGCGTTCGTCGTGCATGGGAGGTCTCCAGGGAACCAGGGAGCTGAGCTGCTGAGAACGTGGGGAGCTGTTGAGAACTCGCTGCCGAGAACTCGGGGAAAGCGCTTACCGGGGCGGTGCCTACTTAAGGTACGCCAGACCCGGGTGGACCTCGGTATAGCCCTCGACCAGGCGGCGCGCGACGTTCACGGAGTCGACCAGCGGGTGCAGCGCGAAGGCCTTCACCGCCGTCGTACGGGAGCCGCTCTCGGCCGCCGCGAGAACCTCGCGCTCGACGCCCTTGACCGCGCAGACCAGGCCGGTGGCGTGGTCGGGCAGCGGGGCGACCGCGACGGGGTGGGCGCCGTTGGCGTCGACCAGGCACGGCACCTCGATGACGGCGTCCGCGTCGAGGACGGACAGCGCGCCCTGGTTGCGGACGTTGAGGATCAGGGTGGTGCGTTCGTCGCGGGCGATGGCCCGCATCAGGGCGAGGGCGACCTTCTCGTAGCCGCCGGAGAGGTCGTCGGCGTCGCGCTCGCCGGCGCCGGCCGTCTCCCGGTTCTCGGACATGTAGGTCGCCTCGCGCTCGGCGCGGGTGCGGTCCCAGGCGGTCAGCGCGGCGGTGTCCGGGTGCTTCATCTCGTCGTAGAACTGGGCCTGCTGGTCGCGCAGGAACGCGCCGCGGGTCCGCTCGACCTCGCTGTAGGCGCGGACGGTCTCGCGGTTGAAGTAGTAGTAGTGCAGGTACTCGTTCGGGATGGCGCCCAGCGACTGCAGCCAGTCGGTGCCGAAGAGCTTGCCCTCCTCGAAGGACCCGAGCAGGTCCGGGTCGGCGAGCAGGCGCGGGAGTTCGTCACGGCCGGCGACGCGCAGGCCGCGTACCCAGCCGAGGTGGTTGAGGCCGACGTAGTCGATGAAGGCCTCGCGCGGGTTCGCGCCGAGCACCTTGGCGATACGGCGGCCGAGGCCGACCGGTGAGTCGCAGATGCCGATGACGCGGCCGCCGAGGTGGCGGGACATGGCCTCGGTGACCAGGCCGGCCGGGTTGGTGAAATTGATGACCCAGGCGTCGGGGGCGAGGCGGGCCACGCGCTGGGCGATGTCGACGGCGACGGGGACGGTTCGTAGACCATAGGCAATACCGCCGGCGCCGACCGTCTCCTGGCCGAGGACGCCCTCGGCGAGCGCGACCCGCTCGTCGTTCGCGCGTCCCTCCAGGCCGCCGACGCGGATCGCGGAGAAGACGAAGTCGGCGCCGCGCAGCGCCTCGTCGAGGTCGGTGGTGGCGGTGACCGTCGGGGCGTCGGGCACGGTGGCGGCCTGTTCGGCCAGTACACGGGCGACCGCATACAGTCGACTGTCGTCGAGATCGTGCAGCACCACTTCGGTGACCCGGCCCTCGCCGCGGTCCGTCAGGAGTGCCCCGTAGACGAGCGGCACCCGGAACCCGCCGCCGCCCAGAATCGTCAGCTTCACGCTTTCACCTTTCCTGCCACGACGACCTCGACGCCCGCTTCCTCCAGGGAGGAGCGGGTCACCGGGTCGACCGGGGCGTTCGTCACCACCGCGTCCAGGTCCTCGGGACCGCACACCTTCGCCATCCCCGTACCCGGGAACTTCTGCGCGTCCGCGAGCAGCACGACCTTGTCGGCGGCCTTGATCATGGCCCGTTTGACCGGCACCTCGACGACCGTCGTGTCCATCACCTGTCCGCCGGGCCGCACTCCGCTGGTGCCGAGGAAGAGCCAGTCGGCGTGCAGTTGGCGCAGATTGTCCTCGGTGAGGAAGCCCACCAGGGAGCGGTACTCGCGCCGGACCATGCCGCCGAGCAGCACCAGTTCGATGCCCTCGTCGTCGGCCAGCTCCTCGTAGACCACGAGGTTGCTGGTGATCACGGTGAGCCGGCGGCCGTGCAGTTGCCGGGCGAGCCGGTAGGCGGTGGTGCCGATGTCGAGGAGGACCGACTGACCGTCCGCGACCATCGCGGCGGCCCGCGCGGCTATCGCGTCCTTCTCGGCCACCCGCACCTCGGCGACCTCGGCGAAGGGCTGGTCGCCCTCGTCGGCCACGGCACCGCCGTGGACCCGGGTGAGCAGTCCGTCCTCCTCCAGTTTGAGCAGATCACGCCTGATGGTGGCGGGGCTCACACCCAACTGCTCGGAGAGATCGGTCACGGCCGCGGGGCCCCCGGAGCGCAGGGCCCGCAGGATGAGTTGATGTCGTCGTTCTGCCAGCACGCCGCGAACACTACTCGTCATCTTCAATCATTTCTATGCTCAGTTCTGCTTGGGTATTGACCAATCTCGTCGAGCAGCGCACGATTCCGGTCACCGAAATGAAGAGTTTTGACGAACTCTCCAGACGACGTGCCGACGAGAGGATGCGCGCGTGGACGACCCCCGGCCCGATGTGCTGCTGACCGGGCTGCTCTTCTACGACCTCGTCCTCACGGGTCTGGGGCAGCCGCCGACGCCGGGCGAGGAGATCTGGACGGCCGGCATGGGCTGCGGCCCCGGCGGCATCGCGAACCTCGCGGTCGCCGCGTCCCGCTTCGGTCTGAAGACCTCCCTGGCCACGGTCTTCGGCGACGACTTCTACGGCGCGTACTGCCACGAGGTCCTCGCCGGCCAGGAGGGCGTCGACCTCTCCCTGTCCCGCACCGCGAACGGCTGGCACACCCCCGTCACCGTCTCGCTCGCGCACGGTGACGACCGGGCGCTGGTCACCCACGGCCAGGAACCGCCGTACTCGCAGGACGTGCTGATGGGCGACCCGCCCGAGGCGCGGACGGCGTTGGTGCACCTGGAGGCCGAGCCGCGCGGCTGGCTCGCCAAGGCCTCCGCGAACGGCACGCAGATCTACGCCGACGTCGGCTGGGACCCCACCGAGCAGTGGTCCCGTGACCTGCTCGACCAGCTCGCCCTGTGCCATGCCTTCCTCCCCAACGAGACCGAGGCGATGGCCTACACCCGCACCGACAGCGCGGTCGCGGCGCTCGGCATCCTCACCGAACTGGTGCCGGTCGCGGTGATCACGCGGGGCGGGGAAGGGGCGATCGCCGTCGACCAGACGACCGGCGAGTACGCGGAGGTCCCGGCCCTGGACGTCGATGTCCTGGACGCGACGGGCGCCGGTGACGTGTTCGGTGCGAGCTTCGTCGCGGCCTCGCTCGGCGGCTGGCCGCTGGAGGAACGGCTGCGGTTCGCGGTGCTCGCCGCCGGGCTGTCGGTCCAGCACCACGGTGGTGCGCTGGCGGCGCCCGGCTGGTACGGCGTCGACCGTTGGCTGCATACCGTCCGCGATCCCGAACTGCGGACTGCATACGGCTTCCTCGTCGACAGGATCCCGGCCGACCCCGGGCCGCCCGTGATGTACGCGCCGGTCACTCCCCCCGCACGGTTGTAGCCCCCTACCTCTCAAGTCCCTTACAAATCCCCCCACTTGAGCCCCTCGTATGCACGACCCGAACAGATCGAACAGATCCGAAAGGCGGTGGGAGCTGTGCGGCTCTCACGAAGAGGCCTGCTCCGTGCGGGCCTGGCCGGTACGGCGGCCACGGCGCTCGGCGGCCTGGCGTCCGGCTGTGCCGTTCCGACCGGTTCCACCGGCCGGAACATGGTCCTGTGGTACTGGGACGGCGGCCTCGGCGACACGGTCGTCAAGAACGCCAAGGCGCGTTACGACAGTACGGTCGACCTCCAGGCGATCAAGATCGGCGGCTACTACCGGTCCAAGCTGATCACCACGATGGCCGGCAAGGCCCACATCCCCGACATCGCCGGCCTCAAGGGCGAGGACATGGCGTCCTATCTGCCCAACGCCGACCAGTTCGTGGACCTCAGGACACTCGGCGCGGACAAGTACAAGAGCCAGTACCTGACATGGAAGTGGGAGCAGGGCATCGCCGACGACGGCACGATGGTCGGCTTCCCCATCGACTGCGGTCCGGTGGCGCACTTCTACCAGTTCGCCGTCTTCCGCAAGGCGGGGCTGCCGTACGAACCCGCCGACGTCTCCCAGGAGTTGAACACCTGGGAGAAGTTCTTCGCGGCGGGCGAGCAGCTCAGGAAGCGGATCCCCGGGACGTCTCTGGTCACCGACGTCAACAGCGTCTTCGAGAACGTGGTGAACCAGGGGTCCAAACGGTACGTCGACAAGGACCGCCACTTCATCGGCGACCAGGAACACGTGCGCAACGCCTGGGCGTTGGCGGTGGAAGCCAAGCGGCGCAAGATCGTCTCGGATCTGGTCAGCGGCACACCGGACGCGTTGTCGGCCGAACAGGACGGCAAGCTGCCCAGTCAACTGGGCGCTTCCTGGGCGACCAGTGACATCAAGACCGGCGTACCGAAGACCAAGGGCCGATGGCGAGTTGCCCAGATGCCGGTGCGGCCGGCCAACAACGGCGGCTCGTTCCTCTCGATCACCAAGGCGTGCCGCGACCCCGAGCAGGCCTTCCGGATCATCACCTGGATGATGAACGCGTCCAACCAGGCCCAGGGATTCGTCGACGCCGGCCTGTTCCCCTCCACCCCCGCCTCGTACGACCTGAAGACGCTGCGTGCGCCGGACCCGTTCTTCGGCGGCCAGGACACGATGGAGATCTTCGGCCCGGCCGCGCAGAAGATCACGGTCGCCTACAACAGCCCGTTCGACATCGCGCTCGGGCAGCCCCTCAAGGACGAGATCAAGAACGTCGGTGTCCTCGGCAAGGACCCCAAGAAGGCCTGGAGTGACGCCATGAGCAAGTGTCGGCGCATCGCGGACCACCTGGGGGTGAGCTACTGATGGCCACCGCACTGGACAAGCCCCCTGCCGCCGTGGACAGTTCGTCCGCCTCCTCGCAGCCCAGGAGCGGGTTCCGCAAGTACTGGCATCTGTATGCCGCGATCTCCCCGTTCTATCTGCTGTTCCTCTGCTTCGGGTTGATCCCCGTCGGGTTCTCGTTCTACCTCTCCCTCCACCGCTGGGACGGCCTCGGCTCGATGGAGTGGGCGGGTCTGTCGCAGTACAAGTACCTGCTGAGCGACACCGACTTCTGGAACTCGGTCGGCAACACCCTGATCATCTGGGCGCTGGCCACCTTCCCCATGATCTTCCTGGCGATGGTCACGGCCGTGATGCTCAACTCGGCGGTCCGCTTCAAGAACGTGTACCGCTTCGCCTACTTCCTGCCGAACGTCACCTCGGTGGTGGCGATCGCAATCGTCTTCGGCTCGGTGTTCTCCACCAACTTCGGCCTGGTGAACGCCCTGTTGCAGGCCGTGGGCGTCGACCAGATCGCCTGGCTGAACACCCCGTGGGGCATCAAGATCGCCATCGCGACGCTGATGACCTGGCAGTGGACCGGCTACAACGCGATCATCTTCCTCGCCGGTCTGCAGACCATCCCGAGCGAACTGTACGAAGCGGCGCGGATGGACGGCGCCGGACCGGTGCAGACCTTCTTCCGGATCACGCTGCCGATGCTGCGCCCGGTGCTGCTGTTCGTGCTCGTCATCTCGACGGTCACCGGGCTGCAGAGCTTCTCCGAACCACAGGTGCTGCTCCAGAACACCTCGAACGACTCGACGTTCGCGGGCGGTCCGGGCCACTCCGGCCAGACGATGGTCCTGTACTTCTTCCAACAGACCTTCGACAACAACGACTTCGGTTACGGCGCCGCCGTGGCCTGGGGCATCTTCCTCGTCGTCATCCTCTTCTCCATCGTCAACTGGCGCCTGGTGCAGCGCCGGGGCGAAGACTAGGGAGTCGGTCACCATGGCATTCCTTCAAGGCACACGGCGACCGAAGGGCATCCGGGGCACCCGGAGCCGCGGCATCGCCCTGCATGTCTCCCTGATCCTGGGCGTGTTGCTCTCGGCCTTCCCGTTCTACTGGGCCGTGATCATGTCGACGCACACCTCGTCGGAGATCTTCTCCTACCCGCCCAAGCTGCTGCCGGGCACGCACTTCCTGGAGAACGTGCGCAGCCTCTTCGACAACATCGACTTCTTCGGCTCGATGTTCAACTCGGTACTCGTGGCGGGGTCGGTGACCTTCCTGGTCCTGCTCTTCGACTCGCTGGCCGCGTTCGTCTTCGCCAAGTTCCGGTTCCCGGGCAAGAACGTGCTGTTCGCGCTGCTGATGGTCATCTTCATGGTGCCGGCGCAGCTCGCGGCCATCCCGCAGTTCGTCATCATGGCGAAGCTCGGCTGGATCGGCTCGATGACCGCGCTGATCGTGCCGGCGGCGGCCAACGCGTTCGGCATCTTCTGGATGCGCCAGTACATGAAGAGCGCGATCCACGACGAACTCCTCGACGCCTCCCGCATCGACGGCGCGAGCTTCCTGCGCCAGTACTGGCACGTGGCCCTCCCGGTGGTCCGCCCGGGCCTCGCCTTCCTCGGCATCTTCACCTTCATGGGCCAGTGGAACGACTACGCCTGGCCCCTGATCGCCCTCACCAACCCGAACAACGTCACCCTCCAGGTGGCCCTGTCCCAGCTCAACGGCACCCACGGCACCACCGACTACGGAATGGTCATGACCGGCGCGCTGCTCGCCCTCGTCCCGCTGCTGATCGTGTTCGCGGTCGGCGCCAAGCAGATCATCGGCGACCTCGGCAAGGGAGCCATCCGCTGATGACCGACCCGCTCTTCGCGCTCCGCCCCTGGGAGTCACCCGAGGTGACCTCCTGGGGGCGGTTGCCCATGTCCGCCGTCGACCGCCGCGCGGATGCGGTCTCCCTGGACGGGGACTGGCGCTTCCAGTTGCTGCCGGCACCCGACGCCGCGCTCGCGGACACCTGGTCGTCCGCATACGTGCCGGGCGTATGGACCATGCAGGATACGGACGACCTTCCGCAGTACACGAACGTCCGTATGCCGTATGCGGAATTCCCTCCACTGTCTCCCGCCGACAATCCGACGGGTGTGTACGAGCGGGAGATCGACGTCCCGGCCGACTGGGCCGGGCGGCGGATCGTGCTCCAGGTCGGGGCCGCCGAGAGCGTGCTGCTCGTGCACGTGGACGGGCGGCCCGTCGGCATCTCCAAGGACTCCCATCTCGCCGCCGAGTTCGACCTCTCGGCCGTCGTACGTCCCGGCGCGCGGGCCACCGTACGGCTGACCGTCGTCAAGTGGTCGGACTCCTCGCACATCGAGGACCAGGACCAGTGGTGGCACGGGGGCATCACGCGCTCGGTGCTGCTGTACGCGACCGATCCGCTGCATCTCGCGGACGTGACCGTGCGGGCCGGGCACGACGGGGAGCTGCAAGTCGACTGCCAGGTACGGGACGCGGCCGGCGCACTGCCCGCCGGGTGGTGGATCAGCGGCGATCTGGACGGTCGACTCCTGGCCCAGGACACGGAGTTCGACCGGTTCAACACGGAGGACGACCGCGTCTCCGACTTCCTCGGCGAGGCCCGTATCCTGGCCACCGTCCCCGAGGTGCGCACCTGGAACGCCGAGACACCCGAGCTGTACGGCCTCACGATCCGGCTGCACCGCGCCGACGGAACGGTCGCCGACACGTCGTACCGACGCATCGGGTTCCGTGACGTGGAGATCGTCGGGCGGGATCTGCTCGTCAACGGCGAGCGCGTGTTCATCCGGGGCGTCAATCGGCACGACTTCCATCCGCTGACCGGCCGCACGGTGTCGTACGACGACATGCGTGCGGACCTGGTGCTGCTCAAGCGGTTCGGGTTCAACGCGGTCCGCACCTCGCACTACCCGAACGACCCGGCGCTCTACGACCTCGCCGACGAGCTCGGTCTGTATGTCGTCGACGAGGCGGACATCGAGTCGCACGACCACGCGCACGAGATCGCCGACGACCCCCGCTATCTGAACGCGTTCGTGGACCGGGTGTCGCGGATGGTGCTGCGGGACAAGAACCACCCGTCGGTCATCGTCTGGTCGCTGGGCAACGAGTCCGACTACGGCGCGAACCACGACGCGGCGGCAGGTTGGGTCCGCCGGCACGATCCGACCAGACCGATCCAGTACGAGGGCGCCGCCAAGCGCGGCTGGGCCGATCCCGACCTCGCCTCCGACATCGCGTGCCCGATGTACGCGCCGCTGGAGGACTGTGTCGCGCACGCGCTGTCCGGTGAGCAGACCAAGCCGTTGATCCAGTGCGAGTACTCGCACGCGATGGGCAACAGCAACGGGACCCTGGCGGACCACTGGGCCGCCATCGAGTCAACCCCGGGTCTTCAGGGCGGCTTCATCTGGGAGTTCTGGGACCACGGAATCCTGCAGCGTGTGAGCGACGGAAGACCCACCGGCCGCGCGGGCGCCGGACTCTATGACAACGGTGTCGCCGCGCCCGGTCAACGCTGGGCGTACGGCGGTGACTTCGGCGAGTCGATCCACGACGGCGCGTTCATCGCGGACGGCGTGGTGTTTCCCGACCGCACGCCCAAGCCGGTCATGTTCGAGCACCGGGAGATCGCGGCGCCGCTGCGCATCGAGTGCTTCCGGCACGAGGGCATCGTCCTCGGCAACCACCAGCACTTCCGCGGCCTCGAATGGCTCGCCGGCACATGGGAGTTGGCGCTCGCGGACGGCCGTACGCTGACCGCTCCGGCCGAACTGCCCGCCCTGTGCCCCGGTGAGACGGCGGCCGTGCCGCTGCCGTTCGAACTGCCCGAGGACGGCGGCGAGGCCTGGCTGACGCTGCGCGTGACGACGGCCGAGGACCAGGCGTGGGCGCCGCGCGGCACGGACGTGTGCACGCCCCAGGTACGGCTGAGGGCGGCAACTCCCTTGACCGTGCCGGTGGTCGGCGGCAGCCGGGTCGAGGTCGACGGGGAGGGCCTGCTGCGCCACCCGCTGTTGTCCGTCGCCCCGACCCTGTCCCTGTGGCGGGCGCCCACCGACAACGACGAGTTGGGCGGCATGGCGGCGCGCTGGCGGACCTGGGGGCTCGACTCGCTGGTCCGCAAGGTCGTCTCGGTACGGCGGGACGGCGAGCGAAGCGAGATGGGGGTCCCCCCGGCCGAAGGCTGGGGGAGGGTGACGACGGTCGCCGAGTACGTCGGGGCGGTCGGTGTGGTCCGGCACTGCCAGGTGTTCACACCGGTGGAGGGCGGGGTGCGGGTCGAGGAATCGGCCGAGCTGCCCGAGGAGTTCGTCGACGTGGCCCGGGTGGGCACCGTGTTCGAGACGGTGCCGGGCCTTGATCTGCTGGAGTGGTTCGGCCGGGGTCCGTGGGAGTCGTACCCCGACCGCGGCACGGGCGCGCCCGTGGGCCATCACGCGGTCCCCGTCGACGAGTTGTTCACTCCGTATCTGCGGCCGCAGGAGAGCGGTGGCCGGCACGGGGTGCGGTGGTTCACGCTGTCGGCGCCGGACGCCACCGGTCTCACGGTCGACCTCGACGAGCCCCGCCAGGTCTCGGTGACCCGCCATCGCGCCGAGGACCTGACCGCCGTACGGCATCACGACGAGCTGGTGCCGCGCGCGTCCTGTGTGGTGCAACTCGACGCGGCGCACCGGGGGTTGGGCACGGCTTCGTGCGGGCCCGACACCACACCGCAGTATCTCGTCGCACCGGGTGTCCATCGCTGGAGCTGGACCCTGCGCGTTCTCTGAACTCCCCAGTTCTCAGCAGCTTTCACGAGCACTCACCCTGTACGGAGCACCACATGTGCACTTCGCATGAGCACGAGTATGAGCACGATCAGTGCGAGACGGCCCAGGCCGGCGCCGGACGGCGCAGTTTCCTCCGGGCGACGGCCCTGCTCGGCGCCGCCGCCACGGCCGGTGTCGCACTGCCGGCCACCGCCGAAGCGGCCCCGGCGACCCCGAGTTGGCGGCCCGACACCGACAGCCGGCGCTTCACGCTCGCCGTGATGCCGGACACCCAGTACCTCTTCGACGGACCGAGCATCGACAAGGCGCCGATCGAGGCCTCGCTGCGCTATCTGCTGGAGCACGGCAAGGACGAGAACATCGTCTTCCTGTCCCACCTGGGCGACCTGACGCAGAACGGCGCGAAGCCCGAATTCGCCGCGATCGGGGAGGCGTTCAGGCTGCTGGACCGGCGGGGCGTCGGCTACAGCGTGCTGGCCGGCAACCACGACATCAAGTCGTCGACGGACGACCAGCGCGGCACGTCGCCCTACCTGGACGCGTTCGGCCCGCAGCGCTTCAAGAACAAGTCCACGTTCGGCGGCGCCTCTTCCGACGGCTACAACACGTACCACGTGTTCAAGGCTGCCGGACGGGAGTGGCTCGTACTGGCGCTGGACTGGCGGCTGTCGGCGCAGGGCTACGCCTGGGCGAGGGACGTCATAGCCAAGCATCCGAAGACGCCGGTCATCCTCACCACGCACGAACTGGTCGTGGACGACGACACGTTGTCGGACTACGGGCAGCAGCTGTGGGACCAGCTCATCGCGGACCACGACCAGATCTTCCTGACCCTGAACGGCCACTACTGGCCCGCCGGCCGGGCGACCCGCAAGAACGCGGCGGGCAACGACGTCCACCTGCACCTGACGAACTATCAGAACCGATACTTCGGCGGCGCGGCGATGATCCGCCTTTACCACTTCGACCTGAACCGCGACGTCATCGACGTGGAGACGGTGTCGCCGTGGATCCTGGGCCGGGCGGCGAAGGGCCTCAACGAGCTGGAGCGGCAGGAGATCGAACTCAGCGGCGACGCCGACCGGTTCTCCGTCGACATCGACTTCGCGGACCGCTTCGCCGGCTTCGACCCGGTGCCGGTCCGCCCGGCGCGTCCCGCGTCGAAGATGCTGATCCCGGGCACGGCCGCCTACTGGCGCTTCGAGTCCCCGGTCTCCGGCACCGTCCGTGACCTGTCCGGCCGCGGCAACGACCTCACCGTGGTCTCCGTGAACGGCGGCACCCTCGGCTGGTCGGCCGACCACCACCCCGACCAACCGGGCCACGGCAGCCTGGAGTTCACGGGCTACAAGTCCCCGTTGAAGGGCGCATACCTGCGGACCGTCGACGGTGCGCCGCTCAACTCGGCGACGTTCAAAGACGGTTACACCATCGAGGCGTTCTACTGGCTGCCCGCCGACTGGAACGCCTCGCACAACGCCTGGGCCGGTCTGGTCAGCCGCACCGGCCGCAACGGTTCCGTCGGCACGGTGACGGACGACCCCGACGAGCCCCTCGCCACCCTGTCCCTCTCCGACGGCCCGGGCCCGCAGTGGGCGATGCATCCCCTCAACCAGCAGCAATTGGCCACCAACTGGGGCGACGAGACCGACCCCGAGATCTGGTGGCACCTCGCCGTGGTCAACGACGGACGGCACACCACGATGTACGTCCAGGGCTGCCCGGTGGCCCGCAACCCGCACGCCCCCGCGATCGGCATCGCCTCCTCCGGACAGCCGTGGCTGCTCGGCGGATACGAGTACGCGGACAAGATCGACCAGATCCTGCACGGCCGCCTCGGCGACGTCCGGATCGTCTCCCGGGCGCTGCCCGTGACCTCCTTCATGACCCACTGAGTTCATGAACCGCTGACTGCCCTCCAGAGGACTCCCGAAGATCATGACCGAGCAGCAACTGCCCACCTGGGCCGACCCGTCCGTCTCCCCCGCCGCCCTCGACGCGCAAGGTGTCTCCCGACGCCAACTCCTGCGCCGCGCGGGCCTGTTCGGCGCCGCGTTCACCCTCGGCGCGGGACCGCTCGCCACGTCCGCCTCGGCGGCGGGCCGGGGCTACGGCGGCAACGATCCGCACCTCGCCTACCTAGTCGGCGACCACCACGTGCACTCCGTGTACAGCCACGACGCCAAGTACACGTTCTCCCAGCAGGCGAAGGCCGCCGCGAAGTACGGCCTCGACTGGATGGTGTTCAACGAGCACTCCAACTTCGGACACGCCTCCTACGGCGCCCAGTTGGAGCACGCCGAGATCCTCAAGGCACGCGCCGAGAACCCCCGCCAGCTCATCTTCCAGGGCCTGGAGTGGTACATCCCGGCCGCCGAGCACTGCACGGTGTTCGCCACGCCCGGCCGGCACGAGGTGGATCTGCTCACGCAGTTCGAACTCGCCTACGACGGCAAGCTGCTGGGCTACACCGAGGGCTCGGCCGGCGCCACGGACACCCCACGCAACGAGGCCCATGCCGTGAAGGCCATCAAGTGGCTGGCGGAGCAGCGCCGTTCGGGCTACGTGGACGACGTCCTCGTGCTCGCCAACCACCCGCTGCGCCTGGGCATCGACTCCCCGCACGAGATGCGCGCCTGGCGGGACGCGGCCCCCGAGATCATGATCGGCATGGAGGGCGCACCCGGCGCGCAGGGCGCGGCGCTCCCCGGCTGGCGTGGTGCGACGTCGATCCGGGGCGAGTACGAGAACAAGCCGTCGGCGCAGTCCTGGGCGGGCTATCCGGCGGAAGCGTATGTGACGTACGGCGGTTTCGACTGGGCGACGGCGACCGTCGGCGGGCTGTGGGACTCGATGCTGGCCGAGGGCCGGCTGTTCTCGATCACCACCAACTCCGACAACCACCGTACGGTCTACGACACTTGGGCCAACGGTGCCTGGCCCGAGGGGCAGAACTTCGACAACACCGGCAAGCTGCCCGACCCGGTGCAGACCGGCACCCCGCAGCCCGGCAGCGACTTCTGGCCCGGCGAGTTCAGCCGCACGCACGTCGGCGTGACCCGCTACGGCTACGGCGCGGTGATGGCGGGGATGCGCGCGGGCCGGGTCTGGGTCGACCACGGGCATCTGCTGGACGGGCTCGACGTCCGTCTGAAGCGGGACTGCGACCACGGCCAGGGCGTCACGCTGGGCGGCCGGCTGCGGGTCCGCAAGGGCGACAGGCTCACGCTGAACATCACCGTGACGACCGCCTCGCGGCCCAACGCCCAGGGAATTCTGCCCGAGTTGGCGCATGTGGACGTGATCCGGGGTGCGGTGCGCGGTGCGGTGTCCGACCGGGACGCGTGGCGGGCGCCGGACACGAAGGTCGTGCGGACGGCGGACGTGAGCGGCCGCAAGGGGACGTACACGCTGCGCGTCCCGGTGACCGCCGGGGACGAGTCCTTCTACCTGCGGCTGCGCGGCAGCGACGGCGAGCGGCACGGCGCGGGCTACCTCGGCGCCTCCGTCGATCCGCACGGCCCGATCCCCCACGAGCCCGGAAACGGTGACCCGTGGGCCGACACATGGTTCTATTCCAACCCCATCTTCGTCGACCTGGCAGGTAACTGATGAAGCGTCAACTCACTGTCCTCGCCGCCTTATTGGGTGCTCTCACGCTCGGCGTGAGCACCTCCTCGGCCGCCGCGACCACCTGGGTGGAGACCGGCACGGCCTACACCGGCAGTCTCGGCGGCGGCGAGGGTGTCGCCAGCCAGGCGGACGGCTCGCTGCTGTACCGCGGGCCGGCGTCCATTCCGGTGGATCTGCGCATCCAGGGCTGGAACCACATCGGCGACCCGGACATCGCGAACGGCTACGTCTTCGACGCCTACCAGGGCGCCGACACGGCCACGTCCAAGATGTACGCGGTCACCACGCCGTCCGGGACGCGCTACTCGTACGTCCACACGCTGGACTCGGGCGAGAAGATCAACAACTCGTTCGACGCGATCTCGCCGGACACGCAGTGGATGGTGTCGGGCGAGTGGGGCGACCAGTCCAGACTCCAGGTCTTCCCCACTCCCCTGCTCAACCCGTCCACTCCGGCGACGGGCGGGGCGCTGCCGCAGGCCGGGCAGATCACCCTGGACAAGACGGTGAACGACATCCAGGGCTGCGACTTCGTGACGGACACCCGCCTGGTGTGTGTCTCGGACGACGCGTCGGGGACCAAGTTCCCCGAGATCCGCCCGCTGCTCCAGGTCGACCTGCCGCACAAGCTGGACGGGCAGCCGGTCACCGGCACGGTGACGAGCCTGTTCGCGCTGCCGGCGCGCAGTATCTGCACGGGCACGTTCGAGGCCGAGGGCATCGACTACGACGTGAACAGCGGGACGTTGCGTGCCGAGGTCGTGCAGCCGGGCGTGTGTGTGGTGTCGACCAGCGTCTACTCGTACAAGCAGCAGTAGACAGACAGCGGTAGGCGGGCGGCAGTACACGGGCGACTGTAGACAGTCAGCAGAAGCCCTGAGGGTCGCTCAGGCGTAGAACCGCGAGAGGCTCTGCAGGACGGCGGCGGGCTTCGGCCCGCCGTCGATCTCTATCGTCCCGTCGACGGCGACCTGCACCCCGCCCGGTACGTCCTCTACCGAGGCGAGCTTGGCGACGAGCCGGATCCGCGACCCCACCTTGACCGGTGCGGGGAAACGCACCTTGTTCAGGCCGTAGTTGACCTTCGTGGACACGCCCTCGACGTCCAGCAGCTCGGTGAAGAGCGGGATGAAGAGGGAGAGCGTCAGATAGCCGTGTGCGATGGGCGCGCCGAAGGGGCCCGCCGCGGCCTTCTCCGGGTCGACGTGGATCCACTGGTGGTCGCCCGTCGCGTCGGCGAAGGTGTTGACGCGTTCCTGGGTGACCTCGATCCACTCGCTGGTGCCGAGGTCGCTGCCGGCGAGCTTCTTGAGTTCGTCGAGGCCGTTGACGGTGATGGTGGTGGTCATAAGTAGCCTGTTCCTAACGGGAGTTACTGGTCGCCCAGTGGCTGTCTACTGGTTGCCGAAGCGCTTGCGCACCCGGGACTTGAGGAGCTTGCCGGAGGCCGTGCGCGGGAGTTCGTCCGCGACCACCATCGACTTGGGGATCTTGTACTTGGCGAGCCGGCCGGCCAGCGACGCGAGCACCTCGTCGGGGTCCGGCGTGGCACCCTCGCGGGGCACGACGACCGCGCGCGGCACCTCGCCCCACTTGTCGTCCGGGACACCGATGACCGCGCACTCGACGATGTCGGGATGGGCGAGGAGCAGGTCCTCGATCTCGGCGGGATAGATGTTCTCCCCACCGGAGATGATCATGTCCTTCATACGGTCGACGATGTACACGTACCCGTCCTCGTCGGTCCGTGCCGCGTCCCCGCTGCGGAACCAGCCGTCGGCGAAGACCGCGGCCGTCTCCTCGGGCAACCCCCAATAACCGGGCATGACATGGGGCCCACGCACCACGACCTCGCCGGTCTCGCCGACGTCGGCGGGGGTGAGGTCCGGCCGTACGACCCGTACGTCGCTGAAGAAGTGCGGGACGCCCGCCGAGCCCGCCTTGCTCACCGCGTGTTCGGCGTCCAGGAACAGGGTTCCGGGCGATGCCTCCGTCATGCCGTAGCCCTGGAGGAAGGTCAGCCCGCGCTTCTGGTACGCGGCGATCAGCGGGGACGGGACCGGGGAGCCGCCACAGGTGAGGATGCGCAGCGAGGACAGGTCGGCGTCGGGCCAGCGGGGGTGCCGGGCCAGTTGGTCGAACATCGTCGGGACCCCGAACATGAAGGTGATCCGGTGCCGTTCGATGAGGTCGAAGGTGGCCGCCGGGTCGAAGGCCTCGACCAGGACGCAGGTGCCGCCCTTGAGCAGGACCGGCAGGGTGAGCATGTTCAGGCCGGCCGTGTGGAACAACGGGGCGGAGACCAGGGCCCGTTCGTCGGCGATCAGATCGGTGTCGACGAGGACGTTGATCGCGTTCCAGGCCAGGTTGCCGTGGGTGAGCATGGCGCCCTTGGGGCGGCCGGTCGTGCCCGAGGTGTACATGATGATGCAGGTGTCGTCGGCCGTCACGGGCTCGTCGATCGGCTCGGTGGCGGCGGCGTCGATCAACTCCTCGTATTCCGGGCCGACTTCGATGTAGACCCGTACGTCGGTGCTGCCCGGCAGTCCGGCGACGAGACCGGCGTGCGTCGGGCCGTAGACGAGGATCCTGGCGCCGGAGTCGGTGAGTTGGTGGGCGATCTCGGGGCCGACGAGGCGGGTGTTGAGGGGGACGAAGACCGCGCCGAGGATGCCGGCCGCGAACAGGGTCTCCAGGTAGGAGGGGTGGTTGGGGCCGAGGTAGGCGATGCGGTCGCCGCGGCGGAGGCCACGGGCGCGTAGGGCGTGGGCGAGGCGAGTGGTGCGTGTGTGCAAGGTGCCGTAGTCCATCGACGAACCGGTGTGGGCTGTCGACGAACTACTGACTTCCGTCGACGAAATACCGCGCTCCGCCAACCGTCCGCTGTCGTCTGTCGACAAACCGCCGCTGCCCGTCGACGGTCCGCTGCCGCCCGTCGGCGAACTACCGCGGTCCGTCGACGAACCACCGGCGACTGTCGACGAAGTACCGTGACCGGCCGACGAACCACCGGCAACCGTCGACGATCCACCGCCGACCGCAGACGATCCGCCGTAGACCAAAGCCGTGCGGTGTGGGGTCTTGCGGGCTCGGCGTGCGGGCCAGGAGCCCAGTCCCTCGTTGCGCATCCGGGGCCCCTTACGTCAGTCCGAGGAGGCGGGCGGCGTTCTCCTTGAGGATCTTCGGCTTGACCTCGTCCTTGATCGGCAGTTTCTCGAAGTCGGCGAGCCAGCGGTCCGGGGTGAGGACGGGGTAGTCGGAGCCGAAGAGGACCTTGTCCTTGAGGAGGGTGTTGGCGTACTGCACCAGTTGCGGCGGGAAGTACTTCGGCGACCAGCCGGACAGGTCGATGTGGACGCCCGGTTTGTGCGTGGCGACGGCGAGGGCCTCGTCCTGCCAGGGGAAGGACGGGTGCGCCAGGATGATCTTGAGGTGGGGAAAGTCGGCGGCGACGTCGTCCACGTGCAGGGGGTTGGAGTACTTGAGGCGGATGCCGCCCCCGCCCGGCACTCCCGCGCCGATACCGGTCTGGCCCGTGTGGAAGA
Source organism: Streptomyces sp. NBC_01478 (assembly GCF_036227225.1). GTDB lineage: Bacteria > Actinomycetota > Actinomycetes > Streptomycetales > Streptomycetaceae > Streptomyces. The sequence continues at coordinate 9,717,812 of NZ_CP109444.1, read as the reverse complement.
GGGCGATGGTGCCCGTCTCCTCGATGACCTCGTACAGGTCGTAGGCCACGGCCCGGTCGTTGGGGAAGAAGCCCTGGATGTTGGGGTGGAACTTGAAGCCCTTGACCCCGTACTCCTCGACCAGCCGCCGGGCCTGCTTCACGCCCGCTCGGCCCCGGAACGGGTCGATGGACGCGAAGGGGATGAGCACGTCCGCGTTGGCGCCGGCGGCCTCGGCGACCTCCTCGTTCGGGACGGGTTCGGTGCCGGTCGCGGACTCGGCGTCGACCGTGAAGATGACGGCGGCCATCTTCCGTTCGCGGTAGTACGCGGCGGTCTCCTCCAGGGTCGGTTTCCGCTTGCCCTCGACCTTGAAGTAGGCCGAGGAGGCGTCGTGGAGGTCGTCGTCCAGGGAGGAGTGGCCCTTGGAGGACACCTCCGCGTGGGTGTGGACGTCGATCGCGACGAGGTCACTCAGGTCCATCACGCCTCCGGCAGCTTCGGTGCGGGGATGCCGACCGACTGGAGTTCGGCGCCGACCGAGGTGGGGAACGCGTCGGCCAGGGTGTCGGGGGTCCAGCCGCCGTCGGCGTAGGCGGCGCTGATCTCCTGCGGGTGGGACCAGAGTGCCACCTTGTCGCCGCCGATGCCGATGGCCTGGCCGGTGATGGAGCGCGCGGCCCCGGAGGCGAGGAAGGGGACGAGGGCGGCGCAGTCCTCGGGGGTGCCGAAGCCCTCGCCCTTGCGGAGGAAGTCGGGCAACGGGTCGCCGCTCCGCATGGCCTCGATGTACGGGGCGAACGCGGGGATCGTCTCGGTCATCGCGGTCGCGGCGACCGGGACGATCGCGTTGACGGTGATGCCGGCGCGGCCCAGTTCCATCGACCAGGTACGGGCGAAGGCCGCGATCCCCGCCTTCGCCGCCGAGTAGTTCGTCTGGCCGAAGTTGCCGCGCTGGCCGGCCGGCGAGCCGACCAGGATCAGGCTGCCGCCCTCGCCCTGCTCGCGCATCCGTACGGCGGCGGCGCGGGCGCAGGTGAAGGTGCCCCTGAGGTGGGTGGTGATCACCGCGTCGAAGTCCTCGTCGGTCATCTTCCACAGCACCTTGTCGCGCAGGATGCCGGCGTTGGTGACCAGGATGTCGAGCCGTCCGAACTCCTCGACGGCCCGGTTCACCAGCCGCTCGGCGGCCTCGGTCGTACCGACCGGGACCACCTCGGCGACGGCGGTGCCGCCCGCCTCGGTGATGGCCTTCACGGCCTGCTCGGCCACCGCGTCGTCGATGTCGTTGACGACCACGGACGCGCCGTGGGCGGCCAGGGCGTGCGCGTAGGCGAGGCCGAGGCCCCGGCCGCTGCCGGTGACGACGGCGACCTTGCCGGTCAGATCGATGCTGGGCACGAGCGGTCCCTTCACAAGACGAGGCTGCGGTACGACACACCGGGACCGTGACCGCGAAGTCCACGAGGACTGCGAAGACTGCGAACGGCACCGGTGCGGCTTCGAGATCGAAGCTAAGAGCAATAATTGTTGACGTCAATAGTTGTTGCCGATGGACCATGTGCGTCACACTGGCCCCGAACCACCGCACGCCCCGCCCGGGGCCTCGACCCAGGGAGCCCGCCATCGCCCGTCAGCCGCACGCCGCGAACCCTCCGATCGACGCGCACGAGCCGTGGATGCGCGGGCTGCACGCGGACACGGGCTACCTCATGTACCGGCTGGGGCTGCGTTCCGGTCAGCTCTTCAACACGTTCCTCCAGGAGTCGGGCCTGCGCCTGCGCCACTACGCGCTGCTCCGCTTCCTGGCCACGTCCGAGGGCGCCCTCCAGCGCGAGCTGAGCACCAGCCTCGGCTACGACCCGAGCGCGATCGTCGGTCTGGTCGACGACCTGGAGAAGGTGGGATTCGCCGAGCGCCGCCCTTCCCCCGACGACCGGCGCAGCCGCATCGTGGTCCTGACGGCGGACGGCCGCGGTTTCCTGCGCGACACCGACGAGGCGGGCCTGCGCGTCACGAACGAACTGCTGGGCCCGCTCGACGCGACCGAGCGGGAGACCCTGCACGCGCTGCTGCAACGGGTCGCCGAGGACGGACTGACCTGACACCGGACGGAGGCCCGGCCATGACGACCACCCGGTCCGTGACGAATACGGAGTCCCTGACCAATACAGGGTCCGTGACCAGTACGGGGTCCGTGACGACCACCCGGTCCGCGTCGACCACCCGGTCCGCGACCACCGATCGGTCCACGACCACCGATCGGTCCACGACCACGGCCCGTCCGGCGCCCGCCACGCGGTCCGCGCCCGATCGGCTGCTCGCCGTGCTCGCCGCCTTCGACCACGCGCACACGGCCCTGTCCCTGTCCGACATCAGCCGCCGGGCCGGCCTCACCCTGACCACCGCCCACCGTCTCGCGGGCGCCCTCACCGAGTGGGGCGCGCTGGAGCGGGACGCGTCGGGCGTCTACCACGTGGGCCTACGGCTGTGGGAGATCGCGGCACTCGCGCCCCGCGGCCTCGCGCTGCGCCAACTCGCCCTGCCCTACCTGGAGGACCTGTACGAATCGACGCACGAGAACGTGCAGTTGGCGGTGCGGGACGGCACGGAGGTCGTCTACACCGAGTGGATCTCGGGGCGTTCGGCGGTCGGCGTGCACATCCGGGTGGGCGCCCGCTGGCCGCTGCACGCCACGGGCGTGGGCCTCACCCTGCTGGCCCACGGCGCCCCGGACTTCCAAGAGGCCTACTGCGCCGGGCCGTTGGCGTCCTTCACGCCGTACACGATCACCGATCCGGTACGACTGCGCCGGGTGCTGGCCGAAGTCCGGCGCACCGGCGTCGCGGTGAGCAGCCGTCAGATCACGGACGACGCGCTGTCGGTGGCGGCTCCGGTGCGCGGGCCGGGCGGTGCGGTGGTGGCCGCGGTGTCGGTGGTGGTGCCTCAAGTCGACGCGCAGATACCGGCGTTGGTCCCTGCGGTGCGGCTCGCGGCGCGGGGGATATCGCGGGCGTTGGGGTGGCTGCCGGACCGGTGACGGCGGCGGCCTCGACACTCACGGGGAACTACTTGTTCTCGCCGGGCTTTCCGACGTGTTCGCCGTCGCCGGGGCTGTCGTCCCCGGGCTTGGCCGAGGCGGTGGAGGTGGCGGCGGTGGACGTGGACGCGGGCGGCATGTGGTCGCCGCCGTCCCCGGACTTGCCGGTCGCGCCGGAGGCGTTGAGCTGGAAGGCGAGGAGGAGTGCGGCCACGGCGAGGGTGGCGGTGAACCAGAGGGTGATGCGGCGCATGGGGGTGCTCCTGTCGACGGGACGGGGGGCTGGTGCCGGTCCTGGTACCTGTGCCTGTGCTGCTACCAGGCGAACTCTTCGGTGTGGATGCTGTCGCGATGCGCGCCCGCACCGCGTGCGGCCTCGCGGACGGCGGTGATCCAGGTGGGCGGGCCGCAGACGTAGACGTCCCGGTGGGCGATGTCGGGGACCAGTTGCTCGAGGACCTGGACGTCGTCGTCGAGGTGGACGGGACCTGCCGCCTGCCATGAGGTGTCGGCGCGGCGCGGGCCCGGGAGGAGGATCAGTTCGACGCCTCGGTCGGCGGCGATGGCGCGGAGTTCGTCGGCGAACACGGCGTGCTCGTCGGCGCCGTAGCGATAGACGAGGGTCGCTTCGCCCGGGGCGTAAGGGGCGTCTTCGAGCAGGGCCCGCATGGGGGTGATGCCGATTCCGGCGGCCATCAGGAGCAGGCCGGGCTGGGTGCGGCGGCGGGCGGTGAGGGTGCCGTAGGGGCCCTCGATCAGGGCGCGGGTGCCGGGGGTGAGGCGGGCGGCGCGTTCGCTGCCGTCGCCCGCGGACTTGATGGTGATGCGCAGCCGGTCGGGGGTGGGGGCGGCGGAGAGGGTGTAGGGGTTGCCGCGGGACCAGCCGGGGCCGTCGAGGAAGCGCCAGACGAAGAACTGGCCGGAGGCCGTGCGCATCCGGTCCAGGCGGTGGCCCGTGAGCGTGATCGAGACCGTGCCGGGCGCCTCGGTGACCACGGACTCCACGCGCAGGCGGTGGTGGAGGGAGCGCCAGGCGGGGAGGGCGACGCGGTAGGCGAGGGTGGCGGCGAATGCGATGCCGTACAGGCACCACCAGTAGACGCGGGTCCAGGTCTCGTGGAAGTCGGCGCCGTCGGTGAAGGTGTGCGGGAAGGTGGCCGCGATACCGGCGTAGGAGTACAGGTGCAGCAGGTGCCAGGACTCGTAGCGCAGTCGGCGGCGGGCCGCGCGGACGGAGGTGACGACGACCATGATCAGTGCGAGGGTGCCGGCGGTCGCGCACAGCATCCACGGGTCGGTGAGGAACAGCCGTACCAGCGCGGCCGGTGTCGCCGTCGGTTCGCGGACCGTGCGTTCGACGGCGAAGAGGGCGACGTGGGCCGTCATCAGCCAGAACGAGGCGAAGCCGAGCAGGCGGTGGCGGCGGGTGAGCAGGTCGTGGCCCCAGGAGCGTTCGACCCAGGGGATCCGGGCGAGGAGGAGGACCTGGAGGATCATCAGGTCGGAGGCCAGCAGTCCGGCGAGCAGGCCGAGGGAGCCCGTCGCCCGGTCCGAGGTGGTGAGGCCGATCGGGCCGCCCTGGTTCATGACCCACAGGGCCACGACCGCGACGACGGAGAGGATCGCGAGCGCGCCCATCGGGTCGGCGGCTGTGAACCCCTTGCGGCGGGGCCGGGCGGGCGGCGGCCTGCGGTGCCCTCGGAGCGGCTCGGTGGACAGGGTCATCGGCGGGCTTCCTTCTTCCTTCGTCGCGCGGTCCGGGGGTGCCCCGCAGGAGGGCGGGGCGTGTTCCCACCCTTGCCGCGCTCTTTGTGGCCGCCTTAAGAGACTCGGCCGCCTGGAGGGGCGGACGCGCCGCTGACCTGGGTCGACGTCGGCTCGATGGGCGCGGGGGCCCGCGTGGTTCTTAGACTTCCTTGTCGTTCGCCGACGATCCTTGGGGCGGCGACGGCGCCCGTTCCCGCGGGTGCCGGTGAGGAAGTCGAGGTGCTGCATGGCGGCGGTGGGCCGGAAGCCGGAGGTGCTGGTGGTCGACGACGACCCCGGTGTGCGCGCGGCCCTGGACCTGGGGCTCGGTCTTGAGGGCTTCACGGTGCGGCTGGCGGAGGACGGCGAGGCGGCGCTCGACGAGGTCGCGGGCCGGCCGCCGTCGGTGATCGTCCTGGACGTGACGATGCCGGGCCTGTCCGGGGTCGAGGTGGTCCGCGCCCTGCGTGCGCGGGGCCGGACGCTCCCGGTGTGCATGCTCTCCGCCCGCGACGAGGTCGACGACCGGGTCGCGGGGCTCGCGGCGGGCGCGGACGACTACGTCGTGAAGCCGTTCTCCGTCGCGGAGTTGTCCGCGCGCCTGCACGCGATGGTGCGCCTGCACGAGTCGACCGCCGAGCGCCCGCTGGTCGTCGGCGACGTCGCGATCGAGCCGGCGCGGCGCGCGGCCTCCCGGGCCGGACGCGAACTGCGGCTGACCACACGGGAGTTCGACCTGCTGCTCGCGCTCGCCCACCGGCCCGGGCAGGTCCTCTCCCGGGCCCAACTGCTGGAGCAGGTCTGGGGCTACACCTGGGACGTGGACACCAATGTGGTGGACGTGTTCATCGGCTACCTCCGCAAGAAACTGGAGGCCGACGGCGGCCCCCGGGTGCTGCGCACGGTCCGCGGGATCGGCTTCGTCCTGAGCCCGGGCCCGTGAAGGGGCTGCCGCGCGGGGTGCGCTCCGCTCACGACCACGGCCGTCCCGCGGACCGGCTCCCGTGCGGCCCACGCTCCCGTCACGGCCGTGGTCGTCCCGCGCCCCGATCCACGGCAGGGCGGATCACGGCCGCCCTCGTCCCCCGCACCGGCCCATGAGGTGGCTGCCGCGCAGTCTGCGCTCCCGGATCACGGCCGCTGTCGTGCTGCTGGTGACCGTCGTGGTCGGGCTCGCCGGGCTGGTCATCGTGGTGCGGATCGACCACCGCGACCGCACGGACGTGGACCGTCAGCTCGCCGCCCGCGCCGAGAAGGGCGACCAGGACGCCGACAAGCTGCGCGACCAGGGCGGGCATCCGAGCGGCGACGACGGGACCGGTGACGACTACGGCGGTCTGCTGGCCGGCAGTCAGAGCCTGGTCCGGCTGGTCTCCGGCGGGAAGGTGATCGCCCAGCACGGTGAGACGCCGACCGCTCCGCTCCCGCTGCCCGCCCGCGACGGTTACCGCACGATCGACACCGACGGGCAGACCTGGCGCTCGCTCACCCGGTCGTTGAGCACCGGGGAGCGGCTCGAAGTGCTCCAGGACATCGACCCGATCGAACGGCGGCTCGCGGACAACACCGCGATCGTCGCCGCCGTCACCCTCCTCGCCGCGCTCGCCACGGCCGGCGGGGTCTGGCTGCTCACCCGGATCATCCTCCAGCCGCTGGAGCGGCTGCGGACCGGCGCCCTGGCGATCAGCGCGGACACGGCGGGGCCCCAACTCCCCGCCGTCACACGCCCGCAGGAGGTCGCCGACCTCTCCCGCGCGCTGAACGGCATGCTGGACCAGTTGCGGGTCAGCATGGACTCCACCCGCCGTTTCACCGCCGACGCGGGACACGAACTGCGCACCCCGCTCACCAGCATCGGGGTCACCCTGGAGACCCTCCAGCGCAACCCCGACCTCCCCGCGCCCCAGCGCGCCCGGGCCCTGGAGGCGATGAGCGCGGAGCACCGCCGTATCACCGCCCTGCTCACCGGTCTGCAGACCCTGGCCCGCGGCGACGCACACGCGCTTCCCGAACGGGCCCCCGTCGCGCTGGCCGAACTCCTCGAGGCGGCCGTCACGCACGCGGCGCACCGCCACCCCGCCATCACCTACCGGCTCACCGCCGACAGCCCCGCGACCGTGCACGGCTGGCCGGTCGGCCTGCGTCTGGCCGTCGACAACCTCCTCGACAACGCGGCGCTGCACGGCCGCCCCGACGGCACCGTGGAGGTCCGGCTCGACCGGGCCGCGGACACGGTCCGGATCACGGTCGGCGACGACGGCCCCGGCATCCCCGCCGACCGACAGCAGGCGATGAAGGCCCGGTTCACCCGAGGCGCCCGCACCCGCTCCCCCGGCTCCGGCCTCGGCCTCGCCCTGGTGGACCAGCAGGCCCACCTCCACCACGGCACCCTCCACCTCGCACCCGGCCCCACCGGCGGCCTGGAGGCCACTCTCAGCCTCCCCTCGACACCCGAGGACGAGTCCGGCGAACGGCCCGCTCCTGACTGACAACTCCCCGTCGGACCCGCCGAGTTGACCACTCCGGCGGATCCGGGTCCGTACACGGGGCACCAGTTCGGCGGATTCGGATCCGTACACGGGTCTACGGCGGGACAGGCGTCCAGCGCCGACACCCGCCCCCTTCCCGGCCCGTGCGTCTCAGCCGGGCAGGCCCGCCAGCATCCGCCGGTCCCGAGGCGCCGTCTTCCGATCCAGGCGCGCGTCCAGCAACCGTCGTGCCGCGTCGGAGCGCCCCGCCGACACCAGTGCGTACAGCAACGTCTCCTCGACGACCTCGCGTTGGGCCGCGCTGCCGCCCACCTTGCGCAGGACCGGCAGCGTCGCGTCGAGTCCGTGGGCCGCGTCGTGGAAGCGGTGTTCGACGAGGGCGGTGAAGGCGTCGCAGAGCGGGGCGATGACCTCGCGCTGCACCGGGTCGGCGCCCGCCGCGTGGTCGCGCAGGCGGCGCAGCGCCGGGAGGTCCCCGGCGGCGGTGAGGGCGACCGCCGCGTGCAGTGCGGTGAACGCGGTCGCGGGACGTTCCAGCACCTCGCAGGCGACCGAGTCCAGGACGTCCGAAGTCGGCAGCTCGCCGGGCCAGTTGCCGCTGAGCCGGGCCCGCCACAGCAGTGACCCGGAGTCGACCAGCGCGCGTACCCCGGTCACCCGGCCCGGTGCCAACTGGGCGTACCAGCGCCTGCGGACGGCGGCCGGGTCGTCCAACGCGAGTTCGTGCAGGGCGATGTGCCAGGAGAAGTGGGCCCGGTGGACGGCACCCCGGCCCTGCCCGGACACCCAGCCGTCAAGCCAGTCCCGGCCCGCCTCGTGCGCGCCGGACTCGTAGTGGACGTGGGCCAACGCGTGCACGGCGTGACCGGACGCCGGCTCGACTCCCAAGGCCCGGTGGGCGAGTTCACCCGCCTCGTGCAGCCGGCCCTGCTCCTGGCGGAGGAACGCGAGCAGCGAGGTGTGGAACCAGTGTCCGTCGTAGGCGGGGGACGTGCGCTCGACCAGCCGCAGCGCGTAGTCGTCGTCCAGGTCGGTGACGCCGGAGAAGGCGATGGTGGGGACGGCGGCGGCGAGGGCGAGCGCGTCGGCGGGGTGGGTGTCGAGGTGGCGTAGCAACACGCGGTCCCCGTCGGCGGACTGGACCCGTCGGGTGATCACGTCCACGAAGGACCGCTCGCGTTCGTCGGCCCGTTCGTGTGCGCAGCGCTGGGCGTCGGCGAGTGCGCGGGGGACGTCGACGGCGGCTCCGCACTCGTGGCCGAGCAGGGCCAACGCGGCGTGTCCCAGGGCGAATCCGGGGTCGAGGGCGACGGCGCGGGCGAAGGCGTCCTCGGCTCCGGCACGCACTTTGAGGACCCGGTCGAGTCCGTTGCGGTAGGCGGTGGCGGCCTCGGCGTGGGTGGACAGCGGGAGTCCGAGTCCGTCGACGGGCCTGCGGCGGGTGCGGCGGGCCGGTGGTGCGAGCAGGTGTCGGGCGAGGGCGGCGGCCTGGACGCGGATCTCGGGGATCGCGGTGGTCTCCCAGAGCTCGCCGCGCCTCGGGGCGCCGAGCGTGAACAGCGGTCGTACGCAACGGCCTTGGGCGTCTAGGAGGCGTCCGTCGCGGGTGGCGACCCCCATGCCGAGCGGTCCGGTAACAGCCGTACCGGCCTCGAACAGCCCACGCCACAACGGGTCTTCGAGGCGCTGTCCCGGTCCGGTGCAGTCGATCACCCAACCGACGCGCAGCGCACGGCCGTTGGTGAGGGTGACCACGAACTGCCCGTCGTCCTCGGCCACGTCGGCGATCGTGCCGGCGTGGACCTGGAGGCGTCGTGCGGTGCGGGCCCGGGTGACCGATTCGGCGGTGGCGGGTGCCATGCGGTGGCGGTGGGTGTTCCAGATCGCGCCCTCGCGGGCGAGGAACTCCCCGCGTTCTTCGGGGGTGAGGCTGTGCCAGAGTCTCGCGGTGTGCGGGCGGAGGCTGTCGAGGGCGGGGCGCCAGTCGCCGTGGGTGCGGACGGAGCGGCTGACGTGCCGGTAGACGGTCCGGCGCAGTCCGCTCAGTGTCAGGTCGCGCGGCCAGCTCGGCGCCTCCATCGCACCGGCCGGGCCCAACGCGTGGGGCTGGGGCAGGAGTCCACTGCGGGAGACGGCGTGGACCGTGCGCTCGGAACGGTCCAAGGTGAGGGCGAGGTCCACGGCGGTGAGGCCGGTGCCGACGAGGAGGAGGTCGGCGGTGTCCTCGCGCACGGCGTCCAACGCACCGGGCTTCCAAGGTGAGTTGATGAAGCGGGGCGAGGTGCGCAGGGCGGGCGGGGCCCAGGCGGCCGTAGGGGCGGCGGGGCCCGTGGCCAGGACCGCGCTGTCGGCGGTGAGGAGTCCCCCGTCGGCGAGGTGGAGTTCCACCGGGCCTTCGGGGGTGCCGGTACAGCTCTCGGCGCGGGTGCGCAGCCGTCGTACGGAGACCGTTCCGTGGGAGCGGACGACGGCCTGGGCGAGGGTGTCGGCGAGGTAGGCGCCGTAGCGGTAGCGGGTGGCGAAGTCGGCGCCGCTGACGGTGGGTTCGCCGTGGCGGCAGAGCCAGCGGGTGAAGTGGCCGGGGTCGTCGGGGTAGCAACTCATGCCGCCCGCCGGGACGTTGAGCCGGTGGCGTGGATCGGGTGTTGCGTAGGCGGTGCCGCGGCCGGCTTCCGGGGCCGGGTCGACCAGCACCAGGTCGAGGGGGGTCCGGCGGCGGGTGGCGCTCTCGCAGAGCTGGACGGCGGTCAGGGTTCCTGCCGCGCCCGCTCCGACGATCGCCACGGTGGGCCGCTTGCGGACTTCGGTCACGAATACCTCCGGCGGTGGTCTGCCGCGGAGCCGCCCAAGCGGAACTCCGCCTTCAGTTCCTTTCTCACTATTCCGACCGGGTAGGTGGGGAAGCCATGGTGGGACGGGGATCTCACCGGATACTCAGGGCACCGGTCGGCGCGTTCATACTCTGTTCACACTCGCGGAGCGTCCGGCAACCGTGGTTTCAGGCCTTCTTTCAGGTTCTCTTCAGAGGAATCTCAGGTTGGGGCCCTGGGATTCAAAGATTCAACCCAGGGAAGTGGCGCAGGATGCAACGGCACTGGTGATCTCGTCGCGTATGGCCAGGGGGTGTGCGCGACATGCGGAGGAAGGCGTGCTGTGGGCGTGTCGCACATATCCAACCGGTCCGAGAACAAGTCGGAGAGGTGGTCCCGTCGTGGGGTCCTCACCGTGCTCGGGGTCGTGCCGGCGGCCGCCGTCCTGACCGGGTGCAGCGGCTCGGCGGGCGCCGCCGAGAGTTCCTCCTCGGGTGGCGCGTCGGCGACGGCGTCCACGAAGGCCGCGAAGGTGCCGACCGTCACGGTCCTGCCCGCCGACGGCACCAAGAAGGCCGGCTTCACCACCCCCGTCGAGGTCAGCGTGACCGACGGCACGCTCGCCACGGTGAAGGTGACCGGCAACGACGGCTCCACGCTGGCCGGGACCTTCAACGACGCCAAGACGAAATGGACGTCCACGAAGAACCCGTACTCGGGCACGAAGTACACGGTCGCGGCGCAGGCGCAGGGCGCCGCCGCGAAGACGGCGACGTTCACCACCAGGTCGCCCGGCGAGACCTTCGTCGGCTACTTCACCCCCGAGGCGAACTCCACCTCCGGCGTCGGCATGCCCGTGTCGATCAACTTCACCCACGCGGTCACGGACCGGGCCGCCGTCCAGAAGGCGATCACGGTCACGGCCGAGCCCGCCGTCGAGGTGGTCGGACACTGGTTCAGCGACACCCGGCTCGACTTCCGCCCCGAGACGTACTGGGCGGCCGGCACGAAGATCACGCTCAGCCTGCGGCTGAAGGACGTCGAGGGCCAGGACGGCATCTACGGCATCCAGTCCAAGGACGTCACGTTCAACATCGGGCGCGAGCAGATCAGCACCGTCGACCTGTCCAGCAAGGAGATGGTCGTCAAGCGGGACGGCAAGACCCTCGCCACCTACCCGGTCAGCGGCGGCAACGCCCAGCACACCACCTGGTCCGGGATCATGGTGATCAGCGAGCGCTTCAAGCAGACCCGCATGGAGTCCTCGACGGTCGGGCTCGGTGACGAGTACGACATCTCCGACGTCCCGCACGCCCAGCGCCTGACCACCTCCGGCACCTTCGTGCACGGCAACTACTGGGCGTCGACCTCGGTGTTCGGCAGCGAGAACACCAGCCACGGCTGCGTCGGCCTGCACGACGCCAAGGGCGCGAACGACACCTCGGTGCCGGGCTACAAGTTCTACGACAGCTCGATGCTCGGCGATGTCGTCATCGTGAAGAACTCCGGCGAGAAGACGGTGGCGGCGGACAACGGCCTCAACGGCTGGAACCTGTCCTGGGCGACCTGGAAGGCGGGGAGCGCCGTCTAGGACCTGTCCGGCGGGAGCCCGGCCGCGCGGGACGTGGCACGCACTCCCGCACCGCCCCAAGGGCGCTGGGAGCCCTGGCGGCGTTGTCGTCGGTCGCCGACTCCCCGCGTTCGAACGACCTCGTGCGGGCCCCGTCGCGCCGTCGGCGGCGGTCACCGCCGACGTCGACGTCCCCTCCGCCTCGCGGCCGTGTCCACCGCGCCCCGCTCTCCGGCACCGGTCAGCAGCCGTCGCTCTCCTGCGACCTGATCCACCGGACGGCCCCTGCCCCGGCGCCCCCGGAGACCACTCGGAAACTCCTCTTTCACCGCATTCATCACCTGAACTCCCGCACAGCGAAAGGACTTTCCCGGCTTCACCTCTTGACGCCCGGAGTGGCTGAGAGCACATTGACCGCGCACCCACTGCGTGAGAGCGCTCTCAGGCAGGCACGGCACCCGCATCCCCACTCCGTATCCGAGAGGCACCGATGAGTGAACCCTCCGGCACGCAGCGCAGACCCCGTCCCTTCAGGCGCGTCCTGATCGCCGTCCTCAGCACCCTCGGCCTGGCGGCCGCCACCGCCACGGCCTTCACCCTGCCCGCGGACGCCTCCGCGCCCACGCCCCCGTCGGGCTGGACGCAGGTCTTCCTGGACGACTTCAACGGCACCGCGGGCACCGGTGTCTCCACCACCAACTGGCAGTACGACACCGGGACTTCGTACCCGGGCGGCGCGGCCAACTGGGGCACCGGCGAGGTCGAGACGATGACCTCCTCCACCAACAACGTGGCGCTCGACGGCAACGGCAACCTGCTGATCACCCCGCGCCGGGACGCCTCAGGCAACTGGACCTCGGGCCGTATCGAGACCAACCGCACCGACTTCCAGCCGCCGGCCGGCGGGAAGCTGCGGGTAGAGGCCCGGATCCAACTCCCCAACGTCACCGGCTCGTCGGCGCTCGGCTACTGGCCCGCGTTCTGGATGCTGGGCGCGCCCTACCGGGGCAACTACCAGAACTGGCCCAGCGTGGGCGAGTTGGACGTGATGGAGAACGTCCAGGGGCTCAACACCGACTGGGCGACCGTGCATTGCGGCACCAACCCGGGCGGCCCCTGCAACGAGACGACCGGCATCGGCGGCAACACCTCCTGCACCGGGACCACTTGCCAGGCCGGCTTCCACACGTACGCCATGGAGTGGGACAGGTCGACCAGCCCCGAGCAGATCCGCTTCTACCTCGACGGCGTCAACTTCCATACGGTGAACGCCAGTCAGGTCGACGCCACGACCTGGGCCAACGCCACCAACCACGGCTTCTTCATCATCCTGAACGTGGCGATGGGCGGCGGCTTCCCGGCGGCGTTCGGCGGCGGCCCCACCAGCGCCACCGACCCGAACCACCCGATGACGGTGGACTACGTCCAGGTGCTCTCGTCCACGGGCAGTGGGAGCGGTACCACGACCCCGCCGACCGGCAGCCGGGACGCCTACAGCGCCATCCAGGCCGAGTCGTACGACAGCCAGTCCGGCACCATCGCCGAGACCACCACGGACACGGGCGGCGGCCAGGACATCGGCTCGATAGCCAACGGCGACTGGGCGCTCTACAAGGGCGTCACCTTCGGCTCCACGGCGGCCACCCAGTTCTACGCCCGGGTCGCGAGCGGTGCGGCGAGCGGGGTCAGCGGTCTGGTGCAGGTACGCCTCGACAGCCCGACCGCGACCCCGGTCGGCAGCTTCGCGCTGGCCAACACCGGGGGCTGGCAGTCGTGGAAGACGGTGCCGGCCAACATCAGCTCGGTCACCGGCACCCATGACGTCTATCTCACCTTCAGCAGCGGCCAGCCGGCGGACTTCGTGAACGTGAACTGGTTCGACTTCGGCCACTGATTCCAACTACCCAGGAGAACAAGGGGCTTCACGCGTATGCGTGGGGCCCCTTCGCGCGTATGCGCGGGGGCCCCTTCGCGCGTATGCGCGGGGGCCCCTTCGCCCGTCCGGCGGGACGAGTTCACGACCGGCTTCCTCTCTGCTGTTAGCTCCTTCCTTCCATCGCAGGTCAGCGGTCCGCCTCCGCATCAGCCGTGTTCGGCGCGCGATGGACCGTAGTAGACCGGTCGGCTAGCTTCAATGGTGTGGCGCGGATCGGCATCCGATCCGGTTCCCGCCCGCACAAGTCCCGTTGCTCCGGCCGTCTTCGCGGTCGGATTCCTGTTCCCTTCGAACCCGGAGTAGAGCGATGAACGACCACGGTCGCCAGGACGGCATCCACCCTTTCCCGGCCGGTATGCGGGCGCGTGAGATCGAGACCAACGGCGCCACGATCCATGTACGCGTCGGCGGACAGGGGCCGGCGGTCGTCCTGCTGCACGGCTTCGGCACCACGGGCGACATGTGGGGCCATCTGACGAACGCGCTGATCGAGGACCACACGGTCATCGCGCCCGACCTGCGCGGGTTGGGCCGCTCGTCGAAACCCGACGGCGGCTACGACAAGAAGAACCAGGCGGCGGACGTGTGGGGCGTCCTGGACGCCCTGGGCGTGGACTCGATCGAACTGGTCACACACGACATCGGCATCATGGTCGGCTACGCGGTCGCCGCCACCCACCCCGAGCGCGTGAGCCGATGGGTGGCGATCGACGCGCCGCTGCCCGGCATCGGGCCCTGGGACCGGATCACACAGGATCCGTCCATGTGGCACTTCGGCTTCGGCGGTCACGACATGGAACGCCTGGTCGCCGACCGCGAGCGCATCTATCTCGACCGCTTCTGGAACGAGCTTTCCGTGGTCCCGGAGCGGTTCGACGAAGCCAAGCGCCAGCACTACGCGGCGCTCTACGCACAGCCCGGCGCCATGCGGGCGAGCTTCGCCCAGTTCCTGACGTTCGGTCAGGACGCGGCCGACAACGAGAAGTTCCTCGCGCAGGGCAAGCTCCGGATGCCGGTACTGGCCTTCGGCGGCGAAGCCACCTTCGGCCCGGGCATCGGCGAGGTGCTGCGGTGTGTCGCCGACGACGTCGAACACGCGGTCATCCCGGACTGCGGGCACTGGATCACGGAAGAGCAGCCGCAGGCCACGACCGACCTGGTCGTCGACTTCCTGCGCCGGGTGCGCTGAGGCCCCCACCCCGGCCACCCCAGGGGTGAGATCTCGGCGACCGCCGCGATCGGCCTCGCCGAGGACGACGCCACCGACGACAGCTTCGCACTCACCTCGGCGCCGCGTGCGAAGCCGCGGGAGCGGCCGCTCCACGAGCCCGGCCGCAGGTCGGTTCAGCAGGCGCACCACCCGTCAACTGTCCGAGAGCCGGGCCCACTTCGGGCCCGGACATCCGGGGCCCGGCACGGATCGACGTGCCGGGCCCCGTCCTCGGTTCTCACCGGTCACGCACCACTCGGCCGTGGCCACTCGGGCGCCCCGACTGCCGCGCCCCTCACCGCAGTTCGGCCCGGAACCCCGCCGGCGTCACATCCGTGTGCTGCTGGAAGAACTTGGAGAAGTTCGCCGCGTCGGGGAAGCCGACTGCCGCGCCCACCCGGCCGATCGGCAGTTCCGTGTGGGCCAACAGCCGCTTCGCTTCCAGGACGACCCGCTTGTCGATGAAGCCCTTGGGGGTCTCGCCGGTGGCGGCACGGACCGCGCGGACCAGGGTGCGGCGGGAGTAGCCGAGGGCGTCGGCGTAGGCGCTGACGCTGTGGTTGGTGGCGAAGCCCTTCTCGACGGCGTCGCGGAAGAGCGTGAACGTCGTGTCCGCCTGCTGCCGGGCCGCCTCCGCCGAGCTGGCCGCGAGATGCGCGAGCCGCAGCAGGAAGGCCGTCAGGGAGTGTCGTAGGACCGAGGTGTGGAGGCTCAGCGGGAGCGTGGTCGAGTCCTCGTACTCGCGTCGGAGCTGGCCCAGGGAGGCGCGCAGGGCGGCGAGTCGGGGCTCGTCGGGGTGCAGGAGGGGTGGGAGGTCGTAGCGGTACAGGCCGGTCGCCTCGACCGTGGCCCGGGGGAGGAAGCCGGGCTGCATGGTGAGGACCGTGCCGTGGTAGGCGTCGAGCCGGGAGAAGCGGTGGACCTGGCCGGGGCGGATCCAGAGCACGTCACCGGCGTTCGCCTCGTACTCGGCAAAGTCGATCATGTGGCGGACCGGGCCCTCGGAGAAGAGCATCACCACATGGAAGTCGATGCGGTGGACGCGGTTCAGGGGTGCGTCGGCGTGCCAGGTGTGGTCGGTGCCCATCGGGCCGACCTGCATGCCGACGCCGCAGACGCTCAGATCGACAGGGAAGGGAAACGTTCTGATCACGTCGCCGTCACCGCCGACGTCTTGGATAGTTCTGTCCGTCATGTCCTTCTCGCGCAGCCTAGGTCCCGCTCCCGGTGTCCCACTTTCACCACAGGCTGGCACACCGGCACCTTCCCTCGTAAAAGTCAGACTTTTAGATTTGAAGGCGTCCGAGCAGTTCTGCCGCTCTTACCGAGGACTTCTTGAAGATGAACGCGCACACACCTGACAGCTTCGAGTGGACCGATCTCGACCGTCGCGCCGTCGACACCGCCCGTGTTCTGGCCGCTGACGCGGTGCAGAAGGTCGGCAACGGCCACCCGGGCACCGCGATGGCCCTGGCTCCCGCCGCGTACACGATCTTTCAGAAGGTGATGCGTCACGACCCCGCGGATCCCGAGTGGACCGGTCGCGACCGCTTCGTCCTCTCCCCCGGCCACACCTCGCTGACGCTGTACACGCAGCTCTATCTCGCCGGGTACGAGCTGGAGCTGGACGACCTGAAGGCGTTCCGGACGCACGGGTCGAAGACGCCTGGTCACCCGGAGTACGGGCACACGGCCGGTGTGGAGACCACGACAGGACCGCTGGGACAGGGTGTCGCCAACGCGGTGGGCATGGCGATGGCCGCCCGCTACGAGCGCGGCCTGTTCGACCCCGAGGCCCCCGAGGGCGAGTCGCCCTTCGACCACACCATCTGGGCGATCGTCTCCGACGGCGACCTGGAGGAGGGCATCTCCGCCGAGGCCTCCTCCCTGGCCGGACACCAGCAGCTCGGCAACCTCGTCTTCGTCTACGACGACAACCACATCTCCATCGAGGGCGACACCGCGACCGCCTTCTCCGAGGACGTCCTTAAGCGGTACGAGGCCTACGGCTGGCACACCCAGCGCATCGAGCCCGCCGCCGACGGCGACATCGACCCGCACGCGCTGTACACGGCGCTGAAGACGGCGCAGGCCGAGACCGGGCGCCCCTCGATCATCGCCATGCGCACGATCATCGCCTGGCCCGCTCCAAACGCCCAGAACACCGAGGCCGCCCACGGCTCCGCGCTCGGCGCCGACGAGATCGCCGCCACCAAGCGCGTCCTCGGCTTCGACCCCGAGAAGTCCTTCGAGGTCGCGGGCGAGGTCATCGCGCACAGCCGCAAGGCCCTGGACCGGGGCGCCGAGGCGCACTCCGCGTGGGACAAGCAGCTCGACAAGTGGCGCGGCGCGCAGCCCGAGCGCGCGAAGCTCTTCGACCGGATCGTCGCCGGTCAGCTCCCCGAGGGCTGGGAGGACGCCCTCCCGGTGTTCGAGGAGGGCTCCTCCGTCGCCACCCGGGCCGCCTCCGGCAAGACCCTCCAGGCGCTTGGACCGGTCCTGCCCGAGCTGTGGGGCGGCTCCGCCGACCTGGCCGGCTCGAACAACACCACCATCGACAAGACGTCGTCCTTCCTCCCGAAGGGCAACCCGCTGCCCGAGGCAGACCCGTACGGCCGTACGATCCACTTCGGCATCCGCGAGCACTCCATGGCGGCCGAGATGAACGGCATCGCCCTGCACGGCAACACGCGCGTCTACGGCGGCACCTTCCTGGTGTTCTCCGACTACATGCGCAACGCCGTCCGCCTCTCCGCACTGATGCAGCTCCCGGTGACGTACGTCTGGACCCACGACTCCGTCGGTCTGGGCGAGGACGGCCCCACCCACCAGCCGGTCGAGCACCTCGCCTCGCTGCGCGCCATCCCGGGCCTGAACATCGTCCGCCCTGCCGACGCCAACGAGACCGCCATCGCCTGGGCCGAGATCCTCAAGCGGCACGCCACGAAGCCCGCCCCGCACGGCCTCGCGCTGACCCGCCAAGGGGTGCCGACCTACGCGCCCAACTCCGATGCGGCGCGCGGCGGTTACGTCCTCAAGGACTCCTCCACCGAGACCCCCGATGTCGTGCTGATCGCGACCGGTTCCGAGGTCCACCTCGCCGTCGAGGCGCGCGAGCAGTTGGAGGCGGAGGGCGTGGGCACCCGGGTGGTGTCGATGCCGTCCGTGGAGTGGTTCGAGGAGCAGTCGCGCGAGTACCGCGACAGCGTCCTTCCGCCGTCCGTGAAGGCCCGCGTTGCGGTCGAGGCCGGGATCGGTCTCACGTGGTACCGGTTCGTGGGTGACGCAGGACGCATCGTCTCCCTCGAACACTTCGGCGCCTCCGCCGATGCCAAGACCCTGTTCGCCGAGTTCGGTTTCACGGCCGAGAACGTCGCCGCAGCAGCCAAGGAATCCCTCGCCGCCGCGCGCGGTTGATCCGATCGCCAGAAAGAAGATGATCACAGTGACCGAAGTGACCGCCACCGCGGGAACACTCAAGCGCCTGTCCGACGAGGGCGTCTCCATCTGGCTGGACGACCTGTCGCGCAAGCGGATCGAGTCCGGCAACCTCGCCGAACTCATCGACACCAAGAACGTCGTCGGCGTCACCACCAACCCGTCCATCTTCCAGGCCGCCATCGGCTCCGGAGAGGGGTACGAGGAGCAGCTCGCCGACCTCGCCGTACGCAAGGTGACGGTCGAAGAGGCCGTACGGATGATGACCACCGCCGACGTCCGCGCCGCCGCCGACATCCTGCGCCCGGTCCACGAGGCGACCGGCGGCCGGGACGGCCGGGTCTCCATCGAGGTCGACCCGCGGCTCGCCCACCACACGGCGGCGACGATCGCCGAGGCCAAGCAGCTCTCCTGGCTGGTGGACCGTTCCAACGTGATGATCAAGATCCCGGCGACGAAGGCCGGTCTCCCGGCCATCACCGAGGTCATCGGCGCGGGCATCAGCGTCAACGTCACGCTGATCTTCTCCCTGGAGCGCTACCGCGAGGTCATGGACGCCTACCTGGCCGGCCTCGAGAAGGCGCGGGCCGCCGGCATCGACCTGGCGACCATCCACTCCGTGGCCTCCTTCTTCGTCTCCCGCGTCGACTCCGAGATCGACAAGCGCCTGACCGCGCTCGCCACGGACGAGGCCCTCGCCCTCAAGGGCAAGGCCGCGCTCGCCAACGCGCGGCTCGCCTACGAGGCCTACGAAGAGGTCTTCTCCGGTGACCGTTGGACCGCTCTCGCGGGCTCGAAGGCCAACAAGCAGCGCCCCCTGTGGGCCTCGACCGGCGTGAAGGACCCGTCCTACAAGGACACCCTGTACGTCGACGAGCTGGTCGCGCCCGGCACGGTCAACACCATGCCGGAGGCCACGCTGAACGCCACCGCCGACCACGGTGACATCCACGGCGACACGGTGACCGGCGGCTACGCGCAGGCGCGCGCCGACCTGGACGCCGTAGAGCGCCTCGGGATCTCGTACGACACCGTCGTCAAGCAGTTGGAGGACGAGGGCGTCGCCAAGTTCGAGGTGGCCTGGCAGGACCTGCTGGGTGCCGTCGCGAAGTCGCTGAGCGGCAAGGGGGGCGACGGGGAATGAGCGCGGAACTTCCCGCAACGAAACCGGCCGAGGCACCGGAGCCCGACGCGCTCACCGTCGAGGAACTCACCGACGCCCTGACCGCCGACTGGGACAACCCGCTGCGCGACGAGCGCGACCGCCGGCTCCCCCGTATCGCGGGCCCGTCCGGGCTGGTCATCTTCGGGGTCACCGGTGACCTGTCCCGCAAGAAGCTGATGCCGGCCGTCTACGACCTGGCCAACCGGGGCATGCTGCCGCCGGGCTTCTCCCTCGTCGGGTTCGCCCGGCGGGACTGGGAGGACCAGGACTTCGCGCAGGTGGTGCACGACTCGGTGCGCGAGCACTCGCGGACCGAGTTCCGCGAGGAGGTCTGGCAGCAGCTCGCCGAGGGCATGCGGTTCATTCCCGGCGACTTCGACGACGACACGGCGTTCAAGCAACTGCGCGCGGCCGTGGACGAGTTGGACACCTCGCGCGGTACGAGCGGCAACTACGCGTTCTATCTCTCCGTACCGCCGAAGTTCTTCCCGAAGGTCGTCCAGCAGCTCAAGAAGCACGGTCTCGCGACGGCCGGCGAGGGTTCCTGGCGGCGCGCGGTCATCGAGAAGCCGTTCGGGCGCGACCTGAAGAGCGCGCGTGAGCTGAACAAGATCGTGCACGAGGTGTTCGACCCGGACCAGGTGTTCCGGATCGACCACTACCTCGGCAAGGAGACCGTCCAGAACATCCTGGCGCTGCGCTTCGCCAACCAGATGTACGAGCCGATCTGGAACCGGTCCTACGTCGACCACATCCAGATCACGATGGCCGAGGACATCGGCATCGGGGGCCGGGCCGGCTATTACGACGGCATCGGTTCGGCGCGTGACGTCATCCAGAACCACCTTCTCCAGTTGATGGCGCTGACCGCCATGGAGGAGCCGATCGCCTTCGACGAGGAGGCGCTGCTCACCGAGAAGCTCAAGGTGCTCAAGTCGGTGCGGCTGCCGCAGGAGTTGGGCGAGCACACGGTGTTCGGGCAGTACGCGCAGGGCTGGCAGGGCGGCGAGAAGGTCGTCGGCTACCTGGAGGAAGACGGCATCGACCCCAAGTCGAAGACCGACACGTACGCGGCCGTCAAGTTGGAGGTGGACAACCGCCGTTGGGCGGGCGTCCCGTTCTATCTGCGCACCGGCAAGCGGCTCGGGCGGCGGGTGACGGAGATCGCGGTGGTCTTCAAGCGGGCCCCGCACTCCCCCTTCGACTCCAGCGCCACCGAGGAGCTGGGCCAGAACGCGATCGTCATCCGCGTCCAGCCCGACGAGGGCATGACGGTCCGGTTCGGTTCGAAGGTGCCGGGCACCTCGATGGAGATCCGGGACGTGTCCATGGACTTCGCCTACGGCGAGTCGTTCACGGAGTCGAGCCCTGAGGCGTACGAGCGGCTCATCCTGGATGTGCTGCTCGGCGACGCCAACCTGTTCCCGCGCCACCAGGAAGTGGAAGAGTCCTGGAAGATCCTCGACCCGATCGAGGAGTACTGGGCGGACAACGGCAAGCCGGCGCAGTACTCCTCGGGCAGTTGGGGTCCCGAGGAGGCGGACGAGATGCTCGCACGAGACGGACGGAGCTGGCGCAGGCCATGAAGATCGACCTGAGCGACACCACGGCAAGCAAGATCAACAAGGCGCTGGTGCAGGGTCGCCGCGACATCGGCACCCCTGCCGTGGGCATGGTCCTGACGATGGTCATCGTCACGGACGAGGAGAACGCCTACGACTCGATCAAGGCGGCCGAGGAGGCCTCGCACGAGCACCCCTCGCGCACCCTGGTCGTCATCAAGCGGCATGCCCGCACCCCGCGCGACCGCACCAACTCGCACCTCGACGCCGAGGTCCGGGTGGGCGCCGACGCGGGCACCGGCGAGACGGTCGTGCTGCGGACCTATGGCGAGGTGTCCGACCACGCCGACTCCGTGGTGCTGCCGCTGCTGCTGCCGGACGCACCGGTCGTCGTGTGGTGGCCGGGGGACGCGCCCGAGGTCCCGGCGAAGGACCCGCTGGGCGCCCTCGCGCAGCGCCGGATCACCGACCTGTACGCGGCGACGAACCCGCTCGAAGCGCTGGGCACCCGTGCCCGCGCCTACGCGCCGGGCGACACCGACCTCGCCTGGACCCGGCTGACCCCGTGGCGCTCGATGCTGGCGGCGGCCCTCGACCAGGCCAAGTCGAAGATCACCTCGGGTGCCGTGGAGAGCGAGGCCGACAACCCGGCCGCCGAGCTGCTGGCGCGCTGGCTGGAGGCACGCCTCAAGGTGAAGATCGACCGTGTGGTCACCGACGGGCCGGTCATCACGGCCGTCCGGCTGGGCACCGGTGCCGGTGAGGTCGTCATCGACCGTCCCGACGGTCCGCTGGCCACGCTGTCCCTGCCCGGGCAGCCCTCCCGCACCCTCGCGCTGAAGGTCCGCACGACCTCCGAACTGATCGCCGAGGAGCTGCGGCGCCTCGACGCCGACGAGATGTACGCCATCGCCCTGCGGGCAGAGGGCACCAAGGAGACCCCTTCTCATGTCTGACTCCCCCAAGCTCGTGCGGCGGCCCGAGTGGACCGCCCTGGAGGACCACCGCGCGGGTCAACTCAACCCGCAGTTGCGTGAGTTGTTCGCGGCGGACCCGGGGCGCGCGGAGCGGTACGTGGTCACCGTCGGCGATCTGCGCATCGACTACTCCAAGCACCTGATCACGGACGAGACCCTCGCCCTGCTCCAGGAACTCGCCACCGCCACCGGTGTGTTCGGGCTCCGGGACGCCATGTTCCGCGGCGAGAAGATCAACGTCACGGAGGACCGCGCGGTCCTGCACACCGCGCTGCGCGCCCCGCGTGACGCCGTCGTCGAGGTCGACGGCGAGAACGTGGTGCCCGCCGTGCACGCGGTGCTCGGCAAGATGGCGAACTTCGCCGACCGGGTCCGCTCCGGCGAGTGGACCGGGCACACGGGCCGCCGTATCCGCAATGTCGTCAACATCGGCATCGGCGGCTCCGACCTCGGTCCGGCGATGGCGTACGAAGCCCTCCGCGCCTTCACCGACCGTTCGTTGACGGTCCGGTTCGTGTCGAACGTGGACGGCGCCGACCTGCACGAGGCGACCCGCGACCTCGACCCGGCGGAGACCCTGTTCATCGTCGCGTCGAAGACGTTCACGACGATCGAGACGATCACCAACGCGACATCCGCCCGGACGTGGCTCCTTGAGGGCCTCGGGGGCGACGACAAGGCCGTGGCCAAGCACTTCGTGGCGCTGTCGACGAACGCGGGGAAGGTGTCGGACTTCGGTATCGACACGGACAACATGTTCGAGTTCTGGGACTGGGTCGGCGGACGCTACTCGTTCGACTCGGCGATCGGGCTGTCGCTGATGATCGCGATCGGCCCGGACCGTTTCCGGGAGATGCTCGACGGTTTCCACCTCGTCGACGAGCACTTCCGCACCGAGCCCGCCGAGTCCAACGTGCCTTTGCTCCTTGGCCTGTTGGGCGTCTGGTACGGCAACTTCCACGACGCCCAGTCGCACGCGGTACTGCCGTACAACCACTACCTCTCCAAGTTCACCGCCTACTTGCAGCAGTTGGACATGGAGTCCAACGGCAAGTCGGTGGACCGGGACGGGAATCCGGTGGAGTGGCAGACCGGGCCGGTGGTGTGGGGTACGCCGGGGACGAACGGGCAGCACGCGTATTACCAACTCATCCACCAGGGCACGAAGTTGATCCCGGCGGACTTCATCGGCTTCGTCAACCCGGTGGCGGAGCTGAGCGAGGGGCTGAAGGCGCAGCACGATCTGCTGATGGCCAACTTCTTCGCGCAGACCCAGGCGTTGGCGTTCGGCAAGACGCCCGACGAGGTGCGTGCGGAGGGTGTGGCGGAGGAGCTGGTGCCGCACAAGACGTTCCAGGGCAACCACCCCACCACCACGATCCTGGCCCGCGAGTTGACCCCGTCGGTGCTCGGCCAGCTCATCGCGCTCTACGAGCACAAGGTGTTCGTGCAGGGCGCCGTCTGGAACATCGACTCCTTCGACCAGTGGGGCGTCGAACTGGGCAAGGTCCTCGCCAAGCGCGTCGAACCCGCCCTCACCGACGGTGCCGACGTACCCGGTCTCGACTCCTCCACCGCCGCGCTCGTGGCGACCTACCGGACGCTCCGCAATTCCCAGGAAGTGAACTGACATGCAGCTCGGACTGATCGGCCTCGGCAAGATGGGCGGCAACATGCGCGAGCGCATCCGCCGCGCGGGCCACACCGTCATCGGCTACGACCGCAACCCCGAGATCTCCGACGTGAGCGACCTGGCCGAACTGGTCGACAAGCTCGAAGCGCCGCGCACGGTCTGGGTGATGGTCCCGGCCGGCGCCCCGACCCAGTCGGTCGTCGACGAGCTGGGCGAGCTGCTCCAGCCCGGTGACACGGTGGTCGACGGCGGCAACTCCCGCTGGACGGACGACGAGAAGCACGCCGAGGAGCTGGGCGCCAAGGGCATCGGCTTCGTCGACGCGGGCGTCTCCGGTGGTGTGTGGGGCCTCAAGAACGGCTACGCGCTGATGGTCGGCGGCGACGCCGAGAACATCGCGAAGGTCCAGCCCGTCTTCGACGCCCTCAAGCCGGAGGGCGAGTTCGGCTTCGTGCACGCCGGCAAGGTCGGCGCCGGGCACTTCTCGAAGATGGTCCACAACGGCATCGAGTACGCCATGATGCAGGCGTACGCCGAGGGCTGGGAGCTGCTGGAGAAGGTCCACTCCGTGACGGACGTACGTGAGGTGTTCCGCTCCTGGCAGGAAGGCACCGTGATCCGTTCCTGGCTGCTCGACCTCGCGGTCAACGCCCTTGACGGCGATGAGCACTTGGACAAGCTGCGGGGCTTCGCGGAGGACTCCGGCGAGGGCCGGTGGACCGTCGAGGCGGCCATCGACAACGCGGTGCCGCTGCCCGCGATCACGGCCTCCCTCTTCGCGCGGTTCGCGTCCCGTCAGGACGACTCGCCGCAGATGAAGATGATCGCGGCGCTGCGCAACCAGTTCGGCGGCCACGCCGTCGAGTCCAAGTAGGCGCGCCGTGGGGGATCTTCTGCTGGTCCGCCACGGCGAGACGGAGTGGAGCGTGTCGGGCCAGCACACGAGCTGGACCGACCTGCCCCTCACCCGGCACGGCGAGGAACAGGCCAAGTCCCTCGCCCCGCTCCTGGCGGGCCGGACCTTCGCACTCGCCCTGAGCAGCCCGCTGGACCGCGCGCTACGCACCGCCGAACTCGCCGGCATCACCGGGGTCGTGCCCGACCCCGACCTGCACGAGTGGGACTACGGCGGCTACGAGGGCGTCACCACCGTCGACATCCACCGCACCCGCCCCGACTGGTTCCTGTGGACCGACGGAGTGCCCCCGGGACCGGCCGCACACCCCGGCGAGTCCCCGGACGAGGTGGGTGCCCGGGCCGACCAGGTGCTGAAGCGGGTGGACGGCGCGCTCGTGGACGGTGACGTGGTCCTCGTGGCCCACGCCCACTTCCTGCGCGTCCTCACCGCGCGTCGACTGGGTCTGTCCGCGGCGGACGGCCGCCTGTTCCAACTGGCGACCGGCACCGTCAGCCGCCTGTCCACCGAGCACGACCGCCCCGTCATCGCGGAGTGGAACACCCGACCGTAGTGGCACAACTCCCCGGCCCGGCCCGCGCGTTGACGTGCGGGCCGGGCCGCGGTCGTCCCCTGTGCGGGCGGCCCTCGCGCGGCTAGAGTCCCGCCTGATGGAGATCACCGATCTGACACAGGCCGAGGAAGAGGTGTGGCGGGCCTTCCCGCTGGGCGAGTCCGTGGACTTCCGTACCGCACCGGACGAGGACATCGCCGCCGGCGACACCTGGGGGCCCGAACGGACCGTCCGCGCCGAGGTGTTGCGGGCGCTGGTGCTCAACGGGCCGCAGGAAGCAGGGGAGATAGCGTCGGTGAGTCTGGCGGGCGCCCGGATCATCGGCATGCTCGATCTGCAGTACGCGACGATCGACCACCCCGTCCGGCTGCGGAACTGCTACTTCGACGAAGTACCCCGCTTCTACGCCTCCCGGCTGCGCGAGCTCAACCTCAGCGAGTCCGTCCTGCCCGGGCTGACCGCCCATGCGATGCGGGTGGACGGCGTGCTGCGGATGACACGGTCCCGGTTCCGGGGAATGGTACGGCTGGCCGGGGCGAAGATCGCCGGGAGCCTGTTCATGGAGGGCTCGGAGATCATCGCGCCGGACGCGGCGGAGCCGGTGCTCCAGCTCAACCAGGCCGCCGTCGGCGACGACCTCCGGGCCGCCGGACTGCGCACCCACGGTCAGATACGGCTCAGCGGCGCGACTGTCGCCGGGTCGGTCAACTTCAACACGGCGCACCTGTCCCATCCCGGGGGCTCCGCCGTCGACGCCGAAGTACTCGTCGTGGAGGGCAACTTCCTGCTCCGGCAGGCCCGGGTCGAGGGCTGGGTCGGACTGCGCGGTGCCCGGATCGCGGGCCGGCTCGACCTGTCGTACAGCACCCTGTCGAACCCGGGCAGTTCCGTGCTGCTGGCGAGCAGCGCCACCATCGGGGAACTCTGGCTGCGGGAGAGCCCGCCCTTCGAGGGCGGCGTGGTGCTGCGCAGCGCCCAGATCGAAGTGCTCCTGCTGGAGCCGCGGGTGGTGCCGGGCCAGGTGTACCTCACCAGCCTCGTCTACACCTCGCTCATCCCCCACGAGCCCGCCGAGCGCCGCCTGACCATGCTGGAGCAGGACGGCGACGGCTATGTTCCGCACGCCTACGAGCAGTTGGCCGGCGCCTACCGCCGCACCGGCGACGACTACGCCGCGCGCCGCGTCCAACTCGCCAAGCAGCGCCGCCTGCGCGGCACCCTCCCCCGGTACAACCGGATCTGGGGCTACGTCCAGGACGCCACCGTCGGCTACGGCTTCCGTCCGCTGCGCGCCTGCGGCTGGCTGCTGTCGCTGCTGGCCATCGGCTCGATCGCCTACGGCCTGCACCACCCCCACGCCCTCAAGGCGTCCGAGGCCCCGCACTTCAACCCGGTGTTCTACACGCTCGACCTGCTGCTGCCGGTGATCTCCTTCGGCCAGGAGGAGGCGTTCGCGCCGGAGGGCTGGTACCAGTACCTCGCCTACGCCCTGATCATCACCGGCTGGATCCTGGCCACGACCGTCGTCACCGGTGTGACCAGGACCGTCAGCCGCCAGTGAGGAGCCTCGCGGTGCGCTGGGCGGCCAGCCGCACCGGCGCGTTCTGGGCGCCGTAGCCGCGGTAGTCGCCGTCGCGCTGGACGAGTTCGAAGAAGACCCGCCCCACCGTGCGGGTGTAGCAGTGCCGGAACTCGCCGCCCGCGTCCCGGTCGTAGAGGATGCCGAGCTCGCGGTAGGTCTCCAACTCGCCCTCGGTGAAGTCGAATCGGGCCGCGAGGTCGTCGTAGTAGTTCGCGGGCATCCGCAGGAACCGGCCGCTCAGGTCGTGGAAGTCGCGGGCCGCGGCGACCAAGTCCTCGGTGGCGAGGGCGATGTGCCGGGCGTGGGTGTCGTCCTCGGTCGGGGCCGCGCCGACGCTCAGGGCGATACGGACGCTGCCGTCGGGGTTGGTGACGGCGCGGCTGCGCAGCAGGCCGTAGGGGTCGGCGACGTCGACGCTCTCCTGTGCGTCGAGTCCAAGGACGCTGCGGTGGAAGAGAGTTGCCTCGTCGAAGTGGTGCCAGGGCTGGGTGAGGGCGAGGTGGTCGATGCGCAGGACGCCTGTCCTTGCGGGCGGTTGCGCGGTGGTGTCGGTGAAGTCGGCCCGCCAACCGGGGAGTTCGGGGCCGGTCGGGGCGCAGAAGAAGAGTTCCGTGCCGTCCGGTGCGGCCACCGCTTCGAGCGGGGCGTCCTCGGGTGCCCGGCGGCGCGGCAGGACGGGCGCGAGGAGTGCCTCGGCGCGGCGGGCCGCGCCCTGGGGGTCGGGAGACTCCAGGCCGATCGCCGCGAGCGCGGTGCCGTCCCGTCGTACGGCGGGGCCGGTGTTGACCAGGATGCGGGCCTCGCCCTGCTGCCACAGGTCGACCGGCTTGCTGCGGTGGCGGGCCGTGCGGGCGAAGCCGAGGGCGCCGAGCAGGGCCGAGACGGGTTCCGCGTCGGGCGTGACGAGTTCGGCGAAGGCGAAGCCCGTGGGGACGACGGGGGCGGGGGGCCGCGAGACACCGACCGTCTCCTGGAGGACGAGCAGCGAGCGGTGGGCGTCGACCGCCGTCGGGCCCGCTTCCGCCTGCCGGAACACGTCGTTGAAGACCTCCAGCGAGAGCGGGCCGGTATAGCCCGCGTTCAGGACGTGCCGGACGAGTCCGGCGACGTCGAAGCCGCCCTGGCCGGGGAAGCAGCGGTAGTGGCGGCTCCACTGGAGGACGTCCATCGCGAGCAGCGGGGCGTCGGCGAGCTGGAGGAAGAAGATCTTCTCGCCGGGGATGTCCGCGATGCCCTTGGGATCGGAGCCCCGGGAGAGGATGTGGAAGCTGTCGAGGCAGGTGCCGAGCGCGGGGTGACCGGCCGTCCCGACGATGCGCCAGGCGTGGTCGTACGTGCTGACGTGCCGCCCCCAGGCGAGCGCCTCGTAGGCGACGCGGACGCCGAACTCCTGGGCCAGGTCGGCCAGTTGGCTGAGCTGCGCGGCGGCGAGCGCGTCGTCGTCCTCGGCGAGCGGCGAGACGCTGGAGCAGACGAGAACAGTGTCGGCACCGAGCCTGCGCATCACCTCGAACTTGTGCCGGGCGCGACGCAGGTTACGGGCGAACTCGGCCTCGGGCACCGCCTCGATGTCCCGCATGGGTTGATACAGCTCGATCGACAGCCCGAGATCGGCACACCGGGCACGGATCTCCTCCGGGGAGAGCGGGCTGGCGAGGAGGTCGTTCTCGAAGATCTCGACCCCGTCGAAACCGGCCCGGGAGGCGGCGGTGAGCTTCTCGGTGAGCGAGCCGCTGAGGGACACGGTGGCGATGGACGTTCGCATCGGGGTACCTCTCGATTTCGGGGCGGGTGCGGATTTTCGGGGCGGGCGCGGGTGCTTCGGGGCGGGGACGGCCGCGTCGGCGCGGGCGTGGCGATTTCGGGGCGGCCACGGGTACGTCGGCACGGGGACGACTGTTTCGGCGCGGGCCTATCTGTGTCGGTGCGGGCGAGGCTGCTTCGGTGCGGGCACGGCCGTTTCGGGGCTGGCCCATCCATGTCGATGCGGGCACGACCACTTCGGTGCGGGCACGACCACTTCGGTGCGGCACGGCCGTCTCGGCACGGGCACGACCACTGCGGCGCAACCACATCCACTTCGGTGCGGCGCAGCCGCCTCGGCACGGGTACGAGTGTTTCGGCGCGGGTCCATCTATGTCGGTACGGGCACGACCACTTCGGTACGACCACATCCACTCCGGTGCGGCACGGCCACCTCGGCGCAGGCACGACCGCATCAGCGCGGCCTCATCCACTTCGATACGGACACGACCGCCCTGGCGCAGGCGCCGCTGCCTCCGCACGGCCACATCCACTTCCGCACGCGGCCACGACCGCCCCGGCCCGACCACGGCTACTTCGGCGCCGCCACCGCGCCGGCCAGTTCCGCGATGTCGGCGAGCATCTGCGCGGTGTCGGGGTCGCGTCCGGTGAACAGGCGGAACGCGTCGGCCGCCTGGAAGACCGCCATGCCGCCGCCGTCGAGGGTGGCGCAGCCCAACGCTCGGGCGGTGCGCAGGAGTTGGGTATCCAGGGGGCGGTAGACGACCTCGGCGACCCACTGTGCGGAGTGCAACAGGCGGGCGGGGAAGGGCAGTCCGGGGTGGGCGGCCATCCCGGTGGGGGTGGCGTGGACGATGCCGTCGGCGCCGGCGAGCACTGCGGGCAGCAGTTCGGGGCCGGCGCCGGCCGCGCGGCCGGCGCCGAAGTGGCGGCTCAGGGAGTCGGCGAGGGCGGCGGCGCGCTCGGGCAGCGCGTCGACGACGGTGACGCGCTCGGCGCCGAGGGTGAGCGTGGCGTGTGCGACGGCCGCGCCCGCGCCGCCCGCGCCGAGCTGGACGACCCGCTCCATGGGCGCGTCGGGCAGTCCGCGCGCGAAGGAGGCGGCGAAACCGGTGACGTCCGTGTTGTGGCCGACCGCGCGGCCGTCCGCCTCGAAGACGACGGTGTTGACCGCGCCCAGCGCCTCGGCCTGCGGGGCGAGCCCGTCGAGGTGGTCGATGACGAGCTGCTTGCACGGGTGGGTGATGTTGAGCCCGTCGAAGCCCAGATCGCGGGCGGCCCGCACCAGGTCGCCCACCGCCTCCGGGCCGACACCGAGCACGTCGATGTCAATGAGCCGGTAGACGTAGCGCAGGCCCTGCCGGTCGGCCTCGCGTTCGTGCAGGGCCGGGCTGAGGGAGGGGCCGATGCCGGAACCGATCAGTCCGACGAGATACGAGTCCTTGACGACATCGGCCACGGTGGCCCTCCCGAACGGCTCACTAATGTACGAACTAGTACGTTAGCTATATCAGGATCCCGGGCCCGCGGGAAGCCCCGGACGCGAACTCGGCGACCCGGCGCCGCGCCCCGGCTTCTACAATCACCGGCACTGGCCCCTCGCCCGAAGGAACCCGATGACCAGCGTCGAAGAACCGGCACGACCGAACGGGCGGATCCGTGACGCCGCCCGCACCAAGGCCGAGATCCTCGACGTGGCGACCCAGGAGTTCGCGCGGGCCGGCTACGACGGAGCCCGCGTCGACGAGATCGCGGCCCGCACCCGCACCACCAAGCGGATG
Source organism: Streptomyces sp. NBC_01478 (assembly GCF_036227225.1). Lineage (GTDB taxonomy): Bacteria > Actinomycetota > Actinomycetes > Streptomycetales > Streptomycetaceae > Streptomyces. Next base: position 9,687,661 of record NZ_CP109444.1, on the reverse strand, counting down.
ATCTACTACTACTTCGGCGGCAAGGAGCAGCTCTTCACAGCCGTCCTGGAACGGTCCTACGGCGTGATCCGCGAGGCCGAACAGGGCCTGGACGTCGAGCATCTGGACCCGGTGGCGGCCATCCGCCGGCTCGCGGAGCTGACCTTCGACCACCACGAGCAGCACCCGGACTTCATCCGTCTGGTGTCCATCGAGAACATCCACGGGGCCGAGCACATCGCCGCGTCCGAGAAGCTCGGGAAGATCGGCTCGCCCGCCCTCGACGTGACCGGCCGCATCCTGGAGTCGGGGCGGAAGTCGGGCCTGTTCACGGCCGACGTGGACGCCGTCGACCTGCACGCGATGATCAGCTCGTACTGCTTCTTCCGGGTCGCCAACCGGCACACCTTCGGCGCCCTGTTCGGCCGCGACCTGGTCGCCCCCGAGCAGCGCGAGCACTACCGGACCATGCTGGGCGACATGGTGATCGCCTATCTGACGGCGGACCGGACGACCGACTGAGGTCGCACCGAGGTCTCACCCGGGACGCACCCAGGTCGCCCGACGGCACCCCTTGACACCCGGGAAACGTGGGCGCAACATCCCTACCCACCGAGACTAACTATCCAGTGGGTTAATTAGCCGCGATCCGGCAGCACCGCCCCCCCTCCCCTCCCCCACGCTCCCCCGTCTCCGCTCACTCCGCCGCCTACGGTGGAGTTCCCCCGAAGGAGCAAGCCGTGTCCGTCCCCGCCAAAGCCGTCGGGCAGCCGAAGAAGGCGGCCGCCGCCGCCTGGATCGGCAGCGCCCTGGAGTACTACGACTTCTTCATCTACGGCAGCGCCGCCGCGCTGATCTTCCCCAAGGTCTTCTTCGACGACTCGGACCCCGCGACGGCGACCCTGCTCTCCCTCGCGACCTTCGGGGTCGCCTACGCGGCCCGTCCGGTCGGCGCGCTGTTCCTCGGACACTTCGGCGACCGCGTCGGCCGCAAGAAGGTCATGATCTTCACGCTGCTGCTGATGGGCCTGTCGACGTTCCTCATCGGCTGCCTTCCCACCCGGGCCCAGGTCGGCTCGCTCGCCCCGGTCCTCCTCGTGCTGTGCCGCGTCCTCCAGGGCATCTCCGCGGCCGGCGAGCAGGCCAGCGCCAGTTCGATGACGCTGGAGCACGCGCCGCCGGACCGGCGCGGCTTCTTCACCAGCTTCACCCTCGGCGGCACCCAGGGCGGGCAGCTCCTCGCCACCCTCGTCTTCCTCGGCATCGCCCAACTCCCCGACAGGCAACTGCTGTCCTGGGGCTGGCGCGTCCCGTTCTGGGCCAGCGTCCTGGTCGCGGTCGCCGGTTACTTCATGCGCCGCACGCTCCAGGAGACCCCGGCCTTCGCCGAGCAGGCGGCCACCGAGGGCGTCGTGAAGCTGCCCCTCGTGGTGCTGCTGCGCGAGCACTGGGCGGACGTCCTGCGGGTGATCGCGGGCGCGCTCATCGCCTCCGTCTCCACGATCTTCACGGTGTGGGCGCTGGCCTACGCGACCAGCGACTCCGTCGGCATGTCCCGTACGTCGATGCTGTGGGTGGGCGCGCTCGCCAACCTCGTCGCCCTCGCCGCGATCCCCCTGTGGGCCACCCTGTCCGACCGCATCGGCCGCCGCCCGGTGTACCTGATCGGCGCGGTCGGCAGCGCGATCACGATGTTCCTCTACCTCTGGGCGATCTCGACGGGCTCCTACGCCCTCGTCCTGATCCTCGGCATCGTCACCTTCGGCGTCGTCTACAGCGCCGCGAACGGCGTGTGGCCCTCCTTCTACGGCGAGATGTTCTCGACCCGGGTGCGGCTGTCCGGCATGGCCATCGGCACCCAGATCGGCTTCGCGGTGGCCGGGTTCGCGGTCACCTTCGCCGCGCAGATCGCGGGTCCGGACGGCACGGACTGGTCCTCGGTGGCCCTGTTCACGGCGGCCCTGTGCGTCCCGCCGGTCATCGCCGCGGCCACGGCCCGCGAAACCAGCAAGGTCCCGACGGAACTGCTCGGCACACGGTCGCCCCGGGAGACCTCACGGCCGGAGACGGTGACGGCCTGACCGTCGCCCGGTGACCACCGCGCCCCCGGGTGCCGGACGCCTTTTGGGCTCCGGTGCCCGGGGGTTTCGAGTTCGGGATCTTTCGAGCGATGCCGGTGGAGCGGCTCGCCGCACGGCAACTCCGACTCCCGGCAGGCACGTGATTCGCCGTCAACCGGGGTAGGACGGTCACAGGCCCGGTGACACCGGCCTTCGTGAACCTGCGTGCGCGGGGCGCCGCCAAGGCACTCGCAGCCCGGCGCCGCCAGTAGGGCCTCCGCGTGCCCCGGCCGATTTCAGGGGCGGCCGGTGCACGCGGGCCCGAGCCTGACTATCGTTGCCCGATCACACGTGCGAAAGGTGGTCGAGGGCGTGGCGGGGGCCGAGGAGTGGATACGGGTGCCGGTCGGCGACGACGCCGGGCGGTGGGCGACGCGGGGGCACAGCCGCAAGGTGCTGTTCGTCGTGCACAACGTGACCTCCGCGACCCGGCTGCTCGATGTGCTGCCGCTCTTCCACGACGACTTCCGGGTGCAGTTGCTGGTGACGTGCACGGGGTCGTCGGCGTTCCGGGCGGGGGTCGGCGAGTTGCTGGCGGAAACGGGGGTGCCGGTGCTGCCCTGGGACCAGGCCGTGCGCACCTCGGTCGACTTGGCGGTGTCGGCGAGCTTTGGCGGTCAACTCCGGGCATTTTCCGGCGTATTGGCCGTGTTGTCCCACGGTGTCGGATACACTAAGACGCTGGGGACACCCAACACCCAACACCCAACACCCGGCAGCGAGGCGGCGGAGCCCGCGGCTCCGGTGTTCGGGTTGTCGCCGGAGTGGTTGCTCGACGAAAGCGGACGGCCCGTCGCCGACGCGCTGGTGCTGTCGCACCCCGAGCAGATGGAGCGGCTGCGTGCCGTCTGCCCCGAGGCCGCGTCCACGGGCGTACTGGCCGGTGATCCCTGCTGGGACCGCATGCTCGCGGCCCGCTCCTACCGGGAGCGCTACCGGCGGGCGCTCGGCGTCGGACGGGCCCAGCGCCTGGTCGTGCTCAACTCCACCTGGAACCCGGAGTCCCTGTTCGGCGACGACCTCCTGCCCTCCCTGCTCCCCCGGTTGACCTCCGAACTCCCCGTCGACGAATACCGTCTGGCCGCCGTCCTGCACCCCAACATCTGGTACGGCCACGGCCCCGGCCAGCTCCGCGCCTGGCTCGACCGCGCCCGCCGCGCCGGCCTCACCCTCGTCGACCCCCTGCACGGCTGGCGCCAGGCGCTGCTCGCCGCCGACGCGGTCATCGGCGACCACGGCTCGGTCACCTACTACGCCGCCGCACTCGGCACCCCGGTCCTCCTCGGCGCAGCCCCCCTCGCGGGCCTCGCCCCCGACGCCCCGGTGCACGCCTTCGTCCGTACGGCACCCCGCCTGGACCCCGCACTCCCGCTCCGCCCTCAACTGGCCCAACTCATCGGCACCCACCGCCCGTTGCCGGCCCCCGCCGCCTTCACCAGCTCCGTACCGGGCGAGTCGGCCACCCGCCTCCGTCGCCTCTTCTACGACATCATCGGCATCCCGGAACCGGACGCGCCCGCGCTGCTCGAACCTCTCCCGCTCCCGCCGTTCGAGCCCGCGGCGCACACGGTCCCGCTCCAGGTGCTGACCGAGCTGCTGGGCTCGGGCGAGGTCTCCGTCGTCCGGCACGCGGGCCCGCACCCGGCGCCCGACAGCACGGGCGAGGCCCACACGGCGGTGCACGAGGACACCCGTGAGCAGTCCCAACTCTCGCTGGCCGACGTGGTGTTCCGTCACGGCGCGGCGGACGATCCGCGGTTCGGATCACCCGCGCTCTGGACGGCGGAGACACTCGCCCGGCACCCGCAGTGCGCCCTCGCCGCGTACGTCACCGGCCCCGGCGCGTGCACGGTCCGCACCTCGGACGGCACCCTGCTGCACCTGCGCGCCGAGCCGGGCGCGGACACCGACCCGGCGGCCCATGCCTCGGCCCTGTACGGCTGGCTCGCGTCCGGCAAGTCGCTGCACGAGGTCGTCGCCCAGGGGCTGACCGTGCACACGGGAGGGGCCGTTCACCGGGTCCGGGTCACCCGTGGCTAGCCGTCGCAGCGTTCGCGCAACAGGCGCAGATACTCCAGGTGTTGTTCGGCCTGCTCGTCGCGCAGGGCGGCGGTCGCCTCGTCGATCAGGGTGCGGGCGGCCGTGAACTCGCCGCCGTTCAGGCGGGTTTCGGCGAGGTCGGTGAGGGTGCGGGCCGTGTTGTAGGCCTCGCCGCTCGCGCGGAAGAAGGCCAGCGCGCGGTCCAGGCGTTCGACGGCCTCGGCTCGGCGGCCGAGGCCGCGCAGGGCCCGGCCCCGGTGGCGTTCCAACAGGGCGCGGGCGCGCGGCAGATCGGCGGCGCCCTCGTCGGCGGGACCGATGCCGTCCAGGATCCGGTAGGCCTCGTCGAAGGCCGCGTACGCCTCGTCGAAGCGCCACTGGCGCAGCCGGAGCAGGCCGAGGAACTCGACGGCGGAGGCATGTCCGCGCACATGCCCTCCCGCCCGTTCGTCCCGGGCCGCCGCGAGCGCCTCGGGTTCCGCCTCGTCCCAGCGTCGCAACTCCATGAGGCTGTGGGCGAGTTGGGCGTGCAGGGCGCCGGCGGTGCGGGTGCCGGGGAAGTGGGCGTCCGCCGTCCGGACGCCCGCCCGCAGGGCGGGGAGCAGTATGTCGTGGTGGCCCGCCTTGAGTTGGAGCGGCCACAGGGCCTGGCCCAGCAGGACGACGGTGTCCCAGTCGCCGAACTCCTCGGCCGCGTGCACGGCTTGGACCAGGTTGGGGGCCTCGGCGGCCAGTGCGGCGACGCCCGCGCCCCGGTTCTCGTACGACAGCGGGGTGGTCGCGGACGGGACGCGCCAGCTCTCGGGCAGGGCGGCCCGGGCGGCGGCGAGCGCGAGGTGCAGATAGCCCTCGACGGTGCGGGACACGGCGGCGGAGCACGCGGCGATCCCGTCGGTGGCGGCGGCCGTGCGGGCGGCGTGCGCGCGGACGGCGGGGCGGTAGCGGTACCGGCCGTCGTCCGTCGGCTCGATGAGCAGAGCGCCGGCCAGCTCGTCGAGGAGCCGGGCGGCGTCGGTCGCGTCGGTCCCGGCGGCACGGGCGGCCGCGGCGGCGTCGAGGGCCGGCCAGTCGTAGAGGCCGCACAGGCGGTAGAGGCGGGCGGCGTCGGGGGCCAGCAGGCGGTACGAGTCCTCGACGGCGGCACTCACCGGGTCGCTCCCGGGCCCGGCCGGCGTCTCCGGCGGCGTGGTCAGCCGGGGTGCGGCGGCGCGCAGTGCGTAGGGCGAGCCGGCGCAGCGGTCCAGTACGGCGGGCAGTGTGGCGCGGGCGGCGCTGACCGCGGGTTTGCCGGCCAGCTCGGTGAGCAGTCGTTTCGCGTCCCGGTGGCCGAGCGGGCCGACCGGGATCCGCAGGGCGTCGAGGCCGATGAGCGGATGGCGCGCCACGACGAGGGTGACCACGTCCGGAGCCGGGGCCAGCAGCGGTTGCACCTGGGCGGCGGAGCGGGCGTGGTCGAGCACCACGAGGGCACGGCGGTCGGCCAGGGAGCGCCGGAACAGGGCGGCCCGGTCGGCGAAGGAGGGCGGTATGTCCTCGTCGGGCAGGCCGAGTTGGCGCAGCAGCGCGGCCAGCACCGGTTCGGGGCCGAGCGCGCGCAGGTCGGCGTAGAGCTGCCCGTCGGGAAAGCGGGCCGCCTGCCGTGCGCCCCAGTGGAAGGCGAGGGTGCTGGTGCCGATGCCCTCGGGGCCGTGGAGGAGCACGAGTCGCGGGCGTCCGCCGAAGGCGCGGGTCGCCTCCTTGTCCAGGAGCCTCAGGGCGTCCTGACGGTCTGTGAAGGAGCGGGGCGCGACCGGGAGGCAGTGGCGTCCCGGCCCGGTGACGGGGGCCGGGACACGCACGCCCCGTGCGAACCGGGTCCAGGCGAGGGCGAGTTCGGGGTCGGCGTGCACGCGGTCGTGGACCAGGCGGGCGATCGCGTGCACTTCGTCGGGGGTGGCGGGTGCCGTCACCTCACGTCCGGCGAGCCGGCGGACCATGCCGCCGGCCGATTCCCAGGCCAACTTGCCCGCCTCGCCCGCCATCCCGGAGCCGACGGCTCCGAACACCGCACCGATGGCGCCCGTGGACAGCAGATCCATCACCGCGTGCACTCCCCCGTCGTCCGCTCGCCGCACAGCGGATCAACCTTAGCGCCGGTGAGGGATGGTGACGATGGGTCACCCCTTGTCGGCGGCCTTCGGAATGCCGTACGCCCGCTCCACCCGCAGCCGCAGCACCAGCCGCCGGTCCCGCACCATCGCCGCCCGGTAGTCGTCCCAGTCCGGGTGCTCGCCCAGGACGTCGCGGTAGAGCCGGATGAGTTCCTCGACCGTGTCGTCGTGCGGGTCGGCGGCGACCGGGGTGAGGTCGGCCGTGCCCTCGGCGACCGTGTACGCCCACCGGTCGGGGCTGGTCACGTGGTAGGAGGCGCGGGGGTCCCGGCGCAGGTTGCGGGTCTTGGCGCGGTCGTCGGTGATCGACACGCGGATGATCCGCTCGTCGGGGTAGTAGGCGTGGCTGACGTTCGACAACTGGGGCCGGCCGTCGCCCTTGAGGGTGACCAGTACCCCGCCGTGGCCGTCGGACAGCAGGCGGAGGAGGGGTGCGTCGTCCTGAGTCGTGTCCTGAGTCATGACCGGAACAACGGACGCGGCACATCCGCCATTCCCGGTAGACACTGTCTACCGCCTGCTGGTAGACAGTGTCTATGAGTGAATCGGAAGCAGCGGGCCTGCGCGACCGGCTCGTCGACGCCGGGGTCGACCTGGTCGCGAAAGAGGGGGCGCAGGCCCTCACCCTGCGGGAGATCGCCCGGCGGGCCGGTGTCTCGCACGGGGCACCGCGCCGTTACTTCCCCACCCACCTGGAGCTGCTGTCCGCCATCGCGCGGCGCGGCTTCGCCGACCTGGGCGAGCGGGCGGCGGGGGCGATCGGGGACGGTGGGGCCGACCCGCGCGCGCAGGTGGCGGCGCTGGGCGGCGTCTATCTGGAGTTCGCGCTCGACAACCCCGGCATGTACGAGTTGATGTTCCGTCACGATCTGCTGGAGAGCGGGCACTTGGGGCTGCGGGACACCAGCCTGCCCCTGTTCGGTGTCCTGGTGGACCTGGTCGGCCGGGCCCGTCCCGGCCTGGACGCGCGCACGGTCGCGGGCGCGCTGTGGGCGAACCTGCACGGCATCGCCCAGCTCTGGCGCTGGGGCAGCCTCCAACTCGCCACCGGCGCCGACGACTTCGTCCCCCTGCTGCGGTCGGCCCTCGACGCGCACCTCGGTCCGGAGGCCGCCGTATGACGGCGCACGGTCGGCTCGTGCTGGCCGGCAGCGCGGCGGGGGCGGCGATCGTCGCACTCGACGGGACCGTGCTCACCGTCGTACAGCCCACGCTGCAGCGGGAGTTGGGGGCGTCCCTGGCCCAGGTCCAGTGGACCAGCACCGCGTATCTGGTCGCCGTGGCGAGCCTGTTGGTGTCGGCCGGGCGGATCGGGGACCGGTACGGGCATCAGCGGGTGTTCGGGCTCGGCATGCTCGGTTTCGGGGTCGCCTCGGCCGGGATCGGGCTGGCGCCCGGTGTCGGCTGGGTGATCGGACTGCGGGTCGTGCAGGGGGTGTTCGGGGCGCTGTTGCAGCCGGCCACGCTCGGCATGCTGCGCGCCGCGTTCCCGCCCGACCGGCTCGGCATGCCGATCGCCGTACGGACGAGTGTGATCGGACTCGCGGCGGCGGCCGGGCCGTTGGTGGGCGGGGCGCTGGTGGGCGCGGTGGGCTGGCGGGCCGTGTTCTTCCTCAACGTCGTGCCCTCGCTGGTGTTCGGCGTACTCGCGCTCACCGTCCGGGGCCCGCAGCGCACGGAATCAGCCACCATCCGGTTCGATCTGCCCGGCGCCCTGCTGCTCGCGCTCTCCCTCGCCTCGCTCGTCCAGGCGCTGGTGGATCTGCCCGGGTCGGCCGGTGGGCTGGCCGTGTCGGCGCTGGCCGGTCTCGCCTTCGTACGGCATGAGCGTCGTACGGCGCATCCGCTGCTGCCGCCGGACGTCGTCGGGTCGTCGGCGATCCGCGGGGCGCTCGGGATGCTGCTCGCGGCATCGGCCGCGTTCTCCGGGACGCTGTTCGTCGTCACCTATTTCCTTCAGGACACGATGGGACTTGGCCCGTTCCAAAGCGCCCTCCGAGGGCTGCCGTTGGCCGCCGCGATGGTCCTCGCGGCACCCGCGACCGCCGTGGTGCTGCGCCGGGTCGGGGCGCGTCGTACGGCCGGCGTGGCGATGCCGGTCGTAGCCCTGGCTGTTCTCGTGTTGTCCCGGGCCTCCGGCACAGTCGCGGTATGCGGGGGTTTCGCCCTGCTCGGGGCCGGGTTTGGAACGGTCATGGTGGCGGCGACCCAAGTAGTCGTGCGGGCGGCGGCCGTGGAGTCGGCCGGGGTGGCGGGCGGGCTCAAGCAGACCGCGGCGAACGTGGGGCCGACATTGGGCGTAGCCGCCGGGAGCGCGCTGCTGGCCGGAAGTGGCCGGGAACAGGCGCTCGGAGTGCTCGCCGCGGTGGCCCTGACCGGCGCTCTCGCCGCTCGCGCGCTGCCCGGACGGACAGTCGCGTCGCTCACACATCCCCCCGTTACAGGAGACCGCGCAGGTGTTCCTGCGGGACGATGAGTTCCGAGGTGTCCGGGGCCGGGTATGCGGGACCCCACCTCGTGAACGCAATTCGGAGGAGAGCCATGGCAAAGCTGCGACAAGAGGTCGACCCGGACGAGGTCGGACTGGATCACAAGGCACTGGACCGCCTGGACCAGCACTTCGCCCACTACGTCGACGTGGAGCGCCTGCCGGGCTTCCTGGTGTCCGTGGCCCGCGGCGGCCGCGTCGCCCACCTCACCGCCCACGGGTACCGCGATGTGGCGGCGAAACTCCCCGTCACACCGGACACGTTGTACCGGATCTACTCCATGACCAAGCCGGTCACCGCGGTCGCCGCGCTGATCCTGATGGAGGAGGGCAAGCTCTCGCTGGACGACCCGGTCGCCGACCACCTGCCGGCCTTCGCCGACATGCGGGTCTACGACAGCGGCTCCGGCGCCGGCCTGAAGACGCGGCCGGTGGAGCAGCCGATGCTGATCCGCCACCTGATGACCCACACCTCGGGCCTGACCTTCGCCTTCTACCACTCGCACCCCGTCGACGCCCTGTACCGGGAAGCCCACTTGGAGTCGTCCGTGCCGCCCGGCGCGAACCTCGCCGAGACGATCGACGTGTACGCGAGCCTGCCGCTCCAGTTCGAGCCGGGCACGCAGTGGAACTACTCCGTCGCCTCCAATGTGCTGGGCCGGATCGTCGAGGTGGTGTCCGGGCAGCGGCTCGACGAGTTCTTCGCCGAGCGGATCTTCCGGCCGCTCGGGATGCCGGACGCCGGCTTCCAGGTCCCGGACGAAAAGGCGGACCGGCTCTCGGAGTTGTACGGCGACGCCGACGGCGGCGGTATCGAGCCGATCGCCGGACTGCCGCTGCGGGGCGGCCGGCCCCGGTTCCTGTCGGGCAGCGGCGGGATGGCGGCGAGCCCCTACGACGTGCACCGGTTCGCGGAGTTCCTGCGGCGCCGGGGCGAACTCGACGGCACCCGGCTGCTCGCCCCCGAGACGGTCGACCTCATGGCCAGCAACCATCTCCCCGGCGGCGCCGACATGCGCGCCTTCGGCAGCCCCGCGCACCAGGAGTCCGGCAACGACGGCATCGGTTTCGGCCTCAGCGTCTCCGTCGTCATCGACCCCGACCGCACCCAGGCCCCCATGGGACTGGGCGCGTTCGGGTGGAGCGGGGTGGCGACGACGACGTTCTGGGTGGACCCGGGCCGCGATCTCACCGTGCAGTTCATGACGCAGCTCCGGCCGAAGTCGTCACTGAAGATCATGCCGGAGCTGAAGCAGTTGGTGCACGAGGCGATCACGGGCTGAGGACCGCACCCGGCTACTGATCCACCCGCAAGGTGAACTCCAGCCCCTCCCCCGCCAGTTCGCTCAGCCACTCCCGTGACCGCTCCGCCGTCTCCGCCGCCCGGTTCAAGCCGGACGGCAGGTCGTCGGACAGGATGTGGCGGACCGCCAGGGAGAGGGGACGCGACACGCAGCGGGCCATCGCGCTCTCCTCCTCGTCGCCGACCAGGTCGAGGAGGTAGCTGCCGGACCAGGTCCCGCCCGCGTCGCCCCGGACGTCCAGGGACACCGCGAGGACGACCCGGTCGCGGTCGGCGTCCGTGGTGGGATAGGTGGCCGCCAACTCCCGTGCCAGCGCGGCGATCCGGTTGTCGTCGCCCGCCTTCAGTTCCTCGAACACCGCGTCCCAGGCCCGCAGCCAGCCCTCCAGGCGCAGGGTGCCGCGCACGAACGTCCGTGGTGTCCATCCCCCCGGCAGCCCGTACTGCTCGATGAACGGCACGCTGTCCCGGTTCGGATAGACCTCGAAGGTCTCGCCGTCCACGACATGCGGCCGGGTCACCTCCCAGGGCCGGGCCGCGACGGTCTCCTCGCCGTCCTCCAGGTAGCGCGCCGGCGAGCGCAGCGCGCCCAGGACTCCGGCGGGCGCCCAACTGAAGCGGTACCGGAAGTCGTTGGGCACCGCGGGGACACCGCCGCAGTACGAGGTGAAGCGGTACGAGGCCGCCGTACCCTCGCCGATCGCCTCCCGGGCGCGGGCGACGAGGCTGTGGGCGAAGAGGTGGTCGATGCCCGGGTCGAGTCCGGCCTCGGTGAGGACGACGATGCCCGCCTTCTCGGCCGCCGGGACCTGTTCCAGGACGGCGTCCGAGACATAGCTGGAGCAGGCGAAGTGTGCCTGCCGGCGGACGCAGGCGGCCAGCAGCGCCGCGTGTTCGGGCGCGGGCAGCATGGAGACGACGACGTCTCCGGGCGCCAGTTCGGCCGTGAGCGCGGCGAGGGTGAACGCGCGGGGCGCGGCGCGCCCCGTCAGGCCCTGGTGATCCAGGGCCTGAGCCGCGCGTTCCTCGGTGCGGTGCCACAGCCGTACCCGCTCGGCGGCGTCGCACAGCAGGGCGAGACCGCTGCCCGTGGAGAGTCCGGCGCCGATCCAGTGGACGGTTCCGCTCGCGCGCACCACGTCAGACATGGCCCAGCTCCCCTTCGGTAGCGGCGTTTTCGAGCTCATGGGACTTCGTGCGGAAGAGGTCCATGCTGCGCCCCCATGCCCCGCCGGTCCCGAAGCCCAGGAGGTGGGGCAGCAGCGCGGCCGAGAAGTCGGTGCTGGACTCCCTCGGCAGCAGGGACGGCAGGTTGTCGATGGCGATGAGGTCGAGCGGGGGCTGCGTGTGCAACTGCCGTACGGGGTCGCCCCATTCGGTCGTGCGGTCGTAGACCGGCAGGACGTTGAGGGACGAGCCGACGTCGCAGGTGACGTCGCAGACGGTGCGGAGCCGACGGGTCGGGTCGTCGAGGTCCGGTTCGCGGAGGAAGGGCGGGACGGGGGTCGTCGCCAGGACGCAGTTGACCAGGACGTCGTGGGCCAACAGGGCCGGGCGGTCCAGGTCTTGGGTCTCGGCCAGGTCCCAACAGGTCGGTGCGACGCCGGCTGTGGAGAGGGCCACGCGTGCTCCCCGTCCGCTGCGGCCGAGCGCGCCGATCACCAGCGCCGTGAACTCCGGGTCCCCGACGGCGGGTTGGAGGGTCTTGTCCAGCTCCTCCTTCGAGGTGGGGGTGAGGGGCGCGGTCAGTCGGCCCCGGTGCTGGAGCACGGCGAGGGCCGCGCCCAGGTAGCCGGCCCAGAAGCCGAACGCGGCGAGGCGGCGCCCGTCGTCGTCCACCAGGTATTCGAGGTCGAGGAGCGCTCCTCCCCCGGCCGTGAAGCGGCTCAGCAGGTCGCCCGCCCCGGGCTGGCCCTTGTAGGCGTGCCCGAAGAAGATGTGACGGTGGGTCAATTCGGCCGGTTCGTCCGGGAGTTCCTTGAGGCCGAGGATCACCGCGTCGCGCGGCGCCGACACCCAGGAGCCCGCGGGCGCCACCCGGGCGCCTACCGCCTCGTACTCCTCGATCGGGAAGATCCGCTGCGGGGACTCCTCGACCGTGAGGGTCACCCCGCTCTCGACGAGGCGGCGGGCGTCGGAGGGGACGACCGGGGTGCGGCGTTCGGTCGTGCGGGGCTCGTGGCGCAGCCACAGATGCAGCTCGGTCATACCAGGTTGACCTCCGGACGCGGGGCGTCGGCCGCGAACCGGCCGGCGCTCAGGGGGCTGACGTCCACGAAGGGTACGTGGCCGAGGTACAGGTCGCGGACGACCTCGCCGACGGCCGGTCCCTGGAGGAAACCGTGGCCGGAGAAGCCGGTGGCGTAGAGGAAGCGGGAGACCGAAGTCGCCTCGCCGATCAGGGCGTTGTGGTCCGGGGTGTTCTCGTACAGGCCCGCCCAGCCGCCGGTGCGGCGCAGTTCCAGGAGGCCGGGGGCGCGGTGCTGCATCGCCTCGGTGAGGCGGGGGATCCAGCGGTCGTGGGTGTCGGTGGCGAAGCCGGGGCGCTCGTCGGGGTCGGACATGCCGACGAGGAGGCCGGGGCCCTCGCTGTGGAAGTAGAGGCTCGTGGTGAAGTCGATCGTCATGGGGAGCGCGGGCGGAAGGCCGGGTACCGGTTCGGTGACCGCGATCTGGCGGCGCAGCGGCTGCACCGGGAGGTCCACGCCGACCATCGCGCCGATTCCCTTGGACCAGGCACCGGCCGCACAGATCACCGTGTTGGTGTCGATACGGCCCAGGGTCGTCAGCACGGCGGTGATGGTGTCGCCGTAGGTCTCGATGCCGGTGACGTCGGTGTGGCGCATGATCGTCGCGCCGTGGGCGCGGGCGGCGGAGGCGTAGCCGTGCACGACGGCCTCGGGGGTGCAGTGGCCGTCGTCGGGCGAGTAGGCGGCGGCGAGCAGGCCCTCGGTGCTGATCAGCGGGGAGAGGCGGCGGGCCTCGGCGGGGTCGATCAGCCGGCTGGGCACGTCGAGGGAGTTCTGCAGCCGGACGCCCGCCTCGAAGGACGCGACGTCCTCGGGCCGGGACAGCAGGAAGAGGTAGCCGATGCGATGTAACCCGATGTCGTACCCGGTGTCCTCCTCGAAGCGCTCGAAGGCCTCCAGGCTGCGGGCGCCCAGGTGCACGTTGAGCCCGTCGGAGAACTGCGCGCGCACTCCGCCGGCCGCCTTGGAGGTGGACCCGGCGGCGAGTTCGTCCCGTTCGACGAGGACCACGTCTCTGACGCCGGCGCGGGCGAGGTGGTAGGCGATGCTCGTGCCGATGACCCCGCCGCCGATGACGACGACCTCAGCCTGACGCTTCACGGGCGCTCCTTCTTGGCCGCGTCGATCACGGCCCAGGCCGCGGCCGCGTCCTGGATGCCGAGGCCGACGCTGTTGTAGTGGACGATGTCGTCCGGTCGGGTACGGGCGCCGCGGCGGCCGGTGAGTACGGCGCCGAGCGGGATCAGGTCGGCGGGGGCGAGCAGTCCGGCGCGCAGGGCGTCGACGATCGGCCCGGCGTGCGCGGCGGCCGTCTCCGGGTCGTCGACGACGACGGCCGCCGACCGCCGCAGGACCTCCGCGTCGACCTCACTGCGGGTGGGTTCGAACGAGCCGATGCTGACGACCGTGCAGCCGGGCGCGAGCCACGCGCCGCGCACCACGGGGGTGGTGCTGAGCGTGCAGGCGGCGACCACGGACGCGCCGGTCACGGCATCCTCCGCGGTGTCCACCGCCTCGACGGGGAAGGGAAGTTCGGCCGTCAGCGTCCGTGCGGCGTGTGCGCGCCGCACGGGGTTCGGGCTCCAGAGTCGTACGGAGGCCAGGTCCCGGACCCGGGCGATCGCGCGGACGTGGGCGAGGGCCTGGGTGCCGGAGCCGAGGACGGCGAGGCGGTCGGCGTCGGGGCCGGCCAGGGCGTCGACGGCTACGGCGCTGCCCGCGGCCGTGCGCAGAGTGGTGACCGCCGTGCCGTCCATGACCGCGACCAGGTGCCCGGTGACCGGGTCGAGGGCGCTGATCACCGCGTGGACGGTCGGCAGCCCCGCCTTCGCGTTGGCGGGGTTGACGCTGCCGAACTTCGCCACCGCCCCGGTGTCCGCCGACAGCCGGGAGACATAGGCGAAGACGACACTGTCGTCGAAGCGGCTCGGGTGCATGATCTTGCCGGGCAGGTCGGCGTCGCCGTCGCCGAGCGCGGTGAAGGCCGCGCGCTGCGAGGCGATGGCCGCGTCCGTGTCGAGCAGGTGCCGGACGCGGTCGCCGGAGAGGAAGAGGACGTCGTCGGTCATTCCCTCTTCCTGTCCGGACCGCGCTCACCGGAATCAGGACCAGTGCGCCACCGCGTCCAAATGGGGCAGGTGGTGGTCCAGGCGCTCCCGCTTGGTCCGCAGATAGGTGATGTTGTTCTCGCAGGGCGGGATCAACAGCGGTACCTCTTCGGAGACTTTGATGCCGTGTTCCAGCAACGCCTCGCGTTTGCGCGGGTTGTTGGAGAGCAGCCGGACGCTCGCCACACCCAGGTCGTGCAGGATCTCGGCGGCCACGCCGTAGTCGCGGGCGTCGACGGGCAGGCCGAGGGCGAGGTTCGCCTCGACGGTGTCCAGGCCCTCCGCCTGCAGGGCCATCGCGCGCAACTTGGCGAGCAGGCCTATGCCGCGGCCCTCGTGCCCTCTCAAGTAGACGACGATGCCCCGGCCTTCGGCGACGACGGCGCGCATCGCGGCGTCCAGTTGGTCGCCGCACTCGCAGTGCTGGGAGCCGAAGGCATCGCCCGTCAGGCACTCCGAGTGCAGTCGGGTGAGTACGTCGTCCGTGCCGATGTCGCCGTAGACCAGGGCCACTTGCTCGTCACCGCGGTCGTGGTCCAGGTAGCCGATCGCCTGGAATTTGCCGTACACGGTGGGCAAGGGAGCATTCACGACGCGTTCCGCGCCCCTGGACTGCGCGGACTTCTTCTTGCCGAGTACGCCAATGTTTTCTGTCATGATCTGGTTCCTAAGCAGAGACGAAAGGCCGTGAAAAAATGAATGGTTCGGGCTCACGGACGGCGGCATACGGACTGGTGCCGGCGGACACCACGGAGGACGTGAGGTCTAGGGGGGCAGAAGTATCAACACAGGTCGCCGTCCTTCCGGTCGGCAGTTTCGAGCAGCACGGCCCGTATCTTCCGCTGGCGACCGACACCCTCGTCGCCTGTGCCGTGGCCCGGGAGATCGCCGCGGCGTACCCGGTGCATCTCCTGCCGCCGGTGACGATCGGCTGCTCGCACGAGCACGCCGCCTGGCCGGGGACCGTCAGCATCTCTTCCGTGACCCTTCATGCGGTGGTGCGGGACATCGCGGACTCGCTCCGCCGCTCGGGGGTTCAGGCCCTGGTGGTGGTCAACGGTCACGGCGGAAACTACGTACTGGGCAACGTCGTTCAGGAGTCCTCCGCGCGCGGGGAGCGGATGGCGCTGTTCCCGGCCGCCGAGGACTGGGAGGCCGCGCTGGAGCGGGCCGGGGTACTGACCTCGCTGCTCACCGATATGCATGCGGGGGAAATCGAGACCTCCATTCTGCTGCACGCTCATCCCGAATTGATCCGTCCCGGTTATGAGACCTCCGATTTCGTCGCCGACGACCGTCGCCATCTCCTGACGCTCGGTATGTCCGGCTATACCGAGTCGGGCGTCATCGGGCGCCCGTCCCTCGGCTCGGCGGAAAAGGGGAAGGCCTTGCTGGCGAGCCTCGCCGATTCCTTCGGCGCGTATTTCTCGATGCTGACCGCGGACGCCTGAGCGGGTTCCGGGTCCGGTACGGCGGTGCCGGGCCCGGTGGTGCGCAGGCCGGTGCACCAGCGGGCGACCAGGACCAGCAGGCCGGGCAGGGCGGCGACGAAGCTGAGCACGCCGTAGATCACCGAGACGGACAGGCCGCTGCTCGCGCCGAGACCCGCGGCGCCGAACGCCCAGGCGGTGACGCCCTCGCGGGGGCCCCAGCCGCCGACGTTCAGCGGCAGGCCCATGGCGAGCAGCGCGAGGATCGCGATGGGGAGCAGTTGGGCGACGGTGGCGGCGGAGCCGGCGGCCCGGGCGGCGACGACGAACATCGCGAGGTGGCCCGCCAGGATGACCAGCGAGGAGAAGGTGACGCCGGGCCAGTTGGCGCGGGAGAACAGTCCGGCGCGTGCCTCGTCGAGGGTGGTGCGCAGGGCGCGGGCCCGGCGGGTGGTGGCGGCCGGGCGGTTCATGCGCAGGGCGGCCACGACCGCGAGCGCTCCGACGGCGGCGAGCAGGACGAGCGGGGCGATGCTGCGGACGTCGGCCATCACCGGGGAGTCGAGGCCCAGCAGGACCGTCACCCCGACGACGGCCAGCGCGATCTGTCCCGCGACGCGTTCCAGGACGACGGCCCGTACGGCGCGGCCCATGTCGCCGGCGCTCTGTCCGTGGCGGACCGCCCGGTGGACGTCGCCGAGGATGCCGCCGGGCAGGGCCGCGTTGAGGAACAGGGCGCGGTAGTAGTCGGCGACGGCCGGGCCGAGCGGCAGCCTGATGCGCAGGCCGCGTGCGACCAGGGCCCAGCGCCAGGCGCTGAACACGGTGGTGACCAGGCCGATGCCGAGTCCGATCAGCAGGGTCGGTGCGTCGATCCGGCGCAGTCCGTCCAGGAAGACGCCGGTGCCCAGGCGCCACAGGAGGACGCCGAGGATGGTGACGCCGGCGACCGTGCCGAAGTGGGTGCGTACCGCGCGGGAGTTCACCCGGTTCAGGATCGCGCGCAGGACGCGGCGGGCGCCGGAGGCACGGTCGGCGGTGGGACGCGGGGCGGCGACGATCACCCCGATGCGGTCGCCGGAGACGGCCGAGCTGTGCAGCGGCGGGGTGTGCTTGGGACGGCGTACCGCTTCTACCGCGGTCTCGGTACGCAGGGCGAGGGCGACCGGCGTGGACCGGTCCACACGCACCCGGCGCGTCCTGGTGCCCGGCCGCGGTGCGACCGTCCGCATGGTCTCGACGCTCATGACGTTCCCCCCGTCGGCCGGGCCAGCGCCAGCAGGTCGCTGTGGTGGACGAGCACGGTCAACTCCCCGGCCGCGCACGCCGCGAGGCGCTCTCGCAGATAGTGGTCGGCACGTTCCTTCAGCTCGGGGCGTTCCTCGACGGCCGCGCCGACCCAGCCGCGCAGCCACTCGGCGGTCAGCGCGAGGTCGTCGGGGCCCAGCCGCCAGGCGCTCGGGTGGACGCGGACCGTGGCGCCGTGCGCGGCGAAGGCCTCGCAGGTGACGGTGACCGCGTCGGGGCCGAGGAGGCCGTCGCGCCGCTGGTGGGCGTTGAACGCGTCGGCGATCTCGGCGTCCATCGGGTCGGCCGGGGTGAGTTCGACCCGCCCGGCGACGGAGAGGGTGAGCAGCGCGGGGCAGCCGGCGCCGACACAGGCGGCGACGAGCGCGTCCACCTCCTCGCGGGTGAGGACGTCCAGGAGGGCGGAGGCCGTCACCAGCGAGGCGCCGACCAGCGCGTCCGGGGTCAGCCGGGCCACGTCGCCGCGCCGGGTCTCGACCGTGACGCGGCTGCCGTCGGCGGCGGCACGCGGTGAGGCGACGGCGGCGAAGTGCAGGAGGTAGGGGTCGCGGTCGTGCAGGATCCAGTGCTGGGCGCCGTCGAGGCGGGGCGCGAGCCAGCGGCCCATCGAGCCGGTGCCGCAGCCCAGGTCGTGGATGACGACCCCGGAGCGGCCGGGCAGGTTGGCGAGCCGGATGCGCAGCGGGTCGAGCAGTTCGGGCGCCCGCGCGACGGCGTCGGCGCCCTCCCGCAGCTCCAGCCACTCCGGCGCGTAGCGCGGCGGGTCGTCGGGGCCGACGTCCCGCAGCCGTACGGTGGCCCGCTCGCCGGGGCGGGTGGCGGGCCCGGCGCCGGGGATCACGGAACCCGGCCCTGTCTGCTCGCCCGTGTCCGCCTGGACCGTTCCCGCCATGATGTCCTCCGGCCCCGGCTGTCCAGCCGTCGCGTTCTGCTCTTCGGGCTGCACCGGGGCGACCAGCATGCCCAGCGGTACGCCCCTGGGCCCCGGCTGCGCCGGAATCCGTCCAGCTTGTGCCGTGATAGCCGACTTACTCATGCCGCCCTCCGGGGTTCGCTGGGGAGCCGGGTGAGTACGCCGGCCAGGCTGCGGGCCGTGGTGGCCCACCCGTCGAGGGCCGCGCGCCGGCCCCGGGCCGCCGCCTTGAGACGACGGCGTACGTCGGCCTCGCCGAACCAGCCGCGCAGTTCGGCGGCGAGGGCGGCGGGGGCCTCCGGCGGGACGAGGATGCCGGGCACCCCGCCGTCGGGGGCGCGGCCGACCGCCTCGGGCAGCCCGCCGACGTCCGTGGCCAGCACGGGGATACCTCGCGCGAGGGCCTCGGTGACGGCCATGCCGTACGTCTCGGCGTACGACATGAGGACCATGAGGTCGGCGGAGGCGTAGGTGGCGTCGAGTTCGGCGCCGGCCCGCGGGCCGGCGAGGTGCAGCCGGTCCTGGAGGCCGTGGCGCTTGATGAGGTCGCGCAGGTGGTCGACGTACTCCGGGTCGTTGCCGAAGCCGCCGACGCACTCGCAGGTCCACGGCAGGTCGGCCGCGGCGGCCAGTGCCTCGATCAGCCGGTGCTGGCCCTTGCGCGGAGTCAGCGTGGCGACGCACAGCAGGCGGGAGACGCCGTCGGTGCCGGAGGCGAGGGGCGCGATGTCGGCGCCGGGGGTGGCGACATGGACGCGTTCGGGGGCGAGTCCGTGGTGGGAGACGAGGCGGCGGACCGCCCACTCGCTGGTGCCGATGACCGCCGACACCGCCCGCAGGACCGTACGTTCCTTCTCGTCCAACTCCGCGGCCACGGCGGCCTCCAGGCCGGTCTCGTCGCCGAGCGGAAGGTGGACCAGGACGGCCAGGCTCAGCCGGTCCGCCTCCGGAACGACGATCTCGGGGACCCCGCAGGCCACGAGCCCGTCCATGAGGACGGCGGCGCCGTCGGGCAACTCGCGCAGCACCCGGGCGAGTTCGGCGCGGGCCGCGCTGCCCGGCCGGGGCCACTCGCCGTCCACGGCGTGCTTGTGGACCTGCCAGCCGAAGCCGGGCAGGTCCAGGCTGACGCGCCGGTCGTAGGCGTTGCCGCCGCTCGGCGCGGCCGGGTCGTCGACGCCGCCCGGCATCACGAAGTGCACGGTGCGCAGGGACATGGGGATGATCTCGGCATTCCGGGAGGCCGCGCGCTGTGCGGGCAGGAATCCCAGCGAGGGGGCGCGGTCGATGGTCACGTCGCTCACAGGGCACGCTCGTAACTCGCCCAGGCGACGTGCGACTCGTGCAGGGTGACCTGGAGCCCGGCCAGGCCCTGGGCGCCCTCGCCGAGCGCGCCCTTCTGGATCCGCTCGGCGAGCCGGTCGGCGATGACCTTCGCGAGGAACTCCGTCGAGGTGTTGACCCCGGCGAAGTCGGGTTCGTTGTCGAGGTTTCTGTAGTTCAACTCGCTCACGACGGCACCCAGTTCCTGGGTGGCCAGTCCGATGTCGACGACGATGTTGTCGTCGTCCAACTGCTCGCGCCGGAAGGTGGCGTCCACAAGGAACGTGGCTCCGTGCAACCGCTGTGCGGGCCCGAACACTTCGCCGTGGAAGCTGTGGGCGATCATGATGTGATCGCGAACGGTGATGCTGAACAACGGACGACCCTCCAGGTGCGGCGCGTCTGGTCCCCCGGCTGATCCCTGCCGGGGGATGCCGTGTAGTACGGCTCCACGTCTCCCCCTGTTCAGCCCGCTCTCACTCTTTTCTCAGGTCAGACGCGCTTGTCGTACGGAATTGAACGGTTCTCAGCCAATGTCGGTGTAGCGGACCCGGTGGCACAGGGCCGGGATCTCCCCCGAAGCGAGCCTGGGCAGCAGGTCCGGCAGCTCCTCGAAGCCGCTCTCCCCGGTGACCAACGCGTCCAGCGCGGGGTCGGCGAGCAGTTCGAGGGCGAGGGCGAGCCGGTCGGCGTAGCTGCGGTTCGCCCGGTTCGGGGAGACGGTGCCGACCTGGCTGCTGCGGATCACCAGGCGGCGGGAGTGGAAGGCCTCGCCGAGCGGGAGGCTCACCTTCCGGTCGCCGTACCAACTGAGTTCGAGGACGGTGCCTTCCGGGGTGAGGAGTTCCAGCGCGCGGGCCAGGCCCTGTTCGGTGGCGCTGGCGTGCACGACGAGGTCGCACTCGCCGAGCGCGTCCTCGGGCAGCGCGAAGCCGACTCCCAGCGCCTCGGCGGTCTTCGCGCGCGCCGGGTCGGCGTCCACCAACTGGACGCGTACGCCCGGGAAGCGGGCCAGCAGCGCGGCCACCGAACACCCGACCATCCCGCCGCCGACCACCGCGATCCGGTCGCCGATCAGCGGTCTCGCGTCCCACAGCGCGTTGACGGCGGTCTCCACGGTCCCGGCGAGAACGGCCCGCCCGGCCGGCACGGAGTCCGGCACCGGTGTCACGGCGCTCACGGGGACGACGTAGCGCGTCTGGTGCGGATAGAGGCAGAAGACGGTACGGCCGAGCAGCGCGGCCGGGCCCTCCTCCACGACCCCGACATTGAGGTAGCCGTATTTCACCGGGCCCGGGAAGTCGCCCTCCTGGAAGGGGGCCCGCATGGTCGCGTGCTGGCTCTCGGGCACTCCCCCGCGGAAGACCAGGGTCTCGGTGCCGCGGCTCACGCCCGACCACAGGGAACGGACCAGCACCTCGTCCTCGGCGGGGTCCGGCAGAACGACGTCGCGTATCTCGCCGTGCCCCGGAGCGCTGACCCAAAACGCCCTCGCGGTGCGCTTCATCGGGATCCTCCTGAACGATCGGGAAGCTGTTCACGTACGGGTAACCACAGGCCGCGCACAGTACGCGGCGTTGATCGACTCTGTCATACGGCCGGAGGGTGTGCGGTGGCCCTGAACAACACATACGAAGCAAGGCTGGTCCAGCAGGAGACCGCTGTGGGAGCGGGCGTTCAGATCCTGTTGCTGGCGTTGCTCGGCACGGCGATCGGGATGGGGCCGGCCGGCTGGCTGACCGGCCTGGCATTCGCGATCGCCACCTGGGCCGTGCTGTCCAAGGCGCTGCACCGGACCCGGACGCGTTCCTTCGGCCCGGCCAACCGGGTCACCCTCGGCCGCGCGATCCTGGTCGGCGGGGTGACGGCGCTGGTCGCGGACTCCTTCGAGAGCTCGCCGCCGGTGACGCTGCTGGTGGGGCTGACGGCGGTGGCCCTGATCCTGGACGGCGTCGACGGCAAGGTGGCCCGGCGCACGAACACCTCGACCGCGCTGGGCGCGCGCTTCGACATGGAGGTCGACGCGTTCCTGATCCTGGTGCTCAGCGTGTACGTCTCGACGCAGATGGGCCCGTGGGTCCTGCTGATCGGCGGCATGCGCTACGCGTTCGTCGCGGCGGCCCGCGTCTGGCTGTGGCTGAACGCCCCGCTCCCGCCGAGCACCGCCCGCAAGACGGTCGCCGCCACCCAGGGCATCCTCCTGCTGCTGGCGGGCGCGGACCTGCTGCCGCACACGGCCAACCTCGCCGTGGTGGCGCTCGCGCTGGGCACGCTGGTGTGGTCCTTCGGCCGCGACATCCTGTGGCTGTGGCGCACCTCCCGCACCGCCCTCGTCGAGGAGGTCCCGGCCGAGGAGAAAATCCTCGAACTGGTCTCGCAGTAGCACCGGTCACACCGAAAGGGCCCGGACCACCAGACGGTGGATCCGGGCCCTTCGGCGTGCCGCACTATCCGTACGACGTGAGTGCTACGGCGGCTACGACCGCGGCGCGCGGCTGCGTACGACGGCGAAGGCACCGGCCGCGAGGCCGAGGACGCCCACGATCAGCCCGGCGATGCCGAGCCCGCGGGCGGTCGAGTCGCTGCTGGAGCTCGACGAGGAGGCGGAGGTCGTCTTCGTGGCGGTGGCCGCCGTGGAGGCGGAGGCGGCCGGGGCCTCGTCGCCGTCCTCGCTCTCCTTCGCGGTGAGCTTGAGGACGGGCGCCGGGTCCTCCGGCTCGTCACCGCCCGCCGTGGTCTCCTCGATCCAGCGGACGACGTCGCCGTCCGAGTAGGTCTGGAGCGTCTTGAACGTCAACTGGTCGGTGTCGTCGGGCAGTTGGCCAAAGGCGACGTTGAAGTCCTCGAACTGGCCCGCGCCGATCTTGCCGCCGGTCCAGGTGATCTCGGAGACGGCGTCGGTGATGGTGCCGTCGTCGGTCGTGACCGGCGTCTTGAGCTTGCTGGTGGTGACCTTCGCGGTCCAGCCGTTCTGCGGGGTGACCAGCACGCCGAGGACGGGGTGGTCGGTGGGCAGGTACACCTGGACCTTGGTCGTGCTGGCCTTGTCCTCCTCGTTGGGGACGCGGAAGGTGAGGACACCGTCCGTGGCGCCCTTCGCATAGCTCTCGGGGTGGACGGTGACGTGCGCCGAGGCGACGCCGGCGGCGGCCAGGACTCCGGCGGTGGCGAGCGCGGCGACGGTGCCTGCGCGGCACAGGGCGGTGCGGTGTGCGGACATGGTGAGGTGATCTCCGTACGGGAAAAGGAAGTTGGGGTGTCAGACCGGGTACGGGACCGGGACGGGTGGCCCTCTGCGGCTGACCGCGTGCCGCAGGAGGAGCTGGCGCAGGGGGGCCGCGTCGGCGCCGGTGCGTCCGGGGTGGCCGGCGGTGCGGGCGGGCAGGGGGGCGGGGGCGTCCCGCCACCAGGCGACCAGCCCCGGCACGAAGGCGACGGCCCAGCGCAGCAGCGACCACAGCGCGGCCTCACCGCGCCGCAGCCACCAGGCCGCGACGAGCGCGGCGACGACATGGGCGGCCACGGCGTGCGGGGTCATCGCCTGCGTCTGCCGCATGGGCGCCATGGTGTGCCCCGGCATGTGCGCCATCCCGGCCATCGCCATCCCGGCCCGGGGCCGCGCGAGGTCGAAGCCGAGGTGGAGGCCGGCCTGGGTGGCGAGCATGGCGGCACCGATGCCGGGCAGGGACCGCTCCCGTCCGCCGAGCAGCCACCCCGTGCCGAACACGACGAGGAACCCGGCACCGTCCGCCCACAGCGGGGGCGTCGCGCCGGTGGCGAGCCCGTGCCCGGCGGCAGCCAGCAGCACACACACCGCGGCGAACACCGCGGCGCGCAGGCTCCGTACCGCCGGGGATGCGCTCATGGTGACGGATCCTCCCACGCACCGCTGCCGCCGCAGCCGCCGATGGCGGTTTAGGGGGCAGCTCATATCTGGTTCATGGCTTGGTACGAGGGTGGCGCATGGGGCGTTCAGTCGGACCGGGGGGACTCGTACGCGGATGCGTCGATTTACCGGGATACGGCCGCCGGGCCGCCCGCGCGGGGCAACAGCCCGATCGCGGCGACCGGTACGACGGCCAGGGCCAGCCACGGCACGGCCGCGGGCAGCCCCGCGTCGAGGAGGGTGCCGGTGGCCGCGCTGCCGAGGAGGACGATCAGACCGGAGACGGAGGAGAGGGCTCCGGTGTAGAGGCCGAGGCGGCCGGGTTCTGCGAGGTCCGGGACCCACGCCCGGGCGACGGGCGCGATGAGCATCTGGCCGAGGGTGAGCAGGACGACGAGCGCGACGGCGGGCAACAGCCCGGTGGCGCCGGTCAGTTGGGCGGGGCGGGCGACCGCCACGGCCGTGAACCCTGCGGCGATCAGCAGCAGCCCGGCCGCCATGGACCGGCGCGGGTCGAGCCGCTCCCCCGCCCACCGGGTGACCGGCACCTGCGCGGTCACCACCAGCAGCGAGGACAGCGCGAACAGCCAGGCCAGCGGCGCCTGCGAGCCCGCCGTACGCTCGACCTCCGCGGGGAGGGCCAGATAGAGCTGGTTGTAGGCGAGGAGATAGGCGCCGTAGGCACAACACAGCGCCAGGAAGGGCCTGTTGTGTACGAGAGTCCGCGCACCGCCCTTCGCCGTGACCCGTGTCCGGCCGGGGATGTGCTGCGGCAGCAGCCGGGCATGGCCCGCGAGGACGAGCACGAAGACCGCGGCCCCGGCGAGACAGGTCACCCGGAAGTCCGCCGCGAGCAGCAGCGCGCCGAGCAACGGGCCGACGAAGGCGCCGACTTGACCGGCGACGGTGAACAGCGCGAGCACGCGCGTGCGTTCGCCTCCGCCCGTCTCCTCCCACTCGACCGCCTGTCGCGCGACCTCCGACTCCACGGCCGGGGAGAACAACGCGGCGGCGAACCCGATGAGCAGGACGGCCCCGACGACGGACCAGGTCCGCTCGGCGTACCCGAGCCAGCCGAACCCGGCGATCCGCAGCACGCACCCGGCGAGCACCACGGGCCGCACCCCGTACCGGTCGGCGAGGGCCCCGCCGACCACGAACAGCCCCTGCTGGCTGAAGGTCCGCAGCCCCAGCACGAGCCCGACCAGCCAGCCCGCCATGCCGATCGCGTCCGCCAGGTGCTCGGCGAGGAACGGCAGCACGGCGAAGAAGCCGACGTTGAAGGCGAGTTGGGTGAGGATCAGCAGCCGGAGCAGGGGCGAGAGCGGGGTCCGTACGAGGGTGGCCTTGCTCATCGGGCCGCCAACTTCCCTTGCCCCGCTGCTCGTACGCCGCCGGACGCCGTCACCGCGAGCGCGCCGAGGAGCGCGAGGACGGCGGCGGGGGCGAGAACGGCCCAGGGGGCGCGTTCGGCGTAGGGCTGGTTCTCGGCGAGGAGCAAACCCCATTCAGGGGAAGGCGGTTGGGCACCTAGGCCGAGGAAGCCGAGCGAGGCGAGGGCGAGGGCGACACCGGGCAGACGGAGCAGGGCGTGCCGGGTGACGGGTGGCAGGACGGCGGGCAGCAGCGTGTGGCGCAGGAGGTGCCGACGGCCCGCGCCCAGGCCCCGGGTGGCGGTGACGTGCAGGGTGGCGCGTTCCTGGCGCAGCAGCGCGGAGGTGTGCGCCGCGAGGGGGGTCCACGCGAGGACGGCCACGGCGAGGGCGGGGGTGCCGCTCCCGTTGCCGGCCACTGCGGTGACCAACAGGGCGGCCAGGACCGGCGGTACGGCGTTCACCGTGTCGACGAGCGGCCCTGACAGGCGGGGCGCCAGCCCGAGCAGTACGCCGGTGCCGAGCGCGACGGCACTGATCGCGAGGGCGAGCAGCAGGGTGTCGACGGCGCCGTGGGCGACCCGTGCGAGGAGGTCCCGGCCGAGCGCGTCGGTGCCGAACGGGTGGGCCCAGGTGGGGTGGTGGAGACGCAGTCCGGTGTCGAGGGCGAGGGGGTCGCGGGGCAGACCGAGCGCGACGACACCGAGGAGGAGGGCGCCGAGGACAACGGGCCTGGTACGTCGGGCAGTTGGGTCGGCGGGCCCGTGGAGGGAGGGGAGCGCGTCGGCACGCAGTGCGGGGCCGACGAGCAGGCGGGCGGCGAGGCGGGCGAGTCCGGCGGCGCCGGCGGCGAGCAGGAGGAGGGCGAGGGTGCCGGCCTGGAGGACGGGCAGGTCCTGGGCCAGGGCGGCCTGGAGGGTGGTGCGCCCGAGCCCCGGTATGTCGAAGATCTGCTCGACGGCGACGGCTCCACCGGTCAGCCCGACGACGAACAACCCCGTATTGGGCAGCAGTCCGGGCAGACACCGCCGCACGGCATGCCGCGCGATACGCCCCCCGGACAGCCCCCGCGCGACCCCGGCCCGCACCCACGGCTCGGCGAACGCCCCCGGCAGCAGATCGTCGAGCAGCCGCCCCAGCACGGCCCCGGCGGGCACCCCGAGCGCGAGCGCGGGCAGCGCGACCCAGCGCGGCCCGTACCACCCGAGCGCGGGCAGCCACCCGAGCCGCACCCCGACGACCGTGGCGAGCACGGACGCGACGAGGAACTCGGGAAGCGCGGCGAGCACGGCGGACCCGGTCCGCCCCGCGGGGCGACCGGTCCGCCGCAACGTCCGCGCGCACACCGCCCCGGCGGTGACAGAGGCCACCACGAGCGCCGCGCTCATCAACAGCAGGGACGCGCCCAGGGCTTGGAGTACGGCGGGCGTGACCTCGGCGCCGGAGATCCAGGAGCGGCCGGCGTCGCCGCGCGGCAGGCCGGTGAGCCATTGGCCGAGGAGGTGGAACGGGCCTTTGTCGAGGCCGAGTTGGGTGCGGACGGCGGCGAGGACCTCGGGGTCGGGGTCGCGTTCCGCCGAGCGGGCCTTGAGGACGGTGAGGGCCGGGTCGGTGCGGGAGAGCCAGGGCAGCAGGCCCACCGCGCAGATCAGGGCGGCCGTGAGGAGGGCGCGCCACAGGAGCGCGGTCGTGCGGTGCGGCATGGTTCAGCGCCGGGTTCCGGTGCCGACGAGGGTGCGCTCGTACGGGTCGAGGAGCACGCCCTTGACGGAGGCGCCGACGCCGGTGACGACCCGTTGGTGCACGAGCGGCACGACGGCGTCGGTGCCGAGGATCTCGGCCTCGGCCGCCATCGCCGCGTTCTGTCGTGCGGAGGTGTCGGCGGTTCCCGCGGCCTTCGCCACGGCCCGGTCGACGGCCTGGTCGCACAGCAGGGCGAGGTTGTAGCCGCCGTCGCAGGTGTAGTCACTGGCGAGCACGGCCACCGGATCACCCGTGTCCACCAGGGTGTTGCGGGCCACGACGAACGCGTCGAACCTCCCGGCCAGCGCGTCGCTCTCGATCCGCGCGTACTCGCGGACCTCCAACTCGACCTTGAATCCCGCCTGTTCGAACTGCTGCTTCAACACCTGCGCGGCTTCGGGGAGTTCGGGCCGGTTGTCGTACGTCGCGAGGGTGATCGCCGTCCCGCCGGGCGCCGCGGCCTCGGCCCGGCCGACCGGTTGCCGGCGTTTACCCGCGGCCCAGGTGACGGCGGGGCCGTAGATGCCCGCGCCCGCGTCGGCGTGCCCCTCGTAGACGCCCTTGGCCAACGCGCTCGTGTCGACGGCCGCACGGGCCGCCGCCCGGAGCTTCGGGTCCTTGAACGGGCCCGTCCTGGTGTTGAGTTGGAGGCTCGTGGTGCGGGTGGTGGCGGTCTCGCGGCGGGTGGCGTTGTCGAGGGTGGCGGCCTGGGCGACGGGTATCGCCTCCGCCATGTCGACCTGCCCGGTGCGCAGCGCGTTGGTGCGGGCGGTGCCGTCCGCGATGAACCGCGCGTCGATTCCGGCGGCCTGGGCGAGGCCGCCCCAGTAGTCGTCGAAGCGGTCGAGGGTGGCCGCCGTGGAACCGGTGACCTTCGTCAGTGCGAAGGGACCGGTGGCGGTGCCGACCGGGTCGACGCGGCCCTTCTCCTCGTACGCCTTCGGGGACAGGACGGCGAGGGCGGGACCGGCCAGCCTCAACGGCAGCACGGAGTCCGGGGAGTTGGTGCGCACGCGGACACGGTCGCCGCCCGCGGACTCGGCGGTGAGGGTGACACCGGAGAGCGCGGCGGGCGCGGGCTTCGCCTCGGCGGCGTGGGTCAGGGCGGCGGCCACCCGGGCCGGAGTGACCTCGGCACCGTCCTGGAAGGTGGCCTCGCGCAGGGTGAACAGCCAACTGCGGTCGCTCTCCCGCTGCCAGGACCGGGCGAGCGCGGGCTCGGCGGAGCCGTTGGCGTCCAGCGAGGTCAGGCCCTCGGTGACGCCGAGGCGGCTGAGGATCGTGGCGTCGGCGCCGTACGGGGAGAGGTTCTCGGCGGGCGGGAACGCGAGGGCGACGCGGAGCCGGGCACCGGACGTCCCGGTCGTGTCCTCGCCCTCCTCTCCGGCGGAGGCGAAACAGCCGGTGAGCAGCGGGGCGAGGGTGAGCGCGAGGAGCAGTCGGGCGGGTCGAGTTCGTCGTGTGCGCATCGCGTCTACCGCCCCGTCGCCAGTTCGAAGTGCACGACCTGCCCGCCGTGCGGGTCGTCGCGCTCGTCGTGCACGACCTCGCCGAGCGACCGCCAGAAGGCCTCGGCGCCGGGCACGGCGGGATCGGTGTGCAGATATACGGCGCGGTAGCCGCCGTCGGCCGCGGCGAACGCGCGGAGTTCGGCGACGAGGTGCCGGGCGAGGCCGCGACGGCGGTGCGCGGGGCGGACGTAGACGCGACGCAGTTGTGCGGTCTCGCCGGAGGGGTAGCGCTCGGCGAGGTCGCGCGGGTTCGGCGGGTGGACCGGTCCACGGGAGTCGAGTGCGGCGGTCGCCACGACCGTGCCGTCGGCGGGGTCGAGCGCCACGAGGAGGGTGTGGCGGGCCGGGGCGAGGTAGGCGGCGGCCGGGTCGACGATGTCGCCGTGCCAGCGGGGCACGTAACCGGTGCGGAAGTCGCGGTAGACGGTGTCGAGCATCACGGCACGCGCACCGTCGATATCGTCCGGGCCTGCCGCCCTGATGCAGTAGTCAAGCACTTGCACATCATATGCATTAAGACTCCTGGGTCTTGATCGCCCTTGGACCGTTCCTGGATCGCCCTTGATCCACTCGATTTGACAGCCTCGCGGCCACCCCCTAAAACCTAGCCACATGACATTCATTTTCAAAACCGCGAAAGCGGCGGACCGGTAGTGCGCGTCGCGTTCGTCGGCAAGGGCGGCAGCGGAAAGACCACGCTGTCGGCGCTCTTCGCCCGCCATCTGGCCCGCTCCGGCGCCCCCGTGCTCGCCATCGACGGCGACATCAACCAGCACCTGGCCGAGGCCCTGTCCCCCGGCACCGAACCGGTCACCGCGCCGCCCCTGGCCGCCCGGTTGACCGAGCTCAAGAACTTCCTGCGCGGCACCAACCCGCGTATCGCCTCCCCCGAGGCGATGATCAAGACCACCCCGCCGGGGCGCGGTTCACGCCTGCTGCGCCTGCTCGGCGACGACGAGGTGCACGCCCGCCATGTGGTCCGGGCGGGTGACGTACCACTGATGGCCACGGGCGAGTTCGAGGAGAGCGACCTCGGGGTGGCCTGCTACCACTCCAAACTCGGCGCGGTGGAGCTGTACTTGAACCATCTCCTCGACGGCCCCGGCGAGTACGTCGTGGTCGACATGACGGCCGGCGCCGACGCCTTCGCCTCCGGCCTGTTCACCCGCTTCGACCTGACGTTCCTGGTGGCCGAACCCACCCGCAAGGGCGTCTCCGTCTACCGCCAGTACCGGGACCACGCACGGGAGTTCGGGATCCGCCTCGCCGTGATCGGCAACAAGATCACCGGCGAGGACGACCTGCTCTTCCTCAAGGAGGAGGTGGGGGACGATCTCCTCACCCACCTCGTCCACTCCCCCTGGGTACGCGCGGCCGAACAGGGCCGGGCCCAGGGCGAGTTGGAGCAGCACAACCGCCATGCCCTGACCGTCCTCCGCGAGGCCGTCGACGCCCGCCCCAGAGACTGGCCCACCCTGCACCGCCACGCCGTCGAGTTCCATCTCCGCAACGCCCGCGCCTGGGCGGACAGGGCGACGGGCCTGGACCTCGCGGCACAGGTGGACCCGGAGTACGTACCGGGCCCGACACCCCAGCCCTGACCACCACCTACCGACCACTCGTCAACTACCGGACAGGACACCCTTTTCATGTCTCTCGACGTCTCCCCGAAGCTCCTCGCCGAGGCCGAACACGGTGACATCCGCGAGGCGGACTTCGTGGACACGGTCCGCACGTCCCTGCCGTACGCCTACGACCTCATCGCCGGTCTCGCCACCGAACTCCGCGACGGCACGGCGGACTTCACCGACAACCAGACCCCGCCCCCGTCCGAACGGGAACGCGGCCAACTCCTGCGGGCGCTGGCCAGCGACGCGATCCGGGGCAGCCTGGAGCGCCACTTCGGGGTGGCCCTGGCCTTCCAGAACTGCCACCGCGTGGCGGCGTTCCGGCCGACGGACCGGGACGGGGAGACCTACGCGCGGTTCACGTCGGTGCGGTCCCAAGTCCTGAACCAGTCACCGGAGTTCAGGGACTGCTGACGGACTCCACCAGCGCGACGAACCGCTCGGCGTCGTCCAGCCACGGCATGTGCCCCGCGCCCGGCTGGACCGCGAACTCGGCGTTCGGGAACAGCTCCGCGTACTCCGCCATCGCGCGCGGTGGGGCGGAGATGTCGAACTCCCCGGCGAGGACGAGCACCGGGGACGTGAAGCCGGCCAGCGCCGTACGGGTGTCGGCCGGGCTGAAGGCGCCTTCGGCGGCGTGGGCGGCCGCGGCCTCCGCATTCCTCTGCTTCTCGTCGGCCTCCTCGAAGGCGCGGGCCCGCTCGTCCCAACGGGCGTATGCGAAGGGCGCGATGGCCTCCCAGGAGTCGGAGGTCGCACGGCCCGCGGTGATCTCCTCCAGGGCGGTGAACGCGGGTCCGAACCACGGTTCGGACCCGCGCAGTCGCGCCACCGCCAGGCGGTCCTCGGCCGAGATCCCGATGCCCACCGCGTAGACGCTGGGCGTGACCAGGGTCAGTCGGGCCACGCGGTCCGGGTGGCGGGCCGTGTACAGCGCGGCCAGGTTCGCCCCGGCCGAGTGCGCGAGCAGGTCGATGCGGTCCAGGCCCAGGTGCTCGCGCAGGGCCTCGACGTCGTCCACCAGGCGGTCGCAGCGGTACGACGCCGGGTCCTGGGGCACCTCCGACGCGCCCGTGCCGCGTAGATCCAGCCGGATCAGGCGACGATGGGCGGTCAGGCCGCCGAGGGTGCCGAGGTAGGCCGAGTCGCGCATCGGTCCGCCGGGGAGGCAGATCAGGGGCGGGCCGTCGCCCTCCACGTGATGGGCGAGGCGGGTTCCGTCGGGTGCGGCGAAGGTCGGCATGGGCGTGAGCGTGTCAGGGGGCCGGTCCTGCGGCAACCGGATTCCCGGGCGCGGTGCGTGCGGCGAACGGGCCGGTCCGGTGCCGCGCTCCGGACCGGTCCAGCTCTCACCTCTTCTGCTCGACCCGCACCCAGTCCACCTCCGCCTGCACTCCCCCGGCCGCGACCTTGTCGACGCTCGACTGCGGCAGGCCCCAGTACGGCGTGGTGACCTGGTTCCAGCCGGCCGGATACGCGCCGCCCAGGGCGAGGTTGAGGATGACGTACTGGTTGTGGTCGTAGACCCATTGGCCTCGGGTCGATTCGAGTTTGTTGCGGGTGGTCTCCTGGACGAGGCTGTCGTCGACGTAGAAGCGCATCGCGGTCGGGGTCCATTCGACGGCGTACGTGTGCCACTGGTCGGCCGTGCCGGCGTTCGGGTACGTCTGGCGGGCGCCGATGTTGCCGTCCGCCGAATAGCCGGGGCCGTGGAGAGCCGTGCTCGTCCAGGTCGGGTAGCCGATGTTCTCCATGATGTCGGTCTCGCCGGAGGCCGGCCAGGACACCGACGGGTCGTCGACGTTGCTGCCGAGCAGCCAGAAGGCGGGCCAGAACCCGTCGCCGACCGGCAGTTTCATACGGGCGCTGACCTTGCCGTAGGTGAAGTCGAAGTGGGTGTTGGTGTCGATGCGGCCCGACGTGAAGTCGTACGTGCCGCCGCCTGCCTGCGTGCAGCCCTTGCAGTACTTCGCCGCGAGGATCAACTCACCGTTCTGCGTACGGACGTTGTCCGTCGAGTCGACGTACGCCTGGGACTCGCCGTTGACCGAGCCCATCTCCGTGCCGGTCCGCACGACCCGCCACTTGGAGCGGTCCAGGGCGGCCGACGTGAAGTCGTCGAAGAACGTCGTCTGGTACGTGCCCGACTGGTCGCCGGGGAGTGCGGGGTAGGCCGCCGCCGCGCTGCCGCCGGTGCCCCAGACCTGGAACTCGTAGAGCGAGTAGCCGAATTGGGCCGTGTAGGGCGCCGGGTTGTAGAAGGAGCGGCGTTCCTTGCCGAGCATGCGGACGTAGCGACCGGTCACGGGCTGGGGCAGCGTCACCGTGTCGTGGCGGCCCGTCGCGTCGGCGGGGGCCTGGACGTTCGCGCGGCGGGCGGCGATGTCGGCGGCCGAGGGTTCGTAGACCGTGCGCCAGGTGCTGTTGTCGTCGGAGACCTGGAGCAAGTAGTCGACGGCGTAGGCGGATTCCCAGTAGAAGTCGACCGTGTCGATCGTCGAGGTCGCGCCGAGGTCGACCGAGACCCAGCGGTCGGCGTTCCAGTCGCCGGCCCAACGGGTCGCGTCGTCCTTGAGGTTGGCGGGCCAGCCGCCGTCGGTGACGTACGTCGGTGAATTGCCGTTGTGCTGGTAGTAGTTGGAGTACGCCGGGTGATTCAGGGCGAGGTTGGTGCGGGTCGTGGAGGTGGGGGCCGGTTCGCCGCCGTAGACCTTGAAGGAGTAGAGGGAGTAGCCGTAGGGCGTGGCACGTTCCAAACCGCGCAAGCGGATGTAACGGCCCGTCACTTCCTGGGGGTACGTGCTCGTGGTGACCGAGCCTCCGGTGCCGGCCGTCTCCGTGTAGAAGGGGGTCCAGTCGGCGCCGTTCTTCGAGATCTCCAGGACGTATCTCTTGCCGTAGGCGGCCTCCCAGTCGAGGGTGACGCGGTCGACGCGGAGGGTGGTGCCGAGGTCGAGGCGGATCCAGGCGTCGTCGGCGAAGTTGCTGGACCAGCGGGTCGATCCGTCGCCGTCGAAGGCGAGGCCGGGGGTGGTGCCGGCGTTCTCGCTGCCGGAGGCGGTGACGGCGGCCGGGTTCGCGGCGTAGGCGGCGGCCGCGCGGTCGGTGTCCCAGGTCGCCGCGACGGCGGCCTGCGGGGCGGGGGCGGCGAGGGCCGGGGTGGCGGTGAGCAGGGCCAGCGCGGTGAGCGCCGTGAGCAGGGTGCGGGTGGGCATGCGGGTCTCCTTGAGGGGCGGAACTCCTTCTGGGGGTGATCGTGATGACGTGCACATGACACACATGGGGTTGATGGTGCCCCGGTGGGCGGGGGCTCCCCCACCCGCACCCACCGGGACGGTCTCGGTCAGGCCGCGCGCCGCGCCGAGCTGCGGTGGTCGCGGATGATGTCCGCGTACCGGCGGCCGGTGCCCTTGATCGTGCGGACCTGGGTCTCGTAGTCCACGTGGACCAGTCCAAAGCGCTTGTCGTAGCCGTACGCCCACTCGAAGTTGTCGAGCAGCGACCAGGCGAAGTAGCCGGCCAGCGGGGCGCCCTTGCGGGCCGCCGAGGCGCAGGCGGCGAGGTGCTGGACCAGGTAGTCCTGGCGTTCCGGGTCGTCGACGGTGCCGTCGGGACGTACGACGTCGGGGAACGAGGAGCCGTTCTCGGTGACGTAGATCCGGCGCGGGTCGTACTCCTCGGTGAGGCGGAGCAGCAGGGTCTCGATGCCGGAGGCGTCGATCTCCCAGTCCATGCCGGTGCGCGGGACGCCGAGGCGGCGCACGGCGCGGGTGTAGGGGGCGGGGCCGTCGGGGGCGTCGGCGACGGTCGCCGGGAAGTAGTAGTTCAGGCCGAGCCAGTCGAGCGGGGCTGCGATGGTCGCCAAGTCGCCCGGCTGTTCGGGGAGTTCGACGCCGTACGTCTCGACCATGTCGGCCGGGAAGCCGCGGCCGTGGACCGGGTCGAGCCACCAGCGGTTGACGTGACCGTCCTGCCGACGGGCGGCCCGGACGTCCTCGTCTCGGTCGCTGGCGGGGTAGACCGTGGAGAGGTTGTTGACGATGCCGACCTGGGCGTTCGGGGCGGCGGCGCGGATCGCCTGGGCGGCGAGGCCGTGGCCGAGGAGCAGGTGGTACGAGGCACGGACGGCGGCAGTTAGATCGGTCCAACCGGGCGCCATCTTGCCTTCGAGGTGGCCGATCCACGCCGAGCAGGAGGGCTCGTTGAGGGTGGTCCAGTGGGTGACGCGGTCGCCGAGGCGTTCGGCGACGACCGAGGCGTACGCGGCGAAGTGCTCGGCGGTGGCGCGCTCGGGCCAGCCGCCGCGGTCCTGGAGCGCCTGGGGCAGGTCCCAGTGGTAGAGGGTGACGGAGGGGGTGATGCCCGCCGCCAGGAGTCCGTCCACCAACTCGTCGTAGAACGCGAGGCCCTTGGGGTTCACCGGGCCGTCGCCGCCGGGGAGCACCCGGGGCCAGGCGATCGACAACCGGTAGGCGTTGGCGCCGAGTTGGCGCATCAGGCCGATGTCCTCGCGCCAGCGGTGGTAGTGGTCGCAGGCGACGTCGCCGTTGTCGTCGTTGTCGATCTTGCCGGGAGTGTGCGAGAAGGTGTCCCAGATCGACGGCGCGCGTCCGTCCTCGGCGACGGCTCCCTCGATCTGGTACGCCGCGGTGGCCGTGCCCCACAGGAAGTCGTGCGGGAGTGCTGCGAAGTCGATGGTCACTGAAGTCCCTTTACGGTCAGCGGAGTTGGTCGGGTGGGTCACTTGACGGCGCCCGCCGTCAGCCCGGCGACGAGATAGCGCTGGAGCAGCAGGAAGCCGGCGACCACGGGCACGCTGACGACCAGCGAGGCGGCCATGATCTGGTTCCAGTACACGTCGTTGAGCGTGGAGTAGCCCTGCAGTCCGACGGCCAGCGTGCGGGTGGCGTCGTTGGTCATCACGGAGGCGAAGAGGACCTCGCCCCACGCGGTCATGAAGGCGTAGACGGCGACCGCGACGATGCCGGGGATCGCGGCGGGGACGACGACGCGCAGCAGCGCGCCGAGCGGTCCGCAGCCGTCCACCAGCGCGGCCTCGTCCAAGTCCCGTGGCACGGAGTCGAAGTAGCCGATCAGCATCCAGATGGAGAACGGGAGCGAGAAGGTCAGATACGTCAGGATCAGCCCGCCGCGCGAGCCGAACAGGGCGATGCCCGTGGCGTTGCCGATGTTGACGTAGAGGAGGAACAGCGGGAGGAGGAAGAGGATGCCGGGGAACATCTGCGTCGACAGGACGGTGACCGTGAAGACGCGTTTGCCGCGGAACTCGTAGCGGCTGACGGCGTACGCGGCGAAGACCGCGATCACCACCGAGCAGAGGGTCGCGGCGACGGACACGATCAGCGAGTTCATGAAGTACTTCGCGAGCGGGACCGTCGACCAGATGTCGATGTACGGGCGGATCGTGAGCCCGCTCGGCAGCCAGCGGAACTTGCCCGTGACGTCCGAGAGCGGTTTCAGGGAGCTGGAGAGCATGACGTACACCGGCACCAGGACGAAGCCGGTGAGCAGGGTGAGGAAGATCCGCCGCGACCAGATGAAGGAGCGGGGCGGGGCCATGGGTGAGGTGGGGCTAGACATCGGCCGCTTTCCGTCCGCGTGAGGTGAACACGAGATACACGCCGGTGACGACGAGCAGGAACAGGAGCAGCAGGACCGACATCGCCGAGCCCGTGCCGAAGTTCCAGGTGACGAACGAGGCTTGGTAGATGTGCACCGAGATGAGGTCGGCCGCCTCGGGGGCCGCCCTGCCGAACAGGACGTACGGCGTGTTGAAGTCGTTGAACGTCCACAGGAACAGGACGAGGACCAGCACCTGGTTGACCGGGCGCAGTGACGGCAGGGTGATGCGGCGGATCTGCTGCAGCAGGCCGGCGCCGTCGATCGAGGCCGCCTCGTACAGCTCCTTGGGGATGTTCTGCAGGCCGGCCATCACGATGAGGAAGGCGAACGGCCAGCCCTTCCACACGTGCACGATCAGCAGGGCGTAGAAGCTGTTGTCGCCGATCAGCCAGAACGACGGCTTGCTCGTGATGTGCAGTTGATCGTGCAGGACGTGGTTCACCAGGCCGTTGTCGTGCTGGAACATGAACACCCAGGTGATCACGGCCGCGTAGACCGGGAGCGCGTACGGGATGAGGAAGAGCGCTCTCAGAAAGCCCCGGCCGCGGAAGTTGTCCTGCAGGTAGATCGCGGTGACCGTGCCGAGGAGCCAGCAGAAGGCGACCGAGAGCAGGGTGAAGCCGACGGTGACGAAGAAGGAGTGGAGGAGCGCCTTGCCGACGGGGGCGCTGAAGTCCACCGAGACCTTGTAGTTGTCGAAGCCGGACCAGGGCGCGGTGCCCCAGTCGCGGATGTAGAACTGGGTGAGCTCCTTGAAGCTCATGACGATGCCGATGACCATCGGCACCAGGTGGACCAGGAGTTCGAGGAACAGGGCGGGCAGGAGCAGCAGGTACGGCAGTCCGATGCGGCGGATCCGTTCGCCGCGCCGCCGGCGCGGGCCGGGGGCCGCCGGGTCGGAAGGGTTCTTCCGCACGGCGGCCTCCGGGGTGACAGTGCTCGTCACAGTCGCACTCACTTCGCCGGCATCTGCTGCTGGGCCTTTTCGAGCTCCGCCTTGACGGACGCGGTGGTGACCGCGCGTCCGGCGGCGGCGTCGGCGAACAGGTCCTTGACCGCCGTACCGACCGCCGTCTCGAACTGCGACTCGTCCGCGACCTGCGGCAGCGCGGCGGCGCTGGTCGCGAGGGTGTTCTTCAGGACGGAGTTCGCCGGGGTGTTGAACGCCGTGTCCTCCTGCGCGGCCTTCACCGGCGGGATGGAGCTGTAGGCGGTGTTGAGGATCTTCTGCTCGGCGTCGCTCGTCATGAACTTCACGAACTTGGTCGAGCCGTCGAGGTTGTCGGTGTTCTTGAAGACGGCCAGGTTGATGCCGGCCACCATCGAGTTCACCTGCGCGCCCGTGCCGGGGGTGCCGGACTGCACGGGTATCGGGGCGATGCCGTAGGCGCTGTCGCTCATGCCCTGCGACTTGAGGTTGGCGGACGCGGACTGCCACATCAGCATCGCCGTCTTGCCCTTGGCGAAGTCGCTGACGGACTGGTTCTGCGCGTACTCGGCGTTGCCGACCGGGATGACCTTGTCCTTGGCCATCAGGTCGACGTACTGCTTGACGGCGGCCACGACACCGTCGTTGGTGAAGTCGGCCTTGCCGTCGGCGGTGAAGAAGTCGGCGCCGTGCTGCTTGGCGAAGACGAAGGTGTGGTGGATGTTCTCGGAGACGTTGGCGCCCTCGGCGCCCAGGGCCTGCTTGCCCTTCGCCTCGATCTTCTTTCCGTCGGCCACCAACTCGGCCCAGGTGGCCGGGGGTTGGGAGATGCCCGCGTCGGCGAAGATCTGCTTGTTGTAGTAGAGCGCGTACGCCATCGAGTACAGCGGGACGGCGGCCGGGTCCTTGCCCACGGCGCCGGTCGAGCCGAGCGCGGAGTCGACGAAGCGGTCCTTGCCGCCGATCTTCGCGAAGTTGGCCGTGCTCCACGGCAGGAAGGCGCCGGTGGCCTGGAGGGAGGCGCTCCAGGTGTTGCCGATGTTCAGGACGTCGGGGCCCTGGCCGGAAGTCGTCGCGGTGAGGATGCGGTTGAGCAGGTCGGACCAGGGCACGACCTCCAGCTTCACCGTGATGCCGGTCTGCTGCTTGAACTTGTCGAGCTCGGGCTGCAGGACCTTCTTGTCGATCGCGATGCTGGCGCCCTGGTTGGAGGCCCAGTAGGTGAGCGTCTTGGGCGAGTCGTTGGATCCCCCACCCGTGGACGAACCGCCTCCGCAGGCCGTGGCCGCAAGGGCGAGTGACATGGTGACGGCGCCTACGGCCGCGGCTCGGATGCTGCGCATACTCCGGGTGTCCCTTCAGGGAATGCACTCACGACTTAATTTAGGACGTGAGTTAAACCTCGGAAGCCAAAGGCGTCAAGAGTTTGGACGCCACTCGTCGAACTCGGTCGTACCTCTTGACGGCCGCGTTCACGGACCTGAAGCATTCCCCCGCGAGAGAGCGCTCCCAACCCCACCGGCGTTCATTTCATGAACAAGGAGAGCCGCCTTATGTCCCCAGTTCCCCGCAGAGCCGTCCTCGGTGCCGCCGCCGCGGTGTCCGCCCTGGCCGGGCTGCCCGCAACCGCCTCCGCCGCGTCCGCAGCCCCCACAACTCCCGTCGCGAACAAGCCACTTGCCCTGCCGGGCGGCGGCGATCTCGGCCCCAACGTGATCGTCTTCGACCCGTCGACCGCCGGCATCCAGGCGAAGCTGGACCAGATCTTCGCCCAGCAGGAGACGGCCCAGTTCGGCACCGGCCGCTACGCCTTCTTCTTCAAGCCCGGCACCTACTCCGGGCTCAACGCCCAGCTCGGCTTCTACACCTCGATCGCGGGCCTCGGCCTCTCCCCCGACGACACCACGATCAACGGTGACGTCACGGTCGACGCGGGCTGGTTCAACGGCAACGCCACGCAGAACTTCTGGCGTTCGGCGGAGAACCTCGCGCTCGTCCCGGTCAGCGGAACCAACAGGTGGGCCGTGGCTCAGGCGGCCCCCTTCCGGCGGATGCATGTGCGCGGCAGCCTCAACCTCGCGCCGAACGGCTACGGTTGGGCCAGCGGCGGCTACATCGCCGACAGCCGGATCGACGGCCAGGTCCAGCCGTACTCGCAGCAGCAGTGGTACACCCGGGACAGCGCGATCGGCAGTTGGCTCAACGGCGTCTGGAACATGGTGTTCTCGGGCGTGCAGGGCGCTCCCGCGCAGGGCTTCCCGAACCCGGTGTACACCACGCTGGCCACGACACCGGTCTCCCGAGAGAAGCCCTTCCTCTACCTCAACGGCACCGAGTACCGCGTCTTCCTCCCCGAGAAGCGCACCAACGCGAGCGGCGTGACCTGGGGCAACGGCACACCGCGCGGCACCTCGCTGTCCCTGTCGCAGTTCTACGTCGCGAAGCCGGGCGTCACGGCCGCGACCCTCAACCAGGCGCTCACACAGGGACTTCACCTCCTGCTGACCCCGGGCATCTACCACCTGGACCAGCCGATCCAGGTGAACCGCGCCAACACCGTTGTCCTGGGCCTGGGTTACGCAACTCTCGTCCCCGACAACGGAGTCACGGCCCTCAAGACCGCCGACGTGGACGGCGTACGCCTGGCCGGGTTCCTGATCGACGCGGGCACGGTCAATTCCACCACCCTGCTGGAAGTGGGCCCTTCGGGCACGACGACGGACCACTCGGCCAACCCGACCACCGTCCAGGACGTGTTCGTCCGCATCGGCGGCGCGGGCGCGGGCAAGGCCACCACCAGCATGGTCGTCAACAACCGCCACACGATCGTCGACCACACCTGGCTCTGGCGCGCCGACCACGGCACGGGCATCGGCTGGGACACCAACCGGGCGGACTACGGCCTCGTCGTGAACGGCGCCGACGTGCTGGCCACCGGCCTGTTCGTGGAGCACTTCAACAAGTACGACGTGCAGTGGAACGGCGAGCGGGGCCGCACGATCTTCTTCCAGAACGAGAAGGCGTACGACGCCCCGAACCAGGCGGCGATCCAGAACGGCTCGATCAAGGGGTACGCGGCCTACAAGGTAGGTGACAACGTGACCGTGCACGAGGGCTGGGGTCTGGGCAGCTACTGCTACTACAACGTCGCCCCGACGATCGTGCAGCACAACGGCTTCGCCGCACCGAACCGGTCGGGCGTGAAGTTCCACGACCTGCTGGTCGTCTCGCTCGGCGGACAGGGCCAGTACGAACACGTCATCAACGAGACGGGCGCGGCGACTTCGGGCACGTCGACGATCCCGTCCACGGTGGTGTCGTACCCCTGAGGTCGTGGCGGGTGCGGGCCGGAGCTCCCCCTCCGGTCCGCACCCGCCACCGTCACACCCGTGGGGTGATCTCCGCCATCGGTGACCAACCCCCGCCCTCCACCTCGACGTTGATGATGTCGGGCGTCGCGGCGACGACGTCCGGCATCCACGCCACGGCCGCCTTGAAGTGCTCGGAGCCGACGTGGGCGGCGCCGGCCTCCGGGGACGCGAACGCCTCCAGCAGGACGAAGCGGTTGGGGTCCGCCGCGTCCACGGACCACTCGAAGAAGAGGTTGCCGGGCTCGGCCCGGGTCGCGGCGGTGAAGTCGGCGACCCGGTCGAGCCATGTGTCGCGGTACTCCGGGCGGACGGGGAACCGTACGGCGATGAAGATCATGCGGTGCTCCCAGGTTGTCGGGTCGGCACACGGGAACGTTCCAACCCGAGCGAGCCTCCCACGGGCAGGCGGCGGGAGGTGTCTCACCGGGACACCTCCCGCCCAGGGACGGCCGGCGGGCGGTCCCGGCCGCACCCGGCGCCGGCGGACACTCCGTCGGACGGGTGAGGAACGTCCCTCGGCCCGTGGCCGGCTGCTGCTGCCGTGCAACCGCATCCCACGCCGCGACACCTCCGGCCCACGGCAGAACGTGCAACCGCCCTGCCCTGTACGTGAGTTCGCGCCAGGCCCGCCTCTCCGGGACCGGTGACGGGAGGCGCCCCGTGTGGAGGCGCCTCCCGCCCGTGCGTCGCTACCGGGTCGTCACCCCGCCCGGCACCCGCGCGTACCCGGTCGGCCGAGCCGTGAACGTGCCCCGGCCCTGGGTCCGGCTGCGCAACCGCGTGGCGTAGCCGAAGAGTTCGGACAGGGGCACGGTCGCCGTGACGATCGCCGAGGCCGTGCGGGTCGTCGAGCCGGTGACGCGGCCGCGGCGGGCGGCCAGGTCGCCGAGGACTCCGCCGACCGCGTCCTCGGGCACGGTGACGGTGACCTCGACGACCGGTTCGAGGAGGACCGTCTCGCAGGCGCGCAGGGCTTCCCGCAGGCCGAGGCGGCCGGCCGTGCGGAACGCCTGCTCCGAGGAGTCCTTCACATGGGTCGCCCCGTCGGTCAGCGTGACGCGCAGCCCGGTCACCGGGAAGCCGCCGATCGGCCCCTCGGCGAGGGCGTCACGGCACCCGGCCTCCACCGAGCGGACGTACTCCTGCGGCACCCGCCCGCCGACGACCGCCGAGCGGAACTCGAAGCCGGAGCCGGAGCCGTCGAGCGGTTCCACGTCCAGCACCACGTGCGCGAACTGCCCCGATCCGCCGTCCTGTTTGACGTGCCGGTAGACCAGTCCGGACACTCCGCGCACGACCGTCTCCCGGTAGGCCACCCTCGGGCGGCCCACGGTGACCTCCACGCCGGTGGCCAGGCGGATCTTCTCCACCGCGACCTCCAGGTGCAGTTCGCCCATGCCGGACAGGACCGTCTGGCCGGTCTCGGTGTCGGTCCGTACGACCAACGACGGGTCCTCCTCGGCCAGTCGGGCGAGCGCCGACGCCAGCCTGTCGGTGTCGGTGCTCCTGCGGGCCTCGACCGCCACCGAGACCACCGGGTCGGCGACCGTGGGCGGTTCGAGCAGGAGCGGGGCGTCCGGTGCGCACAGGGTCGAGCCGGCGCGGGCGGACTTGAGTCCGGCCACGGCGACGATGTCCCCGGCGACCGCCCGCTCCAGTCGTTCGTGCCGGTCGGCCTGTACCCGCAGGATGCGCCCGATCCGCTCGGTGCGCCGCGCGCCCGGGTCCCACACCGTGTCTCCCCTCTCGATCGTGCCCGAATAGATCCGCAGATACGTCAGCCGTCCGGTGCCGGCCGCACTCACCTTGAACGCCAGCGCGGAGAACGGCAGTCGAGGATCCGCCGCCCGCTCCTGCTCGCCGCCGTCGTACGTCCCCCGTACCGGCGGCACGTCCGACGGCGCGGGCAGGTACGCCACCACGGCGTCCAGCAGCGGCTCGATGCCGCGGTTGCGGTAGGCCGAGCCGCACAGCACGACCAGACCGTCCCCGGTGCGGGTCAGGTCGCGCAGCGCCGCGCTCAACGTCTCGGCCGACAGGGTGGATTCGGCGTAGAACTCCTCCAGGGCGACCGGG
Organism: Streptomyces sp. NBC_01478; assembly: GCF_036227225.1. Lineage (GTDB taxonomy): Bacteria > Actinomycetota > Actinomycetes > Streptomycetales > Streptomycetaceae > Streptomyces. The sequence continues at coordinate 9,646,091 of NZ_CP109444.1, read as the reverse complement.
TGCAGCTCCGCCACCGCTTCCTCCAGCAGCCGTCTGCGCCGCCGTGCCTCCGCCAACAGGCTGTCCGGTACCGGGAGTTCCGCCGGTGTGTCGCTGCCGTCGGTCCACACCAGGGCCCGTAGCCGCAGCAGATCGACGACTCCGGTGAACCCGCTCTCCGTGCCGATCGGCAACTGCACCACCAGCGGCGCCGGATGGAGCCGTTCGCGGATCGAGGCGACGGCCGTGTCGAGGTCGGCGCCCGCGCGGTCCAGCTTGTTGACGAAGGCGATGCGCGGTACGCCGTAGCGGTCGGCCTGGCGCCACACCGACTCGCTCTGCGGCTCCACGCCCGCGACGGCGTCGAACACCGCGATCGCGCCGTCGAGGACACGCAGGGACCGTTCCACCTCGTCGGCGAAGTCGACATGGCCCGGGGTGTCGATCAGGTTGATCCGGTGACCGTCCCAGGCGCAGGTGACGGCCGCGGCGAAGATGGTGATGCCACGGTCGCGCTCCTGGGGGTCGAAGTCGGTGACGGTCGTGCCGTCGTGGACCTCACCGCGCTTGTGGGTGGTGCCGGTGAGGTAGAGGAACCGCTCGGTGACGGTGGTCTTGCCGGCGTCGACGTGGGCGAGGATGCCCAGGTTGCGGACGGCGGAGAGCGGGGTGGTGGGAGGGCGTTCGGTGCGCACGGCCCGTGGCCTTTCGAAAGTGATTCCGTGCAGGGCGGCGCGATTCCCGTACGAGAGCGAGCAGTTGACGTCGTGTCAGATCGCTGTCACGTCACGGGCATCCGGTGCCGGCCGCGCGGCGGGCACCGGAGGGACGAGGACAGGAGGATCACGGCGGTGCGGTCACGCACGGCGGGCTCCCCTCACTCGTCAACGGATGTGGCGAGTGTAGGGAAGCCCGTGAGGGTGGGGCACCCGGTTTTTCAGGCGCAGGTGGGGACGCCGTCGAGCCAGGCCGGTCCCTGGATGTAGATGTTGGTCACCCAGGCCTTGTAGTCGGGCAGGTAGGACCAGGCGTCGTTGGTGTAGCCGTCCGAGGTGACGAGCTCCGCGTGCTTCTGGCACTCGACGCGGACGGAGGTCGGACCGGGGAAGGCGTAGACGCGGCCGGCGCCGACGGAGGGCGCCGTCTTCGTCCAGACGCCGGTGCCCCAGGTCCGGAAGACATGCCCGGTCACCGCACCGGTGTTGACGCGGACGGCACCGAAGTAGTCGGGGCTCAGGCGGACATCACTGACCATCAGATGCGTGCCGGACTGCTTCGCCTCGACCATCTTGCCGGCGCCGAGGTAGATCGCGATGTGGTGCAGGTCCGCGGAGTCGCCGTAGGCCAGCAGGTCGCCGGGGAGCAGCGGGGCGAGGCCCTGGGCGGCGGTGAAGCGGGCGGCGGCGCGGGTCGTGTAGTACTGCCGGCTCGCGTCGCCGTCGAGGATGTCGGAGCCGGCGGCCTGCGCGTAGGCGTAGCGGACGAGACCCGAGCAGTCGAAGCCGAGCCGCTCGGGGTCGTGTTCGCTGGCCGGGTCGGTGGGGTCGACCTGGCCGTAGGTGGCGCCGGGCTGCGCGCCGTGTCCGCCGCCCCACGTGTACCAGGTGCCCGCGTCGACCTGGGCGCAGGCCGCGGCGATCGCGCTCTGCGCGGCGGCCGAGGCGCCCGGTGCGAGGACACCGCAGCCGCTCGCCGCCGGTGCGGCCGGCGCCGCGACGGCCGCGGGCGCCCAGAGGAGGAAGGCGAGGAGCCCGATGAGTGTGCCGATGATTCCGGTCCGCCGAAGCATGCCGGGACCCCCGTTTTCTGTGGTCCGAGACTGGTCGGGCACCAGCCTGCCGAGCCCGGCCCGGCCGGTCGAGGACCCGGCGTCACCCCACGCCGAGAGGCAACGGGAAACCCTGGGGAAACCCGCCCCACCAGGGGAGTTGGCCCCCCGGTCAGGGCTTCGCGCACCCGGAGGTGAAGGACACGGGCAGCCCCGGCAGCAGCGTCCCGCGCTCCTCGGGGCCGATCGCCGTGCGCAGCGTGCAGATCCGGGTGAGCTGAGCGCCGAGGTCCAGGTCCCACAGCCGTACGGTCCCGTCGTTGCTGCTGCTGGCGAGGGTCGCTCCGTCGGGCGCGAACGCGACGCCCCACACCGCGTTCGTGTGCCCGGTGAGCGTGGCCCACGGCCGCCCGGACAGGTCCCAGAGCCGGACCGTACGGTCGCTGCCGCTGCTCGCGAGGAGCCGGCCGTCCGGCGAGAAGGCGAGGCCGCGCACGGATCCGGTGTGGCCGGTGAGGGAGGCCTCGAAGCGGCGGTGGCGGACGTCCCACAGGCGGACGGTGCCGTCGTTGCTGCTGCTCGCCAGGGTCCGTCCGTCGGGGCTGAAGGCCACACCCCGGACAGCGCCGGTGTGGCCGGTGAGGGTGGCGAGCGGAGTGTGGGCCGCCGTGTCCCACAGACGGACGGTCAGGTCGTCGCCCGCGCTGGCGAGGACGCGGCCGTCCGGGCTGTACGTGACATCGTTGGCGGAGTCCGAGTGGCCTTTGAGGACGGCGAGTTGGCGGTGGCTCGCGAGGTCCCACGCACGGACCGTGCGGTCGGCGCCCGCGGAGGCGAGGGTGCGGCCGTCGGGCGCGAACGCGACGGAGAAGACGTCCCCGGTGTGGCCGGTGAGGGTCGCCGACGGGCGGTGCGTGCGGACGTCCCACAGCCGGATCGTGCCGTCCGAGCCCGCCGAGGCGAGGGTGCGGCCGTCCGGGGCGAACGCCACCGAGAACACGCTCTCGCGGTGGCCCGTGAACGTCGACACCATCCGGCGCCGGGCCACGTCCCACAGCCGTACGGTGTGGTCCGCGTCGGCGGTCGCCAGGAGTGTGCCGTCCGGGCTGTACGCGGCCTGCGAGACCTCGGTGAACGGACGGGCCGTCAGCACCGGGCCGCGCAGGTCCCACAGCACCACCGACTGGTCGAAGCCGCCGGTGGCCAGGGTCGTCCCGGTGGAGTCCACGGCGACGGACATCACGTAGTCGGTGTGCCCGGCGAGGATCGCGGCCGGCCGTCCGGTGCGCACGTCCCACAGCCGGGTCGTGCCGTCGCCGCCCGCGCTGACGACCGTGCCGCCGTCGGGCGTGTAGGCGACCGCGTTGACGTCGTCGCTGTGTCCGGTCAGCGTCGCCGTGGACCGGTCCGAGGCCACATCCCACAGACGTACGGTCCGGTCTACGCCCCCGGATGCCACGCTCCGCCCGTCCGGCGCGAACGCCACCCCGAGCACTTCGTCCGTGTGCCCCTTGAGCACGGCGCGGGACCGGTCCCGGTCGGTGTCCCACAGACGTACGGTCCGGTCGGCGCCGCCCGAGGCCAGGGTCCGGCCGTCCGGGGCGTAGGCCAGGGTGTTGACCCGGCCGGTGTGCCCGAGGAGCCGCACCACGGAGGGGTGGCCCGCGCCGATGTCCCACAGTTGGACCGTTCCATCCTCGCCTGCGACCGCGAGGGTACGGCCGCGGGGGTCGAAGGCGAGCGCGCGGGCGTCCGTGGAGCTCGCGGGCAGCACGGCCCGCAGCCTGTGGTCGGCGGTGCCCCAGATCCGTACCGGCCCGTCCAGGGATGTCGCCGCGAGGGTGGCCCCGTCGGGGCTGAAGCCGACCGAGCGGACCCGGCCGGGGAGGCTGAGGGTGGCGGTCGTGCGGTGGTCGGCGGTGCGGCGCAGTTGTACGGTGCCGTGCGCGCCGGCCGTCGCGAGGAGGCTGCCGTCGGGGGCGAAGGCGACCGCGTTGACCGGCCCGTGCCGGCCGGCGAGGCGGGCCGAGAAGGCCTGGGCCTGGGTGCTGAGGAGGGCGCCGCGGGCCTCGGGGGTGCGGTCGGCGCGGTAGGCCTCCTCGGCGAGCAGCATCGAGGCCTCGGGCTGGCTGCCGGCCAGGGAGGTGGACTGCACGGCGAGGGCCTGGGAGCGGGCGACGCGCTCCTGGTCGAGGGCACTGGCGCGCTGCTGGTAGGCGAGGGCGCCGGCCGTCACGGCGAGGCCCAGGAGGACGGCGAGCGTCGCGAACAGGGCCTGCCGTAACCGGATCTGACGCCTCGCCAGATGCTGACGCGCGTCCTCTTCGGCCTGGCTGGCGCGGAGGAAGGCCTCCTCGCGGGGGCCGAGGCGGGCGCGGCCGTCGAGTTCGTCGGCCCAGGAGCGGACCGTGTCGAGCCGGGTGCCGCGGTAGAGGGCGGACGGGTCGCGGTTCTCGCGCTCCCATTCGGCGGCGGCGTGGGCGAGTTGCTGGTGGATGAGGAGTCCGGCGCGGTCGGCGTGGATCCAGTCGCGCAGCCGGGGCCAGGCGCGCAGCAGGGCCTCGTGGGTGATCTCGACGGTGTCGCTGTCCACGGTGATCAGCCGGGCCCGGACGAAGACGTCGAGGGCGGCCGACGCGGCGTCCGCGTCGGCGAGTTGTTCCATGAGGGCGCTGCGGCCGGCGCGGCGGCGGGTCGCGACGGTGCCCTCGTCGGAGACGTGCACGAGCCGGGACAGGACGCGCCGGATGGTCTTCTGCTCGGCCGGGTAGAGCTGGGCGAACACGGTCTCGGCGGTGCGGGCGACGGCACCCTGGATGCCGCCGGTGCGCTCGTAACCGGCCACGGTGAGGGTGGTGTTCTCGCGCTGCTGCCAGGTGGCGAGCAGGGCGTGGGAGACGAGGGGCAGGGCGCCGGAGGGCGTGTCGTCGGGGGTGGTGGAGGGGTGGGCGGTGCCGGGTTCGTCGCGCAGTCCGGCGTCGCGCAGCAGCAGGGGGACCAGGCCGGGTTCGAGGGTGACGCCGGCGAGTTCGGCGGGGCGGGTGATGGATTCCCGCAGTTCGGCCACGGACATGGGGAGCAGGACGAACAGTCCGTCGGTGAACACCGGGGCGAGTTCCGGGAGTTCGAGGCAGCGGCCGGTGAAGTCGGCGCGGACGCCGAGGACGACGACGGCGGGGTCCGGGCCGGTGGACAGCGCCCACAGGACCCGGACGAAGGCCCGTCGCTCGCTCTCGTCGGAGCAGAGGGTGAACAGTTCCTCGAACTGGTCGACCAGCAGCACCGGCAGGACCGGTGGCGGGAGGCGCCCGTCGGGGCCGGTCGGGGCACCCTCCGAGCGGGCGCGGACCGCTTCCAGCAGGACGTCGGGGCGCTCGGCCACCTGCTGGGCGGTGAGGTCGAGATCGCTGCCGAGGACCTTCGCCGTCCGTTCGAGGAGCTCGGCCAGCGGATGGACGGTGGGCGTGAACCTGATCACCGGCCAGCGCTCGGCGCCGGGCATCGGGAAGCCGCCGGGGCGGCGCAGGGCGGGGACGAGACCGGCGTTCAGGAGCGAGGACTTGCCGGCGCCGGACGGGGCGACCAGCAACAGCGGTCCGCCGCCGACGCGTTGGAAGACCCGCTCGACGAGCGCGGCCGTGGCCCGCTCCCGGCCGAAGAACCAGGCCGCGTCCTGCGGGGTGAACGCCGCCAGTCCGCGATACGGACAGGCGGGCGCGCTGCCGTCGGTGGCCGGTCCGCCGGCGCGCTCCGCCGGGCCGGCCTCGCGCACCAGTCTGAGCAACTCGCCGTCGGCGCGCAGGATGTGGTCGCACTGGCGGGCCACGTCGACGGTCGCCCGCTTGACGCCGGTCTCGATCTTGCTGAGATAGCCCTTGCTGTAGTGCGTCCGGCGCGCCAGATCGGCCAGCGACAGTCCGCGTTCCCGGCGCAGTTGTCTGAGCTGCGCGGGAAAGGACGACGTGGCCTGTGCGGTGCTCTCGGCGCTCCCCGGCTGGTCGGACCGGTCGGCTGCCGCGTGCTGGTACTGCTGATCCCCCAAGGCGTCCCCCCTGGCACTGCCTGCCCGGATCGTGAGACAGCGGATGCCCAGGCTACTGCGGGGGTCTGACAGGGAGCCAAGCGTTTCACCCGGAGTGGCGAAAAACGGGACTGCCGGGACCGTCTTGGACCGGTCCCGGCAGTGTTCCCCCGTGGTGAGGGATCCGGCTACGGCCGGTTGAGGGTGATGGAGTTGATGGGTGTGAAGTCGAGGCGGTAGGCCCAGTCCTGAGCGATCGTCTGCGTGCAGTTGGTGCCGTTGTAGCCGTTGCACACGCTCACGGTCGCGCCGCCGGTCTGGTTGTTGAGGATCCAGTGGTCGCCCACCTGGTTGCTGAGGTTGTGGGCGCCGTAGCTGTAGTACACGTTGGTCGGGTGCGGGTTGGCGTCCGGGTCGACTCCCTGGCCGTAGATGCAGACCGCCCCGGACGGGCAGCCGTCCCAGGGCGTCCCGTCGGCGGGCTTCGCCTGGGCCGCCCCGCTCATCGCCACCAGCGCGGTGGCGGCGGTCGCGAACGTGGCGGCGGCGCGGAACATCGTGCGCATGTTTCCCCCTAGTGGGTCTCCTGCGTCGTCGCAGGCCGTGCTTCGTGCTGACGGGATCAGCCTGTCCCGGGGGAGTCATGGGGTCGACGGGTTTCCTGTTGCCCGTCCCGCGGGCGACCGGGAAACCCGGCGTGAGCAGGGGTGTTGTGGTCCGGCGGTCAACCGGTGCGGCGCTCGGTCGACCTCCGTGGGCTCAGCCCCAGCCGCTTCAGCGCGTACTTGTCCAGCCACGTCAGCAGGCCGTTCAGGACGAGAGTCATCACCACCAGGACGATCAGTCCGGCGAACTCGGTCGCGGCGTCGAGGTTCATGGCCGAGGTGAACAGTTCGTGGCCGACGCCTTCGGAGGAGGCGATGAACTCGCCGCCGATGACGCCGAGGATCGCGAGGGGGCCGCCGGTCTTGAGGGCGGCGAAGAAGGGCGCGGCGAGGGTGGGGATGGTGACGTAGCCGAGGACGTGGTGGCGGCGGCCGCCCATCACCTGGACGATCTCGACGAGTTCGCGCTCGCGCAGCCGCAGGCCGAGATAGACGTTGTAGAAGACGACGAAGGACACGCCCGTGACGGCGATGTTGATCTTCGACCAGGGGCCGATGCCGAAGAACAGCAGGAAGAGCGGGGCGAGGGCGATCTTGGGGATGCCGTTGACGGCGGCCACCAGGGGTTCCAGGACCCGGCCGGCGAGCGGGAAGGAGCCCAGGAGCAGGCCCATCACCGTGCCGAGGACGACGCCGATGGCGAATCCGGCGACGATCTCGATCGACGTCACCCTGATGTCGTTCCACCCGGAGGAGGAGCCGAGCAGCTTCCCCAGGGCGTGCGAGACGTCGGTGGGCTTGCTGACGGCGTACTCAGGGATGACCGGTCCGCTCATCACCTGCCAGAGGACCAGGCAGAGCGCGATCACCGCGAGGCGCAGCGCCACCACGACGGCGGTGTCCCGCCACCGGCTGTCGGTCCCGCGTCGTCGTCCGGTCGCGGCCGGGGCCTCGGTCGTGTTCTCGGGGGTACTGGTGGCAGTCGCCATCGTCTGCTCCTTCCGCTTGCCCGCCGGCCGTGTCATGGCAGGTACTTGTTGGTCCAGTCGCTCGTGGTGACCTTCGCTCCGTCGGGGAGCGCGCCTATCGCGTCGATGAAGGCCGTGGTGGTGTTCCAGGTGGCCGCGTCCATGGACGCCTCGGCCGGCCAGTCGACCTGTTCCAGGCTGCTTTCCAGCACCTTCGCCGGTACGCCGGGCAGCGCCTTCTGCGCTACGGCCAGCACGGTCTTGTCCTGCTTGTCGGCGAGGTGGGTCCGCATGTAGGCGGTGCCCTGCTCGACGGCGGTGACGAACTTCTTCACGAGGTCGGCGTGCCCGTCGGCGTAGCTCTTCTGGGCCACCACGAACTGGCTGTATCCGGAGTGCTCGGCGTCCCATTCGGGCACGGTCAGCGGAGTCGCCACGACGATGCCGTCCCCGGAGTCCGCGATCTGGAGGGGCAGCGGCTCGGAGGTGACGAACCAGTCGATCTCGTGGTTGTTGAGCGCGGCCTTGTCGGCGGCCGGGCTCGGCAACTGCACCCACTTGAGCTTGGTGGGGTCGACGCCGTGGGACTTGAGGAAGATCCCGGCCTCGGCCTTGGTGTTGGCCGAACTGGCGCCCGCCGTCGAGTCGGCGAGGGCTTTCGCGACGTCTGCGGCCGGTGTCGAGGCGGTCAGGTCGTGATCCTGGGCGAACTTCTTGCTGACGACCAGTCCCAGCGGGTTGCCGAGTCCGTCGGCGGCGAGCGCGGTCTCCGGGAGGCCCTTGGAGAGCGCGGTCACGAACCCGGTCGGGCTGTCGTGGAGGAACTGTACGGAGCCCGCCTGGAGGGCGGACGGCCCGGTCGCGGCGGTCAGCGTCACGTACTTGATCTTGAGTCCCTGCTTGCGGAAGTAGCCGTTGGCGTCGGCCACTTTGAGGGGCAGGTCGAAGATGTTGCCGCCGGTGCCGACCGTGACGGTGGTGAGTCCGTCGGCACTCGCCGAGGAGTCACCGCCGCACGCGGTCAGCAGTGCCGTGCCGAGCGCCATGGTGGCCGCCAGCGCGACGGCGGTACGGGGGTCCGCGGTGCGTCGTCTCATGAGGTCTCCTGTCACCATGCCTGCTGCGTACGGAAGAAGCGCTTCCAGAAGTCGAGCCGGGCGGGCTCCGCGACCGGGACCGGTCCAAAGTCCTCGCCGACCTGCATGACCGTGGCCGCATCCGGTGTGTACGGCGGCCAGTTGGGCAGTCCGGGCCCGTTCGGGTCGCCGGTGGCCACGAAGTTGGCCCAGTAGCCGGACATGGTCGCCGCGACGGCCCGGTCCTCGGCGGTCCACTCGGCGTCGTCCTGGTCGAGGTTGCCGAGGACGAAGTCGATCTCGGAACTGTGCGAGGCGCGCCGCGGATCCTGACCACGTGCTGGAGATCGGTGGGTCCAGAAGTACGTGTACACCGGCCGGTCCGCGTGTCTCGTCCAGTCCGTGCCCCAAAGGAACGTGGAAATACGGGCGTTGTCGCGTACGGCCGCGCTGTGCGCCCGGCCCGCCTCGTCGTCGCCGGCCGCCGGGTACAGCCGTAGGAACTCGTCGGCCAGCGCGCCGAACTTGCGGTGGGCCGCGGCCGTGTAGTCGTCGAGGGTGACGTGGACGGGTGGCATGCCCGGCCGCCAGGCCTTCTTGCCGGCGGTGCGGTAGGCGGCGAAGGTGCTCTCGGGGACGGCTCCGCTCTCGTCGCGGTTGTTGCCGGCGAGGTAACCGACGTTGTTCTGGAGCCCTTTGGCGTACGTCTCCTCGTAGCCGGCCGGGATCACCCAGCCGTCGACGACGGGCCGGAACAGCGGCGGCTTCGCCGAACTCCCGGTCTCCACACGGGAGTCGACGGCCGCGTCCCCGTCGACGAACTTCTGCCAGGGCAGCGAGCGCAGCCGCGCGAGCGAGGGCCCGCCGCGCTCCTCGGCATACCGTGCGCCCGCGCTCTCGGCATCGGCGAGGGTGCGGTACGACGTTGCCAGGTACCGGAGTTCGGGGTCGCGCGCGTGGCGGGCGTGGCTCTGTGCGACGGCACGGTGGAACAGGCCCTGCGCGAAGGGGGACATGGCGAGGAAGTTGACGGCTCCGGCGCCGGCCGACTGTCCGGCGACGGTGACGCGGTCGGGGTCGCCGCCGAAGTTGGTGATGTTGTCGCGGACCCAGCGCAGGGCGGCGACGCAGTCGAGGAGGCCGTAGTTGCCGGAGGCGTGGTGCCCGGACTCGGCGCTGAGTTCGGGGGTGGCGAGGAAACCGAAGGCGCCCAGGCGGTAGTCGAAGGTGACGACTACCAGGCCCTTGCGGGCGAGGGCCTCGCCGTCGTAGCGGGGGCTCGCGCCGGTGCCGACGCGGAAGCCGCCGCCGTAGATCCAGACCAGGACCGGGCGGCGTTCCTCGGTGGAGGTTGCACCGGTCCAGATGTTGAGGTGGAGGCAGTCCTCGCTCATCGGGAGGTCGATGCCGGCGACCTCGCTGTTCGGGGCCTGCGGGCACATCGGGCCGAACGCGCGGGCCGTGCGCACACCCGGCCAGGTCGGCGGGGGCTGGGGCGGGCGCCAGCGCAACTCCCCCACCGGGGGCGCCGCGTAGGGGATGCCCCGGTACACGGTGAGCGCGTGGTCGCGGCCCGGTATGCCCTCCACCAGACCTGCTTCGGTTTCCACTGGGTGGCGCATGAAGACCCTTTCTCGTGTGCGGCGAGCGGTCGTCGGTCAGTCGGCCGCGTGCGCGGGGCGGTCGCGGGCGGAGCGCAGCAGGAGTGCCTGGCGGGCGGAGGCCACGTGGTGGCGCATCGCGGCGACGGCGGCGTCGGGGTTGCGGGTGACGATGGCGAGGAGGATCGCCTGGTGCTCCTCCAGCGAACCGGCGCGCGGGTGCGGGGCGGAGAGGTTGCGGTACTGACGCATGACGAGCGGGTAGAGCAGCGTGTCGTAGGCCTTGGCGAGGGTCTGCTGGTGGGCGGCCTGTTTGATCTGCTGGTGGAAGAGGCGGTTGCCGCGCGAGTAGGCGGCCTGGTCGCCGCGTGCCTTGCAGTCGGCCATCTCCTGGAGGGTGGACCGGAGTTGGGTGATCTCCTCGTCGGTGGCGCGTTCGGCGGCCTTCCCGGCGAGGGCGGACTCCAGCGTCTCGCGGGCCTCCAGGATGTCCGCGGCCTCCTCGACGGAGAAACTCCGGGTGCGGACACCGCGGTTGACCTCGCTGGTGACGTAACCCTCCTGGGTCAGCCGGACCAGCACCGCCCGCATGGTGCTGCGCGAGACGTTGAACATCCTGGTCAGGTCGGCCTCGGTGAGCCGGGTGCCCGGCTCGACGCTGCCCGACAGGAGCAGGGAGCGCAGTCCGTCGTAGGCCTGGCCGTGCCGGGTGGGCGACGTCCGGCCCGGGTCCACGACGTCGTCGTAACCGCTGATGTCCACCTTGATCACCTGTGTGTTCTCGGAAGGGTTGCCGGCCGCTGATGTCGGCCGTTCCGGGAGTATGTCCCGTTCAGGCGTCCGCTTCGGTGAGCCCGGGGTACAGCCGTCGGGCCGTGCCGGCGAAGATCGCCTGCCGGGCGTCCGTCGGGAGTACGGCCAGGACGTCCTCGGCCAGGCGCAGCAGCTCGGGCAACGACTGTTCGGCGGCGGGGCAGTTGGAGCCCCAGGCGATCCGCTCGGCGCCGAACGCGGCTACGACGGGTTCGAGGAAGTCGGCCGCCGTGTCCCCGGCGTCGTGCAGCCGCTCCAGGTTGCGGTGGGTGAGCTTCAGGAACAGGCCCGGGTGCTGGGCGAGTTCGGCGACGTCGGCACCGGCGCGGGCGGGCGAGGCGGCGATGTCGGGATAGCCGATGTGGTCGAGGAGGACCCGGACGTCCGGGAACCGCTCCAGGACCTGCCTCAGTTGCTTGGTGGCCGGTCCGAGCCGCATCTGCAGGCAGACGGTGATGCCCAACTCCCCCGCCCGGTGCCAGAATTCGTACGTCTCGGGCGCGGCGAACCACTCCCCCTGCGTCGGCACCGTGCTCCCGCTCGTGAACAGCCGCACCCCGGCGAGGCCCCCGTCGCCGACCGCGCCCGCCAGGATGTCGGCGGCCCCCGGCCGCAGCGGATCGAAGGTGCCCACGGCCACGAAGCGTCCGGGGTGGGTGCGGCGGCTGTCGAGGACGTAGGAGTTGTCGTAGCCGTAGGCCGTGGTGGCCTGGACGAGGACGGCCTGGCCGATACCCGCCGCGTCCATACGGGTCACCATGCCCGCGGCCGTCACCGGCCGGGACTCGGCCCACGCCGACTGCTTGCCGCCGATCGGCGCGCGGGGATAGCGCGACTCGTCCTCCGAGATGATGTGGCAGTGCGCGTCGACCACGTCCATGGTCCAACTCCCTTGTGCGGTACGTCGTTTCGGTCAGGCGTCGGGGTAGTCGCCGGCGGCGAACAGGTCGCGGGCGCCGGTGGGGAAGTCCGGGTCCAGGAGGCCCTGGTCCCGGGAGAACCGCACGAGCGCGGCGAGGCTCGGCTCGTTGGCGGTGATGCCGTACGGGACGGGGTCGCCGTCGATCTGCCGGGCCTGGCGGGCGAGGCGGGGCTGCGCCGACCAGTCGGGATCGGCGGCGAGTTGCTTGCGCTTGCTGTCGACGAAGGCGCTGTAGAGCTTGGCGGGGAGGACGGGGTCGCGTTCGACGAGGTCGGAGCGGAGCGCGACGAGGGAGTGCAGCGGGTAGCTGCCGGTGCGCAAGTACCAGTCCACGGCGAGGACTTCGGCGTCGGGGAAGAGCGGGTACGGCCCGTCGCCGACCCCCTCGTCCGCCGCCGCCCAGCCCGCCCTTGGTGCACCCGCCCGGCCGGTGCCCGCGTTGCCGGTGAACGCCGCGTCGATGTCGCCGGTACGCAGCAACTCGCCCAACGACCGTCCGTCGCCGACCCGTTCGACGTTCGGCGGGGTACGGCCCTCGATGTGGTCGTCGTCGTCCACCACCCAGGTGATCTTCTCGACGTCCACGCCGTACTGCTCGGCTAGGATGCCGCGCACCCACACCCCGGTGGTCACCGTGTACGCGCGGACACCGACCCGGCGCCCCTCCAGATCGCGGGGCACGCGGATGCCCGAGTCCTCGGCGCACCGCACGTCCCCGTGGTGGAAGCGCCGGTTGAGGAACACCGGGATCGCGGTCAGCGGCACGCCTTCCTGGCGGGCCATCAGGTAGGAGACGGGGGCGAGTTCGCACACGTCGAACTCCAGGTCGCGGATCATCCGCCGGTAGGCGCCGATGACCGGCCTGACCTCGACCGGCTCGATCCGGTACCCGTCCGTCTCCACCTCACCGCCGAGGAGCGCCTGCCCGTGCGGGTACTCCCCGAGGGCCACCGAGAGCTGCTGCATTCCGTGCCTTCCTTGTCTTCCCTGTCCGCCCGATCGCCGGGCCTGTTCGCTACGGCCGTCCGCGCGGCCCTATCCGCCGAGCCGCGCGGGCGACACGCCGAGGGCCCCACAACTCCCTTCCATCAGCTCGTCGAAGGCGACGGGCCTGGGCAACACGCCCTGATCCAGGGCATATTGGGCGGCCCGCGTGACCGGTCCGCGCAGTGCCTCGAAGCCGACCGGGGCGAAGTCCACGGGGCTCGTCGGCGGGAGCGCGGCACGCAGCGCGTCGTAGGCGGCACAGACGGCGGCGGAGTGTTCCCGGGCGGCTGCCTCGGTGACCCCGACGACATGGTTGACGGGGGCGAACCCCTGGGCGAGCGCCCATTGTTGAGCCACTTCGAGGGCGTCCGGGACGGCCGTGCGGATACGGTCGTCGGCCGGGAGTTCGTTGCCCATGATCCCGAAGTCGAGGCGTCCTTCGAGGAAGTCCCCCTGGAGCCGGGCGCCTTCGGGAGCACGCTTCACCCACGCCGGGTCCTCGTGCCCGTCGACGTGGCCGTCCTCGTACACGACCCAGTCCACGTTCCGCAGATCGACCCCGTACTGCTCGCTCAGGAAACCGCGCACCCACACGCCGGTGGTCTGGCTCCAGGAGCGGACGCCGACGGTCCTGCCCTCGATGTCGGCGACGGTCAACTCGCCGCAGGTGACCAGAGTTTGGTGCTGGTGCCGGCCGAGGGTGGTGACCGGGAGCAGCACGACGGGTTTCCCGTGGGCGACGGCCTGGAGCAGGGTCACGACCGCCAGTTCGCAGACGTCCGTGTCCCCGTCGTTGACGAAGCCGCGTGAGGCCTTGTGCACGGGTCGTACGTCGAGCCGTTCGAGGTCCGTCCCGGTGGCGCGGACAGCGGCCTGTGCGGCGGTCGCGAGGTCGTCGCGGCCCAGAACCGTCTTCATCCCGTGCTCCTCCTCCGATGGAACCGCTCGTGGTGCCGGCGCAGCAGATCGATGCCGTAGTCGTTGCCGTTGGGGGTGCGGACCACGGTGTGGACGTGTCGGCGCGAGGGCACGTCGTTGTCGAACATGACCCCGGCCTGGTGCTCGAACTCGACGAGGATCACCGGGCTGTGGAGGCGGTAGTAGAAGACGCCGTCCGAGCCGCCGTCGCCGATCCAGGCGAAGCGGGTGTCGGCGAGGTGGGCGGTGACCTCGTCCATGCGGACTCGGGCGTGACCGTCGGCGGCCCGGTTGACGTAGAGGCCCATGAGCTCCGCCGCGATCGCCCGCTGGCCCGACGTCAACTCGCCCAACGGCAGCCCCTGGTGGTCGAGTTCGAGGTTGTCGCGGAAGGCGCCGACGAACAGGTCGGGCGGCAGCTCGTCCGCGATCACCGCCCGCTCCCGCTGACGGCTCGTCAGCGTGCCGAACAGCTCCTGTCCTACGGCCTCTTCGCGCCGGAAGACGGACGTTCCGGCGTACTTCCCGGAGTCGGCGGTCACCGGTTCGGCGCCCAGGAAGGTGGGGGTGAGGACCATCTGGTCGCCGACGAAGACGCAGTTGACGTTGACGTGGTGGCCGTCGAGCTGCCAGCCCCAGGGGCGGCCGTTCTCAGGCTCGCCGTAGACGCTGAACCAGTACAGCCACTCGTTCAACAGGTCCTCCTCACCGCGGAGTTCGCCGATGGTGAGGTTGAGGTGCATCAGGTCGACGACCTGGGTGTAGCCGTAGGCGCTGAGACTGGTGCGGACGATGTCCAGCGCGCGGTGTCGTTTCTCGTCGTCGAAGTCCTCCAGGCACAGGCCGTGACGGAGGAAGTACCGCGCTCCGTTGGCCCAGTGACGCCATGTCACGTCGTCGACGGGGAACCTGCCGGCGGCCAGTTGCGTCGGCGAGAGTGCGGCGAGGTAGTCCTCCGCCGCCTGCCGTACCCCGGCGACGTCCACGCCGGTGTCGCGGAGGGGGAAGAGGCCCGGGCGCAGGCCGTCCTGTGTGGTCACTCCATGGAAGGGTTCGGCTGCCGCGCGGCGGCGCCAGTCGACCTTCGCGAGGAGGTCCGGTGTCCACTGGTCGGGGCGTCGGGTGGGGGCGCTCGGCCGGTGTCGTAGCCCTGTCATCGCTGCCCTCCTCTCAGCTTTCCCGGACGAACGCGGTTTCCTTCTCGATCGCGCCCACGTCCACGGGGGTGCGTACGAGTTCCTGTTCCAGGGCGTAACGCCCAGCGATCTCGAGGCTGTTGGCGAAGGGAACGGTCCAACCGGTGGCCACCGCGCGGCCGGCCGGCGAGTCGTCGCGCTCCGGCGCGGTGGCGGCGACGGCGTCCTCGAGTGCCCGGTACAGGGCGAGTACCGCCTCCGGCTGGGACCGCAGGACGTCGTCGCGGACGACGACCACGTGGTTGGCGGGAACGGTGCCGTGCCGGTCGATCCAGGCGAGGCCGGCGGCCTCCGCGTCGGGGATCAGCGGGACCAGGCCCTCGCCCTGCCCGCCGATCGCGCGCGGACCGAGCACAGCCGCCTCGACCTCCCCGGCGCGCAGCAGATCGGCTACGCGCCCGGCCTTGGACCGTTCCACGTAGGCCGGTTCGCGGTACTGGGCGACGTGGGGTTCCTCGGTGGTGGCCCAGGTGACGTCCGAGGCCTCGACGCCGTACTCCTCGCGGAGCAGGCCGCGCACCCAGAGGCCGGTGGTCTGGCTGTACGACCGCACGCCCACCCGGCGGCCGGCGAGCCCGTCGGGGGTGAGGTCGGGTCCGTCCGGGAGGCGGGTCAGGGAGCGGTGGTGGGTGCCGCCGATCATCACGACCGGGAGCAACGTGATCGGGACGCCGGCCTCGCGTGCCTGGAGGTAGGTGGCGAGGGCCAACTCGCAGACGTCGTACTCCAGTCGGCGGACCATGCGGGCGAAGGCCGGGTACAGCGGGGAGGCCTCGACGAAGCGGCAGTCGCCGCCCAGGACTGGGGTGTCCTTCAGGTGGCGGGTGTGCGGGTAGTCGCCCAGCAGGACGGTCAGCGGTGTCATCGGTGCCCGCCTCATACGTCCTCGCCGTACATGAGCCTGCGGTAGGGGACGCTCAGTACCTCGCGGGTGATGCGGACGTCGATCACGGTGGGCCGGGGCGTGCGTACGAACTCCGCGACGGCGGCGGTCAGTTCGGCCGGAGTGCGGACCGTGGCTCCTCCCCCGCCGAGGGCCACCGCGACCGGTCCGAGCTCCGGGGTCGGGATCAGGGCGAGGTTCGGATCGAGGCCCTTGGAGCGGGACTTGTGGTACTCGGCGCCGAGTCCCTCGTCGTTCATGACGACGACCAGCAGCGGGATGCCGTACCGGCAGGCGGTCTCGAACTCGGAGAGGTGCATCAGGAAGCTGGCGTCGCCCTCCACCACGAACCCGGGCCGCCGGCCCTCGGCGACCAGTCGGCCGATCGCGAGCAGCGGGGCCTGGCCGATGGCGCCGAACATGCCGTAGTTGGAGAGGACTTCGCGGGAGCGCTGGAACAGCATGGTGCCGAAGTCGACCTGGTGTCCGCTGCCGAGCACCAGGCCCATCTCGCCGGGGAGTTCGTCGTCCAGGATGCGGATCGCCTGGCGGGGGTCGATGCGGCCCGGTTCGGTGACGTACGACGCCGGTGGCCTGAGGGGTTCGGCGAGGCGGCGCAGTACGTCGTCGGTGTGGAAGCCGTCGAGGTGGACCGCGCGTTCCTCCAGGGCCCGGCTCAACTCGCCGACGGCGGTGGCCGCGTCGGCCTGGATGTAGCAGTCGGCGGCCCTGCCGTTGCCCATCACGATGTGCGGGGCGACGTCGATCTGGATGTACCGGGCGTCGGGGAAGAGGTAGCCGTGTTCGATGGTGTAGCTGTTGAGGCCGGCGCCGACCGCGATCACGCAGTCGGCCTCCTGGAGGAGCTCGGTGGCCGCCTTGCTGCCGAACAGACCGGCGAGGCCGACGTGGTAACGGGTGCTGTCGCACAGCCAGTTCTTCGCCTGGAGGGTGGTGGCGAGGAGGGCGCCGGTCCGCTGCTGGAGGGCGAGCACCTCCCCGCCGGCGCCCGAGCGGCGCGCGCCGCGTCCGGCGACGATGACCACGCGCTTGCTCGCCCGGACCATCTCGCACGCCGCCGCGATGCGGGCCGGGTCGGGCAGCAGCCGGGGGCTGTCGAGGAGGGCGAGGGAGGGGACGTACTCGTCGTCGTCCTCCGACTCCCCCTGCTGGAGGTCGATCGGGGCGCTCAGCATCACGGGCCGTGACTCGGTTCGGGCCTGGTAGAAGGCGCGTTGTACGGCGTCCCGGGCCTGGTCGGGGCGGGAGAGGTGGACGAAGCCGCACTCGACGGCGGCGGCGAAGCGGCGCTGGTCGAGGTACTGCACCGCGCCCTGGTCGCCCCAGGTCGTCTCGCCGCAGAAGGCGACCAGCGGGGTGCGGGCGCGGCTCGCGACGATCATCGAGGTGGCCAGTTGGGAGGTGCCGGGGCCGCTGGTCGTCGTAACTACCCCTGGGCGTCCGGTGGTTCGCGCCCAGCCGTCGGCCATGCCGAGGCCGGAGCCTTCGTGCCGTACCTCGTAGAGGCGGACTCCGCGCCGGTGGAGCGCGTTCATCCAGTGCATGTTGGCGTCGCCCATCATGCCGAAGACGTCGCTGGTGCCCTCCTTGACGAACGCCTCGGCGAGGGCTTCGTAGGCCTTCAAATCCCGGCCTCCTTCGGGGTGTTGGAGTCGACGTTCTTGAGCACTCCCGCGAGGCGGCCGAACACGCGCAGCGCGTTGCCGCCGTACACCGCCTGCCGGTCGGTGTCGCTCAGCGTGTCGAGGGAGTCGAGGAGGTATTTCGTGTCGTCGAAGCGGTGTCCGGTCTCGGGGTCCACGCCGCGGACGGCGCCGATCATCTCCGAGGCGAAGAGGATGTTCTCGGTGGGGATCACGTCGACGAGAAGCTGCATGCCGCGCCGGTGGTACACGCAGGTGTCGAAGGAGACGTTGCGCAGGACCGCTTCCTCCAGCGGTGGCCTGCCCTGGTCCTGCATGACGCCCCGGTAGCGGCCCCAGTGGTAGGGGACGGCGCCGCCGCCGTGCGGCAGGATCAGCTTCAGGTCGGGGAAGTCGGTGAACAGGTCGGACATGCAGAGCTGCATGAACACCGCGGTGTCGCCGTTGAGGTAGTGCGCACACGTCCCTTGCAGGGCGGGGTTCCTGGACATCGCGACGTGGACCATCGCGGGGACGTCGAGTTCGACGAGCTTCTCGTAGAGCGGGTAGTACACGCGGTCCGTGAGGGGCGGCGCCTGCCAGTAGCCGTCCGAGGGGTCGGGGTTGAGCAGACAGCCGACGAAGTCCAACTCCTCGACGCAGCGCTCCAGTTCGGTGACGGAGTTGCGCACCGAGGCGGGCAGCGCGTCCCCCGGCGACTGGGGCAGTTGGCACACGCCGACGAACCGGCCCGGGAACAGTCCGCACACCCGGGCGATCAGGTCGTTGCTGACCCGGGACCAGTCGAGGCTGGTGCGTTCGTCGCCGTAGTGGTGGGCCATCTTCCCGGCGCCCGGGGAGAAGAGCCCCAGGTCCGTGCCGCGCTCCAGTTGGAGCTTCAACTGCCCTTGTTCCACCGCGTTCTTGATCTCCTCGTCGGTGATGTGCAGTTCGTCGGGCGACACGCGGGCGCCCGAATCCTCGAAGGCGCGGATCTGCCGTGCGCGCCAGCTGCCCAGTGCCGGTGGGGCGGTGGTGAAGTGGCCGTGGCTGTCGATGATCACCTCGGGCCCTCCCTTCCGATGGCGCGGCCGGTCAGGGCGCGGCCCAGGTCGAGTCCCGGGTACGAGCGGACGGGCGCCGACATCAGGAAGCGGTAGCCGTCGTCGAGCACCTGCTTGACGTTGTCGGCGGTGACATGCGGATGGCCCACGGCGATGCCGCGCTCCCCGCAGACGTCGAGGACCCGGCGCTTGCACTCCAGGACCAGCGGATGCTCGTACCGGCGCGGTACGCCCAGCTCCTGGCTGAGGTCGCCCTCGCCGATCAGGATCAGGCCGATGCCCGGGACCCGGTCGAGGATGTCGGGGAGGTTCTCGATGCCGCGCCGGTCCTCGATCATGAGGGCGACGAGGAGTTCACCGTCCGGGTCGAGCGGCCAGACGCCGCTTCGCGCGTAGTACTCGCCGTTGGTGAGGCCCCAGTAGCGGGCCGCCGCACCGGGGCTGTCGCCGCGCAGGCCGGCGGGCTCGTGCCGGGGGCTGCCGGGCAGGCTCGGATAGCGGCAGGCCGCGACCGCGTTGCGGGCCTCGTCGACGGTCGTGATGTGCGGCCAGACGACCCCGTAGGCACCCAGGTCGAGGACCTGCTTGGCGTGCCACTGCGCCTTCTCGCCGCCGTTGGCCGGGATCCGCACGAGCGGGGTGACGGCGGGCGCGAGGCTGTCGGCGGCGTGGATCCGGCGGCGGTTCAGGAGGTACTGGAGGCTGTCGCGCAGGGCGGTGACGTCCCAGGGCTTGTGTTCGGCCTCGAAGACGAGAGCGTCGTAGTCGGTGGTGGCGAACTCGACGGCGGACGCGGGGTCGGGGGCGGCGAAGGAGGCGAAGACGTGGCGTCCCGACTCCAGTGCGCCGATCACGTTATTGAGCCTGGGCGGTGTCATCGCCTGCCCTCTCCTTCACCAAGTCACCTGACGGGGACGGTCGCTGACGGCCGGTCAGGATCCGTCTCCACCAGGCGCGCAGTCGGCCGAGCGGTCCGGCGGGGCGTGGTGGCGCGGCTGCCGTTTCTCCGGCGCACCGCTGGACGAGCCGCGCCGAGAACTCCTGCGTCATCCGCGAGACCAAAGCCGAGGCGCCGGACTCGACCAACGGGGCCAGCCTGCCGTTCAGTTGGACCTCGCCCAGCACGCTCACGCGGGAGTCGCCCGGTCCGTCGCCCTCGGTCACCCGGAACTCGGCGCGGGCGGTGAAGCGGGTGCCGCCCTGGCCGTCCTTGCCGCGGGCCGACAGGCGGCCCTCGTGACCGGACTCGTCGAGATCCAGCGCCACCCTGGCGGCGAATCCCACCTTCATCGCCCCGAATCTGACCACGAGGGTTCCGTCGAAGGAGCCGTCGTCGTGGGCCTGGCCGAGTGCGGCGCCGTCGATACAGGCGACGACCTCGGAGGGGTTCGACACGACCTCCCACACACGTTTCGGCGGGCTCGGAACGGCGATCTCGTCGGCGATCGATATCAACGCTGGACACCTCTCAAGACAGCTTGGCGGCTGGGAGGTTGGCAGGCGGGGCGCTCCTACGCGCCCGCGTCCGAGGTCTGCAACTGGGACTTGAACAGGCTCCACAGGTCGTTGTAGAGCTCGGAGAACTCGCGCGACTCGACGAGGGAGCCGATGCTGCGCGGCCGTTCGAAGGGGACGGGCAGCACCCGGCGGATCGTGCCGGGGCCGTCGGACATCACGATGACCTCGTCGGCGAGGTAGATCGCCTCGTTGAGGTCGTGCGTCACGAAGACGAGCGTGCCGCCGCGCTCCCCCTCCCAGAGATTGAGCAGGTCCTGCTGGAGTTTGAGCCGGGTGATGGCGTCCAGCGGTCCGAAGGGCTCGTCCATCAGCACGATGGAGGGGTTGTAGATGAGAGCGCGGGCGATCGCGCAGCGTTTCTGCATGCCGCCGGAGAGCTCGCGGGGGTAGTGGTCCTCGAATCCGGTGAGGCCGACGACCTTCACCCAGTGGGCGACGCGCTCCTCCCGCTCGTCCTTGGGGACCTTGCGGAACTTCAGGGCGAGTCCGATGTTGGCCCGGACGCTCAGCCAGGGCAGCAGGTTGGCCTGCTGAGTGACGTACGCCGCCTCGGAGTTGACGCCGGTCACCGGCTCGCCGTCGAAGTGGACCCGGCCCAGGGTCGGGGCGAGCAGCCCCGCGGCCAGATTGAGGATCGTGCTCTTGCCGCAGCCGCTGGGACCGATCACGGCGACGAACCTGCCGCGCTCGACCTGGAACGACACGTCCTCGATGGCCGGCCGTCGGCTTCCCGGGAACTCCAGGGTGACGTGGTCGAAGCGGAGGGCTTCGGAATGGGGTGCGCGCTGATTGTTCGACAACTCGGTCTCCTTGCCCGGCCTACACGTAGGGGTTGGGTTGGGGAGGGGTGAACCTGCGCTCGCCTCAGATTGTCCGACAAGCGATGCAGTGAACGTAACAGCGGCGACCCATGGCGGCAAGAAGTGTGCAGCAAGAACGTGCCGACTCTTCGCATTCAAGATCCTTGCCGCACATGATTGTTGGACAATCACGTGCGGCGGGACCTCAGTGCGCGCAGAAGGCGATGGAGTCGGGGTTCGGTAGCGCGAGGGAGTGCCCGGTGCCGGTCAGCAGCCCGGAGTGGGGGTCCACGGCGAAGACGTCGACAGTGCTGCTCGCCTCGTTGGCGACCAGCAGCCAGCGCCCGCTCGGGTGCACGGTGAAACTCCAGGGCTTCGAGCCCCCGCAGGGGATGCGCTGGAGGAGGGTGAGCAGGCCGGTCCGGTGCTCGATCCCGTACACGACCAGGGTGTTCTCGCCGCGGCTCGACGCGTAGACGAAGCGGCCGTCGCGGCTGATGGCCAGTTCGGCGCCGCTCTTGGTGCCGGTGAAGTCGGGCGAGTCGATCGCGAGGCCCTGACGGTACGTCAACTCACCTGATCTGCCGTCCCAGTCGAGGAGTTGGAGCTCCGCCGTCAGTTCGGTCAGCAGATACGCCTTCCGCCCGTCGGGGTGGAAGACGAGCCGTCTCGGGCCCGCGCCGGCGTCGGTGGCGTAGGCGCCGGGTCCTCCCGCGCCCGGGGACAGCGCACCGGTCGTACCGTCGAAGCCGTAGACGAAGACGCGGTCGGCGCCGAAGTCCGCGACCAGGGCGTGGCGGCGGCCCGGTGCCACGACGATCTCGTGCGGGTGCGGGCCCAGTTGCCTCGGGCTGGGCCCCGATCCGGTGTCGGCCACGACCGACACCGGTGCGCCGAGGGAGCCGTCCCGGTGGATGGGGAGGGAAATGGCCAGCCCTGCCTCGAAGTTGGCGACCAGCAGCGTGTCCGAGGACCGGTCCACGCGGAGATGGGACAGGCCGCCGCCTGCCGTGTCTCCGCCGTCCGTGCTCACCTGACCGGTCTGCGTCAGCGCGCCGGTCGTGCGGTCCACGGCGAGGACGGTGACGATTCCGCCGTTCAACTGGCTTCCGACATAGAGCACCGGGCGGTCCGGATGCGCCGTCACCCAGCCCGAACTCACCTGCGCCACCGGCCCGATGGACGTCAGGGCTCCCTGGACGGGGTCGAACCGGACGCCGTGGACCTGCCCGCCGTTCCAGGTGCCGACGTAGAGAAGGTCGGGTCTCACCTGTGGCGTGGCTTTGGCGCTCGGCGTTCCGAGTGCCAGCGGCACGGTGGCCGCCATGGCGGACACGATCGTTCTGCGGGACACAGCCCCTTTGACATCGACCATGGACAGCAACAGTTGCCCCGATGGGCCGCAGCGTCCACAGCGCGTACGAAGCTGTGCGTGCGGACCGCGCAACCTAAGCTTTCACGAACGGGCTGCCCAACTGGGCTACTGCTCGGGGGCGTTGGGGCGCGCCAGGCCGAGGTCGTAGGCGAGGATGACGGCCTGGATGCGGTCGCGGGCGCCGACCTTCGCCAGGACGCGGCCGACGTGGGTCTTCACCGTGGACTCGGAGAGGAAGAGGCGCTCGGCGATCTCGCCGTTGGTCCAGCCCCTGCCCATGGCGACGAGGATCTCGCGTTCGCGTTCGGTGAGGGAGCGGATGCGGGGGTCGTCCGTCGCGGGCACCGCCTCGGGGCCTTCCGGTGAGTGTTTCGGCAGGTGCTGGGCGTAGGCGTCCAGCAGGCGGCGGGTGAGCGCGGGGGCGATGACCGCGTCACCGGAGGCCACCGCGCGGATGCCGGCGAGGAGTTCCTCGGGGTGGGCGTCCTTGAGGAGGAAGCCGCTGGCTCCCGCGCGCAGCGCCTCGTGGGCGTACTCGTCGAGGTCGAAGGTGGTCAGGATGAGGACGCGGGAGCGGTCGCCGGCCGCGACGACCCGGCGGGTGGCCTCGATGCCGTCCATGCCGGGCATCCGTACGTCCATCAGGATCACGTCGGGACGCAGTTCGGCCGCCATCCGCACCGCCTCGCCGCCGTGCCCGGCCTCGCCGACCACCTCGGTGTCGGGGTTGGCCTCCAACAGCATGCGGAAACCCAGGCGTTGGAGGGGCTGGTCGTCCACGATGAGCACGGTCGTCACGCCGCTCCCCCGATCGCGTCGAGCGGGGTCAGGTCGAGGGTGGCCCGTACCGTCCAGCCGCCGCCGGGGGCGGGTCCCGCGGTGACGGTGCCGTGGTAGAGGGCCGCGCGTTCTCTCATGCCGGCGAGTCCGTGTCCTTCGTCGTGGCTCGGTGCGGGTCCGGTGGCGGTACCGGCCGGGCCGGTGTCGTGGCAGTCGATGCGCACCCGTGCGTCCTCGACGTTCACCGCCAGTTCGACGCGGGTGTCGTGACCCGCGTGCTTGAGGGCGTTGGTGAGGGCCTCCTGCACGATGCGGTACACGGTGAGCTGGACCCCGCGGTCCAGGGCGGCCGGGTCGCCGCCGGTGCGGTAGACGACCTGGGGACCGGCCGCGCGGATCCGGGCGCACAGGGCGTCGAGGTCGGCGATGCCGGGCTGCGGGCTGAGTTCCGGGGCGTCGGGTGTGGCGGTCTGCACCCTCAACACGCCCAGCATGCGGCGCAGTTCACCGAGCGCCTGGCGGCCGGTGTCGCCGATGAGGAGCAGGGCCTGCTTGCCGCGCTCGGGGGCGAGGTCGGTGGCGTAGGCGCCGCCGTCGGCGAGGGTGATGATGACGGAGAGGTTGTGGCCGATGATGTCGTGCATCTCCCGTGCCACGCGGGTGCGTTCGGCGGCGGCGGCCAGCTTGCTGCGCTGGTCGCGCTCGACCTCCAGCCTGGCCGCGCGGTCGCGCAGGACGGCGAGCTGGGCGCGCCGGATGCGGACGACGAAGCCGAGCGCGACGGCCGCGGTGATGGTGCTGAACAGCACGAACAGCGCGTCCAGGACCGGCACTTGGGACGGCAGCCGCAGCGCGAACAGCCCCAGGGCGGCGAGGGTGACCGCGCAGGCGGCGGGCAGCCTGCGCAACTGGCCGTGCAGGACCAGGCTGTAGAGGGAGATCAGCAGGGCGACGTCGGCGCGCAGCCAGACCCCGAGACCCGCCTGGACGAAGAACACCGCGGCGATCAGCGCGAAGGCCAGGGTCGGTCTGCGGCGCCGCCACAGCAGGGGCAGCACCAGGCCTAGCTGCAGGGCGACGGTCGCCGGCCAGGGCAGATGGATGAAGCTGTTGTCGAAGCCGCGCCGTCGGCCGTCGTCGTCGTCCAGCATGTCCGGCAGACAGAACATCAGCGCGATCAGGACGGTCAGGGCGGTGTCCAGCACCCACGGGCGTCTCCGGTCGCCCTGCTTGATCCGCCGGCCGAACCGGGACAGCCCGCCGGCCACGGGGTGACTCCACGGGAGGTCCGTCTCCGCGAACAGCACGTGGGCGGGGTCGTCGAGGCTCATCGGTGTCACTGGTCCGGGTTCATGGAGGTCACCTGTTCATTGTGGGGCCGGGTGCGAGATGTCCGGGCGCGGGACACCCGGCCCCACAGGTCTCAGGCGTCCGTCCGCACCAGCCGGTAGGCCGCCCCGGCCAGCGCGAGCGCCGTCCAGCCGAGGAAGACCAGGAGTCCGGCGCCGGGCGAGAGGGTCGTCGAGTCATGGGTCAGCGCGAACATCGCCTGGCCCGCGTTGCTCGGCAGATAGGGGCTGATGTCGTCCTGCCAGGAGCTGGGCAGCAGCGAGATCAGGCCCGGCACCAGCATGAACGTGGCGACCAGGACCGAGATGCCCCCGGCGACCGAGCGCAGCAGCGCGCCCAGCGCGGTGCCGATCACGCCGACCAGGCCGAGGTAGAGACCGGCGCCGAGCAGGCTGCGGACGACTCCGGAGTGGGAGAACGTGAGAGCGGCCGGGGTGCCGGAGACGATGCCGCCGACGATCGGGAACGCGACGAACACCCCGACAAGTGCGACGCCGAGCGCGACCACGCCGAACACGAGGGCCTTGGACCACAGCACGGGCAGGCGGCGCGGTACGGCGGCCAGCGTGGAGCGGATCATGCCGGTGGAGTACTCGCCGGCGGTGACCAGGACGCCCAGCACACCGAGCGCGAGCTGCGCGAAGTTCGTACCGAACAGGGAGATGTCGAGCGCGGTGGAGTCGGCGTCGTCGGGCCTCAAGTGCCCGCCGTCGTAGGAGGACTTGTAGTGCGCGGCGGCGATCAGGCCGAACGCGATCAGGAACAGCAGGCCCAGGCCCAGGGTGATCCAGGTGGAGCGCAGGGACCACAGTTTGGCCCACTCCGAGCGCAGCACCCGGCGCCCGGTGACCTTGTACGGCGGACGGGCCTGTCGTACGGCCGCGGGTGCGGCGCTGTCGGTCGCGGTGACGGTGCTCACGCGGCCCTCCCTGCGGTCTCGACGGTGGTGGAGCCGTGGTACTCGACGGCGTCCCGGGTCAGGTCCATGAACGCCTGCTCCAACGAGACGGTCCGCGCGCTGAGTTCGAAGAGCGGGATGCCGTGCTCGGCGGCCTTGCGGCCGATGTCCCGCGCGCTCACCCCGGTGACGTGCAGTTCCTCGGAGCCGACCTCGCCGCTGATCTCGACACCGGGACCGGCGAGGACCTCGCGCAGCTTGGCCGGCTGCTCGGAGGCCACGGTGACGGTGTCGCCGCCCGCGTGCCGGACCAGGTCCTGAACGGTGGTGTCGGCCAGCAGCCGTCCCCGTCCGACGACGATCAAGTGGTCGGCGACCAGGGCCATTTCACTCATCAGGTGCGAGGAGACGAAGACGGTACGGCCGTCCGCGGCGAGCCCGGTCAGCAGGTTGCGGATCCACAACACGCCTTCGGGATCGAGGCCGTTGACGGGTTCGTCGAGCATGACGGTCGCCGGGTCGCCGAGCAACGCGGCGGCGATGCCGAGCCGTTGGCCCATGCCGAGGGAGAAGGCTCCGGCCCGCTTCTTGGCCACGCTCTGCAGCCCGGTCAGTTCGATGACCTCGTCGACCCGGCGGCGCGGGATGCCGTGCGTGTGGGCCTGCGCCATCAGGTGGTCGAACGCGGAGCGCCCCGGATGGATCGACTTGGCCTCAAGGAGCGCGCCAACCTCTTGGAGCGGTGCACTGTGGGCGGCGTAGGGCTTGCCGTTGACCGTGACGGTGCCGCTGGTGGGCGCGTCCAGGCCGACGATCATGCGCATCGTGGTGGACTTCCCGGCGCCGTTGGGGCCCAGGAAGCCGGTGACCGTGCCGGGGCGGACGACGAAGTCCAGCCGGTCGACCGCCGTCTTCTCCCCGTACCGCTTCGTCAGTTGATGTGCCTCGATCATCGGTTTCCCTCACGCTCACGTGCCACCGCCCCCACTGGGCTTTCCCACCGGCAACGCTAGGAGCCGGCGGGGCTCGGACCCGTCGTACCGAGGGGCCGTTGCGGGGGCGGGCGTAGTACCGCGGTACCACTGCGTGCTGCGCGTTGTGGACATGCGTTGTGTACGTTCCCACTCCCTTCACGCGAGAGACGCGCCTACCAACTGCATGAAATACAACCGACACACATATTTACAGCGCCTGTTACCTCTCCTACTGTGAACGTTCTCAGAACCAAACCCGCATGCGCATGTCAGTCGACCCAAGGAGGTCGGGTACCCCGTGAAAATCCCGGGCCGCATAGTGAAGGCCGCCTTGCTGCTGGCCGCAGTCGCCCTGCCGGCGGCGATGCTCACCCCCACCGACGCCGCCGCCGCGAACTCGCTCACCATGCTCGGCGCCGACGTCTCGTCCGCGCAGCGCGCCATCGACCTCGGCGCCAAGTACTACGACTCCAGCGGGACCGCCAAGGACCCGCTCGACATCCTCAAGGGCGCCGGCGTCAACTACGTCCGCCTGCGGATCTGGAACAACCCCGCCAGCGGCTACAACAACAAGGCGAAGGTGCTGGCCTACGCGAAGCAGGTCAAGGCCAAGGGCCTCAAGCTGCTGATCGACTTCCACTACTCGGACACCTGGGCCGACCCGGGCAAGCAGTACAAGCCCGCGGCCTGGTCGAGCCACGGCATCAGCGCGCTGCAGACCGACGTCTACAACTACACCTACGACGTCTGCAACAGCCTCAAGTCCCAGGGCACCACGCCGGACAGCGTGCAGATCGGCAACGAGATCAACGTCGGCATGCTGTGGGACGACGGCAAGGTCGTCAACAACAGTTTCACCAATCTCGGTCTGCTGCTGAAGTCGGGCTACAACGCGACCAAGGCGTGCAACAGTTCCACCCAGGTGATCATCCACACGGCCGACGCGGACAGCGACTCCAACGCCCGCTGGTTCTACGACGGCATCAAGGCGCAGGGCGTCAACTGGGACATCACCGGGCTGAGTTACTACTGCATGTGGCACGGCACGCTGGCCAACATGGGCAGCGTCGTCTCGGACATGAAGTCGCGCTACGGCAAGGACGTCATCATCGCGGAGACGGCCTATCCGTTCACCTCGTCCGACGCGGACGGTACGGCGAACTCGGTGACGTCGGGGTGCTCGGGCTATCCGCTCACCTGGGCGGGCCAGGGGGCGGAGTTCACCGCCGTGCAGAACACGGCGCGCAGCGCGGGCGCGATCGGGGTCTTCTACTGGGAGCCGACCTGGTACGCGGTCACGGGCAACGGCTGGGACCCGGCCAACATCTCGGGCAGCGGGGACGGTTGGGACAACATGGCGATCTTCAACTGGACCGGACAGGTGAACCCGAACGTGAAGTGGACGCCGTAGGAAGGTAGTTCTACGGCCACGGACGGCACCGCCCGCTTCCCCGGGCGGTGCCGTTCTCCGTGCTCACGGCTGATGGTCCGTCAAGGCTCTGTATACCGCCGAGGACTTGGGGTTGGCCCGGCAGCGCCAGACACCGTGGGGGCAGTAGTCGCTGATGGTCTGGTACAGCGGGTGTCGGCCGGCCATCCAGGTGAGCATGCCGCGCATGTAGGTCGGGTTGTCGCCGTTCTCGAACAGGCCCCACTCGGGGTAGGCGATGGGCTTGCCGTGGGCGCGGGCGAAGTCGGCCTGTGCCAACAGCCCGTAGGGCTCGGTCAGTTGATCGTCGAAGGCCAGGCCGCGGGGAGCGTCGTAGGCGTCCATGCCGATGACGTCGACGTAGCGGTCGCCGGGGTAGCAGTCGGTCCAGGGGATCGCGTCGCGGCCTCGGTTGGGAGTGAAGTCGAAGCGGAAGCGCTGCCCGGGGACGGATCGCATCGCGGTGACGATGCGCGTCCAGTACCGCTTCCAGGACTCGGGGGCGGGGGCGCAGCGGTGGGTGTAGGTGGTGCCGTTCATCTCCCAGCCGAGGACGATCTCGGTGTCGGGGACGCCGAGTCGGACCAGCCTTTGGGCGAGGACGCGGAAGTGGTCGTCGTAGCGTCCGCCGGCCCCCTCTCCCAGTTCGGCGCGGACCACCGAGTCGGGCAGATGGCCCTCGTTGCGGTCCAGCATCGGGACGTTGAGGACGAGCAGACGGTCCTGCTCATCGCGACGCCAGTCGGCCCACAGGGCGAGGTCGGCGGCGGCGCCCTCGATGCCGCTCCAGTTGTCGCCGGGCAGATACGCGTGCCCGACCCGGGGTTCGGGCCGCCCCAGCCAGGCGCCGAACCCGGCGACCCGCCGCACGGCGTCGGCACCGTAGCCGACGTAGGCGCCGTAGGCCGTCGGCGGTTCGGGCTGATGTGCGGTGGCCGCTCGCCCGGGCGGGGGCGGGGGCTCGACGCCGGGTACACAGGCGGGCACGGCCAGCAGGACGAGCGCGAGGGCGACGGTGAACAGGGCCGACAGACTGCGGCGCGTCCCGTGCGGGGCCACAGGGGCCACTGGACGGCTCTCCTTTTGGTGGGGTGCGGGGGGGGCGGCGGGGGCCTGGATATGAGGGGTGCTCCGGCGCCCGAGCAACGTACCAGCGCGGGGCGGAAGATGATGACGTAGCGCGCTATTGGGGATATGCCCGCCGGACGGCGCCCGCTGCCGAACGCGCTTGGCACGGACGCCGCGCCCACGCGAAAGGACTGCGCGCCGGGGCGAAAGACGGCGGCGGGTGGGCTTGGAAGAGTCGGGGGCATGGATACGGAACCGGTGAGGAACGTGGTGCTCGTGCACGGTGGGTTCGTGGACGGGTCCGGGTGGCGGGAGGTGTATCGGCTGCTGACGGGCGACGGGTTCCGGGTGAGCGTCGTACAGAATCCGGCCCTGTCCCTCGCGGGCGACGTCGCGGCGACCGAGCGGATTCTGGACGCCCTGGACGGACCGGCGATCCTGGTCGGGCACTCCTACGGCGGGGCCGTGGTCACGGAGGCCGGTAATCACGAGAGGGTCGCCGGGCTCGTGTACGTCGCGGCGTTCGTGCCCGACAAGGGCGAGTCCGTCGACACGTTGATCGCCGACCCCGAGCCGGGTGCGCCGGTGCCGCCGATCCTGCCGCCGGTCGACGGTCGACGGGCTCCTGGTCCTCGACCGGGAGAAGTTCCACGCGTCCTTCGCGGCCGAACTCCCGTCTGCGGAGGCCGAGTTCATGGCCGACTCGCAGGTGCCGTGGGGGCTCGACGCGCTCCGCGGTGCGATCGGTGAACCGGCCTGGCGGCACAAGCCGAGCTGGTATCTGGTGGCGACCGACGACCGAATGATCCCGCCTCCCGTACAGCGGGCCATGGCCCGGCGGGCGGGCAGCACGGTCACCGGCACCGACGCCGGCCACTGCGTGTACGTGTCCCGGCCGGACGCGGTGGCCCACCTTGTCGGGCTGGCGGCGGCCGACGCCGCCGACGGCTGACGTCTGCGGCAGCTCCTGTATCCGCCGCACCCTCTTCCGCCCCAACTCCCCTCCCCCGGCCGCCTGTTCAACAGACCCGCGCCGGGCACGCACCGAAGGAGAACCATGACGACCCCTCAAGCCCCTGATGTCCCCCACGTCCAGACCGTCCGCGGCCCCGTGGCCGTGAGCGACCTCGGTTCCGTCCTGATGCACGAGCACGTCTTCGTCGTCAGTGAGGAACTCCGGCAGAGCCTCCCGGAGACCTGGGACGAGCGGGAGCGCGTCGCCGACGCCGTCTCCCGGCTGAAGGCCCTCGCCGCGACCGGTGTCTCCACGCTCGTCGACCCGACCGTCATCGGGCTCGGCCGCAACGTGGCGCGGGTCGCCGAGGTGAACGGGCAGGTCGACCTCAACATCGTTGCGGCGACCGGCATTTACACGCTCGCCGACATCCCCGACTTCTACCGCTACCACGGCCCGGGCACCCTGCTCGGCGGCCCCGAGGGCATGACCGACCTGTTCGTCCGCGAACTCACCGAGGGCATCGCGGACACCGGGATCAGGGCCGCGTTCCTGAAGTGCGCGATCGAGGGCGAACTCACCCCGGGCGTGGAGCGGGTGATGCGCGCGGTGGCGCAGGCGCACCTGCGGACCGGCGCGCCGATCACGGTGCACACAAGTGCCGCCGCCCGTACGGGACTTGTCGCGCAGAACGTGCTGCGCAGCGAGGGCGTGGATCTCGGCGCGGTCGTCATCGGGCACAGCGGCGACACCGCCGACCTGGACTATCTGCACCAGCTCGTCGACAACGGCTCGTACGTCGGCATGGACCGCTTCGGTCTGGACGTCCTGCTGCCCGAGGACCAGCGGGTGGCGACCGTCGCGGCGCTCGCGCGCGAGGGCTTCGCCGAGCGGATGGTCCTGTCGCACGACGCGTCCTGCCACATCGACTGGTTCCCGCCGGGCGTACGGGAGCAGATCGCGCCGAACTGGCATCACCTCCACCTGCACGAGCAGGTGTTGCCGGCCCTGCGCGCCGCCGGAGTCACCGAGGAGCAGATCACGACCATGCTGGTCGACAACCCGCGCCGGTACTTCACCCCGGCCGGCTCCTAGGCCGTATCCCCGAAGTCCCGCCTGCCCCGGGCTTCGCGCGGGGTGATGCCGAACTCCGCGCGGAACGCGGTGGCGAAGGAGGCGTGGCTGCCGAAGCCGCTGGCGTGGGCGATCTCCGCGATCGAGTACGGGGACCAACTCGCGTTCGCCAGCCGGGTTCTGGCGACGTTCAGCCGTTCGCGGCGGATCAGGTCGCGGGAGGTGGTGCCGGCGGCCTGGAGCACCTGCTGGACGTAGCGCGCGGACCAGCCGAGCGCCCGTGCGATGCCGACGACGTCCAGGTCGCGGTCGCAGGCGTGCTCCCGGACGTAGCGCCGGATCGCGGCCTCGACGGTCGCCCGCTGTCCGGTGGGCGCCGAGTCGGTGCCGCCCTCCGCCGCGAGGCACACCAGGTCGAGGAGCCGGTCGCAGGCGATGTCGAAGGTCGTCTCGGAGAGGTGCTCGCGCTCCTCGTGCAGGGTGGTGGTCAACTGCCGTACGACACGGCCAAGTCCGCGCTCGCCGTCGAGGAGGTGCGGTCCCCGGGCCGCGAGGGGGCTGCGTGCCGCGAGGTGCCGGCCGGACATGATCAGGGAGATGCTGCGGAGGTCCGGTCCGTGCGCGTACGTGAGCGGCCGGTCGATGTCGCACAGGGCCATGACGCCGGGGCCGATCTCGCCGGACGCCGTGCCCTGCTCCACCCAGGCCGATCCGGAGAGCGGGACGAGGAGTTCGTAGGTCCCGCGGGGATCGGTGCGGATGTGCCGGGTGTCCCGGTCGACCACTTCCTCTCCGCCGGAGCACAGCGCGAGACTGTAGGTCTTCGACCGCTGCCACTCCAGGCGCCCGGTCCACGGGGTGCGGCGGTCCGGCACGCTGATGCGGCTCGCGCCGTGCAGGCCGGTGAAGACCTCGTCCCAGGCGCTCGCGGAGGAGACGGTCAGAGCTTGGCTCCAGGAAGACACACCTCATCCTATGCACCCGAAACCGGCGGTGCCCATGACGGACGGGCGCACCGTTTCCCCGCTCCTGTGATCGAGTTCACGCCACCCGGGGCGAACTTTTGGACCGGTCCCGCATCTTGTACGCGTTGGCAGCACCCCGTCCGGAAGAGAGCTCTCCCTTGTCCGTGTCACGACGTTTTCGCGCCCCTGTGGTCCTCCCGGCCGACCCGTCCTGTTCCGTCCTGCGCGACGCCGTGGTCGACGTCGGCCCGGACGGCCGTATCACCCACTGCGGTACGGCCGCCGATGCTCCCCCGCTCCCGGCCGGCGTCCCGGTGACCGCCCTGTCCGGCATCCTCGCTCCCGGCCTGGTCAACACCCACGCGCACTCCCCGATGACCCTCCTGCGGGGCCTCGGCGGCGACCTCCCGCTGGCGTCCTGGCTCCAGGACGCCGTCTGGCCCGCCGAGGGCCGCATGCGCCCCCGGGACGCCCACGCGGGCATGCTGCTGGGCTGCGTCGAGATGCTGCGCTACGGCGTGACGACCAGCGCCGAGATGTACGCGCACGCCGAGCAGGTGGCCGACGCGGCGCTCCAGGCGGGCAGCCGGGTCCTGATCGCGCCCGCCTACTTCGACCGGCCCGGCGACGACTGGCACACCGATCTCGCGGCCATCGGCAAGTGGATCGACACGGACGGCCTGCGCTTCGGACCGGGTGAGCGCGTCGAGCTCTGCTATGGACCGCACTCCGCGTACACCCTGCCGCCGGAGGCACTGCGCGCCACGGCGGACGAGGCGGCACAGCGCGGCGCCCTGGTGCACATCCATGTCGCGGAGACCCTCGCCGAGGACGTCGCGCAACGGGAGTCGCACGGTTCGGTTCCCCAACTGCTCCAGGAGACCGGGCTGTTGGACGGGCGGCTGCTCGCGGCGCATGCCGTGCATCTCTCCGCCGACGACATCCGGCTGCTCGCCGAGGCGGGTGCCGGTGTCGCGCACTGCCCGGGCTCGAACGCCAAACTCGCCTCCGGGACCGCCCACTTGGCCGCGCTGCGCGCCGCGTCGGTCCCGGTCGGCCTGGGCACCGACGGGCCCGCGAGCAACGACGACCTCGACCTGTGGGAGGAGGCCCGCCTCGCGATGATGTTCTGCCGGCTCGCCACCGCCGACGCCATGGCCCTCACGGCCGCGGACGCCTTCCTCATGGCGACCTCGGCCGGAGCGGCGGCCCTGGGCCGGACCGACATCGGTTCCCTCCGCCCGGGGAACTGGGCGGACCTGGTCCATCTCTCCGTGGACGGACCGCACTTCGCCGCGGGTCTGGACGTCGAGGACGGCCGACTGCTCGCCAACCTCATGTGGGCGGCCGGTTCCCGCGCGGTCCAGGACGTCTGGGTCGCGGGCGAGGCCGTCGTCGTGGCCGGTGAGACGGTCACGGTGGACCGCGCCACCGCCCAGCACGCGGCCGCCGAAGCGGCCGCCCGCATCGCGTGAACCGGCAACAGACGTCGCGACCGTTCCTGTTCCCGCCCACCTCTACGGGAGGCGTCATGGCATCGGCATCCCTCACCCCGCCGGCTCTCATCGGACGATCGGCCGAACTGGCCGTCCTCGACGGGCACTTCGGCACCGCCCGGGCACGGGGAGCCGGGCTGATGCTGACCGGTGAGGCCGGGGTGGGCAAGACCGCGCTGCTGGACGCCGCGGCACTGCGCACGTCCGAGGCGGGCTTCCGGGTGCTGCGGATCTCCGGCTGCCCGTTCCAACGAGGCGTCGGCTTCTCGGCGTTGAACCAACTGCTGCACCCCCTGGCCGAGGAGATCCCCGCGCTGCCCGCGCGGCAGGCGGCGACCCTCCAGGCGGTCCGCGGACATTCCGAGGAGCAGCCGGCCGAGCTGCTCGGTATCGCGAACGCCGTGCAGGCCCTGCTGACGCGGACCGCCGCCGGGACCGGTCCAATCGCGCTGCTCGTCGACGACGTGGCCTGGGTGGACCGGCCCAGCGCGACGGTCCTGGGCACCCTCGCCCGCTCCCCGCACACCGGCCCGATCGCCCTGCTGGGCGCGTCCCGGACCGGTGACGAGTCCTTCCTGAGCAACATCGGGATACCCGAGTACGAGGTCCGGCCCCTGGACGACGTCTCGGCGAACGAGCTGGTGGCGGACCGGTTCCCGGCGATGGCGGCCAGGGTGCGCCGGCGGCTGGTCGCGGAGGCCCGGGGCAACCCCCTCGCCCTGCTCGAACTCCCGGTCCCGCTCAACGACCTGCAGCAGACCGAGCGGGGCGCCCTGCCCGCCGTACTGCCGTTGACGGAGCGCCTCAAGGGCATCTTCTCCACCCGGGTCGCGGCGCTCCCGGCCGCGACCCGCACGCTGCTCCTGCTCGCCGTGCTGGAAGGTTCGGGTGAACTGCACATGCTCCAGCGGGCCTTGGGCGCACCGGACGGTCTCGCCGGGCTGTCCCCCGCCGAGCGGGCCGGGCTCGTCCAGGTCGACGGGGTCACCGGCAGGCTGGAGTTCCGGCATCCGCTGACCCGTTCCGCGGTGCTGGACCTGTCGACC
Organism: Streptomyces sp. NBC_01478; assembly: GCF_036227225.1. GTDB lineage: Bacteria > Actinomycetota > Actinomycetes > Streptomycetales > Streptomycetaceae > Streptomyces. The sequence goes on along the minus strand of NZ_CP109444.1, from coordinate 9,611,919 downwards.
AGCGAGGAACGCCGGTCGGCGCACCGGGCGCTCGCCGCGGAGCTCCCCGAGGGCTCCGAGCACCGGGCCCGGCACCTCGCCGACGCGGCCGTCGGCCTCGACGACCACGTGGCCGCCCTGCTGCACGAGGTGGCCTACAGCACCCTGCGCCGCGGGGACGCCGTGGGCGCCATCACCACCCTGCTGCGCGCCTCGGAGTTGAGCGGCACGGGCACGGCCAAGGCCCGTCGGCTGGCGGAGGCTGCCTGTCTCGGCGCCAACATCACCGGCGATCTGCGCAACGTCCGCGCGCTGCTGGACAACGCCGGCCACGCCGACCCGTCCGGCGTCGACTCCCTCGCCGCCGCGACCGCCGCGGCCAGTCAACTCCTCAACGGCGAGGGCGATGTGGACACCGCGCACCGGCTGCTCATCGGCGCCATCGACACCCATGGGTGGCCCGAGGACGGCGAGACGGTCGAGGACATCTTCCGCGAGGCCCTGAACACCCTGCTCATGGTGTGCTTCTACGGCGGCCGGCCGGAACTGTGGCACTCCTTCGAGGACGTCGTGAAGCGACGCCGTCCGCCCGCCTCGCGCCGCCTGCTGCCGTTGATCCTGGGCACCTTCGGCGATCCGGCGTACGGCGCGCTGCCCTGGCTCGACCGGCTCGACCGCCTCGTCCTGGGCCTGCACCAACAGGCCGATCCCGTACGGGTCTTCGGCGTCGCGCTCTCCGCGTCCTACGTCGACCGGCTCCCGGGCTGCCGCAGCGCACTGCGCCGGGTCGTCGACGACGGCCGCGACGGCGGGGCCGTGGCCCTGGCGATCCAGGCGCAGTTCCTGCTGGGCAACGACGCCTGCGCGAGCGGCCAGTGGGACGAGCTGCTGGAGATCACCGAGGAGGGGCTCCGCTGGTGCGAGACGTACGACTACCGGCTGACGGCCTCGACGGGCCACTTCCAGCGGGGACTTGTGGCCGCCGCGCGCGGTGACGACACCACCGCGCGCGGGATCGCCGACCGGCTCGTGTCCTGGGGCAACCCGCGCGGGCTGGGCGCGCTGCGGGTCTACGCCGGGCACATCCGGGCCCTGTCGGCGCTCGGCGGCGGAGACTTCGACACCGCCCACCGTCTGCTGCGGGCGCTCGTGACGCCCGGCGAGGTGCCCCGGTTCATGCCCCACGCGCTGTGGCTCCTGCTGGACTTCACCGAGGCCGCGGTCCACACCGACCACCACGAGGAGGTGGCCGTGCACGTGGCGGCGGTCCGCCGGACCGACATCCCGTCGCTCTCGCCCCGGCTGGCCATGCTGACGGACGCCGCCGAGGCGATGGCGAGCCCGGACACGATCGACCACGACCTGTTCGAGGCGGCGATCGCCACGCCGGGTGCCGAGCGCTGGCCGTTCGACTGGGCGCGGATCTGCCTGGCCTACGGCGAGCGACTGCGCCGCGCGAAGGCGGGCGGCGCGGCGCGGGTGCACCTGGAGGCGGCGCTCGGCACGTTCGAGCGCCTCGGCGCCGCCCCGTGGAGTGCGCGGGCGGCCGACGAACTGCGGGCGAGCGGCATCCCCGTCAAACCCGTCGGGCCCCGCGCGTCCGACGGCCGGGACCGGCCCGCGCTGCTGACCCCGCAGGAGCGGGCGGCGGCCCAACTGGCCGCCACCGGGCTGACGAACAAGCAGATCGCCGCGCGGCTCTTCCTGTCCCCGCGCACGGTGGCGGCCCATCTCCGCAGTGTCTTCCGGAAGTTGAACGTCACCTCGCGGGGCGGCCTGCGCGACGCGCTGACCGGCCCGCTGCCGTGAGGCCGCCCGCTCAGCTCTCCTCGGGTGCGAGGTGCCAGCTCCAGTTGGGGCGTTCGTAGGCCACCTCGAAGCCGAGGCGGAGCATGTTGTGCAGGGAGCTGTTGTGGGTGCCGGGCTGCTCGGCACCGGTCTCGGCGACGAGGAGGCGGCACCCCAACTCCCGTGCCCTGCGCGCCCGGGCGGCGAGCAGCGCGGTCTGTCCGCCGCGGGCCCGCGCGTGGGGCAGTACGGCGCCGGCGAACATCTGCGCGGTGTCGCCGCGGACGAGCATGGTGCCGGTGCCGACCAACTCCCCGTCCAGCCAGGCGCCGTAGGGATGCCAGCCCGGCCGGGTCACGGTCGCGGCGCCCATCTCGGCGTAGTGCTCGACCGGCATTCCGAAGGCCCGCATCATCACCGTGCCCCATTCCAGGGCGTGTTGGGCCTCCAGCGGGGTGACGGTGATGCCGTCGGGCTTCCTGTCCACGGCATCGGCGCGGGCGACGGCCTCCTCGGGCGCGCCGACGAGTTTCACCCAGGACGAGTCCTGGACGATGCCCTCCCGTGCGCAGATCTCCGGCCAGTCCTTCGGCAGGAACGCGGGCGCGATCTGGAAGACGGCCTGCGGGGTGCGCGCCGCCCGGTAGAAGTCGCAGACCTCTTCCACGAGTTGGGCTGTCACGGGCTCGGTGACACCGAAGCCGAGGGCCTTGCTCCAGAAGCGGGTGGGGTCCTCGCGCATGGACAGCACCACGCCGCCGCCGATCCGGGTGGCGGTCATGCCCAGCGCGGTGCGGACGGTCTCGGGGGTCTCCGTCTGGAAGCGGTAGAGGGCCTCCGCCTCGGACTGTTCGGCGACGGACGGTTGGACGGCGGTCGTCATGGGTTTCTGTTTCCCTCTCGGGTGCTCAAGTGGCGACGCGGACAGCCCGCCTGTGAACAGGCGGGCTGAAGCGGGGAGTTGACGTCATGCGGTCGGTGGTCAGGCCTGGTGGGCCGCGGCCTGCTTGATCAGGTCCGCCACGGCGGCGGGCTGGGAGACGTAGACGGCGTGGCTGCCGGCGGCCTCGGTCACGGTGGCGCCGGCCCGCTCGGCCATCTGATGCTGGGCCGGCGGCGGGATCATGTGGTCGTCGGTCGCGACGAGGTACCAGCTCGGCTTGGTCCGCCAGGCCGGCTCGGTGATCGTCCCGCCGAGCGCGTCCAGGCCCCACGGGACCTGCGCGTCGGCCAGGAACGCGGCGTCCTCGGCCGGCAGGTCGCCCGCGAAGGACGCGTGGAACTTGTCCCGGTCCAGGAAGAGGAAGCCGTCGACGGGCGGCAGGATGGGCGGCACGGGCGCGCCGGGCGCCGGGTCGGCGACCAGGGTGCCGACCGACTCGTCCTTGTCCGGGGCGAAGGCCGCGATGTAGGCGAGCGCGGCGACATTGTCGTGGCGTCCGGCCTCGGTGATCACGGCGCCGCCGTAGGAGTGGCCGACGAGGACCGCCGGGCCGTCCAGCGCGTCGAGGGCGCGGTGGGTGGCGGCGACGTCGCCTTCGAGGGACAGGGTCGGGTTCTGCACGACGCTCACGTTGAAGCCGTCCTGGGTGAGCAGGCGGTGCACGGACTGCCAGCCGGAACCGTCGACGAATCCGCCGTGTACGAGAACGATGTTCTTGACGGCACTCATGCCGTTGCTCCTTGGTTGTGTCGGAAACCCTCCGGACGACTCCACGCTAGAGCGGACCGTCCGGCCGGGCTTCGACCAAATGACCTAGTTGCCGGTACGGCCTAGGCGCCGGGGTGGGCCTCGACGAACGCGGTCACGGCCTTCGCGAAGGCCTCCGGTTCCTCCAGGTGCCCGAAGTGCCCGCTGTCCTCCAGGATCACCAGCTCGGACCCCGGGACGAGCCCGTGCAGTTCCTCGGCCCAGCGCACTCCGCAGACGACGTCGTGGCGGCCGACGAGGACGAGGGTCGGCACGGTGAGGGAGCCGAGGTCGGCGCGGTCGTCGATCACGTCGGGGGTGAGGTCCTCGTCGAGGCCGGAGATGTGGGTGGCGACCACCGCGGCCCGTGCGGGGCCGAACTCCGCCTCCCGGCCCCAGAAGTCGGCGAAGTACGCGGGGAAGATCCCCCGGGCCACGGCGGTCATCTGTGCGTCGTCGGAGATGGTGGGGATGTTCTGGAACGCCTCGACGACCTCGGGGAGGTCCGGGTTGTCGGCGTGCCGGGCGGCGAACTCCTGCACCAGGCGCATCGCCTCGGCGCCGTGCTCGGGGCCGGTCACCGGGGCGCTCTCGTAGAGGATCACGCCGGCGAGGCGCTCGGGGTGGTGGAGGGCGTGGTACTGGGCGACGAAACCGCCGTGCGAGTGTCCGAGGAGGTGTACCTCGGGGGCGCCGAGGTGCTCGATCAGCGCCGTGAGGAAGCGGCTGTAGCGGGCCCGGGTGTAGCCGTGCGGGTGGGCCGGGAGACGGCCGGAGGCGCCGGTGCCGACGGGCTCCGGGTAGACGACCGTGAGGTGCTCCTCCAGGGCGGGCATGCGCAGGTACTCCCAGAAGATGCCCGGTCCGCCGGAGTGCGCGATGCACACGGGTCCGGTGCCGTGGACGTGGTAGCTCTGCGTGATCCCGTCGATCTCGACGGTGTGGGTCCCGGTGGCGAGCGGGTCGGTGGAGGTGTTGCTGGTCATGGGATCTCCCTGTTCGGCATACGGCGATGACACGGACAGGACGCGGGAGAAAGCGCGAAGTTCGAAACGGATCGCGTGACGCCGGTCACATGGCAAGGAGGCGGGTCACACGGTCAGGAGGTCGGGGACGGGTACCGGCCGGGGATGGACGAGCCGCAGCCGGTGCACGCGCCCGGCGCCGTCCAGACTCATGAGCCAGGCCACGGCGGGCGGGCAGTGGTCGGGGTCGTCGGCGGGGTTGGTGATGTCCATCTCCCAGACGACGAGCGAGCGTCCGGCCACGGCGTGCGCGAGGTGCTGCCGTACGCCGGCCTCCAGGTCGCGCTCCATCCCGCGCACCAACAGGCCCTGGCCGCCCACCGGTTGGTTGCCGCGGACCAGCACGGCCTCGGGCGACCAGCGTTCGGTGAGCAGTTTGCCGAAGTGTCCGCTCTCGGCGGCCCGAAGCGTCTCGCGCGCCTCGACGCGGCTGGCGCGGGTGCGCCGTCCGACGTCGCCGTGCGGGGCGTCGGCCGTGGCGGCGAGGGCCTGCGCGAGCTTGGCCCGCCCCTGGCTGAGCCGGCTGCGGACCGTTCCAACGGGCACCCCGCACGCCTCGGCGATCCGCTCGTACGACGTGACACCGACGCTGAAATGCCGCAGCACGAGCGGCAGCCGCAACGCGGGCGACAGTTCCTCGACGGCCGCCCAGATCCAGTCCCGCAGGGCGTGCCGCTCCAGCCACCGCTCCGGACCGGACTCCGTGGCGGGCACGTGCGGATCGTCGAGCGGCCGCAAGTCGACGGACGCCCGCAGCAGCGAACGGGCGTGGTTGCGCACGATCATCCGCAACCACGCCCCCACGGCCTCCGGATCCCGTACGTCCCCCACGCGCCGGAGCGCGGTGAGCGCCGCGTCCTGGACCACGTCGTCGACGTCGGGCCCCGGCCCCAGCACACTCACCGCGACCGCCCGCATCCCGGCCCGGTGCCGCTCCAGCAGCAGCCCGAGGGAGGCGACGTCCCCGGCCTGCGCGGCCAGGGTGAGCGCCACGTCCTCGACACGCGCGATCTCACCGACGTTCCGGCTGCTCATGCTGTCCCTCTTCCGGCGTCCGAGTCGTCCGTACGACCGTAATGGGCGCGTGGCGTGACGTCACATCGCGCGGGCGCGGCGGGGCCTCGGCGACTGTTCAACGACTTGGACCGGTCCCTACGACCGCTGCGGGCGCGCCCTGTTGCCACACCGCCTCGGCCACCCGCCGGAAGTTGCCGCCCAGGATCGCCGCTACGGCGTCGTCGGGATATCCCCGGGCCAGCAGCGCGCCCTCGACCGTCAACAGGCCCTCCGGGGGCATGAAGTCGATCGGGCCCCAGCGCGTGTAGCAGTCGGGGTACAGCTCCGGGCTCTGTGCGAGCATCGCGTTGAAGTCCCCTTCGTCGAACGGGTAGTCGGTGGACACGCCGACGTGCTCCGGTCCGACGAGGTCGACGGCGTGGTCGATGTGCCGTACGAGAGCGTCGACGGAGGCGTCGTTGGGGCCGAGGAAGATGCCGACCCCGGTGATGCCGACGACCCCGCCCGTGGCGGCGCACTCCCTGGCCTGCTCGTCGGTGATGTTGCGGGGGTGGTCCCACACCGCGCGCATGCAGGAGTGGCTGTAGACGACGGGGAGTTGGGACACCTCGCACAGGTCGAGGCCGGTACGGGCACCGCAGTGCGAGCCGTCCGCGACCATGCCGACGGCGTTCAACTCCCGTACCAGCGCCCGGCCGTAGGCGGTGAGCCCCTCGTCGACCGCGTCGAGGCAGCCGCCGCCGGCCGCGTTGCGGGTGTTGTAGCTCGGCAGCATCGTGCGGACGCCGAGGTCGTAGAAGTGGCGTACCCGGTCCAACTCCCCTTCCAGGGGCCCGGAGTCCTCCAGGTCGAAGGCGACGGCCACCTGCCCCGCCCGCGCGGCGGCGTCGATGTCGTCGACGCTCGCGGCCGGCCGCAATCGCTCGTCCGCGGCGATCCGCTCCCGCCAGCTCACGAGGAGACCGGTGACGTCGCCGGCGCCGTGGGGCGCGTAGCCCACGTTCACCGAGACGAAACTGCCGCCCGGCCTGCGGTAGCGGGCGAGTTCGCCGACGTCGGCGTGTTTCTCCAGCGCCAGGCAGCAGTGCTGTTCCCAGAGCAGGGGCGAGCGGCGCGTTTCCACGGTTTCGTTCGACACCGTATGGATCATGCCCGCGCCGGGACTACGGCGTCGAGGGCGGGCCCGTACTCCCTCGCACCTCGAGCCTCGGCTCCGACAACACCGTCTCCTCCATCCGCCCCGGATCCCTCATCCGGTGGATGAGAAGCTGCGCGGCGCGGCGCCCGATGTCGTGGCTGCCGTTGTCGACGGTGGTGAGCCAGAGGTGTCGTAGGCGCGCGAGGTACGTGTTGTCGTAGCCGACGAGGGACAGGTCCCGAGGCACCTGGAGGCCCAATTCCTCGGCCGCCGAGAGCGCGCCGACGCACGCGATGTCGTTGAAGGCGAAGACGGCCGTGGGGCGTTGCGGAGCGGTGAGCAGGCGGACCATCGCGCGGTAGCCGCCCTCCTCCGTGTGGTCGCCCTGTTCGACCGTCGCGAGGTCGGTCAGGCCGTGGGCCTGCATGACCTCTTCGAAGGATGTGCAGCGGAGTGCGCCGGCGACGCCCTGGCCGGCGATGTGGGCGATACGGCGGTGACCCAGGTCGATGAGGTGTTCGGTGGCCAGGGCGGCGCCGAACGAGTCGTCGCCGGCCACGACGTCGACGTGGGGCAGGACCGGTTCGACGGCGCCCGCGACCACCGTGGGGATGTGGGTCGCGGCGGCGAGGAGCTCGTCGGAACCGGGGAGGGTGCCCACCACGATCAGGCCGTCGACGCGGAGTTCCGTGAAGATGCGGGTGAGGTCCTCGCCGAGGTGGCGGTTGAGGCGGCCGTCGGCCAGCATCATGTGCAGGCCGTTCTCGTGCAGGCGGGAGCCCAGGCCGTCGAGGAGTTCCACGAACCAGGGGTTGCGCAGGTCGTTCAGCAGCACGCCGACCGACCGGGTACGGCGCTCGCTGAGGCTGCGGGCGGCGGCGTTCGGGCGGTAGCCGAGTTCCGCCACGGCGGCCAGCACGGCCTGCCGTTTCTCCGGTCGGACCTGCTCGGAGCCGCGCAGCACCAGGGAGACCAGGGATTTCGACACACCGGCCCGCTCGGCGACGTCACGGATGGTCGGAGCGCTCATGGCTGGACCGTTCCATGCGGTCGCGCCCCCTGTCAAAGGCGCGGACACTCGGTGTTGACGTCCACGTATTGACATCAGGACGAACGGGTTCCACTGTGGCGGGGATAGTTTATGGACCGGTCCAAAGAAGGGCAGTCATGGTGACCTCGCTCGGTGTAGCCGTCGTGGGCTTCGGATGGATGGGGCGGGTGCACACCCAGGCGTACGCCCGTGTCCCGCACCACTTTCCGCAGCTCACCCTGCGGCCGCGGCTCGTGACGGTCGCCGAGGAGGTGCCCGGGCGGGCCGAGCAGGCCGCCGAGCAGTTCGGCTTCGCCTCCACGACCCGCGACTGGCGCGAGGTGGCCGACGACCCGCGGGTGCAGGCGGTGAGCATCACCGCGCCTAACTTCCTGCACCGCGAGATCGGTGTCGCGATGGCCGAGGCCGGCAAGCACATCTGGATCGAGAAGCCGGTGGGCCTGTCGACGGCGGACGCGTCCGCCGTGTCCGACGCGGTCGCCAAGGCCGGCGTCCAGGGCGCCGTCGGCTTCAACTACCGCAACGCACCCGCCGTGGAGGCCGCCCGCGACCTGATCGCCTCCGGCGAGCTGGGCGCGGTCACCCATATCCGCGTCCGCCTGTTCAGCGACTACGCGGCCCACCCGGACGGCGCCCTGACCTGGCGCTACGAATTGGAGCGGGGCGGCCACGGAGTCCTGGGCGACCTGGCCTCGCACGGCGCGGACCTCGCCCGGTACCTGCTCGGCGACATCACGTCCCTGGCCGCCGACACCGCGATCTTCCTGCCGCAGCGGGCCCGCCCCACCGGCGCCACCGCGGGCCACGCGCTGGCCACCGGGGGCGAGTTGGGGCCGGTCGAGAACGAGGACTACGTCAACTGCCTGCTGCGGTTCGCCTCCGGCGCCCGTGGTGTCCTGGAGGCCTGCCGGGTCTCGGTCGGCGAGCAGAACAACTACGGCTTCGAGGTGCACGGCACCAAGGGCGCGGTGTTCTGGGACTTCCGCCGGATGAACGAGCTGGCGGTCAGCCGCGGCACGACCTACCAGGACCAGCCCGTCACCACGGTGTATGTCGGCCCGGGCGACGGGGAGTTCGGCGCGTTCCAACCAGGCGCGGCGAACGCGATGGGCTACGACGACCTCAAGGTCATCGAGGCGTACCGCTTTCTGCGCTCCGTCGCCGAGGGCGAGCCCTACGGCGCCACGCTCCAGGACGCCGTGCGCAGCGCGGCGGTTCTGGACGCCATGGTGCGCTCCGTCGAGACCGGCACCTGGGCGAGCCCGGCGTGAACGGCGCGCGCGTCGCCTGATCGGCGCGCCGCCGGGCGCCCGCGCGATCTCGCGCCCACCCGCCGGACTCGACTACCGTTCACGCTCGGGAGTCACTCGCCTACGCTGTGGTGACCGGTTGGCGGACGGGTATGGGGGCGGCATGGGATACGGCTTCGGACAGCGGCGGGGCGGTCAACTCCCCGTGGAGTTGACCAGTTTCGTCGGACGTACCGAGGAACTCGGGATACTGCAAGCCGAGTTGGCGCGGTCCAGGCTGGTCACGCTGGTCGGTCCGGGCGGGGTCGGCAAGAGCCGTACGGCACTGCGGGCGGCCCGCGCGGTCGCCGACCGGTTCGCCGACGGGGTGCGGCTGGTGGAGCTGTCGGCCCTGCACGACCCGGAGTTGGTGCCACCCACGCTCGCGGGCGTCCTCGAACTGCCCGAGCAGTCCGGCATGACGCCGTTGGACGCGATCGTGGAACACCTGCGCGGCCGGCGGATGTTGATCGTCCTCGACACCTGTGAGCATCTGGTCGACGCGTGCGCGATGCTCTGCGACATCCTGCTGCGCGAGGCTCCCGGGCTGAGCGTGCTCGCCACCAGCAGGCAGCCGCTCGACGTGCCCGGTGAGCGCTGTCTGCCGATCGCCCCGCTGGCCCGCGCCGACGCCGTCGACCTGTTCGTGCAGCGCGCCGCCGCCGTCACCGGCGGGCCCGGGCTCGACGGCGCCGACCGGGAGAGCACCCTCGCCCTCGTCGACCGCCTGGACGGCATCCCGCTCGCGCTCGAACTCGCGGCCGTACGCCTGCGGGCCGTACCGCTCGCGGAACTCGTCGCCCGTCTGGACCGCCACTGCGAGGTCCTCACCGGCGGCCGCCGCACGGCACTCACCCGCCACCAGACCCTGCGCGCGGCCATCGACTGGTCCTACGACCTGTGCACACCCCAGGAACAACTTCTGTGGGCACGGCTGTCGGTGTTCGCCGGTTCCTTCGGACTGTCGGCGGCCGAGCGGGTGTGCGCGGGCGGCCATCCTGGTGGAGCGGTCCAACTCGACGGCGGGCAGGTCGTCGAGGCGCTCATCGGGCTCGTGGACAAGTCGGTCGTCCAGCGCATCGGCGAGGACGGCGGCCGCTACCGGCTGCTGGACACCATCCGCGAGTACGGCACCGCGCGGCTGGCCGGCGCCGAGGACGAAGAGGCCGTACGGCAACGGCACTTCGCCCACTACGACGAACTCGTCGGCCGCTTCTGGAACGGTCTGATGGGCCGGGGGCAGGTCCAACTGCACCACGCCGTACGCGCGGAGATCGCCGACGTACGGGCCGCCCTGGAGTACGGCTGCGCCGCCGAGGGACGGGCGAGCGACGCGCTGTGGCTGGCGACGCGGCTCGGGGCGTACTGGCGGGCGGCGGGGACGCTGTCCGAGGGCCGGTACTGGATCGACAAGGGGCTCGGCCTGGTCCCGCAGGATTCCGCGGAGCGGGCCTGGGGGCTGTTCATGACCGGGGTGTTCGGGATCTGGACGGCCGATCTGGAGACGGCGCTGGACCGGTTCCCGCAGGCGCGGGAGGTGGCGCGGCGGGTCGGCGAGAGCCGCGTGGAGCTGTTCAGCGAGGGCTACTTGGGTGCCCTCGCGGTGCTCGGCGGGGCCGTGGAGGAGGGGTCGGCGGCTCTCGAAGCGGTCCGCGGGCGGATGATCGCGGCGGACGACGCTCTGGGCATCGGCGTCGTCCACTACGAAGGGGCCCTGCTGTACGCGGCGTTGGGCTTCACGGACCGGGCGCTGGAGTGGTGCGAGACCGGGCTGGCGTATCTGGAGGGCCGGGGCGAGCGCCAGTTGTACGGCTCCACGCTGACCGTGCAGGGCGTCATCCTGTGGCTCGTCGGGCGGCCCGAGGAGAGCGCGACGGCGTTGCGCCGGGGGCTTGAGGCGGCGAGCGAGATCGGCGAGGTGCTGGTCGCGGCGCTCGCGTCCCTGGGGCTGGCCTGGCACGCGGCCGGGCAGAAGCGGTACGTCAGGGCCTGCTGGCTGCTGGGTTACGCGGAGCACGCGCGCCGGCTGGGCGGCGACCCGGTCGGCATGCTGCCCCGGCTGCTGGAGGAGCAGGAGTCCCAACAGCGGGCGGTGCGGGCGGCGTTGGGCGACGAACCGTACGAGCGGTGGCGGGAGGCGGGGGCCCGGATGTCGGGCCGTGAACTCCTGGACGCCGTACGGGCGGACGCGGACGAGCCGCCCGGCATCCCCACGGCCCGCCCCGCCACGTCCGACAACCGCCCCGCCGACCCCCTCACCCGCCGGGAGCGCGAGGTCGCCGCGCTCGTCACGCAGGGCCTGTCCAACCGGGAGATCGCGGAACGGCTCGTTATCTCCAAGCGGACCGTGGACGCCCATGTCGAGCACATCCTCGCCAAGTTGGGCATCACCTCCCGTACCGAGATCCTGGCCGCGGCACAGCCCGAGGTCACCAAATCGGCGTAGGTACCCGGTACCTACGTACCCTCTCCGCGACCCGCGCCGACGCCTACGTGCACCCATATCGCCACCGATCTCCAGGAGTTCGCGCCCCACGCACCCGACCGCCGCCCCAAGCTGGTCCTACCGCCAGGGGAACGGGAAGTGTCGGGGCCGGCAGTGTTGGTCAACCCCACGGCTGTCATGGCAAGGCATCCGGCACCGCACCTCCCCTGGCGGTATTCGCGCAGGGCTGCCCCTGTCGGTGGGGGCAGCCCTCCTCGAGGGCCCGGCTATGCGCGGACCAAGAGAGGTGAGTCCGGCGGGGCGGCGGTCGTCTCGCGGAGAAAGGCGAGGAACTCCCCCACCGTGCAGTTCCAGAGCCGGCGTTCCACCGACGTGCTGTGCCGGCGGGCGAGTTCGCGGTCGTCGCCGTAGGAGAACCTGACGACGAGCGGGCCCTGGTACGCGCGGATCTCGATTCCGCTCGGCTGTACTTCGTCCGCCGAGTGCAGGCCCACCGCGATGCCGATGATCTCCCAGACCAGCACGCCCGCTCTCTTGAACGCGCCGTCGGACGAGGTGTGCCACACCACCTCGAAGTGCTCGTGCGCGGGTGCCTCGGGATCGGGCCGCCGGTTCACGTTGTTCGATGTACTGGACACACCTGCGTCCTCTCTGTGCGGCAGGGAACGTCGCGGCACGGACTGCCTAGTCGAGGGCGTCTTGGGGGTCGGTCAGCCAGTAGGTGGTGGTCAGGGAGCTGTCGATGTACACGCCCTTGCCGGGCAGCGCGACCTTGACGCCCGAGCCCACGAAGTCGAGCGCGCGGTTCTGGAAGATCACCGAGAGCGTCTTCGCGGTGTAGCCGCCGGTGCCGCTGCCGTCGGCGGCGGAGAGGCGGACGCCCGCATAGCCCGACTGTCCGGGGCGGAGCGTGGTGACCGCCTGCGGCTGCGTGTCCTCGTCGACCGGGGGCACGGCCTGGGCGTCCTGGAAGTTCAGGGCCGGGTAGCCGTACAGGTAGCAGGTCTGGGAGCCGGTGTTCTTGACAGTCAGCAGCAGGTGGTTCAGCGGACGCGTCATGGTCTGCGCGGTGACCATGGTGTTGGCGCCGGTGCAGGTGACGATGGTCGAGGTCGACCCCTTGGACCCGCTGGACCCCTTGGCGGTGGTGCTGCCGCTGCCCGACTTCGAGGTCACGACCGCGTCCGTACCGGAGGCCGCGGCCTTGGTGTCCCCGGCGTCCGCCTTGGGCGTCACGGTCGAGGAGATGCCGCCGTCGGCGGCGACGGTCGGGGTGCTCCTGGCCCCCGTGTCCGTGCTGGTTCCGCAGGCCGTCAGTGCCAGTGAGGCGGCCGCGGCGAAGGTCGCGGTGAGGAGTGCCGTACGGCGGCGCACGATGGTGTCGGACATGATCAGGTTCCCCCTGGGTGCGGTTCCGGAAGGCGAGCCACCTGGTTCGTGGTGGGTCTCGCTGCGAACAACCGCAGCTTGTGCGGCGATCCGTCCCAGCCGCCAGGACAGTCGGGGGAAACGGGAAGCTGGAACGCTCACACAGGGGCTGATCTGCGGGGACGTACTGTCCCTGGAACGCGGGGGTGGGACGGGCACCGGCCGTTGGAGCGGTCCAGCCGGTGCCCGTACCGCGCGCTCAGCAGTAGAGGTTGGCCCCCGGGGTGGTCCCGAGGATCGAGGTGAACCGCTGGTAGGCGTCCACGCGGCTCTGCACCTGTGCGGGGTTCTTGCCGTCGCACTCGATCGAGCCGTTGATGCTGCGGATGGTCTGGCCGAAGCCGGCGCCGTTGACCATCGCGTTGTGCGGGGTCATGGAGCCGGGGCCGGTCTGGGTGTTCCAGTACCAGAGCGCGGTCTTCCACGCCACGGCCGAGTCGTTCTGCACCAGCCAGGGGTTGTTGAGCAGATCGATGCCCAACGCGTCACCGGCGGCCTTGTAGTTGAAGTTCCAACTGAGCTGTATCGGGCCGCGCCCGTAGTAGGCGGCCTGACCGGCCGGGCAGCCGTACGACTGGCTCCAGTCGCAGTACGTCGGGTAGTTGGCGGTGTTCTGCTCGACGATGTACACCAACCCCCCTGTCTCGTGGCTGACGTTGGCGAGGAAGGCGGCGGCCTCCTGCTTCTTCGTGGTGTCGCTGCCGGTGGTCGCGAAGCCGGGGTAGGCGCTGAGGGCGGCGGTGAGACCGCTGTAGGAGTAGAAGGAGTTCCGGCTCGGGAACATCTGGTTGAACTGCGCCTCGCTGACGACGAAGGTGCCGACGGGCGTGGTCGAGCCGCCGTCACAGGCGTACGGCTCCCAGAACCAGGTGCTGATGACCGGGTCGTAGCCCGGGTTGTCGTGCTCGGCGATGTACGCCTTGCCGTCGGTGTACCGGACGATCTGGCCGGTGACGTACGACTGGCCGGCCACCCAGTTGGGATAGCTGGAGCAGGAGGCGGCGGACGCGCCGGCGGCGGGGAGGACCACGGGCATAAGGCTACCGAGGACGAGTGCGGTCAGTACTGCGGCGATGCGGCGTCTCGACACAGGGTTCAACTCCTCTGTGGAGCACGGCCGTACCCCGCCAAGGGCAGGGCGGAGCGGAGCCTTTGTGCGCACGGGCCGGTCGGACCGGTCACGGCGTGGGGGGCGGCCGTGGTGGGGGATGACGTCCCTCACTGAACCGCATTGGTCTGTACCAGTCAAGGGTATAGACCAGTCAACCCCGCGCCCGGGGAGCCCAGTTGCGACCGGCCCGTACCGCGTGGGCCCGCGTCACCTGCGCAGAGTCGTCACCTCCAGCCGCGGGGCGGCCGCGATCTCCGCCTGTGTGAATCGTTCGGTGACCCACTGCTTGCGCGAGAAGAGGCGGGTCTGGTCCGAGAAGTGGGGCGAGGCCGGGTTCGCGGACTCGCCGTAGGTGAGGAGGGTGTGGGCGCGGGGGCCGTGCGGGGTCAGTTCGACGGTCATCAGGAAGCTGCTGCCGAAGGCGCCGGCGGTCGGGGTGCCGGTACCGGAGTCGGGGCCCGCCTCCACGACGTCGAAGCAGCCGGAATCGCAGCCGGGCAGCGGGATGCCGGCCCACTTCTGCACGGCGCCGAGTTCGACGTCGACCGGGAGGCCACGGGCCGCGAAGTCCTGGACGGCGTCGGCCAGGGCGCGCTGGACGCGCGGGTCCTCGCCGTTGAATCCCCTTGGTGTGGTGAGGGGTTGGGCCGGGTCGTAGGGGACGCGGCGCCAGGTGTCGGGCGGGCCGCCGTCGAGGAGACGGTCGTAGAACGTGCTCCAGAGCACGATGCCCCGGCTGGTGGTGTCGGCGCGGGTGTCCCATTGGGCGAGGGTCGCGCAGGCCCGCGTCACGTCGACCTGTGTGCCGTCCGTGGCCGTGAGGCCCGGGTGGGCGCGGCACAGGGCGACGATGTCGTCGCGGCCCGTCTCGGCCGACCGGACGCGGTTCCCGAGCATCGACGCGCGCAGGGTCGCCTCGGTGAAGCCCGGGGCGCCCAACCCGTCGGTGCCGTCCCGGCGTTGGACGATCATGTCCAGCCCGAGCTGGGCCCGCCCGTCGAGGTGGGGATCGGTGTCGTACACGCCCGGGAGGCCGGTGATCGGCGCCTCCGGATTGACGTACTGGGGGCCGTTGTTGGAGTTGGCGACGTAGTCGGTACGGCTCAACTTCGGCTGGTGCGAAGGGCCGTAGACGCCGGGCACGAGCGCGTCGGGGTCACTCCCCCAGGCGCAGGTCGACGTCGAACCGTCCAGGGCGGTGGGCCCCTCGTCGTTCGGGACGGTGCAGTGGGCGAGTTGGGCGTCGGTGAGGTGCGGGACGGCCGAGGAGTCGGTGAAGTACGTGCCGCCGCTGGTGTCGGCCGCGAGGGTGTACGTCCAGGGGATGCCCTGGAACGTGTCCTGGGCGGCGCGGAGTTGGCCGAGGTTGTGCGCCTTGCCCATGGCCAGCCAGGTGTTCATGGAGCGCAGGTTGCCGGCGTTGGCGTCCCGGATCGCGTAGGCGGTCGTCGTGGTCCAGCCGGAGGAGAGGACGGGGCCGAAGTGCGAGGAGTACAGGGTCCGTTGGACGGTCGAGAGGGTGCCGTTCGCGTCCCGGACGGTGACCGGGACCGTACGGCGCTCCATCGGTACGGTCCTGCCGTCGAGGACGTAACTGGTCGGGTCGCCGGGCGCGAGCTTGAGCGCGTAGACGGAGGCGTGCTCGGCGTCGGTCGCGGTGTGCGTCCAGGCGAGGGTGCTGTTGTGGCCGATCTCGACCAGCGGGGTGCCGTAGAGGCCGGCGCCGGACACGTCCAGGGTGCCGGGGATCGTCAACTGCACCTGGTAGAAACGGAAGTAGCCGACGGCCCAGGGCAGATGCGGGTTGGCGAGGACCATCGCGTTGCCGGTGCGGGTGGCGTCCCGGCCGAGGGCCCAGCCGTTGCTGCCGAAGCCCGGGGCGACGGCCTTCGCGGACGGCACGCCGGATGCGGTGCGAGTCGTGGTGCCGGTCGCCGTCCCAGTCGTAGTGCCGGTCGTGGTGCCGGATGTGCTGCCGGAGTCGGTGGCCGCCGTCGGGGGCTGCGCGTCGCCGATGTCCGGGACCAGCGGGACCGTCGCGGTCACCCGGGCGACGTCGTAGACCACGCTCCACAGGTCGAGCGCGGTGATCGGCCGCACCCAGGGCTTGCCGTTGCAGGTCGGGTCCGGCAGGTGGTCGACGCCGGTGTCCCGGAGATAGCGGTTGTACCCGGCGGCGTATCCCTCGACCATCCGGCGCAGCTCCGCCGTCGGCCCCAACGGCGCCTTCTGGGCGAGCAGTTGGCGAACGGTGCCCGCGCGCGCCTGCCCGCCGTAGTACGTGTCGCTCGCGAGGTTGGAGCCTTGGACCTCGCCCTCGCCGGGCTCTCCGTCGGCCCCGAAGAACCTGGACCGCTCCCCCCTCAAGGTCACCACGTGGTCGGCGAGTTCGCACAGGTTGTCCTGCGCGAACGCGTACCCGTACCCGTATCCGAGCCCGTCGAAGTCCTGGGCCAGGATGTGCGGCACGCCGTACTCGGTCCGGCTGATCCGGACCGTGTGTCCACCCTCGGCCACCGTCTCGCCGCCCGCTCCCGTCAAGGCGGACGAGGACGCGGGGAGCAGGGCGACGGTGGCCGAGGTGAGACACAGGACGGCCGCGACAGCCGCCAACCTGCTTGATAAGGAACGTCTGTGACGCTTCGTCAGTTCTCTGGGTTCACCCATGGCCGCCACCTTGCAGGCAGGACGGCGGGAGCGTCATCGGGCCTCCGGCGGATATCCGGGCGGCCTGTCCCCCTGGAGATGTAGGCCTTGGGGTGCTGTCGGCGGGCTACGGCCGGTAGATCTGCCGCAGGGTTGCCACGGCCATGGCGAACTGACCGGACGGGTTGGGGTGCGCGGCGGCGGTGTCCGGGGCCGGGGTCAGCGACTCGACCCAGCGTTCCTCGCGGGGCCGGCACATGTCGTGGCCCACCGTGGGCGTATAGGTGTCCGCGTAGGACGCGTGGACGCCGGCGGCCCTCGCCTGGCGGCGCAGCGCCGCGTTGGCCTTCCTGGTGGCGTCCCGCAGATAGGCGAAGTCGCCCTTGGCGAACGGCACTTCGGCGCAGCCGACGCCGTTGTCGGGGAAGAGCGCGGGGTACCCGACGACGATCACCTCGGCGGCGGGACTGCGTCGCTCGATCTCGGCGAGCACGTCGTGGACGCGCCCCTCCATGGCGGTGACGCGCTCGGCCAGTACGTCCTTGCCGTCCGCCGTGAAGTGCTGCTCGCAGGGGCTGCCGTCCCGGTCCGAGGCGGCGACGCGGGCGCAGGTGGCCAGCACACTGCTGAAGCCGACGTCGTTGCCGCCCAGGGTCAGGGTGACGAGTCTGGTGCGGGCCGTGAGCGCGTCGGCCTGGGGAGCCCTGGTGCCCCGGGAGTTCCAGAAGTCGTTCGTGGTGGCGCCGCTGCAGGTGACGTCGTCGAACGTGTGGCGCAGCCCCACCGTGGCGGCGAACCGGGAGATCAGGCTGGGGTAGCCGCCGGTCGTACGGTCGCACTCCTTGTCCTTCACCCCGGCCAGTCCGGCCCCGGAGGCGTAGGAGTCGCCGAGTGCCACATAGGCGGGCCCGTCGTCGCCGGGGGTGGCCGCCGCGGCCGGTGCGGTCAGGGTGAGGACGACGGCCGAGGCGGCCAGGATCAATCCGAAAGGGGACACAATGCCTCTTCGTTCTCGGGGAACTGGACGGGCGCCGGCCGGTGCCGCGAGAGAGCTGTCGCTTTCTCGATGTGATCGAGCCTAGGGTCGGGGCGGGGCGCCGTCCTCGCGCTACGGGACGACTGCCGCGTGCAACCAAAGTTGGAGAACATCTCGGAGGCGATGGCCCTGATCACCCTGGATCTGCACCCCTTCTTCCGCAGCGATCGCGACATCGACACCGCCCTGCGGCAGACCCTCTTCAAGGCCGCCGCCACCGGGGTCGACATCGTCCAGATCATCCCGGGGAAGGGGACGGGCCAACTTAGGAAGCGGGTGCTGGCCGTGCTGGCGCAGAAGCACATCAGGAAGCTCTACGCCCGGGTGGAACAGGATCCGGCCAACGCGGGCCGGATCCTGGTCCACCTCCGCTGACGTCGCCGTACGGACCGGTGCCAGAACGCCGACACCCTCACGGTCACCACCAGTGGCGGCGGCGGAGGCGGCGGGGGCGCGCTGACCAACGCGGGCTTCGAGACCGGCAGTTCGAGCCCCTGGACCCGCACGGGCGGCAGTACGGTGATCTCCACCCCGGTGCACAGCGGCAGCCACAGCCTCCAGATCACTCCGAGCGCAAGCAGCACCGGTGAATGCGACCAGAGCGTCACCCTGTCGCCCAACACCGCCTACACGCTGACCGCTTGGGTGCAGGGACCGTACGCCTACATCGGAGTCACCGGCGGCAGCGGAGCGGTCACCGTCTACGTCCACGGCTGGTACGGCCAGTCCAACGTCGTCGCCGACGATTTCACCCTCGGCTGAGGTCCCGGAACGCGCGCACCGAAAACCGGCAGCACGGCCGCGCTCGCCCGGCCGGATGCCGGAGCTGGATGGCGGAGGCGGAGGCGGATGGCGGAAGGTCACCGGGGATGCAGCACGGAAAGATCCGGTGCAGTCGGTCACAGCACAGCCCTGGAACGCAAGAAACCCCACACAAAGTGGGGTCTCAACTAGTAACTGCCGGTTACCGCTACTGCTGCTGGTGTCCGAGGGGGGACTTGAACCCCCACGCCCGATAAAGGGCACTAGCACCTCAAGCTAGCGCGTCTGCCATTCCGCCACCCGGACTAGGTGTCTGCCGCCTGGCCGAGGGTGTTCCCCGCGGCGACATGGACAACAATACCAAGCTTTCGGAGCGCCTTTCACCTGCATATCCACCCCCGCGGAGCACCGGATTCCGGCGCTCACTCCCGCTCGGCGAGCACCAGCGTCCGCAGCGCCCGTACGAGTGACGCCGCCGCTTCCTCGTCCAGCGGGGCGAGGAAACGGCGCTCCGCCGCACGGCGGGCCTTCTCGCCCCGGCGCAGGCAGTCCCGGCCCGCCGCCGTTAGCTCGACGATGTTCTTCCGGCGGTCCTGCGGACTGCGGCGCCGCTCCGCCAGCCCGTGATCCTCCAGGCCGTCGATCAGCGACACCATCGTGGTGCGGTCGACCCCGAGCCGCCCGGCCGCCTCGACCTGCGACAACGGCTCGCCCGCCGCGAGCACGACCAGGACGGCCAGCTCGTGACCGTCCACGCCGTGCGGCGCCAACGCCTCGGCCGATGCCCTGGCCAGTCCGGCCTGAGCGTGCTTGAGGAGATAGCCGAGCCGGGACTCCAGGGGCACGGGCTGCTGATCGTCGACCATCCGTCGACTGTATCCCCACCAAATCCCTCATCTGATCGTCAGCGCATCTGATGATTTACTAGACTGACGGTCATGACGACCACCGTAGACATGCCCACTGTGCGTTTCGGGATCAAGACCACCCCCATGCATGTGTCGTACGAGGACATCCGGCGGGTCTGGCTGGAAGCGGACGCCGTGCCGGAGATCGCGGACGCCTGGCTGTGGGACCACCTGCTGCCGGTCGCCGGACCGAAGGACGGGCAGATACACGAGGGCTGGACACTGCTCGGCGCACTCGCCGCGCAGACGGAGCGGCTGCGGCTCGGCCTCCTCGTCACCAGCAACCGCGTCCGTCCACCGGCCCTGCTCGGCAAGATGGCGGCCACGGTGGACGTGATCTCCGGCGGGCGCCTCGTGCTCGGGCTGGGGGTCGGCGGCACGCATCAGCCGCCGGGGGCCGGAGGCATCGAGGGCGCCAATCCGGCGATCGCGGAGTACGAGGCGTACGGCCTCTCACTCGTCCCGCCGGCTGAGAGCCTCGCACGGCTCGCGGAGACCGTCGAGATCCTGAAGGGGATGTGGACCCGGGACGTCTTCGACTTCGAGGGCCGCCACTACCGGCTCCGGGGCACACGCTGCGAGCCGAAGCCCGTGCAGCGGCCCGGTCCCCCGCTGCTCATCGGCGGCTGGGGCACCCGGCTGCTCCGGCTCGTCGCCGAGCACGCCGACATCTGGAACGTTCCAGGGCCGCCGCACAACACCGTCGATTACGTCGCCGAACGCGCCCGCGTCCTCGACGCGCACTGTGCCGACCTGGGACGCGCCCCGGACACGATCACTCGATCGGTGCAGGTCCTGGTGTCGTACGACGATCCGGCGGCGACCCGGGAGACGGTCGGCCGACTCGTCGACGCCGGGATGAACCACATCGTGCTGAGCCTGCCGCGCCCGTATCCGCAGGGCGTGGCTCGCTGGCTCGTCGACGAGATCATCGCCGGGCGATACTCGACGAACCCGAGCACCGCCCGGCCACCGGTCACGGCATGAGTTGATACTCCGGGAAGTTGCCGGGCAGCCGCTCCCCCACCGGCCCGTGCGTCACCGCGCGGACGAGGAGTTCGCCGCCGACGAAGGCACCGCGCCAGGACGCGCCGAACCCGCCGAACAGTTCGTCGCGGTCGCCGCGGGAGCGTGGCGTGCCGTGGCCGACCTTGAACGCGCGGATCTGCGGGGCGAGTCGGTCGTAGGTCGCCCGGTCGTCGGTGGACAGGGTGGCGACCAGCGCGCCGTTGGACGCGTTCATCGCGGCCAGCAGTTCCGCCTCCGTGTCGACCAGGACGATGGTGTCGACCGGGCCGAACGGTTCCGCGTGGTGCAGCGGGGACGACGGTGGCGGGTTGAGAAGCGTGACGGGACGGACGTACGCCGAAGTGTCCTGCCCAGGAAGGAAGTCGGCCTCGGGCAGCTTGCCGCGGTGCAGGGGTACGGCACCGCGGTCGATCGCCTCGGCCACCTGGTCGTGGAGCTCCTTGGCCTTGGCCGCGTTGATCACCGGCCCGAAGTCCAGTTCCGGGTACGGGTCTTGGGCATGCCGCACCGCAAGAGGGTGGCCGACGCGGAGAGTTCGGACAGCGGGGAGATAGGCGGCGAGGAACTCGTCGAACAGCTCGCGCTGGACGACGAAGCGCGGATACGCCGTGCAGCGCTGCTTGCCGTAGTCGAAGAGCTTGGGGATGACGGCGGTGAGCGTGTCCCAGTCCGTGTGGTTCCAGATGCCCCAGGTGTTGAGTCCTTCCTGTTCGAGTATGTGCCGCTTGCCCAGGTCGGCTACGGCCGTGGCCACGGCGGCCCCGGTGTCGCGGCCGCCGACGAAGGAGACGCAGCCGATCTCGGGCGCGCGGACCAGCGCCTCCGACAACTCGCCTCCGCTGCCGCTGACGAGGGTGACGGGGATCCCCTCGCGCGCGGCCAGCGCGGCGGCAAGGGTGAGACAGGCGACGCCGCCGTCGGTCGGGGTCTTGGCGATGACCGCGTTGCCCGCCAGCGCTTGGACGAGCATGGCGTGGACGAGCACGCTCATCGGGTAGTTCCAGCTCGCGATGTTGGACACCGGACCGTCGAGCGGGGTGCGGCGGGCGAGCATCGGCTCGATGCCGTCGACGTACCAGCGAACGCCGTCGATGGACCGGTCCACGTCCGCCTGCGCGAGCCGCCAGGGCTTGCCGATCTCCCAGACCAGCAGCAGCGCGAGGAGTTCGCGGTGTTCGGTCAGGGCATCCAGTGTGGCGGCGACCCGGGCCCGCCGTTCGTCGAGCGGGACGTGGCGCCAGGCGCGGTGCTGGTCGAGGGAGGCACGTACGGCCTGGTGGGCCGTGGACCGGTCCAGGCGGGGCGGACCGGCGATGGGGCTGCCGTCGACGGGGGTGGTGGCGGGCAGGGCCCGGCCGTCCCGCTGCCAGGCCGCGTTCCAGAGGTTGAGGACACGGTCGTCCTGGAAGGCCTCGGGCGCGACGGCGAGACAACGCCGCCAGGCGTCACTCCAGGACGTGCCCGCTTTGAGGGTCGGGGGATGAACAGTGAGGCTGGGGCTGAGGGTTGTTGCCATGCTTCTGCTCCGCTCTCGGTGCACAGTCGGGGCGGGGTGAGGCAGGAACTGTCGTACAGATGAAGCTAGTTGCGCTCCGAGGAGCGCGACAGTGACGTCACTTCACCTATGAGTGACGTCACATCAGCCATGAGTGGCATCACACGCCGCCTCCAGGCGGTCCAGCACCAGTCGGGCGGTCTCGGACGGCGTGCGTCCGACCCTGACTCCTACGGCCTCCAGCGCTTCCTTCTTGGCCGACGCCGTACCGGAGGAGCCGGACACGATGGCGCCCGCGTGACCCATGGTCCTGCCCTCGGGCGCGGTGAAGCCGGCGATGTAGCCGACAACGGGTTTGGTGACGTGGTCGCGGATGTACGCGGCAGCCCGTTCCTCCGCGTCGCCGCCGATCTCCCCGATGAGGACGACGAGTTCGGTGTCGGGGTCGTCCTGGAACGCGGCGAGGCAGTCGATGTGGCTCGTGCCGACGACGGGGTCCCCGCCGATGCCGACGCAGGTCGAGAAGCCGATGTCCCGTAGTTCGTACATGAGTTGATAGGTGAGCGTGCCGGACTTGGAGACCAGGCCGATACGGCCCGGCTTGGTGATGTCCGCGGGGATGATGCCCGCGTCGGCCTGTCCGGGAGTGATCAGGCCGGGGCAGTTCGGGCCGATGATCCGGGTGCCCTGCGCGCGGGCGTGGGCGGTGAAGGCGACCGAGTCGTGGACGGGGATGCCTTCGGTGATGACGACGGCGAGGCCGATGCCCGCGTCGGCGGCCTCGATCACGGCCGCCTTGGCGAAGGCGGGCGGCACGAACACGACGGTGACATCGGCTCCCGTCGACCGCATACCGTCGGCGACCGACCCGAAGACGGGGACGGCCCGGTCGTCGAAATCGACGGTGCGGCCCGCCTTGCGCGGGTTGACGCCGCCGACGACGTCCGTGCCGGCCGCGAGCATCCGGCGGGTGTGCCGCATGCCCTCGCCGCCGGTCATGCCCTGGACGAGGACCTTGCTCTCCTTGGTGAGGTAGATCGCCATGTCCCGGCTCCTTAGCGTGCGTCGGCGAGGTCGGCGGCGCGGCGGGCGGCACCGTCCATGGTGGTGGCCTGCTGGACCAGAGGATGCGCGTACCCGTCGAGGACGGCCCGGCCGCGGGCCGCGTTGTTGCCGTCGAGCCGGACGACCAGCGGCTTGGTCAACTCCACTGATTCCAGGGCCCGTACGATGCCGTCGGCCACCGCGTCGCATGCGGTGATCCCGCCGAAGACGTTGACGAACACCGACTTCACGGCCGGGTCGGAGAGGATGACGGACAGCCCGTCGGCCATGATCTGGGCGGATGCCCCGCCGCCGATGTCGAGGAAGTTCGCGGGACGGGCACCGCAGCCGGCGACCACGTCCAACGTCGACATGACCAGCCCGGCGCCGTTGCCGATGATGCCCACCTCGCCGTCGAGCTTGACGTAGTTGAGCCCCTTCGCGGCGGCCGCGGCCTCCAGCGGATCGTCGTGTGCCGCACCCTCGACGCCCCAACGGGCCTGTCGGAAGCGGGCGTTGTCGTCCAGGGTGACCTTGCCGTCGAGGGCGAGGATCTGCCCCTGCCGGGTGCGCACCAGCGGGTTGACCTCGACGAGGACGGCGTCCTCGCGGACCAGCACCTCCCACAGTCGTACGAGGACGTCGACGGTCTGCGACGGCAGTCCGGCCGCTGCGGCGATCTCGCTTGCCTTGGCCGAGGTGACTCCCTCCGCCGGGTCGATGTGTATACGGGCGACCGCATCCGGTCGACGGGCGGCGATGTCCTCGATCTCCGTACCGCCCTCCGCGGACGCGATCGCGAGGAAGCGGCCCGCCGCCCGGTCGAGGACGTAGGAGACGTAGAACTCGCTCTCGATGTCGACGGGTTGGGCCAGCATCACCGCGCCGACCGTGTGGCCCTTGATGTCCATGCCGAGGATCCGGCGTGCCGTCAGCTCGGCGGCGGCCGGGTCCGCGGCGAACTTCACTCCCCCCGCCTTGCCGCGTCCACCGGTCTTGACCTGCGCCTTCACCACGACCCGTCCGCCCAGCCGGCGAGCGATCGCACGTGCCTCCTTGGACGAGGCGGTGACCTCGGCCCGGGGCACCAAGATGCCGTGTTCCTCGAAGAGTTCCCTTGCCTGGTGCTCGTACAGGTCCATCTCGGCTCCTGTTCCTGAAAGTGCCGCACGCCCCCTGGACACCACCCACCGGATGCGGGATAACAAGTTTCATACAGTATTCGTCGACTGTATGCAATGTACCGCGAGAGCGTTCCAACCCCCTACGAAGGGACAGGACTCCGCCATGCCCGACGACACCCAGGACGTGATTTCCGGTGGTCATCTCGTCGCCAAAGCCCTGAAGGCCGAGGGGGTCGACCGCATCTACACCCTGTGCGGCGGCCACATCATCGACATCTACGACGGCTGCGTCGACGAGGGCATAGAAGTCGTCGACGTACGCCACGAACAGGTGGCAGCCCACGCGGCGGACGGCTACGCCCGCATCACCGGCAGGCCCGGGTGCGCGGTCGTCACCGCGGGCCCCGGCACGACCGACGCCGTCACCGGTGTCGCCAACGCCTTCCGCGCGGAGTCCCCGATGCTGCTCATCGGCGGCCAAGGGGCCCTCACCCAGCACAAGATGGGGTCCCTTCAGGACCTGCCGCACGTCGACATGATGACGCCGATCACCAAGTTCGCGGCGACCGTGCCGGACACGGCGCGCGCCGCCGACATGGTGTCGATGGCGTTCCGCGAGTGCTACCACGGCGCACCCGGCCCCTCCTTCCTGGAGATCCCGCGCGACGTCCTCGACGCGAAAGTGCCGGTGGGCAAGGCGCGGGTGCCGCAGCCCGGCGCCTACCGCGCCTCGACCCGCTCCGCCGGCGACCCCGAGGCCGTCGAGAAGCTCGCCGACCTGCTCGTCCACGCCGAGAAGCCGGCGATCCTGTTGGGCAGCCAGGTGTGGACAACTCGCGGCACCCGGGCAGCCATTGACCTCGTCCGCACCCTCAACATCCCCGCGTACATGAACGGCGCGGGGCGTGGCACCCTCCCGCCCGGCGACCCGCACCACTTCCAACTCTCGCGCCGGTACGCCTTCTCCCACGCCGACGTCATCGTCATCGTCGGCACGCCCTTCGACTTCCGCATGGGCTACGGCAAGCGGCTCTCCCCGGACGCGACCGTCGTGCAGATCGACCTCGACTACCGCACCGTCGGCAAGAACCGCGACATCGACCTCGGCATCGTCGGCGACGCGGGGCTCGTACTGAAGTCGGTCACCGACGCCGCCTCTGGACGCATCAACGGCGGTGCGTCCCGGCGCAAGGAGTGGCTCGACGAGCTGCGGGCCGCCGAACAGGCCGCGATCGAGAAGCGGTTGCCGAGCCTGAAGTCGGACGCCTCACCGATCCACCCGTACCGCCTGGTCAGCGAGATCAACGACTTCCTCACCGAGGACTCCATCTACATCGGCGACGGCGGCGACATCGTCACCTTCTCCGGACAGGTCGTGCAGCCCAAGTCCCCCGGCCACTGGATGGATCCGGGCCCGCTCGGCACCCTCGGCGTCGGCGTCCCCTTCGTCCTCGCGGCGAAGCAGGCGCGGCCGGACAAGGAGGTCGTCGCGCTGTTCGGCGACGGCGCGTTCTCCCTCACCGGCTGGGACTTCGAGACCCTCGTCCGTTACGACCTCCCGTTCGTCGGCATCGTCGGCAACAACTCCTCGATGAACCAGATCCGTTACGGCCAGGCCGCCAAGTACGGCCCGGAGCGCGAGCGGGTCGGCAACACCCTCGGCGACGTCCACTACGACAAGTTCGCCCAGATGCTGGGCGGTCACGGCGAGGAGGTCCGCGACCCCGCCGACATCGGCCCCGCGCTGCAACGCGCCCGCGAGTCGGGCAAACCGTCGCTGATCAACGTCTGGGTCGACCCGGACGCGTACGCCCCCGGAACCATGAACCAGACGATGTACAAGTGAGGTCAACGGCCATGACCGCCAGGGCACTTGAAGGCATCCGCGTCCTCGACATGACGCACGTCCAGTCCGGCCCCTCCGCCACCCAACTGCTCGCCTGGCTCGGCGCCGACGTCGTCAAGCTGGAGGCGCCGACCGGCGACATCACGCGCAAGCAGTTGCGCGATCTCCCGGACGTCGACTCCCTCTACTTCACGATGCTCAACTGCAACAAGCGCAGCATCACCCTCAACACCAAGACCGAGCGCGGCAAGGAGATCCTCACCGAGCTGATCCGGCGCTCCGACGTCATGGTCGAGAACTTCGGTCCTGGCGCGGTCGACCGTATGGGGTTCACCTGGGATCGCATACGGGAGATCAATCCCCGCATTGTGTATGCGTCGATCAAGGGCTTCGGGGACGGCCCGTACACCAACTTCAAGGCGTACGAGGTCGTCGCGCAGGCGATGGGCGGCTCGATGTCGACCACCGGTTTCGAGGGCGGGCCACCGCTGGCCACGGGCGCTCAGATCGGTGACTCGGGCACAGGAGTGCATACAGTAGCCGGGATACTGGCGGCACTCTTCCAGCGCGAGAGCACCGGCCGCGGCCAGCGGGTCAACGTCGCCATGCAGCACGCCGTGCTGAACCTGTGCCGGGTGAAGCTGCGCGACCAGCAGCGCCTGGCGCACGGTCCCCTCGCCGAGTACCCGAACGAGGACTTCGGCGACGAGGTGCCCCGCTCGGGCAACGCGTCCGGCGGCGGCCAGCCCGGCTGGGCGGTCAAGTGCGCGCCGGGCGGCCCGAACGACTACGTGTACGTCATCGTGCAGCCCGTCGGCTGGCGGCCGCTCACCGAGCTGATCGGCCGGCCCGAACTCGCCGAGGACCCCGAGTGGGCGACGCCGGAGGCCCGGTTGCCGCAGCTCACCAAGATGTTCCAACTGATCGAGGAGTGGTCCGCCACGCTGCCCAAGTGGGAGGTGCTGGAGCGGCTCAACGCCCACAACATCCCGTGCGGGCCGATCCTCTCGACCAGGGAGATCATCGAGGACGAGTCGCTGGTCGCCAACGAGATGGTCGTGACGGTGCCGCACCCCGAGCGCGGCGAGTTCGTCACCGTCGGCAGCCCGCTGAAGCTCTCCGACTCCCCCGTGGAGGTGACCGGTTCACCGCTGCTCGGCGAGCACAACGAAGAGGTCTACATCGGCGAACTCGGCCTCGGCGACGAAGAGTTGCGCCTCCTCAAGTCGAACGGGGTGATCTGACGTGATGACAGAGGACCGGGTCCTGAGGGTGCGTGCGCTCCTCGACTCCGTGCGGGCCGAGGGACGATCCGCGCTGACCGCGCCCGAGGGCAAGGTGATCGCCGACACGTACGGGATCGCCGTACCGGGTGAGGAGTTGGCGACGGACGTCGACGAGGCGGTCGCGTTTGCGGCGCGGTTCGGCGGGCCCGTCGTGATGAAGATCGTCTCGCCCGACATCCTGCACAAGACCGACGCGGGTGGCGTGATCGTCGGGGTCGAGGGTGCGGCGGACGTACGGGCCGCGTTCCACAAGATCGTCGACAGCGCGCGGGCGTACGACGCCGACGCCCGCATCGAGGGCGTCCAGGTACAGGAGTTGCTGCCGCAGGGCCAGGAGGTCATCGTCGGGGCGGTGACCGACCCGACGTTCGGGAAGGTGGTCGCGTTCGGGCTCGGCGGGGTGTTGGTCGAGGTGCTGAAGGACGTGACGTTCCGGCTGGCACCCGTGAGCGCCGACGAGGCGCTGTCCATGCTGGACTCGATCCGGGCGGCGGAGATCCTGCGCGGGGTGCGCGGCGCACCGGCCGTCGACCGGTGGGCGATCGCGGAACAGATCCGCCGGGTGTCCCAACTGGTCGCGGACTTCCCGGAGATCGCCGAGGTGGACCTGAACCCGGTGATCGCGACGCCCCAGGGCGCGGTGGCGGCCGACATCCGCGTGATCCTCGCCGAGTCGCAGCCGGTACCCCGTCGACGGTATACACGCGACGAGATCCTGACGACCATGCGCCGCCTGATGGAGCCGACCTCGGTCGCCGTGATCGGTGCCTCGAACGAGCAGGGCAAGATCGGCAATTCGGTGATGCGCAACCTCGTCGACGGCGGCTTCGCCGGCGAGATCCATCCGGTGAACCCCAAGGCCGATGACATCCTCGGCCGCAAGGCGTACAAGAGTGTCACGGACGTTCCCGGTGAGGTGGATGTGGCCGTCTTCGCCATTCCCGCCAAGTTCGTGGCAGCGGCACTGGAGGAGGTGGGGCGCAAGAACATCCCCAACGCCGTCCTCATCCCCTCCGGGTTCGCCGAGACCGGCGAAGTCGCGCTCCAGGACGAGATCGTGGCGATCGCCGAGCGCTACGGCGTCCGCCTCCTAGGGCCGAACATCTACGGCTACTACTCGACCTGGCAGGACCTGTGCGCCACGTTCTGCACGCCGTACGACGTGAAGGGCGGGGTGGCGCTGACCTCGCAGTCCGGTGGCATCGGGATGGCGATCCTGGGCTTCGCGCGGACCACCAAGACGGGTGTGTCGGCGATCGTCGGGCTCGGCAACAAGTCGGACCTGGACGAGGACGACCTGCTGACCTGGTTCGGCGAGGACCCGCACACCGAGTGCATCGCGATGCACCTGGAGGACCTCAAGGACGGCCGCGCGTTCGTCGAGGCGGCCCGAAAGACCGTACCCCTCAAGCCAGTTGTGGTCCTGAAGGCGGGGCGTACGGCGGCGGGTGCGAAGGCCGCCGGCTCGCACACAGGCGCACTGGCGGGCGACGACGCGGTGTACACGGACATCCTGAAGCAGGCCGGTGTCATCCGTGCCCCCGGGCTCAACGACATGCTGGAGTACGCGCGCGGCCTGCCTGTGCTGCCCACTCCCAAGGGCGACAACATCGTCATCATCACGGGAGCCGGCGGCAGTGGCGTGCTCCTCTCGGACGCGGTGACCGACAACGGCCTTTCCCTGATGGAGATTCCGCCGGATCTCGACGCGTCCTTCCGGAAGTTCATCCCGCCCTTCGGGGCGGCGGGCAACCCGGTCGACATCACCGGGGGCGAGCCGCCGTCGACGTACGAGGCGACGATCCGGCTGGGCCTGGAGGATCCGCGCATCCACGCGCTGGTCCTCGGCTACTGGCACACCATCGTCACTCCCCCGATGGTCTTCGCGGAGCTCACCGCGCGCGTGGTCGCCGAGTTCAAGGAGCGCGGGATCGAGAAGCCGGTGGTGGCGTCGCTCGCGGGTGACGTCGAGGTCGAGGAGGCCTGCCAGTACCTGTACGAGCGCGGGGTCGTGGCGTACCCGTACACGACCGAGAAGCCGGTGGCGGTGCTGGGCGCGAAGTACCAATGGGCGCGCGCGGCAGGGCTGTTGGGCGGTGGTTCATGACGTGAGCCGACGCGGGGCCGGCCGACAGTGCGGTCGGCCGGCCCCGGGGACCCGTGCGCACGCGAAAGGCATTGGACAGGGGGCGCTGGCCAGAACTTTCGACGCAAGGGGCACTGAGCGATGGCAACAACGGACTACCCTACGTCCGTCTCCCACAGGGAGGTGACGGACCGTCACGGCCGCGTGTACCGCATCGGTGAATCCGATGTCGACATCATGGGCCGTACGCGCAAGTGGATGGTCGTCCTGCCCTGGGTGGGCATGATGGGCATCAGTTCCGCCGAGTACGCGTTCACGTCGGCGGAGGAGACGCTCCATGACGCGCATCTGTGGAGCAGTGGGCACATCTTCTGGCTGATGGGCGTCTGGGTGTTCTTCCAGGCGGCCGTGGCCTTCCCCGCCGGGCAGTTGCGCGAGAGCGGCAGACTCCCGGCCCGTACGGCCATGTTGATCGGCGCGCTCGGCACGCTGCTGGGCTATCTGGCGCTGGCGTTCGCGCCGAATCTGCTCGTTGCGTATCTGGGATTCGGTATGTGCAGCGGTATCGGCGCCGGTCTTGTGTATGCGACCTGCGTGAACATGGTCGGCAAGTGGTATCCGGAGCGCAAGGGCGGCAAGACGGGCTTCGTGAACGGCGGATTCGCCTACGGGTCCGTGCCGTTCGTGTTCCTGTTCACCTCGGTGCTCGATCTCGGCAACTACAAGGTGCTGCTCAGCCTCGTCGGCGTCGGACTGTGTCTGGTGGTGGCCTCGGCGGGCTGGTTCTTCCGCGATCCGCCGAAGAACTGGTGGCCGGCGCACGTCGATCCGCTCAAGGCGGCCCAAGACCCCAGGATCCGGCGGGCGTTGGAGAAGAACCCGCCGGCCGTCAAGCAGTACACACCCAGGGAGGCCGCCCGTACCCCCGTGCTCTGGATGATGTGGTTCTGTCTGCTGTGCACGGCCGGCATCAACATCTTCGGCATCGCCTTCCAGGTGCCGTTCGGCAAGGACATGGGCTTCGCGGGCGGGATCGTGGCCACGGCGATGTCCCTGAAGGCGATCGTGAACGGCACCGGGCGCGGGGTCATCGGCTGGATCTCCGACCGTTTCGGCCGCCGTCACACGCTGATCATCGTATGCATTGTGCTGGGTACCGCCCAGTTCGGTGTGCTGGTCTCGGGCCAGATGGGCAGCATGCCGTTCTTCCTGTTCTGCTCCATGGTCTCGGGTTTCGGCGGCGGGGCGATCTTCCCGCTGTTCGCGGCCATGACGGCCGACTACTTCGGTGAGAACAACAACGCCAGCAACTACGGGATGGTCTACAGCTCGAAGCTGATCTCGGGGCTCGTCGGCTCCGGTCTGGGCGCGGTCGTCGTCGGTGAGTGGGACTACCACGGCGCGTTCGTGCTGGCCGGTTCCGTGGGCCTGGCCTCCGCGGTGCTGGCGCTCTTCCTCAAGGCTCCGGGCAGGCCCAGCGCCCGGCGTATCGCCCCCAACCCGCACCCGCTCGGCGAGGAGATGGCGTGACATGACCGCAGATCCCATCACCACGAACGAATCCGGCGCCGCGAACCGTCCCTACCGTGAAGTGACCGACGCCAACGGCCGCATATACCGCGTCGGCGAGACCGACCGCGACATCCTCGGCCACTCACGCAAGATCATGATCTACCTCCCCTGGATCGCCATGATGGCGATCAGCGTCTTCGAGTACGCGTACGGCTCCGCGGAGGACACCCTGTCCAGCGCGCACGGCTGGACGCAGAGCAACACCTTCTGGATCCTGAGCATTTGGGTCTTCTTCCAGGCCGGCATCGCCTTCCCGGCGGGTTGGCTGCGGGAGAAGGGCATCCTCACGGCCCGCAAGGCGATGTACATCGGCTCCGTCATGTGCGTGATCGGTTTCCTCGCGCTGTCCCACCTGGACAACGTGTGGCTGGCGATCGTCGGCTTCGGCGTGATCGGCGGTGTCGGCGCCGGCCTCGTCTACGCGACCTGCATCAACATGGTCGGCAAGTGGTTCCCCGAACGGCGGGGCGCCCGCACCGGGTTCGTCAACGGCGGCTTCGCCTACGGGTCGCTGCCGTTCATCTTCATCTTCAACTACGCCTTCGACACCGGGAATTACCACCGGGTCCTGGATCTGATCGGCTGTTACATCTTGATCGTGGTGTTCGGGTGCGCGTTCTTCTTCAAGGACCCGCCGAAGAACTGGTGGCCCGCCGACATCGATCCGCTGACCTACGGCGGCAACGACAAGAGCGCGACGAGTCTCGCCAAGAACCCGCCCGCCGTACGGCAGTTCACCCCCAAGGAGGCCATCCGCACCGGCATGCTGCCGCTGATGTGGCTGTCGATCGTGCTGACCGCCGGGGTGTCGATCTTCGGGATCTCCTTCCAGGTCGACTTCGCCAAGGACGTCGGCTTCGGTCCGCTGGTGGCGGCCTCCTCGATGGGCGTCATGGCCGTCATCAACGGCATCGGCCGCGCGGTCGTCGGCTGGCTGTCCGACCTCTGGGGCCGCAAACTCACCCTGGTCTTCGTCATCTTGGTCCTGGGCCTCGCCCAGTTCGGCGTGATCTGGGCCGGACATCTGCGCAGCGAGTGGCTGTTCCTGTTCTTCGCCTTCCTCTCCGGCTTCGGCGGCGGTGCGTTCTACCCGATGTTCGCGGCCCTGACCCCGGACTACTTCGGCGAGAACTTCAACGCCACCAACTACGGCCTGGTGTACAGCGGCAAGCTGATCAGCGGCCTGTTCGGCGGCGGCCTCGGCTCGATGGTGGTGGCGGCCTGGGGCTACAACGGCGCGTACGCGCTGGCCGGCGGAGTCTCGATGGTGGCGGCGGCGATCGCGCTCCTGCTGCGCCAACCCGGGCGCGGGGACAGGGAGTTGACCCGGGTTCCCCAACCACAGCCCGCGGCCTGACAGTTCGCCCCACCGCACCGGCGCAGACCTGCCCGATGGCCCTCCTCGATACGGGAGGGCCATCGCCCGGCTCAGGACTTGGCGCGCTCGTGATACGACCGCCGGGTGTGCTCGGTGTGTTCACGCATCAGCAGGCTGGCGCGCAGCTCGTCGCGGGCCGCGATCGCGTCGATCAGACGACGGTGCTCGATCCAGGACGTCAGACCGCGCTGACGGGCCACCGGCGTGTAGTACCAGCGGACCCGGCGGTCGACCTGCGCGGCGAGTTCGCCGAGGACGGCGTTGCCGGCCAGCTCCATGACCTTCGCGTGGAACCGTGCGTTCATGGCGACGGCGGCGTCCACGTCGTCGGCGTCGACGGCGCGCTCGCCCTCCGCGCACAGCTCCTCCAGGACGGCGATGCCCGCCTTGCCCGCGTTGACGGCGGCGAGCCGGGCGGCCTCGGCCTCCAACAGCGTGCGTACGGTGAGGAGTTGGTCGGCCTCCTCCTCCGTCGGCTCGTGCACGAAGGCGCCCTGGGCGGGCCGCAGATCGACCCAGCCCTCGGTGTTGAGCCGCTGCAGCGCCTCGCGCACCGGCTGCCGGGACACTCCGAGGTGCCCGGCGAGTTCGCTCTCGACGAGATGCTGGCCGGGCTGCAGCGCGCGGGTGGTGATGAGTTCGAGCAGCGCCTCGTAGACACGGTCGCGCAGCGGGCCCGGTCGTTCGAGCTTGGGCACCGCCCCCTGCGGCAGTCCTTGCGACAACATCGCGGTCCCCCTCCTGGGCAGCACCAGCTTTTTGTACACAGCGGACAGTAGACAGCAGTCAGTGGCCGTAGGACCAAGTATCGATTGTCTTTCGTCTACAGTCTACGGCGCACAGTAGCCACGGGGTGCGGGAGTCGGCCTCGTCACATCCGTCGACGCGGGCGAGCGTATGCGCAGGTCACGGGCAGCGGACGACCTGGCCGGCGTAGGACAGGTTCCCGCCGAAGCCGAACAGCAGGACCGGGTCGCCGGTGCGGAGGGCGCCCTGTTCGACGAGTTTCGAGAACGCGAGGGGGATGCTGGCGGCGGAGGTGTTGCCCGATTGGACGACGTCGCGGGCGACGACCGCGTTGACGGCGCCGATCTTCTCGGCGAGGGGCTCGATGATGCGCAGGTTCGCCTGGTGGAGGACGACGCCGGCGAGGTCGGCCGGGGTCAGACCGGCCTTCTCGCAGGCCTTGCGGGCGATGGGCGGGAGCTGGGTGGTGGCCCAGCGGTAGACGCTCTGGCCCTCCTGCGCGAATCGCGGGGGCGTGCCCTCGATCCGTACCGCGTGCCCCATCTCGGGCACGGAACCCCACAGCACCGGTCCGATGCCGGGTTCGTCGGCGGCCTCGACGACGGCGGCCCCCGCTCCGTCGCCGACGAGGACACAGGTCGTACGGTCGCTCCAGTCGGTGACCTCGGACATCTTGTCGGCGCCGATGACCAGGGCCCGTACGGCCGCTCCCGCGCGGACGGCGTGGTCGGCGGTGGCCAGGGCGTGGGTGAAGCCGGCGCACACGACGTTGATGTCCATGGCGGCGGGCGACGGGATGCCGAGGCGGGCGGCGACGCGGGCGGCCATGTTCGGGGAGCGGTCGATGGCCGTGGAGGTGGCGACGAGGACCAGGTCGATGTCCCCGGGCGTCAGGCCGGCGGCGGCGAGGGCCTTGGCGGCGGCGTGCGCGGCCAGCTCGTCGACGGGTTCGTCGGGCCCGGCGATGTGGCGGGTCTTGATGCCGACCCGGGAGGTGATCCACTCGTGGCTGGTGTCGACCATGCCCGCCAGGTCCTCGTTGGTGAGTACCTTGGCGGGCTGGTAGTGGCCGACGGCGGCGATCCGCGTGCCGTTCATTGGGTGGTCCCCCTCGTTGCCTTGGGTAGCGGGATCAACCAGTCTTGCCAGTGACTCGCGGGTACGGCGGCAGGTGATGCCACAGGAAACTGCCGTCCGGGTTGTCGGCTTCTGTCATCCGTCCCGGGATCGACGGTGTTGACCGGACATTCAGCCGGTGAAGAGCTGCTTCGCCTTGAGGATCAGTTCGTACACGCCGTACACCAGTGGCGCGCCCACCCAGAGCCAGGCGAAGGCGATCAGTGGCCGTCGGTCAGGCGGGCTCTGACTGCTGTCGTTCGACATCGGCGGCCTCCCTCGGGGCGGGGATGTGGTGGCGGGCGTCGACGGGCCGGACGAGTTCGTTGGCGACGAACCCGATGACGAGCAGCCCGATCATGATGAGGAAGGAGGTGTCGTAGAGGGCGGCGCCGTGTTTGCCGGCGTCCTTCTGGTGGTCGGCGATCCAGTTCACGATCAGCGGGCCGAGGACGCCGGCCAGGGACCAGGCGGTGAGCAGCCGGCCGTGGATCGCGCCGACCTGGTAGGTCCCGAAGAGGTCCTTGAGGTAGGCGGGCACGGTCGCGAATCCGCCGCCGTAGAAGGAGAGGATCACCAGGGCGCACAGGATGAACAGCGGTTTCGAGGAGTCGCCGAACAGTGCGATGAGCGCGTACATGACCGCGCCGACGCCGAGGTAGACGCGGTAGATGTTCTTGCGGCCGATCAGGTCGGAGGTCGACGACCAGCCGATACGGCCCGCCATGTTGGCCGCGGAGAGCAGCGCGACGAAGCCGGCGGCGGCCGACACCGAGACCGGTGTGGAGGTGTCCGCGAAGAAGTCCGTGATCATCGGGGCGGCCTTCTCCAGGATGCCGATGCCCGCGGTCACGTTCATGCACAGGACGACCCACAGGCACCAGAACTGCGGTGTGCGGACGGCGCTGTTGGCGGAGACCTGTATGCCGGAGAGGACGCTGGGTGTGTTCGCTGCGTCCTTGACGTCAGCCTTGAGGTCCGCCGTGCGCGGCACCCGCACGAGCAGCACGCCGAGTGTCATGAAGACCGCATACGAAAGACCGAGTACGAGGAACGACTGGGCGATGCCGGTGTTGTCGGAGCCGAACGACTTCAGCATCTGGGCCGACCACGGGGAGGCGATGAGCGCGCCGCCGCCGAAGCCCATGATGGCGATGCCGGTGGCCATGCCGGGGCGGTCCGGGAACCACTTGATCAGGGTCGAGACCGGTGAGATGTAGCCGATGCCGAGGCCGATCCCGCCGACGAAGCCGTAGCCGAGGACGATCAGCCAGAACTGCTTCGTCTCCGCACCGAGCGCGGAGATCAGGAAGCCGGAGGAGAAGCAGATGAGGGCGACGGTCATCGCCCAGCGCGGGCCGTTGCGTTCGACGAGGGTGCCGCCGAACGCGGCCGACAGGCCGAGCATGACGATCGCGAGCTGGAAGGGCAGCGCGCTCTGTGTGCCGCTGAGGTTCAGGGAGGATTCGAGCGGCGGCTTGAAGACACTCCAGGCGTAGGCCTGGCCGATGGAGAGGTGCACCGAGAGAGCGGCGGGCGGAACCAGCCAACGGCTCCACGCCGGGGGTGCGACTGGGGGACTCATGATCCCGGACGGTAGGGAGTGACAAGGGAGTTGAGAAGGCGGCGCGTCGACCGTATGCGTTGAGCGGTATGCAGAGTGCGCCGAACGGTCGGCGCGGGGGCACCTTCTCGGCGTCGAACACCCTTGATTCCGGGAGCAGTTGCCGTACGAGGGGACCCGTCGCCGTCCCGTCGGCGCCATGGGCTCGGCGTCGGCGGCGTTCGGCTGCCTGCACACAGTCTCCGCG
Organism: Streptomyces sp. NBC_01478; assembly: GCF_036227225.1. GTDB lineage: Bacteria > Actinomycetota > Actinomycetes > Streptomycetales > Streptomycetaceae > Streptomyces. Next base: position 9,576,071 of record NZ_CP109444.1, on the reverse strand, counting down.
CGGACCCTTGCCGACCCATCTTCCATACTGTAGACAATATTTCGTCGACAGTGTTCGGCATCCATGCTCCGCGACCGTCTCGCTTCCACCTCCGCGGTACTCCCTCGACCGAACGGAGAGTCTCCGGTGAAAGTCGCAGTCCTCGGCGCCGGTGCGATCGGCGCCTATGTCGGCGCCGCGCTCCACCGCGCGGGCGCCGATGTGCATCTCGTCGCCCGTGGACCGCATCTCGCGGCCATGAGGCAGCACGGCGTCCAAGTGCTCAGCCCGCGCGGCGACTTCACCGCCCGCGCCCATGCCACCGACGACCCGGCCGAGATCGGCCCGGTCGACTTCGTCCTCCTCGGTCTGAAGGCCAACTCGTACGCGGCGTGCGGGCCGCTGATCGAGCCCCTGCTGCACGACACCACCGCGGTCGTGGCCGCCCAGAACGGCATCCCCTGGTGGTACTTCCACGCGCACGGCGGCCCCTACGACGGGCAGCGCATCGAGAGTGTGGACCCGGACGGCGCGGTCAGTGCGGTGCTCGCGCCCGAACGGGCCGTCGGCTGTGTCGTCTACGCGGCAACCGAGCTGGCGGGACCGGGAGTTGTGCGCCATCTCGAAGGCACCCGGTTCTCGATCGGGGAGCCCGACCGGAGCGTCTCGGCGCGGTGTCTGGCGCTGAGCGAGGCCATGCGGGAGGGCGGGTTGAAGTGCCCGGTGGAGCCGGAGCTGCGCAACGACATCTGGCTCAAGCTGCTCGGCAACATCTCCTTCAACCCGATCAGCGCGCTGGCCCGCGCCACGATGCGGCAGATGTGTCTGCACGGCGGTACCCGCAAGGTCATCGAGATCATGATGACCGAGACGCTGTCCGTCGCCGGGGCCCTGGGCTGCGAGGTCGGTGTCTCCATCGAGCGGCGGCTCGCGGGCGCGGAGCGCGTCGGCGACCATCGCACCTCGACGCTCCAGGATCTGGAGCGCGGCAAGCCGCTCGAACTCGACGTACTCCTCGCGGCCGTGGTCGAGTTGGCGGAGATCACGGGTGTGGAGGTGCCCACCCTGCGCACCGTGCACGCCATCTCCGACCTGCTCGCGCTGAGAAGTGCCGCATGAGGTGCCGCATGAGGTGCCGTACGAGGAGGCGCGGGTGGGCCGCGAGCTCACTTCGCGCGTGCAGGACAATGAAGGCGTGAGGGTCACCTCCGCAGCAAGGGCCGTTTCGGCTGCCAGCACGTACAGAACCGGGGCTGATCAGGACATGGGACGAGTCACGGAACGACGCAAGGTGATCCGGATCCGGGACGGCGCGGTCTCCAGCCGCCCGGACACGCTCGTCGCCGAGGAACCCCTGGAGATCCGGCTCAACGGCAAGCCGCTCGCGATCACCATGCGCACACCGGGCGACGACTTCGCGCTCGCGGCCGGGTTCCTGGTCAGCGAGGGTGTACTGGCGAACGCATACGATCTGCAGAACATCGTCTACTGCGCGGGGGCAACGGGTGGGGGCCCCTCCCGCTCGAGCGGAGCCGAGAGTGGGGGAGGTTCGAACTCGTACAACGTGGTGGACGTACGGACCGCTCCGGACGTGGTGATTCCGGACATCACGTTGGAGCGGAACGTGTATACGACGTCCTCGTGCGGTCTGTGCGGCAAGGCGAGCCTGGACGCGGTCCGTACGACGGCACGCTGGCCCATCGCCGACACTCCCCCGGTCCGTGTCGAGCCCGCACTGCTCGCGAGCCTCCCCGACCGGCTGCGCGCGGCCCAGCGGGTCTTCGACCGGACCGGGGGTCTGCACGCGGCGGCCCTGTTCAGCGAGGAGGGCGAGCTGCTGGACGTACGGGAGGACGTGGGCCGGCACAACGCGGTCGACAAGCTGGTCGGCCGGGCCCTGCAGAACGGTGACCTGCCGCTGTCCCGGGTGATCCTGCTGGTGTCGGGCCGGGCCTCCTTCGAGCTGGCGCAGAAGGCAGTCATGGCGGGCATCCCGATGCTGGCGGCGGTGTCGGCACCCTCGTCGCTGGCCGTGGACCTCGCGGCGGAGACGGGTCTGACCCTGGTGGGCTTCCTGCGGGGCAGCAACATGAACGTGTACGCGGGCGAGGACCGTATCGCCCTGCGGGCCGCGGCCGCCCAGGGCTGAGCCCCCGCCCCGCGTCACGGCGGCGGGGCCCCGACCGGCGGGGAGCGCCCCCTGCGCCGCAGGGGCCCCGCCTCAGTACTGCGGGCCCTGCGGGGACCGTCCCCCTGTCTCGCCCCTGCGGGCCGTGCGAGCCCTACGACCCGGCACCTGTGCCTCAGCCCCGAGCGCCCTGCGAAGCCCGCGCCTCGACACTTGGCTCCGCCCTGCACATCCCGTGCCCCGTCAACCGTGCGGCCCCGGCGAGGCTCGCGCCCCACGTCAGCCCTACGAGCCCGCGCGAGGACCGCGTCTCGCCCCACCCCTCCCAACCCTGGCAAAGATCGCGCCCCTGCCTCAGCCCTGCGCACCCCGGCGAAGACCGCGCGTACACGGCCGTGAAGTACGGCGCTCCGTCGATCCGGGGGGGGGCGGTTCCGTGGCCCTGACCACGGGCGCCGCCAGACGGAGGTCGTTGCCGGGCACGACCGTCGCCGGCGCGCTGTGCGGGGCGATGGAACCGCTGACCCGGGCGCTGGCTCCGGAGCCGGCGCCGCTGCGGTTCAACGTGGTCGCCCCGGGTGTGGTCCGCACCGATCTGTGGCGGGAGATGGGTGAGAAGCACCGGGGCGGGCTGTTCGAGTCCGTCGCCGGGTCGCTCCCGGTCGGCCGGATCGGGGAACCGGAGGACATCACCGACGCGTAGCTGTATCCGATTCTGTATTCGATGCGCGGCGGCTACAGCACCGGTTCGACGGTGGTCGTGGACGGCGGCACGGTCCTCGTCCAACCGCTCCGCCGCCCGAGTCGGGCACCCGGCGCGAAGCCCACATCGGGCACCTGGCGCGAGGCCGAGCCGAGCCGAGCCGAGCCGAGCCGAGCCGACCAGCGTGGACCGCCCGGCGCGCAGCCCGCCTCAGCCGCCCGTCCCGAAGCGCACCTCCGTCGCCGTCACCACCGAGCCCAGTCGCGGGAAGTCGAGCCTGACCGATGCCTGGTGCTCGGCCGCGGTGAGTGCGCTCAGGGCGTCCTCGACGAAGACGAGCCGATAGCCGAGGTCGCCGGCGGCGCGGGCGGTGGACTCCACACCGAGGTTGGTGGCGATCCCGCCGAACACCAGGGTGTCGACGCCCCGTTCGCGCAGGCGTTCGTCAAGTCCCGTGCCCTGGAAGCCGCCGATCGTCCGCTTCACGATCTCCACGTCCCCTTCCCGGAACAGCCCGGCGGCGAGTCCACTGCCGGCGGGCTGCTCGGCGATGCCGGGACGTTCGACCCGGACGAGGACGACGAGCGCGCCGGCGGAACGGAAGCGGGCGGCCAACTCCTCGGCCACGGCGAGGACTTCGGTGCCCTTGTACGGTTCGAGCGGCAGCGCGACGATGCGGTCCATCAGGTCGACGAGGACCAGGGCGGTGCGCTCGGGGTCGAGGGCGAGCCGGGGTTCGGGAGTCTGCGGTGGGGTCATGACGGAACGTTAGCCGCCATCAGCCGTCCGTACCGGAGATCCGGATCAACAGGCCCATGAACTGGTCGCGTTCGGCCGCCGCCAGCGGGGCGAGGAGCTGTTCGTTGGCCTCGCGGGCCGCCTTCTCGCAGCGCTTCAGCAGCCGTGCGCCCTCGGTCGTGAGCGACACCGCGTTCTTGCGGCGGTCCTTCGGGTCCGGCTCCCGTACGACCAGGTGCGCGGCCTGGAGGTCGTTGAGGACGCCGACCAGATCCTTGGGATCGAGCCCGACGCCACGGCCGAGGTCGGCCTGGGCGACGGGCGCGAGGTCGCGGACGGCGGAGAGCACGACGTGGTGCCACATCTTCAGCCCTTCGGCGGCAAGGGCGTCGGCGACGAGGGCCCGGCCGCGGGCGGCGGCTCGACCGAGGAGCCAACTGGGGAGGGAGCGGATCGCGGCGAGGGGTGCGGGGAGCGGTGTTTCGGCCATGCGGGCAGCCTAGCGAAAAGTCATTGGACTTCCCAACGAAACCCCGAATACCATGGGGACTCCCAACGACTTCCACCTGTTGCCATCTGCTGCCACCACTGCCCCTGCCGCCTCTACTCCCCCTGCTGCTGCCACCCCCTCCCCTGCCACCACTCCCTGGAGGTGCGATGCGTCGCGTCCGGTACGAGTCCACCGGCGGCCCGCTGTTCCTGGAGGAGACCCCCGTCCCCGCACCGGGCCCCGGCGAACTCCTCGTCCGTACCGAGGCGATCGGCGTCACCCTGCCCGTCGTCCGCAAGGTCACCGAGACCGCCGAGCCGATCCCGCTCGGCGGCGAGATCGCGGGCGAGGTGGCCGCCGTAGGACAGGGCGTGACCCGCTTCCGGGTGGGTGAGCGGGTGACCGGGCTCTGCTTCGGGCACGGGTACGCCGACTTCGCGGTACTTCACGAGGCCATGGCCTCCTCCGTGCCCGATGCCGCGTCGGCCGTCGACGCGGTCGCGCTCGTCCGCAGCGGACTGGTGGCCCTGGGCACACTGGACGCGGCCCGCCCCGAACCGGGCGAGGCCGCGCTGATCACGGCGGCGGCGAGCGGAGTCGGCCATCTCGCCGTGCAGTTGGCGAAGGCGCGCGGCGCGGGACGGGTCGTGGGCGCGGTCTCCGATCCGGCGAAGGCGGGCTTCGTGCGCGCGCTGGGCGCCGACGAGGTGATCGCCTACGGCAGCCCGGACTGGGGCGACCCCGTCGACTACGTACTCGACGCGGTGGGCGGCGAGTTGCTCACCCCGGCGGTGGCGGCGCTCGTCCCGGGCGGGCGGCTCGTGGCGTACAGCTCGGGCGGCGGGACGATCCAGGCCTACGACCTTCTCGTGGGCGCCAAGTCCGTGATCGGGTTCCAGATGGCGCGGATCGCGCGCGGGCGGCCGGAGTTGTGCGAGCGGTGGCGGCGGGAGCTGTGGCGGCTGTTCGCGGAGGGTGCCCTGAAACCGGCGGTGCACGGGGAGTTCGCGCTGGCGGACGCGGCGAAGGCGCACGAGGTGATCGAGTCGCGGAGCAATCTGGGCAAGGTTGTGCTGCGCCCCTGACAGGCCCCGTCGGCCCTGACACTCCGTCACCACCGGTGCACGCTTCTTGTGAGGCACGGGAGGCCCCAACTAACGTCTGTGACGCGCCCGTTGGACGTGGGATGTCCGAATGTCCGGATAAATGAAGGGCAGGTCGCTCCATGCCGTCAAGGCTTCGCACACGTCTGAGATCCACCCTGACCGCCGCACTCACCCTGGCCGCGCTGCTCGTGCTCCCGAGCCCGGCGCACGCCACCGCCCAAACCGCTTCCACCTCCACCGCCTCCGCCCAAACCGCCTCCCCCACCCCCGAGTTCGACCAGCAGGTCCTCTTCAAGGCTCCCCAGGACGCGGGGTACGCCTGCTTCCGGATCCCGGCCGTCGTGAGGACGGACGAGGGCACACTGCTCGCGTTCGCCGAGGGCCGGATCCTCAACTGCGGTGACGCCGGCGACATCGACATCGTCGTCAAGCGCTCCACGGACGACGGCCGCACCTGGAGCCCGCTGCGGGTCGTCAACCACGGCGACGGCGACACCCACGGCAACCCGGCGCCCATCGTGGACCGTCGGACCGGCCGCATCCTGCTCGCCGAGACGTACAACACGGGCCGTACGGACGGCGCCGGTTGCTCGGTCCCCTGCGACCGCACCCCTCACCTCCAGTACAGCGACGACGACGGTCTCACCTGGTCGCAGCCGCGTGACCTGAGCGACGAGATCCTGCCCCCGAACTGGAACTCCTGGTACGCCACCGGCCCCGTGCACGGCATCCAGCTCACCCGCGGCAAGCACAAGGGCCGGCTCGTGTTCGGCGTCAACACCGAGACCTGGGACGGCAGTCGGGTCACCGCGAACAACGCGGCGCTGATCGTGAGCGACGACGGCGGCGACCACTGGAGGATCGGCGCCACCGACTCGTACCCGATCGCGGCCGACGGGACCTGGCGGCAGAAGCCGTCCGAGGTGACGCCGAGCGAGCGCACCGACGGTTCGATCCTGGTGAGCGGCCGTGAGCAGGACGGCACCGACCTCGGCCACCGCACCCAGGCGGTCAGCCGCGACGGCGGCGACAGCTTCACCGCGCCGTTCCGCGACCTGCCCGACCTGTACGCCCCGCAGGTCCAGTGCTCGACGCTCGGCGTCGGCTCCCGCACTCTGCTGGCCTGCGACGCCGACCCGGACCGCCGCCGGACGATGATGATCCGCTCCTCCTACGACGGCGGCCGCACCTGGGACAGCGTGGACCGCGGCACGGTCGTGACGAAGGACTGGTCGGGCTACTCCGACATGGCGCGGATCAGCGGCGACACGGTGGGGCTGCTGTACGAGGGCGGCGCGGTGACCGCGACCGACGAGATCCGCTTCACCCGCTTCAACGAGGCCTGGCTGCAACCGCGTCGCGGCCCGGACCCGACGACCGCCGACCTCGCCCCGCACGCCCGACGTGCGGCGGTCCTCGGCGGCGCCCAGGAGACGGACGGCGTGTCCGGCGGCGCCCTGTCCTTCGACGGCGTCGACGACGCGGTACGGCTGCCGTACAGCGACCGACTCCCGCTGGGGACAAAGGACTTCACGGTGTCCCTCTGGTTCCGGTACACCGCCACGACGGGCGATCAGCCGTTCCTGTGGACGGGTGGGGTCGGCACCACCCAGCCACAGGTCTGGCTGCGCGGTGAGCCCGCGGGCAACCATGTCCGGGCGCTGATCACCACCCGGGTCGGCGCGACGACCGTCCACACCACCTCCGTGGTCACCGTCGGCGCCTACAACGACGGCCAGTGGCACAGGGCCGTACTGCGGCGCGGCGGTGGGCAGTTGACGCTGTCCGTCGACGGTACGGCGGTGAGCACGGCGGACATCGTGGGCTCCGTCAGCCGCAACTCGCCGTTCGGCGTGCACATCGGCCAACGCATGGACAGCATGCAGTACTTGACCGGGTCGATCGACGAAGTCCACGTCTGGGACCGGCTGTTGACGGACGACGAACTGGCCGCGCCGCGGCCCGCCACCGCCGGGACCGTCCTGTGGCTGCCCATGGACCATGTGAGCGGCAGCCACTAACGTCCCGGGCGTGCCCGAGGACCGACGAGCACGACAGCGGACGGGAGCCGGGGTCGGCCTGCTGCTGACCCTGGTTCTCGCGGCCGTGCTGCTCACCGCCCTCCCCAAGGACCACGACCGGGAGGGCGGCGGCGCGTGCACGGCCGCCGCGGTGCGCTCCTGGTCGAACGACACGAGGCTCACCAACTCCTTTGCCGCGTACGGCGACGACGAGTCCCGCACCGACGACTGGACCGGCGGCGACGGCACCCACTCGGTGCGGCTGCCGGACGGGCGGGTGCTGTGGCTGTTCTCCGACACCTATCTCGGCCAGGTGCACGGCCCGCCCAACCCGGTCGGCGAGTCGTACGCCTGGCGCGACACCACCGCGCCCCTGGTGCGCAACTCGGCGGTGGTGATGCGCGACGGGCGCCCTCAACTCACGCTTCCCGCCCCGCTGTTCCCCGATCCGGGCCCGAACGAGTGGCGTTGGCCGGTGGCGGCCCGCGTCGAGCCCCGCTCCCCCGGTTCGGCCGAGTCGGTCGTACGGGTGCTGCTGTGGACACGGACGGCCGGACCGTACCCGTGGATCTACGGCGTTCCGACCGCGACCGAGGTGGCCACGCTGTCGCTGCCGGAACTGCGGGTGGAATCGATCGTGAAGGTCTTCGACCAGCAGTTCGTCCAAGACCCTTCGCGGCGGGTGCAGTTCGGGACGACGGCGGTCGCGGTGGGCGGCTGGACGTATGTGTTCGGCGGGAACGACGCGCAGGCCGCGGCCCGGCCGACCTCCTCGGCGTATGTGGCGCGGGTGCCGGAGGGGCGGCTCGGGGAGCCGGGTGCCTGGGAGTACTGGGACGGCTCCGCGTGGACGGCCCGGGCGGGGCCGCGAGCGGTGCTCGGGGACGGTCGGCACACGGGTGTGGGCAGCGCGTTCTCGGTGGTGCGGGACGGCGGGACGTACGTCCTGTTCACGATGGCGGCGGGCAGCCGGGGGCTGACCACCGTGACCTCGTACTGGGCCTGTTCGCCCGTCGGGCCGTGGCACGGGCCGACCAGGAGTTTCAGCCCGCCGCTGCCGCCGGGGCAGGTCGCCGCGTACAACCCGCAGACCCATTCCGCGCTCGGCGACGGCGGCCGGATCGTCCTGAGCTACGACGTCAACTGGCTGGACGCGACGGCCACTTCGGCCGCCTGGAACCTCAGCCGGAACGTGTCGCTGTACCGACCGCGGTTCGTGACCCTGCGGTTGGGGCCGCCGTCTCGATGACCTCGGGCTGCGGATCGCGGGCGCGGCGCTTGGCGATGACGGCGCACACCATCAACTGCATCTGGTGGAAGAGCATCAGCGGCAGCACGGCGAGGGAGGCGTGGGCGCCGAACAGGACGCTGGCCATGGGCAGTCCGGAGGCGAGGGACTTCTTCGAGCCGGCGAACTGGATGGCTATCCGGTCCTCCCGGTCGAAGCGCAGCGCCTTGCCGCCGTACCAGGTCAGGGTGAGCATCACGGCGAGGATGACGGCCTCGACGGCGAGCAGTGCGCCGAGGCGGGCCGCGCTGACCTGGTGCCAGATGCCCTGGACCATGCCCTCGCTGAACGCGGTGTACACGACGAGGAGGATCGAGGCGCGGTCGACGTAGCCGAGGACCTTCTTGTGCCGGGTGATGAAGCCGCCCACCCGTCGCCCACCACCACCCTGCTCGACGCGCTTCGCGCGGCCCCCTTCAATTCCGCAGCGCCGCAGCACCTGCCCGGCCAGGAACGGCACCAGGAGTTGCAGCACGATCTTGACGACGGAGTCGGCGGAGAAGCCGCCCGCGTCGCCGCCGAGCAGGGCGGCGGCGAGCAGCGGGGTGATGACGATGCCGGCGAGGGAGGAGAAGGAGCCGGCGCAGATCGCGGCGGGTACGTTGCCGCGCGCGATCGAGGTGAACGCGATCGACGACTGGACGGTCGACGGGACGAGGGTGAGGAAGAGCAGCCCCTGGTAGAGGGGGTGGGTCAGGAGCACCGGGACGAGACCGCGGGCGGCCAGGCCCAGCAGCGGGAAGACGACGAAGGTGCAGGCAAGGACGGTGGTGTGCAGCCGCCAGTGCTTGAGCCCGTCCAGTGCCTCACGGGTCGACAGCCGGGCGCCGTAGAGGAAGAAGAGGAAGGCGATCGCGGCCGTGGAGGCGCCCGAGGCGATGTCTGCGCCCGTGCCTCTGGCGGGGAGGAGTGCGGCGAGGCCCACCGTCCCGAGGAGCAGCAGGATGTAGGGGTCGATCGGCATCCGACTCGGCCATCGCAGGCGTTTCACTGTGCTCCACTACTTCGCTGTACGTCCGGTCCGTCGTCCGGCGCGGACTCGTGCCCTCCCCATCCTCCTCTCCGGCTTCTTGATCGGGAATCCGTCATACCGCTCTGACTGTCATCATGTTTCGCGATGACCGGATGCGTTGTATGCCATGGTGTATGCCATGTACGACCTCTCTCACCTGCGGACCTTCCTCGCGGTGTCCCAGACCCTGAGTTTCACGCAGGCCGCCCGGCGGCTCGGGCTGCGTCAGTCGACGGTGAGCCAGCATGTGCGGCGGCTGGAGGACGCGACGGGACGGCAACTGTTCACCCGGGACACGCACTCCGTGGAGCTGACCGAGGACGGCGAGGCGATGCTCGGCTTCGCGCGCCGGATCCTGGAGGTGCAGGAGCAGGCGTCGGCGTTCTTCACCGGCACCCGGTTGCGCGGCCGGCTGCGCTTCGGCGCGTCCGAGGACTTCGTCCTGACCCGGCTGCCGGAGATCCTGGAGGGCTTCCGGTACGAGCATCCCGAGGTCGACCTGGAGCTGACGGTCGAGCTGTCCGGCACGCTGCACGAGCAACTGGCCGCCGGGAAGCTGGACCTGGTGCTGGCGAAGCGGCGGGCCGAGGATCCGCGGGGTGAACCGGTCTGGCACGACAAGTTGGTGTGGATCGGTGCGGAGCGGCTCCGGCTGGACGTCGATCGCCCGGTGCCGCTGATCGTCTATCCGCCGCCGGGGATCACGCGGGCGCTCGCCATGGAGGCGTTGGAGCGGCAGGGGCGGGCCTGGCGGATCGCGTGCACGAGCGGCAGCCTGAACGGGCTGATCGCCGCCGCCCGGGCGGGACTCGGGGTGATGGCGCACTCGAAGGGGTTGGTGCCGCCGGGACTTGTGCGGGTGCCGGAGCGGGCGGGGCTGCCGGAGCTGGGCGAGGTCGACTTCGTGCTGGTCCACGGGCGGCGGCGGGTTTCGGCGCAGGGGGCGGCGGACGCGCTGGCGGCGGCGATCCTGGCGGGTGGGGATCGGCTGCATCGGCGGGGTCCGTAGCTCCGTATTTTCTTTGCGGAAGACTCCGGCGGCGACTCCGGCGGCGACTTTTTTCGCAGCCCGAAAGAGGCGGGTGAATTACTTGGACTGCACCGGCGGGAATATCGTCGGCGGTGAATTCCTCGACCGGTCGCGGGGAAATGTGCGACAGCGGGCGGCGCTGCCGGGAGCAGCGCCGCCCGTTATGCCGGCTGGCGGGTCAGGTTCAGGAGAAGGAGAACTCTCCTCCGTAGTCGGTTTCGTGGTCGCGGTAGACGCTGCTGTAGTTGAGCCGGCTGGTGTCGACTACGCCGTCCTGGACCGAGAACTCGATCCAGACACCGGGTCCATCGATGCGTACGTAGTCGCCCGCGGTGTCCAGTGCGCTGGTGCCGGAGTACGAGATGTAGGTGTCGTCGAGCTCCGACTCGTAGGTGCTCAGGGTGGACGCGGCGGTCGTGTCGTCCGCGGCCTCGACCCAGGGCTCGATGGCGTCGAGGATCAACTGCTGCTGGTCGTCGGTGAGTTCGCCGGCCGCGAGGCCCTCCTTGGCGTCGGGGAAGGCGCCGTCGTCGTCCGGGCCGAGCACCACGTCGGTGGTGGAGTCGGAGAGCGTCGCCTCCGTCAGCTCGTCGTCGGTCAGGCCTTCGAGCATGGACACCAGGCCGTCGTGCATCCCGGAGAGGGGTGCGTAGGTGGTGTCGTCGTCGGTCCAGGTGGTGGGTTCGACGCCGACGAAGTACGGGGTGGCGCCTTCGACCTCGCCGTCCTTGTAGGTGAGGTTCACGGCCAACTGGTCGCCGCCGAAGTGCAGTTGCCAGGTGCCGGTGGTGCTCGGGGTGCCCAGGAAGGCGAGGTAGTAGTTGCCGCTGCCGTAGCTGCTGTCGGTCTCGCCGAGGACGTCGTCGGCCGCCAGGATCTGGGAGATCTGGTCGTAGCCGGTGTCGTCGCCGGTGCCGGTGGCCGCCTCGACGACCGCCTTGGCCGCGTCGAGCTGGGTGTCGCTGAGCGAGCTGAGTTCGATGCCGACCCGGCAGGTCGCACCGCAGGAGAGGTTCGACCAGGCGGTGGCGTTGGCCTGCGTGAAGTCGAGGAGTACGTCGGCCTGTTGGTCGTCGTCCAGGGTGTTCAGGAAGGTGGTGGCGGCGTCGAGCACGTCCGAGACGTCCGTGCCCGTGCCGGTCGATCCCGTGGGCTCGGGCACGGGGGCGGACGCGGATGCGGGGGTGGAGGGGGACGTGGATCCGGGGTCGGACGGGGAGGTCGATCCGGGGTTCGACGGGGATGCGCTGCTGGACGGCTCGGACTGGACGGACGCGGCGTTCGCGTTGGCGTACAACCCTCCTCCGAGGAGGGCCGTGGCCGCCGCCAAGGCCGCCACCACCTTCCGGTGCCGACCCAGAGTCCTGCGGTGAGCGTTTTTGGTCTTCAATTCCATATCCCCTTCAGGGGTCGCGCCCGGAGAACTTCCGAAGATTTTCTCCAGCACTGGAAAAGATCTTTCGGGAAATCCCTGCGGCTTCGGTTTGGACAAGCCACATTCGATGCCCGAACACTGTGACTCACATCTCCGAGTGCTTGGTTTTGCGCATGATTTATCTTGAACTTACTTTGAGGGTGGGCGAGTTGAGGGGGAGCGTCCGGTACGTGAGCTGTTTGACCCGGCGCAGGAACGGGCTCGCCTCCACGTGCCGCACCCCGTCGAGCTGCCCCAGGGGTCCGCTGAGGTAGTCGTACAGCCCCGCCGTGTCCTTCACGACGGCCGTCACGACGATGTTGGAGGTACCGGCCGTCGCGGACGCGTAGGCGACCTGGTCGTGGGTGGCCAGTGCCTCGCCGACCGAGTGCAGTGCCGCGGGGGTCGCCGTGATCCACAGCACGGCCGCGCGCGCGTAGCCGAACACCTCCGAGTCGTACTCGATGTCGATGTAGACCGCTCCGGAGCCGATCAGTGAGGCGAGCCGGCGTTTGACGGCGGACTCGGAGCGGCCGCTGGCGCGCTGGAGTTCGGGGTAGCCGGCACGTCCGTCCCGTTCGAGTACGGCGATCAGGGTCTCGTCCCCGGGGTCGATGCGGGCGGGGCCCGACGGTGGCGCCGGTTCGGGGAGCAGGGCGGCGATCTGGTCGTCGGCGAGCACCTTGAAGCGGCGCAACCAGCCCGTGGGGCCGCCGTAGAAGCGGTGCAGCATCTGGTGGGCGCGGATGTCCAGGACGCTGGGGGTGCGCGGGAGTTTGCCGAGCAGGAGGTCGTCGTAGTCGCCGGGGCTGCGCGGGCGGGTCAGGCAGACGATCTCGGTGCCGCCGGAGGCGAGGCCGATCCAGGCGGTGTCGGGGCGTCTGGCGAGGGCGTCGGCGATGTTGAGGGCGTTGTCGGGGGCGCAGCGCAGGCGGAGCATCCACTGGTCCTGGCCGAGGCGTTCGGCGTCCCGGATGGCGACGACGCGGAGGCCGGCCTCGGCGGTGAGCCTGCGGTAGCGGCGGGCGACGGTCTGGTCGGAGGCGCCGAGGACCGTGCCGAGGCGACTGAAGGAGGCGCGGCCGTTGAGCTCCAGGGCCATGAGCAGTTGCAGGTCGAGCCGGTCCAGGGTGTCGGATTCCATCTCCTGCATGGCCGCTCCTGTCGGATTCCGGCGGTGAGGCGGCCGACTCGGTGCCGATCGTCCGGGTGGCGCCCATCGTACGGAGAACTGCACAGCCCGGACAGGGGAGTTGAGGGCATGCGTACATGGGGGCCGCTGACGGCGGTGTGCCTGGGCACGTTCATGTTGTTGCTGGATGTGACGATCGTGGTGGTCGCGCTGCCGGACGTGGCGCGGTCGTTGCACGCGTCGTTGAGTGATCTGCAGTGGGTGGTCGACGGGTACGCGCTGGCGTTGGCCGCGTTGCTGCTGGGGGTCGGTGCCGCGGCCGACGCTCTGGGGCGCCGGCGGGTGCATGTGGTGGGGGTGGTGCTGTTCGCGGTGGCGTCGCTCGCGTGCGGGCTCGCGGACGGGCCGGGCGCGCTCGTGGCCGCGCGGGCCGTGCAGGGGGTGGGGGCGGCGGCGATGCTCGCCACGACGCTGCCGTTGCTGGCCTCGGTGTATCAGGGGCGGCAGCGGTCGGTGGCGCTCGGGGTGTGGGGCGCGGTGAGCGGTGGGGCCGCTGCGGTCGGGCCGGTGCTGGGCGGGGTGCTCACCGAGGGGCCGGGCTGGCGGTGGATCTTCTTCGTGAACCTGCCGGTGAGCGTGGCCGCGGTGTGGCTGACGCTGCGGGTGGTGCCGGAGTCGCGGGGAACGCGCGGGATGCGGGTCGACTGGCTGGGCACGGTGGCGTTCGCGGGGTTCGCGGGCGGGGTGACGTACGCGGTGGTGCGGGCCGGCGAGGACGGCTGGGGTGCGCGGCCCACGCTCGTCTCCTTCGCGGTCTCGGCGCTCGCGCTGGTCTGTTTCGTGCTGGTGGAGCGGCGGGTGGCGCACCCGCTGCTGGATCTGGCACTGCTGCGCAAGCCGGCCTTCGTGGGGGTGATGGCGGGGGCGCTCGCGTTCAACGGGGTGGCGTTCGGCGGGATGCCGTATCTGTCGATCTGGCTGCAGACGGTGCTGGGGATGAGCCCGGTGCGCGGCGGGCTGACGCTGCTGCCGCTGACGGGGGCGGCGGTCGTGGTGTCGGTGCTCGCGGGGAAGCTGCTGCACGGGGTGCCGGCCCGGCTGACCATCGGCGGCGGGCTGCTGCTGATCGGCACGGGGTGTTTCTGCCAGGCCGTCCTGGACGCCGGTTCGGACTGGACGACGCTGGTGCCGGGGCTCGTGCTGGTGGGCGTCGGCACGGGGCTGGTGGCGCCGGGGATCGCCGGGGCGGCCCTCGCGGCGGTGCCCGCGGAGCGGGCGGGCATGGCGGGCGGCGCGGTGAACACCGTGCGGCAGTTGGGGTTCGCGCTCGGCGTCGCCGTGTCCGGGACCGTCCTCACCTCGCGGATGCGGGACACGCTCCCGCACGACGCGGCGCACACGCTGGCGGGCGGCGGGGCCGGGGCGTTGCGCGGGACGTTCTCCGAGCACGCGCTGCGGGCCGCGTTCGCGTCGGGGCTCGACTCGGTGTTCGTGACGGCCGGGTTCGTCGGGACGGCGGCGGGCGCGCTGGTGCTCGCCCTGGTCAGGGCGGGTCGCGCGGAGCGGACGAGCGGCACGGCGGGAGTGACGGAATCCGCCGTGCGGACGCTGAGCGGGGAGTAGACGGCGTCGCACGGATGACGTCGGACGACCGGGACGCGGGCGGTGACCGGGTCGTACAGATTCAGTGGAGATTACGGGGCCGAAACCTACGGAACCGTAAGGATTTCTGTCCGACCCTTCCCCTTGTGAGGGCATTTTCCGCCGCTGACCAGTGCGGACGTGAGGATCGCTCGCTTTCCGGCCCCCTCCCGCCCTTCCGTCCGGTGGGGTAGCTTTCACGGCGCTGTCAGGGGAGTGCCAACAGGAGCGGGGAGCGGGGTTTGCGCGAGTTCAACAACCCTCCGTTGGCGTTGGCACCGCCGGTGGGCGGTCTGGCCGACGTCGTCTTCGAGCGTGCCCAGGACGACCCCCTCCATGTCTCCCTCGGCCGCAAGGACGAGCAGGGCGAGTGGCGGGACGTGACCGCCGCCGAGTTCCGCGACGAGGTCCTCGCCCTCGCCAAGGGCCTGCTCGCGCGAGGCGTCCGCTTCGGCGACCGGGTCGCGATCATGTCCCGTACCCGCTACGAGTGGACGCTGTTCGACTTCGCGCTGTGGACGATCGGCGCCCAGGTGGTGCCGGTCTACCCCACGTCGTCGGCCGAGCAGTGCTTCTGGATGCTGCACGACGCGCAGGTCTCGGCGGCGATGGTCGAGCACGAGGACCACGCGATGACCATCGCCACCGTCATCGACCGGCTCCCCGCGCTGCACCAGTTGTGGCAGCTCGACACGGGTGCCGTGCAGGAGTTGTACGACGCCGGCGCGCATCTGGAGGACGAGGTGGTGCACCGGCACCGCCAGGCCGTGACCCCGGACTCGACCGCGACGATCATCTATACGTCGGGGACCACGGGGCGCCCCAAGGGCTGTGTCATCTCGCACGGCAACTTCATGTACGAGGCGGACACGGTCATCGACACCTGGGAGTCCGTCTTCCACTCGAAGAAGGGCGACGAGGCGGCGACCCTGCTGTTCCTGCCGCTGGCGCACGTCTTCGGGCGGATGGTGGAGGTCGCGGCGATCCGCGGCGGGGTCCGTTTCGGACACCAGCCGCAGCTCAACGCGGCCGTCCTGCTGCCCGACCTGGTCGCGTTCCGGCCGACGTTCATCCTCGCCGTGCCGTACATCTTCGAGAAGGTCTTCAACGCGGCCCGCCGCAAGGCGGAGAAGGACGGCAAGGCCGGGCCGTTCGAGAAGGCCGTGGAGATCGCGGTGAAGTACGCGGACGCGGTCGAGGAGAAGGCCTGGGGCATCGGTCCCGGCCCGTCCGCCGGGCTGCGGATGCAGCACCAGCTCTTCGACAAACTCGTCTACTCCAAGGTGCGGGCCGCGATGGGCGGCCGGATCCGCAACGCCATGTCCGGCGGGTCGGCCATGGACCGGCGGCTCGGACTGTTCTTCGCGGGCGCGGGCGTCCAGATCTACGAGGGCTACGGCCTCACCGAGTCGACGGCCGCCGCGACCGCCAACCCTCCCGAGCGCACCCGCTACGGCACGGTCGGCCAGGCGATCCCGGGGGTAACCGTGCACATCGCGGACGACGGCGAGATCTGGCTGAACGGCCCCAACATCTTCCAGGGCTATCTCAACAACCAGAAGGCGACCGACGAGACCCTGCACGACGGCTGGCTCGCCACCGGTGACCTCGGCTCGCTCGACGAGGACGGCTATCTGACCATCACCGGGCGCAAGAAGGAGATCCTGGTCACCTCGGGAGGCAAGAGTGTCGCGCCGGGGCTCCTGGAGGAGCGGGTGCGGGACCATCCGCTGGTCTCGCAGTGCATCGTCGTCGGCAACGACCGCCCCTATGTCGCGGCCCTCGTCACCCTCGACCACGAGGCCGTCGAGCACTGGCTCACCATGCGCGGCAAACCGCGGTTGTCCCCCGCGGAGTTGGTGCGGGACGGCGACCTGGAGGCCGAGGTGCGGCGCGCGGTGGTGGCCGCCAACACCCTGGTCTCGCAGGCCGAGTCGATCCGCACCTTCCGGATACTGGCCCAGCCGTTCACCGAGGAACACGGTCTGCTGACCCCGTCCCTGAAGCTGAAGCGCAAGGCCATCGAGAACACGTACGCGAACGAGGTCGACGCGCTGTACCGGGCCTGAACTCCCCCTCCCCTAGCCGATGTTCACACGGAAGATCTCGTCGGAGCCGTCCGGCTGGTTTCCGTTGTTGTCGCAGTTCGTGGTCGACAGCCAGAGCTGGTCGGCGCCGGGGACCTTGGTGACCGTGCGCAGGCGTCCGTACGTCCCGACGTAGTAGGCGGTCGGGGTGCCGACGCTCTCGGTGTCGCCGCTGATCGGGATGCGCCACAGTCGTTCGCCACGCAGGGACGCCATGTAGACGACGTTGCGGACGATCGCGATCCCGCTGGGCGAGGCCTCGTTGACGTTCCAGGTGGCCTTCGGGTTGGTCATGCCGGCGACGCTGCACGTCCCTTCGCAGGTGGGCCAGCCGTAGTTCGCGCCCGGCTTGACGAGGTTGAGTTCGTCCTTGGAGCTGTTGCCGAACTCGGCTTCCCACAGGCGGCCGTTGCGGTCGAAGGCGAGTCCCTGCGGGTTGCGATGGCCGTACGAGTAGACGTAGTTGCCGAACGGGTTGCCGGGGGCCGGCTTGCCGTCCGTCGTCATGCGCAGGATCTTGCCGTTGAGGGAGGTCTTGTCCTGGGCGAGGTCGGGTGTCTGGGCCTCGCCGGTGGAGACGTAGAGGTAGCCGTCGGGGCCGAAGGCGAGCCGTCCGCCGTTGTGGTAGCGGTTCTTCTTGATGCCCTGGAGGAGGACCGTGTAGCCGGTGAGGGTGGTGCCGTTGTACGTCATGCGGACGACGCGGTTGCCCTCGGAGGCGGTGTGCATGAAGTAGACGTAGTGGTTGGTGGCCCACTTCGGGTCGACGGCGACGCCGAGGAGGCCGCCCTCGCCGTTGGTGGTGACCGCGTCGGGCACGGTCCCGACCTGGGTCCTGGTGCCGTCCTTGGCCATCTTCCAGACTCGGAAGTCGTCCCGCTCGGTGACGAGGGCACTCTGGCCGTCGGGCATCCAGTAGGTGCCCCACGGGATGGTCCAGCCGGTGGAGAGCGTGGTGATCGACGAGGGGACACCGCCGTCGGTCGCGCAGGCCTTCGTGGTGAAGGTGACGGTGTTGCTCGGCTCGGAGAGATTGCCGGCCGCGTCGCGGGCGACGACGTTCAGTGTGTACGGGCTGTCGCAGGCAAGGCCGGTGAGGGTGGTCGAGGTGCCGGTGGTGACCGTCTTGTAGACGGTGTCCCCGCTCCGGATGTCGTATGCGACAACCGATCGGTCGTCGGTGGACGGGCCCCAGGTGAGGTCGACCGTATTCGATGTGGTGTCGGCGGTCGACAAAGTACCGGGCTTGGTCGGCGGGGTGGTGTCCGAGCTGGGTTTCGTCGTGCAGTCGACGACCGGGCTGGCCGGTGAGGTGTTGCCGGCCGCGTCCCGGGCGACGACGGTGAGGTCGTAGGTGGTGTTCGGGGCGAGTCCGGTGAGCGTCTTGCCGGTCGAACTCCCGGGCGCCTCACCGATCTTGTTGCCGTGCTCGTAGAGGTCGTACGCCGTGACACCCACGTTGTCGGTCGAGGCGCCCCAGGTCAGCGTCAGGCCGTCCTCGCCGATGTCCGAGCAACTCGGCCGGCCGGGGCGGGTCGGGGCCTCTGCGTCGGTCGCGGTGCCGACACCGATGCGGTCGAGGTTGGGGCCGCCGTTCGCGGTGGTCGCGGTGGCCCGGATCTTGTCGGTGCCGGCGGTCAGCGGGACGTTGACGGTCTTCGTCGCCCAGGTGTTCCAGTCGGCGGTGGCCGGGAAGGAGACGCCGGACGCGACGACCGTACCGTTGACGGAGATGTCCAACGGGCGGTCGACGGTGGTGCCGTTGGCGTAGCGAAGGGCGACCGACGCGGTACCGGCGGCGGTGGCGTTCACCGTGAACTCCACATACGAACCGGTGACGTTGGTGTAGTCGACGAAGCCGGTGCCCGTGTAACCGGTGTGGTTGGTGGCCACGGCGCCCTGGACGACGGTGGCGTCCTCGGCCTGGTAGTCGGTGCTCGCCGCGTGCGCGGCGGAGCCGGTGAGACCGGCGAGCGGCACGGCGAGGGCCAGGGTGAGAGCGAGGGAGAGAGCCGGGGAGAGGCCCCGGGTGCCCCGCGCCGGTGTTCTGTCGCGTTTCATCAGTGCCCCCTCAGGGTGCTGTCGACCGGGTTCACACGGATCAGGCGGGTCTCCCCCGGCCGTAGCGTCGCGCTGTACGAGTCCGCGATCGTGCCCTTGTGGGAGCCGGACCAGAGGTCGGTGACGTCACCGGAACCGGTGAAGCCGACCTGCGACCAGTTCACGGAGACCGTCGCACTGCCGGACGTACCGGTGTTGAACAGCGCCACGACATGGGCGCCGTTGCTCTCGCGCTTGCTCCAGACCTGCTTCACGCCGCTGTTCACCACGCGCTTCGCGGCGACGCCGTCCTGATCGACGCCGATGAGACGGTCGTTGGTGAGCATCGCCTTGTCGACGGGGTCGAGTTGAGTGACGTCGGTCCCGAGCAGCAGGGGCGAGCCCGCCATCGCCCAGAGGGTGAAGTGCGAGCGCCGCTGGTCGGCCGTCAGGCCCACCTGGTCGCCGTTGCCGACCTCCAGCGAGTCCAGGTCGTTCCAGCCGCCCGGACCGGCGTAAGGCTGCCAGGACGCGGCGGTGTTGAAGCGCGCGGAGACGTGCGACCAGTCGGTGAGCGGATAGCCGCTGCCGTTGGCACCGGGTCCGCAGTAGCACTCGACGTCGCCCTGGGTGCGCCAACTGTTCGCCAGCGAACGCCAGGTGGCGGCGTCGGCGATCGGAAGGTTGTTGGAGAGTGCGAAGTTGACGGTCCGTCCGCTCGCGCGCAGTGCCTTGTCCCAGGCCTGGACGTCGGGGATGTCGGCGCTGCCCACGCCGTCGATCTTCAGGTAGTCGACTCCCCAGGAAGCGAACTGTTTCGCCCACGAGTCGACGAACTCCTGCGCGCCCGGCTTCCCGTAGTCGATGTAGTACATGTTCTTGCAGTTGTAGTTCTTCTCGGTCCTGGTCGTGTCCGCGATGTCCTTCGCGTGGTACGACGTGCCCTCGATCGGGGTGTTCGCGGTGACCGCGTTCTTGGCGATGCCCGGGGTGACGTAGAAGCCGAACTTCAGTCCCTTGGAGTGGATGTAGTCGGCCAACGCCTTGATTCCGGAAGGGAACTTGGCCGTGTCGACGGTCCAACGGCCGTAGGAGTCGACGGTGAAGCCGCCTGCGTCGCACTTCTGCCAGAAGTCGTCGAGGTTGACGTACACGAAGCCGTGGTCCTTGAGGCCGCTCGACACGAGGGCGTCGGCCTGGGCCTTGATCTTGGCCTCGGTGGGGGTGCGGCGGACGTAGCTCCAACTGCTCCAGCCCATGGCCGGCCGGGTGGACTGGCCGTTGTCGGAGGCTACGGCCGAGGTCGGGCCGCTCAGGAGGGGAAGCGCGGAGGCGGCCAGCAGCCCGGCGAGCGCTGCCACGAACGGTCTGGGTCCGATGTGTGTCATGACGATCCCCCGGGGGTCGCGTAGGACGTGCCGATCCAGGCCTCGTCGATCCGCAGCCGCTTGTAGCGGGTGGTGTCGGTGGCGGCGGCCCAGGTGGAGTCGACTTCGAGACGGACGTAGCGGGCGCCTGCGGCGGTGAGGTCAATGCCCTGGATGCCGCGGCGACTTGGGAGCTCACCGGTCTTGACCGCGCTCCCCCAGTTCGTGCCGTCGCTGCTCAGGAACACCTTGTACGCCTTGATCCGCGCCGACTGCTCGGTGTCGGAGCGGGCGTAGGCGACGGAGTCCTCGCGCTGGTTGAGCCCGATGTACTGCACCTTCTTCGAACTGCCCAGGTCGAAGGTGAGGTTGACGGGCAGGGTCTTGTTGTTGTCCCAGTAGGTGAGGTAACTCCCGTCCCCGGCGGCCGAACCCGCGTGCCCGCTCGCCGAGGCGCTCGCGCTCACGGTGACGCCGGACAGGATGCCCTGACGGCCGGCGGTGGTGACCTTGAAGACGGTGTCGTACGGGTCCCAGCCGCCGAGCCCGCTGAGCGTGAGCACTCCGCCGGACTGGGACCACGACATCGCCGCCCCGGTACGGAGGTTGGTGACGGAGGCGATGCGGTAGCCGTTGTCGCGGATGCGCAGGGTGCTGGTACTGGGCGGGGTCAGGACGTGGACGTACTGGAGGTTGGGGTCGGTCCGGCTGATCGTGGTGACGCCGTGGGCGCCGTCGTTCCAGAAGCCGGGCTTGAGGCCGCCGTACATGTAGCCGCCGCCCTCGGTGCCGTGCAGGGATTCCCAGATGGGGTCCAGGTAGGAGTTCACGAAGGTGTTGAAGGCGGCCTGGTTGGCCGGGAACTTGCCGTTGACCTGGGCGGTCTCCGCCATCAGCGCCTTCACCGAGGAACCCGCGTTGGTGACGAGGCGGCCGAGGGTGAGAGCCCGGTCCACGGCCGGGTCGGAGCCGTCGTACCACCAGGCGCCGGTCGACGGGAGCTTGAAGTCGGCCTCCGTCAGGCGAGGTTGTGCGGTGTATACAGCCTGCGGGTAATCGTATGCGGGCGACATTCCCGTCTTCTGCTCGTTGCTGATCATGTCCATGATGGGCGTGTCTTCGTTGTTGTTGCTGAGCGTGTAGTTCGGGCGCTTCTGGTAGATCTGCCGGTACAGGTCGTGGCTCTCCCAGTACGCGTTGTCGTTGTCGATCCAGAAGCCGCCGAGGTCGGGATAGCGGTCCATGACCTCGAAGAAGTTGTCGTAGCTGAACTGCCCGAAGCCGTCGCGGGTGGTCAGGTCGACGTTCTGGCCCTTGTAGGTGGAGTAGGCGGCCGAGTCGAGCCACTCGTGGCCGCCGTCGTCGTGCCACTGGGGGTCATCGGTCATGTAGAGGACGACCTTCATGCCCTTGGCCTTCGCCGCGGTGATCAGCTCGCCGAGGAAGTCCCGCTTGGCGGAGCAGGAACCGGGGATCTTCGAGGGCCAGGGGCGGGCGTAGCCGAGGCGGCTGTGGAAGGTAGCCAGTACGAGGTATTGCGTATGCAGTTTCTGCGCCTCGTTCACCCAGTAGCCGGGGGTCCAGCCGCCGCCTGTGACGTCGCTCTCCCACGCGGTGCAACTGGTGTGCGCGGGCGCGGTGCGCAGGCCCCAGTGCAGGAAGAGGCCGCCGACGGAGCCTCGGAGAAAGTCCTGGCGGGGGTTCTCCAGGTCGAGCAGGCGGGTGGCCGCGGCACCGGGAGTGCGTGTGCTCGTGGGCGCGCAGTTCTCGGTGGAGCCGGTGCTCGACACGCGTGGCGAACCGGCGCCGCTCACGCAGTAGCCGTTCACGTCCTGGAAGCCCAGGTCGTAGGGCGAGTCGGTGCCGCGCTGCGCGGTGAAGCCGGTGAACCGGATGCCGCTCGCCGCGTTGGCGACGACCGCGGGCCGGCCGTCGTTCGCCGCGAACTTCACCGAGCTGTCGGTGAATTGGACGTGGTCGGCGTTGTGCAGATACCAGCCGTAGGCGGGCCGGGTGCCGATGGCCTTCGGGTTGTAGTCCTTGGGGTCGTTGCTCGGCACGCCGGCGGACATGGTGCCGTTGCCGCCGGGGACGGTGATGTCGACGTTCGTGAACGTGATCCCGCTGATGCGGTGGCCGGTCTCGCCCCACAGAGTCGGGCTGAAGGAGGGGCTGTTGCCGGTGGCCGTGATGTTGTCGTAGGTGACGTCGCTGATCGAACCGACGCCAGGACTGTCGCCGCAGCGCTTTCGGGTGCCGATCTTCTCCATGATCGGTGAGTGGACGCCGGTCATGGAGATGTCGCGGTAGTGGACGTCGGAGATCTTCGCGCCGTCCATGGAGACCATGCCGAGGCCGGACTTGTCGGCGCCCTCGATCCGGATCTTCTCGAACTGGTAGTCCGAGAAGTCGCCGCAGGTCTCGGAGCCGAACATGAGGGCGTTGCAGCACTTGGCCGACAGATACGAATCGCTCACGCGCACATGGCCGTTGGGGAGTTTGGCACCGAGTGCGTAGTCGCTCTTGAAGACGAGGGCGTCGTCGTTCGCCTTGATGCCGGCGTTGGTGACGGTGACGTCCGTCGTGGAGATGATGTTCCAGCCGTCGCGGTCGCTCGCGGTGTCGATGGTCAGGTGGTCCGAGGTGACGTTCTTGCAGCCGTTGACGAGCGCGGCGAAGTGGCCGCCCCGGCGCAGGGTGAGTCCGTCACCGATGCGGAGTCCGTCGCAGCGTGTCAGCGAGAGGATCTTGTCGGCCTCGCCCGACTTGGGGTTGCCGGTGATCAGGTTGCCGAGCCCGTCGATGACTCCCCCGCCGACGAATCCGATGTTCGTGAGCCGGTCGCCGTAGATCATCGCGTCGTGGAAGTGGCTGTGCCCGTAGTCCTGGTACTGGTCGTACGGGTTGGACTCGGCCGCGTCGTACGTGTCCGCCGACGAGCCCTGGATCGTGGCGCCCGTGTCCACCTGGAGCGTCACATTGCTCTTCATGTGGATGGTGTTCTTGGACCTGTACGTGCCGGCGGGGAAGCGGACCGTGCCGCCGCCGGCCGAATTGGCCGCCGTGACGGCCTTGTTGACGGCCGGGGTGTCGTTGGCGGAGCCGTCGCCCTTGGCGCCGTAGTCGCGTACGTCGTAGACGGCGGCGTGCGGTGCGGGAGGGGCGGCCGGAGTGGGGCTCGCGGCCGCGAGGGCCGAGGGGTGGGCGAGGCCGAGGACGACGGCGAACGCGAAGAACACGCTCGCGACCCAACTGCGTCTGTACATGGGGGGTTTCATGGATCGGTCTCCTCACACGAGTTGGTAGCCGCGGAGATCGGTGAGCAGGAGATGGGTGTCCTGCAAGGACCCGGAGGTGTCGCCGAGGGAGCGGTAGATGCCCCACTTGGGACGGACACGGTCGGCGAGGAAGGTGTCGACACCGCTCCTCGACTTGTCGATCACGGTCGTGGAGCCGGACTTGAGGATCCAGCGGACCGAACCGGCCGTGCCGTCACCGACCTTGATCTGGAAGTCGACGTCGGTCCACCGGTCGTGCAGCGGATCGAGGTCGGTACGGCCGACCAGGACACCGGCGATCGGCAGGTTCAACTCGATGGTCTGCACGCCGTTCACGCGTCGCAGGGACTGCACGACGATCGGCGAGGTGCCGTTGCCCGGCTGCTTCATCTGCATGATGTGCGTGAAGGTCGTGGTCGCCTTCAGGGAGCTGGGGATGTACATCGAGTAGGTGATCCGCCACGTCTGCCCCTCGGTCCACTTGAGGTAGCTGCTGCTGCCGGTGCGCAGACCGGTGACCTCCTGGCGCTGCCGGTCGGTCGACGTGTCGCGGTCGACCGTGTGCATGGTGAAGCGCCAGTTGTCCCCGGCGGCGTAGATGTGCGGGTGCCCGGCCGGGTGCGAGTCGGCGCGGTCGTCCTCGACGGTCTCGAAGGCGCCGAGGCCGTCGCCGGTCGCGGTCGGCGCCCACTTCTGCTGCCAGGAGGCGGCATACGCGGGAGTGGCGGCGGACAG
Source organism: Streptomyces sp. NBC_01478 (assembly GCF_036227225.1). Classification (GTDB taxonomy): domain Bacteria; phylum Actinomycetota; class Actinomycetes; order Streptomycetales; family Streptomycetaceae; genus Streptomyces. The sequence goes on along the minus strand of NZ_CP109444.1, from coordinate 9,551,882 downwards.
GCCGACCGCCGCGCCGGCGGCTCCGCCGAGAGCGGCTCCGAGAACCGCCCTTCTGGACGTGCTCATGACACTAATCACCTCGCAGTTGTTCGTTCATGATCAGGAAGGCGCCCAGGCCGTGGAAGTCGTTCACGGCCCGGGTGCGGGCGGCGTAGTACGCGTAGTCGCCGACGTTCGTGCCGATGGAGATGTCGGCGAGGTCGGTGCGGCCGTCGGTGCCGACCGAGAGCTTCGCGAGGACGCCCTCGTAGCCGCGCCGGGCGACGTCGGCGAAGTGCCGGTCCAGGTAGCCCTGTTGGGCGCCGCGTGAGAGGGCGTAGGTGAACATGCTGGAGCAGGACGTCTCGGTCCAGTTGTCGCTGCGGGTGCCCTTGTCCACGACCTGGAACCAGCGGCCGGTCGCCGGGTCCTGGTACTTCTCCAGTCCGGTCGCCAACCGGCGCAGGATGCCGAGGAGTTGGGGCCGGCGCGGATGATCGGCGGGGAGTGCGTCGAGGACGTTCGTGATGGCCATCGCGTACCAGCCGACCGCCCTGCACCAGTGTTCCGGCGCCAGTCCGGTCCCCGGATCGGCCCAGCTCGCGGTGCGCGATTCGTCGTAGGCGTGCCTCAACAGGCCGTTCTCGACCTGGAGATGACCGCCGTAGACGGACAACTGCTTCGACGCCTCGTCGTTCGTGTACGCGCTGTCGCCGAACTCCTTGCCGTACTCGACGAGGAACGGGTTCACCATGTAGACGCCGTCCGCCCAGAGTTGATGGGCGCGGCTGCTGCTGTCGGCGTGCCAGAAGCCGCCGTCGCTCGTGCGCGGGTAGGTGTCGAGGCGGTCGCGGATCTTCTTGGCCGCCTTGCGGTAGCGGTCCTGGCCGGTCTCGTGGTGCAGGATCACCAGCAGGCGGCCGGCCTGCATGCTGTCGAGGTTGTCGAAGGACTGGGCGATCGAGCCGTCGCTCTTCACGAAACGGTCGACGTAGCTCTTGATGTAGGTCAGGTAGCGGGCGTCGTGGGTGCGCCTGTACGTGAGGTACTGGCCGTAGAGGTAGAGGCCGACCGGGTACGACCAGCCGCCGATGGTGCTCGGTGTGTAGCGGGCCGTCGTGGAGTCGACCACGGCCACGGACCAGTCGGGCGCGGCGGCCGGACGGCTCGTCGTCGCTGCGGGCGTTTCGTGCGGCGGGGCCGCCGCGGTCAGGGTGGCGGTGGCGAGGGCTACCGCGGTCAGGGCCGTTCGCAGACGCCGGTGTCTCATGTTCCTCCCTTTCGGGTGCGGTTGGTTCGGGCGGGCCGGACGGGTTCGGCAGGCTCGGGACCGGCGCACGGGATCGCCGCGCCGAACGGTCCTCTATTGACCGACCAATCAGTCGGTCGAGGTGGAGAAACACCCACGTGCCCTCACCGGTCCGTTCGCCGTGCGGGCCCGTGGTCGACGAGGCCTTCACCACACCTTTTCATCCGATGTTTCGTGCATACGATGTGCCGCCCACGGGATTCCGGGCAGTATTCCGCTCGTGTGCGCATACCTGGTCTCCTGAGGGGTGGGGGATCTCAGAGCACAGACAGGTGCAGATGTTCACATGGGTGCGTCGCGTTCACGGACACGTCCGACGGCGTGGTTCAGCGTTGCGGCATGACGGTCCGCGGTCAATGGTCCGGACCGAAAAAGGTCGGATGCATTTCACGCCAATCCTCGGCCGACGGCACCGATCCCCCGGTCGGTCCGGCCGGATCTCGCGGTCAGGAATGCGGCGCGGCCCGTGATCGTTGACGATGTGAGTAACACCCGACGACTGAAGGGTCGAGAGCTCGTGAGCAGCAAGGTCCCCCCGATCATCCTCAACAACGGTGTCGAGATGCCCCAGCTCGGTTTCGGCGTCTGGCAGGTGCCGGACGACGAGGCGGAGCGGGCGGTGGCCACCGCGCTCGAGGCCGGGTACCGCAGCATCGACACCGCTGCGATCTACGGCAACGAAGAGGGCACCGGAAAGGCCATCGCAGCGTCCGGCGTCCCGCGCGAGGACCTCTTCGTCACCACCAAGCTCTGGAACGCCGACCAGGGATACGACGCAACCCTGCGCGCGTTCGACGTGTCGCTGGAGAAGCTCGGCCTGGAGTACCTGGATCTGTATCTGATCCACTGGCCCACCCCGGAGCGGGACAAGTACGTCGACAGCTACAAGGCGTTCGAGAAGCTGTACGCGGACGGCCGTGTGCGCGCCATCGGCGTCTCCAACTTCGAGCCCGACCACCTGGCCCGGCTGATCGCGGAGACCTCGGTCATCCCGGCGGTCGACCAGATCGAGCTGCACCCGCAGCTCCAGCAGCGGGCGGGGCGCGAATACCAGGCGGAGCAGGGCATCGCGACCGAGGCCTGGTCGCCGCTCGGCTCGGGCAAGGGCCTCCTGGAGGTCCCGGCGATCGTCGCCATCGCCCAGAAGCACGGCCGCACCCCGGCCCAGGTGGTGCTGCGCTGGCACATCCAGCTCGGCAACGTGGTGATCCCCAAGTCCGTGACGCCGTCGCGGATCAAGGAGAACATCGAGGTCTTCGACTTCAGCCTGGACACCGAGGACCTCGCGGCGATCAGCGCGCTGAACGAGGACCGGCGACTGGGTCCCGACCCGTCGACGTTCAACGCGGCCTGAATCCAAGGCACTTGGCCTGAACCCCAGGTAGTGCGAGCGCCCCGGAGCCTTGTGGCTCCGGGGCGCGCCGTTTTCCCGCGCCCGCGGACCACTTGGTTCGTACCAGGGTCTTGACGCGAGCATGCGGACGGGGCACCTTGTTGCGCACCCGGTAAGGAAACTTTCCTAACAGAAGGGTCCCCCACAGTGCGCATGCGAACACTGACCCTCGCCGCGGCCTCAGGCGCCGCCCTCCTCGCCGCCGGAGTGCTCCCCGCGAGCGCCTCCGGCGCCACCCCCAAGTCGGCTCAGGAGGGCACGGTCAGCGCGGCCGACCTGCTCTCCAAGGTGACGTCCTGCTCGCAGATATCGAACGGCAAGTACCGTACCGACGACGAGACTTCGGCCACGATCCCGGTCTGCGGCAAGAACGGCGCCGTGTTCTGGAAGGCCGACATGGACATCGACTGCGACGGCCAGCGCACCTCGAAGTGCAGCGAGAACACCGACCCCTGGTACCAGGACGACACCGCGTTCCACCAGTCCAACGGCCAGCCCCTGAAGGCGGATTCACTGCCGTACATCGTGGTGCCCAGCTCCAGCAGCATCTGGAAGTACTCCAGCTACGGCATCAAGGGCGGCGGCGTGGTCGCCGTGATCTACAACAACAAGGTCGAGTACGCGGTCGTCGGCGACACCGGCCCCACCAACATCATCGGCGAGGCCTCGTACGCCACCGCCAGTGCTCTCGGCATCGACCCCGACCCGGCGACCGGCGGCGCCGACTCCGGCGTGACGTACATCCTGTTCAAGAACTCGACGGTCTCCCCCATCGAGAGCCACAGCGCGGCGGTCTCGCTGGGCGACCAACTGGCGAAGCAGTTCCTGCAGAACAACTGAGCCCGGAAGGTGCGGGGTCGGCCCGTTGTCGCGACAACGGGCCTTTCCCCTGGCCGAGTTGCGTCGACCACGTCAGTTGGGCTGCCCGATCGGTCGTACGACGACGGTGTTGATGTCGACGCCGGCGGGCTGCCGGATCGACCACAGGATCGTGTCGGCGATCTGGTCGGCGGTGAGGAGATGGCCGGGCGGCAGGCTGCCGTTGCCGTCCCAGAACGGGGTCTCCACCCGGCCCGGGGCGACCAGGGTCACCCCGATGCCGAACTCCGTGACCTGGCGCCGGGTGTTCTCGGCGAGACCGGTCATCGCCCACTTGGTGGCGCCGTAGATGTTCCCCGGCGTGTGCACGAACCCGGCGACGCTGCCGATCAGCACGATCCGGCCGTGCGTCTGCTTCAGCGCGTCGACGGACGCCCGGATGAGCAGGGCCGGACCGAGGACGTTGGTCAGCACCATCTCGGTCCACCCCTCCGGGTCGCCGTCGGCCACCGCGTCGTGGGTGGCGACCCCGGCGTTGGCGACGACCGCGTCGAGCCGCCCGAACCGTTTGAGCGTCGTCTCGACGGCGGCCTGCACCTCGACGTACTCGGCGGCACTCCCTGGGATCGTCAACAGGCCCTCGGGGTGGCCCAGTTGGGCGGAGAAGGCGTACAGCCGCTGCTCGCTGCGGCCGGTGACGGCCACCCGGCCCCCGGCGCCGAGGAGTTGCCGTGCGACGGCGGCGCCGATCCCGCTGGCGCCGCCGGTTATGAGCGCGACGTGAGAGTTGTCGTTCATGATGATGGGCCCCCGTGGGTCGGTGAACTCCGCACAATTGGAGGTGCAGTTCATCATCTTGAGCACTCTCGAAGTCAAGCCGCCGAGATCACAGGCCCTTTCAGCTCGTCCGCACCGCCGTGTGCACGGTGTGCGCGGCCAGCACGAACACATCGGCGCGCCGGTGCACACCCGCCGGGTCCTCGGGGTCGACGAGCCGGTCGAGGGTGGCCCGGTCGTCGGCGTCCAGGGCCTCGCCGTAGACGTCACGGACGCGGGTCAGCCAGGCCGCGACGTACGCGCGGGCACGGTCCGGGGCCGGGGCCGGCAGATCGAGGAGGAAGCTGCGGCTGCCGGTGTGCTTGAGGCCGGCCGAGGCCAGAAGGGCGGGCCAGTCCTCGGTCTCGGTGACGGCGCCGGGCAGGTCGGCGCGCATCTGCGCGAACCACTCCGCCTCGATCGCGTCGATCCGCGCCTCGAGGCCCGGGCGGCCGATGCCGAAGTCGCGGGGCAGGAACCGGGCGGGCAGGCCGCCCTCCATGATCGCGAGGGTGCCGCCGGGCGCGAGCCGCTCCGCGAACGCGGCGAGACCGGCACGCTGGTCACCGAGGTGGTGCAGGCTGCGGCTCGCCCACAGGAGGTCGGCCGGGTACTCCAACTCTCCCAGTACGTCCGGCAGTTCACCGGCGAGCGTGCCGAACCGGTCACCGAAGCCCTGCCGGTCGGCGCGGGTGCGGGCCCGCTCCAGGAGCGGCTCGGAGAAGTCCACCGCGACGACCCGGGCACCCGGGAACGTCTCCGCGAACAGACAGGCGACCACACCGGGACCGCTGCCCACGTCGACGATCAGGCCCGGATCGGTCCGCTCCTTCGCGAGCCACGCCATCGCCCGCTCGTACAGCGGCGCGAACAGCTCGGCCTGGGACTCCAGCAGCGGGCCCATGACGGCCCAGTCGATGTCCGTGTGATCGTGGTGGTGGGCGTGCTTCTCGTCGTGCTCGTGCGCCATGGTGGTCAGCCTCTCGTCCGCGTGCCGCCAGCCTGCGCCGACGCACCGTCCGGCGGCCACTCACCTTGCCGAAGCGGCAAAAAATGGGGTGCGAAGGAGGGCGTCCGTCGCCGACCATGCCCGCATGGACGACGCGATGGTGGAACGCTTTCTCGAAGACGGGTTCGTGAGGATCGAGGGGGCCTTCCCACCGCGGGTCGCCGAGCACTGCGCTCGGCTGCTGTGGCGGGAGACGGGCTACGACCCCGACGATCCCAGCACCTGGAAGGACCCCGTGGTGTGGGTGAGCGACATGCCCCAGGGACCGTTCGCCGCCTCGGTCAACTCCCCTGCCCTGCATGAGGCGTTCGACCTGTTGGTGGGCGCCGGCCGCTGGCAGTCCCGGTATTCGGTGGGCAGCTTTCCGCTGCGCTTCCCGCACGCGACGGAACCGGACGACGCCGGCTGGCACATCGAGGGCAGCTATGCGGCGGAGGGCGCGGAGAACGAGTGGCCGTACACGAACCTGCGCTCACGCGGCCGGGCGCTGCTGATGCTGATGCTCTACACCGAGGTCACCGAGGAGAACGCGCCGACGCGGATCCGGGTCGGCTCCCACCTCGACGTGCCCCGCGTCCTCGAACCGTACGGCGAGCAGGGCGCCACCTCACTGACGCTCGGCCCGAAGGTCGCCGAGGCGTCCGCCGGGCGCCCACTCGCGTACGCCACCGGTCAGCCCGGTGACGTCTACCTCTGCCACCCCTTCCTGGTCCACGCGGCCCAGCCCCACCACGGCGGCCGCCCCCGCTTCATGGGGCAGCCGCCGCTGCTTCCGGCAGTGCCCTATGAGCTGGAGCGGTCGGACGGCGACTATTCGGCGGTGGAGTTCGCGATCCGCCGGGGACTGGCCGGGGAGGGCTGACCCCCACGCCCCGAAGGGGCGCGGGGGTCTGTGCTGGGCTGGGGCGTATGCCATGTGCGATGCGGTATGCGATTACTGTCGGCGATTTCCGCAGACGCCTTCTGTATGCGATCTACAGGGGCGGGTACGCGTTCGCCATCAACTGCTGGAACTGCGCCGAGAACCAGTGCCCGGACAGCGGGGCGTTCGCCAGCGCGCCCGACATGTTGTTGCCGTTGCGCGCGTTGCCCGTGTACGTCGGGTCGCACATCCGGTCGAAGCCCTTGCCCTCGTCGTTGGCGATGGCGGTGCTGGAACCGTCGGACTCACCCGGCGGCTTCATCCACACGTAGGCGTCGATCCCGGTCGCGGGGGCGGCCTGCGGACGCTCGCCGAGGCCGGCACCTGACTGGTTGCACCAGTTGCCGACCTGGATGCGGCGGTCGTAGCGGCCACCGTCGACGTATGTGTCCACGCTGGTCGTCGCACCCGGACCCGTCGGCCTGGCGGAACCGCCCCATCCGTTCCTGGAGGTGTCGATCAGCATGCCGATACCGGAGTTGAAGCCCACCGACACCAACTGGCTGCGGAACGCCTGGGCGTACGACTGCTCGTCCACGTAGCGGTTCCAGTCGACCCACTTGGACTGGCGCACGGAGACACCGTTCACGCTGTCGTTGATGGTGAAGTTGTTCTCCTTCAGGGCGCTGTAGTTGGCCGTGTTGGTGATGAAGCCGGCCACGTCGTTCACGGTCGCGCCCTCGGCGTTCGCGGCCTGGTAGAAGAGGTTCGCGGAGGGGGCGAAGTTGTCGTCCCAGCCGAGCCAGCCGTGGTGTCCGGCGTCGATGTAGTTGTAGACGTTGGGGATCGCGCCGAGCTTGTTGAGCGCGTAGCCGACGCCCTTCACGTAGTTGCCGTTGGCGAGCATCGTGTCGCACTGCGGGGTCGCGGTGGCCTTGCTGCCGGTGTTGGTCACCAGGTTGGGCAGCGAGTCGATCTCGATCGTGGTGACGATCCGCAGCGAGGCGTACTTGGTGTCGGCGAGGATCGCGGCGATCGGATCGATGAACTCGGTCTCGTAGCGGCCGATTTCGGTCGGGCCGAGTTCGCCGTTGGAGGCGAGGGCCGCGCAGTCACGTCCGGGCAGGTCGTAGACGACGAGCTGGACGACCTCTTGGCCGGTGCTCTTCTGGGCGAGCGCCGCGTCGAGGTGGGCGCGCAGGCCCATCCCGCCGCTGACGCCGTTGATGGCCGCGATGCGGTCGAGCCAGACGCCGGTGGGCTGGCTGGAGATCCGACTGCCGCCGGTCTCGGCGGCGGCCTTCGCCGACCATTCCGGGTTCACGTACACCTTGGCGCCCGCGTACGGGTTGTCGACCCGGGTGCCGGGATCGGTGCCGCCACCGCCTCCCCCACCGCTGCCGTCGTCGACGTTGCAGGTCACGCCGTCGAGGGTGAAGGCGGTCGGGAGCGCGTTGGTGCCGCTGTAGGAGCCGTTGAAGCCGAAGCTGACCGAACTCCCGGTCCCCAGGCTCCCGTTGTAGGTCTCGTTGGCCGCCGTGACGGCGGTCCCGCTCTGGCTGATCTTCGCGTTCCAGCCGCTGGTGACCTTCTGATTGCCGGCGTACGACCACTTCACGGCCCAACTCGACTTGGCGGCCGAGTTGTTGGTGACCGTGACGGCGGCGGTGAAGCCGGTGTCCCACTGGTTCTGCACCTTGTAGTCGACGCTGCAGGGGATCGCGGCGATACCGGCGTCAGCCGAGGGGGCGGCGGCGACCGCCGTCCCCGAGGCCCCGGCGACGAGCACCAAGGCAGCGAGCAACGCTGTTCTGGTACGGCTCATGAGTGCGGGTTTCCTTGTCTGCTCAGGCAGTTGGATGCGGGTGCTGCGGTGTGCGATGTGCGCTGTCGGTGTGCGGGGGCGCCTATCCGTTGAGGGCACGCAGATGGTCACGCAGCCCGATGCCGTACGCCGTGGGCGTTCCGGCGTAGTCGGAGATCAGGGACGGACCGGCGGAACAGTCCCAGGTGTTCCAGGTCCAGCCGAGATACGAGAGCCCGCGGTCGTCGAACCACTTCATGACCTGGTCGACGAAGGCGTGCGCGCAGGTGTTCTCGCCGATCTCCCCTGCCACCAGCGGCACTTGGGCCGCGACGGGGGCGAGTGTGGAGTTCCAGCAGCTCTCGGTCGCGCAGGTGTTGAAGTTGTACACGTGGTACGCGGCGACGAGATTGCCGGTCGGATCGGTGGGCTTGTAGGCCAGCCACTGGCTGAGGTCGTTCGAGTACGCGAGCCCACCGGCCATGATCACGTTCGTGGCGCCGGTCGACCGTACGGCGTCGACGAGATCCTGCATACCGGCGACCTCGTACCCGATGCCGGGGCAGGTGCCGCCGTCCCGCCAGCACTGCCACGCCTGGGTGGTCGTGGAGGTGGCGCGGTCCGGATACGGCTCGTTGAACAGGTCGAACGCGACGGCCTGGTCACCCTTGAAGGTGCTGGCGACCGAGGACCAGAACGACGGGGTGTACTGCGCGTCCGGCATCGGCTTCTGGCAGGTGGCGTGCACGTCGGAGCAGCCCGCCGAGTTGCCGGTGTACTGGCCGTAGGTCCAGTGCAGTTCGACGATCGGTGTCATGCCGTGCGCCTCGACCTTCGCCACCAGGTCCTTGACGGCGGCGATGTAGTTGGCGCCCGCGTACTCGGGCTTGATGTTCGAAAGGCCCAGCCAGCACTCCTCGTTGAGCGGAATGCGGACCACGTTCGCCTTCCAGTCGGCGATCGCCGCGACGGCCGCGTCGTCCGCCGGGCCGTCCCAGATGCCGTAGCCCTGCACGCACATGAACTCGCCGCCGGACCGGTTGACGCCGAGCAGGCGCCGGTTGGTGCCGCCGGCGTCCACCAGCTTGTTGCCGGAGACGTGCAGCGCGGGCGCGCTGCCGCTGGGCGGTGGTGAGGTCGGGGGCGGCGATGTGGGTGGTGTCGGCTGTGCATCGACGTTGCAGGTCGTGCCGTTGAGCTTGAACGCGGACGGTACGGCGTTGCTCCCCGACCAACTGGCGAGGAACCCGGCGCTCACGCTCGCGCCGGTGCCGAGCGAGCCGTTCCAGCTCTCGTTGGCGGCGGTGACCGTCGTGGCGGACTGGGACCACTTGGCGTTCCAGCCCTGAGTGACCTTCTGGCCGCCGGCGAAGTCGAAGCTCAGGCTCCAACTGCTCACCGGTGCCGTGTTGTTGGTGATCTGCACTGCACCTTGGAAGCCGGTGTCCCACTGGCTGGTGACCGAGTACTCCACCGTGCACGCGGGAGTGGCGCCGGACGCCGTGACCACCGGAACGACCATCGCCCCGACAAGGGCGGTCGCGCCGGCGACGGCTAAAAGCATTGAACGCGGGGGGTGTCGCATGAGCGACTCCTTGCAGCTCGGGCACGTCGCACGGACGCGTCGACTGACGGAATCGCTCCCACTGGTGTCCAGGAAGGTAGCGCCAAGTGACGGCAAAGGACAGGGGAGTCACAGACTTTCGCTGACTTTCCCTCAATCCACGTTCGTCGAAATCTTTTCGACTCCGTAAGCACCTTGACGACTCTCACCCCCGTCCTCACGATGGGAGCGCTCCCACTGGTTCAAGGCTTGTTGCTGCTCCGCCCCCACCCCTCCGAGCCGCAAGGAGGAACCAGCACATGCACCCCAGAAGGAGACGCCGCGTGACGCGGCGACTGTGGACCGCTGTCGTGGCGGCCCTCGCGCTTCCCGTCTCGATGCTCGCGACGGGTACAACTCCCGCTCAGGCGGCGACAGTTCAGTGCAGCGTGGACTACAAGACGAACGACTGGGGCTCCGGCTTCACCGCGGATCTGACCCTCACCAACCGGGGTACGGACGCGATCAACGGCTGGACCCTGACCTACGCCTACACGGGCAACCAGAAGCTCAGCAACGGCTGGAACGGCACCTGGTCCCAGTCCGGCAGCGCGGTCACGGTGACGAACGCGTCGTACAACGGGACGATCGCCGCGGGCGCGGCCGTCTCGACCGGCGCGCAGTTCGGCTACAGCGGTACGAACACCGCCCCCGCCTCGTTCGCGATCAACGGCACCACCTGCGTCGGCGCCCATCAGCCGCCGATCACTGTGCTGACCAGCCCGGCTGCGGGCGCGATCTACACGCAGGGGGCCGCGGTCCCGCTCGCGGCGACCGCTGCGGCGGCCGACAACGCGACGATCAGCAAGGTCGAGTTCTACGACGACACCACGCTGCTCGGCACGGACACGAGCTCGCCGTACTCGCTCTCGGCTTCCGGTTTGTCCGTGGGCAGTCATTCGCTGGTGGCCAAGGCGTACGACAGCCTGGGCGCGTCCGGTGCGTCCACGCCGGTCGGCATCACGGTCGCCTCGGGACCCGCGGTGGTGGCCTCGCCGACCCAACTGGGCATCCAGCAGGGGAAGTCGGGCACCTACGCGGTGTCGCTGTCCTCGCAGCCGTCGGCGAACGTGACCGTGACGACCGCTCGCGCGAGCGGCAACACGGGGTTGTCGGTCACCGGCGGCGGAACGCTCACCTTCACGCCGTCGAACTGGAACACCGCGCAGACGGTGACCCTCACGGCCGACGCGTCCGGTACCGGTTCGGCGTCGTTCGAGTCGACGGCGACGGGCTTCACCAAGGCGACGGTCACGGTGACGGAGCTGGCGGCGGCGAACACGTACGACGCCCGCTTCCTGGATCTCTACGGGAAGATCACCAACCCGGCGAACGGCTACTTCTCGCCCCAGGGCGTTCCCTACCACTCGGTGGAGACCCTGATCGTCGAGGCGCCGGACCAGGGGCACGAGACGACGTCGGAGGCGTACAGCTATCTGCTGTGGCTGCAGGCGATGTACGGCAAGGTGACGGGCGACTGGTCGAAGTTCAACGGCGCCTGGGCTCTCATGGAGAAGTACATGATCCCCACCCACGCCGACCAGCCGACCAACTCGTTCTACAACGCCTCGAAGCCGGCGACGTACGCGCCCGAGTTGGACACCCCGAACGAGTATCCGGCGAAGCTCGACCCCTCGGTGCCGGTGGGATCGGATCCGATCGCCGGTGAACTGAAGACCGCATACGGTACGGACGATGTCTACGGTATGCACTGGCTGGAGGATGTCGACAACACCTACGGCTACGGCGACACGCCGGGCGGTGGGTGCGAGGCGGGGCCGACGGCGAGCGGGCCGTCGTACATCAACACCTTCCAGCGCGGAGCACAGGAGTCGGTGTGGGAGACGGTGCCGCAGCCGACCTGTGACGCCTTCAAGTACGGCGGTACGAACGGGTACTTGGACCTCTTCACCGGTGACTCCTCGTACGCCAAGCAGTGGAAGTACACCGATGCTCCGGACGCCGACGCGCGGGCCGTGCAGGCCGCGTACTGGGCCGATGTGTGGGCCAAGGAGCAGGGCAAGGGCGGTGACGTCTCCACGACCGTCGGCAAGGCGGCCAAGATGGGCGACTATCTGCGCTACGCCATGTACGACAAGTACTTCAAGAAAATCGGCAACTGCGTCGGACCGTCCACCTGCCCGGCCGGGACCGGCAAGGACGCCTCGGACTATCTGCTGTCCTGGTACTACGCGTGGGGCGGCGCGAACGACACCAGCGCGGGCTGGGCGTGGCGCATCGGGTCCAGCCATGTGCACGGGGGCTACCAAAACCCCTTGGCCGCCTACGCGTTGAGCTCGTACGCCGATCTGAAGCCCAAGTCCACGACGGGCGCGGCGGACTGGGGTACCTCGCTGTCACGGCAGTTGGAGTTCTACCGCTGGCTGCAGTCGAGCGAGGGTGCCATCGCCGGTGGGGCGACCAACAGTTGGCAGGGGCGGTACGCGAGCCCGCCGGCCGGGACGTCGACGTTCTACGGCATGTACTACGACCAGCAGCCCGTCTACCACGACCCGCCGTCCAACCAGTGGTTCGGCTTCCAGGCGTGGTCGATGGAGCGGGTCGCCGAGTACTACCAGCAGACGGGGAACGCGAGCGCGAAGGCGGTCCTCGACAAGTGGGTGGCGTGGGCGCTGTCCAAGACCACGATCAATCCGGACGGCACGTATCTGATCCCCTCGACCTTGCAGTGGTCGGGGCAGCCGGATACGTGGAACGCGTCAAGTCCCGGTGCGAACACGGGACTTCATGTCACCGTCGCCGATTACACCAATGACGTGGGGGTGGCTGCCGCGTATGCCAAGACGCTGACGTACTACGCCGCGAAGTCCGGTTCCGCTGCGGCGAAGACGACGGCGAAGGCGCTGCTCGACGGGATGTGGGGCAACTACCAGGACAGCCTGGGGATTGCCGTCCCGGAGACCCGCGCGGACTACAACCGGTTCGACGACAGTGTGTATGTGCCGAGTGGGTGGAGCGGGACGATGCCGAACGGGGACGCGGTCAACTCCGCTTCCACGTTCGCCTCGTTGAGGTCCTTCTACAAGAACGATCCGGCGTGGTCGAAGATCCAGAGCTATCTGGCGGGCGGGGCCGCGCCTGTCTTCACGTATCACCGGTTCTGGGCCCAGGCGGATATCGCGCTGGCCATGGGGTCGTACGCGGAGCTTCTTGAATAGCCCCCGCCGGGCACTCCGTGGGTTTCGCCGTTGTTCGCTGCGAGTCCGTCGTGGCTGGTCGCGCCTGCGCGGCGGAGCCGCACATTGATGCAGCCCCGCGCCCCTGAAGACAAAAGCAGGGGCGTTGGACAGCGCCGTTTCTCGGAGAGTGCCCGAAGTTCCGCGTGCGTGGTCTCGTCACCTGACGACGAGGCCTACCGGCCGGGCGGCCCCTACCCGCACTGGGGGTCGCCCGGCGCTCGTGTCTTGCCTCCCTCTTCACGAGAGGACCCACTCGTGCGAAGAACCCGAATCCTCACCGCCGTACTGGCCCTCGCGGCCGGTCTGTTGGCGGGCAGTCCGTCCGCTCTTGCCGCGAGTGCGCCGAAGGCGACGGCGCTCGCGGCCGACACCTACACCTGGCACAACGCCCGGATCGACGGTGGCGGGTTCGTGCCCGGCATCGTCTTCAACCGGAAGGAGAAGAACCTCGCCTACGCCCGGACCGACATCGGCGGCGCCTACCGGTGGCAGGAGTCGACGAAGACATGGACGCCGTTGCTGGACTCGGTCGGGTGGGACGAGTGGGGGCACACCGGTGTGGTGAGTCTCGCGTCCGACTCGGTCGATCCGAACAAGGTGTACGCGGCTGTCGGTACGTACACGAACAGTTGGGATCCCACGAACGGCGCCGTGCTCAGGTCCGGTGACCGGGGCGCGAGTTGGCAGAAGACCGATCTGCCGTTCAAGCTCGGCGGGAACATGCCGGGGCGCGGTATGGGCGAGCGGCTGGCCGTCGATCCGAACAAGGACAGCGTGCTGTATCTGGGCGCGCCCAGCGGCAAGGGGCTGTGGCGGTCCACGGACTCCGGGGTCACCTGGTCGCAGGTGACGAACTTCCCCAACGTCGGCAACTACGTACAGGATCCGACCGACACGAGCGGCTACGCCAACGACAACCAGGGCATCGTGTGGGTCACCTTCGACGAGTCGACGGGGACGTCCGGCAGCGCGACGAAGACGATCTATGTCGGTGTCGCCGACCAGGCCAACGCCGTGTACCGGTCGACGGACGCGGGGGCGACCTGGAGCCGGGTGGCCGGGCAGCCGACCGGGTATCTGGCGCACAAGGGTGTACTGGATGCGGTCAACGGTTATCTGTACATCGCATACAGCGACAAGGGCGGTCCGTACGACGGCGGCAAGGGGCAGGTGTGGCGGTACACGACCGCGACCGGCACCTGGACGAACATCAGCCCGGTCGCGGAGGCCGACACCTATTACGGCTTCAGCGGGCTGACCGTCGACCGGCAGCATCCCGGGACCGTGATGGCCACGGCGTACAGCTCCTGGTGGCCGGACACGCAGATCTTCCGCTCCACGGACAGCGGCGGCACCTGGACGAAGGCCTGGGACTACACGTCGTATCCCAACCGGTCGAACCGCTACACGATCGACGTGTCCTCCTCGCCCTGGCTGACCTTCGGGGCGAATCCGTCGCCGCCCGAACAGGCCCCGAAACTCGGCTGGATGACCGAGTCGCTGGAGATCGACCCGTTCAACTCGAACCGCATGATGTACGGCACGGGTGCGACGCTCTACGGCACGGAGAACCTGACGAACTGGGACAGCGGGGGCCAGTTCACCGTGAAGCCGATGGTGCAGGGGCTGGAGGAGACGGCTGTCAACGACCTCGCCGCTCCCCCGTCCGGCGGGGCCCAACTCCTCAGCGCGCTCGGTGACATCGGCGGTTTCCGGCACACGGACCTGACCAAGGTCCCCTCGATGATGTTCACTTCGCCGAACTTCACGACGACCACGAGCCTCGACTTCGCGGAGACCAACCCGAACACGGTGGTGCGCGTCGGCGATCTGGACTCGGGGCCGCACATCGCGTTCTCGACGGACAACGGCGCCAACTGGTTCGCGGGGACGGATCCTTCGGGGGTCAGCGGGGGCGGGACCGTCGCCGCGGCGGCCGACGGAGGCCGGTTCGTGTGGAGTCCGGCGGGTGCGGGTGTGCAGTACACGACGGGCTTCGGCTCGTCCTGGTCGGCGTCCGGCGGTATCCCGGCGGGTGCGATCGTCGAGTCGGACCGGGTCGACGCGAAGACCTTCTACGGCTTCAAGTCGGGGAAGTTCTACGTCAGTTCGGACGGCGGGGCGACCTTCGCGGCGTCGGCGGCGGCCGGGCTGCCCAGTGGTGACAGCGGGCGCTTCAAGGCGCTGCCCGGCACGAAGGGGGACGTCTGGCTGGCCGGCGGGGCGAGTGACGGGGCGTACGGGCTGTGGCACTCCACGGACGGCGGCGCCTCCTTCACCAGGCTCGCGAACGTCGACCAGGCCGACACCATCGGGTTCGGCAAGGCGGCGACCGGTGCCACGTACCAGACGCTCTACACCAGCGCGAAGATCGGCGGCGTACGCGGCATCTTCCGCTCGACCGACAAGGGCGTGAGCTGGACGCGGATCAACGACGGTGCCCACCAATGGGGTTGGACCGGTGCGGCGATCACCGGTGACCCGCGGGTGTACGGCCGGGTGTACGTGTCGACGAACGGGCGTGGGGTCGTCTACGGCGACTCCTCCGACGCCGGTGGGGGCGGGGGTGGCGGCGGTACCGATCCGACGCCGCCCACGGGCGCCTGCACGGTCACGTACCGGATCACCAACCAGTGGACTGGCGGCTTCCAGGCCGACGTACAAGTGACGAACACCGGCTCAACCGCCTGGAACGGCTGGGCACTTGGCTGGTCGTTCGCCGACGGGCAGCAGATCGGGCAATTGTGGAACGCCGACTGGACCCAGTCGGGTGCGGCGGTGACGGCGAAGAACGTGAGCTGGAACGGGACGGTGGCGGCGGGTTCGTCGGTGGGCTTCGGGTTCACGGGGAGCTGGTCGGGGGTGAATACGAAGCCGGCGTCGTTCAAGGTGGGTGACCAGGCCTGCGCGGTCTCCTGAGCCGAGAGGGCGGCTGCGCGCGCCACGGCGCGCAGCCGCCTGTCTCATCGCGCAGCCGCCTGTCTCATGGTGTGTAGACAGTCGGCCGAGGTGCAGATGGCATACCGTCGCCGATGTAGAAGCTCGGGTGGGGCGGTTGGTTGTATGCAGTGTTCTGCCAGGCCAGGGCCGTGCGGTACTGGGTGTCGTGGAGCAGGGTCGTGATCCTGGTCGTCGTCTCGTACGGGGTCGAGTAGATCCGTAGCGCCGTGTTGTCCGTGGTGGGCCAGACGGCCTCCTCGCGCCAGTCGCCGAGGATGTCGCCGGACAGGGTCGGGGTGGCCTTGGTGCTGTTGTTGGAGTGGACGTCGGAGGCGGTCAGCAGGCGGGTGTCGGCGGTCGTGCCGTACTTGTCGATGTGGGTGGCGTCGAGGAGTTCACGTACCGGGTCGCCGTCCCACCAGGACAGGAAATTGGTGCTGGAGGGCTTGCGGGTCGACACCACCGTGCCCTTGGGGTTGCGGACGCCGCTCTCCGACGCCGACCAGGACTCGGCGCCGGCGCTGCCCGCCCAGATGTCCCCGGAGACTCCCCGGCCGTTGTCGCCATTGGCCGGTGTCGACCAGATGATCGCGCCGGTCCTCGCGTCCGCCATCCACGAGGACGGTTTCGAGGAGTCCTCGTCGACCTTGAACTCCTCCAGGCCCGGGCGGGAGGGGTCCAAGTCGCCCACGTGCAGGGCGTCGCCGTGGCCGTTCCTGGTGGTCCACAGGCCGGAGCCGTTGTCGTCGACCGCCATCGAGCCGTAGACGATCTCGTCCTTGCCGTCCCCGTCGACGTCCGCGATCGCCAACTGGTGGTTGCCCTGGGCGTCGTAGCCCTTGCCGGTGTTGGTCGAGGAGTTGGTGTCGAAGGTCCAGCGGCGGGTGAAGGCTCCGTCGCGCCAGTCCCAGGCGGCGATCACCGTGCGCGTGTAGTAGCCGCGCGCCATGATCAGGGAGGGGCGGGAGCCGTCCAAGTAGGCGGTGCCGGCGAGGAATCGGTCGACGCGGTTGCCGTACGAGTCGCCCCAGGAGGAGACCGTGCCGCGTGCCGGGACGTAGTCGACGGTGCCCATCGCCTTGCCCGTCTGGCCGTTGAACATGGTCAGATATTCGGGGCCCGACAGGACGTAGCCGCTCGAATTCCGGTAGTCCGCCGCCGAGTTGCCGATGACCGTGCCGGTTCCGTCGACCGTGCCGTCGGCCGTCTTCATGGCGACCTCGGCCTTGCCGTCGCCGTCGTAGTCGTAGACCTGGAACTGTGTGTAGTGCGCGCCGGAGCGGATGTTGCGGCCCAGGTCGATACGCCACAGGCGGGTGCCGTCGAGGGTGATCCCGTCGAGGATCGTGTCGCCGGTGTAGCCGGACTGGGAGTTGTCCTTGGCGTTCGTCGGCTGCCACTTGAGGACGAAGTCGAGCCGGCCGTCGCCGTCGAGGTCGCCCACGGAGGCGTCGTTGGCCTCGTAGGTGTAGGCGACGCCGTCGGGGGTCGTGCCGCCGGCGGACGGGGTGATCGGGACGTCCTTGTAGCCGGTGCGGAACTGGATCGCGTGGACCGAGTCGGCCTGTTCGACGCCGCCGACGATCGCGCGGACCGTGTAGTCGGCCTGGGCCGGTGCCCCGGCGTGGAAATAGTTCGTGGAGCCGGTGATCGGGGCCGAGTTGACCTTCGTACCGGCGCGGTAGACGTTGAAGGAGACGTCGTCGGGGTCGGTGCCGAGCCAGCGCCAGCCGACCAGGTTGCCGCTGTCCGTGTGGACGCTGACGACGCCCCGGTCGAGGGCCTCGACCTGGCGGGCGGTGGCGGCCTGGGCGGTACCGCCGGTGGTGAGTCCGGCGAGGACCAGTGCCGCGGCGGCGGTCAGTGCGGACAGTACGGCCCTTCGTCCGCGGGGGTGGCGGGGCGGGTGTGCGGGTACGTGCGGGTGCGGGTGGCTCACGTGGCGTACCTCCTGGGAGGACGGACGGGTTGCGTACCCTCAGTTGCCGCTGCCTGTGAGCAAGTTGCCGTATCTTTCGGCCAGTTGAGCCACCGTGTGCGCGATGCGGTCGCGCAGTTCGGGCGGTGACAGGACCTCGATGTCCGTGCCCAGCCGCAGGAACTCGCCGTGCGCGTGCTCGACGGACTCGATCGGGACCGACATCAGGGTCCAACCGTCCGGTTCCGCCCGCCCGTTGACGGGGACCGCCCGTGCGAGCGTCGCCCCCGGGGCCAGCCGGACCACTGCCTCGCTCCGGTACAGGCGGTCGTGGAAGTCCCGTTGGTGGGCCGTCCAGTACGCGGCCAGGTCGAAGCCCTCCGGGCGGGTGAACTCCTCGTCGGAGGCGGAGGTGGTGAGTTCCAGGATCTGGTCGACGCGGAAGGTGCGCGGTCCGGGACCGGCGACGACGTACCAGCGGCCCGCCTTCAGCACGAGCCCGTACGGCTCCAGTCGGCGCTCGACGTCGGTCGGCTCGCGCCAGCGTCGGTATATGGCATACAGCACACGGTTGTGCCATACGGCGTCGGCGACTGTATGCAAAAACGGTGTCTCGTCGGCGTCCGCGTACCAACCCGGCGCGTCCAGATGGAACCGGCCGCTGATCCGGTCGGCGTGCTCGCGCAGTTCGGCGGGCAGGGCCGCGCGCACCTTCAGCTGGGCGGCGGCCAGGAGCGGGCCGAGGCCCAGTTCGGCGGCCGGTCCCGGTGCGCCCGCGAGGAACAGGGCCTCGGCCTCGTCCGTGGTGAGGCCGGTCAGGCGGGTGCGGTAGCCGTCGATGAGGCGGTAGCCACCGGCGTGGCCCGCGTCGCCGTACAGCGGGACGCCCGCCGCGCTCAGTGCCTCGACGTCCCGGTAGACCGTGCGGACCGAGACCTCCAGTGCCTCGGCGAGCTGGGCGGCGGTCATCCGCCCGCGGGTCTGGAGCAGGAGGAGGATCGAGACGAGTCGGCTGGACTTCACTGACACAGGATGTCAGTGAAGTCGTCCTAGCGTCCTGCCATGCCCTTCACGGAGAAACTGCTGACCGTGCCACCGCCGATCGAGGTGGCCGGGCGGCACATCAAGCGCTACCACGTCACCGCCGACCCCGCGGGGATCGCCCCCGAGGTGGAGAAGGCGGCGTACGCGATCCTGCCCGAGCTGCTGCCCGAGCCGCGCCCCGGCGACGGGCCGATGGGAGACGGCACTCCGCCGGCCACGTTCGTCGTGCTGCACCGGGGCGGTGACGACGGTGCCTATCTGAACGCGTACAGCTGGGTGTGGGACAACGTCCTGCACTTCCGGGGTGCCTCGGCGGGCCAGCCGGTGCTCGGCTGCCCCGACCTCGACCCCACCCACTTCATCACTCCCGACCTGCCGTGGATCGGCTGCGTCTGGGAGCTGCCGCCGATCCTGCACGAACGGGACGCCTGGGTACGGCACCTGCTCGCGCCCGAAGTCCCGGACCTCGACGCCTACTTGGCCGACTCCCTGCCCGCCGGAACCACTGGAGACCGCTCATGAGCAGCCCGCACGACTTCGACTTCTTCCACGGCGAGTGGGAGGTCGCGAACCGTCGGCTCACCGACTTCCTCCAACCCGGCAGCGACTGGGAGGAGTTCGAGGGCACCAGCCGTTGTTGGCCGCTTTTCGACGGCGCCGCGAACGTCGACGAGATCGACATGCCGTATCTGGGCTCGAAGGGCCTGACCCTGCGGCTCTTCGACCGGGAGACCCACCTGTGGTCCCTGAACTGGTCGTCGAGCCGCAGCGGCAAGCTGTTCCCGCCGGTGACCGGGCGATTCGAGGGCGGCCGGGGCGAGTTCTACGGCGACGACGCGCACGACGGGAAAGAGGTGCGGGTGCGGTACGTGTGGTCGGGGGTCTCCGCGAGCGGTGCCCGTTGGGAGCAGGCGTTCTCGGTGGACGACGGGGCGAGTTGGGTGACCAACTGGACGATGGACTTCACCCGGCCGAAGGCTTCCTGAAGGCCAGGATCGTGAACTCCGGGTCCGCGCGCGGCCGTTCCTGGTCCGGGAGCGACTCCAGCTGTGCGGCGAACCGTTCGGTCGGCGGTTCACCGGGCGGCAGCATGGTGAACCAGCCGCGCCGTAAGTCCGCGGCCGTGCTGCGTGGGCTGCGCCCCTGCCCGTGGCCCCGGAAGCGGGCCGTACCGGCCGGGTGCAGACCGTGCTCGGCGGCGTGGGCGCGGACGTGGTCGGGACGGTCCTGGGCGGGGCGGCGCGGACGCGGGGCGAGGACGGCGTCGATGTCGCTGCCGACGTCGTGCGCGGCGGCCTTGTCGACCGTGGTGATGTACACGCCGCCCGGTCGCAGTACCCGTGCGCACTCCGCGACGATCGCCCCGGCGTCCTCCGGGCCCTCCAGCAGGTGCAGCAGCCATACGGTCGTGACGGCGTCGAACACCCCGTCGGGGAAGGGGAGTTGGCGGCTGTCCGCGAGGAGGATCGCGCCGGGGAGCCGTGCCGCCGCCGTGCGGGCCATGGCGGGGGCCGCGTCGAGCCCCGTGACCTGTAGGCCGGGGCGGGCCGCGGCCAGGCGGCGGGTGACGATGCCGGTGCCGCAGGCCACGTCGAGCAGGCTTCGGGCGTTCTGCGGGACGAAGCCGAGTACGGCTTCGGCAGCGGCGGCCGCACGGGGCTCACCGCCGCGGGTGGCGTCGTAGGCGTCTGCTTCCTTGTCGTAGTCGAGCACGCGCTTCCGTCCTGCCCTTCCCTGTCGTGGTCGCGTACGCGTTCTCGTCCCGTCCGGTCAGCTCGCGCCGTGTCCCGGGGCCAAGTCCTCGACTCTGCGCGCGAGTTGGAAGTCGAGCTCGGTGATCGCGCCGCCCACGCTGTGCGTGTTCACCGTGAGGGAGACGGTGTTGTAGCCGAGGGTCAGGTCGGAGTGGTGGTCGAGTTCCTCCTGGACCTGGGCGATGTGGACGACCATCGCGGTGGCCGCGAAGTGGGAGCCGAGCCGGTAGGAGCGGGTGAGTCGGTCGGCGTCGACGGACCAGCCGGGCAGTTCCGCGAGGCGGTCCTCGATCTCCTTCTGCGACAGCGGTGCGAGGGGCATGGCCTCGCTCCTTTCTCGGGGTGGGTTTCGGGTTGGCTTCGGGGCGGGCCTGGGGTCGGACTTCGGGTCAGGTTTCTCTTCAGCGTGCCACACGCGGCATGTCACAGACGGGTGGTCGCGTCCCTGGTCAGAAGGGTGCCCGGCGGTCAGCCCGCTACGCATTCCGCCGCGAGGTCGTCGGCGAGAGCGGCGATCGTGGCACGACCCTCGACCTGCTGCACCCAGCTGTGCGGCAGGCCGTGGTCGCCGTAGCGGGCGCCGAGGAGGTTGCCGCAGATGGAGCCGGTGGAGTCGCTGTCGCCGGAGTGGTTGACGGCGAGGAGCAGCGCGGCCTTCACGTCGCTCGCCACCAGCGCGCTGTACACGCCGATCGCGAGGGCCTCCTCCGCGACCCAGCCCGCGCCGAGCGACTCGACCTTCTCAGCCGTGGGAGAACCCTCGGCGGCCAGGTCGAGGGCCCCGCGGAGGGCGGCCGACGTCTCCTCGTGGGCGGGGTGGCGCTCCAGCAGTCGTAGCGCGCGCAGGACCGAACCCTCCAGGGAGTCCCCGGCGACGAGGTGCGCAACGATCGCGGCGAGGGCGCCCGCCGCGTAGTAGCCAGTGGGGTGGCCGTGGGTGATCTGGGCGCCGCGGGCCGCCATCGAGAAGGCGCCGTCGGCGGTGTTGGCCAGGCCGAAGGGGGCCGAGCGCATCACCGTGCCGCAGCCCTTGGAGTCGGGGTTGACGGGGCCCGGCGTGCCGTCGAGGGGGATCCACGGGTCGGGCGCGTACATCTGGGCGACTCCGGACAGGCAGGCGTTGCCGGGGGCGCGGCGGGCGTACAGCCAGGGCTCGCTGATCAGACCGGCCGTGGCGCTGTCGTCCGGTGCCGGCTTGGACTGGGTCTCCAGCCATCGCTCATACGCGTGCCGCAGCAGCAGGGACCAGGCGCCGCCGATCCCCTTGCGGCGTTCCCGCGCGTGGGCCGTGATGAGCGCCTCGACGGTGAAGAGGGTCATCTGCGTGTCGTCGCTGATCAGGCCCAGTGCGCCGTGTGCGCCGGGCACGTACCCGGTCACGCCGCGTTGTCCGTGGCTCGTGCGGATGCGGTCGAGGGAGGTGAACTCGATCGGGTAGCCGAGGGCGTCGCCGACCGCGCCGCCGAGGAGACAGCCGCGGACTCTGGCCCGGTACATCGCCGTGGCCTCCCCCGTGGAGTCCGTCCTGGCCTGCCTGTACGCGTTCCCCGACTCGTTCACGTGCTCGCTCCTTCGACTACGGTCGTGCGTATGACCATTGTCCCGACCGGCACCGACATCGCTGCCGCCGCCCCGGCCGGCAAGGGCGTCGGCCCCTTGCTGCGTGCCTGGCGGGAGCGGCGGCGGGTCAGTCAGCTGGAGCTGGCGTTGCGGGCGGACTCCTCGGCCCGGCACATCAGCTTCGTCGAGACGGGTCGGTCCCGGCCGAGCGAGGAGATGGTGCTGCGCCTCGCCGAGCACCTGGACGTGCCCGTGCGGGAGCGCAACTCCCTCCTCCTGGCGGCCGGTTACGCCCCGCACTATCCGGAAACCCCGCTGGACGACCCGGCGTTGGGCGCGTTGCGGGAGGGTCTTGAGCGGCTGATTCAGGGCTACGAGCCGTATCCCGCGCTGGTGGTCGACGCCGTCTACGACGTGGTCGCGGCGAACCGGGGCATCACCATGCTGTTGGACGGCGTACCGGAGTCCCTCCTCCAACCCCCGCTCAACGCGATGCGGTTGACGCTGCACCCCGAGGGCCTGGCACCGCGCATCCGCAATCTGGGTGAATGGCGCGGGCATCTGCTCGCGCAGATGGAGCGGCAGATCGCCCTGCACCGGTCCGAGCCGTTGCGGGCCCTGTACGACGAGGTCGCCGCGTACCCGGTGCCGGAGGCGGTCGACGACGGGGATGAACTGGCCGGTTCCGTACCGTACTTCGCGCTCCCGATGCGGATCGAGCACGACGGGCGGGTGCTGTCCTTCATCTCCTCGATCTCCACGTTCAACACTCCCATGGACGTCACGGTCTCGGAGTTGGCAATCGAGACGTTCCTGCCCGCCGACCCGGCGACGGCGAAGTACCTGAATTCGCTGGGTGGCTGACGGATGATCACCTCCGAACCGCTGAGCCCGATGGCCGGAACATGGCACACTGCCCCCAGACTTCGGCGCGTATGGGGAGGCGTGGCGTGAGTGAACGACGGCCCGCGCCCACGGTGGGTCAAGTGGTGCTGGGCAGAAGGCTGCAGGAGTTGCGTGAGGCGGCCGGCATCAAGCGCGAGGAGGCCGCGCAGGTCCTTCGGGTGGCCCCGGCGACCGTACGGCGGATGGAGATGGCCGAGGTCGCGCTGAAAGTGCCGTACGTCCAGGTGCTGTTGACCACCTACGGCGTGCCCGAGGAGGAGACGGACGCGTTCGTCGCGCTCACCGAGGAGGCGAACCAGCCGGGTTGGTGGCAGCGGTTCCACGATGTGCTGCCGGAGTGGTTCAGCCTGTACGTGAGCCTGGAGGGCGCCGCCGGGCTGATCCGCTCGTACGAACCGCACTTCGTGCCGGGCCTGTTGCAGACCGAGGACTACGCGCGTGCCGTGCTGGAGGCCGGGACGATCGGGCAGACCGGTCCGGAGACCATCGAGCGGCATGTGTCGCTGCGGATGGCGCGGCAGGGGCTGCTGGAGCGGGACAATCCGCCTCACCTGTGGGTGATCATGGACGAGACGGTGCTGCGCCGTCCGGTGAGCATCCGCGGCGAGGTCATGCGCGAACAGCTCGACAAACTCCTGGAGTTCGGCGAGCGCGACCGGATCACGCTCCAGGTCGCCGAGTTCGCGAGCGGCCCGCACCCGGGGACGTACGCGCCCTTCTCGCTGTTCCGTTTCACCGAACCGGAGCTGCCCGACATGGTGTTCACCGAGTATCTGACCGGCGCCCTGTACCTGGACTCCCGTGCGGAGGTCTCCGCGCATCTGGAGGTCCTCGACCACATGACGGCGCACGCCGCGTCCGCCCAGCGCACCAAGAAGATCCTGCGGGACTACCGCGAGACCTTCTGAGCACGGCCCGGACAGCACGGCCCGCACAGCACGGTTCCCGGCACAGCATGCCCCGGCACGTAGAGGCCCGAACTCCCGAGGAGACGACACCGCATGACCGGATCCGAAGCCGCGCCCACCCGTATCGACACCAGCCGGCCGCATCCGGCGCGGGTGTACGACTGGTGGCTCGGCGGCAAGGACAACTACCCGGTGGACGAGGAGCTGGCGCGCAAGATCCTCGCCTCGGACGGCACGGCCGTGCGCGGCGCGCGGGCCAACCGCCGGTTCATGCACCGGGCGACCCGGACCGCCGCCGAGGCCGGGATACGCCAGTTCCTGGACATCGGCACCGGCATCCCCACCGAGCCGAACCTGCACCAGGTGGCGCAGTCCGTCGCCCCGGACGCGAAGGTCGTGTACGCGGACAACGACCCGATCGTGCTGCGGCACGCGGAGGCGCTGCTGCACGGTTCGGCCGAGGGCAGCACCGAGTACGTGCACGCGGATGTCCGCGACCCGGACACGATCCTGCGGCTGGCCGGCGAGACCCTCGACTTCACGCGGCCGGTCGCGCTGTCGCTGGTCGCGCTCACCCACTATCTGGGGGACGATCCCGACGGCGACGACGTGTACGGCCTGATCAAGCGGTACGTCGACGTCCTCGCCCCGGGCAGCTACGTGATCCTGTCGCAGGTCACCCCCGACCTCATCCCCGAGGCCATCGCGAAGGCCGCCGAGCACTTCCGGCGCAGCGGCACCCCGTTCTATCCGCGCTCGCTGGCCGAGTTCTCGCGCTTCTTCGACGGCCTGGAGCTGCTCGGCCCGGGTGTCATCTCGGTCTACGGCTGGCGGCCGGAGCCGGAGGACGTGGCCGCCCAGGCGGAGGGCGTCGTCCCGGTCTACGGCGGGGTCGCCGTCAAGCACTGAGCCGTACGTCAGCGAGCACTGACCCGTACGGCTGCCGTGAACGGGTGCGCTCCCCTGCCCCGCCCTAGGTTCGACACCACGGGCGAGCAAGGGAGCGCAGGTGACGGACACGCGGACACCGCCCACCGGACCGGCCGGGGGCCGTAGAACAGATGCGGCATATCGCATACAGGATCCTGTAGCCGCCTGGGGCGAGGCCATCGGGCTCGCCGCCGACGCGCACGCCCACGCGAGGGAGGCCTGATGCCCTCGGACGGTGTGCTGTACCAGGCGGCCGCGCTCTGCCTGACCTACCCCGACGACGACTTCCGCGCCCGGCTGCCCCTGCTGCGCGAGGCCGCTCCGCAACTGAGGGAGTTCGTCGACCACGCGGCCCTCACTCCGCCCCGGGAGCTGGCCGCGCACTACGTCCAGGTCTTCGACTCCCGGGACCGGCACAGCCTGTACCTGAGTCGGTGGCACGACGGCGACATCCGGCGGCCCGGGATGTCCCTGGGCCGCTTCAAGGATCTGTACCGCACGCACGGGCTGGAGTTCGCCGACGAGGAACTGCCCGACTTCCTGCCCGCGGTCCTGGAGTTCACGGCCCGCACGGGCAACCTCGACCTGCTCACGGAGCACCGCGGCGCCCTGGACGAACTCCGCGCCCGGCTCGCCGACTTCGGCACGCCGTACGCCTCCGTCCTGGACGCCGTCTGCGCCACCCTGCCGACCGCGCCGGCCTCCCTGGCCTCCCCGGCCGAGCGGACCGTGAGCTAGGCCGCGCCGCCCTTCGCGTCGCGTTCGTCGTCGACGATCTCCGCGTCGACGACGCCTTCCTCCTCCGGGGGCGAGGTGTGCTCCTCGCCGCTCCCGGTGTTCTCCGCCTGCTCGGTGGGTGACTGCTGGGCGGCCTGCGCGTACATCGCCTGGCCCATCCGCTGGCTGACGGTGGCAAGTTTCTCGACGGCGGTGCGCAACTCGGCTGTGTCGGCGCCGCGTTCGAGGAGGGTCTTCACCTCCGTGGCGGCCGACTCGACCTCGGGCCGGATGTCGGACGGGACGCGCTCCTCGTTCTCGCGGATGAACTTCTCGGTCTGGTAGACGAGTTGCTCGGCCTGGTTGCGGGTCTCGGCGGCCTCGCGACGCTTGCGGTCGTCGTCCGCGTACTGCTCGGCCTCCCGCATCATGCGGTCGATGTCCTCCTTGCCGAGGGCCGAGCCGCCGGTGACGGTCATCTTCTGTTCGCGGGAGGTCGCCAGGTCCTTCGCGGAGACGTGCATGATGCCGTTGGCGTCGATGTCGAAGGCGACCTCGATCTGCGGGACCCCGCGCGGCGCGGGCGGCAGGCCGGTGAGGTCGAAGACGCCCAACTTCTTGTTGTACGCGGCGATTTCGCGCTCGCCCTGGTAGACCTGGATGCCGACCGAGGGCTGGTTGTCGGTGGCGGTGGTGAAGATCTCCGAACGCCGGGTCGGGATGGTCGTGTTGCGTTCGATGAGCTTCGTCATGATGCCGCCCTTGGTCTCGATGCCCAGGGACAGCGGGGTGACGTCGAGGAGCAGGACGTCCTTCACGTCGCCGCGGATGACGCCGGCCTGGAGGGCGGCGCCGACCGCCACGACCTCGTCGGGGTTGACGCCCTTGTGCGGGTCCTTGCCGGTGAGTTCCTTGACGAGGTCGGTGACGGCGGGCATCCGGGTCGAGCCGCCGACGAGGATGACGTGGTCGACGGCGGCGAGCTTGATGCCGGCGTCCTTGACCGCCTGGTGGAAGGGGGTCTTGCAGCGGTCGAGGAGATCGGCGGTGAGTTCCTGGAAGGCGGCGCGGGTCAGCTTCTCGTCGAGGTGCAGCGGGCCGTCGGCGGAGGCGGTGATGTAGGGCAGGTTGATCGTCGTCTCGGAGGACGAGGACAGCTCGATCTTCGCCTTCTCCGCGCCCTCGCGCAGGCGTTGGAGCGCCATCTTGTCCTTGCCGAGGTCGACGCCGTGCTGCCCCCGGAACTTCTTGACCAGGTACTCCATGACCCGCTGGTCCCAGTCGTCGCCGCCGAGATGGGTGTCGCCGTTGGTGGCCTTGACCTCGATGACGCCGTCGCCGATCTCCAGCAACGACACGTCGAAGGTGCCACCGCCGAGGTCGAAGACGAGGACGGTCTGCTCCTCGCCCCGGTCCAGGCCGTAGGCGAGCGCGGCGGCCGTCGGTTCGTTGATGATCCGCAGCACTTTGAGGCCCGCGATCTCGCCGGCCTCCTTGGTGGCCTGGCGCTGGGAGTCGTCGAAGTAGGCGGGGACGGTGATCACGGCGTCCGTGACGTCCTCGCCGAGATAGGCCTCCGCGTCGCGTTTCAGTTTCTGCAGCACGCGCGCGGACAACTCCTGGGCGCGGTACCGCGTTCCGTCGATGGCACCCGTGTCCGGGAAGCGCCACTCGGTGTTGCCCATGTGCCGTTTCACCGAGCGCGCGGTGCGCTCGATGTTCGTCACGGCCTGCCGTTTGGCGACCTCGCCGACCAGCACCTCGCCGTTCTTCGCGAAGGCCACGACCGAGGGCGTGGTCCTCGCGCCCTCGGCATTGGCCACCACCGTGGCCTCGCCGCCCTCCAACACCGCGACCACCGAGTTCGTGGTCCCGAGATCGATACCGACCGCACGTCCCATCGCCGTCCCCTTCCGCCAGGCGCTGCCCGATCTCCAGCTCAAAACTTGAGTGCGGGAATGTCAATGCCGCACCCGTTTTTCCGGGTGCGGCATCGGGACGGGAGGGCGAGCGGGGTCAGGCTGATTCGACCGTCAGCGTGATCGTCGTACCCGCGAGCGCCTGGCTGACCGGGCAGTTCTTCTTGGCGTCCTCGGCGGCGGCGGCGAAGCCTGCCTCGTCCAGGCCGGGGACCTCGCCGCGGACGGTGAGGTGGATGCCGGTGATGCCCTCGCCGGGCTGGAAGGTGACGTCGGCCTTGGTCTCCAGGCGGGTGGGCGGGGTGCCCGCGCCGGTCAGGCCGTGGGAGAGCGCCATGGAGAAGCAGCTCGAGTGGGCGGCGGCGATCAGTTCCTCGGGGCTGGTCTTGCCGTTGGCCTGCTCGGCGCGCGACGCCCACGTCACCGGCTGCACACCGATGCCTGACGAGTCGAAGGTGACCTCGCCGCTGCCCTTGATGAGTTCGCCTTCCCAGACGGTGTGTGCGGTGCGCGTGGTTGCCACGGTGATTCCTTTCGAAGCGGATGTCGTTCGAAGCCATCCGACCACATTCCGGTTCAGCTCACCCGGAAGACCGGCCCACGCACGGTGAACGGCAGGCGAGCGCCTTGTGGAATCAGATAGGCGTGCTCGCGCCGCACCCTCAGCACGTCGCACCAGCCGTCGGTGATGACGAGGACGGGTGCCCCCGGCGGGAAGTCGTCGGCGCGGTGCAACAGGTCGATCCCGGGCTGCAGGACGGTGCCGCCGCGCCCGTGCACGCGGACCCGGCCGGCGATGTCGGTGACCGCGACATAGCCCGCGTCGTGCGGGGCCGCGTCGCAGAACACGACCCGGGCGGCCGGTACGTCCCGGGCCTCGGCGTACGACGCGATCGCGCCCAGTGCCTTGCCGAGGAGGGCGCGGTCCATGGAGCCGGAGGTGTCGAGGACGACGCCGAAGGTGCAGCGCGGGATCTCCTCGGGCGGGAACCAGTGGCCGGCGCGCGGGATGTCGGGGGTGGAGGACTGGCGGCGCGAGGGGCGGGCGTAGGACCGTACGGGCTCGGGGCGGGGTACGAACTCGTCGAACCAGCGGGCCAGTTGTGCGTCCCAGGGCAGGGGTGGATGGCTGAGGGCGCGGATCTCCTCGACCAACCCGCCGGGCAGGAAGCCGCGTTGGTGCTGCTGGTGCAGGTCGAGGCCGCGGGCGAGGCCGCGCCGGTAGAACTCGTCGAGGTCCACGTAGTCGCGCGGGCTGCCGAGCGGGCCGCCGAGGATGTCGCCGACGCCCTTGCCGCGCAGGGTGGCCAGCCGGCGCATCCGGCGCAGGTCGCCGGCGATCCGGTCGTAGACCTCCTCGGCGGAGAGGTCCTTCAACTCCGGGTCGTACAACAGGCCTTCGGGCATCCGGCCGACGTCCATCTCGCACAGCCAGCCGTTGATGACGTAGTCGGCGGCGATGTTGAAGAGGAAGGGGTCGCGGACCCCGCAGCGGTCGCCGTGCCGCAGGGCGGCGTGCAGCATCTCGTGGGCGAGGACGAACCGCCATTCCTCGTCGTCGAATCGGCGCAGCGGGTTGATGTAGATCTCGGCGGCGCCGGTGTCGACGGCGGCGACGGAGATGCCGTGGGCGTGGGCGAGTTCGGCGTCGGCGACGAGGGTGATGCCGGCCGCGATGCCGCCGAGGAGCGGGTAGGAGGAGACGAACCAGCTCAACGCCCGTTCCCAGGGCTGGAGTCGGGTGGGGCCGCCGCGCATCGAGGCGCGTCGGCCGCCCGCCACGTCCATCGCCATGGCGACGGTGCGGGTGAGGGCGGCTGCGAAGTTGAGCTGCCAGTCGGGGGCCTGGCCGCCCTGCCAGGTGTCCCAGGGCACGAGCACCTGGTCCGGTTCGCCGCCCGCCGTGCCGCAGCGTTCGTAGAGGGGCGGGATGCCGTCGCGGCGCCAGCGGGCGGCGAGTTGGTCCTCGTCGCCGCCGGGGTAGGCGGCGGGCAGGTCCTCGGGGGTGATGCCGATGGGGAAGCCGAGCAGGAAGCGGTTGACGACGGCGCAGTGGGCGGCGAGGGCGGGGCCGTCGGGCTGGTCGCGCGGTTTCGACGCGGCCGGGACATGGCCGAAGCCGAGGTGGATGATGCCGTGCGCGATCGCCCAGGCCCACTCGGCGGGTTCGGCCCGGCGGGTGGGGTGGACGTGCAGCACGCCGTTGGAGTCGACGCGGACGAGACCGGTGGCGGGGGTGCGGGGGCAGTCGTCCTTGCGGCAGACGCTGAACCCGATGGCGGCGAGCGCGCGGTTGGCCCGCACCAGCCTGAGGCCCTCCGCGAAGGCCTCGGCCGCGAGATCCTTCTTCGGCTTCCCCTTGTCGCCCCGGGTGCGGCTCACTGCCGGGCCTCGACCAGCCGGGGCATGTCACGGGCCGCCTCGACCAGGAACCAGGCGGGCAGCAGCGGATTGCCGTCGGTGTCCGGGGCGATGACGCTCTGCGCGACCTCCACGGAGATCTCGGCGAGCTGCACGAGCAGCGACTTGGCGCGGTACGCGGTCTGCAGCCCGTTCGCCGACAAGTGCTCCTTGCTGACCGGGAGTTCCTTGACGAGCCGGCCTCGGAAGGATTCCGCGAGGTAGTACAGCAGGTCGCGGTCCGCGGGGCGGTGCGGCCAGCGGGCCTCGCCCTTGATGATCGCCTCGATGCCGAAGCGGCTGCGCACGATCTTGACGTAGCCGCAGAACGCGACGGCGTGGGCGGGCGTCAGCGTGCCGTGCGCGATCACCTTCAGGGTGTCCTCGTCGAGGTCGGGCCCGAAGGAGCCCAGCGCGTCGGAGAGCATGTGCCAGGAGCGGGGTGTGGAGAAGGCCTCCTCGGTCTTCGGCGGCTTGGACCACAGGTGGTCGGGGCGGTCGGTGAGGTGGTCCAGGATCCACGGGTGAATGCCGTTGGCGGCGGCCCAGTCGAGCCAGTCCTTCGGCGACGCCTCAAGATGGACGTGGGTGAGCCGGTTGATCAGCGCGGACGCGATCGGCCGGGCCAGCGCGTTGTCCGTCGCCCGATTGCCGGCGCCGATCACGATGGAACCCTTGGGGAGTTCGTAGTTGCCGATCCGGCGGTCCAGGATCAGCGAGTAGAACGCCTTCTGCACATCCGGTGTGGCCGCGTTGAGTTCGTCGAGGAACAGGCAGTACGGCTCGTCCCGCGCGATCGCCTCCGGCGGACAGAACACGGACCGCCCGTCCCGGATCTGCGGCACGCCGATCAGGTCCTCGGGCGCGAGCTGCGTACCGAGCAGGCTCACGCACTCCAGGCCCAGCGATTCCGCGAACTCCCTTACCAGGGACGACTTTCCGATGCCGGGCGCACCCCAGAGGAACACGGGCCGGACGGTCGCGAGACCGAGCAGCAGCTCGGGGATACGGGCGGGAGTGACGGTGACGGCAGCCTGCAAAGCAGCGGCTCCTGAAGGAGGTTCGAGGCGGGGAGACTCGAACAGTGTGTGCTCACGGCCGACCCACCGCAGCCCATTTTCAGGCGGCGCGCTCCTCCGGCTCGGCCGGCAGCGGGACCTGGGGCCCGTTGCACTCGCGCAGCCAGCGCCGCAGGACGCGGTGCACCTGCTCCGCGCCGACCAGGTCCGCGCCGTCGTCGGCCGGTGCGGAGAAGGTGTGCGGCGACAGCAGGAACGGCTTGCCCTGGGAGCCGCCGAGGCCGCCGTGGGAGCCGATCTGCTCCTCGAAGGCGAGGATTTCGCCCTCGACCGGGTCGTACCAGGAGTTGACCATGATGTCGGCGGTGTGCGGGAAGGAGTGGGTGCGCCGTACGGCGTCCGCGACACCGGGGCCGAAGTCGGCCAACGGGCCCTGCTTGTCGTCGAGTTCGGCCACCGGGAGTTCGGCGCCGTGCGCGCCGAGGACGACTCCGCCGTGCTCCTCGCTGCGAACGAGGACGAAGCCGACGCCGGGGTGGTTGGCGAGGGTCGTCAACAGCGCCGGGTGGCGGGCGTCGATCTCCTCCTTGGTCATGCGGTGCGGGACGTCCGGGAAGGAGACCAGGCCGAGGTTGCCGGAGGCCAGCACGACCGGTTCCGAGTGGCGGCCGGAGTGAACGTGCCGCTCGTCGCCGTCCTTGGCCGGCCTGCGCAGCGCCGCGCGGACGGCCGCACGCGCCTCGGCGCCGCTGTGGGTGCGGCGGGCCCGGCGCGGCACGGGCAGCCCGCAGCCCGCCCGCACCAGGTCGCCGAGGGTGAGGCCGTAGCGGCCCTGGAAGGTCTCGCCGGGGCTCTGGCCGTGGTCGGAGAGGACGACGATGCGGTACGGCCGCGGGGCGTGCTCGGCGACGTTCTCGATCAACGCGAGGGAGCGGTCCAGGCGTTGGAGGACCTTGGCGGCGTCGCGGCTGCGCGGTCCCGAGTGGTGGGCGACCTCGTCGTAGGCCACGAGGTCGGCGTAGACGGCGGTCCGGCCGGCGAGCATGTCGCCCATGACGGCGGCGACGACGACGTCCCGCTCCACGACGGTCGCGAAGGCGCGGACGAGGGGGTAGAGGCCGCCGCGTTTGACGCGGGGGCGCTGCTTGGTGAGGCGGGAGCGGGTCGACTGGCCGATCTCGCGGCCGACCTCGGCGACGAAGGACATCGCGGTGCGGACGGCGTTGGCGGGGTCGGAGAAGTAGGCGAAGTAGCCCGCGCGGGAACGGTTCTCCCGGCCCCGGCGGCGGATGGCGATGGACAGCACGAGGGCCTGTTCGTCGGCGCCGCCGCTGAACAGGTTGCCGCGGCTGGCGCCGTCGAGGGTGAGGAGGCCGCCGTCGCCGGTGAACTCGACGGCGCGGCGCTGGAGTTCGGCGGCGCTGGTCGGGCGGTTGCAGACCATCACCTCGCCGGTGTCCTTCTCGTACCAGCGGAACGCGGGGATGTCGTGGTTGGAGCCGTGCAGGATGCCGAGCTGGCTGGCGCCGGTCTGGCTGGACCAGTCGGTGCGCCAGGGGGTGAGGCGATGGGTGGGGCGGTCGCCGCCGAGGAGCTTCGCGACGGTCGGCATCAGCCCCTTCGCCATCGCGTCGAGGAGGACGTCGTGACCGACGCCGTCGAGTTGCAGGAAGACGGTGCCGGGCGAGGACGGGCCGGGCGGCATGGCTCTGCGGCGGCGGTCGGCGAGGCGGTAGAGGCGGCGGCGGTAGGCGTCGTCGTCGCGCACGGCGAGGGCACCACCGGTGGCGGAGGCGACGGCGGACATCACGGCGGCCACGACGACGGCGGTCTCGGGGGCCACCTGGCCGCGGAGCCCGCCGTCGGGATTGATGCGCAGGGCGATCAGCAGGAGGGAGCCGTTGAGCACGAAGACCAGGAGGCCGAGGACGAGCGCGGGCACGAGCAGCAGCAGCCGGACCAGCAGCGGCCAGACCAGGGCCGACAGCAGACCGAAGGCGCCGGCGCCGAGCGCGGCCGTGACGCCGATACGGGTGGCACTGTCACCGTCCGTCGACTGGAGCTTGAAGTCCGGCAGGATCCCGGCGAGCACCAGCATGGTGACCGTGGAGACGGCCCACACCGCGATGCTCCGCCCGACCTGGCTGACGAGCCGCCGCCAACGCCCTCCGCCCACGCCCCGTACACCTCACGTCCCGGGCCCGTCGACCTGGCGGGCCTGTCCCCAGCCTGTCATACGGGACGCGAGGACCCCGGAGCGAGAAGCGGGGCCCCGGAACTAGCGGCCGTCGTAGCCCGCCGTCGGCATGGACAGCCGTCGGTGCACGCTGGCCTTCATCTGGGCGTCGTAGCAGGGTTCCGCACGGCCCACGGTCTCGATCCGCACCCCGCGGCGCGCGCACTCGTCGGTGAACTCCTCGACGGAGGACAGCGCGCTCTCCAGGACCCGGCGGCTGGGGGCGACGAACAGGTCGAGGCCGGGGCGGACGCCGTCCCACAGGGCGCAGTGGTCGGGGCGCAGTCCGCGGACCAGGAGTTCGCGGGCGATCACATAGCCGTGGTCGGCGGCCCAGCGGGCGCACATCGCGTGCTGGCTGCGGGAGTCGACCAGAAAGGGGTCCTCGTCCAGCTCCTCCAGCGGCGTCAGGCTGGCGATCGCCGTGACCCGAAGCCGCGAGGGCATACCCGAGGCACCGCGTACCTGTCCCATGGCGTCCCCCTCACCTCCGGGTTTCGCCGCCGACCCTACTCCTGCCCGTAGGCTTCGGGGGAGTCGCGCGAAGGAGGCAAAGAAGGTGCCGGTGGAGATCACCTGGTGGGGTCACGCCACCTGCACGATCGAGGACTCGGACGTACGCGTCCTCACCGACCCCCTGTTCGCGCGCCGCCTCGCACACCTCAGGCGCCGCCGGGGCGCGGTGCCGCCGCCCGAGGCCCGGCGCGCGGACCTGGCGCTCGTCTCCCACCTCCACGCCGACCACCTGCACCTTCCCTCGCTCGGCGCCCTCGCCCCGGGCACGCGCCTGCTCGTGCCCCGGGGCGCACTCCGCGCGGTGCCCGGGCTGCGCCGGCTCCGGCACCTGCGGATCGACGAGGTGTCCCCCGGCGACCAGACGATGGTCGGTGACCTGGTCGTACGGGCCGTGCCCGCGCGCCATGACGGACGCCGGCTGCCGGTCGGGCCGCACCGCTCCCCCGCGCTGGGCTACGTCGTCGAGGGCGAGGCGCGGACCTACTTCGCCGGGGACACCGGGCTGTTCGACGACATGGCCAAGGAGGTCGGGCCGGTCGACGTGGCGCTGCTGCCGGTGGGCGGCTGGGGTCCGTATCTCGGCGAGGGCCATCTGGACGCGGGGCGCGCGGCCCAGGCGCTGGCGCGGCTCTCCCCGCGCAGTGCGGTGCCGGTGCACTACGGCACGTACTGGCCGATCGGGTTGGACGCGGTGCGCCCGCACGAATTCCACACGCCGGGCGACGAGTTCGTGCGGATCGCGGCACAGCTCGCGCCCTCGGTGGCGGCGCACCGGCTCGGGCACGGCGAGAGCGTCCGTCCGGAGGTCGCCCGGTGAGCTGGATCGCGGAGGCGGTGTCCGCGACGGCGACGACGTCACCCGAGTCGACCCAACAGGCCATCGGTTACCCGACGTTGTTCCTGCTGGTGCTGTTCGGGGCGCTGGTGCCGGTGATTCCGACGGGGGCGCTGGTGAGTTCGGCGGCCGTGGTCGCGTTTCACCAGACGGCGCCGTTCGCGCTGGCGCTGGTGTTCGTGACGGCGTCGCTGGCCGCGTTCCTCGGTGACATGGCCCTGTACTGGCTGGGGCGGCGCGGGATGGGGTCGAAGAACGGCTCGCGCTGGCTGGAGGCGATCCGGTCGCGGGCTCCGGAGGAGCGGCTTGTACAGGCCCAGGAGAAGCTGGCCGACCACGGGGTGACCGTGCTGGTGCTGTCCCGGATGGTGCCGGCGGGCCGCATCCCGGTGATGCTGGCCTGTCTGCTGGCCGAGTGGCCGATCCGCCGGTTCGCCCGGGGCAATGCGCCGGCCTGTCTGGCGTGGGCGGTGACGTACCAACTGATCGGCATTCTCGGCGGTTCGCTGTTCCCCGAGCCGTGGGAGGGCGTGGTGGCCGCGGTCGCGCTGACCGTGGCGATCAGCGCGGCCCCGACCGTGTGGCGCAGGGTGAGGAAGACAACTCCCGCCTAGGTGAGCACTCTTGAGCCTCCCACCGGCAGATCCCACAGGTTCTCGCGCGCCAACTCGGCTTTCTCCCAGGCCGCCTTGACCCGGGTGAGCGGTTCGAGGACCGGTTCGGCGGAGAGGACGAACGTGCCCCAGTGCATGGGGGCCATCCGCCGTGCCCCCAGGTCCTGGGCCGCCTGGACCGCTTCCTCCGGGTCGCAGTGGACGTCCCTGAGCCACCAGCGTGGGTCGTACGCGCCGATGGGGAGGAGGGCGAGGTCGATGCCGGGGTAGCGGGCGCCGATGCGGGAGAACCAGTGGCCGTAGCCCGTGTCGCCCGCGAAGTAGACGCGCTGTCCGTCCGGTGCCGTCATCACCCAACCGCCCCACAGGGAACGGCAGGTGTCGGTGAGGCTGCGTTTGGACCAGTGGTGGGCGGGCACGAAGTCGAGCCGTACGCCGTCGAGTTGGGCCGCTTCCCACCAGTCCAGTTCGGTGACGCGGGTGAATCTGCGGCGCCGGAACCAGCCGCCGAGGCCGGCCGGCGCGAACACCGGGGTGTGGCGCGGGAGTCGGCGCAGGGTGGGGGCGTCGAGGTGGTCGTAGTGGTTGTGGCTGATGACGACGGCGTCGATCGGCGGGAGTGCTTCCCAGGCCACTCCCACGGGGGTGATCCGGGCCGGGGTGCCGAGGATGCGGCGGGACCAGACCGGGTCGGTGAGGATGGTCAGCCCGCCGATCCGCACCACCCAACTGGCGTGCCCCGCCCAGGTGACGGCGACGGTCAGGGTGTCCACCTGGGGCAACGGCTCCGGGGCGAACGGCAGTCGGGGGATGTCGGCGAGGCCTTCGGGGCGGGGTCGTACGGAGCCCTCGCGGGCGAAGCGGGCGAGGGCTCCCAGGCCGGGCAGCGGGGCGGTGAGCCGGTCGTGGAAGGCGCGGGGCCACACGCGTCGCTCGCCGAGGGGGCGGGGCTCGGCGAGCGGCGGGGACGAGGGGGCGAACGGGGACGTGGAGACGGCCGTTTCGTGCGTGGTCGTCGTGCTGGTGGTGGTCGACTCGGACTGCTGCGTCATCGAGGAGGCTCCCATCGCTGAGCGTCGTCGCGGAGATCGTCGAAGATCGACCTCAAGGACATCAACGCGCGTTGCACGTGTGGCAGTTCCAACGGCGCGGGTGACGTGAGGCATTCCGCGCGTTCCGGGTCCGTTCGGCCCAGCAGCGCCCCGGTGGACAGCCGGACCCGCAGCGCGCCCAGGTCGTCGCCGAAGCGGTGACCGCCCGGGGCGGGCATGCCGAGCCGGGCGGTGAGGAACTCCTCCAGGTCCTGTGCGTCGCCCACCCCCTGCGG
The DNA here is from genome assembly GCF_036227225.1 of Streptomyces sp. NBC_01478. Taxonomy (GTDB): domain Bacteria; phylum Actinomycetota; class Actinomycetes; order Streptomycetales; family Streptomycetaceae; genus Streptomyces. The sequence goes on along the minus strand of NZ_CP109444.1, from coordinate 9,515,545 downwards.
GGTGAGCGCGTGGCGCAACGGTCCGAGGTCGACGTACAGATGACGTCCCGCCTGCGGCGGCCGGGAGAACGCGCCCGCCCCGGTGACGGCGGCGTGCGCGGCGGCGGCCACGCGCGCGTGGAGGCGTACGGCGGTGTCGCGGCGGGCGACGACGGGCGCGGGTTCGCCGAGGGCGTGGCCGGCCGCGGCGGCGACGGGTGCGGCGACGCGGGCGCCGAGTGCGGTGAGGACGTCGAGCACGCGCGCGTGGAGCGCGTTCCCGGCGCGGCCGGCGGGAAAGCGGGCGACGGCGGCGGGCCAGCCGGACGGGAGGAGCGCGCCGGCGAGGTCGGTGACGACGGTGACCTGCTCGGGCAGCATCTCGGCGGGGCTGAGCAGCACGGTGCCCCGGGGCGCGTGCAGGGTGTCGCGCCAGGTCTCGTCGCTGACCAGGTGCAGTCCCTCGCCGGCGGCGGCCTCGACGGTCTCGTGCATCACCTCGGGCGGCGCCACGGTGGCGGTCGGGTCGTCGGCGACGGAGAGCACGAGCAGCCGCGGGTCACCGCCCTCCTCCCGGACCCGGCGCACGGTCTCCAGCAGGGCGTAGGGATCGGGCACCCCGCCGCACTCGGCCGGGGTGCCCACATGGAACACGGGTCTGCCGAGCAGCCGGGCGTACGGCGCCCACCAGGCGGCACAGGGGCGGGGCACCAGGACGTCGCCGCCGAGCGCGGCGGTCAGCGCGACCAGCAGCGCGGGGGCGCCCGGGGCGGCGGCCACGCGGGCGGGTCCGGCGGGCAGGCCCCGGCGTTCGAAGTAGCCGCTCGCGGCGTCGAGCAGGGCGGGGGCGCCGCCGACGGGCTGTTCCTCGGTGCGGGACGCGGCGGCGGCGAGCACGGCGGCCAGTTCCGGCAGCACGGGCAGTCCGTCGTCGGGGAACACCGGCCCGTACCGCACGGGCCCCTGGCCTACCGCGTCCACCTGCCGCATGGTGCCTCCGCGCAGTCCCTGGTGCAGTGCCGTGCCGTGTCCCGATCGCGCGCTCAGTGTCCCGGCGTCCGCCTGCGCAGCCGGTACACGGCGCCACCGAGGGCGCCCGCGATCAGTACACCACCGGCGACCAGAGCCGGAACGGAGTCGGTGAAGGTACCGCCCTCCCCGGCCCGCACCCCGCGCTGGATCGCGGCGACACCGTCACAGGATTCCCCCCGGGGCTCCTGGCACGGCGGCTGCCCTCCCCCACGCTCCACGCTGAAGGTCGCGCTCCACGGCCGGCCCTGTCCCCCGGGCGGCGCCGGACAGGTCCCGTCGACGGTCCACGCGGGGTCCCGACCGTTCCCTTCCCCGGCGGAGACGCGCGCGGTCCCCCGATAGACGACCCCCGCGACCCGGTCGTCGTTGCCGGCCGCCACCCTCCGCAGCTCCACGGTCCCCTCGTCGAACCCCTGGGAGGTGCCCTCGATGCGGTCGGGCGCGGTCCCCCCGATCACCTCGCACGACACGTCCACGGTCACGTTCCCACCCGCCTGAACCGTGCTCGGACTGACCTCGGCCCCCGAATCGACGGCCACAGCGGGCCCGCCGGCACCGACCAGCGCGACAACGAACAGAGCAAGCGCGGTGCGACGCATGAGCGGAACTCCTTGGACCGAGGACGACGTCACCACCATCGAAGCCCGGTCAGGCAGGAGCCGCGCGCGGCGAGACCCGAGCGAGTGAACACGGCTCGGCTGAATCGCCCGTCCTTTAAGGGCGCGGGGCTGTACCGATGTGCGGCTCCGCCGCGTGGGCGCGACCAGCCACGACGAACCCGCACCCGAAAGACGACCCTCAGGCGGCGGCGTCCTCGAGAACCTGCTCCCGGATCCGTCGGCAACACCGGCTGATCAACCGGGACACATGCATCTGCGAAACCCCGAACCGCTCGGCGATCCGACTCTGCGTCATGTCCCCGAAGAACCGCAGATACAGAATCTCCCGCTCCCGCTGAGGCAACGCGGCAAGCCGAGGCTTCACAGCCTCCCGGTCGACCACGACGTCCAACGCCGGATCAGCAGCCCCGAGTACGTCCCCCAACGCCCACCCGTCCCCACCGCCGGAGGCCCCCGCGTCCAACGACAACGCGCTGAAACTCTCCAACGCCTCGAGCCCCACCCGCACCTCCTCCTCGGACAGCGCCGCCCGCACGGCGAGTTCCGCCACGGTGGGCCGCCGCCCCGGCACGGTCTGGGCGAGCTCCTGCCCGGCCACCCGCACCCGGTTCCGCAGATCCTGCACCCGCCGGGGGACGTGCACCGTCCACATGTGGTCCCGGAAGTGCCGTTTGATCTCGCCGGTGATGGTCGGCACGGCGTAGCTCTCGAACGCTTTGCCGCGCTCGGGGTCGTACCGGTCGACGGCCTTGACCAGCCCGAGGGCGGCGACCTGGCGTAAGTCCTCGCTGCTCTCGCCCCGGTTGCGGAACCGCCCGGCGAGCCGGTCGGCCATGGGCAGCCAGGCCTCGACGATGCGTTCGCGGACGGTGTCGCGCTGCGGGCCCGGCGGCAGCGCGGCCAGGGTGCGGAACGCCTCCGCGGTGTCGGGGGCGTCATGGTGGGAATGGCGTTTGGTGCTTGTGCTCGTGCGAGCAGGCCGAGTAGGCATGGTGCGTCACAACTCCCTTGAGCATGCCCCGGGTTGGACGGTCACCGTCGGTGGGAACGCGTTCGCGATCCAGCGCTGAACGTTCGCCTGCCCCCGACCTCGGGACACAAACCCGCACCGCTCAGTCCCGCTCGCGTGCCCCCTGCCGGGTACGGCCGGGGGCCACGGGGCGGCGCGGGTGGCGGCGCAGGTACTCGCCCTCCAGTTGGGCCATCCGGCCGTTGTGGGCGCGCAGCGCGTCGTTCGAGCCGTACAGCAGGGTGTCGTGGCGCGTGCGGTGGATGGTCTCCAGCTCCTTCATGAGCTGGGCATCGTCCAGGCGCGCAGGGTCGACTCCGGTCATGGTGTGCCCCGCTCGTCGAGTCTCACCGGTCCTGGGGCCACCGGTTCCCGCAGCACGGGAACCACCGGCCCTGCATCCACTCTACGAACAGGCGGGGCTCACCGCGCGCGCTCCACCCGCCGCTCGTCCCACACCGGCTCGCTCGTCTCGCGGACCCTGCCGTCGGTGCCGAAGACCAGGTACCGGTCGAAGGAGCGCGCGAACCAGCGGTCGTGGGTGACGGAGAGCACCGTCCCGTCGAACGCCTCAAGGCCCTCCTGGAGGGCTTCCGCGGACTCCAGGTCGAGGTTGTCGGTGGGCTCGTCGAGGAGGAGCGCGGTGACTCCCTGGAGTTCCAGGAGCAGGATCTGGAAGCGGGCCTGCTGGCCGCCGGAGAGCCGGTCGAAGCTCTGCTCGGCCTGGCCGGTGAGCTCGTAGCGGCGCAGCCGGGACATGGCGGGTCCCTGGGCCTGCGCGTGCTCCTTCCACAGGATGTCGAGGAGGGTGCGGCCCTGGAGTTCGGGGTGGGCGTGGGTCTGCGCGAAGTGGCCGGGCACGACGCGCGCGCCGAGCTTCCACTCCCCCGTGTGCTTCACGTCGTCGCCGGCGAGGAGCCGCAGGAAGTGGGACTTGCCCGAGCCGTTCGAGCCGAGGACGGCGACGCGTTCGCCGTAGAAGACCTCGAGGTCGAAGGGTTTCATCAGGCCCGTCAGTTCAAGTCCCTTGCAGGTGACGGCCCTTACTCCGGTGCGGCCGCCCTTGATGCGCATGGTGATGTCCTGGTCGCGCGGCGGCTCGGGGGGCGGGCCCGCCTCCTCGAACTTGCGCAGGCGGGTCTGGGCCGCCTGGTAGCGGGACGACAACTCGTGGGAGATGGAGGCCGCCTGACGGAGATTCAGGACGAGCTTCTTCAACTGGGCGTGCTTCTCGTCCCAGCGGCGGCGCAACTCCTCGAAGCGGGCGAAGCGTTCGCGCCGGGCCTCGTGGTAGGTGGCGAAGCCGGCGCCGTGCACCCAGGCGTCGGCGCCGGTGGGCGAGGGCTCCACGGAGACGATCTTCTCGGCGGCGCGGGCGAGGAGTTCACGGTCGTGGGAGACGAACAGGACCGTCTTGCGGGTCTCCTTGAGCCGCTCCTCCAGCCAGCGCTTGCCGGGTACGTCGAGGTAGTTGTCGGGCTCGTCGAGCAGCAGCACCTCGTCGCTGCCGCGCAGCAGCGCCTCCAGCACGAGCCGCTTCTGCTCACCGCCGGAGAGGGTGCTCACCTGCCGGAACTGCGCCTTGTCGTACGGCACGCCGAGCGCGGCCATGGTGCACATGTCCCACAGCGTCTCGAACTCGTAGCCGTGCACCTCGGCCCAGTCGGACAGGGCCTGCGCGTAGGCGAGTTGGGCCGCCTCGTCGTCGACGGTCATGATGCCGTGCTCGGCCCTGTCGACCTCGGCCGCGACCTCGCGGATCCGGGGCGGAGCGACCGACACCAGCAGGTCCCGTACGGTGCTCTCGTCGCGTACGGAGCCCACGAACTGGCGCATCACGCCCAGGCCGCCGCTCACGGTGACCGTGCCGCCGTGCGGTTTCAGCTCGCCGGAGATCAGGCGCAGCAGGGTCGTCTTGCCGGCGCCGTTGGGCCCGACCAGGGCGACCACGGCGCCTTCGCCGACCCGGAAGGACACATCGCCGAGCAGCGGCCTCCCGTCGGGGAGGTAGTACTCGAGGTGTGCGGCTTCCAGATGTCCCATGACCACGCATTCTGTGGGGCGGCCTGACGGCCGGGCAAACCCTTATTGTGCCCGCCGGGGCTTCTGGTCCTCGTCGAGCGGCTGTCCGGTCGGGCCGCCGTCCGTGTCCGGTCCGGCCGTCTCCACCAGGGCGCCCTCCCAGGACAGGGCCTTCCAGCCGTCGGCCGGGGAGCCGTCCAGGATCACGATGCCGGTGTTGTCGAGCGGGCGGGCGGCGGCGAAGGTCACGTCGATGTTGTCGGCGCGGGCGCAGGTCCACATCCGGATCGCGGCGCCGTGGCTGATCACGGCGACGGTGCCGGCTCCGCTGTCCGCGGCCTCGGCGATCACGCCGTCGTAGCGGGCGAGGGCCTCGGCGCCGCTCTCGCCGCCCGGCATCCGCAGCTCCGTGTCGCCGGCCGCCCACGCGAACACGATCCGCATGTACTCGTGGCCGGGCTCGGAGTCGCCGGGCAGCATCTCCAGGTCACCGGCGGTGAGCTCCCGGATGCCGTCGCGGACGCGGACGTCGAGGCCGCGGGCGGCGGCCAGTGGGGCCGCGGTCTGCTGGGTGCGGATCAGGGTGGAGGCGTAGAGGGCGTCGACGTCCTCGTCGGCGAGGGCCTCCGGCAGGGCGGCGGCCTGGCGGCGGCCCAGGTCGGTCAGCTCCGCGCCGGGAACGGCCGTGTCGAGGAGAAACGCCACGTTGGCCGTCGTCTGGCCGTGGCGTATGAGGAGCAGGCGCATACGGGGGTCCTTTTGGTGAAACGGTCCGCCGGGCAGCAAACGGCCATTTCAGGGTACCCGGCACGCATGAGCCCCGACGTCGACCTCACGGTCCCCCTGCCCGGCCGCCACGCCCTGCGCGAGTGGCTGCTCTCCCTGGACTCCAGCCTCTTCGAGGCGGCGGCCAAGCGGCACTGGCCCGCCGGCGAGCCCGTGCTGCCCCGGCTGAGCCGGAGTGCCAACCACAGTGTGCTGTGGTTCGCGACGGCGGCCGCGGTGGCCGCGAGCCGTACCCCGCGCGCCCGCCGGGCCGCCGCCCGGGGCATCGCCTCGCTGAGCCTGGCCTCCCTCGCCATCAACACGATCGGCAAGCGGTCCGTGCGCCGCGACCGGCCCGCCCTGGACCCCGTCCCTCGCGTACGGCAACTGAAGCGGCAGCCGATCACCACGTCCTTCCCGTCCGGTCACGCGGCGTCGGCGGCGGCCTTCGCGACCGGTGTGGCCCTGGAGTCGCCCGCCTGGGGTGCCGTGGTCGCCCCGGTCGCGGTCTCGGTCGCCCTGTCCCGTGTCTACACCGGTGTCCACTTCCCGAGCGATGTGCTGGCGGGCGCCGCCCTGGGCGCGTGCGCGGCGTTCGCGGTGCGCGGCATGGTGCCGACCCGGGGGCAGATCGTGCCGCCGGCCCGCGCCCGTGCCGAGGTCCCGGCGCCGACGGACGGCGAGGGCCTGGTGATGGTGGTCAACGCGGCGTCGGGCACCTCGGACCGGGCGGACGCGCTGACGGACCTGCTGCCCGGCGCGGAGCTCGTCCTGTGCGAACCGGCCGACGTACAGACCGAGTTGGAGAAGGCCGCGGCCCGCGCCCGGGTGCTCGGGGTGTGCGGCGGCGACGGCACGGTGAACGCGGCGGCCGGGGTCGCCCTGCGCCACGGCCTGCCCCTCGCGGTCCTGCCGGGCGGCACCCTCAACCACTTCGCCTACGACCTCGGCGTGGAGGGCCCGCGCGATCTGAGCCGGGCGCTTCAGCAGGGCGACGCCGTCCGCGTGGACGTCGGCCGGTTCACGTCCGGCACGACCCGGGGCATCTTCCTCAACACCCTGAGCCTGGGCGTCTATCCGGAGCTGGTGCGCGAGCGGGAGCACTGGGCGCCCCGGATCGGCGGCTGGCCGGCGGGCGTGCTCGCGGCGCTGCGGGTGCTGCGCGCGGACCGGCATCCACTGGAGGCCGAACTCGGCGGCCGTACCCGCCCGTTGTGGCTGCTGTTCGCCGGCAACGGCACCTACCACCGGATGGGCATCGCCTCGGGCCGCCGGGTCGACCTGGCGGACGGACGGCTCGACATCCGGATCGTGCACGGCGGCCGCAGGCCCGCGCTGCGGCTCCTCGCGGCGGCCCTCGCGGGCCCGTTCACCCGCTCCCCCGCCCACGCCGCGGCCCAGGTGCACCGACTGCGCCTGAGCGGTCTGGCCCCGGGCACGCTGCTCGCCTACGACGGTGAAGTCACCGACGTGGCAGACGAGTTGACGCTGGAGAAGCTACCGGAGGCGCTGACGGTGTACCGCCCCCTGACGGAGTCCCTGATCACTCGTCAGTCCACATCGTAAAACGCAGGTCTCATCATGCGACATGCGCGCGTACCGTTCCGCCTACGAGGAAAGAAGACGCGAAGGGGTAGGTAGAGCCATGCCGAAACCGCAGGAGACCGCCGTCTACACGCACGGGCACCACGAGTCCGTACTGCGTTCGCACACCCAGCGAACCGCCGTCAACTCGGCCTCCTACCTGCTCGGTTCGCTGAAGCCGCACATGAAGATCCTGGACATCGGCTGCGGCCCGGGCACCATCACCGCCGATCTGGCGGCGCTGGTCCCCGACGGGCACGTCACCGGTGTCGACCGTGAGCCGGGCATCCTGGACCAGGCCCGCGCCACCGCCGACGGACGCGGCCTGACGAACGTCGACTTCGCGGTCGCCGACGTCCACGCGCTGGACTACCCGGACGACACGTTCTGCGTGGTCCACGCCCATCAGGTGCTCCAGCACGTGGGCGATCCGGTGCAGGCGCTGCGGGAGATGGTGCGGGTGACCAAGCCGGGCGGGTTCATCGCCGCCCGCGACGGGGACTACGCGGTGATGACCTGGTACCCGCAGGTGCCGGGGCTGGACGACTGGCTGGACCTGTACCGCCGGGTGGCCCGCGCCAACGGGGGCGAGCCGGATGCCGGACGCCGTCTCAAATCGTGGGCGCTGCGGGCGGGGCTGAGCGACATCACGGCCACGTCGAGCACCTGGACGTTCCACACTCCGGACGAGCGGGCCTGGTGGAGCGGCCTGTGGGCGGACCGCACCGTCGCGTCCTCGTACGCGCGGGTCGCGACCGAGGGCGGCCACGCGACCCCCGAGGAACTGCGCGCCATCGCCGACGCCTGGCGGGAGTGGGGGAAGCAGGAGGACGGCTGGTTCGCCGTGCTGCACGGCGAGATCCTGTGCCGCAAGGCCGTCTGACCCGGCGGCAGGTGTGACGGCCGTCCGGCGGCTCGGCCGGGATCGTCCGAAAGGATCACCACGGCCGGGCCGTCCCAACTAGGCTTGTCCGTATGGACATTCTGGGAGCCACGCTGCGTATCTGCGTCGACGACCTGGAGACCGCCGTCCCCTTCTACGAACGCCTCACGGGCGCCTCGGCGCTCCGTTTCGAGCGCGGCGGGGTGTCGGTGGCCGCGGTCGGCTTCTTCCTGCTGATGAGCGGGCCCGAGGCGGAGTTGGAGGTGTTGCGCAAGATCGCGGCGACGATCGCCGTCAAGGACGTCGACGAGGCGCACACGCTCCTGACCGAACTCGGAGCCCGGATCGTCGCGGGCCCGCTGGCGACGCCGGTGGGGCGCAATCTGATCGCGGTGCATCCGGACGGGACGGTGTACGAGTACGTGGACCGGCGGGACTGATCGGCGCCCACCGGTCCACGGCCCGTCTCAGGGTGTTTCCGGCCGCATGCGGAAGTCGTAGCGGGTGGGCAGTGGTTCGTCGGTGAGGCGGGCCCAGAGGCGGCCGATCGACTCGGCGCCCTCGCGCAGGTCGGCCACCTCGAAGCCCTCGGCGAAGACCGCCCAGGCGTCGTCGCGGCGGCCTTCCGCGAGCAGCAACTCGGCCTGGAGCAGCAGGAATCGGCCGCGTTCGCGGGTGCCGGGGTGCAGCATCTCCCACACGGCGCGGGCGTCCGCCACCCGCCGTACCCGCAGCAGCGCCTCGGCGGCCTCGCGGCCGAGCGCGGCCGTCGCGGCGGTCCAGCTCTCCCCTGTGTCGCGCCGCTCGTGACACAGGTCGGCGAAGGCCTCGTTGTACCGGTCGGCGGCCCGCTCGTGGTTGCCCGCCTCCTGATCCGCCACGGCCAGACAGCGGAGCAACGGCCAGAGGGACGGGGCGAGTTCGAGGGCCCGCTCCCAACTGCGCACCGCCTGCGCCCGGTCGCCTGCGTGCCACTGCGCGATGCCGAGGTGGTACTCGGTGAGCGGGGTGGCGGGCGCCGTCTCCAGCATGTCGCGCCAGTGCGGGGCGACCAGCGTCTCGCCGGGCGGCCGGACCCGGCGCGGCTCGGGCAGGACCCCGCTGCGCAGCAGTGCCGCCCAGGGCGCCTGGGCCTCGCCGAGCGTGGACTCCTCGAAGGGCGTGCCGGGCAACTTCCAGTCCGTGCGCAGGACTTCGAGGGCGCCCCAGCCGGAGCCGGTGGCGAGGATCTCACCGGGTTCGGCGTCGGCGTGCGGCTTCCAGGCGGTGTAGGCGGCGTCCAAGTCGGCGCGGGGCAGGGCGGTTTCGAGCCGTGCCTCGGCACCGTCCACGACGGTGGACCACTCCCCCTCCGCCCGGGCGTCGAGCGGTCCGTACGCCTCCAGCCAGGACACCTCGCTCTCCGCTTCGAGCCGTACGTGCTCCAACTGGGTGCGGGCCAGGCCGGCTTGGATCTCGCAGTAGCCGCCCGTGCCCGGTTCGGTGAGCCACTCCTGCCAGCGCCGGCCACCGCTGCCGGTGCCCCACACGAACAGTTTGCGGCCCCGCAGCGCGTCGGTGGACGTCTGCACCAGCCCGTGCCCGTCCGCGTCGAGCGCGGCGATCCAGCGCCGCCGCCCGTCCGGCAGGTCGTAGAAGTAGTCGGCGGCGTAAGGGCTGTTGAGGGGGTACGTCCGGTCCACGTCGTCGTACGACGGCACGGGCACCCGGCGCAGTCGCCGGTCGTACCCGAAGTGCCAGGCCTCCGACGCGGGTGCGAGGACCCGGCGTTCCTCCGGCACGGCGATGTTGGACCACCAGTAGGTGGGTGCCGGCCTCTCGTGCGGATTGCGGATGCGGACGCCGACGTAGAGGAAGTCGGAGCCGTCCGGGAGCCAGAGGTCGACCTGGAAGGGGAGGTCGCGGAGCCGCTCCCACTCCCACAGGCGGAGCATCTCGCCGCCGTCGGGGGCGGGGACGCGGGCGGCGTGCAGGGGTGCGCAGGAGAGGGTGGTGTGGCCGGTGGCGCCCATGTTCCACTCGATGCCGCCGGAGAACCAGGCGCCGTTGAGGGCGAAGTTGGCGGGCTGCACCACCGGGTTGCGGTACAGGAGTTCACGGCCGGTGGGCTTGTGGACGAGGGAGGCGATGCGGCCGCCGAGGGCGGGGAGGACGGTGGCGCGCAGCCGGTCGTTCTCGATCACGAGGGCGTCGATCCGGCGGGGGGCGCGGTCTCTGTCGTAGCCGTCCCGGACGCGGGTGGGCAGCAGGCTGCGGAGCGGTTCGTAGCCGACCTGGCGGGCCATGTCACGCGGCAGGTTCTCGCGGTCCCGGTGGTCGATACGGTGTTCCCCCACTGCCTTAAGGGCGTGGGAGGTGCCCCCACCGTCGAGGGGACGCAGTGGGGGCAGCGGGTTGTCCGGACCCAACTCGGCGGTGGGCAGGGTCAGTACCTCACGTCGGATCGTCGTCACGATCACCATGGAACCCGGCAACGGGGGTGGTGGCCAGGGGCACTACGAGTCAGGATTCCGCAAAGGTGGAGGTGCCCGGAAAATCCGCGTGCGGTTCGCCCCGGTCGACGTAGAGTCGGGCGACCGACGGCACGGCGCGAGGAGTGGAACGGCGGATGGGCGAGCAGCACACGTACCGGGTGATCGTCCGGGGCACCTGGGACGCGCTGACCGACGAGGCGCGGCAGCGGCTGCTGGGCGAGGCGGCGCAGCACGGGATGCTGAGCATGCGGTTCACCGAGGAGGGCTCACTCAGTTACGAACCGTCGCCGCTCAAGCACTTCTCGTGGCGGTACGTGGTGGTGTCGGACGCGGCCGACGGCCCGGAGATGGCGGCGGCGCTCGCGGAGGACCGCGCCGAGACCGCGCTGAAGGGAGTCGGCTACGGCTTCCGTGGCCTGAAGTCGACGGTGACGGACCTGGACACGATGAAGGTCAACCGGAAGTCCGCATCTCGGCGGTGATCGCCCAGCGCTCGTGGTCGCGCCACGCGCCGTCGATGTAGATCATGTCCGGCGAGAAGCCCTCCAGCCGGAACCCGCAGGCGCGGGCCAGGGCGATCGACGGAGCGTTGCCCGGCTGCACATTGATCTCCAGCCGGTGCAGCCGCATCGGCCCGAAGGCGTGCCCCACCACGAGGTTCATCCCCTCGCGCATCAGCCCGCGCCCGGCCGCGTGCGCGAAGGCGCCGTATCCCAGCGCGCCGCACTGGAAGCCGCCCTCGACGATGTTGTTGATGTTGATGAACCCGGCGATGCCGCCGCCCTCCACCTCGCACACCAGGAACCCGGCCTTGGCCGGATCCTGGATCAGCCGCCGTGCGTAGGCGGTGTACGCGTCCTCGCTGACCGGCGGGAACAGCCACGGCTGGTGCAGGTCCTTGGCCTCCCGGGCACGCGCCGTGAACTCGGCACCGTCCTCGTAGGTGAAGTGGCGTATCCCCACGCGGGGGCCCTCGGCGAGATAGCGGGATGCGATGTGCGGCATCCCGTCACCCTAGTTCGGACTAGCGGCGCCGTCGCATGAAATACCACCCGCACAGGGCGCCGATGACCGCCGTGCCCAGCAGCGCCATCCACAGCGGCATGGTGACCTCGGGGATCAGCAGGCGGATCTTCGTGGCGCGGGTGTTCTCGAAGATGAAGATCAGGGCCAGGACGGCCAGCAGCAGAACCGTGATCCGGGCGGGGGTCAGCGCGCGCTCCCGCCGGGCGGTCCCGCCGGCGCTCTCGGTGGTCTTCGGGCTCATGCCTCCAGGGTGAGCCCGAATCGGCCATCACGCACGGTGAGGCTCAGTCCGCGACGACCGGCAGCTCCAGCACCCCCGTGTCCTGCGGCGAGCTGACCACCGTGACCGGTTTGATCCCCCGGTTCCCGGTGTACGCGTCGTCGCTCGCCGCGATCACGAACCGCAGGCGGTGCCCCTTCGCGTACCGGTGCACGATCCCCGGCAGGGTGACCGTGAAGCTCTTCGTGACGTCCGGAACGCGGACGGGGGCGACCAACCGGTGGACAAGGGTCTGGGTGCCGTCGGGCGCGAGATCGTAGAGCTTGGCGAAGAGGACGAGCTTGTCGGCGGCGTCGCCGGAGTTCTGGGTGCGCCGCGCGGCCGGCGAGACCACCTTGAGCGTCGCCTTCGGGGCGCCCACGACGTCCGTCGCGCGGGTCAGGGGTGCGCCGGTCCAGCCGAGGCAGGTACCACGGGTGTCGTACGGTGCCGGGTCCGGCAGGCCGGTCATCCCGCTCAGCGAGTTCTCCGAATGGCTCGTGGGAACAGGCCTGTTGACGTACTCACGTCCGCCGCGCGCCACCTTCGCCCGGTCGTCCACCAGCCTGCCGTCGCCGGAGAGATACAACTTCTCGTCCAGCGCGGGGAGTTGGTCGGCCGTGGCGTAGGTGTCGGCCGGGTCCGTGATCCAGTCGCGGTAGTACGCGAAGGCCGGTCCGGTGTCCACGTCCCGCCCGCGCAGATAGCGGTCGAACCAGGCCGCGATCCGCCGCCCGACATAGCTCGACTCCAAGTCGCCCCGGCCGAGGTCGAGTTCACCGGCGGCCGACCCGCCACTGTGCCCCCACGACTGCCAGATCATCCCCGCCGTCGTCCCCTGCGCTGTCAGCCTCCTGTACGTCGCCGTCGCCTCGTTGAGGTTGAACAGGCTGTCGGCCTGCCCCTGGACGAGGAGCGTCGGCGCCTCGACCCGCTTCAGATACGACACCGGCGAGACGCTGTGCGCGTACCCGAGCACGTCCGCCGTCACCTTCGCCGGATAGCTCCCGGAGTTCAGCGTGCGGATCAGGGCGCAGGCCTTGCTGACGAAGTGCACGCAGGCGAGGGAGTCGATCCGGGTCGGATCGAGGCCCGGAACGGTCAGGGGCTGGTTCTCGCCCATGAGGTAGAAGCCGTTGGTCCACTGCCACTTGAAGGCTCCGGGCACGCTCCCGCCGCCCACCGCGTTGTCGGGGGCGAGGGAGTACGCCAGGTCGTTCCAGGTGACCATGGGGACGAGCGCGTCCACCCGGTGGTCCACGGCGGCCGTCGCCAACTGGACGGCGCCGCCGTACGATCCGCCGATCGTCCCGACCCGCGGATCCCCCTTCGCGTCGAGGGTCACGAAGTCCGCCCTGGTCCCGTCGTCCGCGGCGCGTGTGCCCGCGAGGAAGTCGACCAGTCCCGACGCGGCCGCCGCGTCGATGTCCGGGTCGTCGAGCGAGATGAGACAGCCCGACTTCCCGAAGCCCAGCCCGGAGTAGACGAGTCCGACGTAGCCGCGCCCCGCGAAGGTCTTGCCGATGGCGTCCGTGGACCCGTCGGACTTGCTGCCGCCGAAGCCGTTGGTCGCCAGTACGGCGGGCGCGGGGTGGGCGCGGTCCACGCCCACGGGCCGGTAGAGGTCGGCGTCGACCATGCAGTCCCGGCCGCCCGCGCGGACGGTGAACCGCAGTGCGGTGACGGTGTACTGGTCCGTCGCGGCGGCACGGCCGGCGAGTGTGAGCGGTGCGGTGAGGGTGAGCGGTGCGGTGAGCGCGAGAGCCAGCGCGGCGCGCGTTCCGGGCACACGACGGAACAAAGGGGACCTCCACACTGAGGACAACCCGACGGAGAACAAAGGGAGTTGGCGGCAGCGGTACGACAGGCGGGCGGGCTGCTACCGCAGCGCGGGCTCGTCCAGCGTCAACGTGCCCGCGTCCGCGTCCAGTTCGGCGGCCACTCCGAGCGGTATCGTCAGCGCTCCCTCGCAGTGCCCGAATCCGAACTCCTCCACCACGGGCACCCCGAGCCCGCCGAGCCGGTCGACCAGCACCGGGCGCAGTCTCTCGTACGGTCCGCAGCCCGCCCACGAGCCGAGCGCGATCCCGGCGACGCCGTCCAGCCAGCCGCTGCGCAGAAGTTGGGTCAGCATCCGGTCGACGCGGTACGCCTGTTCGCCGACGTCCTCGATCATCAGCAGCCCGCCGCGCGCACCGGCCACCGCGTGCGGGGTGCCGAGGTCGGTGGCGAGCAGGGCCAGGCACCCGCCGAGCGTGACACCCCGGGCCCGCCCCGGCACCAGCACGCCGCCCCCGTCCGGGACGGCCCGGACGGTCCGCACGGACTCCGGGTCGAAGAGGGTCGCCCTCAAGTGCTCCTGCGCACGGGCGTTCTTGACGAAGTCGGCGCCGGCCGCGGCGGGCCCGTACAGCGTGACGAGGCCCAGTCGGGTGGCGAACGCCTGGTGCAGCACGGTGGGGTCGCTGAAGCCGACGAACACCTTCGGCCCGGCGGCGCGCATCGCCTCCCAGTCGAGGAGGTCGACGATGCGCTGCACGCCGTAGCCGCCGCGGGCGCACAGGACGGCGGCCACGGACGGGTCGCACCAGGCGTTCTGCAGATCGGCCGCGCGGTCGGCGTCCGTACCGGCCAGATAGCCCAACTCGCCGTGCCGGTCCCCTACATGGGGTGTCACGACCGGGTCGAGGTCCCACCCGCGCAGGATGTCGAGGCCCGCCTCGAGGCGTTCCTCGGACACCGGTCCGCTGGGCGCGACGACGGCCACGCGGGCGCCGGGGGCGAGTCGGAACGGCCGGACGAGCGCGGTCACTTGGTGAGCTCCAGGGTCGGGATGCCGGGCGGTTCGATGCCGAAGACCTGTGCGTACAGGGAGAGTTCGGACTCCAGGGCGCGGATCACGGTGTCGGCGCGGCGGAATACGTGGCCTTCGCCCTCGAACGCGAGGTAGGCGTGCGGCACTTGGCGTCCCCGCATCCGCTCCAGGAGGCGTTCGCACTGGACGGGCGGGCAGATCACGTCGTCGAGGCCCTGCATGAGCAGGAAGGGCGCGGTGATGCGGTCGGCGTGCTCGACGGGTGAGCGCTCGGCGTACCGGGCCGGCACCTCGGCGAGGGGGCCGACCAGGGTCTCCAGGTACCGCGACTCGAAGTCGTGGGTCTCCCCCGAGGCCCAGTTGGCCAGGTCGAGGACGGGGTAGCTGATGGTTCCGCAGGCGTAGACGTCGGTCGTCACGAGGGACGCGGCGCTGGTCCAGCCGCCCGCGCTGCCGCCCCGGACGGCGAGCCGGGCACGGTCGGCGGTGCCCTCGTCGGCGAGGGCGAGCGCGACGGCGGCGCAGTCCTCGACGTCGACGACACCCCACTGTTCGCGCAGCCGGTTGCGGTACTCCCGGCCGTGCCCGGTGGAGCCGCCGTAGTTGACCTCGGCGACGCCGATGCCGCGCGAGGTGAAGTAGGCGATCTCCAGGTCGAGGACGAGCGGTGCGCGGCTGGTGGGTCCGCCGTGCGCCCAGATGACGTACGGCGGCAGTTCGTTGCCCGGTGCGGCGCAACTCGGGCTGTGCGGCGGGTAGATGTGGGCGTGGACCTCGCGGCCGGCGGGGCCGGTGAAGGTGCGGATCTGCGGTTCGGGGTAGTGGGCGGGGTCCACGGGGTCGTCGTGGGCGGCGCCGATCACCCGGGCTCTGCCGATGGGGGTCCCCCCGCGCGAGTTCGTTCGAGCGTGGGGGAGGGTGTCGAGTTCGACGACCTCGTAGGCGCTGCGGGGGCTGGCCCCGACGCCGATGATCCGCTCGCCGTGCACCGCGAGGGTGGAGGCGAACTCGGTCCAGGGTCCGGCCGCGTCGACGACCTCGCCGGTCTCCGGGTCCAGTACGCCGAGCAGGGCGGCGCCCCGGCCGTGCACGACGGCGATCAGGCCGCTCTCCAGCGGCGCGAACCAGCGCTGGCCGAGCTTCCACAGCGGCCCGCCGAACTCCTCCTCGCGCGGGCACACCGGCTGGTGATCGCGGTAGAGGTTCCACCAGCCGGTCCTGTCGCTCGCGTACAGCAGCGAGCCGTCGAACCCCCAGTCGACCTGCGCGATCGACTCCTCGGGCCCGCCGGCGACGGTCCGCGGCTCCCCGAACGTGCCGTCGTCCGCCACCTCGGCGAGCAGCAGCTCCGTGCCGTCCCACGGCATCCGAGGATGATCCCAGGCGAGCCAGGCCGCCTTCCGCCCGTCCGGCGAGACGCGCGGCCCGGACACGAACCGGTGCCGGTCGTCGGTGAGTTCGCGTACGGCGCCCCGGTCTCCGGCGGCGGATCCGTCCAGCGGTACGGCGGCCAGGACGCGCCGTACGTCACCGGGGGCCACGCCGGTGAACTCCTCAAGGACGCACCACACTTCACCCAGGTCCGGGCGCAACCGCGGTTCCACCCAGCGCAGTCCACCGCCCACCCGCGACACGGGGGTGAGCGGGTCCGGCTCGCTTCCGGGGCTGTGGCGATACAGGCGCTGGTCGGTGAAGTTCACGAAGACCACGAGGGGTTGACCGTCTTGGACCGTTCCAGCCCAGGGCTGTCCCCCGTATTCCATGACCCGGCTGCGGACGTTCCACGGCGCGGGCAGCACCGACTCCTCGGAGCCGTCCGTGCGGCGGCGCACCAGGGTGCGGCGGCCGCCCTCGGTGGGCCGTGGTTCGATCCACCAGGCCTCGTCGCCGACGAGGCCGACGTACTCGGGGTGTCCGCCGTGCGCGGCGGCGAGCGCCGCGTCGATGGGCGAGGGCCACGAGCCGTACGCCAACGTCCGCATGTTGTCCCCCACTTGCTAGGCCGTCCTCAGGAAGCGGTCCAGGGCGCGGACGCCGAAGTGGAGTGCCTCGACGGGGACCCGTTCGTCGACTCCGTGGAACAGCGCCTGGTAGTCGAAGCCCTCGGGGAGCTTCAGCGGTGCGAAGCCGTAGCCGGTGATGCCCAGACGTGAGAACTGTTTGGCGTCGGTGCCGCCGGACATGCAGTACGGCACCACATGCCCCTCGGGCGCGAACTCCTCGACGGCGGCGCGCATCCGAGCGTATGTCAGCGAGTCGACCGGTGCCTGGAGGGCGACCTCGCGGTGGTGGAACTCCCAGTCGACGTCGGGTCCGGTGAGCCGGTCCAGGGTGGTGCGGAACTCGTCCTCGCCGCCCGGCAGATAGCGTCCGTCGACGTACGCCACGGCCTCGCCGGGAATCACGTTGACCTTGTAACCGGCGTTCAGCATGGTCGGGTTGGCGCTGTTGCGGACGACGGGTTCGACGAGTTTCGCCGCCGGGCCGAGCTTGGCGAGGAGCAGGTCGATGTCGTCGAGGTCGGGTTCGAGGCCGTACAGGGCGGCGAGTTCGGTGAGGGCCGCGCGGACGGTCGGAGTGAGCCGTAGCGGCCAGGCGTGTTCGCCGATGCGGGTGATCGCGGCGGCGAGCCGGGTCACCGCGTTCTCGTGGTTGACCTTGGAGCCGTGGCCGGCCCGGCCGTGCGCGGTCAACTTGAGCCAGGCGGTGCCGCGTTCGCCGGCGGCGATGGGGTAGATCTCCCGGCCGCCGCCGTCGTGGAAGGTGAACGCCCCTGATTCGCTGATGCCTTCGGTGCAGCCCTCGAAGAGCGCGGCATGCCGGTCGGCGAGGAATCCGGAGCCGTCCTCGGCGCTGGCCTCCTCGTCGGCGGTGAACGCGATGACGAGGTCGCGGCGGGGCCGTACGCCCTGTCTGGCCCAGGCGCGGACGACGGCGAGGATCATCGCGTCCATGTTCTTCATGTCGACCGCGCCGCGCCCCCAGACGACGCCGTCGCGGATCTCGCCGGAGAACGGATGCACGGTCCAGTCCTCGGCCTGCGCGGGCACGACGTCCAGGTGACCGTGGACGAGGAGCGCGTCCGCCGAGGAGTCGGTGCCCTCGATGCGGGCGACGACGTTGGTGCGGCCCTCGGTGCGTTCGATGAGGACGGGTTCGAGACCGGCGCCGGCCAGTTGTCCGGCGGCGTACTCGGCGGCGGGCCGCTCCCGGCAGTCGCCGCCGCCCCGGTTGGTCGTGTCGATGCGGATGAGGTCGGAAGTGAACGTCACGACCTCCGCCAGGGCCTGTTCGTCGACGTCAGCCATACTGCTCCTCCACCGCGGCCGAGACGATCGTCGTGACCGCCTTGAAGGTCCGGATGCCCTCGTACATGGTGTCGCTGGTGTAGGCGACCTTCCGCTCCCCGACCCTGTCGACACCGGGCACGACGGTCGCGGCCATCGCGAGGTGCTCGGCGTCGAATTCCAGGGCGACGGTGAACGGACCGCCCCCGACCGGTTCCTGACGGACCGCCAGTTTTGCCGCCTCCCTCGCCGCCGCGCGGATGTCGGCGGCCGTCCTGGCCGGTGTCCGGCACACGGCCGCGTACCGCGACACATGGTCCTTGACGGCCACCTTCAGCGCCTCGGGCGCGTACCCGAGGGCGTCCTCGCAGGCCACGTCGTCACCCGTGACCAGGACCACCGGTACCCCGTACTCGGCGACGACATGCGCGTTGAGCAGACCCTCGCTCGCGCGGACGTCGTTGAGCCACACGCCGGTGATCGAGTTCGCGAGGTAGGTGTGGGCGAGGACGCCCTCCATGCCGGCGCCCGCGTGGTAGCCGACGAACGCGATGCCGTCGATGTCGCCGTGCTGCACACCCTCCACCATGGAGAGGGACTTGTGGCGTCCGGTGAGCATCTCGGTGCGCTCGTCGAGGTGCTCGAGCAGCAGGTTGCGCATCGTCCAGTGCGCCTCGTTGACGAGCACTTCGTCGGCGCCGCCGTCGTAGAAACCGAGGACGGCGGCGTTCACGTCCGAGGTGAACATCGACCGGCACCGCTCCCACTGCGGTGTCCCCGGCAACACGTCGGCCGGCCAGGTGACGCCGGTGGCACCCTCCATGTCGGCGCTGATGAGGATCTTCATGGGGCATCACGTTACGCGCCGAGGCGGGAACTTCACACGAGGCAGGGAGGGGGGTCGAGTCCGCTCCTGGGCCTCGGCGCTACAGGAGCACGGACCGGATAGAACAAGCGCCTTCTAAGCGCCTGGTGCTGATGGCTGTCGAGTGGTTCGTGACGGACCGGATCTTCACAGGCGGAGTCGGCCGGCGAGCATCGCCATGGCGAGTTCGACCCGTGAGCCGTGGCCCGTGCGGGAGAACAGCCGCGACAGTCGGCCCTCGACGCTCTTCTCGCTGGTCCGGAGGACCTGGGCGATCTGCTTGTTCGTCAGGCCCTCGGAGACGAGCACGGCGAGGAGCCGCTCGGTCTCCTCCGCGGTGGCCTGTCGCCCCGGCACCGCCACTCCGTACGCGCGCATGCGGGGGCGCAGCCAGAACCGTGGCATCAGCGCGTCGAGTTCGCCGAACAGGGCGTAGGTGTCCCGCAGCATCGCCGGATCACCCATGCCGTAGCCGATCAGACGCGCCAGCACGGAGCACTCCTCCTGCGGCTGCTGCCGGCGCTGGGCAAGTCGCCTCGCGGCCCGTGCCGCGCCATGGTCGGTGTGTACGGCCGCGTGCAGGACGAGCCGGGTCATCTCAGCCTGCTCGGTGCCCAGCCTGCGGGCGACTTCCTCGACCTTCGTCAGGCACTCGTTCAGGACCTCGGGCCGGCCGGACCGCATCGCGACGTCGGCCACACGCAGCCACAGCAGGTCGGTCCCCGCCACCACGCCGTCCGACTCGGCGCGGCGCACGGCCGTCCGCAGGAGCGACATCGCCTGGTCGGCTTCTCCGTACACCAGTTCGCGCAGAGCCTGGGCCGAAGCGAGCAGATGGGGCAGCATGGGCTGCCTGGCGCGGGCCAGCCCGAGAAGTTCGCCCGCGCGGGTGGGCCTGCCGCCACTCACCAGCAGGACCGCCGCGTGGTGGTACATCGCACTCTGCACGGCGTCGCAGGTGTGCACGCCGGTGACGGCGCTCCTGCGCGCCAGGTCCATCGCTTCCCGCGGGCGCCCCCGATGGAGAGCGATGAGCATCCTGCTGGGCAACCCCAACTGCCGGAGGTTTCTGCCCGTGTCGGCGAGGAGTTGTTCGGCTCGGCGGACCTCGCCCAGCGTCAGCAGTTCGCCGACCCGGCAGTGCACCTCGGCGGCCGTCGCCTCGCCGGCACGGTGACGAGCGGGCAGAGTGGCGATGCTCCGCTCCACCCCCTCCCTGGTGCCCAGCCACAACTCCGCCGTCGCGGTGAGGAATTCGGCCTTCCACTCGTCCAACCCGCTCTCGTCCTGTCGCCGGGCCGCCCTCAGCAGGTCACGGGCCTCGGCCCAACGGCCGAGCAGCAGCAGGGCACACCCGCGTGTGACGGCTCGCTCCAGGGGCCCGTCCGGGCCGGGGTTCTGAAGCGAGCCGTCCGTCGCGATCTCCTCCAGCCTGGCGAGTTCGCCCGCCCGGTACAAAGCGGCCAGGTGCGCGAAGCAGACGTCGAGCATCTGGTCCGGACGCAGGTGGTCGCGGTGGGCCCGCTGCACGAGCCGGAGGGAGTTCAGGCCCTCCTCGGGCCTGCCCTGCGCCAAGCAGAGTTTCGCGTGCTCCAGCAGAAGACGGGGCCGCTCCACCGGGTCGGAGGTCAGCTCGGCGACCGCCCGCAGCCATCGCACGCCGCGGTGGTCGTCGTACGCGTCGTCGCCGTTGTGGTGCGCCAACCGCTGTGCGGCGGCGAGCAGTTCGGTTCTGGCCCGCTCGGGATCCACCAGTTTCCCCGCCGCCGCGAGTTGCTCGGGAAGGTAGGAGGGATCGGCGCAGCGCGCGGTGCCCTGCCACAGCGCGGACACGGCGAT
The DNA here is from genome assembly GCF_036227225.1 of Streptomyces sp. NBC_01478. Lineage (GTDB taxonomy): Bacteria > Actinomycetota > Actinomycetes > Streptomycetales > Streptomycetaceae > Streptomyces. The sequence goes on along the minus strand of NZ_CP109444.1, from coordinate 9,495,086 downwards.
CCGGGCCAGGTTCCGCCGCTCGTAGGGACCGAGCGAGGCCACGACGGCGGCCCCGGCCAAGGGCAGCCGATACGCCCAGGCGGAGTCGGACCGGCGGTAGCGCAGTACGCCGGCCTCCGCCAGCCGCGCGAGCAGACCACGGGCCTCCTGTTCGGTGACGGAGACGGCCTCGGCTGCCAGCCTCGGCACGGCCTCGCCGAGCGGGCCGAGGACGGCCACCGCTTTGGCGACCTCCCAGACCGGACCGTCCGCCTTGCTGACGGGCAGCACCAGTTCGTCGATGGCGAACGGAAGCGTGTGGGAGTCGCCGCCGACGAGATGGGCGTGCCGGTCGACCACCCTGATGAGGCCCTGCTCCCGGGCGGTCCGCAGCACCGCGCGGGCCGCGGCGGGCCAGCCTCGGGTGAGACGCCACAGCCAGGAGACCAGAGCAGGTTCGGCCCTGGCCTCGATCTCGGCGGTGACCATGTCACCGAGCCGGCGCGGCGAGAGGGGGCGCAGGTTCACGTGGTGGACCAGCCCGTCCTGCCGCAACCGGCAAAACGCCGCGGCGAACGCGGCGCGGGACGCCCGGGACACGGGCAGCGTCACGGTGCACACGCAGCGCGTCCTCGTCCCGTCCAACCGCCGGACCAAGCCTTCCAGCGAGAGCAGTTCGTCCGGGGAGAGGTGCTGGAGATGCTCGAATACCAGCACCGTTCCGCGGTTTCTCCCGCTGGCCCCGCGCCGGAGCAGCCGCTCGGACAGTTGAAATTTGGGTGAAGAATCGGCGAACGAAATGCGCATCGTCTCCGGGGCGGCGCCGAGTGCCTCCGCCCCGTACGTCCTGTCGTACGCCGACAATTCATCGAGAACGGACCCGAGTTCCATACCGGAGGTACTGCTCACCACGACGAGTTTCGGAGAGCCGGGCGCACGGATCGCTTGCAGCGTCTCGACGGCGACCCGCGCGTAGGGCGGGACGCTGTGCGCTGTGTGCATGGATCCTCGCAGGGGGACAGGGGTCAACCAGATGCTAACCGGCCGCGTCTGTCCAGCGAAGGGAGCCGATACGACGAGGAGGGCGGGCGCGGTGGTGCAGCGAGGAGGTCGATCCGGGTCCGACAGGGAGACCGAGCTGTCGGCCGTCGACGAGGCGTACGGGCGCCCACTGCTGTTCGTCGTCCGTGGACAACCGGGCATGGGGAAAACGACCCTGCTGCGGGAGATCCACCGAACCTGGCGCACGCGCGGCCCCGGAATCGTACGGATCAACTGCTCCGGCGCCATTCCGCGCTGGGATCTGTTCGGCGCACGTGCGGTGGTGAAAGCGTTCCGCGATTCCTTTCCCGACATCGGGAATTCCCCGCCGGCCGACGCGATGGCCGCGGTGAACCGCCTCTGTCTACCGGAGAGCTACGGCTCGGCCGGCGCGCGATCCGCGCTCTTCGCCGAACTGCTACGGCTTTTCAAGCACCTCGCCGAGAGCGCGCCCGGCGCCGTACTGATCGACGACCTGCATGCCGCCCCCGACCCCGCGCTCGTCGTGGCCGCCGCCCATCGCGTCGGCTGCACGGTCGTCGCGACGTACCGCGAGGACGGGTGGGCCACCCGGCCGGCCGGTTCGGCCTCGCCGCGCACGTTCGCGGATCGCGTCATCGACCTGGGCCCGCTGCCGGACGACCGGATCGACGACCTGATGGCCGTCGCAGCCCGTGAGCCACTGGACGAGGCCGTGGCACCCGCGATGCGCGCGGCCCTGGGCCCACTGGCCGGAAACCCGGGCACCGTTGTGGACACCTTCGAGGCGCTGCGGCGCGAGGGCCGTCTCGTACGGTTCCAGGGCCGCCTGTGTCTGAGCGACCCCGCGACCGAGCCGGCGCTGCCCGTCGATCACGCCCTGGTGCGGCGGGTCGCGGAGTGCGGCGGCATCGGCAGGCAACTGTTCGCGCTGGCCGCCTCGGCCGGCCGCTTCGCCATGGACGACCTGCCGGACTTCGCGGCGGCCACCGGGCACGCTCTCGCGGCCTGCGGGCGCACGGTGGACCGCCTCGTCGCCGCCGGGGCCCTCGGGTGCGACGACCACGGGGTACTGCGCGTGCCCTGCCCCGCGCTGGTCCCCGCCGTACTGCCCGGCCCGGCGGGGGACGAGGTGGCCGAGGTGCACCGCGTCCTCGCCGAACACCTCCTGCGCGGCGACGGCACGCCGTCGCCCGACCCGACGGTGATGTCCGACCACATCGTGCTGGCCGGCTCCGCGCTGCCGCCCGTCCCCTCCGTCGTGCCGCTCCTGGAGCGCGAGGCCGCCCTGGTGCTCGGGGCCTGCCCCGTCCGGGCGGCACGTCGGTACCGGGCCGCCCTGCGCCACTGCGAGCCCGGTGACATCGCGTACTCCCGCATCCTGGCCGCCCTGTTGCCACTGTTGGTGCGGACGGGCGACTACGAGGGCCTCGCCGAGACCGTGGCCGTGGCCGCAGGAGTGCGCACCGACTGTGGCGGTCCTCGGCGGGCGGAACTGGCGGCGTACGCGGCGCTGGCCGCCGTCCACACCGGGCGACCTGTACCGGCCCCGGTACGAGAAGTCCTGGCCGGCGACCCGGCGACCCGCGGCGCGCTGGAGCTCGCCGACGACTGGTTCACCGGCCGGGAACCGCTCCGGGCGAGCGAGGCCGTCGCCGTCTTCACCTGTCTCCGCCCCGACGGCGCCGACGGCGCCGACGTGACCGACGGCGACCGCTTCGCCCCGGTGGCACTCTTTCGGCAGGTGCTGGGGACGGCGGCCTACGGCGAACCGGTCACCGGCCCGCTGGCGGCCTGCACCCGCATCATGCGGGACTACCAGGACGGCAACTGGGCCGGCATCCCGTCCGGGGCCCGGGCACTCGAACTGGCCGGGCCGCCCCACACCCCCGTCCACCATGCCGTCCGTCTGATCGCCGCAGAGGTGCACTCGACGCTGGGCGACTACGAGCGCAGCGCCGCGTGGCTGGAGCTGACGGGGGACGACTGCCCCTTTCCCGCACTGCGGGCCTGGGCCGCCATGGGCCTCGCCTACCGGACCGAGGACTGGGAACGGGCCCGGAGACTGGGCTGGGTCCACTGCGGACAGCCGGCGGAACAGACCGGTGAGCGGAGTGTGGTGGGCATCGGCTGGCTGCTTGTCCGGCTCGCGTTCGCCGAGTGGGCGGAGGGCGGTCACCGAGAGCTGCTGCCCCGCCTGCGGGACGATGCGGAACGGTGGTACGCACGGCTGGGCGGAAGGGAGCTGCAGGTGCCCGCGCTCATCACCCGCGCCTTCGCCGAGCGCGACGTCGTCAGCGCGCGCCACGCGGTGGACGTCCTGCGCGAGCGTGGCGGCCGGAGCGAACTGCTGCGGGCGTGCATGACCGTCGCGCTCCTGGCCGACGACCCGCGTCCGTGGTACCGCGAGGCCCACGAGATCGCCCGGAGCGTCGGCGACGGGCTCCATCGGACGACGATCGCGGAGTCGATGCGGACGTCCGGCATGACCCCGCCCGGCGACGACACCGGCCGTGGCGGCCCCGCCGCCCTGTCCGGCCTCGAAGGGCGCATCGCCGCCCTGGTCGGGCGGGGTCTGACCAACCGGCAGATCGCGAGGGAACTCGGGGTGAGCGAGAAGACCGTCGAGAACAACCTCACCCATGTGTTCGCCAGGACGGGCTGCCGCTCACGCCTGGACCTGGCGCTGGCCGTGATGGAGGGACGCCTCACCGCGTTCCTCCCGCGTTCGTGAGGGATTCCCCCCGGGAAGAGGCCGTGCCCTCCGACCAGGAGGTCCGGTCCACCAGGATGTCTCACAGAGGCGCCTCATCCGTCTCACAGCTTTTCCGGCACACCAGCACGGAGGTACGCCCCCCCACACGCACAGCACCGCACGGCGCGACGCCGAAGCGGGCGCCCGTGAAGCAGGACGGCCCGCGCAGCAGTTCGCCCCTGACGACGACTGCCCCTCCGCTCCCGCCCGGGATCCGACGGTGAAGACCGGCGACCGGGCGAAGCCGACGGCAAGGCCATCGGTGTCATCGACCCGATGACCGCCCGGTCCCCTGAGTCCCCATGCCTGTCGGCCGACCGCGCCCGGACGAGCCCGGACGAGCCCGCGGACCGGATCGGACCGGGCGATCAACTTCTTTACCCCGACGGGGAGTTGCCCGCCGGAGCGGAGCTCTGCCCCGTTCCGACGACGTGCGGCTCTCCGGCAGAAGGTTCCCCCACTCTCACACCTTCGGGCTTCCCGCCCCCAGAAAGGAAGACCATGAAAGACAGGGCCAAGGTCGAGGACCTGCTCGCGACGTCGGATCTGCAGGTGCAGTCCTCGGAGACCGCCTGGAGGCACGTCAGGGCCGAGTACGTCGACATCATCGACGACATCCTGGCGACGCTGGCACCGAGCGGCCCCTACGCGTACACCGTCAGCCCGTCGGTGGAGGAGGGCAAGGAGCTTCCGACCCAGCGCATCGTCACGACGTTCGACGAGATCGCCGCGTCCTACCGTGGCATGCACCGGTTCGCCGCCGTGGTGGCGATCCGCCCCGTGGCGGAGATCAACACCTCTTGGTACACCTTCGTCAGCGGCCGTGGGCGAGGGCGCCTCAAGGCGACCGGTGAGGAGAGCGAGCGGCCGGTCGTCGTGCTGTTCCCGACGATGGGCTCCGAGGGCATCACCGGGGAGCTGTTCTGGGGCAGGACCCAGCAGGACAGCATGCCGGGAGACCCTGCCGACGGGGTGCTGGCCGGCCGGTACGCGGTGGCCGGCCTGCACGAGACCCTCCTCGACGCGTATCGCAAGGGCGATGTCGACACGATCGTCGAGAAGGCCCACCCCGAGATCCAGGGGGGCGTCCGCGACTACGTGTCGCATTCCGGGACCCTGCCCGAGATGCACACCAGGGACGACCTGAGGGCCCACCTCGAAGCCTTCTACGAGGAGTACTCCGTCCGCTCGATCGACGTCGTCAACCGCCACTTCGACGACTGGTTCTTCTTCCACGAGCTCCGGTGGACGGTCGAGGTCAGGCGGGGCGCGAACGCCGGACAGAGCTTCCGGCACCACACCGCCGAGTACGCCGAAGTGTCGGCCGCCGGACTCGTCGTCGCGCACATCGGCCACGGCACGGACCAGATCAGGCTCGGCTGACCCGGCGTCCGGCCGGCAGCCCGCCGGGCAGTTCCCGCGCCGACCAGCAGACCGGGGCGCTGTGAGCGGAGGCGTCCCCGGAGCGCCGGCCCCGTGGGGACGGAGACCGGCGCTCTCCCCGGACCCGGCGGCGGACGGACACCCCGTCCGCCGCCGGGTCCGAGATCCCCGACGACGCCGCGACCTGACGGAACCGGCCACCTCTCCCGTACCCGGAACAGCCCACACCCACCTGGGCAAGAAGGAGCACCCGCCATGAGCACAGGTCTTGAAGGGCGCAGCGTGATCGTCACCGGTGCCGGGTCCGGCACCGGCCGTGCCGCGGCCGTGCGGTTCGCGCGCGAGGGCGCGTACGTGCTGGTCGCGGACCTGAGACGGGCGGGGGCCGAAGAGACCGTCAAGGCGGTCGCGGAGGTGGGAGGAACCGCCCTCGCCGTGGTCGGCGACCTCAGCGACCAACTGATCGTGGACCAGGTCGTCGACACCGCCGTCGATGCCTTCGGCGGCGTGCACGTCCTCGTGCACAACGCCGCGATCATGGACCGGATGTCGGTCGTCAGCGAGACCGGCGACGCCGAGTGGTACCGCGTCATCGAGGTGAACTTGACGGCACCGTTCCTGCTGACCCGCGCCGTACTGCCGCACATGATGGCCGAGGAGCGCGGCTCGATCGTCTTCACCGCTGCCGAGGCCGGACTGCGCGGCAGCATCGCCGGAGCCGCCTGCACCGCCTCCAAGCACGGCGTCATCGGCCTGGTCAGGTCACTCGCCGTGACCTACGTCGGCGTCGGCATCCGCACCAACGCCATTGCCCCGGGGAGCAACGGGACCGACCTCCCGATCGCCGCTCTGGCCAAGGCTCACGGCCACAACGTCTTCTCTCCCCGTTTCGGCGGTACCGGACGCGTCGCCACCGTCGAGGAGCAGGCCAACGCCATCGTGTTCCTCGCCTCCGACGCCGCCGCCCACATCAACGGCACCGTCCTGCCCGTCGACGAGGGCTGGTCCGCCGCCTGACGAACCGTCCACCCCCTCCTGTACTCAGCAAGGTTCTGAAAGAGAGCTCCTCATGGCCACGATGAAGTCCGTACGGACCGGTGGCGTCGGCAAGATCGAGACAGTCGACGTCGAGCGTCCGGTGCCCGGCCCGAAGGACGTGCTGCTGAAGATCCGCGCCTGCGGCATCTGCGGCACCGACGTCACCTTTCTCCACATGGGCGGCATGCCGGCCAGGGCACATCTGGGCGGGGATCTCGTTCCCGTGCCGTTGGGCCACGAGCCGGCCGGCGAGATCGTCGACGTGGGTACCGAGGTCGCCGACCTGAAGGTGGGCGATCGTGTGGTCGTCAATCCGCAGGACGCTCCGACGGGGCTCATCGGCTGCGGCGGGAAGTTCGGCGGGATGAGCGAGTACCTCCTCGTCGAGAACGCCGTCGTCGGCAGGAGCCTCGCCGTCTTCCCCGACACCGTGCCCTTCGACGTCGCCGCCCTCAACGAGCCGATGGCGGTGGCCCGGCACGCCGTCAACCGCTCCCAGGCGGGCCCCGGGGACAAGGTGGTCGTCTTCGGTGCCGGGCCGATCGGTCTGGGCGCGGCGATCTGGCTGAAGCTGCGCGGGGTCGAGCACGTCGTCGTCGCCGACGTCATCCCCTCCCGGCTCGACACCGCGCTCTCCGTGGGCGCGGACGCCGTGATCGACTCCGCGGCGGAGGACGTCACCGCGCGCCTGACGGAACTGCACGGACAGGCCACCAACGCGCTCGGCCAGCCCCGCGCGGGCACCGACGTCTACATCGACGCCGCCGGCGCCCCCGCCGTCTTCCAGGCCGTCGTCGACGCCGCGAAGTGGGGCGCCAAGCTGGTCATGGTCGCCGTACAGAAGAAGGGCTCGGACATCGATCTGGGCGGCATGCTCCGCAGCGAACTGACCCTCGTCGCCTCGCAGGGCTACCCCACGGAGATCTTCGAGGTGACCCCGGAGATCGTGGAGCACCACGAGCGGTTCGAGAAACTGATCAGTCACCGCGTCCCGTTCGCCGAAGCCGACCGCGCCTTCGAGCTCACGCTGACGCCGGGCGCCGCGGAGAAGGTCGTCGTCGTCTTCGACGCGTAGCCCAGGACGGCGGAAGACGTGCCGGGTTCCGGCAGTTGCGTCTCCCTCTGCTCTCTTCCCCTTGTTCCTTTCCATGGAGGCCGTTCCATGTCCGACACCCCTGCCCGGCCCTCAGCCGTCGGGCGCTCCGCCCCGGTGAGGCCGAACACAGTGGTGGCGGTGCTGGCCTTCGCCGGAATCGTCGTCTCGCTGATGCAGACGCTCGTCATCCCGATCGTCCCCGAGCTGCCCCGGCTCCTCGACGCCTCGGCGTCGAACACCGCCTGGGCGGTCACCGCCACCCTGCTCGCCGCCGCCGTCGCCACGCCGGTGATCGGCCGCCTCGGCGACATGTACGGCAAGCGCCGCATGCTGCTGGTCAGCATCGTCCTTCTGATGGCCGGCTCGGTCGTCTGCGCGCTGAGCGACTCCGTGATCCCGATGATCGCCGGACGAGCTCTGCAGGGTCTGGCCGCCGGTGTCATCCCGCTCGGCATCAGCGTCATGCGCGACGTGCTGCCCGCCGAGAAGCTGGCCGGCGCCACCGCGCTGATGAGCGCCTCCCTCGGCGTCGGCGGCGCCCTCGGCCTGCCCTCCTCCGCCTTCATCGCCGACAACTTCGACTGGCACGTACTGTTCTGGACCTCGGCCGCCCTCGGCGCCGTCGCCCTCGCACTCGTCCTGGTCCTCGTACCCGAGTCGGAGGTCCGCACCGGCGGCCGCTTCGACCTGATCGGCGCCTTCGGCATGGCGGTCGGCCTGGTCTGCCTGCTGCTGGCCGTCTCCAAGGGCAGCGACTGGGGCTGGACGAGCACCTCCACACTCGGCCTGTTCGCCACCACGTTCGTCGTCCTGCCGGTGTGGGGCTACTACGAACTGCGCACCGGCCGGCCACTGGTGGACCTGCGGACCACCGCCCGCCGCCAGGTACTGGTCACCAACCTCGCCTCGGTGGCGATCGGCTTCTCGATGTTCGCGATGTCCCTGGTACTGCCGCAGGTGCTCCAACTGCCCGAGGCGACCGGCTACGGCCTCGGCAGGTCCATGCTGGCCGTGGGCCTGGTACTGGCACCGCAGGGCCTGGTGATGATGACGATGTCCGCCGTGTCGGCACGCGTCACCAGGGCCAAGGGCCCGAAGATCACCCTGATGTGCGGTGCCGTCGTCGTCGCCGCCGGCTACGGCCTGAGCCTCGTGCTGATGTCCGAGGTCTGGCACATCACGCTGATCGCCTGCACCATCGGAGCCGGCATCGGCTTCGCCTACGGCGCCATGCCCGCCCTCATCATGGACGCCGTACCCGCCTCCGAGACGGCCGCCGCCAACAGCCTCAACACCCTGATGCGGTCCATCGGCACCTCTTTCGCCGGCGCCGTCGCCGGCGTCGTCCTCGCCCGGATGACCACCGACTTCGGCGGCAACCCACTGCCCGCCGAGAACGGCTTCAAGGTGGTGATGGCCATCGGCGCGGGCTCGGCCGTCCTCGCCTTCGTCATCGCCTCCTTCATCCCACGCCGGCGCATCACCTCTCAAGAAGGGCCGGCCACCGATGGCCCGGCGGACACCGCGGAGGTCGCCGAGGCGAACGTCTGACGCCTCACCGACCGTGGATGCCGCCGACCGACAACGCCGAAGGGGATGGGATCGTGACCAGGACCGTCCTGCACGAGCAGGCCCGGGAAGTGCTGTCGGCACCGCGGCACGTCGTGCGCGGCATCCGTCCGCCGATCCCCGGTCACCGCGGAACCCGGCGCCCTTCGGCCCAACTCGACTGCTTCGGCACCGGGTTGGGAGTCGTCGTCCGGGACGAAGGGCAGGGAGGCGCGGACGCGCCCGATCAGGGTGGAGCTCCCGTGCCCGTGGTGACCAGAACCGGGGAGCCGCCGCTGTGAGAGTAGTGATCGCCGAGGGCAACGCCCTGCTCCGGCAGGGGATCGTCCTGCTGCTCAACTCGGCCGGGCACGAAGTCGTGGGCGTAGTCGCTACCGGCCCGGAGATTCTCCCCGCGCTCCTGGAACACCGCCCGGACGCGGCAGTGCTCGACCTGCGGATGCCGCCGGAATTCCGCGACGAGGGGCTGCATGCGGCGCTCGAAGCACGGCAGCGGATCCCCGGACTGCCGGTGCTGGTGCTCTCGCAGTACGTCGAGGAGTCGTACGCGGCAAAGCTGCTGGCCGACGGCGCGAGAGGGGTCGGTTACCTGGTCAAGGACCGGGTGGGCAGGGTGGACGAGTTCCTCGACGCACTGGAGCGGGTCGCGGCCGGCGGCACCGCCCTCGACCCCGAAGTGGTGGGCGAACTGCTGACCCGCCGACGGGACTCGCCGCTGGACCTGCTGACGCCGCGTGAACGCGAGGTGCTGGCGCTCATGGCCGAGGGCTACGACAACGTGACGATCGCCAAGACCCTTGTCATCGCGGCACGTTCGGTCAGCAAACACATCGGCAACATCTTCCTCAAACTGCGGCTGCCACCGAGCGACAGCGGACACCGCAGAGTGCTGGCCGTGCTGGCGTTCCGGAACAACTCCCAGGCGAGCGGCGGCAGTCACTGAGGCAACGGGCATGTCCTCCACCCCAGAGGCGTTTCGCCGCAGCAGCCAGGGTTCCCACGGAATCCACTGATTCATTCGACGGAATGGTACTGCGGTACCACGCCGTCGGGTCATTTGTCTCCCGTGGTCCCACGGACACGACAGCGATTCTCTCTAGCCTGAGCGGGCCGGATCACAACGAAGCGAAGAGAAGCCGGTCTACCGCCTGGCGCAGTCGATTTCGCCCTTTGGTAATTCGGCCCCCTGTCGCAGAGAACAAACGAATTCTGTTCTACCGGACGTGGAAATCGAGGATCACATGGTGCTGTTCAGAAGTTCATCCGCGACGTTAAGCGCGGCGGCATTCTCCGCACTGTTCCTGGTATATGGAACACCCGCCGCCGTGGCCTCGCCGATTGGCGCAGGCAACGCGGCCATTCACGAAGTCGACGTCACCGACATGCCGGCCACCAAAGAGGGCCAGCCCACGGTCGCCGTCAACCCGAGGAATCCTAAGAACCTCGTCTTCGTCTCGACGATCTTCCCGCCGTCGCCGGGCCTGGAGCCGGTCGACGGCGGTTGTTTCCTGGCCTACTCCAACGACAGGGGCGACACCTGGACCCAGGTGGCGTGGCCGCTGGGCACGGCCGCGCCCAAGTGCGGTGAGCCGAGCGTGCAGTTCGACGCGAAGGGCACCGTGTACGTGGACAACAACCAGGTCAGCTCCGGCCTGGACGCGAACCTGGTGAACCACAACCAGGTCGCGAAGTCGACCGACGGCGGCAGGACCTGGACCGACCCGGTGTCCACACCGCTGCTCCTGGGCGGCGCCCCGAAGATGCGGGTGGACGCCGCGACCGGCAAGGTCTACGCGGTCGCCGGAGCGGCGTGGGAGTACCCGAGCGCGGTCTCCGTCAGCGCCGACGGCGGGAAGACCTTCAGCAGTGACTCGCGGGTGATCCCCGGGCCGATGCCCTGCATCGAGGTGGCGCCGGACATCCCGCTCGTGTGCGGCTATCCGGGGCGGGAGATCGCCGTGTACGGCGGGATCCTCGTGTCCGCGTCCCAGGAAGCGGGCAAGCCGGTGAACTTCCACGTCAGCCGTAACGACGGCAAGACGTGGACGAACACCACCGTCGAGGACGGCCGGGGAGCCCCCGTCGCGGCGGGCACCGGTTCTCTGGTGCCGACCCCGGGACTGGGTGCCGCCGCCGACCCCGTCCCGTGGGTCGCCGCCGACACCTCACACCGCGGCCGCTTCGCCGTCATGGTGCCCCGGGACTCCCACACCCTGGAGGTCTACGTCACCCCGGACGCCGGCAAGACCTGGAACGGCCCGACGACGATCGCCACCCCGAACGCCCAACGCCCGGCGATCGACTTCGGCGCCAACGGCGACCTGGGTGTCATGTGGCGGACCACCACGGGCGACGCGTTCTCGGTCGTCTCGTTCGACCACGGACGCTCGTTCAGCGACCCCGTGCAGGTCAACCACGTGACCGAGCCGGTCGGGGAGATGGGCCCTCCTGGTGACCGCTGGTCGGGCATCACGCTGACCGACAGGTACGCCTACGTCACCTGGGCCGACGGGCGCAACAACTCCTCCCTCGACTCGATCATCAGCCGGGTACCGCTGAAGCTGTACAAGAAGCACACCGCCTCGACGCCGACCGACTGAGACAAGAAGCCTGACGCACGGCAGTGTGCCGCCGAGTCACCTCGGCGGCACACTGTCATGTCTTCGACACTAAAAGTCGCTGTGCTCACTGCCGGGGAGCGACGAGTCCCGCGTCGTAGGCGAGGATGACCGCCTGGATACGGTCCCGGGCACCGACCTTGGCCAGCACCCGGCCCACGTGCTTCTTCACGGTGGACTCGGTCAGGACCAGACGTTCGGCGATCTCCGCGTTCGTCCAGCCGGTACCGATGGCCACGAGCACCTCGTGCTCGCGTTCGGTGAGCGCCGCCAGCCGCGGGTCCGTGCGCGGCTCGGCATCGGGCGCGAGGACGTCATGGGCGTGGGCGTCGAGCAGACGGCGGGTGAGCCGGGGGGACACGACGGCGTCGCCGGTCGCGACCGCCTGGATCCCGGCGAGGAGTTCCGTCGGGCGGACGTCCTTGAGCAGGAAGCCGCTGGCCCCGGCGCGCAGACCGGCGTAGGCGTACTCGTCGAGGTCGAAGGTGGTCAGGATGAGCACCCGGGTGCGCCCGCCCGCCGCCACGATCCGGCGGGTCGCCTCGATGCCGTCGAGACCCGGCATCCGTACGTCCATCAGGACCACGTCGGGGCTCAGTTCGGCCGCCATACGGACGGCCTGCGCCCCGTTGTCGGCCTCGCCGACGACGCTCACGCCGGGGGAACCGTCGAGCAGCATCCGGAAACCCATGCGGGGCAACGGCTGGTCGTCGGCGATCAGGATGGTGGTCATGGCGTGGGCTCTCCGGAGGTGGCCGAGGCGGACGGATCCAGCAGGACGTCCACGATCCATCCCTGGCCGTCGTCGCGTGGTCCGATGGTTGCGGTGCCGTCGTAGAGCGCGGCCCGCTGGCGGATGCCGACCAGGCCGTGTCCGCTGTCCCCGCGGTGAGCCGTGGACCGTTCCCGCGACAGCGAACCGGTGTCGGTGACCCGCACGCGGAGCCGGCGGTCCTCGACCACGACCGTTACGTCGGCCGTGGCACCCGGGCCGACGTGTTTGAGGGTGTTGGTCAGGGCTTCCTGCACCACGCGGAAGACCGTGAGCTGCACGCCGCGGCCCAACGCGTCGACGGGGCCGACGGTGCGGTAGGCCACCGGCAGACCGGCCGCCCGCACCCGGTCGAGCAGGGTCTCCAGATCCCGGACACCCGGCTGCGGGGACCGCGCGGTGTCCTCCGGCTCCGAAGACTCGCGCAACACCCCCAGCACGCGCCGGAGTTCGTCCATCGCCTGCCGCCCGGTGTCGCCGATGAGATGGAGGGCCTGCTCGGTCCGGGCGGGGTCCCGGGTGGTGAGCACCGCGGCGCCGTCGGCGAGGTTGACCATGACCGACAGGTTGTGGCCGACGATGTCGTGCATCTCGCGCGCGATCCGCGAGCGCTCCGCCGCCGCCGTCAGCCGGACGCGCTGGTCCCGCTCGACCTCCAGCCGCGCCGCCCGGTCCCGCAACGCGGACAGGTAGAGCCGGCTGATCCGGACGGTCAGGCCCAGGGCCACGGACCCGACGCCGGTGCCGACGGACAGGACCAGGAACGCCACCGGACTGGCCGCCGGGATCACGGTGACCACGAGCAGCACCCACCCCGCCACGGTCACCGGCAGCGCCCAGCAGATCGCTCGCGGCGAAGCGTGCAGGGCGAGGTCGAACAGGGCGATCAGCAGCACGGCGGCGGCCGCGGGCCCCAGACCCAGCGACCACATCACCGGGCACACCACGAGGCAGGCACCGAAGACCGCGGCGGGATGACGGCGCCGCCACCACAGTGGGACGACGAGCACGGCCGCGACGGCCAGCACCACACCGACCGGCAGACCGGCACCCACCGGGCGCGACACAGGGTGACCGGGGCTGTGCACGAGCAGGTCCGGCGGCGCGGCGGCGGCCACAAGGACCACCACGGTGGTGTCGAGGAGCCACGGACGCCGCCGATCGGCCGCCCGCAGCCGCCCCAGCACCCGCAACAGCAGCCGCATCACGGGGTGCGCCCAGACGGCGTCCGACCCGGGCGAGGGCGCGGTCGCCCCTGCCCGGGCCGACCGTGCCGTCGTCCTGTCGTTCATCGGCTCCATCCTCGCGGACGCGACCTCAGACGTCACTGCGACGCAGCCGGTAGGCGGCACCGGCCAGCAGCAGTACGGCCCACACCAGCAGCGCCGTCACCCCTGCTCCGGGGCTGACCAGGGAGTCGCTGGACTCGTGCAGGGTCATCACCGACTGGCCGGCGTTGCTGGGCAGATACCGGCTGACCGTGTCCCCCAGCGAGCTGGGCAGCAGCCCGGTCAGGCCGGGCAGGACGAGGACCACACCGGCCAGGATCGCAATTCCTCCGGCGTTGTTGCGCACCAGCAGGCCGACCGTCACGCCGTACACACCCACCAGGCCCAGATACAGTCCCGCGCCCAGCAGACACCGGAAGACCCCGGCGTCCCCCAGGGACAGGGCGATCTTCTCGCCGTGCAGGGCGGCGCTCCCCAGCAGGAAAGACACCAGGGCGCCGACAGTGGACGTGACGAACGCGATCGGACCGTAGACCGCGCACTTCGCCCACAGCACGGGCAGCCGGCCCGGCACCGCGGCGAACGTCGAGCGGACCATCCCTGTGCTGTACTCCCCCGCCGACAGCAGGACACCCAACGCACCGACAGCCAGTGCCGCCAGGTTGGTGCCGGCCAGCGCCAGGGTCAGTGCCGCTCCGGACGCCGCGTCCTTGCCGCCCAGCGGGCCGCTCGGACTGTAGACGGCGGCGGCCACTCCTCCGATGACCACCAGGAACAGCACGGCCACCCCCAGCGTGATCCAACTGGAGCGCAGCGACCAGAACTTGGACCATTCGGAGCGGACCACCCGCCGGCCGGTCACGCGGTACACCGGTGGGGTGGTGGTGAGGGTGCTCACGGTCATCAGGCGGCCCTCCGCACATCGCTGCTGTGGTACTCCACCGCGTCCTGGGTCAGCTTCATGAACGCCTCCTCCAACGACACCGACTCGGTGACCAGTTCGTACAGCGGCACCTGGTGCTCGGCGGCCACTTCCCCGATCCGCCGCGTGTCCAGACCGGAGACGACAAGCCGCTCGGCGCCCGCCGAGGTGACGGAGACGCCGGGGCCGGCCAGCAGCGAGCGCAGCCGCGCGGGCTCACCGGTGGCCACCCGCACCCCCTTGTCCTCCGACTGCTCCACCAGCGCGTCGACGGTCGTCTCGGCCAGCAACCGGCCCCGGCCCACGACCACCAGACGGTCGGCGGTCTGCGCCATCTCGCTCATCAGGTGTGAGGACAGCATCACGGTGCGCCCCTCGGCGGCCAGGCCGCGCAGCAACTCCCGTACCCAGCGCACCCCTTCGGGGTCGAGCCCGTTGACCGGCTCGTCCAGCATCACCACCGCGGGGTCACCGAGGAGCGCGGCGGCGATGCCCAGCCGCTGCCCCATCCCCAGCGAGAACGCCCCGACCCGCTTGTGCGCCACGGCGTGCAGACCGGCGAGGTCGATGACCTCGTCCACCCGTCGACGCGGCACACCATGGGTGTACGCCAGCGCCATGAGGTGGTTGAACGCGGAGCGGCCCGGATGCACGGCCTTCGCTTCCAGCAATACCCCCAACTCCTGCAAGGGGGCGCGGTGTTGGGCGTAGCGCTTGCCGTTGACGAGGGCCGTGCCGCCGGTCGGCGCGTCCAGGCCCACGATCATGCGCATGGTGGTGGACTTGCCCGCCCCGTTGGGCCCCAGGAACCCGGTGACCTGTCCGGGCGGGGCGGTGAAACTCAGGTCGTCCACCGCCGTCCTGTCCCCGTACCGCTTGGTCAGTCCACGAACTTCGATCACGGTGCCGCTCCCCGCCTGTGTCTGGCCCGGCATCCGGCCGGGTCACTGCTTCGAGGCTAGGAGCGGCCACGGCGCGACCCGTGGACCCGGAGGTCACAATGAGCGCTGGTCACTGGTACCGCGGTACACCGGCAAGGTCGTCGTCGACGTTCCGGCCGGACGCCCGGAACGTCGTCCGGGGCTCAGCCGTGCAGCGCGCGGTAGGCCGCGATCGCCCCTGGGTGCAGAGGGACGGCGCCGGTGCCGATGAGGCTGCGGACGTCGAGGAACTGGGTGCCGACGGCGTTGGGGGGAACGAGTTCGGTCGCGCGCTGGACCAGCAGGCGGGTGAGCGCCTCGGCCACGCCGCGGGACAGTTCGGGACGGCACACCAGCAGGTTGGACACCCCGATGGTGGCGACCCCGCCCGCCGACCGGTACGCGCCCTGCGGCAAGGACACCTCTTCCAGGCCCGAGCCCGCCTGGCCGCCCTGGCCGCCGAGCCGGGGCAGCAGGCCGGCCAGCGGCAGGAACCGCAGACCGAACCGGTCGTCCAGCTCGGACAGAACCGGCAGCGGTACGCCGCCCGCCACGAGCAACGCGTCGACCGAGCCCGCCCGCAGGGCGTCGGCCGCATCGGCCAGCGGGAGATGGCGTACGGCGACCTCGGTGCCCGGCGACAGACCCGCGGCGTGCAGGATCTGTTCGCCGAGTACGGCCGCGCCCGATCCGGCCGCGCCGAGCGACACGGTGTGTCCGGCCAGGTCGGCGACCGTACGCACGGGCGAGTCGGCGCGGACCACGAACTGGAGGTAGGTCTCGTACAGCCTGCCGATCGCGCGCAGGGGCACGGGGCGCGGGAAGAGGGCGGTGCGCTGGGCCGCCCGCGCGGTGTCGGTGAGGACGAGCGCGAGATCGGCACGGCGGTCGCGGAGCAGTTCGATGTTGGTGAGGCTGCCCGGGGTGGTGCGGACGCGGCAGCTCAGGCGGGGGTACGCCGCCGTGAGTTCGGCGGCGAAGAGGCGGCCGAACGCCTCGTAGAAGGCCGTGGGTTCTCCGGTCGCGAAGCGCAGGACGCCGCTCGGTCCGGGCCGCTTCCTGGAGACGTCGCCCGTGAGGGCGCCCCCGAGGACGGCCGCGGTCGTCGCGCCGAGGGCGGCGTGGAGAAGCGTGCGGCGGTCGACAGGGCGGGTCATCGGGTACCGCCGCGCGGATCACGGCGGGCCGCGGTCGCCCCGGGATCGGCAGGGGGTCGCCCGCGCGAAGGGCGACGGACCTGGCCGGGGCCGGTCGTCCCGCCGCCGTCGCCGCGGTCGGCCGCGTCGGTCAAGGCGCACGGTACGAGGGTCGCGGCCCGCAGTCCTCGCGGTCGCGCGGGCCCCAGTTCCAGTCGGCCTCCCCGGCCCGCCAGCAACTGTTCGACGATGGCCAGCCCCAGGCCCGTACCGGCCGTCCCGTCCTGTCGTTGTCGGCCGGAGCGCCAGAATCTCGTGGTGGCCTGGGTGATCTCCTCCGAGGTCAGGCCGGGTCCGTCGTCCGTCACCGTGACGGCGACGAGCCGGCCTTCGACGGTGCAGCGCAGGGAGATCTCGGCGTCCGGACCCGCGTACTTGATGGCGTTGTCCAGGAGGATGTCCGTGATCTGGGCGAGCTCGTGGTCCGTGCAGGCGGCCATGACCGGGTTCGCGGCGGTGTGCAGGGTGAGGCGGGTGCCGGCGCGGTGGGCGACCGGCTCCCACAGCCGGTACTGGGCGGTCGCGACCGCCGTGGCGTCGCAGTGTGCGTCGGAGTCGTCGGTCACGGCCAGTTCCCCGGCCCGGTGTTCCGCGGTGGCGAGGGTCAGCATGTCGTCGAGCAGGGTCTCCAGACGGTCGAGTTCGGTGGTCACGCCCGTGTACGTGCGGTCGGCGGACGCGGGCAGGTGGCGGTGCAGGGCGTCGACGCGCAACCGGAGCGCGGCCATGGGGTTGCGCATCTGGTGGGAGGTGTCGGCGACGAGTCGGCGCTGCTGTTCCAGGGCCGCCGTGACCGTACGCGCCATGCGGTTGAAGCCGGTCGCGAGCTGGCGCAGTTCCGGTGGGCCGCCGGCCCTGGTCTGTTCGGGCGGGAGCCCCGCGGCGAGTTGTCCGACCGCGCGGTCCAGGCGGCGCAGCGGGCTGACCACCCACCGGGTCGCGGCCCGGGCGAGGACCGTGCAGGCGACGGCGACCAGAGCAGTCCCCGCGATGACGGCGGCCCAGCGCCGGGTGATGTCCTCCGCCGCGGTCCCGACCGAGGCCCGGAGCACGACGGCGCCGGAGACCCGGGTCCCGGTGCCCGCCGGCTCGGCGAACATCCGGGACCCCTTCGACCAGGGACGCAGCGCGCCGGTGGGATGCGCGGTCTGGTTGCGCAGCGCCGCGTCCAGGAGCCGGCCGACGGCGGGGTCGGCGGCCCGCATACCGCCGGTCTGGACGACCGGTCTGCGGCGGGTGTCGGTGACGACGAGCGGTTCGCCGTACAACTGGGTGTAGCGGCGGGCCTCGGCGGTGACGGCCGAGGTGTCGCCGGTCTGCGCGGCCTGGTCCATGAGGGACGCGAAGCGGTCGAGGTCCGCGCTGCGGGCGAGGACCAGTTGCTGGGTGCGGTCGGACGCGGTGAACAGCAGCAGCGGTACGGCGAACGCGGCCACCGCGATCACGACGAACAGCAGCAGCGCGGCCTGGACCCGGGTGCGCACGCGTCGGCTCCTCAGTTCCCGGGGTCCCCGAAGCGGTAGCCGAAGCCCCGGATCGTGGTGAGCAGCTCGGGGCGGGCGAGCTTGGCACGCACCTGCGTGAGGTGGACGTCGAGCGACCGGGACACGGCGTGGTAGGCGTCGCCCCACACCTCGTCCAGGAGCTGTTCACGGCTGACCGCGGTGCCCGCCCGGCCGGCCAGCACGGCGAGGATGTCGAACTCCTTGGTGGTCAGCTCGACCTCGGCCCCGCCGACCCGGACCCGGCGCGCGTCGAGATCCACCTCGACGTCACCGGCCCGGACCGTCCGCGCCGTCGGACCGTCCTTCGCCGCGGTCCGCCGGGTGACGGCGTCGATCCGCGCGAGCAGCTCGGCGAGGCGTACCGGCTTGACGAGATAGTCGTCGGCCCCGAGCCGCAGTCCGCGTACGACCGAACGTTCGTCGCCGCGGGCGGTGAGCACCACGACCGACATGTCACTGACCGCGCGCAGGGCGCGCAGCACGTCCAGGCCGTCGGTGTCGGGCAGGCCCAGGTCGAGAAGGAGCAGGTCGGAGCTGCGGTGGTAGGTCAGGACGTCCCGGCCGTAGCGGACGCGTCGGGTGACGTGGCCGTGGTCGTAGAGGACCTCCACGAGCGCCGCGGCGACCCCGTCGTCGTCCTCGGCCAGCAGTATCTGCACTCCGCACACCTCCTTCGGGCCGCTCCGTCGACGGTCTGCAGCCGAATGTAGACCACACCGACCGGGTGCTCGCCGGAGTGTTAAGGGGAGGTTAGTTCTGCGTTGCGCCCTCTCGTCCGCCGGTGCGGGGCGGGGCCAGGCTGCACGGCACCCAGCAGCCCGAGAAGGACGCCGTAATGATCATCGACTGTCACGGTCACTACACGACCGCCCCACCGGCCCTGGAGGCGTGGCGCACGCGGCAGATCGCCTCCCTCACCGATCCGTCGGCCGCCCCCGCACACGCGGACCTGCGCGTCGGCGACGACGAGCTGCGCGAGAGCATCGAGCCGAACCAGTTGCGGCTGATGGACGAGCGCGGCATCGACATGACGGTCTTCTCGCCCCGCGCGTCGTTCATGGCGCACCACGTCGGAGCCTTCGAGACCTCCGCCGCCTGGGCGGCCATCTGCAACGAACTCTGCTTCCGGGTGAGCCAGTTGTACCCGGAGCGCTTCGTACCCGCCGCGATGCTCCCGCAGTCGCCCGGCGTCGATCCGGCCACCTGCGTCCCGGAACTCACGCGCTGCGTCGAGGAGTTCGGCGCCGTCGCGGTCAACCTCAACCCGGACCCCTCGGGCGGCCACTGGACCGCGCCACCGCTCACCGACCGCTCGTGGTACCCGCTCTACGAGAAGATGGCGGAGTACGACGTCCCGGCGATGATCCACGTCAGCACGAGCGTCAACCCCGCCTTCCACACCACCGGCGCGCACTATCTCAACGCCGACACCACCGCGTTCATGCAGGTGGTCCAGGGCGACCTGTTCGCCGACTTTCCCACCCTGCGGTTCGTCATCCCGCACGGCGGCGGGGCGGTCCCCTACCACTGGGGCCGCTTCAGGGGCCTCGCGATGGCGCTCGGGAAGCCCCCGCTGGAGGAACACGTCCTGGGCAACGTCTACTTCGACACCTGCGTGTACCACCAGCCCGGCTCCGACCTCCTCTACAACGTCATACCGGCCCGCAACATCCTCTTCGCCTCGGAGATGATCGGCGCCGTCCGCGACATCGACCCCTGCACCGGCCACCACTTCGACGACACCCGCCGCTACGCGGAGGCCGCCAAGCTGCCCGCGGACGACCTGGCGGCGGTCCAGGAGCACAACGCCCGCGCCGTGTACCCCCGCCTCGACGCGCTGCTGAAGCGCCAGGGCCGGTGAAGCACATGAGTATCCTCTCCCCCAAGTCCCCCAACTGGCTGGACTGGTACGAGAATCCGTCCGAACCGGCCTTCCGGCTGCCGCCGGGAACGGTCGACACCCACTGCCATGTCTTCGGTCCGCAGGCCGAGTTCCCCTTCGCACCGGAACGCAAGTACACGCCCTGCGACGGCGGCAAGGACGAACTGTTCGCGCTCCGCGACCACTTGGGCGTCGGCCGCAACGTCATCGTGCAGGCCACCTGCCACGGCGCGGACAACAGCGCCATGGTCGACGCCGTCCGGGCCGCGGGCGGCCGGGCACGCGGCATCGCGACCGTCCGGCCGGACATCGACGAGAGGGAACTGCTCGCACTCGACGCGGCGGGCGTGCGCGGGGTCCGGTTCAACTTCGTACGGCGTCTGGTGGACGCCTCGCCCGAGGACGACCTCCAGACGATCGCCAAGAAGGTCGCCCCTCTGGGCTGGCACGTCGTCCTCTACTTCGAGAGCGCCGACCTGCCCGAACTGGAGGGATTCTTCGGTTCGTTGCCCGTGCCGCTGGTGGTGGACCACATGGGCCGCCCGGACGTGACCCAGCCGGTGGGCGGGCCGCAGTTCACCCGGTTCCTGCGCTTCGTCGAGGACAACGACGTCCGGGTGAAGGTGACCTGCCCCGAGCGCCTCAGCGTCACCGGACCGGCCGCCCTCAACGGCGAACGCCACGCATACACCGACGTCGTCCCCTTCGCCCGCCGCGTCGTGGAGGAGTTCCCCGACCAGGTGCTGTGGGGCACCGACTGGCCCCATCCCAACCTCACCGACCACATGCCGGACGACGGCCTCCTCGTCGACCACCTCCCACAGGTGGCGGTAACCGACGACCGGCGCCACAAGCTCCTCGTCGCCAACCCGATGCGCCTGTACTGGCCCGGCGAGGACTACTGACTCCCCAACTCCCTTCCCTCCTCCCCGACTTCGACAAGGGCCGCTCATGCAACACGCCAACGCGCTGAACCGGCTGGACCGGCTTCCGGTCTCCCGGTTCCACAAAGTCACCCTGCTCGCCGTCGCCTTCGCCTACTTCTTCGAGTTCGCCGACATCAACAGCTTCGCCACCACCGCTCCGAAACTGATCAAGCTGTGGGGCGTGACGGTCGACCAGATCGCCTACGTCACCTCGCTGTCGTTCGTCGGCATGTTCATCGGGGCGATCGTCGCCGGCTCCCTCGCCGACCGATGGGGCCGCAAACGGACCCTGCTGTGGACGACGCTCTTCTTCGGCCTCTCGTCCTTCGCCGCGGTGTTCTCCTGGGACCTCGTGTCCCTGGGCGTCTTCCGCGTCCTGACCTCGGCCGGCCTGTCGGCGATGACCGTCGTGGGAGTCGTCTACGTCAACGAGATGTACCCGTCGGCGACCCGCGGCAAGTACCAGGCGTACGCCATCGCCATCGGCATCTGCGGCACACCCGTCACCAACCTCATCGCCAGCGCGGTCGTACCGCTCAACGACTGGTCGTGGCGGCTGGTCTACCTCTGGGGCTCCCTGGGCATCCTGCTCGTCCTGTTCACCCGGCACCTCAAGGAGTCACCGCGCTGGCTCGAGAGCAGGGGGGACCACGCCACGGCGGACGCGGTCCTGCGGGAGATCGAGGCACGTGTCGCCGCGGAGAAGGGGCCCCTTCCCGAGCCCGCTCCCCCGATCGACGAAAAGCCGTCGCCCAAGGCACCGCTGCGACTGCTCCTCCAGCGGAAGTACCTGCTCCCGACGCTCCTGCTCACCGTGCTGTGGATGACGCAGACCATCGGCTTCTTCGGCTACTCGAGCTGGGCACCCACCCTGCTGGCCAAGGAGGGGTTCAGCGTCGAGAAGTCCGTCTTCTACGTGGCCCTGACCACCGTCGGCGCACCACTCGGCTGCTATCTGGCCTCCCTGGTCACCGACCGGTTCGAGCGCAAATGGTGCCTGGTCGCGTTCGGCACGGTGATCGCCGTCTGCGGCCTGCTGTACGGCCTCACCTTCGACCCGGTCCTCATCGTCGTGTTCGGCTTCCTGGTGAACCTCTTCGAACGCGGCTACACCGCCCTCGCCTACGCCTACTCCCCCGAGCTCTTCGACACCCGCAGCCGCTCGCTGGGCACGAGCGTCTCCTACGGCCTCGGCCGCCTGTCCAACGCCGCCGGCCCCCTGATCGTCGCGGCGCTCTACAACGGCCACGGCTACCAGAGCGTCTTCTCCTTCATCGCCGGCACCTGGCTGCTCGGCGCGATCGCCCTGGCCGCCTTCGGCACCCGGACCCGCTCGGCGCGCCTCGCGGAGGCGGAGCGGCAACGGGTGGGCGTCCTCGCCTGACCATGAATCCGCCGGGAAGCACCCACGACATACGGATCACGCAAGAATTTGCGTGACTTGCGTTCACTTTCATTCCCTGGTCGCAAGTGAACGCAAGCCCGCCTAGCCGCTACCAGCAGGCGGTGAGCGCTTCTGGTGAATATTGCGCTGTTCCAGAGGTAGACCCACTCACACCCCTCTGCAATATTTCGATGAAACAACGCAAAATTCTGGCTCCCAGAGGCATCACGCTCCGCTCCACCCCGCACCTTTCTGCTCCTGCACCACTCCCCAGGAACGAGCCGCCCTCGCCGCCCCACCGGCGCGCGAGCCTCCGCAGGAAGTGATCCCGTATGACGCGACCGACCAGACCGACTCGACACAAGCAGAGAGCTCCAAGGCGGCGCGCGGCGATCGCCGCGCTCGCCTCCGCCGTCATGGTGCTGGGCCTGCCCGCCGTCGGCGCTCACGCGGCCGGTGGTCCCAACACCGCCGCGGACAAGGCGACTTCGGCCGGCAGCACCCGCGGCAGCCACAAGGCGGCCAACGTCACCGACGGCGACACCGACACCTACTGGCAGGCCGGGAAGAAGTCGGCCCAGTGGGTGCAGACCGACCTCGGCAAGAGCGAGCGTGTCCGGCAGGTCGTGCTGCGGCTGCCCGAAGGCTGGGCGACCCGCAAGCAGACGCTGGCGCTCCAGGGCAGCGCCGACGGCAAGAGCTTCGCCACGCTCAAGACGTCGGCGCAGTACGTCTTCGGCCCCGGCGACGACAACACCGTGAAGATCTCGGTGCCTTCGACCCTCGCCCGGTACGTGCGGGCCGACTTCAGCGCCAACTCGGTCGCCGGCACCGCCCAGTTGGGAGAGATGCAGGTTCTCACGGCCGCGGCCTCGGCCCCCAACCTCGCCCAGGGCAAGCCCTTCAGCGAGAGCGGGCACGCCGATGTGTACGGCGCGGCCAACGCCGGTGACGGCAACCGCAACACGTACTGGGAGAGCACGAACAACGCCTTCCCGCAGTGGCTCCAGGTCGACCTCGGCTCGTCGGTCAAGATCAACCAGGTGACCCTGCGGCTGCCGAGCGGCTGGCCGAGCCGCAGCCAGACCTTCAAGGTCCAGGGCTCGACCGACAACGCGAACTTCACCGACCTGACGGCATCGAAGGCGTACACCTTCGACAGCACGAACGACCAGTCGGCGACGATCGGTTTCGACACGACGACGACCCGGTACGTGCGGGCGCTGTTCACCGCCAACACCGGCTGGCCCGCCGGGCAGGCGTCCGAGCTGGAGGTCTACGGACCGGCGACCGGCGACACCCAGGCGCCCACCGCGCCGGGCAATCTGAGCTACATCGAGCCGGCCACCGGGCAGATCGAGCTCAACTGGACCGCGGCCACCGACGACACCGCCGTGACGGGCTACGACGTCTACGCCAACGGACAGTTGAGGTCGAGCGTCGCCGGGAACGTCCTGACGTACACGGACACCCAGCCGGCCGGCAGCGACATCACGTACTTCGTGCGGGCCAAGGACGCGGCGGGCAACGTGTCCGCCAACAGCAACAGCGTCACCCGCAAGGGGTCTTCAGGCGACACCCAGGCCCCCACCGCGCCCGGCAACCTCGCCTACACGCAGTCGGGCAACGACGTGAAGCTCGCCTGGCAGGCGTCGAACGACAACGTCCAGGTGACCGGCTACGACGTCTACGCCAACGACCAGGTGGTCAAGTCCCTTGCCGGTGACGTCACTTCGTACACCGACACCCCGTCGGCGACGGCCACGGTCACCTACTACGTGAAGGCGAAGGACGCCGCCGGGAACGTGTCGGTGGCGAGCAACAGCGTCACCCGGGCCGGCAACGGCGCCGGTTCCGACCTCGCGCAGGGCAAGCCCATCGAGGCCTCCTCGTACACCTTCACCTATGTCGCCGCGAACGCCAACGACGGCCAGATCGCGACCTATTGGGAGAGCGGGGGCGGCGCCTACCCGGCGACCCTCACCACCAAGCTGGGTGCCAACGCCGACCTCAGCCAGGTCGTCGTCAAGCTCAACCCCGATGCCGCGTGGTCGACGCGGACGCAGAACATCCAGGTGCTCGGCCGCGACCAGGACGCGACCGCGTTCACCAGTCTCGTCGCCGCGAAGGACTACGTCTTCAACCCGGCCAGTGGCAACACGGTGACCATCCCGGTCTCCGGCGCCGCCGCCGACATCCAGCTCAAGTTCGCCTCCAACACCGGTGCCCCGGGCGGGCAGGTGGCCGAGTTCCAGGTGATCGGCACCCCGGCCGCCAACCCGGACCTCAAGGTCACCGGGATCACCAACTCCCCCGCCGCGCCGGTCGAGTCGGACGCCATCAGCCTGACGGCGACGGTCACCAACAGCGGCAGCAAGGCCTCCAAGGCCACCGACCTGAACTTCACGCTCGGCGGTACGAAGGCCGCCACGGCGGACGTCCCGGTCCTCGCGGCCGGCGCGTCGACGACGGTCACCGCGAGCATCGGCACCCGGGACGCGGGCAGTTACCCGCTCGGCGCCGAGGTGGACCCGTCCAACAAGGTCATCGAGCAGAACGAGGGCAACAACGTCTTCACCGCCCCCGCCCCCCTCGTCGTCAAGCCGGTCTCCAGCTCCGACCTGGTCGCCGCGCCGGTCGCCTGGACCCCGTCCAGCGCCTCGGCGGGCGACAACGTCACGTTCACCGTGGCGATCAAGAACCAGGGTTCGGTCGACTCGGCCTCCGGCGCCCACGGCGTCACGCTGACGGTCCTGGACGCGAACGGCGCCACCGTCAAGACGCTCACCGGTTCCTACAGCGGCACCATCGCCGCCGGCCAGACGACCGCACCGGTCTCCCTCGGCTCGTGGACGGCCGTCAACGGCAAGTTCTCCGTCAAGACGGTCATCGCCGACGACGCCAACGAACTCCCGGTCAAGCGGACCAACAACACCACCACGCAACCCCTGTTCGTCGGCCGCGGCGCCGACATGCCGTACGACATGTACGAGGCGGAGGACGGCACCGTCGGCGGCGGCGCCGCGGTCGTCGGCCCCAACCGCACGATCGGCGACATCGCCGGCGAGGCCAGCGGCCGCAAGGCCGTCACCCTCAACTCCACCGGCCAGTACGTCGAGTGGACCACCCGCGCGGCCACCAACACCCTGGTGACCCGCTTCGAGATCCCGGACGGCACGACCACGACACTCGACGTCTACGTCGACGGCCAGTTCCTCAAGGCGATCGACCTGACCTCCAAGTACGCCTGGCTGTACGGCAACGAGACCGCACCCGGCAACACGCCGGGCTCCGGTGCCCCGCGCCACATCTACGACGAGGCGAACCTCCTGCTGGGCAGGACGGTTCCGGCCGGTTCCAAGATCCGCCTCCAGAAGGACGCGGCCAACACCTCCACCTACGCCGTCGACTTCATCAACCTCGAACAGGCGACGGCCGTCCCGAACCCGGACCCGGCCGCCTACGCGGTCCCGGCCGGCTTCTCCCAGCAGGACGTGCAGAACGCCCTCGACACCGTCCGGATGGACACCACGGGCAAGCTCGTCGGCGTCTACCTGCCGGCCGGTGACTACGAGACCTCCAGCAAGCTCCAGGTCTACGGCAAGGCGGTCAAGGTCGTCGGAGCCGGGTCGTGGTTCACCCGCTTCCACGCCCCCGCCTCGCAGGAGAACACCGACATCGGCTTCCGGGCCGAGGCGACCGCGAACGGCTCGTCGTTCACCGGCTTCGCCTACTTCGGGAACTACACCTCCCGAATCGACGGTCCCGGCAAGGTATTCGACTTCTCCAACGTCTCCAACATCACCATCGACGACATCTGGGTCGAGCACATGGTGTGCCTGTACTGGGGCGCCAACACCGACAACATGACCATCAAGAACTCCCGCATCCGTGACACGTTCGCCGACGGCATCAACATGACGAACGGCTCCACGGACAACCACGTCGTCAACAACGACGCCCGCGCCACGGGCGACGACAGCTTCGCCCTCTTCTCGGCGATCGACGCGGGCGGCGCCGACGAGAAGAACAACCTCTACGAGAACCTGACCTCGACGCTCACCTGGCGTGCGGCCGGTATCGCCGTCTACGGCGGCTACAACAACACCTTCCGCAACATCAGGGTCGCCGACACCCTGGTCTACTCCGGCATCACGATCTCCTCGCTGGACTTCGGCTACCCGATGAACGGCTTCGGGACCGATCCGACGACGATCGAGAACGTCTCCCTGGACAGAACGGGCGGCCACTTCTGGGGCTCACAGGTCTTCCCGGCCATCTGGGCGTTCTCGGCCTCGAAGGTCTTCCAGGGGATCCGGGTCAACGACGTCGACATCGACAACTCCACCTACGGCGGAGTGATGTTCCAGACCAACTACGTGGGCGGGCAACCGCAGTTCCCGGTGAAGGACACGATCTTCACCGACATCTCCATCACCAACTCCAAGAAGAGCGGAGACGCGTTCGACGCCAAGTCCGGGTGGGGCATCTGGGCCAACGAACTGCCCGAGCCCGGCCAGGGACCGGCCGTCGGTTCGGCCACCTTCGTCAACCTGCGGATGAGCGGCAACGCCCAGGACATCCGCAACACCACGTCCACCTTCACGATCAACGTCCGGTAACCCCGACCATCACCCCATGAAGCGGGGCCGCCCTTCCTGACGAGGGCGGCCCCGTTTCGCGATGTGCCGTGTTCCGCGATGTGCCGTGCCTACCAGCCGACGGCGACCAGCAGCCACTGCGGATTGGCGTGCGAGATGAAGGAGGACTGGCCCGCGACGTCGTCGTAAGGGAAGCCGTAGGCCAACTGGTTGATGGCGTTGTCGTGCCAGAACTTGGCGTAGTAGTTCGCGGGCGCCGCCTTGTAGAACTGCGCCGGGTCGGACTGCTGCGACGCCGGCAGGGTCGCCACATGGCGGTTGAGGGCGGCGCACATGTTGGGGTCGGCCGCCAGCGAGGCGGCGCAGCCGAAGATGTCGGAGGTGGCCGCGTTCACGCCGACCGACTGGGCGTACGACGTGAAGTAGTTGGCGTTGGCGCCCCCCGCCCGGAAGCTCGCGTCGCTGCCGGGCGCGATGATCCGGTACGGCGCCTGCGTCTGGGCCAGCACCTTGAACTGGGCCGGCACCGCGTCCGTGAACCGCTGGAAGGTGGTCGCGCGGTCCTCGGCGAAGGTCGCCCGGTTCTCGCCGACCTCCGTGTCGTAACCGTCCTTGCTGTGCAGGCGCATGGCCAGCTTGAGGCCGAAGGCGTCGACCCGGGTGGTGTTGCCGTTGAAGACGTTGCTGCCGACCGTGAACTCGATGAAGTCGTAGTACGAGCTGGTGGGCGAGCCCAGGTAGAAGTACATCCGGCCCGCGGAGTTGGCGGGCATGTCGAGGTAGGGCTGTTCGGCGATGGAGTGCGTCTGCCCGTTGAAGCTCCAATACACCTGGCTGTCCGGGTACTTGCCGTTGGTGCGGTTGAGGATCTTCACCTCTACGGCGTTGTTGGCCGCCGGTATGTCGCTGGTGCTGCCCCAGAAATCGTCGGGCGGGGTGGTGCTTCCGGGGCCGTAGACCTGGAACTCCCAGAGGGAGTAGCCCCATTGGGTGGCCCGGGCGGTGCCGTACACGCGGACGTAGCGCCCGTTGCCCGTAACGGCGATGTTCTGGGTGCCGCCCGTCGAGGTGGTGGTGGAGTAGACGGTGGTCCAGGTGTTGGCGTCGGCCGAGGTCTGGATCTGGTAGCCGGTGGCGTACGCGGCCTCCCAGGTGAGCGAGACGCGGGTGAGCTGCTGGACGGAGCCGAGGTCCACCGACAGCCACTGCGGATCGGCGAAGGCGGAGGACCAGCGCGTCCCGGTGTTCCCGTCGACGGCCGCGCTCGCCGGGAAGGACGCGTTCTCCGTCGAGGACGCGGTGACGGGCCGCCCCTGGGACAGCAGTTGGTCGGCGGCGCGCGCGGGCGAGGGCGACAGGGCGGCGAAGAAGGCGACGATCAGGACGACGACCAGACCGAGAGCCGTACGGGAGCGTACGGCCACGGTCGGAGGTCTGGCGGATATCTGCATGGGGGGTCTCCTCAGTGGGGTTGGGAGCGCTCTCCCCGGGTTGTAGTCCCGCCCCCGCCCGCCGTCAACAACTGAAGCCGAATGAACGGCAGTTCGCCGATGCGGGCGCCTGCGGGGAGGCTTCCGTTCAGGATCCGACCGCAGGCCTCACCCGGACCGGCCGCATTCATCCATCACTTGACGCGTCCGGTACGGACCTTTCCGCAGGTGGCAGAGTGGTCACCGGAACATCGCACGCACGGCCGGAACAGCCTTGGGAGAGAAGTCCGTTGAACACCGGAACCCCGGTCCCCGCCGGCTACTACGAGCGCATCGACGAGCACCGCTACAAGCCCACCGCCCACGCGGGCGGCGCCTGGGACCCCGCCGAGCTGCACTTCAGCCCGCTCGGCGGGCTCGTCGTGCATGCCATGGAGCGCGAGCGGGCCACCCGGCCGGAGAGCGGTCTCGTGCTGTCGCGGATCAGTTACGACATCCTCGGCAGGCTCGCCCTCGACGAGTGCGAGATCCGGGTGGAGACCGTCCGCCCCGGCCGCACGATCGAGCTGGTCGAGGCCGTGGTGCTGGTCGCCGACCGGCCGGTGGTGCGGGCCCGGGCCTGGTTCCTCGCCACGGTCGACACCTCCGGCGTCGCGGGCGGACCCGACCAACGGCTCACCCCTCCCGAGCAGTTGGCCCCCTGGGCGATGAGCGCGCTCTGGCCCGGCGGCTACATCGCCTCCGTGGACGTACGACCGCTCGCGCCGCCACGGCCGGGCCGTACGACCGCCTGGATCTCCACCCGGCACGCCCTCGTCGCCGGTGAGCCCGCCAGTCCGCTCGCGTCCTACCTCGCGCTGGTCGACACCGCGAACGGCATCGCCGTACGACAGCCGCCGACCGCCTGGATCTACCCGAACGTCGACCTGACGGTCCATCTGCACCGCCAACCCGAGGGCGACTGGACGGGGTTGGACACGACGGTCACCTTCGGACCCACCGGGCAGGGCTTGACGAGCACCGTGCTGCACGACGTCGACGGCCCGGTGGGACACGCGCTCCAGATGCTCACCGTGCGGCCCGTCCCGGACCAGTGAGCGCGGGCGCTACCGCGCGGTCCAGCCGCCGTCCACCGTGAGGGTCGTGCCGGTGACGAAGCGGGAGGCGTCGGAGGCGAGGAAGACGGCGGCGCCGCCGAGTTCCGCCACGTCGCCGACGCGGCCCAACGGCGTGCTGTCGACGATGCGTTCACCCCAGCGGCTGGCCAGCAGGCCGGAGCTGAGGTCGGTGTGGAAGTAGCCGGGCGCGAGGGCGTTGACCCGCACCCCGCGATCGGCCCACTCCACGGCGAGGGACTTGGTGAGGGCCTCGACCCCGCCCTTGCTGGCCGCGTAGGCGGCGATCCGCTCGAAGCCGGTGCGGGCGTGCACCGAGGAGACGTTGACGATCGAGCCCGAGCGCTGCTCCAGCATCACCTTGCCGGCCTCGCGGCAGCAGTAGAAGGTGCCTTGGAGATTGACGTCGAGGACCTGCTGCCAGTCCTCGTCGGTGACCCGCTCGCTGCGGGTGAAGTGCGGGCTCGTACCGGCGCAGTTGACGACCGCGTCGAGACGGCCGGTGCCGTCGGTGATGCGCTCGACGATGGTCCGTACGGCGGCGGAGTCGGCGACCGAGCCGGGCAGGACCAGCACCTTGCCGCCGTGGGCCGCGAGTTCGGCCTCCAGGCTCTCAAGGTCCGCCGCGGTACGGGCCGTTGCGGCCACGGTGGCACCCGCCTGGGACAGCGCGACGGCGATCGCCCGCCCGAGTCCCTTCCCCGCACCCGTC
The DNA here is from genome assembly GCF_036227225.1 of Streptomyces sp. NBC_01478. Taxonomy (GTDB): domain Bacteria; phylum Actinomycetota; class Actinomycetes; order Streptomycetales; family Streptomycetaceae; genus Streptomyces. The sequence goes on along the minus strand of NZ_CP109444.1, from coordinate 9,465,034 downwards.
ACCCACACCGTCCGCCCGTCGAGCCGGAGTTGGGCATTCACGTCATTCACATCATTCACGTCGTTCGATGCCGCCATGACTCAGCCCTCCGCGGGGATGTCGCGCAGGGTCCGCTTGAGGACCTTGCCGGACGGGGTGCGGGGCAGTTCGTCGACGATGTCGAAGCGGGCCGGCACCTTGAACTTGGCGAGACGGGCCCGGCAGAACTCCCGCAGCTCCTCCGCGCCGGCGCCCTCGCCGGGCCTGAACACCACGAACGCGCGCGGGACTTCACCCCAGCGGGGATGGTTGAGCCCGACCACGGCGGCCTCCAGAACGGCCGGGTGCTCGTACAGCACGCGCTCCACCTCGGGCGTGGCGATGTTCTCGCCGCCCGAGACGATCATGTCCTTCTTCCGGTCGTCGATGTAGAGGAAGCCGTCCTCGTCGACGTGCCCGATGTCGCCGGTGTGGAACCAGCCGTCCCGCAGGGCCGCCGCCGTGGCCTTCTCGTCCCGCCAGTACCCGGCGAAGACCTTCGGCCCGCGCAGGGTGATCTCGCCGAGCTCACCGGCCGGAACCTCGACGCCCGTGTCGTCGACGATCCGCACGCGCGTGTGCGGCACGGGACGCCCGACCGAGCCCAGCTTGGACAGCGCGTGCTCGCGGTCGAGGAAGGTGTCGCCGGAGACGGTCTCGGTCAGGCCGTAGGCGTCGGCGAACCAGGCGTTGGGGAACGCGGTCATGACGCGCCGCAGCACCGGTTCGGGAGTCTTCTCGCCACCACCGAGGATGAAGCGGACCGAGCTGGTGTCGTACTCCTCCCGGTTGGGCACCTCAAGCACCGCGTTGACCATGGCGGGCGCCAGCCACACGTTGGTGACCCGGTGCTTCTCGATCGCGTCCAGGACACCCTGCGGATCGAACTTCCGCTGAAGTACGACGCTCCCGCCCGCGTGGAGGACCCCGAGGGCAGGCATGTCCAGACCGCCCACGTGATAGAGCGGGCCGCACACCAGCGTGGTGTCCGCCGCCGTAAGACCGAAGTGGACGATGTGCGCGAGGTTCTTGGCCTCGAGGTTTCCGTAGGTGATGCGAACGCCCTTGGGACGTGACGTGGTCCCGGAGGTGTACATGAGCCGCTGAAGATCGTCGAGTTCGACGTCCACGGGCTCCACCCGCTCCCCCTTGTGCCGGGCGAGCAACTCCTCGTAGTCGGTCCACGGCTCCTCGGGCGGCTCGCCCCCACCGATCAGAATCCGGTGCTCCAGATCCGTCAGACACCCGGCGCTGCGCTCGACCGCCCGGACGAACTCCGGCTCGGTGACGATCACCTTGGCCTGGGCGTGCCCCAGGATGTACTGCCACTCCTCTTCGGAGAGGCGGTAGTTGAGCGGCAGGAACACCGCGCCGAGCCGGTTGGTGGCGTGCACCAGTTCCAGGAACTCCGGCTGGTTGTAGAGCAGCAGACCTACGACATCGCCGCGCCCGACGCCCAGCTCGGCCAGGCCCGCCGCCAACTGGTTCACGCGCTCGTGCAGTTGACGGACGGTCAGAGAACGCTCGTCCTGGACGACGGCCACGGCGTCGGGCCGCTGCGCCAGGTGGTAATCGAGGATGCTCGCGAAATTGTGCACGGCTCACTCTCGCTCTGTGGTGTTCGGCGCTGAACACGGCTCGACCACGGCTCATGGGGCAAACCGGATCCCGACCGGTCGGTTGCCCACTCACATAATTTAGTGTACCCCTTGGTCTATAAAACCTATGAGCCGCACTTTACGACGGCACGTGCACATCGACAACCACCCGAGCGCACGTGCCGCCGCTTCCGCCGCTTCCACCGACGAGGAGGGTTCCTACGTGCCACGCATCCGGCTGGACACCGAAGGACCGGTCGTCACGCTCCGCCTCGACAACCCGCCGATGAACGCCTTCGACTCCCCGCAGAGAGAGGAGCTGTCCGCCCGCGTACGCGAGCTGGCCGACTCCCCCGCGGTACGGGCCGTGGTCCTCTACGGCGGCGAACGCCTCTTCGCCGCGGGCGCCGACATCAAGGCCCTGGCCGCGATGGGCCCGGAGGAGATACGGGGCTGGAACCGCGCGTTGCAACGCACCTTCGACGAGGTATCGCGGTTGCCCATGCCGGTGATCGCGGCGGTCACCGGCTACGCCCTCGGCGGCGGCATGGAACTGGCCCTGGCCGCCGACTACCGGGTGGCAGCAGAGGACGCGGTCTTCGCCCAGCCGGAAGTGCAGCTAGGCATCATGCCCGGCTCCGGCGGCACCCAACGCCTGTCCCGCCTGATCGGCCCGTCCCGCGCGAAGAACCTCCTGATGACCGGCCGCAGGGTCAAGGCGGAGGAGGCGCTACGACTGGGCCTGGTCGACGAGGTCGTCCCCACGGGCGAGGCCCTGAAGGCCGCCCAGACCTACGCCCGCCTCCTGTCCGAGGGCCCACCGGCAGCCCTGGAAGCGATCAAAGAGGCGGTCGACCACGGCACGGACGCAAGCATGGCGGCGGGCCTGGCTCTTGAACGCTCCCTGTTCACAGGCGTGTTCGGCACAGAGGACGCAACGACGGGCCTCCGCTCATTTCTCAACAGGCGTAAGAAAAGCGCCCCTTAAGGGGCGCGGGGAACTGCGCGACCAGCCCCCACCGGGCCCGCAGACAAAAACGATACGAAAGGGGCGGAAAACATGCAGGCACTCGTCTGGCACGGTGCACAAGATCTGCGTTTCGAAGAGGTCGCCGAACCCCCTGACCCCGCCCCACACGAGGCCGTCGTAGAGGTGACGTGGTGCGGAGTCTGCGGCACAGACCTGCACGAGTACCTAGAAGGCCCCCACATGATCCGAGAGGGCCCCCACCCCCTCACCGGCACCAAGCCACCCCTCGCCCTGGGCCACGAACTCAGCGGCACAGTAGTCGCGTTGGGAGCGGACGCGCCGGGCATCACCATCGGAGACCGCGTCACCGCAGACCCGGTCTGGCGCTGCGGCACCTGCTTCTGGTGCACAAGGGGCGAGTACCACATCTGCCCCAAGAGCGGCTCGGTAGGCCTCGCTTCCCCCGGCGCCTTCGCAGAACGCGTCACCGTCCCGCTGGCCGGCCTGACCCGCCTCCCGGACAACGTGAGCGACGAACTCGCCGCCGTGGCAGAGCCGTTGGCGGTCGGGCTGCACGCCGTGACCCGCGCCGGGGTCAAGCCGGGCGACAACGTCCTCGTGGTCGGCGGCGGCCCGATCGGCGTAGCCGTCGTCCTCGCGGCCCAAATCGCGGGCGCCGCAGGCCTGTTCGTGAGCGAACCCCTCGCGGGCCGCCGCGAGATGCTGCTCGGCATCGGCGTCACCGAGGCCTTCGACCCGCGTGCGACGGACGTACGGCGCGAGGTGTTCGTGCGAACGAACCGCATCGGCCCGGACGTCGTCATCGACGCGACCGGCGTGCCCGCCCTCGCGGGCCAGGCCGTCTCGATCGTCCGGCGCGGCGGACGGGTCGTGCTGGCCGGGGTAGGGCACGGCAGCGTCGAGTTCGACATGGGCCAACTCGTGTTCTACGAGCGGTCGGTGGTCGGCACGCTCGGCTACAACTTCGACATCCCGCGCGTGATCGATCTGATGAGCACCGGACGACTGGATGCCTCCGCCCTGATCACCGGCCGTTTTCCGCTCTCGGGAGGAGCCGGTGTCTTCGAGGACCTGGCCGCCGACCGGGCCAAGCACCTGAAGGTGCTGCTGACCCCGAAGGGACTGTGACATGGACTTCGACCTGCCCGAGGAGACCCTCGCTCTCCAGGACATGGTCCGCGAGTTCGCGGCCAACGAGATCACGCCCCACGCGGCCGAGTGGTCCGAGAACGAGATCTTCCCCACCAAGATCTTCACCAAGCTCGGCGAACTCGGCCTGATGGGCATGCTGGTGCCGGAGGAGTACGGCGGGGCGGGCTCGGACACGGTCACCTATGTCGCGGTGATGGAGGAACTCGGCGCCGCCGACCAGTCGGTGGCCTCCTCGTGGAACGCGCACTCGACGATCGGCACGCTGCCGTTGCTCGCGTACGGCACCGAGGAGCAGAAGCACCGCTGGCTGACCCCCCTGGCGAAGGGCGAGGCGATCGGCGCGTTCGGGCTGACCGAGCCGGAGGCCGGCTCCGACGCGGCCGGTATCGCGACCACCGCCCGCCGGGCGGACGGGGGTTGGGTGATCAACGGCACGAAGATGTTCATCACCAACGCGGGCACCGACATCAGCCAGGGCGTCACCCTGCTGGCCACGACCGGCAAGGGCGCGGACGGCCGTAAGGGCTACGCGACCTTCTACGTCCCGACGGGCACGCCCGGTTACACGGTCGGCGCGAAGCTGAAGAAGCTCGGCTGGCACGCCATGGACACAAGGGAGTTGGTGTTCACCGACTGCTGGGTCTCCGACGACCATCTGATCGGCGAGGAGGGCAACGGCCTGCGGCAGTTCCTGTCCGTGCTCGACGGCGGCCGGATCAGCGTGGCCGCGCTGGGGCTCTCGCTGGCCAAGGCGGCGCTGGGCCTCGCGATCAAACACGCCAAGGAACGGCACCAGTTCGGGCGTCCGCTGTCGGACTTCCAGGCCGTGGCGCACAAGATCGCCGACATCGGTACGGAGTACCAGGCGGCCCGCTGGATGGTCTACCGCGCCGCGTGGCTCGCCGACCAGGGCCGCCCGCACAGCACGGAGGCCGCGATGGCCAAGCTGTACGCCTCCGAGGTCGCCAACCGGGCGGCCTCGCAGGCACTTCAGATCCACGGCGGGTACGGCTACGTACGCGAGTCGGAGATCTCCCGTTTCTACGCCGACGCCAAGATCCTGGAGATCGGCGAGGGCACCAACGAGATCCAGCGCAATGTCATCGCCAAGGCCCTCGTCAAGGGCGCGTGAGGCGACGGGTCCCGCGGTGCGCCGAAGCGGCGGCGCACCGCGGATCCGGTCAGCTCGCGACGGAGACCGACTCCGACTCCCACAACGCCTCGGGATCGAGGGGCAGTTCGGGCCTGGCCCGCTTGAACTCGGTGGCCAGCGCCTCCACATCGGGCAGGTCGCCGACGGACGCGGCGAAACCGCGGAACAGGGTCGAGCAGTACTCGCCCGACAGGAACGCGGCGTCCCAACTGCCGCCGGGACGCACCCACTGGTAGGTGTGGTTGTGCAGGTTGAGGAACTGCAGGGTGGCCAGGTGCGGTTCGACCGCGCGGAAGCTGCCCTCCTCGACGGCCTCGGTGAGCAGGCCGGTGATCAGGTGCTCGAAGTCGGCGCGCTGCCGCAGCACGATCTCCAGTTCGTCGCCGCTGAGGCTGCGGTAGTCGTGCTCGTAGACCCAGATGTGGTCGAGCCGGCGGAAGATGATCGTCAGCAGCGACTCGGACAGCAGCCGCAGCCGCAGCAGGGGCACCTCGTCGAGGGCCGCGATCTCCTTGGCGCGGGCCAGCAGCGGGCCGAGCACCCGCGACTGGATCTCGATCAGCAGGTTCTCCTTGGAGCCGATGTAGTAGTACAGGGCTCCCTTGGCGAGCCCGACCGCGCGGCCCAGGTCGTTGATGGAGGTCGCCGCGTAGCCCTGTTGCGCGAACAGGGACGCCGCGGTGTCGATGATCTTCTGGCGTCTGACTTCGAAGCCCGGCCCATGACCCGGCGGTCGTGGCATGTCTTCTCTCCCCTGGCTGTGACGACGTGCGTGCTGTCCCGGGTCCGCACGGGCGCCGTGTCACGGCACGCCCGGGGGAAGCGGATCCGGGGACGTCGCTCTAGTTTGCTAGACCAAACGGTACATTAAAGCGAGGACCGTATGACTCAGGCATCGCACCACACCGGCACCGGCTCCGCACAGCCCGACCGGCTCCTGGAGATGTACCGCCGGATGCGCCGCATCCGGCGCTTCGAGGAGCGGGCGTCCGAGCTGTACAAGGCGACGGAGATCCCGGGCTTCCTGCATCTGTCGATCGGCCAGGAGGCGAGCGCCGTCGGCGCCTGCTGGCCGCTGGGCGCACGCGACGGCATCACCTCCACCCACCGCGGCCACGGCCACGTCCTGGCCAAGGGCCTGGACTCGGCGTCGATGATGGCCGAGCTGATGGGCAAGGACGCGGGCACCTGCCACGGCCGCGGCGGCTCGATGCACATCGCGGACCCCGGCCTCGGGATCTACGGCGCGAACGGCATCGTCGGCGCCGGCCTCCCGATCGCCGCCGGGGTCGCCACCGCCGCGAAGCTCCGGGCGGCCGGTGACGTGGTGGTGGCGTTCTTCGGGGACGGAGCGGTGGCCCAGGGCATGTTCCACGAGGCGGTGAACCTGGCCGCCGTATGGGATCTGCCGGTCGTCTTCCTCTGTGAGAACAACCACTACTCCGAGTTCTCCCCCGAGTCCGAGCAGCACCGCGCCCCGCTCTCCGCGCGTGCCGCCGGATACGGCATCGAGTACCAACACGTCGACGGCAACGACGTGTTGGCGGTGGCGCAGACCATGACCGGGCTGGTCGCGCGGCTGCGCGCGGGCGGCGGTCCGGTCCTGCTCGAAGCCGAGACCTACCGCTGGCACGGCCACTACGAGGGCGACCCCGAGCGCTACCGCCCCGCCGAGGAGGTCGCCGCCGCCAAGGAGCGCGACCCGCTGCTGATCGCCCGCCGCCAGTTGGACGCGGCGGCGGCCGACGCCGTGGACGAGGAGATCGACAAGGAGATAGAGGCGGCGATCGACTGGGCGCGGAGCCTGCCGGAGCCGGCCCCCGAGACCCTGCACGACTACGTCTCGGCCCCCCGCCTCGCCGTCGCCGAGCCCGCGCCGCTCCCGGCCGACGCCGAGATCTTCCGGTCCATGGACGCCGTACGACTGGCGCTGGAGCATGAACTGACCGCCGATCCCAGCGTGTTCGTCGCCGGGATCGACGTCGGCGCGGGCGGCAACGTCTTCGGCCTCACCCGCGGACTCGCCCAGGCCTTCCCCGGCCGGGTGCGGGACACGCCGATCAGCGAGAGCGCCATCGTCGGTACGGCGGTGGGGGCGGCCATGGCCGGCATGAAGCCGGTGGTCGAGATCATGTACATGGACTTCATCGGCGTCTGTCTCGACATGCTCCTCAACCAGGCCGCCAAACTCCGCTTCATGACCGGCGGCCGGGCCTCCATGCCCCTGGTCGTCCGCACCCAGTTCGGCGCGGGCCGCTCCTCGGGCAGCCAGCACTCGCAGAGCCTGGAGGCGCTGCTCGCGCACATCCCCGGCCTGACGGTCGTGATGCCCTCCAACCCGGCTGACACCTATGGCCTGTTGCGCGCCGCGATCCAGGACCCGAACCCGGTGGTCTTCGTCGAGAACCGCCTCCAGTACGGCCTCAAGGGCCCCAAGCCCCCGGCCGACCATCTGGTCCCGCTCGGCAAGGCCAAGGTGATCCGCGAGGGCACCGACCTCACCCTGGTCTCCTGGTCGCGGATGGTCCAGGACGCCCTGGCCGCGGCCGAGTTGCTCGCCGGTGAGGGCATCAGCGTCGAGGTGATCGATCTGCGCACGATCGCCCCGCTGGACCGCGAGACGGTCCTCGCCTCCCTCGCCAAGACCAACCGCCTGGTCATCGCGCACGAGGCGGTACGGGACTTCGGCGTCGGCGCCGAACTCTCCGCGATGGCCGTCGACGAGGGCTTCTGGCACCTGGACGCCCCGGTCACCCGTGTGGCCCCGCCGTCCGTCCCGGCGCCGTACGCGCCCTCGTTGGAGCGGGTCTGGCTGCCGTCGCGGGACACGATCGCGGACACGGTGCGGAGGATCGCCGCGGTCTGAAGCAAGCGGTTCCACGACGGGAAGGGCCCCCAGAGATTCTGGGGGCCCTTCCCGTCGTAGCGGCTGTCAGGCGGTCAGACGGTCGCGACCGGTGTCAGCGGACTGCCCTGTGTCCCCGGCAGGTTGAGCGGGGGCGCGGTGAGCAGGAAGCGGCTGCGGTCGTGCTCGCGCAGCCAGGCCGCCAGCTTCTCCAGGTACCACAACTCGCCGAGCGGGACGCCCAGTTTGAAGAGGCAGAGGTTGTGGATCGGGAGCAGCGAGTGCGGGGTGTTGTCCTCGGGGCCGACGCCCACGCCCTCGACGGCGTAGTTGTCCGAGACCAGCGCCGAGATCTGCGACTCGGCGATCCACTCCAGCAGCGCCGGGTCGAACGCGTCGAGGTAGGAGGCCGTGGTGTGGATCCCCACGGGGTCCGGGTTCTTGCCCCAGGCCATCACGGCGGTGTCGAAACCGGTGTGCAGGAGGAGCATGTCACCGGGCTCGACGACGATGTTGTCCGCCGCCATGATCTCCTGAAGGGTCTTCAGGTTGACCGGCTGCCAGGTGTTGCCCAGGTGGTGGGCCAGGTCGACCAGGACGCCCCGGCCCTGGACCCCGTGCTCCGCCATGTGCTCCAGGCCGAGGTGGCGGGCGAAGCCGAGGGTGCCGCTGCCGTCGCCCTTGGCGTCCTCCTGCGGTCCGACGATGTCGGTGTCCGCGCGGTACCCGTTGTAGTAGACGGCCTCCTCGACGCCGTCACCGTCGGCGTCGAACTCCTGGCCCTGGTGGGCGAGTGCGTCCCACTGGGTCGAGTACTGGAGCCAGAGGGTCACCACGTCGTCGGACCAGACGTCCCTGAGGTGCGGCGAGAAGTGCTCCCGCGCCTTGATGTTGTAGAAGACGTCCTGCTTGTGTTCCAGGTCCTCGGTGGGCCGCAGGATCGGAGGGTAGCGCCGCTGGTTCAGCTCGCTCCCGCCCGGATAGTCGAGCGGCAGGCTCAGGCTGAAGCTGATCCCGTGCTCGACCTCGCGGACCCCCTGGAGGACCTTCTCGGGGGTGAGCAGGTTGATCCGGCCCAGTTCGTCGTCCTCGCCCCAATCGCCCCACGTAGAGCCCGGCGGACGCTGCTTCCAACGCTTCGTCATGATCACGCCTCCTTCGGCGACAGTCCCCGTTGACCAGCCGCCCGCATGTTATTTCTGATTGTACCGATCGGTCAACGAATCCGACGCACCCCCCTCCCTTTATCTTCGACTCATCAATAGACTGAGTGGTCGAAACACCTGACCTTGGAGCGAAGAATGAGCGAATCCACACAGGCGTGGGTCGTGGCGGGCGTACGGGCCGTACTGGGCGCGCACACCCAGGCCCAGGACGCCGGCCGCACCGACGAGATCGTCGCGCTGTACACGCCCGACGCCGTCCTGGAGATCCCGGGCATGGACCCGGTCGAGGGGCGCGACGCGATCCACGCGGCCTTCAAGGGATGGGAGCCGGTCAAGCCGCAGCTCCACCTCGTGACCAACACCGTCGTGACGTCCACGGGCGAGGACGAGGCCCGCGCCCTGAGCGACGTGGTCTTCCTCCAGCGCGGCGAGGCGGGCTGGGCGATCGGCGTGGTCGGGCACTACGACGACACCCTGCGCCGCCAGGACGGCACCTGGCTGCTGCACCGCAGGAAGACGACGTACCAGGCGTAACGGCCGTCCTCAGCATGCCTGTTGACCTTCTCGACCTTGGAGTGAGATGACCACATCGATCGACGCGTCCGTCACGGCGGCCGTCCAGACCGCCATCGCCGCCTACGCGCAAGCCCTGGACGCCGGAAAGGCCGACGAGATCGCCGACCTCTACACCCCCGACGGCGTCGCCGAGATCGTCGGCATGGCCAAGTTCGAGGGCCGCGAGGCGATACGGCAGGGCTTCGGCGGATTCACGCCCCAGGCACCGCAGTTGCACCTGATCGCCAACACCGTCGTCACCTCCGCGACCGAGGACGAGGCGAGGGCCACCAGCAACCTGGCGTTCTTCGCGCGCGGCGAGGCGGGCTGGACCGTGCAGATGGTCGGGCGCTACGACGACGTCCTGCGCCGGCACGACGGCGCATGGCTGTTCCAGCACCGGGTCACGACCTTCGCCGAGTAGCCCCCTGCGGGAACCCGGACGCCCGTGCCGCCCACGTCCAGGGCGGCACGGGCGTCCGGGCGTTCAGGCGTCCGGGTTCTCGGCCTTGGTGAGCACGAAGGTCGGGAACTCGTTCTCCTTGACGGCGTTGATCGCCTCCTGGAGCGCCCACCGGCCCGTCGGGTTGAGGAGCTGCTTGACCGGCTTGCCGGGGATGTTGCCGCCGTAGAAGTAGCTGCTCTCCAGGAAGGAGGACATCGTGCTGTTGTTCATGCTGTCCGTCCACTCCTCCTCGGCGGCCTCGGTGACCTCGATGACGTCGTAGCCGCTGTCGCGGGTGTGGACGAGGGCGTCGGTGATGATCTCCACCTGGTCGCCGGCGTAGCGCGGGTTGTTGCCGGTCGCGCCGTGCGGGCCGCCGGGGAAGAAGAAGTTGGGGAAGCCGGCCGTCGCGACACCGAGGTAGGTGCGCGGGCCGTCCGACCAGTACTCCTTGAGCGGGAGACCCCGACGGCCTTGTACACCAAGCCTGTTGAGGGCGCCGGTGCCGAAGTCGTAGCCGGTGGCCCAGATGATGATGTCGAACTCCTCGACACCGTCGGCGGTTTCGATGCCGTCCTCGGTGATGCGGGTGATCGGCGTCGTGTTGATGTCGACGAGGGAGACGTTCGGCTTGTTGTACGTCTCGTAGTAGCCGGTGCCGAAGGGGGGCCGACGGCCGCCGTAGCCATGGCCCTTCGGGATCAACTTGTCCGCCGTCTCAGGGTCCTTGACGATGCTGCGGATCTTGTCGGCCATGAACGCGCACCACTCCGCGTTGACGGTCTCGTTCGACAGCATGTCCATGTAGTGCTCGGTCAGCTTGGTGAAGCCCGGGCCGTTCCACCGCTCCTCGTAGAACGCCTGGCGGTCCTCCGGGCTGTCGTCGAGGCCGGAGCGCATGACGATCTGGTGCAGGAAGCCGCTCGGCGAGGTGTTCAACGTGTCGCGGATGGACTCGTAGTTGGCCTTGAGCTCGGCTTGTTCCTCGGGCGCGATCGGCCCGTTGTTGAGCGGGGTGAGCCAGTCCGCGTCCTTCTGATACACCGTCAACTGTGCTACGTCGTCGGCGATCGCGGAGATGATCTGCACGCCGCTGGAGCCGGTGCCAATCTGGGCGACCCGCTTGCCGGTGAAGTCGATGGGCGTCTTCGGCCAGCGCGAGGTGTGGTGCTGCTCGCCGCGGAAGTCCTCGCGGCCGGGGATGCCGGGGATGAACGGCACCGAGAGGTTGCCGGTGGCCGCGACGACGTAGCGGGCCCGGACCTCGGTGCCGTCGCTGCCCCGCACGGTCCAGGTGCCGGAGGGCTCGTCGAAGACGGCCGAGGTCACCTTGACGCCGGTGCGGATGTCGCGCCGCAGGTCGAAGCGGTCGACGACGTGGTTGAAGTAGCGCTCGATCTCGGGCTGGCCCGCGAACCGCTCCGACCACTCCCACTCCTCCCACAGCTCCTTCGAGAACAGGTAGCCGTAGGTGTAGCTCTCGGAGTCGAAGCGCGCCTCGGGGTAGCGGTTCCAGTACCAGGTGCCGCCCACGCCGGTGCCCGCTTCGAGGAGCCGCACCGAGAAGCCCGCCTCGCGGGCGGTGTAAAGCTGGTAGATGCCGGTGACGCCGGCCCCGATGACGACGACGTCGACCCGGTCCTGGACCGCCGGCTTCGAAGTTTCGCTCATTTGCGCTCCATGGTGACTGGGGCTGCGGCTCCCACATGAGCCTGGTTTGATAGTTCGACCAGTCGGTCGAATATTCAGACCGAGACTAGATGAGGGTCTCGGCCCGATCAATGGCGATGACGGAGAGAGCTTGGACCAGCCATATCCGTAACAGGCATTGATTGTACCGACCGCTTGGTCTAACTTTCGTTTGGGACGAATGCAATCGCATGGACCGGGAGTCGCGCATGAGCGCCGAAGACGTCAAGGAAACCACCGATCTGCGCGTCGCGGGACTGAAAGCCCTTCGTGCCGCGCTGCCCGGAGTGGTGCCCGCGGAGGGCGATCTCGACATGCGGGACGGCAAGTTCGGCGAGGATCTCGTCGAGATCGGCCTGTCCACCGTGTGGGGCGCACTGTGGGGCCGCGAGGGCCTCGCCCCGCGCGACCGCAGCCTCGTCACCCTCGGCATCCTGATCGCGCTCGGCGCCGAGACCGAGCTGAAGACCCATGTCCGGGTCGCCCTGACCAACGGGGTGACCAGGGACGAGCTGGCCGAGGTCATCTACCACTCCGCCGGGTACACCGGCTTCCCCAAGGCCGTGGCCGCCCGTAACGCGGCCCGCGAGGCCCTGGGCGAATAGCCGGACGAACCACCGGTGTCCGTACTTCGGCACCGCGCACGAGCGCAAGGGAGCGCACATGTCACTGCAGGGAAAGGTCGCGGTCGTCACCGGCGGCGGCCGGGGCATCGGCCAGGCGATCGCGAAGGTGCTCGCGGCCAGGGGCGCCGCGGTCGCGGTGTGGGACCTGAACAGCGAGGGCGCCGAGAAGACCGCGGCGGCCATCCAGGAGGCGGGCGGTACGGCGATCGCGGTCGCCGGTGACGCGGCCGAGGCCGGCGCCGTCGCACGGGCGGCGGCCCGCACCCGCGAGGAGCTCGGCCCGGTCACGATCCTCGTGAACAACGCGGGCATCACCGCCTACGAGCCGTTCACCAGCATCTCCGAGGCGTCCTGGGACCGCATGATCGGGATCAACCTCAAGGGCCCGTTCCTGGTCACCAAGGAGATCGTGCCCGACATGCTCGATGCGGGCTGGGGCCGGATCATCAACATCTCCTCGTCCTCCACCCAGACCGGCGCACCCGCCATGGCCCACTACGTGTCCTCCAAGGGCGGTGTCATCGGCCTCACCCGCGCCCTCGCGATCGAGTACATCGAGAAGGGCATCACGGTGAACCACGTGCCGCCCGGCTTCATCGACACCCCGCTGGTCCGCCAGGGCCCCGTCGACGTGGAGGCGGCCGCCGCCACCATGCCGATGAAGCGCGCCGGGCAGCCGGAGGACGTCGCCTACGCGGTGGCCTACCTCGCCTCCGAGGAAGCGTCCTACGTCACCGGCCAGACCCTCAGCGCCAACGGCGGACGCTACCTCGTGTGAGCACCCGCAAAGTACATCGCAACGACGCTGCAACGGAGCAGAACATGAGCATCGAGGACGACACCGGGGCCGTGGCCCACGTGCTGGTGGTGGGCGCCTCCGCGTCCGGGCTGACCACGGTGGAGGCCCTCCGGCGCAAGGGGTACACGGGCCGGATCACGGTGCTCGGCGCCGAGCCGCACGCCCCGTACGACCGTCCGCCGCTGTCCAAGCAGATCCTCTCCGGCGCCTGGGAGCCCGGCCGGGCCGCGCTGCGCACCGAGGAGATGCTGACCGGCCTGGACACCGAGTTCGTGCTCGGCGATCCGGCGGTCGCTCTCGACCCGGCCACCCGGACCGTGCGCACCGAGTCCGGGCGCGAGCTGAGCGCCGACGCGATCGTGATCGCCACCGGGGTACGGCCCCGAGTGCTGCCCGGGCAGGGCGAGTTGACCGGTGTGCATGTGCTGCGCACCCTCGACGACGCGCTCGCCCTGCGCACGGATCTGCTCGCCGGGTCACGCCTGGTGGTCGTCGGCGAAGGGGTCCTCGGCTCCGAAATCGCCGCCACCGCACGGACGTTGGGCCTGGACGTCACCCTGGCGGGACCGCTCACCGGACCACTGGCCCTTCAGGTGGGCCCGCTGGTGTCGGGACTGCTGGCGGAGCTGCACACCGAGCGGGGCGTCCGGCTCCGGCTCGGGAACGGCGTCACAGGGCTGACCGGCGCCCAAGGCCGCGTCACCGGCGTCGAGTTGAGCACCGGCGAGGTGCTGCCCGCCGATGTGGTCGTGGTCGCGATCGGGGCGAGTCCGGCGACGGAGTGGCTGGCCGACAGCGGGCTGGAACTCGACAACGGCGTGGTGTGCGACTCGCGTTGCCGGGCCGCGCCGGGTATCTACGCCGTCGGTGACGTGGCCCGCTGGCAGCACGAGCAGCTCGGCCGGCTGATCCGGCTGGAGAACCGGACGAACGCCACCGAGCAGGCCATGGCGGTCGCCGGAGCGATCCTCGGGGAGGACCGGCCCTACGAGCCGGTGCCGTACTTCTGGACCGATCAGTTCGACGCCAAGCTCCAGGTGCACGGCTTCCTGCCGGCCGATGCCGAAGTCGACGTCGTCGACGGGGAGTTGAGAGCCCGTCGGTTCGTCGCGCGGTACCGCAGCGGGGGCCGGGTCACCGGGATCCTCGGCTGGAACATGCCCAAGCAGGCCAGGCAGCGTCGTCAGGAGATCGTCGACGCGGTCCCCTCCCCCGTCTCCTCCCCGGCCCACTGAACGATCAGGAGAGTTGCCATGAAGGTTGTCGTCGACGAGGACAAATGCGTCGCCGCCGGGCAGTGCGTCGCCGCCGCGATGGACGTGTTCGACCAACGTGACGAGGACGGCATCGTCGTCCTGCTGGACGAGAACCCGCCGGCCGAACTGGCCGACGACGTACGGAACGCCGCCGCGGTGTGCCCCGCCCTGGCGATCCGTATCGAGGAATAGCCGCGCCACCCCGTTCCCCCCACACCTCACCTGTTGGAGGAAAGACCATGGCCGAGACAGATCTGGCCGCCCCCGACCCGGAGATCTTTGACTACCCGGGCGTCAAGGACAGCAAGTGCCCGTTCGCTCCGCCGGCCGCACTTCGCGCACTGAACGACAAGGCGCCCGTGACTCGGGGCCGGATCTTCGACGGCAGCACCCCCTGGCTCGTCACGGGACACGCCGCGCAGCGCGTGATCCTTTCCGACCCCCGGGTGAGTTCGGACGACAAGCAGCCCGGGTTCCCGTTTCCGAACCAGGTGATGAAGGAAACCCACCACCATCACCCGCTGACCATCTTCAACGCCGACGGGGCCGACCACACGCGGATCCGCCGGATGATGACGGCTCCGTTCACGCGCAACCGGATGGAGAAGCTGCGGCCGGACATCCAGCGCTTCACCGACGAGCTCATCGACAAGATGCTGGCGGGCCCCAAGCCGGTGGACCTGGTCACCGCGCTGTCGTTGCCGCTGCCCTCGCTGATGATCTGTGCACTGCTCGGTGTGCCCTACGAGGACCACGACTTCTTCCAGGAGCACGCTTCCTACGCGACCAGGAGCGACAAGACCGTCGAGGAGCAGCAAGCTGCGAACGCGGCGCTGGGCGGCTATCTGGCCGGGCTGCTCCAGGCCAAGATGGAGGAGCCCACCGACGACGTGGTCTCGGACTTCGCCACGCGGATCAAGGCCGGCGAGGTCACCCTGCCCGAGGCCGTCATGCTGTGCATGATCCTGCTGATCGCCGGGCACGAGACCAGCTCGAGCATGATCACCCTGGGCACCGCCCTGCTCCTGGAGAACCCGGACCAGCTGGCCCTGCTGCGTGAGACGGACGACCCGAAGGCCGTCGCGAACGCGGTCGAGGAGATCCTCCGCTACGTGACCGTCCCGCAGCTCGGGCAGCGGCGGATCGCCCGCGAGGACATCGAGATCGAGGGCGTGACCATCAAGGCCGGCGAGGGCATCGTCGTCGCGTTGCCCGCGGGCAACTGGGACCCGGCGGCGTTCCCCGAGCCGGAGAAGTTCGACATCGGTCGCGAGGCGCGCCATCACCACGCGTTCGCCTGGGGCATCCACCAGTGCCTCGGCCAGCAGCTCGCCCGTATCGAACTTCAGGTCGTGTACGGCACGCTCTACCGGCGCATCCCGACCCTGCGCCTCGCGGTCCCCTTCGAGGAGCTCAGCTTCCGGACCGCCGACGATCTCGCCGGAGGTATCCGCGAGCTGCCCCTCACCTGGTAGCTCGGGCAGTGCTCCCCATCGCGCAGGAGGCAGGGCCGCACCTCGGCCGTCCTGTGCCGACCCCCCACCGCAGTAGGACGAACACCATGACAGCGTCGACAACGACGTACGGCGCGTACGACAGGAGTCAGGCATGAGCGAGTTCAGCTTCGAGGGACGCGTCGCCGTCGTCACCGGCGCGGGCCGCGGCCTCGGCCGCGCCTACGCCCGTCTGCTGGCGGAGCGCGGGGCGAAGGTCGTCGTCAACGACCTGGGCGGGTCGATGGAGGGCGAGGGCTCGGACGCCGGACCCGCGCAGAAGGTCGTCGACGGAATCGTCGCGGCGGGCGGTGAGGCGGTGGCCGACACCCACGACGTGTCCACGACCGCGGGCGGCGAGGCCATCATCGGCACCGCGATCGAGACCTTCGGCCGGATCGACGTCCTCGTCAACAACGCCGGGATCATCCGCTACGCGGGCCTGCCGGAGATCGAACTCGACAACCTGGAACGGCACTTGGCCGTCCACCTCCTCGGTTCCTTCAACACGATGCGGGCCGCCTGGCCGCACTTCGTGGAACAGGGGTACGGCCGGGTCGTGCTGACCACCTCCAGCGGCATGTTCGGCATGGACAACAACCTGTCCTACGCCGCCGCGAAGGCGGGCACGGTCGGCATGGCGCGCAGCGCGAAACTGGCGGGCGAACCGCACAACATCAAGGTCAACCTGATCGCGCCGGCCGCGATGACCCGGATGGGCGGCGGCCCCGAGGAGGAACCCACCGAGACCGCGGAGGGCATGCCGTACATGCCGTCGTCGGCGGTGGCGCCGATGGTGGCCTACCTCGCGCACGAGAGCGTCCCGGTGAGCGGGGAGATCTACACGGCCGGTGCGGGCCGGTTCGCGCGGGTGTTCCTGGCCTCGACGGAGGGGTACGCGCACGAGGGGGGCGATGCCTCCGTCGAGGACGTCGCGAAGAACTGGGACGCGATCAACGACGAGAAGGGGTACTACGTGCCCGCGGACCTGATGGCGTGGTCCGGGTCGTTCCTCAAGCACCAGTTCGGCTAGACCGGTCGGGGGAGGCGGTGAGCCGCCCCGCCTCCCCCTGCCTTCCCTGCCTCCTCAGGACGTACGGCCCACGATCTGCCACTTCGACGGCAGTTCGATGCGTGCGCCGTCTTCCCTGAACTCGGTGGTGATCAGGGGCAGTTCACCGCTCGCGAGAACGGCGAGGCCGGCCGCGCGCAGGAGTTCGTGCACCTCGTCGTCGGCCACCTCGCCGGGGACGATGCCGTGGCGGAGGACCGGGGCGAGTTTCGCGGGCGGTCCGGCCGGGTCCTGGGCCAGTTCGCCGAGGATCGGGCGGGCGGCCTCGGCGAGTTCGACGAGGAAGGCGTGGCCGCGCTCCCCGACGAGCGTGGCGATCCCGTCCACCAGCGGCTGCCGGTCGTCGGGATCGACCTGGTGCAGTACGCCCCTCATGTAGACGTTGGCGTCGCCGAGTTCGGCGTGCAGGGTCTCGACCTCGGTCTTGTCGGCGGCGTCCAGCAGCCGGTAGGCCGCCTGCCCCGCCGGGTCCGCGTGCCGGGCGTGGTCGAGGGCCGCGGCGGACAGGTCGACGCCGACGACATGGGTGAACCGGTCGGCGAGGAACCGGGTCTGCGTGCCGTTGCCGCAGCCGAGGTCCACCATCTGGAGGCCGGGGTCGCGCAACTTCGGTTCGAACAGGGCGAGATGGAGCCCGACGGTCTGTGCCGCCGCCGCGTCCCAGAAGACGGCTCCCTGCCCGTCGGGCGCCTCGCGCCAGAAACCTTCCCAGGCCTCCCGGTACCGACTGGTCACACTCATGCCCAACTCCCCAGGATGCAAGGCCGTTCCGCCGTAAGTGACGGGCCAGTACGGTCTATCGCGCCCGGGTCCCGCTCACAAGCGCACGGCGCATTCCTTCACCGCTCATTCGACGCGTGTACGCCGATGTGCGCCCCGTGCGCCCCCACGGTCACCTGCGCTTCAGCGGCGGGGCAGGGTGAGTTCGAACCAGACGGTCTTGCCCGCGGTCGTACGGCTGGCGCCCCATTCGCGGGCGAGCGCGCCGACCACGTGCAGTCCGCGTCCGTGCTCGTCGTCGGGGCCGGCGCTGAGCAGGGAGGGCAGGGTGGGGTCGTCGTCGTCCACCTCGCACAGCAGGGTGTCGCCGCGCACCAGACGCAGTTCGATCCGGCGGCCGTGGGAATGCCGTACGGCGTTGGTGACCAGCTCGCTCGCCAACAGGGCGGCGGTGTCGGCGAGTCTGGCCAGGCCCCACTCGTGGACCTGTTCGCGGACCGCCGCGCGGGCGCGGGCGGCCTGGGCCGGGTCGAGGGTGAGCCGCCACTCGGCGACGTCGTCCGGCTCGATGCCGTTGAGGCGGGCCATCAGGAGCGCGACGTCGTCCTTGCGGCCGCCGCGGGTGTTGAGGGTGCGGATGATGGTGTCGCAGGCGTCGTCCATGGACGCGGCCGGATGCGCGGCGGACTCGCTCAACGTCGCGAGTCCTACGCCGATGTCCTCGCCGCGCACCTCGACGAGTCCGTCGGTGCACATCACCAGCCGGTCGCCGGGCTCCACGCGCACGCGTACCGCCTCGAAGGGCACCCCGCCGACGCCGATGGGCGCCCCGGTGGGCAGGTCGAGCAGTTCGCTGCGGCCGTCGTCGGCCCGCACGATCACCGGCGGGATGTGGCCCGCGTTGGCGATGTGGAGTTCGCCGCCGATCGGGTCGTAGATCACGTAGAGGCAGGTCGCGAGGTACGAGTCGCCGAGGCGCTGGGCCAGGTCGTCGAGGTTGCGGAGGAGTTGGGCGGGCGGGAGGTCCATGGCGGCCATGGTCTGCACGGCGGTGCGCAACTGGCCCATCATCGCGGCCGAGTTGAGGCCGTGGCCCATGACGTCGCCGACGACGAGCGCGGTGCGGGCGCCGGGCAGTTTCACCGAGTCGAACCAGTCGCCGCCGACCCGGCCGAGGAGTGTGCCCGGCAGATAGCGGGTGGCGATGTCGCAGCCCGCCATGCGCGCCGGGATGTGCGGCAGCATGCTGTCCTGGAGGGTCTCGGCGACACTCTCCTGGTAGGTGTACATGCGCGCGTTGTCGAGCACGAGGCCCGCGCGGGCGGCGAGTTCGGCGCCGGTGACGCGGTCCATGTCGTTGAACTCGACGCGCTCCGGGTGGCGCAGCAGGATCATGAAGCCGAGGACGACGTTGCGGGCCTTGAGCGGGACGACCAGCATGGAGCGGCCGGTGATCAGCGGCCGGATGTCGCGCTTCTCGAACTGCGAGGCGATCATGTGCCCCATCTGCTCGCTGATGCGCGGCACGAGGACGGGGTCGCCGGTGGTCATGCACTGGAAGAACGGGGTGTGCGCCGGGAACGGCATGGCCTCGCCGACCGGTACGACGTCGTCCCAGCGGCCGGGTTCGTCGGTGTGCTCCAGGGCGACGCGGTGCCACATGGTGGTGGTGTCGGGCACGCCGTCCGGGAACCCCTCGCCGGCGACGACCTGTTCACGCAGATAGGTGCCAGCGACGTCGGTGAACTTGGGGACGACGGCCTTGCTGACCTCGACAATGGTCTGCGCGAGGTCGAGCGAGGTGCCGATGCGGCCGCTGACCTCGTTGAGGAACTCCAACCGCTCGCGTACGGCGGCGTATTCGAGGTCCTCGCCCTCGTCGTCGGTCTCCTGGGGCACGGGCCGCCCCTCCGCGACCGCGAGGGCGACCCGCTCGCGGCGCGCCTTGCGCTCGGCGCGGCGGGCGACGCCCCAGTCGGGGGTCACCGGCACCCGCTCGTTCTGGCTGAACTCCAGGACGGGATAGCCCAGTTCGAGGACCTGGGCGACGATGCGGGCGCTCTCGTCGACGCTCATGCTGGGCAGGATCTCGGGGAGCCTGCGGGCGAGTTCCTCGGCGCCGGGGAAGTCGGTGTGCAGGGCGAAGCCGGGGGCTATGCGCTCGAAGGCCACGTCCCCTTCGGGGAGGTCCTGGCGCAGGCCGCCCGCGTCGGCGGCGAGCACGAGCAGCCGCTCCTGTCCGGGGCCGACCAGGGGGTAGGCCCACCACAGGACGTCCACACGGTCCCTCCCCCAGTCTTCGGCCGGCGGGACACCCGTCTCGCTTCGCTCGGGGACGGTGAGGCGGGCGCGGCCCGCGGCCGGGTAGGACAGCCGTCCGTCGAGGGAGGACTCCAAATCGGGGCCGAGTCCGTCGTAGGCGGTGAACGCGCCGTAGGGACCGGTCTCCTCGTCGTCGGGCAGGGCGCCGGAGACGGGGAGGAGGTCGAGGGCGGGCTGGCCGATCGCCTCTTCCCTGGTGGCGCCGAACAGGCGTCGGGCGCCGCGGCTCCAGTGCGAGACCAGGCCGTCGCGGTCGACGAGGATCACAGCGAGGGGGATACGGCCGGCCGCGGAGTATTCCGCCACCGCCTCGTCCCCGGCCCCGCGGCCGGGAGGTGTCTCCCGTTCGGTGCCACGGTCCATGGCCCAGGCCCTCTCTCCGCACGGCTCCGCAAGATCTGTTGCGCCACTGACCACGCTACGGGGGCGGCCGGTGGCGATGTGTGGCATTCCTGGAATTGGTTCCGGCCGATCCGCACCGGCGTGCGCCTGCGCGCCCCCTGGGGCGGGGGGTCAGTCCTCGTGGCCGAGTTGCAGATCGCGCTCGGTGCGTCCCCCGCCCGCCACTTGGAGCACGGTGGCCACGGGCGGATACCCGGCGGCGATCACCGTGTACTCGCCGGAGGACAGATCGACGAACCGGAAGGTGCCGTCGGGTCCGGTGGTGAGGGTGTCGACGACGTTGCCCGCCGCGTCGAGGAGCGTCACGCGCGCGTCCTCGACGGGGCGCCCGCCGCTCGCCCTGACGGTGCCGCGCAGCAGGGCGCCGCCCGCGAGTTCGACGTCCTGACGGGTCTCGCGGGACGCCTGGACGCTGACGGGGAGCGCGGCCGGGCGGAACGCGGGCGCGCTGGCGGCGAGGGTGTACTCGCCGGCCACCAACTCGCTGATCACATAGGTGCCTTCGCGCCCGCTGCGGGTGCCGGCGACGACCTCGCCGTGCACGTTGGTGAGCGTCACGGCGGCCTCCCGCACCGGGGTGCCGTCCGCGGTCAGCACACTCCCGGCGAGGCGTCCGGCGCCGCCGAGGACGACGTCCAGTTCGACGGGCCGCTCCCCCACGGTCACGGACACCGCCTGCGGCTGGTGCCCGCCGGCCGCCGCGATCAGGACGTACGCCCCGGACCCGGGCGTCGACAGCGCGTACCGTCCGTCCGCGCCGCTGGCGCCGCGCCCGATCTGCTGCCCGGAGACGTCGATGAGGGTGAGCGCGGCCCGGGGCACGACGGTCCCGTCCGGGTGCTGCACCGTGCCGCAGACCGGGATTCCGGCCGCGTAGGACGAACGTGCCTGCGGGATCGGGGAGTTGAGGGGCGCGGTCTCCGAGGTCTCGGCGGGGGCGTTGTGGGACACCAGTGGTCTCTCCTTGAGGAAGAAGGCGATGAGCAGGCCGAGGGCGAGCACCGGCACCAGGTAGAGGAAGATCCGGGGCATGGCGTCGGCGTAGGCCCGGATGTAGCTGTCGCGCAGCGCCGGGGGCAGCGTGTGGACGAGCTGCGGGGTGATGGACTGGGGGTCGGGGAGGCCGGCACCCGCGCGCGTGGGGAGGCGTTCGCGCAGGGCGTCGGCGAGCCGGTCGGCGAAGAGCGTGCCGAAGATCGCGGCGCCGACGCTGCCGCCGATCTGCCGGAAGTAGTTGTTGGCGCTGGTGGCGGTGCCGAGGTCGGCGGGCCGTACGGAGTTCTGCACGGCGAGGACGAGGACGGGCATCACCATGCCGATGCCGGCGCCGAGGACGGCCATCCAGACGCTGTACTGGAGCCGGGACGTGTCGACTTCGAGCCGGGACAGCAGCCACATGCCGAGGGTGGCCAGCGCGCTGCCGAGGACGGGGTAGATCTTGTAGCGGCCGGTGTGGCTGATGAGTTGGCCGGAGACGATGGACGCTCCGACGATGCCGCCCATCATGGGCAGCATCAGCAGTCCGGACTCGGTGGCGCTGGCCCCGTCGACCATCTGCAGGAAGGTCGGCAGATAGCTGGCGGCGCCGAACAGCGCGACGCCGATCACCAGGCCCACCAGAGCGGTGACGTTGAAGACGGCGTCCTTGAACAGCCGTAGCGGGATGAGGGGTTCGGGCGCGAAGCGCTCGGCGACGAGGAAGAGGACCGCGGCGGCCACGGCTCCCGCCCCGAGTCCGAGGATCACGCGCGAGCCCCAGCCGTACTCGGTCCCGCCCCAACTGGTCAGCAGCACCAGGCACGTCGACGCGGCGGCGAGGAGCAGTGCGCCGAGGAGGTCGAGGCGCGCCTTGGCGGTCGGCCTCGGCAGTTTCAGTACGACGGTCACGACGGCGAACGTCACCACGCCGAAGGGCACGTTGACATAGAAGCACCACCTCCAGGAGAGGTGGTCCGTGAAGTAGCCGCCGAGCAACGGGCCCGCCACGGAGGCGAGTCCGAAGGTGGCGCCGATCAGGCCCATGAAGCGGCCGCGCTCCCGGGGCGGCACGATGTCCGCGATGATCGCCTGCACGCCGATCATGAGTCCGCCGGCGCCGATGCCCTGCACCGCGCGGAAGGCGATGAGTTGGTCCATGGACTGGGCGCGGCCCGCGAGCGCGGAGCCGACGACGAAGACGCCGATCGCGAACTGGAACACGCTCTTGCGGCCGAGGAGGTCGCCGAGTTTGCCGTAGACCGGCAGGCCGATCGTGGAGGTGAGAAGGTAGGCGGTGATCGCCCAGGACATCTTCTCCAGGCCGTGCAGTTCGCCGACGATCTTGGGGAGCGCGGTGGCGACGATCATCTGGTCGAGCGCGGCGAGGAGCAGGGCGAGCATCAGCCCGAGGAACACCAACCGCACGCGGCGCGGGCTGAGTTCGGCCTTGTCGACGGGTGCGGGGACGGGTGTTTCCGGGGGTGCCGGGGCCTGTTCGTCCTGCACCAGAGTCGTCCCGCCCACGTACCGCTCCCCTCGTCGCGCCTGCCGCACAATTCCCGCTTTGGGCGACAACTGCGAGCAAGCGTGACGAGTTACGGCGTACGCCCGGCCCGGACGGAGATCCACCCGAACCGGTGAGGGACGCCGTCAGGGCGTCAACACGCCCTGGGGGCTTGGCCCTTGGGGCCTACTTCTCGACCTCGGCGGCGAGCCTGTCGAGCACCAGGTCGTAGATCCGGCCGAGGCCCTTGGGGGCGAAGGTCCGCTCGAAGAAGCCGCCGATGCCCGTGGCGCCGTTCCAGGTGCTGGTCACGACGACGCGGGACTTGCCCTCGCCGGCCGGGGTGACCCGCCAGGTGGTGACCATGGTGGAGTTGCGGTCCTTCTCGACCAGTTCGCCGTCGGTGGGCTCGCTGACCTCCAGGAGGCAGTCGCGGACGCGCTTGCTGGTGGCCTGGAGCTTCCAGTGGACGAGGGTGCCCTCGCCGTCGCCGCCCTCGCGCACCTCGTACTCGCTGAACTGCTCGGGCAGCACCTTCGCGCGCGTGCCGCTGTAGTCGGCGAGGGCGTCGAAGACAGCCTCCGCGTCGGCTGCGACGACCCGCTCGGTAGTCGCCTCGACCTGCGCCATCGGTTTCCTCCAGGACATGAGTCAGGACATCGGTTGTCGGGGTCGGGGCAAGCCAACCACCCCCGCCCACGGCCACCCAAATCGGGGTGCCTCAAGGCGTCGGAAGCGATCGGGAATGACACTTGCACAGTAATTCGAACAAGTGTTTCACTCGAGGGGCAGGCCTACCTAGGAGGCGTCATGCGCTGGGAGAACCTCACCCTGGAGTCCGGCGGTCACAGCCGGGCGGCCGACGCCGCGCTGTTCGGCGCGGACGCCGTGGTCAGCCGTACGTTCGACACACCCGCGTTCCGCGGGATCACCTTCCACGAGGTGCGGGCCCGCTCGATCATCAACCGGGTGCCGGGGGCGTCCCGCATGCCCTTCGAGTGGACGGTCAACCCGTACCGGGGCTGCTCGCACGCGTGCGTGTACTTCACTGCCTGACCCTATTGAGCCCAGGAGGGCCGATGCTCAGCACTCCGAACGCGGACAAGGCCTGGAAAGGCATGACGAGGTCATTCCCGACCCCGGAGGCGCCAGGCCAGTATGCCGCCCCCAGCAAGGCGGAGAGGACGGCTTACGCCGTGCTCCTGCATGGACCGGCCGCGCGCTCAGGCGGCACCGGCGCGAGTCAGTGGCTGCTGCTGCGCGACCGCACAGCGAAGCGCCAATAACCGACGCACCAGCAGCAGCCGCACTTCAGGAACGCGTCAGCCGCCCAGGACGCCGTCGAGGTAGTCCTGCACCAACCCGTACAAGCCGCGCGGAACCAGCCTGCGGACAATCGAGGCCAGGACCGTTACGGCCTGATCGGTAGCCGTGCTCAGCAAGACACGGGCTCCCAGGCATACGCCTGTTGAAACTCCTGGCCCTGGAGCGACTTGTTCTCGCCGAGCAGCCAACGGACACGGCTTGCTGAGATCCGCGACAACTTGATCGCCCGAAGTCACCGAAGCCGAGACGGAAGGCCGGCTCGGCGAGGTCGAAGGTCTCCAGGTCAGCCTGGCTGGCGCCGAGGAGAAGCTTTAGTGGTCGTCGCGATGACACGCCCCGATCATCCGCCACTTCAGCGGCGTGGCCGTTAGCGCGCCACTCGTAGACGGTAGTGATCGCCGACGTCCTCGTTCCCTCACTCCTCGTCATCGACTCACCACGCAAGGCCTTCGGCAACAACGCCCCCGACCACGATCGCGGACAGTCCCCGGGCGCAGGCCTGCGGTATGAAGTGCGTGTACGTGCGGAGCGTGAACGCGGGGTCGGAGTGCCCCAGCCACTTCGCGAGGGAGGCGATCGACTCACCTGCTTCGAGCATCACGGAGGCGTACGTATGGCGCAAGACGTGGAAGCCGTGCTCGCGGCTCGGCTCCCAAACCTGCGACGGCTTCTCCCCCGGCTGTTGCGCGGGGAGCGGAGAGACAACTCCCGCAGTCCCAAGCGCAGGCTTCCGCGCCCCGGTGTTCCAAGTGGTGCGGTTGATCGCGCCGCCCCGCCGTGTGTACACGAGCAGCCGGACCGTCACCTTGCGCCGGTTCTCGCGTGCAAGGTCCCTTGGGGGGACCGAAGTACAGCCGCGACTTGTGCAGGAGGATCTGCCGCTCCACGTGCACGAAGCCGTCGCGGACATCGTCCGGGCTGAAGCCGAACACCTCACAGGGAACAGGGGCTCAACGGAAACAGCCCTGTCTTGAACAGACCGTGTCCTGTGTGGTTGAGCGGAGCAGCCACCTGCAAGTGCCGACCCGTAGCGGTGGCGTCGGGTCCGGTCCGCTGAGCGGAACAGAGCACGACAGCCCGCTCTGAACAGCCCACGCTGTCCGGTGAGTTACGACTCGCCGGCGCAGCTACGCACCATTCGCGTGTCGGCCCCATCGAGCGACTGAGGGGAGGAACGCCGTGGAGAAGACAGTCGTCGACAACGACCCGCAGACCGAAGGCACTGAATCGGCCACGATCACGATACCGATCATAACCGGCAGGTTCTGACGAGGCCCACCTGATCTGGGTTTTCCATCGCTTCCGGTGCGGCCGGAAGTTCGGGCCGCACCGGAAGCGGTCAACGATCACGCCTCGCCCCGCATTTCCGGAAGCGCGGGCTCGCACCGGAGGGCATATGAAGATCACGCTGGTCAGCATGCCGTGGGCCTCGATAGCAACTCCCTCGCTCGCACTCGGGATCCTCTCGAAAAAGATCGCGGCCACGTTTCCGGAGATTGAGACGGAGACCGTGTACGCCAACATCGACTTCGCGGACTGGATGCATCACCAAGGCGGATACGGTGCCGTCGACTTCGGCTTCTTCTCCCTGCAGAGCTATTTCATGGGATGCGGCGACTGGGTGTTCTCCTCCGCTCTCTACGACGACACCTCGTGGCGGGTCGAAGAATTCACCCGCGAGATGGCGGACCGTATCAGCGCCGAGCAGATGGAGACATGCCTGCGGCTACACCGGACAGCCCCCGGCTTCATCGACGCGCTCGCGCGGCGGATCGTCGCCGACGGACCCGATCTCGTGGGCGCGACCTCGACGTTCCAGCAGAACGTGGCATCCCTCGCACTGCTGCGGCGCATAAAGGAGTTGTCCCCGGCCACGAAGACCGTCATGGGCGGCGCCAACTGTGACGGCTCGCAGGGCGAAGCGCTGCACCGCAACTTCGACTTCGTCGACTACACCGTACGCGGCGAGGGGGAGCGGACATTTACGCAACTCGTCGCGGCCCATCTCCCCGATGGCGCCGACGACAAGGTGGACATCTCCGGCGTTCCCGGCCTGTGCTGGCGCGACGGCGACACGAGTGTGAGCAATCCGCTGTCCGATCGCCTGCTGGCACCGGGCGAGATCCCGTCGCCCGACTACGACGCCTACTTCGACCGGATGCGGCGATCCCGCGTGCAGTCCTGGTTCGAGCCCGTGCTCGTGGTCGAAGGCGCACGCGGCTGCTGGTGGGGTGAAAAGCACCACTGCACCTTCTGCGGGCTCAACGGGTCGGCAATGACCTTCCGCAGCAAGAGTCCGCACACCTATCTGGAGGAGATTCTCACGCTCGCCGGACGTCACCGCGTGCTGGACTTCTACGCCGTTGACAACATTCTGGAGATGTCCTACCTCGACTCCGTCCTGGCCAAGATCGCCGAGGCGCCCTTCGACCTGCGTATCCAGTACGAGGTCAAGTCGAACATGAAGTTGTCACAGATCGCCCAGTTGCGCGCGGCGGGAGTGGTCAGCGTCCAGCCGGGCATCGAGAACCTCAGCACCCGCGTGCTGGGAATCATGGACAAGGGGGTGAGTGGCACCCTCAACGTACGCTTTCTCCGGGATGCCGAGAGCAACGGACTGTCGGTGGCGTGGAACTACCTGTACGGGTTTCCGGGTGAAACGCAGGCCGACTATCTGCCTGTCATCGAGCAGCTTCCGGCCCTGCATCACCTTCACCCCTCCTCCGGAGCCGGCAGGATCGCGCTGGAGCGTTTCAGTCCCTACTTCGACCGCCCCGAGCTGGGCTTCGCCGACCGCAGCCCGCACTGGCAGTACGAGCTCATTTATGACCTGCCGGACACCGAACTGGCCGACCTGGCCTACCTGTTCGACACCGACGACCGGGGCATCGAGAGCACGGTCGCCGACCGCCTGGACGAGGCCCTTCAGGAATGGAGCGAGAACTACGTCCACAGCCGCCTGTCCTACGTCGATCTCGGTGACCGCATCGAACTGGTCAACTCCCGGCCGGGTTTCACCTGGCGGTCCATGACGTTGGACGACCCGGTCGAGGTGGAGTTGTTCCATGCCCTGCACGACCCCAGATCCCTCGATCAGCTGGTAGGCCGCGCAACCCGGCGGAGCGACGCCTGGGACAAGCCCCGTGTCGAGGCCCTGCTCGCCGACTGGTGCCGCCAAGGGCTGATCTTCGTCGAGGACGGTCGCGCCCTCCATGTCGCGACCGAGGACGAGAACCAGTTGATGTGCCGCATCCGACGTGAGTCGCAGAAGTCCGGCGGGCCTGAACTGGCCCTGGAGCTGGCCGAGGAGCCCGCATGCCTGACGATCTCCTGACCCCGTCCACCGCCTCGGACGGCCTGCTCTCCGGCGAGCAGGTCAGCGACCTGTACAGCCGCGGCATCCGGTGCGTCGCCCTCGACGAGCCCGTATCGCTGCGCTCCCCCACCCCGCGCGATCTGCGCGCTCTGGACTTCGTCCGGAACGCCACCGGCCGGGGTCTGCTGGTGCGCTGGCACCTACGGGCCGGCCGCCGCGCCGATCCCGCCCTGACGGCACATCACCTGACCCACCTTCAACCCCCGGTCTCGCTCGACGGCGGCCGGTCCGTCGAGCGCCTCGCCGAGTGGAGGACCCGGTTCTACGTCGGCCGCTGCGTGTGGCGCCGCGGCCCCGGATTCGTGCAGATCCGCGACCGGCGGGACGGAGTATTGCAACGGTTCGATCTGATCCAGCCCGAGTATGTGCAGGCCGTGACCCTGCTGGAGGATCAGCGGGCGGACGGCGTCGACCCCAAGGTCCTGGCCGCGCTGCGCGCCGAGCACCTCGTTCTGGACTTCGGCGGCCGCGACTGGTGGGCACCGTACCGGATCGACCGGTGGCCCGTGCCGTCCATGGTCCTTTGACCCGTCCCGTCACGTACCGAAGGAGCCGTCGTGATCAACGACATCGCCGCAGCGGTTCTCGGCTGCGGGGCGGTGGGCTGGCTGGTGTGGCGTGGATTCTGCACTGAGCCGGGCGCGTTCGGCTCCTGGCCGATGTTCGCCAACATCGGTGCCTACCGCGTCCGGCTGCACGACGTACGCGACGGGCAGCCGGTCTACCCGTGGCAGTACGAGGTGCGCCAGGACTACTTCAACTCCCCGGAAGAACTCGGCTCACTGGTGAGCTACCTCAACGAGGAGCACGGCAGGCGCGTCGTGGGGGAGGGCGTCATCCTGACGCACTTCGACCACATCAGGATCGTGGTCAGAAACGGCAGGATCCTCCGTGCATGACCTGCTGCCCACCGCGTTCCCGGTGCACGGAACGACGGCCGGCCCCTCACTGTGCTTCTTCCGCCTGGTCCTGGGAACGGCTCTGCTCTGGAAGATCACCGCCGACCACGTCTTCGGCATGGCGCGGTTCTTCGACCTCGGCCCCAAGTCCCTGCAGCGCTGGCGCTACGAGCACGACGAGATGTCCGTGAAGCTGCTGCTGAGCCCCACGGCCTTCAGGGTCTTCTACGCCGCCCGTGCCCTCGCGGTGCTGTGCGTGCTCGCGGGTGTGCTCACCCCGTTGGCCTCGGCAGTCGTGTCCGCCTGGTGCATCTTCGAGTTCACCTGGGACCGCAAGTTCAACACGCTGTTCCTGGGGGCGATGTGCCTGCCGTTCGTCTTCGCCAGGGGGGCCGACACCTATCTGAGCCTGCAGTCGCTGCTGGACGCCCCGTCCCCGGGCGCATTCTTCGATCCCCGACGGGTGCCCGGGGAAGGGCGACCGTCCTGGCCACAGGCCGCCGCCGTCGTGCTGGTGTTCCACCTGTACTGGAGCAGCGCCTGGCACAAGGCCATCTCTCGCCAGTTCACCAGCGGGTACACCCTGCAAAGGGTGTTCGAGCAACTGGCCTCCGTGCGCGACGACCTGCCCGGCGGACCGCGCGAATATTTCTTTCCCGACTGGTTCACCCGCCGCTTCGCCACCGCCGACCCGTCGCTCGTCGCCCACCGATGGCGCCTCCCCTCACTGGCGACGATCGCCGTGGAGGCCGTCCTCCCCCTCCTGCTGATCTTCCCCGCCACCTGGCCTGCGGGTGCACTTCTCGGTCTGCTCACGCACGTCTCCTTCACCACGCTACTGCCCAAACGCCTCGTGCCCTTCGGCCTCACCTCGGTGGGCGCCTACGTGCTCTTCCTTCCGCAGCACACGTTCGTGACCCTGATCGGAGGCTGACATGACGGAACAGACGGTGTGGGCGCCCACCAGTTTCGGCGCCCGCGCGCACGACTACGACCGGCTGCGTCCTGGCTACCCCGCCGAAGCCGTCACCGAGACCCTGGCCGCCCTGGGTGGCGACCCACCCGGCACCGCGCTCGACATCGGTTGCGGCACCGGCAAGCTCGGGGTCACCCTGGCGGCACTCGGCCATACGGTCACCGGTCTCGAGCCGGATGCGCGGATGGCGGCCGTCGCCTCGGCCAACGGGTTGGCCGTCGAGGTCGGCGCCTTCGAGACGTGGGAGCCCGGCAACAGGCGGTTCGACCTGGTGGCATGCGGCCAGGCATGGCACTGGCTGCACAGCGGAGAGCGGTCGGACAAGGCGGCGCGGTGCCTGCGCCCGGCCGGCCGGATCCTCCTCGCCTGGAACTTCGGCTCCTACAGACTGCGCAACAGCGCCAGTTTCAACCGTGTCTACGCCAATGTCCTGCCCGATGGCCTGCCCCCCGGGCCGGGTGGCAGGACGTCCCTGTCGGAGACCGACCTCGACGGATATGCCGAGGAACTGCGATCCCACGGGTTCCAGCACGTGACGAGGACCGCCGTGCCCTGGCAGGACCGGCTCACCACCCGGGAGTTCTGCGACCTGCTGGGTACCGAGAGCCGCCACCTGGTCCTGCCCTCGGTGGTGCGGCAACGGCTTCTGCGCGAGGTCGCCTCCTGCCTCGATGCCGAGGAGGGCGGGGAGGTCCGCATGGATTACATGTGCCTGGTCGTGGGGGCGTCCACCGCCGCGTGACATGGCCGCGATCATTCCCATCCGATTGGCAGGATCAACCCATACGAAGAGCGCACGGTACCCACGCGTAGATGGACAACTCAGGAAGGCCTGCCGTGGGCGTCTCACACTCTCCGAACCCGTCAGAGCAACCGTCGGAGAGGTGGTCCCGGCGCGGCCCCCTTGCCGTTTCCGGGCGCCGTACCCGCGGTTGCTGCCCTGACCCGGGTGCAGTGGTTCGGCCGATGCCTCTGCGGACACCGAGGCAATGGCGTCCGCGAAGACCGCCGCGACCAAGATCGGCGGATCGCATCTCCGAACTGCTGGAGCAAGCCGGGCTCATCGTCACCGCGCAACGGGTGCAAGCTCTCGGCCAAGAGGCGAAGGAAACGATCGCCGGCTTCATGATCCATCAACCGGAATAGCCTGGGCTCGGTGAGAACCCGTCCCCGGTTGGCTTGCGGCAGGGGGATCCCCTGATGTCCTCGTGATGGTGTTGATGGTGTTCGTGCGGCGGGTCAGAGGGATGAAGGCGGTGCTGGTGCCCAGGACGCCGGCGTGCGGGCTCTTCAGCAGAACCCCGAGCCGTACGGCCTGGTCGGCGGGCGGGAACGCGTACGCGTGGACCGCGGCGGAGCAGTTGGCGAGCCTCGCGGATCAGGTCCAGGAATGGGCGGTGGAGGCGCTGTGGTCCGAGGGCGCACCGGCGGTCCGGCCGCACTGCCCGGCCCACCCGGACATGCATCCACCGGCGGCGACGATCGTGGTCAGCTCAGCAGTGTGGGTGTGCCCGAAGAGTGGAGCGACGGTGGCCCGCATCGGGGAACTGGAGCACTGTTGAACCCCTTCCGCGGTCCACAGGAACGTGACCGCTTCTGGGCTGGATGAAGGTCTCCAAAGACTGTCCGCCTGGCCTTCGTAGGCGAGGAAGCACCGCAGGTTACAGGCCCACATCGCGGCTGCGGATGTCGTCCGGGGACTCGCGGCGTACGAGGAGGCGGGCGTGGCCGTCGCGTACGGCGGCCACCGGTGGGCGGCCGACCAGGTTGTAGCCGGACGCCATGGAGAGGTGGTAGGCGCCGGACACCGGCACGGCGAGCAGGTCTCCCGGGCGTACGTCGTCGGGGAGTTCGACTTCGGCGGCCAGGATGTCTCCGGCCTCGCAGTGCCGGCCCACGACGGTCACTCGGGCCGGGTCGGCGGTGCTGTGCCGGCCGATGAGGCGTGGTGCGTACCGCACGCCGTACAGTGCCGGCCGCGGGTTGTCGCTCATGCCGCCGTCCACCGCGACGAACAGCTGGTCGCCCGTGCGCTTCACGGCCAGCACGTGGTGGAGCGCGATGCCTGCCGGGCCGGCGATCGCACGCCCCGGTTCGATGATCAGGCGCGGCACGGGGAGCCGGGCCGCGGCGCACGCCTCGGCGAGCTCGGTGCGTACCCTGCGGGCCAGCGTGGTCAGGTCGAGGGCCTCGTCCCCAGGGCGCATCTTGTTCGCGAGCTGCACCACATGGAAGTGATCGACCACGACGGTGGCCTCGGGCAGGCCGGTGCGGATCGCGGAGCGGTAGATGGCCGACATGTCGATGGCGACGTATCGGATGGCCTTCCTCCAGGTCAGAGACGTGGTGGAAAGCCAGGCCAGCACGTCGGCGACGGTGTGATCCGGGCCCCGGCCGGTATCTGCTCGATCTGCTCCCTGAACGACCGTCGTGGACAGGCCGTCTCACGGCACCACCAGCGCCGCTTGTGCCAGACGAACTCCAGCCCGCTCTGCCCGGGCCGAGGCGTCCGCCGTGGCCAGGTGGACCCGGCGCCCACCGCACTGAAGCCGCTCGACCCGCATGACGGACACTCCGTCGAGGTCCAGCAGCAACGTCGTATCGTTGACCAAGCCCGTGGCTCCCAGACGATCGTTCTGCGTAGAGAACAGAAATGATCAACCAGGACCACGGGCGTCCTGCGTCCAGTACTTGCGTGTACTGCTTCGCCCGCAAGTCGCACAGCTATCTGGACCTCGACACCGGCCTCGGCTTCGACTCGCAGATCGTGGTCAAAATGAACGCGCCGGAGCTGCTGCGCCGCCGGCTCGGCTCACGGCGCTGGCTCGGCGAGCACATAGCGATGGGCACGAACGTCGACTGCTACCAGCGCGCGGAGGGCCGCTACCGGCTGATGCCGGGCATCCTGGGCGACCTGCGCGACCTGCGCGAACCCCTTCTCGATCCTCACGAAGGGCACGCTGATCCTGCGCGACCTGGACCTCCTGGTGCAGGCCTCCGAGGTCACCGAGGTCGGCATCTCGGTCTCGGTCGGCTTCACCGACCCGACGCTGTGGCGCACGGTGGAGCCCGGGACGCCCTCCCCGGAGCGGCGCCTGGACGCCGTACGCACGCTGACCGAGCACGGCATCGACGTGGGCGTCCTGATGGCCCCGGTGATCCCCTTCCTGAGCGACCACCCGGCCCAACGGCGCGCCACCGTAAGGGCGATCGCGGCCTCCGGGGCCACCTCGGTGACTCCCCTGGTGCTGCATCTGCGGCCCGGCGCCCGCGAGTGGTTCATGGCCTGGCTCGGGCAGCATCATCCGCATCTGGTGCGCCGCTACGAGCGGCTGTACGCGGAGGGCGCGTACGCCCCGAAGTGGTACCAGCGCCGGATCACCCGTCAGGTGCACGACCTGGCGCAGGAGTACGGCATCGGTCCCGCGCGCGCGGGCATGCCGCGCCGGATTCCCGAGCCGGCGGAACCGGTGAGCGAGCCGACGCAGCTCTCGTTCATCTGACGGCGTTCGAGCGCATCCGGCGGCCCAATTGGGTCAAGTATCGGCCGAACAGGTTCTTCCGGTCCGACTTTTCGGGACTATGCGGCGAGGACCGACCGCGAGACCCGCGGTCCGCCGCCTCTCCGTCCTGGGAGGACACATGAGAAAACGCGCAGCAGTGCTGTGCGGTGCCGCCGTCGTCGTGGCCGGGACGGTCACCGCTCTCCCCGCCGACGCGAGCACCGCGCATTCCGCGACCACCGTCCAGGCGGCGAAGCTCGGTTGGAAGAGCTGTGCCACCACCGACTATCCGACGCTCCAGTGCGCGAGCGTCAAGGTGCCGCTCGACCACGCGAACCCGCACGGCAGGCAGATCACGCTCGCCCTGTCCCGCGTCCCGCACACCGCGAAGACGTACCAGGGCCCGCTGCTGGTCAACCCCGGCGGCCCCGGCGGCAGCGGACTGACCCTCGCGGGCTTCGTCGCGTCCTCGCTGCCCAAGGCGGTGGCGTCCCAGTACGACGTCATCGGCTTCGACCCGCGCGGCGTCGGCAAGAGCACCCCCGCCCTCGACTGCAAGCCCGGCTACTTCAACCCGGTGCGCCCCGACTCGGTGCCGAGCACCCCGGCGCTGGAGAAGGCCAACCTCACGCGCGCGAAGTCCTACGCGGCGGCCTGCGGCAAGAAGTACGCGAGCGTGCTGCCGTACATCGACACCGTCAGCGCCGTGCGGGACATGGACTCGATCCGGGCGGCGCTCGGCGCGAAGAAGATCAACTACTTCGGTTACTCGTACGGCACCTACCTGGGCGCCGTGTACGCCAAGCTCTACCCGGAGCGCGTGCGCCGCCTGGTGCTGGACTCCATCGTCGATCCCACGGGCGTCTGGTACGACGACAACCTCGGCCAGGACTACGCCTTCAACGACCGCCAGCGGGCGCTCATGGAGTGGATCGCGAAGTACGACTCCACGTACAAGCTCGGCACCGACCCGGCCAGGATCGAGGCCAAGTGGTACGCCATGCGGAAGGCGCTGGCCAAGAAGCCGGCCGGCGGGAAGGTGGGCGCCTCCGAGCTGGAGGACACCTTCATCCCGGGCGGGTACTACAACGGCTACTGGCCCTACCTCGCCGAGGCGTTCGCGGCGTACGTGAACGACAAGAACGTCGATCCGCTGGTCGAGGCGTACGACAACTTCGCCGCGATCGACGCCTCCGGGGACAACGGGTACAGCGTCTACACGTCGGTGCAGTGCCGTGACGCGTCCTGGCCGCGCGACTGGAACCAGTGGCGCAAGGACAACTGGGCGGTCTATGACAAAGCGCCCTTCATGGCCTGGAGCAACGCCTGGTACAACGCGCCGTGCGCGTTCTGGCCGACGAAGTCCGAGCACCCGGTCAACATCGCCAACGGCAAACTGCCGCCGGTGCTGCTCTTCCAGGCGACGAACGACGCGGCGACCCCGTACGAGGGCGGCGCGACGGTCCACCAACTCCTCGCCGACTCCAGCTTCGTGGTCGAGGAAGGCGGCGGGAACCACGGCATCACGCTGAGCGGTAACACCTGCCTGGACAAGTACCTCGCGACGTATCTGACCAACGGCAAGGTGCCGCGCAGCGGTGGCGAGGTCGACGCGGTGTGCCAGAAGACACCGGACCCGAAGCCGCTGACCACGGCGAAGGCGGCGACGAGCACGGCACACGGTTCGACGCTGCACGGCCTGCTGGGCTTCCGCGGCTGAGCCCCGCCAGACGGTCCTTCGGGGGCGGGAATCCTCGTTGTCAGACCCATGGTCCACCATGGACGCATGAGTGAGCTGACGAGGATTCCCGCCCCCGACGGCGTCGCCCCCGCGACGGCCTACACACACGTCGTCGTGGGCACCGGCCGCTTCGTCGCGATCTCCGGCCAACTCGCCCTGGACGAGGACGGCAAGCTCGTCGGCGAAGACGATCCGGCCGCGCAGGCCCGCCAGGTCTTCGAGAACCTCCGCCGCTGCCTGGCCGCGGCCGGGGCCACCTTCGACGACGTGGTCAAACTGACCTTCTTCGTCACGGACATGGCCCACATGCCGGCGATCCGCGCGGCCCGCGCGGCGCACATACCCGACGACCGGCTCCCCGCCGCCTCCGCCGTGCAGGTCGCCGCGCTGGTGCGGCCGGAGTTCCTGATGGAGATCGAGGCGTTCGCGGTGATCGGCGAATAATCAGCGGCCGGGCCGGCGGCCGAGTCCTTAGGGTGCCGCCATGAACGACGTCGAGCCCCTCCAGATCCGCCCCATGGCCCTCGCCGACTGCGACCGCGTCTCCGAGATCCGCGTCCTCGGCTGGCGGTTCGCGTACCGGGGCCTCATGCCGCAGCCCTTCCTCGACGCGCTGAGCGCGAAGGACGACGCCGAGCGCCACCGGGCTCGTCTCGCGCAGGGCGACGGCAGCGTGGTGAACCTGGTGGCCACGCGGGGCGCGGAGATCGTCGGCTGGGTGGCGTTCGGGCCTTACCGGGACGGCGAAGTCCGCACCGGGGACGTCGAGTTGTACGCCCTCTACCTCGACCCGCGCCACCTGGGCACCGGCGCCGGCCGGGCCCTGACGCAGGAGACGCTACGGCGGTGCGCGGCCCTCGGCCACGACCACGTGCTCCTCT
Source organism: Streptomyces sp. NBC_01478 (assembly GCF_036227225.1). Classification (GTDB taxonomy): domain Bacteria; phylum Actinomycetota; class Actinomycetes; order Streptomycetales; family Streptomycetaceae; genus Streptomyces. The sequence goes on along the minus strand of NZ_CP109444.1, from coordinate 9,429,548 downwards.
GGGTCGTCCGGGACAACGCCCGTGCCCGCCGCTTCTACGAGCGGGCCGGATTCCGGGCGGACGGCACGGAGGAGCCGTACGAGGTGGCGGGAGTGCTGGTGCCCGAGCTCCGGTACGCCAGGAAGCTGACGCGGTAAGGGGGTCGTGAGCGGCTCACCGCTGCCGTGGGATCCGGCCCAGCGCGTGCACCGCCGCCTCCGCCAGGGCCGGGTGCGCGAGCGCGTCGTTCAGTACGGGTCTCGCGCGCGGGTCGCCCAGTTCGCCGAGGCCCTGTACGCAGGCGAGGGCCACGCGGCGGTACGGGTCCTGGGGGCGCAGGCGGCGTCGCAGGGTGGTGATGAGGGCCGGGACGGACTCGGGCGCGTGGAGGTCGGCCAGGAGTCGGACGGGGTGCAGGGCGTAGGCGACGCGGAGTTCGTTGGTGGCGAGGGCGGCTGCCGCGCGGGCGGTGCGCGGGTCGTCGAGGCGGGCCAGGGCGTACGCCGCGGAGGCGCAGCGTGCTGGCTCGCGATGATTGAGGAACAGGACGAGGGACTCGAAGGCCCGCCGGTCGCCCGCGAGGCCGAGGCGGAACGCGGCCAACTCCCTTGCCCACAGCGGACGGCCGGGGGCGGTGAGCACTTCCGCCAGTTCGTCGAGGTCGTCGGTCGCCGCGAGTTCCTCGTACGGCGCCGCCCCTCCCGACTCCTGCCGTAAGCGCTCCGTGAGTGATCGCAACTCTTCGTCCATGAAACCGAGCCTATGGGGGTCGCGGGACAGACGGGACCTACATCACAAACTCCGGGGGCTGGCGCGCTCGTTACCCACCGGTTAAGCTCAGGTGAGCGAGTTACCCACTCGCGTACCTCCTTACGGCGGCCTGGTGACGCAGCCGCCGTGAGTGCAGTCGGTTCGGTACTTCGTGTGCCGCAGTACGACACGGCTTGGGACAGAGCCGGTCGGAACTCTCAACTCGCCGGGCGTGTGCGCTCGTTGCCCGGCACCACCCGCACTCCTTCTCGCACCCTGTGCGCCCCTCGGCGTACGGCGCGCGCTCCCAGTCGTCACCCTCATTCCAGGAGTCCCGCGATGGCAGCTCCCCTGTCCGACGCTCCCCTGTCCCTGTTCAAGACCATTGCCGTCGTCGGTCTCGGCACGATGGGCACCGGTATCACCGAGGTCCTCGCCCGGGCCGGCCGCGAGGTCGTCGGCATCGACGTCAGCGAGGCCGCGACCGCGCACGCCGTCGCCGCCCTGGAGACCGCGACCGCCCACGCCGTGCGACGCGGAAGGCTGACCGAGCAGGAACGCACCGACGCCCTCGCCCGGGTCCGCACCTCCACCGACCTGGGCGCGGCGGCCGACGCCGACCTGGTCATCGAGGTGGCCCCGGAGTCGTACGAGATCAAGCACCAGATCTTCCGGGAGCTGGACGGGATCGTGCGCCCCGAGACGATTCTCGCGACCGGTACGAACGCCCTGTCCGTCACGCGGCTGGCCGCCGACTCGGCGCGGCCGGAGCGGGTGCTCGGGCTGCACTTCTTCAACCCGGCGCCCGCGATGAAGCTGGTCGAGGTGGTCTCCTCGGTGCTGACCGCGCCCGCCGCCGTCGCCGCCGTCACCGACCTGGCGATCGAGCTGGGCAAGGAGCCCGTCGCGGTCGGCGACCGACCCGGGTTCGTCGCGGACGGACTGCTCTTCGGCTACCTCAACCAGGCGGCCGCGATGTACGAGGCGAAGTACGCATCCCGCGAGGACATCGACGCGGCGATGCGGCTCGGCTGCGGACTCCCCATGGGCCCGCTCGCACTCCTCGACCTCATCGGCATCGACACCGCGCGCACGGTCCTGGAGGCCATGTACTCCGAGTCGCACGACCGCCTGCACGCCCCCGCGCCGATCCTCAAGCAACTCAGCGAGGCGGGCCTGACCGGCCGTAAGACGGGTCGCGGCTTCTACTCCTACGAGGCTCCCGGCAGCGCGATCGTCGTGCGGGACGCGCTGACCCCGCCGGAGGGCGCGCAGCTCACCCCCGGCCGTACCGTGCGCTCCGTCGGGGTCGCGGGCTCCGGGACCATGGCGTCCGGTATCGCCGAGGTCTTCGCCAAGGCCGGCTACGACGTGGTGCTCGCCGCCCGCAGCGAGGAGAAGGCGCAGTTCGCCAAGTCCCGTATCGGCAAGTCGCTTTCGCGCTCCGTCGACAAGGGGCGGATGACCGCCGAGGCCGCCGCCGAGACCCTGGACCGGATCAGCGCGGCGGGTTCCTACGACTCCTTCGCGGACGTCGATCTGGCCGTCGAGGCGGTCGCCGAGGACCTGGAGATCAAGCAGCAGCTCTTCGCGACGCTGGACAAGGTCTGCAAGCCGGGGGCGGTCCTGGCCACCACGACCTCGTCGCTCCCGGTCGTCGCGTGCGCCCGCGCCACCTCGCGTCCGCAGGACGTGATCGGCATGCACTTCTTCAACCCCGCACCGGCGATGAAGCTGGTCGAGGTCGTCCGTACAGTGTTGACGGATGTTGACGTCCAATCAACAGTGCACGAGGTCTGCGTCAAGATCAAGAAGCATGCGGTCGACTGTGGTGACCGAGCCGGCTTCATCGTCAATGCACTGCTTTTCCCGTACCTCAACAACGCGATCAAGATGGTGCAGGAGCACTATGCATCTCTTGACGACATCGACGCCGCGATGAAGCTGGGCGGCGGCTACCCGATGGGCCCCTTCGAGCTCCTGGACGTCGTGGGGCTGGACGTCTCCCTGGCGATCGAGAAGGTCCTGCACCGTGAGTTCCGCGACCCGGGCCTGGCTCCGGCGCCGCTCCTGGAGCACCTGGTGGCCGCGGGCTGCCTCGGCCGCAAGACGGGCCGCGGCTTCCGCGAATATGCCCGCCGCTGAGGATCCCGGCGACCCGTTCTCGGCCGACGGAGACTGGGGCGGGTTGCTCGACCCCTCGGAAGGACCCCCGCCCGCGGTGGGCGGGGGAAACCCCCGACGTGCACGCCAAGCTGCGCACATGCAGTACGTTCGGGTCATGCCCCAGCCCGCCAAGCCCGCCCGTACAGCAGCCACGCCCGACGCACCGGAGAGTGCCGCGGGCAGTCGCGCCGCCGCCCAGCGCCTCAAGATGCGGCGCGAACTGGCGGCGGCCGCGATGGAGCTGTTCGCGACCAAGGGGTACGAGGCGACCACCGTCGACGAGATCGCCGCGGCGGCCGGAGTCGCACGCCGGACGTTCTTCCGTCACTTCCGCTCCAAGGAAGAGGCGATCTTCCCGGATCACGACGACACGTTGATCCGTGCCGAGGCGGTACTCAATGCCGCCCCCGCGCACGAGCACCCGCTCGACACGGTGTGCCGGGGCATCAAGGAAGTCATGCGGATGTACGCGGCGCAGCCGGAGATCTCGGTCGCCCGCTACAAGCTGACGCGCGAGGTGCCCACCCTGCGCGAGGCGGAGATCGCGTCGGTGGCCCGCTACGAGCGGCTGTTCACGCGCTATCTGCTGGGCCACTTCGACGAGCACGCGCACGACGACGACGCCAACGACGACCCGCTGCTCGCCGAGGTCGCCGCCTCGGCCGTGGTCACCGCCCACAACCACGTGCTGCGGCGCTGGCTGCGGGCCGGCGGCCAGGGCGACGTCGAGGCACAGCTCGACCACGCCTTCGGGATCGTACGGAAGACGTTCGGCAGCGGCATCGGAGCCGGCCGCACCACGACCCCCAAACCGGCCACGGCGATGGTGCACCAGCAGGGCGAGGTCCTGGTGACGGTCGCCCGCACCGACGCCCCGCTGGACGAGGTCATGCGGACCATCGAAGAGGCACTCAGGGACCGCTGACTCCCCCTGCCCCCTGTGATGACGGCCACCCCACGGGGTGGCCGTTTTGGCATGTCAGAGCACCTTTTCACGCAGCTTTCAGACCCCGTTCGATCGATCATCGCTCATTTGTTACGTAAAGATTTCACCTGAGAGCGATTCATGGCACTCGGTGCCTTGCGAGGTGACACGCAGTGTCATACGTTGAAGGTGTCCGGGCGGCCGGCGTGCAGAGACCTCTCGTACGTCGGCTGTCCCCGCAACCCACCACTGGGCTGCGCGCCCGGACGCCTGCGTCACAGGCACCCTCCCGCGCCACAAAGCGCTGCCGAAGCACCACCCGCCGAACCGACGGCACTTCACCACCCACCCTCAGCAGCAGCACCGACGTAACCATCGGCGCCCCTCCCTCAGGGCGCACTTCGCCGGAGGCAACACCGTGACCGTGAAGGACATCCTCGCCGCGATCCAGTCGCCGGACTCGACTCCGGCGGACTTCGCCGCCCTGCCGCTCCCCGAGTCGTACCGTGCGATCACCGTGCACAAGGACGAGACGGACATGTTCGCGGGCCTCACCACCCGCGACAAGGACCCCCGCAAGTCGATCCACCTGGACGACGTCCCGGTGCCGGAACTCGGCCCGGGCGAGGCCCTGGTGGCCGTGATGGCGTCGAGCGTCAACTACAACTCCGTGTGGACCTCGATCTTCGAGCCGCTGTCGACCTTCGGCTTCCTGGAGCGCTACGGCAGGCTCAGCGAGCTGACCAAGCGGCACGACCTGCCGTACCACGTCATCGGCTCCGACCTCGCGGGCGTCGTCCTGCGCACCGGCCCCGGCGTCAACGCCTGGAAGCCCGGTGACGAGGTCGTCGCGCACTGCCTGTCCGTCGAGCTGGAGTCGAGCGACGGCCACAACGACACGATGCTCGACCCCGAGCAGCGGATCTGGGGCTTCGAGACCAACTTCGGCGGACTCGCCGAGATCGCACTGGTCAAGTCCAACCAACTGATGCCCAAGCCGGACCACCTGTCGTGGGAGGAGGCCGCCGCCCCGGGGCTCGTGAACTCCACCGCCTACCGGCAGTTGGTCTCCCGCAACGGCGCCGGCATGAAGCAGGGCGACAACGTCCTGATCTGGGGCGCGAGCGGCGGACTCGGCTCGTACGCCACACAGTTCGCGCTCGCGGGCGGCGCCAACCCCATCTGCGTCGTCTCCAGCCCCCAGAAGGCGGACATCTGCCGGGCCATGGGCGCCGAGGCGATCATCGACCGCACCGCCGAGGACTACAAGTTCTGGGCCGACGAGCACCACCAGGACCCGCGCGAGTGGAAGCGGTTCGGCAAGCGCATCCGGGAGCTCACCGGCGGCGAGGACGTCGACATCGTCTTCGAGCACCCCGGACGCGAGACCTTCGGCGCAAGCGTCTACGTCACGCGCAAGGGCGGCACGATCGTCACGTGCGCGTCGACCTCCGGGTTCAACCACGAGTACGACAACCGCTACCTGTGGATGTCCCTGAAGCGGATCGTCGGCTCGCACTTCGCCAACTACCGCGAGGCCTGGGAGGCCAACCGGCTGGTCGCCAAGGGCAAGATCCACCCGACGCTCTCCAGGGTGTACTCCCTGGAGGAGACCGGGCAGGCCGCCTACGACGTCCACCGCAACCTCCACCAGGGCAAGGTCGGCGTCCTGTGCCTCGCCCCCGAGGAAGGCCTCGGCGTCCGCGACGAGGAACTGCGCGACAAGCACATCGACGCGATCAACCGCTTCCGGAACATCTGAGGTCCCTTGATGACTGAGCGCCAGAAAGACCGGCCGTGGCTCATGCGCACGTACGCCGGTCACTCCACGGCAGAGGCGTCCAACGAGTTGTACCGGCGCAACCTCGCCAAGGGCCAGACCGGTCTGTCGGTCGCGTTCGACCTGCCGACGCAGACCGGTTACGACTCCGACCACATCCTCGCCCGCGGCGAGGTCGGCCGGGTCGGCGTGCCGGTGGCCCACGTCGGTGACATGCGCCGGCTGTTCCAGGACATCCCCCTGGACCAGATGAACACCTCGATGACGATCAACGCCACCGCCATGTGGCTGCTGGCGCTCTATCAGGTCGTCGCGGAGGAGCAGGGTGTGGACATCACCCAGCTCCAGGGGACGACCCAGAACGACATCGTCAAGGAGTACCTGTCGCGGGGCACGCACGTGTTCCCGCCGGTTCCGTCGCTCCGGCTGACGACCGACATGATCTGCTACACGGTCAACCACATCCCCAAGTGGAACCCGATCAACATCTGCAGCTACCACCTCCAGGAGGCCGGGGCCACACCGGTCCAGGAGATCGCGTACGCGATGTCCACCGCGATCGCCGTCCTGGACGCGGTGTTCGCCTCCGGTCAGATCTCCGAGGACCGCAGGGGCGATGTCGTCGCCCGCATCTCCTTCTTCGTGAACGCGGGCGTCCGCTTCATCGAGGAGATGTGCAAGATGCGCGCCTTCGGCCGCATCTGGGACGAGATCACGCGCGAGCGCTACGGCATCGAGGACCCGAAGCAGCGCCGGTTCCGCTACGGCGTCCAGGTCAACTCGCTGGGCCTGACGGAGGCGCAGCCGGAGAACAACGTCCAGCGGATCGTCCTGGAGATGCTGGCCGTGACGCTGTCGAAGGACGCACGCGCGCGTGCCGTGCAACTCCCGGCGTGGAACGAGGCGTTGGGGCTCCCCCGCCCCTGGGACCAGCAGTGGTCGCTGCGCATCCAGCAGGTGCTGGCGCACGAGAGCGACCTGCTGGAGTACGCCGACATCTTCGACGGCTCGCACGTCATCGAGGCGAAGGTGGCCTCCCTGGTCGAGGAGTCCCTCGCGGAGATCGACCGCATCGAGGAGATGGGCGGCGCGATGGCCGCCGTCGAGTCGGGCTATCTGAAGTCGCAGCTCGTGTCCTCGCACGCCGAGCGGCGGGGCCGTATTGAGTCCGGTCAAGAGAAGATCGTCGGCGTCAACATCTTCAACACGACCGAGCCCAATCCACTCACCGCCGACCTTGATACAGCGATCCAGACGGTCGACCCGGCCGTCGAGGCGCGGGTCATCGAGTCGTTGCAGCGGTGGCGGGACACGCGCTACCAGCCGCCGTTCAACCACCCGCGCCCGTGCAAGGCGCTGGAACGGCTGAAGGAGGCCGCCAAGGGCACCGACAACCTCATGGAGGCCACCCTGGAGTGCGCCCGCGCCGGTGTCACGACCGGTGAGTGGGCCGGGGCCCTGCGGGAGGTGTTCGGGGAGTTCCGGGCGCCCACGGGCGTCTCGTCGGCGCCGGTGGCGGTGCCGGCCGAGGAGGGCTCGGCGATGGCCGGGGTACGCCGGAAGGTGGACGTGACGGCGCGCGAGATGGGCGTCGGCAAGCTGCGCTTCCTGGTCGGCAAGCCGGGCCTGGACGGGCACTCCAACGGCGCCGAGCAGATCGCCGTACGCGCGCGTGACGCCGGCTTCGAGGTGGTGTACCAGGGCATCCGGCTCACCCCGGAGCAGATCGTGGACGCGGCCCTCGCCGAGGACGTGCACGCGGTCGGCCTGTCCATCCTCTCCGGCTCGCACGCCCAACTGGTGCCGGATGTCCTGGATCGGCTCCGTGTGGCCGGTGCCACAGACATACCTGTCATCGCCGGTGGGATCATCCCCAATGGTGACGCCGAACAGTTGCGGGCCGCCGGAGTCGCGGCGGTCTTCACACCGAAGGACTTCGACATCACCGGAATCATCGGCCGCATCGTCGACGAGATCCGGAAAGCGAACAAGCTCGACCCCCTGCTCGACCCCTTGGAGGTCCCCGCATGACCACGCCCGCCCCCGTCAACCGGCTTCGCCCGCGGCGCTCCTGTCTCGCGGTCCCGGGCAGCAACCCGCGCTTCCTGGAGAAGGCGCAGGGCCTCCCGGCCGACCAGGTCTTCCTGGACCTGGAGGACGCGTGTGCGCCGCTCGCCAAGCCCGAGGCACGGCACACCATCGTCAAGTTCCTCAACGAGGGCGACTGGACGGGCAAGACACGGGTCGTGCGCGTCAACGACTGGACGACCGAGTGGACGTACCGCGATGTCGTCACGGTCGTCGAGGGCGCGGGGCAGAACCTCGACTGCATCATGCTGCCGAAGGTGCAGACGGCCCAGCAGGTCGTCGCCCTGGACCTGCTGCTGACGCAGATCGAGAAGACGATGGGCTTCGAGGTCGGCAAGATCGGCATCGAGGCGCAGATCGAGAACGCGCAGGGCCTCAACAACGTCAACGAGATCGCGACGGCCTCCCAGCGCGTCGAGACGATCATCTTCGGACCGGCCGACTTCATGGCGTCGATCAACATGAAGTCGTTGGTCGTGGGCGAGCAGCCGCCCGGCTACCCGGCGGACGCCTACCACTACATCCTGATGAAGATCCTGATGGCCGCCCGCGCCAACAACCTCCAGGCGATCGACGGCCCTTACCTCCAGATCCGCAACATCGACGGCTACCGCGCGGTCGCGCAGCGCGCCGCCGCGCTCGGCTTCGACGGCAAGTGGGTGCTGCACCCCGGTCAGGTCGAGGCGTCCAACGAGATCTTCTCGCCGTCCCAGGAGGACTTCGACCACGCCGAGTTGATCCTGGACGCGTACGACTACTACACGTCCGAGGCGGGCGGGAAGAAGGGCTCCGCGATGCTCGGCGACGAGATGATCGACGAGGCCAGCCGCAAGATGGCGCTCGTCATCTCGGGCAAGGGCCGGGCCGCCGGCATGGAGCGCACGTCCAAGTTCGAAGCCCCGGAGGCCTGAGCACCATGCAGTTCGGACGCACCTACGAGGAGTTCGAGGTCGGCGCGGTCTACAAGCACTGGCCCGGGAAGACCGTCACGGAGTACGACGACCACCTCTTCTGTCTCCTGACGATGAACCACCACCCGCTCCACATGGACGCCAACTACGCCGAGAACACGACGGACTTCGGCAAGAACGTCGTGGTCGGCAACTACATCTACTCGCTGCTGCTGGGCATGTCGGTGCCGGACGTGTCGGGCAAGGCGATCGCCAACCTGGAGGTCGAGTCGCTGAAGCACGTGGCGCCGACCTTCCACGGGGACACGATCTACGGCGAGACGACGGTCCTCGACAAGACGCCCTCGAAGTCGAAGAACGACCGCGGGATCGTGTATGTCGAGACCAAGGGCTACAAGCAGGACGGCACGCTGGTCTGCGTGTTCCGCCGCAAGGTGATGGTGCCGACCGAGACGTACATCAAGGAGCGCGGCGGCGAGCAGCCCGGCCGCCCCCAGCTCAAGGAGCAGGAGAAGTAGCCATGGCGCGACTCGCCCAGACCGCCGGTCTCACCGACATCCAGCGGGAAATCCTGTCCACCGTCCGCGACTTCGTCGACAAGGAGATCCTCCCGGTCGCCACCGAGCTGGAGCACCGCGACGAGTATCCGCAAGCGATCGTCGACGGGCTCAAGGAGTTGGGCCTCTTCGGCCTGATGATCCCGGAGGAGTACGGCGGCCTGGGCGAGTCCCTGTTGACGTACGCCCTGTGCGTGGAGGAGATCGCGCGCGGGTGGATGTCGGTGTCCGGCATCATCAACACCCACTTCATCGTTGCCTACATGCTCAAGCAGCACGGCACGCAGGAGCAGAAGGACCACTTCCTGCCGCGGATGGCGGCCGGCGACATCCGGGGCGCGTTCTCCATGTCGGAGCCCGCGCTCGGATCGGACGTCTCGGCGATCACGTCGAAGGCGGTCAAGGACGGTGACGAGTACGTCCTGACCGGTCAGAAGATGTGGCTGACGAACGGCGGTACGTCGTCGCTCGTCGCCGTCCTCGTACGAAGCGACGAAGGACACCCGGAGGGCACCGCGCCCCACAAGTCGATGACGACCTTCCTGGTCGAGAAGGAGCCCGGTTTCGGTGAGGTCCGGCCCGGCCTCACCATCCCCGGGAAGATCGACAAGATGGGCTACAAGGGCGTCGACACCACCGAGTTGATCATGGACGGCCTGCGGATTCCGGCCGACCGCGTGCTCGGCGGCAAGACCGGCCGAGGTTTTTACCAAATGATGGACGGAGTCGAGGTCGGCCGCGTCAACGTGGCGGCGCGTGGCTGCGGTGTCGCTCAGCGTGCCTTCGAGCTGGGCGTCTCGTACGCGCAGCAGCGTCACACCTTCGGGAAGCCCATCGCCCAGCACCAGGCGATCCAGTTCAAGCTCGCGGAGATGGCCACCAAGGTCGAGGCCGCCCATGCGATGATGGTAAATGCGGCACGCAAAAAGGACTCCGGCGAACGAAACGACCTTCAGGCAGGGATGGCGAAGTACCTCGCCTCCGAGTACTGCAAGGAGGTCGTCGAAGACGCCTTCCGGATCCACGGCGGGTACGGATTCTCCAAGGAGTACGAGATCGAACGCCTTTACCGCGAGGCGCCGATGCTGTTGATCGGCGAAGGTACCGCCGAAATCCAGAAAATGATCATCGGGCGCAGGTTGCTCGAAGAGTATCGATTCCAGGGCTGATTGTCCGTTTCGGGGTGTTTTCATCGAGAAGAAGATCACACCCCGTCAACGCTCTTCAGCCGCCGACTCGGCTTCCTGGCTTGCCCAGTTGTGGCCCGCGACCGGTACGATCCCGGGAAAGCCGCCGTCCCCCGTTACAGCGCGGCATCATCCGCTACGAAGGTCATCCATGCCCCACAGCCAAACCTCTGCACCACGCGACAGCCTGGCAGGCGTACGCCTCGCGCGCGGAGCATCGCCGTGGCTCCTGCCGACCGTCGCCACCGCAGCCCTCAGCCTGGTACGTGCGCGCAAGTCCGGCGCCGCCAAGGCCGTGGCCGTACCCGCCACCGCGCTCGCGGCGGGCATGCTGTGGTTCTTCCGCGACCCCGAGCGCGAGATCACCCAGGGCCGGGTCATCTCGCCCGCCGACGGTGTGGTGCAGAGCATCATGCCGTGGAAGGACGGTCGCACCCGCGTCGCCATCTTCATGAGCCCGCTGAACGTCCACGTCAACCGCGCGCCGCTCTCCGGCACGGTGACATCGGTCGAGCACATCCCGGGTGGATTCGTTCCCGCGTTCAACAAGGAGAGCGAGAACAACGAGCGGGTCGTCTGGCACTTCGACACCGAGCTCGGTGACATCGAGATGATCCAGATCGCCGGCGCCGTCGCCCGCCGTATCGTCCCCTACGTTCCGCAGGGCACGAAGGTCGAGCAGGGCGAGCGCATCGGACTGATCCGCTTCGGTTCGCGTGTCGACATCTACCTCCCCGAGGGTGTCGAGGTGGACCTGGAGGTCGGTCAGAAGACGGTGGCTGGGGTGACTCGCATTGACCGTGGTTGATCCGGAGACACAGACGGGCTGGGTGCCCGCGGCCGACGAGGTGGACGACGAGGAGGAGATGCCTCTTTCTCTCCGCCTCTCAATAGCGGACACCCTCACCCTCGGCAACGCCACCTGCGGCTTCATGGCGGTGTACTTCACCACCACCGGCATCCTGATCCCGCATCTGACGGGCAACGACGAGTCGACCGGCATGGCCCGCCACAGCGCGGCCACCGCGGTCATCCTGATGCTGTGCGCGGCGGTCTTCGACCTCTTCGACGGCCTCGTCGCCCGCAAGCTGCGCTCCTCCCCCATGGGCGCGGAGCTGGACAACCTGTCGGACCTGATCAGCTTCGGCCTCGCGCCGGCGTACTTCGTCCTCGTCTACGGCATGGTCGCCGACGACGCGCACCAGAGAGTGGCCGCGGTCGGGGCGATCGTGGTGCTGCTGGCGGTGGTGCTGAGACTGGCCCGCTTCTCGTGCGTGACGCCACCGAACGGCATGTTCCAGGGCATGCCCTCCCCGTTCGGTGCGCTGACGGTGGTCTCGATCGTGCTGCTCGAACTGCCCTTCGTGGCAACGCTGCTCGCGATCCTGGGCACCGCCTGGCTGATGGTGAGCCGGGTCGAGTACCCGAAGCCGCGCGGGCGCCTCGCGGTGGCGATGCTCGCCTGGATCGTCCTGTCGATGGGGCTGCTGGCGGCCTGGGCGTTCGACGCCCCGAGCGGCCAACTGCTCCTGCAGACGGGGTGTGCGCTCCAGTTGGTCATGGGTGCGGTGATCCCGCTGTTCGCCACGGCTCGCCGGGTGAACAACTTCCGCGACAACCGGCGTGAGGCGCGAGCCGCACAGCTTCCGTAGCGGTCGTAGAAGACGAAACGAAGGGCCCCCGAGCCACATTGGCTCGGGGGCCCTTCGGTGTTTCGTGAGGGACTCGGACTCAGACCAGGAAGTCCCGGGCGATGCTCTCCGCGACCCGCTCCAGGATCGGGCCCGCGTCCGCGATGCACTTCACGACGTCCGGTTCGACGGCGGTGAGCGGGTAGGCGCGGCGGATGCCGGCGTGGCCGAGGGACTGCGGGGGCAGGGCGAGGCGGCCGCAGACGGCGACGACCTCCTTGCCCTCGGCGCGGGCCGCCGCGGCGACGCCGGCCGGGGCCTTGCCGTGCAGGGTCTGTTCGTCGAGGGAGCCCTCGCCGGTGATGACGAGCGTGGCGCCCTCCAGGGCGGCGGCGAAGCCGAGGACGTCGAGCATGACCTCGATGCCGGGGCGGAAACGGGCGCCGAGGAGGAGCGCGCCGTAGCCGATGCCGCCCGCCGCGCCGGCGCCGGGTGCGGAGGCGTACTCGGTGGCCTTGGCGCCGATCGACTCCTCCAGGATCTTCGCGTAGTGGCCGAGGGCCGCGTCGAGGGCGTCCACGTCGTCCGGTGCGGCGCCCTTCTGGGGGCCGTAGACCGCGGGGGCGCCCTTGGGGCCGGTGAGCGGGTTGTCGACGTCGCTCGCGAGGATCAGGTCGACGGAGGTGAGGCGCGGGTCGAGGCCGGTGAGGTCGGCCGAGGCGAGGTCGGCCAGGCCGCCGCCGCCCGGGGACACCGGTTCGCCGTCCGCGTCCAGGAAGCGGGCGCCGAGTGCGGAGAGCATGCCCGCGCCGCCGTCCGTCGTGGCGCTGCCGCCGACGCCGAACACGATCGTCCGGGCGCCCGCGTCGAGGGCGGCCCGCAGCAGTTCGCCGGAGCCGTACGTCGAGGAGGTCAGCGGGGCGAAGACGCCCTTGGGCAGTCTCTGCAGCCCGCTCGCCTCGGCCATCTCCACGACGGCCGTGTCGCCGCGTACCGCGAAGGCCGCCGTGATCTCGTCGCCGAGGGGCCCGGCGACCCGTATCTCGCGCCGCTCGAAGCCCGCCGCGACGGCCGCGTCCACCGTGCCGTCGCCGCCGTCGGCGACCGGCATCGCCGCGACCTCCAGATCGGGTACGACCCGGCGCAGCCCGGCCGTCACCCGCTCGGCGACCTGCACGGCCGTCAGCGACCCCTTGAACTTGTCCGCGGCGATGAGCACCCTGTGGGTGCCCCTCTGTGCAGCGTTCGCCACCTTGCGATCCCCTTGCTCTACGGGCCCCCGCGCGTTCCGGGGCCAGTCGCGCCGCTGCGACCTTAACCGGCCGACGCCCTCGCCGTCATGCCCCGACCGAACGCTGGGACCGGGCTGAGCGCCCCCTGTGCCACTGCCCCGCCTGGAATCGGGTACACCGGATATATGACCCCAGTGCGCACTGAGCGGGCGCTCGCGGACCGCATCCTCGGGGGCTGGCTGGGCCGGATCGCGGGCAACATGCTCGGCAAGCCGGTCGAGCAGGGCGACCTGTGGACGCGCGACCGCATCGACCGCTATCTCCGACGGGCCGGCGCCCTGCCGCTGACCGACTATCTGCCGGAGCCGGCCGGTGAGGACGACGGCTTCGAGCTGCGCCCCGAGTGGCAGCGGTGCGTGCGCGGCCGGATCCACGGCAGTTGCCGTGACGACGACGTCGACTACGCCGTCCTCGGCCTCGACCTGCTGGAGACCCACGGCTTCGGCTTCAGCACCGAGCAGGTCGGCGAACTGTGGCTGCGGAGACTGCCGTATCTCCAGACGTACACGGCCGAGCGGGTCGCCTACCGCAACCTCGCGAACGGACTCAAGCCACCGCTGACGGCGACGCACGACAACCCGTACCAGGAGTGGATCGGCGCCCTCATCCGCGCCGACATCTACGGCTGGACCAGCCCGGGAGCCCCGCGCCGCGCGGCTCGACTGGCGCGCCGGGACGCGGTGTTGTCCCACTCCGGGAACGGTGTCTACGGCGCGATGTGGGCCGCCGCGCTGATCTCGGCCGCGTTCACCGCGCCAACCGTGCGGCACGCGCTGGACACGGCGCTGACCGTGATCCCGCCGGGCTGCCGCCTCGCGCGCACCGTGCGCCGGGTGCTCACGCTGCACGAGACCCGGATGACCTGGGAGGACACGCTCACCACGCTGTCCGAGGAGACCCCCGGGCTCGGCTGGATCCACACGGTCCCGAACGCGGCCGTCCTCACCGCCGGACTCCTGTACGGCGACGGGGACTTCACCCGCACCATCACGCTCACCGTGCGCGGCGGCCTGGACACCGACTCGAACGGCGCGACCGCCGGTTCGGTCGCCGGGGTGCTGACCGGCGCGGACGCGATCCCGGGGCAGTGGACGGATCCGCTGGAGGACACCGTGCGCAGTGCGGTGTTCGGGTTCGACGGGGTGCGGATCAGTGAACTGGCCGAGCGGACCGTGCGGTTGGCGGAGGCCGACGACAATTAGGCCCCACGGCCGCCCTTCGTGATCACTGAGCGTGGAGATCTCGAGCACGAGGTACGCGCGGGGCGGCGGGGCGGCCGGCCCTGTGCTCAGGGCAGGTTCACCAGGGGAGGTTCCCGGATCGGTCGACGAACCGTCCCGTCGGGCCGTCCGGGCCGATCGTCGCGAGGGTCACGATGGACTCCGCGCCGTCGGCGACGCTGTGTCCGAGGCCGCCGGTGAAGTCGGTCGCGGTCTGCCCGGGGTCCGCGGCGTTGACCTTCACGTCCTTCAGTTCCTTGGCGTACTGCGTCGTGAGCATCGTGACGGCGGCCTTCGAGGCGCAGTAGAGGGGCAGGGCATAGTGCGACTCGATCCGCGCCGGGTCCTGGGTCATGCCGAAGGAGCCCATCCCGCTGGACACATTGACGATGACGGGGTTCGGCGACGTGCGCAGCAGCGGGAGGAAGGCGTGCGTGACGCGCACGATCCCGACGACGTTCACGTCGAGCACGGCGCTCATGTCGGCCGCGGTGTACTCCTCGACGGGGCCGACCCTGCCGAGGACGCCGGCGTTGTTGACCAGGACGTCGACCGTTCCCTCCCGCGCGGCGACGTCCGCGGCCGCCGCCCGGACCGAGGCGTCGTCGGTCACGTCGATCTGGACGAACCGGGCGCCGAGCGCCTTCGCCGCGGCCCGGCCGCGCTCACGGTCGCGGGCACCGAGGAGGACGGTGTGCCCCGCCTCGACGAGGCGACGGGCGGTTTCAAGTCCGAGGGACTTGTTGGCCCCCGTGATGAATGTGGTGGTCATGCCGGCTCCTCCTGAGTCCGAACGGCGTCGTTGTGCGCCGTTCGGAGTCAGAACGACGCTGTTCGAAATCAGGAGGAGCCGGCATGACCACCACGTCGAACCACTACGTCACCGTGCTGTGGGAAGCCCGGGCCAAAACCGGGAAGGAAGCCGAGATGAGGGCGTTCATGACAGCCGCCGTCACCGCGTCACGCCACGACGCGGGCAACATCGACTACGAGGCCCACCAGGTCGAGGGAGAACCGGGCGCGTTCGTCGTCTTCGAGCGCTGGGAGAGCCGCGAGGCCCTCGACGGCCACCTGGGGGCACCCCGCATGCAGGACCTGGTGCCCCGACTGCTGGAGCTGATGGACGGCACGATCGAGGACGGGATCCGCTTCCTGCGGCCGTTCCGCCCGGCACGGTAGGCCGCCCCGGAGCACGGCGGTCGCGATCGCCCTCCCCCGCACTCGATGCCTGTTGCCGTTCGTTCTCAGACAGCCCCCTGCGCGATGAGGCTCCGGGCGCAGTCGAGGACGGCTTCCCGGGCCGGGCGTGGTTCCCAGCCGAGGACGCGGCGCGCCTTCTCGGTGCTGTGGCGGTTGCGGCGGCCGAGCGCGGGGGCGATCTCGCGCAGGGACGGGTCCCGGAAGCGGGCGGCGAGGCGGACCGCGAAATCCGGGAGGCGGCGCGTGGAGACGGTACGGCCGTGCTCGCCGAGGCCCTCGCGCAGGGTGCGGGCGATGTCCTCCATCCACACGAACTCCCCGGTGGCCAGGAAGCGTTGACCGGCGGCCTCCGGTGAGGTCATCGCGCGGATGTGGACGTCGACCAGGTCCCGGACGTCGACGACTTCGAGGCCGATGCGCGGGACGCCGGGCATCCTGCCGGTCACCATGCGCGCGATGATGCCGACGGAACCCAGGTTCGCGGTGGTGAGGACCGGCCCGAAGACCGCGCCGGGAAGCACGGTCGTCAGCTCGGTCGTCCCGTCGTAGCCGCTCATGAAGTCCCATGCGGCGCGCTCGGCGAGGGTCTTCGAGCGGCGGTAGGGGATCAGGGTCGGGTCGTCCGGATCGGTCCACAGCTCCTCGTCGGTGACGCCTTCGGAGGCGTACGACGAGGGGCTCGCGGCGTTCGCCGCCGAGGTCAGCACCACGCGTCGTACGCCCGCCTCGGTGGCCGCGCGCAGGACGCGCAGGGCGCCGTCGCGGGCCGCCGCGATCAGGGCGTCGGGGTCGTCCGAGGCGGCGCCGAGCGGGGAGGCGACGTGCAGGACGCGGTCGACGCCCTTGACGGCGGCCTCCCAGCCCTCGTCGGCGGTGAGGTCGGCGACGGCGAAGCTCAGCCGGCCGGCGGGGTCGACGACGGTCGCGACGGCGTCGGTGACCGCGCGCTCCTTGCCCGGGGTGCGGACGGTCGTACGGACGTCGTAGCCGCGGCGCAGCAGTTCGGCGATGCACCAGCCTGCGATGTAGCCGCTGCCTCCGGTGACCAGGACGAGTTCGGGCATGACGGAGCTCCCTGCGGTGTCGGACGGGGATGTGCCAGAATGGAGAGCGAAACGGAGGCCCCTCCGGTACATCTCCCAACGTACCGGAGGGCCCTCCGCTTAGCAATCCGACACCGGACGGACGACCCACGAACGTGAACCCGAAACCGACCCGCCGAGACGCCCTCGACAACCGGGAGCGCATCCTGGCCGTCGCCCGCGAGGCCGTCGCCGCGTCGAGCGGTGTGTCGAACGGTGTGTCCCTCACCGCGATCGCCAAGGAGGCGGGCGTCGGCATCGGGACGCTGTACCGCCACTTCCCCACCCGGGAGGCGCTGATCCTGGAGCTGTACCGGCACGACATACAGCACCTGATCGACCGCGCGCCCGTGCTGCTCACGGAGCATCCGCCGCTGGTGGCGCTACGGCGCTGGTTCGACGAGGTCGCCCACTACGGGCGGCTCAAGTACGGCGTGGCCGAGGTGATCCACGCGGCGACCGACGGGGGCGCCGACGACGAGTACCTCGCGCCCTTCGTGGCCGCGATCGACGTACTCCTGAAGGCCGGGGCCGCCGACGGTTCACTCAAGCCGGGCATCGACCCGGAGGACGTGCTGCTTCAGCTCAGCGTGCTGTGGCGGATCGATCCGACGCGACCGGGAGCGGAGGCGCGGGCCGGGCGGATCCTGGACCTCGTCGTCGACGGACTCCGCACGACTCCGTAAGGGGCGTGTCCCCGGCGGGCTCAGGACGCCTCCGTAAGGGCCGTGTCCCCTGCGGGTTCAGGACACCTCCGTGAGGGCCCTGTCGTCGAACGTCTGCGCCGTCACGCCGGACGCCCGTAGCACCAGCCTGTCCCGCAACCCGTCCGCGAAGATCGGGGGGTCCATGGCGCCGGGTTCGACGAGGGTGACCTTGACGCCCTGGTGGCGAAGTTCCGTTCCTCCGTGCGCCGTTACCGCCACCCCCGCGCGGGTGACATTGAGGTGTCGTTCGTACGGCTCGCGGTGCAGGAGGGGGCCTGGCTGAGCCTGATCTGTCACTTCCCGGAGCCGGGCAGTGAGTCGGCAAGGCGGACGCGCGGGCTGGTTACCCTTCCTGAATGACCACCACGCCAGACTTCGCCACGTACCTCGCGGGTCTCCCCCGCATCCTCGCCGGGGCCGCCGCGCTCTTCCGTGACACCGAGGGCCGGGTCCTGCTCGTCGAGCCCAACTACCGTGAGGGCTGGGCCCTTCCGGGCGGCACGATCGAGTCGGACGACGGCGAGACCCCACGCCAGGGCGCACGCCGCGAGACCTTGGAGGAGATCGGCCTCGACATCGAACTCGGCCCCCTGCTCGCCGTCGACTGGGTCTACCACGGCCCGGACTACCCGCCGTTGGTGGCCTACCTCTACGACGGCGGAATCCTCACCGCCAACGACCTCAAGTCGATCCGCCTCCAGGAGGAGGAACTACTGTCCTGGCGCCTCGTCGCGCGCGAGGACCTCACGGAGTACCTGCACGGTTCGCTGGGCCTCCGGGTACTGGTCGCGCTCGATGTGCTGGAGGAAGGGGCGGGGACGGCGGAGTTGGAGAACGGGCGGCGGGCCGGCTGACGTTGGGCGGAATGACTCGGGGGGCGGCTGACGCCGGACGGGCGGCTCGGGGTGGGCAAGGCAGATGACGCTGGGCGGGGCCGGGCGGAGCTCCAAGGGCGGGTCCGCCAGCGAGGGACGGCGGCGGAGTCGAGTCTGCTTACGCCAGGCGGGACGCTGGGGGCGAATCGGCTGGCGCCGGACAGAAGGCCCGGGGCGAGCGAGATCGTTGACGCTGGGCGGAGGACCGGGGCGCGTCGGCCGACGTCGGGCTGGACGTTGCGGGCGAGTCGGCTGACACCAGGCGGAAGGCCAGGACCGCCGCAGCCGATGACCACTCGGCGGCGGACGGCGGACGGCGGACGGCCGGCGGCTGGCGAGGCCGCCTGGTCGACGCCGAGCAGATGGCCGCGGAGCGGGCAGTTGGGTAACACCGTTGACCGCTGGGCGAGTTGGACCGCACCAGCCGACCGGCCACGCGAGCTTCAGCCCTCGCCCTCCCGGCGTTTCACATCCACCTCACCCAACGCGTCGTCGCGGAGTTCAGCCCTCGACCTCCCGAGGTTTCACATCCACCTCACGCAACGCGTCGTCGCGGGCCTCGGCCCTGGCCTCCGTGCGGTGGCCGCGCTCGATGTAGTCGCGGACGACGAGTTCGACGGCGTCCTGCGGGTTGCCCACGCCCGCGAGGACCATGACTTCCACGACGAGCGCTGCGTCGAGCGAGACGTTCACCTTGGCCATGAGCGGACGTTAACACCCGTCTCCGCGCCTCGAACATCCCTGAATATCCCCGAACATCTCTGAATATTTCGCCGGCCAGGGGCGACTCCCCTCATGGCCGGCCCTTCCCCCGGTGCCGCGATATCCACTCGCCGCCCCGACCCCACCCACCTACCCTCAGCTGCATGAGCAAGCCTCTTGTCGCCCTTCTCAGCGGGGCGGGTATCTCCACCGACTCCGGCATCCCCGACTACCGCGGCCCCAACGGCCTCTGGCGGCGCGATCCCGAGGCCGAGAAGCTCGTGACGTACGAGTACTACATGGGCGACCCGGAGATCCGGCGCCGGTCCTGGCAGATGCGGCGCAAGAACCGCACGCTCCAGGCCGAGCCCAACGCCGCGCACCGGGCCGTCGTCGAGCTGGAGAAGTCCGGCGTACCCGTGCGGGTCATCACGCAGAACGTGGACGGGCTGCACCAGCTCGCCGGCCTCCCTGCCCGCAAGGTGCTCGAACTGCACGGCACCGCAAGGGAGTTCGTGTGCACTGGGTGCCATGTACGGGGGCCGATGGCGGACGCCCTCGCCCGCGTCGACGCCGGTGAGGACGATCCCGCCTGCCTGGAGTGCGGCGGGATCCTGAAGTCGGCGACCGTCTTCTTCGGTGAGCGGCTCGACCCGGTCGTCCTCGGCGAGGCCGTCGCCATCACCAAGGCCTGTCAGGTGTTCGTCGCCGTCGGGAGCAGTCTCCAGGTGCAGCCCGCCGCCGGGCTCGCCGGTGTCGCCGCCGATTACGGGGCACGGCTGGTCATCGTCAACGCCGAGCCGACTCCCTACGACGACCGCGCCGACGAGGTCGTACGGGAGCCGATCGGGACCGCCCTGCCGGAGCTTCTGCGCACCCTGCGGAACAGCAAGGACAGCAAGGACAGCTAGGAAAGGTAGGACAGCTAGGACAGCCGGTACGGCGCCGTCTCGGCCAGGGCGCCTAGAACAGCGCCGCCCCGCTCTCGAAGTCCAGCAGCCGCTGCTTGCGGTCGAGCCCGCCGCCGTAACCCGTGAGACTGCCGTTCGCGCCGACGACCCGGTGGCAGGGGACGATGATCCCGATGGGGTTCTTGCCGTTGGCGAGGCCCACCGCGCGGGAGGCGCCCGGGTTGCCGAGGGCGTCGGCGAGGTCGCCGTAGGAGCGGGTCTCGCCGTAGGGGATGCGGCGGAGCTGGTCCCAGACCGTGAGTTGGAACGGGGTTCCGTGCAGGCGCAGTTCGAGGGTGAACTCCTTCAACTCGCCCTCGAAATAGGCCTGTAGCTCGTCGATCGCGGAGGAGAAGGGTGTGTCGTCCCGGGGGCCGAAGTGCTCCTGCGGTGGGCGGTGGCGTTGGTCGGTCATGTAGAGGCCGCAGAGGGCGCCGTCCTCGTCGGCCACGAGGGTCAGCGGGCCGTACGGACTGTCGGTCACGGTGTGCTGTTTCATGCTCTCGGCTTCCTTGAACGGCTTACACGGGAAGGAAGTTGATCGGGTGACTGTCCGTCGCCCACAGGTACTGGACCGCGTACGCCCGCCACGGCCGCCACGCCGCCGCGCGCGCCGTGAGGGCGGCCGGGGTCGACGGGAGGCCCAACTCCTGGGCGGCGCGGCGGATTCCGAGGTCGGTGGGGAGGAACGCGTCGGGGTCGCCGAGGGCGCGCATGGCGATGACGTCGGCCGTCCAGGGGCCGAAGCCGGGGAGGGAGAGGAGCTGGGCGCGGGTTTCCGCCCAGTCGCTCTCCACTCCCAAGTGGAGCGTGCCGTCGGCAAGTTGGGCCACCAGAGTGGTGAACGTGGTGCGGCGGGTGTTCGGCATCGCCAGGGTTTCCGGGTTCACCGCCGCGAGTGACTCCGGGGACGGGAAGAGGTGGGTCAGGCCGCCCTCGGGGTCGTCGACCGGCTCGCCGTGCGCGGTGACCAGGCGGGCCGCGTGGGTGCGGGCCGCCGCCGTGGAGACCTGCTGGCCGAGGACGGCCCGTACGGCGAACTCCGCCTCGTCGACCGTGCGCGGCACGCGCCGGCCCGGGGCCTTGTCCACCAGTGGCGCCAGCACCGGATCCGTACGCAGTTGGTCGTCCACCGCGACCGGATCGGCGTCCAGGTCGAGCATGCGGCGGCAACGGCTGATCGCCACGGGCAGGTCGCGCAGGTCGCTGAGGGTGAGGCGGCAGGCGATGTGGTCGGACCGGGGAGTGAGGGACGCGATGCCGTGGCCGTAGGGGAGGCGGAGGGTCCGGCGGTACGCGTCGGCCCGCCACTCCTCCACGCCCGGTACGGCGGTCGCCGCCAGGTGGCCGAAGAGGTTGTCGGGGTTGAGGGGGGCGCGGAACGGCAGGCGGAGCGTGAGCGTGCCGGGGGTCAACACGGTTGTCTTCGGGCGCCTGTTGCGCAGCTCGCTCGGGGACAGGGCGAAGACCTCGCGCACGGTGTCGTTGAAGGTGCGGATCGAGGAGAAGCCGGCGGCGAAGGCGATCTCCGCCATCGGGAGCGCGGTCGTCTCGATCAACAGCCTTGCCGTCTGGGCTCGTTGGGCACGGGCCAACGCGAGGGGGCCGGCGCCGAGTTCGGCGAGGAGCTGGCGTTCGATCTGCCGGGTGCTGTAGCCGAGGCGGGCGGCGAGGCCGGGGACGCCCTCGCGGTCCACGGTTCCGTCGGCGATCAGGCGCATCGCGCGGGCCACCAGGTCGGCCCGCTGGTTCCACTCCGGGGAGCCGGGGCTGGTGTCCGGGCGGCAGCGCTTGCAGGCCCGGAAACCCGCCTGCTGGCAAGCCGCCGCGCTCGGGTAGAACGTCATGTTCTCCGGCTTGGGCGGGACGACCGGGCAGCTCGGCCGGCAGTAGATGCGGGTGGTCAGGACGGCCGTGAAGAACCAGCCGTCGAAGCGCGCGTCCTTCGACTGGACCGCGCGCACACAACGCTCCGTGTCGGTGTGCATCCCGTTCTGCATACGTCCAGCATCCGGCACCGGACGGGCCGGGGCTGGCGGGAATCCGACATCAACCTTGTGTGGCCTGGTCAGGCACGGATCACCGTATCTCCGCGGGAAGCGGAAAGCGTAAGGGGCGCGGACGGGTATGCGTTTGTGGTGCGACCCGCGGCTTTGTAGCGTCGACCTCCGTGACCCCTCCCTCACCCGCGCACAGCGCCGACTCCCTCCCGGCCCGCCTCGACACGGCCCGGAGCGACTACGAAGCCCTCCTCACGAAGAAGCTGTCCCTCGACCTGACCCGCGGCAAGCCCTCCGCCCGGCAGCTCGACCTGTCCGCCGAACTCCTCACGCTGCCCGCCGGCCGCTACACCTCCGCCGACGGCACGGACTGCCGCAACTACGGTGGCGCGGACGGGCTGTCGGAGCTCCGGCAGATCTTCGCCGGGTTCCTCCAGGTGCCGGCCGGGCAGTTGCTCGCCGTGGGCAACTCCAGCCTGGAGCTGATGCACGACTGCCTGGTGCACGCGCTGCTCGGCACGCTGCCGGGGGCGGCGCGCCGCTGGGCGGACGAGGAGCGGATCGCGTTCCTGTGCCCGGTCCCCGGCTACGACCGGCACTTCGCGCTGTGCCAGCGCTTCGGCATCGACATGATCCCGGTGCCGATGACCGCCGAGGGCCCCGACATGGCCGTGGTGGAGCGGCTGGTCGCCGAGAACCCGGCGGTCAAGGGCATCTGGTGCGTACCCAAGTACAGCAATCCGGACGGGACTTGCTACAGCGACGAGGTCGTACGACGGCTCGCCGCCATGCCGGCCGCGGCGCCCGACTTCCGGATCTTCTGGGACAACGCGTACGCCGTGCACCACCTCACCGACGAAGAGGTGGAGATCGCCGACCTGTTGGCCGCCTGCGCCGAGCACGGGCACCCGGACCGGGCCTTCGTCTTCGGGTCCACCTCGAAGATCACGCTGGCCGGTGCGGGCGTGGGCTTCTTCGGTTCGTCCCCGGCCAACGTGGCCTGGCTGCGCAACTGCAGCGCCAAGCGCTCGATCGGGCCCGACAAGATCAACCAACTGCGGCACGCGATGTTCCTGCGCGACGCCGACGGGGTGCGGGCCCATATGCGCAAGCACCGTGAGCTGCTGCGGCCCAAGTTCGACACCGTGCTGCGCATCCTCACCGAGCGGCTCGGCGACACCGGCCTCGCGACCTGGTCCACGCCCAGGGGCGGCTACTTCATCACCCTCGACGTGCTCGACGGGTGCGCCGGCGAGGTGGTGCGCCGCGCGGCCGACGCCGGGCTCGCGCTGACACCGGCGGGCGCCACGCATCCGTACGGCGACGACCCCAGGGACCGGACGATCCGGATCGCCCCCTCCTTCCCGGACGCCTCGGAGATCGAGGAGATCATCGAGGGAGTGGCGACCTGCGTGCGGCTGGTGGGGTACGAAAAGCTTGCGGCTGAGGGGAGTTGACCCGTTTCGCGCACCGCACACCCCACACCCTCAAGGTGTGCGGTACCTCACGCCCCGGTTACAAATCGCTCAACCTCTGGTTGCGAAGCGGTGAGCAGTCCACGATGGGCACATGACCCTGGCCGAGCGAGCCATGCAGCGACTGGAAGGCTGGCGCGACCTCAGCGCGGTCCCGGCCAGTTGCGGCACGGGGCGGGCGCTGCGGTCCGCCCACAGCGAGATCGTGCATTTCCACTCCGACCACGATGTGGACCTGCATCTCACGGTCGGGGCCATCCTCCGCTTCCACCACGATCTCAGCGAGTCGACCGCGATCCGGATCATCCCGGGCTCCCGCTGGGTGACCGTCCACCTGGACTGCGAGACGGACGTCGACCTGCTGCTGAGCCTGGTCAGCGTCGCCCTCAAGGCACACGCGGGCGGGCCCCCGTCCGGGAGCCCGCCCATGACCGGCTGCAACTTCCACCGGGTGACACTCGTGCCGCGCGACGGCGACTAGGGCCTGGCCCCGACCCCGAAGGACCACGCCCCTAGAACACCGCCGCCGTGTCGTCCTCCCCCGCCTCCAGCAACGTGGCCGCCTCGCCCACGATGCGCGGGTCGGGGCTGCCGACGACCTCGTCGTCCTTGTCGGCGTAGTCGAAGCGGGCCAGCACGCTGCGCATGGCCTCGACGCGGGCCCGCTTCTTGTCGTTGCTCTTCACCACGGTCCAGGGCGCGTGTTCCGTGTCGGTCTCCCGGAACATGGCGACCTTGGCGGCCGTGTAGTCGTCCCAGCGGTCCAGCGAGGCCAGATCCATCGGGCTGAGCTTCCACTGCCGTACGGGATCCACCTGGCGGATCGTGAAACGGGTGCGCTGTTCACCTTGTGAGACGGAGAACCAGAACTTGATCAGGTCGATGCCGTCGTCCGCCAGCATCCGCTCGAACAGCGGGGCCTGGCGCATGAAACGGCGGTATTCGTCGTCCGAGCAGAACCCCATCACGCGCTCCACGCCCGCCCGGTTGTACCAGGACCGGTCGAACAGCACGATCTCGCCCGCGGTCGGCAGATGCTGGACGTAGCGCTGGAAGTACCACTGACCGCTCTCGCGCTCGCTCGGCTTCTCCAGGGCGACCACGCGGGCGCCGCGCGGGTTCAGGTGCTCGGTGAACCGTTTGATCGTGCCGCCCTTGCCGGCCGCGTCCCGCCCCTCGCAGACGATGACGAGCCGGCGCCCGGTCTCCTTGATCCAGCGTTGCAGCTTCAGCAGTTCTATCTGCTGGAGCCGCTTGTGCCAGTCGTACTCCCTGCGCTCCATGCGCTGTTCGTACGGGTAGTTCTCCCGCCAGGTGTCTACCGTGCTGCCGTCGGGCCGCACCAGCACCGGGTCGTCGGCGTCGGTGTAGTCGACCCGCAGCCCACTCAGCAGTTCGGTCATCCCGGCCTCCTCTCAAGGGGGTTCAGTGGCTCAGAGGTGATCGGTGGTGATCCGTGGTGATCGGTCGCGCTCAGTGGAACTGCGGCACGATCAGGTAGATGCCGTATGCCACGACAGCCGCACACGCGAGAAAGCACAACCCCGCCTGCGTCAAACCCAGGGCATGTGTGCCGCCGTCCACTTCGCGGGCGGCCTCGACCCGGGCGAGGCCCAGGATGCCCAGCGCGAAGATGACGACCACACCGACGGTCACGCCGATGCTCACCGCGGCGACCTCGCCGAGAGCGTTCCAGTCCAGGCTCATCGCTCAACTCCCTTGACTCAGGCGGCCGTACGGACGTCGGTGGACGCGCCGCCACGGATGGAGACCTCGTGGGTCTCGTTGACGTTGTCCGCGTGCACGGGGTTGCGGCGCGAGGCGATCACGATGGATCCGGCCACGGCGGCGGCGATCAGCGCGATCAGGGCCGTACCGAGGTTGCCGCCGTGCTTGACGACGCTCGCGGACAGACCGCCGACCGCGGCGGCCGCCGGCAGGGTGACCAGCCAGGCGATGACCATGCGGCCGGCCGTGCCCCAGCGCACCTCGGCAAGACGCCTGCCCAGTCCCGCGCCGAGGATGCCGCCGGAGCAGACCTGCGTGGTGGACAGCGCGAAGCCCAGGTGGGCGGAGGTGAGGATGACGGTCGTGGAGGCGGCCTCGGCCGCGAAGCCCTGCGGGGACTGGATGTCGGTGAGGCCCTTGCCCATCGTGCGGATGATGCGCCAGCCGCCGATGTAGGTGCCCAGGCCGATCGCGAGTCCCGCCGGGGCGATCACCCACACCGGCGGACCGGCGTCGTGGCCGAGCGCGCCCACGGAGATCAGGGTCAGGGTGATGACGCCCATCGTCTTCTGGGCGTCGTTCGTGCCGTGCGCGAGGGAGACCAGCGAGGCCGAGGCGATCTGGCCGAGCCGGAAGCCCTTGGTGACCGAGTCCTTGCGGGCCCGGGCGGTGATCTTGTAGGCCAGGTAGGTGGC
The DNA here is from genome assembly GCF_036227225.1 of Streptomyces sp. NBC_01478. Classification (GTDB taxonomy): domain Bacteria; phylum Actinomycetota; class Actinomycetes; order Streptomycetales; family Streptomycetaceae; genus Streptomyces. Next base: position 9,403,648 of record NZ_CP109444.1, on the reverse strand, counting down.
GAGGAGAGCGGCGATTCCGGCCACGAGCGGGGAGGCGACCGCGGGGATCAGGATCTTCTCCACGACCTTGTCGAAGTGGACCCCGTTGGAGCCCGCGCCGACCCAGACGGCACCGATCAGGCCACCGAAGAGCGCGTGCGAGGAGCTGGACGGGAGCCCGAGCAGCCAGGTCAGGAGGTTCCAGAGGATCGCCCCGACGAGCCCCGCGAAGATCATCCCCGGAGTGACCAGGGTGTCGTCGACGATGCCGCCGGAGATCGTCTTGGCGACTTCCGTGGACAGGAAGGCGCCGACGAGGTTGAGAGCCCCACTGATCAGAACCGCCGTTTTGGGCTTCAGCGCCCCGGTGGCGATGGACGTCGCCATCGCGTTGGCGGTGTCGTGGAATCCGTTGGTGAAGTCGAAGGCCAAGGCCGTGACGATGACGACCGCCACGAGGAACGTGATGTGGTCCATCGCTCGATGGAAGCAATCGAAGGCGTACATTCGGCCAACCGGAGGCCAAATCGAGGCATGGCCCGGTCAACGTGGGCATGCACACGGCTGCCTCCGCCCGCTCGCCGCACCTTCCTCCACTCCATGCGCACACTTCCTTCTTTTTATGGCATGGCCCGGTCAAATCTGCGAAGCTTCCCCCGCGATCACGCAACAGCTACGCGCGTTCCCGCGGCCGCCCACCGGAACACCCAGTCCGGCCGGGCGGCCACCGAGCAGGCCGGAATCCCGGCCGCCGTATAAGGAGTTCCGTGTGAGATCGACCCCCCACAAAACCCTCGCCGCCGGCGTCTTCGCCGTCGCCGCGGTGGCCGCCCTCTCGCTCCCCGTCACCCCGGCCGCCGCCGCGCAGTCCGCGGCTCCCGTGGCCGCCGCCTGCGCCCCGGCGCAGGTGGTCACCAATGGCGGCTTCGAGAGCGGCACCTCGTCCTGGACCCAGTCCTCGACGACCGTCATCACCAGCCGCACCGGCCAGAGCGCCCACGGCGGCACCAGCTTCGCCTGGCTGGACGGCACCGGCGGCACGCACACCGACACGCTCTCCCAGAGCGTGACGATCCCGTCCGGCTGCGCCAGTGCCACGCTCACCTTCTGGCTGCACATCGACACCGCCGAGACGACCTCGTCGACCGCGTACGACAAGCTCACGGCGAAGATCGGCAGCACGACGCTGGCGACCTACTCGAACCTGAACAAGGCCACCGGCTACGTCCAGAAGTCGTTCGACGTGTCGGCGTTCGTCGGCCAGACCGTGAGCCTCGCCTTCTCCGGCGTCGAGGACTCCAGCCTCCAGACGAGCTTCGTCGTGGACGACATCGCCCTCAACACCTCGGGCGACACGGCCCCGCCGGCCGACTCGACGCGCACGCCGGCCGCCCCGGCGTACACCGTGAGCCTGAGCAGCAACACCGCCGGCACGGTCTGGACCGGCCACGAGAGCACGACCTTCACCAACGCCTCGGCGACCCCGCTGACCGAGGTGTACCTGCGGCTGTGGGACAACTACCACGGCACCTGCTCCGCGCCGCCGATCACGGTCACCAATGTCACCGGCGGCACCGCGGGCGCCCTCTCGGTCGCCTGCACGGCCCTCCAGATCGCGCTGCCGACCCCGCTCGCGCAGGGTCAATCGACCACCATCGGCTTCGACTTGGGGATCACCGTCCCGAGCGGCGCCGACCGGTTCGGCTACGACGGCGCGTTCAGCATGATCGGCAACGCGCTGCCGGTCCTCGCGGTCAAGGACGGCTCGGGCTGGCACCTGGACCCGTACACGAACAACGGCGAGTCCTTCTACTCCCTGGCCGCCGACTTCAAGGTGACCCTGGACCACCCGACCACCCTGCTGGTCCCGGCCACCGGCGCCTCGGTCGACACCCCCGGCACCAGCGGCCGTACGGTCACCACGGCCACCGCGTCCAAGGTCCGCGACTTCGCGTGGGCGGCGGGCCCGTTCGCCAAGATCTCGGGGACGTCGACGGCGGGCACCCCGATCAACATCTACTCGGTCACCGGCATCAGTTCGGCCAACGCCCAGTCGATGCTCACCACCGCCAAGTCCGCGGTCGACGCCCACGCCGGCCGCTTCGGGGCCTACCCGTACGGCGAGTTGGACGCCGTCATCGACAACAACTTCTGGTTCGGCGGCATGGAGTACCCCGGCTTCGTCCTCGACCTGGTCAGCACCACGGCCCTCACCCATGAGATCGGCCACCAGTGGTTCTACGGCATCGTCGGCGACGACGAGTACAACAACCCGTGGCTGGACGAGGCGTTCACCGACTACGCCACCGACCTGGCCCAGGGCCTGACCGGCACCAACTGCTGGAACAACGTCTCCTGGGCCTCCACGGCGGAGAACATCACCAACTCGATGGCCTACTGGGACGCCCACTCGTCCCGCTACTCCACCGTCGTCTACGGCTACGGCAAGTGCGCCCTGCACGACCTGCGCCGCACCCTCGGTGACACCGTGATGGCCAAACTCCTGAAGGACTACGCCACTTCGCACTGGTACGGCGTCTCGACCACGGCCGAGTTCAAGGCGGCGGCCCAGGCCGCGACGACCACGGACCTGACCTCGTTCTGGACGACGCACCGCATCATCGGCTGACGGAAGGGGAGTTGGCGGTGCAGTCCGGTATCGCACCGCCAACTCCCCTTTGCGGTCAGACCCGTCGCGTGGGTGCCGCCGCAGTGGGCGGTACGGCGGTCCCGCCGGCCTCCGTGCGCCAGGCGTCGGCGAGTTCGGCGGGGAAACGCCGGCCGCTGCGGGTGAGGACGACACCGGGGGCGAGTTCGACCTCGTCGCCGGGCCGGAAGGACCGGTCGGCCCCCGGCGGCAGCGTCTCCCAAGGACCATGCACGCCTCTACGGCCGGCTCCGCGCATCCGCGTCCCGTAGGTGCTGACATCACGGACCAGGACCGTCCCGCCGCGCGCGGAGAGCGCCACATGCCGACGGCTGACCTGCGCGGCGACCTCCGGCGACAGCAGACGGTGCAGGGCGATGCCCTCGGGTCCCGGCAGCCGTCCGACATGCGCCTCGGAACCCTCGTCGAGGGTGTAACGGGCCACGCAGACACGGTTGATGACGACCTTGAGCTGGGCGGCGGCGGGCCTCGGCCCCTCGTCGGCCAGCGGGGCGCCGTGCAGTTCGCAGGTGGGGACCCCGCGCCGGATGCGCGGCAGCAGGACGCGGACACCCCTGCGGACGTCGTACAGCGTGCAACGGGGTTCCGGGCAGCGCCAGTTGCGCATGATGACCTGGGTCAGCGGGGTGCGGGACGGGCCGAGCAGGCCCTGCTTCTTGAGGGCCGCGAGTTCCATGCGGTAGGAGATCTCGGCCTCCGTGCGCACGCCCATGTCCATGGCCACGAGGGCGACCGAACCGTCGGGGCGGGGCTCGGGTCTGAGGAACTGCCAGGTGTTCCCCTGGATCCACGGGTGTTCGACGCGATGGTCGACGTACTGGTCCCCGGTGACGACCCGGGTGCCGGTCATCCTCGCCAGGTCCAGGATCCGCTCGTCCGCGTCGTCCACCTCCTCGACCAGCCCCTCGGCGACCCACCGGCGCAGCCGCCGGACCTCGGCCGGATCGCCGAACTCCCGGTGCCCGCCCAGCAGACTGGTGTCGGCGACCAGGTAGACGGAGACGTCGGGGTCCCCGGTGAGTTCCGTCAACGCCCGCAGGACGAGCCCGAGTCGGCGCAGCGAGCGCGGTCCCCGGGGGCCGATGGAGGTCTGGCGTACGACGTTGGAGAGTTCCAGCAGATAGTCGGCGCCCTCCGCCGAAGGGGACAGATGTTGTTCCATGCACGCCTCACCGTCCGACGGAACCGTCAACTGCCCTGATTCTCCCCGAACTTCGCCCTGTTTCCCCGATCTCCTCGGACACTTCCGGATGACCGGGTTGCACCGGTACGATCACTCGCCAGGCGAGGGGGGCCGATCATCTTGAACAACGCTGGACACGCTGACCACTTGAGACCGTTGGGCCCGGACGACCCACGGGACGTGGCCGGTTACCGGCTGCTCGCCCGGATCGGCGAGGGCGGCATGGGTTCCGTCTATCTCTCGCGCACCCGCGGCAACCAGCCGGTCGCCCTCAAGGTGATCCGCCGGGAGTACGCCCAGGACGAGGAGTTCCGCCGCCGCTTCGAGCAGGAGGCGAGCTCCGCACGCCGGGTGCAGGGCTACCACATCGTCCCGGTCGTCGACCACGACACCACCGGACCACAGCCCTGGCTCGCCACCGTCTACGTCCCCGGCCTCGCCCTGGACCGGGTCCTCGCTGTGCACGGGACGCTCCCGCTGCCCACGGTGCTCCAGTTGACCGGCTGTGCGGCGGAGGCGCTGCAGGCCGTGCACAAGGCCGGTGTCATCCACCGGGACATGAAGCCGAGCAACGTCCTCGTCGGCTCCGACGGCCCCTGGATCATCGACTTCGGCATCGCGCGGGCCGCCGACGCGACCCAGCTCACCCGCAGCGGCGGGCTCATCGGCACCCCGCAGTTCATGTCGCCGGAGCACGCGAACGGCCAGGAACAGACCCCGGCCGCCGACGTCTTCTCCCTCGGCCTGATCGCCGCCGTGGCCGCGACCGGCCGCCACCCGTACGGCGACTCGGGGGCCATCACCCTGGCCACGAAGATCGCCAACACCGAGTTCCGCCCACCGGACTTGACGTCCTACCCCGAGCCGCTGCGCACGGTCCTGGAACGCACCCTGACCGCCGACCCGGCCGCCCGCCCGACCCCGGCCGAACTGGCCGACCTGTGCCAGGAGTTGGCGGGGCGCTCATTGCGGGACTTCACCGACTGGCTGCCTGCGGCGGTCGCGGCGGACATCGCCCGGCAGGAGCAACTTGCCGGTGAGCAGGGGGAATTGGGGGCGCCGGGGGCTGACGCGAGCCTCGCGAGTGCCTCGACGGGCGCGGGTGCGGCCGGCGCGACGACCGTGCCGCCTGGTGGCGGGACTGGGAGCGGCGGGGCCGATGGTGCCGTGGGGCCCAACTCCCCGGCGCCCGGCGGATATACGCCCACCCACGTACCGGAGCCGGGGCCCGGCGAGCCGACGCAGCACGCCCCAGGACGGCAGTCGCGGCCCCCGTCCGCCCCGACACGACAGCCGCAGCCCCCGTCCGCCCCGGCGCCCTCGGCTGCGGCACCGCCCCGCAAGCGGACCCCGCTGGTCGTCGGCGCCGCCGCGCTCGCCGTCGTGGTCGTAGCCGCCGCGGCCTGGGTCCTCACCCGCGACGACGACAAGGACAAGGACACCGCCGCGCAGGGAAGCGGCGGAAAGACCACCTCGTCGCCCAGCACGGGCACCAGCACGAGCGCGAGCGCGACGCCGAGCGGGTACACCACGGTCTTCAAGGCCAAACCGCTCACCCTGCGCGCGCAGTTCACGACCGGCCGCAGCTCGTACACCAACGTCGACCTGGACGCACCGCAGATCGACACCCACGCCTCCAGTTCGACGACCGGGGCCGAGCTGCAGTACGCCGAGTGGGGCACCGCCCACACCCTGAACCTCGTGACGACCGCGGGCAAGAGCGCGGGCCTCACGCCGGAACAGTGCGCCGCGGGCGCGGCGGCGAACGCGCTGCCCTCCCAACTCGCCGACGCCGACCAGGCCAAGGAACTGACCAAGGGCACGCTGCTGTGCACCGTCACCGACGAGAAGAACCTGGCGCTGCTCGAAATAAAGGACGTCGTCGTCCAGAAGGACGCCTCCGGCATCGCGGCCCGCGACTACGTCACCGAGCTGACCCTCTGGAAGACGCCCTGACGGACGGCGAGTTGAGCACCCGCTCCCGGACCGCCCTCAGCGCACGTGCCGCCCGAACGCCTCGTACGCCGCCTCGTCGAAGAGCACGAACGTGACCTCCTCGACCGTCGAGGGCGTGGCCCGCACCGTCTCGACGGCGATCCGTGCCGCGTCGTCCATCGGCCAGCCGTAGATACCGGCGGACACGGCGGGGAACGCGACCGTACGCGCGCCGAGTTCGTCGGCGACCCGCAGCGACTCCCGGTAGCAGGAGGCGAGTTGCTCCGAGCGGTCCTCCTCGCGGGAGTGCACGGGTCCCACGGTGTCAACGGTTTACCCAGCCCGCCGCGGCGCCACGCAGCAACCGACCGTCAGGACCTCCGAGTCGGGGTTGAGGCACCAACTGCCTGGAATCCCTTGCCTTATCCGGGCGCGCAGCCGTTTGAACCCTTCCGGTGCATCTGAACGACGAACGCGGGCTTCAACCGACCGCCCAAGGGTTCCACCCAGTATTACCGGGGCCAGGGCCCGCGCAGCGCTTCGAGCGCCGCCGGGATCGACGGCCGCTGCCCCGGCCCACGGCGCCACCCCGGGCGCCACCCCGATCCCGGCCCGGAACAACGCCAGCTGCGACTCGTACTCCTCCACCTGGTACACGACGGTGGCGCGAGCGCCGAACGTCTCCATGAGCCGCCGGCGGCGGCGCAAGGACCTCCCGTCACCCGCCCTTCTCGAAGCCCCAGGTCGACAGTCCGGGACTTGCACGTCTTGTTCAAACTCCCCGAAGGCCCCGGTATCAGGCCGTGCGGGATCCGGGCCAACACACCGGACCGCCGCAGGTCCTCATTCCCCGGAGCACACTGCTGTCCTCTGTCCACGAGATGGGGCCAGGCTCAGGCCGGACGCCCTGGACCTCGGCGGCATACTGCCAGTTGACACGGATGCATCGGTGGCGTTCTCCGGCCGCCCGACGCCTCCCCCGCGGCCATCGGTTCCGTTCCCCTCCTGCAGCCCTGCTCGCTGTGCAGCGCTCCGAGCGTGTGTGCGCCGTGGGGCAGCACAGACAGGTGTCTGCTCCACCTTTCCCTCCTCACGCAGCCGTGCCCGTGATTCCGCCGCACTCCTGTAACCGCGCGATGAGAGGCCCCACGATGGCGCCCCGGCACATGTACCCCACCCGGCGCCGGAGATGAGGACCAACGGCCCCTGTCGTGGGAGCCGGCCCCTGGCGATTCTGGCGGAGACGGCCCGGTCCGGGCACCACGGCCACAGGACACGCGACGCGACTGTCTGCGGGCACACATGAGGAGCCGAGAAGACCATGCCGACGACGCCCCGCTCCCCGAAGCCGGAACCCCCAGCAGGAAGGCCCCCGACGGCCGGTCGGCGGCGGCAGCTGATGCTGGCGCTTGCCACCATCGGGTTCGCGGTGAACTTCTGGGCCTGGGCGCTGCTGAGCCCACTCGGCCCGCGATTCAAGGACAGCCTGCAACTGAGCGCGTTCCAGCAGGCGTTGCTGGTCGCCGTACCGGTGGTGGTGGGCTCGCTGGGCCGCATACCGATAGGCGCGCTGACGGACCGGTTCGGTGGCCGGGTGATGTTCCCGCTGGTCTCGGCGGCGACCATCGTCCCCGTCCTGTACCTGGGGCTGGCCGGGCACTCCTCCCTGAACCAGTTGCTGGTGGGCGGGTTCTTTCTCGGTATCGGCGGCACCGCGTTCGCGGTGGGGGTGCCCTTCGTCAGCGCCTGGTTTCCGCCCGGGCGCAGGGGGCTCGCGATCGGTGTCTTCGGTGCCGGCATGGGCGGCACCGCCATCAGCGCCCTGACCACGGTGAACCTGGTCAAGTCGCACGGTGTGGCGACCCCGTTCGTCGTGACCGCGATCGTGCTGGCCTGCTATGCGGCGCTGGCCGCGGTCCTGCTGCGCGACGCTCCGGGCAGGACCGTACCGCCCGGGACCATGGCGGGCCGGCTCGCCGCCACCGTCAGACTCCGTGTCACCTGGCAGGCATCCGCGCTGTACGCGGTCGCGTTCGGCGGATACGTCGCCTTCTCCGTCTATCTGCCCACCTACCTCAAGTCGGGGTACGGCCTGGCACAGGCCGACGCGGCCAACCGGATGGCCGGGTTCGTCCTGCTGGCGGTGGTGATGCGGCCGGTCGGCGGCTGGTTGTCCGACCGGCTGGGCCCCACCCGCGTGCTGGCCGTGGCACTCGCCGTGGTCACGCTGAGTGCGGCCGTTCAGTCCTTCGCCCCGCCGCTGGCCCCGCTGGGCACCATCACCTTCCTGACGATCGCCGCCGCGCTCGGCGCGGGCAGCGGTGCCACCTTCGCCCTCGTCGCCCTGCTCGCCCCGGCCGGCAAGGTCGGCGCCGTCACCGGCGTCGTCGGCGCGGCCGGAGGGCTGGGCGGTTTCGTCCCACCTCTGCTGATGGGTTCCCTCTACGGCGCCTACGGCACCTACGCATTCGGGCTGGCCCTGCTCGCCCTGATCGCCGCCACCGCCCTGGCATTCACCGCGACCGCCGTCCGCGAGGCCGTCACCCGCGACACCCCGACGGCACCCAACCCGGCCTGAGACGAGTCACCATGTGTGAGTACTGCGGCTGCCAGGCATTACCCGAGATCGCCGAACTGACCCGCGAACACGACCTGGTCGTCAATCTCATCGGGGACATCCGCACCGCGCACCGCGACGCGGACGTACCCCGGATGGCGTGGATCGCGCGCCGCGTCTCCGCCGTACTCGTGCCGCACACGGCGGTGGAGGAGCAAGGTCTCTTCCCGCCGCTGGCGAAGGAGTTCCCCGACGGCATGGCGGCGCTTCGGGCCGAGCACCGGCACGTCGAGGCCGTCCTCGACGAGGCCGCCGCGGGCGTCCCGGCCGACCCCGCCTGGCCCCGGCGGCTCCTGGACACCCTGGATCTGCTGCGGGACCACATCCTCAAGGAACAGGACGGTGTGTTCCCCGCCGCCCTGGCCGTGCTGAGCACCGAGGACTGGGAGGCCATGGACGCGGTCCGCTCCCGCGTCGGAGCGATGAGCACGGATTTCGCCACAACGGGGTTCGCCACAGAAGCCGGTATCGACACCGATCAGCACGCCGGATCACAGCAGGACGGGCCGCTGGCGCCCGGGAAGGCGGCATCGTGAGCCGAGGAACCCCAGGAACCGACCCCCAGGCACGCCAACCAGCCGGTCTGGACGGAGAGTTGGCGGACGCACTGGTGAGCACCCGCCGGTTCTTCACCCGAGCCGAGGTCTCCCCCGACCACCGCACCCTGTACAAGATCGGTGGCCGCAAGGCCGACGACTTCTACCGGGACCGTTGGAGCCACGACAAGGTGGTGCGCTCCACGCACGGGGTGAACTGCACCGGCTCGTGTTCGTGGAAGGTGTACGTCAAGGACGGGATCATCACCTGGGAGTCCCAGCAGACCGACTACCCCACGGTCGGCCCGGACAGCCCGGAGTACGAGCCGCGCGGCTGCCCGCGCGGGGCCGCGTTCTCCTGGTACACCTACTCGCCCACCCGCGTCCGCTACCCCTACGTCCGTGGAGTGCTCCTGGAGATGTACCGGGAGGCCCGGGCCCGGCTCGGTGACCCGGTGCTGGCGTGGGCGGACGTCGTCTCCGACCCGGAGCGGTCCCGGCGCTACAAGTCGGCGCGCGGCAAGGGCGGCCTGGTACGGGCGAGTTGGGACGAGGCGAGCGAGATGATCGCCGCCGCCCATGTGCACACCATCAAGGAGTACGGTCCCGACCGGCTGGCCGGGTTCTCGCCGATACCGGCCATGTCGATGGTCTCCCATGCCGCAGGGGCGCGCTTCTACTCGCTGCTCGGCGGGGTGATGCTGTCGTTCTACGACTGGTACGCCGACCTGCCGGTCGCCTCCCCGCAGGTCTTCGGAGACCAGACGGACGTACCGGAGTCCGGCGACTGGTGGGACGCCGGCTATCTGATCATGTGGGGCTCGAACCTGCCGGTCACCCGCACCCCGGACGCGCACTGGATGGCGGAGGCCCGCTACCGGGGGCAGAAGGTGATCGCGGTCGCCCCTGACTACGCGGACAACGTGAAGTTCGCCGACGAGTGGCTGCCCGCCGCGCCGGGCACCGACGGGGCGCTGGCGATGTCGATGGGGCATGTGATCCTCAAGGAGTTCTTCGTCGACCGCCAGGTCGGCTACTTCACCGACTACGTGAAGCGGTACACCGACCTGCCCTTCCTGGTCACCCTCGAAGAACGCGGCACCGGGGCGGACGTGACGTACGCCCCGGGGAAGTTCCTGACCGCGGCCGACCTGGGCGGTACGGCGGCCGAGGCGGAGAACGCGGAGTTCAGGACCGTCCTCCTCGACGCCGCCACCGGCGATCCCGTCGTCCCGAACGGTTCGCTCGGCCACCGCTACGGCGAGTCCGGCGCCGGGAAGTGGAACCTCGACCTCGGCGACACCGACCCGCTGTTGACCGCCGCAGGTGGCGGCGAGGACGCGGTGACGGTGGAGCTGACCCGGTTCGACACCCCGGACGGGACCGCCGGACAACTGCGCCGGGGTGTCCCCGTCCGCCGGGTCGCCGGGCAGTTGGTGACCACGGTGTTCGACCTGCTGCTCGCCCAGTACGGCGTGGCCCGCGACGGGCTGCCGGGCATCTGGCCGACCGGCTACGACGACCCCGACCAGCCCTACACCCCGGCCTGGCAGGCGGCCATCACCGGGGTGGCCGGTGAGACGGCGGCCCGCATCGCGCGCGAGTTCGCCACCAACGCCGAGGAGTCCAAGGGCCGCTCCATGATCATCATGGGGGCGGGAACCAACCACTGGTTCCACTCCGACACCATCTACCGCTCCTTCCTCACCCTGACGACCCTGACCGGCTGCCAGGGCGTCAACGGCGGCGGCTGGGCGCACTACGTGGGCCAGGAGAAGGTCCGCCCGATCACCGGCTACTCGGCGATCGCGACGGCCGCCGACTGGCACCGGCCCGCCCGGCAGATGATCCAGACCGCGTACTGGTACCTGCACACCGACCAGTTCCGCTACGACCCCTTCAGTGCCGACACCCTCGCCGCCGCGGGCGCGGGCGGCACGTTCGCGGGGAAGAGCACCGCCGATGTCATCGCGGCCTCGGCCCGGATGGGCTGGATGCCCTCCTACCCGACCTTCGACCGCAACCCGCTCACCCTGGCGACGGACGCCGAAGCCGCCGGGCAGCAGGTGCCGGAGTACGTCGTCGACCAACTCAAGTCCGGGCAGCTGAGGTTCGCGGGCGAGGACCCGGACGCGCCGGAGAACTTCCCCCGAGTGCTGACCATCTGGCGGGCCAACCTGCTCGGCTCCTCCGCCAAGGGCAACGAGTACTTCCTCAAGCACCTGCTCGGCACCGACTCCGCCGTACGCGCCACCGAGGCGCCGCCCGGCGCCCGCCCGCGCGATGTGGTCTGGCGCGACGAGGCACCGGTCGGCAAGCTCGACCTGCTGCTCACCCTGGACTTCCGGATGACCAGCACCACCGTCTACTCCGACATCGTGCTGCCGGCCGCCACCTGGTACGAGAAGCACGACCTCAACACCACGGACATGCACCCGTTCGTGAACTCCTTCAACCCGGCCATCCCGCCGCCGTGGCAGACCCGCACCGACTGGGACGCCTTCAACACCATCGCGGCGGCGTTCAGCCGTCTCGCCGAAGGGCGGCTCGGCACCGAGAAGGACGTGGTGGCAGCGCCGTTGCTGCACGACACCCCCGACGCGATGGCCAACCCGCACGGCCGCGTACGGGACTGGAAGGCCGGCGAGTGCGAGCCGGTCCCCGGCCGGACCATGCCGAAGCTGGTGGTGGTCGAGCGGGACTACCCGGCCGTCGCCGACCGGATGACCGCCCTCGGCCCGCTCCTGGACACCCTGGGCGCCACCACCAAGGGCGTCACCTTCGACGTACGGCAGGAGCTGGAGTACCTGCGGCACAAGAACGGCACCGTACGCGGCGGCCCTGCCGACGGCCGCCCGTCGATCGCCCGGGACGTACAGGTCTGCGAAGCGATCCTGGCCCTCTCCGGAACCACCAACGGACACCTGGCCACCCAGGGGTTCCGCACCCTGGAGACCCGTACCGGCGTCGAGTTGGCCGACCTGGCCGCCGAGGCCGAGGGCAAGCGGGTCACCTTCGCCGACACCCAGGCGGGCCCCGTCCCGGTCATCACCTCGCCCGAATGGTCGGGGACGGAGTCCGGCGGGCGCCGCTACTCGCCGTTCACCATCAACGTCGAACGCCTCAAGCCCTGGCACACCTTGACGGGCCGTCAGCACTTCTTCATCGACCACGACTGGATCGCCGAACTCGGCGAGTGGATGCCCGTCTACCGGCCGCCGCTCAACATGCACGCCCTCTTCGACGAGCCAGAGGTCGGCGACCAGGGCGAACTCGGCATCACCGTGCGCTACTTGACCCCGCACAACAAGTGGTCCATCCACTCCGAGTACCAGGACAACCTCTTCATGCTCTCGCTCTCCCGGGGCGGACCGACCATCTGGATGAGCAAGGAGGACGCGGCGAAGATCGGCGTGCACGACAACGACTGGATCGAGGCTGTCAACCGCAACGGCATCGTCGCCGCCCGCGCGGTCGTCTCGCACCGTATGCCGGAAGGCACCGTCTACATGCACCACGCGCAGGACCGGCTCATCGACGTCCCCCGCACCGAGACCAACGGGCGGCGCGGCGGCGTCCACAACTCGCTGACCCGGCTACTGGTCAAGCCGAGCCATCTCATCGGCGGCTACGCCCAGTTGACGTACGCCTTCAACTACCTGGGCCCGACCGGCAACCAGCGCGACGAGGTCACCGTCATCCGCCGCCGCACCGACCAGGAGGTGACGTACTGATGGCCCCCACAGCCGCGACGCCCCCGACCGCAGCGCCCGGCCGTCGGGTCATGGCCCAGATGGCGATGGTGATGAACCTCGACAAGTGCATCGGCTGCCACACCTGCTCGGTCACCTGCAAACAGGCGTGGACCAACCGCCCCGGCGTCGAGTACGTGTGGTTCAACAACGTCGAGACCCGCCCCGGGCAGGGCTACCCGCGCCGCTACGAGGACCAGGAAAAGTGGCGCGGCGGCTGGGACCTCAACAAGCGCGGGAATCTCAAACTGAAGGGCGGCGGCCGGTTCAAGAAGCTGATCAACATCTTCTCCAACCCCACACTGCCCTCGCTCGACGACTACTACCAGCCCTGGACGTACGACTACGAGACGCTGACCAACGCGCCGCTCCAGGAACACACCCCGGTCGCCCGCCCCAAGTCCCTGATCACCGGCAAGGACATGAAGATCACCTGGTCGGCCAACTGGGACGACAACCTGGGCGGTTCGGCCGACCACGGCGACAAGGACGTCCTCCTCGCGGGCATCGCCGAGAAGGTCAAGTTCGAGTTCGAGCAGACCTTCATGTTCTATCTGCCGCGCATCTGCGAGCACTGCCTCAACCCGTCCTGCGTCGCCTCCTGCCCCTCCGGCGCGATCTACAAGCGCTCCGAGGACGGCATCGTCCTGGTCGACCAGGACCGCTGCCGGGGCTGGCGGATGTGCGTGTCCGGGTGCCCGTACAAGAAGATCTACTTCAACCACCGCACCGGCAAGGCCGAGAAGTGCACCTTCTGCTTCCCGCGCATCGAGGTCGGCCAGCCCACCGTCTGCGCCGAGACCTGCGTGGGACGGCTCCGCTACATCGGCCTGGTCCTCTACGACCCCGACCAGGTACTCGAAGCCGCCTCCACCACCGACGACACCGACCTCTACGAGGCGCAGCGGCAGGTCTTCCTCGACCCCGACGACCCGCAGGTGGCCGCCGACGCGGAGCGGTCCGGCATCTCACGGGACTGGATGGAGGCCGCCCGGCGCTCCCCGGTCCACGCCCTGATCAACACGTACAAGGTCGCCCTGCCGCTACACCCGGAGTACCGCACGCTGCCCATGGTCTGGTACATCCCGCCGCTGTCCCCCGTGGTGGACGTGGTCCGCGACACCGGCTACGACGCCGAGGACCGCGGCAACCTGTTCGCCGCGATCGACGCCCTGCGCATCCCCGTGGACTACCTCGCCCAACTGTTCACCGCCGGCGATCCGGCCCCCGTCGACGCCGTACTGCGGCGGCTGGCCGCCATGCGCAGCTACATGCGCGACATCAACCTCGGCCGCGAACCCGACGCGACCATCCCCGCCGCCGTGGGAATGACCGAGGAGCAGATGTACGACATGTTCCGGCTCCTGGCGCTGGCCAAGTACGAGGACAGATACGTCATCCCGCCCGCGCACGCCGAACAGGCGCACAGTCTGGAGGAGTTGGCCACCGAGTGCAGCCTCGACTTCGAGGACGGCCCCGGCATGGGAGGCTCCGGTCCTTTCGGCGGGGCGTCCGGAGCTCCGGCCCCGATCGCCGTGGAGAACTTCCACCTGTTGCGCGACCGCCAGAGAGCCGATGCCGTGGACACCCCCGCGGCCCCCGGCGACAAGTCCACCCGGCTCAACCTCCTCAACTGGGACGGCAACGGCCGCCCCCAGGGCCTGTTCCCCCGCCCCTCCGGCAACGGGGACGGGGAAGCACCGAACACGAACGCCGAGAGCGAGCCGCGTCCATGACCCCCACGAGCAAGCGCGGAGCAGCTGCCCGCGAAGGCACCGCCCGGCACGCCGCCGCCTGGCAGGCCCAGTCCCTCCTCCTCGGCTATCCCGACGAGCGGCTCCTCGAACGGGTGCGGCTCGTACGAGCCGTCACCGACACGCTGCCCGACCGTGTCGCCAAGCCCCTGCGCCGATTCCTCGGGCACCTCGACCGTACGCCCGCCACCGACCTGGCGGCGGACTACGTCGCCACCTTCGACCACCGCAAACGCAACTGCCTGTTCCTGACGTACTACGCCCACGGCGACACCCGCAATCGCGGCGCCGCGCTGCTGCGCCTCAAGCAGACCTACGCCGCGGCCGGACTGCGGCTGACCGACGACGAACTGCCCGACCATCTCTGCGTCGTCCTGGAGTTCGCCGCCACCGGCGACCCCGAAGCAGGCCGGCGCCTCCTCACCGAGCACCGGGCAGGACTGGAGCTGTTGCGTCTGGCACTGCGCGACGCGCGCTCCGCGTGGGCCGATGTCCTGGACTCCGTATCGGCGACCCTGCCCCCGCTGGCCGGTGACGAGCGCGAGGCCGTCGCCAGGCTCGCCGCCCAGGGACCGCCCGAGGAACAGGTCGGTCTCGCGCCGTTCGCGCCACCGCCCAGTGGTGAGTTCGGAGCCATGCCGGCCCCGACTGGAGGTCGGTCATGACCCCGGACGCGGACGCGCTCGACGTCGTGCTGTGGGTCGCCCTGCCGTACATCGCGCTGACCCTGTTCGGCGTCGGCCATGTCTGGCGCTACCGCTACGACAAGTTCGGCTGGACCACCCGCTCCAGCCAGCTGTACGAGAGCCGACTGCTGCGCATCGGCAGCCCGCTGTTCCACTTCGGGGTCCTGGCGGTGGTGCTGGGCCACATCGGCGGACTGGTGATCCCGAAGGACTGGACCGGAGCCATCGGCGTCAGCGAGCACGCCTACCACCTCATGGCCACCGCGCTTGGAACCGTCGCCGGCGTCGCCACCCTGGCCGGACTGGCGATCCTCGTCTACCGGCGGCGTACGGTCGGCTCGGTGTTCAGCGCCACCACCCGCAACGACAAGCTCATGTACGTCATGCTCACCCTGACGCTGGCACTGGGGCTGTCCGCCACCGTGGTCAGCAACATCATCGGCGGGGGATACGACTACCGCACGACCATCTCGCCCTGGTTCCGGTCGGTCTTCTACCTGCACCCCGACCCCGCGCTGATGGCCGGTGCGCCACTGCTGTTCCGGCTGCACGCGCTCAGTGCCCTGCTGCTGTTCGGCGTCTGGCCGTTCACCCGGCTGGTGCACATGCTCACCGCACCGCTCGGCTACCTCACCCGCCCGTACATCGTCTATCGCAGCCGGGACGCGCAGTTGGGCTCCCGCGCACCCCGGCGCGGATGGGAACGTACCTGATGAGCACCCACCACAACGGTCCTGCCCGGCCTCCCGAGACTCATCTGTCCACCGGTGAGGTCACCAATCTGCCGGCCATGGGAGAACGGTTGCTCGCCGACGCCAGGTCCGCGACCTCCGGGAGGGCGGCACGAACCGTCGTCGCCCTTCCGGGACTTCGCGTCACCCTGATCGCGCTCGCGTCGGGTTCCGAACTCGCCGAGCACGCGGCCCCGGGCGCCGCCACCCTCACCTGTCTGACCGGCGAGGTGACACTCAACACCGCCGACCGCACGTGGCCCCTCAGCCAGGGTGACATCATCGCTATTCCCGACCAACGGCACAGCCTGACCGCCGAGACCGACGCGGCGGTACTTCTCACCGTCCGGCCGGCATGAACACCGGCGGAGAAGATCTCGTGTATCCGCACATCCCCTCCATGCGCCCTGAAGCGCTGTAGACCACGATCGACACGGGAGGCGGGGACCGGCGGCCGCACCGTACCCGGTCCCGGTCAAGGGCGCGGAGTGTCCCGCTCGAAACCGGCACGTTCGACGCAGCTGTGCAGGGGACTCGGGCGAGTTGGGCAGACGGACCCCGACCGTCGTCAGCGGACGTGCCGGGCGAACGCCTCGTACGCCCGCTCGTCGAAGAGGACGAACCTGACCTCCTCGACCGACGTCGTCGCCGCCTGCACCGTCTCCACCGCGACCCGCGCCGCGTCGTCCATCGGCCATCCGTAGATACCCGCGGACACCGCCGGAAAGACGACCGTACGGACACCCAGCTCGTCCGCCACCCGCAACGACTCCCGGTAGCACGAAGCCAGCAGCTCCGAACGGTCCTCCTCGTGGGTAAACCGCGGACCCACGGTGTGGATCACCCACCGCGCGTCCAGTTCGCCCGCCGTCGTCGCGACCGCCTGGCCGGTGCGCAGGCCCTTGCCGTAATGGGAGGCGCGGAGCTTGCGGCATGCCTCCAGGATCGCGGGACCGCCCCGGCGGTGGATCGCGCCGTCCACTCCCCCGCCGCCCAGGAGGGAGGAGTTCGCCGCGTTGACGATCGCGTCGGCGCTCTGACGGGTGATGTCGCCCCGGACGAGGGTGATGGTGGTGGTCATGACTGCCTCAGTCGTCGCCAGACGGCCTTCGCCGCGTTGTGTCCCGACATGCCGTGCACTCCGGGGCCCGGCGGGGTCGCCGAGGAGCAGATGAAGACGGCCGGGTGCGGGGTGCCGTACGGGGAGAGGGAGAGTTTGGGGCGCAGCAGGATCTGGAGTCCGGAGACCGCGCCTGAGCCGATGTCGCCGCCCACGTAGTTGGCGTTGCGGGCGGCCAGTTCGGGTGGGCCCGCGGTCGCGCGGGCCAGGACGCGGTCGCGGAAACCCGGGGCGAAGCGCTCCAGTTGGCGTTCCAGGGCGTCCGTGAGGTCGCCGGTCCAGCCGCTGGGGACGTGGCCGTAGGCCCAGAAGACCTGTTTGCCGGCCGGGGCCCGGGTGGGGTCGACGATGCTGGGCTGCACGGTGATCATGAACGGCCGGTCGGGGGCGCGGTTCTCGCGGGACGCGGCGCGCAGGGCGGTGCCGATCTCCGTGCTGTCGGCGCCGATCTGGACCGTGCCCGCGGTGCGTGCCTCCTTGGCGGTCCAGGGCACCGGGCCGTCCAGGGCGTAGTCGACCTTGAAGACTCCGGCGCCGTAGCGGAAGTTCTCGTAGTAGTTGCCGAAGCCCGCGATCTTCGCCAGGGCGGTGGGCGAGGTGTCGAAGACGTAGGCGCGGGCCGGGGGAAGGTCGTCGAGGCGCTTGACCTCGTAGTCGGTGTGGATCTCGCCGCCGAGGTCCTTCAGGTAGGCGGCCAGGGCGTCCGAGATGGACTGGGAGCCGCCGCGCGCCACCGGCCAGCCACGCGCGTGTGCCGCCAGGGCGAAGACCAGGCCGATCGCGCCGGTGGCGAAGCCGCTGAGCGGGGCCATGACGTGGCCGACCAGTCCGGCGAACAAGGTCTTGGCGCGCTCGTCCCGGAAGCGGCTGGTGAGCCAGGTCGACGGGGGCAGGCCGAGCAGGCCGAAGCGGGCGAGGGTGACCGGGTCGCGCGGCAGTGCGGTGCGCGGCAGGGACATGAAGTCGCGGACCAGGGTGTCCCACTTGGGGAGGAAGGGCTCGACGAGCCTCCTGTACGTCCCCGCGTCGCGCGGCCCGAAGGAGGCGGCCGTCTCCGCGACCGACCGCGACAGCACGGCCGCGCTGCCGTCGGTGAAGGGGTGCGCCATGGGCAGCTCGGCGTGCAGCCACTCCAGGCCGTAGCGCTCCAGGGGCAGGGCGCGGAACGCCGGTGAGTTGATGCCGAGCGGGTGCGCCGCCGAGCAGGGGTCGTGCCGGAAGCCGGGGAGGGTGAGCTCCTCGGTGCGGGCACCGCCGCCCACGGTGTCCCTGGCCTCGAACACGGCCACGGAGAAGCCGCGCCGGGCCAGCTCCACGGCAGCCGTCAGTCCGTTCGGCCCCGCACCCACCACGACCGCATCGAGCATCGACGGCACCTTGGGACCCCTTCGTCAGCCGATGGCAACTCGAGGTCAGGATATGCCGCGGGACCGACAATCCCGGGGCCAGCTCTTCGAGTGAGTGGAACCCGTGACCCTACGACGCCCTCAGCAGGTCGATCACGCGCCGGGCCGTCGCCGCGTCCCGGGCCGCGGTGAACGGCAGTGCGTTGCCGCCCGTGATGCGGAAGGGCTCTCCGGTGAGGGTGAGGTGGGCGCCGCCCGCCTCCTCGACGAGGAGCAGGCCCGCCGCGTGGTCCCAGGCGGCCTCCCAGGAGAAGGCCGTGGCGTCCAACTCGCCCCGGGCGAGGGCGAGATACTCCAGTCCGGCCGAGCCGCACGGGCGCGTGTGCACACCGTCCGCCCACAGGCCGAGCAGGGAGCGCTTCTGGGCGTCCGTCGTGTAGTCCGGGTGGGAGGTGGCCACCTCCAGGTCCCGGGCGGGGTCCGGGGCGCCGGAGCGCAGCCGTACGCCGTCGAGGAAGGCGCCGCCGCCCTTCACGGCCGTGGCCAGTTGGTCACGGGCGGGTGCGTAGGTCCAGGACGCGAGCAGTTCGCCGTGCCGGGCGAGCGCGACCAGGGTGCAGAAACCGGTCTCGCCGCGCACGAACTGCCGTGTCCCGTCGACCGGGTCGACGATCCAGACCGGGGCGTCGCCCTGGATGGCCTCGTACGTCTCCGGGTCGGCGTGCACCGCTTCCTCGCCGACCACGACGGAGCCGGGCAGGAGGGAACCGAGCACCTTCGTCAGATACCGCTCGGCGTTGCGGTCGGCGTCCGTGACCAGGTCGTGCGGGCCGCTCTTCTGGTCTATCTCGTGCGCGGCGAGCTGCCGGAAGCGGGGCATGATCTCGACGGCCGCCGCGGTGCGGATCGCTTCTTCGATGTCGGCCGTGTGCTGTACGAGAAACTCGTCGATGGTTTCGGTGTCCTCGATCATGCCTCCATGAGAGCACGCGTCACTGACAATCCCCACCCGCCCAGTACACACCGGGTGGAATCACCGTGAACACCCGGGTTCGGGATCACCGCCCCACGGCGTACCCCTGCATGCCCCGCGGATTCGCCGCCGCCGACAGGATCCCGGCCTCCGGGTCCCGGGCGACCGCGCACAGCCGCCCCTCCGACCAGGCGTCCCCGACGGTCACGTCATGGCCGCGCCGCCGCAGCTCCTCCACGACCGCCGGGTCCGTGCGGGACTCGACCGTCACGCTCCCCGGCCGCATGCCGCGCGGGTAGAAGGATCCGGGGAAGCTGTCGTTGTGCCAGTTCGGGGCGTCGATCGCGCCCTGGAGGTCGAGGCCGCCGCGCACCTTCGCGCGCGTGGCGACCGCCAGGAAGAAGTGCAGTTGCCACTGGTCCTGCTGGTCCCCGCCCGGTGTGCCGAACGCCAGGACCGGCACTCCGTCGCGCAGGGCGATCGACGGGGTGAGCGTGGTGCGCGGACGGCGGCCCGGGGCGAGGGAGTTGGGCAGGCCGGGCTCCAGCCAGGCCATCTGGAGCCGGGTGCCCAGGGGGAAGCCCAGCTCGGGCACCACCGGGTTGGACTGGAGCCAGCCGCCGCTGGGAGTGGCCGCGATCATGTTGCCCCAGCGGTCGACGACATCGAGGTGGCAGGTGTCGCCACGGGTGCCACCGTCGGCGGCGACCCGCGCGACGGTCGGCTCCCCCGCCCCCATCGGATCGAAGCCGGACTCCGCGGGCGCCACCACGCGCGCGTGCCCGCACAGTCGCGGAGCGCGCCCTCCGGGACTGCCCGGCCGCAGCTCGTACGACGCCTTCTCGCCGATCAGCTCCCGTCGCGCCGCGTTGTAGTCCGCCGACAGCAGCTCTTCCAGTGGTACGGCGTCGTCGCCCGCGTCGCCGTACCAGGCCTCCCGGTCGGCCATCGCGAGCTTGCAGCCCTCGATCAGGAGGTGGACGTATTCGGCGGACCCGTAGGAGGGCAACTCGGGCGGGAGCAGCGCCAGTTGCTGGAGGAACACCGGGCCCTGGCTCCAGGGGCCGGCCTTGCAGAGTGTCCAGCCGTTCCAGTCGTACGTCGCCGGTGTCTCGTAGGACGCGGACCAGGAGGCCAGGTCGGCGGCCGTGAGGGTGCCGGTGTGGCGCTCGCCGCTGGTGTCCATGGTGGGCCGCCCGGACTGCCGTACGAGGGCCTCGGCGATGAACCCGGACCGCCACACCTCCCGGGCCGCCTCGATCTGGGCCTCCCGGTCCCCCGCCCCGGCGACCTCGGTGAGCAGCCGCTGCCAGGTGGCGGCGAGGGCGGGGTTGCGGAACAGCTCGCCGGGCCGGGGCGCCTTCCCGCCCGGCAGGTACACGTCCGCCGACGAGGTCCACTCCGTCTCGAACAGCTCCCGTACGGCCTCCACGGTCGCCCCGACGTTGTCCACGCACGCGTGCCCGTTCTCGGCGTACCCGATGGCGTACTTCAGGACGTCGGCCAGGGACTTCGTGCCGTGGTCGCGGAGGAGCAGCATCCAGGCGTCGAAGGCGCCGGGGACGGCCGCCGCGAGGGGGCCCGTTCCGGGTACGAGATCCAGACCGAGTCCCCTGTAGTGCTCGATCGTCGCTCCCGCGGGTGCCACGCCCTGTCCGCACAGCACCCGCACCTCCCCGCCCGCCGGGGCGAGGAGGATGGGCACCTCACCGGCGGGTCCGTTGAGGTGCGGTTCCACCACGTGCAGCACGAACGCCCCGACGACAGCGGCGTCGTACGCGTTGCCACCGTCCTCCAGGACGGCCATCGCCGACTGCGAGGCCAGCCAGTGGGTGGAGGACACCATGCCGAAGGTGCCCTGGAGGGTGGGGCGGGTGGTGAACATACGGAACATCTAACCAACCGGGGTGTCCACGAACCCTAGGCGTTCATGAACTGGCCCGGCCGCAGCGCCCGGTCGGTGATCCGTACGTCCCCGATGGTGCCGTGGAAGACCTGGCTGACCGCGCCCGCCCACTGGTAACCGCCAAGCAGGAAGGGCATGTTGAGCGTGGTCAGCCCGACGGACGTGCTGGTGGGGTTGCGGCCCTCCTCGCAGCCGTTGACGTAGAGCTTGCTGATACGGCCGTCGTTGGCGACGGCGACGTGCCACCACTCCTCCTGCTGGAGGAGGTGGCTCCAGGCGGTCGTGGCGCCGTTCTGGTTGAGCGGGTAGGCGTTCCACTGGAGCTCGACGGAGCTGGAGAGGCTGAGGGTCTGGACGGGCTCGTCGGCGGTGGCCGAGGGGCCGTTCTTGCCCGCCTGGGCGGCCGTGCCCGCGCGGCTGAGCATCGAGGACCAGCCGTTGCGGCCGCCGTCCCAGTCGGCGGGGACCTTGAAGAAGACCTCGAAGGTGTAACCGCGGGCGAAGGTCTCGTGGTTGAGCGGTGCCGTGTCGACGGTCTGGAGGTACGCGCCGCTGACCGGGTTGCCCTGGCCCGCGAACACCAGCCCCGCGTGGGCGGGTTGATCGGGGTGGTGGTCGGTGGTCCAAGTGAGCGCGTGCGCGGGGGTGTCGGGGACGGTCTTCAGGATGAGGTCGTTGCCGTGGCCCGCCTGGTCCCGGACGACCGTGCCGGCGGCGACGTCGCTGCCCGCCGTGCCGCCCTCGTCGAACCGCCAGTACGCCAGCGTGCCCGGCAGCAGCATGCGCCGCGCGGGGCGGGACGTGCGCGGCGGGACCGGCGCGAAGCCGGCGAAGCGCTTCTCGAAGTCGATCGCCATCGAGAAGTAGTCGACCTTCGAGGTCAGTTCGAGTTCCTTCGCCGCGAGGGCGTTCAACTCGCCCTTATTTGCCAGCTCGCGGATCCACGGCGAGAAGGTGGCGACGTCGATCATGCCCCGGTCGAGGTCGAAGCGGTAGGAGCGGATCATGCCCGCACCGCCGTAGTAGCGGTCCTGGTAGTTGGTGATGTGCAGATGGACGTCGTTCCCCGCGCTGTTCTTCAACACCGTGCTGCCGGGCGGCCAGTAGTGGCCGTTGAGGGTGAGGAAGATCTGGTCGTTGTCCTTGATCAGGCCGTCCCACAACTGCTGTCCGTAGGCGGACAGTTCGGCCGCGCCGTCCTCGTCCGAGCCGACGAGCTCGTGCGTGGTGACGATCACCGGCAGCGTCGGATTGGCTGCGATGACAGCGTTGGCCCAGGCGAAACCCTTCGCCGACAGCCGCCAGTCCAGCGACAGCAGCAGCCAACTCCGGCCGCCCGCGCGGAAGATGTGCGCGGTGTTGTAGCCGTCGGGGCTGGAGGAGTGGTGGCCGGATGTCTTCCTGGCCCGCGCCGGGCTGAAGGTGTCCAGGTAGGGGGTGGCGCCGCGCTGGTCGTCGGCGCGGACGTCGTGGTTGCCCGCCAGCACGCCGTACGAGGCACCCGCGCGGTCCAGCAGGTCGAACACCTTGGTGGCCGCCGCGTACTCCTCGGGGAGACCGTTCTGCGTCACGTCACCGAGGTGGGCCAGGAACACGATGTTCTCGTCGTTGCCGCCCGCGCGGCCCGCCGGGTCGAGGACGTAGCGGAACGACGCCTCCATCGGCACCGGGTGGATGCGGTCCTGGTCGAACATGTACTGCGTGTCGGGCATCACGACGACGGTGAACCGGGCGTTGTCCGGATCCGGGTCCCATGTCCCGCGCGGGGTCGGTGACATCGTTGTCTGACCGTACGGGTCGCCGCCGCCCCTCTCCGCGTGTGCGGGGGCCGCGCCCAGCAGCCCGGCGGCGGCCGTTCCCGCGCCGAGCGCGCCGGCCCGGTGCAGGAACGTACGGCGGCTCGACGCGGCGACGCCGTCGCCGTCGAGGTCCGCCGTGCGCGGGCAGTCGCAGCCCGTCGCGTGCCGATCGTGGCCGTCGCCGAGGCCTCTGTCACCCGTGGGAGAACTGTCCATGTCCGCTCCAATTGCCGAGTACGAGAACGGAGTCACGCTACGGACGGCCGCGGTACGGGGGACTTGCGCGCCGGGTACCGACTGCCGAACGCTCCCCCAACACCGCTCGCCCCGCTAGGAGTTGCGCCTGCCGGCGGTGAGCAGATGGCCGCTGGTGCCGAGCAGCGTGGGCTCGGACTCGATACGGCGGGTGGCCGCCAGGACGGCCTCGCGGCGGTCCGGGTCGTCCAGCCAGTCCTCGATGCCGCCCATCAGCCAGGCGGCGCCTTCGAGGCCGTACTGGCCCTCGACGGTGAGGCCTGTCTCCGTGAACTCCTCGGGGGCTTCGTGGGGTTGGGCGAAGTAGGCGGTCGTGAAGAGGCCGCCGTCCTGGGAGTCGTGGCGTCCCTCCTGCGTCTCGCGGTCGACCCGCGGGCGGTGCTGGGCGGTGAAGTACAGCTCGTGCTTGAGCAGGTCGTGCAGTCCCGCGAAGCGGTTGATCGTCGCCGCGACGACCAGCCCACCCGGCCGCACCACCCGACGCGCCTCGCTCAACGCCCGTACGCGGTCGGCCCGTTCGGGCAGGTGGTACAGCGGCCCGAGCAGCAGCACCACGTCGTACGAGGCGTCTTGGACGGGCAGCGCCCTGGCGTCCCCGGCGCGGGCGGTGACCCCCGGCAGTCGGCCCGCCTGTTCCACGTGCAGCGGTACGGGGTCGACGAGGTGGACCCCGTACCCGTCCCGCGCGAGCCACTCGGCATGGATCCCGCTGCCCCCGCCGACGTCCAGCACCCTCGCGGGAGCCGTCGGCAACAGGCGCCGCAGGACGTCCTGGGTGCGCCAGAACTCCAGCCGCTCGGAGCCCTGTCTGAGGCGGCCGTCCTCCTTGCCCTGGGCGTAGTAGGCGAGGATCTCCTCGCGGACATGGGCGGCCGGGTCCTGCGCGCGTGTCGTCTCGGTCATCGCCCCAGGGTGCGATCCGGTGCGTCCGGCTCGCAACGGGATTCCGGCGCGCGGGCCGTCACCAGCCCCGACTCGTAGGCGAACACGACGAGTTGGGCCCGGTCCCGGGCTCCGAGCTTCGTCATCGCCCGGCTGATGTGGGTCTTCGCCGTGAACGGGCTGATCACCATGTGGGCGGCGATCTCCTCGTTGGTGAGGCCGCGCGCGGCCAGGGCGGTGACCTCGCGTTCGCGGCGGGTGAGGTGTTCCAGGCCGGTGGCGGTGGAGCGGTCGGGGGGCCGGGAGACGAACTCGCCGATGAGGGTGCGGGTGACGGCCGGGGAGAGCAGGGCCTCGCCGCCGGCGACGATCTCGATCGCCTGGAGCAGGTCCGCCGGGTCGGTGTCCTTGAGGAGGAAGCCGCTGGCGCCCGCGCGGAGCGCCTCGAAGACGTACTCGTCCAGGCCGTAGTTGGTGAGGATGACGACCCGGACCGACGAGAGGGCCGGGTCGGCGGCGATACGGCGGGTCGCCTCGATGCCCGTCATCACCGGCATCTGTACGTCGATCAGCGCGATGTCGGGGAGCTGCGCACGAACGAGGGCCACGCCCTGTTCGCCGTTGGCCGCCTCGCCCACCACCTCGATGCCCTCCTCGGCGTCGAGCAGGGCGCGGAAGCCCGCGCGCATCAGCGCCTGGTCGTCGACGACCGCGACCCGGATCATCCCGCCTCCCCCAGCGGCAGTTCGGCCCGTACCGAGAAGCCGCCCTCCGCGCGCGGGGCGGTGTGCAGGGTGCCGCCCAGTGCGGTGACGCGTTCGCGCATGCCGGTGAGGCCGATGCCCGGCTTCGGCGGACAGTCGGGCTGGGCCGCTCCGTCGTCCTCCACGCGTATCGTCAAGTCTGCTTTGCCATAGTCGAGTTGGACGCAGACCTTGGCCGGGCCCGCGTGCCGGGCCGCGTTGGTGAGGGCCTCCTGGACGATGCGGTACACCGCGCGGTCGACCGTCGCCGCGAGGGGGCGCTCCTCGCCCGTCACCGCGAGTTCGACGGCGAGGCCGGCCGCGCAGGCCCGCTCCACGAGCAGCTCGGGGGTGCCGGTGGGCTCCTCGGTGGTGCGCAGGATCTCCAGGGTGGCCCGCAGTTCCCGCATCGCCTCGCCGCCCGCCTCCTGGATGGCGAGCAGTGCGGGCGGCACCTCCTCGCCGCGCTTGCGGGCGAGGTGGACGGCGACGCCCGCCTGGAGCTTGACGATCGAGATGCTGTGCGTGAGGGAGTCGTGCAACTCCCTTGCTATGCGCAGGCGTTCCTCGCCCTCGCGGCGCAACGCGACCTCCTCGCGGGTGCGTTCGGCCTCCAGGGCGCGCTGTTCGGTCTGGCGCAGATACGCCTGCCAGTTGCGGTCGGCGAGGCCGGTGACCACCGCGCACAGGAACCAGCCGGCGATGAGCGCGGTCCGCTCGACCACCTGCTGGGTCGTGGGCCCCGTCGCGAAGTACGCCGCCAGGAACACCGCGCCCGCCCCGGCCGCCCAGCCGCGGTGTCCCACCCGCGCCGCCGTGTGCATGGCGGCGAGGACGGGCAGACCGGCGATCGGCCCCGGGTGGGCGTGCAGGACATAGGCCGCCTCCCCCGCCGTGGTCACGGCGAGGACCGCGCGCGGAGCCGTCTGGTAGAACGCCAGGGCGGCCGAGGCGAGGGCGACGAGCGCGTAGTCGACGGCGGTCGTGTCCGTGTCGAAGGCGGCGACGGTCATGACGAGGGCGCCGATCACGACCGCGAGGGACGCGTCGGCGAGGCGCCTGCGTGGGGTCACATCGACCGGGTACCCGCTCATGACCGCACAGTAGACCGCCGCGCCGACACAGGCGTCAGCCCTGTGGACAACTCCTGGACTACTCCCCACGCAGTACTACCCGGGCCCGCGCCGACCGGCCGACGCAGCGTCAACTCCCTTCGGCCGTACGACGACCGGGGGCACCCGAGCAGCGCACGCTGCTGCCATGCCCACACCCTTCCGGCACACCCGGCCCCCGTCGCCGAAGTCCGCCACCGGCCGCACCGCCGAGGTCTTCGAGCAGATTGCCGTCGACTTCGGTATCGAACGGCCCCCGACCTTCGTGGTCCTGTCCTCCGCGCCCGAACTCCTCGCCCCCGCCTGGGCGTTGATGCGCGAGTCGCTGATCGCGGGCGCCGGCAGCCGCACCGGCAAGGAGCTGGCCGCGCTCGGCGTCTCGCTCGCGAACAAGTGCCCGTTCTGCGCGGACGCGCACACCGTCCTGCTGCACGCCACCGGCGACCACGCCCTCGCCGAGCACCTGGCGCGCGGCGGCACACCGGAGAACGAGGAGCACGCGCGCGTGCTCGACTGGGGCCGCCGGACGCGTGTCCCCGGCGCGGCCCTCACGCCGTACCCGTTCCCGCGCGAGCAGGCGCCCGCCTACCTGGGCACCGCGCTCGCCTTCCACTTCATCAACCGCGTCGTGTCGGCCCTGCTGACCGAACAGCTCCTGCCGGGCAACGCCCAGCGGTTCCGGGCCGTACGGAGCCTCGTGGGCCGCAGCGTCGCCCGCACCGTGCGCCGTACCGCCGTCCCCGGAGCGGCACTCCCCCTGCTCGACACGCCGGGACCCGGCCCGGACTGGGCGGCCGGGACGCCGGTGGGCCCGGCCTACGACGCGCTGCGCACGGCCGCGCTCGCGGGTGCCGAGCTGCTCGACGCGGACGACCGGACGCTCGTACGGGAGACGCTGTGGGCCTGGGACGGTTCGCATCCGCCGGTCGTCCTGCGCGGCTTCCCGAGCCGGCGGGAGCGGCCGGCGGCGCGCCTCGCGGTGCTGGCCGCGCTCGCGCCGTACCGGATCACGGAGGAGGACGTGGCCGCCTGGCGGGAGCCGTCGGACGGTGACGCGCGTCTCGTGCGGCTCGTCGCCTACGGGGCGTTCGCGGCCGTCGAACGGATCGGGACGACGATGCGCGTGCCCGCCGTTCACACCTGACGGGTGGACATAAGAGGACACACAACCCGTCCTCAGTCAGGCACTGTCACCGCACAGGCACGGAGCGAGTTCATGCTTCCGCCTCACAGGGAGTCATGTGACACTGGCCGTCCCCGTCCGCAGTGCGGACCCGCTCCGCACCCTTCCCCCACGAGAAGTGCGACTTGCGTTCTCTTCCTCTGCCGCTCGCTCTCACCGCGCGTCTGTCGCCGGTCGTCGTGCTCGCCGCGATGGGCTGGGCCCTGACGTCCGGTCCGTTCGCCGCGACGACGACCGCCGATCACAAGGCGACGCCCGAGTCCGACTCCTCGTCCGGGTCCTCGGCCCCGTCGACGGCGCCCGTGGCCAAGGCGTACTCCACTTCTCCCGCCCCGTGCGGAAGCGTGTCGGTGGCGACGATCAAGTCGCTGGTGCCGGGCGCGAAGACGGCCGGCAAGGAGATCCCGTCGACGGACACGAAGGTGCGCCGCACCTGCTCGTGGAACGCGCTCAAGGGGTACGACTACCGCTGGCTCGACGTGTCGTACGAGATCACGGAATCGGACGAAGCGGCGAAAAAGTCGTACACCGAGACGACTGCGGAGAAGAGCGGCGGCGGCGCGGTTCCCGGGCTCGGCGACTCCGCGTACTCCATCGTGAACCTCACCACAGAGGACAAGCAGCAGACGCGTGAGGGCACGGTCGTCGTCCGCGCGGGCAACGCGCTGGTGACCATCACGTACAACGGCAGCGACTTCGAGAACAAGAAGGCGCCGAGCACGGACGTGATCAACAAGGGTGCGATCAAGGCCGCGAAGGAAGCGGTGACCGCGCTGGAGGGCGGCAGGGCCAGCTAGCCCGACCGCCCTCCGAACAACGGGGCCTACGCCTCGACGGGCGTCGGCTTCTTTCCGGTCAGCAGCGTCAGCGCCACGTAGAGCGCCATCGACGTGCCCAGGCCTACGGCCCAGCCGTAGTCGGCGAGCGAGGACAGGGCCGGGATGGGCCGGCCGTCGATCAGCGGGTGGAAGTCGGCGCCGCCGACGGCGAGTACACCACCCACCACGAAGGCGACGACGGCCCGCCAGTTCCAGCCGCCGTCGTACCAGTAGCGGCCGCCCGCCTTGTACAGGTCGGTGAGGTCGAGCTTGCCGCGGCGCAGGATCCAGTAGTCGGCGATGAGGATGCCGGCGACCGTGCCGAGCAGACCGCCGACCAGACCGAGCCAGGTGAAGATGTAACCCTGCGGGTCGGAGTACAGCTTCCAGGGGAAGATCAGCACGCCGAGGACGCTGGTCACGAGGGCGCCGGTACGGAAACTGATCTTCCGGGGCGCGATGTTGGAGAAGTCGAAGGCGGGCGAGACCAGGTTGGCCGCGATGTTCACGGACAGGGTCGCCACCAGCACGGTCACCAACGCGTAGAGCAGGCCCACGACGTTGTCCGTCTTCGCCGCGAGCTGCACCGGGTCCCAGATCGCCGTGCCGTACACGGCCTGCGAACCGGAGGTCACCAGCACCGACAGGAACGCGAACAGGGTCATGGTGGTCGGCAGACCGAGGGCCTGGCCCCATGTCTGGGCCTTCTGGCTCTTGCCGTAGCGGGTGAAGTCCGGGATGTTCAGCGACAGCGTGGACCAGAAGCCGATCATGCCCATCAGTGAGGGCCAGAACAGCTTCCAGAAGCTGCCGCCCCAACCGAGCTTGGACGGCTGGTCGAAGAGCGGGCCGAAGCCGCCGGCCTTGCTGCTCATCCACCACAGCATCACGAACGCGCCGACGAGCACGAAGGGCGCGGCCCAGTTCTCGAAGCGGCGGATCGTCTCCATGCCCCGGTAGATGATGGCCACTTGGAGCACCCAGAACAGCGCGAACGACAGCCACATCGTCCAGGCGTACCCGCCGATGTGCGAGGCGTTGGCCCAACTGTCCCCGATCAGCTTGCCGGCGAGGAAGAAGATCGCCTCACCGCCGATCCAGGTCTGGATGCCGAACCAGCCACAGGCCACCAACGCCCGCACCACGGCTGGGAGGTTGGCGCCGCGCACACCGAACGAGGCACGCGCGAAGACCGGGAAGGGGATGCCGTACTTCGGTCCCGCGTGCCCGGTGAGCAGCATGGGCACGAGCACGATCAGGTTGGCCAGGGCGATGGTGAACACCGCCTGCTTCCAGTCCATGCCGACGGCGATGAGCCCGGAAGCCAGGGTCCAGGAGGCCGTGTTGTGGGCCATGCCGACCCACAGCGCGGAGAAGTTGTACGTGGTCCAGGTGCGCTTCTCGACGGGAACCGGCAGCAGATCGTCGTTGGCGTACGGCCCGGCGGGCAGCGAAGACCCCGGGGCGAGCTCCACCCGCCCGTCGGCGAGGGTGACTTGAGCGGTCGGCTCTATGGCCGTGGGAGCGGTGTCGGTCATGGGCAGGCCAATCGATGAGGTGGGTCCGGAAAGGCCGTGCGGGGCTCCGGTCCCCCTCCCCGGGACGGCGGGGAGGGGGAGAACTGGAGTGGGGGGACGGGGAGTTGAGCGGTGGTGCGGGTGTGCGTCAGCCGTTGACGGCCGGGATCACCTTCGACCCGTAGGCGTCGATCGTGGCTTCCTGCGCGTCGTGCATGTCGTAGACGGCGAACTGGTCGACGCCCAACTCCTTCAAGGCGTTGAGCTTTTCGATCTGCTTCTCGGCCGATCCGATGATGCAGAACCGGTCGACGATCTCGTCGGGCACGAAGGCGGTGTCGGGGTTGTCGGAGCGACCGTGATGCGAATAGTCGTACCCCTCACGGGCCTTGATGTAGTCCGTGAGTTCCTCGGGTACGGCGGCGGAGTGCTCGCCGTACTTCGAGACGAGGTCGGCGACGTGGTTGCCGACCATGCCACCGAACCAGCGACACTGGTCGCGGGCGTGGGCGAGTGCCTCGGGCGAGTCGTCCTCGGTGACGTAGGCCGGGGCAGCCACACAGATCTTGACCTCGGACGGGTCACGCCCGGCCGCCACGGCCGCGTCCTTCACCGCCTTCACCATGTACTCGGTGAGGTAGAGGTCCGAGAGCTGGAGGATGAAGCCGTCGGCCTCCTCGCCGGTCATCTTCAGCGCCTTGGGGCCGTACGCGGCCATCCAGACCGGGAGTTGGGCGTCCTCCTTGGCCCAGGGGAACTTGATGACCGTGCCGCCGAGGTCCGCCTCCTGGCCGGAGCCGAGCGCCCTGATGACCTTCATGGCCTCGCTGATCCGGGCGAGCGTGTTCGGGGTGCGGCCCGCGACCCGCATCGCGGAGTCGCCGCGGCCGATGCCGCAGACCGTGCGGTTGCCGAACATGTCGTTCAGGGTGGCGAAGGTGGAGGCGGTGACCTCCCAGGTGCGGGTGCCCGGGTTGGTGACCATCGGGCCGACCGTCAACTTCGTGGTGTTGGCCAGGATCTGACTGTAGATCACGAACGGCTCCTGCCACAGTACGGCGGAGTCGAAGGTCCAGCCGTAGGTGAAGCCGTTGCGCTCGGCGCGCTTCATCAGGCTGATGACCCGCGAGGCCGGCGGGTCGGTCTGCAGGACGAGTCCGAAGTCCATGTGCGCCACTCCTAGTTGAGGTACTGACTGGTGGAGCGCGGGGTGTAGACGCCGTGGCCCGCGTGCCCGGTGTACTCCCGCTCGGTGATGACGAGTTCGCCGCGCGAGAGGACGGTCTCGACGCGGCCGGTGAGGCGCTTGCCCTCGTACGCCGAGTAGTCGACGTTCATGTGGTGCGTCTCGGCGGAGACGGTCTGTTCGGCGTTCGGGTCGTAGATGACGACGTCGGCGTCGGCGCCGGGGGCGATGGTGCCCTTCTTCGGGTAGAGGCCGAACATCCGCGCCGGGGAGGCGCAGGCGATCTCGATCCAGCGGCGGCGGCTGATGTGGCCGTCGACGACGCCCTGGTGGAGCAGGTCCATGCGGTTCTCGACGCCCGGCATGCCGTTGGGGATCTTCGAGAAGTCGCCCCGGCCCATTTCCTTCTGGCCCACGAAGCAGAAGGGGCAGTGGTCGGTGGAGACGACCTGGAGGTCGTTGGTGCGCAGGCCCTGCCACAGCTTGGCCTGGTGCTCCTTGGGCCGAAGAGGCGTGCTGCACACGTACTTCGCGCCCTCGAAGTCGGGCTCGGCGAGGTTGTCCGTCGAGAGGAACAGGTACTGCGGACAGGTCTCGCCGAAGACGGGGAGCCCCTCGTCGCGCGCCTTGGCCAGCTCGGCGACCGCCTCCATCGCGGAGACGTGCACGACGTAGAGCGGGGCGCCCGCGACCTGCGCGAGCTTGATGGCGCGGTGGGTGGCCTCGGCTTCGAGGAGGGACTTGCGGACCTCGCCGTGGTAGCGGGGGTCGGTCTCGCCGCGCGCGAGCGCCTGTTCGACGAGGACGTCGATCGCGATGCCGTTCTCGGCGTGCATCATGATCAACCCGCCGTTGTCTGCGGCGCGTTGCATGGCGCGCAGGATCTGGCCGTCGTCGCTGTAGAAGACGCCCGGGTAGGCCATGAACTGCTTGAAGGAGGTGACGCCCTCCTGCACCAGCAGGTCCATCTCCTTGAGGGTGCTCTCGTTGACGTCGGAGACGATCATGTGGAAGCCGTAGTCGATGGCGCAGTTGCCCTCGGCCTTGGCGTGCCAGGCGTCGAGGCCCTCGCGGAGGGCTCCGCCGACGCTCTGGATGGCGAAGTCGACGATGGTCGTCGTACCGCCCCAGGCGGCGGCCCGGGTGCCGGTCTCGAAGGTGTCGGCGGCCTTGGTGCCGCCGAACGGCATCTCCATGTGGGTGTGGGCGTCGACCCCGCCCGGGATGACGTACTTCCCGGTGGCGTCGATGACCCGGTCGGCGGTCCAGGCGTCGGCCGTCGGGGTACCGGAGGTGGCCAGTGCTGCGATGCGGCCGTCTTCGATCAGGACGTCGGCGTGGAGTTCGTCGGACGCGGTGATGACTAGGCCGCCGCGGATGACGGTACGGGTGCTCATTGTTTTGACTCCGCTGGATTGTGGTCTGGTGCGGGTCTGTGGGGGCTGGGCGCGCCCTGCGGCGAAGCCGCCAATGGACGCTTCCCCGCGCCCCTGTGGAAGGGGTGCGCCCTCCACAGGGGCGCGGGGAGCCTACGTTTCTTTACGGTGCGGTCAACGGGCCGTACGCGTCCGGGCGGCGGTCGCGGTAGAACTGCCAGCGGTCGCGGACCTCGCGGAGTTTCGCCAGGTCCAGGTCGCGGACGACCAGTTCGGTCTCCTTGTCGCTGGCGACCTCGCCGACGAACTGGGCCTCCGGGTCGACGAAGTAGGTCGTGCCGTAGAAGTCGTTGTCGCCCAGCTCCTCGACACCGACCCGGTTGATGGCGCCGACGAAGTACTCGTTGGCGGCGGCAGCCGCGGGCTGCTCCAGCTGCCACAGATAGGCGGACAGGCCTCGCGAGGTCGCCGACGGGTTGAAGACGATCTCGGCGCCCGCGAGGCCCAGTGCGCGCCAGCCCTCCGGGAAGTGCCGGTCGTAGCAGATGTAGACACCGATCTTGCCGACCTTGGTGTCGAAGATCGGCCAGCCGCTGTTGCCCGGGCGGAAGTAGAACTTCTCCCAGAATCCGGGGACTTGGGGGATGTGGTGCTTGCGGTACTTGCCGAGGTACGAGCCGTCCGCGTCGATCACGGCGGCCGTGTTGTAGAGGACGCCGGGCTGCTCCTCCTCGTACATCGGGAGGACCAGGACGATGCCGTGTTCCTTGGCGAGCGCCTGGAAGCGCTTGACGATCGGGCCGTCCGGGATCGCCTCGGCGTACTCGTAGAACGCCTTGTCCTGGACCTGGCAGAAGTACGGTCCGTAGAACAGCTCCTGGAAGCACAGGACTTGAGCACCCTGCGCGGCCGCGTCGCGGACCGCCTGTTCGTGTACCTGGATCATGGACTCCTTGTCGCCCGTCCAGGCTGTCTGGAACAGGGCGGCACGAATCACGGTGCTCATCGGGACCTCCGGTCGCTAGGTGTGCGAGGAGCTTAGGAAGCCCTGAAGTCGGGTTTGAGTTGCACGGTGTCACGTCTGCGGGCGCGCGGCGTTCCACGGTGTCACCCTGTCGTGGCCGCATGTTTCACCGCCGTTTTCGCAGGTAGTCCCATGTTTCACCCCTGTTGCGCGTCGTGCGCGAGGAGCGCGATGTGCACCGAGGCGGCCTGCTCGAAATCGTCGAGGTCCACCCCGAGCCGGCCCTCTATGGCCTCCAGCCGGCGGTACAGCGCGGGCCGCGACACGTGGTGGAGCTGCGCGGTGCGGGACTTGTTGCGGCCGGTGGCCAGATACGTCCGCAGTACGGCGAGCAGGTCCTCGTCGGCCGCGCACAGCAGCCCGTCCAGCTCCCGCTCGGCGAACGACTGCACCTGCGGGTCGTCCCGCAACAGTCGGATCAGGCCGCGCAGATGAACGTCCTTGAGGCGTACGACGGTGGGGAGGTCGAGGGCGTCGCTGGAGTCGGCCACGGCGTCGGCGACATGCTGTGCCTCGCGCAGTCCGGCGGGCACGTCGTCCCAGACGGTGCGCTGCCCGGCGGCGGCCACCACCGCCTTCAACGCCCCTGACTCGGTGCGCAGTCGGCTCGCGAAGTGCGCGGCGAGGGCGTCCGCGTCCTGGTCCCGGGGCAGGCTGAGCAGCACGGCGGTGGCCCCGTCGGCCAGTTCCGCGACGAGTCCGGGGAGACCCAACAGCCGTAGCACCCGGTCGAGTTGGGCCGTGTCGCCGTCGCGGACGACCATCGGTACGAAAGTGCGCCGGTTGACCGGGAGTCCGGCCGCGCGGGCGCGGGGCAGGAGCTGGCGGGCCGGTACGACGCCGCTCGCCAGGTCGGTGAGCAGGCTCTGGGCGGACTGTTCCTCCCAGGTGTGGGCGGAGCCGCCGAGCATGCGGTGCAGGACGAGGGCTTCGGCCGCGCGGTCGGCGAGGAGGCGTCCGGTGGCGGTGTCGCCGCGGTAGCCGCACAGCATGATCTGGCCCCAGCGCTCACCGCGTCCGCCCAGCTCGGCGCGGATCCAGCCGTCGCCCTCGCTGCCGCCGGCCTGCCGGGCGATGCGCTCCCAGTCGCGCAGCACGTCGTCCACCGCCGACCGCTCCCCCGCCGTGGCGAGGACGCGGTGGGCGAGGTTGGTGACGACGACCGGGCAGGCGCTGTGCGCGGCGATCTCGTCGAGCAGGCTCTGCAGCGGGGCCCCGCCGGTGATGAGTCCGGTGAGCGCGGTCCGTACGGCCTCGGAGAGGCTGACGGCGGCGAACTTCCGCCGTACCAGCCGGGATTGGACCTCTTCCGTCAACTCGGCGAAGGGGAAGGGGCGGTGGAGCACCACCATGGGCAGCCCGCAGCGCTCGGCGGCGCGGCGCATCACGTCCGGCGGGGCGGGGAACGCGCGGCCGAGACCGAGGACCACGGCGGACGCCTCCGCGCGGTGCAGGGACTGGATGTACTCGGCTTGGGCGCCCTCGTCACCGGCGAGCAGGACGCCGGTGGTGAGGATCATCTCGCCGCCGCTGAGCATCACGCCGACGTCGGCGGCCTCGGCGACGTGCACCCAGCGCACGAGCCGGTCGAGTTGGCCCGCGCCGGCCACCACCTCGGGTTCCCCGGCGAGGACCCGTTCCAGGCCGAGGACCTGACGCACCGACAGGGCGGGCTCCAGGGTGTCCAGGGTGGTGGCCATAGCGCTGTTCCCTTGCTCGTACCGCTACTACTGCGTGCTCCGCAGAGCTTGTTCGAGGATGGCGGCGCCCTCTTCGGCCTCCGCGACGGTCAGGGACAGCGGCGGGGCGATGCGCAGGGCGCTGGTGTTGTGCCCGCCGCCCTTGCCGATCAACAGGCCGCCCGCACGGGCCGCTTCCAGTGCGGCGCCCGCTGCCTGCGGATCGGCTTCGTCGGTGCCCGGCTTCACCAGCTCGACGCCGATCATCAGCCCGCGCCCGCGCACTTCCCGTACGCCGGGATGCTGTGCGGCGACGGCCCGCAGCCGCTCGATGAGGAGACCGCCGACGCGGCGGGCGTTGCCCTGGAGGTCGTGCTCCAGCAGATAGGTGAGGTTGGCGAGGCCGGCCGCCATGGTGATCTGGGTGCCGCCGAAGGTCGAAATGCTGTTGGAGTCCAGGCAGTTCATGATGTCGGCGCGGGCGACGACACCGCCGATCGAGCTGCCGTTGCCGATGCCCTTGGCGAAGGTGAGGAT
Source organism: Streptomyces sp. NBC_01478 (assembly GCF_036227225.1). Classification (GTDB taxonomy): domain Bacteria; phylum Actinomycetota; class Actinomycetes; order Streptomycetales; family Streptomycetaceae; genus Streptomyces. Next base: position 9,368,351 of record NZ_CP109444.1, on the reverse strand, counting down.
GTCCGGCGGACCGTTCTCGGCGTGGGCCTGCCAGCCCCAGAAGTGGTCGCCGGTGCGGCCCCAGCCGGTCTGCACCTCGTCGGCGATCCACAACACGCCCTGCTCGGCCAGCACTTCACGGAAGGCCGCGTACAGACCGTCCGGCGGGGAGGTGAACCCGCCGACGCCCTGGACGGGTTCGGCGATGAGCGCGGCGGGCGGCCGGACATGACCGAGCAGGTCCTTCAGGTCGTCCACGCAGGCCGCGATGAACTCGGCGTCGTTCAGGTGCGCGTAGGGTCCGCGCGTCCGGACACCCCCGTGGACGTACAGCGTCTGGAGCGGGGACAGCGAGGTCGGGGACCAGCCGCGGTTGCCGGTGATGCCGACCGAGCTGAAGGAGCGGCCGTGGTAGCTGTTGCGCATGGCCAGGATCTGGTTGCTGCGCCGGTACGAGGTCGCGAGCATCAGCGCGGTGTCGTTGGCCTCGGTGCCCGAGGTGGTGAAGAAGACGCGGGCGTCGGGGATGCCGGACAACTGGGCGACGCGCTCGGCGAGTTCGACCATCGGCCGGTTGAGGTAGAGCGTGGACGAGTGGATGATCCGCCCGGCCTGCTCGCTGACCGCCTTGGTGACCTCGGGGAGCGCGTGCGCGGTCATGGTGGTGAGGATGCCGCCGAAGAAGTCGAGGTACTTGTTGCCCTCGGCGTCCCAGACGTGCCGGCCCTCGCCGTGCGTGATTTCGAGCGGGTCCTCGTAGTAGAGGGCGAGCCAGTCCGGGAGCACGGCCTTGTGCCGTCCCAGCAGGTCCTTGGTCACGGCTGCACCAGCCCTTCGTAGGCGTCGGGGCGGCGGTCGCGGTAGAACGCCCACTGCTGTCGTACTTCTTCGATGAGGCCGAAGTCGAGGTCGCGGACGAGGAGTTCCTCGACCTTGTCGCTGGCGACGTCGCCGACGAACTGGCCGCGTGGGTTGACGAAGTACGAGGTGCCGTAGAAGTCGTTGTCCCCGTACTCCTCCACTCCCACCCGGTTGATGGCGGCGATGAAGTACTCGTTGGCGACGGCGGCGGCGGGCTGTTCCAACTGCCAGAGGTAGGCGGAGAGGCCGCGTGAGGTGGCGGACGGGTTGTAGACCAACTGGGCGCCGTTGAGCCCGAGTTGACGCCAGCCCTCGGGGAAGTGCCGGTCGTAGCAGATGTAGACGCCGATCTTGCCGACGGCCGTGTCGAAGACGGGCCAGCCGGCGTTGCCCGGCCTGAAGTAGTACTTCTCCCAGAAGCCCTTGACCTGGGGGATGTGGTGCTTGCGGTACTTGCCGAGGAAGGTGCCGTCGGCGTCGATCACTGCCGCGGTGTTGTAGTAGAAGCCGTCCTGCTCGATCTCGAAGACCGGGACGACGATCACCATGCCGGTCTCGCGCGCGAGCTGTTGCATACGACGCACGGTCGGCCCGTCGGGCACCGGCTCGGCCCAGTCGTAGTGCTCCGGTTCCTGGACCTGACAGAAATAGGGGGCGTTGAACACTTCCTGGAACCCGATGACCTTGGCGCCCTGGCGGGCCGCCTCGCGGGCGTGTTCCTCGTGTTTCGCCACCATGGAGTCGGTGTCACCGGTCCAGGTGGCCTGGACCAGAGCGGCGCGTACGACGTTGGCCATGAGCTGCTCCTTCGACGGGGACGTCAGAGCCTCTACGCCCGTAGACAAAGGCCGTAGAGGGATGAACGTAAGCCTCCCGAGGAGCCTTGCCAAGACCATCGTCGTTAACCCGCGGAGTCGATCGCGTTTCACACTCCGGTGGGTGAGCCGCTGGGCCGGGTAGCCGGATCGGATGGGCTCCGTGCAGTACAGCGCCCCGTAAGGGGCGCGGGGAACTGCGCGCCCAGCCCCCACCGGCGCGCGGCCAATGAACCGCATGACAGCGGAGCGCTCACGCGCTGAAGCCCGCCACTCGCAGGGCGTGGACCAGGTCCCAGTGGCATTCGTCGGAGGCACCCTGGGCGGCCTCCAGCAGGAGCGGAACGAGCTGCTGCGGGTCGGCGGCAACACTGCGGGCGGCTTCTTCGGGGGTGCGGACGCGGACGTACGCGTCGAACAGGGCACGGATCTCCCGGCGGCGCCCCTCCGCGGCCAGCGCGAGCACGGCCTCGCCTATCTCGGCGGCGGGGCGGGCCACGCCCTGCCGCAGGATCTGCTCGCCGTCCGCCGTACGGCCGGCCGCGACCAGCGCGTCCGCCGCGCCGACCAGCCGGTCGGCGGGCAGCGAGGCGGCCTCCCACAGGAGCGTCGCCCAGTCCGCGCCGAGGCCGGCCCGCTGCAGCTCGGCCGCGAGCAGCGGGAAGCGCGCGGCGGGCCAGTACGCGGCCTCGACGAGCAGTGCGTGCGCCTCGCCGCTACGGCCCTCGCGCCGCAGCCCCACGAGCCGCCGAACGGCCTCCACGGTGCTCTGCCGCGCCTCCGCGTCCAGGGGCTCCCGCTTCGGCTGCTCCCGCTCGACCGGCCGGGCGGCCCCGGCGAAGCGGGCTCCGCGCGGGGTGCGGCGGGTGGTGGGCGCGGGCGCGGGGAGTTCCGGTACGGCGGCTGCGGGGTCCGGGGCCGGGGTGGTGGCGGTGTCGTCCTCGGCCAGGCCGGCGAAGCGGGCGCTGCCCCGGCGGCGCTTGCGCTGCTTGGGGGCGGGGGCGGCCGCCTCGGTCTCGGCCTCGGCCTGGTCGGGCAGCTCGGCCGCGGAGGCGGCGTCGGGGTCGGTGAAGCCGCTCGCCATGGGTTCCGGGCTGTCGAAATCGGGCGCGGGGTCCGGGTTGGCGTAGCCGGGGTTCGCGCGCTCGAATTCCTCGTAGCCGCGGCGGGCGTCCGGCACTCGGCCGTCCCGGCGCGCCCCCACCACCCCGTCGGCACTGCCGTAGCCGCCCTGCGGTCCGGTGGTACCGGGCATCTGCTCGGTGTCGCGCTGGCGGGGCAGCCGGTGCGGGGCGGCGTTCCGGTCGTAGGCGGCGTTGCTCTGGTCGTAGGCCGAGTTGTCCCGGTCCTGGGGCATGTCGTCGACGCGGAACACATTGCCGTGCCGGTCGCGGTGGACGCCCCGACTGCCCCGGAGGTGGGCGAAGTTGTCCAACTGCTCGATGCGGGCGCGGAGTTCGGCGCAGCGGGCGGTGGCGCGTTCGTGGTCGTCGTGGGCCCAGGCGAGGTCGAGGCGGAGGGCGTCGGCCTCTTCCCGGGTCCCGGCGACGTTGAGCAACCGGCCCAGTTCCGCCTGCCGTTCGGCCGCGTACTTCTGCTCGCGGAGCATCACGTCGAGCCGGTCACCGAGGGCGTCCCGGCTGCCGGGACGGGCGTCGAACGCGGCGAGCGCCGCCGCGTGCAGGGCGCGGGCCCGCTCCCCCTCCTGGGTCGCGACACCGTGGCCGTACTCCGCCGCGAGGTCCTGGAGGAGGGCCTCGACCACGTCCCAGGGCGGTATCTCACGGCCGCCGAGACAGGCTTGCATGCCATCGGGATCGCGCTGCCAGAACACCCCGCACCAGCCGCCGCCCTGGTCCAGGCGCGCCAGGAGACCGTCGAGGTAGTTCGCGAACTCCCGCACCTGTCCGGGGAGTTGATCCACAGCCATGCTCCAACTCCCGCCAGACCGGAATGCTCCGATCCGTAGAAAACACCATTTGTGTTACGACGCGGCTACGGAAGCTTTTCGAGCCGGGCGCAGAGGTCTGGGAGCCTACGCCTCCCCGCTGTGCGCCCGCCGGGTTCATGCCGTATCCGCCACATCAGGCGTCCGATTCAGGCCGCCAACGGCGCACACCTGACCACGAGTTGGTCCATGGAGAGGCCGAGGGCGTCGGCGAGGGCGGCGACGGTGAAAAAGGCGGGTGTCGGCGCCCGGCCCGTCTCGATCTTCCGGAGGGTCTCCGGCGAGATGCCCGCGTGCGCCGCCACGTCCGTCATGCTGCGGCCACCGCGGGCCTCGCGGAGCAGCCGGCCGAGTCGTTCGCCGCGTTCGCGCTCTTCGGGGGTGAGAGGGGTGCGTACCATGCCGTCATTCTAATACCGGTATAGTAATTGGCATGGTGGAACTGAAGACGGACACGTCTATCGATGCGATGTACGAGGCGGGCCAGGTCGTGGCCCGCGCCCTCACGGCCGTGCGGGAGGCCGCCGACGTGGGCGTATCCCTGCTGGAACTGGACGAGTTGGCGCACGACGTACTGCGCGCGGCCGGCGCGAGTTCCCCCTTCCTCGGCTACCGCCCCGCCTTCGCGCCCACCGCGTTCCCCGCGGTCATCTGCGCCTCCGTGAACGACGCGATCGTGCACGGCATCCCGGACGGCTACCGCCTGCGCGACGGCGACCTCGTCTCGATCGACTTCGGCGCGAAGCTGGGCGGCTGGGCCGGCGACTCGGCCATCAGCTTCATCGTCGGCGAGCCGCGCCCCGCCGACGTCCGCCTGATCGACACCGCCGAGCGCGCTCTCGCGGCGGGCATCGAGGCGGCCGTGGTCGGCAACCGCATCGGCGACATCGCGCACGCGATCGGCACGGTGTGCCGCACGGCCGGCTACGGCATCATGGAGGACTTCGGCGGCCACGGCATCGGCCGCCAGATGCACGAGGACCCGGGAGTCCCGAACGAGGGCCGCCCCGGCCGAGGCCTTCCTCTCCGCCAGGGCATGGTCATCGCGATCGAGCCGATGCTGATCGCGGGCGGCCGGGACGACTACCACGCGGCGAAGGACGGCTGGACCCTCAAGACGAACGACGGCTCCAGGGCGGCCCACGTGGAACACACGGTGGCGATCACGGAGGCAGGACCCCGGGTCCTGACTGAACGCCGGTAAGGGGGAGCGCCCCTTCAGGGGCGCGGGGCTGCGTCGGCGTGCGGCTCCACCGCGTGGGCGCGACCTGCCACAACGCACCCGCAGCCACAAACGTACCCAAACCCGCACATGCCCCACGCAGTGACCCGTGCCATGGTGGATTGATGACCAGCGGCTACGCAGACCCCGAAAACGACCCCCTCGGCGACTTCCTGGCCCGGTTCTTCGGCGGAGCCGCGGGCGGAGCCCCTGGCGGAGCCGCCCGCCCACGCCAGATAGACATAGGCCGCCTGCTCAGCCAACCGGCCAGGGACCTCGTCCGAGGCGCCGCCCAGTACGCCGCGGAACACGGCAGCCACGACCTCGACACCCAGCACCTGCTCCGCGCCGCCCTGTCCGCGGAGCCGACCCGCGACCTCCTCACCCGCGCCGGCGCGGACCCGGACTCCCTCGCCGCCGAGATCGACGAGCACTCAGGCCCGGTCCAACCCCCGGAGGGCACGTCCCTCAACCTCACCCCGGCCGTCAAACGCGCCCTCCTGGACGCCCACGACCTGGCCAGGGCGGGCGGCACCGGATACATCGGCCCCGAGCACGTCCTCGGCGCACTCGCCGCGAACCCGGACTCCGCCGCCGGCCACATCCTGAACGCGGCCCGCTACGCTCCGACGGGCCTGCCGCCCGAGCCCATGGACGGCACGCACCCCCGCACCGACCAGCCCCGCCCCACCGGCACCCCCACCCTCGACAAGTACAGCCGCGATCTCACCGACCTGGCCCGGCAAGGCCGTATCGACCCGGTGATCGGCCGCGACGAGGAGATCGAGCAGACCATCGAGGTGCTGTCCCGGCGCGGCAAGAACAACCCGGTGCTGATCGGCGACGCGGGAGTCGGCAAGACCGCGATCGTGGAGGGGCTCGCGCAGCGCATCACGGACGGCGATGTGCCGGACGTGCTGACCGGGCGGCGCGTGGTCGCCCTCGACCTGACGGGCGTGGTCGCGGGCACCCGTTTCCGGGGCGACTTCGAGGAGCGCCTGACGAACATCGTGGGCGAGATCCGCGCGCACTCGGACGAACTGATCGTGTTCATCGACGAGTTGCACACCGTGGTCGGCGCGGGCGGTGGCGGCGAGGGCGGCTCGATGGACGCCGGCAACATCCTCAAACCGGCCCTCGCGCGCGGTGAGTTGCACATCGTGGGCGCCACGACGCTGGAGGAGTACCGCCGGATCGAGAAGGACGCGGCGCTGGCCCGCCGCTTCCAGCCGATCCTGGTGCCCGAGCCGACCGTCGCGGACGCGATCGAGATCCTGCGCGGACTGCGCGACCGCTACGAGGCGCATCACCAAGTCCGGTACACCGACGAGGCGTTGGTGGCCGCCGTGGAGCTGTCCGACCGTTACCTCGCCGACCGCAGGCTGCCCGACAAGGCGATCGACCTGATCGACCAGGCAGGCGCTCGCGTTCGGCTGCGGGCGCGCACGAAGGGCACGGACGTACGGGCCCTGGAGCGCGAGGTGGAGCAGCTCGCCCGGGACAAGGACCAGGCGGCGGCCGACGAGGACTACGAGAAGGCGTCCCGACTCCGGGACCAGGTCGCCGAGTTGAAGCTGCGGCTGGCGGAGGCCGACGGTGAGGACACGAGCGACGAAGGACAGAATCTGGGGGTCACCGGTGAGGCGATCGCCGAGGTGGTGTCGCGGCAGACCGGTATCCCGGTGAGCAGTCTCACGGCGGAGGAGAAGGACCGGTTGCTCGGTCTTGAGGAGCATCTGCACCGGCGGGTCGTCGGCCAGGACGAGGCCGTGCGGGTCGTGTCGGACGCGGTGCTGCGCTCGCGCGCCGGGTTGGCGAGCCCGGACCGGCCGATCGGCAGCTTCCTGTTCCTGGGACCGACCGGCGTCGGGAAGACGGAACTTGCCCGGGCGCTGGCCGAGGCCCTGTTCGGCAGCGAGGACCGGATGGTCCGCCTGGACATGAGTGAGTACCAGGAACGGCACACGGTCAGCCGGCTGGTCGGCGCCCCGCCCGGCTACGTCGGCCACGAGGAGGCGGGCCAACTCACCGAGGCCGTACGCCGCCACCCCTACTCGCTCCTTCTCCTCGACGAGGTCGAGAAGGCGCACCCGGACGTGTTCAACATCCTGCTCCAGGTGCTGGACGACGGCCGGTTGACCGACTCCCAGGGCCGCACGGTCGACTTCACCAACACGGTGATCGTGATGACCAGCAACCTCGGTTCCGAGGCGATCACCCGGCGCGGCGCCGGTATCGGCTTCGGGCCCGGCGGCGCCGACGCGGACGAGGAGGCCCGGCGCGAACAGATCCTGCGCCCGCTGCGCGAGCACTTCCGCCCCGAGTTCCTCAACCGCATCGACGAGATCGTCGTCTTCCGTCAGCTCACCGCCGAGCAACTCCGCCTGATCACCGAGCTGTTGCTGGAACACACCCGCCGTCTCCTGCACGCGCAGGGCATCACGGTCGCGTTCACGGACCCGGCCGTCGACTGGCTCTCCCGCCAGGGCTACCAGCCCGAGTACGGCGCCCGGCCGCTGCGCCGCACCATCCAGCGCGAGGTCGACAACCAGCTCTCCCGGCTGCTCCTGGACGGCCGGATCACGGAGGGCGGCCGGGTGACGGTGGACGTGACGGACGGGCGGCTCGCGTTCAGGACCGATCCGCGGCCGCCCGCAGCCGACCCACCGCCTACGCCGCCCGCCTCCGACTCGCCGTCTACGGCGCCGGATTGACCACCGCAGCCGAGCCGCCGCCCCGCCGTACCTTCTCGGCGGCCGCCAACCACTCCCCGTTCGGCAGCCGTTGCACACCGGTGGCCGCGCCGATCTCGGGGTTGAGAGTGAACGAGTGCCCGATGGCTTGGAGCTGGGTCTTCAAGTCGCTGTTGTAGAGGGCCGGTTCGAGTTCCGTGTTGGCCGCGTTGCGCTGACTGGCGCGGGGCGCCGCGATCGCGTCCACGAGCGGGAGGCCCCGGTCGAGGAACTCGGTGAGGGTCTGGAGCACGGTCGTGATGATGGTCGCGCCACCGGGTGAACCGAGCGCCACGACCGGCTTGTTGTGCTGGTCGAGGACGATCGTCGGCGAGATCGACGAGCGCGGGCGCTTGCCCGGACCGGGCAGGTTCGGGTCGTGGACGGCCGGGTTGGCCGGGGTGAAGGAGAAGTCGGTCAGTTCGTTGTTGAGCAGGAAGCCGCGGCCGGGCACGGTCATCGCGCTGCCGCCGGTCTGCTCGATGGTGAGCGTGTAGGAGACGACGTTGCCCCACTTGTCGGCAACGGTGAGGTGGGTGGTGTTCTCACCCTCGTAAGTCGTCGGGGCGGCCGTCCCGGCGGCGGTGCAGGCCGTCGGGTTGCGCGGATCGGCGGGCGCCAGCGGGCTGGTGAGCACCGCGTCGTCCTTGATGAGGCAGGCGCGCGAGTCGGCGAACTTCTGCGAGAGGAGTTCCTTCGTCGGTACGTCCTCGAAGGCGGGGTCGCCGACCCAGCGCCCCCGGTCCGCGAACGCGATCCGGCTGGCCTCGATGTAGTGGTGCAGGTACTGGACCTCGCTCGCCTTCGAGAGGTCCGTCTTCTCAAGGATGTTGAGGGCCTCGCCGACGGTCGTGCCGCCGGAGGAGGAGGGCGCGATGGAGTAGACGCCGAGTCCGCGGTACGAGGTCTTCGTGGGCGCCTGGAGCTTGGCGCGGTAGGCCGCGAGGTCCTTGGCGGACAGTTGGCCGGGGCGGGCGTTCCAGCCCGAACTCGCGTCCACCTTCGGGGTGTTCACCGTGGCGAGGATGTCCTTGCCGAGGGCGCCGCGATAGATGTCGCCGATCCCCTTCTTGCCCAACTCCTTGTACGTGGCGGCGAGTTCGGGGTTCGTGAAGGTCGAGCCGACGACCGGCAGCGCACCGCCCGGCAGGAACAGCTTCGCGGTGTCCGGGAAGTAGCGGAAGCGGGTCTCGTTGGCCGCCGTCTGGGTGCGGAAGGTGTCGTCGACCGTGAAGCCGTCGCTCGCGATCCGCTCGGCGGGCTTGAGCACCGTACCGAGCTTCTCGCTGCCCCACTGGTCGAGCGCCGTCTGCCAGGTGGCGGGCGTGCCCGGGGTACCGACGCCGAGGCCGCTGCTGACGGCGTCGGCGAAGGCGAGGGCCTTGCCGTTCTCCACGAAGAGGTTGGAGTCGGCGGTCAGCGGCGCGGTCTCGCGGCCGTCGATGGTGTGCACCGCACGGGACTTGGCGTCGTAGTAGACGAAGTAGCCGCCTCCGCCGATGCCGGAGGAGTAGGGCTCGGTGACACCGAGCGCGGCGGCGGTCGCGACGGCCGCGTCGACCGCGTTGCCGCCCTTCTTCAGGACTTCGATACCGGCGGCGGTGGCGTCCGCGTCGACGCTCGCCACGGCACCGCCGTAGCCGACGGCGACCGGAACCTTCGTCGGTGTGCTGCTGCTCGTCGTGGCGGGTGGGGCCGCGGCCCCGACCGACACCACGGCGGCCGAGACCGCCAGAACCGACAGTTTCCGTGCCACAGGGCGACGCATCCGTACCTCCAGTCCAGAACCGTCCGCGCAGCGTATCCACCTGGCACGGGCCCCGACAGACCGCTTCCGGCCGCCGCCACAGGAACGTCACACGTCGAACACCGGTACGTACCAGCCACATCGGACCGCTAACATGCGCGCCCATGAATGACGACGTGCGCAACATCGTTCTGGGCGTGGCCGCCGCCGGCATCAGTGCCGCGCTCGGCTGGCTGGCCCGCACCTACCTGTGGAAGCGCAAACTCCGGCGCAAGCAGGCGTTCTTCGGGCTGCCCGACAACTCCGAGTCGCTGCTCGTGGTCAACCGCGAGGCGGGCGGCCCCGAACTCACGGTGATGCGGCACGACGTGTTCGCGCTCCTCGAACTCGCCGCCCTGATCAAGGACTGCAACGCGCACGCCCAGGTCGTCGCGCACGACGCGGCCCAGCAGGGCTTCGGCGAACGCACCGAGTTCTGCGTGGGCGGCCCGGCCTCCAACCGCCGGATGGCCGCGCATCTGGCGTCCCTGCTGCCCGGCATCCGCGTCAACGTCGACGCCGAGCCGGGGCCGGACCGGGGCGCTTTCCAAATAGGCAGCGAGCGCTACCGACTTGAGCCAGGCAAGGGCGAGTACGTGCTCCTCGCCCGGCTCACCGCCGGCCAACTCGGCGGCGCGCGGCCGGTGTTCCTCTTCTGCGGCCAGCGCGCGATCACCAACCAGGCGGCGACCCGCTATCTCGCCCGCAACCATGAGAAGTTGGCGCGCAAACACGGCGGCAACACCTTCGTCCTGCTGCTGAAGGTGGTCAACTCGCAGGCGTACGGCCCCGATGTGGTGGAGCTGGTCGCGGATGTGACACGGGCGGCGGAAACGCCCCTGCCTGCACCGGCTCCTCGAAGTTCGCACCGCGCCTCCTGAGGTCGCACACACGTCAACAATCTTTACTGGCACGTAACTTACTGACGGGTTACCTGAGGTAGGGGGTCGAGGTTACCGTCGGGTCACTTTGCAGTGACACGTGTGAGGAGTGACCCGTGCGAAACCGTCGCCAGGCCCTGCGTACGACCGCCGTGGGCGCCGTCTCCGCGACTCTCGTCGCCGGAGGCGTCCTCGGGCTCGCCCCCGCCGCCCAGGCCGCCACGAACGGCGTCCGCTTCGTCGACATCGCCGGCGACGGCGGTACGAAGCTCGCGGCGAACGTCGTCACGCCTGCGGGCGCCGACGGCTCGCGCGCCTACCCCCTGGTCGTGCTGCCCACGAGCTGGGGATTCCCGCAGGTCCAGTACCTGGCCCAGGCCGAGAAGCTCGCGAACTCCGGCTACGTGGTGGTCAGTTACAACGTCCGGGGCTTCTGGCAGTCCGGCGGCGGGATAGAGGTCGGCGGCCCGGCCGACGTGGCCGACGCGTCCAAGGTGATCGACTGGGCGCTCGCCAACACCCCGTCCGACGCGGGGCACATCGGCATGGCGGGCGTGTCGTACGGCGCCGGCATCAGCCTCCTCGCGGCCGCACACGACAAGCGGATCAAGGCAGTTGCCTCGCTGAGCGGCTGGGCCGACCTGATCGACTCCATCTACTCGGGCCGTACCGAACACTCCCAGGCGACCGCGCTCCTGGACGGCGTCGGCCTCGTCACCGGCCGCCCGAGCGCGGAGACGAGCCAGGTCTTCAAGGACTTCTTCGCCTCCGACCTGTCCAGGGAACAGGAGTTGATCGACTGGGGGAAGGAACGTTCCCCCTCGACCTACGTCGATCAGATCAACAAGAACGGCGCGGCGATCATGCTCGCCAACGCCTGGGGCGACACGATCTTCCCGCCCGACCAGATCGCCGACTTCTACGGCGAGTTGAGCGGGCCGAAGCGGCTCGAACTCCGCCCCGGCGACCATGCCACCGCCGAGCTGACCGGTCTGTTGGGGCTGCCCAACGACGTGTGGACGGACACCGAGCGCTGGTTCGACCACTACCTCAAGGGCGAGGACAACGGGATCAACCGCGAGCAGCCCGTGGAGCTCAAGTCCCGCTCCGCGGGCGGCTACGAGGGCTATCCGGACTGGAAGTCGGTCGCCGCGACCCGGAAGAAGATCGCCCTCGCGGGCACGACCACCATCCACACCAACGTCGACTCGGGCGCCGACGGCGGGATCGTCTTCCTGTCCAGCATCCTCGACCAGGTGGCGCAGGTGCCCCCGCTCGCATGGGTCCCGCTGCTCCCCCGCCGCTGGGCCGCCGTCTGGCAGTCGGGGACGTACACGAGTGCCCAACAGGTGCGCGGCACCGTGAAGTTGCACACCACGGTCACGGACACCAAGGAGAGCGGCACCCTCGTCGCGTACCTCTACGACGTGGGCCCGCTCGGCCTCGGCAAGCTGGTCGGCAACGCGCCGTACACCTGGCACGGGCAGACGCCCGGCCAGCCGTTCGGTGTGGACCTGGAGTTGTTCTCCACGGCCTACGACGTCCCGGCAGGGCATCATCTCGCCCTGGTCGTCGACACGGTCGACCCGCTCTACATCGAGCACAACCCGACCGGCGCGCAGCTGACCTTCTCCTCGCCGGCGAACGACCCGTCGTACGTGTCGATCCCGCTGCGCGAGCAGTGATCTCCGGCTGCTGCCGGGCGGGCAGGTGCCCTCTCTACTACTGCACCCGCGGCAGCAGCGTCCCTGGTTCCGCCGGGGCCACATCCACGGCCTCGGTCTTGGGACTGCGCTGCTCCCGGCGGGACACCCATCCGGCGAACCAGGAGAGCAGCATGCACATCCCGATGTAGATCGGCGAGATCACCATCACCACGGGGATGAACGGCAAATCGTAGTCGAGGTTCGACGCGATCAGCTTCCCGGCATGGAGAAACTCCTCATAGGTGATCAGATAGCCCAGCGAGGTGTCCTTCAGGGCGACCACCAACTGGCTGATGATGGCGGGCAGCATGGCCCGTACGGCCTGCGGTACGAGGACGTACGACATCACCTGGGTCTTGCGCATGCCGAGCGCGAACGCGGCCTCCCGCTGGCCGCGTTCGACGCTGCCCACGCCGGAGCGGAAGACCTCGGCGAGCACCGAGCCGTTGTAGAGGGTGAGGCCGGCGACCAGTGCGGGCAGCGGCTGCACCTTGAGCGCCACGAAGATGAAGAAGATCATCACCAGGACGGGCATGGCGCGGAAGAACTCCACGGCGAGGGTGGACAGCCAGCGCACCGGACGGTGGTCCGAGAGGCGTCCTACGGCGAGCAGGGTGCCAAGTGCCAGTGACAGTACGGCCGCCAGCCCGAAGGCCTTGAGCGTGTTGCCGAGGCCGCGCAGCAGCAGTTCCTGAATTCCCTTGTACTCGAAGGGCATCCACTTCGTGTATGTGAACTGGTCGGTGTCGAACAGGAGATAGAGGATCCAGCCGAGCAGCGCGAGGATGACGACCGTGGACGCGATGCCGTAAAGGCGGTGCCGTTTGCGGGTCTTGGGGCCCGGGACGTCGTAGAGGGCGTTGGCGGTGGTCATCGGGCGACTCCCCACTTCCTCTCCAGCGCGTTGAACAGCGCGCTGATGGCGAGGGTGATGATCAGGTAGCCGACGGCGATCCAGACGAAGGTCCAGACGATGTTGTAGCCGAGTTCGCTCAACGTCCGGTAGGTGCCGAGGAGTTCGGTGACGCTGAAGGCGCCCGCGATCGCCGAGTTCTTGGCGAGGGCGATGAGCGTGGAGCCGACCGGCGGGATCACCGAGCGGAACGCCTGCGGCAGCACGACGAGTCCGAGGCTCTGCCCGAAGGACATCCCGAGGCTGCGAGCCGCCTCTCCCTGCCCCCTGGGCACGGTGTTGATGCCGGAGCGCAGCGCCTCGCAGATGAACGCCGAGGTGTAGCAGCCGAGCGCGAGGATCGCGAACACCTTGAAGGGCAGCACGAGTCCGAAACGCGGCAGGCCGAGCAGCACCGCGAAGAACAGCAGGGTGAGCGGGGTGTTGCGCAGGACGGTGACCCACGCGGTGCCGAAGACCCGCAGCGAACCGACGGGGGCGACCCGGAAGGAGGCCATCAGGAAGCCGAGGACGAGCGCCAACACCGAGGCGTAGAAGGTGAGTTCGACGGTGCCGAGGAAGCCGTCGCCGAAGGTCGAGAAGTTGTCTGTCAGTACGTTCACGTCTGCCTCCCTCAGCTCGCCGGGTAGCGGTCGATCGCGGGCGGGGTGGGCGCGGGCACTCCGGACAGGCCGAGCGTCGCCTCGTACGCCTTCTTCCAGTCGCCGTTCTTCTCACGGGCCTCCAACGCGTCGTCGAGCGCGAACCGCAGGGCGTTGTCGCCGTGCGGGACTCCGATGCCGTACGGCTCCTTCGAGAAGGGCTTGCCGACGACCTTGAGTTGATCGGGGACCTTCGCCGCGTAGCCGATGAGGATCGCGTCGTCGGTGGTGACGGCGTCGACCTGGTAGGTGAGCAGGTTGTCGACACAGACCGAGTAGGTGTCGTAGGCGACGAGTTGGGCCTTGGGATAGTCGTCCTTGATGCGCTGGTACGGCGTGGAGCCGGCCGCCGAGCAGACGCGTTTGCCGGCGAGGTCCTGCGGGCCGTGGATGTCGTGCTCGTCGGCGCGGACGAGGAGCGACTGGCCGGCCAGGTAGTAGGGGCCGGCGAAGCCGACGAGCTTCTTGCGCATGTCGTTGATGGTGTAGGTGCCGACGTAGTAGTCGATCTGGCCGTTCTGCAGGGCGGTTTCGCGGTTGGCGGAGGCGATCGTCTTGAAGTGGACGGTCTTCGGGGCGAAGCCGAGGGAGGCCGACATCATCCTGGCGATCTCGATGTCGAAGCCGGAGTAGGTGCCCGTCGCGGGGTCCTTCTCGCCGAGGTAGGGCTGGTCCTCCTTGGCGCCGACGGTGAAGTGGCCGCGCTTCTTGGCCCGCTTCCAGGTCTTGGAATCGGGGAGCTGAAATCCTTGTGCCACTTGGTAGTTGGGGAGTTTCTCGGCGGGCGGGCCCTTGACGGGCGGGCTGCCCTCCTTGCCGCAGGCACTCGCGAGCAGCGCGGCGAGCGTGACGACGGCGAACGGCAGACGGGTCCTACGGAACATGGATCGCACTCCCCCGCTCAGTGCTTGAGGATCTTGGACAGGAAGTCCTTGGCCCGGTCGGTGCGCGGGTTGGTGAAGAACTCCTCGGGGGTGCGGTCCTCGATGACGCGGCCGTCGGCCATGAACACGACGCGGTTGGCGGCGGAGCGGGCGAAGCCCATCTCGTGGGTGACGACGACCATGGTCATGCCGTCGTGGGCGAGTTGGCGCATGACCTCGAGGACCTCGTTGATCATCTCCGGGTCGAGGGCCGAGGTCGGCTCGTCGAAGAGGAGGGCCTTGGGTTCCATGGCGAGGGCGCGGGCGATGGCCACGCGCTGCTGCTGGCCGCCGGAGAGCTGCGCGGGGAACTTGGGTGCCTGGGAGACGAGGCCCACCCGGTCCAGGAGTTCCATCGACCGCTTGTCGGCGTCCTCCCGCTTGCGCTTGCGGACTTTGATCTGGGCCAGCGAGACGTTCTGCAGGACCGTCTTGTGGGCGAACAGGTTGAAGGACTGGAAGACCATGCCGACCTCGGCGCGGAGCTGCGCGAGGGCCTTGCCCTCCTCGGGCAGTGGCTTCCCGTCGAGCCGGATCGTCCCGGACTCGATGGTCTCCAGCCGGTTGATCGCCCGGCACAGCGTCGACTTTCCCGACCCCGAAGGGCCGATGACCACGACCACCTCCCCCTTGCCGACGGTGAGGTTGATGTCCTGCAGGACATGCAGCTCCCCGTAGTACTTGTTGACGTCACGCAGTTCGATCAACGGATCGACGGCCATGCCCAGCCCTACTCACTCTCAGCTGTGTCGTGGTCGCCGCAAACTATCGACACAAGAGCGGAGTTAACGTACGACACGCACTTTTCGGGCATTAGCCGTATTTACGTCGCTCTTACTCTTCGGCGACCTCGGCGTACAACTGCGAGAGCTCGGGCACACCGCTGGCGGCCCACTCATGGCCGGAGGCCACGACGTCGAACTCGCGCCCGGAGACGAGCCGTACGACGGGCTGGCCGTTCGGCCAGATCGCCCAGGCGGCGCCCGGTACCGTGCGCACGATCACGGTCCCCAGATAGAGGCCCGCGTCGTTGCCGAGCCAGGACAGGGTCTCCTCGTCGTCCCGCCAGCGGGGCACCAGTTGGTCGAGCGCCTCCAACGAGCCTGCGGAGTCGTCGAGTTGGATGCCCTCCCGGGCCGCATGGGAGCGGAGCAGTTCACACTCGGACAGCGGTTCGGCGATGCCCGCGGGGTCGTGCGCGCCGCGTTTCTCGCCCCGGTTGCCCAGGAAAGGGATGTTCATACGCCCAGCGTGTCATTCGTACCGCCGTACGCACCACAGGGCGTCGCGGATGGCGTGTCAACGGCGGGCCCGGAGTGGCGAAATCCCTTCCCCGGGGCCTCCGTTGACGAACGCGGGCGGGTCAGACGTCCAGGTCGACGACCACCGGCGCGTGGTCCGAGGCGCCCTTGCCCTTGCGCTCCTCGCGGTCGACGTAGGAGTCGGTGACGGCCTTCGCGAACGGCTCGTTGCCGTACACGAGGTCGATGCGCATGCCGCGGTTCTTCGGGAAGGCGAGCTGGCGGTAGTCCCAATACGTGTACGGGTGGTCGTACTTGAGGGGGCGCGGGACCACGTCGGACAGGCCCGCGTCACGCAGGGCGGTCAGGGCGGCGCGCTCGGCCGGGGTGACGTGGGTGAGGCCCTCGAAGGCGGCCACGTCGAAGACGTCGTCGTCCGTCGGCGCCACGTTGTAATCACCCAGCACCGCGAACGGGCGGCTGCCCTGCGCGCCGTCGGCGACGGCCGCCCTGAGGGCCTCGAACCACTGGAGCTTGTACGTGTAGTGGGGGTGGTCCACCTCGCGGCCGTTCGGCACGTACACCGACCAGACGCGGACCGGGCCGCAGGTCGCCGCGACGGCGCGGGGCTCCTGGACGCCGTCGTAACCGGGGTCCCCGGGGAAGCCCTTGACCACGTCGTCCAGTCCTACGCGGGAGAGCACCGCCACGCCGTTCCACCGGCCGGTCGCGTTGACCGCCGCCTCGTAGCCCGCCTCGCGCAGCGCCTCGAACGGGAACTGCGCCTCGGCCAGCTTGGCCTCCTGGAGGCACAGCACGTCGGTGCCGCTGCTCTCCAGCCAGGCCAGGAGCCTCGGCAGACGGGCGGTGATCGAGTTCACGTTCCAGGTCGCGATGCGCATGCCTCACAACCTACCGGGCGGGTCTGACACTCACAGGTCCGCGGCCTCACCGGGCGCCAGCCGCAGGTGCTCCGCGCCGCCGAGCGCGCCGATCTGCATGTCGTAGATCGGGCGGGCGAGGTCGGTGAGCAGGGCGTCGTGGATGTCGTAGGCGCGCTGCGGCTTGACCTCGCGGACGTAGTCGATGACCTCGGAGATCTTGCTCCAGGGGGCCATGACCGGGAGCAGCAGGGTCTCGACGGTGTGGTCGGGGACGGTGAGGGCGTCGCCCGGGTGGAAGACCCGGCCGTCGTCGACGAGGAAGCCGACGTTGGTGATGCGCGGGATGTCCGGGTGGATCACGGCGTGCAGTTCGCCGTGCACCTGGACGTCGAAGCCCACCGCCGTGAAGGTGTCGCCGTGGCCGACCGTGTGCACCCGGCCCGGGAAGGCGGCGGAGAGCTGGTCGGCGACCGACTTCAGCGTCCAGATCTCGGCGGCCGGGTTGGCCTCCAGGCCGGCCCGCAGCCGGTCCTCGCTGAAGTGGTCCACGTGCTCGTGGGTGACCAGGATCGCGTCCGCACCGGCGGTGGCGTCCTCCTCGGTGAAGAGGCCCGGGTCGATGACGAGCGTCCGGCCGTCCTTCTCCAGACGGATGCAGGCGTGCGACTTCTTGGTGAGTGTGGTGAGCGTCATGGGTCCATCCTGCCGCTGCCCGGCTTCGGGCGGGCAGCGGAGACTGGTGCTCTCGGTACCGGTCTGAAGATCACTCCGTGGGGGTCGTCTCCTCCCGGATGACCTGCTGGGCCACCTTGAAGGCGCTGTTCGCGGCCGGTACCCCGCAGTACACGGCGGCCTGCATCAGCACCTCCTTGATCTCGGTCGGGGTGAGGCCGTTGCGCAGCGCCGCCCGGGTGTGGAAGGCCAGCTCGTCCAGGTGACCGCCCGCGACCAGCGCGGTGAGGGTGACACAACTGCGCGAACGCCGGTCGAGGCCCGGCCGGTCCCAGATCTCGCCCCACGCGTAGCGGGTGATGAACTCCTGGAAGTCCCCGGAGAACTCGTCGGCCTGCGCCAGCGCCCGGTCGACGTGCGCGTCGCCGAGCACCTCCCGGCGGACCTTGATCCCGGCGTCGTAGGGGTCCGGGCGGCCCATGCCCTGCGGCGCCTCCACGGGCGCCGGCGCGATCTCGGCGATCGGCACGAGCTGCTGCGGCGCGGCGAGGACCGGCCTGGCCGGGGCCGCCACGACGGGGATCTGGCCGGTGGAGTGGTGGTCGTAGGGCGGCTGCCAGGCGGTGGAGAAGTGCCGGACGAGGAGGTCGGTGACGGCGGCGGGCTGCTCGACCGGGACCAGGTGCGAGGCACCGGGTACGACCGCGAGGCGGGCGTCCGGGATGCCGGCGACCAGTGTGCGCGCCTCGGCGGGGCCGGTGACCTGGTCGTCGGAGCCGACGAGGACGAGGGTCGGCACGCCGATGCGGGCGAGTTCGGACCGTACGTCGAACGCGGCCAGCGCCTCGCACGCTGCGATGTAGCAGCCGGGGTCGGTGGTGCGCACCATCTGGACGGCCCACTCGGTGATCGCGGGCTGCGACGCGGCGAACCCGCTGGTGAACCAGCGGTCGGGCGAGGTGCGGGCGATGGGGTCGAGCCCGTTGGTGCGCACGATCACCCCGCGCTGGCGGAACTCGTCCGCCGTGCCGAAGCGGGGCGAGGCGGCGATCAGGGCCAGCGAGGCCACCCGCTCCGGGTGGCGCAGGACCAGTTCGAGACCGACCGCGCCGCCGAGCGCGCAGCCCGCGTAGCCGAAGCGCTGCACGCCGAGGGCGTCGAGCGTGGCCAGCAGCCGGTCGGCCAGGTCGGCGACCGAGCCGGTCCCGTGCGCGGGCGAGCCGCCGTGCCCTGGGAGGTCGTACCGGAAGACTCGCCACTGTTTCGCCAGTTCGGGCACCTGGCGATCGAACATGTGCCAGGTCGTCCCGAGCGACGGGCCCAGGATGAGAACGGGCGCGTCTTCGGGGCCGTCGAAGCGGTACTGGAGTGCGGGGGTCTTCATGTCGCTCACCGCTCCAACGTAACCGCCGTTTCTTAAGGTCCGGCTGTGGGGCCCCCGGTCTCCCCACTCGGCTTCCACACATCGGTGGGGAACCCTCACATCGCCTTCACCGGATTCGGGTGGGGCGTTCGTGGAGAACCCGGCCTCGGGTGGGGGCTGCGGTTCAGAGTTCGCCGGGGGCGCCCAGGCCCGTCAACGCGCCGACCGGGTCCAGGTCGGGGGTGCCTCTGGGCCACCAGTCCTCGTCGCCCGGCTCGGATTCGTAGGCGTACCACAAGCCGTCGCGGCCGAGGCGGAGTTGGACATGGCCGTGGGGGTGGGTGAGGTGGTTGTGCCAGGGGCGGAAGGCCGGGAGGTCGGCGGCGAGGAGGAGGGGGCGGGCCCGGTCGAAGCGGCCGGCCGGCGGGTCCCAGGGCTCTTCGAGCACCGCGAGGCCCTCGATGCCGCCCTGCCGCCAGGCGGCGACCGCGCGCGCCAGCTCGGCCGTGCCGCGGCCGGTGGCCTTGGCGAGGGAGGCGTAGAGCGAGCGGGTGGTGGCGGTGAGCCCCGAACCGGGGCGGGCCGCGGCGAGCCGCACCGCGTCCTGCCACAGCGTCAACTCCCCCACCGGGTCCCGGCCGGTGCTGAGCAGCGCGTGCGCGCGGGCGGCGGCGTCGGTCGCCAACTGGTCGAGCGCGAAGGGGTCCGGGCCGCCCGGAGCCGCCGGATACACGGGAGGCTGCTCGGGGTGCGGGGGCATGGGCAACGGGGGTGGGAGCGGAGGGAGTCGGCGCCCCGGCTCGGCAAGCACGTCGGTGGCTCTCACGCCGGGGAGAGGGGCCGGTTCCTGCTCCTGGGCGGCGCGGGCCGCACGGGCCGCGTTACGGCGGGACAGGGCGTCGAGCAGCGGGCGTTCGCCCCGACCGCGGAGCAGGAGCAGGACGAAGGGGTCGGCGTCCAGGAGGCGCGCGGTCTGGTAGCAGAGGGCGGCGGCGTGCTTGCAGGGGTGGCCGTTGTCGGGGCAACTGCACTGGGGGGCGAGGTCGCCGGGCCCCGGCAGCAGCGGGACTCCGCACTCGGCCAGGGACTTGGGCATCTCCTTGTCGAGCAGCGCGGCGATGTGCCCGGGCCGGTCGGCGGCGGCGTCCAGGAACCGCTCCCAGTCCGCGTCGTCCAGCGTGCGCAGCCGCACCTGTACGCGGTACGGCCGGGCGCGGCTGCCCTGCACATACCCGAGCACGAGCCCGGGCGTCACGGTGATCGCGTCGACATGCCCCTTCTCCGCGTAACCCCGGCCCCGCGCAAGCCGCTTGGGGTCCAGCGCGCCTTCTTCCAGCGCGGTGACCCATGCGTTGCCCCACCAGCTCTCGGCGAAGCCCGCACCGTCCGAGGACCTGGGCGGGAACGCGGGGAAGGTGCGGCGCAGGTCGCTGTCTCGGGAGGGGGATCCCATGGTTGTGGGGGTTGTGGGGGTGGAGGTGGGGGCGAGGGTTACGGCCGGCAGCTCCGTGGTGGGGTCGTCGTCCTGGGGCATCTGGAAGGCGTCGGCGAGCAAGTCCCGTACGGCGCGTGCTCGGTTGGCTTCGATACCGCCGGGCGCCTGGGCGCGTGTTCGTGCGGTGTCGGTGGTTGTGCTGGTGCTGGAGGGGGTGGAGGTCCGGCGGGGTGGGCGGGGTGCGGGCTCAACTCCCTGGCGCCCTGCGTCGGTTCGAGCCTGCTGACTCTCTCGCCGGGCAGCCCGCAGTGCCTCGCGTGCGATGTCGGCGGGGCGGGTGGACGGGTGGTCCGGGGCACTGTCACCGACGGCGGGGGCTGGGGGTGCCGGGTGGTCGCCCTGTGCTGCGGGGTCGGGAGCCGGTTCGGTGCTGGTGTCCTCGGGGTCGGCCGCTGCGGCTGCCTCGCGTCGAACCGGTAGCGCGGCGCGCAACGCCGCACGGGCGGCGTCACCGGGCCGTGGGGCGGACACCGAGGGATCGTCAACCGGGGGTACGGTGACCGTCGTCTCCTCGGCGCCGGTCGGCACGGGTGTGCGGGACACCGACTCCTCGACGCCGGTCGGCGCGGATGCGCGGGACACCGACTCCTCGGGACCAGTCGGCACGGATGCGCGGGCCGCCGAGTCCTCAGGGTCCGTCACGTGCCCCGCAGGCTTCTCCGGCGCCCGCTCCCGACGCTCGCGCGCGGCCCGCAGCGCTTGCCGTGCCAGGTCGGCGGGTCGTGCAGCTTGTTGCTCGGCCTGTTCACTCGCGTCCGGCGCGGGCCGCGTCCGCTCCAACTCGCCTTCATCTGGCGCAAGTTCTCCGCCGTGCTCCGCTTCGCCCGCACCTTGCGCGAGCCCCTCCACCCCCGTCACGACTCCCTCCGCAACGAGACCAGGTCCGAGAGGTCCCGGTCCGACAGTTCGGTCAGTGACGACTCCCCGGAGCCGAGGATCGCGTCCGCCAACGCCCGCTTCGCTTCCAGCATTTCGGCGATGCGGTCCTCGACCGTGCCCTCGGTGATGAGGCGGTGGACCTGGACCGGCTGGGTCTGGCCGATGCGGTACGCGCGGTCCGTGGCCTGTTCCTCGACCGCCGGGTTCCACCAGCGGTCGAAGTGGACGACATGGCCCGCGCGGGTCAGGTTGAGGCCGGTGCCCGCCGCCTTCAGGGAGAGGACCAGGACCGGGGTCGCGCCGGCCTGGAAGCGGTCCACCATGCGCTCCCGCTCCGGTACCGCTGTGCCGCCGTGCAGCAGCTCCACCGGGACCGCGCGGGCGGACAGGTGGGAGGTGATCAGGCGGGCCATGCCGACGTACTGCGTGAAGACGATCGCGGAACCGTCCTCGGACAGCAGTGTGTCCAACAGCTCGTCCAGCAGGGCGAGTTTGCCGGAGCGGGCGGCGAGGCGGTCTCCCGAGGCCTGTGCCTCCGCGTGGTCCTCCTTCAGGTACAGCGCCGGGTGGTCGCAGATCTGTTTGAGGGAGGTGAGGAGCTTCAGGACCAGGCCCCGGCGGGCGATGCCCTCCGTCGTCTCGATCGCGAGCATCGATTCCCGCACCACCGCCTCGTAGAGCGAGGCCTGTTCGCGGGTGAGCGGGACCGGGTGGTCCGTCTCCGTCTTGGGCGGCAGTTCGGGGACGATGCCGGGGTCGGACTTCTTGCGGCGCAGGAGGAACGGGCGGACCAGGCGGGCCAGCCGGGTCACCGCCTCCTCGTCCTCGCCGTTCTCCACCGCGCGCGCGTGCCGGGCGCGGAAGGACTTCAGGGGGCCGAGGAGCCCGGGGGTCGTCCAGTCCAGCAGGGCCCACAGCTCGGAGAGGTTGTTCTCCACCGGTGTGCCGGTGAGGGCCACGCGCGCGGGGGACGGGATCGTGCGCAGTGCCTTCGCCGTCGCCGAGTACGGGTTCTTCACGTGCTGGGCCTCGTCCGCGACGACCATGCCCCACGGCTGCCGGGCGAGCGTCGCCGCCGCCGAGCGCATCGTGCCGTACGTCGTGAGGACGAAGCCGCCGGTCAGGTCCTCCAGGGTGCGGTCCGCGCCGTGGAAGCGGCGGACGGGGACTCCGGGGGCGAAGCGGGTGATCTCCCGCTGCCAGTTGCCCAGGAGGGAGGCCGGGCAGACCACCAGGGTGGGGTGGCGGTGTGCCCGCCGCAGGTGGAGGGCGATGAGGGTGATCGTCTTGCCGAGGCCCATGTCGTCGGCGAGGCAGCCGCCCAGGCCGAGGGAGGTCATGAGGTCGAGCCAGGCCAGGCCCCGGAGTTGGTAGTCCCGGAGGGTGGCCTGGAGGCCGGGGGGTGGCTCGGCGGGCTGGATGCCTGCCGTGAGGCGGTCGCGGAGGGTGGCCAGCGCGCCGACCGGGACGGCTTCCACCTGCTCGCCGTCGACCTCCGCGGTGCCGGTGAGGGCGACGGACAGCGCGTCGACCGGGTCCAGCAGGCCCAGTTCGCGTTTGCGCGCCTTGCGGACGAGAGCCGGGTCGACCAGCACCCACTGGTCCCGCAGTCGTACGACCGGGCGGTGGGCCTCGGCCAGAGTGTCCATCTCGGCCTCGGTGAGCGGGTCGCCGCCGAGCGCCAACTGCCAGCGGAACTGGAGGAGTTCCTCGCTCTCGAAGAAGCCCGTGCCGTCGGTCGCGGAGCCCGGCGCCGACCGGACGACGGCGGACACCGTCAGGTCCTGCGCCAGGTCCCGGGGCCAGTGGACGGCCACCCCGGCCGCCGCGAGGCGCGTGGCCGCCATGCCGAGCAGATCGCCCAACTCCTCCTCGGACAGGGCCAGTACGTCGGGCACGTCCTGCTCGGAGAGCCGGTCCAGCGGGGGCCAGACGCGCGCGGCCCGCCGTACGGCCAACGCGGCGTCCACGCGTGCGCGGGGGCCGAAGGCGGTGTCCGCCGTGCCCGCCCACAGGGCCGCCGCGTCGACCACGAGGGTCGGGTCGGCGAGGCTGTGCACCTGGACGATCGCCGCTCCCGCGCTGCGCACCCGCCCTCCGTCGTCGAACAGGTCGTACGCCGCCAGGTCCAGGCGGAGCGAGATCCGCACGCCCGCGTCCATGCCGGCGGCGACCTCGGCGGCCCAGTCCTGGGCGTCGCGCAGGCGCTGCGGCTTGCGGGCCGCGAAGGGCAGCCCGGAGGTGTACGGCGCGGCCGGGGTGCGGGGCAGGGTGTCCGCGACCGCGTCCAGGAAGGACCGCATCAGCGCTTCCGGCTCGGGCAGCCGGAGCGGGCCCGGGCCGGGCAGCGGGACCGCGTGGCCCTCGTACGGAAGGGCCGCCGCGACCGCGCGGACGTGCGCGATGTCCTCGGGCTCCAGGGGGCCCGCGCGCCAGGCGTCGTGGCCCGAAGCGGTGAGGCCGGGGAGGAGCCGGCCGCGGGCGGCGAGCCGCAGTGCGTGCAGGGCGGCGGCGCCCCAGCAGGCCGTGGCGGGATGGGCGGCGGGGTCGCGGCGGGCGCGCACGAGCAGGGGCAGGGCCGCTTCGACGGTCAGGGTCAGCGCGGGGGTGGACCTGCGGCGGACTCCGGCGCCGGACCGTCGTACGACGGTCAACTCGGTCTGTTCCACGCCCTCTTCGGCGTCGGGGAGTGCGCGCTCGCCGTCGGGGTCCCAGAAGGCGATGCGGCCCTCGCGCGGGACGACGGGGGACGGCAGGAAGACCGCGGCCAGTCGTACGGAGATCTGCTCCATGAGTGCCGTGTCCGTCATACGTCCTGTCACCTCCCGCCCGTCAGTCGTGTCAGCCGTCTTCGACTCTACGGGCGGGGTCTGACAATCGGCTCCGGCGACCGGCCGGGGCGGCCCTGCTAGGGAACCGTGCGGGAGACGACGTAGACCATGGGGAGCTTCGGGTCGGACAGGTTCACCACGATGTCCTGGGTGGGGGCCGGGTCCTTCTGCTTGTTGACGACGCCCCACCAGGGGCCGGGGCGGGTGAACGTCCAGCCGGTGATCTTCTGGTCGCGGGCGCTGATCGTGATGTCGTTCTTTTTCAGCGTGTTCCGGTCGACGCCTATGCCGGCGAGGAAGGTGTCCAGGCCCGCGTCGCTGGTCTCGAACTGGACGTAGAGGCGGCTGGTCTTCCAGTTGTTGGTCTCGTAGAAGGCAACCTCTTCGGCCGGGTGCGGGACCGGTACCTGGTAAAGGCGGCGCTGGACCTTGGAGGGCCAGCCCACGGTGAGCCCGGTCGCCGAGTACTTGGCCTCCTTGTCCTTGCCGCTGTTGCGGCTCTGGTTCGCGGAGATCGCCAGATAGACGGCCGGTACGCCGATGAGCAGCACGATGATGAGCAGGGTGAGCGCTCTGCGGCGGGCCTTGTGGCGGGGGTCCTCGGGTGGTCGGGGCGGCTCGTCCCGGGAGGTGGCCCGGCTGGGCAGCGATGCGATCATGCCGTGTCCTGGGTGTCGCGCCGGGACTCGGCGAACCGCTCGTAGCGCTCGTACCGCTCGACCCGGCGGCGCTTGGCGCGGCGGAACCGGCGGGCGACCAGGCGGGCGAGGTCGGCGGCGCCGACCATGCCGGCCTCGGGGCCGAGCTGGGCGCGCACTATGCGGGCCTCGGGGCGGTAGCCGCGGCCGGTGAGCTGGCGCTTGAACGCGTCCCGCGCGGGGCCGATCAGCAGGTCGTCGGCGGCCGAGACACCGCCGCCGATCACGAAGCAGGACGGGTCGAGGGCGGCGGCGAGGTTGGCGATGCCGACGCCGAGCCACTGGCCGATGTCCTGGAGCAGCTCGATGCACATCGCGTCGCCCTCGCGGGCCAGCTCGGTGATCATCGGCCCGGTGATCTCGCCGATGTTGCCCTTGACGTGCTCGATGATCCCGTAGGCCACCGGGGAGTCCGCCGCGGCCAGCTCCCGGGCCTCCCTCACCAGGGCGTTGCCCGAGCTGTACTGCTCCCAGCAGCCGCGGTTGCCGCACGCGCAGCGGTGGCCGCCGGGCACGACCTGCATATGGCCGAACTCGCCGGCGACGCCCCACTTGCCGCGCTTGACCTGGCCGTCCTCCAGGATCGCGCCGCCGATGCCGGTGCCGAGCGTGATCATGACGAGGTGGTCCTCGCCGCGGCCTGCGCCGAAGCGCCACTCGGCCCAGGCGGCGGAGTTCGCGTCGTTGTCCACCAGGACGGGGACGGCGAGGCGGCTGGAGATGCGGTCGCGGAGCGGCTCGTTGCGCCAGGACAGGTGCGGGGCGAACAGGATGCGGTTGCGCTCCGCGTCGACCCAGCCGGCCGCGCCGATGCCGACCGCGTGCACGTCGTGGCGGTCGGACAGGTCCAGGACCAGTTCGACGATGGTGTCCTCGACGACCTTGGGGCTCTTGGACTTGTCCGGGGTCTCCGTGCGGAGCTTCTCCAGGATGTTGCCGTCGGCGTCCACGACGCCCGCCATGACCTTGGTGCCGCCGATGTCGATGCCGACCGTGGGCACGCGGGGGGCCGTCAGGTGCGACCTTCGCTCACGGGTGCCGACTGTCCTGAGTGCGGTGGCACGCCGGGAGCCTATGGGGGCGCTGAAATTGCCGTAGGTGCTCATCAAGGCCCGATTCTGCCTCACCGTGACACCAGGTGCTGTGCGGGGGCGTGAAGGGGGGTACGGATCGTTGTCTGGTGCGGATGCGTCGTGGCTGGTCGCGCCCTGCGGCGGAGCCGCACATCGACACGGCCCCGCGCCCCTGAAAGGGGCGCCATTGTGAGCGCCCATCGAATCTTATTGTCCGGACATTATGACGAAGATCGCGGGCGAAACGGTGTACTCAGGGACGTACCAGAAGCTGGAACTCGAACGAATAGCGCGTCGGCCGATACGTATGGCTGCCGAATTCGACCGCTCGGCCGGTGTCGTCGAATGTGGTGCGCTGCATGGTGAGGAGCGGGGCACCCTCCGGCTCGGCCAGGCGCTCGGCCTCCTCCGCGGTGGCGCCGCGGGCGCCGATGGACTGGCGGGCGCTGTGCAGGGTGATGCCGGCGGTGCGCATCATCCGGTACAGGCCGGTGGCCTCCAGTTGTGCGGTGTCCAGGTTGAGCAGTCCGAGCGGGAGATGGTTGGACAGGTACGCCATCGGCTCGCCGTGCGCGAGACGCAGCCGGTCGATGCGGTGTACGTCGCTGTCCTCGGCCACGCCGAGTGCCGCCGCCACCTCGGCGGACGCCTGGACGATGCTGTTGACGAGGACCTTCGTGGCGGGGCGCTGCCCGGCCGCCTCCAGGTCGTCGAAGAGGCTGCTGAGTTCCAGCGGGCGTTTGACCTGGCTGTGCACGACCTGGGTACCGACGCCCCGACGGCGCACCAGGAGGCCCTTGTCGACCAGCGACTGGATGGCCTGGCGGACCGTGGGCCGGGACAGGCCGAGCCGGGCCGCCAGCTCGATCTCGTTGCCCAGCAGGCTGCCGGGGGTGAGCGAGCCGTGTTCGATCGCGGCCTCCAGTTGCTGGGACAGTTGGAAGTACAACGGCACCGGGCTGCTCCGGTCCACGCTGAGCTCGAGCGGCACTGTCGGATCCACATCTGGTTTCGGCACGGGGCGAGCGTAGCTCTGTGAATGGTTGACGGGAAGTGATGTAGTTCGATTGTCCGGACATACGCATTGACAGCGTGCCTGGTCGGCCCTCAGTTTGTTCCCATGCGCATCGGAGTCATCGGTACGGGCCGCATCGGGACCATCCATGCCAGGACGCTCAGCCGTCATCGTGAGGTCGGTTCGCTGATCCTCACCGACGTGGACCCGGCACGGGCCCAGGAGCTGGCGAACCGGCTGGGGGAAACGGCGGCACCGAGCACGGAGGAGATCTTCAAGTGGGGCGTGGACGCCGTGGTGATCACCACGGCGACATCGGCGCACGCCGAATTAATCGGGAGGGCGGCGCGTTCCGGACTTCCGGTGTTCTGCGAGAAGCCCATCGCGCTTGATCTGCCGGGTTCGTTGCAGGCGATCGCCGAGGTCGAGACAGCGGGAACGATCCTTCAGATGGGGTTCCAGCGCCGGTTCGACGCGGGCTACACAGGTGCCCGGGAGGCGGTGCGTTCGGGGCGGCTGGGACGGCTGCACACCGTGCGGGCGACGACCTCCGACCAGACGCCTCCCCCGGCCGAGTACCTGCCGATCTCCGGCGGGCTGTACCGGGACACCCTGATCCACGACTTCGACATGCTGCGCTGGGTGACCGGGCACGAGGTCGTCGACGTGTACGCGACCGGTTCGGACGCCGGGCCCGCGATGTTCCGCGAGGCCGGTGACATCGACACGGCCGCGGCGGTCCTCACCCTGGACGACGGCACGCTGGCCACGGCGACGGCCGCCCGGTTGAACGGGGCGGGCTACGACGTCCGCATGGAGCTGGCCGGAGAACTCGACCAGGTCGTGGTCGGCCTGGACGACCGCACCCCGATCGCGTCCACCGAGCCGACCGGCCCGCCGGCCGCGACCAAGCCGTGGACCGGCTTCCTGGAGCGCTTCGGGCCCGCCTACGAGGCCGAGTTGATCGCCTTCGTCGAGGTCGTCGTCGGCCAGCGCACCAACCCGTGCGACGGCCGCGAGGCCTTGCAGGCGCTGCGCATCGCCGAGGCCTGCGAAGTGTCCAGACGCGAACACAGACCGGTCCGCCTGGCGGAGATCGCGGGCGGCATGCCCTTCAGTTGACCGGCAGCACCGTGCCCTGGGCGACCGCGCACAGGGCCTCCGTGCCGTCGTCGGCGACCGTGCGGACGTCGCAGCGGACGACGGCCTGACGGCGGCCTGCCTGTACTACCTCGGCGTGGGCGCGCAGCGTACGGCCGGTGGCCGGGCGGACGTACTGGATGGTGAGGCCACCGGTGAGGACCGCCGGGCCGAGGATCGTGCCGCCGGCGAAGGTGAGCGCGTTGTCGGCGGCGTAGGCGAGGACCCCGCCGTGCACGAAACCGTTCTGCTGGTGGAGGTCCTCCCTGATGTCGATCTCCAGCGTCGCGCCACCGTCCCCGAAGGCACTCAGGCGCGCGCCGATCAGCCTGCTGAAGGGCTGACTCTCCAGCGCCTTCCGGGCCATGGCCAGGTCGAACTCGACGGGTGCGGTCACGGGGGGCGCGCCTCCTAGGGCTTCCACTACGGCTCTCTCGTCACGGCTTCCACCGCCGCTACCGCTGCCACGGCCGCTGTCGCCGCCACGGCCGTCCGGTGCCGCCGTTCTACCAGCGCACCGGCAACGACCGCATCCCGCGCATCAGCATGCCGGGGAGCCATTCGCCGGGCGGACCGTCCAGGGAGAGGGCGGGGGCGCGCTCCAGCAGGGTGCGTATCGCCGTGCGTGCTTCGAGGCGGGCCAAGGGGGCGCCCAGGCAGTAGTGGATGCCGTGGCCGAAGGCGAGGTGGCCGCGGGTGTCGCGGCGGATGTCGAAGCGGTCGGGGGCGGGATAGCGGCCCGCGTCGCGGTCTGCGGCGGTCAGGCCGACCATGACCGCGTCGCCCTTCCTGATGAGGGTGCCGGCGATGTCCAGGGGCTCCGCGGCGAAGCGGAACGTGCCGTTCTCCACCGGGCCCTCGTAGCGCAGCATCTCCTCGATCGCGCCGTCGAGGAGGGTCATGTCGGCGCGCAGGGCGGCGAGTTGGTCGGGGTGGGCGAGGAGGGCGTGGACGCCGTTGGTGAGGAGGTTGACGGTGGTCTCGTGGCCGGCGATGAGCAGGATGAAGGCCATGCCCCGCAGTTCCTGCGGGGAGAGCCGGTCGCCGTCCTCGGCGGTGGTGCGGATCAGGTCGCTGAGGAGGTCCCCGCTCGGGCCGGCGCGGCGCTTGTCCGCGATCAGGTCGTCGAGGTACTCGGCGAGCCGGACGAACGCGTCGTACGAGCCGCCCGGATCGATGGGTGCGACCACCTCGGTGGACAGCTTGCGGAACTCCGCGCGGTCCATGTCGGGCACGCCGAGGAGCTCGCAGATCACGGTGATGGGCAGCGGGTAGGAGAGCGCGTCGACCAGGTCGGCGTGGCCGAACGGCAGCATCGCGTCGAGGAGTTCGTCGGTGATCTGCTGGACGCGCGGGCGCAGTTCCTCGACGCGGCGCATGGTGAACGCGCGCGTGATCAGTCCGCGCAGGCGGGTGTGCTGGGGCGGGTCGGCGGCCAGGAGATACTTGCCGATCAGCTCCTCGTCGAGGAACGTCACCCCGATCTTGCCGCCGTCCTTCGCCAGCCGCGGGTCGGCGAGGGCCGCGCGCGCCTCCTCGTGTCCCACGATCAGCCAGGTCACGTAGGACTGGTCCGCCCTCGGCAGGCGCACGAGGTGCACCGGGCCCCGCTCCCGCAGCATGGCGTACACCGGATGCGGGTCCCGTCGGAACTCCTCGCCGAACTCTCCTAAATCGACTGCCTCAGTCATGCGCTGCCCCTCCCCGGACGATCCCCCGAGATCTCCCAGTGCAGTGGGAACGCGCGGCGGCAGCGGCTAGTGCCCGCTCTCCCCGTCCTCTTCGAGCAGACCCGCGTCGTACGCCAACAGGGCGATCTGCACACGGTTGTTGAGGTCGAGCTTGGCCAGGATGCGGGAGACGTGGGTCTTGACGGTGGCGACGCTCATGAAGAGGCCGCCGGCGATCTCGGCGTTGGCGAGGCCCTGGCCGACGGCGACGGCGACCTCGCGTTCGCGGTCCCCCAGGGCGGCGACGCGTTCACGCGCGCGTGCCCGGCGGGTGTCGGTGGCGGTGCCCGCGGCGTGCTCCATCAACTGGCGGGTGACCGCGGGCGACAGCACGGGATCGCCGGCCGCGACCCGGCGTACGGCGTCGAGGATCTCGGCGGGCGGGGTGTCCTTGAGGACGAATCCGGCGGCGCCCGCGCGGAGGGCGCGCAGCACCTGTTCGTCGGCGTGGAAGGTGGTGAGGACGATGATCTGGGGCGCGTCGCCGCGGGCCCGCAGCCGCTCCGTGGCGGTCAGTCCGTCCACCGACGGCATACGGATGTCCATGAGGACGACGTCCGGGTGGACGCGGTCGACGAGTTCCTCGACCTCACTGCCGTCGGCGGCCTCGCCGACGATCTCGATGTCGGCGGCGCCGCCCATCATGAAGGACAGCCCGGCCCGCACCAGCGGGTCGTCGTCGACGAGGAGCAGTCTGATCGCAGTCATGGGGCTACGTAACCACGGTCGTACGACGGCCGGTGACGGAAGGGCCGACCACCGTCACGCGCGCGTGGGACCGTCCTGGGCAGGCTGCTCCACGGCGGTGTCCCGGGCGCCGCGGCCCGGCCGGTGTCCGGCGTCAACAGGTGTGCGCGGCCCCGGAGTTCGCGCGAGTGAGGTCTCCTGCTGCGCGCGTTCCCGGCGACGTTCCGGGAACGGGCGCCATCACCCTTGCCCGGAAGGGGAGTTGCCCGTGGCGCCGGGCGGTGCTCACCCCCAGGGGAGCCACGCCCGCACCCGGAATCCGCCGCCCTCCTGCGGGCCGTGCTCCAGCCGTCCGCCCGCCAGCGTGGCCCGCTCGGTGAGGCCGATCAGGCCCTGACCGGAGCCGGGGACGTGCGGGACCGTGCCCTCGGGGGGCGGGTTGTGCACGGCGATCACCAGGCCGTCGCCCGGGGTGCCGGTGACCGTCACCGTGACCTCCGCGCCGGGGGCGTGTTTGCGGGCGTTGGTGAGCGCCTCCTGGGCGATGCGGTAGGCGGTGCGGCCAACCGAGGCGGGGACCGCGGCGGGGTCGGTGACGCGGTTGGCGAGGGTGACCTTCATGCCGGCCTCGCGGGACTCGGTGACCAGCGCGTCCAGGGCGCCGAGCGTGGGCTGGGGACGGCCCGTGTCGTCGGGCTCGCCCGCGCGCAGGACGCCGATGATCTCCCGCAGGTCCTGCAGCGCCTCGTGGGCGCTCTCCCGGATGACGCCGGCCGCCCGCGCGACCTCCTCGCGGGGCGCGTCCGGGCGGAACTCCAGGGCGCCCGCGTGCACGCTCAGCAGGGTCAGCCGATGGGCGAGCACGTCGTGCATCTCGCGCGCGATGGCCTCACGGGCGAGCCGCTGGGCCTGCTCGGCCCGCAGCTCCGCCTCCGTCTCGGCGCGCCGGGCGCGGTCGCGCAGGCTGAGCATGAGCTGCCGCTTGGAGCGGACGAACATGCCCCAGCCGATGACGGTGAGGATGAACAGTTCGGTGAAGACGACCGCGCCGGCGTACGGCAGATCGGGGTCCGGGCGCAGCCAGTAGAACAGCGGGGCCAGGACGAGCTGGATGCCGCCGATCCAGGCGACGTAGCGGAAGGGGCGGTGCACGGCGAGGGTGAAGACGGCGACCATGGCGGCGCCGCCCGCGGTGTTCGACACGAAGCCGATGGGGATCATCGCGATCGCGAGGCCGACCGGCCAGCGGCGGCGCAGCCAGACCGCGCCGCAGGCGAGGACCCCGAAGAGCTGGTCCACGACGGCGAGGGGGTGCGGGGTCGCGGCGTCGTCCCTGAGGGCCTGCGCGGCGGCCAGTCCGATGAGGACGGCCAGCAGGAAGCAGCAGGTGTCGACGGCCCAGTCGCGTGCGGTACGGCGGGGCCGTCCGCGCCGTACGACGTCGGGATCGAGTTCGTCCGCCACGGCGGACGGCAGCAGCCATCGGCGCCCCGCGAACGCCGGCGGTACCGGCGCTGTCCTGTCATCGGTCACGGTCGACAAATCTACGCAGGGGACCGGCCCGGTCACCTCACCGTGGCGGGGATCGGAGACCAAAGTCGCGCGGTCGGCGACTTTCGGCGGACATGCCTCGCCCCGCGGCCCATGATCGTGGGGGGGAGCCGCGGGGCGAGGGGCGAGCAGTGGTGCAGCCGTCGTTCGGCTCAGCAGCCGAAGTTGATCAGTTTGAACGTGACGTAGTGGTCAGCGGTGTAGTAGTCCTCTTGGGTCTTGTTGCCGGTGATGATGCGGCGCGCTCCGCGCGTCGACGAACCGGGCGTCTTGACCGTGTACTCGTGGTAGTAACCGGACGCCTGGCTCGGCAGGATGCCTTCCTGGTTCCGGAAGACGGTGCCGTCCTGCGAGTAGGGGAAGGGGCCGTTCGTCGCGATCAGGTCGAGCGTGTCGTACGCCTGGTCGGGCAGGGCGCTGTAGCAGATGCTGCCGACCGCGGCGGCCGCCGGGGTCGCGGTGGCGACGGCGCCGCCGACCAGAACGGTGGACAGAACGGCGGCTGCGGCGCCGATGCGAGTGATTCGTGGGGGGAATCTCATGCCCCCATGATGACGCGCGTAGATAGTGGCATGTCAATGACAAGACCGTGGAATTTCCCGTCAAGTCCGATGAGTTTTCCGGGAGTTAACGTACGGCCCCGCGCCCCCACGCGGTCCCCACAAGCACGAGAACGCCGCCTGCCAGGCCGAACGCGCCGAGCCGCTCCCCACCGAGCGCGATACCGGCCGCGGCGGCCCACAGGGGCTCGGTGCCGAGCAGCAGGCTGACCCGGGAGGGCGAGGTCCGGCGTACGGCCCACATCTGGACGAAGAACGCGAACAGGGTGCAGAACGCGGACAGGAACAGCAGCCCGGCCCACTCGCGGGCTCCGAAATCGGCGGCCGTCGCCCACGGCGTGGTGTCGGTGCCGGCCGACAGGATCGCGAACACCGCGACGGCGGTGGCGAGTTGGACGGTGGTCAGGGGCAGCGCGTCGGCGCCCCGCACGGCTCTGCTGCGGGACATGGCCAGGACGTGCAGGGTGCGGGCGAGGGCGGCGAGCAGCATGAGGAGGTCGCCGAGGGAAGGGCGGCTGAAACCGGCGCCCTGGGTCAGCAGCAGCACGCCGAGCACGGAGAGGGCCGCCGCTCCCAGGAAGGCGCGGGAGGGCCGGGTGCGGGTCACGGCGGCCTCGGCGAGCGGCGTGAAGATCATGGTGAGGCTGATGATGAGGCCCGCGTTGGTCGCCGAGGTGTGGACGACGCCGTAGGTCTCCAGGAGGAAGATCCCGGCGAGGATCAGCCCGAGGAGCCCCGCGCCGCGCCACTGGGCGGCCGTCAGGGCGCGCAGCGAGCGGTGGCCGACGGCCGCGAGGGCGGGCAGCACGAGGGCGAAGCGCAGCACCAGGACGGCGAGGACCGTGCGGGCGGTGGTGATGTCCTTGGCGACGAGATAACTGGCGCCCCAGACCGCCGCGACCAGCAGGAGAGGCAGATCGGTGAGCCAGGCCCGGCGGGGCGCGGCGGTCCGCGGTACGGCGATCGAGGACATGGGGGCGGCTCTCCCGGTCTCCGGCAAGGGGGTGGAGACATCGGTGGCTGCCACACGGAACGATCACCGTACCCGCGCGGACCCAGGCTGACTAGGAGTTTTCCGGGTCCGCGTACGAGCCGTAGGTCGGGCGGCCCGCCAGGTCGTACGACTGGATCGAGACGCCGGTGCCGGTGATGGTCCCGCCCGTGCGCTTGAAGGCCTTGGGGGCGGTGCCCTCGGGGAACAGGCGCAGGCCGGTGCCGAGCACGACCGGGAAGGTCACCAGGTGGATGGTGTCGAGGAGGTCGAGCTCCAGGAGGGACCGGACGAGGGCGCCGCTGCCGTGCACCTGGAGCTCGCCCTCGGTGCGCTCCTTGAGGTCGGTGACCTCCTTGGCGAGGTCGCCGCCGAGGACCGTGGTTCCGGCCCAGGAGGGGTCGGTGAGGGTGGCCGAGGCGACGTACTTCGGCAGGGCGTTCAGCTTGGACGCGATCGGGTCGGCGGGGTCGGTCATGTTCGGCCAGTACGAGGCGAAGATGTCGTACGTACGGCGGCCGAGCAGATAGGCGCCGGAGCGGTCGAAGACCTCGACCACGAAGCGGCCGAAGTCGTCGTCGCCGTAGACGAAACTCCAGCCGCCGTGCTCGAAGCCGCCGCGGGTGTCCTCCTCGGGGCCGCCGGGTGCTTGGTAGACGCCGTCGAGGGTGACGAAGATGGTGGAGACGAGCTTGCCCATGTCGGGTGCCTGCTCTCTGGTGCGAGGGCCGATGCTGTCATCAGCTCAGACCGCCGGGGCCCCCGCAACTCATCGGTCTCCGCTACGGCAACTCACCCGGCGTGGGTCGAGAACATGCCGCCGGTCGGGCCCTGCTTGTCGCCGCCCTGGGCCTTCTTCAGGGCGTTGGCGAGGCTCTCGATGGTGAGGGACTGGAGGATGACCCTGCCGTTGCCCTCCAGGGTGGCCAGGGACAGGCCCTCGCCGCCGAACACGGCGTTCATCAGGCCCTGGCGGTTGAGGCCGCCGACGCGCTGGACGCCGTACTGGACGCCCTCCTCGAAGGCGACGAGGCAGCCGGTGTCGACCTCGATGCGGCCGCCGAAGTCGGCCGGGTTCAGGTCGATGAAGTTGCCCGCGCCGGCGATGATCACCGTGCCGTGCCCGGTGAACTTCTCCAGGACGAAGCCCTCGCCGCCGCTCATGCCGGTGCGGCCGCCCTGGAAGGCGATGCCGAACTGGACGCTGGACTCGGCGGCCACGAAGGCGTCCTTCTCCGCGAACCACGCGCGTGTGCCGTCCAGCTCCAGGGCGCGCATCTCACCGGGGAGCACGCCCGCGAAGCCGACGGTGCCCTCGCCGCCGTGGGAGGTGAAGTACTGGAACGCCAGCGACTCGCCCGCGAGCGCGCGCTGGCCGACCTGCATGGCCGTACCCATGGCCTGGCGGAGCATGCCGCCCATGCCGCCGGAGCCACCGCCGCCCTGCTGCTGTCCGGCGCCGGGCGGGCCGCTCAGGCGGGTCTCCATGGTCACGTTCGTCGTCTTGAAGAGGAACTTCCCGGCCTCGCAGTACACGGTCTGGCCGGGGTTCAGGTTGACGACCGCCATCTGCATGGCGTTGCCGACGATCTCTTGCTGAAGGGTCACGAGGGGAGAACGCGGGAGGTGAAGAAAAGAGTTCCTACGATCGACATCGGTGTCCGTTCGCCGCCAGCACCCGGGTGCCGTGGCCGCTGAGATGGACGCATGACGACTCAGGGAACCCTGTTGGGCAAGGCGGCTCTCGTGACCGGCGGCAGCCGCGGCATCGGTGCGGCGACGGCGCTGCGGCTCGCGCGGGACGGTGCGGATGTGGCCGTCACCTACGTGGACGGCAAGGAGGCGGCCGAGAACGTCGTAGGGCGGATAGAGGCGCTGGGACGGCGGGCGGTCGCGCTGCGCGCGGACTCCGCGGACGCCGTCGAGGCGGCGGGCGCGGTGGAGCGTACGGCGGAGGCGCTGGGCGGGCTCGACGTGCTGGTGAACAACGCGGGGGTGGGGCTGCTCGGGCCGTTGGACGGGCTGTCCCTCACCGACGTGGACCGCGTCCTGGCGGTGAACGTCCGCGGGGTGTTTCTGACCTCACAGGCGGCCGCCGCGCGAATGGCGTCCGGCGGCCGGATCATCACGATCGGCACGTGCATGACGCAGCGGGTGCCGGGTCCCGGTGGAACCCTCTACGCGACGAGCAAGTCGGCGCTGATCGGACTGACGAAGGCGCTCGCCCGTGAACTCGGCGGACGCGGGATCACGGCGAACATCGTGCACCCGGGGCCCACGGACACCGACATGAACCCGGCGGACGGCCCGTACGCGGCCGGCCAGGCGGCCACGACGGCGCTGGGGCGGTTCGGGACGGCGGACGAGGTGGCGTCGATGGTCGCGTATCTGGCAGGGGCGGACTATGTCACCGGGGCGGAGTTCGCGGTGGACGGCGGCCATTCTGCGTGAAGCACACAGGGGGCGCACTGGTCCTGTCGGGCTGGTGCGCCCCTACGCGCGCGTGCGTCAGCCGCCCAGCTCCTGGTGCCTCGCCGCCAGCGTCGCCGCCCCCCGCTCCGTCAGCGAGCCGAACAGCCGCAGCCGTGAGATCCCGCCGTCGGGATGGATGTCCACGCGTGCGTGCGTGCCGATCGCCGGGGTGGGGAGGACGAAGCGGTGGTTCGTGTCGGGCTGGAGGCGGGTGCGTGGGAGGAGTTCGGTCCAGTCGCCGGTCTCGCCGTCCCGTACCGACACGGACGCCCAGCCCGCGCTGTTGCCCTTCAGGTACGCCGTGTCGATCTCCACGGCGCGGATCCGGGACTGGGCGGCCAGGCGGTAGCGGATCCAGTCGTTGCCCCGGTCGCGGCGGCGGCGGGTCTCCCAGCCGTCGTCCATCTTCCGGGAGCGGCCGGGCTGGATGGTGTTGGTGGCCGGTGAGTAGAAGAGGTTGGAGGCGTCCTCGGCGCTGCCGCCGTTCTCCAGGGCGACCACGTCGAACGTGCCCAGCGCCGCCAGCCAGCCCGGGTCGGGCACGACCTCGCCGTGGACCCGCAGGCGCGCGATGCCGCCGTCGGGGTGCTGGTTGACGCGGAGGTGGGTGAAGCGCTGCTCGGTCGAGATGGAGAAACCGTTCGCCGCGTGGCCGCCGACCGGCGTGCGCGGGACCAGGGGCGTCCACTTCACCTCGTCGGAGAGCAGGTCCTCGGGGGACGGGGAGCCCGGCAGCGATACGCCCTCGACGGACACCGCCTGCGGGTAGTTGCCCCGGAAGTGCGCCGTGTCGACCACGATGCCCCGGATGACGCCAGGGGCGCCGAGGCGGACCAGTGCCCAGTCGTGGTCCTCCGCCGTCGGCCAGGGGTGGTCCGCCGAGGTGCCACGGCGGCGGCGCGTCTCCCAGCCGTCCATGATCTTGCCCTTGTGGCCGAAGTGCTCGGGGTCGAACTCGGCGGGCCCGGGCACGAGGAGGTTCTCGCGCTGGGCGAAGAACTCGTCGTTGGCGGCGATGACACCGGCGCCGAGCTGTCGGTCGGCGAGGTTGGCGTAGCGGGTGAAGGGGAAGTCGGCGGTGCGGTAGTCCGCGTACGGGTCACCTCCTCCGTAGGGGTTCGCGTCGCCGGTGAAACGGGGAATCGCCGTCACTGAATCTGCCTTTCGGGGGTCGGCCGCTGCGGGTGCGGGGGTGTGGATCAGGGGGTACGGGTCAGGAGTTGGCCCTTCGGGTCGGTGAACTCGCCGTCCAGCACGATGCGTTGGCCGCGCAGCCAGGTCGACTTCACGACGCCGCTGAGGGTCTTTCCGGCGTACGCCGTGACGCGGTTGCGGTGCTGGAGGGCCGCCGGGTCCACGGTGAACGTCTCGTCGGGGGCGAGGACCGCGAAGTCGGCGTCACGGCCCGCCTCGATGGCGCCCTTCTGGTCAAGTCCCGCCAGCCCGGCCGTCCTTGACGACATCCAGCGGACCACGTCCTCCAGGTCGTGGCCCCGCCTGCGCGCCTCCGTCCACACCGCCGCGAGGCTCAGCTGGAGGCCGGAGATGCCGCCCCACGCGGTGGCGAAGTCGGCGGTCTTGAGGTCGGCCGTGGAGGGTGAGTGGTCCGTCACCACGCAGTCGATCGTGCCGTCGGCCAGCGCCTGCCACAGCAGGTCCTGGTTGGCGGACTCGCGGATGGGCGGGCAGCACTTGAACTCGCTTGCGCCGTCCGGGACTTCCTCCGCCGTGAGGGTGAGGTAGTGCGGGCACGTCTCGACGGTGATGCGGACGCCCTCGGCCTTCGCGGCGGCGATCAGCGGCAGCGCGTCGGAGGAGGACAGGTGCAGGACGTGCACGCGGGCGTCGAGGCGCTTGGCGGCGGCGATCAGACCTGCGATGGCCGTGTCCTCGGCGTCGCGCGGCCGACTGGCAAGAAAATCGGCGTACTTGGGTCCGCCCTGCTGCGGGGCCGTCTCCAGGTGGTGGGGGTCCTCCGCGTGCACGATGAGCAGGCCGCCGAAGCCCGCGATCTCCGCGAGGGACAGGGCGAGTTGGCCCTGGTCGAGATGCGGGAACTCGTCCACGCCGGACGGGGACAGGAACGCCTTGAAGCCGAAGACCCCGGCGTCGTGCAGCGGGCGCAGGTCCTTGACGTTGTCGGGCAGGGCGCCGCCCCAGAAGCCGACGTCGATGTGGGCCTTCTCGGCCGCGACCTGCTGCTTCGTACGGAGGTTGTCAACCGTCGTCGTCGGCGGGAGGGAGTTGAGCGGCATGTCGATCAGGGTGGTGATGCCGCCGGCCGCCGCCGCGCGCGTGGCGGTCCAGAAGCCCTCCCAGTGGGTGCGGCCGGGGTCGTTCACATGCACATGGGTGTCGACCAGGCCGGGCAGCAGGACGTCGTCGCCGAAGTCCTCCAACCGTGCTCCGGAGGGGACTTGGGCGTCGTAGGGGAGAACGGCCGTGATCTTCCCGCCGGCGACGGCGACCGCCGCGGCTCGCGTCCCCTCGGGAGTGATGACTCGTGTGGAGCGCACCACCAGTTCAGCGTCGGACACCCGGACCCCTCTCTGCCACCGTCGTCGCTTCCGTTACTTCCGGGAAACGGGATTTACGTCCACGTAACGGAATTCAACGTTCTGTTGAAGGAGTCTTCACTCCCGCTCCCGTACCGTCAAGGGCACACCTCTCCACGGCACCTCGCACGCGCACACTCTGGATGTTTCCACAAAGCGGAAGTAGAATTCCGGCAAGCAGAACGTAGCTACGCACCGGCGGGGAGTCAACCGGCCCCCGGGTAGGCTTCAGCCCTTCCCGCCCGTGCCGAAAGGAACGCGCCGTGCCGCCGTCCAGCGTGAGCAGCACCGACTCCACCAAGTCCGCCACGGGTGGGGTCCAGTCCCTCGAGCGCGCCTTCGACCTGCTGGAGCGGATGGCCGACGCGGGCGGCGAGGTCGGCCTGAGCGAGCTCTCCGCGAGCAGCGGCCTGCCGCTGCCCACCATCCACCGCCTGATGCGCACGCTGGTGGTCTGCGGTTACGTCCGTCAGCAGACCAACCGCCGGTACGCCCTCGGCCCGCGCCTGATCCGCCTCGGCGAGTCCGCGTCCCGGCTGCTCGGCACCTGGGCGCGCCCCTACCTCGCCCGGTTGGTCGAGGAGACCGGTGAGACGGCGAACATGGCGCTGCTCGACGGCGACGAGATCGTGTACGTCGCACAGGTGCCGTCCAAGCACTCGATGCGCATGTTCACCGAGGTCGGCCGGCGCGTCCTGCCGCACTCCACGGGCGTCGGCAAGGCTCTGCTCGCCAACACCCCGGACAACGAGGTGCGCGCACTGCTCGCCCGTACCGGCATGCCCGCCGCGACCGAGAAGACGATCACCACGCCCGACGGTTTCCTCGCGGCGCTGGCGGAGGTGCGCCGCCTCGGCTACGCGATCGACGACAACGAGCAGGAGATCGGCGTCC
This sequence comes from Streptomyces sp. NBC_01478, assembly GCF_036227225.1. Taxonomy (GTDB): domain Bacteria; phylum Actinomycetota; class Actinomycetes; order Streptomycetales; family Streptomycetaceae; genus Streptomyces. The sequence continues at coordinate 9,329,213 of NZ_CP109444.1, read as the reverse complement.
GCTGCCTCGCCGTGTCCGTGCCCAACTCCCCCACGGCGGCGGCGATTTCGATCTCGGGCCCGGCGGGCCGGGTCACCGAGTCGGCGACCGAGAAGATCGTGCCGGTGCTCCAGCAGGTGGCCGGCGAGCTGTCGGAGGCACTGGCCAGCCAGAACCCCGCGTGAGCGCCGGGCAGTTCTGGCCCGGCCGGTACACCGACCGGCACGGCACCGACGCGGTCGTCTTCGAGTCGGACGGCCGGGAGCTGATCCGCACGACGATCCGGGGCATCCGCTTCGAGGGCGACAGCATGGACGACCTCGGCGCGCTCGGCGGAGAGCCACCCGAGGCCCCGTTCGCCTTCTTCGACGGGGCGCTGTGCTCCTGCCTGTTGGAGTGGGAGGTGCCGATGCCCGTCACGGTCGAGGGACAGGGCGTACGGACTGCCGTCATGGACTGCGCGCTGTGGCTCGGGGCGCCGGCCGGACCGGGCAAGGGCCTGGAATACGAGAGGCTGTTCACCATCCTGCGCCTGGACGGGCACGAGTACCTGACCACGGAAGACCACGGCACCTTCGAGGACGCCCTGAACGACCTCCAGCGCCGGCTCCCGGCAGGCGTCCGGCTCCGGGCCTGTGTCGCGTGCGCCTGGTCCGACTACAGCCCGGCCGGCAACGGGCTCATGGCGGGGCTCGCCTGTTTCCGTGACGCCAAGGACCGCTACCGTCAGGTCGACGGCAAGCACGGCCCGACGGGGATCTTCGCCGCCTGGAGCGAGCGCACCGAATTCGTCCAGGAGACCTGGCTGTGCGGAGAGTTCGAGCACCGGACCGGGGACACGGGCTACCGGGGATCGTTCCCGTCGAGCCCGTTGTCGTGAACTAGCCCTGCCCGCCCCGCGGTTGACCGAACAGGTCCACGGCGTTGCGTACGTCCGTCAGGCCCCTCGTGAGGGCGCTCACCGAGCCGATCGCGCCGGCGATCAGGAGCAACGAGCGGCGCAGGCGCGGGATTTCGGGGATGCCGTCGATGGTCATCGCGGCCAGCGCCGCGAGTTCGTCCTCGGCGATGACACGGTCGGGGAACTCGGCCGGATGCGCGGCGAGTTCGCGGCGCAACCGGGACACCGCGGTCCGCAGTTCCGCCACCCTCGGATCCTCGTCGCTGCCGGTCACTGACCTCTGCCCCAAGCTCCGCAACACAGCTCTCCCCCCTCGCACGTCGCCGTGCGCAAGAACTTTGTGGTCCCGCCGCGCACCCCACGACACTGGTCGGGCACCGAGGGACGCGGGTCAGTAAACGCCACCCGGTACGGGGCGCGCCACTCCATGGACCGAAATTAAGTAGGAGGATTCCGTCCGGTCGCCGCCACGTCAGGTATGCAGGAGGCATGACGGGAAACGATGACCAGGTCGCCGGGCTGCTGCTCGCCGCGGGAGGCGGCCGACGGCTCGGCGGGCGGCCCAAGGCGCTGTTGGAACACCGGGGGCGGCCCCTGGTGGAGCACGCGGTCGGGGTCCTGCGCGCGGCCGGCCTCACCCGCGTCCATGTGGTCCTGGGGGCGCGCGCCGACGCCGTACGGGAGCGGGCCGATCTGGCCGGGTGCGTGGTCGTGGAGAACCCGGAGTGGGAGCGGGGGATGGGGTCCTCGCTGCGAGCGGGGCTCGACTCGGTCTCGAGTACGGGGGCGCGGGCGGCGCTCGTGTCGCTCGTCGACCAGCCCGGGATCGGTGCGGAGGCGGTGGCGCGGGTGCTCGCGGCGTACGGCTCCGAGGAGTCGCTGGTCTCGGCCGCCTACGACGGGGTACGCGGGCATCCGGTGCTGTTCGGGGCCGCGCACTGGGCCGGGATCGCGGAGAGCGCGACCGGGGACCGGGGGGCGCGGGCGTACCTCAAGGCGCACGCGGACGCGGTCACGCTCGTCGAGTGCGGAGATGCGGCGGAGCCGTACGACATCGACACTGAGGCGGATCTCGTCCACCTTGAGTGAGCGGAGTGGCACTGAGCGCCACTTTGGCTCGATCCGGAGAATCTCGACGTCAACAAACCATTGAACTTCCACGATGAGGAAACTAGTATCCACTGTTCAGAAGCGCCCGGCGGCCTCTCGGGTGCTCCCCGTCCTACCCGGGTCACCTGGCACCCGGTGCCACGCTCGCTGAAGGAAGTGACCGTTCATGTCCGCACCAGCGCCGTCCTCGCCGGTCGTCGTCGACGCCGAACCCCTCCCCCGGCAGGACGAGGTCCTCACCGACGAGGCCCTCGCCTTCGTGGCCGAGCTGCACCGCCGGTTCACGCCCCGCCGGGCCGGACTTCTCGCCCGCCGGGCCGAGCGCCGCGCGGAGATCGCCCGCACCTCCACCCTCGATTTCCTCCCGGAGACCGCCGCGATCCGCGCCGACGACTCCTGGAAGGTGGCCCCCTCCCCCGCCGCGCTGAACGACCGGCGGGTCGAGATCACCGGCCCCACCGACCGCAAGATGACGATCAACGCCCTCAACTCGGGCGCGAAGATCTGGCTCGCGGACTTCGAGGACGCCTCCGCGCCGACCTGGGAGAACGTCGTCACGGGTCAGCTCAACCTGATCGACGCCTACACCCGCGCGATCGACTTCACCGACCCCAACTCCGGTAAGTCGTACGCCTTGAAGGCCGAGGACGAGCTGGCGACCGTCGTGATGCGGCCGCGCGGCTGGCATCTGAACGAGCGTCACCTCCTCGTCGACGGTGAGCAGGTCCCGGGCGCCTTCGTGGACTTCGGGCTGTACTTCTTCCACAACGCGCAGCGGCTGCTGGACCTGGGCAAGGGCCCGTACTTCTACCTCCCGAAGACCGAGTCGCACCTCGAAGCCCGGCTGTGGAACGACGTGTTCGTCTTCGCGCAGGACTACGTCGGCGTCCCGCAGGGCACCGTCCGCGCGACCGTGCTGATCGAGACGATCACCGCCGCGTACGAGATGGAGGAGATCCTTTACGAACTCCGCGACCACGCCTCGGGGTTGAACGCGGGACGCTGGGACTACCTGTTCTCCATCGTGAAGAACTTCCGTGACGGCGGGCCCAGGTTCGTCCTCCCGGACCGCAACGCGGTGACGATGACGGCCCCGTTCATGCGGGCGTACACCGAACTCCTCGTCCGCACCTGCCACAAGCGCGGGGCGCACGCGATCGGCGGCATGGCGGCGTTCATCCCGTCCCGCCGTGACGAGGCGGTCAACAAGGTCGCGTTCGAGAAGGTCAAGGCGGACAAGGACCGTGAGGCGGGCGACGGTTTCGACGGATCCTGGGTGGCCCACCCGGACCTGGTGCCGATCGCCCTGGCCTCCTTCGACGCGGTCCTCGGCGACCGGCCGAACCAGAAGGACCGGCTGCGCGAGGACGTCGACGTCAAGGCGGCCGACCTGATCGCCGTGGACTCGCTGCACGCGAAGCCGACGTACCCGGGGCTCGTCAACGCCGTTCAGGTGGGCATCCGTTACATCGAGGCATGGCTGCGCGGGCTCGGTGCGGTCGCCATCTTCAACCTGATGGAGGACGCGGCCACCGCCGAGATCTCGCGCTCGCAGATCTGGCAGTGGATCAACGCGGACGTCGAGTTCGAGAACGGCGAGAAGGCGACTCCCGAGCTGGCGCGCAGGATCGCCGCCGAGGAGCTCGAGAACATCCGTGCCGAGATCGGCGCGGACGCCTTCGCCGCGGGCCACTGGCAGCAGGCCCACGACCTGCTCCTGGAGGTCGCGCTCGACGCCGACTACGCGGACTTCCTGACGCTGCCCGCGTACGAGCAGCTCAAGGGCTGATTCTCAACCACCGTCAGAAACAGCTCACTTGTCCGAGTGGCCCAGGGATTTTTCCGGGGCCACTCGGTCGCGTACGAGCTTCTTCACGGCCGTGGGTTCCGGGAAGCCCTGTTCGCGGCGGTCCCAGACGACCTCGTCGTTGACGCGGACGACGAAGACACCGCCGGTGCCGGGCTTCAGGGACAGCTCCGTCAGCTCGGTCTCGAAGGTGGTCAACAGCTCCTGCGCCAGCCAGGCCGCGCGGGGCAGCCAACGGCACTGGGTGCAGTACTCGATCTGAACTCTTTGGGTCATCCCCGTCGTCTTCCCGTCGTCTTCCCCGTCATCCCAGTCGTCTTCCCGTTCATCCCAGGTGTACCGACCAATCCTGTTCCGCCGTCGGTTTGCCGTGCAGGTCGGGGACCCGCTTGAGCCAACTCGGGCGGCCCTGCTGTGTCTTCGCCGCCCGGCGGGCCTCCTCGGCGGCGCGTTCCTCCCCGCTGGGGAAGTCGGTGGGGAGCCAGGCCGCGGAGGCCGCCACGCGCGCGTGGAGGTAGGCGACGTACGCCTCCCGTACGGCGTCGGGTGTCGCGAAGCCCGGTTCGCCGGCCAGCCAGGCGTCCGGCACCTCGGCCGCGATGCGGCGCAGCAGTTCCTCGGTCACCTCGGCGGCCAACTCGGCGTCGGCGGCGCGGGTGTCGGGCGCGTAGTGGCCGAGGGCGTGATGGCGGAAGTCGTAGGCCTTCGTGGGGTCGGCGCCGTCCCAGCGGTGGTGGAAGACGAGGGCGGCGCCGTGGTCGATGAGCCACAGGCGCGGGGGTGCGACGCCGAGCGTCGGCCAGATCATCAGGTTCGAACTGTGCACCGTGCGGTCGACGTTGACGGTCAGCGCGTCGAGCCAGACGATCTTCCCGGCCTCCAGCGGGTCGACGGTGCAGCGCGCGGCGACCTCCGGGGTGAAGTCCCGCGCACCCGGCAGAAAGTCCATGCCGAGGTTCAGGCCGGCGCTCGCGCGGTGCAGGTCCCGCACCTCCTGGTGGGGCTCCGCGTCGGCGATCGCCGGATCGAAGTGCACCAGCACCAGTTCGGGGAAGCGCAGTCCCAGGGCGCGGGCCAACTCCCCGACGATCACTTCGGCGACCAGCGCCTTGCGACCCTGCGCGGAGCCGGTGAACTTGACGACGTAGGTGCCGAGGTCGTCGGCCTCGACGAGTCCGGGGACGGAGCCGCCGGAGCGCAGGGGTTCGATGTAGCGGGTTGCCGTGACCTCTCTCAGCATGTCCCTCGGGTCACCTCCCTCTCCGGCCTCAAGGGGGCATAGTAACCGGGGGTGATCACGGGCGAGGCGGTGCACAGTGCCGGCTCACTGCCAGGAGGGGTGCCCCTCAGGCGTGCTGCCCGTGGTGAGCCTGCGTTCGCCCGTGCCGTCCGCGCGGACCGCCCAGATCTCCGGTCGGTCGAAGGGACCCCGGACGAAGGCCACCCACGTGCCGCTCGGCGACCAGACCGGGTCCATCTCCTGGGCGTCGGTCCGCACCAGCACCCGGTCGCCGGTGCCGTCCGCCTTGACGATGTGGATGTCTCCCCCGGTCCCCACGCCGGGCGCCCCGGCGGTGTAGGCGAAGTACCGGCTGTCCGGGGACCAGACGGGGTCGAGCGCCCGCCGGGACTGATGGGTGACCTGCCGGGGTTCGGCGCCCGGCTGCGACGGGTCGACGACATGGATCTGCCAGCCCGACGTCTTCTGCAGGCAGACGGCGATGTGCTTGCCGTCGGGGGACCAGGCGGGGTCGTCCACCTTCCCGGTACCGGTGGTCAGTTGGCGCGCGGAACCGTCCGCGACGGTCACGACGAACAGTTGCTGCACACCGTCCTGCCTGCGCAGCACCGCCAGCCGCTTGCCGTCCGGGGACCAGGACACCCGGCCGCCGGAGATCGCGGCGACCCGGCGGACGTCGCCGCCGTCCGCGTTCGCCGTCCACACGGCCGACTCCTGCCCCGTCTTGCGGGTGAACGCGAACGACTTGTGGTCGGGGGCCCACTGCGGCAGCGCGTCGCACGTCCCGTCGATCAGTTGCTTCGGGTCGTCCTTCGTGGAGTCACGGCGGCCGATCACGCTGTGGCACGTGGACGATCCGGGATCCGTGTCCATCCGGACCAGCAGCGGGGCGTCGGGAAACGCGGCGGGCGTCGACCGCGAGGCAGACGGCGAGGTTCCCCCGGCGCCGGCGTCGTCCTGGGCGGAACCGGACCAGGGATGCCACACGAACAGCCCCGCGGTGACCGCCGCGACCAGCAGCACCGCCACGGCGACCGGCCCACGGCGACTCCGTCTCTCCCCGGTACCGCCCACCGGCCCGGAACCACTGGGCGGCGCCACGGGGGCGGGCACGACGTCCGGCACGGGCCCGAACTCCGGTGCGGGCCCGAAGCCGGGGCCCGGCGCCGACCGGACGGTCAGGGGATGGGGCGCCACGGCCTGCTGCCGCTCGTCGGCCGCCCGCGCGCCGGACGCCATGGGCCACGGGTCGGCAGCCGTGACGGGCCGCTCGTCGGACACCGGCTCACCGGGCCACGCCTCACCGGGCCACGGTTCGGCAGCCACGGCCGACCGCTCCCCGGCCACCGGCTCGTCGGACACCGTCGGCCCCGGATCGACACCCACGACCGGCCGCCGCTCCCCCGTCCCCGGCGGGCCGGAGAGCCCCGTACGGGGATCCGCGGGCGCGGCCGACGGGCGATCGGCCGCCGCGAAGTACGCCGCCGGATCCTGGCTCCGTACGATCGCCGTCGCCTCCGCCGGCAGCCACACGTCCGACGCGTGCTGGACCGTGAGTCCGTCGAGGAACTCCGTGGGGCCGGGCCGGTCCCGTGGGTCCTTCGCCAGGCAGGCCGCGACCAGTGCGCGCAACTGGCCGGGAACGCCCGTGAGATCGGGCTGTTCGTGGACGACCCGGTAGGGCCACGCGGCAGCCGCCCCGTCGCCGAAGGGAGCGCGGCCCGCCGCCTGCCCGAGCACGACGCCCAGGGCGAACATGTCCACCGCGGGAGTGAGCGTGCCCCCGGTGAGCTGCTCCGGCGCGAGAAATCCGAGGGTGCCGATCTGGAAGCCGGTCTGGGTGAGGGCCGTACCGTCGAGGGCCCGCGCGATGCCGAAGTCGATGACCCGGGGGCCGTCCTCCGCGATGATGATGTTGGCGGGCTTCAGGTCGCGGTGGATGACCCCGGCCTGGTGGATCGCCGCCAGCGCCTCCGCGAGGCCGGCGGCCAGCACGGTGAGCGTGTCCGCGGGCAGGGGACCCACCCGGTCGAGCAGGACCTGAAGCGTGGGTCCGGGTACGTACGCCGTCACCAGCCAGGCCGGGTCGCCCTGCGGGTCCGCGTCCACGACCGGCGCGGTGTGGAAGCCGCCGACGCGGCGGGCCGCGGCCACTTCGTCGGCGAACCTGCGCCGGAATCCCGGTTCCGTGCTCAGTTCGGGCCGTACGACCTTGACGGCCACCGCCCGGCCCGACCGCGACCGGCCGAAGTAGACGACGCCCATCCCGCCCTGGCCGAGCCGGCCGACCAAGCGGTACCGGCCGTCCCCGACAGCGGTGGGATCATCTGCTCGGAGCGGTTTCATGACTCCCCCATCTCGCCCCTGCGCAAGGGCTGTTGGAACTCGTCGCCCCACTCATCGCCCCGCCCCCCGTCCCCGTCGAGCGGCTGAAATCAGCCGCGAGGCGCCCCGATCCCGGCCACCAGTCTAGATGTTCCGCTCATGACGTCAGGGGGTTCGGAACGGTTCCCCTCCGGCCCGCGACCTCATCCCGCCAGTGGGTTCGGAAGGGGCAGATAGCGGGCGTCCGCGCCGTCCGCCCCGGTCCAGCGCAGCAGCAGGTTCGTCTTGCCGGGCAGGGTGGGCGAGGCGAGGAGTGCGGCGGTCTCGGGAAGGTCGGAGCGGCGGGCCAGTTCGGCGCGGACGGCGGGCCAGGGGTCCAGGGCCGGGTGACGCTCGGCGAGGACTCCGGCGATCTCGACGAGGTGGTTGACGACCAGGCAGTACACCAACCGCTCCCACCCGGCGGCCCGGTCCACGTCCGCCAGCAGCTTCACGCCCTCCGCGTCCCGGTACAGCGCCTGCACGGGAGTTCCGTCCGCGTCGACGGCGACCAGCGTGTTCTGCAGATGCGCTTCGAGGACGACGCCGTGGTCCGCGAACGCGGCGAGCGCGGGCGGTACGACCTGGCGCAGATACGCCTCCCACCAGGCCCCCGGGTCGGCCGCGGCGGAGAGCGGATCGCCCTCGAAGCCCTCCACCAACCCCGCCGCGAGCAGCGGGGTGGTGCCGGGCAGGAGGTGGTCGTGCAGGCCGTCGCGGACCATGGCGGCGAGTTCCTCGAAGGCGAAGTCCGCGGTGCGGTAGCCGCGGTCGCCCAGCCAGGCCGCCGGGCCGCCCGTCGCGGCGAAGGCGTCCCGGACGGCCGTGTCGGTGCGCCGGAGTTTCACCAGGTCGTGGCGCCACAGTCGGCGTATGTCGTTGGTGATGCGCACGTCCAGGCTGAACTTGAGGAACAGGTCGTCCCCGGCGGCCTGTTCGGGGAGGTACACGGTGCGGATCGCGGCCGTCGGCCACACCGGAGCCGCGGTCGTGCCGAGCCGGATCAGCCGGCCGTCCGCGAACGCCTCCGCGAGGGCGGTGCCGACGAGGTCGAGCTGCCACGGGTGGGCGGGCAGCAGCCGGTAGCCGGGCGGGGCCTCGCCGAGCGCGTCCAGGGCCGAGACGTCGCCCTCCTCCACGACCGCGTCCTCGCGCAGCCCGAGCAGCACCAGCGGGAACCGGGCGTACGCCTCCGGGGCATAGGGCAGCCAGCCCGCGACGGGGCCGCCGCCGCGTGCCTTGGGCGCGGGATGGTAGGGATGGCCGGTGATCAAGGACTGTTCGGAGCGGAGATACGGGTCGTCCGGCGCCGTCGCCCCCTCGCGCGCGGTGAGCAGCGCGGCGACCGCGTCACGGCTGTCGGTCATCTCGGCGGGCAGCTCGTGGTTGGACACCCCGGTGTGCCGGGTCAGTTCCTCGGCGACGAGTTTCACGAGTTCGGCGTGGCCGACGGGCCGCCAGTCGCCGTCCGTGCACACCTCGGGCTCGGCGGGCCGCCGCTCGCCGCGCACCCGCAGCAGCCGGCCGCTCCCCGGCAGCCGGAACACATGTCGCTCCCCCGGGTCCGGGAGCGGCCGGGCCACCTCCCGCAGCAGACAGTTGAGCAGGGGCGCGGCCGCGTACGCGTCGGCGCGCTCCGCCACGTCGTCGCCCGGAGGTGTGAAGTCGACGCGATCCATTCGTTCCCTAAATCCGTGTCATGCGATCGCGATCAGTATGTCTCTCGTCGTCACCGACCATGACGCCCCGTCCGCACCCGAGGAGTCGACCGTGGACCGTCCCCCGCTTCCCGAAGCCGAGGTCGCCGAGGAACTCGCCGCCGTACGCCCTGACCTCGTGCAACGGTACGCGGCCGAACTGCCCGGCGCCCGTGCGGCGGTGCTCACCCGGCTCTGGCGGGCGCTCGCCCACGAGCCGCTGCCGTGGATCACCGGCCGGACCCCGGGCCTGTTCCTACGGCTCTCACGCGGCCGGACGCTGCACGGCCCGCCCGCCGATCCGTACGCGACGGACGCCTACGTCACCGTCGTCCACCTCGACGGCGTGGCCTACGACGATCCGGCGCGCCTGATGACCGACCTCGCCGTGCCGCACGGGTCCGCCTTCGCGGCCGAACTCGGGCACAGCGTGGCCTCGTTGGCGCTGTCGCGGGCCAACCAGCCTGCCCGTTCGGCTGATTGGCCGGCGCACGACTGGGAGTGGGAGCAGCGGATCGTCGACGGGCATCCCTTCCACCCCAACTGCCGGTCCCGACCCGGGTTCTCGGTGGCCGAGCAGCTCGCGTACGGGCCCGAGCACCGGCCCGTGGTGGCGCTGGGGTCGGTGCCGGTCGGGGCGGACGAGTGTCTGCTGACCGGTGAGTGGCCGGACGGACTGCGGGACGCGGGGCGGCTGTTGATCCCGGTGCACCCGTGGCAGGCGGCGCATGTGCTGAAGCGGACCGGGGAGGGTCCGCTCGACGCGCATCCGCTGATGTCCCTGCGGACCCTCGCGCTGGCGGACGGGCCGCATGTCAAGACCGCGCTGAGCGCCCGGCTCACGTCCTCGGTGCGGGACATCTCGGTCTACTCGATCGGGTTGTCGGCGACGCTGTCGGCGTTCGGGGAGACCCTGGCGGCCCGCTCGGACGGCCTGTTGCACGTCACCCGCACGCTGGGCGCGGTCACGGCCGACTCCCCCGATCTCGCCGCCGTGCTGCGCGAGTCGCCGCAGACGTACGCGGACACGGACGCGGGCGAACGGGTCCTGCCGGTGGCCGCCCTCGCGGTGACCGGCCTGCCCCGATCGCCGGGCTGGCTGGCCGAGTTCACACGTCTCGCCCTCGTCGTCGGTCTGCGGCTGCTGGAGTCCGGTGTGGCCCTTGAGGCACACGGTCAGAACCTGCTGGTGGTGCTCGACCGGACGGGTGCCCCCGTACGCCTGGTGTACCGCGATCTCGCCGACATCCGCGTCAGCCCCAAGCGCCTTGCCGAGCAGGGGATTCCGGTACCGGAGCTGACCGGACGCATCGTCACCGACGACGAAGTCACCCTGCGGCGCAAGCTGTTCGGCTCGCTCGTCGCGGGCGCGCTCGCGGGTACGGCGGGTTCCGGTACGGCGCTCAGGGCGGCGCTGGCGGCCGTCGTACCGGATCTGCCGCGCACGCCGGACCTGCGCACGCTGCTCGAACGGCCGTTGCCGGCCAAGGCGTTGACGTTGATGCGGCTGTCGCCGGAGCTGCCCGGGGACCAGTGGACCGCGCTGCCCAACCCGCTCGTTTTGGAGCCCGGTCCATCTGATCAATAGGATCCGGCGATGATCACAAGACAACGGCTGGCGGCGGGAATCTGTGCCCTGCTCGCCACCCTCACGGCCGGGGTCGCCTTCCCTGCCGGAGCGGTCGCCGACGAGACGGACTCCACGGCCTCCCCCAAGGTCGAACTCGTGCTGGACGTCAGCGGATCCATGAGCGCCAAGGACATGGACGGCGGCTCGCGGATGGCAGCGGCGAAGCAGGCGTTCAACGAGGTGCTCGACGCGACACCCGAGGAAGTGCAGCTCGGCATCCGCACGTTGGGCGCCGACTACCACGGCAACGACCGCAAGACGGGCTGCAAGGACACCGCGCAGCTCTACCCGGTGGGCACCCTGAACCGCACCGAGGCCAAGACCGCGGTGGCGACGCTCCAGCCCACCGGCTGGACGCCGATCGGGCCCGCGCTGCTGAAGGCGGCGAACGACCTGAACGGCGGTGACGGCACCCGCCGTATCGTCCTGATCAGTGACGGCGAGGACACCTGCCAGCCGCTGGACCCGTGCGAGGTGGCGCGCGAGATCGCGGCCAAGGGCATCGGCCTGACCATCGACACGCTGGGTCTGGTGCCGGACGCCAAGACCCGCGACCAGCTCAGTTGCATCGCGGACGCGACCGGCGGCACCTACACCTCCGTGCAGCACAAGGAGGAACTCTCCGACCGGGTCGGCCAGTTGGTCGACCGGGCCGCCGATCCAGTGGTGACACCGGTCGCCACCGAGGGCACCGCCCAGTGCTCCAGCGCCCCGACCCTCAAGTCCGGTCTGTACACGGACCGCGAGGAGTTCGGCAAGCAGCGCTTCTACCGCGTGGACGTCGACCCCGGCCAGGAGCTGCGTGCTTCGGTGAGCGTCGGCGCGGACCGTGAAGTGAACCCGGACTACGGGGTGTTGCTGCGGGCGGTCACCGTGCACGGCCGCGAGATCGTGCGCGGCGAGGGCACGGGCAACGGCCGTACGGACGTCATCTCCACCGGGCTGCGCTACCCGAAGGCCGAGAGCGACGACGACGAGGCGCCGGCCGAGACCGTGTGTCTCCAGGTCACCAACTCCTTCTCGGCGGCCTCCGGGGTGAAGACCACGCCCGGTCTGCCCCTCGAACTGACCGTGGACGTCGTGGACGGACCCAGCAAGGCGAGCGACGTGGCCTCCTTCGGCCTCGGCCGCGGCTGGTGGCTGCTCGGCGCACTCGTGCTGACCGGCTTCGTGGCGGGTCTGCTCTGGGGCTGGGTGTCCCGCTGGCGTGTCGCGGTCTGGAGGACCAACTGATGCGGATCACACGTGCGTTGAGCGTCGCACTGCTCATGACCGGACTGGCCGCGGGCCCCGCGGCGGCGGACTCCTCGCCGTCCGCGAGCGCCTCCTCCTCCGACGACGGCTCGGCCCCCACCCAGGCCGGCACCTCCTTCCGTACGGCCACGGAACTCGACCAGGGCCAGCAGGCCACCGCGAGCGGCTCCACGGGTGACTACCTGTACTGGTCGTTCGCCGCGGACGCCGGTCAACGCCCCACCGTCAAGGCGACGGTGAAGCTCCCGGACACGCACGCGGGCCAGACCTGGCAGCTCGACGTCTACGACGGACTCCGGCGCCGCCAGGCCTGCCAGTACGGGGCCGCGACGCGCACCGCCGCGCAGGGAACCGCCTCCCTGGACCTGGCGTGCACGCTGCGTACGGTCCGCGCCTGGTCGGAGCAGTGGGCCAACGACCCGTTGCCCGGCACCTATTACGTCCGGCTGACGGTCGTGGACCTCCAGTCCTCGGACCTGGGCCAGCCGGTGAGCGCCGAACTGCGGGTGGACTCCAAGGACATCGGCGGTTCGGCGGCGGTGGACGGCTCGCTGGCGCAGCCGCTGACGCCGGGGATCGCGGCCAAGTCGACCTCGGACGAGGACAGTTCGTCGTCCACGTCGGCGGCGCTGTCCAGCATCGAGCCCGACGGCGGCTGGTCGTCGGGCTGGTGGTCCGACCGCTGGGCGTGGACCGGCGTGGGCGGCGTGCTGGCCGCGCTCGCGGGGATCGGCGGCTACGCGCTGACGCGGGGGGCGGGCCGGCCCCGGCGCGCGACACCGCCGCCCGGTATGTGACGTCTCGTCAGAAGGCCCGCCCCTGGCGGGCCTTCTGTCATATACGGCCCCTTGTCAGGCCTCCCGCAGCGCCTTCGCCAGCGTGCCCTCGCCGCTGACCTCCACGCGTCCGGCGCGCACCGCGTCGGGAAGGCTCAACTCCCCCTGGGCGACGGCCGTACAGGTCTCGACGCCGAGCACCAGCCGGGCGTCCGGCTCCCGAGGCGCGAGCCCCTCGCCGTAGACCGGGCCGCCCTCGTCCTCCCCCACGAACACATGGAACTCCCCCTCCTCCAGTTGGACTTCGACGAGTCCCTCGCCCTCCAGCGCCCGCAGCAGCGGCAGCGCGAACCAGTGCGCGCGCACCGCGTCCGTGGGCCGTCGCTCGCCCAACTCGGGCGCACCCCAGGCACCGAGGGCTTGCAGCACGGGCAGCAACTCCCGCCCCCGGCCGGTGAGTTCGTAGACGTAGGCGGCACCGGGCGGCGGCAGCCGCCGCCGCGTCGTCAGCCCGTCCCGCTCCATGTCCTTCAGCCGTGAGGCGAGTACGTCCGTGCTGACACCCGGCAGATCGGCGTGCAGGTCCGTGTAGCGGCGCGGGCCGGCGAGGAGTTCGCGGACGATCAGCAGGGTCCAGCGGTCGCCGACGAGGTCGAGCGCCCGGGCCGCGGAACAGTACTGGTCGTAGCTTCGGCGAGGTGACATGCGACGCAGTCTAGACATGTTGTTGGACTTTCCAAGCTCACACTTGGTAAAACCAAGCAACACACGAACCCGATGGGGCGAGGGCGCAATGGAGTTCCGGCAGTCGAGCAAGCTCAGCGAGGTCTGTTACGAGATCCGCGGTCCGGTGATCGAGCACGCCAACGCACTGGAGGAGGCGGGCCACAGCGTCCTGCGCCTGAACACCGGCAACCCCGCGCTCTTCGGCTTCGAGGCGCCCGAGGAGATCATCCAGGACATGATCCGGATGCTCCCCCAGGCTCACGGCTACACGGACTCGCGCGGCATCCTCTCGGCCCGTCGCGCGGTCGCCCAGCGCTACCAGACCCTGGGTCTCGAAGTCGACGTGGACGACGTGTTCCTGGGCAACGGCGTCTCCGAGCTGGTCTCCATGGCCGTACAGGCACTGCTGGAGGACGGCGACGAAATCCTCATCCCCGCCCCGGACTTCCCGCTCTGGACGGCGGTGACGACCCTCTCCGGCGGCAAGGCGGTCCATTACCTCTGCGACGAACAGGCCGACTGGTACCCCGACTTGGACGACATGGCGGCGAAGATCACCGACCGCACCAAGGCCGTCGTCATCATCAACCCGAACAACCCCACCGGCGCCGTCTACCCCAAGGAGATCGTCGAGGGCATCCTCGACCTCGCCCGCCGACACGGCCTGATGGTCTTCGCCGACGAGATCTACGACCAGATCCTCTACGACGACGCCGTGCACCACTCGGCCGCGGCCCTCGCCCCCGACCTGGTCGTCCTCACCTTCTGCGGCCTGTCGAAGACGTACCGGGTGGCCGGCTTCCGCTCGGGCTGGCTGGTGGTCACGGGCCCGAAGCAGCACGCCAAGAACTACCTGGAGGGCCTGACGATGCTGGCCTCCATGCGGCTGTGCCCCAACGCGCCCGCGCAGTACGCCATCCAGGCCGCGCTCGGCGGCCGTCAGTCCATCCGCGATCTGACCGTCCCCGGCGGGCGACTGCACGAACAGCGCAACGTGGTGTGGGAGAAACTGAACGAGATCCCCGGGGTGTCCTGCGTGAAGCCGAAGGGCGCCCTGTACGCGTTCCCGCGGCTCGACCCCAAGGTGCACAAGATCCACGACGACGAGAAGTTCGTCCTGGACCTGCTGCTCCGGGAGAAGATCCAGGTGGTCCAGGGCACCGGCTTCAACTGGCCCACCCCGGACCACTTCCGCATCCTCACGCTGCCGTACGCGGACGACCTGGAGGCCGCGATCGGGCGGATCGGGCGGTTCCTCGGCGGGTATCGCCAGTAACAGATACCTTCGCCCCGCCCTGGGTAGCTCCTCCGCATGACGGACCTCCCTTTACTGCTCCTCGACGTCGACGGCCCCCTGAACCCGTACGGCGCCCGGTTCCTGCGCCATCGCGGCTATGTCACCCACCGGCTCTGGCCGGCGAACTGGTCGGCCCGGCAGAAGCCGGGCACCCGGCGACTGCGGCGGGGGCTGCGGGTGCGGCTCCACCCGGGGCACGGCGAGCGAATACTGGCGCTGCCGTACGAGCCCGCCTGGGCCACCACCTGGATGCACCAGGCCAACGAGCTGATCGCGCCGGCGGTCGGGCTCCCCGGCGACCTGCCGGTGATCGAGTTCACCCAACTGTTCACCAGGGACCCGGACGGCCTCTACTGGAAGACCCGCCAGATCGTGGCCTGGGCGGCGGGGCGGCCCTTCGTCTGGGCCGACGACATGATCACCGACCGGGACGTGAGGCATGTGGAGGTACACCACGACGGGCCGGCGCTGCTGCTCCAGGTGAACCCGCGCAAGGGACTGCGCGAGACCGATTTCGCGACGTTGGAGCAGTGGGCCCATAGCCTGTGAGGTATGGGTGATCTTTTCCTCGTACGGCACGGAGAGACCGAATGGTCCCGGTCGGGGCGGCACACCGGCTGGACCGATGTCCCGCTGACCGCCAAGGGGCGGGAGGAGGCACGCGGCCTTGTCCCGCTGATCCGCTCGCACCGGGTCGGCGCCGCGTTCGTCAGCCCCTTGCAGCGGGCGCGGGAGACCGCCGAGCTGATCGGCCTGACGGACGTACGTGTCGACGTGGATCTGCGGGAGTGGGACTACGGCGGCTACGAGGGGATCACGACCGTCGAGATCCAGCGCACCCGGCCGGACTGGTTCCTGTTCACCGACGGGGTGGCGCCCGGGCCGCCGGACCATCCCGGGGAGAGCCCGGACCAGGTGGGCCGGCGCGCCGACCGCGTGCTGGCCGAGGTCGACGCGGCGCTCGCGAACACCGAGGGCGTGGTCGTCCTGGTGGCACACGGACATTTCCTACGGGTCCTCACGGCGCGGCGGCTCGGACTGCCGCCGTCGGACGGGGCGCTGTTCCAGCTCGCGACCGGGACGCTGTGCCGGCTGAGCACGGAACACGGGCGGCCGGTGATCTCGGCGTGGAATGTCAGACCCCCGTCGTAGCCTTCGAACGAGTCGCCCGGACGCATTGATCCCGGCCCTCGTACGCAGCGATCCATGGGGAGGAGCACGCCGTGACACGACCGCCGACCGCCGCGCAACGGCGTGTCATCGACGCCGCCGACCCCGTCACCGGCCGGCTGCGGGGTACGGAGACGCAGCTCGCCGCGCTGGTGAAGCGAGGGCTCGCGTTCCGGCACCCGCGCCCGCCGCACGACCACTTCCTGACCCCGGCGGGCCATCGCACACGGGAGTCTCCACCGGAAGTTCCCGAGCCCGTCGTGGAAGTGCCCACGACCGCCGGGGTGTTCGCCGCGCGCATCGGCGGCGAGGAGACGGCGGTCGTCACCGGTCCGGCCCGCACCCGTGAAGTGCACAGCGCCTGGCAGGGGTTGCTGGAGCTGCGCCGCATGACGAACCCGGACGGCTCCGTGGAGCGGCCGTGCGGCTGGGAGCGCACGCATCTGGTGCGGGCCGCCGCGCTCGCCCTGGAGGCCGCCGGGCACCGGCCCGCCGGGCCGGACGCCGAGGGCTACCGGGTGCGGACGACCCCGCAGCCGGAGGCGGTCGCCGTACGCGACCCGGACGGGGCGGCGCTGCGCGCCTGTGCGGGGACGCTGGAGCGGGCGGGCTGGCAGGTGAGCGAGCACAACGAGCCGCGAACGGGGGCGAGTTATCTGCTGGCCTCACCGCGAAGGACCTGAGGGACATGCCAAGATCGGGAGGGCAGATCGTCCATCAGTGCGAGAAGGGAACGCAGTGAGCGAGCCGTTTTCCGTCCCGGTGACCGTCCGCGGGTACGAGACCGACAGCCTGGGACACCTCAATCAGAGCGTGTATCTCCAGTACGCGGAGCACGCCCGCTGGGCGTTGTTGCAGGCGGCGGGGGTGGGCCAGGCCGAGTTGCTCGCCCAAGAGGTCGCGCCGGTCGTCCTGGAGACGACCGTCCGCTATCTCCGCGAGCTGCGCGCGGGCGAGGACGTCGAGGTGAGTTGCGTCTTCGAGTGGGGCGAGGGCAAGACGTTCCGGGTCCTGCAGACGATCACCAAGGCGGACGGCACGGTCTCCGCCGAGGCCGCGTCGGTCGGCGGGCTGCTGGACCTCAAGGAACGCAGGCTGGTCGCCCAACCACAGGATTTCTTCAAGAAGTTGACGACGAATCCGGGTCTGTTCGGGTTGTGAGCGGCGGCTACGCCGGCTCGCGCTCGGTGTCGTAGGCCGCGCGGGACTCCGCGATGTAGACGCGATTGCGCTCGGCCCAGTCCGTCAGCCGTAGCAGGGTCTCGTGCAACTCCTGCGCCACCGGGGTGAGTTCGTACTCGACCTTCGGTGGCACCGTGGGGTGCACGGTGCGGGTGACGAGTCCGTCGCGCTCCAGGTTGCGCAGGGTGAGGGTCAGCATGCGGCGGCTGATGCCTTCGATGCTCCGCTCCAACTCGGTGAAGCGGATGGGGCCGTGGGCCGCCGCGACCAGGATCTGCACGCTCCATTTGCCGGAGACCCTGTCAAGAACTTCGCGGACCGGACAGGCGTGTGCGTTCACGACCTGGGCGGTAACACCGGTGTTCCCTTGGGACATCCACGTGCCTCCTTACGAGGGCCTCCATGGTTCCTCACGATGTACTCCGTTACAAGTCGTGCCCTTATAGGCACTACGGAGAACTTTGGAGGCCACGAGCCATGTCGACCCTGTCCGCGTCACCGCCGCGAGGGCTGGAACGAACGTACTCCCGCTGGGCGTCCCTCGTCGTCCTGTGCGCGGGGACGCTGATGACGATCCTGGACGGCAACATCGTCACGGTCGCCATGCCGGCGATCCAGAGCGATCTCGGTTTCTCGGAGCCGGGGCTCGCCTGGGTCGTCAACGCCTATCTGATCCCGTTCGGCGGACTGCTGCTGCTCGTCGGCCGGTTGGGCGATCTGGTGGGCCGCAAACGGATGTTCACGGCGGGGCTCGCCGTGTTCACCGCGGCGTCCGTGCTGTGCGGGGTCGCGACGAGTGAGGGGATGCTGATCGCGGCCCGGGCGGTGCAGGGCGTCGGCGGGGCGATGGCCTCGGCGGTGGTCCTCGGGATGCTGGTCGCCCTCTTCCCCGAGCCGCGTGAACTGGCCCGCGCGATCGCGGTGTTCAGCGCGGTCGGCGCCGGGGGCGGGGCGCTCGGCACCTTCCTCGGCGGGGCGCTGACCCAGGCCCTGAACTGGCACTGGATCTTCCTGATCAACCTGCCGATCGGGATCGTGGCGTGGCTGGCGGCCGTCCGCGTCCTCGCCCCGGAGCGGGGTTCCGGGCTCGGCAGCGGCGCCGACTATCCGGGGGCCGCGCTGATCACCGGCGCGCTGATGCTCACGGTGTACGTGATCGTCGGCACCGGTGACCGCTCCCTCACCGCCACTCTGCTCCTGACGGCCCTCGCCCTGGCCCTGTTCGTGGCGTTCACCGTCCGCCAGGCCCGGGCGGCCCGCCCGCTGCTCCGCCTGAGACTGTTCCGCTCCCGACTGCTGACCGGCGCGAACGCCGTGCAGATCCTGATGATCGGCACGATGTTCGGCTTCCAGTTCATCGGCGCGTTGTACGCCCAACGCGTGCTGGGCTTCGGCGAGTTGCTCACCGGCACGGCGTTCCTGCCGGCGCCGGTCGCGATCGGCGTCCTGATGCTGGGCCTGTCGGCCCGGACCATCGGCCGCTTCGGCGCCTACCGGGTACTGCTGGTCGGGCTGGTCCTGATCATCGCCGGCATGGCCCTGCTGGGCCGCGCCCCGGCCGACGGCTCCTACGTCCAGGACGTGCTGCCCGCGCTGCTCCTGCTGGCCGCCGGCTTCGCCGCCGCGATGCCCGCACTGACCGGGCTCGCCATGTCGGGAGCACGGGAGGAGGACGCGGGACTGGCCTCCGGCCTCTTCAACACCACACAGGTGGTGGGTGGTTCACTGGGCCTGGCAGTGCTGTCGACACTGGCGGCGGAACGAACCGACGGACTGCTGGCCAGGGGTGCGGAGTTGATCCCGGCGACCGCGGAGGGGTACCGACTCGCCTTCCGGGTCGCGGCCTTGATCGCTGCGGGAGCGCTGGCCCTGGCGGCGGCAACACTGCGAGGGCGCGACTGACGCCCCCGCCGCCGCTCGGATCACCCCTCCTCGAACGCCGCCCTGTGGTCCTGGGCCCACTCCCGGTAGGTCCGCGCCGGGCGGCCCAGGACCTCGCGTACGTCATCGGTGACGACCTCGTTGCCGCCGGCCCGGACGAACGCCAGGCCGGTCACCGCACCGGCCGCCCCGATCTCGTCCATGCCCCAGGCCGTACGGAGGAAGGCGCGGGTCCCGTCCGGGGACAGGTTCCGGACCGGGACCGGGCGGCCGAGAACCTCGGCGAGCACGGCGGCCTGGCCGGGAACGGTGATCGCCTCGGGGCCGGTGAGGATGTACGTCCGCCCCTCGTGCCCGGCGTCGAGCAGCGCCCGCACCGCCACCTCGGCGATGTCCCGCGGGTCGATCACGCCCGACGCGCCGTCCCCGGTCATGTTGGGCACCGGCTCGCCCGCCCGGAGGGCCGGGAGCCAGGTCAGCGTGTTGGAGGCGAACGACGACGGCCGCAGCACCGTCCAGTCGAGCCCGCTGTCCCGCACGGCCCGCTCGCCGTCCACGTGCCACTGCCCGGAGGGCCCGGAAGCGGAATCGCCGGTCCCGATGGCGGAGAGCTTCACCAGCCGGCCCACACCCGCGGCCTGCGCCGCGGCGACCAGTGCCGCGTCCTGTCCCTCGTCCGGGCCGGGCGGACGGAGCAGGAACGCGGCCGTCGCACCGGCCAACGCGGCGTCCAGGGACGCCGGTTCGCCGTAGTCCCCGCGCACCACCTCCACCCCGGCGGGCAGCCGCGCCTTCGCCGGTTCACGGGTCAGCGCGCGCACCTTCGCGCCGTGCTCGGCCAGTTGTCGTACGACGTCACTTCCGATGGTGCCCGTGGCACCCGTCACCAGAATCATGTGGTCCACGGTGGGCCCGCCGGGGCGCTCGGCTCTTGGAAATTCCGGCACGGCCGGCCCGCTGTGACGGCGGCCCCGGTCCCTTACGGTGGAAAGGTGCCGATGACCATCGCCGAGCCACTCCCGACCACACCCGCGGCGTTGCGCCCGTGGATCGCCGAGGTGCGGACCATGTCCTTCAGCGAGCCGCCCGAGGGGACGTTCGTCCAGCTTCCGGACGCGGTGGTCAAGGTGGTCCTGCGGGTGACGGGGGACGGGCGGCGTGACGTCCTCGCCGTCGGACCACGGGTGCGGGCGGCCTACCACGAGGGGAAGGCCCACATCGAGTGTGTGGAGCTGCGCCTCGCACCGGGTACGGCCCGGCCCCTGCTGGGTGTCGCGGCCGCCGGACTGGTCGGCCGGGTGGTGCCGCTGGACGACCTGCCGGGCGGCGCGGCCCGCCGGTTCGCCCGTGAGGTGCGGTGGCTGGACCCGCGGGAGGCGCTGCCACGCATCGCCGAGGTGCTGCCGGGGCTGCTGGCCAGTCCGGCGGATCCGGCCCGGACAGCACTGCTGCGGGCGGCCGTCGAGGCGTTGTCCGTGCGGATGGACCGGGCGCCCGCACAGGTACGGGACGTTGCCCGGGAACTGGCCGTCAGTGAACGCCAGTTGCGGAACCTGTTCACCGACGGTGTCGGTGTCTCCCCGAAGCACTACGCCCGTATCGACCGGATCCGCACCCTCGCCGCCCGGGCGGGCAGCGCCGGCTGGTCCGAACTGGCCGCCGCCGCCGGCTACTTCGACCAGTCGCACATGACGACCGACTTCCGCACCCTGATGGGTGTCCCACCCCGCTCGTTCCTGACCGGCCGGCTTCCCGCGGTCAGCCCCTGTCAGGCAGTCCGGGGCGGCTGAATCCGGATGCAGGGCAGCGGCCGTGGCTGTCAAACTGCGGGCCATGTCCGCCCGCCGCGTCAGACCCAGCCTGTACATCTCCCTCGACATCGAAGCCGACGGCCCGATCCCGGGGCCGTACTCCATGCTGAGCCTCGGCGCGGCCGTCGCCGGGACGCAGGACGCCGAGGGGTTCACCGCGGCGGACCCGGAGAAGCTGACCTTCTACCGTGAACTGCGGCCGATCAGCGAGGAGTTCGTGCCGGAGGCGCTGGCGGTGAGCGGGCTCGACCGTGACCGGCTGCGGACCGAGGGAGCCGAACCCGCCGCCGCTCTCGCCGAGTTCGGCGACTGGGTGCGTGAAGTCGCCGTGGGCGCGCAGCCGGTGATGTGCGGCTACCCGGCGTCGTACGACTGGATGTTCCTGTACTGGTATCTGATCCGCTTCACCGGCGCGAGCCCGTTCGGGCACTCCGGCTGTCTCGACATGAAGACGCTGTACGCCACGAAGGCCGGACTGCCCCTGCGCGCCGTGGCGAAAGGCAGCATGCCGCGCGACCTGCTCTCCCGCCGACGGCACACGCACCACGCCCTCGACGACGCCATCGAGCAGGCCGAGCTGTTCGCCAACCTCATGGCGTGGCCCGGGAATTCACAGTGACCTGCCAACACCACCCCACGCATCTCCCAAGTTGACGCGCGAGTCTCGGCTGCCTTTCGCAGTTGCCGTGTACCGCGCCCGCCTTGGAGAAACCGCGTGCCGATCTTCCGAAGAACAGCCACCCGCCGCACCCTGCTCGCAGCCCTCGGTACGGCGGCGATCGCGAGCCGGTGGCCGTCCGCCGATGCCGCGACGGCAGGTGCGACGGGGCTCGACGCCCCGGCGAAGAAAGACCTCGCGATGCGGCTGGTGTCGAGCGCGGAGAACTCCTCCCTGGACTGGGAGGCGCAGTACCCGTACATCGAGGACATCGGCGACGGGCGCGGCTACACCGGCGGGATCATCGGTTTCTGCTCCGGTACGGGCGACATGCTGGCCCTCGTCGAGCTGTACACGAACCGGGTTCCGGGCAATGTGCTGGCCGGCTGTCTGCCCGCGCTGCGCGCCGTGGACGGCACCGCCTCGCACGAGGGGCTGGCCCCGGGCTTCCCGGCGGCGTGGCGGAAGGCCGCGCTGACGTCGGCGTTCCGCAAGGCGCAGCGCGACGAACGGGACCGCGGGTACTTCGATCCGGCCGTGGCGCGTGCCAAGAAGGACGGGGTGGGCACACTCGGGCAGTTCGTCTACTACGACGCGATGGTCATGCACGGCCCGGGCACGGACCCCCTCTGCTTCGGCGGCATCCGCGCCCGGGCACGCACACACGCGGCCACACCCACGGACGGCGGCAACGAGACGACGTATGTCAACGCCTTCCTCGACGCCCGTGTCTGGGCGATGAAGCAGGAGGAGGCGCACAGCGACGTGACCCGGGTCGAGACGGCCCAGCGGGTGTTCCTGAAGGCGGGCAACCTCGACCTGGACACACCGCTCAAGTGGAAGGTGTACGGGGACGGTTACGCGATCGACTGACGGGCACGGACAAGGCCGTTCCGGGGCGCGCACATCCGCGCACGCCCCGGCCACGGCCACCGGATGAGGGCCGTCCCCCTCAACCGGAGATCTTGAAGAGCAGCCGGTCGACCGGCCAACTCGTCAGCCCTGCGCGGCGATCCGCGCCAGCCGCCGGGCCTCTTCCCGCGTGGAGCGGGCGATGGCGTCCTCATCGACGTGCAACAGGCGGTTGTTCTCGACGATCTGACGGCCGTTCACGAACGAGGCGGTGACCGGGGCCGCCGCGCCGAAGACCAGCGCGGTCACCGGGTCGGCGATCGAGGCGTGCGCGAGGGTGTCCAGGTTCCACAGCACCAGGTCGGCCAGCTTGCCCGGCTCCAGGGAGCCGATCTCGCTTGCGCGGCCCAGGACTTGGGCGCCGCCGTACGTTCCGAGGCGCAGGGCCTGGCGGGCGTTGAGGGCCGCTTCGCGGTGGGCGCCGAGGCGGTTGATGAGGAGGGCGTTGCGCAGTTCGGTGTGGAGTTCGCCGGACTCGTTGGAGGCGGTGCCGTCGACGCCGAGGCCGACCGGGACGCCGGCGGCGAGCATGTCGGGGACGCGGGCGATACCGGCCGCGAGGCGGGCGTTGGAGGAGGGGCAGTGGGCGACACCGGTCTTCGTGCGGGCGAAGGCGGCGATGTCGGAGTCGTTCATGTGGACGCAGTGCGCCATCCACACGTCCTCGCCGAGCCAGCCGGTGGACTCGAAGTAGTCGGTCGGGCCCATGCCGAACAGTTCCTTGCAGAACTGCTCCTCCTCGACCGTCTCCGAGCCGTGCGTGTGCAGCCGTACGCCGAGTCGGCGGCCCAACTCGGCGCCCTCACGCATGAGTTCGGTGGAGACGGAGAACGGCGAGCAGGGGGCCACGGCCACCTGGGTCATCGCGTCGAAGGAGGCGTCGTGGTGCTCCCGTACCGTCGCCTCGGTCGCGGCGAGGGCACCCTCCAGGGTCTCGACGGCGAAGTCCGGGGGCAGTCCGCCGTCCTTCTCGCTGCGGTCCATGGAGCCGCGGGCCAGGGTGAAGCGGACGCCCATCTCGCGGGCGGCGCCGATGATGGCGCCGGAGAGGTCGCCGGAGCCCTGCGGGAAGACGTAGTGGTGGTCCAGCGCGGTGGTCACACCGCCGCGGGCCAGCATCGCGAGGGAGCCCTGCGCGGCGGCGCGGACCATCGGCTCGTCGATGCGCGCCCAGGTCGGGTACAGCGCGACGAGCCAGTCGAAGAGGTTGTGGTCGGTGGCCAGGCCCCGGGTGATCCACTGGTAGAAGTGGTGGTGGGTGTTGACCAGACCGGGGGTCACCAGGTGGCCGGTCGCGTCGATGCGCCGGACCACATCGGCGAGCCCCTCGGGCGCCTTGCCCGCGCCGAGCGACTCGATGCGGTTGCCGGCGATGACGACATACCCGGTGGCGTACTCGGTGTCGGCGGCGTCCACCGTCGCGATCGCGCAGTTCTCGATGACGACGCGCTGAATCATCGTTTCCATCGTTGGTCCCAACTTCCTTGCTTCCGTACCGAGTTCGCGTCAGAGGTTGGTGAGGTCGGCCGGGATGAGCGCCTCGCTGCCGTCCCGCAGGACGGTGGCCTCGATCAGGCCGTAGGGGCGGTCGGCGGCGAAGTAGACCTCGTTGTCGTTCTTCAGCCCGAACGGCGCCAGGTCCACGAGGAAATGGTGCTTGTTGGGGAGCGAGAAGCGGACCTCGTCTATCTCGCCGCGGTTGTCGATGATCCGCGAACCCATCTGGTACAGGGTCTGCTGGAGCGAGAGGGAGTACGTCTCGGCGAAGGCCCGGAACAGGTGCTGCTTCGTCTGCTCGTAGGACTCCTCCCAGTTCGGCATCTCCTGTGCGTCGTCGGACCAGTTGAAGCGCCAGCGCCCGGACACCTCGGTCGCCAGGATGCGGTCGTACGCCTCGGGCAGCGTCGTGTACTTGTCCTTGACGTAGCCCCAGAACTCGGAGTCCGTCGAGTTGAGCACCGTCAAGTCCTTGAGCCCGGAGACGACTTCCCACTTCCGGCCGTCGTACGTGATCTGGGTGAGCCGGGTCTCCTGTCCCTTGCGGACGAAGGAGTGGCCCCCCGTCGTACGCTCCCAGGCGTACTCCTCTATGCGGATCCGCGCGGTCCTGATCGGCTCCTGGCTGGTCACGAAGTGCCGGGCGAGGTGGATGCCGAACTGCTCGGCGGACTCGATGCCGTGCTCCTTGGCGAACGCGTACACCGTGTTCTTGGTGGTGTCGGTCGGCAGCACGTTGGCGTTCGAGCCGGAGTAGTGGACCTCGTCCATGTCGCCGCTCAGCGACACGGACACGTTGAGGTCCTTGATGTGGTGGGTGGCGCCGTCCCGCGTGATCCTGACGACTCGGTTCTCGGCCTTGCCGTACTGGTTCTGTCCAAGAATCGTGGGCATGTCTGCTAGCTCCCTCGGTATACGGAGTAGCCGAACGGGTTGAGCAGCAGCGGTACATGGAAGTGCTCGCCGGGCCGTACGGCGAAGGTGATCGCCACCTCCGGGAAGAACACGCCGGTCGTACCGCCGTCCCGATTCGCGGGGGCGTCCTGCTGCGTATCGGCTTGCTGGGTGTCCTGCTGCGAGAAGTACGGCTCCACCGCGAAGTCGAGCCGTACGTGTGTGGTGCCCGCCGGCAGCGCCGGAAGGTCCTTGCACCGCCCGTCCGCGTCGGTCGCGGAGCCGCCGAGCGGCTGCCAGTCGGCCAACGGGCCGCTACGGGCGGCGAGTTGGACGGCGACACCGACGGCGGGGCGGCCGATGCTGGTGTCCAGGATGTGCGTGGACACCGAGGCGGTGCTGGTGCTGCTCATGCCTTTTCTTCCTCTGCTTCTTCCGCTACGAGCTTGGTCAACCGGATGCGGTTGATCTTGCCCAGCTCGGTGCGGACGATCTCGCGTTCCCGCTCCGGCGCGTTGCCGATGCGTTCCTTGACCGCGTCGCGCATCTGCTCGCCGGTGCGGCCGGTGGCGCAGATCAGGAAGACATGGCCGAACCTCTCCTGGTACGCCAGGTTGAGGTCGAGCATCTCCGCCCTGAGGTCCTCGGAGGCGCCCGCCATGCCTCGCTGTTCGCGGGCGGAGGTCGGGTCGCCCGGCTTGGGGCGGCCGATCGGCGGGTGACCGGCCATCGCCTCGGCCAGGTCGTCGGCGGTGAGCTCCGCCATCGCGGAGTCGCTCGCGGTGTACAGGTCCTCGGGTCCGGCGTACGGACGGGCGGCGAGCAGCCGCCGCGCCCACGCCGTGGAGGCACACACCTCGAGGAGGGCGGCGAACGCCGCGGGCTCCTCCAGAGTGTTGAACCGGGCGAGTCCCGGCGGCGTGGAAGTCGACGTCACGGGAGCCTCCGCGGCCTTGTGCTGAACGGGCTGGCAGTAGCTAACGCGCTCGACAACACCACGTCAACAGTTTGTTGAAAATTCCGGGTAACAAAGCCGCCCCGACACCTCGCCCGTACCGCCCGCGAGCCTCACCGGCACCCGGGAACCCCACCCGGACTCCCGGAAGCCCCGCTCAGGCGTCCTTCTCGCGGTTCAGGTAGTTGTACACGGTGAACCGGCTGACCCCGAGGGCGCTCGCCACGGTCTCCACGCCGTGCCGCACGGAGAAGGCGCCGCGCGCCTCCAGCATCCGTACGACCTCCTGCTTGGCCTTGCGGTCCAGGTCCGCGAGGGGCTTGCCCTTCTTGCGTTCCAGGGCGGCCAGGATGTGGTCCAGCGAATCCGCGAGCTGCGGCAGGCGTACGGCGACCACGTCGGCGCCCTCCCAGGCGAGCACGACATCGTCGGGTCCGGCCTCGTCGGGCGGGACCATCTCGCCGCCCATGGCGTCGACCAGCGGCTTCACGGCCGTGATGAACGGCTCGTCCCCGATACCGGTCACCGGTCGCCCTCGCCGATCACGTTGAGCTGGAGCGAGACCCGGGTGGCGCCGGCCTCCAGGGTCCTGCGCAGCAGCGCGTCCACGGCGGTGAGCACCGCGTCGGCACCCCCCTCGACCGTGTTGCCGAACGGCCCCACGTCCACGGCGTCCAGCTCCGCCACTTCGATGACCTCCCGGGCGACCAGCGCATGCGCGGGGGCCTCGTCGAGATCGAAGGGCTCTGTCGTGAACTCCACTCGCAATCGCACCGTGCCCCCAGAAAGCGCCTCTGACCTGCCCCAGGCCGATCAATTCCACCGGGACGGAGTCGCTTCGTCCGCCACAGGGCCGACCCTAGCCGACCAGGGCACCCCCGCGCCGTGCACGCGGCCAAGCCGCCCGCACGCCACCGTGCTCCCCACGGCCGGTCGCCCCGCCGATGCGAGTTCAGCCGCATGAGCAAGGTCACATTCTCGAATCGGCTCCCGCTCGGCCCCGATCAGCGCCACTCGATACGGCCGTCCACCACGTGGGCGTCCGCGCTCAGGAGATCACCGAGTTCATCGAAGAACTCGGTCAGGGAGCCGTGCGTCCCGAAGCGGTTCATGTCCCCGTCGCTCCATTTCCCCACCGCCCCCGTCCTGACGTCGATAAACTTTCCGTTCAGCTCGTCACAGTCGGCGACGAACGGGAACCACTCGCGACGCCACACCAGGACTTCGTCGTCCTCGTCATCAGGCACGTCACCCGTCTTCTGGAAATCCAGCCGCCGCTCATACACCTTGACCAGCTCGGCAGTGGACAGCAGATGCCATCCGTACGGTACGAAACTGCTGCCGGGGGCCGGAGAGAGCCACCCGTGCCCGGTCTCCTTCATTTCCACGCCGTTGTTGACGAGAAGCCATGCCCGCAGCTCTTCGGGGAGCGACAGGCCCAGCCTGCTCTCCGCCTCGCCGATCCGCTTCGGCGTCGCGGGGGGCTGCAATGCCGCAGCGTTCTTCGGAGCGTTCCGCTCCAGCCATCGCGTCACGCGGCCCCATGCCCGACGCACTTCGTCCGTCCCACTCGCCATACCAGGTCCTCTTTCCGGGTGGTCGGCCTGCGGTCCAACGATACGAACGACGTCCCGGCGCAGCCTCCCCGCCCCCAGGGCACGCGCACCGCCTGACGCACGGTGCCGATTTCCGCCGAGCCCTCTTGACAAGCCCCGACACACGACGGCAATCTTCCAGTAAGCAGAAACAAACTTCCACTATACGGAATTACACCACTGGCCCTCCGCACGGAAGGGAGCGCGGCCCCCATGGGATTCGAAGACCAGCGCTTCAACGTCAACCTGTCGATCCTCTTCACCGAACTCCCGCTCCTGGAGCGCCCCGCGGCCGCCGCCGCGGCCGGCTTCGGCGCGGTCGAGCTGTGGTGGCCCTGGGTCGACTCCCCCACCCCCGCGCAGTCCGAACTCGACGCGCTCAAGCGGGCGTTGGAGGACGCGGGCGTCCAGCTCACCGGCCTGAACTTCTACGCCGGACAGCTACCGGGACCGGACCGCGGCGCGCTGTCGCTCCCCGGCGAGGAGTCGGAGAAGTTCCGCGCGAACATCGACGTGGCCGCCGGCTTCGCCCACTCGCTCGGCGCCACGGCCCTCAACGCGCTCTACGGCAACCGCGTCGCCGGCGTGGACCCGGCCGAGCAGGACGCGCTCGCGCTGGAGAACCTGGTCCTCGCGGCCCGCGCCGCCGACCGGATCGGCGCGGTCCTGCTGATCGAGGCCCTCAACAAGCCCGAATCACCGCTGTACCCGCTCGTCAGCGCCCCCGCCGCCGTAGCAGTCGTCGACAAGGTCAACGACGCGACCGGCCTCGGCAACGCGCGCTTCCTCATGGACCTCTACCACCTGTCCATGAACGGCGAGGAACTCCCGTCCGTGATCGAGCGGTTCGCGGCGAAGACCGGCCATGTGCAGATCGCGGACAACCCCGGCCGCGGCGCACCGGGCACGGGGTCGCTGCCGCTGGAGGACCTCCTCGGCCGACTGCGTAAGGCCGGCTACGACAACTGGGTGGGCCTGGAGTACAAGCCCGGCGACCGCCCGAGCGCCGAGGCCTTCGGCTGGCTCCCGCGCGCAGCGCGCTGAACTCCCCGACATCGCACAGCAGTCGCAGTAGAGAGGCACCCCATGAGCAAGCTCCCCAAGATCGCGTGGATAGGCCTCGGCATCATGGGCTCGCCCATGTCCGAGAACCTGATCAAGGCGGGTTACGACGTCACCGGATTCACTCTGGAACAGGACAAGTTGGACCGTCTGACCGCCGCCGGCGGCACCGCGGCCGGTTCCATCGCCGAGGCCGTGCGGGACGCCGACGTGGTGATCACGATGGTCCCCGCGTCCCCCCAGGTCGAGGCCATCGCCTACGGCCCGGACGGCATCCTGGAGAACGCGCGCTCCGGTGCCCTCCTGATCGACATGTCGTCGATCACCCCGCAGACCTCGGTCGACCTGGCAAAGGCCGCCGCGGGCAAGGGAATTCGGGTCCTGGACGCGCCCGTCTCCGGCGGTGAGGCCGGCGCGATCGAGGCCGTGCTCTCCATCATGGTCGGCGGCGGACAGTCCGACTTCGAGGAGGCCGAGCCGGTCTTCGACGCGCTCGGCAGGACGATCGTGCTGTGCGGTCCGCACGGTGCGGGTCAGACCGTGAAGGCCGCGAACCAGTTGATCGTCGCCGTGAACATCCAGGCGTGCGCCGAGGCCGTGGTCTTCCTGGAGAAGTCCGGCGTGGACCTGGCGGCGGCCCTCGACGTCCTCAACGGCGGGCTCGCGGGCTCCACGGTGCTGACGCGGAAGAAGGACAACTTCCTCGACCGCGACTTCAAGCCGGGCTTCCGGATCGACCTGCACCACAAGGACATGGGCATCGTCACGGACGCGGCCCGCAATGTCGGCGCCGCCCTGCCCGTCGGCGCCGTGGTGGCCCAACTGGTCGCGAGCCTGCGTGCGCAGGGCGACGGCGGGCTCGACCACTCGGCACTGCTGCGAGCCGTCGAGCGCCTCTCCGGCGCCCGGCTCTGAGACTTCCGGGCGGCGCCGGCGCTGACAACTGTCCTGTCGCGCCCAGGCGTTGGCGCCGCCCGGAACCACCAACAGCCCGTGTGTGCCGGACGACCCGGATGAGGGGTGGTCGGCGGCACCGCGCGGGCGGGGCCAGGACCGCGGCGGTGTGCGAGCCAGTGCGGTGGTGAAGGTTCCGGGTCCTTCTTCTCGACCTGAGAGGAGAGGCATCCGGTTCCGTCGCCGCCGCCGCGGTCCCGGCCGAAACACCCACCCGATGACACCGAACAGCACCGGACACGGACGGTTCCGTATCCGGTGCTCTTCGGTGTTCCGGGGTGCGGATCCGCCGTGCGCGCAGCAGCCTGAAGACATGGCACATCCACCGGAACATCCGCGCATCGTGGTCCACCCTCCGGCGCTGGACGGCTCCCGCCGGGTCACCAGTGGCTCGGAGACCCTGGGGATCGCCTCCCACCTCGACGATGTGGTCGAGATCCTGCGGCTGGTCGATCTGGATCGGGTCGAGGTCGAGGAGAGTGATCTCATCGAGTGGGAGGGTGGTGGGCCGGAGGACTGGCCGGGGTTGTCGGAACACCACGATCAGTGAACCGGGTGGGGCCGGGTAGGTCCTGCCGGGTTCTGTCGGTTGCGGGGTGCGGGTTGTCTGTGGCTGGTCGCGCAGTTCCCCGCGCCCCTTTGGTCGGCGCTTCGCGCCTGCCAAGAAGTAGGGGCGGGCCCATCCTTTCGGATGGGCCCGCCCCTACTTGTCCCAGATCTTGTCTCAGACCTTCAGGCGCCTGATCGACGTCGGTGCGTGGCCGGGCTCGGTCGCCACGTCCTCGAACTCCACCACCTCGCTGATGTCGTTCGTCCTGCTCATCGCGATGTTGGTGACTCGTTCGAGGATCGCTTCGACGACGACCGGGACGCGGAACTCCGCGGCGAGTTTCCTGGCCTGGTCGAAGGCCGTGCCGAGTTCGGTGGGGTCGGTGACGCGGATGGCCTTGCAGCCGAGGCCCTCGACGACCTTGATGTGGTCGACGCCGTAGACGCCCAGCTCGGGCGAGTTGATGTTCTCGAATTCCAGGTTGACCTGGAAGTTGATGTCGAGGCCGAGCTGGGCCTGGCGGATGAGGCCCAAGTAGGCGTTGTTCACGAGGACATGGACGTACGGGATCCGGTGCTGTGCCCCGACCGCCAGTTCCTCGATCATGAACTGGAAGTCGTAGTCGCCGGAGAGGGCGACCACGGACGCCTCGGGGTCGGCCTTGGCGACGCCCAGCGCGGCCGGGATGGTCCAGCCGAGGGGACCCGCCTGGCCGCAGTTGATCCAGTGGCGTGGGCGGTAGACGTGCAGCATCTGAGCGCCGGCGATCTGCGAGAGGCCGATGGTGGAGACGTACCGGGTCCCCGGGCCGAAAGCCTTGTTCATCTCCTCGTAGACGCGCTGCGGTTTGATCGGGATGTCGTCGAAGTGCGTACGCCGCTGGAGAGTTGACCTCTTCTCCTGTGCCGAGGCCGCCCAGACGGAACGGTCGGGGAGGGTGCCCGCGGCCTTCAACTCCCGTGCCACCTCGACGAAAAGCTCCAGCGCCGCCTTCGCGTCGGACGCGATGCCGTAGTCGGGGGCGAAGATCCTGCCGATCTGGGTGGGCTCGATGTCGACGTGGACGAACTTCCGTCCGGCCGTGTAGACGTCCAGTTTGCCGGTGTGCCGGTTGGCCCAGCGGTTGCCGATGCCGAGGACGAAGTCGGACTCCAGGAAGGTCGCGTTGCCGTAGCGGTGCGAGGTCTGGAGGCCGACCATGCCGGCGTTCAGTTCGTGGTCGTCGGGGAGGACACCCCAGCCCATCAGGGTCGGGACCACCGGGGTACCCGTCAACTCGGCGAACTCGACGAGGAGTTCGGCCGCGTCGGCGTTGATGACACCGCCGCCCGCGACGATCAGCGGGCGCTCGGAGGCGTTGAGGAGTCCGATCGCCTTCTCGATCTGGGCGCGGGTCGCGGCCGGCTTGTAGACCGGCAGCGGCTCGTACGTCTCCGGGTCGAACTCGATCTCCGTGAGCTGCACGTCGATCGGCAGGTCGACGAGGACCGGGCCGGGGCGGCCCGAGCGCATCAGGTGGAAGGCCTGCTGGAAGACGCCGGGGACCTGGGCCGCCTCCAGGACGGTGACCGCCATCTTGGTCACCGGGCCCGCGATCGAGGCGATGTCGACGGCCTGGAAGTCCTCTTTGTGGAGCACGGCGGTCGGGGCCTGGCCCGTGATGCAGAGGATCGGGATCGAGTCGCCGGTCGCCGAGTACAGGCCGGTGATCATGTCGGTGCCGGCCGGGCCCGAAGTGCCGATGCAGACACCGATGTTGCCCGGGCGGGTACGGGTGTAGCCCTCGGCCATGTGCGAGGCGCCCTCGACATGGCGGGCGAGGGTGTGGTGGATACCGCCGGAGGCCTTGAGCGCGGCGTAGAAGGGGTTGATCGCCGCACCCGGGACGCCGAACGCGTCGCTGACGCCCTCGCGCTTGAGGATCTCGACTGCCGCGCGGGCAGCGGTCATACGAGCCATGGAGTACTCCTGCTTCGGCTGTCGGATTCGCATCACCGGCGCGCCCCGCGGTGAAAACTCCCCGATGGATTTCGACTACTTCCGCATTGTGGAATCTAACTTCTACTATCTGGAATTCAATGTAAGTGGGGTGACCAAGGCCGTCAAGGGACGGACAAGCAGGGGTTTTCAGGAGGACTATGGGGCTCATGTCCGAGAGCGTGTCGGTGCGCTGTCCCAGTTGCCGACGTGAGCACGTCTACGCGGCACCGTCGTATCCCTGTGTGTGCGGGGCCCCTGTCGCCCCGCCGCTGGACCCGCGCGGGGTGGCGACGGTCGTGACCCACCGGGTGTGGGACGAGGACTGGATCGCCGTGCGCTGCGCGGCCTGCGGCCGGCTGGACGAGTGGCCGTACCCGGAGCTGGGCTGCCCGTGCGGGACGCTGCTGCGGATTCCGGTCGCGGGGGCGGAGCCGACGGCGGAACCGGCCCCGAGGACCACCAAGGTCCGCGCCGACGTCGAGGGCCGGCCCGCGTTCCAGCCCGTCACGATCCGTACCGCGCGCGACGCGGTCACCGCCGCCGCGCTGTATCTGCGCTGGCTCGGCTACCGGGACATCCGCCGCGCCGACCAGCGGCCGCCGTCCGGCATCGGCCTTGCCGCCCGCGGCATCCTGGCGCAGGTGGACCCGACCGTGCGGCCGGCCTCACTGCGCGACGTGGAGTGCCTGTGGCTGACGGCCATGACGGAGACCACCGAGTGCGTCTACTTCTCCCTCGCCGGATACACCGACGACGCCCGCGCCCGCGCGGACGCCCTCGGCATCCCCCTGTTCGTCCTCGACCTCACGGGCACACCCCAGCCGGTGAACGACCTGGCGGACCAACTCGACGCGGCGGGGAGTTAGTGCTCCGGCCGTGGATCGTGATGCCTGTGCATGACGCCGGCATCGAGGCCGAGGCCGATGGCTTCCCCTTCGGTCAGCCGACCAGGCGGGCTTTCCAGATTTCCTCGCTGGGCCACCGGTGTGCCCAGTCGGCGGAGACCTCGGGGTAGTTCCGGTGCGCGGACTCGGGCGCCTGGACTTCGATCAGGTCCTCGATGACGAAACCGTGGGATCGCAGCAGGCGGATCATGTCGCCGTGCGGGAGGGTGAACTCCACTGCCCCGCCCCCGTCCAGCCGACGCAGGCCGAACTGTGGACGGAGCAGCGTGGTGGCGGCGGTTCCGTCCGGCGGCGTGCAGAGCGCGAACAGGGGTGACCGGCGGGTGAACGTCAGTTGACCGCCGGGAGCGAGCAGGCGCGCGGCCTCGGGGATCCACCGGTAGGGATCGCACCACAGCGAGGCGCCGTAGTCGCTGATCGCGAAGTCGAACGTGTCGTCGTCGTAGGGGACTTGCTCGGCGTTGCCCAGCACGAGGGGGAAGTCGAGGCCGAACTCCGTCTGCATCTCCCGTGCGGTGGCGAGCTGTTCACGCGACAGATCGATCCCGACAGGGTGGGCGCCTGCTCGCGCGAGCCAGGCCGAGACGTACGCGGTGCCACAACCCAGCTCGATCGCGCGCGACCCGGCGATGTCCTCGGGAAACACCGAGGCTTGCGACTCCGGCGTCGCCCACAGTCCCCAACGTGGCTGCGCCGCCGCCCAATGGCCCCGCGCGAGCGGACCGTGCGAGGCCGCCGCGTGGTCATCCCAGTAGCGCCGGTTCAGCTCGACATGGTCGGCAGGCCCGTGAACGGTCATGGAGGCATTGGAGCGGGGCCCGTGTGTGGCGGCAACCGAATTTGAGGGCGCTCATGGCTTCGAGGCGACTCTGCGCCGGCTACGGCATGCGGCACCCGCTCAGCCGGGCCAAGAATGACCCGCCGCGCAGGCCGTCCCATGAGACGCGCCGCAGACCGTCGAGGCACGCGGGGCACGGGCCCGACTCGGGCCGTTCTGACGGCTCTTGGCCTGACGCCTGGCGACCGATCCGCCCGCAGCCGAGCGCCTCGTGCAGCGTTGACCGCCTCGTCGAATCCACCCGCACCAGCCCGAGGGCGGCACCAGGATTCACCGGAAGCGCACGGGCCCGCCAGCCGTACCGCGAGCCGGCGCCCTACCGCCGATCACCCCGTGGGCTCCGCACCCTCACCTCACCGCCTCACCCCTCAGCACCCCGAACAGCCCGCTCCCGCAGCTCGACCTTCCGCACCTTCCCCGACACCGTCATCGGAAAGGCGTCCATGACCTGGAGCAGGCTCGGGATCTTGTAGTGCGCCAACCTGCCCTCGCAGAAGCCGCGCAGTTCCTCCAGGGTCAGCGGGTCCGCCGGGTCGCGTGGGATGACGCAGGCCAGGACCTCCTCGCCGTAGCGCTCGTTCGGGATGCCGACGACCTGGACGTCCGCGATCTTCGGGTGGGTGTAGAGGAACTCCTCGATCTCGCGCGGGTAGATGTTCTCGCCGCCTCGGATGATCATGTCCTTGATGCGGCCGACGATCTCGACGTAGCCGTCCTCGCGCATCATCGCGAGGTCACCCGTGTACATCCAGCGGCCCGCGTCGATCGCCTCGGCGGTCTTGCCGGGCTCGTTCCAGTAGCCGAGCATCACGCTGTAGCCGCGGGTGCACAACTCCCCTGCCGTGCCCCGGGGTTGGGTGATGCCGGTCGCCGGGTCGACGACCTTGACCTCCAGGTGTGGAAGGACCCGGCCGACCGTGCCGGTGCGGTGTTCCAGGTCGTCGTCCATCCGCGTCTGCAGCGAGACCGGGGACGTCTCCGTCATGCCGTAGCAGATGGACACCTCCGCCATGTGCATCTCGGCGACCACCCGTTTCATCACCTCGACCGGGCAGGGCGAGCCCGCCATGATGCCGGTGCGGAGCGAGGAGAGGTCGTAGGTCGCGAAGTCGGGGAGGTTCAACTCCGCGATGAACATGGTCGGTACGCCGTAGAGGGACGTGCAGCGCTCCTGCTGGACCGCCTTCAGGGTCGCCGCCGGGTCGAAGGACGCGGCCGGGATCACGATGCACGCGCCGTGCGAGGTGGCCGCCAGGTTGCCCATCACCATGCCGAAGCAGTGGTAAAAGGGCACCGGGATACAGACCCGGTCCTGCTCGGTGTAGGCGATCAACTCGCCCACGAAATAGCCGTTGTTGAGGATGTTGTGGTGGGAGAGGGTGGCGCCCTTGGGGAAACCCGTCGTGCCGGACGTGTACTGGATGTTGATGGCGTCGTCGCAGGACAGTTCCGCGTACGGCTCGTCCCCCGTGCCGCGGCTCAGCAGCGCGTCCCAGCTCGGGTCGCCGATGTACACGACCTCGCGCAACTCAGGGCACTTTCCCCGCACTTGGTCGACCATCGCCCGGTAGTCGCTCGTCTTGTGGGCCACCGAGGCGAACAGGACCGAGATCCCCGCCTGCTTGAGGACGAACTCCACCTCGTGGGTGCGGTACGCCGGGTTGATGTTCACCATGACCGCGCCGATCCGGGCGGTGGCGTACTGAACCAGCACCCACTCCGGGCAGTTGATCGCCCAGATGCCCACCCGGTCGCCCTTCGCGACACCGCTCGCGAGCAGCGCCTGGGCCAACTGGTCGATGTCGGCGGCGAATTGAGCGTACGTCCAGCGCCGCCCGGACGGCACGTCGACCAGTGCCTCGCGGTCGGGCCACGCGGCCACCGCCCGGTCGAGGTCGGCGCCGATGGTGTCGCCGAGGAGTGAAGTCCCGCTGGTTCCATGGCTGTACGAGTTCAACGGCGAGTTCGTCGGCGAGTTCATCGGAAGTCCTCCTCGCGGTACTCGGCGGCCGACCCCGCGGCCGTCGCCTCCCGCAGTTCGATCCGGCGGATCTTGCCGGAGACGGTCTTGGGCAGGTCCGCGAACTCAAGGCGGCGGATGCGCTTGTAGGGGGCGAGGACGTCGCGCGAGTGCTCGAACAGCACCTTCGCGGTGTCGGGTCCCGGCTCCCAGCCCGCCGCGAGCACGACGTACGCCTTCGGTACGGCGAGCCGCAGCTCGTCCGGCGCGGGCACCACGGCGGCCTCGGCCACCGCCTCGTGCTCCAGCAGGGCGCTCTCCAGCTCGAACGGGGAGATCTTGTAGTCGGAGGCCTTGAAGACGTCGTCGGACCGGCCGACGTAGGTGATGTAGCCGTCCGCGTCCCGGGCGCCGATGTCGCCGGTGCGGTAGTAGCCGCCCGCCATCGCCTCCGCCGTACGGTCCGGGTCTCCGTGGTAGCCGGTCATCAGGCCCACCGGACGGTTGGACAGGTCGAGCGCGATCTCCCCCTCGGCCACGCCCGGCGCGCCCGACACCGGATCGAGCAGCTCGACCCGGTAACCCGGGCTCGGCCGCCCCATCGAACCCGTCTTCAACGGCTGGCCGGGACTGTTGGACACCTGCACGGCCGTCTCCGTCTGCCCGAAACCGTCCC
The DNA here is from genome assembly GCF_036227225.1 of Streptomyces sp. NBC_01478. Classification (GTDB taxonomy): domain Bacteria; phylum Actinomycetota; class Actinomycetes; order Streptomycetales; family Streptomycetaceae; genus Streptomyces. Next base: position 9,292,952 of record NZ_CP109444.1, on the reverse strand, counting down.
GGATCGTGACGCCCCAGGCCCGCCGGACCTGCTCGATCACCTCGGGGTTGAGCGGCTCCCCCGCGGCCAGGGCCTCGCGGGGCGGGGTGCGCAGTTGGGTCAGGTCGGCCTGGATGAGCATCCGCCACACGGTCGGCGGGGCGCAGAAGGTGGTGACGCCCGCCCGGTCCATCTCGGCCAGCAGCCGGGGCGCGTCGAAGCGGGTGTAGTTGTGGATGAAGACGGTCGCCTCGGCGTTCCACGGGGCGAAGAGGTTGGACCAGGCGTGCTTGGCCCAGCCGGGCGAGGAGATGTTGAGATGCACGTCTCCGGGCCGGAGGCCGATCCAGTACATCGTCGCCAAGTGCCCGATCGGGTACGACGTGTGGGTGTGCTCGACCAGCTTGGGGTGGGCGGTGGTGCCCGAGGTGAAGTAGAGCATCAGCGGGTCGTCGGCCAGGGTCGCCTCGTCCGGCGCGAACGCGGCCGGGGCGGCGTACGCGTCCTCGTACGTCCGCCACCCCTCGACCGCGCCGCCGACCGTGATCCGCGTGTAGGTCCCGGGCACCTCGTCGAACTTCGCGGCGTCCGCGGCGCGCACGATCACCTGCCGGACCCGGCCGCGTTCGACGCGGTCGCGCAGGTCGGCGGCGCCGAGCAGCGGGGTGGCGGGGATGACGACGGCGCGCAGCTTCATCGCGGCCAGGGCCGTCTCCCACAGCTCGGTCTGGTTGCCGAGCATGACGAGGATCCGGTCCTCGGCGCGGACGCCCTGGGCGCGCAGCCAGTTGGCGACCCGGTTCGAGCGCTCGGACAGCTCGGCGAAGGAGAAGGCGGCCTCGGAGCCGTCCTCCTCCACGATCCGCAGGGCCGTGCGGTCGTTGCCGGCCGCGATGACGTCGAACCAGTCGAGCGCCCAGTTGAAGTGCTCGGGCCGGGGCCAGGAGAAACCCTCGTAGGCCGTGTCATAGTCCTCGCGATGCGCCAACAGGAAATCCCGGGCGCTGCGGAACGACTCACTCGCCGTCGTCATCTGTCCTCCTAGTAACCGGACCATTGCCGGGCGGCTCTCTGACATCGTGTAATCCGTGATGTGGGTCTCACTACCCCCGTACGGGGGTGTGTGCAGCAGAGCGGCCGCAATGAAGGGGCAAGCGGGTGGCGACGGACGCGGCGGGGATGGTGGAGATTCAGGCGGCGCTGGTACGACTCCGGCGCGGCACCGGGCTGCCGGTCGCCTTCGGCGGCCTGGTCGAAAGCGGCCGGCAGCAGATGCGCATCAGCGAACTGAGCGGCACGTTGACCCCGTCCCTGCGCGCCCTCGCGGTGTCCTCGGGCAACGGCCTCGGCGGCAAGGCGGTCGCCCTCGCCCGCCCGTGCGCCGTCCTGGACTACTCCGCCTCCCGCCAGATCAGCCACGAGTACGACGCCCCGGTGGCCGCCGAGGGCCTGCGCGCGATCCTCGCGGTCCCGGTCGTCGTACGACGCCGGGTGCGAGGTGTCCTCTACGGCGCGCTGCGCACCGCCCAGCCCTTGGGCGACCGGATGCTGAGCGCGGCGATGGCGGCCGCGCGGGACGTGGAGCAGGCGCTGGTGGTCCGGGAGGAGGTGCGGGAGCTGCTGAGCGCGGCGCGCCCCGCGCCGGCCCCCGACCCGGCGGCGAGCGCGGTGTGGGAGCAGGTGCGGGAGGCGCACGCGGCGCTGCGGGCGCTGGCCCCGCGTATCCCGGACCCGGCGCTGCGGGCCGAACTCCTGGACGCCTGCGGCCTGTTGACCACCGAGGCGGCGACCGGGGAGGTGGAGCTGGCGCCCCGGGAGCTGGACGTACTGGCGTGTGTGGCGGCGGGGGCGACGAACGCGGTGGCGGCGGAGCGGCTCGGGCTGCGGCCGGAGACGGTGAAGGGGTATCTGCGCTCGGCGATGCGGAGGCTGGGCGCGCACACCCGCGGGGAGGCCGTGGTGGCGGCGCGGCGGGCGGGGGTGCTGCCGTGAGGCCTCGCGGTACCGGCCGGGCCCGGGCGCTGCCCGCCGGTTCCGGACAGGCCCGGACACTGCCCCCTGGCACCGGACGGGCCCGGGTGGGATCCTCTGGACCAGCCTTCGCGACGACCGTCTATTCATTCATCGGAGCTTTGAATTTCCTGATGCCGCACAGTTGTTATTTCCCTCACGACCCCGTCCATCCGAATTTCAAGGACTGATTGCCTAATATTGGCCCGGACACGACACACGAGGGGAGCGGTGACCGTGCGACGGGACTTCAAGGAGCCTGCCAGAACGCGCCCCGACCTGGTCATCGGCCGGGAGGAGATGTTCAACGCCGCCCGTGACCAGCTCGCCGAGGGTGGCAGTGTGCTGCTCCACGGCCCCGCCGGAATAGGAAAGTCGACCGTCCTGCGGGCCTTGGCCGCGGAATACGGCGACACGGCACGGACCGTCTTGCGCTGCTCGGCCACGGAGTCCGAATCCCATCTCCCCTTCCTGGCCCTCGCCGACCTCCTTGGTCTGGTCCTGGACGAGGTGTCCGAGCGGCTGCCCGTCGCCCAGCGCACGGCACTGGAATCCGCGCTCACCGGACGCGGTGAGTCCTCCCTCCAGCGCGACGGACTCGCCCTGCGCCTCGCCGTCCTGTCCGCGCTGCGCGCCCTCGCCGCCGACGGCCCCGTCTTCGTCGTAGCCGATGATCTGCAGTGGCTGGACCCGGCCAGCGCGGAACTCCTCGGCTTCGCCGCCCGCCGCCTCGGGGACACCCAGGTGCAGATGGTCTTCGCGGTGCGCACCGAGGGCCAGGAGTACGACCGCTATCTGAGCGCCTCGCCGCCGGACACCCTCGCGTTCCGGCTCAGCCCGCTCTCCCGGGCCCAGGTCTCCGCGCTGCTCGACCACCGCGGCTACACCGGGCTGCCCCGCTCCACGGTCCGCGAGATCCACCGCACCAGCGGCGGAAACCCGCTGTTCGCACTGGAGTTGGGCCGCGCCCTCGCCGAGAACCCGACCCCGCCGAGACCCGGCGAGCCGCTCCCCGTGCCCACCTCGCTACGCGCGTTGGTGCTGAGCCGGCTCGACATGCTGCCCGCCGAGGCCCGCCGCACCCTGCTGGTCGCGAGCGCGGGCGCCCGCCCGACCGTGGCCCTGCTCCAGACGGCCGGCCGGGAGAACGCCGAGGCCGAGACCGCCCAGGCCGCCGAACTCGGCCTGCTGGCAACGGAACCCGAGGGCCCCGCCGTACGGTTCGCGCATCCGCTGATCTCCGCCGCGCTGTACGCGGAGGCCCCCGCGCAGGAGCGACGGGCCGCGCACGCCGCGCTGTCGACCGCGGCCCCCGACCCCATCGAGCGCGCCCGGCACCTGGCGCTGGCCACCATAGGCACCGACCCGGAGGTCGCCGCCCGGCTCGCCGAGGCCGCCACCCTGGCCCGCGACCGCGGGGCGCCCTCGGTCGCCGCCTCGCTCGGACTGCTCGCCGCCCGGCACACCCCCGGTGACAGCGTGCCGGGCCCGGACGAGCGGCGGTTGCAGGCCTCCGAGGACGCGATCACCGCGGGCGAGCTGGACCTCGCCCGGGACATCGCGCGCGAGGTGCTGACCCGGACCTCGGTGCCCGCCGAGCGGGTGCGGGCCTGGATCATCGTGATCGACACGGCGGGCCACTCGATGGCGGACGTCGACGCCGTCTTCCCGCAGGCCCTCGCCGACGCGGGCGACGACCCCCGGCTGCTCGCCCTGGTCCGCTACCAACTGGCCTGGCGCGCCCTGCTCGTGGAGGGCGACTTCGCGGAGGCCCGGGCGGAGACCGCGCGCTCGGCGGAGTTGGCCGCGCGCGCCGGCGACCGGCGCACCGAACTCCTCGCGCTCTCTTTCCAGGCGCAGACCGAGACCCTGATGGGGCATCCGGACGCCCCGCACACCATCAAGCGCGCGCTGAAGGAGCCCCAGGACCCGAGGGTGGCGTGCCATCACAACGGCGCCGGCTCGGCCCGGTTCCGCTGGCTGGTGATGAGCGATCAACTGCCGGAGGCACGCGCCACCATCACCGCGCTGCTGCGCGAGGTGCGGCGGCGCGGGTCGGTGGAGAGCGAGGTGCACTTCCTGCGCGGCTTCGCCGAGACCGAACTGCGCTCCGGGCACTGCGGCCGCGCCCTCGACCTGGCCCGGGAGGGCCTCAGGCTGGCCCGCGACTCCGGCATCGGCCAGACCGCGTCCGCGATGCTCACCGCGCTCGCCGAGGCCTCCGGCGGTGACGTCGAGGAGGCCCTCGCGCTGGCCCGGGAGGCGGTCGAGCACGCCGAGGAGGACGGCGACCAGATGTATCTCTCCCGTGCTCTCGGGGCCCTGGGATACGCCCAGTTGGTCGCCGGGGACGCGCACGGGACCGTCCGCTCGCTGCGCCGGGTCCGCGAACTGGAGCAGGCCCTCAAGGTGACCGACCCGGCGCGCGGCCGCTGGCACGGCGACCTCGCCGAGGCCCTCGTCCGCATCGGCGAGATCGCCGAGGCCCAGGACGTCATCGACGTGACCCGCGAGCGCGCGCTGCGCCTCGGCCGCGAGAGCGTCCTCGCCGTACTCGACCGCGCCGAGGCCCTGGTGCGCGCGGCACGCGGCGAACACGACGCGGCCGTGGCGCAACTGACGTCCGTTCAGGACCGGCTCGCCAAACTCGGCTACGGCCTGGAGGAGGCCCGCGCCGCGTTCGCGCTGGCGTCGCTGCGCACCGGACAGCCCGGACCGACGTCGTACGACGAGGCGACCCGGCTGTTCCGGCGCTGCCGGGCGCTGCCCTGGCTGCGGCAGGTGGACGAGGCGGCCGTCACCAGGACGCCGGAGCCGACGCCCGTGCCCACGCCCACCCCCGCCCTGGAGGGGCTCGACGGGCTGGCCTCGATGGAGCGTCAGGTCGCCGCGCTCGTCATGGAGGGCGCCACCAACCGGGAGATCGCCGCCCGGCTGTTCATCAGCGTCAAGACGGTCGAGGCGACCCTGACCCGGGTCTACCGCAAGCTGGGGATCCGCTCCCGGGTGGATATCGTCCGACTGGCGGCGGGGCGCCGTCCGAACTGAGGACCCTACGGGTTAACTGTGCGGCGACCGAGGGTTTTCCCTGCCCAACTCCCCTAGGGGGTTCCCTCATTGGGAGCAGGGTGTCCCGGGTTCTAGCTTATGGGTGTGCCGCTCGCCCGGGCATACGGGGGTCGGTCCCGCGACCCCCGTTGCACACCCCCACACCCGCGCGATCCCCCACCGGCAAGCCAATGAGGAGACTCATGTTCGGGCTCAACCGCGCCAAGAGAACCACCGCAGTCGTCGCAGCCGCAGCCGCTGCCGCGGCGACCGCACTGCTCAGCGCCCCCACCGCTGTGGCAGCCCCCCAGCCCATCGTCGGCGGTTCCACGACCACGGCGACGGCGTACCCGTTCGTCATGCAGATCACGGACGCCTCGCAGAACCAGTTCTGCGGCGGCACGCTCGTCTCCGCGACCAAGGTGGTCACCGCCGCCCACTGTATGGTCGGCGAGACCACCAGCAGCGTCCGCGTGGTCGGCGGCCGCACGTACCTCAACGGTACGAACGGCACCGTCAGCAAGGTCAGCAAGATCTGGATCAACCCCAGCTACACGGACGCCACCAACGGCGACGACGTGGCCGTGCTGACCCTGTCGACCTCGATGCCGTACACCACGGCGTCGTACGTCTCCTCCTCCCAGACCAGCGTGTACGCGGCCGGCACCACCGCCCGCATCCTCGGCTGGGGCACCACCTCGGAGAACGGCAGCTCCTCCAACCAGCTCCGGACCGCGACCGTCCCGATCGTGTCCGACTCGAGCTGCAAGAGCTCCTACGGTTCGGACTTCATCGCGTCCGACATGGTTTGCGCCGGATACACATCCGGCGGCGTAGACACCTGCCAGGGCGACAGCGGCGGTCCCCTGCTCATCGGGGGCGTCCTGGCAGGGATCACTTCTTGGGGCGAGGGCTGTGCCGAGGCGGGTTACCCGGGTGTGTACTCCCGGCTGACCACGTTCTCCAGCCTGGTGACCACACAGGTCAACTCGTAACCCGGAAGATCTCCTGAGCACTCCTCAGGGAAAAACCAGGGTGCGTTGCGGGCTTCCACGAGCAGCCCGCAACGCACCCTATCCATGTGCCCGGGGCCCCGGCCCTAGAGCGGACTCCCCGACGCCTGTTTCAATGAGCGCCGGATGGGAGTTGATGGCCATGCTGTCCACGGACCGCTTTCTCGCCTTCGCCGCGATGTCGTTGCTGGTGATCGTGATCCCGGGACCCAGCGTCCTGTTCGTCATCGGCCGCGCGCTCGCCCACGGCCGCCGTACGGCGGTGGCGACGGCGATCGGCAATGTCTTCGGCTCGTATCTCCTCGTGACGGCGGTGGCGTTCGGCATCGGCGCGCTGGTGGAACGCTCGGTCACGATCTACCTGACGGTGAAACTGGCGGGCGCCGCCTATCTGATCTACCTGGGCGTCCAGGCGTTCCGCCACCGCAAGGACCTGAAGGCCTCCGCGATGCGGACGGCCCCCGCGACGGAACCCCGCGGCGACCTCCGTACGGTCCTGGACGGCGCGCTCGTCGGTGTCACCAACCCCAAGGGCGTGGTGTTCTTCGCCGCCGTACTCCCCCAGTTCGTCGACCACGCGGCGGGCCGCGTCCCGCTCCAGATGCTCCTGCTCGGCCTGATCCCCATCTCCATCGGCCTGGTCACGGACACCCTGTGGGGCCTGACCGCCTCGGCGGCCCGCACCTGGTTCGCCGGCTCCGACCGCCGTCTGTCCCTGATCGGCGGCGCGGGCGGCTTCACGATGATCGGCCTGGGCGTGACAGTCGCGGTGACGGGCCGCACGGACTGACGCCTTCCACACCACTGCGGTTCTACGGCTGTACGACCGTCCCGAACCGGATGTCGTACGACGTCCCCTGGTGCAGGGTGTCGAGCATCCGCGCGCCCTCGGCGCTCACCTCGTCCCGCTGGGCCCTGGTCAGCTTGCCGAAGGGCTCGACGACGAGGTGGCCGGCGCCGTCGTCGAGTTTCCAGACCCCGGCGAGGAACCCGTCGACGAGGAACGTGCGGTGGGCGACGTTGCCCTGCCAGGCGCGGCCCCAGTACTCGGGCGGTACGACCCGGGTGCGGTCGGCGTGGGAGAGCAGCAGGTTGTCGAACTCGGGCAGGAAGCGCGGCGGGGCCGGGGTGTCGGCGGCGGGGCGGGGCGCGTCCGGGAGGTCGAAGAGTTCGACGCCGTTCGGGTCGTGGAAGGTGACGAGTCGGGGCCGGAGGCGTTCGAAGGCCTCGCGCAGCCGGGTCAGGCCCGCCCAGGTCTGCATGTCCTTGACGGAGGCGGGCCCGAAGGCGGCGAGATAACGCAGGACGGTCGCGTCCGGGGCGGGCGCGGGCTCGGTGGGCCGGCCCAGCCAGTGCTCGGCGGTGGTGAGCGCGACCCGGCCGCTTTGCCCCCACAGCCCGCGCGGGGTGACCTGGACGAGCGGGAGCCTGCAGCGGGCGGCGATCGCGAGGGCCTGCGGGTCGGCGTCGGGCCACTCGACGAGCAGGGCCTCGCGCAACTCCTTCATCGTGCGCGGCTCGGCTTCGACGAGTTCGCGGGCGATGCCGGCGAGCCGGTCCAGGTCGACACCGACGAGCCCGTTGCGGAAGTTGCCGAGCTCACGGTCGCGGGCGGCCTGCACCAACGGGCGCAGCGTGAGGCAGTCGGCCGCGGTGTGGGTGTGGATGGTGGACCGCATGGTGACGATCCGGACGACCTCGCGCTCGGCCATCAGCCCGGACAGTTCCCCGGGCGTGAAGCCGTCGAGGCGGGCGGCGAGCGCGTAGTACGGCGGCTTGACGTTCTGGGCCTGGAGGCCGAGGAGATGCTCGACGGCGGCGTGCGCGGAGAGGGATGAGCGGCGCAGGAGGAGCTGCCGGTCGAGGGTGGCCCGGTTGAGGGCGCGGGTGTCGAGTACGGGAGCGCCGGGGCCGGCCGCGTTCTTCGCCTTGGTCGTCCGAGTCATCCGGGCCGTCCTGGTCATCCTGGTCGTCATGCTCCGCACGCTAACGGTGGTTGCGGACAGGAACCGTCCGCAACTCTCACCGAATCCCGGACCCGATCACACGCCGAGGTCGTTTGCCCCGTATATCCTGCTCGTGCTCTTGCTCCGTGATCACGCAGACGTAGGCCCGATCGAGAGGCACCGCGATGCCCCAGCGACGCGCCCGCCCCACCTCGAAGAACGGCAGATCCGGCGGAAGCGCCGGGAACGGCAGGCTGCCCGGCTGGCGCCGCACGCCCGCCCCACCCCCCGCGCCCGAGCCGAAGCCCTCGGTGTCCACCGCCGACGCGTCCCCCGCGGAACCCTCCGACCAGGGCAGCGTCGTCCAGGCCGCCCTGTACCGGGACGGCGTGCGCGTCTCGGCACCGGACACCCTCGCCGACACCTTCCGCGAACTGCGCGATCAGCCGTCCGGCATGGCCTGGATCGGCCTCGCCCGCCCCACCGAACGCGAACTCCTCTCCCTGGCCGAGGAGTTCGACCTCCACCCGCTGGCGGTCGAGGACGCGATGGAGGCCCATCAGCGCCCGAAACTGGAGCGCTACGGCGAGACGCTGTTCGTAGTCCTCAGCGCCGCCCGCTACTTGGACACGACGGAGGAGGTCGACTTCGGCGAACTGCATGTCTTCGTCGGCCCGGACTTCGTGATCACGGTCCGGCACGGAGCGGCCCCGGACCTCTCCGCCGTCCGCCAACGCATGGAGGAATCACCGGAGTTGCTGAGGCTCGGCCCCGAGGCGGTGCTGTACGCCATCCTCGACGCGGTCGTCGACGGCTACGCGCCGGTGGTCGCCGGCGTCCAGATCGACATCGACGAGATCGAGACGGAGGTCTTCCGCAACGAACCGAAAGTCTCCCGCCGTATCTACGAACTCTCCCGCGAAATGGTCGAGTTCCAGCGCGCCACCCGCCCCCTGGTCGGCATGCTGCACAGCCTGATGGCGGGCTTCGCGAAGTACGGCACGGACGAGGAACTCCAGCGCTATCTCCGCGACGTCGCCGACCACGTCACCCACACCAGCGAACAGGTCGACGGCTTCCGCCAGGCCCTCACGGACATCCTCACGGTGAACGCGACGCTGGTCACGCAGCAACAGAACGCGGAGATGCGGGCGTTGGCGGAGGCGGGGTTCGAGCAGAACGAGGAGATCAAGAAGATTTCTTCTTGGGCGGCTATTTTGTTCGCGCCGACGCTGGTCGGGACGATCTATGGGATGAACTTCGATCGGATGCCGGAGTTGCACTGGGTACTTGGATACCCCTTCGCAATCCTACTGATGGCGGTGGTGTGCACCAGTTTGTACGTCATCTTCAAGCGGAAAGACTGGCTCTGAGTAATCGCCCTGGGAGGCGCTCCCGAGAGTGGCTGCGGCCCGGATCGCGTGCTCCGACGGTGCCTCCGAGGCCGCTGGGGAGAATCTGGGGAGAATGGGCCGCGCTCCAATCTGCGCGGTCTCATGCGATCGCGGGCGTTGACCTGCGGTTGCCTCGCCGCTGAAGCGCAGGCTGGCAGCACTGATCGGCACGGAGAGTAGCCAACTTCCCTTGTGGAACGCCGAAACGGGTGGGCACAGCAGATCGCTGTGCCCACCCGTTTCGTGGGTTGTGCGGAGAGGATGTCTACGCGGCCAGTGCAGGCTGGCCGAGCAACGCATCAACGGCGCCGCGCCCCTTGCCGCCGGCCTCCGGCATGAAGTGGGCGTAGTAGTCCAGGGTGATGGTCGGGCTCGAATGGCCGAGCCAGCGGGCCAGGGTTACGACGGACTCGCCCGCTTCCAGGATCACCGAGGCGTACGTGTGCCGGAGCACGTGGAAGCCGTCCTTGCGAGACGCCTTCCACCGCTCGCCCTTCTCCCGCAGGGGGATGACTCCGGCGGCGGCCAGGGCAGGCTTCCACACCTCGACGTTGAAGATGTTCGCGCGCAGGGCGTTGCCGTACGTCGTGGTGATGACGAGCGGGAACTTCTTCGTCTCCCGTTCGGGCTCCGGGCCGCCCCACGGCAGCTCCACCTCGACCGCCGGGTACTCCATGAAGTACTGGGCCAGGGCCGCAGCGACCGACGGGGGCATGTCGACGACGCGAGTCTTGCCGCCCTTCGGCAGGGTGAAGTACAGCCGCCCGCCGAGGAGTTGGACCTGCCGGCGGATGCGCAGGACTCCACGGGCGAAGTCGACGTCCTCCGGCGACAGCCCGAAGACCTCACCCTGGCGCAGCCCGCAGCCCAGCGCGAGCACGACGGCAATGCGGTAGCGCGCGTTGATCGCGTCCCGTACGCGTTGCGCGGTCTCCAGGGGCCAGGCTTCCCTCTGATCCTCCGGCGCCTTGGGCCACCGCACGGACTTGGCCCGCATCGGATTGCGCACCAGGCGCTTGTCGTCGATGGCGGTCTCGAAGATGTTCGAGAGCGAGCCGAGGATCTGCCGGGCGTATCGCGGTGACAGTTCGCTCTCCAGCGTGGCGATGTAGCCACGCAGTACCGCCGGGCTGATGTCCCGCAGGGCGACGGTGCCCAGTTGAGGCTGGATGTGGAGGCGGACGCGTTCGTCGATGCGTTTGATCGTGCCGGGCGCACCGCGAACTCCCGTCTGCCAGAAGCGTGTTACGTAGTCGTCCAGCGTGATGGAGCCGTCGCGGGGATCGACGAACTCGCCGCGTTCGCTGTCGGTGCCGGCCCTGCGCAGCCACGCCTTGGCGTCTTCGAGCACGTCGAACGACTTGTCTCGGACACCGGGGATACCGGCGACGCGGTACCGCGAGCCCTTGCCGTAGCGGGCGGTGCGTTCCCGCTTGCCGGTGTCGGGGTCCTTCTTTTTCTTGATCCAACGGTCTTCTATGTAGCCGGCCAAATACTTCCCTCGATGGCAGGTTGCGTGCGGTAGCAGTCAGCCCGGTGTCAGGCGCCCGTGGCGTAGTCCGAGCGCTTCTGCGGTGCGGCGCCCAATGGGCTCAGAGTCGTGTTGGAGCGCGAGTCGGCGTGCTCCTGTTCTCGAATCCAGGCGTCGAGCGCTTCTATCCGGTACATGACGCGGCCACGCGGCCCCATCCGGAAACTTGGCGGGCCGTTTCGGCGATGCCGCCAGACGTAGAGGGTGTGCGGGGACAGGCCGAGGTATTCGGCGGCGTCTTTCACGCTCAGGAATGCCTGGCGCGTTGCAGGGGTGACGTCCGGCACTGGAACGGCGCTCGGGTTCGGAGCAGAAGGCGGACGTGCGGGCATAGTTGGCCTCCGTGGGCGTGGCGCGGGGGTGGGTGTTGCCAGGCGGCGTGACATTGGAAAGGGGCACTCTCCGCCGAGCGCGGTCGGCGAACACCATCAATGGTGTGGAGGATCCCTGGTTTCGGTAACCGGGGATCCCGTGCTATATGCCCCATCGAGTACGAGCCGTATGGCCCAGGGCAAGCACTCGCCGGCGGCCCCAGGACTGTGAATCCGGCTCCGGAGGCTGGTCAGACGAGTCCAGGGTCTCCGAGAAGCACTGGAGGTGCGACGTGCAGCGCCTCGGCGAGAGCCACAAGGTCGTCGATGTCGCACCGGCGCTGAACGCGTTCGATGCGAGACAACATGGTGTTGGACATCGGGTGGCCAAGTGCGGTGACGCGGCGGGCGAGTTGGCGTTGCGACAAGCCGCGTTCGGTGCGAATGATTTCGATGGTGCGGGCCGTCCGCATTCCTGCGGGACCGATTTCCAATGAGCGTGCGGGCATGGCTCCAGTTGTAGCGTCCATTCGCCGGTTTGGTTAACCGGCGATCGTGGTCTATGTTCCCCCGCGTTGTCCGCATGCGGAGCGGTTCCCCGCGCTGACATGACCCGAGAGCCGCCGCGCCGATCGCCGCTCAGCAACTGCTGTGACATGGGGTGTTGTGTTGTAGCTTGCCCGTCGCCAGCACGTCAACGGCTTCCCGATGTGATGCTTCTGGCTCGGAAACCGGCACAACTATTTGGTCAACCGGCGATCGTGCCTTACCGTTTTGCCACCGCCCTCTACCGCCTGCTTTTACGGCTGCCTTTCTGCCGTAAGAGATTGCGCGAGATGGGGCTGGACTTGCGCGACCTGGGTGTGGCTATGTTGACGACACCCCCGGAAAGCGCGAGCGGCCATCAACGCGCCCTGCGCCGCCGGCCGGTCAACTCCCCCACCCCGTACGCCCGTACCGCCGATCGACGGTGAGCCGTGGGCTCCTGCCCACCTGCAACCGAGTGAGGACCCGCCCCTCTTGGCACGAATCCGCACCATCAAGCCCGAAGCCTTCGTCTCCGAGTCCCTGGCCGCCGTCTCCCTGACCGCCGAGCGCACCTTCTTCGGCCTGCTCACCCAGGCCGACGACCAGGGCCGCCACCGGGACCACGCCGCGATCATCGCCGGGCAGCTGTGGGTGCTGCGCCCCGACCACACGCCCTCCGACGTCGAGACGGACCTCGCGCAGCTCGCCGACGCCGGTCTGATCTGCCGTTACACGGGCCCGGACGACAAGCGGTACCTGCACGTCGTCACATGGCACCGGCACCAGAAGATCAACCGACCGAGCATGAGCCGTCTGCCCGATTGCCCTCGCCATAACGGCCCTTCCCGGACCCGGCCGATCATCGCCGCACCGGTGACGGAGGCGAGCGTCACGGAGTCCGCGCCTTCTCCTCCCGGAGCCCTCCGTGAGACCTCCCGCGAAGCTCGCGAGCCTGCACCGCATTCCACGCCTGATAGCAAACCAGCAGGTCAGAGCGATTTCACGGAGCACTCCGTGAGGAAGTCAGGAATCCTCCCCGCATCGGCGGTGACGCCTCACCGTCCGGATCTAGGACCTAGGACCGTGGATCTAGGAAATACCCCTTCGGGGGGCGCAAGCGCCCACGCGCCCGACACCATCTCGACCAGGGACCTCCTTGCCGAGTACGTCAGCGCGTGCAACCACCGCCCGCCGGACGACTTCCTGAAGCAACTCGGCGGACAGGTATGCAAGCTGCTCGACGAGGGCATCGACCCCGCCCACCTCCGGGCCGCCCTGGAGCGCCATCGGGCCAAGGGCCTGTCCCCGAGAGTCCTGCCGAGTCTCGTCCACGAGGTCATGAACGCCGCGCCCATGCATGCCACCCACAGGGCATGGACGAACCCCGCCGATATCGACGCCGCCTACGGAGGTGACCTCTGAGCGCCACCCTCACCCGCGAGCCCCACCGGGTCGGCCCGATCGCCGACCGGCTCAACGGCATCCTGGCCACTCGCGGCATCGACCCTGCGGTCACGGCCCAGGAACCACCGGCCGAGCCGGTCACCGCGCTGGAACTCGCCGACGCCCGCATCCCCGCCCGCTACCGCCGCGCCCTGGCCGACCACCCTCAGATCACCGCCTGGGCCGACCGGATCGCCGGGGCAGGACGCCCCGGACCTGGCGGACCAGGCATCGCCGAGGGTCCGTCGCTGCTGATCGCCGGCCCCACCGGTACCGGCAAGACCCACCAGGGATACGGCGCCGTCCGCGCCCTCCTCACCCGAGGTGTCCGCCTGCGCTGGGAAGCCACCACCAGCGCCGACCTGCACGCGCGGCTCCGCCCCCGCGCCGGTCACGACGGCGAACGGGAGCTGCAGACGCTGGCCCGCTGCCCGCTGCTGCTCCTGGACGACCTCGGTGCGGCCAAGACCAGCGAGTGGACCGAGGAGTTGACCTACCGGCTGATCAACCACCGGTACGAGCACATGCTCCCCACCCTCATCACCACCAACCTGCCGATCCCTGAGCTGCGCACCGCGCTCGGCGACCGCGTCGCCTCCCGCCTCGCCGAGATGACCGAACGCGTCATCCTCACCGGCCCCGACCGACGCCGCACCGCGCCCGCCGCCTGACGGCAGCCCGCGTCTCCCCTCGCCCTCACCTCACCCCGCCGCCCACGCAAGAGGCATGCCCTCGCTCGCGTGGGCCTTGGAGAGCCTCTGCATGACCCCTGGCACCACCGCACTCATCAGCGCCAACGGCATCGGCATACCCCAATTGCAACACTGGATCCCTGCGCCTGTGGCCATCGCGGTCCTGGTCGCCGTCGCCCTGTCCATCGCATGGTCCCTACGGCGGCGCCTACGGAAACCGAGCGCTGGACAGCGCCGTAGCACCGTCGCGATCCCGGTCGCCGCCATCGCCGCGATCGGCTGCACCGCTTACAGCGCGGACACCAACTGGCGGTTCGCCGCCGACTACCTCGGCATGGGCAGCGCCGTCGAACGCGCCGCGATGTTCGCCGCTGCCGAACTCGCCCTGTTCGCCACAGCCCTGATGGCCCGGCAGAACCTCAACGGCCCGAAGCAGGCGCCCGGCGTACCCGGCACCCTCACGTGGGTGATCACCGCCGTGCAGATCGTTCCCGCCTACGCCGAGTCCGGCCCAGTGGGCGGCACCGTGCGGGCCTTCGTGGGCCCATTCCTGGCGGCGATGCTGTGGCACCTGGCCATGGGCATCGAACTGCGCAGCCGTAGCCCGCACGCCGACTCCCACAGCCTGGCCGCCGTTCTCACCCGGCAGATGCGGGAACGGCTGCTGGCCCGTCTGGGGATCGCGGACCGGGGTGCGGACGCCGCCCGGATCATCCGCGAGCGCGCACTCGACCGGGCCGTCACCTTGATCCTCCGGGCAGAGGCCATGAAGCCCGAGAAACGCACCAAGTTGCGCGGCCGGCGCCTCACCCGCCGCCTGCACCAAGCCCTGGAGCAGGCCGACGTCGACCGCGACGAGCGGCAGGACGAGTTGCTACTGCGCAAGCTCGCCACCCGCCAACAGGCCCTCACCTTGGCCTCCATTCCGCTCCCCCGGCGTTGGCCCGCCCTCGCCACGGGCAGGACGGTCAGCTCGACGGCTGCCCGCCCGCGCGCCGTAGCGACGAAGCGGGCCGAGAATCCGGGCCGCCCGTCCGAGAGCGATGCGGGCGATGACAACGCCCACTGGGCTGCCCGCCGGGAGCCCGAAAACCGCCCGCACCGGCCCGCCCGCACCACCCCGAGCCCGGAACAGAAACCGGGCGAGGAAGAGCTCGATGCCGATCCGGGCAAGGCCGCACGGGCGAGGCCGAACCGCCCGGGGCCCAAACCGCGCGCGACACGGGAAGTCCTCACCACCTACGCCCACCGCATCCACGGCGAGACCGGGCGCCTCTCCCGCGACCTGCTGGAGGACACCGTTCGCGAGAACGGCTACAGCGTCGCCAGCGACACCGCCGGAGAGGTCGTCCGCACCGTCAAGGCCGAGCTGAAGGCCGCTCGCACCGGCCACCCCCGCTGAACCCACTCCCCCCAACGCCCAAGGAAGACCGCCGAATGCACGACTCACACCACGAACTGCCTACCAGCCAAAGGGAGATGACTACCCCAGCCACCAGCCCAGCAAGTTGTACCGGGAGCGATGCTCCCGGAGTTCCCTCCCCGGGGGTGGCGGGAGCAGCCCGGCGCCAGGGGGCACCGAGCTGTCAGGCTGCGACCGAGGGCGGACCGCAGCAGGGAAGGGAACGGCAGGCCGAGTCCCTTGCGAAGAGACGCCAGCGCGCCCGTCAGCCGAAGTCACGCAAGCGCCTGCATCAGCCCAGCTGCCGCATGAACGACGCCGAGTTCAAGCGTTTCACCGACGCAGCCGCCCACTGCGAGATGTCCTACGCCGCCTTCCTCGCCTACTCCGTCGACAAAACCGCCCGCGACCTGACCCGCACGGCCGCCGAGATCGCCACCGAACGGGAGGTCATCAACGAGCTGTTCGCCGCCCGCCGGCACCTGGGCTGGATCCACGGCCTGTTCAACCAGGTCGCCAAGTCTCTCAACTCCGGCGCCGACGCACCCCACCTGGACGCTGCGGCTGGGGCCGTGCGCAGTGCCGCCCGCCGTATGGAGGACGCTGCCGATGCTCTGCTCGCCCACCGCGACAGTGGTGCCCCTGCGTGATCCCCAGCATCCACAAGCGCGGCAGCGAGACGATCGGGCTGATCCGCTACCTGTACGGCCCCGGCACCGACGAGGAGCACATCGACCCGCACCTGGTGGCCGCCTTCGACCCGCTCACCCCCGACCCCGGCCACGACCTGAAGTCCACCTACGAGCAGCTTCAGCGCCTGCTCGACCAGCCCGTCAACGCCCTGCCCGCCGGCAAGCGCCCCGAGAAGCACGTGTGGCACCTGTCGGTGCGGGCTGCCCCGGAGGACCCGATCCTGTCCGACGAGGACTGGGCGGCCATCGCCCGCCGCATGATCGCCGCCACCGGCATCGCCCCCGATGGCGACGAGCAAGCCTGCCGATGGGCAGCGGTCCGCCATGCCGATGACCACATCCACATCATCGCTACCCTCGTCCGAGACGACGGCCGCCGGCCCCGCCTGCACAACGAGGCCCGCCGCGCCCAGGCCGAATGCCGCCGCATCGAAGCCGATTACGGGCTGCGCCGCGTCGCACCCGGGGACGGCAGCGCCGCCAAACGCCCCACCAGCGCCGAACGCCACAAGGCGAAGCGCCAGGGCAGGGAACAACCGGCACGCGAGGAACTGCGCGAGACCGTACGCCGGGCGGTCGCCGGGGCGACGAGCGAGGAGGAGTTCTTCGACCGCCTGGCCTCGGCCGGCCTGCTGATCCGCAAGCGCGTCGCCCCTTCCGGCGACCTGCTCGGCTACAAGGTCGCCCTCCCGGACAACCGCAACGGCGAGAAGGAGCCGGTGTTCTACGCGGGCTCCACCCTCTCGCCCGACCTGTCCCTCCCCCGCATCCGCAAACGCTTCTCCGGCGACAGCGACGCCGCCGACCAAAGCGACAGGGCACCGTCCGACCGAGCCTCCGATACCGCGCCAAGCGGTCCGGCCACTGCTCGGCGTCGGGCGGCCACGGCGGTGTGGCGGGCGATGGTGGTCGTCGACGACGGCGAGGACGGCCAGGTGGCCGCGAGCATCGCGGCGGCTGGGGAGGTCCTGGATGCGCTCGCCAAGACCTCCGCCGCCCACACCCGCCATCAACTGCGCGAGGCTGCCTTCGTGTTCGAGCGGGCCACTCGCTCCCACATCAAAGCCGAGCGCGGCCACGACCGGGCCCTGCGACAGGCAGCCCGCGACCTCGTCTACAGCGGGCCGGCGCTCGGCCGCGGGGAGGACGGGGCGACCACGGCGATGGTGATCGACATGGCGTTCTTCCTCGTCACCGCCGCGGCCCACTGGCATGCGAAGAAGGGGCACGCCCAGCAGGCGGTTGCTGCCCGGGAGGCCGCCGAGCACCTGCGCGCCGCCTACCAAGCCGCCGCCGTTGTTCCGTTGGGGGTGCTGCACCAGCGGGGTCGGCGCCTGCCGCAGCCCCTGCGACAGAGGCAGACAGCCCACCTGCGCCGGGCAGTGCCGGAGCTGGCGGATCAGGTTCTCGCCGAACCGGGCTGGCACGCCCTGGCCGCCACGCTCGCCGACGCCGAGAGCGCCGGCCACGACCCAACGGCGCTGCTGACCGAGGCCACCGCGCGGCGGGAGCTGGGCACTGCAGGTTCGATCAGCGACGTGCTCGTGTGGCGCCTGCGACGCATGGCCGACCTACCCGCCGACGCCACCACGATGCCCCAACACCCCACCGTTGCGACGAAGGTCGGAAGTAGTGCCCGGCCCTCGCCAGGCCGACGCGACGGGCCGCGCAACGCACGCTAATCCGGGCTATACGCCGCTGCCCCTCTGCCAAAGCAGAGGGGCACCGGCGTAGCGGGTGGTCAGGAGGCGGCCTGCGCCTTGGCGACCGCCTTCTCCAGACTGGCATCCACAAGCCCCGTTGAGCCGGAGACGATCACCAGGACGGTGCCGACACGGACCGCCGTCTGCTTGACGACGCTGCGCTGCCCACCAACCGAGTAGGTGAGCAGCTGGCTCCACTGCTCATCACCCAGATCAGGCGCGTCCGTCACCTGGGTGCCCATGTCGATGACGGTGCTGCCCGAGGCCACCTGGTATGTGGGGCAGGAGACCATCGCGTCGAAGATCTGCCCGATGCCCTTCGACAGCTTCGCGGCGCTGTCGCTGTACAACTCCTCGGAGACCTCGGAATCGCCGCCGTCAACGTAGGCGAAGGACGCCCTCGCCTTGCGCGAGAAGTCGAGGCCGGCACCGGTCGCCGCATCAGCGCCGAGCTTCTCCAGGGCAGGGCAGCCGATCACGCTCACGTCGTCGTGCGCGGCGGGGCGCTGCGGTGTGCGGTCGTACCCCTCGCCCAAGTCGCCTTCGTCCAGGAGCCGCTTGGCCAACTGGGCCGAAGACAGCGGGGCTGGCACCGAGGCGTCCTTGGACGCGGCGGACGACGGGCCGGTGGAGGAGGTACTGCCGATCGAGCAGCCCTCCAGAGCCAGGACGGCGAGGGCGCTCAGGCTGAGGACGGTCATGGTGTGAAGACGCAAGTGAACCCCTAAGTGGCCTGCGAAACGGACGGGTTGACCAAGCCGGGCCTTCGGGCACCGGCAGCGAGAAGGGGTGCAGGGGATCCAGGGGTTCAGTGGCCGAGGTGGCGCAGGCCCTCTTCGAGGGTGGGGTGGAACCGGTCGACCGGACCGGAGTTGCGGTCGTACCAGGCCGCATCCAGGCCGGGCTCCTTCGTCTCGTGGCCGGCACGGCAACGCAGCCATATCGAGTCGTCGCGCATACAGAAGACGATCCAGTCCCGGTACACACGGCACTCAGGGCACGTACGAACCTCGCCGTCGATGACGAGTGGCTGCTCCCAACGCATCATCAACCCGGCCACTTCCTGGCGGGACGGCACCCGCAAATCCGGCGGCGGGAGGTCACTCAGCGCCGATTCCTCCGCAGCCGGTGCTGGAACCGGTGCGGTCGGCTTGGGGAAGTCACCCCACGGCTGTATGGCCTGCAGCTGCAGCAGCAGCGCGTAGCTGGCACGTTGGGCTTCGCGGAACGCGCGGTCCTCGCGAGCGCGTCGAAAGAACAAGCTCTCTTCCTCTCGGTCATCCGGCGAGCGCAGGGACATGCCGCATACGTCTGACCTGCTGCTGCGCCGGGAAATCTGCGACAAGCAGCACGTCTGCGCTTCCGCCAGGGCGTGGATCGTCAGCTATGGCGGACGACTATGAGCCGTCCCTCGGCACTCTTGGACACGCTGTGGCGGGGCACCGGGACTGGTGAGGCAAGCGATGACGCGAACGCGGCGACCAACCCGGTCGGAACGCTGGCGCTGAAGCTGGCACACCACAGGTACGGGGTGCCGAGAACAGGCTCCGCCCACGCCTGCCATCCCGTCAGTTCAGGGCGCGGATCGGCGTCCTGAATGAGCGGCGGCATCAGCTCCAGGGAGACGCAGCCGGAGAGCCCGGGGTCCGTGGCGGTGGTGTGGGGGCGATCAACGTCGCGGAGCCAGCCTTGGGCACTGAGCGCGTTCAGCACCGTCTCGGCCCCGCCGAAGTCGGTGTCGGTTGCCTCATGGGCATCGATCGCCACGAGGAGATCGGCGAGCGCCTCATACGGGACGCCAGTGGTGAAGTACGCGTTCCACTCCGTCATCGCAGAAGTGGCGTGCGGACGAGCACTCAACTGCCAGGCAACAGGCAGTCCGCCCAGCTCGAACGGGTAGGCCGCGAGGATCCACTCGGCACCACGCAGCTCGTCCGGGCTCACATACAACAGGGTGTGGCGGGATGTGGGCCACATACGCCAACCAAGGCCGTCCAGGGTGTCGCCGATCCGCTCGGCGAGCGCACCGTCGTCCCCGGCCAAGTGACGTGGAGTGACCCAGTACACCGGGTCCGGCGAATCGGGACGGGAGGGATCGCTGGGATGGTGCGGGTGCAGGGGCGCCTCCGTGCCTCGGGATACGTTACTGACCGTCGTTGACCTGGGGTTTCGGACGGTCGTCCACGTTGACATGCCAATCCACAGAGCACCAGTGGTTTCGCGATCTTCCCTGTCTGCCTCCGGCGAACTGTCGTCCGTCACCATCCAATCGAGGCGACTGACAGCGAACCTAGCCGTACGAGAGACCCAAGTTGGGAACGTAAGCGCGTCACAGGTGTTCCCCGAGGGAACAGACCGAACGTTCCCCCAAGGAACGGACGGTGCGTTCCCTAAAGGAACGATGTCCAGTGCCAGGGAAGGGCGTACAGCAATCGAATCCGGCCATCCCGGGGGTGCTGCGGCCGGTCCGCTCTTCGTCGCTCTGACCCCGGCCTCGTAAGGTCAACTTCCGTACTCCTGGCAAGTTTCGGCAAGTTCCTAGCTCCACGGCACACCCACGGGCAAGCTCTGGCACAGAGATCGTTGCCAGCATCCGAGGAGGACATCATGGCCCTGCGTAAGCTCGGTAAGGACCCGGAGAGTCCCAGTGGCGGCTCCCCCACCATCTACCTCGACGAGGAGAAGGACAGCTACCTCGTGCAGGGGCTGAAGGTGGAGAACATCGAGCGCCTCGGGCAGATGGACATCCCCGGCCATGAGTCGGTGGTGGAGATCCCCCGGCGCATGGTGCAGTTCTTCCTGGAGGTGAAGAAGGTTGACGAGAATCCCGACGTTTGAGGAGCTGTTCCGCGACTGCCAGCGGACGGCTGTCCATCTGGAGATGCGCGACGCCTACATGAAGTCGGACCCGGCCTTCATCGACTGGAAAGCCGGCATCACACTCGACCCAGCCGAGCGCTGGGGCGACTGGCACAGCATCGTCACGGAGGCCACCTCGCGAGGCGTCGAGATCCGACGGGCCCGCGTCGTCTCGACTCCCATCAGCGAGTACATCCGCTTCGAGTACGACGTGACGGACGGACTCAACATCGCCGCCGGCGAGCACGTGCGCTGGTTCTCCCGGCGAAACTCAACGGCTCTCGCGCTCCCGGGCAACGACTTCTGGCTCTTCGACTCCAGCCTTGTCCTCGTCAACCACTTCGACGGCGAAGGCGAGAACATGGAGGTGGAACTCACGGACGACCCGGAAGTGGCGAAGCTCTGCGAGTCGGCCTTCGAGGCCGTGTGGGCGCGGGCAACACCGCACGCGGAGTTCCAGCCGGCCGAGTCGGCCTGATAGCTCGAACAGCACCGTCGCAGCGACATGACATCGCCATCTTCGAGCGTTCAGGAAGCCCGCCGGGCTCTAGGTAAACGCCTGAGCGAAATCCGGCTCGAAGCCGGGCTCACCAAACGAGCGTTGGCCAGCAGCCTCGGCTGGCACGAGTCGAAGTGTTCGCGCTTCGAGAGCGGCACGCGTCCGCCCTCGGAGCGCGACCTGCGTGCGTGGGCCGCTGCCTGCGGTGCGGAGGGCACGGCCGAGGATCTCGTCTCGACAGCCCGCGGCATCGAGGGCATGTACGTCGAGTGGCGCAGGTTGGAGCGCACCGGCCTGAAGCAGGCCCAGGAGTCCGTCCTCCCCCTGTGGGAACGCACCCAGCGCTTCCGCTTCTACTCGCCGTGGCTCATTCCCGGCCCGGTGCAGACGGCCTCGTACATCACCGCACTGCTCACCTCAATTCGCAACCGCCGCGGCCTCATTGATGACGTGCCGGCGGCCGTCAAGGTGCGTGTGGAGAAGCAGCAGATCGTCTACGGCAACCACACATTCGCGATCCTCCTGGAAGAGGGAGCGCTCCGAAAGCGCATAGGCGGGACGGAGGTGATGGCCGGCCAACTCGGCTATCTGCTCAGCGTTATGGCGCTTCCTTCGGTGAGCATCGGCATCATCCCCGAGGACGCCGACCGTTCCGGCCTCTGGCCCGTCGAAGGCTTCTTCCTGTACGACGACCACACGGTCCACGTCGAACTCGTCTCGGCCCACCTCGCCGTCACGCAGAAGCACGAACTTGCCATGTATGCCCAGACGTTCACGGAACTGGCCGAACTCGCCGTCTACGGCTCGGCGGCGCGCGAAATCATCACGGCGGCCATCGAATCCCTGGGGTGAATGCCGGGCAAGTTCCGGCACACTCGTAGAGCCCTTCCCATCGCCCTTCTTAGCGTTACTGGCACGGCCGGAAACGCGTACTGAAGGGGCGAGACGGTGATCACTGTGGCAAGTAGCGGCAAGGCATCGAGAGCAACCGACAGCGCGGGAACCGAAGTTCTCCCAGTCGACGTCGAGACGATTTCGGAAAGCACCGAGGCTGCCCTCTCCATGCAGATGGCCACTTCCACCCGCAAGGACATGGACGCCTCCCTGCCGGAGGTCGTCGGGCACCTCAACCTTCTGCTCGGTGAGGACCTGGGGGCGGACGAGGACGAAGACGTACGGGAGCTGTTCCGCAAGGGATACCGGCTCCTCGACCTGCAGAACCGGCCGACCGCGGAGACCCCGTCGTTCGGCGCCTTCATCTATCTACGGGATGCCGCCGACGTCACGCGAAGGCTCCTGTGGATCTACACGCAGCGCCACGGGCTCGGTGCCCCGTGAGTGTCCGGGAGGACCAGATCGTCCGGGAGTTGTCCCACTACATCTACGCGCACCCTGACGAGCAGATGGCGCTGATGCCGGTGTACGACGCCGCCCGCGACCACGCACAGCGCGGGACCTGCACCCACAGCCAGCGCTGCCCGCTCATCACGACGGGCGCGGTCGTAGTCGACGAGCACGATCGTGTCCTGTGCCTGCGGCACGAAGGCACCTTCGCCCTGGCCGAAGCAGAGCCCGAGGAACAGGACGACTCGCTCGGAGAGGCGGCGCTGCGTCTGCTGGCCGAGGCGGTCGGCATCCGGGACGTGTGGACGGAACCCGACAGCGATGGCCCCTTCCTGATCGACGTGACCAGAGCGGGGCAACACAGGTACGGCTCCCGCCTCCGGATCGGCTTCCGATACCTCTTCCGGGCCCACTCCGGCGCCATCGCCCCGATGGTGATCGAAGCCGGCGCGGCGGCCTGGATGCCCCTTGAGGAGATCGGTATCCCGTCGGTCCGCGACCGCCTTCACGGCCACCTGGTCGGTGCCCCTTGAGCCCCCGGAACCAACAACTCGCTTACGTGGCAAGCCTCTTGGCACTCGGCGGTTCGATCCTCCTGGCCATCTGGAGAGGCTGAATGTACGAGCGCCGCACCACCAGCCCAATTCCTGCACCTTCTCCGCCCCTCGGCACCATCCCCGGTCAGAGGCAACCAAGCGATGTCCACGTAGGCGATTTCGTGTTCCTCGACGGGTTGTACCTGCGGGTCCGCGACATGAGGTCCGCCGGCACCGCGGGGCGCCGGGTTCTGATCTTCGACGGGCACTCCCCGTGGGTCATGAAGGAGTCGGCGACCACGTATCGGCCCGTCGAACTCCTCTGACCCCAAGCCCCATCCAGCCATCACGAGAACTCTCACCTCACGCCAGCGAGGAGCTTCGCCATGCGCTTCCGCAAGATCCACGGAGCGGGGAACGACTTCGTCCTGTTATCCGACCCCTCGCCGAACAGCGAGAAGGACTGGCCAAAGGAGGCCGAGCGCCTCTGCGCCAGACGAACCGGCGTAGGCGCGGACGGCCTTGTCATCAGCAGCCTGATCAGCATCAGCCCGCTCGTCCTCGAAGTCGGCTGCTTCAACGCCGACGGCTCGATCGCGACGATGTGCGGCAACGCGCTGCGGTGTACCGCCTGGGCCGCACACCACGACCACGGCGTCCGCGAGATGAGTCTCCGCATGGCGGGGGTGACGCACGAGGCGATCGTGAGCGACGACTCCGTGTGGGTCACGGCCGAGGTCGGTGCGGTCCATCCCCGACGCGTGCAGACCGTCATCAACGGCAAGCCCACTTGGTTCGACGGCGCCCACACCGGCACCGAACACGTCGTCGCCATCGTGGACGACGTGGACGCCATCGACGCGGTACTCGTCGGACGCCTCATCCGCCACCACCCGGACCTGGCCCCGCTGGGGACGAACGTCAACTTCGTACAGGCCGCCGGCCATCAGGCGCTGAAGATCCGCACCTACGAGCGCGGCGTCGAGGCGGAAACCCTCTCCTGCGGGAGCGGAGCCGTCGCGGCCGTCGTCATCGCCACCCTGCGCGGACTCGTGTCGCCGCGCACCGTCACCGTCCACAACCGCGCCGGGGAACCGCTCACGGTGCGGCCCCATCCCGACCGGCCGAAGCGAACGCACTGGGTCGGCGGACCGGTCACCCACACCTTCGAAGGGGTCCTCGCATGACTCAGTTCCTCACCTCCAGCTCGGACCTCGCGGTGCGCGAGGCCGCCCAGAACCTTCGCGACTGGCAGCACGACCGAGAGGGGCTCGGTGTCGCCCTCGTCTACGGGCCGGTATCAGCCGAGGACCGCCTGTACCACTCGAAATGCCCCGTGGACCAGCGCTCCGTGACCGCCCTGTCCGAGGCCCTCGACGACATCGGCGCCCGCTGGAAAGTACTGAACCCCTGCGAGCCGGACTTCATCACGGAGTTGGCCGGCTACGACGTGGCCCTCTCCAACCTTCACGGTCCGTACGGGGAGGACGGGAGGCTACAGGGTCTGCTCGACTACCTGCGCGTGCCGTACTGCGGCAGCGGAGTCGCCGCGTCCGCGGTGGCCGCCGACAAGATTCTCTGCAAGCGGGTGATGCTGAGCCTCGGCGTCCCCACCCCCGGGTGGTGGGTGTGGTCCGGCGGGCCGATGCCCTGGAACGGACGGGCAGCGATGGTCAAGCCGCCCTTCGGCGGCTCCAGCGTGGGCATGAGCCTGGTACGCGAACAGCCGGACCTTCCCGTGGCATTGGCCGCCGCTGCCGGCGAAGACGGCGACGCCGTACTGGTCGAGGACTACCTGCCCGGCGTACCGCTCACCGTGGGGCTCCTGGAACTGCCCGGAGGCGCTGTCGTCGTACTTCCCCCGCTGGCCACCGAAGCCACCGAGGCGGAGTTCTACGACGCCGACACGAAACTCGACGTGGACTCCAGGGGCGCCGTAGCCGTTCGGGCCGCCGAGTTGTCGCCCGAGGTGCTGTCCAAGGTCACCGAGTGCGCCACGACGCTGTGGGACGGGCTCGGGCTGCGTGGTTCGGCGCGCGTCGACTTCATCCTCGCCGAGGACAACCAGCCGTACGTGCTGGAGGTCAACAGCACGCCGGGCATGTCCCGCGACAGCAACTTCGTGGTGGGCGCCGCGATGGTCGGACTCACACACACGGACGTCGTAGTGGCCATGCTGCACGAGGCGTTGACCCGACCGCCATACGATGTCCCCCTGCCCACTCCCGCGTTCTCCAGCACCACGCTGACCCGGGAGGCTGCCGTCTCACCGTAGGAGCCCGCCCGCTGTGTCGCGCGTCCACGATGTCCCCATGTGCCGACAGCTCATCGCCCCCGAGGAATGGGATCGGCACGGAGGCTGGGCACTCGGGGACAGACTGGAATGGTCCAACCGGGCGTGCGGCCTGGCATCTCTGAGAATGATCCTGCTCGCCTACGGGCGCGAAGCACCCACGGTCACGGAACTGCTGAAACTCGCGGTCAAGCAAGAGGTCCTGACCCCGCGTGGAGCACTCCACACGGGGATCGCGAACCTGGCTACCGATCTCGGCGTACCTGCGACCGCAGAGCCCGTACCCGTCCAAGACCTTCTCGCCCGCCTCGATGTCGCACCCGTCATCGTGTCCGTCACCGAGCAGCTCCCCGACGACGGCCGTTCCGGGGGCCACCTCGTCATCCTTTGTGGCTACGAGGACGCCCCCGACCCGACGATCGAGTTCCGAGACCCGTCGGCCTGGGGCCAGACGCACGATCGAGTCCCCCTCAGCCGCGTGTCCGCTTCCTATACCGGCCGCGCGATCACCTTCGCGCCCCTCATTCACAACGGAGAGTCTTGATGCCCGAGACGGACGGCGACACGACCGAGGCCGCAGGCGGCCGGAGGATCGCCGTACTCGGAGAGATGCTGGAACTGGGCGACGAAGCAGTCGAAGCCCACCGCCAGGTCGGCCGCATGGCAGCCGAGAACGGCGTCGACCTCATCGTCGCGGTCGGCGACACACTCGCCAAGCAACTCGCCCTCGCGGCAGGCGCGGCCGGCGTGCCGGACATCGCGATGGTCGGCGACAACGGCACCGCCGCCGCCTACCTGGCCTCCATCCTCCGCCCCGGCGACGTCGTTCTCGTGAAGGCGTCCCGCGGCGGACAGCTCTGGCAGATCGCCCAAGCACTCACCAGACAACCCGTCACCGGCCTGTAAGCAGCCGCCGACCTGCTTGTCCGCCAGCGCAGGGCCCGACTCCGCCTCGTACTCGCGGCTTATGGCGATCCTGGGAAATTTGCCCCCGTTGAGCCCAACGGGGGCAACCGGGCCCAGGCAGCCGACGAGCGGTCAGTATCGGTTGCGGGGGCGCCGAGTTGGGGCGTGTCGTCCCGCGTCCGTCGGACGCGCCTCCGGTCGCGGATCGACTTCACACTCCAGCCCACGATGGTGAGCACTGTGGCGGCCATGAGACTGCCCAGGAATTCGGGCAGGGACGCACGCAGCAGATGCAGCAATGACTCGTACACAGGCACTCCGACGCGCCAAGGGGCCCGATCGCGCGCCGACTCCTGTCTGTCCTGTACCGATCGTCTGATGATGTGCGCGTCTTCCCCTGACGACGCGCACTGCACCCCGGGCCCGCGGGTGCTGAAGAAGGACAGGTCGAGCGCCACGCCCCCGAGACGCAACCCAACGATCCGCCGCAGAACGGCGGATCAGGAGCGAGTCTGCCGTTCCCGGCATCACCGTGCGGTTGGTTCGGAGATTCCTCCGTATCTATGCGTAAAAATCACAAAAAGCCCTGTAATGGGTGCGGCGGGCGCATCGCATCTGGCCATTGGGCACGTTGCTTGCCACTCGGGCCTGGGCAGACTCCCACGCCACCACGGACTGGGAAGACGTACCTGAGGCAGCGGACGAATCAGCAGCCATCCGAATCACGCCAGCCGTTCGTCCACACGTGAGGCATTAGTCGCAGCAGAGGTCACAGCACCACGACACGGCGGATCCGTCCGCCTCCAGGCAGATGTTGTTGCTGGTGGGCGGGTTTGTCAGTGCCTGTACTTAGGCTGTTGTTGTCAAGGAAAGACTCGGGGCGGGGGAGGACCTACATGCCACGGCAGTTGACCTATGACCAGCGGCTCACGTTGATCAGCAAGTGGCCAAATCCGCCAGGCCAGTCGGAACAAGACCGTCTGGAGCGCGCGGAGCGCATGGTGCAGGGAGCGATTTCTCTGCACGAACCGTTCCAAGGGGTCGATTTGACTGTCGAGGCGAAGGGCTCCTATCCGAACAAGACCAACGTCCGCGGCGACAGCGACGTTGACATCAAGGTGCAGCTGAACGAGTGCTTCTACTACGACGGTACGTCGTGGTTCAACAAGCCGGACGCGTACACAGGTCCGTGGACGACGGACAGCCTCCGTAAGGAGGTCCACGAGGCGCTTGATGAGCATTTCGGGACGGTCGACGCCGATCACAACATCGCGTTCTACGTTCCGGAAGTCATCGGCAGTCGCCCCAGCATTGATGTCGTGCCGTGCTTCAAGTACGTGCTGTTCGACAGCAGAGCTACCGGAGGCAAGCGCGAAGGAAGCGTCGTGTTTGGCCAAGATGGCAAAAAGATCGTCAACTGGCCAGAGCTGCAGCTCGCCAACGGGCGTACGAAGAACGGTCTGACGAACCGGCGGTACAAGTTCGTCGTGCGGGTGCTGAAGAACGTGGAGAACGACCTCTCGACAGAGGGTGTGATCAAGGAGTTGCCGTCGTACTTCTCCGAGTGTCTGATCTACAACGTGCCCAACCACGTGTTCCTCGGGGGCGGATTCGATGACGCCGTACGGAGCAGTCTGCTCAACGTCCGCAGCCAACTGACGAACGCCTGGTTCGGTACGCGGCACATGGTGGAGCCCAACGAAGTAAAGAAGGTCTTCGGTGAGGGCCAGAAGTGGGATGAGGCCGATGCGCGGGATCTGATCAACAGTGCCTTGTACTACCTCAACTACTGAAGGGCGAAGATGAGCCCGGCAAGCACACTCCGCACAGGTGCCACCATCGCCGCAACCCTCTACACAGGCATCCTGCTCGTACTGGGCCTGTACCCATCTGAGTTCAGATACCTGTTCGCGTACATACCAGCAGCCGTCGGCTACGGCGTCCTCGTCTTCGACAGGTGGGCCTGGCACTGGCCTCTAATTCACCGGATGAGCGGCCGGGCGTGGGTGAACGGCACATGGCGCGCGGTGCTAATTCCCAGCCCGGAGAGCCATATACCGGCCAGCGGGAACCGCGGCCCTATAGCGGCCTACATGACGATCGAGCAAACCTACTGGAGCCTGCACGCCACCCTCCGCACCGCGGAGAGCACCTCCCGTTCCAGCAACGCCACGATCACTGCCCCTGAGAACTCCGGAACAGCCGAGATCGGGTTCCTGTACGACAACACGCCGCGTGTGGAACACCAGCATCGCAGCCCCAGACACGACGGCGCCTGCCGCCTATCGGTAACGGGTCTAATACCGAAGGCCGCGACCGGCCACTACTTCACCGAACGGTTCACCGCCGGCGATGTGGACCTTACACTCATCAGCCGTTCCACCGAATTCGGCACCTTCACGGAGGCTCAGGCAGCCGACAGCGAGAACACGGAGAATTGAAGCAGCGCCACTGACCAACTAACTACCGAATACTCGATCATGTTCACGATTGAACTCCGCACACTCACGCACATATCCATCGATGTCAGCCTTGAACTTAAGAGCGATTCGAGCGAACAACCACTTATCGAAATTCCCGGCCTTACAGGCATAGGTATCGACCGCATCAACGATGGCGACAGCATCTCCCTGTCCAGCGATCCACAGGCGCTGCGCACTGTTCCAGCCCTTCCACTCGAGCAAGGACTCCCCGGGCAGGATAAAGGTGATCTCACATGAGTCCTGCCCGAACGTCTGATTACTTTGCGCTACAGGAAGCTGGGTGTGCGTAATGTAATTACGAAGCCCCTTCAAGAAATCTGCCTGCGGGTCACTCTTAAACAGAGAGGCGACCTTTCCGCCATATTCATTCATCAGCACCGAGTCGTCGTGGAAGTGCTTCTCCATGAAACGGCGCTGCTGATCAACTCGCGTACTCATCGCGGTAAGGACGTTGTGCAGGAGACGCTCGGCCTCTGAGAGAAGTTTGTCGTGCGCCTCAGGATGGCGGACATCGAAAATCGGACCGGATACCGCCGGGTCCTGCAGTTTGGCAACGAGAGACTTGTACTGCGCGACATTTCCCTGGAATAGGTACGCTATTCGCTTAACTCGCTCTCCGAGTGCGATCGCGCGATGACCGGTGGAGGCATTGAGCCGCTTCTGCCAATTCGGAAGAGAAGGTCGCCCTACGTCTTCGGCAGTGGTCTGCTCATCGGCGGGCTCAGGCTGAACACCAGTCTCGGTCACGCTGGAAGACGTTACCGGTCGTGCCGACCCAATGCTGACGCATTCAGTCCGGAGCAGGCCAGTGCCTGGACTCGGTAGGCACGGCCTCCTTAGCCGTCTGCCAGGTGGTCCTGGTCCGCCTCCGGAGGGTGGGCCAAGGCCGCCACGGAAGACGGTGGTCAGCATTGACCCAGTGCGGTTCCCTCTCGTGTGGGGTCCTCACGCCGCGCACGGCGTGGCAGGCCCGTCGCCGACGATCACGTTCGGCCCGGATATCGCACTTGGACGGTGAGGAGGATGTCAGCTGAGCCGGAACGAGAGCCCGTCGCCGATGCAAGACGCCACCGTCTCCAAACCCGCACCTGACCAGGCGAAACGTCGCCTCCTCTGGTCTCAGTTCTGGTCTCATTCACCCCCGTCCAGCGCCGTCCGAAACCCCCACCACCACCCGCTCCACCCCAGGTCAGAACACCCCCGCCCCCCACCGAACCCCCCGACGAAGACTTGGAAAGCGTGTTGGGGGGCAACCCCTCACGAACTCAGACGATCAACGCGTACAACTACGTGGCCGCTCAGCCTGCGGACCTTCCCGGAATCACGGTCCTTGCCTGCTTCCGGTCCTTCTTGACGACTCCAGATTCACTGACCTTGTTCATGACGTAACGCCGATCGGGCTGCCGGCGTTGGCCGTCGACCACAACGGCTGATCCGGTTTTGAATCTCCCGGAGGAGGAGCGAGGCGGGAGCGCACTGCTCGGCCCGCCTCACACCGCGTTCAGCCGCGCAGCGAGCTGCGCTCTGGCGGTGATGTCGAGTTTGGGGAAGATCCGGTAGAGGTGCGATGCCACCGTGCGCGGGGACAGGTAGAGCCGTTCGCCGATCTCGCGGTTGGACAGGCCGTCCGCCGCGAGTCGGGCGATCTGGAGTTCCTGCGGCGAGAGCACGATCCCCGCCGACTGCTCCCTCGACGCGGTGCGTTCGCCGGCCGCCCGAAGTTCGGTGCGGGCCTGGTCTCCCCAAGTACGCGCTCCGATCAGGTCGAAGGTCGTCAGAGCCGTTCGGAGCGGGACGCGTGATTCGGCCACGCGCCGCTGTCTGCGCAGCCACATCCCATAGGCGAGTTCGATGCGCGCCTTCGTCCACGGCCAGCGGATCAGATCCTGGGCGAGTGCTGTCGTGTACAACACCTCGGCCTGGTCGTCCTCGGCCAACACTGCTCTGGCATAGGAGAGTTGGACGTGCAGGGTGGTCGACGAGGTCACGGCGGCCTCTTCTTCGAGGCCGGCGACAACCGCCGCGGCGTCCTCGCCGCGTTCGGCGCGTGCGGCGGCCTCGGCCAGGAACATCACGCCGTGGAACCGCTCGGTGGCGTGGTAGCAGGGGTCGCGCGGGTCGAACAGCCGCCGCAACTCGTCGTAGGCCCGGGCCGGCTGGCCCGCGCTCAACCAGCCGATGCCGCGCGCCAGTTGGACACAGGCCAGGAGGTTGTTCAGCCGTCGGCCGCCGGCGGTCTCCTCGGCCTGTGCGGCCAGCTGCTGGGCCTGGTCGTTGTCCCCGCGCAGTGCCGCGGTGATCGCCCTGAGGGACAAGGTGCCTGTGTCCCAGATGAGTTGGCCGGTCTCGCGGGCGAGATGGGAGCCCTCCTCGGCGGCGGACACGGCCCGGTCCCACTCGCCCAGTTCGAGCCGGCTCACCAGCCCCATGGTGAGTACGTGGGACAGCAGCCCGAGGCGGCCTTGTCCGCGCAGTTTCGTCTCGGCCCGGTCGAGGAACTCCAGGCTGACCACCGGCGACCCGATCGCGTGGGCGGCCATACCCAGCAGCCGTAGGGAGTCGGGGGCAGTGACCGTTGCCACGGTGGCGTGCGAGAGCATCTCCGCTACTCGAGACGACCGTAGAACCGGTTCCGCGACAGCGAGCGTCGCGATGAGGCGTGGGTCGTGGCCGACGCCGTCGAGCCCCTCGGCCACCGTCACGACCCGAGCCCGTGCGGCCGGGCCGGTGTCGGCCCACCAGCAGCGCAGGGCCGCGCCCAGCAGCAGGTTGAGCGCGAGGTCGTTGTCACCGGCCTGCGCGGAGCGTTGGGCGATGTCGCACAGCTCCAGCACCCTGGCGGCGTCGGCCGGTACGCCGTCGTCGAAGATCTCGCGCAGCCATTCCATCCGTGCCCGGTCCAGCGCGGACAGCGCGTTGCGGGCCGCCACCCCGAGCAGCCGGTCCACGAGGTCGGCACGGCCGAGTTCGAAGGCGTACTCGGCCGCCAGCAGCAGGCGGCGACCTCGGACCGCGGAGTCGCCGGTCAGCTGGGCCGATCGTTCGAGCGCCGAGATCGCGGCCGTGACCGAGCCGCGGCGCACGCTGATCACGTGGTTCTCTTCGAGTTCGTCGGCCACCTCGTCGTCGGGGCCCACGACCGCCTGGGCCCGGTGCCAGGTACGGCGGTAGGGCTGGTCGGTGAGCACCTCGGCGAGCGCGGCGTTGGCCGCGAGCCGGCGTTGCACCGGCTCGGTCTGGAGGACCCCGGAGCGCACCAGGGGATGCCGGAAGGCGACGCTCGTCTCGTCGAGGCGGATCAGCCCGGCCCCGGCGGCGGCGTCGAGGGCGTCGACCGTCACACGACGGCCGGACATGACCGAGGCCGCCGCCAGGATTTCCGGGAGGGTGTTGTCGTAGTCGACGGAGGCGATGAGCAGCACGTCTCGGGTGAGCTGGGGCAGCTCGGTCAGCCGTCCGACGAAGGCTTTCTCCAGCCGTGCGTTCAGCGGCAGGTGTGCCGGGACCGACTCCACGGCCGGAGTCGAGGCCGAGCGCAGGGCCGACGGCAGCTCGACGAGGGCCAGCGGGTTTCCGTCCGCCTGCCGCAGGATCCTGATCCGGTCGGCCGCGCTCAGGCCGGTGGCGGTGACGTCTAGGAGTCGGCGTGCCGCGCCGTCGTCCAGGCCGCCGAGGTTCAGCTCGGGCAGGCCCATGGCGGTCAACGGCCCGGTGTGCCCTTTGCGTATTCCTCCGACGATGACGATCGGGTCGCTGCCGACCCGGCGGGCCACGAACGCCAGGCCCTCGTGGCTGGGCCGGTCCAGCCACTGGACGTCGTCGACGAGGACTGCCACGGGGCGCCCGGTCGCCACCTCGGCGAGCAGGTTCAGTACGGCCAGGGCGATCAGAAAGGCATCTGGGGGCGGTCCCTCCTCGACACCGAACGCCGACAGAAGTGCTCTGCGCTGCACGAAAGGCAGGTTGTCGGCATGGCCCAGGACGGGTCTCAGTAGTTGGTGGAGGGCGGCGAAGGGCAGTTGTGCCTCAACCTCCATGCCCGTGACCTGGAGTACCTCGAACCCGCGACCGCGGGCGTGGGCGGCCGTGGCACGCAGCAGGCTCGACTTGCCGATGCCCGCCTCGCCGACCAGAACGATCGCGTCACCCTGCTCGCGAGCCCGGGCGATCAGGCCCGACAGCGCATCCAGCTCGGCACGGCGGCCGAACAGTTCCGCCGCGGTCATCTCTGTCGACATGGCACGAGTCCTCAGACCTACCCGTCAGGCATGGATGGCCATGGCCTGCTTCCCGTCCGCACGTCCGACTTGCCGCCGTCTGTCGCACCCACGGCACGCCGGACGCCACCGGACCCCGGCTGGTCTCAAATTACTGCATCGGCCCGGCTCACGCCGATCACCCGCGGCTCCCCCGGTGGTCCGGACGGCCCCGAAGGCGCAGTCACGTGACTGAAGCCGACTGCCACGCGCCGGTCCTAGCGTCGGTACATCCGACGGAAGGAAGACCATGTCTCCTCACCTGCGGCGATCCGTCGCCGTGATCCGGAAGCGTCGCGCCGTGACCGCCGCCGCGGGCGCCCTCGTGCTGGTGTTCGTCGGCACCGCCACGGCCTCCGCCACACACACGAACGCGGACAGCGCCGCCGGCGGCAGCAAACCGACGATCGTGTTCGTCCACGGCGCCTTCGCCGACTCCAGCGGATGGAACGCCGAGGTCTCGGCGCTACAGCGGCTGGGCTATCCGGTGATCGCCGCGGCAGACCCGCTGCGCGGCCTGACCGGCGACGCCGACTACGTCCGCTCGATCCTGAAGACGATCAACGGCCCCATCGTGCTGGTCGGCCACTCGTACGGCGGAGCCGTCGTCACCAATGCCGCTCGCGGCGTCCCGGACGTCCGGGCGCTCGTGTACGTCGGCGCGTACGTCCCGGACCAGGGCGAGAGCATCGCCACGGTGCTCGACCCGGCCACCTACCCCGGATCCCTGCTCGGGAAGGACACGACGGACGTACGGCCGTTCCCGAACCCGGCGGCGCCGGGCGGCACGGACGCCGACATCTACATCAAGCCCGCCGACTTCCGGTCGGTGTTCGCCGCCGACGTGCCCGCGCGTACGGCCGCGCAGATGGCCGCGACCCAGCGCCCGCTGTCGCTGACCGCCGAGACCCAGGTGTCGGGAGCACCCGCGTGGAAGACGGTTCCGAGCTGGGACCTGATCACGCTCAACGAC
This sequence comes from Streptomyces sp. NBC_01478, assembly GCF_036227225.1. GTDB lineage: Bacteria > Actinomycetota > Actinomycetes > Streptomycetales > Streptomycetaceae > Streptomyces. The sequence continues at coordinate 9,259,111 of NZ_CP109444.1, read as the reverse complement.
AAGGCCATTCCGCCGGCCGGGCAGCGATTCATGGCGCGGCGGGCGCATGCTCATGTCGAGACCGTCGGCTCGTCACACGCGGTGATGGTGTCGCATCCCGACGCGGTAGTCAGCATCGTGCTCGACGCCGCCAGGCACTCCGGCTGACCGGCATGTGTGATGTGCGAGAGCGAGAGGAGAGCACACGATGGATCTCGGACTGAACGGACAGGTGGCCGTGGTCACCGGTGCCAGCAGGGGGATCGGGCTGGCGGTCGTACGGGCGCTGATCGCTGAGGGGGTCACGGTCCACGCCGGGGCCCGGCACTCCTCGCCCGAACTGGAGGAACTGGCCGCGACGGGGAACGTGCGGGTCGTACCGGTCGACCTGGGCGAGGCGTCCGGACCCGCACGGCTCATCGAGGCCGCGGGTGACCGGATCGACATCCTCGTCAACAACGTGGGATCGGCTCCGGCCCGTACCGGAGGATTCCTCTCAGTCACCGACGAGGAATGGCTCACCACCCTCAACCTCAACCTGATGACAGCCGTCCGTACGACCCGCAGCGCCCTGCCGGTGATGCTGGCCCGGGGACGGGGCTCGATCGTGAGCATCTGCTCGGTCAACGCGGCGCTCCCCGACCCGGCGGTCATCGACTACAGCGCCTCCAAGGCGGCCCTCGCGGGCTTCTCCAAGGCCCTGTCCAAGGAGGTCGGCCCGAAGGGGATCCGGGTCAACACCGTCAGCCCGGGGCCGGTCGAGACCGATCTCTGGCTGGGGAAGGGCGGGGTCGCCGCGACGGTCTCCGAGGCGACCGGCATGAAACCCCAGGACGTCATCGACAACGCCGCACGGACCACGGTCACCGGCCGCTTCTCCCGGCCCGCCGAGATCGCCGACGTGGTCCTGCTGCTGGCCGCCGACCGGACCGCGAACGTCACCGGCGCCGACATCACCGTCGACGGAGGGTTCATCCCCACCTGGTGAGCACACCGGCGGGCGCCCCCACCCACCCAAGGAGTGATCGAACCATGAACACCATGCGTGCCGTACGAGCCCACGAGCGCGGCGGACCCGAGCAGTTGACGTACGAGTCGGCCCCGCGTCCCGAACCGGGCCCCGGCGAGGTCCTGGTCGCGGTGCGCGCCGCGTCCATCACCTCCGGCGAACTCGACTGGGACGCCAGCTGGACCGACAGCTTCGACGGGACGGGGCTCGACCGCACCCCGGTCGTCCCCTCCCACGAGGTCTCCGGAGTCGTGTCCGCGCTCGGTACCGAGGTGACCGGCCTCGCTGTGGGCGACGAGGTCTACGGCCTGATCCCCTTCACCCGCGACGGAGCCGCCGCCGAGTACGTCACCGTCCCCGCGGACGTCCTCGCCGCCAAACCCACCCGGCTGGACCACGACAACGCGGCGGCCGTCCCCCTCGCGGCACTCACCGCCTGGCAGGGACTGGTCGGGCACGCCGAACTGACGCCTGGCCAGCATGTGTTGATCCACGGTGGCGCCGGAGGCGTCGGTTCCTTCGCCGTCCAGATCGCCAGGGCCCGGGGCGCCCGGGTGACGACCACCGCCCTGCCGCAGGACCGGGAGTTCGTCACTCAGCTCGGCGCCGACCACGTCGTCGACTACAGCACCGGCCGTTTCGAGGACCAAGTCGCCGATGTCGACGTCGTGTTCGACGCGGTCGGCGGCGAGACCCAGGCCCGCTCCTGGGCCGTACTGCGCCCGGGCGGAACCCTCGTCAGCATCGTGCAGCCCCCGGACCCGGAAGCGGCCTCGGCCGCCAAGGGCCGGGGCGTCTTCTTCGTCGTCGAGCCCGACCGCGCCGGCCTGGAGGCCGTCACCGAGTTGATCGACGACGGCCGGCTCGCCCCGGCAGTGGACCGGGTCGTACCGCTGGCGGAGACACCGGCCGCGTACGAGGCGCTCGGCAAGGAGCACCGGCGCGGCAAGATCGTGCTGCACGTGGGAGACGGCGGCTGACTCGCGTGGGGATACGGCAGGGACGAGTGACGACACCGGTCGAGGGGTCGAGAACATGACGTCTGGTTCAGAGGTGCCGGAACACGGCGGCCTTCCCAGCAGTGGCTACTCCACGGATTCGGCGCCGGCCGGCCGAAGGCGGGCGTACTGGCGCGAGGCACTGTCCCGGACGTTCACCGATGTCGACATCGTCGTCCCCGACGACGTGTACTCGGGCACCATCCGCGCCGCCCGGCTCGGACGGCTTCAGGTCGTCACGGTGGAATGCGACTCCCTGCGAGCCGTCCGCACCCCGCGCCTGATCGCCCGGGGCACCACCGAGAACCTGATCGTGCGACTCCAGGGCAAGGGCGTCGCCAGACTCGAACAGGACGCCCGCGAGGCGTACTTGCAAGCCGGGGAGATCGTCTTCTACGACATGACGCGCCCCCACCGGATGGACTTCCCCGAGCGACACCAGACGAAGTCCGTGCTCCTCCCCCGGCGGCTCCTGGGACTGAAGGAGTCCGATCTGCAACGGATCACGGCCACCCCGATCCGCACCGACACGGCGCTGGGCGCGCTGGTGTCGCCCTTCCTGTCCAGGCTCGCGGATGCCGCGGGGTCGTGTCCGCCGCACATCGGTGACCTGCTGGCCCGTAACGCGGTGGACCTCATCACCGGCCTGGCACACGAGCGACTGGGGCGGGAGCCGGTCGCCGCCCCCGGTGCCGACCGGGTCATGTTGCTGCGGATGCGGGCGTTCATCGACCGGCACCTCGCCGATCCCGATCTGACCCCCGGGGTCATCGCCCGCGCCCATCACATCTCCGTGCGCTACGTCTACAAGCTCTTCCAGCAGGAGGACGTCACGGTGGGCCGGTGGATCCAGCGGCGTCGGCTGGAGGAGTGCCGCCGTGAACTGGCCCGCCCGGAAGCGGCACGCCGCACCGTGGCTGCCGTGGCACGCCGCTGGGGTTTCACCAGCGCCGCCCACTTCAGCCGGGTGTTCCAGGCGGCCTACGGGATGTCCCCCCGCGAGTGGCGGGACGTGGGCGGCGACGGGCGACCGGGCGGCGGCTACGGCTTGAGCACCTCCAGGAGGGCCGGCGTGTCGACGTAGATTTCGAGGTCGGTGATCCGGCCGTTCCGGACGCGCCAGATGTGCGTCTCGGGGACGTCGAACGGCTTGCCGGTGGCGCGGGCGAAACCCCGGGACCGGCCGCTCTGCACGACCCGGTCGCCGGCCTGGTAGAGCGTCTCGGTCTCGACCTCGCTGTGGATCGCGCTCGACACGGCTTCGTAGAAGCGCTGGAATCCGGCGAGCCCCTCGTACGAGCCGCCCCAGGGCAGCTCCTCGGACTGGTGGACGGTGATCTCCGGATCCGCCAGGGCAGCTCCCTCCGGGTTGACCCCGTTGATGAAGTCGTAGACCGCGCGGACCACGGCGAGGTCGTCCTGCGGCTGGTCGGTCAGGGGTGTCGGCACGACGGTTCTCCTTCGATGGGTGCGGTACCACCAGGATCGGTCGGCGGGGTGGGCCGCGCTTCAGTCACCCGACTGTCGCGGCCCGCCAGCTTGACCACGGCGAAGAGCGCGACGAGGACCACCGAGAACAGGTTGATGATCATCATGCTCTCGTCGATGGCGTGCCCGCTCCAGACGGTCCCGGTCGGGTCAGTGACGGCTCCGTCCGGGGCGGCGACGAAGTACGGCACGGAGCTGAGGCCGAGTGCCCCGTAGACCAGGACGGGTTGGAGCAGGGCGCCCCGGTCCTCGGTGTGCACGGGCACACGCGAGCGGGTCAGGTGGACGGCGAAGATCTGGAAGAAGACATAGGTGACGAGCCACCAGCCCAGGTAGTTGGTGTACGGAACGCCGAACAGGCCGCCGCCGCGCTCCCAGACCCAGATCCCGCCGACGGTGGAGGCGATCGAGTCGCTGCCGACGTCGAACATCGTCATCAGCGCCGCGGCCAGCATCGGCAGCGCCACCGCGTCGATGCGCCGCCGGCCCGTTCGGGTGCGGGTGCCAAGACCCGCGTCGGCCTCATCGAGCAGGGCACTGGCCACCAGCCAGCACGCGTACCCCAGCCCGAAGTAGATCGGGCCGATCTGGATCGGGACGTGGATCAACTGGGGTCCACCGGTGTAGTGGTAGTGGCCGAAGGGGAACCCGGTGGAGATGCTGAGGTCCTCGAAGAAGTTGCTCACGACGAGCGTCTCGGCGAGGAAGAAGAGGAGCACTTTCGCGCCATAGCGCCGGACACCGTGGACAAGCGAGAACGGGACCAGTACCAGCAGTACCGGGAGCGCGGCTTCCCGCCCGGTCAGCGGTACGGCGAGGGCCAGCGTGACCGCGACGGCGACCAGCAGCCACCGGGCTGCGAGCCAACTGCCCCTGCCCCGGCCGTCGTTGCTCACACCGCCTCCAGTCGGCCCGCGAGTTGGGACCGGGAGGTGATGGCCAGCTTGGGAAAGATCCGGTAGAGGTACGAGCCGATCGTCCGGGGGGAGAGGTAGAGCCTGTCGCCTATCTCCCGGTTGGACAGTCCCTCGGCGGCGAGGCGGGCGATCTGCAGTTCCTGGGCTGAGAGAAGACCCAGCGCGGAAGGTCCCTTCGCGGAGGTCCGTTCTCCGGCCGCGCGCAATTCCGCCCGTGCCTGGTCCGCCCAGGACCTGGCACCGATCTGGTCGAACGTCGTCAGCGCCGACCGCAGCGGTATCCGTGACTCCGTCCCCCGCCGGTGCCGTCGCAGCCAGCACCCGTAGGCGAGTTGGAGGCGGGCGGCCGGCCAGGGCCAGCGGTTGAGGTCCTGGTTCAGCGCGGCCGTGAAGAGGGCCTCGGCATGGTCGTCGTCCGCCAGGATCGCCTGGGCGTACGAGAGTTGGACGCGCAGGGTCGTCGACGACGAACGGGAGGTCAGCTCCTCCAGACCGGCGATCACTGAACGGGCGTCGTCGCGGCGGTCGGCGTGCACGGACGCCTCGGCGAGGTCCATCACCCCGTGGAAGGAGGCGGTGCTGTGGTGGCAGGGGTCGCCGGGGTCGAAGAGGCGGCGCAGACTGTCGTAGGCCCGTCCGTACTCTCCCGCGGTCAACCAGCCTGTGCCGCGGGCGCGTTGAACGACCGACAGCACGCAGTTCAGGCGTCTTTCTGCGGCGGTTTCCTCGGCCTCGTCGGCGAGTCGTTGGGCGGTCTCGTTGTCGGCGCGCAGTGCCGCGGTGACCGCGCGGTAGGCGAGCGTCCCGGTGTTCCAGATCAACTGGCCCGTTTCGTCGGCGAGTTGGCCGCCCTCGGCGGCGGCCATCTCGGCCTGTTCCCATTCGCCCAGTTCGATGCGGCTGACCTGGCCCATGTTGAGTACGTGGGAGAGGAGCCCGAGGCGGCCCTGTTCGCGCAGCCTCGCTTCCGCCCGGTCGAGGAAGTCCAGGCTGGCCACCGGCGAGCCGATGGCCATGGCCGCCATGCCGAGGAGTCGCATCGCGGCGGGGTCGGTGACGGTGTCCACGGTGACCCGGGAGAGGAGTTCGGTGACGCGGGCCGACCGAAGGACGGTCTCCGCGAGAGCGAGCGTCGCGATGTACCGGGCGTCGCCGTCCACGTCGTCGAGCCCTTCGGCCACGGCCACCACGCGGGCCCGTGCCGCCGGACCGGTGTCGGCCCACCAGCAGCGCAGGGCCGCCCCGAGCAGCAGGTTGAGCGCCAGGTCGTCGTCGCCGGCCCGCGCGGACCGCTGCGCGATGTCACACAGCTCGACCACCCTGGCGGCGTCTCCGGGCACCCCGTCGTGGAAGATCTCCCGCAGCCACTCCCTGCGCGCGCGGTCGAGTTCGGACAGGGCGTTGCCGTCGGCCAGGGCGAGCAGTCGGTCGACCAGATCGGCGCGGCCGAGACCGAACGCGTGCTCCGCCGCGAGCAGCAGCCGCCGTCCGCGCCTCGCGGAGTCGGTGGTCAGTTGCGCCGACCGTTCGAGTGCCGAGATCGCGGCGGCCACCGCTCCGCGCTGCATGCTCAGCACGTGATGGGCGTCGAGTTCGTCGGCGACCTCGTCGTCCGGACCCACGATCGCCTCGGCGCGATGCCAGGTGCGGCGGTACGGCTGGTCGGCCAGTGCCTCGGCGAGCGCGGCGTTGGCGGCCAGGCGGCGGCGCAGCGACTCCGTCTGGAGGACGGCGGAGCGGACCAGCGGATGCCGGAAGGAGAGGCTCACCTCGTCGAACCGGATCAGCCCGGCCGCCGCGGCGGCGTCGAGCACCCCGACCGTCACCGGGTGGCCCGAGAGCGACGAGGCCGCCGTGAGGATCTCCGCCACCACGCTCTCGTGGTCGACGGCCGCGATGAGCAGGGCGTCCCGGGTCGGGGCGGGCAACTCCACGATCCGTCCGCCGAAGGCTTCCTCCAGCCGTGCGCTCAGCGGCAGGAACGACAGGACGGGTTCGACGACGGAGCCACGTACCGAGCGCGAGGCCGCGGGAAGCTCGACCAGTGCGAGCGGGTTCCCGTCCGCCTGCCGCAGGATCCTCGTCCGGTCGGCCGCGCTCAGATCGGCGGCGGTGACCTCCAGCAGTTCACGTGCGGCCCGCTCGTCCAGCCCGCCGAGACGCAGTTCCAGCAGGCACACGGCGGCGAACGGTCCGGCGTGCTCTTCCCGCATCGCCGCGATGATGACGATCGGGTCGCTCCCGATCCGCCGGGCCAGGAACGCCAGCACCTCGTGACTGGGCCGGTCCAGCCACTGGATGTCGTCGACCAGGACGGTCATCGGCCGCCGGGCCGAGATCTCCGTGAGCAGGTTCAGCGCGGCCAGCGCTATGAGGAAGGGCTCGGGAGAGGGCGCGTCCTCGGCACCGAACGCCGACGCCAGCGCCCGGCGCTGCAACGCGGGCAGCTTGTCCGCATCGTCGAGGAACGGACCGAGGAGCTGGTGGATTCCGGCGAACGGCAGCCGCGCCTCGGCCTCCGTCCCGGTGGCCCGCACCACGCGGTGCCCGGCGCCGCGGGCGTGGTCGGCGGCCCTGCCCAGCAGGGCCGACTTGCCGATGCCCGCCTCGCCCCGGACGACGATCGCCGCGCCGTGTTCCGGGGCCCGGTCGATGGCGTCGGACAGCGCTCTCAGCTCCTTGTGACGCCCGACGAGTTCCGATGACGTCATCACGCCGCCTTCCTGCCGGGCACGGCCCCCACCTGCTGTCCGATGCGGAAGCAGTCCGCGCGCTCTCCTGGAACACTAGGAGCGAGGCGTTCGTGCGGATTGGCTGTCTGTGCACAGGTCTTGCCCGAGACTGCACCGGCCGCGATCTCCGCTTCGGCACGGGAATCATGGGTCCGGTCCTGGACGGCCCTGGAGGAACGGTTGGGAATCATCCTCGACACGGCTCGGCTCCCCGCCCGTGACCGGGCGGAGGCGGTCGGCGCGGCCATGAAGTACGCGGCTGTCCCCTGCCATGTGATCCACGAGGACGCCGATCTCGGCATCCGCACCCGGATGGAACTGTGGCAGCTCGGCGACGTCAAGATCTTCTCGACCTGGTCGTCCGGCCTGCGGCTCCTCCGCACGCCCAAACAGGCCCGCCAGGACGCCGCACCCGTCGTGGCGCTCTCCGTCCAGAAGCTCGCCGACGGACGTCAGGAGCAACTGGCCTGCCGGCGGCTCGTCCCGCCCGGGGAGATGCTGGTGATGGACCTGTCCGCGCCCTACGACTTCAGCTGGTCCGGCGAGGGAGCCGTGGGCTGCGTGCAGGTCCCCATCGAGGCGCTCGGCCTTCCGGTCGACGTCGTCCGGCGGGCTGCCCAGCACCTCCCGACGAGTCCCCTGTACCGCCTGGTCACCGACCACATCAGCCAGGTCACCCAGGACGCGGCGCGGCTCAGCGACCACCCGGCCGCGGTGACCCTGGGCACCACGGTCACCGAACTGGCCATGGCGCTGCTCGCCTCGGCCGCGGAGGACGAGCGGTACTCCCGCCCTGTGCTCGCCGAAACGCTCCTCACCCGCATACGCGCCCACGTGCGGAGCCACCTCACCGATCCCGAGCTGGGACCGGTCTCCATCGCCGCCGCGCACAACATCTCCGTACGCCACCTGTACAAGATCTGTGCCCAGGCCGATCTCAGCCTCGAACAGTGGATCATCGGCCTGCGGCTCCACGGCGCGCGGGAGGAACTGGCCCGTCCCGACAGCTCCCGGCGAAGCGTCTCCGCGATCGCCCGGCAGTGGGGATTCCGCGATCCCGCCCACTTCAGCCGCCGGTTCCGCGCGGCCTACGGGCTGTCACCGAGCGAGTGGCGACGCGCGGCCCTGTCGGCCTGAGGGCGGCGGCCACCCGTCGGCGGCTTCAGTCGCATGACTGAAGCGGGCACCCGCGCGGTGTCCATAGTCTCGTCCCGTCAATGGCGACCGGACGAGGAGACCCATGGGCAGCGGCGTGCTTGTCGGCAGGCGGCGCGAGACGGACCTGCTGGACGCGCTCCTCGACGGGACACCACCGCGGCCCGGGGTCCTCCTGCTACTCGGCGACCCCGGCATCGGCAAGTCGGCCCTCCTGCGCGCCGCCCAACACACGGCCCGTACACGGGAGTTCCGGGTGCTCACCGTGGTCGGCGTGGAGTCCGAGGCCACCCTGCCCTTCGCCGGGCTGCACCAACTGCTGCGCCCGGTACTCGACTTGGTGCCCCTGCTGCCCAGAACCGAGCGCGCGGCGCTGCTTCCGGCGTTCGGGCTGACCGAGGGGCCGCCACCCGAGCTGTACCTCATCGCGCTGGCCGTCGTGAACCTGCTGGCCTCGGTGGCCGAGGACCGGCCGGTCCTCGTACTGGCCGACGACATCCAGTGGCTGGACCCGCAGACCCATGAGGTCCTGGCGTTCCTCGGCCGCCGTGCGGTGGGCCCGGTCGTGGTGGTGGCCGCGATGCGCACCGGTCACCCCGGCCCGTTCCTGACCGCCGGATTCCCGCAGCTCACGGTGGGCAGGGTGGACCGGGAGGCAGCCGCACGCATCCTGTCGGCCCACGCCCCCGGTCTGAGCCCGGCCGAACGGCAGCGGATCCAGGGCGAGGCCCTCGGCAATCCGCTCGCGCTGCTGGAACTCCCCGACGCGCTCCGCCTGTCGCCGACCGACGGGCTCCGTCCGCTGAGCCTGCCCGACCGGCTGGAGCGGGCGTTCGCGGGCCGGGTCCGCGAGCTGCCCGGGCCGACCCGCGACGCGCTGCTCGTCGCCGCGGTGGATTCGGTCGGCGCCCTGGCCGAGATCCTGGCGGCCACCTCGGTGCTCCGGGGCAGCGGTGTCGCACGGACGGTGCTTGTCCCGGCGGAGACGGTGGGACTGATCGAAGTACGCGACGGCGCCGTGGAGTTCCGGCACCCGCTGATGCGCTCCGGCGTACTGCAGGCCGAGTGCCTGGCCCGGCTCCAGGCAGCCAACGCGGCGCTCGCCGAGGCGCTGGTCGACGAGCCGTACCGGCGTACACGGCACCGCGCGCAGTCGATCGTCGGCCCCGACGACCAGATCGCCGACGAGTTGGAGGCCAACGCCGCGCTGGCGCTTGGCCGGGGAGCGGTCATGTCGGCCATCGGTGACCTGGAACGGTCCGCGCGGTTGACGAGGGGATCCGCCCGGCGCGGCCACCGGCTGCTGACGGCGGCCGAGCACGCCTTCGGGCTCGGGCGGGCCGACCTCGTCGACCAGTTGCTCCGGGCCGCGGCCCGCACCGACCTGTCCGAACTGGACCTGGCCCGCAAGGAGTGGCTCAGCGAGATCTTCGACGACGGTGTCCCCGGCGACGCCCGGCGGGTCTTCGACCTGTGCGACATCGCGCTGCGGTCCGCCGAGGCCGACGACCACGACCTGGCCCTGAACCTTCTGCTCGGCGCCGCCCTGCGCTGCTGGTGGGGCGACACCGGTCCGGCGGCACGGGCCCTGGTGGTGGCCGTAGCGGAAGGGCTCGACGGTGTGGACGACGACCCCCGCCGCACCGCGGCCCTGGCCGTGGCCGAACCCGTGCTTCGCTGTGCGGTGTCGATCGAGGCGCTGTCCCGGGTGCCGCCGGACGGTCGCGTGGACGCCGACGCGCTGCGCCTGCTGGGCATGGCCGCGCACGCGGTCGGTCATGAGGCGCTGTCCGCCGGGCTGCTGCGGCGGGCGGAGACGGCGCTGCGCGAGCAGGGCAGGCTCGGTCTGCTCTCCCACGTGCTCAGCATGCAGGTCATGGTCCATCTGGATCTGGGGGACCTGGACCGGGCGGCGGCCTGCGCGCGGGAGGGCGAGCGGCTGTCGGAGGAGACCGGGCAGCCGACCTGGCGGACCGGCACTCTCGCGTGCGGCTCGGTTCTGCACGCGCTGCGGGGCGACGCGGAGGTTGCCCTGCGGCTGGCGGCCGAAGCCGAATTGGAGGCAGGCCGCCGCGGGCTCAACGACCTGCTGTCCTGCGTCCAGTTGGCCCGGGGCGTGGCCTGGTTGTCGGCCGGTCGGAACGAGGACGCCTACCGGGCGCTGCGCCGCGCGTTCGACCCGGCCGATCCGAGCTTCCACCAGCGGGAGCGGTTCACCGGTCTGACGTTCCTCGCCGAAGCAGCCGACCGGGCCTGCGACCGCGAGGACGCCCGGCGGGTGCTGGCGGAGATGGAGGAGATCGCGCTCACGACCCCTGCCCCGATCCTGCACGCCCATCTGCCGTACGCGCGGGCCGTACTGGCCGCCGACGAAGACGCCGAGAACCTCTACTCGGCCGCACTGCGCGAGGACCTCTCCGTATGGCCCCTGGTTCGAGCGAGGACCGAGCTCGCCTACGGTGCCTGGCTGCGCCGTCACGGCCGTCCGGACAAGGCGGCGGCGCTGTTCGCCACCGCGCAGGCCACGTTCGACCGGGCGGGTTCGGCCACCTGGGGCGACCGGACCAGGCTGGAACTGATGGCCGTGGGCACCCGCCCCGCCTGGCCCGCCACGGCCGGACAGACGGGCATACCCGATCGGGAGCGGCGGATCGGCGCGCTCCTCGCCGGCGGTCTGCCGGACACGGAGATCGCGCAACAGCTCCACCTTCCGCCGGACGTCGTGGCGATGTACCGGCAGCGGCTCCGTGATGCCCGGAGGAACGGACAGTCGCATGACTGAAGCCGGGGTCGCGCCCCGCCGGTGACCATGCAGGCACAGCGACATACCGGCGCGTCTCCCGGCGAAAGGACCCCGCCATGACCGGCAACGGCACACCCGTCGTCTTCATCCACGGCCTCTGGCTGCACGCTTCCTCCTGGACACCCTGGGAGGAATTGTTCGAGGAGGCGGGTTACCGCCCGGTCGCACCCGGCTGGCCGGGTGTGGCGGACACCGTCGAACTCGCCCGCGCGCATCCGGACAGCATCGCCGACCACGGTATCGACGACGTGGTGGAGCACTACGCGGACATCATCGACGAGCTTCCGGAACCGCCGATCCTGATCGGCCATTCCTTCGGCGGCATGATCGCCGAGAAGCTGCTGGGCCGGAATCTCGCAGCCGCCGCGATCGCCATCGACGCGGCCCAGATCAAGGGCGTACTGCCGCTCCCGCTGTCAGCGCTGCGCGCGACCTTCCCGGTGTTCGCCAACCCGGCCAACAAACACCGGGCGGTGTCCCTGACGGCCGACCAGTTCCGGTTCGCCTTCGGAAACGCGGTCGGTGCCGAGGAGTCGGACGCGCTCTACGACCAGTGGACCATCCCGGCGCCGGGCAAGCCGCTGTTCGAGGCCGCCGGCGCCAACTTCGCCCCGCACTCACCCGCGGCGGTCGACACCGGCAACGACGACCGCGGGCCGCTGCTGCTGATCATGGGCGGCCAGGACCACACGGTTCCGGAGGCCATCACCAAGTCCACGCTCAAGCAGTACCGCCACTCGACCGCGGTGACCGATCTCGTCGAGTTCCCCGACCGGGGCCACTCACTCACCGTCGACAACGGCTGGCACGCGGTCGCGGACACCTGCCTCGGCTGGCTCGCCAAGCAGGGGCTGTAGCCGATGTCCCCCACAGAGGAATCTCACGGCGAGGAGGAACGGAACACCGCGATCGCCCGGCGCTGGCTGACGGAGGGTGCCACCGGGAATGTCGGTCTCGCCGACGAGATCTTCACCCACGACTTCCGCACCAACGGGAGGACGGTGGGGACCGAGGGCCCCAGGCGCAATGTCGCCAACCGGCTGACCGGGTTCCCCGACCTCGACGTGGTGATCGAGGACCAGATCGCCGTGGCCGACAAGGTCGTGACCCGACTGACCTGGCGTGGCACGCACACCGGCGACTACAGCGGGCTCCCCGCGACGGGACGGCGGGTCGAGGTCCGCGCCCTGACGGTCTTCCACTTCCACGACGGCAAGGTGTTCGAGAACTGGACGGTGATCGACCAGTTCGGCCTGTTCCAGCAGCTCGGGGCCCTGCCGCCGCACCTGCTCGCCGCCCAGATCCCGGCCGTCGGCCACTGAGACCCACCGCGACGCACACCTCGCAACACAGCACGACCTCTACAAGGAGGAAGGCCATGCCCGAGACTCCCACCCCCTACACCGGATTCGACCGGATGCCCCTGGCCGGCGAGTGGCGCTCCGGCGGCTCCGGTTCCGTCCTCACCGACACCAACCCCTACGACGACGCCGTACTCGCCGAGATCCCGTTGGCCGGTACCGAGGACGTGGATCGCGCCTGCCGTGCGGCGGGCGAGGCACAGCGCGCCTGGGCGCGGACCGCACCGGAGCAGCGGGCGGCGGTCTTCGAGCGGGCGGCCGGCATCGTCATGCGACGAGCGGGCGAACTGGGCGACTGGCTGACGCGTGAGGTGGGCGCCACCCGCGCCCGGGCCGCCGTGGAGGTCGCCATCACCGCCGCGGTCACCGCCGCCGGGGCGGGCCACACCGCGGACGTCGTCGACACGGTCGGCACGGACGTCCCCGACAAGGAGAACCGGGTCTACCGCAAACCCGCCGGTGTGGTCACCGTCATCAGCCCGTGGAACTTCCCGATGTACCTGTCCAACCGATCCGTCGCCCCGGCGCTGGCCCTGGGCAACGCCGTCGTCCTCAAACCGGCCGAGGACTCGCCCGTAACCGGCGGCCTGCTGCTCGCCAAGGTGTACGAGGAGGCGGGACTGCCCCCGGGCCTGCTCAGCGTCGTCGTCGGCCGGGGCCGGGACATCGGCGACCACCTGGTGCAGCACGAGATCCCCCGGGTCGTCTCGTTCACCGGATCCACCCCGGTCGGCCGGGGCATCGCCGCCAAGGCGGGCCTGAAGAAGCTCGCACTGGAGCTGGGCGGCAACGGCCCCCTGATAGTCCTGGACGACGCCGACCTCCAACGGGCCGCCGAATGCGCCGTGTTCGGCAGCTACTACCACCAGGGCCAGATCTGCATGGCGACGAACCGGGTCGTCGTCGACACCTCGGTCTACGACGAGTTCGTGGACCGCTTCGTCGAACTCACCCGGCTGCTGCGCACCGGCGACCCCCGTGCGTCGGCTACCCAGATCGGCCCCGTCATCAACGACAAGCAACTGAACGGCATCCGGGACAAGATCTCCCGCGCGGTGGCCGACGGAGCGAAACTGCTGCTCTCCGGCGAACCGACCGGCCCGGCCGGCCGCGTCCTGGCACCCCACGTACTGCTCGGCGACAACCACGTGACCACGGCCGCCGAGGAGGTCTTCGGCCCGGTCGCCACCCTCGTCCGCGCCGACGGTGAGGAGGACGCCCTGTGGATCGCCAACGACACCCAGTACGGCCTCTCCAGCGGCGTCTTCACCCGGGACGTGGAACGCGGCCTGCGTTTCGCCCAGCGGGTGGAGGCGGGAATGACCCACATCAACGACACGACCGTGCACGACGACGTCCACGCCGCGTTCGGGGGCGAGAAGGCGTCCGGTATCGGCCGCTTCGGCGGCAGGTGGGTCGCCGACGACTTCACCACACACCACTGGATCAGCATCCAGCACAAGCCGCGTCCGCTGGTGTTCTGAGGTCCATGAGCGTTCTGAGGTGCGTGGGCGTTCTGAGGTGGATCGATGTTCTGAAAGAGCCCCTCACCCCGGCGTCGAAGTGCCGGCCGGAAACCCCGGGGTTCGGGGTTTCCGGCCGGCACTTCGACGCCGTCAGGCGATCCGTCAGGCGACGCATCAGGCAGCTCGCGGCGGTAAGTTCCGACGGTGGAGCCGGAGCCGGATCGCCTCGCGCTCCCCCTCGGTCAGACCTCCCCAGAATCCGTACTGCTCCCCGCTGTTGAGGGCCGTACTGGCACAGACCTCCCTGACGGCGCAGGCCGCGCAGATGGCCCGCGCCTTCTCCTCCCGGACCTGTCTCGCCCGGCCCCGCTCACCCGCGGGCGAGAAGAAGAGCGAGGTGTCCATGCCCCGGCAGAGGGCGTAGCGCTGCCAGTCCCAGTGGTCGACGAGCGGGCGGTATCGAGGAATCACGCTGCTTGCTCCTTCCTTCCGGACCCAGCGGTCACGACCCGGGGGCCGGGTGCGGGGTCGCGGAGACGGCACGGACCTCGTCCGGAGTCAGATAGCCCCCGGTCCCCTCCATGTCGCGGATCGTGGTCGGCCGGCGGGCGAGGAATCCCGTACGGACGAAGTCGTCACCCGCGACCGCGTGCAGAACCCAGTTGGTCACGACCCGGGTCCTGGCCACGAGCGTGGGCAGCGCCAGGAGGTGGTAGCCGCGCGCCACCACCTGCGCGGCGAACCCGCTGAGCGGGATCCCGAGCGGCCGGGACACCGACCCGAAGCCACCCAGGTCCACGACCAGGCCCAGATCGCGGTGCCGGTACGGACGCAGCCGCTGTCCGCGTACCCGCGCGGCGACGTTGGTACCCGCTGTCCTGCCCTGGCGCAGCGCATGCTGCGCGGTGGGCGGGCAGATCGCGTCCCCGCCGGTGACCAGGTCGGGCACGGCGGCGGCGTCACCGACGGCGAACACTCCGTCAAGTCCCGGCACGGTCAGCTCAGTTGTGACGGCGAGCCGTCCGCGTACGGTCTGCGCCTCCATGGAGGCGATCAACGGGCTCGGCGCGATCCCCGCGGTCCACAACAGGGTGTGAGTGGGCATCCGCCGCCCGTCGGTGAGGACGACTTCGCCGGGCCCGGCCGAGGCGACGCTCACCCCGAGGGTGACCTCGATCCCGCGGCGTCGCAGCAACTTCAGTGCCTTGTCGCCGAGTTGGTCGCCCAGCTCCGGCATCAGTCGCGGAGCGACGTCGACGAGGTGCCACTCGATCAGCTCCGGGCGCAGCGCCGGGTAGCGGCGTGCGGCGGCGAGGGTGAGCCGTTGCAGATAGGCGGCGGTCTCGGTACCGGCGTAGCCACCGCCCACGACGACGAAGCGCAACCGGGCCGCCCGCTCACGCGGGTCATCGGTGGCGTCGGCCAGGTCGAGTTGGGAGATGACGTGGTCGCGCATGGCGACCGCCTCCGCGAGGTTCTTCATGCCGTGGGCGTGCTCGGGCACACCCGGGATGTCGAACGAGCGGGTCACGCTGCCGCTGGCCAGCACCACGAGGTCGTAGCGCTCCCGCACCGCCTCGTCGGTGATCAGCCGCACCACGCACACCTTGGCCACGGGATCGACACCGAGCGCGGCACCAGGCACGATCCGGGTGCGGCGGAGCACTCTGCGCAGCGAGACGGCGATCGGCTGCGGGGTCAGCACGCCCGCCGCCACCTGTGGCAGCAGAGGCAGATAGAGCTCGTAGCCGAGCGGCGCCACCAGGGCGAGCTCTGCTTCTCCGGGTTTGAGAAGCCTTTCCAGGCGGCGCGCGCAGGCAATACCCGCGAAGCCACCGCCGACGATCAGGATGCGGGGCCGAGTCACGATGTCGTCCTCCCAGGCCGATAGGGGCTGGTCCGATTCGTCACCATCGTGATCCGCCGACGGCGGCCCTGACTTCAGTCGGACGACTGACGGGCGGATGAGGGCGGCTGACGGGCCACGGTCACGTCCCTCCGGGACAGTCGGCCGACTGAAGTCACACCGCCCTCACCACACCTACCTTCGGTTCGAAGTCGGCGTGTCCGACAAGGGCGAAGGAGACAGGCCATGAGACCTGGACGCGGAACACCTCCGATGACAGTTGCCGTCACCTCCTCCGGGGAGATGGCCGCAGCCCCCGTCGCGGCTGCTCTGCGGGCCCAGCCTCGCCTGCGGGTGCTCGGCCAGGAGCAGGCGGCCCGGGCGGAGGCGATGCTGATAATGGCTCACGAACTCGGCGAACAGACGCTCAAGGTGATGCACGACGCGGACCGTCCGCCGCGAGGAAGCGGGCCGCAGGTGGTCCTCGTCGCCGAGCGGTTCGGAACCGAGCGGCAACTGCTGCGGGCGGTCGACCACGGACCGGTCTGCGTACTGCCACGTTCACGCGCCGGGCTCGACCGCATCGTCCCCGCCCTGCTGCGTACGCCTGACGGCCGAACCCCTCTCGATCCACCCGAGTCGATGGTCCGAGCGCTACGAGCCGACCTGCGCGCACTGCGCAACCGGTCCACGTCGGGCCCGTCCGGCCTCGCCCTGGACACGGGCGAGGCCGAGATGCTGCGGCTGCTCGCCGACGGGCTCGGCTCCGTGGACATCGCCCTGGCCCTGAACTGCCCCGAGCGGAAGGTCCAGCACGTGATCCACCGGTCCTGCATCCGCCTGAGCCTGGGCCATCGCACATGGGCCGCCCGGGCCGCGTAGCGGTGACGCGGACAGCCCACCGAGGTCCGAACCGTCGCTACGATCACCGGCCATGGACTGGCTGGAGCGCACCACGAAGCTGAGGCAGTGGACGCGAAACGGAACACGCGCGCCGCACAAGCCGCTCCTTCTCCTGTACGCCCTCGGCTGGTTCCAGGAGGACGCCGACAGCGAGCTGCGGTACAGCGCGGTGGAGGAGGACCTACAACGCCTGCTGACCGAGTACGGGCCGCCCAACAAGACGTCGCCCGCTTGCCCTCCGCGCGCGTAATCGGCCAGCGTCGGTTCCAAATCCGTAAGTCAGCTGTGCAGCCAGCAGCAGTCGCAGCCAGAGGCACCTCTTCCCGAAAACGGCGGAAGATTCACTGGCGCCCGCTCAGGGCAACACGTAAGGGCAGGTCAGAGGTATGACAGGCATGGCCCCGACAGGCGCCTTCTAAACACCTGGTCTGTTAGGCCGCGCAATAGCACCTGTTAGGTCACGTTCACGGATCACAGTCGACGAGGTCATCAACCCGTTCATCCGCCGACGGACTGCACGCTCGACGCACCCGGCATGGACACCACACTGTCTGCGCTCGGCAGTCTGACGACCTCTCCTCATCATCCGACGCGCGAATCCCCGTCGAGACCGGTAGACGCAGCCACCTCAGCCCCGACTCCGAGTTCCGTGGAGGACCGGCGCTTGGTTCCCCATGAAGGGCCCCTATGTGAGTATGCAGTCACACGGGAGGTACACAGAGTGGACCGTATCCGCGCCGCCCGGACCACGGACCTGCTCAACCTCCCCCTCCACGACACCGTGCAGAACCAGATCTGGCTGGAGATGGCGCTCGACCTGCCGACCAGGATGCCCATGCTCGCTCCGACCCAGCACAGCTCGGCTCTGGGAGCCCCAACGCAGCCCAGCTTGTCACCACCAGCCTCCGCCGCTTCCTCCATCTCGCAAAGCACTGGCCCCGGAAAGACGCGATCACCGATGCCCCGGACCAGCTTCGTGCTCTCCTGGCCCCTGACTGACCAGAGACTCCTCCATCCTCGCGAGCAGTACCAGATCACCGGAGCCGCCGTGGAACCCGGCGCGCACCTGACGCGAGAGGCGGGCCATCAACCCGCCAGGACTCCGAAAACCCATCCAACTCCCGCCACATAAGGGACCGGGAGCAAACTGGCGGCCCCTCATGAACGAGCGAGGTTAGTCGAGCCGCGCTCCATGCGTGTCACTGCGCGCCCACTCCACACACGCGGGACGGTCGCCTGTCCCTACCCTGCAAAATTCCTCGACAGCATCCCGGACATGCCCAATAGGAATAGCGCTACGGGGATCATGAAATCGAGGAAAGCTGGGATCGCGCACGACACGGGGGTCAAACTTTGGTGGATTTGGATTATCGGAAACCCACGTATGCTTAGAGACTTCATCCTCGACCTTTTCGGCCCGATCGGCGCTAACGTACCAAATCAGCCCGCCGTATCCGGTCGACGGATTGGCCGCAACATGGAGATAGTTATCCGGCCACCAGTCGAAGGTCTCATTGGTGTAGCGCGAACGGGCGAAGCTGAAAACGGCGTCATCGCCAGCACTAATATACCCCAGGCCACTTTTTTCACCTTGGAGGTTTGCCATGACGCGAGAAATAAGCGCCGCCCTCTCGGATTCACTTTCCGCGTAAGAGTAATCACCGCGAAAGAGGACATTAAGGATCAATTCGGGCTACTCCCTTGAAGACGCGCGGTTCGCTCATCCCAGGATAGTGCACTGTCATGGTTGACCCGCGCGGAAGGATGGCCCGGACCGCTAGCTGACACCCGTGCGGACCGCCACAAATATAGTCCTGATTGATATAGACGTCCGCATTGGTGACCTTGTTTCCGCGCATCCATGCAGCGAACTGCGTCTCTACGTGCTCTTCCGACCAAAACTTGTCGTTCTTGTTCATTAGTGGGCGGATATTCGGAGAACTGTCGAGTATTTCATGCACCTTGCGCTGCAGCGGCCCCGAGCCGCTCGTCACGTCCGGGCGAAGCACGTTGCCGTCCCCGTCGAATATCCGACCGGTGGTTAGCCGCGCACCCGCCAGTTCGGAGGCCGCTTCAGACAGTCCGACTTCGAGTCCGCCGCCCAGCGGCCCTCCATCGAATGTCCCTGTAAGCGGTGGGCACAGACCGCTGGCGCCTGGGACACAGTTCCCCCCTTTCAGCCTCGACAAGGTCTCGGAGAGATTTCCCGACAACAAGGACGCAAGAGGACTTTGGGAAACCGAGTGAACGATATTGTCCCAGAATGAAGGAATGTCCGGTCCGGCGTCACCCATATTGTTGACATTGTTGGCTGGATTCGACTGAACGCCGCAGCTAGAGAGAGGCCAGCAACTCGCAGCCGTATCGCTACTGTTTTGCGACGTGCCCCAGGAAACGCCCTGTTCCGCATAGATGGTGTTGGCTGATTTCTTCGGCTTTCCAGGAGTGGTTCCTGGCGTGTGGTTCTCGTAGCCGGGCCCTGGGCGTGTCGGGCAGTCGATTTCCGGGCAGAGACCGGTGGGGTCGCTCCCGCTGACAGGATTGTCATCGGCGTAGGTATAGCCGCCGAGTTCTTGGGGGCTGGTGGCTTCGAATATGGGATCGAGGCTGATGAAGCGGCCGAGGGTGGCATCGTATTCGCGGGCACCGATGTCGGTCAGGCCGGTGGCGGTGTCGGTGGTTTTGTTGAGGAAGGTGCGGTTGTCGGCCCAGGTCGTCGTGGTGCCGCGGGAGTTGCCGTAGGGGTCGAACTGGCGCCAGGTAGGGGTCTGCGCGGTGGAGTCGAGGTAGAGGCTGTTGGTTCCGTGCCGGTCGGCGTCGAGTTCAAAGCCGTAATTGGTGCCAGTGCCAGTGCGTACCGCGGTCGCGCCGCCAGGGGTGCTGTAGTAGCGCACTCCGGTGGCGGTGCCAGCGGAATCGTTGAGGGTGATCTGTTCGCTGCCGAGGTACAGAGTGGTGGTGCTGGGGTCGATCTGCAGCAGGAGGTTTCCGTCGGCGTCGTAGACGTAGCTGGTGGCGGTGCCGGTGGTGCTGTTGGAGACGCTGGTCAGCTGTTCGGCGTTGTTCCAGAGGAGGGTCTGGTCGCCAGTGCTGGTGTCACGGGTGGTCATGTTTCCGGCGACGTCGTAGACGTAGCTGGTCGAAGTGGTCGATCCGCCCGTGGTGGTGGTGCCGTTCATCGTGTTGGGCTGGCTGCTGGACCAGACGCTGTTGGTGAGGGTGTCGCTGCCGGTGCCGGAGATGGTGTGCTGGGTCTGGGTGAGCCGGTTGCCGATGTCGTCGTAGGTCCAGCTGGTCCAGTAGGTTCCGCCAGCGATGCCGTCTCCAACGGTGCTGTGGTCACTGCTGGTGGGCGTGGTGTCGCACGTGCCGGTCGCGGTTGAGGCGGTGGTCCAGGCGCTGGTGAGGTGGTCGAGGGTGTCGTAGGAGTAGCACTGGGTTTCGGCCGTGATGCTGGAACCGGAGCGGGTCTCGGTCTGGTGGGTGATGTTGCCGGAGAGGTCGTAGGTGTAGGCGGTCTCGTCGATGGTGGCGGGGGTGGTGGTGGAGCGGGTGACGAGCTGGTCGGCCAGTTCCCCGGTGTGTGCGTCGTAGCCGTCGGTGACGGTAGCGTAGGAGGTTGCGGTGCCGAGCTTGACCTGGGCGACCTGGTCGTAGGCGCTGTACGTAGTGCTCTGCAAGTAGCTGTAGGTGCCGACAACGGCGTTGAGTTCGTCGTCGTTGTTGTATCCATGGGTGACGGTCTCAGCTGGCAGCCCGCCACCTAGGGCGTAGCCGTCGGTCCACAGCAGTCCGTTGACGCTGGTGTAAGAGTGGGTGATCTTCCAGGTCTTGCCGAGGACCGTGCCCTGTGCAGCAGGGGGGATGATGGTCTCTTCGCCCAGGGATTCACCGAAAACGTTGAAGCCCATGGCCTGTTGCACGTAGGCGTAGCCGCCGCTGTACGAGGTTGCGGTGGTGGCGTGTCCGACCGGATAGGTCATGCCGGTGATGGCGGTGTTGGAGTTGTCGTAGACCCAGGCTGCGGTCTGGTTACCTGGGGAGGCGGTGGAGGTGTAGGCGGTCTGGTCGGCGGCGGCTGCGGCGTACTGGCCGGTTTTACGGTCGAGGGCGTCGTAGGTGTAGGAGACGTATCTGCCGCGGGAGTCCTGGGCCTGCAGGAGGTTGCCGTCCCCGTCGTACGTCATGGCCGAGGTCGAGCCGGCTGTGGGATCTGTCTTGGAGACCACCTCACCGGCCAGGTCGTAGGTGTTTGTCCACACCTGGTTCTTGGCGTCGGTGGTGGTGGACTGCTGGCCGTGCCCGTCGTAGCCGTAGGTGGTGGCGCTGGTGGTGCCCTGGGTGAGGTACAGGCTTCCGGTGGCGGTGTTCAGCGGGGTGGTCAGCGTCGGTGCAGTGGTGTACTCGTCGAGCTCGCTGGTACGGCCGAGCGCGTCGGTGCGGGTTGTCTTTGTGATTCCGCCCTTAGGCGGGATGACGGTGGTGGCGTCGCCGCTGTACACCGTGGTGTTGGTCGAGACGACTGAACCGTTCTTCTCGGAGGTGTCGTAGATCTGCCGGCCGAGCCCGTCATAGGTGTACACGTCCTGGTCGGCGACCTGGTTGTCAGGTACCGAGTCCACTGCCAGCGTCGGGGTGGTGGTTGAGTCCCAGTAGTCAGTGTTCTGCTTTGCCGTCCAGCCGCGTGAGTCGTACAGGGTGTCGTCGATCAGACGGCCGCCCTGGGGGGTGTAGGTCTGGGTCTGGCGAGAACGGCCGAGGGAGTCCTCGATGCTCACCGAGGTGAGGTAACCGCTGTTGTCGTTGAGGACATTGGTGACCACACCCGAGAGGGAGCTGTTGGACAGCGTGTAGGTGTAGGTGAGGTTTGCCAGAGAGGTGGTGGCGCGGGAGTTCTTCCACACCGATGTGCCCCGCCCCAGCGCGTCGTACTGGGCAGTGGTCACTACATGGTTGGCGTCGGTACTGGTGAGGGTGAGCCCGCGCTCCGGGTCCAGTGTCGAGCTGCTGGTGTGGATGACCCCGCTCACAGTGGGATCAGTGACGGTCTGTCCGGTGGTCAGATAGGCGGAATTGACCGTGTAGGTGGTCGTGGTGGTGTTGCCGTTACCGGTAGTGATGCTGGCTGGGCGGTGGTAGGTGCTGTCGTAGGCACTCTTTGCAGTCGTCCGCCAGGTGAAAGCGCCCGAGCCGTAGTCGGTGGCTTGGCGGGTCATCGTGACCAGGCCCATGGTCGGGGCGCTGGCCTGTGGGAACGCGGTGGCGAAGGTGGAGTCGTCGTAGAAGGTCCGGGTGGCAGAGATGACCTGGTCGGGCCGGTTCACGCTGACCGGTGCGCTCAAAGTGTTCAGGCCACTCGGCACGGACGTGACGGATCCCTCGGTGAAGCCGGAGCAGGCCACCGAGTCCTCTTCTGTACCGGAGACGAGGCCGACAAGGTTGGCACTGGTGTTGGCCGGGGCGTACGTGGTGGCAGTGCACTGGTCGTAGTGGGTGTCGGCCGGCACAGTGTGCGTGTAGGTGTAGGTCGGCAGACCGAAGTCGTCATCGGAGCGCGTGGCGTCGTAGGTGGTGTCGGTCTCGTTGTAACGCCAGCTTGTGCTGCCACCGTCGGTCAGCCGCTGTCGGGTCCACTCCTCCGCGGTGCCCGTCGCGTTGGCAGTCAGGTCCGGCAGCCCTGAGCGCGTGCGGGTCGCGGTTGCCGCGGAGATCCAGTACGAGGTGATGGTGGAGTTGTCGACACCTCCGCCGTTGCCGAGGTAGGAGGTGGACTCCAGTATTTGGCCACTCAGTTGGTCGGAGTCGGTGTGGCTGCCACCCTGGGAGTCGGTCAGCGACACGCTGCGGTTCGAGGTGGCCGAGAGCCGGTCGCCGTCCATGCCCTGGTAGTAGGAGTCGACCTGCTTGGTCTGAGCGTCTCCGGCGCCGCTACCGGTGGTGGTGGTGACCTTCTGGTAGCCGCGCCACTGTCCATATGTGCGGTACTTGGCCTTGGTGGTCTCGTCGTCGTCGTAATGCCAGGCCGCGCCCGAGTAGGAGTAGTCGGTCTCCTTGGTCGCCGAGCCGCCTGTGGTATCGGTCTCCAGGACTTCCTGGACCGCGTATTTGTTGAACCAGTCCAGCATCGGGCTGATGTAGCCGCTGGGGGTCCAGTACTCCGGGAAGCATGACGCCGTGTTTGAGGATGGCGTGGCTGAGGTCGAGCAGGCGGTCGGCAGGGTGTAGGAGACCCCGGTGACTCCGCCCAGTTCGTTGGTGATCGCGGTGATGCGGTAGCGGAACAGGCCCGGGTATGTGGAGGTGCTCACCCGGTTCTCCAGTGCCGAGCCGGTGAACTTCACCGCCGGCATGGTGATCGACGAGGTCGAGCCGCCTGCCGTGGTGTCCGAACCGGTGCGCTGGATCGAGGACAGCCAGAGGGTCGCGCTGGTCGCGTCGCCCGTGGACGGCTCGGTCTGCGTCAGCGCATAAGAGTCGACCGTGACGTAGCCGCTGGAGGAGACCGAGTACTGCTGGGTGGTGATCGACGTCAGGCGGACAGTGGAGAAGTACGACGGCGCGTAGGGGCTGCACGTTGCGCCGGAGGCGCAGACCAGGTCGTAGGGGACGTCCGGGTAATAGGAGGCGTTGGACGAGGTCTCCGCGCTGCCGCAGTTGCTGCTGGTGGACGTGCAACGGACCGAGGTGCCGTAGACGATTTTGTCGGGGACGGTGCCGTAGGGACCGTTGGCAGTGGTGAAGCCGTAGTCGATGTGCGCGAGGTAGGAGTCGCGCACATATTTGACTTCGGAGTCTCCGCTGTAGGCGCCGTAGTAGTTGGTGTCCTGCTTGTAGTAGTACGCCATCGCCGCGCCGGTGGCGGAGGCGACATAGTCCAAGTGCCACTTGTAGGCCATGGTGCAGTAGCTGCTGGTGGCCGTGGAGTTGTAGCAGGGGTCGCTGGAGTGGGCGGAGTACACGCGCTCGGAGTCCACCGAGTTCGTCGTGTCGTTGCCGGAGGTCCAGCCGGGCAGTTCGTTGCGGCCGAAGTAGTACTTGGTGCCGTCCCTCTCCGTGATCACCCAGTATGAGGTGTCGTAGGTGTCCGATCCGTTCGACGAACTAGTCACCTTGGTGACCGTGGCACCATTATCGTCGGCCAGCTTGTAGGTGGATGTGTCCTTGTCGTAGATGATTGAGGTCGAGGACCCGTTGAGGGACATGGTCAGGATTGGGCCGTCGTAGCATTCGTCGGTGGTGGTGACCGAGCCGGCGCTGCCCTCCGGGGAGTCGGCACAGGAGGTGAACTCCTGGGCGACGAAGGAGTCCTGCGTGGTCCATCCATCGCCGACCCAAGATGCCTGAGCCTGAGTGTTAGCGGTCTTTCCGTCGACGCTGCCGGAGTCGTAGGACAGTGATGCGTCCGGCGCAAGCGAGGTTGAGGCCGCAGGGGAGTCGACCTTGTAGGTGTAGGTGAAGTCGCCGGACGAGCCCGACTGGCCCCACGAGCCTGCGGACGAGAGGGTCGAGGCGTAGTTTCCTCCGGCTCCACCTTCCTGCCCGGTGGAGTCGGTGGCCGCGATCACGGTGGCCGCGCCGGAGGTCGAAGCTGTCTGCGCCGTCGCCGACTTGGTGGCCGCACCGGCGTAGACAGCCGAAGACGCCGTTCCCTCCGCGGTCTGACTGACGCCGGTGGAGGCGGCGCTCTTCACTGAGCTTGTGCTGCCGAGCGTGAGGTCTGCGGATACGGCTGTGTTGTTAGCGTCGTTGAGGGAGGTCAGGGGTGTCTGCTTGCGGCACTGGGCGAGTTGAGGGGTTGTCAGTGCGCAGGCGGGCAGCCTCACGAGGCGCAGCCGGGAGGCGTAGTTGCCGCCGACGGCCTGGCTGAACGCGCCGTAGTCCAGGCCCACTTTCACTCGACCCGAGCCAGAAACCCCAGCAGTTGCGCTCTGGCCGGCAGTGAGTGACCAGACCGGGCCGGATACCCCCAGTCGGGTGGACAGGGTCCGCGACTGTACGGAGACGCCCAGTTCCGTTGGCCCCGTGTAGGTGCCCTTGCTGGGGGCTACGGCCTGCGCCCAGACCGGTGCTCCTGCCGCCAGTGCCTTGGCACCGGTGGCAGCCGAGTGCGTCGGCGCCTTGAGCTGCAGGGAACCGCTGCGAACGGCCGGCCACGCGGTCCGGGTCGGCACGGTCGTATGCCGGGTGGCGGTGGAAAGATGCACGCTCTTGTGCGGAACGGGCTTCAGGCCGGTGACTGAACGGCCGAGGTCCGCCTTCGGCTTCACCGCCGCAGTGGACGCGGTGGACGAGGTCAGCGCGGTCGCTGTCGATCCGAAGGCCAGGCTCAGGCACAACGACCAGGCCAGCACCGCGGCCCACCCGACCAGAAGCCTCCCGGCCACACGCCGGTATCGCGCCTTTACCACTCCGCTGTTTCCGCGCACCCGTCTACCGGACACGGCTTCCCCCCTCGCCATGACGACATGCCGAAATATCGAACGACCACCTGGGCCAATTGCAGCTGCGGCGATTGTTCTCCGACGGAAAGAAGTACATGAAGGTTCAATCCAAATGAATAATGAGTTAGGAAAGAACCCACCCGGGAAGATGGCCAAACTTCAACAGAAGTAGACATCCAAGGCATGTACACGACGTGATCTGGATCACATAGCCGCATGCCAGGCCATTAAATCCTCATACGGTGACGCGATCCGACCGCCTTCCATGCCACATCCGTGCTCCACTCCGCAGCAGGCGGGCACCGCAGCGGACGGCCAGAACCGCCGAGGCCATTTTGCAAGACATTGACCTTTGCGGGGGGTCGTTCAGCGCCGGTCGAGGGTAAGTCGTGCGGAATTTTCCATCAGCATGAATAATTGGGGGAAAGAAAATGCAAAACATTTCGCGGACATCTCTGCCCCGTTCCTGGGTGCGACGCATAATCGTCGGCGCCACTGCCCTGGCCGTCTCGGGCACCCTGGGGCTTTCCGGCATCGCTCAGGCGGCCACATCCGCGTCTCACACCGGCACAGCCAGCCGTACTTCGGGCGGTGTCTCCGCCGGGCTGAGCGAGGATCAGGCGCTGGCGAAGGCACGGGCTTCCGGCAAGCCGGTCCAGGCGACGGCCGTGACGACGGACTCCTCCACGCTGACTGCGAACCCGAACGGCACGCTGACGCTCAGACAGACCATCGCCCCGGTGCGCAAGCTGGTGCACGGGAGATGGAAGAGCCTGGATCCGACGCTCGTGCGTCAGGCGGACGGCACCATCTCCCCCAAGGTGTCGACCAGTTCCCTGACCCTGTCCGGCGGCAGCGGGGACGCCCCGCTGGCCACCATGCGGTCCGGCGACGGAGCCCTGGCGGTGTCCGTGCCCGCCGCGTTCACGCTGGGAACCCCCTCTCTCTCGGGCGCCACCGCCACTTACCGCAGCGTGCTGCCTGACGTGGATCTCGCCGTGACCGCGCAGGACACCGGCGGGTTCAGCGAGGTCCTGGTCGTCAAGAACGCCACCGCCGCGGCGAACCCCGCACTCACCGACCTGAATCTGTCCACCAAGGCCACGGGTGTGACCCTGGCCAGCGACACGGCCGGCGATATCACCGCCAAGGACCGGCACGGCCGCACCGTCTTCTCCGCCACCGCCCCCACCATGTGGGACTCGGGCCATGCCGCCGCGAGCACCCCGAAGGCGACCAACCCCCAGACCGGCCAGAGCGTCGACACCCGCACCGGCAACCCGCTCGCGTCCAGTCCCGCATCGCCCGGAACCGCCGCCCGTACCACCAGTCTGAAGGCCGCCTACCACGCCGGAAAGATACGGCTCTCGCCCGACCACGGCCTGCTGACGGGCAAGCGCACTGTCTACCCCGTCTACATCGACCCCACTTTCGTGCCTTCCGGCCAGACCGACACCGTGCAGGCGTGGGCGTTCGTCGACAGCGAGTGGCCCGACACGGCGTTCTACAAGCCCGCCGCCTCCACCCTCGGCCCTCTGCACGTGGGTTACACCGACTGGACCTCCGACGTCTCCACCAACCGGGCCCTGTTCCAGACCAGCATCCACAGCAACATCTGGGGCGCGGACCCGAGTTCGATCACCTCCAGCATCTCCTTCTACGAGAACTGGTCGGCCTCGTGCACCAAGACGGAAGTCGACCTGTGGCACACGGCCTCGATCTCCTCCGGTACCACCTGGTCCAACTCGCACAGCTCCAGTGACACGGACAAGAAGTTCTGGTTCAGCAAGCTCGACACGCAGACCGTCGCCCACGGCTGGTCCACCTCCTGCGGTCCTGCGGACGTCACCTTCGACATCAGCTCGCTGATGAAGTCGGCCGCCGCCGGCAAGTGGTCGAAGGCCACCTTCGGGTTGCGGGCCGCCGATGAAGGCGACGACCTGGCCTGGAAGCAGTTCAGCAAGCAGGCCACCATCACCACCACCTATGACCACACTCCCAACACCCCGACCACTCTGACCACCAGCCCGGCCACCAGCTGCACCGCCACCACCCCCACCACGCTGGGCCTGGGTGATGTCACCCTGCGCGCCGGAGTGTCCGACCCGGACGGCACCACCAGCCCACTGACCGCGAACTTCACCCTGAAGAACATGTCGAGCGGTACCACCTACGCCCGGTCAATCGGCGCCACCAGCGGCACCACCACGAGCACCCTTTTTTCCCACATCAGTACCTCCGGGCCCTTCCAGGCACTCACCGCGAAAACCGAGTTCGCCTGGTATCTCACCGTCACCGACCAGAAGCTGACCAGCAGTCAGTCCAAGACCTGCCACTTCTACTACGACCCCACCGCACCAGGTGCCCCCACCATCAGCCCCGTGACCTCGACCACCACCAGCCAATGCCCAGAGCTCACCGACAGTCCCTCGGGCGACAGCCTGTGCACGGTCGGCACGGCCGCCGGCTTCACGGTGACGGACACCAACACCACGACCGCGCCCGGCAGTTACCGCTACCAGCTCAACGGCGGCAACCCCGTCAGCATCACCGCCTCCAGCTCCAGCCCCTACACCGCAACCATCTCGCTGAAGCCGACCACACAGACCAACGTCCTGACCGTCACCGCCGTCGCCAGCAGCGGGAACATCGGTGACACCTACGACTACCGGTTCATCGCAGCCGCCCCGGCAACCGCCGTCGGCGACGACCTCAACGGCGACGGCAACGCCGACCTGGTGACCGTCGGCGGGAAGAACTCCCTGCCCGCCGGGCTCTGGCAGGCGACCGGCACCGGCGCCGGCAAGGTCGACCCCGTCGCCCGGAACATCGGCATCGACGGCAACGGCGTCTCCACCACCCAGACCGCTACATCCTTCACCGGCACCCAGGCCATCACCGGCCACTTCTTCACCGGAGCCGGCTTCAACGACGTCCTCGACTACGGCTACGACACCTCCACCGGTGCCGTCAGCGGGGAGATCCTGCGCGGCCAGGGCGACGGCACCGGCCTCCAGCCCGTCGATTCCCTCCCCATCACCAACTCCACCGGCGTCTTCGCCCTGACCACGACGACTACCGGCGACGGCGACACCACGACCGTCACCACCAACCCGGCCACTTCCATCGCCAGCGGCGGCGGTCTGTACTACACCGTCAACGGAGAGACCCCCACGGGATTTCCCGATCTCCTGCTGGTGATCAACGGCTCGTTGTACGACGAGAACTCCGTACCCGGCGCGGGCCTCTACCCCGGAGCCGACCAGGCCACCGACCTGGCCGACTACAACCCCTACTGCCTCGCCCAGAACACCAGCACCACCACCAACTGCACCACCGGCTGGAGCGGCTGGACCATCGCCAGCACCCTCGTCGGCGGACTACCGGCGGTGTTCGCCCGCGACACCAGCACCGACACCAGCGACCCCTCCGCCGGGCAGCTGTGGTATCTCAGCCCGGACAACCTGCAGACCCTGTCCTACGACTCCCTGTCCAACGGCGCCACCGACGCTACGCTGCCTTCCGTCGAGGCCGCGTCCATCGGCTGGGACTCCGTCAGCCAGCCCACTCTCCAGGCGGCCGACATCAACAACGACGGCACACCCGACCTGTGGACCACCAGCAGCACCGGAACCATCACCGCCCATGAGATGACCCTGTCCGGCACCACCGCCACCTTCACCACCCCCACCGGGCAGGCCCTCAGTACCGACACCCACGACTGGCCCCTCAACGACTACGACACCACCGCCCTGACCGCCGACGACTCGGCCACCACCGCGATCACCCTCACCGGCACCAGCGGCGTCACCGCGCCCACCGACGGCCTGTTCGACCCCGACATCGCCCTCGACTCCACCGACCATGACTACCTGCAGGGCAGCAAAGCCCTGGATCTCACCAAGTCCTTCACCGTGTCCCTCTGGGCCGATCCCACCGCCTACGGTGGCGCAGTCCTCTCCCAGAGCGGCAGCGCGGACTCAGGGATCCTGCTGATCCCCACCACGGACGGCTGGCAGTTCAGCCTCAACACCGGCGCGGGCACCGCCTGGAGCTTCGACACCGTCACCGGTGGCACCGTCCACCTCGGCACCTGGGCCCACTTGACCGCCACCTACGACAAGACCACCGGCGTGATGAACCTCTACGTCGACGACGTCTTCGTCGCCACCGGCAGCCACACCGCCCCCAGCACCGGCGCGAGCGGCAACTTCCAGCTCGGCGACGACTGGCACACCAGCGCCCGCGCCGACTACTTCACGGGTGAACTCGCCCGCGTGCAGACCTGGACCGGCGCCGTCGTACCCCCCGCCCAGCCCTACACCCCCGCCGGTTACCACCAGGCCGTCACACCGACCCGCATCCTCGACACCCGCTCCAGCAGCGGACTGACGTACACCAGTGGCGTCACCGCCGGCACCAGCACCGTCGCGACCGACTCCGTCACCCATCTGAAGGTCGCGGGCGACACGGTCACCTCCCCGGTCAGTGGCGCACCCGCCACGATCCCGGCTTCGGTCACCGCGGTCGCCGTCGACGTGACCGCCACCGCCCAGACCGACGGCGGCTACGTGACCACCTACGCCGACGGCACCCAACGTCCCAAGACCTCATCCACCAACTTCACCGCGTCCACCACCGCGACCGGATACCAGATCGTCCCCGTCGGCAACGACGGCAAGATCGACCTCTACACCCACGTCAACACCACCGGCGGTACCGCCGCCCTGATCGTCGACGTCACCGGTTACTTCATCAGCGATGCCACCGTCACCGGCGACCAGACCTACACACCGCTCACCAGCGCGGTCCGTGCCCTGGACACCCGCTCCAGCATCGCCCACACCAGCCTGACCAGCACCGGCACCGTGGCAGCCGACAAGACCTTCACCCTCCAGATCACCGGCCAGAACGGCATCCCCAGCACCGCCACCGCCGTCGCCATCAACCTCGCCGCCGCCGACGCCACCGGCACCGGCTACCTCCAGACCTACGCCACCGGATACGCCCCCACCGCCGCCACCAGCCTCAGCTTCAACAGCGGCAACGCGATCGCCTCACTCTCCGGCGACGTCCCCATCGGCACCTCCGGAACCATCACCATCTCCGTACACGCCAGCGCCACCGCCGTCCTCGCCGACATCTCCGGTTACTACACCACCAGCACCACCGGCCAGAAGTTCCACACCATCAACCCCACCCGCCTGGTCGACACCCGCAGCGGCATCGGCGGATCCACCAGTCCCGTCGCCGCCAACAGCACCTACACCCTCAACAGCACCACCACCCAGCACGTCACCACGGCAACAACCCCCACCATCGCCGCCATGGTCACCATCACCGGCCCCACAGCCGGCGGCAACGCCACCGTCTACCCCACCAGCGTCGGCAAACCCGCCACCAGCAACATCAACTGGGGCACCGGCGACACCCTCGCCAACCTCACCCTCACCCCCACCGACACCAGCGGATCCATCACCCTCTACAACGACAGCACCGGCACCACCGACCTCGTCATCGACTCCAGCGGCTACTACACCTGACACACCCACCGCACGAAACCCGAAGGGCCGGACCCGGAATGGCCGGGTCCGGCCCTTCGGCACTCCACGACTGTGGCGGCAATTCGTCGTGATCGCGATCGCGGGAGCGCCTCCACACGAGCGGAGGCGCTCCTCTTGAAGTGATCGCGGTAGGCGCGATCAGCGAGTCGGCTCCGCGCGAGCGGACCGGAACCTGATCATTTCAGTTGGCCTAACCAGCCCCCTCCACACACCTGAAACCACATCAGAACGAGCGTCAAATGAGCGTCACGAGCGTCATTTCAGCGCCAAGATATCGCCCGTAACGCCCACACCACACATAACGCACACACAAACCCGCAGGTCAGGACAGCTTGGCCACCGGTTCGAGGATCGCGACGCACTCGACGTGGTGCGTCATCGGAAACACGTCGACTTCGCCTGCTTGGAGGTCGGAGGCAGCCTCGTACTCGCACAGCATCAGACCCACACCTTGTGCTCTTCGGTGAAGTACGGCCAGGGCTGCCATCCAGCTGCGCCCTCCTGAAGTAGTCGGTCCATGCCGCGCGCCCAGCTCTGCAGATCGGTGAGCTCCAGCAAGAGCTGTTCAAGCCCTGCTCTGGCCATGGTGACTTGACGGCCGTGTCCTTGAATGGTCACAACAGGCTGGGCTGGCCCCATCTCGGCTCCACTCGGCAGAACCCACTGTGCATCCAGGCCCTGTTTGCCGAGCTCTTCAATGAAGTTGTCGGAGGAAAGGGTCACGGTGAAGACGAGAACATCGGCAATGAGGCCAGCGCACTGAGCTGGCTGGAGAGGGTAAATGCCCCATGGCGGAGCCATGGTGTTGCGCGCGGCACTGTCTCCGCTGCCGAAGCAGATTTTCTGGCCCGTCAATCGCATGCGACGCAGCAGTGCCGCGTACGCAGCATGGAACTGCCGACCCCTTTCGTGCTCTCCCCACTTATTGCCGGCAGCCACGATGTCGAATGCCAGGAGACCACGCTGTCCCGGCACCCGCATCGTCTTCAACCCGTTCTGGTGTGCCTGGGCGAAGGCGTCGCTCAGCGCGGACAGGTGGGTGGTGTAAGGCACACCGGTGTCAATGAGGACGGCCTTGTCCGGGCCTGGAAGAGGCCCACCAATGTGCAGCGCCTCGGCCGCCAACCGGGTCCGGGTCAGTTGGACACTCTCCCGCCGCCTCGGATTTGTCTTCAGCTCGTATAGGTAGACGTCCTGCTCGCCCTTCTGCCGGTCGTGGAAGACCGTCACGTCGCCGATACGCAGGCAGTCGGTGATGTCATGCAGCAGAGCGAAACGGCCGTTCTCATTCCACTGCTTCTCTACGAACTGGATCTCGTGGAGGGTGCCCTTCTTGTTGAGGGTCATCGGGCCCGGTGATTCGTTGCGGCGCAGCGCAAAAATGTAGCGACGGTCGTACCGGAAAGCCCGCCAGGCCATGGCATCACCGACGGAGCGTAGTTGTCGCGCCACACGTTCGAGCGCGTCGGCCTCCAGTCGCCAGTCGTCCAGGTCGTGAGGATCGCCAACGACAAGATCGGGAGCGTCGGCGGGCAGCAGCTGCCTCTTTCGGAGCCGCTTGATCACTCGCGAGCGCTCCGCACGTGCAAGGTTCACAGCGAGCGTGGCCTGTAGAAGTTGGCGCTGGAACGTCACGAAGTCCTCGGCGCTGTGACACTCGCGCAGGTCTTTGATGAAGCCGATCAGCCGCTCACCGTTCTCCCGATGGAACGGGTGCTTGATCAGCGCGTCCAGCCGGTCGGCCGACATGTCGGTCAGCATCGGAGTCATGACAGGAATCCTCCCCGGGGCCGACGCCACTCTCCACTAATTTCGCAAGCTCAGACCCCATCGCCACAATGAGACCGTCAATGGGACCGTCCCCTTCCCTGGCCGCAGCTCAGCCTGACGCTTGTTCCTGCCGCGCCT
Organism: Streptomyces sp. NBC_01478; assembly: GCF_036227225.1. GTDB lineage: Bacteria > Actinomycetota > Actinomycetes > Streptomycetales > Streptomycetaceae > Streptomyces. Next base: position 9,226,541 of record NZ_CP109444.1, on the reverse strand, counting down.
GTCACTCAGCGTGCCTACGGCAGCCCTTGGCCAGACCGAGTCTTCCGTGCCGGCCGCTGGCCCCGACGGCGGCAAGCCGTGGGGAGAATCTGGGGAGTCTCGTTGGCTCTGGGGAGCTCGTGGGGAGAAGCGGCTGCGTAACGCGGCACGCCCCCGAACGACCCTGAAAGAATCATCTGTGCAGGCCACAGGTATCAGGAACCACATCACCGCAGGTCAGCACCCTCAGGTAGACAACTTCAAGAAGATCTCGTCGTGGGCGGCTATTTTGTTCGCGCCGACGTTGGTGGGGACGATCTATGGGATGAACTTCGATCGGATGCCGGAGTTGCACTGGGTGCTCGGGTACCCCTTCGCGATCCTGCTGATGGCGGTCGTATGCACCAGTCTGTACGTCATCTTCAAGCGGAAGGACTGGCTCTGAGTAATCGCCCCAGGAGGCGTATCTGCGCGGCAGAGTGGCATTGGTCGCAGGCTCCGACGATGCCTTCGAGGTCGCTGGGGAGAATCTGGGGAGAATGAGCCGCGTTCCGATTCCTGCGATCGCGGGCTGCCTACCAGGTCGTGAAAGCGAGCGTCATCGGATCGGGGCTTGCCTCGCTCACGTAGTAGCCGCTGCCCGTGTGCAGGAAGAACCGCCCGTCGCCGTACAGCATGGGCTCCTTGACATCCTTGCTGATCAACGAGTGCAGCGTGCTGTTGAGCGACAGCTCGTTGGGCATCTCCATCAACGTGGTGCTCTTGCCGGTGGCGGGGTCCAGGCGCAGGACCCGGGCGGGGGTGGTGGGTTCGGCCTCCTGTACGGCGACGAGGGCCTTGCCTTCGGCGCGCGCCGGAACGAGGGTCGAGTCGTCCGGGGCCGGGAAGCTGCGGATGGCCTTGCCGGTGGTCAGGTCGAAAGCGGTGATCCGGTTACCCGCGGAGTAGTTGTGGGGGTCGCTGCCGAGGTAGGCGGTGTCGCCGCTCACGACCGTGGCGCCGCAGCCGCCGGCCTCACCGCACCCCGCGACGTAGTCGTCGCCGAGTGGGATGGTGGATTGCACCTTGCCCTCGTCGGAGACGGTGACCAACTGGTCGGCGTCCAGGCCGTCGTCGTTCTGGAGCAGGCCGAGCACGAGCGGCTCACTGGACACCAGCCAGGCGCCCTTGGCCTTCGGCACCTCGTACCGCCACGTCGCTTTGCCGGTGCCCGGATCGCGCTCGCCAATGCGGAACTTCATGCCGGCGGAGGTCTTGCAGTAGGACAGGGTGAGGAGTTCCTCACCGCCGAGGTGCTCCTCCTGGGTACAGCCGTCGGCCGGGGCGGTCCACGCGGGGGCGCCGGTGGAGGTGTCGTAGGCGGCGGACCCGCCGGGCCAACCGGCCGCCGCGACGGTGTCGCTGATCGCGACGTTCAGCCCGAGCCCGAGGCTGACGCTCTCGTCGGTGATCGGCTTCTCCCACACCTTGACGCCCTTGTTCACGTCGATCACCGCGAACCGCGTGCAGTGACTCTTGACGGTGTCCTCGGTCGCGTGGAACACGACGGCGACGAGACCGGCGGAGGTCACGTTGCGGGAGGCCCCGCAGAGCCCGCCGGAGAGCGGGACGGTCCAGGCGCGCTTGCCGGTGGTCGGGTTGTAGCCGGTGACGGCCTTCTCGGCGCCGGTGGCGTAGGCGCGGGAGGTGAGCCAGGCTCCGGGAGTCTGGATGTAGTCGCTGGCGTCCTTCGGCTTGGGCGGGTCTACGTTCAGGAGCTGCCGGCCGTTGATGGTGGTCGGGGTGGGCGTGGGGGGCGGGGAGGTGGCGCTCGTCCTGCCGTCCGAGCGCGTGGAGTCGTCGCCGCCGCGGAGCATGAGGACCGTGCCGGTGGCGAGGAGGGCCAGGACGGCGGCCACTGCGCAAAGCACGAGCGGCAGGCGCCGTCCGCGGGTGGGCGGTTGCTGAGGCGGGGGCGGGAACTGAGGCTGGGCATAAGGATTCTGAGCGTGTGGCAGAGGGCCCGGCTGTGGCTGCTGAGGGGGCTGGTAGGGGCCGTAGGACTGAGGGGGCTGATACGGCCCGGCCTGCTGGGGGTACGGGGGCGGCTGCGGAGGCCGGCCTTGTGAGGGAGGGGGCACTGGCGGCTGCGACATGGGGTGCTGTTCTCCTTCGCGCGGGCGCATGGCTACGCGGGGCGCGACTCGGCGTGGACGACGGGAACATGTTCGCAGGTGTGATCATCCCGACGCCACGAGGGTGGCCGGGTGCCCATCGGGTACCAACGCCCCCCGGACGGCTGCCGCAGGCACCACGCCCGGCCCACGGGATCGTTCGGTCGTCGGGCCTCCGGCGCCAGCCGCACGGCATGCGGGGAACCGGCAGCGGCAAGCGACCGACCGGACCGGTGGCCTTCGGGGAGTACCGGCTGCTTTGCGTGACGGACCGCCCCGAGGCCACGAACCGGTCCGGGATGTCGGCGCCGTCCTCGCGGCCCGGGGTGTGGACCGGGCGCTGGTGGTGGGCTGGTCCTACGGGGCGTTCGTCGCGGCGCACCGGGCCGGCCGCAACCCGGACCGCACCCTGGGCGCGGTCCTGGTCGACGGCGCGCAGCCGCACGACTGGCTGGACGAGGCCATGGAGCGGCGGATCCGGAAGACGTTCCGGCGGTTGAACCTGTTCATGCCGCTGCTGCGACCGACGGGCCTGACCCCGCGGATGAACGCCGGACAGATGGCGGACAGCAACATCGAGCTCGGCAGGATCGCCCGCGAGCGCGAGTTGGGCCCCGTCCTGGACAGCATCACCGTCCCGGCGCGATACGTGGTCGCTTCGGAGGCCTCCCTCGGAAGCAAGGGCGACGAGCAGGAACGGATCCGCGCCGGCCTCGACGGGGTGGTCGCCCGCAACGCGAACATCAAAATCAGCGCGAAGGTCGCCAGCAATCACGACGCGATCCTCAAGAAGGACGCCCCGGCTGTCGGCCTTGTCCCCGTGCCCCTCAGCGGAACTCGGCGAGTCGCGGGCGCAGTCCGAGGGCGGTGAGTGCGGCTGCCGCGAGGAGGGCTCCGAGCGCCCAGGGCAGCAGCCCCGTGACATCCGAGCGTCCGGCGTCGACGAACCCGTCGAAGTGCCGCTCGTTGATGGCGGTCACCTTGTCCAGCGCGTCCATCCAGGCTTCGAAGTGCGCGTTCGACGTGCCCGGCTCCCAGCCCATGCAGAACTCCACGGCCTCGCGCACCTTTCCGGCAGCCAGCAGCGCCCGGATCCTGCGGTCGTCGCGCTGGTAGACGGCGTACGTGTCGACGGTCCTCTCGGCCGCGGTCCGTTCACCGGCGAAGGTGATGTTGTCCAGCTCGCGCCGGAACTCGCCGGTGAAGCGCGGGTCTTGGTGGTCGGCCCGGTACTCCCGCCAGGTGACGGCGAGTCGGGAGTCGTACGTCGAGAGGGTCGCGCCCTGGATGCCGTACAACTCCTGGGACTTGGTGAGGAAGGACCGCGCGTACTGGTCGCGGCGCTGCGGGTCGAGGAGATAGCGGCTCTCGTCGGCGTTGGCGTCGTAGGCGATCGCGCGGGCGCGGGAGAGCGCGACGACGGAGTCGAAGGCGTCGCGACGGGCGCCTCGCAGGTTCTCCCCGGTGACGGAGAGCAGTTGGGCGCCGAGGAGGACGGCGAGGAGGGTGCAGGCAGTGGCGGCCAACACATGTGCGTTCAGGGTCCGTTGGAACCGACGGGACAGGTACCACTGCAGCAGCACAAGTACGGCGAGCAGCAGCACGCCGAGCGCGACGACGGCGACGAGTTGGGCGGAGAGCGTGGAACCGGCCGCCGTGTACTCCGAGTTGAAGACGGCGTTGTTGGAGGACACCAAGTCCCGCGCCTCCGGAAGGAGTTGCCGCTGCAGCAGATCGGTCGCCCGCCGGTAGTCGGCGAGTGCGGACGCCTTGCCGTCGGTGCGGTCGTCGTTCTCCAGGGATCGGCCCACGAGTTCCTGATACTCGGCGAAGGAGTCGGTGAGGGACTCCACGGTCTTCTCGTCGGCCCGGTCTCCCTGCGCCGCCACGGCCAGCGTGCGCAGATCGTGCCCGATCTCGTCCCGGGCGTCGCCGTAGAACCCGACCGCCTTCTGGTACGGCGTCCGCAGTCGCCCCTTGCCCGCGTCGCCGTGGGACAGCAGGAGGTTGGCGACCTGGGCGTCCATGTCGTTGAGGGCGAGTTCGAGGTCGGCGGCGCTGGTGGTGCGGGGTGCGTCGCGGCCGGCCACGGTGTTCCAGGTGCCGGAGGCGGCGAAGCCGGCCAGTGCGAGGAGGACGGCCAGGGAGGCGGCGAGCAGGACCGTGGCCGCGCGCAGAAGGCGCAGCCGCGCGGGCACGTGGGCCCAGTAGCGGCGGCGCAGAGCGGCCCGCGCGGCCACGGCCTGGTCCCGGAGGCGGTGCTCCGGGCCGCCCGGCCGCGACCCCCCTCCCGGCCGCGGACCGGGACCGCCCCCGGGCGGGACGGCCGCTTCGCCTCGTGGCGGCGCGGCGGCCTCCGGCTGAGGTCTCCGCGATGTTCCGGCCGTGATGGTCACGGTCCCTCCCTGCCACGCCACGGACGGTCGTCCGTCCCCCGTGCCGATCAGTCTGCGACCGGATCCGGCCGGGGGTGACGCGCGTTGACACGCTCCTGACGCGTTCTCAGGTGGGCTTGACGGGACCTTGACGCCGTTGCCGACCGACCCGTAGGAAAGCCGCACATTCCTTGCCGAGCAGGGGCGTTCCAGGCTCGGCCGGTACTGGATTCCGTGACGGCCCCCGAGGAGGCCCGCGGGTGCCGGCGGCCTCACGGCCCCGCGATCACCGCACGCCCCGTCGGCCCGATCGGCCGTCGGCGTCCTCCGGTGCGCGTGGCGCCGGTGGGACCTGGACCCCCACCGGCCTCCCGTCGAGGGTGACCACCACGGTGGTCCGGCCGTCCTGTACGCCGTGCAGGAGGACGGCGAGCAGGACGGTCATGGCGAGATGGGCGATCACGAAAGGCCGGGCCGTGGACAGCCGCTCGTACGCGGGGTCCGTGGTCTCGGTGAACCAGCAGACCCCGAGCGCCTGTCCCACGACGGCCAATGCCAACTGCCGTGAGACCAGGCTCGGTTCCCCGGAGAAGGGAAACGCCACGGAGAACAGGAGACCAGCCAGGATCCCGTGGAGCATCAGGCTGGTGACGATGGCGTCGAAGGAGGCGTCGGGTAGGTCGAGGGATCCGGCGATGCCCTGCTACGTGATGTGGCGCGCGGGCCGGGTGGCCGTGTGCAGCAGGTGTTCCAGGGGGCCGCGCCTGAAGTGACGGGTCCACGCGGTGGCCGACAGCATGGCGGCGGCGATGAAGGCGAGCAGCACCGGCAGCCCCGACATCGTCTCGTCCTCGACGGCGGCCACATGCCAGACATCGGTCAAGAGCCAGAGGGCGACGATGTGCAGGACATAGGCGGTCAGCGCCATCGCGCCGACCGCGGACACGGGTGTGGCCAGCCGGGTGAGGCGGGGAATCCGGTCGGCGACGGTCAGGCACCCGGCGATCACCACGAGGGCGACGCCCGTGTTGCCGAGGACGGAGAGGGTCGTCTGGCTGTGCGGTGCGGCCACCAGGAGCCAGGCGAGCGGTGTGCCGTTCTCGGGTTCGCCGACCGTGTCGGACCACCAGGCCGACGACGCCGAACCGCCGCCCGTGGCCGACGAGATGACGGTCAGCGCGTGCGGGACGAGGTGCAGGGCCAGCCAGGAACCGCCGTAGCCGAGGACGGCGAGCGCCCCGCCGGTCAGGGCGAGCCGGGACCGGATCCCGGGTCGGGTGAGGTCCAGCCGGGCCACCGCCATGCCCGCGATCAGGAACGGCGCCCAGGTCAGGACCGGGTACGAGCCGGTGAACAGCAGCTCTACGACGCCGTCCGTGCCGCTGATCCGGGCCAGCGGGTCCGTCTGGACGACCGTGTCCGCCCAGGTGCCCTCCTCGATGGACTTCCGTACGGCGTACAGGACTTGGGGCAGGATCAGCGCGCCGGCGGCGGCGATCCGCGCGAGTGTCGCGGCGCGTAGGCGGTGCAGTGGGAGGACGGTCAGGAAGAGCAGGCCGTAGTAGCTGAGGATCACCTCGACCTCGGTGTCCAGGGCGGTCAGGGCGTAGCCGAGCGCCAGCAGGACGACGGCGCGGATCGCGATCCTGACCGCCGCCTGGCGTCCGGCGCGGCCGGTCCGGGGGTGGGGGCGGCCGGTGATGATGATCAGCGAGAACCCGGCGAGCACCGCGAACAGGGCGGAGGAGCGGCCGTGTGCGGTCTCCAGCAGGAAGCCGACGGGTCCGCCGACCGTGACGTCGGGGCCGACGTGGGCGGAGTACATGCCGAGGACGGCGAGTCCGCGCGCCAGGTCGATACCGATCAGCCGCCCGGTCGTTGGAGCGTCGGAGGGGACCGTCGGCCGCTCGGGTAACGCGGCTGCCGGTGCGGACGGCGATGCGTCGTGTGTCATGCCCCCAGGATTCGCGGGCCGCGGGGACCAGCACACCCGGCAACCGTCCGGAGCGGGCCCGCCGACCGGCCGGAACCGCACCGGCCGACCGGATGGTCCCTGGCGACGACAGGCCGGAGCCGAACCGGTTCCCGGGGGCGGGCGCGGGTCTGCGTGCTACCCCTCGTACGACAGGCAGTTGAGGAGCGGAGCGCGCATGATCCGGGTACTTGTGGTCGACGACGAGGCTCTCGTCCGCACCGGCTTCACCCATATCCTCAACGCCTCGGACGGCATCGGAGCCGTGGCGGCGGTCCCCGGCGGTCAAGCTGTCCTGGCCGTACGGGAGTTGAGTCCCGACGTCGTCCTGCTCGACATCCGGATGCCCGACGTGGACGGACTGACCGTCCTTGCCGAACTCCGCCGACTGCCGGACCCTCCCGTGGTGGCGATGCTGACGACGTTCGACACCGACGAATACGTCGAGACGGCACTGCGCTCCGGCGCCGCCGGGTTCCTCCTCAAGGACACCGATCCCGAGCAACTGCCCTGTCTGATACGCGCATTGGCCGAGGGAAGAACCGTGCTGTCGTCGCAGGTCGTACGCACGGTGGTGGACGGCTTTCTCGACCAGGGCGGGCGCGAGCCGTACGCCGTCCAACTCGTCGACCGGCTGAGCGGTCGCGAGCGTGCCGTCCTCGCGCTGATGGCCGAGGGCCTGTCCAACACCGACATCGGCGACCGGCTGCACCTGAGCACCGGCACCGTCAAAGGCCATGTCAGCGCCGTATTCGAGAAGTTGAAGGTCGACAACCGCGTGCAGGCCGCACTGGTCGCGGAACGGGCGGGCCTGCTCAGGCCGCCCGGGGACGGAGCCGCCCGATGAACCCGCATCCGAATCCACGACTGAACTCCCTTCGCCCTCCTGCCCTGTTGCTGGACGCGCTGCTGGTCTGCGTCGCACTGCTGGACCTGTGGGTGAACCTCGACAGCGACAACCACCCGGCCACCGCCTACGGCCTGCTCGCCGCCCTGGCCCTCACCCTGCGCCGCCACCGGCCGCTGCTCGCCTTCGCCCTCACGCTCCCCTCCGCCCTGATCGGCGACGCGGCGTTCGCCACGATGGCCACGCTGTACACCCTCTCCTCGCTCTGCCGCCACCGCGCGCTGCTGATCGGCTGCGCCCTGGCCTTCGCCACCGTCGACTTCATGCCCTGGCCGTGGACGTCCCTCGACGTCGACGAACTCGACGAGACCTACAGCCTGGTCCACCTCACCTACACCCTCGCCACGGCCGCCGCCCCGGTCTTCCTCGGCCAACTCGTCCAGGCCCGGCGCGAGTTGACGCTGCGGCTCGCGGAGATCTCGGAGGCCCGAGAGCAGGAGCAACTGCTCAGCGCCCAGGCCGTGTTGGCCAAGGAACGTGCCCAACTCGCCCGCGAGATGCACGACGTCGTCTCCCACCAGGTCAGCCTCATCGCCGTAACCGCCGGAGCGCTCCAGGTCGGCAGCCCGGACGCCGAGGCCAGAGCGGCCGGGGCCACGATCCGTCGACTCAGCGTGCAGACCCTGGAAGAGCTGCGGCACATGGTCGGCGTCCTGCGCGCCTCCGGCATCCGCCCCACCGAGCTCACCCCCCAGCCCTCCCTCGCCGACCTCCACCAACTGATCGCGGTCAGCGGCATCGAGACCGAACTGGACACAGACCTGCCCGACGGACTCCCGCCCACCCTCCAACGCGCCGTCTACCGCACGATCCAGGAGGCACTCACCAACGTCCGCAAACACGCCCCGGGCGCCACCGCGACCGTCCGCATCCACCACCGCGACGACACCCTCCGCACCACCGTCACCAACACCGCCGCCACCCGCCCCGCGCTCCCCCTGCCCGGCGCCCACCACGGCCTCGTCGGGCTGCGCCAACGCGCCGAACTCCTCGGCGGCACCATCGCCTCCGGCCCGACGACCGACGGCGGCTACCAACTCCGCCTGGAACTGCCGGCCGACGCCCCCTCCTGACCTGCGCGGGCCGCTCCTCGTGTCCGTCACCGGTCAACGGCCTGGATTCCCGGCCGAGTTCCTGCCGCGCCCTACGACCGCTTCACTCGCGCCGAGAGCAGCACGTCCGCCGTCGTCACGCTCGACATCGCCCGCTGTGGCGGCCGGTGTCACCCGCACGTCGGGGTCAGGCCCTTCCGGAGCGACGCTGGACGAGGCCAACCGCCGCCGCGGCGGCGAGCAGGACCGCGAGTGCCGCGTAGCCGTGGGTGAGGGTGGTGAGCGTGGCTACGGCCGCGACCAGAAGCGGGCCTCCCGCGTCACCGAGTTCGCGGCCCAGCTCGGCGGCGCCCATGGTCTGGCCGAGTCGCTCGTCGGGAGTGGAAGCGGCGAGAGCCGCGAAGCCGAGCGGCGTGATCAGGCCGGTGCCGATACCGATCAGGGCCGCGCCGGTCAGGACGCCGACCAGGCCCGGGAACGCGGCACAGACAAAGCCGACGGCGGCGGTCAGCAACCCGGCGGTGATACCCGTACGGGTGGTCAGGCGTCCGTCGTCCAACGCCCGCCCCGCACGCGGCTGTACGAGCGCGGCACACGCGGCAAGCACCGACACCGCGGCGCCGGTGGCCACCGTGCCCAGCCCGGCCGCCCGGCCGGAGACCGGCAGGAAACCCACGCCGACGGACAACGCGGCGGTGGCGGCGGCCAGGGCACCGGTGGGGCCGAGGAAGGCCGGGTCGGCGAGGCGCCGGGCCAGGTCGAGCACGGTCTGCCGGATCTTGGGCAGCGGGGGCAGCGCAGGGACGGCGAGTGCGGCCCAGGCTGCGACCGCCGCGCCCAGCACGGCCAGGACGACGAACAGCAGGCGCAGGCCGCCGGCCCACACCAGGACGCCGCCGAGCAGCGGGCCGAGGGTGTAGCCGATGGACTTGTAGAAGCCGTAACTGCCGAACGCCCGGCCGTGCTTGGCGGCCGGGTTGAGGCGGGCGACCAGGGCGGAGGCCGACGGGGAGAAGGCGGAGGCCGCGGCACCCTGGCCCAGGCGGGCCGCCCACAGCCAGCCGGGACTGTCCGCGACGGCGTACACCGCGGACGCGACGGCGAAGGCGACCAGCCCGCCGAGCAGCACCGGGCGGGCGCCGATACGGTCGGCCAGTGTGCCGAAGACCGGTTTGAGCAGGACCTCGGCCCCGTCGTACAACGCGAGCAGGCCGCCGAGCACCATGAGAGAGGTGACCGTGTCGCCGGAGAAACCGCCGAGGTTGGCGGCGATGCCGTGCGCGCCGAACGCGGTGGTGAACCCGGCCGCGTACAGCGGCCACATCTGCCGGGCGGGCGCTGCCCGGGACGCCGTCGGCTCGGTCATCGGTCCTGCGACGGGGTCTCGTGCAGGGCATGAAAGACCCGCTCCGCATGGTCCTGACAGATGGTGGTGCACCGCTTGAGGCGAGCAGCGGCCTGGGCCGTCTCCGGGGCGCCGAACACGTCCCGGGCGGTGAGGTCGCGGTGCCGGCGGCGCAGCCGTTCCAGCGACTGTTCCTCTTCCTCCGGCTCGGCCGGCGTGAACTTGGCGACGCGGATCTCCTTGGCGGTCTCCGCCTCGAACTCGCCGCAGTCGGCCAGGAATTCCGTCCAGTCCTCCGAGCGCGCGGCGGTGAACACGGCCTGGAAACGGGCGGCGTCCTCAGGACCACGCCCGGACGCGTTCAGCGTCACCGCCCGGCCGCCGGAGTGCTCGGTGAGTTCGAGCGCGCGGGCGATGCCCTCCGCGAAGACAGGCACCTCGGGCACGGCCCGGACGCCCTGGCCGAGCGAGAGCGCGCCGATTCCGCGCAACTTCCGCCAGACCGCGCCCCGGTGCCGTGAGGGCTCCGCCGGGAGCTTGATCACGAGGACGAGCCGGCGGCTTCCGGGTTCCCTGTTCGGTTTCGTCACGCCGTGGAATGTAGCGGGCGTTACGTCAAGTGAGTTCCGGGCGACACCCCGCTCGTGCGGGTGAGCGGCTCAGGACGCCCGGCGGGCGCTGACGGCCCGGCGTATGCCGTAGGCCGCGATGCCGACGGCCAGGACCGTGGTCCCCCATGCGACGGAGTCGGCGGGCAGGGTGAAGGCCAGCAGCAGGCAGCCGGCCAGGCCGACCGCCGGCACGATGCGGGGCGGACGGTTCTCGTCCGGCGTGAGCGTCCAGGCGGAGGCATTGGCGACGGCGTAGTAGACCAGGACGCCGAAGGAGGAGAAGCCGATCGCGCCCCGTACGTCGGCGGTGGCGGCGAGCACCGCGACCACGGCGCCCACCAGCAGTTCGGCGCGGTGCGGCACCTGGAAGCGCGGATGAACGGCGGCCAGGACGTGGGGCAGGTGCCGGTCACGGGCCATCGCCAGGGTGGTGCGGGAGACACCCAGGATCAGAGCGAGCAAAGAGCCGAGCGCGGCGACGGCCGCCCCGACCCGCACGACGGGCGCCAGCCGGTCCGCACCCGCGGCCCGCACCGCGTCCGACAGCGGCGCGGCCGCCTCGCCCAGCCCCCGGGGGCCGAGCACCATCAGGACGGCGACGGCCACGGCCGCGTACACGACCAGCGTCAGGCCGAGGGCGAGCGGGATGGCGCGGGGGATGGCGCGCGCGGGATCGCGGACTTCCTCGCCGAGGGTGGCGATGCGGGCGTACCCGGCGAAGGCGAAGAACAGCAGGCCCGCCGCCTGCAGTACGCCGTTGACGGTGGCATCGGAGCCGACACCCAGCCGGCCCGCGTCCGCTGTCGCCGAGGTGAGGCCGGCGACCACGACCGCCGCGAGCACCGCCAGCACGACGGCGACGACCGCCCGGGTCAGCCACGCGGACTTCTGGATCCCGGCATAGTTCACGGCGGTCAGCGCCACCACCGCGGCGACGGCCACCGCGTGGGCGTGACCGGGCCACACGTATGAGCCGACGGTCAGCGCCATCGCCGCACAGGAGGCGGTCTTGCCGATCACGAAGGCCCAGCCGGCCAGGTAGCCCCAGAAGTCGCCGAGGCGTTCCCGGCCATAGACGTAGGTGCCGCCCGACGCGGGGTAGCGGGCGGCCAGCCGGGCGGAGGAGGTGGCGTTGCAGTACGCCACCACCGCGGCCGACGCCAGAGCGACCAGCAGCCCGGAGCCGGCCGCGCGGGCGGCCGGGGCGAGCGCCGCGAAAATGCCCGCGCCGATCATCGAACCGAGTCCGATGAGGACGGCGTCGCCGACGCCGAGCCGCCGCTGGAGCCGAGGTGACGCGGTCTCGGCGGGCTGACTCATGACGTGCCTCCGTCTTCCGGCATCGGGCGTCGGGACTCTCGACAGCAAATTACATCAATTCAGTTTGATGTAATTTGGCTTCATGAGGCCCTCGGATCCCGCAGCCCCGGCGTTCGTGCAACTGGCCGCCCACCCGCTGCGGTGGAAGCTGCTGGCCGAGCTGGCCGCGAGTGACTACCGGGTTCGTGAACTGGTGGAGCGGGTCGGCCAGCCACAGAACCTGGTCTCCTACCATCTGCGGCTGCTCCGCGGCGGCGGGCTGGTCACCGCCCACCGCAGCAGCTTCGACGCCCGCGACAGCTACTACCACCTGGACCTGGAGCGATGCGCCCACGCGCTTGCCCACGCCGGTGGCGCCCTGCACCCGGCGCTGGGTTTCGCCCCCGCCCCGCCGCCGCTCTCGCCGAGGCCGGAGAGGCGGCCCGCCGTCCTGTTCACCTGCACCGGCAACAGCGCCCGCTCCCCGATCGCCGAGGCACTGCTGCGCCTCCGCACCGATGGTCACGTCGAGGTGGCCAGCGCCGGCAGTCACCCCAAACCCCGCATCCATTCCGACGCCGTGCAGGTCCTCCGTGAGCAGCACGGCATCGACATCTCGGGGCAGCGCCCGCGACACCTGGACACCTTGCCCGGCCGCCGGTTCGACTACGTGATCAGCCTGTGCGACAAGGTCCGCGAGGTCCGCCCCGGCTTCGGCGACCGGTCACGACTGGTCCACTGGAGCATCCCCGACCCGACTGCGGCCGTCGGCCCCGGCCCGGTCGGCCGCCCCGCATTCGTCCGCACGGCAGCAGAGATCGACACCCGCATCCGCTATCTGCTGCCGCTGCTCACCCTCACGCCACAGGAGCTTCGGCCGTGACCACGTCCGACCGGTTCGCCGACGTCCGCCACCTCGTCGACGTGGCCCGCGGGCCGTCCGAGCGCGCCCTACGGCTTCTGCTCGGCACCCGCTACAGCCGACGTTGGTGGGGACGATCCACGGGATGAACTTCGATCGGATGCCGGAGTTGCACCGGGTGCTCGGGTATCCGTTCGCGATCCTGCTGATGGCGGCGGCCGGTCGTAGCGCTACCGCGGGTAGTGACTGGCCTCTGCTCCCAGGACGTTGAGCAGAGCGAGGGCTTCGGCGTCGGGGGATCCCGGAGGCGCGCTGAAGAGCACGAGGTACTGGTCACGGTCGGTCAGGGTGAGCGTGTCGCAGTCGACGGTGACCTCGCCGACGGCCGGGTGGCGGAAGGTCTTGGTGAGCATCGGCGCGGCCTGCACGTCGTGTCGTTCCCAGAGCCGGGCGAAGTCGGGGCTGGCATCGCGGAGTTCGTCGACGAGGCCGGTCACCGCGGGGTCGGTGGGGTAGCGGGCGAGGGTGGTGTAGAGCTGCGTCACGACGCCCAGCCGGAAGTCGGCGGCGTCGGAGATCCCGTAGAGATTCGTATCGGCGGGCTGCGGTCCAGGGAAGGCCCGGCGGGCGAGGTTGCGGTCCTCGGGGGCGAGCAGGGCGAAGTCCTCCATGAGCGCGGCCGCGAGATCGTTCCAGGCGAGGACCTCGCACACGGCGGACATGACGAAGCCGGCCGTCCGCGGCAGCCGCTCGAGGAGGGCGAGGATGCTGGGGCGGACGTCACGCCGGTGCAGTCCGGTCCGGTTCGGCGCGGTGCCCGCGAGGACGTGGAGGTGGTCGGACTCCGGGTCGGTGAGCCGCAGCGCTCCCGCGATCGCGGCCAGGACGTCGCTTGAGGGGCGTGGCGCCCTGCCCTGCTCGAGGCGGATGTAGTACTCGGTGGAGATGTGCGCGAGGACCGCCACTTCCTCGCGGCGCAGACCTGGTGTGCGGCGTCGGGGGCCGGAGGAGAGGCCGACGTCCTGCGGGCGGAGCCGCTCGCGGCGGCTGCGGAGGAACGCCCCGAGTTCCTGTTTGTCCATACGCCCAGTGTGGGCGCGGTGCGGCGGCGGATCCTGGTACAGCCTGTGCCTGTATCCGGCCGGCAGGCGGCCGGACGCTGTTGCCATGACGAACACCACGAACACCACCGGCAGCGCACCCGTCGGCCTGCTCACCGGCAAGGTCGTCTTCATCACCGGCGCCAGCCGGGGCATCGGGGCGGCCGCGGCCCGGCTCTTCGCCTCCGAGGGCGCGGCCGTCGTGCTCGCCGCCCGCAGCACCGACGCCCTGGACCGCATCGTGAAGGAGATCCGCGCCGACGGCTGCGTCGCCGACGCCGTCACCCTGGACCTCGCCGACCCCGCGAGCATCCGCGCCGCCGTCGACCGCGTCGAGGAACTGCACGGACGACTCGACGGCGCTTTCAACAACGGCGCGATCGTCCAGCAGCAGCCCGGCCCGCTCGACACCACGAGCGACGCGGACATCGACGGGCAGTTCGCGGTGAACTTCCGCTCGCACTGGACCGCCATGAACGCCGAGGCCGCACTCATGCGGCACAACGGCGGCGGGGCGATCGTCAACACCTCCAGCATCGGCAGCCGCCGCGCGGTACCGCCCCTGCCCGCGTACGGCGCCATGAAGCGCGCGCTCAACAGCCTCACCGAGACCGCTGCGGTGACCTGGGCCCCGGAGGGCATCCGGGTGAACGGCATCACTCCCGGCGGCACGGCCACGGAGATGATGGAGGAGTGGGAGGCCGCGACTCCCGGCATCATCGAGGCCAGTACCGCCGGGACACCGCTCGGCCGGATGGCCGAACCCCGCGAGGTCGCCGAGGCGGCCGCGTGGCTGCTCAGCGACCGCGCCTCGTACGTGACCGGCGCGATCGTCCCGGTCGACGGTGGCGCCGGCGCCTGAAAAAAGAACGGCCCGCGCTCGCCCGTTCCGTGAACAACGAGGTCGACGCCGTGCGGCTGTCCGGCGACGACACCCGGGCCGCCGTCGTCTCCGCCCGGACCTACCCCGGGGCCGACACCACCACCGGCGTCGCCGTGAGCGGAGACCGGCTGGCGGAGACCGTCTGCTGGTGACCAACTCCCAGATGGACACGTTCCTTTACGGCGATCCACTGACCAGCCCGGTCTTCACCCTCGCCAGCCTGCCGCTGCGCCGACTCCACACCATCGGTTCGGTGCTGTGCTCGCGGCGGGTGGGCCGCTCGCGGCCCGGTCGGAGATCAGTCCGCTGATCGCTCGCCGGGTCCGGCAGCGGGCCCCGGTGCACCGGCGTATCGGGGCCCACTGCCGGAGTTCGGCGTTGGCGTGCTCGACGCGGATGCGGGCCGAGGACTGCAGGCGGCGGGCCCGCGCGCCGGCCGCACCCCGTATCAATCGCGGGTGAGGTCGTCAGAAGGCCAGGTGGCCTGGACCGCCGCGGCTTCGCCTGCCGCCCGCCGCTTGCCGATCTGGAAAGCCCGGCAGCTCGGATGCGGCACGATCGCCGGATTCATCGGGCCCCGGGGCGGGTTCGGGCGACCAGCCGGGTCTCGATGGTGCGCAGGGTCGAGATCACGGCGTCGATGTCGTCGGAATCGGTCACGGCCTCCTCGAGAAGGCTGCTCCAGACCTCACGCAGTCGTCGCAGGTTCTCCTGCGCCTTCTCGGTGGGATACAGGCGCACCCGCCGCGCATCGTGCTGATCGGTGTCGCGCCGTACCAGGCCCGCCTGCTCCAGGCCCCGTACCGCCCGGCTGAAGTTGCTCGAGATCATCTGGGTGGCTTCGGCGGCCTCGCGGGCCGTCGTGCCCGGGTGGCGGTCGACATAGCGCATCACCGCTCCTTGCAGCGGTGTTCCCGACTCGACCTCGCCCTCCTTCGACGCCCCGATGTGGCGGCCCACCGCCAGGATCCGGTCGGCGAGTTCGAACAGCCGCGAAGCCTGCTCGTCGTCCATGTGCCAGGACCTCCGTCGTCGGCCTCGATTGCTGTCAGTTGACAGCTACTTTAGTCCGGGCGTTAGCTTTGCTGTCAAATGACAGGCATCGGTGGAACGAAGCACCAAGCCACCGGACGTGCCGCCCGCCCGATCGAAGGACGAAGACCATGACCCTCATCGCCATCGAAGAACACTGGGTGACCCCGGGCCTCACATCCGCTCTCAAAGCCCTGCCGCGGCCGGACGAGAGTCTCGCCTTCAACGAGATGGGCGACCACCGGCACCGCCTGGAGGACCTGGGCGAGGAGCGGATCGCCGCGATGGACGCCCAGGGCATCGACATCTCGGTCCTCGCCCTGACCCCGCCCGGAACCCAGCCGCTCTCCCCCGAGCAGGCCCGGCACCTGAGCCGCGCCGCGAACGACACGGCCATCGCGGCCGTCGACAAGAACCCGACGCGGTTCCGGGCGCTTTCGACCCTGCCCATGTCCTCCCCCGAGCACGTCGTCGACGAGCTCGTACGCGCGAAGGGCCTGGGCCACGTCGGCACGATGGTCTACGGCCGCTCCGGCGACCGCTTCCTCGACGACCCGGCCTACGACGAGTTCTTCGCCGCCGCGGCGGAACTCGGCCAGCCGGTCTTCATCCACCCGCAGATCCCCTCGGACGCGGTGCGCGACGCCTCCTACCGAGGCCTCGGCGAGCTGACCGATCTCGGCCTGGCCACCTTCGGATGGGGCTGGCACCTCGACACCGCGACCGCGGCACTCCGACTCATCCTGCGCGGCACCTTCGACCGCCACCCCGCCCTGCAGATAGTGCTCGGCCACTGGGGCGAGATGCTGCTGTTCTGGCTCGACCGGGCCGACAGCCTCTCCCGCCTCGCCGGCCTGCAACGGCCCGTCTCGGACTGCATCCGGACGAACTTCCACATCACCGCCTCCGGCATGCTCAACCCCGCGCTGCTCCACCACGCCCTGTCCGTCACCACCGTCGACCGACTGATCTTCTCCACCGACTACCCGTTCCAGCACCCGACCCAGGACGAGATCAACTCCTTCCTCGGACACTTCACCTCCGACGAGGACCGACAGAAGTTCTCCTCCGCCAACGCGGCGGCGCTCTTCGGCCTCGAACTCTGATCAGGGCGAAACAGCGAGCCTTGCCGATCTGCGGATTGCTCACGCCGAGGTCGAACCGGCGGGCGGCGGCCAGGGCGCCGGCACCGGGCCGGCCTCGCTGTCGTTTCGCGCTGTCGTGCCGAGCACTCGTACACCTCGCAGCCCGCGCCCCGGACCTCACACGGCACAGCAGACACTTCTACGGTCGTCGGGGCGTCGGCCCGCCGTAGGTCTGGTGGGGTGTTTGTCTGGGCGGGTCGGGGGTATGCGCCGAACAGTGCTTCGGACAAGCAGGCACGCCCGTGGGAGCGACGCACCGTCGCACCGGGTGTGCCTGTCCGTATGGCGAGTGCGCTGCCCACGGTGATCGTCCGCCCCCAGAGCAGGGGAAGCCGTGAGACACCATGCCCACTCGTACGAGCACGAAGCAGCATCCGCACGACGACGCCCCCGATACGGCGGAGTCCTTCCGCACCCTCGCCCAGCTCGCCCCCGGCCCGCAGCACGACGCCGTGCGCGAGCGGATCGTGGTCGCGTGGCTGCCGATGGCCGACCGGCTCGCCGGGCGGTTCCGCAACCGGGGCGAGAACTCCGAGGATCTGCGTCAGGTCGCTGCCCTCGGCCTGGTCAAGGCCGTCGACCGGTACGACCCCGAGCGCGGCAACGCGTTCGAGAGCTATGCCGTGCCGACCATCACCGGTGAGATCAAACGGCACTTCCGGGACTACATGTGGACCGTCCATGTGCCGCGCCGGGTGCAGGAGTTGCGCAACCAGGTGCGGCGCGCCGCGCGGGATCTGTCCCAGACCGTCCCGGGGCGTCGGCCCACCGTCGCCGAGATCGCCAAGCAGGCCGGCCTCGGCGAAGGGGACGTCCTGGTCGGGCTGGAGGCCCTGGAGAGCTTCACCGCCCTCTCGCTGGACGCGGAACTGCCCGGCGGCGAGGACGGCTACTCCCTCAGCGACACCCTCGGGTCGCCCGACCCGGCCCTCGACACCGTCGTCGACCGCGAGGCGGTCAAACCCGGCCTCCAGGCGTTGCCGGAGCGGGACCAGGTCATCCTCTACCAGCGGTTCTTCGGCGGCATGACGCAGGCGGCGATCGCCGAGCAGCTCGGTATCTCGCAGATGCACGTCTCCCGTCTGATCAGCCTCTGCTGCGAGCGCCTGCGGGATCAGGTGATGCAGGACGTGGCCTGAGCGGGGCATCCTCCGCCCCGCCTCCTCACGACCGGTTTCCGCTCGGCTTCTGCGGGCACTTCGATTCCCAGGTCGCTGGACGACGTAGCGGAAACACCCAACAAAACATGGCGAGTTGGTCTCGTCGGTGGAGGTGCCCTGTGAAGCGGCGTGCGACGCTCCTCGGCGTGGGCGAGGTCCTGGCGTGGTGGGCCGTACTCGCGCTGCCGTGGCTGGTCTTCATCAGGGCGGTGAACACCCTGGAACTCGTCGTGAGCGCGTCGGCCGCGCTGGTCGGCGCGTTCGCCTCGTGGGGTACGCGGCGAGCGGTGAGCGGGTGGTGAACGGCGGGGCCGTCACCGCGCCGGGCTTGGTGGTCGGCGGATGCGGCAGCCCCCAAAGGGACGCGGGGAACTGCGCGCCCGGCCACGACGGCGCGGCACTGGAACGACGGCATATCGGGGCACTGCCGTTCAGGGCCCCTGCCCGTCTGTTCGCCGGTGTCTCCCGGGCCGGTGTAATTTGCGCGGGGTGAGGCAACTGCCGGGAAGCACACCGAGGCCTCCCCGGCGGCGCCCTCGACTGGAGAGCATCTGGCCATGGACTGGCAGGACTTTGCGCAACGGATGGCGTCGATGGCCGTCGACCTGCTGGGGCAGGAGTCGAGCGACGCGGCACTGCGGCGGATCGTGTCGTCGAGCGTGGAGATCGTCGAGGGCTGCGACTCGGCGGGCATCGTGATCCGGGACAACGACACGATGCGGACGCTGGCCTCGACCGACGGGCTCGCGGCGGAGTCCGACCGTCTTCAGGAACATCTCGGCGAGGGCCCCTGCTTCGACATCACCCGCGCCAAGGGCGGTGCGCATGTGTTCCGGATCGCGGACCTGACCGAGCATCAGCGGCGGTGGCCGCGCTACGCGCCCGCGGCGGGCGAGTTGGGGGTCGGCAGCATGATGACCTTCCTGTTGTTCGCCGACGACGAGGAGTTCGGCGCGCTGAACATGTACGCGCGCCGGCCCGGAGCCTTCACCGAGGTGAGCGAGACCGCCGGGGTACTGCTGGCCTCGCACGCCGCTGTCGCGCTGTCCGGTGCGCGCACGTACGCGCAGATGCACAGCGCGCTCACCACCCGCCATGTCATCGGGGAAGCCATGGGCATCGTCATGGAGCGGTATCACCTCGACGAGGACGGGGCGTTCGCGGTACTTCGCGATCTTTCCCAGAAGCGCAACGTCAAGCTCCGGGCGATCGCTCAGCGGGTGTGCGAGAGCGGCGGCGTCGAAGACTGAGCCCGTGGTCGCCGGGGCGGCTCTTCCGGCACACGGTCCGAACCGGAAGAGCCTGACCATCACACTCCCCCGGGGGACACGGCGACGGCTCCCGGTCGAGTGCCCCCATTTCCGCGACCTACCTGTCGCCGCGGCCTGCCGCGATCAGGTGCCGTCGAGGCGTCTGACCGGATGATTTCGGGGCACTCGGCGGCCGAGGAGTCGCACAACCCCCACGACACACCAGGAGCGACGATGACCCGGCACGAGCACCCGCGGCCCACCCCTCCGTCGCAGGCCCCCGGGGAGAGCGGCGACCCGGAGGCCCGGGACGAGGCAGAGGAAGCGGTTCGTCCGCGTACACCGGACGACGAGGCCCAGGAGCCTTCCGCGTCGGGCAGCGCCGAGCGGCGTCCCTCCGAGCAGAGCACGCGGGCCGCCCCGTCGGACGAATCGGACGAATAGCGCACCCGAACATGCATCCGGCCGGAGGGGGCAGGAGAGGCCCATCCAGCTTTCCAGTCTGAGGCGGCACCGTGACCCTTTCCGTGAATGCCCGCCGAGCGACCGACACCGCGACCGCGGACACCCCCGAAGCGACGGACGACCTGCCCTGGATCGAGGACGCCGGCAAGGTCGCCCCCAAGGACGCGCGTTTACTGTCCAAGCTGTTCCTGGACCGGCTCCGGGTCCTGGAGGAGGGCACCCACGAGTACCAGTACGCGCGCAACACGCTCATCGAGATGAACCTGACGCTGGTGCGCTTCGCCGCCCGCCGCTTCCGCAACCGCGGCAACGGTGACATGGAGGACGTCGTCCAGGTCGGCACGATCGGTCTGATCAAGGCCATCGACCGCTTCGACCTGACGCGCGAGGTCGAGTTCACCTCCTTCGCGATCCCCTACATCGTCGGCGAGATCAAGCGGTTCTTCCGCGACACCACCTGGGCCGTGCACGTCCCGCGCCGCCTCCAGGAACTCCGCGTCGACCTCGCCAAGAGCAAGGAGACGCTCACCACCGAACTGGGCCGCACCCCCACCGTGAAGGAACTCGCCGCCCACCTGGACCTGACCGACGACGAGGTCATCGAGGGCCTCATCGCCGCGAACGGCTATGTCGCGGGCTCCATCGACACCCCGGGCGGCGAGGCCGAGACCGACGACGGCGCACCGAAGTACGCGGACACCATGGGCGACACGGACCCCGCCCTGGAACTGTTCGAGGACCTCCACACGCTCGGCCCGCTGCTCCAGCGGCTCGACGAGCGGGAACGGGCCATCATCGAGATGCGCTTCGGCCAGGAGCTGACCCAGGCCGAGATCGGCCGCGAGCTGCACGTGTCCCAGATGCATGTCTCCCGCCTCCTCTCCCGCACCCTCACCAAGCTCCGCAGCGGACTGCTGACCGGATGAGCCCGCGGATCTCACTCGGCGCCGGGCGGGGAGTCGGCACGGCGTGCCCCGTCGCCCAGGGCGATGCGGGCGGTGACGCTCTTGCCGGTCGCTTCCAGGCGGACCTGGAACGCCTGGACGACGGCCATGACGATCTCCAGGCCGTGCTGACCGACTCGGCGCGGATCCGCCGGCCGGGCGACCAACTGGACACGGGCGGTGTCCCGTACGGTCACCTCCACCGCGTCGTCCGCGATGCGCAGTTCCATCCGCAGCGGGCCGGGGGCGTGCCGGCGGGCGTTGGTGACCAGTTCGCTGACCACCAGTCGCGCGAGGTCCACGACCCGGGCGGAGACGGCCACACCGTGGTCCGTCCCGGCACGGCGGAGAAAGTCCGTCACGAGGTCGCGCGCTTCGCCGATGGAGGTGCCGTCGCCGCTCAGAGCGGCGGCAGTGATCAGGGGGCGAGTGCTCGGCTCGTCGTCGGCAGGCTCCACTCGGTGTCACCTTCGTTCCCGTTGTCCGCCGACGCCTACCCTGCGCGGCGTACCTCATGTTCCCTCCACCCGAATTGATCACGACGGTGACAGACGTACAGCCAGCCCACCCCGACCGCCTGACGGTCAGTCATCTCACCGTCGACGGCATACGGATCGTCGCCCTGCGCGGCGAACTCGACCACACGGCACGCCACTTCGCCGAGGAGGCGCTCATGCCGCCGGTCGGCGACGGGCCACCACGAACCGTCGCCGATCTCACCCACCTGACGTTCATGGACTCCAGCGGCATCAACGCGCTCATCGCCGCCTGTCACGCGGCCATAGCGGCTCAGGGCTGGGTGCGTGTGGCCGGTGCGCAGCCGGCCGTGCTGCGGGTGATCCGGATCGTCGGTGTCGACGCCCTCATTTCCTGCCACCCCACCGTGCGCCAGGCGCTTGAGAAATGACCTCGGCGCAGGTTCCGTAGGCCGCGCCGGTCAGTCCTGACACACACATATGAATATCGAAGGGGGCAGGATCTGGCCGCGTCCTGGATCGGAGAGGTGACCGGATCACATGTCCGAGGTCCGCGCCCATGTGACCGAGCTGTCGAGGAATCGGGCCCGGCAGGGATTCTCCCCGACGGCGAAGCGGATGCGGTGGGCGATCGGGCCGCCGTAGGAATCGGTGCGCAGGTTGGCGTTGGAGGACAGGAACTGGGAGATCAAGTAGCCGTTCGCGCCGTGCAGTTCGACACCGTCGAAGCCGGCGTCGACGGCGCGCCGGGCGGCCTCGGCGTACGAGCGGGCGTGTTCGGGCACCTCGGAGAGGTCCAGGGCGCGCGGGAGGGGCGCGGGCCGCGGCCCCGCGGGCGTGAACACCTCGCCGGTCGCGGCGACGGCGGAGGGTCCGACCGGCTGGAGGCCGGTGGTGTCGGGGTGCGAGACCCGGCCGCCGTGCATGATCTGGGCGAAGACGCGCCCGC
This sequence comes from Streptomyces sp. NBC_01478, assembly GCF_036227225.1. Classification (GTDB taxonomy): domain Bacteria; phylum Actinomycetota; class Actinomycetes; order Streptomycetales; family Streptomycetaceae; genus Streptomyces. The sequence continues at coordinate 9,204,582 of NZ_CP109444.1, read as the reverse complement.
CGTTGGCGTGCACGGCGTCGGTGACGGGCCGCCAGGAGGCCACCTGTTCGTCGGTGTACAGCCCCGGGGTGCCCGGGTTGGACTGCCCGACGAGGCTCGGCTGCACCCCCTCGGTGGCGATCAGCCCGGCGCCGGCCCGCTGGGCGTAGTAGACCGCCATGGAAGGGGTGGCCAGACCCCCGGGCGCGGCCCGGACCCGGGTCATCGGGGCCATCACGACCCGGTTGGGCAACTCCAGGGCGCCGAGGCGGTGGCGGTCGAACAGCGTGGTCATGCCGGAACTCCTTCGTACGCGTCGAAGGCCCGGGAAGAGCGGACCCGACCGGTACGCTAAAACCTGACATCAATGTGAGATGCAAGCCTTGGGGCCAGGAGCACGGTCGGGAGGATCGGATGCGGATCGGCGAACTCGCGGCGCGCAGCGGGGTGAGTGTCCGTTCGCTGCGCTACTACGAGGAGCAGGGGCTGCTCGTCAGCACCCGCAGCGGCGGCGGGCAGCGGCACTTCACGGAGGACGACGTCGAGCGGGTCGACTTCATCCAGCGCCTGTACGTGGCCGGGCTCTCCAGCCGCACCATCCTCGAACTGATGCCGTGCCGGGACTCGCCCAGCGACGAGAACTCCGACTCCGCGCTGGACCGCATGGCCACCGAGCGCGACCGGCTCTCCGCCCATATCGAGGACCTGCTGAACACCCGCGACGCGCTCGACGGCCTCATGGCCGCGGCCCGGACCCACCGCGACGCCCGCCGGACGGCGGCATGAAGACGACCGGGCGGCGTGAGGTACTCCGGGATCACGCCTGGCCTGCGTCGCCGCGGCATCCGCAGGCTGATCAGCCTCGGTAACATCATCTGTCCCCCTCCGAAGCCGTGGCGGTCGGCGCCCGCTGTACCTGGTTGGCGTGGAATCGCCCACGCGTGCGAGGTCGATCGGCCGCATCGGGAACAGCCGCTCGGGTCGGCGCGGTTGCCTCGACTGAGAGACCGGCTCCGCACGGGCGGGGAACACGGAGACCGCAAGGCCGTCCGCCCCACCAGGATCCGGGCCTCGGGTCGCGGTACACCCGCCGCGCCACTTGGACCACGACGTATCTCCGCAGAAGGACTCTTTGATGACTGACCGGCCCTTGACGCTCATGGCAGTGCACGCCCACCCCGACGACGAAGCCACCACGACCGGAGGGGTCCTCGCGCAGTACGCGGCGGAAGGCATCCGCACGGTGCTCGTGACCTGTACCGACGGCGCTTGCGGTGACGGACCGGGAGGCGTCAAGCCGGGCGATCCCGGCCACGATCCGGCGGCCGTCGCCCAGATGCGCCGTCAGGAACTCGAGGTGAGCCGCGAGGTCCTGAAGATCAGCGATCTGGAGCTGCTGGACTACGCCGACTCCGGGATGATGGGCTGGCCGAGCAACGACGCCCCCGGATCCTTCTGGCAGACCCCCGTGGAGAAAGGCGCGGCCCGCCTCGCGGACCTCATGCGGCACTACCGGCCCGACGTCGTCGTCACCTACGACGAGAACGGCTTCTACGGCCACCCCGACCACATCCAGGCCCACCGCATCACCATGGCGGCGGTGGAGATGAGCGGGCTGACGCCGAAGGTGTACTGGACCACGATGCCCCGCTCGATGATGCGGCGGTTCGGCGAGATCATCCGCGAGTTCCACCCCGACATGCCGGAGCCGGATCCCGCCGAGGCCGCCGCGATGGCCGAGATGGGCCTCCCCGAGGACGAGATCAGCACCTGGGTGGACACCACCGCGTTCAGCGACCAGAAGTTCGACGCCCTGGCCGCGCACGCCAGCCAGGGCGACAACATCTTCTTCCTCAAGATGGGCAAGGAGAGGTTCGGCGAGCTGATGGGCATCGAGACCTTCGTACGCGTCCAGGACACCACCGGCGCGGCCGTACCCGAGAACGACCTCTTCGCCGGACTGCGCTGACCCACCCGACCGACCGGCCGGGGCGGCGCGAAATGCCCCAACTCCACCTGTCCGCAGGGCAGTTGGCGTCGACAAACCGGCGTATCTCCTGGAGGAGCTGCTCGTCCTCCGGTGTGCCCGACGGCATCGGTCCGTGGGGCGCGGCTTCGACCACATGGAGGTCCGCCGGGAACCCGGCGGAGAAGTCGCCGAAGAGGGGCGAGAGGTAGGGATCGGTCAGGTCGTGGCCGCCCGATCCTGCACGGGCTGTGCACCTACGGCATCACCGGACATCGGCCAACTCCGCCGGAACCCGGGCCCCCTGGAGAGCACGGCCACCCGGCTACCTCAGGAGCCGGAAACTGGGCTGTTCGGTCCACGCTCTGAGGAAAACCGCCGTGCCGTACACAGCGGGCCACGGATCGGTCGTCGTCGCGACGATGCCCGGGAGGCCGGCGACGACCGGGATCTGGTCCTCCCGCAGTCCGGCGTTGACGACGCCGCCGATCACCTCCATGACGGCGGCGGTCAACAGGGCTGTGACGGTGTGGTCGACCGGGCTTGTCGCCGAACGCGATGACGTCGACCGCGTGGGTCGGGGCGAAGCCGATGAGGGACTTCTGGTCGGCTTCGTCGGCGTGTTCGGCCGCGAAGGCGGTCTCGTCACCGATACCGGGCCCCATGAGCGAGACCAGCATCGGCCGGCGCCCGTCGACACCCCCGGTGTCCGTGATGCCGAGGCTCTCCGCCCGCACGGCGAGGTCGTACTCGCCGACCCGTTGCTCCACGAAACGTGCCGACAAGCCGACCAGGAACTCGCGGAGCCGCCGGATCGCGGAGTGGGGTACCGCCGCCGCCAATTCGATCACCAGTACCGGTCCGCTCATGGCGTCGGAGCGTATCCGGCCGAGACTCCCCCGCCCAAGCGAACGCCGGCCAGGTCACCTCCGGCGGCGCGGACCGCCACGCCACGAGGCAGTCGACTCAACAGCGCGCGATGGAGCAGCCGCGCGCCCCTCTCGCACTTCCGCACTCCCTTACCGGGCAGACAAAGCGCTGATACTACGGACTCCTGCACGAGGGGGACGAAAGTGACACACACCGACACAGGCTCCGACGACAACACCACGAACAACGAACCGCAGGGCGAGAGCAGCAGGAACGACAACAGGACCAGGGTCCTGATCGCGTCCATCGGCGGACTGGCGGCCGTCGCCGCCGCAGGCGTCGGAGCCTGGTTGGCTCAGGGCGGTGACGGCCATGGACCGACGACCAGCTCTTCGGTCTCCGCGCCGGTCGAGCCCCGGGCCGAGACCAGCTCCGGGACCCAGGACCCCTGCGATCTGCAACGGCTCGCCGACTCCTGGAATCAGCCGCCGTCCCAGCGCTACAACGAGACGCTCTTCGCGAACCACGACGCACCCCGCGTCTACACCCAGGTCGGCGGCCCCGCCAGGAGCCCCGAGATCAGCGTCAAGGGGCAGATGAGCCTCAACATCCCGGCGGGCCAGGTCCTCTATCTCGTCACCCGGCCCGACCCCGATTCGAAGGACGAGTACGGGCACCCGGGCAGCGGCCGTTTCTATCCCGGCACACCCGTCAGCCCCACGTCCGGCGGCTGCTGGGAGGACGACAACCACTCGGTCGGCTACCCCGGCGTCGAGGGGATCAGCGAGACCTACCTGCTCGTCCTCGTCGGTTCCGACCAGGCCGCGAAGTTCCCGGCCGACCGCAAGGCGCAGGACTGGGACGGATACAGCGCGGACGACTGGCGGACGATCACCAAGATCGACGTCATGAACTTCCACGTCTCGACGGCCTAGCGCCCCGCCTACGGCACCCCCGCCTCGAACAGCACATACCCGCCGTACGACCCCGACGCGACGGCCGCGATCCCCAGCAGCAGGCACAGCGTGGGCAGGCCGAGGGTGCGCAGTCTGACGGCCAGGGGGATGAAGAGGGGGAAGCACGGGAGCAGATAGCGGGAGACGTTGCCGAAGATCTGCTGGCTGCCCAGGACCAGGGCGATGGTGAGCAGCGTGTGGACGAGCAGCACGGCGGGCGGGCGCAGCCGGATCAGGAGGGGGATCAGGAGTGCGGCCAGCAGGACGGTGGCCACGGCGATGACGTCTTCCAAAGGGGACGCGAAGAGGTAGTCGAAGCGGCCGACCGCCATGCTGCTGAAGACGTCGACGGTCTGCTTGCCGTAGTCGAAGCTGTGTGCCCAGGCGCCGCTCTGGAGCTTGAAGTAGCCGCCCAGGTCGCCCATTTCATTGCCGACCCAGAGGACGTAGCCGACCAGGCCGAGCGGTGCGATCGCCATCGCGGTCCATGGGCCGGCGAGGTTCTCCCGGCGACGGTGGAGGGTCTGGAGCGCGGCGACGGTGAGGGCGGCGATGAGTGCCACGGCGGTGGGCCGGCCCAGGCCGGCGGCGAAGGTGAGGACGCCCGCGGTGAGCCAGCGGTCGGTCATGACGGCGTGGCAGGCCCAGACGGCGAGGGCGATGTAGAGGGACTCCGAGTAGGCCGACCACTCCATGCCCGAGCCGGGCCAGACGGCCCACAGTCCGGCCGCCGCGAGTCCGGCCCGTCTGCCCCCGAACCGGACGGTGACGGCGTAGATGCCGAGCGCGGCGGCGAACGACGCGACGACCGAGACCAGCATCCCGGAGCCGTACAGCCCCAGGCCCGTGGTGTCGGAGACGAGCCGCATCGTGGCCGGGTAGAGCGGGAAGAAGGCCGCCGAGTTGCCTTCGAGAGTGATCAGTCCGGTCGCGCCGGGGACGTGAACGAGCGCGGGGTGGTAGCCGTGTGCGGCGATCTGCTGGTACCACCAGCCGTCCCAGGTGGCGAGTACGTCCCAGACGTGGGCGCCGCCGCCGAAGCGCGGGTTCCGCGTCCGGAAGCCGCCGTCGGAGTCCAGCAGGTACATGAAGACGGCGAAGCCGATGAGCTTCAGCACGCCGTACAGGGCGAGCACGGGGCCGTAGTGCCGGGCCGTGCGGCGCACATGCCCGCCGACATCCCTGCCGGAGAAGGGAGTTGTGGTCGTGGAGGAGACGGGCGGGGTCAGGGTCGTCGTGTCGCTCATGCCGCGGGCGCCTCCGCCTCGCGGCGGCGCCCGGTGCGGAACACCCAGGCGCGGAAGAGCAGGAAGCGTACGAGAGTCGCCGCCAGGTTCGCGGCGACCAGGACCCCGACTTCCGTGCCGCGTCCGGGAGTTGACGTCGCGCGGTGCAGGAGTGCCAGTGCGCCGCTGGTGAGGGCCAGGCCGATCGTGAAGACCAGGAGGCCCTGGGCCTGGTGGCGCAGGGCGCCGCTGCGGCCGCGCAGGCCGAAGGTGAGGCGGCGGTTCGCGGCCGTGTTGGCGAGCGCGCAGAGCAGCAGGGCCAGCGCGTTGGCGACCTGTCCTCCCGTCTCGGGGCGCAACGCGACGTACAGCAGGACGTATCCGACGGAGCTCACCGCGCCCACGGCGGCGAAGCGCAGCAGCTGGCCGGCCAGGCCGCCCGAGGGCGAGCGGTCGCCGGCTCGGCGCAGCCCGGCCGTGGGGAGTGTGCCGCGCGCCAACTCCCGTCCCATGCGGGCGATTCCGCGCAGGTCGGCCAGGGCCGTGGACAGCAGGTCGACCCGGCTGTCGGGGTCGTCCACCCAGTCGACCGGTACTTCGTGGATGCGCAGTCCGGCCCGTTCGGCGATCACCAGCAGTTCGGTGTCGAAGAACCACCCCGAGTCCTTCACCAGGGGCAGCAGCCGCTCGGCGACATCACGCCGTACCGCCTTGAAACCGCACTGCGCGTCGGAGAAGCCGACCGCGAGGGTGGAGCGCAACAGAGCGTTGTAGCAACGGGAGATGGCCTCGCGCTTGGGGCCACGCACCACCCGGGAACCGCGGGCCAGGCGGGTTCCGATCGCGAGGTCCGAGTGGCCGGAGATCAGCGGGGCGACCAGCGGGAGGAGCGCGGCCAGGTCGGTCGACAGGTCCACGTCGACGTAGGCGAGCACGGGCGCCCGCGACTCGGACCAGGCCGCGTGCAGCGCCCGGCCCCGCCCCTTCTCGGCGAGCCGCAGCCACGCCAACTCGGGCAGTTCGGCGGCAAGTTGAGCCGCGATGCGCGGGGTCGCGTCCGTGCTGGCGTTGTCCGCGACGGTGATGCGGAACGGGTACGGGAACGTCTCCGACAGGTGGGCGTGCAGTCGCCGTACGCTCGGTTCGAGGTCCTTCTCCTCGTTGAACACGGGGACGACCACGTCCAGGACGGGCTCGCGGTGTTGCGCCGACACCGGTGTGCGGAACGGCAGTTCACTCATCTGCATTGTCACGTTGTGTCCAGGTCTGTGGGCTGCCGCAGGGCATGCGGGCTCGCCTGAGGACGCGGTACCGCGGCCAGGGCTTGCGGATGGGGGGTGGTGGCGGGGCGGGTTACCCGGAGCCCGCCGTGCCCACGGTCGCGGACGATTCCGTCGCCGGCGGTGACGTGGTCGGGCTCGTCGAGCTGTGCTGCCCGGTGGAATCGCCGGCCGTCCCCGTACTCGCGGGCGGCGACGGTGTGTCGGTGGTGGTCGCGGGCGGGTCCGAGGACGTGGCGGTCGAACTCCCGGTCGTGGTCGGCGTGTTGGAGTACCCGGTGGTGTCGGTGGGTGTCGGGCTGGTGGTCGGGCTCGGGGGCGTGTCCGGGGTGCGGCTCGGGGTGGCGGTCGGGAGCGTCGGGCTCATGGCGGGGCGGGGCAGCGGGGCCTGCGGCCTGTTGTCGACCCGGTCGTGGGGCAGCAGGAGGAAGCCGAGGCCGATCCCGGCGACGGCCAGGGCCGAACCGACCGCCTTCCGCGCCGTACGGACCCGGCGCCCGGCCCGCACCCCGGACCGGAGGCGGGTCTGGTGCCTGGGTTCGAAGGGGGTCGTTTCCTGGGTGTCGCGCATCATCCGCGCGAGCTCCCGCTCGAAGTGGTCCATCAACTCCCCCTATCCCACCGGCTCGATGACATCGCCGAGGATCCGGCGCAGCCGCGCCACGCCCCGTGACGCGTGGGACCGGGCGGTGCCGACCGGACACCCCAGCACTTCGGCGACCTGTTTGTCGGGCAGGTCCTGGTAGTAGCGCAGCACCACGGCGGCCCGCTGCGCCGGCGGCAGTTGGGCCAGCGCCGCCTCCAGCCGCGAGCGCTCGGCCACGGCGGCGGACACGTCGTCCACCTCCGCGAGGTCGGGCAGTTGCTCGACCGGGCGCTCACCCCACCAGCGCCGCCGCGCCGAACGGGCCGCCGCCCGCGCCAGGATCGTGCGCACGTACGGCTCCGGTGCCTCCTCCGCGATCCTCGGCCAGGCGAACCAGAGCTTGACCAGGGCCTCCTGGAGCAGGTCCTCGGCACGGTGCCGATCGCCTCCCGCGAGCAGACAGGCCAGATGGAACAACGCCGACCAGCGCGCTGCCACGAACCCGTCGAACCCGTCGGCCCGACTCTGTTCCATCCGTACCGTCCACCGTCCCCGTTCGGGCAAGCCCCTTACACAGAGAGAAAGGCCGTGGACCCCACAGTGCGCTGCACTTCGGTGCTGTGATCCGGGTTACACAGCGTTCCGGGGCGTGGGTGGTCAAGAGTGCGTCATGTGCGATGCCCGGCTGAGAGGGGCGGGGTCGGCAGCCGTATGGGGAGGGCGAACAGGCAGTACGGACGACTCCCGACGAAGGGCACTTCCTTGATCCCGCGACGCATTGTCCTGAGCCTCGTCGCAGGCCTCGCCTCCACGCTGCTGCTGGGGGCGTGCAACTCCTCGGACAGCGCAGCTTCCGGCAGCGCGGGCACGGTGACCGCGTCGGCACCCACGAGCCCCGCGCCGGTCGCCTCGACGCCGGCTGCCACGGCCACGGCGTTCACCGTGTCGGCCAAGACGGTCGAGGGGGTGGGCACCGTGGTCACCGACACCAACGGGATGACCCTCTACCGCTACGACAAGGACGAGTCGGACCCCTCCAAGTGGACGTGCTCCGGTGCGTGCGTGAAGACGTGGATACCGGTGATCGTGCCGGAGTCCGTACAGACGTCGGGAGTGGGGCGGAGCCTCCTCGGCACGGTCCACCGCGACGGCGAGCCGCAACTCACCCTGGCCGGCTGGCCGTTGTACCGCTACGTCGGCGACACGGCGGCCGGCCAGGCGAACGGCCAGGGCAAGGACGGCGCGTGGCACGCCGTGACCCCGACCGGAGAGAAGGCCGCCGCGACGGGCTGACCCTCGGTCCTCGCGGTCGGGGCCGGGGACGACGAGCGGGGCTCAGCGGTGGCCGTCGGAGCGCTTGCGGTGGAGGGTGAAGTTCTCGAACACCGACAGGTCGCCGTTGGGCTTGTTCACGTTGTAGTAGGTCACGTGCATGCGCGTGGTGTCACCCGCGTGCCGGCCGGGGTCGACGGTGAACGCGGCGAAGCCATAGGGGTGTTCGGTGTCCCGGACGCCGACCCAGACCGCCTCCTCCTTGGTGTAGGTGGAGGTGCGCTTGCCGTTGGAGCCGGGGGTCGCCGACACGGACGTGATCACCTTGCCGGTGCCGTCCTTGAAGAAGCTCTGGTTCGTGGTGCCCGAGACGCCACCGCCGCCGAGGATCATGTGCACGGTGCCGAGGCCGGTGTCGATGTCGTCGGTGGCCGTGGAGATGGGGTTCGGGGTCAGCGTCTCGGTGCCGCTGACGACTCCGCGGACGGCCAGCGAGCGCTCGTAGTTGTGCTCGTGGCCGCAGAGCACCAGGTCCACGCCGTACCGGTCGAAGAGGGGGCCGTACTTCTGGCGCAGGCCGAGGTCGGCGCCGTTGGCGTCCGTGGAGCTGACCATGACCTGGTGCATGGCGACGACGATCCAGTCGGTGTCGCGCGAGGCCCGGGCCGCCTTCAACTCCTTCTCCAGGAAGGCGAGTTGGCGGCCGCCGGAGTAGCCGCTGATGTAGACGTCGCCGCCGTCCTGGAGGCAGTTGTCGTCGTTCTGGAGCACGATGACCCGCACCGAGCCGGCCGTGAACGCGTAGTAGAGGCCCGCGAGTTCGGCGTCGGTCTCGGTGGACGGCAGGTCGAAGTAGGTCTGGTAGGCGCCGAGTCCGATCGGGCCGTTGGCCTTCTCGATCTCGTGGTTGCCGGCTGCCGGCATCCAGGGGCGGAAGCGGGCCGAACGGGTGTTGTTGGTGAAGAAGTTGTTCCAGGTGCGCACCCGGTCGACGTCCAGGTTGGCGTAGCAGAGGTCGCCGTTGAGGAGGTGGAAGAGCGGGGCGACCTGCTCGATGCCGGTGACGATGTCCTTCGTCGCGGGCGTGGAGTTCGCGTCGAGCCCGACCGTGCCGTTGGCCGCCCAGGTCACCTGCGGGGCGGACTGGTCGCCGAAGCTGGTGAAGGTGAGCGGCTTCCGGCCACGCGGCGCGGTGCGGAAGGTACCGCTGTCGGGCGTGGCCCCCTCGTGGGTGGCGAGGTAGAGGTAGTCGGTGTCCGGGGAGAGCTTGTTCAGCGCGGCGTGGTGGACGTAGACGGTGCGGCTGGAGGTGCCGTCGACATAGGTGACCGTACGGGCCTTGGCGCTGGAGCCGAAGCCGTGCTCCAGCGTGCCGTAGCGCACGACCGGTCTGGTCACCGGTTTGTCGGTGATCCACGAGACCGTCATCTGGGTGCGCGGGTCCGCCCCGAAGGTGAGGTGCAGGCCCTGGACCGGGGAGGCTCCGGAGGAGTCCGCGGTGAGATGGAGCGCCGGGGCGTCGAGCGGGGCGGCCTGTGCCGTGCCTGCTCCCAGCAAGGGCGTGACGGCGCCGGCGCCGGCCGTACCGAGGAGACCCAGCGCGTGCCGTCGGCTGACCCCTTCGGACGACTTCGCCGGCTCGTCCGGTGTCTCTGTCTGTGCGGTCATGGTGCCCTCCCTGGCGAGCAGTTGAGCTGACAACGTCCGCACCCTGGCGCTTCCCGGCGGCTCCTGAGTGAACAGTGCGTTGCCAGACGGTCGTTGCGAACCGAGGGGCGGGCGCCGGGGCCGATTCTTGCCCCGGGCTTTGCCAGGGACCGCCCCTTCGTTGACACGGGCGGCCGCCCGGCGGGAGTTGAGGAGTCATTTCCGGCCATCGTCGACGCCGCGTCACGGGCGCGTCAGGAATCGGCCCTCCGGCGTCAGGCGCGCGCCAACACGGCGATACGTCCGCTCTCTCCGGCCTTTCGATGGGAGGCGGAAGTCCGGGTACGGCGAGGAGTGAGCGGCGATGGACAGTGGCGGCGGGCGGGCACGTGCCGTGGTCGGAGTGAGCGGTTCACCGGGCAGCCTGGCGGCGCTGCACCGGGCGGTGCGCGAGGCCCGTCGTACCGACGCGGAGCTGTTGGCCGTCCTCGCCTGGGAGCCGCCCGGCGGTGAACTCGCCCATGGCCGCGCGATGTTCACGCCTTCGGTGGCCGACTTCCGCCGCGCCGCCGCCGACCGGCTGCTCACCGTTCTCGACGCGGCCTTCGGCGAGGCGGGCCCCGGGGTCCCGTTCCAGGGTCTGGTCGTACGGGGTACGGCGGGCCGTGCCCTGGTGGAGACGGCCGATCGCCCCGATGACCTCCTGGTCGTCGGCGCGGGACCGCGCGGACCGCTCCGCGGCCTGTTCCCGTCCGTCACCCGCTACTGCGTCACGCACGCCGCGTGCCCGGTGCTGACGGTGCCGCCGTCGCCCCTGGAGGGCGAGCTCGCCTCCCTGCACCGCCGTAACTCCCTGCGGCTGACGGTGGACGCGCGGGAGTTGACGGAGGGCGGGGCCTGACCTGCCCGCTCACCCCCGTCAGCAGGGCGTCATGGGTACGGCCCGCCCCGTCAAGCATCCGTCAGCGAGACACCCCTGCCCCCGCCCCGCGGGCATAGCTTCGAGGAAGCGCCAGGTCAGACCGACCGGGCCACGCGCATCGCCTGCCACGAAGGAGCCGCACGATGTCTCCAGTCGACCGTTCCGAGGACCCCGAACCTTCCGAACCCGTCCCGGCCGGACTTCTCCACGTCCCCGTCCGGTCGGGACCCGCGGGCTGCACGGCGCGGTTCTTCCGCACCCCCCTCGGCGGCCGTACGGCGGTCGGATTCACCTCGGCGGCGAAGCTCACCGCCACCCTCGGCACCGACCAGGCGAGCATCAAGCTCTCCGAACCCGCACTGCGCGCCCTCGCCGCCCCGCTCGGCGTCACCGCCCTCACCGTCGACCCCTCGCTCTCCGCCCCGGCGGCCGACCGCACCGCGGCCACCGCCCGCGAGCGCGAGAACTCCTGGCGGCGCTGGCACCCCCAGCACATCGGTGCCCTGCGTGTGACGGGCGCGGCCGCCGCCGCCGCCGCCTGCCTGAACCTGCTGATCGGCTGAGGAGATCCACCCATGTCCATCCTGGACGCCCCCGTTGTCCACGTCACCGACACGGGCGACCTGTCCGTCTGGCCCCGCTCCGCCCGCCCCTCCCCCTCCGGCGACGTCACCGTCGGCGGTGTCTCCCTCACCGAGGCCGCCGACCGCTTCGGCACTCCCGTCTACGTCCTCGACGAGCGGGAGATCCGCGAGCGCTGCCGTTCGTACCGCACGGCGTTCCCGGACGCGGACGTGGTCTACGCGGCCAAGGCGTTCCTGTGCCGTGCGATGGCCCACTGGGTGCGGGAGGAGGGGCTCGGTCTCGACGTCTGCTCGGCCGGCGAACTCGCGCTCGCCGTCACCTCCGGCTTCCCGCCGGAGCGGATCGTGCTGCACGGCAACGCCAAGAGCCCCGAGGACCTGCGCACCGCGCTCCGCCTCGGGGTCGGGCGGATCGTCGTGGACAGCACCTCGGAGATCGCCCGGCTGGCCGCGATCACCCCCGCCGACAGCCGGCAGAAGGTGATGGTGCGGGTGGTCCCCGGTGTGGCGGCCGGCGCCCACGTCAAGGTGCGCACCGGCACCGACGACCAGAAGTTCGGGCTGTCGATCACCGACGGCTCCGCGCAGCACGCCGTGGCCCGGATCCTGGACCAGCCGCACCTCGAACTCGTGGGCCTGCACTGCCACATCGGCTCGCAGATCGCGACCACGAAGCCGTACGTCGCCGCAGTACGGCGCATGGTGGGGCTGTTGGCCCGCATCCGCGACCAACACGGCGTCACGCTCCCGCAGTTGGACATCGGCGGCGGCCACGCCATCGCCTACCGCCCGGGCGAGGAGCACCTCGACGTCTCCGTGCTCGCGGGCCGGGTCCGCGCCGAGCTGGAGGACGGCTGCGCCCGCACCGGGCTGCCCGTGCCCCGGCTCACCCTCGAACCGGGCCGGGCGATCGTCGGTCCCGCCGGGGTCGCCGTCTACCGCGTCCTGGCCGTCAAGCGCACCGGCGACCGTACGTTCGTCGCGGTCGACGGCGGCATGAGCGACAACCCGCGGCCCGCGCTGTACGGCGTGCGCTACGCACCCCGGCTCATCGGCCGCCCCGCCACCGCACCGCCCCGCACGGTCACCGTCGTGGGCCGGCACTGCGAGGCGGGCGACGTCCTCGCCGACGAGGTGGCGCTCCCCGGCGACGTACGCCCCGGCGACCTCCTCGCCGTACCGGCGGCCGGCGCGTACCACCTGTCCATGGCGTCCGGCTACAACCTCGTCGGCCGGCCGCCGGTCGTCGCGGTGGCCGACGGCATCGCGCGCGTCCTGGTCCGCCGCGAATCGCTGGACGACATGAGCCGCAGGGACATCGGCCTGTAGCCCTCCTCCCGCCGCCGAGTGGTCTAGACCGCAAGGAGAGGTCAAGGTCACAGCCGCGTCCTCTGCTGCTCACCTGCGCTTTTGCCCTAGCATCCGAGCATGACGGTCCTGCCTGACGACGGGCTCTCGCTGGCCGCCGAGTTCCCTGACGCGACCCATGAGCAGTGGCAACGCCTGGTGGAAGGCGTACTGCGCAAGTCGGGCAAGGAAGTCTCGGGTACGGCAGCGAAAGACGCCCTGTCCACCTCACTGGAGGACGGGCTCCGCGCCCGTCCCCTGTACACCGCCGACGACTCCGCACCCGTGCCCGGCGTCCCCGGTTCCGCCCCCTTCGTACGGGGTGGCCGCGCCGAGGGCAACACCCTCGGCGGCTGGGACGTACGCCAGCGGCACACGACCGCCGACGCCGCCGCGGTCCTCGGCGACCTGGAGAACGGCGTCACCTCGCTGTGGCTGGTCGTCGGCGAGCGCGGCATCCCGGTCGCGTCGCTCGGCACCACCCTCGACGGCGTCTTCCTCGACCTGGCGCCCGTCGTCCTCGACGCGGGGCCCGAAGTCGCCTCCGCCGCCGCCGAGTTGCTACGGCTGTACGAGGAGCGGGGCATCGCGCGTGACGCCGTCCGGGGCAACCTGGGAGCCGACCCGCTGGGCTTCGCGGCCCGTACCGGAGCGGACGCCTTCGACTTCGCGCCGGTCGCCGCGCTCGCCCGGCGCTGCGCCGAGGAGTACCCGGGGCTGCGCGCGCTGACCGTGGACGCGCTGCCGTACCACGAGGCCGGCGGTTCGGCGGCGCAGGAGCTGGGCGCCTCGCTGGCGACCGGTGTCGCGTATCTCCGCGAGCTGACCGAGGCCGGGCTGAGCGTCGAACAGGCCGTCGGGCAACTGGAGTTCAGGTACGCGGCCACCGCCGACCAGTTCCTGACGATCGCCAAGCTGCGCGCGGCGCGCAGGCTCTGGGCGCGGGTGACCGAGGTGTGCGGGGCGCCCGGTGGACAGGTGCAGCACGCGGTGACCTCGCCGGTGATGATGTCCCGCCGCGACCCGTGGGTGAACATGCTGCGCACGACGGTCGCCACGCTGGCCGCCGGGGTGGGCGGCGCCGAGTCCGTCACCGTGCTGCCCTTCGACCACGCGCTGGGCCTGCCGGACGCGTTCGCGCGCCGGATCGCCCGCAACACCTCGACGATCCTGGTCGAGGAGTCGCATCTGTCCCGGGTGATCGACCCGGCCGGCGGCTCCTGGTACGTGGAGCGGCTCACGGACGAACTCGCCCACGCGGGCTGGGAGTTCTTCCAGCACATCGAGCAACAGGGCGGCCAGGCCGCCGTGTTGAGCTCCGGCAGCCTCCGCGAGAACCTCGCCACCACCTGGGCGGCCCGCAGCGCGAAGCTCGCCAAGCGCCGCGAACCCATCACCGGCGTCAGCGAGTTCCCCAACCTCACCGAACGCCTTCCTGAGCGCGCGCCCGCCCCTTCGGAACCCTCCGGCGGACTGCCGCGCGTACGCCGCGACGAGGCCTACGAGGAACTGCGCGCCCGCTCCGACGCCCACCTCGCGGCGACCGGCTCCCGGCCGCGCATCTTCCTGGCCGCCCTCGGCCCGGCCGCCGCGCACACCGCACGACTCGCCTTCGCGTCGAACCTGTTCCAGGCGGGCGGCATCGAGCCCGTCACCGAGGGCACGTTCGCGGACAGCGGGGCCACCGAGGCCTGCCTGTGCTCCAGCGACGCGCTGTACGAGGAGCAAGCGGCTTCGGCCGCCGGGGAGTTGAGGTCGGCCGGTGCCGGTCACGTGTTCCTCGCGGGCCGTCCCGGGCAGTACTCCGGAGTCGACGCCTACGTCTTCGCGGGCTGCGACGCCGTAGCCGTACTGTCCGTCACCCTCGACCGCATGGGAGTGTCCTGATGGCAGCGATGGGGCGGATCCCCGACTTCTCCGGGATCGAGCTCGGGGTCCCGGCCACCGAAGCCGGCCCCGACGAGTGGAGCGACGCCGTCAAGAAGGCGGCGGGCGGCGACGACCTCCTCTGGGAGACCCCCGAGGGCATCGCGGTCAAGCCGCTGTACACCGGGCAGGACCTGGAGGGCCTGGACTTCCTGGCCACCTACCCGGGCATCGCGCCGTATCTGCGCGGCCCGTACCCGACGATGTACGTCAACCAGCCCTGGACGATCCGTCAGTACGCGGGCTTCTCCACGGCCGAGGAGTCCAACGCCTTCTACCGGCGCAATCTGGCGGCCGGCCAGAAGGGCCTGTCGGTCGCCTTCGACCTGCCCACGCACCGGGGTTACGACAGCGACCACCCGCGCGTGACCGGTGACGTCGGCATGGCGGGCGTGGCGATCGACTCGATCTACGACATGCGCCAGCTCTTCGACGGCATCCCGCTCGACAAGATGACCGTGTCGATGACGATGAACGGCGCGGTGCTGCCGGTACTGGCGCTTTATATCGTCGCCGCCGAGGAACAGGGCGTACCGCCCGAGAAGTTGGCCGGGACCATCCAGAACGACATCCTCAAGGAGTTCATGGTCCGCAACACCTACATCTATCCGCCGAAGCCGTCGATGCGGATCATCTCCGACATCTTCGCCTACACCTCGCAGCGGATGCCCCGCTACAACTCGATCTCCATCTCCGGCTACCACATCCAAGAGGCGGGCGCGACGGCCGACTTGGAGCTGGCGTACACCCTCGCGGACGGCGTGGAGTACATCCGGGCGGGCCGGGAGGCGGGGATGGACGTGGACGCGTTCGCGCCCCGGCTGTCCTTCTTCTGGGCGATCGGCATGAACTTCTTCATGGAGATCGCCAAGCTGCGGGCGGCCCGCCTGCTCTGGGCCAAGCTGGTCAAGCAGTTCGACCCGCAGAACGCCAAGTCCCTCTCCCTGCGCACCCATTCACAGACCTCGGGCTGGTCGCTGACCGCGCAGGACGTCTTCAACAACGTGACGCGGACGTGTGTCGAGGCGATGGCGGCGACGCAAGGCCACACTCAATCACTGCACACCAACGCCCTCGACGAGGCCCTCGCGCTGCCCACCGACTTCTCGGCCCGTATCGCCCGCAACACCCAGTTGCTGATCCAGCAGGAGTCCGGCACCACCCGGGTGATCGACCCGTGGGGCGGCAGCGCGTACGTCGAGAAGCTCACCTACGACCTGGCGCGCCGGGCCTGGCAGCACATCGAGGAGGTCGAGGCGGCCGGGGGCATGGCCAAGGCCATCGACGCGGGCATCCCCAAGCTGCGCATCGAGGAGGCAGCGGCCCGCACCCAGGCCCGGATCGACTCCGGACGCCAGCCGGTCATCGGCGTCAACAAGTACCGCGTGGAGACTGACGAGCAGATCGACGTCCTCAAGGTCGACAACTCCTCCGTCCGCACCCAACAGATCGAGAAACTACGGCGGTTGCGCGCCGAGCGCGACGAACAGACCACCCAGGACGCACTGCACGCGCTGACCCGCGCGGCCGGCGAAGGCACGGGAAACCTCCTGGAGCTGGCGGTGAACGCGGCCCGCGCGAAGGCGACGGTCGGCGAGATCTCCGACGCGCTGGAGAAGGTGTACGGGCGGCACGCGAGCCAGATCCGTACGATCGCCGGTGTGTACCGCACCGAAGCCGGCGACTCCCCGTCCGTGGAACGCACCCGCACCCTCGTGGCCGAGTTCGAGGAGTCCGAGGGCCGCCGCCCCCGCATCCTGGTCGCCAAGATGGGCCAGGACGGCCACGACCGCGGCCAGAAGGTGATCGCCACCGCCTTCGCCGACCTCGGCTTCGACGTCGATGTCGGCCCCCTCTTCCAGACCCCCGGCGAGGTGGCCCGCCAGGCCGTCGAGGCGGACGTGCACATCGTCGGGGTGTCCTCGCTGGCCGCCGGGCACCTCACCCTCGTACCGGCGCTGAAGGAGTCCCTCGCCGAGGAGGGCCGCGAGGACATCATGATCGTGGTCGGCGGGGTGATCCCGCCGCAGGACGTCCCCACCCTCCTGGAGATGGGCGCGGCGGCCGTGTTCCCGCCCGGGACGGTGATCCCGGACGCGGCCTACGACCTGGTGCAGCGCCTGGCCGCCGACCTCGGGCACGCCCTGTGATCGAGCTCGACACCTACGTGAAGGGCGTGCTCGACGGAAAACGGGCGCTGGTGGCCCGGGCCATCACACTCGTCGAGTCGACCAAGCCCCAACACCGGGTCATGGCCCAGCAGTTGCTGACCGAACTGCTCCCGCACAGCGGCAAGGCCCGGCGCATCGGCATCAGCGGTGTGCCGGGCGTCGGCAAATCGACGTTCATCGACGCGTTCGGCACCCAGCTCACCTCGCTCGGCTCCCGGGTGGCGGTCCTCGCCGTCGACCCCTCCTCGACCCGCACGGGCGGTTCGATCCTCGGCGACAAGACCCGCATGGAACGCCTGGCCGTGGACCCCGCGGCCTTCGTCCGCCCCTCCCCCACCGCCGGCACACTCGGCGGCGTCGCGAAGGCGACCCGCGAGTCGATCGTGGTGATGGAGGCGGCGGGCTACGACGTCGTACTAGTCGAGACGGTGGGCGTGGGCCAGTCCGAGACGGCGGTCGCCAACATGGTCGACTCCTTCCTGCTGTTGACCCTGGCCCGCACGGGCGACCAGTTGCAAGGCATCAAGAAGGGCGTCCTGGAGCTGGCGGACGTGATCGCGGTCAACAAGGCGGACGGCCCACACGAGCGCGACGCGAAGAGCGCGGCCCGCGAACTGGCAGGCGCACTGCGGTTGATGCATCCCGCCGACGCTGCCTGGACGCCGCCGGTACTGAGTTGCAGCGCCCGCGAGGGAACGGGCCTGGACACGATCTGGGAACGCCTCGAACAACATCGCTCCCTCCTGGACTCCACCGGCCGCCTCGCCACGAAGCGCAGCGAGCAGCAAGTGGATTGGACGTGGACGATGGTCCGCGAGGAACTCCTGGGCCAACTCCGGTCCAATCCAGCGGTACGTGCACTCGGGCCAGTGCTCGAACAGCAGGTGAGGGACGGCGAGTTGACAGCAACGCTAGCGGCCGAACAGATCCTGCGAGCCTTCGGCACCCCGCCCAACTGACCCCACCTGCTTTTAGGGGCGCGGGGCTGTGTCGATATGCGGCTCCGCCGCGGGGCGCGCCCAGCCCCCACCGGCCCGCACCCAAAAATCGACGCATCCACCCCAAACCCTTTACGCTGGCCCCGTAGCTGGTTCGCCCCGTCAGCCAGACGGACGCGTCGCAAGAGGGAACCCGGTGAAACTCCGGGACTGCCCCGCAGCGGTAAGCAGGAACGACCGCCGTCATACGCACTGGGCCCACAACAGGACCTGGGAAGCGACGGCCAGTAGGTGTCCTCCGGTTCAACAGGGGACGTGCCCGCAAGTCCGAAGACCTGCCAACTGCCCGCACGCGAAGCATTCACGCGCGGAATCCCGGTGACCTCGTGGGCGGGTCGGCGTACATACCGGCGGTCACCATCCCCGGCATGACGAACCTTCGCGCTCTCGTCCCGTACCGGGATCTCAGGGAGACATCTCGCGAAGGAGAGTTCCGTGACAGCGAAGTCCGCAGCCGCGGCAGCACGTTCCACCGTGTACGGCTACCCCCGCCAGGGCCGGGGCCGTGAACTGAAGAAGGCGATCGAGGGTTACTGGAAGGGCCGCGTCGACGCCGACGCCCTCCGGGCCACCGCCACCGAACTGCGCCGCGCGAACTGGCGGCACCTGACCGACGCCGGCATCCACGAAGTACCGACCGGCGACTTCTCGTACTACGACCACGTCCTGGACACCAGCGTCATGGTCGGCGCGATCCCCGAACGCCACCGCGCCGCCGTCGAACTCGACGCGCTGGACGGGTACTTCGCGATGGCACGGGGCACCCAGGACGTGGCGCCGCTGGAGATGACGAAGTGGTTCGACACCAACTACCACTATCTGGTGCCGGAGTTGGCCCCGGACACCGTCTTCACCGCCGACTCGACCAAGCAGGTGGCAGAACTGAGGGAAGCCCTCGCCCTCGGTCTGAACCCACGCCCGGTGCTGGTCGGCCCGGTGACCTACCTCCTGCTCGCCAAGCCCGCCCCGGGCGTCCCCGCGGACTTCGATCCGCTGACCCTGCTGGACCGGCTCCTGCCGGTGTACGCAGAGGTCCTCGCCGATCTGCGGGCGGCGGGCGCGGAGTGGGCGCAACTCGACGAGCCCGCCCTGGTCCAGGACCGCACCCCGGCCGAACTGAACGCCGCCGCCCGCGCCTACCGCGATCTCGGAGGCGTCACCGACCGGCCGAAGCTGCTGGTCGCCTCCTACTTCGACCGGCTCGGCGACGCGCTGCCGGTGCTGGCGAAGGCTCCGGTGGAGGGGCTCGCGCTCGACTTCACCGAGTCCGCCGCCGCCAACCTGGACGCCCTGGCCGCAGTGGGCGGGCTGCCCGGCAAGCGGCTGGTCGCGGGTGTCGTCAACGGCCGTAACGTCTGGGTCAACGATCTCACCAAGTCCCTTGCCACACTGGGCACGTTGCTCGGTCTGGCCGACCGGGTCGACGTGGCCGGCTCCTGCTCGCTGCTGCACGTCCCGCTCGACGCCGCCGCCGAGCGGGAGATCGAGCCGCAGATCCTGCGCTGGCTGGCGTTCGCGCGGCAGAAGACGAGCGAGATCGTCACGCTCGCCAAGGGCCTGGCCCAGGGCACCGACACGATCGCGGCCGAACTCGCCGCGAACCGGGCCGACTTGGCCTCCCGTGCCGGTTCGTCGCTGACCCGCGATCCGGCCGTACGGGCCCGGGCCGCCACCGTCACGGACGCCGACGCCCGCCGCGCTCAGCCGTACGCCGAGCGGAGCGTGGCGCAGCGGGCGCATCTGGGGCTGCCGTCGCTGCCGACGACGGCCATCGGATCGTTCCCGCAGACCGCCGAACTGCGCACCGCACGGGCCGACTTGAGGGCGCGGCGGATCGACACGGCCGGGTACGAGGAGCGGATCAGGGCCGAGATCCAGGAGGTGATCGCGTTCCAGGAGAAGACCGGCCTGGACGTCCTGGTGCACGGTGAGCCCGAACGCAACGACATGGTCCAGTACTTCGCCGAGCAGCTCACCGGCTACCTCGCCACGCAGCACGGCTGGGTCCAGTCGTACGGCACGCGGTACGTCCGGCCGCCGATCCTGGCCGGCGACATCTCGCGCCCGGAGCCGATGACGGTGCGCTGGACGACGTACGCCCAGTCGCTCACCTCGCGCCCGGTCAAGGGCATGCTCACCGGACCGGTCACCATGCTCGCCTGGTCCTTCGTCCGGGACGACCAGCCGCTCGGGGACACCGCGCGGCAGGTCGCCCTGGCTCTGCGCGACGAGGTCAACGACCTTGAGGCGGCCGGGACTTCGGTCGTCCAGGTCGACGAGCCCGCGCTGCGGGAGACCCTGCCGCTGCGGGCGGCGGACCGGGCGGCGTATCTCGCCTGGGCGACGGAGTCGTTCCGGCTGACCACCGCCGGGGTGCGGCCGGACACGCAGATCCACACGCACATGTGCTACGCCGAGTTCGGTGACATCGTCCAGGCCATCGACGATCTCGACGCGGACGTCATCAGCCTGGAGGCGGCCCGCTCGCACATGCAGGTCGCCCGCGAGCTGGCCGGGCACGGCTATCCGCGTGAGGCGGGACCGGGTGTCTACGACATCCACTCGCCGCGCGTGCCGAGCGCGGACGAGGCGGCGGCCTTGCTGCGCAAGGGACTTGAGGCCATTCCGGCGGAGCGGCTGTGGGTCAACCCGGACTGCGGCCTGAAGACCCGGGGCTGGCCCGAGACCCGCGCGTCCCTGGACAACCTGGTCGCGGCGGCCCGTACGGTCCGCACGGAGCTGGCCGGTTCCTGAACCGAGGGCGGGCCGGCCGGGAGGAGCACCCTCCCGGCCGGCCCGCCGTGAGGCGCGCGCGAGACGATGTCCGGCACAGCCCGGAGAACTGGAGCGACCACGTGACCAGCCGTATCACCTTGATCTCGCCGGCGATGAACCGGTCCCTGCGGGAGACCCGGTTCGACGACGACGGTCCGCTCGACCCGAGTGGTGCGGCCCGTGCGGAGTCCGTCGCCGGTTCGCTCCGGCCGGCCGGCCGGGTGCTGGTCTCCCCCACCGCGCGCTGCCGGGAGACGGCGTCCGCCCTCGGCCTGACGGCCGTACCGGAGCCCGGGTTGGCGGGGCTGGACATGGGGCGCTGGCGGGGCCTGACCCTCGACGAGGTGATGGCGCGGGAGCCGGACGCGACGATGTCCTGGCTGACGGATCCGGACGCGGCACCCCACGGCGGTGAGTCGGTGCGGGCGTTGTGCGAGCGGGCGGCCCGGTGGCTGGAGACGGCGGCGGAGTTCGAGGGCAGGACCCTCGCCGTGGTCGAGCAGGAGATCGTGCGGGCTCTGGCGGTGACGATCCTCGGCGCACCCGGGCCCGCCTTCTGGCGGCTCGACGTACCCCCGCTGACCGCGACCGACCTCAGCGGACGGGCCGGGCGATGGAACCTCCGGCTCGGGCGGGAACCGGGAACCACCGCCCTCTAGGGCCCTACAGGTACCGCTCCCTGGGCACCCTCACCCAGCTATACACGCCGTACATACACGCTGTGTATAGTCCGGACATGCCAACTCTGAGCGCTCTGCACAAGAAGAGGGAAAGAACCCGGGCCGGGTTGCGTGCCGCCGGCATGTTCGTGGCGGCGGCTTCGCTGGCGCTGTCACTGGGCGGCTGCACCGAGCTCGACACCACCGCGCCGGCCGCCGCCCGCGCCGAGGCCGCGCCGGCCGCCGCGCAGGCCCGTTTCGGGACGGTCGACTGCCGTGAGGCGAAGTGCATCGCGCTGACCTTCGACGCCGGCCCGAGCGAGAACTCGGCGCGGCTGCTCGACATCCTGAAGGAGAAGCAGGTCCCGGCGACCTTCTTCCTGCTCGGCAAGCGGCACATCGAGAAGTACCCGGAGCTCGTCGAGCGGATGGCCGCCGAGGGGCACGAGGTGGCGAGTCACACCTGGGACCACAAGATCCTGACCCGAATAACCCCCGCGCAGATACGCGACGAACTGGTCCGCACGGACGACGCGATAGAGCGGATCACCGGCAGGCGGCCCACGCTGATGCGGCCGCCGCAGGGCCGCACCGACGACGAAGTGCACAAGATCTGCCGGGAGTTGGGCCTCTCGGAGGTGCTGTGGAGCGTGACCGCCAAGGACTACGCGACCACCGACTCCGCGCTGATCACCAAGCGCGTCCTGGCCCAGGCCACCCGGGACGGCATCATCCTGCTGCACGACCTGTACCAGGGCACCGTGCCCGCCGTCCCCGGGATCATCGACGCGCTGAAGGAGCGCGGGTACGTGTTCGTGACCGTGCCGCAGCTCCTCGCGCCCGGGAAGGCGGAGCCGGGCAAGGTGTACCGGCCCTGAGCCGCGTGGCTCAGGGCCGTGTCAGCGTGTCAGCCGTGTCAGAACACCACGGTCCAGCCCTCCCGCGCGGCCTGTTCGGCGGTGTACGAGACGCCGTGGACCTTGAGGCCGTTCGCGTCGAGGAGGGTGATCTCGCCGCCCTGGTTGCCGAGTTGGACGCCGTCGGTGAGCGGGACGAGCAGGGTGGCGCCTGCGGCGAGGGGGCCGGGCGGTACCGCGCAGGAGTGGCCCAGCCGGTCCCGGACGCGCCAGCCCGCCGGGTCGAGCGGATCGGGCGAGGCGTTGAGGAGTGTGACGCTCTCCGCCTCGGGCGCCGGGCCGCGCGGGTTGACGAGGGCCGCGACGACCCGGACGGGTTGTCCGCCGGGTTCGTTCGGGGAACCGTCGGTGCCCTCCAGGGTGTGGCCGGTGGTGTCGTCGGTGTGCCAGGACTGGCTCTGGAAGGCGAGGAAGACGGCCACCCAGCGCGACTGCGCCGGGAAGTGGATCAGCAGGCCGCCGTCCTGCCAGATCCCGTCGTCGCCGCTGAAGCGGCGGCTGTTGCCCTGGTTCATGTGGATGTCGTGGACTCCGTTGCCCGGCAGGAAGCCGAACACCTTGTCCTTGACGGTCGGTTCGGGCCCGAAGCGCTCGCCGAAGACGTACAGCCGGGCCTCCGGGTCGTCCACCGCGCGTCGTACGTAGTGGTCGAGGAGGTCGGCGAGGTCGTTGTCGGGACCGCTCGCGTCCGGCGGCAGCGTGCGCAGGTTCGCCGGGTCGAAGAGGTTCCCGCGCACGAAGTCGAGGTTCGGGCCGCCGGGCCCGGGCAGCAGGGTGTTCCAGCCGCTCGGGAGACCCTCCAGGCGGGCGGTGACCGGGTGTTGGAAGTCCTCGCTGACGAGGTAGAGCAGCTCGGAGGGCTGCTCGGCGGACAGGACGTTGACCGCGGCGCGGTAGTGCGTGCCCGCGTCGTCCGTGAGATGGATCTGGTAGTGCGGTGTGCCGGCGGCGCCCTCGCGCCGGGTGTCCACCGCGCGTGTGATCAATACGCCATAGGCCTTCAGTGGCATGACGACCGACTCCCCCTGTTGGTGTACGTCTGCATACCTGTGAACCGCTGGACCAAGGGCGCGAGCCCCCGACGAAAGTACCGCCGGTCGAGAAGCCTTCTCTACGATCCCTGCATGGTCGATTTCCGTCTCGAACGCACGGCACCGCTTCCCCTGGAGGAGGCGTGGCGCCGGTTGACGGAGTGGCCACGCCACGCCGATGTGGTGCCGCTGACCCGGGTCACCGTGCTGACTCCGCCGCCGACCGGCGAGGGCACGGTCTTCGTGGCCCGCTCCGGGCTCGGCCCGCTCGGTTTCGACGACCGGATGGAGGTCACCGTGTGGCGACCGCCGACGGACGACGAGCCCGGTCTGGTACGGCTGGAGAAGCGGGGGCGGGTCGTCACCGGCTGGGCGGAGATCGAGGTGCGGCCGGGGCCGGGGGGCCGC
Source organism: Streptomyces sp. NBC_01478 (assembly GCF_036227225.1). Classification (GTDB taxonomy): domain Bacteria; phylum Actinomycetota; class Actinomycetes; order Streptomycetales; family Streptomycetaceae; genus Streptomyces. Next base: position 9,181,062 of record NZ_CP109444.1, on the reverse strand, counting down.
AGCCGCGTGGTCTGGCAGGAGGAGTTGTCGGTCGGCTTCCTGCCGCGCGTCTTCGACCGGCCGCTTCGGTGGGCGGCGCGGTCGATGTTCGGGCGGGCGGTGAACGGGCTGCTGAGACGGCCGTAGCGGAGGCGGGCGTGGAGGCGACGGCCGGCGCGCAGTCGGTCGTAGCGGAGTCGGTCCGTGCGGCCGGTCACGACGACCGGTGTCAGTCCCTGCGGCCGGTCACGACGATCGGCGTCAGTCCTTGCGGCCGGTCACCGCGACCGTCACGCCCAGGCCGATCATCGTGAGGCCGCCGGCCCCGCCCACCGCGGAGAGGCGGCGGGGTGAGCGGGCGAACCAGTCGCGGGCGGTGGCGGCGACCAGCCCCCACACGCTGTCCGAGGCCACGGCGATGAGGTTGAAGACCAGGCCGAGCAGCAGCATCTGACTGGTGACATGGCCCTGTTCGCGGTCCACGAACTGGGGCAGTACGGCGGCGAAGAACACGATCGTCTTGGGGTTGGCCACCCCGACCGCGAACCCCTCCCACAGGGTGCGCAGGCCGCTGTGCGGAGCGGCCTCCTCCCCCGCGAACGCGGCCCGCAGCGAGCCGCGTCGGCGCCATGCCTTCACCCCGAGGTACACGAGGTAGGCGGCGCCGACGAGCTTCAGGGTCGTGAAGACGAGCACCGAGCGCTCCACCAGGGACCCGACGCCCAGTGCCACGGCGACGACGAGGAGGTAGGCGCCGAGCGTGTTGCCGACCACGGTGGTCAGCGCGGCCCGGCGGCCGTGGGCCAGCGCCCGCCCGATCACGAACAGCACGCTGGGGCCGGGGACGACGATCAGCAGGAAGGACAGCGCCGCGAAGGCGACAAGTCGGTCGGTGGACACCATGGGGCCATGGAAGATGGGGGCACCCCGGGCCCGCAACCCCATTTCCCGGTCCCACGAGGTCGATGTCCGGTGAGAGGAACAAACGCTCTAGTGTGATGGCCCTGAACGGCCCTTGCAGGCACGGGAATCAGGAAAGGTGACCGGCGAATGTCGCTTCGCCCCGGGGATACGGAGTCCATTGGCGGCTATGCGCTGGTCGACCGGCTCGGCAACGGCGGGATGGGCGTCGTGTATCTCGGGCGCTCGGCGTCGGGACGACAGGTCGCCGTCAAGGTCGTGCACGCGCAGTACGCGCTGGACGAGGAGTTCCGCGCGCGGTTCCGGCAGGAGATCGCCGCCGCCCGCCGGGTGAGCGGAGCGTTCACCGCCCCGGTCGTGGACGCCGACCCGGATGCCGAACTCCCCTGGATGGCCACGCTCTACGTGCCCGGCCGCACCCTGGCCGAAGCTATCGCGAAGGACGGCCCGTTGAGCGGCCGGGCCCTGCGCACACTCGCGCTGGGGCTCGTCGAGGCGCTGCGGGACATCCACCAGGCGGGCGTGGTCCACCGGGACTTGAAGCCGAGCAACGTCCTGCTTGCCGAGGACGGCCCCCGCGTCATCGACTTCGGCATCTCCCGCGCCGCCGACAACCAGACCCTCACCGTGACCGGTCGGCTGATCGGCACCCCGCCCTTCATGTCGCCCGAGCAGTTCGCCGCGCCCCGCGACGTCACAGCCGCCTCCGACGTCTTCTCGCTCGGCTCACTCCTCGTCTACGCGGCCACCGGCAACCGCCCCTTCGACGGCGCCAGCCCGTACTTGACGGGCTATCAAGTCATGCACGAGCAGCCGAGGTTGGACGGTGTGTCCGAGCCGCTGCGGAGCATCGCGGAACGCTGCCTGGACAAGGACGCGGCCGCCCGGCCCCAACTGGCCGAACTGCACGGCATGTTGCTGACCCTGCCCGAGGGCGAGACCGGGTCCCGGGCCGGGTCCGCCACGGCGGCGGATCTCCCGAGAACCGCACGTCCCCGCCCGGCCGCTCCCGCGACCGTCCCCGGCGACCGGCAACGCCCGCGCCGATCCCGGCGACTCGTCATCGCCCTCGCCACCGCACTCGCCGTCACCACCCTCGGCCTCACCACCCTGCGCTGGCTGTCGGACGACGGCACGGACCCGGGCACGCCCGCCGCGTCCACGTCCTCCTCATCCCCCGCCGCCGTAGCGCTGCCCGCCGGCTGGAAGCCATGGCGGGCGAGCCTGCTCACCTCCCGGACCGGCGATCCCCTCGACTACACCCAGTCCGGCTGCCTGGCAGGCGACAGCACCACCGTGTACTGCGCCGGTACGGGCGCCACGGTCACCGCGCTGGACGCCGCCTCGGGCCGGGTCCGCTGGCGGTCGGGCACCAGCCCCGAGACCGCGCTCCCCGTCGGTGTCCGGGACGGGCGCGTCTACACCTACGTCAAGCCCGACTCGAACGACACCTTCATCACCCGGCGCCTGGTCGCCCTGGACGCGAAGACCGGCACCCGGCTGTGGATCCACCCGATCCGGGACGACACGGACCCCGTCCTGTTCGACGGCGGGATCCTGGCGATGGACGTGGACGCGACGAAGTTCGTGGCCTACGACACGTCGGGCCGCCGGCTGTGGAGCGCACCCATCTGGTCGAACCTCGGGAACTCCTGCACTCCGACCGCGCTGGGCGGTGCCCCGTACGCCCTCTGCACGGTCGAGGACGATCCCTCCCAGGGCGACTTCGTCCTGGTACGCCTCGACCCCGCCACCGGCGCACAGCGGAAGGTCGCCGAACTCCCCACGGGGGCTTGGCCGTTGGGCGTCGACAAGGGCCGGCTGCTGTTCCTTGCGCCGAAGCTGGCGCCGGAGGTCTTCGGCAGCGGCCCGGACCAGCTGTACACCGCCCTGGACCGGGTGAACCCGAGCACCGGCACGATCGAGCGGACAGCCCTGCCGGCCGGCACTCGCGGTACCGCCACCCTCGTCAAGGACGTGATCTACCTCGTCCGCCCGAACGGCACGGTCACCGCCGTCCGCGCGACCGACGGCAAGCGGCTCTGGCAGCGGGAGACGGACACCGAGAACCTGTCGACGCCGGTGTTCTCGGCGAAGTTCAACAGGCTCTACTTCTCGAACCAGTTCGGCCGGCTGCTGGCCCTGGACCGGAGCACCGGAGCCGTCAAGTGGCGTACGTCCGCACTGGCGAACGCAGGCGATTCGACGGACGACACCACGCCGTACGTCCTGCTCGTCAAGGACGCGCTCGTGGCCGTGGCAGGCGACACCGCCTTCTCAGTCCGCCCCCACTGAACCGCTCAGGCCACCGACCCGATCCGCCCCACCGCTGTCGACGAACTCGCGTCGTGGTGGATCGGCGTGTGCGCCCCGGTGAGTGAAATCCCGCTGCCGCCACGCCTGTTGGCGACGATCTCCGCCGCGATCGACAGGGCCGTCTCCTCGGGCGTACGAGCGCCGAGGTCGAGGCCGATCGGGGACCTCAGGCGCGCCAACTCCAGTTCCGTGACGCCGACTTGGCGCAGGCGTTCGTTGCGGTCGAGGTGGGTGCGCCGGGAGCCCATCGCGCCGACGTACGCCACCGGGAGGCGCAGGGCGAGTTCGAGCAGCGGTACGTCGAACTTGGCGTCGTGGGTGAGGACGCACAGGACGGTACGGGCGTCGGTGTCCGTACGGTCGAGGTACTTGTGGGGCCACTCGACGACGATCTCGTCGGCGTCGGGGAAACGGGCCCTGGTGGCGAAGACGGGGCGGGCGTCGCACACCGTCACCCGGTAGCCGAGGAACTTGCCGATGCGGACCAGTGCGGAGGCGAAGTCGATCGCGCCGAACACGATCATCCGGGGCGGCGGCACCGAGGACTCGACCAGGACCGTGAGCGGGGCCCCGCAGCGGGAACCCTGCTCGCCGATCTCGACCGTGCCGGTGCGGCCCGCGTCCAGATAGGCACCGGCCTCGGCTGCGACCGTGCGGTCCAGTTCGGGGTGGGCGCCGAAGCCGCCGTCGTAGGAGGGGGAGTGGGAGTCGTCGGGGCGTACGGCGAGGGCGCGGCCGAGGAGTTCCGCCGGGCCCGAGACGATCCGGGCCAGCGCCGTCGCCGAACCGCTCGCGGCGGCCGACAGCGCGGCGGCGACCGTGGGTCGGGCGGGGTCTTTGGCCCGTACCGGTGTCACGAGGATGTCGATGACCCCGCCGCAGGTGAGGCCCACGGCGAAGGCGTCGTCGTCGCTGTAGCCGAAGCGCTCCAGGACGGTTTCGCCGTCCAGGAGGGCCTGTTGGCACAGGTCGTAGACCGCGCCTTCCACGCAGCCCCCGGAGACCGAGCCGATCGCCGTGCCGTCGGTGTCCACCGCGAGGGCGGCGCCGGGCCGGCGGGGCGCGCTGCCGCCGACGGCCACCACGGTGGCGACGGCGAAGTCGCGGCCCTGCTCGACCCACCGGTGCAGCTCTTCGGCGATGTCCAGCATCTCTCGGTCTCCTGACGGGGTTGCGGGAAAGGGGAGTTGGGGGCGGGCTAGTGGACGCCCAGCCAGCTCTCGACGGGGTTGAGGGCGAAGTAGAACAGGAAGACGACGGTCAGGCCCCACATGAACGGGCCGATCTCCCGTGTCCTGCCCTGGGCGGTCTTGATGGCGACGTACGAGATGACTCCCGCGGAGACGCCCGCGGTGATGCTGTACGTGAACGGCATCACGACGACGGTCAGGAAGACCGGGATCGCGGTGGCGCGGTCGGCCCAGTCCACGTGCCGGGCGTTCATCAGCATCATCGAGCCGATGACGACGAGGGCGGCGGACGCGACCTCCTGCGGGACGATCGCGGTGAGCGGGGTGAAGAAGAGACAGGCGGCGAAGAAGAGGCCGGTGACGACCGAGGCGAGGCCCGTTCGCGCGCCCTCCCCGACGCCCGTCGCCGACTCGATGAAGACGGTCTGGCCCGAGCCGCCCGCCACGCCGCCGATCGCGCCGCCGGCGCCGTCGATGAGCAGTGCCTTGGACAGGCCAGGCATCCGGCCCTTGGAGTCGGCGAGTCGGGCCTCGGTGCCGACGCCGATGATGGTGGCCATCGCGTCGAAGAAGCCGGCCAGGACGAGCGTGAACACGATCATGCCGACCGTCATCGCGCCGACCTTGCCCCAACCCCCGAACTCCACATGGCCGAAGAGCGAGAAGTCCGGCATCGAGACCGCGCTGCCGTGCAGTTCGGGGGCGGCACCACTCGCCCACTGTTTGGGGGCGATGACCCCGGCCGCGTTGAGGATCGCGGCGACGAGCGTGCCGGTGATGATGCCGATGAGGATGGCGCCGGGCATGTTGCGGGCCTGGAGCATGAAGATCAGGAGCAGGGTGCCGGCGAACAACAGGACGGGCCAGCCCGCGAGTTCACCCGTCGGGCCGAGGGTGAGCGGGGTCGCCTTGCCCTGGTGCACGAAGCCGGACTTGTAGAAGCCGATGAGCGCGATGAACAGGCCGATGCCCATCGTGATGCCGTGTTTCAGCGCGAGCGGAATCGCGTTCATGATCATCTCGCGCAGGCCGGTGACGACGAGCAGCATGATGACCACGCCGTACATCACGCACATGCCCATCGCCTGCGGCCAGGTCATCTGCGGGGCGACCTGCGAGGAGAGCACTCCGGAGACGGACAGACCGGCGGCGAGGGCGAGGGGCACCTTGCCGACGAAGCCCATCAGGAGCGTGGTGAGGGCCGCCGCGAACGCGGTCGCGGTGATCAGCCCTTTCTGGCCGAGCGTGTCCCCCGCGACGTCCTTGCCGGACAGGATCAGGGGGTTGAGCAGCAGGATGTACGCCATCGCCATGAAGGTGGTGACTCCGCCGCGCACCTCGCGCGCGACGGTCGATCCCCGCCCGGAGATGTGGAAGTAACGGTCGAGCCAGGACCGGCCGGCCGGGACGCGGGTTCCTTCACCCGCGTCTTCGGCGGCGGTCCTGGGTTCCACTGACTGCTGGGTCATGGGGCCATCTCCCAAGGTTCACAGGGGCACTCGCGAGCCGCCGTCGGCGGTGCGCGGGATTTGGGATGGACGACCCGGGGGACGGCCCGAGACGAACAATGGGGTCCTGGGGGATCAACTCCCCTCAGGACGTCACCGGTTGGGACCCCGTGGGGTCACGTGCCCGTGAGGTGCTCCGGGCGTACCGGTGTCCTGTTCAGTTCCAGCCCGGTCGCGTTCCGAATCGCCGCGAGTACGGCGGGAGTCGACGACAGGGTGGGTGCCTCGCCGATGCCGCGCAGCCCGTACGGGGCGTGCTCGTCGGCGAGTTCGAGCACATCGACCGGAATGGTCGGGGTGTCGAGGATTGTGGGGATCAGGTAGTCCGTGAAGGAGGGGTTGCGCACCTTCGCGGTCTTCGGGTCGACGATGATCTCCTCCATGACCGCCACGCCGAGACCCTGGGTCGTACCGCCCTGGATCTGGCCGATGACGGACAGCGGGTTGAGCGCCTTGCCGACGTCCTGCGCGCAGGCCAGTTCGATGACCTTCACCAGGCCGAGTTCGGTGTCGACCTCGACGACGGCGCGGTGCGCGGCGAAGGTGTACTGGACGTGCCCGAAGCCCTGTCCGGTACGGAGGTCGAAGGCCTCGGTCGGCCGGTGGCGCCACTCGGCCTCGATCTCGACGGCCTCGCCTTCGAGGACGTCCACCAGATCGGCGAGGACCTCACCGGCGTCGGTGACCACCTTGCCGCCCTCCAGCAGGAGTTCGGCGGTGGCCCAGGCCGGGTGGTAGGTGCCGAGCTTGCGGCGGCCCATCTCCAGGACCTTCTCGCGGACCAGCTCGCAGGAGTTCTTGACGGCGCCGCCGGTGACGTACGTCTGCCGGGACGCGGAGGTCGAACCGGCGCTGCCCACCTGCGTGTCCGCCGGGTTGATCGTCACCTGGGTGACGCCCAGCTCGGTGCGGGCGATCTGCGCGTGGACGGTGACTCCGCCCTGGCCGACTTCCGCCATCGCGGTGTGCACGGTGGCCACCGCCTCGCCGCCGACAACCTCCATACGGACCTTGGCCGTCGAGTAGTCGTCGAAACCCTCGGAGAAGCCGACGTTCTTGATGCCGACCGCGTAGCCGACCCCGCGTACGACGCCTTCGCCGTGCGTGGTGTTGGACAGACCGCCCGGCAACTGCCGTACGTCGGCGGCCTCTCCGGCGGCGAGCCACTGCTGCTCGGGCGGCATGGGCATCGCCTTGACGCGGCGCAGGAGTTCGGCAACCGGAGCCGGGGAGTCGACCGGCTGCCCGGTCGGCATGATCGTCCCCTGCTCCATCGCGTTGAGCTGACGGAACGCGACCCGGTCCATGCCCACCTTGTCGGCGAGCTTGTCCATCTGCGCCTCGTAGGCGAAGCACGCCTGGACCGCGCCGAAACCGCGCATCGCGCCGCAGGGCGGGTTGTTGGTGTAGAGCGCGATGGCCTCGATGTCGACGTTGTCGATCACGTACGGTCCGGCACCGAGCGAGGAGGCGTTTCCTACGACCGCCGGGGACGCGGACGCGTAGGCGCCGCCGTCCAGCACGATCCGGGCCTTCAGGTGGGTGAGCTTGCCGTCCTTGGTCGCGCCGTGCTCGTAGTGGAGCTTGGCGGGGTGGCGGTGGACGTGCCCGAAGAAGGACTCGAAGCGGTTGTAGACGATCTTCACGGGTTTGCCGGTGCGCAGGGCCAGCAGGCACGCGTGGATCTGCATCGACAGGTCCTCGCGCCCGCCGAACGCGCCGCCGACACCGGACAGCGTCATGCGGACCTTGTCCTCGGGCAGGCCGAGCACGGGCGCGATCTGGCGCAGGTCGGAGTGCAGCCACTGGGTGGCGATGTAGAGGTCGACACCGCCGTCCTCGGCCGGGACCGCGAGACCGGACTCCGGGCCGAGGAACGCCTGGTCCTGCATGCCGAAGGTGTACTCGCCCTCGACGATGAAGTCGGCGCGCTCCCGGGCGGCCGCCACATCGCCGCGCACGATCGGCTGGCGGTGCACGATGTTCGGGTGCGGGACATGGCCGATGTGGTGGTCGTCGCGGCCCTCGTGGATGAGGATCGCGTCCGGCGCGGTCGCGGACAACTCGTCGGTGACGACCGGGAGTTCGCGGTAGTCGACCTTGATCTTCGCGGCGGCGCGGCGGGCGGTCTCCGGGTGGTCGGCGGCGACGATCGCGACCGGTTCGCCGTGGTGACGGACCTTGCCGTGCGCGAGAACGGGGGTGTCCTGGATCTCCAGGCCGTAGTTCTTCACGTCGGTCGGCAGGTCGTCGTAGGTCATGACGGCGTAGACGCCCGGGGTCTTCAGCGCCTCGACGGTGTCGATGAAGACGATCTCGGCGTGGGCGACCGGGGAGCGCAGGATCTGGCCCCAGAGCATGTCCTCGTGCCACATGTCGGAGGAGTACGCGAACTCGCCGGTGACCTTGAGGGTGCCGTCCGGGCGGAGCGTGGACTCGCCGATGCCGCCCTTGGTCTGCGAACCCTGGGTGACCTTGGTGGGAGTGCCGATGGGGGTGCCTTTGACAGACATCGTCAGACCGCCTCTCCCTGCCGGGCGGCCGCGAGGCGTACCGCGTCCATGATCTTCTCGTAGCCGGTGCAGCGGCACAGGTTGCCCGAGAGCGCCTCGCGGATGTCCGCGTCGGTCGGGGTCGGGTTGTGCTCCAGCATCTCGTCGGCGGCGACGAGGAGTCCGGGGGTGCAGAAGCCGCACTGGACGGCGCCGGCGTCGATGAACGCCTGCTGGATGGGGGCGAGTTCGGTGCCTTCGCCGGTCTGGGAGTCCTGCCCCTTGGCGGCCCACTGCTTGGCCTCGTCGAGGGACGTGCCGCGACTCCCGTGCTCCGCGCGCTGCTTGGCGAAGTCCGCGAGCCCCTCGACCGTGACCACCTCGCGGCCCTCGACCTGACCGGCGGCGACGAGACAGGAACACACCGGGATGCCGTCCAGGCGGACCGTGCAGGAACCGCACTCCCCTTGCTCGCACGCGTTCTTGGAGCCGGGCAGACCCATCCGCTCACGCAGGACGTACAAGAGGCTCTCGCCCTCCCACACGTCGTCCGCTTCCTGCGGGCGGCCGTTGACCGTGAAATTGACGCGCATCAGGCGACACTCCCCTTCTCGATGGAGCGGCCGCCAGTGCCGCGGTAGGACTCCCAGGTCCAGGTCAGGGTGCGGCGGGCCATGATGCCGACCGCGTGGCGGCGGTAGCTCGCGGTGCCCCGGACGTCGTCGATCGGGTTGCAGGCGGCGGCGCACAGGTCCGCGAACTGCTTGGCGACCGACGGGGTGATGATCTTGCCGTTCTCCCAGAAGCCGCCCTCGTCGAGCGCCGCGTTCAGGAACTCCTCGGCGGCCTTCGCCCGGACGGGGGTCGGCGCGGCCGAACCGATGCCGGTGCGGACCGTGCGGGTGGCCGGGTGCAGGGCGAGGCCGAAGGCGCAGACCGCGATGACCATGGCGTTGCGGGTGCCGACCTTGGAGTACTGCTGCGGTCCGTCCGCCTTCTTGATGTGGACGGCGCGGATCAGCTCGTCGGGGGCGAGCGCGTTGCGCTTCACGCCGGTGTAGAACTCGTCGATCGGGATGAGCCGGGTGCCGCGCACCGACTCGGCCTCGACCTCGGCGCCGGCCGCGAGGAGCGCGGGGTGGGCGTCGCCGGCCGGGGAGGCGGTGCCGAGGTTGCCGCCGACGCCGCCGCGGTTGCGGATCTGCGGGGAGGCGACCGTGTGCGAGGCGAGGGAGAGGCCCGGCAGTTCGCCGCGCAGGTTCTCCATGATCCGGGTGTACGGGACCGAGGCGCCGAGCCGCACGCTGTCCGCGCCGACCTCCCACTCGTAGAGATCGCCGACGCGGTTCAGGTCGAGCAGGTACTCGGGCCGGCGGTGGTCGAAGTTGATCTCGACCATCACATCGGTGCCGCCCGCGATCGGTACTGCGGTGGGGTGCTCGGCCTTAGCGGCGAGCGCCTCCTCCCAGCTTGCGGGGCGAAGGAAGTCCATGACCGGCTCTCTTCTTCGTCTCGTGGGTCGTACGGATCAAGCCAGTTCGTGTGCGGCGGGCCCGGCTCGTTCATGCGCTGTTAATGCAGCGTGAGGTCAGTACACAGCGCCGTGCACGGAGTGGGTCAGTCACGGAAACCATGAAGGAGTTGGCTGGCCAGCGCGGGCATCTTGTAGATTCATATGAACAGAGGCCATCAGTAACCCCTTCGATTCCCTGTGGAAACGTGGGAAACAGCCCCGCACCCACAGCACCTCTTGGTTCATCGTAGTTTTCTAGACAAAGAACGGCGGCGACGGCGATGCGGCTGCGCGCACTTCTGGACACCGATGCGCTGGGGCTGCGGCTGCTCGGCGGCGCGGACGAGCTGGACCGTACGGTACGCGGGGTGATGACCACCGACCTGCGGGACCCGAGCCGTTATCTGGCCGGCGGCGAGCTGGTCCTGACCGGTCTCGCCTGGCGCCGCAGCGCGGCCGACACCGAGCCGTTCGTACGGCTCCTGGTGTCCGCCGGGGTGGCCGCGCTGGCGGCCGGCGAGGCCGAGCTGGGCGACATACCGGACGACCTCATAGCCGCCTGCGCCAAGCACCGGCTGCCGCTGTTCGCGGTCAACGAGTCGGTGGCGTTCGCGACGATCACCGAGCATGTCGTACGGCAGGTGTCCGGCGAGCGGGCCGGTGATCTCGCGGCCGTGGTGGACCGGCACCGCCGGATGATGACGTCGGGCCCGGCGGGCGGCGGCCCGGACGTGGTCCTGGACCTGCTCGGCTCCGACCTGGACCTGCGGGCGTGGGTGCTGTCGCCGACCGGGCGGCTCATCGCGGGCTCGAAGGTGTCGGGGCCCGCGCTGCCCGCCGACGTGTGCGCGAAACTGGCCGCCGAGCATCTGACCGCCGTCCGCACCGGCCGCCGGGGACCGCACCGGCTGGCGCTGGGCGCCTCGACGTACTCGCTCTTCCCGATCCGCGGCGGCGGGCGCTCCGCGCAGGGGGCGCGTGACGTGCGCGAGACGGTGCTGTCGGAGTGGCTGCTGGCGGTCGAGGCGGACGCCGGGGACTGGCCGGACGAGCGGCTCGATCTGCTTCAGGGCGTCACCCAGCTCATCGCGGTCGAGCGGGACCGGCGGGACGCGGCGCGCACGGTCCGCAGACGGCTCGCGCAGGAGGTCCTGGAGCTGGTGCAGGCGGGCGCCGCGCCGGCCGAGATCGCCGCGCGCCTCCGGGTCGCCGCTCCCGTCCTGCTGCCCGGCCTGGGGGCGGCCCCGCACTGGCAGGTGGTCGTGGCCCGGGTCGAGTGGGACGGCGGCGCCGTCGAGGCCGGGCCGGTCGCCCAGTCCCTCCTGGAGGAGATCCTGGTCGACCCGCTGGCGACGGGACCCGAGCCCTCCGACCGGATCGCCGTGGCCCACTCGGGCGACGAGGCGATCGCGCTCGTACCGCTGCCCGCGGTGTCGGCGGAGCACGACGGCTCCGAGTCCGGGATCCACGCGGACGTGCTCCTGGAGGCCGTACGGGATCCGTTGTCGGCCGGGCTCGACGACGACGGGCGGGTCACGCTCGGGGTGAGCGCGGCGGTGCACTCGGCGGAGGGGCTGCGCGGGGCGCTGGAGGAGGCGCGGCACGCGCGGCGGGTGGCGGCCGCCAGACCCGGCAGGGTGTGCGCGGCGGGCCACCAGGAGCTGGCCTCGCACGTCCTCCTGCTGCCGTTCGTGCCCGACGACGTACGGCGGGCCTTCACCGCGCGGCTTCTCGACCCGCTGCGGGACTACGACCGACGGCACCGCGCGGAGCTGATTCCGACGCTGGAGGCGTTCCTGGAGTGCGACGGTTCCTGGACGCGCTGTGCGACCCGGCTGCACCTGCACGTCAACACACTGCGCTACCGGGTGGGCAGGATCGAGCAGTTGACGAGTCGGGACCTCTCGCGCCTTGAGGACAAGCTGGATTTCTTCCTGGCACTGCGCATGAGCTGACCCGAAGATCCCACGACTTTGTGAATTCTTTCACCCACCCTCTTGGCCGGGCCGCCCGATCCGTGCTGAGATGCGGCCACCACTCAACAGCTCAATGGTGTGCTCGGGGAGGGCAACGTGGCGCATTCCGCCATGTCTGGAAACGGAACGACCGAAGGTGACGATCCCCTCCAGACCGCGGTGTGGCGGCTGCGCTCGCGGGCCTGCTGGGTCGACGCGGCGGCGCTGCTGCGGCCCGACACCGCGGCACCGGCCCTTCAGCGGACCGCGCTGCTCGTGGAGCGGTGTCTCTACACCGAGCAGGGCTGGGAGGACGCCGACGACGCGCTGCGGACGGCGGAGGCGCTGGCCCACAGCGACGACGAGCGGGGCGCGGCGGCCTGTGAGCGCGGGTACCTCGCCTACGCGGCCACGCTGCACTCGGTGCGCGACCGGGCCGACGAGGCGCGGGCCGCGCTCGGGCGGGCGGCGGCGCTGATCCCGCCGGACGGTGCGGGGCGGGCGCTGCTGGACTTCCGGCGGGGGCTGGTCGCCGAGAACCTGGCGCGTTCGCCGCAGGCCGCGCGGGCCGCGTACCGGCGTGCGCACGCGGGGGCCGCCGACCAGGCCGACCCGCTGCTGCTGTCGTTCACTCATCGCCACCTGGCCGGACTGGCCCTGCGGGACGGGGAGTTGGCGGAGGCCCGGCACGGCTTCGCCGAATCGCTGCGGATCCGGGAGGAGTTGGGCTACCTCGTCGGTACGGCACCGGCTCTCGTGTCGCTCGCGGACGCGGAGGCCGAGCCGGAGGCGTCCCGGTTGCGCGAGGAGGCTCGGCGGCTGTTCCGGCTGCTGGGCGGTGTACCGACGTGGCTGGCACGGCAGTTGGCGGTGCCCGCGCCGGGTGCGGCCACGGCGTAGGTCAGGAGCCGTCGGTCCGGTTCTGGACGACGTTCACGACGTGGTGGACGAACTGCAGGACGGATGCCCGGAGTTCGGGGTCGCGGGCGACCAACACCCCGACGGCTACGAGCAGAAGGACCGACAGGAGGCTTCCGCGCGACGCGCCGGAGTGGCCGCGCCGGGCTCCCGCCTGCGCGGCCCGCATCCCGTCCTGCGCGGCCTGTCGCGCCGACTGCTCGGCGCCTCGCCGTGCGGCCTGTTGTGACGCTTGCCGGCCCGGATTCGGAAACATCGGCGCTCTCCCCCGCGGAACGGTCGTCCCTTTCCGTGGGGCACGTCACCACCGGTCGGGCGGGTTCCCGGTGCGGCCCGCGGTCGCCGGACCCGGACCCGCTCGTGACCGGAGTCACATATTCGGGTTCACGCGGCTCCCGCGAAGTGCTCCTGCACCAGGGAGCGCACCACGTCCCACTCCCCCGCGGCCAACGCGTCGAGGAGCGCCAGGTGTTCGGCCGCGTCCGCGACCAGGTCGGCCCGCCCGCGCGTGACGGGACCGCCGACCAGCGGCCACTGGGCGCGGCGGTGCAGGTCCTCGGCGATCTGGACGAGCTGCTCGTTGCCGGAGAGGGAGAGGAGAGCGCAGTGGAAGGCCCGGTCGGACTCGGCGTACGTCGCCCGGCACCCGGTGGACGCGGCGCGCACGGTCCCCTCGGCCAGCGGGCGCAGGTCGCTCCAGCGGCCGGCGGGCACGGTCCGGGCGAGCCGGAGCATCACCGGCACTTCGATCAGGGCGCGGATCTCGGCGAGTTCGGCGAGTTCGCGGGCCCCTCGCTCGACCACCCGGAAACCCCGGTTCGGTACGACCTCGACGGCACCCTCGGTGGCGAGCTGCTGCATGGCCTCGCGCACGGGGGTGGCGGAGACGCCGAACCGGTCGCCGAGCGCGGGCGCGGAGTAGACCTCGCCCGGGGTCAGTTCGCCGCCGACGAGCGCGGTGCGCAGGGCATCGAGGATCTGGCCGCGCACGGAGGACCGCTGGACGACGGCCCGGGGGCGCGGGATCGGCGTCTCGCTGTGCGTGTGCTCACCGCGCACCGCACCGGCGCCGTCCGCGAGATCCCGGTTCCGGTCCCGGTCCATATCGGCGGCGCGCGACTGCGGCGGCACCCGGGAGCCCCGGGGACGCGGATCCGGAATGCCGGTACCGGCGGAGCCCTGCGCGCCTTGCTTCACGGGTCCTCCTCCGGACGTGTCGGTACTTGGGGTCATTACGGCGTCTTGTTACTCGTCCGTCAAGCACCTTAGGCGCAGATCGGACTTCGGGGGTAATGAGGGTGTCCCCCATAGGGCAGGGTAAATCCCATACCTGTTGGGTAAGGTAAGCCTTACCTCTAAACCAACGGCGAATCGGTGGTCCCGGCATGCCCCTGCCTTCTTCGGCCGTAGCGGACTCGTACGCCCGCCTCACCGAGGTCATCCCCGGGCTCGCGATCACCGAACTCACCCCGGACCAGCCGACTCCCACCGGCGGCGGCTGGATCTCCGCGGCCGCGCTCGCGGCGGGCGGCGAAGGCCTGGAGGCGTTCCTCGCCCGGGACGACGCCCAGGTCCTGCGCGACCACGGCCGCCGGGGCCGCCCGGACGTGATAGCCACCTTCGGCCTGCACCGCTACGCCTGGCCGGTCGTCCTCCTGTTCACCGTCCCGTGGTTCCTGCACCACCGCGTCCCCCGCCTCCCCGTGACCCACGTCTCCTACGACCGCACGGCCGAGGGCTTCGACATGGGCCGGCTGGCCGTCCGCACCGACTCCTTCGCCTGCCTGCCCGGCGACCCGGCGGCGGCGCTGCCCGGCGCCCGGGTGGTCCCGGACGAGGAGGCACTGCGGGCCGAGGTACGGGCCGCGGTCGCCGAGCACATGGAGCCCGTCCTGGCCGGCTTCGGCCCGCGGATGCGCCGGCGGGGCCGCGCCCTGTGGGGCATGGCGACCGACGAGGTCGTGGAGGGGATCTGGTACGTCGCCGACCTCTTCGGCGAACAGCAGCGGGCGGTACGGGAGTTGGAGCGGCTGCTGCCGGGCGCGACCAAGCCGTACGTCGGATCGGCCGCGTTCCGTGAGGTGACAGGGCCTCATGGCGAGCCGCTGTCCACCCGGGACCGGGCCAGTTGCTGTATGTACTACACGCTGGACGCCGACGACGCGTGCGCGACCTGTCCGCGCACCTGCGAGACGGAGCGGGTCACCAAGCTGCTGGCTGCCGCCGCGAGTTGAGGGACCCTCAGTCACACGCTCGACTCGGAGCCCGCTAGGATCGGCCGCGAACGAGACGCCCGCCCGGTAACAGGTGCTTCACAACTTCCTCACTTGTCGCAGGAACTTTCCGTGGAACCACCCGTACGGGTAGTCTTATTCGAACTCAACTCCCGCCCCTCAAGCGGCAGTTCGAGCAGAAAGCCGCCTTGGGCATCCCCTTGCACCTCCTTGGCGGCCTCTTGCCCCGAAAACGCCTGAGGGCCGTTGGGATTGGGCCACTATGGCGGGCGTTACGCCCTATCCCAATGCAAGGGACCCCAGATGAGACTGACCGACATATCGCTTAACTGGCTGCTTCCCGGCGCCGTACTGCTCCTGGGCATGCTGGCGGCGGTTGCGGTGCTCGCGCGGAGCAAGCGGTCCGGCGGGGAGCACGCGAAAGACGACTCGTGGGAGCGCACGGAGGAGCGCCGCAGGCGCAAGGAAGCCATATACGGCATCGCCTCCTACGTCCTTCTGTTCTGCTGTGCGGCGGTCGCCGCGGCACTCTCCTTCCACGGACTGGTCGGCTTCGGCCAGGAGAACCTCGGCCTCACCGACGGCTGGGAGTACCTCGTCCCGTTCGGCCTCGACGGCGCGGCCATGTTCTGCTCCGTCCTCGCGGTCCGCGAGGCCAGCCACGGTGACGCGGCCCTCGGCTCCCGGATACTCGTGTGGACGTTCGCGGCCGCGGCCGCCTGGTTCAACTGGGTGCACGCGCCCAGGGGTGTCGACCACGCGGGCGCTCCGCAGTTCTTCTCCGGCATGTCGCTGTCGGCCGCGGTCCTGTTCGACCGCGCGCTGAAGCAGACCCGTCGGGCCGCGCTGCGCGAGCAGGGTCTGGTGCCGCGTCCGCTGCCGCAGATCCGTATCGTCCGCTGGCTGCGCGCCCCCCGTGAGACCTACAGCGCCTGGTCGCTGATGCTCCTGGAGAACGTCCGCAGCCTGGACGAGGCGGTCGACGAGGTGCGCGAGGACAAGGCGAAGAAGGAAGAGACCCGACTGCGTCGGCGCGACCAGCAGCGGATCGAGCGGGCCCAGCTCAAGGCCATAAGCCGGGGGCAGCGCGGCCTCATGGGACGGGGCGGCGGCCGGTCGCCGGAACCGCAGGCCCTGGAGCGCGGCTCCGGTCAAGCATCCGCGGAGCCTGCTCTATCGACGCCGGAACAACTGCCGGTTCGCACGCGTCCCTCACTCCAGCCAGTCCGCGGGGCATCTGACCCGATAACCGTCGACCTCACGGCGGAGGACGACACCATGGCCCTGCCGCGGCTCGACTCCCTCGAGCGCAAGCTCAAGGACCTGGAGCAGCAGTTCGGCTGAGCCGACAGGCTGCGAGCCGAGAGCCGGGACCGGGCGACAACGGGACGGGGGCGGAGTCCAACTGGACGCCGCCCCCGTCCCGTTGCTCATGCCGCGTCCGAATCCAGCTCGAACCAGACGGACTTGCCGACCCCGTGGGGCGACACTCCCCACGCGTCCGCGAGGGACTGCACCAGCACCAGGCCCCGCCCGTGCGTACCGTCGTCGGCGTCCGGTACGCGCAGTCGGGGCCTGCGGGCCACGAAGTCCCTTACTTCCACGCGGAGTCCATCCGGTCCGACGGTCGCCGTGAGCACGGCGTCGCGGTCGGTGTGGATCAGCGCGTTGGTGACGAGTTCACTCGTGAGCAGTTCCGCTATCTCCGATCGTCCCGGCCTCCCCCAGTGCCGTAACAGTTCACGCAACGCTCTGCGCGCCTCGGGCACCGCCCGCAGGTCCGCGCGTCCGAGTCTGCGCCTCAGTTGAGGCGGCTGCGCCGGTTGCGTGGCGCTGTCGGCCTTGTCCTCCACCGCTTTCGACGAGGAGGCCCCGATCGCCATGGGACCGCCCCCTCGTGCTTGCCTTTTCATGACCCCCGCCTGCACGCCGGTTTCCGGTTCCCTCCTGCTCGAACACGTTCACGGGGATCCATGCCCTCGCCGGGAACAGGGCAGTCATGTCGAAGTGACAACGACCGGGTGTTCGGCCACAGTTGCGCCGAGTCCGGCGAGGCGGAGGAATCGGGGGCCGTGCCGTCCGTACGGTCGAACGGCCGCCGTACGGAGCATGCGACGCGGGTGGGGCGGTCGGGGCGTTCCCTTCCGGGATGTGCCGGCTCCCGGCACCGGGACCAGACACCCCGTGCCGTCCTGACCACCGGCGATCGAACCGACTGCCGATGCGGGGCTGCCGATCCGGCCGTAGTCCGCGAAGGCGTGGGACGGTTGGTCCCCCCGGACCACCCTGAGGTCCACCCTCCGCGAATCTGGCCGGAATCAGCCGCTCAGCAACCGCGAACGGCTCGGCTACGGGGGCTACTTGCCGCCGATCCCCTTCGTGCCGATGTGGAAGATCTTGTGGGTCGTGCGGGTCATGTCGACGATCAGCCTGGTGGTGTCCCCGCCGCCCCAGGTGAGGGTGATGGCGGCCTCGGTGTACCCGGCGGTGCCGTTGTCGGTGACCTTCCAGCTCAAGGGGATGTTCTGGGCCTGAAGGACGCCGTCCGCGTGGTTCTTGTTCTCCCAGGCCGTCAGCTCCTTCAGGTAGGCGGGGGTGAGGTAGTAGGCGCGCAGTTGCCGGGCGAGCTCGCCGCCGCTGTCGAGGTCGCTCTCGGCGTCGACGTAGGCGCCGTAGAAGTCGGCGATGCGGGTGATGTTGTCGTCCGGCGAGCCGCTCACCGAGCGCGGGGCGCCGGCGGAGGCCTGGGCCGCCACGCCCAGCCCGAGGGCGAGGGCGAGGGCGGCGGCGAGGGCGGTGCGGCGCGTGGCCTTCTTGCTGTTCACGTGTGGTCCCCGTTTCGGATCGGTGCCGTGCGATGTGGTCGGTCAGAGCTTCGGTGCCCGGCCCGGACGACCGCAACGACCGACACCGACCCCGCGACGGTGGAACCGTCCCACCCCCGCTGACCTCCTCTTCTGTGGTGTGCCTGGGATGCCGTCCTGGGACGCGACGCAGAGGGGCGACGGTGTCGGGCGAGGGCAACGACAAGGACGTCGAGGAGTTCGCGGCACTGCTGCGCCGGCTGAAGGACCGCACGGACCGCAGCTACAGCCAGTTGGCCCGCCGCCTGAACATGAACGCCTCGACCCTGCACCGCTACTGCGTGGGCGAGGCGGTCCCCCTCGGCTTCGCGCCCGTGGAGCGTTTCGCGGCGCTGTGCGGGGCGCCCCCGGAGGAGCGGCTGGAGCTGCACCGGTACTGGATCCTGGCGGTGGCGGCACGGCAGCGGCCCCGGCCCGCCGAGAACCCGGTCCCTGAACCGGTGCCGGAGGAAGTCCCCGCGCCGACGCCCAGCCGCTGGTACCGCCGGCGGCTCACGCTCACGGTCGCCGTGGTGTGCGCGACGCTCGCCGCGTGGGGCACCCTGTCGGCGGTCTCCACCCACGGCACGGCCAAGTCCAAGGCCGGCAGTACGGCCATGGCCTCGCCGTCCGCACCACCCACACCACCCGCCCCACTCGCCTGGACCGCCGACTCCCAGGTCTGGGAGATCGGCTGCGACCACGACTACGTCATCGACAAGGCGCCCAAGGAGGTGCCGCCGCCCCCGGTCCAGCAGGACGCCGGGGACTGGGCGGCGACGCAGCACGCGGTGCACGGCGGGCAGACGGACGTCGAGATCTCGGTGCAGGGCAAGACCTCAACAGCCGTGGTCCTGGAAGCACTTCGGGTCCGCGTCGTCGGCCGTTCGACACCCGCCCCGGGCACCGCCTACTCGATGGCCCAGGGCTGCGGCGGGGACATCACCCCGCGCTACTTCGGCGTGAACCTGGACGCCCACCGCCCCCTCGCCGTCCCGGAGCCGGGCGGCGAGATGGGCAAGCCGACCCCTGCGGTACACCTGCCCTACCGGGTCTCGGCCACGGACCCGGAAGTCCTGCTGGTCAAGGCCCGCACCGGGACCTGCGACTGCCGCTGGTACCTCGAACTGGACTGGTCCTCCCTGGGCCGCACCGGCACCCTCCGCATCGACGACCACGGCAAGCCGTTCCGCACGACGAGCATCAAGGGCCTGCCGCACTACTGGTACGCGGCGAACGGCTGGGCGCCGTACGACGGTTAGAGCCCGCGTACGTTCCTGATGTTGGACCGGGCCATCTGCAGCATGCGTCCGACTCCCCCGTCCAGCACGATCTTCGACGCCGACAGCGCGAAGCCGGTCACCATCTCGGCGCTGATCTTCGGCGGGATGGACAGGGCGTTGGGGTCGGTGACGACGTCGACGAGGGCCGGGCCCTTGTGCTTGAAGGCGGCCTTCAGCGCGCCTTCCAGGTCCTTGGGCTTCTCGACCCGCACACCGTAGGCACCGCAGGCGCGCGCCACGGCACCGAAGTCGGGGTTCTTGTTGGTGGTGCCGTACGACGGGAGACCGGCGACCAGCATCTCCAACTCGACCATGCCCAGGGAGGAGTTGTTGAACAGGACGACCTTCACCGGCAGGTCGTACTGGACGAGGGTGAGGAAGTCGCCCATCAGCATGGAGAATCCGCCGTCGCCGGACATCGACACGACCTGCCGCTCGGTGTCGGTGAACTGGGCGCCGATCGCCATCGGCAGCGCGTTCGCCATCGACCCGTGCGAGAACGAACCGATCACGCGACGACGGCCGTTGGGCGTGATGTAGCGCGCGGCCCAGACGTTGCACATACCGGTGTCGACCGTGAACACGGCGTCCTCGTCGGCCAGTTCGTCGATCACGGAGGCCACGTACTCGGGGTGGATCGGGACGTGCTTCTCAACCTTCCGCGTGTACGCCTTGACGACGCCCTCCAGCGCGTCGGCGTGCTTCTTGAGCATCCGGTCGAGGAACCGCCGGTCGTCCTTCGGCCGCACCCGCGGGGTGAGACAGCGCAGCGTCTCCTTCGCGTCGCCCCACACCGCGAGGTCCAACTTCGAGCGCCGGCCGAGGTGTTCGGGCCGTACGTCGATCTGGGCGATCTTCACGTCGTCGGGCAGGAACGCGTTGTACGGGAAGTCGGTGCCGATGAGGATGAGGAGATCGCACTCGTGGGTGGCCTCGTAGGCGGCGCCGTAGCCGAGCAGTCCGCTCATCCCGACATCGAACTTGTTGTCGTACTGAATCCATTCCTTGCCCCGCAGGGCGTGTCCGATCGGGGACTTGATCTTCCCGGCGAACTCCATGACCTCGGCGTGCGCGCCGGCGACACCGCTGCCACAGAACAGGGTGACCTTGTCCGCAGCGTCGATCAGCTCGACGAGCTTGTCGATCTCGGTGTCGCCGGGGCGGACGGAGGGGCGGGAGGTGACGAGGGCGGTCTCGGCGGCCTTGTCCGGGGCGGGCTCGGAGGCGATGTCGCCGGGGAGGGAGACGACGCTGACGCCGCTCTGTCCGACCGCGTGCTGGATGGCGGTCTGGAGGAGGCGGGGCATCTGCTTGGGGTTGGAGATGAGTTCGCTGTAGTGACTGCACTCCTGGAAGAGCCGCTCCGGGTGGGTCTCCTGGAAGTAGCCGAGGCCGATCTCGCTGGACGGGATCTGCGAGGCGAGGGCGAGGACCGGGGCCATGGAGCGGTGGGCGTCGTAGAGGCCGTTGATGAGGTGCAGGTTGCCCGGGCCGCAGGAGCCGGCGCAGGCCGCGAGCTTCCCGGTTATCTGCGCTTCGGCGCCGGCGGCGAAGGCGGCGGTCTCCTCGTGCCGTACGTGGATCCAGTCGATGGCGGAGTTGCGGCGGATCGCGTCGACCACCGGGTTGAGGCTGTCGCCGACGACGCCGTAGAGGCGCTTGACTCCGGCGCGGACGAGGATGTCGACGAACTGTTCGGCAACGTTCTGCTTGGCCATGGTTCTCGCGTGCCCTTCGGTTTCCTGTGTCCTACGGATCCCTCTGGGTTCCATGAATTCACAGCCCGGGCGCTCACGCCTCCCAAACAGCCGCCGCCGTGCGGTCGTCGGCATAACCCTTGACCCGCACTTGGGTGTCCGCGAGGAACGCGGCGAGACCGGGCGGAGTGGTGCCGGACCATCGCCCCGCCAGATGGGCGGACAGCGCGGGCTCGCCGCGCAGAGGTTCGGCCAGCCCCCCGGTGCACATCAACAGCGTGTCTCCCGGGCGGGCGACGGAGGCGCGGAAGCGGAAGGGTTCGCGGGGCGGTT
This sequence comes from Streptomyces sp. NBC_01478, assembly GCF_036227225.1. Lineage (GTDB taxonomy): Bacteria > Actinomycetota > Actinomycetes > Streptomycetales > Streptomycetaceae > Streptomyces. Next base: position 9,159,880 of record NZ_CP109444.1, on the reverse strand, counting down.
CGGGGGCGGGTTCGTACGGGCTCGGGGGTGTCGGGATGCCGAGGTCCATGGTGAGCCGGTCGCCCTCGGGCGTCTCGGCGGGCTGCGACCCGAACCCGACGACGGCCTCGCCGCTCAGGTCGCCGACGGCGGGCTCGATGTCCTGCCACTCGCCGTCCCGCAACCGGAACAGCCCACCGGGGCCGACCCCGAAGAAGACGCGCGTACGGCACTCCGGATGCGCGGGCAGCAGGAGACACCGCAGCCCGGCCGAGTACTCCTCGGGGTCGATGCCCTGTTCGGCGGCGCTGGCGCGGAGCTTGCCGAGACTCCGGTCGGTGAGCCGGTGCAGCCCGGACTTGAGATCACCGCGCCGGGCGGCCCGGATGTCCTCGGCCAGCCGGGCATGACTCCGCCCGACGGCCCGCCCGATCCAATGACAGGCCTCGGCGGCGGCCCGATGCGCCCCCGGCGTGGCCCGGGCCCCGGTCGCCATCGCCACCAGCACGAGGGCCTGCTCCCCGGTCCCGAACCGCGCCGTCAGCAACGAATCCCGCCGCGGCTCCCCCCGAAACCTCGCGGAGTCCCCCCGCACGGAAGCGGCCCTGATCGTGCTCGTCCCGTACCGCGCCCCGTCCAGCACGGTGTCCGCGACCAGATCGTCAAGGTCGTCCGGGTCGGCGAGCGGCAGGGCGGTGGGCTCGGCGTCGTAGGTGGGCGGACCGGAGCCTACGTAGTCGAGCGCGAGGGATGCGGGCGGGGGTGGCGGTGGGGCGAGGGCGGGGAGGTCGGGGGGCGGGGCGATCGGGAGGGGTTGGGGGGTGACGGGCGGGGGTTGGCGTTGCGGGTACGGGCGGGGGAGGTTCCTCGGGGTCGGGATGGGGGTGTCAGCGACGGGTGCGGGTGTGGTTGGAGGCTGAGGGTAGGGGCGGGGGTCGAACGGGCGGTCCGGGCGGGGGGCAGCGGTCGGGGGTGTGGGGGCGGCGGACGGCTGCGGGTAGCGGCCGGGGCCGGACGGGTCCTCCGGACGCAGCTCCCTCGGAGCGATCGCGGGCTTGTCGGCGGGGGGTGCGGGAACCGCCGACGACTGCGGATAGGCGGGCGGGGAGGGCAGGTCTTCCGGACTCCGGCCCTCCGCGGCGACCGCGGGACTGTCGGCAGGGCGTGCGGGAGCCGCCGGTGACTGCGGGGCGGACAGACCGTCCGGGCGGCGGTCCTCCGGAGCGGCGGTGGGACGGTCGGCGGGTGGTGCGGGAACGGTCGGCGGCGGCGGGTACGCGGGCGGAAACTCCGCGCCGGCCTGCCGCTGAGGGGCTGCCGGTGGGAGCTCGGACGGTGGGTCCGAGGGGAGGTCCTGCCAGGTCGGGTCGGGCGGGGCCTGCTCCCCTGGAGCGGCGGCGGGGGTCAAGGGCGTGAACAACGGAGGCGTGCCCTCATCCACCGAAGGCTCCGCGCCACCCGGCGAAGCCGGTCCCCCGTCCGCCGAAGGCCTCCCCTCCCTCGCCGAAGGCACACGCTCCCCGGCATCGAGAGACCCCGCGTCGAGGGACCGAGGCTCACCGGCACCCCCGCCCACCGTCCCCGCCGCCGAAACGAAGCGGTCGTCGACGGAGTCGCCCGCGGCCGTAGGCCCCGTGTCCCCCGGGGTGTCGTCGTAAAGCTGGCTCCACCAGTCGTCCTCGTGACCGGTCGGCGTTCCCCCCTGCTGGCTCATGCCCCTAATTGTCCACCGCGCGGGCCAGTTGGAAACGGGGCGTCCGGAAAATCGGACGCGCGCCCCTGCTCGAAGGGCGTGTCGGATGACATACCGAACGCTCATCCGGAACACGGCGGCACAGGCAGCGCAGGACGACACAGGGCCGCCGGGCGGCCCCACCCCCCACGGGAGGACCGCCCGGCGACATCTGAGTGACCCGGCCCCAGCTCCCCTGCGTGCCGGCGCACTGCATGGGTCCGGGTCACGTTCCAACTGACCGGATCCCGTTGCGGGTTCGGCCCGTCCAGGCCCGAGTGTGACCCGCTCTCCTGAAGATCCGCTGTGACGCGCGCCCGTCTCCCCCACAGCCGCCGCGCACGAACCCGCAGGCCAACCACACCCAATACGCCCATTACGGGCGACAGTTGGTGCCCCGGTGACGCAACCTTGGCAGAGTGACGGGTGATACGGCGATGATGTGCCTAGGCGGGTTCGCGCCATGGCTGCTTTCCGCCAGACCGCACACACCACCGCGCATACAACACACACCACGCACATGGCGCACACCACGCACATCGCAAAGGAGGGGCGGCACCTGATGCTGGCGGCGATAGGCCTGGACGAGGCGCACGAGTCGGCGTACCGGGCACTCGTGTCCGTCGGCGCCGCGGACGTACCCGATCTCGCCCGACGGCTGGCCATCGGGGAGTACGACACCGAGCGCACCCTGCGCCGCCTGGAGCGACACGGACTCGCGGCCCAGTCCTCGGCCCGCCCCGGCCGCTGGGTCGCCGCCCCGCCCGGCGTCGCCCTGAGCGCCCTGCTCACCCGGCGACGCCACGAACTGGACCAGGCCGAACTGACCGCCGCGCTGCTCGCCGAGGAGTACCGGGCCGGCGCCGCCGAACCCGCCGTACACGACCTGGTGGAGGTGGTGATCGGCGCCGCGGCCGTCACCCAGCGCTTCCTGCAGCTCCAGCTCGGCGCGACCGAGGAGGTCTGCGCGCTGGTCACCGGGAACCCGGTCGCCGTCACCGGCATGGAGAACGACGCGGAGGAGCAGGCCGCCGGCCGCGGGGTCCGCTACCGGGTCGTCCTGGAACGCGCGGTGCTCGACCAGCCGGACGGCATCACCGAACTCACCGCCGCGCTCGGCCGCGGCGAACAGGTGCGGGTGGTGGACAAGGTGCCGACCAAGCTGGTGGTCGCCGACCGGACCCTCGCGCTGGTGCCGCTGACCTCGCCCACCGCGGAGCCGGCCGCGCTCGTCGTGCACGCGAGCGGCCTGCTGGAGCTGCTGTGCGGACTCTTCGAGTCGGTCTGGCGGGACGCGCTCCCGCTGCGCCTGGGCCCGTCCGGCGCCACCGAGCGGGAACCGGACGGCCCCGACGCCGCCGACCTGGAGGTGCTGTCCCTGCTGCTGGCCGGGCTGACCGACGCGAGCGTCGCGAAACAGCTCGATGTGGGCCTCAGGACGGTCCAGCGCCGGGTGAGGCGGCTGATGGAGCTGACCGGCGCGACGACCCGGCTGCAACTGGGCTGGCACGCCCACGAACGAGGCTGGGTGGCCCGTGGCTGACCTGCGGTTTCACCCGGGATCCCGCAGGCTGGGCAGATGGGAGTGGGTGAACTCCTCCTGGTCGGCGTCGTCATCCTGCTCGGCCTGTGCGGAGTCTTGGTGCCCGGAGTACCGGGGTCGTGGCTGGTGTGGGCCGCGGTCCTGTGGTGGGCGCTGAAGGACCCACAGCCGGTGTCCTGGGGCGTCCTCGTGGGCGCCACGGTCGTTCTCTTCCTCTCCCAGGTGGTGCGCTGGGCCCTGCCGCCCCGCCGGCTGCGCGCGAGCGGCGCGACCCCCCGAATGGGCGTGTACGCGGGAGTCGGCGCGTTCCTCGGCTTCGTCCTGATCCCCGTGCTCGGCGCGATCCCCGGCTTCATGGCCGGGATCTACCTCCACGAGCGCATCCGGCTGGGCCGGCACGGCGAGGCCATGGCCGCTCTTCGTACGGCGATACGGTCGGGCGGCTCCAGCGTGCTGACCGAGCTGTTCACCTGCCTGCTGATCGCGGGCGCGTGGCTGGGCGCCATCATCTGGGGCTGACCCGAGGGCTCAGCCGAGCGCCGTGAGGTCGACCTTGTCGGCGAGCGCCCGCATGCCCGCGTCGTTGAAGTGCAGATGGTCGCCGCAGTCGTAGCCGGGCCGGATCCGCTGCGGCTGCGCCGGGTCACGGACGGCGGCGTCGAAGTCGACCACCCCGTCGAAGGGCCCGCCGCCGCGGATGAAGACGTTGAGCTTCTGCCGTACGGCCTCCCGGGCGGCCGTGTAGCCGCCGGCGCCGCCGTACGGCGTGAGGGTCGCGCCGATGACGCGGATGCCGTGCGCGTGGGCGCGGGTCACGAGGGTGCGGTACGCGCTCTCGAAGGCGGCGGGGTCGGTGGCGTTCGGGGTGCCTTTGATGTCGTTGATGCCTTCGAGGACGATCAGCACCCGCACGCCCGACCGTGACAGGGCGTCGGCGTCGAGGCGGGTCAGCGCGCTCGGGCCCACGTCCTGGCGCAGCAGCCGGTTGCCGGAGATGCCGGCGTTGAGGACACCGAGGCGGCGGTACGCGGGCAGGGCGGCGAGGCGTTCGGCGAGCCGGTCGGGCCAGCGGTGGTTGGCGTCGCGGGTGGAGCCGTTGCCGTCGGTGAGGGAGTCGCCGAACGCGACGACACTGCCGGCCGCCGGGGCGTCGAGGACGTCGACACCGGTGACGTAGTACCAGGAGGTCGTGGTCGTCTTGTACGCGGAACCCTTGATGTCCGCGGCCCGATTGCCGCTCGGGGCAAGGTAGTTGGTCTGTCCGGCCGCGCGGTGGTAGGTCGCCGGGCCGGAGTCGCCGGGCGTGTGGACCGTGACGAGCAGGTCCGCGCCGTCGGGCACGGCGAGCGGGACGGGGTCGCTGACCAGGTCCACGCCCGCCGGGATCGTGACCGTCCGGGCGCCCGCGAAGGTGGCGACGCGCATCGAGCCGGGCACGGCGTCCGGTCCCGCCTCGCGCAGGGCGACGGTCACCGCGTCGAGACGCAGGGGCGCGGTACCGAGCCGGTTGGTGAGCCGGACGCGGGTGGCACTGCCGCCGACGCTGAGGTGGACGACGTTGCGGAAGGAGGCACCGGGCCGGGCCGGGGCGGTTCCGGAGGGGGCGGCCTCCCAGGTGCCGGTCCAGGTGCCGAACGGTGCGGAGGCCGGGGCGTCGGCGGTCGCCGTACCCTGCTCAACTCCCGCTCCCAGTACGGCCACCAGCAATGCCACGACGATGCGTCCGGCCCCGACCATGAGCGCTCCACCTCTCCCCACCGACCACGAGGAGGCGACCGTGCCACGCGGGAGTGGGCCGACGGCGGAGCATCACCGGCGAGGGGCTCCACGTCCCCTGTCCGGCGTAGGACGCAGGGCGGACGGCGGTCTGGGACCGCAGGCCGATGCGCGGGGCGGCCCGGCGTGTTTGGCTGCGGTCATGACCGAATTCACCGCGGCCGAACGCGCGTACCTCACCTCGCAGCGGCTTGGACGCCTCGCCACCGTCGACCCGCAGGGCCAACCGCAGGCGAACCCCGTCGGCTTCTTCCCGCAGCCCGACGGGACGATCCTGGTGGGCGGCTATGCGATGGGCACGACCAAGAAGTGGCGCAACCTGCGCAAGAACCCGAAGGTCGCCCTGGTCGTGGACGACATCGTCAGTGTCAGCCCGTGGCGGGTACGGGGCATCGACATCCGGGGCGAGGCCGAACTCCTCGTCGGCCCGCACGAGTTGGGGTCGCACATGAGCGAGGAGGTGATCCGCATCCACCCGCGGCGGATCCACAGTTGGGGCCTGGAGTCGGAGTAGCTCAGCCCAACGCGTCTTCCAGGGTGAGGAGTTGGACCTTGCGGTCGAGGCCGCCCGCATAGCCGGTCAGTGATCCGTCCGCGCCGATCACGCGGTGGCAGGGGCGGACGACCAGCAGCGGGTTGGCACCGATCGCCCCGCCCACGGCCCGGACAGCGGCCCGGGACGCGCCGATCCGCGCGGCGATCTCGCCGTACGTCGTCGTCGCGCCGTACGGGACGGAGTCGAGGGCGGTCCACACGCGCTCACGGAAGTCGGTGCCCGAGGTGCGGAACTCCAGGTGGAATTCCTTGAGTTCACCGGCGAAGTAGGCGGCGAGCTGGTCGCCCGCGGCACGGAAGGGGCCGGGGTCCCGCCGCCACTCCGACTGGACGGTACGGCCGCCCTTCTGGCCGGGGACGGAGAGGGAGGTGAGGGCGCCGGACTCGTCGGCGGTGAGGAGGAGTTGACCCAGGGGGCTCTCGAAACTCGTCCAGCGTGTGGTCGTCGTTGCGGACTTCGGCGTGGTCGTCGGTGTGCTCATCGGGACTCCAACTCTCCTGCTGTGTACAGGTGTTGTGCGGCGTAGGAACGCCAGGGGCGCCAGGCGTCCGGAAGGTCGACGCCGGGCGGCGCCACATCGGGGTCGCCGAGGGCGCGGGTGCGGATGACGGCAACGGTGGCGGCGTCCATGCCGGGCAGCGCGAGCAGGGCCTGCTGCGCGTCGTCCCGGTCGGCGCCGGCGTCGAGTCGTACGGTGCCGTCGGCCAGGGCGGTGGCGAGGACGGTCAGGGGGTCGCCGGGCGGCCCGGCCGCCGACAGCGCGGACGGCTCGGGGAAGAGGTGGGTGAGGCCGCCGGACGGGGCGTCGAGCGTCCTGCCGTACCGCCGCACCAGCCGCTCGGCCTCCGCCCGCCCGACCAGCGCCCGGACGGCGAGTTCCTCGGGATCGGCGGTGCCCGGTGACCGCAGGCCGGGTCGGGCGGCGACCAGTGGGGCGAGCCGGGGATCGTCGCCGAGCCGTTCGTCGACGGCGTACGGGTCGGCGTCGAGGTCGAAGAGCCGTCGCAGCCGCTGGACGGCGGTGGTCAGGTCGCGGTGGTCGGTGAGGTGCAGCCGGGCGTCGAGCCAGCCGCCGGGATGGGCGGGGGACGCGGACTTGAGGGCGCCGGGGCGTTCGTCGACGGCGGCGATTCCGGTGCCGTAGGGGAGGCGGAGGGTTCGGCGGTAGGTGCGGCGGCCGGGGGTGCCGGTGAGCTCCTCGATGCCGGGGACGGCTTCGCGTGCCAGCAGGTCGAAGACGGCGGCGGACCGGTACGGACCCCGGTACGCGAGCCGCAGCGGGATTCCACCGGCCGGTCCGGCCGGTCCGGTCGCCTTCGTCGCTGCTTTGGTCGCTGTCGGCGCCTTGGGCGCGTTGGTGCGCAACTCGGTCGGGGTCGACGCGTACACGGCGCGGATCGTGTCGTTGAACTGGCGGATGCTGGCGAAACCGGCGGCAAAGACGATCTCCGTGATCGGCAGATCGGTGGTCTGTACGAGCACCCGTGCGGTGTGCGCCCGTTGGGCCCGGGCGAGGGCGACGGGGCCGGCGCCGAGTTCGGCGGTGAGCTGTCGCTGGACCTGCCGTGCGCTGTATCCCAGCCGCACGGCGAGCCCGGCGACACCCTCACGGTCCACCACGCCGTCGCCGATCAGCCGCATGGCGCGGCCCACGACGTCGGCCCGCACGTTCCACTCGGCCGATCCCGGCACGGCGTCCGGGCGGCACCGCCGGCAGGCCCGGAACCCGGAGCCCTGCGCGGCGGCGGCCGTCGCGTAGAACCGCACATTGCGCCGCTTCGGCGTCACGGCGGGGCAACTGGGCCGGCAGTAGATCCCGGTCGTGGTCACCCCGAAGAAGAAGTCACCGTCGAACCGGGCATCCCGGCTCCGCACGGCTTCGTACCTGGTGTCTTCGTCCATCACGCCGTCCAGTCTCCGCCATCCCCGGGGGCGGGGCTGGCGGAAATCGGACGCGGCGCTGCCGTGCCGCCGGGCCGGCCCGCTAGACCCGGCGCCCCCGCTTGGCCTCCATGGCGGCCTTGCCCTCCGCGCCCTTCCGCTTCCAGTCGCGTCGCAGTTCGGCCCGGGTCCGGGCGTCGGTCTTGGCGACGATCCACTGGTTCTCGCGCATGAGCTTGCGGTAGCTGTCGAGCCGCCGCTCGGGCAGTTCACCGTTCTCGACGGCGGCGAGCACCGCGCACCCCGGTTCGGCGACGTGGGCGCAGTCGTGGAAGCGGCACCGTCCCGCCAGTTCCTCGATCTCGGCGAACACCTGCCCGACCCCGGTCTGCGCGTCCCACAGCCCGACCCCGCGCAGCCCGGGTGTGTCGATCAGCACCCCGCCGCCGGGCAGGGCGAGCAGGTTGCGCGTGGTGGTCGTATGACGGCCCTTGCCGTCGATGTCCCGCGTCGCCTGGACAGCCATCGCGTCCTCGCCGGTCAGCGCGTTCGCGAGCGTCGACTTGCCCGCACCGGACTGCCCGAGCAGCACGGACGTACCGCCGGCGGCGACCGCGGCGAGCACGTCGATCCCGTCCCCGGCGGCGGCACTGACGGTCAGCACCGGCACACCCGGGGCCGTCGTCTCCACGTCGTCGACGAGATACGACAACGTCACCGCGTCCGGCACGAGGTCGGCCTTGGTCAGCACGACGACGGGCTGGGCGCCGGACTCCCAGGCGAGCGCGAGGAACCGTTCGATACGGCCGAGGTCGATCTCCCCGTTCAGCGGTACGGCGACGATCGCGTGGTCGACATTGGCCGCGAGGATCTGCCCCTCGGACCGCTTGGAGGAGGTGGAGCGCACGAAGGCGGTACGGCGCGGCAGCAGCGTCCGCACATAGCGCGGGCTGCCGCCTTCGGGGTCGACGGCGGCCCAGTCGCCCGTGCACACGACCTTCATCGGGTCACGCGGGACGACGAACTCGGTGTCGGCACGGACCGTACCGAACGGAGTGATGACGTCGCACAGACCACGGTCGACCCGCGCGACACGGCCGGGCAGAAGACCCTGCTCGGCGAACGGGGCGAACTCGGCCTTCCACTCCGCGTCCCAGCCGTACGGCTGCAACGGATGCACGGAGGAGAACGACGAGGACGAACCCGGGAGAGAGGAGAAAGACAAGGGGTGACCCTTCACAAGGGTGGCCCCGGCACCGCGCACACAGACGCGGGAGAAGTTTTGAGGTCAGCCGGAGGCCACGGGAGTGGACTTGATGAACTTCCGGATACGGGCAGCGCCCATCACAGAGACAGCCATCGGTCACACCTCCCGGACACACTCGATCGACAGTGGCAGCCGACCGGCCACCACTGGGACGAGAAGAAACCTAGCCTCCGACGCCCACGGAGCGCCAACGATTATTCGACTTCGACCTGTGACTATGTTGATCCCCTTGCGCGGAGCCCAACCAGGCTGCCCGCAAAGGGACTTCGCCCATCTCGGACACCGGTCGGCAGCGGGGGGACTCATCGTCAAGCCTGAGCGCCGACGGCTCGTCGGCGTCGTCAAGGCCTCCGCCATCACGGGGATCCTCTGCTACCTGGTCGGCTGCTTCCAGGTCGTCATGACCATCCCGGCACACGCGTGCCCCGACCTGCTCGAACTGCGCCCCACGGTCCATCTGGTCCGTTACGACAGCGGCCTTCTGCCACCGCAGGCGACATGCCACTGGGACAACGGCACGCAGAAGGACTTCGTCAGCGGCTGGATCGTTCCGCTCGCCCTCACCTGCGCGACCGTCCTGACGGCCGCCGTGGTGGCGGCACTTGTCCTCGCCTACGGCCGCCACCGGAACCACCTGGTGGCCCAGTCGGCCGAACCGCCAACCCAGGAACCGTCAGTGCCGGAATGACCGCCGTGTCCAACTTATCTGCGTGGGGAAGTGGGCCTGGGCGTCGGTGGTACGGCAGGTGCGTTCGTGACGCCGGTCATCCGCCGCGGCGCTGCTCCAGCATCCACTCGTAGACCTCGGGATTGTCGTAGGTCCGCGTCCAGGAGTCGTGGCCCACCCCCGGGTATCGGGTGAACCTGACGGGACTGCCCAGATCCCGCAACGCCCCGACGACCTGCTCGGTGTGCTTGACGGGGATGCTGGAGTCCTCCTCCCCGTGGAACGTCCACACCGGCAGCGCGGCGATCCGGGGCGCGATCTCGGGCATCCAGGCCCCGCAGATCGGCACGACGGCCGCGAACCGGTTCGGAAAGCGCGCCGCCGGCGCCCAGGTACCCGTCCCGCCCATGCTGAGGCCGGTGCAGTACACCCGGTCCGCGTCGATCCGGTGGTGCGCCGAGACCTCCTCGATCAGCGCGTACAGACCGTCGAGTTCACACGACCAGGTGCTGTACGCCGGACACTGCGGAGCCACCACCACGAAGGGGAGGTCCGCGCCCTGCGCGGCCTGCTTCACCGGCCCGTGCACGGCGAGCGCCGACGGATCGTCGCCGCGCTCGGAAGCCCCGTGCAGAAAGAGGACCAGGGGCCACTTCTTCGATTCGTCGAGTTGATATCCGCTCGGCACGTGCAAGGCGTACGGCAGGTCGTTCCCCGTGTCGTCGACCGTGAACGTGCGGAATTGCAGTGGTGAGGTCATCCGATACCTGCCTGAAGTAGGTCATTCGGCAGAGCAGCCGAGGCGAACCGTCGATACCATCACCGCTGCACGCGACGCGATACGCGGGTGGGACCGACATACAGTACGGCGGAACGACGATGACTGCGGCGATCAAGAACCACGGGGGGATCCTGCGAGCCTTCGAGACCCGCCTGACCACGTGGATGTTCCTCGTTTCCGAACGAGGGGATCGGCGGGAGGCGGCGGCCGCGGCCGCCGAAGCCGACGAGGCCGTGGCGGAGCTGCTCCGGCTTCGGCCGGGAAAGATCCATCGGAAGGCCGAGAACGGCGTGTGGTCCCCGGCTTCCGACGTGCTGGCGTTCCGCTCATGGCTGTGGTTCGTGATCGCGGTCCTGCTCGGAGTCGGAGGTCTCCTGCTGATCCCGGGCGGTGCGACCGCGGGACGGTATGTGCGGATCGCGTTCTCTCTGCTCCCCGCGCTGCCCAGTGCGCTGTTCGCGTCGCGCCAACTGAGTCACGTACTGGCCGAACGAGCCCTACGAACCGGGGCAGTTGAACAGAACACCCTCATCTGGATCGGCCGTTGGCTCAGCGGAGGCACGGTGCTGGTCCTCACGGCGGGAACGTGGGCGCTCTGGATGACGGTCCTCGTGCTCTAGTCCCCTCCGCGGCTCGCTCTCGGAAGTCGTCGTGGTTCAGCGGGAGTTGAGGCCGTACCGAAGCCCGGGCGCGGACCCGGACCGCCGCACGGAACCACACCCCCCAGTGACAGAACCGTCACACGAGCCACCACAACGAGTTGTCGGGTCCGCATGTCCAACTGGGCGAGAAGACGGGCTGATCCACTCGTCGGCTCGGGCACGGTAGTCGGCCGCGCCACACACGCATCCTGGGGGAAACGTTGAACAGCTCCGCACGCATGCTGCGTTCGTCCGTCACGGTCGCGGGGGCCGGGCTGTTGCTGGCCGCCACCGGAGCCGTCCTGGCGCCGGCGGCCACCGCCGCGCCGGCGGACCCGCAGCCGCCGGCACTCTCCGTCTCCACCGCGGCGCCGGCCGAGCTCGGACTGGCGGGCCGGCCGGTCGACTTCACCACCACGGCGTCCAACGTCGGGACGGACGACACCACTTCGGCGCGGTTGATCTACCACATCGACGGCGGTGGCGGCCTGCCGTCGAACGCCGTCAGCCTGGAGTACCGGCTCGGCGGAACGGCGTGGAAGACGGTGCCGCTCGCCCTGTCCGGCACGCAGTTCTCCGGCGAACTGCCCGAGTCCTTCCCGCTGGCCGCCGCCCAGTCGCGGACCGTCCAACTGCGCCTCGGCCTGCCCATGGGCACCCCGCACCACGGCGACGGCAACGGCGGCACGAACAGCCTGAAGCTCACCACCCTTATCTCCTACGGCAGTTCGGGCGCCGCCAACGACACCGACGAGGACACCGTCAATGTCGACGCGCCCACCGTCGGCCTGTCCGCCGTACCCGCCACCGTCACCGCGGGCGGCCCCGGCATCACCTTCCAGGCCACCGTGAACAACGCCACGCCCTCGGCGTACGAGAACCTGACGGGGGTGCTGTTCACCAGCCGCTACGCCACCGTGCAGGTACTGCGTTCCGGCACCTGGAAGACGCTTCAGCCGATCACCGCCAACGCCGAACCGGACCTCTACGGCTTCGACATCGTCGGCAAGGACGCCTCCATGGCGGCGGACAGCAGCACCGTCGCCAAGATCCGCCTGGCCTACCGCAAGGACGCGCCGGCCGGCACGACCACCGTGCACCCCTGCGTGTTCGTCAACCAGGGATCGACACCGTTCACCGGCACCACCTTCTGCGGCGCGTCGGCGTCGACCGACGTGAAGGCGGCGGCCTCCGGCACCACCCCGACGGCATCGACCACGCCCTCCGCGACCGCCACCTCCTCCGCGTCGACCACACCCTCCGCGACGACCACGGCGACCACCTCCCCGACCGCCACCACGTCCTCCGGGACGGTCTCCGGAACGACCTCCTCCGGGAGCACCACACAGCTCGCCAAGACCGGAAACAGCGGGATCTCGACGACCACCGTGGGCGCGACGGCCCTCATCACCGCCGGAGTGGGCACGCTCGGCTTCATCGCTCTGCGCCGCCGCCAGAACCGGCTCTGAGCGCCGGGCCCTGGCCGCCGTCCGACTGCCGGCCAGGGCCCTGGTCCACCCACCCGGCCCACCCACCCTCCATCCCCCACCCACCCCACACACGCCTGCTCGCTCGCAACGCCCATCAGGTCTGCCCCCGACTCTGCCCCTTCGGACTCCCCTCCCTCGGGCCCCCGTCCGGTAAGAGGGAAGAGCGCCCGCACCAGAGAAGGGCGCGCGCCGACCGAAGGGGAACCGTGCATGCGTATCCAGGGAGAGAACCGCGCGAACGGTGACCGTGCCGGCAAACGCCCCGCGTCCCGGCCCGCCGCCGCCCTGCCGCCGCTCGCCGCGCTCCAACAGGCCGCCGGGAACGCCGCGGTGAGCCGCGCGATCCAGCGGGCGCGGGACGAGCAGCACGCCGAGGAGCAGCACGGTGGGGCTGGTGGGGCTGGTGGGACCGAGGCGGCCGTGCCGGTGCAGCGGCGGTCGTCCGTCGTCGACGCCGTCGGTTCTCCCGGCCGGCCGCTGGAGCCGCGCATCCTGCAGCGCGCCGAGCGGGCGTACAGCATGGACTTCGGGCATGTACGCGTGCACAACGACCCGGTGGCCCAGCGCTCGGCCGAGGAGCTCGGCGCCCTTGCCTACACCACCGGTTCCCACATCGTGCTCGGCGGCAGCCGTGTCGAGGACGAGGTGATGTTCGAAGAGGTCGACCACGTACGCCAGCAGGCTTTCGGGCCCGTGCCCGGCACCGACAACGGCCGGGGCGAGAAGGTCTCCCACCCTGACGACCCGTTCGAGCGGAGCGCCGGCGCCAACGGCCGGAAGCTGGCCCGGGGCGGTGCCCCCGATCTGTCGCTGCCCGGGGCCGCCTCACCCGGTGCGGCGGTGCAGCGCAGCGTGGCCGGGGAGGTCTCCGTCCAGCGGGCGGACCGGCCCGGACCGTCGACCACCCCTCCGGCGCAGAGCACGACCCCGCCCCCTACCTCGCCCTCACCCCCGATCGCGGCCTCGCCCCCGGCCATCGCCCGTCTCGCGCGGCTGCTCGTCGGCGGCGAGACGGCGATCAGGAACAAGGACGTACGGGACGTCATCCACCGGCGGGTGCGCAGTGGCCCGAGCTTCACGGACGCGGAACTCGACGCGATCAAGGCCGTGGAGTCCGAGGATCCCAGGTGGCTGAAGACCGTGGGGATGTGCAGCACCACCGAAGCCGACGCGTACCTCCAGGCCGGCGATTTCCACAACTGGCTCCAGCAGCCCGAGGGCAAACGCCTCCTCGTGGCCACCCTGCGCTGGCACCAGAACGTCGAAGAGCGCGGCGAGGGGAAGTCACCGGACAAGCCCGCCCGCTCGGACTACCAGCTCGGCCGCCACATGGCCATGCACGACCAGGAGACCCCGCGGTCGGAGAAGGACCAGCTCACGGGGGAACGGAACGACCAGATCTTCCAGACCTTCGTCGCGACCATGCTCCCGCCCGGTATCAGCGACTCCGTGCCGGACGCGGACAAGCACCGGGAGCGGGTCGAGCGCGGCACCGAGGTGCTGACCAAGATCTTCCTGATCCTGAAGGAGGGGCTGACGGTCTTCAATCCGAAGACGCAGATGCACGAGGACTTCAAGGACGACGTCGCGCACGCCCTGGCCTACGGCGGACGCGTCAACATCCGTATCCCGCAGTTGGCGGACGGCGAGCACGGCTACGAGCTGCCCCAGTGGCTCCACATCACCAAGGAGGACCGGAAGTTCTGGGAACCCAAGTCGACGCCCGAGGAGCCGGTGTCCCGGCGCCTGTTCGCCACCCATCACCTGAAGATCGGCAAGAACGACAGGCCGGAGGGAACGCGGGGCGCGTTCGTGGAGAAGGGCGAGTTCGGCGCCACCGTGCAGAACTGGTTCGATCCCGGCACCCACCTCTACGGCCTGCCCTTGGCCACCGGAGGCATGGGTAACGCCGACTACCACGGCGACACCATCCTGCCGAACGAGTCGTACGGACACATGTTCATGGGGTACAAGCCTCCGACGAACAAGCGCGACGGGGGACTTCAGGTCGGCCTGGAGACCGCCGGGCCCGGGGGACGGACTCCCGACGGCTACGAACACGGCATCACGAGCAGCGAGAAGAAGAACAACCCGGTGAGCCAGTTCGGCGGCCACAAGGACGACAAGCCCGGCGCCGACGCCCCCCTCGCTTCGAGCCAACGCCATGTCGACCTGGACAAGTTCGGCGAGTGGGTGCAGCGGCTGAAGAACCTGGAGAAGGACTGGAAGGCCGAACTGGCCAAGGCCAAGACGCCCGAGGAACGTGCCGCCCTGTACCGGGACTTGATCGGCAAGCGCACCAACACCGGTTCGTGAACGCGTAGTTCGCCCGGCTGTCATCCGGGAACAACCGGATGGCAGCCGGACGGACAGCCGTATGAGCGGTCGTACGAACAGCCGGACGGTCAGGGCTAGTTGCTGCAGGCCGTGCCGTTGAGCGTGAATCCGGACGGCGCGGAGTTCTTGCTGTTGTTCCACGTGCCGAGGAAGCCGAAGGTGAAGCTGCCGTCCGCGGCGACGTTCTTGTTGTAGTCGGCGGCGGTGGCGCTGACCCGGGAGCCGTCCTGGGCGACGCTCGCGTCCCACATCTGGGTGACCTGCTGGCCGTCGCGGTAGGACCAGGCGACGCGCCAGGTGTCGAGGGCCTTGGTGGTGGTGACGGTGACGGCGGCCTGGAAGCCGTCGGGCCACTGGCCGACGAGGTCGTAGGTGACCTCGCAGCTCGCCGGCGCGGGCGTGTCCGAACCGGAACCCGCGCCCGAACTCCTCGTCGGCGCCGGTGAGTTGCTCGCCGTGGCCGAGGCGGTGCCCTGGGGTTCCGTGTCGGGGTTCTTGTCCCCGGAGGTGGTCGCCGTGCCGCTCGCCGCGGGCCGGCCGGACGGCGAGGCCGTGCTCGACGGGTGGGCACCGACGGACGAGATGCTGGGGCCGGGATCGGCCACCGCCTGACGGTCGGCGTCGTCACTGGCCGCGTTGTCGTGCCCGGAGCCGCCCATCGGCATCATCGACACCCCGAGCGCCACCAGCGACAGGACGACGGCCGCGGCGAGCAGTCCGTTGCGCACCAGGCGCGCCTTGCTCGCGCCCTCCTTCGGCTCCCCGGCCTCCAGTTCGGCCACGGGACGCCCCGCGCCCAGCCGTACCTCGGCGGCCCGGCGGCGGCGCTCCAGATAGGCGAGCCCGCCCCAGCCGATCACCCCGCCCGCGAGGGCCGCGGGCAGTCCGCCGCCGGCCAGCCGCAGACAGGCGGCGGCCTCCGCGCACTGCACACAGGTGGCGAGGTGCCGTGAGAGGTCCTCGGGTGTGTCGGCGGCGGGCGAACGGGTCACCGCGTCCAGCAGCCGGGCGTAGCTGCGGCACTCCGCGGCCATCGGTGTGTCGAGGTGGCTGCGGTGGCAGCGGTCCCTGAACAGGGCCCGCACCTGGGCGAGTTCACTGGAGACGATCGCCGGGTCGAGGCCGAGCCGGCGGGCCACGACGGGCAGCGGCAGCGCCTCCACCTCGGCCAGCCACAGCAGCGCAGCGTCCGCCTCCTGCAGATCCCGCAGACCGCGCAGGGCGATCGGGCGCTGCAGCGGCATGCCGTGATAGCGGGCCGCCTTCTCCGAGTTGAGCCACAGCCGCAGGTCCGGGTCGAGCCGGTGCCCCCGCCCGGCGAACTCCCAGGCCGCCGCCGTGGTCCGTACGGCGGTCAGCAGCAGCGGTATCACCGGCAGTACGCGACGGGCCGGTCCGCGCATCGGGCCGGACCCGGCGGAACGGGCCTCCTGTATGCCGAGCGCGAAGGCCTCACTGGCCAGTTCGGTGGCCGTGGCGGCTCCGGACGTGCACAGGTCGGCGTAGGACAGCACGGCGTCCCAGCTCTCGGTGAAGAGCGCTGCCTCAGCGGCGTCCTGAGGAGTCGGCAGGTCGGGCATGGGTCTCCTGCATCCACGAATGACGGCCAACTAGCTCTGACGGTAAGCAAGTTGGAGGGGGGCTGCCTCGTGACAGGGCCAGAGCCTTTCACGCGTCCCACACAACTGACAAGCCGCGTATTCAATTGCGGTAACTGTCAGTCGCCTCTATGCAGTTGTACGTGTCCGAGCCTCTCCCGACTCACCCGTCGCAGGAGTTGGCCACACCGTTACCTTACAAAGGCGCGGGCTCCTCGGCGGGTTCGGCGGGTTCGGCGGGCAGACTGTCCATGAAGGAGCTGACGGAGAACACCGCGCGGCCGGGGCCCGGTTCGCCGTATCCGGGCGGCGACTTGAGCCCGAAGTCCTCCATCGTGGCGCGGTAGGCCTCCAGCAGCCGGATGTGGTACTCCAGCGGCGCACCCTGCGGATTGGCCTTGCCCAGCGGGGTGGTCGGCTCGGGGCACCAGGTCGTGAAGCGGGGCGTGATGCCCTTCGACATGAAGAAGCGCAGGCCCTCGGTGGTGGACGCGATCGCCTCGTCGACGGTCGTGAAGCCGAACGGCTCCGCCATCTCCACGCCGGCCACGAAGTTGGGGATCACGTTGCGCGCGCCGAAGATCTCCGCGGAGTCGAGGATGCGCTTGTGCCACTCGGCGCGGCCGACGTACCGCTCCTTGCCCGGGCAGTGCAGCTTGAACAGATACTCGTCCCACACCTCGTAGTTGGGGTGGTAGATCTGCACGCCGTAGTCCTTGAAGCGCTGCACGTCGTCCTTCGGCAGCGCCTGGGCGACGACCTTGCCGATCCAGCGGCCCGGGAAGCGCTCCTCGATGGCCTTGGCGTAGTGGCCGTAGAAGTCGGCCTCGTCACGCCCGGCGACGGTCTTGGTGATCGCGCCGCCGGTGAGGGTGTAGGCGGTGGACACCTTCGCGGTGTCGTAGCGGTCGATGATCTCGAGCGCCTCCAGCACCTCCTCGACGTCCTTGACGCCCGTGTACGGTCGCCCGGCCGCCTTGTGCTGGCGCCAGTTGTGGTTGATGTCGCAGTACTGGCACTCCTCCTTGGCGCCGAAGTACTGGCAGACGCGGAAGACCGTCAGGTAGATCAGGTAGCCCCACTGGATGGTCGGGGCCACCTCCATGACGGACTTCCCGTTGGCGAGCTTGTGCTTGTAGTACTCCGGCATCGGCGGCACACCGACGTCGGCGATCCGCTTCCCGTCGAGGTACAGCCCGAGGACACCGTCCTCGTCGGAAGCCACGCGGTAGGGCGAGGCCGGGTTCACGCGCACGGAGACGACGGTCCGTCGCAGGTCGTACGGCCCACCGGTGAGGATGATCTCCTCGGGCGGGCGCCTGAGCGCGGCCTCGCCCAGCTCCGGCAGGGTGCCGTGGTCGAAGGAGAAGATGAAGTACGACTTCGGCTTCACCTCACCACCCTCGTTGTCGCTGAGCGCGGACGGGTCGAAGGCGACACCCCCGCGCAACAGGTCCTCCTTGAAGACGGCCTCCCGCGGCACATGCGGAAAGCGCTCCATCAGATCCTCGACCAGCGCGGTACGGCTGCCCATCCCGTTGTCTCCTCCCGGCTCAGGCGCCCTGCTCAGGCGTACGACTCCTCACGGTATGCCCCCGGCGGTCGGGCGGTCGGGGCGGGGTGTCAGGGGGGGGTGGGTCTGGTACCGCCGGGGTGTGTCGTGCGGGGAGGTTGGCGTGGGTGGGTCGAGGGGCGGTGCTGGTTCGGCGCCGCCGGGGCGTGCGGTGGTGGGTGCTCGCCGTCGCGGCACAGGGGTCGCCGGGGGTTACGTCGGGTCGGGGGGTGGGGACGGCTCGGCACCGCCGGGACGCACGGTGGTCGGTACTCGCCGTCGCGGCACAGAGGTCGCCGGGGATTACGTCCGGTCGGCGGGGTGGGGACGGCTCGGCGCCGCCGGGACGCGCGGTGGTCGGTACTCGCCGTCGCGGCACAGAGGTCGCCGGGGATTACGTCGGGTCGGCGGGGTGGGGACGGTTCGGCACCGCCGGGACGCGCGGTGGTCGGTACTCGCCGTCGCGGCACAGGGGTCGCCGGGGGTTACGTCCGGTCGGGGGGTGGGGACGGCTCGGCACCGCCGGGACGCGCGGTGGTCGGTACTCGCCGTCGCGGCGGGATTCTCGTGCGGGCGGACTCAAGAGCGGGCCCGGGAGGGGCCCAGGAGAGCGGGCCAGGCGGGCCGGTCGGGCTGTCGGGCCATTCGGGCTGTCGGGCCGGGGCAGGGCGGGCCGAGCCGGACTGGGCGGGCCGAGCGGGCCAGAGCAGGACGGGCCGGGCGGCAATTCGCCCTCGGCGTCACCACCCCTCGACGGCGCGGGAGCGCCTATACGCGGGAGCACCACCAGCACGGGAGCACCACCGGCACGGGAGCACCACCGGCACGGGAGCACCACCGGCACGGGAGCACCACCGGCACGGGAGCACCACCGGCACGGGAGCACCACCGGCACGGGAGTACCACCGGCCCAGATGGGCCGTCGCCAGCGCGGGAGCACCACCGGCACAGAGAGGTCACCGCCGGCACGGGAGCAGCACCGGCTCGGAACTATCACCGGCGCAGAGAGGTCACCGGCACAGAGAGGTCACCGCCGGCACGGGAGCACCACCAGCTCGGGAGCGCCACCAGCGCAGAGAGGTCATCGCCAGCGCGGGAGCAGCACCGGCTCGGAACTACCACCAACGCAGGACCACCACCAACGCACAGAGATCATCGCCAGGTCAGCCCTGCCCCATCCCCTCGCGGCACGCCACATGCTCCGGCACCAGGATGTTCGCCGGCAGCGCCGGGTCCGGCACGGGCGTGCCCCAGGTCGAAGTCAGCGGCAGCGTTCCCGCCCACAGGCCCAGGTCGGCGTCCGGGCCGTCCCCGTCGTCGGGGCCGCCCGTGCGGATCTTGACGGAGGCTTCCTCCAGGGAGAGGGCGAGCAGGGTGGTCGCGGCGAGTTCCTTGCGGTTGGGGAGGCGGGCGTACGACCACTGGCCGGGTGTCGCGTGGTCGGTGATGCGGCGGAGGCCGGCCAGTTTCTCCTCCGGGTCGGTGACCTTTTGGGGCACCCCGTGGATCATCGCGCTGCGGTAGTTCACCCCGTGCTCGAAGACGGACCGGGCCAGCACCAGCCCGTCGACGTGCGTGACGGTGACGCACACGGGGTCTCCGCCCGCGAGGCTACGACTCGCGACGGACCCGTGGAGATACAGCCGCCGATCCTCCCTCCCGTACACCGTGGGGACCACGACCGGTCGTCCCTCGATCACGACCCCCAGGTGACAGACGAACCCGGCGTCGAGGATCGCCTCCAGGTCGGCCCGGTCGAGGCTGCCCTGCTCGCGGAGCCGGCTGTGGCGGGTGCGGTCGGTGACGGGGAGCTGTTCGGTCATGACACCGGAGGCTACCGATATCGCAGGACATAGGCTACAGATTCATCCATCACGTCACTTTCACCGCCACCACGCGACTAAATCCGCACTCGTCATCGGCAGGTGAGAGGGTCGGGGGAAACGCACGAACCCGGAGGGACGACAGGCATGACGGAGACGGTCACCAACTGGGCCGGCAACATCACCTACGCGGCGAAGGAACTCCATCGCCCGCGCACACTCGACGCGCTCAGGACCCTCGTGGCCGAGAGCGCGCGGGTACGGGTGCTGGGCAGCGGCCACTCCTTCAACGAGATCGCCGAACCGGGCCCCGACGGCACCCTGCTGACGATCGCCGCACTGCCGCCCGAGTTCGACGTGGACACGACGGCCCGGACGGTACGGGTGTCGGGCGGCGTCCGGTACGCGGAGCTGGCCCGCCGGGTGGCCGGGCAGGGGCTCGCGCTACCCAACATGGCGTCCCTGCCGCACATTTCGGTGGCCGGCTCGGTGGCGACCGGCACCCATGGCTCGGGCGTCGGCAACGGCTCGCTGGCCGCGGCCGTCCGCGAGGTCGAGATCGTGACGGCGGACGGCTCCACGGTGACGATCGGACGCGGCGACGACCGTTTCGACGGCGCCGTGACCTCCCTCGGCGCGCTCGGTGTCGTCACCTCCCTCACCCTCGACCTGGAGCCGGCCTTCGAGGTGGAGCAGTACGTCTTCACCGAACTCCCGCTCGCCGGGCTGGACTTCGAGACGGTCGCGGCCTCGGCGTACAGCGTGAGTCTGTTCACCGACTGGCGGGCGCCGCGCTTCGGGCAGGTGTGGCTGAAGCGGCGCACCGACCAGCCGCCGGTCGACTTCCCGTGGGCCACGCCCGCGACGGAGGCGCTGCACCCGGTGCCGGGGATGCCCGCGGTCAACACCACCGAGCAGCTCGGGGCACCGGGTCCGTGGCACGAGCGACTGCCGCATTTCCGGGCGGAGTTCACCCCGAGCAGCGGGGAGGAACTGCAGTCGGAGTACCTGCTGCCGCGGTCGACGGCGCTCGACGCGCTGCACGCGGTCGACGGCATCCGGGAGACGGTCGCCGGTGTGCTGCAGATCTGCGAGGTGCGGACGGTCGCCGCCGACGCGCAGTGGCTGAGCCCCTCGTACGGGCGGGACACCGTGGCGCTGCACTTCACCTGGATCGCGGACACGGAGGCGGTACTGCCCGTGGTGCGGCGGCTGGAGGAGGCACTGGACGCCTTCGACGCACGGCCGCACTGGGGCAAGGTGTTCACCACTCCGGCCCAGGTGCTGCGCGGGCGCTATCCGCGCCTCGGCGACTTCGCGGCACTGGCGCGGGACCTCGACCCCGAGGGCGCGTTCAGCAACGCCTTCGTCCGGGACGTGCTCGGCGACTGACCGGACGGTGACCGGCCCGGCGGCGACGGTGACCGACTTGGCCGCGACTTTGTATGGCCCCTTTCCTAACCCCTTGTCGAACGTCGGCCGCTGCCCATAGCCTTGCGGCGCGCCGATGCCGTCGTGCCTCGGCATGACGCGAGGGGGAAGGGATGGCGGCCACTGGGCCGAAGCGCACATCACGCGACATCCGTACCGCGAACCGCTACGAGGTGCTGCGCCAGATCATCGCCGAATCACCCACCTCCCGGCAGGAGTTGGCCGCCGTCACCGGCCTGAGCCTGGCCACGGTGGCCACGCTCGTCGGTGAGCTGCTCGACCTCCGCATGATCACCGAGGTCGGTTTCGAGGACTCGGCGGGGGGCCGCCCACGCGGTCTCGTGGCGGTCAACGCGTCGGGGGGCGCGCTGATCGGCGTCGACATCGCGGAGACGTACGTCCATGTCGAACTCTTCGACCTGGCCCTGAACGTGCTGGCCCGCGCCGACGAGGACATGCGCCCCGGCGAGAGCCTGCCCGAGCAGGTGGTCAGCCATGTGGCCGCCGCCGTCGGGTCGGTGGTCGCGCAGGCCGGCATCGAGGGCGCGCGGGTGCTGGGCGTCGGGGTGAGCGTGCCGGGGCAGGTGGACCGCGACACCGGTGTCTCGGAGTACGCGCCCAACTGGGACTGGCACGACGTGCCGTTGCTCGACCTGCTGTCCGAGGTCATCGCCTATCCGCTGTACCTGGACAATCCGCTGCGCGCCTGCGCGGTCGCCGAGATGTGGTTCGGTGCGGCGCGCGGGCGCGGGGACGCGGTGGTGGTCAACCTCGGGACCGGCGTCGGCGCGGGGCTCGCGCTCGGCGGGGCCCTGTACCGGGGGGTGAGCAACAGCGCCGGCGAGTGGGGCCACACCACGCTCGTGCTGGACGGGCGGCTGTGCCGCTGCGGC
The DNA here is from genome assembly GCF_036227225.1 of Streptomyces sp. NBC_01478. Classification (GTDB taxonomy): domain Bacteria; phylum Actinomycetota; class Actinomycetes; order Streptomycetales; family Streptomycetaceae; genus Streptomyces. The sequence continues at coordinate 9,137,933 of NZ_CP109444.1, read as the reverse complement.
AACCACGGCTGTGTGGAGGCGTATGTCGGCGCGCCCGGAATCATGCTGAATCTACGGGAGTTGAGCCCCGAGAGCCCGCTGCTGCACTCCGAGGACCAGACGGCCACCATCGACGCCCTGGCCCGCGCCACGGACGCGAACGACCCCGTGGCCCTCAAGGTCGTCCGGGAGACGGCCCGTTACATCGGCGCGGGCATCGCCAACCTGGTCAACATCCTCAACCCCGAAGTCGTCGTGCTCAGCAGTTGGGTCGCCCGCAGGCTCGGCGAACCCCTGCTGCACGAGGTGCGCGAGGCCGTCCAACGGCACGCGCTCAGGCGGCCGTTCGCCGCCACCCAGATCGTCCTCTCCCCCATCCCCACCGATCCCGCGTGCATGGGTGCGGCGACGTTCGCACTGGAAGGCGCGCTCCAGTGGGTCGGACAGAGGACCAGTAGGCGCACCACGCAGGCAAGGAGCCGTACCGCACCACCTTCATGACGACGGAAGGGTTGCACATGACTCACCCCCACACCCGGAGATCGATCCTCGCGACGGCGGCGGCCACGCTGGCCGTCGCCGGGGCGCTGATCTCCGCACCGCCCGCGAACGCCGACGGCGTCGCACCGGCCGAGGTCTCCCCCCACGCCGCCCAGACCATCGACAACATCGGCGCGTCCGGCGCCTGGTGGGTCAACGACCTGCAGAACTTCAAGCCCGAGGTCCAGGCCCGGGTGGCCCAACTCCTGTTCTCCACAAAGGGGTTGGACCTGTCCTCGTACCGCTACAACATCGGCGGTGGCGGCGCGGCGGTCACCACCCCGGCCCGCGTCGCCGAGGACTTCCTGAACGCCGACGGGACGTACGACTGGAGCAAGGACAAGGGCGGCCGGACGTTCCTCACGTACGCGGCGCGGTACGGCGTCCAGGACCTGATCGGCTTCGTCAACAGCGCGCCCGCGCGGTGGACGACCAACGGGCAGAGCTGCGGCGGCCAGTTGAAGCCGGAGAACGAGAGCGACTACGCGAAGTACGTCGCCGACGTCACCGCCCACTTCGCCAAGCAGGGCGCGAAGTTCGACTACATCAGCCCCTTCAACGAGCCGAACAACAATTTCGGCGACTGCGGTCAGGAGGGCATGCAGGTCACCGTCGACCAACGCGACGACATCGTGCGGGCGTTGGGCGCCGAGCAGCGGGCCCGGCACCAGAAGACGAGCATCATCGCCGACGAGTCGAGCAGCACGGTCGGTTTCAGCACGGAGGTCCCGCAGTGGATCTCGCAGCCGGACACCGCCCAGTACGTGTCCGAGCTGGCGCACCACACGTACAACAACCCGAACGACGGCCAGTTGGGCAATGTCTACGAGACGGCGCAGACGGTCGGCAAGCCCTCCTGGGCCACCGAGATCTGCTGCTTCGGCAAGGGCACCACGGGTTGGAACCAGGAGTACGACCCGACGATCGACAACGCTCTGCTGATGTCCCGGATCATCTACAAGGACTTCGCGAGCGCGCACGACTCGGCGTTCCAGTGGTGGGTGGCCCTCGCGAGCGGCTACGGCACGGACCCGGTCACACGCAACGACGTCGGCTGGAACGACGGGCTGATCTACTACGACCCCGACTACGCGACGAACGGCAACCAGTCGCTGTACTTCACGAAGCGGTACTACGCGCTGGGCCAGTACAGCAAGTTCGTCCGCCCCGGCTCGGTCGCGCACAACGTGACGGGCGCGCCGAGCGGCGTCGAGGTGAGCTCGTACGACCGCGACGGACAGTGGGTGGTCGTGGTCAACAACCAGAACAGCACGGACACTTCGCTCGACCTGCATTTCAACAGCAAGGCTCCGGTGCGGGCGACCCAGGCGGTGCGGACCTCGGCCACGGAGAACTGGGCGAAGGTCGCGAAGCCGGACGTGAGCGGCTCCACGGTGTCCACGACTCTCGCGGCCCGCTCGATCACGACGTACGTCTTCGACCAGAAGGACCGGAAGAACCCCAAGGGTCAGACGGGACACGGGAGTTCGACGGCCATCACCGGTGCCCTCCAGGGCAGGCAGTCCGGCAAGTGCCTGACGGCGGACGCCTCGGGGGCCGCGATCGGCACCTGCGCGGGCGGAGTCGAGCAGACGTGGTCGTACGACGCGAAGGGCGGCCTGAAAGGCGCCAACGGGTATCTGACGGTGGGGAGTTCGGGGCTGACGACCACCGCCGGCTTCACGGGTGAACCCGGCCAGCGATGGCTGCTGAACGCCAACGGACAGATCCTCAGCGAGGCGTCCGGGAAGTGCCTCGACGTGGGCGGGCAGGCGACCGCCGACGGCAGCAAGGTGATCCTCTACAGCTGCAACGGCGGGGCCAACGAGGCCTGGTCGAAGGTGTCATGACCACCTGAGCGCGCGGTGCGGGCCGTCGGCGCGGCGGCCCGCACCTCCGTCACGTCCGGTATTCCGAACGTTGCACAACGCTTCGAACAGGCTTCGTCCAACCCCTTGCCGAAGGCTTAGGCGAAGGTTAACGTCCCGCTCCGCACCTCGATTTGAGCCACCGGCCACCACTCAGCCGTGGAGCCGTGGAGCCGCAGCCGCGCGAGAGACAAGGACGTCACCATGTCGGCAATGAGCAACAGCAACTGGTCCCGCCGATCGATATTCCGGGCGGCGGCGGGGATGGCCGCGGCCGGCACGCTGGCCGCGTGCGGCGGCAACAACGGGCGGGGCGGGGGCTCCGGTTCGGGCAAGAACCTCGTCCAGTACTTCCACGCCTATGGCGAGGCGGGCACCGAGCAGGCCATCAAGCGGTACGCCAAGGCCTACTCGAAGGCCAACGTGTCCACGAGCTGGATCACCGGCACCAACTTCGAGGCCAAGCTCTTCTCGTCCCTGCTCACCAAGCAGGCGCCCGACGTCTTCGAGTTCCACCCGCAGTTGCAGCTCGTCAAGAGCGGTCAGGTGGCCGACCTGAGCGACATCATCGATCCGGTCAAGGACGACTTCAACCCGGCCGACATCAACTCGCACACCGTGGACGGCAAGATCTACGGGATCCGGATGATCGACGACCCGCAGTTCTTCTACTACCGCAAGTCGATGCTGGAGAAGGCCAAGGTCGAAGTCCCCACCACCCTCGACGAGTTGCTGGAGGCCGCCGCCAAGCTCACCACGAGCAAGGTCAAGGGCGTCAACCTCGGCAACGACTTCACGCCGGTCCAGGGCAACGTGATCTGGTCGGCCGGCGCCGACACCCTCGACTCGAAGAACCAGATCGCCTACCACACGGACGCGGTCGTCCAGGGGATCAAGCAGCTCCGCCAGTTGTTCTCCAGCGGCCATGTGCTGCTCGACGCGCCGACCGACTGGTGGGACCCGTCCTCGCTCAACCAGGGCCTGTGCGCCATCCAGTGGGGCGGTCTGTGGTCCATGCCGGCCATGCAGAAGGCGCTCGGCGACGACCTCGGCATCTTCCCGTTCCCGAAGGTCGGCGACAACGGCAAGCCCTCGGTCACCAACGGCGGTTGGTCGATGTTCGTCAACGCCAAGGGCGAGAACGTCGAAGCGGCCAAGGCGTACGTGAAGTGGCTGTGGATCGACCAGAAGAAGTACCAGGAGGACTGGGCGCTCTCGTACGGCTTCCACATCCCGCCGCGCAGTTCGATCGCCGCGCAGGCCACGAAGCTCAAGTCGGGTCTGCCGGCCGAGGCCGTCAAGCTCTTCACCGACTACGGCCACTTCGACAACATCGCCTGGGACCAGACGATGATCACCGCCCTCAACGACGTGATCGCGTCGAGTGTCCGCAAGGGCGGCGACCCGGAGGCCGCGCTCGACGCCTGCGACAAGAAGGTCAATGTCGAGCTCAAGAAGCTGTTCGGATAGACCGGCGGACGGAACCCGACATGTCGACCACCACCACGCGCGGGGTCGCCGAGACCGCCGCGGCCGAGACCTCCCCGTCCCGGCCGCGGCGGGGCCTGCGGTCCAACGCCACCCTGAACTTCTGGCTCTTCACCGGCCCGTTCCTCATCGGCCTGGTGATCTTCGTCTTCGTCCCCATCGGATGGAGCGTCTGGCTCAGCTTCTTCGACGCCCGCTACACCGTCACGCCGAGCCACTTCATCGGCTTCGACAACTACAAGCAGATCCTGACCAACAGCAACTTCCCTGATTCGCTGCTGACGTTCACGGTGTTCGCCACGTTCATCGTGCCGACCACCTGGGCCCTGTCGCTGGGTCTGGCACTGCTGGTCAACCAACTCCGGTTCATGCGGGCGTTCTTCCGGTCGGTGTTCTTCCTGCCGACCGCCGTCTCGTACGTCGCCGCCGCACTGATCTGGAAGATGTCCCTCTTCACCGGTGTCCGCTTCGGTCTGGCGAACACCGTCCTCGGCTGGTTCGGCGTCGACAACATCGCCTATCTGTCCAACCCGAGCCCGCCCTGGTACTGGGTGGTCATCGTGACGCTGCGGCTGTGGATCCAGTCCGGCTTCTACATGATCCTGTTCCTCGCGGCGCTGCAGAACATCCCGGCCGAGCTGTACGAGGCGGCGGAGATCGACGGCGCCAAGCGGGGCTGGCAGACCTTCCGGTACATCACACTGCCCCAACTGCGGGCCACCTCGACCGCGGTGATCCTGCTGCTGCTCATCGCCGCCTACCAGGCGTTCGACGAGTTCTACAACCTCATCACCACCAAGGCGACCTGGGCCCAGACACCGCTCATGGAGCTCTACAAGGCGGCCCTCGGCACCAACCAGGACTACGGCGCCGGCAGCGCGGGCGCCGTCATCCTGTCCCTGCTGATCTGCATCGTCACCCTCGCCCAGGGCAAGATCATGGGCTTCGGAAGGGGGGAGGAGTCCAAGTGACCACCACCGCACCGCAGTTGGGAAAGAAGAAGGAGAAGAAGCGCGGCGGCATCCTGGGCAACACGGGCCTGTACGTCGCCGTGAGCATCGCCGCCCTGCTCTTCCTGATCCCCTTCTACCTGATCCTCCGCAACGCCCTCTCCACGGACCCGGAGATCACCGGCGAGAACTGGAAGCTCCTCCCCTCCTTCCAGTGGGGCAACATCTCCGAGCTCTTCGACGACCAGACCGTCCAGTTCGGCCGCGCCCTGTGGAACTCCACGGTCGTCGCCGTCCTCATGACCCTGGGCACCCTGCTGGTCTGCTCGCTGGCCGGCTACGGCCTGGCCCGCATCCCGTACAAGCACTCCACCAAGGTCTTCTACGTCGTCCTGGCGACCCTGATGGTGCCCACGGCCGTCACCTTCGTGCCGAGCTTCGTCCTCGTCTCGTCGCTCGGCTGGGTCGACACCTACCGGGGTCTCATCATCCCGGGCCTCTTCAGTGGTTTCACCTGCTTCCTCTTCCGGCAGTACTTCCTGGGGTTCCCCAAGGAGTTGGAGGAGGCGGCACGCGTGGACGGGCTCGGCTACTGGGGCGCGTACTGGCGGATCGTCGTGCCCAATTCGCTGAACTTCTTCGCGGCGATCGCGACGATCACCTTCATCAGCGGCTGGAACGCCTTCCTGTGGCCGCTGGTCATCGGCCAGGACCCGGGCTCCTGGACCGTGCAGATCGCCCTGTCGTCGTTCATCACGAACCAGACCGTCAACTTCCATCTCATCTTCATGGCCACCGCAGTTTCCATCCTGCCCCTGGTGTTCGTGTTCCTCTTCCTCCAGCGCTGGCTGGTCCAGGGCATCGCACAGACCGGCATCAAGGGCTGACACCCGCATCTCACGACCTGGAGACCGATGACTTCCAGCACCGCCGCCGACTACATCGAGGACGTCTCCCCGGGCAGCGGAGCCCTCCCGCCCCGCGCCCGGTACGCCTCCTCGGACGCAAAGTCACTGTCACTGAACGGCAGTTGGCGCCTGCGTGTGTCGGCGACGGCCGACGCCGAGGACGACTCGTTCGCCGAGGAGGGCCACGACGCCGGGGACTGGGCCGAGGTCACGGTCCCCGGCCACTGGGTCCTGCAAGGGCACGGCTCCCCCATCTACACCAACCACCTCTACCCCTTCCCGGTCGACCCGCCGCGCGTCCCGACCGAGAACCCGACCGGCGACCACCTGCGCGTCTTCGACCTGCCGTCCGAGTGGCCCTCGGACGGCGGGGCCGTGCTGCGCTTCGACGGGGTGGAGTCCTGCGCGCGCGTCTGGCTGAACGGCACGGACATCGGGGAGTTCAAGGGGTCGAGGCTGCCGCACGAGTTCGCCGTCGGGCACCTGTTGAAGCCCGCCGGCAACGTCCTGGCCGTCCGCGTCCACCAGTGGTCGGCGGGCTCGTACCTGGAGGACCAGGACCAGTGGTGGCTGCCGGGCATCTTCCGTGACGTCACCCTGCTGCACCGCCCGCCGGGCAGCGCCCTCGACTTCTTCGTGCACGCCTCCTACGACCACACCGCCGGCGCGGGCACCCTGCGCGTCGACTCCGACGTCGACGGCCGGATCACCGTGCCCGCGTTGGACATCGATGTCGCGACGGGTGAGTCGGTCACCGTGCCGGTGGAGCCGTGGACGGCCGAAAACCCGTGTCTGTACGACGGGTTGCTGACGACGGAGGGCGAGCGCGTCCCGCTGCGCATCGGCTTCCGGACCGTCGAACTCTCCGACGGCCTCATCAAGGTCAACGGAAAGCCGATCCTCTTCAAGGGCGTCAACCGGCACGAATGGCACCCGGAGAAGGGCCGCGCCCTCGACCTGGAGACCATGCGCGAGGACGTGCTGCTGATGAAGCGGCACAACATCAACGCGGTCCGCACCTCGCACTACCCACCCCACCCCGCCTTCCTCGACCTGTGCGACGAGTACGGCCTCTGGGTCATCGACGAGTGCGACCTGGAGACCCACGGCTTCACCGAACAGGCCTGGCGCGACAACCCCGTTGACGACGACCGCTGGACCCCGGCCCTGCTGGACCGCGCCGCCCGCATGGTCGAACGGGACAAGAACCACCCGTCGATCGTCATCTGGTCCCTCGGCAACGAGGCCGGCACCGGCCGCGGCCTCACCGCCATGGCCGAGTGGATCCACGGCCGGGACCGCTCACGCCTCGTGCACTACGAGGGCGACATCGACTGCCGTGACACGGACGTCCATTCACGGATGTACGCCGGCCACGCCGAGGTCGAGCGCATCGGCCAGGACCTGGACGGCGGCACCCACAAGCGTCGCCAACTCCCCTTCATCCTCTGCGAGTACGCCCACGCCATGGGCAACGGCCCCGGCGGACTCGCCGACTACCAGCGCCTCTTCGAGACGTACGACCGGCTCCAGGGCGGTTTCGTCTGGGAGTGGATCGACCACGGCATCAAGGACGAGCGGTACGGCTTCGCGTACGGCGGCGACTTCGGCGAGGAGTTGCACGACGGGAACTTCGTCTGCGACGGGCTGGTCTTCCCGGACCGCACCCCCTCCCCCGGCCTGATCGAGTACAAGAAGGTGATCGAGCCGGTCCGGATCACGGGCGACGGCGCGGACGGCACCGTACGCGTCACGAACGCGTACGACTTCGCCGACCTCTCCGCCCTGGCCTTCACGTGGTCCTGCCAAGTGGACGGCGAGACAGTCGAGTCGGGCACCCTGACCGTCCCGCCGCTCGCCCCCGGCGAGTCGGCCGACGTGAAGCTGCCCGAGCCACCGGTACCGTCCGACGGCGCCGAATCCCAGTGGACCGTACGGGCGTCACTGGCCGCCGACACCGCGTGGGGCCCCGCCGGACATGTGGTCGGCTGGGGGCAGTTCCCGGTCGGGGCCCGCCCGTTGCCCTCCGTCTCCGCCACCGTCCGGCCGGTGCTCGACGGGCGGCGCATCACCCTCGGCCCGGCCTCCTTCGACGCGCGTACCGGTGAGTTGAAGGCGATCGGCGCGGTGGAGGTGACCGGTCTGCGTCTCGACGTATGGCGGGCGACCACCGACAACGACGACGGCGCCTCCTGGCAGACGGACGTCCGATTCGGCCCGCTCTGGCGCAAGTTGGGCCTGCACCGGATGCGACACCGCCTGGACGGCGTGGAGTTGGGCGAGGACGCGCTGACCGTACGCACCCGGGTGGCGCCCGCCGCCTGGGAGATCGGGCTCGCCACGGTGTACCGCTGGACCTCCGACGGTGAGCGGCTGCGGCTGACCGTGTCCGTGGGGCCCGAGGGTGACTGGACGGTCCCGCTGCCGAGGCTCGGTGTCCGCTTCGGACTCGACGCGAGCGCCGACCGCGTGAAGTGGTTCGGCGGCGGTCCGGGCGAGGGCTACCCGGACACCAAGTCCGCCTCGCTGCTCGGTCGTTGGGAGTCCACGGTCGACGACCTCCAGACCCCCTACGTCCGCCCGCAGGAGAACGGCGCCCGGGCCGACGTCCGTTGGGCGGAGCTGGGCGGCCTGCGGATCGACGGCGACCCGGAGTTCTGGTTCACGGCCCGCCGTTGGACCACGGAGCAGTTGGACGCCGCCGCCCACCGCACCGACCTCACCCCCGGCGACACGGTGTGGGTGAACCTCGACCACGGCCAGCACGGCATCGGCTCGCAGTCCTGCGGCCCGGGCCCGTTGCCGCAGTACTTCCTGAACGCCGAACCCACCGAGTTCTCCTTCGTGTTCTCAGAATCCCCGGAGACCAGTTGACCGGCACACCGTTGAAATCGTCCGCGGCCGACCGGCTCTTCACCCGGTCGGCCGCGGCCGCGTCCTGCGTCGGCTTCGTCCTCATCGGCATGCTCCAGGCCCTCTACGGCCCCGTGATCCCGGGCCTGCGCCACGAGTTCGGCCTGTCCCCCTCGGCCGCCGCCCTCGGCCTGAGCCTGCACTTCACGGGCGGGGTCGCCGGTGTCCTCGCCTTCAACGCGATCCACTCCCGGATCAGCAACAGGGCACTGCTGGCGTGGAGTTACGGGCTGATGGCGGCGGGCGGAGCGGGCTTCGCACTCGCCCCGAACTGGCCCCTCGCGCTCACCGCCGCGTTCCTCGGGGGCCTCGGCTTCGGCGGCCTCGACTACGGCCTCAACCAGCTCTTCGCCGTCGGCTTCGGCGACCGTTCCACCGCCATGCTGAACGTGCTCAACGCACACTTCGGCATCGGCGCGGTGCTCGGCCCGGCGGTCGTGGCCTGGCTCGGCCCGGACGACTACCCGTACGCGTTCGGGGCGTGCGCGGTACTGGCGGTGGTGCTGGTGCTCCCGGGCTCAAGTGGCGTACGTACACGGGTAGCCGACGCTCCACCAGCGGCGACGGAAAAGGGCGGCCTGGGTCTGTCCCGTGTCCTCGTCGGCTTCCTGGTCCTCTACATCCTCAACGTGGCCGTCGAGGCGGGCGTCGGCGGCTGGGAGCCGACGCACCTGGAGACGATCGGCTACACCGCGACCGTGGCCGCGTCGGCGACCTCCGTCTACTGGCTGATGATGACCGTCGGCCGCTTCCTCGTCGTACCGATCACCCTGCGGTACGCCCCCGAGCGCATCCTCGCCGTGTGCGCGGCCGGGATGACGGTGTGTCTGCTGTTGGCGCTGGTTAAAGGAGTGGCACCGGTGGCGTACGCCGGTGTTGGCTTGTTCATCGCGCCGGTTTTCCCGACGGGCCTGCCCTGGCTCAACAAGGCGCTCCCCCAGGCCAGGCGCGCCGGTGCGTGGGTGATCGCGGCCTCGATGATCGGCGGGGTGGCGGCGCCGCCGCTGCTCGGTGTCGGGATCGAGGCCTCCGGGATCCACGCGGTGCCCTGGCTGTTGACCGTGTTGTCGGGCGCGTCGCTGCTGGCGACCGTCTGGCTGATCCGACTGACGAGGAGATCCGCAGCATGAACGCCCTGTACCGGCTCACCCGAAAGCTGATCCTGTGAACGCGAGCAGCATCGAGGTACGCGGCCTCTCCCGTACCTTCCACACAACTGTCCGACGCCCGGGCCTCGTCGGCGGTCTGCGCTCGCTGGTCAACCCGGAGCGGGTGCCCAAGTACGCCGTCTCCGACGTCACGTTCGACGTGGCCCCGGGTGAACTCCTCGCCCTGCTGGGCCCGAACGGCGCCGGCAAGTCCACCACCATCAAGATCCTCACCGGCATCCTCCGGCCCACCTCCGGCGAGGCCCGGGTCGCGGGCGTGGTGCCGTACGAGGAGCGGGAGCGCAACGCCCGCAATATCGGCGCGGTGTTCGGGCAGCGCACCCAATTGTGGTGGGACCTGCCGGTGCGCGAGTCGTTCGCGATCCTGCGGGACATCTACGAGGTGCCGAAGGCCCAACACGCGTCCCGGCTGCGGGAGTTCGACGACATTCTCGAACTGTCCGCCTTCTGGGACACCCGGGTCCGCCATCTCTCCCTCGGCCAGCGGGTGCGCTGCGACCTGGCCGCCGCCCTGCTGCACGACCCGCCGGTCGTCTTCCTCGACGAGCCGACCATCGGCATGGACGTGGTCGTCAAGGAGCAGGTGCGGGAGTTCCTGCGGCACCAGGTGGAGGAGCGCGGCCGTACGGTCCTGCTGACCACGCACGACATGACGGAGGTCGCCCGGCTCGCCGAGCGGGTCGTCCTCATCAACCACGGCCGACTGGTCCTGGACGGCACCCTCGACGAGATCCGCCGTACGTTCGGCTCGACCTGGCAGATCCGCGCGACCCTCGCCGACGCGCACGCCGAGGCCGTGGCGCTGCCGGGCATCGCGCTGGTGCGGCGGGACGGTCCGCAGGTGGTCTTCGGGCCGGACGGGTCCGAGGGGCCGACCGTGCACCAGGCGCTGAAGCAGGTCATCGAGCAGTACGAGGTGACGGAAGTCGCCATGGACGAGGCCGACTTGGAGGACGTGATGCGGGCCGCCTACGTCCAGGCCGGCCCGCCGGCCGAGGAGGCCTGACATGGCCGCCCCGCACGCCTGGCGCGCCGCCCGTGTCACCCCGCTCGGTGAGCTCCTCGCCCCGCCCCGCATCACGGCCGCCCTGCTCCGTCTGTCGGTGCAGGTGGTCCTGGTGGCGTCCCTGTGGCGCGGCCTGTACTCCCACACCGGCGCCACCGCCGGACTCACCCGCGACCAGGCGGTGACGTACGCCGTCCTGGCCGTACTCGCCTCCCGGCTGCGGGAGTTGGACCAGCACGCGGGCCGGGACACGGTCCTCCAGCACATGCACTTCGGCACGATCATCTACTGGTATCTGCGCCCGCTGCCGCCCCAGCGCTACTACGCGCTGCGGGCGTTCGGCGAGCAGATGTACGGGCTGGCCTGGGCGTTGACGGGTTACGCCGTCTGCCTCGCGGCCGGGGTCGTGGAGCCCCCCAAGTCACCTGCGGTGGCAGGGGTGTTCGCGCTGAGCATGCTGCTGGGCCAGCTCGTCCTCTACTACGTCATGCTCCTCATCGACCAGTTGTGCTTCTGGACGCTCCGCAACGGCGCCGCGATGCTCATCCTGATCTTCGCGCAGAACCTGCTGTCCGGGGTGTACGCGCCGCTGTGGTTCTTCCCGGACTGGTTCATCACGATGAGCCGCTTCCTGCCGTTCCAGGCGACCCTGAGCGTGCCGCTCTCGATCTACGTGGGCCGCGTCCCGTTGTCCGACGCGGGCGCCCAACTCGCCCTGCAGGCACTGTGGGTGGTGGCACTGTCCCTGTTCACCCGGTTCCTGTGGCGGCGCGCCGCCCGTCGAGTCGTAGCCCAAGGGGGTTGATGCGAGTGAAAGCCGTCCGGATCGTATGGCGCATCACGCGCCTCAACTTCCGCGCCCAACTCGAGTACCGCACCGAGTTCTTGCTGATGATCGCGATCGGTGCGATCTGGCAGGTGTCGGTGATCGTGTTCGCGACGGTGCTGCTCACCCGGTTCGCCGGGATGGGCGGCTGGGACAGCTCGGACGTGCTGCTGATCCCGGCGACGCGGATGCTGGCGCACGGCCTGATGGTGCTGTTCCTGGGCCGGATGCACGGCATCGGCCGGTACATCCAAGAGGGCCGTATCGACATCTACTTGGTGCGCCCGATGCCGGTCCACCGCCAGGCGCAGTTGGAGTACTTCCCCACCAACGCGATCGGCGACCTCACGGTGGCGGCCGGCCTGATGGTCGGCGCGCTCAGCCGCAGCCACCTGGACTGGACGGCGGGCCGCACCGCGTATCTGATCGCCGCGCTGCTCGGCGGGATGCTCCTGGAGGCGGCCCTCTTCACGGCTGTGGCGAGCGCCTCCCTCCGCTTCCCGTCCGCGGACTACTGGAGCCGCTGGCTGGAGGACCTCCTCGGCACCTTCGGCAGCTACCCGCTCAATGTCCTGCCGAGGGCGGTGGGCGGCTTCCTCACCTACGCCCTTCCGCTCGCGTTCGTCGCCTACCTCCCGGCCGCCGTGCTGACCGGGCACGGTCACGACACCGGCGTCCCGTACTGGCTGGCGGCGGGCTCACCACTCGTGGGTGTGCTGGCGTATCTCGGGGCGCGGCTGCTGTGGCGGTGGAGCCTGGGCCACTACACCGGGGTGAACGGGTGATCGCGTCCACGTGACCCAGGTCACGTCGAGGCCGTGCAGCAGATCCGGGGGCTTTCCCGTCGAGGAGGGGTGACAGGAAGGGAGGAGGGTGTGGATCTGGCAGCCAAGTGGGCAACGGGCGCCGGGCACGGCGGTGTTGAGTCGACGGAGGGTGACTTCCATGGATTCGTCGCCGCCCGGTCGGCCGCGTTGTTCCGGGGCGCACTCGTCCTGACGGGCAGTCGCGACGCGGCGGAGGATCTGGTCCAGGAGACCCTGGAGCGGGCCTGCCGCAAGTGGCGCACCATCAGTGCCAAGGACGCCCCGGACGCGTACGTCCGGCGGATCATGGTCAACCTCGCCAACGACCGCTGGCGAAGATTCCGCCGTACGGCTCAGCATCCGGTCGACTCCGACCCGGCCGCGCCGGGCGACGAGTACGGACGGATCGACAGCCGGGACCAGTTGGTGCGGGCTCTTCAGCAACTGCCCATGCGGATGCGGACGGTGGTGGTGCTGCGGTACTTCCACGATCTGTCCGACGCCGAGATTGCGGCCGACCTGAAGATCTCGCAGAGCACCGTCCGCTCCCAACTGGCCCGTGGAATCGACCGGTTGAGAAGCCAGTTTCCCGCGCTCTCCGCCCCTTCATCGCAGCAGCTCACGGAAGGAACCCGATGAGTTCGCACGACCCGCGGTCCTCCGGCTGCACACCTTTCGAAGAGGAACTGATCAACGCCATGAACGACTTCGCGCACTCCACCGACACCCCGGCCTTCGACACGGCCGGCATGGTCCACCGCACCCGCCGCAGGCGCACCACCCTTATCGCCGGTGTCGCCACCGCCCTGATCGTGGCGGGCGGCGGCACAGCCCTGGCGTCCATGACGGGCGGCACCTCGCCGACGACGGCGGAGAAGCCCATGACCACGGCGACCACCAAGGGTTCCGACTACAAGAAGGCCATCCTGCTGGTGGACTTCGGCAAGGGGGGAGGCCCCGTCGAGGTCGACTTCACGGGCACGGACCTGCGCACGACCAAGGGGCAATTCCTCAAGGCCGACCTCAAGCTCGGCACGGTGAGCAGCGTGAACAGCCCGGGCTGCAAGCCGGACACGGTGGTCGAGGTGACCCCCCACGCCCCGAAGATCGTGAAAGCGGGCGACACCGTGAACGTGAAGCTCTGCGTGGGCTGATCGAGTTGACCGGGTAAGGCCCCCGACCCTGGGCGTGCGCGCGCGAGCCGCTCAGGACCGGTCGGACCACCGGCGACGAGTGCGGCGCGGTGCCCTGGCGATCGGCCTCACTTCAGGCCTTCACCGGCGAAGGCCGCAATGTCACCAAGGGCGTCTTCAGCCACGCCACCCAGTGCGGGGTCGTCCAGCAACTCTTCAAGCCGCCGGACAACGTCGGCACTTACGGCTCTGTGGATTCTCCCCACGTGCCCCATGCAGGTAACAGCCAGAGTTCTGATCTGCGGATCGGTGTCGGGAGACAGGCAGTCGAGGAGGGCGGCCTCGACCCGCTCGCGGTCCGGATCGTCGAATGTCATCGCCAACAGCGCTCTGGTGGACACCCCGATGTCCGGACTCCCGAACTCGGACATCAAAGCTGCCCGCCACCTCTCCAGCTCCAGTTCTTCTCGGTCCATCACGGAACCTTGGTCACTCCTGCCTTGATTCCGCCGGCGCCCGCCCCAACTCCCGTATCCCCGGTATCGGCGAGGCCACCAACCACACCGCCGACATCGCTCCCCCGACCGCCGCGACCACCAGCGTCACTCTCAGGCCCATCAGGGTGGCCAGTTCGCCGCCGATCAGTGCCCCCAGTGGGCGTACCCCGTAGTTGACCGTGTTGTAGGCGCCGGCCACGCGGCTGCGGAGGCCGTCCGGGACCACCGAGGTCTGGAGGGAGTTGAGGTTGACGTCGAGGAGCATGACGCCGAAGGCGGAGAGGAACTCGGCCGCGCCCAGGGTGCCGAGGCGGGTCCAGGTCGGGCCGGTCGCCGCCGCGATGAGGGCGATGGGGGCCGGGTACAGGACGGCCCCTGCGACGATGCTGCGGCCGATGCCGATCCGGCGGGCGATCGCGGGGGACGCCACCGCGCCGAGGAGGCCGCCACCGGCGCCGATGCCGAACGCCAACCCGATGGCTCCCGGGGAGAGTTGGAGGACCCGGTCGGCGAACAGGACGAGCAGGCCGGTGCTCGCCAGGAAGGAGAAGAAGTTGAGGGTGGTGGCGCAGAGGAGGCCCGCGCGCATGACGGGCTCGTGGAGCACGAAGGCCAGGCCCTCCTTCGCACGCCGTAGCAACGAAGGGCCGGCCGACACCGTACGCACCGGCTCGTCGACCCGTGTGCGGCCGACCAGGATCGCCGACGCCACGAACGACAGCGCGTCCGCGAGCACCGCGACCGGTGCCGTCAGCGCCTGGACCAGGCCGCCGCCGACCGCGGGGCCGGCGATGAAGGACACCGATCTGCTCGCGCTGAGCTTGCTGTTCGCCTCGACGTACGACTCCGGCGGTACGAGGTGGGCGAAGAAGGACGAGTACGCCGTGTTGAACACGACCGCGGCCGTGCCGGTCAGCAGCGCGACCGCGTACAACTGGCCGAGCGTGACGGTGCCGAGGGCGTAGGCGACCGGGAGGGTGAGCAGGACGGCCGCTCTGAACAGGTCGGCGAGCAGCATGAGTTGACGCTTGCCGGGGCGGTGGTCGACCCAGGCGCCCAGGAACAGGCCCAGCAGGTTCGGCGTCCAGACGAGGGCGGTCAGCAGCGCGACCTGGTTCGCGGAGCCGTGCAGCACGCCAACTGCCAGCAGGGGCAGGGCCAGTTCGGTGATCCGGTCGCCGAACTGGGAGACGGACTGGCCGCACCAGAAGCGTACGAAGCGCCGGTCCCGCCAGAGGGAGTCCGGCGCGGGCCGGGGAAGCAGGGGAGACCGGAGGGGCCGCCTGACCTTCACTCCGGTATGTCCGTCTCGGGGCCCTGCGGCAGCGCGTACGTGAGGAGTCGTACATCCCGGCTGTCCGGGGGCCGCCGGTCCGGTTCGCGGATGACGTACGGCGCGATCAGTTCCTCCAACGCGTCCTTCAGCGCGGCCAGTTCGGCCGCCGTCACCACGATCCGCGTGTTGCTCGCCCCGGCGAGCCGCGCCCACTCCGGTTCCAGACCGGGCGCGGTCTCGGTGAGCCAGCGCAGCGGCAGTTCGGCGTTCCGCGCGAACATCTCGCCGGCCAGCAACCGCGCCGCCGACCAGCCCTCCTCGCCCTCCGGCACCTCGACGCGGAAGCCCCGCGCCACCGCCGCCCAGCGCCGCTCCCGCCGGTCCGTCCCGCCCTCGGCGTCGCGGACGAGGCCGAAGCCGGCGAGATGGCGCAGATGCCAACTGGTGACGGACGGGGTGGCGCCCACATGCGGTGAGAGCCGGGAGGCGGTGGCGGGGCCGTGGCGCTGGAGGCGTTCGAGGATCGCGAGCCGTACGGGGTGCGCCAGCGCGCGCATGGCCTTCGGGTCGGAGATCTCTACGTCACCGAAACGGTTGGCGGAATCCATGGTCTGAGAGTGTCGTCTCAGAAACTCTGAGAGTCAACTGTCAGTTCTCGTCCGCCAGTTAGATATCAGGTGGGCTGCGGCGTGAGGCGCTTGTGGCCCTTCCTGTCGTAGTACCTGACCATGGCGAAGCCGAAGAGCAGGCCGATGGCCGTACCGATCGCGATCATGGTCCACGCGCGGGTGAGACCGGCGTCGCCGCGGGCGTCGAAGTAGAGGATCGCCCGTACTCCGTCGCTGAGTTGGCGCATGGGCTCGAAGTGGGAGAGGAAGCGGTAGAAGCCGGGGACGGCCTGGAGCGGGACGGTGGCGCCGGAGGACGGCAGGCCCAGGACGATGAACACGAACATGGAGACGAGCTGGCCGATCCCGCCGAACGCGGCGTTGATGGCCTGGACGCCGAGGCCGACGGCGAGGGCCGCGCAGTAGGAGTAGATCCACAGCAGCGGGATGTGGGTCGCGTCCATGCCGAGGATGCCGATGCCGGCGAGCATGATCAGGGAGACGCTGAGGAGGGTGATTCCGGCCGTCATGACCATCTTCAGCAGGAGCGTCTGGGTGCGGTTGATCGGGACGGTGGGGCGGCGGGTGTGCCAGGGGCCGATCTCGTTGTCGGCGTAGCCGAGGCCGGTGTCGACGCCGTTGCTGATGACGTTGCCGCCCATGAATCCGGCCAGCACCAGCAGCAGGGTGTAGTAGAAGGCGGTCAGGCCGATGCCGCTGTTGCTGCCGATGGGGTGGCCGACCTGGGTGGCGATCAGCACCGGGTCCGCGAGGAACAGCTTCTGGGTGGCGTCGGCCTTCGTGGCCGCCGCGCCGAGCTGCTTGCCGATGGTGAGCGAGGCCTGCTGGGCCGCCGTGGTGGAGATCCTGCTCGCGAGGGAGGAGCCGAGGCTGCCCTTGCCGGGGTTGGTCAGCACGGTGATCGTCGGGCGGGTGGTGGCGTTCGTGGTGGTGAGCGCGGCGACGGAGTCGGTGAAGTCGGCGGGGATGACCAGGGCGCCGTAGATCTTGCCCGCGTCCAGTTCGTCCTGGGCCTGGGCTCTGGTCAGTTGGCGCCAACCGGCCGCGCTGCTCGCCGTGTTGGTGACGATGGAGTGGGCGATCTGGGTGCCCAGGTTCTGCTGCTGCCCGGTGAGCGGCTTGCCGGTGTCGCTGTTGACGAGGGCGATGGGCAGGTCGTGCAGCTCGCGGTTGGGGTTGACGATGCCGCCCATGTAGAGGAGGGACAGCAGGAAGGCGAGCAGGCCGGTGAGCACGGTGGGGATGAGCCACAGTTTGGGGCGGCCGAGGAGTGCGGTGGCGCGGAGGCCGGTGGGGGCGGGGGTGCCGGAGTCTTCGTCCATGGTGGGCAAGTCTGCTGCCGGAGTCCGGTGGGGCGGTGCGGAAACGCGCCGGAGCCCGCTCTTGTTATTGGCTATTGTCCTAGGGGCTCTGGTTACCGCAGGTCAGAGGAGAGGTGGTGGGCCGTGGCGCGTGCGGGACTCACCCCCGACCGGATCGTGGCGGCCGCCGCCGACCTCGCCGACGAGGTCGGCTTCGAGAACGTCAGCCTGTCCGCCCTGGCCCGCGGCTTCGGCGTGAAGGACGCGAGTCTGTACTCGCACGTCAAGAACCTCCAGGATCTGCGCACGCGGGTCGCGTTCCTCGCGGGCGGCGAGCTGGTCGAGCGGATCGCCGTCGCGGTCGCCGGCCGCACGGGCCGGGAGGCGCTGGCCGCCTTCGCCGACGCCTACCGGGACTACGCCCTGGAGCACCCGGGCCGGTACGCGGCCACCCAGATCCGCGTCGACCAGGCCCTCGTCGCCGCCTCCCCGGCCCTGCGCCGCACCGCAGAGATCACCTACGGCCTGCTGCGCGCCTACGGCCTGGAGGAACCCGATCTCACCGACGCCGTACGGCTGTTGCGCAGTACGTTCCACGGCTACTGCGCGCTGGAGTCCGCGGGCGGCTTCGGGGCGCCGCGTGATGTGCGGCGGTCCTGGGAGCGGGCCGTCGAAGCCCTGCACGTGGCGTTGACGCACTGGCCCCGCGAGGCCGGGTCCGGGGCGGGCTGACGGAGACGCCGGTTCCGGTCCGCGCCCCAGGTGCCCCGTGGACCACTTAGACTGGAAGCTTCGCGCACGTCACGTGCCACCCTGGGGGAGGGAGCGCGCTGTGTCTCAACAGCGGGTGGGACACGGCCCCTTGAGAACGTCCGGGGCCCCCGGACCCGTCCCGCCGTCCCGGTTCGTGGGCTGGCTGGGCCGGTTCGGATGTGTGGCCGCCGGATACGCGGTGTTCCAGTTCCTGTTCGGGGTGCTGCCCGACGCGATCGACGGGGAGCCCGCCAAGTATGTGATCGCCGGGCTGAGCGGCCTGGCGACGACCGGGATGACCTGGCTGGCGGCGGCCCTGCTCCGCGCCCGTACGTCCGGACCCGCGGCCCGCACCGTCCCCGCTCCCCCGGCCGCGCCCGCCCCCGGCCCGCTGCCGCACCTGTTCGCGTCGGCCTACGACACGCTCGCCGCGCAGATCGCCGAGGTCGACGACCCGGTGCGCGGCCGTCTCGTCGGCTGGCCGCACTCCCTCCAGGAGCTGGACGGCCCGGCCCGGCCGACCTCGCTGGCCACCGCGTACGGGCTGCACATCGTGCTGGACCTGGGCGTGCCGGACGGGCGGCTGCACACCGGCGATCTCATCGACACGCTGTGGCGGCTACGGCTGCAGGGCGGCGGCTGGTCGGCCCGTTCGCAGGGGTCCGTGGCCCGTCCGGAGGTCACCGCGATGGTGCTGGGCGCGCTGGCCCGGGCGGGTGCCTCGCGCGAGAGGCTGGCGGACGAGGTGGCGCGCTGTGAGGCCGGCTTCACCCTTGAACTCGACAGTACGGGGCGGGCGTTGACCCATGTCGTCACCACGGTGATGCGGGGGCTGCTGCGCGCGGGACCCGACGCGCCGACGCTTCCCATGCTGCGGGACGCCCTGGTC
The DNA here is from genome assembly GCF_036227225.1 of Streptomyces sp. NBC_01478. Lineage (GTDB taxonomy): Bacteria > Actinomycetota > Actinomycetes > Streptomycetales > Streptomycetaceae > Streptomyces. The sequence continues at coordinate 9,119,002 of NZ_CP109444.1, read as the reverse complement.
GACGGCGCGTTCCCCGACCCCGGGCGCCAGCACCGCCGCTGCTGGAGCCACCGCCTCACGCCGCCGCCCTGGGCCGCGCATCCCGCTCAGCCCTCGGCCCTGCACACCGCGCAGGCCGTGGTCGCCCTGGACCGGGCGGCCCGGGTGCTGGGCGAGGGGCCCGTGGAGCGTTCGGCGCGGGAGGACGGGGTGCGCTGGCTGCTGGCGTGCCCGGAGACCGCGCACGACGGTTGCGGCGACCTGGCGAACCTGCGCGAGGAGGTGCGCCGACGCCATCCGGACGACTCCTCGCACCATGAGGTGCTGAACGTCCGCCATTTCACCGCGAGTTGGATCGTGCGCGCGCTGCTCACCCCGGGCGCCCGGGAGATCGCGCGGCAGGACGGCGTTGAGGAGGCGTGGCGGGAGCGGCTGGACGGGGCGGCGGGCGCGGTGTGGGCGGCGCAGAGCGACGGCATCTGGTCCTGGAGCCGGAACGGATCCGCGTTCACGACCGAGGAAATGCGTCAGCCCATCTGGATGACCTATCAAGGCCTTTCGGCGCTGCGCGCACATGCCGTATGGATGTATCAGCCGGATACTCGAACGAGTGCGGTGTGAGCCGGAGTTGAGGAGTGGGTGCATGGGTGGTCGGCAGATCCTGGCGGCGCGGAAGCTGCTGGCCGAGGCGCTGGACGGCGACCTGTCCGACCACGGTACGGTGAGTGCGGCCCGTGCCGTCGTCGCCGAACTGGGCTCCCCCGACCGCCTGTTGGAGCTGATCGCCGAACTCGCCTCCGGCGCGGGCGATCCCGAGGCCTGCGCCAAGCTGTCGTACCGTCATGTCCTGGGCTTCGACAAGCTGTTGCTGATCGACGGCGGCCCGCGCCACATGCTGCGCGCGCATTTCTGGCGCCCCGGTGCGACGGCGATCGGTACGGAGGACATCCACAACCACCGCTCCCCGCTTGCCTCTTACGTGGTCAGGGGCCGGCTCGCCATGGAGCTGTACGAGGCGCGGGACGACGGCGGGATCACGGCGGACCGCTACGAGGAGTCGCTGTCCGAGCACAGCGCCGACTGGCGGCTGCGGCCGACAGGCCCCGCGCGGCTGCGGCTGACGCATGTGGGGCAGTACGCGGCGGGCAGCGCCTACGCCCTGCCGGCGCACACCCTGCACCGGGCCTGGTGCGACACGGACGTACCGACCGTGACGCTGTTCCTGGAGACGGGCGCCGAACGGCTGCGCCACACCGATGTGTTCACGGCGGCGGGCCCGCATCCGGGGGCGGTGGTGAAGGTGCCGCTCGACGTGCGGGACTATCTGGGCGTGCTGACCGGTCTGGCCGAGTCGCTCAGAAGTTCGTGAGGGCCTGGCGTACGACGTCCAGGTTGTACGCGTCGATGTCGATGCCGGCACTGGCGAGCTCGGCCGGCGGGAGCCAGCGGTACGCCTGGTCGGGCTCGGGGAGGGTGATGTCCCGGGACAGCGGCCTGACCAGGAAGTTGTCCTGCCAGTTCTTGGTCTCGTGGCCTCGGTACTCGCTCACGAAGGACGACTCGCCGATCTTGCGGACGATCTCGCCGAGCAGCCCGGTCTCTTCCTTCAGCTCCCGCAGCGCGCCGTCCTCGGGCAGCTCGCCCGGCTCCAGCTTTCCGCACGGAACGCCCCACACACACGGCAGGAACCGCTCGGATGCGCTGCGGCGCACCAGAAGTACGCGCCCGTCGTCGTCCATCACGACGGCGGCCGCCAGTCGCTTGTCGCCGGGTTCCATGGTCATGGTTCCTCGGTCCCTCGCCGGAGATGAGTCCACAGGGTCTGATACCCAGGAATGCATCCAACGTACCAGGATGGGCCCGCCCGGGCTGTGGAGCCGGTCTCATCTCCGCCGGCCATCGAGAAAATGCGCCCGGTACGACGGCAACCTCCCCCGCGCGGGCGGCGACTTGGGGGCATGACCAACGCAAGACGCACCACGACGCACCGTCGCCGCTCCCGCCGCCGTATCGCCCGCAAGCCGCTCGCGGGCTCGCTCGCCGTCGCGGCCCTGCTGGGCGGCGCGTGGTACGCGACCGCGGCGACGAAGGGCTCCGCCAGCGGCGACTCGGCCTCGGCCGGAGCCACCGCGTCGGCCTCCGCGTCCACCACCACCTCCGGTACGGCGACCTCGGCCTCGTCCCCGTCCGCCTCGGTCTCCGCGCAGACCACCCCGAAGACCACGCCCGCGGCCGCCGCCAGGACCGCGACGGCCACCAAGGCCGCGACCGGCACGCTCACCCCGACCAGCACCACGGTGGCGCTCGCCGCCAAGTTCCCTTACCTGACGGCCGGTTACAACAACACCCGCCAGTGGACCCGTACGACCACGGCCGTGGCCCCGAACGGCACCCTGCGCGTGGCCTGGCCCGCCGCCGACGGCGTCCATGTGACCCCGCTGAACGCCGCAGGCCTGCGCTCGGGCGCCGACACGGTCGTCAAGGGTGCCAAGGAGGTGGGCGGTCTGGTCGCGCACAACGACGGGTTCGCGCTGCTCACGCGGGTGGCCGACACCAACAAGTGGAAGGAGACGGCCGCCGCGATCGTCCGCTACACGAACGGCAGGCAGACCTTCTCCACCAAGCTCACCGGCACCGCCTCGAACGACACCTCCCCGGGTCTCGACGGCCAACTCACCTGGAACGGCAGCAAGTACGGCGCGTACTTCGTCGTGCACGGCGCGGGCGGTTTCGCGGACGGCCACTTCGGCGACAAGTTGGCCTACATCAGCGCCAAGGGCGCCAAGCTGAGCGGTGGTTGGAGCTGGGGCTGCAGCCACAACGAGGGCATCGCGCTGCACGCGGAGACCACCGGCGCGTTCACCTCGCTCTGCTTCGACGACTGGCGCTCGGGCCTGTTCGTCTCCACCGGGATCGGCGCCCCGGACGTCGCGCCGGTCGTGCAGCGCGAGCAGTGCTGGGCAGGGTACTGCGGTGGTACCTTCCCCGGCCGCACCGGTGACCTGGTGAAGTCGGCGAGCGGCCGGTACGCCACCGCCTTCGCCTCCCGTGGCGCCGCGTCGGCCAAGAAGAACTCCGCCGACTCCAGCGGACGCGGCTGGACGGTCACCCCGAAGACGAGCACCCACCAGGTCGCCGTCGCCTTCATGGCGAACCGCAACTCCGGCCCCGGCAAGGCGATTTACCTGACCAGCGCGGCGGGCACCGAGAACGTCAACGTGCACGTGGCCCCGTACGGCAAGGACCGTCTCCTGGTCTCCTGGGAGTCCCTGAAGGGCGCGAAGTGCGCGGCCGGCACCTGCACCGGCACCTTCACGGGCACCCATCTGCGGCTCATCGACTGGAACGGCAAGTTCCAGAGCGCGGACAAGGTGGTGAGCGCCCGGATCAGCGGCGACATCGCGGTCCTCAAGAACGGCACGCTGACCTGGGCCTACGCCCCGGTCACGCCGACCTACGCGACCCCGCTCAACGGGGCGTCACCGACCACGACGAGTCTCCGCATAGCCCGGCTGACTCCGTGAACCGGTAGTTCGTCCGCCTGCCTCCGGCCCACTGAACGGACACGCCGTGATCCCCGTCGACCTCCACGGACACCAGTTCCGCGAGGGAACGGGGGTCCGGCTCAGCGGTGAGCCGGACCAGGGCGACGAACAGGGCGGGCCCGCCACCGACGACACCCTCACCGTCCAACAGGCCGTGCAGGGAGACGAGTTCGGCGTCCAGCCCGTCCTCCGCCGACCACCCCGTGACGCGGACCGACGTCCCCGCGTCCGCACCCACCACCAGATGCGCCCGCACCTCCACCGCACCCTCGGCCACCACCAGGCTGACCACCCGGGCACCCTCGGCCGCCGTGTGCCGGGAGGCCACCCAGCCCTCCCCCACCCCCAACGGCACGATGTCCGTACGGCTCGGATCGCCGCAGACGATCACGCTGTTGTCGTACGACGACGAGGGCGCCGTAGCCGTGGAGTAGGCGAGGCGCGTGTAGTACGGGTCGTAGCGGACGTCCTCGCTGCCGTGGTTGTGGAGGCGGACGACACCGTCCGAACTCGTCGACTGGAGCAGCCAGTTGGCGGGCGCGATCGCCGTGGTCGCGTCCGTCCGTTCCGCCGGGCCCGGTTCCTCGGCCGCCGTCCACACCTCGTGGTCCGGTGGGAGGAGCAGGCCGAGGAAGCCCTTGCTGGCCCAGTACGGGGACGCGGGGCCCGAATAGCCTTGCAGGACAGCCTCGTTGGGGCCGTGCCAGCCGAGGGTCAGCAGGCCGTGGTCGTCGACCGCGCCGCGCTCCAGGAAGTACTTCAGGGCACCCGAGGCCAGCCGTCGCGTCTCCCCCGGCGACAGTGGCGTACGGCCCGTGAGCGCGCCCAGCCACAGCGGAGCCGTCGTCGCGAAGCGGTAGGTGAGGGACCGGCCCTGGTGCATCGGGGCGCCGTCGGCGCTGAACAGGCGGGCGTAGTCGGCGAGATGGCGTTCCAGGCGGCTGCCGTACAGGTCGAGGAGTCGGGGGTCGTCGGCGAGCCAGGCGTGCAGGACCGGGTAGAGGTGCATGGCCCAGCCGTTGTAGTAGTCGAACTTGCGGCCGTCGCCGTCCGTGTACCAGCCGTCGCCGACGTACCAGTCCTCGATGCGCGACAGACCCCGGTCGATCGCCTTGCTGGAGGCGTCGGGCTCGTGGCCGATCTCCTGGAGGAAGCCGCCCACCGTGACGGGGAACAACTCCCAGTTGCAGGGCCAGGGTTCGGCGGTGAGGGCGTCGGCGAGCCAGGCCGCCGCGCGCTGTCGTACGGGCTCGTCGAGGCGGTCCCAGAGGAGGGGGCGGGTGAGACGCAGGGCGAGGGCGATCGAGGCCGCCTCGACCAGGGGCTGGCTGCGGTCCTCGATGCGGGGCCAGACGCCCGCGACGCCCGCCGCGAGTCCGTCGGCGTACCGCTCCAGGGCCGTCTCGTCACGGCGGAAGGCGGCCAGCAGCAGGGTGCGGGCGTAGCCCTCCAGGCCGTCGGAGAGGCCGCCGGACCAGCTCGTGTGCGGGCCGGGGAGGTGGTAGAGCGCGCGGTCCTCGGTGGCGTACGGCTCCACGGCGGCGAGGAGGGCGTCGGCGGCCGTCTCCCAGTGGGTGCGGGCGTAGCCGGTGCGCGGGCTCAACTCGCGGTCGTCGGGCGGCAGTCGCATCGGCTCGCTTTCGCTGGTGACGAGTGGAACCTGGGGCGCCCCGGTTCCGGTCGGAACGCCCCAGGGGTCTTTCGGGTCTCACCCCACTCGTACCCGGCTCTCCGGCAGCAGATGCCCGGCGACGAGTGCGTCGCGGACCAGGCCCGCGTACACCGTGGCCCCCTGCGCGGAGGTGTGCGTGTTGTCCTTCTTCTCGTTGTAGAGATAGATCGCCTTGGAGCCTTCCACTCCCAGCGATTCCACCAGCGCCTTGGTCTGCGCCGTGAGATCGATCAGCGTTACTCCCTCGGCGGCGGCGACCGAGCGGACGACGCCCGGCAGATCCACGCCGAGTCCGTTCACCAGCAGGGCGGTGCCGTTGTTCAGTGTGCCGTCGGCATTGAACCAGCGGCGGACGATCGGTGTCACGAGTACCGGTCGGCCTCCCATGTCCCGTATACCCCCGACGAGCGTTTCCAAGTTCGCGCGATACGTCGCCTCGTCGGTCGTCTTGTCGTTGTGGGCGAGTTGGACGAGGACGAGGTCACCGGGGTGGATCAGTGGCTGAACTGTCCCCCACAGCAAGGGATTCTCCAGGTAGGTGACCGTACTCTCCCCGGAATCCGCGTAGTTGGCGACGGACACGCCCTTCTTCAGGAACTGCGGGAGCTGTTGGCCCCAGCCGGAGTACGGGTCGCCCGGTTGGTCGCAGACCGTGGAGTCGCCGATCAGGATGATCTGGCGGGCGATGGGGGTCCCCCCGCGCGAGCGCATTCGACCGTGGGGGAGGGCGGGGGTGACCCGGATGTCGGCGAGTGCGGGTGCGGTGCCGCCGAGGGCGAGGTCGAGGCCGGGGGTGCCGTCGGGGCCGGTGGGCTCGCCCTCGGGGGTGCGGACGTTCACGGTGAAGCCGCGCGTCACGGTCTGCCCGGCGGCGGTGGCCGTCTCGGGGAGCAGGGAGCGCCGGGTCTCGCCGGTGACGGCCGTACTCGCCGCGCTCTCGCCGCCGAGGCGGACCGTGACGTCGTAGGTGCCGGGCGGGACGTCGAAGTGGCAGGCGGTCGCGGTGCAGTCGGCGATGCCGAGCGGGGGCGTGCGGTCGTGGGCCCGGGCGGGTGCGGCCGACAGGGCGGTGCTCAGGGTCAGCGCAGCCAGCAAGGCGATGTTGAAACGTCTCATTCGCGGCTCCTCCGTCCGACGACAAGGCCTGGCGGTGGACCGTACCGCTATGGACAAGCGCTTTCTAGACCTGCGGCAGATTTCACATCACCGCCAACTCCAAGGCTGCGAAAGCCCTTTCGCGAAATCGATTCAACTGCCACCCTCCAAAGCACCCGCACCCCCACCTCCCGAAGGAGGCACCCCCATGTCCGGTTCTGTGAACAGACCGGTTCGCCGCCGCACCTTCGTCCTCGGCACGGCGGCTGCAGCCGGTACGGCGGCGCTCGCCGGGCCGCTCGCCGGGACCGCGTCGGCCGCGAGCTTCGGCTACACCGACGACGGCTCGAACTACGTCGTCGACACCGGCGCGAGTCTCGTCTTCAAGGTCAGCAAGACCAACGGCGATCTGACCTCGCTGGTCTACAAGGGCACCGAGTACCAGGGCTACGGCGGCATGAACTCGCATGTGGAGTCCGGCCTCGGCGCGTCCACCGTGACGATCGCGCAGTCCGGCACGACGATCCTGATCTCCGTCACGCACGGCACGCTGAAGCACTACTACGCGGCCCGCAGCGGCGAGAACAACGTCTACCTGTGGACCAACAAGGCCGACACCTCGGTCAGCGCGACCCGCTACATCGTGCGCGTCAAGGCCGGCCTGTTCCTCAACGACGAGCCGGATTCCTACACTTACGCGCCGACCACCATCGAGTCCGCCGACGTCTTCGAGAAGTCCGACGGCCAGACCCGCTCCAAGCACTACGCGAAGAAGCGGGTCGTCGACTACGACTACATCGGCTGGACCACCGGCAGCGTCGGCCTGTGGGTCGTGCGCAGCAACCACGAGAAGGCGTCCGGCGGCCCCTTCTACCGCTCCCTGCTGCGCCACCAGAGCGCGGACGGCGGCGGGTTGTACGAGATCCTGTACTACGGCGAGAACCAGACGGAGGCACAGCGCTTCGGTCTCCAGGGGCCGTACGTCATCGCGCTCACGGACGGCGGCGCGCCCGCCTCCTCGCTCTACCACGCCAACCTCACCACCTCGTGGGCCGATTCGCTCGGCATCTCCGGGTACACGGCGGCGGGCGGCCGGGGCCGGGTCGCGGGCGTGGGCATCACCGGGCGCGACACGGCGTACGCCTACACGGTCGGGCTCGCCAACTCGGCGGCCCAGTACTGGGGTTCGGCGCGCGCCTCCGACGGCTACTTCTCGATCACGGGAGTGCTGCCGGGGACGTACACGCTGACCGTCTTCAAGGGTGAACTCGCCGTCTACACCACGTCGGTGGCGGTCACGGCGGGCGGCACGACGACGCTGAACAGCATCGCGATCCCGTCCTCGAACGACCCGTCCAACGCGAGCGCGATCTGGCGGATCGGCAACTGGGACGGCACGCCGGGCGGGTTCAAGAACGCGGACCTGATGACGTACGCGCATCCCTCGGACGTACGGGCCGCGTCCTGGACCGGCAACGTCGTCATCGGCAGCGGGACGGAGACCTCGGCGTTCCCCTGCTATCTGTGGAAGGACGTCAACAGCGGCATCATCGTGTACTTCAAGCTGACGGCGGCTCAGCTCGCCGCCGCGCACACCCTGCGCATCGGTGTGACGACGGCCTACGCGAACGGCCGGCCGCAGGTCGTCGTCAACGACACCTGGACCTCGGCCGTCCCCTCGCCGCCCACCCAGCCGAGCACGCGGTCGCTGACCGTTGGGTCGTACCGGGGCAACAACAACACGTTCACGTACAGCGTTCCGGCGTCCGCGTGGCTGACGGACAGCAGTGCGTACAACACGCTGAAGATCTATGTGGCGAGCGGCTCGGGGTCGACGTCGTTCCTGAGCGCGGGGACATCGGTCGACGCGATCGATCTGCTCGCCTAGAGGCGGCAACTCCCGGGCGGGGGACGGCGACTTGTAGGCATGACAGAGCCGAACACGCACCGCCGCTCCCCCGTCCGGCGACGGGCCGCCGCCGTGGCGACCGGTACCGCCGCCGCCCTCGGGCTGGTCGCCGTGTCGCTGGTGACCCAGGCACGGGCCGCCACCGTCATCACCGTCGCCAAGGACGGCTCGGGCCGCTTCACGACCGTGCAGGCCGCCGTGAACGCGGCCGCCGCCGGCGACACCGTCTCCGTGGCGAAGGGCACGTACACCGAGATCGTCAACGTCCCTTCCGGGAAGACGGGGTTGACCATCCAGGGCGCCACCGGCAACGCCGAGGACGTCGTCATCACCTATGACCGGGCCGCCGGTTACACCGACTCCAGTGGCAACAAGTACGGCACGCTGGGCAGTTCGGTCGCGACCTTCTCGGCGAGCGGCCTCACCGTCACCGGGATCACCGTCCAGAACACCTTCGACAAGTCCGCCCACCCCGACATCACGGACACGCAGGCCGTCGCGATCACCGCGCAGGGCGACCGGCAGACCTTCACCAACGACCGGTTCATCAGCCGCCAGGACACCGTCCTCAACTGGTCGCCGTCGGCGACCGGTCAGTACCGGCAGTACTTCTACTCGTCGTTCATCTCCGGCGACGTGGACTTCGTCTTCGGCAACGCCACCGCCGTCTACGACCGGGTCAACATCCAACTGCGCAACTCGGGCGCGGCAGCGGGCGGTCTCAACGGCTTCCTGTCGGCGCCCAACACCAGCTCCGCGAAGACGTACGGCATCCTCGTCACCGGCAGCTCGATCACCAGCTCGGCGGCGGCCACCACGTACTACCTGGGCCGCCCTTGGCATCCGACGGCGGACGCGGTGGGCCAACTGGTCGTCCGACAGACCTCGTTGCCCGCCGCCGTGAAGGTCGCGGGGCCCTGGACGGACATGAGCGGGTACTCCTGGAAGAACGCCCGCTTCTTCGAGTACAAGAACACCGGCGCGGGCGCCACGGTGAACTCCAACCGCCCGCAGCTCACCGACTCCCAGGCCGCGAACTACACGGCCCAGAAATATCTGGCGGGCACGGACGGCTGGAATCCGGTCCGGTAATCGGGCTCTCAACTACCGCGCGTCCACTGCTGGTTGGTCGCCCCGCTGCACGTATACGTGATGATCGCGGCGGAGTTGGCGGTGGACGCGCCGTTCACGTCCAGGCACTCGCCGCTCGTCCTGGCCTTCACGAGGACGTAGCTGCCGGAGGTGGTCAGGCTCCACTGCTGGGCGGTGGCGCCGGTGCAGTTCTCCTGGGTGACGTTCGTCGAGTTCTCCTGGAGGCACAACGAGCTGCCCCGGCCCATGAGTTCGTAGTAGCCGGTGCCGAGGTCCTTGAACCACCATTTCTGATTGGTGCCGCTGTTGCAGGTGTACTGGCTGATCGCGACGCCCTGCCACAGCGACTGGTTGGCCACGTCCGCGCACTTGGCGCTGTTCCTGGCGATGAGCGTGTTGTACGTCGCGCTCGTGCCGCTGATCGTGCCGGCGGCCGTGTCGATCGCCACCTCCGGGTACCAGGACGCCATGGACATCGAGGTCGTGGTCGGGAAGGTCAACGGCAGCCAGACGTAACGGGAGTCGTTGACGGTGCCGCCGAAGGAGTTGCCCCAGCGGTCGCCCATGTAGAGGTACGAGGTGCCCGAAGTCCCCGTGATCGGGAGGACGTAGGCGGTCTGCGAGTTGTACGTGGTCGAGTCGCCGACGTTGGTGAAGGCCGTCCAGGGGCCGGTGATGCTGGTGGCGGTGGCGTACTGCTGCTGGTTGGCGCTCCAGCCGGTGGCCGCCGAAGTCAGCATGAAGTAGACGCCGTTGCGCTTGAACAGGGCCGGTGCCTCGCGGTGTCCGCCGACCCACGGGTTGGCGACCAGGCCGGCGATGGCGGTGTAGTCGGCGGTGAGCTTGTAGATGTGCAGGTCGTAGTTCTCGTTGGCGGCGGAGACCATGTAGGCGGTGCCGTCGGTGTCGACGAAGGTCGTGATGTCCCGGGACATGTTGTCGCCGAGCGGCTGGAAGCTGCCCTGGTAGGTGTAACTGCCGTCCACGGTCGAGGAGACGGCGACGGCGGCCCTGGCCTCGCTGTAGTCGACGCCGTTCTCCTTGTGCATCCACATCACGAACTGGCCGGTGGACGCGTTGTAGATGACCTTCGGCCGCTCGATGTAGGCGGTGCCGAGTTCGGAGGCGCTGGACTGGGTCAGGACGTGGTTGCGGAACTCCCAGTTCTTCAGGTCGGTGGAGCGGTAGGCGTCCACGTACTTGAAGGTGTTGTCGGAGTTCCGGTCCTCGCCGAACCAGTAGTAGTAGCTGCCGACCTTGATCACCCCGCCGCCGTGCGCATGCACGGCGTTGCCCGAGGTGTCGGTGAACTGCGTGCCGTTGGTGATGGTCTGGGCCGCGGCCTGGGCCGGTCCTGCGGTCACCAGTGCGGCGGCGAGCACGCAGCACAGGGCGACGAGGATTGCGTACACACGTCTCATCTGACGCCTCTCGAAGGTGGGGGGACAACAAGGCAGGAAACAGTGGGGGGTTCGGGATTTCGTACGCCATCTGTCATTACGAACGCCGAAAAGGTATGGGTGTGTTACGGGAAGGTCAACGGGTCGCGCGTGACAAAGATGGACGCGAGATTTCTGTTATCGCCGCGGCCGGCGCCCGTCTCCAGTGACGTGCGCAGCCATACCCACAAGACCTCAGCCGCCGTAGGCGCCCTCGCGACCGTCGCCCTCCTGGTCGGGGCTCCCCCGGCCTCGGCCGCCGGCGCCCGTGACGCCACCGCCGACGTCCTCGCGGACCGCGATGTCACGCTCACCGGCGACACGGTGGTCACCGTGCCGTCCGGGACGACGACGTACGACGGGGTGTTCCGCGGCCAGGGGACGCTGACCGTGCGCGGCGGCGGCACGCTGATCCTCACCAAGGACAGCGACCTCACGCTCCCGGCGGCCCGGCAGCGGCAGAAGGTGACCACCCAGGGCGGCAACCACCCGTACACCACTGTCAGCAATCCGGACCCGCCCGCGATCACGGTCGACCGCGGCACAACTCTCCAGTACGGCACGGGTGGTGGGACCGGCCTGATCGGCCACTTCCCCTACAGCACACCCGGCTACCAGCTCAACGAGTTGAACGTCCGGGTCGACGGCACCCTGCGTCTCTCCCTGACCCGCACGTTCAACATCGGCACGATCAGCGGCTCGGGCCTGGTCACCCAGCCCCGCAACATGTGGGGCACCCTCGACCTCGCCGGAACTCACCCTTTCTCAGGGGTGATTGACAACGGCACGGGCATGGCGGTCGGCCGCCCCGAGTACCCGGTGGCACTGCCCAACGCCCGCGCGATCCTCAACCAGGGCTCCTGGATCATCGACACCCCGCTCTACCAGACGATCACCCTGCGCCAGAACTTCTACCAGCGCGAGTACGGCAGCGACGTCAACGTCCACTCCCGCCCGGGCAGCAAGGTCGTCCTCACGGGCCAGTACAGCTACAGCGACCAGGGCGGCGACACGAACCCGTCCCTCAGCGACTCGAACCTCAACTGGCGTGCCATCGCCCACCAGTTGAACAAGCGCGGCACCAACATCGAGGGCGCGGACGTCCAGTGGGGCGACGGCACCACCCACCGCATCTTCATGCCGGGCACCAAGGACACCGTCTACATCAACCTGCATGCGGCGAGCGGGGTCCGGTCCCGGCTGACCTTCGACTACGACGGTCCGGTCACCCTCGGTGCGCCGATCGGCGGCGGCAAGTACCACGACACGCTGGCCGCGCCCGGCACCGGGGACATCGTCATCGCGGGGACGCGCGGCAACGACGTGACCTTCGCGGCGCCGCAGTACTACGACGGTTCCACGACCGTGGAGAAGGGGGCGGTGCTGCGGCTGGGCACCGGGAAGGCGGGCGGCGACGGCGGGTTGCTGACCGGCACGGAGGTGCGGCGGATCGTCGACGACGGGACCCTGGTGCTGCGCAATGCGGCACTCGGCGTCCAGTTGGCGCACGTCAGCGGCAAGGGGTCCCTGGTCCAGTCCGGCGCCGCGACGACGACGCTCACCGGTACGGCGGTGACGTACACGGGGACGACGACGGTCTCGAAGGGCACGCTGGCGCTCAGGTCGGGGGCAACTCTCGCGCACAGCAAGGCGATCCGGCTCACCTCGGCGGGTGCGCGGCTGGACGCGGGGGTGGCCGGGCTGCGTGTGGCGACCAGCCTAACCGGTGTGGGCACGGTGAAGGGTTCGGTGACGAACGACAGCTTGGTGACGACCGGGCTCACTGTGACCGGGAACTACACGCAGAGTGCGAAGGGCGAACTGGTCCTGGGAGCCAAGCCGTTGAAGGTCGCGGGCAAGGTCGGACTGGCCGGCGACCTGGACCTCTCGGCCGCCGGGACGCACCCCGCGCGGACCGTCACGATCCTCGACCACACGGGCAGTGGCGCAACGACCGGCGCTTTCAAGGGACTTCGTGAGGGCGCCAAGCTGAAGCTCGCCGACACGACGTACCGCATCAGCTACCGGGGCGGCGACGGCAACGACGTCGCCCTGACCGCGGTCACCGCGAGCAGCCCCTCCCCCACCCACCGCACCGAGTCGTCAGGAACGACGAAGGTCACCGAGGCCCGCACGGCGAACACCGCCCGCAGCGACGGCTTCGGCTGGTGGCCCTACGCGCTCGGACTCGGCCTGCTGGGCGGCCTGTTGGTCCCGGCGACCGCCCGCACACGGGGCGGTGGCAAGCGCGGGGGCGGGAAGCACGCGGCGTAGGGCTGCGGCACGCGGCGTAGGGCTAGCGGCCGCTCGGCGCCTCCGGGAAGCCGAGTTGCCGGGCCAGCGCCCGCGCCTCGGCTGCCCACCCCGCGAGGAACGCGAGGGTCAACCCCCGCTCCCGGTACCGGAGTTCGGCGGAGACGCCGCGCTCACCGCCGTAGTCCAGTTGCCGCTCGCTCGCGCGGGCGAGCATGGCGGCGGTGAGCCAGTCGTACTTCACGGCGGAGGCGCACATCCCGAGGCGGACGAGCCGTTCGTCGGTCTGGTTGCCCGACTCCCGCAGGCCGTGCAGATAGGCGCCGTAGGCCCGCGCCGCGTACCCGGGCAGGCTGCGGGCCGGGACGAACAGGTCGAAGACGGAGTCGGGGAGGTAGTTGCCGAGGTCCTCGCCGAGGGCGCCGTCGCCGGCGAAGGCCCGGTCGAAGAGGACGCTGTCCGAGCCGTGCGAGCGGACGTTGGCGGGCCACTGGTCGAGATGGCTGAAGGCGCGGGGCAGGGCCTCCATGACGTCCAGGAACCACTCGCGGTCGTGGTGCAGCCGGACCATGTCGTGGCGCAGTCCGGCGGGGAAGTGGTCGCGGACCAGGGGCTGTTGCCAGGCCGCGTCGTCGTCGAGGAGTTCCTCGCCGAGCGTGTTGCTGCCGACGTACTGGCGCAGGAAGCGGTGCGACAGCCAGGGTTCGTCGAGGACGGGCGCGGCGCCCTGCGCGGCACCGAGACGGCGGGCGTGTTCGACGTGCCGGGCGAGCGGCCAGGCGGTGCCCGGCTCACCCCGCACCTGCTCCAGCCACAACGCCACGTCCCCGTCGGCCCGTTCGACCCGGGCGAGCAGCCGGGGCGCGCGGATGCCGTACGGCTGCCAGCTCCGCGCAAGCCCGGAGTCGTAGATGTTCGCCTCGCGCAGCCAGTAGTTCCAGTGGCGGGGGTCGTCGGAGGCGGCCCAGCGGCCGGTGGCGTCCTTGCCGCGGGTGAGGACCTTGAGGACGGCCGTGCGGTCGCCCGCCGTGACGGTCCAGACGCCCGCGGTGACCCCGTTCCTGAGGTTGTGGGTGAGGGGTGTCGCGGAGACCGGTCCGACGGAGTGATCCAGGACGTCCCGCGCTTCGGCTTCCGTGATGTTCCCCATGGTGGGCGATCCTTTCAGCAGGTGGACAAAGACCGACGGGTACGGCCGTATCGACTAGCGTCGGGGCATGACCAGCGACACCTCCGCCCCCCTCACCGACGCCCTCGCCGCCGGGACGCTCGTCCTCGACGGGGGTCTGTCCAACCAGCTCGGGGCGGCCGGGCACGATCTGAGCGACGAGCTGTGGTCGGCGCGGCTGCTCGCGGACGAGCCCGAGGCGATCACCGAGGCGCACCTCGCGTACTTCGAGGCGGGCGCCGATGTCGCGATCACCTCCAGCTACCAGGCCACCGTCGAGGGCTTCGCGAAGCGCGGGGTCAAGCGCGACCGGGCGAGCGAACTCATCGGCCTGAGCGTGGAGTTGGCCCTGGACGCGGCGGTGGAGAGCTGGCGGCGGGGCGTCAAGCGGCCCCTGTACGTGGCGGGCTCGGTCGGGCCGTACGGTGCGATGCTCGCGGACGGCTCCGAGTACCGGGGCCGGTACGGGCTGAGCGTCGCCGAGCTGGAGGCCTTCCACCGGCCCCGCATTGAGGCGCTGGACGCCGTCGGACCGGATGTGCTGGCCCTGGAGACGATCCCGGACACCGTCGAGGCCGAGGCGCTGCTGCGGGCGGTGCGCGGACTGCGGGTGCCGGCCTGGCTGTCGTACTCGATCGCCGGTGACCGCACCCGTGCGGGGCAGCCGTTGGAGGAGGCGTTCGCGCTGGCCGCCGACGCGGACGAGATCATCGCGGTCGGCGTCAACTGCTGCGCGCCCGAGGACGTCGAGGGCGCGGTCGAGATCGCCGCCCGCGTCACCGGCAAGCCGGTCGTCGTCTACCCCAACAGCGGCGAGACCTGGGACGCCGGCGCCCGCGCGTGGACGGGCCGTGCCACCTTCACCACCGAGCAGGTCGAGCGCTGGCGGGCGGCCGGCGCGCGGCTGATCGGCGGGTGCTGCCGGGTGGGGCCCGAGGCGATCACCTCCATCAGGCGGACGCTCACACGGTGACGGCCGCGATCGAGTTCCGCACGACCACGTGGGTGCCCAGCAGCAGGTGCTCGTCCGGGGACTCCGGCGTGCGGCCCAGCGCGGTGCGTACGGCGAGGCGGCCCAGCTCCTCGTAGGGGACATGGACCGTGGTCAGCGCCGGGTGCAGGTCGCGGGCGAACGGGATGTCGTCGTAGCCGGCCAGGGAGACATCGCCGGGGACGTCCAGGCCCGCCTCGTGCAGCGCGGTGAGCGCGCCCGCCGCGACCATGTCGGTGGCGGCGACCACGGCCGTGAACTCCAGTTTCCGGCTGAGCGCCTGGCGCATCAGGCGGTGGCCCGAGTCGCGGGTGAAGTCGCCGTGGAGCAGGAGTTCCGGGTCGGGTTCGAGGCCGCGGGCGCGGTGCGCGGCGAGGTAACCGCGTTCACGGCCCTGCGCGGTCGCGTGGTCCGGCTTGCCGCCGAGGAACAGGACACGCTGGTGGCCCTGGGCCAGGACGTGCGCGACGAGGGCGTAGGCGCCGCCCTCGTTGTCGTACTCGATGACCGTGACCGGTGCGCCCGGGCCGAGCGGCGGGCGCCCGCAGAGCACGAGCCGGGAGCCGGCCGCCGCGAGCGAGTCGGCGATACGGCGGGTGCGCTCGCGGTACTCGGGGGTGTCCGCGGTGCCGCCGACGAGGATCACGGCGGCGGTGCGCTGGGCGCGCATGGTCTCGATGAAGTCCAGTTCGCGCTGGACGTCGCCCTCCGTGCTGCACACCAGGCAGAGATGGCCGAGCCGGGTCGCCTCACGCTCCACGCCGTGCGCCATCAGCGCGAACGACGGTCCCGTGATGTCCTCCAGGACGAAGGCGAGGGTCGGTGTCCCGACGCCCGCCACGGCCTTGGCGCGGGCGTCGGCGACGTAGTCCAGTTCGCGTACGGCCCGCAGCACGCGCGTGCGGGTCGCCGTGCTCACCGGGTAGTCGCCGCCGAGCACCCGCGACACCGTGGACGCGGACACCCCGGCGCGGGCCGCCACGTCCCGGATGGTGCTCCCGTTCGCGTCCTGGCTCTTCCTGGTCATGTACCGCCCCGCCCTCCCCGGCCTGTGGCAACACGTCCGGCAACCGGTTCCCTGCGCGGAGGGTAGCAGCGGGCGACGGCCGGGAGGAGAGGCGTACGTCGGCCAATTCGCCCGCGTCAGCGCGGCTGTTGTCGGCGACCGGCGTTGGGCAACCGGTTTCCGTCCCGTCCCCGGGCGCTCACGAAGACCGCCGCACATCCCCGGTCCGCCGCAGCCGGCGTACGACGGACCGCAGTTCGGTGGCGCTCCGCGCGGGTGGGCGCTCGACCGGGACCGCTGCCGCTTCCTTGGCCTCGGCGTCGGCCGCCCACAGGGCGAACTCGGGGTCGCGCGGGCCGTGCGCCACGTAGGGGGCGCCTTCGCCGAAGATCCGTACCGGATGGGTGTCGTCCCAGGTCTGCCAGCCGGGGTCGCCGTCCACGGCGAACCGCACCCAGGCGCCGTGCATGGCGTCGGCGAGTTCCTGGGGCGCGCCCTGGCCCGCGAGTTTCGCGGACTCGGGGATGTCGCCGGTGTCGAAGACGAAGCCGAGTTCCAGGGCGTGGCAGGAGCCGAGGTCGGGGAGGTTGGAGGGCCAGGCGAACTCGTACACGTGGGAGGTGCCGGGGCGGGCCTCGGCGAGACGGTGCAGCGGGTAGCGGAGCAGGTGGTCGGTGACGAGCTGGCCGACGGTCTCGGCGGTGCCGGCGCCGGGGTGCAGGGCGCGGTAGCCGCGCGCGACCTCGACACCGCAGTGGCAGCGGGCCATCGCGCCGGCCAGGGCGACCGCGCCGAGCCGGTCGACGCGCTCGTGCAGGCCGCCGGGGACCAGCCACAGCCGGTACTCGTCGCGGGTCCAGCCCAGCATCAGGTCGACGCCCCGGCCCGCCTCGCCGTCGACGAGGGCCTCCAGCGGGTCGCGGGGCACGAGGTCGCCGTCGATGACGATCCCGAACGTGGGTCCGCCGAGCACCGGGCTGCTGAGTCTGCCCACGTCGGCCTGGGTGCGCAGGAGCAGCTCACGGTCGACGGCGGCGAAGGCCTCGGCGGTGGCGGGGATCTTCAGCCGGGTCGCCATCCGGCGCACCATCCGCCGCACCTTGTCGCGGTCGAAGGCCTCCGGCGGCCCGCTCTGCAGGACGGCCCGCCGGACCAGTCCCTGGGCCTGCGGGGCGGCGAGCAGGGCGCCGGTGCTGATCGCGCCGGCGGACTGGCCGAAGAGGGTGATCCGGTCGGGGTCGCCGCCGAACGCCGCGACGGACTCGTGCACCCAGCGCAGCGCGGCGAGCTGGTCGCGCAGGCCGGGGTTGGCGGGGGCGTCCGGGAAGAGGCCGTAACCCTCCACGCCCAGGCGGTAGTTGACCGAGACGAACACGACTCCGTCGCGGGCGAAGGCCTGTCCGTCGTAGACCGGGACGGCCGACGAGCCCCGGGTGAGCGCGCCGCCGTGCAGCCACACCATGACCGGCAGCCGGGCGCCGGGGCCGGGCTCCGGGGTCCACACGTTGAGGTTGAGGCAGTCGTCGCCGGGCACGACGGGGTCGGAGAGCAGTTTGGCGAAGGCCTCGGAGTACGGCGATTTCGGCGGGGTCGGGCCGAAGGCGAGCGCGTCGCGCACTCCGGTCCAGGGCTCGGGCGGGACGGGCGGGCGGAACCGGTGGGGGCCGAAGGGGGGCGCCGCGTAGGGGATGCCCCGGAAGACCGCGATGCCGTTCTCGTACCGGCCGCGCACCGCCCCGTAGGGGGTGCCGACCACGGGGTTCGTCCGCTCTGCCGTCATCTGCCCACCAGCTCCTCACCGCGCTCGTGAACCATGCTCATCAGAGCATCACATCGCACCCCGCTATTCCGGCGGACGAACTCCGCTGGACGGGTCACGCGATGTTTCCGTCCGCTGCGCCCTCACTCACCGATTGACCCCCGCTCCCCGGCAGATCTACGGTAGAAGACGCTTTCAGAAAACGTTTCCTCCCTCATCCTCATGTCGCACTACTGGAGGGTCATGCCCAGCGCCCAGCCGCCGAGGGCCGTGTTCGCCATGGATCCGGTGCACCTGCCCCTGCTCTTCCCCCCACCCCTGATGGCCCGGCTCCGGCAGACGGCCGAGATCGACCCGGGGCTCGTCGTCCAGGACTTCGCCGCACCCGAGGCCGCCGGAGCCCTTGCCGGGGCCGAGGTGCTGATCACCGGGTGGGGCTGCCCGCACCTCGACGCCGACGCGCTGGCTGCGGCACCCCGGGTGCGCGCCGTGCTGCACGCGGCGGGCTCGATCCGCTCGCTGGTCGGCGAGGCGCTGTGGGAGCGCGGGGTGACCGTCTCCAGCGCGGTCACCGGGAACGCGCTGCCGGTCGCGGAGTACACCCTCGCGATGATCCTGCTCGCCGGGAAGGACGCCTTCGCCCAGCGGGAGCGCTTCCGGCACGCGCACGCGTACCCGACGCCCGCCGAGACCGCGGCGATCGGCAACCTCGGCCGCCGGATCGGCGTGATCGGCGCCTCCCGCGTGGGCCGCCGACTGCTGGAACTGCTGCGGCCCTACGACTTCGAGGTGCTGCTGCACGACCCGTACGTCAGTGTCACCGAGGCCGCCGTGCTCGGTGCCGAACTCCTGCCGCTGGACCACCTGTTGAGCGGCAGCGACATCGTCAGCCTGCACGCCCCGGACATCCCCGAGACACAGCGCATGCTGGACCGCGGACGGCTCGCCCTCATCCGCGACGGCGGCGTCCTGATCAACACCTCGCGGGGCGCCCTGATCGACCACGAGGCCCTCACCGACGAGCTGCTCTCCGGCCGGCTGACCGCGATCCTCGACGTCACCGAACCCGAGCCGCTGCCCCCCACGTCCCCGCTGTACAAGCTGCCCAACGTCTTCCTCACCCCGCACATCGCGGGCTCCCTCGGCAACGAACTGGCGCGGCTCGGCGGCATCGTCGTCGACGAGCTGGAACGCCTGGCCGCGGGCCTGCCGCCGGTCCACGAGGTACGGCACGCGGACCTGGCCCGTGTCGCCTGATCCCGGCCGTCCACAGGCCGGTGCACCGGGAACGACCTTGGGATACGGTTTCCGGACCGGCGCGGGAGCAGACCCCCGGGCGCCCGGTACGAACGCGGTCATGGTGAAGGAGTCGCTACGGTGAGTCAGCGCAAGGCGTCGGGCGACGTCGGCCGGGCGACGATCCGGGACGTGGCGGAGCGCGCCGGGGTCTCCGTGGCGAGCGTCTCGCGCGTGCTGTCCGGCAACTACCCGGTGTCGGAGGAGCTGCGCCGCCGGGTGATGAAGGTGGTCGGCGACCTGGACTACGTCACCAACGCGCACGCCCGTTCCCTGGCCGGCGGCGGCACGCCCACGGTGGCGATCCTCATCAACAACATCACCGGCGCGGCATTCGCCCACGTGGCCAAGGGCGTTGAGGGCGCGGCCACCCTGCGCGGCTGGCTCTCCCTGGTCGGCACGACCGGCGACGACCCGGAGCGTGAGCTGGCACTGGTCAACCTCATGCGTCAACAGGGCGTCGCCGCCGTGGTGTTGCTGGGCGGCGCGTACGACGTCGACGAGTACCAGGTGCGGATGGGCAGTTTCGCCCGCTCCCTCGACGCGGCCGGCTCGCACCTCGTGCTCGTCGGCCGCCCGCCGCTGGAGGGTGACGTCCCGGCGACGACGGTCGACTACGACAACGAGGGCGGCGCCTACGCCATGGCCAGCCACCTCCTCTCGGCCGGCCACCGCCGGGTCCTGGTCCTGCCCGGGCACGCCGAACTCACCACGGCCCAGGGCCGGTTGAGGGGGGCCCAACGGGCCTTCGAGGCGTACGGCGTGCCGTTCGACCCGGGGATGGTGCGGCACGGTCCGTACGACTACGAGCACGGGTACGAGGCGGTGGAGGACACCCTGAAGGACGGGGTGGACTTCACCGCGGTCCTCGCGGGGACC
Source organism: Streptomyces sp. NBC_01478 (assembly GCF_036227225.1). Lineage (GTDB taxonomy): Bacteria > Actinomycetota > Actinomycetes > Streptomycetales > Streptomycetaceae > Streptomyces. Next base: position 9,098,919 of record NZ_CP109444.1, on the reverse strand, counting down.
GACGTGGTCGCCGCGGGCGCCATGCAGGCGCTGCGCGCGGCGGGCCTCAGGGTGCCCGAGGACGTGTCCATCGTCGGCTACGACGACATCCCGCTGGCCTCCCAGCTCACCCCCCAACTCACCACCGTGCACGTCCCGTACGAGGAGATGGGCCGGGTCGCGCTGCGCGCGGTGGCGGACCGGCGCGAGGGCGGCGGCACGGGCCGGCGCAGGGGCGGCGACGGCGACCATCTGGTGCTGGGCACGCATGTCGTCGTACGGAACTCGGTGCGTCCGCCCGCGCCGCGGGGCTAGGAAGCTCCCGGGAAACTCAGAGTTACGTAACCGGTTTCTCTTCAAATCCCCTGGCCAGATGGGGTCTGTCCAGGGCGATCGAAACAATTTGCTGCACGCCTCTTGCTCCTAACAGGCCATCCTGCCTACCTTCCCAGCAACCGGTTTCTACCTCTTCTCTTCCGAAGGAACACGGTCTGATGAACTTCACCAGCCCCCGGAGAAGGTTCGCTCGCGCGGTTGTCGCGGGCCTCGCCCTGACAGGTCTGCTCTCCGCCTGCGGCGGATCCGGCTCGGGAGACAAGACGTCCTCCGGTCCGGTCACCCTCCCCTTCTGGGGCTGGGCCAACGGGCAGGACGCGGTCGTGAAGGCGTTCAACGCCGCTCACCAGGACATCAAGCTCAAGTACACCAAGGTCACCGACCAGTTGACGATGCAGAAGCAGCTCACCAACGCGGTCAAGGCCGGCAACGCGCCCTGCCTGGTGCAGAACACGGCGGAGTACGTGACCACCTGGGTCTCGCAGGGCGCGCTCGCCGACATCTCGAAGTACGTCTCGGCCGACCAGGACAAGTTCAACGCGGGCGCGTGGGCCAGTGCGCAGGTGCAGGGCAAGTCCTATGGCGTGCCGACCAGTTCGGCCCCCGCGTTCACCATCTACCGCACGGACATATTCCAGAAGTACGGCCTCAAGGCACCCACGACCTGGGACGAGTTCATCGCCGCGGGCAAGGTGCTCAAGAAGCACGGCATCAAGATCACCAACTACGCCGGCGAGGACCCGAGCACCCTGGAGGTCCTCGCCATGCAGGCCGGGGCGCACTGGTACGCCATCGACGGCAACTCCTGGAAGGTGGACTTCCAGGACGCGGGCAGCCTCAAGGCCGCCCAGGTGATCCAGGACATCATCGACAACGACCTCGACTCGAAGCTCTCCTTCGCCGACTACGCGGCCGTACAGCGCAACTACGACAACGGCGGCACCGCGACCCGGCAGATCTCCACCTGGCAGATGGCAGGCATGGTGCAGAACTTCACCAAGTCCGACGGCAAGTGGGCGCTGTCGCCCTGGCCGACCTTCGCGGGCGAGGCAGCCAAGACGCCCGCCGGGACCAACCAGAGCGGTGGCGTCACCCTGGTGACCAAGCAGTGCGCGCACCAACAGCAGGCCGCCGAGGCCGCGTTGTGGATGTCGACCGACACCGGCGCGGTGAAGACGATGGCGAGCCCGACCACCGGCAACGGTGTGATGCCGGCGCTGGCCGACAGCAACGCGTACGTCGACGAGGCGATCTCGGACAAACTGCTCGGCACCAACTACGAGCCCGCGAAGAAGGTCGTCACCGACAGCCTGGGCACCGTCACCTCGGACTGGGTGTTCGGCCCGGACTGGACCGCGATGTTCACCGAACTCCAGACGGGCTGGGCGAAGGTGATCAGCAAGGACGAGAAGGTCACCGATCTGCTGGCCCACATGCAGGAGTGGACGGTCAAGGACCTGAAGTCCCGCGGTATCAGCGTCAAGGGCTGAGGCAGCGCCGATGATTCGCTCCCAGCGCTGGAAGGGTGCCGCGTTCACGGTGCCCTTCCAGCTCGGTTTCGTGTTCCTCTACCTGATCCCGATCGGGTACGCCGTCTACGAGTCGCTGTTCGTGGAGCACCAGTCGGGGCTCGGCCTCGGCGGCTCCACGGAGAAGTTCTCCGGCCTCGACAACTACCAACAGGGCCTGACCGACTCGGCGTTCATGAACTCGGTGCTGCGCGTGGTGCTGTTCGCCTGCGTGCAGATCCCGGTGATGCTGCTCGTCAGCCTGCTGCTGGCGCTGTTCCTGGACGCGCTGTCCTCGAAGGTCGCCGGACGTTTTCGCATCCTGCTGCTTGTGCCGTACATGATCCCCGGAGTGGTCGCGGCGATCGTGTGGATCAACCTGTACAGCCCGGACGTCGGCCCGTTGACACCGTTGGGCAAGGTGTTCGGACTGTCCTGGAACTTCTTCGCGCCCTCGATGGTGTGGCCGTCCATCGGCAACCTGCTGACCTGGCACGGCATCGGCTACAACATGGTGATCATCTACGCCGCGCTCCAGGGTGTGCCCCGCGACCTCTTCGAGGCCGCCCGGTTGGACGGCGCCTCCGAGTTCCAGGTCGCCCGCAGCATCAAAATCCCCTACGTGCGCGGGGCGTTGGTGCTGACCGGGATGCTCTCGATCATCCAGATGCTGCAGATCTTCAACGAGCCGGCGCTGTTCCGGAACGTCACCCCGCAGACGGTGAACGACAGTTTCACGCCCATCATGATCATCTACAACCAGGCGTTCAACGCGGGCAACTACCACTACGCGGCGGCCCTTTCGGTGCTGCTGGCCCTCATCCTCGGCCTCGCCTCCTTCCTCTTCTACCGGCTCACCGCGAAGGAGGCCGACGCATGACCCTCACCGAGGACCGCCGGACAGCTCATCAGGTCCGACGGCTCAACAAGCCCGATCCGACGGCCCGTTCACGCGGCGGCCAGCGTTTCCTGCTCGTCGGTCTGGTCCTGGCCAGCGCCTACAGCCTGTTCCCGGTGTGGTGGCTGATCGTCGCCGCGACCAAGAACCGCACGGGCCTGTACCAGAGCAACGGCCTGTGGTTCTCCGGCATGCACCTGTGGGAGAACCTGCGTCAGGTCTTCACCTACGAGAACGGCATCTTCCTGCGCTGGACCGCCAACTCGTTCCTGTACGCGGGTGTCGGCTCCCTCGGCGGCACGCTCATCGCCCTCGCCACGGGCTACGGCCTGGCGCGCTTCGAATTCCCGGGCCGCAGCGCGGTGTTCGCGTGTGTGGTGGGTTCGTTCCTGATCCCGATCGCGCTGCTCACGCTCCCGCTGTACCTGATGTTCTCGAAGATCGGCCTGGTCGACACCCCCTGGGCGATGCTGATCCCCTGCCTGATCAACCCGTTCAGCGTCTACCTCGCCAAGGTGTACACGGAGGCCACGGTCCCCTTCGAACTCCTGGAGGCGGCCCGGCTGGACGGCGCGGGCGAGCTCCGCATCTTCTTCAGCATCGTGCTGCGGATGATGACGACGGGCGGCGCCACGGTGTTCCTGCTCGCGTTCGTGAACACATGGAACGCCTTCTTCCTCCCGCTGACCGTGCTGCGTGGCGAGGAGAACTGGACCCTCAACATCGGCCTCTACAACTGGTCCGGCAAACGCCTGGAGTCGGGCGTCGACCTCACCAGCCTGGTCCTGACCGGCGCGCTGCTGTCCATCGTCCCGATGGCCGTGATGATGGTGGCGATGCGGCGCTACTGGCGTACCGGGGTCACCCTGGGAGCCCTCAAGTGACCTTGCTGCACAACCCTGTTGTCCGAGGCTTCGCCCCCGACCCCTCGATGGTCGGGGTCGGCGACTGGTACTACGTGGCGAACAGTTCCTTCGAGTGGTTCCCGACGATCCCGGTCCACCGCTCACGGGACCTCGCGCACTGGGAGTACGCGGGCCACGTCCGAGGCGCGGTCCCCGGCGACTCCCTGGCGGGCGTCCCGGACTCGGGCGGCATCTGGGCGCCCTCGCTGAGCTGGGACGGCGAGCGGTTCTGGCTGACGTACTCGATCGTCCGCTCGGTCGGCACGCCGTACTTCGACGCCGACACCTACATCACCACGGCCACGGACATCGGCGGGAAGTGGACCGCTCCGCGCCGGGTCGCGAGTCACGGTTTCGACCCGGCACTGTTCCACGACGAGGGCCGGCTGTGGCTGCTCAACCTCCAGAACGACTGTCGCCCCGGCGGCCGGCGCTTCGCGGGCATCGTCGCGACCGAGCTGGACCGCGACACGCTCGCCCCGACCGGTGCGACCCATCTGCTGCTCCAGCACGAACGGCTCGTGGAGGGGCCGAAGTTGGTGCGGCGGGGCGGCTGGTACTACCTGCTGCTCGCGGAGGGCGGCACGGGGTACGAACACGGGGTGCTGGTGGCGCGCAGCCGTACGGTCACCGGTCCGTACGAGCTCGACGACCGCCCCCTCCTGACCTCTAGGGACGATCCGTCGGTGCCGCTGCAGAAGGCGGGCCACGGTGAGCTGGTCGAACTGCCGGGCGGGGACTGGGTGTTGAGCCATCTGACGGCGCGACCGGTCCCGACTCCCGACGGGCCGCGCTGCACCCTGGGCCGCGAGACCGCGATCCAGGCGGTGACCTGGGACGCGGACGGCTGGCCGAGACTGCGGGACGGGGGGTGGCACCCCGCGGAGGAGGTCGCCGTGGCGACGCGATCCGTAGCCCCGGTGGACCAAGCTCCTTGTCCAGAAGGCCCGTTGGGATGGCCGTGGAGCAGTCCGCGCGCGTACCCGGACCCTTCCTGGGCCGACCCAACCGCCCGTCCCGGCTGGATCCGGCTGCGGGGGCGGCACGGACCGGAGTCCCGGTGGGCGCACAGCCTGCTCGCCCAGCGGATCACGGAGCATCGCGCGGAAGCCGAAGTCACCGTAGAAGCACGGCCGTTGACGTTCACGCAGGCGGCGGGGCTGGTGCTCTGGTACGGCGCCGAGGCGTATCTGAGCCTGCATCTGACCTGGGCGGAGCCCGAGGGTGAGGGGCAGCATGGGCAGCAGTGGCGGGACGGCGGTGGACGTACGGTGCTGAGCCTGGTGGAGCGGGACGAGGACGGTACCCGTCGAGTGGCCGTCGTCGAGGTCGAGTTCGGCGACCCGGTGACGCTGGGGGCGACGGTCGAGGGGGCGGATGCCCGGTTCTGGTATCTGCGGGAGGGGGTGCGGACACCGGTCGGACCGGTGCTGGACTTCAGTCGGCTGTCCGACGACTACGGGTCGCGGCTGCGGTTCACCGGTGCGATGGCGGGCATCCATGCCTGGGATCCGGTCGACGGCGCGTTCACCGCCGACTTCGCCCGTTTCCGCCTCGACTGCGTGCCCGGCTGACCCTGTTCGGGGTTTCGAAAGCAGGGGTCGGCGTCATCAGGTGAATTCCCTGGTCTTCCCGCCGTGTTGACACGCACCTATCGTAGGAAGCGCTTTCTGGACGGCTGCCGGCCGGGCCGGGAAAGCAGCGCTGGTCGAAACTTTCGTTGGCCCTCGGGCGGGCTGGAGAGGCGGTACCCGATGGTCCGTACGGGGAGCGCGAGCGTCACGGCGGGGCCGACGCTGGCGGTCGTGGCCCGGGAGGCGGGGGTGTCCGTGCCGACGGCGTCCAAGGTGGTCAACGGCCGGGAGGACGTGGCGCCGGAGACACGGCGGCGGGTGACGGAGGCGCTGGAGCGGCTCGGGTATGTGCGCAGGCCCAGGTTCGACGCGAGCAAGGCGCCGGGGATGATCGACCTGGTGGTGCACTCCTTGGAGAGTTCCTGGTCGGGGGCGGTGCTGCACGGAGTGGAGGAGGCGGCGTACGAGGCCGGTCTCGAGGTGGTGGTCTCGGCCGGGCTGACCCGGACGCGGGCCGACCGGCCCGAACGGGGCTGGCTGGACAGGCTGGTCGGCCGCGGTTCCTCCGGAGTGCTGTTCAATCTGGCGGAGTTGACGCCGTCCCAGTACTCCTGGCTCGACCAGCACCGCATCCCGTTCGTGATGATCGATCCGGTGCACGAGCCGCCGCCGGGCGTGGTGTCGGTCGGCGCGGCCAACTGGCAGGGCGGGGTGACGGCGACCGAGCATCTGCTGTCCCTGGGCCACGAACGCATCGCGGTGATCGCCGGCCACCGCCACAAGATGTGCAGCAGCGCGCGGGTCGCCGGCTACCGCTCCGCGCTCGCCTCCGCCGGGGTGCCCGGCCGCCCCGAGTACATCCGCCACGGCGGCTTCGACCAGGCCGTGGCCCGCACCCGGATGCGCGAACTCCTCGACCTGCCCGAACCGCCCACGGCGGTCTTCGTCTGCTCCGACCGCATGGCGCTCGGCGTCTACGAGGCGCTGGCGGAACGGGAGTTGAGCATCCCGGGCGACATCAGCGTGGTCGGTTTCGACGATCTTCCCGAGGCCCGCTGGGTGACTCCGGCGCTGACCACGATCCGCCAGCCGCTGTCGGAGATGGCGGCCACGGCACTGCGGTTGCTGCTCCGGCTGATGGCCGGTGACCGTCCGGAGGGGACGCGGACGGAGCTGTCGACGCGGTTGGTGGAGCGGGCGAGTACGGGGGCGCCGGGCGGCCGGTACGCCGACCGTAGATCGTGACCACGGCTGCGGGGGCCGCCGGTCGGTAGCCTGCCGATATGGCCATGTCATGGGACAAGCAGCAGTTGATCGCGGACGGCTTCGAGCCCACGTACGTGGACCTGGAGTGGTACGACGGGCCGCGCAAGGGCCTCGCGCTCGTCGACGGTGTCCCGCACTACTACGAGGGACGGGAGTACGACCGCGCCGACGAGGCCGACGAGTACCTCGTGTGGCCCGCGAGCGAGGCAGCGGTGGCGATGGAGCGCGAGCAGTGGGCGATCTTCCTCAGGTACCAGCTTCCCGATGGCGGGCTGGAGGAACATCCGGCGGACGGAGGGGTCGACGCCCGTTACGACGAACTGCAGTTGCTCCTCGCGCCGCACCGTGAGGCGCCGGACGGTGCTCGCCGGCTCGTGGGTGAGGTGCGGTTCGACGACGGGGACGACCGCTACCGGTCAGACGGGGTCGACCACTGGTTCCGGTGGCGCCCGGCCAAGTGAAGCGGGCCACCGCCCCGCCGTACGGGGCAGCGGATCGGTCGTCCGCCGCCCCGTCCCGGCCTGCCGTCGCGGTGTCAGACGAACTGGCCGCCCAGCGCGCGGAGTTGTCCGCGCAGGAACTTGCCGTTCGCGTTGCGGGGCAGCGTGTCCAGCCGGACGACGTCCTGCGGGACCTTGTACCAGGACAGCCTGGACCGGGCCAGGGCGATCAACTCGGCGTCCAGGGCGGCGTCTTCCGCCGGGTCGGCCGGCTCGCTCTCGGGGAGGGTCACCACGTAGGCGCGCAGACTCGTGTCCCCGGCGGGACGGCGCACCGAGCTGACCGCCGCTTCGAGCACGCGCGGGTGGCTCTCCAGGAGCCGTTCGACCTCGCCGGGCACCACGTTCTGCCCGCCGATCACCTCGACGTCGTCCAGCCGGCCGTGCACGTGGATGACACCGTCGTCGTCGATCGACGCCAGGTCCCCGGTCGGCCACCAGGTGTCCGTCGGTTGATCGGGACCCAGACTCCCCCGCGCCACACCCCTGGACGCGAAGTCGACGTAGATGTGCAGCTCGCCCTGCCGGCCCGCCGGCAGCGTCCGGCCGTCGGCGTCGACGATGCGCACCGGCCGGCCGGGCAGGGCGGGGCCGACCGCCGACGGAGCGCTGTACGCGGCGGGCCGGCCCATGGAGATCACGCCGGGCTCGGTGGCGCCGTAGTTGTTGATCAGCCGGTTCCCCAGGATCGGCACCAGTCGCTCGCGCAGCCGTGGCGAGAGGACCTCCCCCGCGCTCGACACCTCACGGAGGCGGCCGAACGTCTCCGCGTGGCCGGGTTCGAGGAGCATCCGGGCCAGGAAGCTCGGCTGTGCGAAGAGGTCGGTGACCTGGTGGCGGTCGATGAGGCCGAGCACCGACGCCGGGGTCGCCCGGGTGCGCGACAGGACGGCGGTCTGTCCCGTGACGAGGGTGGTGAGCACCGAGAAGTGCAGTCCGCCCAGGAAGTACATGCGGGACACCGACAGCCCGACCGTCCTGGTGCCGCCGCTGCTCGGGCCGGGCGGGCCGGGCGGGCCGACGAAGTTGCGGTGCAGGAAGAAGCACAGCTTCGGCGCACCCGTCGTACCGGAGGTGAAGACCGCCAGCGCCGGGGCGTCCCCGCCTTCGGCGAATTCCGGGTCCGGTTCGCCCGCGACCAGGGTCTCGACCTTGATGGCGGGGGCGAAGCCCGGCGTCTCCAGCCGTTCCGCGGTGTCCGGGTCGATCACGGCGAGTGCGGGCTCCACCGTCTCCACGGCCCGGGTCAGGTCCTCCCAGCTCATCTGGACGTTGACCGGGACGGCGACGAGACCGGCCTGCCAGGCGCCGAGCGCGGACCAGACCATCTCCACACTGTCGGGGAGGGCCAGCAGGACCCGGTCACCGCGGCGCAGTCCCGCGGACCGGTAGCCCCGCGCGGCCCGCGCGGCGCCGTCGAAGACCTCGGCGTACGTCCAGGCGCGGCCGTCGGCCAGGAAGGCCGTCCGGCCCAACCACCCTCTGGCGTGGGCGAGTCGGGCCAGATCCTCGGTCACGTTTCCGGCCATGGCTACGCACGCCCCTCTCCGGCGGCGGCCGGCGCCGCGGTCCTGTCCGGGATCTTCGGCACCTGGTCGAGATGGATGCCGAACCAGGTCCCGAGCGCCTCCTTCAGCCCTTCCTCGGTGACGATCCGCTCCCTGGTGCGCTCGCCGCCCTGTTCCTTGATGAGGACCCGGTTCGCGAGCGTGACCTTTCCGTCCTCCCGGGGCTGGACACAGATCAGCCGGTTCCTGAAGGGCGAGTCGGGGGCGGTCTGGTACCACCACATGGAAGGGAGACCGAATTCGATTTTCCGGGGCCTCATTTCCATCCGATAGAGCGGCGAGCCGTCTCGGAAGACGTCGATGTCCCCTTCGGCGGTCTCGTCGGCAAGGTAAGCACCGTGCGGGTCGTACTGCGGTGTGCGCAGATCCAGCCGCATGGGCCATCGGCTGTGACTTCCCTGCCCCACGTCCACGAGCCAGGAATGTCCGTCCGGTTCATCGGTCTCCACCCGAAGCGCCAGATGACCGATAGGACTGTCCAGCACCTCACCGCGGTAGATGCAGCCGGCCAGCAGGGTGACATGGAATCCGAGCGCTTCCAGCAGCATCGCGAAAGCGGAATTCAGCTCGAAACACCCACCGCCGCGCCGCTCGCGCACGATCTTCTTGACCGCGTCCAGCGAGTACGGAATCGTTTCCCCGAGAAGGAAGAACAGGTTCTCGAACGGAACGGACAGCACATGGCGTTCGTGAAGATGACGCAGGGCCTCCGCGTCCACCCGCTCCGGCCGCTTGGCGCCTATGCGGTGCAGATAGGCGTCGATGAGTTCGTCGTCCATGGCGCTCTCACTTCTCCAGGCAGAACTCGTTGATGGGATAGCCGACATGACGGTCCTCGGCCGGCAGATATCCCAATACGCGGTCGCCGGGCTTGAGTTCGGTGCTGTTCAGCACCGCCCCGCCCGGGCCGAGCACCCGTACGTGCCAGTCGTCCTGCAGAATCAGATTGACGGCACGACCGTCGTCGGATGTCGCGTCGATGGAGATGAGCGGCCGGCTCTCTATCTTGACCCGCCCGACGGTGACGATGCGCGTCTGGCCCTTGACGTCCACGGCCATGACCTTGCTGCCGGACTTCAGCTCGCTGAGGTAGTGGGTACGTCCGTCACGGGAAAGCGTGTAGGAGTGAATGGCCCCCGCGTTCACCCGGAAAGGCCGGGTCGGCATATACGGAAGGGGGTGCGTCTCGCTCACGCAGAGGATCATCCCCTTGGAGTGCGAGCCGACCAGGATCCCCTCGTCCTCACGGAAGTGGCTGCACGTGTCGACGCAGGCCCGCTCCCCCATGCCCACATGCTCGGTGGCGACCACCGTGAGCTCGACCAGATCGAGGGGCTGGGTCACGACGGCGGACGCCTGCTTGAGGGCGGTGGCGTCGCCCACGGCGTTCGGCGCCAACATCACGCCGTCCGAGCCGTGTTCGAGCACCCCGAAGATGATCTCCGCCTCCGTTACGTCCCCGGCGACGGTGATGAGGCTGCCCTCGGCGCCGGCGGCGGCCGCGATGACGATCTCCAGCGGAATCTTCGTGGGATCACGGAACAGCAGCAGACTCCACTGCTCCGTACGGGCCGACTGACAGGCGTCCTCCAGCGTCCCCGCGTCGACGATCTCCACGAACCGTCCGAACTCGACTTCCGGAAACACCACCGAGAGTTCCGCGGGCGTCCCGTGCACACGTGGATCGACGATCACCACGTCGGCCGCGCCGAGATCGTCGGGAAGCTCCGCGAGCTCCCGGCCGTGCGGGAAGAAGATCTTCTTGACCGTGGGGGGCAGGTCCGCGAGGTCCACCAGGCTGTCCGAGACGATGCCGTCCAGCCGCTGGTGCAACGCCTCTTCGAGAAGTGCCCGCTTGTCGGCGGCACCCCGGACATCAAGCCACGTGAGCTTCATGATTTCCCATCTCCTTCATGTCTTTCAGGTCTTTCGTGCCGTGCGCGCGGAACTCCACCGGAGCGGGCGGAGGTACGTCCCCGTGCACGAGGCGGGCCAATTCGCGTGTCATGGCGGCCGGGTTGTCGGATTCGAAGATGTTCCGGCCCATGGCGATCCCGGCCGCACCGCCGCGAAGTGCCGCATCTACGAATTCCAGCAACGCTTTCTCATGGCCGACCCGTGGTCCGCCGGCCACCAGAATCGGTACCGGACAGGACGCCGTCAGGCGCAGCATGTCCATATCCGATGCGAGGGCGTAGGTCTTGATCAGGTCGGCCCCGAGTTCGGCCGCGACGGTCACGGCGGCGGAGACCAGCGCCGGATCACGAGGGTCGGTGACGCGCGGCCCTCTGGGATACATCATCGCCATCAGCGGAATGTTCCAGCGGTCGCAGGCTTCTGCCACGACCGCCATGTCGGCTATCTGCCGGGCCTCTTCACGGGAACCGACGTTGACGTGCACGCTGACCGCGTCGGCGCCGAGCCGCAATGCCTCTTCGACGGTGGCGACCAGGCATTTCGCATCGGGGTCGGGGGCGTGGGCGGTGCTCGCGCTCAAATGCACGATGAGCGACGTCTGAGTGAACCAGGCCGGATCCACACGGCGGACGTTTCCCTTGTGCAGGACCACGGCGTCGGCGCCGTTCGTCGCCAACTGACCGACCAGTCGGTTGAGTCCGAAACCGCCCCCGGCAATGGGCCCGTCCGTCAGCGGATGGTCCAGCGGAACGACCAGCATGCGCCGTGGATTTCGTCTGTAGAGCCGAAGCAGCCGCAGTTTGCGGGCGCTCGAAGCGCCGTCGAAGATGTGCATCTCGTCCATTCCCATTCCGTGCTCGGCCGGCTGTCCGGTCTCCAGAAGTGGGCTCATCGGGGCGCCCGCTGTGGTCGTCTACGGCTGCCGGCCGAGCGAGGTTCACCGAGAGATCCGGACACTTGAGACGCGGCTGTTCCGGCCGTGGGACGAGCCCGGTTTCCTCCTGCGAACAGAACGAACCGGGCTCACTGGCGATGCACGGGCCCTGGCTGCGCACGGGGCCCTGGCGATGTACGGGGCCCTGGCGGTGTGCGGGCTGCTAGCTCAGCCCCGCCGCCCAGTTGATGCCGCCGAGCAGATGGGCGCGGAAGTCCGGGTCCTCGTACGCCTCCGAGGCGTGCCCCAGGGCCGTGTAGAAGACCCGGCCGTCGCCCTTCCCGTGGCACCACGCCAGGGGGTGGTCGGCGCCCATCCGGCCGCCCTCGTAGGAGGATTCGTCGGCGGAGACGAGGACGTGCGTCGAACTCCGCGGGCTGGTGCGGAAGTCGTACCACTCGTCCGTGAACTGCCATAGGGCAGGCAGGTGTTGAGTGGACGGGTGCGTGCGGTCCTCGACGACCGCCCGGCCGGGCTGGTGGGCGGGGTGCCGGTCGAAGCGGGCCCCGAGGAGGTCGCCGTAGTACGGCCAGTCGTACTCGGTGCAGGCCGCGGCGTGGATGCCGACGAAGCCACCGCCCGACTCGACGTAGGCGGTGAGGAGTTGGCGGCCCGTCGGGGTCAGGACCTCGCCGCTGGTGGAGAGGAAGACGACGGCCGCGTAGTCGTCCAGGTGGCTTTCGAAGGCTGCCGGGTCCTCGGTGGCGTCGACCTCGAAGGGGCCGAGGGTGCGTATGGCGGTCACCGCGGCCGGGATGGAGTGGTGGCGGTAGTCGGTGGTGCGGGTGAAGACGAGGAGGCGGGGTGCGGCGGCCATGCCAAGGAGCCTAGTTGGCGTCCCCGGGCGCTCAACCGCCCTTCCCCACGCTGTTGTCGGGTGCCCCGTCCCCGTTAGTCGGCAGGTCGCCGCGTTCCACGGGTGAGGTGACCGCGCGGGCGGGCGGGAGGACGACGGTGAGTTCGCTCTCGTACGGGCGGCGGACCGATCCGACGGCCTTGCGCAGGAGGGCGCGGCTCACCTTGCCCTGTTCGGCGCCGACGTGCACGAGGTGGCCCTTCTGCGCGAGCACGTACTCGATCTGCCCTCCGCCGGTTCGATACCAGGCGGCCCCGTCGCGTACGCAGGTCATGTGCTCGGTGTACGCCGCCTGCGTCGCGCAGTTCGCGTCGGTCATCGTGCCCGGCTCCACGCGCAGGTTGATCACGGCACCGGTCTTCAGCAAGGTGTAGGCGATGGAGAGACCGACGTCCGACGCGCCGACCGACTGCTGGGCGAGCGTGAATCCGGGCGGGTCGATCACGTAGACCAGGTCGGGGTCGAGGCCCAACGCCTTTGCGCGGGAGGCGAGTTCGGTCGGATCGGCGGGGGACGCGGAGGCCTTCGGGTCCGCGGTGCCGGCGCCCGCCTTCTCGGTACCGCAGCCCGCGAGCAGCAAGGGCAGCAGCAACAGCGGCAGGACGCGCGCGGTACGGATCATGCGCCCATCCTGCCGTACAGGCGTTCCACAGGTGAGGGGCTTTCCCCTCCTGTGGTGCGGCCCCGCCGCGTAGCCTGGGTGGGGATGAATGCCGTTCCCGCACGTCTCGACCATCTCGTCCTCGCCACCCCCGAACTGGCGGCGACGGTCACCCACTTCACCGAGCGCACCGGCATCGCGCCGGTCGCGGGCGGTGCCCATGTCGGGCGCGGCACCCGCAACTACCTTGTCTCTCTGGGTGGTTCGCGTTACCTGGAGATCATCGGTCCGGACCTGGAGCAGCCCGCACCGTCGGCTCCGCGCCCCTTCGGTCTCGAGGGACTGGCCGCCGCCCGGACGGTGACCTGGGCGCTCTCCCCGCCCGACCTGGACGCGGCGGTCGCGGCGGCCCGTGCGCAGGGGTACGACCCCGGGCCCGTGCGGGCGATGAGCCGCCGGAGGCCGGACGGCACGCTGCTGGAGTGGCGGCTCACCGACGGGGCCACGGCGCATCCCTCCGGCCTGGTGCCGTTCCTCATCGACTGGAGTTCCTCGCCCCACCCGACCACCGCGGGCCTGCCCGTCGCACCGCTGCTGGAGCTGACGGCGACGGCTCCGGTCCCGGACGAGATCCGCCCGCTGCTGTCCGCCGTGGGCGCGGAACTGCCGCTGGCCGAGGGTCCGGTGGGTCTGTCGTTCACGGTGAACACTCCGCGGGGAGCGGTGACCTTCGGCTGAGGAGCCCGAGGAGCCCGCTTCGGCACGACGTCGACGAGTGGGCGCTCCGACACGACCGCCGTGTCCGATTCCTTCAAGACCAGTTGTCCCGCCCCCGCCTACCGTGGCGCCATGACTCCACGATTCGACGCGATCGGCCTGGTCGTCTCCGACATGGCCGCCTCTGTCGCCTTCTACCGTCGGCTCGGTTTCGGGTTCCCCGAGGGTGCCGGGAGCCAGCCGCACGCGGAGGCCCAACTGCCCGGTGGGCTGCGGCTGTTGCTGGACACGGACGACACCGTCCGCTCGTTCCACGCGGGTTGGCGGCCGCCCACCGGGGGCAACGGCCGGGCCGCACTCGCCCTGCTCTGCGACGACCCCGCCGAAGTCGACCGGGTCTACGGGGAGTTGACCGGCGCCGGGCACCACGGCGAGCTCAAGCCGTGGGACGCCTTCTGGGGCCAGCGGTACGCCGTCGTGCACGACCCCGACGGCAACGGCGTGGACCTCTTCGCCCCGCTGAGCACGTCCTAGCCGGCGCGGCCGAGCAGCTCCCCCAGCGGTATCCCCGCGAACTCCTTGACGTCCCGGGCGAGATGGGCCTGGTCCGCGTAGCCGGACCGGGCCGCCGTCTCCGCGAACGGGACTCCGGCGCGGGCCAGCGCGAGGGCTCGTTGGAGGCGCAGCACCCGGGCGAGGGTCTTGGGGCCGTAGCCGAACGCGGCCAGTGAGCGCCGGTGCAACTGGCGGGCGCCGAGGCCGAGTTCGTCGGCGGTGGCGGCGACGGGGCGGCCGGTGTCGAGGGCCGCCACGAGGTGTCGTAGCAGCGGATCGGGTGGGGGTGTCTCGGCGGCGCGGCGCAGGGCCAGTTCCTCCAGTGCGGTCGCCGGGTCGGAGGCCGTGTCGATGCGGGTGCGCAGGCGTCGGACCGTCGCGGCGGGCCAGAGGTCGGTGAGGTCGACCCGGCGGTCGCGGAGTTCGTGTGCGGGGACGCCCAGGTAGGTGGGCGCGGTGCCGGGGGCGAAGCGGAGGCCGGCCCAGCGCGCGGGTTCGCTCCCGGGGACGTACGCGCGGGTGTCGGGGCCCGCGACCAGCAGGCGGCCCTCGTTCCAGAGGAGGTCCATGCAGCCGTCGGGCAGGACGGGGTGCACCCGGGCGGCGGTGGGGTCCCCGATGGTCCGGCTCCACACGACCGCGCCCGGCAGCCGGGACGCCCGCTCCACGTACACAGCCGACAGGCTACGCCGACCGCGTCCGGTGCTCCTGCGGGCTCACGCCGTAGACCCGTTTGAAGGCGCCGGACAGGGCGAACGCGCTGCCGTGGCCGACCTGGCCGGCGATCGCGCCGATGGTGTCCTCGTGGCTGGTCGCGCCCACGCGGCGGAGCCGCACATCGACACAGCCCCGCGCCGCTTTGGGGCGCGCCCTACTTCTCCGGCGTCTGTGAGTTCCCGGGCCCCTTGTGGGTGCTCTTCGCGTGGGTGCGGAGCCTGGACGTCACGTCCTCCGGAGGCAGGAAGCGGGACCAGCGTTCCGGGAACTCCGAGGGCATGTAGGAGTCGTCGGGGTCGTCGTCGTCCTCGCCGTCCCGGGCGCGGACCGCGGCCATCCGGGCGACGTACTCGGCTACCTGCTCCTCCTGGCGGCGTTCGTTGGCGGCGCGGGCGGCGGCGGTCGCGGCGGCCGGCCAGACGCGGTCGATGGCCGCGTTGACGGCGGCGCCGACGAGCACGGCGAACGCGGACACGCCGATCCACAGCAGGACGGCGACGGGCGCGGCGAGGGAGCCGTAGATGGTGGGGCCCTCGACCGTACCGGTGAGGTAGATGCGCAGCAGGTAGCTGCCGAGCACCCACATGGCGAGGGCGACCAGGGAGCCGGGCACGTCCTCGATCCACGGGGAGCGGACGGGGACGGACACGTGGTACAGCGTCGTCAGGAAGACGACGGACAGGACGATGACGACGGGCCAGTACAGGACCTGCACGACCGTCTCCGACCACGGCACCACGTTCACCACGGCGTCGGGGCCCGCCACCATCAGCGGCAGCGCGATCGAGCCGATCAGCAGGGCCGCGACGAACAGCGCGAAGGACACGATGCGGGTCTTGACGATGCCGCGTACGCCGTCGAGGCCGTACATGACGGTGATCGTGTCGATGAAGACGTTGACCGCGCGGGAGCCCGACCACAGGGCGAACAGGAAGCCGATGGAGATGACGTCGGGCCGGCCGCCCTTCATGACGTCGTGCAGGATCGGCTGGGCGATCTCGTGGACGCCCTTGTCGGACAGGACGGT
The DNA here is from genome assembly GCF_036227225.1 of Streptomyces sp. NBC_01478. Taxonomy (GTDB): domain Bacteria; phylum Actinomycetota; class Actinomycetes; order Streptomycetales; family Streptomycetaceae; genus Streptomyces. Next base: position 9,083,061 of record NZ_CP109444.1, on the reverse strand, counting down.
CCGGGACGCCTCCAGGATGTTGTTCTCCAGGCCGGCGATGCTGTCGGCGCCGGTCCAACTGTCGACGTAGCCGAGCAGGCCGATGAGGCTCAGCAGGAGCGGCGGCACGGACAGCAGCGTGAAGAACGCGGCCTCGGCCGCGAGGCCCAGGATGCGGTACTCCATGCAGGAGTTGACGGTGTCCTTGACCAGCAGCCAGGCGGTCCTGCGCTTGGAGACGTTCCGGTAGAGGGCACGCGCCCGGTGGAACCGGCCGGCCGGCCGCTCGGGGGGTTCACTTGCTGACTGCACGTCCTAAAGGTATCCGGCGCGCCGGGATGCACTCGCCCCCCGGGGTCACCGGCCGGGACGGGGCGCCCACGGGACGGTGATGTCATGCTCGCGCTGGCCGAAACTTTTCGGCCGGGAATTCGAAATGGCTTTCGATATTTTAAGGGTTGTTTTGAAGAGTGTCCCGGTGAGGACTTCGGCCGTCAATCCTGATTGACCCGCAGCGCACCCCGCGAAGACGAAAAAGCGCCATTGCCCAAAACGGCCTTGACCCGTTCCAGAATGTCCAGAAATAATCCGGACTGCATTCGTTGCGCACGTTGGGACGACGTCAGCGCACACGACTCGGGGGAATCACATTGGGTCCATGACCGGGACCCCGTCCCAGAAATCTACTTTCACCCCACCCGTTTCGCGTGTGCCGTATTCGTCTTTGGCGATTTTGGCAATTCAAAGACAATGATCAGCACCAAGGAGCCACGTGGTGGGAAAACCCGGCACCGTCACCGAGACCGTCCTCGCGGAGGTCCTGGCCGGTGTCGTACGCAAGGAAGACATACCCCTCGACAGTCACTTCTTCGACGACCTGGGGGCCAACTCGCTGGTGATGGCGCACTTCTGCGCCCGGGTCAGAAAACGCGAGGATCTGCCGTCGGTGTCGATGCGGGACGTCTACGGATATCCGACGATCCGCAGCCTGGCGGCGGCGCTCGCCGACACCCCCGAGCCCGCCGCAGTGGTCGAGGCGGCGGAGACGCCGGCCGGGAGCACAGCGCGCTATCTGCTGTGCGGGGCGCTTCAGTTCCTCGTTTTCGCGCTGTATTGCGCGCTCGCCGGGATGGTCACCGGACGCGGCTACGAATGGGTTTCCTCCGGTAACGGAGTCGTCCAGGTATATCTGCGGTCCGCGATATTCGGCGGCGCGGTGTTCATCGGCGTGTGCACGGTGCCGGTGGTGGCCAAGTGGGTTCTCGTGGGCCGCTGGAAGGAGACCGAGTTCCCGGTCTGGGGCCTCGCCTACGTCCGGTTCTGGACGGTCAAGGCGCTGCTGCACGCCAACCCGATGGTCCTGTTCGCCGGCAACCCGCTCTACGTCCTGTATCTGCGCGCCCTCGGCGCCCGGATCGGCAAGGGCGTCACGATCCTGTCCCACTCCGTGCCGGTCTGTACCGACCTGCTGACCATCGGTGCCGGAACGGTCATCCGCAAGGACACCTTCTTCCTCTGCTACCAGGCGCACGCCGGGCGCATCCGCACCGGCCGCGTCACGCTCGGCAGCGAGGTGTACGTGGGCGAGAAGACCGTCCTCGACATCGGCACGGTCATGGGCGACGGGTCCCAACTCGGCCATTCCTCCGCCCTGTACGACGGCGCCCAGGTCCCGGCGGGCGGGCGGGCGCACGGCTCCCCGGCCCAGCCCACGGACGTCGACTACGTCCGGATCCCGGCCGCGGACTGCTCGACGCCGCGCCGCTTCGGCTACGGCCTGACCGCCCTCCTGCAGATGCTGCTGGTCTACGTCCCGCTCGCGCTCGGCGGCACCTACATGGCGCTGACCGTGGTCCCGGCCCTCGACCACCTGCTGGATCCGAACACCCACGACCTCGACTCGGCCCGGTTCTACGGCGAGGCGCTGGGCCTGTCCCTGGTGGCGTTCGTCGGGTTCGTCGTGCTCGGCTTCGCCTCCGTGTCGCTGCTGCCCCGGCTGCTCCGTCCGCTGCTGCGCCCCGACCGGGTGTATCCGCTGTACGGCTTCCACTACTCGGTGCAGCGCGCGGTGGCGCGGATGACCAACCTGAAGTTCTTCAAGTGGCTGTACGGCGACAGCTCGTACATCGTCGGCTATCTGAAGGCGATCGGCTACGACCTCGGCGAGGTGGAGCAGACCGGCTCCAACTTCGGTACGGAGGTGCAGCACGAGACGCCGTATCTGGCCACGGTGGGAAGCGGCACGATGGTCGCGGACGGTCTGTCGATCGTCAACGCGGACTTCTCCAGTACGTCGTTCAGGCTCTCGCGCGCTGTGATCGGGCCGCGCAACTTCCTGGGCAACAACATCGCCTACCCCTCGGGCGGCCGCACCGGCGACAACTGTCTGCTCGCCACGAAGGTGATGGTGCCGATCGACGGCGAACTCCGGGAGGGCGTGGGCCTGTTGGGCTCGCCCTGCTTCGAGATCCCGCGCTCGGTGGAGCGTGACAGCCGCTTCGACCATCTGCGCGAGGGCGACGAGCTGAAGCGCCGGCTGGCCGCGAAGAACCGCTCCAACCTGCGCTCGATGGGCCTGTACCTGTTCGTGCGCTGGCTGCACTGGTTCGTGCTCACCGTGCTCGGCTTCGCCGCCGTCGACCTGTACGGGGGCGAGGGCATCGGCGGGGGGCTGCTGATCGGCGCGTCCCTGATGCTCGGGCTCGGCTTCACCGCCGGGTACTACGTGCTGGTGGAGCGCATGGTCGGCGGATTCCGGCCGCTGGAGCCGAAGTTGTGCTCGATCTACGACCCGTACTTCTGGTGGCACGAGCGGCTGTGGAAGGTGCCGGACACCTACATCCAGGTGTTCAACGGGACACCGTTCAAGAACCTGATCTGGCGGCTGCTGGGCGTACGCATGGGCCGCAGGATCTTCGACGACGGTGCCTACATCACCGAGCGCACGCTGACCACGATCGGCGACGACTGCACGCTGGCGGCGCACACCAAGGTGCAGTCGCACTCGCAGGAGGACGGCACCTTCAAGTCCGAAATGATCACCATCGGCGCCCGCTGCACCCTCGGGGTGGGTGCGCTCGTCCACTACGGCGTGTCGATGGGCGACGGGGCCGAACTGGCCGCCGACTCCTTCCTGATGAAGGGCGAGGAGATGCCGGCGCGGTCGCGATGGGGCGGGAATCCGGCGGTGGCGCCTCGGCGTGCCGGACAGCACATGGCTCCCTGACGGCTCGTGCCGCAGGGGGAAGGAAACAGGGGGGAAAGAGAACGATGGAGATCATTCCGCGGTGGACGCTCACTCCGGTGCCCGGTGTGGCGGAGTACGAAGTGTCCCTGCCCGACGGGCTGTTGATCACGCCCGCCGAACTGAAGGCCGCCCATGCCAGGGTCCTCGGCGCGCTGTCCGGCGAACCCGCCGAAGAGGACCCGGCGTTGCGGGTGAGCGTCACCGGCCGCACACTGCGGCTGCGGTACCGCACCGAGGTCCTCGACGCCGAGGCCGCCGCCCGGATCGCGGGCTATCACCTGACCGCGCTGACCGAGCCGGACCGGCCGGTCCTGCTGTCGGACGCCGAACTCCGCTTCCAGTTGGACGAGTTGGCGGGTCCGCGGCGCGAACTGCCGGACCGGCGGGTGCACGAGCTGTTCGAGGACATGGTGACGGTGTGCCCGGACGCGGTCGCCGCCGTGCAGGGCGAGCGGCAGTGGACCTACCGGGAGCTCAACTCCCGGGCGAACCAACTGAGTCGGGCGCTGCTCTCCCGGGGACTGACCCGCGAGGGTGTCGTCGCCGTGGTCCTGGAGCGGAACCTGGACTGGATGGCCGCCGTGCTCGCCGTGTTCAAGGCGGGCGGGGTGTATCTGCCCGTCGAGCCGCACTTCCCGGCCGACCGGGTCGCGCGAGTGCTGGAGCGCGCCGGGTGCGCACTGGTGCTGACCGAGCGCGGCAGCGACGGCGCGCTGGACCACCCGGCCCAGGGCACGCTCTACGTCGACGAGGCGTACGCCGAGGGCCACTCGGACGGTGATCTCGGGATCGCGGTCCAGCCCGGTCAACTCGCCTACATCTACTTCACGTCCGGCTCCACGGGTGAGCCCAAGGGCGCGATGTGCGAGCACGCGGGGTTCCTCAACCATGTGTTCGCCAAGCTCGACGACCTGGGGATCGGGGCCGGGCAGGTGGTCGCGCAGACCGCCCCGCAGTGCTTCGACATCTCCCTGTGGCAGTTGGTCTGCGCGCCGCTCGTGGGCGGGCGGACGCTGCTGGTGGAGCAGGACGTGATCCTGGACGTGGCGCGGTTCGTCGACACGGTCGACGAAGGGCACGTGAACGTGCTCCAGGTCGTGCCGTCGTATCTGGAGGCGGTCCTGGCCGAGTTGGAGCGGCAGCCGCGTCAACTCCCCGAGCTGCGCTGTGTGTCGGTGACCGGGGAGGCGGTGAAGAAGGAGCTCGTGGAGCGCTGGTTCGCGGCGCGGCCCGGGGTGCGGCTCGTCAACGCCTATGGTTTGACGGAGACTTCGGACGACACCAACCACGAGGTCATGGACCGGGCGCCGGACGGGGCCCGTGTCCCGCTCGGGCGGCCCGTCTCCAATGTGCGGGTGTACGTCGTCGACGAGGATCTGGTGCCCGTGCCGCTGGGGGCGCCCGGCGAGATCGTCTTCTCCGGTGTGTGTGTCGGCCGGGGGTACGTCAACGATCCCGAGCGGACCAGGGCGGCCTTCACCGAGGACCCGTACCGGCCCGGCGAGCGGCTGTACCGCAGCGGCGACCACGGGCGCTGGCGCCCTGACGGGAAGCTGGAGTTCCTGGGGCGCCGGGACAGCCAGGTGAAGATCCGCGGCTTCCGCATCGAGATCGGCGAGATCGAGAACGCGCTGCTGCGGGTGGACGGGGTGCGGGACGGCGCGGTGGTCGTCGTGCGCGGGACGCAACTGGTGGCGTTCTGCACGGGTGCGCGGCCCGTGGAGGCCGCCGCCGTGCGCGAACGGCTCGCCGAGTCGCTGCCCGCGTACATGGTGCCGTCGGTCGTGCACTGGCGGGCGTCGCTGCCGCTGACGGCCAACGGCAAGACCGACCGGCGGACGCTGACCGCGCTCGCCGGTGACCTGGACGCCGTGGGCGACGGGCCCGACACGCCCGCCGAGCGCCGGCTGGCGGACGCGTGGGCGGCGGTGCTGGGGATCCCGGCCGACCGGATCGGCCGCCAGGACCACTTCTTCGACCGCGGCGGCACCTCGCTGGCCGCGGTGAAGCTGGCGGTCGCCCTCGACCGGGCGATCAGCCTCAAGGACGTCACCCGTCACCCGGTCCTCGCGGACCTGGCCGGACTGCTGGACCCGCCCGTCTCTTCCTGAGACCTGCCGCACCCCCGGTCGAACGCACAACAGCACCACCGAAAGGAACACCGAGATGTCGCTCTCTTCCGCGACGCTGCTCAACTCCGTGGCCCTGAGCCCGGACAGCCCACCCCTCCTGCACGCCGACGTCGGATCGGACCCGGTCGGCTGGACCGCCGGACACCGCGCGGCACTGCGTTCCGTCGTCGCCGAGCACGGCTGCGTCCTGGTCCGCGGGCTGGGCCTCTCCGACCCGGCCGGGGCCGAGACCGTCTTCCGGCGGCTCACCGACTCCCTGATGGCCGACCGGGAGCCGTTCGCGCCCCGCCGTACCTACGCGGAGGGCGTGTACTCCGCCACGAAGTGGCCGACCGACCAACCGATGTGCCAGCACCACGAGTTGAGCTACGCCCTGGAGTTCCCCGGCCTGCTGCTCTTCGCCTGCCTGGAGGCGCCGGCACAGGGCGGCGCGACCCCGGTCGCCGACGCCGAGGCCGTCCTCGGCTCACTGCCCGTACCGCTGGTGGAGCGGTTCGAGCGGGAGGGCTGGATGCTGACCCGGACGTACCACGAGGAGATCGGGGCGTCGGTCGCCGAGGCCTTCGGCACCGACGACCGCGCCACCGTGGAGCGCTACTGCCGCGCCCAGGGCATCGAGTTCGCCTGGCAGCACGACGGTTCGCTGCGCACCCGGCAGCGCCGCGCCGCCGTCCTGCGGCACCCGGTCACCGGCCGCCGTTGCTGGTTCAACCAGATCGCGTTCCTGAACGAGTGGACGATGGAGCCCGAAGTGCGCGAGTACCTGGTCGACGTCTACGGCGCGGACGCGCTGCCCTTCAACACCCGCTTCGGCAACGGCGATCCGGTCGGCGCGGACATCGTGGCGGCCATCAACGAGGCCTACGACGCGCACGTCAAACGCGAGCCGTGGCGCTCGGGGGATCTGCTGCTGGTGGACAACATCCGTACCGCGCACGGCCGGGAGCCGTTCGAGGGGCCGCGCGAGGTGCTCGCCGGGCTCGGCGATCCGGTGCGGCCCGCGGACCTCGCCCCGTCGGCCGGCGGGAGGGCGGCATGAGCATCGAGACGCCGTCGTTCGCGGTCGTCAGCGGCGCACAGGTCCAACAGGCCCTGGCCGGACGGGAGTCGGAGATCGCCGACCTCGTGGAGGCCACCTACCGGCTGCACGGCGCGGGCGAGTCGGTGAACCCGCCGTCGTACTTCCTGCGCTTCCCGGACCGTCCGTCGTCCCGGATCATCGCGCTGCCCGCGTCACTCGGGGGGCCGTCGCGGGTGGACGGTCTGAAGTGGATCTCCAGTTTCCCGGGGAACACCGGGTCGGGGCTGCCCAGGGCCTCGGCGGTGCTGATCCTCAACGACCCGGACACCGGCTATCCGTACGCCTGCCTGGAGAGTTCGGTGATCAGCGCGACCCGTACGGCGAGCTCGGCGGCCCTCGCGGCCGACCGGCTCAGCCGGGGCCGGACGCGGCCGCTGCGGGTCGGGTTCGTCGGGACGGGCCTGATCGCCCGCTACATCCACACCCATCTCCTCGGCACCGGCTGGGAGTTCGAGGAGACGGGCGTGCACGACCTGTCCGCGGACAGCGCGGAGGGGTTCCGGGGGTATCTGGAGCGGTCGGGCGCACCGGGGCGGATCACCGTGCACGACAAGCTCGAGGGCCTGGTGCGCTCCAGCGATCTGGTGGTGTTCGCGACGATCGCCGGCTCGCCCCATGTGCACGATCCGGCCTGGTTCGACCACCATCCGCTGGTCCTGCACGTGTCGTTGCGGGATCTCGACCCGGCGATCCTGCTCGAGTCCGCCAACTTCGTGGACGACGTCGAGCACTGCCTGAAGGCCGACACCTCGCCGCATCTGGCCGAACAGGCCACCGGGGGGCGGGAGTTCATCGACGGCACGCTGGACGACGTACTGACCGGGCGAGTGACCGTACCGGCCGACCGGACGGTGGTGTTCTCGCCCTTCGGGCTCGGGGTGCTCGACCTCGCGGTCGGCAGGTTCGTCCATGACGAAGTGGTTCGGCGGGGCGAACTCCAGGTCGTCGACGGCTTCTTCCACGAGCTGCGCCGGTACGGCTGAGCAGATCGTGGCGCACCACTAGGGGGAGAACATGGCTGTAATTTCCGATCCCGCGGAGTTCAACGAGGACGACCTCTACGTCGACCTGCGGGCCGCACTGGAACTGCCGCTCTATCTGAAATGCGAGGGCTTCAACTTCGCCGGCTCGGTCAAGCTGAAGGCGGCCACCGAGATGGTGAACGCCGCCGAGCGGGCCGGCATCCTGCGGCCCGGCTCGGTGCTGGTCGAGTCGTCGTCGGGCAACCTGGGGGTGGCGCTGAGCGTGCTCGCGGCGAGCCGCGGTTACGGGTTTCTCTGCATCACCGACAGACGCTGCAACGTGCCGACGGTGCGGCTGATGGAGGCGCTGGGCAGCACGGTCCACGTCATCGACCAGCCGGACCCGCACGGCGGTTTCCTGGGCGCCCGGATCGCGTACGTGCGGGCGCTGTGCGCCTCGGACGAGCGGTACGTGTGGCTCAACCAGTACACCAACCAAGGGAATTGGCGGGCGCACTACCGCACCACGGCACCCGCCATCGCGCGCCGGTTCCCGCAACTGGACGTGCTGTTCGTCGGCGCCGGCACCACCGGGACGCTGATGGGCTGCGCGCGCTGGTTCTGGCAGGGGCGGCGCCGGGTGCGGATCGTGGCCGTGGACGCCGTCGGCTCGGTCACCTTCGGCGGGGAGGCGCGGCCCCGGATGATCCCGGGGCTCGGCACCAGCGTGGGGTCGCCCTTCCTCGACATGTCGTACATCGACGACGTGATCCATGTCGAGGAGGCGGACACCGTGCAGACCTGCCGTCGGCTGGCCGCGCGGGGCTTCCTGTTCGGCGGGTCCACCGGCACGGTCGTCAGCGGGGCCGAGCAGTGGCTCGCGCGCCATGGGCGGCACGGCACGACGGCGGTGGCGATCGCTCCTGACCTGGGCGAACGCTATCTGGACACGGTGTACCGCAACGGCTGGCTTGAGGAGGAGATGCCCGAGACCGCGATGCTTGCGGCCATGTCCCGCTCGGCGTGACGTCCGCGACGGCGGCTGTGTCAGGGTGGGGATCAAGACCACCGCAGAGTGGAGATCCGCGCCACCGCAGGGTGGAGATCCCGACCACCGCCGTCTCCCCGGGTAGGTTCCAGCCATGGCACGCACCACCCACACCGTGACCAACCAGCCTCCCCCACTGGTCGGCCACGACGTCTTCAGCACCGACCGCGTCCTGACGGAGGCGGTCGAGCGCCACACCGCACCCGGACTGCTGGACGAGGTCCGGGACGATCTCTCCGCCCTGGGCCGCGCAGCCGGCTCGGCCCAGGTCCAGGAGTGGGGTGCGCAGGCCGACGCCAACCCCCCGGGCCTGCGCACCCACGACCGCTACGGCCACCGGATCGACGAGGTGGAGTTCCATCCGGCCTGGCACCGGCTGCTCGGCAAGGGCGTCGCCGCCGGGCTGACCGCCGCCTGGAACCGCCCGGCCGGACATGTCCGCCGGGCGGCCGGACTGCTGGTCTGGACCCAGGTCGAGGCGGGCAACATCTGCCCGCTGTCGATGACCCACGCGGCGGTGCCAGCCCTGCGCGCCGATCCCGCGCTGGCCGCCGAGTGGGAGCCACGGCTGACGTCCATGGTCTACGACCGTGGGCTGCGGCCCGCCCACCTCAAGGCCGGGGTGGTCTTCGGGATGGGCATGACGGAGAAGCAGGGCGGCAGCGACGTCCGCGCGAACACGACGGCGGCGCACCCGCTCGCCGAGGAGGGGACGTACGAGCTGACCGGCCACAAGTGGTTCTGCTCGGCGCCCATGTCGGACGGTTTCCTGGTACTGGCGCAGGCACCGGGCGGGCTCACCTGCTTCCTGGTGCCCCGGGTGCTGGAGGACGGCACCCGCAACGTGTTCCTCCTCCAGCGGCTCAAGGACAAGCTGGGCAACCGGTCGAACGCCTCCGCCGAGGTCGAGTTCGACGGGACCTGGGCGCGCCGGGTCGGGGACGAGGGGGACGGGGTGCGGACCATCATCGGGATGGTCGCGGCGACCCGGCTCGACTGTGTGCTCGGCTCGGCCGGTCTGATGCGGCAGGCCGTCGCGCAGGCCGTCCATCACACCATCCACCGCGAGGCGTTCGGCGGCAGGCTGTTCGACAAGCCGCTGATGCGCAACGTCCTGGCGGATCTCGCCCTGGAGTCGGAGGCGGCGACCGCGCTCGGACTCAGACTCGCGGCGGCCTACGACGACGGTGGCGAACAGGAGCTGGCGTTCCTGCGGTTGGCGGTGCCGGCCGCCAAGTACTGGGTGACCAAGCGCTGTTCGCCGGTCGCGGTCGAGGCGGCGGAGTGCCTGGGCGGCAACGGCTACGTCGAGGAGTCCGGACTGCCGCGCCTGGTGCGGGAGTCGCCGCTCAACTCGATCTGGGAGGGCGCGGGGAACGTACAGGCCCTCGACGCACTGCGGGCGTTGCGGCGCGAACCGCGGGCGCTGAACGCCTTCCTGGTCGAGGTCGGCCGGGTGCGCGGCGCCGATCACCGGCTCGACGGGGCGATGAAGAACCTGCTCACCGAGTTCGCCGACCTGGACGGCATCGAGGGCCGCGCCCGGCGCGTGGTCGAGCGGATGGCGCTGGTGCTGCAAGGGGCGTTGCTCGTCCAGCACGCGCCGCCCGAGGTCGCCGACGCGTTCTGCGCGTCCCGGCTGGGCGGCGACTGGGGCACCACCTTCGGGACCCTGCCGCCGAGTCTCGACCTGGCCTCGATCGTGGAGCGGGCGCGGCCGGAGACCTGAGCCGTAGCGGCACATCGCGAGGGTGGTGCTGCGCCGACACGGCACCACCCTCGCTGCGTGGGACAAGTTTCAGACACCGCAGGGCTGTTCACCAGGGTTGCAGAGGGTTGCAACTTGACCGTCACTGTGGTCGGACTGTCTCCCTCCGTCACCGCGGAGCGGCACTATGAGACCAACAGTCGATACGGGACCGGAGAGAAGGACCCATGGCGAACCCGCCGGCCGGACTGCCGCAGCGCACCACCGTCGACGCGGCGCGGACGGCCCGGATGTTGAGCGACGCCCGGCACGCCACGGTCTTCGGACAGCGCGCCCGCATCGCTCCGCGCCCGGTCATCGAGGAGTCCTGGGAGCGCGCGTTACGCGGCGGGACCCACCCCGACCACGATCTGCGGACCGGAGTGCTGTCCCGTGAGGAGGTCGAACGGCGGCGCGGCACAAGCCCGTTGCGGCACGTCCTGCCGGTGCTGCGGGAGGGCCTGGTGTCGGTCGCGGACGCCGCCCACCACATCGTGCTGGTCGCCGACGACGAGGGCCGCGCGCTGTGGCGGGAGGGCAGCGCCGCCGTGCTGCGCAAGGCCGACGAGGTCGGCATCGAGGTCGGCACCGACTGGCGCGAGGACGTCATCGGCACCAACGGCCTGGGCACCCCGGCGGTCGTACGGCGGCCCGTGCAGGTCTTCGCCGGCGAGCATCTCTCGCGCGCGCTGGCCGCGTTCACCTGCGCGGGCGCCCCGATCATCGACCCCAGGAACGGCCGACTGATCGGGGTCGTCGATGTCAGCGGTCCGCTGGAGACCATGCATCCGGCCACCCTCGCCTGGGTCGACTCGGTGGCCAAACTCGCCGAGGCCCGGCTGCGCGAACTGCATCTGACCTCGCTGGAGCGGCTGCGCGCGGTGGCGGCGCCGATCCTGCCCAGGCTGGGCGGCCGGGCCCTGGTGGTGGACCGGGACGGCTGGACCGCCGCGGTCACCGGAATGCCGTACGTGAAGCGGATCGCGCTGCCCAAGTCGCCCTCCGGGGGCCGCCGTTGGGTGCCCTCGCTCGGGCTGTGCTCGCTGGAGCCGCTGGCCGGGGGCTGGTTGATCCGCGTCGCCGACGATCCGGTGCCCGGCGCCGCCCCCCGGATCGTCCTCGACCTCGCGCTGCCGCGCCGCTGGTCGGTGACGGTCTACGGCGGCGCGGGCTCCTGGACCCATGAACTGAGCCCGCGGCACGCCGAGTTGCTCTACCTCCTGGCCCTGCACCCGGCCGGCCGCAGCGCCGCGGCCCTGGCCGAGGACATGTTCGGCGACCCCGGCCGCACGGTGACGGTGCGGGCCGAGATGTCGCGGGTACGGCGCTATCTCGGGGCGCTCCTGGAGCACCGGCCCTACCGCTTCCGCGAGGACGCCGAGGTCGAGGTGGTGCTGCCGAAGGACCCGCGCGAGCTGCTGCCGCACTCGGCGGCACCGGGGGTGGCCAGGGGCCGGGCGTCGGTCCAAGTGCCGTAGCGGAGGCGGCGGAGCGGGTCGGGGCGGCGTAGCGGACAGGTGGCGCAAAAGACACGTCCGGCAGCATCTTCCGCATATTTGCAGGGTCTTACCCATGGGGCGGCTTGGACTGCCGTAGCATCCCTCTACGGGCCACCCCACCTGCTCCCTGGTCAACGCACGGATCACCAGGCGCAGTTGGCTCGCCTCGGGAGGACACTATGAGTGCACGTGGGCGACACCGCCGGCGCAAGCGGGGCAGGGCGCTGCGCGCCGTGCTGACCGGGGCCGCGCTCGGCCTCACCGCGGCCGCGACGATGATCAGCGCCTCGCAGGCGACCGTCGGTTCCGATCCCGGGGGGCTGAAGTCGCTCACCTCGGCTTCCGATCTGGGGCAGTTGGAGCTGCGGGAGACGTTGGAGCCGCAGCGGTCGCTGGACCGGCTCGCCTCGGCGATGGGGCGTCCGGTGGGCGTCGACGCCGTCCTGAAGAGCGCCGACCACACCCTGCGCGACGCCTCGGACTGCACGACCGACGAGAAGTCGGCACTGCCCGTCGAACCGGCGGCCACCCGCGCGTACTGCTGGGACAGCGGCGACGCGGCCGACCCGGCCTGGACGCCCCGCTCGGTGACCACCTCCGGCGACGCCGACGAGGACGGCTGGTGGGGCTCGAACCGCGTGATCCTCTCCGGCTGGAGCGCGAACGCCGGCGGCCTCGCCCGGGTCGCCTTCGTGAACGCGGCCGACCCCGCGCGTCTCACCTACACCTGGGCCCTCCTCGCCGTACCGACGGACGGCGGACGCGACTACCGCGGGCTCGTCTCCACGATCTCCGGCATGGTCTGGTACCAGGACAAGCTCCTGGTCACCACCACGGGCGGGACCCGCGACGCGCTGTACGTCTACGACATGAACCGCATCCAGCGCACCACGGTGACGGCCTCCGCGGTCGGCCGGGTGCGCGAGGGCTGGTCGGCGGCCGGGTACCGGTACGTCCTGCCCGCGGTCGGGTCGTACCGGCTGAGCGCCGACAAGTCCGCCGTACGGCCCGTGGGCCTCTCCCTGGACCGCAGCACGGTCCCGGACAGTCTGGTCGCGAGCGGGGCGAAGCGGCTGTGGCGCTATCCGTTCAGCCGCGATCCCGCGCGGACGGGGCTGCTCGCCACGGACTCGGCGGGGCGCGCGGTGCCCGAGGAGGCGTACGCGACGAAGGTCACCGGCGTCGGTGGCGTACTCGCGAACGGCACCTCCTGGTACCTGGGCGGCGCGGCCGGGGAGCAGAGCGGGCACGGCTCGCTGTGGCGGCAGGACGCGAAGGACGCGAAGGCCACCGAGTGCGGGGCCGACGAGACGCACCAGTGCTGGAGCGCGCAGACCGGCTCCCTCTCCTACTGGCAGGAGACGGGCGAGGTCTGGTCGGTGTCGGGACGGATGCTGTTCGCACTGCCGCTGAACTCGATCGACAGCTCCCTCGGTTGATCCACTGATCGACAGATCCGCCGGCCGGATGATTCCCTGACGGGCATGACGAACATCCCCGTGACCACCTGGTCCCTGGAGCAGACCGACCCGAGCGACCTCCTCCCGGCCGTCGCGCCGGAGGGGGACGTGCGGATCGCCCGCTCCGAGGTGCCCTCCCCCGAGTTCAGCCGCTATCTGTACGCGTCCGTCGGCGGGGACATCCTCTGGATCGACCGGCTCGGCTGGACGTTCGCGCAGTGGCAGGAGCACCTGGACCGGCCGGGCGTGGAGACCTGGGTCGTGTACGACCGGGGCACGCCCGCCGGGTACGTGGAACTGGAGCCGCAGGACGACGGCGTCGTCGAGATCGTCTACTTCGGCCTGATCCCCGCCTTCCGCGGCCGCCGCCTCGGCGGCCACCTCCTCGCGTACGGCGCCGCCCGCGCCTGGGACCTCGCCGACCGCTGGCCGGGGCTGCCACCCACCAAGCGGGTCTGGCTGCATACCTGCAGCCTGGACGGCGTGCACGCGATGGACAACTACCAGCGCCGGGGCTTCAAGCTCTTCGACACCCAGGTCGAGGAGATGACCCAGGCGCCCACACCGGGCCCCTGGCCGGGCGCCTATCGCGTGTGACCTGCGCCGACAAGACGGCGTGCGCAGCTTGTGACCGATGACACCCTTGTCTCACATAGCGGGACCAGGGTGTCCGCATGACGGACGAAGCTGGACTGTGTCCAGAACGCCGTGACACGCTTCCGTCATGTCCGGAACTGGAATTGCCTTGGTGAGTCGGCGACACGTCGACCTCGGCCGCATGTCCAGCGCCATCTGTCCGGCGGGCTAGTCGAGCCGCAGCACCGCCGGTTTTCCCCGTATCTGCCTCATACTGCGCAAAGACGCGCGCGTATGCCCGCATGCGCCCGTACGCGCAGGTCAGAGCCGATCACCCGCCTGTCCCGGAGGACGTAGAACCATGGCCGCCACCCCCGAGAACCCTGCAGCCGCAGCGCCCCGCCGCAAGGTGAGCCGTCACCGCGGTGAGGGTCAGTGGGCAGCCGGACACTTCACCCCCCTCAACGGCAACGAGCAGTTCAAGAAGGACGACGACGGTCTCAATGTGCGGACACGCATTGAGACGATCTACTCCAAGCGCGGGTTCGACTCGATCGACCCGAACGACCTGCGCGGCCGTATGCGCTGGTGGGGGCTGTACACCCAGCGCAAGCCCGGGATCGACGGCGGCAAGACCGCGATCCTGGAGCCGGAGGAGCTGGACGACAAGTACTTCATGCTGCGCGTCCGCATCGACGGCGGCCGGCTGACCACGGACCAACTGCGGGTGATCGGCGAGATCTCGCAGGAGTTCGCGCGCGGCACGGCCGACCTCACGGACCGGCAGAACGTGCAGTACCACTGGATCCGCATCGAGGACGTGCCCGAGATCTGGAACCGCCTGGAGGCGGTCGGTCTCTCCACCACCGAGGCCTGCGGCGACACGCCCCGCACCATCCTCGGCTCGCCCGTCGCCGGCATCGCCGAGGACGAGATCATCGACGGCTCCTCGGCCATCGACGAGATCCACCGCCTCTACATCGGCACCAAGGAATTCTCCAACCTGCCGCGCAAGTTCAAGACGGCGATCTCAGGATCCCCGCTCCTGGACGTCGCCCACGAGATCAACGACATCGCGTTCGTCGGCGTCGAGCACCCCGAGCACGGCCCCGGCTTCGACCTGTGGGTCGGCGGCGGCCTGTCCACCAACCCGAAGATCGGCGTCCGGCTCGGCGCCTGGGTCCCGCTGGACGAGGTCCCGGACGTGTGGGCCGGCGTGATCGGCATCTTCCGCGACTACGGCTACCGGCGGCTGCGCACCCGCGCCCGCCTGAAGTTCCTCGTCGCCGACTGGGGCCAGGAGAAGTTCCGCCAGGTCCTGGAGGACGAGTACCTCAAGCGCAAGCTCGTCGACGGCCCCGCCCCCGCGCAGCCGGTCCAGCGCTGGCGCGACCACGTCGGCGTCCACCGCCAGCAGGACGGCCTGTTCTACGTCGGTTTCGCGCCGCGCGTCGGCCGCGTCGACGGCACCACGCTCACGAAGATCGCCGAACTGGCCACGGCGCACGGCTCGGGCCGGCTGCGCACGACCGTCGAGCAGAAGATGATCGTGCTCGATGTGGCGGAAGACCAGATCGACTCGCTGGTGGAGGGCCTCGAAGCCCTCGGCCTCACCGCCAAGCCGTCCCCCTTCCGGCGCGGCACGATGGCCTGCACCGGCATCGAGTACTGCAAGCTCGCGATCGTCGAGACCAAGCAGCGCGGCATCACGCTCATCGACGAACTGGAGCGCCGCATCCCGGAGTTCGACGAGCCGATCACCATCAACATCAACGGCTGCCCGAACGCCTGCGCCCGTATCCAGGTCGCGGACATCGGTCTCAAGGGCCAGTTGGTCCTCAACGACCAGGGCGAGCAGGTCGAGGGCTTCCAGGTGCACCTCGGCGGCGCCCTCGGTCTGGAGGCCGGCTTCGGCCGCAAGGTCCGTGGCCTGAAGGTCACTTCGGAGGAACTGCCCGACTACGTCGAGCGGGTCCTCACCCGGTTCCAGCAGGAGCGCGAGGACGGCGAGCGCTTCGCCGCCTGGGCCACCCGCGCCTCCGAGGAGGCCCTCTCATGAGCGAGCGGGCCGCTCCCTTCTACTGCCCCTACTGCGGCGACGAGGACCTGCGTCCCAGCGAGCAGGGCCATGGCGCGTGGGAATGCGCGGCATGCAATCGGGCCTTTCAGTTGAAGTTCCTCGGGCTCCTCGCCCGGGGTCTCCAGCAGACCGACGCAGGGGGAGACAAGATATGACGACGACTCAGAAAGCGCGCCCCACCGACGACTTGAAAGCCCTCGCCGAACAGGCGGGCCGCGACCTGGAGGACGCCTCCGCCCTGGAGATCCTCCAGTGGGCGGTGAAGACCTTCGGCAAGCAGTTCTGTGTGACCTCCTCGATGGAGGACGCGGTGGTGGCCCACCTCGCCTCCCGCGCGATGCCCGGCGTCGACGTGGTGTTCCTCGACACCGGCTACCACTTCCCGGAGACCATCGGCACCCGTGACGCGGTCGAGGCCGTGATGGACGTCAACGTCATCACGCTCACCCCGCGCCAGTCCGTCGCCGAGCAGGACGCCGAGTACGGCCCCCGACTGCACGACCGGGACCCGGACTTGTGCTGCAAGCTCCGCAAGGTCCAGCCGCTGGAGCAGGGGCTGACCAAGTACGCGGCCTGGGCGACCGGGCTGCGTCGCGACGAGTCCCCGACCCGGGCGAACACCCCGGTCGTCGGCTGGGACGAGAAGCGCCAGAAGGTCAAGGTCTCCCCCATCGCCCGCTGGACCCAGGACGACGTGGACGCCTACGTCGCCGAACACGGCGTCCTCACCAACCCGTTGCTGATGGACGGCTACGCGTCCGTCGGTTGCGCCCCCTGCACCCGCCGGGTCCTCGCGGGCGAGGACGCGCGCGCCGGCCGCTGGGCGGGACGCGGGAAGACCGAGTGCGGGCTGCACGAATGACCATCACCGAGAAGGAGTTGCACGTGACGACCGGAGCCACCGTCTGGCTCACGGGTCTGCCGAGTGCCGGCAAGACCACCATCGCGTACGAGCTGGCAGGCAGGCTGCGCGAGGAGGGCCACCTCGTCGAGGTGCTCGACGGCGACGAGATCCGCGAGTTCATCTCGGCGGGCCTCGGCTTCAGCCGCGAGGACCGGCACACCAACGTGCAGCGCATCGGCTTCCTCGCCGAACTGCTCGCCCGCAACGGCGTCAAGGCGCTCGTCCCGGTCATCGCGCCGTACGCCGACAGCCGCGAGGCCGTCCGCAAGCGGCACCAGGAGAGCGGCGCCGCCTACATCGAGGTGCATGTGGCGACCCCGGTCGATGTGTGCTCCGTACGCGATGTGAAGGGTCTCTACGCCAAGCAGGCCGCCGGTGAGCTGACCGGGCTCACCGGGGTCGACGACCCGTACGAGGAGCCCGAGTCGCCGGATCTGCGGATCGAGTCGCAGCACCAGACCGTGCAGGAGTCGGCGGCGGCACTTCACGCGCTGCTCACCGAGAGGGGACTGGCATGACCGCGACCGTCGCCAAGGCCGAGGACGGCACGGACACGCCGTACGCCCTCTCGCACCTGGACGCGCTTGAGTCCGAGGCGGTGCACATCTTCCGTGAGGTGGCGGGTGAGTTCGAGCGGCCGGTGATCCTCTTCTCCGGCGGCAAGGACTCCATCGTCATGCTGCACCTCGCCCTGAAGGCGTTCGCGCCCGCGCCGGTGCCCTTCTCGCTGCTGCATGTGGACACTGGACACAACTTCCCCGAAGTCCTTGAGTACCGGGACCGTGTGGTCGCCGCACATGGACTGCGGCTCCATGTGGCCTCCGTACAGGACTACATCGACCGCGGTGTGCTGCGCGAACGTCCCGACGGGACCCGTAATCCGCTCCAGACCGTGCCGCTCACCGAGAAGATCCAGTCCGAGCGCTTTGACGCCGTGTTCGGTGGCGGTCGCAGGGACGAGGAGAAGGCCCGCGCCAAGGAGCGGGTGTTCTCGCTGCGGGACGAGTTCTCGCAGTGGGACCCGCGTCGGCAGCGGCCCGAGCTGTGGAATCTCTACAACGGGCGGCACGCGGCCGGTGAGCACGTCCGGGTGTTCCCGCTGTCCAACTGGACCGAGCTGGACGTCTGGCAGTACATCGACCGCGAGGGCATCGACCTCCCGCAGATCTACTTCGCGCACGAGCGCGAGGTGTTCGCGCGCGGCGGCATGTGGCTGACCGCCGGTGAGTGGGGCGGGCCGAAGACGGGCGAGACCGTCGAGAAGCGGCTCGTGCGGTACCGGACCGTCGGTGACATGTCGTGCACCGGTGCCGTGGACTCCGACGCGGTGACGCTGGAGCAGGTCATCACCGAGATCGCCGCCTCCCGGCTGACCGAGCGGGGCGCGACGCGTGCCGACGACAAGCTGTCCGAGGCCGCGATGGAAGACCGCAAGCGCGAGGGGTACTTCTAACCATGAGCACCATCACGACCGAGGAACTCTCGGCCACCACGCTGCTGCGGTTCGCCACGGCGGGCTCCGTCGACGACGGCAAGTCCACGCTCGTAGGACGGCTGTTGCACGACTCCAAGTCGGTACTGACCGACCAACTCGAAGCCGTGCAGCGGGTGTCGGCCGACCGCGGCCAGGACGCCCCGGACCTCGCGCTGCTCACCGACGGACTGCGCGCCGAGCGCGAACAGGGCATCACCATCGACGTGGCGTACCGCTACTTCGCCACCCCGCGCAGGCGGTTCATCCTCGCCGACACGCCCGGTCACGTGCAGTACACCCGCAACATGGTGACGGGTGCCTCCACGGCCGAGCTGACGGTGATCCTCGTCGACGCCCGCAACGGTGTCGTCGAGCAGACCCGGCGGCACGCGGCGATCGCCGCGCTGCTGCGGGTGCCGCACGTGGTGCTCGCGGTCAACAAGATGGACCTCGTCGAGTACAAGGAGTCCGTGTTCGCCGCGATCGCCGAGGAGTTCACGGCGTACGCGAGCGAGCTGGGCGTCCCGGAGATCACCGCGATCCCGATCTCGGCGCTGGCCGGGGACAACGTGGTGGACCCGTCCGCGAACATGGACTGGTACGGCGGGCCGACCTTCCTTGAGCACCTGGAGTCGGTGCCGGTCGCGCACGACCTGAGCCACTGCCACGCGCGGCTGCCCGTGCAGTACGTGATCCGGCCGCAGAGCGCCGAGCTGCCGGACTACCGGGGGTACGCGGGCCAGATCGCGGCCGGAACGTTCCGCGTCGGCGAGGCGGTGACGGTGCTGCCGTCCGGGCGGGCCACGAGGATCTCCGCCATCGACCTGCTCGGCAAGCCGGTCAGGGCCGCCTGGACCACGCAGTCGGTGACCCTCCTGCTGGAGGACGACATCGACATCTCGCGCGGCGACCTCATCGTGCCCAGCAAGGACGCCCCGGCGACCACGCAGGACATCGAGGCGACCGTCTGCCATGTCGCCGACCAGCCGCTGACCGTGGGCCACCGGGTGCTCCTCAAGCACGGCACCCGCACGGTGAAGGCGATCGTGAAGGACATCCCGTCCCGCCTCACGCTCGACGACCTGTCCCTGCACCCGCACCCGGGACAGCTCGTCGCCAACGACATCGGCCGCGTGAAGATCCGCACCGCGGAGCCGCTGCCGGTGGACTCGTACGCCGACTCGCGGCGCACGGGCTCGTTCATCCTGATCGACCCGGCGGACGGCACCACGCTCACCGCCGGCATGGTCGGCGAGTCGTTCGCGGCGCCGGAGCCGGTCAAGGACGGTACGGACGACGACGGTTGGGACTTCTGACATGACGTCGAGGGACTTCTACTCCACGTTCGCGAAGGAGGGCGGCCGCGTCGGCAGCGGCGCCCTCGGCAGCGGGCAGGGCGGAGTGGCGCGATGTGCGGGCTGACGTACGCGCACTGCCTGCGCGCCCCGTCCCCCCACCCGCCGTCCCGGACGCGACGAAAACGAAGACCTGCCGACCTCCCGGCCACGACCTGAGACCGTGACCGCCGGGCCAACGAGAGGAACACCTCCCGTGCCTGCCAACCTCCCCCTTTCTCGACTTCGCTCGAATGGGGGCGCCCCCATGACATTCCTGCGCCGCGGCATAGCCGTGATCGCCGCGCTCCCTCTCCTCACCCTCGCCGCCTGCGGTTACGGGTCGGACTCCGAGAGCACCAACTCCAAGGAGAAGGTCGCCGCCGGGACCTCGAAGATCGAGGGTCTCGCCTCGGTGAAGATCGGCTACTTCGGCAACCTGACCCACGCGACCGCGCTGGTCGGCCGTGAACAGGGCCTCTTCCAGAAGGAGTTGGGCGCCACCAAGGCCGATTACGCGACCTTCAGCGCCGGCCCGTCCGAGATCGAGGCGCTCACCTCGGGGTCCATCGACATCGGTTACATCGGCCCCTCCCCGGCGATCAACGGCTACACCAAGTCCGACGGCAAGAGCCTGAAGATCATCGGCGGTGCGGCGTCGGGCGGTGTGAAGCTCGTCGTCAACCCGAAGAAGATCAAGTCGCTCGCGGACGTCAAGGGCAAGAACATCGCGACGCCTCAGTTGGGCAACACGCAGGACGTGGCGTTCCTCAACTGGATCGCGGACCAGGGCTGGAAGGTCGACGCGCAGAGCGGCAAGGGTGACGTGACCGTCGTCCGCACCGACAACAAGATCACCCCGGACGCCTTCAAGGCCGGTTCCATCGACGGCGCCTGGGTGCCGGAGCCGACCGCGTCCAAGCTGGTCGCCGAGGGCGGCAAGGTGCTGCTCGACGAGTCCACGCTGTGGCCCGACAAGAAGTTCGTGATCACGAACATCATCGTGTCGCAGAAGTTCCTCAAGGCGCACCCGAAGGTCGTCGAGGCCGTCCTCAAGGGCTCGGTCGCGGCCAACAAGTGGATCAACGCCAACCCGACCGAGGCGAAGGCCGCGGCGAACAAGCAGTTGGAGGCCGACTCCGGCAAGGCGCTGCCCGCAGGCGTCCTGGACCCGGCGTGGAGTTCGATCCAGTTCACCAACGACCCGCTGGCCTCGACCCTCAACACCGAGGCGGCGCACGCGGTGAAGGCGGGCCTGCTGGAGAAGCCCGACCTGAACGGCATCTACGACCTCACGCTCCTCAACAAGGTCCTCAAGGCCGACGGTGAGAGCGCGGTCGACGCCGCCGGTCTCGGCACGAGCTGATCGAGGGATCCCGATGACTTCCCAGGAGGTGACGACCATGGCCACAACGTTCGCCAAGGAGACCACCGCGTCGGTCGAGCACGCGGCACGCCTTGAGCATGTCTCGAAGTCCTTCGCGACACCGGGTGGGCAGCAGCTCGTCCTGGACGACATCACCATCGATGTCGCGCCCGGCGAGTTCGTCACCCTCCTGGGTGCCTCGGGCTGCGGCAAGTCCACGCTGCTGAACCTGGTGGCGGGCCTCGACAAGCCCACCACCGGGTCCATCACGACGGACGGCCGCCCCGCACTGATGTTCCAGGAGCACGCCCTGTTCCCCTGGCTCACCGCGGGCAAGAACATCGAACTCGCCCTGAAACTCAGGGGAGTTCCGAAGGAGGAGCGGCGGGGCCGGACCGAGGAGCTGCTCGAACTGGTCCGGCTGCCGGGCGCGTACGGCAAGCGGGTGCACGAGCTGTCCGGCGGTATGCGGCAGCGTGTCGCCATGGCCCGCGCGCTCGCCCAGGAGAGCCGCATCCTGCTGATGGACGAGCCGTTCGCGGCGCTGGACGCCATCACGCGGGACGTGCTGCACGACGAACTGACGCGTATCTGGGGCGAGACGGGGCTCTCGGTCCTGTTCGTCACGCACAACGTGCGCGAGGCGGTACGGCTCGCGCAGCGAGTGATCCTGCTGTCCTCGCGGCCCGGTCGCATCGCCCGCGAGTGGACGGTCGACATCCCGCAGCCGCGCCGCATCGAGGACGCGCCCGTGGCCGAACTGTCCCTTGAGATCACCGATGTACTGCGTGGGGAGATCCGCCGTCATGGCCAGCACTGAGACGACGACGGTCAAGGACGCCGGGAGCGTCGAGGCCGGCCTCGACGCCCTGGAGACCACGGTCATCGGCCGGCCGACCTTCCGGCAGACCTTCGTCAACAAGATCTTCCCGCCGATCGTCGCCCTCGCGGTGGTCCTGGTCGTCTGGTTGATCCTGACCCCGATCGTCGACGACCCGACCAAGCTGCCTTCGCCGAGTGCCGTGGGCGGCGAGTTCAAGGAAGCCTGGCTGAAGGGCGATCTGCTCGGCTACATCTGGACCAGCGTCTCGCGCGGTCTGCTGGGCTTCTTCTTCGCGCTGCTCATCGGCACCCCGCTGGGACTGCTGGTGGCGCGGGTGAAGTTCGTGCGCGCGGCGATCGGTCCGATCCTGTCCGGCCTCCAGTCGCTGCCGTCGGTGGCGTGGGTGCCGCCGGCCGTGATCTGGCTGGGTCTGAACAACTCGATGATGTACGCGGTGATCCTGCTCGGCGCGGTCCCCTCGATCGCCAACGGCCTGGTGTCCGGCGTCGACCAGGTGCCGCCGCTGTTCCTGCGGGCGGGCCGCACGATGGGTGCGACGGGCATCAAGGGCATCTGGCACGTCACCCTGCCGGCGGCGCTCCCCGGCTATGTGGCGGGCCTGAAGCAGGGCTGGGCGTTCTCGTGGCGCTCGCTGATGGCGGCCGAGATCATCGCGAACTTCCCCGATCTCGGCGTGGGCCTGGGCCAGTTGCTGGAGAACGGCCGTACGGCCAGCGACATGGCGATGGTGTTCGAGGCCATCTTCCTGATCCTGTTCGTCGGTATCGCCATCGATCTGCTGATCTTCAGCCCGCTGGAGCGGTGGGTGCTGCGCAGCCGCGGTCTGCTGGTGAAGAGCTGAGCTGATCCGTATGCACCAGAGGCCGGTTCTCCTCGTCATCGCCCACGGCAGCCGCGATCCGCGGCACGCCGCGACCATCCACGCCCTCGTGCGGCGGATAAGGTCGCGGCGGCCCGGGCTGCGCGTGGAGATCGGCTTCCTGGACTTCAACATCCCGTCCGTGCAGGGGGTGTTGGAGTCGCTGGCGGCGGAGGGCATCCAGGATGTCGTAGCGCTCCCCCTCCTGCTCACCCGCGCGTTCCACGCGAAGGCGGACATCCCGGCGGTCCTGCGGGAGGCGCCGTCCCACCTGCGGATCAGGCAGGCGGAGGTGCTGGGTCCGTCGCCGCTGCTGGTGCGCGCGCTCGAACGGCGGCTCCACGAGGCCGGGTTGACGCCCGCCGACAAGTCCTCGACCGGGGTCGTCCTGGCCTCGGCGGGGTCCACCGACCCGGAGGCGATCGCGGTGATCGCCGGCATCGCGCGGGAGTGGTGGGACACCGGCTGGTGTGCCGTACGTCCCGCGTTCGCGTCGGCGGCCCTGCCGCGCACCGAGGACGCGGTCCGTGAACTGCGCGCCCTGGGCTGCGAACGCGTCGCCGTCGCGCCGTACGTCCTGGCCCCCGGCTTCCTCCCCGACCGCATCGCGCGGGGCGCGGCGGAAGCGGACGTCCTCGCCGAGGTGCTGGGCCCGGCGCCGGAGGTGGCACGACTGCTGCTGCAGCGCTACGACGCGGCCCTGACACCGATGCTCGCGGCCGTTGGCGCATAGCGCGTCACAGGTCCGACCTGCCCGGATTCGCGAAAAGGGGTCCCCCTGGGGCCCCGGATCTGCTGGGATGGTTCCTCGCGGAGCAAGCGGGGGAGCGGCACACGTGAAGGGTCGGGAGTTCGGGCATCACTTGGGGCTGCCCCGGGCACTGTCCGGGCTGCCGCTGAGTCCCCTCGTGGCGTCCTACGGCGAGCTCGTCGCGGCCCAACACGCGCTCGGTCTACGGCATGTGGGCGAGGCGCTGCTGCCGCCCGGTGCCGGTGGGCTGAGCGTGCTCGACGGGGTGTACGTGCCGTCGGGCGGGCGCGGTCGTCGGCGCGTGGACGTCGCGTTCCTGGAGGATCTCGCCCGCGCCCCGACCCCGACCGCCGGCATCGCGCGACTGCTGGCCGAGGCGCAGCGGCGTGATCCGCAGGCGGTGCGCAGGGTCGTGCTCTATCAACTGATCGGACTGCTGCAGGACCGGCCGCTGAAAGAACGCCCGCATGTGGCCGCCCAGTTGGGAGTGCACGCCGAGGAGGTCGGCGGGCTCGTGGCGGCGGCCCGGCTGCGGCCCCTCCTCGACAAGCGCGAACGACAGGCCGCCGAGTCCCTCGCCGGGGCCTGGGAACAGCACCGGCTGCACCGGATCCGCACCCTGCTGGAACGGCTGCCGCACGGCACGGACGACCCGGCGCTGCGGTCGCTGCGGACCGAGTCGGCCCTGCGTTTCGCCGTGGTCGACGGGGCGCTGCTCGCGGCGCGGCGGGCCGAGCAGGACCGGGACGCGGAGACCGCCGGCGCGGAGTATCTGCGCGCGCTGCGTGAAGTCGCCGACGACCGGCGGGCGTTGCGCGGACTGGTGCGGGCGCATCGGCCGCGGGCCGGTGAGCCGGCCGCCCTGGATGCCGAACTCGGCCTGGATCATGTGCGGTTGACGTGGGACGAGACGGGCTCGGACGGTGGCTGGCGGCTGCTGTGTCTGCACCGCGACGAGCGGGGTGCGCCCGCGGTGCGTGAAGTGGCCGCGCGCGACGAGGCGTTGGTGCTCGGGAGCGCCGTCCGCTATGCCGCCCTCCCCCTGCGCGACGGGCTCGTGGACGGTCCGCCCCTCGTCTCGCACCGGCTGGTGCTCACCCCGGAGGTGGAATCGCTCACCCTGACGGACGGGCCGGAGCGGATCGAGGGCACCTGGAAGCGTCCGCCGGGCGCCACGGACGTGACGGTCGAGCGCACCGGGCCGGGCGCCACGGACGGGCAACTCACCCTCCGCTCGGAGGGGTTCACCGCCACAGGCGTCCCGCCCGGCCGCCACACCGTCCGGGTCGTCTGCCACTACCGCTCCCCCGGCGGACAGCCGGTCGCCTCCCCCGGTGTCCGCGCCACCCGCACCGTCCACCCCTGGCCCTCCCCCGTCCGCACCCTCACCGCCCGGCCCGAGGACGACGCCGTCCGGTTCGCCTGGACGGGCGCGGAGGAAGGGGACGTACGGCTGGTGGAGTGGCCCGGCGAGGTCCCGGCCCCCGGCGCCGAACTGCATACGCGGGACCTGCCGGCCGGGCTCGGCTGGCCGGAGCGGGACGGGGCGCTGTGTCCGCCGCCCGGTCTGAGTGTCCGGGTCGCCGCCGTCGCCGTCCTCGGGGAGCGGGCGCTGGCCGGTCCCGTCGTGGATGTCGAGGTGCTGCGGCCCGTGACCGGGCTCGCCGCGCGGCGGCTGCCGGGCGGGGAGGCGGAGGTCTCGTTGGACTGGCCCGGTGACACCCCTCATCTCAGGGTGAGTTGGGACTCCGGCGAGCGGAGCGTCACCGCGCACGCCTACCGGCGGGGCGGGCTGCGGCTGGCGGTGGGCCCGCGGGCCGTACGCGTCCGGGTCGCCGCCGCTCCCCAAGTGCCCGGCGCCGTCGTCGTCGTACCGGACGCGGCCGAGGTGCTGCTGCCGCCCGACACGGCCGTCGGGTATCAACTGGTGCGCGCGCCGCGCCGGTTGCTCGGTCGGGGGCGCCCGCTGCTGCGGGTCACCCTGTCCGCGCCGGAGGGCGAGGAGCAGGGCGACGCCCCCGAGTTCGTGTGCGTCGCGCGCAGTGGCACCCTCCGGCCGCGCAGCGCGGCCGACGGCACGACCCTGCTGCGCATCCCCGGCACCGATCTGCTCCGACTCGGCACGGTGGAGCAGGAGTTGCCGGCCGCGCCCTGCCCGGCGCCGTACACCTTGCGCGGCTTTCTGCTGGGCGAGCACGCGGCATCCGTACGACTCGAAGAACCCTCCCCCGCGACCCTGGTGGTGCGCTGAGCCATGACGACCGTCATCTGCCCCTACTGCTTCGCCCGTACCTCGGCGGCGAAACTGCCCTACCGGTGTCTGATGACCCCGAGCGGGGTGCGCGGGGGCACACCCTGCGGGCCCCAACGGGACGATGTCTGGGCCGGGTTCGTGGGACCCGGCGTGAATCCGGCGGCCCTGCTGCGGGGGCCGGTGTTCGCCCCGGCGCGCGGGATGGCCGCGCTGGCGTCCGGACTGCGCTCCGGCTCCGGGAGCAGCGTGCCCTGCCCGGACTGCGGGGTGACCACGACCGTCCGGGTGTGCGCGTCCTGCCACAGTGACCTGCCCAGCGACTACTGCGACCAGGACAGCCGCATCATCGCGCTGGTCGGCGCGAAGGCCTCCGGCAAGAGCACCTATGTGTCCGTGCTGGTCAACGAGTTGAACCAGCGGGTCGGGCAGGCCTATCACGCCTCGCTGGCGGCGATGGGGCAGTCCACGCAGCAGCGGGACCGGGAGATGGCGGAGGATCTGTACGAGCGGCTGCGGCTGCCGGACGCGACCCGGCCGGCGGCGCTCGGCTTCAACGACCCACTGCTGTACCGGCTGAGCGTGCCCCGCCGCGGGAGACTCGGCAACGGCACCCGGCACACCACGCTGGTCTTCTTCGACGCGGCCGGCGAGGACCTCGCGGGCGCCGAGGCGATGGACCGGTACACGCGCTATCTCAGCGCGGCCGACGGCATCATCCTGCTGGTCGACCCCCTGCAACTGGGCTCCGTGCGCGACCGGTTGCCGCTCCAGGACGGTCCGCCGCTGCCCATGGTGGAGACCCCGCCGCAGCAGATCGCCGCCGATCTGGCCGCCCAGTTGCGCGCCCACGGCAAGGGCGGTTCGCGGGGGCGGGTGAGCACGCCGATCGCGGTGGCGGTGACGAAGACGGACATGCTGAAGCCGCTGCTGGACGCGCATTCGCCGGTGCTGCGCAACGCGCCGCATCCGGAGGGCACCTACGACGAGGACGACCGGCTCACCGTGCACGAGGAGATCCGCTCGCTGATGGCGGACTGGGACTCGGGGGCGCTGATGCGCCAACTGGAGCTGGACTTCGACCGGTTGTCGATGTTCGGGCTCTCGGCGCTGGGTGCGCCGCCGCCCGCCGACGCGCCCGCGGACGTACCGAAGTCGGGGCCGCAGCCGGTGCGGGTGGAGGATCCCCTGCTGTGGCTGCTGGCGCTGCGCGGAGTGCTGCCGGTCCGTACCGCCGGGAAGGGGCGAACCAAGTGACCCTGGCCCAACTGCACTACACCTCGGCGCCGCCCGGCCCCGACGGCTCCGGCTTCCGTTTCACCGCGGTCAGCGCGGGGGTTCCGCAGGGGCTGTTGCGGGAGGCCGAGCAGCTCATCGGGTACGAGCCGCCGCGCGACTGTCCGGCCCGGCCCGACGCGGAACAGCTCAAGGGGTTCCCGAAGGCCTTCAGCTTCAGTGAACTCGCGGACGGCGGGCGGCTGTTGAGCCGCTCGGTGTACATCGGCGCCGACTACAGCGGACGCTGGGGCAACTTCCACGCGCACGCCGTGCATCTGCCGCCCGGGACCCGGCTGCCGGACGGGGTGCTGCCCATCACCGCCTGGGAGTCGCCGCGTTGGGCGGACACGACTCCCCCGGGCGGCAGGCCGCAGTCGGTCGACCGCATCGAGCCGTCCGGGCTGCTCCGCAAGGACGCGCTGGTCGCGTTCGCGGTGTCCCGGGCCGGGTGGCTCGCGCCGTTCTTCGCCGATCTGCGGGCGGTCGCCGCGGATCCGGGGGCCGGGCAGATCGTGGTCGTGGAGCACGACAGCGCCGATGTGGCCCAGTGGATCGCGCTCGCCTGCGCGGTGCTGCCCCGCGAACAGGCGCACCGGCTCACCTTCACGACGTACACCCGCCGCCCCCAGCAGGCCCGCCAGCAGCTCGTCGGCGCGCTGCCGTCCTCGGAGTCCGTCGCCCACGACCACCGCTACCGGGTCCACGACTGCACCGGGCAGCAGCCGTCCGGGCCGGTCACCGACACCTGGGCCGAGGTGTGCGCCCGGATCTGGCGTGCGGGCCGCCCCGACCTGTTCCACAACACCCCCGAAGACCTGGGCCAGTTGGCGACCACGGCACTGATCGCGGGCATCGCCCTGCGCCCGGACGCCCGTACGGCGGCGGCCCGTTGGGCGACCGAACACGCGGGCGCGCTGCCGGACGAGACGCTCACGGCACTGGTCGCGGGGCTGTGCGGCGGGCCCCTGGCGGGTTCGGGGTGGGCGGACGGCCACGACTCGGCAGGCCACGGGCAGGCGGCACTGTCGTCCCCTGGCTCGGCGGACGACGAACAGGCCGCGCTGGCCGCCCTGTTGGACCAACTGGACGGGCAGGTGCCGGCCGTCGTGTCGGCGCCGCTCGCCGCGCGGGTGCTGGCGTCGGCGGTGCTCGGCAAGGGGCCGGTGCCCGCGCTGCGGGCCGGGTCCCTGACCCCGTGGGCCCATGACGAGCTGGCCCGCGATCTCGCGCCCGCGCTGCGGGCCGGCCTCGCCGACCCGGCGGAGCCGCCCGCCGGACGACCGCTCGCGCTGCTGCGGGTCGCGGACCTGCTCGGCATCGACTGCCAGGACCAACTCCCCGATCTCGCCGGGAGGTTGGCGAGGGAGTTGGTGAACGAGCCGACGGCCACGCCCGATCCGGACGGCGACCGGAGCCGGTCACGGGACCTCCGGGCGCCGGGACAGCCGAGCCCGGACCAGTGGCCCCGCACGGGCGCGGATCCGCTGCACGCCCCACCGGCGCGCAGCCCGCAAGCACCCGGACAGCCGAGGCCCACCGGTCCCCCGGAGGGCGCCGCCCGTCCCGCCGTGGGCTGCCCGCCCGCGGTGCTCGACGCGGTGCACGCCCATCCCGGGTTGCGGGTGGCGCTGTTCGGGTCGCTCAACGCGCTCGCCGCGTCCGAACCCGCCGCTGTGGCACGGGCGTTGACGGGCTCCGGGCTGCCCGTGGACTTCCACCCCGGTTTTCCGCATCTGCGGATGTGTGTCACGCCCGTCGGGGCGCGCGACCGGCTCGCGCGGTTCCGTGAGGTGCTGCGGACGGCGGGTGTCTCTCCGCTGGCCGACCCCGCCGTACTGCGTACCGCCCTGGGCCTCACTTGGCCCGGCGAGCTGCCGACGGGCCTGGAGGCGAGCCTGCTGCTGAACGAGCTGGGGTCCGACACCCACCGCACGGCCGGTACCCGGGACCTGCTGATCGAGGCCGCCCTCACCGCGCCCCCGGACGACCGTGACGTACCGGCGCTCGCGGAGGACCTGCTGCGCTGCTTCGGCACGGAACTGCGGCCCGGGCAGCGCGCGGCCCTGCTTCTCCTGGAACTGGCCGGGCTGCTCGGCACCGAGGGGGAGAGCGACGAGTGGGTCACCAGGGTGCTGAATCTGAAGAACGGTGCCGCCGAGCCGGTGCCGGACCCGGTCGTCGACCGTGCCTTCCAGGTCCTCGCGTGGCGGCTCCTCGAAGGGCAGGTGCCGACCAACGAGCTGTACGCGCTAGCTCGTTCGGGTGAAACGCGACTGCTGGAGACGTACGAAAAGGCGGGCCGTTCCGACCGCGTGGGCGACCGGCTGCGGACCTCGCCGGCGTATGTCGCCGCCCGGTTCTGCGACTGGAGCGCGTTCCCGGGAACCCATCCGGCCTGGGAAGAGACCCGGACCGCCCTGCTCGGGAAGGTGCTGCGGCCGGTCGTGCGGGCGCTGCCCGCCGAGGACCAGACCGAGGTCGAAGCGGTGCTCGGGCGCGCGGGCCGGGGCAAGCTCGACGCGTACCGGACCTGGAACCGCCCCGGCGCCCTGGGACGTCTCGCGGGACGGCTGTCCGGACGTGGACGGCGCCCGGACCAGGCCGACGTGTGGCCCGGGGACGTGGAACCACCGACCGAGGGAGGCCGCCGATGACCGCCGCCTCACCGCTGCTGATCCTGGCCGTCTGGACCGGGATCATCGCGGTCGGGCTGTGCTTGGGCCGGGTGCTGTGGGTGTTCCTGTGGATCGGCACACGGTCCGTGTGGCAGGGCCTGGGACCATGGCAGCCGGGCCGCCCCGACCAGCGCGTCCCGCTCGTCGCCGCGGGCGCCGAACCCGCCCATCTCGGCTACTACTGGCGGCAGTTGTGGGTGGACGCGTGGACGGCCGGCGCGTACGGGATGCGGTTCGTGTGGACGGTGTTCCGCGATGTGTGGCTGCGCCGGACGGTACGGAACCTGTTCCTGGGCCGGAACCCGTCGGGCCGTCGCGGCCGGGCGCCGATCAACCGCTTCGGGTACATCGTCCTCGTGGCCCCGGGCACCTTCGTGGGCGCACTGCTCGGCGCCGTGCTCGCCACCGTCCTGCTCGCTGTGTCCCTGCTGTACTTCGGGCTGCTGGTCGGCCTGGTGTGGCTGGGCTGCGCGACGGCGGTCCCGGTGCTGCGCGGAGTGGAGCGAAGCTGGGCGCTGACCCGCGGGATCCGCGTCAAGTGCCCCTACCCGGGCTGCTATCGCCCGGTCCCGCTGGCCGTGCACCGCTGCTCCGGCTGCGCGAAGCCGCACAAGTCCCTACGGCCCGGACGGTACGGCGTGCTGGGCCACGGCTGTGTGTGCGGGCAGCGGCTGCCCACGACGCGGCTCGCGGGGCGCGGCAGACTCACCGCGCTCTGCCCGTACTGCGACCGGGTGCTGCCCGAGATCGTCGGCACCACCCGCGTCGTGCACGCCCCTCTCGTGGGCGGCACCTCTTCCGGCAAGACGATGCTGATGGCGGCCATGGTCGAGGGCCTGCACGCCTGGGACCGGCGCGGCGACCTGCGCGTCGAGTACGCCTCCGCCGACGACCGCCATACGTTCAACGATCTCAACCAGGAGCTGAACAGCACCGGTTGGGCCCACGCCACGACCGGCGGCCAGCCGCGCGCCCTGATGCTGACGGTGACCCGCGGCCGACGGCGTCGGCTGCTGTATCTCTACGACCCGATGGGCGAGTCGGTGAGCGAGGCCGAACGGGTGCGCGCCCAGAAGTACTTGGAGCACACCGACGGCGTCGTCCTGGTCGCCGACGTGCTGGCCGACGTAAAGGTGCGCGGGCGGCTGCTCGACACGGAGGACGCCGAACGGGTCGGAGCTGCCCGCCCGTCCACGCAGGGCCCGTGGGAGACGTACCAGCGGCTCACCGGTGAGCTGAACGCGCTGACCGGCCGGCGGCGCGGGCGGCTGTCCGTGGCGGCCGTCGTCACCAAGCGGGATGTCCTGGACCAGTTGGTCACCCTGCCGAAGCCGGGGGCGCGGGTCGATTCCTGGCTGGCGGAGATCGGCCTCGGCGGACTCGTCCGGGCGCTCGGGCACGACTTCAAGGAGGCCCGCTACTGGGCGGTGAGCGCCCATGCCGCCACCGGCGCCGGACCGCTGGAGAGCGAGCAACGCCGGGCCGCGGAGCCGGTGTTGTGGCTGCTCGCGGTCTCGGGGCTGAAGACCGCCGCACTCACCGGCACACCTGGCGCCGCACCGGAGAAGAAGAGGTACACGCCGGCATGACGAAGGTGACCCCACCGGTCGGACACGGACGGCGGCTGCTGGCAGGCCTGTTCGTCGCCTCACTGGTGCTCACGACGGCCACCCTGGCCTACTTGGCCTATCTGTTCCTCCCCGACTCATAGCTCCCGACCCACAGATCCCGACCCACAGCTCCCCAACTCATGGAAAGGACACGGAGTGAGCGACATTCCCGGCGGGCCCATGGCGAACCGGCCGGTCCACTTCATCTGGCTGCTCGACTGCTCGTACTCGATGCAGGGCGAGAAGATCGGCCAGCTCAACTACGGGATCAGAGAAGCGATCCCGGAGATGCGGTCGGTGGCCCACGACAACCCTGCGGCCCAACTGCTGCTGCGGACCGTCACGTTCTCCACCACGGCCCAGTGGCTCCATCAGACCCCGGTCCCCGTCGACGACTTCACCTGGCGGGACATCGAGGTGGACGGCATGACCAACCTCGGTGAGGCCCTGCACCTGGTCTCGCGCGAACTGCAGACTCCGCCGATGCCGCAGCGCGCGCTGAAGCCGGTGCTGGCGCTGGTGTCGGACGGGGTGCCCACGGACGACTGGCGGGCGGGCCTGAAGGCGATCGACGCGACACCGTGGGGCCGTAAGGCGGTACGGGTCGCGATCGCGATCGGCGCCGACGCGGACCGCAGTGTGCTCCAGGAGTTCCTGGGCAACCCCGAGTTGCAGCCACTGGACGCCAACAGCCCCAAGCAGTTGGCGGCGGCGATCCGTTGGGCGTCGACGGCGGCGGTGAAGGCGGCCTCGCAGCCGGTCGCGGGCGACTCGTCCGCCCCGACCCTCACCAAGCAGCCGTACGCGCCGCCGGTCGTCGACGACGACGATGACGACGTGTGGTGACACACGGGGTGCGACGGTGGGAGACGCTGGCCGAGAGCGTGCGGGGCGTCGGGAAGAAGCGCAACCAGGACTGGTTCACGTGCCAGGGCTCCGGTTCCGGCGAGGACCCGCTGCTGCTGGCGGTGGCCGACGGACACGGCTCGGCCCGCTACACCCGCAGCGAGATCGGCGCGCGCTTCGCCGTGGACCGCTTCGTGGGCCGGGCCGAGCTGTTCGCCCGGGCGGCCCGCGACTGCCATGAACCGGGCCGCCTGGCCCGGCTGATGACCTACGCCCGCGACGACTTCCCGCGCGCCCTCGTGCAGGACTGGCGCGAGGCGGCCCTCGGCCACTGGGACCGCCACCGCCCGGTCGCCGACGCGGGCACACCGGAACCACGGCAGAGCGAGAAACTCCTGCTCTACGGCACGACGTTGATCGGTGCCGTGCTGACGCCGTGGCTGTTCGTGGCCTGGCAGATCGGCGACGGCGATCTCGCGGTGGTCGAGCACGACGGCACGCTGAGCCGGCCGCTGGCCCCGGTCGAGGAGGATCTCGGCGACGAGACGGAGTCGCTGTGCGGCAAGGAGGCGTGGAGCGCGGTGCGGATGCACTGGGCGCCGGTGTTCGACCAGGCCCGCACACCACGCCTGGTGGTCCTGTCGACGGACGGCCTGTCGAAGAGCTTCGCCTCGGCCGACGGCTACCGGCAGTTCGTGGCGGGCCTGGACGGCCGACTGGCGGCGGACGGCTACGAGGGGGTGCGCGAGGTGCTCCCCCAGTGGCTGGAGCAGGCCTCGAAGTACTCGGGCGACGACACGACCCTGGCGGCGGCGCTGCGGCATGTGTCGACGGTGACGGGCGGCCCACCGGACCGCGCACCGGACGGCCCGGCGGTTGTCCCGCCCATGGATACGGAACGGAAGACGGAGACATAGATGAGCGGCATGCTCGACAGCGGCACACGGCTGACCGCGCAGAACGGCGAAGAGATCCAGATCGTCGACATGCTGGGCGCGGGCGGCCAGGGCGAGGTGTACCGGGTCAAGACCCCGGGCGGCGACAAGGCCCTCAAGTGGTACTACCCGACGTGTGCGACCGCGGAACAGGACGCGATCGTACGGGAGTTGGTGGAGCGGGACTTCGACGACGACCGGTTCCTGTGGCCCGAGGCGTATGTGCCCGCGTACAAAGGGTCGTTCGGGTATCTCATGGGGCTGCGCCCGGACCACTTCAAGGGGCTGCCCGCACTGTTCCGGCGTCAACTGCGCACCACAACACGCGCGTTGCTGACGGCGTGCCTGTACACGGTGGAGGCGTACCAGGCGCTGCACTCGCGGGGCATCGCGTACCGGGACATCTCCTGGGGCAACATCTTCTTCGACCCGGACACCGGTGACGTGCTGGTCTGCGACAACGACAACGCGGTGGTGGAGGGGGACGTCAGCGGCATCTCCGGGACGATGGAGTTCATGGCCCCGGAACTGGTCCGCGGCGAGCCGGGCGCCCGCCCGGGCACCCAGTCCGACCTGCACTCCCTCGCCGTGCTCCTGTTCATGTTCCTGATGAACCATCATCCGCTGAAGGGGAAGCGGGAGTTGGGCATCCACTGCCTGGACGAGGCGGCGGAGCGCAAGCTGTACGGCAAGAGCCCGCTGTTCGTCTTCGACCCGGTGGACGACTCGAACGCGCCCGACCCGGTGGAGCACGCGACCGTGCTGGCCACCTGGGGCGCGGCGGCCGGGAAGCTCCAGGACCTGTTCCGCAGCCAGTTCACGGTCGGGCTGCGGGATCCGGCGGCCCGGGTCCGTGAGTCGGAGTGGCGGGACGCGCTGCGGGCCGTACTGGACTCGGTCGTGGAGTGCGCCTCGTGCGGCCGGCAGAACATGACGGAGCCGGGCGAGAACCCGCCGCCCCGGGCCTGTTGGGGCTGCGGCACCCAGCTCGTGCTGCCGCCCCGCCTGGTGGTGACCACTCCCCCGCCGCGCACCGAGCGCCACATCCGGCTGGGCCGGGCGGCCCGGGTGCAGGCCCACCATCTCCTGGCGGAGCCGACCCGGCACGACTGCTCGGACGCGAGCCTGGTCGCCGAACTGGTCGAACACCCGTCGAAGCCGGGCCGGTTCGGCATCGCCAACCGCTCACAGCAGACGTGGACGGGGACCCGCTCCGACGGCACCTCGCAGCAGATCGGTCCCGGTCAGACGGTGCCGCTGCGGTCGGGGCTCGAACTGGACCTCGGGGGCGGGGCGCGGGCGGTGGTCAAGGCGAAGTGAGGTGCGGGGGCGCCCTGTTGGGACGGGGCGCCCCCAGCGCTTCACAGGCCGAGCGCGTGCTTCAGTTGCTCGATGAGCGCGAGCCCGCCGGTGCCTGCCCCGACGCCGATGGTGATGGTCTCCAGCGCGGCCCGGACACGGCCCCGGTTGACGGCCCGGCCCTCCTCGCCGGCCTGGACCAACTCGCCCTGGATGACCTGCGCTTGAGGGAGCAGGGTCGGGTACTCGCCGCGCATCCGGTCGACGAGCTGTTCGGCGATGTGCAGGACGGTCGCGGAGTCCGTTCCCTGGTTCACGACGTGGCCGTGGTCGCCGATGTGACTGTTGGTGATGTTGCCGCCGTTGAAGTTGAACGTGCTCATGTCCCGCTCCCCGTTCTTGTTCAGGGCTGTGGTGCCCCGCTCTGGCCCGAAGGCCCTGGGCCTTGTGGCCCGTTGTTGGTGACGTGGCCCTGGTTGCCCACGGCGCTGTTGTGGATGTCCCCCGAGATGTTGTAGGTCTGCGTGCTGATGTTGGCCTGCGCCTTGTCGAAGGAACTCGTGTCGACGTGGTGGTCCTTGAGGAACTTCTCGGTGGCGACGAGCACACCGCCCTGAAGCCGGAAGAGGAAGTCCTGCGAGTCGATGCGTTCGGCGTAGCCCGCCTCGCCCCAGTCCCCGATGCGTTCGCGCAGGCTGTCGGTCGCGCCGACGTCGAGGACGATGTGGTGGTCCAGGATCTCCCGCCGCCGCTCCGCCATGAACTTCCCGCGGCTCCGCCGCGCTCTGCGCAGCGCCCGCAACCGTCCGACGGCTCCCCTGAGTTCGGGCCAGGTACGCGCGTTGGCGTACCGGAGAAGGCTCCACCAGCGCTTGGAGGGGGTCACGGGCAGGTGGTCCACCAGGTGGAAGCGCCCGCCCAGCGGTGGGATCGCGTAGGCGGCGACCTCCCAGGTGAGGCTCGGTCCGCTGAGGATCGCCCGCAGGTACATGGAGACGATGATCCGCCCGCCGTCGCCGACCCGCTCCAGGCACAGATGGGTCCGCATACCCGCGCCCGGAGTCTGCACGCCCGCCTGGACCAGTCGGCTGGGGATCTTCGGAAGGGGGCGCGCGGTGCGGTCCGGCAGCAGTTCGGGAAGCATGTAGGCGTTGCTGCCGAGGACGTAGAGCCGGTTCTTGGTCCGCAGTCCGTCGAGCCCGGAGAGTGCCTCCATCTCCTTGGCCACATAGGTGTGGAGCTCGACGGCGTCGAAGGGGCGGATGGTGAGCTTGCCGCCCTGCGGAGCGTCGGCCGGCTTGCTGACGTCGATCGGCTGCCAGACGACTTCCTTGATCTTTCTGCCGCTGCCGACGAACGGGTTGGTGAGGGCCGCCGCGTCGGCGTACGGCAGCACGTTGGCCCGCTTGTTCGAGTGTTCCTGCAGCCAGGCCTCCACCGCCGTGTCCACGGGTGGGGCCAGCTTCTCCACCTTGTCGGGGTTGCGGAACACCTCCTGCGCCGCCTCGCGGGCCTGGGCCTCCGTGCGGTGGACCAGCCACCACGAGGCGCCGAGGACGATGACGGGGCCGTAGACACCGACCAGGGCGACCGAGCCGAGCCCGTTCGCGAGTCCCCAGACCGCCACCAGCAGCGAGGCGCCGAACGCCGCGCTGAGCCAGGCGAGTTGGCGGTCCAGGGCGGCGCGGCGCAGCAGGGCGGCGCGGGCGTGCCGGGCGAGCGCGACCAGGTTGATGCCGAGGGTGAGGCCCAGGGCGTTGAACCGGTCCCCGGTGAGTTCCTCGTCGACCTCGCGGGCGAACCCCTCGTCGAGATGGACCGACGCGCACAGTCGTCGCGTCACCCCGTCCTTGCGGTACTGCGGCAACGACGGTAGGACTCTGCCCGCCACTGTGACCTGCCCTTCCGTCTGAACTCGCGCACTCAACCCTAAGGACAACAAGCCTGCTTTGTCACAGAGTTCGGCGAGTGGACGGACATTCAGTCGACGGAGGGTCCCCCGGTACCGGCAGGTGATTGGCGGGGGTCCCGTCCGCTGGACGCGAGGGCGCGCTCGAAGACGGGGGCGTCGTCCGGTACGGGTACCGGGTCGGCGAAGCCGTCGTACTGGCGGTAGAGGTCGCCGTGCTTCTCGACCACGTCGAGGACGAGACGGGCCGCCCCGTCCGAGACGGCGTACCGCTGACCGGTGGCCGTGGCGACGTCCCAGCCGTGGACGGCCAGCTCCTTGATGATCATCGAGGCGAGTTCGTCGGCCGGCATCTTCGCCATGCCGAGGTCGACCTCGCCCTCCCACACCGCCGGGTCCGCCCAGGCGGCGACGGCCCGGTCCAGTTGGGCGGCGTAGGCCTCCGCCCAGTCCGGATCGGCGGTGAAGTCGCGCGCGGTCAGCTCCTCGGAGAGCTGCTTGCGCAGAGCTCGGTGCTCCAGGCCGTGCGAGGTGTAGAGGACCCAGTGGTTGACCATCGCGCGGACGTCCCAGTCGGGGCAGTGCGTGGGGTCGTCGAGCCGGGCCGCGCTGACACCGCGCGCGACACGGGCCGCCTCGGCGGCGCATTCGATCATGTACGGATGCAGGTCGTGGTTGCTCATGCGTCCCACGCTAGGGAGCGCGCGGTCAGGACTCTTGAACAAACGCGACAGCCTCGTCGGCCAGCCGGACCAGCTCGTCGAACGGCAGCGAACCGGGTGCCCGGCGCTCGCGCGCGAACTCGTTCGCGAGCCGTTGCAGCAGGTCGTTGAGCGGGGTCGGGACGCCGTGCAGCCGCCCCAGCAGCGCGATCTCGCCGTTGAGGTAGTCGGCCTCGATGGTGCCGGTGCCCCGGTTCAGCGACTGCCAGGAGGAGCCGCCGCCGCGCGGGAGGCCTTCGATCTCCACGAGCTGGATCCTGTCGCCGCGCGCCTCCTTCTCCTCCTCGGCGCTCGCGTACGCGATCCCGGCCGCGTCGAGCGCGGCCACGCCCTCGGCCCGCACCCGCCGGTAGAACGCCAGGCCCGCCTCGTCGCCGAGCGGCCCGGCGACCGCCTCGACGGCGTTGACCAGATTGCTGAGCAGCTTGGCGTACTGCCAGCGCGTCACGTCCGGCACGACCGGCGCCTCGAGCCTCGACTTCTCCAGGTCGGCGGCGATCAGCCGGGCGGTCTCGTCCGTGCCGCGCGGAAAGCGGCCGAGGTGCAGGATGCCGGTGAGCGGGGTGCCCTCGGCGGCGACGACACCCGGCTCGACGAAGGTCGCGGGCAGCCAGACGCAGACGCCGTAGACCCGCCGGAAACGGCGCAGCGCCAGCCGCTGGCTCTCCACCCCGTTCTGCGCGCAGACGACGGGCAGCCGCTCGGCAGCGGTACCGCCACCGGCGACCGGCGCCGGGCCCCAGACCGCCAGCGCGGCCTCGCTGTCCTGCGTCTTGACGGCCAGCACGAGCACGTCGTCGGTCCTCAACTCGCCCAGTTCCGCGGGCCCTTCGACGACCGGCAGCCGATACGTCGACGCCCCGTCCGGCACCTTGAGCCGCAACCCGTGCTCGGCCAGCGCCGCTCGCTGCGCACCCCGCGCGACCAGCACGACCTCGCACCCCGCCCCGGCCAGCCGGCCGCCGATGGCCCCGCCGACCGCCCCTGCTCCGATGATGATGTAGCGCATACCCAGGAGCCTCGCACAGTTGGGTGTATCCGCCATTGACAATTCCGTTAACTCTCCACGGGGCCGATCGCAGGCGCCTCGCCGAGATCACGCTCAACTACCGGTCAGCTCCACGAGTTTGAGGACCGTGTTCCAGTTGCGGCTCGTCGCGATCAGCCCCTTGTTCCGCCGCGGCCGGGCCAGTTCCGCGCCGAGCTTGGAGCGGCCGAGGCCGTCGGGGGCGTAGAGGTAAAGGGCTCGGTCGCCGAGGCGGAACTCCTCGGGGAGGTAGGCGGCTTGGTCCAGTTCCGTGAAGCGGGCTTCGCCGGGCGGTACCGAGAAGTAGGTGACGTGGAGTTGCTTGGCCTCCAACTCGGCTGCCGGGAAAGGGCAGTTGTCGGCGATCGCGCTCAGGTAGGCGTGGTCGCGGACGATGACGTCGACCGTGAAGCCGAACCGCTTCTCGATCGCCTGCGCGAGTTCCGCCGCGAGGGACTCCTCGTCGCCGTGGCCGCTCGTGAACACGGCCTGGCCGCTCTGCAGATAGGTGCGGACGCTCTCGTGTCCGAGGCCTTCGAGGAGCGTGCGCAGCTCGGCCATCGGGAGCTTCTTGTTGCCGCCCACGTTGATTCCGCGCAGGAGCGCCGCGTATGTCGTCATCCGGCCACCATAGAGCGGCCTTCGTGCCCCGTGGGGGTGGGCACGACGGCCGCCCGTGGTGTGCGGGTCGTCGCCCGTGGTGTGCGGGTCGCGGAAACTCTGTCGGACGAGGTGGGTCCGGATCAACACCTTCGGGCACACCCACCAGCACCTGTGACTTGTTCAACAAGGTTTCGTAATAACAAAGCGGACCCCGGCCGACGCATCGGACACCCCGGGCACCCGGTCACCCTGATCACCACCCCCGAGCCGCCCCGATAGATGTAAGGGGCCGCCGTCCTCCCCAGTGGTGAGGGCCCGGGGTCCGTGCGGAGGAGCCTCCCGGCCGAGACCTCACCGGTGAGCACGAGGGGACGTTCTTATTCCGCGCATACCTTCGATCCATGAGGTGGCGGCAGGGGGCTGTCACCGTGCACAAGGGGGCAAGCCCGTCATGGGGAACGGAGATTCACGGGTGCGGGGGCTCGCCGCCCGGGCCGGAGGCTGGAGCGCCCGGCATCGGTGGGCCGCGGTCGGCATCTGGGTGCTGTTCGTGGTGCTGGCGATGGGAATCGGTTCGGCGGCGGGCCGGGTGGACGTCGACGAGAGCGATCAGCTCAAGGGCGAGACGCACACCGCCGCCACGATCATCGACGACGCCGGGATCAAGGAACCGGCCGGCGAGACGATCCTGATCCAGTCGAAGGACGCGTCGGTCACCTCCACGGACACCGAGTTCCGCACCGCGGTCTCCGCGGTCGTCACGGCGGTGAACGGCACCGGCAAGGTCACCGACGTCACCTCGCCGTACGACACGAAGACGATCTCGAAGGACGGGCGGAGCGCGCTCGTCCAGTTCGACATGCGCGGCGACGCGGAGACCGCCGGTGACCGGGTGGAGCCGGTACTGAAGGCCGTCGCCGGGGTGCAGAAAGACCATGGCTCGCTGCGGATCGAGGAGATCGGCAGCGCGAGCATGGCGAAGCAGTACAAGGACGCGTTCGGCAACGACTTCAAGAAGGCGGAGTACTCCGCCGTACCCGTCGCCTTCGGCATCCTGCTGATCGCCTTCGGCGCGCTGGTGGCGGCGCTGCTGCCGGTGGCTCTGGCGATCACCGCGATCGTGGCGACGATGGGTCTGATGGGCCTCGTCAGCCACGTCCAGCCGATGAGCGACACCGCCAACTCCGTAATGCTGCTTGTGGGGTTGGCCGTCGGTGTCGACTACTGCCTGTTCTATCTGCGCCGTGAACGCGAGGAGCGCGAGGCCGGCCGGGACGCCGGGGCCGCGCTGCGGATCGCCGCCGCGACCAGTGGCCGCGCCATCATCGTCTCCGGTGTCACGGTGTGCGTGGCGATGGCGGGCATGCTGTTCACCGGGCTCGCCGAGTTCGAGGCGATGGGCCTGGCCTCGCTGATGGTCGTCGCGGTCGCCATGGTCGGCTCGGTGACCGTACTGCCCGCGCTGCTCTCGCTGTTGGGCGAGCGGGTCGAGAAGGGCCGTATACCGTTCCTGCGTCGGCGAGGCCGCCGGGGCAACGGGGAGAGCCGCTTCTGGACCGCCGTCCTGCGACGCGTGCTCGCCAAGCCCCTGGTCTCCGTCCTCGTGGCGACCGGCGCGCTGCTCGCGATCGCCGCTCCCGCGGTCGGCATGAAGACCGAGAACCTCACCCTGGACCAGGAGTTCGGCAACTCCCTGCCGATCGTGGGGACTTACAACCGCGTCAACGACGCCTTCCCGGGCGGCTCCGATCCGGCCGAGGTGATCGTCAAGGCGAAGGACATCAACACACCTGAGGTCAAGCAGGCGTTGGCCGACTTCAAGGCCCAGGCGGTCAGTTCGGGCGCCTCGCGCGGCCCGGTCGACATCAAGCTGCACGACGCGCAGAACGTCGCCTTCGTCTACGTCCCGCTCGTCGGCGGCTCCGACCAGGACAAGGCCTCGAAGAGCCTGGAGAAACTGCGCGACGAGGTACGGCCCGCCACCCTCGGCAAGGTCGACGGGGTCCAGGCGCCGATCACCGGAAACGTCGCGGGATCAAAGGACTTCAACGACCAGCTCCTCGGATCGGTCGTCCCGGTCTTCGCGTTCGTCGTGGTCTTCGCCTTCCTGCTGATGCTGCTCTCGTTCCGCTCGCTGACGGTCGCGATCACCTCGATCGTCCTCAACCTGCTTTCCGTGGGCGCCGCTTACGGCATCCTCGTCGCCGTCTTCCAACACGGCTGGGGCGCCTCGCTGGTGGGCGCGGAGGGCGTCGGCGCGATCGTCACCTGGCTGCCGCTGTTCCTCTTCGTGATCCTGTTCGGGCTGTCGATGGACTACCACGTGTTCGTCGTCTCCCGTATCCGCGAGGCGCGGCTGCGCGGCCGTTCGACCCAGGACGCGATCCAGCACGGCGTGGTCACCACGGCGGGCGTCGTCACCAGTGCCGCCGTCATCATGGTCGCCGTCTTCGCGATCTTCGGCACGCTGTCCATGCAGTCGATGAAGCAGATGGGCGTCGGCCTCGCGGCGGCGGTCCTCATCGACGCGACGGTCATCCGGGGGGTCCTGCTCCCCGCGGTGATGGCCCTGCTCGGCGAGCGCAACTGGTACTTCCCGAAGTGGCTCCACCGCCTGCCCGACCTCACCCACGACGAGTCCTCCACGGAGGTCGCGCCCGAGGTGGCGGGCGAGGGCGAGCCGGTGCGGGTGTAACTCCCCCTAGCTGAGGGCCTGTTGGTATCCCCGGGGGAACCAACAGGCCCTCACCCATGGCCTACGGCGCCCACGCGGCGGAGCCGCATATCGATACAGCCCCGCGCCCCTGAATGGGCACCACCTCATCAGCGTTGATATCTCGCCAGTACCAAGTTGCCGTCCCTCTGCAGGCGTTCGCGCAGTTCGGCCAGAGTGATCGCGCCGCTGTAGTACTCCTGGAAGGCCGGCGTGGCCACCTTGTCCTTCCACTCCGGGTAGCCCCGTACGGACTGCGCGGGGGCGGAGACGAGGTGGTCGGCGAGTGCTGTGCCGGTCGCCCAGTCGTCCTTCGTGGTGTGCAGGGCCGGGTCCTTGAGGGCTTGGGTGCCGGTGGGGAGCATCCAGTCGCCGAGGGCCAGGCGGACCATGTTCCTGGGCCGGAGCAGGAAGTCGACGAACTCGGCGGCCTCCTTCTTGTGCGGGCTGTCCTCGGCGATGGACAGGGTCTGCGGGCTGACGCCCTGGGTGAGCCCGTCGGCGCCGGCCGGGGCGGGCAGCACCTGCCAGTCGAAGCCCTTCGGCGCCTGCTGCACGATCTGCTGGCGGTAGGAGAAGCCGAGCGGGACCATCGCGTACTTGCCGCCGAAGAACCCGGGCAGGGTGTCCGAGCCGCCGCTGCCCAGGGTGGTGGGCGAGGCGCTGTGGTCCACGTCCGCCTGGTCGTGGATCGTGCGCGGCACCACCTGGTCGGCCGCGTCGAAGCGGACGGTCACCTTGCCGTCCGTGCCCCGGTGGAACAGCTCGCCGCCCGCCGACAGCGACAGGTTGAGCGTGGCGGACACCGGCTCCTTGAGGGGCCAGGCCACGCCGTACTTGCCGTCGCCGCTGAGCCGTCGGGTGATGTCCCTGAACTCCGGCCAGCTCCAGGGGTGTTCGGGGGTCGGGATGCGAACGCCCGCCTTCTTCAGCCAGGTCGCGTTGGCGATCAGCACCCTCGGCTCCTGGAGGAACGGCACGCCGTAGATCCCGTCCCCGAAGGTCGCCGTCTCCCAACTGCGTTGCGGGATATCGGACTTGAGCCGGGCGGGCAACAGGTCCCGGAGGTCGGCGAGGTAGCCGCCGTAGGCGAAGTCCGCGAGGTCGTCGGAGGCGTCGTGGATGATGTCCGGTGCCTCACCGCCCTCGAAGGAGGTGAGCAGTTGGTCGTGGACGCTGTCCCAACTGCCCTGGACGTACTGGACCTTGACGTCCGGGTGGGTGGCGTTCCACTCCTTCACCAGCTCCTTGTTGGCGGTGACGGACTCGTCCTGCCAGGCGAGGGACTGGAAGCGGAGGGTGATCCGGCCGTTCGTCGAGCCGTTTCCGCCGCCGCCCGTGCAGCCGGCGAGGAGCAGGGTCAGCGCGAGGGCGAGGAGCCGGCGGGGGCGCATCAGCTCTTCACCGCCCCGGTGAGCATGCCGCCCGTGATCCGGCGCTGGATCAGGGCGAAGACGAGCAGGGAGGGCAGGGTCGCGAGGAACGCGGCGGCGGCCAGTGGGCCGAGGTCGGCGACGCCCTCCGCGCCGATGAAGTGGGTGAGGACGACCGGCAGGGTCTGTTTCTCCGGGGTCTTCAGCAGGACCAGCGCGAAGAAGAACTCGTTCCACGCGGTGACGAACGCGAACAGCGCCGTCGCCACGATGCCCGGCGCGAGCAGCGGTGCCGTCACCGACACGAGTGTGCGGAGCTTTCCGGCGCCGTCGACCGCCGCCGCCTCCTCCAATTCGGCCGGTACCGCCCGTACATAGCCGACCAGCATCCACAGCGCGAACGGCAGCGACCACACCACGTAGACCAGCACCAGGCCGGCCAGGGAGTCGATCAGCCGCAGGTTCTTCAGCACCAGGAACAGCGGGATGATCACCAGCACGAACGGGAACGCCTGGCTGACCACCACCCACCCGGTCGCGGCCCGCGCGAGCAGCGTCCGGCGCCGGGCCATGACCCACGCCATCGGGGTCGCGATCACCACGGCGATCAGCGCGGCCCCGAGCGCGGCGAGCAGGGAGTTCAACGCGGCGTGCAGGAGCGGCTGTTCGTCGAAGGCCTGGCGGAAGTTGGCGAGGGTGGGGTGCCGGGGGATCCAGGTGGGGTGCAGACTGCCCAGCTCTCGCGGGGACTTGAAGGCCGTGGAGATCAACCAGAGGAAGGGGAAGGCCAGGAAGACGAGATACGCGAGCAGGGCGACGTACTGTCCGGCGCGTGCTCCGGTGCTCGTCCTCATGCCCGATGTGCTGCTGGTCCTCACGCGTCGTCTCCTCCCCGAAGTCGGCCTACGAGGAAGACGGCGAGGAGCACCGAGATCA
Source organism: Streptomyces sp. NBC_01478 (assembly GCF_036227225.1). Taxonomy (GTDB): domain Bacteria; phylum Actinomycetota; class Actinomycetes; order Streptomycetales; family Streptomycetaceae; genus Streptomyces. Next base: position 9,039,541 of record NZ_CP109444.1, on the reverse strand, counting down.
CCGCGACCATCACGCATCCCATCGCCGCCGCGTACCCGAACTGGCCGTAGCGGAAGGCCTCTTCGTAGGCGAAGAGCATCGGCAGCCGGGTGCGGCCGCCGGGTCCGCCGCCGGTCAGGACGTAGACCAGGGCGAACGAGTTGAAGTTCCAGATCAGGTTGAGCGCCGTGATCGCCAGCGCCACCGGTCTGAGGGCGGGCCAGGTCACCGTGCGGAAGCGGCGCCAGGCTCCGGCGCCGTCGACGGCCGCCGCCTCGTGGAGTTCGCGCGGGGTGTTCTGCAGCCCGGCGAGCAGGGCGACCGTCGTCTGGGGCATGCCCGCCCACACGCCGACGACGATCACGGCGGGCAGTGCGGTGCTCAGGCTGCTGAGCCAGTCGCGGCCGTCGCCGAGGCCGAGGTCGTGCAGGGTCTCGTTGAGGATGCCCGCGTCCGGGTTGTAGACGATCCGCCACATGATGCCGACGACGACCTCGGGCATCGCCCACGGGACGATCGCCAGCGCCCGGGCGAGCCATCTCAGCCGTAGGTCCTGGTTGAGGAGAAGGGCCAGACCGAGGGCGAGCAGGAACTGGGGGACCGTGACCCCGACCGCCCACACCAGGCCGATCCGGAACGACTCCCAGAACAGGCTGTCGTGCAGCAGGTCGCGGAAGTTGAGGCCGCCGATCCACTGGGTGGGCGCGGTGCGGCCCGACTGGGAGTCGGTGAAGGCGAGCAGGACGCCGTAGAGGAGGGGGCCGACGCTGAGCACGAGGATCGGGATCAGCGCGGGTAACACCAGGAACCAGGCCGCGTGGTCGGAACCGCGCCGCGGCCGGCTTCGGCTGGGCGCGCGGCTCGGTGGCCTCCGCGCCTCCGTCGCCGGTACCCCCGTCACCGATGTCATGGAATCAGCCCCTTTGCACGGCCCGGTCGGGCCCCGTCATGGTCGTGAACGCCCGGTAACTCGTCAAGGCACCTCGCATGCCGTCCCACCTGTGCGAATGCGACACTGGCCGTCGGATGGCGGGAACCCGACGCCGTACGCACACGCACAGGGATCACTCGGAGGCGGACGATGGACGAGGCACGGGCCCGGGACGTACTGGCCGCGGCGGACGTACTGCCCGGCGCGGCACGGGACGCGCGACTCCTCGCCCTCGGCGAGAACGCGGTGTTCGCCGCCGGTGACCTGGTCGTCAAGGTGGGCCGCGACGCCGAACTCCTCGACCGCGCCCGGCGCGAGCTGGATATCGCGCTGTGGCTGGCCGGGGCGGGCGTGCCGGCGGTGCGGGCCGCCGACCCGAAGCCGCGACTGGTCGAGGGCCATCCGGTGACCGTGTGGCACCGACTGGCCGATTCCGTACGCCCGGCCGACGCCCGGGATTTGGCCGAACTGCTACGCCTCGTCCACGCCCTCCCCTCCCCCTCCTTCGACCTCCCGCCCCGTGAGCTGCTGGGCGGGGTGGAGCGCTGGCTGCGGCTCGCCGGCGACGCGATCGACCCGGCGGACGCGGCGTATCTGCGGGAGCGGCGGGACGGTTTCGCGGCTGCCGCCGCCGCGCTCACGCCGCACCTGCCGCCCGGTCCGATCCATGGCGATGCGCTGCCCCGCAATGTGCATGTCGGGCCGGACGGGCCGGTCCTGGTCGACCTGGAGACCTTCTCCGCGGATCTCCGCGAGCACGACCTGGTGGTGATGGCCCTCTCGCGCGACCGGTATGCCTTCCCGGCCCGGGCCTACGACTCGTTCACCGAGGCGTACGGGTGGGACGTGCGCGAGTGGGCGGGCTGCGGGGTGCTCCGCGGTGCTCGGGAGACGGCTAGCTGCGCCTGGGTCGCCCAGCATGCGCCGAGCAATCCCGAGGCGCTTGTCGAGTTCCGGCGCCGGGTGGCGTCTTTGCGGGACGGGGACGAGACGGTGCGGTGGTTTCCGTTCTGAGCGCCTGGTGAACGGGGGGCTTGGGTGTTCGGGCGACCGCGGGTCCGTTGTGGCTGGTCGCGCCCACGCGGCGGAGCCGCATGTCGATACAGCCCCGCGCCCCTTCGGGGCGCTTCCCCTTGGGGCGCTTTCGGAGCCGCCGGCTCAGACCGTCTCGTCCTCCAGTTCGCGCAGTGGCCATGTGCCGTCGATCACCGCGTCCTGGTCGCCCTTGCGGCGGAGGAAGCTCTGGAAGTCGGCGGCCCATTCCGCGTACCACTCGATCTGGCGGCGGTGCAGTTCGGCGGGGCCCAGGGCCGCGACCTTGGGGTGGCGGTCGGCTATCGCGCCGGCCAGTCGGGCGGCGGCGAGGGCGTCGGCCGAGGCGTCGTGCGCGGCGTCGAGGACCACGCCGTACTCCTGGCAGACCGCTTCGAGGTTGCGCTTGCCGCGGCGGTAGCGGTCGACGGAACGGTCGATCGTGTACGGGTCGATGACGGGGGCGGGGTCGGTGCCGCCCAGGCGGTCGCGCAGGGACGGCAGTCCGTGCCGGCGCAGCTCGGCGGAGAGCAGGGTGAGGTCGAAGGCCGCGTTGTAGGCGACGACGGGGACGCCCGTCTTCCAGTACGTCACGAGGACGTCGGCGATCGACTCGGCGACCTGGTCGGCCGGGCGGCCCTCGGTCGTGGCCCGTTCGTTCGTGATGCCGTGCACCGCGACGGCGTCCGCCGGGATCTCCACGCCCGGATCGGCCAGCCACTCCCGGCGGCCTATCGGCCGTCCGCCCCTGACCTCGATGACCGCGCCCGTGACGATGCGCGCCTCGCGCGGCTCCGTCCCCGTAGTCTCCAGGTCGAAGCCGATGAGCAGCTCCTGGTGCCAGGCCATGACGGCCCCCCTTCTCGGTGGTGCTTTCCCCCAGTGGTCTCCACGATCGCATGAGCCACTGACAATCCGATGACCGCGTTCCGCTTACCGCCGGAGCGGGCCTCGGTCCCGGCCCGGGACAGGTCAGGACACCGGTCGCGAATCCGCCCACATCTGCTCGAACTCATCGCGGTAGGTGGGGAAAAGTGCGCTGTCATCCATTTCGTCCGACTTGACGAGTCGGCTGCCGTTCCGCAGCACCAGCACCGGTGCCTCCATGCCGCGGCTGCGGCGCAGATAGGACTGCACGACGGCTATGCCGTCCGTGCCGTCGCCGTCGACGAGGTACGCGGTGAAGCGGGGCGTCTCGTCGAAGACCTGGATCTCGAAGGCCGCCGGGTCGCGCAGCCGGGACCGCACCCGCCGCATGTGCAGGATGTTCATCTCGACGGCGCGACTCAACTCGCCCCGTTTGATGCCGAGTTCACGCTCGCGGCGCTTCACCGCGCTGGAGGCGGGGTTGAGGAAGAGCAGCCGTGCCCGGCAGCCCGACTCGGCGAGGCGGACCAGCCGGCGGCCGGAGAAGTTCTGCACGAGCAGGTTGAGGCCGATGCCGATCGCGTCGACCCGGCGGGCCCCGCCGAAGATGTCCTCGGCCGGGAACTGCCGCATCAGCCGCACCCGGTCGGGGTGTACGGCGACCACGTCCGCGAACCGGTCGCCGATCAGCTCCTCGACCGCGTCCACGGGCAGCCGGCGCGCCGAGGGCACGTCGCTGCCGGCGCCGAGGGTCTCCAGGAGTTTCGCGGAGGCCCGCTCGGCCTGGTTGAGGACGGCCTCGGACAGGGCGCGGTTGCGGGAGACGACGTTGCGGGTCACTTCCAGTTCGTCCAGGGCGAGTTCGACGTCGCGCCGCTCGTCGATGTACGGCTCGAAGCACGGCCAGTGCTGCACCATCAGCTCACGCAACTGCGGCAGGGTCAGGAAGCTGATGACGTTGTCGTCGGCCGGGTCGAGCAAGTAGCCCTTGCGGCGGCTGACTTCGCGTACGGCGACCGCGCGCTGCACCCACTCCTGGCCGGCCGGACCGGCCGCGGCGACCACCCACTCGTCGCCGTGGACGGGTTCGTAGATGGGACGCAGGACGGCCGCTACGACGGCGCGCAGCCGCTGCTCGACCAGGTTCAGCCAGATGTAGGCGCGGCCGGCTCGCTGGGCGCGCGTACGCACCTCGCGCCAGGCGTCGGCGTCCCAGTCCAGCTCCGGACCGATGGAACCAGCCGCGTCCATCGGACGTGCCAGGGACACCGCGCCGGGCGGGACTTCTGCGGAGTTCCCCTCGTGACCCTCGTCACCAGGGGGCAACTCCAGCCCTCCCGAGCCCACCCGTGCACCGCCTTCCGCTCCCCCGAGCTCTCCCCAGTCTCAACGATCAAGGAAGGGTACTCCGGGACCGGTCGGCGGTGCAGCCGGATGGACAGGGTCGTTTCTCAACTTCCGCCGAGCACATTGCCGTTCTGGTTCGCGAGCGCGGCCGGAGTGAGCGGATTCATGGCGGTGACGTCGCGCGGGGCGATCGAGAATCCCTGCCAGTGGACCGGCATCGGCTGCTGGTCCTCGTCACGGGCGATGTGGTGGAAACCGACGTTCACCCAGACCACGGGGTGCGTGAGGGTCTGGCCGTTGACCCACTTGTCGACCTGCTTCGGGTGCCCCGCACCGCAGTTGGGCAGGTTGTCGCTGGCGAACTGCTCGCACTTGTTGTACTCGGTGAAGTACACGTCGTGCGTGGTGAAACTACGGCCCGGGTACTTGGTGGTGGTGCCGGGGACTATCTCGTAGGACCGGGCGTGGTTGTCCTTGTTCTTGCCGGTCGCGCTGACCACGCGCCACCAGCGCATGTTCTTTGCGTCGCCCGCGAGTTCCTTGGTGACCTTGGTCAACGTGGTCTTGTTCGTGGGCGTGTTGGCGCCGCGCGGGGTGACCTTGGAGTCGTACTGCTCGATCCGGCCCTTGGAGGAGCCGTCGAGGGCGAAGTCCAACTTCCAGAAGACGTCGTGCTGGTGGCTCGTCGCGTACGCCTTGGCGCCCTTGCCGAGCGGCCAGCCGCGGCCGTCGCCCGCGTCGTAGTCGTAGGGCGAAAGGCTGCCGGTGGCACCGACGTTCATGTTGATGGTGCCGTCGTCCTGGAAGCGCCACTCGGTGATGTACTCGTACCAGCCGACCTGGTTGACCGTGTAGACGAGGAAGTCCTTGCCCTGGGTCTGGTAGACCTTGTTGGCGCTGTCGCCCTGCATGCGGAAGGCGTGGCCGCGTGAACGGGTCGTCGTGCAGAGGCCCTTGACGTTCGGGTGGGCCGGGTCGGGGGCGTCGGGGACCTTGACGGTCTTGATGGTGCCGCCGGGGCACTCGCCGGGCGCCATGTTCATCAGGCCCGTGCCGAAGCCGTACTGGGTGAGGTCGCTGTACTCGTTCTTGCCGTCGTCGTACGGGACATGGATCTGGGCGAGCTTCGCGTCGGCGAGCACCTTGATGGGCGTTGCCTGGCCGGGCGGCTGGTAGGAGATGTTCTCCAGGACGAGGCCGGCCTCGCGCTCGTAGTGCCAGCACATCCGCCAGGTGGTGCCGGTGGAGAGCTTCTGCTCGATGGTGTAGGCGGCGCTGCAGCCCGGCGCCGCGGCGGCCGGGGCGGCCTTCGGCTGGGCCACGGCCGGGCCCGCGCCGGCCGTAGCACCGGCGGCCAGGGTGGCGAGGGCGAGCCCGACGGCCCCCCGCCTGCGGGCACGGCTGATTCTGTTGACGCGCATGAAGAAGTGACTCCCTTACAGGAGAAGCAAGTTGGGACAGTGGACGAAGGAGTGCGCGATCCGCGTGGGTCGGTGCGGACGGGGCGATCGGCTCAGCCGGTGAGCTTGCCGACCTTGCGGGCGCTCAGGTCGATGACGAAGTCACGGGCGTCGATCCACGGCCCGTTCTTGACCTTCGGGAACAGCCGCACGCACCGGTGTTCGCCGCACTGGTCGAGGACGCCGGACTGCCGTCCCGGAGTGGCCTTGTAGACCATGGCGGTCAGCAACAACTGGTCCGGTGAGGTGAGTTCGTTGCCGGTGGCGTCCTTGTAGTCGGCCTTCAGGCCCGCGCCCAGCGGGTCGGCGAGCAGCAGCTCGGCCGCTTCGACGTTCTCGGCGTGACTCGCCGGCGGCTGCACTCCGTGCTGGGTGCCGGTCTGCTCGACCTTGCCGGTGTCGAGGTTGACGGTCTTGGTGACGACCGTGTCGTCCTTGTAGTCGTAGAACGTCACGTCCGCGCGGCGCGGCGCGTCCGGGTTGTCCAGCTCACCGGCCTCGGGGGCGGCGAGCTGGACCTCGAGGCGCTGCGGTCCGCGCTTCCCGTCCACGTTCTCACTGGAGTTGAGGAACTGCTGGTTCACCGCGATCTGCTCGACGCGCTTGGTCTCGTCGTCGGTGAGCGGGTCGCGGCCCTTGCCCTTCTCGCCCTCGGCCGGGGCCTGTTGCACCACACCGGGTGCCGCGCCCAGTCCGTCCGCGGCCTGCTGCTGTGTGGACCCGGCGGCCTTGCCGGTGCCCCCCGACTCGTCGGCCCCCGCCGTGCCCGGCAGGGTGACGGCGACCATCACGGCGGTCCCGGCCACCGCTATGGCCGTACCCGCCACCACTTTGCCCAGGTGGCGGTGCACTGTCCTTCGCACATTTCCCCCTACTCCCCCTGGGCCCTTCCCCGGACCGTCGGGAGCGGTTTCTGTCCACTTGATTCGGCATACGGCATACGTCGTATCCACTGGTCATTTGGTAAGAGGGATGTAAGTCATAGGTGGTTCCCTCACTTTCGGGGAGACTCATGGCCAAGGCGCCCCGGTGGCGGGGCCCGGCTGAAAGAGTCGTGACCATGCAGGTCTGGCCTGGAGAGGCGTATCCACTCGGTGCCACGTACGACGGCGCCGGCACCAACTTCGCGGTCTTCACGGAGGCCGCGGACCGAGTAGAGCTGTGTCTGCTGCACGACGACGGCTCGGAGACGGCGGTGGAGCTGCGCGAGAGCGACGCGTTCGTGCGGCACGCGTACGTGCCCGGCATCATGCCCGGACAGCGCTACGGCTTCCGCGCGCACGGCCCGTACGCCCCCGAGCGCGGCCAGCGGTGCAACTCCGCGAAGCTGCTGCTCGACCCGTACGCGAAGGCGGTCAGCGGATCGATCACCTGGGGCGAGGAGGTGTACGGCTACCACTTCGACGCGCCCGACAAGCGCAACGACCTGGACTCGGCCCCGCACACGATGTCGTCGGTCGTGGTCAACCCGTACTTCGACTGGGGCGACGACCGGCGGCCCCGGCGCGGCTACCACGAGACGGTGCTCTACGAGGCCCACGTCAAGGGTCTGACGATGCTGCACCCGGGGCTGCCGGACGAGCTGCGCGGCACGTACGCGGCGCTCGCGCATCCGGCGGTGATCGAGCACCTGGTGGAGCTGGGGGTGACCGCCCTGGAGCTGATGCCGGTGCACCAGTTCGTGAACGACCACCGGCTGGTCGACATGGGGCTGAACAACTACTGGGGCTACAACACGATCGGTTTCTTCGCCCCGCACAACGCGTACGCCTCCTGGGGCGACCGCGGCCAGCAGGTCCTGGAGTTCAAGTCGGCGGTACGGGCGCTGCACGAGGCCGGTATCGAGGTCATCCTGGACGTCGTCTACAACCACACCGCCGAGGGCAACCACCTGGGGCCGACGCTGTCCTTCAGGGGCCTCGACAACCCCTCGTACTACCGGCTGACGGAGGACCCCCGCTACTACATGGACACCACGGGGACGGGCAATTCGCTGCTCATGCGGTCCCCGCACGTGCTCCAACTGATCATGGACTCGCTGCGCTACTGGGTCACCGAGATGCACGTCGACGGGTTCCGTTTCGACCTGGCGGCCACCCTGGCCCGGCAATTCCACGAGGTGGACCGGCTGTCGTCGTTCTTCGACCTCGTCCAGCAGGACCCGGTGGTCTCCCAGGTGAAGCTGATCGCGGAGCCCTGGGACGTCGGCGAGGGCGGCTACCAGGTGGGCAACTTCCCGCCGCTGTGGACCGAGTGGAACGGCAAGTACCGCGACACCGTGCGGGACATGTGGCGGGGCGAGGGCCGCGCGCTCGCGGAGTTCGCGTCCCGGCTGACCGGCTCCTCCGACCTCTACCAGGACGACGGCCGTCGCCCCCTGGCCTCCATCAACTTCGTGACCTGCCACGACGGGTTCACGCTGAACGACCTGGTGTCGTACAACGACAAGTACAACCAGGCCAACGGCGAGGACAACCGCGACGGTGAGAGCCACAACCGGTCCTGGAACTGCGGTGCCGAGGGCGACACCGACGACTCGGCCGTCCTGGAGCTGCGCGCACGCCAGATGCGCAACTTCGTGGCCACGCTGATGCTGTCCCAGGGTGTGCCGATGGTCAGCCACGGGGACGAGTTCGCGCGCACCCAGCACGGCAACAACAACGCGTACTGCCAGGACAGCGAGCTGGCCTGGGTGGAGTGGCCCGAGGAGGGCGCCGAGTCGTCGCAGTTGCTGGCCTTCACGCGCGCGTTGGTGTGGCTGCGCAAGGAGCATCCCGTGTTCCGGCGCCGGCGCTTCTTCCACGGGCGGCCCGTGGAGGGCACCCACGACGAGCTGTCGGACATCGCCTGGTTCACCCCGGAGGGCAAGGAGATGACCCAGCGGGACTGGGACTCGGCGCAGGCGTCCGCGCTGTCGGTGTTCCTCAACGGCAACGCCATCTCGGAGCCCGGTCAGCGCGGGGAGCGGATCGGCGACGACTCCTTCCTGATGATGTTCAACGCCTCCCCCCAGACGCTGGACTTCGTGGTGCCGGTCAATCACGGCCGCCAGTGGGAGGTGATCATCGACACGGGCCGCGCCGAAGGGGTGCCGTCGGGCACGGGCGCGAAGGTGAAGGCCGGGGACCGGCTGACCCTGGTGGACCGCAGCATGACGGTGCTGCAACGGCCCACCTAGGCGGACGCCCCCGTCGGCCGGTCGGTGGACCGGATGCGGGGGTCGATGACACGAAAGACGGCCGGGCGGGTACGTAGGTCTGCATGACACCTGAGCGACCCGACCCGGCAGTGCCCACGGCCACCTACCGGCTGCAGTTGCAGCCCGAGTTCCCGTTCGCGGCGGCGGCGTCGGCCGTGCCGTACCTGGCGTCGCTCGGCGTCTCGCATCTGCATCTGTCGCCGGTCCTGGAGTCGGTGCCGGGTTCGACGCACGGCTACGACATCGTCGACCACGCGCGCGTACGGGGCGAACTGGGCGGCGAGGAGGGCCTGCGGGCCCTCTCGCGCACCGCGCGGGAGCACGGTCTCGGTCTCGTGGTGGACATCGTGCCGAACCACATGGCCATGGCCCCGCGCCACAACCACGCCCTGTGGGAGGTCCTCCGGGAGGGCCCCAAGTCGCCGTACGCGCGCTGGTTCGACATCGACTGGGAGGCGCAGGGCGGGCAGGTGCTGCTGCCGGTGCTGGGCGGTCCGGTCGGCGCGGAGATCGCCGCGCTGGAGGTCGACGGTGACGTCCTGCGCTACTACGACCATGTGTTCCCGCTGCGCGAGGGCACCGGGGAGCTGCCGTTGCCGCGGCTCCTGAACGCGCAGTGGTACCGGCCGGTGTGGTGGCGGCTGGCCCGTACCGAGCTGAACTACCGGCGCTTCTTCAGCATCTCGGAGCTGATCGGGGTGCGTGTGGAGGATCCGGAGGTCTTCGACGCGACGCACGCGACGATGCTGCGACTGCTGGACGAGGGTGTCGTCGACGGACTGCGCGTCGACCACCCCGACGGTCTCGCCGACCCCGACGACTACCTCAGGCGGCTGCACGAGGCGACCGGGGGCCGCTGGACGGTCGTGGAGAAGATCCTCGCGGACGGGGAGCACCTGCCGGCGTCCTGGCCCGTCGCGGGCACCACCGGCTACGACGCCCTACGGCAGGTCGACGGGCTGTTCACGGACCCGGCGGGCGCGGGTGAACTCCTGGGCCAGTACCGGAGGTTCGCGGCCCCGCAGACGGACCGGGGCGGGCACTGGGAGGCGACGGTACGGCGGGCCGCGTACAAGGTGCTCACGCACGAACTGGTCGCCGAGATGGACCGGCTGACCCGGGTGGCGGCACGCGTGTGTGCCACGTCCCCGGAGCCCGCGCTGCGTGACCGGGCCCCCTGGGCGCTGCGGACCGCGCTGCTGGAGCTGCTGGTCCGCCTGGAGGTCTACCGGCCGTACACCTCGGGGGACACCGCCGCCGTCGTCACCGAGGAGGCGGCGGCCGAGGCCCGGCAGGCGTTCGTCGTCGCCGAGGAGGCGGGCGCCGTGGACGTCGTACGGGAGCTGTTGCTGGGGCGGTACGGGGACGGGCCCGAGCAGGTCGAGTTCCGGACCCGGTTCGCGCAGACCGCGTCCGCGCTGCGGGCCAAGTCCGTGGAGGACACGGCCTTCTACCGCTATGTGCCGCTGCTGTCGGCGACCGAGGTGGGCGGGAACCCGGGCGATCCGGCCGTGTCCCCGGAGGACTTCCACGCGTACTGCGCGCGCGTGCAGCGCGACTGGCCCGCCATGGGCACCGTCCTGTCGACCCACGACACCAAGCGCAGTGCCGATGTACGGGCCGCGCTGACGGTGCTCACCGAGGTGCCGGAGCGCTGGGCGGACGTGCTGGCCGACGTGACCCGCACCGGTGCGGGAGTCCCGGACGCGCAACTGGCGTGGGCAGCCTGGCAGACGGTGTTCGGGCTGGGCCCCGCGGACCCGGAGCGGGTCCAGGAGGCGCTGCTGAAGCATGTGCGCGAGGCGGGCCTCTACACGAGCTGGACGGAGCAGGAGCCGCCGTACGAGGAGGCGGTGGCGGCGTTCGTCGCGGCGGGCCCGTGCGGGGCGCCGGGCGAGCACGTGGCCGCGTTGCGGACGGCACTGGAGCCGCACATCCGGGCGAACACGCTGGGCGCCGCCCTGGTCCAGTTGACGATGCCGGGCGTACCGGACCTCTATCAGGGCACGGAGGCCGAGTACCTGGCCCTGGTGGATCCCGACAACCGCCGCCCGGTGCCGTTCCCGCCGCCGCACCCCGGCGACAAGGGCGCGCTGACGGCCGCCGCGCTGCGGCTGCGCGCCCGGCGGCCCGAGGTCTTCGGCGACGCGGCGACGTACACCCCGCTGACCGCGGAGGGGCCGGCGGCGGCGCACTGTGTGGCGTTCGCGCGCTCGGGGAGCGCGGTCACGGCGGTGACCCGGCTGTCGGCGCGGCTCGCGGAGGCGGGCGGCTGGCGGGACACGCTGCTGTCGCTGCCGCCGGGCCGTTGGGCCGATGTGCTGGCTCCGGAGCGGGAGTTCACGGGGCACGCACGCGTGGCGGAGCTTTTCGGGAGACTGCCGGTCGTGCTGCTGGACCGTGCGGACTAGGTGCGCACCTTGAGGGTCCGGGGCGAACGGTGGACGAGGTCGTCGGGCATGTGCCGGGCGCCCTGTATGCGGCGCAGGCCCGGCAGGGCGGTCAGGAGTGCTCGCAGGCCGTGTTCGGCCGTGAGACGGGCGATCAGAGCCTCGGGGGCGAGCGGGGCGGGGTCGGGGCGGAACGCGTCGTAGCGGTCGGGGTCGGTGAAGCGTTCCGGGTCGCGGCCCGCGGCGCCGAGGAGGCAGGCGACGGTGGCTCCGGCGGGGATCGCGCCGAGGGGTTCGACGGCCCGGCGCAGCACGATGTGCAGCGGCGGATCGCGGCGCAGGGACTCCGCCCAGGCGCCCGCCGTGAGCTCGGGCCGGGCCCGGAGCACGGTCAACTGGCCCGGATGATCCAGGAGATTGGCGAGGAACGACGCGAGCGCCCGCGCGGTGGTCCCGCCCGCCGCGCCGAGCAGCGTGCCCACCAGTCCCGTGACGGTCTCGTCCGGCAGCGGGCCGTCGTCGGTCCGCGCGGCGCACAGGACGGACAGCAGGTCACCGCCCGGGTGGGCGCGCCGCCGGGCCGTCAACGGGCGCAGGAAGGCGCCCAGTTCGGGCCCCACGCCCCCGGAGCGGCCGAGTCCCGCCCGGTACCAGCGGTGCACGCGCGCGGTCTCCTCGTACGGCAGCCCGAGCGCGGCCACGGCCGTGGCGGTGGGCAGCCAGTCGCAGAACTCGGCCACCAGGTCGGCCTCTTCACGGGCGGCCAGCCGACGGGCGAGGACGTGGGCGCCGCGTTCGACGGCGGCGGTCAGGGCGGCCAGCGCGGGCCCGCGCAGCGCCCGGCCGAGGAACGGGTCGGCCTCGGGTGCGGCCGGGGTCCCGTCGCCGGGCAGGGGGACGAGCCGCGGGTCGGCGAGCGCGGCGCGGACGTCGTCGTAGCGGCTGATGAGCCAGGCGCCGAAGGGCTCGTCGTACACGAGGGGGTGGTGCGTGCGGAGGGTGCGGTAGAGCGGGTACGGGTCCGGTACGGCCGTGAGCAGGCTCGGTGGCCCCGGTGGACGGGCCGGGGTGCCCGCGGTCCGCGTGCCGAGCACGTCCGTGAGACACAGCACCGCCGTCCGCTCCCGTGGTCGTCGCTCCGCCGCACACCGGGGAAGGGTGGCGCGGCCGGTCGTCCGCGCCATGCGCACACGCGGCTGCCCCCAAGCCGACCACCGCACCGCGCGGGCCGCAGCCCTCGTACGGCCGTACGGGTGAGGCCGGCGGTCCGTGGTCCTCCGGCGTACGCGGTCCGCCGCACGCCGTGGGACGGTCCCGGCCACCGGCTCGCACCCGCGTACGGGCCCGGGGTGCGGGCCGGACGGCGGGCGTGCGGTGACGCGGTGCCGCGTCGGTGTTCTCGATGCGGGAGTACGCGCGCGTGGCACGACGGGGAGTCACCGGCAGCGAGCGCCGACGCCCGCGAAACCTCCTGGAAAACCCTGGCCCCCTGCTGGCAGCAACTCCCTTACCGGCTGCCGGTAAATGCGCCTGGGCGCCCCCGGTAGCCTCCCCCGTGGTCGCCTTGACAGTTCACAGAGGCCGTGGGGTACTGCGGTTGCGAAGCCGGGGCTGACTAATCGGGGGTGAGTCTCCTGCCGGAGTTGCGATACCCCAGTGTGACCGAACTGGTCTCGTCCGCAAGGGCGTTGGCCGCGCACAGGCCGGCCCTGTGCAGTCTGAGGCAGGTGGGCGTCTCCCGCGCGGGCAGACCACTTCACCTGCTGTCCGTGGGGCACGCCCAGCGCGCGGTACTGGTGGTCGCGGGCGCCCACGCCAACGAGCCGACCGGCGGCTCCACGCTCCTCTCCCTCGCCGAACGGGTTGTAGGGGAAAGGGAGTTGAGGTGGGACACCGCCTGGCACTTCCTGCTCTGCGCGGACCCGGACGGGGCGAGTCTGCATGTCACGCCGGCGCCGCGCAGTCTGCTCGACTACCACCTGGGGTTCTACCGTCCGGCCGGGCCCGAGCAGCCGGAGTGGTCGCCCTCCGTGCTGCCGCCCGATCGACTGCCTCCGGAGACCCGCGCGTTGACCCGGGTGATCGACGAGGTGCGGCCCTACCTCCAGGTGACCCTGCACGGCACCGATCTGGGCGGCAGTTGGGTGCAGTTGACGAAGGACATACCGGGGCTGGCCGAGCCGTTCGCCAAGTCGGCGGCCGAGCTGCGCATCCCGGTGGAGACGGGCGCCTCGGACGCGGCGGGCTGGCCCGCTTCGGGGCCCGGGGTGCATGTGATGCCGGCGCCCGGTTCGGACGCGGCGTACCCGAGCATGCCGGACGACGCCCGGCACAGCACCTGGTACCACGCCCATCGGTACGGCGGTCTGACCGCGGTCGTGGAGGTGCCGATGTGGGCCAGCGACCTGGTGGACGACCCGGCACCGCATCCCGCCCCGGCGGCGGCGATACGGCGGCTGGCGCGAAGGCTGTTGCGGGACACGCGGGAGGTGGAGCGGGTGCTCGCCGAGGCGCTGCCGCGGCTCCAGGGCGTCGACGGGCCGCTGCTGCGGGCCGCGAGGTGGGCGCTGGACCTGGTGCCGGGCCTGGCCGCGGACTGGATGCACACGCCGCCGGCCGACACGACGATGGCGTACGTCGGCAGTGTGGACGCGTTCGGCCGCCGGTTGCCGTTGCGGGCGGCGGCGATGCTGCTGCGGGTCCTGCGGGAGACCGACGACCGTGCGGCGCCCCTGCTCGAGCACCTCGTGGTGTCCTGGAGCGACGCCTTCGCGGAACGCTTCCGCGCCCGCTGGGTGCCCCTGGAACACCAGGTCGAGCATCAGTCCCGCACGGTCGTGGCGGCGGCGCTGTACGCGCGCGAGCAGGCGGGCGGGGTCGGGGACGTCCCACGCGCGCGTGCCCAGCGCTCGGCGTGACGCCGCCGTCGCGCCCGCGCCTCAGGTGTCGAGCGCGAAGACCTCTCCCGTGCGGGCCGCCATGACGCACGCGTTCGAGAACGTCCTCGCGTACTCGACCGGGCGGCCCTTCCACTCCCCGTGCGCGCGGGCGGTCACCGGGGCGTAGATCATCGGGCAGATCATGCCCACGGCCGGGACGGCGTCGATGTCACCGCCCGCCGCGCCCAGTTGGGCACAGGCCTCGGCCGCGTGCGCGTGCCCCTGGGGCGGGTCGCACAGGAGGAGGGTCCCGCGCGTGTCACTGGACCGGTCGTCCCCGCGGGTGACGGTGAGGTAGAGCCAGTCGCCCCGGACGCCGTGCGGGGGCGCGGCCGCCCGGGCCGGTGCCTGACCGGCGGCGAGGAGCACGACCGCGGCGAGCAGGGCACCTCGGAGCGCGGTCGCCCTCACGGAGTACGGCTTGAAGGTGTACGGCTTGATCGAGTACGTCATTCCCGGTGCATCGGCACCACGGTCTCCGTACCCCAGCCCGGCTCACCCGAACGAGAGCGCACGGGCGCGTGCCGCCGGGCCAGTTCGAACGCGCTGAGCACCACGCGCGACTGGTACTCGACCTGGCGTGCGACCGAGATCCAGCGCGCCCCGCAGTTGTCGCGGTAGTCGGCGCACCACTCGTCGATCAGCCGGTCCAACTCCGGCAGCACACCGGCCTGATCGCGCCCGGAGGCGACCACGAGCTGGTACAGCAGCCCCGCCGTCCGCAGCGCCAGCCGCCGCCCCGCGATGCGCAGGGCGGCCAGATGAGCGGCGTTGAGCGGCGGCAGCGGACGGGCGGCGCCGGTGTCGACATCGGGGTCCCACGCGTCGGCGAGCCCGGGACACACCAGTAAATAGTCGTCGACCGGCGCGAGCAGCCGTGCCGCCTCGGAGACGACGAGCGTCCGGGGGCGGATGTCGCCGGCGGGCCGCGGCCAGGCGTCCCGCAGCCCGACGCCCGTCCCCGCCTGCGGCTCGGCCCCGCCTTGCACGTACGGCCGTATCCGCGCGAGGAGTTGTTCCAGGACGCGGGTGTCGGCGCGCAGGGTGTGACTCACGGTGCGGAGGAACGCGTCCGCGTCGGTGGGGGGTTGGCCGTCCTCGACGCCGGCCACGCCCCACATCGGTGCCTCCACGACCGCGGTGACCGTGCCGTGCCGGTGCGGGTGGTACCAGGTCGACTCGACGGCAGCCTCGGTGATGGCCGCGGCGAGGTCGCCCGGGCGCGGGGGCGGGATGCGGTAGACGGCGGGGCCGAGGCTCGGCCAGTACAGGGTGTCGTAGGGCCCGAGTTCGCGCGGGATGCCGAGGCGGGCCGCGGTGTGGGCGACGCGTCGGGCGAGGCCCGGGAGGTCGCGGGTCAGTTCCACGAAGCCGCCGCCGACGTCGACTCCGTGCAGGGAGCACTGGAGGAACGGCCGGAGTTCGTCCTGGACCTCCAACAGGGCGCGCGTCTCCGGGAGTCGGGCCCCGGCCGCGCCGTCCGGCAGCCACTCGGGCTGTTCCAGGAAGCCGGGCCGGAAGAAGTTCCGGAAGTACCGGCCGAGGCTGTACGGGCCGTTCAGCCAGCCCTCGTTGCGGCGCGAGCCGTCGGGGTCGAGGCACAGGAGCAGGTTCCAGGTGGCGTCGGCGTCCTCGCTCAACCGGGGGTCGGCGAGGGCCCGTTCGGCCAGCCGCAGCACCGTCGCGCCGCCCACGGGTTCGTTGGCGTGCGGTCCGGCGACCACGAGGGCCTGGCGGCTGCCGTGGCCCACGGAGAGCAGCCACAGGGGCGTACCGGCGCGGGAGGTCCCGACGCGGCGCAGCCGGGCGTCCTGGGGGCGGCGGGCGACGAGCGCGGCGGCCTGGGCGCCCAACTCGTCGACGGACGGGTAGCGGAGGAGTGGCGGCAGGGCACACCTCCACAATCGTGGTGCCGTCGGTTCACCTGGTGTGCATGGTGTACACACAGTCAGTCACGGTGCGCGGGGTACGTCAACACCGCCGTACGGAAAGGGATTTGACACATGCCCGTGGTCGCCACATCGGGTAATGCCCAGGCCAGAGGTGAGGTGGGGCTGTGTTCGGGCGACGGCCGGAACGGGTCCGGGCTCAGGTGACGGCGAGCCGGAACGCCATCCGTCCGAAGCCGATCTGATCGCCCTCGCGGACGACGGCCGCCCCGATCACCCGGCGGCCGTTGACCGTCGTGCCGTTGGTCGAACCGAGGTCGCGCAGCACCCACATGCCGCCCTGGCGGATGAGTTCGGCGTGCACCCGGGACACCGTCTCGTGGGTCAGGCGCAGCCCGTTGGCGGGGTCGCGGCCGATACGCAGCGGATGTCCGTTGCCCGGGTGCGGCAGCAGCAGCTTCGGGAGCCGCTCGGCCTGCCAGGCCCTGCGCAGCCGTACCGTGAACCCTGAGACGGCCTCCACGGTGCCGAACAGGACGCGCGAGAGACGGCTCTCGGTGGGCAGGTCGGCGGTGAGCGGCACGAGTTCCTCGGACCGGCGGGCGGCGAGCGCCAGTTCCATGCGCCGGATGAACGTGTCGTGGGAGAGCCGTCCCATGGCGACGCCGTCATGGAGAACCTTGAGCGCCTTGTCGCGCTCCGCGTCGGACAACCGCGCGGGGTACGTGTGGAACTCGAAGGACGACGTCACGCTCGTGATTGTCGGGCAGTGAACCCCGGGTGTCCAGAAGACGCGGAAATGGCCCGCACGCGCGCGAAGATGACGACACCTGCGCCAAAGGGGTCGATTCAAAAGCGGATTGATCTCGTTTGACGCACGATGGACGGGCTACATCCCGGTGAGCAGACGAAGGGGAACCGTCCGTGCAGTTCGAGGTGTGGGCACCACAGGCAGACCGAGTGACGCTCCATTGCGAGGGCACCACGCGCGCGTTGGAGCGCGATCCCGAGCGCGCGGGGTGGTGGAGCGGGGAGGCGGAAGCGGGCGACGGCACACGGTACGGGTTCGCGGTGGACGACGGCCCGCCCCGGCCCGACCCGCGCTCGCGCCGGCAACCGGACGGCCCGGACGGGCTGAGCGCGGTCGTCGACCACGAGGCATACGCGTGGCGCAGCGCCGCGTGGCCCGGGCGCCCGCTGCCGGGCGCGGTCCTCTACGAGCTGCACGTCGGCACGTACACACCCGAGGGCACCCTGGACGCGGCCGCCGACCGGCTCGGACACCTTGCCGAACTGGGCGTCACACACGTCGAGTTGCTGCCCCTGTGTCCGTTCCCCGGCCGGCACGGCTGGGGCTACGAGGGCGTCTCGCTGTGGGCCGTGCACGAGCCCTACGGCGGCCCCGAGGGACTCAAGCGGTTCGTGGACCGGGCCCATGAACTGGGCCTGGGGGTCGTGCTCGACGTGGTGCACAACCACCTCGGCCCGTCCGGGAACTACCTGCCCGCGTTCGGCCCCTACTTCACGGACACGCACCAGACCCCCTGGGGCAGCGCCGTGAACCTGGACGCGCCAGGCTCGGACGAGGTGCGCGCCTTCCTGCTGGGCAGCGCGCTGGCGTGGCTGCGCGAGTACCGGATCGACGGGCTGCGGCTGGACGCGGTGCACGCGCTGTGGGACACGCGCGCGTGTCACTTCCTGGAGGAACTGTCCGCCGCCGTCGACGCGTTGGCCGCCGAGACCGGCCGGCCGCTGTTCCTGGTCGCCGAGTCCGACCTGAACGACCCGCGTATGGTGACCCCCCGCGCGGAGGGCGGTCTCGGGCTGCACGCGCAGTGGAACGACGACTTCCACCACGCCCTGCACACCGCGCTGACCGGTGAATCGCAGGGCTACTACGCGGACTTCGCGCGGGCCCCGCTCGCGGCGATCGCCAAGACGCTGACCGGGGGCTACTTCCACGACGGCACCTATTCCAGCTTCCGGGACCGCCACCACGGCCGGCGGCTGGACCGCACGCGCGTGGCCGCGCACCGGCTGCTGGGCTACAGCCAGACGCACGACCAGATCGGCAACCGCGCCCAGGGGGACCGCCTTTCGGCGTCCCTCTCCCCCGGCCTGCTGGCCTGCGCCGCCGCGCTCACACTGACCGGACCCTTCACCCCGATGCTGTTCATGGGCGAGGAGTGGGCGGCGGGCACGCCCTGGCAGTTCTTCACCGACCACACCGACCCGGACCTCGCGGAGGCCGTACGGCGGGGCAGGCGGCGGGAGTTCACGTCACACGGCTGGGCCGAGGAGGACGTACCCGACCCCCAGGACCCGGCGACCCGCGACCGCTCCTGCCTCAACTGGTCGGAACCGGAGAGCGAGCCCCACGCGCGCGTGCTGGCCTGGTACCGCCGGCTCATCGCGCTGCGGCACGAAGAGCCCGACCTCACCGATCCCGACCTCACCGACACGAAGGTGGCCTACGACGAGGACGCCCGCTGGCTCGCGCTGCGGCGCGGCGACGTACGCGTCGCGGTGAACCTCGGCAAGGAACCGGCCGCGATCCCCCTGGGCACCCGCCCGGCGGAGATCCTGGCCGCGTGGGAGCCGGTGGAGGCGCCGGGGGCGGACGGGCTGCTGCGGGTGCCCGGGGAGTCGTGCGTGGTGCTGGCGCAGGCGTAAACGCTTACGCATACGTTTACGCGCTACAACTCCCCGTCCCCGCCCCGCAGTTCCGTCACCCGTTCCAGCAGGATCGCCTCCCAGGTGCGCCGGAGTTGGGCTCTCAGGAGGGGGAGAGGGCCGGTGTCGCGGCCCTTGAGGTGGTCGGCGAGACGGACGACCGTGTCGCAGCGGGCGAGCCAGAGGCCGCGCAGGCAGGGGCGGGCGCCGTAGCCGGCGAGGGTGGCGGCGCGTACGGCGGCGGGGGAACCGACGGCCAGGGCGAGCCCGGCGATGTCCTCGGCGGGGTCGCCGAGGGTCGCGTCGGTCCAGTCCAGGACACCGCGCACCCGGCCGTCGGCGCTCACCACGAGGTGCTCGCCCTTGAGGCCGTGGTGGACGAGGACCGCCGTGGCGGACTGCGCGGCGAGCTGGATCGCGCCGGGCTGGGTGAGCTGGTGGAGACGCCCGGCGTCGAACTCGTCGGCGGCGGCGAGCCGTTCGGCGGCCTGCTCGGCGGCGAGGCGCAGCGTCTCCAGGGAGCGCGGGGCGGTGCGCGGGATCCCGAGCGACTCGGCCTGCCGGGCGGGCACCTCGCGCAGCCCGGTGAGCAGCCCGGCCAGGTCGGCCTCGCCGACGGCGGAGACGTCCTGGTCCTCGCCCGAACGGCCGGGGAGCTTCGTGTCCAGCGTGTAGGTGAGCCCGGGCGCCCACTCGCCGTGCGCCACACTCGCCGGAACCGCGACGGGCAGATACGGCCGTACGAGGTCGCGCAGGCGCAGTTCGCGGCGTTGGCGCAGGGCGGCCGGACGGTTCGGGGCGAGGCGCAGCACATGGCGGGAGCCGACCCACCACGTGGCGTGCTCGCCGCCCTCGGTGACGGGCCGGATCTCGGGTCCGCCGCCGTCGGCCGTACCGCCGTCCTCCAGCAGGGAACGGACCAGTCGGCGGACGGTGTCCGCGGTGGGTGTCGGTGCCTGGGTCATGGGTCGCGCCGTCGCCGTTCGGGGTGTCGGGGGCTCCTGGTCGTTTGGTCGTCGTCAGTCCACCAGGGCCATCTCGCGGGCCGTGGTGTTGAGCCGGCGCCCGCCGTCCCGGGTCACCGTGACGATGTCCTCGATGCGCACCCCGAAGCGGCCGGGCAGATAGATGCCGGGCTCCACGGAGAAGCACATCCCGGGCACGAGGGGCTGTTCCTCGCCCTCGATCATGTACGGCGGCTCGTGGGTGGTGACGCCGATGCCGTGGCCGGTGCGGTGGATGAAGTAGGGGCCGTATCCGGCGTCGTCGATGACCGCGCGGGCGGCCCGGTCGACCTCCTGGCAGGCGACTCCGGGACGCACCGCGCGGACACCGGCCTCCTGGGCCTCGCGGACGAGGTCGTGGACGCGCTGTTCCTCGTCGCTGGGGTCGCCGACGTGGACCGTGCGCGAGGTGTCGGAGCCGTAGCCGTCCTTCAGACCGCCGAAGTCGAGGACGACCATGTCGCCCTGCTGGATGACACGGTCACCGACCTCGTGGTGCGGGTTGGCTCCGTTGGGGCCCGAGGCGACGATCGTGAAGTCGACCTGGGAGTGCCCGAACTGCCGTAGCAGATCGGCGAGATCGGCGCCGACGTCGGACTCGCGGCGGCCGGCGAAGGGAACCTTCCGGATCTCTTCGTACGTTGCGTCGGCGGCCGCTCCGGCGGCCGCCATGAGGTCCAGTTCCGCCGTGTCCTTCACCGCGCGCAGCATCGGCAGGGCGTCGGTGAGGGAGGCGTAGGTGGTGTCGGGCAGTGTCTTCTGGAGTCCGAGCAGGTGCATGGACCAGGCGTTGTCGCTGATGCCGAAGCGGCCGGTGGCGTCGAGGAGGGCGGCGGTGGCGGCGTAGGGGTCCTTGCCGTCGGTCCAGTCGCGCAGGGTGAGGGAGTCGGCGCCGGGCGCCTTGGCCGCGTCGGGGGCCTCCAGGGTGGGGACGACGAGGACCGGGGCGCGGCCGGGGGCCAGGACGAGGACGGTGAGCCGTTCGGTGATCGCGGTGGGCGCGTAGCCGGTGAGCCACACCAGGTCCGGGCCCGGAGCCACCAGGAGCCCCGCGAGACCGGCGTCGGCGGCGGCCCGGGCGGCGCGGTCCATGCGGGCCCGGTAGTCGGCGGCGTTGAAGGGCGCGGGCGTGCTACCGGTCATTCAGGCCTCCGAGGACGGGCGAGACGGACGGCAGGGGTCTACGGTCAGCATCCTGCCCGCACCCGGGGGGCCACGCGAGCCGATCGACGGGAACGGCACGCTTCCGGCTCGTACGCCCGACGGCTCGCGCGCGTGTCAGACGACGAACCCGGGCACCACCGTGAACTGCTGGAAGCCGCCGCTGTGGTGGCGCACCGTGATGGTGACCTCGTCCCCGGGGTGGGCACGCGCGACCGCGCGCGCGAGGTCGGCCGCCGAGTCGACACGGGTGCCGCCGAACGTGAGCAGGACGTCGCCGCGGATCAGGCCGGCCGTGTAGCCGGGGCCGGGCAGGTGGACGCCGACGATCAGGGCGCCGGCCTTGTCGGCGTCCACCGCCTCCACACCGAGCGTCGCGGCGGCGGACCTGGGTGACGGCGACGGCGACGGGTTCGCGGAGGCGGCAGGCCGGCCGGACGGGTCGGCCGCCGGCGTCGGCTGCCGGGCCGCCTGACGCTGCATCTCGGCGAGTCTGCTCATGCCGATCACCGTGGCGCCGACCGTGCCGAGTCCGACCCCCGTCAGGACCAGGACGGTCCCGACGAACACGCCGAACAGCAGGGTGACGAGCCGTCGGCCGCGACGCCGCGCGGCATGCGGGCGCCGGGCGGCGCCGGGCTTGGTGCCGCCGCCGGGTTCCTGACCGGGCATCGGCTTGGGACGCAACGCAGTCTGTTCCATGGATCGCCTCCGGCAGGTGCTCTACCCGGCGCACCGGCGCCCGACGTGCCACGAACGAGTGAGACTGACCGACGGTCAGGAGAGGGAACCCGGCCGCGCGTGCGGCACGCGCGCGTAGTGCCTCACTCCCGGTGCCGTTCCCGTTCCACCAGCTTCCCCACCAACCGAGCCGCCGCCCCGCGCGGCGCACCCCCGTACACAAGCTCCGTACGGTGCACGACCCGTGGTTCGGTGAGCGGGACGGCGACCGCGCCCGGTACCCCGGTGGCCGCCGAGCGGGGCAGCAGGGTCAGGCCGTGGCCTGCGGCGGCGAGCGCCGTGAGGACGCGGACGTCGGTGCCGTCGTAGCGGAGGGCGGGGCGGAAGGCGCCGCCGCCGTTCGCCGCGCGGAGCCGCGCGAGGGGCACGCCCGCGTCGGGGGCGTCGAGCCAGCGGGCGGCGGCGAGGTCACCGAGGCGCAGGGCGGGGCGGCCGGCCAGGGGATGTGTGTCGGGGAGCAGGACGCACACGGGTTCCTCGGCGACGCCGTGCGTGGTCAGCGGGGCCACGTCGGGCAGCCGTAGCGGGTCGTTGGGGGCCGCGATCCCGTCGACCAGGCCCAGGTCGGCGGTGCCGGTGGCCACGGCGGCCGGGATCTCGTCGCGGGCGAGCACCCGGAGGGCCACTCCCGCGCGCGGGAGGGCGGCCAGGACACGTGGTCCGAGCGCGGTCGGCGCGGTGGCTAGGGTCAGCCCGCGTTCGGGCGCGGCGGCCATCCGTACGACGTCCGCGCGGGCCGCGTCCAGGCGCAGCAGCAACGGGGCTGCATGTTCGAGGAGCCGTTCGCCGGCGGCCGTGGGCGTGACCGGGCGGCGGGTGAGCAGCGGGGCGCCGAGGTCCTGTTCCAGGGCGGCGATGTGCTGGGACACCGCGGACTGGGTGTAGCCGAGCTCGCGCGCGGCCTCCGAGAAGGAGGCGAGCCGGGCCACGGTGACGTACGTGCGCAGGAGATGCGGATCCATACCGGACAGGATGCCCGGCCTGCATCAGCTCTGCTTATCGAGGGTGCACGAATCATCGTTGGACGTGAACCTCGGCCCGCGCCCAGGATGAGGGACATGACGAACACCGCAGCTCGTACGGACCGGACCGCCCGTGTCGCCCTGGTCGGCGACCGCTCCTCCAACGTCGTCTCGCACACCCGTCTCCCGCTGATCCTGGACGCCCTCGCCGAACGCGACCGGCTCGTCCTCGACGCCTACTGGATCCCTTCCGAGGACGCCGAGGCCGAGGACGCGGTCCGCGGGTTCGACGCCGTGTGGGTGCTGCCGGGCAGTCCGTACCGCAGCGAGGCCGGCGTCCTGTCCGCGATCCGCACCGCGCGCGTGGAGGGCATTCCCTTCCTCGGCACCTGCGGCGGCTTCCAGCACGCGCTCCTGGAGTACGCCCGCGACGTGTGCGGGCTGACCCGGGTCGCGCACGCCGAGAACGACCCCGACGCCGAGGACCTCCTCATCGAACCGCTGGCCTGCTCGCTCGTCGGCCACGAGGCGGCGGTCACGATCGACGCGGGGTCGCTCGCCGAGTCGGTGATCGGCTCCGGGCACACGGTCGAGCGCTACTTCTGCTCCTACGGCCCGACCCGCCACCTCGACACCCTGCGCGCCCACGGGCTGCGCTTCTCCGGACACGACGAGGACGGACACGTCCGGATCGCCGAACTCCCCGGCCACCCCTTCTTCCTGGCCACCCTCTTCCAGCCCGAACTGTCCGGCGACGGCACCCGCCCGCACCCGGTGGTCCGCGCCCTGGCCCGGGCGGCGGTCGAGCACGCCGCACGGACCGAGACGCTGACCGCCTGACCGTCCAGTCGTCCGACCAGGGGTGTTCGCAGCGGCCCGGCTCGCTGTCAGTACCGCCTGTTACGTTCTGTGACATGACCGATCACGCCCTGCGGCTGCTCCAAGAGCACGCCCACCTGGCCGAACTGGCCGCGTTCCCCTTCGACTTCGACCTGCGCCGAGCACATCACGGCGAGGCGGTCCGGCTGGCCTCGGGCGGCCCGCTGCGGCCGGTCGCGGGCGACGACACGGGCGGTACGTACTTCGTGTGCGCGGACGGTTCCGTGCTGTACGCCGACTCCGAGGGCTCGGCCGGGATCATCGGCTCCAGTGTCGACGAAGCGCTGGAGCTGGTGATCGGTCTGCCCGGCTGGCGCGACCATCTGGACCTGTCCCCGTCCGACGGTCCGGAGAAGATCCTGGCGGCGGTCACGGAGACGGAGGACGAGTTCCGCGAGGACTACGGCCTCGACGAGGCGAGGCCTCAACTCCGCGCCGCTCTGGGCCTGTCCGAGCGCTCCCCCGTCGAGCTGATCGGCATGCTGCACACGGCCCTGCTGCGCACGGAGCCCGACTTCCTGCTCCTGAACGCGGAGGAGGGCGGCGCCTACGCCCTCCTCGACCGGCACCCCCGTCCCCCGCTGTGGGAGCCGGTGCTCGCCCAGGGGCGGGCGGATCTGGCGGCGCTGCGCGCGGGCGACCGTACGGCGTGGGACACGGTGGCCGGAGACCCCGTACGGCGTCGACTCGCCCTGCGGGCCGCGCAGTTCGACCGCGCGGACGGTGATCTGGAGCTGTTGCGGCATCTGCTGCGGCACGAGACGGAGTCGTCGATGACGGACGAACTGCGGCTCGCCGCCGTGCTGGTGGGGCTGCGCGGGCACGCCGAGGATCTGTCGTTGCTGCACGAGGTGCGGGAGACGGACTTCGACACCGCGTGCGGGCTGAGCGAGCTGCCGGGACCGGACACGGACGGAGCGGCCCTGCGGGAGTGGGCCCGGGAGCTGGACGAGTCGCTCTTCGGTACGGACCCCTCCGACGAACCCCCGTCCACCTGGACCGGGTTGGCGGCCGACCAGGGGTTCACCGAGTTGGCGCGGGCGGCCCTGATCCGCCGACTGGACGAGATCGAGATGGACCAGAGCCTGCTGCGGCTGCCGGGTGCCCCGAAGGCGCTGAACCCGTCTCCCCTGCGCACGCTGGCCCACGAGTTCGAGCAGGTGGGCGACCACGTCCAGGCGTTGCGCGCCCAGCGCCTCTACGCCGCCCTCCAGCAGACGGCGTGGGACCGCGTCTCGGCCCGGCTGACGCAGGCCCGCCTGGAGCGGGAGACCGGCCAACTGGCTGCGGCCGGAGGGACGTTGGCGACCCTCCGGGACACGCTGACCACCCCTGGGGACGAGTCGCTCCGGCACTGGCAGGGCGTGAACCTCGGCCGGTTCGTCGCCGAGGAGCACTACGCCCTGACCCGCGCGCTGGCCGACGCGAACCTCCCGGAGGAGGCCCAGGTGACCCTGGCCGCCGCCGACGCGATACTCGGCGAGCTCTCGGGCGCCGCCGCGACGGCCGTACGGGAGCTCGCCGAGGACGTGGCGGAGCGGGTCCGGGACCCCGGGGATCTCGGGTGACGGTCCGTCAGGCGAAGGGCATCGCCGGGATCCGGTCCGGTACGAAGCCGTGCGAACGGCGGGCCAGGTAGGCGGACTTGTAGCGGTCGACCTCGCGGTGCCAGTTCAGGATGCCCGCCATCCAGTGCTGGAGGTCCGTCACATAGCCCCGCATGATCTCGCGCGCCTCGTCCGAGAGGCCGAAGTCGTCGTAGACGACGGGCAGTTCGTTGGCGGCGACGTGTTCGAACTGGCGCATGCGCTGGGTCATGAGGTCGTGGACGACGCCGAGCGCGGTCGGGTAGTCGATGCCGAAGAAGTTCTGGACGACAAGGATGGCGTTGTGGACCTCACCCTCGTACTCGATCTCCTTCTGGTAGGAGAAGACGTCGTTGAGGAGGCAGGCGTAGTCGATGGCCGCGTTCTCCAGGGCGCGGACGGGGCCGGTGCGGTAGACCTCGGGCGGGACCTTCGGGCCGTGGCCCATGCGGCACATGCTGAGGGTGAGGTCGGAGCCGAAGGTGGCGCGGCGCATCTCCAGGTAGTCGACCGGGTCGGGGACGCGGTGCTGGATCTGGTTGGACAGCTCCCAGACCCAGCTCTCGGTCATCGTGTTGATCGCGTCCTTGAGGGTGCGCCGGTCGTCCACGGGCATCTCGGCGGTGGTGAGGGCCCACAGGTCGACGAGTCCGCGTTCCATGCCGTTGACCGGCACGATGACCGGCGGCCCCTCGATGGGCATGCAGTCCGACAGGCGTGCCGTGGTGACGCGGGCGGCGGCCAGGTCGCCGCGGACGCCGTAGACGAGGGGGTAGTAGTCGTCGCCGTAGGTCCCCCAGGCGAGCCAGCGGGAGCTGAGGTCGAGGGCCTCCTCGGTGGCGTCCGGGTCGATGCCGGCCGAGCAGAGCGGGAGGTCGGCGGCGGCGAGTTTCTCCTCGTCCCAGACGCCCTCCTCCAGCATGCCGACGGAGTGCATCCAGTCGACGAGTCGGTGGCGGGCGCCGTCCAGGTGCGGGCTCAGTTCAACCTCGAACGGCATGTAGAAGTCGGGGAGTTGGGACGGTCCGACCTTCTGGAAGGGCACGTGCGTGTAGGCGCGCAGCCGTTCGGCGCCGGCCGCGGCGAGCAGCGCGCCGACGTCGGCGGCGGAGGTGCCGATGCCGGTCGGTCCGTTCAACGGCGAGTTGTCGAGGGCGCCTTCGTTCATGTAGCGGCTGGAGCGCAGATGCCACTCGTGGCCGCCGGACTGCCAGTCCTGGAGGCCCTGGGCGTAGGCGGCGACCGCCCTGACCTGGTCGGGGGTGAGACCTTTCTCCAGGGCCACGGCGGGCACTTCGGTGAACGCGGTGTGCTCGAACTGGTGGAGCCGGGAGGTCAGGACGTCGTTGACGGTGTCGGCGGCCTCCTGGGTGGTGCAGCCGAAGAAGGTCTCCAGGACGAGCACGCCGTTGCTCAACTCGCCCTCCTCCTCGACCTCCCGCTGGTAGGAGAAGAGGTCGTTGCGCAGGTGGACGCCGTCGGAGAAGGTCTCCATCAGGACCCTGAGCGGCCTCGAATCGGCGACGGACGCGGGCACTTCGGCGGTCGCGTACTCCACCAGACCGGCCGACCAGGGCGCGCCGCCCACCTTGCGGCGCATCTCGATGTACTCGACGGGGTTGGCGACCCGCCCCTCGTTGATGTTGGACAGCTCCCACAGGGACTCGTTGAGGAGGTGCTCGGTGGCGACGGCGAAGCGGCGTCGCCAGTCGGCGGACATCGACGGCACCGTGCGCACCCACAGGTCGGCGAGCCCCGCCTCGACCGGATTCTCCGGCTCCGGTAGGGGAGTTGCCAGGTCGAGCGGCATGAACAGCGGCAGCCGGTCCAGGTAGGCCTTGCCGCCGGCGCGGTCCTGGCTGCGTTTGAAGGTCTCCAGGAAGTGGTCGTCGAAGAAGAACACCCACACGTACCAGTCGGTGATCAGCGACAGGTCGGGCCCGTCGCAGTCGGGGTGGGTGTAGGCGCAGAGCAGGCCGTAGTCGTGCGCGTCGAGGTCGGCCTGCTCCCAGATCCCGGAGCCTTCCAGCATGCCCATCTCGCGCGCCCATGCGGAGGAGTGGGCGCGGGCCTCGTCCAGATGCGGATTGAGGCGTGCGGGATACGGCATGTAGAAGTGCGGGAGTTCGAACGGCTGGGTCATGGCCGGGCCCTACCCGTGGCTCTCGACGGCCATCCCGGGCGGGGGACATGATCACACCATCGCGTGAATCACCGGTGAACCCATGAGTTTCCCCGGCATCTTGTGACGTTCACTTCTACGCGCGCAGACTACGGGGGTTCACGTGTCCCCTCCCTCACCGGAGTCCCGATGAACCATTCCAGCTCCTTCTCCCGCCGCACCGCGCTCGCCTCCCTGGCCGGGGCGGCGCTGGCCGGCACCGCCGCGTTCCCGGCGGCGGCGTCCGAGCGGTCCGGGTCCGGGCGGACCGTGCGGTTCGCCACGTTCAACGCCTCGCTCAACCGGGCCACTCAGGGCGCGCTGGTCACGGACCTCTCGACGCCCGGCAACGCCCAGGCGCAGAACGTCGCCGAGACGATCCAGCGAGTGAACCCCGACATCCTGCTGATCAACGAGTTCGACTATGTCGAGGGCGGCGCGGCGGTCCGCCTGTTCCTCGACAACTACCTGTCCCGGGGCCACAACGGCGCCCGCCCGATCCACTTCCCGTACCACTTCACCGGCCCGGTGAACACGGGCGTCCCCTCGGGCGTCGACCTCGACGGGAAGAACGGCGTGGTGACGACGCCGGGTTCGGACGCGTACGGCCAGGACGCGTTCGGCTACGGCTTCTTCCCTGGGCAGTACGGCATGGTCGTCCTCTCCAAGTTCCCGATCGACGCCCGCACGGTGCGCACCTTCCAGCATTTCCTGTGGAAGGACATGCCGGGCAACGTGATCCCGCCGGGCTACTACAGCGACGCGGCCCGCGCGGTCTTCCGGCTCTCCTCCAAGAGCCACTGGGACGTGCCGGTCCGGCTCGGCCACGAGACCGTGCACTTCCTGGTCTCGCACCCGACGCCGCCCACCTTCGACGGCACGGAGGACCGCAACGGCCGCCGCAACCACGACGAGATCCGGCTCTGGGCCGACTACATCGGCGGCCACGCGCGCAGCGCCTATCTCTACGACGACAAGGGCGTCCGGGGTGGCCTGCGGCCCGGCGCGCGGTTCGTGATCGCGGGCGACCAGAACGCCGATCCGTACGACGGCGACAGCTACGACCACGCCGTACGGCAGTTCCTCGACCACCCGGCGATCAACCTGCCCGCGAAGCCGCCCGCCAGCGCGGGCGGGGTCGAGGCGGCGAGGCTCCAGGGCGGCGCGAACGCCGGTCAGATCGGCAACCCCGCCTACGCCACGGGCGACTTCGGCGACACGGCCCCGGCAATCTGCGCGTGGACCACGTCCTGCCGTCCAAGGGGCTGGTTCCGCGCGGCAACGGCGTGTTCTGGCCGGCCTCGGACGACCCCCTGTACCGGCTGGTCGGCGACGGCACCACGGTCGTCACGTCGGACCACCGGATGGTGTGGCAGGACGTACGGCTGGGCTGAGCCGGCGCCGGGCCGCCCTCGCAGCGGCCCGGCGGCACGTCACGACGTGATCAACTCACCGGACTCCAGCCCGACTTCACTCCCCCGCGAGACGCGGAACGATTTCCTCGCCGACCCACGCGAGCGCGTCCGGCAGCGCCTCCGTGGCCACCGGCAGCCACAGCGACGCGGAGACCAGTCCGGCGTCGGCCAGGTGGCTGAGTTCGTCCCGTACGCTCTCGGCGCTCGCGTCGGCTCCGCCCAGCGGGCGCCCCGGCACCTTCACCGCGGGCGTGAACCCGGGCGGCACGAGGAACAGCCCTGCTGTCAGCGCCAGTTCACCGGGGTCGCGTCCCACTTCGTCACCGAGCGCGTCGAGCCGCGCCCGCACCCCGGTGAGCCCCTCGGCGTCGACCCCGGAGCCGTGCCAGGCGTCGCCGAAGCGCAGGGCCCGGCGCAGTGCCGCGTCGCTCTGCCCACCGATCCAGACGCCGGGTCCGCCCTCGGTGCGGGGCAGCACCCCGAGCCGCGCGGAGCCCTCGCCACGCCACAACTGCCGTACGACAGCGAGCTGTTCGTCCGTCCGGCGGCCCCGCCCCGCGAAGGGGACGCCGACGGCCGCGTACTCCTCGGTGTCCCAGCCGGTGCCGACACCGAGCGTGAAGCGGCCTCCTGAGAGCCGGTCGAGGGTGGCGGTCTGGTGGGCCAGGATCAGCGGGTTGTACAGCGGCAGCACCAGCACGCTGGTGACCAGCCCGATCCGCCGTGTCGCCCCGGCCACGGCGGCCAGCAGGATCAGCGGGTCCGGGGTCACGCCGGTCGCACCGGCCACCGCGTGGCCGCTCGCGAAGACGTGGTCGAGCCCCAACTCCTCGGCTCTGACGGCGACTTGAAGGACCGCGTCCACCTCCTCGTCCCGGTCGGGCCACAGTCGGTGCGGTGCCACTCCGATACGCATCTCGGTCGTACTCCCCTCGTGCGACAAGAACGTCAGTGACGACCCAACAACACGACGGGCGCCGGGGACACCCCGTTTACGCCCGCACCTGGATCAGCGCGTGGGTGCCGCCGGTGCGCCAGCGCTGTTCCTCCGCCGCGACCAGCGCGGCCTCGGTGCGGGCGTCCAGGCCCGTGATCACATCGGACTTGAGGGTGCGCAGGGCGGCGACCGGGCCCGGGAAGTAGGCGGTGACGTCCGCGAAGGGAGTGGTCGGGGCCCAGAGGCGATCGCCCACCAGGCGGCGGTAGTTGAGGTCGCCCTTCACGATCGTCAGGGTGGCGGCGGCGAACTCGGCGCGGAGGTCGGCGGGCATCTCGGCGTACGGCAGCGGGGCGCAGGAGAAGGGGTGGGCGCGCACGGTGAGGCGGCCGTCCGCCATCGCCGACCAGAGGCGGCGGCCGTACGTCGCCGCCGCACCCGGCGCTCCGGTCAGCCGGTGCAGGGCGTCGACCACGTCGGCGGTCGTGGCGTCGGAGACGTAGTAGGGGTGCGGCTTGATGTGCAACACCGCCCGCTCGATGCGCTGTTGGTCAAGCAGGTGGGCCAACAGCAGGAGATCGGGGATGAGTTCGCGGCCGGCGTTGTCGGCGACGAGGCAGAGGGTGCCGGTACCGGCACCGGTACCGGACAGGAGCGACCAGAGCAGTTCGCTGTCGTCGGCGACCAACGCCGGGACGGGGGCCTGCGCGGCCGACTCCGCGCCTGCGGCGGAGAGGCGGAAGCCGAGGTCAGCGCGGTTGCCCCAGAGGGAGCCGTGCAGCAGGGCCCGGTCGCGCTCCTCGGACGACTTGTCCTCCAGCGCGTCGAGTGCGGCGAGTTCCTCGTCCGTCTCGGGGGCGTCGAGTTCGGCGCGCTTGAAGGGCCGGAACGGGTCGATGCCCTGCCAGGCGCCGGGCCCGAAGTAGCCCACGGCATCGAGGAGTTGGCGGTAGAAGTAGCTCTCGGACCAGAGCCAGGGAACGTCGTACCAGGAGTGTCCGGCGTAGGCGTCCGTGCCCCAGGACGCCCACTGGT
The DNA here is from genome assembly GCF_036227225.1 of Streptomyces sp. NBC_01478. Taxonomy (GTDB): domain Bacteria; phylum Actinomycetota; class Actinomycetes; order Streptomycetales; family Streptomycetaceae; genus Streptomyces. Next base: position 9,008,954 of record NZ_CP109444.1, on the reverse strand, counting down.
CGTGGTCGGGGGCGGTCGCGGGGAGGGGTTCGATCGGGCCCTCGGTGCAGTTCTTCAGGAGGGCGTCGAGGGCGCGGTGCTGCCCGGGATCGTAGGGGAAGGCGTCCCGGACCTGCTGGATGATCGCGGGGTGCCGTTCGGCCAGCACACTGCGGGGGAACGAGCCGGGCTCGTTGCCGAGGATCACGGGCGCGGCGGGTGTGTCGGGCATGCGCCTCACCGTACCGGGAGGGTCGGCCGGCTTCGGTGTACCGGGCGGGATGGCCGGCTCTGAGGTACGGGCGGGTCGGCAGGCTCCGGCGTACCGGCCGGGCCGGCCGGTCCCGATACCGGCGGGGCCGGTCCGTCTCGACGTCCCGGGCAGGTCAGCCGCCCTCGACCTCCCGAGCGAGCCGGTCGACCTCGACGCACCGGCAAGTCAACCGCCTTCTCCACCCAGCGGTCAGCCGGCCTCGCCGTACCCGCCGTTCAACCCACCCCCACGCACCCCCCGGTCAACCCCCCACCTCGATCTCCCGCTCCAACCGCGCGGCAAGGCTGAGATACCGGGCGCGGCGGGGCACGGGGACCAGGCCGCGAATCACCAGGTGCCACATCTCGGCCGTTCGGCGGGGTTGGAGGGCGACCGGTTCGAGGGTGCGGCCCAGGACGCGGATGCCGACGAAGAGGCCGACGAGGGTGTGGGCGACGGCGTCGACGTCGATGTCGGGGTGTGCGTCGGCTTCCGCGACCGCGCCCGTGAGTTTGCGGGAGGCGATGTCCAGCCACTCGGTGAAGGGGTGCGGCATCGGGGGCCGTACCTCTATCTCCCCTGCGGCGAGCCGGAGTCCGGCGCGCGGGATGGGGCCCTCGACGGCCAGTCGTGTCATGGCGAACGTGACACGTATCAACGTCTCCAGTGAGGAGTAGCCCCTGTTGTCCATCTCCTTGGAGATCTGGCGCGAGGCCTTGGCCTGCAGCTCCAGGATGGTGTGGGCCAGGTCCTCCTTGGCCGCGAAGTGGAAGTACAGGGCGCCTTTGGTGACTTGGGCGTGATCGACGATGTCGCTCAGGCTGGTGGATTCATAGCCCTGCCGGTCGAACAGCTCGGCGGCGGCCGTGATGATCGTTGTGCGGGTCTGCTCGGCCCGTAGCTGCCTCACCATCGACTGACATACTCCCGTGAAGGAAAAACAACGGCCCATGCCGTTTTTTATTACCCCCTGTAGACAGTAGCTCACCGTGCGACGGTGCCGACTTTGCACCCCAAGACTGCCAACACCCCTCACGTTCCCATCACTTGCATCCCTGTGTCACCCCCACCCCGACTCTTGACCACTTTCAGTGTCTGTGGCACGTGTCAACGCCGGTTACCGGCCACGCAGAAGACCGACCGACCCGGCCGGGCACCCCTGAGAGCACCCCACCACTTACGGGTCAGTCGGTCTGTTTCTGTGAATCTCCTGTACCACCAGGCGTGTTGTCAGAAGGTGAGCGTCCAACTGTTGAGGGTCCCGGTGTCCTGCGCGGCGGTGTCCTGGACGCGCAGCTTCCAGGTGCCGTTGGCGGTCTCACCGGACGCGTCCACCGTGTAGGTGGTCTTGACGTCGTCGGCGGAGTCCGAGGTGCTCGCGGCCTTGAGGCGGTACGTCGAACCGTCCGGCGCCACCAGGTCGAGGACGAGGTCGCCACGGTAGGTGTGGGTGATGTCGACGCCGACCTGGAGGGCCGAAGGCGCGTTGCCGGTGCGGCCGCTGACGGCGATCGAGGACTCCACGGCCGAGCCCGCGTCGGGAACGGCCACGGCGGCGGTGCTGGAGAAGGTCGCCCCCGTCGTCGTACCGCCGCCGCTGCTGCTCACGGCCTGGACGGTCTTGGCCGCGTCCGCGAGTCCCGCGCCGCAGCCGCCGGAGCAACTGCCGGGCAGGGCACGGGCGTTGGTCTTGATGGCCGACTCGATCTGGGCCGGGGTGAGCGAGGAGTTCGCCGACTTCATGAGCGCGACCAGGCCCGCGATGTGCGGGGTGGCCATGCTGGTGCCCTGGTAGTAGGCGTACGACTCGGTGGACGGCGTCTTGGTGCCGGAGTTCAGCGTGGAGTAGATGCCGTTGGCGGTGCCGGTGCTGGTCTGGCCGCCGGGAGCCGAAATGTCCACGCCGGAACCGTAGTTGGAGTAGGACGCCTTGGCGCCGGCGCGGTTGGTGGCCGCGACCGAGATGACGTTCGCGCAGTTGCCCGGCGAGTGGTTGGCGACGTTGTCGTTGTCGTTGCCGGCGGCCACGACGACCGTGGTGCCGCGGTTCACCGCGGCGGTGATCGCGCTCTGGGTGGCCGAGGTGCAGGCGCCGTCGCCGCCCAGGCTCATGTTGATGACCTTGGCGATGTTGCCGTTGGCGGGGACGCCGGAGACGGTGCCGCCGGACGCCCAGGTGATGGCGTCGATGATGTCGGAGTCGTAGCCGCCGCACTTGCCGAGGACGCGCAGCGGAGAGATCTTCGCGCCGTAGGCGATGCCCGCGATGCCCTTGCTGTTGTTGGTGACGGCGGCGATGGTGCCGGCCACATGCGTGCCGTGCCAGGAGGAGTTGCTCGCCCCGATGCCCGTGCCGCACTCGTTCGCCGCGTAGTAGTCGCCGGGGTCGGCCGGGTTGCTGTCGCGGCCGTCGCCGTCGACCGAGACGGCGGTGTCGGTGATGAAGTCGTAGCCGGCGACGATGTTCGCGGCGAGGTCGGAGTGGGTGACGTAGCCGGTGTCGATGACCGCGACGGTGACACCGCTGCCGGTCGAAGTCGGCCACGCGGCGGGCACGTTCATGCCGGCCGTGGACTCGAAGAGGTCCCACTGCTTGGCGTACTCGGTGTCGTTCGGGTCGGCCTGCGGGGTGTTCAGCCGGTCCGGTACGACGTAGGAGACCTGCGGGTCGGCCTTGAACTCGGCGATGACGTCGGCGACTTCGGTCGTGCTGTGCGCGTCGCCGAGGCCGACGAGGGCGGCGCCGGTGCCGAGGCGGCGCTGGAAGTCGACGCTCTCGCCGGTCTCCTCGCCCTTGGCGGTGGCGTCGGCCTCGGCGGCCCGGTTCGAACTCGCCTCCGCCGCACCGGACTTGTAACCGACGATGAGTCGCTCGGCGAGGGTGCCGGGGGCGGCCTCGGTCTGCCCGGCGAGGGCCGGTGCGGTGGCCTGGACGGGGGGTTCCTGGGCGACGGCGACCGAGGTGGCGGCCGTGGCGAGAAGGGCCGCGGAGACCGCGGCGACGGATATCAGGGTCCGTCCGGTGGGGAATGCCGTGGGAGTGCGCAAGGGCTTGCCTTTCGTGGCCGAACTCCAAGCAGCGCGGAGCGGCGGTCGATTCGCTTCGTCGTCGAAGCGGCGGGGGGTCGATCCAGAGAGCGCCGGGCGCGGGCGGTTGCCTCGACAGGGGTTGCCTGTGGGTCACCTGTGGCCAAACGATAGGCAAAGAGAAGGTCATACGGATACGGGGGAAACCCTCGATCAGGCCGGAAATCACCCCTAGGTATTGGGGAGTTGACCGGATACCTCCCTATTCGCGGCGAGGGAACGGCCGAAGAGGACGGACTGAACGCGCCGGGCCTGGTTCCCGTATTGCACGAACAGACCGTTGCCGCGCCGGCCGAGGAGACGTTCCGGATGTCCCGGATGACCGCACATCGCACTGCCATGGCGGCCGCCGCCATGGCCCCGCTGCTGCTCACCGTCTGGGCGGCGGGTCCGGCGCAGGCGCACGGGGCGCCGACGTATCCGGTCAGCCGGGTGTACGCCTGCTCGCCGCAGGGCGGCAGCGCGGCCGGGTCGGCGGCCTGCAAGGCGGCCGTGGCGGCGAACGGAGCGCCCTTCACCTACTGGGACAACCTCCGGGTCCCCGACATCAACGGGCGGGACCGGCAGTTGATCCCCGACGGGAAGCTGTGCAGCGGTGGTCTGGCCGACTACAAGGGGCTCGACCTCGCCCGTACCGACTGGCCGTCGACGCGGCTGACTCCCGGGGCGAAGCTGACGATGACGTACGCGTCGACGATCGCGCACGCCGGCACGTTCAAGTTGTATCTGACGAAGGCCGGTTACGACCCGGCGAAGCCGCTCATCTGGTCCGAGCTGGCGACGCAGCCGTTCGCCGAGGTGAAGGACCCGCCGCTGACCGGCGGCGCGTACCGCATCAAGGCGACGCTGCCGACGGGCCGCACCGGGCGCCAACTGATCTACACCATCTGGCAGAACAGCAGTAGCGAGGACACCTATTACTCGTGCTCGGACGTCGTGTTCCCCGGCGGCGGCGCCGCTTCGCCGACGCCCACGACAGGGACGGCCGGTTCGAAGGGGAAGACGGCGAGCCCGTCGTCGTCCGCGGCCAAGTCCCCCGCTGCCGCGAGCAGTTCGGCCAAGGCCCCGGCATCCGCCACGGCACAGAAGGCGTCCCCCGCCGGGGAGAGCACCGCGCCGGGCAGCAGTCCGGTGGCGTCCGACACCGACGCCGGTTCGGGCGGCCCTTCGGCGCCCATGATGGCGGGCGGCGCCGCCGCGGTGCTGGTGCTCACCGGGGGCGCCGCCCTGGCCCTGCGACTGCGTCGACGCTGAACTCGACGCGTACAGGCCCTACTTGCTGTGCTCCTAAGTCGGTGAAGACCGGCCTTAGTTGGTGTAGACCGCCGCGCCGTTGTCCGTCACCGGGGCGTACTTCGCGGTGAAGTAGCCCGCGCTGAAGCACAGGGACGAGCCGGAGGTCTTGGTGAAGGCCTGGCTGGTGAAGTTGATGCTGGTGTCGGTGTTGTTGGACGTGCCGGTCAGGCTGGGCGCCTGGTAGACGCAGGTGATGCTGCCCAGCAGGGTGGTCAGCTTGACCGTGGTCTGGATGGTGGAGCCGCTGGCCGGGGTGACGGTCAGGGTGCCGTCCGAGACGGCCGCGGTGGTGTACGGCAGGTTGTCGACCGTGATGCTGGTGACACCGGTGACGCCGAGGACGTTGCTCGTGCAGCTGCTGCTGTCGAAGCTCTGCCCGGAGACGGACTCGGTGGCGGTGCCCGGCGCGGTCGGGTTGTCGGTGACGGTCGCCGTGAACTGCGACGTCGTGCACTTGATGCCGCTGGTGCCGGTCGCGCTGGAGTACAGGGTGGCGCTGGTGCCGGTGGCCAGGGGCGCGGTCAGCACATCGCCGACGGCGACAGCCGTGCCGCCGAGGCTGCCGGTGGTGAGCACGGTGTCGGCCGCCGACGCCGGGGCGATGAAGGGGAGGGTGAGCGCGGCGACGGAGCCGACGAGGGTGAGGACGGTGCGAGTGCGCATGCGGGTGTACCTCTTCTTCGAGATGGAGGGTCGAACCGGGGGGTTCTTGGGGGGTGGGGGAACTTGGGGGTCTTCCGAGGGTGGGTCAACTGCGGCTTGAGGCGCGCGAGTTCACCGCCGCCGGCCCGTCACGCCTTCTCCGTACGTGACGGGCCGGGGCGGCGGCCGGCCGGTGACCGGCCGGAGGCCCGCGGGGGTTGGGGGTCTCCGGCCGGGCCGGGCGGTGGAGCGGACGGCACGGGCCAGGGGGGAAGCGGCCGTGCCGGGCCGCGGAGGGTTCGGACTCTGGGGGCGGTGAAGTGCCCCTGTGGAAAGGGAAGTCCGGGAACGCGGCTCGTGCCGCGCGGCGGATCCGGCGCCACGGATCCGGCAAACAAGGGAGAGTTGTAGACCTGAGTGTCCGTCAACGTCAAGAGATCGAGGGCAAGTTGATGTACAAGTCGAGGCTTTGCTGAAGTGCGGGAAGGCCTTGCCTCACAGGTGGCGCATGACCAACACTCTTTTTTCACAACTCCCTTGACCCTCGAATGTAACCCCCGGTAACTTCCTCGACGGCTACTGCTGCGTAACCTGAAAGCCCTTGCATCCGCCGGGAGTTGCGAGGAGGGCTGCGCCGCACTCGCTGTCCGCGCCAGGACAACGCGCCACTTCGATACCGACTCGCGTTGAACCAGAGCAGCACATGGGAGCAGACATGGCTTCACCCTCGGACGCCAACCCGTCCAACGGAAACACCCCTGAGCAGCCGGAAAGCGGTTCCGTACCCGCGACCGCCGAGGGGCCCGAAAGACGCGGTCAGGTCCGGCTGCGCCGTGCCGCGATCATGGCGGTGCCGGCCACACTGGCCGCCGCGGCCCTCGCGGTGCTCACCGCGCAGGGTGCCCTGGGGGTGCAGTTCGAGATCTCGGGCATGCCGTTCACGGTCACCGCCAAGTCGCTCGACGGCCAGGGCTTCGAGCAGTTCGGCGACCTCGACAACATGATCAAGAACAGCCCGAACGAGGGTGACACCGGTGGGCAGGTGCTGGTCATGACCTCCGCCATCAAGACCGCGACGCTCGACAGCCTCTGCCAGAGCGTCGACCTCGGCGGCATCAACCTGCTCATCAAGGCGGGCAGCGGCGCGACGAAGGTGACGGCGACCGATCTGACCACGGACTCGACGCAACTGTCGGGTGACGCGACCTTCGGCAACATCGAGATCGGCAACGACGCCAGCAAGCTGACCAAGGCGGGCGTGCAGGGCAAGCCGGGCGTCTTCAGCCAGCAGTCCGACACCGTGCACATCGACAACCTGCGGCAGACCAACTACGCCACCACGGCGGGTGTGTTCAAGCTGCCGGGCCTCAAGCTCAGCTTCAGCGACTCGGGTTGCTGATGTCGGAGAACCTGCCACCGCAGGGGAACGGGCCCGCCTTCCGGCGCTGGCGGGCCCGCCGTCCGTTCTGGGGCGGGCTGTTGCTCACCCTGGGCGGGGCGGAGATCCTGCTCACGGAGAAGGTGTCGCTGAAGGTCGCGATGCACATCGGGATGCAGGGCCTGAGCGGCTACCTGCTCCCCGTGATGATGATGCTGTGCGGACTGCTGGTCCTCTTCAGCCCGGGCCAGCGGCTGTTCTACTCGATCGTCGGGATCCTCTGCTCCCTCGGGAGCTGGGTCACCTCGAACCTCGGCGGCTTCTTCATCGGGCTGCTGCTGGGCATCGTGGGAAGCTGCATGACGTTCGGCTGGCTGCCCGACCAGGAGCCGCGCTCGGAGCGCCGCCGCCGCAAGCGCGAGGCGAAGAAGACCACGGAGTCCCTCCAGCCCCAGTCCTGACCCGTCCCCCGGGCCCCGGCGACCGCCGGGGCCCGACGTGTCGGTGGGCTCAGTGCGCGGTCGCGGGCGGCTCCGTGGACGTGGTCACCGGGGACGGCTCCGCCTCGGCGTAGGCCGTGGTCGGCCGTACCGATGCCGGGGTCGCCACGGCGTCCTCCTCCTTCATCGCCTTCGCCTCGCTCTTGAGGATGCGCATGGACTTGCCCAGTCCGCGCGCGGCCTCCGGGAGTTTCTTCGAGCCGAACAGCAGGATGACGACGATCGCCACGACCAGCAGGTGCCAAGGTTCCAGTCCGTTGCGGAGCACGGCCTCGCCCTCCCTCTTCCGTCACACGACAGTTGCTATGTTGCGCAACTGTACAACCCAGAGGTGGAGCGCAGACCCCTCAGGGCCAGGGCATACAGACCGAGCACGGCTGCCAGGAGGACGTAGTAAGGGACCGCCAGGCCGGTCATGCCCAGCGGCGCGCCCAGCGGGCTCAGGGGCAGCAGGGCTCCTACGGCGGCGAGCGCGGCGGCGGCTCGCCCCACCGGACCCGGTGTACCGCCCCTGGTTCGCAGGAGCAGCATCACCAGTGCCTGGGTGAGCAGGTTCTCCGTGAACCAGGCCGAGTGGAACAACACCTCGTCGTCCACGGCGTCGGGACCGCGCAGCGCCAGTGCCAGCACCGCGAACGTCGCCAGGTCCGCGACCGCGTTCAGCACCCCGAACCCCGCGATGCAGCGGAGGAACGCCCGCGGCCGCAGCGCCGTCGGGCGGCGCAGCGCCTCCGCGCCGGGACGGTCGTAGGCGAAGGCCAGTTGGGCCGCGTCGAAGCACAGGTTCTGGGCGAGCACCTGCGCCGGGAGCATCGGCAGGAAGGGCAGCAGCAGACCGGCGGCGAGCATCGCGATGACGTTGCCGAGGTTCGAGGAGAGCGTGATCCGCAGATACGAGGCGATGTTCGCGCCGCTGTGCCGCCCGGCCGTGACCGCGTGCCGGATCGCGGCGAGGTCCTTGCCGGCCAGCACGACGTCGGCGGCCTCCCGCGCCACGTCCACGGCGGCTCGCGGTGCGATACCGACGTCGGCGGCGCGCAGCGCGGGCACGTCGTTGAGACCGTCCCCGAGGAAGCCGACGGTGTGTCCGGCCGCGCGCAGGGCGGCGACCGCGCGGGCCTTGTCCTGGGGAGTGCGGCGGGCGGAGACCCGCACCTCCCCCGGCGCCAGCCCCAGCTCCCGGCACACCCGCGCCGCCGTGGCCGGATGGTCGCCCGTGAGGATCCGCACGCCGATGCCCAGGTCGAGCAGCGCGCGCAACGCCTCCGGAGCGTCCGGGTTCAGGGCGTCGTGGAACGTCACCAACCCCCGGAAGACCAGGCCCCGTTCATCGGCCGGGCCGTAGTCACGCGCGCGTGCGGGACGTTCGGCGGTGGCGACCGCCAGGAGTCGCAGCCCGGACCCCGCCTCCCGCTCGGCCAGCCCCAGCAGCCGGTCGCGCTCACCCCCGTCCAGCACACACCGCTCCAGTACGTCCTCCACCGCGCCCTTCACGATCAGCGTGTGCGTGCCGAGGACCGCGCCGCGCACCACCGCCGTGGCGAGCCGCCGTACCGGATCGAAGGGCACGGCACCGACCCCGTCGTACTCCTCCCCCACCGGTCCCGCCGCCGCCAGCAGCGCCTCGTCGAGGGCGTCCGGCGTGGGTGCCTCGGCGAGTTGGAGGGTCCACCAGGCGGCTGCGGCGGCCAGGTCCAGGACGTCCGGGTCGTCGCGGCCGTCGGGGCCGAGGGCGCGTTCCACGACCGGGCGGTCCTGGGTGAGCGTGCCGGTCTTGTCGAGGCAGAGCACGTCCACGGCACCCAGGTCGTGCAGCGCGGGCAGCCGTCTGACGACGACGCCGTGCGTACGCGAGAGCAGCGCGGCCCCGCGCGCGAGGCAGGTCGTGACGATCACCGGGAGCATCTCGGGGGTCAGCCCGACCGCCACCGCGACGGCGAACGGCAGCGTCGCCAGCCCCCGGCCGCGCAGCGCCGCGTTGGCCATGAGGACCAGCGGGGGCGTGAGCAGCATGAACCGGATCAGCACCCAGGAGATGCCGTGCACGGACCGGTCGAACGCGCTCGCCTCCCGCCGCACCGGCCCTTCCCGCACGGCCGCGAACCGGGTCCGTGCCCCCGTCGCCAGCACGACCGCCGTGGCGCTGCCCGAGACGACACCGCTGCCCTGGAAGCACAACTGCGGCTGCGCGAACGGCCCTTCGTCCGCCGCCCCGGGCAGCTCCACGGCGGCCTTGGCGACCGGCGCGGACTCGCCGGTGAGTGCGGCCTGGTGCACGGTCAGCCCGGTCGCGCGCAGCAGTCGTACGTCCGCGGGGACGAGGTCGCCGGGCCCGAGCCGGACCACATCGCCCGGCACCAGCTCGGCGACCGGTGTCTCCCGGGCCCGTACCGGCGCCCCCTCGTCCGTGCGGCGCAGCACGCAGGCGGTCGAGCCGACCAGCTCGCGCAGGCCGTGCAGGGAGCGGTCGGCCCGGTGTTCCCCGCTCGCGCGCAGCACACAGCTCACCGCGACCAGCGCGAGGATCACCGCGGCGGTGCCCCAGGAGGCGACGAGCGCCGAGACCAGGCCGAGACCGAGCAGTACGGCGGTGAAGGGGTCGCGCAGACTGCGCAGGAAGAGGCGGGGCCAGGAGGGCGTACGGCGGCGGGGAACCGTGTTCTCGCCGGTCGCCGCGAGCCGTACCGCGGCCTCCGGGTCGGTCAGTCCGCGCGGGCCGGTGTCCAGGTGCCGTAGCACCTGGAGCGGGGTGTGCCGGTGGTCGGCGGTGTCAGAGGCCACGGAGACGGGGGGCGGGCAGGCCGGTCCGGTCGGCGCGGGCGCCGATGCGGGTGACCGCGAGCCGGACGACGTCGACCACGTCGGGGTCGTCGACGAAGTACACCTGGCGGCGGCCCTCGCGGCGGGAGCGGACCAGGCCCGCGAGCTTCAGTTTGGTGAGGTGCTGGCTGACCGCGGGCAGCGCGCCGCCGACCCGCTCCGCGAGCCCGGTGACATCGCTCTCGCCCTGGGCCAGCGCCCACACGATGTGCAGCCGGGCGGGCGAGGCCAGCAGCCCGAAGGCCGCGGCGGCGTCCGCGAGCACGTCGGCGGACGGGTCGTCGAAGCCGTTGCCGGCTGTCCCCACCGTCCTCGCCTCCCGTCCCCGGCCGTTCCGTTCGTACGAACCGCACCAGTCTAGGCGGCCGGAACTTCTCCCCGGTCCGGGGAGTTTCCACGGTGCTGCGGCCACGATTTCGTATACGCACGACTACTACGCATGGAGTTCGCATGGCCCTCTGGGACCGTTTCAAGGAGTCCGCGTCGACGATGCAGACCCAGCTCGTGGCGAAGAAGAACGACCTCAAGAGCGGCGCGTTCCGCGACGCGAGCATGGCGATGTGCGCGCTCGTGGCCGCCGCCGACGGCACGGTCGACCCGTCGGAGCGGCAGCGCGTCGCCCAGCTCATCGCGAGCAACGAGGTGCTGCAGAACTTCGACGCGATGGACCTCCAGCGCCGTTTCGACGAGAACCTGAACAAGCTGACCGCCGACTTCGCCTTCGGCAAGGTCAGCGTGCTCCAGGAGATCGCCAAGGCGAAGAAGAAGCCCGCCGAGGCGCGTGCCGTGATCCAGATCGGCATCGTGATCGGCGGCGCGGACGGCGACTTCGACAAGACCGAGCAGGCCGTGGTCCGCGAGGCGTGCTTCTCCCTCGACCTGCCGCCGCACGAGTTCGACCTCTGACCGGCCTTCGGACCGTATGACCGGGGGCACGCTGGACGACCTGGACCGCGGCCTGGTGCACGCCCTGCACATCGACGGCCGGGCGCCCTTCAACCGGATCGCCGCGGTCCTGGACGTCTCGGCCCAGACCGTCGCCCGGCGCTATGCCCGGCTGCGCGCGGAGGCGGCGCTGCGCGTCGTGGGTCTCACGGACCCGCACCAGGCGGGCCGTACGCAGTGGCTGGTCCGACTGACGACGGCCGCGCGCTCGGCGCAGGACATCGCCCGTGCTCTGGTACGGCGGCCGGACACGTCCTGGGTGAAACTCGCCTCCGGCGGCACCGAGATCGTCGCGATCGTGCACGCCCCCACCGACGGCTCGGGCGCCAACTCCCTTCTCCTGCACGACATTCCGCGCACCGGTGGCATCACGGCGGTGTCCGCGCACTGTCTGCTGCACATGTATCTGGGCGGCTCGACGAACTGGCGGCGCAGCGCGGACGCGCTCGACGCGGAGCAGCAGGGCGTCCTGCGGGAGCGGGCGCACCCCGGCGGTGCGGGTCTGCCGCGTCGACCAGGGCCCGGGGACGCGGAGTTGCTGGCGGCGCTGGAGCGGGACGGACGGGCACCGCAGGGTGAGCTGGCGCGGGTGACGGGCTGGTCGCCGTCGACGGTGGCGCGGCGGCTTGCCGATCTGCGGGCGGGGGGTGCGCTGTTCTTCGACGTCGAGGTCGACGCCGGTCTGTACGGGGTCAACACCCGGGCGCTGTTGTGGATGTCGGTGCGGCCGGCGGAGCTGGACCGGGTCGCCACGGCCCTGTCCGGTCACGACGAACTGGCCTTCGTCGCCGCGACCACCGGCCCCACGAACCTGGTCGCCCAGGCCCTGTGCCGCGACCCGGCCGACCTCCACCGCTATCTCACCCGCCGCCTCGGCACCCTGACCGCCGTCCGCGCCCTGGAGACCAGCCCGGTCCTGCGCAACCTCAAGGCGGCGAGCCCTTCCCTGACGGGCCTGCCGAGCCGGGTGGGCGAGCGGGAGCGGCGGCGGGGATGAACAGGCCGTGGAGGGGTGCCGCCCCGGGGATGAGCGAGCCGTGGACCGGTGCCGCCCCGGGGCGCGCCCCTCACGTCTCGCGCCCCATCGCGCAACTCGCCCCGACGCTCACCCCCACCAGCCCCACCGCACCCCAGAACGCGATCCGCACCGCGTGCAGCGACCCCTGGGCATCCCCTGTTCCGGCCCCCGCGCCCGCCAGATACACGCTGCCGAGGATCGCCACCCCCAGGGTCGCCCCGAGCTGCTGCACGGCGTTCAGCAACCCCGCCGCCGAGCCCGACTCCTGGGCCCGGAGCGGCTCGAGCGCCTGGGTGAAGAACGCCGGGGTGAAGAGACCGGCGCCGAGCCCGACCACGGCGAGCGCGGGGAGCAGCCGGACCGGGTAGGCGCCCGGGACCGTACGGCCGTAGGCGAGGATCGCGCCCACCGTGCCGGTGAGCAGCACGCCCAGGCCGACGAGCATCACCCGGTGTCCGTAGCGCCGGACGAGATGCGCGCCGGCCGCCCAGGACGAGACCGCCAGCCCGACCGACCAGGGCGCCAGCGTCAGGCCGGCTTTCAACACCCCTGCTCCCAGCCCGAGTTGGAGTTGGAGCACGACGACCGTCATGAGTCCGGTGGTCGCCGCGAAGAAGGCCGTGGAGGCCACGAGGGCGGCGGGGAAGGCCCGTCGGGCGAACAGGCTCGGCTCCAGCAGAGGGCTGCGTCCGGTGGCGGCCACCCGGCGCTGGTGCAGGGCGAAGGCGGCGAGGATCAGCAGGCCCGAGGCCACCGCGGCCCAACTCCGGCCGGACAGGCGGGAGATGTCCGCCCCGATCAGCGGGTGGACCAGAAGTCCGGTCCCGGCCGTGGCCAGCAGGGTGCCGGTGATGTCGAGGGTCGGGCGGTTCGGGGCGCGGTCCTCCGGCAGTCGGGGCGACAGGGCGAGGACGACGAGGGCGAGCGGGACATTGACCAGGAACACCGCGCGCCAGGAGGAGCCGAACAGGTCGGCGTGCGTGAGGACACCGCCGAGCACCGGGCCGCAGACCGCGGCGAGACCCATCACGGGACCGATGGCGCCCAGGGCCCGCGACATCTCGTCGCCGCTGAACATCGCTTTGATCAGCCCGATGGTCTGCGGGATCACCAGGGCCGCCGACGCTCCCTGTACGGCGCGGAACACGATCAGGAACCCCACCCCCGGGGCCAGCGCGCAGGCGAGGGACGCGAGGGTGAATCCGGTGACACCCAGCACGAACAGCTTTCGCCGGCCCGCGATGTCGCCCAGTCGGCCACCGGTGATCAGCAGCACGGCGAACGGCAGGGTGTACGCGGTCGTGAACCACTGGATGTCGGACGCCGCCCCGCCCAGCTCGGCGTGGATCGCGGGCGCGGCCACCTGGACGACCGTCGCGTCCAGCAGGTTCATCGCCTCGGCCAGGAGCAGGGCGACGAGTGCCGACCATCGCCGTGGGTAGGACCCGTCGGGAGTGAACGGCCTTGGGAGCGTGCGGAGTTGTCTCATGGCCGAAGCGTGGAATCGCGGGGGTGCCCTTCCCAGCCAGGTCCCCGGGATCGAGGATTTCTTCCAGCCAAGGCCCCCTGACGGCGAAATCTCACACAAGGAGCCCACGTTGCCCGAGCACAGCCCCGTCGACACCGACAGCGCCCACTCCGCCCGGATCTACGACTACATCCTGGGCGGCACGGACAACTACCCCGCCGACCGGGAGGCCGGTGACGCGATGGTCCGGGAGTGGCCCGCCATGCCGGTGCACATGCGGGCCAACCGCGACTTCATGAACCGGGCCGTGCGGTATCTCGCCGGTGAGGCGGGCATACGGCAGTTCCTCGACATCGGCAGCGGCATCCCGACCTCGCCGAACATCCACGAGATCGCGCAGGCGACGGCACCGGCCGCGCGGGTGGTCTACGTGGACAACGACCCGCTCGTACTCGCCCTGTCCCAGGGCCTGTTGGACAGCACGCCCGAGGGCCGGACCGCGTACGTCGAGGCGGACATGCTGGACCCGGCGGCGATCCTGCGCGCGCCGGAGTTCCGCGGGACGCTGGACGCCGGTGAGCCGGTCGCGCTGACGGTGATCGCGATCGTGCACTTCGTGCTGGACGCGGACGACGCCGTGGGCATCGTGCGCCGGCTCCTCGAACCCCTGCCCTCCGGCAGCTACTTGGCGATGTCCATCGGTACGGCCGAGTTCGCGCCGGACGAGGTGGGCCGGGTCGCCCGTGAGTACGCGGCCCGCGGGATGCCGATGCGATTGCGTACCTATCCGGAAGCCGAGGAGTTCTTCGCGGGGCTCGAACTCGTCGGGCCCGGTATCGTCCAGGTGCACAAGTGGCGTCCGGACGGGACGGACACCGAACCGATCAGGGACGCGGACATCGCGATGTACGGGGCGGTGGCCCGGAAGCCGTAACCACCGATTCTCGCGCGCTTCATCCCATGGACTTCCGTACGACGTCGAGATGATCACAATGCGGCAGCAACAACTCACGCCATGTCGCTGCTCACTTGACTACCAGCGGTCACACACGGTTTGCTCCGAGCCAACGGGAGACTCCCGGCGGGCGCACCTCATACGGCCCCGGGCGAACTCTCCCCGTCCCCAAGCTCGGCCGCACAGCGAGGTGCCGCACCCCCCATGACCACTCCTCCTTCACCTCACGCCCCCTTCCGTCTCATACGCGGCACGGCGCTCACCCTCGCCGTGGCGGGCTCCCTGCTGCTCTCCGGCTGCTCCGGGACCGGGGGTTCCGGCTCCGGTACGGACACGGCCGGTGCCGTCGGAAAGGGTCGGCTCAAGGTCGCGCTGGTCACCCACGCGAGCAAGGGCGACGCCTTCTGGCTGTTGGTGCAGAAGGGCGCCGAGGCCGCCGCGGCCAAGGACGGTGTCGAGCTGACGTACGCGAGCGACCCGGACGCCACGGGGCAGGCGAAGCTCGTGCGGGACGCGATCCGGGACGGGGTCGACGGCATCGCGCTGACGCTCGCCAAGCCGGACGCGATGAAGGCGCCGATCGCCCAGGCCAAGGCCTCGGACATTCCGGTGGTCGGCCTCAACTCCGGTATCGACTCCTGGCAGTCGGACGGCATCCTGGAGTTCTTCGGGCAGGACGAGAGTGTGACGGGCCGCGCCGTCGGCGAGAAACTGGACGCGTTCAAGGCCAAGCACGCCCTGTGCGTGATCCACGAGCGGGGCAATGTCGCCCTGGAGGCGCGCTGTGCGGGCGTGAAGAAGACGTTCTCCGGCGAGACCGACAACCTCTATGTGGACGGCACCGACATGGACGCCGTGTCCGCGGGTGTCACGGACCGGCTCAAGCAGGACCCCAGCATCGACGAAGTGGTCATGCTGGGCGCCGATTTCGCCCTGGCCGCGGTCAAGTCCGTGAAGGCGGCAGGCAGCAAGGCCAAGGTCGCGACGTTCGACCTCAACCAGGACCTGGTCAAGGCCGTGCAGAGCGGGGCCGTACAGTTCGCGGTCGACCAACAACCGTATCTACAGGGTTATCTGGCCGTGGACTCGTTGTGGCTGTACAAGACCAACGGCAACATCAGTGGCGGCGGGGCGGCTCCCGTGCTCACCGGCCCGGCGTTCGTGACGAAGACGAACGTCGGCGCGGTCGCGAAGTTCGCGGCCAACGGAACGCGCTGACCGGACACTTCGTACGAGGATGTAGCGAGGACGACCACGATGTCTCCACGGACAGGTGCCCGGCGCCGCGTCGGTTCCATACGTCTTTCCCTGATCCTGCTCGCCCTGGTCCCCAGCATCACGCTGGCCGCCATGTGGGGCCTGACGACGACCCAGATGTTCGCGGAGGGGCTCCGGCTGCGCTCGCAGACGGAGTTGAGCAGGTCGACCGGCGCCATGGGCACCGAGACCGCGCTCGCGCTCCAGAAGGAGCGCAGTCTCTCGGCGGCGTGGATGGCGAATCCGCACGGCTCGCAGGCCGCGTTGCAGGCCCAGCGCGCGGCGACGGACAAGGCGGTGGCCCAACTCGTGGGCCAGTCCGGCGCGATCAAGAAGGCGCCCACCCGTGTCCGGGACCGGATGTACTCGGTCGTCGCGTCGGTGGACAGTCTGGAGTACTACCGCAGCCAGGTGGACAAGCCCACCGACATCACGGCCCAGCAGGTGCTGGACCAGTACACCTCGATCATCGACGACCAGATCCAGGCGTTCCAGGAGCTGTCCCAGGTCGACGACGGCGACCTCACCTCGCAGGCCGAGCCGCTGGTCGCGCTGGAGCACGGGGCGGAGCTGGTCTCCCAGGAGGACGCGCAGTTGACGCTGGCCTGGCCCTCCGGGCACGTCGACAACGCGGCGTGGGAGCAGTTCGCCGAGCTGGTGCACGCCCGGCGCTGGCTGGTCGAGGACCAGATCGCCACCGGGTTCCAGGGCGCCACCAAGACGCGGATCGAGCACATTCTGCAGAGCGTCGAGTGGAGCACCCTGGAGTCCACGGAGGACGCGGTGCTCACGGCCGGTACGGCGGGCAAGGCGGAGGCGGACAACGGCTCGGCCGGCCGGATCGTCCTGCCCGACGAGCAGAAGCAGTGGAACGCGGCACTGACCCAAGTCGCCGCCGAGTACGAGGTGTTGATCCGGCAGCAGACGGCGGGGCTGCTCGACCGCAGCTCCGACAAGGCGCACAGCCTGCTGGTGACGGCCGCCTCGCTGAGCGCGGGCGGACTCGGCGCCCTGCTGCTGTGCGTCGTCATGTCCTGGCGGATCACCCGCTCGCTGTCCCGCCGGCTGCGCGGCCTGAAGATGGCCACCCTGAGCCTCGCCGAGGACCGACTGCCGGACGTGGTCGCCCGGTTGAACCGGGGCGAGAAGATCGACGTGGAGTCGGCGACCCCGCCCCTGGACTACGGCGACGACGAACTCGGCCAGGTGGCCCAGGCGTTCAACACCGCGCAGCGCACCGCCGTGCACACCGCGGTCGAACTCGCCGACACCCGGCGGGGTTTCCAGAAGGTCATCCTCGGCATCGCCCGGCAGAGCCAGAACCTGGTCAACCTCCAGCTCACCAAGCTCGACCAACTGGAGCGCCGGCACGACGACCCCGAGGTGCTGCGCGGTCTGTACGAACTGGACTCCACGGCGAGCCAGTTGCGCCGCTACGAGGAGAACCTCGTCGTCATCAGCGGTGAGCAGCCGCGCCGCAGTTGGACCGAGCCGGTCGCGCTGATCGACATCCTGCGCAGCGCCGTCGGCGAGGTCGCCGAATACCAGCGGGTGGAGGTGCACACCGAGGAGCAGGTGTGCCTGGCGCCGCCCGCGGTCGCGGACGTGATCCACCTGCTGGCCGAGCTGATCGACAACGCGACCGTGTACTCCCCCGCGCCCAGCCCCGTCGGGGTACGGGCCGCGATGGTCGCCAAGGGCCTCGTGATCGAGGTCGAGGACCGCGGGCTCGGCATGTCCGAGGAGGACTACGCCTCGCTCAACGAACAGCTCGCGGTGGCCCCGCAGTTCGACGTGGTCGCCCTCGCCGACGACCTGCGGCTCGGCATGTTCGTGATCGCCCGGCTCGCCATCCGGCACGGCATCGCGGTGACCCTGCGCTCCTCGCCGTACGGCGGCACGACCGCGATCGTGCTGATCCCGCACGACATCGTCGTACCCGAGGCGCCCGAGGAGTCCCTGTCGGGTGCCGCGAAGGACACCGACGACGAGGCCGTCGTAGCGGGGAGGACCGCGGCCCGGGCGGCAACCGCCCTGGCCGATCGGGCAGTTGAGACGTCGAGCCCCGATTCCGAGGTCCGCCCCGTCGTCCCCCCGGCGCGGTCCCCCGAGCCCGAGTCCGTCTCGGCCGGGCTCGGTGGGCTGACCCCGTTGCCGCGGCGGGTGCCGCAGACCAGTCTGGCCAGTGAGTTGCGGGAGGAGGCCGCCCCCGTCGAGGAGGACACGGAGCTGGAAGACTTCACCGCGGAACGCGCGGCATCCTCGCTGGCCGGGTTCCAGCGTGGCACGTTCCAGGCGCGGGACGCCATCGACGACGACGCGCCGTCGCAGTACGACCGGGAGGAAGCAGCAGCCTCCCCCAATCCGCCCGCCGACCGCTCATGAAGGACTCCGCCATGACACGACCCGTCCCCGCCACGCACACCCAACTCGACCAGTTGCTCACCGGACTCGTGGACCGGGTGGCCGAGGTGAACCAGGCCGTCGTGCTGTCCGAGGACGGCCTGGTCGTCAGCAAGTCCACCGGGTTCCTGCGCGACGACGCCGAGCGGCTCGCGGCCACCGCGTCCGGGCTGATGAGCCTCAGCAAGGGGGTCAGCATGGACTTCCGCGGCGGCCCGGTGCGCCAGGCGCTCATCGAGATGGCGAACAGCTATCTGATCCTCACCTCGGCGGGCCCCGGCGCCCATCTCGTCGTCCTGACCGGTCCGGGCGCGGACGTCGGGGTCGTGGCGTACCAGATGAACATGCTGGTGAAGAAGATAGGCGAGCATCTCAGCGCCGCACCCCGGGCGGGCGTCGGCCCCGCGGCCGGCTCCGGCGAGTGAGGTGAGCGGTGGCGACGCGGCGGGACGGCTCGTACGGCCGTTCACGCTGACCGGTGGCAGAACCCGGCCCAGCCGCGCCGATTTCACCCTCATCACCACGGTGACCGCGGTCGAACCGGCGCCCGCGCGGGCGCCCCGGCCACAGCCGGAGCAGTCCCGCATCCTGCGGCTGTGCGCCGAGCCGCTGGCGGTGGCGGAGGTCGCGGCCCTTGTCGACCTTCCGGTGAGCGTGGTAGTGATCATGCTCTGCGATCTGCTGGAGGCGGGTCTGATCACGGCCCGTCCGCCGCACCCGGTCTCCCGTACCAGCCCGGACATGGACCTGCTGCAGAAAGTGAGGGAGGGCCTTGGCCGGCTCTGACACCATCGCTCCGGCACCCGCGCCGCCCGAGACGGTCAAGATCCTGATCGCGGGGGGCTTCGGCGTCGGCAAGACCACCATGGTCGGTTCGGTGAGCGAGATCGCGCCGCTGCGCACCGAGGAACCGCTGACCGTGGCGGGCCTCGCCGTCGACGACCTCGACGGCATCGAGGAGAAGCGGGCCACCACCGTGGCCCTGGACTTCGGCCGCATCACCATCGGCCAGGACCTGGTGCTGTACCTGTTCGGCACCCCGGGCCAGCAGCGCTTCTGGTTCATGTGGAACGACCTGGCGCTCGGCGCGCTCGGCGCGGTCGTCCTGATCGACGTCCGCCGCCCGAAGTCCAGCTTCGCGGCCGTCGACTTCTTCGAGCGCCGGGGCATCCCGTTCGTGGTGGGTGTGAACGGCTTCTACGGCGAACACCCGTACCCCGCGGAGGCGGTGCGCGAGGCGCTGGCGCTCCCGGAGGACGTGCGGGTGCTGCTGTGCGACGCGCGGGAGCGCGACTCGTGCCGGAACGTACTGATCGCGCTGCTGGACCAGTTGATCGAGGCGGCCATCGAGGACGGCGGGGGCGGCAAGCTCACTCGTCCGCCCCGGTGAGCGGCTCGTCCGAGGGGGCGATGACCCGGGCGGTGAGGTCCGGGTCGGGCATGTCCCGGTCGAAGGGGAACATCGGCCGCCGGATGCGGTGATGGCCGAGCCGGACCAGGTCCTGGTCGACTCCGCCCGGGGTGAGGGCCATCTTCCAGTCGGCGGCCATGGCGAAGAGTTCGGGTTCGAGATAGCCGATCTTGACGAGCACGAGGTCGGCGGAGCGCGGGTCCAACTCCAGGTCGGTGAAGTCGTGTTCGTGGTGGTACGGCTTGCGCAGCCGGGTGAGGATCACGTGCACGCTGCCGACCCTGAGGACCACTTCGGTCTCGGCGTCCCGGTCGCCGTGCCGGACGGAGTGGACCACACCGGTGAGGGTGAGCGGGGGCGCGTGGCGGTCGTCGACCTCGGCGCCCGCTGTGACCGTCACGGTGGCGCCGACACCGGCGCGCTCCGCTGTCGCTACGGCGGCCGGTCCGGGCAGGGACGCGTAGATGACCGTCGGGCCGTCCTGGTCCTTGAACTCCGGGCGTTCCAGGACCTGTTGGAGTCCCCAGGTGACGTCGCCCGCGCCGCCGGCGGTCGGGTTGTCGCCGGTGTCGCTGATGAAGTACGGGCGGGTGGTGGAGGCGAGGGCCTCGTCGAGGCACTCGGTCAGGGTGCCGGTCGGGGCGACGAACGCGAAGTCGTGCCGGGCGTCCCAGAAGCCGCGCGCCAACTGTTCGGCACCTGCGGTGACTTGGGGGGCGGAAGGGCCGGTGACGACGATCGCGGCCCGGTTGCGGGGCTCGTCGGCCCACGCGTAGCCGACCCAGATCGCCGCGTCGGTGACTCCTTCGGTTGCTTCTACTTCTTCTACGGCCGCGTAGACGCTCTTCGCCGGTTCGATGCGGGTGGAGGTCTGTTCGCCTGCGAGGAGTACCGGGACCGGGATCCAGGCCTTGACCGGGCGGGGAGCTCCACTGGTCAGGAGGGCTACGAGGTTGCGGGCGGCGCGTTCCTTTGTGTCCATGGCGTCCTCGTGCGGGGCCATGCGGTAGCAGGTGATCAGGTCGCCGGCGTGGACCAGTTCGCGGGAGACGTTGCCGTGCAGGTCCATGGAGGTGGACACCAGGGTGTCCGGGCCGATGGTTTCCCGGATGCGGGTGAGGAGTTGGGCCTCGGCGTCGTCGATGCCCTCTACTGTCATCGCGCCGTGGATGTCGTACCAGAGGCCGTCCAAGGGACCCAACTCCCTCAGGCGGTCGATGAGTTCGTCGGAGAGTGCGGTGAATGCGGTGGCCGTGACTGTGCCGCCGGGGAGTGCCTTGCCGACCAGGGCGCCTTGCCAGTCGGCGGACTCTCGGAGGGGGGTGCCGGGGGCCAGGAAGGGGTAGCGGGTGAGGACTTCGGGGCCTCGTTGGGGGTGGAAGGCCGGGGCTTCTGTGCGGGCCGGGGAGAAGGTCGAGGATTCGATGCCCAGGCCTGCGATGGCGATGGTGGGGCGAGATGAAGGCAAGGGGGCTCCAGGTTGTGTGTTGTCTGCGGATTCGTCGTGGCTGGTCGCGCTCACGCGGCGGAGCCGCATATCGACACAGCCCCGCGCCCCTGAAAGACCTATCGCGTCCCCGGTTTGTCAGTGACCGTTTGGAGCGCCTGGGCCAGAGCCCGTTGCAGGGCGAACTGGCCCGCACCCACCAGGCCCGCATCCGCGCCCAGGCTCGCCCGTTCGATCGCCAGGTGTTCTGTGACCAGGGGGTGGCAGCCCTCGTAGAGCTGGCTGCGGACTGCTGCCACGAAGGGTTCCAGGGTGGAGAGGATGCCGCCGAGGTAGACGGCGTCGGGGTTGAAGAAGTTGACGTTGGCTGCGAGGACCTGGCCCAGGTAGCGGCCGGCCTGGCGGACCGCTCGGGTTGCCTCGGGGTGGGCGTCGGTGGCCAGGCGTACGACGTCCTCCGTGGTCGTCACGTCCAAGCCGTGGCCGCGGAGAATGCGGACCAGGGCCGCGCCGGAGGCGACCGTCTCCAGGCAGCCGGTGTTGCCGCAGGAGCAGGGGGTGTCCTGGGCGGCCTCCACGCGGACGTGGGTGATCTCGCCGGCGGCGCCGGTGCCGCCGCGGTAGAGGCGGCCGTCGGCGATGACGCCGGCGCCGATCCCGGTGCCCACCTTGACCATGATCGACTGGCGTCGTTCGGCGGGCTGGACGGTGTGTTCGCCTACGGCCATGCAGTTGGCGTCGTTCTCGACGGCGGCCGGTACCTCGAAGCGTTCGGCGAGCCAGTCGCGGATGGGGAACCTGTTCCAGCCGGGCATCCGGGCGGGCAGCGTGACGAACCCGGAGGCGATGTCGACCGGGCCGGGCAGGCACAGGCCCACGCCCCGCAGCCGTTCCCGGCCGTGCCGGTCGGCGAGTGCGGTGAGCGTCTCGGCGAGGCCGGGCAGCGCGGCCTCGGGGCCGTCCGCCGTGGGGAAGGGCACGGTCGAGACGTCGGTGAGTCCGCCGCCGGGCAGGACCACGCCCACGTGTGCGTGTTTGCCGCCGAGTTCGGCCGCGACCGCGAAGCCGTCGCTGCCGCCCAGCCGCAGCACCTTGCGCGGCCGGCCGCCGGTCGAGGAGCGGGTGCCGTGCTCGGCGACCAGGCCCAGGGACACCAGTTGGCCCACGGCGAGGGAGATCGTCGAGGGCGCGGCGCCGAGCAGTTCGGCGAGGTCGGTGCGGGTGGCGGCCTGCCCGGAGGCGAGGAGTTCGAGGACGTGCTCGGCCAGTGAGGAGACGCCCGAGGCGCCTTTTCGGCGGTGCGCACTTTTTTCAGCCACAGGGGAAGTTACTTCCGGATCGGCGATCGTGGCGATGAGCGTAAGCCACTCGAACGGCCTTCCCGCTTTTTTCAGAACAGCAGAAACAGGCTTTTTACAGCGGCACGCCTGTTTCTTCGACACCAGGGGTCGTTGACTGTCCTCACTCCCGCCTCCGCCCCTCTTTTTCCGAGGAGAACCATGTCCCCTGTCCGCAAGAGACTCCTCGCCGGTGCCTCTCTGACCACGGCCTCGCTGCTGCTCGCGGGCTGTTCCGGGTCGAGCGGTACGTCGTCGTCCGGGTCCCACGACGCGATCGACTACGCGCTGCCCGCGAACTTCACCCCGAACTGGATCCTGCCGATCGGCACCGCGGCCCACCTCAACACCAACAACAAATCCATCTCGAACGCGCTGTGGGAACCGCTCATCGCCTACGACGGCTCGACCGGCAGCATGGGCTGGAACAAGAAGGGCTCGGTGGCGACCGCCGCCGACTTCGCGGCCGACAACAAGAGCGTCACGATCACCCTCGGCGAGCGGCACTGGAGCGACGGGAAGCCGGTCACCTCCGCCGACGTGAAGTTCTGGTTCGACCTCATCAAGGCGAACAAGGCGCAGTGGGCGGGCTACAACCCGGGCAAGGCGCCGGACAACTGGTCGTCCTTCAAGACCGTGGACGCCCGCCACTTCACGATCACCTTCGACAAGGCGTACAACCCGCAGTGGATGCTGGCCAACGAGTTGAGCCTGATCAACCCGCTCCCCCAGCACGCGTGGGACAAGGCCGGGGACGCCGAGCAGGACTGGACGTACCTCAACAACGCGGCGAAGAACATCAGCGGTTACGCGACGAACGCCCTGTGGAAGACCATCAGCGGCCCGTACACCGTGAAGTCCTTCTCCACCGCCGGCAAGGTCGTCCTGGCCGCCAACTCGAAGTACGACGGCGGCGAGAAGGCCGGCATCCCCACCGTGAACCTCCTGCCGTTCACGACGGCCGACGCGGAGAAGAACGCGCTGCGCTCGGGGAGCGTCGACTACGGCTACATCGAGGCGACCGACCTCGACCAGAAAGACAGTTTCACCGCGCAGGGCTACACGGTGAAGCCGTGGTCGGGCTGGGCGATCACCTACATGCCGTACAACTTCAACAACCCTTCCATGGGTGCCGTGTTCAAGCAGCTCTACGCCCGGCAGGCCGTCCAGCGGTCCATCGACCAGGCCGGTCTGGCGCGGGTCATCTTCAACGGGACGGCGGTGCCCGGGTACGGGCCGATTCCGCAGGCGCAGAGCTCGTCGTTCCTGTCGGCCACGCAGAAGAGCGACCCGTATCCGTTCTCGACCTCGGCCGCCAAGTCCCTGCTCAGCAGCCATGGTTGGAGCGAGCAGGGCGGGGTCATGACCTGCACGAGCCCGGGCACCGGGGCCGCCCAGTGCGGTGCAGGGGTCGCCAAGGGGACGAAGTTCCAGATGCAGGTGCTGTCGCAGTCCGGTTCGACGGTGACCGACAACATGATGAGCGCGATCCAGTCCTCGCTCGCGAAGACCGGCATCAAGTTCTCCATCAAGACCGCGCCGGTCAACTCCGTGCTGTCGCAGACCCCGCAGTGCACGGCCTCGCAGTCGATCTGCAAGTGGCAGCTCTCCTACTTCGGCACGGCGGGCAGTTGGTACTTCCCGGCCTTCCCGACCGGCGACTCCCTGTTCCAGTCCAAGGGCGGCGCGAACTTCGGCAACTACTCGAACGCCGACGTCGACAAGCTCATCTCCGCGTCCACGACGTCGAGTTCGACCCAGGCGATCCAGGAGTACAGCGCGGCGCTCGCCAAGGATCTGCCGGTGATCTGGCTGCCCGAGCCGGACTATCAGATCTCCGTCGTCAAGAACGGCCTCGGCGGCTTCTCGCAGGACCCGCTCGCCAACTTCCACCCGGCGCAGTGGAAGTGGACGAGCTGAGGCATGGACACCCTCCTGTACCTGACCCGGCGGATCGCGCAGGCGCTGGTCGTGATCCTCATCGTGACGGTCGTGGTGTTCGGTCTGCTGCACGCGCTGCCAGGGGGTCCCGCACGCGGGATCCTCGGGCCGCAGGCCACACCCCAGCAGATCACGCTGTTCAACCACGACCAGGGGCTCGACCGGCCGTTGCCCGTGCAGTACCTGTACTACCTGCGGCAGTTGGTGCACGGGGACCTCGGCACGTCGTACACCCTGAACGAGGCGGTGTCGCAGCTCATCGAGCAACGGCTGCCGAAGACACTGGTGTTGACCGTGCTGTCGGCGGTTGTCGGGCTGTTGCTCGCCCTTCCGTTGGGCATGTGGCAGGCGGTGCGGCGGAACAAGCCGGCCGACTACGTCATCACGACGCTGAGCTTCGTGGCGTACTCGACTCCCGTGTACTTCCTGGGACTTGTGCTGGTGCTGGTGTTCACGCAGGTGTTGCGGTGGTTTCCGTCGCAGGCGCCGCAGGGGGACACGGTGGCTCAAGTCTTCGCCGATCCCGTTGCGTTGGTGCTGCCTGTGGTGACCGGGGCGGCTTCCATGGTCGCCGTGTTCAGTCGGTACATGCGGGCCGCGACCTTGGAGAACCTTTCCGAGGACTATGTGCGGACGGCTCGGGCGGGGGGTTCACGGCAGGGGGCGATCCTCTTCAAACACGTGTTCCGGAACTCGTTGACGCCGGTGATCGCGATGCTCGGGTATTACGTGCCGGTGTTGTTCGGTGGGGCGCTGGTTGTCGAGCAGCTCTTCAACTACCCGGGGATGGGGCTGTTGTTCTGGAGTGCGGCTCAGTCGTCGGACTATCCGGTGCTGTTGGGGTGTGTGTTGGTGATCTCTGTGGCGACTGTGGTGGGGACGCTGCTTGCGGATGTCGTGCAGCGGGTTGTCGATCCTCGGGTCAAGGGGGGTCTGGCGTGAGTGTTCAGAGTGCGCGTCGGTGGGGGTTGCTCGCGCCCCGCGGCGGAGCCGCAAATCGAAACGGCCCCGCGCCCCTGGGTGCGCGCTTCGCGCGCAATAAGCTCGCGGTCGCCGGACTCGTAGTAGTCGCTCTCTTTCTTTTGTTCTGTTTCGTTGGGCCACTTCTCTACTCCACCGACCAGACCCACACCGATCTCACGCAGGTCAATCTCGCACCCAGCGGAGCCCATTGGCTCGGTACCGATGCCGTTGGGCATGACGAGCTCGGGCGGCTCATGTACGGCGGGAAGGTGTCGTTGCTCGTCGGGTTGGCGGCCGGGGTTCTTGCCACCGTCATCGGGACGCTCTGGGGGTCCGTCGCCGGGTATGCCGGCGGGTGGGTCGACGCGGTGATGATGCGGGTCGTGGACGCGGGGATCGCCATTCCGGCGCTGTTCATCCTGCTGGTCGTGTCCGCCATCACCTCGCCGGGTGTGCCGGGGCTGATCGTCATCCTGGGGCTGGTGTCCTGGCTGGTGCCCTCGCGGCTCGTGCGGGCGGAGATGTTGACCTTGAAGAGGCGCGACTACGTGCTGACGCTGCGGGCCATCGGCGGTACCCACGCGCGGGCCATCGTGCGGCACATCCTGCCCAACTCGGTGTCGACGATCGTCGTCGCGGCCACCTTCCAGGTCGCCGACGCGATCCTGCTCGTCGCCTATGTGTCCTATCTGGGGCTGGGAGTTCAGCCGCCGGCAACCGACTGGGGCGGGATGCTCTCGGCGGGGCTGACGGCCGCGTACTCGGGACGCTGGTGGCTGATCGTTCCACCGGGCCTCGCGATCATCCTCGTCGTGTGCGCGTTCAACGCGATCGGCGACGGGCTGCGCGACGCCTTCGACGTGAAGGGACGCGGATGAACGACATCCTGGAGATGGAGAACCTGGGCGTCACCTTCTCCACCGAGAGTGGTGATGTGCCCGCCGTGCGCGGAGTCTCGTTGCGGGTCGCGCCCGGCGAGACCCTCGCCCTCGTGGGTGAGTCCGGCTCGGGGAAGTCGACCGTGGCCCTCGCCGCGCTCGGGCTGTTGCCCGGCAACGCCCGTGCGTCCGGGGGTGTTTCGGTCGGCGGTACGGATGTCGTGGGGGCCGGTGAGGCCGAACTCGCGCGACTGCGTGGGCGTACGGCCTCGATGGTCTTCCAGGAGCCTGCCACCGCTCTCGATCCGCTGACCCGAATCGGCAGGCAGATAGCGGAAGTCGTACGGAATCACCGGGACGTGTCGCGGCAGGAGGCGGCCGCCGAGGCCGTCGCGTTGCTGCGCAGGGTCGGGATTCCCGAGCCGGAGCGGCGGGCCTCGGCGTTTCCGTTCCAGTTGTCGGGTGGGCAGCGGCAGCGGGTCGTCATCGCCATGGCCATCGCCAACTCGCCCGGACTGCTCGTCGCGGACGAGCCGACCACCGCCCTCGATGTCACCGTGCAGGCCGAGATCCTCGATCTGCTGCGGGCGTTGGCCGTCGACTCCGGGACCGGCGTGCTGCTGGTCACGCACAACATGGGGGTCGTCGCCGACTTCGCCGACCGGGTCGCCGTGATGCTGGAGGGGGAGGTCGTGGAGACGGGGACGGTGGAGGACGTGCTGTTGCGGCCCGCGCACGAGTACACGCGGCGGTTGTTGGCCGCTGTGCCTCGGTTGGCCGTGAGCGGGACCGGGGCCGGGAGTGCCGTACCCGAAGAGTCCGAGGGGGATCCGGTGGTCGAACTCCGCAACGTGAGCGTGCAGTTCGGGCGTGGGCCCCGTGCCGTGCGTGCGCTGGAGGATGTGTCACTGACCGTGCGGGCGGGCGAGACCGTCGGGCTCGTCGGTGAGTCCGGGTCGGGGAAGTCGACCGCCGCGCGGGTGGCCCTTGGGCTGGTGGCGCCGGAGTCGGGGACCGTCTCGCTCTTCGGGGCGGATCTGCGCAAGGCGCGGGGGCGGGCGCGGCGGGCGCTGTTGGCCGGGGTCGGTGTGGTGTTGCAGGATCCGGTGGCCTCGCTGGACGCGCGGATGAGTGTCGCGGAGTGTGTGGCCGAGCCGTTGCGGGTGCACCGGCGTGACATGGGGGCCGCCGAGCGGCGCGAGCGGGTCGCCGAGGTGCTCGAACTGGTGCGGCTGCCAAGGGAGTTGGCCCGTCGTGGGCCGCGTGAGCTGTCCGGTGGGCAGCGCCAGCGGGTAAGTCTCGCGCGGGCGCTGGTCCTCGCACCGCGGCTGCTGGTCGCGGACGAGCCGACGAGCGCGCTGGACGTGAGCGTGCAGCAGACCGTGTTGGAAGTGATCGCCGAGTTGCAGGCGGAGCTCGGGTTCGCCTGTCTCTTCGTGTCGCACGACCTCGCCGTGGTGCAGCGGTTCGCGGGGCGCGTCGTCGTGATGCGGGGCGGGCGGGTCGAGGAACAGGGGCCGACCATGCGGACGTTGCTGCGCCCGGAGACCGCGTACACGCGCCGGCTCATCGCCGCCGTGCCCGTACCGGACCCCGTGCTCCAGCGTGCGCGCAGAGAGCTCCGGGTGGCGTCGGGGACGGAGGCCGGCGCGTGAGCGACACCCCCGAGGTGATCGTCGGCGTCGACATCGGCGGGACGACCACCCAGGTAGTGCTGTGCACGGACCGACTCGACGTCCTGGACCGCACGGAGGTGCCCACCCCGGCGCAGGAGGGCGGCGCGGCCATGCTCGACGCCGCGCTCTCGGCGCTTCGGCTGCTGCTGGACCGTACGCCCGCCCGGTTGCTCGGGGTCGGGGTCGGCGCGGCCGGTCTCGTGGACGTGCGGGCCGGGCGGATCCTGGTGGCGAGCGACTCGTTCCGGGACTGGGCCGGGTTCGAGGTGACGGCCGGTGTCCAACAGGCCCTGGGCGTACCGGCGTTCCTCGACAACGACGTGAACGCGTTTCTGCGCGGCGAGGTGGCGCGGGGCGCGGTCGCGGGCGAGGAGAACGTGCTCGGGATGACGCTCGGCACCGGGGTGGGCGGCGCACTGTGGCTGAATGGCGCCCTTTACGACGGGCCGCGCGGGGCGGCGGGCGAGATCGGTCATGTGCCGGGGTTCGGCGAACTGCCGTGCACATGCGGCGGTCGGGGGCATCTGGAGACGCTGGCGTCGGGGCGGTCGGTCGCGGCGCGGTACGGGGAGCGGACGGGGCGCGCTCTCACGGCCCGGGAGGTCGCCGCGGCGGCCCGGCTGGGCGATCCGGACGCGCGTGCCGTGTACGCGGCGCTGGGGCGCGGGGTGGCCCGGGCGCTGCTGATCACGGCGGGGCTGCTGGACGTCACGACGTGCGTGATCGGCGGGGGTGTCAGCCGGTCGTGGGCGCTGGTGGAGTCGGCCGTGCGGGAGACCTTGGCGCTGGAGCCGCCGGTGAGCGGTCACCCGGTGCGGGTGCTGCCGGCCCTGCTGGGCGGTGACGCGGTGGCGATCGGGGCGGCGGCCCGGGCGCGGGCGGAGCTGCTGACCCCTGCAGGAGGCTCGTGATCCGCGCAGGGGGTTCGTGATCCACACAGGGGGCTCGTAGCGGACGCCTACGTGAACGACGAGAACCGGCCAAGCACGACCGTGTGATTGACGCGCACACGCCCCATCTCTACCTTCTGATCGACTTACCGAACTCCGTTCGTGATGTCGAACATTGGGCCGCTCGTCACCCCTGGAGAACACATGGCCGTCCCTCCCCTCCCCCACCTCTCCCGCCGGCACTTCCTCGGCGCGGCCGCGACCGTCCCCCTCGCGGCCACCGGCGCGCTCACGCTCGGCGCCGGGAGTGCGCACGCCGCGACCGACTCGGCTTATGTCATGTGCTACTTCACCGAGTCGCCGACGTTCCTGGGCGCCAACTACGGCCTGCACCTGGCCGTCAGCCCCGACGGTCTGCAGTGGACCCCGCTGAACCAGAACGCCCCCGTCGCCACCCCCACCGCGGGCTCCCTGGGCCTGCGCGACCCGTTCATCCTGCGCAAGCAGGACGGCACGTTCGTGGTCCTCGCGACCGACCTCAACGGCACCGACTGGTCGTACGTCAGCCAGTACATCCACGTCTGGGACTCCGCCGATCTGCGTACCTTCACCGGCTACCGGCGGATGAAGGTGCACAGCCTGGACACCCACGCCTGGGCGCCGGAGTCGTTCTGGGACGCGGGGCGCGGGCAGTACGGCGTGATCTACTCGGCCGTCAACGACAGCGGCCACAACGTCATCATGGTCAACTACACGAGCGACTTCGTGACCGCCGGCGATCCGCAGGTGTTCTTCGACCCCGGTTACGACGTCATCGACGGTGACCTCGCGGTCGGCGTGAACGGCGTCAACTACCTCTACTTCAAGAAGAGTTCGACCCTGGTCGGCGCGAAGTCCACGTCCCTGGACCCGGGCAGCTTCACCGAGTTCAGCACGGCGGTCTCGCACAACGGCACCGAGGCGCCGACGCTGGTCAAGTCCCTTGCCTCGAGCTCGACTTGGTACCTCTGGGGTGACACCTGGGATCCCAACGGCGTCTTCTACGCCTGGCAGACCAGCAGCCTCGCCGCCGGCACCTGGACCGCCGTCGACCAGAAGCTCTACACCCAGCCGCTCAACTCCAAGCACTGCGGCATCCAGCCGATCACCGCGGCCGAGTACACCAACCTGATCGCCAAGTGGGGCACGCCCGCCTGGAACCGGCTCAAGTCCTACAACTACCCGGCCCGTTACGTCCGCCACTCCAACTTCATCGGCCGGATCGACGAGTACGCCTTCGACCCGTACACCGACTCGCAGTGGACGCTGGTGCCGGGTCTCGCGGACTCGACCGGGGTGTCCTTCCAGTCGGTCAACTACCCGACCCGGTATCTGCGGCACTACAACTACGCGCTCCAACTCGACGTGAACGACGGCACGTCGACGTTCGCCGGGGACGCCACGTTCTACCGGACCGCGGGGCTCGCCGACTCCGCCTGGGCGTCCTTCCGGTCGTACAACAACCCGACGCGCTACATCCGGCACTCCAACTACGTGCTGCGCATCGACCCGATCTCCACGGCGACGGAGCAGCAGGACGCGACGTTCCGCGTCGGGTACTGAAACCCGTCCGGGCACGCCGACGAGGGTGCCTCCCGGAGAAACGGAGGCACCCGCGTCGGCCGGAGCAGACCTAGTCCAGGCCGGCGGTCTTCAGCCAGGCCTTCGCCACGTCCAGCGGGTCCTTGTTCTGCGACCCGACCTGGGTGTCGAGGTCCAGCAGGGTCGCCGTGTCGAGCTTCGCGGAGACCGCGTTGAGGGCGGCCACGCCGGCGGCGGAGAGGCCGCTCTTGTAGACCAGGGGCTGCACGTTCTCGAAGCCGAAGAGCCTCTTCGGGTCCTGGAGCGTGACGTGCTTCTCCTTGGTGATGGTCGGGTCCGTGCTGAAGAGGTCGGCCGCCTGCACGGTGTTCTTCTTCAGCGCGGCCGCGGTCAGCGGGCCGCCCGCGTCCAGCGCCTTGAAGGACTTGAACTCCAGGCCGTAGACGGACTTCAGGCCCACCAGGCCCTGCTGCCGGGTCTGGAACTCCGGCGAGGCGCCGATGACCAGGTCCTTGGCGATGGACTTGAGGTCCGCGATGCTCGACTCGGACGTGAGGTTGTACTTCTTCGCGGTCTCCGCGTTGAGGGTGACCGTGTCCTTGTCCTCGGCGGCGGCCGGGTCGAGCAGCGTCAGCTTGGTGTCGAGCTTGGCGTCGATCGCGGCCGTGGTCGCGGCGAGGGTCGCCGGGGTGGCCTTCGGGTCGAGGTAGGCCAGCAGCGCGCCGTTGTACTCGGGCAGTACGGTGATGGTGCCGTTCTTGAGCAGGCCGTAGGTCGTCTCGCGGCTGCCTATGTTCGGCTTGTAACTGACCTTGACGCCCTTCGCCTTGAGGGCCTCGCCGTAGATGTCGGCGATCAGGATGCTCTCGGCGAAGTTGTTGGAGCCGACGACGACGGTGTCGCCGCCGGCCTTGCTGCCCGAGAGCGGGTTGTCGGAGTTGCTGTCGTCGGACGAACCACATCCCGTGACAAGCGCAGCCGTCGCGGCGAGCGCGATGGCGGCCGCGCCGGGGTACCTAGTACTTGACCAGCGGTTCTTCGCTTTTGAAGTCACAATTCCCGTTCCGGGCTCGGATGTTGGCACAGGCGTGCAGGCATGGCTGTGGCGTCCACGCGCGGGGCGTGAATTCCGCACTCCGCTGATCCAATCCAGCCGGTTCTCGGTCAGTCAAGAGAAGTCTGGTCACCGATTGGCCTCAATAGGTGCCCAGTTGTGAAGGCAACGTAAACAGACCGGTCACGAACACAGGCGCTTTGTAATTGATTCTTGACGTAGGGCGACGCACTTGATCGTTCAAAGAGACGGTAGTCTCCCCGGAGTTGGCGTCGGTCACAGCGGTGTGCGGGGGCCGCTTCGATCAAAAACAGTCACGTGTGTCGCTGCGCGTACCGTGACAACACCCCACGAAGGAGGCCTGGTGTCCATACGGGGCTTCGCAGACCGTTGGCCCTTCAGGCGCAAGCTCAATCTGCTCGTCGGCGTACCGCTCGCGGTGGTCGCGGTGCTGCTGGCGTATCTCATCTCGGACGAGATCGGGCAGTCGACGGACGCGAGCGACGCGGCCCAACTGGTGCGCGACAGCGGGCAGGTGGCGGAGCTGGTGAACCTCGTGGAGGCGGAGCACCAGCAGGCCATCCTGCTCTCCGTGCGCTTCGAGGCCACCAACGACGGTGGTACGCCCTCGCAGAGCGAGTACCGCAAGGCCCAGTCGGCCGTGGACGCGCAGGTCGAGAAGGTGCGTGACACCTTCGGCGACCGGCTGCCGAGCAGCGAGGCCCAGGCGCTGAAGGAGATCAACGGCCTGGAGACGCTGCGCGACACCGTCGAGCAGAGCTATCTGCCCGCCGACAACATCGACCCGGCGTACACCAGCGCTTCCGACAGTCTGATCGACGGGCTCGACCTCGAGCACAACGCGAACCTCGCCACCACCTTCACCGGCAACCTGCTGGACTCCGTGCTGCGGGCCGATGCCGCCCACAGCTCGTTCGAGACCAGCGTGTTCTCGGCGACGACCGGTGACAGCAACGCGCTCATCGAGTTCAACAACGCGGTCGGCTCCTACGAGCTGTACACCTACCAGGCCGCACGGTTCGCCCGGTTCGCCACGGAGGCTCAGGCCGACCAGCTCTCCGGGATCGAGCACACCCCCGCGCAGCGGCTGATCGCCGAGGCCTACGCGGAGCTGCAGATCGACCCGAGCGGGCTGCAGGCGGAGACGCCCGGCGCCGTCCGCAAGGCCTTCGCGGACGCCATGAGCGACTACCCCGCCTATCCCCAACAGGCCGCGGGCCGACTGAAGATCACCACCTCGCTCATCGACCAGATCGCCTCCCGCGCGGACAGCGCGTCCAGCTCCGCCTCCTGGCGCGCCGGACTGCTGCTGAACCTCTCGCTGTTCGGCTTCGCGCTGTGGCTCGTCTTCGTGGTGATCGTGCGCCGCTCGGTGGTCCGCCCGGTGCAGGCCCTGACCGGTGCCGCGAAGCAGGTCGCCGAGGTCGCCGGCCGTGAACTCGCCCGCGTGGCCGACGACGACGCCGAGGACGACGGGCCGCCGCTGCTGCGCGACATGCCGGTCACCGCGAAGGACGAGATCGGTGACCTCGCCGAGGCCTTCAACCATGTGCAGACCACGGCCGCCGCGCTGCTGGCCCGCCAGGTGGTCAGCCGGCGCAACGTGGCCGAGATGTTCGGCAACGTCGGCCGCCGCGTCAGCAACCTGACGACCCGTCAACTCGCCCTGATCGACGCGGTGGAGCGCGGCGAGACCGACCCGGCACTGCTGGAGCGGCTCTACTCCATCGACCACATCGCCGTCCGCCTGCGCCGCAACGCCGACAGCCTGATGCTGCTCGCCGGCATCCGCGAGACCGTGCTGGACGGCGGACCCACCGAGCTCACCAACGTCGTACGGGCCGCGCTCGGCCAGATCGAGGGCTTCCAGCGGGTCGGTCTGCGGGCCGACACCGAGGTCATGGTGGAGCCCGACATCATCGGCGACCTCACGCTGATGGTGGCCGAACTCCTGGAGAACGCGGTCTCGTTCTCGCCCGCGGGCAGCCCCGTCGAGGTGGTCGTACGGACCGACGGCGACGACGCGCTGATCGTGGTCGCCGACCACGGACTCGGGATGAGCGCCGACCGTATCGCCGAGGAGAACGCGCGCCTGATCCGCCGCGAGCGTCTCGACCTGGTGCCGACGAAGGTGCTGGGCCTGTTCGTGGTCGGTACGCTCGCCCGCCGCTGGGACATCGACGTCACCCTCGCCCGCACACCGGGCGGCGGTGTGACGGCCGAGATCACCATCCCGGCGACACTGCTGCTGCGCATGAGCGCGCTCGCCTCCGGCGGTTCGGCGGGAGGGTTCGCGGGGTTGGAATCGGGCTCGGGGTCAGGGTCGGGGTCGGGGTCGAGCAAGACGCTGGCGTCCGCGGGGTCCGGTGCCGCGGGCTCCGCACCGGACCAGCGTCCGGCTCCTTCCTGGGCCACCACGGACTCCGGTCCCGCCCTGACCGGCTCCTCCGGACCGGCCGCCACCACGGGCCTCGGCTCCTCGATCAACGGCTCCACGGGCAACGGCTCCACGGGCAACGGTGCCGACTCCGGGTACGCCGACTCAGGTCCGCGGCCCTCCGTCGCCGCCGAACCCGTGCAGGAGCACGCCCCGGCCGGCGATCAGCCCGCCCCGCTGCCGCGCCGGGTCTCCCGGTACGAGACGGAGCCGGCAGCCGCCGTGGCGG
Source organism: Streptomyces sp. NBC_01478 (assembly GCF_036227225.1). Lineage (GTDB taxonomy): Bacteria > Actinomycetota > Actinomycetes > Streptomycetales > Streptomycetaceae > Streptomyces. The sequence goes on along the minus strand of NZ_CP109444.1, from coordinate 8,975,088 downwards.
AGCCCGCCGCCGTCACCCACCACGCCCCGGCGGACGAGTCCGCCGCCCCCGACGACGCCGCCGGTGGCTCCCGGCCGCTGCGGCGGCGGGTCCGGGGTGCCACCCTTCGTACGGGCGCCGACGCCGCCGCCCAGCAAGCCGCCCGGCAGGCCCCCCGGCCCGCCGACGCGGACGCCGTCCGCTCGGCCCTCGAAGAGTTCGAGGCCGCCGTAGAGCAAGCGCATCGCGACAGCGACACCCTCACGGGGCTGCGCGCCATGGACGCGAACCACCCGCACGACCGGAACCACCTCCCGAAAGGAGCGGAGCAGTGAGTACGTCGACAGGTGAAACTCCCACGGGAGGCACCACGCCGGCCGATCTGCAGGCAGCCGCGGCCGATTTCAACTGGCTGCTCAACCGTTTCGCGACGGAGACCGCGGGTGTCGTCGACGCCATCGCGGTGTCCTCCGACGGCCTGCTGATCGCCGTGGCCGAACTGCGTGAGCACGCCCACTCGGAGCGGCTCGGGGCCATCGTCTCCGGCATCACCAGCCTCGCCGCCGGAGCCTCCGGCAACTACGGTCTCGGTGGCCTGAACAAGGTCATCATCGACCTGGAGGGCGGCCACGTCCTCGTCTCCGCGATCGGCAGCGGTGCCGTCCTCGGCGTCGTCACCGACAAGGAGGCCAAGCTCGGCAACATCGCCTACGAGATGACGCTGTTCGCCAACCGTGCCGGTTCCGCGCTCAACCCCCAACTGGTGCTCCAGTTGAAGAACAGCGTCGGCGCCGCTTCGGCTCGGTGACCGGTCCCCGACCGGTCGAGAGAGGAACAGCCACTCATGCCCGACGGCCGCACTCCGAACGGTGCCGGCGCGGACGGGGCCACACCCCCGGATCGCGATCCGGTGCGCAAGCCCTCCGCCGTACGGCCGTTCCTGGTCACCGCCGGGCGGGTCGCGGGTGCGGGAGCCGCCGCCTCCGGGCGGCCGATCCCCGTCGAGACCCAGGTGGTGGCCACGGCCGCCGGGCTCGAGGTGCTCGACCGGCTCTCCTTCGAGCAGCACGACATCGTCGCCGCCTGCCGGCAGCCGCAGTCCCTCGCGGAGATCGCGGCCCGGCTGCGGCTGCATCTGAACGTGGTGCGGGTCCTGGCCGAGGACCTGCGCTCCGCCGGGCAGTTGACGGTGCACGTGCCCAATACCGACATCACCCATGACGCAACCGTCCTGCGAAGGGTCATCGATGGCCTCCGCGCCATCCCCAACTCCCGGGGAGTACTCCGTGACACCGACTGAACCGGTCGCCCGCGGTGCGACTGCGCAGACCGTCGTACGGCCGCCGCTGCCGGTCAAGATGGTCGTCGCGGGCGGCTTCGGCGTGGGCAAGACCACCACCGTGGGCGCGATCTCCGAGATCGAGCCGCTGACCACCGAGGCCGCCATCACCGAGGTCGCGGCGGGCGTGGACGACCTGTCGCTCACCCCGCGCAAGACCACGACCACGGTCGCGATGGACTTCGGCTGCATCACCATCGACCCGACCCTGAAGCTGTATCTGTTCGGTACGCCCGGGCAGGACCGGTTCGGCTTCATGTGGGACGACATCGTGGAGGGCGCGGTCGGCGGTCTCGTCATCGTCGACACCCGGCGGCTCGACGACTGCTACGCGGCCGTCGACTACTTCGAGCACAAGCAGATCCCGTTCGCGGTCGCCCTCAACGCCTTCGACGGCAGGATCGAGCACGACCTCGACGAGGTCCGCTGGGCGCTGGACGTCAACGAGCGTGTCCCGGTCATCGCGTTCGACGCGCGCGAGCGCGGTTCGGTGCGGGACGCGCTGCTGGTCGTACTGGAGTTGGCGCTGGCGCGCACGGAGAACTGAGAGCGCGCAAAGGAAGAGAGGGGAGAGGGGGAGGGCCCGAAAGCCCTCCCCCTCTCCCCTCTCTTCTTACTGCGGGGCTCAGTTGCTCCTGCGTACCCCGGGGGACACCGCGAGCCGTGCGATGCCCCAGAAGACCGCCAGGGTCACCAGGGCCATGCCGGCGACCAGGGTGGCGCCGCCGACGACCTTCTCGTAGTTCTTCTGGTAGAGGCCGTCGATGATGTAGCGGCCGAGGCCGCCGAGACCGACGTACGCCGCGATGGTGGCGGTCGAGACGATCTGGATGGCCGCCGAGCGGATACCGCTGAGGATCAGGGGCAGGGCTCCGGGAAGTTCCACCTGGAAGAGGATCCGTGACTCGTGCATGCCCATGCCCCGTGCGGCGTCCACCGGTGAGGGGTCCACGGAACGGACCGCCTCGTAGGTGGTGACCAGGATCGGCGGAATGGCGAGGACGACCAGCGGGATCATCACGGGCCCCAGTCCGAACCCGAGCCAGGTGACCATCAGCACCAGCAGGCCGAAGGTGGGCAGTGAGCGGCTGCCGGTGGCGGCCAGCGCGATGGCGTTGCCGCCGCGCCCGTAGTGGCCGGTGACCAGGCCGATCGGCAGCCCGATGGCGGCGGCGATCGCGAGTGCCTGGAGCGAGTACCGGATGTGTTCCAGGAGACGGGTGGGGATCCCGTCGTAGCCGTGCCAGTGGGAGCTGTCGCTGAAGAACGCGTTGATGTAGCTCAGTACGTTCATCGCGCGGCCTCTTCCAGGGCGGGCACGGCCGCGTCGGGCTGGACCGCCGTCGCCTTCCGGCTGTCGCGGCGGGTACCGCTCGGCATCCAGGGGGTGAGCAGGATGCGGACGACGACCAGGACGGCGTCGGCCAGGACCGCCAGGACCGCCGTCGTGACCACCGAGTTCACGGCGTAGATGGGCTGGTGGTAGATGTTCGCGTCGTTGAGCAGGTTGCCGAGTGCGCCCTGGTTGCCGATGAGCATGCCGACGCTGACCAGGCTGATGCTGGAGACGGTCGCCACCCGAAGTCCGGCGATGATCGCGGGCACCGCGATCGGCAACTGCACCTGGACGTACCGGCGTATGGGCCCGAAGCCCATGGCGGCCGCCGCGTCCAGGGTTTCCTGCGGCACCGAGCGGACCCCGTCGACGATCGCCGGGACGAGGACGACGAGGCTGTACACGGCGAGCGGGATCATCACCGTGGTCTCGCTCAGGCCGGTGTAGTCGATGAGGACCACGAAGAAGGCGAGCGACGGGATGGCGTACAGCACGGTCGTCACCCACAGCACCGGCGGGTACAACCAGCGGAAGCGCGCGCAGAGTTGGGCGAGGGGCAGCGAGACGACCAGACCCGCCAGGACCGGGATCAGCGCCTCCCTCAGGTGCAGGCCGATCAGGCCGAAGTAGGTGTTCTGGAGGTCGCTGGGTATGTGGAAGAAGTCGTTCATCCGGCGACCTTCGTGCCCGGCTGGGTCGCCGCGTGCGCGCTGCGGATCGCCTCGCCCACTGCGGTCTGCGATACGACGCCTACCACGCGCCCGGTGCCGTCCACGCCGACCGCCCAGCCGGTGGGCGACAGCACCGCGCCGTCGAGCGCGGCCCGCAGCGAGTCCGTGCCGGCCGCGAACGGGCGTCCGTACGGGAGGAGTTGGGCGGTGTCGACGGCTCCGGCGGTCAGCGCGCCCGGCTCGCTCCAGCCCAGCGGCTTGCCGTCCAGGTCGGTGACGAGGAGGTACGGCACGCCGGGCGTGGTGCGTTCGGCGATCTGCTCGGCGGTGGAGTCGACGGCGACGATCGGGGAGGTCTTGAGGTCGAGTCCCGCGGAGGAGAAGAAGGACAGCCGGCGGATGCCCCGGTCGGCGCCGAGGAAGTCCTCGACGAAGTCGTCGGCCGGGTCGGACAACAGCTCGGCGGGCGGGGCGAATTGGGCGAGCTTGCCGCCGGTGCGGAGCACCGCGACCATGGTGCCGAGCTTGATGGCCTCGTCGATGTCGTGGGTGACGAAGACGATGGTCTTACCCAACTCGCCCTGGAGCCTGAGGAGTTCGTCCTGGAGTCCCTTGCGGACCACGGGGTCGACGGCGGAGAAGGGCTCGTCCATGAGGAGGACGGGCGGGTCGGCGGCGAGGGCGCGGGCGACGCCGACGCGCTGCTGCTGGCCGCCGGAGAGCTGGTACGGGTACCGCTTGGCGAGGGCGGCGTCGAGGCCCACCCGCTCCATGAGTTCGGTGGCCCGCGCCCTGGCCTTCTCCTTGCCCCAGCCGAGCATGCGGGGCACGGTCGCGATGTTGTCGACGATCGTGCGGTGCTGGAAGAGTCCGGCGTTCTGGATGACGTAACCCATCGACCGGCGCAGCGTGTTGACCGGCTGCTTGGTGATGTCCGCGCCGTCCAGGGAGATCGTGCCCTCGCTGAGGTCGATCATCCGGTTGATCATGCGCAGGGTGGTCGTCTTGCCACAGCCTGAGGGGCCGACGAGGACGGTGATCGATCGGTCCGGTATGTCCAGAGACAGTCGGTCGACCGCCACCGTGCCGTCCGGGTACCGCTTGGTGACTGAATCTATCCGTATCAAAACGCCGAATACCCTTCGGGTTTGGCAGAAACTGCCCGTTCTCGGCCACGGTCGCAGGCCACTGGGGGGAGAGTCTAGACCGCCATTGTTGCGAGAACTTGGCGGGTTGCGCCTCGGCGGGGCAGGTCGGCGGCGGCTGGAAAGCGCTGTTGACCGGGCGGTGGCCGCGTACTGTCATGGACAGAGACCGACCGTCTCCGATCCGTCTTCGGTCTGCCTTCGAGCACCTTCGACCGCATACGCACGCATCCGACCGTCCGATGACGAGGAGCGCGACGTGACGAACGGCGGTACGTACCCCTCCGACGCCGCCGTGCTTGCCCGGGGACGGCGGCTGCTGGCTCTCGCCGGGGACGCGCGGGTCCGCGACTCGGCCGAGGAGGCGCGGACGTTGGCCCTGCGGGCGGCGGCCGATCTGGAGCGGGGCGTGCGGCTCACCGGCGGCACGGGCGCGCCCTCGGCCGTACGCTGCCGGGCTCTGCTGGACCTCGCCGAGGCGCGGGCCGTGGCGGCGGCCGACAGCGGGGCGACCGGGGTGCTGGAAGCGCTGCACGAGGCGGTGGAGGACGTCCGGGACGTGAGCCCGGACCTACGGGCGCTGGCCCTGCGCCGACTGGCCGAGGCGCACAGCGCCCGCTACCGCCACACCGCCGACCCCGCCCAACTCGACGCCGCCGACCGGGTGTTCGCCCAGGCGCGGGATCTGGTGCAGCGCGACGACCCGGTCCGGGCGGAGCTGCTGGCGGGGCGCGGCGAGGTGCTGCTCGCCCGGGTCGAGAGCGGCGGCGGACTGGCGGTGGCCGCCGAGGCGGTACGGGAGCTGCGCGCGGCACTGACCCTGACCCCGGATGGCGAACCCCGACTGGCCGAACGGCAGTTGCTGTTCGGCCGGGCGTTGCGCCGGCACCACGCGGCGGGCGGGGCGGCGACCGATCTGCACGAGGCCGAGTGGATCCTGGCCCGCGCGGCCCGCGGCGCGCAAGCGGACCGTACGGCCGCGCAGGCCTGGCTGGAACGCGGCGAGGTGCTGCTGACGCTGGCCGGGACGACCGGGGAAACCGGGGCGACCAGGGCACCGGAGTGGCTGGACCTGGCGGCCGAGTCGTACCACCACGGCGCCCGCAGCGCGCTCCGGGCCGCCGAGCCACTGCTCGCCGCACAGGCACACCACCAGCGTGGCGCGGTACTGGAACGGACGGCCGGCCCGGCCCGGGCACTGAAGTCGTACCAGGCCGCCTGGGAGCTGTGGCAGCGCGCCGGGGCGGCACAAGGACCTCAGGCACAGTCCACGTTCGAGCGCATGACCGCGCTCGGCGCGACGACGTAGACGAAGAGGAGTGCGGGGTGGCGGACTTGGCGCGTTGTGATCTGGAGGGGTGCGGGGTGGCGGACTGCGGGGTGGTGAGCCCGGCGCGCCACATCGTGGAGGAGCGCAGGACGGCAGACCCGGTGCGCACGGAATCCTGCGGGGTGGCAGGGCCGCGGCGCCACGGCGCAGAGGAGCACCGGATGGTGGATCCGGCCGAGCAACAGGCCGTGCAGTACGGGCCGGGTGGGTCCAACGGAGCCCCGGACGGCGATCTCGGGCCGCTGCCCGACTACACCGGCATCGATCTGACCGCCCTGCGGGCGCGCGTCGACCACCCCGTGCTCGGCGCGGCGCTGGTCACACTGCTCGCCCGGTCCTGCCATGCCGACGGGGGGCCCGTCGCGTATCACGAGGACTCCCCCGACACTCCCCCTGACGACGACCGCGGCCTGCTGCCCGACTACACCGGCATCGATCTGACCGCCCTGCGGGCGCGGGTCGACCACCCCGTGCTCGGCGCGGTGCTCGCCACACTGCTCGCCCGGTCCCGCCATGCCGACGGCGGCCTCGTCGCCTATCACGAGGACTCTCCGGGGGACGAACGGTAAGGGCGGCTCTGCGGCGGGCAGAACGGTAGGGGGGCGGCAGGGCGCCGGCCGACGGGAGGCGACGTTGTGCGCAGAGCACCGGACCACAGCTTACGGTCGGCCAGGCACCGGGAACTCGCGCCGTGGCCGCACGCCGAGCTCGACGTGGCGGCCCTCCGGCGCGCCGGCCAACGCCCCTTCCCTTTCCGGCAGTTCGTCCTCAAAGTGCACGGCCGCTGCAATCTCGACTGCACGTACTGCGTCATCTACCAAGGCCAGGACGCCAGTTGGCGCGGCCGCCCGGCCCGGGTGGGCCCGGAGGTGATGCGGCAGACCGCCCAGCGGATCGCCGAACACGCCGCCGTCCATCGGCTGCCCGAGGTGCGCATCGATCTGCACGGTGGAGAACCCCTGCTGTCCGGGCCCGAGTTGGCGCTCGACTACACGGCCGCCGTACGCGCCGCGCTGCCGCCCCGCACCGCCCTGCGGGCCACCGTGCAGACGAACGGCACCCTCGTCACCGAGCGCACCCTGGACCGGCTCGCCGACGCGAACATCCGGGTCGGCCTGAGCCTGGACGGCGGCACCGCCGCACTGAACCGGCGCCGGGTGGACCACGCGGGTCGGTCCTCCTGGCCGGCGGCGGCACGGGCGGCACAACTGCTCGCGGACCGCCCGGAGTTATATGCCGGGATCCTGTGCGCCATCGACCTCGGCAGTGATCCCAAGGACGTGTACTCCTCGCTCGCCCAACTGCGCCCACCGCGCCTGGACCTGTTGCTGCCGCACGCCAACTGGTCCAGCCCGCCCCCGGGCCTGGCGGTCCGCTCGCCCCACGACGCACGCGCCCAGCGGGCCGTACCCACGCCGTACGGCGACTGGCTGGCCACCGCCTTCGACCTGTGGTGGGACGGCCCGCCGGACGGAACGCAGCCCCGGGTGCGCCTGTTCACCGAGATCGTCGCCCTGCTGCTCGGCGTCCCCAGCGCCACCGAGTCCGTCGGACTCTCACCGACCTGCGCGGTGGTCGTGCACACCGACGGCTCCGTCGAACAGATCGACTCGCTCAACCTCGCCTACGACCGGGCCACCGCCACCGGGTTCGACGTCTTCGGGCACACCTTCGACGAGGCGCTCGACCATCCCGGGATCGTGGCCCGTCAACTCGGTGTGGCGGGACTCGCGGACGAGTGCCGGGCCTGTCCGGTCGGGCGGGTGTGCGGCGGCGGCAACTACGCGCACCGATATGTCGCGCAATCCGGCTTTATGCACCCATCGGTCTACTGCGCCGATCTGGAGCGATTGGTGCGACACGTATCCCGACGACTGAGCGCAGAAATGCCCTAAATGCCCGAATAGCGACTATGGGTCGACTATCGTGCACGCGAACCACGACAAAACTTGCCAATCAGTCCATTTGGGTGTAGGGGGAGACGGTCGAATGGCCGACAAGTCCAAAGGCGCCGAGTCCCACGAGCACTTCACCATCAGCTACGCGGGGTTCAACCGGCCGTGGGCCACCTGGATCGCCCACCAGTTGGAGCAGTTGGGGCACGAGACGACCCTGCTGCGCTGGGACCCGCCGAATCAGACGTCCCTCGCCGACGCACTGCGCAATCTGCTCCAGGCGCCGGGCCGGGTCCTGCTGGTCCTCGACAACTGGTACTTCGAGCTGGGCCCGCGCACCGACGCCGAGTGGACGCAGGCGCTGCACGAGGTGGTACCGCCGCACATCGCCCGGTTCTCCGCCGTCAGCGTGGCCACCCGGGCGCTGCCCACCACGGCCGCCCCGCTGCGCCCGGTCGACCTGCGCGACCTGGACTCGCGCGAGGCCCGTCGCCGTATCCTGCGCCGCCTGGACCTGGACGCGACCACCGCGCCGGGGCCGGTGAGCGGCAGCGCGCCGCGCTTCCCGAACGACCCGCCCGCCGTGTGGAACGTGCCGCGCCGAAATGTTCGTTTCACCGGACGCGACGCCATCCTGGAGAAGTTGCACACCCGCTTCGAGGAGGGCGGACGCGGCGGCGCCCGGGTCGCCCTGCGTGGTATTTCGGGCGTCGGCAAGAGCCAGATCGCCATCGAGTACGCACACCGGTTCGGCAACGACTACGACATCGTGTGGTGGGTGGGAGCGCGGTTCCGGGCGCCGGCCCGTGAGCAGTTCGCGCAGTTGGCGCCACTGCTCGAACTGCCGGTCGGGCAGGAGCTGGGCGAGCGGATCCGGGCCGTCCACGAGGCGCTGCGCACCGGGCAGCCGTACCGTCGCTGGTTGCTCGTCCTGGACAGCGCGGACGACATGGAACAGATCGAGGACCTGCTCCCGGAGGGCAACGGCCATGTCCTGATCACCACACTCACGCAGGACTGGGCCTCCTCGGGCAGTGTCACCGAAATCGAGGTGGAACCCTTCCAGCGTCCCGAGAGCGTGGCCTATGCACGCCGCCGCGCCCAGCGGCTCACCGAGGCCGAGGCCGACGATCTCGCCGACGCCGTGCAGGACCTGCCACTGCTGCTGGCCCAGACGGCGGCCTGGCTGGACGCCAACGTCATGCCGGCCAAGGACTATGTGGCGATGATCCGGCGCGGCGAGGCCAGCCAGATCGGTATCCGGATCTCCTCCGACTACCCGATGGGCTTCCAGACCAGTTGGTCGATAACTCTGAACACGCTGCAGGAGAACAACCCCGAAGCGGTGGAGCTGCTGCACCTGTTCGCGCTGTTCTCGCCGGACGAGATCCCGGTCCGGCTGATGCAGGCCGCCCACCCGTCCGCCCTGCCGGCCCATCTGGCCGCGCTCGCCGTCGACCCGATCCGCTGGCACACGGCGCTGCGCAGGCTCTCCGAGTCCACCGCGGTGCGCCTGGACTACGTCGAGTCCTCGGAGGCCGAGCCCGCCGTGGACCGCGTGTCCATGCACCGGCTCTACCACAGCTTCCTGCTCAGCACCCTCACCGAGGACCGCCGCGAGGCCCTGTCCACCATCGCCTGCACGCTGCTCGCGGGCGCCGACCCGCGCCGGCCCACCGACACCCGTGAGTGGAGCCGGTACGCGGAGCTGATCCCGCACCTGGATCCCGCCGGCGCCCTGGACAGCCGCGAGCCGGTGGTCCGTCAACTCGTCCTGAACTGCATCGACTACATGCGGGTACGGGGCGAGAACCGGACCGCGCTGTGGCTGTGCGAGCAGACCGTCGCCCGCTGGCGCACCCGGCTGCAGCCCGACGAGCGGGACATGCTGGTACTGACCCACGACCACGCGAACATGCTGCGCCGCAGCGGTCGTTACCAGGAGGCGGAGGCCGTCGGCCGGGCCGTCCTCGACCAGCTCACGGAGACCCGCTCCGACGACGACCCCGATGTGCTGCGCGCGAAGAACGGCCTGGCCGGCACGCTGGTGTCGCTGGGCCGCTACGACGAAGCCCACCACATGTTCGAGGAGTGCGTCCGCGCGTACTCCGACACACTGGAACCCGAGGCCCCACGCACGCTCCAGGACCGCAGCAACCTGGCCGTCGTCACCAGCCTGCTGGGCCGCTACGAGGAGTCACTGGTCCTGCACCGCGACATCCTGCTGATCCGGGAGCGGCTGCTGACCCCGCGCCACCATCTCACCCTGCGCTCCGGCATGTTCTACGCCTGGATGCTCAGGCTGCTGGGCCGCTACGACGAGGCCACCTCACGCCAGGAGCTCAACGTCCGGGCGCACCGGCAGGTGATGGACCGGTTCACTCCGCAGACCCTGTTCGCCGAGCACAATCTGGCGCTGTGCATGCGGCGTACCGGTGATCTGCTGGGCGCCGAGTCGCTGATGCGCAGTGTGGTGGAGCGGTTCGTGCAACGGCAGGGACCGCGCCATCCCGACGCGCTCCTGGTGCAGGCCGACTTCGCGACCTTCAACCGCGAGCACGGCAATCTGGAGCAGGCGCGGGAGCTGGCGACCACCGTGGCCGCGGACTACGCCCACCTGGTCGGCCCCGAACACCCCTACGCGGTGGGCACGTTGGGCAATGTCGGACTCGCGTTGTGGGAGTACGGGGAGCGTGACGAGGCGCTCCGGATCGCCGAGGGGGCGCTCACGGGCATGAGGGCGGCGGTCGGCACCACCCATCCGTGGGCGCTCGGGGCGGCGCTCAACGCGAGCGGTGCGCGGAACATGGCCGGTGACGAGGAGGGCGCGGCCGAACTCAGCCGCGCCGTCCTGGAGTCGGCGCGCGCCACCCTGGGCGAGACCCATCCACTGACCCTGTCCTGCAAGGCGGCCCTCGCCGGTGACCAGCGCGCGCTGCGCCGGAGCCAGGAGGCCACCAAACTGGAGAACGAGGCACTCCAGCAGCTCTCCGACACGCTCGGGCCGCAGCATCCGCACACCCTGTCGATCCGCCGCAGGGAGCGGCCCTACTGGGATTTCGAACCGCTTCCGACCTAGCCCCCGCGGCGCGCTCTCGATTTGAGCAGTCAGCCTTCGATAGGGCACCATGGCCGGAATCGTAGCCCGGTTAGCCCACGGGAGACTCAGGGCTTCCTGTGAGAGGTATAACGTGCGGCGAACACATGGGGACGGTCCCCCCAGCACGGTAGCGCGGTGGTCGGGCGGAGCGTTGCCCGACTTCGCGGATCTGGATCTGAAGGTCCTGTCCCGTCAGTCGTCGCATCCGGTGCTCGGCGCGGTGGCCACCAGCCTGTTGCCCCGGATGCTGCGCGGCGAGTCCGCGATGGCCTTCTACGAGGACGGCCCCTACCAACTGTGACCGCCCTGTGGCCCCTTGAGGAACTCGACGTCCCCGCCTTACGGCGGTCCGGGTTACAGGCCGTGCCCTTCCGGCAGTTCGTCCTGAAGGCGAACGGCCGTTGCAATCTCGCGTGCAGCTACTGCTATGTCTACGAAGGCGCCGACAGCAGTTGGCGGGAGCGGCCCAACCGGGTCTCCCCCGACGTCGTCCGGCGCACCGCGACCCGGATCGCCGAGCACGCCGCCAAGCATCGGCTGACCTCCCTGCAGATCAATCTGCACGGCGGCGAACCGTTGTTGGCCGGGGTGTCGAACCTCGTCGCCCAGGTCGGCGCGGTGCGCGAGGCGGTCCACGCCCTCTGTGGCCGACGCTGCGCCGTCGAGGCCTCCGTGCAGACCAACGGCACCCTGCTCACCGAACACGCCGTGGCCCAACTCGCCGACGCGGGCGTACGGATCGGAGTGAGCCTGGACGGCGGCACCCCCTGGCTGAACCGCCGTCGGCTCGACCACGCGGGCCGATCCTCGTGGGCGGCGACCGAGGCCGGACTGCGGATACTGCGCGGCCGTCCGGAGGCGTACGCCGGGATCCTCAGCGTGATCGACCCGGACTCCGATCCCACCGAGGTGTACACCTCGTTGAGCGCGTTCGAGCCGCCCACCATGGACCTGCTGCTGCCGCACGCCAACTGGGCCTTCCCGCCCACCGCCGAGGGCCGACACCCCTACGGCGACTGGCTGGTCCGTCTCTTCGACCTGTGGTTCGACGCGGGTGAACGGGCCGTGCCGATCCGGCTGTTCCACGAGATCATCGCCCTGCTGTTCGGCGTGCCCGGCCGCGCCGAGGCGGTGGGCAACTCGCCGATGGTCGCCGTCGTCGTCGACACCGACGGCACCATCGAGCAGGTCGACTCGCTCAAGACGGCCTACGCCGGCGCGCCCGCGACGGGCTGCAACGTCTTCGACCACACCTTCGACGACGTCCTGGACCATCCGGGCGTGGTGGCACGGCAGTTGGGCACAGAGGCGCTCTCCCCCACCTGTCTCGCCTGTCCGCTCGCGGAGGTGTGCGGAGGCGGCAACTACGCACACCGCTACAGCCCGGTCGCGGGGTTCCGGAATCCGTCCGTCTACTGCGACGACCTGGGCTTCCTCATCCTGCACATCGCCCGCCGGGTGCGCACTGTCGCCGACTCCGCCTTCGCCCCGTGATCGATCAACGCCCTTTGGCTGCAAGGCTGTTGATGGCGCGCCAGAATTGGGGAAGGTAAGGGGAGGATTCCGGCTCTCCAACGGGGGAAGTGCTGCATGGCGATCGTGACAAGGGTGTCCACGCACGGCCAGGACCAACAGATGCCGATCTACGTCGAGGTCGACACCGCGCCGGTGCCCGGCGGTCTCGCGGACATGTACGACGGCATCGACACCCGGGAGAGCGCCGCGGACCGGGTGCTGGCGGTGGCCCGGGACGTCTACGGCGACGGTCTGGAACTGGCCCGGCGCTGCGCCCGGCAGGCGGCGGGCCGGCTGCACGACCTCGGTGAGGGGCTGACGCCCGACGAGGTGGAACTGCAACTGTCCATCAAGCTCGACGCCGAACTCGGGGCGTTCCTGGTGAAGTCGGGGGCGGAGGCCCAGCTCCAGGTGACCTTCCGCTGGACACCGGGCAGTGCGTCGTGACCGGTGCGCTCGGCGGCTCGGACGTGCACATCCTGCCGTACAGCCATGTGGTCGGGCAGCACGAGCTGAAGCTCGCGCTGGAGCTCAACTACATCGCGCCGCGGATCGGCGGTGTCCTCATCAGCGGGCAGCGGGGCACCGCGAAGTCCACCGTGGTGCGGGCCTTCTCGCTGCTGACCGGGGGCGAGCTGCCGGTCACCCTGCCGATCAACGCCACCGACGACCGGGTGCTGGGCGGCTGGGAGTTGGACGCGCTGATGCGGGGCGAGGCGCGGACCCAGCCGGGGCTGCTGGAGGAGGCCGGCGAGAAGGGGATGCTGTACATCGACGAGGTCAACCTGCTGGACGACCACATCGTCAACATCATCCTGGACGTCGTCTCCACCGGAGTGCTGTCCGTGCAGCGCGAGGCCATCGACACGGTACGGAACATCGGCTTCGGTCTGGTCGGCACGATGAACCCCGAAGAGGGCGGTCTGCGGCCGCAGTTGCTCGACCGGTTCGGTCTGATGGTCGCCGTGTCCGAGCTGGACCAGGAACAGCGCCGGGCGATGGTGCTGGCCGTGCTCCGCTTCGACGACGCGGCCGGTACGAAGTCCCCCTGGCTCGCCGAGGGCCTCGACCGGGACCGGGTCCTGCGCGAGCGGCTGGACCGGGCCAGGGACGGCGTCCAGAACGTGGAGTTGAGCGAGGACATGGCGAAGCTGTGCGCCGATGTCGCCACCCGGCTGCGGGCGGTGGGCCATCGCGGTGAGGTGGTCACCGCCTGGGCCGCCCGCGCGCTGGCCGCGTTCGAGGAGGCGGACGCCGTGACCGCCGACCATGTGCGGCGGGTGGTCCCGCTGTCCCTGCGGCACCGGCGGCCGGAGGCGGCGCACGGCGGGCCGGTCGAGTGGACGGCGGAGGAGTCGGAGCTGCTCGACGGGCTGCTGGGATGAGCGCGCCCGCCGACGGCCGCCAAGTCGGCCCCCGGCAGCGCCTGTTACAGGTCCTGGCCTGCTCCGCGCTGGGCCCCGGTCTCGACGGGGTGCTGCTGTTCGACCTGGAGCCGGAGCTGGTGGCCCCGGTGACGGACGCGTTCGCCGCCCTCCTCCAGCTCCGCGAGCAGCGTCCCGTACGGCGGACGACGCTCGGCTCGGTCACCGGTGACGACGAACTGTGGCTGCGGCCGACGCTGCGCCACGACGGGAACGGCGTCAACTTCTCCCTCGCACCCGGCCCGTTGGTGGACAACGCGCCCGACTCGGCGCTGATCGTCGTGGTGCCCGATCTGGTCCGCCTGAGCCTGCCGGGCATGCGGGCGGCCGTACAACTGCTGGGCGCGGACGTGGCCGCGGTCGAGCGGTCCGGTTTCCGGGCCCGCTGGCGGCCCCGGGCCCGCTGGCTGGCCGCGTGCCGGGAGGCGGAGATCGGCCGCCTGTCACCGCATCTGCTGGACCGCTTCCCGATCCGGCTCAACGCGGCCGGGCTGCGGCGGATCGGCAGCGGTCCCGACCGGGTGCTCGACGCGCTCGCGGGACGTGAACCCGAGCCGGGGCTGGGCGAGTTGCCGCCGTCCTGGCGCAGCGCGCTCGCGGCCCGGACCCGTACGGCGTGCGCGCTGACCGAGGAGGCCGCGGCGCATGCCGTGGGGCTGTTCCGCGGGGACACCAGTGGCCGGCGGGCGATCGGGCTGGCGCGGCTGGCCCGGGCGCTGGCCGTGGTGAACGGCGCCGAGACCTGTGGCCCCGACCGCGTCGACGAGGCCGCCCGGCTGCTGGGGGTGGCCGCGCCCCCGGCGTCCCCGGTGGGCAACGGCCGCTCCGCCAACGGCACTTCTCTCCCCACCGGGAACGGCACCGACGGCCGGCCGCCACCGCCCGAGCAGCCGAAGGCGGATCCGGTGCCCGAGGACACCGGCGCGGCGGGTCAGGCGGGTGGTGCGACGGCGGTACCGGCGGGGCCCGCCGAGGCCCTGGACACCTTCACGGCCGACACGGGCGAGGGACCGGGTTCGCCGTTCCCGGAGGACGACGCGCGGTTCCTGCGGGAGTTCGCGCCGTTGCGGATTCCCTGGCAGCGGCGTCCGGAGCCGAGTTCCGCGCGGGGGCCGGTGATAGGGGTCCGGTCCGCGACGACCCTGCGGGACCTGGCCGTCGTAGCCACCGTCGTGGAGGCCGCCAAGCACCAGAACCTGCCCGGCCGGCGTGCGCTCCGCGCGAGTGGGGACGGCCAACTGGTGGTGCTGCCGGGCGACTTCCGCAGTTACGCGCGGCTGCCGGTGGCCGAGCGCATGCTGGTGCTGCTGCTCGACCACACCTGCCGGCGCGGCTGGGACTGGCAGCCGGCGCTCGCCCCCTATCTGCAGTGGGCCTACACGGGACGTGCCTCGGTCTGTCTGGTCGAGGTCGGCAGCCGGGACGCGGCCCACGAGCTGCGGGCCGACCACTTCATCGCCCGCAGCGTCCTCGACCCGCGCGTCGGCGGCGCCCTGCACCGCAGGCCCGGCCGCAGCAGCCCCCTCGCCCACGGCCTGACACTGACCGACCAACTGCTGCGCCGCGCCTTCCAGCAGCGGTCCAACCTGGTCGAGGCGTGGCTCGTGGTGGTGTCCGACGGGCGCGGGAACGTGCCGCTGGACGCCAGCGCGGGCGGCCGTCTGCTGGGTCCGGTACGCCGCACGGGCATCGACGACGCGATCTCCGCCGCCGGCCGCATCGGCGCGATGGGCCGTATGCGCCTGCACTCGGTGGTCGTCGACGCGGCCCGCCAGCCTCACCCCGACCTCCCGTTCCTCCTGGCCGACGCACTGGGCGGCGTGACCGTGGCGGGCCGCACCACCCGGGGGGTGCCCCATGCCCACTGAACACCCCGGCCCCCGCCCCCTCGGCGGAGCCGTCCCGCTCGGTCCCGGTACGCCTGCCCGCAGGCCGGAGCCCGAGGCGCTCGTCGCGCCGCGTACCGCGGGGGTGCCCGAGAACGTGGTCGAGCCGTACGAACCCGTACCGCTCGCGGCCACGGCGGTCGATCCGAATGCCCGGCTTCCGGTCGGGTTCGCCAAGTTGGCCGTGAACCGGGCCTACGACGAGGGCGGGCAGCCGGCGTTCTGGCTGACCGGGCAGAGCGGTGATCCGGAGCTGTCGTTCGACTCGGAGGACACCCGGCTGCGGCCGAGCGATCTCGCGCTCAGCAATCTGCGTCCCGACGGCTTCCCGCCCACCGAGATCTTCCGGGCGGTCGCCGCGTGGTCGGGCCACCAGGAGGACGTGGTGCGCTGGATCAACGGACTGCGGGCCCGCTTCGGCGCCGACCTGCATCTGGTGATCTGGGACGACACCGACTACGACATCCCGTGGGAGATGCTGCGCCTCACCGGCGGCCGGGCCCACGGCGTCGACGACGGAATCCTGGGCGCGCTGGTGACCGTGGTGCGCTGGACCACCATCCGTGAGGCCGGCAGCACCCCGTTCAACGAACCGGCGGACTGCACGGGCCATGTGGTGGGCTACTACGCGGAGGAGATGCGCCGCGACGCCACGGTGTTCGAGAACTTCGAGCACATCGGCCACTTCGGCACCACTCGCACCTTCCTCGGCGAACTCACCCGCCCGGGCCTGGGCGCCGGCCTCGTCTACATGGGCTGCCACGCCACACACGGCCCGAACCTGTTCAAGCTCAAGCTGGGCTCGGTCACCTGGCACGAACTCAACGACCTGGACATGTCCGCGCTGGACGGCCGCCGCACCCTGGTGTGCCTGAACGCCTGCCACTCCGCGCAGTTCGTGAACAACCGGCCGCTCGGCGAGAACGCCCTGCGCGGCTTCGCCGAACTGTTCCTCCGCAAGGGGGCCGGCGGCTGCATCGCCACCTCGGGCAAGGTCGGCGACGACGTGGCGCACACCCTGATCCGCGATCTGATCGGACGGCTGTGCGCCGACCCCGAGCTACCGGTGGCCCGCGCCCTCCGCGACTTCCGGGCCGCCGCCGTCGCCCGGCTGCCCGACCCGCTGCCGTTCGTCTACGGCGACGACGACCAGATCGACATCGAGGGCCAGCGCCGGATTCTGCCGATCCTCTACAGCTTCATGTTCCTCTACTTCGGACACCCCTTGACCACGCTCCGGCTCAGCGTCCGGGCGCAGGAGGCGAGGACATGAGCGGCGATCTCGCTGCGTTGATGATCGAGCCCCTCGTGGGCTGGCCGCGCAAGGCCCAGGCAGGACAGAGCTATCTCGTCACCGTCGACCTCAACGGCCCGGCGGCGCCCGAGGACTGGCCCTACGACGAGGAGGAGTTCGACTTCGGCGTGGCCCTGGACGGCGCCCGCCGGTTCGTGTGCGAGGCCCTGAACGAACCCAGTGTCGTCCTGCACCGCTTCGGCGGCACCTACGGCCCGGCCCGCTTCGTGATCAAGGCGAGCCGGGCGCCCGGCCAGGCCACGATCTGGCTGACCATCAGCAACCGCTGGGGGGTCCCGGTGCGTACCGTCGAGTTGCCCAGCGAGATCGTCGCGGACGCCGTCACAGGACACGGCCATGTCGTCGTGCCCGCGCTGAACGGCAGGACCGCCACGCTGCCGGCCGAGCACACCGTCCCCGGGCAGCGCGCCGGACGGCGTCCGGTGTCCGGTGTCTGGTCACCGCGCCACATCACGATCAGTTACGCCGGCGCCGACCGCGCCTGGGCCGTGTGGACGGCGCGCCAGTTGGAGCGGCACGGCTGCCAGACGCTCCTGCTGCGCTGGGACCCGGCGCCCGGGCTGCCGCTGGCCCAGCTGCTGGCCGATCTCCTCGCCGCCCCCGGCCGGGTGCTGCTGCTGCTCGACGAGGAGTATCTGCGGCTCGGCCACCGCACCGAGCTCGAATGGGGCGAGGCGCTGGACACGGTGGTCGCCGCCGATCCCGACCGGTTCGCCGCCGTCGACCTCTCCGCGCGCACCCTGCCCGCCGCGACTGCCGTACTGGGCCCGGTCGGTCTGCGGGAACTGGACCCGGCCGAGGCGCTGCGCCGGCTCCTGACCGCCCTCGACCTCCAGGACGCCCGGCCGGAACCCGAGGACGAGTCCGTCGCCCCCCGCTTCCCGGACGCGCCGCCCGCGGTGTGGAACGTTCCACGCCGCAACTTCCGCTTCACGGGCCGCGACACGGTCCTGGAGGAGCTGCGCGCCCTGTTCGAGAACGGTCCGCCCACGGGCGCCCGGGTCGCCCTGCGCGGCATCTCGGGCGTCGGCAAGAGCCAGATCGCCATCGAGTACGCGCACCGGTTCGCCAACGAGTACGACGTCGTCTGGTGGATCAGCGCGAGTTTCCGGGCCACGGCCCGCCAGCAGTTCGCCGACCTCGCCGAACCGCTGGGCCTCGCGGACAGCAGCGCGCTGCCCGAGCGGGTCCGCGCGGTCCGCGAAGCCCTGCACACCGGCCGTCCGCACCGGCGCTGGCTCCTGATCCTCGACCGCGCCGACGACCTGGAGCAGATCTACGACCTCCTCCCCGAGGCCGGCGGCCATGTCGCGGTGACGACCCTCACGCAGGGCTGGTCCCCGGCCGGCGGGGTCGCGGAGATCCACGTGGAGCGCTTCACCCGGGCGGAGAGCATCAGTTACGCACGCCGGCACGTGGAGCGGCTCACCGAGGAGGAGGCCGGCCAACTCGCCGACGCCGTCGAGGACTTCCCGCTGCTGCTGGCCCAGACGACGGCGTGGCTGGACGCCAACCGGATGTCGGCGGCCGAGTACATCGGGCTGCTGCGCCGGGGCGACGCCGACGAGATCGGCATCCAGACCCTGCCGGACTACCCGATCGGCTTCCAGACCAGTTGGGCCCTCACCCTCGACTCCCTGGAGCAGGACAGCCCCGAGGCGACCGAACTGCTGCGCCTGTTCGCGATGTTCGCGCCCGGCTCGATCCCGGTACGCCAGCTCCAGCGAGCGCGGCCCGGCGATCTCCCCCCGCTGCTGGCCGAGTTGGCCGCCGACCCGGCCCGCTGGCTGGCCGCGCTGCGCCGCCTCTCCGAGTCGACCGCCGTACGGATGGACTACGTTCAGCCCTCGGACGGCGTCGGCTATGTGGACAGCGTGGAGATGTACCGCCTCTACCACCGCTTCCTGCGCCGCACCCTGACCCCCGGCGAGCGCGACGAACTCTCCGCGGTCGCCTGCCGGGTGCTGGTCTCGGCCGACCCCGCCTCACCGTCCGACGTGGCCAACTGGCCCGTGTACGCGGAGCTGTTGCCGCATCTGCTGCCGTCGGGCGCGCTGGAGAACTCCGAGGACGCGGTACGCGAGCTGGTGCTCAACTGCATCGAGTACCTGCGGCTGCGCGACGAGGAGAGCACCGGCCTCACCCTGTGCGAACAGGTGCTGGCCCGCTGGCGCATCAGGCTCGCGCCCACCCACCCGTCCATGCTCGTGCTGGTGCACCAGCACGCCAACATGCTGCGCCGCTGCGGCCGTTACCGCGAGGCCGAGGCCGTCGGCCGGTCCGTCGTCGAGCAACTCGCCGAGGAACGGCCCTCCGACGACCTCGAACTCCTGCGGGCCGAAGCGGGCCTAGGCGGCTCCCTGATGGCACTCGGCCTCTTCAAGGAGGCCCACCAGCTCTTCGAGGAGGTATGGCGGGCCTACGACACCCTCGACGGGCCGGAGACGCCCCGCACCCAGTCCTGCTTCAACAACCTCGGGGTCGCCCTCGGCCTCCTCGGCCGCTATCGGGAAGCGGTGGACGTGCACTTCCAACTGCTGAGCCTGCGGGCCCGGTTGCTCCCGCCGAACCATCCGCTGACCCTGCAGAGCGGCCTCACCCACGCCCGCTCGCTGCGCCTGCTCGGCCGCCATCAGGACGCCACCGCGCTCCAGGAGACCAACTCCCTGCTGCACCGCCAGACCATGGGCGACCACCATCCCCAGACGCTGGCCGCCCTGCACAACCAGGCTCTGTGCCTGCGCCGTTCGGGCGATGTGCCGGGCGCCGCCGATCTGCTGCGCAGCCTGGTCGAGCGGTGCCGGAACCTGCAGGGCGTCCGGCATCCGACGACCCTGATGGTCCAGGCCGACCACGCCTCCTTCCTGCGCGCGCACGGCGACCGCACCGAGTCCGCCGAGCTGACGGACGCGGTCGCCGACGACTACCGGCATCTGCTCGGCGACGACCACCCGTACACGGTGGGCGTGCTGGGCAACCGCGGCCTGCTGCTGTGGCTCGACGGCGACCGGGCCGCCGGGGCCCGGCTGATCGAGCAGGCGCTGCGGGGCATGAGGAACGCCGTGGGCGCCGACCACCCGTGGACGCTGGGCTGCGCCCTGAACGCGGCGGCGGTCCGCAGGCTGTCGGGGCGCCCCGCCGAGGCGGCCGAACTGCGCCGGGACATCCTGCTGCGGGCCCGTGCCGCCGTCGGCGCCGACCATCCGCTCGTACGGGCCTGCGAGGACGCGCTGTCGACCGGCGCGGAGGAGGCGCCGAGCTGGGACTTCGAGCCACAGCCGATCTGAAGCGGCCTGCCTGAACTCCCGTTCCGGCCCCCAGCATTGGCGCCCGACCTGAGTCCGCTGTGCGCAACCTGTGAGTCCGCTGATTCTCATCGGCCGCTCAGTGAAGGCTCAGCAACGCCACAGACGGGGACCGGAAAGTCACCGTCATGAACGAACAGAACGCGGGAGGCGTCCGGCAGCGCTCGGTCGAGATCGTGGTGCCGGTGTACAACGAGGCGCACGTCCTCGCCGGCAGCATCGGCCGTCTCCACGCATACCTCGAAACGTCCTTCCCGTTCCCGTTCACGATCACCGTGGCGGACAACGCGAGCACCGACGGCACCTGGCAGGCGGCGCTCGACCTGACCCAGCGGCTGCCGCACGTGCACGCCGTGCACCTCGACGCCAAGGGCCGGGGCCGCGCGCTCAAGCACGTGTGGAGCGAGTCCGAGGCGGACGTGGTCGCGTACATGGACGTCGACCTGTCCACCGGCCTCGAAGGTTTTCTCCCCCTGGTCGCCCCGCTCCTGTCCGGCCACAGCGACGTGGCCATCGGCAGCCGCCTGCACCGGCAGTCGGCCGTACAGCGCGGCGCCAAACGGGAGTTCATCTCCCGCTCCTACAACCTCCTCCTCAAGGCCGGCCTCGCGGCCCGCTTCTCGGACGCGCAGTGCGGCTTCAAGGCCGTCCGCACCGAGGTGTTCCGGGCGCTCGCCCCGCACATCGAGGACACCGCCTGGTTCTTCGACACCGAACTCCTCGTCCTCGCCCAGCGCAACAAGCTCCGTATCCACGAGGTCCCGGTCGACTGGATCGACGACCCCGACAGCCGTGTCGACATCGTCCGGACCGCCCTCGACGACCTCAAGGGCATGCGCCGGATGTTCCGGCAGACCGTCACCGGCCGCGCCCGCATCGCCGCCGTACCCCGTCGCACCCGCACCACCACCCCTGTCCTGCCCGTCGGGGCGCCCGCCTCTTCCGCGGAACACCTGGAGTACGCGTCATGACGACCCTCGCCCCGCCCCCCAGCCAGGAAGACGCCCGGCGCTCGCACCGGGCCGCCCCGCCCGCCGACGGCGGCGTCGCCGCCCGCGCCAGAAGGCTCTTCACGGGCCCGGAGGACGACCCGCGCTGGGCCCGCCCGGCCCTCTGGGCGATCCTCCTGCTGGCCACGGCGCTCTACGCCTGGAACCTGACCTCGATCACCGGCAACACCTTCTACGACGCGGCCGTCTACAGCGGCACCAAGAGCTGGAAGGCGTTCTTCTTCGGCGCGCTCGACTCGGGCAGCTTCATCACGGTCGACAAACCACCGTTCGCCCTCTGGGTGATGGGCCTGTCCGCCCGCGTATTCGGTTACGGCACCTGGCAGTTGATGCTCCCGATGGTCGCGGCCGGCACCGGCTCGGTGGCCCTGCTGTACCGGAGCGTCAAGCGGGACTTCGGCGCGGTCGCGGGCACCATCTCGGCGGTGGTCCTCACCCTCACCCCGATCACGGTGGCCATCACCCGTGACACCAACCCGGACCCGATCCTCGTCCTGCTGATGATGCTCGGCGCGGTCGCCCTCCTGAAGGCCGTCCGCAACGGGAAGTTGATGCCGCTGGTGTGGTCGGCGGTCGCGATCGGCTTCGCGTTCAACACCAAGATGATGCAGGCGTACGTCGTCCTGCCCGCGTTCTTCCTCGTCTACCTCTGGGCGACGAACGTCTCCCTCGGCAAGCGCATCCGCAACCTCGCCGTCGCCACCGTGGCGCTGATCGTCTCCAGCGCCTGGTGGATGGTGATCGTCGACCTGATCCCCGCGTCCTCCCGCCCCTACATCGGCGGCTCGACCGACAACACGGTCTGGGACCTGGTCATCGGCTACAACGGCTTCGGCCGGATCTTCGGCGCCAGCTCCTCGGTCGGCTCGCAGGGCAACGGGGCTTCGTTCGGCGGCAGTTCGGGCCTGTACCGGATGTTCAACGAGATCATGGGCGGCCAGATCTCCTGGCTGATCCCCTTCGCGGCGATCGCGCTCGTCGCCGGTCTGGTGCTGCGCGGCCGCGCTCCCCGCACCGACGCCAAGCGCGCGGCGCTCATGCTCTGGGGCGGCTGGTTCGTCTTCCACTTCCTGACCTTCTCGCTGGCCGAGGGCACCTTCCACCCGTACTACGTCACCGCCATGGCGCCCGGTGTCGCGGCCCTGGCCGGTGCGGGCGGAGTGCTGCTGTACCGCGCCTTCCGTGAGGGCTCGGCGGCCAAGTGGGCCTGGGTGCTGCCGGCGGCGATCGCGGCCAGCTCCGTCTGGGCGGTCGTCCTGCTCCAGCGCGTCTCCGGCTCCGGCACGGTCTACACGGTCGCGGAGATCGTGGTCGCCGTGGCGGGCATCGCCTCCGTACTCGGTCTGCTGGTCGGCCGGTTCACCCGGCGCCATCGCCTGATGGGCTTCGCGGCGCTGGCCGCCGTAGTCGCCCTCCTCGCCGGTCCCGCGGCCTACTCGGTCTCGGCGGCGACCTCCTCGACGAACGGCACCAACCCGACGGCCGGGCCCAGCACGGGTGGCGGCATGGGCGGCGGCGGTGGCGGTATGGGCGGCGCGCCGAGCGGCACCAACTCCGGTACGAAGCCCAGCGGTTCGGCCCCGTCCGGCACCCGGCCCTCGGGCAGCGGTTCGGCGCCTTCGTCCTCCTCGAACACCTCGGAGGCCTCGGAGTCCGGTTCCGAGTCCGGTTCCGAGTCCGGTACGCAGCAGGCCGGCGGTGGTATGGGCGGCGGCACGCAGGTCTCGTCCGAGATGATCGCGTACCTCAAGAAGCACCAGGACGGGGCGACTTGGCTGCTGGCGGTGTCCACCGACCAGACGGCGTCCTCGATCATCCTGGAGTCGGGTCAGCCCGTGATCTCCATGGGCGGCTGGTCAGGCAGCGACAACGCGATGACCCTCGCCAAGCTCAAGTCCCTCGTGAAGTCCGGCAAGTTGCACTACATCATCGTCAGCAGCGACGGCGGCCAGGGCACCAACTCCGCGATCGCGACCTGGGTCAAGGCCCACGGCACGGCGGTCAAGTCCTCGGCGTACAGCTCGAGTTCCTCGACCTCGACCTCGACCTCGACCAGCAGCGGGCTCTACCGCCTGGACGCGTCCGACGTCAGCTAACCCACCAGCCACATTTCCCGACAGGAAGGGCCGCCGGTAACCCCGGCGGCCCTTCCGCTTGTCGTAGGTCGAGGAAAAGAACTAAGCCGTCGCGAGCGCGACCGGACATCCCGCCGTACGCCGGACCCGGCGCTCCGCGTCGACCGCGAACACCTCGCAGCCGGGCCGGGCGGCGGCCCAGTCGACGCCCTCCGGGCCCATCGCGAAAGCCGCGGTCGCCGTGGCGTCCGCCTCGGTGAGGGAGGAGGCGACGACGGAGATGCTGAGCAGTCCGGTCGCGGGTCGGCCGGTGCGGCCGTCGACGATGTGGTCCCCGCGCTCGTAGCGCGCGGAGGTCGCCACCGCCCCGTCGGTCAGCTCCAGGACCGTGCACAACTGATCGGCGTGCTCGGGGTGCCGTACGCCCACTCGCCAGGGACCGCCGGCCACGACGACGTCGCCGCCGGCGTTGAGGATGAAGCGCCGGGCCCCGGCGGCGGTGAGCAGTTCCGCCGCCCGCTGCACCGACCAGCCCTTGACGACCGCGCAGGGGTCGAGGGGCCGGCCGGGCAGCCGGACGTCGAAGGCGCCGCCGGTGGCCGCCCGGTACTGCTCGCAGAGGTCGAGGACCTCGGTCAAGTCCGCGCTGAGGTCCGGGAGTTGCAGCTCGCCCCGGTCGTAACGGCACACCTCACTGTCCGCGCGGAACGGGCTGAAGCGGGCGTCGACCTCGCGCAGCCGGGCGAACAGCGCGTCGGCGGTCTCGTCCCCTATGCCTTCGTCGTCGACCCGCAACGACACCGGGAACCCCATCACATGCTCAACGCGGTTCATTTCAGGCGCCCTTGGCGTCGATCGCGGCCTGGAGGGACTGGACGTAGGCGTCGCTGGTGATCGTGGCGCCGGACACCGTGTCGATCTTCGAGCTCTGTGCCTTGAGGGTCTCCTCGATCAGCACCGGAACGGCCGCCGTGGTCTGCGGGTGGTTCGGCTGCTGGAGCATGCTCACGGCACTGATCTTGTCGCCCTCGAAGGTCACTTGGACCTGCACAGTGCCCTTGGAGGTGTTGATCGCGGTGCCCTGGACGACCTTCTTCGAGGACGTGGAAGGGGTCGGCGAAGAGGCGTCCGTGGAGGTGGAGGTGGGAGTCGGCGTCGAGACCGCCGCCGTACTCGGCGTACTCGTCGAACTCGTCGTCGTCCCGATGGACGGCTCGTAGCGCCACACGGGGATCAGACCCGCGACGGACAGCACCAGGACAGGTATGACTCGCTTCACGATATGTCTCTCATCCCGCCAGGCTGAAGCGTTCGAAGTGGATCTGCTGCTTGGGCACGCCCATGTCGCCGAGGGTGCGCAGCACCGCGTTCATCATCGGGGGCGGTCCGCAGAGGAAGACGTCGCGGTCGGCGATGTCCGGTACGAGGCGGGCCAGTTCGCGCGGGGCGAGCTTGTCGGGGACGGGCGGGCCGGTGAGCAGGTGCAGTTCGGCGCCCTTGGCCCGGGCCAGCTCGGCCAGTTCGCCGTAGAGGACGGCGTCACGTTCGGCGGAGACGCGGTAGATGACGACCGCGTGGCCCTCCAGGTCCTCCAGCAGCGCGCGGATCGGGGTGACGCCGACGCCGCCGGCGATGAGGAGGGACTCGGCCTTCCTGCGGTGCAGGGTGGTGAAGGCGCCGTAGGGGCCCTCGGCGAAGACGCGGGTGCCGACCTTGAGGTGGCGCAGGGCGGCCGTGCCGTCGCCGGCGGTCTTGGCGGTGAGGCGGAGGCCGGTGCCGTCGGGGGCGGCCGACAGGGAGAAGGGGTTGGCCTGCCACCAGCGGTCCTTGGTCAGGAAGCGCCAGAGGAAGAACTGGCCGGCCTGGGCAGGGAGACGGTCGAGGTCGCGGCCGGTGATGTAGATCGAGACGACGTTGTCGGACTCGGGGACGACCGCCGAGACCCGGAACTGGTGGCGCAGGTTCCGCCACAGGGGCAGGACCAGTCGGCCCAGGGCGACCGAGCCGAGGGCCACGCCCCAGACGGCGTACCAGTACGTCTTCGCGGCGGAGGACGCGGTGAAGGTCGTACCGACCGCGACCTGGTGGGTGAAGGCGAGGACCACCGCGACGTAGGTGTAGAGGTGGATGAAGTGCCAGGTCTCGTAGGCGAGGCGGCGCCGGGCGTAGCGGGCGGAGGTCGCGCCGATGACGAGGATCAGGGCGAAGGCGACGAGCGCGCGCAGGATGCCCTCGGTGGTCTCGGCCAGGTCGACGACCTCGCCGACGGGCCCGGTGTCGGTGCCCTCCGCGTAGCCGAAGGCGATGAAGACGAGGTGCCCGAGCAGCGTCCAGAGCAGCGCGAAGCCGGTCCAGCGGTGCCAGGAGGTCATCCGGTCCATGCCGATGCGGCGGTCGAGCCAGGGCAGGCGGGCCACGAGCAGCAGTTGGAAGGCCATGACGAGCGCGCCGTAGAGGCCGAGGAGGCGGCCGATGACGATGAGCGCGTTGGAGGCGAATCCGGCCTGGGCGAAGAAGACGGTCACCACGGCGACGTTCGCGGCCAGCACGGCGTACAGGCCCGTGCGGGCCACCACCCTGGGGCGTATCGCCGTGGGGGGCGCAGGGGGTGATTGGACGGTCGTCACGGACGGCAGCTCCTTGATCGGGTCCTGGGAGAAGAGCTTGACCTCGGGGGGCTGTCGTTTTCCTGTCGAAGAACTTTCAAGTGGCTATCGATGTGGGTGTGGCGGTGCCGCGGGTCTGGCGTCGATCGGTGGGTGGCGCACTATGAGCGGGTGGACAAAGTTCGACTCCTCGTCGTGGACGACGACCCGCCGATCGCCGACCTTGTCGCGACGGTCGCCCGGTACGAGGGCTGGGAGGCCGCGTGCGCGTACTCCGGTGAGGAGGCGCTGACCGTGGCCGCCGAGTTCGCGCCGGACATCGTGGTGCTCGACCTGATGCTGCCCGGGCTCGACGGCTTCGGTGTGCTGGACCGGCTGCGGCACTCCGGGACGATGGTGCCCGTGGTGTTCCTCACGGCCCGGGACGCGGTCGCCGACCGGGTCGCGGGGCTGACCCGGGGCGGTGACGACTACCTGGTCAAGCCGTTCGCGGTGGAGGAGCTGATGGCCCGGCTGCGGACGGTGCTGCGGCGCAGCGCCGGGCCCGGTTTCCCGCGCTCGGTGCTGCGGGTCGCGGATCTGACGATGGACGAGGACACCCGGGAGGTGCGGCGCGGCGACCACCTGATCACGCTCACCCCGACCGAGTACGAGGTGCTGCGTTATCTGCTGCGCAAGTCGCCGACCGTGCTCACCAAGGCGCAGATCCTCGACCATGTGTGGGAGTACGGCTTCGGTGGCCGCTCCAATGTGGTGGAACTGGTGGTCAGCCGACTGCGCCGGAAACTCGACGAGGGGCACGATCCGCTGATCCACACCGTGCGCGGCTTCGGCTATGTGATCCGCCAGGCCGCCGAATGATCGGACGGCTGCGGCGGAACTGGCGCCGGGTACGCCTGGGGACCCGGCTCGCGCTGGGCGTGGGCGTCCTGTCGCTGATCGTGTTCGCGGTCGTCGGCACGGCCCTCACGATGTATATGCGGGACTATCTGGAACGCCAGGTCAGCGATCAGATGAAGCTCGTCCAGGTCGTCCAGACCAAGGACGCGGCGGCGCACGGCATCGTCCAGAGCAAGCCGTACTACGGCTGGTACACGGCGGTCTACGACGTCTCGGGCACGACCGCGAAACTGCGCAAGCCCTCCGATGTCCCGGACGACACACGCGCGCTCACCGCTCTCGCGAAGACGATGGCGCACTCCAAGACGGAGATCTCCCGCACGGTGACGATCGACGGCGAGGGCACCTACCGGCTGCGGGCCTGCGAGGTCCAGCCCGGTGTGGTCCTGGTGAGCGCGGCGCCGCTGGCGGACGTGCAGGGCACGGTACGGCAGCTCGTCACGGTGCAGGTGGTGGCGTTCGCGCTGGCGCTGCTGGTGCTGGTGGTGATCGGCCGGCATCTGCTGCGGCGCGGGCTGCGGCCGCTCAGCGACATGGCGAGCACGGCCCACGGCATCGCCTCGCACGACCTCAGCGAGTCGGCGGCCCGGCTGCCGCTGCGGGCGGAGCGGGGCGACGGCGGGCCCGAGGTGGAGGAGCTGCGCACCGCGTTCAACACGATGCTGGAGCACATCGACGACTCCCTCGCGGTGCGCGCGGAGGCGGAGCAGCGGCTGCGCCGGTTCGTCGCGGACGCCTCGCACGAGCTGCGGACCCCGCTGATGTCGGTGCGCGGCTACGCGGACCTGTTCCAGTACGCGGCGGCGAACGTGCCCGAGGAGCGCGACAAGCATCTGGCCCGGCTGCGCGCCGAGGCCGCCCGCATGGGCATCCTCCTCGACGACCTGCTCCTGCTGGCCCGCCTCGACGCGGCGGACGTGGAGACCCCGATACGGCTGCGGGACGCGGACCTGGTGGACCTGGTGGGGCAGGCGGCGGACGCCTTCCGCGCGGGGCACCCGGACCGCCCGCTGACGGCCGAGCTCGGCGAGGATCCGGTACGGCTGCGCGTGGACCCGGTGCGGATCCGGCAGGTGCTGGACAACCTCCTCACCAACGCGGCCGTGCACACCCCGCCCGGGACGCCGGTGTCGGTGACGCTCGCGGTCGCGGCCGGCACGGCGTCGGTGCGGGTCGCGGACGCGGGCCCCGGCATCCCGGAGGACGACCGCGCCCGGGTCTTCGACCGCTTCTACCGCGTCGACAAGGCCCGCACCCGGGACCGGGGCGGCAGCGGGCTGGGCCTCGCGGTGGCACGGTCGCTGGCGAAGGCGCACGGCGGCACGGTGGAGCTGACGTCGGAGCCGGGGGCGACGGTGTTCACGGTGACGATTCCGCTGGGGGCGGCTTCGTCCCGGTGAACGCGGGTAGCGTGCCCTCCCCTTCGCTCTAGCCCGGCGCGGAGCTTGTCCCTACCATGGGTGACGTGGCGTCACCTGAGACACAGGACCACCAACTGGCCCTGTTTTATCGACAGTTGCGGCGCTTCGAAGCCGAGGGGTCCCCCTCACATCCCGCGCCACACATTGTCGTACGCCGCGTCCTCGACGCTCTTCCGCTGCCGCACCGCCTCCAGCTCCGTCACCGCGTCGTGGACGACGGCCAGGACCGTGTCCAGCGACTCGTCGGTGAGCTTCGCGGAGTCCTCGTTCGACACCTCGCCGATGCCGGCGGCCGCGGCGAGCTGGCCGAGGACGGGCTCGCCCTCGGCCCAGCGGTCCGCCGCGCGGGAGCGGGCCGGGGAGTCGACCAGGGCCGTCTTCCCGGTGCGGACCGGGAGCCAGCGTCCGCGCTGCCGGGCGACCAGTCCCTCCGCCTCCAGCGCGGCGAGATAGGCGGAGGAGAGGCCACGCCCCCGCCGCCACAGCCAGTCCTCGACCGTCTCGTACGGCGTCTGCCGGACGAGCGCGCTCGCTGCATGGTCCAACAGGGCGTCCGGCAGGGCGACTTGGGGGTTCGGCACGATCAGGTCGCCGTCCAGCGCGACGGCTCCGGCGGCGATCAGGTCGATCACCTCCGCTCCGGCGAGCGCGAGCGAAAGATCACCCGTCTCGACGGGGCGGTCCGGTGCGACGTCCAGGGCGACGATCATCAGGTCACGCGGTGTGCTCATGGATGCCAACCTAGCGCGGCTTATGCGAGGAGGCATCGACACCCAACGTTTACATAATTCCGTCCCGCCGTCAGTGGTGTTTCGGGACTGTGAGCCCCTGATGAATATCGGGGGTTTTTGGACCGCTTGCGCCACTGCGGTCCGAATGCTGTGCCCTCTGAAGGAAATTGGCAGGGTTTTCGGTTGTTTGGGGTCCGGTTTCGGGCTGGCTGGATCACTCCTCTCCATCGGCTGCTTACCTGGCCGTTGTTGACCGACGAGTAACAGGGGGGCTAGCTTTCCATCAGCCATCTTGCGCCTCTGCGAATTCAATCGGCCCCCCTGCCGAAACCCCCCACCGTGCAGTTTCACCGTTTATTCGGAGAATCATGACGCCTGTCGCGCGCGCCGAAGAACTGATCATTGGAATCACTCCGTTCCATGAACCGGATGCCCGACTCGCGGCGGCCGTCAGCCGTGCCGGCGGGCTGGGGGTGCTGGACCTGGGGCTGGGCGACCGAAGATCCAGGGAGGCTCTGGCGCGTATCCGGCGCTGGTCGCCCGGCCCGTTCGGGGTACGGATCGCGGCCCACTGCCGGATCGGTCCCGGTGACCTCACGACGGGCGGCGGCGCCGTCCCGCACACCGTGGTCCTCGCCGCGGACGCGCCCTGGCAGATCGGCGAGGTCGCCGCGGAGCACCGGGTGCTGGTCGAGGTCACCGACCCGGAGCAGGCGCTCGCGGCGGTCCGCGCCGGTGCGCACGGACTGATCGCCCGCGGTGCCGAAAGCGGCGGCCGGGTGGGCGAGTTGAGCACCTTCGTGCTGCTCCAGCGGCTCCTCGACGAGCCCGGCGTGGACGTCCCGGTCTGGGCCTGCGGCGGCATCGGGCCCCGTACGGCCGCCGCCGCGGTGGCCGGTGGTGCGGCCGGGGTCGTCCTGGACAGCCAACTGGCGCTGCTCGCCGAGTCGGGCCTGCCCGAGGCCGCCGCGGCGGCGCTGCGCTCGATGGACGGTTCCGAGACCACGGTGGTGGCCGGTCACCGGGTGCTGCTGCGACGCGGCCCGGACGCCCCGCGGGTGCCCGCCGAGCGCGTGTCCGAGCTGCTCGGCGCCCGTGACCCGCGCACCCAGTTACTGCCGGTCGGCCAGGACGGTTTCCTCGCCGCGCGCTTCGCCGAGCGCTGGGGCGACACGGGTCGCACGGTGCGTGAACTCACCGCCGCCATAAGGGAGTCCGTACGGGACGAGCGCCCGGCCGACGCCCTGCGCGCCGGCTCCCCGATGAGCCGCACCCTCGGCACCCGACTGCCTGTCGCCCAGGGCCCGATGACCCGTGTCAGTGACCAGGCGGAGTTCGCCGCGGCCGTCGCGGAAGGCGGGGCCCTGCCGTTCGTCGCGCTGGCCCTGTCGAGCGGCGAGCAGTCGCGGGCGGTACTGGCCGAGACCCGCACCGCCGTGGGCAAGCGCCCCTGGGGTGTCGGCGTGCTCGGCTTCGCGCCCGAGGAACTGCGCAACGCCCAGCTCGAAGCCGTACGGGAGTTGGGGCCGACGCACGCGATCATCGCGGGCGGACGTCCCTCGCAGGCCGAGGCATTGGAACGGTCCGGGATCTCCACCTTCCTCCATGTGCCCTCGCCGGGGCTGCTGCGGCAGTTCCTGGACGCCGGTGTCCGCAGGTTCGTCTTCGAGGGCTCCGAGTGCGGCGGCCATGTCGGACCACGCGGCAGCTTCCCGCTGTGGGAGGCCCAACTCGCCGTCCTGGACGACTTCTTGGCTACGGCCGAGGCAGGCACGGCGGAACACGTCGAGGTGTTCTTCGCGGGCGGCGTCCACGACGAGCGCTCGGCGGCGATGGTGGCCGCCCTTGCCGCACCGCTCACCGCACGCGGTGCGGCCGTCGGCGTGCTGATGGGCACCGCCTACCTCTTCACGGAGGAGGCGGTGACACGTGGAGCGGTCCAACCCCTGTTCCAGGAGCAGGTGATACACGCCACCCGGACCGCGCTGCTGGAGACCGCGCCCGGTCACGCCACCCGTTGCGTGCCGAGTCCGTTCAGCGACAACTACCTCGATTTCGAGGCCCAGTTGCGTGCGGAGGGCGTACCCGACCGGCAGATCTGGGAGAAGCTGGAGCGGCTCAACGTCGGCCGGCTGCGGATCGCCAGCAAGGGCGTCGAGCGGGACGCGGACGGCGCGCTGGCCGCCGTGGACGAGCAACGCCAGCTCGCCGAGGGCATGTTCATGGCCGGCGAGGTCGCCGTGCTGCGTTCGGCGACCACCACGATCGACGCCCTGCACCGCTCGGTGACCGAGGAGGCCGCCGCGTTCCTGGCCGACAGCGCGCGAACCGCCCGCGTCCGCCTGGGAGTGGAGGCGAGCGTCGAGCCGGCGGCGCCCGCACCGCTGGACGTCGCCGTCATCGGCATGGCCTGCATGTTCCCGCAGGCCCCCGACCTCCCCACGTTCTGGGCGAACATCCTCGGCGGCCGGGACGCCGTCGACGAGGTCCCGCCCGACCGCTGGGACCCCGCCGTCCACTACTCGCCCGACAAGGGCGGCGCCACCCCGTCGAAGTGGGGCGGCTTCCTGCCGCGCATCCCCTTCGACCCGCTGCGCTACGGCATCCCGCCGACCTCCCTCGGCAGCATCGAACCGGTGCAGTTGCTCGCCCTCGAAGCGGCCCGGCGTTCGCTGGAGGACGCCGGATACGGCGACCGGGGGCGGGAGTTCGACCGCGCGCGCACCTCCGTGGTGTTCGGCGCGGAGGCGGGCAGCGACCTGTCCAACGCGACCACGCTGCGCGCCGTACTGCCGTCCTACTACGGGAAGATCCCGCAGGGCATCGAGGAGCAACTCCCCACGCTCACCGAGGACTCGTTCCCCGGCATGCTCTCCAACGTCATCTCGGGCCGCATCGCCAACCGGCTCGACCTGGGCGGGGCCAACTTCACGGTCGACGCGGCCTGCGCGTCCTCGCTGGCCGCCGTCGACGTCGCCTGCAAGGAACTCGTGGGCGGCACCAGCGACATCGTGCTGTGCGGGGGCGCCGACCTCCACAACGGCATCAACGACTACGTCCTCTTCTCCTCCGTGCACGCCCTGTCCCCCACCGGCCGCTCCCGCGCCTTCGACAACTCGGCGGACGGCATCGCGCTCGGCGAGGGCGTCGCGTGCGTGGTCCTCAAACGGCTCGCGGACGCGGAGCGCGACGGCGACCGGATCTACGGCGTGATCAAGGGGGTCGGCAGCTCCAGCGACGGCCGCTCACTGGGCCTCACCGCACCCCGGCCCGAAGGACAGCGGTCGGCGCTGGAGCGGGCGTACCGCAACGCGGGTGTCTCCCCCGCCGAGGTCGGCCTGGTCGAGGCGCACGGCACCGGGACGGTAGTCGGCGACCGCACCGAACTCGCCATCCTCAGCGAGGTGTTCACCGAGTCCGGGGCGCGGACGGGCAGTTGTGCGCTCGGCTCGGTCAAGTCCCAGATCGGGCACACGAAGTGCGCCGCGGGACTCGCCGGTCTCATCAAGACCGTGCTGTCCCTCTACACCGGCGTCAAGCCGCCCACCCTGCACATGAAGCAGCCCAACTCGGCCTGGAAGGAGGACGACAGCCCGTTCGTCTTCCACGCCCGGCCACGGCCCTGGGCGGCCCCCGCCGAGGAACGCGTCGCGGGACTCAGCGCGTTCGGCTTCGGCGGCACCAACTTCCACGCGGTGATCGGGGCTTACGGCGAGGCCGTACCGCCCGCTCACGGACTGGACGCGTGGCCGGCCGAGTTGTTCACCTTCCGGGGCGCGGACCGGGCGGCGGCGCGGCGGGGCATCGAGGAGACCCTGAAGCTCGCCGAGGCGGGGCACTGGAAGCTGCGCGACCTCGCCCTCAGCGCGTCACGCCGCGCGGACGCCCGGCACGAACCGGTGCAAGTGGCCGTCGTGGCAAGGGATGTGGAAGAACTGACCGGGCAACTGCGCTGGGCGCTGGCCGGTGAACACGATCCGGCCAGGGGCGTCCACCTCGCGGAGGCCGGAGCAGACACGGACGCCGAAGCAGGCAAGGTCGCGTTCCTCTTCCCCGGTCAGGGCAGTCAGCGGCCCGGCATGCTCGCCGACGTGTTCATCGCGTTCCCCGAGCTGCAGCACTATCTGCACCTCGGCCGCGACCACGCCGACGCGCTCTACCCGCCCACCGCCTTCGACGACGCCGCCCGCGACCGCCAGCAGGCCGGTCTCACCGACACCCGGGTCGCGCAGCCCGCGCTGGGCATCGCCGGGCTGGCCGCGCACGCCCTGCTCACCGAGGCGGGCGTACGGCCCGACATGGCGGCCGGGCACAGCTACGGCGAGCTGGTCGCCCTGTGCGCGGCGGGCGCGATCGCGCCGGAGACGCTGCTGGAGCTGAGCGCCGAACGCGCGGCGGCGATCCTCGAAGCGACGGGCGCGGACGACCCGGGCACGATGGCCGCGGTCGCGGCCGGCGCCGAGGACGTCGAGCAGGCCCTCAAGGCGGCGGACGCCCCCGGCTCCGTCGTCGTCGCCAACCACAACTCGCCTCGTCAGACCGTGATTTCGGGTCCGACGGAGGCCGTCGGCACAGCCGTACGACTGCTGCGCGAGGCCGGGCTCGGTGCCAAGCGCATCCCCGTCGCCTGCGCCTTCCACAGCCCGCTGGTGGCGGGGGCGGGCGAACGGTTCGCGCGGGCCCTCGCCCAACGGCCGGTGCTCGCACCCGAGTTCCCGGTCTGGTCCAACCGCACCGCGGCCCCGTACGGCGAGGGCGCCGACGCGGTCCGGGCCGAACTCGCCGCGCAGATCGGCTCCCCGGTCGGATTCGTCGCGCAGATCGAGGCGATGTACGAGGCGGGGGCTCGGGTCTTCGTCGAGGCCGGTCCCGGCTCCGTGCTGACCCGGCTGGTCGGCCAGATCCTCGGCGACCGCCCGCACCGCACGGTCGCGTGCGAGCCCCGGCAGGACAGCGGGCTGCGCGGCTGGCTCGACGCGCTGGCCCAACTGGCCGTCGCCGGGCTGCCGGTGCGGACCGGATGGCTGTTCAACGGGCGCGACGCCGTCGACGCGGCCCGGACTCCTGTGCCCTCGCGACCCGGCTGGACGGTCGACGGACAACTCGTCCGTACCGCCGCCGGAGCACTTCTGCCCGGTGCCCTCGCACCGGCCCGACGCGTTGTGGAGACGACTGTGACGACAAACCCCGCCGACGGAGCCGGTGCCCCCGGCGAGGCGAACAGGGACGCGCTCATCTCCGAATTCCTGCGCACCAGCCGGGAGATGGTGGCCGCGCAACGGGATGTGCTGCTGACGTACTTCGGCGCGGTACAGGGCACGGTGCCGCAGGGAACGTGGGTGCCCGCACCCGCGCCCGCCGTGGTCGAGGCGCTCCCGCAGCTCGCCGCCCTGCCGGCCGCCGAGGCACCGGTGCCCCAACAGCCCGCCGCGCAGCCGGAGTCGGCCCCCGAGGCCGTCACCGAGGCCGATGTGCTCCGGGTCGTCCTGGAGATCATCAGCGAACGCACCGGCTATCCCGTCGACATGATCGAGCCCGACCTCGACCTGGAGGCGGACCTCAGCATCGACTCCATCAAGCGCGCCGAGATCGCCGGTGAACTGGCCCAACGCCTCGGTATCGGGGGCGGTATGGACGTCGCCTCGCTCGACGACGCCGAGCTGGAGGACCTGGCGAAGGCCCGTACGGCGGCCTCCGTCACGGGCTGGCTGTCGGCACGGCTGACGGAGCCCGCCGCCCCGGCGGCCGACACGTCCCCGGCGGCCGACACCTCCCCGCAGGAGGAGGTCACCGGCTCCGCGCCCAAGCGCCTCCAGCTCCGGCCGGTGCTGCTGCCGCACCAGGACGGTGACAACCCGGCGGACCCGGCGTCCGCGCTGAGCGGCCGACGGTTCGTCGTCCACGGCGACGGTGACGCCTCGGAGGCGGTCGCGGCGCGGCTCTCCTCGTACGGCGCCGACGCGGTGATCGTCGCTCCCGAGCACCAACTCAGCGACGCCGACGGCCAGGTGGACGCCGTTCTGTATCTCGCGCCGCTCACCGCGTCGGCGCCGGTGCTGCCCGACGCGTTCCCCGTGTTCCAGGCCGCGCTGCGGCGCGGCCCGCGCCACCTCCTCGCGGTGCAGGGGGCGGACGGCGGATCGGCGGGGCTGCACGGGCTGTTCCGTACGGTGGCCCGGGAGTATCCGGACACCGTCGCCCGGGTCGTCGAGCTCGCGGACACCGCGCCGGCCGCCGTCGCGGACGCGGTGATCGCCGAACTGCTCGCCCCCGGCGCGGAGCCGGTGGTGCTGCGAACCGCCGCCGGTCGGCACGGACTTGAGCTGGTGGAGACACCGCTCGGCGCGCTCGCGACCAATGGCGCCGGACCGGCCGGTGACGGGGTCGCCGAAGCCGCCGCGATCGGGCTCGACCGCGACTCGGTGGTGCTGCTGGTGGGCGGCGCGCGGGGCATCACCGCGAAGTTCGCCGCCGCGCTCGCCGCCGCCTCCCGGTGCCGTATCGAACTCCTGGGCAGGACCGCCGCACCGGCCGGCCCCGAGGACCCGGCGACCGTGGGCGCCCGCACCCCGGCCGAACTGCGTGCCGCCCTCGCCGGGCAGGGCGGTGGGCTCACGCCCGCCGAGATCAACCGCACCGCCGAACTCCTGCTCGCCCAGCGGGAGATCACCGCGACCCTGGACGAACTGACGGCCCTCGGCAGCCAGGCCCGCTACCACTCCGTCGACTTCCGCGAACCGGACGCCGCGGTCCAGGCGGTCAAGGAGATCCACGCCGAACACGGCCGCCTCGACGGTGTCGTCTACGCGGCCGGGGTCATCGAGGACCGGCTGATCGCCGAGAAGACCACCGAGTCCTTCCAGCGGGTCTACGGCACGAAGACCCACGGCGCCGAGACCCTGCTGTCGGCGCTGGAGCAACTGCCCAACGGCCCTGCTTTCGCGGTCCTGTTCGGCTCCATCTCGGCCGTCCTCGGCAACCGTGGTCAGGTCGACTACGCCGCCGCCAACGACGCCCTGCAGAACCTGGGCACCGCCTGGGCCGCCCGTACCGGGCACCGCGCGCTGACCGTGCACTGGGGGCCGTGGGCGCCCACCGGCGGTCACCACGGCATGGTCACCCCGGAGTTGGGACGCGAGTACGCGCGGCGCGGCATCTCGCTGATCGACCCCGAGGAGGGCACCGCGGCCCTGCTGCGCGAACTCGCCTTCGGCGACGAGTCGGCCGGAGCCGTCGTCTACACCGCTTCGGGCTGGTGACATGACGGACCGTCAAGTGCCGGTCGCCATCGTGGGAATGTCGGTGCTGTTGCCGGGCGCCGCCGACCTCGACGCGTACTGGCGGAATCTGCTGGCCGGCACGGACGCCATCAGCGAGGTGCCGGACGGCCGGTGGGACGCGGACTACTACCGCCCGGACTCCGCGAGCGGTCCGGCCGTGGCCGACCAGGTGTACTGCCGGCGCGGCGGATTCGTGGACGGGCTGGCCGAGGTCGAGGTCACCCGGTTCGGCATCATGCCGAACTCGGTGCCCGGCACCGAACCCGACCAGCTCATCGCCCTCCATGTGGCCGCCGCCGCCCTCGCCGACGCGGGTGGCGAGTCCCGTCTGCCCGACCGGCAGCGCGTCGGTGTCGTGCTCGGCCGGGGCGGCTATCTCACCCCCGGCCTGGTCCGCCTCGACCAGCGGGTCCGTACGGCGGGCCAACTCGTCCGCACCCTGGGCGAGTTGCTGCCCGACCTGGATCCCGGCCAACTGGAGCGGATCCGCACGGCGTTCACCGAACGGCTCGGCCCCGACAGTCCCGAGTCGGTCATCGGCCTCGTACCGAACCTCGCGGCGTCCCGGGTCGCCAACCGCCTCGACCTGCGCGGCCCGGCCTACACGGTGGACGCGGCCTGCGCGTCCTCGCTGATCGCCGTCGACCAGGCGGTGACCGAACTCGCCGCCGGGCGCTGTGACTTGATGCTCGCCGGGGGCGTCCACCACTGCCACGACATCACGCTGTGGAGCGTGTTCTCCCAACTGCGCGCGCTCTCCCCGAGCCAGCGGATCCGCCCCTTCCACCGCGACGCCGACGGCATCCTGATCGGCGAGGGCACGGGAGTCGTCGTCCTCAAGCGCCTCGCCGACGCCGAACGCGACGGCGACCGGATCTACGCCGTCGTCCGGGGCACCGGTGTGTCCAGCGACGGGCGCGCCGCAAGCCTCGTCAACCCGGACTCGGCCGGTCAGACCCACGCCGTACGACAGGCCTGGGAGGCGGCGGGCCTCGACCCGGCGCGCCCCGATTCGATCGGTCTGCTGGAGGCGCACGGGACGGCGACGCCCGCCGGTGACGGGGCCGAACTGGCCACGCTGGCAGAGGTGTTCGGACCCGACGGTGATGCGGTCATCGGCTCGGTGAAGTCGATGATCGGCCACACCATGCCGGCCGCCGGAGTGGCCGGTCTGGTCAAGGCCGCCCTCGCCGTCCACCACGGCATGCTCCTGCCGACCCTGCACTGCGACGACCCGCATCCGGCGCTCGCGGCGACCCGGTTCCGTCCGCTGGAGAAGGCGGCGCCCTGGGAGACGACGGCCGAGCAGCCGGTGCGGCGGGCGGCGGTCAACGCGTTCGGGTTCGGCGGCATCAACGCGCATGTGGTGCTGGAGGAGGCGCCGGGGGCGCGCGCGTCACGTGCGTCGGCGGTGGTCGTCGACGAGCCGGAGCGCGTGCTGATCCTCGCCGCCGACAGCCCGGAAGCCCTCGCCGCCCTGCTGGACGCCGACGACTCCGCCGTACTGGCCGCGGCTTCGGCCCGGACCGGTCCCCCGTCCGGGCGCTCCCGGCTCGGCATCGTCGCCCCGGACGCCAAGCGGCTCGCGCTGGCCCGCCGGGCGATCGCCAAGGGGCGGGCGTGGCAGGGCCGCAGCGATGTGTGGTTCACGCCGAGTCCGTTGATCGGGCCCGGCGGGGGCAAGCTGGCGTTCGTCTTCCCGGGTCTCGAGGGCGACTTCACGCCCCGGGTCGAGGACATCGCCGCGCACTTCGGACTGCGCGAGAACAAGTCCTCAACTCCGGCTCAGGTGGGGGATGTCGGCCGTCACGGCTTCGATGTCGTCGGTGTCGGGCGGCTGTTGGACGCCGCGCTGCGCAGGATGGGAGTCGCCCCGGACGCGGTCGCCGGACACAGCGTCGGCGAGTGGACCGCGATGACGGCCGCCGGGGTGTACTCGCCGGACGAGGTCAGCGACTTCATGGAGTCGTTCGACCCCGACTCGGTGACGGTGCCGGGCCTGGCCTTCGGTGCGATCGGCGCCCCGGCCGAGCGCGTGCTGGCGGCGCTCGCCGACGAGTGGACCGGCGCCGGGATCGTGCTCTCCCACGACAACGCGCCCGGCCAGTCGATGGTGTGCGGACCCGCCGAAGCCGTGGACGCCTTCGTGCGGTCCTTCCGCGCGCAGGGCGTCCTGAGTCAGGTCCTCCCGTTCCAATCCGGCTTCCACACACCGATGTTGAAGCCCTACCTCGCGCCGATCGAAGAGGCCACGAACCGCTTCCGCCTCCATCCGCCGACGGTCCCTCTGTGGTCGGGAACGACCGCCTCGCCGTTCCCTTCGGACGAGAAGGCGGTACGTGAGCTCTTCATCCGCCACCTCCTGGAACCCGTGCGCTTCCGCCAGCTCGTCGAGGCCATGTACACCGCCGGGCATCGCGCGTTCGTCCAGGTCGGCACGGGCCAGCTCGGCTCCCTGATCGACGCCACGCTCGGCGGACGCGACCACCTGGTCGTCGCCGCCAACTCGCCCCACCGCTCCGGACTGGCCCAACTCCGGCGCGTGGCCGTGGCGTTGTGGTCCGCGGGCGCGACGGTGGATCCGCTGGCACTGGCCCTGCGGAAAC
Source organism: Streptomyces sp. NBC_01478 (assembly GCF_036227225.1). Taxonomy (GTDB): domain Bacteria; phylum Actinomycetota; class Actinomycetes; order Streptomycetales; family Streptomycetaceae; genus Streptomyces. The sequence continues at coordinate 8,936,219 of NZ_CP109444.1, read as the reverse complement.
CCGCTCCACGACACGAACGGCCCCCGGTACGGCTCGACATGGCCGGCGCACTCGTGTCCCTCGACGCCCCGACCCTGGTGAAGCTGCGGGCGGAACTACGCACACCGGCCGCCGCGCACACGCCGGCCCTCGCCGCCCTGTCCCCCCTCCACGCCCTCACCGACCGCTTCCCGGCCGCCGCCGAACTGCACGCCCTCATGCGCGACACCGCCGACACGGCCGCCCAACTCATCAGCGCGGGCAGCCGTCGTGGCACACCGACCGCGCCCGCCCCCGTACCCCGCATCGCGGCCGCGCCTCCCGCTCCCCCACGGGAATGGCAGACCACGGTCCATGTCTCCCCCGAGTCCATGCCCTACCTCATGGACCACTGCTTCTTCCCGCAACGCCCCAACTGGCCCGACGTGGCGGACCGTTGGCCGGTGGTCCCCGCCACCACGATCGTCCAGCACATCATCGAGGCGGCGGAGCGGACCGCGCCCGGTATGCGCGCGGTCGCCGTGCACGACGCGCGGTTCGACCGATGGCTCACGGCGACGCCCTCGATCGACGTACCGGTACGCGTAGTTGCGGACACGACCAACCGACTCGCCGTCTCCTTCGGCCCGCACGCCCGAGGCGTGGTCGAACTGGCCCCCGCCCACGCCCCGTCACCCCCGCCGCACCCCCGCCCGGACCCCACCACCGAGCGCGTCCCCGACCACACCGCGGCCCATCTCTACGACGAGCGCTGGATGTTCCACGGCCCGGCGTTCCAGGGCGTCACCGAACTCACCGCGATCGGCGACCGCCACGTACGCGGCACGATCACCACACCGCCCGCCCCGGGCTCCCTGCTCGACAACGTCGGCCAGATCCTCGGCTACTGGATCATGGCGACCCGCACCGAACGCACCGTCGTCTTCCCGGTCGGCATGCGCGAGATGCGTTTCTACGGCCCCCATCCGCGCCCCGGCACGGACGTCGAGTGCCTGGTGCGGATCACCTCGCTCACCGACACCGCGCTCGAAGCCGACGTACAGCTCACGGTCGACGGCGAGGTGTGGGCGGAGCTGACGGGCTGGCAGGACCGGCGCTTCGACAACGACCCGCAGACCAAGCCGGTCGAGCGCTTCCCCGAGCGCAACACCCTCTCCGAGGCCCGCCCCGGCGGCCGGACCCTGCTGAACGAGCGCTGGCCCGACCTCGCCTCGCGCGATCTGATCATGCGCAACTCCCTGAGCAGCGTGGAGCGTTCGCAGTACGCCGAGCATCCGCCGCGCGGGCGCCGGCAGTGGCTGCTGGGCCGGATCGCGGTGAAGGACGCGGTACGGCAGTGGCTGTGGAGCCACGGCGAGGGGCCCGTCTATCCGGCGGAGATCCGGGTCCACAACGACGAGTCGGGCCGCCCGTACGTCACCGGTCTGCACGGCCGGACCCTGCCCCCGCTGGATGTCTCGCTGGCCCATCGCGCCGAGGCGGCGGTCGCGATCGTCCGGCCGCACTCCCCCGGCCCCGGCCCCGGGATCGACATCGAGGAGGTCGTGGAACGCCCCCCGGCCACCCTCACCACCGCACTCGGCGAGGAGGAACTCGCTCTGCTGCACACCCAGTCGGCGGCCACCGGCGAGTCCGAGGCGCTGTGGTTCGCCCGCTTCTGGGCGGCCAAGGAGGCGGTCGCCAAGGCGGAGGGCACCGGCTTCGGCGGCCGACCGCGCGACTTCGCCGTGTTCCAAGTGGACTCCGGATCACGGCTGTTGGTGTCGGGACGCCTGGAACGCGCCTACACGGTGCACTGCGAGCCGGCCGGCAATCCCCCCAATCTGCCGGACAGGACCTACGTCGTGGCCTGGACGACGGGACCCGCGCACGAAGAGGAGTACGACCGATGACCCCCACCACCGAGGACACCGTCCTCGCCGACCTCACGGGCATGCTGACCACGCTCCTGGAGGACGAGTACGGCGTCGACGACGTCGAGATCACCATGACGACGACCTTCAACCGTGATCTGGAGCTGGAGAGCATCGACCTGGTGACCCTGGCCGGTCTGCTCCAGGAGCACTACGGCACGAAGGTCAACTTCGCCGAGTTCCTGGCCGGGATGGAGTTCGACGAGATCATCGAACTCACCGTCGGCCGGCTCGTCGAGTATGTCGTGCAGAGCCTCAAGGCAGCCGAGGCGGGCTGAGCCATGGCGATGGTCGACACCGGTCAACTCCGGTTGCACGTACAGCGAATGAGCCCGCCCGAGGGCCGCCGCCCCATCGCGACGGCGGTATTGGTGCACGGTCTGCTCACCGACAGCCTGGCCAGCTACTACTTCACCATCGCCCCGCCGTTCGCGCTGGCCGGCATCGACGTCGTCATGTACGACCTGCGCGGCCACGGCCGCAGCGGGCGGCCGGCCACCGGCTACACCCTCGACGACAACATCGACGACCTGGAGGCGCTGCTCGACCGCCTGGAGGTGACCGGACCGGTCCATCTGGTCGGCAACTCCTACGGCGGGACAGTGGCGTTCGGCTACGCGGCCCGCCATCCGGAGCGGGCCGCCAGCGTCTCCCTCATCGAGTCGGAACCGGCGACGGCGGCCTGGGCACCGAAACTCGGCGGCATCCTGCAGCGCGTGCTGCACGAGCTGGCGCACAACGAGGACGACGCGATCGCCTGGATCAGCGCGAACCGCGGCCACAACACCGCCCGCCTCGCGAAGGGCGCCGCCCGACTGGCCCGGGAGACCTCCCTGTCCCAGGACATCCCGGCCAGCGGGGTGTTGACGGAGGATCAGATCCGCGCGGTGCACTGCCCGGTGCTCGGTGTCTACGGCGGCGACTCGGACCTCGCCGAACTCACCCCCTGGCTGGAGTCCGTGCTCCCCGACTGCCGGACCGTCGTCGTCCCCGGCCACGAGCACTCCGTGCTGGTCGAGGCGGCGGGCACGGTCGGCGGCCACATCCTCTCCCTGATCCAAGAGGCGAACGCGCGCACGGCGGGCGTCCGGTGAGCCGGTTCCTCTTCGTCGTACCGCCGCTGGTCGGCCACATCAACCCGGCGACGGGCGTGGCCGCCGAACTCGCCGCACGCGGACACGAGTTGGCGTGGGCGTGCGCCGACCCCGATCTCGTACGGCGGCTCGCGGGCGGGTCGGCGCGGGTGTTCCCGTGCGCCGGACCGGTGCCGGGCACGGGCGAGGGCGTACGGCCGCCGGACATCCGTGGGCCGGAGGCGCTGAAGTTCCTGTGGGAGGCCTTCCTCGCACCGCTCGCCGAGCAGATGGCGCCCGGAGTCGCCGCCGCCGTCGAGGAGTTCCGACCCGATGTGATCGTCGCCGACCAACAGGCCCTGGCCGGCGGTCTGGTGGCGGAGCGCCTCGGCATCCCGTGGGCGACCTCGGCGACCACCTCGGCCGAGTTCACGGACGTCTTCGCGGGCATGCCCAAAGTCGGCCTCTGGCTGGACGAGTTGCTGAAGGGACTCCGCGCGGAGATCGGCGACCCGTCGGGCACCGCCGACCCGCGCTTCTCCCCGCATCTGGTGCTCGCGTTCAGCACCCCGGAACTCGTCGGCCCCGAGGCGCGGCAGGGCGAGCAGATCCGCTGGGTCGGCCCGTCGATCGCGGCCCGCCCGGCCGCGCCGGACTTCCCCTGGGACTGGCTGGACCGGTCCCGCTCCCTGGTGCTGGTCAGTCTCGGTACCGCCAACACCGATGTGGGTGCCCGTTTCCTCACCGAGTGCGTGACGGCACTGCGGGCGCGAACCGACCGCGTCCAGGCGGTGATCGCGGATCCGGGCGGCGCGCTGGAACCGTCCGACGCAGCGGACAAGGACCTCCTCGTCCTGCCTTCGATCCCCCAACTCCCGCTGCTCGAGAGGGCGGACGCGGTCGTCTCGCACGCCGGGCACAACACGGTGTGCGAGGCGCTGTGGCACGGCGTCCCCCTCGTCGTGGCGCCCATCCGTGACGACCAGCCGGTGATCGCCGGCCAGGTCACCGGCGCGGGCGCGGGCATCCGGGTCCGCTTCGGCCGGGTCACCGCACCCAAGCTGGGCGCGGCCATCGACTCCGTACTCCACGAACCCGACCACCGCGCCGCGGCCGAGCGCGTCCGTACGGCGTTCCGCGCGGCCGGCGGGACCCGCGCGGCGGCCACCCACCTGGAGCTGCTGGCCACCGGCGCGCCCCCGAAGGAGACCCCGTGAGCACCGAGGACGACCCCAAGCCCCCGAGCCGCACCGAGCAGGTGGCGGCGCTGCGCCCCGTCTACCAGGCCGACTTGGCCGACGGCCTGGACCGCTTCTTCGAGCCCAGGCGCGAGACGTGCCCCTGGTGCGAGTCGCCCCGCCTGCGGACCCGGCTGCGCACCAAGGACCTGATCCAGCACAAGCCGGGCACGTTCGTCCTGGACCGCTGCGAGGAGTGCCGGCACACCTTCCAGAATCCCCGACTGAGCCCGGCGGGGCTGGAGTTCTACTACCGGGACTTCTACGACGGCCTGGGCGAGAAGCAGTTGGGCAACACCTTCGCGGCCCGGACGAAGATGTACGAGCAGCGCGCGCAGTCACTGCTCCCGCACTCCCCGACGCCCAAGAACTGGCTGGACGTCGGGACCGGGCACGGGCACTTCTGCGAGTCGGCCCGCACGGTGTACCCCGGCACCACCTTCGACGGCCTCGACTTCACGGACGGCGCCGAACTCGCCGAGCAGGCGGGGCGGGTGGAGCGCGGATATCGCGGCAGCTTCCCCGAGTTGGCCCCGAATCTCGCGGGCCACTACGACGTCGTCAGCATGTTCCACTACCTGGAGCACAGCACCGAGCCCGAGCGCGAACTGGCCGCCGCGCACACGGCCGTTCGTCCCGGCGGGCATCTGCTGATCGAGGTCCCGGACCCCGACAGCCGCTACTCCCGGCTGCTGGGCCGCTGGTGGCTGCCGTGGCTCCAGCCGCAGCACCTGCACTTCGTCCCGGTCGAGAACCTGCGCGCCCGCCTCACGGACCTCGGCTTCACGGTCGTGGCCGAACAGCACGCGGAGCCGCACGACCCGGTCGACCTCCTCGCCGGCACCTGGCTGGCCCTGGACACGGCCGCGCCCCGCGACGACCTCCCCTGGCTGCCGAAGCCCCCGACCGGTCTGGCCCGTGTGCTCCGCGCGGCGGTCCTGATCGCGGGGATCCCGGCGCTGATCCTGGGCACGCTGCTGGACCGGTTCGTGGTGAAGCGGCTGTCGCACCGGCTGGGGGTGTCGAACGCGTATCGGCTGGTGGCGCGGCGGGACTGAGCCGTCTCCTATGCAGTCAGGGTCTCCAGCGCACGAGCGAACTCGTCCGCGGTGATCCCGTCGGTCCGGTTGCCGAAAACCAGCCGCCGACCGTCCTTCCACCGGCACTCGTTGGCCTCTGCCGTCTTCCAGAAGGTGTCCCAGTCGGCGAGCTTGGACCGGTCCCGGGCACAGCCGCGGGCACGCACGCGCTCGCGGCCAGGACGGTCGGCGCGATCAATCTCGACCTCGCCTTCCTGAGCGCCGGGTCCTGGGACCTGTCCCACGGCGTGACGAGTTTCTCGATGGACAAGGTGCTGCTCAGGCAGGCGGTGATGGAGGCGGCCGGCTCGGTCGCGCTGCTCGCCGACAGCGCGAAGTGGGGCACGGTGGAGCGGTTCAACGTGACCGCGCTGGACCGGCTCGACACCGTCGTGACCGACGAGGGCCTGCCGTCGGCCGTGCTCGACCGCATCGCGGAGGAGGGCCCGACGGTGCTCCGCACGGGCGGACTACCGGCTGGCCCCCATTGAATGATGCATTCACCGCGCCTAGCATCACTCGGTGATTCCAGCAATTCCTGTCCGACTCCCGTCGAGTGCGGCGCAGGTGACGACGAGCGGTCGCGGCCCGGTTCCGGGGGCTCCGGCCGCTCGTCCACAGGCCTCGACTCAGCTCGCCGTACGGCGAATCCGCCCCGCGTACCGCTCCTCCAGCTCCAGGTTGCCCTCGAAGCCGCCCGGCACATTGGCCGAGACGTATACGGGCGGGCGCTCCCCCGAGGCGAGCAGTCGGGCAGCCGCCTCCGCGACCGACAACTGCACGAGCATCGCGCCGGTGAGCGTGGACAGCGCGCACACGGCTCCCCCGGTGGGGAGTTCGAGGAGTGCGTCACCGCGCGGGGCCGCGTTGTCGAGGACGACGTCGGCGAGGTCGGCGAGCTTCTTGCCGCTCGGGTGACCGGCCGGGACCGCGCGGGTGTGGGCGAGCGAGGTGATGGCCAGCAGCCGGTGCCCGCGCTCCTTCACACGCAGGGCCATCTCCACGATCACCTTGTTCACACCGGAGTTGGAGATGATCACGAAGAGATCCTCGGGGCGGGGCGCCGCGAGGTCGTAGAGGCGCTCGGCGACTCCGGCCTGCCGCTCCAGCAGCGGGTCGTCGAGGACGCTCGGGGCGTCGCCGCCGTAGAGGACGAGGTCGGCGATGCTCAGGCGGTTGGTGGGCACCAAACCCCCGGCGCGGCCCGCGAGTTCGAGGACCATGGCCTGGGAGTGGCCGGTGCCGAAGGCCTGGATGACGCCGTCCGTGCGGACGCAGTCCGCGATCAGTTCGGCGGCGCGGGACACGGTCTCGCGGCTGGACTCGGTGATGTGCTGGAGGACGGCCAGGCTCTCGCGCGCGAAGGTCTCGGCGCTCACGGACTCGGCGGACACGCGATTCTCCCCACCGGTGGATCAAACCACCTGTTCTTTCTAGATCAATGAATCAATAAATCATATGCGGTCCTGGTATTCAATCGATGGCCTCTGGGGTGGCTGATACCTTCTCCACATGCCCCCGACAGACGTCACCACCCTGATCCGCACCGAGCTGCCCCGGCTGGCCGGCTCCCTGCGGAAGGTCGGCGAGCTGATCCTGGAGGATCCGGCCGCCGTCACCCATTGCTCGGCCGCCGAGCTGGGCCGCCGCACCGGCACCTCGCAGGCGACGGTGACCCGGTTCTGCCGGGCGGTGGGCCTCGACTCGTACCAGCATCTGCTGATCGAACTGGCCCAGGAGCGCGGTCGCGGCGAGGTCTCCGACTGGGGCACCGCCGAGATCGGCCCGGACATCTCCCCGGACGACGATCTGGAGCGGGTCGTGCAGGTCGTGGGCAGTGCAGACCTGCGCGCGGTGCAGCAGACCATCGACCGGATCGACCTCGACGCGGTGGAGCGCGCGGCCACCGCCGCCGCCCGCGCCCGGCGCATCGACGTCTACGGCACCGGCGGCAGCGGGGCGATCGCGCAGGAGACCGAGACCCGGCTGTTCCGCATCGGCTGCGCGGTGCGCGGCTGGACCGAGGTGCACGCGGCGGCCACCTCCGCCGCCCTGCTCACCCCGGCGGACGTGGCCATCGGCATCTCCCACTCCGGTTCGACCCGCGAGACCCTCGAGCCCTTCGAACTGGCCAAGGAGCGCGGCGCCACCACGGTCGCCCTCACCTCCGACCCGCGCTCCCCGCTCGCCCGCGCCGCCGACATCCGGCTCATCTCCTCGTCCTCGGCGACAAGTTTCCCCACCGGCATCATCGGCGCCCGCCACTCCGTGCTGGTCCTCATCGACTGCCTCTACGTCCGCATCGCGCAGCTCTCCTACCAGCGCGCGAGCGCCTCGCTGGCCCTCACCGACCACATCGCCGGGGAGCACACGGTGAAGTCCCGCAGGGGCCGGTGATCCGAGCCGAGACCGGGTCGTGATCTCGGCCGAGTCTGCATGGATGAACCACCGAAGTTACGCGGGGATGGTTGTTTGAATCATCTTCGCGGTGTCAGGATGGGCGCTCCGCCGAGCCTCTGGTAGGAGACCCATGCGTGTCACCGCTGCCCTGTCGACCGAGCTGTTCGTCGGCACCGCCGAGCATCCGCTCCAGGTGGTGGCCGCCGAACTCGCCCATGTCCCCGGCCGGCCGGTCCGCCTGACGGTCGAGGGGCCGGGCCTGCACGGCAGCGCGGAGACGGTCGTCGGCGAGGACGGCACCGCGCACGCCGAGATACCCGTGACCTGCGACCTCGCGCCCGGCGAGCGGCGCGCGATCGAGGTGACGGCGGCCGACGGCGACCAACTGGCCACGTACAGCGCCGAGTTCACGGCCGCCGAGCCCGGCTGGACCATGTTCATGGTCAGCCACTTCCACTACGACCCCGTCTGGTGGAACACCCAGGGCGCCTACACCGAGACCTGGGACGTCGCCGACGACCCCGCCTCCACCGGCCTCCCCGCCCGCACCTTCGACTCGCGCGGCCAGTCCGGCATGAGCCTCGTCCGCGCCCACTGCGACCTGGCCCGCCGCGACCCGGCGTACACCTTCGTGCTCGCCGAGGTCGACTACCTCAAGCCGTACTGGGACGCCTTCCCGGAAGAGCGGGCCTTCCTACGGGAGTTGATCCGCACCGGCCGGGTCGAGATCATGGGCGGCACCTACAACGAGCCGAACACCAACCTCACCGGCGCCGAGGCGACCGTACGCAACGCCCTGTACGGGGACGGCTTTCAGCGCGGCATCCTCGGCGCGACTCCCGAAACCGCCTGGCAGCTCGACGCGTTCGGGCACGACCCGCAGTTCCCCGGGCTGATGGCGGACGCGGGAGTGTCCTCCAGTTCGTGGGCGCGCGGGCCGTTCCACCAGTGGGGGCCGACGCTCTCCGTCTTCGGCGAGGAACCGCGCGATCCCCAACGCATGCAGTTCCCGGCCGAGTTCAGTTGGATCGCCCCGTCCGGGCGCGGGCTGCTCACGGCCTACATGGTCAATCACTACGGCGCCGGCTGGGCCATCGACAACGCGCCCACGCTCCCCGAGGCCGAAGCGGCGGCCCTGAAGCTGTTCCGAGGGCTCAAGAAGGTCGCGCTCACCCGCAATGTGCTGCTCCCGGTCGGCGGGGACTACGCGCCGCCGTGCCGTTGGGTGATGGACATCCACCGGGACTGGAACGCCCGTTACGTCTGGCCGCGCTTCGTCAGCGGAATCCCCCGGGACTTCTTCGCCGCCGTGCGCGCCGAGTTGGACCAGGAGGGCCGCAAGGCGTCCCCGCAGACCCGGGACATGAACCCGGTCTACACCGGCAAGGACGTCTCCTACATCGACACCAAGCAGGCCCAGCGCCACGGCGAGACCCTCCTCGCCGACGCGGAGGCCTGGGCCACTCTCGCCTCGCTGGTCGCCCGACACCCCTACCCGGACGCCGCGTTGGACAAGGCCTGGCGGCAGCTCGTCTACGGCGCCCACCACGACGCCATCACCGGCTCCGAGTCGGACCAGGTGTACATCGACCTGATGACCGGCTGGCGCGAGCTGTACGACCTGGCGGAGGCGGTGCACGCCGACGCGACGGCGGCCATCGCCGAGAAGGTCACCCAACTCCCGGGCGCCACAGAAGACTTGGTCGTGTTCAACGCGGCGACCTGGGACCGGCGGGACGTACTCACCGTCGCCGACCCCGGCATGGTCCCCCTCGACGACACCGGTCTGCCCCTGCCCGCCGTACGCGAGGGCGATCAACTCCGGGTCGTCGTACCGGAGGTACCCGGCATGGGCCTCAAGGCACTCCCGCTCGCCCCGGGTTCGGTGGCCGGATGGACGCCCGGCGAGGGCCTCACCATCCGCAACGAGTTCTACGAGCTGACAGTCGACCCCGCGCGCGGCGGCGGCGTCAGCAGCCTGCGCGAACTCGGCGCGGACGAGCGGGAGTTGCTGCGAGCCGGTGACATCGGCAACGAACTCGTCGTACAGGAGGAGTACGCGCGGCACCCGCGCTTCGGCGAGGGCCCGTGGCATCTCACGCCGACCGGGACCACCGCCGCCCGCAGCCGGGACGTCACCGCCGACATCGATGTCCGGCACTCGCCCGCCGGTTCGCGGATCACCGTCAGCGCCGACCTCGGACTGTTCCGGTACACCCAGCGGCTGACGCTGTGGGCCGGAGTCCCGCGCCTCGACGTGACGACCACGATCGACGGGTACGACGGCGCCGACCGGCTGATCCGGGTGCGCTGGCCGTCCGACGTGACCGGCGGGCTGCCCGTGCACGAGGTGGCGGACGCGGTGATCGGGCGCGGGTTCGGGTTCGTCGAGGTGGACAGCGAGGAGTTCCCGTGGACGCTCGACAACCCGGCGAACACCTGGTTCGGACTCGGGTCCACCGCGCGGGTCGCGGTGCACGACGAGTCGGGGCGGATGCTCGGACACCGGTCGATCGGGGTCGCCGAACTCGTCTACGCCGACTGGGGCGAGGCCGGTGAACTCGGTGCCCCGCTCGCGGCGGCGCTGGTCCGCGTCGGAGTCACCGCGACCTCGACGATCGCCGGCGGTCCGCGCTACGGCGACCTCGAAGTCGACTCCAATCTCCCGGACTTCCGGATCGCCGTGGGCGCGCCCGAACGCAACTCGGTGGTCGCCGAGGCCCTCGGCTGGGACCCGGCCGCCGGACGCGAACTGCGCCGGCAGTTGGCCGAGCGGGGGGTGGCCGCCGTGTGGGTCGCGCCGCGTGCCGGGCTGCGCGAGGAGTGGGTGCCCGGCGCCGACCTGCGCGACCTGGAACGGCTGCCGCTGCTCGTGGTGGCGGGCGCCCGCCCCGAGGACGACGCCAAGGCGGTCGACGCGCTGATCGCCGACCTCGACGACGCGGTCCTCACGGCCACGGCGGCGGGCGGCGGCGAGGCCCTGCCGCCAGGCGACGCCTGGGACGGCCGCAGCTTCGCCGTCCTCAACCGGGGCACGCCCGGCTGTGTCGTGACCTCCTCCGGCGACCTCTACATGTCCCTCATGCGCTCCTGCACCGGCTGGCCCTCCGGCATCTGGGTCGACCCGCCCCGCCGCACGGCCCCCGACGGTTCCGCCTTCCAACTCCAGCGCTGGACCCATGAGTTCGAGTACGCCGTGGTCGCGGGCGCGGGTGACTGGCGTGCGGCGCGACTCCCGCAGGCCGGGCATGAGTTCAACCACCCGCTGACGGCCCGCCTCCGCACCTCCGCCCACCAGGGCACCCTGCCGAGGAAGTTCACCCTGCTCGCCCTGGAACCGGCGGGCGAGGTGGTCCTCGACGCCCTCAAGCCGCTCGGCTCCCCGCTCGCCCGGGGCAGCGCGGTACCGGTCGACCCGGGGCGCGGAGTCGTCGTCCGGATGCACGAGGTGAACGGCCGGCCGGTGCGGGCCCGGATTCACGGGCCGCGCGACTGGACCGAGGGCGCCCGGGCCGACGTACTGGAGGCGCCCGGTGAGGAGTTGACGCCGGAGCGGGACGGCGGGCTCGCCCTCGACCTGACCGGCTTCGAGGTCGCGACGGTGCTGGCGACCACCGCCGCCGAGACCTCAACCGGGCCCGGAATCGGGGCACATGAGCCCGCTCAGCCGATCCACACCCGCTACTGGCTGCACAACTCCGGTCCCGCGCCCCGGGGGAACATGCCGGTGTCGGTATATCTCTCCCCCGGCACACTCACCGCCGCCGGCCCGGTCACCGCGACCGTCCGGGTCGGCTCGGAACTCACCGACGCGCCGGTGTCCGGCACGGTGACCTTCGAGGTACCGCCCGGCTGGACCACCGAACCCGCCGAACTGCCGTACGCGCTGGGCCCGTCCGGGTTCACCCTCTCCGAGATCACGGTGACACCACCGCCCGACCCGGCCCCCGGCCGCCACTGGCTCGCCGCGCGGCTCTCCTACGGCGGGCAGACGTACGAGGACACCGTGGCGCTGGACGTGCCGGACGGACACCACGGGCCAACGCTTGTGTCCCGGCTGGGAGTTGAGCGGATCACCGTACGCGCGGGTGAACGCGCCCGCGTCCCCGTGACCGTCCGCAACACCACCCGGGGGCCCGTCAACGGCACCCTCTGGGCCGTCTCCTCGTGGGGCACCTGGGCCGGTGTCGAGCCGGGCTGCCAGGGGTTCACGGTGGCCGGGGGCGCGGAGCGGGAGTGCGTGGTCGAGGTGGACGGTTCGGCGGTGGCGCCGGGGTCGTACTGGCTGCTGGTGAAGGTCGCCTGGCACGAGTGTGTCGCCTACACGGAGGCCGTCGCGCTGGAGGTGACCCCGTGACGGCGGAGCATGCGGCCGTGGTGCGGGGCGCGGGCGTCGCCAAGAGGCGCGTGGACGCCTTGCTGGCGGCCGTACCGGCCCGGGACCCCGATGCCACCCGGCCCGAGGCGCTCGCACGGGCCGAGCGGCAGCGACGGCGGTGGGCGACCCAGGTGGTGGTCATCGACGAGCTGGCCCAACGGGCGTGCGTGGAGCGGGGGTTGAAGCCTCCGGCGGAGGTGGCGCCGGACCGGGTGCTCGCCGTCGCCGAGACCGATGTCGCGGATCTCGGCAGCATCGTCGCGGCGGCTCTCGCGCACTCCCCGGCCGCGCGGCTGCTGCTGGCCGAGCTGGAGGGCGAGCAGGAGGTCGCGGAGGCGAGTGTGCGGGACTACTACGACCGGAACCGGGACCGCTTTCTCACGGCGGAGGCGCTGCGGCGTGGTGTCGACCCGTTCGGCGGGGTGTCATCGGAGGACTTCGTGCCGTACGAGCAGGCACGCGAGGGGGTCGCGCGCGCGTTGCGGCGGGCCGCGGGGCGGCGGGCCTTCTTCGGTTGGTTGGACCAGGCCAAGGCCGGAGTTGTGTATACCGCCGGCCATGAACACCCTGGCGATCCGGCGCACCCGGACCACGAGCACCGGCACTGATCGCGCCCGGAACCTAAAAGCAACATGGGAACCCATTGACCTCCGATGAATTCTGGTCCACCTTTTCATCAATCAAGGTCGAAGTTGGTTAATTGAACCAGTGGTTGGCTGGTGCTCAGGAGGGCAGCGATGCGCACAGGAAGACTGACCGGATCGATGGTGGGGATCATCGTCCTCACCCTGACGGCCGCCGGCTGCGGGCTGTCCGGCGGCTCGGGCGACAGCGACTCCACCGCGGGCGGCTGCAAGGTCGACAAGGGCAACGTGGGGTCCGGGAAGCTCACCGGTGAGGTGAAGGGCGGCATCACCTTCCAGACCACCAACCTGAAGAAGGACTTCGGGAGTTTCTTCAACGGGGTCATCAAGTCCTTCGAGAAGGCCCACCCCGGTACGTCGGTCAAGTGGATCGACGACCCGGGCGACAGCACCTTCACCCAGCGCAATGTCGCCGACGCCCAGGCCTGCACGCTGCCCGACGTCATCAACCTCAACGCCGAGACGGCGACGGCCCTCACGAAGGCGGGCTATCTGCTCAACCTGGGCGTCAAGGACCCCGACGTCGGCAAGCCGTTCGTCCCCGCGTTCTGGAAGACCAGCACCTTCAAGGACGCCTCGGGCTCCGCGCTGCACACCGTGCTCCCCTGGTACACCGGCGGCATCGTCCTGACCTACAACACCGACCTGTTGAAGAAGGCCGGGATCGATCCCGCGAAGCCGCCGACGACGATCTTCGGGCTGTTCGCCGACTACGAGAAGATCGCCAAGTCGGCCAAGGGCAAGTACTACGCGACGATGGCCAACCCGATCTGGCGCATCCCGGCGGACTTCGACCAGATGAACATCAAGACCCTCTCCAGCGACGGCAAGTCGGCGGTGTTCGCGGACGATCCGCGCACCACGCAGTGGGTCTCGTGGATGGCGAAGCTGTACAAGGAGGGCGCGATGCCGAAGGACTCGCTGTCCTCCAGCAGCGACCCGTCCACGCCGTACACGCAGGGCAAGGTCGCCTACGGCTCGACGAACCCGAGCTATGTGCGGTTCGTGAAGCAGAACAGCCCCTCGATCTACGCCAAGACAGGCGTCGGTCAGCAGCCCTTCGACGCGCTCGGCCACACCACCGGTGCCCCGCAGTACGTCTCGGTCGCCGCGACCAGCAAGCACGCCCCCGTGGCACTGGCGTTCGCGGAGTACCTCACCAACGCCGAGAACCAGACGGCCTGGGCCAAGGACCCGGACGTGGTGATCTTCCCGACCACGACCACCTCGCTCAACGACCCGTTCTTCCAAGATGTCAGCGGCACCGACCAGTTCGCGCAGGCCCGCAAGCTGGTCGCCGACCAGCTCAAGACGACCACGGCCTACCAGACCAACCTCTCGCCGGCCGTGCAGAACGCGATCGTGTCCCAGGTACAGCTTGCCATGCAGGGCAAGAAGAGCCCGGCGCAGGCCGTCAAGGACGCCCAGGCCAAGGCCAACGAGCTGCTGAAGCAGGCTGGTTGACGGTGGCGACACAGACCGCGAAGCCGGTGTCCGTGCCCGGTGCGGAGGCCGTCGCCTCCGCACCGGGCACGGCCCGCATACGTAGGATCGCCCGGGCCGTCCTCCCCGGCCCCGCGCCCGGCGCCAACGGGGCCGCGCTGTACCGCCGTTGGTGGCTGCCCTGGCTTTGGACCGCTCCAGCGATCGTCTGCGCGGCGGTGTTCGGGGTGTTCCCGTTCCTCAACACGCTGCTGCTGTCGTTCACGGACGCCAAGCCGCTCGGCGGCGCCGCGAGCTTCGTCGGGTTCTCCAACTACACCCGGATGCTGGGTGATTCGGACTTCTGGCTGGCGACCCGCAACAGCGTCCTGTACGCCGTGATCGTCGTCCCGCTGATGGTGCTGCTGCCGCTGCTGCTGGCCGTCCTGGTGGAGAAGAACCTGCCCGGCATCGGCTTCTTCCGTTCGGCCTTCTACACCCCGGTGCTCGCCTCCAGCGTGGTCGTCGGCCTGAGCTGGCAGTGGCTGCTGGCGGACGACGGACTGGTCAACACCTGGCTGGAGAAGGCCCACTTGATCCGGTCGGCCGTCCCGTTCCTGTCCGACTCGTGGCTGATCCTGCTCTCCGCGATGGGCCTGACCCTGTGGAAGGGCCTCGGCTGGTACATGGTCTTCTACCTGGCCGCCCTCGGGAACGTTCCAAAAGAACTGCACGAGGCCGCCTCCATGGACGGCGCCGGTGCCGCCCGCCGCTTCTGGCACATCACCGTGCCCGGCGTTCGGCAGGCGATGATGCTGGTCGGCACCCTCACCGGCATCGGTTCGCTGCGCGTGTTCACCGAGATCTACATGCTCGGCAGCTCCACCGGCGGCCCCGGCGGCGCCGACCGCACGCTGCCCTTCTACATCCGGGACGTCGGCCTGGACCCCATCACCGGAAACGCCGGTTACGGCTCGGCGGTGAGCGTGGCGCTGTTCGTCCTGACCCTGGGTCTGACCCTGCTGGCGCAGCGCCTCACGAAGGAGGACGAGTCATGACGGCGACCACAGTGCGGCCCAAGTCCCGCCGCCTGACACCCCGTTGGCGGGACTACGGCCGCCCCCGCGAACTCCTCGTCCGCTACCTGCTGTTGCTCCTCGTCCTGGGCCTCACGGTCGGCCCGCTGATCTGGCAGTTCCTGGCCTCGCTCAAGGGCACCGGCGAGGACGTCTTCGGCGCGAACGCCTCCCTGCTGCCGCACCACCCGACCCTGCACGCCTACCGCGAGGTCTTCAGCCAGGTCCCGGTGGTGACGTACATCAGGAACAGCCTGATCGTCGTACTCCTGTCGGTGGCAAGCCAGTTGCTGTTCTCCACCACCGCCGGCTACATGCTCTCCAAGCCCGCCTGGAAGGGCCGTCGGGCGGTCTGGATCCTCCTGGTCGCCTCCATGATGTTCCCCTTCGAGTCGATCATGGTGTCGCTGTTCCTGAGCATCCGCGACCTCGGCCTGGTCGACAGCGTGGTGGGCGTATGGCTGCCCGGCTTCGTCGGCGCGATCAACGTCCTGCTGATGCGCGGCGCGTTCCTGGCCGTGCCGCGCGAGATCGAGGACTCCGGGATGCTGGACGGCGCGAGCGAGTGGCAGCGCTTCCGCTATCTCTACCTGCCGTCCGCGTGGGGCGCGATCATGGTGGTCACCATCAACACCTTCATCAGCGCCTGGGACGACTTCCTCTGGCCCCTGATCGTGCTCCGCTCGGAAGACCACATGACGCTGACGCTGGGCCTCTCACGACTGCAGAGTTCGTCGTTCGGCTACGACCAGCGGGTGGTGATGGCCGGTTCGGTGATCTCCGTGATCCCGGTGCTGGTGCTGTTCGTCATCACCCAACGCTGGTTCTACAAGGGTGTGTCGGCCGGAGCCGTCAAGCTCTGAGTCGTACGACGAGGGGTTCGACGGCGAGCGCCGCCCGGGCGGACTCCGCGACCCGGATCTCCACGGCACCGACCTGCTCCAACCGGTCGGTGCCGAAGGGGATCTCGACCCTACGGCTCTCCCCCGGCGCCAACTCGACGCCCTGGAAGGCGTGCAGTTCGAGCGTGCGCGGCCACACCGGGGTGAGCAGCCGCCGGAGGTAGACCTGGACGACCGAACGCCCGTGCCGTTTCCCGGTGTTGGTGACGTCGACCTCGATCACGTCCCCCGCGAGGCGTGGCGGACCGTACGCGAAGCTCGTGTACGACAGCCCGTGCCCGAAGGAGTACAGCGGCTCGGCGTCGGCGTCCACGTAGCCGCCGTACTCGGTGTCCTTGTGGTTGTAGTAGACGGGGAGTTGGGCCACCGAGCGCGGGACGGACACGGGCAGGCGGCCGGTCGGTTCGGCCCGGCCGAGGAGTACTTCGGCGATGGCCTCGCCGCCCCGCGGGCCGGGGTACCAGGCGGTGAGCAGCGCGCCCGCCCGTTCGGGGACGACGTGCGGGCGGCCCTGGATCAGGACGACCGCCGTGGGGGTGCCGGTGGCGGTGACCGCGTCCAGGAGGGCGTGCTGGGCGCGGCCGAGGCCCAGGCCCGCGAGGTCGGCTCCCTCGCCGCACGTCATCTCCGAAACGGCGTTCCGTGCGGCCCCGTTGGCGTCGAAGTCCGTGTCGGGGGTACGGGCGCTGCTGCCGCCCAGCACCAGGACGGCCAGGTCGGAGGCGGCGGCCGTGGCGACCGCCTCGGGGATGCCGGAGAGGTCGTCGCCGGTGAGGGCGCAGCCGGGGGCGTGGCGGAGGTCGGTGCCGGGCGGGGCGAGTCGCCGTAGGCCGTCGAGGACGCTGATGCCGCCGCGCTGGGGTGCCGTGTAGTCGCCCAACTGGTATGCGTAGGTGGCGGATTGGGGTCCGATGACCGCAATACGGGAGACGGTCGGCGGGATGGGCAGGACACCGCCGTCGTTGTGGAGGAGGGTGACCGCGGCTCGGGCGAGGGCCGTGCTCAGCTTCCTGCCCTGCTGCGGCGAGGGCAACTCGGGTGTGGCGTAGGGGTGTTCGAAGAGGCCGAGGCCGAACTTCAGGCGGAGTACGCGGGCGGTGGCGGTGTCGACGGTCTCCTCGCTCACCAGCCCCCGCTCGACCGCCTCCTCCAGATGTGTGAAGCCCTCGTCCCACAGGCTCAGGTCGACACCGGCGTTGAGTGCGAGGGCGCCGGCCGAGACCTTGTCACCGGTGATACGGGCCAGCCGGTCCACGGCGAGGCCGTCGGCCATCACCAGGCCCTCGAAACCCCAGTCCTCGCGCAGGAGTTGGGTCAGCAGCGCGCGGTTGCCGGAGCAGGGCAGGCCGTCGACCTCGTTGTAGGCGGACATGAGGGCGGCGGCCCCGGCGCGGACTCCGGCGCGGGCCGCGGGGAGGTGGATCTCGTGGAGTTCGCGGAGACCGAGTTCGGACTCGGCGGAGTTGCGGCCGCCGACCGTGGCGCCCTGTCCGGCGAAGTGCTTGAGGACGACGGGGGCCTTGTCGGGAGCGAAGTCGCCATCGGGCTCGCCCTGCATCCCGCGCACCAGCGCCTCGGTGAGGCGGGCGGCGAGGTGCGGGTCCTCGCCGAAGCACTCCTCCGTGCGGCCCCAGCGCGGGTCGCGGGCGATGTCGAGGGCGGAGACCAGGGCCAAGTGGGCGCCGCGGGCGCGGAGTTCGGCGGCGGCGTGGGCGGCGGCCCGCTCGTACAGGTCGGGGTCCCAGGTGGCGCCGACGGCCAGGTTGACCGGGAGGACCGTGCCGTCGAGGGCCATGTGGCCGTGCGGCACCTCCTCGACGAACAGCGCCGGGATGCCGAGCCGGCTGCTCCCGATGACATGGCGTTGCACCAACTCGGCCAAGGTGGCGCTGTCTTGGGCGCCGGGGCCGTTGGTGTGGTCGACGCCGGACCAGGCGTCGGCGCGGAACAGGCCGTAGAGCGCGCCGAGTCCGGCGAAGCGGGTGGTCTCGGCGCGGAGGGCGTCGGTGAGTTCGAAGCCGTCGGGAGTGCGGCGGTAGGCGTCCCAGCCGTACATCCGCTGGTTGAGCTGGCCGACCTTCTCGCGCAGGGTCATCCGGGCGAGGAGGTCGCGGACCCGGGTGTCCACGGGGGCGTCGGGGTCGCGGTAGAGGGGGGTCGTGGTGTCGGTCATCGGTCGGCACCGTCGTACGCGAGCCGGGCGAGGGCGACCGCGCCCCGGCAGCCGTCCGGTACCCAGTCGAGGGTGAGGCCGAGGGTGTGGAGGCGGGCGGTGAGGGGGCCGGTCAGGGGGCCTTCGGGGCCGAGGAGGCCGCCGGTGGCGACGATCCGCTCGCCGGGGCCCGGCTCCAACGCCCGGACCGTGGCGGTCAGTTGGTATGCCGCCTGGCCGAGGATCTCCTCCGCCACGGTGTCCTTGTCCGCGGCGGCCTCGACGACCAGGGGGGCAAAGCGGGCCAGGCGGATGGGGAGTTCGGCCATCACGGCGGGGAGGACGTGCATGCGGTAGGCCTCGCGGTGGGCGCGGGACCAGTCGGCGGTGCCGGGCAGCGCCTCGGCCGGCACTCCGAGTGCCTGCCCGACCGAGCCGGCCAGCAGGGTAGTAGGGCCGCGGCCGTCCGCCATGCGCAGGGCCGCGCGTACCGCGCTCCGGCCGATCCAGAAGCCGCTGCCGTCGTCGCCGAGGAGCCAGCCGTCGCCGTCCACGGTGGCCGTGGTGCGGCGACCGGTGATGCGCAGGGCGACCGCGCCGGTGCCGGCGACCAGCGCGAGGCCGTCCGCCGGGGCGCCGGGGGCGGAGGCGAAGGCCGCCTCGATGTCGCTGCAGATGCGGAGCCGGTCGGCGGGGACGCCGAGGCGGCGCAGCGCGGCCGTGAGGGCGGTGCGGGCGTTGACGTGTCCCGGCTCCTCGGTGGAGGCGGCCGTGGCGCCCGCGAAGCCGCCGGACACCGCGACGACCCGGGCGCGCGCCCGCTCGGGGACGGCCTGCCCGATCGCCTCGGCCAGGTGATCGGTGAGGCGCGGCACCGGGACGGTCAGGGCGTTGCCGGGGCCGGCCGCGCCCTCGCCGAACACGCGCCCGTCCTCGGCGGCGGCGAGGACGGCACGGGTGCGGGTGCCTCCGGCATCGAGGCCGACGACGAGATCAACCGCGCGTTCTTGGTTCAAATCATTGCTCATTACTGACTATGGTGGTTGATACATTCAGGGAGAGCAAGACCGGACCTGGGGAGGATCCCATTCCTACGCTCCGCTTCGGCGTCAACTACACGCCGCGCCGCGGTTGGTTCCACTCCTGGCACGACTTCGACCCGGCGCACGCCCGCGAGGATCTGGCCCAGATAGCCGGGCTCGGCCTGGACCACGTCCGGATCTTCCACCTCTGGCCGCTGCTCCAGCCCAACCGCACGCTCATCCGCAAAGCCGCCGTGGACCAGTTGGTGCACCTGGTCGATCTGGCGGGCGAGGCGGGTCTCGACGTCCTCGTGGACGGGGTCCAGGGCCATCTGTCGAGCTTCGACTTCTACCCGGAGTGGACCCGCAGTTGGCACCACCGCAATGTGTTCACCGACCCGGAGACGATCACCGCCCAGGCGGAGCTGCTGCGCACGCTGGGCGCGGCCCTCGCCGACCGCCCGAACCTGATCGGCCTCCAACTCGGCAACGAGCTCAACAACTTGGTGGAGCACAACCCGGTGACGCCGGCCGAGGTGGACCACTATCTCGACACGCTGCTGGCCGCCGCCCGCGAGCATCTGCCGGCGGACCGTCTGGTCACGCACTCCGCGTACGACGCGGCCTGGTACGGCGACGACCATCCGTTCACCCCGGAGGCCTCGGCCCGCAAGGGCGATCTGACCACCGTCCACCCGTGGGTGTTCTCCGGGGACTGCGCCCGCCGGTACGGCCCGCGCTCGCCGCAGGTTCTCCATCTCGCCGAGTACGGAACGGAGTTGGCGAAGGCGTACGCCACCGACCCGGCCCGGCCCGTCTGGGTCCAGGAGACCGGCGCGCCCGAGCCGCACATCCCGGCGGCCGACGCCCCGGAGTTCGCGCGGGCGACCGTGCGCAACGCGGCAGAGTGCGATGGGCTGTGGGGGGTGACCTGGTGGTGCTCGCACGACGTGGACCGCTCGCTCGCCGACTATCCCGAACTCGAGTACACGCTGGGCCTGTTCGACTCGGCGGGCCGCGCCAAGCCGATCGCCGAGGCCTTCGCCGCCGCGATCGCCGAGCCGCACACCGTCCAACTCCGCGACACGGCCCTGGTGTTGGACTGCACCCCGGCGACCCGCTCGGTGTCCGGACCGGGTGGCGCGTACTTCGAGGAGTGGATGCGGCTGCGCGCGGAGGGCGTCCGCCCGGCGGTGGTGCTGGCCGAACGGGCCGAGGACGAGGGGTACTTGGCGGCGCGGGGCATCAAGGAAGTCGTACGCATGCGATGAAGGTCGTCCACCTGACGTGACGCTCACGCGCCCGCCAGTACCTCCGCGACCGCCCGCAGGTTGACCCGCCCGCGCCCGTAGGAGCAGAGGGCGCCGCCTTCGGGCAGTCCGGTGTCGATCAGGACGGCGTCGGGTCGCCGGGCGGCCAGGGTGTCGCGCAGTCGGGCCTGCCAGGGGTGCAGGCCGGCGTCGGAGGTGGCGACGACCAGCGGGGCGCCCGTGCGGAGGATCCCGTCGACGAGGGCGGCGGGGTCGGCCGGTTCCGCGTTGAGCGCGGTGCCGGTGGCCGTGGGGTCGATCGCGCGGAGTTCGGTGAGGAGGTCCTCGCCGCCCCAGTTCAGGGCGGGGTGCGGGGCCGGGAACAGGTCGACGACATGGGCGCCGTGCAGCGGCGGCGGCAGGGTCCGGGTGCGCACGGCGCGGCGGGCCGCCTCCAGTCCCGCGTCCGCGTCCCAGGCGGCGACCGTCCGGCGCGGGGTCGCGTACCGCTCGGCGAGCCGCCGTACCCGGTCGGCCGCCTCCCACACCCGCTCCTCGGCCAGCACGCCCGAGTGCAACGCGTCGAGCACGGCGTCCCGGCAGCCCAGGGTGACCTCCAAGTCCGGTACGGCGACGATCACTTGGTCCGCTCCGGCGGCGAGGGCGATCCTGGCGCCGGCCGCTTCGCCGTACGCGTCGGCGATCGCCTTCATCTCCAGCGCGTCGCTCACCAGGACGCCGTCGAAGCCGAGTTCGAGGCGGAGCAGATCGCCGAGGATACGGCGGCTGAGGGTGGCGGGGCGGTTGGCGTCCAGGGCCGGGAAGACGACGTGGGCGCTCATCAGCATGGGCACGCCCGCGGCGATCGCGGCGCGGAACGGTGCGAGGTCGACCAGGAGTTCGTCGTGGGGCCGCGGGTCGATCGCGATGCCGTGGTGGCTGTCGGTGATTGTGCCGCCGTGGCCCGGGAAATGCTTGGCACAGGAGGCGATGCCTCGGGTGTCGGTGGCGGTGATCCAAGCGCGGAGGTGGCGGGCGGCCAGATCTGGGTCGGCGCCGAAGGAGCGGGTCCGCACGATCGGGTTGCGCGGCTGGTGCTGGAGGTCGGCGACGGGTGCGTAGGAGGCCGTGATGCCGAGCGTGGCGAGGTGACCGGCGAGCGCGTCGGCGCAGCGGGCGGTCAGGGCCGGGTCGTCGGCGACTCCGAGGGCGTAGGAGCCGGGGACGTCCGGGGCACCGGCGTTCACCAGGTGGCCGATGTCGCCGCCCTCGTTGTCGATGGCCACGACCAGGTCGGGGCGGACGGCGCGGAGTTCGTCGGTGAGCCGGCGCACCTGCTCGGCGTCGCGCACGTTGCGGGTGAAGAGGATGACCCCGCCGAGGCCGCGGTCGATGAGCCGCTTGAGCGTGTCCGGCACGGTCGTCGTGCCGTCGAACCCGGCGACCAGACAGCGGTGGGCCGCCTCGTCGAGGTCGACGGGCAGGTCGGTGACGGCGGCGGACGTACGCTCGGCGTGGGTCATACTGGAATTCAAATGGCTCGCTCAACCTAAAGTCAACAAACCGATGGATTGTTGATTCAGGCAATGATCTGGGGTGGTGGCGTGGGCGATGGTGTGGGTGGTGCCGGTGGTACGGCCGGTGCGTTCACCCGTGCCCTTCAGGCCATGCGCGTCATCCGCGTCGCCCAGCCGCCCGCGCCCCTTCCGCTTACGGACACCACGACGTCATACCGGACGGGAACGTTTCACCACGTGTCCCTGCTTCCGCTCGAAGACCTCCCCGGGCCGCTCCCCGTCTCCACCACCGGCCCCACTCCCGTCCCCGTCCCCGTAGCCACCCCCACCCTCACCCCCGTCCCCGTCCCCGTCTCCCTCCGCCTCCCCTCCGCCGCGCGCCTCGCCACCAGGGTGCTGGCGCTGCTGCCCCTGCTGCTGATCGCCGTGTGGGCGGCGGTCGACTGGCGTGCCATGTACGAGGGCACGGCCCGGCTCGCCTCCGCCGACCCCTGGTGGCTGCTCGCCGCGTTCTTCTTCACCTGCCTCGGCTGGGGCACCGCCGCCCTGGTCCGCCAGGGCGCCGTGCCCGAACGGCTGCCCACCGGTCTGCTCATCGCCTCCCAGTTCGCCGCCGGCGCCGCCAACCACGCGCTGCCGGCCAGCATCGGCGCCCACGCCGTCACGCTGCGCTTCCTCCAGGGCCGCGGCATCCCCCTCGCCCGTGCCACCGCCTCGCTCGCCCTGTACTCGCTCGTCCGGCCGATCGCGAAGACGCTCGTCCTGATCGTCTTCCTCGTCGCCTTCCCCGAGATGCTGCGTTTTGGCCAACTGGTTCCCGCCGGCTGGTCGTTGGTCCTCGCCCTCGGCGGTCTGGGGACCGCTCTCGCCACGGCTGCCGTCCTGCTGACCGCCGTCCCCCGACTGCGCCGCCCGGCGCTCCGCGGTGTCCGCACCGCCCTGACCGACGTACGGCAGTTGCACACCATGCCCAGCCGGATCCTCGCCCTGTGGGGCGGCGCCGCCGCCGCTCCCGTGCTCCAGGCCACCGTGATCTTCTCGGTCGGCGCCTCGCTCGGCCTGCCGCTGTCCTGGGCGCAGGTCGTGCTCGCGTTCCTCGCCGCCAGCACCGCCGTCGGTGCCGTTCCCGCCCCCGGCGGGATCGGTCCGGTGGACGCGGCGACGGTGTTCACGATGGTCGCGTTCGGCGCCCCCATGGATCTGGCCACGGCGAGCGTTATCGGCTACCGCGTCCTGACGGTGTGGGTACCGCTGCTGCCGGGCGCGTTGCTGCTGTCGGCACTGGTCCACCGGAAGGTGCTATAGACGGCACCATGACCGAAATCCCCTTGTACGGCGGCCCGTTCCGCGTCTAGCGTCGCTGGTCATCGGCGTGTAGCTCAGCAGCAGAGCACCGGGCTGTTCTCCCGGAGGGCGCAGGGGCAGGACCTGCCACGCCGGCTTATGGACGACGACGCTGAGCAGCAGCACCTCACCGCGGCCCCCGGCTATGCCCGGGGCCAGTTGGCCAAGGCCTTCACGACCGCCCTGACCCACGAGGACACCGAGACCCGCCGTCGCGCGGAGGGCCGTGTGGAGCGCTGGCGTGCGGTGCTCGCCGGGATGGCCGGCGGTCTGCTGACGGTCGGTTCGCGCACCCCGGTCGCCGGGCTCCCGGCCTGGGTCACCCCCGAGGTGGTGCGCGGCGGCTTCGCCACGGGCACCCCGGGCGCGGGCGGCCCGCTCCAGTCGTACGAGACGCGGCTCGCGGAGCAGTTCGGCGTGCCCGCGGACCGGCGGGCGCTGTTCGCCCACTGTCTCACCGACACCGGACTCACCTGGCTGTGGGGGCAGTTGAACAGTGGGCGGTACGAGGTGACCGTGCCCGAGGAGTGCGCGCTGCTCACCATGGCGTGGCTGGTGCGGCACGGGGAGACGGCCGCCGCGCTGGACCTGGTCGCGGAGCTGGAGCCGTTCGCCGGTCACCTCCGGTTCCTGCCGCGCCCGTCAACCGGCCGGCCGGTGTCGGACGTCACCGACGCGCTGCACCGCCGTAGCGTCTCCGACACCGTGGACAGGCTGGTCCGGCGGCGGCCGAACGCGGCCGTGGAGGCGGAGCGCGAGGCGCTCGCCGTATGGCTGCCGTTCGGGGACGAGTTGCTCGTCCACTGGCTGGGGACGGCGGGCGGGGAGGACGGCCGGGTGCTCGAACTCGCCCCCGACGAGGCCTGGTTGGAGCGCGGCGCCGCCCTGTTGGACCGGTACCGGCTGCTGGCCGAGGAGCACACCCACTGCGGAAAGCACCGCAGTCCCAAGGGGAATCTGGGCATTCTGCGCGGCGCACTGGAAGAGACCGTCGCCGGGCGGGAGTTGGACGCGCGTCGGCTCGGGCTGCTGCGGAACGCCGTCGCGTCGATGGTGCGGCGGCGCGGTCTGCCGGGATCGCCGGCGCACACCGAACTGCGGGGCGCGCAGCGGGTCCAGGCCGCTCTGCCCTCCCATCACGCCCTCGCACAGGTGGCGTTGCGCCGGCTCGCCGTGCTGCCCCAGGAGTCGGGCATCGCCGATCTCACCCCCGTGCTCGCCCCCGTGTCCGGACCGGAGGAGCGGGAGACCGGCGTCCCCGCCGGTGCCCAACTCCCGCCTGTCCTGAGGCGGCTGGTCGAGGGCGCGCTGAGCGCACCGGTCGCCACCCTGGTGGAGCGGGCAGTCGTCCCGTCGGCCGAGGTACTGGCCGCACTGGTACCGCGGTTGGTCGCCGTCACCACCGCGCGGAGCTACGAGGACAAGGCGCTGCGGACGCTGATGGCCGCGAACTACCGCGCGTTCCGCAACCGCCGTTCGCTGCTCCTGCTCAACCTGGAGCACCAGGTCCGGATCGAGGAACTGCCCTGGGTGCGGGCGGTGGCCGCGCAGCGCGGCGACGGCACGGCCGAAGCGGCCCTGCTGCTACGGCAGTTGGGCGAGCTGGCCGTGCGGGGGTTCCCGGGCACGATCCTGCCCAACCCGCTCGTGCGCGAACTCGGCGTGCTCGCACGCCAGTCGGGCCTGGGCGCTCCGCTGGTGGAGGAGCTGGCCGCGGACATCTTCATGGACGCGTTCGGCCCCAAGTTCCTGGTGGCGGCCGGGATCGCGGGCGAGCTGCTCGGTGGTTCGCTGTACGAGCGGTACTACGGCATCGACTACGCGGCGATCCGCGAGCTGGCGATCACCGAGGCACGCGAGGCGAGCGGAGCGGCGGGCAAGGCGGCGGGCCGCTCGGGCGGGCCCCGGACCTCTCCGGGGTTCGCGCGGCTGTGCGCGGAGCGGGCCGCGGTGGCGTCCTCGGCACCGGCGGGGTCGTCCGAGTCCGCGTCCGCCGGACCCTGGGTGGCGGCCGACGGCAAGGTGATCGAGCAGGGCCAGATCCTGACCACGCACAACCTGGCCACGCTGGTCCGCCGGGTCGGCATCGCCCCCGGGCCGGGGTGGGCCGACCTGGCGCGCCGCGCTTTCGGCACCGTGTGCCGGCTGACGGCCCGGGTGCACCGCAACCCGTGGCCGTACCCCGCCGTCAAGGACGCGGCGTACGCCTGGCGGCAGTCGGTGTTCTTCCTGTCCCTCTGCCCGCCCGCCGAACAGCGCCGTGTGCTCGACGACCTGGACGCGGCGGCGGCCCGCCACCCCGCCCATGTCACCGCCCGCCTGGCACCCGCCCTGGCCGGGCTGCGCCTGGTCGCGGACGGCGGCGCCTTCGCCCCCGACGGCTCGGCGGACGGGGGCCGCGCCCGCCGTCTGCTCGGCTGGACCACGGACGGCCACTGGCTGGTGGCCGACCCGACTGCCATAGCGAGAAAGGACAGTTGAGAGGTACCCACCAGTTGAGAGGTACTGGGCGCCCCTAGCCCTCCCCCTCCGCCGCCGCGCGCACCGCCGCCTCCGTCAGGGTCGTCGCCGTGCGGACGGCGCTGGTGATCGCCTCGTCGGGGGTGAGGCCGCACTGGTCGGTGAGGGTGAACAGGGCGTCCGCGGCGACGACCACGGCGAGGCTCCGCTTGAGCTGGGTGAAGGCGTCCGGGTCCGTCACTCCGAGGGTGGCCGCCAGGGGGGACAGTGCGTGGTCGATGAGCCCGAAGCGGACGCCGGGGCGCATGTTCGCCGCGTCGGGGCGGACGATGGTCGCCGCCATCATCGCGCGCACCCCGCCCTGCCGGGCCAGGGTGCCACGGAGCAGGAACTCGCAGGCGAACGCGACCCGTTCGACCGGATCGCGGGAGTCGGCGACCGGGGCGAGCGCGTCGACGGGGTCGGGCCAGACACCGGCCAGGGCCTCGCCGATCAGCGAAGGCAGGTCAGGGAAGTAGCGGTAGGCGGTGGCCTCGGAGACCAGGGCCGCGCGGGCGACCTCGGGCATCGTCACCTCGCTGCCGCCGCCGATCAGTCCGCGGGCCGCCTCGACGATCGCCGTACGGGTGCGCTTCTTCTGATTGCTGCGGCCCGTGTCCGTCTGTGCTGTCGCCATCGGTGCGTCACTTCCCCGTATTCGCTCGTCGTCGCCCACCGTCCTCCGCACGTTATCACAAACAGCTCTCATCATAAGAGTTCGCTTGCATAACGAGAGCCGCCCGCCTAGTGTGCGGGACGGCGCACCACGGCGTGGAGCGCCCAACACGCGGAGAACACAGGGGAGTCGGCGATGAACGAGGTGTCCGTGGTCGGTCCGGACGACGGCGAGACCATGCGGCTGGGCCCGGTCACGATGCGCATCCTGGAGGACGGCAGCACCACCGGCCACCGCCTCGGCATCGGCGAGATCACCATCGCCCCGCACACCCAGGGCCCCCCGCAGCACCGCCACGCGCAGCACGACGAGGGCTTCTACGTCGTCTCCGGCACCGTGCGGTTCACCATCGGCGAGACCGTCCACATCGCCCCGGCGGGCACCCTCGCGATGATCCCGCCCGGCGCCCCGCACACCTTCGCCAACCCCGGCGACGAACCGGCGGTGATGATCAACACCTTCACGCCCGACCTGTTCGTGCAGTACTTCCGCGACCTGAGGGACATGATCGCCGGCGGCCGGGAGTTCAACGCCGAGTCGACGATCGAGATGATGAGCCGCTACGCCACGGTCCCCTCGACCGACTACGCCTGAGCCGACCGCCGTGTCTCAGGAACCGCCGGAGTTCGACGGGCCGAAGAACTCGATCTCGGCGATGGCCACTTGCTTCTTCCCTGAGGTTCCGTAGGCGGACTCGATGGTGAAGCGGACCGCCGTGACCGTGCCGACCCGGAAGGAACGGCGCTGGGCACCCGCCCCCTGGTCGAGGGTGAGCTGACGGGTGATCTTCTTGCCGTCGGCCAGGGTGATCTCCGCCTCGATCCGGTGCGGGAGCGCCGACTGGGTGAGCTGGTCGGGGCGGGTGGAGACGCCCGGGGTGATCATCAGGTCCAGCAGCCGGGTCGGCTCGTCGAATCGCGCCTCCAGCCACTGGCCCTTGCCCGACTGGCTCACCCCCGGCCCCCACCAGGTGTTGTTCAGCCGGTCGAAGGCAAGCTCCGGCTTGTGCCCGGGGAAGGAGCGGGAGGCGGTGACGCGGTCCGGGTAGACGGGGGCCCGCTTGGCGAAGTGGTCCTTGGCCGCGTCCACGCCACGCGGGATGTTGACGGCCAGCACGATCAGCAGGGTCAGCACGATCGCGGCACCGAGCCAGGTCAGCACCCGGTCGAAGGTACGGCGCAGCCGCGGCCGGTCGCCCGCCCACGGGATCTCGCCGTTCCGGAACGTGAGCAGCCGCCGCCACCACGGCAGCCGGCCGGGGGCCTGCTCGTCGCCGGCCATGGGCATCGCGCAGCGGGCGCAGTAGTGCCGGTCGGGCCGGTTGGCCGTCGCACACCAGGGGCAGGGCACCCCGCCCGCGGCACCGGGTTCGACACCGGGTGCCCGGACGGACTGCGGGCGCGCGGCCACCGGGCGGCCGGGCAGGACCGGGGCGACGGAGGGGGCCTGGCGGGGCTCCGGGTCGGAGACCGGGACGAGGAGACGCCGGGCGCGCTCGGCCTCGGATTCCGGTGACTCCGGCGTGGTGGCGGGGACCGGTTGGGTGCGGGCGTCGGGCACGGAGGGCGGAGTCGGCCACGGGTCGGGGTAGGACGTGCTGCCGCCGGACGCGGGGTGGGTTGCAGGACCGCCGGACGGGTGCGAAGTCGTAGACCCACCCGACGGGTGCGACGTCGTGGACCCGCCGGACGGGTGGGACGTCGTGGTGCCACCGGAGGTGTCCGCGTTCGCCGGGTCCTGTGCGGTGGTCGCTCCGACGGAGTCGTACGAGCCGCCGGCGGCCAGGGCGTCCAGGCGCAGGGACAGGGCGTCCAGTCGGGCCGCAGGGTCGTCCAGGACCGAACTCCCTTGCGCCGGGACCCTGTTGTCCCGTGCGCCGTTCGCGTCGTTCGTGTCCCGGCCCGGGCCGTCGGCCGCCGCGCTCCCCGCGGCCCCGGTGCGTGCGCCCGCGCGGTCCGTCCAGCTCAGGACGGCACCGCAGGAGTCGCAGAACGACTGGCCCGGTTCCGCGCGGGTTCCGCATTCGGCGCAGCTCTGGGTGGTCGTCATCTCTCGGGGTTCCTTTCGGCGGGCACGGTGGTGGTGACCTGGACCGTGTACGGCATGTGGGCGGGGCGGGCGGCCGCCACGAGGGCGTCCAGCCGGTGGGTGTCCAGCGTGGTCGGCGCGGGCAGCCGCAGATGTACGTGCAGCCGGGGGCTGCGTTCGCCGGGTACCGGGCCGAGCGGGCGGGCGTTCCAGTCGGCGGCGCCGCTCTCGGTGATCTCGGGTTCGACCCCGAACGCGAGCCGGACGGCTTCGGCCAGTCCGCGTCGGGTGCCGCGGATGCGGTGCAGATAGGTGGCGGCGGCCACGGCGGCGCGCAGTCGCTCCTCCGGTTCACTGCCGTCGGTCTCGGCACCGACCCAACTCCCCAGCCACTGCACGAAGTCGAGCGGTGCGAGCGACGGCCGGAAGTACGTGTCCAGGCAGTCCAGCACACTCAGGATCGGCGCTACGACCTCGTCGAGCCCGGCGACGAAACGCTGGGCGAGGTCGTCGTCGGCGAACACGGCGGGCAGCATCGCGCCGATCGGCGCGGAGGAGCCGAGGCCGTCCACTGAACCCCTCAACGCGGGCCTCCCATCGGGGAGTCGGCAGTGTTCACGCGCCGTCTCCGATCACGCGGACGCGGTGGTCGAAGGAGAACACCAGCGACGGCCGCTCCAGATCGATGCGGTCGGTGGGGTCGCCGCGCTTGCCGGTGAGCGGGTCGGCCGGGTGCAGCACGACCTCGTCGACCAGTTCCACACCGGGCACCCGCTGGAGCACCGCGAAGACCTCCCCGGACTGCACCGGGCGCCCGAACGGCCAGCCCTTTCCGTCCGATCCGCCGGTGAGCGGGTCGAGGTGGCGGTAGAGGGCGTCGTGGGCCTGGCGGCGCACCCGGTCGGTGTCGACGCCCCGGAACGCGTGGACCGTGGCAACGACGGTGATGCCCTGGTAGAAGGGCGGGCCGACCGCCAACCGGGTCCCGATCAGCCGCCGTTCGTCGAGATGCCGGGTGATCCGGTCCAACAGGGCGTCTCCGGGGACCAGTTGCTCGAAGCGCAGTCGTCCGCCGGGGTCGGGCACGGCCTGCGGCACCACCAACACCCGTACGGCATACGCCCCGTGCTCGCCCTCGTCGCCCTCCAGGCAGGTGATGCGGGCGGTCTCGGGGGCGGCCCGGCGGGACAGTTCCTCGTAGTCGCGGAGGGTGACCGCCCGTTCCTGGGCGCGCAGGGTGATCGGGGCGCGGGTCTTGGCCTCCTGGACCGTCTCGCCGTCCACTCCCCCGCGTGCCGCCTCACGGTTGACGACCTCGGAGACGTACGGGATGGAGCTGCGCAGGATCTGCACCGCGCCGCGCGCCACGTTGCCGGCCCGGCCGCCGCCGGTGCGGTAGCGGCGGGCGCGGATCACCGCGCCCTTGGGGGCGACCATGCCGTACTGGCGCAGGGAGCCGTCGGGTTCGCGGACGGCGGGGCCGAAGCCGAGTTCGCCGGTGGCCGCGTCGAGGGTGATGTGGCGGTCGTCGGGGCCGGAGGCGGCGAAGTGCGGGACGACCTGCCAGTCCGTCCAGCCGTCGTGCTCGGCGGTCTGGAGGAGGAGCGGCGGGCTGTCGCCGACGACCGGTGTGTGCGCGAGCCGCAGCCGCTGCCCGGGCAGGCCGGTGGACTCGCCGAGCGCCTCGTCGTAGACCGTGTCGGCGTGGACGACGGTGGTGGTGCCGCCGATGGTGAAGGCCTCGGCGGAGCGGACGGTCGGCGAGGTGGTGTAGAAGGGCTGGTCGGGGTGGGGTTCGGTGACGCGGCAGCGCAGCCAGCCTGCTTCCTGGCCGCCGTTGCGGGACAGGGTGTGGCCGCCGGGGACGTGCAGGACGACCGCGCCGGGCCGGTTGAGGCCGCCGGTGCCGTCGCGGTCCACCTCGCAGGACTGCCAGCCGTCGGCGGTCCACGCCTCCCAGACCAGGGGCGGCTGGCGCGGGTCGACGCCGACTCCGTCGACGCGGCTGTCGAGTTCGAGGGCGAGGGCGCAGTGCGGGACGGCGGCGGTGAGGCCGAACAGCATGGAGTCGCCGGGGTCGGGCGCCTCGGCGAAGCACATCACGTGGTTGCCCTCGGCGAGGTCGTGGGTCCGGTCGACGACCTGCTTGCCCCGGTGCTGCACCACGAGATGCCTCAACGCAGCGGGCACTACGGCGAGTTCGCGCTCGGTGGCGAAGACCACCGCCTCCTCGCCCTCCGTGCGCATCGTCGCCACCTCGGTGCCCAGCGGCACCTGCACCGGTTCCTCCTGGGGCGCCGACAGCCAGAACGTGACGTCGGTGCGGGCCGCGGACGGCGGGAAGAGCGTGATGCCGACCAGGTCGAGGAAGGCCAAGTGGTTCTTGTCCGGTACCCGGTTGAGGCGGTAGACGATCTGGTCGGCCATGTGCGCGACCGTCTCGACGAGGGTGACGCCGGGGTCGGAGACGTTGTGGTCGGTCCACTCCGGGGCGCGCTGCTGGATGTAGCGCTTGGCGTCGTCGACGAACTGCTGGAAGCGGCGGTCGTCGAGGTTCGGGGAGGGCAGAGCCATCGGTCAGTTGTCGCTTTCAGCAGCCGTGCCGGGCGTACCGGAGGTGTCCGGCTCGTCGTGGGACGGGATGACGTAGAAGGGGAAGACGAGGCTGCGCGGGTTGTTGGTGCCGCGGATCGAGTAGCGCACGTCGATGTACAGCACGCTCTGCTCGGTGCCCGCGGTGACCTCGACGTCCTCGACCTCGATACGCGGCTCCCAGCGGTCGAGGCTGACGTGCACCTCGTGCTGGATCCGGCCCGCGGTCTGCTCGTTGACCGGCGCGAACACCAGGTCGTGGATCGCGCAGCCGAAGTCGGGCCGCATCGGGCGTTCGCCCGGCGCCGTGGACAGCACGAGCCGGATCGCCTCCTCGACCTCGCGCTCCCCGCTGACCAGCGCGATGCCGCCGGTCGGGCCGATGCGCAGCGGGAACGACCACCCGGAGCCCACGAATTGTTCGGCCATCAGACAACACCCGCCTGTTCCTTGCCCGTTGGGCCGCTCATGCCGGAATCACCATCGGGACAAGGCCGTTGAGGGTGACCACGCCCATGATCGGCACGGTGATGGCCCGAATGCCCACGTTGCCGATGGAGTTGACCTGCACGCTCCCGCCCGCGGTGAGCATCGCGTTGCCGAGCGCCTTCAGGTTGAGGGCGCCCATCGCGTCCAACGTGATCGCTCCGGTGGTCGACTTGACGTTGACCATCCCGCGCCCCTCGATGTTCAGGAGGCCGCCGCTCTTGATGGTCAGGCTGCGCCGGGCGCTGAGGGTGAGATCGGTCCCGGCCTCGACCGACACGGACCGGCTGCCCTTGATGGAGACCGTGCCCTTGCTGTCGACGGTGATCTCGGTGTTCGTGCGGTCCAGGGTGATGGTCAACTGCTTGTCCCCGGAGGCCAGTCGGACCCCTTGCTTGCGGCCGCCGGTCTTCTGGCTGAGCAGATCCATCCGGTTGCCGTCCCGGTCGGAGACGGTGTGCCGGCTCGCCTTCTTCCGTACGGCGTCGTGCAACGGAACGTCGCTCACGACGGTCGGCTTGTCCTTGCCGTTGTAGAGCCCGCCGATCACGAAGGGATGATCAAGTGCCCCTCGGTCGAAGGCGACCAGCACTTCGTCGTTGACGTCCATCGGGAAGACGCCGCCACCCCCCAGCCCGCCCCACTGCACGGTCCGCGTCCAGTCGCTGACGTACGTGTCGTCCAGCCACGGGAACTGCAGCCGCACCCGCCCCTGCTTGAGCGGGTCGTTGACGTCCGTGACAAGGGCGTTGGCGACGCCGGGCAGCCGGGGCGCGGTGGCCGAACCGCCCGAGGCGAGCCCGTACAGCGAACGCCACTGCCGTCCGCTGACCGTCACCCAGGTCTCGTAGTGCTTTCCGTCGCCGAAGACGTGCCGTACGGAAGTGGCCGTGTACTTGCCCTCGAAGGGCGCCCCTACGTCGGCCAGCGCGACCGGAACTCCCGGGCGCAGCTTGGGATTTCCGCGCGCGACGACCTCCAGTTCGGCGAAGGAGGACGTCACGTCGTCGGCGAGGGCGGCGGCGGCGAACTTCACCTCGTTCTGCTTGTCGTAGGGCGTGCCCGTCTCGACGAGCTTGGCCGTCTTGAACTTGCCGGCCGCCGCGCCCGGGGTGGTGCCGATGCCGATGGCCGGATTCGAGGCCCCGGGCGAGGTGGCGGTGAGTTTCTTCTTCGTGGTGACGTCCCACCCGCGCGCCTCGACGGTGGCGACCTGATCGGCGGCGGTCACGGCGGCCCGCAGCCGCAGGATGTCGTGCCCTGCCTGGAGCACGAACGGGCTTTTGTCGCCGTCGGTCTCGGGCGACGGCGCGCCGGACGACGGCTTGGGCTCCACGAACTGGAACTTGCCGTCGGCGTCGACCGACATGACCATCTCGTTCTCGTCGGCGAGCCGGGCGAGAAAGTCCCAATCGGTCACGTTGGACTGGGAGATGAACTCGTAGACCGTGCGCGTGGAGGTGATCTTCCCGATCGGCACGCCGTCCTGGGCGGCGAGTTTGCGGGCGATGTCGGAGGCGCTCTGGTTGCGGTAGGCGGCCACCCGGCGCTGCCGCAGCAGCCGGTGCCCGAAGTCGTAGCCGCGGACGACGGTGAAGGTGCCGGTGCCGTCGTAGTCCGCCTCAAGTCCCGTGACCTCACCGGTCAGCAGCGGATCGGAGGCACCCTGTCCGTCGGCCACCGGCGCGATGACGACCTTCGTGCCGAAGGTGACCCCCAGCTTTCCGAGGATCAGGCGGTACGGGTCCCGGAAGGTGAGCCGGAACGCGGCGGGCACGCCGACGCCCTGGTCGACGTAGCTGTCGACGAGGTAACGGGCGTACTCGGAAGGGATCTTGGCCCCGCCGATCCGCACCTCGACGACGTTGGAGAACGCGGACTTCACCATCAGGAACGCACCTCCTCGGCGGCGGGCAGCACGAGTTCGACACCGTTCGCGAGCCGCGTCGGGTCGTCGATCCCGTTGGCCTCGGCGATCGCCCGCCACGCGGCGGAGTCGCCGTACTCCCGCCAGGCCAGCGACTGCAGGGAGTCCCCTGCCACGACCCGGTGGACGCGTTGCGCGGTGAGCGCGCCCGACGTCGGGTTCTGGCCCTTGGTCTTGCTCGGTATCTCGTGGAGTTGCAGCCGGCAGGTGGCACGGATGGGCACGCCGGTCGTCCCGAAGAGCGAGTACGCGGCCTCGACGGAGGAGACGTACGCGGTGAAGCGGGCGGTGGAGAAGGACCCCCACTGGAACACCACCCACGGAGGTGAAGGCTGTTTGGCGGCAATGGACTTGGTGGTCACGTCGCAGCACGCGAGGAGCGACTCGACCTTCTTCAGCACCGAGTTGCTGGTCGGTTCGTCGGAGGAGTCGAGGAAGATCTCCACGCCCATCTCACGCGGCTGCGAACCCATGAACTCCGGGACGGAGCCGTCCCGTTCGATCTGCGCCGGGGTGGTCTTCCACTGGGCGCGACGGGTCAGCGACAACTGTGCCGGGTTGAAGTCGAAGGCGAAGGTCTTGATGAGCCCGCCCGGGGTGGTGCTGCCTCCGACGGGCGGCTCGTGAATGGCGAGACTGGCACGGACGAGACTCTTGCCCGCGCCTCTGCTGGTGGCCATGGTGCGTCTCCCGCCCCGCTCAGTCCGTGAATCCGTGGTGGGCGATCTCCAGCACCTCGGTGGCGACGGCGGGCCCCGCCGGGTCCAGGGAGGGGCCCTGCCAGCTCACCGGCAGCACGTCGATGAGCCCCCAGTGCGCGACCTCCGAACCATCCGCGCGCAGCGCCGCGATCTGCCCGGTGGGGCGCTTGATCCCGGTCTGCACGGAGGAGATCCACTTGGCGACCTTCGCGGTGTCCGGGGTGAGCGGGCGGGTCAGCCGGATGGTGGAAAAGGTGACACGGGTGGGGAGTTGCCATACGAAGCCGTTGTTGCCGCCCTCCTGCCGGTGCTCGATCTCCACCTGCGACGACAGCCCTTCGCACCCGTTGAAGTAGCCGAGGCTCTCGCCGTCGATGCTGAGGGTGAACCAGATGGTGGAGCCCGGGTCGAGGCGGGACATCGGGGGTGGGCCTTTCTGTCGTTGCGGTGCGATGAGTCGGGGTGCGCTGTCGTGCGGCGCGGTGCCGGTCAGTGGCGGGGGTCGCGGAGTTTGCCGATCCGTTCGCGGTCCAGGCGGAGTTCCGTGCGGATCAGGCGGGTGATGCGGCCGATGATCCTGTGCACGAGTTCGTCGAGCTGGAAGTCGGTGAGCTCTCGGGGGTCGAACTGGCCTGCGGGGATGGCTTCGTAGGCGGGGGGTGGGGGTGGGGGTGGAGCTGCGGTGACTGTGGTCGGGGAGTACGGGGGTGGAGGTGGGGCGGTGGTGAGTGCGGGGGCGGCGATGGTGGTGGGGGCGGGGGTGATGCCGGTCTTTCCGACGGTGGGGCGGACTTGGTTCAGGGGGGAGGAGAGTGCGGCGCCGAGTGCGGGGGTGGCGGAGGAGGGGGTGCGTTGGACGGGGAGGGGGGCGGAGATCGGGAGGCGGGTGGGATGTGGGGGGGTGGCTAGGCGTAGGGGTACTACGGGTGGTGCGGTGTGCCCGAGGGGTGTGGTGGGCCTGTCGGGGGTGGTACGGCGGTGACGTTGTACGGGGGTGAAGGGCGGCGGAGGTGATGTGCGGAGCAGGGCGGTGAGGGGTGCCTGCGGGGTGGGCCGGGGTGTGGTGAGCGGCGTTGTGGTGGTGGAGGTCGCGCGGGGAAGCGTGGGGTCGGGAGCGGTCGGGCTGGGGGGAGTCAGCTTCGTGGCGCGGTGTTGAGTCGTGGTAGAGGGTCCGGCTGAGCGTCCGGCTGAGGACGTGCTCGGGGCCGGGGGCGGGGACCCAACGTGGGGCGGGCTCGCGGCTGTAGACGAAGGCACGGCTGGGGGCGGAGTTACGGCCGAGGGACGAGGCCCTGCCGGGGATGGGCTCTCGGCCGAAGGGGGAGCCAGATCCGAGGATCGGGGTCCGATCCTGGACGAAGTCACCGCCGAGGGTGGGATCACAGCCGAGGACGGAGTCGGAGCCGGAGACGCGGCCTTCACCGGGGCAACCGTCGGCAGGAGTGCGGTAGTTGGGCGCGTGGCGGAAGGGGTGCGCGGGGGCGGTACAGGGGCGGTCGGGGCGGCGCTTCGCTGGACCGTCGGACCCGGGCCCGACGTCGGCGGGACTGCTGAGGTGGCCGGGGCTCCAGGCGCGCCGCCTGTGGCAGTTCGGCGCGCGACAGGCGAGGGCTCGGTGGCCGAAGGGGTATGCGGGGGCGGCACAGGGGCGCTCGGGGCGACACTCCGCTGCACCGACGGACCCAGGCCCGGCACCGGCAGGACTACCGAGTCGGCCTGGACTCCGGTCAGGCCGCCTGTGGCAGTTGGGCGCGCCGCTGGCGAAGGCGCGCTGGCCGAGGGGGCCCGCAGGGGCGGCACAGGCGTGCTCGGGGCGACACTCCGCTGAACCGACGGCCCCTGACCCTGCATCGGCAGGACTGACCAGTCGACCGGGGCTGCAGTCGCGCCGCCTGTGGCAGTTCGGCGCACGGCAGGCGAGGGCGCGCTGGCCGAGGGGATGTGCGAGGGCGGCACAGGGGCACTCGGGGCGACACTCCGCTGCACCGACGGACCCAGGCCCGGCATCGGCAGGACTGACGAGTTGGCCGGGGCTCCAGTCGCACCGTCTGCGGCGGTAGGGCGCACGGCGGGCGAGGACGCGCCGGCCGAGGGGATCTGCGAGGGCGGCACAGTCGCGCTTGGGGCGACGCTGGGCTGAACCGCCGGACCCTGACCCGGCGTCGGCAGCGCTGACGAGGTGACTGACGGAGTCTGCGGAGCAGGTACAACAGGCCTGCTGGGGGCCGCACTTCGCTGGATCGTCGGCTCCGAACCCGAGGGTGGCGACGCTGCGATCGGACGGTGCGCGGTGCTCGGGGGCGTGGTTGCCGAGGAGGCCTGCGTGGCCGGCATCGGCGTGCTCTCGGGGGCGCTGCGCTGGATCGCCGGGCTCGGTGTCGCGGGGGCTGCGGTCGGGCCGTGCGCGGTGGTCGGGTACGTCGTGGTGACCGGTACAAGCGTGCTCGGAGTCGCGCTTCGTTGGATCGTCGGCCTTGGAACCGGTTCCGTACGGTGTTCAGCGCCGGCCTGCGGGATGGGCGAGCCGGTGAGGGGCTTGGCGTCTGCGGGGGTGCTGGTGACGGGGGCGCCGAGGGGTGATCGGCGCCGGGTGGGAGTGGTCGTCGGCGGAGGCGGGACGGGGGTTGCCGAACCTGCTTCCGGGACCGTGGGCGAATCACCTTGCGGGGAAGGGGTGTTGGGCAACTCCCCCGGCACGGAGTGAGCCGCCGAACGCCGCACCGCCTGGTGTGTGACGAGCGGGGCACCGAGGGGAACGCGGGGTGTGTGGGGCACGGCGCTGCGTTGGACCTGGGGTGCGGGAGGGGACGTAGGGCCGGGGGTTGGATCGTTGTCCGGTTCCGCGGGGGTCGGCGGTGCTGGGGTGTTGGGGCGAGGCTGGGCGGTGTCGGCGTCGCGTGGAGCGGATGCGGTCATCGCGCGTTGCACGGGCAGCGATGCGCGGGCGGCGACCGTCATGTCCGGCGCGGGAATCGACCGCTGCACCCTGTCCGTACCGCTCCCGCTCCCAGTCCCGTTCCCGGAGACGGGAGCCCCGTCGCCATGTCCGCCGGGGCCCGCGGGGTCGTCACCGCCGTTCGCCGAGGGCCTCCGCGGTGTCGTGGCCCGACCCGAAGAAGCCTGTGGTGCAACCGAGTTGGTAGCCGGTCGGCGTTGCACGGCGGGCTTGGCCGCACCGGTGGCGACGGCTGTCGGGCCGCCCGGAGCCGCCGGAACGACCCCAGCCACGTTGCCCCTGGCGGGGGTCCCGTCACCGGTCGCAGGATCGACGAACGGGACAGGCGACTCACCGTCCGGAGTAACACCGCCTCGGCTGGCGTCAGTTGACGCGGACCCGGACTCCCCACCCTTGTCACCCTTGTCGTCACCCGAACCGCTCCCCGAACCGCCCCCGACAGCAGCCGAGTTCCGCCGGGCAACCAGCTTCCGCTGCACCGCGACCGCGGCCGCACCCGCCCCAGCCCGTGTCAACGAGCCCGGCCGAAGCGGCTCCGACGACACCGCAGTCACCCGCACACCGGAAGCCGGACGCACCGGTTCGACCCCGGAATCCGACCCGACCGGCCTCACCGCCTCCGCCTTCACACCGGAGGAACCACCCCGTACGAGAGGCACCGCCCGCTGAACACCGAGCGTCCCGGACACCCCCCGTCCCGCAGTCGTCCGCAACGGCACCGCCGCAGCCCGCTCCACCGGTGCCGCCGCCGCACGACCCGCCAACGGCAGTTCACCCGCCGGCTGTCCCAGACTCGGCACCGCCCGTGCCGCACGCATCGGCGGGGAACCCGCGATCCGCGCACTCCGCTCCGCGTCCAGCACCGCGCGGAACCCCGTCCCCGTGAACGACGGGTTCTGCCACGTGGGCAACCGCGCGCCGAACCCGGTGTCGGCCACCCCGGTACCCCCTACGGCGGAGGCCCGCTGAATCGGCGCCAGCCCCGGCCAGGCGGCCACCCTCACAGCAGGCCCCGTAGAACTCGTGGAAGCCGTAGAACCCGCAGAACCCGTAGAGCCGTCGGGGTCGGAGCCCGCATCACCGACCGCGGCCCCTGACTCAGCCCGAGCCCCGTCGTCCCGCCCCCGCAACCGGTCCAAGAACCCCATCTCAGCCCTCCGCCCCGGACCGCGTCACCAGGGACGCGATCTCGCCCGTGTAGCGGCGGCGGTCGTGGTGTTCGAGGTCCAGGATGTCCTCCAGGCTCCAGTGGAAGTGGTAGGCGACGTACGCGATCTCCTCGTGCAGCCGGTCGGTCGCGTACGTCACGATTCCCCCAGGCGGCTCCCGCCGAGCTCCACCTCGAAGGGTTCCGCGCAGTGCGGGCACTGAACTGCCGCGCGGGTGTGGCCCTCCGCGTTGATCTGGCGGTAGAAGTCCTGGAGGAAGGCGAGGTCGGAGGCGAACATGTTCTCCACGATCCCGTCGTGGACCATGGGGACGGTGCCCAGCCTCGTGATCACCCGGCCGAGCAGCACCACCGACAGATACGCCGGGTTCTCCTGCACGCGCACGTCCCGCAGCGGCACCAACTCGTCGCGTGCGGTGGCCAGTCGCATCACGCCGTCCTGGTGGACCGTGCCGGACTCGTCGACGTAACCGCGCGGCAGTTGGAAGGGGAACTCGGTCCGCAGCGTCTGCCGTACGGCCGGAGCGGCGGCCGCCGGGGCCGGAGCCGGTATCGGCCCCGCGCCCACCTCGGCCACCGAATCCGCACCCGCACCCGCACCCGCACCCGGCACCGCCATCGCCGCGGCCGCCGCCCCCGAACGCCGCATTATTCGATGACCAGTTCTTCGAACACGATGGTCACGGACTCGGTGAGGGCCGCGGCCTCGCCCGCCTTCACCGTGCTCGCGTCGATCTTGCTGCACCAGGCGTTGCGCAGGTGGTAGCGCTTCACCGGGTTGTTCTGGAAGTCCATCATGATGATCGACGCGTTCTTGCGCGCGGTGGTCATCTGGCCGGAGATCGACTCGTTGATCCACTGGGTGAACGAGGCCGACTGGGTCATGCCGCGGATGACGGTGCAGGTGCCGTTCTTCTTCACGCCCGGCAGGTTCTTCACCACGTTCTGGCCGTTGGGGGTGTTCTGCTGGTACGTGATGACGTCCTGCTCGATGCTGAGGCCGCTGACCTCCGCGAGGTACTCGACCATCACGCCGTCGATCTGCAGGCCGAAATTGTGTGAGGTGAGGGCGTCACCCGGCTGGAGACTCATGAATTCGCTGTCCTTCTAAGGGTGTTGAGAACTACCTGGAGCGGCGGTAGGCGCGCCGGGCTCGCCTACTCCTCCAACTCCCCGCTGCCGCTGGAGAACTGGGCCAGCCGGAAGATCACGAACTCGGCCGGCTTGACCGGTGCGATGCCGATCTCGCAGACGACCCGGCCGACGTCGACCGACTCCGGCGGGTTGGTCTCCTCGTCGCACTTGACGTAGTACGCCTCCTCCGGCCGCTGGCCGAACAGGGCACCGCTGCGCCACTCGTTGACCAGGAAGGCCGAGATGTTGCGCCGGATCCGGGCCCACAGGGCGTGGTCGTTCGGCTCGAACACCACCCACTGGGTGCCGATCAGGATCGACTCCTCCAGGTAGTTGAAGTACCGGCGGATGTTGAGGTAGCGCCAGGCCGGGTCGGAGGACATCGTGCGGGCGCCCCAGACACGGATGCCGCGGCCCGGGAAGGCGCGGATGCAGTTGACGCCGATGGGGTTGAGCAAGTCCTGCTCGCCGCGGGTTATCTGGGTCTCCAGGTCGACCGCGCCGCGTACGACCTCGTTGGCCGGCGCCTTGTGCACACCGCGCTCGGAGTCGTTGCGGGCCCAGACGCCGGCGATGTGGCCGCTCGGCGGGATCAGCCGGGACTGTCCGCTGGACGGGTCGAAGGTCTTGATCCACGGGTAGTACAGGGCCGCGTACTTGGAGTCGTAGCCGGCCGTCTCCTGCCGCCAGACGCGGACCTGCTGGGCGTTCAGGCCCGGCGGCGGGTCGACGACGGCGACCCGGTCGCCCATCAGCTCGCAGTGCGCGATCAGGCCCAACTGGACGGCCTTGACGGCCTCCAGGTCGATCGCGCCGCGCTGGTAGGCGGCCATCAGGTCGGGCACCGCGACCATGGAGATCTCGTCCACGGCCTCCAGGCCGCCGAAGCCGGTGCGGTCGGCGGAGTCACCGAGGTAGGTGGCCGGGCCGGGATGTGACGGAACGTCAGTTGCCTTGCCGGGTACGGCCGGTGTGGCGGCGGGCGCCCTGAGCGCGACCGTCTGGTTCTCCGGGCGGGCCAGTTGCGCGGCGGGCGCGGCCTCGGTCACGGCGATGAGCTTGGAACGTTCCTTGACCTGGGTGACGACGTAGTTGCGGCCGCCCTTCTTGGCGGTCACGTCGAAGCTCTCGACGTCCCTGCCGGCGTCCTTGACGACCAGCCGGAAGCGTTCCGCCGGGCCTTCGCCCTCGGCGTCGGCCACCTCGACGCTCAGGTCGCCGGGCGCGAGCGCGGTCACGGCGAAGGTGCCGAGCTGGGCCGGCTCACCGGGCGGCAGCGCGGCCGGTGCGGCCGAACCCGTCACGGCGGACGGGGAGTTGGACTCGGCGGCGGTGCCCTCGGCGGTGCCGCCGACGCGGACGACGTAGGCGGCCGAACCGCCGTTGTTGAAGAAGCCGTAGACCGAGTGGGCGAGGTAGTACCCGTCGGTGAACTCACCGAAGGCAGCCACGTACTGCGTCCAGTTGGTCACCAGGGTCGGCTCGTTCAGTGGACCGGTCGGGGCCAGGCCCACGAAGGCCGCCACCGAAGTGCCCACTCCCTCGATCGGGCGCGAGCCGCTGGCCACCTCCTCGACGTAGACGCCGGGTGACAGGTAGGACGGCATGCTCTGCTCTCCTCGGGGTACGAGATAAGACGCTCTTAAGCCTCACGCGCGTGCCCCGGCCGCCGAAACGTCCTGGAGTGCCTGCCTGGGGGCAACGTGCTTGCCCTCAGGGGCAGTCCGCTCCGCAGCCGGGGAGGGCAGGCCGCAGTGGCCCGCGTCGCGGCCGAGCCGGTGACGGGTTTGGCCGGCGGCCCTTTTGGGCAACTGCTGTTGCCCTGGCGACTCCTGACGCGCCCTCACCGTCCGTCGTAGCGTCGGCACATGAGTCTGTGGACCTCCCTGGAGCCCGCGTCCGCGACCGTCGATCCCGGTGGCAGTACCCGTGTGCGGCTGCGGCTGCGCAACACCGGCGACGTCGTGGACGAGTACCGCTTCGAGCCGGTCGGGAGCATCGCTCCCTGGACCGCTGTGGAGCCGCAGACGCTGCGGCTCTATCCGGGCACGACGGGTACGGTCGATCTGACGTTCACGCCGCCGCGCACCCCGGACGCGACGGCGGGCCCGAACCCGTACGCGGTGCGGATCACGCCGACCGAGCACCCGGAGGCGGTCACCGTCCCCGAGGGCAATCTGACCATCACCCCGTTCACGGAGGTGCGGGCGGAGCTGGTGCCGCCGACGGTCAAGGGACGTTTCCGGGGCCGCCCGCGACTGGCCGTGGACAACCTCGGCAACACCAGGCTCACGGCGTCGATCAGCGGCAGCGACAACGGCGACCAACTGGCGTACGACATCCATCCGGGCAATGTGCAGATCGAGCCGGGCCGGGCCGCCTTCGTCAAGGCGTCGCTGAAGCCGCGGAAGATCATCTGGTTCGGGCCGAAGGAGCAGCGGCCGTACACGCTGAACGTGCTGCGGTCCGGTGCCAACCCCCTTCCGGTGGAGGGGACTTACCTTCAGCGCGGGTTCCTGCCGCGCTGGCTGGCCACCTTCCTCGGGGCCGTCCTCGCGCTCGCGCTCACCTTCCTGATGCTGTGGATCGCGTACAAGCCGCAGGTGCGGACGGCCGCCACCGAGCAGCTCAAGGACGCGGGCGTGAGCACGCTGGCGCCCGCTCCCTCGCCGACCGCCAGTGTGCCGCCGCCGCCCACCGCGACGGCCGCGGCTCCCCCGCCGGTCGCCGTGAC
Source organism: Streptomyces sp. NBC_01478 (assembly GCF_036227225.1). Classification (GTDB taxonomy): domain Bacteria; phylum Actinomycetota; class Actinomycetes; order Streptomycetales; family Streptomycetaceae; genus Streptomyces. The sequence continues at coordinate 8,893,929 of NZ_CP109444.1, read as the reverse complement.
CTCGACCGCCGCGGCGGCGGACGGGGGCGGGGGCGGATCCACGGCGTCCGCCAAGCCCAAGCCCAAACCGGCGACGGCGGCGACCGCGGTGAAGAAGCTGGCCGCGAAGGACGCGGGCCGCCACATCTGCTACCGCGCCTTCATCGCGGGCGACGGCTGGACGGACGCGGTCTGCGACGGGGCCGCGACCGGCACGGTCGACGACGCCAAGCAGATCACGGCACTGAACATCGCGGTGTCGGGAAGCCTCGGCTCGGCCGCCAACGCCTTCATCCACAACCCCGACTCGACCGACGGCAACGGCCACTGGGAACCGCAGTGGACGGCGATCATCGACGACAACAAGGACAACTACATCGGCAGTTCGAAGGACGGCGCCCCCTATATGACGGGCTTCGCCATCAACATCGGCAGCGGCCAGGTCTGCGAGACGGCCCGCAACACCGGCTGGGACTGGGGCGGTCAGGGGTGTGCGGACGCGCGCCCCAAGTACCTCTTCGGCGGAACGCTCGACAACTCCCGCTGGCTGGTGGCCGTCAAGTTCACGGTGTAGCAAGGCCGTTGGGCCGCTACCAGGTGCCCTCGCCGGGCACCAGCCGCCCCGCCTTGCGGTACTCGCGGCGGGCCCCCTCCAGGAGGTCCGCCGCACCGACCGTGTCCCCGCGTCCGGCGGCCAGGTAGGCGGCGGTGACGACGGCGCTGCGGATGGAACCGCCGGCCAGCTCGAACTCCTTGGCCAGCGGGGTGAGTTCGAGGTCGGGTGCGCTCGGCACATGGGTCAGGCCGTGCCGCCACAGCGCGAGCCGCTGTGCCGGGTCCGGGAACGGGAAGTCGACGACCAGATCGAGCCGGCGGGTGAACGCCTCGTCGATGTTGGCGCGCAGGTTGGTGGTGAGCAGCGCGATCCCGTCGAAGGACTCCAGCCGTTGGAGCAGATAGGCGCTCTCCATGTTGGCGTACCGGTCGTGCGAGTCCTTCACCTCGGACCGCTTGCCGAAGACGGCGTCGGCCTCGTCGAAGAGGAGCACGGCGTCGGTGCGGTCCGCCTCCGTGAAGATGCGTTCGAGGTTCTTCTCGGTCTCGCCGACGTACTTGTCGACGATCGACGACAGCTGAACGACATAGAGATCCAGGCCGAGTTCGGCCGCGACGACCTCCGCCGAGAGTGTCTTGCCGGTCCCGGACTCGCCCGCGAACAGGCCGAGCACGCCACGACCCCGGCCGCCGCCCGCGCTCAGCCGCCAGTCGCCGAGGACCCGGTCGCGGTGCCGGGCGCGCAGGGCGAGTTCGTGGAGCTGGGTCAGGGAGCGGTCGGGCAGGACGAGGTCCCGCCAGTCGACGGCGGGCCGGATCCGCCGGGCGTGCCGTTCGAGCCCCGACGCCGACTGCTGCCGTGCCGCGAGCCGCAGATGGGCCGCGGTCAGCGGGGTGCCGTCGAACGCGGCGAGCCCCCGGGCCGCCCGGGCGGCGCGCGCGATGCGGTCGGCGCCGAGATGGTACGGCGCGACGGTGGCCCGCACGTCGAAGCCGCCGCCCTCGCCGACGGCATCCGTCCAGGCCCGCACGGTGGCGGCCCGCTGCCGGGGCGCCTCCAGGATCAGCGGATCGCTCTCGCACCACTGCGGGTCGTACGGCCGCGCACCGGCGATCAGCACGGAGACATCGGTGGCGGCGGTCAACGCTCGTACCAACGGCCCGGGTTGGTCGGGCAGTCCGCTCACGACGACCGTACGGCCGCCCAGCCGGGCCTCGCGCAGCAGCTCCGGCACCCGCTCCTCGGGCCCGGAGAACCGCACGGCGGCCACAGCCGCCGCGTGCAGTGCCGTCGCCACGCACACGAGCCCGTCGCCCTCGTGACGTTCCCTCAGATACACGGCGACGGGCGGCCCTTCGGCGAGCAGCGCGCCCAGCTTGTCCACGAAGCCGGTGAACTCGCCGTCCGTGCCCGGTTCTTGTCCGTCGTACGGCAGGCTCGGCGCGGGCAGGGGGTGGAGGTGCCCGGTGAGGGTCGCGTCCGGGGTGTCGTCGCCGAGGAGATGCGCCACGACCCGGTCCGGGACGCGCAACGAGCGGCTGAGGAAGGGGCGTTCGGGTTCCTCCACGGTGAGCAGTCCGAGGGCGGACAGCGGGGCCGTGGGGCGGAACCGGGCCCGGCCCGTCGCCTCGTGCGCGGGGATGCCGCACAGGTCGAGGGCGAGGCCCACGGTGGCCCGGCGGCGGCCGACGTCGTCGTTGAGGTAGCCGTAGAGGGGCTCGAAGGTGCGGTCCAGGTCGGGGGCGAGGGCGACGAGGAGGAGGGCGGTGTCGAGGTCGGTCAGGTGCAGGGCGGCGAGGCGGTCGGCCGGTCCGTGCGTCGACTCCGGTGCGGGCGGGGCCGGTTGCGGCGAGCGCAGCAGCAGATGCCGTACCGCCTCCTCCTGGAGGTACAGGCCGCGCAGCGGGTCGCCGGCCGTGGGGTCGGCGGCGGAGCGCCGGTCGACGAGGAGGGCGACCCGCTCACGGAGGCGACCGAGCCGGGCGAGAAGGGCGTTGGTCGCCGACTCGGCGGCGAAGGCCACGGCGTCGTGCGAAACGCCCGTGTCGACGTCTCCGGTGCCGTCCGTGATCGTCATGTCGGCGTCCCCGGCGCCCTGTTGCGCCGGGCCGCTTCGCGGGCCTCCCGTATCTCCGCCACCTGGCGCGGCCGGTGGGCGCGCTCCTCCGGCGCCGGATCGGTGCCGTCGAAGCGGTGGACGCGGACCGCCGCGCCCTCGGTGACGGGCGGGCCGGCGTCGTATTCGGGGTAGGCCGGGAAGGGCGCGGTGACCACGAGGTCGAGGGACGGCTTGAGTTCACCGCCGAGGGCGGACCAGATCTCCGCGAGGGACCGTGACTCGGTCTGGATGCCGGCCACCGAGATCGGCACCGACAGGCCCAACTGACGCAGCGAGCCTGGTAGTTCGGAGGGGGCGAGCAGCTCGCGCGGGATCAGGGTCGCCAACACGGCGGACAGCAGCCGGTGTTCGTCCTGCGGCCGCTTCGTCCACGCCGTCACCAGGTACGACAGCCGGAACCAGCGCGGCGGCTGGCGGCGCTTGACGACCACGTCCCGCTCGTCGCGCACGGCGACGTGCCCGCGCTGGCGCCGGTGCACGTCCTCCCGGATGTCGTACAAGTAGGTATTGATCGTGGGGGTGTTGCGGCGGGCCGCCCAGTCGCGGGTCGGGGCGTCGAAGGAGACCTCGATGCCCGAACCGGCCAGTGCGCCGCCGCCGATCAGGTCCCCCAGGACCTCGTCCACCTCGTGGATCACCGCCGTGCTCCCGCCCTGCCGTGCTGTCGTGCCCCGCGGTACGCGTCGGCTCCCGATACGCCCCTGTCGGCCGTACCCCGATCGTGCCGTGCCAACCGGCCCTCCCGGCAAGCACCTTGGGGACGGGGGAAGGGCACGGCAGGTTGCCCGCGTGTCCGGCTTCGAGTGCCCGTTCGGTCAGATGTAGCCTTCCCGAAGGGCATGCGCCACGGCATGCGCCCGATTGCGCAGGTGAAGGCGTGTGGTCAGCCCGTGCATGACGTTTTTGACGGTGCGTTCGGAATAGGAGAGCTTGCTGGCTATCTCTCCGGTGTCCAGCCCCTCGGCGACCAGCCGCAGGACGTCCACCTCACGCGGCGACAGCCCCGAGGGATGGGCTCCGGACCGGCCGGCCGCGCTGCGGTGCAGCGTCCCCACCTGTTCGACGAGGCGGCCGATCAGATCGGCCGGCAGGTCGCCGTCACCCCGGGCCGCGGCGATCACGGCCTGCACCAGGCGCTGCGCGGTCGCCTCCCCGCGCCACACGATCGCGCCGACCCCGCACTCGATCACATCGAGCAACTCCGCCTCGCGCAGCGCCCCGACGACGAGCACGGCCCGCCCGCCCTCGCTGCGCACGAGCCGGCGCAGTCGGGTGAGCGCGGTCTCGTCGAGGGTGTCGGCGATGAACAGGGCCACCCTGCCGGGACCGGTGTCGCCCTCCTCGCGGAGGTCGATCTCCGGGTATCTGCGCAGTTGGCTGAGTGCTCCCTCACGGGAGATCGGGTCCGGGGCGTGCACCGCCACGGGTATCCGGTCGCCGGAGTCGGCCGTACCGGGGTGTGCGGGCCGCGATGAGCTGAGCAACGTTCTCCCTCGAATCCACATACGTGCCGCACCGGTTGAGCTGGTGACGGCCGTGTACTCCTCAGACTCAGGGGACGGGTGGGGCGCGCGCAATCGTGGAGCACCACGAGCAGCACCACGAGATCGGACGTACGGCGCACCACAGCGAGTGAACGGCACAGGCGGCGGCAGCGACCGCGCCACGGGTACGACGGACACGAGGAGGACCGCGATGCCGGAGGCGAGGTCTGACGCGGGAGCGTCCGCGACACCGCCCGAACACCGGGACGCGACACGGCTGTTGGCGGCGGAGGCGGCGTGGGCCCGAGCGGGTGCCGGGCGGCTGGTCCTGCTGCGCGGGGCCACCGGTACAGGCCGTACGACCGTGCTGGAGGCCGCCGTCACGGACGCCCTGGCGCACGGCATGCGGGTGCTGCGGGCCCGCTGTTCGCCGCGCGACCAGGCGGTTCCGTACGCCGCCGTCCTGCAACTGATGGCGCCGGTACCGGAGTTCGGGGACACGGCGTTCGCCGGGGACGAGCGGGCGAGCGCCGATCTGTTCGGGCGGGTGCTGCGCTCCTACGCCGACCGGGCACCGCTGCTGATCGCGGTGGACGACGTCCATCTGGCCGACCCGGCCTCGCACCGCTGGCTGGTCGAGTCCGCCCGGCACGTCGACCGATTACGGATCCTGCTGGTCGTCACGGAACGCAGCCAGTACGACGTCGATCCATCGGCCCCGGGCCTGACGCACACCCTGTCGCCCGCCCTGGTCCGCACCCTCACGCTGGCCCCTCTGACCCCCGACTCGGCCGCCGCGCTGGTGAGTTCGGCGCACGCCGACGCCCCCGCGTCCTGGGTCGACGACTGCGTGCGGGCCGGCGGCGGCAATCCTCTGTTGCTGCGGGCCCTGCTCGACGACCTCCGCGCCGGCCGGCATCCGGCCGTGCCGAAGACGTCCGCCGCGCTGTACCCGGGCGCGTATCCGGCCGCCGTCTCCTGGTGGCTGGACAGCGCGGGCCCGGCCACCGGCGAGGTCGCCCGGGCCCTGGCCGCGCTGGACGAGGGATGGGACGGGGACCTGCCTCGGGAGTCGCCGGGCGGCCCGGTCCCTCCGCTCGACGAACTGGCCACGGTGGTCGCCGAGTTGGCGGGTGCCGACCCGGCGCGGGTGGCCGGCTGGCTCACCGCGATGAGCGGCCTGGGGGTGTTGCGCCCCGACCTCGACGAGCGTCCGCGCTACGCGCATCCACTCCTGCGGGACGCGGTGCTCACCGGCGTCCCCGCGGCCAGGCGGCGGGCCGCGCACGCGGCGGCGGCCGAGACGATGCACCGCCACGGTGTCTCACCCGACACGGTGGCGCGGCAGTTGCTGCTGTCCGACCCGGTGGGCGCGCCCTGGACGTCGGTCGCGCTCCAGGAGGCGGCCTCGCTCGCGCTGCGCGACGGGCGCACGTCCGACGCCACGGCCTTCCTCCGCCGGGCCCTGGAGGAGCCGCTGCCGGACGCGCCCAGACAGCGGCTGCTGACCGAACTGGGCTCCCTGGAGTACAAGGCGCAGACGTCCTCGGCCGGTATCCCGCGCCTGAGCGAGGCGCTACGGCTGCCGGGGGCGCCGCAGGACACGGTGCGCGCGGCGGTCGCGCTCGGCACGGCGCTGGCCGGCCGGGGCAGGACGGGGGCCGCCGTGGACGTACTGCGCACGGTGGAGGACGAGTTGACGGACCGTCCGCAGTTGATCCGCACCCTCCAGACGGCCTCGGTGCTGCTGTCCGAGCAGGACCAGACGGTCCGCACGGAGGTGTACCGGTGGCTGTCCGACGCCGCCGAGCACTCGCCGGAGCTGGTCGGTACGGCCGGTCGGGCGCTGCTCGTGCGCCACGCTGCCACGGCCGGGCTGATCTCGGCCGCGGAGGCGATGCGGCGACTGCGGGCGCTGCTCGCGCAGCCCGCCGATCCGCTGACCGAGCCGTTCCTGCTCGGCACGGCCGCCGCCGTCGCCCAGTGGGCCGACGAACTCCCGGAAGCGGAAAGGCTGGTGGAGCGCGGCCTGGTGGGGCAGCGTCCCGACCTGCTGCATCCGATGCACGAGGCGCTGGCCAACGTACGGGCCGACATCCTGGCCGCCCGCGGCGAGCACGCACGGCTGCTGGCGGAGCCGGGCGCGCGGGACCGGGCGCGCAGCACGCCCTCCAACCGGCAGGCCCATGTGCTGCTGGCGCTGGTGGCGACCGGTGAGGAGGCCCGGGCGCTGCGGCTCGCGGACGGCTTCGATCTTCGATCGGCGCCGGACTCCTGGGAGTTGAACCGCTTCCTGTACGCGCGGGGGGTGCTGCGCGCGGCCACCGGTGACACGGCGGGTGCGCTGCACGACTTCCTGGAGTGCGGGCGGCGGCAGTCGGCGCGTGAGGTGGTCAGCCCGGTCGTCACCCCGTGGCGTACGGCCGCCGCCGAGTGCCGGCTCGCACTCGCCCGGCCCCGGGAGGCGATCGCCCTGGCGGAGGAGGAACTGCAACTGGCCCGGGTGTGGAACACGCCCCGCACGATGGGCCGTTCACTGCGCGTCCTGGCCGCGGCGACCGGTGGCCGGCGCGGTCTGGAGCTGGCGGAGGAGGCCGTGGGGCTGCTGCGGGACGGGCCGGTGGGGACGGAGGCCGAGTTGGTGGCGGCGCTGATCGCGCAGGGCCGTGGGCTGACCGCGGCCGGGGACCGGGGACGGGCCCGGGCCACGCTGCGCGAGGCCGCGGAGCGCGCCGAGCGGCTGGGCGCGACCCGTCAATGGGCCCTGGCGGAGGAGGCGTTGGGCGAGAGCGGGGCCCGGCGCGCGGCGCCAGCCCGGACCGGTTTCCGGTCGCTGACGACCAGTGAGCGGCGGATCGCGGAACTGGCCGCCGACGGCCGGACGAACACCGAGATAGCCGATCTGCTGCATCTGGCCCGCCGCACGGTGGAGACCCATCTCACCAGTTCCTACCGGAAGTTGGGCATCCGGCGGCGGGGCGAACTGCCCAGGACGCTGGGGCGTCCGAACGGGAAGTGACCCGCTGTCCGCGCTACTTGCGCGGGCCCGTTGTCGACTTGGGTTCGGTGCCCTCGGCCCGGACGGTGCTGTTGCCCTTCTTCTTGGGGACGTGGCGGGGCACGACGTCCTGGGGGAAGGTGAGTTGCTGGTTCATCCACTTCAGGGCGGCGGGCATCTCCCGTACCCAGGTGGGGAAGTTGTGGCTGCCCGACTCGGGCAGGATCGACGCGACGCGCATGGGTGCCTTGACGGCCTTGATGAAGGCGAGGGTCTGCGGGTAGCCGCGCTCGCCGTGCTTGCTGTCGGCGACCAGGACGGAGACCTGGGGTACGGGCAGGTGCTTCAGCCGCCACATCAGGTCGTGTCCGTTGACCCGGTTGACGCGGCCGAGACCGCTGCCGAAGAGGTTGCCGGTGGTGGGGTCGTCCTTGATCCGGTAGTCGGGCGAGAGCGCGGCGGCCGTCGTGTACACGTGCGGGTTGCGCATCGTCAGTTGCAGGGCGCAGGTGCCGCCGGAGGAGTAACCCATGACGCCCCAGGCGCCGGCGTCGTGGCCGATCCGGTAGACGGACTTGAGGGCCTGGGGAAGGTCCTTGGCGAGGAAGGTCTCGGTCTGCGGTCCGCCCGGGACGTTCACGCACTCGGTGTCGCGCGGCGGGGCGATGGTCGGCCGGATCATCACCATGATGGTCGGCTGCATCTGCCCGCTCTTCTGCAGTTGCCCGGCGGTCTGCGACACCCGCAGGTACTGCGCGAGGTTGAAGATGCTGCCCGGGTAGCCGCTGAGCGCGACGACCACGGGGAAGCGCTGGCGCGCGTACGCCTTCTGGAAGTACTGCGGCGGCAGGTAGACGAACGCCGGGTCGACCACTCCCGTACGGCGGCCGATGACCTTGACGGACTCCACCCGTCCGTTCACCGCGGGATCGCCGGTGGGCAGTCCGCTGACCCGGTTCAACTGCTCGCTGCCGGCGGGCTGCACCAGCGCCCCCTTCACGGAGACGCCGCCGATCGTGCCGTTGTGGTCGGCCGCCTGGGTCACGCCGACGGGGGCGGTGTCGACGTTGCCGAACAGCTCGCCCCACGATCCGAAGAACTGGTACGAGGAGTTCAGCCAGCACGCGAACGCCGCGATGATGGTGACCTGAGTCACTCCGATGGCCGTCAGCCGCCCGAGCACGTGCCGCACGCCCGGACTGGCGAGCCTCGGCCATACCCAGACCAGCAGCGCCACGCAGACGACGGCCACGGCCGCCATCACATAAACGGTAGTCTCGCTGGTCAAACCCATGCCACTCAGTCCCCGGTTTCCTTGCCTGTGCTGTTTCCTTCACACAGAAGGAGGGTTACGGACCCTTCCGCGTTCCTCAACGAGCACGAATAGGACAAAGAAGCGGGTCGGCGGGTGTTTCCACGGACGGCCCCCTCCCAGGTTTGGGGCGCCCGGCCGGTGATCGGTCCCGTGGTCCGTAAGACCGGCGTAAGGTCCGGCGGTGCTCCACGGCCCGGCCCGAACGGGTAGGTTTCGCAGCGGCCCGAAGCGGTCGACTCCGGGGAAGGGAACGGCATGGCGAAGGACGATTCCGCCGGCCTGCTGGCCGACCGGCTTGCCTCCGCCCGCCTGCAGTACTTCGTCGGCAGGCGGGACGAACTCGCCCTTTTCCGGCGGGCGTTGGCCGGCGAACCCGGCGCTCCGATGGTCATCGTGCTGCACGGCCCCGGCGGCATGGGCAAGAGCGCGCTGCTGCAGCGCTTCGCCGCGGAGGCGCGCGCCGCCGGCCGGCCGGTCGTCGGCGTCGACGCCCGTACCGTCGAGCTCTCCCCGGCGGCCTTCGAGGCGGCGACCGCCGAGGTCTTCGCCCAGGACAACGCTGTCCTGCTGGTCGACGACTTCGAGCGCTACCGGGACATGGAGGAGTGGATACGCGACCGCTTCCTGCCGCGGTTACCGGCAGGTGCCCTGGTCGTCGTCGCCGGACGGCACGCGCCCGACCCCCTCTGGAAGGCGGACCTCGCGTGGAGCGAGGTCCTCCAGGTCGTGCCCCTGCGGGAGTTGGGGCCGAAGGACGCGGCGGCGCTGCTCACCTCGCAGGGCGCCGACCCCGCGCTGCACGCCTCGCTGCTGCGGTTCGCCGCCGGCCATCCGCTCGCCCTGCGCCTGGTCGCGGAGGCCGCGACCCCCGACAACACCGCGACGGACGAGGTCTTCTGGGCCCCGCTGCGCACGGTCGTCGACCGGCTGCTGACCCATGCGGTCGGCAGACCGCCCTCCTCCGCGCACCGGCGGGCGCTGGAGGTGTGCGGCCATGTCGCCGACACCACCGAGGAGTTGCTGCGCGTGGCGCTCCCGGACGAGGACGCCACCGAACTCTTCGCCTGGCTACGGCAGTTGTCGTTCATGAAGTCGAGCCCCTTCGGGGTGTGCCCGTACGACGTCGTCCGTGACGCCCTCGACAGCGACTTCCGCTGGCGCGATCCGGAGCGGTACAAGGCCATGCACCGCAGGGTCCGCCGGTATCTGGTGGAGCGGGTGCGCGACGCTCCGGAGAAGGAAGCCCTGCGGGCCGCCCGCGAGTTCAACCACATCGTCTCCCGGGCGCAGTGGCTGCGGGAGTTCCAGGGCGACCGCGACGAGTCCGCCGTCCACGAGCAGCCGATGCGGCCGGAGGACGCCCCCGCGCTGATCGAGCTGACCCGCAGGGTCGAGGGCGAGCACAACGCCCGTACGGTCGCCTACTGGTTGCGGCGCCAGCCCGAGGCGTTCCACGTCCACCGGTGCTGCGACACAGGTCAACTGCGGGGATTCATGGCCTGGTTGAGGATCGACGGGCTCGACGACGAGACTCGGGCGGCCGACCCCGTGGTGACGGAGGCGTGGGAGCTGGTCTCCGCGATGACGCCCCCGCGCCAGGGCGAACACCTCGGTGTGGCGCGGTTCATGGTGCACGAGGAGAACCATCACCGCCCCTCGCGGTCCTGGGATCTGGTGCGGATGCGGATCGTCTTCGAGCTGCTGCGCGCCAAGCACTGCGCCTGGTCCTGTTTCGTCAGCGCCGAACCGAAGTTCTGGGCGCCGCTGATGACGTACATGGGCATGTTCCAGCCGCCCCGCCGGGCCGTCCACGCCGATCGCGGGTACGGCCTGTTCTGCCACGACTGGCGGGCGGCGCGGGTGACGGAGTGGGCCGAGGGGATCGACGCGCGGCTGCTCGGCGGGGCACCGGCCGTGGCGGTGGGGAAGCCCGAGTCCCGTGGCACACCGCTGAGTCGGGAGGAGTCGGACGCCGCGGTGCGGGAGGCGCTGCGCGGCTGGCTCGACCCCGGCGGGCTCACCGACAACCCGCTGTTGCGCAGTCGGCTGGTGGAGGAGCTCAGCGAGGGCGACCCGGTGACCGCGCTGCGCGAGCTGATCGGCAAGGCCGTACAGCGGCTGAACGTCCATCCCCGCACCCGGCATCTGCACGACGTGCTGACGCTTACCTACCACTCGACGTCGACGCAGGACGCGGTGGCACGAAAGCTCAACATGGCGTTCAGCACCTACCGCAGGCATCTGGCCCGCGCCCTGGACGAGGTGCGCGAGACGGTGTGGGACTGGGAGGTGCACGGCCGGATCAGAGCGGAGCAGGAGCCGGCCCAAGGGAGTTGAGGGGGCCTTTCGGGCGGGCGCACGGCAGTGACCCCCGAGGGAGCCACCGCCGTCACCGCTCGCCGGGTTACTCGGCGGGCTTGTAGAACGCGTACGTCGCGGTGTACTGGACGCTGACCTGGTCCGTGCTGGTGCCGGTGCAGGCCGTGGTGGGGGCGACGCCGCCGCTCGTGGCCAGGCGCTGGACGTAGGAGACGCCGCCGAAGACCCCGGTGCCACGGGTGGCCGTGGCCTTCACCAGCAGCTCGGGGATGGTGCCCGTCTTGGGCGAGTTGGCGATCGCGGAGCCGTTGACGGCGCTGCCGTCGACCGTGGACACCCACACCGGGCCACGCGAGTGGAGGGCGAGGGGGCGGTGCGTGCGGTCGTTCTTGGCCCACAGGGTGGCGGCGGGCTCCAGCAGCGTCCAGGCGCTGTTGGTGCAGGTGTAGGTCTGGACGCCGGCGGCGGAGAAGACGCCGGTGAGCTTGTTGCCGTCGGGGACCTTCAGCGCGTCGGGCACGGTGACACCGAGGCGGAGGGGCGGCTGCGGGGTGGCGGCCTGACCGACGGTCGCGCTCACGAGCGTGCCGGCGGCCACGGCGGTGACGGCCGCGGTGGTGAGGATGAGACGTTTGGCGATCTTCATCGGTGGGTCTCCAGAGCAATTTCTGAACATGGTCGCGATGCCTGCGACGAGGTCGCGGGTATCCGGACTTCCGGGCCGAATCAGATGATCTTCGGCCCCGCTGACGCAATGTACGGCGGGACAATCACGGCCGGGTTGCCAACTTCTGATCGACTTGTGGCCAGCACTGCTCACCCGTGCCGGGTATTGCCGCCCCGGTTTCCGTTGTCCGGCGCGGCGGGCGCCGGTCTCCTCTACGGAAGCTCCGCCGGCCGCGTCGCCGCGCGGCGGAGATGTGGGAACGGACAGGAGTGTGGAGAGATGCCTCGTAGACAGGCCGCCCTGATCGCCGCGGCGGTCCTCACCTGCCTCGCGGTGGTGACCGGCGTACTGCTGGCCCGCGCGGGGACAGGGCCCGCGTCGGGAGGTCGTATCGTCGCGGACCCGTCGGCCACGCACGGGACGGCGACCGCCGACTCCCCCTCCCTCCCCCGCCCTTCGTCGACGACGTCGCCGTCACCGCGGACCACGTCCTCGACCTCGCCTACTCCCGCCGCGCGAAAGTCGCCCCGCGTCAGTGCCTCGCCGTCCCGCGCGGCCGGGCAGCCCAAGACCGTGGCCGTGGGCGGCAAGCGGACCGTCACTCTCGTCAACCGGCTGGACCAGACGATCTGGCCCGCTATCGCGGCGGACCCCAAGCACCCTGTGGAGGCCACGGGTTGGGTGCTGAAGCCCGGGGCCAGCCTGAGCTTCGCCGTCCCCGACCACTGGGACGTCCGGGTGTGGGCGCGCACCGGCTGCTCCTTCGACGCGGCCGGCGACGGCCACTGCACGACCGGGGACTGCGGCCGTTTCCAGTGCGGTTCGACATGGGGCGAATTCCCTTCCACGCTGGCCGAGTTCAACCTGAACGCCTGGAACGGCATGGACTTCTACGACGTCAGCCTGGTCGAGGGCAACAACCTGCCGATGTGGATCAACAGTTACGGCGGCTCGTCCACCGACGAGATCGACGCAAACGGGTGCTCCGCCGCCGGATGCACCCGTGACGCCAACGCGACCTGCCCCACCGCGTTGCAGCGCGTCAGGGGCGGTCGGGTCGTCGCGTGCCTGAGCGCCTGCCTGGTGTTCAAGACGGACAGGACCTGCTGCACGGGCGCCTACGCGGCCCGCCCCCAGTGCGTCCCCTCGTCCTGGCCCGTCGACTCGGCGGCCGTGTTCAAGAAGGCCGAGCCCTTCGCGTACTCCTACGTCAACGACGACGCGACCAGCGTGCTCACCTGCTCGGGAGAGTGCGGTTACCGCATCACCTGGGGCGTGAGTCCCTGACTCCGTGCGGGCCGGGCCGGATCAGTCCGCGGACCGGAAGGCCCGGCCCGCCGCGGTCGTCGTCGTACCGTCCGTGAAGAGCCCGCTGCTCGGCTTCGCCGGGTCCGCGCCCAGCCCGAACCACGCGTAGCGCTGCACGTAGGACAGCCCGTCGAGCGCCTTGGTGGACGCGGTGACGAAGTCGGCCTGCTGTTGCGCGGACGGGAAGCGGGTGCCCTGGGAGAAGTCGATCAGCGCGTACTCGGTGAGCCAGATCGGCTTGTGGTAGCGCGCGTACACGGCGGCCAGGTACGACTTCAACTGGTCCACGGCCTGCGAGGTGCGGAAGTCGCCGCCGTACCAGTGCAGGGTGATGAAGTCGACGCGGTAGCCCTTCGTCTTGGCCCCGGACATGAAGCGGTCCAGCCAGCCGCCCGCCGTGTCACCGCCGTAGGCGACCGCGGGGCTGCCCAGGATCTTGCCCGCCGCCATGAGCCGGGGCCACAGCTCCAGCGCCTGCTCGACCGTCATGTTCGACTGCTGCGCCATGTCCGGTTCGTTGAACCCCAGCAGATACGGGCCGTACGACCGGGCCTGGGCGAGCGAGGAGTCGGTGACGGACTTCGCGCCCCAGATCATGGGCACGAAGGAGCCCGAGGAGGGCGTCGTGATGCCGGAGTGCTGGGTGGACCAGGTGTAGTACCAGCTCGCCCCACTCGCGGCGAGCGCCTGGCTCACCCCGCCGAACGACCACACCCCGACACCCTTCTTGGCACCGGAGGCGATGTGCGCGGGGGCGGCCGCGGTGTGCGTCGAGGGCGAGGGACTCGGCTTGGCCTTCGGTGAAGGGGACGCGCTGGGAGTCGCCGAGGGCGAGGGCGTGGGGCTCGGCGTGACGCTGACCACCGGAGCGGGTGACGCCGACGCCACCGCCGTCGTAGCGGAGGAACCCCCCGTCAGCCGGGGGGCGACCAGCGCGGCCACCACGACGACGGCGACCGCCGCCGAACCACCCACGACCTGCTTGCCGCCGATACGGCCGGACCGGCGCCCATGCCCGTGCCGCCGACGCGTTCCACCGTGCCCTGAGAGAGGGGTGGTTGTGGCGGCGTCCAGCAGATGGGACACGTCGAACCGGGCCGGCACCGCCACCAGTGGCAGCCCGCTGAGCAGCCGGTCCATCGGGAGCAGGCCCTCGTCCAGTCCCCGGCACACCCCGCAGCCACGGATGTGCCGGGCAAACCGCTTGCGCCACAAGGCACTTGGCGTGCCGTCCCACGTCGAGGCCGTCTCGTCCAACTCCGCGCAGCGCGGCGCGGCGACCAGCGCCCGCACCACGATCCGCGAGACCTCCATCTGCTTCTTCATGCGCTGCACGCGGACGGAGGCGTGCCGGTCGGAGAGCCCCAACGCACCGGCGAGTTCGGCCCGTTCGAGTTCGCCGGTCTCCTCCAGCCACCACAGGGACAGCAGTTCCTGGTCGTCCGGATCGAGCCAGCGCGTGGCCTCGACGACCTCACGGCGCTGCTCGGTCAGCCCCAGCCGCAGGATGGTCAGTCCGGCGAAGTCGAGCGCGGGGTCGGTGATCGCCTCCGCGTCCTCCAGGTGCGCCCTGCGGTCCCGGTCGGCGGCCCGTAGCTGCTCGCGGTCCCGCACCTGCCTGATCGTGATGGCCACCAGCCAGGACCGGAACGCGGCGGGATCCCGCAGCTTCGGCAGCCCCCGCACCATGCGCAACAGCGTCTCCTGTACGACGTCATCGACGTCGGCGTGACCGTTCAGGGCCCGGCCGACGATGTTGTAGACCAGCGGCAGGCACTGCGTCAGCAGGTGATCCAGGGCCTGCCGGTCGCCCGCGCACGCGGCCGTCACCACGCCCGCGTCGGGGCCACTCCTGGGCTTCTTGCGCATCTGGGTTCGTTCCTCCGCGTGTGGTCCGGCCGTGGCATCTCTCTGGTTCGGAGACCGCCGACGCGCGCAGGGACTACAGAAAACAGGACGACAAAAGAAATCAGCCGGTCGCGTCCGAATTTATGTTGTCGAGCCGCCGCCGAAAAGGTCACCGATAGGCAGGACCGCATCTGGACCGCATCCGCAGAGCATCAGGAAGGCGCGAGGACGATGGCACGAGGACGCAGAAGACTCGGCGCGAGCGCGCGAGGACACCGCCGACGCTGGTGGTACGTCGCGGCGGCCGCCCTCGCGACGGCCGCCACCGTGCTGATCGCCTACAGCGTGTGGACGCCGTCCGGAACGGGCGGCACGCGCACGACGGCCCACCAGGACACGGCCGCGCGCCCGGCCGTGTCCCGCAGCACCTCGCCCTCCCCTTCGACGGGCAACAGCGCCTCGGCCTCCCCTTCGCCTTCGGCCTCCCCCTCCCCCAAGGCCACCGCGTCGAGGAAGAGCACGCCCAAACCGACCGCCAAGGCGGACGCACCGGCACCGGACCGGCCCTCGACGGCTCCCGCCGGCAAGCGCCTGATCACGGTCGTCAACCGCACCCCGAAGACGGTCTGGGCGATCGTCACCAACACCGCGATCTATCCGAAGGGCCGCGAACTCGCCCCGGGCCAGAGCCTGTCGGTGACCGTCGCGAACAACTGGGGCGGCCGGATCTGGGGCCGGACGGGATGCGCCTCGACGGCCGCCGGACACTGTGCGACCGGCGACTGCACCAGCGTGTGCGAGGGCGCCAACCCGCCCACCACACTGGGTGAGTTCACGTTCGACGCGTACGCGGGGATGGACTTCTACGACGTGAGCATGGTCGACGGTTCGAACCTGCCGATGTGGATCAACATCTCGCACACCGCGACCACCGACCCGGTCAGCTCCACCGGCTGCTACAAGGGCGTCTGCACCTCGGACGTGAACTGCCCCACCGCGATGCGGGCCACCTCGGGCGGCCAGGTCGTCGGCTGCAAGCCGCCCTGCGCGGCGTTCGGCGGTGACACGTACTGCTGTCGCGGCGCCTGGGCCGGCCGCGAGAACTGCGTCCCCGCGAAGTGGCCGGTCGACTACACCCAGGTCTTCAAGCGGGCGGCCCCCTATGCCTATGCGTACGCCTTCGACGACGGGGCGACGATGCCGTGCAAGGGGGCCTGCTACTACAGGATCACCTTCGGGACGACCGGCTCATAGGGCCAACTCAAGGGCCCGGCCGGCGGGTTCAGCTCGTCGCCTTCTCGCCGGTCGGGCCCACCGCGAACCAAGTGCCGCCGACGCCCTGGCCGTTGAGGTCGCCCGGCTTGCTGTCGCCGGAGAAGCGGTAGACGGGCCAGCCGCCGACGGTGATCTGGACCTGCCCGTCCGTGCGGCGGATGGCCCCGACCTCCTTCGGGTTCACACCCGCGAGGTAGACGTTGCCGCCCTCCTCGATGGTCACGGGCGGCCACTTCACCGCGCAGTCGTCGTTGCAGTTCGACTGGGACGGGGACGCGGTGTCCTTGTCGAAGCGGTACAGCGCCGCCTGGTTGATGTTGATCAGGTGCGGTGAGGAGAGCGAGGACGAGGTGACCGCCGACAACTGCACCCACTTGGGCGGCGCTTCCTGCACCACCGCCCCGACCACGGTCCCGCCGGTGCCGGTGAGGCCGGCGTCCTTCGCCGTCGAATCGACCACCTGGAGCGCCGAGTTGCCCCCGCCCTGACCCGAAGTCGCGGCCGAGGGGGAGGCGGAGGGCGATGCCGGAGCGGCCGACGACGCGGGGGACGAGGCGGCGGGGGCCGAAGTGTCGCCGATGGAGATCGTCTTGCCGCAGGCCGAGAGGCTCGCCACACCGGTCAGGGCGAGAAGGGATGCGACAACGGCACGGCGCGCGGTGCTCTTCGAGGACGGCGGGCGGGTCTGGAGCGGGGTCATGTGGACAACACGAGACAGCCCCCGGCAAAGGTTCAACGGCGGTGAACGTTTCGGGCCGCCGACCTCGTGTTCAGGGCAGACATCAATCCGTACCGCACAGAAACGGGGGCCCTCCGTGGCGTCGGACGTCAACATCCCCGGGAGTGAACTCAAGGAGGCCCAGGACATGTTGGGCTTCGTGCACGACTTCATCGACATCGGACACAACACGTTCGACTTCGACGCGGCCTTCGGGCCCGAGCTCTCCCGTGGCTCCGCCCAGAACTTCGAGAACAAGTGGGACGACGGCAAGGGCCAGTTGCAGAAACAGGTGCTGGGCATCAAGGACGCCATCGGCAGCATCCTGGACTCCTTCGAGAAGACCGACCAGGACGCGGTGTCCAACCTCGACAGCGGGAGCGGCAAGTGAGCACGGCACAGCGTTTCCTGCTGGACATCCCGGACTCCTGGGAGCAGGTCGACCTGAGCGGCGAGGAGCTGGCCAGGACCCGTGCGCAGGCACTGGCCTCGACCGACGACCCCCGCGAGAAGGCCCGGATCAACGACATGTTCCGGCAGGGCCGGGAGGTGACGAGGGCGGCCCGCCGCTACGGGGCGCTGCTGGCCGCGGGCACCGCGACGATGTACACCGAGGGCCTCTTCATGGCGTACGGCATGGTCTTCGCCGTCAGCACCCCCAAGGGTGAGGAGCTCACCCTCCCCGTGCTGTCCGCGCGGCTCGGTGTCTCCTCGGCGAACGGGGTGGCGCCCAAGGACCGGGTCATCACGTCGGCGAAGGTGCCCCACGTGGGCACGGTGGCCCGCGTCACCGGCACCGAGGTGACCCGGCTGACCGGGGACATCGACGTCAAGCTGCTGACGATGCACACCATGATGCCGGTGCCCGGCAGCACGGAGGACTTCCTGGTGGTGACCCTCGCCAGCCCCAACCTGCCGCTGAAGAACGAGGTGTACGACCTCTTCGACGCCATCACCTGCACCTTCCGCTTCGTGACGGACGACGGTGTCCAGGTCTCCCCGGACGGCGCCGGGACCGCGGGGAGCGAGGGCGTCGCCGCCTGAGCCGCATGCCGTACGGCATGCCGAAGGGCGGCCGGACCACGTCGGTCCGGCCGCCCTTCGCTGTCCCGCGGGAGAGGCCCAGTACCCCCGCGGGGCAGAAGGAGGTGCACCCCGAAGGGGGGACTTCGAGGTGCACCTCCGGCTCTTAGAGCTCCGGTTCCAGCAGCGGCACCTGGACCGAGCGCAGTGTGCCGTCGCCGAGGTGCAGCAGGCCCCGGCCCGGCTGCGGGACCTGGCCGACGACACCCCGGGTCAGCTTCACGCCGATGACCTCGCCGTCGCTGAGGCCCTGCGGGGAGAGCAGCATGCCGGTGCGGTTGCGCTTCACCTGGCCCATCCAGCCGGCCAGGCTCAGCGCCAGGGACTCCGCGTTGCCGGCCGCGAGGACGCCCCAGCCGGTGCCCGCGCCGCCGCGGGCGAGCAGCGCGAGGTCGGAGTCGATCTCGGCGCCCATGAACAGTTCGGCGTCGTCCACGACGATCACGCCGTACTCCTCGGGCACGCTGCCCAGCGTCTGCCGGAACTCGCCGGCCGTCACCTCGGCGTCGGTGATGAGGGCGGCCACGCCGGGCCGTCCCAGCAGGTGCCGCAGCGGTGAGCGGCGCGGCGCCAGCACGATGAGGCCGGCGCCCGCGGCGAGCAGGGACTCCGCCGCGACGAGCAGGGCGGTGCTGCGGCCGGTGCGCGGCGGTCCCGCGATCACGAAGGTCGGTACGTCCGACAGGTCGGGGCCGAGCGAGGTGAGGACGTCGCCGCCCACGGCCACCAGCGGGCGCATCGGCCCGCCGCGGGTGTGCAGGGCGACAGCCTCCTCGTACGTCACCCGGTCGGGAAGCACGTCGAGGCGGATCGGGCGGCGCGCGGCGGGGACCGAGGACTCGCGCTCGGTGAGGTCCCGGCCAAGGGCGAGCAGGATGTCGGCCTGTGCGGTGCCGGACAAGTCCTCGCCCAGTACCGCGAGTTGTACCTCGCTCAGGTCCTGGGTGCGGATGCCGCGCCCGGGTGCCGGGTCGGTCGGCGCGGACTTGGTGGGGATGCCGACGCTGGAGTAGTCCTGGCGGTCGTTGAGCCTGAGGACGATCTTGTCCTCGGTGGTGCCGGAGAACCGGCTGCTGCCGAGCACCCGGTCACCGGCCAGGACGACATGGATGCCGACGCCCGCGCCGTCGCGCAGCAGGCGGATCATGCGTTCCATGTAGCTGCCGTTGTCGTACGAGGCGAACTCGCGCTCGAAGACCTCGAACCGGTCGACCATCAGCACGATGTGGGCGAGCCGTTCCTCCGGCGGCTGGGCCGTGCGCAGTTCGGCCAGGTCGGCGGTTCCCCGCGCGCCCAAGATGCTCTGGCGTGCGGTGAGTTCGGCGCCCAGCCGGTCGAGGAGACGGCCCAGGCGCTCGATCTGGTTGCGGTCGACGACCGCGCCGCAGTGCGGCAGCGCGGTCAGGGCGTTGAGCGCGCCGTTGCCGCAGTCGATGCCGTACAGGTGGACGTCGTCGGCGCCGTGGGCCTGGCCGAGGGCGGCGGCCAGGGTGCGCAGGGTCTGGGAGCGGCCGCTGCGGGGCGAGCCGACGATGTGCAGATGGCCGGCCCGGTCGAGGTCGAGGACCAGCGCGGTGCGGGTCTGCTGTGCGGGCAGGTCGACCATGCCGTACTCGACGGCCGGCAGGGCCGCCTCGCGCTCGAGGGTGGGCTTGGGCGAGGGCGGTGGCGTCCAGGGGAGCAGGGCGGGCAGGGGCGGCAGCCAGGGGCTCGGCTGACGCGGTACGTCCGCGAGCCGGGCCGCCTGGGCGATGGCTCCGGTGAGGACGGCGAGGTCGGTGACAGCCTCGGTCTGCGCCGCCGTGGAGCCGCCGCGTGAGCGCGAACTCGGGAGCGGGCCGCCGAGGTTCTGCCAGGTCACCGGTTCCGCGCGGACGGTCACCTCGGTTCCTTCGGCGGGCTGACCGCCGGGCCTACGGCCACCGACGCGGCCGGACTGGAAGGGCAGCAGGGCGGAGGGGCCGAGCCGGGCGTAGGCGCGGCCGGGGTTGGCCGGGGAGATCTCACCGGAGTCGGGCGCGTCGATGATGTCGCGGCTCTCGGAGGTGTCGGTGGTGCGCAGCGCGATGCGCAGATTGGTGTTGGCGCGGATGTCCGGGGTGACCGCGCCGCCGGGGCGCTGGGTGGCGAGCACCATGTGGATGCCGAGCGACCGGCCGCGCTGTGCGATGTTGACCAACCCCGAGATGAAGTCGGGCAGTTCGCGCACCATGGACGCGAACTCGTCGACGACCAGGAGGAGTCGGGGCAGCGGGGGCAGGACGTTGCCGCCGCGCGAGCGCTTGTCGAGGTAGTCCTCGATGTCCTTGGCGCCCGCCTGCGCCAACTGGGTCTCCCTGCGCCGTAGTTCGGCGCCGAGGGAGACCAACGCCCGTTCCACCAGCCGGGTGTCGAGGTCGGTGACCAGGCCGACGGTGTGCGGCAGGTCGGCGCACTCGGCGAAGGCGCTGCCGCCCTTGTAGTCGACGAGCACGAAGGTCATCTCGTCGGGCCGGTTGACCACCGAGAGGGTGGCCACGAGGGTCTGCAGCAGCTCGGACTTGCCGGAGCCGGTGGTGCCGGCGATCAGGGCGTGCGGGCCGTCGCGCACCAGGTCGACGGCGAACTCACCGTCGTAGCCGGTCCCGAGGACGGCCCGGGTGCTGCGGCCGCCCAGCGACCAGCCGGCCACCACGGCCTCGGCGGTGGGCGGTTCGACCTTCAGCAGGTCCAACAGGCGTACGGCGCCGGGCAGTGCGCTCTCGTCGCTGTCGCCGACGCCGCGCAGCGGGGCCAGCGCGCGGGCGAAGTGCTCGTACCAGTCGGACTCGGGCGAGTCGCTGCGGACGTTCTCCAGCGCGGCGCCGGAACCGGTGCGGACCCGGGAGGTGGTGGCGCCCGCCTCGGTGACGACGACGGCGCCGCACTCCTCGGGCAGGAGCCGCTCCTCGCGGTCGATGCAGATGGTGTGGACGCCGACGGACGGGCCGTCGCGCAGCAGCGCGATCACACCCGGCAACGAGCGGGCGCGGCGGGCCTGTTCGAGGACGACGAGGACGTCGGGGTAGCCGTTGACTCCGCCCCGGGTGAGGTCGGGTCCGGCCGCGACCCGGGAGGCGACGAGCTGGCCGAGTTCGCCGATGCGCCGGGCCAGAGACTCGGCGGTGGAGCCGATCAGGGCGTACGCGTCCTCGCCCTGCGCCTGGGTGTGGGGCAGCCAGCGGATCCAGGACCAGTCGCGCTCGCCGTCGGGTCCGGCGAGGACGACGAGGCGCAGGTCGGTGGGGCTGTGCAGGGCGGCGGCCTGGGCGGCCAGCCAGCCGGCCAGCCGGGTCGCGCCCGGTCCGGCGACGCCCGCGACACCCGCCCTGCGCAGCGCCACGCTGACGGGCACCTGGTTCAGCGTCGGCACGGTGGAGCGCCGGTGCTCGTCCTGGTCGGGGTCGTCGACGCTGATGGACGAGGGCAGGTCGGCGGTGCCGACGCGGACGGAGAGGAAGTCGGGGTCCTGCCAACGCCGTTCCCACAGCCGCTCCGAGGGCTGGACCGCCATCTGGAGGAGTGTGGCCGGATCGGGCAGCGAGAGGCGCAGGTTGTGCTGTTCGCCGAGTACGGCGGCGTCGGCGTCGGCGCGCACGCGGGCCAGTGTCTGCTCGTACTCCTCTTTCTTCTCCAGGTACTTGAGCATCGCCTGCTTGCGGCCGCCGAACTGGGTGATCAGCGCGGCGATCGGGGAGAGCAGCGCGATGAAGACGAAGGACCAGCGGTGCGTGACGAAGATCGCGATCGCCGCGCTGGCCGCGGGCACCAGGAGGATCGGCAGCAGCGGGATGGGCCGCTTGTCGGGCCTGACCGGCGGGGTCGGCAGCCGGAACTTGGCGCCCGCGGCGGGTGGCAGGAACCTCGGCGGCCGGTTGAACTCCAGGCCGAGACCGTCCTGCGCCGGGGTCAGCGGGGCACGGGCCGTCCGCTGCGAGGTCAGCTCCAACAGGATGTCGCCGACGGCGAGTTGGCTGCCCTCCCGCCACGGGGACGGTGACGGCGTGGGCTTGCCGTCGAGCAACGCCCCGTCGGTCATGAGGAGTTCGGCGCTGCCGTCGAGCCGGACCCGGACCCGGGCCGCGAGGCTCGGCGTGCCCTGGGCGAGGCGGACGCGGCAGACCGGGCCGCTGCCGATGTCGTAGTCGCCCGGGACGAGCCGGAAGACGGTGCCGGCGCCCGGTCCGGAGACCACCCGGACCTCGGTGCGGCCCTCGGGCTCGGGCTCCCGGGGCACGGGAGCGCCGAGTCCGAGGTCCATGCCGTCGCGCACACCGGCCGCCGAGAGGGTGGCGTGCGGTTCGACGGGCGTCGGGCCGATGTAGAGGGGCGGCTCCCCCGCCGCCACCCCCGCGTACCCGACGGCGCGTGCCAGCTCGGCTGCCAACCGGCCCGCCTGCGCGGAGGGTTCGGTTTCCACGGCGACGGTGGTGGACACCCCCTCGACCTGCGGATCACGAACGCTGACGGTCAATCGCACTGCTCATCATCCTTCTGGTGTGGAGGTACGGCACCGCCCGCCGTGGCGACGGGCCGGTGGGTCAGCCGAGGTTGGAGCCGAGCTGGTTGTCGGTCTGGTCGAAGGCCTCGCCGACGGCCTTCACGTACTGGCCGATGCCCTGCAGGCCCTGGTTGACCTGGTCGAAGCCCTTGGCGAACTCGTCGAAGAACGGCGAGAACTTCTGCTGGGCGGCCGGCGTGCTGTAGCCGTCGGCGAGCAGGGTGGAGATCTTGCCCTTGACCTCGTTGAGCTTGTCCTGGAGCTGGGAGAAGTCGTTGAGGAGCGCCTGCGAAGTGGACGCGGTGGTGTCCGAGTTGACGGCGTAATTGGGCATGGGAGTACTCCTTGCTGGTTGTTGGTGCGGTCCGCCCCTTCGGGGGCGGAGGTCTGGGTGCGGCGAACGCCTAGTTGCCGTTGCCGCTGTCGGCGCCGTCCGTGGGGCTCGTCGGCGCGGTGACGAACCCGTCGGACGGCGTGGGGCTGGTCGGCGCGGTGGCGAATCCGTCGGAGGGTGACGCGGTGCCGGTACCGGCGTTCGACTGCGCGTCGGAGGTGTTGATCGGCGGAACGGCGGGCCGCCCCGTGGTGGTGGGCGAGGGCGGCAGCGGCACATTGGCCGGATCCACCGGGGTCGCCGGTGCCGGACGGGTGGGCGAATCCGGCAACGGGACACTCGCGGGATCCACCGGGGCCGGCCGCGCCGGCGGCGGCGGCACCGGGCGGGTGGGCGAGGGCGGCAACGGCACGTCGGCGGGATCCACCGGAGGCCGCGGGGGTACGACGGGAGCCGGCGGCGGAGGCGGGGGCGCGGGCGCGTTCGGTATGTCGGGCGTCGGCCGGACGCTGCCCTTGATCGGGATCTTGTCGGTGACGCCGTCGACCACGCGGCCGAGGCCCGCCGTGCCGACCGGCCCGACGGCCAGCTTCGACGCGGAGTTGGCGATCTCACCGGCCGCCACCTCGTTGAGGTCGCCGCCCTGGGCGACGCCGACGCCGATCTTCGTGCCGAGGGTGGCGCCTTCCTCGACGAAGTTGCCGACCTGGTCGGCCGCCCGCTTGCCCACGGTGTCCGCGGCGGCGGGTTCCGTCGTGTCGCCGAACCGGCCGCCCTTGCCCTCCTCCACGTCGGGGTTCCCGCGCCGCTTGCCGATCGCGCCGATGCCTCCCTTGAAGGCGACGCCGGCCACGGCACCGGCGGCGGCCCCGGCGAAGACGCCCGCGGCCGTGATCTTGTCGCCGTTGGCCGCCTTCCCTGCCGCTTCCAGCGCCGAGTTGGTCAGGAACTTGCCGGTGACCTCCGTGGCCACCTTGCCGATCGGGTTGGCGAGGACACCGCTGACGATCTTGCTGTTGGTGAGGGACTCACCGACCTTGGTGATCGTCCCGGCGGTCTTGGTGATGAACCCGGAGCTCTTCACGGCGGCCACGGCGGCCGGAGCGATCGCCTGGACGGCCTTGCCGCCGAGCTTCAGCAGGGCGCCGCCGGGGACGATCCCGATCAGGCCGAGGACGAAGTCGCCGGCTTTGATACCCCCGGTCTGACTCGCGACGACTTGGTTGAACAGGAACAGCGCCCCGCCGAGCAGCGCGCCGACCACCGGGAAGAACACCGCCACGACGGCGACGAGGGCGGCCAGCAGGATCTGGACGAACGGGAAGTCCTTGAAGAAGTCGGCGATCTTCTGGAAGATGTTCCGCTCCGGAATGGCCTCCTGCGCCGCCCGGTCCAGCACGTCCGCACACTGCCGCTGCGCGCTCTCCCGCATCGTCCTGGCCTGGTCGGCCAGGCTTCTGGCCGCACCCAGTTGGGCCTGGCCGGCGTCGATGGCGTCCTGGGTGCTGCGCGCCGCCGACTTCTCCGCGTCGGTCGGGTCGGCGCCGAGCTCCTTGGGCGTCTGGTTCGCCTGCGGTGCGGCGGACTGCGCCTGGTCCACGGCCCGGTCGAAGGTGTCCTGGGCCTCGCGCAGCCGCGGCATGTAGTCGCTGTAGGCCTGGGCGGCGTCGTGGTAGGAGGTCACGGTCTTGGTCAGCTTGTCCGGGAGATCGTCGCCGATCTTGTCCTTCAGCGCGTCCATCGCCGAACCGCGGCCCTGCGAGATCGAGCCGTCCTTCTTCAGGACGTTCAGCGCCTTCTCCGCGGCGTCGCCGATGTCGCGGTAGCGCTGCATCACGCCCTGGATCAGGTCGGGGTCGCCGGGTGTCGGGTCCGAGTCCATGCCGACGAGCTGGAAGTCCTCGGGCCTCGAGTGCCGACGTGCCATGCGATCCCCCGGTGCGCTGCCTGTGACGTGTGTTCGCCAGGTACACGGGGTCGGTGTCGTGAAAGGTTCAACCGACTTCGCGTCGCACGTGCTCGCCAAGTTCCGAAAGGTTCAGGCGACTTCGCATCGAACGTTCTCGCCGGTCGGCTCCGTGTAGTCGGTGCAACGGAACCTCGGAGGGCATGGGTGGACACGATGAGCAACGGCGCGGGCACGAGGCCCGAGCACAGGCCGGCGACCGACAGGGCGCACCGCCTGCCACTGACGCTCCTGCACGCCGTGGCGGCGCTGCTGGCGGCGTGTCTCATGGCGCTCGGCGGCGCCGCCTCCGCGAGCGCGGCGCCCGCCGCGGACGACCTGATCAAGGTGTTCGTGGTCCCGGACCCGGCGCAGACCGGCGGGCAGCTCGCCACCCTCCAGTCGATCGCCACGGCCACCCTGGGCGACGCCTCGCGGGCCGGTGAGATCCTCGCCCTCAACCGCGGTCAGGCGCAGAAGGACGGCGGGGCGCTGAACAGCGCGGGCGACCAACTGCACCCCGGCTGGATCCTGCGCCTGCCGCAGGACGCCTCGGGGCCCGACGTCCAACTGGCCCGGGACACCGGGAGCCAGAACTCCCCTTCCGCCGCCCCGAGTTCGGGACAGCAGTCGGCCGCGCCGAGCACCGGGAACTCCGCGGCGTTCACGTTCCCGCTGGCCGCCGCTGTCGCGCTGCTCGGCGCGATCCTGCTCGCCCTGATCACCGCGGGCATCGTGGGCCG
This sequence comes from Streptomyces sp. NBC_01478, assembly GCF_036227225.1. GTDB lineage: Bacteria > Actinomycetota > Actinomycetes > Streptomycetales > Streptomycetaceae > Streptomyces. The sequence goes on along the minus strand of NZ_CP109444.1, from coordinate 8,868,719 downwards.
GCGCAAGGTGCGCTCCGCGTACGCCGCCGTCCTGCGCGCCGTGTGGAGGCTGGGCGAGCCGATGCGGCGCAGCCGCCGACTGGCGCTGCGCCGGGCGACGGGCCGCCGGTTCGCGACCGACGCGGATTCGGTACGCCGTGCCTACGGCGTCCTGGGTGAGTTCGGGCCCGGCCGGCAGCAGCCCGAGCGGCCGGTGCACGCGCTGCGCGTCGACGGCTCCGGCGTGACGGTGTGGCTGACGGCCTCCGACACGGTCGACGCTCCGTGGACGAACGTCGACAGCACGCGCTGGCGCCGCCCCGCGGCGGCCGCCGCGGGCTGGCTGAGCCCCGGCGAGGACGGCGGCCCGGCCTCGCAGGAGTCGATCGCCGCGGCCTGTCTCGTCCGGGCGGGCACGGACGCCGACGGTGAGCCCGTGTTCGTGGACCTCAGCCGCCTGGACGGTGTCCTCAGCGTGAGCGGTGACCATGCCGTGGCCCGGGACGTCGTACAGAACCTCCTCGCGGAGATCGCGCGCACCCGGCCGGACACTCCGGTGACCGTGCTGCGCGGGGCGGACAGCGCGCTGCCGCTCGCCGTGCCGACGGAGCTGCGGCAGCTTCCCCGGGTCGACGCCGCCGCTCCGGTGGCGCCCGACGCGGGGCGCGGGACGGTGCGCGCGGGCGCGGCACGCCGTCCGGTGCGGGGTCTGGTCGTGGTGGCCGGCACGCCGGGCGAGCGGGAGGCCGCCGAACTGGCCGCCCTGTGCGGGCCGGGCGGCGCGGGCTGGACCGGCCTGGTCTACGGCGAGGCGAACGGCGCGCACTGGCGCTGGCACACCGACGCCGACGGCCACGTCGACCTCCCGGTCCTCGATGTCCGGCTCACCGTTCCGGCGTGAGCCCCCGGCCGGCCTCGGTGCGCAGGATGTTCAGGGCGTAATGGCGGCGGGACTTGACGGTGCCCGCGGGTATCCCGAGGATGCTCGCGGTCTCCTGCACCGTCCGGCCGCACAGATACGTGTGCAGCAGGACCTCCCGGTGCTCGTGGGACAGCCGCCGCAGCAGGCCGGTCGCCTCCACCGAGGCCAGCACGGCGCCGGAGTGGTCGGGCAGGGACACGTCCCGGTCCTCGGCGCCGATGGTCTCGTGGCGGGCGACGGCACTGCGCATCCGGTCGACGACGAGGTTGCGGGTGACCGTGAGGAGCCAGCCGCGTACCGAGCCCTCGGTGCTGTAGAGGCGTTCGGCGTGCGGCCAGGCGCGGATGAGGGTCTCCTGGACGATGTCCTCCGCCAGGTGACGGTCGTTCAGCAGCTTGTCGGCGTAGGCGAGCAGTGCCTTCGCGTGGTCGGACATCATGGTGCGCAGCAGTTGGTTGCGGTGCGCGGCCGTGGGGAGGTCCGCGGAAGTCGTGGGGGTCATGTTCCAGTCCTGAAGGGGAATGCCGTACGCGCCTCCGGCTCCGGGTGGAGCGGAGCGGGGAGCGTAGGCAGGGCCCGCTTTCGGGACGCTGACGATTTACTGTCGCGGGGGCCGATCGGGGTCGGTGAGGTCCGTCAGCCGCCGACGGACCTGTTCGGCGTCCGGGTGGCCGATCTCGTCGAGGATGCCGAGTGCTTCACGCCAGGCGAGCGCGGCCCGGGTGTCCTGGTGGGCCGCGCGATGGGTGTCGCCGATGTGCACCAGGGTGTCGGCCTCCAGATAGCGGTCGCGGATCTCCCGGTACAGGCTCAGCGCCTGCTCGTAGCACTCCAACGCCCGGTCGTGGTCGCGCAGATGGTGATGGGCGTAGCCGAGGCTGTCCAGGGCGGCGGCCTCGCCGTTGCGGTCGCCCGTCTCCCGGTGGGCCGAGACCGCGTGGCCGCACTCGGTCAGGGCGTCCTCGTACTTGCCCATCAGGATGTACGTCCAGCCGACCTCGTTGGCGATGCCGGCCTCGTCGTTGCGCCGCCCGGCCGCACGGCACAGGGCGCTCGCCTCGGCGTAGTGGTCGAGGGCGTCCTCGTGCCGGCCACGCCCGTTGGCCAGGAAGGCGCGCCTGCGGAGGGTCCTGCTCCGGCCGGCCAGGTCGCCGATCTCACCGAACAGCTCCAGGGCGCGCGACAGATGCGCGTCGGCCTCGTCCGGCCGCTCCAGACGACCGCTGACGAACCCGAGCGCGAGGTGGGCGAAGGCCTGGCCGGGTATGTCGCCCAGGCGCTGGGCCGCCTCAACGGCCGTTGTCTGCGCGTCGAGTTGCTCGGGCCAGCGGCCGCCCCGGTCCAGATGCAGTTCCAGGACGGAGGCCAACTGCCAACTGTGCTCGCCGCCGCCGTGCCGGGCGTCCTGCTCGATCGCGGCGAGCAGGACGGAGCGGTTGGCCTCCAGCCACGCGGCCGCCGCCGCCCGGTCGGGCAGTCGCGGGACGGTCACCCCGGCCGCGTGGGGCCGCAGTTGGACGCGGTCCCGGGTGGGCATCAGCAGGCTGTCGGCCGCGTGCGCGCTGTGCAGGTAGTGGTCGAGCATACGGCGCCGGGCCGTGTCCAGCTCCTGCGCGGTGTCCTGGGTCCGGCCCAGCTCGGCGGCGTAGGCGCGCAGCAGTTCATGACAGCCGTAACGGCCGGGCAGCGGTTCGGAGATCAGGTGTGCCCGGGCCAACTCGGCCATGACCGGCCGGACTTGGCCGACCCGCAGTCCGACGAGGCTCGCGGCGGCGGCGAGCGAGCAGTCGGGTCCCGGGTGCAGGGCGAACAGGCGGAACACCCGGGCGGCGGCGGGACTGAGGAGTTGGTACGACCAGGAGAACGCGCTGCGGGCGTCCGCGGCGGGGGCCTCTCCGGCGAAGGCGTCGAGACTGTCCTCGCTGTCGGAGAGTTCGGCGGCGATGGACGCGAGCGGAAAGGCCGGGTACACGACGGCGCGGGCGCTGACGACGGCCAGCGCCAGGGGGAGCCGGCCGCACAGGGTGATGATCTCCGCGACGGCGTCGGGTTCGTTCTCGATCCGTTCGGCGCCCAGCCGGCGGGACAGGAACTCGCGCGCCTCCGTCTCGGTGAGCACGTCCAGCGTCAGCGAGTGCGCGCCCTCGCCGGCCACCAGGCCGTAGAGCTGGTTGCGGCTGGTGACGACGACCAGGCAGCCGGGGGCGCCGGGCAGCAGGGGGCGGACGTGCTCGGTGTCCCGGGCGTTGTCCAGCACGATGAGGACGCGCCGGTCGGCGAGGAGGCTGCGGTACAGCGCGGCCTGTGCGTCGAGGCCCGCGGGGATGCGCTGCCCGGGGACGCCGAACGCGTCGAGGAAGGACCGGATGGCCTCGGCCGCGCTCATGATCGAACCGCTGGGATGGAAGCCGCGCAGATTGACGTAGAGCTGCCCGTCGGGGAACCGGTCGGCGACGCTGTGCGCCCAGTGCACCGCCAGGGTCGTCTTGCCGACGCCGGCCATGCCGCCGATGGCGCTGATCACCACCGTCGAGGCGGGGGCGTCGGAGGCGAGCAACAGCTTCTGGACGTGGGCGAGTTCACTGCGCCGGCCGGTGAAGGCGGGCAGATCCACGGGGAGTTGGGCGGGACGGATGGTGGCGACGGAGTCCGGCCGTGCCGCCCCGTCCGCGTCCTCTTCCGCTTCTTCGACAGGCCTTGCGTCTCCGGACGGTGTCGCGGCACGCAGGGCGCGGTCGTGCCCGAGGACCCGCTGCAGAGCGGCCTGCAGTTCGGGGCCCGGCTGTACGCCCAACTCGTCCGCGAGGCGGGTGCGTACGGTCCGGTGGACGTCCAGGGCCTCGGCCTGGTGCCCGGTGGCCGCGAGCACCAGGATCAGTCTGGCCTGGAGCCCTTCGTCCAACGGGTGTTGTGCGGCGGCCTGCCGAAGCGTCACCAACACCCGTGCGCCCAGGCCCGGTCCGGCTTCCAGGGCGAGTTCGGCGGCCTCCTTCACGGCGGCCAGGTGCTCGCCGTCGAGGGCGGCGAAGGCCGGGTGGGACCTCACCTCGGCCGCGATCCCGGAGGCCGCCGGCCCTCGCCACAGGGCCAGCGCCTCGATCAACAGCCCGGTGGCGGTGGGAGGCCGGCCGTCCTGCGCGGCCTGTCGGCGCAGGGCCCGGAAGCGCAGCAGGTCGAGATCGTCGGGGTCCACTTCGAGGCGGTAGCCGCCCGAGCCGCGCACCAGCCACCGTGACTCGCCGCCGGCCGGGAGATCGGGTTCGAGCAGCCGCCGCAGTGCTCCGACGTGCCGCTGGACCACGTTGACCGCGCTGTCCGGCGGTTCCTGTCCCCACAGGGCATCGACGATCTCGTGGACGGCGACCGGGTGCCCCGCCTCGGTCAGCAGCAGCGCGAGCAGAGCGCGCTGCTTGGGGGGTCCCAGCGCCAGTTCCGTGTCGCCGCGCCAGGCCCTGACCGGTCCGAGTACGGCGAAACGTGTACGCACCGAGCCCCCCGAGCCGACTGTGACGACCTGCGCGGCCGGCACCCCCGGCCCTCGGGGCGCACGGCCGCGAACGAGCATAGAGTCCACACGAACTCCGTGGCGAAGGGTTCCCCCGCCACGGAGCGTCTTCAGGCCTCGTCGGGCGTCAGCCGCAACGAGATCGAGTTGATGCAGTACCGCTGATCGGTCGGCGTCGCATACCCCTCACCCTCGAACACGTGCCCGAGGTGCGATCCGCACCGGGCGCAGCGCACCTCGGTGCGCACCATCCCGTGCGACCGGTCCGCGATCAGTTCGACCGCGTCGGTGTCCTTCGGGTCGTAGAAGCTCGGCCAGCCGCAGTGGGACTCGAACTTCTCGGTGGACGTGAAGAGTTCGGCACCACAGGCGCGGCAGGAGTAGACGCCCTTCGTCTTGGTGTCGGTGTACTCACCGACGAAGGCGGGCTCCGTGCCGGCCTGCCGCAGTACCGCGTACTCGGCCGGGTCCAGCTCCGCGCGCCATTCCTCGTCCGGCTTTTCGACGTCGTACGACATGCAGCTCAGCCCCTTACTTCGCGAGACGGTCCAGGATCCGCGGGCCGAGGTCTGTCACATCGCCCGCTCCCATGGTGAGAACCAGATCACCGGGCTTCGCCATTCCCGCGACGGCCTCGGGGACGGCCGCCTTGTCGTGGACCGGGGTCACGTCGGCGCCCGCCGCGCGCGCGGCCTCGATGATCAGGTCGCTGGTGACGCCCGGGATCGGGTCCTCGCGGGCCGGGTAGATGTCCAGGACCAGGGACGCGTCCGCGAGGGCCAGGGACTGGCCCATCTCCTTGCCGAGTTCCTGGGTGCGGGAGAAGAGGTGGGGCTGGAAGACGACCAGCAGCCGCGCGGAGGAGGCCGCCGCGCGCATCGCCTCCAGGTCGGCGGTCATCTCCGTGGGGTGGTGAGCATAGGAGTCGATCACCTGGACGCCGGCCGCCTCGCCCTTGAGCTGGAGGCGCCGCTTCACACCGGTGTACGCGGCCAGCGCGGGCGCCAGCTCCCCGGCGGGGATGCCGAGCGCGACGCCGGCGGCGAGGGCGGCGACCGCGTTGCTCGCGTAGTGGCGGCCGGGGACCGAGACGGCGAAGGTCAGTTCCTCGCCGCCCAGCAGGACGGTGACCTCGCTCTTCAGGCCCTGCGCGACCACGGAGAGGATGCGTACGTCGGCGTCCTCCGCCTCCCCGTACGTCACCGCCTTCACGGAGTCGGCCACGCGCCGGGTCAGCTCGCGCGCGCCCTCGTGGTCCGCCGAGATCACCAGGGTGCCGCCGGGCACGATCCGGTCGGCGAAGGCCTGGAAGGACTCGTAGATCTCTTCCATGGACGCGTAGTTGGCGTGGTGGTCGAGCTCCACGTTGAGGACGATCGCGACCTCGGGGGCGTACTTGTGGAAGCTGCGGTCGGATTCGTCCGCCTCGGCGACGAAGATCTCGCCCTCGCCGTGCAGCGCGTTCGAACCCGGGGCGTCCAGGTCGCCGCCGATCGCGTACGAGGGCCGCAGGCCCAGCTCGGTCAGGGACACCGCGAGCATCGATGTCGTGGTCGTCTTGCCGTGCGTACCGGCCACGGCGATCGGGCGCAGGCCGTCCATCAGGCGGGCCAGGGCGTCCGAACGGTGGACGACCGGGATGCCCAGCTCGGCCGCGCGGGCCAGCTCGGGGTTGTCCTGGCGGATCGCCGACGACACGACCACGCAGGTGGCGTCGTCGGCGAGGTGCTCCGCCGCGTGCCCGATGTGCACGGTGGCACCCAGGGCGCGCAGGGCGTCGGCGGTCGCGGAGTCCTTGGCGTCGCTGCCCGCGACCTTCGCCCCGCGCTGCGCGAGGATCTTGGCGATCCCCGACATCCCGGCCCCGCCGATGCCGATGAAGTGCGGTCGGTCCATGGCGGTGGGAAGGCCGGGTGCCATGTGTGTCTCCCTGTGCTGCGTACTCGTACGACTGGTTCGGCGGACGTTCAGCGGCAAGCCTATGCGGTGCCACCGACAATCACGGACACCCGTCGGCCGCCGCCCCTCGCCGCTACTCCTTGCTGTGCGAGAACAGCTTCAGCACCGGTACGCCGACCTTGTGACGGGCCCGCGAGGCCCAGTCCCGGTGGAAGAACTCCTCCACGTAGTGGGGGTCGGTCAGCACGATCACCTCGTCCGCGCCGATCTCGTCGACCAGGGTCTTCAGCGCGTCCAGCGGATGGTCCTCGATGAGCCGGCCCTCGGCCGCGCTGCCGGCCGCGTGCAGGGCCTCCAGGGACACCGACAGGGCCTGTGCGCCGAGTTCCGCCGCGTCCTTGCCCTCGGGGGTCTCCCGCTCGTGCGCCGCCTCGTCGAGTTCGCCGAGGGCGACGTCGTCGATGGCCCGCAGCAGGCGGTCCGCCTGGTCGCCGCGGGGCTGGAGCAACACGTGGAAGGAGACGGTCTCGTCACCGTGCAAGGTGGTGACGAACTCCACGTCGGCGGACGTAAGGGCCTTCTCGATCATCAGTACGCTTGTGAACACCAGGCGCCCTTTCTCCTTCGAGGACCCGCGGGCCCTCTCTCCTCCGTAGGCCGTCGAGGCCCTGCGGAAACCATCCTGCCCCGTGATCGCACGGATACTGCCGGTTTTAGTGTGCCCGTCGAAAGCCAAACGGAACGGATCATTCCGCCCGTCTTCAGGAGCGACGGTAACGACCGAACAGGAACCCGGCCTCTTCCAGCAGGGACACCAGTTCGAAGCGCGAAGGAACCTTAACCGACGGCCCGCCCGCGATCCGCTGCGCGTCCCCCGCCACGAGCAACGGCGAGAGGGTCAGACACAGTTCGTCGAGCACCCCGGCGGCCACGAACTGCCCGAGTAGCCGCGGCCCGCCCTCGGCCAGCAGCCGGGTGTGCCCCAGCCCGGCCAGCGCCGCCACGGCCCGTGCGGGATCCACGCCCGCGCCGTCACCGGCGACGACCACCCGGGCGCCCGCCTTCCGCGCGCCCGCGATCCGGTCCGGCGGCGCCTGGGCGCCCGTCAGGATCAGCGTCGGCACCAGGGGCGAGACGAAAAGCGGAAGCGAGAAGTCCAGGTCGAGGCTCGCGGTGACGACCGCGATCACCGGGGCGGGTCCCTGCCCCGCCGCCGCCCGCGCCGCCGCGAACTCCGCACGCGCGCGTGCGGGCCGATAACCCTCCTGGCGTACCGTTTCCGCACCGACCACCACAACATCCGCCAGCGCCCGCAGAGTGCCGAAGATCCGCATGTCGGCGTCCCCGGAGATGGACTGCGAACGGCCCTCGTGCTGACCGGCCCCGTCGAGCGTGGACACCATGTTGGCGCGCAGCCAGGGGCCGCCCCCGGCGGGGTAGGCGTACGCCTCCGCCAGCTCCGGAAGCCCCCACTCCCGGTCCGCCCCACGCGCATCGGGGGCCCCGTCCGAGGCCTGGGCTGCTGTTTCGTCGGTCACAGGGAACAGGCGTCGCATGTCGTGCAGTGTGGCACGCCCCTTAGACTGCTGAACCGTGTCATCCTCCTCCGCCGCCTCCGGGATCAGCCCGATAGCAGACGCGGCCCCGCTGTCCCTGTGCGCCCGTGAGCCGTACGTCCCCGCGGACCGGCTGGTCGCCGAGATGGTGCCGCCGCCGCGCTTCGACTCGGTGCGCTTCGCCACGTACCTCCCGGACCCGAACCAGCCCAGCCAGACCGAGGCGGTCGGCGTCCTGGAGACCTTCGCCGCCGGACTCGGCGGGGCGCACGCGGCCGGCGGCGCCAAGCGCGGTTTCCTCGGCTTCGGCAAGGGCAAGGCGCCGAAGACCCCGGCGGGCCCCCGTGGCGTCTACCTCGACGGCGGCTACGGCGTCGGCAAGACCCACCTGCTGGCCTCCCTGTGGCACGCGACCCCGGCCGAGCCCGCGCTCAAGGCGTTCGGCACCTTCGTCGAGCTGACGAACCTGGTCGGCGCGCTCGGCTTCCAGCAGACGGTCCGGACGCTGTCGGGCCACCGGCTGCTGTGCATCGACGAGTTCGAGCTGGACGACCCGGGCGACACCGTCCTGGTGTCGACCCTGCTCGGCAAGCTGGTCGACGCGGGCGTGGCGCTCGCCGCCACCTCCAACACCCTGCCGGGCAAGCTCGGCGAGGGGCGGTTCGCGTCGGTCGACTTCCTGCGCGAGATCCAGGGGCTGTCGGCGCACTTCCGCTCGCTGCGCATCGACGGCGACGACTACCGCCACCGCGGGCTGCCCGAGGCCCCGAAGCCGTTCACCGACGAGCAGGTCACGAAGGCGGCGTACGCCACGGCCGGCGCCTCCCTCGACGACTTCCCGCACCTGCTCGACCACCTCGCCAAGGTCCACCCCAGCCGCTACGGCGCCCTGACCGACGACCTCAGGGCGGTCTGCCTCACCGACGTCCAGCCGATACCCGACCAGTCGACCGCGCTACGGCTGGTCGTCCTCGCGGACCGGCTCTACGACCGTGAAGTGCCCGTCCTGGCCTCGGGGTTGCCCTTCGACCAGTTGTTCAGCGAGGAGATGCTGAACGGCGGCTACCGCAAGAAGTACTTCCGCGCGATCTCCCGCCTCACCGCACTGGCCCGGGACGCCAAGGACCTCGTCGAAACCGCCTAGTTCACGCCAGCCCAGGCACGCTTTTCACGCTCTCTTCCATCGGAAACGCTCCGTTAACCCTGCAAACAACTTCACCGGGTTACCGTGTCACTTGACCAGCCGTTGACCTGGCCTTGGTCTGCACTAGGCACACGAACCGGCCGGAGGGGGGCGCATGTTCCGAGGTAGGACGGCTCGGACCGTCGTGACGCTGCTCACCGCCGTCCTGCTCGCGCTCCCGTTCTTCGCACCCATGGAATCCTTCGCACCCGCGCACACAGCGCGTCATGCGGAGGCCAAGACCCAGCCCGGGCTCAAGCTCAGCGGCAAGGCCCTGCGCGCCGAGACCATCACGTTCCGCGACTGCGGCGCCTCCGGGACCCCCACCGTCCCGTTCCGCCTGCGCGACCGCTGCCGCACCGCCGACTGCGGGCCCGAGACGCCCGCGCGCCCCCTCCTGACCGAGGACCCGGCGGCCGTACGCACATCGCCGGCGCCCGGCACGGCGCACCATCGCACATCGAGATCCTCAACAGCCCACTCCCCGGCCGCACTTCAGGTCTTCCGCTGCTGAGAGCCGGGCAGGCAGTCAGTTCCCCCACGCACACTGTCATGCAAGGCCGACGCGCCTTCGGGCGCGCCAGGAGGAGTCCACACTTCATGCAGCCCCTCATCGACAACGCCCGTACGTTCGGACAACGCCCTGAGGAGTTCGCCAAACTCGCCGAAGGCCAGTCCCCGCAGGTGCTGTTCATCACCTGCTCCGACTCCAGGGTCGTCCCGGCCCTGATCACGGGCGCACGCCCGGGCCAACTCTTCGAGCTGCGCACCGCCGGCAACATCGTCCCGCCGTACGCCTCCCAACACCCCACCAGCGAGGCGTGCACCATCGAGTACGCCGTCGAGGTCCTCGGCGTCTCCGACATCGTGGTCTGCGGCCACTCGCACTGCGGCGCGGTCGGCGCCCTGGTGCGCGGCGACGACCTGACCGCCGTACCGGCCGTGCGCGACTGGCTCACGCACGCGACCCCGAGGCCGCAGGGCGCGGTCGAGGACCCGGCCGTGTCCGAGGGCGTGCAGAGCCACGTCCTGACGCAGTTGCTGCGACTGCGCTCGTACCCGTACATCGAGAAGAAGCTGAAGGATCGTCAACTGTCTTTGCACGCCTGGTTCTACGAGGTCCACACCGGCGCCGTCCAGGTGCACGACCCGGCCGCCGACGCCTTCAAGGCCCTGTGAGCGCGCCGATGTCGACCAAGTTCCCTTATCTGCGGCAGGACTTCGCCGCCTCCCTCGTCGTGTTCCTGGTCGCGCTCCCGCTGTGCGTGGGTGTGGCCGTCGCCTCCGGTGTGCCGGCCGAACTCGGCCTGGTCACCGGCATCGTGGGCGGGATCGTCACCGGATTCATGCGGGGCAGCAGCCTCCAGGTGTCCGGGCCCGCCGCCGGTCTGACCGTGCTGGTCTTCGAGGCGGTGCGGGAGTACGGGCTGCCCGCCCTCGGAGTCATCGTGCTCACCACCGGTGTGCTCCAGATCCTCATGGGCGTCCTGAAGTTGGGGCGCTACTTCCGGGCCATCTCGGTCTCGGTCGTCGAGGGCATGCTGGCCGGTATCGGACTGGTGCTGATCGCCGGGCAGTTGTACTCGGTGGCCGGGGCGAAGGCTCCCGCCTCGGGGCTCGACAAGATAGTCGAGCTGCCCGGCGCGCTCATCGACGCCGTCGGGAGCACGAAGGCGCTGGCCTCGCTCGCGCTGGGCGCCGCCACCATCGCCGTACTGGTGCTGTGGAAGCGGCTGCCGGCCAAGGTCCGTACGGTGCCGGGTCCGTTGGCCGCCGTAGGACTGGCGACGCTCGCCGCGCTCGCCTTCGGGCTGCCGGTGGCGACCGTGGAGGTGCAGGGGCTGCTCGGGTCGTTGCAGCCGCCGCCGCTGAGCGCGTTCGGTGAGCTGGCGCAGGTCGGTGTGCTGGGCACGATCGTCGCGTTCACGCTGATCGCGTCCGCGGAGTCGCTGTTCAGTGCGGCGGCCGTGGACCGGCTGCACTCCGGCCAACGCACCGAGTACGACAAGGAGTTGGTGGCGCAGGGCGCGGGCAACGCGCTGTGCGGGATGCTCGGCGCGCTGCCGATGACCGCGGTGATCGTGCGCAGCGCGGCGAACGTGCAGGCGGGCGCGCGGACGAAGGCGTCCCGGGTCATGCACGGCGTATGGCTGCTGCTGTTCGCGGCGCTGCTGCCTGACGTCCTCGCGTACATCCCGATCCCGGCCCTGGCGGGCATCCTGGTGCACGCCGGCGCCAAGCTGATCCCCGTCCGGGAGATCGTGTCGCTGTGGCGCGAGCACCGCGGCGAGGCGCTGATCCTGGTCGTCACGGCGCTGTCGATCGTCGCGGTCAGCATGTTCGAGGGCGTGCTCATCGGCCTCGCGCTGGCCGTCGCGAAGACGGCGTGGGAGGCCTCGCACATCAGGCTGGAGGTCGTCGACAAGGGCGCGGGCCCCGTGCAGGCGTATCTGTCGGGCAACGCGACCTTCCTGCGGCTGCCGAAGATCCTCGACAGCCTGGAGGCACTCCCCCAGGACCGGCCGGTCGAACTCCACCTCTCCGGCCTGCACCACCTGGACCACGCCTGCCGTACGGCCCTGGAGAACTGGGCCGAGCGGCACAGCGCGGCCGGCACCGAACCGGTGAAGGTCACGCCGGTGGAGGTCGTGGCGGTGAAGTAGCGGCGTCGGTGCCTGCTCCGGGATGCTCGTGGCCCCGGAGCAGGCACCGGGCATACCCTGGCAGGAGCAGACACAACGGCCTCTCGACGAGGGGGTCAGGATGCTCCAGGAACTGCTGGTGGCGGGCGTGGCGGTCGGTTCCGCGTGCGTGGTCTACGTCGCTGCGGCGGCCAGGGTCGTCAAGCAGTACGAACGCGGGGTCGTCTTCCGGCTCGGGCGGGTGGTCGGTGAGGTGCGGGGGCCCGGCTTCACCACGGTCGTCCCGTTCGTGGACAAGCTCCGCAAGGTCAACATGCAGATCGTGACGATGCCGGTGCCCGCGCAGGAGGGCATTACCCGCGACAACGTCACCGTGCGCGTGGACGCGGTCGTCTACTTCAAGGTCGTCGACGCGGCGGACGCGATCATCAAGGTCGAGGACTACCGCTTCGCCGTCTCGCAGATGGCCCAGACGTCCCTGCGCTCGATCATCGGCAAGAGCGACCTCGACGATCTGCTCTCCAACCGCGAAAAGCTCAACCAGGGGCTGGAGTTGATGATCGACAGCCCCTCCATCGGGTGGGGCGTGCAGATCGACCGTGTCGAGATCAAGGACGTCTCCCTGCCCGAGACGATGAAGCGCTCGATGGCCCGCCAGGCCGAGGCCGACCGCGAACGCCGGGCCCGGATCATCAACGCGGACGCCGAGTTGCAGGCCTCCAAGAAACTCGCCGAGGCCGCCGAGCAGATGTCGGAACAGCCCGCAGCACTCCAACTCCGTCTGCTGCAAACGGTAGTTGCGGTCGCGGCCGAGAAGAACTCGACACTCGTACTCCCCTTCCCCGTCGAGCTGCTGCGCTTCCTGGAACGAGCACAGCCGCAGCCGCCCCAGCCCCCTCCGCCGCCCGCCGTGGAGCAGTAGCGTGGCCGCATGCGCCCGAGGATCGTGATCGTCGCGGTGGCCGCCGTACTGGGGAGCGTCGCCGGATGCGGGGGCGACGGAGGCGGCTCGCGCGTGCCCGCGCCCAGCGCCTCGCAACGGATCGCGGTCACGAGCACGGCGTTCGCCCAGGGCGGCACGGTCCCGCGCCGCTACACCTGCGACGGCGAGGGCGTGTCACCGCCACTGGCCTTCGCGGGAGTCCCGGCGAACGCCGCCGAACTGGTCGTGCTCCTCGAAGACCCGGACGCCCCGAACGGCACCTTCACGCACTGGCTGATGTGGGGAGTACCCCCGCACGACACCCGCCTGACGGCCGGATCGGCACTGCGGGGCGCGACCGAAGGCCGCAACGGCTTCAAGAAGATCGGCTACGGCGGCCCATGCCCGCCCCAGGGAGCCGAGCCCCACCACTACGTCTTCTCGGTGTACGCCACCGACCAGAAGCTCGCCCTCGCCACCGACGCCTCACCCGACGACGTACGCCACGCCCTGACCGGCCACACGCTCGCCTCGGGCACGCTGACCGGCCGTTACGGCCGCTGACTGGCGGGGCCCGCCCCCGCGCCGCAGGATCGAGGGAGCCGACCAGAGGGGTGCCCCATGGCCAAGAAGGGCGCGAAGCGCGAGAACGGGAAGAAGAGCCTCACCGAGCTGCTGCGCGTCCCCGCCGGAGAGCCGGTCGACCTCTCCTCCCACGACGCCGCGGGCACCCCCGGCGGCCCCGCCGACAAGGCCGCCGGCCTCAAGGACACCGCCGGGATGGGCGACCACCTCGCCGACCTGCAAGAACGTCTCTGGGCAGCGAGCACGGCAGGTGACGGGCGCCGCCTGCTCCTGGTCCTCCAGGGCATGGACACCAGCGGCAAGGGCGGCACGGTCGAGCACGTCATCGGCCTGTTCAACCCCTCCGGCTGCCGGATCAGTGCCTTCAAGGCACCCACGCCCGAGGAGCGGAAGCACGACTTCCTCTGGCGCATCAAGCGCGCCCTCCCCCACCCCGGCGAGATCGGCATCTTCGACCGCTCCCACTACGAGGACGTCCTCGTCGGCCGGGTCCGCGAACTCGCCCCGCACCGCGAGATCAACGACCGATACACCCGGATCAACCGCTTCGAGAAGTCCCTCACCGACGACGGCGTGACCGTCGTCAAGTGCTTCCTCCACATCTCCTACGACCAGCAACGCCGCCGCCTGCTCGAACGCCTCGACAACCCGGACAAGCACTGGAAGTTCAACCCCGGCGACATCGAGGAACGCGCTCTGTGGCCCGCGTACCAGGAGGCGTACGAGATCGCCCTCGCCCGCTGCTCCACCCCGGAGGCCCCCTGGTACCTGGTCCCCGCCGACCGCAAGTGGTACCGGAACTGGGCCATCAGCCGCCTGCTCCTGGAACGTCTGACGGCGCTGGATCCGCAGTATCCGAAGGCGGACTTCGATGTGGAGGAGTGCCGGGAGCGACTGCTGGCTTCGGACTGACCGCTCGTCCCGTCACTCCGTCCGTCACTCCGTGTCGATAGCTGATTAACACCTTTTATCACCATATCTTCCTACGGTGACCATTCGAGTACGACGAGTCGCCGCCGCCTGTGCACTCGGCGCCGCGCTCACCGCCTGCGGGGCCCCCTCGGCGCCCCACGCCAGCCGTCCGGCGCCCAGCGCGCCCACCGCCGTCTCCTCGCGGCCGCCCACGCTCGCACCCGGTCCCGCCGGTCTGACCCCCGTCTTCAAGAACGGGCCCCGGGTCGACGGCAAGACCGTCGCGCTGACCTTCGACGCGGACATGACCGCCGATCAGGGGCCGCGTGCGGCGGCGGGCGAGCACTTCGACAATCCCCGACTGATCGCCACGCTCCGCACGTTGAAGGTGCCGGCGACCGTGTTCATGACGGGTCGGTGGGCCGACGAGTACCCGGCCGAGGCCCGCGCCATCGGACGCGACCCCCAGTTCGAGATCGCCAACCACTCCTACAGCCACTACGCCTTCACCGGCGACTGCTACGGCCTGCCGACCGTGCCCCCGGACCGGATGAAGGCCGATGTGGAGCGGGCGTACTCGGCGTTCAAGAAGGCGGGCGTGCCGAACGCGATGCCGTACTTCCGCTTCCCCGGCGGGTGTTACGACCGGCAGGCGCTGAAGACGCTGAGCGCGGTCGGTGTCACGGCGGTGCAGTGGGACGTGGTGAGCGGCGACGCGTTCGCGAGGGACTCGGACGCGGTGGCGCAGCAGGTGTTGGAGGGTGTGAAGCCCGGCTCGGTCGTCGTCATGCACTGCACGCGCAGCGCCGCCCCGGCGACCGAGAAGGCCGTCCGCATGATCGTGCCCGAGCTGCGGAAGAAGGGGTACCGGTTCGTGAAGGTCTCCGAGCTGATCGGGGCCACGGACCGGCACCACTGAAGCGCGCGCACTCCTCTTACGCTGGTCGCATGAGCGACGAAGAGCCGGCGCCGACGTACGCGGAGTGTGTGCTGTGCCGGGAGCCGACGGAGTACCCGGAGTCGTACAAAGGGATCACGCTGTGCCCGGTCTGCGAGTGGCAGGAGGCGCAGCGCACCGCCTGTTCAGGGTGAGCGGCGGGAGGTGAGGGCGCAGGTCACGGCGGTCGCGGCCGCCGTGACCAGGGCGGCTCCGGCCAGTGGCAGCAGCGGCACCGGGACCGTGCCCGACCGCGAGCCGGTGACCAGGCCGCTGACCGCCGCCTGCGCCGGGGAACCGGTCACCACTACGGCGAGCAGCGCCGCCAGCAGCATCGCGGGCACGGCCCGGCCCGGCGAGCGCAGCAGCGGCCAGTTGGTGAGCGCGCCGACCGCCGTGCCGAGCAGGGCACAGGCCAGGGTCGCGAGCAGGCCGGCCGCGGCGGCTGCGGTGAGCGGCACCCGGGTGCGGTGATCGGCGCTCGCCGGGTCGCTGATCAGCGTGACGACGAGGGTCGCCGCCGTGCCGACCGCCGCCGCGGTGGTCAGCGCGACCAGCAGACAGGCGAGGTGCGCCCGTCCGGGACCGACCGCCGCCGCGACACAACTGCGCGCCGCGGGCGGCTCGTTGGTCGTGCAGATCCGCACCAGCCAGGCGGCGACGGGGAGCAGGGCCGCGGCCGTGTAACCGAGCGAGTCGAGCACCGGCTGGCCGCCCTGGACGCCGATGCCCAGGAACGCGGCGTACAGGATGAACGGCGGGAGCCAGCGTTGTGAGCGCAGCAGGAGGGCGGCCTGGTAGCGCAGGAGGGCTGTCATCGCCGTCACCGGGGGCTTTCGTCGTCGAGGGGGAGGTCCGGGTCCGTGTGCCGGTGCAGGCTCACCACATGCCATGGCGGGCGGGCCGTCAGCAGGGCGCGGAGCAGGACGTCCGAGTGCGGGGCGGGGACGGTCAGGCGGTGGGTACCGGGGGTCGGTTGCGTTGATGAGGTGACGAACTGCTCTGCCTCGGCGGGGAGTTGACCTCCCGGTGGGCCCTGGACCTCCACCGAGACTTGCGGACCGGACGGTGAAGTGGTCGTCTCCGTGCGGCGGTTGAGGGTTCCGTCCATGACGGTGTACGTCGCGTCGGGTGCCCCTGCGAGGCGACGCGGGTCGTGGTCGACGAAGACGACGGCTCCGCCGGCCGCGGTGCGTTCGGCCACGGCCCGTTCCAACTCCGCTCTCGCGTCCTCGTCCAGGCCCGTCCACGCCTCGTCCAGGACCAGCAACTCCGGCTCGGCGAGCAGGGCTTGGGCTACGGCGACCTTCTGGCTGCTGCCCTTCGAGAGGCGGGTCATGGGGGTGCGGGCGTAGGCCTCGGCGCCGAAGCGGGCCAGCCACTCGGCGGCGGCGCGGGGCGCTGCCGCGCGGGAGAGGCCGTGCACCGTGCCGAGGTGGGTGAGGTAGCCCTCGGCGGTGAAGGGGAGGGCCTGGGGGAAGCGTTCGGGGACGTACGCCGTGCGGGGGCGGCCGGTCACCTTGCCTTCCGTCGGGGCGTCTATGCGGGCGAGGAGGCGGAGGAGGGTGGATTTGCCGGTGCCGTTGGGGCCGTCTATGCGGGTGAGGGTTCCGGGCGCCAATTCCAGGTTTACGGCGCGGAGGATCCAGGGGCCGTGGATTCCGTAGCGGCGGCCGACGTTGTTCAGCTGTAGATCGCGTCGCATCGGGGCATTCTCTCGCAGGGGGGTGGGGTGGACATGTCGTTTCGGCGGCTGCGGGTTTGTTGTGGCGGGTCGCGCCCACGCGGCGGAGCCGCACAATGTCACAGCCCCGCGCCCCTAAGTGGGTCCTCGCAGCGGTGCTTCCAAGGGCCGAACCTCCGCCTGGCAGACTGGAGGGTGTGACCAGTGATTCCACCGTGCCCGGCGACAGTGCCGACCCTTTCCGTAACGAGCCCACCTCTCGCGACGAGGCTCCGCAGTTCGTGCTGCCCCTCGTCGTGCGGATCGAGCGGGATGCTCCCCCGGCTCGTACGGACGCGCTGGAGACCGCTGCCCGGGCCGTGTTGACGATCCTCAGTGATGAGCGGGCCGTCGGGGACGGGGAGTGGGCGCAGGTCATGCGGGACTGGCAGGACGCGCGGATCCGGAAGGTGGTCCGGCGGGCGCGCGGGGCCGAGTGGCGGCGGGCCGAGGCGCTTCCGGGCATCACCGTGACCGGGAAGTCGGCGGAGGTACGGGTCTTCCCGCCCGTCCCGCTCGACGGCTGGCCCAAGGACCTGGCCCGGCTCCAGGTCTCCGGCACCGACCTCGACGACCCCGAACCGCCGGCCGACGCGGACCCCACGGCACCGGTGATCTGGCTGAACCCCGACCTCGACATGTCGGCCGGCAAGACGATGGCCCAGACCGGCCACGGAGCCCAACTGGCCTGGTGGGAACTGTCGGACGAGGACCGGACCGCCTGGCGTCAGGCGGGCTTCCCGCTCTCCGTCCGCACCGCCGCCCCGGCCCTGTGGGCCGAACTCACCAGCAGCGGGCTGCCGTTGGTCAGGGACGCGGGCTTCACGGAGATCGCGCCGGGCTCGGCGACCGTCGTGACGGAGCATCCGGCGCTGCGGCGACGAGGCTGAATCGGCGCGCGCCCGAGACGCCCGCGCCGACCGTCGCGGAAGACGTACGGCCGTGTCGGCGGCCTGCCCGGCCGGATCGGAGCCTGCCCGGCCGGGGAGACGGCCGGTCGCCGACGCCCCTTCGGGGCCGCGTGGTCTTCGTCCGCCCGCTCAACTCGGCGCCGCCGCCACCTCCTCCTCGCCCTCGGGTGCCTCCGCCGCTGCCCGGGATCTGGCGTCGCGGCGGTCCAGCCGGCTCAGCACCGGCACCGTCATGACCGTGGTGACCAGCGCGACAAGGACGAGCGCGGTGAACAGCTCCTCGCTGACGATGCCGGCCGACAGCCCGATGTTGAGCGCGATCAACTGCATGAGACCGCGGGCGTTCATCAGGGCGCCGACCCGGACGGCCACCGCGCCGGGTTCGCCGCGCAGCCGTGCGGCGGCCCAGCAGCCGCCGAACTTGCCGACCACCGCCAGGACGACCGCGGCCGCCCCGAACAGCAGGACGGGCGGGTCGGAGAAGACGTCGAACCGG
This sequence comes from Streptomyces sp. NBC_01478, assembly GCF_036227225.1. Taxonomy (GTDB): domain Bacteria; phylum Actinomycetota; class Actinomycetes; order Streptomycetales; family Streptomycetaceae; genus Streptomyces. Next base: position 8,850,547 of record NZ_CP109444.1, on the reverse strand, counting down.
GTGTTCAGGCCGGAGTAGGTGAAGAACATCGGCACGAACACCACCTGGGTCACGGACTGGGTGGTCCGCACCAGCCGTTCGGACGCCTCGCCGCGCGGCATGGCCATCCCCACGCAGAACGCCCCGAACACGGAGTACAGGCCGCTGATGTCCGTGAACCAGGCCGCGCAGAACAGCAGGGCGAGTGTGAAGAGGAGGCGGGTGTCGTCGCCGAGGCCCGGGCGGTTCACGATCCAGGCCAGCAGGCGGCGCCCCAGCAGGAGCAGTACGGCCACGAAGAGCAGGGTGCCGCCGACTGCCTCCAGGATGGGCTTCGCCTTGCCCGAGGCCACGCTCAGCACCCCCGCCAGCATGATCCAGGCGACGGCGTCGTCCGTGGCCCCGGAAGCCAGGGCGAGTGAGCCGAACCGCGATCCGGCCAGCCCGCGTTCGGTGATGATCCGGGCCAGCATCGGGAAAGCGGTGATCGCCAGCGCGACGCCGACGAACGCCGCCGTCACCCAGACCGAGACCCCGTCGACGAAGATGCCGACATGGCCGTGGGCCACGAGGGTCAGTCCCACGCCCAGGGTCAGCGGGATCGCCACCCCCGCCGAGGAGACGGCGACGGCGGTGCCGGCCAGGCCGCGTCCCGCGTGCGCCCGGAACTCGTAACCGGCACCGAACATCAGGGCCACCAGACCGATCTGGCCGGCCACGTACAGCACCGGCTTCAGCTCGGGCGGGAAGACGTGGGCGGAGGCCCCTGGGGCGATCAGCCCGAACAGGGAGGGGCCGAGCAGTACCCCGGCGATCATCTCGCCGACCACGGGCGGCTGGCCGAAACGGCCGGCCAGCAGGACGACCAGACGGCAGGTCAGCAGAATCACGACGACGGCCAGGAAGAAGACGGGAGCGAGCTCCACGGGAGTCATGGTCTCGTCCTCTCAACGGCCGGCTGGGACAGAGGTGGCGGAGCCGCCGGACGAGGCGGCGAAATAGTTCCGGCACAGCCCCTGGCGCCGGGCGTCCCACACCATGTAGCTGCCGAGGACGAGCTGGACGAGGCTGCGCCACACGCCCTCCCACCGGTCGGCGAAGCGCATCACCGTGAGCCGGGTTCGGCTGCGGACCCCGGCCCCGGTGCGCGGGACCAGCAGGCAGGGACCGCGGCTGGGCAGCGAACGGGTGTGTTCCGCCGAGGAGTCGAGCCGGAAGCGGCGCAGGACTTCCTCCGCCGCGACCCGCATGGTGAGGACGGCGAAACCGCGCGCCGGGCAGGGACGGTTGGCGGTCACCCCGAACGGGATGAAGGCCGAGGGCCTGGTGTCCGGGTCCAGCCACCGGTCCGGGTCGAACGGGTCGCCTCCGGACCTCTGGTACTCGGGGTAGTTGAACAGCAGGACCGAACCGGCCGGGATGGGGTCGCGCCCGTCCAGCGGGATCTCCCCCGAGGTGATCCGGTGGGCCACTCCGAAGAGCGGGAAGTGCTGCATTGTCTCGTCGATCACCCGGTCCAGGAAGTCCGGGTCCTCCGCTCCGGACGCCAGACGGTCCTGCACCGGCCGGTGTGTGGCGAGGGCCAGCAGTAGATGGGCCATCGCCTCCGACATCTGCACGACCGCGGTGTTGAAGAACGTGCCCTGGAGGTAGTACGCCTGCTCTCGCGGGGTGAGTGTGGCCGGCAGCGGGCCGGGGGGCGGGTCGTGCGCGAGCCGGTCCCGCAGGTGGGCGGTGAGGCGGGCCCGGCGGTCCATGTGGCGCAGGCCGGTGCACTTCAGGGCGCTGACCACGTCGTCCGCGTTCGCGGTGATCAGGTCCCGGACGTGCCGTGGGCAGGGTGCGCGGAAGACCACCTCGTAGTAGACCTCGGCCCAGACGGGCATCATCAGATCGCGCAGTCTGACCCGGTGCACGCGCGCGTGGCCGTCGAGTTCGGCGAGCACCCGGCGGGTGCAGCGGCCGACCAGCTCCGTCCAGCGCTCACGGGACAGCCCGGCGAGGATCTGCCGGGTGGTCCGGGCCACGTCGTCGTAGCGCGGTCCTGGCTCCAGGTGCTCCTGGTGCACCTCGGGGCCCGGCGACAGCCAGTACCAGAACAGGTCGGAGAGCGCGGCGCCCCGGCTGCGGCCGTTGGCCGCCGGATGCCCGTACACCTTCTTGAACTCCTCGGCGGGCACCTCCTTGCCCGGAGCCCGGACCCCTTCCTCGCCGCCCACCCGGGCGAAGATCCGCACCCGCAGCGCGATCACGGTCCTGGGCAGCCAGTACGGCAGACCGGCCACCAGGATCAGGGCCAGACCCAGAACGAGCCAACCGGTGGGGCTCACGCGACCACCCCGCCGAATCGTCGGTCCGCCCCCGGCGTCACGGCGGGACCAGGGACAGGACCCCACGCGGGCATCCGAACCAGATCGGGTGTCAGGTCGGCGAGTCCGGAGGCCCCGCACAGGGCCAGGGTGTCGTCGAGTTCGTCCCGCAGCAGTTCGAGGAGACGCCGTACGCCCTTCTCGCCGCCCTCGGCCAGTGCCCACATCACGGGCCGGCCGATGCCCACCGCGGACGCGCCGAGCGCCAGTGCCTTGACCGCGTCGGTGCCGCGCCGTACGCCTCCGTCCAGCACGACCGGGATGCGGCCCTCGACGGCGGCGAGGATCTCGGGCAGCAGCTCCAACGTGGCGGGGACGGTGTCGAGTTGGCGACCGCCGTGGTTCGACAGCAACAGCCCGTCGACACCGTGGCGGACCGCGAGCCTGGCGTCCTCGGGGTGCAGGACACCCTTGAGCAGGATGGGCAGCGCGGTGGTACGGCGCAGCCAGTCGATGTGCTCCCAGTTCAGTTCGGGGGACATGGCGATCTGGCGCACGTGGCCGCGCTCTCCGTCGCGCAGGTCCACCAGGTTCTCGCAGCGCAGGCCCGGCGGCAGGTCGTGGAAGCCGTTGCGCCGGTTGCGCTCGCCCGCGCCCAGGACCGGGGAGTCCACGGTGACCACGAGCGCGGTGCACCCCGCGTCCGTGGCCCGCCGCACCAGCGCCTCGGTGATGTCCAGGTCGGGCTGGATGTAGAGCTGGAACCACAGCGATACGTCGTCTCCGGCCGCGCGCGCCGCGTCGGCGATCTCGCCCACCGCCACCGTGGACGCCATCGCCACGATCATGATCGCGCCGGCTGCGGCGGCGGCCCGGGCGGTCGCCAACTCCCCCTCCGGATCGACCAGTTTGTGGAAGGCGGTCGGGGAGATCAGGACCGGCAGGCTCGCCCGGCTGCCGAGCAGGCTGATACCCAACTCCCGTTCGGCGCTTCCCCGCAGCACCCGGGGCAGCAGTTGCAGCCGCCCGAACGCCGCCTCGTTGGCCCGTACGGTGATCTCGTCGCGTGCCCCGCCGGCGATGAAGTCGGCGTACACAGGGTCCAGTTCGGCGCGTGCCGCGGTCTCGAAGTCGCGGACGGTGTACTGCACGCCGCTCACCGCCCCGCCGGAGTCGGCCGACGGTCCAGCTCGCGGGCGAAGAACGCGGCCAGCGGGGCGTGGTGGACCTCCGGGTCGTCCCAGTGGTTCTCCAGGTTCTCGGCCATGTGATGGGTGCCGAGGAGTTCACCGCCGCCGTGGTGGCGGATCACCGGATGGAGGTACGCCGCGTCGAAGGCGTCGTCGACCGAGTTCTGGGCGGTGCGGCGCACGGTGATGTCGAAGGGGTCGACCTTGTCGTGGTCGGGGCCGTACTCCAGGGTGACGGTGAAGTAGTCGTCGCTGTCGGAGAGTTGGCGTTCATGGGCGTACGCGACCGGCACCTCCTCGTGGTACCCGGCCGGTTCGCCGGACGGTGTGACGATCAGGTCCCCGATGACGCCGAACTGCTGCCACAGTGCCGAGCTGCGGTTGACCCGGTCCACCACGGCGTCCGCCAGCGCGGCCGGGTCGCTCTCCAACTCCCGGTGCGGCCAGGGCTGTTCGTGATGGCGTTCGCCGAGGATGCGGCTCAGGGCCCGTACGGCGTACCGGAAGCCGTGGATGAAGCCACCGGTGGACTTCTTGAAGTCGCGCTGCTGCATGAGCGTTCCGGCGAAGTAGAGGCCGGGCACGTTCACCGACTCGTACGCCGGGGAGAGTTCGGCGAAACGGTCGTCGATGACCAGGGCGGGACCGCACTCCGGGTCGAACACCGAGGCGTCGAAGCGGAATCCGGTGCAGACGATCACCCGGTCGTAACGCAGTTCCTTCACGACCTCGTCGGCCCGGGAGAAGCTGAAGCGGACGCGGTACATGCCGTCGGGGTCCTTCTCGACGGACAGCACGTTTCCGTCCAACAGGGCGTTCTGCGACTTGAGTTGGTAGGTGTCGAGGAAGTTGTTGTTGACCGCGCGGAGATGACCGACGTAGTGGCTGTTCCAGGCCATGCGTACCGAGTGCGGGCCGGCGACATGGATGACCGCGGCCGTCTCGACAAGGTTGTCAGCGGTCTCCAGGGCGGAGTTGCCCTTGCCGATGATCAGGACGCGCCGGTCGATGAAGTCCTCGGGGTCCACGGAGACGACGGAGTAGTCCTCGGCCGTCTCGATACCGAGGATGTCGGGGATGTTGGGCCGGGTCAGTCCGGTGGCCATGATCAGCCGACGGGCGCGGTGTTCGTGACCGTGCTGATCGGTGACGGCGAAACCGTCCTCGTCCCGCCGGATCCGCTCCACCCGGGTGTCGTAGGCGATGTCCAGTTTGAACGTCTCGGCGAAATCGGCGAGATAGCGCACCAGGTCGTCGGCGTGCGGGAAATAGCGCTTGCTGTAACGGCTGAAGAGCAGGTTCGGGTCCGGGGACAGCAGGGAGTTCCAGTCCATCCGGAGGTTCAGTTCGGGATCGTCGGTGCCGTTGTACACCTTGTTGATGGAGATCAGTTGGCGGTGGCGGGGGAAGGTGCCGAAGAACGTGCCGGGAGCATGACCGCTCTCCAGGATCCGGTATCCGTGCCCGGCCGCCTGGAGTAACTGCCCGAGCTGGAGCCCGGCGGGACCGGCACCGACCACGAGGTAATCCAGACGCTCACTGTGCGTGGAGTTCACGGAACTCTCCTTCTGCTCCGGGCGGGGACATGCCTGGAGGAGGGTGGGGGGTGAGGAAGGACGGCCGCCGTCGCGTGGCGACGCGTCTTGGCCGGGCGCTGTTCCTGCGAGGCGTCGTTCGTGAGTCAGGGCACCCGGGCCCACGTGCGCGTCAGCGGTCAGCCGAAATGGTCGCGCCTCGCCGGCGGACAGAGCGATTCGGGAGCGGTCGCCGTGCGGGCCGAGGACAACATGGCCGGGCGTTCTGGCAGGGGCATTGCAGACCCTCCATCAGATTTCCCTTTGAAATCTCCATGAGCACGTTAGTGATGAGCTGTGGACATGGGCAACAGTGGCACCCGGATGACAGCAATCCGACAGGTAACCCCGTCAACTTCCGCTCTCGGGGCGGAAATTGACGCCGGTGACAACCACACGACCGACCCGGACCACCCCTGGCGACTGCCGACGGCCCGGGGTCCGGCCGGAGCGGGCCGGGTCCACGGGACGAGTGCCGGAACGCGGGCGCGGTAGTCGTCGTAGGACGCTCCGAACCGGTCGGCCATCATCCCGTCCTCTATGCGCACCCGGCGCAGCAGCCACGGCACGGCAACGGCCAGGAACACGATCCATACGCCGAAGCCGCAGGCCGGCATCCCGCCGAGGACCAGGCCGAGAAGCCCGGTGTAGATGGGGTGCCGCACTATTCGGTACGGGCCCCCGGTGCGCAGTTCGTGGTGTTCGTGGACGAGCGGGATGCCGGCCCACATGACGCCCAGAACCCAACGGGCCCACAGCAACAGCGCGGTGGAGGCGACGGCGAGCAGGGCGCCCAGGATCGCGAGTTCGGGCTGCCAGTACTGGAGGTGGCGCCAGAAGGAGTCCGGGGTGTGGCTGACCAGTAGGGAGAACGCGCAGCAGCCCGCGATCAGCAGAGCCCGCTGCGGCAGGGTGCGGCGCAGGCCTCGCGCCCAGCCGCGCGACCCGGCCTCGCCCTTCACGCCGAAGTGGACGGCGCCCGCGATCCAGGCCACGACGAAGACCGCGACACAGATACCTGTGAGAGCGACGAGTGCGGAATGGAGTGAGCCCATGGCACAAGGCTGCGCCCCGGCCTGCGTCGATCACCACCACCCACGGGTTGATTCAGCGGCTCCACCCTCGGGTGGAGATCCATGACTCACGGTTGAAGTGACTCAGATCACGATGGATCGTGGCATCGGACGGCCCTGCCGCAGCGTCCCCCATCTGAAAGTCCGCGAGGGGGAACCGACAGTGCACCGTGGCTACATGTGGGTCGACCGCGAACTGGCCCGGATGGACCCGGACACCGACTGGGAGCGGATGATCTCGCTCTACGTCGGCCACCGCGTCCCCGAGTTCGCGCTGGCGATGATGGTCTATCCGGGCACCATGCGCATGATGCAGCCGGGCTTCGGATCCGCCACCCTGGCCCACACCCGGAAGCTGGAGACGAGACCCCGGCGGCGCTTCGAGGACGGCAACGCGTTCCTGATGGCCTGGATGGTGGACGGGTTGTCGAGCACCGCGGGCCGCGAGGCCGCCGAGCGACTCAACCGCATGCACCTCGCCATCTCCCGCGGGACGCCCCACCTGCCCGGCAACTTCGACGACGTCGACGACTTCGTCTATCCCCTGGTCCTGCTGGCCACGTTCGCCGACCGTCTGCAGACCTCGCTCGGCCTGCCGGGTACGAGCGCGAACATGAAGACCGCCTGGCATCGCTGGGCGCAGACCCTCTTCCGCCTCCTGGAGCGCGAGTCCGGCCCGCTGGCCGACGAGGCTTTCCCGGAGGACTGGGACGCGATGACCGAGTTCGCCCTGAAGTTCGAGTCCCGGCCCTATGAGGGGACGGAGTCCGGCCACCGGGTGGCGACCGCGATGATGGAGTTCTTCGCCGAGTACTGGTTCCCCACCCCCTTACGGGCGTTCGGCAGGGACCTGACCCGGTATCTCGCCGGCGAGCGCGTCTGTCGGCTCCATCGGATCGGCTGGCTCAGCCCTCGCCGCGAGCGTGCCGTGCGCGTCTTCCTGAAGTCCGCGTTCCTCGCCCAGCGCCTGCTGCCCGACTACCGCAGACCGCTTCCCCAGCGGCTGCGGCAGACCCGACGCGGGCCGTCCGCCGCGAGCACCCCCTGAGGGCGAAGTGGCTCAACTACCCAGCATCTTCAAGGTCCTTCGGTGCCACACCAACGGACTCCTCTCGTCGTCGGACCGCATCGCCAGCACCCGCAGCACGATGATGTCGTGGTCGCCCGCCGGATAGCTGTGCTCGACCGTGCACTCCAGCCACACCGGCGCGCCGTCGAGGAAGATCGCGCCGGATTCCGCCTCCACCGTGCGCAGGTCGGTGAACCGGCCCGCCTTGCTGCGGGAGGAGAGTTGACGGGCCTTGTCGCTGTGGCCCTCGCCCAGGACGGAGATGCCGATGGCCTGCGCGCGGGACAGCAACGGCCAGGTGGTCGAGGTGTGTTGGGCCGCGAAGGAGACCATGGGCGGGTTGTGGGAGACGCCGACGGCGAACGATGAGACGACCATGACGGTCGGGTCGCCGTGGACGCGCGCGGAGAGGGCCGCGACCCCCGACGGGAAACCGGAGAACGCCCTCGTCATCTCCCCGGGATCCGAGGTGATGCCGTCCAGGTCCTCCAGGCCTTCCATTGCCGTCATCGTGCAACCCCCGTCTGTGTTCCGGCTCATGAGGCCACGTCAGGCTTCATCAGGCGACTCCCGTGGGTACTTGTGGGTTGTGGTGGAACGGCGTGCACCGGCGGAAGTCCCGTGCCGGGAGGCTCTGTTCGTGGTCGCAGGAGTGCGCACGCGAGGAGGCAGAGCAGTCCGACGATCGCGAGCCCGCCGAGCGTGACCGCGTAGCCGTGCCCGGCCAGCAGCACCGCGCACACCGCGCTGCCCAGCACCGCCCCGAGTTGCTTCATGGCGTTGAAGGTTCCGGACGCCGCCCCGACCTCGTCCGGGCCGACCGAGGTCACCGCCGCGATGGAAAGGGGCGACCAGACAAAGGAGTTGGCCACCCCGTACACCGCGAAGGTGGCGGTCAGTGCGGAGACCGGGGCGTCCGTCGCGACGAGCACCGCCGATGTCCCGATGGACAGGACGAGGGCGCCGGAGCCGATGACGGCGACCGCGCGGGTCCCGATCCCGTTGTTGAGCCGGGCCGACACCGGCGCCCCCAACAGGCAGACCACGCCCATCGGTACGAGGGTGAGCGCGGCCGCGCCGGCGTCGAGCCCGCGCTCCCGCTGGAGGTACAGCATCAGCGGGATCATCGCCGACCCGGAGCAGAAGGCCGCGGCGGCACCGGCCCAGGCCGCGACGACGAACCCCCGGCTGCGCAGCAACTCGACCGGTACGAGGGCCCGTCGACCGTCCCGGCGCTGGAACCACACCACCCCCGCGACCACCACCACGCCGACGACGACGAGCAACCACCGCGGCACGCCCAGCACTTGGGCCCGCGCCGCGTCCGTGCCCTGGATGCCGATCACCAGCGCACCGACACCGCTCGCGTTCGCGCAGATCGCCCAGACCGGGATGCGTGCCTCCTGGCGCGGCAGGACCGGGACGAACACGGCCACGGCGGCCATCGCGGCGACACCGACCGGAACGTTGACCCAGAACACCGCGGGCCAGCCCCCGACCGCGACGAGGAACCCGCCCAGCAACGGCCCGACGGCCACCGCCGCGCCGCCGACCGCGCCCCAGACCCCGAGCGCTACGGCGAGGCGTGGCGGCCGGAACAGTGCCTTGATGAGGGTCAGGCACTGCGGTGTCATCAGCGCGGCCCCGATGCCCTGCGTCACCCGCCAGGCGACAAGTGCCGTGATGGTGGCGGCAGTTGCGCACAGCAGCGACCCGAGGGTGAACGCCGCAAGCCCGATCAGATGGACGCGTCGATGGCCGTAACGATCGCCGAGCCGTCCCGCGACGACCAGCGGCACCGCGTACGCGATGAGGTAACCGCTGTTGACCCACATCGCGGTGGTCTCACTGGCGTGCAACCCACTGATCAGGGACGGCAGCGCGACCGAGGTGATCGTGCTGTCCAGCAGCAGCATGAAGAACCCCGTGCACAGGCTGCCGAGGGCGAACCACTCGCGCCGCGCACTCGTGCCTCCACTCGCCACCGCCATCTCAGACTGCCAGGTTCTCGCGCAGAGTCGATCCGGTGTACGCCGGTGCGAGGGCGCCGCGGCGGCGCAGTTCGGGCAGCAGCAGTTCGCTGATCCCGGCGAAGCCGGAGGGCATGGCCAGCGGGCTGGAGAACATGAAGCCGCCGCGCGATCCGGTCGCCGCGAAGTTCTCCTCCAACGCGTCGGCCACGGCGGCCGGGTCGCCGACCACACTGTGGTCCAGGCCCGTCGCCCGCCCCCGTCCGTGCGCGAAGAACTCGCTACGGCTCATGGTGTGGTCCGCGCCGAACTCGGTGACGAGCGAGCCGACGATGCCCGCGGGACTGGCGTTGGCCGCCGCCAACTCGTCGCGCAGTTCGCCGAGTCGGAAGGATCCGGGAAGCGTCGAGAAGTCGTAGCCGGCGTTGTGCGAGAGGTAGGTGGCGACGGCCTCCTCGTTCCAGAACTCGTGCACCGCGTCGCAGCGCGCCGACGCCTCGGCCTTCGTACGGCCGACGATCACCTGCGTGGCCCAGAGGATGCCGACGTGCTCCGGGTCCCGTCCTTCGGCGAGCAACGCCTCGTCGAGCATCTTGCGATGGCGCTGCTGGCTCGCCAGATGCCCGCCGAAGCCGAAGACGAGATCGGCGAAGCGGGCCGAAGCGGCAATCCCCCGGGGCGAGTTGCCCGCCTGGACGATGAGCGGGTGGTACTGCGGGCCGGGGACGGACGCGAGCGGGCCCTTGACGGTGAAGAAGCGCCCGTCGTGGTCGATGGGACGCACCTTCGCGGGGTCGGCGAACCGGCCCGTGCTCCGGTCGCGGACGATCGCGTCCGGCGCCACGGAGTCCCACAACGCCCGGCAGACGTCGACGAATTCCTCCATCCGCTCGTAGCGCAGGTCGTGGTCCATCAGCTCGGTGAACCCGTAGTTCGCCGCGTCCGCGCCGCGGGTGGAGGCGACCACGTTGAAGGCGATACGGCCGCCGGTCACATGGTCGAGCGAGTTCAACAGCCGGGCGACGTAGAAGGGATGCATGAACGTCGAGGAGTACGTCAGCCCGAAGCCGACCTTCTCCGTCACCGTCGACATCGCGGCGATGACCGGTGACATGTCGTGGCGCGGCCACTGGATGCCCCACTCCACGGCCGGTGCGATGCTGCCCCGCCAGGTGCTGGGGATACCGCTGCCGTCGCCGAAGAACAGCAGCCCGACGCCCGCGCGTTCGGCGGTCTGCGCCAGTTCCATGAACATCCGGACGTCCGGGAAGTCCCGCCCGATCCAGGAGCCCTGCCGGGCCCAGGCACCTTCGGTGTGGGTGAAGGAGAGGTCGTAACCGATGTGCATTCCGGTCATCGCGCAGCCTTCTTCCACAGGTCCACGACCTCGTCGGCGTCGCTCAACACTGCGACGTTCAGGCCCAGTTGGAACAGGGCGGCGGCGTTGACGTGGTGGTCGTAGGCGGTCGTCGTGTCCTGCGGTACGACGACGGGCCAGTCGAGTTGGACGGCGTCCTGGGCGGTCGCGTACACACAGCACTCGCTCGTCAGGCCGACGACGGTGAGCCAGTCGTGGCCGGCGGCGCGCAGCCGCGCGTCGAGATCGGTGCCGAGGAAGCCGCTGTACCCGCGCTTGACCACCCGCAACTCGCCTTCCGCGGGCCGCATTCGATACCACTCGGCGCCGGGCGTCCCGATCCGGCACGGCTCGTCCGGGCTCATGGGCGCGTCGTAGTCGCCCTCGCGCAGCCAGTTGCTCGACCGCCACGGGCGCGCCGGGTCGCTGCCCAACTCGACCCAGACGACCGGTACTTCGGCGGCACGTGCGGCGTCGACGAGCTCGGCGATACGGGTGACCGTCCGGTCCAGCGCCGTGAGCGCCGCGTCCGTCAGGCCGTACGCCCCGAGCCGGTCGGGATCGGCGAAGTCCCGTTGCACGTCGACCACGACGAGCGCGGGCCTGCCGAACGACTTGGCGAGGTGGGCGAGTTGTCGCTCCCGCAGGTCGGACATCAGGCCGCCACCTCGTCGCGGGCGCGCAGCGCGGGCAGCACGGTCTCACCGAACAGCAGCATGTCCTCGTCGTACTCCGGGAAGATCAGCATGAGTCCGTCGAGGTCGGCCTCCCGCACGATGTACTCGATGTGCTCGGCGACCGTACGGGCATTGCCGGCGACGTACGGCGTCTGGAAGGCCGCCTCCCCGTCGGCGCCGTCGGCCCACGCACGGGCCTGGTCGGCGGGCACGCCCCAGGTGTGCCGCATATGGGCGAGTGCCTCGCGGTCGACGCCCACGCCCCACTCCTTCACCTTCTTGACGGCCAGCTCGTCGGTGTCGTCCTGGACGACGGTGAGCATCGAATAGGTCTTGCAGACACGGCCGTTGGCCTTCGCCCGGGCGTGGACGTCGGCGGAGAGCGACCGCATGTCGTCGAGGCTGTCGGCGGCGAGGAAGGCACCGTCGGCGTACCGGGCCTGGAAGCGGCGCGCGTCCTCGGACCGTCCCGCGCTGATGAGCGTCGGCCGGGTCGCCGGATGCGGACGGGACTCGCAGTCGACGAGGTCGAAGTACGGGGTGTTCAGGGTGACCGAGTCCTCGGTCCACAGCCGGGTGACCGCCTCCGTCCACAGCTCCGTCATCCGGTAGCGGTCCTCGTGGCTCAACTCCGGGTCCCAGTCCCCGAATTGCTCGAACTCCCCCGCGTACGAGCCGTTCACGATGTTCATGCCGGCCCGGCCCCCGGAGATGTCCTGGAGGGTCGTGAGCATCTTCGCCGCGACGGCGGGGTTGTGGATGTTGGCGTGCAGGGTCGCCCAGATCTTGACCCTGCTGGTCGCCTCGGCGAGCGCCGACATCATCGTCATCGACTCCAGCGAGCGGCCCCAGTGGTCCGTACTCCCGCCGAAACCACGCCACTTGGCCATCGACATCACGAAGTCGAGCCCGATGTTCTCCGCGTGCAGGGCGGCACGCTTGTTGTAGGCGTAGGTCGCCTCGGGGTGCGGCGCGGTGGTGGACAGCATCCAGCCGCCGTTCCCGATGGGAAGGAAGATTCCATACTCTTTCGCGGGCACGTCAGGGACCTTTCTGCGGCTCTTTCAGGGGCGTTTCGACGGTCTGCCGACCATGGGGCCTACGGCGCGGGCCAGACGAGCTTGTCGCCGCTGTAGATGTCCTTGACGAACGAGGTGTCGAACCACGCCCCGGCCTTGGCGGCGGTCACACTGCTCGGCACGATCTTGAACTGGTGCAGCATGGCGACGAGTTGGGTTACGTTGTCGGGGTCGATCCCGCCCAGCGGCTGTCCGGGCGTCGGGTTCTCCTTGACGACCTGCGTCTCGGTCTTCCAGATCGTCGCGTTGAGCTTCTTGTCGTAGGTCGGGCCGGACAACTTGGCCGCGTAGCCCACGCATTCGGTGATGTGCGCCTCACTGGAGGAGCAGTACTCGTACGCGTGCAGCGCGGCCCGCAGAATGTCCTCGACGGCGTGCGGATGCGCCTTGGCGAACGCCGGGTTGACCGCCATCGCGCCGATCGAGCTCGGGATCTTGTAGTCGACCGGCTTCCACACGGTGACGTCCTTGCCGGCCGCCTTGAGCTGGTTCGGCTCGTTCGAGACGAACCCGGTGAGCGCTTCGAGACCGCCCTGCTTCCGGGGCAGCACGGAGGGGTCGTAGCCCTCCTTCACCAGCTTGAGCGAGTCCCACTTCACACCGGCCTTGACCAGCATCGCCTCGACGGCGGCGGGGACATACCCCTTGTGCCCGACGACCTTGCCGTCGAGCTGGGTCAGGTCGGTGATGTCCTTGTTGGTCATCAGAATGTCGAGACCGGCGTTCGAGTACGAGGAAATGCCCTTGATGTCGATGCCGTTGGCCTGCGCCTGGATCAGATCCTGCTCGGAGATCGCGGACACGGTCGCCTGTCCGCCGGCGAGCAGCTTGGTGTTCTGCGCGGTGTCACCACTGCCGGGCTTGAGATCGACGGTGAGGCAAAGGTCCTTGAAATACCCCAGCTTGGCGGCGGCGATGTATTCGAGGATCGACACGGAGGACTGGAACTGATACCCGGAGAGATACGTGATCTTCCCGGCGGCCTTGTTCTCCGCACACCGCTTCGCGGATATCGCGGACCCGGCCGAACCGGCGGAGCTGCTGTCGTCCGAGCCGGATCCGCATCCGGCGACTCCGATCGTCAGCACGGTGGCGACGAGGGCTGATCTGGTGAGGCGATGGTGGGACATGGGTGACTCCAAACTGGCGTTATTGCCGGTGAGTTGAGCGCCCCAAAGGGGCACGGCGCTGTATCGATATGCGGCTCCGCCGCGTGGGCGCGGCCGGCCCCCACAGGCCCGCAGCCAAAGGACGACCAAGCCGCGCAGCGGTCAGTCCTGATTACTGTCGTGCCAATGCAGCACACGCCGCTCAACGACGGTCACCGCAAGCAACAGCAACACGCCCATCACCGCTAGAACGAGGATCGAGGCGTAAACAACGGGGAGTTGATTCATGGAGGAGGCCACACTGATCGCCGTGCCAAGACCCCCCGTGGACCCGGACGCCGACATCTCGGCAACGACCGCCCCGATGATCGACAGCGGAAAGACGATACGCAGCGCGGCAAAGAGATACGGCAGCGCATTCGGAACCCGCACATGCCACAACAGCTCGACCCGACTCGCGTCCATCGTCCGATAGACCTGCAACACCTGCTGAGGAACGGACCGCAGCCCCGTAGCCGTGTTGATGAGGATCGGGAAGAAGCAGATCAGCCCGGTGATGATCAGCTTGGGCATGGGCCCGAACCCGAAGGCGACGACCAGGGCCGGCGCGACCGCCACCAGCGGGGTCACATTGAGGACGACGGCGATCGGCATCACCGCCCGCCGCACCAACGGAAGTTCACTGGTCAGCACCGCGAGGACGAACGCCCCGACGAACCCCATCCCCAGCCCGGCCGTGGCCTCACCGAGCGTGACAAGGGCGTTGTGGACGTAGTAGCCGAAATTGCCGGAGAGCGAACTGCCGACGTCGGACAACGGCGGCAGCAGATAGGGAAGTTGTTCGGCCCCCCAGTGCCAGAGCCCGGCAAGGAGCGCCAGCATCACGACGAGGGGCAACCACACGGCCGGCCGGACCCACGCGATCCGCGACCTCGGGTGCTTCAGACTGAACCGGGACGGTTCGACGGGCGGTTGCTTCCCGGCCGTACCGGCCGCCGGGGCGTCGGTGGTGCGTTCGTCGGCTACGGTCATGTCCCTCACGCCCCCACTCACGCGGCTTCGCTGTGCCAGGCGCGCCGCAGCCGCTCTCTCACCAGGTCCTCGTACTCGTGGAACCGCCGTTCCCCGAAGAGCCGTTCACCGCGTGGCCGAGGCAGGTCGACGTCGATGCTCTCGACGATGCGGCCGGGGTTCGGCGCCATGACGACGACGGTGTCGGAGAGCCGTACGGCCTCGGACACGGAGTGCGTGACGAACAGAACTGTGGTCCTCAACTCCTCCCACAGGTCGAGGAGTTGGTCCTGGAGGCTTTCGCGGGTGAACTCGTCGAGCGCCGAGAAGGGTTCGTCCATGACGAGCACGTCGGGTTGCAGGCCGAACGCCCGCACGATCGCGGCGCGTTGGCGCATTCCGCCGGACAACTGGGCGGGAAGCTTGTGCAGGGCGTCGCCGAGACCGGCCTTGACGAGGAGTTCCTCCATGTCGGGAACCGCCGTCTGCCGCTCGGCGAAGTCGGCGATGCGCTCACGACGCTTCCCGGCGCCCCGGTTGATCTTCTGCGGCAGCGTGACGTTGCGCAGGACGGACAGCCAGGGCAGCAGCGCCGGGCTCTGCGGCACGAGCCCGATCATCTTGGCCGCGCACGCCTGTGCCGGTGTCACCCCGTGGACCGACACCTCGCCGTGGTCCGGCTGTTCGAGCCCCGCGACGAGTCGCAGCAGCGTCGACTTCCCGCAGCCGCTGGGGCCGATGAGGCTGACGAAACGGCCCGACGGCACGGTCAGGTGGACGTCGTCGAGGGCCGTGGTCGCGGCGGACCCGAAGCCGTAGACCCGTCGTACCGACCGCAGTTGGAGTGCTGGCGTACCAGTCACCTTCACGCTCCCATCCATGTCGCGGGCACGAGTGCCCGATCCTGGAAGTCGGAGAGCGTGCGTAGCGAGTGCGACTGACTGCCACGCGGAAATCCGCTTAGGTGTCCCCGACCGTAGGAAGATTGTGTTTCGGGACGGCGCAGTTGACTGTTACGGGCGTTTTACGTCTGGCCGCGACGAGGGGCGCAGCGGGGCGACCGTGCTGCCGTCGTACACATGGATCTCGATCCCGAGGTCCGCCGCGGCGCGCGCCACCCAGCCGCCCAGGGCCTGCACGATCAGCTCGGTGACCAGCAGGATCGCCCGCTCGGCGGTCGGTACGGATTCCCGCAGCCAGAGCAGTTTGAACATGTCCGCCATGACCTTGTTGCGGTAGGCGGGCTTGTACGCACCTTGGTTGCCGACGAGTTGGACGAGGACGCGGCGGTCGGCGTCGATGCCCTCTACCTCGACGCGGCTGCCGTCGGGCAGCATGAGCGGCTTCGGACGCAGCAGCGTGCCGAGGTGGTCGCCGAGCGCGAGCAGCATGCGGCGCTCGACGGAGCCGTCGGCGAAGCGGCTCCACTCGGTGGGGGCGTCCAGGACGATCAGGTGCATCCGCCGCATCCTAGGAAGTGTCCGTTTCCCCCGTGTTGCTTAGGGTGGACCACCATGAGAGCCGGCGGAGCGACCAGGACACCTGACGAGGACGCGGGTACGACACGACTCGACGGCCGGGTCGAGCGGGGCAACCGCACCCGGCGGCTGGTCCTGCGCCGTACCGTCGACATCGCCTCCGTCGAGGGTCTGGAGGCGCTGTCCGTGGGCCGGTTGGCGACCGAGTTGCGGCTCAGCAAGAGCGGGGTGTTCGCGCTCTTCGGCTCCAAGCAGGAGCTGCAACTGGCCACCGTGCGCGAGGCCGCCCGTATCCACACCGAGAAGGTCATCAGGCCCGCCGCCGAACTCCCCGCCGGGATCGGCCGGTTGTGGCGGCTGTGCGAACTGTGGCTGGAGTACTCGCGGGGGCGGGTCTTCCCGGGCGGCTGCTTCTTCTACGAGGTCATCGCCGAGTTCGACGCCCGGTCCGGGCCGGTGCACGACGCGGTGGCCGGCGCGCAGCGGGACTGGACGGCCCTCGTGGAGCGGACGGTCGCCGAGGCGCGAGACGCGGGCGAGTTGCGGGCCGACACCGACATACCCCAACTCGCCTTCGAGATCGTCGCGTTGATGGAGACGGCCAACGCGGTCTCCGTACTGCACGACGAGGAGACCGCGTACCGCCGGGCCCGGGTCGGCATAGCGGCACGGCTGCGGTGCGCGGCCACGGATCCTGCGGCGGCTCCCCAAGTCACCTGACATACAAGGCATTTCACGTCTCCGCGCACACCGCATTTCCCCATCCCGACTTCGGCCGAAAACAAGTAGCACGATCGTTCGGACAGCTTTAGGGTCAAGTCCCATGACTGCCACCGGAACGGACATCGTCGAGCTCGACCGGATCGCCGTGTACGAGGCTTTGCGCGTAGTGGAGTTGGCGCAGGAGGAGGACTGGGAGCGGGACACCCCCTGCGCGGGGTGGAACCTGCGGCGGCTCGTGGCGCACATGGCCGCGCAGCATCACGGGTTCGCGGCCGCCGCGCGCGGCGCGGGTCAGGACAGGGCGTACTGGCGGGAGCCGGAGGACATGGGCGCGCCGGCCCGGACGCATCGCGCGGCGGCCACGGCCGTCCTCGCCGCGTTCGCCGAACTCGGCGCCACCGAACGGGAGTTCGCCCTGCCGGAGCTGGGCTTGAGCGTCCCCGGCCGGACGGCGATCGGCTTCCATTTCATCGACTACGTCGTGCACGCCTGGGACGTCGCCGCCACGCTCGGCACCGCGCCGGACCTGTCGGAGGACGTCCTGGACATCGCGCTGGTGGTGGCCCGACTGGTGCCCACGGACCCGGCCGGACGCGGCCCGGGATTCGCCTTCGCCCCGCCGCTCGACGTGCCGCCGGACGCCGGTCCGCTCGACGAGGCGCTACGGCTGCTGGGCCGGGCGCCTGAGCACTGGCCCACGAAGAGCCGCTGAACTCGCTTCCTTTGCCTGCCCTTTGAGGAAAGCTGCCCTCCCTTTGAACAAGCCGAGTGGCCCACGCGTACCTCCAGGCACTGGCCACGCGTCAACTTCTCCAACGACCAGTTGGTTCCCCCGGGAGGCTCCCTTGCGTCGTATCAACGGTACGGCTGTGTTCATCGCGACCATCGTCGCCACCACCGGTGCGCTCGCCTTTCCCGTGTGGTCGTACGCCGACCGGGCGGGGACCGGGCAGGCGAACGTGGCGGCGGGCACCGTGAACACCGAGTGGGGGCCGTTGACGGCCGCCGACCGGGATCTGATCGTGCGGGTGCGGCTGGCCGGGCTGTGGGAGCTGCCGGCCGGGCAACAGGCGGTCGAGCGGGCGCCCAGCCAGGCGATCAAGGAGGCCGGGGACCATCTCATCGTCGGTCACACCGACCTCGACAAGCGGGTGCGGATCATCGCGGCCCAGCTCAATGTCGCGCTGCCGAACGTGCCGAACGAGCAACAGCAGGGCTGGCTGCAGGAGATGAGCGCGGCGACCGGCACGGAGTACGAGTACAAGTTCGCCAACCTGCTGCGGGCCGCGCACGGCAAGATCTTCCCGGCCATCGGCGCCGTACGGAACACCACCCGCAACACCTTGGTGCGACAACTGGCCTCGGACGCCAACCAGACCGTGCTCGACCACATCACCGTGCTGGAGAAGACCGGGCGGGTCGACTTCGACGCGATCGCCAACGGGATCGCGAACGCCTCGACCGCCAGCCCGACCGGCCCCGCGGCACCCGTACCCGGCCAGCCGGCCCCCTCGGCACCGGCCGCCGTGGCAAGCCCGAACATCGGCACCACCTCACGCCCGTCCCCGGCCGCACCGGGCACGGTCAACACCGGCCGACCGGATCCGGTCGACTCGAACGGCGTGCTGGGGTAGGGCCTGCCCCGGCCGTCCGGGTCCTGGCCCCGAACCTCAAATGTTGCTCTGAAAGTGACGCGGCCGAGGTTCGGGGCCCTGCCCGTGGGCGATACCCCCGTCACACCGAACAGCGGACTTGTGGAGTTCATGGGGTTCATGGCTCGCCTGGCGGACGGGGACGGACGATGGAACGACTGGGGACGGGCATCGGTTGGCGGCCGGAGATCGCGGACGCCGTGGAGCGCATGCCGGGCATCGACTGGGTCGAGGCGGTCGCCGAGAACGTCTGCCCCGGCCACCTCCCCGAATCGCTGCTACGGCTGCGCGAACGCGGCGTGACCGTGATCCCGCACGGCGTCTCCCTCGGCCTCGGCGGTGCCGACCGGCCGGACGCGGGCAGGCTGACGGCGCTCGCCGAACGGGCCGAGGCGCTGGGCTCGCCGCTGATCACCGAGCACATCGCGTTCGTCCGCGCGGGCGGCCGACTCACCGCGTCCCCGCTCCTCGAAGCCGGCCACCTGCTGCCGGTCCCGCGCACCCGCGACGCCCTCGACGTGCTCTGCGAGAACATCCGCATCGCCCAGGACGCGCTGCCCGTACCCCTCGCCGTCGAGAACATCGCCGCACTGCTGGCCTGGCCGGGCGAGGAGATGACCGAGGGCCAGTTCCTGTACGACCTGGCCGACCGCACCGGCGTACGGCTCCTGATCGACGTCGCCAACCTGCACACCAACCACGTCAACCGCGGCGAGAGCCCGGCCGAGGCCCTCGCCGAACTCCCCGTCGAGGCCATCGCCTACGTCCATGTCGCCGGCGGCATCGAACGCGACGGCGTCTGGCACGACACCCACGCCCACCCCGTCCCCGCCCCGATCCTCGCCATCCTCACCGACCTCGCGACCCGCGTCTCCCCGCCGGGGGTACTACTGGAACGCGACGACAACTTCCCCGAACCAGCAGAACTGGAACGGGAGTTGATGGCAATCCGCGGGGCAGTGGCCAAGGGCTGGGCACGCTCGACCACGAACGGGACGCCCGCGCGGGAGTCGACGAGGCTAGAGGCGGCGGGGGCGCCGGAGACGAAGTCGATGCGAGCCACGCGGGCGGCAGGGGCGGCGGGGGCGAAGACGCTACAGGCCACGGGGGCGCCGGAGGCACAGACGCTACGGGCTGTGGGGTCGCCGAAGGCGGAGCCGATGCGGGCCACGGGGTCAGCGAAGGCGCAGACGCTGCGGGTCGCAGGGTCGCCGGAGGCACAGACGCCGCAAGCCACCAGATCGCCGGAGGGACAGACAACACGCGCCGCCGAGGTGCCGCAGGACACGCCCGCGCCCCGGGGCAGCGGCGCTCCCCCCGCCGCATCGCCGACCTCCGACTCCGCTCGCCAGCGTCTCGCCCTCGCTCAGGTCGCTCTGCTCTCCGCCCTTGTCGCCGGGACTCCTGTGCCCGACGGGTTCGATCGGGTGCGGCTCGGGGTGCAGGCGCGGGCGCTCGGGGTGAAGCGGGCCGATGTCGTGGCGAAGGTGGCTCCTGAACTGCCGGTGATTCTCGGGGCGTCGTACCGGTCGGCCTTTCTCGCGTACGCGCACTCGCACCCGATGAGCGGCGGGTACCGGCGTGACGCGCTGGACTTCGCCGGGCAGTTGCTGCTGTCGGGCGGGCCGGAGGATGTCGAGGCGCGGCGGGAGTTGCGGGAGTGGTGGCTGGAGCGCTCGGGGCCGGCCCCGCGTTCGACGCGGCCCGCGGTCCGGCTCGCCCGCGCGACCAGGCGGGTGCTGCAACGCCGTTGAGGGGTGGGGTGGGGCGGGGCCGGCAAGGGGTTACGGCTGCGCTGACTAGGGGCCTTGGGAGGTGACAGTGACTCCACAGTAATATTGCGGTCCCGCACGAGAAGCGCACAGAAAGCACACTCCCGTGCGGTGCCGTGACAGGAGGCACCCCATGCGACCGCGACCCCCCGTGAAGGGCCGAGGCATCTTCAGTGGCACCGGCGTCATCGTCATGGGCCTGACCGCGACGCTGGCGGCGCTGATCTTCCCGGTCTGGTCCTACGCCGACCGGTCCGGGACGACCGGTGCCAACGTGCTCAGCGCCCAGACGGTGACCACCACCCAGTACGGGCCGTTGTCCGCCCTGGACCGGGACTTCGTCACCCGGGTCCGGCTGGCCGGGCTGTGGGAGCTGTCGGCCGGCCAGCAGGCCGAGGAGAAGGGCACGACCGCGGCCGTACGGACGGCGGGGCAGCATCTCATCGACGGGCACACCTTCCTGGACGAGCGGGTGCGCGATGTCGCCGCCAAGCTCGGGCTGCCGCTGCCGAACCAGCCCAACGCGCAGCAACAGCAGTGGCTGGCCACGCTCAATGCGGCACAGGGTGTGAACTTCGACCGTGAGTTCGCCAACATCCTGCGCCTCGCGCACGGCAAGGTCTTCACGGTGGTCGCGCAGGTCCGCGCCACCACCCAGAACTCCCTGGTCCGCGCCCTCGCCGACGACGCGAACACGACCGTCCTGGACCACATCAAGGTCCTGGAGGCCACCGGGTACGTCGACTTCTCCGCGCTGGCGCGGGACATGGCGGCGTCGAGCACGCCCGTACCCAGCAGCTCCGCCGTGGCCGACCCCGGTCAGGTCGTACCGCTGGCCCCGTCCGTCTCCCCGACCTACACCCTCCCGCCGGCCGCCTCCAGCCCACCGGCGTCGACACAGCCGTAGAAGCTGCAGAAGCCGTAGCCCTGCCGTAGTCCCGTTTCGGACGTGGTTCGTTTCCGGACAATCGGAACGTCACATACCGACAACGCTCCGTCCGGATTGTGAACAAGGCATGGCGTCGCACTCGGCCTTTGGCATAGAAACTTGGCATGTTCTGGGTCCTTCTCCTGCTCCTGGCCTGGGCCGTCGCCGGCACCGCGTGCACGCGGCTGTGCCTGGCCGCCGTCAGAGCGGCGACCGTCGACGCGGACGACACGGGCGCGGGACACGATCTGACGCTCTACGAGGCGGCGTTCCTGTCCGGCGGTCCCGCGCGGGTCGCCGATCTGACGCTCGTCTCCATGGCGCGGCAGCACCGGCTGCTGCTCGCGCACACCGGCTGGGCGACCGTCGTCGACCCGCGCGGCCGGGACGCCATCGAGCGGTCGGTGATCGGCGCCATCGGGCCCGAGGGACAGTCCAGGATCGGCCCGGTGCGGGCCACCGCGGCGGCCACGGACGCGGTCCGCGACGTCGCGGACCGGCTCGTCGACGCGGGTCTGGCCGTACCGGACGGGAGCAGTACGACCGTCGCGGCCGGGGTACGGCAGGTGCGGGCCGCCGCGCTGGTCGTGCTCGTGCTGGGCGCGACCGCACTGCTGACGCCGGGGGCGGAGATGCCGCGCGGGCTGGTCGCGCTCTGGTTCGCGCTGCCGCTGGCCCTCACGCTGAGCTGTCTGGCCATCGCGCGGGTCGAGGTGCACCCGTACTCGCGCTGGGCCTCCCCGGCCGGTCAGCGGCTGCTCGGCACGCTGGCGCGGCACGCGGGCGGCGGGGACGACCGTATGTATCTGACGTCCGTCGCCGTACGCGGCATCCGCGCGGTCGGCGAGCCCGATCTGCGGGCGGCCTTCGCACATCGCGAGCAGTACCGCGGGCAGTTCGACGAGTGGCGTCGCTGACGTCGCCGACCACAGCGTGAAGGCGCTCCCCGGGGGCGCACAGGGGTCATTGGGGCCGACACCGCCCGATGGTGCTTGCCTTCGCCAACAGCCGAACGAAACATCCCTTTTGTTGCAGCCGTGCTCCGAAGGGATACCGCCACCATGCGAGCCGCCGCCCTGTACTCGGCCGCCGGGTCCTTGCTCCTGACCACCCTCGCCGCCGCCCCGGCCACCGGTGCCCCGGGCGCCGTCGAGCCGGCCGGCACCGCGCTCGCCGCCGCGCACGCCCGGGCGAAGGGCATCGACTTCGGGAAGTGCCCCGACGCGGAGGACATGCCCGGCACCATGGAGTGCGGCACGGTCTCCGTCCCGCTCGACTACGCGCACCCCGACGGCAAGCAGATCAGACTCACCGTCAGCCGGGCCCGGGCCACCCACAAGGACCCGCACAACAGCAAGCGCAGAGTCCCCCGCCAGGGCTCCCTGGTCTACAACCCGGGCGGCCCCGGCGCCTCCGGCCTCTACTTCCCGCTGATCGGCCTGCTCCCCGAGTGGAAGCGCATCGCCTCGGCCTACGACCTCGTCGGCTACGCCCCACGAGGGGTCGACAAGTCGGCACCGCTGTCCTGCGTCGACCCCAAACGCTTCTTCAAGGGACCCTCGCAGTCGCCGACGCACCCCTCGGAGTCGTACAAGAAGGAGCGCGTCGCTCAGGCCAAGGCCTACGCGCGCGGCTGCGCCAAGCGCTCCGGCAGCAAGCTCCGCTTCTACAACTCCCTCAACAACGCCCGCGACCTGGACGTCCTGCGCGCCGCCCTCGGCGAGGACCGGCTGACGTTCATGGGCGCGTCCTACGGGACGTACTTCGGGGCGCTGTACGCGACGCTGTTCCCCTCGCACGTACGGCGGATGGTGTTCGACTCGGCGGTGAACCCGGACCCCGAGCAGATCTGGTACCGCAACAACCTCGACCAGTCGGCCGCGTTCGAGAGCCGCTGGGCGGACCTCCGCGAGTGGATCGCCAAGCACGACGACGTGTACGGCCTCGGCAACACGGCGGAGAAGGTGCTGCGCAGCTACGAGAAGGCTTCGGCACGGCTCGCCGAGAAGCCCGCGGGCGGCAAGGTGGGGCCGGCGCAGTTGCAGGGCGCGTTCCTGTCCGCCGGGTACTACGACGACTACTGGCCGCACACCGCGGCGGCGCTGTCGGCCTACTTGAAGGGCAACCCCAAGCTGCTGGTACGGCAGGCGGGCGCGACGCCGGGGGCGGCCGTCGAGGCGGAGAACGGCAACGCGGTGTACACGGCCGTCGAGTGCAACGACGCGGCCTGGCCCACCGAGTGGAGTGTCTGGGACCGGGACAACACGCGGCTCGCGCGGGTGGCGCCGTTCGAGACCTGGGACAACGTGTGGATGAATCTGCCGTGCGCGTACTGGCCCGAGCCGCGTCAGCAGCCCCTTGATGTGCGGACCGGGCCCGGTGAGTTGCCGCCGGTGCTGATCATGGCTGCCGAGCGGGATGCGGCTACGCCTTATGACGGGGCGCTTGAGTTGCAGCGGCGGTTGTCCGACTCGGTGTTGGTGACTGAGCGGGACGCGGGGACTCATGGGATCGCCGGGGGATCCAACAAGTGCGTCAACGGGTATCTGGACGCTTATCTGTTGGAAGGGCGGTTGCCTGAGCGGCATGCGGCTTGTGCGCCGCATGCTGAGCCGAAGGCTGCGCGACCGGGCAGTAAGTAGTCTGCGGCCCGGTGGGGGCTGGTCGCGCCCACGCGGCGGAGCCGCATATCGACACAGCCCCGCGCCCCTGAAAGCCTAAAAGCAGGGCGACTACGCCAGGCCCGCTACCAAGTCCGCGATGTCCTTGCGGCGGCCCGTGTAGAACGGGACCTCTTCTCGGACATGCATGCGGGCCTCGGAGGCTCGGAGGTGGCGCATGAGGTCGACGATGCGGTAGAGCTCGTCGGCCTCGAAGGCCAGGAGCCATTCGTAGTCGCCGAGGGAGAAGGAGGCGACCGTGTTGGCGCGGACGTCCGGGTAACCGCGCGCCATCTTGCCGTGGTCGGCGAGCATGCGGCGGCGGTCCTCGTCGGGCAGCAGGTACCAGTCGTAGGAGCGCACGAACGGGTACACGCTGATGTAGTTGCGCGGGGTCTCGTCGGCCAGGAAGGCCGGGATGTGCGAGCGGTTGAACTCGGCGGGGCGGTGCAGCGCCATGTTCGACCAGACCGGCTCCAGGGCGCGGCCGAGCTTCGTGCGGCGGAAGAGGTTGTACGCCTCCTGGAGCTGGTCGGCGGTCTCGGCGTGCCACCAGATCATGAGGTCGGCGTCGGCGCGCAGGCCCGACACGTCGTACGTGCCGCGCACGGTCACGTCCTTCGCGGCGAGCTGGTCGAACAGCTCCTGGACCTCGTCGGCGTATCCCGCGCGGTCCTCGGGCAGTACGTCCTTCAGCTTGAAGACGGACCACAGGGTGTAGCGGATGACCTCGTTGAGGTCCTTGGCCAGCTTGCCCTTGTTCGGGACACGGCCGGACTCGGTGGTGGGGGCGTCGTCGCTCATGGGGCTATTCTCCCGCTCCGCCGGACGCGCTCGGCACCGGGTCACCGGTCAGCCGCTCGACGGCCGCGTAGGCGCTCGCGATGGTCGCCGGGATGCCGACCCCGTCGTACGCCGCGCCGCACACGGCGAGGCCGGGCAGCTTGCCCACGTGCTCGCGGATGCGGGTCACGCGCGCGTGGTGGCCGACCGGGTACTGGGGCAGGCCGTCGGTCCAGCGGGTGACGCGGGTCTCGACGGGCGTGGCGTCCAGGCCGGTGGCCTCGCGCAGGTCGTGGCGCGAGACGTCGACCAGGCCGGTGTCCTCGCGGTCCAGGATCGCCGTCTCGCCGTACCGGCCCACCGAGGTGCGCAGGACCAGCACGTCCGGGTTCTCGTCGGCGATCCAGCCCCACTTCTGGGAGGCGAAGGTGGACGCCTTGATGGTGCGGCCGTCGACCGGCGGCACCAAGAAGCCGCTGCCTTCGGGGAGTTCGATGTCCGCTCGGCGGTAGGCGAGGGTGATCAGGGCCATCGACGCGCACTCGACGGCACCCAACTCGGCCGCGGCGCCGGGTGCTTCGGGGCGTAGCAGCTCGGCGGCCACCGGTGCGGGGACGGCGACGATCACGCCGTCGGCTTCGAGGACGCGATCTCCGGCGACGATCCGCCAGCCCTCCGCTCCGCTCCGGCGCAGCTCCGTCACGGGTGTCCCGATGAGGATCTCGGCGCCCCGCGCGCGCACCGACTCCGCGACGGCGAGCGGGAGTTGGCCCACGCCGCCCTGGATGCCCATGAAGACCGGGCCGGTCTGCTGGGCGGCGACGGCGCGCTCCTGGATGCCCCGGACGGCTTCGGTGAGGGAGTCGTGGATCCGCACGGCCTGGAAGAGCTGCGGGACGGCGGAGCGCATCGAGATGCGGTACGCGTCGCCCGCGTAGACCCCGCCCAGGAGGGGCTCGACGAGGCGGTCGACGACCTCGCGGCCCAGGCGTGCCGCCACGTACTCCCCGACCGCGACGTCGTCGCCGACCTCCGTGCGGGGCAGGTCGGCGTCGCGCTCGATGCGGTGCAGGCCCTCGTCCGAGAGGACCCCGGCGAGGGCGGACGCGGTGCCGGGGACGCCCATGACGTGGCCCTTGGGCATGGGGCGCAGGGCACCCCGGGTCCAGATCGACGCGGTGGCGGTGGCGGGCGCCCGCAGTCGGTCGGTGAGGCCCACCTCGCGGGCCAGTGCGACGGCCTCGGGGCGGCGGGCCAGCATCGATTCGGCGCCGAGGTCCACGCGGGCGCCCGCGATCTCGCCGGGCAGCAGCTTGCCGCCGACCCGGTCCGACGCCTCGACGACCGTCACGCGCACGCCTCTGTCCAGCAGCCGGTGTGCGGCGGCCAGCCCGCCGATCCCGGCGCCGATGACGACGACATGCCCTGTGCCCGTCCGAGTCTCCACTTCGCGCATGCCCCCAGCCTCTCAGACCCCACTGACAGTCCGGCCCCGGCCCGGTGTCCGGTGCGAGTCCCGACCGTGACCGCATCGGGACCGTTTCCGGCCAACGTCCCGCCCGGTCCGGGCGTCGAAGGAGCGTCAGTCGTCACGACGACCCTCGGGGGTACCGACCCATGCGTACATCACACTCCACACGGCCCGTTCAGGTCCTGGCCGGGCTCCTGCTCGCCTCGGCCCTCGCGCTGAGCGGGTGCAGCGGCGGCGCGGACTCGGCCACCGCCAGCGATGCCGGCGCCGGTGCCAAGGCCGTGGCTCCGGACACCGCCCGGCAGGAGGGCGCGGCGGGCAGCGGCAACGCCAAGGACACCAAGTCCGTACCCAAGCTCACCGCGAGCAGCATCATCCGTACGGCCTCGCTGTCCGTGCGGGTCAAGGACGTACCGAAAGCGCTCGACGAGGCCCGCACCACGACCGAGAACGCGGGCGGGTTCGTCGGCAACGAGACGACCACCCGCGACGGGCAGGGCCACGAGCGCACCCGGGTCGTCCTGCGGGTGCCCACCGACAAGTACGACGAGGTCCTCGCCGATCTGGAGGGCGCGGGCAAGCTGCTGGAGCGCAGCGCGAAGGCACAGGACGTCACCGACCAGGTCGTGGACGTGGAGAGCCGCATCACCTCACAGCGGGCCAGCGTGGCACGCGTGCGTGAGCTGATGGACCGAGCCACCAAACTCAGCGATGTGGTGCAGTTGGAGGGCGAGTTGAGCACCCGCGAGTCCGACCTGGAGGCGCTGCTCGCCCAGCAGGCCTCCCTGAAGGACCGCACGAGCCTGGCCACCATCACGCTGTCGCTGTCGCAGACCCCGGTCGCGAAGGCCGCCGCGAAGGACGACAGCCCCGGCTTCGTGGACGCCGTGGCGGGCGGCTGGCACGTCTTCGTGACGATGCTGCGCTGGATCGCCCTGGCGCTCGGCGCGGTGCTGCCGTTCGCGGCCGTGGCGGCACTGTTGGTTGTCGTGTGGCTGCGTGTCGTACGCCCGCGCCGGGCCGCTGCCGTCCCCGTGACCACCGGCGTGGGCCCGCTGCCGGCGGCTCGGCCGGTGCGCGAGGAGGAGCAGGGCGGACAGGACTGAAATCATCGGTCCCCGTAGCGTGTTCGCATGGACATGAGCCGTGCGAGGGGTACCCGGGAACGACTGGTCGTCATCGGCGGTGACGCCGCGGGCATGTCCGCGGCGTCGCAGGCACGTCGCCTCAAGGTGCCGGACGAACTGGAGATCGTGGCCTTCGAGCGGGGGCACTTCACGTCGTACTCGGCGTGCGGGATCCCCTACTGGGTGGGCGGCGACGTGTCCACGCCCGAGGAGTTGATCGCCCGTACCCCGGAGGAGCACCGGGCGCGTGACATCGACCTGCGGATGCGCACCGAGGTCGTGGAACTCGACCTCGCGGGCGGGCGGGTACGCGCGCGTGACGTCGATTCCGGGGCCGAGTCCTGGACGTCGTACGACAAACTCGTGATCGGGACCGGGGCGCGGCCGATCAGGCCGGACATGCCCGGGGTGGACGCCCCCGGGGTGCACGGGGTGCAGACGCTCGACGACGGGCAGGCGTTGCTCGACTCGCTGGCACGCACGCGTGGGCGTCGTGCCGTGGTGGTCGGGGCCGGGTACATCGGGGTGGAGATGGCGGAGGCGTTCGTCAACCGCGGGTATGAGGTCACCGTCGTCAATCGTGGCAAGGAGCCGATGTCGACGCTCGACCCGGACATGGGGCGTCTGGTGCACAAGGCGATGGAGGGCCTGGGCATCACCATGGTCAACGACGCCCATGTCACCGAGCTGCGCACCGGGAACGACGGGCGGGTGCAGGCGGTGGTCACCGAGGACGCGGAGTATCCGGCGGACGTCGTGGTGCTGGGCATCGGGGTGCGGCCCGAGACGGGCCTCGCGAAGGCGGCCGGGCTGCCGCTGGGGCAGCACGGCGGGCTGCTGACCGACATGGCGATGCGGGTGCGCGGGCACGAGAACATCTGGGCCGGGGGCGACTGCGTCGAGGTCCTCGACCTGGTCTCCGGGCAGGAGCGGCACATCGCCCTGGGGACGCACGCCAACAAGCACGGGCAGGTCATCGGCACCAACGTGGGCGGGGGTTACGCGACCTTCCCGGGAGTGGTCGGTACGGCCGTGAGCAAGGTGTGCGACCTGGAGATCGCGCGCACCGGGCTGCGCGAGAAGGACGCCCACCGCGCGGGCCTGCAGTTCGAGGCGGTCACCATCGAGTCGACCAGCCGCGCGGGCTACTACCCGGCGGCCTCCCTCATGACGGTGAAGATGCTCGCCGAACGCCGTACGGGCCGTCTCCTGGGCGTGCAGATCGTCGGCCGGGAAGGCGCCGCCAAGCGTGTCGACATCGCGGCGGTCGCCCTCACGGCCCGTATGACGGTGGAACAGATGACGGCGTTGGACCTGGGCTACGCCCCGCCGTTCTCCCCGGTGTGGGACCCGGTCCTGGTGGCGGCCCGAAAAGCGGCCGCCAAGGTCCAGGCCGCCCTTCGTTGAACGATTCCTACGCCGTGCCGTTGATGCGGTCTATGGCCTGCCGTGCCTGCTCGGCCGGCGGCCTGGCGGGCAGCGAGGAGACCGACGCGCTCGGCGGCATCATCGCGGCGGGCTGTGCGGCCGCCGCGGGCTTCGCGTGGGCGCCCAGCGCGTTGGACCGCAGCCGGTTGCTCACCGCCTCGTCCAGGGTCACCGGCCGCTGCATCTGTGCGGCCAGGCGTCCCGCTTCCTGGCCGAGCCTGGCGACATCCTCCCAGGGGAGGCGCACCACCAGGGAGATCTCGGCCTCGCCGTCGGGCGTGGCGGTCATCTGAGGGGAAATCCGATCGTTCATCGCCTGTTCCTCACGTCGTCCCCGCGACACGCCTTCCCCGCACCGCGAGCGGTTGAGGAGTCATACGCACAGGCGGACGGCGGTGTTCACCGGTTCGCCGCGCGGATCGGGGGCACTAATCCCTTGTGGTCATCCCCGTCCATGACGTGAACCCGGTGCGCCGCACCCCTTGGGTGACGTATGCGCTCATCGCCGCGAACGTGCTCGTCTTCCTGTCCACTCCCGGAATGGCGGGTTCCGTGGCGGGCGGCAGCGACCTCTCGCAGTTGTGCCATCTGCAGGCGTTCCTGGACCACTACGCGGCCGTGCCGCGGGAGTTGATCCACCATCAGATGCCGCAGCTCGTCCCGACCGGCGCCGTCCAGGCCGGCCCCGGCGGCGCGAGCTGCGCGGCCGGCCCGCCGAGCTACGACAAGTCGGCGCCCCTGAGCGTCTTCACCGCGATGTTCCTGCACGGCAGTTGGATCCACCTGCTGGGCAACATGCTGTTCCTGATGATCTTCGGCAACAACGTCGAGGACCGCATGGGCCACATCCGCTACACGCTCTTCTACGTAGTGTGCGGTTACGCGGCGGGCTACGGCTTCGCGCTGCTCAACGCCGACTCGGCCGACCCGCTGATCGGTGCCTCCGGGGCGATCGCCGGTGTCCTGGGCGCCTATCTGGTGTTGTACACGAAGGCCAGGGTGTGGGTCCTGGTGCCGTTCCTGTTCTTCCTGCCGCTGCGCCTGCCGGCCTGGCTGGTGCTGGGCTTCTGGTTCGTCCTCCAGGCGTTCTACTCGGCCGGCGAGGGCGTCTCCGGCGCCGGCACCGTGGCGTACGCGGCGCATGTCGTCGGCTTCCTGGCGGGCATGCTGCTGGCCTGGCCGCTCAAGGCGGGCACGCCCCCGCCGCCGGAACCGCGCGGCCTGCTGTTCGGCAGACGGGCCCGGCCCCGGCACACGTGGTGAACGCCTTCTAGACGGCCGTCTCGGTGTGGACGTACTCCACGAGCCGGGTCAGCGCGTCCGGGTCGGTGGACGGCATGACGCCGTGGCCGAGGTTGAAGATGTGGCCCTCCAGGCCCTTCGCCGTGTCGAGGACCTCGCGGGTCTTCGCCTCGACGGCCTCCGTGGAGGCGAACAGGACGGTCGGGTCGAGGTTGCCCTGGAGCGCCTTGCCGGGGCCGACACGGCGGGCGGCCTCGTCGAGCGGGACCCGCCAGTCGACGCCCACGACGTCCGCGCCGGCCTCGCCCATCAGGCCGAGCAGCTCGCCGGTGCCGACGCCGAAGTGGATGCGCGGGACGCCGTAGCCCTCGACGGCCTTGAAGACCTTGGCGGAGGCGGGCAGCGCCGAGCGGCGGTAGTCGGCCGGGGCGAGGGCGCCGGCCCAGGAGTCGAAGACCTGGACGGCGCTGGCGCCCGCCTCGATCTGGACCTTGAGGAAGGCGGCCGTGATGTCGGCGAGGCGGTCCAGGAGGTCGTGCCAGAGCTCGGGGTCGCCGTACATGATCGCCTTGGCGTTCTCGTACGTGCGGGACGGGCCGCCCTCGACGAGGTAGCTCGCGAGGGTGAACGGGGCGCCGGCGAAGCCGATGAGGGGGGTGGAGCCGAGCTCGGCGGTCAACAGGCCGATGGCCTCCGTGACGTAGGAGACGTCCTCGGGGGTGAGGTCGCGGAGCTGGGCCAGGTCGGCGCGGGTGCGGATCGGGTTCTCGACGACCGGGCCGACGCCGGGCTTGATGTCGAGGTCGACGCCGATGGCCTTGAGCGGGACGACGATGTCGCTGAAGTAGACCGCCGCGTCCACCTTGTGCCTGCGCACCGGCTGGAGGGTGATCTCGGCGACCAGCTCTGGACGCGTGCAGGAGTCGAGCATCCCGATGCCCTCGCGCGCCTTGTGGTACTCCGGCAGCGAGCGCCCGGCCTGCCGCATGAACCACACGGGTGTGTGCGGCACGGGCTCACGCCTGGCCGCCTTCATGAAGGCGGAGTCGTAAGTGGCGGTCTGCTGCTGGCCCTCGGGGCTCTGGTTGGCACTCACGGGGCAAGTCTCGCACGGCGCCAGAAGGCGATTACACGGTGTGCTGAGCGGAAGAGCGGGTGTCTAGTCCCGCACGATGCCTCCGTTCCCCTTAATCTTCCCGCATGGCTGCGGCTCAGGGACGATTGTCGGACGGCACTGACGGAATGGACGACTCCAAGGAGGGGGATGGGGGCGGTGCGGCGCCGCCGGCTTTCCAGGCCGCGGTCCAGGCCCTGAAGAACAGTCGGCTGCGGCCGCAGATCGAGATCGATCCGACGCCCGCTCCCCAGCGGCTCGCCCCCTTCGCGTACGCGCTGGAGGCCGCGGTCGTCGACGGCGACCAGGACCTGGCCGACGGCCGGCTGGTGCTGCTGCACGACCCGGCCGGGCACGACGCCTGGCACGGCACGTTCCGGCTGGTGACGCTGGTGCGCGCGGAGCTGGAGCCGGAGATGGCGGCGGACCCGCTGCTGCCCGACGTGTGCTGGTCCTGGCTGACCGGTGCGCTCCAGGCGCGCGGACTGACGTACGGCGAGCCGAGCGGCACCGTCACACGGGCCAGCTCCCACTACTTCGGCGGGCTGTCCGAGCGCCCGTCGGCCTCCCAGATCGAGATCCGTGCCTCGTGGACACCGCGCGAGGGGCTCGGCGGCGTCCCGGACACGGCGGCGCATCTGGCCTCCTGGTGCGATCTGCTGGCCCAGGTCGCGGGCCTGCCGCCGGCGGGTCCGGGCGACGCGTCCATCGTCACGCTGCCGCAACGCCGGGGCCCGCAGTCACGCTGAGCCTTA
This sequence comes from Streptomyces sp. NBC_01478, assembly GCF_036227225.1. GTDB lineage: Bacteria > Actinomycetota > Actinomycetes > Streptomycetales > Streptomycetaceae > Streptomyces. The sequence goes on along the minus strand of NZ_CP109444.1, from coordinate 8,819,017 downwards.
CCCGAGGCACACCGAGGTCTTACCGATCGCTTCTGGTGTCTTTGTCGATACGGCCACTTTCAATCAGGAGTGGCCCATCGAACGAGCCGTTTCGTTCACCGAACGATCGACAGCGTGTCCGAATTGCACTGATTGCTACTCACTAAATCGTGATCTTTCTCTAAAGGACCTGGGGTTTGGTGCCGAAGACGACTGTGACCTTGAAAGTCGTCCCACACCCCAGGAGGCCTGGTGTCCGTTCTCCTCGAGCAGCCCGCAAGCCTGGTCGCCTACCGCCCGAACAAGCCGACCGCCATGGTGGTCGTGGCCGACCCGCGCGTCCGCTCCACCGTCACCCGCCACCTGTGGGCGCTCGGTGTGCGCGACGTCATCGAGGCCTCGTCCGTCGCGGAGGCTCGTCCCCGCATCGGCAACCCCCGCGACATCTGTGTGGCAGACGTCCACCTTCCCGACGGTTCCGGTCTCACCCTGCTCTCCGAGACCAGAGCCGCAGGCTGGCCCAACGGCCTGGCCCTGTCCGCCGCCGACGACATCGGTGCCGTGCGCAACGCCCTCGCGGGCGGCGTCAAGGGCTACGTCGTCACCGGCACCCGCACCAATGTCGGGCTCCCCACCCGACCCGGCGCCGCCCCCATCGGCTCCGCCGCCGCCCGTATGCACCGCCGCCCCCCGGGTTCCCCGAGCCACCCGGGTGGCTACCGCGAACTGTCCGGCCGTGAGGTCGAGGTCCTGCGTCTGGTCGCGGAGGGCCAGTCGAACAAGGCGATCGGCGTCTCCATGGGCCTGTCCGCACTGACCGTCAAGAGCCACCTCGCCCGCATCGCCCGCAAGCTCGGCACGGGTGACCGCGCCGGCATGGTCGCGGTGGCGCTGCGCACCGGAATCATCCACTGACCCCGTCCCCGTAACCCCGTCCCCACTCCCCCGCCGAGCCGTGAGCCGGATCTTTCACTTACCTGACTGGTTTACGACCCCCAGACGCCCGTCGACGGAACGTTCCGTCGGCGGGCGTTGTCCATACACGGATACCCTTGACAGGTGACCGACGCCCAAGAAACCGCAGCAGACAGCTCACTGCGAACCACCGGAGGCGCCCCTCCGGACGACGTCGAACCGGCGCCGATCCCTTTGCTTGAGCCCCGGGAGGGCATTCCGCCCGTGATCGCCGACGAGGAGGCCCTCGCCGAGGTGATCGCGGCCTTCGCCGCCGGCACGGGTCCCGTCGCCGTGGACGCCGAGCGCGCGTCCGGCTACCGCTACGGACAGCGCGCCTATCTGGTGCAGTTGCGCCGTGAGGGCGCGGGCACCGCGCTGATCGACCCCGTCGCCTGCCCCGACCTGTCGGGCCTCGGTGACGCCATCTCCGGCGTCGAGTGGGTGCTGCACGCCGCCACCCAGGACCTGCCCTGTCTGCGCGAGATAGGCATGGTGCCGACGCGGCTCTTCGACACCGAGCTGGCGGGTCGGCTCGCCGGATTCCCGCGGGTCGGCCTGGGCGCGATGGTCGAGGGTGTGCTCGGTTTCGTCCTGGAGAAGGGGCACTCCGCCGTCGACTGGTCCACCCGCCCGCTGCCCGAACCCTGGCTGCGCTACGCGGCCCTCGACGTGGAGCTCCTCGTCGACCTGCGGGACGCCCTGGAGAAGGAACTGGACCGGCAGGGCAAGCTGGACTGGGCCCGCCAGGAGTTCGACGCGATCGCGGCGGCGCCGCCCGCCGAGCCCCGCAAGGACCCGTGGCGTCGTACGTCCGGGATGCACAAGGTACGGCGGCGCCGGCAGCTCGGTGTCGTACGGGAGCTGTGGCAGACGCGGGACCGGATCGCGCAGCGGAGGGATGTCTCACCGGGGAAGGTGCTGTCCGACGCGGCGATCGTGGAGGCGGCGCTCGGGCTGCCGCTGGACGTGCAGGCGCTGGCGGCGTTGAACGGCTTCGGGCATCGGATGGGGCGGCGGCAACTGGAGCAGTGGCAGGCGGCGGTCGACCGGGCGAAGGCGCTGCCCGACTCGGCGTTGCCGCAGCCGGGGCAGCCGGTTACCGGGCCGCCGCCGCCCCGCGCCTGGGCCGACAAGGATCCCGAGGCTGCGGCTCGGTTGTCCGCGGCCCGTGCTGCGGTGTCCGCGGTGGCTGAGGGGCTCAACATGCCCCAGGAGAATCTGATCACTCCGGACACGGTGCGGCGGGTGTGCTGGGAGCCGCCGAAGAACGCGGATGTCGAGTCCGTAGGGGCTGCGCTTGCCGGGTACGGGGCGCGGCCTTGGCAGGTGGAGCAGGTGGCGCCGGTTCTGGTGGAGGCTTTGACCGCGAAGGCGCCGTAGGGGTTCTGTGTTGTTTTGCGGGTGCGGGTCCGCTGCGGCTGGTCGCGCCCGCGCGGCGGAGCCGCGAATCGGCACAGCCCCGCGCCCCTGAAAAGCAGCTCACCTGCTCGCTTCTCGCAGCGCGGGGGGCGTCGAGATCAGGCCAAGATCCTCGGGGCACTTGTGGGGAACAGGGCGCGGTCGGAGTAGGTGGCTGCCAGACTCCGGGGGCAGCCGTCGACCAATCGCCCTGTACTGCGTGGAGCGCACCCGATGACGACAACTCGCGTCACCATCAAGGACGTTGCCGCGCGTGCCGGTGTGTCCAAGGGGGCGGTGTCGCTCGCCTTCAATCACAAGCCGGGGTTGTCGGAAGCGACCCGGGAGCGGATCTTCGAGGCCGCCCGGGAGTTGGAGTGGTCACCGAACCTGGCCGCGCGGTCGCTGGCCGGGGCGCGCATCGACGTCGTAGGACTCGCTCTGTGTCGGCCCGCGCGGCTGCTCGGGCTCGAATCGTTCTCCATGGAGTTCGTCTCCGGTGTGGAGAGTGTGCTGACCGAGCGGTCGTGCGGGCTTTTGTTGAGGCTCGTGCGGGATCCCGAGGAGGAGGCCGGGCTGCTGGAGGCCTGGTGGAAGGCCCGGCAGATCGGTGGGGCGATCCTTGTCGATCTGTGGGCCGACGATCCTCGGGTCGCGGTGGTGCGGCGGCTCGGGATGCCCGTGGTGGCCGTAGGGGATCCGTCGTTGACCGGCGGGCTGACCTCCGTGTGGGTCGATGAGGCCGCTGCCGTGACCGAGGCCGTGCGGTATCTGGGGGCGCTCGGGCATCGGCGGATCGCGCGGGTCGGTGGGGCGGCGGAGCTGGGGCGGACGGCCGTGCGGACCGCCGCCTTCGAGGCGGCGGTGCGGGCGCTGGGCGCGTCGGGGGTTCGGCAGGTGGTCACGGATCAGTCCGGGGAGGCGGGGGCGCGGGCCACCCGGTCGTTGCTGGCGGAGGCGGAGCGGCCCACCGCCATCGTGTACGACAACGACATCATGGCCGTCGCCGGGCTGGCGGTGGCCGTGGAGGCGGGGCTCGGGGTGCCGGCCGATGTGTCGCTGCTGGCCTGGGACGACTCCCCGCTGTGCCGGGTCACGCATCCGACGCTCTCCGCGATGGGCCATGATGTGCACGGATTCGGGGCGGACGTGGCCCGGACTCTGTTCGGGGTGATCGGCAGGGAGGGGCCCGGTTCGCATCCCGTGCCCGCTCCGGTGCTGACCCCGCGGGGGTCGACGGCTCCGCCCGGGGGATGATCGGCCGGCGCTCGGGGTGTGACGTTCGCCGCTCCCGGCCCCGGGACTGGGCAGCTTGGTTACCCACAAGTAGCATGGTTCCTGAGCGCGCGCTCAGCGCATCGCAGCAGTGCCGATCCCGCACCCTGGAGGAGAGCCAATCGTGCCTCGTACCGTCAGGGACGTCGTCTTCGTCGACGGCGTCCGCACCCCGTTCGGCAAGGCGGGCCCGAAGGGCATCTACCACGAGACCCGGGCCGACGACCTCGTCGTGAAGGCGATCCGGGAGCTGCTGCGCCGCAACCCCGGACTCGACCCCGCGCAGATCGACGAGGTCGCGATCGCCGCGACCACGCAGATCGGTGACCAGGGGCTGACCCTGGGGCGGACCGCGGGCATTCTCGCCGGGCTGCCGCAGTCGGTGCCCGGTTACTCCATCGACCGCATGTGTGCGGGCGCGCTGACCGCCGTCACGACCACCGCGGGCTCCATCGCCTTCGGTGCGTACGACGCCGTCATCGCCGGTGGTGTCGAGCACATGGGCCGCCACCCGATGGGCGAGGGCGTGGACCCGAACCCGCGGTTCGTGAGCGAGAAGCTGGTCGACGACTCCGCCCTGTTCATGGGCATGACGGCGGAGAACCTGCACGACCGCTACCCGACGATCACCAAGCAGCGCGCCGACGAGTACGCGGTGCGTTCGCAGGAGAAGGCCGCCAAGGCGTACGCCAACGGCAAGATCCAGCAGGACCTGGTGCCGATCTCGGTGCGCAACACCAACGAGCAGGTGGGCGAGACCGGTTGGGGTCTGGTCACCGCCGACGAGCCGATGCGTCCGGGGACCACCCTGGAGAACCTCGCCGGGCTCAAGACGCCGTTCCGTGTGCACGGGCGGGTCACCGCCGGCAACGCGGCCGGTCTGAACGACGGTGCCACCGCGTCGATCATCGCGAGCGAGGACTTCGCCCGCGAGAACAACCTGCCGGTGAAGATGCGCCTGGTCTCGTACGCCTTCGCGGGCGTCGAGCCGGAGGTCATGGGCTACGGCCCGATCCCCGCGACCGAGAAGGCGCTCGCCAAGGCGGGCCTCTCGATCGAGGACATCAACCTCTTCGAGATCAACGAGGCCTTCGCCGTACAGGTGCTGGCCTTCCTGGAGCACTACGGCATCGCGGACGACGACGAGCGCGTCAACCAGTACGGCGGCGCGATCGCCTTCGGCCACCCGCTGGCCTCGTCGGGCGTCCGCCTGATGACGCAGTTGGCCCGCCAGTTCGAGGAGCAGCCGAACGTCCGCTACGGCCTGACGACGATGTGCGTCGGCTTCGGCATGGGCGCCACGGTCATCTGGGAGAACCCGCACTTCGAGGGGGACAAGTGAGCACCACCACCGAGCTTCTGAAGGGTGCGGCCGAGCTGTTCCCGGACGAGGTCGTGACGTCCGCGCACGTCCGTCACCTCGAACTGCCGTACGGCGCCGGGCGGTTCGCGCTCATCACGCTGGACAACGGCTTCGACCACACCAAGCCGACCACCTTCGGCCCGGCCTCGCTGGCGAACCTGAACACCGCCATCGACCAGGTCGAGAAGGAGGCGGCGGCCGGCGAGATCGTCGGTGTCGGCATCACCGGCAAGCCGTTCGTCTTCGCCGTCGGCGCGGACCTCAAGGGCGTCGAGCTCCTGAAGAACCACGACGACGCGCTCGCCATCGGCAAGGGCGGCCACGAGGTCTTCAAGCGCCTCGCGGACATCGCGGTGCCCACCTTCACGTACTACAACGGCGCGGCCATGGGCGGTGGCGTCGAGGTCGGTCTGCACTGCGAGTACCGCACGGTCTCGAAGCACATCGCGGCCTTCTCCCTCCCCGAGGTCTTCCTCGGCCTCGTTCCCGGCTGGGGCGGCTGCACGCTGCTGCCGAACCTGATCGGCGCCGAGAAGGCCGTCTCGGTGATCATCGAGAACAGCCTCAACCAGAACAAGCAGCTCAAGGGCCAGCAGGTCTTCGACCTCGGGATCGCCGACGCCCTCTTCGAGGGCGCGGACTTCCTGGAGCAGTCGCTGATCTGGACGGCGAACGTCCTCAAGGGCGACATCAAGGTCGAGCGTCCGGCGATCGACCGCGGCGAGGCCTGGGACCAGGCCGTCGCCAAGGGCCGTCTCGTCGCGGACTCCAAGGTGCACGGCGCGGCCCCGGCCGCCTACCGCGCGCTCGACATCATCGAGGCGTCCAAGAACGGCGACCTCCAGCAGGGCTACGACGCCGAGGACCTCGCGCTCGCCGACCTGATCATGGGTGGCGAACTGCGCGCCGGGATCTACGCGTTCAACCTCGTGCAGAAGCGCGGCAAGCGTCCGGCGGGTGCGCCCGACAAGTCGCTGGCGCGTCCGGTCACCAAGGTCGGTGTGGTCGGCGCGGGTCTGATGGCCTCGCAGCTCGCCCTGCTCTTCCTGCGCCGCCTCGAAGTACCGGTCGTCCTCACGGACATCGACCAGGAGCGCGTCGACAAGGGTGTGGGCTACGTCCACGCCGAGATCGAGAAGCTGCTCGGCAAGGGCCGTATCAACCAGGACAAGGCCAACCGCCTGACGGCCCTGGTCACCGGTGTGCTGGACAAGGCCGAGGGCTTCTCCGACGCCGACTTCATCATCGAGGCCGTCTTCGAGGAGATCGGCGTCAAGCAGCAGGTGTTCGCGGAGGTCGAGGCGGTCGCCCCGGCGCACGCGATCCTCGCCACCAACACCTCCTCGCTGTCGGTGAGCGAGATGGCGTCGAAGCTGAAGAACCCCGAGCGGGTCGTCGGCTTCCACTTCTTCAACCCGGTGGCGATTCTGCCCCTGTTGGAGATCGTGCGCGGCGAGCAGACGGACGACGCCTCGCTCGCGACCGCGTTCGCGGTGGCCAAGAAGCTGAAGAAGACAGCGGTGTTGGTGAAGGACGCCCCGGCGTTCGTCGTCAACCGCATCCTCACCCGCTTCATGGGCGAGATCCAGAACGTCATCGACGAGGGCACGCCAGTCGCCGTCGCGGAGAAGGCCGTAGAGCCGCTCGGCCTGCCCATGTCCCCGCTGGTTCTCCTGGAGTTGGTCGGTCCGGCCATCGGGCTGCATGTCTCGGAGACCCTCAACCGGGCCTTCCCGGACCGCTTCACGGTCTCCCCGAACCTCGCGGCGGTCGTCAAGGCGGGCAAGCGCGGCTTCTACGTCTACTCCGCCGAGAACGGGTTCAAGCCCGAACTCGACCCCGAGGTCGCGGCGTTGCTCCAGCAGGGCGACTCCGTCCTGACCGAGGAGCAGGTGCGGGAGCGGGTCCTGGACGCGGTGGCGCAGGAGATCGGGCTGATGCTCGACGAGGGTGTCGTCGCCGAGGCGCAGGACATCGACCTGTGCCTGATCACGGGCGCGGGCTGGCCCTTCCACCTGGGCGGCATCACGCCGTACCTGGACCGCGAGGGTGTCTCGGAGCGGGTGAACGGCAAGCCGTTCCTGGCGCCGGGTGTGGCGAGCGTTCCGGCGTAACCGCCGTCGTACGGGCGTGACTTGGGGAGGGCCTCCGCCTTTGGGCGGAGGCCCTCTTCTCATGCCTCCGCTTCGGCCGCCGCGAGCCGTGCCGTCAACTCGGCGTTCTCCGCCTCCAGATGGGCGATGCGCTTGCGGGCGAAGTAGAGCTCCATGACGGCGTCGTGGAACTCGGAGACGAGTTCGTCGGGGGTGAGTTGCATGGCGAATTCCCTTTACGCGGAGGCCAGTTGGGTGACCGTACCGGCGGAGCCCTTCCAGAACAGCTTGCCGTCGCGGGCGTAGAGGGAGCCGCCGCCGGCCGCGGCGGGCGCGTTGGTCGGTTCCGTCGTGACGTCGGCGAGGCGTACCGCGCCCTCGGCGAGGATGGCCGACGCGGCTCCGCCCCGCTGGACCACGTGGAGTTGGGACTGGGGCGTGGCGCCGCGGTCGATGCCGACGCCGATCCGGCCGGTGCCCTTGACGACGAGGTCGTCGAGGCCGTCGTTGTTGCGCAGGACGAGCAGGGCGCCCTTGGTCGCGCCGTTGGTGGCGGTCAGATAGATGCCCTGGGAGGCCGTGCCCGACGTCTGGAGGTCGATGGACAGGGCGGAGGCGTTCGCGTCCGAGCCGTCGGCGTATCCCACATGGGCGATCTTCAGCGTGCCGCGGCCGCTCTCGACGCCGGTCAGATACATCGCCGAGGTCTCGGGGTTGTCCGAGGTCACGTTGAGCGCCACCGCCGACCCGGAGGTGGCCTTGTGGTTGATCGTCACCGTGTGGGCGGTCGTGGAGGTGCCGTAGAACTGGGCGGGCGCGGTGTATTCGGTGTACTCGCCGTCGGCCGCCGCGTCCGGGGCGACGGCGACGGTGACGGCGCCCGCGGTGAAGGCGCCGAGGAAGATTCTTCGTCCGACTGTCATGGGGTGTACGACCTTTCGGCGGGCGGGCCGGTTGCCCGGTCCTCAGTAGGTTCCGCCGTAGGAGGACACGGGTGCCGCTCCGGCCGAGGCGGCCATGACCATGAAGGGGACCCTGGTCACCGGGGACTCCGTACCGGAGGCGTCGACGGCGAAGACGTCGACGACATGCGCGCCCGCGCCCCACTCCCATCCCGCTTCCCACGACCACCCGCCGTTCGGGGCCACGGGGGTGCCGCCCAGCAGCACTCCGTTCTCCCGGAAACCCACCTGGGCGAAGGCGGCGGCCGAGCCGGTGAAGACGACGCGTGCGGACGGCACCTGCTCGTGGGCCACGGGCTCCAGCACCACCGGCGCGGTGGTGCTCGGCCCGACCGTCGAGATCATCGCGGCCCGGTCCATGGGCGGGGCGGCGACCGCTCCGCCCGAGTCGACCGCCGTGAAGCGGATCTCGGTGCGCCGGGACTGGAAGCCCGCCGCGTCCACGCCGTAGACCTTCACGGGGTGCTCGCCCTTGCTCCAGGCTCTGCCGAGTTCCCAGGACCAGGTGCCGCGGGCGTCGACGTCGGTCTGTCCGAGGTACTTTCCGTGCTCCCAGACGATCACCTTGACCGCCCCCGGGGCGTGGCCGGCGAGCCGTACGGCATCCCTGCGGATCTCCGTGCCCGGTGCGGGTGCCGTCACGGTCGGGGGCAGGAACTCGTCGCCCCGGACCATGGTCGTGGCCGCCAGGTAGGAGTCGATGGCGGACCTGTCGCGGTCCGGCTCCTCGAATCCGTTGCTCACGAAGCCGAGCCGCGGGGCGATGCCGTCGATCAGGAGGTTGACGATTCCCATCAGCATCGGGACGTTGCGTCCCGCGATCTGGGTGTGGTCCGCGATGTGCGGGGAGTCGCTGAAGACGAAGTTGAAGTTCTCGTAGTGCTGGAAGAGCCCGAGGAACGGCTCGATCTGGGTCGGGTACTGGTCGTCCTGGCGCGAGGAGACCAGGTAGACGTTGGCCGCGCGGTTGGCGCCGGAGCGGACCAGGTCGGGGACGAGGGAGTCGACGATCCGCACGTTCTCCTCCGGCACGCCCTCGCCGAGCATGAACCGGGCGGTACCGGGGTGCACGTTCTTCACGTACGTGCCGATCGAGAACTGGGGCGCGATGGCGACGATGTTCTTGAAGCCGTACTTCAGGCCGAAGTAGAGGGCCGCGCTGCCGCCCTTGGAACCGCCCCACAGCGTGACCGACTCCGTGGTGAGGTCGAGGGACTTCATCACGTTCGAGATGAGGGTGACGACGGACTGCTCCAGGCCGAAGTCCATCCCCTTGCACAGGTAGTAGCTCCGGTTGCCCTCGAAGGTGTCCCGGATCCAGAGGATGTTCGCGCGCAGCTTGTCGAACACCCCGTTGGACCAGCCGTAGTCGCCGGGCGCGGAGAAGTTGGCGAAGACGACGACCAGGTGCCGGTTGCCCTTCTGGGCGTGGGCGAAGCGGTACTCGACGGGGAACGCGCCCGCGGCTTCGATGCCGGTGAGCAGGTGCCTCCCGTTCGCGGGTGCTGGGGACATGGGCGGAATCCGTTCCTGGGTCGAGTCGGGGTTCAGTGGGCGGGGGCGGCCGGGGTCGGGATGACCGCGAAGGTGACGGAGGCGGGCGGGGACTCGTCGCCGGCGGCGTTCACCACGAACACCTCGACGGTGTGCGGGCCTTCGGTCCAGCGCCACTCCGCGTTCCAGAGCCAGCGGCCGTCGTGGGCGAGGCCGCAGGAGCCGAGGAAGACCCCGTTCTCCCGGAAGCCCACCTGGGTCGCGCCGTTGGCGGCGCCGGTCAACCGGACCTGTACATCGAGGAGTTGCTGGTAGGGCTCGGGTGTGTGCACCAGCGGGGGCAGCAGAATCCCGACGGCCGCCGGAGCTGCCGCCGGCGCCGCCGTGACGTGTTCGGAGGCGGTGAACCGCGCCTCCGTGCGCTCGGACTGGTAGCCGCTGGCGTCGACGGCGAAGAGCCGCACCTGGTGCTCGCCCGCGCTCCACGGCCGGTCCCGCTGCCAGGTCCAGCTTCCGTCGGCGCCGACCGGTGCCGACGCCAGGTACGTGCCGTTCTCCCAGATGCTGACGCGTACCGCGCCCGGGGCCCGGCCGGCGAAGCGGACGTCGGTCGTGGACAGCAGGTCGTGGGGGCGCGGCTCGGTGACGACCGGCGGGGCGAACGACTCCTGCACCACGGCCGTCGACGCCAGGAAGTCCGCTATGCCCGACATGTCGGCGTCGGGTTCCTCGTAGCCGTGCCGGGTGAGTCCCAGGCGGGGCGCGATCCCCTCCACGAGGAGGTAGGCGATGCCCAGCAGCGGGGGCGTGTTGCGCTGGGTGACCTTGCCGTGGTCGGTGATGAACGGGGACTCGCTGAAGATGAGGTTGAAGTTGGGGTATCGCCGCAACAGGCCGAGGAACGGCTCCACTTGGGTGGTGTACTGCTCGTCCTGCGGCGAGGAGACCAGGTAAAGGTTGGTCTCGGGGCTCGCGCCCGCCGCGAGCAGGTCGGGCAGGACCGCGTCGAGGACCCGGACGTCGTCGTCGGCCATCGACTCGCCGAGCATGTTCCTGCCGGTGTCGGGATAGACGTCGCGCACGAAGGTGCCGATCCGCAACTGCGGGACGCTGGCGACGACGTTGCGGAAGCCGTACCTGAGCCCGAAGTAGAGCGCGGCGCTGCCGCCCTTCGAACTGCCCCACAGCGTCACGTCGTTCGGGGTCAGTCCGAGGGACTTCGTCACCCGGGTGATGAGTCCGATCACGGACTGCTCGACCCCGAAGTCCATCTCCCTGCACAGGTAGTAGGTGTTCCCGTCGTCGAACCGGTCGCGGATCCAGAGGATGTTGGACCGCAGGGTGTCGAGGATGCCGGTGGCCCAGCCGTAGTCGTCCGGGGCGTAGATGTTGGCGAAGACGACCATCAGATGCCGGTTGCCGTTGCGCGCGTGGGTGAACCGGTACTCGACGGGGTGGCTGCCCGAGGCGTCGATCCCGCCGATCACCTTGCGGCCCTTGGCAGTTGCTTCAGCCATGACGTGCTTCACTCTCGTCGGGTGCTCCTGGGGCACCGGAAATGTGGTGTCCGGTCGGATGATCAGCGATCATGTCGTGATGCATCCCGCTCCCTCCCCGTCCGGGCACATGGGCATCCCCTGGCGCAGGCTCGCCGTCGCCGCGGCGGCCCTGCTCGGACTCGCCACCGTGGTGACCGCGGTCCAGTCGTACGGCCCCACCCGCTCCTACGCGTCGTCCCGGACGCTGACCGTGGCGACCTGGAACATGTGCGGGGTCCGGCAGTGGGGCTGTGCCCCGACCGGCAGTTGGGCGGAGAAGCGGACGCAGCTCAGCCACCTCGCGACCCGGGCCGGGGCCCGGGTGGTCTTTCTCCAGGAGACCTGCGACGCGGAGCTGGAGTCGGTGCGCCGGGAACTCGGCGGGTCCTGGCACACGGCGTTCCACGCGTACTCCGAGCGCGACCGGGCGGGGCACACGACGCCGATCCGCTGTGCGACGCCCGGGGCGGGCACCGCCGGTTTCGCGATCCTCGCCGCCTATCGTCTGTCGGCCGTCACCACCGTGGCCGCGCAGCAGCCCACCGCGGGGGTGCGGCGCGGCATCCTGTGCGCCACGGTCGCGGCGCACGACCTCCGGGTGTGCACGGCCCATCTGAGCCCGCGGCACAGCGACGCCGTACACCCCGAATGGGAGTTCCGCGACGACCAGTTGAAGGCGCTGGCCCGCGCGGGGGCCGCGCGGCGCACGGTGTACGGCGGTGATCTGAACGTGAATCCGCCGGGGTCCCGCAACCCCTTCTCCTGGGTGTGGCCGGCCGGCCCCTACACCACGCACCCGGAGTGCGACCAGACGTCCGGTTCCTCCCGGGCGGGCCGGGCGACCCATGTGTCGGGCCACAAGTTCGACTACCTCTTCACCGGGTTGCCCAGGGCCGGCTGCACGGTGCGCGACACCGGCAGGTCGGACCATTTCGCCCTGCTCCTGAAGGTGCGCACGGGCTGACCGCAACTCCCGGCGGCCCCCGACGGTGGTGTCGGGGGCCGAGGGTCCGTTCGCTGGCTTCGTCATGGCGTGCGGTGACCGTTCGATGTCATACGACCACGCCCTCGACGATCCTTCCCGGGGGTGACGGCTCGTCATGGAAACGATCCTGCGATCCGTCCGCCGGCGCGGCCGACTGCTGCGGCCGCACCGTCTGCCGCTGCGGCCCGTTCGCCGTGCCGGAGGGAACCCGGGTGTCGGCCGGCATCGGCTGCGCGGGCAGCGCGTTCACGGACCGGGGGGCGGCGGCCGCGGGCTGCGCCGGGTGTCGCTGCGGGGTGAACCAGTGCTGGGCGTTCCAGGAGATCGGCGTGAGGGGGCGCCCCTGGTGACTCGTGTCGACGGTGCCGACGGCCGGCGCCCGTGCCTCCTCCGGGGCGAGATCGCCGCCGGCGACCAGCATCCGGTCCGCGAGCCGTGCCGAGGCATGGCCGTCGTCGAGGTCGCAGAACTCCCGCTGGAACCAGCGGTACCGCTCGGCGTAGGCGTCCTGGATCCCGTCGATTCCCCGGATGGCGGTCACCAGGTCCTCGGAGGAGTACACCAGGGGGCCGGGCGCACTGCGTTCGAAGTCGAAGTAGAAGCCGCGCAGCGTGTCCCGGTAGTGGTCCAGGTCGTAGGTGAAGAACAGGATCGGGCGCCCGGTGTTGACGTAGTCGAACATCAGGGACGAGTAGTCCGTGATCATCACGTCGGTGATCAGGGACAGATCGGCCATGTCCGGGTAGTCCGAGACGTCGAAGACGAAGCCGTCGCCGGCGCCCGGCACCGGGTCGACCACGTTGGGGTGGCGGCGGACCAGGAGCACATGGTCGGCGGCCAGCCTGGCCCGGGCGTCCGCGAGGTCGACCCGGAAGTCCAGCTTGTACTTGCCGGGCGCGTAGTACTGGTCGTCGCGCCAGGTCGGCGCGTACATCACGACCCGCTTGCCGTCGGGCAGGCCGATGCGCCGGCGGATCTCCTGTTCCTGCTGTTCCGTGTCGGGTCTGCGCAGGATGTCGTTGCGCGGGTATCCCGACTCCACCATCTCGCCCGGGAATCCGAAGGCACGCTTGAGGATCGGGGTGGAGAAGCTGTTGGGCGAGACCAGCATGTCCCAGTTCTGCACCTCCTTCTCGACCCGCTCCAGGTAGCGCTGGTCCGCGAAGTGGATGGCCTCGATGTCGTGGCCGATCTTCTTCAGCGGGGTGCCGTGCCAGGTCTGTACGACGACCTGGCCGTCACGCTTCTGGAACCAGTCGGGCAGGTGGTTGTTGGCGACGACGTACCGGCTGGTGGCCAGCGCCTCGTACCACTGCGGCGACCACATGCGCACGGGGGTCGCGGTCGGCGGGACCTGGACCTGGTCGTCGCGGACGACAAAGAGGTGCTCGATGTCGACGCCCCGCCGCACCAGTTCCTCGTGCAGGGCGCGGGGGCTGTCGGAGTACTGGGTGCCCTTGAAGGCGTCGAAGAGGATCGCGGGGCGTACCTTCTTCCGCCGCGCGGCCGGGTAGGCCTTGGTGCGCAGCAGCTTCTGGCGGTACGGGCCGCGCGCGTCGTCCGGCATCGCGGAGTGCACGAGGAGGGAGAGCCGGTCGTAGGCCTCGGCCTGGAGTTCGTAGCGGCGCTCGTTCTCCTCGAAGTCCTTCGGGAAGGCCTCGACGAGGGACTGCTCGATCTTCACCATGAGGTCTTCGAGCCGGTCCTCGCGGGCCACCGACGACAGGTCCTGACGGCGCAGGAAGAAGTCCCAGCGCCCGGCGGCCAGCGGGATCTCGCCGGCCAGGGTCCGCATGGCGGCCGGCGAGAGGACGGCGCGGAAGGCGTTGCCGTCCCACCGGAGCGGGACCTCGCGTTCCGCGCCGTGCGCCCGGGAGCGCACCACGAGGTGGGCGTCGCGGTACTCCCGCTCGGTCAGCCGGTCGGCGGCCAGATAGCGGCCGGTGATCTGCAGGGAGCCGTCCTCGCCCCAGACGAAGTCGTTCGCCATGGGCAGGGTCGCGCGCTCGAAGAGCACGAGGTAGCCGGAGCCGTTGCGGTGGACGACGACCTCCCGGTCGCCCTCGCGGGTCTGCAGCGCGGAGGGCATGCGGTAGTGCCCGTCGAGCGTCTCCTCCGCGACCACCGGATAGATGGTCATCTTCCGGCCCTCGACATGGAAGGTGGTCTTCCAGCCGTTGCTGCCCATGTTCCAGGACTCGGGTACGTCCGCCCCGGCCTGGGCGTCGACCCGGTGTCCCGGTATGAGGACGCGCAGCGGGACCCTGGCGGTGAACGAGCACCAGCCCTCTCCGCCGGGCCGGAAGTGGACCCGTGCGTCGTGCTCCCCGGTCCCGCTCATGCTGGTGACCCGGAGCTTGCCCCACTCGGGCACCTTGGGCCCGAGATAGACGCCGTTCAGCTCCAGTTGGTCGCCGTCGATCCGGTGGCCGGTGATCCGGGAGCGCACGATCTCCACGCGTAGCTTGAGCTTGCCCTGGAGGAACACGGGCAGGACCCGGGTGTTCTTGTCGACGTAGCGGTACGGCGGGTTGGCGGCGGATCCGGCGCCGCCGCGGTCGATGCCCCGGTAGCGGAACAGGCCGCGGCTGAGCACGCCGGCGGCGACGTCCCAGGTGCCCTCGACCCACTGCCCGCGGCGCTTGAGACGGGTGGTGTCGATCCTGGACTCGAAGCCGGCCCAGTCGTAGCAGTAACGATTCTGGTTGGACTGCTCGGTGGCCTGCGGCGCGTAGGTGGTCTTCGCCGTGGTGATCACCATCCGCCCCTGCTTCTTGTTGCGCAGGGCGATCGCCTTCACCGACATGTGCTTCTTGTGCACGTTGATGAAACGGACGTACGCCGAGCCGCTCAGGGTCAGCAGATGGCCGTTCGTGCTCCAGCGGGCGCCGTCGAGCGACCCGTGCAGCGAGAACTCCTTGTCCAGTCGGTAGGCCTTCTTGTCGATGCCCACCTCCCGGTCCCCGAGGTAGGGGTACTTGAGGTAGCGGTGGAACCGGCGCTGGACGGGCATCGGTCCGCCCCGCCGCTCGAACCGGATGACCTCCAGCAGTTCGGGCAGCCGCCAGTCGCGCACCAGGAGCCACTTGACCCGGGCCTCCGCCGGCAGCTCGTCGATGATGGTGGCGTCGGCCTCGTCGAGGAACGCGTTGGCCCACTCCATGAAGGCCTGCTGGTACTCCTCGTCCGCGTCCGGGAGCACCTTCAGATGCAGCATCAGGTCGGACTTGAGGCAGGCGAGGTCGTACTTGCGCTTGCTCTCCTCGTACAGCCGGGAGCGTCGCTCGGCCAGGAAACGGCTGACCGACTGGACGGCGGCGACGCGGTCGCGCAGGTTGGACAGCTCGGTGTGGCGCTGGGTGATCGAGGGGGCGGCGCCGCCCTCGCGACGGCGCCAGAAGTAGACGATGTCGGTGACGACGTCGACCTTGGCGGCCCGGAAGTGGGCGAACATGTTGACCCAGGAGTCCTCGTAGAGGACGCCTTCGGGGAACTCGATGAAGTGGTAGTCCCAGAAGGACCGCCGGAACAGCTTGTTCCAGACGGTGCGGTCGTAGATGAGCGCCTCGAACCGGGTGATGTGGGTGCCGCGCCGGCTCTTCTGCATCGGGGTCTTGTGGAGCGGCGACTGCCACTTCTTGGTGGAGTTCATCATCTGCACGTTGCCCGAGACGAAGTCCGAGCCGGACTCCTCCACCGTGCGCACGAGGAGTTCGTAGGCGTACTCGGGAATGACGTCGTCACCGTCGACGAACGCGATGAACTCGCCGCGCGGATGCATGGCCCGCAGACCGGTGTTCCGGGCGTGACCCGGCCCCTGCGGCTCCTGGCGGATGAGCCGGAAACGCGGGTCCGCCGCACAGAACTCGGCGGCAATGGCCGTCGAACGGTCGGTGGAACCGTCGTCGACGAGAATCACCTCGAAATCACGGAACGACTGCCGTGCGATCGACTCCAGACATTCCGTGAGATAGGTCTCAACATCCTGAAAGGGAACGACAACACTGAGACGCGGATGATCCGCCAACTCGCACTCCTACCGAGACAATTCGCCCACTGAGCTTGGTCGAGAAGCCCACATCGGGCGGACACCCCCCTGGCTCGGCACGCCCCCCAGCCCCATCGCTGGCACGCAACTGCCGTCCCCGTGACCTCGGACAGAGCCCCCTCCACCGAGAGCCACAGGACTCACATATTCTTAACAGATACTAACCATGGGTCAAGTGGCGGCAATGTGGTGTTCACCCCTGCCCCGGCACAGGTACATCCCCGCTTAAAGCAGGGTCATGGGGATGCCTATAGTTCTGCCACTGCATTTAGTTCTGCATCTGCACCGCTCGTTTCAGTTGGGCCGGAATCCCCCCTACCCGGGCCCCGCATCTCCGCGCACGCGGAGCCCGTGAGGAGAGGAACCGCACCCGATGAGCCACAGCGCCACGACCGAGTCCCGGCGTGCCCGGAAATCGACCGACCGCCGCAAGAGCACACCGCCGCGCAAGAGACGCTGGGGGCGCATCATCCTGCTGTCGGCGCTGGTCCTGGTGCTGGCGGGGGGCGGTACCGCCTACTGGCTCTACAGCGGCATCGACGGCAACATCAAGGGCGTCGACATCGACAAGGCGATCGGCGACGACCGGCCGGAGAAGCTGCCCACCTCGGGGCAGAACATCCTGATCCTGGGCTCCGACTCCCGCGCCGGCGCCAACGCGGAACTGAACACCGGCACGGTCTCCGGCGCCCGTTCGGACACCGCGCTGGTGATGCACATACCAGAGGGACGTAAGAAGGCGGTGGCGGTCAGCATCCCGCGCGACACCCTCGTGACCCGCCCCAAGTGCACCAAATCGGACGGCTCCTCCGTCGCGTCCGCCAAGCGCGTGATGTTCAACTCCATCTACTCCCAGGTCGGTCCGGCCTGTGTGGTGAAGACGGTGGAGCAGATGTCCGGGGTCCGGATGGACCACTACGTCGAGGTCGACTTCGCCGGCTTCAAGAACCTGGTGGACGCGATCGGCGGCGTGAGCATCACCGTCGACCAGGACATCGACGACACCTCCAGCGGTCTGCACCTGACCAAGGGCACCCACAAGCTGGACGGCACCCAGTCCCTCGCGTTCGTCCGCACCCGGCACGGCATCGGCGACGGCAGCGACCTCGGCCGGATAGGCCTCCAGCAGCAGTTCATGCTCGCGCTGCTCACCGAGATCCAGAAGCAGGACCTGCTGGGCAGCCCGGTCAAGGCGTACAAGATCGCCGACGAGCTCACCGCCGCGCTGACCACCGACTCCGACCTCGCCTCGCTCACCAAGCTCGCGGAGTTCGGCCGCAGCCTCAACGGCGTCAACCCGTCCACCATGGAGACGATCATGCTCCCGGTGGCGTACGACAAGGTCGACCCGAACCGGGTGGTGGCCGCCGAACCCCAGGCGGGCACGCTGTGGAAGGCGATCCGCGCGGACTCGGAGATCCCCGAGTCGGCCAAGAAGTCCCCGGCGACGGGCGGCTGAGCCTTCCGCCGGGTCAGAGGTCGGACCAGGAACCCAGGTTCAGCCCCGCGCCCGGCTCCTGCCGGGCGACTCTCGGCGTGCCGTCGGGGGTGATCACCGCCATGACCACGCGCCCGTGACCGTCCCTGGCCAGCGCCGGAGAGCCCACGCAGGGCTCGGTCAGCGCGTACCACCACAGGCCGTTGCCCTCGTCCCCGGCACCGCCCACGCCGAACACGGCGTGTCCGTCCCGGTCCCGGTAGGCGAGGACGACGCAGTCGTAACCGTCCACCGTCGTACGGAGCGTCGCGTACGGCCGCCGCGCCGGTGAGCCGCCCAGCGGGGTCGGCCAGCCGCCGGCCCGCCAGGACACCGCGGCGCCGCTGTCGGCGTCGGTCCAGAAGAAGGTGGCCTGCTCCGGGCCGGTCTCCACCGCGGCGACCGTGCCGGGCGAGGTCCGCAGCGCGAAGCCGCGCGGGCCCGTGAAGTCACCGCCGGCTTCGAGCTGCCGCCAGACGAACACACCGGTCTCGGCGTCGACGCACACCTCGATCCGTCCGCCGGACAGGGCCACCGGCGCGGGCCACGGGCCGATACCGACGCCGTGCAGTTCCTCCCAGGCCCGCCACTTTCCGTTCGCCGCCTCGCGGCGCAGCACCAGGCCGCCGTGCGCACCCCGGGCGAAGACATGCACACCGCCGTCCGCCGCGACCGCGCCCACCGGCGGGCCCAGCAACAGCCCCTGCTCCCGGTCCTTGTGCGGGTTGCCCAGCGACCGCCAGTCCGTGAAGGCGAGCCCCGTCTGGTACTGGATCGCGTGCACGACGTCCATCGTGCGCACCCCGTCGGCGCCGGTGCGCTCCCTGCGGCCGAGGAAGTGGACGTAGGAGTCGGCGCCCTGGACCACGGTCAGATGGGTCAGACCCGCGGCGGGCACGACATGGGGTCCGCTCCAGTCGTTTCCGGCCACGGTGTTCTCGGTCCAGCGCAGCAGCCCGCCCTCGGTCGGCGCGTAGAGGCTGAGCCGGCCGTCACGGCCGAGGGTCAGCCAGTCGCCATGGGCGGCACCGGACGCGGCCGGTCTCGGGGCCCGGGCGTCTGCCCCGGCCGACTCCGACGACTTCTTCCGCATCACGTGCCGCACTCCCTCGAAGCCGACGCGTCATGCGTACGGACTGGCTGAAACGCCGATCATCATATGTCGCCCGAGCGGATGTTCCAGGGCGGATGTTCCAGGGCGGGACCGACGGATGTGCGGGCCCGCGGCCAGGGGGTCAGACCTCCCGCCACGCCTCCAGCGCCAGCCCGGCCTCCGCCTTCCGCCGGGTGACCAGGAGTTGGCCGGTCGACGGCGACGCCGTCGCGGCGGCCACCCGCTCGTCCTCGTCCAGGGTGAGGGACACCTCGGCGTCCGCCGGGAGCTGGGGGCCCGACTCGGTCCACCAGGCGCCGGCCGCCTCCTGTTCCGTGGGATACGCGGCGAAGGCGACCCGGCCGCTGGCCGAGCGCTGGGCGAGCAACGTGCAGTCGTAGCCGTCGAGTTCGCAGCGGACGGCGGAGACCGGGCCGGGGCCGGCCGAGGCGAGCAGGGGGATCGGCTTGCTGCCGGGGCGCCAGGCGGACAGGTCACCGGAGTCGTCCGTGTAGAAGAGGGTGGTGCTCTCCGGGGAGGTGGCCAGCGCGCGGAGCGTGCCGGGGCGGACGCGGGCCTCCATCGCCTCCTCCAGCACCGGTTGTGCGCCCGGCTCCAACTGGCGCCAGTGCAGGATCGCGCCGGACACCGCCGCGTACAGCTCGACCGTGCCGGACTCCCCCGTCACCGCCGCCAGGTCCTCGTGGACGTCACTCCCCTTGAGGTCGCGCCACGGGTCCCAGCCGCCCTTCTCCCGCTGGGCCAGCATGCTCACCCCGCCCTGGGTGTTCCGCACGAAGACATGGGCGCGGCCCTGTGCGTCGACCGCGAGCGACGGTACGCCGGTGCGGTCGCCCTTCTTGTCCGGGTGGCCGATCGGGTTCCAGTCGAGGGCCGCGAGCCGGGGGCGGAAGTGCGTGGAGTGCACCAGTCCGGACTCGCGGGCCGCCGTGGGACGCCAGGTCACGAGGTGGGCGTAGCCGTCCGCGCCCTGCCCGATGCCGAGCTGTCCCGGGTGCAGCTTCTGGTCGCCGCCGATCTTGCGCGGGGCGCTCCAGAGGCCGCCGGGGCCGCGTTCCGCCCGGCACAGGACGGCGTCGCCCGAGGGCAGATACACACTGAGCCGACCGTCACGGCCGCGGAGGAGCCAGTCGCCGTTCACCTGTTCACTGTAATTGGGGCGGGTGCCCGCGCACGGGGCACCCCCCGCCCCCGTGCGACCCTTGCGCCATGGACGAGGACACTCCCCTGCTGGTGATCGTGGACGGCGCCAATGTGGTCGGGTCGGTGCCCGACGGCTGGTGGCGCGACCGCAAGGGTGCGGCCGAGCGCCTCCGCGACCGGCTCGCGAGCGACGGTCTGCCGGGCCGCACGGACCCCGTGGAACTCGTCCTCGTCGTGGAGGGCGCGGCCCGTGGTGTGGCGTCCGTCCCGGGCGTGCGGGTGGACTCGGCACCCGGCAGCGGCGACGACCGGATGGTCGAACTGGTCGCCGAGGCCGCCGGCCGGCCGTGCCTGGTGGTGACCGCCGATCGTGAACTGCGGCGCAGGGTCACGGAGTTGGGCGCGGAGGTCACCGGGCCGCGCAGCGTACGGGGCCGACACCTGCGCGATACGGCCCCGTAAGTCCCCTCGACCGAGCGGGACTTGCGGGGCCGGACGACCAACTGGTGGGCCTACAGGGTCTTTCCGCCGGGCGGTGCCGCGGACTCGCCCGCCTCCGCCGCCTGTTGCAGACCCAGGCGGCTGTGCGTACGGCCGTAGAAGTAGTAGACGAAGAAGCCGATCGCCATCCAGATGGCGAAGCGGAGCCAGGTCTCGGCGGGGAGGTTGAGCATCAGCCAGAGGGAGGCCAGGACCGAGACGATCGGGAGGGCCGGTACCAGGGGGGTGCGGAAGGAGCGGGGCAGGTCCGGGCGCTTGTTCCTGAGGATGACCACGCCGATCGCGACCACGATGAAGGCGAACAGGGTGCCGATGTTGACCAGTTCGGCGAGTTCGCTGAGGCTCGTGAAGCCCGAGACGATCGCGATGATCACGCCGAGGAGGATGGTCGGGCGGTAGGGGGTGCGGAAGCGCGGGTGGACGTGCGAGAAGAAGCGGGGCAGCAGTCCGTCGCGGCTCATCGCGAAGAAGACGCGGGCCTGGCCGAGCAGCAGGATCATGCACACCGTCGTCAGGCCGATCGCGGCGCCGAAGCTGATCAGGCCCGCGAACCACGGGTGTCCGGTGGCCTTGAACGCGTCGGCGAGGGGCGCGTCGATCGACAGCGAGCTGTACTTCTGCATGCCGGTCACGACGACCGCGACGGCGACGTACAGCGTGGTGCAGATGATCAGTGAGCCGAGGATGCCGCGCGGGACGTCGCGCTGCGGGTTGCGGGTCTCCTCGGCGGCGGTGGCGACGACGTCGAAGCCGATGAAGGCGAAGAAGACCACGGAGGCGGCGGTGAAGATGCCCATGACGCCGAAGTTGGAGGGCGCCCAGCCGAACATGAGCTGGATCAGCGGGGCTTTGAGGTTGCCGCCCGCCTCCACCGACTGTGCCTTGGGGATGAAGGGCTTGTAGTTGTCGCCCTCGATGAAGAAGGAGCCGGCGACGATGACCACCAGGACGACGGCGACCTTGATGGCGACGACGACCGAGGTGACCCGCGCGGAGAGCTTCATGCCGAGCACGAGGATCGCGGTGAGGACCAGGACGAGCGCGGCGGCGAGGACGTCGAAGCCGAAGCCGTGGGCGCCGTCCCGGCCGCTGAGCGCCTCGGGCAGATGCCATCCCGCGTTGTCCAGCAGCGAGTGGATGTACCCGGACCAGCCGACCGCCACCACCGCCGTGCCCAGGGCGAGTTCGAGGACCAGGTCCCAGCCGATGATCCAGGCGGGGAACTCCCCGAGCGAGGCGTACGAGAAGGTGTACGCCGAGCCCGCGACCGGCACCGTGGACGCGAACTCGGCGTAGCAGAGCGCCGCGAGGGCACAGACGACGCCGGCCACGACGAAGGACAGGGCCACCGCTGGGCCGGCGGTGTTCTTGGCGGCCGTGCCGGTGAGGACGAAGATGCCGGTGCCGATGACCACGCCGACGCCGAACACGGTCAGATCCAGCGCCGAGAGGGATTTTCTGAGCGCGTGCTCGGGTTCCTCGGTGTCCTGGATGGACTGTTCGACTCTCTTCGTCCGGAAGAGGGTGCTGCTCACGGGTGTACCTCCCACGCTTGGCGTCCTCGACATGATCGAGAGGGGGCGATGTGCGTATGCCCCGACGCGGGCCAGTTCACGCGAATGGGCCGCTTTCACCACTGCAAAGAGTGGTGGAAGCGGCCCGTTCGGCGGTGCGGCCGTGCCTCAGTCGCGTGCGGACTCCACCGAGTCGACCTCCGCCGTGGGGCGGTCGAAGCGGCCGTCGAGCTTGGAGACCAGGCCGGTGACCTGGCGGGCGATGTCGGGGGCGGTGAGGCCGATCTCCGTCATCACCTCGGCGCGGGAGGCGTGGTCGAGGAAGCGCGGCGGGATCCCGAAGTCGCGCAACGGAACGTCCACCCCGGCGTCGCGCAACGCCTGTGCGATCGACGAACCGACGCCGCCGACACGGGAGTTGTCCTCGACGGTGACGACCACCCGGTGCTGCTCGGCGAGCGGGGCCATGGCCTCGTCGACGGGCTTGACCCAGCGCGGGTCGACCACGGTGGTGGAGATGCCCTGCTTGTCGAGCAGGTCGGCGATCTCCAGGCACATCGGCGCCAGCGCGCCGACCGAGACCAGCAGCACGTCCGGGGCGTCGGTGCCGGGCGCGCGCAGCACGTCCATGCCGCCGATCCGGCCCACGGCGGGTACGGCGGGTCCGACCGCGCCCTTGGAGAAGCGGACCACGGTCGGCGCGTCCTTGACCTGGACGGCCTCGCGCAGTTGGGCGCGGACCTGGTCGGCGTCGCGCGGGGCGGCGAGGCGGAGGCCCGGGACGACCTGGAGGATCGACATGTCCCACATGCCGTTGTGCGAGGCGCCGTCGGTGCCGGTGACGCCGGCCCGGTCCAGGACGAAGGTCACCCCGCACTTGTGCAGGGCCACGTCCATCAGCACCTGGTCGAAGGCGCGGTTGAGGAAGGTGGCGTAGACGGCGAAGACGGGGTGCAGTCCCCCGGTGGCGAGGCCGGCCGCGGAGACGGCGCCGTGCTGCTCGGCGATGCCGACGTCGTAGATGCGGTTCGGGAAGGCGTCGGCGAACTTCTTCAGGCCGACGGGCTGGAGCATCGCGGCGGTGATCGCGACGATGTCCTCGCGCTCCTGGCCGAGGGCGACCATCTCGTCGCCGAAGACGGAGGTCCAGTCGGCGCCGGAGGCCTTGATCGGCAGGCCGGTGTCGGGGTGGATGGGGCCGATGCCGTGGAAGCGGTCGGCCTCGTCCTGGAGGGCGGGCTGGTAGCCGCGGCCCTTCTCGGTGAGGACGTGGACGATCACCGGGCCGCCGAAGCGCTTGGCGCGGGCGAGCGCGGACTCCATCGCCTCGATGTCGTGCCCGTCGATCGGGCCGACGTACTTGAGGCCGAGGTCCTCGAACATGCCCTGCGGGGCGATGAAGTCCTTGAGGCCCTTCTTCGCGCCGTGCAGCGTCTCGTAGAGGGGCTTGCCGACGACCGGAGTGCGCTCCAGGAGGTCCTTGCCGCGGGCCAGGAAGCGCTCGTAGCCGTCGGTGGTCCGCAGGGTCGCCAGGTGGTTCGCGAGGCCGCCGATGGTCGGTGCGTACGACCGCTCGTTGTCGTTCACGACGATCACGAGGGGGCGGTCCTTGGCGTCGGCGATGTTGTTCAGCGCCTCCCAGGCCATACCGCCGGTCAGCGCGCCGTCACCGATCACCGCGACCACGTGGTCGTCGCGTTTCAGCACCTGGTTGGCCTTGGCGAGGCCGTCGGCCCAGCCGAGGACCGTGGAGGCGTGCGAGTTCTCGATGACGTCGTGCTCGGACTCGGCCTGCGAGGGGTAGCCGGAGAGGCCGCCCTTCATCTTCAGCCTCGAGAAGTCCTGGCGGCCGGTGAGCAGCTTGTGGACGTAGGACTGGTGGCCGGTGTCCCACAGCACCCGGTCCTTCGGCGACTCGAAGACGCGGTGCAGGGCGATGGTCAGCTCGACCACACCGAGGTTCGGGCCGAGGTGGCCGCCGGTCTTGGAGACGGCGTCGACGAGGAAGGTCCGGATCTCCTCGGCCAACTGGTCGAGCTGCTCCAGGCTGAGCCG
The DNA here is from genome assembly GCF_036227225.1 of Streptomyces sp. NBC_01478. Classification (GTDB taxonomy): domain Bacteria; phylum Actinomycetota; class Actinomycetes; order Streptomycetales; family Streptomycetaceae; genus Streptomyces. The sequence continues at coordinate 8,795,121 of NZ_CP109444.1, read as the reverse complement.
GTCCAGATCGCGCGGTCCCCTGATGCGGGTCAGCAGCGGCACCCGTGCCTCCTTGCAGTAGAGCTGATCGAGCTGTTGCCGGGCTTGTCGAGTCTAATGTTCCGCCTCTGCGGACGACGCCCGGGCTGTGCGTCATACGTCACGCGATCGGCTGTACCCAAGAACGGTCTTTCCTATGACCTTTCTACGACATGACTGTGCCCGGCACCGCGATCGGTGCCGGGCACTGGTCTGAACGGGTGCGGATCAGCCGCGCCCGGACGCCTTCTGGCTCTTGCGGGACACCGAGTCGATGACGACCGCGCCGAGCAGAACACCGCCGGTGATCATGTACTGGATCGACGTGTTCATGTTCAGCAGGTCGAGGCCGGTCTGGATCGACTGGATGACGAGCATGCCCAGGAGGGCGGACCAGACGGTGCCACGGCCACCGAAGAGGCTCGTACCGCCGATGACCGCGGCCGCGATGGCCAGCATCAGGGTGTTGCCGCCGCCGGCGTTGAGCGTGGCGCTCTGGGTCTGACCGGCGAAGAACATACCGCCGACCGCCGCGAAGCCACCGGAGATGGCGAACACGGTGATGCGGATCAGCGGCACGTTGATACCGGCACGGCGCGCGGCCTCGATGCCGCCGCCGACCGCGAAGACCTTGCGGCCGTACGGGGTACGGCGGAGCACGAAGTCCACGATCACCAGGGAGGCGAGGAAGATCACCAGCGCGTTGGAGACTCCGGAGGCCTGGTTCAGCACGTACGCGGAGACGAACGCGGCCACGGCGAGCAGGCCGACCCGCAGGGCGATCTCGCTGGTGGGCCGGAACGGCACCCCGGCGGCCTTGCGGCGGCGCTGGTCGACGAGCGAGCCGTAGAGCAGGGAGGCGACACCGAGGGCGGCCAGGATGTAGGCGCCCGCGATGGACTGGTCCATGAAGTACGAGCTCTGGCCGAGCAGGTGCACCGGGCCGCTGTCGGTGATGTTGATCGTGCCGCTCGAACCGAGCAGCCACAGCATCAGACCGTTCCAGCCGAGGAAGCCGGCCAGGGTGACGACGAACGCCGGTACGCCGATCCTCGCGAAGAAGAAGCCGTGCAGCGCGCCGATGCCGATGCCGGTGATGATCGTGAGGACCAGCGCCAGCCAGCCGTTCATCCCGTGGTTGACCGCGAAGACGGCGAACAGGGTGGACGCCAGACCGCTGACCGAGCCGACCGACAGGTCGATCTCGCCGAGGAGCAGCACGAAGACCAGGCCGATGGCGAGCATGCCGGTGGCCGACAGGTAGTAGCTGATGTTGGACAGGTTGTCCGCGCTCAGGAACCGGCTGTTCTGGACCTGGAAGATGATCCCGATGACGATCAGGCCGACGACGACCGGCAGCGAGCCGAGTTCACCGCCCTTGACCTTGCGCTTGAACTCGGTGATGTAGCCCGCGAAGCCCTCTTCGCGGACCAGCAGCCGCGGGTCGACGACGGTGGCGGACCCGGCCGCCGCCGTGGGGTCGTCCGCGGGAGCGGTGGTCGGTTCCACCGCGTCCTTCTTCACGGTGCCTGACGTGTCGCTCACTTTGCCGCCTCCGTGCTGCGCACCGCACGACGGGTCACGGCGTTGTCCGTGGCACCGGTGATCGCGGCGATGATCGTTTCCTGACTGGTGTCCTTCACCGGGAAGGAGCCGTTGTTCTTGCCCAGGCGCAGCACGTTGACGGTGTCGGCGACCGCCTTGACGTCGGCCATGTTGTGGCTGATGAGGATGACGCCGAGGTTGCGCTCGCGCAGCCGCTCGACCAGGTCGAGGACCTGCGCGGTCTGCTCGACGCCGAGGGCGGCGGTGGGCTCGTCGAGGATGACGACCTTCGGGTCACCGATCAGCGCGCGGGCGATGGCGACGACCTGCCGCTGACCGCCGGAGAGGCTGGCGATCGGGATGCGCACGCTCGGGATGCGGATCGAGAGCGTGCTCAGCAGCTCACGGGAGTTCTTCTCCATCGTGACCTCGTCGATGATGCCGCGGTGCAGCAGCTCACGCCCGAGGTAGAGATTGCCGACGACGTCGAGGTTGTCGCACAGCGCGAGGTCCTGGTAGACCGTCGCGACGCCGAGTCCCTGGGCGTCGTGCGGCTTGTTGATGCTGACCGGGCTGCCCTCCCACTCGATGACTCCTTCATCGATGGGGTGCACTCCGGCGATGGTCTTCACCAGGGTGGACTTTCCTGCGCCGTTGTCGCCGACCAGTGCGACGACCTCTCCGGCGTGAACCTCCAGCTCCACTTCGGTGAGGGCCTGCACCGCACCGAATCGCTTGGAGACTCCGCGCAACGCCAGCACGGGCGTAGCGGACACGTGAACCATCTCCTTCGCCGCCTGACCGGCGGGGATGCCGCGCTCGTCAAAGCCGCGGAGGGTTGTGCCTGAGCACAGATTTACAAGATGAACATGCGCGCGGCCGGTGCCTGTTGGCAACGGCTGCGTTCGCGCGGGTTCCGATCGGCGCCCGCCCCACAGCGGGGTTGGAAGGTGGGGCGGACGCCGAAGGGGGTCTGTCACCGCAGAGCGGTGGTTACTGCAGACCGGCCGCCTTGCACGCCGCGGCGTAGTCGGCGGTGCAGATCTGCGCGACGGTGTAGAGACCGTCCTTGATGACCGTGTCGTTGATGTTGGCCTTGGTGACCGACACCGGGGTCAGCAGCTGCGAGGGCACCTTGTTGCCGGAGCCGCTGGTCTGGGTCGTGGTGGCGAGCGAGGAGATGCTCTTGCCCTGCGCCAGGTCGACGGCGAGGGTGGCGGCCGCCTCGGCCTCCGGCTTGAAGGCCTTGTAGACGGTGCTGGACTGGGTACCGGCGACGATGCGCTGGATACCGGCGAGCTCCGCGTCCTGACCCGTCAGCGGGATGCTGCCGATCTTCGCGCCCTTGAGGACGGTGGCGATACCGCCGGCCATGCCGTCGTTGGCGGAGTAGACGCCCGCGATGTTCTTGGCACCGAGCTGGGTGATGGCCGCGGACATCTTCTGCCCGGCGACGCTGTCCTTCCACAGACCCGACTGCTCGTAGGCGATGTCGACCTTGCCGTCGAGGGCCTCGTGCGCGCCCTTCTTGAACATCGCGGCGTTCGGGTCGGCGTCGTCACCGTTGATCATGACGATCTTCGACTTGGTGGTCGCCTTGGAGCCCAGCGAGGCGAGGAGCGCCTCGCCCTGGAGCTTGCCGACCTCGACGTTGTCGAAGGACACGTACGCGGAGACCGGGCCCTGGGCCAGACGGTCGTAGGCGACGACCTTGATGCCCTTGTCGACCGCCTGCTGGATCGAGGACTTGATCGCGGCGGAGTCCTGGGCGCTGATCACGATGACCTTGACGCCCTTGGTGATCATCGTGCTGACCTGCTGGGCCTGCGTGGCGGCGCTGGCGTTGGCGTTGGCGTACTGGACGCTGCAGCCGGAGCAGAGCTCCTTGACCTTGGCCTCGAAGTACGGCTTGTCGAACTTCTCGTACCGAGTGGTGACGCTGTCGGGCAGGAGCAGACCGATCGAGGCGTTGGTACCGCCCGAGGAGCTGGAGCTGCTGCTGTCGGACTTCTTGTCGTCGCCGGCCTTGCCACAGGCGGCCACCGAAACGGCCATCGTGGTGGCGATGAGAGCAACGGCGGCACGACGCATACGCGTGTTCACTTTAAACCTCCCTGACGAGGCCGCGTCGTTGCGGCCGAGGTGGCTGGAAGTCAACTCGGCCGCGCGTTCGGCGTCAAGAAGTAAATACTTAACGAGATGGCAACGGCGTCGTGCGTTCTCTAAGTGAAGACAGGTGTCGCTGCGGTCAGCGACCCGTCCAAAAGGGTCGAATCGCCCATCTCGCTGAGTGCGAGAGCGAGCGCTCCGAGCACTTCCGCACGGCCTCCAAGTGCCCCCGGGAGAACGGACAGTTGACGCGCCGCACTGGGGATCGCGTAGCGGCCGACAGACTCCCTGATCGGCCCGAGCACCAGCTCACCGGCCTCGGCGAGATCGCCACCGAGGACCACTCGGCTCGGGTTCAGCAAATTGCAGAGATTGGCGACTCCACTGCCGATGTGTCGGCCGACGTCGGCGATCACCCGACGGCAACCAGGGTCTCCGTCCCGTGCCAGCCGTACGACTCCTTCCATGGTCAGGTCGGTGCCGTGGCTGGACTGGAGCAGCGGCAGCACATAGCGCGCGGCCGTGAAGGTCTCCAGGCAGCCCCGGTTTCCGCAGCGGCAGACAGGGCCGGACTCATCAAGAGTAATATGCCCGATTTCTCCCGCTGTGCCACCCGGGCCACGGTAGATCGTGCCGTTGATGACCAGTCCCGCGCCGACCCCGCTCGCGACCTTGATGTACGCCAGGTCCCTGACGCCCCGTCCACTGCCCCACACCAGCTCACCGAGGGCACCGAGGTTCGCGTCGTTGTCCACGTGCACCGGTACGCCCAAACGGCTGCCCAGCTCCTCCGCGGGTCTGGTGCCGGTCCAGCCCGGGAGGATGGCGGTGGAGCCCAGGGTGCCCGACTCGACGTCGATCGGCCCGGGCACGCCGAGGCCCACCCCGGCGATCTTGGAGCGGTCCACCCCGGTCGCCGCGATCAGCCGGTTGACCAGCTCTTCCGCCCGGTCGAAGCCCTGCGTCGAGGAGGCGTCCACATCGACGGGCTCGGACTCCTCGGCCAGCACCTGATGGGCCAGATTCCCGACCGCGACGCGCAAATGCGTATGCCCGAAGTCCACGCCGATGACGATGCCTGCGTCCCCGCTCAGCGACACGCTGCGGGCCCGGCGGCCGCCCGCCGAGGTGGGGGTGACCTCGACCGTTCCGCCGTCCTTGAGTTCGCGCACGATGTTGGAGACCGTCGCGGCCGACAGGCCCGTCGTCCTCGCGATCTCCGCCTGCGTCAGCGACCCGGCCAACCGCACCGCTCGCACGACCCGTTCGAGATTGGCTCGGTGCAGTGACGACTGCGACCCCGGAGTCTCCACGACGACCTCCTGCGCGCGGGACCGCATCGATGAGGCCCCGTCTATGTCCAACTAGTGAACTCTAAGCTGAGCTGTTCGGGTCGCCTCCCGTCAAGAGGTTGAACCGCATCCGGGTTCTCGGACACATACGTGACCACCGCTCCCGGCCTGCCGGGAGCGGTGGCGGAACGATCACTTCCTGTCACGTTCTCCAGGTGCGCTACTTCAGCGTCGCCGAGGTCAGACCGGACTGCACCTGGCGCTGGAACGACAGGTAGACGACCAGCATCGGGATCATGGCGATCGTGACACCCGCGAAGAGAACGGGCAGGTCGGAGGCGTAGCCCTGCTGCTGCTGGAGCTGGATGAGCCCCTGGGTGAGGACATAGCGCTCGGGGTCCGAGCCGCTCTGCGGCTGCATCAGGACCGTCGGCAGGATGAACTGGTTCCACTGACCGAGGGTGTTGAAGATGCCGACACTGATCAACCCGGCTTTCGCCATCGGCAACATCACTTGGAAGAACGTCCGGGTGTGCGAGGCGCCGTCGAGGATCGCCGCCTCGAAGACCGCCGTGGGCAGCGTCCGGAAGAACGCGTGCATGAAGAACACCGTGAACGGCATCGAGTAGGCGATGTAGACCAGGATCAGCCCCTGGTACGTGTTCAGCATGTCGAGCCGCTTGACCATGAAGAACAGCGGGACCAGCGCCAGGAACACCGGGAACATCGCGCCGGCGACGAAGAAGTAGTACAGCAGCCGGTTGCCCCAGAACTGGTAGCGGGCCAGCACATACGCGGCCATCGACCCGAACAGCATCGTCAGCGGCACCGAGAACACCAGCACGATCAAGGTGTTGAGGAAGTAGTCGCCGATGCCCTTGCTCCAGGCCCGCCGGAACACGTCGAACGTCCAGTTGTGCGGCCAGCCGAAGGCCGAGTTGCCGATCTGCACATCGGTCTTGAACGAGCTGAGCACCAGCCACAGCAGCGGCAGCACGATCAGCAGGGCCCACAGGGCCAGGAAACCGTGCGAGAAGACGTTCAGTACGACGCCCTCGCCGCGCGGTTCACCGGGCCGGGCAGGGGGCTTCCCGGCCGACGGCTGCGGCGGGACGGTGCCGCCCGTGGGGGCGGTCTCCTTCAGGGGTGCGCTCATCGTCGTATGTCTCCCGCTCAGAACTCGATGCGCTCACGGCGGGTGGCGCGCAGCGTGACCACGGACAGGACCAGGGTGAGCAGCAGCATGACGACGCCCATCGCACAGGCGTAGCCGCTCTTCCCGAAGTAGAGGAAGTTGCGCATCATCACGGTCGACATGACGTCGCTGCCGTGGTCGGGACCGCCTCCGTAGGCGCCCATGTTCGAGGTCATGGAGGAGACCAGGACGAACATGTCCATCGCGATGATGCCGAGATACACCCAGGCCGTCTGGACGGTCTCCCAGAGCAGCGGCAGGGTGATCCGGAAGAAGGACTGGGAGCGGTTCGCGCCGTCGATCAGGGCGGCCTCGTAGATGTCCCTGGGAATGGACTGCATGGCGGCGGAGAACAGCACCAGATAGAAACCGACGCCGTGCCACACCACGACCGCCATCAGCGCCCACAACACCACGTTGGGCTCGTTGAGCCATTCCACGGGATTGTTGACGTCCACCAGGTGGAGTTTGATCAGGAAACCGTTGAGCAGACCGCCGCCGTCACTGCGGTACACCGCGTTGAACAGCACCGCGAGAATCGCCAGCGACAGGACCTGCGGGAAGAAGTAGACGATTTTGTAGAACCCGGAACCGGCGACACCCTGCACACCGCCGGCCTTGCTGCGCCCTCCCGCGTTCACCATGAAGGCGAAGAAGAGGGCGAGCAGAATGGTGATCACAGGGATGAACACCAGGAACAGGAGGTTGTGCCAGATGGCCTCCTTGAAGACGTCGTCGTGGAGCAGCGCCCGATAGTTGTCCAGTCCGACGAACTTGAAGGTCTGTGACTCGCCCTTCCAGTCGGTCAGCGAATAGCCGAACGTCTGGATGTACGGCCAGATCACGAAGATCAGATAGAGCGCCACGGGAACGAAGAGAAATCCCGTGACGAACCTGTACTGCCCTTTGCGCATTGGCGTTTCCTGCCCCTGGTGTCCCGAGCGTGATCAGGTGGTGCGATCAGGCGTTGCGATCAGGAGTGCACGTTCTTCTTGGACGCCGGGTCCTTGGCCTGCTTGTCGACGGCGGCCTGGCAGCGCTTCAGCCACTCCTTGGGCTGGATGCGCTTGGCCATCAGCTCGTTGGACGCGTTCTGGATGGAGGTGTCCATCTCGCTGTACCAGTCGGGGTACAGGAAGCGGAAGGTGTTGTCGCCGGCCGCCTTGGACGCGTCGACCGTGGACTGCGTGCCCGGGCGCAGGGTGACGCTGGAGTCGACACCGTCCTTGAGGATGGTGAGCGAGTTGGCCTCCTTGGCGAAGAGCGTCGACCACTCCTTGGAGAGCATGTGGCGCATGAACTCCTTGGCGCCGGGGAGGTTCTTGGCCTTCGCCGGGATGATGAAGGGCTCGCCGGAGCCGGCCCGGATCGCCTCGAAGGGCATCTTGCTGTCGGCCAGCAGCGGCATCGGCAGGAACTTCATGTCGAAGTCCGTGGGCGTCAGCTTGAGCTGCTCGTTCTCCAGCCAGGAACCACAGGTGATGAAGGCGGCCTTGTACTGGTTCCAGCGGGTCTGCGACTCGGTGTGGGTCAGGCCGTTGGTGCCGGGCATCAACAGGCCCTTCTCGACCACCTCGTAGATCGCCTCGACACCGGCCTGCGCGGCGGCCGAGCCGACGAACGCCTTCGGGTCGAGGTTGTCGATCGCCTTGACGGCGTCGATCCCGCCCTTCTTGGCGATGAGGTCCATGATGGCGACGTTGATGTAGTACGGGTACTTGCCCTGGTGGGCGAGACCGCCGATGCCGGCCGCCTTCGCCTTCTGGCACACGGCGATGAACTCGTCCCAGGTCTTCGGCGGGGTCCAGCCCTTCTCCTTGAAGAGCTTGCCGGAGTACCACAACCCCCAGACCGTGTAGATGTAGTTGAGGGCGACGACCTTGCCCTCCTGCACGCCCGGGTCGAGGGTGCCGGGGATCAGCAGATCGCGCACCTTCTTGGTCGGGTCGTCGATCGCGGGCGCGTCCAGGACCGGCGAGAGGTCGAGCAACTGGCCGTTCTTGTACAGGACGTCGATCTTGATCTGCTGGGCGCCGGAGTCGTCGACGATGTCCGGCGGGTTGCCCGCGTTGAAGCGGGGCTGGAGCTTGCCGGTGATCTCCTGCGTTCCGGTGTGGGTGGAACCGACGCCGATCTTCGTCTTGAAGTTGGCTTCCCACGCCTTCGCGTAGTCGTCGCCGTAACCGCCCTTGAAGACGACGACGTCGAGCGTGCTGCCCTTCTTCACACCGAAGGGATTCGTCTTCGACGTGGTGCCCTTGGTGCTGTCGTCACTGCTGCTGTCGTCCCCGCCACCGCTGGCACACGCGGACAGGAAACTCATCGTGGGTACGGAGATCAGACCGAGTGCGGCCGACCTCTTGATCAAATCACGGCGGCCGACGCCATTGGAACCGTTGTTCTCGGCTGAAGTGGATCCCATGCTCAAGTCCTCGCCTTCAACAGGACTCAGGCGGTGAACCGGATCCTCCCCGGCACCGCGGTCAGGTCGAGCTTGGTCGTGCAGAGGTACTTCGTGCGTGCTGCTGTGAGAGCGGTGTCGAACGCGACAGGTATAGTCCACTTCCCGCCGACAGAGCAAGATCGAATGCAGGGTAGGTTGTCGGTCTTTTCCGAAGTGAGACCTCGCGGAAATATGAACGCTCTGTGTGTTCGATGACGGAGAAATCCTCGTTATTGCCCTCGAATGCCTCACTCAACACCCTTGACACACCAGGGCACTTGACTCCCTACTGTTCCTTGCGCATCGAAGCTGACAACGTTGTCCAGCGTGCAGGGAGGATGCCCTCGTATGCATCACAGATGGTGGGGTCCGGCGGTCGTGTCGACCGCCGCACTGGCTTTGCTCGTGGGTTCTCAGGGGGTGGCGGTCGCCCTCCCCGTGAAGGCCCCGGCGGCGGGCGGGGAGTTCGCCTCCTCGTTCGAGACGGGAGATCCGGCACCGGACTGGCTCAACACGGTCGACACCGCGCCGGACGGCACCAAGCGTGCCTCGGGCGTCGACGGCGGTTACAGCACCGGCATCCCCGGCAATGTGACCGACCATGTCACCGACGTCCGGGCGAGCTCCGAGAACACCGGCGGCGGCGAGGTGAAGGAGAACCTCGTCGACGGCGAGTCCGGCACCAAGTGGCTGACCTTCGAGCCCACGGGCTGGGTCGAGTTCGACCTAGACAAACCGGCCAAGATAGTGACGTACGCCCTGACTTCGGCGAACGACTTCGCCGAGCGCGATCCGAAGGACTGGACGCTGTCGGGCTCGACGGACGGCAAGGACTGGAAGACCGTCGACACCCGCACCGGCGAGACCTTCGCCGACCGCTTCCAGACGAAGTCGTACGACCTCGCCGCGCCGGCCGAGTACCAGCACTTCCGGCTCGACATCACGAGGAACAACGGCGCGAGCGGCATCCTGCAGCTCGCCGACGTCCAGTTCTCGACGGGCGGCTCCACCGCCCCGATCCCCGAGGACATGCTCTCGCTGGTCGACCGGGGCCCCAGCGGCTCGCCCACGGCGAAGGCGGCCGCCGGCTTCACCGGGAAGCGGGCGCTGCGCTACGCGGGCCGGCACACGGCCACCGGGCGGGCGTACTCGTACAACAAGGTCTTCGACGTGAACGTGCCGGTCGGCAGGGACACCGCGCTGTCGTACAAGATCTTCCCGCAGATGGCCGACGGCGACCTCGACTACGACGCCACGAACGTCTCCGTCGACCTCGCCTTCACCGACGGCACCTACCTCAGCGACCTCGGCGCGAGCGACGCGCACGGCTTCGCGCTGACTCCGCAGGGGCAGGGCGCGGCCAAGATCCTCTACGTCAACCAGTGGAACAGCGTCCTCTCGCGGATCGGTTCGGTCGCGGCCGGGAAGACCGTCGACCGGATCCTGCTGGCCTACGACTCCCCCGGCGGGCCGGCGAAGTTCCGGGGCTGGCTGGACGACGTGAGCCTCAAGACGGTCGCGCCCGAGAAGCCGAAGGCGCATCTGTCCGACTACGCGCTGACCACCCGGGGCACCAACTCCAGCGGCAGCTTCTCGCGCGGCAACAACTTCCCCGCGACCGCGCTGCCGCACGGCTTCAACTTCTGGACGCCGGTGACGAATTCGTCGTCGCTGAGCTGGCTCTACGACTACGCACGCGCGAACAACGACGACAACCTGCCGACGCTCCAGGCGCTCAGCCTGAGCCATGAGCCGAGCCCCTGGATGGGCGACCGGCAGACCTTCCAGGTGATGCCGTCGGCGGCCTCGGGCACTCCCAACACCTCTCCCACGGCACGGGAGTTGGCGTTCAAGCACGAGAACGAGACCGCGCGCCCGTACTACTACGGCGTCACGTTCGAGAACGGTCTCAAGGCCGAGATGGCCCCGACCGACCACGCGGCCTCGCTGCGCTTCACCTACCCCGGTGACGACGCGAGCGTCATCTTCGACAACGTCACCGAGCAGGCGGGCCTGACCCTCGACAAGGAGAACGGGACCGTCACCGGCTACTCGGACGTCAAGTCCGGGCTGTCCACGGGCGCTACGCGGCTCTTCGTCTACGGCACGTTCGACGCGCCCGTGACGGACGGCTCCTCCAGCGGCGTCAAGGGCTATCTGAAGTTCAAGCCGGGCGCCGACCACACGGTCACCCTGCGCCTGGCCACCTCGCTGATCAGCGTCGACCAGGCGAAGGACAACCTGAGCCAGGAGATCCCGGACGGCACCTCCTTCGACACGGTCAAGGCGCAGGCCCAGAAGGTGTGGGACAAGCTCCTCGGCAAGGTCGAGGTGGAGGGCGCGACACCCGACCAGCTCACCACCCTCTACTCCAGCATGTACCGGCTGTACCTGTACCCCAACTCCGGCTTCGAGAAGGTTGGTTCGACGTACCAGTACGCCTCGCCGTTCTCCCCGATGACGAGCCAGGACACCCCGACGCACACCGGTGCGAAGATCGTGAACGGCAAGGTGTACGTCAACAACGGCTTCTGGGACACCTATCGGACGACCTGGCCGGCGTACTCGTTCCTGACACCCAGTCAGGCGGGTGAGATGGTCGACGGGTTCGTGCAGCAGTACAAGGACGGCGGCTGGACCTCGCGCTGGTCCTCGCCCGGTTACGCGGACCTGATGACCGGTACCTCCTCGGACGTCGCGTTCGCGGACGCGTACGTCAAGGGCGTGAAGTTCGACGCCAAGTCGGCGTACGACGCGGCCGTGAAGAACGCGACCGTCGTGCCGCCCGCGTCCGGTGTGGGCCGCAAGGGCATGACCACCTCGCCCTTCCTCGGCTACACGAGCACCGACACCAACGAGGGCTTCTCCTGGGCGATGGAGGGCTATGTCAACGACTACGGCATCGCCCAGATGGGCCAGGCCCTCTACAAGAAGACCGGCGAGAAGCACTACAAGGAGGAGTCGGAGTACTTCCTCAACCGGGCCCAGGACTATGTGAACCTGTTCGACAAGCAGGCCGGGTTCTTCCAGGGCAAGGACGCCAAGGGCAACTGGCGTGTGGACTCGGCGAGTTACGACCCGAAGATCTGGGGTTACGACTACACGGAGACCGACGGCTGGGGCTACGCCTTCACCGCCCCGCAGGACAGCCGGGGCCTGGCCAACCTCTACGGCGGCCGGAAGGCCCTCGGCGACAAGCTCGACGAGTACTTCGCCACCCCGGAGAAGGCCACGTCGGCCACCGTCGGCTCCTACGGCGGTGTCATCCACGAGATGACGGAGGCCCGCGACGTCCGCATGGGCCAGTACGGCCACTCCAACCAGGTCGCCCACCACGTCACGTACATGTACGACGCGGCAGGCGAGCCCTGGAAGACGCAGAAGGACGTGCGTGAGGTGCTGTCGCGCCTCTACACCGGCAGCGAGATCGGGCAGGGCTACCACGGCGACGAGGACAACGGCGAGCAGTCGGCCTGGTACCTCTTCTCCGCGCTCGGCTTCTACCCGCTGGTGATGGGCAGCGGCGAATACGCCATCGGCTCCCCGCTGTTCACCAAGGCGACCGTGCACCTGGAGAACGGCAAGGACCTGGTCGTCAAGGCGCCGAAGAACAGCACGAAGAACGTCTACGTGCAGGGGCTGAAGGTCAACGGCCAGAACTGGACGAAGACTTCACTCCCGCACTCGCTGCTGGAGAAGGGCGGAGTGCTGGACTTCTCCATGGGCTCCAAGCCCTCGTCGTGGGGCAGCGGCAAGAACGCGGCGCCGGTGTCGATCACCACGAACGACAAGGTGCCCACCCCGCGCGGCGACCAACTCGTGGGCCTGGGCGCCCTGTTCGACAACACGTCGGCCACGGCCGCGACGGTGACCTCGGTGGACCTGCCGGTCGCCAGGGCCGTCAAGGGCGTCCAGTACACGCTCACGTCGTCGGCGGACCACACCTTGGCACCGACCGGCTGGACCCTCCAGGGCTCGGCCGACGGCACCAAGTGGAAGACGCTCGACAAGCGCTCCGGCGAATCCTTCACCTGGGACAAGCAGACGCGCGTCTTCTCGGTCAAGTCACCGGGCTCGTACGGGCATTACCGCCTGGTGCTGACCGGCTCGTCGACCCTCGCGGAGGTGGAACTGCTCGGCTGAGGGCCGCTCACGGCACGGGGAGGCGGGGCAGCAGCCGCCGCAACGCCTCCGCGTGCTGATGGACCCGTTTGAGCACGCCTCTTCTGGTCGACGCGAAGACGGGGACGTCCTGGGCCGGACCGCACGCGGCGGCCGTGTACAGGTCGTCGAGCCACGCCCCGCTCCCCCTGGTGCCGTCCGGCGCCAGGGGGATCAGTCGTGTCAGGACCTCCGATTCGGCGCCGCCCAGGAACCAGACGCGCACCATCAGGTCGGCGCGCAGATAACGCAGACCGCCGTCTATGTCCTCGGGCGGCGCGAACCCCTCGTCCCCCACCAGGAACGCGAAGGCCGTGCGCGCCTCGGCCCGGAACTCGTCGGGCAGTTGCGGCCGTTTCACCATCTGCGGATGCTCGCACGCGCCGATGTGCCCCCGCCACCGAAACGGGCGAGGGCACATATTGTGGACGTCAGTTCACCGCAAGGGTGAACACATGGAGATCCGGGTCGTCCGGAAGTGTCACGCTCTTGATGGTCTTGCCCGTGGGCGCCGCGAACGGCTTGGTGGCGAACACATAGGTGACGACCGGGTCTTTGTCCGCACCCGCGACATTGCGGTACGCGGTCCTGGCGACGATCTCATTGCCGTACTGCACGGTGCCGCCACCCCCGCCGACGGTCCAGTCGGTGAAGGACAGGTCGACGACGTCGGTGCTGCCGTCGGTGTAGGTGACGGTCGCCTTCGTCTGCTGGTTGCCGTTGACCGCGCTGCCGACGAAGGACAAGTGGGCGGCGGGCTGCGGGAGTTGGACGGTCTGACCGGCCGCCGAGACGTTGTCCGGGCGCCCGTTGGGCGAGCCGGGCCAGGTGAAGCCGAGCCCGTCCACCGTGCCCGTGCCGCCAGGGGTCAGCCCGGCCGCCGCGAGCGCCTGGAGGGAGTAGCTCCAGCCGCCCCCGTCGTAGTCCGCCTCGTCGTGCTCGCCGGTGTCGTCGGAGACTCCGGTGTTGTTGTAGGCGGCGAGGAGGGTGCCGGGCGCGGCGACCGTGAGGGACACCGGCTGCTCGTACGACGTGTCGCCCGAGGTGACGGTGACCTTCACGTCGTAGAAGCCCTGCGTGACGTCGTCGGCGGCCTTGAGGGTGATGTCCTGGGAGCCGTCGACGACCGTTCCCTGGGCGGGAGTCGCCGTCACTCCGGCGGGCGTCTCGACGCTGTAGCGGACCTCGGGTCCGGTGCCGCCGCTCAGGGACAGGGCCTTGATGGTGACCTTGGTGCTGTCGCCGGGGGCGAGGGTCGCGGCGGTCGGGCCGACGCCGATCTGGTACGGCTGTTCGCCGGTGCGGAAGGACGGCGGGGCGTCGGCCGGGGCGCTGCCCCAGGTGCGGTTGGGGGTGGTGGAGAGGGTGTAGTCGAGGGTGCCGCCGTTCCTGACGATCGAGGAGGAGAGCCAAGGGCGGTCACTGGTACGGCCGTTGACCTTCAGGGACTGGATGTACGGGGCGTCGGTCGCGGCGCCCTTCGCGCGGATGGAGATGTCGTTGCCCTGCGGGCGCTTGATCTCGATGCGCTCGAACAGCGGGGAGGCGAGGGTGAGTTCGGCGCGGGAGGGGACCTGGGGGTACATGCCGAGCGCGGAGAAGACGTACCAGGACGACATCTCGCCGAGGTCGTCGTTGCCGGGGATGCCGGCGGGGTCGGTCGTCCAGAGCTGCTTCATGGCCGCCCTGACCGTCTCCTGGGTCTTGTAGGGCGCGCCCGCGTAGTCGTAGAGGTAGGGGACGTTGACGGACGGCTCGTTGTCCAGCTCCGACTTGTCGCCGCCGCTGCCCGTGAAGGACCAACTCCCGTCCGCCTCATGGAAGAAGGAGTCCAGCCGGGCCAGCGCCTTGTCCGTGCCGCCCATCGCCGCGAAGAGGCCCGCCGGGTTGTGCTGGACCATCCAGGTGTACTGGGCGGCCGTGCCCTCCACGAAGCCGTTGCCGGTGCCCGGGGTGAAGCCGGTGACCCAACTGCCGTCCGCCTTGCGGTTGGCGATGTAGCCGCCGGTGGGGTCGGCGGCGATGTTGAAGTTGTTCTGCCACCACTGGGCGCGCTTGGCGAAGTCGGCCGCCGTGCTCTTCTTGCCTGCCGCCGTGGCGAGTTGGGAGAGCGCGAAGTCCGCAGTGGACATCTCCAGCGTCTCGGCGGCGCCGCCCCAGGCGTTGGAGACGGACGGCATGTAGTGCAGGTTCAAGTACTTGTCCAGGGAGGGGCGTTGACCCACCGAGAGCACCGGCTTGCCCGAGGAGGACAGGTCCTGCGCGGTCGGCACGGTCGCCGCCTGGACGAGGGAGGCGAGGGCCCCCTTGAGGTCGAAGTCCGTGCCGCCGAAGGCGCGGATGCCGGCCAGGGCGGTGGGTGAGGGGTCGCCGTTCATGACATGGGTGCCGTTCGCGCCGTGCAGCCAGCGGTCCCAGACTCCCCCGTTCTGCTGGGCGAGTTCGTAGAGGGACTGCGCGATGTCCGAGCCGGTGCGCGGGCTGAGGAGGGTGAGCAGTTGGACCTGGGAGCGGTAGATGTCCCAGCCGGAGAAGGTGCCGTACTGCGCCTGGTGGCCCCGGCTCACCTTGTGCACCTTGCCGTCGCTGCCCGTGTATCTGCGGTCGGCGTCGCTGATGACGTTCGGGTGCAGGAGGGAGTGGTAGAGCGCGGTGTAGAAGGTGGTGCGCTCGGTGTCTGTGCCGCCGCCCACCTTGATCGCGCCGAGCTGGTCGCGCCAGGCACGGTGGGCCGCGTCCTCGACGGCGTCGAAGGAGCGCTTCGGCGGGTTCTCCGCCTTGAGGTTGGCCTGGGCGCCGGCCTGACTGACGTACGAGATACCGACCTTGACGCCGACCGGGCCGCTGCCGGGCTCGAACTCGACGTAGCCGCCCGCGCCCTTGCCCGCGACGGGCCGTCCGCCGGTGGTGAAGCCGCCCGTGCCGCCGGTCGCACTCGTCGAACCCGGGGTCAGCTTGTCGTCCTGCCAGGTGCCGGTGGTCTTGAAGGCGCGGTCGAAGGTGGCGGTGAAGTACAGGGTGTAGTAGGCGCGTTGGCCCTCGGGGTCGAGGTAGCCGCAGAAGTTGCCGGAAGTGACCGAGCCGGAGACCGTGCGGGTCGCCGGGTCGATGGTGACCGACGAATCGGTGGACCCGACCTCGGAGTTGGCGGTGCGGATCAGGAGGGAGGCGGGCTTGTCGGCCGGGTAGGTGAAGCGGCCGGAGCCGGTGCGGGCCGTCGCCGTGAGGTCGGCGGTGACGCCCGAGGCGAGGCCGACCTTGTAGTGGCCGGGCTCGGCGGTCTCGTCGGTGTGGCTGAAGTCGGAGGCGTAGACGGCGTCCTTGGTGTCGCTCGCCGGGGACGAGGTGACCTCACCGGCGTACGGGTAGAACGGGATGTCGCCGCTGCCGCCCGCGCAGCCCGTGCCGGACATGTGGGTGAGGCTGAAGCCGCGGATGCGGGTGGCGTCGTACTGGTAGCCGCCCGGTGCGGCGGTGCTCGTTGCGCTGCCTCTGGTGTTCTCCGGGCTCCAGGAGAGCATGCCGAAGGGCACGACGGCGCCCGGGAAGACGTTGCCGCCGTTCTTGGTGCCGATCAGCGGATCGACGTAGACGCTCGGGTCCTTGACGAGTTGCGGTGGGGCGGCGGTCGCCGCCAGGGCGGGGGTGGCACCGCCGACCGCGAGCGCGGCGGCGAGCAGCAGGGACATGGGACGGAAACGCATGACGCGGCCCCTCCTCCTTCGGACGGGTCGCGCACCACAGGTCGCACAAGCCGCAGGGACAGTAACGTGCGCCACCCGTACCACGGAAGAGCGCGTGCGTCGGCGAGGGCACGCGGGGCACCCACTCGGACGGCGCCCTCAGGCCAACTCGCTTGACATCGTTGTCCGTTGGAGCGGTAGAGTCATATGCAGACCATTCGACAACGTTGTCGCACCACAGCGTCGCCCCAAGCCACGCATCACCCGGGCAGGTTCACCCCCATGACCTGCCCGGCTCGCGGACCCGGTGGCCCCCGACCGCCGGGTCCGCCCCGAGCTCAGGCTCAACCGACCTGGCAGGGAAGGGCAGTTGCCGGGTCACCTCCGTCGCCGTTCACGACGTAGCCGAAGGTGGCACTCTGGCCCGGACTCAGTGAGCCGTTCCAGTCGGCGTTGTGAACCATCACGTCCTGGCCGGTGTAGGTCGCGTTGCCGTTCCAGAGACTGGCGACCGACTGGCCGCCGGGAAGCGTCCAGTTGACCATCCAGCCGAGCATCGGGACGTCGCCGGAGTTGGTGACGGTCACCTCGGACTGGTAGCCGCCGGGCCAACTGCCCGTCGTACGACGGGTCGCCGAACAGACCCCGGGTACCGGGTCGGTGGGGTTGCCCGGGTCGTGAATACCCGTCACCTCACCGTTGCCGCCGTCGAATACGACATCGGAGCACGAGTAGAAGGTCTCGGTGCTGTCCGAGCGCTGCCACACCATGTAGATGATGTGCCGCCCCGACTTGTTCGCCGGAAGCTGCCCGGTCCAGGAGTAGTTGGCCTCGACCGTGCCCGGACTGCCGTTGAGCGGCGGGTGGTCGACCGTGAGGAACGGAGTGTCCTCCATGGCGTCCCAGGTGAGGGTCGTCGTCGGGTCGAAGCCGTCCTTGGTGACGTAGACGTAGAACCAACCCGGATGCGCCGCCCAGGCGTTGTACGAGAAGTCGACCGTCGCGCCCGAGGTGAGATGGGTGAGCGGCCAGTCGTCGCGCGGGAGGTTGAAGCCGGTGAAGTTGGTGTTGCCGCCGCTGCACAACTGGCCGTCCGGCACGAAGCCGCGGGTGCGGCCGGCTCCGTCGGAACGCAGCACGGAGAACCAGTTGTAGAACGGCGTTGTGCCGCTGACCTGTTGGGCCGCCTTGCAGGCCGGGTTGATGGGTTTGATCTCACCGGTGGCGGTCAGCGCGTCCTGCCAGCAGAGGAAGGTGCGGCTCGCGGGTTTCATGGGCGTGCCGTGGGCTTCCGCCCGGCCGCCGGTGGCGAGGATCAGGGCCAGGGCGGGGACGGTGGTGAGCAGGGCCAGGAGGACGAGGAAGAGGGCTCGGTGGGGGGTGGGGCGCGGTAATCGCGACGTGAGGCTCGGAGGTGGTTCTGTCATAGACATGACAGTTCTACGTCCCTTCGCTCGGCGGTCGTGAGGAACGTGCGGATGGGGATGCGTGGGGTGGGGGCAATCCGGTGACGCCCGACGGGTTCCGGACCGCCGGGCGGGTGGGAGCGCTCCCACCCCACTTGTCCGTGAAGTTAGCGCGGACTGGGGAGGGTGTAAACGGCGGGGGCGCCAGGAGTCCGGCGTCGGCAGGCATGGACATGCCGTGTGCGAGGCTGCCCGCATGAATCTCGAGAGCGAGCACTGGCCGCGCTGGATCGCGCCACTGCTGGCCTTCCTCGCGGCCGACACCCCGGATCAGCAGGCCTGGGCCCGCGAGCACGACGTACGAAGTGTCGCCGTCGCCGAGGAGATCGAGTTCAGCCTTCATCTGGCAGAAGGGATGGCGGAGCGGGGAACCCTCGAACCAGAGACCCTGCGGGACCTCAGGGCTGTCGGCCGGCTCCTGGACGAGATGGACCTCGATTTCCGCCCCGGGCGGTGGGCCGACGCACTGGGCGCGGATGCCACCTGGGACGAGGTGCGGACTCTGGCCCGCCGGATCCTCGTCGCTCGGCAGGGCGATTGGCGGCAACCGCTGCCGCGCCGCGTGGCGCCTCAACACGTCTACGAACCACCCCCGTTCACCTGAACACCGGTGAGCGATGCCGGGCCCGCCGGACCCCGGGACCGGGATCTCCTCCCCTGCCGCCACAGTGGCCCCACAGACTTGACCCAGTTTTGGCCAAGCGCGCCATGTGGTGGCTGGCGTTCGGTCCTGTTCACTTGTCGCGTTGACGGGGTTGGTTCTTGACGTTTTCTGAGTCAGGTGAGCGTTGCGATGGAGGAACGGCTCATGAGAAGACAGATCCGCAGCGTGCTGGCCGCGTTGACCGGGGCGCTGCTGCTCACCATGGGAGTCACCGCGACCGGCGGTCAGTCCGCGAGAGCCGATGACAACGGTGTCGGGCTCAAACCCGTGCTGGGGTGGAGCAGTTGGAGTTTCGTGCGGCGCGATCCGACCGCGCGGACCATCGAGGCGCAGGCGAAGGCGCTCAAGACCAGCGGCCTGGCGAAAAACGGCTTCGTCTACGCCAACGTCGACGACTTCTGGTACCAGTGCCCGGGCAGCCAGGGCCCGGACGTCGACCAGTACGGCCGCTGGGTCACCGACCCCGTCAAGTTCCCGCCGCGCGGCGGTGAGAACGGCGTCCAGGTCGTGGCCGACCATGTGCACTCCCTGGGGCTGAAGTTCGGCCTGTACGTCACTCCCGGCATCTCCCAGCAGGCGGTCGCCAAGAACACCGAGATCAAGGGAACGCCGTACCACGCACGGGACATCGCCACCTCGACGACGGAGAGCAACTACAACTGCGGCGGCATGGTGGGCATCGACTACGCCAAGCCCGGTGCGCAGACGTTCGTCGACTCGTGGGCCGGGCAGTTCGCCGGGTGGGGCATCGACTATCTCAAGATCGACGGCGTCGGCACGTCCGACCAACAGGACGTCCAGGCCTGGTCGGACGCCCTGCGGCACACCGGCCGGCCGATCCATCTGGAGCTGTCCAACAACCTCGACATCAACAACGCCGGCACCTGGAAGAAGCTCTCCAACGGCTGGCGCACCGGCGGCGACATCGAGTGCTACTGCGGTCCGGACAACAGCAGTTACCCGCTGACGACCTGGGCCTCCGTCGCGTCCCGCTTCGACCAGGTCGCCGCCTGGGCACCGTACGGCGGGCCCGGCGGCTACAACGACTACGACTCCCTGGAGATCGGGAACGGCGCCGACAACGGGCTCACCCCCGACGAGCGCAGGACCCAGATGAGCCTCTGGTCGCTGGCCGCCTCCCCGCTCGTCCTCGGAACCGACCTCACGCACCTCGACCCCGCCGACCTCGCCCTGCTGAAGAACACCGACGTCCTCGCGGTCGACCAGGACGGCATCGACGCCCGGCGGATCTCCTCGGACGCCGACTCCCAGGTGTTCGCCAAGACCGAACCCGACGGGGATGTCGTGGTCGGTCTGTTCAACACCGGGTCGGCTCCTCGCGAAGTCGCCACGACCGCGGGCGCGTTGGGGCTGCCCTCGGCGCGCGACTACGCCCTTCGGGATCTGTGGAGTCGTCAACTGACCGAGTCCGCGGGGCGGATCGCCGCCAATGTGCCCGCGCACGGGGTGGTCCTGTACCGGGTCCACGGCACCCGTCACCCGGTGGGCGGCGCGGCTCCGGACGTCTCGCTGGCGCTCGACTGGGCCCCCGCGCCCAGCGACAGCACCACGCGTACGGTGACCGCGGTCCTGTCCGACAACGGGTCGCGGCCGGTCACCGATGCCGCGCTGACCCTCACCGGGCCGTCGGGCACGAAGATCACCACGCGTGATGTGACCCGGGCCCGGACGATTCGCGGCGGGCACGCGCTGAAGGTCGCCTACTCCGTCTCCATCCCGCCCTCGGCGAAGCTCTTCGCCTCCAGCGACTTCCAGGGGACGGCGAGCTACCGCTTCGGGTCGGCCGGGAAGACCCGGCTCACCGCCGGTGACACGATCACCGTCAACCACCAAGTCACCGCCCCGTACCGGACGTTCGCCTCGACCACGGCGAGCTTCAGCCAGTCCGGGACCCGACTCGGCATCCGGGCGCAGGGCGCGGATCTGTACAACGGCACGAACGAGTACGGCACGGTCTATCTGCCCGGGGCCGAGCACGACGGTTCGGTGACGACCGTGAAGCTCGACTCGCAGTCGGACACGGACGTCTGGGCGAAGGCCGGGATCATGGTCCGCAACGACATCACCCAACCCGACACGTCCCCGGGCTACTTGGCCCTGGTCGCGACCCCGGGCAACGGTTATCTGCTCGACTGGGACAGCGACGGCGACGGGAAGCTCGACGCGCAGGACTCCGCCGGTACCGCCGTCTATCCGTCGTGGCTGAAACTCGTCCGCGACGGCACCTCGTACAGCGGCTACTACTCGACCGACAACAGCACGTGGAACCTCGTCGGCACCATCGACGTCCCGACCGCCGCCGCCACCCAGGACGTCGGCCTCACCCAGACCTCGCACGCCTCGGGCACCACGGGCGAGGCGGACTTCGACGGGTTCACGACCTCGCCCTAGCGGGCCGGGCTCTCGGTCGGGGTGTCCGTGCGGCGCGCGGTGCTCTTCTAGACGCGCGCCGTGCGGACGCCCATCGCCGGTTCGGCGGGCGGGAGTTCGGCCGCCGGAAGTTCGATGGTGAACTCGGTGCGGCCCGGGACGCTGGTGACGTCGATACGGCCGCCGTGCGCTCCCGTGATCGCCGTCGCGATGGCCAGGCCGAGGCCGGAGCCGCCCTCCTTGCCGCCGGCGCGGGTGCGGGAGGCGTCGGCGCGGGTGAAGCGTTCGAAGACCGTGGGGAGCAGGGCGGGGGGAATGCCGGGGCCGTCGTCGCGGACCCGGACGACGACGGTGTGGACGGCCGTGGCCTCGACGCTCGCCGTGACCGTGGTGCCCACAGGCGTGTGCATACGCGCGTTGGCCAGCAGGTTGGCCAGCACCTGGTGCAGGCGGGCCTCGTCGCCGACGACCAACGCCGGGGCGTCCAGGGACAGTTGGAGCTGCCACTCGTGGCCGGTGCCCGCCGCGCGCGCGTCCCACACCGCTTCGGCGAGCAGCGCGGCGAGGTCCACCTCGGCGGACTGCAGGGGCCGGCCCTCGTCGAGCCGGGCGAGCAGCAGCAGGTCCTCCACCAGTCCCGTCATGCGCGCCGACTCGGCGGTGACCCGGCGCCAGGCGAGCCCCGGTTCGATGCGGTCGGTGCCGCGGTTCATCAGCTCGGCGTAGCCCGCGATGGAGGCCAGCGGGGTGCGCAGTTCATGGCTGGCGTCGGCCAGGAAGCGGCGCATGCGTTCCTCGCTGCGGCGCATCTGCTCCTCGCTGCGCTGGCGTTCGGCGAGCGAGGACTCGACGTGGTCGATCATGCGGTTGAGCGCGGCGCCGACCTGGCCGGCCTCGCTGCCGGGGTCGGTGTCCCGCTCGGGCACCCGGGTGAGGGCGGTGACCTCGCCGTGGCCGAGCTGCGAGCGGGAGACCTCGACCGCGGTGGCGGCGACCCGGCCCAGGGGCCGTAGCTGCCGTCGTATGACGACCGCGCACAGACAGCCCGCCACGGTCAGGCCCGCGAGGGCGACGGCGGCCTCGACCACCACCAGACCGCTGATCATGTCCTGTACGTCGTCCATCGGAAGGCCGGCGAGGACCCGGACCCCGTTGTCGTCGAGCACGGTGATCCGGTAGGTGCCGAGGCCGGGCACGGTGCGGGTGTGTTTCGCGCCGTCGGCCGTGATGCCTTTGAGGGCCGCGCGCTGGGCGGCGGTGAGGTTCTGCGGCGGGGCGTCCTGGCTGACGACGGCCGCGGCGATGACGGCACCCTTGTCGTTCAGCCGCGCGGCGAGTGTCCCGGCCGCGTGGCCGTTCTCCGCGAGGAACCCGAGGTCGTCGTCGAAGCCCGGACGCAGTTCGGCCCCGCCCAGGCTGCGCTGGGCGGCGTCGCCGACCCGGTCGTCCAAGTTGCCCAGCAGATAGGCGCGTTGGGCGAAGACGGTGGTGAGGGCCATCGTGGCGCACACGGCGACCAGGGTGGCGCTGATGAAGAGCAGGAGCCGGGTGCGCAGTGAACGGCCTCGCAGGCGGCCCCGGTTGCGGGTCAGAAGGTTCATCTGCCGTCCTCCACGGGCCTGATGGCGTATCCCATCCCGCGCACGGTGTGGATCATCGGCGCCCGGCCCCGGTCTATCTTCCGGCGGAGGCTGGAGATGTAGACCTCGACGAGGTTGCCGCCGCCGTCGAAGGAGCTGCTCCAGACCCGGTCGAGGATCTGCGCCTTGCTCAGCACCTGGCGGGGATGGTCGAGGAACAGCGTGAGCAGGTCGAACTCCTTGGCGGTGAGCTGGATCGGCTCACCGGCGCGGCGCACCTCACGGGTCTCGCCGGACAGTGCCAGATCGCCGAGGACCCGTACGGAGTCGTCGGCCGGGGTCCGTTCGCTGCCCGCCCGGCGCAGCAGTCCGCGCAGCCGCAGGACGACCTCCTCCAGGGAGAAGGGCTTGGTGACGTAGTCGTCGGCGCCCGCCTCCAGGCCGTCGAGGCGGTGCTCGATCGCGTCGCGGGCGGTGAGCATGAGGACGGGCAGCCGGGGGTTCTCGTACCGGAGTCTGCGCAGCACCTGGACGCCGTCCAGGTCGGGCAGCATGCCGTCGAGGACGACGGCGTGCGGGGCGCAGCCGCGGGCGATCCGCAGCGCGCTGTAGCCGTCCGGTGCGGGGTAGGGCCGCCAGCCGGCCTCGGTGACCGCGACGGAGAGCAGCTCGGTGAGCGCGGGCTCGTCGTCGACGATGAGCACGCGCACGCGGCTGCTGCGGGACCCCGAAGTGCCAGTCATGTCCCGATTCTGTCCCGGCCCGCTGAGGGAATCCTGTGTTCCACCTGAGCCCGAGCCGTGCGAACGGGCGGGGGTCCGGGGCACGGACACCGGCGGGCGGTCGGCGACGGCCGCGCCCGTCGACCAGCGCCTTCGCCAACTGCCGTGGCCGAAGCGGGCGTTGGCACTCTCCGGCCACCTGATCCCCTTGAGTCGCCGAGGACCCGGCACTCACTCTGATGACTGGCTTCCGCTCACCGGGCGGAAGCGTTTCCGCGTTCAGGGGAGGACGTCCACCCATGCGAAGACTCCACGCCCTGTGGGCCGTGGCCGGAACGGCCGGACTGCTCGCGGGGGCCATCGCGCCCGCGACAGCCGCCGCCGGTTCCACGGTCCCCACCCACCTCACGGGCCCGAGCACCACCCCACCGCAGACCGTCACCCTCATCACCGGCGACACCGTGACCCTCACCGCCGGACCGGACGGCAGGAACGCCGTCGACGTCCGGCGCGGCAAGGGCCGCGAGGCCGCCACCTTCCTGTCCAGCGAGAAGAACGGCGAGATCAGCGTCCTGCCGGCGGACGCCGTCCCGCTCATCAAGGCGGGCCGCCTCGACCCCGCCCTGTTCAACGTCACCCAGTTGGTGAAGCAGGGCTACACGGACGCGAAGACCGGCTCCACCCCGGTCATCGCGACCTACAGCAAGGGCACCGAGACCCCCGAGGGCACGCGCCGGACGCTGGCGCTGCCCGGGATCGACGGCGCCGCGCTCAGCGCGAAGAAGTCCACGGCCTTCTGGTCGGACATCGCCCCGGCACTCGGCACCGAACCCACCGCGAAGGCCGCGAAGCAACTCGGCGACGGCATCGACAAGCTCTGGCTGGACGCCAAGGTGCAGGCGTCCCTCGACGTGAGCGTGCCGCAGATCGGCGCGCCCGAGGTGTGGAAGGCGGGCTACGACGGCACGGGCGTCGAGGTCGCGGTCCTGGACACGGGCGTGGACACCGGGCACCCGGACCTGGCCGGGAAGATCGCCGGCTCGGAGAGCTTCGTACCGGACGAGACGATTCAGGACGGATTCGGCCACGGTACCCATGTGGCGTCCACGATCGTCGGCTCGGGCGCGGCCTCGGGCGGCCGGTACAAGGGGGTGGCGCCGGGCGCGAAGCTGCTGGTCGGCAAGGTGCTGGACGACACGGGCCACGGCCAGGCCTCCTGGATCATCGCGGGCATGGAGTGGGCGGCGAACTCCGGCGCGAAGATCGTCTCGATGTCGTTGGGCGGTACGGCGTACGGCCCCTCCGACGTGCTCAGTGAGACCGTCGACCAACTGTCGGCGTCCACCGGCACGTTGTTCGTGATCGCGGCCGGCAACGCGGGCCCGGGCGAGCAGACCCTGGGCACCCCGGGCATCGCCGACTCGGCGCTGACGGTGGGCGCGGTCGACAAGTCGGACAAGCTCGCCTCGTTCTCCAGCCGGGGTCCGCGGCCCGGTGACTTCGCGGTCAAGCCGGAGATCACCGCGCCGGGCGTGAACATCACCGCGGCCCGCGCCGCCGGCACCACCATGGGCACTCCGGTCGACGACAACTACACGACGGCCAGCGGCACTTCGATGGCCACCCCGCATGTGGCGGGCGCGGCGGCGCTGGTCGTGCAGGCCCATCCGGACTGGACCGGTGAGCAGATCAAGGAGGCGCTGGCCAGTACGGCGAAGACGAACACCGACGACTCCGTGTTCGAGCAGGGCGACGGCCGGGTCGATGCCGTACGGGCCGTGGAGCAGGATGTCTTCGCGACCTCGACGCTGAGCTTCGGCAGGTTCGAGGACGGTGACAACGGTGTCGCCAGCAAGGACATCACGTACACCAACACCACCGACAACGCGGTGGAGTTGACGCTCTCGTCGTCGCTCGCCGACCTCGCACTGGGCGCGGACACCCTGACCGTGCCCGCGCGGGGCACCGCCACCGTCTCCGTCGGCGTCGACCCGGCGAAGGAATCCCAGGGCCGGTACACGGGCCATGTCACGGCGACCGCCGACGGCGGCGTCCAGGTCACCACGGGCGTCGGCTTCGAGAAGGCGCCGAAGACCTACGACCTCAAGGTCTCGATCGTGGACCGCGAGGGCAACCCGTCCACCGGGGCGTCGCTCTACACGCTCCAGGAGCTGAACGGCGCCTATCCCGACGACTACGGCTTCCTCGGCACCGGCTGGACCTGGCAGGTGCCGGCCGGCACCTACTCCATCGCGACCTGGATCCCGGACCAGGACGGGAGCGGCCTGGCCGTGGGCACGTCGGTGGTCGGCAACCCCGAGATCAAGGTCGACGGCGACACCGCGGTCGTCCTCGACGCCCGCAAGGCGGTGGAGATCAAGCCGAAGACGAAGGAGGACTCCGAGTTCAGGGGCTTCAGCACCAACTGGCACCGGGAGGGGCCGGGCAGCGCCTGGGGCCTCACCTACAGCCAGGGCTGGTGGACCGACCACGTCTATGTGGCGCCGACCCCGCAGGTGACCGTGGGCACCCTGGAATTCTCCGCCAAGTTCCGGCTGTACGCCAAGGAGTTGACGGCGAGCGTCACCGGCCCGGAGAAGACCCCGCTGTCCTCGCTCTACTACTCCCAGACGTACAACGACTTCCCGTTGAAGATCAGCGGTGACCACACCGTCCAGGCGGTGGACGCGGGCGGCGGTACCGAGGCCGACTTCGCGGGGCTCGACGTCAAGGGCAAGGTGGCGGTGGTCGGGCTCGGCGCCACCGAGCGGGCGCAGAGCGCTCTGGACAACGCGACCAAGGCCGGGGCGGGTTACCTCATCGCCTACCGCAAGACACCCGGTTTCTGGATCGAGGCCGTGGACCGGGCGACCACCGTCCCGCTGATGATCGCCACCGGCGAGCAGGGCGCCGGACTGGCCGCCCTGCTGAAGACCGGCAAGAAGGTCACGCTGAAGCTGAGCGGCACACCGGTCAGCCCGTACGTCTACAACCTGCTCGCCGCGCAGAGCGGCGCCATCACCGCGAACCAGACCTACCGCCTGGACAAGTCCAACACCGTTAAGCGGAAGGCCCGTTACTACGGTGGCACGGCCGGCGAGATGGGCGCGGACACCCTGTACACCTTCCGCCCCTGGCAGCTCTTCGGCATCGAGAACAGCGTGTACACGCAGTTGGGCACGGAACGCGACGAGTACTACTACGTCGACCCGGACACCCGCACCTGGCATGTCGTCTATCCGAACTGGAAGGCGTACCGGGGCGAGTGGAGCCCGCTGCGGACCTTCACCGAGGCGGCCACCGAGCCCACCGAGGACTGGCTGCGCCAGGCCGTCCGGCCGGGCAGCAGCGAGGAGTACGGCCTCTCCGTGCGCGACGGCGACGAACTCACCTTCTCCGTACCGGAGTTGAGCGACTCCACGCCGGGCCACTACGGACTTGTCGACGGCGTCGACGCCACCGCGCAGGGCAGTCTCTACGCGGACGGGCAGCTCGTCGGCGACCCGACGCGCGGCGGGTACGGCGTCTTCGACGTCCCGGCGGCCACGTCCTCGTACCGCTTCGATCTGGACGTACAGCGCAAGGCGGCCTGGGCCGCGTACTCCACGAGCACGCACACCGAGTGGACCTTCGCCTCGGCGCACACCGACTCCGCGACGGCACTGCCGCTGCTCACCGTCGGCATCGCACCGAAGGGCCTCGACCTCCTCAACCGGGCCGACGGCAAGCGGGAGTTGACGGTCGGGCTGCCGGTCGCGAACCCGTCGGGGAGCGTCCGGGCGAGCAGTCTGAAGGCGTGGGTCTCCTACGACGACGGCGCGTCCTGGAAAGCGGTGGGTGTCACGAAGGGGGAGGCACGGTTCAGGCCCGCGAAGGGCGCCACGTCGGTGTCGCTGCGCGTGCGGGCCACCGACCGCGACGGCAACGGGATCGACCAGACCGTACTGCGGGCGTTCGGCCTGAAGTGAGCCTGAAATGATCGGGCAGACCGAGCCACGGTAAGGATTCTTAACAATCAAGTTCTACCGTGGCGAGCCATGGTGAACACGGCGCAGGATCCCGCACGACAGACCCCTGCCGCGAGCCCTTGGGCCGCGGTGGGGGTCTCCAACTTCGACGAGCTGGTGTACCGGTCGATTCTCCATCAGCCCGACGCCGGCGCGGTCGGCTGGTCGCTGCTGAGCGGGGCGACCCCGGCCGAGCTGCGCGAGGCCTGCAACCGGCTGCTCACGCTGGGACTGCTCCAACCGCCGGACTCCATGGGCGGGTTACGGGCGGTCGACCCGCGGGTGGCGATCCGTGCGCTGATCCGGCGGCGCGAGACGGAGTCCGAACTGGTCGCCGCCACCGCCGAGGAGATGGCCACCGCGTACGAGGCGGGCCTGCTGCGCGAGGAGCCGTCCCGGCTGATCGAGGTCGCCTCCGGCGAAGGCGCCATCGCGGCCCGCTTGGAGGAGATGTACGCCCGCGCCGAGCACGAGGTGTGTCTCTTCGACACCCCGCCCTATCTCGCCCCGCCCGCACCGCAGGTGGACCTCCAGGCCGATCTGCTCAAGCGCGGGATCGTCTCGCGCGGCATCTACGCGGCGACCGCCCTGGAGGATCCGAACGCCCTGTCCCGTGCCTGGAACATGGTCGAACTCGGCGAGCAGGCCCGGGTGTTGCCGTCCGTGCCGCTCAAACTGCTGGTGGTCGACGGACGCCGGGCCCTGCTCCCGCTGACCTCGTCGGCGGCGGGCGGCTACTGCGCCGTCGTCGTATGGCACTCGGCGGTGACCGAGGCCCTGCAGAAGCTCTTCGAGCTGGCCTGGCAGCAGGCGACCCCGCTCGGCCGGCCCGGGGGGAACGGCGAACTCTCCGAGGACGAGCAGGCGTTGACGCGGCTGCTGGCGGCCGGGCTGAAGGACGAGGCGGTCGCCCGCCATCTGGGAGTCAGCCTGCGCACGCTGCGGAGGCGGGTGAGCGACCTCCAGGAACGGCTCGGGGCGGCGAGCCGCTTCCAGCTCGGCCTGCGGGCGGCGCAGCGCGGCTGGCTGTAGCACAACGGCGGAGGGCCGCACCCCCGTCACCGGGGATGCGGCCCTCAACTGCCGTACCGGAGCCGCTAGTTGCGGATCAGGTTGCGCAGCACGTACTGCAGGATGCCGCCGTTGCGGTAGTAGTCGGCCTCGCCGGGGGTGTCGATGCGGACGACCGCGTCGAACTCCACGCCGGTGTCGGTGGTGACCTTGACCGTGCTCGGGGTGGTGCCGTCGTTCAGCTCGGTGATGCCGGCGACGGAGAAGGACTCCTCGCCGGTCAGACCGAGGGACTCGGCGGTCTGGCCCGCCGGGTACTGGAGCGGGATGACGCCCATGCCGATGAGGTTCGAGCGGTGGATGCGCTCGTAGGACTCGGCGATGACGGCCTTGACGCCGAGGAGCGCGGTGCCCTTGGCGGCCCAGTCGCGGGACGAGCCGGAGCCGTACTCCTTGCCGGCCAGGATGACCAGCGGGATGCCCTGCTCGATGTAGTTGCGCGAGGCGTCGTAGATGAAGGAGACGGGGGCGTCGGCCTGCGTGAAGTCGCGGGTGAAGCCGCCCTCGGTGCCCGGCGCCACCTGGTTGCGCAGGCGGATGTTGGCGAAGGTGCCGCGGATCATGACCTCGTGGTTGCCCCGGCGCGAGCCGTAGGAGTTGAAGTCACGCCGCTCGATGCCGTGCTCGGTGAGGTACTTGCCGGCCGGGGTGTCGGCCTTGATGGCACCGGCGGGCGAGATGTGGTCGGTGGTGACCGAGTCGCCGAGCTTGGCGAGGACGCGGGCGCCGTCGATGTCCGAGACCGGGGTGGTCTCCATCGTCATGCCCTCGAAGTACGGGGGCTTGCGCACGTAGGTCGACTGCGCGTCCCACTCGAAGGTGTTGCCCTCCGGGATGGGCAGCGCCTGCCACTGGGCGTCGCCCGCGAAGACGTCGGCGTAGGACTTGTTGAACATGTCCTCGCCGATGGAGTTCGCGACGACGTCGTTGACCTCGGCCTCGGTCGGCCAGATGTCCTCGAGGTAGACCGGCTTGCCGTCCTGGTCGACGCCGAGCGCGTCCTTGGTGATGTCCACCTTCATGGAGCCCGCGAGGGCGTACGCGACGACCAGCGGCGGGGACGCCAGGTAGTTCATCTTGACGTCGGGGTTGATCCGGCCCTCGAAGTTGCGGTTGCCGGAGAGCACCGAAGTGACGGCCAGGTCATGGTCGTTGACGGCCTTGGAGACCTCCTCGGGCAGCGGGCCCGAGTTGCCGATGCAGGTGGTGCAGCCGTAGCCGACGAGGTTGAAGCCGACCTTGTCGAGGTAGGGGGTGAGCCCCGCCTTGTCGAAGTAGTCGGTGACGACCTTGGAGCCGGGCGCGAGGGTGGTCTTGACCCAGGGCTTCCGCGTCAGACCCTTCTCCACGGCCTTCTTCGCGACGAGCGCGGCGGCGACCATGACGTACGGGTTCGAGGTGTTGGTGCAGGAGGTGATGGCCGCGACCGTCACCGCGCCGTGGTCCAGCTCGTAGGTCGAGCCGTCGGGGGCGGTGACCGTGACGGGGTTGCTCGGCACACCGTTGCTGGCGGCCGGGGAGTCGGAGGCCGGGAAGGACTCCTTGCCCGCCTCGTCGTCGTCGGCGACGTAGTTGCGCACGTCGCTCTTGAACTGCTCGGAGGCGTTCGCCAGGACGATGCGGTCCTGCGGGCGCTTCGGTCCTGCGATCGACGGGACGACCGTCGAGAGGTCCAGCTCCAGCTTCTCGGAGAAGTCGGGCTCGGCGGCCGGGTCCAGCCAGAGGCCCTGCTCCTTGGCGTACGACTCGACGAGCGCGACCTGCTGCTCGTCGCGGCCGGTCAGGCGCAGGTACTTCAGGGTCTCGTCGTCGATCGGGAAGATCGCGGCGGTGGAACCGAACTCCGGCGACATGTTGCCGATGGTGGCGCGGTTCGCGAGGGAGGTGGCGGCGACGCCCTCGCCGTAGAACTCGACGAACTTGCCGACCACGCCGTGCTTGCGGAGCATCTCGGTGATGGTCAGCACGAGGTCCGTGGCGGTGGTGCCCGGGGTCAGCTCGCCCGTGAGCTTGAAACCGACGACACGCGGGATGAGCATCGAGACCGGCTGGCCGAGCATCGCGGCCTCGGCCTCGATGCCGCCGACGCCCCAGCCCAGCACACCGAGGCCGTTGACCATCGTGGTGTGCGAGTCGGTGCCGACCAGGGTGTCGGGGTACGCCTGGCCGCCTCGGACCATGACCGTGCGGGCCAGGTGCTCGATGTTGACCTGGTGGACGATGCCGGTGCCCGGCGGGACGACCTTGAACTCGTCGAACGCGGTCTGGCCCCAGCGCAGGAACTGGTAGCGCTCGCGGTTGCGGCCGTACTCCAGCTCGACGTTCTGCGCGAACGCCTCGTGGGTGCCGAACTTGTCCGCGATGACGGAGTGGTCGATGACCAGCTCGGCCGGCGCGAGGGGGTTGATCTTCGCCGGGTCGCCGCCCAGCTCCTTGACGGCCTCACGCATGGTGGCGAGGTCGACGACGCAGGGCACGCCGGTGAAGTCCTGCATGATCACGCGGGCCGGCGTGAACTGGATCTCCTGCGACGGCTGGGCCTGCGAGTCCCAGGTGCCGAGGGCGCGGATGTGGTCGGCGGTGATGTTCGCGCCGTCCTCGGTGCGGAGCAGATTCTCCAGCAGGACCTTAAGGCTGTAGGGGAGCCGGGCCGAGCCCTCCACCTTGTCCAGGCGGAAGATCTCGTACGACTCGTCGCCGACCTGCAGCGTGCTGCGGGCGTCGAAGCTGTTCGCCGACACGACAGTCTCCTTCATTGATGTGCGCGTTCCCACCGCATCCTGCCGCTACGACGTCCTGGCCGATCCGCTAAGGTAAGGCTAAGTTAGGCAAGCCTTACTGCTGGGTCCGGCGGAGTGTGCGGCTGCGGTGCACCTCGGCAGATATCTCGATGTCGAGATAACTCTAGTACATGGGGGCGGGCTGGTCATGCCCGGACCTCTCTCAGCCTTCCGCGGACGGCCGTGAACGAGTGACGGTGACCAAGCGGCTCAGGACGGGAAGCACGGCTCGCAGGTCGCCGCCGTCCACCGTGGCGGTCGCCGCCGCCCGCGCTCCCGCCGAGGCGTTGAACGCCACGCTCAACCCGACGGACGCGAACAGCGGCAGGTCGGAGCGGCTGTCCCCGACGGCTCCGCACGAGCGGAGGGTCGACCCCAGCTCTCGCGCCTGCGCGAGGGCGAAATCCCGTTTGCCGTACTCGTCGAAGTGACGGGCGACCCGGCCCGTGAACCGGCCGTCCGCGGTCTCCAGCCGAGGTCCGCTGAACGCGTGGAAGCCGAATCGGTCGGCCAGGTGGCTGCCGACCGGCGACCAGGCGAGGGTCGCCAGCACGGGCACCAGTTTGTTCCGCCGGCACCAGGCCACGGTCTCCGTGATGCCCGAGACCAAGGGAAGCCCGTCGAGCCGGCCGGAGACCTGCTCTTCGGGCACGCCCGCCCAACCCGCGGCATCCAGCTCGGAAACCTGCCGATTGTCCAGGGCGCCGGAGGCATAGGCGTCCTCGGCCTCGGCCAACTCGTCCCGATGACCAAGGAAGCCGGCCAGGAAAACCGACGAACTCGTACCGGGGACGAGGGTGCCGTCGACATCGAAGAAGACGGCGCCCACAGGATCGGATGAGAACACCGGCCAAGGATCCCACCAGCACGCGCGGCGATCCGGCGGCACACCGATCGAGGTGCCGCTTGCCGCCGCCCGGTCTCAGCCCTGGCCCTTGCGGTACTGCTGGAACAGCGCCAGGGCCGCTACCGACGGAGCGTCCTTGAACCGGCCTTCGGCGATCAGCCGCCACACGTCCGCCTCGGAGAACCAGCGGCTGATCAAGCCGGCTTCCTCGTCGTCCGGGTGAGGTTCGCCACGGGTGAGATCCGTGGCGAGAATGACGTGAAACCCCTGGTCGCAGTATCCATAGGCCTCGAAGAGGTGCCCCAGGGGCGTCATCGTCCGAGCGGACAGGCCCGTCTCCTCCGCGAGTTCACCGCGCGCCAAGTCCAGCGGGTCCGCGTCCGGTCTGTCTTCCCACGCGCCCTGAGGGAACTCCCAATAGCGGGCCTTCACCGGATACCGGTACTGCTCAACGAGGTGGAAGCCCCCGTCCTCATGCGGAACGATCAGCGCGAAGTCGGGTTTGTGCACCACGCCGTACAAGCCCTCCGCGCCGTCGTGACGCACCGTCCTGTCCTCGCGAACGGTCATCCAGCGGTTCCGGTAGACCACGGTCGAGCTGGTGGCCGTGAGCTCGTGCCCGGGCAACGACGCGTCGGAGATCATGCCTCGACGCTAGCCCCACCTCTCCCGCCGCCATACCCGCGCGACTTCGGGGTACCCGGTGCGAGACGAAAGGGGGCGGGATGCCGCTCACGTTCCGCAAGAGTTTCCGGATCCTTCCTTGGCTTCGGCTGAACATCAACAAGGGGTCCATGTCGTTCACCACGGGTGGCAAGCGCGGCCCGCGGTACACACGCAGCACCACAGGACGTCGTACGACATCGATGGATTTGCCCGGGCCTTTCGGGTGGCGCAAGACGCGCACCAAGAAGGACGACTGACCGGCCGTCACCCTAACGGCCCCCTCAAGAGGCGCCATCTCATATCTGAGATAACCTCGGCCTCATGGCAGACGACTACCTCGTACGTATCGGCAAGCTCATCCGTGACGCCCGGCAGCATCGGGGCTGGACACAGACACAGCTCGCCGAGGCGCTCGGCACCAGTCAGAGCGCCGTCAACCGCATCGAGCGCGGCAACCAAAACATCAGCCTTGAGATGATCGCTCGAATCGGTGAAGCACTGGACAGCGAAATCGTCTCACTGGGCTATGCCGGTCCGATGCATCTCAGGGTGGTCGGCGGTCGTCGGCTGTCCGGCGCCATCGACGTGAAGACCAGCAAGAACGCATGCGTGGCACTGCTGTGCGCCTCGCTCCTCAACAAGGGGCGCACAGTGCTGCGCCGGGTCGCGCGGATCGAGGAGGTGTACCGCCTTCTGGAGGTACTCGGCTCGATCGGCGTCCGCACCCGCTGGATCAACGACGGCGTGGACCTGGAGATCGTGCCGCCGGCCGAGCTGGAGATGGCCGCGATCGACGCGGAGGCCGCCAAGCGCACGCGCTCGATCATCATGTTCCTCGGCCCGCTGCTGCACCGCATGGACAGCTTCAAGCTGCCGTACGCGGGCGGTTGCGACCTCGGCACGCGCACCATCGAGCCGCACATGATCGCGCTGCGCCGCTTCGGGCTCGACATCGCCGCGACCGAGGGCCTCTACCACGCGCAGGTCGACCGGTCCGTCTCCCCCGACCGGCCGATCGTGCTGACCGAGCGCGGCGACACCGTTACCGAGAACGCGCTGCTCGCCGCCGCCCGCCACGACGGCGCCACGGTCATCCGCAACGCGTCCTCCAACTACATGGTCCAGGACCTCTGTTTCTTCCTGGAGGCGCTCGGCGTACGGGTCGAGGGCATCGGCACCACCACGCTCACCGTGCACGGCGTGCCCACCATCGACGTCGACGTGGACTACTCCCCCTCCGAGGACCCGGTCGAGGCGATGAGCCTGCTGGCCGCCGCCGTCGTCACCGAGTCGGAGCTGACGGTCCGCCGGGTGCCCATCGAGTTCCTGGAGATCGAGCTCGCGGTCCTGGAGGAGATGGGCCTCGACCACGACCGCACGCCCGAGTACGTCGCGGACAACGGCCGTACCCGCCTGGTGGACCTCACGGTCCGGCCCTCCAAACTGGAGGCGCCGATCGACAAGATCCACCCGATGCCGTTCCCCGGCCTGAACATCGACAACGTGCCGTTCTTCGCGGCCATCGCGGCGGTCGCGCAGGGGCAGACCCTCATCCACGACTGGGTCTACGACAACCGCGCGATCTACCTCACGGACCTCAACCGCCTCGGCGGCCGTCTCCAACTCCTCGACCCGCACCGCGTGTTGGTCGAGGGCCCGACCCGCTGGCGGGCCGCCGAGATGATGTGCCCGCCGGCGCTGCGGCCCGCGGTGGTCGTCCTGCTCGCGATGATGGCGGCGGAGGGCACGTCCGTGCTGCGCAACGTGTATGTCATCAACCGCGGTTACGAGGATCTGGCGGAGCGGCTCAACTCCGTCGGGGCGCAGATCGAGATCTTCCGGGACATCTAGCTTCCATACGGGGCATCTGAGGGCGACTTGGCTGCCCAGAGTGCCATGGTGCCGCCGTGCCTTGACCGGTGCGGCGGCACCGCCGTGTTCAGCGGGTGCTCCACTTCTGGTTGTCCTGGCCGTTGCAGTCCCAGAGTTGGAGCCGGGTGCCGTTGGCGGTTCCCTGGTCCTTGACGTCCACGCACTTGTTGGCCTGCGGATTGACCAGGTCGTTGCTGGAGTTGAGGCGGAACTGCTGGGCCGGGTTGCCGCTGCACACCGCGATCTGGATCACCGCGCCGTTCGCCGACGAGCCCCAGGCGACGTCCATGCACAGGCCCATCGAGCGGATCGTGCCGTCCGAACGGAAGTCCCACTTCTGCCAGTTCTTGCCGGTGCAGCTGTTGATCTGCAGCGGCGAACCGTCGGCGCCCTTGTGACCCACCATCTCGATGCACTTGTTGGAGGCGTGGCTGTAGATGGTGGTGCCGGGCGCGGTGGTCACCGTCTTGGTGGCCGTGGCCTTGGTCGTGGTGGACTTCTTCTTCGTACTCCCGCCGGAGGACGTCTTCTTGGGAGCCTGGGCGGAACTGCCCGCGATCACCCCGGCACCGGAACCGGCACCGGCGGCCGCCGCTCCCCCACCGTTCTTCACCGTGTTGTTCTTGCCGCCGCCCGTCGTGTGAGTGGGGGTCGGCTTCGGCGAGGCCGGGTCCGGGCTGGCCGAACCGTAGGCGCCGGCACCGATGTTCGTCGTCGCGCCGTTCAACACGGTTCCCGCGTCGGCCACTTGCTCCGACGGCTTCCCGTCCGAACTCGACCGGCCGAGCAGGCCGGACACCAGGAACGGCACGCCGATCAGCAGCGCACCGGCTATCGCGGCGCCGGCGAGGAGCCCTCGGGAGGGGCGGCCGAAGGCGGGGGCCGCAACGGCGGTGCCTTCGTCGGATCCGGAACCTGCTCCGGATTCCGACGATGCTCCGATCGCGGTGGCGGCCAGGGCGTCGGGGTCCGGGTCCGGGTCGGAGGCAGACGCGGATGCGGAGGCGGATGCAGAGGCGGGGTCGGCGTGGTGGTCCGGTTCCGGTTCCGGTTCCGGTTCCGCTGCCGGATCTGCGGCTTCGTCGGCGCCGACGCCGATACCGGCTCCGGCTCCGGCTCCGGCTCCGGATCCGGCTCCGACACCGGCTTCCCCGGTCACGCCCGCGCCGGTGGACGGGAGTTGGGCCGGGGCCGCGAGTGCCGCTTCCGCCTGCGCCGCGGTCTCCGAGGCGCCGGCCGTCGTCTCACCGCTGGTCGGCGGGAGTGCCGTTCCGGTCTCGGGGGCGCCGCCCGTGGTGGTGTCCGGGGCCGGGGCGGGCTCCGTCCCGCCCGTCGCTGCCTGGTGCTGCGGGCTGTTCTTGCCGGACATGCTGTTCCTTCCAGAGAGATGATCGGATGACGACCGGTCAGTTGTCGTCCGGGGCGGGCGGGTTGACCGAGAACCGGTTGCCGTCGAAGTAGAGGGTCAGTGGGGTGCCGTCGGCCGGGCCGAACCGGTCGGTGCGGCCGTCGGGGCCGAGCACCTGGACCGGTCGCCCGGTGCCCCGTGCGACCAGGGCCGCCAAGGTGGACACGTAGACGAGGGTGTCATCGGGTCGGGCCAGTACCAGGGCGAGGCGCGCGGGGTCGTCCAGTCCGGCCTCCGCGACGGTCACCGTGCCGTTCTGGAGGATCGACTGGGCGCGCAACTCCTCGGTGAGGGCGCCGATTTCCGCCAGTGCGCCGGTCGGCACCGAGGTGTCCCGGGCCGGGAGCGCCGCGTCGTCGGGGGCACCGTGCGCCGCCACGTCGGCCCGGGCCCAGGTGAGGAGGGCGGTGTGGGGATCGCGGGTGCGGGGCCAGGTGGGGGCGCCGGCGCCGGACGCGGCGGTGCCGGGGGCGGTGAGCAACTGGGCCAGTGAGCGGGCGAACGTCTCCGGGCCCTGCGCCCGCGATACGGCGGGGCGGTAGCGGGCACCGCCTCCGGAGCCTCCTTCGCGCCGGGCGTTCGCGTCGTCGCCGTCGTCACCGTCGCCGTCGCCGTCGTCCCCATTGCCCTCGTCGTTCCCGTTGTCCTCGTCGTCGCCCTCGAACTCCTCGTCGGTGCCGTTCTCGGCTCCGTCCGGCCGGAACTCCGGTTCCTGGGGCGCCACTTCGGCCTCGGGCTCGACCTCCGGTTCGTTCTCCGGCTCCTCCCTCAGTTCGGCCATCGGGCCGGCGCCGATGCGGGCCGGTGTCGGGCGGGGGGTGCGGCGCGGCCAGGTCGCCGGGGTGGCGGCCAGGGAGCCGGTCGTCAGGAGTGCCGTGCCGTCGCCCGCCGCCGCTCGCTCGGCCTCCAGGACAGCCACGACATCGCCGAGGTCCCGCTGCGCGTGGCGCTGCCGGGCCGCCTGCCGGGCCTGTTCGGCGAGCGCGTCGGTGATCTCCAGGCCGAGGGCGTCCAAGGCCTCCTGGGCCGCGTCCCGCGCGGCGACCGTCCGGTCGTGGAGTGCGGTGGCGGCGGTGAGCGCGGCCTGGGCCGTGCGGTCCGTCGCGGTCGCCGTCGTGACGAGGTTCCGGGCCCGGGTCAGGGCGTCGGCGGCGGTACGGGCGGCGTCCTGGGCCAGGCCGAGCCGGCCCCTGGTGTCGTCGGCGGCGTGCCGGGCGGTCTCGACGGCGCGGTCCGCCGCCGCGGCCGCCGTCAGCGCCTGGTCCAGCGCACGCTGTGCCCGGTTCCGGCGCGACTCACTCCGGGCGAGGGAACTCGGGCCGTCCGAGCCGGAGTTGCCCTCGCCGCGAGTCGAACTCCCGCCCTGCGCAGCCGAGTCGGCCGGCTGCCGGGCGGCCCGTTCCGCCGCTTCGCGCGCGGCCTCCGTCGCCTCTCGTACGGCCTCCCGCGCCGCCCCCAGTTCTCCCTCTGCCGTCCGGACCGCCTCGTGGAACTCCTCCGTCGCCCGGGTCGCGGCCGTCACCCGCTCGGTCCGGTCCTGGAGGTCCGTGCTCAACTCCGTTACACGGGCCCGTCGTTCCCGATCGAGCTCGGCGGCGTCCGTGGCAGCCCGCTCGGCGAGGACGAGTTCGCCGGCGGCGGTGTCCGCGGCGGCGCGGGCGTCGGTCACGTCCCGTTCCGCCTGTGCCACCGGCGGCCTCGCCTCCTCCAGCGCGCGTCGGGCCTCCGGCATCCCCTCCTGGAGCTGGGCCTCCTGCACCCGGGCGTCGTCCTCCGCCTGCCCGGCCGCCTCCAGCATCCGGATCTGATCGCGTACGGCCCGCCAGCCGAGGTCGTGCGCGGCGTCGCCCTGACTCGCGCCGTCCCCGCCCCGGACACCGCGACCCGAGCCGCCCCGACCCCCGCTGCTCGGGCCCGCACTGCTCGGGCCCCGGTCCTCCGGCTCCTCGTCGCGCAGCCCCGCGTCGCGCTCCTCCACCCCCGGTGTCGTCTCCGGGTTCCCGTTCACGTCGAACCGGCGGAAGCGCACGCCCTCGCCGTCGCGCAGGGCGAGTTCGACGGGCCGCCGTAGCCGCACGGCCGTACCCGAAGCGGCGTACAGGGCGCGGGCCGTCTGTTCCGCGCTGCCGTCCGTGGCCAGCCAGAGTTGGAGCATGGGGTCGGTGTCGGGTGCCGGGTCCTGGGCCGTCTCGATGCCGCGGGCCAGCAGGGTCGGGAGGTCGCGGAGCGACACCGTGCGCCAGTCGCGCAGGACGTCGTCCGCGCGGCCGTCCTGGGCCTGGGCGTCGGCTGCCGCGCGGGTCACGGACGCGCCGTCGTACACGCCCGGGTCGGTGCGCGGGGTGGTGACGCCGTGGCCGAGGAGGTCGCGCTCCAGGGGGCGCAGCCGGACCGTGCCGGACACGTACCGGGTGCCGTTCGGGCCGTGGACGGTGAGCAGCGCGTCGGCGAGGATCTCGTGGCTGCGGGTGCCGCGCGAGCCCTCCGGGGTGCTCGTGTTGCCGTGCTTGAGCCACTCGCGGCGGATGCCGGCGACACCCGCGCCCACGCCCGGGTCCTGCGCCTGGCGCGCCAGTACCGGCACGGTGAAGCCGAGCAGTTGGCGGTTGGAGTCGTCGGCGCTGAAGCCGCCCTGCGCCGAGAGACTCCCGGTGATGCCCGCGTGCGAGGAGGAGCCCGCGCTGAACGTGCTGAGCCGCACCCGGTCCACCGTCACATCGCCGGTGTCGGTCACCGGACGCGGCCGGTACAGCTCCACGGTGAGCCGGGGCGGGGTGCCGGGGGCGCCCTGGAACGGGCGGGCGCCCGGCATCGTGGTGGTGAGGCCGCCCGGGCCGCGCGGGTGGTCCAGCGAGACGGTGCCCGCCTGGAGGAGTTCGCCGATCCGTACGGCGGTGGTGTCCGCGGAGTCGGAAGCGGCCAGCGACTGCCAGGAGTTGGTCAGGGCCGGGGCCACCTCGCCGAGCGCGGCGGCGAGTTCGGTGCCCGCGTCGAAGCCGAAGACCGGTGCGGGGCCGCCCGGTGTGAAGCGGCGCCCGGTCGCCGTCGGCCGGCGCTCCGCCCGGCCGGCCGTCAACTGCCTCTCGGCCGGGGCGGGTTCGGCGGTCTCGCTGCCGGTGAAGCGCAGCGCGGCGGTGGCGTGCACCGTCGTGGTGCGGGTCGGGCGGCCGAGGAAGAGGTGGGCGACGCGGTGGGCGAGCGGGGTGTTGGCGTCGGTCAGGCTGAGCACGCCGTGCTGGAACACGCTGCCCGGCAGGTCCACCAGCCAGTCGGCGGTCACCGTGGACCGTACGGTGGCGGTGATCCGGTACGGGACGCCGTCGAAGTCGGCGACGTTGTCGGTGCGCAGCCAGTACCGGTCCTCGGCGGCGCGGGTCACCCGTGCCGAGTTGCCGCGCACCGTGTCGGCGCTGAGCAGAGCGCCCGCCCGGTCGGTGCGGGGGCCGCCGGTGGGCCTGGGGAGCCGGGTCTGGAACTGGACGAACCCGGCGTGCCGGGTGGTGTCGGCGGTCCGGTCGGTCACCGAGGACGGGGTGTGGCCGTGGTACTGCTCGATGCCGGAGCCCGCTGCCGCCGGGTGGCCGCGCAACTGTCGTAGCGCGTGGTCGTCGGCGTCCGGCCGGGCCGCGAGGGTGACCTCGACGAGGCGGGCGCCGCCGTAGCCGACGTGCCGGAAGCGGAAGCGCTGGACGCGGCCGGGGCCGCGACCCGCCAGGGTGCGCAGGCCGGCCGTGGAGGTGAGGTCCGCGATGCGGGTGGCCACGCCCGAGAGGTACGACGCGTGGCCCGGCCGGGTCGTGCCGGGCGCGTCCTCCTCGATGAGGGTGAGGAGTTGGGCGCGCAGCAGGTCGGGGCGCAGCACCGTGCGGGTGGCGTCGGTGTACTGGTCCATCGCCTGGACGCTGCCGAGGCCCACCTCGCGGGAGGCGACGAAGCGGCGCGGCAGCGGCACGGAGCCCGGTACCGGGGCGGGCACGGTGAGTCCGGGCACGGTCGTGAACCATGCGGCGTGGCGCCGGATCTGCGCCGGGGTGGCCAGGAACCGTACGGCGTCCGGGAGTTCGACCGCCACCGTCACGGCGCGGCCCTCGCCCTGCCCGAGCGCGTTGCCGACGGCGTTGCGCCGGCCGCGCCGGAAGGTGACCAGCAGGAGCGCGTCGGCCGTGATGCGGTGCTGGGCGCCGGCCTCGGTGGCCGTGCGGTTGACGACCGTCGAGGAGGCCAGCGCCCGTGACAGATCGGTGCGGGTGGTGCGGGTGTAGCGGGCCGAGGGGTTGAGGCTCGCCCGGCGGGGCGCGGAACCGGTCGTGGCGGCGCCCTCCTGCTGTGCCGGTTCGTCGGCGCGGCGGTGCATCGTGCCGCCCTCGCCCAGGCCTCCGATGTCGCCGTCGTTGCCCGCGGCCTGGTCGGAGCCCGGGGTCTGGACCGAGGAGCTGTTGCGGACCGCGGTGACGCCGCCCGCCCACTGCGCGGCGCCGGCCACCCCGCGCTGCTGTCCGGCGCCGTCGGCCGCGCTGAGCCCGGACTCGAAGTACTGGGTGATGGCGCCCGACGCGTGCGGTCGGCGCAGGGTGCCCCTGATCTCCACCGACAGCACCTCGTCCGCGGCGAGCCCGGGCAGGGTGAGGCCCTCGACCACGTACGCGCCCTTGAACACCTGGTGGCCGCGGGCCAGCAGGGCGGCGGGGCTGCGGGCGGCGGTCAGCATCTCCGCCGTCACGGTGGTCGGGTCGGTGGCCGCGGCGCCGGCCAGCGACTCGCCCACAGCACGCCCGACACGCGCCACCGGAGCCGGAGTTCGATCCACGACCGCGTCCCGTACGCCGTCCAGCAGACCGCGCGCCGGATGCCCCTGGTAGGTGTTGCCGAGCACCGCGCGGAACGCGTCGTCCAGCGCGGCCGACCCCCGGAACACCTCCACCATCGCGTCGTCCGGCAGCGGCACCGAGTCGGGCAGCGGGCCGCCGTGCTCGTCGGTCAGGTCGAGCAGCGTGCGGTCGGCGGCGGTGGCGGCCCGCACGGTGTGCGCGGCGGGCGCCGCCGGGACGGGTTCGTCGGCCGGCAGCGTGCGGTGCGTCGGCACCGACAGCCGCAGCACGCCCGGCACCCGGTCCGGCGGCGGGGGCGCGGGCGGGTCGTTCGGGCCGGGCGGCGGGGCGCCGTGCGGGACGTACGGCTCCTGGACCGTCTCGTGCGCGAACCGCACCAGGGGCTCTTCCCCCGGTCCCTCGTACAGGTCGAGCGACAACTCCGCCGGCACCTCGAACACCTCGCTGCGCTGCCCCGCCCCGCTGCCGATGAACTGCTGGTCGTGCCCGAGGGACACCTGCACGCTGTTGTCGTGCTGCACCTGGTGGGAGCGCACATGGTCGCCGGTGCCGCCGAGGGTCCACGCGCCGCCGCGCACCGGCACTCCGAACGAACCGCCGGCGCCGTACGACGCCCCGTACTGCGACCCGTTCTGGTCGGTGGCCACCGTCGACAGCGAGGCCAGACCGATGCCCTGCACATCGGGCAGCACCGTGGTGTGGGTGCTCTCGCCGTCGCCGCGCACCGCGCTGAGCACGAGCCGCACCCGGCGGGTGCCGCTCACGGTCGGGATCTCCAGGAAGAGCGGGTGACCGCCGTCCAGCATGGCGTCCGTCGCGGCCCGCTGCCCCACCTGGGACCGGGTCTGCTCGAACCTGCGCAGGTTGTTCAACTGGGCCTGCACCAGCGCCTCGTCGGGCAGCACGCGGTTGCGCGCGTTGGTGTCGGCGGGCAGGAAACCCTCGCGGCGCAGCCAGTTCTCGGCGTGCACGAAGAGGGGCTCGGCGCCGTCCACGCCCAGCGGTGTGGCCGTGGTGCCGATCGACCGCAGATGCTCCAACTCCACGGGGAGGCGCCGTAGTTCGTCGGCCGTCGGGGCATGCCCCTGGGCGTCCTCGGCGGTCAGCAGCCGCAGATGCATACCGCGCGGCCAGTCACCCGGATCGAAGGTCCGCCGTCCGCCGCCCGGCAGATGCAGCACCAGTGTGTGCCGCACCTGGGCAGGCGCCAGCAGATGGCTGCGGTTGGTGCGCACCGCGTGCATCAGTGCCGCGCTGCCGCTCTGGGTCAGCGCGTCGCTGGTGCCAGCCTGGACCGAGGCCCGTCCCAGCACACCGCCGCCGGGCCGCCGTGACGCGTCCGGGTGCCCCTCCGTGTGGTCGCCGGTGAGTGCCGGACCGGCACTCCCGGACAGGGACACACCACTGCTGTACTTCGACTGGGCGTCGATCTTCACCACCTGCGTCAGATGGCTCTCCAGGTTGATCTTCCCGGGGACGCTCCGTCGCAGCGGCTCCCCCACCTCCACCTCGGTCGACAACTGGAACATGCCGACCGCACGCCCCGAACCGTCCAGCAGCACCGGCGAGAAGACACCCCGGTCCCGCTGCATCGGCAGGGTGCCCCGCAGCAACGGCTCCGACAGGAATGTCTCCAGTTCCGCCAGGGAGTCCTTGTCCAGGTTCCGCAGCGGCGCGACGAAGTGCTGCAACGCCTCCGCGAGCAGCCGCCCCGGCTCCGCCACCGTGTCCACGCCCCACACCGGCAGATCGTCCAGACCCGCCGCCTCCGGCAACTCCCCTTCCTCGTCCCACGCCAGATGCTGCGGGAACCAGAAGGTCACCGGCCCGTGCGACTGCGGCGCCCCCCAGGTGACGGGCGCGGCCAGCACCGGAGTGTCCAGCCGTACGTCCCACAGCGCGGTGAAGTCGTACGGCTCCGAGGGCTCGTTGCTGCGCTGTGCCGTCGTCGACTGCACCACCGAGGTCACCGACGCGCTCGACGAGAGCTGGTTCAAGGTCAGCGCGAGGGTCAGCGCCACGTCGACACCGCGCACCGGGATCGCCCTGCTCACCGGGAACAGCGCGGTCCAAGGCAGCAGCAGGGTACGGATGTTGCCGGACGCCTCCGACGACACCGACTCCTGGGAACCGATGCCACGCCGCTCCACCCGTACGTCCCGCTCGGCGCCCTCGGCCTGCCCGTACCGGGCCGACGCGACTGGGTTCGCGAGCCGCATCCGCAGGTCCACGTCCCGGTCCCGGCCGTCCACGGTCAGCGTGATCCGGAAGCCCAGACTGCCGCGCAGATACGGCAGGTTGATCACCAGCACCTCGGCGCTCGCCACCGTCCGCAACTGCTCCCGCACCGGATGCGTGTCCGCCGCGCGCGGCAGCCCGAGCGCCGTCATCACCTGCTGGTGCAGCCCGTTCACGACGTCCGCCGACAGCGGTTCGAGGTGCACCAGGCCTACGTTGCCGTCCAGTTGGGACCCGTAGGCGAGGACGAACGTCGAAGAGGGCGGCGCGACCGGGGCGTTGGAGGTGGGCCAGGTGAGGGTGCCGTCCGCGGGGATGGGGGTGGTGTCGGGGTCTTGGGTGGGGCCGTTCTCGTTCTGGCCTGTGTGGTCGTGGAGTTGAGGACCGGCAGCGGTGACGTTCTCGATGGTGCGGAGGTAGCGGCGCGGGATGTGGATGGGGGTGTGGGTGTCGGCCATGAGGCCGGTGGTGCGGACCGTGGTGCTGTTCGGGTGGTTGCGCAACAGGAAGTCGTTGTCGCGCTGCTCGTCCGGGAGACCGAGGTAGTGCAGGACTTCGTGGAGGAGGTCCGCGTCCGAGTGGCCCGTGTCCAGGTGGAGTTGGTCGGCGCGGGCAGGGGCGGTGGTGTCGGTGAGGGTGATCGCCTCGGGGTGGGCCGGGTCGTCGATCAGGTTGAGGTTGATGTGGAGCTGGTCGCCCGAACCGGGCAGTTCCAGGCCGGAGTTGAGGTGCGTGTCCAGGAGTGCGGTGATGCGGTCCTTGAACTGGCCGGTCAGGGCTGGGTCGTTGGAGGTGACCGGGAGGTTGAGCGTGTAGTCCCGGACCCACTGACCGTTGGGTGCCTGGATACGACGGATGCGGGTGCGGACGAGAGTCGTCGCACCGCTGAGGACACCCGGGCGGGGCGGGGCGGACTGGTCCGCGTGCGGATCGAACCGCTCGGTGGCGTGAACGGCGGGACGGGCATACGCACGCAGCCCGAACCAGGAGTCCTTCGGCGCGGGATCGGCGACATGGGACGCGGGCCCGTCGTCGTCAGGGTTGCGTGCGGGCGCGGGACGGTAACGACCGCTCGGCTGAACGCTGTTGGCGTCTTCAGGGCCCCGGGGAGCGTTCGACGGGGTGATGGTCGGCGGGCGTACCTCGCTGGCGCTGTAGTGGTTCAGGCCCGTGTAGTGGACCTCCAGCGGGCGTGCGTCGGTGGTCGGGCCGTAGCGCAGCATGATGCCCCGGGGACCGCCGGGCACGACGGCGCCGGCGAGCGGGTCGGACACCGGCTGGAAGGCGTGGATCGGGGTGCCGAGGGTGTCGGCGAGCAGCGGCAGGAAGGTGTCGCCGACCTCGTTCTCCCACTCGTCGGACCAGTTGAGTACCGCGTGTTCGAGCTCGCCCGCTTCGTAGTCGGTGAGGGGGGCGGTGCTCCAGTCGTAGGCGGCGATCAGCAGCGACCGGCGCTCGTCCGGTGTCATGTCGGCTAGCCCCGGCAGTGCGTTCACCGAACGGAGATAGGCGAACATCCGCCGGTTGCTCGGCGCGGCGCCGGCCGGTGCGGGCGGCGCGCCCGGCAGCGTGACGGCTTGCATGTAGCGGGCCTGGAGGTCGTCCGGGGCCAGGTCCTCGGCGTGGCTCATGCCCTGGATGCCGTACTCGGCCAGTTGGTCG
This sequence comes from Streptomyces sp. NBC_01478, assembly GCF_036227225.1. Classification (GTDB taxonomy): domain Bacteria; phylum Actinomycetota; class Actinomycetes; order Streptomycetales; family Streptomycetaceae; genus Streptomyces. The sequence continues at coordinate 8,750,472 of NZ_CP109444.1, read as the reverse complement.
TCGACGTCGGTGTCGGTCGCGTTCCGCACCGTCTCGGCGAACCCGTCGGCGAGGACGCCCCGGAGCTGGCCGAGCACCTGGGGCGGGAGCGGCCGGCTGCCGTCGCGTGCCGCCGCCAGCCGGGCCAGCACCAGGTTCTGCAACCCCTCCTGCGCGGCCCGCAGATGGCCTGCCCCCTGGGCCGCGGTCTGCGGGTCCTGGGCCAGCTCCGTGAGGGTCTGGCGTACGCGGTCGGGCCGCGCGAGCCAGCCTGCGGTGCCCGCGTCGGTCTGCCCCAGTCGGTCGGCGACCAACTGGGGGTCGCTGCCGATGACGGCGTAGAGGAGGCAGTAGCCGTCGCCGGGGGTCTGGACGACGCTGCCGGTGGGGGTGACGTACGGGGACAGCGGGGCGGCCGGGGTCGTGGCGAGCCGTGCGGGCGACTGCGCGAGTGAGGGCTTGCCGTTGCCCTTGCTTTTGTCGGTTCCGGTGTTCTTGCCGCCGCTCGTACCGGACTTGGACGGTCCGCTCTTCTTCGGCCGCTGTCTCGCCGGGGTCGGTGTGGGCGTGGATGTGGCCGTGGTGGTGGCGGGCGCCGGGGTGTGGGTCTGGCCGCCGGCCGGGAGGGGGGTGGGCCGGCCGTCGGGAGTGGGCCAGCGGGGCGGGGTGGTGGCGAAGGTGGTCCGCGGTGACTGTTCGGGGTTCGGGGCGCTGTCCCGGACGTCGCCGGCCAGGTCGGGCAGTGCGTCGGTGGCCGACGTCCGGTCGGCGGCGGCCTGTATCTGCGCGGCGACGGCGGCGACGACCTCTCCCTCGCGGTGGGCGACCTCGTTCTCGGCCTCGGTCACCTCGCCCTGGGCGTCGGTCTCCTGCTGCCTGGCATCCCGCAGCTTGCCGGCCTGGAGGACCACGTCCGCCGCATCCTGCCGCGTCTGCTCCAGGGCCTTGCCGTGGGCCTCTTTCGCCCTGCGGATGTCAGCCGGCCGATTGGCGACGGTCTCCTGCGCCGTCACCAACGCGGGCCGTTCGGTGGCGAGTTGGGTCGCGGCCTGCCGGATCGCGCTGTTCGCGTCGGCGATCGCCGGGAGCACGGCCTGCACCCGCGAGTCGTCGGCGACATCGGCCGCCGGCTCGTGGGAACGCGGGACGCCGGGCGCGACGGGAGTCGGCGAAGCCGGCACGGGGGCCGGGGCCGCACTGGACTGCCCGTCCCTCGCGGCCTGTTCGGCGGCGGCCCGCGCCGCGGCGATCCGCTCGGTGCGCACGGTGTTCTCGGCCTGCGTCAGCGCGGCCAGGGCCGTCCGGAGGTCGCGGTGGCCCTTGGTCTCGTCCCGCTCGTGCCGCTCGATCACCGACGGCAGGGTGGTGACGGTGCTCCGGGCGTCCGCGAGCTCCCGCTCCAGTCGCTCGACCAGTGCCTCGGCCTCGCGCGCGGCCCGGTCGGACTCGGCGGCCGTCTCCGTCGCCCGCTCATGGGCCGCTGTCGCGCCCCTGAGTTCGCGCTCGGCCGCCCGGTGGGTTTCCACGACGGCCGTGTGCGCGCGGTTGGCCCGCTGGAGGGCGGCGGTGAGGCGGTTCAGGAGCTGCGGGGTGTCGGCCAGGGTGTCGGTGGCGGCATGCAGGAGCTCGGCCTGGGTGTGGAAGGCGGTCCACGCGGTGACGAGGTCCGGGTCGTCGGTGACGAGGGCGCCCTCGGGGGTGAACTCCCAGCGCCGGATGCCCTGTTGGTCACGGGTCATCAGCTCCAGCGGCCGGTTGCCTAGCACGGCGGTACGCGAGGCCGCGTACAGGGCCTGACCGAGTCGGACGCCCTGCGGGTCGGCCCCGAGAGCCACCCAGAACTGCACGCCGCGACTGCCGACCGGGATCGCGGCATGCAGACGCTCGGGCAGGGTGTGGGGTGGGGCGGTGGCCCAGTCGCGGACGAGCGCCGGCAGGTCGTGGACGTTCGGCGGCGACTCGGCCGGGGCGAGGAGACCGTGGCCGAGGAGGTCCCGTTCCTCCACGCGGAGGGTGACGGTGCCGGTGACGTGGCGGGTGCCCTGAGGCCCCTCCACGAGCAGATGGGCATCGACGTCGACGACGTAACTACGCGTACCGCGCGCCCCGTTGGCGGGTGCGGAGGTGCTGCCGGTCTTGAGCCAGTCGCGGCGGCTGCCGGTGGTGGTGCCGCCGAAGGTCGAGGGCTGGGTCTGCCGCTGGGCCAGCGGCACGCTGATTCCGGCGATCTCGTGGTTGTCGTCGTCACCGCTGAGGAGGTGCGTGTACGAGGTGGCGAGGGAGTGGTCGGCGCCGGCGGCGGTGCTCACCGTGTCGGTGGTGTTGTGCAGTTGATCGAGCGTGACGTCGTCCGCGTTGGTGGAACGGCGCGGGTTGTAGAGCGTCACGGCGATCGAGGGGGCCTGATCCGGCGCCCCCTCGAAAAGCGTGGTGCCGGGCATCTTGCGGGTGAGGTCCGCGACCAGCCGGGGACGGTCCAGAGCGACCCGCCCGGCCTGGATCAACTGGCCCAGCCGGACCGCCTGTCCCTCCACCGAGACCGAGGTGATCTGCGCGTGCCAGCCACGGTCACCGCGCGGCGCCACCTCGTTGAGGGCCGTCTCCACATGCCCCCAGCCGTCGAAGAAGAACGCCGGGGTCGGCCCCACCGGATGGAACATCTGCGCGTCGGTGAGATACGGGGTGAGGGGAGGCCCGGGCAACACGGTGTTGCGCGGATCGGCGCCGGAGACGACGGACGGGGCGGTCACCGTGGCCAACGGTGCGGGCGCGTTGGTCTCGGTGCCGGTGAAGCGCAGCGCCAGAGTGACCGGGACGGTGCTGGTGCGCGGGTTGCCCCGGGCGAGCAGGGTCTCCGCCAACCGCCGTACGTCACCGTCCGCGTCGGACCAGGCGATGACACCGTTCTGGATCAGACCACCGATGACATTCGGCGGCCAGTCGACAACCAACGCCGAGCGGACAGACAACTCGTAGTCGTACTCCAGGCCGTCGAAGTCGGCGCCATTGTCCGTGCGCAACCAGAACCGGTTGTCGGCCGTGGTCGCCCGCCGGGCGGAGATGCTGGTGGCCGACTGCGGGGTGAAGACAGGCGCCGCACGGTCCGTCTTCGAGGGATCGGGACCCTGGTTGGGGCGGAGATAACGGGTCGTGAGCGTGACAGGGAGCTGTGTCTGCCCGACCGAGGCACGGGTGGTGGTGCGGCCGGCGGCGGTGTGCGACTGCCACTGTTCGAGCCCCGAGCCCTGGGTCGAGGAACCCAGCACGGCGGTCAGGTCCTGGTTCTGCACCGGCCTCGCCGTGAGGGTGACCTCGACCAGCCGCTCACCGCCGAAGCCGTGGTGGCGGAAGTGGAAGCGGGTGGTGGCCCGGCGCGGAGTGCCGTCCGGGCCACGCCCGGGCAGCGACCGTAGCCCGGCGGTCGAGGTGAGCTGCGCGATCCGGCTGTGCACACCCTGCTGGTAACCAGAGTGCCCCGGGGTGACCGCTCCGGGCGCCTCGGCCTCGACCAGCGCCAGCAGTTCGCGCCTGACCTGGCCGCGCCGCTCCCTCTTGTTGACCGGCCCCATCTGGATCTGGCCGGCAGCGACCGCGGGGGCGGGCGGCCTCTGGTACTCGATGACCGAGAGGACGCCACCGAGGCCCAGCTCCCGGTTGCGCACGTACGCCGCCGGCAGCGGAGCCTGGCCCTGGACGGGCGCCGGGGTGAGCTGCCCCCGCAACGAGCCCATCCACCGTGCGTCGCGGTTGAGTTGGCCCTGGGTCATCAGGAACTGGAGGCCGTCCGGAACATCGACCGCGAAGGTCACCGGGTCGATCGTGCCGAGTTCGCCGACACCGTTGGGCAGTGCGCGGGAGCCCGCGCGGACCGTGACCAGATAAGTGACGTCGGCGACCACCCGGTACAGGTCGCCGCTCTCGGTGGGGGTGCGGTTGACGCCCGTGCCGGCGGAGAGCGTGTCGGAGGTGTCGGTACGGGACACCCGGCCGAACCGTATCGACGGGTTGAACTGGATTTTGTTCGGCTTGCCGGCGCTCTGGCTGGTCGAGACCGAACCGTCCGACTCCGGACCGGTGTTGCCCTGTCCGGCCGGCGTGGACGGGTTCTGGGTGACCACCCCGGTGCCGCCCGACTGGTGCGACTTTCCAAGGGACTTGAGCTGCTGGGCGCTGTCGGTGGCCGAGACACCGGTCTCCAGATACTGCCGGGTGGTGTCCAGCAGCCGGGGCCGGTAGGCGACGGCCTGGATCTCCAGCGAGTACTGGCCGTCGGCGAGCGTCCCCGGCAGGCTCAACCCCTCAACTACATAGGAATTCTTGAACAGTTCGTGGCCGTGAGCCACCAGACTGCCCGGCGTGATCGCGGCATGCCGGCTCTCGGCGGCACGCGTCCTGCTGTCCGTCAGCCCTTGGCCGGCGAGCGGCAGGACACCCTGGCGCTCCGGCCCGTCGGTGGCCGCCGGGGCGGGCGCCACACCGGTGGCGGTGACCGGGAGGATCGGGCCGGTGGCCGGGGTGGCGGGCGTCGCCTGCTGTGCCTGGTGGCGGATGTCCGCGGCGGCCCGCTGGAAGGCCGACTCGATGGCCGCGGCACCGCGCACGGTGTCGATCAGCGCGTCGTCCGGTACCCGCACCAGACCCTGCCGTGGGTTGCCCTGGTCGTCGGTCGCGTCGAGACGCTCCCGGTCGGTGTCCTCCACGTCACGCGGCGCTCCGTCGGCCCGGACGACGCGCGGTACGGGGGTCGGCGGGGGCGCTTGCGTACGGCCGTCCGGCACCGCCAGCCGCAGCGAGCCGTCGACCGTCGGCGCGGGGGCGACGGGAGTGGCCGCCCGGTTGACGTTCCGCCCGAACCGCTCGCTCGGCTCGTCCGTGTCGTTCGCGTACAGGTCGAGGGCCAACCGCACCGGCACCACGAACTCGTGGCTGTTCTGGTTGGTGGCGATGAAGAACTGGTCGTGCCCGGTGGCGCCGCCCACGGTGTCGCCATGGGTCACCTGCCCGCCGTACTGGTAGTCGCCCCCGAACCCGATCGACCCCCAGAGGCCCATCGGTCCGCTGACGCTGCCCATCGGCCCGACCGCACCGCCGTACGACTCACCGCGCTGCTCGGCGTCATTGCCCGCCATCTGGGCCAGACCCATGACCTGGATACCCGGCAGCACCAGGTTGTGGGTGCTGGCCTGCGTCGTGTCACGGACGGCGGTGAGCAGCAGCCGCACCCGACGAACACCGGTGTCGGTACTGGTCGGCACCTCGAAATGCAGCGCGTGCCCGCCGTCGACCATCGCGTCCGTCGCGGCACGCAACCCGGTGCGGGAACGGGCCTCACGCAACCGGCGCAGGTTGTTGAGCTGGGCGTGCAAACGGATCTGGTGCTCGGGCTCGTGGTTCCGCGCCGCCTGCTTCAGGCGGGCGCCGATCCCGGTGGGGCGCGGGGCTGTAGGGGCGGGCGGCAGGAAGCCCTCGCGGCGCAGCCAGGTCTCGGCCTCGTCGAACATGCCGTCCGCGCCGGTGACACCGAGCGGAGCCGCGCTCAGCCCGATGCCGTCCAACCGCTCCAACGAGTCCGGGAGTTCACGTATCTCGTTGGGGGCGGGAGTGTGCCCCGTGGCGTCCGCCTTGCTCAGGACCCGCAGGTCCATACCGTGCGCCAGGGGCAGATCCCGTGCCGCCGTCTCGGTGCCGTCCGGGCGGATCAGGGTGACCTGGTAGGTGACGGCGGTGGAGGCGAGCAGATGACCCCGGTTGGTGCGGATGGCGTGCATCGTGCCGGCGGAACTGCCCGCGCTGTAGGTGTTGGTGACGGTCCCCTGCACCTGCCCGCGCAGGCCGAGGCTGCCGCCGACGACGCTCGACGCGTTCGGGTGCTTCTCGCTGTGGTCGCCGGTGAGGGCGGCGGCAGCGCTGCCGCTGACCCCGAGACCGCTCGTGTACTTCGACGAGAGGTCGACCTTCGCCGTGTTGACCAGGTGGCTCTCAAGGTTGATCTGGCCCGGGGTGCTCTGCCGCAGCGGGGTGCTGGCCCCGGGCACGGTGACCAGACGCAGCATGCCGACCGCGTTGCCGTCGGCATTGGTGATCACGGGCGAGTAGATCCCACCGTCGACCTGCATGGGCAACGTGCCCCGCAACACCTGCTCGGAGAGGAAGTCCGAGACCTGCCCCGCGGCGGTGGCATCGAGATCGGCGTGGAAGGTCTGGTGGACGTGTTCGTACAAAGCCCTGGGGTCGATCACCGAGTCGACACCGTAGAGCGGGAGATCGGCCGGATCGGCCGGCGCGGGCAACGTACCCGGCGCCGGATCGGCGGTGGTCAGGTGCCGGGGGAACCAGATCGTGGTGGGACCGTGCGACTCCGCCGCACCCCAGCCGTCAGGCGCCGGGGCGGTGGCGGGCGCGGTGGGCGCCGCCGTGACCGCGGGGGCATCGGTGCGCACCCGCCACTGAGTCGTGAACTCCACTGGATCAGAGGGCTCGTTGGACCGCTGCGCCGAGGTCGTCTGGACCGCCTGCGTGACGGTCGTCGCGTCACTGGCCTGGTTGTGCGTGATGGCCAGGGTCGCCGAACCGTCCACCGCCCGCACCGCGGTCGCCGCCGGAATCGGCCACGAACCGGTCCACGGCACCTGGAAGGTCCGATACGTCCCCGACGGCTGACTGGAGAAATTCTCCCGCGTACCGAACCCACGCCGCTCGACATGCTTGTCCGCGTCCCGCGTGTCAAAACGCCCCTGCCGCAACGAGGTTCGGGCCTCGGAAAGCGTCAGTTGTACGTCGACGGTGCGATCGTTCCCGTCGACCCGGACCGTGACGCGGTGACCGCCGTTCGAGCGCAGATACGGCAGTTGAAGCGCGAGGCTCTCCCGGCTCAACACATCCCGCACCTGCTCACGCACCGACTCGGGCACATCGCCGGGATACCCCAGCGCCACGTAGACCTGACCGTGCAGACCTTCCATCACCTCGTCGGAGAACGGCTCCGCATACACCAGCCCGACAGTCCCGTCCGGAAGCGCGCCATAGGAGGCCACATAGGACGACTGGAACTGGCCCCGCGCGGGCGGTGGCACGGTCGGGGCGTTGGAGGTGGGCCAGGTGAGGGTGCCGTCCGCGGGGATGGGGGTGGTGTCGGGGTCTTGGGTGGGGCCGTTCTCGTTCTGGCCTGTGTGGTCGTGGAGTTGAGGGCCCGCAGCGGTGACGTTCTCGATGGTTTCGAGGTAGCGCCGGGGGATGTGGATGGGGGTGTGGGTGTCGGCCATGAGGCCGGTGGTGCGGACCGTGGTGCTGTTCGGGTGGTCGCGGAGCAGGAAGTCGTTGTCGCGCTGCTCGTCCGGGAGACCGAGGTAGTGCAGGACTTCGTGGAGGAGGTCCGCGTCCGAGTGGCCCGTGTCCAGGTGGAGTTGGTCGGCGCGGGCAGGGGCGGTGGTGTCGGTGAGCGTGATCGCCTCGGGGTGGGCCGGGTCGTCGATCAGGTTGAGGTTGATGTGCAGTTGGTCGCCCGAACCGGGCAGTTCCAGGCCGGAGTTGAGGTGTGTGTCCAGGAGTGCGGTGATGCGGTCCTTGAACTGCCCGGTCAGGGCTGGGTCGTTGGAGGTGACCGGGAGGTTGAGCGTGTAGTCCCGGACCCATTGACCGTTCGGCGCCTGGATACGACGGACGTGCGTACGGATGAGTGTCGTGGCACCGCTGAGGACGCCCGGGCGGGGCGGGGCGGACTGGTCCGCGTGCGGATCGAACCGCTCGGTGGCGTGAACGGCGGGACGGGCGTGGGGACGCCGGTCGTGCCAGGAGTCCTTCGGCGCCGGGTCGGCGACATGCGACGCGGGCCGGTCGTCGTCGGCGCTGCGGGTGGGCGCGGGACGGTAACGGCCCGACGGCAGCGGGCTGTTGGTGTCCTCCGGACTCCGGGGCGCCTTCGACGGCGTGATCGTCGCCGGAGCCGGGCCGGCGTTCGCGTCGCTGGCGCTGTAGTGGTTCAGGCCCGTGTAGTGGACCTCCAGCGCGGGCGTGCCGGTGGTGGTCGGGCCGTAGCGCAGCGCGATGCCCCGGGGACCGCCGGTCGCGGTGGTGCCGGCGACGGCGGCGGGCATCGGCTGGAAGACGTGGATCGGGGCGCCGAGGGTGTCGGCGAGCAGCGGCAGGAAGGTGTCGCCGACCGGGTGCGCCCACGCGGCCGACCAGTTGCGCACCGCGCGTTCGAGGACGGCCTCCTCGTCGGCGGTGAGCGGGGCGGTGCTCCGGTGGTACCCGGCGATCAGCAGCGAGCGGCGCTCGTCCGGTGTCATGGTGGCGAGCGTCGGCAGCGCGTTCACCGCACGGAGATAGGCGAACATCCGCCGGTTGCTCGGCGCGACCCCGGCCGGCGGGGTCGGGGCGCCCTGCGCCGAGAGAGCTTGCAGATAGCGGGTCTGGAGGTCGACCGGGTCCAGGTCCTCGGCATGAGTCAGGCCCTGAATGCCGTACTGGACCAGCTCGTTGTCGATCTGGGCGGCGGGCATGCCCTGCACCGCCCTCGCGAAGTTGTCGACGAGGACGCCCCGGAGCTGGCCGAGCACCTGGGGCGGGAGCGGCCGGCTACCGTCGCCCGCCGCCGCGAGCCGGGCCAGCACCAGGTTCTGCAACCCCTGCTGCGCGGCCCGCAGATGACCTGATCCCCGATTCGCCGTCTGCGGGTGGGCCGTCAATGTGGCGAGGGTCTGCCGTACGTCGTCGGGCCGGGCGAGCCAGGCGGCGGTGCCCGGGGCGATGGCCGGGTTGGCCTGCCGCAGGTGGGTGCGGACCAGGAGCGGTGCGCTGCCGATGACGGCGTAGAGGAGGCAGTTGCCGTCACCGGGGGTCGGGACGGCGGTGCCGGTGGGGGTGACGTACGGAGAGAGCGGGGCGGCCGGGGTGGTCGTGCCGGTCGACGCGGGCGGCTGTACGAGCGTGGCCTTGCCCTTGCCCTTGTCGAGCCCCTTGCTCTTGTCGAGCCCCTTGGCCTTGTCGAGGCCCGCGTTCTTGGCGGCGTCCGTGCTCTTGCCCGTGCTCTTGCCGGTGCTCGTGCTCGTGTTCTTGCCAGGAATCGGCTTCTTGGTCTTGTCGGCCTTGCCGGTCTTGCTCGTCTTGTCCGTCTTGGCGCTGCTCGTACCGGACTTGGGCGGCCCGCTCTTCTTCGGCTGCTGTTTCCCCGAGACCGGGGTCGTGGACGTGGTCCCGGCATTCGGCGTCGTACCGGTGGTGCCGGTAGTGGCCGTGGTGGAGGCGGGCGCCGGGGCGTGGGTCTGGCCACCGGCCGGGAGGGGGGTGGGCCGGCCGTCGGGAGTGGGCCAGCGGGGCGGGGTGGTGGCGAAGGTGGTCCGCAAGGACTGTTCGGGGGTCGGAGCGCTGTCCTGGACGTCGCCGGCCAGGTCGGTCAGTGCGTCGGTGGCCGACGTCCGGTCGGCGGCTGCCTGCATCTGCGCGGTGACGGCGGCGACGACCCGACCGTTGCGCCGCGCGACCTCGTTCTCGGCCTCGGTCACCCGACCCTGGGCCACGGTCTCCTGCTGCCTGGCATCCCGCAGCTTGCCGGCCTGGAGGACCACGTCCGCCGCATCCTGCCGGGCCACCTCCACGGCCTCCTCGTGGTTCTCCTCCTCCTCGCTGATGCGGGCCGGGCCCACCTCGACGATGCGCTTCGCCTTGGCCAACGCGGGCCGTTCGGTGGCGAGTTGGGTGGCGGCCTGCCGGATCGCGCTGTTCGCGTCGGCGATCGCCGGGAGCACGGCTCGCACCCGGGAGTCGTCGGCGACATCGGCCGCCGGCTCGTGGGAACGCGGCACGCCGGACGCGACGGGAGCCGGCACGGGGGCCGGGGCGGCACTCGACTGCCCGCTCTTCGCGGCCTGTTCGGCGGCAGCGACGCGTTCGGTGCGCACGGTGTTCTCGGCCTGGGTCAGCGCGGCCAGGGCCGTCTGCAGATCGTGGCGCCCCTTGGCCTCGTCCCGCGCATGCTGCTCGATCACGGACGGCAGGGTGGTGACGGCGCTTCGGGCTTCCGCGAGCTCCCGCTTCATCCGTGCCACCAGCGCCTCGGCCTCGCGCGCGGCCTTGTCGGATTCAGCGGCCGTCTCCGTCGCCCGCCGGTGGACGCCGATCGCGTCCGTAACCGCGAGCTGTACCTTCCGATGGGTCTCTACGGCCGTGGTGTGCGCGCGGTTGGCCTGCTGAAGAGCGGCGGTGAGGCGGTTCAGGAGCTGCGGAGTGTCGGCCAGAGTGTTGGTCGCGGTGTCCAGAAGTTCGGCCTGCGCGTGGAAAGCGGTCCACGCGGTGACGAGGTCCGGGTCGTCGGTGATGAGCGCACCGTCGGCGGTGAACTCCCAGCGGCGGATGCCCTGTTGGTCACGGGTCATCAGTTCCAGCGGGCGGTGGCCGAGCACGGCGGTGCGCGAGGCGGCGTAGAGGGCCTGCCCGAGGCGGGCCCCTTGCGGATCTGCGCCCAGGGCCACCCAGAACTGCACGCCGCGACTGCCGGCCGGGATCGCCGAGTGCAGCCGCTCGGGCAGGGTGTGGGGTGGGGCGGTGGCCCAGTCGGGGACAAGCGCGGGCAGGTCGTGGACGTTCGGCGGCGACTCGGCCGGGGTGAGGAGACCGTGACCGAGAAGGTCGCGCTCCTCGACGCGGAGGGTGACGGTGCCGGTGACATGACGGGTACCCTCCGGCCCCTCGACGAGCAGATGCGCGTCGACGTCGACAACGTAACTGCGCGTGCCACGCGCTCCGTTGGCGGGTGCGGACGTACTGCCGGACTTCAGCCAGTCGCGACGGCTGCCGGTGGTGGTGCCGCCGAAGGTCGAGGGCTGGGTCTGCCGCTGGGCCAGCGGCACACTGATTCCGGCGATCTCGTGGTTGTCGTCGTCACCGCTGAGGAGGTGCGTGTACGAGGTGGCGAGGGAGTGGTCGGCGCCGGCGGCTGTGCTCACCGTGTCGGTGGTGTTGTGCAGTTGATCGAGGGTGACGTCGTCGGCGTTGGTGGAGCGGCGGGGGTTGTAGAGCGACACCGCGATCGTCGGAGGGTGCTCCGGCGCCCCCTCGAAGGGCGTGGTGCCGGGCATCTTGCGGGTCAGGTCGGCGGCCAGCCGGGGGCGGTCGAGGGAGACCTGTCCGGCCTGGATCAACTGACCGAGCCGGACCGCCTGACCCTCCACCGAGACCGAGGTGACCTGCGCGTGCCAGCCGCGACCGCCGCGCGGCGCCACGTCGTTGAGGGCCGTCTCCAGATGTGCCCAGCCGTCGAAGTGGAACGCCGGGGTCGGCCCCACCGGGTGGAACATCTGCGCGTCGGTGAGATACGGGCCCGCGGCGGGACCGGCCGGCCGCACGCGGTTGCGCGGGTCGACGCCGGAGACGGCGGACGGGGCGTTCACCCGAGCCGGGCCACCGGGTGGGGTGGTCTCAGTACCGGTGAAGCGCAGCGCCAGAGTGACCGGGACGGTGCTCGTGCGTGCGTTGCCCCGGGCGAGCAGGGTCTCCGCCAACCGCCGTACGTCACCGTCCGCGTCGGACCAGGCGATGACACCGTTCTGGATCAGACCACCGATGACATTCGGCGGCCAGTCGACAACCAACGCCGAGCGGACAGACAACTCGTAGTCGTACTCCAGGCCGTCGAAGTCGGCGCCATTGTCGGTACGCAACCAGAACCGGTTGTCGGCCGTGGTCGCCCGCCGGGCGGAGACGCTGGTGGCCGACTGCGGGGTGAACACGGGCGCCGCACGGTCCGTCTTGCTGGGGTCTGGTCCCTGGTTGGGGCGGAGATAGCGGGTGGTGAACGTGACGGGGAGCTGTGTCTGCCCGACCGAGGCGCGGGTGGTGGTGCGGCCGGCGGCGGTGTGCGACTGCCACTGTTCCAGGCCCGAGCCAGGGGTCGAGGAACCCCGCACACCGGCCAGGTTCTGCGTCCGCCGGGGCACCGCCGTCAGCGTCACCTCCACCAACCGCTCACCGCCAAAGCCGTGATGGCGGAAGTGGAAACGTGTGGTGGCCCGACGCGCAGTACCGTCCGGGCCACGCCCGGGCAGCGAGCGCAGTCCGGCGGACGAGGTGAGCTGCGCGACGCGACCGTGCACACCCTGCTGATAACCGGGGTGCCCCGGGGTGACCGCGCCGGGCGCCTCGGCCTCCACCAGCGCCAGCAGCTCGCGCCTGACCTGCCCGCGTCGCTCCCTCTGAGCGACCGGCCCCAGCGGGATCTGACCGGCGTTGGGCCCGGTCGTGGGGACCGGGGCGGCGACGGGCCGGTCGTACTCGATGACCGAGAGGACCCCACCGAGACCCAGCTCGCGGTTGCGCGTGTACGGCGCCGGCAGGGCCGCCGTCAAGGTCGGGGCGGGCGCGGGAGCAAGCCCCTGCACCGAACCCATCCACCGTGCGTCACGGGCGAGTTGGCCCTGGGTCATCAGGAACTGGAGGCCGTCCGGGACATCGACCGCGAAGGTCACCGGGTCGATCGTGCCGGGCTCGCCGACACCGTTGAGCAGGTTCCGGGAGCCGGCGCGGACGGTGACCAGGTAGGTGACGTCCGCGACTACTCGGTGCAGGTCGCCGCTCTCGGTGGGGGTGCGGTTGACGCCCGTGCTGGCGGCGAGCGTGTCGGCGGTGTCGGTACGGGAGACATGCCCGAGCCGTGCCGACGGATTCAAGAGGCCCTTGTACGACTTGCCGGCGGTCTGGCTGGTCGAGACCGAACCGTCCGACTCAGGACCGGTGTTGCCCTGCCCGGCCGCGTTCACCGGACCCGCGGGCTGCTTGGGCGGGTTCTGGGTGAGTACCCCGCTGCCGCCGAACTGGTGTGACTTTCCTAGGGACTTGAGCTGCTGGGCGCTGTCGGTGGCCGAGACACCGGTCTCCAGATACTGGCGGGTGGTGTCCAGCAGCCGGGGCCGGTGCGCGACCGCCTGGATCTCCAGGGAGTACTGGCCGTCGGCGAGCGTCCCCGGCAGGCTCAGCCCCTCAACTACGTAGGAGTTCTTGAACAGTTCGTGGCCGTGGGCGACCAGACTGCCCGGCGTGATCGCGGCATGCCGGGTCTCGGCGGCGCGTGTCGTGCTGTCCGTCAGCCCGCGCCCGGCGAGCGGGGAGACGCCGTCGCGCGCAGGCTGGGCGGCGGTCGGGCCGGTGGCGGGAGCCGGGGCTGTGCCGGTGGTCGCCGGGGCTGTGACCGGGAGGATCGGACCGGTGCCGGTACCCGTGGTGGCGGGGGGCGTCGGCTGGGCCTGGTTGCGGATGACGGAGGCGGCCCGCTGGAAGGCCGACTCGACGGCCGCGGCACCACGCACGGTGTCGATCAACGCGTCGTCCGGGATCCGCACCAGGTCCGGGCGCGGGACACCGTTGGCGTCGGTGCCGTCGAGCCGGGCCATGTCCACCGGGTTGGCCGGGCGCGGCGCCCCGTCGACACGTGCGGGGCGCGTCGCGACGGTCGTCGCAGGGGTCGCCGCCGAGGTCGTCGCAGGGGTCGGCGAGGGGGTTTGGGTACGGCCGTTCGGCACCGCCAGCCGCAGCGAGCCGGTGACGGTCGGCGCGTGGACGACGGGAGGTGCGGGGACGACGGGAGCCGTACCGGTGCCTGGAGCCGTACCGGTGACGGGAGGCGCGCCGGTGACACCCGGGGCCGGGGCGACACCGGGTGCCGGGGTGACGACCGGGGCCGGGGCGAGGGCCCGGTTGACGTTCTGCCCGAACCGCTCGCTGGGCCGGTCGCCGTCATCCGCATACAGGTCCAGGCCCAACCGCACCGGTACCACGAACTCGTGACTGTCCTGGCCGGTGGCGATGAAGAACTGGTCGTGCCCGGTGGCGCCCCCCACGGTGTCGCCGTGGGTGACCTGCCGACCGTACTGGTAGTCGCCCCCGAACCCGATCGACCCCCAAGGTCCCGTCGGTCCGCTCACGCTGGCCATCGGTCCGAGCGCGCCGCCGTAGGACTCGCCCCGCTGCTCGGCGTCGCTGCCCGCCATCTGGGCCAGACCCATGACCTGGATACCCGGCAGCACCAGGTTGTGGGTGCTGGCCTGCGTCGTGTCACGGACGGCGGTGAGCAGCAGCCGCACCCGACGGACACCGGTGTCGGTACTGGTCGGCACCTCGAAATGCAGCGCGTGCCCGCCGTCGACCATCGCATCGGTGGCGGCACGCAACCCGGTACGGGAGCGCGCCTCGCGCAACCGACGGAGGTTGTTGAGCTGGGCATGCAGCCGGATCTGGTGCTCGGGCTCGTGGTCCCGCGCCGCCTGCTTCAGGCGGGCGCCGATCCCGGTGGGGCGCGGGGCTGTAGGGGCGGGCGGCAGGAAGCCCTCGCGGCGCAGCCACGTCTCGGCCTCGTCGAACATGCCGTCCGTGCCGGTGACCTCGAGCGGGGCGGCGCTCAGCCCGATGCCGTCCAACCGCTCCAGCGAGTCCGGGAGTTCACGTATCTCGTTGGGGGCGGGAGTGTGCCCCGTGGCGTCCGCCTTGCTCAGGACCCGCAGGTCCATACCGTGCGTCTGAGTGAGCGCCGACGCCTGCGTCTCGGTGCCGTCCGGCCGGATCAGGGTGACCTGGTAGGTGACACCGGACGGGGTGAGGAGGTGCCCCCGGTTGGTGCGGATGGCGTGCATCGTGCCGGCGGAACTGCCCGCGCTGTACGTGTTGGTGACGGTCGCCTGGGTCTGTCCACGCAGGCCAAGACTGCCGCCGATGACGCTCGACGCGTCCGGGTGGCCCTGGCTGTGGTCACCGGTGAGCGCGGCGGCACCGCTGCCGCTGACCCCGAGACCGCTGGTGTACTTCGACGAGAGGTCGACCTTCGCCGTGTTGACCAGATGGCTTTCGAGGTTGATCTGACCCGGCGTGCTCTGCCGCAGCGGAGTGCCGACGGTGGGCGTGGTGACCAGGTGCAACATGCCCACCGCGTTGCCGCCAGCGTCGGTGATCACCGGCGAGTAGATACCGCCGTCGACCTGCATGGGCAACGTGCCCCGCAACACCTGCTCGGAAAGGAAGTCCGAGACCTGCCCGGCCGCCGTGTCGTCGAGATCGGCGTGGAACGTCTGGTGGACATGCTCGTACAGCGCCCTCGGGTCGATCACCGAGTCGACACCGTAGAGCGGGAGATCGGCCGGATCGGCCGGCGCGGGCAGCGAACCCGGCGCCGGATCGGCGGTGGTCAGGTGCCGGGGGAACCAGATCGTCGTAGGACCGTGCGACTCCGCCGCACCCCAGCCGTCAGGCGCCGGGGCGGTGACCGTCGTGCTCGCAGTGGCCGTCGTGGTAGCGGTGGCCGCCGGGGTGACGGCCGGACCGTCGGTGCGCACCCGCCAGTGGGTGGTGAACTCCACTGGATCGGAGGGCTCGTTGGACCGCTGGGCGGAGGTGGTCTGAACGGCCTGGGTGACGGTGGTGGCGTCGCTGGCCTGGTTGTGGGTGATGGCCGCTGTCAGCGATCCGTCTATCGCCCGCACGGCGGTCGGCGCGGTGATCGGCCAGGACCCGGTCCACGGCACCTGGAACGTCCGATAGGTACCCGACGGCTGACTGGAGAAGTTCTCCCGCGTACCGAACCCACGCCGCTCGACATGCTTGTCCGCATCCCGCGTGTCAAAACGCCCCTGCCGCAACGACGTTCGCGCCTCGGAAAGCGTCAACTGAACGTCGACCGTGCGATCACGGCCGTTGACTCGGACCGTGACGCGGTACCCACCGTTCGAGCGCAGATACGGCAGTTGAAGCGCGAGACTCTCCCGGCTCAACACATCCCGCACCTGCTCGCGCACCGACTCGGGCACATCGCCGGGATACCCCAACGCCTCATAGACCTGACCGTGCAGCCCCTCGATCACCTCGTCGGAGAACGGCTCCGCATACACCAGCCCGACAGTCCCGTCCGGAAGCGCACCGTACGAAGTCACGTACGACGACGGGAGTGGACCCGGCGTGGGCGGTGGCGCGGTCGGGGCGTTGGAGGTGGGCCAGGTGAGGGTGCCGTCCGCGGGGATGGGGGTGGTGTCGGGGTTCTGGACGGGTCCGTTCTCGTTCTGGCCTGTGTGGTCGTGGAGTTGGGGGCCGGCCGCGGTGACGTTCTCGATCGTGCGGAGATAACGGCGCGGAATGTGGACCGGGCTCTGAGTGTCGGCCATGAGACCGGTCGTACGGACCGTGGTGCTGTTGGAGTGGTTCCGCAACAGGAAGTCGTTGTCGCGCTGCTCGTCCGGCAGACCCAGGTAGTGCAGGACCTCGTGGAGGAGGTCCGCGTCCGAGTGACCCAGGTCCAGGTGGAGTTGGTCCGCGCGGGCCGGGTCGGACGTGCTGGTGAGGGTGATCGCCTCGGGGTGGGCCGGGTCGTCGATCAGGTTGAGGTTGACGTGGAGCTGGTCGCCCGAACTGGGCAGCTCCAGGCCGGAGTTGATGTGCGCGTCCAGCAGACCGGTGATGCGCTCCTTGAATTGCCGGGTCAGGGCAGGGTCGTTGGTGGCGACCGGGAGGTTGAGCGTGTAGTCCCGGACCCACTGACCGTTCGGCGCCTGGATACGACGGACCTGCGTACGGATGAGTGTCGTGGCACCGCTGAGGACGCCCGGGCGGGGCGGGGCGGACTGGTCCGCGTGCGGATCGAACCGCTCGGTGGCGTGAACGGCGGGACGGGCATGCGGACGCAGACCGAACCAGGAGTCCTTGGGCGCGGGGTCCGTGACACGGGACGCCGGCCTGTCGTCGTCGGCGTCACGGGTGGGCGCGGGACGGTAACGGCCGTCCGGCTGAACGCTGTTGACGTCCGCGGGACCCCGGGGAGCGTTTGACGGGGCGATGGCCGCCGGGGCGGTGCCGGCGTTCGCGTCGCTGGCGCTGTAGTGGTTCAGGCCCGTGTAGTGGACCTCCAGCGCGGGGGTGTTGGTCGTCGGGCCGTAGCGCAGCGCGATGCCACGGGGACCGGCGGTCGCGGTGGTGGCGAGCAGGTCGGGAACCGGCTGGAAGACGTGGATCGGGGCGTCGAGGGTGTCGGCGAGCAGCGGCAGGAAGGTGTCGCCGACCGGGTGTGCCCACGCGGCCGACCAGTTGCGCACCGCGCGATTGAGCAGGGCCGCTTCCTCCGTGGTGAGGGGGGCGGTGCTCCGGTGGTACCCGGCGATCAGCAGCGAGCGGCGCTCGTCCGGTGTCATGGTGGCGAGCGTCGGCAGCGCGTCCGCCGCACGGAGATAGGCGAACATCCGCCGGTTGCTCGGCGCGACCCCGGTCGGTGCGGGCGGGGCGCCCTGCGCCGAGACGGCTTGCAGATAGCGGGTCTGGAGGTCGATCGGGTCCAGGTCCTCGGCGTGCGTCAGGCCCTGGATGCCGTAGTGGGCCAGGCGGTTGTCGATCTCGGTGGCGGACATGCCCTGGACCTGCGCCGTGAAGTTGTCGACGAGGACGCCCCGGAGCTGGCCGAGCACCTGGGGCGGGAGCGGCCGACTGCCGTCGCCCGCCGCCGCCAGCCGGGCCAGCACCAGATTCTGCAACCCCTGCCGCGCGGCCCGCAGATGACCTGCTCCCTGGGCCGCGGTCTGCAAATTGTGCGTCACCGTCGTGAGGGTCTGCCGTACGTCGTTGGGCCGGGCGAGCCAGTTGTCGGTACCCGGGTCGAGCGCCGGGTTGGCCCGCCGCAGGTGGGTGCGGACCAGGTGTGGCGCACTGCCGATGACGGCGTAGAGGAGGCAGTTGCCGTCGCCGGGGGTCGGGACGGCGGTGCCGGTGGGGGTGACGTACGGGGACGGCGGAGTGGCGGGGGTCGCGGCAGCGGCGGTTGTCGAAGTCGTGCCGGGGGCTGGAGCCTTGCTCTTGTCGACACCGGTGTTCTTGCCGGTGCTCTTGGTCTTGTCGACGCCGGTGCTCTTGCTCTTGTCGGTCGTCGACTTCTTGTTCTTGTCGGTCTTGTCGGTGGCCGACTTCTTGTCCTTGCCCGCGGTCTTGTCCGTCTTGCCGCCGCTCGTACCGGACTTGAACGGCCCGCCCTTCTTCGGCTGCTGTTTCCCCGAGACCGGGGTCGGTGTGGACGTGGACGCGGACGTGCCGGGGGCCGTCCCCGTGGTCCCGGTCCCGGCATTCGGCGTCGTACCGGCGTTGGTGGTACCGGTGGCGGGCGCCGGGGTGTGGGTCTGACCGCCGGCCGGAAGGGGGGTGGGCCGGCCGTCGGGGGCGGGCCAGCGGGGCGGGGTGGTGGCGAAGGTGGTCCGCAGGGACTGTTCGGGAGTCGGGGCACTGTCCTGGACGTCGCCGGACAGACCCGGCAGTGCGTCGGTGGCCGACGTCTGGTCGGCGGCGGCCTGCATCTGCGCGGTGACGGCGGCGGCGACCCGCCCGTTGCGCAGGTCGACCTCGTTCTCGGCCTCGGTCACCCGTCCCTGGGCGACGGTCTCGCGCTGCCTGGCGTTGCGCAGGTTGCCGGCCTGGAGGACCACGTCCGCCGCATCCTCCCGCGCCTCCTCCACGGCCTCCTCGTGCTTCCCCTCCGCCTCGCTGATGCGCGCCGGGCCGCTGTCGACGGTGCGCTTCGCCTGCGCCAACTCAAGCCGCTCGGCGGCGAGTTGGTCGGTGGCCTGCTGGATCGCGTTCTCGGCGGTGGTGATGGCGGGGACCGCGGCCTGTACCCGGGGGTCGTCGGCGACGTCGGCAGCCGGCTCGTGGGAACGCGGGGTGCCGGGCGCTGCGGGGGCGGGCGGGGCAGGAACGGGTGCGGGAGCGGCACTGGACTGCCCGTCCCTCGCGGCCTGTTCGGCGGCGGCCCGTGCCGCGGCGACGCGGTCGGTGCGCACGGCGTGCTCGGCCTGCGTCAGCGCGGCCAGGGCTGTCCGAAGGTCGCGGTGGCCCTTGGTCTCGTCCCGCTCGTGCCGCTCGATCACCGACGGCAGGGTGGTGACGGTCCTTCGCGCGTCCGCGAGTTCCCGCTTCAGCCGCTCGACCAGTGCCTCGGCCTCGTGCGCGGCCTTGTCGGATTCGGCGGCCGTCTCCGTCGCCCGCCGGTGGACGCCGATCGCGTCCGTGACCGCGAGCTGCGCCTTCCGATGGGTTTCTACGGCGGTGGTGTGCGCGCGGTTGGCCTGCTGGAGGGCGGCGGTGAGGCGGTTCAGGAGCTGCGGGGTGTCGGTGAGGGTGTCGGTGGCGGTGTGCAGGAGTTCGGCCTGCGCGTGGAAGGCGGTCCACGCGGTGACGAGGTCCGGGTCGTCGGTGACGAGGGCACCCTCGGGGGTGAACTCCCAGCGTCGGATGCCCTGTTGGTCACGGGTCATCAGCTCCAGCGGCCGGTTGCCGAGCACAGCGGTGCGGGATGCCATGTAGAGGGCCTGGCCGAGGTGTTCGCCGTCCGGGTCGGCGCCCAGGGCCACCCAGAACTGCACGCCGTGACTGCCGGCCGGGATCGCCGAGTGCAGCCGCTCGGGCAGCGTGTGCGGCTCGGCGGTGGCCCAGTCCGGGACGAGCGCCGACAGGTCGTAGAGGTTGTCCGGGGTCTCGGCCGGGGTGAGGAGACCGTGGCCGAGGAGGTCCCGTTCCTCGACGCGGAGGGTGACGGTGCCGGTGACATGACGGGTGCCCTGAGGCCCCTCCACGAGCAGATGGGCATCGACGTCGACGACGTAACTGCGCGTACCGCGCGCCCCGTTGGCGGGTGCGGAGGTGCTGCCGGTCTTGAGCCAGTCGCGACGGCTGCCGGTGGTGGTGCCGCCGAAGGTCGAGGGCTGGGTCTGCCGCTGGGCCAGCGGCACACTGATTCCGGCGATCTCGTGGTTGTCGTCGTCACCGCTGAGGAGGTGCGTGTAGGAGGTGGCGAGGGAGTGGTCGGCGCC
Organism: Streptomyces sp. NBC_01478; assembly: GCF_036227225.1. Taxonomy (GTDB): domain Bacteria; phylum Actinomycetota; class Actinomycetes; order Streptomycetales; family Streptomycetaceae; genus Streptomyces. Next base: position 8,730,679 of record NZ_CP109444.1, on the reverse strand, counting down.
TGCGGCGGTGCTCACCGTGTCGGTGGTGTTGTGGAGTTGGTCGAGCGTGACGTCGTCCGCGTTGGTGGAACGGCGCGGGTTGTAGAGCGTCACGGCGATCGAGGGGGCCTGATCCGGCGCCCCCTCGAAAAGCGTGGTGCCGGGCATCTTGCGGGTGAGGTCCGCGGCCAGTCGAGGGCGGTCGAGGGAGACCTGGCCGGCCTGGATCAACTGGCCCAGCCGGACCGCCTGACCTTCCACCGACACGGAGGTGATCTGCGCGTGCCAGCCACGGCCTCCGCGCGGCGCCACGTCGTTGAGGGCCGTCTCCAGATGTGCCCAGCCGTCGAAGTGGAACGCCGGGGTCGGCCCCACCGGGTGGAACATCTGCGCGTCGGTAAGATACGGGCCCGCGGCGGGACCGGCCGGGCGCACGGTGTTGCGCGGGTCGGTGCGGGAGACGACCGACGGGGCGGTCACCGGAGCCGGACCGGCGCCGGGGCCGGCGAGCGCGTGGGTCTCGGTGCCGGTGAACCGCAGCGTCAGACTGACCGGGACCGTGCGGACGCGCGGGTTGCCCCGGGCAAGCAGCGCGTTCATCCATCGGCGTGCGTCGCCGTCCGCGTCGGACCAGGCGATGACACCGTTCTGGATGAGCCCGCCGATGACGTTGGGCGGCCAGTCGACGACCAGCGCGGAACGGACGGACAGCACGTAGTCGTACTCCAGCCCGTCGAAGTCGGCGCCATTGTCCGTGCGCAGCCAGAACCGGTTGTCGGCCGTGGTCGCCCGCCGGGCGGAGACGCTGGTGGCCGACTGCGGGGTGAACACGGGCGCCGCACGGTCCGTCTTCGAGGGATCGGGACCCTGGTTCGGGCGGAGATAACGGGTGGTGAACGTGACCGGGAACTGCGTCTGCCCGACCGAGGCACGGGTGGCGGTGCGGCCCGCCGCGGTATGCGACTGCCACTGTTCCAGGCCCGAGCCAGGGGTCGAGGAACCCCGCACACCGGCCAGGTTCTGCGTCCGCCGAGGAACCGCCGTCAACGTCACCTCCACCAACCGCTCACCGCCAAAGCCGTGATGGCGGAAGTGGAAACGTGTGGTGGCCCGACGCGGATTGCCATCCGGGCCACGCCCGGGCAGGGACCGCAGTCCGGCGGACGAGGTGAGCTGCGCGACGCGACCGTGCACACCCTGCTGATAACCGGGGTGCCCCGGGGTGACCGCGCCGGGAGCCTCGGCCTCCACCAGCGCCAGCAGCTCGCGCCCGATCAGACCGCGCCGCTCCCTCTGGGCGACCGGCCCCAGCGGGATCTGACCGGCGTTGGGCCCGGTCGTGGGGACCGGGGCGGCGACAGGCCGGTCGTACTCAATGACCGAGAGGACCCCACCGAGGCCCAGTTCGCGGTTGCGCGTGTACGGCCCCGGCAGGGCCGCCGTCAAGGTCGGGGCAGGTGCGGGGGTGAGCCCGGCCACCGAGCCCATCCACCGTGCGTCGCGGGCGAGTTGGCCCTGGGTCATCAGGAACTGGAGGCCGTCCGGGACATCGACCGCGAAGGTGACGGGGGCCACCGTACCGGGGTTGCTCATGCCGTTGAGCGGTGTGCCGGAGCCGGGGCCGGTCGTGGCCAGCCGCGTGACGGGGCCGACCGTGTCGGGCTCGCCGACACCGTTGAGGAGCGTGCGGGAGCCGGCGCGGACGGTGACCAGGTAGGTGACGTCCGCGACCACCCGATGCAGGTCACCGCTCTCGGTGGGAGTGCGGTTGACCCCCGTGCTGGCGGAAAGCGTGTCGGCGGTGTCGGTACGGGACACCCGGCCGAGCCGTGCCGATGGATTGAAGAGGCCTTTGTACGACTTGCCGGCGGTCTGGCTGGTCGAGACCGAACCGTCCGACTCAGGACCAGTGTTGCCCTGCCCCGCGGGCTGCTTGGGCGGGTTCTGGGTGAGTACCCCGCTGCCGCCGAACTGGTGTGACTTTCCTAGGGACTTGAGCTGCTGGGCGCTGTCGGTGGCCGAGACGCCGGTCTCCAGATACTGGCGGGTGGTGTCCAGCAGCCGGGGCCGGTGCGCGACCGCCTGGATCTCCAGGGAGTACTGGCCGTCGGCGAGGGTCCCCGGCAGGCTCAAGCCCTCAACTACATAGGAGTTCTTGAACAGTTCGTGGCCGTGGGCGACGAGACTGCCCGGGGTGATCGCGGCGTGCCGCGTCTCGGCGGCACGCGTCCTGCTGTCCGTCAGCCCGCGCCCGGCGAGCGGCGAAATGCCGTCCCGCGCGGGCGTGGCGGGAGCCGGGGCTGTGCCGGTGGCCGCCGGGGCGGTGACCGGAAGGATCGGGCCGGTGCCCGTGGTGGCGGGGGGCGTCGGCTGGGCCTGGTTGCGGATGACGGAGGCGGCCCGCTGGAAGGCCGACTCGATAGCCGCGGCACCGCGCACGGTGTCGATCAGGGCGTCGTCCGGTATCCGTACCAGTTCCGGGCGCGGGACACCGTTGGCGTCGGTCCCGTCGAGCCGGGCACGATCGACGGTGGTCTCCCGGCGCGGCGCACCGTCGGCACGCGCGGCGGGCGGCGCGGGGATCACCGAGGCTGCCTGGGTACGGCCGTGCGGCACCGCCAGCCGCAGCGAGCCGGCGACCGTCGGCGGATGGACGACGGGCGGCGCGGGGGCGACGGGCGGCGCACCGGCTACGGCCGCAGCGACAGCCGGGGCCGGGGCGAGGGCCTGGTTGACGTTCTGCCCGAACCGCTCGCTGGGCCGGTCGCCGTCGTCCGCATACAGGTCGAGGGCCAACCGCACCGGCACCCCGAAGTCGTGGCTGTCCTGGCCGGTGCCGATATAGAACTGGTCGTGCGAGGTGGCACCGCCCACCGTGTCGCCGTGGGTGACCTGGTGGCCGTACTGGTAGTCGCCCCCGAACCCAATGGACCCCCAGGGGCCCGTCGGTCCACTGATGCTGGCCATCGGTCCGAGCGCGCCGCCGTAGGACTCGCCCCGCTGCTCGGCGTCGCTGCCCGCCATCTGGGCCAGACCCATGACCTGGATGCCCGGCAGCACCAGGTTGTGGGTGCTGGCCTGTGCGGTGTCACGCGTGGCGGTGAGCAGCAATCGCACCCGGCGAACACCGGTGTCGGTACTGGTCGGCACCTCGAAATGCAGCGCGTGCCCGCCGTCGACCATCGCGTCCGTCGCGGCACGCAACCCGGTGCGGGAACGCGCCTCGCGCAACCGACGGAGGTTGTTGAGCTGGGCATGCAGCCGGATCTGGTGCTCGGGCTCGTGGTCCCGTACCGCCTGCTTCAGGCGGGCGCCGATCCCGGTGGGGCGCGGGGCTGTGGGGGCGGGCGGCAGGAAGCCCTCGCGGCGCAGCCAGGTCTCGGCCTCGTCGAACATGCCGTCCGTGCCGGTGACCTCGAGCGGGGCGGCGCTCAGCCCGATGCCGTCCAACCGCTCCAGCGAGTCCGGGAGTTCACGCGTCTCGTCATCGGTCGGCGCGTGCCCGACGGCGTCCGCCTTGCTCAGGACCCGCAGGTCCATGCCGTGCGCCTGGGTCAGCGCCGGCGCCTGTGTCTCGGTGCCGTTCGGCCGGATCAGGGTGACCTGGTAGGTGACGCCGGAGGGAGTGAGGAGGTGGCCCCGGTTGGTGCGGATGGCGTGCATCGTGCCGGCGGAACTGCTCGCGCTGTAGGTGTTGGTGACGGTCGCCTGGGTCTGCCCGCGCAGGCCGAGGCTGCCGCCGATGACGCTCGACGCGTCCGGATGGCCCTGGCTGTGGTCACCGGTGAGCGCGGCGGCACCGCTGCCGCTGACCCCGAGACCGCTGGTGTACTTCGACGAGAGGTCGACCTTCGCGGTGTTGACCAGATGGCTTTCGAGGTTGATCTGACCCGGGGTGCTCTGCCGCAGCGGAGTGCCGACGGTGGGCGTGGTGACCAGGTGCAGCATCCCGACCGCGTTGCCGTCGACATTGGTGATCACGGGCGAGTAGATACCGCCGTCAACCTGCATGGGCAGCGTGCCGCGCAGCACCTGCTCGGAGAGGAAGTCCGAGACCTGCCCCGCGGCGGTGGCATCGAGATCGGCGTGGAAGGTCTGGTGGACGTGTTCGTACAAAGCCCTGGGGTCGATCACCGAGTCGACACCGTAGAGCGGGAGATCAGCCGGATCGGCCGGCGCGGGCAACGTACCCGGCGCCGGATCCGCGGTGGTCAGGTGCCGGGGGAACCAGATCGTCGTAGGACCGTGCGACTCCGCCGCACCCCAGCCGTCAGGCGCCGGGGCGGTGGCGGGCGCGGTGGGCGCCGCCGTGACCGCGGGGGCATCGGTGCGTACCCGCCACTGAGTCGTGAACTCCACTGGATCGGAGGGCTCGTTGGACCGCTGGGAAGAGGTGGTCTGAACGGCCTGCGTGACGGTGGTGGCGTCGCTCGCCTGGTTGTGCGTGATGGCCAGGGTCGCCGAACCGTCCACCGCCCGCACCGCGGTCGCCGCCGGGATCGGCCAGGACCCGGTCCACGGCACCTGGAAGGTCCGATACGTCCCCGACGGCTGACTGGAGAAATTCTCCCGCGTACCGAACCCACGCCGCTCGACATGCTTGTCCGCATCCCGCGTGTCAAAACGGCCCTGCCGCAACGACGTTCGCGCCTCGGAAAGCGTCAACTGAACGTCGACCGTGCGATCACGGCCGTTGACCCGGACGGTGATCCGGTGACCGCCGTTCGAGCGCAGATACGGCAGTTGAAGCGCGAGGCTCTCCCGGCTCAACACATCCCGCACCTGCTCGCGCACCGACTCGGGCGCGTTGTCACGACGGAATCCGAGCGCCCCGTAGACCTGACCGTGCAGCCCGTCGATCACCTCGTCGGAGAAGGGCTCCGCATAAACCAGCCCGACCGTGCCGTCCGGAAGCGCGCCATAGGAGGCCACATAGGACGACTGGAACTGGCCCCGCGCGGGCGGAAGCGCGGTCGGAGCCTGCGAGGCCGGCCAGGTGAGGGTGCCGTCCGCGGGGATGGGGGTGGTGTCGGGGTTCTGGGCCGGCGTCGTCTCGTCTTGGTGCGCGTGGTCGTGGAGTTGGGGGCCTGCGGAGGTGACGTTCTCGATCGTGCGGAGGTAACGGCGCGGGATGTGGACCGGGCTCTGGGTGTCGGCCATGAGACCGGTCGTGCGGACCGTGGTGCTGTTGGAGTGGTTCCGCAACAGGAAGTCGTTGTCGCGCTGTTCGTCCGGCAGACCCAGGTAGTGCAGGACTTCGTGGAGGAGGTCCGCGTCCGAGTGGCCCGTGTCCAGGTGGAGTTGGTCAGCACGGGCCGGGTCGGACGTGCTGGTAAGGGTGATGGCTTCAGGGTGGGCCGGGGCGTCGATCAGGTTGAGGGTGACGTGGAGCTGGTCCCCTGAACTCGGTAGCCCCAGGCCGGAGTTGATGTGCGCGTCCAGCAGGCCGGTGATGCGCGAGTTGAGCTGCTGGGTGAGATCCGGGTTCGTGGTGGTGACCGGGAGGTTGAGCGTGTAGTCCCGGACCCACTGACCGTTCGGCGCCTGAATACGACGGACCTGCGTACGGATGAGCGTCGTCGCACCGCTCAGGACGCCCGGGCGGGGCGCGTCGGACTGGTCCGCGTGCGGATCGAACCGCTCCGTGCTGTGGACAGCGGGACGGGCATGCGGGCGCAGACCGAACCACGTGTCCTTCGGAGCGGGGTCGGTGACCTGAGTCGCGGGACGGTCCTCGTCCGCGTCGCGGGTGGGCGCGGGACGGTAACGGCCGTCCGGCTGAACGCTGTTGGCGTCCTCGGGACCCCGGGGAGCGTTCGGCGGGGTGATGGCCGTCGGGTCCTCGACGAGGGGGCCGGCGTCGGTGGCGCTGTAGTGGTCCGGGCGCCTCGTGTAGTGGACCTCCAGGACCCGGGTGGCCGCGTGTGAGCCGACGCGGGTGACGCTGCCGAGGCCGGTCGTCGGGTTCGGCACCAGTACGTCCACGGCCACGTCCAGGGTGTCCGCCAACAGCGGGAGGAACAACTCGCCCTCGTCGCGGCTGTACACCACTGCCCAGTTCCGGACGGCGCGGCGCGCGTGGCGCAGTTCGGTGTCGGTGAACTGGGCGGTGCTGACGGTGTATCCGTGGCCGAGCACCGTGCGGAGCTGGTCGTCGGACAGGTCGGTCAGCGTGGGCAGTTGGCCGGTGTCCCGCAGATACGCGAACATGTCCCGGACGCCCGTCCCCGCCGGGACGGTCTCGCCGTTCCCGGTCCGCGCCACGGTGTAACGGGTCGAGAGATCGTCCAACTGCTCCGGCTCCGTCACCCCCGCGATGCCGTACTCGTCGAGGGTCGCCAGGAGTTGGGGCCGGTTCATGGCCGCCGTACGGTTCTCGAACCATCCCGCGAGCGTCTGCCGTACCTGGCCCACCACCTCGTGCGGCAGCGGGCGGTCGCTGCGCGCGGTGCGCAGTCGGTTGTCGGCGAGGGTGCGCAGGCGGTCGGCGGCGACCATCAGATGGCGGCCGGCCTGGGGCATCCGGGTGTTGGCCCCGGCGTTCCACCGGGTGAACTCGGCCAGCCCGGCGCGGACTTGGGCCGGGTCGCCGAGCCAGGCGTAGGTCTGCGGAGCCTCGGTACGCAGTCCGGGCAGCCGGTCGCGGACCCGCTCCGGGTCGGTGCCGATGAACGCGTAGAGCATGCACCGGCCGTCGCCGAGGGTCGGGATCGAACGGCCTCGTGGCGCCCGCACCTGGAAGGGCTCGGGCTGGGACGCCGTGCGGTGGGGTGCCGTCAGGTCGGCGTCGTCCTGGGCCTTGCCCTTGCCCTTGGCATCGGTCTTGGCCTTGGACTCGGCTTCGTCCGGGGTGGGGGTGGCCGCGTCCGTGTGCGCCGGTGCGCCGTGCGGGTCGGCGGACGTACTGCCGCTGCCCTCACCCGAGTTGACGCCGAGGTTCCCGGACGTGGTGGTGTTGCCGACCAGGGCGTCGAACGCGCTGTCGCTGTCGTTCTGCTTGTCCTGGCCGGAGGTCGTGCCGTGGTCGCCGGACGTGCTGCCCTGGTTCCCGCCCGTGGTGTCGGCGCCACCCGTCGACGGGGTGTCCTTCGGCGGGGTGTCCTTCGACGGGGTGTCCTTCGGCGGGACGAGGGACGTCGTGTCGGACGTGGTCGCGTCCGTGGTCGCGTCCGAAGGGTTGCCGCCCCCCGAGTTCCCGTTCCCGGTGGTGGAGTCGCCGCCCGTGGAGGTGGCCCCGTCGTCGGGGCCCGGTGTGTTGCCGGTGGAGGGGCCCGCCGTGCGGGGGCGGCCCGAACCCGGCCAGCGCGGGGCGATGGAGGCCAGCGTCGAGTGTGATGTGGGCAGCGTCGAGGGGCCGGCGGCCAGCACCCGGCCGGTCGTGCCCGGCAGTTGGGTCTCCGCCGCCGCCCGGCGGGCCACGGCGTCGATGCGCCTGCCGACGGCGTTGTCGATCCGGGCGTCGATGTCGCGGAGCAGTTGCTCCGCCTGCTCGTGGGTCTCGCGTGCGTCGTCGTGGTCGAGCGCCGCGGCCCGGGCCTGCCCGCGGGCCGTGCCGGCGGCCGCACGCAGGGGGCCGACCGCGTCCCGGGCGCCGGGGAGCTGCGCCCGCGCCTCCCCCAGGGCCGCCTCGTCACGCTCCAGGCCGGCCTTGGTGTCGTCGAGCGTGGCACGGTCCCGCTCCAGCCCGTCCCGCGCCGCGGTGAGCTTGGCGTCCAACTCGGCGACCTCGGCGGTGACTTCGCCGATCTGCTGGGCGAGACGGGGGTCTGCGGCGGGGGTGGGCGCGGTGTCGTCGGCGGATGTGGGGGCGGGTGCCGCGGCCGGATCGGACGGGGAGCCAGGCGTGTTCTGGGTGTTCTGGACGTTCTGGATGTTCTGGGTGTTCTGCGGATCCGAGGTGCCGTCCGTGCCGTCCGTGCCGTCCGTGTCGACCGGGCCGCCCGGCGTCGGGGCGTTCGCCGGGGCGCCGGAGCCGGAGGGGCTTGTCGTCGAAGGGGCGGCGGCGCGGGCGGTGAGTTCGGTGAGGTTCCGTCGGGCGGTCTTGAGCTGGGCGTTGAGCTGTATCTCCGCGCGCTGGCCCGCGGAGACGGCGTCGGTGAGCGAGCCGATCGTGAGGCGGGCCCGGCTGATCCCTCCGACCAGGGCCTTCGTGCGGTCGGTGAGGTCACGGAGTTTCTGTTCGGCCTGGTCCGCGTTCTGCTCGGCGGTGGTGGCGGCCGTGTCGGTCCGGGTGGCCTCGTCGGCCGCGTCCCTCAGCTCGGTTGCCGCCTCGTTCAGGGTGCTCTCCGCGTCGTGCCGCAGGTCCCGCTGCACGCCTTCGTCCGCGAGCGCCCTGTCGTGATCGCCGTGGGCCCGGTCGAACGCGGCGGCGGCGTCCTCGAAGGCCGTCCATGCCTGGTCCAGGGCGGGGACACCGGTGGTGGAGCCCGGTACCGAACCACCCGTGCCGGGCGCCGCGTTGTCCGTGCCCGCCGCCGGCGGTGCCGTCAGCTTGCCGTCCGGGTCGAAGGACCAGATGCGCAGGCCCTCCGGACCCCGGGTGACCAGTTCCACCGGGCGCCCGTTGTCCCGGGCCGCCCGCGAGGCTGTGTACAGGGCCAGGGTCAGGCGGGAGCCGTCCGGGTCGGGGCCGGTGGCCACCCAGAACTGGAAGCCCTTGTCCGAGCGGTCGACGCCCTCTTCCAGGGCGGTCCGTACGTCCCGCAACGGGGTCGCCGCCCAGTCCTGCGGTGTGTTGGCGGTGCCCGCGGTGAGCACGGCCGGGAGGTCGTAGACCTGGGGTACCGGACGGGGGTCGGTGATGCCGTGGCCGAGGGCGTCGCGCTCCTCGATGCGGATCGTGGCGGTGCCGGTGACATGGCGTACGCCGTCGGGGCCGGAGACCTCGATGTGCACGTCGGCCCGGACCTCGTAGCTGCGGGTGCCGCGGCCGTCGGCGGGCAGGCTGGTGCTGCCGGTCTTGAGCCAGTCGCGGCGCCCGCCGGAGACTCCGCTGCCGAAGCCGCTGGCGTCCACCGGCCGTTGGATCACCGGCGGGGTCGCGCCGAGGAGGTTGCGGTCGGGGTCGTCGGCGCTCATGACGAACGGCAGCGACAGCCCGGTGGTGGTGTCGCCGCCGGAGACCGTGCTGCTGTTGCGCGAGCTGATCCGCAGCCGGTCGATGGCGATGTCGCCGCCGTCGCTGACCACCGTGGGCCGGTACAACGAGACGGTGAGGGTGGGCCGTTGGTCCGGGGCGTTCCGCAGCGGGTACGCGCCGGGCATCCCCGACAGCATGCCGCCGACCTGGCGGGGGTTGTCCAGCGACAGCGTGCCCGCCTGGATGAGTTCGCCGAGCCGCACCGACGCGTTCTCGTCTGAGGTCGAGGCAGGCTGGGAGCGCCAACCGCTGCCGGTGCCGGGGGCCACCTGGTCGAGGGCGGTGTAGAGCTCGCTCCAGGCGTCGAAGCCGTAGACCGGGACGTTGCCGGTCGGGTGAAACAGGTCCGCGTCCCGCAACGCGGGCTGCGCGGCGGGCAGTTGGCGGGGGTCGACCCGGGACAGCGAGGGCGGCGGGGGCGGGGGCGGCGCGGGGCGGTCGGTCTCGCTGCCGGTGAAGCGCAGGCTCACCCGGGCCGGTACCCGGACCTGGCCGCCGAGTTCGCCGGAGAGCGTGCGGCTGAGCCAGGAGCGGGTCGGCGCGTCGGCGTCGTCCCAGGCGAGGATTCCGCGCTGCACCAGGGCGCCCAGCACGTTGGGCGGCCAGTCGGTGACCATCGTGACGCGGACCGTGGCGACCAGTTCGTAGTCCAGGTTGTCGAAGTCGGCGGCGCTGTCGGTGCGCAGCCAGTACCGGTCCTCGGCGGTGCGGCCCTGCCTGGCGGACTTGCCGGTCGAGCGGACCAGATGGCCGGAGGGGCCGAGCCGGTCGGTGCGGTCGTCGGCGTCGGGGCGGCTGAAACGGGCCGTCGGGTTGCCGGTGAAACGGTGCTGCCGGTTCACCGGGGAGGAGAACGAGCGGCCCTCCGCCGTGTGCGAACCCGACTGCTCGATACCGGACTTGTCGCCCGGCACCGCGGTGCCCAGCACGGCGCCCCGGCCCTCGGGGGTGGTCGTGGGGCGTGCCGAGAACGTCACCTCGACCAGCGCCGCGCCGGCGAACCGGTGGTGCCGGAAGCTGAACCTGGCCTGTCCGTTGCCGCGCCCGATCAGTGCCCGCTTGCCGGCGACTCCGGTGTTGTCGGCGATCAGCGCGGCGACACCGGGCAGATAGGAGGCGTGGCCGGGGGTGGTCACGCCGGGGGCGTACCGCTCCACCAACTCCCGTGTCTCTCTGTGGAGTCGGGCGCGCTGCTCGGTCCCCCGGTTCGGCTGCGGGCCCGCTCCCGGGTCGGAGAACTCGGTGACCGAGTTGACCGTGGCCAGGCCGAGGGTGCCGTCGTGGACGTAGCGGCTGGGCAGTGTCGGTCGCGTCAGGCCGGTCGTCGACGGGGCGGGCAGGGCGGGGTTGAAGGCGCCCATCCACCGCCCGTCGCGCCGCAGTTGACTCTCCGTCATCAGGAACTGGAGCCCGCGCGGCACGTCCACGGCGAGCGTGATGTCCTCGCCGGGACCGAACCCGAAGGTGTTGGCGAGCACGTTGCGGTGTCCGGACCGTACGCGGATCAGGTAGGTGACGTCGGCGGTGATCCGGTGCTGGAGGCCCGACTGGGTGGGCGTCCGGTTGGTGGCGGTGCTGCTGCTGAGGGTGTCGGGCCGGTCGGTCTTGCTGTCGTACTGGTAGCGCCCGGACGGGTTGAAGCGGGACGGTGTGGGGGCCGGGGCGGCGGGCTGCCCGTTCACCGGTGTGGGGCTCGGCGGGTTGTTCTGGGTCGCCGAGCCGCCGAGGCCGAACTGGTGCGTCTTGCTGAGGCCCTTGAGCTGCTGCGCGGAGTCGGTGGTGGAGATGCCGGTCTCCAGGTACTGGTTCACGCTCTGCGTCAGCCGGGGCGTGTGGGCGACGGCCTCGATCTCGATGGCGAGCTGGCCGTCGGCACCGAGCCCGGGCAGCGTGAGTCCCTCCACCACGTAGGTGCCGCTGAACATCTGGTGCCCCCGGCCGATCAGCGAGCCGGGCGAGAGCGCGGTGATACGGGACTCGGCGCCGACCGTGGTGGTGTCGGCGGCCGGACTGCCCACCAGCGAACTGCTCAGGAACCCGGTGACGCCATCCACCAGCCGGGAGACCGGCCCGGGACGGGCGGCCGGATCGACACCGGCGTTGTTGCCATTGCCGGCGTTGGCATTGGCGTTGGGGTTGGCGTCGGCACCGACGCCGGTGACGATCCGCCGGAAGGCGTCCTCGAGCGCCGCCGAACCGCGCACCACGTCGATCAGCGCGTCGTCCGGGACGCGGACCACGCCCTGCTGCGGCACACCTTGCGCGTCCGTCATGGCCAGCCGCTGCGTGTCCTGCGGCGTCGGGCGCCGTACGGTGTACGGCTCACCGGCCGGTGCGGCCTCCGCGGTCTCCAGGGTCCGCCCGTGCGGTACGGCCAGCCGGATCATCCCGGCGACACCCCGCACGCCGGGGGGCTGGACACCGGCCTCCACATCGCCCTCGGCGCGCGGCGGCTGCACCTCGCCGAACCGGCGCGCCGGTTCCTGGCCGGAACCCTCGTACAGGTCGAGCGTGAGGCGGGCCGGTACCGCGAACTCGTGGGTGTCCTGCCCGCTGCCGATGAAGAACTGGTCGTGGCCGTGCGTGGTGCCGGTGGTGTTGCCGAGCGTGGCCTGGCCGACGTACTGGTAGTCGCCGGTGCCGCTCAGGGTCCACGCGCCCCCGTGCGGGGTGGGCCCGGTGATCCCGGCGCCGACCCCGCCGCCCAGGCCGTAGGTGTTGCCGAGCCGGCCGGTGCCGCCGGCCGATGTCGCCGCCAGGCCCATGACCTGGACGTCGGGCAGCACCGTGCGGTGCTCCACATCCCGGCTCGGGTCGTGCTGCGCGCCCAGTTCCAGTCGTACCCGGCGCCGCCCCGTCACCCCGGGGATCTCGAGGAACAGCGAGTGGCCGCCGTCCACCATGGAGTCCGTCGCCGCGCGCAGCCCGAGCGGGGAACGCAGCTCCTCCAGCCGGCGCAGATTGTTCAACTGGGCCTGCACCAGCGCCTCGTCGGGCAGCCGGCTCCGGCGCGGGGCGCCCTCCGGCGGGGGCAGGAAGCCCTGGTCCCGCAGCCAGGTCTCCGCGTCGTCGAACAGCGGCTTCGCGTTGTCCTGGTCCACCCCGAGCGGCGCGGTGGACTGCCCGATCGACTCCAGCGTGGCCAGCTCGTGCGGCAGCGCGCGGATCTCGTCCTCGGTCGGCGGGTGTCCCGCCGCGTCCTCGGCGCTGAGTACCCGCATGTCGAGAGCGTGGGTCCACGTCCCGGGCGCATAGGCGTAGGTGGAGCCGTCGGGCCGGATCAGGGTGAGGGTGTAGGAGACGTCCGCCTCGGTCAGCAGGTGACTGCGGTTGGTGCGCACCGCGTGCATGGTGCCCGCCTGGGCGCTGGTGCCGAACGCGTTCTGCGCCGCGAGACCGGTGGTTACCTTGCCGTTGACGGTGCCGCCGATGCCGTGGGAGGCGTTCGGGTGGCCCGCGTCATGGTCGCTCGTGAGGGACGGGCCGACGCTGCCGCTGAGGTTCACCCCGCTGCTGAACGACGTGTTCTGGTCGTTCTTGACCGTGTTGACGACATGGCTTTCGAGGTTGATCTTCTTGTCGAGGCTCTTGGCCACCGGGGTGTTGCGGGTAACCTCCGCGTCCAGCCGCATCATGCCGACGGTACGTCCGCGCGCGTCGGTGAGCACCGGCGAGTACAGCCCGCCCTCGACCTGCATCGGCAGGGTGCCCCGCAGGATCGACTCGTCGAGGAATTCCGCGAGTTGAGCCGACGACGTGGTGTCCAGGTCGTCCCGGAAGTGCTCCGCGGCACCCTCGTACAGCCGCCGCGGGTTCAGCACCGAGTCGACGCCGTAGATCGGCAGCGTCTTGACGTCGGCGGGGGTGGGCAGGCCCTGCCCGGGATCGGAGTCGGCGTCCACGAGGTGCTGCGGGAACCACACGGTGACCGACCCGTGCTGCTCGGCCTGCCCCCAGTCGTGCGCGGGATCGGGGGCCGCGACGACAACCGCCGTGTCCGTGGCGTCTGTTGTGTTCCCTACGGTGGTGTCCGGGGCCGGCGCGTCCACGCGCACCTGCCAGTTGTCGGTGAAGTCGTAGGCGCGGGACGGCTCGTTGCTGCGCTGGGCGCTGGTGGTCTGCACGACCTGGGTGACGGTGGTCGAGCCGCCCGCCTGGTTGTGGGTGATGGTCGCGGCCAGCGCGACCTCCACCCCGCGGACCGGGCCCTCCGTCGCGATCGGGAAAGTACCGGTCCACGGCACCGGAAGCGTCGAGAACGTGCCGGACGGCTGCGAGGAGACGATCTCCCGGGTGCCGTACCCGCGCCGCTCCACGTGCTTGTCGGGATCGCTCGGGTCGAGCGACCCCTGCCGTACCGACGGCCGCCTGTCGCCGAGCGTCAGCCGTACGTCCACCTGCCGGCTGACACCGTCGACCGTCACGGTGATGCGGTGGCCGCCGAGGCTGCGCAAATACGGCATGTGCTGCGTCAACTGCTGCTCCGACAGCACGTCCCGCAGTTGCGCGAGCACCGGGTCGCCCGGCCGCGGATCGCGCCTGCCGAGCGCGTTGAGCACCTGGTGGTGCAGCCCGTCGACCAGGTCCGGCGAGAACGGTTCCATCTGCACGAGGCCCATCTGGCCGTCGTGCCGCTGTCCGTAACCACCGAGGTAGGAGGGACGGCGTCCACCGCCGGGCACCACCTCGGTCGGCGTGGTGGTGTCGCCCTCCGGGGTGGTCAGGGTGATGTCCGGGACCGGCGGGACCGCGGGGACGGTCTCGGTCTCCGGCACCGTCTCCGTCACCGTCTCCGCCGGAACGGTGTGCGTCGGGAGCGTGGACGTGGTGGACGTGGTGGCCACCGGGGTCGGTGCGGTGTCGGCCGCGTCGGTGGTGGGCTTGACCGGGGCGGGCGGGTCCGCGCCCGGCGCGCCCTTGACCGGTCCGCGCGGACCGGTGCCGGTGCTCCGGGGGTCGTCGGCGGGGTCGCCGACCAGGGTCCCGATCAGCGCGAGGTGACGGGGCCGCAGCCCGCCGGACGGGTACGCCGGGTCCGACGCGGGCGTGAACAGCGTCGGGTCGCCCATGAGGCTGGCCGTACCGCCGCGGTGCGGGGCGGCCGAGTCGAAGCCGCTCTCGTCGCGCAGTCCGAGCTGGTGGCCGACCTCGTGGGCCAGGTCGGAGTCGGAGATGTCGGCGGGCCACGAGTGGTGGGTGGCCGGGCTCTCGTCCGCCGGGTCGGTGAGCGTGACGTCGAGGTGCGCCGTCTCACCGGGCGCGGCCGGCACGACGGTGACGTGCAGTCGGCTCCCGTCCCCCAGTCGGTGGCCCGGGGTGTTGAACACCCGCTGCACACCGTCGGTCAGCCGCTGCTGGACGCCGTCGACCTGTGGCCCCAGACCCGGGTTGCCGGTGAGCCGGTAGGTGACGGTGAGATCGGTGACGGGCTCACCGTCGTGACTGAACCGCCGCACGGCGAAACCGGCCCGCACGACGTACTGGGTCCGCGTACCGTCCGCCCCGAGCGGCCGGGAGACCGGGTCGACCCAGGTGTGACTCCGCTCCGAGGGCGTCGCTCCGGCCCGCGCGTCCGCGTAACTGCCGGGTTCCGGGGCGGTGTTGGGGTTCACGGAGGGAGTGAGGACCACGGGCGCCGGGGCGGGGGTGGGCGTGGGCGTGTTGTCCGGTACCGGGTCGGACGAGAGCTCCGAGGAGGTGTGCACGGGTTCCGGCGCCGGGGTGCCGGTACCGGAGTGCGCCGACGGGACCGTCTCCGGCGCGGGATCACTGTCCGGTGCCGAACTGGTCGTGGGCGGCGCGTTGTTGCTGGTGGTGGTGACGGGCGTGGGGAGGTCGGAGCCGGTGTGGGTGTTGCTCGGGAGGGGGGCGGGATCGGTGCCGGCATTCGTGTCCGTACCGGCGTTCGTGTCCGTACCGGCGTTCGTGTCCGTGTCCGTGCCGGTGTTGCTGTCGACGCCCGAATCGGAGTTCGGGGAGGTATCGGTGCTGTGCGTGGTGTCCGTGCCGTCGGTGCTGGTGGTGCTGCCGTTGCCGTCGGAGGTCGTGTTCTCCGGGCGCCCCGATGTCGTCGTACGCGGGTTGCCACCGGAGTTCGAGGGCGTACCGGAACCGGACGCCGGGTTACCCGAGTTCGTACCGCTCTGGGTGGGGACACCGGACCCGGTCGTGTTCGTGCCCGTACTCGGCGGCACGACGCTGCTGTTGGGCCCACTCGCGACCGGCGCGACCGGAACGTCCGTCGAGGACACCGGAGTCGAGGTGTCCGTGGTGTCGCCCTGCTGACTGGTGTCGCCCTGCTGACCGGTCTCCTGCGCCTCGTCGGTACCGCCCGTGTCGACGACCTGTTCCGGTGTCCTCGTAGGCGTGCTGGACGGCGAACCGCCTCCACCGGACGTGGTCGTCGTCCCGTGCGGCAGGTTGCTCTGCAGGTCTCCCCCGTCGACCTTCACCTCGTCGAGGTGGGTGTCGATGTCGGTGACCTCCGTGTCGAGGTCGGTGGACCGGGGCGGCGGGGTGGTCGTGGAGGTGCGTTGGGGGGTGTTGACCGTCGAGGAACTGCCGTTGTTCGAGGTCGTGTTGACGGAGCCGGGGCCCGTCGTGGTCGTCGGGCTGTCGACGGTGGTGGACGAGTTCGACGACGAGTTGTTCTTCGAGGAGCCGGAGTCGGAGTCGGACTCGTCCGGGATGTTCGCGGTGCCCAGGGTGTTCACCGGCGCCGGGGCGTTGAAGTTGAACTTGCCGCCCAACTCGCTCGCGCCCTGGCCGAGATGGCGTTCGCTGACCGAGCTGAGCCCGCCGCCGAGGAAGGTGTTCAGGGGGTCGATGGGGAAGCCGTAGATGGACGCCGTGGCGATCTCGCCGAGCATCTCCGCGCCGCCCTCGGTGACGAAGTGCTCGAAGTCCTCGCCGAGTTCGTGCTTCACCTTGTCGCCGAAGCTCTTCGGCTTCGGTGTGGGCGTCGGGGTCGGAGTCGGCGTGACGTGCGGGGTCGGGGTCGGGGTGGGCGTGGTCTTCGGGTTCGGCGTCGGGTTCGGCTTCGGGTTCGGCTTGGTGTTGACGTCGGGGTTGTCGAACTTGTGGTTGTTGAACTTCGTCCCGTTGCCGCTGACGTCCTTGAACGGGTTATGGCCGTTGAAGATGTTCTTGAGGTTCTTCTTCAGGTACTTGCCGACGTCGTTGAGCAGGCCGTGGAACAGGCCGGTGAAGGCGCCGAAGACACCGTCCTGGACGATCTGCGACCAGTCGAAGCCGTTGGGGCGGCGGCCCTTGGGCGCGCCCAGCATCATGGCCAGCCGTACCGCGAAGGTGGTGAACGCCTCTTCGATCGCCTCGGTGAGGCTCGGCAGCAGATGCGTCTTCTTCAGCAGCCAGTCCATCACCGTGAGAATGGCGACCCGGCTGCGGGCCTTCGCCACCGCGGCCTGACTGGAGGCGGAGCCGCCCGTGAAGGCGGACAGCACCGCAATGATCATCAACTCGATGAGCAGCCGCACCAGTTCGGCGATGATCTGCCACTTGGACTCCATGATGTCCATGGAGGACTTGGTGCGGGACTGCCCGATGCCGTCGAGCTGGTCGGCGAACTCCTTCAGGTAGTTGACGCCGTCGGTGTCGAGGAACATGTGCATCGCCCGCACATAGTTGTTCCCGACCTGCGGCGGCAGCGCGCGCCCGACCCCACCGGCGGTCTGCTCGATCAGGTCCGAGAGGTCACGCATACGCCGGCCCAGCCGCTCGTACGGCTTGCCGTTGGCGTAGGCCATGTCCTCGTCGGCCTGGAGGAACTTCTCGCCGATGAGCACGAACAGGAGGTTGTTCAGCTGGGGCGTCGCGTGGATGGTCATCAGGGGCGGTCCGCCGCGTCAGTGCTTTCCGTTGTGCGAACCACTGTCGGTGTCGCCGGTGCTCGAGTCGTGGATGGCGTCCAGTACGCCGCTCTGGGTGCCCAGCACGCTCTTGAGGTTGGTGAGGGTGCCGTCGCCGATGCTGACGATGGCCTCGGACAGGGACGAGCCGGTCTGGACGGAACCCTCCCGCTGTTGTTTCTCCTGCGGCCGCATCTGCTTCGCGAAGTCGTCGTCGTGTCCGGGCCAGCCGGAGGTGGACGACACGTCCGTGATGAACTCGTTGATCATCTCATTGGCCAACTGGCTGATCTGCTCGATCTGCCGGGTGCCGGCGACGAGCGCGGGCGGGCTGGCGGAGTAGGCGTTCGACATCTTCTTCTCAGTCCTCCGGGTCTTCGCTGATCTCGTCGCGGAGCCGGCCGGCCCCGCGCCGTCGGCCGCCCTTGGGGCCCTCCAGGACACCGGGGCCGAAGATCTTGTTCCAGTCCACGTCGAAGCCGGTGATCTCGGGCGCCTCGGGGTTGGCCTTGGTGAAGGGCTCGAAGGTGGCCATGACGTGCCGGGCCATCCGGGCCCGGGCCTCCTGCACCGCCTCCAGCACGCTCGCGGAGAGCTGACCCGCGGGCATCGTGCGGTACTTGTCGTCCAGGAAGGTCAGCGCGCGCAGGTCGCCCTGCGCGCTGACGGTCACCTCGACCGCGCGGTCCGCCGAGCGCACCGTGCTCTCGGCGTGGGCGAGTTCGCCCTCGGCGCGTGCCACCGCGGCCTCGGTGGCCTCCAGTTCGGCCATCGCCTTGGCCAGCTTCTGCTCGATCGACTCACTGCTCATCCGGCACCTCGTGTGCTCTCCCGAAAGGAACGTCCCGTGTTCATCGGCCGATCACCGCCGGTGAACCGCCCTCGTCGGTGCCCCAGACGTCCTCGTCCTCGGTGAGCCACGCGTCGCGGGCCCGGTCGCCGCTCTCCGTGGAGCGGCCGTTCTGGCCGGCGGCGTTGTTGCCGGGACCGCCCACCGGGTACGGGGCGCTGGACGTGGTGGGCCGGGTCAGCACGATGTCCTCGTCCTCGTCCACGGAGGCGGCCCGGGTGTTCCGGCCACGCCGGGTGGAGGTGTTGGACGGGTCGGTGAGGACGGCCCGGGTGCGCTCGGTGGCGCCGCCCTGTCCACCGCCTCCGCCGCCTCCCATGCCGCCGCCCATGCCTCCCATGCCGCCCATGCCCATCGGGTTGAGCGGGGTGCCGCCGGACGCGCTCTGCGCGTCGGTGGAGGCGGCGGCGAGGCTGCTGGTGTCGAGGGCGTCGGAGCGCAGCGGGCCGCCGGTGTAGGGGGTGCTGTCGTAGTCGTCGTAGCCGCCGTCGAGGCCCGAATCCAGGCCGCCGCCGGACGTGTTGAGGCCACCGCTGCTGAGTCCGCCGCTGTTGAGGCCGGTCGTGTTCAGGCCGCTCGTGTCGAGGCTGGTGCCGTTGTTCAGCCCGCTCGTGTCGATGGTGCTGCCGTTGAGATTGCTGGTGTCGATCGAGGACGAGGGGAGGCCGCTGCCGTCGATGTCGGTGGTGGTCGTGTGGCCCGACGGGTCGGTGGTGGTGAGCTGGCCGGTGTCCGGGTTGAGCGTCTGGACGGAGCCGTCCGGGAACTTCGTGGTGAGCGTGCCGTCGTTGTTGAGCGTGGTGGTGGAGCCGTCCGGGTTGGTGAAGGTGTCGCCCGGGTTGAGGTGCGTGGTGGTGACGTGGCCCGAGGGGTCGGTGACGGAGATCTGACCGGTGTCCGGGTTGAGCGTCTCGGTGGAGCCGTCCGGGAAGTGCGTGGTCACCGAGCCGTCGGCGTTGAGCTGGGCCGTCGAACCGTCCGGGGTGGTGAAGGAGCCGTCGGTCGGGTTGAGCTGCGACAGCGAGGTGGTGCCGTCCGGGTTGAGCGTGCTGACCTGGCCGGTGGTCGGGTCGATGGTCTGGCTGGTGCCGTCCGGGAACTTCGTGGTGAGCGTGCCGTCGTCGTTCAGGGTGGTGGTCGAGCCGTCCGGGTTGGTGATGGTGGTGCCCGGGTTGAGCTGGGAGACCGAGGTGGTGCCGTCCGGGTTGGTGGTGGTGACCAGGCCGGTCGACGGGTCGATGGTCTGGGTGGAGCCGTCCGGGAACGTCGTGGTGAGCGTGCCGTCGCCGTTGAGCTGGGTGGTGCCCCCGGTCGGGGAGTTGAGCGTGGTCGAGCCGTTCTTGGTGGGGTCGTTGCCGTTCAGGAGCGACGGGGTCAGCAGGCTGTTGGCGAGGTTGCTCAGGTCGTTGCCGCCCGAACCGTCGTTGTTCAGAAGGCTGTTGCTGTTGAGGTCGTCGAGCCCGCTGCCGACGTTGTTCAGGCTGTTGCCGAGATCGTCGTTCAGGTTGTTGAGGCTCGAATTCAGCCCGTCACCGATGTTGTTGAGGTTGTCGTTCAGATTGTCGTTGAGGTTCGTGCCGAAGTTGTTGAGGTTGTCGCCGAGATTGTTGAGGTTGTCGTTCAGGCCGTCGTTCAGGTTGTTGAGGTTGTCCCCCAGGTTGTTGAGGTTGTCGTTCACGTTGTCGTTGAGGTTGTTCAGGTTGTCGCCGAGGTTGTTCAGGTTCTCGTTGAGCTTGTCGTTGTTCTCTTTCGCCTCGTCCTCGGCGATCTCGTTCTCCTCCTTCTGGAGGACCTCGGAGAGCGTCTCGTTGTTCTTGTTCTTGACCTCCTGGGCGAAGGCGTCCTCGACATCGGCCCAGGCGTTCTTCACATTGCTGAGCGCGTCGATGGACGGCTGCTTGAGCTTGGAGTCCGCGTGGTCCGACCAGCTCTTGACGGCGCCGTCGGCGACCTTCTGCCAGGTGGTCTTCTGGGTGAGGTCGCCGTAGTCGGGGTGGACCTGCTTGAACCCGTCGGTGGTGGAGTAGGTCGTGACGACGCTCTCGCCCGCGGCGGTGGTCTCCTCCATCACGTGGTTGATGTTGTTGTTGATGACCCACTGACTGATCTCGTCGAGGATCTTCTTCACGTGGTAGTGCGGGTCGTGCTGGCCGTCCGACGCCCAGTTGTTCCACGCGGTCTGCAGGTCGGTGATCGCCTGCTTCAGCGCCTGCTGCGCGGCGGCCAGCGCGTCGCTCAGCTTCGACTTCGGGACGTAGCCGCCGAGGGTGCTGTTGGTCGCCGTGTAGTCGCGGCCGCCCAACTGGGAGACGTAGCCGTCGTAGTTGGTCTTCAGCTCGTCCAGCAGATGCCAGAAGAGGCTGGCCGCCTTGCCCTTCCAGGCCGCCTGGTCCTCGCCGAGCGAGGTCATCCACTGGTTGACGACGTCCGAGTGGTCCTTGAAGAACTGCACCACCCGGTCGAAGGACTGCCCGGTGTTCTCGAAGGAGAGCATGTCGACGGCGTTGGCGTCGACGACCGACAGTCCGCTGTACGAGAAGCCCTGCGTCGAGTACGGCGACGCCAGGATGTGGTCGAGGACCAGCTTGCTGCCCGAGATGTACTGGGCCATCGGCCCCGAGTCCCACTGGACGTGCGAGTACGAGCCCTCGAACGCGCCGCCGCCGACGATGTCCCCACCGCTCCAGAGCGTGGCGCGGCCGTGCTCGTCGACGGTGACGCCGATCATCACGATCCGGGCCTTCTTCATGTCCACGCTGTTGTGCGCGCCGTCCCCGCCGGCGTCGTAGAAGGCCAGGTCGTAGTCCTCGCCACTGTTGACGTGCCAGCCGCCGATCGCCGAGTAGTCGGCCGCGGTCACGGACCTGATGTCCATGCCCTGGATGTCCATCCGGAACAGCTTGAGGTTGCCGAAGGAGTCGTCGTTCGAGCTGCTGAGCTTGGTGAACAGGCTCGACCGGGTCGGGATCGTATAGCCGGTGAAGTCGGTGACGGCCTGGGCGAAGTAGTCGTCCGGGTCGTAGGTGGGGGACCCGGAGGAAGGAGTGCTGTCGGCCATGGGGCGGAACTCCGCTGCTGGGAATGTGGGGGCGAGGACAGGGAGAGAGCGGGGTGCGGGTGCGGGGCCCGGGGCTCGGCGGGAGTCGGCGGGCCCCGCACCGGCATCAGGTCGTCGAGTCGCTGCCGCCCATGTCGCCGTCGACGGTGTCGAAGATGTCCAGCAGCTTCTCGCCGTCGATCGAGTCGAGGCTGTCGCCCTGGGTCTTCAGCAGCTTGGTGATCGTCTCGTCCAGCGCGTCGTCGATGTCGTCGAAGAGCGTCTTGTGATCGGTGAGGATCTTGTCCAGCGCGGTCGCCTGCGTCTTGAGCGCCTCCACGAGGGTGCCCCCGCCGACCGGGTCCGAGCTGTCGCCGCCGTTCATCAGGCCGATGCGCAGGATCTTGGCGAGGCCCTGGGCCGAGCCGGCACCGGTCTCGGCGATCAGGTTCTTCAGGGACCGGACGCCCGCCGGGTTGTCCTTGCGGATTTCCAGCAGATCGCTGATGAAGTCGGCGATGTCGGTGTTCTTGAAGTTCTTCAGCGCGGTCGAGTCGAGGTGGGTCAGATCAGCCATGGGTGCCTCCGCGGGCGGAACGCGCCGGCCCGGTGTACGGCGCGGCGACGGAAGGGGAAGGAGCCTGGACCGCACCGACCGCGAGGAGACCGGCCGGTGCGGTGGAGCCGAGCGGCTCAGCGGCCGATCGTGACCTCGGACCACATCTGGCTGAGCGAGTTCTCGCTGTACTTGTAGCTGTTGGAGATCTCGTTGAGGAGCTGCGAGTGCGAGGTGAGCAGCGTCTCCATGTTCTGCACCGCGCCGTCCCAGGCCGCCTGCTTCTGGCGGTAGGTGTCGGCGTCGTTGCCGTACCAGGTCTTGGACAGCTCGCCGAGTTCGGCTTCGAGGTTCGACAGCGTCTGCGCGATCGCCTTGGTCTGCGCCACCATGTCGTCCGCGGCGTTCGACATGTGGTTGTAGCTGACGTAGATGACACCGTCGGACAGGTTGTCTGCCACAGCTTGCCTCTCTTACGCGATGTGGGGATCGGACGTGACCGCGAGGTCACGGGGAAGGCGGGGTGTCGGTCAGCCGGCGAGCTGGTCGAAGGCCGACTGCGACGCGTTGTACGCCTGGTTGATGGAGTCGTTCGAGGAACCCTGGGTCTTGTTGTGTTCCACGAGGCTCTGGTTCAGCCGGTCGATGACGTCCTCGAGGTTCTTGAGGATGACGTTGCACTGACCGTCCCACTGTGCGAGGAGCTGGCCGTACTGGCCGCCGTCGCTGCCCTGGTAGCCACTGCCCAGGGTGGAACGGGTGCTGTCGACGTCCTGACGGATCTTCACGATGCCGCTGAAGGCGCTCTCCAGGGCCTGGATTCCGTTCCGGGTCGAGCCTTCACTTGACTGCTGGCCATCTCCAGCCATCGTCCCACCTTTCGTAAGTCGATCTAAGGTACGAGTGCAACTGAGCCTAGATTGACGGTAGTTGCGCTGACAACGAACTGAGGAAGATCTGAGGTTGCCGACAGGTTCCGTTCAAAGGCTTTTACCGGTAAGCAACTTGACCGGAACACGACCTTCCGCGACCGATGGTTCTGGCCCGAAGCCGGTTTGGCGTGAACACGATCTCGATCGGCGTGAATTCGTCAGTTCGCCCCACCTGAACCGTTCACCGCACCGTTCGTCGCACCATTCAGCGCACCGCCCGCCGGGGCGCGCCCGGTGAGCGCGGGCAGGCCCGCACCGATGGCCCCGCCGGGACCGGCACCGGCCCCGGTGCCGCACTGGGCCGCCGCGCCGCCGGCCCCGCCCACGGAACCCGAGTCCGACGCGGCTGCCTGGGCGCTGAGTTCGGGCCCGGTCGGCAGCATCGCCAGCAGCGTGGACGGCACCTTGACCGGGGTCTCCCCGTCGTAGCCGAGGGCGGCGAGCGCGTTCGCGTCCGGGATGCGGTACTTCACGCCGTCGTCGCCGATGAGGAACGTGGTGTCGCCGACCGTCTCACCGGCCGCGCCCAACGCCCTGACCAGCGCGCCGTGTCCGGGCCGTGCCACCACCCGGTCCACGGTCACACAGGCGGCGGTCAGCGCCGTCGGGTCGGCCTGCGCGGCCGGGAACAGCGCGGACTCGGCGACCCGTACGGAGGTCACCCGCACCTGCCCGTCGGCCGGGTCGACCTGGGCGCACACCGACTCCCCCGCCGCGAGCGCCAGCGCGCTGGGCGGACTGTCCGGCAGTCCGGCGACCGACGGGTCCGTCCCCGCCGTTCCCGGCGCCTGATGGGCCCGCAGGTCGGAGACGTCGATCGTGACGACGTTCGGCGCCCCTCCGTCGTAGGCCTCCTTGCGGGTGTCCGGATCGCCGAGGAGCAGCGCCGACTGGGTGTCCGTCACCGGGTGCAGGCCGTCCTTCTGCAGGACGTACTCCTGGTTCCCGGAGCCCGCCACCACGCGGAAGACCTGCCCGATCCGGGTGGCCCGGCCGCCCAGTTCCGGACCGTCGGTGCCGCGGCCGTCGACCTTCGGGGTGGCCAGGTCCGGGCCGGTCACCAGGGCGTCCAGGAAGGCCGCCGAGACCGGGCGGGGGGTCACCGGCGCATAGCCGAGGGACTCCGCCGCGCCCGAGTCCTCGTCCAGTTCGAGCCGGCTGCCCTGCCACACCAGGTAGGTGTGCTTGTCCGGGCCCTTGACCACCAGCGCCGATGTCGCGCCGACCGGGGACGTCTCCACCGGGGCGCCCGGCACCAGGGTCGTCTGTGCGCCGGAGCCCGTCGAGCAGACCTCCCACGGCGAGGACTCCAACTCACCTGACGACGGTACGGAGTCGGGGGCGCCGGTGATCCCGACCGGCCGGCCGACCGGGGTGCCCGCCAGCGACGCCGAGCCGACCGACGTGGTCTTCAGGTCGGCGCCGCCGATCAGCACGGCCGAGGCGTAGTTGCGCACCGGGCGCAGCCTGCCGTCGGCGTACAGGTAGCGGGCGCCGGTGTCCTTGTTGACGATCAGGGTGTCGCCGCTGCGCCAGGCGTCGTTGCCGCCCGGCTTGAGCAGCCCGAACACCAGCGCCCCGCCGCAGAACAGCACACCGACGATCACACCCACCAGGGCGCCCCGGCTGGTCCGGCCCAGCGGGCTCTCCGGTGCGTCCGGGTCGGCCAGCAGCATGCCCGAGGTCAGACGTCCCATCATGAACGTGTGCGCTTGCACCTGGTCGCGCTTGGACCGCACGCTTTCCTCCTGCTCGGTCGTTCAGGTTCTGGTCGGGTCGGCCCTGGCGCCCGGTCAGCCGAAAATGCCGCGAAGGGTGCCGAAGACACCCAGCAGCCACAGGGTCAGCGGCAGCAGGGCGATCGCCAGCAGGGAGTGCAGGATCTCCGCCGCGCGGCCCCAGTACGGGACCAGGCGCCGTCCCGGTACGGTCCACACCGCGACGGTGAGGGCCGCCGCCACCGCGAGCAGGCCGGCGACCAGCAGGGTCCGCTCGGTGCCGGACAGGCGCAGCCCCCAGCCGAAGGCCAGGAGCAACAGGCCCCACGCGCCCGGCAGTACGAGCACCAGCCGCTGGGCCGTGTTGACCAGGCCCCGGCCGTGCAGGAGCAGCAGCAGGGACAGGACCAGGGCGACGAGCACTGCCGGGAGGCTCGGGCGGCTGGCCAGGGCGACCAGGCAGGCCGACGAGAGCACGCCCGTCGCGCCGTAGAGCGCGGTCATCCACTCGCCGGCGAGTTCGGTGCGCACCGTCACGTCGTTGCCGCGGTAGGGCTCGATGCCCTCCTGCAACTGTTCCGGGTTGGTCGGCAGCGGGGGCATCCGCATCCCCGCGAACTTGAACGACAGCGAGGGCACCAGGCCCCCGAGCAGCACCGTCAGCGCCGCGATCACTCCGGCCGCGGCCGCCACCCGCACGTCGAACACCGTCATCAGTACGCCGCCCACCGCCGCCGCGAGCGCCACCAGCGCCGAGGCCAGGAACAGCGGGGTGCGGGCCGCGGAGGCCGCGAGGGCCAGCACCGCGCCGCCCGCCCAGGCCGCCGCCGCCCCCAACAGCCGTGCCCCCAGCACCTGGTGGGCCTGCGGGCCGCTCAGCTCACCGCCCGGCACCAGCCAGCCCGCGAGCGCGAGCGCCGGGGAGGCGAGCAGGCCCAGGACCACACCGGTCGCCGGGTCGTCGACCGCCCGGCTGGCCGACGCGGCCCCGGCCAGGAGCAGCAGGCCCGTTCCCACGGCGGTGGCCGCGCGCAGCGACGCGGGCGCGCCCGGCAGGGCCAGCAGGACCAGGCCGGTCAGCACCGCCAGCGCGAGCAGGCCGCGCAACAGCCGGCGGGCCGCCTCCGGGCTCCAGCCGTGCAGCCGGTCCCGGGTGACGGCGGCGATGCCGTCGACCAGGTCGTCGAGGCGTACCTCGGGCAACGCCTCGGTGCGCGGCCGGAGATGGAGCGCCTCGCCGTCGGTCAGTTCGAGGGAGGCGAGGGTCGCCTCCTCGTCGAGCGGCCGGCCGCCGAGGCGCTGGAGTATCCAGCCGTCGTGTTCGAGACCGGTCTCCTCGGCCTCCTCCCCCGCGTACCGCAGCACCGTGGGCAGCAGGTCGGCGACGGGCACGTCGGACGGCACGGCGAGGTCGATGGTGCGGGCCGGGGCCCGCACGGTCAGATGGCACAGGCCGGTCACGGAAGTGTCGGTCATACCGGGGCTCACGTCTCCTGGACATCGAAACGGGGGCACGCGGCGCGGCGTGCGGGGTGGGGGGAACAGGGTGCCGGTGAAGCGGGGGGTGACATGGACGTACAGAGTTGACGGGGTGCACACTACTGACACTCCCTACGACGCGTGTCAACGGGAGCCCCCACCAACGGTGTTGACAGCGTCCTCCACCGTGCCAGTGCCGAGGCCAGATTTCGGTGCATGCCCCCACATGCCGCCGCGGTGCGCGAAGTCCGTTAGGAGCCCCAAGCGTTGAGCGTGGTCCTGTTCCGTCGTCCGGCCCGCCGTCGCGGACCCGACATGCCCGCCGGCGAGTTGGTCCTCCAGGAGCCGCCGACTCTCATGGAGATCGTCCCGGACACGTCCGCGGTGTGGACGTATTTGCCGATGGCGATGATGTCGGTCTCGATGATGATGATGTTCATGCGGTCGGGCGGTCAGTCCAGCGGCATCTTCATGTACCTCGCGCTCGGCATGATGGTGATGGCCGCCGGCGCGATGATGGTCGGTCAGGTGATGCGCAAGGCCGGCGACCGCAAGCAGCGGCTGCGCGGTGAACGCCGGGACTATCTGCGCTACTTGGCGCAGAGCCGGCGTACCGTCCAGCGGGCCGTGGTCGAGCAGCAGCTCGCCCTGGCCTGGCGGCATCCCGAGCCCCGGGTGCTGCGCACCATGGTCCGCACCACGCGGCTGTGGGAGCGCCGGGTGAAGGACGACGACTTCGGCGAGGTGCGGATCGCGGTCGGCGACCAGCAGCTCGCCATGCGGCTGACTCCCGTGTCCAGCAAGCCGGTCGAGGACCTCGAACCGCTGTGCGCGCACGCCCTGCGCCGCTTCATCCGCGCCTACAGCACCGTTCCCGGCCAGCCGATCGCGCTGTATCTGCGGTCCTGGTCAAGGGTGTTGGTGCGTGGTGACCGGGACGCGACCCGCGGGATGCTCCGTGCCGCGCTGGCCCAACTGGCGCTGTTCCACCCGCCGGAGGAGCTGTGGATCGCGGTCTGCGCCGCCGACGAGGTGCGCGCGGAGTGGGAGTGGGTGAAGTGGCTGCCGCACAACCATCACCCCCAGGAGACCGACGGCGCGGGCCCGTTGCGCATGGTGGCCTCGGCCTTCACCGATCTGGAGGACCAGCTCGGCAGCGAGTTCTCCGAGCGGCCCGCGTTCGACCCGGACGCCGTGCCCGGCCGTGATGAGCCGCTGGTGGTGGTCGTGGTGGACGGCGCGGGCATCCCGGCCGGCCACCGTTTCGACGGGCCCGGCTATCGCAACGCGATCGTGCTCGACCTGTCCGACTCGCTCACCTGGCGGCCCGGCCGCACCACGCTGCGCCTCGAGGTGACCCCGGACGCGGTCGCGCTGGTGCGCACCGACCGCAGCCGCAAGGAGCAGACCACGGTCCTGGGCCGTCCCGACCGGGTGGGTCCGGTGGCCGCCGAGTCGCTGGCCCGGCTGATCGCGCCGTACCGGATGAGTCTGTCCTCCGACGCGGTCGAACCGCTGTCCAACGACACCGAGTTGACGACTCTGCTCGGCATCGCCGACCTGCACCGGCTCGACCCCGACACGATCTGGCGGCGGCACACCGGCTCCGGCCGGCTGCGGGTCCCGGTCGCGGTCGGCGCGGACGGGCGGCCCGTGGAGCTGGACATCAAGGAGTCCGCGCAGGGCGGCATGGGCCCGCACGGCATGCTGATCGGCGCGACCGGTTCCGGCAAGTCCGAGCTGCTGCGCACCCTGGTGCTCGGGCTCGCGCTCACCAACTCCTCCGAGACCCTCAACTTCGTCCTGGTGGACTTCAAGGGCGGCGCGACCTTCCTCGGTCTGGACGAACTCCCGCACACCTCCGCCGTCATCACCAACCTCGCCGACGAGGCCGCTCTGGTGGAGCGTATGCAGGACGCGCTGCACGGTGAACTCATCCGCCGCCAGGAGCTGTTGAGGTCGGCGGGCAACTACACGTCGGCGCTGGAGTACGAGAAGGCGCGGGCCGGCGGCGCCGATCTCGCGCCGATGCCCAGCCTGTTCGTCGTCGTCGACGAGTTCAGCGAACTCCTCGCCTCGCACCGGGAGTTCATGGAGCTGTTCGTGATGATCGGCCGCCTCGGCCGGTCGCTCGGCGTGCATCTGCTGCTGGCCTCGCAGCGCCTGGACGAGGGCCGTATGCACCAGTTGGAGTCGCACCTGTCGTACCGGATCGGTCTGCGCACCTTCTCCGCGATGGAGTCCCGGGGTGTCCTCGGTGTGCCCGACGCGTACGAACTGCCTTCGCAGCCCGGCAGCGGCTATCTCAAGAGCGGCATCGAGGCCCTCACCCGTTTCCGCGCCGCCTACGTCTCCGGCCCGTACCGCAGGCGCGGCGGTGCCGTCGCGCAGGCCCGGGTCGCCACGCAGGTGGTGCCCTGGTCGACCGGGTACATCGTGCCGCGCGCTCCGGCGCCGGCCGCGATCGCGGCCCCGGAGCCCGAGGTGGAGGAGAGCGCCGAGAGCCTGCTGGCGGTGGCGCTGGACCGGCTGCGGGACTCCGGGCCGCCCGCGCACCGCGTGTGGCTGCCGCCGCTGGACACCGCGTCCCCGCTGGACGTGCTGCTCGGCGGTCTCGCCGAGGACCCGGACCGCGGGCTGACCGCGTCCCGCTGGACGGGCGCCGGGAAGCTGCGGGTGCCGGTCGGTCTGGTGGACAAGCCGTTCGACCAGCGCCGCGACCCGCTCGTGGTGGACCTCGCCGGGGCGGGCGGCCATGTCGCCGTCGCGGGCGGTTCGCAGAGCGGCAAGTCGACGGTGCTGCGCAGCCTCATCATGGCGCTCGCGCTCACCCACACCCCGCGCGAAGTGCAGTTCTACTGCCTGGACTTCGGCGGCGGCACGCTCTCCCAGCTCACCGGCCTGCCGCATGTCGGCGGGGTCGCGGCCCGCCTCGACACCGAGCGGATCAGCCGTACGGTCGCGGAGGTCACCGCCGTCCTCACCCAGCGCGAGCAGTTCTTCCTGGACAACGGCATCGACTCGATGTCCACCTACCGGCGCCGCCGGGCGGCCGGGGAGTTCCCCGACGAACCGCACGGCGACATCTTCCTGGTGATCGACGGCTGGTCGGCGGTCCGGCAGAACTTCGACCAGTACATCCCGACGTTCAACCAGATCGCCACCAGCGGTCTCAACTACGGCATCCACCTGATCGTCGCGACCGCCCGCTGGCTGGAGCTCACCGCCCCGGTCCGCGACCAGTCCGCGACCCGGCTGGAGCTGCGGCTCGGCGACACGATGGACTCCGTCGTGGACATCCGCAAGGCGAGCGCCGTGCCACAGATCCCGGGCCGTGGTCTGACCGTGGAGACCAAGCTGCACTTCCTGTCCGCGCTGCCCCGCGGTGACGGTTCCACCGACCCGGAGACGCTCAGCGAGGGCGTCGCGGACCTGGTGGACCGGATCGCGAGCGCCTGGCACGGGCCGCGCGCCCCGCAGGTCCGGATGCTCCCGCACCGGCTGCCCGCGGCCGAACTCCCCGAGCCCGAACTCGGCGACGGCGTCAGCCTCAAGCTGGCACTCGGCCAGGACGAGGAGACCCTCGGCACCGTCTGGCACGACTTCTCCCGCACCCCGCACCTGGTCGCCGTCGGCGACACCGAGAGCGGCAAGACCAACCTGCTGCGGCTGGTCGCGGACTCCGTCGTCGCCCGCTACACCCCGGCCGAGGCGCGCATCCTGGTCGTGGACTACCGCCGCGGCCTGGTCGACGCGGTCCCCGAGGAGTACCGCCTCGGCCACGCGGTGGCCCTGGAGGCCCTCAAACAGTTGGTCGGCGGCTCCGCGAAGGCCCTGCGCACCCGTGTGCCGGGTCAGGAGATCACCCCGGCCCGCATGCGGCAGGCCGACTGGTGGACGGGCCCCCGCCTGTTCGTCCTCGTCGACGACTACGACATGGTCGGCGGCGGCACGGTCATGGACCACCCCTTCGCCCCGCTCTTCGAACACCTCGCCCTGGGCCACGAGTTGGGCCTGCACGTGGTGGTCGCCCGCTCGGCGACGGGCGCGGGCCGCGGCCTGAACGACCAGCTCCTGCGCCGCCTCGACGAGGTCAACACCCCCGGCATCCTGATGTCCTGCTCCCCCTCGGAGGGCTACGTCTTCGGCAACGTCAAGCCGCGCGTCCTCCCTCCGGGCCGGGCCCTCCACATCGTCCGCCGCAAGCCGTCCCTCATCCAGACGGCACTGGCGGCGGAGGCGGAGGCGGAGGAGTGAGAGGCCGACACTGAACGGCACGGCCCCGGGCGCCTGTTGGTCGCCCGGGGCCGTGCCGTTTCACGCGGTACGCGGTGTCCGCGAGGCCTGATCCGGCCGTCAGCCCTCCGTTGTCCCCTGGGCACCCGCGCCCACCGGGACGGTGCCCTCCGTGCCTGCCTCGCCCTCGGGCCCGGCCGTACGCTCCGGCTGCCGGGTCGGGCGCCAGCCCAGACGGCGCCCCCGGGGCAGGACGAGGCCGAGCCACACCACCGCGATGATCACGGCGAGGCCGGCCGACGCGGGCCACAGGGCGCGGCGGAGGGGGCCGGCCGCCTTGTCGGCCGGGAGGTGGACCGGGGAGGCGGGGGCGGCGGCGGCCGGTGCCGAAGCGCTGGTCAGGACCGACGTGACGGCCGCGTACGGGTCGAGGCGGGGCACGTCGGCCGGATACGCGGAGCTGCGCAGCAGGCTCGCGGTCTGGGCGGCCGTCAGTTCCGGGTGGACGGAGCGCACCAGCGCCGCCGCCCCCGCCACGAAACCGGCGGCCAGTGACGCGCCCGAGCCGATGTAGTGGCCGGCCTTCTTCGGGCCGATGCCGACAACTCCGTCACCGGGCGCGGCGATTGATGCACTGGAAGTCGTGTACGCGCCGGTCGGCCGCTTGCCGTCCACGTCGACGTCGAGGACGGAGAGCACGCCGTCGTCGGCGGCCGGGTAGTAGTCGCGGGCCGGTGGACTGTCCGTCGCCGAGGTCGCCGTCGCCGGCGTGTCCGGTACGGCGGCGGCGATCACCAGGACGTCCTTCTCCGCGGCCAGTGCGACGGCCGCGCGCAGGGTGGGGGTGTTGGCCGCGAGCGCCGCCGACACCGTCACCACCTTCGCCCCGCCGTTCACGGCGGCCCGGATGCCGTCCGCGACCCGCTCCGCGGTGACCGCGCCCCGCGCGTCGCTGCCGCGCACCGCGAGGATGCGCGCCTGCTGCGCCACACCCGCGAACCGCACCCCGTCCGCCACGGCGGCGCCGACCAGCCCCGCCACGAAGGTGCCGTGTCCCACGCAGTCGGTCCCGGCGTCGCCGACGGCGCTCACCCGTCCCTTGAGCGCGGGGGCGGAGGACGAGACCCCGGTGTCGACCACGCCGACGGTCACCCCGGCACCCGAGGCGAACGGCCAGGTCCGGGTGAGTTGCAGCGAGACCTGTTCCCACGGCACGTCGGTGGCGAGGACCGCCGAGCCCGCCGTACAGGCCGCGTCGGCGTCCAACCGCGCGGAAAGAACCGGGAGTTGGACCGTGCCGTCGGCCGCCGCGGCGGATCCGGCGCCGACGGCGCTCGCGGCGGCCGTCAGCAGCAGGGCCAGACCGGCGGCGAGGGCCCTGCCGTGTGTCGTCGTCATGCCCGGGCCGCCCCGCTGGAGGAGGGAGAGGCGTCCGCCGGGTCGGCGAGGTCCTCCGGGAGAAGCAGGCGCAGGTCGTCGAGGCTGGGCACGGCCAGTCTGCTGAGCCGGCCCGCCTGCCGGGTCATCATCCGCTCCAGGATCTGGCGGGCGGTGCGCGCGTTGCCGAACGACCGGTCGCGGGGCAGCCCGTCGAAGTACTGCCGCAGCACCGGCCCGAGCCCGGCCGCGCACTCGTACCCGAGCTGTACGGCGTGCTCGCGGACGATGGTGACCAGTTCGTCGGAGGAGTAGTCGGCGAACTCGACCCGGCGCGAGAACCGGGAGGACAGGCCCGGGTTGGAGGCGAGGAACATCTCCATCTCCTGGGTGTAGCCGGCGACGATGACGACCACCTTGTCGCGATGGTCCTCCATCAGCTTCAGCAGCGTGTCCACGGCCTCCCGGCCGAAGTCGGAGCCGGACGCCTCACGCGGGGTGAGGGTGTACGCCTCGTCGACGAACAGGACGCCGCCCAGGGCCCGTTCGAAGACCTCCCGGGTCAACTGCGCGGTGTGGCCCACGTATCGGCCGACGAGGTCGGCGCGGGACACCTCGACGAGCTGGCCGCGCGGCAACACGCCCAGGGAGGCGAGGAGTTCGCCGTAGAGGCGGGCCACGGTGGTCTTGCCGGTGCCGGGCGGGCCGGTGAAGACGAGGTGGTGGCTGAGCCGGGGCACCGGGAGTCCGGCGGCCTCGCGCTGCTTGGCCGTCGACACCAGGTTGACGAGGTCGGTGACGTCCCGCTTCACCGCGTGGAGCCCGACCAGCGCGTCCAGCCTGCTCAGCGCGTCGTCGCCGGGGTCGACGGCGTTCGGGCCGTCGGCGGCTGTGCGGGCCGCCTCCTCGCTGATGTCCTGCGGCAGCAGCAGCGAGAGGTCCTGCTCGGTGACGTCGGTGAGCGCGGACAGCCGTACGGCCTGCCGGTCCACCATCTCCTCGAACACCTGCCGTGCGGCACGGCCGTTGCCGAACCCGGCGTCCTTCGGTATCCGCTCGAAGTGCACCGCGAGTGCGTGGCGGGTCTCGTCGGCGAGCGCGTACTGGTGGCGTACGCACATGCTCTCCATGATCTCCACCAACTCGGGCACGGAGTAGTTCTCGAACTCGACGGTCCGTGAGAAACGGGACGCCAGACCGGGGTTGGAGCCGAGGAAGCTGCGCATCTCGTCGGAGTAGCCCGCCGCGACGACGACCACGTCCTCGCGGTGGTCCTCCATCAGCTTCAGCAGCGTGTCGACGGCCTCGCGCCCGAAGTCGGCCCCGGAACCACGGGAGTCGGCGGTGAGGGTGTACGCCTCGTCGACGAACAGGACGCCGCCCAGGGCCCGTTCGAAGGCCTCCGTGGTCTTGATGGCCGTACCGCCGATGACCTGGGCGACCAGGTCGGCGCGGGAGACCTCGACGAGGTGTCCGGAGCGCAGGGCGCCCAGCTCGGCGAGGATCGTGCCGTAGAGGCGGGCCACGGTGGTCTTACCGGTGCCGGGCGGGCCCGCGAAGACCAGGTGGCGGCTCATCGGCGGTGCGGACATGCCGAGTTGGGCGCGACGCCGGGCGAGCTGGGTGAGGTTGACGAGGGTGCGGACCTGTTCCTTGACGTTGTCGAGGCCGATCAGGCTCTCCAGCGCGGCCATCGGTCCGTCGGGGCGTCCGGGCCCCTCCGACTCCGGTACGGTGCCCGCCGGGTCGGTGCCCTCGGCCTCGCCGAAGCCCCAGGCGTCGCGGGACTCGTTGCCGGTGCTGGTGAGGTTCTCCACCGCGAGCCGGCCGCCCGCCTTGGCCTGCACGAGGCCGCCGCCCTTGTTGTCACGGACCGTGCAGCCCACCACGGACACCGGCGCCTCCGACTCGACGCGGATGCCGTCGCGGTCGTTGCCGGCCGCCTCACAGCCGTTCAGGGAGGCCCGGCCGCCGTCGCGGACCAGGAAACCGTGCTCGGCGGAAGCGGCGGTCCGTACCCGGTTGGCCGTCAACTCGCCGCCGGTGTCCACGAGTACACCGCAGCCGCCGGCCGAGACCAGCTCGCCGTCGCGCAGCGCGGCCGTGCCCTCGCCGCCGATCTCAAGACCGGCACCACCGGGGTTGTTGACCCGGAATCCGGCGAGATAGACGTTGCCGCCCGCCGCGACCTCCGCGCCCGCGCCGCCCGGCGCCTCGACCGTGCAGTCCTCGACCCGGCCGCGTCCGCCGTCGCGCACGGAGACCCCGCTGCCGCCCGCGCCGGTGATCCGGGCGCGCCGCACCAGCGGGTTGGCGTTGCCGCGGATCACCACACCGGTGCCCTTGACGTCGATGATCTCCACGCGCTCCAGCTCGGCCGCCGCGTCCTCTTCGAGGACGACGCCGTCCGACTCGCCGTCCCGGACGGTCAGCGAGGTCAGCGTGGGCGAGGAGGCACCGGCCACCCGCAGCGCCGCCATCTGGGCGCCGGTCAGCCAGCAGTCCTCGTACGTGCCGCGTGAACGGTCCGTCACCAGCAGGCCGTTGCCCGTGGTGCGGGCGGTGCGGCAGCGGCGCAGCACCGGGTCGCTGCCGTGCGAGACGATGATGCCGGGGCCACTGCTGTTGGTGACCCGCACCTCCTCCAGCTCGCAGCGGGCGGTGCTGGTCACATGCACGCCGATCGAGGTGTCGCGGATCACGGTCCGCAGCACCCGGATCGCGCTGCGCTCCTCAAGTGCCAGTGAGGGCTTGTCCGTTGAAGCCAGGTCGCAGTCCTCGATCGAACCCTGGGCGTCGCCGTTGGCGAGCACGCCGTTGCCGCGCGCGTCGCGTACCGTGCAGCCGCGCAGGGTGGCCCGGCCGCGCTCGCCGATCACCACACCGCTGGTGCCGAGGTGTTCGAGGGTGCAGGACTCCAGCGAGCTCTCGGTCGGCGAGGTGACGACGACCCCGGCGCCGGTGCGGTTGGACACCCGGCACTCGCGCATCGCCAACGAGCCGGAGTTGCGCGCCAGTACGGTCGTCCACGAGGCGCCGGACAGATCGCAGCCCTGCATCGCGACCTGCCCGTGCGAGGCGTCCACGGCCGGCTGTTCCTCGTCCTGGCCCTGGACCACCAGGTCGGTCAGCATCACCGCGTCCACGCGCAGCGAGATCACGATGCCCTTGCGCGGTGCCAGCCGGACGGTGCCGCGCGCCTGTTCGGCGACGATGGTCACCCGGGTGGTGACGACGAGATTCTCCTCGTACGTCCCCGGGCGCACACTCAGCACCGCGCCTCCGCGCGCCCTGGCCAGGGCCTCTCCGATCGTCCGGGCGTCCCCGGTGCCCTCCGGACAGACCGTCAGTACCTGGCGCACTCAGCTGACCTCCTCGTGTCGGCACCTGTCGGTTGCGGCAACCCCATCATGCCGTCCCCGCACGCGCGTTCCCACTCCGGTCCGGAAAGCGGAACGTGCGGAGGGGGTGTGCGTGGTGCGGCACAACAGTGCCGTACGGCGAATTATGGGCTGTTGCGCAACAGCCGTACCAGCGCCGGGGCTTGTCCGTGACGATTGTTAACTCCGGTGAAAGGAACCGCCGTTGGCTCATGCGCGTGAATGGACGTGAATAGGATTGCGCACACAGACGTACGACGAACTGCTGGGCGAACGAGAGCGGACAGGGCGGATGACAGACCGAACCGGACCGGCCGCGCGGAATACGGCGGCAGAGAACGCAGAGGGCTCTGCGGCGGGTTCCCCGGCCGGGGAAGCGACGGCCGCGGACCCGACGACCCTCACCTTGGCGGCATCCTCGGCGGCGGCGTCCGCCGGGGAGACCGCCACCACGTCGGCCCCGGCGAGCACGGCGAGTGCGACACCCAAGTCCCGTTCAGGGGCTGTCGGTTCGGCCGGGACGATCTCCGCGGAGTCCGTCGCGGCGGAGCTGAGCCGGCCGGCGACCTCGACCGCAGAGGCCGAGGCGCTCGCAAGTGCCGGCCCTGAGCCGGCGGAACCCGCGGGACCGGCCGGCCCGGAGTCCGCCTCCGCCCGGCCGGCGCGGCAGGAGGCCGAGGCCGAGGCGCCCGCCGGGGTGCTGGCCGCGAGCGCCCCCGAGGGGGACGGACCCACGCCCGGAGCCACGGCGGCCGCGTCCGTCGGCCGCCCGGGCCGCCCGCTGCTGGCCGGTGCGGCGGTGCTCGGCGCGCTGCTGATCGCCGTGCCGGGGCTGCTGATGAGCCGGGACCGGACGCCGGAGAGCCATGACCGGGTCGTCGCCGACCAGGCGGGCACGATCCTCGGCGACGGCGCGACACAGGGCGCCGGGGCGTACGCCTCCTCCAGCCCGTCCGCGCCCGTCGCGCACGCCACACCGAAGATCGCCCAGCCGCACAAGACCTCGCCGGGCAAGACGACCGTCGCGCAGCCGGCGAGCGAGCCGACGACGGTCAAGACGAAGAAGCCGGCCGCGGCGGCGAAGCCGACGAAGAAGTCCACCACGACCAAGTCGGGGACGACCAAGTCCGGGACGAAGTCGAGCACGACCACCACGTCGAGCTACCCGTCGGACATCCTTGTCACGGCCACCCGAGTACTGAAGGCGGGTCAGTCGATCAACGCGAAGAAGGCGCGGCTGCGCATGCAGTCCGACGGCAACTTCGTGCTGTACGACGAGAACAACAAGGCCCGTTGGGCCACCATGACCTTCGGTTCGAACTACCACGCGGTCTTCCAGGCGGACGGCAACCTCGTCGTCTACACATCGAGCAACCAGCCCGTCTGGGCCAGCCAGACCAGCGGCCACAACGGCGCCATCCTCCGGCTCCAGGGCGACGGCAACATGGTGATCTACTCCGGCGGCTCGACCGCGATCTGGGCCAGCAACACCCAGCACTGACGCACGCGACCCGAACTCCCTTCGGCCCGCGCCCTCTTGGGGGTGCGGGCCGAAGTCGCGGGCTCAGCTCTCCGTGAGGGTGACGTCCTGGTCCCGCACGGCGTGGAAGCGCGGCAGCGGCAGGCCGCCGCCGGAGGACAGTTCCATCACCGTGGCCTCGACCCGGGCAGCGCCGGGAGCGACCGGGTCGGACGAGGGCTTGCCCGAGTTCTGCCAGGCGTGCTCCATGCCGTCGCAGACCGCGCGGGTGCCGCCGATGCCGTGCCGGACCGAGGGGTCGCCCTGGGAGACGGAGGAACTGACAAAAGCGGCACCGGAGTTGCCGAGACAGCGGTAGGTGCCGGAGAGGGTGACGGTGCCGTCCGGGGCGATGCTGCCCGCGGGGTCGACCGTCACCGTCTCGTACGGGGCGGCGGACGCGGTCGCGCCGGGGGCGGCGGCCAGCAGAAGCAGCGCGGCACCGGCCGCCGAACCGAGGACGGAACGCAGGGACATGGAAATACCTCCTGAAGTCGAGAGGCCTCCACTGGTACCGCTCGACCGGCCCGACTCCCGTGATCCTCACTCCTTCGGTGGCGAGTCCGCACCGAGCGTCGTGGAACCGTCCGAGTGTTGTCCGCGTGTTGTCACGCTTCACAGCAGGCGGTTCCGATGAGTTCGCGGCGGGAGGATGGTCTGTCTATGCGATACGGGCGGCGACGGAGCCGCCGGAACGGATCGCATCCGACGTGGAGGTACGCCATGTGTTCCCACCAGTCCTCGTGCCCCGTGACCGACACCGACACGACCACCCCGCACATCGTCTCCGCCCACCCCGAGCAGGGCTGGACGCTGCTGTGCGACGGCGCGATCGTCTTCGACGACCTGGGCGCCGTACTGCCCGACGGCCGGATCGTCGCCCCGCACCGGGTGCCGGCGGACCAACTCGCCGTCGCCGCCTGACCGTTCCCACCTGATCGTCTTCCGGGACGCGCCGCCCGCGGTGACCGACGAACCGTAGAGGTTCAGCTTGCGCACCCGAGGTGACCAGCAGTGATGCTGACGACCTAAGATGATCAACGTGTCCGACCAGCCTGCTCCACGGTCTCTCATCGTCACGCTCTACGGCGCCTACGGCCGCTTCGTGCCCGGCCCTGTTCCGGTCGCGGAACTGATCCGGCTCCTGGCCGCGGCCGGCGTCGACGCACCCTCGGTGCGCTCGTCGGTGTCCCGCCTCAAACGGCGCGGGCTGCTCCTGCCCGCCCGTACGGCACAGGGCGCCGCCGGCTACGAACTCTCGCCCGAGGCGCGGCAGTTGCTCGACGACGGAGACCGGCGTATCTACGCGACCACCCCCTCGGACGACGAGGGCTGGGTGCTCGCGGTGTTCTCCGTCCCCGAGTCCGAGCGCCAGAAGCGGCACGTCCTGCGCTCCCGGCTGTCCGCCCTCGGCTTCGGCACCGCCGCCCCCGGCGTGTGGATCGCGCCCGCCCGGCTGTACGAGGAGACCCGGCACATCCTCGGGCGGCTGCGGCTCGACCCGTACGTGGACTTCTTCCGCGGCGAGCACCTCGGCTTCGCGGCGACCGCCGAGGCCGTCGCCCGCTGGTGGGACCTGCCCGCGATCGCCGACCGGCACCGGGCGTTCCTGGACCGGCACGCGCGCGTGCTGCACGCCTGGGAGCAGCGCGCGGACACCCCGCCCGAGGACGCGTACCGCGACTACCTCCTCGCCCTGGACTCCTGGCGCCATCTCCCCTACGCCGACCCCGGACTGCCCGCGAGCCTGCTCCCCGGGGACTGGCCGGGCGCCCGCTCGGCGGAGGTGTTCCGGGCGCTGCACGAGCGGCTGCGGGACGCGGGGGCGGTGTTCGCGGGGGTGCGCCCGCAGTCGTCGTAGCGGCCGATTGTGAACAGTTCATGGCAAGGGCCCGTGACCTCTTGCGCACCATCAGTCACTCAGCTAAACCTCAGCATCCTTAGCGGGTCCTCTCAGAGTTCTTACCTACCCTTCGACGACGTCGCTCGTCGGGTAAGAAAGAGGACTGTTGCGCATGACCACCACGGCACGGGCTCACGGAGCCACCGTCTGGCTCACCGGACTGCCGAGCGCGGGTAAGACGACGATCGCCAGACATCTCGGGGAGCGCCTCAAGGCCGAGGGACATCGCGTGGAGATCCTCGACGGCGACGAGGTACGCCGCTTCCTCTCGGCCGGCCTCGGCTTCTCCCGCGAGGACCGCAACACCAATGTGCAGCGCATCGGCCTGGTCTCCGAGGTGCTCGCGCGCAACGGCGTCCTCTCCGTCGTCCCGGTCATCGCGCCGTACGCCGACAGCCGCGAGGCCGTCCGCAAGCGCCACCAGGCGAGCGGCACGCCGTACATCGAGGTGCATGTCGCGGCGCCCGTGGAGGTGTGCAGCGAGCGCGACGTGAAGGGCCTCTACGCCCGCCAGGCCGCGGGCGCGCTGACCGGCCTGACCGGTGTCGACGACCCGTACGAGCCGCCCACCGACCCGGCGCTCACGCTGCCCACGCAGACGCAGAGCCCGCAGGAGTCTGCGGACGCGGTGTACGCGGTGCTGTCCGAGCGGGGGCTGGTGTGACCTTCGCCCTCTCGCACCTGGACGCGCTTGAGTCCGAGGCGGTGCACATCTTCCGTGAGGTGGCGGGTGAGTTCGAGCGGCCGGTGATCCTCTTCTCCGGCGGCAAGGACTCCATCGTCATGCTGCACCTCGCCCTGAAGGCGTTCGCGCCCGCGCCGGTGCCCTTCTCCCTGCTGCATGTGGACACCGGACACAACTTCCCCGAAGTCCTTGAGTACCGGGACCGCGTGGTGGCCGCACATGGACTGCGGCTCCATGTGGCCTCCGTACAGGACTACATCGACCGCGGTGTGCTGCGCGAACGTCCCGACGGGACCCGTAATCCGCTCCAGACCGTGCCGCTCACCGAGAAGATCCAGTCCGAGCGCTTTGACGCCGTGTTCGGTGGCGGTCGCAGGGACGAGGAGAAGGCCCGCGCCAAGGAGCGGGTGTTCAGCCTTCGTGACGAGTTCTCGCAGTGGGACCCGCGTCGGCAGCGGCCCGAGCTGTGGAATCTCTACAACGGGCGGCACGCGCCCGGCGAGCACGTCCGAGTGTTCCCGCTGTCCAACTGGACCGAGCTCGACGTCTGGCAGTACATCGACCGCGAGGGCATCGAGCTGCCCGACATCTACTTCGCCCACTACCGCGAGGTGTTCGCGCGCGGCGGCATGTGGCTGACCGCCGGTGAGTGGGGCGGCCCGAAGGCGGACGAGACCGTCGAGAAGCGGCAGGTCCGGTACCGGACCGTCGGGGACATGTCCTGCACGGGGGCGGTCGACTCGGACGCGGTGACGCTGGAGCAGGTCATCACCGAGATCGCCGCCTCCCGGGTCACCGAGCGGGGCGCGACGCGTGCCGACGACAAGCTGTCCGAGGCCGCGATGGAAGACCGCAAGCGCGAGGGGTACTTCTAACCATGAGCACGACCACCATCGACACGCTGCGGTTCGCGACGGCCGGTTCGGTCGACGACGGCAAGTCCACGCTCGTAGGACGGCTGTTGCACGACTCCAAGTCGGTGCTGACCGACCAACTCGAAGCCGTGCAGCGGGTGTCGGCCGACCGCGGCCAGGACGCGCCCGACCTCGCGCTGCTCACCGACGGACTGCGCGCCGAGCGCGAGCAGGGCATCACCATCGACGTGGCGTACCGCTACTTCGCCACCCCCCGCAGGCGGTTCATCCTCGCCGACACCCCGGGCCATGTGCAGTACACCCGCAACATGGTCACCGGCGCCTCCACCGCCGAGCTGGCGATCGTCCTGATCGACG
The DNA here is from genome assembly GCF_036227225.1 of Streptomyces sp. NBC_01478. Lineage (GTDB taxonomy): Bacteria > Actinomycetota > Actinomycetes > Streptomycetales > Streptomycetaceae > Streptomyces. The sequence continues at coordinate 8,690,789 of NZ_CP109444.1, read as the reverse complement.
CGCGCAACGGTGTCGTGGAGCAGACCCTGCGGCATGCCGCCGTGGCCGGGCTGCTGCGGGTGCCGCATGTGGTGCTGGCCGTCAACAAGATGGACCTCGTCGGGTACGAGCAGGCGGTGTTCGAGCGGATCGTCGAGGAATTCGCGGGCCACGCCGCCGAGTTGGGGCTGCCGTCCTTCACGCCGATCCCGGTGTCGGCGCTGGTCGGCGACAACGTCGTGGACCGTTCGGCGCGCATGGACTGGTACGAGGGCCCGGCCCTGCTGGAGTTCCTGGAGGACGTCCCGGTCGGCGCGGACCCGTCGGACGCACCGGCCCGGTTCCCGGTCCAGTACGTCATCCGTGACGGTGAAGTCCGTTGGTACGCGGGCCAGTTGGTGTCCGGCTCGCTGCGGGTCGGGGACCGGGTGACGGTGCATCCCTCGGGCGAGGTCTCCGAGATCACCGGGATCTCCGTGCTCGGCACCGAGGCCGGGGCGGCGTACGCGCCGCAGTCGGTCAGCCTGCGGCTCGCGGACCAGCGGGACGTGTCGCGCGGCGACATGATCACCACCGGCGCCGACGCGCCCGCGCTCACCCAGGACGTCCGGGCCGCCGTCTGCCATCTGGCCGACCGGCCGCTGCGGGTCGGCGACCGGGTGCTGCTGCGGCACACGACCCGTACGGTCAAGGCGATCGTCAAGGACCTCGGCGGTGCGGCCGAGCTGACCGCGAACGACCTGGGCCGGATCACCCTGCGCACCGCCGAGCCGCTCGCGCTCGACGACTACGCGGTGTCCCGCCGTACGGGCGCGTTCCTGGTGATCGACCCGGCGGACGGCGCGACGCTCACGGCGGGCATGGCCGACCTGAGCTGATCCCCCCTCGCTGAGAACGCCCTCGGACCCCGTTTCGCACGGGGCCCGAGGGCGTTCTTGTCACGAGATGTCAATAGCGCGGTAACAACGGGAGCAGCAGTGCGGGAGTGGCCGTTGAACGGGGTATGCCGCTCGGTACCGGGACGAAGGTCCCGTGCGGTGCCCGCCGAGAGACTCTGACAAAAGGCGCCGTACCATTCATATAGTTGAAAGCAGGACAGCCTGCTCCATGAACGGACCCGCCTTGCAAGAACGCCCTTCCGCCTCCGCCTCCTGGCGCATCGCACTGCCGCACACCGCCGCGGCCGTGCCGGTGGCCCGCGCACTGGTCCGTACGGCTCTGTCCGAGGTGAAGTACACGGCCGACAGCGACACCGCGGAGCTGCTGACGGCGGAGCTGGTCGCGAACGCGGTGGAGCACACCGCCGGTGACGCCCCCATAGAGCTCGTGGTCGAGCTGCTGCCCACCGGCTGCCAGGTCGAGGTGCACGATCCCGACCCGGAGCCGCCCGGAAGCCTGACGAAGCCCGTCGTCGAGGAGCCCGACCCCTGGCAGGAGCACGGGCGCGGCCTGCTGCTGATCCGCGCCCTCAGCTCGTCGTGCGGCCACCGCCCCACCGAGTCGGGCAAGGCGGTGTGGTTCAGGCTGCCCGTCGTACCGCGGCAGTGGCGTCCGGCGGGATAGCCGCCGGACGTTTTCAAGCACTGATCAGGCCAGTGTCGCCACCAGTACGGCCTTGATCGTGTGCAGCCGGTTCTCCGCCTGGTCGAAGACGACCGAGTGGGCGGACTCGAAGACCTCGTCGGTGACCTCCAGCGAGTCGAGGCCGTGGGTCTCGTATATCTCGCGGCCGACCTTGGTGCCGAGGTCGTGGAAGGCCGGCAGACAGTGCAGGAACCTGACGTCCGGGTTGCCGGTGGCCCGTAGGACGTCCATGGTCACGGCGTACGGCGCGAGGGCCGTGATCCGCTCGTCCCAGACCTGTTTGGGCTCGCCCATGGAGACCCACACGTCGGTGACGACGAAGTCGGCGCCCGTCACCCCCTCCTCGATCCCCTCGGTGAGCGTGATGCGCGCGCCGCTGCGCTCGGCGAGCGCGCGGGCGGCGGTGACGATCTCCTCGGCGGGCCAGTACGACTTCGGGGCGACGATCCGTACGTCCATGCCGAGCAGCGCGCCGGTGACCAGGTAGGAGTTGCCCATGTTGAAGCGGGCGTCGCCGAGGTAGGCGAAGGCGATCCCCTTGAGCGGCTTGTCGCTGTGCTCGGTCATGGTGAGCACGTCGGCGAGCATCTGGGTGGGGTGCCAGTCGTCGGTGAGCCCGTTGTACACCGGTACGCCCGCGTACGCACCCAGCTCTTCCACGGCGGCCTGACTGTCCCCGCGGTACTCGATGCCGTCGAACATACGGCCGAGCACCCGTGCGGTGTCCTTCACGGACTCCTTGTGCCCGATCTGCGAGCCCGAGGGGTCGAGGTAGGTCGTCGAGGCACCCTGGTCGGCCGCGGCGACCTCGAACGCGCAGCGGGTGCGCGTCGAGGTCTTCTCGAAGATCAGCGCGATGTTCTTGCCCGACAGGTACCGCGTCTCGCCCCCGGCCTTCTTGGCGGCCTTCAGCTCGGCGGCCAGCTCGATCAGGCCGCGGAACTCCTCCTCGGTGAAGTCCAGCTCCTTGAGGAAGTGGCGGCCGGCGAGGGCGGTCGGGACTGTCGCCATGGGGGCGCTCCAGAGATACAGGTAAAGGGGAACAGGTGCTTACGTTTGGAATTCTATACGATACATAGCATTTCTATACGGCGTCCCGCTCGACCGGGCAGCTCATGCAGCGCGGCCCGCCCCGGCCCCGGCCCAGTTCGCTGCCCGGGATCTCGATCACCTCGATGCCCTGCTTGCGCAGATAGGTGTTGGTGGTGGCGTTCCGTTCGTAGGCGACGACGACGCCGGGCTCGACGGCGAGGACGTTGCAGCCGTCGTCCCACTGCTCCCGTGCGGCGGCGTGCACGTCCTGGGTGGCGGTCAGCACGCGGATCCCGTCAAGACCGAGGGCGGCGGCGATCGCGCGGTGCATGTGCTCCGGCGGATGGTCGGTGACCTTCAACTCCTTGTCGCCGACGCCCGGTTCGATGGTGTACGACCGGAGCATGCCGAGCCCCGCGTACTGGGTGAAGGTGTCGCCGTCGACCATCGTCATCACCGTGTCGAGGTGCATGAAGGCGCGCTGTTTGGGGATGTCGAGCGCCACGATCGTCCGCGCGGAGCCCTCGGCGAACAGCTTGTGCGCGAGCATCTCGACGGCCTGCGGGGTGGTGCGCTCGCTCATGCCGATGAGCACCGCGCCGTTGCCGATGACGAGCACGTCGCCGCCCTCGATGGTGGACGGGTAGTCGGCCTGCCCCTCGGACCAGACGTGGAACTTCTCGGCGCGGAAGAGCGGGTGGTGGCGGTAGATCGCCTCGAAGTGGACGGTCTCGCGCTGCCGGGCCGGCCAGCGCATGGCGTTGACGGAGACGCCGTCGTAGATCCAGGCGGAGGTGTCGCGGGTGAAGAGGTGGTTGGGGAGGGGGGCCAGGAGGAAGTCGTCGAGGTCCATGACATGGAAGCGGACGGAGGTCGGCTCCGGGTGGGCCTCCAGGAACTCCCGCTTGGTCATGCCGCCGACGAGCGCCTCGGCCAGTTCGGGCGCGGGCAGGGCCTCGAAGGCGGCGCGGAGGTGGTCGGTGGCGAGGGGGCCGTACTCCTTCTCGTCGAAGACGCGGTCCAGGACGAGCGCGCGGGCCGCCGGGATCGCCAGGGACTCGGCGAGCAGGTCGCCGAAGAGATGGACGGCGACGCCCCGGTCGCGCAGGACGTCCGCGAAGCCGTCGTGTTCGGCGCGCGCCCGGCGCACCCAGAGCACGTCGTCGAAGAGGAGGGCGTCCTTGTTGCTCGGGGTGAGCCTTTTGAGCTCGAGATCCGGCCGGTGCAGGATGACGCGGCGGAGCCGCCCGGTCTCGGAGTCGACATGGAGTGCCATGTCTCCATCCTGACCATCCGGGCCCGGGTTCACCCCCTTACTTGTCATACTTCCTCTTCTTCTCGTCCCCTTGACGACAAGTGGGCCCACCGATTATCGTCTTACTGACGAGATCGATGCGGGATCTGAGGGGATCTGAGGAACTGATGGCCGACATCACCCGGCGCCTGGGCTGGCGCCATCTGCGCGGGGCTCCTACGGCGCACATCCGGCACCACCGCTCGGGCAAGTTGCTGCACGACGGGCCCGGACTCAGCTTCTGGTTCCGCGCGTTGACCGCCGCACTCTCCGAAGTGCCGGTCGACGACCGGGAGTTGGCCATGACCTTCCATGCCCGTACGTCCGACTTCCAGGACGTGGCGGTGCAGGCGACCGTCACCTACCGGATCAGCGACCCGGCGCTGGCCTCCGCGCGGCTCGACTTCTCCGTGGACCCGGACACGGGTGTGTGGCGGGGATCGCCTCTTGAGCAGTTGGGCACCCTGCTGACCGAGACGGCTCAGCAGCACGCGCTGGCCGTGCTCGCCCGAACTCCCCTCGCGGCGGCGCTGGTCGACGGGGTGACGGCGGTACGGGAGCGGATCGCGGCGGGCCTCGGCGCCGAACCGCGCCTGCCGGCCACCGGTATCGAGGTGGTCGCCGTCCGTGTGATGGCGATCCGGCCCGAGCCCGAGGTGGAGCGGGCGCTGCGCACCCCGGCCCGCGAGCAGATCCAGCAGGAGGCGGACAAGGCCACCTACGAACGCCGGGCGGTGGCCGTCGAACGGGAGCGGGCGATCGCCGAGAACGAACTGGACAGCCAGATCGAACTCGCCCGCCGCGAGGAGCAGTTGGTCGACCAGCGCGGCACGAACACGCGCCGCGAGGCCGAGGAGCACGCGGCGGCGGACGGCGTCCGGGCGGAGGCGGAGGCGACGCGTACGGTACGGCTCGCCGACGCCGAGGCGGCCCGTTCCGTACGGCTCGCCCGGGCCGAGGCCGAGGGTGCCCGCGAGGTGGGTGACGCACGGGCGCACGCCCAGGCGGCGTGGCTGCGGGTGCACGCGGACGTCGATGTCACGACCCTGCACGCGCTCACCGGGACGCGGCTCGCGGAGAACCTGCCGAACATCGACAGCGTCACGATCTCGCCGGACGTGCTGACCGGGCTGCTCGCCCGGCTCGGTACCGGAGAAGGGGCGTGAGCCTCGCCCCCCGGGCCGTCCTCGTCCATCGGACCACGGAGTACGAGGAGTTGGTCGCCCGGCACGGGACGCACGGCCAGGCCGCGTACTTCCTGCGGTCGCGGGGCCGGGACATCGAGGAGGTCGCCGAACGGCACCGCCGGACCCGGCGGGCGCTGGCCGAGGTGTCCTCGGCGATCCCCCTGACCTGGCGTCGGACCCAGGTCGAGCGGGCGGACTTGGACCGGTTCCTGTTCGCGCCGGAGGACGTGGTGGTCGTGGTCGGCCAGGACGGCCTGGTCGCGAACGTCGCCAAGTACCTCGCCGGGCAGCCGGTGTTGGGCTTCGACTCGGACCCCGGGCGCAACCCGGGCGTCCTGGTACGGCACCGGCCGTCGGACGCCGGCGTCCTGCTGGGCGCCGCCCTCGTGGCCGGTACCGGTGTGGACGAACTGACCATGGTCGAGGCCGTCGCCGACGACACACAGCGGCTGGTCGCGCTGAACGAGATCTATCTGGGCGCCGTCGGTCATCAGACGGCCCGATACCGCCTGGGCCTGGAGGGCGACGGGGGTGTCGTCGAGGCCCAGGCGTCCTCCGGGGTGCTCGTGGGAACGGGCACCGGGGCCTCCGGCTGGCTCCGGTCGGTGTGGCAGGAGCGGGGCAGTTCCCTGTCCCTGCCACACCCCTCGGAGGACAGGCTGGTGTGGTTCGTACGGGAGGCCTGGCCTTCGCCGGTCACGGGGACGTCGCTGGTGGCGGGTGAGCTGAGCGGGTCGGCGGGGCTTCAACTCACCGTTGAGTCGGAGGGGTTGGTCGTGTTCGGGGACGGGATGGAGGGGGATGCGGTGGAGTTGACTTGGGGGCAGGGGGTTCGGGTGGGGGTTTGTGGGGAGCGGTTGCGGTTGGTGGGGTGACCGTCCCTGGGGGCTCCGCCCCCAGGGACGGTCACCCCCGCCTACCCGCACCTCACAGACGCGGATCCACCGGCTCCGACTCCAGCGCCAGTACCCCGAACACCGCCTCGTGGACCCGCCACAGCGGCTCGCCCTCGGCCAGCCTGTCGAGGGCCTCCAGACCCAGCGCGTACTCCCGGATCGCCAGTGACCGCTTGTGGTTCAGGAAGCGGCCCCGCAGCCGGGCGAGGTTGTCGGGACGCGTGTACTCCGGGCCGTAGATGATCCGCAGGTACTCACGGCCACGGCACTTGATACCCGGCTGGACCAACCTCCCCTGCTCGCTGCGCACCACCGCCCCGACCGGCTTGACGACCATGCCCTCGCCGCCCCGCCCGGTCATCTCCAGCCACCAGTCGACGCCGGCCCGCACCGACTCGGGGTCGCCGGTGTCGACGTACAGCCGACGGGTGGTCTGCAGCAGGCCGGTGCTGTCGTGCTCCACCAGCCGGTCCAGCAGGGCGAGTTGTTCGTCGTGCGGGAGTCCGGCGAGGCTGCGTCCCTGGACCGCGAGGATCTGGAACGGGGCGAGCCGGACGCCGTCGAGGCCGTCCGTGGTCCAGCAGTAGCGCCGGTACGCGTCGGTGAACGCCGAGGCGTCCGCGGCGCGTTCACGCTGCCGGGACAGCAGGTCGACCACGTCGACACCCCGCCCCACGGCCCCTTCCAGCGCGGCCAGCACACCCGGGAACACCGCCCCCGCGGCCGCGCCGACCGCCGCGTACTGACCACGCAGCAGCCCGGACGCCTTCAGCGACCACGGCATCAACTCCGCGTCCAGCAGCAGCCAGTCGGTCTCCAGCTCCGCCCACAGGCCCGACTCGTCGAGCGCCGTCCGCAGTCGGCCCAGGATCTCCTCCGTGACCCCCGCGTCGTCGAAGAACGGACGCCCCGTACGCGTGTACAGCGACCCCGTCGGCCCGCCGTCCACACCGAACCGCTTCGCCGCCGCCTCCGCGTCCCGGCACACCAGCGCCACCGCCCGCGAACCCATGTGCTTCTCCTCGCACACGACCCGCGCGACCCCGTCGTCGGCGTACTGCGCGAACGCCTCCGCCGGGTGCTCCAGATAGCCGTCGACGTGCGAAGTAGCCGTCGGGGCCATCGTCGGCGGGAGGTACGGCAGCAGCCGCGGGTCGACCGCGAAGCGGCTCATGACCTCCAGGGCCGCCGCCGCGTTCTCCTCACGGACCGAGACCCGGCCGGCGTGCCGGGTCTCCACCACCCGGCGGCCGTGCACGTCCGCCAGGTCGAGCGGACGGCCGTCGTGTCCGCCGGGCGCCTCCGTGCGCAGCGGGCGGGTCGGCTCGTACCAGACCTGCTCGGCCGGTACGTCGACCAGCTCCCGCTCCGGCCAGCGCAGCGCGGTCAGCTTGCCGCCGAAGACGGCACCGGTGTCGAGGCAGATGGTGTTGTTCAGCCAACTGGCCTCGGGGACCGGGGTGTGGCCGTAGACGACGGCCGCGCGGCCCCGGTAGTCCTCGGCCCACGGGTAGCGCACCGGCAGGCCGAACTCGTCGGTCTCGCCGGTCGTGTCGCCGTAGAGCGCGTGCGAGCGCACCCGGCCCGAGGTGCGGCCGTGGTACCTCTCGGGCAGGCCTGCGTGGCAGACGACCAGTCGGCCGCCGTCGAGGACGTAGTGACTGACGAGTCCGTCGATGAACTCCCGCACCTGGGCGCGGAATTCATCGCTCTCCCCCGCCATCTGCTCGATCGTCTCGGCCAGGCCGTGGGTGTGCTGGACCTGGCGGCCCTTGAGGTGACGGCCGTACTTGTTCTCGTGGTTGCCCGGTACGCACAGCGCGTTGCCCGACCCGACCATGGACATCACGCGGCGCAGCACACCGGGCGAGTCCGGGCCGCGGTCGACGAGGTCGCCGACGAAGACGGCCGTACGGCCCGCCGGGTGGACTCCGTCGTCGTAGCCCAACTTGCCGAGCAGGGACTCCAGTTCGGCGGCGCAGCCGTGGATGTCGCCGATGATGTCGAAGGGGCCGGTGAGGTGGGTCAGGTCGTTGAAGCGCTTCTCGGTGACGACCGTGGCGCCCTCGACGTCATCGACGCCCCGCAGGACGTGCACCTTGCGGAAGCCCTCGCGCTCCAGTCCGCGCAGCGAGCGCCTTAGTTCGCGGGTGTGGCGGGTGATGACACGGCGGGGCATGTCGGCGCGGTCGGAGCGGGAGGCGTTGCGCTCTGCGCACACCTCCTCCGGTACGTCGAGCACGATGGCGATGGGCAGGACGTCGTACTGCCGTGCCAGGTCGATCAGTTGGCGTCGGCTGTCCTGCTGCACGCTGGTCGCGTCGACGACCGTGCGGCGGCCGGCGGCGAGGCGCTTGCCGGCGATGTAGTGCAGGACGTCGAAGGCGTCCCGGCTGGCGCTCTGGTCGTTCTCGTCGTCCGCGACCAGGCCCCGGCAGAAGTCGGAGGAGATGATCTCGGTCGGCTTGAAGTGGCGGTGCGCGAAGGTGGACTTGCCGGAGCCGGAGGCGCCGATCAGCACGACGAGGGAGAGGTCGGTGACGGGCAGGACGCGCCCCTTGGTCTGGGTCTCGGTCATGCGGCCTTCTCCTCCTTCACGGTACTGACGCTGAACACGGCCATCTGGGTGGGCGGTCCCACCTCGGGGTCGTCGGGTCCCACCGGTACGAACTCGACGTCGTAGCCGTGCCGTTGGGCGACCTCACGGGCCCACTCCCCGAACTCCGCGCGGGTCCACTCGAAGCGGTGGTCGCCGTGCCGGACGTGTCCGGCCGGGAGGGTCTCCCAGCGGACGTTGTACTCGACGTTCGGGGTCGTGACGACGACCGTCCTCGGGCGGGCGGAGCCGAACACCGCGTACTCCAGGGCCGGCAGCCGGGGCAGGTCGAGGTGTTCGACGACCTCGCTGAGCACGGCGGCGTCGTAGCCCTTCAGGCGCTTGTCGGTGTAGGCGAGCGAGCTCTGGAAGAGCTGGACGCGCGCGGCCTGCCGCTCCCCCATGCGGTCGAGCTTGAGGCGGCGGCCGGCGATGGTGAGCGCCCGCATCGACACATCGGTGCCGACGATCTCCGTGAACCGGGTGTCCTTGAGGAGCGCCTGCACCAACTGGCCCTGCCCGCACCCGAGATCGAGCACGCGGCCGGCACCGGACGCCTTGAGCGCCTCGACGATCGCGTCCCGGCGCTGGACGGCGAGCGGCGTCGGCTTCTCCTCGGCCTCCGTCTCCGCCGCGACGGCGTTGTCGATCTCCTCGACCTCGCTGTCGTCGGCCTCGGCGAGCCGCACCAGTTCCAGCCGCTCCATCGCCTCCCGGGTGAGGGACCAACGGCGGGACAGATAGCGGCTGGTGATGAGTTTCTGCTCGGGGTGCGTGGGCAGCCAGCCCTCGCCGGCCCGGAGCAGCTTGTCGACCTCGTCGGAGGCCACCCAGTAGTGCTTGGCGTCGTCGAGGACCGGGAGCAGGACGTACAGGTGGCGCAGCGCCTCGGCGAGGGTCAGCGTCTCCGATGCGAGGACGAGGCTCACGTACCGCGAGTCGCCCCACTCGGGGAACTCGGCGTCCAGCGCGACCGGTTCGACGGTGACCGTCCAGCCGAGCGGCGCGAAGAGCTGTCGTACGAGGTCGGGGCCGCCGCGCGCGGGCAGCGCGGGCACCTCGATACGCAGCGGCAGCGGCTGGGCCGCGCGCTCGGGGCGGGCGTTGCACACGCCGCGCATCGCGCTGGAGAAGACCGCGCTCAGGGCCACGGCGAGGAGTGAAGAGGCCGCGTACGGACGGTCGTTGACGTACTGCGCGAGCGCCGCGTCGGGCGCGCCGCCGCGCCCCTTTCCCTTGCCGCGCCGGACCAGCGCCACCGCGTCGACCTCCAGCAGCAGCGCCGCCGTGCAGCGCCCGGGATCCGCCTCGGGGTAGAGGACGTACGCCTTGCCGTAGGAGGTGGAGAACGCCTGCGCCTTGTCCGGATGCTTGTGCAGCAGGAAACCGAGGTCGGTGGCGGGGCGTTCGGGGGTGCCGGTGGTGCTGATCGTCAGGAACACGGTGGGCCTGCCTCGAAACGTCTACTGAGCCTCTGAGCTGGGGAAGCACGCCACCGCGGGACTCGGGGCGCCCGCACAACGTACAGCGAACATCCCTGACGTACTCAGGCATTTTCCCCGTCCCGGGCCGGACGGGATCAGCGATTGTTGTGCCGTCGTGGGCATCGCTGGTAGGACTGTGGCGCGCCGTCACCGTCACATGTTCGATTCGCGGGGGTTCATGTGGTCGCCACGGCCTTGAGGCCCTCCTCGCGGCGACGGCTGCCCGCGGTTGCCCGGCGGGCCGCGCAGCACGGGTTGGTGCTGGCCGCGGTGTCGGTGACCGTGTTGCTGTGTGCGACGGCGTTGGCCGCGCTCACGGCGCTGGCGGGGAGTTCGGTGCAGGCCGGGGCCGTACGGCGGCTGGCCGGTGACATCGGCGCGCAGGTGAACGTCAACGCGGCCTACCGGGCCGGGGGCATGGCCACCGCCGACCGGGACGTACGGGCCGCCGCGGAGCGGGTGTTCGCCGGGGTGCCGCAGCGGACGTACGTCGGGCTGCTGGGCACGTCGCCGGTGTCGGTGACGGGGATCGACGGGGTCGCGGGTCCGCCGCGTGAGCCCGGGGGCAGCGGGCTGCACCCGGTCGCGGTGCAACACGGGGGCGGATTCGGGGAGTTGGTCGCCGGGCGGTGGCCCGCCGGTACGGCCGACGCCCCGGCCGGCGCGTTCACCGCGCTGCCCGATGTCCCCGTGGCCACCGGGTCCACCGCGCCGGTCGACACGGCGATACCCGACGCGCTGGCCAAACGCCTTGATATCAGGCCCGGTTCGCGACTGCGGGTGCAGGACGCCTTCAGTCGCGTCATGACGCTGCGGGTCACCGGGGTGTTCCGGGCGTCCGGTGCGGTCGGGTTCTGGCCCGCGATGGCCGGTGACCTGACCGAGGGCGAGACCGCGGACCAGGGCCTGTTGGTGGTCTCGGCGGCGGCCCTCAACGGCAGCGCCGTCCTGAACGGTCATCTGACGGCCCACTGGAGTGTGCAGCCCGACCTCTCCCGGCTCGACGCGGACGCTCTCGCCGGGCTGCGCGACCGGCTGCGGGCCTTCTCCGGCAGCCAGAGCGGTGTGTCGGTGTTCGGCGGACGGCAGCCGTCCCTCGCCGACCTCACCGTGGCCTCCGGACTGCCGGGCGCCATCGACGAGTTGACGGTTCCGACGGTCGCGGCCCGCTCCTCGCTGTACCTGCCGAGCGTGCTGCTGGCGGTCCTCGCCCTGGCCACCCTGGTGCTGGCCGCCCGCCAGTTGACCGAGCGACGACAGGGCGAGCTGGCGCTCCAACAGGCCCGCGGCGCCGGGACGTCGAGGCTGCTGCGCGGCGCGGGAGCCGAGTGGGCGCTCACCGGCATCCCGGCCGCCCTCGTCGCGCCCTTCCTGGCCGGGCTGCTGCACCCCGGCAGTCGGGGCGCCGACGCCTGGGCGGCCGTAGGACTGACTCTGCTGGTGCACGCCGCGGCGGTGCTGCTGCCCGTGCTGCCGTCGGCGGGCTCGCGGGCGGGACGGGGTGCGCGGGCCGCCGTCGCGCAGCGGTTGGGCGCCGATCTGGCGCTGCTGGCCGTGGCGGTCCTGGGGTATCTGGAGCTGCGGCGGCACCACTCGCTGATCGCCGACGTGGGCACCGGCAGCGCGTCCGTGGACCCGGTGCTGGTCCTGGTGCCGACCCTGGTGGCCGGCGCCGCCGCGCTGCTGTTGCTGCGGCTGCTGCCGCTGACCTCGCTGCTGCTGGACGCGTTCGGGCGTCGTAGCAGAGGGCTCGTACTCGCCCTGGCGGGCTGGCAGTTGAGCCGGCGGGCCGCGCGCAACGCGGGGCCGGTGGTACTGATGTGCCTGGCCGTCTCGGTGAGCGCCTTCGCCACCACCGCGCTCGCGAGTCTGGGCGGTCTGGCGTCGGAGGAGGCCGCGTTCACCGTCGGCGCGGACGTACGGATCGCCCCGTCCGCGGACGACGGCTATCCCTCCGCCGTCCTGGGCGCCGCCTATCGCGCGCTGCCGGGGGTGACCCGTGTGGCACCGGTGACGCGGTCGACGGTGAACCTGCCCGGCGGCACCACCGAGGACCTGGTCGGCACGGTCGCCGGGCCCGCTCCCCGCACCTCGTCGCCGGTCGTCCTCGGGATACCGCTGCCCGGGCGTCCGACCGCGCTGCTGCTGGACGAGCGCCTGCGCAGCGACGGCAGTCGGGTGGCGCCGAGTCTGGAGTTGACCGTGCAGGACGCGTCCGGTCTCGTCAGCGTCGTACCGGCGCGGCTGCCGGCCGCCGACGGGGCCCGGCACACCGTCGTCGTCCCGCTCGACGTGGCGTTGAGCGGGGGCCGTCCACGGACGTACCCGCTGACGGTGACCGCCGTCGGCGTGCTGCCGCAGCCGAATGCGCGGCCCGCGCGACTGGACCTGGACCTGATCCGGGTCGGCGCGCGGGAAGCCGCCAACACCCCGGATTCCGCGGCCACTTGGGTCTCCCGGTTGCCCGGCGGGCAGGTCTGGTCCGACGGCACGGACCATGCCGCCGACTCCACCGAGGGTGCGTGCAAAGGGAAGTTGACCGACAGCTACACCCCCGGCAGCCCCGGGGTGTGCTCGATCGCTCCCGGAGGCGGGTCCGCAGTGCTCCGGACCACCGTCAGCACCGGCATCCGTCCCTCCCAGGCCGTCTCGGACTCCCTCGGCGGTCTCTCCGACAGCGACTACGCCACCCGGTCCGGCAGCCAAGTGCGGCTCGTGGCGGGCCCGTTGGGCGGTCCGGCGCCGCTTCCGGTGCGCGCCGACGCCTCGACGCTGCGGGCCGCGCGCCTGCACGTGGGCAGCACCACCACGCTCGACCTGGGCGGCGGCCGGATCACCGCGAAGATCGTGGGCCGTGTCGACTCACCGCCCGGACTGGGCCGCGGGCAGGGGCACTTGATCGCCGACCAGCGCCGGCTCTCCACCGCGCTGACCCTGGCCGGCGCCGACCGGCAGGACCCCGCGTTCTGGTGGCTGAGCAGCACCGACAGCGCGCGTACGGCCGCCGCCGCCGAGGCGCGGCCCGCGCTGGGCAGCGTCACCACCACGGCACGCACCGCCGCGTCCCTCCAGGCCGACCCGTTCCGCGCCGGGCTGCGCCGGGTGCTGGAACTGGTCCGCTGGCTGGCGCCCGGTTTCGCGGTCATCGCCTTCACCGTGCACGCGGTGGTCTCCACCCGGCAGCGCCGCAAGGAGTTCGCGCTGCTGAGGGCGATCGGCGTCCGCGCCTCCGGCCTGTCCGCGCTGCTCGGCGCCGAACAGGTGGGTCTCGCGCTGTTCGCGGTGGTCCCGGGGGCACTGATGGGCCTGGCCCTGGCCTCGGCGGTCCTGCCCCTGGTCACCGTGGACGACAGCGGACAGGCCCCCTATCCCCCGCTGCCCCGGATCACCCCCTGGGCCACGGTGACCCTGACCGCGCTGGCGACCGCCCTGGCCATCAGCGCGGTGGTGCTGACGCTGGCCCGGCTGCTGGCCCGGGTGGATCTGGTGCGGGTGCTGCGAGCGGGGGAAGACCGGTGAGCCGTACGACGGGACAGGGGGCGACGGGACGAGCGGCGGTGACCCGGCGGCTGATCCGCGAGGAGTCCCGGGGCGACCTGCCGATGCTGGCCTGTCTGGCCGTGCTGGTCCTGGTGCTGACGGCGCTGTGCGCCTGGGCCCCCGTTCTCGCGGGCCGGCAGGAGGACCGGGCGCTGCGGCAGCGGGTCGACGCGGCGCAGGCCCAGGCGCCGCTGATCAGCCTGAGCACCACACCGGAGGTCTTCACCACCTCGCCGCCGTCCATGGACATGGCCACCCTGCTCACCGCCGGCCGCACCCTCACCGAGCACCTCGACGGCTCCGCCGCACGGCACCTGTCCCTCACCGGCGGCAGCTACGACTACGACCCGGCGTCCCTGCTCTCCCCACGGCCACCTGGCCAGGCGAGCACGAGCGTCCAACTGACAGTCAGTCATCTTCCGTCGGCACAGGCCCACTTGCGCTACGTCAGCGGTCACGCGCCCGCCGACCGCACGCCGTTGACCACCCCGCCCCAGATCGGGCTCTCGCAGGCCACCGCGCGGGCGCTGGGCGTCCGGGCCGGCAGCCGACTGAGCGTCGAGTTCCCGAAGACGCCCGGGGCACAGAACGCCGCGCCCGACGCGGAGTTGGTGGTGAGCGGGGTCTACCGCACCACAGCCGCGGCCAACGGTTTCTGGACCGGCCGGGAGACCCTGGACCAGCCCGCGCGCTACCCGGCGGAGCGTTCCGCCGGCACGGTGCTGGCCGTCCGCGGTCTCGTCGGCCGCGACGCCGCCGACCTGCTGGCCGGTGCCGGAGTGGGCGGCCCCCGGGTGACCTGGCAGATGCGCGCCGATCTGTCCGGGGCGGCGCTCGACCGGGCCCGCGCGCTGACCGGGCCGCTGTCCCACTACGGCGCGGACCTGAGTGCCGCCCTGTGCCAGGGGAGCGACTGGGTCACCGGCGACATCGCTTGCCAGGTCGGCGGCCAGTCCACCCAGTCCCTGCTGGTGACCGACTCCCTGACGCCGTTGCTCACCGCGTTCACCGCGCAGGACCGGCAGGCCCGAGCCCTGGCGACGTACGCCGTCGACGCGCTGGCGGCGGTCGCGCTGGCCACCGTGGCGGTAGCGGTACGGCTGCTGCTGCGCCGTAGGCAGCCGCATCTGCGGTTGCAGCGCGCGCGGGGCGCGTCCACCGCGCGCCTGGTGCTGTTGCGCTGCGCGGTGGCCTGGCCGGTGGTGCTGATCGCCGCCCTGCTCGGCTGGGCGGCCGGCCGGTCCCTCGCCCCCGCCGGCACGTCCGGATCGCCGCAACCGCTGCCCGCCGTCCTCACCACCGCGACGGTGCTGCTGACGGTGCCCCTGATGACCTGGCTCGCGGTCCGCGAACCCCGCCGCCCCGGCCGACTGCGCCGCACCCGCCGCAGGACCGCCGTGGGCCGCCGCGCGGTCCTGGAACTGACGGTGCTGCTCACGACGGCGGCCGGCGTGCTCGCGCTCCGCGCCCAGGGCCCCGACGGGATTCTGGGCGCGGTGCCGGTCCTGGTGGCGCTCTCCGTCGTACTGATCCTGCTGCGTGTCTATCCGCTCGTCCTGCGCCTGGTGCTACGGCGGACCCGGCGCGGCCGGGGTGTGGTGGGTTTCGTCGGGGCGGCCCGGGCCGCGCACGACGCCCCGGCGACCGGACTCGCCCTGTTCGTCCTGGTGTTGACCCTGGGCACGGCGGTGTTCGGCGGCCTGGTGCAGCGTACGGTCGACGACGGCCTGGCGACGGGGGCGGCGTGGACCACGGGCGCGGACGCGAGCGCGACGGTGGCGGGCACCGTGACGCCTGCCGGAACCACCGCCGGCGGAACACGGACCGCTCTCCAGCGTCTGCGCACCCTCGACCTCGCGGGGCAGGCCGACGGCGCGGTGGTCTCCCAGGTCGCCGTGATCACCGTCGATGCTCGTCAACTGGCCGCCGTCGCCCCGAAGTCACCACTGGCCGGCGCCCTGTCGGCCGGGCTGACCACTCCACCGGGAGGCCGGGTCGACGCGAGTGTCCCGCTGCCGTCCTTCCTCTCGCCCGACCTGCGGGCGCGGGAGCGCACCGGCGGCTTCACCACCACCGTGGTGACCCAGGGGCAGCCCCCGGTGAACCTGACCCTCAAGCCGGTCGGCACCCTCACCGCCGCCGACCTGCACGACCCCCTCCTCGGCCCGGTGACCGCGCAACTCCCGCCGGGGACACCGCTGTTGATCACCGTCGCCGACGCCGAACACCTGCTGCCCGAGCAGGCCGCGGGCAGTACCGTCCTGCTCCTCAAGGGCGACGGGCCCCAGGCACTGCGGTCGGCGGCGGCCAAAGCGCTCGGGCCGCTCGCCCGGATCCGCGTCCGCTCCGAGACGCTGAGCACCCTGCGCGCGGACGGCCTGACGCAGGGGCTCGGCATGATCTACACGGCCGGTTCGATCCTGGCCGCGCTGTCCGGCCTGCTCGCGCTCGCCCTCGAACTGACCCTCACCGCCCAGGAACGCGGCCGCACCACCTCGTTCCTGCGCACGCTCGGACTCGGCGCCAGGGAGGCGGGGGCGATCCACTTCCTGCAACTGCTGCCGCTGGCGGTGGCCTCGGCGGTGGGCGGCACCCTGCTCGGGCTCCTCGAACCACGGCTCATGCAACAGACCCTGGATCTACGGCAGTTCACCGGCGGCCCGGCCGAACCGGCCCTGCACACCGACTACTCGCTGACCCTCGCGCTCGTCGCCGGCGTGACCGCGCTGATCCTGGCCGCCGCGGCGACCGAGACGGTCCTCGCCCGCAGGCGCCGTCTGGGCGCCGTACTGCGCCTGAGCTGAACGCACCTTGGGGGCAGGCCGGTTACTGCACGCTCTCGGTGCCCTCCGCCTCGGACTTGGCCCGTCGCGCGGCCTCGTCGGGCCATATGCCGATGTGGTCGCTCTCCAGGGCCAGCCGGACCCGCTTGCGCAGGTGCAGCCGCTCGGTGAACTCGCCGGGCAGTTGCAGGCGGCCACTCGCGTCCAGCACCGCGTACTCCTCGGCGGTGAGCACCTCGACGCCGTCCTCACCGGTGGCGACCCGGCGCAACACCTCCGTCGAGGTACGGCCGTTGCGGATCCGTACGGTGCGCTGGACCTGCTCGGACACCAACGCGTCGTGGGTGACCACGATCACGGTGACGCCCAGCTCCTCGTTGGCCCGGCGCAGCGCGGCGAAGACCTCGTCGCTGGTGGCGGTGTCGAGTTCGCCGGTGGGTTCGTCGGCGAACAGCACCCGGGGCTCGTTGGCGTTGGCCACGGCGACCGCGACCCGCTGCTGCTCACCGCCGGAGAGCGTGTCGGGGGTGCGGTCCCGGCAGTGCCCGACGGACAGCAGATCGAGCAACTCCTCGGCCCGGGACCGCCGTTGGGCGCGTTTGATCCCGGTGTACGTCATCGGGAGCATCACGTTCTCGGCCGCCGAGAGATACGGCAGCAGATTGCGGGAGGTCTGCTGCCAGACGAACCCCACCGTGCTGCGGCGGTAGTCGAGCCGCTCACGGCGTTTCATCGCCAGCAGGTCGTGTCCGGCGACCTCGGCGGCACCCGCGGTGGGCACGTCCTGGCCGGAGAGTATGCCCAGCAGAGTGGACTTGCCGGAGCCGGAGGCCCCGATCACCGCGATCATCTCGCCCTCGGCGACGGCGAGATCGAGGCCCTGGAGGGCCTGCACCTCGACGCCCTCGGTCTGGTAGATCCGCACCAGGTTCTCGCAGACGACCAGCCCCTCCTCGCGCCGCAGGACGGCGGCCTCGGCGGCCCGCCGCCGCAGCTCGGCCAAGTCCGGTGCCCCGGTGGGCTGTTGGTGAACTGCCACACGGTCCCCCGAGGAGGTGAGGTCTGCGGAGACGAAGTCAATGGAGACGAGGCCTGTGGAGACGAGGTCTGCGGATAACGATGTCGAACAGCGGCCAGGGTAGCCCTAGCCGTCCCCGACGATGCGCCCGTCACGCAGTTCGAGCACCCGGTCGGCCAGCGCGAGGAGTTGGGTGTCGTGGGTGGCGACGAGCGCGGTGACGGACTCGCTGCGGACGACGGCGCGCAGCAGGTCCATCACGGTGAGACCGGTGTCGGCGTCGAGCTGTCCGGTGGGTTCGTCGGCGATGATCAGGGCCGGGTCGTTGGCGAGCGCGCGGGCGATGGCGACCCGCTGCTGCTGGCCGCCGGACAGCTCGCCAGGACGCTGGTCGGCGTGGTCGGCGAGGCCGACCAGGGCGAGCAACAGGCCGACGCGGGCCTCGCGTTCACGGGCCGGGACCTTCCGCAGGCGCAACGGCACCCCGACGTTCTCGGCGGCGGTCAGGATCGGGATGAGGCCGAAGGACTGGAAGACGAAGCCGATACGGTCGCGGCGCAACGCCAGGAGTTCGTCCTCGCCGAGACCGGCGAGGTCGGTGCCGTCGAGGCTGATCCGGCCGCCGTCCGGGGTGTCGAGGCCGCCGACCAGGTTGAGCACCGTGGTCTTGCCGGAACCGGACCGCCCCCGGAGCGCGACGAGTTCACCGCGCGGCACGCTGAAAGAGACACCGCGCAGGGCATGGACGGCGGTGTCCCCGCTGCCGTAGGTACGGCGCAGGTCCTCGACCGCCACCATCGCGCCGACCGGCGTCCCGACGTCCGCGACCGCGCCGCGCCCACTGGACCGCTCGCTCACCCGTGCTCCCCCCCCACCTGCCCCGCGTCCGCACCGTACGGTACTGCCCGCCCCGGACAACTCCCGCGCGGGGCAGGCGAATCGCCCCCTCGGCCGTCACTCCGGCCCGGCCGCCAGCCGCTCCACCGTGGTGACCGTCCGGTCGAGGATCGTGTCGAAGAGCCGGGCGTGCGCGGCGGGCAGACCGGCGAGGAGGGGCCGCAGGGCGTCCGCCGTGGGGTCGTCGGCGGGGGTGTCGTCGAGCAGGGCCGTCATCTCCTCGTCCGGTCTGCGGTAGCCCTCGTAGACGGCGTGGCCGAGCATCGTGGACGAGATGAGCGCCACGGCGAGGGCGAGGTCCTCCTCGGAGAGACCGGCCGGGGCGAGGATCTCGCGCAGCCGGGTCAGGCCGGGGAGCCAGGCGGGGTGCCGGGTCGTCGTCATGTACGGCATGAGCTGGGGGTAGGGGCGGAGGTTGGCCTGCCCGGCGCGCATCCAGGCGCTGAGCCGGTCGGGCCAGGGGCCGTCGGGGATGGGGTCGCGCCGCATGGCCTCCAGGACGTGGTCGGCGGTCGCCTGGAGGAGGGCGTCGCGGTCCGGGAAGTAGCGGTAGAGGGCCATGGGGGCGGCGCCGACGACGTCGGCGACGCGCTTGATGGTGAGGGAGACGGCCGGTTCGGCGAGCAGCACCTCGACCGCGCCCTCGACGATCCGCTCCCGCGACAGCCGGGGCGGACGCCCCCTGCCCCGGCGGCCGGAAACCGTCGCCACCTGCGTCACCACCTGTGTCATCCGCCGCACCTCCGCGTCCGCGACAGTCGTGTCCGGACAGGGGGAAGGCTACCGCTCCGGCCTTTCCCCACCGCGCCTCCACCTATTTTGCGTATGCCATACGAAAAACATGCCAGACTCGTTTCGTTCGGCCCCCTGTCGCCCTGTCGCCCGTATCGCCGGAGGCTTCGCCATGTCCGCGTCCGCCATCCCCTCCCCACCCGTCGAGGGCTCCGGGCCTGCGCGCTCCGGTGCCGTCGTCTGGGTCCTGGCGCTCGGCGGGATCACCGTCTCGCTGATGCAGACGTTGATCATCCCGATCGTTCCCGAACTCCCGAAGCTGCTGAACTCCTCGCCGTCCGACGCCACATGGGCGATCACCGCGACCCTGCTCGCCGGTGCCGTCGCCAACCCTGTCGTGGGGCGGCTCGGGGACATGTACGGCAAGCGGCGGATGCTGCTGCTCAGCCTGGTCCTGCTGATCGTCGGGTCGGTGATCGGCGCGCTCAGCGACTCGCTCGTGCCGATGATCGTCGGGCGGACGTTCCAGGGCGTGTCGATGGCCGTCATCCCGCTCGGCATCAGCATCATGCGGGACGAACTGCCGCCCGAGAAGCTGGGATCGGCGACCGCGCTGATGAGTGCCTCGCTGGGGGTGGGCGGTGCGCTCGGGCTTCCGACGGCCGCGTTCATCGCCGAAAAGGCGGACTGGCACGTGCTGTTCTGGACGGCGGCGGTGCTCGGCGCCGTCGTGACCGCGCTCGTCGTGACGCTCGTGCCGGAGTCGGCGGTGCGCAGCGGCGGCCGGTTCGACGTGGTGGGCGGCGTCGGGATGTCGATCGGTCTGGTGTGTCTGCTGCTGGCCGTCTCCAAGGGCGCGGACTGGGGTTGGGGCAGCGGCACGACAACTGGGCTGTTCGCCATGGCGGTTGCGGTGCTGCTGGTGTGGGGCTGGTGGGAGCTGCGTACCGTACGGCCGCTGGTCGACCTGCGCACCACCGTGCGGCGCCAGGTGCTGCTCACCAACCTCGCGTCCGTGATGTTCGGCTTCGCCATGTTCGCGATGTCGCTGGCCGTGCCGCAACTGCTCCAACTGCCCACGTCCACCGGCTACGGCCTCGGCCAGACCGTGCTCGCGGCGGGGCTCGCCCTCGGCCCCTCCGGCCTGGTGATGATGGCGACGGCGCCGCTCTCCGCCCGGATCTCGGCGACGGCCGGGCCCAAGGTCACCCTGATGCTGGGCGCGCTCATCGTGGCGGCCGGCTATGGGCTGGGGGTCGTCATGATGGCCGCGGTCTGGCAGGTCGTGGTGGTGTGCTGTGTGATCTCCGCCGGGATCGGTTTCGCCTACGGCGCGATGCCCGCGCTCATCATGGGGGCCGTGCCGTTGACCGAGACGGCCGCCGCGAACAGCCTCAACAGCCTGATGCGGTCCATCGGTACGTCCGCCTCCAGCGCCGTCGCCGGTGTCGTACTGGCGCACATGACGACGACCTTCGGCTCCCTCACCGTCCCCTCCCACAACGGCTTCCGCGTGATCATGGGCATCGGTTCGGCGGCGTCGCTGGCGGCCCTGCTGCTGGCCGCGTTCCTGCCGGGGCGGCGGGCGCCGGTGGATGCGGGGGTGCCCGCGGCGGCCAACGCGGCGGCGGGGGCCCGGAGTTAGGGCCGTTCCCGGGGAGCGCGGTGCGGGCGGGGCCGACACACCCCGCCCGCGCCGCGCCACGACGGCTACGACAACTGGGTCTGCACCTGGGCCGAGATCAGTTCCAGGTGGTCCAGGTCGGCGAGGTCGAGGACCTGGAGGTAGAGGCGCCGGGAGCCGATCTCGGCGTAGCGGCCGATCTTGTCGACGACCTCGGACGGGGTGCCCGCGAGGCCGTTGGCCTTGAGGTCGTCGACCTCGCGGCCGATCGCGGCGGCGCGACGGGCGACTTCCTGGTCGTCCTTGCCGACGCAGACCACCAGGGCGTTGGAGTACGTGAGGTCGTCGGCCTTGCGGCCGGCCGCCTCGACGGCGGCGCGGACCCGGCCGAACTGCCGCTCGCTGTCCTCGATCGAGGCGAACGGCATGTTGAACTCGTCGGCGTACCGCGCGGTCAGCCTCGGAGTACGGCTCGCGCCGTGGCCGCCGATCAGTACGGGGATCCTCGTCTGCGCGGGCTTGGGCAGCGCGGGCGAGTCGGTCAGGTCGTAGTGCGTGCCGTGGAAGTCGAAGGTGTCGCCGGGCTTGGTCTCCCACAGTCCGGTGACGATCGCCAGTTGCTCCTCCAGGCGGGCGAACTTCTCCTTGGGGAACGGGATGCCGTACGCCTGGTGCTCCTGCTCGAACCAGCCCGCGCCCAGGCCGAGTTCGACCCGGCCGCCGGACATCTGGTCGACCTGGGCGACCTGGATGGCGAGGACGCCGGGGAGGCGGAAGGTGGCGGCCGTCATCAGGGTGCCCAGGCGGATGCGCTTGGTCTCGCGGGCGAGGCCGGCCAGGGTGATCCAGGCGTCGGTGGGGCCGGGCAGGCCGTCACCGGAACCCATGCTCAGGTAGTGGTCCGACCGGAAAAAGGCGTCGAAGCCCAGGTCTTCGGTGGCCTTGGCCACGGCGAGCAAGGTGTCGTAGGTGGCCCCCTGCTGGGGCTCGGTGAAGATGCGAAGATCCATGCCTCCATCCTGCACGCCGGGGTATCGGTCAACCCCACCGGTCCCTACGGCCCCACTCGTCCCCGGTCGGGTGAAATTGCGTCAACCGTGCGCACGGGGGGCGCCCGCGCCAGTGACCGGCCCCGTTGATGATCGTTGGCTCGGGCGGAGCCGGACCGCCCGGATTCCCGCACCGGCAAGGCGACGTCGGGGCGTCACCCGCATCGGCCTCCTCCCAGGTGGGGAGGCCACGGGCCGAGGAGGCCGTCATGTCCGAAGAAGCCGTGCCGCAGCAGGGCGGGCCTGCACAACCGAAGGGGTTGTTGCAGCAGATGGAGGAGCTGATGGCGTCCCTGAACGCGGACCTGTCCGCCCTGGACGCGGACCTGCAGTCGGCCGGAACCACGGGGTCGGCACAACCAGCCGACCTGGACGCGGGTGGCTCGATGGACAACGCAGGCCACGTGAGGCGCCCCTAAAGGGGCGCGGGGAACTGCGCGGCCGGCCACGACGGAGTCGCGCAGACCCTACGAACCGCAACCGTCACGGCCCCCCACTCCCATCACCCGGACACCAAGGTCACCCCGCCTCCCGCTCCGGTATCGCCGCCTGTTCGCGGTCCGCCAGTCTTCGGAGCATCTCCAGCACCCGGTCCCGCGATTCGTCCGCCGCGTCGATCGCTTCCATGCACTGCCAGTACGTCCCCTCGTCGTCCGCCGCGCAGGCGATGCCGACGAGGGCGATACCGACCTCGCCGAGCAGGCCGCCCAGGCACAGCAGGGCGAGGCGCGCGTCGCCCAACTCCGTGAGCTGGGCCGCGCGTAAGTCCTCTATCGCGAGGACGGGGGTGTCCAGGACACCGCAGCCCCGGCCCGCCAACTCGGTCAACCCCAGTGCCTCGCCGCGTAGTTCGGGCGGGCCGTAGACCGCAAGGCGGCTGCCTATCGCCTGGGCGAGGGCCTGCGCCTGCCACACCTCCGTCATGGTCTCCGGCACGCCGCCGCTCCCGGCCAGGGCGCGCCTGCTCGTCACGATGAGCCGCATCGCGTCCATGCCCTGCCCCCGTCATATCCCGACGCGCTGTTCGCACGTCCGCCCGAACTCCTTGTCCACTACCCAGAGTGAGAGTCCCTGAGACGAAAAGCCAGAGGAAGGCGGAAATCTGTGGACAACAAATCGGTTGCGGGCAGATGAATGACTCCGGAGAGTGAAAATGGACGCGCTCGCTCCCCCAAGTTGTCCATTACGACCGCGGAAACCTGCTCTCGTTGCGGTCGATCTTCGCGTCCAGCGCCGTCAGCGGGTCGATGCCGAGCACCTCGCACAGTTGCAGCAAGTACGCGAGAACGTCGGCGACTTCGTCCCGCACCCGGTGCGCGGTGTCCGCGTCGTCCATGACCCGCGCCGACTCCTCGGGGGTCAACCACTGGAAGATCTCGGCCAGTTCGGAGGCCTCCACGCTGAGCGCGGAGACGAGGTTCTTGGGCGTGTGGTACGGCTGCCAGTTCCGCGCGGCCGCGAACTCGGCCAGTCTGCGCTGCAGTTTCGCCACGTCGAGATGTTCTGTCACGGGTCCAGGTGTACCACCGTGACCCCGTCGATCCGCGCGGCCCAGGACGCGTCGCTCACCGCGCCGACCAGCCGGATGTGCCCCCGCTCGCACATCCGCGCCGCGAGCCGCAGCAGTTCGGCCCGTTGCCGTACGTCCACTCCCCGGTCGAGGCCGTCGGCGAGGACGGTCAGGGTCTGCATCGCGGCCGGGACCTCGCCGGGCGGGTCGACCTCCAGGACGCCGGGGCCGGTGAGCAGCACCAACGCCAGTGCCGCGTACCGGAGTTCACCGTCCCCGAGCCGTTCGAAGCCGGTGCGCAGGCCGTCGCCCCGGTCGAGCACCGCGCGGAGCAGGCCGTCGCCCAGCGGTTCCGCGAGGAGGTCCGTCACGGGTCCGGCGCAGCCGGCGCGCACCGCCGTGACGAGCTGCCCGTGCCGGCGCCCGCACTCGGCCCGGGTGCGCCACAGCACGTCGGCGAGGTTGCCGCAGTCCCGCAGCAGCCGCCCGTCGCCGATCGGCACGGCCGCGCGCATCCGCTCGGGCGCCGGATCGCAGGCGAAGACGGAGCGCAGGGCGACCACCATCTGCTCGGCGGCGGCGAGGACTTGGCGCTGTCCGTCGGTCTTGCCGGCGACGCGCAACGGCAGCAGCGCGGTGCCGAGCCGGTCGTCCGGCAGCGGTGCGCGGGTGACCGGCGACGAACCCGCCGTGTGCCAGGCGGCCTGCACCGAGCGGCGTGAGGGATCGCGCAGCGCGGTCTCCAGGAGGACCAGGCCGCCGGCGGTCAACCGCTCGCCCACGATGCGCAGTTCGGGCTCGGCCTGGACGGCGACGTCGAGCCGTACCGGCCCCTCGGGCCCGTCCGCGGTGCACCCGATCCGGAACCCGCGCCGATGCTGGGCGTCGGGCCGGGCCCGCTCCGGGACACAACCGGCCGGGTCCGGGAAGACCTCCCCCACCTCGCCCCCGGCACCGAGCCGCGCGAGCGCCTCGTACGCCCGCAGCGCAGTCGTCTTGCCGCACCCGCTGGGCCCGGCGAGGAGGGTGAGCGGCCCGAGCGGGAATCCGGTGCCCCGGTGCGTGGCGAACGCCGACAGCCGCAGCTCGGTGAGGTGCGGCCGGTCGGGGTACGCCTCGACGTACCCGGGGTTCGTCCGGGGCGAGGCGGCCTCTGGAGATCGCCCCTGCGGCGGCACGGACTCGGACGGCCGGGAGGACGCGGAGGGATGGTGCGGCTGGGGCGACTGTGCTGACACGGTCATATCCGGACCGTAGGCCTCCGCCGTCAGGCGAACCGTTCCGCCCCGAGGACCTTCCTACGATCGAGCGACGGGCACACTCACCTCACACACCCGGAACTCCCGCCCCCTCCATCAGCCCCCGCACTTCCGTCCCGGGCGGTGTGAGCAGGAACACGTTCCGGTCGACGCGGGTCATCCCGCTGGACAGGCCGAAGACGACACCGGTGCTGAAGTCCAGCACCCGCTTGGCGACGTCCGTCTCCGCGCCCGTGAGGTCGAGCAGCACCGGGATGCCCGCCATGAGGGTCTCCGCGACCTCGCGCGCGTCCCCGAACACGTTCACCCGCAGGACGACGAAGCGGCGGCGCGGTTCGGTCTCGACCTCGGGTATCGCACGGTGGCTCACGGCGGACGGCCAGGCGTCGCGCCCCCGCAGCGGCACTACCTGGGCGAGCCCTTCCCACTGTTCGTCGGTGACATCGTGGCTGTTCACCGGCATGCTCCGTCCTGGGTCGCGCTGGCAGTCTGCATACGGCAATTGTTGCGCACTGTCACCCGTTCGGCCCAACAGCGACACACTCCGCGACAAGATCGGGCACATCTCACACCGGCCCCCGGCCGGTTGTGCAGCGGGCGTAACCCCTCATGATCGAGCCGCGTGACATCGGCGTAACGGGCAATTCGTACGGTCGACGGCATGACGACGAGCCTCCAGACGCAGCGGGTCCGCACGGTCTGCTCGTACTGCGGTGTGGGCTGCGGCATGCTGCTCGACATCGGCGCGGGTCCCGACGGCAGGCCCACGGTCCTCAAGGCGTCCGGCGACAAGGCGCACCCGGCGAACGCGGGCCGGCTCTGCACCAAGGGCGCCACCACGGCCGAGATGCTCACCGCACCGGGCCGGCTGACCGGCGCGCTGGTGCGGGACGAGCGGGGCGCGGAGCCGGTGCCCGCGCCGCTGGCCGACGCGATCGCCGGGACCGCGCGGCGACTGCGGAAGATCGTCGACGAGCACGGGCCGGACGCGGTCGCCTTCTACGTCTCCGGGCAGATGAGCCTGGAGGCGCAGTACTTGGCGAACAAGCTGGCCAAGGGGTTCGTGCGGACGAACCAGATCGAGTCCAACTCCCGGCTGTGCATGGCGAGTGCGGGCGCCGGTTACAAGTCGTCGCTGGGCGCGGACGGGCCGCCCGGCTCGTACGAGGACTTCGAGCGGGCCGATGTCTTCCTGGTCATCGGCTCGAACATGGCCGACTGTCATCCGATTCTCTTCCTGCGGATGATGGAACGGGTCAAGGCGGGCGCCAAGTTGATCGTCGTCGACCCGCGCCGGACGGCCACGGCGGCGAAGGCGGACCTGTTCCTTCAGATCGCGCCGGGCACCGATCTCGCCCTGCTGAACGGCCTGTTGCGGCTGCTGCACGAGAACGGGCACACCGACCCGGAGTTCATCGCCGCGCACACCGAGGGCTGGGAGGCGCTGCCCGACTTCCTCGCCGACTACGCGCCGGACACGGTCGCCGCCCTCACCGGTCTCGCCGAGGACGACATCCGTACGGCGGCCCGGCTGATCGGCGAGGCGGGCGAGTGGATGAGCTGCTGGACGATGGGCCTCAACCAGTCCACGCACGGGACGTGGAACACCAACGCCCTCATCAACCTGCATCTCGCGACCGGCGCCATCTGCCGTCCGGGCAGCGGGCCGTTCTCCCTCACCGGCCAGCCGAACGCGATGGGCGGCCGTGAAATGGGCTACATGGGACCGGGGTTGCCGGGCCAGCGGTCCGTACTCGTCGACGCGGAACGGGAGTTCACCGAGGAGGTGTGGGGCCTGCCGCCCGGCACCATCCGCGCGGACGGCGTCGGCCGGGGCACCGTCGAGATGTTCCGGAAGATGGCCGACGGCGACATCAGGGCCTGCTGGATCATCTGCACCAACCCGGTCGCCTCGGTCGCCAACCGACGGACCGTCATCGAAGGCCTCGAAGCAGCCGAGTTCGTCGTCACCCAGGACGTCTTCACCGACACCGAGACCAACGCCTACGCCGACGTCGTCCTCCCCGGCGCCCTGTGGACCGAGTCCGAGGGCGTCCTCGTCAACAGCGAACGCACCCTCACCCTCGCCCGCCCCGTCGTCGACCCGCCCGGCGAGGCGACGGCCGACTGGCGCATCATCGCGGCCGTCGCGTGCGCGATGGGGTACGAGAAGGGCTTCTCCTACGACAGCGCGGAGGAAGTCTTCGAGGAGATACGGCAGTTCTGGAACCCGGTGACCGGCTGGGATCTGCGCGGGGTGACGTACGAGCGGCTGCGGTCCGCGCCGGTGCAGTGGCCGGCGGCGGCGGAGGACGGGCCGGACCGCAACCCCATCCGGTACGTGGGCGGGGGCGAGCTGCGGTTCCCGACGGCCAGCGGGCGGGCCGTCTTTCACGCCCGGCCGCACCTGCCGGCCGCCGAGCTGCCCGACGACGACTACCCGTTCGTGCTGAACACGGGACGCCTTCAGCACCAGTGGCACACGCTCACCAAGACGGGCAAGGTCGCCAAGCTCAACAAGCTGAACCCCGGGCCCTTCGTGGAGCTGCATCCGCTGGACGCGCGGGAGTTGGGGATCGCGGAGGGCGACTCCGTGGAGGTCGCGTCGCGGCGGGGGCGGGCGGTGCTGCCGGCCGTGGTGACCGACCGGGTACGGCCCGGTGGCTGTTTCGCGCCGTTCCACTGGAACGACCTCTTCGGCGAGTATCTGAGCGTCAACGCGGTGACGAACGACGCGGTCGATCCGGTGTCGTTCCAACCGGAGTTCAAGGTGTGCGCGGTGTCGCTGGCGAAGGTGGCGAGCGCGGCACCGGCAGCGGCTCCGACACCGGCTCCGGAGCAGGCGCTTGTGCCGGCCTCGGTGACCCCGGGCGGGAATCCCTTCGGACTTGATCCCGCCCCGCCGCCCGTCCTCACCTCGCGGGAACGCCTCTACCTGGCCGGCTTCCTCGCGGGTATCGAATCCGGTGCCCCGGGCGTGCCGACGCTTCCGCCGGACGCGCCGTTCAGTGCCGAACACGCCTTGTGGGTCAACGGTGTTCTCGCCGGGATGTATTCGAGGTCGACGACCACTCCCGTACAACAGCCACAAGCAGGGCGGCAGATCGTCGTCCTGTGGGCCTCGCAGACCGGCAACGCCGAGGAGTTGGCGGCGGCCACCGCCGAACAACTGGGCTCGGCCGGGCACCGGGCCCTGCTGGTCGCCATGGACCAGGCCGACCTCGGCACGCTCCCGGCCGACGCCGATCTCCTCTTCATCACCAGCACGTTCGGCGACGGCGACGCCCCCGACAACGGCTCCGGCTTCTGGGACACGCTCACCGGTGAACAGGCGCCGCGCCTGGACGGAGTGCGGTTCGCGGTGCTCGCCCTGGGCGACTCGTCGTACGACGACTTCTGCGGGCACGGGCGCCGGCTGGACGCGCGGCTCGACGAGTTGGGCGGGGTGCGGCTGGCCCCGCGCACGGACTGCGAGCCGGACTTCGAGCCGTCGGCGGACGCCTGGCTGGGCCAGGTGATCACGGCACTGGGCGCCGACCCCGAAGTCCCGGAAGCACCGCGCCGCACCCCCAAGCCCGCCCCCGTCACCGCCCGTCTCGTCGGCAACCGGCTGCTCAGCCGGCCGGGCGCGGACAAGGAGGTCCGGCGCTTCACCTTCGACACGAGCGGCACCGACCTGACGTACGAGGCCGGTGACGCACTGGGCGTACGGCCGGTCAACTCCCCCGCGCTGGTGGAGGAGTGGCTCACCGCCACTGGTACCGATGCCTCAACGGTCGTAGAACTGGAAGGTGTTGGAGAGTCCACCTTCGGCGAGGCACTGCAACGGCAGTTGGACATCACCCGTATCACCCCGGATCTGCTGCGCTTCGTGGCCGAACGGACGCGGGACGACCGGGAGTTGCGCAGGCTGCTGCGGCCGGACAACAAGGACGGGCTGGCGCAGTGGAGTTGGGGGCGGCAGGCGGTGGACGTGCTGGCCGAGTATCCGGTGCGGGCGGGGGCCGAGGAGTGGGCCGGGGTGCTCAAGAAGCTTCAGCCGCGCCTGTACTCGATCTCCTCCAGCCCGCTCGTCGATCCGCAGAGCGTCTCGCTGACGGTGTCGGTGGTGCGGTTCGAGAGTGTCAACGGGCGCCCGCGCGGCGGGGTTTGCTCGCCGTTCCTGGCCGATGCCGAGGTCGAGGTGGCTGCCGAGGCGGGGACCCGGGTGCCGGTGTTCGTGCAGCGCTCGCCGCACTTCCGGCCGCCCGCCGATCCGGCGACGCCGATGGTGATGGTCGGGCCGGGCACGGGGGTCGCGCCGTTCGTCGGGTTCCTTCAGGAGCGGCGGGCGCTCGGGCATCCCGCGCCGAACTGGCTGTTCTTCGGGGAGCAGCACCGGGCGACGGACTTCTACTACGAGGAGGAGCTGACGGAGTTGCTGGACGAGGGCACCCTCGCGCGGCTCGACACGGCGTTCTCCCGTGACCAGCGCGCCAAGGTGTACGTGCAGGACCGGATGCGGGAGCACGGGCCGGAGTTGTGGCACTGGCTGCGGGAGGGTGCGCACTTCTATGTGTGCGGGGACGCCTCGCGGATGGCGAAGGACGTGGACCGGGCGTTGCGTGACATCGCGGTCGCGCACGGCGGGCTGGACGAGGCCGAGGCGAGTGCGTATGTGAAACAACTGGCGGCGGCGAAGCGGTATGTGCGCGATGTTTACTGAATGAACTGATGGCCACGGCCGGTTGAACAAAGCCGTTCGAGTTTGCCCCATTTAGACCACGAAGGGGCCTTCTTACCGGTCTCACACCCTAATCATCAGGACTTCGCCCACCCGGCTCACCAGGTGCGATTAGCGTCCTGTGCCGTGCACTTGGCAGAAACGCAACAGGTGACACCCGGCCGGCGGACACAGTCGGCGGTGTCCGCCCCGGAACCTCCCGCGCAGTGGCACCGCATCCTCACCCTGCTCGCCGACATCAGTCTGTTCATCGGCGTCCGCCCGGTGTGGACGCAGGCGGCCGGCCACCGGCTCGTCGTGGCGGCGGCCGTCTGCCTCTGCTACGCCTCGATCCTGGTGTGCGGGGTGCTGACCCTGGTGGTCCGCCGGGCTCGCTCGCTGGCCCGGATCGATCTCGCCGTGCTGGTGACCGCGGTCCTGCTGGCGCTGGCCGCGTGGTCCGTGTTCCACACCGGAGGCGACGAGGCGGTCCTCACCACCCAGGCCGCCAAGGAACTGGTCGCCGGACACCCGATCTACGGCCAACCCTGGCCCTGGCTCTTCCACTCCGGCCAGGGTGTCGCGCTCACCCCGACGGTGACCGGCGGCTACGACTACACGTACGGCTACCCGCCGTTGGAGACGCTCCTGACGGCGCCCCTCCTGTGGATCGGCCACGGCGGTGCCCCCGCGACGGCCGTCGCGACCGGCGCGCTCATCGCGGCCGCGATCCTGATGTGGCGGCTGCTGCCCGTGCAGTGGCGGTCGGCGGCCACCATGGCCTGCCTCGGCCTCGGCCTTCTTCCCACCTACGGCCGTCAGGGCTATCCCGCCGTGCTCGCCATGGCGTTGCTGGTGCCGGTGGTGATCCGCTGGCCCAGGATCGGCAGGGGCGGCCGACTCGGCCGCGCCGGGATCGCCCAGGCCGTGTGCCTGGGGGCGGCCTGCGCGGCGCAGCAACTCCCCTGGTTCCTCACGCCGTTCCTGCTCGCCGGGATCTACGCCGTGCGGCGCGGTGAACTGGGCGCCCGGCAGGCCGGGTTGGTGCTGCTGCGCGTCGTCGGGGTCGCCGTCACGGTATGGCTGCTGATCAACACGTACTTCATCGTGCACGAGCCGGGCACCTGGCTGCGAGGCATCGCGCTGCCGCTGACACAGGGCGCGGTGGTGCACGGCCAGGGCCTGGTGGACATCTCGCTGTACTTCACGAACGGCAGCGACCGGCTCGACTGGTACTCCCACGCGAGCATGCTGCTGGCGGCGGGGCTGCTGGCCGTGTTCGTGCTGTTCGTACGGCGGTTGGGGCCGGCGGCGACCGTGCTGCCCTGGTGCGCGTTCTATCTGGCGACGCGTTCGCAGGACGGCTACTACCTGCTGATGACGCCGTTGTGGCTGGCTTCGGCGGTCACCGCGCCGATCGCCGAGTTCCGTGCCGCGTGGCAGCCGCGCCCCCGGTTGCTGTCCGGTCCGCGCCGGCGCCGGGCCAGGGTCGCGGCGGCCGTGCTCCTGGTCACGCCCGCACTGGCGAGCGCCGCCGTGGCGGCGACCGGGGCACCGCCGATGACCATGAGACTCACGGGAGTCCGGCGCGCGGTGCCCACGGTCGTGACCCGGCTGACGATCCAGGTGACCAACGCGTCCGGCACCGCGCTCACCCCGCACTACACGCTCACCACGGGCCAGGGCATGAGCAGGTTCTGGGCCCAGGTGGGCGGCCCGGCGACGCTGCCCGCGCACAGCACGGAGACCATCGAACTCCGGCCGCCGGGCGGGACGTTCACCCTGCCGCACAAGCAGGTCCGGATCCGGGTGCGCGCCTTCACCGCCACTCCGCAGACGCTGTCCAGCTCGGACATCCGGCTGCGGCTCCCGGATTGACGGTCCGTCAGGCGGCGGTGCGCAGGAAGCGGAGCGTGGTGGTGACGGTGGTCAGGCCGCGCAGCATGCCCATCTGGTTCCAGCCCAGGCCGAACTGGTCCCGGTCCACGGTGAATTCGGCGTCCAGCGTGAGCGCTTCGCCGGTCGCGTCCTTGAGGCGGGCCGTGAAGGTCTGCGGGCGGCTGATGCCGTGGACGGTGAGCTGACCGACGACGTGCACGGTGTCGCCGGTGAGCTCCGCGCTGCGCACCGCGAAGGTGATCTCCGGGAACTTCTCGACGTCGAACAGGTCGGCGGAGCGCAGGTGCTTGTCGCGCTTGGCGTTCTTGGTGTCCAGGGAGGCGGCGCCCAGGGTCAGGGTGCCGACCGCGGAGCCGTCGCCCCGGACCTCGCCCTGACCGCTGAAGGTGCCGAACGTGCCCTTCACATTGACCAGGCCCCACATCGTCTTGTGGCTGATGCCCACGGTGGAGGCGGCCTGGTCGAGCTGCCACACCCCGGTCTCGACGGCGACGGTCATGATCTCTCCCACTGGTTCGGGTAGTCCAAATTTGAATGAGCCTCACGCTAGCCCATTATCCAAATCTGGACAACCATCTCCTCCAAAATTGGACAACAGGTAGACTCGGCACCATGGCCGACCCTGTTGAGCGCCCTGCCGACCAGCCCGAATGTCCCTCCCTGCGGGGCGACGGGCTGCTTCCGCCCGAGCTGCGCGCCTGGATGCTGCTGCTGGCAGCGACGGGCGCGGTGGAACAGGAGCTGCGCTCGGTCGTGAAGGAGAACCTCGACGTCTCGCACGACGAGTTCCTGGTGCTGTGCCTGCTGGCCGAGCAGCCCAAGGAGGGGCTGCGGATGACCCGGATCGCGGAGCTGCTGGGCCGGCCCAAGACCCGGCTGACGTATCAGATCGCGTGTCTCCAGCACGCGGGGCTGGTCACCCGCAAGTCCGTCTGCGGCGACAAGCGCGGCATCGAGGTCGCCCTCACCGACAAGGCCCGCCAACTCCTGCGCGAGGCCTCGGAGTCACTGGCCGAGACGGTCAAGCGGGGGCTGGTGCAGTTCGTGGGACGGGAGCAACGGGACGCGCTGACCGCGCTGTTCCCCGATCTCGCGGCCAACTGACGCCCACCGGCCGGTCCGGCTCGGCCCTGGCGACCGGGCTTCGCCCAATTACTCGACGGCGAAACGGAGTTGGCGGTCGATGTCCGGCTGACCCGCCGCCGATCCTCGCGTGGACGTCGTGCGGCACCGTCCGGATCCGCCCGGCGGGGTCACCGCTGTCGTCGCGGCCGGGCACCGCGGGCGCCTTGCGGACGACGGGAGTCGGCGGCCGTACCGGGCCGCCGGACCCGACGCCTCACCGGCAGGACGGCGGCAGGCGTGTCCCGCTGCCGCCGTCCTGAACCGCTGGTCGCGCGCCCCTCATCGGGCGGCCGGGACACCCCCGTCCGTCAGCAGGTCCAGGAGGGTCGCCCGGGCGCGTGCCACCCGTGAACGGACCGTCCCCACCGGGCAGTCGGCGAACACCGCCGCCTCCGCGTAGGGCAGGCCGAGGAGCTGGGTGAGGAGGAAGGCCTCGCGGCGTTCGTCCGGGAGCAGGGCCAGCAGGTCGAGGAGCGCCACGCCGTCGTCGAAGCCGGGCAGGCCCTGGGGCTGGGCGAGTTCGACGGCGAGCTGCCAGTCCTGGACGTCGGACAGGCGGGGGCGGACGGCGGCGTGGCGGTAGCTGTCGATCACCGCGCGGCGGGCGATGGACAGCAGCCAGGTACGCGCCGAGGAGCGGCCCTCGAAGCGGTGCAGGCTGCCGAGCGCCCGCAGGAACGTGTCCTGCGCGAGATCGTCGACCGCCTGCGGGTCGGCGCAGAGGTGGGCGACATAGCGCAGGACGTCGCGGTGCAGGGCGCGCACGAGGTGGTCGACGGCGGCGGGGTCGCCGTGGCGGGCGGCGAGCGCCCAGTTGGTCAGCGACTCGTCGCTCGACTCCATGGAATCGGGCGGCGCGGGCAGGGCAGGAGTGATCACCTGGAGTCCTTCTCGGTCATCCGTGAAAGGGGAGCCGGCCGTCCTGCGGCGCCCGGAGCGGCGCGGGGGTACGGCCGGGGCCCGGGGCGCGCACGAGCGGCCCCGGGGTGCCTGCTGTCGTCAGACGACAGCCGTCCCCAGGGGCGGACCCCGCGAGGTGATCGCGTGAACGAGAAGGAGCAGCCGCGGCGCCCGGTCGGAACGGGGGCGGCGCGGCCGGAAACGCGGACGGTGCGGCGGAGCGGGGAGCGCGAGCAGCAGTCGTAGCGGAGCCGCCAGACGTGCGGCCACGGCCCGCAGCAGACGGAACGCGGCGCGCTCGCCGTGGGCCAGCCACAGGCCGCAGAGGAAGGCCGCGAGGAGGTGGGCGGTGAGCATGCCGAGCGAGGACGTGCCGCCGTCGGTGGGGTTCACCGACATATGCGCCATATCCATGGAGTCCGTGGCGCTCATGTGCATGGAGCCCATGTCTGCCGACCCCATGTCCATGGGCATCTGCTGCCCGGTCGCGGGCTGCGCCAGGGAGAACGCCGAGTGGAGGGCGGCCTGGGTGGCGACGACGAGGGTCACGATCAGCGGGAGGCCGCGTTCACGGCCCGCCAGGGACCAGCCGGCCGCACCGGTCGCGGCCAGTCCGGCGGCCAGTGCCCACGCGGGTACGTGGCGGCCGGACATCAGGACGTGCCCCAGGGCGGCGAGCACCACACAGACGGCCGCGAACACCGCGGACCGTACTGCGCGCGAACCCCACCCTGCCGTCATGGCGCCTCATCCTGGCATCCCGAACCCGGCTGTCAGCGAGGGGTACGGAAATCACGGGCGCGGTACTCAGCGGTGGCGGTTGCCGCCGGCCGGTCCTACTCCTCGATGACCAGGCCCTTCGCCGCGAGCACCGGGGCGAGGCCGCACATCTCGATCACCGTCCTGCCCGCGCGGTACGCGGCGATGAACCCGGCCTCGGCGTCGATCCGTTCCTGTGAGGCGGCGGCCGCCTCGGCCGCGTCCTCGCGGCGGACCACGACCACGCCGTCCGCGTCGGCGCGCATGATGTCACCGGGGCGGACGAGTACGCCGCCGACGGTGATCGGTTCGCACATGGGGCCGACGGTCTCCTTGACCGTGCCCTTGATGGAGACGCTGCGGGAGAAGACCGGGAAGCCCAGGGCGCGCAGGTCCTCGGTGTCGCGGACGCCCGTGTCGGTGACCAGGCCGGCGAGGCCCTTGGACTGGCAGGCGTTGGCGAGGACGTCGCCGAAGGAGCCCGCTTCCTCGTAGGCGCCGGCGGACACCACCACGACGTCGCCGGGCCGGGCGTAGGCGATGGCGGTCTGGAGCATGAGGTTGTCGCGCGGTGCGCACTGGACGGTGAAGGCGGGGCCGCACAGGGACATGGTGCGGTCGACCGGCTTGATGGCCGAGTCCAGTGCGCCGAGGCGGCCCTGTGCCTCGTGGATGGTCGCCGAGGAGAAGGCGCTGAGCTGCTTGACGAGGGCCGGCTCCGGCCGGTCGAACTTCGTGCTGACGCGGATCATGACGACCTTTCAGGCGGAGGGTGCGGCGGACGTCAGTTCGGCGCACGCTGTCGCTATCCGCTCGCACGCCTCGGTGAGGATGTCCGTCGAGGTGGCGAACGAGATACGGAAGTAGCCGGGGGCGCCGTACGCGGTTCCGTGGATCACCGCCACCTGCCGGCTGTCGAGGAGGTGGCGGGCGAAGTCCTCGTCGTTCTCGATCCGGGTCCCGGCGGGGGTGAACTGCCCAATGGCGTCCTGGCAGTTGACGAGGAGGTAGAAGCCGCCGTCCGGGATCGTGCAGCCGAGCCGGGGAACGTCGTTGACGAGCTTCACGGTCTCGTCGCGGCGGGCGCGGTAGACACGCACGGTGTCCTGGACGAAGTCCTGCGGTCCGGTGAGCGCGGCAGCGGCGGCGGCCTGGCTCACGGAGGAGGGGCACGAAGAGGTCTGGGACTGGAGGGTGTTGATCGCGGTGACCAGGTCCGCCGGGCCGACGCCGTAGCCGATGCGCCAGCCGGTCATCGCGTACGTCTTGGAGACGCCGTTGGTGAGGAACACCCGGTCGGCCAGGGCCGGTTCGACGGCCGCGAGGGACGGGGCGTCCTGGTCGCCGTACCAGATCTCGTCGTAGATCTCGTCGGTGAGGACGCCGACGTGCGGGTGGGCCAGCAACACCTGGGCGAGGGCGCGGAGTTCGGCGGTGGTGTAGGCGGATCCGGTCGGATTTCCGGGGGTGTTGAGAACGACCCAGCGGGTGCGTTCGGTGAGGGCGGCCGCGAGGCGTTCCGGGGTCAGCTTGAAGCCGTCCGCCTCGGGGCAGTCGACGATGACCGGGGTGCCGTCGTTGGCGCGGACCATGTCCGGGTACGACACCCAGTACGGGGCGGGGACGACGACCTCGTCCCCCTCGTCCAACGTGGCCATCAGGGCGAGGAAGATGACCTGCTTGGCGCCGCCGCCGACGGTGATGCGGGAGTCGGTGACGTCGAGTCCGTGGCGCTCGCGGAGCTTGCCGGCGATCGCGGCGCGCAGGGCCGAAGTGCCGTTCACCGGCGTGTACTTGGTCTCGCCCGCCTCGATGGCCCGGATCGCGGCGGCCTTGACGTGGTCGGGGGTGTCGAAGTCGGGCTCGCCCACGGTCAGGTCGAGGATGGTGAGCCCCTGGCTCTTCAACTCGCGTACACGCTGCGCCGCCGC
Organism: Streptomyces sp. NBC_01478; assembly: GCF_036227225.1. GTDB lineage: Bacteria > Actinomycetota > Actinomycetes > Streptomycetales > Streptomycetaceae > Streptomyces. Next base: position 8,655,009 of record NZ_CP109444.1, on the reverse strand, counting down.
CGTGCTCGGCGAGGGCTTGATGCGGCCGAGTCGCTCTGCCGTCTTCACGGTGATCAGCCCTCCCTGCGCTCGAAGTTGAGGCCGCCGGGCACCTGGAAGGTGGGCAGGATCTCGATGTGCCCGATGTTGACGTGCCGGGGCGCGTCGACGGCGAACTCGATGGCGTCGGCGATGTCCTCGGGCTTCAGGGACTCGTAGCCGTCGTAGTACTCGCGCTGGGCGGCCTCCATGTCGCCGAGGAGGCGGCCGAAGATCTCCGTCTCCACGCGGCCGGGGCAGATCTCGCTGACGCGGACCCGGCGGCCGTAGCCGTCGACGCGGAGCTGGCGGGAGAGGGTGTGCACGGCGGCCTTGGTGGCGTGGTAGATCGTGTTGCCGCCGAAGTTGTAGACACCGGCGATGGAGCTGATGTTGACGATGTGGCCGAGGTCCCGCTCGACCATGCCGGGCATGAGCAGCCGGACCAGGTGCAGGACGGCCTGGATGTTGACGGCGATCTGCTCGTCGATCGCGAACTCGTCGGCGGTGAGGATGTTGCCGGTGCGGGAGACGCCCGCGTTGTTGACGAGGACGTCGATCTCCAGGCCGTCGAGGACGGCGGTGAGCGCCTCGGTGTCGGTGATGTCGACGGCGTGCGGGATGCAACCGGTCTCGTCGGCAAGGGTGTTGAGCCGGTCGGCGTTGCGGGCCACGGCGTGGACCTCCAGGCCGCGCTTGGCGAGCCGTTCGACGACCACGGCTCCGATGCCGGTCGACGCTCCGGTGACGAGGGCCGTCCTGTAGTCGGAGATGGGCATGCTGAGGTGCTCCTTGCTCTGTGCGGGGTGGGGGGCTTTGTGCGGGCGTGCGGGTGCGGGAACGCGTGGGACGGTCAGGCGTCGCGCAGGGGCAGGTGGGCGCGGTCCTTCACCTTGGACACCGCGAGGAGGGTGCCCAGGGCCGTGAGGACGGCGTAGAAGGCCGGCATGTTGACGTTGCCCGTGCGGTCGATGAGGTAGGTCATCAGGAGCGGGGCCGTACCGCCGAAGAGGGCGGAGGAGACGTTGTAGCCGAGGCCGTAGGCGGAGTAGCGCACCCGGGTCGGGAAGAGTTCGACGAGGAGGATGTGGATGACGCCTGTGTGGCCGGCGAACACCACCGCCATGATGCAGGCGCCGACGACGGCGAGGGCCACGTTGCCGGTGCCGATCAGCAGGTAGCAGGGGATGCCGACGATCGCCATCGCGATGGCCGCTCCGGCGAGGACCTTCTTGCGGCCGACGCGGTCGGAGAGGCGGCCCATGTAGGGGATGGCGAAACAGATCGCGACCAGGCTGGAGGCGGTCACGAGGAGGCCCTGCACCTTGCTGAAGTTCAGCTCGGTGCTCATGAAGGTGGGCATGTAGCTGAACAGGACGTAGTAGCCGGAGCCGTTCATCAGGGGGATGAACAGGGCGAGCAGCATGGCGCGGCGGTGTTCGGCGGAGGCGAAGGCCTCTTTGAGGGGGTTCTTGGAGAGGCCGTCCTCTTCTTTCAGGCGCGTGAAGTTGGGGGTGTCACTGATGCGCTTGCGGATGTAGATGCCGGCGATGCCGAGCGGCACGGCGAGCAGGAACGGGATGCGCCAACCCCAGGACTCCATGCGCGCGGAGCCGAGTCCGCTGGTCATCGCGGCGGCGACCAGGGTGCCGGTGAGCAGGGCGAGGAACGAGGCGATCTGCGCGTAGCTGGTGTAGAGGCCGCGCTTGCCCTCGGGGGCGTGCTCGGCGAGGAAGCTCATCGCGCCGGAGGCCTCACCGCCGACGGAGAAGCCCTGCGCTACGCGGAGCAGGATCAGCAGGGCGGGGGCGGCGACGCCGATGCTGGCGTAGCTCGGCAGTACGCCGATGGCCGCGGTGGCGGCGCTGATCAGGAGGATGACGAAGACCAGCATCCGCTGGCGTCCGATGCGGTCGCCGAGGTGGCCGCAGATGACGGCGCCGAGCGGGCGGAAGAAGAAGGAGACCGCGTAGCCGAGGAAGACGAGCTGGACGGCGTTGTCGGAACCGGGGAAGAAGACGGCGGCGAGCGATCCGGCCATGAAGCCGAAGATGCCGTTGTCGTAGAGCTCGGCGAAGATTCCGACGCATCCCGCGAGGGTGACCTTGCGGGCGGTTCTGGGATCGACCGTGTTGGGGACTGGCTGAGCGGCCACGGTACTCATGGCGTCTCCTGTCTGGGCAGCAGGCGTGGGATGAGGGGTGGTGCGGCTCCGTGCGGGTGCTTCCAGCGGGTGAGCGGGAGCTGTTGAGCGGGGGTGAGTGGGGTGCGGGTAGGTTTTGTTGGTGTTGGTTGCGGTTTGGTGTGGTGTGCGGGTCGGTGGGAGCTGGGCGCGCGGTTCCCCGCGCCCCTCTACAGCGGGCCTGAGTTGAGAAGTGCGGGTGCTCTGATGCGCAGGGCCTCGAAGGCTGTGCGGACCCTGGTTCTCAGGGCGTCGATCGCGTGGCGTTGTGCGCGGTGGGCGGTGACCGCCTGGTCGAGGGTGCGGTGTCGGAAGCGGATGGTCTGGCCGGGGCGGACCTGGCCCAGGGCGGACAGGCCGGTGGCGGTGACTACGGCCAGGACGGGGTAGCCGGCCGTGACGCCGCGGCCGCGGTGCAGGACGAGGAGTTCGTCTCCGGCGGGTACTTCGACGGCGCCGATGGGGACGCCCCTGGAGAGGACCTCGCCCCGGGTGACGCGGCGGGGCACCTCGCCCTGGAGGCGCAGGCCTATGTGGTTGCTTCGCGGGGTGACCGTGAAGGGGGCGTCGAAGAGGCGCCGGCCCGTGTCGCCGAACTCGGCCCGGTCGGGGCCGTCGGTGACGTCGATGGTCCAATTGGTGGGGAAGGGCGGGACCGGCGCGTTCAGGCGGAACAGGGGGATGCGGGAGAAGGGGTGGTCGATGGGCGGGCAGGCCGTGCGCAGGGCGAGTTCGTCGCCGGTGCGGAGAGGTGGGGCGAAGCCCAGGATCGTGTCGGGGGCGCAACTGCCCTGGAGGCAGTCGACCTCGAACGAGCCGAGTACGGCCAGGTAGACGCGTAGGCCCCGGTGGATACCGGTGACGCGGACGGTCTCGCCGGCTCGGACCGGGACCGGTTCCCACTGCGGTCGTACGACTCCTTCGACGGTCACGTCGGCGGGGGCGCCCGTCACCGCGATGAGGATGTCGCCGGAGGGGACGCAGGCGAAGTCGAGGGCGGTGATCTCCAGCAGCGGGGCGCGGTCGTGGTTGCCGCACAGGACGTTGGCGACGCGCGCCGAGTGCTGGTCGGCGGCTCCGTTGGCCGGCAGCCCGTAGCGGGAGCGGCCGACGCGGCCGAGGTCCTGCACGGTGACGATGCCGGCGGTGCGGATGGTGAGGGTGTCAGCCATGCCCGACCACCAGGTCTGCCTGGTCCGCCAAGTCCCCCAGGGCCAAGTCCGCGTATTCGTCCCACTGTTGGGGCTCGATGGGCACGAACCGGAACGTGTCGCCGGGGCGGTACGCGGTGATCGGGTCGCTGTGCAGGTCGAGGACGCGTACCGGGGTGCGGCCCAGGAGCGGCCAGCCGCCGGGCGAGGGCATCGGGCAGATGACCGCCTGGCGTCCGGCGACCGCGACCGAGCCGGGGTCGACCCGGGTACGGGGCGAGGCGAGGCGCGGTACGGGTTTCGGGAAGGGCGGGCCGTCCGTCATCGGGGCTCCGGCGGGTGCGCCCAGGCAGCGCACGGTGAGGTCGGAACCGGAGTGCAGCGCGATGATCTCGCCCTCGGACAGGCCGAGTTGGGCGGCGACCTCGGGCAGATCGGGACCGTACTCGCCGCCGTAGACGACGGGGACGACGAAGCGGCGCGGGGGTGTCGTCGGCGCGGGGTGCGGGCCGAGGCGGGCCGCCTCGTGGGCCAGGACGCGGCGGACGGTGGCGTGGTCGGTGACGGCGCAGTCGAACTCGACGAGCAGGGCGTCGTAGGTGGGCACCACGTCGTGGACGCCGGCGAGTCGGACGGCGTCGAGGGCGTCGGCGAGGGCGTGGACGAGTTGCCAGGCGGGTTCGGCGTCCAGGCCCACGGCCTTGGCGACCAGGGCGGAGTCGCCGCAGTCGGCGATGGTCACGTTGCCGGTCATCTCAAGCCTCCTTGCCGCTCAGGACTTTGTCGAGCGAGGTGATCTCGACTCCGGCGGTGAGGAGTTGCTCGCGGACGCGGCCGGCCAGGGCGATTGCTCCGGGGCTGTCGCCGTGCAACAGGACGGTGTCGCAGGCGACTTGGACGTCCGTGCCGTCGACGCTGCGGATGACGCCCTCGGTGACCATGCGCAGGGTGCGCCGGGCGACCTCGTCGGGGTCGTGGATCACCGCGCCGGGCTCGGAGCGCGGGAGAAGGGTTCCGTCGGCGCGGTACGCGCGGTCGGCGATGCCGACGATGCCCACGCGCAGGCCACGGGCCCGGGCCGCGTCGGCCAGTTCACCGTCCTGCGCGAGGACGATCAGCGACTCGTCCAGGGCTGCTACGGCGTCCACGACGGCGCGGGCGTAGTCGGCGCGGACGGCGACCAGGTTGCCCAGGCGGCCGTGCGGGGCGACGTGGTGCACGCGGGTGCCGTGGGCGACGGCGAAGGCCTGGAGGGCGCCGATCTGGTAGAGCACGTCCGTGCGGACCTCCTCCGGCGTGAGGTCCATCGCGCGGCGGCCGAAGCCGACCAGGTCGGGAAAGCTGGGGTGGGCGCCCACGGCGACCTGCTTCTCCACGCAGGTCCGCACGGTAGCGTCCATGATGCGGGGATCGCCGGCGTGGAATCCGCAGGCGACATTGGCGGAGGTCAGCAACTCCAGAAGGGCCGCGTCGTCGCCCATTGTGTACGCGCCGAATCCCTCGCCGAGGTCGGCGACGAGATCAACCATGGGAGTCATGACGTCCTCCGGATCGGAATGCCGGGAAAGGGAATTCCAGGAAGGAATTCTGGGAAGGGAATCCGCGGGAAGCGGATACCATCACGTCTTCGTGAGACCGGAGACCGTGAACGGCGGAAACCGTGGACGGGGAATGTTCCGGTGGGGAAGCTCCGCTCGACTTGTTCCGCACAACTTATTCCGACCGTCGCGTGATCGCCAATATGCGTTCGGTCTGGCGTTATCGCGAACCGCTATGACCCCCCTCACACCCTCCACTCACCGGGGCTGTGTTTCGGGGTGATCCCTCCCTACGATGAGGCTTCGCTCCATCTGGAAGGCCCCGCGCATGGACACCAGACGTCTCTACTCGTTCATCAAGATCATCGACGCGGGAAGCATCACGCGCGCGGCCGACATCCTGCACATCGCCCAGCCGGCGCTGAGCCAGCAACTGTCCGCCCTGGAGGCGCAGTTCGGGCAGCAACTGCTCATCCGCAGCAAGCGCGGGGTGGCCCCGACCGAGGCGGGCCGGGCGCTGTACCTGCACGCGCAGCTCATCCTCCGCCAGGTGGACCTCGCGCAGGCCGCCGTCGACGTCTCCGGCCGGGCCCCCGCCGGCAGCGTCTCGGTGGGCCTCGCGCCGTACAGCCTGGGCGCGGCCCTCGCGCTGCCGCTCCTGAAGAGCGTGCGCGAGCGCTACCCGGACATCCTGCTGCACATCAACGAGAACTTCGGCGGCGTGATCAGCGAGGCGATCATGACGGGCCGCATGGACATGGCGTTCATCTACGGCGCCGGGCCGCTGCGGGGTGTCCAGTTCGAGCCCGTCCGCACCGAGGACCTGTATCTGATCGGCGCGCCCGGCGAGACGGCGCCGTCGGGAGAGGGCGAGGTGCGCCTGGCGGAGCTGGCGAGCGTGCCCCTGCTGCTGCCCAGCCGCATCCACACCATCCGGCAGGTCGTGGACGCCGCCTTCCAGCAGGCGTCCCTCCGGCTGAACGTGGTGGGCGAGGTCGAGTCCGCGCTGACACTCGTCAACGCCGTGGACGCGGGCCTGGGTGCCACGGTCCTGCCCCGGTCGGCGGCGCGCGCCATCCTCGACGTCCGCTCGCTGTCCGTGCGGCGGATCGTGGAGCCGGTCATCCAGGTCAAGCTGTCGCTGGTGACGTCGGACAATCAGCCGCTCTCCGAGCCCGCGCTGGCCGTGCACGATCTGTTCCTCGAACTGATCGAGGATAAGGATCGCCGATAGCGTCAGAGGAATCCGCTATTTGTTTCCGGTGACCGCCCCGACTAGCGTCGATCGAATTGATCCACCTGGCCGGTAAAGCATGGCTCGTCACTGGAGAAGCAGATGGAAAAGCGTGTCCTCGTCACCCGCGGAACCCTGCCCGGCAACGGTCTGGGCCGGCTGTCCGAAACAGCGGAACCGGTGTCGTGGCCCGGCACCGAAAAGCCCGGCCCCGCCGATCTCGCCGCCCTCGCCCCGGGTGTGAGCGGTGTGCTGGCTCTCGGCAACGACCCCGTGGACGCCGCCCTGATGGACGCGGCGGGCCCCTCGCTGCGTGTCATCGCGCTGGCCAGCATGGGCTTCGACAACGTGGACCGCGCTGCCGCCGCCGAGCGCGGCATCGTCGTCACGCACACACCCCGGGTGCTCGCGGAGACCACCGCCGACCTCACCTTCGCGCTGATCCTCGCCGCCCGCCGCCGCATCGGCGCGGCCGGGGCGAGCCTCGCGGACGGCTCCTGGGAACTGTTCCGGATGCACGACTATCTCGGCCTGGACGTCCACGGAGCCACCCTCGGCCTGGTCGGCTACGGCCAGATCGGCCGCGCGGTGGCCCGCCGGGCCCACGGTTTCGGGATGCGCGTGATCCACCACGACCCGTACGCCCCGGACGACGACCTGTCGGCCTCGGTGGGCCTGGCCGCGCTGCTGGCCGACTCCGACGTGGTGTCGCTGCACGTTCCGCTCACCGAGGAGACCCGCCATCTGATCTCGGCCCGCGAGCTGGCGGCGATGAAGCCCACGGCCACGCTGGTCAGCACCTCGCGCGGCGGAGTCGTCGACGAAGAAGCCCTGTTGGACGCCGTCCGCGAGGGGCGCCTGCACTCCGCCGGGCTCGATGTCTTCGAACGGGAGCCGATGGGAACGGAGTTGTCCCCGCTGGTCGCCGAGCCGAACGTGATCACACTCCCCCACATCGGGTCGGCCACCGAGGCGACCCGGGCCGCGATGGTCGACCTGGCGGTGGACAACATCCTCGACGTGCTGGCCGAAAGGCCCGCTCGTACGCCCCTGCCCGGCAGTTCGGCGGTGGCGGGCGCGCCGGTCGGCGGGTGAACGCTCACCCCGCCTGAGTGCTGCTGAGGCCGGCCCACTGCAACAGGAACCGCAACGCCTCCTGCGAGGGCGAGTCCGGCGGCGCCGTGTAGGCGACGAGGAACTGCTCCGGGTGCGTGTCGACGGTGAACTGCTGGACGTCGAGGGTGAGTTCACCGGCGACCGGATGAACGTACGTCTTGGTGAGCTGGCGCGGTCCCCGTACCTGGTGCTCGGCCCACCACGTGCGGAAGTCCGGGTCGCGGGCGGCGAGTTCGGCGATCAGGGTGTCAAGTGCCGGGTCGTGCGGGGTGCGGCCCGCCTCCATGCGCAGCACGGCGACGCACTCGCGGGCGGCCCGGGGCCAATCCGCGTACAGGGCACGGAAGTCGGTGTCCAGGAAGGTGAGCCGGATCAGGTTGCGCTCGGCCGGGGGCAGGGCGCCGAAGTCGGTGAGCAGAGCCGTGGCCGCGCGGTTCCAGGCGAGGACGTCCATGCCGCGGTGCAGCACCATGGCGGGGACGTCGTGCATGATGTCCAGCAACTGCCTTAGTCGCGGGGCGACTTCGGAGCGGCCGGGCGGACGGGCGGATGCTCCCGGCGCGACCTCGGCCAGCGTGAAGAGGTAGGTGCGCTCGTCCGGGGCGAGGTGCAGCGCGTCGGCCAGGGCGTCCAGGACGGCACGGGAACCCCGGCGGGTGCGGCCCTGCTCCAGGCGGACGATGTAGTCGACGCTCACGTGCGCGAGATACGCCAGTTCCTCCCTGCGCAGCCCGGGCACGCGTCGCAGTCGGCCGTCGTCGGGGAAGCCCGCCTGCCGCGGATCGCGGTCTGCCCGGCGGGCGCGCAGGAAGTCGCCCAGTTCGTTGCCGGAGGGACCGGAGGGGGGCGACGCGTCGCGATCTGCCATGGCTCCAGTGTCCTCGGGCCGGCGCGGGCGTGCCTGGTACAGAACCGCATAGGCAGAGCCGTCCCTGGTGGCGCCGGGCGGGGTGGAGTGACGGTGGGGGCATGGCCGTACACCGGCTCCCCCACCTCCGACTGGAGTGCACCCTCATGCGTACCGATGTCACCTTCCTCAGCGCGGGCCTGAAGCTCGCCGGTCATCTCTACACCCCGGACGAGGAGACGCCGGGGGTGCCGCGTCCCGCGATCGTGGTCGGGCATCCCGGCACCGGGGTGAAGGAACAGGCCTCCGGTCTGTATGCCCGCCTGCTGGCCGAGCGCGGGTTCGTCACGCTCGCCTTCGACGCCGCCCACCAGGGCGAGAGCGAGGGCGAGCCGCGCGGTCTGGAGGATCCGGGGCAGCGGGTCGAGGACCTCAAGGCCGCCGTCTCCTTCCTCGGCACCCTCGACGAGGTCGACCCCGGCCGCATCGGGGCGCTGGGCGTCTGCGCCTCGGGCGGCTACGCCCTGGCGGCGACCGCGACCGACCCGCGCATCCGGGCCGTGGGCACGGTCAGCGCCGTAGACATGTCACGGCAGTTCCGGCTCGGCGCGGACGGCGCCCAGGACCCGGCCGTCATCGAAGGCATGCTGGCCGCCGCCTCCGCGGCCCGTACCGCGGAGGCCGGTGGTGCGGACGTCCGGCGCTTCCCGGTCTTCCCCGCCACCGAGGAGGAGGCGCGCGCGGGCGGCCCGCACGTCCACGAGGGCTGGGAGTACTACTGCACTCCGCGCGCCGGGCACCCCCGCTCGGCCAAGTCGCTGACCTGGACGAGCGTGGACCGCATCGCCGCCTTCGACACGTTCGCGTCCGTCGCGCTGATCGCGCCGCGGCCGCTGCTGCTGGTCGTCGGGCGGGCCGCGGTGACGTCCTGGATGAGCGTGGAGGCGTTCCAAAAGGCGCACGGGCCAAAGGAGTTGGCGTGGATCGAGGACGCTTCGCACGTCGACCTCTATGACAAGGACGCGTACGTGACGCCCGCCGTGGAGAAGCTGAGCGGCTTCTTCGACACCCACCTGGCGGTGTGATCCAGCAGACAGCGGAAACTACACAAGTAACTTGGCAAAGTTGCTTGTGTAGTTTTACGTTGGATCCATGACCACGAACCCCGCGCCGGAGCAGTCCGTCGCGACCGCTCAGCGGCTCAACGACGCGATGACCCGGCTGCGCGCACGGCTGCGCGCGGAGTCGGGCCAGCATGCGACCGGCCTGACCCTCACGCAGCTCGGCGTGCTGGCGAGTGTCGTGCGGGAGGGGCCCGTCACCGCCGCGCGCCTGGCCGTGCTGGAGCGCGTCAGCGCGCAGTCCATCGCACAGAGCCTCGCGGTGCTCAAGGCCGCCGGGCTGGTCCGCAGCGAGCCCGACGCGCAGGACGGCCGCAAGAAGCTGATGAGCGCCGACCCGTCCGCGACCGAACTGGTCCAGCAACTGCTCGCGGGGCGCGCCTCCTTCCTGGCGCGGGCCATCGAGCAGGTGGTCGCCCCGGACGAGCGCGAGAACGTGGAGAAGGCCGTCGAGTTGCTGGAGCGGCTCGCCACCGCCGAGTTGAACGACGGCGGCATATGAGGACCGACACCGGCGAGGCCACTGCCCCGGCGCGCGAGTTCGCGCGCAAGCCCTTCGGGTGGACCTTCACGACCCCGCTCTATGTGGGCGCGGGCCTGAACCCGGTCAACAGCTCCATCATCGCGACCGCCCTGGTGCCGATCGCCACCGAGCTGCATGTCGCGGTCGGCAGCACCGCCGTACTGGTCTCCTCGCTCTATCTGGCCAGCGCCGTGGCGCAGCCCACCGCCGGGAAGCTGGCGGAGGTGCTCGGGGCGCGCCGGATCTTCCTCGCCGGGATCGTCCTGGTGCTGCTCGGCGGGGTGGTCGGGGGCCTGGGGCAGAACCTGGCGATGCTGACCGTCTCCCGGGTCCTGGTCGGCGTCGGCACCTCGGCCGCGTTCCCCTGCGCGATGGTGCTGATCCGGCGCCGCGCCCAGGACGCCGGTCTTGACGCACCGCCGGGCGGAGTGCTCGGCGGGATCGCGATCGCGGGCATGGCCACCGCCGCCGTGGGCCCGCCGATCGGCGGACTTCTGGTCGGCGCCGCGGGCTGGCGCTGGGCGTTCCTGATCAACATCCCGGTGACCTTGACCGCGCTGGTGATGGTGCTGCGCCGGCTGCCCGCGGACCCGGCGCTCGACCGCGCGGACAGGGCTTTCCGACGGGTCGCCGACCGGATCGACCTGCCCGGCATCCTCGGTTTCGCCGTCGCGATGAGCGCGCTGGTCGTCTTCCTGATGGGCCTGCCCCGCCTCGGGTGGGCCGCGCTCGCCGTCTTCGTCGTGGCCGCGGTGCCCACGGTGTGGTGGGAGCTGCGCAGGCCGGCACCGTTCTTCGACTTCCGCGGTCTCGCCGCCAACGGCGCCCTCACCCGCACCTATCTGCGCCAGGCGCTCACCCTGCTCGGCACCTACACCGTGATGTACGGCGTGACGCAGTGGATGCAGGCCGCGCACGGACTGTCCAGCGTGACGGCGGGACTCCTGCTGCTGCCGATGGGCGCGGTGTCGGCGCTGCTCTCGCACCCGCTGGCCCGCCGCAATCTGATCCGGGGCCCGCTGATCGTCTCGGCGGTGACCATGCTGATCGGCTCGGCCGGGATCATGCTGCTCACCTCGCACAGCCCGGCGCTCGCGATCGTGCTGGTGTCCCTGGTCTTCGGCGTCGCCTCGGCCACCACCACCGTCGGCAACCAAACCGCCCTCTACCTGGAAGCGCCGCCGGACCAAATCGGCACCGCCTCCGGCCTGTTCAGGACCTTCGGCTACCTCGGGACGATCACCTCCGCCGTGATCGGCGGCATCGTCTTCCGCTCCGGCGTGACCGACCACGGCCTGCACCTCCTCGGCCTCGTCCTGGTCGGCGCGGGCCTCGCGGTCCTGCTGCTGACCGTCCTGGACCGGCGACTGATGGGCCGCGGCACCACGACCATCTGACAGCCCCCTCAGCAAGAACCCCTCAAGGAGAACCGCACATGAGCACCCCCACGATCACCCCCGGGCGGACCGCCCTGCTGGTCATGGACTTCCAGAACGGCATCGTCCCCGTCGCCCCCGACTCCGACGCCCTCGTCGAGCGGGTCAGGGGCTCCATCGCCGACGTCCGTGCCGCCGGCGGCGCCATCGGCTACGTCCGGGTCGCCTTCACCGAGGACGACTGGGCGGCGGTCCCCGAGAACAATGCCTCCTTCAGCGCGGTCGCCGGGGCGAAGATGCTGCACCACGAGGACGGCTCGACCCGGATCGACGAGCGGCTCGCCCCCGAGGACGGCGACCTCGTCGTCCGCAAGATCCGCTACGGCTCCGGCTCCACGACCGACCTCCACGAGCAGTTGGGCGAGCGCGGCATCGACACCCTGGTGCTCGCCGGGATCAGCACCAGCGGCGTGGTCCTGTCCACCGTCATGGACGCCGCCGACCGCGACTACCGGATCTTCGTCCTGTCCGACGGCGTCGCCGACCCCGACGCCGAGACCCACCGGGTGCTGGTCGAGAAGGTGTTCCCGTCCCGGTCCCACGTCATCGACACCACGGAGCTACGAGAGCTGCTGCGCGCCACCTGACGTCGCCCCCGCCCCCGGGAACACCACCCGGAGCCTCCGCACCCGCCCCTCGCGCCGGAACATCAGCCAGGCGAGAGTGGGCGGGCAGGGGTTCGAGATACCGGCGGGATTGACCGCCTCCATCTCCCAGATGGCGATGTCTCGGCTGGCCACGACATGACGCAGATGCTGGGTCACGCCCTTGGTCCGGGTCTCCCGCATGGCCGGGAAGGGATGGAGGCGTCCGCCCTCCTTGTTGAGGACGCCGACCAGTTCGGTCTCCGCCGGCCACAACTCCAGGATCTCCGGCGGCAGTTGGCCGCGCATGGCGCCGTCCAGCGTGACCTCGGCCTCCTGCCGGCTGTCCTCGGTGAGCGCGGCGGCGTCGTCGTGGCCACCGGTCGCGGTCGACAGCAGCACCTTGGCCATCTTCGCCCGGGCCTGGTTGAGCCGGCTGCGCACGGTGCCGACCGGCACCTCGCAGGCCTCGGCGATCTCCTGGTACGAGGTGATCCCGCTGAAGTGCCGCAGCATCAGCACCAGTTGCTGCTCCTGCGGCAGTTCCTCCACCGCGTCCCAGATCCAGTCCCGCAGCGCGTGCTGCTCGATCAGCCGCTCCGGCTGCGCGGGCTCGACGAGGTCGCCCAGATGCGCGGACTCCAGCCCGTCGAGGCCGGGGAACTCCCGGACGGCCCGCAGCCTCATCCGGGAGGCGTTCCGTACGATCGCCCGCAGCCAGGCCCCGACGGCCGCCGGTTCCCGTACGCCGCCGATCCGCCGCAGCGCGGTCAACGCGGCGTCCTGGACGGCGTCCTCGGCATCGGGGCCGTAGCCGAGCAGGCTCAACGCGACGGCGCGCATGGGCGCCTGATGGCGCGTCAGCAGCAGCCCCAGGGCGCCGGACTCGCCGGCCTGGGCCCTGCGGGTGAGTTCCTCATCCGTGGGACGGTCGAGGGTCACCATGAACCTCCGGGGAGTTCGGTCCCGTGCTCTTGAGGTCCCACTTCTCCCACCCGACGGTGAACACAGGATGGACGGCACGTGTCGGGTCGAGGGGACCCTTGCCGAGGAAGGTACGCCGCTACGGCTCCTCGTGGGCCCCCTCGCCCGGATCGGTCAACCCGCCCTGGAGTCAGGCCTGTTCGGCAGGCTCGGGCAGCCAACTGCCGTGGAAGCCGGACGGAACCGGGTACGGCAGCTCGACGACCGCCTGCACCGCGAGGTCCGAGGCGTCGAGGACGAGCAGCTCCCCCGCCGCGCCGTCGTCGTCCGAGACGAGCGACACGAGCCAGCCCGCGTCCTCGTCGGTACCGTCCGACGCCGGTACGAAGACGGCCTCGCCGGAGTAGCGGCTGCCGGGCGTCTTGTGGACGTCACCGGTCCGGCGGGTGAGGTCGTGCTTGGCGATGCCGTCACCGTTGACGGTGTAGAGGTAGCGGTTCGGGCGCCCGGTGAGGGTCTCGTTGTGGGTGGGGAACTCGGCCTCGCGGTCGTCCAGTTGGGACTCGGTGACCCGGCCGGCCACCGGGTCCAGGGTCCACCGGTACAGGACGGAGGGGGCCTGGGTGTGCCCCGGCTCCCGCACCCCGACCGGGCCGCTCGGCACACTCGGGACGCTCTGCCCGGTGGGTCCGCCGATGTCGCCCCAGACCTTCCGGAAGCCGGCGTCGTCGTAGCGCACCGCGTCCAGGACCACACACCCCTGCGCGTCCTCATAGGCGTTGCCCACATGGAAGACGTAGCAGGGATCGACGTCGAACCAGCGCACGTCGGTGGAACCGTGCTCACGGGACATGATCCCGATCCGCGCGCCGTACGCCTCGGCCCACCGGTACGGCATCCCGCCGCGCCCGGCCAGGACGGGGTCGAAGACGACGGGCAGGTCCAGCCACACGATGTGGTGCTCGGTGATGGCGAAGTCGTGCATCATCGTCGGCCCGGGAACGTCGATCGGCCGGCTGTCGAGCAGCACGCCCTCCGGGGTGACCCGGTGGTAGGTGAGGTACGGCGGCGCGAACCCGGTCCCGAACAGGTGCAGTTCACCGGTGACCGGGTCCTCCTTGGGATGCGCGGTCATCGCGGTGGTCAGTTTCCCACCGAAGTCGTAGGGCCCCTCGGTCTCCAGCTCCGGCGTGACCCAGTAGGGAAGGCCCACCTCGCACAGGGCGAGCACGGTGTCGGCGTGCCGGATCACATGGGTGTTGGCGGGCGTGGCGGCCAGGTCGATGGTGCCGTCCGCGCGGACGAAGGGGTGGCCCTCCAACTCCCTTGTGCGGACCCACCTGTTGCGGTACCACTCGGCTCGGCCGCCGCGCAGCCGGATGCCGTGGAGCATGCCGGGGCCGGTGAACCAGTGCCCCCGGTCCTCGCCGGGCAGCGGGTTGGGGCCGTTGCGCAGATAGCGGCCGTCCAGGTCGGGCGGGAGGGTGCCCCGTACGGTGAGTTCGGCGGCGGTGTGTTCCTCGGGGACCGGCGCGAAGCGGCCCTGGAGGTAGAGGGGAACAGGGGTCTCGTTCTCGTTCTCGTTCGTCATGCCGCTTTCCGGGTGAAGTGGGCTGAGGGGTACGGGAGTTGGCCGCGGCGGCGGACACCTGTGCGGGGGGTGCCGGGTCCGCCGCCGCGGTGGTGGCGGCCGTGCTGAGCGCCGCGGCCGCCACGACTGCCGGTGAAGAAGACCCAGCGGCTCAAGTGGTGGGGCTGGAAGCCGCCTTCGCGATGAACGCGGCGACCTCGGCGGGCTTGGACACGTACACGGCGTGGCTGCCGGCGGTCTCCGTCACGGTCGCTCCGGCCCGCTCGGCCATGACGCGCTGGGCGGGCGGCGGGATCATGCGGTCGTCGGTGGCGACGAGGTAGAAACTCGGCCTGGTCTGCCAGGCGGGCTCGGTGACCGCGCCCGCCAACGCGTCCACTCCCCAGGGCACTTGGGAGTCGGCGAGGAACTGGGCGTCGGCGGCGGGCAGATCACCGGCGAAGGACGCGGCGAACTTCTCCCGGTCCAGGAAGAGGAACCCGTCGACGGGCGGCAGGATCGGCGGCACGGGCGCTCCGGGCGGCGGGTCGGCGATGAGGGTGTTCACGGACTCGCCCTTGTCGGGCGCGAACGCCGCGATGTACACGAGCGCCGACACGTTCGCGTGGGTGCCGGCCTCGGAGATCACCGCGCCGCCGTAGGAGTGTCCGACGAGTACGGTCGGGCCGTCCTGGGCGTCGAGGACCCGTTTGGTCGTGGCGACGTCGCCTTCGAGGGACAGGGTGGGGTTCTGGACGACGCTCACGTGGTAGCCGTCGGCGCGGAGCGCGTCGTAGACGCCCCGCCAGCCCGATCCGTCGACGAAACCGCCGTGCACGAGAACGACGTTCTTCGCTGTGCTCATGATGCGCCAACTCCTTTGTTGGGTGGGTGATTTGGTGCCGGTCGGTGGCGCGAGTGGGGTGGTGCCGGTTCGTGGGGTGGTGCCGTTACGGAACGGCCCGCACCTGCGGCTGGGCCTGCGCCAGGGCCATGAGCCGTGCCTGGACCCGGGCGGGGTAGACCTTCGTGAAGATCGCGGGGGCGACGAGCCCGACGACATGGGCGGTGATGCCCACCCACACCGGGGCGTCCACCGCGTTGGCGACGGCCAGGCTGACGGCGATGAAGGTGAAGCCGGCTCCCCAGGCACTGGTGATGTAGTTGTTGACCTGGAGGAACCCCGGTGTGTCCCAGTACTCGCGTGGGGTCTGCCGCTTGGCGATGCCCAGCGTGAAGGGGCTCCAGACCACCAGACTCCCCCACGCGGTGGCGGCCAGCCAGACGAACGAGATGACGTCGGTGCGGTCGGCCAGCGAGGAGTCCGGCCGGGCGACGGAGACGGCGCCGAGCACGACGAAGTACGCGAGGGTGCTGATCTCCAGGACCAGCGCGTCGAAGCCGATCCCGCGGCGACGGTCGTTCAGCATCATCAGCAGCCCCGTGACGAGACCGCCGATCGCGCCCCAGCGCCAGTCGAAGGACGAGAGGACGCCGGCGACGATCCAGGGGGCGAATCCAGGCAGATAAGCCAACATTGATTGTTCCTCGGTGGAGTGGAGTGGACGCCGACTAGATGCACGGCGGCCCTCGAAGTTCGAACCTTGCGATGTGACGCCCGCCACACCACCGTCGACGCCTAACCGGATAGTTTCATCCACTTAATGTAGGGTGGTGCGCATGACCTGTCGAGAGGAGTGGTGAGAAGCGGTGATGGAAGTCCCGATGTCACGCAAGAACTGGCTTCCACTGGGAGCCGCCGTCCTGGTGCTGAACGCGGTGCAGTGGGTGGTGTCCGAGGCGGTCGCCGCGGCCGCCTGGACCAGCCCGCCCTACAGCTACGCGACGAACTACATCAGCGACCTGGGCGTCCCCAACTGCGGCACGCGCTATCAGGGCCGCACCATCTGTTCGCCGGATCACGTGCTGATGAACACGTCGTTCATCGTCCAGGGCGTCCTGCTCGCGATCGGTGTGGTGCTGCTGGCGGTCCCGCTGCTCACGGGCCGTGCGCGCCGTGTCGTCATCGCCCTCGCGGGCGCGCACGCGGTGGGCTTCCTGCTGGTCGGTCTGTTCCACGGCTCCCCGGCCGGCCCGGCCTACAGCCTGGCGCTGCACGTCGCGGGCGCGTCGGTCGCCATCCTGTGCGCGAACACGGTCGTGATCATGGCGGGCTCGCTGCGGAGCCTCCGACTGCCGCGCGCGTACCGCGTGTTCAGCATCGCGGTCGGCGCCCTGGGCCTGCTGAGCGAGGCGTTCGTGGGGGCCTCGACGAGCACGGCCGGCATCTTCGAGCGGGGCGGTGTCTACTCATGGCTGCTGTGGAGCGTCGTAACGGGCGTATCGCTCCTGGTCAGGCAGGCGCGCCGCACCGCCGGGGCGAAGATGCCGGAGAATGTCCCGGCGTGAGCCCGGATACCCAGCACCAACGCCCACGCCCGCTGCGAGCGGACGCGGAGCGGAACCGCCGTCTGATCATGACGACGGCCGACCGCCTGTTCGCCCGGCGAGGGGCCACGGTCCCTCTCAACGAGATCGCCCGCGAGGCGGGCATCGGCGTCGGCACGGTCTACCGCCGCTTCCCGGACCTCCAGTCACTGGTGGACGCCCTGTTCACGGAACGCTTCGCGGTGTTCCTGCACCTGGCGGCCAAGGCCACGGAACTGCCGGACCCGGCCCAGTCGCTACGGCACTACCTGATGGCGGCGGCACAGTGGCGGGCCGAGGACCGGGCCCTGGAGGTCATCCTGGCCAACGCGAGCGTCGACACGGGACCGGTCGCCCGGACCCGCGACCAGCTCGGCCGCCTCGTCGACGGCCTCGTGGAACGAGCCGTGGCGGCGGGCGCGGTCCGCGAGGACTTCGCCAGCGCCGACGTGTACGCCTTCCTGTACATGATCGGCGCCGTCGCCGACCGCACGCACGACGTGGCACCGGACGCCTGGCGCCGCTACGCGGAGGTGCTGATGGTCGGGTTCGGGCTGGCGGGGCCGGCGGCGGAGGGCGCGTCGGCGCTGACGGACGAGCAGTTGCTGGACAGTTGGCCGAAGCCTTCACGGGAGCAGGGGTAGCGGGTGCGCGCCGGGGAGACCGAGGGCCGGTCACCGGTCACACCAGGCGCCTGATCTCCCCACGCACCCGGTAGAAGCCGGCCGAGGAGGAGTGCAGCGCGTCCACCACATAGCGGGCGCCGGGCTCGCGGATCGCCCGCGGGAACTGGACGTTCCATCCCGAGTCGTAGCCCTCGGAGACCACATGCACGCGCACTCGGCCTCCGTGCTCGAAGCACTCCACGACGACTCCGCTCCCGGGGGCGGGAACAGCGCTGACCGTGGCGACGGACGCGGCGGTGGTCAGTGGTGCGTACGTCGGCATGGCGGCCGCCAGCTTGATGTCCGCGGCGACGGGGACGGTGCCCGACTGCGCGGCGTTGATCGCGGCCTCGCTCGCGTCGACGCACGCGAGTGAGCCGTCCGTGGAGACGATGTACAGCCGCTCGTCGTGGTACTGCATGGAGAGCGCCGAGCCGCCACCCGTGCCGAGTTTCCACAGGCGGGTGCCGTCGGCGGTGAAGCAGTAGACGGAGGACGCCGAGTCGCCCGCGAAGACGTACCGCCCGCCGGGGGACGTGGCGCACGAGTACACGGCGGCGTCGCACTGGTAGGAGGCCTCGATCGCCCCGGTGGACTTCGCGAGCCGCTGGACGACCCGGCGGCCCGTCCCGGCGTAGACCGCGTTCTCCTCCTGCCAGCCGAAGAGCACATTGCCGGTGGTCGCGGTGTGCCAGAGCTGCCTGGCGCCGTCCGCCGCGTAGGCCGTCACGCCGTGGCTGTGGCCGTGGTAGACGGCGTGGTCGTCGGCCCGCACCATCCAGGCGTTGTCCCCGGACGAGTTGCGCGACCACTGGAGCTCGTCCTCGTGGTCGATGACCGTCAGACCGCCGTTGCGGTCGGAGACGTTCAGCACGCCCGCGTGGATGTCCAGCCAGAAGATGTCCACCTCGGCGGCGATGTCGTAGGCCGCGAACGGCACCTTCGAGGAGAGGTCGTAGACCCGGCCGTCGTCACAGCCCGCGTAGATCCAGAAGTCGTCCGCCACAAGGCACTTGACGCCGTCGGGCAGGGAGTAGTGCGCCAGCACCTCGCCGTCGTGGCTCAGGTTGTAGACATTGCCGTTCTGGTTGCCGACCCAGCAGCGGTCCTCGTCGACATGGATGCCGAACGCCGAGGCGCCCGTACGGAACCGCCACAGCACCGGGGCGGTCGCCCGCGCCGTCGACGGGGCGGACGTCACCTGACGGCGCGTCACGGCGCGGGCCGCCCGCTGCCCCTGGACGGCGGGCGCGTACCCCTTGCGCACCTTCTCGGCTATCTTCTTCGCCGCCGCGGCCTTCGCCTTCTCGCCGGTCGGGAAGGTGGTGATCTGGCGCTGCCCGTCCACCCCGATCCGCCCGTACCGCACGGAGACGGTGGTCCCCTCGACAGTCACCTCGTAGAACTTGTGCGCACCGCCGCTCTCCTGCGAGAGCTCCAGATACGTCGTGTTCCCCGACTGTCGTGTCTGCGCAGCGGACACAGCACACCCCTCCCCAAAGACCCGGTCGGCCGCTACGGCCGATCTCCAGTGACTCCAAACTAGTGGTCTCCACTGACATCGAGGCCCCGGGCAGGATTCGGGTGGTTCCGCGGGGGGTTGAGTGCCCGTCAGGCACGTCGGATGCGTCAGACCCGTGCGTCCGGTGCACAGCCCCGCAGGACGAACGCGATCACGTCGTCCAGACCGCGCTCCGCGACCTCCGGCGCGAGCAGGCCGTTGGCGGCGAGATCGGCATAGCCGTGCGGCGTCGCGAAGACCGGGATGCCGATGATGTCGAGGGGGCCCTCGCGCACCTCGCCCTTCAACGCGACCCTCGTCGACCGACGCGGGCGGCCGGGCCTACGTCGCGGACGCCACCGCCGCCGGGATCGACGTGTCGGCGAAACCGGCCTCGGCGCTGCCCAACGGGCTGGACCGTGCCGTACCGAACGTGGACGTCGAGGGCGACTCGCTGCCGGCACGCGGCACGAACACACCGACAACTCCGCCGCCCGCACCACGCCCCGCACAGGCCAAGAATCGGTAATGATTGTCATTATTGAGTATTACCCCATGGTGGTGAAAATCGTTTCCATCTACGGTCGGAGGTGTTCCGCTCCACGGGGCCCGGCCCACGTGTGAGGTCCCTCAGCCCGTCAAGGAGAACCCCGTCGTGCGCACTGCCGGCACCCCCCTATCCCGATACCGATCCCGCCCCGCACGCATCGCCGTCGGAGGCTCGGCCGCCCTCGCGGTGCTGACCGCCGTCAGCGGCTGCTCCACCGCCTCTTCCGACGACACCGCGAACGCCGGGTCGACGACGGCGGGCAGAACCGTCAAGGTCGTAGCGGCGGAGAACTTCTGGGGCAGCATCGCCACCCAACTCGGCGGCACCCACGCGCAGGTCAAGAGCATCATCAACAACCCGAACGCCGACCCGCACGACTACGAACCGACCGCGGCCGACGGCCGGTTGGTGGCAGGCGCCCAGTACACGATCGTCAACGGCATCGGCTACGACGCCTGGGCGGACAAGTTGCTGTCCGCCAACCCCGAGAGCGGCCGTACCGATCTGAAGGTCGGCGACCTGGTGGGCATCAAGCCGGGCGGCAACCCGCACCGCTGGTACTCGCCGGACAACGTCCACCAGGTCATCGAGAGGATCACCGCCGACTACAAGAAGCTGGACCCGGCCGACGCCGCCTACTTCGACGCGCGGAAGACGACCTTCGAGACCAAGACCCTGGCGCCGTACGACAAGTTGATCGCCGCCATCAAGGCCAAGTACGCCAACACCCCGATCGGCGCCTCGGAGTCCATCGTGACCCCGCTCGCCGAAGGGCTCGGCCTGAAGATGCTCACGCCGGAGTCCTTCCTGGACGCCATCAGCGAAGGCACCGACCCGACGGCCAGGGACAAGCAGACGATCGACCGGCAGATCAGCCAGAAGCTGATCAAGGTGTACGTCTACAACAGCCAGAACGCCACCCCGGACGTACAGGCCCAGGTCGACGCGGCCAAGGCCGAGGGCATACCGGTCGCGACGGTGACCGAGACCCTCACTCCGGCCGGGGCCTCCTTCCAGGCTTGGCAGGTACGGCAGTTGGAGGGCATCGAGAAGGCCCTGGGGCAGGCGACGGGCAGGTGAGCACGGTGAAACCGGTGACCCGGGCGGGGGACTTGGTCCGGCACCGGGTCCCTGGACAAGCGGCCGAGCCGCCCTCCCCCGTCGTGTCGCTGCGCGGCGCCGCCGTGCGCGTCGGCGGCCGCACCCTGTGGTCCGGTGTCGATCTGGACGTCGGCGCCGGGGAGTTCGTGGCCGTCCTCGGTCCCAACGGGGTCGGCAAGTCGACCCTGGTCAAGGTGCTGCTCGGCATCCTGCCTCCCGCCGCCGGTGAGGTCGGTGTGCTGGGCGAGGCGCCCGGCCGGGTGGGCCACCGCGTCGGCTATCTGCCGCAGCGCCGCAGCTTCGACGCGAGCCTGCGCATCCGCGGCACCGACATCGTGCGCCTCGGCCTGGACGGCGACCGCTGGGGCGTACCGCTGCCGGTGCCCGCCCGGTTCAGTGCCCGGCGCCGGGCGGCCCGGGACCGTATCGCCGAGGTCGTCGAGCTGGTCGGCGCGAGCGCGTACGCGCACCGGCCGATCGGCGAGTGCTCGGGCGGGGAGCAGCAGCGGCTGCTGATCGCGCAGGCACTGGTCCGCGGCCCCGAACTGCTGCTGCTGGACGAGCCGTTGGACAGCCTCGACCTGTCGCACCAGGGCGCGGTCGCCGCGCTGATCGGGCGGATCTGCCGGGAGGCCGGCGTCAGCGTCGTCATGGTCGCGCACGACGTCAACCCGATCCTGCCGTGGCTGGACCGGGTGGTGTACATCGCGGAGGGCGGTGCGGTCGCGGGCCGTCCGCGGGAGGTGATCACCACCGAGACGCTGTCGCGGCTGTACGGCGTGCCGGTGGAGGTGCTGCGCACCGGCGACGGGCGGCTGGTGGTCGTCGGCCAGCCCGAGGCACCCGCCCGCCACACCGACCGGCACGCGGAGGGAGGCGGCCGTGAACTGGGCTGACGCGAGCGCCGGTTGGTCGTGGAATCCGGTGACCGACCTCCAGCAGATCTGGGCGTTCCCGTTCATGGTCAACGCGTTCCGGGCCGGTACGGTCGTGGCCGTGCTGGCCGCCGTGATGGGCTGGTTCATGGTGCTGCGCCGGCAGAGCTTCGCCGGACACACGCTGGCCCTGGTCAGCTTTCCCGGCGCGGCCTGCGCGACGCTGCTGGGCATCGGTGCGGGCTTCGGCTACTTCGCGTTCTGCGTCGGCGGCGCCCTGGTGATCGCCGCGATACCGCGCGCCGGGCAGGGCGGCAGCGGCCAGGAGTCGGCGCTGACCGGCACGGTCCAGGCGTTCCTGCTGGCCTGCGGATTCCTCTTCGTCGCCCTCTACAAAGGGTTCCTCGGCGGGGTCAACTCCCTGTTGTTCGGCAGCTTCCTGGGCATCACCACCGCCCAGGTGACGGTGCTGACGGTCGCGGCGGCCCTCGCGCTCGGCGTGCTGGCGGTCATCGGACGTCCGCTGCTGTTCGCCTCCGTCGACGAGAACGTCGCTGTCGGACGCGGGGTGCCGGTGCGGGCGCTGTCCGTGGTCTTCCTCGTCCTGCTCGGGACGGCGACCGCGGAGGCCAGTCAGATCACCGGCACGCTGCTGGTGTTCGCCCTGCTGGTGATGCCGGCCGCTGCCGCCCAACAGCTCACCGCACGGCCCGCGTTGAGCCTGGCGCTGTCGGTGCTCATCGCGCTCGCGGTGACCTGGACCGGGCTGATCGCCGCCTACTACTCGCCGTACCCGATCGGTTTCTACGTGACGACCTTCGCGTTCGCCGTCCACGTCCTGGCCCGCGCGGCCCGCACCCTCGACTCGGCCGTGGACAGGCGTCGGTTCGCGGGAGCGGGTGCCGTCGTATGAGCGCCTTCACGCACCCGTACTTCGTGCACGCGCTGCTGGCCGGCACCGCGATCGCCCTGGCGGCCGGCCTGGTGGGCCACTTCCTGGTGCTGCGCGCCCAGGTGTTCACCGGCGACGCGCTCAGCCACGTCGCGTTCACCGGGGCGCTCGCGGCTCTCGCACTCGGCTACGACCTGCGGCTGGGGCTGTTCGCGGCCACCGTGCTGTTCGCGGTGCTGCTCGGCGCGCTGGGCCCCCGCGGTCGTACCGACGACGTCGCCATCGGCAGCGTCTTCTCCTGGATCCTGGGCCTGGGCGTCTTCTTCCTCACCCTCTACACCACGTCCCGCAACACGGGGAACGGCACCGCCGGGGTCAACGTCCTCTTCGGCTCGATCTTCGGCCTCTCCTCCGGTCAGGCCGAACTGGCGGCCCTCGTCGCGGGCTTGATCTGTCTCGCCGTCCTCGCGATCGCCCGTCCTCTCCTCTTCGCCTCCGTCGACGAGGCGGTGGCGGCGGCCCGCCGCGTGCCCGTACGGCTGCTGGGGCTCGTCTTCCTGATCCTGGTCGGTGCCTGCGCGGCCGAGGCGGCCCAGGCGGTCGGCTCACTGCTGCTGCTCGGTCTGCTCGCCGCCCCCGCCGGAGCCGCGGCGCACCTCACCGACCGGCCCTACCACTCCCTCGCCCTGTCCGCGGGACTCGCGGTGGCGGAGATGTGGGCGGGCCTCGCCCTGAGCTACTCCGTCCCCCAACTGCCGCCCAGCTTCGCCATCATGGCCGTCGCCACGGCCGTCTACGCGGTCGCGATGATCGCCGTACGCCGGCCCCGCGCCCGCGTCGGACTCGCGGAGGCGTGATGGGCGTACCGGCCGACGACCTGGATCTCATCGGCCGCCGTACCGCCCAACGCGCCAGCGTGGTCAGGGCGTTGATCGACCGCGGCGGCTTCGTCGGCGCCCGCGCCCTGCACGGCGAACTGCGGATGCAGGGCGCGCGGGTGGGCCTCAACACGGTCTACCGCACCCTGGCCGCCCTCGTGGACGCCGGCCGCGCCGACGTCGTACGCGACCGGGGTGGTGAACGCCTGTTCCGGCACCGGCCGTTCCCCGGGCATCAGCACTATCTGCTGTGCCGTGCCTGCGGGTTGAGCATCCCGGTCGACTCGGAGGCGGTCGAGAGCTGGGCCGGGCGGGTGGCCGACACCTCCGGCTTCGCGGAGGTCGAGCACACCGTCGAGCTGAGCGGTCTGTGCCCGCGGTGCCGCGCGTCGTAGGCCGGCGCGGCGATGGCCGCATCACCATGTTGATAATGGCATCCATTTTCATATAACGTCGGCTCACCGACACCCGTCACCGTCGTCAAGGAGAACCCCATGGCCGTTCCCAAGCGGAAGATGTCCCGCAGCAACACCCGCCACCGGCGCGCCCAGTGGAAGGCGGCCACGCCGGCGCTCGTGCCGGTCACCATCGACGGCGTCCCGTACCTGGTGCCCCAGCGGCTGGCGAAGGCGTACGAGCGCGGGCTGCTGCGCCCCGAGGGCTGACAACTGCGTAAGCCTCCCCCTGATCAGGCCTGCTCGAAGTGACTCGGTCTGCCGTCGCGCTCGATCACCCGGCCCCATCGGGTCGCCCGGTCCCGGGGCATGAGCGTCCAGGTCCCGTCCTCGCGGCGCAGGGCCGCGGAGTGCCACGGCGTGGTCCAGGCATCGGGCGCGTCGAGGAGGCGGATGCCGAACTTGGGTGCGCCGACGGGCTGGGGGTGGATGGACAGGCGTACGGCGTGGGGGTGGTGGTCGGCGACGAGGTCGCCCCAGGCGCGGCTGCGCTGGATGACGCCGTACGCCCGTTGCCGGCAGGCGCGTTGCAGCGCCGAGCGGGTGCCGCGGTGGTCGGCGGTGTCCTCCACGAGGAACCGGGTGATCCCCCGGTACAGCGCCAGCGCGTTGTCGTCGGCGCGGATCTCGGTGCGCAGGGCGTCGAGGGTGGGTGCGTACCGCTCGTGGACATGGACGCGTTTCGCGTCGTGCGGCAGATCGCCCAGGACGTCGCGCAGGTCGAAGACCGACAGTCTCTCCAGGCCCAAATCACTTATGAGTAGGCGGAGTTCGTCGGCATAGGCGTCGATGTGCCCGTCGGGGACGCCGATGAGGTCGCCGAAGACGTGGCCGTCGGAGCAGATGACCATGCGGGCGCCCGGTGGGTAGACGCGCTCGATCTCCGTGCACAGGGTGTTCAGGAAGGTGAGGGAGAGGCGTTCGCCCATGTCGGGGAGGTGGCCGAGGACCTTGGCCGGGTTGGGGGACTTGCACGGGAAGCCGGGCAGGGTGAAGGCGATGGGGGCGCCCGCGCGGACGAAGTCGGCGATCCGGCCCAGTTGTCGAGGGAACGCCTCGGCCGGGGCGTGGCTCCGGTCGGTCGTGCGGTGGTGCGGCAGGAGCAGGTTCAGGATCGCGGCGCCGGTGCTCGTGGGGAGCGTGTCCGGCGTGGTTGTCGACGGCATGGTGTTCCTCCGGGAGACGTGCGGGCATGACGGCATGGCGCCGTGGCAGGTCGTGGCCGGGCGCGGTGTGCCGGTGGGGCGGGTCAGGCGGAGCCGGGGCGGGCGTTCTCGCCCGCCCCGGTCATCCGGGGGCCCGGGTCAGAGGCGTCGGTCGTAGCCGACGGGGAGACGGTTCGTGCCGCGGCCCAGGACGGCCGGGATCCACTCGATGTCCTCGTCCCTGACGGCCGGTTGGAGGCCGGGGAGGCGGGCGAGGAGGGTGCCGAGCGCGGTCTGGAGTTCGGCGCGGGCGAGGGCGGCGCCGGGGCAGAAGTGGATGCCGTGGCCGAAGGCCAGGTGGGGGTTCGGGGAGCGGTCGAGGTCGAGGGTGTCGGGGTCCGGGAAGCGGCGCGGGTCGCGGTTGGCCGCGCACAGGGAGACGATCACCGAGTCGCCGGCCGGGACCTCGGTGCCGTGCAGGTCGCTGTCCTGGTCGAAGAAGCGCCAGGTCGTCAGCTCGAAGGCGCTGTCGTAGCGCAGGAGTTCCTCGACCGCGCGGGGCAGGAGAGCGGGGTCGTCGCGCAGGCGGGTGAGCTGGTCCGGGTTGCGGAAGAGGGCGATCAGGGCGGTGGTGATCTGGTTGGTGACCGGTTCCTGGCCGGCGACCAGGAGCTGGAAGATCATCGAGTCCAGCTCCTCCTGGGACAGTTCGCGGCGGTCACGGGCCACGACGAGGCGGCTGAGCAGGTCGTCCTCCCCGTGTTCGCGCTTGTGGGCGACGACCTCGGCGATATAGCTCTGGAGGCCGTGCAGGCGGGCTTCGTAGCGCGGCCGTCCGGGGTCGGTGGGGCCGACCGGCTGGACGACCTTGCCCCAGTCGCGGTCGAAGCGGTCCGCCAACTCCCGTGGCAGGCCGATGACTTCGGCGAGCACTTGGAAGGGGAAGCGGGCGGCGAAGCCCGACACGAGATCGACGGGGCCGGACGGGGGCAGGGCGTCGACGAGTGCGTCCGCCAACTCCTGGAAGCGCGGGCGGAGTTCCTCGATCCGGCGGGGCGTGAACGCGTCGGTCACGAAGCTCCGCATGCGGGTGTGCTGCGGCGGGTCCTGGTGGAGCAGGTGGACCTGGAGCCGGGAGTGCTGCGGCTCCGGCATGATCGAGGCGCGGGCCCGCCAACTGTCGTTGCCGCGCTCGTGGTTCTTGCCGAGACGGTCGTCGTTCAGGGCGGAGTGGGCGGCTTCGTAGCCGGTGACGAGCCACGCCCGTACACCGCTGGGGAAGAGGACGCGGTGGACCGGGCCCGCTTCGCGCATCTCCTCGTAGAGGGGATAGGGGTCGGCCTTGTAGGGGCAGCCCATCAGCGGTACGGGCTCGGCCACAGGCTCTTGGACGGTCATGAACGAGGCTCCTCAGAGGGCGAGTTCGGGCTGGTGGTGGTCGAGCCAGAGGGCGAGGTCGACGACGCGCTCCAGCCGCAGGCGGTGGCCCCACTCCAGTTGGTCGGGCGGGGTGTCGAGGCTGGGCTTGATGCGGGTCTCGTCGGCCAGGGCGCGGACCTGTTCGGTGGCGAGGGCGTCGCGGGCCATGCTCTGGAGGCCGCGGTTGTAGTCGGGGTGGTGGGTGGCCGGGTAGTGGTTCTTGGGGCGCCACAGGACCGACTCCGGTGCCAGGCCGGTACCGGCCGCGCGCAGCAGACTCTTCTCCCGGCCGTCGTGACTCTTCAGCGCCCAGGGGGTGTTGAAGGCGTACTCGACGAGCCGGTGGTCGCAGTACGGGACCCGGACCTCCAGGCCCTGCGCCATGCTCAACCGGTCCTTGCGGTGCAGGAGTTGGCGCAGCCAGCGGGTCAGGGAGAGGTGCTGCAGCTCGCGCTGCCGGTGTTCGGCGGGTGTCTCGTCGCCCGCATGCGGTACGGCGGCCAGCGCGCTGCGGTAGGTGTCGGCACGGAACTCCCCTATGCGCAGGTCGAGTTCGGGGTTGAGCGGCATCGCGGCCTCGTCGCCCGTCACCAGCAGCCAGGGGAAGGTGTCCGCGGCGAGTGCCTTGGGATGGTGGAACCAGGGGTAGCCGCCGAAGACCTCGTCCGCCGCCTCGCCGGACAGGGCGACGGTCGAGTGCCGTCGTATCTCGCCGAAGAGGAGGTACAGCGAGGTGTCCATGTCGCCGACGCCGATCGGCGAGTCACGGGCCACGACGACCGCCTTGCGGTGCTCGGGGTCGAGCAGGGCGAGCGGGTCGAGGACGACGGTGCTGTGGTCGGTGCCGATGAAGGCGCCGGCCTCGGTGGCGAACGGGGTGTCGTGGCCGGTGCGCAGCACGTCCCCCGTGAACCGTGACGCCTGGTCGCTGTAGTCGACGGCGTACGAGCGGATACGGGCGTCCTGGCCCTCGCGCAGCCGGAGTTCGTCGGCGAGCAGGGCGGTCAGGACGGTGGAGTCGAGGCCGCCGGAGAGCAGGCTGCACAGGGGGACGTCGGCTTCGAGTTGGCTGCGCGCGGCCGTTCCGACGAGCTCGCGGATCCGCTCGACGGTCGTGTCCTGGTCGTCGCCGTGGGCGCCCGCCTCCAACTGCCAGTAACGGCGCTCTCGGACGCCGTCCCGGTCCAGGACGAGCAGGCCGCCGGGCTCGACCTCGCGGACGCCGGACCACACGGTCGGCCCGGTGTTGAAGAGCAGGCTGTACGCCTCCCGGAGGCCGTCGGCGTCCACGCGGGGCTGTATCTCCGGGTGCGCGAACAGGGCCTTGGGCTCGGACGCGAAGGCGAGGCCGCCGTCAACCGCCGCCCAGTACAAGGGTTTTACGCCGAGCCGGTCGCGGACCAGCAGCAGGCGCCGGGCGCGCTCGTCCCAGACGGCGAAGGCGAACATGCCCTCCAGTCGGTCGGCCATCGCCTCGCCCCACTCGGCGTAGGCGCGCAGCACCACTTCGGTGTCGCTGCGGGTGCGGAACTCGTGCCCCAACCCGCGTAGTTCCAACCTGAGTTGATGGTGGTTGTAGACCTCACCGCTGTAACTGAGCACCGTGTCGGACCGCCGGTCGGTCATCGGCTGCACGCCGCCCGCCAGGTCGATGACGGACAGCCGGCGGTGGCCGATCGCGGCGTGCTCGCCGAGCCACACGCCTCCGGCGTCGGGGCCGCGCGGGGTGAGGGTGGCGGTCATGGCCTCGATGACCGGGGCCTGGGTGCGGGCGTCGTGACGGAAGGACGCCCAGCCGGTGATTCCGCACATGAGGAGGCTCCTGGGTCAGTGGTGGGCGGCGGGCGCCGCATCGGCGGTCTTCTCGGGCTTCTCTGGCTTCGCTGGCACGGGCGTGGACCTCCCGCCGGACAGGGCGAGCAGGGCTACGGCGAGACAGGCGGCCGTGGCGGCCAGGGCGAGCCCCGCCCGTGCTCCGCCGGCCAACGCCCAGGCAGTGGTGGCCAGGGCCGGGCCGAGGGTGAAGCCCAGGCTGCGGGCGAGCTGCACCGTCGAACCGACGGTCGCCGTCCGGTCGGGCGGCGCGGCGCCCATGACCAGGGCCTGGGTCGGACCGCCGTACAGCCCCATGCCGGTGCCGGCCAGCGCCAGCCGCCAGGCCACGTCCGCCGTCGACCAGCCGTCGCCGAGCGGGACGAGCAGGAGCAGTCCTGCGGCGGTGACCGCGGCGCCGGTGACCGCGACCGGCCACGCGCCGAACCGGTCGGCGAGCCGTCCGCCGAACGGGCCCGCCAGACCCATGCCGAGCGGGAAGGCGAGCACGGTCAGGCCGGTCGTGGTGGCGCTCAGCCCGTCGTCGCGCTGGAGGTGCAGGGCGACGACGTAGTGCATGGCGGCGAAGCCTGCCGCGAGGGCCAGCACCGCCCCATGGGCCGGGAACAGTCCCGTTGTGCGCAGTACGCCGGTCACCGGACGTCCGCCGGGGCCGCGCAGCCACCGCCTCAGCGGCGGTACGGCGGCCAGGGCGAGGAGCGACCAGGCCGGGTCGTCCGCCGTCAGCGTGAGCGCCAGCAGCAGGGCCGCGACGCCGGCGGCCACCAGCAGGGCGTCGGTCATGGACCGGCGATCGGGTGCCCGCAGCCTGCCGCTCCTCGGCATCGCCTTCCAGGCGACGACCAGCGCGAGCACGCAGAACGGGATCTTGACCAGGAAGACGGCCCGCCAGCCCAGATGGTCGAGCAGCAGCCCGCCCACCGCCGGTCCGGTCACCGCGCCCAGCGGGCCGAGCGTCGCGGGGACGCTCATCGCCCGCGCCCTCGACTCCGGTCGTACGGAAAGGATCGCGAGCACCGGCATCAGGACGAACAGCACCGCCCCGAACGCGCCCTGCGCGAGGCGGGCCGCGATCAGCCAGGCCGCCCAGGGAGCGGCGGCGGCAAGGGCGCTGCACAGTCCGAACCCGGCGGCCGCCATCAGCACCGCCGAGCGCGGCCCCACCCCGTCCAGCCAGCGGCCGACCGGCAACAGCAGGGCCACGACGGGGAGTTGATAGCCCAGCACGGCCCACTGCGCGGTCGCGGCGGAGACGTGCAGACCGTCGGCGATGTCCGCCAGGGCCACGTTGACGATGTTCATGTCGAGCATCGCGATGAACGACAGCACGCCCGCCACCGCCACCAGCAGCCAGCGGTCCTCCTGTGCCGGGCCGGCGGATGCTCGGCCGGGCTGTTCCGAACCGGGACTTCGGTGCGTCACCTCTGTGCCCCTCCCCTCACGGGTGGGCTGCCGGACAGCAGCCTCGTCCCACAAGTCGGGGGAAATCCGGGGTGAGTTCCCGGGCGGCGGCCGGCAAAACAGTGAGCGATGTCCGGGCCGAAGGAGGGAACTCCGCGCCCCGCTCGGCCGACTACTGAAGCGATCCCCGAGACAACAACCGACCCTCAGGACAACAGGAGTTCCCCATGGCTCAGAAGCGGTACACCGTCACCGGCATGACCTGCGAGCACTGCGCGGCGAGCGTCAGGGAGGAGGTGTCCGAGGTGGCGGGCGTGAGCGAGGTCGTGGTCGACGTCGCCGCGAACTCCGTCACCGTGCACGGCACGGACCTCGACGACGCGCGGCTGCGCGCGGCCGTCGTCGAGGCCGGGTACACCGTCGCCGACCCGGTCGCCGCCTGACCGAGCCGGGACGGGCAGGACGGCGTCACCCCCGTCGTCCTCCTGCCCGTCCCGGCTCACCCGCCTGTCTCCACCGCCTCGGCCAACTCCGCGCCGGCGGGCGCCCGATGGTCGAAGGCGATCAACGGGTCGCCGGTCAGCGGATGGTCGATCACCGCCGCCCGCACGCCGAACACCGCCGACATCAACCCCGGCGTGAGCACCTCGCGCGGCGGTCCGGAAGCCACCACGGCTCCCTGGTGCAGGACATGCAGCCGGTCACAGACCGACGCGGCGGCGTTGAGGTCGTGCAGCGACACCAGGGTCGTACGGCGCCGGACGCGCAACAGGGCGAGCAGCTCCACCTGGTGGCGGATGTCGAGGTGGTTGGTCGGTTCGTCCAGGACCAGGACGTCCGGGCGCTGCGCGAACGCCCGGGCCAGCAGGACGCGTTGGCGTTCGCCGCCGGACAGGGCCGTGAAACGGCGTCCGGCGTGGCCGGCCATGCCGACGTCGGCGAGGGCGCGGGCGACGATGTCCCGGTCGGTGGCGTCCTCGCCCGCGAAGGCCCGCTTGTAGGGGGTGCGCCCCATGGCGACGACCTCGCGCACGCTCAACTCGAAGTCGCTCCCCCGCTCCTGCGGCAGAGCGGCCACATGCCGGGCCGACCGCGCCGGGGTCATCTCCCGCAGATCGGCGCCGGCCAGCAACACCCGTCCGGCGGTGGGCCGTAGATGCCGGTAGACGGTGCGCAGGAGCGTGGACTTGCCGCTGCCGTTCGGGCCGACCAGGCCGGTGATCTCGCCCTCGGCCGCCATGAGATGGGCGCCCGCCACGACCGTACGTCCGGCGTACGCGACATGCAGGTCCTCGATGTCGATCCTCAACTGTCGCTCCCCAGACGCCGATCGAGCAGATACAGCAGGGCCGGAGCCCCGAGCAGCGAGGTCACCACGCCGACCGGCAGCTCCTGTGTGTCCATCGCCGTACGGCAGACGATGTCGACCACCACCAGCAGTACGGCGCCGAACAGCGCGGAGAGGGGCAGCAGTCGGCGGTGGTCGCCGCCGACGACCAGGCGGCAGACGTGCGGCACCATCAGCGCGACGAACGCGATCGCGCCGGAGACCGCGACCAGGACGCCGGTCAACACGCTTGTCACGGTGAACAGTTCGCGCCGCAGCCGGGTGACGTCGACGCCGAGCCCGGCCGCGGTCTCGTCGCCCATGAGGAGGGCGTTCAGTCCGCGGGCGCGGGCCTGGAGACAGAGCCAGGCGGCCGGTACGGCGACGGCGGGCACGGCGAGCAGGGGCCAACTCGCCCCGCTGAGGCTGCCCATGAGCCAGAACAGCACGCTGTGGGTCTGCTGCTCGTCCCCCGCCTGGAGGACCAGGTAGCTGGTGAAGCCGGACAGGAACTGGCCGATCGCGACCCCCGCCAGCACCAGCCTCAGCGGGGCGAATCCGCCTCCCCGGCGGGCGGTCGCCCAGACGAGCGCGAAGGTGGCCAGGGCTCCCACGAACGCCGCGCCGGACAGGCCCAGTCCGAGCGCACCGCCCGCCCCGAGGCCGAGCACGATCGCCGCGACCGCGCCCAGCGAGGCACCGTTGGAGATGCCCAGCAGATACGGGTCGGCGAGCGGATTGCGCACCAGCGCCTGTACGGCCGTACCGACGAGACCGAGTCCGGCACCGACCAGGGCCGCCAACAGGGCGCGCGGGAGCCGGAGTTGCCAGACGATCAGGTCGTTCGTGCCGGGTCGCGCTGCCTCGCCGGAGAGGCGTCGCCACACCACGCCCCACACCTCGCCGGGCGGGATGGACGTCGAGCCCCGGGCGACCGCGGCCGTGAGTGCCGCGAGCAGTGCCACGGCGAGGACGAGGGCCAGCGGCCCCGCCCGCAGGCCGCGTGTCTCCGGCTGCGCCTCGGGCCGTACCAGCAAGGAGGCCACCGTCAGCCGACCTTGCCCGGGTAGAGGGTCTTGGCGATCTCCTCGACCGTGTCGGCGTTCTCGACCCCGGCGATGGTGGTCGGCTCGGAGCCGATGCACAGGAAGTGGCCTTCCTCGACGGCCGTCAGGCCCTTGGTCGCCGCGTTGGACTTCAGCCACTTCTCCGCTTCGGCGAACGCCTTGTCGTTCGCCGCGTCGCTCCCCCGGTTGCGGACCGCGAGCTGGATCCAGTCCGGGTTCTTGGCGATCACGTCCTCCCAGCCGACCTGCTTGTAGTCGGCGTCGCAGTCGGCGAAGACGTTGCGGGCACCGGCCAGGGTGATCACCGCGTTGGCGACCTGGCGGTTGCAGACGACGGTGGGCTGCTTGGTGCCGGAGTCGTAGTCGAAGAAGAAGTAGGTCGGGCGCTCGCTCTCCGCCGTGGCGCCGACCGCCTTCTGGACCGCGGCCACCTTCGTCTTCATCCCGTCGACGAGCTCCTTCGCCTTGGTGCTCGTGCCGGTGACCGCGCCGAGGGAGGTGATGTCGGCCTCGACGGCGGACAGGTCGGTCACCGTGCTCTTGCTCTGCGCCGCGCAGGCGGTGGACTTCAGGTAGATGTGGCTGATCCCGGCCGCCTCGAACTCCTCGGCGGTCGGCGCGTCGCCCATGCCGTTGCCCATCCCGCCCATCGACGCGAAGGTGTCGATGTACAGGTCGGCGCCCGAGCCGAGCAGTTTCTCCTTGGGGATCACGCTCTGGCTGAGCACCTTCACCTGCTGCGCCTGCGCGTCGAGCGTGCCGGTCAACGTGCCCTTGCCGGGCGGGAATCCGGTGCCGATCACCTTGTCGCCGGCGCCGAGGCGGAGCAACAGCTCCAGGCTGGAGGCGTTGCTGGTGACGATCTTCTTCGGGGCGGCGGAGAAGGTGGTGCGGGCGCCCGCGCAGTCCGTGACGGACACCGGGTAGTCACCCGAGGCGGCCTTCCCGGCGCTCACCTCGGCCGTCCCCTTCGCTCCGGCACCGCAGCCCGCCGCCAGCAGACCGCCGAGCACGACGGCCGCCGTACATCCCCACACACGAGAACGCATCGCAAGTCTCCAAGTTCCACTCGGTACATGGGCGACCGTCCGCCACCCGGTCCAGTAGTCGGGGTGAACTCCCCGTGAGTTCCCGCCACTTGGCGCTACGCCGGCACGCCTTGCCGCGCCGGGACCGCCGGCGCGGTGGGCTCGCCGTCCTCGGCGAGCAGCTCCGTCAGGGCCGCCCGGGCCCGTGCCACGCGGGAGCGGACCGTGCCGATCGGGCAGTCGCTCGCCTCGGCCGCCTCCGCGTAGGGCAGGCCCAGCAACTGGGTCAGAACGAAGGCCTCGCGGCGCTCGTCCGGCAGCGAGGCCAGCAGGTCGAGCAGCGCGACACCGTCGTCGAAGCCGGGCAGGTCGACCGGCTGGGCCCGTTCGATCGCCAACTGCCAGTCCGGTACGTCGGACAGCCGGGGTCTGGCGGCCGCGTACCGGTAGCTGTCGATGACGGCCCGGCGGGCGATCGACAGCAGCCAGGTACGCGCCGAGGAGCGGCCCTCGAAGCGGTGCAGGCTGCCGAGCGCGCGCAGGAACGTGTCCTGCGCCAGGTCGTCGACGGCCTGCGGATCGCCGCAGAGATGGGCCACGTACCGCTGGACGTCGCGTTGCAGGGCCCGGACGAAGTGGTCGACCGCGTTCGCGTCACCGCCTCGGGCGGCGAGCGCCCACGCGGTGATCGCCTCGTCGAGAGCTGCCGACTTCTTCTCGCCTTTGCCGCGCGCGGCGGGCAGGGCAGGAGTGATCACCTGGAGTCCTTCTCGGTCATCCGTGATCCGGACCAGGGCACGCGGAAGCGCGGGCGGTCCGGCGAGTGGGAAGAGACGGCCCTACGGCGCTTGCGCGGACGTGGGGCCGTGGCCCGGGGCATGCCTCACAGGCGGCCTCGGGATACCGGCTGTCCTCAGACGACAGCGGTCCGGGCCGGCGGCCCCCGCGAGGTGATCGCGTGGACCAGGAGGAGAAGGCGCGGCGCCCGGTCCGACGAGAGACGGCGCCCACGGATGCGCGGGCGGTCCATGGGCACGGGCAGGGCGAGCAGCAGGCGTAGCGGAGCCAGCAGCCGGCCGGCGACGGCGCGCAGGATGCGGAACGCGGCCTTCTCGCCGTGGGCCAGCCAGAGCCCGCACAGCAGCGCGGCGA
Organism: Streptomyces sp. NBC_01478; assembly: GCF_036227225.1. Classification (GTDB taxonomy): domain Bacteria; phylum Actinomycetota; class Actinomycetes; order Streptomycetales; family Streptomycetaceae; genus Streptomyces. The sequence continues at coordinate 8,621,049 of NZ_CP109444.1, read as the reverse complement.
GCAGGTGGGCGATGAGCATGCCGGTCGACGGGGCGCCCATGGGCGTGGCGTCCATGTGGCTCGCGCCCATGTCCATGGAGTCCATCCGCATCGAGCCCATGGCCGTGTCCGTGGCGGCCGTTGCGCCGGCTGCCGACCAGGCATACGAGAACGCCGAGTGGAGCACCGCCTGGGCGGCGACCACGACCGTCACGATCAGCGGGAGCCCGCGCTCACGGCCCGTCAGGCACCAGCCCGCGGCACCGGTCGCGACGAGCCCGGCGGCCAGTGCCGACGCGGGCACGTGGTTCCCGGACATCATGACGTGGCCCAGGGACGCGAGCAGCACGCAGACGGCCGCGAACACCGCGGCCCGTATCGCGCGAGAACACCGCCCTGGCCTCATGGCGCATCATCCTTGCACCAGGACGCCGGCCGTCTCGTGTGGGTACGCAAACCCACAGCCCATCACACTCGATCCACAGCATGTGACCCAGGCCACAAAAACGGGCGGGAACTCAACGGGCCTCCCGCCCGACTTCTAGTGGAGAGGCCCCTTGGAGAGGGGCCTCGACCGTTCGGCGATACACTCCCGCCCGCACCACGCATCCCCTTCGCGATCGCGAAGAAGCTGTCACTGTTCGGGCCGCCGGACCACCACCGCGATCGTCCTGACCGCCCCGCTGTGTGCGAAGTGCAGCGTGAACGGCACGAGGTCGCCCGCCCGCCAACCCGCCGGCGCCCGAAGGGTCACGTCCAGGCCGTCCGGGGACATGGACAGTTCACGGCCCGCCGATACGACGACGGACGCCACGTCGGCCCGGTAGCCGCCCGTGCGACGGCGGCCGAGGGTGATCTCCCCGCCGGTGGCGGAGGACGTCACGCCGACCAGACGGTCGTCCGCGCCGCCGAGGTTGGAGACGTCGAAGAACGCGGCGGTGTCGGCGCCGGAGCCGTTCGGCAGGTAGACCCGGCTGTTCGAGACGGCGATCCGGGCCGGGCTGCCCGCCTTCCCGGCGCCGGCCCAGGCCGTCAGTCCGGCCAGGGCGAGGCCGCACACGGCGACGGGCGCGACCGCGGCGAACAGGGTGTCGGTGAGCCGGCGGCGGGTCGGGCGCCAGGGGTGCGGTCCGTTCATCGGGTACGCCTCCCGGCGGCATTCGTCGGCTGCCAGGCGCGCAGCCGCAGGCTGTTGGCGACGACCAGCACCGAGCTGACCGACATGGCCGCGGCGGCGAGCATGGGGTTGAGCAAACCGACCATGGCGAGCGGCACGGTCACGACGTTGTAGCCGAAGGCCCACACGAGATTGGTGCGGATGGTGGCCAGGGTGCGCCGGGCCAGCCGTACGGCGTCCGCGAGGGCTTCGATGTCGCCGCGGACGAGGGTCACGTCGGCGGCCCCGATGGCCACGTCGGTGCCGGTGCCCATGGCGATGCCGAGGTCGGCGAGGGCGAGTGCGGCGGCGTCGTTCACACCGTCGCCGATGACGGCCACCCGGTGGCCCCGCTCCTGCAACTCCCGTACGAGATCGGCCTTGTCCTCGGGCGAGCAGCGGGCGTGCGTCTCGTCGATGCCCAGCGCCGACGCGACGGCCGCCGCGGGTGCCTCCCGGTCGCCGGTGGCGAGCACGGGCCGTACACCGAGGCGTCGCAACTGCTCGACGGCGCGGTGGCTTCCGGGGCGTACGACGTCACCGATCTCGATCAGCGCCTCGGTCACCCCGTCCACCCGTACCAGTACCGGGGTGTGCGCGGCGGCCTCCGCCGCGGGCAGGGCGTCCATGAGGGCGCCGGGCAACTCGCCCTCCAGGGCCAGGACTTCGACCAGCCGCCCCTCGACGCGGCCTCGCACGCCCTTCCCCGGCAGGGCGCTGAACTCGCTCACGTCCGGCAACACCCCTTCGGTCAGGGCGCGTTGGGAGTACGCGACGATCGCCCGGCCCAGCGGATGCTCCGAGCCCCGCTCGACCGCGCCGGCCAGCCGCAGCACCGCGTCCTTCCCCAGCCCGTCCGGTACGGCCGTGACGCGGGCGACGGTCATGTGCCCCGAGGTGAGCGTGCCGGTCTTGTCGAGGACGACGGTGTCGAGATGCCGGAGCCCTTCCAGTGCCTGCGGACCGCTGACGAGGACGCCCAGTTGGGCACCCCGGCCGGTCGCGGCCATCAGCGCGGTCGGGGTGGCCAGACCCAGCGCACACGGGCAGGCCACGACGAGCACGGCCACGCACGCGGTGAGCGCGGCCTGCGGTTCGGCCCCGGCACCGAGCCAGAAGCCGAGCGTCGTGAAGGCCAGGGCCAGCACGACCGGTACGAAGACCCCGGCGACCGAGTCGGCCAGCCGCTGCGCCTTCGCCTTCCCGGTCTGTGCCTCGGTCACCAGGCGCGCGATGCGGGCGAGTTGGGTGTCCGCGCCGATGGCGGTGGCCCGCACCAGCAGCAGCCCACCGGAGTTGACGGCACCGCCGACGACGGCCGAGCCCGGCCCGACCTCGACCGGCTCGCTCTCGCCGGTGACCAGGGACAGGTCCACGGCCGAACTGCCCTCCGCCACCTGCCCGTCGGTGGCGACCCGCTCACCGGGCCGCACGACGAAGACCTGACCCACCGTCAACTCCTCGATGGGCACAAGCCGTTCGGCATCCCCCTCACGCACCGACACATCCTTGGCCGCGAGCCGGGCGAGCGAGCGCAGCGCCGCCCCGGTACCGCGCCGGGCCCGTGCCTCCAGGAAACGGCCGGCCAGCACGAACAGCGGTACGCCGACGGCCGCTTCGAGATAGATGTGCGCGACACCGTCCGAGGCGGCGGGCACCAGACTGAACGGCATCCGCATCCCGGGATCACCGGCGCCGCCGAGGAAGAGCGCGTAGGCCGACCAGCCGAAGGACGCCACGACGCCGAGGGACACCAGCGCGTCCATGGTCGCCGCCGAGTGCCGCAGCCCGCGCACCGCCCGCACGTGGAAGGGCCACGCACCCCATACGGCGACCGGCGCGGCCAGCGCGAAGCACAGCCACTGCCAGTTGCGGAACTGGAGGCCGGGCACCATCGACAGCACCAGGACGGGAACCGCGAGCAGCGCCGTGTACAGCAGCCGGTCACGTTCCTGCCGCGCCCGCTCGGACTCGTCGTGTTCCTGATCCCCGTCGGCACGCCGCCGCTCCTTCGGCGGCGCGGGAAGGGCCGCCGTATAGCCGGCCTGCTCCACCGCCGCGACGAGTTCCGCGGCGCCGATCTCCGGCGGATGGCTCACCCTGGCCCGCCCGGTGGCCAGATTGACGGTCGCCGTGACCCCGTCCAGCTTGCCGAGCTTCTTCTCGACCCGCTTCACACAGGCCGCGCAGGTCATACCGCCGACGGCCAGATCGGTCGTCACGAGAACGGCCACCGAGTCGGCGCCCATCAGTTGCCTCCGCCGTGCATGTCCATGCCGCCCATGCCGCCGGTGCCACTGTCTCCGGTGTCACCGGTCCCGCCGGTGATGCCGACGCCGCCGCCGGTGCCACCCGTGCCGCTGGTGCCGTGCATGCCGGGCGCGACGGGTCCGACGCCGGACCCGACGGCGTACGAGATGCCGAACATCGCCGTCAGCAGCAGAAGGAAGCCGCACAGGGCGGGAGGGGGCACCAGTCTCCGGAGCACCGCACCGGCGCCTGAGGAGGATTGTCGGGACTCGTCCATCACCGGTCTCCACTTCGCGTCGTACGGCACGCGGCGGATTGCCTGGGATCGAGCCGCACCACTTCAGGAGTCGGACAGGAGAGGTCCCGAGTTCCGGCACGGATTTGTGGCCCCGGTCACGCGACCCGGGATCCGGGATCCGGGATCCGGGATCCGGGATCCGGGATCCGGGATCCGACGGGTCAGGACGCCTTGGCCACCGGCTCCAGAATCGCCACGCACTCCACGTGGTGAGTCATCGGGAAAAGATCGAACGCCCGCAGCGTCCGCACCCGATACCCCCCGTCCCGGAAGTACCCCAAGTCCCGGGCCAACGCTGCCGGATCGCACGCCACATACGCGATCTTCCGCGCCCCCAGCGACGACAGATGCTCCACGGTCTTCTTGCCGGCCCCCGAGCGCGGCGGGTCGAGGACGATCAGGTCGACCTCGGAGATGCCGGTGCGCGGGAGCACGCTCTCGACCTTCCCCTGTTCGACCCGCACCCGCTCGAACCCGGCGAGATTGTGCCGCGCGTCCTCGACCGCGCGCTTGCCGGACTCGATGCCGAGGACCGCGCCCTTGTCGCCGAGGCGGTCGGCGAGGGCGCCCGCGAAGAGGCCGACGCCGCAGTACAGGTCGAGGGCCATGTCGCCCTTGCGCGGGAGCAGGCCCTGCATGACCGCCTTGACGAGGGTGTCGGCGGCCATCGGGTGGACCTGCCAGAAGCCGCCGCTGCCGACGCGGTACGTACGGCCGTCGGCGCGCTCGCGGACGAACGCGCGGCCGTGGACGCGGTGGATGCCGCCGTCGTGCTCCTCGACGCGCATGACCGAGACGGGGCGTTCGAGTTCGACCAGGGGCAGGCGGGCGCCGGGACGGGGCTCCAGGATGACCATGCGGTCCTGGGAACCCGTCGCCGCGATCGCGTCGACCGAGGCCATGCCGGACCAGTCGCGCTCCTCGATGCCCAGCTCGCTGACGCCCGGCGCCGCGATCATGCAGTGCTCGATGGGCTCGACCTCGTGCGAACGGTGCTTGCGCAGACCGGCGTTGCCGTCCACGTCCACCGCGTACTGCACGCGCGTGCGCCACTGCGGGACCTGTCCCGCGGGCAGCTTGTCGCCCTCGGCCGGCATCACCGTGCCGTCCCAGCCGGCCTCCTCGGGCGTGAGCCCGGCGAGCCGCTGCAACTGCTCGGCGATGACCTCGCCCTTGAGCCGGCGCTGGGCGCCGGGCTTGGCGTGCTGCCAGTCGCAGCCGCCGCAGCGGCCGGGACCGGCGTACGGGCAGGGCGCCTCGACCCGGTCCTTGGACTCCTCCAGGATCGTCACCGCGTCGGCCCGCAGGAACCGCGCGCCCTCCTCGCCGTCGGTGACCCGCGCGACCACGCGCTCACCGGGCAGCGTGTGCCGGACGAACAGCACCTGGCCCTCGGCCGTACGGGCGATGCAGTGCCCGCCATGGGCGACGGGGCCCACCTCGACCTCGTACTCCTCCCCCACCAGCGATTTCTTCGGTTCTGCCTGCATGGCGGGGTGACTCCACAACGTCAAAGGGGGAACGGCCGGACAACAGCCCACCAGTCTACGTGGGCCCTGTCCAACCGCTCACCACGAAGCGAGCCGTCCAAACCCGTCGGCGCTCAGCCCTTGGTGTCCGAGGACTCCCGGTGCCGCTCCTCCGCCGGCCCCCGCCGCACCGCACCCGGAGCGCTCCACTCCGACCGCTTCCGCGCCCGGTTCTTCGCCGCCTCGGAGGACTCGAGCTGGTACGGCACCGACGTCACCATCACACCCGGCGTGAACAGCAGCCGGCCCTTCAACCTCAGCGCGCTCTGGTTGTGCAGCAGGTGCTCGTACCAGTGGCCGACCACGTACTCGGGGATGATCACGGACACCGCGTCCCGCGGCGACTCCTTCCGCAGGCTCTTCACGTACTCGATGATCGGCCGCGTGATCTCCCGGTACGGCGAGTCCAGCACCTTCAGCGGTACGTCGATCCCGCGCCGCTCCCACTCCTCGCGCAGCGCCTTGATCTCGGCCGGGTCCACGTTGACGCTGAGCGCCTCCAGGGTGTCCGAGCGCATCAACTTGGCGTAGGCCAGGGCCCGTAGAGCCGGGCGGTGGATCTTGGAGATGAGGACCACGGAGTGGACGCGGGACGGCCGGATGCTGTCGTCGCTGGGGCCCTCGGGGGCGGCGATCTCCTCGGCGACCCGGTCGTAGTGCTTACGGATCGCGGTCATCGTGGCGTAGAAGATGCACATGCCGAGCAGCGCCACCCAGGCGCCGTGCGTGAACTTCGTGACCAGGACGACGACCAGCACCAGGCCGGTGAAGAACGCGCCGAAGGTGTTGATCGCGCGCGAGCGGACCATGTGACGGCGCTTGGCCTGGTCCTTCTCGGTGGCGAGGTGGCGGTTCCAGTGCCGGACCATGCCGGTCTGGCTGAGGGTGAAGGAGACGAACACGCCCACGATGTAGAGCTGGATCAGGCGGGTCGAGTCGGCGCCGTAGATCGCGATCAGCAGGGTGGCCGTGCCGGCGAGCAGCACGATGCCGTTGGAGAAGGCCAGGCGGTCGCCGCGGGTGTGCAGTTGGCGCGGGAGGTAGCGGTCCTGGGCGAGGATCGAGCCGAGCAGGGGGAAGCCGTTGTAGGCGGTGTTCGCGGCGAGGAACAGGACCAGCGCGGTGGCCGCGGCGAGCACGACGAACAGGAAGCTGCCCTTGCCGAACACGGCCTCGGCGACCTGGGAGATCACCGGGTTCTGGACATAGCCGGAGCCGATCGCGACGCCGTTGTGCAGCAGGTCGGTGGCCGGGTTCTCGGCCATGCGGACCTTGGTCGTCATGGCCAGCGCGATGATCCCGCAGAACATTGTCACGGCCAGGATGCCCATCGCCGCGAGCGTGGTCGCCGCGTTCTTCGACTTGGGCTTGCGGAAGGCCGGGACGCCGTTGGAGATCGCCTCGACGCCGGTAAGCGCGGCGCAGCCGGAGGAGAAGGCGCGCAGCATCAGGAAGACGAGCGCGAAGCCCGCGAGGCCCTGGTGCTCGGCCTTGATGTGGTAGTCGGCGGTCGGCGCGCGCATGGTGTCGCCGAGGACGAGTCCGCGGAAGGCACCCCACGCGATCATCACGAAGACGCCCGCGACGAAGACGTACGTCGGGATCGCGAACAGCGAGCCGGACTCCTTCACCCCGCGCAGGTTCATCAGCGTGAGGAGCACCACGACGGCGACCGCGCAGCTCACCTTGTGCTCGACCACGAACGGGACCGCGGAACCGAGGTTCTCGATGCCGGAGGCGATCGAGACGGCGACGGTGAGGACGTAGTCGACGAGCAGGGCGCTGGCGACGGTGAGGCCGGCCTTGGGGCCGAGGTTGGTGGTGGCCACCTCGTAGTCGCCGCCGCCGCTGGGGTAGGCGTGGACGTTCTGCCGGTAGGAGGCGACCACGGTGAACATCAGCACCACGACCGCGACCGCGATCCAGGGGCTGAAGTGGTACGCCGACACGCCCGCGATGGAGAGGACCAGCAGCACCTCGCCGGGCGCGTAGGCCACGGAGGACAGCGGGTCGGAAGCGAAGACGGGGAGTGCGATGCGTTTCGGCAGGAGCGTTTCGCCCAACCGGTCGCTGCGCAGTGCGCGCCCGATGAGGATGCGCTTGGGCACGTCGGTCAGTTTGGACACAACAGAGGATCGTAGGCCTTCGAACAGGCGATCCTCTACTCGCCACCTGCCTGAGCCCTGTCATCTGCCTCACGAGTGAAATAAGGGACGAGCGGAGTCGCGGATTCCGTCGAGAGCGCCGACCTCGTGTCTATATGACAAAACCCCGCTCGCGCCGCCCCCTGGAGGTTCCATGCCCTCGACCGCAGAGCTGATCGGCGCCCTGGCCACCCTCGTCGGCCTCGGAATCCTGACCCTGGCCAGCGTGCGCAGCATCGGCCGCCGCTGACGCACAGGGGTGCCCCCAAAGGACCGGACGTGTGTACTTTGGCCTCGGTCTGAGACCCTGATGGGGCTGAGCATTGATTTCAGGACACCGGAAGGACGGTCGTGCACATCGTCATCATGGGCTGCGGCAGAGTGGGTTCCGCTCTCGCCCAGACCCTGGAGCAACAGGGGCACACGGTCGCCGTGATCGACCGGGACCCCACCGCCTTCCGTCGGCTGGGCCCGGGATTCGGCGGCCGCCGGGTCACCGGGGTCGGCTTCGACCAGGACACGCTGCGCGAAGCGGGCATCGAGGAGGCGGGCGCGTTCGCGGCCGTCTCCAGCGGTGACAACTCGAACATCATCTCCGCGCGGGTGGCCCGCGAGATGTTCGGCGTCGAGAACGTCGCGGCCCGTATCTACGACCCCCGCCGTGCCGAGGTCTACCAGCGCCTGGGCATCCCCACCGTCGCCACGGTCCGCTGGACCGCCGACCAGATGCTGCGCCGGCTGCTGCCCTCGGGCGCGGAGCCGCTGTGGCGGGACCCCACCGGCGGTGTCCAACTCGCCGAGGTGCACGCCTCGGCGGCCTGGGTCGGCCAGCGGATCAGCAAGCTGCAGGAGGAGACGGGCGTCCGCGTGGCGTTCCTCACCCGTCTCGGCGAGGCGATGCTGCCCTCTTCGCAGACCGTGTTGCAGGAGGGCGACCTCGTGCACGTGATGATGCGGACGGACGAGGTCGACAAGGTCGAGGCGGCGTTCGCCAAGGGTCCCGAAGAGGAGGGCGGTCACTGATGAGGGTCGCCATTGCCGGAGCCGGCGCGGTCGGACGTTCGATCGCCGGTGAGCTGTTGGAGAACGGTCACGAGATCCTTCTCATCGACAAGGCCCCGACCGCGATCTCGGTCGAGCGGGTCCCCCAGGCGGAGTGGCTGCTGGCCGACGCCTGCGAGATCACGTCCCTGGACGAGGCGGCGCTCCAGCGCTGCAACGTCGTGATCGCCGCGACGGGCGACGACAAGGTCAACCTCGTCGTCTCCCTCCTCGCGAAGACGGAGTACGGCGTCCCGCGCGTCGTCGCCCGCGTCAACAACCCCAAGAACGAATGGCTCTTCAACGAGTCCTGGGGCGTCGACGTGGCCGTCTCCACCCCCCGTCTGATGTCGGCCCTGGTCGAGGAGGCGGTGTCGGTCGGCGACCTCGTCCGCCTGCTCCGCTTCAGTCACGGCGACGCCAACCTCGTGGAGCTGACCCTCCCCGAGGAGTCCGCCCTCGCGGGCACCCAGGTCGGCGACGTGGAGTGGCCCGAGGACACGTCCCTGGTCACGATCATCCGCGGCACCCGTGTGCTGACCCCGTCCCGCGAGGACTCCCTCGAGGCGGGCGACGAGCTGCTGTTCGTGGCGGCTCAGGCACGCGAGGAGCAGTTGGAGGATCTGCTGTCGGTACGCCGGGAGGACGCGGCGAGCTGATCGGTTGTACGTCTACGACGAGGAAGGGCGCCCTGAGATCTCAGGGCGCCCTTTCAACGTTCACTTCTCAACTGGCGGTAAACAGGTGGTGGGTGGGCATAGGTCCCGGGGGTCTGGGGGCAGAGCCCCCAGGGGACGCACACCGCGACGAACGGTCACCCATCACGCCGGTGTCGCGCACCGACCTCGCCGGAGGCCTCGGCGGCAGCCTTCCGTTCCTTCTCGGCCTGCTCCTCCGCCTCCATCTCCGCGAACACGTCGATCGGCGCGGGCGCCTTCGCGAGGAAGACCCAGGTGAGCCAGACGGCGAGGAGGAAGGGCGGGATCTTCAACGCGACCAGGACCCAGCCGAGTTGGGCGGTGTTGGCCCACCAGTAGAGCGGGAAAAGGATCGCGCACTTGGCGAGCAGGATCAGGCCCCAGGCCCAACTGGCCTTCGCGTAGGCCTTCTTGCGGCCGGGGTTGCGGGTCCGCCAGGAGAGGTTCTCCTTGAAGACCGGGCCGAGGATCAGGCCGATCAGCGGTACGCCCGCGAGCGTCGTGATGATGTACGCGAGCGCGAGCCCCAACGTGTAGAGCATGCCCGGGAGATAGAAGTTCTTGGCGTTGCCGGTCATCATCGCGAAGACGACACCGAAGGCGACGCCGAAGACACCGCTGAAGGCGTGCTTGACGGTGTCCCGGCTCACCAGACGGACCACGACCAGCGCCAGCGCCAGCGCCAGCGCGGCGATCGCCGACCAGTGCAGGTTCTTGTTGATGGTGAAGATGCTGACGAAGAGGAGGCCGGGCAGGACCGTTTCGATCATGCCGCGCAGCCCGCCGAACGCCTCGAAGAGGGCCGCCTCGGTCACCGCCCGGACATCCTGCTCGCTGTCTTCGGCGTCCACGGTGTCCGCGGTCGGCTTGTCGAGCGACGTCACCGGCTACTCCCGTCCGAGGGGTTTCAGTTCGTATTTCGGGTTGAAGAGCACCCGGCGGCCCCTGCTCATCGAGATCCGGCCGGACGCGATCAGCTTGCGCCCCGGTTCTATCCCCACGATGGAGCGCCTGCCGAGCCACACCACGTCCAGGGCGGCGGAGCCGTCGAACAGCTCGGCCTCCAGGGCCGGAACACCGGCCCGGGGGCGCAGCGTGACCGTGCGCAAGGTACCAGTAACCGTCACGATCTGCCGGTCGTGGCAGTCGCCGATCCGGACACAGCCCTCGGTCTCGGCGTCCTCACGCAACTCCTCCGACTCCAGGTCCTCCTGCGAGGTGGAGAGCCGGTCGAGCATGCGCCGGAACCGGCCCGCCGGCTTTTCGGAACGAGGAACAGCGCTCATATCTGAAGCGTACCGGGGTCCACCGACAGCCACGTACCCGCGGCCGCGCGGTCGATGCGCCTAGCGCTCGAACCGGTATCCCATACCCGGTTCCGTGATGAAGTGCTTCGGATGCGCGGGGTCCGTCTCCAGCTTGCGCCGAAGCTGCGCCATGTACACGCGGAGGTAGTTCGTCTCGGTCCCGTACGACGGCCCCCACACCTCCTGGAGGAGCTGCTTCTGGCTGACCAGCCGCCCGGTGTTGCGCACGAGCACCTCCAGCAGATGCCACTCCGTGGGGGTCAGCCGTACGTCCCGCCCGTCCCGCTGCACCTTCTTGGCGGCCAGGTCGACGGTGAACTCCTCGGTCTCGACCAGGACGTCGTCCTCGCCGCCCCCGGTGGGCTCGGCCCGGCGCACGGCGGCCCGCAGCCGGGCCAGCAGCTCGTCCATGCCGAAGGGCTTGGTGACGTAGTCGTCCGCACCCGCGTCCAGTGCCTCGACCTTCTCGTCGGAGGAGTGCCGCGCGGACAGCACCAGGATCGGCACCCGGGTCCAGCCGCGCAGCCCCCGGATCACCTCGACGCCGTCCATGTCGGGCAGCCCCAGGTCGAGCACGACCACGTCGGGGTGACGGGAGGCGGCGAGGTCGAGGGCGGTCTTGCCGTCGGCGGCCGCGTCGACCTCGTACTTCCGCGCCTTGAGGTTGATCACGAGGGCCCGCACGATCTGCGGCTCATCCTCGACCACGAGGACCCTGGTCATGAGGCCTGCCTTTCCGGTTGCACGTCTTTCACATCACGCACGTCACGCACGTCATACACGTCCTCTACGACGCCTTTCGCCGCCCGCAGGGTGAGGACCATGGTGAGGCCTCCGCCGGGCGTGTCCTCGGCGTTCAGGGTGCCGGCCATCGCCTCGGTGAAGCCGCGCGCCACGGCGAGGCCGAGCCCCACTCCGGCGCCGCGCGGGGCGTCGCCGTAGCGCTGGAAGGGCTCGAAGATGCGGTCCTTGGCCGCGTCGGGGACGCCCGGGCCGCGGTCGACCACCCGTACCTCGACGCGGTCGGCGATGGCGCTGGCGGACACCAGGACGGTTTCGCCGGGCGGGCTGTACTTGACCGCGTTCTCGACCAGGTTGGCCACCGCCCGCTCCAGGAGCCCGGGGTCGACGGCCACCATGGGCAGCGTCTCCGGGATGTCGAGTTCGGCGCTGCCTTCCGGCACCCCGCCCAGCGCCATCGGGACCACCTCGTCGAGGTCGATCTCGCGGATGATCGGCGTGACCGTGCCGGTCTGGAGGCGGGACATGTCGAGCAGGTTGCCCACGAGGTGGTCGAGCCGGTCGGCGCCGTCCTCGATGCCCTCCAGCAGCTCGGCCTGGTCCTCCTCGGACCACGCCACGTCGTCGGAGCGCAGGGAGGAGACGGCCGCCTTGATGCCGGCCAGCGGGGTCCGCAGATCGTGGCTCACGGCCGCCAGCAGGGCCGTACGGATGCGGTTGCCCTCGGCGAGCGCGCGGGCCTGGTCGGCCTCCTCGCGCAGGCGCCTGCGGTCCAGTACGACGGCGGCCTGGGCGGCGAAGGCGGCCAGCACCCGGCGGTCGGAGGCGGGCAGCACCCGGCCGGTCAGCGCGAGGGCCATGTGGTCGCCGACCGGCATGTCCACGTCGCCGTCCTCGGGCCGCTCCAGCGGCACTCCCACGCCCACCCGGCCCGCGCAGGTCCAGGGGTCCACGTCGCTCTGGCGCTCCAGCAGCGCCACGGACTCCATGCCGAAGGTCTCCCGGACCCGTTCCAGGAGCGCTTCGAGGCTGGTCTCGCCGCGCAGCACGCTGCCCGCGAGGAAGGACAGGATCTCGGACTCGGCGCGCAGTCTGGCGGCCTGCTGGGTGCGTCGCGCGGCCAGGTCCACGACCGAGGCCACGGACACGGCGACACCGACGAAGATCGCGATGGCGACGATGTTCTTGGGGTCGGCGATGGTCAGCCGGTGCAGCGGGGGTGTGTAGTAGTAGTTCAGCAGGAACGAGCCGAGGGCCGCCGAGACCAGCGCCGGCAGCAGCCCGCCGAGCAGCGCCGCCGCCACCGTCAGGGACAGGAACAGCAGCATGTCGTTGGCGAGGCCGAGGTGGATGGCGTTCAGGAGGAACGCGAGCCCCACCGGCCCGACCACGCCGACCAGCCACCCCGAGACGATCCGGGCCCGCCCGAGCCGCGCGCCCCGGGACACGGGCAGCCCGCGCCCCTTGGCGACCTCCTCGTGGGTGACGATGTGGACGTCCAGGTCGGGGCCGGACTCACGGGCGACCGTGGCACCCACCCCCGGCCCGAAGACGTACTGCCAGGTCTTGCGCCGCGAGGAGCCGAGGACGATCTGCGTGGCGTTCACCCCGCGTGCGAAGTCGAGCAGCGCGGCCGGGATGTCGTCGCCGACGACGTGGTGGAAGGTGCCGCCGAGGTCCTCGGCGAGCGTGCGCTGGAGGGCGAGTTCCTTCGGGGAGGCCGAGGTCAGGCCGTCGCTGCGGGAGATGTAGACGGCCAGTACCTCACCGCCGGCCCCCTTCTCGGCGAGCCGCGCGGCCCGTCGTATCAGCGTCCGTCCTTCGGGACCGCCGGTCAGCCCGACGACGATCCGCTCGCGGGAACCCCAGATCGCCGAGACCTGATGTTCGCTGCGGTACTCCTGGAGGTACTCGTCGACCCGGTCGGCCACCCACAGCAGCGCCAACTCCCGCAGGGCGGTGAGGTTTCCGGGCCGGAAGTAGTTCGAGAGGGCCGCGTCGACCTTGTCGGGCTTGTAGATGTTGCCGTGCGCCATGCGGCGCCGTAGCGCCTGTGGCGACATGTCGACGAGCTCGATCTGGTCGGCCCGGCGGACGACCTCGTCGGGCACGGTCTCCTGCTGCCGGACCCCGGTGATCGACTCGACCACGTCACCCAGGGACTCAAGGTGCTGGATGTTGACGGTCGACACCACGTCGATGCCGGCCGCGAGCAGCTCCTCGATGTCCTGCCAGCGCTTGGTGTTGCGGGAGCCCGGGATGTTGGTGTGGGCGAGTTCGTCCACCAGGGCGACGGCGGGGGCGCGGCGCAGCACCGCGTCGACGTCCATCTCGGTGAAGACGGTCCCCCGGTAGGCCAGCTCCACGCGCGGGACCTGCTCCAGGCCGTGCAGCATCACCTCGGTGCGGGCCCTGTCGTGGTGCTCCACGAAGGCGACCACGCAGTCGGTGCCCCGCTCCACCCTGCGGTGGGCCTCGGACAGCATGGCGTACGTCTTGCCGACGCCCGGTGCCGCACCGAGGTAGATCCGAAGCTTGCCGCGTCCCATGGCCCCATTGTCTTCCCGTCACAGCTCTGTACGCAGCGTCGACTTTACGGCCAATAAGTCCGACAAATGGGGTGGCGGGCGCGGTACGGGACGTCTTTGACGCATCCCTGATGCCCGTACGGCACCGTACGGGCATCAGGGTCAGGGCGCTGTTCAGTTGGGGTTGTCGCCGTGCGTGAGGGTCTCCCACGCCACGAAGAGGTTGTTGCTGCCGGCCGGGCGGTTGTTGAGGGTGAGCGTCTGGGTGTTGGTCATGGCGATGCCCAGACGGTTGTGCAGGGCGTTGTAGCCGACCTCGGTGACGGGCCCGAGCCCGAGGGTCAGCGACCCGCCGCACAGCCAGCTCGGCACGGCCGTCCCGAGCTGGTACTTGGCCTGGAACCCGAGCGCCTGCCGCAGCCGCTCGCCCACGTCGGTGCCGTACAGGTCCGTGCCCTGGATCCGGCTGGTCTCGGCGACGTGCGAGATCGAGGAGAGGCCGTACCCGGTGTGCGTGAAGTCGCGGCACGTCTCCTGGGTGAGCCCGGTGACGAAGGTCGACTGGCCCTGCCAGTAACTGACGATCTTCGCCGTGGTGTTGAGGTTCTGGCTCGGCACGGTCTTCGGTACGGAACCGTCCGAGGCGAGGTAGATGTACGCGGCCGTGCGCGTCCGGAAGAGCGCCATGGCCTTGTCGTACGACGTCTTGTCCTCCAGGAAGACGGAGATGCCGACGGCGGCGTCCATCATCGTCAGCTCCCAGTTCCCGTTGGAATTGGAGCCGTTGATGATCTCGGGCAGGTAGACGTTGCGCAGCATGGTCGCGAAGCGGGCCGAGTTGGTCCACGTCCCGGTGTACGTGTACTTGATGATCTCGGCGGCCTTGGGCCAGGAGGAGCCGGCCCAGCCGGTCTGCAGGGGCGCGTTGCTGTTGGTGTGGCTGGTGATCGTGGCCGACCAGGCGTCCATGATCTCGATGGCCTTCTGGGCGTAGCGCGCGTCCTTGGTGATGTACCAGGCGAGCGCGTCGGTGTAGGCCGCGATCGCGTCCTCGCGCTCGTCGGTGCAGCCGTAGTTGGGGTTGGAGTACGAGCCGCACTCGACGACGGCTCTGGGCTTCGGGGTCCGGGTCAGGCCGGCGTAGGAGCTGGCCATCATCTGGTCGTAGGCGCCCTTCCAGGGCTGGGCGCCGGCGAGGACCTCGGTGCGGGCGAAGTCCAACTGGCTCCTGGAGACATCGACTCCGGGATGGACGAAGGTGGCGGGGGCGGCCTGGGCGGTGGTGCCGGGCTGGGCGAAGAAGCCCAGGACCAGCGCGGTGACGACGGAGAGCAGGGCAGCGCGGCGCACGGTGACTCCGTTCTCGTATGTGAACAAGGAGCACCCTGATGAACTCGGGCGTTGAGCCGAGACCATAGGTACAGACCAATGGGCCGTCAAGAGTGCGCGCACGACGAAGGGCCGTACCCCGGGGAGGGGTAGGGCCCTTTCGTGTCTGCCTGTTCTGTCTAGCGGACCTCGGTGATCTCCGGTCCGCGCTGCAACTGGCCCATGCCGCCGGAGAAGCGGGAACCCGCCTCCTCCTGCTGGACGCCCTCGGGAACCATCTGGGCGTCGTTCGGCAGCTTCAGGACGATCGGGTCGCGGGGCGCCATCGGGCCCTCGCCGCGCACGACGACCGTGTCCCGGAAGATCTGCTCCAGCAGACCGGCCGCCTGCGGCTGCACCGCGCCCTGCCCGGAGATCACCCCGCGCAGGAACCAGCGCGAACCGTCCACACCGACGAACCGCACGACCTGGAAACCGCCCGTGCCGTCCGGCAACTGCACCGGGACCTGCGCGCGCAGCTCCCAGCCCAACGGCCCCTCGACCTCGTCGACGATGCCGCCCTGCTGGGTGATGCCGCTGGCGATCTCCTCGCGGACCTCACCCCAGATGCCCTCGCGCTTGGGAGCGGCGAAGGCCTGCAACTGGATGGCACTGTCCTTGAGGACCACGGTGGCGGCGACGATCGCGTCACCCGCGACCTCGACCCGCAGCTCCATGCCGTCGACTCCCGGCACGAACAGACCGCCCAGGTCCACCCGGCCCTCGGCGGGGTCGCCGATCTCCGAGTCGTCCCAGGGTCCGTCGGGGCGGGGCTCCGGTTCGAGCTTCACGCGCTCGACCGCTGCTTCGTCCGCCCCAGTGTCGACGTCGTCGACGACCTGCTCGGCCTCGCTCGCCGCGTCCTCGGCGGCAGTGCCCTTCTTGCGACGTCCGAACACGTCACTGTCCTTCCCGGTCGGATACGACCGAAGCGTATCGATTCCCACCCGTGGTGCCGCCCACGGCGGCGTGACCGCCGGTGGACCCGAAGCCCCCCTCGGCCCGCGCCGATTCGGGAAGCTCCGCGACCTCCTGGAAGCGGACCCTCTCGACCTGCTGGACGACCAGTTGGGCGATCCGGTCGAAGCGCTCGAACCGTACCGACTCGTACGGGTCGAGATTCACCACGATCACCTTGATCTCCCCACGGTACCCGGCATCAACCGTCCCTGGGGCATTCACGAGGGCGACACCGCAGCGGGCGGCGAGCCCCGAACGAGGGTGCACGAAGGCCGCGTACCCCTCGGGGAGCGCGATAGACACCCCCGTGGGCAGTACGGCCCGTTCCCCCGGTTTCAGTTCCCGGCTCTCGGTGGTCCGCAGATCGGCTCCCGCGTCACCGGGGTGCTCGTACGACGGAAGCGGTACGTCGGGGTCGACGCGCCGGATCAGTACGTCCAGGGGACTACGGCCACTGCTCACGGGTTCACCTCGAAGGCACGGGTACGCCGGACCTGGTCCGGGTCGTCCATGGCGGCCCGGATCTCCTGCGGGCGGCCGTTGTCGATGAAGTGGTCGACCTTCACCTCGATGAAGAGGGCGTCGGCGCGCACGGCGACGGGCCCGTCGGGAGCACCGATGCGTCCGGTGGCGGTCGAGTAGATCTTCCGCCCGGCCACGGCCGTCACCTCGGCCTCCAGGTACAGCACGGTGTCCACGGGTACCGGCCGCACGAAGTCGGTCTCCAGCCGGCCGGTCACCGCGATCGTCCGCAGCAGCCAGTTCAGCGAGCCGAGGGTCTCGTCCAGCGCGCTGGCGAGCACTCCGCCGTGCGCGAGGCCGGGGGCGCCCTGGTGGGCGGCCCGCACGGTGAACTCGGCGGTGATGGTCACGCCCTCACCGGCCCGCGCCTCCAGGTGCAGCCCGTGCGGCTGGTCGCCGCCACATCCGAAACACTGTTCGTAGTGCGCACCGAGCAGCTCGCCCGGCGCGGGCGCGTCAGGGTGCCGCACCGGTTTCACGGCGTCGGACGGAGGCTTAAGAGCTGGAGAAGTACCACTCACAGCCGCAGACCTTACCCGCGCGTCGGAAGGTTCCCGACACCGTGCCAAGCTTGGTTCCATGCAGCTTTCCGCCTCCCCCTACGACGAGCGCCTCACCGCCCCCCGTTCGTGGTGGTTCATCTCGTTCCTGGTGGGCGTCTCCTTCGCCCTGATCCTGCTGCCCTTCGGCACCCTGCCGCTGCTCGGCGGCCTGGTCGGCGGCACCGCGGCAGCGTCCGTCATGGCCAGCGCCTACGGCTCGCTGCGCATCCGGATCGTGGGCGACCAACTGATCGCGGGCGAGGCGAAGATCCCGGTGACGGCCCTGGGCGAGGCGGAGATCCTGGACCCGGAGGAGGCCCGCGCCTGGCGCACCTACAAGGCCGACACCCGTGCCTTCCTGCTGCTGCGCTCCTACATCCCGCGGGCACTGCGCGTCGAGGTCACCGACCCGGACGACCCGACGCCGTACCTGTATCTGTCGACCCGCGAGCCGGAGCGGCTGGCGGAGGCCCTGAAGACTGCCCGCGCGGCAGCCGTCTAGGACCCTTTTAGGCCCCTTTCAGCGACCGAGTTCCTTCGGGATCTCACCCATCCGGAGCGGGTCCGGCGGGGTCTCCAGGGGCGGTAGTTCGGGCAGCGCGTCCCACGGGACCTGGGCCTTGCGCAGGTCCTTGCGGATGCGCTCGGCGAGTTTCCTGGTGTCCCGGCGGTTCATGACCGCTCCGACGGCCGCGCCGACCATGAAGGGCATCAGGTTCGGCAGGTCGCGGACCATGCGTTTCATGATCTGCTGGCGCAGTTCGCGCTTCATGTGGCCGTTCAGCGCGGCGCTCATGGTCGACGGCTTGGTCACGTCGATGCCGCGCTCCCCGGACCAGGAGTTCAGATACGCGACACTGCGCTGCCGGAGGTCGCCGGGCGGACGGACGCCGTAGACCTCGTAGAGCTCGGCGATCAGCTTCAGCTCGATCGCGGCGACGCCGGTGATCTCGGCGGCCAGTTCGGTGGGCATCGCGGGCGGCACCGGCAGCATCGCCGCGGCACCGATGCCCGCGCCGACCGTCGACGTCGCGTTCGCCGCGCCCGCCACCAGTTTGTCGGCGAGCTGTTCGGGGGCGAGGCCCGGGAACTGTCGCCGAAGCGCCTCGAGGTCCCGTACGGGGATCCGCGGGGCGATGTCGATGATCCGGTCGGCGAGGTACGCCAGACCGGCCCTGGCCCGGCTGCCGCCCTTACGGACGCCTTCCTTGGCCTTGTCCCGGATCACCGCCGCCCGTCGTTTGGCGACGGGGGCGGCTGGGTGAACGTCGGCGGGCACCGGGAGGTCAGCCCGGTCGGCCGCCGGTTCGAGCGAGGCTGATCCCTGTTCGGATGAGCCCCGCTCGTCGTCACGCGCGCCATGAGGACCGTCTGTCGGCCCTTCGTCCGCTCCCGACCGGGGGGAGCGGCGCTTCCAGGGTGGGGTCGAGCCAGTCACGGCCGACCCCTCCTCAGTCGCAGTCGCGGCAGATCGGCTGGCCGTTCTTCTCGCGGGCCAGTTGGCTGCGGTGGTGCACCAGGAAGCAGCTCATGCAAGTGAACTCGTCCTGCTGCTTGGGCAGCACCCGGACGGCCAGCTCTTCGTTCGAGAGGTCCGCTCCGGGCAGTTCGAGGCCCTCGGCCGCCTCGAATTCGTCGACGTCCACTGCGGAAGTCGACTTGTCGTTCCTACGCGCCTTGAGCTCTTCAAGGCTGTCCGAGTCGACGTCGTCGTCGGTCTTGCGTGGGGTGTCGTAATCCGTTGCCATGTCGCGCTCTCCCCCTCTGGGTGTCTGCGGTGTCTCCAGCGCACGTAACGCGTGAGAGGCCGGACTTGTGCCCGACCTGAGGCGGAGATTTTGCCTCACATCAAGGTCTGTTACTCAATCGACACCCAACCGGACCCCTCAAGAGTGATCGGCTTGGATGGCGAAGGGGACCGTACACGGTCCTCATGCCGCTCTTCAAAGGCACCTCATCGTGTACTTCCCGTGATCAAGACCCCCGAAAACCCGGATTATCCCGGCTTTCCGACAGGGTGCATGATCACGGAGAGTAGAAGGCCCGAAAATCGCGCTTGTGATCGATCACACACGAGGGTGCCGGAGAAGCGGCCAGAAAATTCCGCGCAAAGCGAACATCCTCGTGTGTCGGCGACATGATCTCAGATGGGCAGGGTGACTCGCATCACGAGTCCACCCCCCTCACGCGGCTGGGCCGAGATATGGCCACCGTGCGCCCGCGCCACGGACCGCGCGATCGACAGACCCAGCCCGACCCCCTTGTCGCTGCCCGTCCGCTCCGTACGCAGCCGCCTGAAGGGCTCGAAGAGGTTGTCGATCTCGTACGCCGGGACCACCGGACCCGTGTTCGAGACGACCAGCACCGCCTGGCCGTGCTGGACCTCGGTGGTGACCTCGACCCAGCCGTCCTCGGGCACGTTGTAGCGCACCGCGTTCTGCACCAGGTTCAGGGCGATCCGCTCCAGCAGGACGCCGTTGCCCTGGACGACCGCGGGTTTCTGCTCGCCGCGGATCACCACGCCCTTGGCGGCCGCCTCGCCGTTCACCTGGTCGACGGCCTGCTCGGCGACCTCGGCGAGGTCCACGGGCTTGCGCTCGACGATCTGGTTGTCACTGCGGGCCAGCAGCAGCAGACCCTCGACGAGCTGCTCGCTGCGCTCGTTGGTGGCCAGCAGCGTCTTGCCCAGCTGTTGCAGCTCCATGGGGGCGCCGGGATCGGACAGATGCACTTCCAGGAGCGTGCGGTTGATCGCCAGCGGCGTCCTCAGCTCGTGCGAGGCGTTCCCGACGAAGCGCTGCTGCGCGGTGAAGGCCCTCTGCAGCCGCTCCAGCATCTCGTCGAAGGTGTCCGCGAGTTCCTTCAGCTCGTCGTCCGGGCCGTCCAGCTCGATCCGGCGGGACAGGTCCGAGCCGGCCACCGCGCGGGCGGTGCGAGTGATCCGGCCGAGCGGGGACAGCACCCGGCCCGCCATCGCGTACCCGAAGGCGAAAGCGATGACCGCGAGGCCGAGCAGCGTGAGGAGCGAGCGGCTGAGCAGGTTGTCCAGGGCGTGCTGCCGCTGCTCGTTGACGCAGTTGCTCATCGCGCTGTTGAACACGTCGGGCGTGGCACTGGAGGGCAGGTCGCAGATCGTGCTGGTGACCTTGCCCTCGGTGATCTTGAAGGGCAGGTCGCTGCCGACGTTCAGCGCCTGCGCGGCGAGCAGATAGATGATCGACAGCAGCAGGATGCCGGCGATCAGGAACATGCCGCCGTACAGCAGCGTGAGCCTTATGCGGATGGTGGGACGCAGCCAGGGGAACGGCGGTTCGGGCCTTCTGGGGTCCCAGGTGGGCTTCGGGGGCGCCTGGGGAGGCGCGGGGGTCGTGGCCACAGCGGATCAGATCCGGTATCCGGAACCGGGGACGGTGACGATGACCGGGGGCTCACCGAGCTTGCGGCGCAAGGTCATCACGGTGACGCGCACGACGTTGGTGAACGGGTCCGTGTTCTCGTCCCAGGCCTTCTCCAGGAGCTGCTCCGCGGAGACGACGGCGCCCTCGCTGCGCAGCAGCACCTCCAGGACGGCGAACTCCTTGGGCGCGAGCTGGACTTCCTTGCCGTCACGGAACACCTCGCGGCGGTTCGGGTCCAGCTTGATGCCGGCGCGCTCCAGGACGGGCGGCAGCGGCACGCTCGTCCGCCGGCCGAGGGCACGCACGCGTGCCGTCAGCTCGCTGAACGCGAAGGGCTTGGGCAGATAGTCGTCGGCGCCGATCTCCAGGCCCTCGACACGGTCGCTGACGTCGCCGGACGCGGTGAGCATCAGCACGCGCGTGGGCATGCCGAGCTCGACGATCTTGCGGCAGACGTCGTCGCCGTGCACGAGCGGGAGGTCGCGGTCGAGGACGACCACGTCGTAGTCGTTGACGCCGATGCGCTCCAGGGCGGCCGCACCGTCGTACACGACGTCGACGGCCATGGCCTCCCGGCGCAGTCCGGTGGCCACCGCATCGGCGAGCAGTTGCTCGTCCTCGACGACGAGTACGCGCACGTCGCTTGTCCTTCCTCTGTCCACCCGCGTAGCGCGTCTGGGCGCACGCGGGCAGGGTCTTCGTGGCTGTGTGACCTCCATCCTGCCCTTTTCGGCCATAAGTCGGCTGTAAGGCGGCTCGGCGCGAGATGAAGGTCAGGTGTGAGGCCCGGGAATGCGGGATTTTCTCGGTGGGTTGAGGTTTCCACGGAAGGGAGCGCGGGGAGGACGGCTTTACACCCCGCGATCACGCTCTGCACGTGGCAAGCCACCTTGTGGTACGTCCAACCGCTTCCGCAGAGCGGGCGTGGGTGTCCGGCACCGTCGCCGCCCAGCCAGGGCAGCGCTGGGCACCCCATCCGCAGACGTGATCGCCCCTTCCCACGGCACACCCCCGTGCCACCCGACCCACGACCCAGGACGAGGGGGCGCAGCATGGACGCATTCACCGCAGGACTTCTGCAGCGCATAAGGGCGACCGAGACCGACCTGACGCGGGCTCGTGACGAGGGCGACGACTTCCTCGTCGAGGTGGAACAGGCCGAGCTCGACGACCTGCGCCGCCTGGCCGCCGACCACGGTGTGGAGGTCGGCGCGACAAGCGTCTGATCAGTGCGAACAGCAGGACAGCGGGACCCCGGCGAATCCAGCGCCGGGGTCCTGCTGCTTTTCGGTCTTTGGCCTTCGGAGTAGCTGGGCCGGAGTTGGTCAGTTACCCGCGCGCACCTTCTTTGGTTCGGTCGACGCGTGGGGACAGACCAACTTGGTGGGCCCTCGCCGTTGGCCTCTGCTTTCGCCGTTGGTTTTGTGCGCGTGAGTCGTGTGGTTGTGTGCGCGTCAGTCGTGCCAGGCGCCGAAGTCCTCCAGGAGGCGTTGGAGGGGCTCGAAGACGCCCGGGGTGCCCGCGATCGCCAGATCGCGTGCGGGGCGCTCTCCCGGGCGTCCACCGGTCAGGGCGCCCGCCTCACGGGCGATCAGGTCGCCCGCGCCGAGGTCCCACGGGTTCAACCCCCGCTCGTAGAAGCCGTCCAGCCGGCCCGCGGCCACGTCGCACAGGTCGACCGCGGCGGATCCGCCCCGCCGGATGTCACGCAGCAGCGGGATCAACTTCTGGGCCACGGCGGCCTGATGGACTCGTACCTCGGTGACGTAGTTGAACCCGGTCGAGACCAACGCCTGCTCCAGGGGCGGCGCGGGCCGGCACGCGAGCCTGCGTTCGCCCTCCCACGCGCCCGTGGCCCACGCCCCGCCGCCGAGCACCGCGTGGAACGTCTCGCCGCGCATCGGGACCGCAACGACCCCGGCGACGGTCTCACCGTGCAGCTCAGCGGCGATGGAGACGGACCAAGTGGGCAGTCCGTACAGGTAGTTGACCGTGCCGTCGAGCGGGTCGATGACCCAGCGGACACCGCTGGTGCCGGTGACGGAGGCGCCCTCCTCGCCCAGGAAGCCGTCGTCCGGGCGCTGTTCGGAGATCAGGTCGGTGATCAGCTTCTCGGCGGCGATGTCCATCTCGGTGACGACGTCGATGGGGCTGGACTTGGTGGCGGCGACCGCGAGGTCGGCCGGGCGGCCGTCCCGCAGCAGGGCGCCGGCCTTGTGGGCGGCCTCCTGGGCGAGTGCGAGCAGTTCCTGGTGCAGTGGGTCGGTCACGGCGCTCCTCAGGCGTAGGGGCTGTCGGCGCCCGCGGCGGCGGGACGCGGGGCGCGGGCCGGGCAGCAGCCCACCGGACAGAGGTTGTGGCCGGCGCCGAGTGCGCCCAGGGCGCAGGACGTGACCTGCCGTCCGCTCTCGACGGCCGCGCGCTCCAGGACGAGTTCGCGGATCGCGGCGGCGAAGCGCGGGTCGGCGCCCACGGTGGCCGACCGGCGTACGGGCAGGCCCAGTTCCTCGGCCTTGGCCTTGGCCTCCGTGTCGAGGTCGTAGAGGACCTCCATGTGGTCGGAGACGAAGCCGATGGGTGCCATGACGACCGCGGGGACGCCGGCCGCGTGGCGCTCCTCCAGGTGGTCGCAGATGTCGGGCTCCAGCCAGGGGATCTGCGGGGCGCCGGAGCGGGACTGGTAGACGAGCTGCCAGGGGTGGTCGATTCCGGTGCGCTCGCGGACGGCGTCGGCGATCAGCCGGGCCACGTCCAGGTGCTCCTCGACGTACGCCCCGCCGTCCCCGTGGCCCTCGACCGGGCCGGAGCTGTCCGCGGCGGCGGTCGGGATGGAGTGGGTCGAGAAGGCGAGGTGGGCGCCGTCCCGAACGTCCTCGGGGAGGTCGGCGAGGGATTCGAGGACCCCGTCGATCATCGGCTCCAGGAAGCCGGGGTGGTTGAAGTAGTGGCGCAGTTTGTCGACCTCGGGGAGGTCGAGGCCTTCGGCCTCGAGGGCGGCCAGGGAGTCGGCGAGGTTCTCCCGGTACTGGCGGCAGCCCGAGTACGAGGCGTAGGCGCTGGTGGCGAGGACCAGGATGCGGCGGCGGCCGTCGGCGACCATCTCCCGCAGGGTGTCCGTGAGGTACGGGGCCCAGTTGCGATTGCCCCAGTAGACCGGCAGGTCCAGGCCGTGGTCCGCGAAGTCCTTGCGGAGGGCGTCCAGGAGGGCGCGGTTCTGGTCGTTGATCGGGCTGACCCCGCCGAACAGGAAGTAGTGCTGCCCCACTTCCTTGAGGCGTTCCTTGGGGATGCCTCGCCCACGCGTCACGTTCTCCAGGAACGGAACCACGTCGTCCGGGCCTTCGGGGCCGCCGAACGAGAGCAGGAGCAGGGCGTCGTAGGGGGTGGCATCGAGCACGTCTGGCATGCCTCCGATCCTGCCACCCGTCACTGACAGCCGGGAAACGGCGGGGTGTCGGCCTGGATTCCGGCACCCCGCCGGGCCCGAGATCCTGGCGCCCCTCCGGGCGGGTGCATCGGGGTCGACCTGCTCGTAAGCTGTATCAGCCGCATTCGCACCTTACTGAGCCGCCACCGCATCGCCACCCGCATCACCGATGAGCCGCCACCGCGCCTTTCCGACCGGAGACACCCGTGCCCAGCCCCTATCGCGCCCTGTTCGCCGCACCCGGCTCCAAGGGCTTCTCCGCCGCGGGGTTCCTCGGCCGTATGCCGCTGTCGATGATGGGCATCGGCGTGGTCACGATGATCTCCCAGATCAACGGGCGGTACGGGCTCGCGGGCGCCCTGTCGGCCACCATCGCGCTGGCCGCCGCCGCGATCGGGCCGCGGATCTCGCGCTGGGTGGACCAGTACGGGCAGCGGCGGGTGCTGCGTCCGGCGACCTTCGTCGCGCTGGCCGCGGCGGCCGGGCTGCTGCTGGCCGCCCGCTTCGAGTGGCCGGACTGGGTGCTGTTCGTGTGCGCCGCCGGGATCGGATCGGTGCCGAGCCTGGGTGCGATGGTCCGCGCGCGCTGGGCGGCCGTCTATCGGGGCACCCCGCAACTGCACACCGCGTACTCCCTGGAGTCCGTGGTCGACGAGGTGTGCTTCATCTTCGGACCGATCATCTCCATCGGACTGTCCACGGCGTGGTTCCCGGAGGCCGGTCCCCTGCTGGCCGCCTGCTTCCTTGCGGTCGGTGTCTTCTGGCTGACCGCCCAGCGCGCCACCGAGCCCGCGCCGCACCCGCGCGTGCGGGGCGTCGACGGCGGCGGCTCGGCGCTGCGGGCGGCCGGTCTCCAGGTACTGGTGGCCACCTTCGTGGCGACCGGGGCGATCTTCGGGGCGGTCGATGTCGTCACCGTCGCGTTCGCCGACGAGCAGGGCCACAAGGGCGGTGCCAGCGTGGTGCTCGCCCTGTACGCGGCGGGCTCGTGCGCGGCGGGGGTCGTGTTCGGGCTGCTGCGCTTCCGGGGAGCCCCGGAACGTCGGTGGCTGCTGGGCATATGCGCGATGGCCGTGAGTATGATCCCCCTCCTACTGGTCGGAAACTTGCCGCTTCTGGCCGTGGCGCTGTTCCTTGCGGGCCTGTCCATCGCACCCACGATGATCACGACGATGTCCCTCATAGAAGAGCACGTACCTCGCGCGAAGCTCACCGAGGGCATGACCTGGGTGAGCACCGGCCTGGCGGTCGGGGTCGCGCTCGGCTCCTCCGTCGCCGGCTGGGTGATCGACGCAGCCGGCGCGCGTGCCGGGTACGGGGTTCCGGTCGTCGCCGGTGCCGTCGCGGTCGCGGTGGGTTTCCTCGGGTACCGCCGGCTCAGCAGACCGGCGCCGGGTCGTGGAGGCACCGTTGAGCACCACAGCGAGCGCGAAGAACGGCACGTGGCGTAACTGGGGCGGCACGGTCGCGTCCCGTCCCGCGCGGGAGGTCACGCCCGCTTCAGTCGAGGAACTGGCCGCGGCCGTACGGAGGGCCGGTGAGGACGGGCTGACGGTGAAGGCCGTCGGATCCGGGCACTCCTTCACGTCGATCGCCGCCACCGACGGTGTGTTGATCCGCCCTCAACTGTTGACCGGCATCCGCAACATTGATCGCGATGCCTTGACGGTCACGGTCGAGGCGGGCACCCCGCTCAAGAGACTCAACATGGCTCTCGCGCGCGAGGGTCTGTCGCTCACGAACATGGGCGACATCATGGAGCAGACGGTCTCCGGCGCGATCAGCACCGGCACGCACGGCACCGGCCGTGAGTCGGCGTCGATAGCCGCCCAGATCAGGGGTCTTGAGCTGGTCACGGCGGACGGCTCGGTGCTCACCTGCTCCGAGAAGGAGAACCCGGACGTGTTCGCGGCCGCCCGGATAGGCCTCGGCGCCCTGGGCGTCGTCACGGCGATCACGTTCGCCGTGGAGCCCGTCTTCCTGCTCACGGCCCGCGAGGAGCCGATGACCTTCGACGAGGTCACCGGACGCTTCGACGAACTCTGGGCGGAGAACGAGCACTTCGAGTTCTACTGGTTCCCGCACACCGCGAGCACCAACACCAAGCGCAACAACCGCAGCGCGGGACCGGAGCAGCCGGTGGGCAAGGTGGCCGGCTGGTTCGAGGACGAGTTCGTCTCCAACGGCCTCTGGCAGGTGGCCAACATGGTCGGCCGCGCGGCGCCCGCGGCCATTCCGACCATCGCCCAGATCTCCACCCGGGCCTGGTCCACGCGGACCTACACGGACATTCCTTACAAGGTCTACACATCGCCCCGCCGCGTGCGGTTCGTGGAGATGGAGTACGCCGTCCCGCGCGCGGCCCTGGTGGACGCGCTGCGGGAACTGAAGGCGATGGTCGACCGTTCCGACTTCAGGGTCAGCTATCCGGTCGAGGTCCGCACCGCACCGGCGGACGACATCGCCCTGTCCACCGCCTCCGGCCGGGACAGCGCCTACATCGCCGTGCACATGTTCAAGGGCACCCCCTACCAGGCGTACTTCACCGCCGCCGAGCGCATCCTCACCGCGCACGAGGGCCGGCCGCACTGGGGCAAGGTGCACACCCGGGACGCCGAGTACTTGGCCGGGGTCTACCCGCGCTTCGGCGAGTTCACGGCGCTGCGGGATCGGCTGGATCCTGATCGTCGGTTCCAGAACGACTACTTGCGGAGGGTGCTGGGTCAGTAGCCGACGCGCTGGGCGTGGCGGTCGACGTACCGCCGCCGCCCGAGACGCTGGGCGCCGGCGTCGGACTGACCGTCGTACCGCCGCTGTCGGACGATGTGCCGTCGTCAGTCGGGCCGGACGAAGTCTCCGGGTCGGCCGACGAGCCGCTCGGGGAGGCGGACAGGGAACCGGCCGGACTCGGCTCGTCGTCGCCGGACTTCGTGGACGAGGACGTGTCGTGTCCGGTGACGGCGGCGCTGACCGTGGTCCCCTTGCCGCCGCTGAAGCTGTCGCCGGACACCAGCTCGTAGACGGTGATCCCGGTCATGGTGACCCCGAAGACGAGGGCCGCGGCGAGCACCGGCCGCTTCCAACCGCCCACCCGCGCGCGGTAGACGGTGCCCTCCGTGAACTCCCCCGGGCGCGCGGGAGGTTGCTCCGGCTCTTTGGACGTGACGGTCGCCTCCCGGAGCGTGGCGCCGGTCCGGCTGAAGAAGTGCTGGAAGACGGAGCCTCCGGAGGTGGCTATCGCGCTCACGACGCCGGCGCCGAGGATCGTGCCGTAGACCCCGAAGTAGGAGGCGAGTTTGGCGGCCACCACCGCCGCCACCGCACCGCCCGCGACTTGAGGGACGCTCAGATCGATCCGCTTCTTGCTGACATCGGGCCTTGCACGCATTCCGGGACCTGGCCTACCTTTCTCGTACCTGATCAACTATCTGTACGACAAAGGGACGTACGGCCGAAACCGATAGTTCCGTTTCCGGCTATTGCGTGAAGTACGCCACTTTCAAGATCGACCGAGCCCCGCCCCGGGCCGCCAAGTCCCGCCCACCGCAAGAAGTTGGGCGGCGTGCCAATCCACGCACGTGGTCCAAATGGAGTACTGTTGCGAGCCCTGGGTCAGGCCTCCCGCCAGGGCGTCCGCGGCCTTATTGGACCGCCCCGAAGGGGCCAGTTGCACAGGGTGACGTAGTTGGTCACTTAGCGTTGCGAATAGGTAACCGTGCCATAACGGCGAGCCCGGGCCCGTGCCCGACACGCCGGGCAACTCGGCAAGGTTGTGGCAGGCTGCACCCGGGCAGGCCACACTCGACTAGCGGAAGCAGCGACGCACGTGACGTCGGCAGGCACCACCCGGGAGGTTCCCATGCCCGAACTGCGTGTCGTGGCCGTCTCTAACGACGGCACACGGCTGGTGCTGAAGGCTGCGGACAGCACGGAGTACACGCTTCCGATTGATGAGCGTCTGCGCGCCGCGGTCCGCGGCGACCGTCCCCGCCTCGGCCAGATCGAGATCGAGGTGGAGAGCCATCTCCGCCCCCGAGACATTCAGGCACGCATACGTGCCGGCGCCTCCGCCGAGGAGGTCGCTCAGCTCGCCGGCATCCCCGTCGACCGGGTGCGCCGCTTCGAGGGCCCGGTCCTCGCGGAGCGCGCCTTCATGGCCGAGCGGGCCCGGAAGACTCCTGTCCGCCGCCCCGGTGAGAACGCGGGCCCCCAGCTCGGCGAGGCCGTCCAGGAGCGCCTGACGCTGCGCGGTGCCGAGAAGGACACCGTCCAGTGGGACTCCTGGCGCCGCGACGACGGCACCTGGGAGGTCCTGCTGGTCTACCGGGTCGCGGGCGAACCGCACTCGGCGAGCTGGACGTACGACCCGCCCCGGCGGCTCGTCCAGGCCGTCGACGACGAGGCGCGCTCGCTGATCGGTGAGTCGGACGACCTCTCCGCCACCCCCGAGCCCAGCTTCCCGTTCGTGCCGCGGATCGCCCGGCTGCCGCGCGACCGCCCGCTGGACCGTGCCCTGGAGCGCCCGGAGCGTCCCGCGCTGCCGTCGCCCGAGCCGGTCGAGGAGAGCGAGCGCGACTCGCTGACCAGCCTCCTGGAGGCGGTGCCGAGCTTCCGCGGCGACATGGTGGTCCCCGAGCGCCCCTCGGAGCCCCCGGAGGAGCCCGCCGTCGAACCGGAGGCGGAGGAGCCCCCGGCACCAGCGGCCTCGGCCGGTTCGGCCTACGCGGACGTGCTCATGCCCCGTTCCGTCGGCGCCCACCGCGACCGGCTCATCGGCTCGACCGACCGCCAGGCAGAGGCGGACGGCGTCCGTCCTGGCCGTAGAGCAGCGGTTCCGAGCTGGGACGAGATCGTGTTCGGGACCCGAAGGAAGAAGCAGGACTAGTCCGTCGTACGACGAGGAGGGCCCGCGCCGGTTTCGGTCGCGGGCCCTCCTCGTCGTACGGCTGCTACTGCGGGTCGGGGCCGACGGCGACCGGTCGCTCCGGGTCCGCGGACCATTCCGACCAGGAGCCGACGTACAGCCCGGCCGGAATGTCGGCCACCGCGAGCGCCAGTACCTCGTGGGCGCCCGAGACGCCCGAGCCGCAGTACACGCCGACGCCCGTGCCTTCCGTGGCACCCAACGTCTTGAAGCGGGCGGCCAGTTCCTCCGCCGGGAGGAAGCGGCCGTCCGCGCCCACGTTCTCGTTGGTCGGCGCGGACAGCGCGCCCGGGATGTGGCCGCCCACCCGGTCGATCGGCTCCACCTCGCCCCGGTAACGCTCCCCCGCGCGGGCGTCGAACAGGACCCCGCTACGGGCGAGCGCGGCGGCCGCGTCCGCGTCCAGGAGTGCCACGGCACCCGGTTCCGGCGTGAAGTCGCCCTCGGCCGGCGTCGGTGCGGCCGTCTCCAGAGACCCCTCCCAGGAGGGAAGGCCGCCGTCGAGCACCCGCACGTCCGGGTGACCCGTCCAGCGCAGCAGCCACCACGCGCGTGCCGCCGCCCAGCCCTGTCCGCCGTCGTACACGACCACCGGCCGGCCGGTCGACACGCCCGCACGCCGCATCGCGGCGCCGAAGCGCCCGATGTCGGGGAGGGGGTGGCGGCCGTTGGCGCCGGGGGCCGAGGCCAGTTCCTGATCGAGGTCTACGTAGACAGCGCCCGGGATGTGCCCGGCCGCGTACTCGGCGCGGCCGTCGAAAGACGGCTCACCTGCGGCCTTCGCGACGCTGAGCTGCCAGCGGATGTCGAGCAGGACCGGCGGGTTCGTCCCGGCGATATCGCTCGCCAGTTCGGATGCGGAGATGATGGCGTTCATGGCCACCATCCTTGCGCAAGGGGTGGCCGCCGCGTCCAGGTCCGACTACTCTGCTCGGCCGGACAGCCTCGATCACGAGGCGTACGGGAACGAGCACATGCTGTACAACCGATGGACACCCCTCGGCAATCGCCCGGAAACGGACGAGTGGCCGCAGATCGGCCATCCTCTCCACGTGAGCCGCCCGTCGACGGCGCGGCCGGGGCGCGGTGCGTCACAGGGGGTGCGAGCATCGGCACGGGGCGTGCACGCGGCTGCGGCGCGCGGATCCGCAGAGCGGAAGCGACACGGCCACCGCGAGGGGCCGAGGAGAAGGTGACGATGACCGAGGCACGGGGGTCGGCCGGCCTGAACGGCGACACGCACACTCGGCGTACGCAGGGCTCACCCTGCTGGGTGAGTCTGATGGTGCACGGGATGGCCACGACCCAGGAGTTCTACGGGGAGCTGTTCGGTTGGGAATTCCAACCCGGCCCCCAGCAGCTCGGCCCCTACGCGCGGGCCCTGCTCGACGGGCAGGAGGTGGCCGGCATCGGCCAGTTGCCGGCGGACCGGCATCTGCCCATCGCCTGGACGCCGTATCTCGCCTCGGACGACGTGGACCAGACGGCCGAGACGGTACGGATGTGCGGCGGCACGGTCGGGGTGGGCCCCCTGGACGCGGCCGAGGCCGGGCGCCTGGCGATCGGCTCCGACCCGTCGGGGGCGGTGTTCGGCATCTGGCAGGCCTCGGCGCACCTCGGCACGGTGATCACCGGGGTCCCCGGCACACCCGCCTGGAACGAACTGCTGACCTCGGAGACCGCGAGCGTCGCCAAGTTCTACGAGGCGGTGTTCGGCTACGAGGAGGTGCCGGTGGACTCCGACGACTTCGACTACGTCACCCTGCACCTGGACGGCCACCCGGTCGCCGGCATCCACGGCGTCGGCGCGATCCTGCCCCGCGACCGGGGCCCGCACTGGATGACGTACTTCGAGGTCGCCGACACGGACGAGGCCCTGCGCCGCGTCACGGACCTCGGCGGCCACACCCTCAGACCACCGCACGACAGCCCCCACGGCCGCGTGGCGACGGTCGCCGACCCGGAGGGCGCGATGTTCTCGGTGATCCAGGGGCCGCGTTAGCCCTTCGGGTCGCTTCCGGTGCGGGCGAGCGCAGCGGATCTCCGTATCGTTGAACGATTCTACGGAGGCCTAGGCCGACGTCATCGGCAGGACGTCCGGTGACAGCGCCGCCGCACGCGCCGTGGCGGACGTCATGCGGCGGCGGTGGTGGCGGCGGCACAGGACCTCGTAGCCGACCGCTTCCGCCTGGTTGACGTCGCCCACGACGACCTGTGCGCCCTCGACGACCATCTCGCCGCCTACCGTGCGGGCGTTGTGGGTGGCGCGGGCGCCGCACCAGCAGAGGGCCTCGACCTGGAGGACCTCGACGCGGTCGGCGAGTTCGACCAGGCGCTGGGAGCCGGGGAAGAGCTTGGAGCGGAAGTCGGTCGTGATGCCGAAGGCGTAGACGTCGAGGCCCAGATCGTCGACCACGCGCGCGAGTTGGTCGATCTGCACCGGCGCCAGGAACTGCGCCTCGTCGGCGATGACGTAGTCCGCGCGGCCGCCCTGGGAGAGGTGGTCGACGACATACCCGTACAGGTCCTGCTCGTCCTCGACCTCCACAGCGTCGGTGACCAGGCCGAGCCGGGAAGAAAGCTTCCCCTCGCCCGCGCGGTCGTCCCGCGTGAAGATCATCCCCGCCAGGCCGCGCGCCGAGCGGTTGTGCTCGATCTGGAGCGCCAGGGTCGACTTCCCGCAGTCCATCGTTCCGGAGAAGAACACCAGCTCGGGCATGGGGAGTTGAGCACCTTTCGGCGGAGGGGGCAGCGGAGGGACTTCAGGAGCGTACTTCGAGCAGGGGGACGAGTTGCTCGGCAGGGGTCATCGAACCGTGGTTGCCGACCATCGCCGACTCCTTCGGCTCGCGCTCGGACGCGATGATCAGGACGTCGTCCCGGGCGGCGGCGACCACGTCGCCGAGACGGTCGTACACCCGCTCGTCGATCTTCGGGCCGAACCAGCCCGCCGCGATCGCCTCGTCCCGCGACGCGACCCAGAACTGCTCGCCGAGCACCTCGCGCCAGCAGGTCAGCACGTCGCTCTCGGCGCCCCGGACCGCGTAGACATGGCGGGCGCGGCCCTCGCCGCCGAGCAGGGCGACCCCGGCGCGCAGCTCCCAGTCCGCGTCGAAGTCGATGCGGTGCTCCTCGTCGAAGGGCACGTCGATCATGCCGTGGTCGGCGGTGACGTACAGCGCGCTGCGCGGCGGCAGTTGCTCGGCGAGGCGCTGGACGAGCCGGTCGACGTACATGAGTTGGCCGCGCCAGGTGTCGGAGGCGACGCCGTAGCGATGGCCCGCGCCGTCGAGTTCGGCGTAGTACGTGTACACCAAGGAGCGGTCCCCGGCGGCCAGTTGCTCGGCCGCGAGGTCCATGCGCTCCTCGCCGGTCAGCCGCCCGTGGAACGATCCGCCACTGAGGGCGACCTTCGTCAGCGGGGTGTTCTGGAAGGTGGGGGACGACACCTGGGCGGCGTGCACGCCCGCCTCGTGGGCCAGTTGGAAGATCGTGGGGTACGGCTGCCAGGACTTCGGCTCGGTCCACGGCTGCCAGCGCAGTTGGTTCATGAGCGCGCCGGTGGCCGGGTTGCGCACGGTGTAGCCGGGCAGGCCGTGGGCGCCCGGCGGCAGGCCGGTGCCGACGGAGGCCAGGGAGGTCGCGGTGGTCGCCGGGTAGCCGGCGGTGAGCGGGCGTCCCGTGCCGCCGCGCGAGCTGCTCAGGAGCGCGTGCAGATAGGGCGCCTCGTCGGCGTGGTCCTTGATCTGCTCCCAGCCGAGGCCGTCGATCAGGAAGACGCAGTTGCGGTCGGCCGCGGTCAGTTCCGGGATCGCCGCGGTCGTGCCGGGTACGCCCATGCCCGCGGCCAGCGTGGGCAGCAGATCGGCGAGGGAGCCGGAGCCGTACTCGGGGACGGGCGCGGACTCGACGGTGAGGGGTTCAGGGTGGTCCCAGGTGGCGGACTGGGACATCAGCGCGTGACGTCCGCGGTCGCCTCGGAGAGCGCCTGTGCGAAGGCGAGCGTCTGCTGGACCGTCTCCGGGCCGTCCCCGGCCTCGCTGACGCGCAGGCTCAGGTCGTCCGCCGTCGAGTTGCCCGTGTAGCCGTGGTCGGCCTCGCAGTTGGGGTCGCCGCAGGCGGCCGGCTCCAGGTCGATGCGGGCGACGGCTCCCCAGCCGATGGTCAGCACGACCTCGCGGGGCGGTGTGCCCGGCACGTACGACTCCGGGTTGGCGACCACGCGGCTGAGCACCACGGACGAGATCCGGCCGAGCTTCACGGACTCCGTGGACGTCGTGGCGTACGGCGTCGGGGAGGTGGTGTCGGCGGCCTGCTCGTCGGTGTGGCTGACGATGAAGCGGTTGCCGGTGAGGACCAGCACGGTCACATGGCGGCGTACCTCGTTCTGGTCGAACGTGGTCTCCTGGTGGACCAGGAACGACCGCATGGGCTCGCCGCCGACGGCGGCCTCCACCGCCTCGGCCACAAGGGCCGGGTAGTAGCCGCTGCGCTCGATCGCCGCACGCAGCCCCTGGGTCGTCGTACTGGTCTTGGCCATACGCCCATCCTACGGTGGCCCACTGACTGCGAGGCACCGCTCAGGACGGTCCGATCCCACCTGTCTCAGTGGACGGTCAAGTGGAGGGTCGACGCACGATCAGTACACGGGAAGCGTCCTCGGGCCGAGGTCGTCGCGGGCGGGCGGCGGGGCCAGGCGGACGGAGGCGCCGAGCACGCTCAGGCCGTGCGCGGCCACGACGACCGGCTCCAGGGTCACGGCGACGACCTCGGGGTGATCGTCGACCAGCCGGGACACCCGCAGCATCAGCTCCTCCAGCGCAGGCGTGTCGACCGGCGTCGAACCGCGCCAGCCGAACAGGAGCGGTGCCGTCCGGATCGACCGGATCAGCGAGGCGGCCTCCCGGTCCGTGACCGGAATCAGCCGGTGCGCGGTGTCCCCGAGCAACTGCGAGGCGGCTCCGGCGAGCCCGAACGACAGCACGGCTCCGGCCGCCGGATCGATGACGGCCCGTACGACGGTGTCGACCCCGCGCGGCGCCATCCGCTGCACCACCGGCCGCAGCTCCTCCGGCGTCCCGAACAACTCGCCCAACTCGGCGTACGCGCGCCGCAGTTGCTCCTCGCCCGCCAGATCCAGCCGTACGCCGCCCAGGTCGGCCCGGTGTCGCAGGTGCGGGGCGGTGGCCTTCAGGGCGACCGGATAGCCAAGGGTGCGGGCGGCCTCGGCGGCGTCTTCGGGGGTGGGCGCGGGCAGCGCGCGATGGACATCGACGCCGTACATCCCGAGCAGGTCGCACGTCTCGTCGACGCCGAGCGTGAGCCCCTGCCCGCGCGCGAGGAGGCCGCCGATCAGGCCGGCGGCGCCCTTCTCGTCGATGTCCTCGAACTCGGGCACCCTGCCGGGGTCGACGGCCTCGCGCCGCCACTGCGCGTACTTCACGGCTTCGGCGAGGGCCCGGACGGCACGCTCGGCGGCGGGGTAGGCGGGGATGAGGCCGGCCCCTTCGGGTGCCTGCACCGTGGCGCCCCCTTGTTCCACTTCCGCGGCGGGCAGTCGTTCCGCGGGGCGATGGGGGTCCCCCTGCTTCGAAACAGCCTGAGGTGCCGTGCTCATCGCGGCCGACAACGCCTCGGCGAGCCCTCCCAGTTCCACGTGCACCACCAGCACCGGCTTCCCGGGGACCTCCTCGGCGGCCGACCGCAACGCCTCCGCCAACGCCGCGTCCTCCGCCGGCCCCTCCCCCACCGCCGGTATCGCCGTCACGACCACCGCGTCGCACGTCTCGTCGGCCAACGCGTCCGACAGTGCCCGGTGGAAGTCCTCCGCCGTCGCCGCCGTGGTCAGGTCCAGCGGAGCGAGCGGCCGCAGTCCCTCGGAGAGGCACGCGTCGTAGGTCAGCAGTCCCAGTGACTCGGAATTGCCCAGGATCGCGACCCGCGCCCCGCCGGGCAACGGCTGGCGTGCGAGCAGCAGTCCCGTGTCGACCAGTTCGGTGATCGTCTCGACGCGGATGACGCCGGCCTGGCGCAGCAGCGCGGACACGGTCGCGTGCGGCAGGCGCGTCGCCCGTACGGCGTGTCCCTGGGGGGCGGATCCCGCGCCCTGGACCACGACCAGCGGCTTCGCCGCCGCGGTGCGCCTCGCGAGGCGGGTGAACTTGCGGGGGTTGCCGATGGACTCCAGGTACATGAGGGCGACGTCGGTGTCGGGATCGTCGTACCAGTACTGAAGGACGTCGTTGCCGGACACGTCCGCGCGGTTGCCGGACGAGACGAACGTGGAGACTCCGGTGACTCCGGTGACCCCGCCGCCGCGCCGGTGCAGCCGGGACAGCAGGGCGATGCCGATGGCTCCGGACTGCGCGAACAGGCCGATGCGTCCGGGGCGGGGCATCTCGGGCGCGAGGGACGCGTTCAGCCGTACGTCGGCGGCGGTGTTGATGACCCCGAAGGCGTTCGGCCCGATGATGCGCATCCCGTACGTGCGCGCGTGGCGCACGAGTTCGCGCTGGCGCTCGCGTCCCTCGGGGCCGCTCTCGGCATAGCCGGCGGTGACCACGACGAGCCCCTGCACCCCGTGCTCGCCGCACTCGGTGACGACTTCGGGTACGTGCTCGACCGGGACGGCGACGACCGCGAGATCCACAGGGCCCTCGATGTCGCGCACCGAGCGGTACGCGGGCACCCCGTCGAGGTCCTTCCGCTCCTCGGGGAGGGCCTTGTTCACGGCGTACAGGCTGCCGGTGAACCCGGCGTCCCTGATGTTGTCGAGAACGCTGCGGCCCACCCCTCCGGGGGCACGGCCCACACCGACGACGGCGACCGAGCCGGGCACCAACAGCCGTCGTACGGACCGCGCTTCGGCGCGCTGCTCCCGCGCGCGCTGCACGGCGAGGGACCTGTCAGTGGGTTCGAGATCGAACTCCAGGCGTACGACGCCGTCCTCGAAGCTGCGCTTCTGGGTGTAGCCGGCGTCCGTGAACACCTTGATCATCTTGTTGTTGGCGGGCAGCACCTCGGCGGCGAAACGGCGGATGCCGCGCTCGCGGGCGACGGCCGCGATGTGCTCCAGGAGGGCGGACGCGACGCCCCTCCCCTGGTGCGCGTCCTGCACCAGGAAGGCGACCTCGGCCTCGTCGGCGGGGGCGGAGGCGGCACGCCCGTCGGCACTAATGCGGTCATAGCGTACGGTGGCGATGAACTCGCCGCCGACGGTGGCCGCGAGTCCCACCCGGTCCACAAAGTCGTGGTGCGTGAAGCGGTGGACATCCTTGGCGGACAGGCGAGGATACGGCGCGAAGAAGCGGTAGTACTTCGACTCGTCGGAGACCTGCTCGTAGAAGCTGACCAGGCGCTCGGCGTCGTCGACGGTGATGGGCCTGACGCGCGCGGTACCTCCGTCGCGCAGCACCACGTCGGCTTCCCAGTGGGCGGGGTACTCGTGCCGGTCCGACGAGGTCTGCTGCATGGGGCCCAGCGTACGGCTCGCGTCCGACAACGGCGCGAGGCAGTCTGTGGGTGAAAAAGCAGCAAGGGGAAGTCGGGCCGAGGCCGCGGTCCGACGACTCGCTCCGGACGGTCCACGGGACCGGTCCGGGCTCGCTTCACGTGTGGGAAACTGGTCTAGACAACCCTGAGACTCTGAAGGGCAGCATCACATGGCTGAGCGCCGCGTCAACGTCGGCTGGGCGGAGGGCCTTCACGCCCGCCCCGCCTCCATCTTCGTCCGGGCCACCACGGCCTCGGGTATCCCCGTGACGATCGCCAAGGCCGACGGCAACCCCGTCAACGCGGCCTCCATGCTCGCGGTTCTGGGCCTGGGCGCCCAGGGCGGCGAGGAGATCGTCCTCGCCTCCGACGCCGAGGGCGCGGACGCGGCCCTCGACCGGCTGGCGAAGCTGGTCGCGGAGGGTCTCGAGGAACTCCCCGAGACCGTCTGAGGAACCCGCAATTGATGGTTGCGGTGATTCCGCCGCAAAACCGATGTGCCGCAACCTCGAAGGGCTCGCCCGAATTACCGGGCGAGCCCTTCGCAATTCCACTTGCGGGCAGCAGAAATAATCCCCCGCGAATTAGTCTCTCTTTGTATACGGTGCCCGTGTTAATGCCGCAGGCCCGACATGTTTACGGGAGGTTGCGAAGTCCTCACACGGTCCGCGCCGCCCGCCCCTCCGGGAAAGCGCAGCCGGTGCGCGCTGCCCGCGCGCTCGGTGTGCAGGGCGGTGATCGCTCGCGCGCGCTCGCTGTCGCCGCGCGCCACCGCGTCCACGATGGCCCCGTGCTCGGCCCAGGACTCGACGGGGTTGGCCGGCGCGTCCACCGCGTACATCCAGGCGATCTTGTGCCGCAACTGGGTCAGCATCGAGGTCAGCGCGGGGCTCCCGGAGGCCTGGGCCAGCGTCTCGTGGAACCAACTGCCCAGGGAGCGCAGATCCTCGCTGTTGCCCCGCCTGGCGCGCTCCTGGCCCAGCCTGACGAGGCCGCGCAGCACCTTCAGATGGGCCTCGGTGCGCCGCTGGGCGGCCCGCGAGGCGCCGAGCGGCTCCAGCAGCATCCGCATCTCCAGCAGGTCGGCGGCCTCCTGCTCGGTCGGTTCCGCGACGCACGCGCCCGCGTGCCGCCGGGTCACCACGAACCCCTCGGCCTCCAGCGTGCGCAGGGCCTCCCGCACGGGGACGCGCGAGACGCCGTACCGGCGCGCGAGGAGTTCCTCCGTGAGCCGGCCGCCGCGCTCGTAGACACCGGCGACGATGTCGTCCCGGATCGCCGTGCATACCGAGTGCGCCGGAATACGCATGTCCGACCTCCGCCTTAATCCCCGTGAAACGTCGACGATTGACGTGTGTTCCGTGACTCTATTGCAATGAGCGGGAATTTCCGATGGCGGGCCGGAATCCATGGATATTTTTTGGACAGGCGGGCTCCGGAAACGCCGAAAGCCCCGGCCGGGCGGGCTGGGGCTTCAGGAAGTGCGGCGCCGCGTCGTCAGACGTTCACGCCGTGCTTGCGGAGGTAGGCGACGGGGTCGACGTCCGAGCCGTACTCGGCGGTCGTACGCGCCTCGAAGTGGAGGTGCGGTCCGGTGACGTTGCCGGTCGCCCCGGAGAGGCCGATCTGCTGGCCCGGGGTGACGCTCTGGCCGACCGAGACACCGATGGACGACAGGTGGCCGTACATGGTGTACATGCCGTCGGCCATCTTGATCACGACTTCATTGCCGTACGAGCCGCCCCAGCCGGCCTCGACGACGGTGCCGGAGCCCACCGCGTGCACGGAGGTGCCGGTCGAGGCGTGGAAGTCGATGCCGGTGTGGGCACCGGAGGACCACAGGGAGCCTCCGGTCTTGTAGCCGGTGGACACATAGGAGTCGGCGACCGGCGCGACGAAGGTGTTGAGCCTCTTGCGCTCGGCCTCGCGGGCGGCGCGTGCCTCGGCCTCACGGGCCGCCTTGGCCTGCGCGGCGGCCTTGGCGCGGGCGGTCTCCCTGGCCTGCTGCTCGGCGGCGGCCTCACGCTGGGCGGCGGCCTGGGCGTCGATCTTGTCGGCCACGGAGTCGCCGATGGCGACGACGGGGGTGAGGCCGGTCTGTTCGGGGGCGGGCTCCGCGGCGAACGCCGGGGCGGCGGCCAGGGTGCCTACGACGCCGGAGGTGGCGAGAGCCGCGACACTCGCGGCACGAACGGTGGTGCGGTGGGTCCGGCTCGGGCGACGGTGCTTCCCGGTGGCGCGGGTGAACGCCATGAAGTGGCTGGTCCTTTCCTTCCTTCTCGCCTACCGGGTTAGCTGACGGGTTCGGAGCAGGAAGGTCTCCTACGGACCCCCTCGCTGCGCGCGGGCGTCCGATTCACCCCAGGGACGTGGGTCCCCGGCTCCCCTGGCTCGCGCCGTACGGGGACTCGGCGATGACTGTCCGGTGCCACGAGTGCGGCGCGGTGCCTGACGGACAGCCGGACCGACGCTAAAGGGGGCCACTTTCAATCCCCAAACGGATCACGGTTTTTGTTGCACATGCCACAGGGCAGACAGGCAACCTCTCCCCCAATTCGGACAATAGGGAGCCCTGGTGACGCTTCAGTCACCAGGGCCTCCCCACGCGCGTGTGCCGCTACCGCGTCTACTCCGCCGGAACGACGGTCACTTCGCCGATGCCGAGGGCCTCCACGGGCTCCTTGATCTGCTCCGCGTCGCCGACGAGGATCGTCACCAGCCGGTCCACCGGGAAGGCGTTCACGACCGCCGCGGTGGCCTCCACGGTGCCGGTCGCGGCGAGTTGCTGGTACAGCGTCGCCTGGTAGTCGTCGGGCAGGTGCTGCTCGACCTGGTCGGCCAGCGTGCTCGCGACGGCCGCGGCGGTCTCGTACTTGAGCGGCGCCACCCCGACGAGGTTCTGTACGGCGATGTCCCGCTCGGCGTCGGTGAGTCCGCCCTCGGCGAGCTTGCGGAGCACCGTCCACAGGTCGTCCAGCGCGGGACCGGTGTTCGGGGTGTCCACGGAGCCGCTGATGGCGAGCATCGACGCGCCCGTGCCGTCGGGTGCCGAGCGCAGCACCTGGCCGAACGCGCGCACACCGTAGGTGTAGCCCTTCTCCTCGCGCAGGACGCGGTCCAGGCGGGAAGTGAGGGTGCCGCCGAGGCAGTACGTGCCGAGCACCTGCGCGGGCCACACGCGGTCGTGCCGGTCGGAGCCGACGCGGCCGATGAGCAACTGCGTCTGGACGGCGCCGGGTCGGTGCACGATCACGACCCGCCCGGTGTCGTCGGCGGTCACCGGCGGCACGGGGCGCGGCTGCGCGGTGGAGCCCGTCCACGAGCCCAGGGTGTCCGCGAGCAGGGCGTCCAGGTCGATGCCGGTGAGGTCGCCGACGACCACGGCGGTGGCCGTGGCGGGGCGGACGTGCCGTTCGTAGAAGGCGCGTACGGCCCCGGAGTCGATCTTCTGGACGGTCTCCTCGGTGCCCTGGCGCGGGCGCGACATGCGCGAGGTCGCCGGGAACAGCTCCTTGGAGAGCTCCTTGGCGGCGCGGCGGGACGGGTTGGCCGTCTCGTGCGGGATCTCGTCGAGGCGGTTGCGGACCAGCCGCTCGACCTCGCTGTCCGCGAAGGCGGGCGCCCTGAGCGCGTCGGACAGCAGACCGAGCCCCTTGGCCAGGCGCGAGGCCGGGACCTCCAGGCTCAGCCGGATGCCCGGGTGGTCGGCGTGCGCGTCGAGGGTGGCGCCGGAGCGCTCCAGCTCGGCGGCGAACTCCTCGGCGGAGTGCTTGTCGGTGCCCTCGGAGAAGGCGCGCGCGGTGATCGTGGCGACACCGTCCAGGCCGGCCGGTTCGGCGTCCAGGGGTGCCTCCAGGAGCACCTCGACGGCGACGACCTGCTGGCCGGGACGGTGGCAGCGCAGCACGGTCAGGCCGTTGCCCAGCGTCCCGCGCTCGGGCGCCGGGAAGGCCCACGGCCTGGCCTCGCCGGCCTGGGGCTGCGGGTGGAATTCCATCGTGGCGAGCTCGGTCACTTGGCCGCCTCCTCGTTCTCGTCGCCGGCCTCTGCTTCGTCATCCTCGTCCGCGATGGGCTCGTACACGAGCACCGCGCGGTTGTCGGGGCGCAGGCGGGCCTTGGCGGCCTCCTGGACCTCCTCCGCCGTCACGTCGAGGACGCGCTGTACGGCGGTCAGGGCGAGCTGCGGGTCGCCGAACAGGACGGCGTACCGGCACAGTTCGTCGGCGCGGCCCGCGACCGTGCCCAGCCGGTCCAGCCACTCGCGCTCCAACTGGGCCTGGGCGCGCTCCATTTCCTCGGCCGTGGGGCCCTCCGCCGCGAACCGGGCGAGCTCCTCGTCGATGGCGGCCTCGATGACCGGCACCTCGACGTCACCGGACGTCTTGACGTCCAGCCACCCCAGGGAGGGCGCTCCGGCCAGCCGCAGCAGACCGAAGCCGGCCGCCACGGCCGTACGGTCGCGTCGTACAAGGCGGTTGTAGAGGAGAGAGGACTCGCCGCCGCCCAGGATGGTGAGGGCGAGGTCGGCCGCGTCGGACGCGCGCGTGCCGTCCTCCGGGAGCCGGTAGGCG
Source organism: Streptomyces sp. NBC_01478 (assembly GCF_036227225.1). Lineage (GTDB taxonomy): Bacteria > Actinomycetota > Actinomycetes > Streptomycetales > Streptomycetaceae > Streptomyces. The sequence goes on along the minus strand of NZ_CP109444.1, from coordinate 8,580,173 downwards.
CACATCAGGGCGCGGGCCGGGACCTCCTCGACGACGACCTCGCGCAGCTCGCCGCCCATCGTGTCGGGCAGCGAGCCGTCACGGGGCGTGGGCTTGCCGTCGTGCGCCGCGATGGACCCGAAGTACTTCTCGATCCAGGCGAGCGTCTGCTCGGGGTCGATGTCGCCGACCACGGACAGGACCGCGTTGTTGGGCGCGTAGTAGGTGCGGAAGAACGCGCGCGCGTCCTCCAGGGTGGCCGCGTCCAGGTCCGCCATCGAGCCGATGGGCGTGTGGTGGTAGGGGTGGCCCTCCGGATAGGCGAGGGCGGTCAGCTTCTCGAACGCCGTCCCGTAGGGCACGTTGTCGTAGCGCTGACGGCGTTCGTTCTTGACGACGTCCCGCTGGTTCTCCATGGACTCTTCGTCCAGGGCGGCCAGCAGGGAGCCCATGCGGTCGGCTTCGAGCCAGAGGGCGAGCTCCAACTGGTGGGTGGGCATGGTCTCGAAGTAGTTCGTGCGCTCGAAACTGGTGGTGCCGTTGAGCGAACCGCCCGCGCCCTGCACCAGCTCGAAGTGGCCGTTGCCCTTCACCTGTCCGGAGCCCTGGAACATCAGGTGCTCGAAGAGGTGAGCCAGGCCGGTACGCCCCTTGACCTCGTGGCGGGAACCGACGTCGTACCAGAGGCACACCGCCGCGACCGGGGTCAGGTGGTCCTCGGAGAGCACCACGCGCAGACCGTTGGCCAAACGGTGTTCGGTCGCTGTCAGACCGCCGGACCCTGCCTCGGCGGTGGCCGTGTGACCCATGGGCATGTACGTCCCTTCGATCGCGGATTCTCTGGCTGGAACCGCAGAAATCCTGCTCGTCCCGCCACTGTATGCAAGCGTGCGGACCGTCGGCGAAGTTCCCGGCGGACGTACGCCGAGAGCGAGATCGCGTAGCCTGCGGGCAGTCGCACACGTGGACCCACGCGGCAGCCGTCGGTGACGGAGCCGAGCGGCCAACGCCGGGTCCTGGTCCGCGTTGTCAGTGCCGCGGTCCACAATGGTTCACGTCAAGACCCCGTTCACGCTTCAGCACGAGTGAGCCGAAGGGGAGCGACCCCCAGGCGAGCGACCAGAAAAGAGGAGCCGGCAGCGATGGCCCGCCGCAGCACGAAGACCCCGCCGCCCGACGACTCGTTCGAGGAGCGGATCCTCGACATCGACGTCGTCGACGAGATGCAGGGCTCCTACCTTGAGTACGCGTACTCGGTCATCTACTCCCGAGCCCTGCCGGACGCCCGGGACGGCCTGAAGCCGGTCCACCGACGGATCGTCTACCAGATGGACGAGATGGGCTTGCGTCCCGACCGGGGGTACGTCAAGTGTGCTCGTGTCGTCGGTGAAGTAATGGGCAAGCTGCACCCGCACGGCGACGCGTCGATCTACGACGCCCTGGTGCGCATGGCGCAGCCCTTCTCGATGCGCGTGCCGCTGGCCGACGGCCACGGCAACTTCGGCTCGCTGGGCAACGACGACCCGCCGGCCGCCATGCGGTACACCGAGTGCCGGCCGTCCGAAGCGGCCAACCTGATGACCGAGTCGATCGACGAGGACACGGTCGACTTCACCCCGAACTACGACGGCCAGGAGCAGGAGCCGGTGGCCCTGCCCGCCGCCTTCCCGAACCTCCTGGTGAACGGCTCGTCGGGCATCGCCGTCGGCATGGCCACCAACATGCCGCCGCACAACCTGGGCGAAGTCATCGCCGCCGCCCGCCACTTGATCCGCTATCCGAACGCGGACCTGGACAGCCTGATGCGGCACGTCCCCGGCCCCGACCTGCCGACGGGCGGCCGGATCGTCGGCCTCACCGGCATCCGGGACGCGTACGAGACGGGCCGCGGCACCTTCAAGATCCGCGCCACGGTCGCCGTGGACAACGTGACAGCGCGCCGCAAGGGCATCGTCGTCACCGAACTGCCCTTCTCCGTAGGCCCCGAGAAGGTGATCGCGAAGATCAAGGACCTGGTCGGCGCGAAGAAGCTGCAGGGCATCGCCGACGTCAAGGACCTCACCGACCGCGCGCACGGCCTGCGCCTGGTCATCGAGATCAAGAACGGCTTCGTACCGGAAGCGGTCCTGGAGCAGCTCTACAAGCTGACGCCGATGGAGGAGTCCTTCGGCATCAACAACGTGGCGTTGGTCGACGGCCAGCCCCTCACGCTGGGCCTCAAGGAACTCCTGGAGGTCTATCTCGACCACCGCTTCAATGTCGTACGGCGACGCAGCGAGTTCCGCCGCACCAAGCGGCGCGACCGCCTCCACCTGGTGGAGGGCCTGCTCACCGCGCTCATCGACATCGATGAGGTCATCCGGATCATCCGCTCCAGCGACAACTCCGCGCAGGCGAAGCAGAGTCTGATGGAGCGCTTCTCACTGTCGGACATCCAGACGCAGTACATCCTGGACACGCCGCTGCGCCGGCTCACCCGGTTCGACCGGATCGAGCTGGAGTCGGAGATGGAGCGACTCACCGCGGAGATCGCGGAGTTGACCCGCATCCTGGAGTCGGACACCGAGCTGCGCAAGCTGGTATCGACCGAACTGGCCGCGGTGGCAAAGAAGTTCGGCACCGACCGGCGTACGGTCCTGCTGGAGTCGGCGGGCGCCCCCTCCGCCACCGTGCCGCTCCAGGTCGCCGACGACCCGTGCCGGGTGCTGCTCTCCTCGACGGGCCTGCTGGCCCGTACGGCGAACGGCGAACCCTTCCCGGAGGACGCCGAGGCCCGGCGCGTCAAGCACGACGTGATCGTCTCGGCGGTCCCGGCGACGGCCCGCGGCGAACTGGGCGCGGTCACCTCGGCCGGCCGCCTCCTGCGCATCAACGTCGTCGACCTCCCCCAGCTCCCGGAGACGGCCGCCGCGCCGAACCTCTCCGGCGGCGCGCCGGTCACGGAGTTCGTCTCCCTGGACGAGGGCGAGACGGTCATCTGTCTGACGACCCTCGACGAGTCGTCCCCGGGCCTGGCCATCGGCACGGAACAGGGCGTCGTCAAGCGCGTGGTCCCCGACTACCCCACGAACAAGGAGGAGTTGGAGGTCATCACGCTCAAGGACGGCGACCGGATCGTCGGCGCCGTCGAGTTGCGGACCGGCGAGGAGGACCTGGTCTTCATCGCGGACGACGCCCAACTGCTGCGCTACCAGGCCTCCCAGGTGCGCCCCCAGGGCCGCGCGGCCGGCGGCATGGCGGGCATCAAACTCACCGAGGGCGCGAAGGTCATCTCCTTCACGGCCGTCGACCCCGCCGTGGACGCGGTCGTCTTCACGGTCGCGGGCTCGCGCGGCACGCTCGACGACTCCGTCCAGACGACGGCCAAGCTGACCCCGTTCGACCAGTACCCCCGCAAGGGCCGCGCCACCGGCGGCGTCCGCTGCCAGCGCTTCCTGAAGGGCGAGGACTGCCTCTCCCTGGCCTGGGCGGGCCCCGTACCGGCGAAGGCGGCCCAACGGGACGGCACACCGGCGGAGCTCCCGGAGATGGACCCGCGCCGCGACGGCTCGGGCGTGTCGCTCCCGAAGACGGTGTCGGTGGTGGCGGGCCCGGTGTAGCCGCTGCCCTCCTCAGGCTTCGGGCTCCAGGTCCAACTCGGGCTCCTGGTCCGGCTCTTGTACGTAACGCAGGACGCCCCACATGCCGTGCTCGTCGGCGTGTGGGGCGTCGTCGTCCTTGCACGCCTCCAACTCCTTGCCGAGGGCGGGCAGGTCGAGGCCGGTGCCGATGAGCACGAGCTGGGTCAGCCGGGTGTCGCCGTCCGCCCAGGGCTCGGGATAGAAGCGCAGGAACCGTCCTACGGCGTGCACGGCGTACCGGTTGCGGGCATCGTGGGCGCCGAAATCGACGTACCCCTTGATGCGGTAGAGCCCCTCGGGCCTGCTGTCCAGGAACGTCATCAGCCGTCGCGGATCCATGGGCGCACTGTCGGAGGCGAAGGAAAGACTGTCGTAGGCGGTGTGCAAGTGGTCGGCGTGCGCGGCGTGTTCGTCCCCCTCCTCACCGGCGTGGTCGTGCAGGTCGTCGAAGGTCAACTGCCCGACGCGTTCCTCGCTCGGCCGACAGTCGAAGAGGAACTCCGGGTCGATACGGCCGTAGGTGGCGGGCACCACGGCGGCTCGGTCGGTGAGCGAGCGGACGAGTCCGAGGACCCGCGGGGCGTCGACCGCCCGGTCGAGCTTGTTCACGACGACGAGGTCGGCGAGGGAGAGATGCCGGTCGATCTCGGGGTGCTTCGCGCGCGTGTCGTCGAACTCTGCGGCGTCGACGACCTCGACGAGCCCGCCGTAGACGATCCCCGGATGCTCGCTGGCGAGCAGCATGCGCACCAGTTCCTCCGGTTCGGCGAGCCCGCTGGCCTCGATGACGATGACGTCGATACCGGCGGCGGGCCCGGCCAACCGCTCCAGGTAGACGTCGAGTTCACTGGCGTCGACGGCACAGCACAGGCACCCGTTGCCGAGCGAGACGGTCGAGTCGCCGAGTGCACCGGCCACGGCGAGCGCGTCGATCTCGATCGCCCCGAAGTCATTGACGATGGCGCCGATACGGCTGCCTCCGCTGCGGTGCAGGAGGTGGTTGAGCAGGGTCGTCTTGCCGGAACCGAGGAATCCGGCGAGGACGAGGACCGGGATCTGCGGGCGACTCGGCCCCGAGCCGGGATTCGGGACCGGAACCGATGCCGGATCCGTACCGGGGCTTGCGCTCGGACTCGGGCGCGGACTCGGGCGCGGGCTTGCGCTCGGGCTCGGGCTTGCGCTCGGGCTCTGCTGGCTCAACGTGCGACCTCTTTCACGCCGACGCGTGCACCGGATCGCGGCCGGATGGTCGGGTGCACGTACGGAGGTTGAATGCCGCCCCAGGATACGAGCCGGAAGAATCGCCGCGAAGTGAACGATTGTTAGCAGCACTTGCGGGGCAGACGTTGGGGAAGGCGCCGGTTCGTGCGACCCTCGCTTCCCTCCGTGCGCCTCCTCTCCGCCTCCCTGCCGATCAGAGCCGCTCGGCACTCTGGGAGACGGCAAGCGCCGCCCATCGCTCGCCGGTCCCCATCAGTCGACCCGCACCCCGACGACCGGCGGACGGCCGCCTGATTCGGGGGTTGTTGACATGGCCACACGGAACACGGGGACACGAGGGCTGAGCACAGCAGCCGTGTCCGGCATCGGGGCAGCCGCGGGCGCCCTCGCCGGCTTGGCAGTACAGCGCCGACGGCTGCAGGCTCTCCGCCTCCGACTGGAGACCATGGAACGGGCGGTTCACGCCCAGCGGCATGCGGACCTGGCCAGCCAGCAACGGCAGCACTGGGAACTGCTCAGCAAGGCGATCGACGATCCCGAGCTCGCGGAGGTTCTGGACATCTACGAGGTGTCCGTGTCACCCAAGCAGCGCCGCCAGTACCTGTTCGCCAACGCCCTGTACACGAACCTGCTGCTGTACTACCGGATCGGCAATCTGAACAAGGAAGAGTTCTTCAAGCACGTCCGCGGCATGTTCCAGAATCCGATCGTCAGGGACTACTGGCATGCCACGCGGCAGCAGCGCGCGAGCCTCGCCGACACGGACGAGGCCGAACTCGGTTGGCTCGTCGACGAGTTGCTCCAGAGCCTCGAAGAGGCGGACACGGAGGAGTGGTGGGTCGTGGGCGAGCCACCGAGCGCGTGACGGGGGGCGAGGCGCCCGCGCTCGCGAAATCACACCCACGGGCGATAACGAAAAAGTCACGTTTCCCGTTGTCCGAGCGGCTGCTGGGGTTGACTCACACGTGATCGCGTGGAGCGACTCCACAAGACCGTCGCCCACGCCGCAGGATGACGAGCACACCCCACAGGGCCGCTTCGTTCCCCGCCGCTGCTGTGTGCAAGAAACGAAACGTCATTCGCGCAATCAGAGGAAACCAACAGTGAGTCAGATCATCCGCCGCCTCGGTGCGTCGCCACGCGACAGAGGCAGCACAAACGGTGGGACGTGTCCAGACATCTTCGAATTGGCCGACGGCAGCTTCGCCATCATCGGCACGGACGTCACTGACTCTCTGGACTCCCGTCTCCCGGCCGACGCCGCGCGCGCCGACTACGAGCGGATCGTGGTCATCACTCGCGAGACCCTGATCCGGGCCAAGGCCGATATTCCAGAGGCCTGAAGGCCCCGGTCTATCCCCACTCTGCCACCTCCAAGGACCACAGATGAGCATCCATCTCGGGCGGAAGAACGCCTGCCGATCGCCAGGCGACCCTCTCCGCATAGCACGGCGCATCGGCCTCCCTCCGCGGTCGCGTGACAGCCACTCCGGCTCGACCTGTCCGGACGTCTTCGAACTGACTGATGGCCGGTTCGCGGTAATCGGCACAGAAGAGACCACGAAGATCCAGCAAGCGTATCCGGACATGCGGGAATTGAACCGATACGAAATCGTCGTGGTGGTCGACCGCGAGACGCTGACTTGCGCCAGGGCCTTCATCCCTGACAAGTGACATGCCTGCCTGCCTGCGCCAACTCTCCCGGAGCAGGCAGGTGCTCACGCCCTCACCCTCACAGCGGTGTCCGTTTCTCCGCCTGCGGCCGGGGCAGAATGCCGCAGGCCGAAATGGGGAGAGGCAGATGGCGACACATCGTCCGATACGTCGATCGATCTTATCGGTGAGCTCCTGGGTCGCGGCGGCGATAGCCGGCACGGCCCTGGTGGGCGCGGCTTCCGTCGTGGTGAGCGGCTGGCTCGTGAGTGGCGTCGAAGAAGCCAACGGCAATCGGCAGACGGCGCTCGAACGCAGCTCCATCGGTGACTACTTCGGCGGGGCAAGCGCTGTCTTCTCGGGGCTGGCACTCATCCTGCTCGTGGTCACACTCCTGTTCCAACAGCATGAACTGCGGATGCAACGCCAGGAACTCAGCATGCAGCGCGAGGAGTTGGTCTCTTCCCGCCAGGAGTTGCGGCGTAGCGCGGAAGCGGATCTACGCAGCCTGCACGTGCAGCTGACGCAGATGCAGATGGCAGACCCCGCCCTGGCGGAGGTCTGGAACGACTATCCCGGGGAATCGCCGCGGACTCTCCGCCAGAACCTCTTCGCCAACCTCACCTTCGGTCACTACCTGCTCGTCTACAGGTGGGGCGGCATCACGGAGCCCGAGATGCTCGCGCACGCCCAGCGGCTCGTCGCGAGCCCTGTCTTCAACCGCTACTGGGCCAGTTCACGCAGCGCCAAGGAAGCCCTGCCTCCCGACAGCGCGGAAGGCCACCTGTTCAGGATCTTCGAGCAAGCAATCCAAGAAGCACGGCATCGGGGGACGCCGCCGACCCCCTCGGCTCCTTGAAACGGCATCCGGTCATCCCACAGGTGGCACCGCCACCGGCGCCTCCACCCCCACATACCGAGCCACCGGCCGGATGATCTTCGAGTCCTCCGCCTGCTCCACCACGTTCGCACTCCACCCCACCACCCGCGCCGCCGCGAACGTGGGCGTGAACATCTCCCGCGGCAGCCCGCAGAGTTCCATCACCAGCCCCGCGTAGAACTCGACGTTCGTGTGCAGCTCACGCCCCGGCTTGAGTTCGGCGAGGATCGCCTCGACCTGGCGCTCGACCTCTACGGCGAACTCGACCCGCGGGCCGCCGAACTGCTGGGCGACCTCGCGCAGCATCCGCGAGCGGGGGTCCTCCGTGCGGTAGATCGCGTGGCCGAAGCCCATGATGCGGTCACCGGCGAGGACACGTTCGCGGATCCACGGGTCGATACGGTCCGGCGTGCCGATCGCGTCCAGGGTGTCCAGGGCACGGCTGGGCGCACCTCCGTGCAACGGACCCGAGAGCGCCCCTACGGCCCCCACCAGGCAGGCCGCCACATCCGCCCCCGTCGACGCGATGACCCGCGCGGTGAAGGTTGACGCATTGAATCCGTGGTCAATGGTTGAGATCAAGTATTGCTCGATCGCCCTGGCCTGCTGCTTGTCCGGCTCCGAACCCGTCAACATGTACAGGTAGTTGGCCGCGTAGGGGAGGTCCTCGCGCGGCTCCACGGGGTCGAGTCCCCGCCCCAGCCGGTACAGCGCGGTCAGCAGCGTCGGTACGGCCGCGGACGCCACGACGGTGTCCTGGCGGCGGGTGTCCGCGTCGATGTCGTACACCGGCCGGAAGCCCTTCGCGGCGCCGAGCAGCGACAGTGCCGTACGCATCCCGGACAGCGGTCCGGACGTCCCGCTCGCCGCCGCCACGGCAGGCAGCGCGGCCCGCACCTCGTCGGGCAGCCGACGCAGCGCGGCGGTCTCGGCGGCGAAGGCGGCGCTCCGGTCGGCGTCCGGCAGTTCGCCGTGGGCGAGGAGATGCCAGACGTCCTCGAAGCCGCGGGTCTGCGCGAGTTCGACGGCGGAGTACTGGCGGTAGTGGTAGAAGCCCTCGATCCCTCGGACGTCACCGATTCGGGTGTCGGTGACGACGACGCCCGCGAGTCCCCGCGGAACCTCGATACGAGTGGCTGCGGCCCTGTTGACGGACATGTTTCCTCCCTGGACTTGATTCGACTGTCCATGGTTGACTCATTCTCTGTCAATATTGATTGAATCAATATGATCCAGAGATGGATACCGTGACCTCCATGCGCGATCAAGAACCCGCTCCCGGTCACCCCGAGCGACGGTTGAGCACCAAGGAGACCGCCGAGCTGCTCGGCGTGAAGCCCGAGACCGTGTACGCGTACGTGAGTCGCGGGCAACTGGGCAGCAGACGCGAGCCCGGCGGTCGGGGCAGCACCTTCGACGCCGAGGAGGTGGAGGCGCTCGCCCGGCGCAACAGGCGGGAGAGCAGCGGGAGTTCGGGTTCCGGCGGCGAGTTGTCCGTACGGACCCGCATCACGCTCATCGAGAAGGACCGTTACTACTTCCGGGGCGTCGACGCGACCGAGCTGGCCGCGCGCCACTCCTACGAGGAGATCGCCGAGTGGCTGTGGACCGGGGAGCTGCGTCCCGGGATCACGTTCACCGCGCCCAAGGCGGCCGTCGCCGTCGCCCGTCGCGCCGTCGACGCGCTGCCCGAACACACCGGCCCCACCGACCGGTTGCGGGTCGCGGCCATCGCGGCGGCGACCGCGGACCCGTTGCGCTTCGACCTGTCCGAGGACGCCGTGCTCGGCACCGCGCGCATCCTCATCCCCACCCTCGTCGCGGCCCTGCCGCCGGTGCGGCGCGCCCATCGCGACGAGGGTCCGCTGGCCCACCGACTGTGGGCACGGCTGAGCGGACAGCCTGCTGACGAGGCGTCACTGCGCGTCCTGGACACGGCACTTGGGCTGCTCGTGGACCACGACCTGGCCGCGTCCACGCTCGCGGTGCGGGTCGCCGCCTCGGCCCGCGCCCACCCGTACGCGGCCGTCTCCTCCGGCCTGGGGGTCCTCGAAGGCCCCCTGCACGGCGCCGCCAGCGGCCTGGCGCACCGGCTGCTGCTCGACGTGCTCGACCAGGGCAGCGCCGGTCCGGTGGTCGCGGACGAACTGCGGGCCGGCCGCCGTATTCCCGGACTCGGCCACCGGCTCTACCCGGGCGAGGACCCACGCGCGCGTGCCCTGTTCGCCCTCCTGAAGGAGATCCCTGGCGCCGCGCCCGGTCTCGCCGCGGCCCGGGACATCGTCGCCACCACCGCCCGCCACACCCCGCTGCACGCCAACGTCGACCTGGCTCTCGCCGTCCTCACCGTCGCCTCGGGGATGCCCTCCACGGCGGGCGAGACGGTCTTCGCCGTCGCCCGTACGGCGGGCTGGATCGCACACGCCCTGGAGGAGTACGGCGAGCGACCGCTGCGCATGCGGCCCAGCGGTCACTACGTAGGCCCCAGACCGCCTCAACCACTACCGGAGTAGGACACGAGCGCGGCCGGAAGTCGCCCCGAGGCAAGTCAGGTTAGGCTCACCTCTGTGAGTACGTGCGCGACCGTCTCTCGGGACCTCGACGAGCCCATTTCCGGAACCGCGGCCACGGCGACGACGTGGCTGCTGCTGGAACAGCCCGGTCCTTGGGGTGCCAAAGCGCTCACTTCGAGCCACCTGGACCCCGTGCTGGGCCGCGCCCTGGAGGCGGCCGCCGCGAACACGGGCGTACGGATCGCGCTCATCCGCCGTCCCGGACGGCACGCCGACCCGGCGGCGTCGCCGGTGCGCCAGGTGTACGCGGCCCACACCGTTCCCGGAAACGTATGGCTGCACAACGCCACGACCACCGACCCGCGGGAACTGCTCGCCCTGGACTTCGCCGCCCTCGGCACGGGTGACCCGCGCTCGTTCGGCTCGGCGCTCGGCGGGCGGGCCCACACCGGCGCCCCGCTCGCGCTCGTCTGCACCAACGGCAAGCGCGACCGCTGCTGCGCGCTCCTGGGCCGCCCCCTCGCGGCCGAGCTGGCCGCCTCCGGGGTCGAGGGCGCCTGGGAGGTCACCCATCTGGGCGGCCATCGCTTCTCGCCAACGCTGCTCGTCCTGCCGCACGGCTACGCGTACGGGCGCATCGGGGCCCACACCGTCAAGGAGATCCTCCAGGGCGTCCAGGAGGGCCGTGTGGTCGTCGAGGGCTGCCGGGGCGGCTCGGCGTGGGAGCGGCCCGGACAGGCGGCGGAGCTGGCCGTGCGGACGGCGGCGGGCGAGTACGCGATGGACGCCTTGACCGTCGTACGGACGGACGGCGCCGCACCGCGCTGGGAGGTGACCGTCGCGCACACCGACGGGCGCCACTGGCGCGTGATCGTCGCCCAGGGCGCTTCCCTGCCGCCCCGCCCGGAGAGCTGCGGGACGTCGGTCCTCGGCGCGCCGGCGCGGATGGACGTGGTGGCGGTGCGCGAGCTGACGTCGGCGCTGGCGGGCTGACCCGCCCGGCACGCGTCTCCTGGTGTGGTCGCGCAGGTAAAAGGCCGTCTCCTGGAACCACGTTTCCCCAAGAACTGGTCAAGAGATCCATGCCACACCCCTGGGGCAGCCCCCACCCCGCCACGTACCGTCATGGGTATGAGCCCCACACCCCCCGCACGCCGCCGTCGCCTCGGGCTGCCGCGGCGGGTGTTCTCGCAGGTGCTGCTGATGCAGTTGGCGATCGCCGCGGGAGTCGCGGTCCTGGCGACCGGGCTGTTCCTCGCGCCGTTGAGCAAACAGCTCGACCAGGAGGCGATGAACCGCGCCCTGGCCATCGCCCAGACCACCGCGCAGCAGCCGCAGATCATCAAGGACGTCCAGAACACCCCTCCGACCGTGGACGGCCCCGTCCAGAAGGAGGCGGAGCGGGTCCGCAAGGCCACCAAGGCCGAGTACGTGGTGGTGATGGACTGGCGGGGCGTCCGGTGGTCGCACACGACCCCGAGCGAGATCGGCCGGTTCGTCTCGACCTCTCCTGACCAGCCCCTGGCCGGTCAGGAGGTCAAGGAGATCGACAAGGGCACCCTGGGCCGCTCGGCCCGCGGCAAGGTGCCCCTGCGCGACGCCGACGGCACGGTCGTCGGAGCCGTCTCCGTAGGCATCAAGTACGACAGCGTCCGCGCGCAGTTGATCAGCGCGATCCCGGGGCTGCTGGCGTACGCCGGGGGCGCGCTCGCCGTCGGTGCGCTGGCGGCCTGGCTGATCTCCCGGAGGGTCCAGCGGCAGACCCGGGACCTCGCCTTCTCGGACATCTCGGCGCTGCTCTCGGAGCGCGAGGCGATGCTGCACGGCATCCGGGAGGGCGTCGTCGCCCTGGACCGCGGCGGCCGCATACGGCTCCTGAACGACGAGGCGCGGCGGCTGCTGGGCATCGGTGACGAGGCGGTCGGCCGCTCCCTGGACGAGGCGCTCGGGGAGGGCCGTACGACCGATGTCCTGGCGGGCCGGGTGACCGGCACCGACCTGCTCGCCGTCCGGGGCCAGCGCGTCCTGGTCACCAACCGGATGCCCACCGACGACGGCGGCGCCGTCGCCACCCTGCGCGACCGCACCGAACTGGAGCAGCTCGGCCGGGAGTTGGACTCGACGCACGGGCTGATCGACGCCCTGCGCGCCCAGGACCACGAGCACGCCAACCGCATGCACACCCTCCTGGGGCTGCTCGAACTGGAGATGTACGACGACGCCGTGGACTTCGTCGGCGAGGTGGTCGGCGATCACCGGGCGACGGCCGAGCAGGTCACCGAGAAGATCCAGGACCCGCTGCTCGCCGCCCTGTTGGTGGGCAAGGCGACCGTCGCGGCCGAGCGGGGCGTCGCCCTGTGGATCTCCGACCGCACCTGGCTGCCCGACCGGTTGATCGATCCGCGGGGACTGGTCACGGTCGTCGGCAACCTCGTGGACAACGCGCTCGACGCCGTCGGAGGCACACCTCACGCACGCGTGGAGGTCGAGTTGCGGACGGAGGGCCGTACGGCCGTGCTCCGGGTGCGCGACACGGGCCCCGGAATCCCGGAGGAACAACGGGAGTTGGTCTTCACCGAGGGATGGTCCACGAAGAAGCCCCCGGCTCATGGCAAGCGCGGAATAGGGCTCTCCCTGGTGCGTCGACTGGCCGAACGGCAGGGCGGCAGCGCGGTGGTGACGGAGGCGTTCGGCGGGGGCGCGGAGTTCGCGGTCGTCCTGCCCGAGGCGCTGACCGAGCCGGACCTGGAACCGGCTCTCACCGCCCCCGGGGAGACCGACGCCGAGGAGGAGTCGCGATGATCGAGGTCCTGGTCGTGGACGACGACACGCGGGTCGCCCAGGTCAACGCGGCCTACGTGGAGAAGGTGCCGGGCTTCCACGTCGCCGCCGAGGCGCACAGCGCGGCCGAGGCGCTGAACCGGCTGGAGACGCTGCCCCGGCTGGACCTGGTCCTCCTGGACCACTATCTGCCCGACGAGACGGGTCTGGCGGTCGTCCAGGAGATGCGCCGGCGCGGCCACCAGACCGACGTGATCATGGTGACGGCGGCCCGGGACGTGACGACCGTGCAGGCGGCAATGCGGCTGGGCGCACTGCAGTACCTGGTCAAGCCGTTCGCGTTCGCGGGCCTGCGGGCCAAGTTGGAGGCGTACGCGGAACTGCGCCGGACGCTCGACGGCGGCGGCGAGGCCGAACAGGCCGAGGTGGACCGCATCTTCGGCGCCCTGTCCGCGCCCTCGGAGCCCGGGCTGCCCAAAGGGCACTCCCCCACCACGGCGAAACTCGTGCGCCAGTCCCTGATGAACGCCGAAGGCCCCCTGTCCGCCCAGGAGATCGCCGACCGCACCGGAGTGAGCCGGCAGACCGCCCAGCGCTATCTGAAGCTCCTGGAGCGCACCGGACGGGCCCGGCTGACGCTCAAATACGGCGACGCGGGCCGCCCGGAACACCGTTACATGTGGGCGACCCGCGCCTGAGGGCGCGGCCGGTCAGCCTGTCGCGTTCTTCACGAACTCGGTCGTGTACGTCTTGTCGAGGTCCACGTCGGCGTTCTTGATGGTGGGGTTGAACGCCTTGAGCACCTTCTCGACGGTCTCCGGGCCGTTCGCCGGCATCACGCCGTCCTTGGTGAACATCGGCAGCGTGCTCTTGATCGCGGTGGCGTAGAGGAACTTGTTGCCCTGGGAGTAGTCGGCGGGCATCTTGTCGGCGATCTCGGTCGCGCTGTGGGTGGACATCCACGTGAGCGTCTTGACGAATGCATTGACCATCTTCTGCACAGTGGACTTGTGGCTGTTCACCCAGTCCGTCTGCATGTACAGACTTGACGAGGGATACGGTCCACCCAGCGCCGCCTGTGATCCCTCGGGCGTCCGCATGTCGACGAGGATCTTGCCGGCCTTCTTGTCGAGGATCGTGGCGACGGTCGGGTCGGTCGTCATCCCGGCGTCGATGGAGCCCTGTTGGAGCGCGGCGACGAAGGTCGGTCCCGCGCCGACGGCGACCGGGGTGAACTCGCTGACATCGACGCCGTTCTTGACGGCGAGGTACTTGGTGAGGAAGTCGGTGGAGGAGCCGAGGCCGGTCACGCCGAGCTTCTTGCCCTTGAAGTCCTTGGCCGACTTGACCTTCCCCGCCGCCTTGGTGGAGACGACCTCCACTTCGCCGGGCGCCTGCGAGAACTGCACCACGGACTCGACCGACTTGCCCTTGACCTGGAGGTCGAGCGTGTGGTCGTAGAAGCCGACGGCTCCCTGGACCTGCCCGGAGACGAGCGCGGTCTCGGCCTGGACGCCGGCCGGTTCGCTCAGCAGCTCGACGTCGAGGCCCTCGGCGTCGAAGTAGCCGAGCCGCTGGGTGAGCATCGCGGGCAGGTAGATGACCTTGTCCAGGCCACCGACCATGATCTTGACCTTCACGCCCTTGCCGTCGCCCTTGCTTCCTGAGCCCGTGGAGGCGGTGCTGGCCGCGTCGTTGGCGCAGGCGGTGAGCGAGGAGAGGGCGAGCAGGCCCGAGGCGGCCAGGGCGGCGTATCTGGCGGTCTTGCGCATGGCGGTTCACGTCCTTGTGAGGGTGCGGTGCGGGGAGGAGGGGGCCACGTCAACGGGGGTGCCGTGAGCGGCGGTTCAGCTGTCGGAGCCCGACGGCTTCCAGCGGAAGATGCGGTTCTCGGCGAAGGTGAGGAACCCTTCGGCGACGAGGGCGACGACCGCGAGAATCACCATCGCGGCGTACACACCGGCCGCGTTGAACGTGCCCTGGGACTGCGCGACGAGCAGGCCGATGCCCTTGGTGGCGCCGATGTACTCCCCGACGATCGCGCCGATGAGGGCGAAGCCGAAGCTGACATGGAGGCTGGTGAAGATCCAGGAGGTCGCGGACGGGATGACCACCTGGAGGGTCACCCTGCGGTCGCTGGCGCCGAGGATGCGGGCGTTGGCGACCAGGTTGCGGTCGACCTCGCGGGCGCCCTGGAAGGCGTTGAAGAACACCGGGAAGAAGACGAGCACGACGGCCGACGCGACCTTGGAGGCCGGTCCGAGTCCGAACCAGATCACGAAGATCGGGGCGAGCACGATCCTCGGTATGGAGTTGAGCACCTTGATGTATGGACCAAGTATGTCGGCGAGCAAGGTGATCCGCCCCAGAGCGATACCGAACACGACACCGGCGATCACACCGATGATCCAGCCCAGCAGCGCCTCCTGGAGCGTGAACCAGATCTGCTCCCCCAGGGAGCCGAGCGCGGTCCCGTGCATCACCCAGGTGTAGATCTGGTCCCAGATCTTGGAGGGCATCGAGAAGTTGAACGGATCGATGACCTTGGCCCGGGAGAGCACCTCCCACAGACCGAGAACGGCGACCAGGAGCAGCACTCTCGCCGCTCCGACACCGACCTTGCGTTTGCGGGCGGCACGCGCGCGTGAATGGGCGCGGTCCGGCTTGTCGCCGGGCTCGGTCACGGTGGCTACGACCTTGTCCTCGGGCATGACGTCAGGCGACATTGGCCGCACCCCTCTCGCGCGTGATGCGGACCTCTTCGCCGAGGGACTCCCAGATCTCGCGGTAGATCTCGATGAACCGCGGCTCCATGCGCACCGATTCGACCTTGCGGGGCCGCGGCAGGTCGATGTCGTAGACCTGCTTCACGGTGGCCGGCCCGGCGGTCATCACGACGACCCGGTCGGCCAGCGCGATGGACTCCTCCAGGTCGTGGGTGACGAAGACGACCGAGGCACCGGTGCCCTCCCACAGCTCCAGGAGTTCGTCCGACATCAGGGCCCTGGTCTGCACGTCGAGTGCCGAGAACGGCTCGTCCATCAGCAGGATCTCGGGGTCGTTGACGAAGGTCGCGGCGAGCGCGACGCGCTTGCGCATCCCGCCGGAGAGCTGGTGCGGATAGCGGTCCTCGAAGGCGGAGAGCCCGACCCGGGCCAGCCACTCACGCGCCTTCGCCCTGGCCTCCGCCTTCGGTACGCCGCGGAAGCGCGGGCCCGCCATGACGTTGGACAGCACCGTGCGCCAGGGGAAGGTGGCGTCCTGCTGGAAGACGAAGCCGACCTTGTCGCCGACGCCGGAGACGGGCTCCCCGGCCACCAGCACATCGCCCTCGGAGGGCTCCTCCAGTCCGCTGACGAGGGTCAGCGTGGTCGACTTGCCGCAGCCCGTGGGGCCCACGACCGCCACGAACTCGCCACGTCCGACGGTGAGATCAAGCCCCCGTACGGCCGTGTGCAGACCCCCCGACGGGGTCCTGAAGGTCTTGCTCGCGCCCCGCAACTCGATGGCGGGGCTGGTGTCTGCGCTCATGGCCGGGACCGTAGATGTGGCCCGGACCACAGCAGCAGTCTTCTGGGCGCAAGCCGTTCTTTTGCTCGCAAGAGCCTGTTGTGCTCGTTTTGCTCGCGCTACAACTGCGGAGCCGAAACACGGGCTTAACGCTCGCCATGGCCTTGAGGAAAGAGGCCCGATGATTGACGTCATGGTCGTGGACGACGACTTCCGCGTCGCCGAGATCAACGCCAGGTACGTGGGAAAGGTTCCCGGCTTCCGGGTCGCCGCCCGCGCGCACAGCGCCGCCCAGGCGCTGGCCACCGTGGAGCGCGGGGCCATCGACCTGGTGCTGCTCGACCACTATCTGCCCGACCAGACGGGTCTCGAACTCGTCCACCGCATGCGGCAACAGGGCCACGGCACCGACGTCATCATGATCACGGCGGCCAGCGATGTGACGACCGTGCAGCGGGCGATGCGCCTGGGCGCCCTGCACTACCTGGTCAAGCCGTTCACCTTCGCCGCGCTGCGCACCCGCCTCGACTCGTACGCCGCCCTGCGCCGCACCGTCGATCGCGTCGGCGGCCGTGGCATCGCCGGCCAGGAGCAGGTCGACCGCATCTTCGGCGCGCTGCGCACGACGGCCGTGCCGGCCTCCCCCGGCCTGCCCAGCGGCCACTCGGAACCGACCACCGACCTGATCTGCGGCGTCCTGCACAGCGCCGGCCACCCGCTCTCGGCCCACGAGGTCGCCGCCGAGACCGGCCTGAGCCGCTCGACCGCCCAGCGCTACCTCCGCCACCTGGAACAGGCCGGCCGCCTCCGCCTCTCCCTCAAGTACGGCGACACGGGCCGCCCGGAACACCGCTACGCCTGGGTGGCGCCGTAGCCACGCGTGGCACGGCACACGGGCGCCCGCCGCTGTCGTACGAGATCGAACCGCGCACGTACGACGACGGCGGGCACCCCCGCTACACGGCCCCCGCCCCCGTCAGTGCCCGTACCTCGGTCTCCGCGTGCTTGGCCTCGTCCGGGACCTCCGTCGAGGTGACCGTGCCGAGCCAGCCGGCCAGGAAACCGAGCGGGATCGACACGAGGCCGGGGTTCTGGAGCGGGAAGAACTGGAAGTCGACGCCCGGGAACAGCGATTCGGGACTGCCTGACACGACCGGCGACAGCAACACGAGCACGAGTGCAGGGACGAGTCCGCCGTATACGGCCCATACGGCGCCGCGGGTCGTGAAGCCGCGCCAGAACAGCGAGTAGAGCAGCACCGGGAGGTTCGCGGAGGCGGCGACGGCGAAGGCGAGGCCCACCAGGAAGGCGACGTTGAGGTCCCTGGCGATGAGGCCGAGCCCGATCGCCGCGACACCGATGCCGACCGCGGCGACCCGCGCCACGGCCACCTCACTGCGCGGCTTGGCGTTCGGGCGCCGCAGCGACGCGTACAGGTCGTGCGCCACGGATGCCGAGGAGGCCAGGGTGATCCCGGCCACCACCGCGAGGATCGTGGCGAAGGCCACGGCCGCGACGATCGCGAACAGGACGGTACCCCCGGTGGAATCGGCTCCTCCGCCGAGGTCGAGGGCGAGCAGCGGGACCGCCGTATTCCCCGCCTCGTTCGACTTCCGAAGGGTGTCCGGTCCCACGACCGCCGCGGCGGCGAAGCCAAGGATGATCGTCATCAGGTAGAACGCGCCGATGAGCCCGATCGACCACACCACCGAACGGCGCGCGGCCCGTGCGGTCGGCACGGTGTAGAAGCGGGACAGGATGTGCGGCAGCCCGGCCGTGCCCAGCACCAGCGCGAGGCCCAGGCTGATGAAGTCGAACCGCGCGGTCCAGTCCCCGCCGTACTTGAGCCCCGGCGCCAGGAAGGCGGCGCCGTGACCGCTGCGCGCGGCTGCGGTGAGCAGCAGGTGGTTCAGGTTCCCGTGGAAGCGCACCAGGGTCAGCACCGTCAGCGCGATGGTGCCGCTCATCATCAGGACTGCCTTGACGATCTGGATCCATGTGGTGGCCCGCATCCCTCCCATCGACACATAGATCACCATGAGCGCCCCGACGCCGATGACGGTCCAGGCCCGCGCGGCCGGACTCGTCCCGCCCAGCAGCAGTGAGACCAGGCTGCCCGCGCCCACCATCTGCGCCACCAGATAGAGAACGGACACGGTGACCGAGGAAGTTCCCGCAGCGATCCGCACCGGCCGCTCGCTCATCCGGGCGGCGACCACGTCGGCGAGCGTGAACCGCCCGCAGTTGCGCACCAGTTCGGCGACGAGGAACAGCACCATGAGCCAGGCGACGAAGAAGCCCACCACGTACAGCAGGCCGTCGTAGCCGAACAGCGCGATGAGCCCGGTGACCCCGAGGAACGAGGCTGCGGACAGATAATCACCCGAGATGGCAAAACCATTCTCCATCGGGGAGAAGAGACGCCCGCCCGCGTAGAACTCCTCCTCCGAACCATGCCGGTTGCGGCTCACCCAGGTGGTGATCCCGAGGGTGACCGCGATGAACGCGCTGAACAGCAGCAGCGCCAGCGTCTGATGGTTCCCGGTCACGACGTACCGCCTCGAATGCCTCGTGTCAGTTCCTGTGTGTCCCAGCGCAGTTCGAGCGCGGCCCTGTCCCTGCGCAGCCGCGCGTGCCGGGCGTAGGCCCAGGTGAGCAGGAAGGTGGTGAGGAACTGCCCCAGTCCCGCGACCATCCCCACGTTCACCGCGCCGGCCACCGGCCGGGCCATGAGTCCGGGTGCCGTCGTCGCCGTCACCACGTAGGCCACGTACCAGGCAAAGAAGGCGACGGTGGCCGGCACCACGAACCGCAGATACCGGCCGCGCACCTCCTGGAAGGCCGCGCTGCGCTGCACCTCGAGGTACACGTCCGCGGCGCGCAGCGCCCGTCCCTTGTCCTCCCGACGGGCGGACGGCACTTCGGGGACGGGCACCCCCGCGCCGTCCGACTCGCCCCAGCCGGACGCGAGCGCGTCGTACCACGGGTCGTGGTACCTCACCTTCCCGGTTGCCGCGGCGGGGGTCGGGTCATGACCTTCGTGGTGCTCGGCCGGACTCTCGTGACCATTCCCGCCACCGCGGGGACGACCGTTGCTTGACTGCATGCCCAAGGATGGACAGAACGGGAAGATCCCCGACTCTTCTTCTCCGCTGTCTTCACCCCATCAGGTGACTCAACCCGCTGGTGGCCGCACCAGCCCCTTGCCGTAGGCGTAACGCACCGCCTGCGCACGGTCCTTGAGCCCCGTCTTGGCGAACAGGTTGTTGATGTGGGTCTTCACGGTCGCCGTGGAGACATGCAGCTTGCGGGCGATCTCCTGGTTGGTCAGACCCTCGGCGATCAGCAACAGCACCTCGGTCTCCCGCGCGGTGAGCCCGTCCGGCGGCTCTTCGGGCCCCGGCGCCGGCTGCGGCTCGGACTCCGACAGGCGCTCCAGCAAACGTCGTTGGATGCTCGGCGACAGCCCGGCGTCCCCCGACAGCACGCTCTGCACGGCCCGTACGATCTCCTCGCCGCCCGCGTCCTTGGTGAGATAGCCGCGCGCTCCCGCGCGCAGCGCCTGGAACAGCGACGCGTCGTCCGCGAACGTCGTCAACACCACGACCTGCGTTCCGGGATGCTCCGCGCGGATGCGCCGGGTCGCCTCGACACCGTCACAGCGCGGCATGCGCAGGTCCATCAGGACGGCGTCCGGGGCGAGTTCGGCGACGAGCCGCACCGCCTCGTCCCCGTCGCGGGCGGCGCCGACGACCTCGATCCCGGGCAGCAGCCCCAGCAGCATCACGATGCCTTCCCGTACGACGGTCTGGTCGTCCGCGACCACGACCCGCGCGGGTCTCCTCACGGCCTCCTCCGTCATGCGGGCACCTTCAGCGTCACCACGAATCCCTCCTCGTCCGGCCCTGCCCGCAAGGAACCGCCCAGCAGCTCGGCGCGTTCCCGCATGCCCAGCAGACCGTATCCACCTCCCGCCCCGGTGAGTTCGCCGGGCGAACCGCCCGAGTCCCGTACGTCCAGCGTCACTTCGTGCTCGCCGTAGTCCAACGTGAGCAGCACTTTGGCGCCCGGAGCGTGCTTGCGGACGTTCGTCAGGGCCTCCTGGGCGACCCGGCGCACGGTCTGTGAAGCCTCGGCGGGCAGTTGTCTGCGATCACCCGTAACGGTGACCTCGGCACGGCCGGTCGTACCGACGATCTCGGTCAGGAAGTCCTCCAGCGGGCTCATCTCGCCCCGCAGCGCGGACAGGGCCTGCCGGGTCTCCACCAGGCCGTCGCGGGCCATCCCCCGTGCCGCCACGACCCGTTCCAGAATCGTCTCCCGGTCGGCGCCCCGCTCGATCAGCAGCCGGGCCGCCTCCAGGTGCACGAGCTGTGCCGAGAGGCTGTGGGCCAGCACGTCGTGGATCTCCCGGGCGATCCGGGCCCGCTCCGCCAGCGCGGCGGACTCCGCCTCGGCCGCGCGCGCCAGGCGCTCCTGGGCGAGCAGCCGCTGAGCGTTGCCCCGCGCCTCGGCGTCGAGGCGGAGCGTGTATCCGGCGAGGGACAGCCCGGCCGTGGTGACCGCGGTGGTCAGCCATACGTCGTTGTTGACCGCGGCGAAGATCGCGAGGGACACCGCTGTCACCGGTACGGCAACCGCGATGGGCAGCCGCTCCAGCGAGATGACGGCGCAGCCACACCAGACGACGAGGGCCGGGACCGTGAAGCCGGTCGCCTGTCCCGCGATCGCGATTCCGAGGAGCGCGGCGATGAGGGCCACCGACGGCCAGAGTCTGTGGGCGAGGGTGGTGCGCCAGAACGCCCAGCCGAGGGCCGCGGCCACCAGGATCCCCGCCACGCCGCCGGCCAGGGCCCAGCCGTGGATGTGGCTGCCGGTGAAGGCGCCCCCCAGCAGCACGCCGATCACCAGCAGCCGGACGGCCCAGGCGAGCAGCCGCCGGGGCCGTGAGACTCCGTCTCGGCTCAGCGCCTCCCGCGAGGGCCAGCGCGTCCATGCGTTCTCGGTCACGCGCGCTCCTTCCGGGCGGGCCGCGCCATGCCGAAACCGTACGCCGGGGCCGATCCGGCCGCCCCGGTGTAGGCCTGGGCCCGCCAGGCCAGGACCCCGGAGCGGACCAGCAGCGTTGCCGCGAGACCGAGCATCAGGGCCGCGCTGTCCTGGTGCACCCCGATCAACGCGCCCAGGGCGACGAGGCCGACGCGCAGGGCTATGCCGACGATCCAGACGCCCCCGCTCGCCTTGGTGCTCTTGCTCCACACGGAACCGTCGGTCTCGACCCACAGGCGCGTGGTCCAGGCCCAGCCGGCTCCGGTGGCCAGCCCGATGACCAGCTCGACGCCGAGCAGGAAGGCCGACTCGGTGTGGTGGTGCGCGTCGAGTATGCCGGGCTCGCGCAGCGCAACGACGGCGAGGATCACGGGGAGGAGCCACCAGCGCCGGTCGGTGTCGATCCGACGGGCGCGGAACTGCCGCACGATCACCACCGCGACGACGGCCACGATCACCAACGCGTTGACGAGCCCGGACATCAGAGCCTCCGTGAGCGGAAGGGGATGTCGGCCGCGAGCGCTGCCGACGCCTTCGACGCTACGGAAATTCGAAGGTCGGCAGATCGGCGCCAGGGTGGATCGTGGGTGGATCCCTGAACCGCGCCGACCTCCACCCACGGGTGGAGGCGACTGGCGGCGCCGGATCCGTGCCGGGCGGGCGCGCCGTGTCCGTGCCCGTGTCAGGACCCACGGGTGGAGCCGACGGGCGGCGGGTCCATGTCAGGCGGCCGCGTCATGTCCGTGTCCGGCATGGAGCGATCGGGCCGGGCCGCGGCTCAATGCCTCCGTGCCGCGGCCCGGGTCCGGATCGGACCCGGGCCCGGCACGGCGGTCAGGCGTCGATCCGCGACCGGTCCAGCGTCGCGGCCGAGCTGGAGATGAACTCCTTGCGCGGCGCCACGTCGTTGCCCATCAGCAGATCGAAGACCTGCTCGGCCGCGTCCAGGTCCGAGAGGTTGATCCGGCGCAGGGTCCGGTGGCGGGGGTCCATCGTCGTCTCGGCCAGTTGGTCGGCATCCATCTCGCCGAGGCCCTTGTAGCGCTGGATGGAGTCCTTGTACCGGACGCCCTTGCTCTGGAACTCCAGGAGCTTCTCGCGCAGCTCACGGTCCGAGTACGTGTAGACGTACTTGTCCTGGCCCTTCTTGGGCTGGACCAGCTCGATGCGGTGCAGCGGCGGCACCGCGGCGAACACCCGGCCGGCCTCGACCATGGGCCGCATGTAGCGCTGGAACAGGGTCAGAAGCAGACACCGGATGTGGGAGCCGTCCACATCGGCGTCGGTCATCATGATGATCTTGCCGTAGCGGGCGGCGTCGATGTCGAAGGTGCGACCCGATCCCGCTCCTATGACCTGGATGATCGCCCCGCACTCGACGTTCTTCAGCATGTCGGTGACGGACGACTTCTGGACGTTGAGGATCTTGCCGCGGATCGGCAGCAGCGCCTGGAACTCGGAGTTCCGTGCGAGCTTGGCCGTACCGAGCGCGGAGTCGCCCTCGACGATGAACAGTTCGCTGCGCTCCACGTCGTCGCTGCGGCAGTCGGCGAGCTTGGCGGGCAGCGAGGAAGTCTCCAGGGCCGTCTTTCGACGCTGCGCATCCTTGTGCTGCCGGGCCGCGATACGCGTGCGTGCGGCGGCGACGGCCTTCTCCATGACCACCCGGGCCTGGGCCGCCGCGTCACGCTTCGTCGAGGTCAGGAAGTCCTTGAGTTCCTTGGCGACCACGTTGGCGACGATGCGGCGGGCCGCCGACGTACCGAGCACCTCCTTGGTCTGGCCCTCGAACTGCGGTTCGGCGAGCCGGACGGTGACGACTGCAGTGAGGCCCTCCAGGGCGTCGTCCTTGACGACGTCGTCCTCAGCCACGCGCAGCAGCTTCTTGGCGCGCGCCACCTCGTTCATCGTCTTGACGACGGCCTGCTCGAAGCCGGCGACATGGGTACCGCCCTTGGGGGTGGCGATGATGTTCACGTACGACCGGAGCGTCGTGTCGTAGCCGGTCCCCCAGCGCATGGCGATGTCGACGCCGAGTTCGCGTGTGACCTCCGTGGGCGTCATCTGCCCGTGGTCGTCCAGGACGGGCACCGTCTCCTTGAAGGTGCCCTGGCCGGACAGGCGCAGGACGTCGCAGACCGGCTTGTCGTTCGCCAGGTACTCGCAGAACTCGCTGATGCCGCCGTCGAAGCGGAAGGACTCCTCCCCCTTGCTGCCGCCCTCACCGAGGCCGTACTCGTCGCGGACGACGATGGTCAGTCCGGGCACCAGGAACGCGGTCTGCCGGGCCCGCTGGTGCAGGCCCTCCAGGGACAGCTTGGCGTCCTTGAGGAAGATCTGGCGGTCGGCCCAGTAGCGCACACGCGTGCCGGTGCGGGTCTTGGCAATCCGCTTGGTCTTGCGCAGGCCACCGGGTTCGAACGTGGCATCCGGACCGGCGGTCGCGAAGGAGCCCGGCACACCGCGCCGGAAGCTGATGGCGTGGGTGTTGCCGCTGCGGTCCACCTCGACGTCCAGCCGCGCGGACAGGGCGTTCACCACGGAGGCGCCCACGCCGTGCAGACCGCCGGAGGCGGCGTACGAGCCGCCGCCGAACTTGCCGCCGGCGTGCAGCTTGGTCATGACGACCTCGACACCGGAGAGGCCGGTCTTGGGCTCGACATCGACCGGGATGCCCCGGCCGTTGTCCCGGACCTCCACCGAGGCGTCGTCGTGCAGGATCACCTCGATGTGGTCGCAGTAGCCCCCGAGGGCCTCGTCCACGGAGTTGTCGATGATCTCCCACAGACAGTGCATCAGGCCACGGCTGTCGGTGGACCCGATGTACATACCCGGGCGCTTGCGTACGGCCTCGAGTCCCTCGAGGACGAGCAGGTGCCGCGCGGTGTAGTTGGAACCGTCCCGGTCTGCTCCTGCCAGCAGCGCTGTCGACGGCACGGACGTTTCGGCGGTCACGCGGTTCGCTCCTCGCTGAATTTCAGATGAGGCCCTTTTGGGTAAGGGCCCGGCTTCGGTTGCCGCTCAGAGGGTACCGAGGCCTGGTAGAGCCGTTGTAACGCCACCCTCGTCTCCTCCTCACACTAGTCCAGTGTCGTATACCT
This sequence comes from Streptomyces sp. NBC_01478, assembly GCF_036227225.1. Classification (GTDB taxonomy): domain Bacteria; phylum Actinomycetota; class Actinomycetes; order Streptomycetales; family Streptomycetaceae; genus Streptomyces. The sequence goes on along the minus strand of NZ_CP109444.1, from coordinate 8,555,866 downwards.
GTTCGATCCCTCGATGGAGTGAAGTACATATCACGTTCCCTTCGGGGCATGAACCATTTAGGCTCCGGGCACGTCCTCATGAACAACCGGCAACCCAGCCGGATGGACCCGACCCTGACCCCCAGCGCGAACCCGTACAGACACATAGACACGCAATACGGCACATTCGCCGCCAACCGGCAGCAGACAGCCGCCCCGGAAGAATTTTTCGAGGAAAAGCCACGAGCGGGAACGTTTTCGGGCTGGTTGGATGTTGACCCTGGTACGACAGCTCGTCGAGCTAGAGAAGAGGCGACGTGACTACTGTTCTGACCCCCGCGAGCCCACTGACGGCCGCCGATCGCTGCGACCGCTGCGGCGCCCAGGCATACCTGCGCGTCGTGTTGCTGAGCGGCGGAGAACTGCTCTTCTGCGCCCACCACGGCCGCAAGTTCGAGCCGGAACTCAAGAAGATCGCCGCTGAGATACAGGACGAGTCGGAGCGGCTGACCTCCGCTCCTGCTGCAAGCGTTCCTGAAGAAGACCGCTGACACTTCGCGTCCACGACGAGCCAGCACCGGCCCAGGCCGGCGACGGGCGGCCCCGCTCCTGAACCACAGGAGCGGGGCCGCCCGTCTTCGTGTGCCCGCAGATGCCCCTCAGACGCCGTCAGGCGCCCTTGTGCGGCCCTGGCGAGCCGCGGTGGCGGCCAGCGTCCGCAGAACGTCCGACACCCTGGTGTAGACGCCGGGGCTCCCGGCGCGCCCACACCCGCTGCCCCACGACACGAGCCCGATCAGCCGCCCCTGGGCGACCAGCGGCCCGCCGCTGTCCCCCTGGCAGGCGTCACGGCCTCCCTGAGCCTCTCCGGCGCACAGCATGGACTCCGGGAGGTAAGTGCCGTCGGCACCCGCTGGATACGCCTCCTCACAGCTCGCGTCGGACAGCACATGCAGGCGCGCAGCGTGCAGGCTGCCCGCGTAGTCGCCGCTGCCGGTGAGATCGCCCCAGCCGTAGACCGTGGCGGCCGTGCCCGGTTCGTAGGCCGCGTCACCCGCGGCCGCCATCGTGATGACCGAGCCCTGGGGCAGCGGTTCGGCGAGCGTGAGCACGGCGAAGTCGCCGGCGTTGCTGACGGCGTCGTAGCGCGGATTGACCGACACGTCGCGAACGGCGATCTCGTGACCCCGGTCCGAGAGCAGGTCCGTACGGCCGGTGACAACCTTGAGGTCGGCCGTGCGGTGCGGCGGGGCCCCCAGGACGTCGTCGCCCATGCAGTGGGCCGCGGTCAGCACGGTGGTCCGGCCCACGGCCACACCGCCGCAGAACTGGCCCGCCCGGGTACCCCCGAACCGGTCACGGCTGGACAGCGCCACCGTCCAGGGACTCACGGAGACATCGACCGGGAACCCGCCGACGACGATGCTGTCGGCGGCCACGGGGGCCGCGGAGACCAGCGGTATGGCAGACGCGGCGGCCGCCAGGACCAGCGGCCGGGTCAGCGCCCGGGCAAAGGGACGACGCATGCACGTTCCTCACTCTGGGATGGTGATCAGAGACCCAGAGTGATCCAGCACGCCGCGCGCCGCACCCGCGGCCAGCACGAAGGCCCGGCTCCCCGAAGGGAGACCGGGCCTTTCGTGTCGTACGACTACGGCCTAGTCGAGGTAGTCGCGCAGGACCTGCGAACGCGACGGGTGGCGCAGCTTCGACATGGTCTTGGACTCGATCTGGCGGATGCGCTCACGGGTGACCCCGTACACCTTGCCGATCTCGTCGAGGGTCTTCGGCTGACCGTCGGTGAGACCGAAGCGCATCGAGACCACGCCGGCCTCGCGCTCGGACAGGGTGTCCAGGACGGAGTGCAACTGCTCTTGGAGGAGCGTGAAGCTGACCGCGTCGGCCGGGACGACGGCTTCGGAGTCCTCGATGAGGTCACCGAACTCGCTGTCGCCGTCCTCACCCAGGGGGGTGTGCAGGGAGATGGGCTCGCGGCCGTACTTCTGGACCTCGATGACCTTCTCCGGGGTCATGTCGAGTTCCTTGGCCAGCTCCTCCGGGGTGGGCTCGCGGCCCAGGTCCTGGAGCATCTGGCGCTGCACGCGCGCGAGCTTGTTGATGACCTCGACCATGTGCACCGGGATACGGATGGTGCGGGCCTGGTCGGCCATCGCGCGGGTGATCGCCTGACGGATCCACCAGGTGGCGTACGTGGAGAACTTGTAGCCCTTGGTGTAGTCGAATTTCTCGACTGCGCGGATCAGACCGAGGTTTCCCTCCTGGATCAGGTCCAGGAAGAGCATGCCGCGGCCGGTGTAGCGCTTGGCCAGGGAGACCACCAGGCGGAGGTTGGCCTCCAGGAGGTGGTTCTTGGCGCGGCGGCCGTCCTCGGCGATGATCTCCAGCTCGCGCTTGAGCTTGGGGGCGAGCTTGTCGGCGTTGGCCAGCTTGTCCTCGGCGAACAGACCGGCCTCGATGCGCTTGGCGAGCTCGACCTCCTGCTCGGCGTTGAGGAGGGGGACCTTGCCGATCTGCTTGAGGTAGTCCTTGACGGGGTCGGCGGTGGCACCGGCCGCGGCGACCTGCTGCGCGGGCGCGTCGTCCTCGTCCTCGTCGGAGAGCACGAACCCGGCGCTCTCGGCGCCCTCGGGCTCGTCCCCGGTCTTGCCGGGGGTCTCCTCGGTGGACTCTTCGTCGACCAGCTCGGCGTCGTCCTTCTTGGCGCTGGTCTTCTTGGCGGCCGCCGTCGTCTTCTTCGCGGCGACCTTCTTGGCGACCGTCTTCTTGGCGGGCGCCGTCTTCTTGGCAGCGACCTTCTGAGCGTCGTCCTCGGCGGGAGCGTCGGCGACGGGGGCGGCCGGAGTGGCGGTGGCGGTGGCCTTCTTGGCGGTCACCGTCTTCGCGGCGACCGTCTTGGTGGCGGTGCGCTTGGCCGGACTCTTCGCTGCGACGCTCTTTCGGGTGCGCTTGGGCTCCGCGGCACTGACCATCAGCGTCACACCCTCTTCCTCGAGGATCTGGTTGAGGCTGCGCAGTACGTTCTTCCACTGAGTGGCCGGAATCTGGTCAGCTTCGAAGGCCCGACGCACGTCATCGCCGGCGATCTGCCCCTCAGCCTTTCCCCGCTCGATGAGCGCCATGACAGAGACGGACTCGGCGATCTCCGGCGGGAGCGTACGGGATGTGCTGGCCGACACGAACAACCTCTCGGAACGATGGAAAACGGCTTCCGGCCCCGTCCGGTACGGACAGGAACCGACGACCGCCGACTGGGGATGGGCCGACGGCGCGGGCTGGGGCCGGGAAGAAACACAGCGCCTTGAACGGCGTCCGTATTCCCTTCCGCGGCTGTCACCTCTTAGGTCATCGCGCAGTGCCCGCGAGCGTTACGCCCAATCTGCGTGGCCCGAGTCACACCCCGTAAGCGTTCAAAAACGGTCAGACACGGGCAGAGGAGGTCACTCACAGCCCCGGCAGGCGCGCCTCAGGGGGATCCGGCACCCCGTCGCACCGCCGGACCCCGCCGGATTCCCTGAAGGATCCTGCGGGGTCCGGCGGAAGACGGGCGCCCCGGCCGGGCGCCGCCACGAGAACGCGGCACACCTCGACCGCGCCGACCACCCGCGCGCGTCAGTGCTCGCGCGGGGCGGGCACCACGCGCTCCGGCTCGGGGTGCACGATGAGCAACTGCCGCATGGCCGCCTCGGCCGCCGCGCCGTCGCCCGCGGCGAGGGCGTCGACGATCCGGGCGTGGTGCCCCAGGGAGGCGTCGGTCGGGCGGTCACAGCCCGTGACCGGGCCCCCGGAGACCTGGAGGGCCGAGGAGACGATCCCGGAAAGGTGCTCCAGCATCCGGTTGCCCGCGACCTGGATGAGCAGCGAGTGGAACTCGGCGTCCGCGCGGGAGAAGGTCAGCGCGTCACCCTGACCCATGGCGTGGCTCATGATCTCGACCATGTCGGAGAGACGCTGCTGGACGTCCTCGCGCCCGTGCCCGGCGGCGAGACGCGCGGCGAGCGGCTCGATCGTCCAGCGCAGCTCGCTCAGCTCACGGCGCTGGTTGTCGCGCTGCGGGCCGAAGGCGCGCCATTCGATGATGTCCGGGTCGAGGAGGTTCCAGTCGCTGACGGGACGCACGCGCGTGCCGACGTTCGGGCGCGCGCTGACCAGGCCCTTGGCCTCCAGGACGCGGAGCGACTCGCGGACGACGGTGCGGGAGACCTCGAAACGCTGGCCGATCTCCTCGGGCACCAGCGGACGGTCGGCGCCCAGGTCGCCGGAGACGATCATCTGCCCCAACTGCTGGACGAGTTGGCCGTGCAGCCCGCGTCCGCGGCTGCCCGCGGCACGACGGCCCACGCGGCCCAGCTCGGGGTCGGAACCGTCCCAGGAAGGGGCTCCGAGGCGCTCGGTGACGGGCGCCTCGGCATAGGGGTAGCGGTCGAGTCCGCCCGGGCCGGCGAGACCGGAGTCTGCGGAGTGGGCGGCGGTCATCATGGGGTGCGCAAGGGTACTCACGGATCCTTTGTCGGCGCTGTCCCCAACTCCCTTGAGGTCTTTGGTGAAAAGCACACGAAAGGGTGATCGCTCACCCCGTCGCAATTGACGCCTTATCGGAAAGAAATGGGCTTTCTGCGGGGAGTTGTGCGCAGAGCGGAACCCGAGGGGTGCGCACGGTCGTCATCGGACCCTGCTCCGCAGGGTCGTGAGCAGATACGCGCACAGCAGTGCGGTCAGCGACAACGTCAGTGCCCCGCCCACGGGTTGGGCGATCACCCGCGCCGCCGCGGACAGGTAGCGCTCTCCCCCGAAGGGCCACTGCAGCAGGAACACCTTCCGCATCCGCACGGGAAAGCCTTCGGCGGTCCGCACGGCGGGCCCGTCCAGTGCCTTGTGCACGAGGGGTACGACGAGAATCGGTACGGCGACCACTGCGGCGAGCCCGGCCGTGGTGGACCGGAAGATGCCTGCGGCCAGAACGCCGGCCCACGCACACCCGACGACCAGGCCGATCCAACTCGCGCCCATCGAAAGCCAGTCGGCGGGAACCTGCGCGAGCTCCCGTCCGTAGACGAGGTAGAGCACTTCGGCGTCGCAGCCCACCGTGAGGAACGCCAGCAGCAGCGCGGTGGCCGCGGAGACCAGGAGCTTCGCGACGAGCAGCCCCATCCGGCGGGGCACGGTGCCGCGGTCCGCCGCCAGGGCAGGGTGGCGGAACTCGTCACCGAACGCGAACGCCCCGAGCAGTCCCGCACCGAGCGCCGCGGGCGGCAGGGGCAACTCCCGCGGCCACGCGGCCAGGAGACGCGACTGTGGGGTGTGCCCGATGCGGGCCAGCAACAGCGCGGTGAGGGCGGACATGACGAGCACGGCGGCCCCGGTGAGAAACCCGGTGCCGACACCGGCGGCACGACGCAGTTCGTAGCGGAGCGGGCGCAGTGGGCTGGGGGCGGCGCGGACGGAGATGGGGGGCGGGAGCGGGGACAGGGCGTCGAGGGTGAGGGCCCGGGAGGTGCGTGCGGCACGCGCGCGGGGATGCGTGCCGGTCGCCTCCTCGGCGTCGACGAGAGGGACCAGCCGGGAGTTGGTGGTGCGGGGGCTCGGAGCGGCCGCGTGGGCCTCGTACGGAGGGTCGGGTTCGGCGGCGGGTACCGGCTCCGCGGAAACGGGCGGCTCGGCGGTGGGCAGCGTGGCCGTGAGCGGCAGCGGGCCGTGGGCGGGAGGCACGACGGCGTGGGGTTGTGCGCCCTCGGCCGGCAGCGTGTCGGTGGATGGCGTCGGCGTCTCGGTGGGCGGGATAGCCGTTCGTCGTGCCGGCAGCCCGGCAAGTGGGGTGTCGGTGCGGGCCGATGGCAGCTCGGCTGTCGACGAGGGGCCCGGCACTCTCGGCTCGTCGACGGGTTCCGCCTCCCCCTGGAGGGTCCCCCCGGCGCCCGGTCCCATGTCCCCGATCTCGTCCGCGAGTTGGTGTACGAGGATGTCGTGCCGGAACGCCGTCTCACCGACGTCGGCGCATGTACTGCCGTACACGGAAAGGCGGTTGCCGTCTTCCCGTACGACTTCGACGGAGTGGTGTGCGGTGCGGGCCTCCTTGGTGAGGAGGGCGGCGAGGCGGTTGGCGTGCGGGCTGCGGACGGCGACGCGGGGGCGCAGCCGGGTGCGGGCGAAGTCTCCGGCCTCCTGGTCGGCGACGAGTCTGCCCTGCTCCAGGGTGACGACCCGGTCGGCGCTGCGGGCGGCCTCCTTGGGGTCGGCGGTGGTGAACAGGACCGTGCCGCCCTGGGCTGCGTGCGCGTGCAGCATGCCGTACAGCCAACGGCCTTCGCGGGTGGAGAGAGCGTCCGCGGGTTCGTCCAGCACGAGCGTGTGCGGGTCGGAGAGCAGGGCGCAGGCGAGGCCGAGGCGGCGGTCCATGCCGCGTGCGAGGCTGCCGAGGCGTTCGTCGCGCAGGCTGACGAGGCCGACCACTTCGAGGACTTCGTCGGCGCGCCGGGCCGGAACGCCTGCCGCGGCGCACAGCATCCGGAGGTGGCCGCGGACGGGTCGCGCCGGATGTCCCGGCACATCGCCCAGGAGCACGCCGACCTCACGCGACGGGTGGGCGATGCGATGCAGGGGGCGGCCCCTGAAGTAGGTGATTCCACGTCCCTGTTGGAGTTCGAGCATGAGCCTGAGCGCGGTCGTCTTGCCCGCGCCCGGTGCTCCGAGGAGTGCGGTGACACGGCCCGCACGAGCCTCGAAGGAGACGTCGTCGACGGCGGGCGGATGCTCCTTGCGGGCGTTGCTGGTCAGTCCGAAGGCCTGGATCACCCACAGCAAGATAGCGCGCTATGTCCGTTTTTCCGGGCACCGAACGGCCCGCTCCGCGACGGTTGATCGCCTCGGTCGATCACTTCGGTCGATCACTTCGGCCGGTCAGTTCGTTCGATGTGCTACGACCTCACACCTCGGGGCGCAGCATCGGCGGGTTGAGCAGCGTGGCCCCGCCGGCCCGGAACAACTGCGCCGGGCGGCCGCCCTGACGGGTCGTCGTGCCGCCCGTCGGGACGAGGAACCCGGGCGTGCCGGTCACCTTGCGGTGGAAGTTGCGCGGGTCGAGCGCCACGCCCCACACCGCCTCGTAGACCCGGCGCAGCTCACCCACGGTGAACTCGGTGGGGCAGAACGCCGTGGCCAGGGACGAGTACTCGATCTTCGAACGGGCTCGCTCCACCCCGTCGGACAGGATCTGGGTGTGGTCGAAGGCGAGCGGCGCCACCGGATCGCCGTCGCGTCCGAACCCCCCTTGCTGCAGCAACTCCTCGACGGGCGCCCACCGCGCGTTGCTGGCGTCGCCACCGGCGCGGGGTGCGGGCAGGTCGGGTGCGAGCGCCAGGTGGGCGACGCTGACGACGCGCATCCGCGGGTCGCGCTTGGGGTCGCCGTAGGTCGCGAGCTGCTCCAGGTGTGCCCCGTTGTCCTGGGCGGGGGCGGCCGGTTCGTGGGCGCGCAGTCCCGTCTCCTCCGCCAGTTCGCGTGCCGCGGCCTGCGACAGATCCTCGTCGGCCCGCACGAAGCCGCCGGGCAGCGCCCAGCGCCCCTGGAACGGCGGCTCACCCCTGCGTACCGCCAGCCCGCACAGAGCATGGCGGCGCACGGTCAGCACGACCAGGTCCACGGTGACGGCGAAGGGCGGATACGCTGACGGGTCGTAGGACATGCGGAGATCATAGTCGTCTGCCTGACGATAAACACTCCCTTCGTCGGTACCGCCATGACTGATCCACTTCGGTGCGATACGCGGCCCGCCCTCGCTCTCCGACCGTCGGCCGGTACGGCCCCGTACGAGGTCACACTCCTAATTGCAGGCCGTCGGCCGCCTCCTCGACCATGGCGACACCGAGTCGGCCGACCCGTACGGAGAAGGGGGCGCCCGCGATCCGCAGCCCGGTCAGGCCGATCTCGCCCAGGGGCGCGCTGCGCACCGGTCGGAGGGTGACCGTGCGGGCGGGGGCGTCGGGGCGGATGCCCGCGAGGGTGGTCAGCAGCAGCACGCCGGCGGCCGCCGCCGTGGCCGCCGGGCGGCAGGACGCCGGGTGCGGGAGGGGAGCGCTCCCGTCCGTGCGCTGCTCCCCCGCGTACATCTCGGGGAGCCGGTGTCCGAACGCCTCGGCCGCGGCGAGGACGCCCCGCAGCAGCGAGGTCGCCTCCTTGTCGTACGCGGCGGCGGCCAGGCCCGCGACGGCGATCGCCGTCTCCGCCACCCGCACGGCTCCGCCCCGGTGACTGAACGGGCTGTATCCCGGTTCCTTCGCGCCCAGGCCGCGCAGTCCCCAGCCCGAGTCCATGGCCGGGCCGCCGAGCAGCCGGGCGAGCTGTTCGGCCCGCACCTTGTCGAGCAGGCCGGGCGCGTACTCGCCACCACCCGAGAGCCCGGTGTCGAGGAGGTGGGCCGCGGTCGCCCCGAGGTGCGGGACGAGGCGTCCGTCCGGAGCGCGGGCCGCTGCCGGGCGGCCGCCGCCCAGGTCCCCGATCCAGAAGTCCGCGCGGAAGGCGGTGCGCAGCTCCTGGGCCCACTGCCGCAGTTCCGCGCCGCCGGGTCTGCCGAAGGCGTCGAGCAGATCCGCACCGAGCAGCGCCGCCCGGTGGGCGTGAGCCTGTGTCTCACAGCGGACGGGTCCGCCCGGGTGGGGGTCGCGCAGATACGTGCCGTCACCCACCGTGGTCCGCAACCACGTCAGACAGCGCTCCGCGGCCGGAAGCAACTCCCGTGTCTCCTGCTCCGGGAGCCCCCAGCGGCGGGCCTCCGCGAGCAGCACCGGGAAGAGCAGAGTGGCCTCGGTCCCCGTGCAACTCGGCGGCAGATGGGCGCCGGCGTCCCGCCGCGGTCCGGGAATCATGCCCAACTGCGCTCCAGCGCACTGGAGTTGGGTGCGCGCGAGGATCCGCAGTGTGCCCGCGGCGAGCCGCGTACCGAGAGGCAGCGTCATCCGCGCGGCCGTGAGCGACTCCGTCGGCGCCAGACCGCAGCGCCAGGGTGCCCCGGCCGCGAGGTGTGTGTCGGAGGGGTGCGCTGGGTCGCGCAGCAGCAATGCTTGGAGGTCCTCGATACTGGTCCGCAGGAGCGCTGGGGCTCTCGGGTCGTCGCCGGTCGCCCGTGCGGAGGCCAGGGGACTGGTCGCCGCGTGACCCACGGGCCGGACCGGTCCCGCGCCGTCCTGCCGTACCCGAAGTTCCACGCTCGCCGTGCCGCCCGGTGCCAGTTCGAACTCCCAGCGCAGGAGCCCCGCGGAGGCCAACGCGTCGGCGGGCGGTGGGTCGGCCGTGACCGCGGAGCTGCCGGTGGCGCCGGACCAGCGCAGGCCGGAGTCGTGCACGCTGGCGGGCAGTTCGGGTCCTGTGTTGCCTGCGGCGATCGCGCCCAGCTCGGCCATGTCGGTGCCGAGCGCCACCTCGACCGGCAGGCGCAGCGGGCGACGGGACACGCTGCGCAGGGTGATGCGCTCGGTGCCGTCGGCGTGCCGGATCCGCTCGACGACAAGGTCCGGGTCAGGGCCGCAGTCCGGGGACACCCGCACGGTCCCGACGAAACGGGCGCGGTCGGCCGCAGTCATCCTGGCCTGCACCGCCAGCGGTTCCCGTCCGGCCACCCGCACCTGGCAACGCGAGAGCACGCGCCGACCCGCGCGGTAGAACCCCTCCAACCCCCGGCCGTTCAACTGCCCTTGCTCGGTGGAGACAGCCAGCCCCGGGAGGGCTACGCAGATCAGGGTGGTGTGAGTCGGGGGCAGTTCGAGGGAACGGCGGGGCATCGGGCGAGACGGGGGTGGCTGATGCGGCGGAGGACTTTGAGGCGGGGAGACGGGAGAGGACTGGCGTAAGGGCGCGGGCGGGGGTGGGCGGCGGAGCCGACCCGGCGCCCACCCTCCGGCCGGCCGATGAGACGGTTCCGGCGGATGCGGCGGATGCTCGGGATCGGCGGTGACCTTGTGTGGCGGTGCCGAGCCGGCACCCGTGTGTGGCGGCGCCGAGTCGGTGACCATGTGCGACGGCGCTGAGTCGGCGCCCCGGAACGAGCGCGGCTCGGGGTCGCCGGAGTCAGGGCGGTCGTCGTCGGCGGAGGGCGGAGTCGGCTGGTGCATGGGCGGCTTCTTCTGCGCTCTGTGCGCCTCAGACGTGTTCGGCGCCGGATGGACGGTTCCGGGAGGACAAGGGCTGTCCGGCGACACGACCCGTTCAGGCGTTCCGCCACTCAGGTGAACGGGGCCGGGCTCCTCCTGGTCACGCCCGCGGCCTGGGAAGCCGACCGAATGGCGGCGCGGCGGAGGGGACGGACGGACAGCGCCAGTCCCCCAGTTCCGGTGACCTTCGACCCGGCGCTCGGTCCCTCGGTCACACCCACCCGCTTCTCGCGCCGCGTGCCCCTCGACGAGACCAGCGCAGGCCCGCGCGCCGGGGACACAGACCGCTTGTCGAGTCGCCGCCCGCAACCGAACGACCCGAGGGAACCACGCTCCGAGCGCGCCGAGCCGACCACTGGACCGGTGAGGTTGCCTGCCGCTCCCCCAGCCCTTGATCACCCGTCCCCCTCAATGCCGTTACTCCCCGGCTGCGGCGCCTCTGAGCAGGTGTCGTAGCGCTGCGAACCGCCCTTCCCAGCGGTGCGCGAACGCGTGCTGCCCGGGCGTGCGGTGCCCTGTGCCGGTGTGCGCGGACGGGATCCGTCCGTTCCGGACCGGCGGCCGTCCGTGCCCGAGAGACGGGGACGGCCCTCGACTCCGTCGGCGGTACGCGTGCGTCGCCGACGGCGGGAGGCCGCCGGTGCCGGAGCATCGCCGGGATCGCTCGCACCCTGCCGCAGGGAACCGTCGGCGGCCTCCGCGCCGCCGACCACCTCTCCAGCGCACGTCACGTCTCCGCCTACCGCTGCCCCCGCGGCTCCCGTTGCTCCTCCAACTCCCGCCATTTCTCCGGCTCCGGCCATCTCTGCGGCGCCCGCCGGCCTTCCAGTACCCGTCACTCCTCCAGCACCCTTCGCCTCTCCGGCTCCCGCTGCCCCGGCGCGCCCCACCCGTTCCGCCCGCAGGCAGCGGCGGATCGACTCCGGGTCCAGGCCCTCGTTGCAGGCCTGGTGCAGGAGGCGGGCGAAGAGGTAGTCGGGGTCCGCGCCCAGGGCCATGGCCAGGGCTTCCCTGGCCTCCAGGTCGTCGCCGGTCGACCAGGCGACCCAGCCGGCGAGCGTGAGAGGAGCCGCGGCGTGTTCGCCATACGGGCCGACGCAGCGGCGGGCCAGTGCGCGCCAGAGGCGCAGGGCCGGTACCGCGTCGTCGCCCTCCATCCATTCGGCGGCGCGGTCGCGCGTCGTACGGTCCTGGAGACCGAGGATCAGCGTGGCGGCTTCGTCGTGGGCGAGCAGTGCGTCGTCGCGGAAGTCCGAGTGGAGTGCACCGGACACGAGCGGTGCCGCGGCGAATCGCCTCATGATCCGCTGGGCGAGGTCCAGAGTCTCCTGCGCCACGTCCGCCCGGCTGGCCTCGTCGAGGATCCTCGGAACCAGAGCCATGCCGGCGGCGTCCAGGGCGACTTCCTGCTGAAGCGCGGCCGCCGTCTCCCAGGGCAGCAACCTGGTGCGCAACTCCCTTAGCGTGCCGCGCACTTGGAGTCCCGCATAGGTCGCCGCCGCGGCGAGTACGGAGGTGCCCGGCAGGCCCATCGGGGATCCGTCGACCGGGCAGCATCCCTCGATCGGGCAGCAGTACGACCAGAAGCGGCCGTCCGAGATGCAGAGCGCCTCGATCACGGTCACGTCGAGTCGGCCGCACTCGGTGCGCAGCTTCTGCACGAGCGGGCGCAGACGTTCCATGACCTGGCGTCCCGACTCACCCGGCGCCGGTTCCTGACAGACGTAGGCGATCATCTGCTCGGGCCGGGTTCCCCTGCGCTCGCTGCCGGTCACGAGGCCGTGGGCCAACTGCCGTGCCACGGAGGCCCAGTCGTCCGCGCCGGCGGGAATGCCGAGCCTGGCCCGGCCGCCGAACCGGCCCCGGCCGCCCCGATCGTGCAGGGCGACGAGGACGATGCTGTCCTCGGGGCGGTATCCGAGCAGATAGGGCAGGGCGTCGGCGAGCTCGGCGGGGGTGCGGAGGGTGACCTGGTGCTCGGCACCGTGTCGGTCGTACGCGGTGGGGTCGATGTCGCCGTTTTCGGAGGATCCGGTCGTTTCGCTGTGATTCGTCATGCGTCGACGATCTCGCGGATCACGGCATTCCGTTTGAGCCTGTGGATAAGTCCGGTCAGGGACACGCCACATGGGGTTCGGCATGGCCAAGTGGGCCCGTGTGACCGGGACATCGGGACCGCCCTCGGCGATCGCTCGACCACCCGACGAGGAGCGACGGCCGAGCCGATTCAGTCGCCACCGAAGCTCGCCCCGGACCAGCCGGAATCACCGCGCCCGCAGGGCGGAATCACCCCGATCGCAGGCCTGCGACAAGGGTCCCGAACGAGAAATCTCAGCCCGCCGCCGCAAGGACCAGCGGAAGAACCTGTTCGCTGCCTGCCCTGCGGAGCAGGCGGGCGGCGACCGCGAGGGTCCAGCCGGAGTCGGTGTAGTCGTCGACGAGCAGGACGGGCCCGGGAGAGGCGGCCAGGGCGTCGGACAGTTCCCCCGAGACGGCGAAGGCGTCGGAGAGGACCCTGAGGCGTTGGGCGGAGTTGCTGCGGCGGGCCGCATGCGTGCCGTCCGGTCCGGTGTACGTCAGGGTGCCCAGGAGGGGGAGGCGGCCGATGGTCGCGATGCCCTGGGCGAGGGAACCGACCAGTTGCGGGCGGGCCAGGGACGGTACGGCCACGACTCCCACAGGCCGGGCGGAGGCGTCCGTGACATTCGGTGCCCAACCGCCCGCAGAGCGCGCCCAGTCGGCGAGGACCGCCACCGCGGCCTTCAGGACGTCGTCGGGGACCGGACCGTCGGGAGCGGTGTCGGCCAGCAGCGGGCGCAGCCGGTTGCCCCAGCCGATGTCGGAGAGCCGGCCCAGGGCGCGCCCTGTGGAGCACTGGTCCTTGGCCGGGATGCGCCCCTTGAGGTCGACCCCCAGCGCGGCCATCCCCGTCGGCCACATCCGGCGCGGCTCCACCTCCACGCCCGGGCGGTCCAGTTCCTTCGTCGCCCCTGTCAGCGTCTCCGCCGAGACCGAGGAATCGATCCAGGCGCCGGCGCAGTTGTCGCAGCGGCCGCACGGCACCGCGCCTTCGTCGTCCAGTTGCCGGCGCAGGAACTCCATCCGGCATTGGGACGTACTCACGTAGTCGCGCATGGCCTGTTGCTCGGCCGCCCGCTGCTTGGCCACCCACGTGTACCGCTCGGCGTCGTACACCCACTCCGCGCCTGTGGCCGCCCAGCCGCCCTTCACGCGCTTGACCGCCCCGTCGACGTCCAGGACCTTCAGCATCGTCTCCAGTCGGCCGCGGCGTAGGTCGACCGCCGTCTCAAGGGCCGGCACGGACAGCGGCCGTCCCGCGTCGGCGAGGGCCGTGAGGGTCTGCCGGACCTGTGTCTCGGGTGGGAAGGCCGTATCGGCGAAGTAGCGCCAGATGGCCTCGTCCTCGCGGCCGGGCAGGAGCAGCACATCGGCGTGGGCCACACCGCGCCCCGCACGGCCCACCTGCTGGTAGTAGGCGATCGGCGACGAGGGCGAGCCGAGGTGGACCACGAAGCCAAGGTCCGGCTTGTCGTAGCCCATGCCCAGGGCCGATGTGGCGACCAGCGCCTTGACCCGGTTCTCCTGGAGGTCGATCTCGGCCTGCAGCCGGTCCGCGTTCTCCGTCTTCCCGGTGTACGAGGCGACCTTGAAGCCTCGTTGGCGCAGGAAGGCGGTGGCTTCCTCGGCGGCGGCCACGGTGAGCGTGTAGATGATCCCCGAGCCGGGCAACTCGTCCAGGTGCTCGGCGAGCCACGCCAAACGGTGTGCCGCGTCCGGCAGTTGGACCACTCCCAGCCGCAGGCTCTCCCGCTCCAGCGGACCGCGCAGCACCAGGGCCTCCCCGGCCCCCGTGCCCAACTGCTCGGCCACATCGGCGGTCACGCGCGCGTTGGCGGTCGCCGTGGTGGCCAGTACCGGTACGCCGGCGGGCAGTTCGGCCAGCATCGCCCGCAGCCTGCGGTAGTCGGGGCGGAAGTCGTGTCCCCAGTCGGAGATGCAGTGCGCCTCGTCGACCACCAGGAGGCCGGTCGTGGCCGCGAGCTTGGGCAGCACCTGGTCGCGGAAATCCACGGAATTCAGCCGTTCGGGACTCACGAGGAGCACGTCGGTCTCGCCCCGTTCGACCTCTCCGTAGATGTCGTTCCACTCTTCCGGGTTGGCCGAGTTGATGGTGTGCGCCCGGATTCCGGCCCGTGCCGCCGACTCGACCTGGTTGCGCATCAGTGCCAGCAGCGGCGAGATGATCACCGTGGGCCCGGAGCCGCGCCGGCGCAGCAGGGCGGTGGCCACGAAGTACACCGCCGACTTGCCCCAGCCGGTGCGCTGCACCACCAGGGCGCGCCGTCGCTCCTCCACGAGAGCGGCCACCGCCTGCCACTGGTCCTCGCGCAGCCGCGCCGTGCCGCTCGGGTCACCGACGAGCTCGGCGAGGATGGCGTCGGCTTCGGCACGCAGCTCCTGGTTGCTCATGCCCCCATGCAACAGCACGCCACTGACAACGGCCCAATCCCCCGCCGTGACGCGGTTCGCGGGACCCGCGCCCGCACCCGGGCCGACCGACTCCCTATGGACCTGCCGCACATGAATGGCGTACGAAAGTGTTGTGCTCGAACGTCCCAGGCGTCGCCGGGTGACGCAGAGGGTAGGGATATAAGCCACAGACCGCCAGATAAGGGTCTGTGGCCCCATTTGCTCGTTGCCGCATCCAAGTTCGACAGGAAGAATTGGAGTCCGCTCCCCGCACGGCTCGTCCGTGATCCGGTAGGGCTCTGCTGCGGTGTGCGCTCCCCCCAATCCGACCTCGCCCGTAGTGTGGGCGCGTAGCCGAAGGGAGGACCGTGACCTTCGGATTCGCTCCGTCCTCCGCGGCATCCACGTCGACGTCTGCCGACCTGTCCGCCGCTTCCGCCAACCCCCTGGCTCGTCTGCTCGAACCCTCCGAATGGGCCGCCGCCGGAATCCCGTTGCTGCGCAATCCTCGCGAGGTCGTCAGCGGGCTGCACTCCCGGCATCGCCCGAGACCGGCGACCGCGATCGTCGCCGTCCTCGACCCGGACGAACGCCTGCTCGCGAGCGCCTCGTTCGTCCGGCGGTCCGCCCCGGCCGACGGCTGGATGTTCCGCAACGCGCTGCTCGCGCAGCTCCGCCGCGTCATCCCGCACGATCTGCGCCGCCGCACTCCGGTGCGCACGGCCGTGCTGCTCTACTGCCGTGAGGGCGACGCGCGTTGGACGGAGGAGGACGGCGCGTGGATGTGGGGGCTGCGGGACGCCTGCACCCTGCACGGGCTGCGCTGCGGGGCCTACATCACGCTGACGCGTGACGGCTGGCAGGTGCTCGGCGAGGGGCGCGGCGGCCGACGGCCCAGCGCGGACTCCACGCCGGAGCCTTTCGCCATGTCCGAGGTACCGCCCCTGCTCCCCCGCACCGGCGGCGCCGCCTCGGAGGTCCTGCGCCGCGCCGCGGCCCGCTGAAACCCGGTCCGGGCGCCGCGCCCGGACCGCGCGTCGGCATCATGGAGAGTCCGTACGGCGCCCGGCCGACCCGGGTGGAGACTCCGGCGCGCCCGGACACAGCATGGGGCGCAGGGATGAAGTACGCGCGCGGACAGCGCACTTCACCGGCCGCAACAGAAATCCGCGCACACCAAATGACTCACCGTGCACAGACCGCCGCGACGGCGTTCACCTGACCGCCGTCGCCCTTCGAAAGCCTTCCGGGAACCCCCGGAAGGCTCAGACGCCCGCGCCCAGCACCGAGTTGATCTGCTGCGGGTCGCCGCAGACGATCAGCAGGGTGTCGGCCCGGCCTAGGGCCAGAGGCAGGGCGGTGGTGACAACGGCGGCTGCGCCTCCGTTGACGGCGACCACGACGACGGGACGGGACGCCGCCCGGCCCGTGACGGCGGCGTCCGCGTAGAAGACGTCGTCGCGCGCGTCGTGCTGCGCCCAGTAGGAGGCGTCGCCGAAGGACAGTTCGTGGGCGGCCCACGGGTGCGGTTCGCCGGTGGTGATCACCAGCACGTCACCGGGGGCA
This sequence comes from Streptomyces sp. NBC_01478, assembly GCF_036227225.1. Lineage (GTDB taxonomy): Bacteria > Actinomycetota > Actinomycetes > Streptomycetales > Streptomycetaceae > Streptomyces. Next base: position 8,539,670 of record NZ_CP109444.1, on the reverse strand, counting down.
CGACCCGACTCCAGGAGCAGGTCGACGGCTTCCTCGGCAGCGTCCAGCGCGCCCTCGGCCGAGGCCGGGATCAACTGGATCTGCGGGGTCGCCACAGTGGTGTCGGAGGAGGCGGGAGCAGCCGGACCCGAGGGTCCGGGCTTGGCCACGGCCACGTCGCGCGGCGTACGTTGCGCCGGAGCCGTGGGCCGCAGGGGGCCGGGGCGACCGGGACGCGACGGAGCCGCGGGGCGGGGACCGGGTACAGGGCGGGGGGTCGGCGCGACGCGGCCACTGGCCGGAGTGGCGCGGGGACCCTGGGCACTCTCGTGAATCTGAGGCTCCTCGGGAATGAGAGGCATGAGCTGATTTTTATCAAACACTGGTGCGGCTTGCGGCAGCGGGTGGCACATGAGTGCGAGCGGAACGGTCAGAAGTCGAATCCGAGTTGGCCCTCGATCTTCGGAACGTTTCCCTCCGCCCAACTGCGGGCCTTCTTGAGGTGCCGCCACTGGGGCAGCGCATCAAGATACGCCCACGACAACCGGTGGTACGGGGTGGGGCCCCGCTCCTCCAGTGCGGCCTTGTGCACGGGTGAGGGATACCCGGCGTTGGCCGCGAAAGCGAAGTCTGCATGGTCGATGCCCAGTTCGGCCATCATTTTGTCGCGCTGAACCTTGGCGATCACCGAAGCGGCCGCGACCGCCACGCACGACTGGTCGCCCTTGATCACCGTACGAACCCGCCAGGGGTCCCCGAGGTAATCGTGCTTCCCGTCGAGAATGACCGCGTCGGGGCGTACGGGCAAGGCCTCAAGAGCCCGCACCGCGGCGAGCCGCAGCGCGGCCGTCATCCCCAGGTCGTCGATCTCTTCGTGGGAGGCATGTCCCAGGGCGTACGCCGAGACCCACTTGCGGAGTTCCTCGGCGAGTTCGGTGCGTCGTCTGACCGCGATGAGTTTGGAGTCGGTGAGGCCTTCGGGGGGTCGGCGCAGTCCGGTGACCGCCGCGCAGACGGTGACGGGGCCGGCCCACGCACCGCGCCCCACCTCGTCGACGCCGGCAATGACCTTGGCCCCGGTCGTGGCGCGGAGTGAGCGCTCGACGGTATGAGTGGGTGGTTCGTACGGCATGGCGCCCTCAGGGTACGCCGCCCGGAACCCCTTGCGACACCCGGGTTTCCCCAGCCCACTTCCCGGACCGTTCCGAGCCGGTTCACGCACTGCCCGGCCGGAGCAACGGAAGCATCAACTGGTCGATCATTTCCTCGATGTCGCGGTCTCCCCATTCGCTGCCGCACATCTTCGAGCGGTACATCATCATCGCCGGGATGGCATCGAAGACATAGCTGTTGGACGCGTCCGAGCGGACCTCACCTCGCTCTATTCCACGGTTGATCGCCTCCCGGAGCATCTTGATCGTCGGTTCCACGACTCCTTCGAAGATCACGCCGTGGAAGCGCTCCGCCTGCACGGTGTCGCATTCGTGAATCACCGCACGGAGGGCGAATCCAGGGCGCGAGAACATCGCGTCGCGCGCCCGCCTGCACAGCGCCAACAGATCCTCGCGCACATTTCCCAGGTCGGGTGCCTCCTCCAGACGCGGCAGTCCGGCCTGCAACGCGTCTGCGACGAGGTCCTCCTTCGAGGACCAGCGCCGGTACACCGCCGCTTTGCCCGTCTGGGCGCCCGCAGCGACGCCTTCCATCGTGAGGGCGTTCCATCCGACCGTGCTGAGTTGTTCCAGCGCGGCGTCCAGGATCGCGCGTTCGAGCACGGCGCCGCGGCGGCGGAGGGAGGCCGTCTGAGCGGGGGCGGCCGTCCAGCCCGAAGTAACCATCTGAGTGTCTCCAGCGAGCAGTGGAATGGGGGATTCCGGGGATCGGGGATGCGTCACTCGGCAGCGACGGGGGGATGCGCCGCTCGAAGCCGAGTTAAGTGAACGCTTGCGTTCACTGTTGGGGACTCACTACCGTTGACGCGGCAGTGAACGCGAGCGTTCACTAACACACTTATGGGGGACCCATAGTGACGACCTCTCAGTTGATTCAGGACCCAAAACCAGGAGCGGCCCGCCGGGAGGGGCATCCCGGCATCGCGCTCGCGGTCATCGCGGCCTGCCAACTCATGGTGGTACTCGACGCGACGATTGTGAACATCGCGCTCCCGCACATTCAAGCCGCGCTCAGCTTCAGCACCACCGACCTCACGTGGGTCGTCAGCGCCTACACGCTCACCTTCGGTGGTCTGCTGCTTCTCGGCGGCCGGGCCGGCGACATCCTCGGTCGGCGCCGGGTGTTCACCACCGGCATCCTGCTCTTCACCTTCGCCTCGCTGCTCGGCGGACTCGCCCAGGAACCATGGCAGTTGCTGGCCGCGCGCGTCCTGCAGGGCGTGGGTGGCGCGATCGCGTCGCCCACCTCGCTGGCGCTCATCACCACCACGTTCCCCGAAGGCCCGGAGCGGAACAGGGCGTTCGGAGTCTTCGCCGCGGTCTCGGCGGGTGGCGGCGCGATCGGTCTGCTCGCGGGCGGCATGCTCACCGAGTGGCTCGACTGGCGCTGGGTGCTCTTCGTCAATGTGCCGATCGGCCTGCTGATCGCCGTACTCACGCCGCTGTACATCAGTGAGTCCGAACGGCACACCGGCCGGTTCGACATCGCGGGCGCGCTCACCTCGACGGCGGGTATGGCCTCCCTCGTGTACGGCTTCATCCGCGCGGCGGACAAGGGGTGGCGCGACAGCCTGACCATCGGGTCCTTCGGTGCGGCGGCCGTCCTGTTGCTGGGCTTCGTGATCATCGAGTCCAGGGCCAAGGAGCCGATCACCCCGCTGAGGATGTTCGCCGACCGCAACCGCTCGGGCACGTACGTGATCATGCTGAGCCTGGCCGCCGCGATGTTCGGCATGTTCTTCTACATCGTGCTCTTCGTGCAGAACATGCTGGGGTACAGCCCGATCCAGGCGGGTCTCGCCTTCCTGCCGGTGACGGTCGTGATCGCGGCCGGCGCGGGGCTGTCCCAGCAGTTCCTGCCGAGGTTCGGGCCACGGCCGTTCATGCTCGTCGGCTCGGCCCTCGCGGTGATCGGGCTGGCCTGGCAGACCCTCATCAGCTCGGACAGTTCGTACGTCGGCGGAGTGCTCGGCCCCATGCTGGTGTTCGGCTTCGGCATGGGCCTGAACTTCGTGACGCTGACGATCACCGCGGTGTCGGGTGTCGCCCCGCACGAGGCAGGCGCGGCGTCCGCGCTGCTCAACGCCATGCAGCAGGTGGGCGGTTCGCTCGGTCTGTCCATCCTGACCACGGTGTTCGGCTCGGCCAGCAGGGACGAGGCGAAGAAGCAACTGCCGAAGTTCCTCGCCCACGGATCGGCAGAGCAGAAGGCCGAGTTCGGCAAGACACACCAGTTGCCCGCGCCATGGGGGCACGAGGTGCTCGCGCACGGCATCTCGACGGCTTTCATCCCGGCCGCCGCGATGGCCGTACTCGCCCTGGTCACCGCCTGGTTGGTGATCCGGGTCCGCAAGAGCGATCTCGACGCCCTCGCGGGCACGGCGGGTCCGGGGATCGGCTGACCGGCCGGGCCCGGTCGGGACCCGGCCGACCGGCAACGACGAAGACCTCATGACCACCCCCTGCAACTGCCGTGTCCTGTCTGCCGTGTGGACTCATGTGTCACACAGCGGCTGCCAGGACAACGGCCGGGCGGTCACGGAGAGTTCCCGACGGGCACAGAGAGTTTCAGTCGCGTGCGGAGGCGCTGACCGGGCGAGGAGTTGGAGGCTTCAGCCGGACGTCGGAACCCAGCCCGGCAGCGCCTCCGTCTGCTCCACCCACCCGGCGGGCGGCGTCCCCGCCTTCCCGCCGGCGATCACGCCGCCCACGATCGCGCAGGTGGTGTCCACATCCCCGCCGACTTGGGAGGTGGCCCAGAACGCCCCCTCGTAGTCGCCCAGGCCACGCGCGGCCGACCAGAGCGCGAAGGGGACCGTGTCATGAGCGGACGTACGGCGTCCGCAGCCCAGTACGGCCGCGACGGTGCCCGGATCGGCGTAGTCGAGCATGTCCCGGGCGCGCCGAAGGCCCGCGCCGACCGCGCTCTTCGGTACGAGTGCGATGACGCCGTCGAGGAGTGCCTCGGGGCCGGGCGGGCCGTCGGGGGCCGCGGCCAGCGCGGCGGCCGCGGCGACGGCCATGGCGCCGACGACGGCCTCACGGTGCTGGTGTGTGGGGTAGGCGGAGATCTCCGCCTGGTGGGTGGCCTGCTCTGGGTCGTCCGCGTACCAGGCGCCCAGGGGCGCGATCCGCATCGCCGCACCATTCCCCCAAGACCCCTGACCGTTGAAGAGCGCGGCGGACAGCTCGCGCCAGTCACCGCCTTCGCGGACAAGGCGCAGGAGTCGGTTGACCGCAGGGCCGTAGCCGCGGTCGAAGTCGTGGTGCTGGGCGAAGGAATGCGCCAGGGCGTCCTGGTCGATGCGTTGGTGGTCTGCCAGGACGGCGACCACGGAGGCGGCCATCTCCGTGTCGTCCGTCCACTGCCAAGGAGCCGGAGGCAGTTCGCGGCGCTTGAGCAGCGGGTGGTTCGCGGGCACGAAGAACTGCGAGCCCAGCGCGTCCCCCACGGCCAGCCCCCGCAGGCTGGCCAGGGCTCGGCCCAGACGCGCGTCGGGAGAGCCGGGAGAATCTGAAGAGTCGAGGTCGGGATGGTCGGGAGAGGAGTCAGAGGTCATCGCTCCGCACCCTATCCACTGATCCCGTACGGCTCCGGGTCTCGCCAACTGTCGAACGGCCGGTCCAGCGCGTACCTGCCGTCGTCTCCCAGAACGAGCATCCGCATCTCGGCGTTCCCCGGATTCGACAGTGACTCGAACTCCGCGACCGTCCAGTGGAACCAGCGCATGCAGAACAGCCGCATCGCCAGGCCGTGGGTCACCAGGAGCACGTTCGGCGGGTGGTCGGGGGCCTCGAAGCTGCGGTACAGGCTCTCCAGGAAGCCGCCCACGCGGTCGTACACGTCGGCGCCGGACTCGCCCTGGGCGAAGCGGTAGAAGAAGTGCCCGTACGCGTCCCGGTACGCCTTCTGGAGGCGTACGTCGTCCCGGTCCTGCCAGTTCCCCCAGTCCTGCTCGCGCAGCCGGGGTTCCTCGCGTACGCGGACGAGGTCGGGGTCGAGGTGGAAGGCGCGGAAGGTCTCGTGCGTACGGCGGTACGGGGAGACGTACACGCTGATGCGCTCGCGGCCGAAGACCTCCCGCAGCCGTTTGCCGGTCTCCTCAGCCTGCCGCCAACCCTGGTCGGTCAGCGCCAGGGAATGGTCGGGTTCACGCTCGTAGACGGTGTCATCAACATTGCCCGTTGACTCGCCGTGCCGGACAAGGACGATGCGCCGTGGTCGTGCCATGCCAAAACCCTAGATCGAGTGACGGCATATCGAGCAGTCGTACGGGCTCCATACGGCGTAGGTCACACGAATTCTGCCCGATGAGCCACATAGGGGCGCACGATTCACGCACCGGGACGTCGATGACGTCAGTCTGGATTTCAAACTATCCAGCTCGGTTCCAACTGCACGATGTCCCCCGTGAGCGACACGATGTCCGCCTCGATCTGGGCCCTCAGTGCGAGCCGCTCCACCCGTTCGGTGCGGTACTTGCCGTGCTCGGCGGCCGAGTGCCACATCGACAGCACCATGAACTCGTGTTCCGGTGCCTCGCCGAAGAGCCCCCGGAGCATGCCGGGGGAACCGGCCATCGCCGGGTTCCAGACCTTCTCCTGCATCAGCGTGAAGTGTTCGGCGCGCTCCTCGTGGACTCGGCACAGGGCCACCCGCACCAGGTCGGCATCGGTGAAGCGCGGCTCGAAACCTGTCTTCACGTCGAAGCGATGGTCGAACAGCTTGACCTGGGCGTCCTTGAAGGTGCCCGCCTGAGACGAGGCCAGTCGGTCATGTGATCGGGCCATGAACGAGTCGTAGAAGGCACGGCTTTCCCAGAACGCGAAAATGTGCGCCACTCCTGGCCGCGCTCTGCTCCAGCCTCCCCCCTGTCCCCGAAATCCCGGCTCCCCCAGAAGCCCCGCCCACTTTCGCTGCCCGCGCTCGAAGCCGCGGCGGTCCACCACGGTGCAGCGAATCCACTTGACCAGCACCGCGCCATCGTAAGGCCACGGAGCGTGGCGCCGGTCACGCTCCGGCGGAGATCGTCGGCGCACACGCCCCCGCGCGCGTGGCACGATGGACAACGAACGCTGATTGCCCAGCAGTTGGGGCACGCGATCAAGGCGAACGGGGAAGGGGAACTGTGGTGAACGGCCTCAGCAAGGGGATCCGCAAGGCCGAAGTCGGGCTCCAGTGGGATCCGAGTCCCACCGGGCAGCCGCCCGTCGATCTGGACATCGTCGCCACCACCTATGTGGCGGGTGATCCGCACGGCGCTCCCGCGTATGCGGTGCACTTCGACAGCCGCTCCCCCGACGGCACCATCTATCTCAACCGGGACAGCAAGGACGGCAAGGGCTTCGGCTGGGACGAGGTCATGACGCTGGAGCTGGACCGGCTCGCCGACCGGTACGCGCGCGTGGTGGTCGGCGTCGTCATCCAACAGCGTGCCGCCCACCGCACGTTCGTCAACGTCCTCAACCCGAAGCTGCGGATCCGCGAGGGGTACACCGTCCTCACCGAGCACGACTTCGGTGACGTCCTCGGTGCGACGGCGGCGACGGTCGGGGAGTTCGTCCGGGACGAGTCCGGAGGCTGGGACTTCCATCCCGGCATCCGGGGCTTCGAGGACGATCCCGCGACCTTCACCAGGACGATGGGCAAGGCGTAGCAGCCCTGCCCATCGGGACGGCGCGTCAGCCGGCGGTCCAGCCCGGGACCGTCGGCAGCACCTCCTCGGCGATGCGGAACAGCGCCTCGTCATCCGGTGGCACGTCGTCCTGCCGCCAGATGGATATCTCGAAGGAGTCGCCCCCGTCCTTCGCGCTCGTGGAGACCAGCAGGCTGCGGGCGATGCCCCCGGGGCCCGTACTGGCCTTGCCCCCGCCGAGACTGAAGCTGATGGCGATCGTCCGGTCCGAGTAGAGGACCGCCGGGTGCCCCAGGACCGTCTTCACCTGCGAGGTCGAGTCCACGTAGCGGGCCGCCTCGGTGATGGGAATGTCGTCGTAGGACGCCGACAGCCGCACCGAATAGGTCTCCAGGTCCACGTCTGCCTCGGGGCTGGCGATCTTGGTGCCCCCCGCGAGCGTCATCCAGCCCGCACTGCCCGAGGCGCTCTCCGCGTGTTCGTCCGGAGTCCCCAGGAGCACCGGAAGGTCCGCGCGGTTCAGCGCCGTACAGAGCGCCTTCGGTGAGGCGTACCGCGCCGGCAGTGTCTTGTCCGTGCTCGCCGAGCAGGTCGCCGGTTTGCTGTCCTGTGACGTCGTCTTCGGCAGGACTTCCCCAAGTCCCCACATGCCGCCCACGACACCCCCGACCAGCACCACCGCCGCGACCGCCTGGGCCCCCGCCCCCATACCTCTTTCGGGCTCGACGGAATCGTCGCTCATGCCCCCACCCTCCCCTGTGCGCACACTGTGCGCGCTGAGGGAGATTAACCGCTGATCGTTCCACTGGGAAACCGGATTCGCCCGGGGCCGGGAAACGCCGAGGGCGGCGAAGCCGGAATTCCGACTCCACCGCCCTGACCTGCTAGTTCACCTCAGGCAGATGCCCTGACTCAGCTACATCCGCTGGTCGAGCCGCACCCCTCGCAGATGTAGCAGGAACCGGCCCGCTGCATCTTCGTACCGCAGGAGAAGCACAGCGGGGCGTCGGCCTGGATGCCGAGCTGCATCTCCACCAGTTCGGCGCTGGTGTGCGCCTGCTGCGGAGCGGGCTTGGGCGCCTCGGCCACGGCCTTCGGCGGGGCCACGGCCTTCAACTCCTGGGCGAGCGGCGCCGACTGGGCCAGGCCCTCTACGTCGACCTCGTCCTCCGTCGGCTCGTACGAACCGGTCTCCAGGTGACGCTGACGCTCCTCGGCGGAGTGGATGCCGAGCGCGGAGCGCGTCTCGAAGGGCAGGAAGTCGAGCGCCAGGCGACGGAAGATGTAGTCGACGATCGACTGCGCCATCCGCACGTCCGGGTCGTCCGTCATGCCGGCCGGCTCGAAGCGCATGTTCGTGAACTTCGAGACGTACGTCTCCAGGGGCACGCCGTACTGCAGGCCTACGGAGACGGCGATCGAGAAGGCGTCCATCATGCCCGCGAGGGTCGAGCCCTGCTTGGACATCTTCAGGAAGACCTCGCCGAGACCGTCGTCCGGGTAGGAGTTGGCGGTCATGTAGCCCTCGGCGCCGCCGACCGTGAAGGAGGTCGTGATGCCCGGGCGGCCCTTGGGGAGACGCTTGCGGACGGGGCGGTACTCGACGACCTTCTCGACCGCGGTGCGGATGGTCTCCTCGGCCTTGGCGGTGACCTCGACCTTCTCCTTCTCCTTGGTCTTGGCGGAGAGGGGCTGGCCGACCTTGCAGTTGTCGCGGTAGATCGCGAGCGCCTTGACGCCCAGCTTCCACGCCTCGAAGTAGACCTCTTCGACGTCCTCGACGGTCGCCGTCTCCGGCAGGTTGACCGTCTTGGAGAGCGCGCCGGAGATCCAGGGCTGGATCGCGGCCATCATGCGCACGTGGCCCATCGCGGAGATGGAACGCTCGCCCATGGCGCAGTCGAACACCTCGTAGTGCTCCTGCTTGAGGCCCGGGGCGTCGATCACATTGCCGTTGTCGGCGATGTGGGCGACGATCGCCTCGATCTGCTCCTCCTGGTAGCCCATGCGACGCAGGGCCTGCGGGACGGTGCCGTTGACGATCTGCATCGAGCCGCCGCCGACCAGCTTCTTGAACTTGACCAGGGCGAGGTCGGGCTCAAGTCCGGTGGTGTCGCAGGACATCGCGAGACCGATGGTGCCGGTCGGGGCGATGACGGACGCCTGCGAGTTACGGAAACCGTTCTTCTCGCCGAGGTGCAGCACGTCCTGCCAGGACTCCGTGGCCGCGGCCCAGATGGGCGTGTCCAGGTCGTCCGCGCGCGGGGCCACGGCGTTGGCGTCGGCGTGCTGCTTCATGACACGCAGGTGCGGCTGCTCGTTGCGGGCGTAGCCGTCGTACGGGCCGACGACCGCGGCGAGTTCGGCGGAACGCTTGTACGACGTGCCGGTCATCAGGGAGGTGATGGCACCCGCGAGGGCACGGCCGCCGTCGGAGTCGTACGCGTGGCCGGTCGCCATCAGCAGGGCGCCGAGGTTGGCGTAGCCGATGCCGAGCTGGCGGAACGCGCGCGTGTTCTCGCCGATCTTCTGCGTCGGGAAGTCCGCGAAGCAGATGGAGATGTCCATCGCGGTGATGACGAGCTCGACGACCTTGGCGAAGCGCTCGACCTCGAAGGACTGGTGGCCCTTGCCGTCGTCCTTCAGGAACTTCATCAGGTTCAGCGAGGCGAGGTTGCACGACGTGTTGTCCAGGTGCATGTACTCGCTGCACGGGTTCGAGCCGTTGATACGGCCGGACTCCGGGCACGTGTGCCACTGGTTGATGGTGTCGTCGTACTGGATGCCCGGGTCGGCGCAGGCCCAGGCGGCCTCGGCCATCTTGCGGAAGAGCTCCTTGGCGTCGACCTCCTCGATGACCTCGCCGGTCATACGGGACGTCAGGCCGAACTTGTCGCCGTTCTCGACGGCCTTCATGAACGTGTCGTTCACTCGGACCGAGTTGTTGGCGTTCTGGTACTGCACCGACGTGATGTCGTCGCCGCCGAGGTCCATGTCGAAGCCCGCGTCACGCAGCGCGCGGATCTTCTCTTCTTCCTTGACCTTGGTCTGGATGAAGTCCTCGATGTCGGGGTGGTCGACGTCCAGGATGACCATCTTGGCCGCGCGGCGGGTGGCGCCACCGGACTTGATGGTGCCCGCGGAGGCGTCGGCGCCGCGCATGAAGGAGACCGGACCGGAGGCGTTGCCACCGGAGGAGAGCAGCTCCTTGGAGGAGCGGATGCGGGACAGGTTCAGGCCGGCGCCGGAACCGCCCTTGAAGATCATGCCCTCTTCCTTGTACCAGTCGAGGATCGACTCCATGGAGTCGTCGACGGCCAGGATGAAGCAGGCCGAGACCTGCTGGGGCTGCGGGGTCCCGACGTTGAACCAGACGGGGCTGTTGAAGCTGAAGACCTGGTGCAGGAGGGCGTACGCCAGCTCGTGCTCGAAGATCTCGGCGTCGGCGGGCGAGGCGAAGTACTTGTGGTCCTCGCCGGCCTTCCGATACGTCTTCACGATGCGGTCGATGAGCTGCTTGAGGCTCACCTCGCGCTGCGGGGTGCCCACAGCGCCGCGGAAGTACTTGCTGGTGACGATGTTGACCGCGTTCACCGCCCACTCGGCGGGGAACTCGACGCCACGCTGCTCGAAATTGACCGAGCCGTCGCGCCAGTTGGTCATGACGACGTCACGACGCTCCCACTCCACCTCGTCGTACGGATGCACGCCAGGGGTGGTGTGAATACGCTCGATGCGCAGTCCCTTGGTGGCCTTGGTGCCCTTCGCGCGGGAACCTCGTGCCGGACCGCTCGCCGTCTCTGTCATGCCGCCTCCCTCTACAGGCAAAAACGCCCTGAAATGCCACGATGTTCCCGTGGCAGAGTGTTTGTCTGGTGTCACGGCAGCCCACACGCTCATGGCTCCGCGACAAGTCCTGGTCCACCGCCGCCCGACCGGACCCGGGGTCTCCGCCCGGTTCCGGCCCGTCGGTCAGTCGGCGGAGTGGGCGGGCACGGGGACCTGAACAGTCCCTCCGGACCCGCCGTCGTCTTGCTGGCTCCCCGATACCGCGTCTTCGTCGTCCGCGGCGGGGCCTGGCGTCGCTTCCCGCAGTTCCACGATCGCGGCCTCGAAGTCCTCGAGCGAGTTGAACGCCCGGTAGACGGAGGCGAATCGCAGATAGGCGACGAGGTCGAGCTCCTGCAACGGGCCGAGTATGGCCAACCCGACGTCATGGGTGGTCAGTTCGGCGCTTCCGGTGGCCCGCACCGCCTCTTCGACCCGCTGGCCGAGCTGGGCGAGTGCGTCCTCGGTGACAGGCCGTCCCTGGCATGCCTTGCGCACACCGTTGATGACCTTGGTGCGGCTGAAAGGCTCGGTGACTCCGGACCGCTTGACCACCATGAGCGAGCACGTCTCCACGGTCGTGAAACGACGGGAGCAGTCAGGGCACTGGCGGCGCCGGCGGATCGACGTGCCGTCATCGGTCGTACGGCTGTCGACGACACGGCTGTCGGGGTGCCTGCAGAAGGGGCAGTGCATGGTCTCCAACCCTCCCTCACAGCAGACTCAATAGCCTCGTGAGACCTCTTGGACCTCTCGAAGCAGCCCCAAGCATAGGCGATGGCCGAGACTCCGGAGACCCGGGGGACCACAACTTCTGGGCTGCTGCCGCAATCCAACCACTAGATGTGGTGATTGGCTCACACAAACACGCTGCACGCGCGTGTCGCACCCGTATTGGCATGTGCCATACGACCGTCCCGTCGCCCCGAACACGCGGGCGCACAGCCGTACCGCCAGGCCACTTACGGGGATACCGTGAACGCGGCACGGAGGAGGCGTGGGGCTCCCGCGCAGAACGGGACCGGCCCCCGACCGCCGGGACACCGGGTGGCAGACTGAGCGACAACCCACGAGGCCACCACCCCGGCGGCGAAGAGTACAACAATGAACTCTTTTGTCCGCCAGGTGCCACGTTGGCCATACACCCAGACGCATGATCGCGACAGGCTATCCGCGTTTTTTCACTCGAACGTGTGTTTGGCGCAACCTTTCGAAAGCAACTACCGTTGTCCAGCAGGGAGACCATCGAGAGGGGCCGACGTGACCACCACCGCAGACAGTGCCACCATCACTGCCCAGGATCGCTCCCAGGGCCGACTCGAGCCGGTGCATGCAATGAACGAAGCCGCGAATCCCGAGGGACACAAGCGCTCCCTGCCGGGCCGACCTCCCGGCATCCGGGCGGACAGCTCGGGACTCACGGACCGGCAGCGCCGGGTGATCGAGGTCATCAGGGACTCGGTGCAGCGACGGGGCTACCCGCCGTCGATGCGCGAGATCGGCCAGGCCGTGGGCCTGTCCAGCACATCCTCGGTCGCACACCAACTGATGGCACTGGAGCGCAAGGGCTTCCTGCGCCGCGACCCGCACCGCCCGCGCGCGTACGAGGTCCGCGGCAGCGACCAGTCCTCGTCGGTGCAGCCCACGGACACCGCGGGCAAGCCCGCCGCGTCGTACGTCCCGCTGGTGGGCCGGATCGCCGCCGGTGGCCCGATCCTCGCCGAGGAGTCGGTCGAGGACGTCTTCCCCCTCCCCCGCCAACTGGTCGGTGACGGTGAGCTGTTCGTCCTCAAGGTCGTCGGTGACTCGATGATCGAGGCCGCGATCTGCGACGGCGACTGGGTGACCGTGCGCCGCCAGCCGGTCGCCGAGAACGGCGACATCGTGGCCGCCATGCTCGAAGGCGAGGCCACCGTCAAGCGCTTCAAGCGCGAGGACGGCCACGTCTGGCTCCTCCCGCACAACTCGGCCTACGAGCCGATCCCCGGCGACGACGCGACGATCCTCGGCAAGGTGGTGGCGGTGCTGCGGCGCGTGTGACGGCGGCTGCGGCGGGCGGGCCACATCGGCCCGGCCCCCTGACCGGACCCCGGGACCCCTGCGCCGGTTCCGGGGTCCTGTGCTGTGCGGACCCCGGTGGCAGCCGGTTGTCGATGCGGTGTCGGGCCGGCGCGCCGGGCCGACACCGCCCCGAATCACTCCGATGCGGCTTCCTCCTGCTTCGCCTTCGCGTCGATCGCCGCCAGAGACCTACGGGCCTGGTTACGGTCGGTGGTGTACCAGAAGTCGGGCAGTGACGCCTTGAGATAGCTGCCGTAGCGGGCGGTGGCCAGCCGTTGGTCGAGCACGGCGACCACGCCTCGGTCTCCCGACGCACGGACGAGGCGACCTGCTCCCTGGGCCATGAGGAGCGCCGCGTGCGTGGCGGCCACCGCCATGAAGCCGTTGCCCCCGGCGTCCTCCACCGCCTTCTGGCGGGCGCTCATCAGCGGGTCGTCCGGACGCGGGAACGGGATCTTGTCCATGACGACCAACTGGCAACTGGGTCCGGGGACATCGACGCCCTGCCAGAGCGACAGCGTGCCGAAGAGACAGGTCTTCGGGTCGGCCGCGAAGTTCTTGATCAGCTCGCCGAGCGTCTCCTCGCCCTGGAGCAGGATCGGGTACTCCGGGATACGGGAACGCAGCTCCTCGGCGGCGAGCTGGGCGCCCCGCATCGAGGAGAAGAGGCCCAGGGTGCGACCGCCGGCCGCCTGGATCAGCTCCGTCAACTCGTCCAGCATGTCGGCGCGATCGCCGTCCCGCGCGGGGCGCGCGAGGTGTTTGGCGACGTACAGGATGCCCTGCTTCGGGTAGTCGAAGGGCGAGCCCACGTCGACGCCCTTCCACTGCGGCAGATCGTCGCCCGCCGTGCCCTCGGGGGCGAGGCCCAGGGAGGCCCCTACGCCGTTGAAGTCGCCGCCGAGCTTCAGCGTCGCGGAGGTCAGGGTCACCGAACGGTCCGCGAAGAGCTTCTCCCTCAGCAGGCCCGACACGGACATGGGGGCGACGCGCAGGGAGGCCCCGAAGCGGTCGTGGCGTTCGTACCAGACGACGTCCCACTCGGAGCCGTTGGTGATCCGCTCCGCCACGTCGTGCACGCTCTCCACGGAGGCCAGCGCCTGCTTGCGGACCGCGTCCTCGTCCTGCACGGACTTGTCGCGGGTGGCGCCGATCGCGGAGATCACCGTACGGCAGGCGTCGCGCAGCGCCATGAGGGCGTAACCGAGGTCCTCCGGGATCTCCTCCAGGCGGCCCGGCAGGGCGAGCTCCATCAGCCGCTCGAAGCCCTCGGCGGCGGTCTGGAGCTGATCGGCGGCCTTCTCGTTGGCCAGCTTCGCGGCCCGGCGCACCGCGCGGTTGACCTGGCCCGGGGTGAGCTCGCCGGTGGCGACTCCAGTGACCCGGGAGACCAGTTCATGGGCCTCGTCGACGATCAGCACCTCGTGCTGCGGGAGGACGGGGGCACCTTCGATGGCGTCGATCGCGAGCAGCGCGTGGTTCGTGACGACGACGTCGGCGAGCTTGGCGCGCTCGCGGGCCGCCTCGGCGAAACACTCCGCTCCGTAGGCGCACTTCTGGGCGCCCAGGCACTCACGGGAGGACACCGAGATCTGCGCCCACGCGCGGTCGGAGACTCCGGGCGTGAGGTCGTCGCGATCGCCGGTCTCGGTCTCTTCCGTCCAGTCGCGCAGCCGCAGCAGGTCCTGGCCCAGCTTGCTGGTGGGGGCGGCCGCCTCGAACTGGTCGAAGAGGCCCTCCTCCTCGTCCTGCGGCATGCCCTCGTGGAGTCGGTGCAGGCACAGGTAGTTCGACCTGCCCTTGAGCATCGCGAACTGGGGGCGGCGGCGCAGGACAGGATGCAGTGCGTCGACCGTGCGCGGCAGGTCGCGTTCCACCAGCTGACGTTGGAGCGCGAGCGTGGCGGTCGCTACGACCACCCGCTCACCGTGCGCGAGCGCGGGCACGAGGTAGCCGAGCGACTTTCCGGTGCCGGTGCCTGCCTGGACCAGCAGATGGGAGCCGTCGTCGATCGCCTCCGCGACGGCTTCGGCCATGGTCACCTGGCCGGGGCGCTCCGAACCGCCGACGGCAGTGACGGCAGCATGCAGGAGTTCGGGGAGTGAGGGCTTCGTCATAGCCCGACCACCCTACGGGGCGGGACTGACAACCGGGTGATCAAGGCTGGACGGAGGGGGTGGATCAAGACCGGGGGCTTTTGGGTGGGGGTGGTTTTTGTTCGGGTGGGGATCGGGTCGGTTCGGGTGGGGATCGGTTTGGAGCGGACGGGAGTTCGTTCGGGGAGTGGAAGTTGGTGCGTGGAGGTCGGGGCCCTGGAGATGGAGGTCGGAGCGACGCCGAGCGGCGCGACGACGGCCGGAATCCGATTCGAGGGAGTGGGAACCGGATCGGACCGAGCGCTGTACCAAAAGTGATGGCGCGCCCACGTGGCGCTACAGCAGATCACGCACGGAACGGTCTCGGACCATGAGGGCGGCCCGCTTGGCGGGCAGGTCGATCTCGGCGGAGAACCGGAAACCGGCGCCCAGGAAAGCGGCCACAGAAGGGGTGTTGCGAATGTCGGGCTCCGCGACGATGCGAGCGCAGGTGAGGCGCTTGTCGAGGACGAGGTCGGCGACGGCTCGAAGGAGGGTGCCGCCCAGCCCTCTTCCTCGGTCGGTGCCGCTACCGATGAGGAGGTGAATCCCGGTGTCGTGCGGTCGGGCGGGGTAGTGGCGGGCCAGGGGGTCGAGGTCCGCCCGGTAGAGCTCCCAGTAGCTCATGGGGGTCCCGTCCAGCACGCCGAGACAGGGAACGCTGTGTCCGTCACCGGTGAGTTGGACGCGCAGGTGGTCCTCGGTCAGTGCCTGAGGGCCGGCCAGTTCCCAGAACTCTGCGACGGCAGGGTCATTCATCCAGCGGTTGATCAGCGGCAGGTCGCGTTCGATGTGGACAGGGAGGAGGTGGAAGGTGCCTGCGGGGGTGTGGGTCGGCCCCCAGTCGCCGACGCGGTCGAGGAGGTCGTCGCCGGGCGGGATATGGGAGTTGGGCGAGACTTCGGAGGCGGACGCGGCGTCGGAGGCGGGCCGGGTCGTGTCCTCCGCGTCCTGTGGCGGGATCTGTCGCCCGACGGTGTCGGCCTCGTCGAGGGCGACGGGATCGAGGTCGACCGGATCGGGGACGGTCGGATCAAGGGCGGCCGGACCAGGGGCGGATGTGTGGCGGACTACCGCGTCGCAGGCTGCCGCACGGTGGAGTACCGCGTCAGTTGCGTCCGCCTCGGCGCAGAGCGCGATGAACTCCTCGGGCAGGCGGAGGTCGAGGGTGTCCTCGCCGTCCGTGCCGGGGCATTGGCTCGCGTTCGCGCTGGTGCCCAGGTCGGAGCCGGGGGCGGTCGCGGTGTCGGCGCTCGCATCGATGGGAGGCACGGTGACGCTCCTCTCAGGAGATGGGGTGGGTCATGTTCCCCAGGTGCGAAGGGAGTTGGTGGTGGTCGGGATTGGTCGGCGCTGGTCGGGATCGACGGGGGTCAGTGGCGGTCGAAGTCGGAAGGAGCCGGTGCTGGTCAGGGCTGGAGACAGTTGCTGACGGTCGGAGCCGCAGACAGTTGCCGACGGTCCGAACCGGAGGCCGTTGGTGGTGGTCGGATCGGGAGGCCGCTGATGGTGGCCCTCGTAGCCAGGGATGGCTAGCAATGAAGGGGGTTCGCGATGGTGACGTAGACGGACTGGGTGTCGACCGGGCCGACGAGTTCGTCGAGGCCGTGCAGCCGGGTCAGCAGGTTGGCCTTGCAGCGCAGGACGGGTGAGTCGAGCAGGCGGGCCGGCAGGGTGGTGCGCAACCGGGCGGGACCGGAGGCCACATCGCCGAGGAAGCGGCGGAAGGCGGAGAGCAACAGCCGCTCGTCGGCGAGGCGTTGTGAGCCGAACGCTCCGATGAGACCGAGCACGTTGTTGATGGCGAGGTAGTACGCGAAGCGTTCGTCGGTGACCTCGTCGGAGACGAAGGTGTCGCTGTGTTCGCCGATGCCGGGCAGCCGGGCGTCGAGTTCCGCACGCCGGGATGCGCGGAAGTAGTAACCCTGGTTGTCGCGGTAGCGGCCGCCCACGGGCCAACCTTCACCGTCCAGCAGAAGCAGTGTGTTCTGCTGGTGTGCCTCCAGGGCGATCCCCGCCTCGCTGTCCAGCCACAGCACGGGACGGACGACCTGCTCCAGGTAGCGCAGGAACCACTCGGCGGCGACGGCTCCGCAGGACCGGCCGGTACGCGCGGCGAGGCCCGTGACGACCTCGGCCAGTCGGGACCGCAACTGCGGTGCGCCGGACGCGGAGTGGCCGGTGTGCGAGGTTGTCGCCGGTCCACCGGCGGTGGCGCTGCGTCCGACGTACGGCCGGAGTGAGACGAGCCCGGCGACGCAGGACACATCGTCGGACGCGCTGAACGGGTTGTGCCGGATCACCACGTCGATGCCGGCCAGGGGAACACGGGCACCGCGCTCGCCATGGCCAACGCGGTCGACACCGTTCGCGCCAAGGTCGGCATCGCACTCACCCGCACCCGCACTCGCACTCGCACTCGCACCACGCTCCCCCGAGTCGACGCCATACGCATCCAGCGCGTCGACGGCCAGCCACGCCGGGTCGCGGACGATGTCGAAGCCCGGGTGAATGGCGTGCCAGTGCTGGGACAGGCCGGTGCGGAGCAGGCGGTGTACCTCGACGCCTCGGTGGAGTTCTTTGCGGAGGTTCTCACGGCGGGAGTTGGTGATGCGGAGGCCCAGGGAGAGCTTGAGCATGGCGGGGGCGCCGGATTGGTGGACGGTTCGCACGGAGGACGTGGGGTGCCACGGGGCGCCATGGTTGCCGAGGTCCTGGATCAGACCGGCGTCGAGCAAGGCCGCGATATCGGCACGGTGTTGGATCTCGCGCCACTGCCACGGGTGAAGGGGAAGAGCGGCATGGCCTTCGGGCAACGGCAGTTCGGGGCCGGCGAGTCGGGCCGTGAGGTGGGCGGCGGGGACAGGTCGGCCGCGTTCGGTCCAGGCCGAGTCGGTGGCGACCACGGCAGGGGCGACAGCCAGCCAGTGCAGCGGGAAGGCGCCGCGCAACTCCGGTGAGTACAGGCGGGCTTCGGCCTCGGAGAGGCCCTCGCGGCTCTTCGGGGTCGGGTGCAAAGGGTGGCCGAGCAGAAGAGCTTGTTCGGCGGAGAGGAAGAGATCGGGACCGTCGGCCGGGCGTGCGCGGCGGTCGGTGACGAAGGTGACGGTACGGCGGACGGAGTCGGCTACGCGGGCCACCAGATCGGTCACGGTTTCGGGTGCTGTTGCAGGTGCCGTTGTGAGTGCTGTTGCGGATGCCCTCGTCGCTGCCACTGTCACCGCTTCGTCGACAGCCGAGGGTGCGCCGGGAAGTGCCGAAGTCGAGAGGGCGGTGGGGACTGGCGACACGTCGGCGACCCCGGCGACGTGATCGGCGCCCTTCGCCTCCCCTCTCGCGGAGGTGGTCGCAGTGTCGGCACCCGCTACAGAGCCGCCGCCGTGCACAGCCGTCTCTCTGGCGAGCAACGCCGCGACCGTCACCGCGTCGGCCGGTGGTGCGCCGTGGGGAACGTTGGACAGATACGGAAGGCCGAAACGGTGCCAGCCCGTCGGGGACCAGTAGTGGACCTTGGCGAGCAGGGCCGTGTTGCTGGCAGGGAGGGGGATGAGGAGGGTGCCGTTGGTGGGGGCGGGGAGGTTCGTTTCGCGCACCCAGCAGCGCAGGAGATTCTCGACGGCTGCGGTCTGGGCGACGGTGTGGGGGTCGGGGTGTTCCAGGAGGTCGGCGATTGTGCCGCGCGGTTGACCGACTTCCGGGCTACGGGGCTGCTGCCGGGGAACGGACTCGCGAGACGACGACACCGACTCCGACGCAGACTCCGTCAGGGTCTGCGTGTGTCGAAGGATCGCCTCGTAGGAGTGGCCGTCAGAGGTGGGCGTGGGATTCAAGACTGTTCCTCGGGAGGTGTTTCGGAGTGGGAATCGGGTGGGATCGAGTCCCGGTGTTCTGGGGCGCGTTGAGCTCGGGTGTTCTGCAACTGGTGCTGCGGCCAAGCCGAGTTGGTCCGGGGTGGCGCTCTGCCCTCCAGAGCGGTCGCTCCGGCGTACCAGTGGCGACTGGGCGACTGATCGACGTACCGATGCGTCGAAGTAGCAGCCCATCCACGCACGCGAACGCATCGATCACACCGTCTGCGGCGCACTACCCGGCCCACTCGGAGTGACGGGCAGTACGCCCGCCAGTACGCCCGCGCTGCCATCAGTCTGACCTCGGGCTACGGCCTCCACCGCGCCGGCGACTCCCGGGGCGACGGGACAGGGGCCGTCCACGGGCCGTTGCAGCGCGACCATGTTCGACACGCACCACCCGCCTGCACCGCTCCCAGCCACGAAGTCGACCCCGGTCTTCAACCCCCGCCCCCGCACATCCCCCATACCGGCGAACTCACCGACCAGCCGCCGGAGTTGAGCAAGCACCCGCGCGCTGAGCTGAGCCGCGCGTCCAGCGGGGCCGTTCTCGCAGACGAAGGCGAGACTCGCGCTACCTGCGGCCATGGCGAGTCGGTTGGCGCGGAACGCGTCTGCGGAGGTGCGGATCATTCCGGCGGGGTTCGGCACCTCGGAGTTGGGGTCGTCGAGGGCATGGCGCGGGGCGCCCGATTCGAGGACGCCGCAGATCGCCTCACGGGCCACGGGGTGGTTGTGCCCGACGGACAGAGTCCCGGTGCCCGAAGCACAGTCCAAGTAGCGGCGGCCGTCAGCGCCTTCGGCAGCCAGGCCACACGCGTGCACCGGCACCGGCACATCGGAAAGGGCCCGCGCATAGCCCCGTGCCGCCGACTCGCGCACCGACCGAGGCCCCACGCCTCCCTCCCCCACCCCGCGCACCACCGCGCGCCCACCGCAGAGTCCGCGCACCCCACCCCCACCGGGCCGCCATCTCCCGTACGCAGACGCCGAGTCGGCCACGGTTCTCTGTCCCTCCCGCTGTCCGAAGGCGAGTTGAGGTCGCGCGTCGCCATGGGCGCAGGGGACCGCGCATCGACAGCAGGCCCCCCATCGCTACCAACCCCGCACCGCCCACGGGGTTACGGGTCGCCTCAAGATCCTTGCCGTGACGGAACCGTTGCCGTTCCGTGGGAAGTCCCCCACAGCGAGCGCATAGTGTGTGGTGCCGTTCCCGAAGGCAGTGAGTTCAGCGTGAACTCACCATGAGTTCCGGCTGAGATCACAGCCGTGGCGCACCATCCGTTCACCCAGGGGGAGTTAGACCATGCGATCGATACGGCCGTCCTTCACCGCCCGTCGAGGGAGGGGCGCGCGTCGCGGAACCTCCCCCGTGCTGGCCGTTGTTGCCCTCACCTCGGCGCTCGCGCTCACCGCGACCGCGTGCGGTTCCAGTGACACGAAGGCCGATGGCAAGTCCACCGCGTCCGCCACCAGCAGTGACACCGGTGACGGCAAGATCAAGATCCCGGACGACATCAAGGACAAGCTCAAAGAGCACGGGATCGACATCGACAAGTGGAAGGACGGCGCCTGGAAGAACTGGGACAAGGACGACTGGCTGCGCGAGGCCGACGACTACATCAACCCGATCATCAAGGGGTTGTGGAGTTCCGGCCGGATGCAGGACGCCAACGACCCGGACACGGGCGTCGACACCAACGACATCTCCGGTGACCAGGGCGTGACCGACCCGACGCCCGCAGTGGTGGACGCGAAGGCCGTGTCGCCTACGTACCACGCCAACGCGGCGACGGCGGGCAAGGTGTTCTTCGACTCCCCCGAGGGCACGATGGTCTGCTCGGCGACGGTCGTGGAGGACCCGGCGCACCCGGGCAAGTCCAACCTGGTGTGGACGGCGGGCCATTGCGTGCACGCGGGCAAGAAGGGCGGCTGGTACCGCAACCTCGCGTTCGTGCCGTCGTACAACAACGCGGGCCGGACGGCAGCACAGTTGGAGACCGCGAGCCGGGACCAGGTCGCTCCGTACGGTGTCTGGTGGGCCGACTGGGCGCAGACCTCGCAGCAGTGGATCGACCAGGGCGGCGAGACCGGCGGGCAGGGTTCGTCGTACGACTACGCCGTGATCCATGTGACGCCCGAGAAGGGCAACGGGGGCAAGTCCCTTGAGGAGACGGTCGGTTCGGCCCTGCCGGTGAACTTCGGCGCGCCGGCCGTGCCGAAGGTGTCCAGCATCACGGCGACCGGCTACCCCGAGGCGAAGCCGTACGACGGTTCGACGCTGTATCAGTGCACGGACAAGCCGGGGCGCCTGTCGATCAACGCCTCGGACCCGACGATGTACCGCATCGGCTGCAGCATGACCGGCGGTTCGTCCGGCGGCGGCTGGGTCGAGACGGGCTCCGACGGCAAGCCGTCGCTGGTGTCCAACACCTCGATCGGGCCGGTGACTTCGGGCTGGCTGGCGGGGCCGCGGCTGGGTGATGTGGCCAAGGGTGTGTACGACTCGGTCAGCAAGAAGTTCGCCGGCCAGTAGGCGCGGCGGCAGGCACAGTCGGGGACGGGCGTCGGTGCGGTGTCTCACAGACCGCACCGCCTCACCGGCGTTCTTCCCCAACTCCCCTGGCGTGGTGGGGCGTTGAAACCGACCAGTGGTTTCCCCACAGCAGTCATCGCACCATGCGTTCCGCACGTACGCCTGCGCCGTGTCGACACCGACGCCGACGTGGATCCAAGACGGCTCGGAGACGGTCGGCGCCGCACTCGGCGGGGGCTTCTCGGCTCGCCGCCCGCGACGGAGGTCGGCTCGATGGGCGCCAGAACATGAGCAGGACGTACGGCGGTCAGTGACCCGCCGGTAAGCCACCTGTACGTCCGAAGGCTCGCCCCGGGTGGGGCGAGCCTTCGGAGTTACGAGTTACCGCGTTACGACCGGTCAGGCCAGCGGTGCCGGGACGTACGGTGCGAGGTCCGCCGCCAGTTCCTCGTGCACCCGCACCTTGAGCTGGGTGCCCTCCGGGGTGTGCTCCTCGGAGATCACCTCGCCCTCGGAGTGGGCGCGGGCGACCAGCTTGCCGTGGGTGTACGGCACGAGCGCCTCGATCTCGACCGAGGGGCGCGGCAGTTCACTGTCGATGAGCGCGAGCAGTTCGTCCATGCCCTGGCCGGTACGGGCCGAGACGGCGATGGAACGCTTCTCGTTCCGCATCAGCCGCTGGAGCGTCAGCGGGTCGGCCGCGTCCGCCTTGTTGATCACGACGATCTCGGGCACCTTGGTGGCGCCGACATCCCGGATCACCTCGCGTACGGCGGCCAGTTGCTCCTCCGGGAACGGGTGCGAACCGTCGACCACGTGCAGGATCAGGTCGGCGTCGCCGACCTCCTCCATCGTGGAGCGGAAGGCCTCGACCAGGTGGTGCGGCAGGTGCCGGACGAATCCGACGGTGTCGACCAGCGTGTAGAGCCGCCCGCCCGGGGTCTCGGCCCGGCGCACGGTCGGGTCGAGGGTCGCGAACAGCGCGTTCTCGACAAGGACGCCCGCGCCGGTCAGACGGTTCAGCAGGGACGACTTTCCGGCGTTGGTGTAACCGGCGATCGCGACCGAGGGCACCTTGTGGCGCCGGCGCTCCTGGCGCTTGATGTCGCGGCCCGTCTTCATGGCCGCGATCTCCCGGCGCATCTTCGCCATCTTCTCGCGGATACGACGCCGGTCCGTCTCGATCTTGGTCTCACCGGGACCACGGGTGGCCAGGCCGCCGCCCGAGCCGCCGCCCATCTGACGGGACAGCGACTGACCCCAGCCGCGGAGCCTCGGCAGCATGTACTGCATCTGCGCGAGCGCGACCTGCGCCTTGCCCTCTCGGGACTTGGCGTGCTGGGCGAAGATGTCGAGGATCAGGGCCGTACGGTCGATGACCTTGACCTTGACGACGTCTTCGAGGTGGATCAACTGGCCCGGGCTGAGCTCACCGTCGCAGATGACGGTGTCGGCGCCGGTCTCCAGGACGATGTCCCGCAGTTCGTTGGCCTTGCCCGAGCCGATGTAGGTGGCCGCGTCCGGCTTGTCGCGGCGCTGGACCACACCGTCGAGCACGAGGGCGCCCGCAGTCTCCGCGAGGGCGGCAAGCTCGGCGAGCGAGTTGTCCGCGTCCTGCACCGTGCCCGTGGTCCAGACGCCGACGAGTACCACGCGCTCCAGGCGGAGCTGTCGGTACTCGACCTCGGTGACGTCCTCGAGTTCGGTGGAGAGGCCGGCGACACGGCGCAGGGCCGCGCGCTCGGACCGGTCGAACTGGTCGCCGTCCCGCTCTCCGTCGATCTCGTGGCTCCAGGCGACGTCCTCTTCCATCAGGGCATCGGCCCGAAGACCTTCGGGGTAGGCGTGCGCGAGGCGCTCAGTGTCCTGGGAAGGGGAAGAAGAGGAGGTCATTGGGTCCTTACGTCGATGGGAGTCCTGCAAAGGTCATAACGTGCGAGCGCCTCCGGAGATTCCCGGTGGCTGCCGGGTGTGCCCCGGGTGACCCGCGCCGCCGACCCGACGATGGTCGCACGGCGCGGATCGCCACGTCACTGCCTTATTTCGCGGGTGCCTGCGACTTCCAGTCCAGGTGCCCCGGCATCGGCGGGGTCTTCTCGCCGTAGAGCCAGGCCTGGAAGAAGTCGCTCAGGTCGCGGCCGGAGATCGCGGAGGCGAGTTCCTCGAAGTCCGCCGTGGTGGCCGTGCTGTCGTGGTGGATGTGCACCCAGGCGCGCTCCAGGCGTTCGAAGGCCGGGCGGCCGATCTCCTGGCGCAGTGCGTAGAGGGCGAGGGCGGCGCCGTCGTAGACGTTCGGGCGGAAGATGCTGATCTTCTGGCCGGGCGCGGGTGCCTTGGGGAGTGCGGGCGGTCCTCCGGCGGCGCGCCAGCGGTCGGAGGCCGCGTAGGCCGCCTTCATGCGTGTCTCCATCGGCCGGTGCGCCTTCTCCTCGGCGTACAGCTCCTCGTACCAGGTGGCGTGTCCCTCGTTGAGCCACAGGTCGGACCAGGTGCGGGGGCTGACGCTGTCGCCGAACCACTGGTGGGACAGTTCGTGCACCATGATCGACTCGACGTACCACTTGGGGTAGGCGGGCTCGGTGAAGAGATCTCTCTCGAAGAGAGAGATCGTCTGCGTCTCGAGTTCGAAGCCGGTGGACGCGTCGGCCATGAGCAGCCCGTACGTCTCGAAGGGGTACCGGCCGACCTTGCCCTCCATCCAGGCGATCTGGTCGGGGGTCTTCTTGAGCCACGGTTCGAGCTGGTCGGCGTCCTTTGCGGGCACGACGTCGCGCATCGGCAGTCCGTGCGGTCCCGTTCGGTGCAGCACGGCGGAACGGCCGATGGACACCTGGGCGAGTTCGGTGGCCATGGGGTGCTGGGTGCGGTACGTCCAGGTGGTGTTCCCGCCGACCTTGTCGACGCCGGCCGGCAGTCCGTTGGCCACGGCCGTGTAGGCGTTGGGGGCGGTGACCCTGATGGTGAACAGCGCCTTGTCGGAGGGATGGTCGTTGCACGGGAACACCAGGTGCGCGGCGTCGGCCTGGTTGGCCATCGCGAGCCCGTCCTTGGTGCGTACCCAGCCGCCGTCCTGGCCCTTGGCGGACACGGGGTCGCTGGTGTGCCGCACGGTGATCCGCGTCCAGCTCCCTTCGGAAATCGACCTCTCCGGGGTCACGACCAGATCCTCACCGGCACTGGCGAAGGTCGCGGGCCGCCCGTCGACCTCGACCGAGTCCACGGTGCCGTGCGTGAAGTCGAGGTTGATCCGGTCCAGCGTCTCGGTCGTCCACGCGTCGATGGTGGTGACGGCCTGGAGCGGCTTGGTGTTGCTTCCGGGATACGTGAACGAGAGGTCGTACGACGCCACGTCGTACCCCGGGTTGCCCAGGGTCGGGAAGAGCCGGTCACCGACCCCCAGGGGCGTGGGCGGAGCACTCGCGGCGACGAGACAGACGGACACGGCGGAGGCGAGCAGCGCCGCCTTCAGCCGTCGGGAGTTCCTGGTGCGCGGCGGTGAGACCGGATCACCGGCGCGAGTACGGGGGATGCCGATGCCGGTCGTACCGGTGCGAGGGGTGAGCAGCATGCACCACCGCTACCAGCGCACACGTGCCCTACGGCGACGACTCGCGCCCGGCCCACTCGAACGGGGTCCTTCGGGGGTGCTACGGGGGCTTGGCGACCGGGGGCGCGTGCGCGGGGGTGTGTTTTCGGGGGCGGGGGCGCTCGGCGACGGGCGTGCTTCATGGGGTGCCGGTAAGAATGCTGTCACCAGCCGCAAACGGCGGTGATCTTGGGAGGGCGTCACCCGTGTGGGTGAGTCCGGGGCCGTACGGCTGCGGTGGGTGAAGCTCTGCGGGGACGATCGTCGATCGTGGCCCGTACTCCGCTGGACCTGGACCAACTCGTCGAGCACTGGACGCTGCTGAAGGACGAGCAGGCGCTCGTGTCCGGCAAGCGTGGTGCGACGCGACTGGGGTTCGCCGTGCTGCTGAAGTTCTACACGCAGTACGGCCGGTTTCCCCGAAACCGGGCAGAACTGCCCGGTGCGGCCGTGGAGTTCGTCGCCCGTCAGGTACAGGTTCCCGCCTTGGAGCTGGAGTCCTACGACTGGACGGGCCGCACGGTCGAGTACCACCGTGCGCAGATCCGGGAGCACCTCGGCTTCCGTGAGTGCAGCGTCGCGGACGCGGAGAAGCTGACGGCGTATCTGGCCGTGCACGTCGCGCACAAGGAGCGCAGGCCCGAGCAGGTCCGGGTGGAACTGCTGGTGCGCTGCCGCACGGAGAGCATCGAGCCTCCCGCATCGGGCCGGTGCGACCGCATTGTGGGGGCCGCTCTGCGAGCGGCCGAGGAGTCACTGACTGCCCTGATCTCCTCGCGCCTGACCGTGGAGAGCATCGAGCAGATCGTGGCTCTGGTGGCCGGCGCCGACCAGACGACGCCGGACCTGCGGGCGGCGGTACGGAGGGCGAGGACGCGCCGCCGGTGCTGGCGAAGGTCAAGGAAGCGCCGGGCAACGTGAGCCTGGAGACGATGCTCACCGAGATCGACAAGCTCCTGGCGGTGCGGGCGATCGGCCTGCCACGGGATCTGTTCATCGACGTCGCGCCGAAGGTCGTGGCCGGCTGGCGGGCGCGGGCCGCGGTGGAGTCGCCTTCCCACCTGCGGACGCACCCGGTGGCGCTGCGGGTGACCTTGCTGGCCGCACTGCTGCACGAACGGGAGCGGGAGATCACCGACACGCTCGTGGAGCTGCTGATCTCCACGGTGCACCGGATCGGGGCGCGGGCGGAGAAGAAGGTCACCGAGCAGCTCATCAACGCGTTCAAGAAGGTGTCGGGCAAGGAGAACATCCTCTTCAAGCTCACCGAGGCGTCGCTCGACACCCCGGAGGGGACGGTCCGCCAGGTCGTGTTCCCGGCGGTGTCCGGGGGCGAGGCGACGCTGCGGGAGCTGGTGCACGAGTTAAAGACCCGCGGTCCGGTCTACCGGAGCACGGTGCAGACGACGCTGAAAGCGTCGTACACCAACCACTACCGGCGCGGGCTGATCAAACTGCTGGACGTGCTGGAGTTCCGCTCCTCCAACCACACGCACCGGCCGGTGATCGAGGCCTTGGCGCTGGTGGCGCGGTACGCGAATGCGGGGAACACGACGTACTACCCGCTGGGTGAGACGGTGCCGGTCCACAAGGCGATGGGCGGGGACTGGGCGGAGGTCGTCCACCGCACCGACAAGCGAGGCCGGCGCCGGGTGGTGCGCATGGTCTACGAGGTCGTCGCCTTCCAGGCCCTGCGCGATCAGCTCAAGTGCAAGGAGATCTGGGTGGTCGGCGCCGACAAGTGGCGCAACCCGGACGAGGACCTGCCGCAGGACTTCGAGGCGAGGCGGGCGGAGAACTACCGGGAGCTGCGCAAGCCGCTGGACGCCGCGGTGTTCGTCGACGAGCTGCGCGAGCAGATGACGGCCGAGCTGACCCTGCTCAACGACGGGATGCCGAAGCTGTCCTGGCTGGACATCGCCGAGCGGAAGTCCGGGGTGATCCGGCTGACGGCGGCCGAGGCCCAGCCCGAGCCGCGCAACCTGCGCAGGGTCAAGGCCGAGGTGCAGAGGCGTTGGGGCGTTGGGGCGTTGTGCAGCTTGTCGACATGCTGAAGGAAGCGGTGCTGCGCACCGGCTGCCTGGACGCGGTCACCTCCGTCTCCGGCGGCGGCAGCCTCTCGGCGGAAGTGCTGGCCGAACGCCTACTGCTGGTGATCTACGCGTACGGCACGAACACTGGGATCAAAGCCGTGGCCTCCGGCGGCCACGGCCACACCGAGGACGAACTGCGCTACGTACGCCGCCGGTACCTGTCCGCCGAGGCCGCCCGCGCCATCGCCATCCAGATCGCGAACGCCACCTTCGCCGCCCGCAGCGCCCAGTTGTGGGGCCAGGGCTCGACGGCGGTCGCCTCCGACTCCACTCACGTACGCGCGTACGACCGGAACCTCTTCACGGAGTGGCACTCGCGCTACGGCGGACGTGGGGTGCTCATCTACTGGCACGTGGAAAAGAAGTCGCTGGCCATCCACTCCCAGCTGATCAACTGACCGCGTCCGAGGTCGCCGCGATGATCGAGGGCGCGATGCGGCACGGCACCACGATGGACGTGGAGACCAACTACACGGACAGTCATGGCCAGTCGGAAATCGGGTTTGGCATCACGAGGCTGCTGAACTTCGACCTGCTGCCGCGTATCAAGCGGATCAACAAGGTGAAGCTGTACCGGCCGGTGGCCGGCGAACCGGACGCGTACCCGCAGCTGACTCCGGCGCTGACCCGCCCGATCCGCTGGGAACTCATCACCCAGCAGTACGACCAGATGATCAAGTACGCGACCGCGATCCGGACCCGGACCGCGTCCACGGAGGCGATGATCCCGCGCCGCTTCACCCGCAACGCCTCTCACCCCACCTACGCGGCGATGCTGGAGGTCGGCCGCGCCCAGAAGACCATCTTCGTGGCCCGCTACCTGCGACTGCGCGACCTCCAGCGGGAGATCGAGGAGGGCCTGAACGTCATGGAGTCCTCCAACGGCGCGAGCTCCGTGGTCGCCTACGGCAAGGGTGGCGAGATCGTCTCGAACAGGCGCGACGAGCAGGAGATGTTCGTGCTGTGCCTGCGGATTCTGCAATCGGCTCTCGTCTACGTGAACACCCTGATGCTCCAGGACGTCCTCGGCGAACCGGAGTGGGCGGACCTCCTCACACCCGCCGACCGGCGCGGCCTGACCCCGCTCTTCTGGTCCCACGTCCGGCCGTACGGTGAGGTGAACCTCGACATGGGCGCCCGTCTCAACCTCGCCGCAGCTTCCGTACCGGTGCCCAGGGCCCCGACTGACCAGTCCGCGCGATCCACTGTGGAGAACGAATGAACCGGACCAGGCGCCACCGCCGAGTGGCTTGGGCCTGGTGCACGGCTTCGACCGCATGGGCGGGCGGGGGCGGCCGGGGCAGGAGCTGATCACCGCAAGCCTCGCCCAGCCCAGGAGGTGAAGAAGGCGAACCGGAAGCCGTGGGTCAGTGGTAGTCGGGAAGGGTGAGAGCGCTGTACTCGGCGTGCGGCCGGTCGGCGGGGAGGGCGGAGAGAGTGCGCAAGGCGGCGTTGCGCTGCTGGAGGGCCTGCTCGGTGGAGGGGAAGAGCTCCGTGTCGCCCTCGTTGGCAAGCGCCTGGTTGAGGGTCACGAACGGCCTCATCACGCGCTCATAGGCGTCGAACGCATTGGCCTGGTCGGCATGCGCGGCCAACTCGCCGGCCAGCACATAGGCGCCGGTAAGGGCGAGGCTGGTGCCCTGCCCCGTCAGGAAGGACGGCGCATAGGCGGCGTCGCCGATCAGCGCGACCCGGCCCGCGGACCAGCTCGTCATGCGTATCTGGCTGACGACATCGAAGAACAGGTCCTCGGCGGATCGCATCTCGGCGACCATCCGCGGAATCTCCCAACGGTCGTCCGGGAAGGTGGCGGCGAGCAGCTCGCGCTGCGCGTCGGGGTTGCGGAAGGCGTCGAAGGGCGGGTCGGAGCGCCTGAAGGTGAGCAGCCCGAACACGTCCTGGCCGGAGCCGACGGCATAGAGGGCGGCGGACCGACCAGGGGTGTTCCACAGCAGGCCCTCGGAGGAAAGCCCGAGGTGGTTGGGCAGGGTGAAGCCTGCGAAACAGGCGCCGAGACAGTGGTGGAAGCGCTCCTCGGGACCAAGGATCAGCCGACGGGTGTTGGAGTGGAGTCCGTCGGCCCCGATGACGACATCGAAGGTGCGGCGGACACCACTGTGGAAGGTCACCTCGACGCCGTCGGAGCGGTCGTCGAGGGCGGCGATGGAGTCGTCGAACATGAATGCGACAGAGTCGCGGACGGCGTCGTAGAGAATCTCGGTCAGGTCGCCGCGCCGCACCTCGAGGTCACCGTCGGCGCCGATGGCCATGCTCTCGGGGCGCAGTGCGGCGACGGTGCCGCCGTCGGCATCCAGGAAGGTGATGCGGTGGGTGTTGACGTGAGCCTTCTGCAGCTGGGGCAGGAGGCCCATGCGCCGCACCGCCTCCAGGGCGGTGCCGCGGATGTCGATGGGGTAGCCGCCGCCGCGCACAGTGCCCGCCTTCTCGACGACGGTGACGTCGAAGCCGTAGCGGTGCAGCCAATAGGCGACCGCGGGGCCGGCAATACTCGCGCCGGAGACGAGAACGGAGCGGTTGGGGAGGTGGTGGTGTGTCTCGGTCATGGTCGATCCTTCCTGGCCGCGCCGCGTCGATGCGTCGGGCAGCCAGATGCCGAACTTGAGGTTCCTTGTTTTTGGGGGCGCGGTGGGCCGCTGTGCGGAGCGGCGCCCGAAGGTGCGCAGTCGATCTCCGCAGGCCACAGGCAGGCGGGCCCCGCGGAGTCTTGCTCCGCACGGGACGGGGGCACGGGGATTTCCTTGTGGTCGTGGAAGTGACGCATGAGGCCGGCGCTACCACCCGTCAGCTTTTGCGGCTCGTTCTCGTGCCGGGGCGCTAGAGCCCCTGCCTGCCGGTGGCCCAGTACGGCCTTGTGGTGACGGCGCGGCGCGCCAGGTTCTGGTGGTCGATGAGCGCACGCCGCTGGCGCTGGATGGACTGGGCGTGACCCAGCAGCAGAGCGCCGTCGATATCCGTCAACTCGCCGCCCGTGAGGGCATGTTCCAGCCAGGTCTGTAGTGCGTCACCAGGCGCTTTTGCTGCGGGCAGGAAGTTGTACCGGGGCCAGCGGTCGGCGAGGGGCGCGACGGCGTTCGCCGGTACCTCCACGGTCACGATCGATGCGTCGCTGTGCTGGGCGTGGGCGTCGAGGGTGCCGAGGGAGCAGCCGTCGCCGAGGTAGAGGCGGCGGATCCCGTTCTCGCGCAGCGGCCGGTGCCGGCCGGCCAGCACCGTCGTGCGGCTGTCGGGGCACAGGCGGCGGATCCACGCCGTGCCGGGACCTGAGGCGTCGGTGGCGGCGAGGATGCTGATGTGCTCGGAGTCTGGGCCGCTCACTGTCCGAACCGTGTAGCGGCGACCCAGGGTGGGGGCGACGCGGAACTGGACCTCGTGGCCGGGGTGCCAGCCGCCAGGCGGCGCGGCGGCGCGCAGCTGCAGTTCCAGGAAGCCAGGGGCGGGCTTATGGAGGCCGAGCACGTGGGCTCGGCGCCCGAGAGCGGACGCGACGATGCTGCCGATGAGGGCGGGTGCTTGGGGCACGGGTGATTCCTCTCCCATGGAGGGGCCGGCGGGCCTGACCGACGGTGGGTTATGCGCCGGTGGCGGGTGCGGCCGACGCGTTTCGGGCCGGATGTGTCCGTCTACTGCGCCGGGACGGTGGGCGCTGTGGGCTCCGGCTCGGGCTCGGTGCGCTTCTGTGACGGAACGAAGAAGGCGAGGACAAGCGGGACGGCGCTGAGGCCGACGATCCACCAGAACGTTCCGGAGAACGCCGAGAGTCCGTCCGTCGCCGTGGCGGCACCGGCGAGCCGGTTCTGCAGGATCACGGCGATGACCGCGACGCCGAAGGGCGCGCCGACGCGCTGCACGACGCTGAACGCCGCACTGCCACGGGGAGTCTCGTCGTGGCTCAGGCTCGAAAGGGCGAGTGCCATCACCGGGAACGTGGTGGCGGCGAAGCCGAGTCCCTGGGCGAACTGCCCGGCCAGCAGTAGTGCTGTTCTGCCGTGTGCGTCCGCGAGGGCGAACGGCACGGTCCCGATCATGGTCAGCAGCACACCGGCGGCGACGACGAAGCGGCCGTCGAGACGGGCCGCGAGGTTGCGCAGGGCCACGACGAAGAACATCGTGCCGAGTCCCTGCGGGATGAGCAGCAGGCCCGTGTGCAGCACCGTCTCGCCGCGAACCTGCTGGTAGAAGAGGGGGAGCAGGAACGACAGGGCGTAGGTCGAGAACCCACTCGCGAAGGTGATGACCCCGCTCAGGCCGAAGCTGCGCCGCGCGAACACGCGTACGTCGATGAGAGCGGGACGACGGGCGCGCAAGGAGTGGACCGTGAAGGCGGCGAGCAGTACGACACCGATGAAGAGCGGGAGCCAGGCGCGAGCGGCGGCAAAGCCGTCCTTTCCCGATACCTCACCTATGCCGTAGGCGACGCCGACGACGCCGGGCGTGAGCAGAAGGAAGCCGGAAACGTCGAGTCGGTGGCCACGCTGTCCGGCGGTCGCGGGCAGCAGGAACCGGCCGAGCACGAGTGCGACGAGGCAGACCGGCACGTTCACGAGGAACATCCAGTGCCAGCTCAGCGACTGCACGATGGCACCGCCCAGCACCGATCCGAGAATGGGGCCGAGCAGTCCGGGGAGCGCGACTGCGGCTGTGGCCTTGTGGAGGCGTTCCGGGCCGGCTGCCCGCGTGACGATGGAGAGCGTGATCGGCATCACCATGCCGCCGCCGATCCCCTGGACCACCCGGAAGGCGATGAGTTCGGGCAGGGAACCCGCGAGGCCGCAGAGGAGCGAACCGACGAGGAAGGCGCCCACGGCGAACATCCAGGCGTTGCGCGCCCCGAACCGTTCGGAAAGCCACCCGCTCACCGGGATCACCGACACGAAAGCCAGCAGGTAGCCCGTCGCGACCCATTGCGTCTGGGCGACCGAGGCGTCGAACACCGTGCGCAGATGGTCGAGGGCAATGTTGACGATCGTCGTGTCCAGGAGCGTGATGAACACTCCGAGGGCCAGGACGAGGCTGATCAGGTTCAGCCGGCGATCGGTCACCGGCGGCGTCGTGGCCTGTGCGGCCGTAGCTGTTGAAGTCACGGCGAGCACACTACACCGTGCAGTGTAGTACGTACACTGCACGGTGTAGGGTGGGCCTTGGAGGTGGGAATGAACGCTGTTGGTACGGAGAAGACGGTGCGCGAGGGGTCCCTGGAGAAGCGGACGGCGATCCTCGCCGCCGCACGGGACCTGTTCGTACATCAAGGGGTGGACCGCGTCAGCATGGACGCCGTCGCGGCCCGGGCCGAGGTGTCGAAGCGCACCGTGTACGACTACTTCGGCGACAAGCGGCGGCTCTTCCTGGCCATCCTATCCGCCGCGTCCGAGTCGATGCTGGCCACCAGCCGCCGCGCCCTCGACGAGCATCTCCCCGAGGGCGCGGCGATCACGACGGTGCCGCAACTGGAGAAGGCGCTCACGGCATTGGCGATCGACTTCGGTACGTCGATCGTCGGCTCCGCCGACTACGCCGCCGCCTTCGCCCTCGTCGCGCAGGAGCGCCTGCGGACGCCGACGACCGCGGACGATCTCGCGACGGAAGCGGCGTCGGAAGACTTGGCGGAACGTATCGCTCACTTCGTCGGCGCCGGGCTCCTGGACACGGACAACCCACGCCTGGCCGCCGACCACTTCAGCGCCCTGACCGTCCTCCTGGCCTACGAACGTCAACCGGTCCCCGCCACCGCCGACCCGGAAAAGGTCCGCCAGACCATGGCCGACGGAGTCCACGCGTTCATCCGCGCGTACGCGACGCGCTAGGAATCGGCTCCCGTACCCGCGTGAGGACGGGAGCCGGGAACGCGTTGGGCGTGACGCCGCCTCTGGACGTCGTCGAACCGGCTCTGTCCTCGTGTAGTTGCGGCCAGGTGGGGTGTACCACTGCGTAATGCTCAGGTCTACGGTCGGCGCGAGGGTCGACGGCGCAGCGGAGATCGATGGCAATCGTTCCGCTTCGAGGTCGGCTGATCGGACTTCCGCTCACCGGCGGTCTGCCGGGATGGCTCCGCAGTGAATACCGGATTTACTGCGGCGGACCCCTACCGTGATCATCGCGACCTGCGGCGGGGCAATCCGGCCGCCGGGGCGAGGTGTACGCATTTACTGCGGCAGCGCCGGGAGGACGGGGCGGGCGTGGCGATCGAACCAGTGACCGAACTCGGAAGCGGGGGCGCGTTGCGGTTGCCGCGCGCCCGCGTCGTGCCCATGTCCGCTCCTCCGGCCACGTACATCGCGGCGGTCGAGCGGTACCTCACTGGTGCGGGTATCGCGAAGTCGTCCGCGCGGATCTACAGGATCTCGCTGACGACGTGGGGGTGGATGTTCGCCGGTGAACCGGCGCCGACCGGACCCGCCCGCCGGAGCGCGAAGCCGCCCCTCGTCCCCGTCGCCGCAATCGACGATCCGGCGCTGCCGGAGGTGCTGGCCAAGCTGGCGGCGGCGCGGGCGGACGAGATGGACGCCGCCACCGTCAACCGGGAGCTGTCCATCGCGCAAGACGATCGGCTGGTGGCAGCGACAGGGCTGGATCGAAGGCGACCCGACGATCGGCATCGAGCGGCGGCCGGCACCGCCGGACCGCACCAAGGCCCTGGCGGAAAACCAGATCGCCGCCCTGTGGCGCCTGGATGTCGCCCTGCGGGAGAAGACGCAGTGGAAGATGCTCTACGAGTCCGAGGCACGGGCCGACGAGGTGCTGTGCCTGAACGTGGAAGACCTGTACCCGCAGGACAAGCGCGGGAAGATCACCGCCAAGGGCGGGGCGACCGAGTGGATTCACTGGCAGTCCGGCACCGCCCAGTTGCTGCCCCGACTCATCGGCCGACGCACCCGCGGCCCGCTGTTCCTCACCGACCGCAAGGCACCGGCCGGAACGCCGACGTTAGACGTGTGCCCGGAGACCGGCCGGGCCCGACTCTCCTACCGCCGGGCTGAGGAGATCTTCGAGGAGAAGACCCGGCTGCTGGCCAACCCGCTCGCCTCACCCGAGGACATCGAGGACCTGGACGGCTGGACCCTGCACCGGCTACGTCACAGTGCCCTGACACACGACGCCGAGGACGGCACCTCCACCCCGATGCTGCTCGCACGCTCCCGCCACGCCTCCGTCCGCTCCCTGGAGCGGTACGCCCGCCCCGGCGTCGACTCGGTCGCCCGACACGTCGCAGAACGCGACCCCGCCGCACGTCGCCAGACGTGACCCTCGCCGTTTGCGGCTGGTGACAGCGTTCTTACCGGCACCCCATCGCCCCAGGACGCCGAGACTGGCTCACTGGCGGCAGGTGCCTCAGGAGGCCGGGCTCACTCACGGGCGGCGCAAGCCCCAGGAAGCCAGAGGACGCTCAGCGTCGGCACGTGGCTCAGGTGCCGAGGCTGGCCTGCGATCGGCGCAGACCCCTGCGAGCCAGAGGCCGCCCAACATCGGCAGGTGGCTCAAGAGCCGGAGCTCGCTCACGGGCAACCCGTCGACCAGCAAGCCAAGGGTCACTCACGGCCGACCCAATCCCCAGCGTCCGCACATGGCTCAGGAACTGCGACCCGCTCACAGCCGGGCCCAGGACCCAAGAGACCAGAGCTCACTAACGACCAACGCAAGCCCCGGAACACCCGGAGCGCGCTCGGGGTCGGAGCGTGCCCCCAGTGGATCCGACGGCGCTCAAACCCGCCCGCGCGTCAGAAGGCCGCCGTATGGTGCTGGGCCCGGCTCACGTCGTAGACGCCCGGTACGTTGCGCATCGCCCGCATGAGGGTCAGGAGGTGGGCCGCGTCCGGGAGTTGGAGTGTGTAGGTGTGGCGGACGCGTTGCTGGGTCGGGGGTTCCACGGTCGCCGAGACGATTTCCGCGCCCTCCAGGGCGATCGCCTCGGTGAGATCGGCGAGCAGATGCGGGCGGCCGAACGATTCGGCTACCAGCGTGACCCGGCACTCGGTGGTGTCGCCCCAGCGCACACCGACCTCCGCGCGCCCCACGCCCTTCATGTGCGCCACCGCGCTGCACTCCACGCGGTGGACGGTCACGACCCCGCCGCGCACCGAGAATCCGGTGACCTCGTCGGGCGGTACGGGCGTGCAGCAGCCCGCGAGCCGCACGGTCGCGCCGGGCTGGTCCACGACGGGGGTGGCCGGGCTCGGTGCTGTGGAGCCGTCCAGGGTGTCTTCGGAAGCGGGGGGCGCTGATCGATGGCTCTGCGCCCCGTTGTCCGCCTTCGCGCCCTCGGCCGGCTTCGCGCTCCTGTCCGCCTCGGCACTCCCTCCGCGGGCACCCTCTCCGTGGGCAATCCCTCCTTGGGGACCGTCTCCGTCGGCGCTCCCCGGGTGCGCCGCGATCCACCGCTGGATGGCGATCCGGGCCGCGGGCGTGTGCGCGTGCTCCAGCCACTCCCTGGAGGGCTCGGAGGCAGGGTCCTGGCCCATGAGGAGCTGGACGGTGTCGCCATCCTTCAGGACCGTGCTGAGGGTCGCCAGGCGGCCGTTGACGCGGGCGCCGATGCAGGCGTGGGCGTCCTCGCCGTACTGCTCGTACGCGGCGTCCACACAGGTCGCGCCGTCGGGCAGGCCCAGGGTGCCGCCGTCGGGCCGGTACACGGTGATCTCGCGGTCCTGGGCGAGGTCCTCGCGGAGCGTCGACCAGAAGGTGTCGGGGTCGGGCGCGCCCTCCTGCCAGTCGAGGAGGCGGGAGAGCCAGCCGGGGCGGGTGGGGTCGGCGCGCTCGCCGTCGTTCGCGGCCTGCTGCTCCTCCGAAGGAGGAGCGTAGGGATTGCCGAGCGCGATGACGCCGGCCTCGGCGACCTTGTGCATCTGGTGGGTGCGGATGAGGACTTCGACGACCTGGCCGTCCGTGTGTGCGACGGCGGTGTGCAGCGACTGGTACAGGTTGAACTTGGGTACGGCGATGAAGTCCTTGAACTCCGAGACGACCGGCTTCAGACAGGTGTGCAGCTCGCCGAGGACGCCGTAACAGTCCGCGTCCTCGTTCACCAGCACCAGGAGACGGCCGAAGTCGGCGCCGCGCAGCCTGCCGCGCTTGCGGGCGACGCGGTGCACGGAGACGAAGTGCCGTGGCCTGATGAGGACTTCGGCCTGGATGCCGGCGTCGCGCAGGACGGTGCGCACCTCGTCGGTGACCTCGGCGAGCGGGTCGTCCGCGCGGGAGGCGTTGTCGACGATCAACTCGCGTGTGTGGTCGTACTCCTCGGGGTGGAGGATCGCGAAGACAAGATCCTCCAGTTCGGTCTTGAGCGCCTGGACGCCGAGCCGTTCGGCGAGCGGGATGAGGACGTCCCGGGTGACCTTGGCGATGCGGGCCTGCTTCTCGGGGCGCATCACGCCCAGGGTGCGCATGTTGTGCAGGCGGTCGGCGAGTTTGATCGACATCACGCGGACGTCGCTGCCGGTGGCGACGAGCATCTTGCGGAAGGTCTCCGGCTCGGCCGCGGCGCCGTAGTCGACCTTCTCCAACTTCGTGACGCCGTCGACGAGATAGCGCACCTCCGCGCCGAACTCCTTGCCGACCTGATCGAGTGTCACTTCCGTGTCCTCGACGGTGTCGTGGAGCAGGGAGGCAGTCAACGTCGTTGTCTCGGCGCCGAGTTCGGCGAGGATCAGGGTCACCGCGAGGGGGTGCGTGATGTACGGCTCGCCGCTCTTGCGCATCTGACCGCGGTGCGAGGACTCGGCCAGGACCCAGGCGTGGCGCAGCGGTTCGAGATCGGCGTCGGGATAGTGGGCGCGATGCGCCTCGGCGACATGGCCGATGGCGTCGGGCAGCCGGTCGCGCGCAGTGGGACCGAGCAGGGCGGCCCGGCCGAGCCGGCGCAGGTCGATCCGGGGGCGGGCCTTCCTGCGGGGCACTGTGTTGATCACAGGGCCTGGGCTCGCAGGGTTCGTGGCCTCCGCACTCATGGGCACCTCCGGCTGCTTGACCGGCGGACGGGTGCCCCATGGCGTACTCGGCTCAGGGGATCTTCGATCCCCCGTCCGGGCCGGTGCTTGATGCTACCGAGCCCACCACGTGCGACTGACCGCCTCTCGCCGAGCGTGAAACGGATCACCCATTCGAGCGAAGGTCAGAGGGTTTACGGTTTCGCGCCACAGGACAAGAAGTCGGCCGTGGTTTCGGGCCACATCGGGCGCCGGAGGCTTCCGATCAGTGTGCCCGGAGCCGCCACAACTGCGAATCACCCGTTCAGCGGATGGCGCTTTCCAGCCATTCCGCGTCGATCTCGCCCTCGGCGACGATCACCGCGGGACCGGTCATCTCGATCTGGCCGTCGGGCCGCTCGGTGATCACCAGCGTTCCACCGAGCACATCGACCGTGTACGTCACGGGCGTCCCGGTGGCGGCCGGGTCGCTGCCGGCTCTGCGGGCGGCGGCCACGGCGACCGCGCACGCGCCCGTGCCGCACGAACGGGTCTCGCCGGCGCCGCGCTCGTGCACGCGCATGGCGACGTGCCCGGGGCCGCGGTCGACCACGAACTCCACGTTCACACCGTCCGGGTAGGCGGTGGCCGGGCTGAAGGGCGGCGCGGAGTACAGGTCACCGGCCTGCGCGAGGTCTTCGACGAAGGCGACCGCGTGCGGGTTGCCCATGTTCACGTTCCGCGCGGGCCAACTGTGCTCGCCGACGCTCACCGTGACGTCCCCTTCGGGGAGGCGGGCCGTGCCCATGCCGACGGTCACGTCACCGTCCTTGGCGAGGTGGACGGTCTTGACTCCCCCGCGTGTGGCAACCGCGATATCCCCTTCGGCCACATGTCCGGCACGCTGGAGATAGCGCGCGAACACACGCACTCCGTTGCCGCACATCTCGGAGACGGACCCGTCGCCGTTGCGGTAGTCCATGAACCACTCCGCCTCGGCCGCCATGTCCCGCGCGTCGGGGTGCGTGGCGGACCGCACCACGTGCAGCAGTCCGTCGCCGCCGATGCCCGCGCGGCGGTCGCACAGGGCGGCCACGGCGGCCGGGGGCAGGTCGATGACGTTCTCGGGGTCCGGGACGATCACGAAGTCGTTCTCGGTGCCGTGCCCCTTGAGGAAGGCGATCCGCGTGCTCATTCCTCGATCGTACGGGGTGGCTATGACATCCCGACGATCACGGTGACAGGACTCGGATGCCGCCCCTGTCGGGCGACGTCCGCCGCACCGGAGGAGCACCTCGAAGGGGCGCGGGGCGATGTGACGTACGGCTCAGCCGCGTCCAGCCGCAACAGCACCACAGGCGATCTACGGCGTAGCGCCGCATCACCAGCGAAGTGCCTAGCGCAGCCGGGCCACGCGCCACACGGCCAGCACCGCCACCACGGTCAGCACGAGGACGTACGCGACGACGACCCGCCAGTCCGGGCGGCGGCCGGAGCCGCGCTGCGGGAAGCCCGGCCAGGTGTAGCCGACGCGGCGGGCGGCCGTCGTGCCCCAGCCGGCCGCGCAGCAGCAGATGAGCAGGCCGAGCATGGCGATCACGGCCCCGCTGTCGCCGAAGTCGAAGGCGAGCGGGAAGGCGAACATGAGGGAACCGACCGCGGCCAGGGCCACGATGGGGGCGAGCTGCCAGATCCGCAGCCGGCGCTGCGGGCGGAGTTCCACCTCGACCTCGGGTCCGGCGAACATCTCGTCGGGCCCGGGACCGTCGGCGGTCACGCCGCCCT
The DNA here is from genome assembly GCF_036227225.1 of Streptomyces sp. NBC_01478. Lineage (GTDB taxonomy): Bacteria > Actinomycetota > Actinomycetes > Streptomycetales > Streptomycetaceae > Streptomyces. The sequence goes on along the minus strand of NZ_CP109444.1, from coordinate 8,501,091 downwards.
GGATCTCGTCCGGGCCGTCCGGGCTCAGCAGGCCGTCGCCCTCTTCCGGTTCAGTACGGCCCGCAGTGACCTGCTCGATGCCTTCTGCGGTGTCGCGAGGGCCGGCCTCCATCGCCACGCGCCCTCCCAACTCGGACTCCACTTGGTCGATCGAAGCTCGATGATGGCACGCCCCCGAAGGCCACAACGGCGGCCGGAGCGTCCCGATGCCATGACGTGATCAGGCTGTGACCGGTCGTTCGACCAACGCCAGTGCCAGGTGCGGAAGTTCTGTGAGATCCGCCGCAGCCCCACTCAACCAGTGCACCCGGGGATCGCGTCTGAACCACGAATCCTGGCGGCGCGCGAAGCGCTTGGTGGCACGCACGGTCTCCGTGCGCGCCTCCTGTTCCGTGCACGCTCCCGCGAGCGCCGCGAGCACCTGCTGATAGCCGAGCGCGCGGGACGCCGTGACCCCCTCGCGCAACCCGTGCGCCTCCAGCGCACGCACCTCGTCCACGAGCCCCGCGCTCCACATCCGGTCGACCCGGCGCGCGATGCGCTCGTCCAGCTCGGGACGCGCCACGTCGACGCCGATCTGGACGGTGTCGTAGACCGAGTCGTGGCCGGGAAGGTTGGCGGTGAAGGGCTTGCCGGTGATCTCGATGACCTCCAGGGCCCGGACGATACGGCGGCCGTTGCTCGGCAGGATCGCGTGCGCGGCCTCGGGGTCGGCGGCGGCCAGGCGGGCGTGCAGGGCACCGGAGCCGCGCAGGGCGAGCTCATCCTCCAGGCGGGCCCGGACCTCGGGGTCGGTGCCGGGGAACTCCAGGTTGTCGACCGCAGCGCGCACGTACAGCCCGGAGCCGCCGACCAGGATCGGCCAGCGCCCCTCGGCGAGCAGTGCGTCGATGCGCTCACGGGCGAGCCGCTGGTATTCGGCGACGGAGGCAGTGACCGTCACGTCCCAGATGTCCAGGAGGTGGTGCGGGACGCCGTCGCGTTCCTCGGGCGTCAGCTTGGCGGTGCCGATGTCCATCCCTCGGTAGAGCTGCATGGAGTCGGCGTTGACGACCTCGCCACCTAGGCGCTGGGCCAGGAAGACGCCCAGATCGGACTTTCCGGCCGCGGTCGGTCCGACGACGGCGATGACTCGGGGGGCGGGGGGTGCGCTGCTCACGTTCCCAGTCTCGCAAACCTCGGACCCAGGGCTCGAACGAGTTACGTGACGGCCCGCTCGTGGGGTCGTTGCCCGTTGCGAGGTACCCCGCCGCCGGTTTCGGGAGGCGGTGACCCGGGCGACGCAAACGGATGCACCGGGCTACGCGGGATTTCGCCCGCACGAGTAACGTATGGAGTTGATATGGGCGTTTTGGACCGGATTCTTCGGAGGTCGAAGGCTACGGAGGAGGCGTCAACCGCCGAAGCGCAGGCCGGCGCACAGTCGGCCGACTCCCTGACGGCTGACGCGGCGGACGAGGTGTCGGAGACCGAAGCGGGGGCAGGCGTCCAGGAAGCGGCGGGGACGACGGCGACGGAGGCTGTCGAGGCCGCGGACGGCGTCGAGATCCCCAAGCAGCAGTCCGCCGAAGCGACCGCCGACAACGAGGCCGGTGAAGGCGCCCGCACGTAACTGCCCCGCGTGGAAAGGTGAACCATGGGTCTGATGGACAGCTTCAAGGCCAAACTCGCCCCGGCGAAGGAGAAGGTCTCGGGCCTCGCTCAGCAGCACGGAGGCAAGATCGAGAACGGCCTGGACAAAGCCGCGAAAATGGTCGACGCGAAGACCAAGGGCAAGTACAGCGGCAAGATCCAGACAGGCACGGGCAAGGCCAAGGACGCCATGGACCGACTCGCGCACAAGGACGCCCCGGGTGGCACAGGGAACACGGGGAGCACAAGTCCGGAGGGCGGCGGCACGACCACGCCCCCGGAATCGCCCCCGCCGGCTTCCTGAACGGCACCCGCACATCGATCGGTGGACGGCCGCGGAGCGTACTGCTCCGCGGCCGTCCACCGATCTGCGAGGTGGGGTCGGGTGCGGAGGTCGTAGTGCTGCGTTCGCCTCTTCAGGTCGGGCGGGTGGACTCGGTTCGTGGGCGTTACGACCGCCGCGCGACACCCGCGTCGGCGACGCACACGCCTACCTCGCGACCGCACCGGCCGCGCTGAGACACGCGCCACACCACCCACGGGCAACGTCACATAGGGCAAATCACCCTCGCCCCACGCGCGGGTACCCGCATCCGCACCCGCGCCTACGACCAGGTGGCAACCACGTACCCGACCCCGTACGGCGCGTCCTCGTACAGCAGCGCACCGCCGAGGTCCGCGCCCTCGGCAGCGCCTGCGAGGACCTGCCAGGGGGCGCGGCCCGAGGCCTTCAGTTCGTACGCCAGCTCGGTGTCCAGCGCCTTGATGGCCGCCACGTCCGCCGCCCCCAGCGCACGCGCGACCTCCGCGTCGAAGGGTGCCGCCCGCTCGTCGAGATAGCCCGGTGCCTTCAGCGTCCGGCAGGCGCTGGCGTCGCCCATCACCAGCAGCGCGACCCGGTCGGCCTGCGCGACGAGGTCCCTCCCGGTTTGAATACACCGCTCGGCCTCAAGAGGTTCCCCCACGCCGAGTCCCTCGATCGGGGCGTCGGACCACCCGGTCCGCTCCAACAGCCACGCGGCGACGGCCAGCGAAGGCGGAAGCGCACGCTCCGATGCCGCGCCACTGTCCACGGACCGGTCGCCGCCCAGCCGTACGTCGAGATCCACGCCGAAGCCGCGGAACGAACCCCGGGTGCCCTCAGGGTGTGGCCCGCGCCCGCTCTGCTCGGCGGGTCCGACAACCACCAGGCGGTCGGGCCGGGCGGCGGCGAGCACGCCCAGCGCGTCGGTGCACGCGGCCCGCGCGGCGGCCAGCTCGGGCGCCGCGCCTGCGGCGACATCGGGGACGAGGAGCGGAGGACAGGGGCAGACGGCGGCGGCTACGAGCATGGCCGGAACACTAACAAGCCGCACTGACACGGCACGCCGACAGTCCACATGGCCAGCAGTCCGCATGGCCGAGCCGTCGACCCGGCGTCGCTCAGCGGGTCACGATCTCAGTCGCAGCCGCAGCCGCTCCCCGTGGCGACCGGCAGCGGCGCGGGTGCGCCGATCTTCGGCAGGCCCAGCATCACGCCGGCCGGCTTGGCGGCCTCGGCCGCGTTGCGCTTCTCCCAGGCGTCACCCGCGCGCGTGGGGCGCACGTTCAGAGTGGGGCCCTCGGCGAGGAGGTGGTGCGGGGCGGCATACGTGATCTCGACCGTCACCACGTCGCCGGGGCGGACGTCCTGGTCCGGCTTGGTGAAGTGGACGAGGCGGTTGTCGGGGGCGCGCCCGGAGAGGCGGTGGGTGGCGCCGTCCTTGCGGCCCTCGCCCTCGGCGACCATCAGCTCCAGGGTGCGGCCGACCTGCTTCTTGTTCTCGTCCCAGGAGATCTCCTCCTGGAGGGCGACCAGACGCATGTAGCGCTCCTGGACGACCTCCTTGGGGATCTGGTTCTCCATGGTCGCGGCCGGGGTGCCGGGCCGCTTGGAGTACTGGAACGTAAACGCTTGCGCGAAGCGTGCCTCGCGGACCGCGTGCATCGTCTGCTGGAAGTCCTCCTCGGTCTCCCCGGGGAAGCCCACGATGATGTCGGTGGTGATGGCGGCGTGCGGGATGGCCGCGCGGACCTTCTCGATGATCCCCAGGTAGCGCTCCTGGCGGTAGGACCGGCGCATGGCCTTGAGGATCGGGTCGGAGCCGGACTGCATGGGCATGTGCAGTTGCGGCATCACGTTCGGCGTCTCGGCCATCGCGGCGATGACGTCGTCGGTGAAGTCACGCGGGTGCGGGGACGTGAACCGGACCCGCTCCAGGCCCTCGATCGCGCCGCACGCGCGGAGCAGCTTGCTGAAGGCCTCGCGGTCGCCGATGTCGGAGCCGTACGCGTTGACGTTCTGGCCGAGCAGCGTGATCTCGGAGACGCCCTCGCCGACCAGGGCCTCGATCTCGGCGAGGATGTCGCCGGTACGGCGGTCCTTCTCCTTGCCGCGCAGCGCCGGGACGATGCAGAAGGTGCACGTGTTGTTGCAGCCGACGGAGATCGACACCCAGGCCGCGTAGGCGCTCTCGCGCCGGGTCGGCAGTGTCGAGGGGAAGGCCTCCAGGGACTCCGCGATCTCGACCTGCGCCTCTTCCTGCACGCGTGCGCGCTCCAGCAGGACCGGCAGCTTGCCGATGTTGTGCGTGCCGAAGACGACGTCCACCCAGGGCGCCTTCTTCACGATGGTGTCGCGGTCCTTCTGGGCGAGGCAGCCGCCGACGGCGATCTGCATCCCGGGGCGCTTCGTCTTCATCGGGGCGAGCCGGCCGAGGTTGCCGTAGAGCCGGTTGTCTGCGTTCTCGCGCACGGCGCAGGTGTTGAAGACGACGACGTCCGCGTCCCCGTCCGAACCCTCGGGCGCGCGCACGTAACCGGCCCCCTCCAGGAGACCGGAGAGCCGCTCGGAATCGTGGACGTTCATCTGGCACCCGTAGGTGCGCACTTCGTACGTTTTGACGTCCACTGCCCCGCTCCGGTCACTGCTGCTCATGTGACAAGGGTAGGCGGTGCCGGGAGTCACTCTTCCGGTGGCCGAGAACCGCCGTGCCTCACGTCACTCGTCGCCGGTGCCCCACCCCTGCTTGCGCAGCACCCCGGACACATCCGGCACCTCGTAGTGCTCCCCCTTGAGCACCTTGCCGTCGGCCCGGCGGGCGATCTCGCCGTTCGGGCCGAGCTTGGTCATGTTGGCGCGGTGGATCTCGGCGATCACCGCGTCGAGGTCGACGCCGTGGACGAGGGCCGTGCCGTACGCGACGTAGACGACGTCGGCCAGCTCGTGCGCCAGCCGGTCGAGGGGGCCGCTCACCGAGACCTCGACGACCTCCGCGGCCTCCTCGGCGAGCAGTCCGCCCCGGTGGGCGGCGAGGTCGGGGGCGATCTCGGTGGGTGTGCTGCGGGCGTCGAGCCCGAAGGCCAGATGGAATTCGCGGACCAGGTCGGCGGGCGAAGAACTCATGCCACGACCCTAGTGGCCGCCACTGACACTCCGGCCCGCCAGGGGTTTTCGGGGCGGGCAAGCCCGCAGACGCGGGTCGGCGCACACTCCGCCGCCGTCTCATCGGCCACCGACTGCCGACCCCGCACCGCACCGCCTTCACTTGAGGGCCCCACGCACCAGCCCCCGCTCACCGGCACCGATCAGCGACCGTCGATTCGCTCCGCCGCCTCCACCCCGCCGCCATGCCCTGGTCAGCACCGCGCGCGGACTGGCAGGATCGCGCGCATGCTCAAGGTGTTCTCCCGTATCAGCAGGCGCCGGGCCCTCCAGGGCGCGGCCGCCGGCTTCGTCGCGTTCGGGCTGTTGCTCTGGTGGCTGCTGCCCCTGGGCGACGAGCCGCCGACCGGGACGATCACCTTCAGCACCGGGACCCGGCTCGGGGTCTACCAGGAGTACGGCAAGCTCCTGCGCACCGAGTTGGACAAGGACATGCCGGGCCTCAAGGTGACGCTGGCGAACAGCGACGGGTCGCAGGAGAACGTCGCGCGCGTGGCGACCGGCCACGCCGACTTCACCATCGCCGCGGCCGACGCGGTCGGGGCGTACGAAGTGGACGGCAAGCCGGGTGCGGCCGGGCTGCGCGGGGTCGCGCGGCTCTACGACGACTACGTCCAGCTCATCGTGCCGCGTGACTCGGACATCGACTCGGTCACCGACCTTCGGGGCAAACGGGTGGCCATAGGGCCGAACCGCTCCGGTGTGCGGCTGATCGCCAACCGGGTGCTGACGGCGGCGGGCATCGACCCGAAGAAGGCCATCGAGCCGGTGGCGGCCGGTATCGACACCGGGCCGGACCTGCTCAGGCGGGGCAAGATCGACGCGTTCTTCTGGTCGGGCGGGCTGCCGACGGACGGCCTGAAGGACCTTGCCAAGAACTACGCGTTCCGGTTCGTGCCGATCGAGGCGAGCCTCGTGGCCAAGATGCACGAGGAGGGCGACGCCACCCGCTACTACCGTGCCACCAACATGCCGGAGTCGGCCTACCCCACCATCCAGCGGGGGGCCACCGTCCCGACGATCGCCGTGTCCAACCTGCTGATGACCCGCAAGGACGTGAACGCCAGGCTCACCGAGTGGATCACCAAGACCGTGATCAAGAGCCGTGACGGCATCGGCAAGCGCGTCCACTCCGCGCAACTGGTGGACCTGCGCACGGCGATCTACACCGACCCCCTGGTCCTGCACGAGGGCGCCCGGCGCTACTACCGCTCCGTCAAGCCGTAGCGCCACAGGGCCCGTCCGGGCCCCCGAGCGGGCCGCTCAGGCCTCGGGACCCCAACACCGGCCCTGGGGGCGCCCGTTCAGGTCGTAGGCCCGCTCCTGGGCACCGACACGGTCACCTTGAGGCCGCGCGGTTCGTGGTGGTCGTACGTGAGCGAACCGCCGCCCGCGGCCAGCAGAACCTGGGAGATGGACAGGCCGAGGCCTGAGCCCTTGATGTTCTGGTGGCGGCCGCTGCGCCAGAAGCGGTCGCCGACACGGGCGAGTTCGTCCTCGGTGAGGCCGGGGCCGTGGTCCGTGACGACGACGGTCGAGGTCTCGCCGTTCGACGCGACCGTCACCTCGACGGAATCGTCCTCGGGCGTGAACTTCACCGCGTTGTCGATCACCGCGTCCAGTGCGCTGGACAGCGTGACCGGGTCGGCCCAGGCCGTGGTGGGCGGGCAACTGCCCACCAGGCGCACGCCCTTGGCCTCGGCGGTCGGTGCCCAGGCCGCGACGCGCTCGGCGGTCAGCGCGCCGATGTCGGTGATCCTGAGGTCCGCTTCCGCGTGCTCGGCCAGGGCCAGGTCGAGGAGGTCGTCCAGGACCTGGGTCAGGCGTTTGCCCTCGGTGCGGACCGAGGCGATCTCGTCGTTGTCCTCCGGCAGTTCGAGCGCGAGCAGTTCGATGCGCAGCAGCAGCGCCGAGAGCGGGTTGCGCAACTGGTGCGAGGCGTCGGCGACGAAGGCGCGCTGCTGCTCCAGCACGTCCTCGACGTTGTCCGCCATCTCGTTGAACGAGCGGGCCAGGCGCTGGAGTTCCGGCGGCCCGCCGGCGGCCGCGACCCGGGACTTGAGGCGTCCGGTGGCGATGTCGTGGGTGGTGGCGTCGAGGACCCTTACGGGTCGCAGGACCCAGCCGGTCAGCCGTAGGGCCGCGCCGACGGCCAGCAGCATCGCGGCGATCTCGCCGGCGCCGATCGTCAGCCAGCCGCGCAGGGTCCGTGAACGCATCGGCCCGGTGGGCGAGTCGGTGACCACCACCGCGATGACGTCGCCGTCCCGGATGACCGGCGAGGCGACGACCAGGCGGTTGCGCTGCCAGGGCCACACCTGCTCGGGGTCGTGGCTGCGGCGGCTGAGGAGTGCCTCGGCGAACGCGTCGCGCACCTCGCCCGTCTTGGGCAGCAGGAAGTCGTCCGGCGCGTTCGCCATGGAGGTGTCGGTGCGGTAGAAGACGCCCGCGCGGATGCCGTAGACCTCGTAGTAGCTGGCGAGTTCGCGGCTCAGGGTCTGCTGGCGCTCGTCCGGGACCGTGTCGGCGGGGCGTGATCCCGTGGGGACGTCGGTGACGAACTGGGCGAGTGCCGCGAACCGCGCGGTGTCGTCGATACGGTCGACGATCACCTCCTGCTGCTGCGCCCTGGCGACGCTGATGGCGAGCGGGACGCCGAGGGCCAGCAGCACGGCCGCCATCAGGACGATGAGCAGCGGGAGAAGACGTGTACGCACCCGTGCCCGCTACGCGGCCGGGACGACGAGCCGGTAGCCGACGCCTCGTACGGTCTCGATCAGCGCGGGCATCCGCAGTTTGGCGCGCAGGGACGCGACATGCACCTCCAGGGTGCGTCCCGTGCCCTCCCAACTGGTGCGCCACACCTCGCTGATGATCTGCTCCCGCCGGAACACCACTCCTGGGCGCTGTGCCAGCAGTGCGAGCAGATCGAACTCCTTGCGGGTCAGTTGGACGATCGAACCGTCCACGCTGACCTGACGGGTGGGCAGTTCGATGCGCACCGGGCCGAGCTTCAGCGCGGTGTCGCCGCCCCCGCTCGCGTCCTCGGGGACGCTGCGCCGGCTCACGGCGTGGATACGGGCGAGCAGCTCCCCGGTGTCGTACGGCTTCACCACGTAGTCGTCGGCTCCGAGGTTGAGGCCGTGGATGCGGGAGCGCACGTCGGAGCGGGCGGTGACCATGATCACCGGGGTGCTGGTGCGCTTGCGGATCTTGCCGCAGACCTCGTAGCCGTCCTGGTCGGGCAGGCCGAGGTCGAGGAGGACGACACCGAAGACGTCGCCTTCCGGGACGAGTGCCTGGAGGGCCTCCTCGCCGCTGCGGGCGTGCGTGACGTCGAATCCGTGCCGCGCCAGGACCGCGGACAGAGCGGCGGCGACATGGTTGTCGTCCTCGACGAGGAGCAGTCGCATCCCGGCCCCCTCCGGTTCATCGTTCGTATGGTGTCGGCCTGTACAAAAGCACGTCTCACGCGCGCGTGCACCCAGGCAGTCACGCCGATGGACGAAGACGCCGTCAAGTGGGTTCCGGTTGCGCGCGGCTTCCGTTACCCAGCCGGTACGCGTCTCGCCCGTCCGGCCGGTAAGGGTCTCGTCGGCGAACTGCTACGACACGTGTCCGATTGCTATCCGATCGTGATGCTCAGATCTCGCTCAGATGTGATGACGCTGGTCGTACGGCCTCACTACTGTCCTCCGCAACCGACGAGGACGGAGCCAGCAAGCGATGACCGAAGTATCGGTGGCCAAGGAAGATGTGGCCGCGACCGGCGAACTCGTCGTCCTGAAGAGCGTCAACAAGCACTTCGGCGCGTTGCACGTACTCCAGGACATCGATCTGACGATCGCCCGCGGCGAAGTCGTCGTGGTGATCGGGCCCTCCGGGTCCGGAAAGTCCACTCTGTGCCGCACCATCAACCGCCTGGAGACGACCGATTCGGGTTCGATCACGATCGACGGCAAGCCGCTGCCCCAGGAGGGCAGGGAGCTGGCCCGGCTGCGTGCGGACGTCGGAATGGTCTTCCAGTCCTTCAACCTCTTCGCGCACAAGACCGTGCTCGAGAACGTGATGCTGGGCCAGATCAAGGTCCGCAAGGCCGACCGCAAGCAGGCCGAGGAGAAGGCCCGGGCGTTGCTCGACCGGGTCGGCGTGGCCACGCAGGCGGACAAGTACCCGGCCCAGTTGTCCGGCGGTCAGCAGCAGCGCGTCGCCATCGCGCGGGCGCTGGCCATGGACCCCAAGGTGATGCTCTTCGACGAGCCGACCTCGGCCCTCGACCCGGAGATGATCAACGAGGTGCTGGAGGTCATGCAGCAGCTCGCCCGGGACGGGATGACGATGATCGTCGTCACCCATGAGATGGGTTTCGCTCGTTCGGCTGCCAACCGAGTGGTGTTCATGGCCGACGGCCGCATCGTCGAAGAGGCTGTGCCGGACCAGTTCTTCAGCAACCCGCGCAGTGACCGGGCCAAGGACTTCCTCTCGAAGATCCTTCACCACTGACGACAAGCGCCGCCGACCACTGACGATCAGCCACGAACGCTGACGAACCGCTACAGCCAGCCACTGGCGGCCCGCCGACGACGGGCGGTCGCCGACTGCCGCTGAGGGTCCCGCACACCCTCAGAGCCGCCGTCACACGCTCTGACGGACCCTCATCTCCTCACCAGCCAAAGGATGTTCATCATGAAGCTCCGCAAGGTCACCGTCTTCGCGACCACCGCTCTCGTCCTCTCGCTCGCCGCGACGGCCTGCGGGAGCAGCGACAAGGACGACTCGGGTTCGAGCTCCAGCGGCGGCGGCAAGATCAAGATCGGTATCAAATTCGACCAGCCGGGCCTCGGCCTGAAGCAGCCGGACGGGACCTACGCCGGCTTCGACGTGGACGTGGCGACCTACGTGGCCGGGCAACTCGGCTACAAGCCCGCCCAGATCGAGTGGGTCGAGACCAAGAGCGCCGACCGTGAGAACGCCCTGGCGCGCGGTGACGTCAAGTTCATCGCGGCCACGTACTCGATCAACGACGAGCGCAAGAAGAAGGTCGACTTCGCCGGCCCCTACCTGCTGGCCCACCAGGACCTGCTCGTCAAGAAGGACTCGACGATCGCCAAGGCGACGGACCTCAACGGCAAGAACCTCTGTTCCGTGACCGGCTCGACCTCGGCGCAGAACATCAAGGACAAGATCGCCCCGAAGGCCAACCTCCGTGAGAACTCGGGCTACTCGGAGTGCATCGCGGCCCTCCAGAGCGGTGCCGTCGACGCGGTGACCACCGACGACTCGATCCTCGCGGGCTTCGCCGCGCAGGACAAGTTCAAGGGCCAGTTCAAGCTCGCCGGCCTGAAGCTCAGCAACGAGAACTACGGAATCGGCGTCAAGAAGGGCGACTCCGCGACCGTCACCAAGATCAACACCGCGCTGGAGAAGATGGTCAGCAGCGGCGCCTGGGACACCGCGGTCACCAAGAACTTCGGCCCGGCCGACTACAAGAACGAGCCCGCCCCGAAGATCGGCGACATCGTCAAGTAACCCGAGAAAACACCGGTAAGGCAGGCCCCATACCCGGAAGCGCGGGAGATCGTGTTCGACTTTCTTCAAGGTTATGACGTCCTCGGGGCGTTCTGGATGACGGTGAAACTGACCGTCCTCTCCGCCCTCGGCTCCCTGGTCTGGGGCACACTGCTGGCCGGCATGCGGGTCAGCCCGGTCCCACTGATGCGTGGTTTCGCGACCTTCTACGTCAACACCGTCCGGAACATCCCCCTGACGGTCATCATCGTCTTCACCTCGCTCGGCCTCGCCGACATCTTCGGCGTGACCATGGGCGCGTCCGACGACTTCAAGGTGCAGGGTTTCCGGCTGGCACTGCTGGGCCTCGCGGCGTACCACGCGGCCTTCGTCTGTGAGGCGGTGCGCTCCGGCATCAACACCGTGCCCGTCGGACAGGCGGAGGCGGCCCGCGCCATCGGGCTGAGCTTCAGCCAGGTGCTGCGGATCATCATCCTTCCGCAGGCGTTCCGCGCGGTCATCACACCGCTGGCCAACGTCCTGATCGCCCTGACCAAGAACACCACCGTGGCGGCCGCGATCGGTGTCGCCGAGGCGGCCGCCCTGATGAAGACGATGATCGAGAACGAGGCCCAGACGGTCGCCATCGGCGCGGTCTTCGCGTTGGGATTCGTGGTACTGACCCTGCCCACCGGCCTCTTCCTCGGCTGGCTGGGCAAGCGAATGGCGGTGAAGCGATGACCTCCGTCCTCTACGACGCGCCCGGCCCCCGCGCCAAGCGGCGCAACGTGCTCCTCTCGGTCGTGTTCTTCGTCCTGCTCGCCCTCTTCTTGTGGTGGATCTGGCAGACGATGGACGACAAGGGCCAACTGAAGTGGGCCCTGTGGCAGCCGTTCACCACGTCGGACGCCTGGACGACGTATCTGCTGCCGGGACTCGGCGACACCCTCAAGGCCGCCGGTCTCGCCATGGTGATCGCCCTCCCCCTGGGCGCGTTCTTCGGTATCGCCCGGATGTCCGACCACCGGTGGGTGCGCGTCCCCGCCGGAGTGGTGGTCGAGTTCTTCCGCTCGATCCCGGTCCTGCTGCTGATGCTCTTCGCGAACGAGTTCTACGTCCGCTCCACGGGCGTCGGCAGCGAGGAACGGCCCCTGTACGCCGTCGTCACCGGCCTGGTGCTCTACAACGCCTCGGTGCTCGCCGAGATCGTCAGGGCGGGCATCCTGTCCCTCCCCAAGGGGCAGACGGAGGCCGCGCACGCGATCGGTCTGCGCAAGGGCCAGACGATGACGAGCATCCTGCTCCCGCAGTCCGTCACCGTCATGCTGCCGGCCATCGTCAGCCAGCTCGTGGTCATCGTGAAGGACACCGCACTGGGCGGCGTGATGCTGGGCTTCACCGAGCTGCTCAACGCGCGCAGCACCCTGGCGGCCAACTACGCCAATGTGGTGGCGAGCTTCATCGTCGTCGGGATCATCTTCATCCTGCTCAACCTCGCGCTCACCACCTTCGCGAGCTGGCTGGAGCGCAGGCTGCGGCGCAGCAAGAAGAGCACAGGCGCGACCGTCGACCTCGAAGACGTCACAGGGATCAACCCCGCGCAGGTGCCGGGCGGCTTCGGGACCGGTGCCGGCGGCTCGATCTGATGATCGGTCAAGTGGCATGAACGACACGGAGGCAGTGGCATGATCGCCACTGCCTCCGTCACTTGACGCAAGCACCGGCAATGGGTTGCATACGTTCTGTGATCGTGCACCCTGCTCCAACTTCCTGTTCACATACGTCCCTGAGGACACCGTCACGGGCAGGGGGCGCCGCACCGTGGACCCGGTGATCATCGTCGGGGCGGGGCCCGTGGGGCTCACGCTCGCCCTGGCACTGGCGCGGCAGGAGGTGCCCTCCGTCGTCCTCGACGAGGGTCCCGGCAAGGACGAGCAACGCCTCGCACGCACCGTCGTCCTGCGCGAGGACACCGCGGCACTGCTGGAGCGGCTGACCGGCACGTCGCTCGGCAAGGCCGGGACGCACTGGGCCGGATGGCGGTCGATGCGGCGCAAGCAGGTGATGCGCGAGATCACGTTCGACGAGACCGAGCCCGCCCCCCTGCACATCGCCCAGCACGTCCTCACCGGCGCCCTCCGCCAGGCCCTCGCGGGCGAGCGGCTCGTGAAGATCGCCGTGGACAACCGCCTCGACGCGCTCGAACAGGAACCCTCGGGCGTCACCGCCCACACCCGCGGCCCCAACGGCACCTGGTGGCGCGGCAGTCACCTGGTCGGCTGCGACGGCCCGCGCTCGACCGTCCGCAAACTCCTCGACATCCGCTTCCCCGGCCGTACGGCGGTGGAGCGACACGCCGTGGCCGCACTGCGCACGGAACTCCCGTGGCCCGACCGGGCGTTGTTGCATCGGGTGCCGCCGTGGCGGACGTCCGGACCCTCGGCCGGGGAGGTCACCGGACGCCCCCTCCCGGACGGCGTGTGGCGCCTGGACTGGCTGCTGCCGCCGGGCAAGGACCTGGTCACCCCCGAGCTGCTGCTGGCCCGCATCCGGGAGACGCTCGCGGGCTGGACCGAGGGCCCGACACCGCCGTACGAACTGCTCGACACGGGAGTGCACACCGTGCACCACCGGCTCGCGCGCCGGTGGCGGGTGGGGCGGGTGTTTCTCGCCGGGGACGCGGCGCATCTGCTGGGGGCGCTCGGGACGCAGGGGCTGGACGAGGGGCTGCGGGACGCCGACAACCTCGCCTGGAAGCTGGCGCTGGCCTGGCACCACGGGCCGCACGAGGCGCTGCTCGACAGCTATCAGGCGGAGCGGCGGGCCGTCGTCGCGGGCCGGCTGCGCGCCGCCGACCAGGCGCTGCCGCTGGTGCGCGGCGGGGCCGGGCTGCGTGCGGTCGTGCCCGGCTCGGCCCGCGGCCACGACGTACTGCTCACGGACGGTCACCTGGGGCACGGCGCGCTCGGTGCGCCGGGGGCGTACGCCGACTCGCCGCTCGCGCCCCGGCACATCGAGGCGGAGGTCCCCGTCGACACCCCGCCCGGCGCGCCGGTCGCCGACGTCCTGGTCACCGCCGAGGACGGCGCCTTCGTACGGCTGCGGGACCGCCTCGGGCGCGGCTCCCTGCTGGTCGTCCTGGTCGCGCCGGGCACGGGCGTGTGGGAGCGAAAGCACTGGGTGACCGCCGGAATCATGCCCCGCCTGGCGGCCGCGGTGACGGCGCTGCCGCACCCGGCCGAGCTCCTGGTCGCCGAGACCTACCCGGGCGCCGCCGCCCACACCGTCCTGCTCGTACGGCCCGACGGTCACCTGGTCACCGCGTTGAGCGGGGTCCGCCCGGCCGACCTGTACGCGGCGGCCGAGGCGACCCTGGGCGGCCCGACGAAGACGGAGGCCACGGCCGGTTCCCGCTGAGCCCTCCGTACCCGAACTGTCCACATAGTGACGCTGAGTTGACCGGCACGCACCGCCGTGCTGTACTCCGGATCATGACCGACACCTCTGTCCACCTGTGGCGGAAGGTCCATCTGGACCTCGTCCGCTATGTGGGCTGCGTCTGTCACGTCTCCTGCTGAATTCGCATCTCTCTCACTCACGCGCGCCACTTCTGTGTGTCCGCGCGCACCTTCGCGAACTCTCATCAGGACGGTGCACGTGTCTGTCTCTCCTTCTGCCTCCGCGTCCCCCGCCGCACCCGCCCAGGCCCCGACGCAGGCGGACCTGCTCGACTTCGTCCGCCGTACGGCCGCCGACGCCGAGTTGATCGCCTCGCTCCCCCTCGACCCCGAGGGCCGCACCTGGGTGCGGCTCGAAGGTCCCGGCGGCAGCGAGGCCTGGCTGATCGGCTGGCCGCCCGGCAGCGGGACGGGCTGGCACGACCACGCCGAGTCGGTCGGCGCCTTCCTCACCGCCGCCGGCGAACTCAAGGAGAACTCGCTCGCCGCTCGACTCCCGAGCGACGGCTGGAAGACCCTCGAACTGGAAGAGGGCGTGGACCGCGAGCGACGGCTGCCGACCGGCAAGGGCCGCGCCTTCGGCCGCCACCACGTCCACGAGGTGATCAACGAGTCCACCGAGGAGCACGCGATCTCGGTCCACGCCTACTACCCGCCGCTTCCGCAGATCCGCCGCTACAGCCGCACGGGTCCGGTGCTGCGCCTGGAGCAGGTCGAGCGCCCGGCGGACTGGCAGTGAGTGCCGTACGCGAACAGCCGCTCGGCATAGACGAGTTGCTGGAGCGGGTGCGCCAGAACTACGAGCGGATCGAGGCACGGGCGGCGTACGACGCGGCCCGCGCCGGCGAGGCCCTCCTGGTCGACATCCGCTACGCCGCCCTGCGCGACCGGGACGGCCTCGTCCCGGGCGCCCTGGTCGTCGAGCGCAACGAACTGGAGTGGCGCCTCGACCCCCAGGGCAGCCACCGCGCCCCCGAGGCCACCGGCCACGACCTGCGCGTCGTGGTGATCTGCAACGAGGGCTACGCGTCCACCCTGGCAGCCGCGTCCCTGCACCAACTGGGCCTGCACCGCGCGACGGACCTCGTCGGCGGCTTCCAGGCCTGGAAGGCGGCGGGACTGCCTGTCACGTCGTAGAGGCTCTGTCTACGACGTGACAGCCCGGCCCGCTCAGGACCCGTCGGAGGGGCAGTAGAGCGGGGCGGTGTCCGCGTTGGTCCTGGTGATCAGGCGGGCCGGTGTGGTGGCGATCTTCTCCACCTTCTCCTTACGGAGAAGGCTGATGGTGTTGGTGACGGCCAGTTCGCCGGTGTCCTTGGCCGAGTTGGAGACGGTGGCGGCGAAACGGCCGTCCTTGAGGGCGGCGAGGGCCTCGTCGGTGCCGTTGACCGTCACGATCTTGACCTTCTTGCCGCCGGCCGCGTCGAAGGCCTTGCGGGCGGCGAACGCCATCTCCTCGTTGGCGACGAAGGCGTAGTCCAGATCGGGGTGCGCCTTGATCATGCCGTCGGCCACGGTCTTCGCCTTCGCGGCGACGAACATGGCGGGCTGGTTCGCGACCACCTGCACGTTCGCCGGCAGCCCCTTGGTGAATCCGCCGACGAGCAGGTCTGAGGCGGCACCGGGGGCGCCCGCGATGACGGCCACCTGCACCTCGCGCCCCGCGGCGTCGTCTGTGATCCAGTCGGCGTCCAGCTTGCCCACCCCCTTCAGGTCGACGACGACGGCCCCGAGGATGTCGGACGGATCGGCGCTGACCGAGGTCAGGAAGATCGGGATGTGCGCGCTCTTGGCCTGGGCGATGTCGCTCTTGAGCACGGTGGTGTCTACGGTCTGCACGATGATCGCGTCGACATGGCGCGCGATCATGGCCCGGATGTTGGCCAGTTCCTGCGCGGCGTCCTGATGCGAGTCGGCCGTGACGAGCTTCGCGAAGTTGCTCCTGGCCGTGTTCTCGATCGACTGCTGCAGACAGGTGTGGAACTCGGTGCTGCCGCCGTTGACGAATCCGAGAACGGTGGGCCCGTCGTCGGCGGGCGTGGCACCGGACTCCAGTCCGCAACCACTCAGTAAGAGACAGGCACCGACCAGGAGGACCACCAGTGTTCTTCGGTGGTGAGCGGGCAGGGACAAGAACAAGAGGGGCCGCCTTTCAGCGCGTACGAGGACCGGTCGGCGAAGCGGCCGGAGGCACTCGGGCAGACCTGACTGCGGCTCAGCGGGCGGAGAGGGCCGAAGGGTCGGCAAGCGTGGAGGGCCTGGGGTCGGCAGCAGAAGCTACCCCCACGCCAAACATGCGCACCCTCTACGTAGTGCACGCTAAGTGTGCGCAATACGTACGCTTCGGTGACGCGAGTGACGCCCGGGACAGCCGACTGGCGGGTTGTCTTGAGGCGAGAGGCTTCCGGGGCAGCCGCCGACGGGTTCCCTCGCTCACTCCCGGGTGGTCGCCACCGTGGCCGCCCGGACTTTGTGCGCAGGTGCCTGTGCACTGCGGGCAATCCGGCGTTCTCAGCCGGGAGTTGGCCCTGCCTCAGGAACCGGCCGGTGCTTGCCTGAACGCGGTCGGCGCCCCCGCGCGTCCACCGTGTTCAGGACGTTCGCATCACCGAGGGATCAGAACCGGAGCGGCTCCAGATCAGATCGGCTCCGGATCAGAACCCCTCGTCCCCGAGGAACTCCGTGTCCTCGCCCTCTTCCTCCAGCGCCTGTCGGACCACTCTGAGGGCCATGCCCTGGGAGTAGCCCTTGCGGGCCAGCATGCCCGCGAGGCGGCGCAGCCTCTTGTCGCGGTCGAGGCCCCGGGTGGACCGCAGTTTGCGGTCGACCAGTTCGCGGGCCGTCGTCTCCTCCTGGTCGGAGTCGAGCTGGGAGACGGCCTCGTCGATCAGCGTCGGGTCGACGCCCTTGGTGCGCAGTTCCTGGGCGAGCGCGCGCCGGGCCAGACCCCGGCCGTGGTGCCGGGACTCCACCCAGGCGTCCGCGAACGCGCCGTCGTTGATCAGTCCGACCTCCTCGAACCGCGACAGCACCTCGTCCGCCACCTCGTCCGGAATCTCCCGCTTGCGCAGGGCGTCCGCGAGTTGCTTGCGGGTGCGCGGGTTCCCGGTGAGCAGGCGCAGGCAGATCCCCCGCGCCCGCTCAGCCGGGTCCGCCGGCGGCTCCTCCTTCTCGGCCCTCGACGAGGAGAAGTCACCTCCGCCCTCACCGGACGACTCGCCGAAGCCTCGGCCACGGCGCCCACGCCTACCGCGCGCGCCGTCACCGCGCGCCGTAGACCCTCGCGAGCCGCCCTCGCCACGCGCTCCACGGTCGCGGCGCGCGCCACGGCCGGGCGCATCGCCGTCGACGGACCCGTCGCCGGGCGGCATGCCACCGGGCGCCGAGCTCCTGAAGGGCCGGCCGGTGCCCGTCGAACCGTCACCGGACTCCGAGCCGCCGAAAGGCGGACCGGTCTCACCCGCGAAACCCGCGAAGCCGTCGGCCGACCACTCGCCGCCCGGCTCGTCGCCGTACGGCCCGTCCGTGCCGTACGGCTCCTCGGGCCCGCCGTCCGCGCCGTAGGCCAGGCCGTCGCCGCCTCCCCCGCGCCCCTGCGGGGCGCCGGGATACGCGTACTCGGCCCAGTCCGTTCGTCGTGTCACGGGTCAGCTCTTGGCTGCCGTGGCCTTGGCCTTGGTGGTCTTGGCCGCGGCCGGAGCGGGCACCGCCTTGGCGGCGTCGTCCGTGGCGGCGGGGACCGCCGCGTCCACGGCCGGCTCGGCTGCGGGCGTCTCCGGACGGACACCCACGCCCAGCTTCTCCAGGATCTTCTTCTCGATCTCGTTGGCCAGGTCGGGGTTGTCCTTCAGGAAGTTGCGCGCGTTCTCCTTGCCCTGGCCGAGCTGGTCGCCCTCGTACGTGTACCAGGCGCCGGCCTTGCGGACGAAGCCGTTCTCCACGCCCATGTCGATCAGGCCGCCCTCGCGGCTGATGCCGTGGCCGTAGAGGATGTCGAACTCGGCCTGCTTGAAGGGCGGCGCGACCTTGTTCTTGACGACCTTGACGCGAGTGCGGTTGCCGACCGCGTCCGTGCCGTCCTTCAGGGTCTCGATACGGCGGATGTCGAGTCGCACCGAGGCGTAGAACTTCAGCGCACGGCCACCGGTCGTGGTCTCCGGGGAGCCGAACATCACGCCGATCTTCTCGCGGAGCTGGTTGATGAAGATCGCGGTGGTCCCGGACTGGTGGAGCGCGCCTGTGATCTTGCGGAGCGCCTGGCTCATCAGGCGGGCCTGGAGACCGACGTGGCTGTCTCCCATCTCGCCCTCGATCTCCGCGCGCGGGACGAGTGCCGCGACGGAGTCGATGACGATGAGGTCGAGGGCGCCGGAGCGGACCAGCATGTCCACGATCTCCAGGGCCTGCTCGCCGTTGTCCGGCTGGGACAGGATCAGGTTGTCGATGTCGACGCCGAGCTTCTTCGCGTACTCGGGGTCGAGGGCGTGCTCCGCGTCCACGAACGCGACCTGGCCGCCGGCCCGCTGGGCGTTCGCCACCGCGTGCAGGGTCAGGGTCGTCTTGCCGGAGGACTCCGGGCCGTAGACCTCCACCACTCGGCCGCGCGGCAGGCCGCCGACACCGAGGGCGACGTCGAGCGCGGTCGAGCCGGTGGGGATGACCTCGATGGGCTCGTTCGGCCGCTCGCCGAGGCGCATCACCGCGCCCTTGCCGAATTGCCGTTCAATCTGTGCGAGCGCGGCGTCCAGCGCCTTCTCGCGGTCGGTTCCTGCCATGGGTTCCACCCGATTTGCTTGTGTCGATCGCTTCACGTCAAAGACGCTAACGCCTGCCACTGACAATGCGCCCCGACGCCCGTCCAGCCTGTGGATAACTCGGACACTTCACCATCAAAAGCCTGTCGAAATGCCCGTCATGGCCTCGCCGGAGCTTCCATGAGAATGGATGTTCGATTTTCGTGTCAAGCGCACCACGCGGCACTCGCGTCATCGATGTCCGGTGACTCCGAGCGCCGTGGCGACGCTTCGAAGGACATGGAAATCCTTCCTGTGCCGGGGGCCGGGCCCGTTGACTGGCAGCAGTCAACGGCATTCGACGCGGGGAGAGCGTGATGACGGTGTGGAAGCGTGTGGGGATCGTGACAGTGGTGGCCGCGGCGACCGTCGGCATCATGAGTCCGGCGGCATCGGCCGCCCCCACGTCCTGGGAGACCAGCCGCGTGCATCAGCCCACGCCCGCACAGGGCACGGCGGTCTCCTCGGCCGACGGGACCGGTACCGTCACCGTCCTGTGCAGCGGTGGCTGCTACCAGTAGCACCCTCGAACTCCGCTGCCCCAGGACGGTCACGTCCCGACCGGCCGGCAGCGCACGTTCACCGAGGCCGAGCGGTCGTCGCCGTTCAGCAGCCTGAGCCGGACCGGGGCGCCGCCAGGGTTGTCGAAGAGCCGGATGCCGTCGCCGAGGAGCACCGGCACGATGTGCAGGTCGATCTCGTCGATCAGTTCGCGTTCCAGGAGCTGTCGGCCGATCGTGGGCGAGAGGACTTCGAGGTTCTTGCCGGCTGCGGCCGCCAGCCCGATGCGGACGGCCTCGGCCATATCGCAGTTCAGGAAGGTCACCCCGGGGGCGGACGGCGCGTCGTCGGGGTGGTGCGTGAGGACGAACACCGGTCCCTGCCACGCGCCTCCATAGACGGCACCGGCATCGGGGAAGGCGTCGAAGCCGTCCCTGCCGCCCAGTACGGCACCGGTCGTCGCGGTGTACTCCTCGACGAGGCCGGGCCGGAACGAGAACCCCGTCATCCAGTCCATCGCGTGGTCCGGCCCCGCCACGAACCCGTCCAGCGACATCGTGAAGTGCCAG
Organism: Streptomyces sp. NBC_01478; assembly: GCF_036227225.1. Taxonomy (GTDB): domain Bacteria; phylum Actinomycetota; class Actinomycetes; order Streptomycetales; family Streptomycetaceae; genus Streptomyces. The sequence continues at coordinate 8,481,167 of NZ_CP109444.1, read as the reverse complement.
AGCACCTTGCCCGCCGCCGTCTGTGGTGCCGGGTCCGCCAAGGGTGAGGTGGGCATGATCGATCCTCGTCTCCGTGGGTCACCGTTCCGCTGTCCGCGTTCAGCGTTCCGCTGATTCCGGACGGCTTTCGTAGCCGTAGACCCGGCGCGCTCCCGGAACTCATCGCCCGAAGTCTCCGACCGCGCTACTTCTCCTGGCGTACGGCGGGTGTCTTCGGCCGTACGACGACCGCGCCGCGAGTTCCCGCGAGGCTCGGCCCATGACCCGGGCCATGACGAACCACCCACGCCCCGCCGATCGGCTCTGCCACGCGACCGGTGTCCTGCTGATCCTTTCCGGCCTGGTGCACCTGGTGGTGTTCGCGGTCGACGGCGGCCCCTGGTACGGGCCCGTCTCCTGGCGCAAGCCCGTCACCTTCGGGCTCTCCTTCGGGGCGACGCTGATCGCGGTCACCTGGGTGACGTCGTATCTGCGTGTCGGGGCCCGGCTGCGTACCGTGCTGCTCGTCGTGTTCGCCGCCGACTGTGTCGTCGAGGTCGGCGGCATCACCCTCCAGGCATGGCGCCGGGTGCCGTCGCACCTCGACATGGAGACGTCCTTCGACACGGCGGTGTCCATGACGCTCGCGGTGGGCGGCGGTGTCCTCGTGGTGCTGCTCACCGTGTTCGCGGTGGCGTCCTTCCGGCACCGGCCGACGGGGCCCACGGGGATGGCGCTCGCGGTGCGTTCGGGATTCGCGATCCTGCTCGTGGCGCTGGCCTCGGGCGCCGCGATGATCGCGCGCGGGGTCGTCCTCGCCCGGACCGGCCACCAGGAGGCGGCGTACCACTCGACGGCCCCGCTCAAGCCGCTGCACGGGGTGAGCCTGCACGCCGTCCTGGTGCTGCCGGCCCTGGCCTGGCTGCTGTCCCGCACGTCCTGGAGCGAGGCGGTACGGCGGCGGACCGTCACAGTCGCGGTCGGCTGCTACGTGGTCGCCGTGGCCGGGGCCGGGGTGTGGGCGGTGCTCACGTACTGACCGCGGCGCCCTGATGTTCTCGCCGGATCATCCCTCAGGAGGAGCCGTCTCCGGAGTCCTTCGGTTCGGAGTCGGTCGATTCGGAGTCTGTTGATTCGGGGCCTGCCGGCTTCGGACCGGTCGGCCGCGATTCGGCTGCCCCGGAGTCGGCCGTACCGGAATCGGCGGTATCGGAATCGGTCGTATCGACGGAGTCGGCCGCCGTGCCGTCCTCCGCCCCCTGCCTCCGGTCCCAGACCCGCCGCGCGCGTGCCAGCATGCCGGGCCCTCCGGAGCCGCGGATCCGGTGGCCTTGGACCCGGGGGTCGTCCGTGACGGCGTACCGCTTCACATACGCCCCGAGGAACGCCTGGAGCGTGGCGACGGCCGGGATGGAGATCAGCGCGCCCACGGCACCCAGGAGCGCGGTGCCCGCGATGACCGAGCCGAAGGCGACGGCGGGGTGGATGTCGACGGTCTTCGCGGTCAGCTTGGGCTGCAGCATGTAGTTCTCGAACTGCTGGTAGACCACGACGAAGATCAGCACCCACAGCGCGTACCAGGGGTCCACGGTGAAGGCGATCAGCATGGGCAGGGCGCCCGCGAGATACGTGCCGATGGTCGGGATGAACTGGGAGACCAGGCCCACCCAGACGGCGAGCACGGGCGCGTACGGGATGCCCAGCGCCTGCAGCAGGATGTAGTGCGCCACTCCGGAGACCAGCGCCATCAGGCCGCGTGAGTATATGTAGCCGCCTGTCTTGTCGACGGCGATCTCCCACGCGCGCAGCACCTCGACCTGCCGGGCGGGCGGCAGTACGGAGCACAGCGCGCGGCGCAGTCGCGGCCCGTCGGCGGCGAAGTAGAACGAGAACAGACCGATCGTCAGGAGTTGGAAGAGGCCCCCGAGCACCTGGGTGGACACGTCCAGCACTCCGGTGGCGCTGTTCTGCACGTACTTGCGCAGCCAGTCGGAGTGGAGCAGCCCCTCCTGGATGTCGACCCGTCTCAGGTCGGTGTGGAAGTGCGTGTTGATCCAGTTGATGACGGAGTCGAGGTAGTCCGGGAAGTCCTCGATCATCTTGATGATCTGGCCGGCCAGCATCGACCCGAGGAGGGTGACGAACCCGGCGCTCACGATCAGCAGGCCGAGGAAGACCAGGAAGGTGGCCAGCCCCCGGCGCATGCCGTAGGCGGCCATCCGGCTCACGGCGGGCTCGATGGCGAGGGCCAGGAAGAACGCGATGAGGATGTTGATCAGCAGCCCGATGAGCTGGTGGAAGGCCCAACTGCCCAACTGGAACACGGCGACGAGGGCGAGCGCGAGCACCATGGCGCGGGGCAGCCAGCGCGGCATGCCCGTACCCGGCGCGGCGTCGTCGACCGGGGGCCGGGTCGGCGGCGTCGTACCGGACGGGGGTGCCTGCTGGGCGTCGTGCCCGGTCTCGTCAGTGGCTGCCACGGTGCAAGTCTCGCCTACGCCGCTGACAACCGGTCACCGCCGTCGATCTTCGTGACCGATCAGCGACTTTCCTGCGGAACGTTCATGACCGCGCAGACCACGCGCCACACGTCCTTGGCCTCCCAGCCCGCGTCCAGCGCCTCGTGCACCGTCCGTCCGCCGAGTTCCGTCATCACGTGATCGCGCGCGAAGCTCTCGGCGTACCCCGCGCCGAAGTGCTCCGTCATCCGCTGCCAGAAGACCGTCAACCGCATGACACCAGTATCCCGCCCCTGAAGAGTGGGCCCGGGCCGAGGCCGCTCGCCGAGACCGCTTTCCGTCCTACGGTCTGACGCATGGCCGAAACAGGAGCTTCCCCACTCCCCCCGACGCCCCCGGCGCACTCCCCGCTCTTCCGCGCCGAGCACTTCGTGTGGCTCACCGCGCGCGTGCTGGAACAGCGCCTCTTCGCGTACCACTTCCTCAACGGCGAACCCGATCCGGTGGAGACCGCACTGGACGCCTACCGCAACGAGGACGGCGGGTACGGCCACGCCCTGGAACCCGATCTGCGCGGCCCGGTCAGCCAGCCGCTGCACACCGGGCACGCGCTGCGCGTCCTGGACTCCATCGGGCGGTGCGGCGGACAGCGGGTGGAACGCGTGTGCCGCTATCTGACCTCGGTCTCCACGGCCGACGGTGCCCTGCCGGCGATCCTTCCCGGCCAGCGCGGCTATCCGACGGCGCCCTTCGTGCCGATCGTGGACGACCCGCCCAGCGAACTCCTCGCCACCGGGCCGGTGGTGGGCCAGCTGCACCGCAACGAGGTGTGGCACGCCTGGCTGTTCCGGGCCACCGACTTCTGCTGGCAGGCCGTCGACTCCCTGGAGAAGTCGCACCCCTACGAGATCCAGGCCGCCGTGGCCTTCCTGGACTCGGCACCCGACCGCCCGCGCGCGGAGGCCGCCGCCGACCGCCTCGGCCGCCTGGTCCGCGAGCACCGGCTCGCCGCCCTGGACCCTGAGCACCTGGAGGCCTATCCGGTCGCCCCCGGGTACGCGCCGGGCGAGCACCACTTCCCCTACGACTACGCGAAGACGCCGAGTTCCCTCTCGCGCGCGTGGTTCACGGACGACGAGATGGCCCGCTCCCTGGACCACCTGGCGGGCGATCAGCAGGAGGACGGCGGCTGGCCGATCCGCTGGCGCCAGTGGGCGCCGGGCATCGCCCTGGAGGCACGCCCCATGGTGACGATCCAGGCACTGCGCACACTGAAGGCGTACGGCCGCTCCGTGGGCTGACCCCGGGCCGCCTCAGCCCCCGATGGCCCGCACTCCCGCCGTCACCAGCACGGCCGCCGCGACGACGAGCAGGAACGGTGCCCGCAGCACCAGCGCCACGGCGGCGGCCGCGAGCCCCGCGGCCCGGGCGTCGAGCACGAGCGCGTGCCCGTCGGCGAAGGTCTGCTGGGCCGTGAGCGCGGCGAGCAGCGCGACCGGCAGCAGCGCAGCGAGCCGCCTCACCAACGGCCGCTCCAACGCGCCCGCAGGCACCAGCAGTCCGGCGAGCTTGACGACATAACAGCCGAGAGCGGTCGCCGCGATCGCGATCCAGATGCTCAACGGTCTTCCTCCTGTGCGTCGTTACTGGTCCCTCGTTGTGCGTCGCCACGGGTCCCTCGTTGCCGACGGCCCTCTACGTAGAGGGCGATCGGGGCCGCGAGAGCCGCCGCCAGGACGGGCACACCGGCCGGCAGCACGGGCAGCAGCCCCAGTCCCAGCAGGACCGCGAGCGCGGCGACCGTACGCTCGGTGGTGGTCTTGAGCATGGGCGCGAGCAGCGCCAGGAAGACGGCGGGACCGGCCGCGTCGAGACCCCAGGCGTCCGTGTCCCCGATGGCCTTGGCGCCCAGCGCGCCGAGCAGCGTGGTGAGGTTCCACAGCAGGTACAGGGTGAGCCCGGTGACGGTGAACCCGATCCGCGCGGCACGCCGCGTGGGCTGCGCGAGGGTGACGGCCGTCGTCTCGTCGATGACCCACTGGGCGGCGAACGGCCGCACCGCGCGCGGGAGGGCCAGCAACTGCGAGAGGCGCAGCCCGTAGAAGGTGTTGCGCACGCCCAGGAAGAAGGCTCCCGCCGCCGCGGTGAGCGGATTCCCGCCGGCCGCGAGCGCTCCCACGAGGGCGAACTGGGAGGCGCCGGTGAACACCAGGAGGCTGAGGGCGCAGGTCTGCAGCACGGTGAGCCCGCCACCGGCGGAGGTCACCCCGAAGGCGAACCCGGACAGCCCTACGGCGACCCCGACCCCGAGGGCGTCCCGTACGACGGCGGAGTCCGGCTTTCCCCCGGCCTCGGGGCCCTGTCCTCCTCCCGTTCCGGCGCGTATGTCTTCTGAAGCGATCTGTTCTGCCACGTGTCGGACGGTACGAGCGGCCGGCGTTCCGCGTCTTGTACGTTCTTGCGCTCCCGCTGGTACGCGCCCGGCGGCACTCCCACGATCCGGGCGAAGTGCCGGTTGAGGTGCGGCTGGTCCGTGAACCCGACGACGACGGCCGCCTCCGCGGGCGCCGTACCCGCGTCCAGGAGTCGGCGGGCACGGCGCACACGGGCGTCGGTCAGCCAGGTGTGGGGCGGCATCCCGTAGGCGTCGCGGAAGGCGCGCAGCAGCGCGAACGGGCTGGTCCCCAGGTCCCCGGCGAGCTTCTCCAGGGTGGGCGGATCCGCCATCCGCTCCTCCAGCACGGCACGCGCGCGTGCCGCGACTCCACCGCCCGCCGTGGGGACGACGCGCTGCGGCAGCGGTCCGCCGTTCAGCCGGAGCAGCCTGGTGACCGCGACCCGCAGCAAGGTGTCGGCGGCGAGCGCGTTGCCCTCGTCGGCCGCGCGCAGGACCTGATGGACCAGTCCGACGGTGTAAGGGTCGTCGAGCACGGGATCGACGAAGCCGGGAGTGCCGCGGATCGAGGTGGTCTCGGCGGCTATCGCGGCCACCACCTCGGGCGACGGGTAGACCGCCCCGTACCGCCAGCCCTCGGGAACACCCGCCCGGCCGGTGTGCGGAGTGTCCGGGTTCACCAGCGCGAGCGCTCCCGCCCCGGCGTAGACATCGGTCCCGCCGTGGCGGAACACCTCGGCGCCGTCCGCGATGGCGGCGATGACGAAGTTCTCGTGCGTGTGCCGCACGAAGGTCTTACGGATGTATCGGGCCCGGAGCAGGTCGACCCCGGGCAGCTCCGTGTACCGCCAGTGTCTCGCCCGCTCACCCGAACCTGCCATACGCCCATTCTCCGCCACGACGGCCGACAGCCACCGAAACGGTCCTGCAAGCCACCGCAGGAGAATTCCCGCAGGTCAGACGCATTGTCAGTGGTCGGGTGCAGGATGGACGCATGGTCAGCTCCACACATCGAGCCCTCGACGGCTTCTCCCCCGCGACCCGCGGCTGGTTCACGGGGGCCTTCTCCGCGCCCACCGCGGCCCAGGCGGGCGCGTGGCGGGCCATCGGTGAGGGCTCGGACGTGCTGGTGGTCGCGCCGACCGGTTCCGGCAAGACCCTGGCGGCCTTCCTCGCCGCGCTGGACCAGCTCGCCGCGACACCCCCGCCCGCCGACCCGAAGAAGCGCTGCCGCGTCCTGTACGTGTCTCCGCTCAAGGCCCTCGCGGTCGACGTGGAGCGCAACCTCCGCTCCCCGCTGACCGGCATCCGCCAGGAATCCGTCCGCCTGGGCCTGCCCGAGCCCGAGATCAAGGTGGGCATCCGCTCCGGCGACACCCCGCCCGCCGAGCGCCGCGCACTGTCCACACGCCCGCCGGACATCCTGATCACCACCCCGGAGTCCCTGTTCCTGATGCTGACGTCGGCCACGCGTGACGCGCTGACCGGCATCGAGACGGTGATCCTGGACGAGGTGCACGCGGTCGCGGGCACCAAGCGGGGCGCGCATCTCGCGCTGTCACTGGAGCGGCTGGACGAGCTGCTGCCGAAGCCGGCCCGCCGTATCGGCCTCTCGGCGACCGTGCGCCCGGTCGACGAGGTCGCCCGCTATCTCTCCCCGCGCGGCAAGGTGGAGATCGTCCAGCCGAAGTCCGGCAAGGAGTTCGACCTCTCCGTAGTCGTGCCGGTCGAGGATCTGGGCGAGCTGGGCGGCTCCCCGGTTGCCGATGGCAAGGAGGGCGCGGAGAAGCCGTCGATCTGGCCGCATGTCGAGGAGCGCATCACCGACCTCGTCCAGTCCCATCGTTCAACGATCGTGTTCGCCAACTCCCGCCGCCTCGCGGAGCGCCTGTGCAACCGGCTCAACGAGATCGCCTACGAGCGCGCGACCGGCGAGTCCCTGGACGAACACCACGCACCGGCCGAGCTGATGGGCGGCTCCGGCGCCGCTCAGGGCGCGCCCCCGGTCATCGCCCGCGCCCACCACGGCTCGGTCTCCAAGGAACAGCGCGCCCAGGTCGAGGAGGACCTCAAGGCGGGCCGGCTCCCCGCCGTGGTGGCGACGTCCAGTCTGGAGCTGGGCATCGACATGGGCGCCGTCGATCTCGTCATCCAGGTGGAGTCCCCGCCGTCCGTGGCCTCCGGCCTCCAGCGCGTGGGCCGCGCGGGACACCAGGTCGGCGCGGTCTCCACCGGCGTGGTCTTCCCGAAGTACCGGGGTGACCTGGTCCAGGCCGCCGTGGTCACCGAGCGGATGCGCACCGGCTCCATCGAGTCCTTGAAGGTCCCCGCCAACCCCCTGGACGTGCTGGCCCAGCAGCTCGTCGCGATGACGGCGCTGGACACCTGGCAGGTCGACGACCTGCTCGCCACCGTCCGCCGTGCCGCGCCCTTCGCCTCCCTCCCGGAGTCGGCGTTCACGGCCGTGCTCGACATGCTCGCGGGCCGCTATCCGTCGGACGCCTTCGCCGAGTTGCGCCCACGCGTGGTGTGGGACCGCATCGCCGGCACGATCACCGGCCGCCCCGGCGCACAGCGTCTCGCCGTCACCTCCGGGGGCACGATTCCCGACCGCGGGCTCTTCGGCGTCTTCCTCGCGGGCGCCGACCCCAAGAAGGGCGGCGGCCGGGTCGGCGAGCTGGACGAGGAGATGGTCTACGAGTCCCGGGTGGGCGATGTCTTCACCCTCGGCACCAGCTCCTGGCGGATCGAGGACATCACCCGCGACCGCGTCCTGGTCTCCCCCGCGCCCGGCGTCCCCGGCCGGCTCCCCTTCTGGAAGGGCGACCAGTTGGGCCGCCCCCTCGAACTGGGCCGCGCGGTGGGCGCGTTCCTGCGCGAGGTCGGCTCGCAGCCCAAGGAGGACGCCCGCCCGCGCCTCCTCGCCGCGGGCCTCGACGCCTGGGCCGCGGAGAACGTGCTGTCCTACCTGGCCGAACAGCGCGAGGCCTGCGGCCACATCCCGGACGACCGCACGATCGTCGTGGAACGCTTCCGCGACGAACTCGGCGACTGGCGCGTGGTCATCCACTCCCCCTTCGGCGCCCAGGTCCACGCCCCCTGGGCCCTCGCGCTCGGCGCCCGCCTCTCCGAGCGCTACGGCATGGACGCCCAGGTGATGCACGCCGACGACGGCATCGTCCTGAGGCTGCCCGACGCCGACCTGATGGGCCTGGACCTGCTCGACCAGGAGCCCATGAAGGCGGGCACGGAGTACGACGCCGACCAGGCCCCTGTAGGCGCGGCGGACGTCGCCTTCGACAAGGGCGAGGTCAATCAGCTCGTCACCGACCAGGTCGGCGGCTCGGCCCTGTTCGCGGCCCGCTTCCGCGAATGCGCCGCCCGCGCGCTGCTGCTGCCGCGCCGCAACCCCGGCAAGCGCACCCCGTTGTGGCAGCAGCGCCAGCGGGCCTCCCAACTGCTCCAGGTGGCAAGCGAGTTCGGCTCGTTCCCGATCGTCCTCGAGGCCGTCCGCGAATGCCTCCAGGACGTCTTCGACGTCCCGGGCCTCACCGAGCTGATGGGCGACCTGGAGTCCCGCAAGGTGCGCCTCGTCGAGGTCACCACCCCCGAGCCGTCCCCCTTCGCCCGCTCCCTCCTCTTCGGGTACGTCGCCCAGTTCCTCTACGAGGGCGACTCACCGCTCGCCGAGCGCCGCGCCGCCGCCCTGTCGCTGGACTCCCACCTGCTGGCCGAGCTGCTCGGCCAGGCGGAGCTGCGCGAGCTCCTCGACGCCGAGGTGCTGACCGAGCTGGAGCGCGAACTCCAGTGGCTCACCGAGGACCGCCGCATCAAGGACGTCGAGGGCGTCGCCGACCTGCTGCGGATGCTCGGCCCGCTCACCGACGCCGAGTTGGCCGAGCGGGGCGCCGCACCGCAATGGGCCCACGACCTCGCCTCGGCCCGCCGCGCGATCCGGGTCCGTATCGGCGGTGCCGACCACTGGGCCGCGATCGAGGACGCGGGCCGACTGCGCGACGCCCTCGGTACGGCGCTGCCGGTCGGCGTTCCGGAGGCGTTCACCGAACCGGTCAAGGACCCGCTCGGCGACCTCCTGGCACGGCACGCCCGCACCCACGGCCCGTTCACGTCGGCCACGGCGGCCGCCCGCTTCGGCCTGGGCGTGGCGGTCACCGACGGCGCGTTGCAGCGACTCGCGGCGAACGGCCGTGTCGTACAAGGGGAGTTCCACCCGGCCGGGATCGGCCAGGAGTGGTGCGACGCGACGGTGCTGCGCCGGCTGCGGCGCCGCTCCCTGGCCGCGCTGCGGCACGAGTTGGAGCCGGTGCCGCCGGCCGCGCTCGCACAGTTCCTCCCCCAGTGGCAGCACATCGGCAAGGGCCACGGGCTGCGCGGCATCGACGGACTGGTGCGCGCCGTCGAGCAGTTGCAGGGCGCCTCGGTGCCCGCGTCCGCCCTGGAGAAGCTCGTCCTGCCGTCCCGCGTGGCGAACTACGCACCCGCGATGCTCGACGAACTCACCTCGGCCGGTGAGCTCGTGTGGGCCGGCGCGGGTTCCCTCCCCGGCAAGGACGGCTGGGTCTCCCTGTACCTGGCGGACGCGGCCCCCCTGCTCCTCCCGCCCCCGCACCCCCTGGAGCTCACGGCGCTGCACCAGTCGGTCCTGGACACCCTCTCCGGCGGCTACGGCCTCTTCTTCCGCCAGATCACCGACCAGATCCGCGCGACCACCCACCCCGACGTCACCGACCCCCAACTGGCCGACGCCGTATGGGACCTGGCCTGGTCCGGCCGCCTCACGAACGACACGCTCGCCCCCATGCGCGCCCTGCTGGGCTCCGGCCGTACGGCGGGTTCCACGGCCCACCGCGCCAAACGCACGGTCCCGCGCGGGCGTTACGGCTCACTCACCGCCGCCGCGCGCCCCGCCTCCCGCACCGGCCCGCCGACCGTCGCGGGCCGCTGGTCCCTGCTCCCCGCCCACGAACCGGACCCCACCGTGCGCGCCCACGCCCTGGCCCGCACCCTGCTCGACCGGCACGGCGTGGTGACCCGGGGAGCGGTCGCCGCGGAGGGTGTCGAGGGCGGCTTCTCGGCGACGTACCGCATCCTGTCCGTCTTCGAGGAGAGCGGTCAGGCACGGCGCGGCTATGTCGTGGAGGGGCTCGGCGCCGCCCAGTTCGCGATGGACGGCGCGGTGGACCGCCTCCGCGCGGTCGCCAACGCCCGTGACCGCGGCGACGACCTGCCCACGCCGGACCCGACCGACAACGACCCCTACGGCTTCGGCTCCCTCGCCGCTTCCACCTCACCCACCGCCGACTCCGGCAACGGTTCCGCGGCCTCCTTCGCCCCCTTCGGAGCCCCGAGCACCACCTACGACTCGCCTGACAGCCGCGGCAAGCAGGACCCGTACGCCCCGTCTGACACCCACCATCGGCAGCACCCGGGCCCCACCCCCGCCGATCACGGCGGACGCGACGCATCCGGCGCATCAGGCTTCCCCGGCGCCTCCGACTCCCCCGGAGGCCACGACTTCGCCGACGCTTTCGGCCCGTTCACCGACTTCGACGACCTCGACAGCGTGGGCTCACCGGACGACCGCCCCGCGAACCCGGGTGCCTCCACCTCCCGGCACCACCGCTCCCCGTCCTCCCACCCCCCGTCCCCGGGCGACTACGTCTCCCCCCGCGACTTCCCCGCGCCGACACCGCAGGGCAACACCAGTTCCCCCTACGCCGACCGCCGCACCCACCGTCCCTCCCTCTCCACCCGAGCCGTGGTCCTGGCCGCCGCCGACCCCGCGAACGCATACGGCGCCGCCCTCCCCTGGCCCGAGCCGCCCACCGGTGCCGGGCACAAGGCGGGGCGCAAGGCGGGCTCTCTCGTAGTGCTGGTCGAGGGTGAGCTGACGCTCTACATGGAGCGCGGCGGCAAGACCCTGCTCGCCTGGCCCTCCGCACCGGACACCACGGCCACCGAGGATCCACGCCTCCAGGCAGCCGCCGAGGCCCTCGCGGCAGCGGCCCGAGCAGGTTCCCTCGGCACGGTCACGGTGGAGCGCGTCAATGGCGCCTCGGCCCTGACCTCCCCCATCGGCACCCTCCTGGAAGGAGCAGGCTTCATCGCGACACCACGCGGCCTACGCCTCCGCGCGTGAACCAGCGCAACGGACTCCGGGGTTCGGTCACCCGTCACCCCGAGCCGGCCCTCATCCCGACCTCAAGCCAGCCCTCATCCCGCGCCATCTCGCACTCCAAGACAGCCCGTCACCTCAGGCCACCCCACCCAACCCCACGCCACCCCGTCCCCGCCCCCGAGTCGCCCGCCCCTCCCCCATGCCACCCTTGACCCATGCCTGAAGGCGACACCGTCTGGCAAACCGCGAAGCGCCTCCACACGGCCCTCGCGGGCAAGGCGCTGACCCGTAGCGACCTCCGCGTCCCCAAGTACGCGACGGCAGACCTCACCGGCCGCACCGTCCTTGACGTCACACCCCGGGGCAAGCACCTGCTGACCCGTATCGAGGGCGGCCTCACCCTCCACTCGCACCTGCGGATGGACGGCACCTGGAGGGTCTACGCGAACGGTCAGCGCTGGAGCGGCGGCGGCCCGGCCCACCAGATCCGCGTGATCCTCGGCACCGCCGACCGCACGGCCGTCGGCTACCGCCTCCCCGTCCTGGAACTCCTCCGCACGACCGAAGAACACCGCGCCGTGGGCCACCTCGGCCCCGACCTCCTGGGCCCCGACTGGAACCCGGAGCTGGCCCTGGCCAACCTTCTCGCGGACCCTGCCCGTCCTCTCGGCGAGGCCCTGCTCGACCAGCGCAACCTGGCAGGCATCGGCAACATCTACAAAAGCGAACTCTGCTTCCTGCTCGGCGCCACCCCCTGGCTCCCCATCGGCGCGCTCCCCGCCGACCGCGCCGCCAAGCTCCCCGCCATCGCCAAGTTGCTCCTGGAAGCCAACCGCGACCGCCCCGTCCGCAACACCACAAGCCCCGTCACGAACAGCTCCCCGAACCAAACCCGCCTCACAGCCCCAGCCGCCCACACCCCCGACCTCTTCGTCTACGGCCGCGCACCCCGCCCCTGCCTCCGCTGCGACACCCCCATCCGCACGGCCGACCAGGGAGACGGCTCCCGCGACCGCCCCACCTACTGGTGCCCGACCTGCCAGGTGGGGCCCGCACCGGGCCCCACCTCACACCGCAAAACTCAGCACCGTACGACTAATTGACGACCCGTCAGAAACCCTCGTACGGTCGCTTCATGCCCGTCAAGGCGTACGACCTCACCGGACGCACCGCTTTCGTCACCGGCGCCGCCAGCGGTATCGGCCGCGCATCCGCCGTACTGCTCGCCGAGACGGGCGCCACCGTGCACTGCGCCGACCGCGACGCACAGGGGCTGCACGAGACAGCGACCCTGATCAAGGACAAGGGCGGCACCGCCCTCACTCACCACCTGGACGTCACCGACCGCGCGCAGGTCAAGCAGGCCGTCCAGTCCTGCGAGGACCTGCATGTGATGGCCGCGGTCGCCGGGATCATGCACAGCAGCACCGTGCTGGAGACCCGGGACGAGGATCTCGACCGGGTACTGGACGTCAACTTCAAGGGCGTCCTGTACGCCTGCCAGGAGGCGGCCCGGCTGATGCTCGACCGCGGCACCAGGGGCAGCATCGTCACCATGGCCTCGGGCGCGATCGACACCGGAGGAGCCGGGCTGCTCTGCTACAGCGCGGCGAAGGCGGCCGTCGTCCAACTGACGAAGACGCTCGCGACGGAGCTGGGCCGGCACGGCATCCGCGTCAACGCGGTCGCGCCGGGCTGGATCCGCACACCCATGACCGACCACCACGAGGCCGAGGCACAGGCCCGTACCGAGGCACTGATGGTCCGGCTGTCGCCGCTGGGCCGGGTGGGCGAGCCGGAGGACATCGCTCACGCCGTACTGCATCTGGCGTCGGACGCGTCGTCGTTCACGACGGGCCAGATCCTCCGCCCGAACGGCGGCGTCGCGATGCCTTGGTAGCAACCACCGCCTCAGCGCCCGGCGACGGTCCGGCGCCCGGCTAGGGGCCGGTATCCGGCGATGACCCGGCGCCTGGCGGCGGTCCGACGCCCGACGACGACTCAGCGACCGGCGATGCTCCAGTATCTGACCGCGGCCCATGGCCTGCCGACGCCCCTGCACCGGACGGCGCTCCGGTACCCGGCGGCGTTCCGACACCCGACGACAACTCAGCACCCGGCGATGCTCCAGTACCCGGCGGCGTTCCGACGTCCAACGACACGGCACCCGGCGACGACCCGGCGTCTGGCAGCGGCCCACCACCCGCCGATGCCCCTGTGCCGGACGATGCTCCAGCACCTGGCGACAGTCCGACACCCGACGACGACCCGACCCCTGAGAGCGGCCCAACGTCCGCCAACGCCCCGCCGTCGGACGACGCTCCGGCACCCGCCGACACCCCGCCGACCGGCGTGACAAACACCCGCCAGGCCACCCGCCACCGCCCCATGGCCACCGCCCCCGCCGCCCGGGCCTTGGGCATGCAGTGCACCGGAAGCAGACTCAGCCCCCACCCCCCGGCCGCCACGGCCCCCTCCAGCGCGCCCGCGTGCGGCGTCAGCGCGAGCCGCAGTACGGCCCACCACCACACCGCGCCGAGCACCGGCGCGAGCCCCCAGCGTGCTATCCGCCCCGCCATGGCCCCACCTCCAGCCCGACGCCAGAACGTCACGGTCACCCGCAAGGAGGGCGCATCGACGGCACACGGACGCACCATCCGCCGCACCTCACCGCACCACTCGCCTCAACCATGACCGCACCGCGCCACACCGGCAAACGGACCGCTCCACAGCCGTACAGGACACCAGGCACCCGACCGAACGCCGACACCCGCCACCACTGCACCCCACACCACCCCGCCCCAACGCGAAAACCCCGACCGCGCCTCCCCAGGTCTCCCTGGAGAAGCCCCGGCCGGGGCCCGCACACATGCACGAGGCAGGTCAGCGCCTCATCGGTCTCAGCAGCGTGAGCGTCACGCGGCGACCACGTCCACCGCCTCGGCGGGGGCCTTGATGGTCACCCGTTCCGGTGGCACACCGGTCACCGATACGGAACCCAGCATCGGACGTACCGACGTGGGCACGGAATTGGTGGCCGCAGCAGACTGGGCCAGCTCGGCGAGAGCGAGCTCGTCGCTGACTTCCCGCATGAGCTCGGACATCCGTACGTCCAACGCGTCGCAGATGGCGGAGAGCAGCTCGGAGGATGCCTCCTTCTGCCCCCGCTCCACCTCGGAGAGATAGCCGAGTGAGACTCGGGCGGACGAGGAGACTTCGCGCAGAGTACGGCCCTGGCGCTGGCGCTGCCGACGCAGCACGTCACCCAGCAGGCGACGGAGCAGAATCATCGGTGGCTCCCTCCTCGGTCCGCGTAGCCGCATCCTTCTCGCCCCACCGTACCGCCTTGCGCCGCGGCCGTGCGGGGAGCGATGTCGTGTTCACTCAGGGCTGCAAACATCAAAACCCCCCGTTCTGTTCCGTATCCTGTGCCCGCTCATTCCCGGTCTGTTCGCTCACGAGCCGCTCCAGAAGCAGCGCGAGTACGCTCCGTACACTCTCCATACGAATTTCCGCCCGGCCGCCGTTCAACCGCAGCGCGGCCACTTTCCCGCCACCGAGAGCATCCGATTCCGGTCCGGAGGGGCCGTCCACGGCGATGAAAACGGTGCCTACGGGCTGTCCGTCCTGCGGCTCCGGGCCCGCCACACCGGTCGTCGCGATGCCCCAGTCGGCGCCGAGCGCCTTCCGCACTCCGGCCGCCATCTGGGCCGCGACCTGCGCATCCACCGCTCCCCGCTCGGTCAGCAGGGTGGCGTCGACCCCGAGCAGCTCATGCTTCAGCTCGGTGGCGTAGGCGGTGACCGAACCACGGAAGGCCTTGGAGGCTCCGGGCACCGATGTGATCTCCGCCGCAACCAGACCACCGGTGAGCGACTCGGCGACAGCGAGCGTCGCACCGCTCACGGTCAGTAGTCGCACCACTTCAGTGGCCGTGGAACTCACGCTTCCGTCTCCTCCGACGCCGCCCTGCGCTCGGCGATTCCCTGCCTGCGCAACACAATGGCCTGTCTCACATAGTCGAGCCCGGTCAGCACGGTCAGCACGACCGCCGCCGCCATCACCCAGAACCGCAGAGTGGCCAGCCATCCCGTCAGCGCCAGCACATACATCCCTACCGCGATGCCCTGTGTGAGCGTCTTCAGCTTGCCGCCGCGCGACGCGGGAATGACGCCGTACCGGATGACAAGAAAACGCAGCAGCGTGATCCCGAGTTCCCGGCCGAGGATGACGACGGTCACCCACCACGGCAGATCGCCGAGGGAGGACAGACAGATCAGCGCCGCACCCATGATCGCCTTGTCGGCGATGGGGTCGGCGATCTTCCCGAAGTCGGTGACGAGGTCGTAGGTCCGCGCCAGATGGCCGTCGAAAAGGTCGGTGATCATGGCGATGGCGAACGCCGCCCAGGCGAACGAGCGCATCGCCGGGTCGTACCCGCCGTCGGCCAGCATCAGGGCGACGAAGCCGGGGACGAGCAGCAGCCGGAGCATGGTCAGGAAGTTGGCGATGTTCCAAACGCTCGCCTGGTTGACGGCAGCGGCCACAACCTTCGCACCGCGCGCCGGCCTCGGACCACCGGGCAGACCTGCCTCGACCACACCGGACGAGGCACTACCGACCGAGGCACTGTCAAGCGAAGCACTGCCAACCGAGCCACCGCCGGCCGAAGCGCCCCCGGAGGAGGAGGCGCCACCGGAGACACTGCCCGACATCGCGCCGGAAGGGGCGCCACCGGAGGCCGCACCGGAACCCGCGCTCGCGGGCGCGCCGTTCGCGCTGGAGGTGCCGCCCGCCGCCGATGCCGGGACTCCGGTCATCTGCCCGCCTCCTCACTACACGCGAGCGAGCCCAGGAGCGGCTCGGCCACCAGGTCGACACCTTCCGTACCGACCACCTTCGCCTCGACCATACGGCCGACGCTCAGGCCTTCGCCGCTCGTGAGCAGCACCTGGCCGTCCGTCTCCGGAGCCTGGTGCTCGCCGCGGCCGTAGGCGCCGTCCTCGGAGTCCACCGACTCGACCAGCACGTGCACGGTCTCACCGACGCGCTCCTCCGCACGCTGCGAGACGAGCTCCTCGGCCAGCCGCGAGATGTGCGCGAGGCGCGCGTCCACGACGTCCTGGTCGAGCTTCTTGTCGTACGTCGCCGCCTCCGTGCCCTCCTCGTCGGAGTAGCCGAAGACGCCGATGGCGTCCAGGCGCGCGCCGTTCAGGAAGCGCTCCAGTTCGGCGAGGTCGGCCTCGGTCTCGCCGGGGAAGCCGACGATGAAGTTCGAGCGGACGCCGGCCTGCGGGGCCTTGGAGCGGATGGTGTCGAGCAGTTCGAGGAAGCGGTCGGTGTCGCCGAAGCGGCGCATGGAGCGCAGCACGTCGGGCGCGGAGTGCTGGAAGGACAGGTCGAAGTAGGGCGCGATCTTCGGTGTGGAGGTGAGCACGTCGATGAGCCCGGGGCGCATCTCGGCCGGCTGGAGGTAGCTCACCCGCACGCGCTCCAGGCCGTCGATGTCCGCCAGCTCGGGCAGCAGCGACTCCAGGAGGCGGATGTCGCCCAGGTCCTTGCCGTAGGAAGTGTTGTTCTCGGAGACCAGCATGACCTCCTTGACGCCCTGTTCGGCCAGCCAGCGGGTCTCGTTCAGTACGTCGCTGGGGCGGCGGGAGATGAAGGAGCCGCGGAAGGACGGGATGGCGCAGAAGGAGCAGCGCCGGTCGCAGCCGGAGGCGAGCTTCACCGAGGCGACCGGGGAGCCGTCCAGGCGGCGGCGCAGGGGTGCGCGGGGGCCCGAGGCGGGCGCGAGGCCGTCCGGGAGGTCGACCGGGCCGTGGCCGGGCAGCGCGACGTCGGCGGCGGACTCCTGTCGGTCGGCGGGGCTGATCGGCAGCAGCTTGCGGCGGTCGCGCGGGGTGTGCGAGGCGTGGATGCCGCCGTTCAGGATGGTCTGCAGGCGGTCGGAGATGTCGGCGTAGTCGTCGAAGCCGAGCACGCCGTCGGCCTCGGGCAGCGCCTCGGCGAGCTCCTTGCCGTACCGCTCGGCCATGCAGCCCACCGCGACGACGGCCTGCGTTCTGCCATGACCCTTGAGGTCATTGGCTTCCAGGAGGGCGTCGACGGAGTCCTTCTTGGCGGCCTCGACGAAGCCACAGGTGTTGACGACGGCGACGTCCGCGTCCTCGGCGTTCTCCACGAGTTGCCAGCCGTCCGCCTCCAAGCGGCCTGCGAGCTCCTCCGAGTCCACCTCGTTACGGGCGCAGCCAAGAGTGACGAGTGCGACGGTACGGCGTTCAGGCATGGGCTCAAGACTACTTCGTCCCACTGACACCCCACGTCGAAGGGGTTGGCCGATCTTGGCCAACCCCTTGAACAGTCACCCCGTAGGACCTCTTGCCGGACCGCTTATCCGACTTCGGGGTCGCCCTTGGTGTAGGTGAGGCGCTCCACCGCTCCGGGCTGGAAGTCGTCCTCGATCTTCTTGCCGTTGACGTAGAGCTGGATCACACCGGCGTCGCCGAGGATCAGGTTGACCTTCGAGCTGTCCTGGAAGGTCTTGGACTCGCCCTTCTTGAGGAGCCCGTCGAAGAGCATCCGGCCGTTGTGGTCCTTGGCGGAGATCCAACTGCGGCCGTCGACCGCACTCACCTGGACCGTCACCTTGTCCTGGGGCGCGGCGGCGATGGCACTGTCGGAGGGATCGGACTTGGGTGTGGCGGAGTCGGTGGTCGAGGGCTTGGGCGCGGCGGGCTTGCTGGCGCTGGGCGTGGCTCCCTGGGTGACCTGTGACGCGGCGTCAGTGTCACTGTCGCCGCCCTTGAACGCCGTGAAGCCGACGAAGCCGACCACGGCGACGATCGCGGCGACCATGGCCGCGGTCCAGTTGGGGCCCCGTCGCTCGGGACGGATGCGTTCCGCCTCGAAGAGGGGCGCCGCCGGCGTCGGGGCCGGGCGTCCGCCGTGGTCGTCGTCGTAGCGCGCGAGAAGCGGTGCGGGATCGATGTGGACGGCCTTGGCGAGGGTCCTGATGTGCCCGCGGGCGTAGACGTCACCGCCGCAGGGCGTGAAGTCGTCGGCCTCGATGGCGTGCACGATGGCGATGCGGACCCGGGTGGCACTGCTGACGTCGTCGACGGTCAGCCCGGCGGCGATACGTGCCTGCTGCAGGGCTCGGCCGACGGAAGGACGGGCTTCTTCCTCATGACCCTCTTCGGAGCGACCGTCTTCGAACGGACGCTCGTCTTCAGGGGAGTTGCCGATGGACACGGGGGCGCCTTTCGAGCGTGTAGCCACCTGTGCTGGAAGTTCAGTCTAGGGGGGGTATGAAAGGGTGGGGCAACCGGGCGGTGGGACTTTGTACGCCATCGGTATGGCCGAAGCGTCCGACGGCGGGCCAGACACGGATCCCATGGTGGGAGCCCCATCTGTCCTCTCGCTCAACTTGACGTACGGCAAAGGGAAACGGTTGCCCACTGATCTCTAACGGGTGAGTCACGGTCGGCCGCCCCCTTCGGGCAGCGCCTACCCACTCCTAGCCTTCGGACTCCCCGCGGATCACGCCGAGCACGCCGTCCAGCTCGTCAGCCTTCAGGAGCACGTCACGCGCCTTGGACCCCTCGCTGGGTCCGACGATGCCCCGGGACTCCATGAGGTCCATGAGCCGCCCGGCCTTGGCGAAGCCGACGCGCAGCTTGCGCTGGAGCATCGAGGTGGAGCCGAACTGCGTGGACACGACCAGTTCGGCCGCCTGGCAGAGCAGGTCGAGGTCGTCGCCGATGTCCTCGTCGATCTCCTTCTTCTGCTTGGTGCCGACGGTGACGTCCTCCCGGAAGACCGGGGTCATCTGGTCCTTGCAGTGCTGCACGACGGCGTGGATCTCGTCCTCGGTGACGAAGGCGCCCTGCATACGGGTGGGCTTGTTCTGACCCATCGGCAGGTACAGCCCGTCACCCTTGCCGATCAGCTTCTCCGCGCCGGGCTGGTCGAGGATGACCCGCGAGTCGGCCAGGGACGAGGTGGCGAACGCGAGCCTGGAGGGCACGTTCGCCTTGATCAGACCGGTGACGACGTCTACGGAGGGGCGCTGTGTCGCGAGCACCAGGTGGATGCCGGCCGCGCGCGCGAGCTGCGTGATGCGCACGATCGAGTCCTCGACGTCCCGCGGCGCGACCATCATCAGGTCGGCCAGCTCGTCGACGATCACCAGGAGGTACGGATAGGTCTTGAGCTCCCGCTCGCTGCCCTCCGGAGTCTTCAGCTTGCCGTCGCGGATCGCCTGGTTGAAGTCGTCGATGTGCCGGTACCCGAAGGCCGCGAGGTCGTCATACCTGAGGTCCATCTCGCGTACGACCCACTGGAGCGCCTCGGCGGCCCGCTTCGGGTTGGTGATGATGGGCGTGATCAGGTGCGGGATGCCTTCGTAGGCGGTCAGTTCGACGCGCTTGGGGTCGACGAGGACCATACGGACGTCCTCGGGGGTCGCCCGGCACATGATCGACGTGATCAGGCAGTTGATGCAGGACGACTTTCCGGAGCCGGTGGCGCCGGCCACCAGGATGTGCGGCATCTTCGCCATGTTGGCCATGACGTAGCCGCCCTCGACGTCCTTGCCGAGCGCGACGAGCATCGGGTGATCGTCCTCGGCGGCGTCCGCGAGGCGCAGGACGTCTCCTACGTTGACCATCTCGCGGTCCGTGTTCGGGATCTCGATGCCGACCGCGGACTTGCCGGGGATCGGGCTGATGATCCGCACATCGGGGCTGGCGACGGCGTAGGCGATGTTCTTGGTGAGGGCGGTGATCCGCTCGACCTTGACGGCGGGGCCGAGCTCGACCTCGTAGCGCGTGACCGTCGGCCCGCGCGTGAAGCCGGTGACGGCGGCGTCGACCTTGAACTCGGAGAAGACGTTCGTCAGGGAGGCGACCACGGCGTCGTTCGCGGCGCTGCGCGCCTTGCCGGGGCCCCCGCGCGTGAGGAGGTCGAGCGAGGGCAGCGAGTACGTGATGTCGCCGGAGAGCTGGAGCTGCTCGGCGCGCGGCGGCAGGTCGCGGGGCTCCTCCGGGGGCGCCTTCGTGAGGTCCATGACCTCGGCCTTGAGCTTCTCCTGCTTGGGGCGCGCGGTGGGGGCCGGAACGGGCGTCGGGACGGGCGTCGGGGTGGTGTCCTCGCGGTCGCCGCCCACCCGTACCCCCTGGGTGAGGTCGGCGACGATCGGCGAGGGCGGCATGCCGTGCAGGACGGCCCCGTCGAGCGCCGCCGCGGCGGCCGCGGCGACGTCCACGGCGTCCATGGGGCGGTGCATGTCGGGCTGGGGCACCGCGGAGCGCCTGGGGCGGCTCCGGCGCTTCGAGAGGGCGTCCTGCTCGGCGCTGTCGGGGTCGTACGCCTCGGGGGCGCTCCCGCGCTTACGGGGGCGCGCGGGCAGTGCCTCGCGCCACTGCTCGTCGTAGCGCTCGTCGTCCTCGCCGAACTCTTCCTCGTCGTCGAAGTCGTGGACGATGCCCAGCTTCACCCCGAGCAGCCGCAGGCGCTGGGGGATCGCGTTGACGGGCGTGGCCGTGACGACCAGCAGCCCGAAGACCGTGAGCAGCACGAGCAGGGGTACGGCGAGGACCTCGCCCATGGTGTAGGTCAGCGGGGTCGCCACGCCCCAGCCGATGAGCCCGCCGGCGTCCCTTATGGCCTGCATGCCGTCGCTGCGGGCGGGCGCGCCGCAGGCGATGTGGACCTGGCCGAGCACGCCGATGACGAGCGCGGACAGACCGATGACGATCCGGCCGTTGGCCTCGGGCTTCTCGGGATGGCGGATGAAGCGCACGGCGATCACCGCGAGCAGTATCGGCACGAGCAGGTCGAGGCGGCCGAAGGCGCCGGTCACCAGGATCTCGACGAGGTCGCCGACCGGGCCGCGCAGATCGGCCCAGGTACCCGCGGCGACGATCAGCGCGAGGCCGAACAGCAGCAGCGCGACGCCGTCCTTGCGGTGGGCCGGATCCAGGTTCTTCGCCCCCTGCCCTATGCCGCGGAACACCGCGCCGACGGCGTGCGCGGTGCCCAGCCAGACGGCGCGCACGAGCTTGACGATGCCCCCGGTGGGGCTGGGCGCCGGCTTGGGCGCCGGACGGGCGGTCTTCTTGGCGACCGCCTTCTTCGCGGGGGCCCTTTTCGCAGCGGCCTTCTTCGCCGGAGCCTTCGCCGGAGCAGCCCTCTTGGCGGGCTGCTTCTTGGCTGCGGAGGGACGTGGGGCCATAGGTGTGAGGTTACCTGTGGAGACGGCAGCGGACACGTGTGCCCACTGCTTCACCCGTTCGTGTCGCCCGTACGAGACCGGGAACTGACGCCGGCTCACGCACAACTGCGCCCCCGGCGGACGTCAGTTCTGCGACGGCAGCGAAGGCGCTCCGCTGCCCGTGCCCGGCTCCAGGGCGTCGAGCGCCCTGCGCAGCCCGGTGAGTTTGCGTTCGAGATGAGCCGCGGTCGCTACGGCCGCCGCGTCCGCCGACTCGTCGTCGAGCTGCTTGGACAGCGCCTCCGCCTGCTCCTCGACGGCCGCGAGCCGCGCCGACAGTTCGGCGAGCAGTCCGGCCGGTTCCTTCGCCGCACCGGCCGCGGGCTTGCCGCCGCCCTCCAACTGGAGCCGCAGCAGCGCCGCTTGCTCCCGCAACTGGCAGTTCTTCATGTAGAGCTCGACGAAGACCGAGACCTTCGCGCGCAGCACCCATGGGTCGAACGGCTTGGAGATGTAGTCGACCGCGCCCGCCGCGTAACCCCGGAAGGTGTGGTGCGGGCCGTGGTTGATCGCGGTGAGGAAGATGATCGGGATGTCCCGGGTCCGCTCCCGCCGCTTGATGTGCGCGGCGGTTTCGAAACCGTCCATGCCCGGCATCTGGACGTCCAGCAGAATGACCGCGAAGTCGTCCGTCAGCAGTGCTTTGAGCGCTTCCTCCCCGGACGATGCCCGAACCAGTGTCTGATCGAGCGCAGAGAGGATGGCCTCCAGCGCCAGCAGATTCTCCGGCCGGTCATCGACCAGGAGGATCTTGGCCTTCTGCACCATGGCCCGCCCTCCTCGCCCCGGATGTGCACCGGGCGCCGCCCCAGGGGACGACTCTCTTGCGCCGCCCGTCCTTGTGCCGGTCATGGTAGCCGCACCCCGCCTGTCGCCACACCCTGTCACCGCGATGTCACTGTGCACGAAGCAGAAACGTAGCGGGAGACCAGAAGGTTCCCCGAATCCCGTGCTTCTACACGGCTTCGGACACACTGAGTCAGCAACTCCACGTGGCCACCGAACGTTCCCCGCACCGTCCCCACCGCTTTCCCGTCGAGTCCGGCGACTTTCCCTTCGAGTCCGGTCGTTTCCGTCACTCCGGACGCATCCACTGCTCCATCACCGACAACAGGTGATCGGGGTCGACCGGCTTGGTGACGTAGTCCGAGGCGCCGGACTCGATCGCCTTCTCCCGGTCGCCCTTCATCGCCTTCGCGGTCAGCGCGATGATCGGGAGCCCGGCGAACTGCGGCATCCTACGGATCGCCGTCGTCGTCGCGTATCCGTCCATCTCGGGCATCATGATGTCCATCAGAACGACCGTCACATCGTCGTGCTGTTCCAGGACTTCGATGCCCTCACGGCCGTTCTCCGCGTACAGCACGGACAGCCCGTGCTGCTCCAGGACACTGGTCAGCGCGAAGACGTTGCGGATGTCGTCGTCGACGATCAGCACCTTCTCCCCGTTGAACCGGATCCCCCGGCGCGACGGAGGCGCACTCTCCTCGGACGCCCACTGGTCCCGTACGGTCAGCCCCAGTTGGGCGGACTGCTCGACGGCCCTGCGACGGCGCCTGAAGAGCGCGGCGGCACCGTTCTGCGTCTCGTGGTACGACTTCACCTCGGCCGGCGTCTCGATGCCCACCTCGCTCCGCTCCGACAGCTCGGCGAGCTCCGCCGCGGACGCCACCAGGTCGCCCGCCTCCAGCGCGGGCAACTGCTGGTAGCCCTGCGGGGGCAGTTCGCTCGGGTGCAGCGGCAAATACAGCGTGAACGTCGAACCACGTCCCGGTTCGCTCTGCGCATAGATCTCACCGCCGAGCAACTGCGCGATCTCCCGGGAGATCGACAGCCCGAGGCCCGTACCGCCGTACTTGCGGCTGGTCGTACCGTCCGCCTGCTTGAACGCCTCGAAGATCACCCGCATCTTGCTGCCCGCGATCCCGATCCCGGTGTCGGTCACCGAGAACGCGATCAGAGCGGCGTCCGCGTCCCGCAGCGAACCGGCCTCCAGGAGCTGCTCCCGGATCGCCACCGGAACATCCGCGCCGGCCGGCCGGATGACCAGCTCGACCGCCCCGGAGTCGGTGAACTTCACCGCGTTCGACAGCAGGTTGCGCAGCACCTGGAGCAGCCGCTGCTCGTCGGTGTGGAGCGTGGCGGGCAGTTCGGGCGACACCCGTACCGACAGATCGAGGCCCTTCTCCGCGGTCAGCGGGCGGAAAGTGGCCTCTACGTAGTCGACGAGTTGGACGAGCGCGATACGTGTCGGGGAGACGTCCATCTTGCCCGCCTCGACCTTCGACAGGTCCAGGATGTCGTTGATCAACTGGAGCAGGTCGGACCCCGCGCCGTGGATCGTCTCGGCGAACTCGACCTGCTTCGGGGAGAGGTTCCCCTCCGCGTTGTCGGCGAGCAACTTGGCCAGGATCAGCAGCGAGTTGAGCGGCGTGCGCAGCTCGTGCGACATGTTCGCGAGGAACTCGCTCTTGTAGCGCATCGACACCGCGAGCTGCTCGGCGCGCTCCTCCAGGACTTGCCGCGCCTCCTCGATCTCGGTGTTCTTGACCTCGATGTCGCGGTTCTGCTGGGCCAACAGCTCGGCCTTCTCCTCCAGTTCGGCGTTGGACGACTGGAGTGCCTTCTGCCGGTTCTCCAACTCGTCCGACCGCTCCCGGAGTTGCTCGGTCAGCTCCTGCGACTGCTTCAGCAGCACCTCGGTCTTGGTGTTGACGGAGATGGTGTTGACGCTGGTCGCGATCATCTCGGCGATCTGGTTGAGGAAGTCCTTCTGGATGTGCGTGAACGGCGTGAAGGAGGCCAGCTCGATGATGCCGAGCACCTTCCCCTCGAACAGCACCGGAAGCACGATCACCTGCGCGGGCGGCGCCTCCCCGAGCCCCGAGGAGATCTTCAGATAGCCACTGGGCGCGTTCTCCACGAGGATCGTGCGCCGCTCCTGGGCTGCCGTCCCGATCAGCGCCTCACCGGGCCTGAACGAGGTCGGCATGGAGCCCATGGAGTAGCCGTACGACCCGAGCATGCGCAGTTCGTACGCCTCCTCGCCCTCCACGTCCGCGAGCGGCAGCGCGAGGAAGAACGCGCCGTGCTGCGCCGAGACCACCGGCGTCAGCTCGCTCATGATCAGCGAAGCCACGTCGTCCAGGTCGCGGCGGCCCTGCATCAGCGCGGAGATGCGGGCGAGGTTGCCCTTGAGCCAGTCCTGCTCCTTGTTGGCGATCGTGGTGTCGCGCAGGTTGGCGATCATCTTGTTGATGTAGTCCTGGAGTTCCTGGATCTCCCCGGACGCGTCCACGTCGATCTTCAGGTTCAGGTCGCCCCGGGTCACCGCGGTCGCCACGCGCGCGATGGCACGCACCTGCCGGGTCAGGTTCCCGGCCATCTCGTTCACCGACTCGGTGAGGTCGCGCCAGGTGCCGTCGACGTCACGCACGCGTGCCTGTCCGCCCAACTGGCCCTCGGTACCCACCTCGCGGGCGACCCGGGTGACCTCCTCGGCGAAACTGGACAACTGGTCGACCATGGTGTTGATCGTCGTCTTGAGTTCGAGGATCTCGCCGCGGGCGTCGATGTCGATCTTCTTGGTCAGGTCGCCCTTGGCGATGGCCGTGGTGACCATCGCGATGTTGCGCACCTGACCGGTCAGGTTGGACGCCATGCCGTTCACCGAGTCGGTGAGGTCCTTCCACGTCCCCGCGACGCCCGGCACATGCGCCTGACCGCCCAGGATCCCGTCCGTACCCACCTCGCGGGCCACCTTGGTGACCTGGTCGGCGAACGAACTCAGCGTCTTCACCATGGTGTTGAAGGTGTCGGCGAGCTGCTGGACCTCGCCGCGCGCCTCGATCGTCACCGTGCGCGTGAGGTCGCCGTTGGCGACGGCCGCCGCGACCTGGGAGATGTTCCGCACCTGCACGGTCAGGTTGTTGGCCATCAGGTTGACGTTGCCGCTGAGGTCCTTCCAGATGCCCGTGATGCCCGGCACGTGCGCCTGGCCGCCCAGGATGCCCTCGGTGCCCACCTCGCGGGCCACCCGGGTCACCTGCTCGGCGAACGACGACAGTTGATCGACCATGGTGTTGACCGTCGTGACGAGCTCAAGGATCTCGCCCTTGGCGTCAACAGTGATCTTCTTGGAGAGGTCGCCCTTGGCGACGGCGGTCGTGACCTCGGCGATCTGGCGCACCTGGATGGTCAGGTTGTTCGCCATGAAGTTCACCGACTGCGTGAGGTCCTTCCAGGTGCCGGAGACACCCTGTACCTCGGCCTGGCCGCCCAACTGCCCCTCGGTGCCCACCTCGCGGGCCACTCGCGTGACCTCCTCGGCGAACGAGGAGAGCTGGTCGACCATCGTGTTCAGGGTGTTCTTCAGCTCCAGGATCTCGCCGCGCGCGTCCACGGTGATCTTCTGGGACAGGTCACCCCGGGCCACCGCCGTCGCGACCTGCGCGATGTTGCGGACCTGCGCGGTGAGGTTGCCGGCCATGCCGTTCACGGAGTCGGTCAGGTCGCGCCACACACCGGCGACACCCGGCACCTGCGCCTGCCCGCCCAGACGGCCCTCCGTGCCCACCTCGCGGGCCACCCGGGTCACCTGGTCGGCGAAGGCGGAGAGCTGGTCGACCATCGTGTTGATGGTGTTCTTCAGCTCCAGGATCTCGCCGCGCGCGTCCACGTCGATCTTCTGGGACAGGTCACCCTGGGCCACCGCCGTGGTCACCTGGGCGATGTTGCGCACCTGGGAAGTCAGGTTCCCGGCCATCGAGTTGACGGAGTCGGTGAGTTCCTTCCAGGTGCCCGAGACGCCGTCGACGCGCGCCTGGCCGCCGAGACGGCCCTCCGTACCCACGTCCCGGGCCATGCGGGTCACCTGGTCGGCGAACGACGACAGTTGGTCGACCATCGTGTTGACGGTGTTCTTCAACTGAAGCATCTCGCCGGAGACATCGACGGTGACCTTCTGCGACAGGTCGCCGTTGGCCACGGCCGTCGTCACCTGCGCGATGTTGCGCACCTGGCCGGTGAGGTTGCGGAACGCGGTGTTGACCGAGTCGGTCAAGTCCTTCCAGGTACCGGCCGCCCCCGGCACCTGTGCCTGGCCGCCCAGTTCACCCTCGACACCGATCTCGCGCGCCACGCGCGTGACCTCGGCACCGAACGAGGACAGTTGATCGACCATCCCGTTGACGGTGTTCTTCAGTTCGAGCATCTCGCCGGCCACGTTCACGGTGACCTTCTGGGACAGGTCTCCGCTCGCCACGGCGGTCGTCACGGCGGCGATGTCCCGCACCTGGATCGTCAGGTTCCGGAAGACCGTGTTCACCGAATCGGTGAGGTCCTTCCACGTCCCCGCCGCACCCGGCACGTTCGCCTGCCCGCCGAGCTGCCCCTCGGCACCTACTTCGTTGGCCACGCGCGTGACCTCGTCGGCGAAGGTGCGCAGCGTCTCGGTCATCTGGTTGATCGTCTCGGCGAGCTGGGCGACCTCGCCCCGCGCCGACACGGTCACCTTCTGCGACAGGTCACCGTTGGCCACAGCGGTCGTCACCTGGGCGATCCCGCGCACCTGGGCCGTCAGGTTGCCGGCCATGATGTTCACCGAGTCGGTGAGGTCTTTCCACACCCCGGCCACACCCGGAACCTGCGCCTGGCCGCCCAGCTCGCCCTCGGTGCCCACCTCGCGGGCGACTCGCGTCACCTCGGAGGAGAACGAGGAGAGTTGGTCCACCATCGTGTTGACGGTGTTCTTGAGTTCCAGCATCTCGCCGGCGACATGGACCGTGACCTTCCGGGACAGGTCCCCCTTGGCGACCGCCGTGGTCACCAGCGCGATGTCCCGCACCTGGGCCGTCAACCGGTACGCCATCGTGTTGACGGACTCCGTGAGGTCCTTCCACGAGCCGGACATGCCACGCACGCGTGCCTGCCCGCCGAGCTTGCCCTCGGTGCCCACCTCGCTGGCCACACGCGTGACCTCGTCGGTGAACGTCGACAACTGGTCGACCAGGTTGTTGACGGTCCGCCCGACCTTCAGGAACTCCCCGCGCAACGGATGCCCGGTCCCGTCCGGCGCCTGCGTCCGCAGCTCCATGCGCGGCGACAGATCACCCTCCGCCACCGCGGAGAGCACCCGTCCGACCTCGGAGACGGGCCGTACGAGGTCGTCCACGAGCGCGTTGGAGGCGTCGATGGCCGACGCCCAGGAACCCTCGCAGGCGCCCGTCTCCAGCCGCTCCGTGAGCTTTCCCTCACGGCCCACCACCCGCCGCACCCGGGACAGCTCACCCGTGAGGTGCAGATTGCGGTCGGCCACCTCGTTGAACACGGCGGCGATCTCCGACATCACGCCGTCGCCGGACACCGTGAGCCGCTTGCGGAAGTTCCCGTCCCGCATGGCGACAAGAGCCGTCAGCAGCCGGTCCAAGGACGCCGCGTCCACTTCCGTGGTCCCATTGCGCGGTTTGCGCTGGTTCTTCAGGGACTGTCCGCCTTTCGCGCGCGTCTTGGTGGCCCGCGTCGCTGCGCCAGACTCCACTGTGTCCCTCCCGCAGGGGTCGACCGTTACTGCTGTGCTGAGGTGCTACTGCTCGGCGTATCAGTTACTGCCGCGTATCTCTGCCCGGTTTACCGGGCTTCAACAAGGCCCGCTGTCCGCCATACACAGAAGACACCAGCCTGCCCGGACCTTCTCCAGAATCCTGCCCAGTGTTTCACCCTGCCTGAACCAGGCCATAACAGTTCGGCAGCTTCGCACACGGTCCGCACACCCTGAGGACGGAAACACTGCGGACCGGCATCCGCATGGACGGTGAAGGTAAGTAACCTTGCATGCGGCTGTCCAGCCGCGCCGGTTCCGTCCGGCCTGGGCGGTGGCACGAGCACGAGCGGGCAGGCATCGGAGGGGCACCGCACCATGACCACCGGACTGCATCCTGGGGGAACGCCCCAGGATCCCCCGCCGACCGGAAACCAGCCGGTGCCCCGGCAGGCGCCGATCGGCCATGGTGACCTGCCCGCCGACAACAGGCCGAGGAGTTCTGTGATCACCGCGCGCGCGGCCGCCAGCTTCGAGCCCGTCGGACGATCGGTCGCCACCGCGCGGTCCTTCGTCCGCGACACCCTGCAGGGCTGGGGCTTCGCCGACATCGTCGACGACGCCGTGGTCCTCACCAGCGAGCTGGTGACCAACGCCGTGGTCCACGCGGGCACGGCCGCGGATGTTCTGTGCCTACGGAGTGACGACGGCGCGAGGATCGAAGTCGCCGACCACTACCCGGAGCGCGAAATCCCCCTCCAGGGGGCCGCGATCACCATGAGCAGCCCCGACCGCGAGGGCGGTCGCGGCCTCCAGTTGTGCGCCGCCCTGGCCAGCCGCTGGGGCGTCGACTACACCCCCACCAAGAAACTGGTCTGGTTCCAACTCGACCTCCCCGCCCGCCCGGTGGGCACCCGCACGGCCGGCCCGTCCCTGCCGTCCGCCCTGCTCCCCCTTGCCGACGGCAGGGTCCGCGTCGCGGTCGTTCAGATCGACCGTACGGGCTCCATCGCGTCCTGGAACGAGGACGCCGAGGAACTCTTCGGCTACGCCGCCGAGCAGGTCACCGGCAAGCCCCTCACCGACCTCGCCGCCTGGCCGCACACCCCGGGCACCAGCACCGGCATCGCGGAGGCCCTCCGCCTCTCCCGCTGGGAGGGCACCTACGGCATCCGCGGCGCCGACGGCCGCGTGACCCCGGTCTACGCCTCCCACCTCCGCGTCCGCGACACGGACGGCGAGCCGTCAACCGTGTGCCTCCTGGTGAGGGACCACGAACGCGCGGTTCTGCAGACCCCGTTGCGCGGCCCGGCCCCCGACGCGGCGTCCACCCCGGACGGCCAGAACACCGACCCCTTCGAGGTGTTCATCGGCTCCCCCGCGCCGGACGACCTCGATGGCCTCCTCCAGCGCACGGTCGAACGCGCCCGCGACATGCTCGACGGAGACTCCGCCTTCCTCCTCCTCGCGACTGACGACGAAACGGAGTTGGAGGTCCGCGCCTCCACCGGCCTGCCCTCCGCACGCCAACGCTTCGCGCGCGTGCCCGTCGAAGCCGGCCCCGGCCGCTACGGCTCCGCCCGCATGCCGGCCGTCCACGAGGACCTCCAGGCCGTCCCGGGCGCCGTACCGCTCCTCAGCGGCACCGGAATGCGCTCGGTCGTCACGGTCCCCCTGAAGGTGGAGGGCCGCCTCACCGGCTCCCTGGGAGTGGCCGCCGAAGGCCCCAACAAGTACTCGAACGAAGAAGCGCTACGCCTCCAATTCGCCGCCGACCGCATCGCGTTGGCGGTCGAGTCGGCCCGCCTGGGCGAACTGGAACGCCTGCGCCGCGGCTCGCTCAGCTTCCTGGTCGAGGCCTCCGACCTCCTCGCCGGCACCCTGGACCGCGACCAAACCCTGGCCCTCATGGCCCAGATGACGGTTCCGACCCTCGCCACCTGGTGCGCGGTCTACACGATCGCCGACCAGGCCTCGGACCCGTACCTCTCGTACGTCCTGCACGAGGACGAGGAACTCATCGACGGCATCAAGTCGTTGCTCTCGAAGATCGCCCCTCCGGATCCGGTCCCCACCCCCGGCGCCCGCGTCTGGGCCGCCCCCGCCGAGGCGGCCCACCAGGCCGCCCTGCGCACCTCCATGCGCAGCCTCGGCCTCGGCGAACCAACCCGCCGCGTCAGCTCAGGCATCGGCCCAACTCTCGCCACGGCCTCGGCAGTCGGCGGCGAGACGGTCGTCCTCCCCCTGGTCGCCCGCAACCGCGTCATCGGCATGCTGACCCTCGGCAAACCCACCGACGAACACTTCCGCCAGGAAATCCTCGAACTGGCCGAGGACTTGAGCCGCCGAGCCGCCCTCGCCCTCGACAACGCCCGCCTGTACTCGGAGCGCACGGCCATCAGCCAGTCCCTCCAGCGCAGCCTCCTGCCCCCCGATCTCCCGCACATCGAGGGCGTCGAGGTCGAGGTCATCTACCGCGCGGCCGGCGAGGGCAACGAAGTAGGCGGCGACTTCTACGACTTGTTCCCCATCCGCGACGGCGTCTACGGCTTCGCCATCGGCGACGTCTGCGGCACCGGCCCCGAGGCCGCCGCGGTCACCGGCCTGGCCCGCCACGCCCTCCGCCTGCTCGCCAGGGAGGGCTTCGGCGGCCCCGCGGTCCTGGAACGCCTCAACTCCGCGATCCTCGACGAGGGAGCCCGCAGCCGCTTCCTGACCCTCCTCTACGGCGAGTTGTGGCCCCAGGAGGACGGCAGCGCCGAACTGAAGGTGGTCTGCGCC
Source organism: Streptomyces sp. NBC_01478 (assembly GCF_036227225.1). Taxonomy (GTDB): domain Bacteria; phylum Actinomycetota; class Actinomycetes; order Streptomycetales; family Streptomycetaceae; genus Streptomyces. The sequence goes on along the minus strand of NZ_CP109444.1, from coordinate 8,450,600 downwards.
GGCCACCCGCTCCCGCTCCGACTGCGCCAGGACGGCACGGTCGAACCGGCCGCCGAACCCCAGCCCCTCCTCGGCGTCATGGACGACCTGGAGCTCTACGAGCAGACGGTCACCCTCGACCCCGGCGACGTCCTCCTGTGCGTCACGGACGGCGTCACGGAACGCCGCGAGGGCACCCGCATGCTGGGCGACGACGGCCTCACCGACGTCCTCACGACCTGTACGGGCCTCACGGCCGGCGCGGTGGCGGCCCGCATCATGCGCGCGGTCGAACGCTTCGCGTCGGACGCCCCGTCCGACGACATGGCGATCCTCGCGATGCGCGTCCCGGGCCTCCAGAAGGACTGACCCCGAACACGCAGAAGGCCCCGCCCAATTGGGCGGGGCCTTCTGCTATCTGGAGCCCTCTAACGGAATCGAACCGTTGACCTTCTCCTTACCATGGAGACGCTCTACCGACTGAGCTAAGAGGGCCTGTCGCTTTCCCGAGGTTTCCCTCGCGGCGACGAAAAGAATCATACCCCGAACAGGCCCGTGCGCCCAACCACCGCCGCCCGACCCCGACTCGATCAGAAAGCGCGCTGCAACAGTCCCCCGAGCGCGTTGCATGCAGAAACGATCCGCTGCATCTCCCGCTTCGTCAACGAGGCGTCCACCGGCAGCGCGAGCGTCTCGTCCGCGGCCCGCTCGGTCTCCGGCAGAGCCACACACCGCCGGAACTCCGGCAGCCGGTGCACAGGCGTCTTCACCGGCACCCGGCACTCAACTCCCCTACCGCGCACGGCCCGAGCGAAGGCATCACGATCCGGCCGCCCGTTCCCCGGCACCCGCACGATGTACTGCTGGTAGGTGTGCCCGTCCCCACCATCGGGCGTCCGCACCCCGCGCAACTTCGCATCGAGATAGGCGGCCCGCTCCCGCCGCTGAGCCACCTCGTCGTACGGCGCCTCGGACTCCCCCTGCTGCAACACCAGCAGCCCATGCCGCTGCCCGACCCCGAGCAACCGCCCGACATCAGCGGACCGACCGAATCGATGTACGACAACTATCGCCGCGGTACGCGGAGTTACGGCCGCTTCGACAGCGGACGCGTCGAGGCAGTAGGTCACCGGATCTATGTCGGCGAACACCGGCAGGCCACCCGCCAGGGTGACGGCCTCGGCGACTTCCACGTTCCCGAACGCCGGCACGACGACCTCGTCACCGAGTCCGACGCCTGCGGCCCTGAGCATTGCAGCAGTACCCATGCTCGGATGGTGATTGCGCAACGTGAACTTCAAGTGACGCACAACAAAAAAGGGTTGGACCCCGAACCGAAGTTCAGGGTCCAACCCTTTCAATATTTGTTCGGCGGCGTCCTACTCTCCCACAGGGTCCCCCCTGCAGTACCATCGGCGCTGTAAGGCTTAGCTTCCGGGTTCGGAATGTAACCGGGCGTTTCCCTCACGCTATGACCACCGAAACACTATGAAACACATCAACCGCACCACTGCCGTGACCATGGCAATGGGGTTGTTCGTGGTTTCAGAACCAACACAGTGGACGCGAGCAACTGAGGACAAGCCCTCGGCCTATTAGTACCGGTCACCTCCAGCGGTTACCCGCCTTCCAGATCCGGCCTATCAACCCAGTCGTCTACTGGGAGCCTTAACCCCTCAAGGGGGTGGGAACACTCATCTCGAAGCAGGCTTCCCGCTTAGATGCTTTCAGCGGTTATCCCTCCCGAACGTAGCCAACCAGCCATGCCCTTGGCAGAACAACTGGCACACCAGAGGTTCGTCCGTCCCGGTCCTCTCGTACTAGGGACAGCCCTTCTCAATGTTCCTGCGCGCGCAGCGGATAGGGACCGAACTGTCTCACGACGTTCTAAACCCAGCTCGCGTACCGCTTTAATGGGCGAACAGCCCAACCCTTGGGACCGACTCCAGCCCCAGGATGCGACGAGCCGACATCGAGGTGCCAAACCATCCCGTCGATATGGACTCTTGGGGAAGATCAGCCTGTTATCCCCGGGGTACCTTTTATCCGTTGAGCGACGGCGCTTCCACAAGCCACCGCCGGATCACTAGTCCCGACTTTCGTCCCTGCTCGACCCGTCGGTCTCACAGTCAAGCTCCCTTGTGCACTTACACTCAACACCTGATTGCCAACCAGGCTGAGGGAACCTTTGGGCGCCTCCGTTACTCTTTAGGAGGCAACCGCCCCAGTTAAACTACCCATCAGACACTGTCCCTGATCCGGATCACGGACCCAGGTTAGACATCCAGCACGACCAGACTGGTATTTCAACGACGACTCCCCCCGAACTGGCGTCCGAGGTTCAAAGTCTCCCAGCTATCCTACACAAGCCGAACCGAACACCAATATCAAACTGTAGTAAAGGTCCCGGGGTCTTTCCGTCCTGCTGCGCGAAACGAGCATCTTTACTCGTAGTGCAATTTCACCGGGCCTATGGTTGAGACAGTCGAGAAGTCGTTACGCCATTCGTGCAGGTCGGAACTTACCCGACAAGGAATTTCGCTACCTTAGGATGGTTATAGTTACCACCGCCGTTTACTGGCGCTTAAGTTCTCAGCTTCGCCACCCCGAAGAGTGACTAACCGGTCCCCTTAACGTTCCAGCACCGGGCAGGCGTCAGTCCGTATACATCGCCTTACGGCTTCGCACGGACCTGTGTTTTTAGTAAACAGTCGCTTCTCGCTGGTCTCTGCGGCCACCCCCAGCTCATGAAGTAAATTCAATCACCGGTGATGGCCCCCCTTCTCCCGAAGTTACGGGGGCATTTTGCCGAGTTCCTTAACCATAGTTCACCCGAACGCCTCGGTATTCTCTACCTGACCACCTGAGTCGGTTTAGGGTACGGGCCGCCATGAAACTCGCTAGAGGCTTTTCTCGACAGCATAGGATCATCCACTTCACCACAATCGGCTCGGCATCAGGTCTCAGACTATGTGTGATCCGGATTTGCCTAGACCACGTCCTACACCCTTACCCCGGGACAACCACCGCCCGGGATGGACTACCTTCCTGCGTCACCCCATCACTCACCTACTGCAGGTCTGGTCCGTCGGCTCCACCACTTTCCATTCCCCGAAGGGTCCGGAACGGCTTCACGGACTTAGCATCGCCTGGTTCAATGTTTGACGCTTCACAGCGGGTACCGGAATATCAACCGGTTATCCATCGACTACGCCTGTCGGCCTCGCCTTAGGTCCCGACTTACCCTGGGCAGATCAGCTTGACCCAGGAACCCTTAGTCAATCGGCGCACACGTTTCTCACGTGTGTATCGCTACTCATGCCTGCATTCTCACTCGTGAACCGTCCACCACTAGCTTCCGCTGCGGCTTCACCCGGCACACGACGCTCCCCTACCCATCCATACAGGCGTTGGCCCTATTGCATGAATGACACGACTTCGGCGGTACGCTTGAGCCCCGCTACATTGTCGGCGCGGAATCACTAGACCAGTGAGCTATTACGCACTCTTTCAAGGGTGGCTGCTTCTAAGCCAACCTCCTGGTTGTCTCTGCGACTCCACATCCTTTCCCACTTAGCGTACGCTTAGGGGCCTTAGTCGATGCTCTGGGCTGTTTCCCTCTCGACCATGGAGCTTATCCCCCACAGTCTCACTGCCGTGCTCTCACTTACCGGCATTCGGAGTTTGGCTAAGGTCAGTAACCCGGTAGGGCCCATCGCCTATCCAGTGCTCTACCTCCGGCAAGAAACACACGACGCTGCACCTAAATGCATTTCGGGGAGAACCAGCTATCACGGAGTTTGATTGGCCTTTCACCCCTAACCACAGGTCATCCCCCAGGTTTTCAACCCTGGTGGGTTCGGTCCTCCACGAAGTCTTACCTCCGCTTCAACCTGCCCATGGCTAGATCACTCCGCTTCGGGTCTTGAGCGCGCTACTAAACCGCCCTATTCGGACTCGCTTTCGCTACGGCTTCCCCACACGGGTTAACCTCGCAACACACCGCAAACTCGCAGGCTCATTCTTCAAAAGGCACGCAGTCACGACGCACCAAGTAAACTTGATGCGCGACGCTCCCACGGCTTGTAGGCACACGGTTTCAGGTACTATTTCACTCCGCTCCCGCGGTACTTTTCACCATTCCCTCACGGTACTATCCGCTATCGGTCACCAGGGAATATTTAGGCTTAACGGGTGGTCCCGCCAGATTCACACGGGATTTCTCGGGCCCCGTGCTACTTGGGTGTCTCTCAAACGAGCCGTTAATGTTTCAGCTACGGGGGTCTTACCCTCTACGCCGGACCTTTCGCATGTCCTTCGCCTACATCAACGGTTTCTGACTCGCCTCACAGCCGGCAGACTGTGAAAGAGAGATCCCACAACCCCGTATACGCAACCCCTGCCGGGTCTCACACGCATACGGTTTGGCCTCATCCGGTTTCGCTCGCCACTACTCCCGGAATCACGGTTGTTTTCTCTTCCTGCGGGTACTGAGATGTTTCACTTCCCCGCGTTCCCTCCACACTGCCTATGTGTTCAGCAGCGGGTGACAGCCCATGACGACTGCCGGGTTTCCCCATTCGGAAACCCCCGGATCAAAGCCTGGTTGACGACTCCCCGGGGACTATCGTGGCCTCCCACGTCCTTCATCGGTTCCTGGTGCCAAGGCATCCACCGTGCGCCCTTAAAAACTTGGCCACAGATGCTCGCGTCCACTGTGCAGTTCTCAAACAACGACCAACCACCCATCACCCCGCCCTACCGGGCAAGTTCACTGGGGTCGGCACTGAAGGCGGCTTCACAGCCGTACCCTCAGACACCCAACAGCGTGCCCGGCACCGTCGCCACTCGTGATCAGCTTTCCACGCCCCGAAGAGCAGTACTCGCAGCCATGAGATGACCGACAGTGCCGAATAATCAACGTTCCACCCTTGAGCAACCAGCATCAGACGTTCGCTGATGAACTGGCCTCTGACCTCACCCCGAAGGGATCGGTAAGAAGTGCTCCTTAGAAAGGAGGTGATCCAGCCGCACCTTCCGGTACGGCTACCTTGTTACGACTTCGTCCCAATCGCCAGTCCCACCTTCGACAGCTCCCTCCCACAAGGGGTTGGGCCACCGGCTTCGGGTGTTACCGACTTTCGTGACGTGACGGGCGGTGTGTACAAGGCCCGGGAACGTATTCACCGCAGCAATGCTGATCTGCGATTACTAGCAACTCCGACTTCATGGGGTCGAGTTGCAGACCCCAATCCGAACTGAGACCGGCTTTTTGAGATTCGCTCCACCTCACGGTATCGCAGCTCATTGTACCGGCCATTGTAGCACGTGTGCAGCCCAAGACATAAGGGGCATGATGACTTGACGTCGTCCCCACCTTCCTCCGAGTTGACCCCGGCGGTCTCCTGTGAGTCCCCGTCACCCCGAAGGGCACGCTGGCAACACAGGACAAGGGTTGCGCTCGTTGCGGGACTTAACCCAACATCTCACGACACGAGCTGACGACAGCCATGCACCACCTGTACACCGACCACAAGGGGGGCACTATCTCTAATGCTTTCCGGTGTATGTCAAGCCTTGGTAAGGTTCTTCGCGTTGCGTCGAATTAAGCCACATGCTCCGCTGCTTGTGCGGGCCCCCGTCAATTCCTTTGAGTTTTAGCCTTGCGGCCGTACTCCCCAGGCGGGGAACTTAATGCGTTAGCTGCGGCACCGACGACGTGGAATGTCGCCAACACCTAGTTCCCACCGTTTACGGCGTGGACTACCAGGGTATCTAATCCTGTTCGCTCCCCACGCTTTCGCTCCTCAGCGTCAGTAATGGCCCAGAGATCCGCCTTCGCCACCGGTGTTCCTCCTGATATCTGCGCATTTCACCGCTACACCAGGAATTCCGATCTCCCCTACCACACTCTAGCTAGCCCGTATCGAATGCAGACCCGGGGTTAAGCCCCGGGCTTTCACACCCGACGTGACAAGCCGCCTACGAGCTCTTTACGCCCAATAATTCCGGACAACGCTTGCGCCCTACGTATTACCGCGGCTGCTGGCACGTAGTTAGCCGGCGCTTCTTCTGCAGGTACCGTCACTTTCGCTTCTTCCCTGCTGAAAGAGGTTTACAACCCGAAGGCCGTCATCCCTCACGCGGCGTCGCTGCATCAGGCTTTCGCCCATTGTGCAATATTCCCCACTGCTGCCTCCCGTAGGAGTCTGGGCCGTGTCTCAGTCCCAGTGTGGCCGGTCGCCCTCTCAGGCCGGCTACCCGTCGTCGCCTTGGTGAGCCATTACCTCACCAACAAGCTGATAGGCCGCGGGCTCATCCTGCACCGCCGGAGCTTTTAACCCCCACACATGAGTGCGGGAGTGTTATCCGGTATTAGACCCCGTTTCCAGGGCTTGTCCCAGAGTGCAGGGCAGATTGCCCACGTGTTACTCACCCGTTCGCCACTAATCCCCACCGAAGTGGTTCATCGTTCGACTTGCATGTGTTAAGCACGCCGCCAGCGTTCGTCCTGAGCCAGGATCAAACTCTCCGTGAATGTTTTCCCGTAATCGGGAACGACACACACGAGAGCGGAACAGCCAGGCGGAATAAGCCCGACCGTTCACAGCGTCCTCGCTGTATGTTTTCTTCAAAGGAACCTCGTCCCAGACATCAGATGATGACTGGAGACGGGGTATCAACATATCTGGCGTTGATTTTTGGCACGCTGTTGAGTTCTCAAGGAACGGACGCTTCCTTTGTACTCACCCTCTCGGGCTTTCCTCCGGGCTTTTCCCTTCGGTCTTGCGTTTCCGACTCTATCAGACCGTTTCCGGTTCCGATTTCCTCGGTGCTTTCCAGGTTTCCGCTTCCGCGTTTCCCTTTCCGGCGGTTCCGACTTTATCAGAAGTTCTGAGTCGAATTTTCCGGCCCTTCGGGAGTGGCTCCCGTACACGCGAAGTGTCCGGGTTCCCCCTCAGGCGGAGTCGTAAACGTACTGGAGCGGGCCGCCTCGATGCAAATCGAGGCGGCCCGCTCCAGGTTCACGCGTACGAGGGGGTCGTACGACGGTCAGACCTCCACGACGACCGGGAGGATCATCGGCCTGCGCCGATAGTTGTCGGAGACCCACTTGCCGAGTGTCCGGCGGATCAGTTGCTGCAGTTGGTGGGGCTCCACCACGCCGTCCTGGGCCGAGCGCTCCAGGACCTCCGTGATCCTGGGGACCACGTCCACGAAGGCTGAGTCCTCGATGCCGGAGCCGCGGGCCTGGATGTGCGGGCCACCCGTGATCTTGCCGGTGGACGAGTCCACGACGACGAAGACCGAGATGATGCCCTCGTCCCCCAGGATCCTGCGGTCCTTCAGCGCGGGTTCGCCGACATCGCCGACCGAGAGGCCGTCCACGTAGACATAACCCGCCTGGACCTTGCCCGAGATCTTGGCCTTGCCCTCGATGAGGTCGACGACGACGCCGTCCTCGGCGATGACGATCCGGTCGTGCGGGACGCCGGTCATGGCGCCCAGTTCGGCGTTGGCCCGTAGGTGGCGCCATTCGCCGTGGACCGGCATCAGGTTCTTCGGCCGGCAGATGTTGTAGAAGTACAGCAGCTCGCCGGCCGAGGCGTGTCCGGAGACGTGGACCTTGGCGTTGCCCTTGTGGACGACGTTGGCGCCCCAGCGGGTGAGGCCGTTGATGACCCGGTAGACCGCGTTCTCGTTGCCCGGGATGAGCGACGACGCCAGGATCACCGTGTCGCCCGCGACGATGCGGATCTGGTGGTCCCTGTTGGCCATGCGGGACAGGGCGGCCATCGGTTCGCCCTGCGAGCCCGTGCAGACCAGGACGACCTGGCTGTCCGGGAGGTCGTCGAGCGTCTTGACGTCCACCACCAGGCCCGGCGGAACCTTGAGATAGCCGAGGTCACGGGCGATGCCCATGTTGCGGACCATCGAGCGGCCGACGAAGGCGACCCGGCGGCCGTGCTCGTGCGCCGTGTCCAGGACCTGCTGGATGCGGTGGACGTGGCTGGCGAAGCTCGCCACGATGATCCGCTTGCGAGCGCCGCCGAAGACCTGCCGCAGGACGTTCGAGATGTCGCGCTCGGGCGGGACGAATCCCGGGACCTCGGCGTTCGTCGAGTCGGCGAGGAGCAGGTCGATGCCTTCCTCGCTCAGTCGTGCGAACGCGTGTAGATCTGTCAGCCGACCGTCCAGCGGGAGCTGGTCCATCTTGAAGTCGCCCGTGTGGACGACCATGCCCGCGGGGGTGCGGATGGCGACCGCGAGAGCGTCCGGGATCGAGTGGTTGACCGCGACGAACTCGCAGTCGAAGGGGCCGATGCGCTCGCGGTGCCCCTCGGCGACCTCGAGCGTGTACGGCCGGATGCGGTGCTCCTGGAGCTTCGCCTCGATGAGGGCGAGGGTCAGCTTGGAGCCGATCAGCGGGATGTCCGCCTTCTCGCGAAGGAGGTACGGGACCGCGCCGATGTGGTCCTCGTGGCCATGCGTGAGGACGATGCCGTCGATGTCGTCGAGACGGTCCCTGATGGACGTGAAGTCCGGCAGGATCAGGTCGATTCCGGGCTGCTCCTCCTCGGGGAAGAGCACGCCGCAGTCGACGATGAGCAGGCGGCCGCCGTATTCGAAGACCGTCATGTTTCGGCCGATTTCCCCGAGGCCGCCGAGTGGGGTGACCCTCAGGCCGCCCTCGGGGAGCTTGGGCGGCGGGGCGAGTTCAGGATGCGGATGACTCAAAAGACTCTCCAGTACCCATGCGCGCCACGTACCTGTGGGCACGTGGCGCGCATGACGTTCGTGCAAATGCTGTTGTCTGTGTGGGGTGCAGGCGCCGAAGCCCTGCGTATTCAGTTGTGAAGTCCGTTGTCAGAGCTGTACCCCGCCGGCGGCAAGATCGATCTTGAGCTGGGCGATCTCCTCGGGCGAGCACTCGACCATCGGTGAGCGCAGCGGTCCGGCGGGCAGTCCCTGGAGGGTCAGCGCGGCCTTGGTGGTCATGACGCCCTGAGTGCGGAACATGCCGGTGTAGACGGGGAGCAGCTTCTGGTGGATCTCGGTGGCCTTCTGTACGTCACCGGAGACGTACGCCTCCACCAGGGTGCGCAGCTCGGGTGTGACCACATGGCCGACGACCGAGACGAAGCCGACCGCGCCCACGGAGAGCAGCGGCAGGTTCAGCATGTCGTCGCCGGAGTACCAGGCCAGGCCGGTCCGGGCGATGGCCCAGCTTGCGCGGCCGAGGTCGCCCTTGGCGTCCTTGTTGGCGACGATCCGCGGGTGCTCGGCGAGTCGGACCAGTGTCTCGGTGCCGATCGGGACGCCGCTGCGGCCGGGGATGTCGTAGAGCATGACCGGCAGTTCGGTGGCGTCTGCGACCGCCTTGAAGTGCCGGTAGAGGCCCTCCTGTGGGGGCTTGTTGTAGTACGGCGTGACGACGAGCAGGCCGTGTGCGCCGGTGTGTTCGGCCGTGCGGGCGAGTTCGACGCTGTGCTGGGTGTCGTTGGTGCCGACGCCCGCGATGACGTGGGCACGGTCGCCGACCGCCTCCAGTACGGCTCGTACGAGATCCGATTTCTCCGTGTCGCTGGTGGTCGGGGACTCACCGGTGGTGCCGTTGATGATCAGGCCGTCGTTGCCTGCGTCCACCAGGTGGGCAGCGAGCCGCTGAGCGCCGTCGAGGTCGAGTGCGCCGTCCGCCGTGAACGGCGTGACCATGGCGGTGAGGACCCGCCCGAAGGGGGTCTGCGGAGTGGAGGTCGGAGCCATGGGGAACACGCTACTCGCTGCTCAATGCGGGGTCTGCCCTCGGGGCAGGCGACAAGTCGTGACAAATGTGGAGCCCGGCACTGCCTGCTCGGGGGTTCAAGCAGTGCCGGGTCCGTTTGATCAGGCTAGATGAACTTCTCCAAATGCCGCAATACGGACACTTCGTGCGGCCCATCCGTACATGTGTGCCCGATCGGCAAACAGAGGTGCGCTACGGGGCGACACGACCGTTGGTATTGAAGGCCGAGTAGGTGAGCGGCATGAGCTTGGCCCACTGCTCCTCCATCTTCTCGCCGACCATCTCGATCTCCCGCTGCGGGAAGGACGGGACCTTCGCCAGCTCGTGCTGCGTGCGCAGGCCGAGGAAGTGCATCAGCGAGCGTGCGTTGCACGTGGCGTACATCGAGGAGAAGAGGCCTACGGGGAGGACGGCTCGGGCCACCTCGCGGGCTACGCCGGCCGCGAGCATCTCCTGGTACGCCTCGTACGCCTGGCGGTACGAGTCCTCCATGGTGCGGCCGACCAGCTCCTGCTGGGCCTGGGTGCCCTCCACGAAGACGTACTTGCCCGGGCGGCCCTCCTGGACCAGCTTGCGGGACTCGCCGGGGACGTAGAAGACGGGCTCGAGCTCCCTGTACCTTCCCGATTCCTCGTTGTACGACCAGCCCACCCGGTGCCGCATGAACTCGCGGAACACGAAGATCGGGGCGCTGATGAAGAAGGTCATCGAGTTGTGCTCGAAGGGGCTGCCGTGCCGGTCCCGCATCAGGTAGTTGATCAGGCCCTTGGAGCGCTCGGGGTCCTTGCCCATCTCCTCCAGGGACTGTTCGCCGATCGTCGAGACGCGGGCGGCGAAGAGCACGTCCGCGTCGGACGCGGTGTGCTTGACCAGCTCGACGGTGACATCGCTGCGGAAACTGGGCTTGAGGTCGTCGGCGGGAGTGTCGGTCACGGCTCGGAGGGTCCTTCCATCACGTCTCTCGGGCGGCGCCCACTCTACGGCCCGGCACCGACATCGGGGCGTTCGGTGCCGTGCCCCGACATTCGTTGGCGAACTTCTGCGAATTCGGCGAAACAGGGCACCAATTGAGGCGTTCGCTCGTCTGTCTTGGTGAGAGCCACCCGTTCGAGACCGAACCGACCCCAGAGGGGAGAAGCACCACCGATGTTCAGTCGGCGCGAACCCGTCCCGTTCGCCTTCATCGCCGAGACCGACCGCTTCCGCAGCAATGTCACACCGCCGCCGCGCGAGCGTGCGTCCACCGGCCAGATAGCCGGGCGTTGGCTCCTGGGCCTCACCATCATCGCCGGGATCGTGGGCTCCCTGGTCCTCGGTATGCCGGCGCTGTCCCAGAACAACCTCTCGACGCAGAACCAGCAGTCCCAGGCCGCCGACAACCGCTGACCAGGCATTCAGCCGACAGTGACTCATCCGGACCCCCAAGGGTGGTGAGCGGGAAGACGGCCGGATAGCCTCACCGGGCACAGCCCACGCATGGAATTCAGTGAGGACACCAGCCGTGCCCCTGCCCTTCCTTACGGCCGACCGCGCGTTCGAGGCCGCGGACGAGCTCGCGCTGCCGTTCGACGACCGCGACCGCTGGCGGCGCCCCTACCGGCCCGGACCTTGGCGGGTGGCGGTGTCGGCGCTCGTGCTGCTGCTCGCGTCGTACGTGCTGTTCGCCGCCGTCATCATCGCGTTGACCGGCTCGCGGTCCGAGGCCGGGGTGATCCTCGGTATCGCGGTGGCCGTCATCCTCTGTGCCCTGCGGCTGCTGCGCATGGGCGTATGGGTGAGCGCGCGCGGGCTGCGCCGGGTGCGGTTCTTCTACACGGTCACGGTGCGCTGGGACCGGGTCGCCGCCGTGCGCACGGTGCAGCAGCCGGTGCGCTGGCTCGGGCTGCCGCGCACGGTGCAGGGACAGGCGCTGCTCCTCGTGCGGAAGGACCGTGCTCCCGAGGACGTGGCCGCACTGCTGACCACGCACGACATCGACTTCCTGGCGCGTTTCTCCTCCTTCGACCGGGCAGCGGACTCGATCGAGGTGTGGTCCGACGAGTACCGGCGGAACTGACCGACGAGAAGCAACGCGAAGGGGCCGGCCCGCGGTGAGCGCGGGCCGGCCCCTTCGGCGTGCGGCTGTGTTGCGTCCTGCGCGTCAGGCCTGGACGGGGCGGCCGTCATGCAGGGCGATCGCGCGTTGCATCGCCTTGCGGGCGCGCGGGGTGTCGCGGGCGTCGTGGTAGGCGACGGCCAGGCGGAACCAACTGCGCCAGTCGTCGGGGGCCGCCTCCGTCTCGGCCTTGCGCTTGGCGAAGACCTCGTCGGCGGAGTCGCGGTCGATACGGCCGCCGGCGGTGCGCCTCAACTCGTCGACGGGCAGGCCGCCTTCGGCGTCGAGGAGGGCGGCGAGGCGGTTGGCGTTGCGGACGAACTGGGTGTTCTTCCAGAGGAACCACACGCCGATCACCGGCAGGATCAGGACCGCGATCCCGAAGGTGACGGTGATGACCGTGCCCGACTGTATGAGCATGACGCCGCGGCTGCCGACCAGGACGAAGTAGAAGACCAGGACGGCGGCCGTGACGGCGTAGGTGAGTTTGGCGCGCATGTCGTGAGCCTCAGCCCAGGTCCAGGAAGTGTTCCAGGCCGAAGGTGAGGCCCGGGGTCGTCACCACGCGGCGGGCGCCGAGCAGGATGCCCGGCATGAAGCTGCTGTGGTGCAGGGAGTCGTGCCGCACGGTCAGGGTCTCGCCCTCACCGCCGAGCAGGACCTCCTGGTGGGCCAGCAGACCGCGCAGCCGGACGGAGTGGACGGGGATCCCGTCGACGTCCGCCCCCCTCGCGCCGTCCAGGGCCGTCTCCGTGGCGTCCGGCGCCAGAGCCGTGCCCGCCTTCGCGCGCGCCTCGGCGATGAGCTGGGCCGTGCGCGTGGCCGTACCGCTCGGGGCGTCGACCTTCTTCGGGTGGTGCAGTTCGATGACCTCGACGGACTCGAAGTACGGCGCCGCGATCTGCGCGAACTTCATGGTCAGTACGGCCCCGATGGAGAAGTTGGGCGCGATGAGGACGCCCGTCTGCGGGGACCTGTCCAGCCAGCCGGTGAGTTGGGCGAGGCGTTCGTCGGTCCAGCCCGTCGTGCCGACGACCGCGTGGATGCCGTGGCCCACGCAGAAGTCGAGGTTGTCCATCACCGAGGCGGGGGTGGTCAGTTCGACCGCGACCTGGGCACCGGACTCCGCGAGTGTCTCCAGTGAGTCACCCCGGCCCAGGGCCGCCACCAGTTCCATGTCCTCGGCGGCCTCGACGGCTCGTACCGCCTCGGCGCCGATCCGGCCCTTGGCACCGAGGACCGCCACGCGCAGCTTGCTCATCGTTCTTGCTTCCTTACCGGATACGGGTTCCGAAGGCGGGTGTCAGGCGACGGCGTCGTGCAGTCGGGCCGCCTGTTTGTCCTTGAGCGGGCCGATGACCGACAGCGAGGGCCGCTGTCCCAGGATCTCGCGGGCGACCTCGCGGACCTCGTCCGGGGTGACAGAGGCGATCCGGGCCAGCATGTCGTCGACGGACATCTGCTCGCCCCAGCACAGCTCGCTCTTGCCGATACGGTTCATCAGCGCGCCCGTGTCCTCGAGGCCGAGGACGGTGGAGCCCTGGAGCTGGCCGACGGCGCGGCCGATCTCGTCGTCGGACAGGCCGTGTTCGGCGACCTGGTCGAGTTCGTCGCGGCAGATCTTCAGCACGTCGTGGACCTGCGAGGGCCGGCAGCCGGCGTAGACGCCGAAGAGGCCGCAGTCGGCGAAGCCGGACGTGTACGAGTACACGCTGTAGGCCAGGCCGCGCTTCTCCCGGACCTCCTGGAAGAGGCGGGACGACATGCCGCCGCCGAGGGCCGTGTTGAGGACCCCGAGGGCCCAGCGGCGCTCGTCGGTGCGGGCCAGGCCGGGCATGCCGAGGACGACGTGCGCCTGCTCGGTCTTGCGGCCGATCAGCTCGACCTTGCCCGTGGAGCGCAGCACGCGGCGGCCGTCGCGCGGGGCGATGGGGGCTGCCTCGGGCGTGCGGAAGGCGCCGGCCTTCTCGAAGGCGGCACGAACCTGTCGTACGACCTTGTCGTGGTCGATGTTGCCGGCGGCCGCGACCACGAGGTGGGTCGGGTCGTAGTGCTTCTTGTAGAAGCGGCGGATGCGGTCCGCGGTAAGGGCGTTGACGGTGTCGACCGTGCCGAGGACCGGGCGGCCGAGGGGGTTGTCGCCGAACATCGTGCGTGCGAACAGGTCGTGCACGCAGTCGCCCGGGTCGTCCTCCGTCATGGCGATCTCTTCGAGGATGGCGCCACGCTCTACGTTGACGTCCTCCTCGCGGATCAGGGAGCCGGTCAGCATGTCGCAGACCACGTCGATGGCGAGCGGCAGGTCGGTGTCGAGCACGCGCGCGTAGTAGCACGTGTACTCCTTCGCCGTGAACGCGTTCATCTCGCCGCCGACCGCGTCGATCGCGGAGGAGATGTCCAGCGCGCTGCGCTTGTGCGTGCCCTTGAAGAGGAGGTGCTCCAGGTAGTGCGTGGCGCCGTTCAGGGACGGTGTCTCGTCGCGGGAGCCCACGTGTGCCCAGATGCCGAAGGTCGCGGAGCGGACCGAGGGCAGCGTCTCGGTGACGATGCGCAGGCCGCCCGGGAGGGTGGTCTTACGGACCGTGCCGATGCCGTTGGTGCCCTGGATGAGGGTTTGGGTACGGGCGACGGCCCGCGCCTCCGAGGAGGTGCGGGCCGTCGTCGTGGTGCTGGTCGACGTCACTTGTCGCCGTCGTCCTTCTTGTCGTCCTCGGCGTTCTCTTCACCCTCGATGACGGGGATCAGGGAGAGCTTGCCGCGGGAGTCGATCTCAGCGATCTCGACCTGGACCTTCTGGCCCACGCCGACGACGTCCTCGACGTTCTCCACGCGCTTGCCGCCGGCGAGCTTGCGGATCTGCGAGATGTGCAGCAGACCGTCCTTGCCCGGGAGCAGCGACACGAACGCACCGAAGGTGGTGGTCTTGACGACCGTACCCAGGTAGCGCTCGCCGACCTCCGGCATGGTCGGGTTGGCGATGCCGTTGATCACTGCGCGAGCGGCCTCGGCCTGCGAGCCCTGCGCGGCACCGATGTAGATGGTGCCGTCGTCCTCGATCGTGATGTCGGCGCCGGTGTCCTCCTGGATCTGGTTGATCATCTTGCCCTTCGGGCCGATGACCTCGCCGATCTTGTCCACGGGGATCTTGACGGTGATGATCCGCGGGGCGTTCGGGGACATCTCGTCCGGCGTGTCGATCGCTTCCATCATCACGTCGAGGATGTGGAGGCGGGCGTCACGGGCCTGCTTGAGAGCGGCGGCCAGGACGGAGGCGGGGATGCCGTCCAGCTTGGTGTCGAGCTGGAGGGCGGTGACGAACTCCTTGGTGCCGGCGACCTTGAAGTCCATGTCGCCGAAGGCGTCCTCCGCACCGAGGATGTCGGTGAGGGCGACGTAGTGCGTCTCGCCGTTGATCTCCTGGGAGATCAGACCCATGGCGATACCGGCGACGGGGGCCTTGAGGGGCACACCGGCGTTCAGCAGCGACATGGTGGAGGCGCAGACCGAGCCCATGGACGTCGAGCCGTTCGACCCGAGGGCCTCGGAGACCTGACGGATCGCGTAGGGGAACTCCTCGCGCGTCGGCAGGACCGGGACCAGGGCGCGCTCGGCGAGCGCTCCGTGGCCGATCTCGCGGCGCTTCGGGGAGCCGACGCGGCCGGTCTCGCCGACCGAGTACGGCGGGAAGTTGTAGTTGTGCATGTAGCGCTTGCGGGTCACCGGGGAGAGGGTGTCCAACTGCTGCTCCATGCGGAGCATGTTGAGGGTGGTGACGCCCAGGATCTGGGTCTCGCCACGCTCGAACAGCGCGGAACCGTGCACGCGCGGGATGGCCTCGACCTCGGCGGCCAGGGTGCGGATGTCGGTGACACCGCGGCCGTCGATGCGCTTCTTCTCCTTGATGACGCGCTCACGGACCAGGGACTTGGTCAGCGAGCGGTACGCGGCGGAGATCTCCTTCTCGCGGCCCTCGAACTCCGGGAGGAGCTTCTCGGCGGCGAGAGTCTTGACGCGGTCGATCTCGGCCTCGCGGTCCTGCTTGCCGGCGATGGTCAGCGCGGAGGCGAGCTCCGGGCGGACGGCGGCGGTGAGGGCCTCCAGGACGTCGTCCTGGTAGTCGAGGAAGATCGGGAACTCGCCGGTCGGCTTGGCGGCCTTCGCGGCGAGGTCGGACTGGGCCTTGCAGAGCACCTTGATGAAGGGCTTCGCGGCGTCCAGACCGGAGGCGACGACCTCCTCGGTCGGCGCCTCGGCGCCGCCCGCGACCAACTGGATGGTCTTCTCGGTGGCCTCGGCCTCGACCATCATGATCGCGACGTCGCCGTCCTCCAGGACGCGACCGGCGACGACCATGTCGAAGACGGCGTCCTCGAGCTCGGTGTGCGTCGGGAACGCGACCCACTGGCCGTTGATCAGCGCGACGCGGACGCCGCCGACCGGGCCGGAGAAGGGCAGACCGGCCAACTGCGTGGACGCGGAGGCGGCGTTGATCGCCACGACGTCGTACAGGTGGTCGGGGTTGAGGGCCATGATCGTCGCGACGACCTGGATCTCGTTGCGCAGGCCCTTCTTGAAGGACGGGCGCAGCGGGCGGTCGATCAGGCGGCAGGTGAGGATCGCGTCCTCGGAAGGCCGGCCCTCACGGCGGAAGAAGCTGCCGGGGATCTTGCCGGCGGCGTACATCCGCTCCTCGACGTCCACCGTGAGGGGGAAGAAGTCGAGCTGGTCCTTGGGGTTCTTGGAGGCGGTGGTGGCCGACAGCACCATGGTGTCGTCGTCCAGGTACGCCACGGCGGAGCCGGCGGCCTGCTTGGCCAGGCGGCCCGTCTCGAAGCGGATGGTGCGGGTGCCGAAAGTGCCGTTGTCAATGACGGCCTCGGCGTAGTGGGTCTCGTTCTCCACTAGCGTTTTCTCCGTTACTTGTCGTCTTTCGTCCCTCCCCGCCCGTGTGGCGGGGGGACGGTGGCGGAGAAGCGCTGTCTGGTGCGGGCCGGTCTTCGATCGAAGCACCCGGGGCTTCCTGCCCGGGGGCCACTACCGAGGACCGGCGGCTGCGAGGCGCGCTTCTCCTCGTTCGTTTCGTACGGTGTCGTGCTGTCGTGCTGTCGTGCGTTGTCGTGCCGTGTCGTGCGTATTGCGTTGTGCTACCACACTACAAAGCGGCAGTGACACTCCGCACGTTTCCGCACGTACGGGCAATCCGCACGTACGGCAAAGGGAGCGACTCCCGATCGTTTCGGGAACCGCTCCCTTCACGGCGTCTTACTTGGCGCCCGCCGCACCGCGACGGATGCCCAGGCGGTCCACCAGCGCACGGAAGCGCTGGATGTCCTTCTTGGCCAGGTACTGGAGCAGCCGGCGGCGCTGACCGACCAGGATCAGCAGACCACGACGGGAGTGGTGGTCGTGCTTGTGGGTCTTGAGGTGCTCGGTCAGGTCCGAGATACGGCGCGAGAGCATGGCGACCTGGACCTCGGGGGAGCCGGTGTCGCCCTCCTTCTGACCGAACTCGGTGATGAGCTGCTTCTTCGTAGCGGCGTCGAGCGACACGCGTACTCCTCGTAGTCTGAGATGTGCCACCGAGTGCCCCTGGTCCACTTCTCAGGGGAGCTTCCATAACTCGGGAGGCGGGTATCCGCTGGGCGCTGCCTCCGGAGCGGTGAACTCCAGGGGTGCGTACACAAACGGCCGCTACCCAGCGTACCAGCCTGGGAGGATGCCTCGGTCCAGGTCTGTGAAGGGCTCCGACCGGCGTACATACGGCCACTAGGGTGATCTACATCTACGCGTACATGTAGATCACGTCGGTTCGTCGGGAAGGGGTCGCTTCGCCATGGCGGAGACGGAGCAGGAGATCAAGGCACGCAAGGAGCGGGAGCGGGACGAGCTGTACGCCCTCGACATCTCGGGTGTCGAGTGGCGCAGCGCGCCGGGCACGGAGGAGCACGAGGAGCGCGTCGAGATCGCCGACCTGCCCGACGGAGGGGTGGCGATGCGTTCGTCGCTCGACCCGGAGACCGTGCTGCGGTACACGGAGGCGGAGTGGCGGGCGTTCGTGCTGGGCGCCCGGGACGGCGAGTTCGACCTGGAGCCGGCTCCGGAGGAGCAGTAGTCGTAGGCAGGGAAAAGGGGCGGCACACGCGTGTGCCGCCCCTTTTCCCTGCCTGTACGGCCCCTAACTGGTCATCGCCCGTGCCTGCGCGTACACGTCGAAGACGGCCAGGGACAGCGGGATCAGGGTGAGCAGGACGAAGCTCTCGGCGATCTCCAGGAAGCGGCCCCAGAAGGGGGTGACTCCGCGCTTCGGGGTGATCAGGGCGATCGCGGTGACCAGCACCGTGGCGGCGGCGACCGCCGCCGCGAGCCAGACGCTGCGGATGTCGAGCGAGGTCGCGTCGCCCAGGACCGCGTCCCGCACGTACGCGTGCGGCGGGCTCAGGGCGAGGCCGAGGCCCAGGAAGACGAGCGCGGCGAGGCCCGCGGCGAGGGTGGCGCCGACCTGGGCGGTGTAGCGGAACAGGTGGGCGCGCATCAGCATCGCGATGCCGGTGGCCAGCGCGAGGAGCTGGGCCCAGATGTCGCTGGAGAAGCCGAGGACGATCGAGGCGCCGACGGAGACGAGGGCGCAGCCGCCGACCAGACCGACGAGGAGTTCGTGGCCGCGCCGGGCGCGGGCCGCGATGCGTTCGGCGTCGACGGGCTCCTGGGCCACGGGTTCGGCGTCGCCGTAGCCGCCGCGGTTGGGGTTGGGCGGTTCGAAGCCGATGGGGAGGCGGGCGAAGCGCATGGACAGGCCCGGCAGGAAGGCGAGCGCGCACACCGAGAGCGGGGCGCAGACGGCGGCCGTCTCGATGGGCCTGAGGTCGGTGAGCATCGCGACGAAGGTCGTCACCAGGCCGATCGCGGACGCGAGGACGAAGGCCACGAAGGGGCCGTCGCCGCCGGGCGAGACCAGGGTGAGGACCACGGTGGCGACGAGGACGGCCGCGCAGGCGAGCAGGAACTGCAGCCGCCCGATGCCCTGCCCTTCGGAGAAGGGCAGGAGTCCCGAGCCGGCCACGGCGATGTTCGGGAGCGCGCCCAGGCCCAGGGCGACCGCGGAGCCCCGGTCGTCGTACACACGCGCGCGTACGCAGGCGATGGTGACGAGGAGGATGCCGGCGAGGCCGGCGACGATGCCCTGGAGGCTGTTCATGTCGTGGCGGATCTGGGAGCTCCAGGCCACGAACGCGAGCAGCGTGGGCAGGACGCCGGCCGCGACGAGACCGGCGGCGCGCGTCAACTCGCCGTTCCACAGGGCACGGTCACGGGTGACGGCGGAGGCGACCGCTTCGGAGACGTCGTCGTAGACGGCGGGCGGCAGCGAGTCGGCGAAGGGGCGCAAGGTGAGCAGTTCGCCGTCGAGGATGCGCTGCGCGGCGAAGGAGCGGGCGCCGTCCAGGACGGTGCCGTCGCGGCGCACGAGGTGGTAGCCGACCGGGGCGCCCTCGGCGAGGCTCTGCTGGGACAGCCGCAGGATCTCCGGGTACAGGTCGGCGACCGGTACGTCGTCGGGCAGGGCCACGTCGATCCGGCTGTCGGGCGCCACGATGGTGACGCGGCAGAAGCCGAAGCCCATACTCGCCGCGGAAGGGGCTCCGGTGCCCGATCCACCGGTCGCGCCGGTCGGCGCGGAGGCCGTGATGCTCACCTGCTGTTCCCCCTTGTCAGTGACGGACGGTCCGCGAAGCCGCCGCGCGCGTCCGTCATAGAGATTCCGCCGTAAAGATCCTGTGCAGGTCGTGCCGTGCCACCCGTCACACCGGTCAACAGCGCCGTCGCGCCCGGGACTCGACAGGGACTCGACGGGATCCGCCGACCGCGAACGCTGCGGTTTTGCCCGGTTTTCCCGGAACGATTCGCAACTGCTCACACGTCTCACGGGCACCCTACCGCCCGTCGTTGTCAGTGGTTGTCAGTAGGATCGCGCAGTGCGGATCGGCGTCCGCCCGACACGGGGCGGCGGACGAAACAACTCGGTCCGGCAAGGGAATTGGTGCTTAGTGAGCCAGATCGTCGTCAAGCGCCCGCCGAGGTCGCTGCCGAAGGAAGTGCCCACGGACGAGGTCATGCTGCAGGCTCCGCCGGAGCTGCCGCGGGGCCAGCAGGAGGGCGCGCTGATGCAGCTCCTGCCCATGCTCGGCATGGGCGGGTCGGTGGTGTTCTTCTTCAACTCCAGCGCCGGGCCCTTCATGAAGATCATGGGCATGGTGATGATCGCGTCGACGGTCGCGATGGGCGTCTCGATGCTGGTGCGCTACCGCCGGGGCACCCAGGGGCAGATGGCCGACATGCGCCGTGACTATCTGCGCTATCTGTCGCAGACGCGTCGTACGGCCCTGGAGACCGCGCGGGCCCAGCGCGACGCCCAGTACTACCTGCACCCTTCGCCGGAGCAACTGTGGGCACTGGTCGCCGAGGGCAGCCGGGTGTGGGAACGGCGCACGAACGACGAGGACTTCGGACAGGTGCGGGTGGGCCTCGGCCCGCAGGGACTCGCCACTCCCCTGATCCCGCCGGAGACCGCGCCGGTCGACCAGTTGGAGCCGCTGACCGCGGGCGCGATGCAGCGCTTCCTGGCCACGCACGGCACCCTTGAGGACCTGCCGATGGCGGTCTCGCTGCGCGCCTTTTACCACGTGACGATCAGCGGCGAGCCGGTCACCGTGCGCGGCACCGCCCGCGCGGTCGCCGCCTCCCTCGCCTCGCTGCACTCCCCCGAGGATCTCGTCGTCGCCGTCGCCACCGGGCGTGCGTCGGCGCCCGAGTGGGAGTGGGCCAAGTGGCTGCCGCACGCGCAGGCACAGGAGGTAGCGGACGGCGCGGGCAGCATGCGCCTGATCAGCACCGACCCGATGGAGCTGGAGGAGATGCTCACGGAGCGGCTCCAGGGCCGGCCGCGTTTCCACCCCGCCGGAGCGCCGGTGCCCGAACAGCCGCATCTGGTGGTCGTGTTGGACGGCGTCTCCTTGCCGCCGACCTCCTTCCTCGCCAGCCCCGAGGGCCTCCAGGGGGTGACGATCGTCGAGGTCGTGCCCGGCGACCTCAACAGCGGACGCGGTGACCTCTCGATCGTCGTCCACCCGAAGGAACTCCGCCTGGAGTCGGGCCACGGCATGGTCTACGAAGGCACGCCGGACGTGCTGTCGTACGAGGCCGCCGAGGCGCTGGCGCGCCAACTGGCGCCGCTGCGCATGGTGTCGGGCGGTGACGACGACGAACCACTGCTCGCCAACCTGGAGTTCACGGATCTGCTGAACCTGGGCGACGCGGCCTCCGTCGACCCGAAGCGGACCTGGCGCCCGCGCTCGACGGCCGAGCGGCTGCGGGTGCCGATCGGGCTCGGTGAGGACGGCCGGCCCGTGATGCTCGACCTCAAGGAGGCGGCCCAGGAGGGCATGGGTCCGCACGGGCTGTGTGTCGGCGCGACCGGTTCCGGCAAGTCGGAGCTGCTGCGCACGCTGGTCCTCGGCCTCGCGGTGACGCACTCCTCGGAGACGCTGAACTTCGTCCTCGCGGACTTCAAGGGCGGTGCGACCTTCGCCGGCATGGCGCAGATGCCTCACGTGGCGGCCGTGATCACCAACCTGGCCGACGACCTGACCCTCGTCGACCGTATGGGTGACTCGATCCGCGGCGAGTTGAACCGCCGCCAGGAGATGCTCCGCGACGCGGGCAACTACGCGAACATCCACGACTACGAGAAGGCGCGGGCGGCGGGCGCCCCCTTGCAGCCCGTCCCCTCGCTCGTCCTGGTGATCGACGAGTTCAGCGAACTCCTCACCGCCAAGCCGGACTTCATCGAGATGTTCGTGCAGATCGGCCGTATCGGCCGTTCGCTGGGCGTGCATCTGCTGCTGGCCTCGCAGCGCTTGGAGGAGGGCCGGCTGCGCGGCCTGGAGACCTACCTGTCGTACCGGATCGGTCTGCGTACGTTCTCGGCGGCCGAGTCGCGGGCGGCGCTCGGGGTGCCGGACGCGTACGAGCTGCCGAACGTGCCGGGCTCCGGCTTCCTGAAGTACGGCACCGACGAGATGGTCCGCTTCAAGGCGGCGTACGTCTCCGGGGTGTACCGCACGAGTTCGCAGCAGTCCGCCGCGCTCGGCGGGCCGCTCCCGGTGGACCGCAGGCCGGTGCTGTTCACGGCGGCGCAGGTGCCGGTGCAGTACGCGCCCGTGCCGCGACAGCGGCGGGAGGGCGCGGCGGCCGAGGAGAAGGACGACGCGCTCGCCGACACCGTGCTCGACGTGATCGTGCGGCGCCTTGAGGCGCAGGGTCCGGCCGCCCACCAGGTGTGGCTGCCCCCGCTGGACAGCCCGCCGTCGCTCGACTCCCTGCTGCCCGGCCTCGCCGCCGTACCGGGGCGCGGCATGACGCAGCCTGGCTACGAGGGCGCGGGCCGGCTCATCGTCCCGGTCGGCCTGGTCGACAAGCCGTACGAGCAGCGGCGCGATCCGCTGTGGACCGACTTCGGTGGCGCGGCCGGCCATATGCAGATCCTGGGTGGCCCGCAGTCCGGCAAGTCGACGCTGCTGCGCTCCCTGATCGCGTCGTTCGCGCTCACCCACACCCCGCACGAAGTGCAGTTCTACGCACTGGACTTCGGCGGTGGCGGCCTGTCGGCGGTGGCCGGTCTGCCGCACGTGGGCGGGGTCGCCTCCCGTCTCGACCCCGAGAAGGTCCGGCGCACGGCGGCCGAGGTCTACGGCGTGATGACCCGCCGCGAGGAGTACTTCCGTACGGTCGGCATCTCCTCGATCGCGGAGTTCCGCGCCCGCCGCGCGCGGGGCGACATCTCGGTGACCGACCAGCCCTGGGGCGACGTCTTCCTCGTCATCGACGGCTGGGGCAACTTCCGCACGGACTATGAGGCGTTGGAGCCGCTGGTGCTGGACATCGCGGCCCGCGGCCTCGGTTACGGCATCCATGTGATCCTCACGGCGTCGCGCTCCATGGAGGTCCGCGCGAACATGAAGGACCACCTGATGAACCGGCTGGAGCTGCGGCTCGGCGACCCGATGGACTCGGAGTTCGACCGCAAGGCCGCCGCCAACGTGCCCACGGGCGTGCCCGGTCGGGGCCAGACCCCGCAGAAACAGCACTTCATGGCGGCCGTCCCGCGCATCGACGGCCTGTCCTCCGACACGGACCTCGCGGAGGCTACGACGGCTCTCGCGGCCGAGGTGGCCCGCCACTGGCAGGAGCCCGGAGCGCCCGAAGTCCGCCTGCTGC
Source organism: Streptomyces sp. NBC_01478 (assembly GCF_036227225.1). Lineage (GTDB taxonomy): Bacteria > Actinomycetota > Actinomycetes > Streptomycetales > Streptomycetaceae > Streptomyces. Next base: position 8,427,468 of record NZ_CP109444.1, on the reverse strand, counting down.
CAAGGGAGTTCGCGGCTGCCCAACTGCCCCCGGGCGACCGCTTCCCGAACCGGGGCGTCTCCTTCGCGCTCGACGAGGACAACCTGGAGCCGGTGTTCGTCGACTTCGACCAGGACCCGTTCTTCCTGGTCTTCGGCGAGAGCGAGTCCGGCAAGTCGAACCTGCTCAAGCTCATCATCAAGCGCCTCACCGAGCGCTACGACGGCAGCGCGTGCAAGCTCTTCGTGGTCGACAACCGGCGTTCCCTGCTGGGCGTGACCCCGACCTCGCACCTGGCCGAGTACATCCCCATGTCGAACCAGATGCAGCACCACATGGACGCGCTGGCCGATCTGATGCAGCGCCGGACACCGACGTCCGACGTCACACCGCAGCAGCTCCGGGACCGGAGTTGGTGGCGGGGCCCGCAGGTGTTCGTGATCATCGACGACTACGACCTGGTGTCCACGTCGAGCGGCAACCCGCTGTCGGGCCTGACGGAACTCCTGCCGTTCGCCCGGGACGTGGGTGTGCGCTTCGTCATCGCCCGCTCCACGGCCGGTGCGGGGCGGGCCGGTTACGAGTCCTTCATGCAGCGGATGAAGGAACTCGGCGCCCAGGGCGTGGTGTTGGCGGGCGACCCGGCCGAGGGCGACCTCCTGGGCGGCGTACGGCCGCGGCCGATGCCCGCCGGGCGGGGCGTGTTCGTGTCCCGGAAGCGCGGCAAGCCGCTGGTCCAGATCGGCCAGGTCCCGGACATGACGGAGTGACGAAGCCGAGGGCGGGAGCGGCGCGGAAGGCTCTGCGGCGGACCGTCCTCGGTGTCACGCTGCCGGTGGCGCTCGTCGTCTCGGCGGGGTACGGCTGGTACCGGTGGAGCGACACCGGCAAGGGGTAGCGCTACGCGGACAAGCTGGCGACGTACTGCGACGGGCTGATCCCCTACGAGGAGTCGGCCGGCTTCACCTCACTCGACATCGACGCCGGGTTGTCCCGCGATCGGTACAACGGGTTCGACGACGAAGGCTTCGACACCTGCCAGGTCGCCGATCTGCGGGTGGCCGTCGGGCTGGTCGCCGAGGACGTCGTAGGGTCCACGTCCCGTTTCGACATGTTCGACATGCTGCACACCTAGCTGCACACCTAGTTGGCGGACATCCTGCCGGTGGCGCTCGGCGGCGGCTGGTTCGGCTACTCGGACCGGCGCAACACCGCGGTGGTGGTGTCCTGCACCGACAGGCCCGCCTCGCTCGTCGTGTCGACAGCGGGCGGCGAGTCCCACGACAACGACACCGGGGCCCACGCCGTCGCGGAACTCGCGGCGGCCACCGCCCGGAAGGCGACCGAACGCCGGTCGTGCGAGGCCGAGTTCGGCGGCCGCATCCCCGCGCTCGCGTCCGCGCCGGAGCACTCCTCGTCCTCGGACACGCCGAGGCCACGGCAGGTGCCTGCCGTGGCCTCGGCGTGTCCGAGGACGAGGGCATCGTCTGCCGAGGAGACCAAGGCGTCCGGCTCGACCCCGCTGGAGAGCTGCGTACTCGGCGGCGACTCCTACGGCGACGGGGCGCTCTACCACCTGGAAGCCGCCTTCGGCCCCTACGCCCAGCGCCTTCGCTCGCCGTCCACGGAGGCTTTCAGAACGTGGTGAACGTGATGACCTTGCTGTCGTGCAGGAGAAAGACACGGTTCCACCCGAGCCGAGGCCCGTCGACAGCGAGCAGCACGGCAGCGGGACACACCCGCATGCGTCAACTCCTGCCCGTGCACCACAGCGAGCGTCTCGGCCAGCGCTACGACGAGCGCGAGCACCGTCCGCTCGGGGAGCGGACCGGGGTGTGGGCGGGGAGATGGCTGTCGAGCCGGGTGACGATCGTGTAGGGGTCGATCCTGCCGGTCGGCCGTGTCGCGGCCGTAGGACGTCCGCGTTTCGGCGTGGGCGTTGCATCCGGCATGGCCACGTGCATGGGCATGCGCCCATCTTCTCGTTCTCGCCCATGGCTCGGTACGACAGCGGGGTGGACGCCTCCCGCGCGCGTCCACCCCGCTGCCTTCTACGATCCTCGTCCCGCCTACTGGAAGTAGCTGGCGGCCTTCTTGTCGCCTTCCATGTAGGTACCGCCCGACGTGTACACGACGTGGCCGATGCCGGTCAGCGCGGTGTGGATGTCGTTTGCTTCCTTGTCCCAGCGGTGCAGCTTCTCGTTGAAGGTGTTCTGCGCGTCACCCTCCCAGTACTGCAGGCTCTTCACGACCAGCGCGCGAAGCTCCTGAAGGTCCTGCTCCAGTTGCTTCGCCTCGTTGCCGATCTTGGTGGCCGCGAAGTCAAGCCCGTCATAAGTGACGGAAAGGCCGTCGGAGTTACGGCTCATGCGTGTGTACCTCGTCTCGCTCGTATGGGGCTGTGGGAACTGAGTGGGAGTTCAAGAAGAGCTCAATAGAAGCTCAGCAAGAACTCGGCAGGAACTCTCAGTAGGAACTCAGCGAGGACGAGGGCACGGTCGGGGCGCCGTCCTGGAGGTCGATCTTGTTGACCGCCGCGCGGACTTCGTCTTCCTTGCTGTCCTTGATGTTCCGCGTCGCGGTCATCGCCTCGATGACGTCACCGAGAATGGTGCCGATCTTCTGCAGCGACTCATTGATCTCGTACTGCTTCTTGTCGAACGCGGCACGACCAATACCGTGCCACTGACCTTCGAGCCCGTCGATCACACCCTGGAGCCCGTGCACGCGCTTGGCGATGCCGTCGTACTTGTCGAGCATCTGCTTCTGAATATCGACTACTGCGGCATCTTCGAGCTTCTGCTTGTTGGACATGGTCAGCTCACCCTTCTTGTGTTGACCGAATCGCGGTCTGCGTGGATATCCCGGTTACCTGGCTCGCCGTGCGCGCATTACGGCCACGCCGGCCCCGCCGATGACGAGCACGGCGGCGGCGCCACCGAGGGCGATCCAGAGTGTGTTGCTGTTGTTGGACGACTCCGCGCTTGATCCCGCTGCGGAAGTGCCGCCGGTAGAAGTCTTTTGCCGGGCCTCTGACGTGGCCGACGCGGACGGATTCGACGTTGCCGAGGAGGAACTCGCCGACTTGGCCAGCAGGTTGCCGCCGTTCTCCTTCGCGAGCGGGTCGACGTTGGCGGCGCCCGCGTCGTACTTGGCGTTCTCCAACACCTCGCGGGGACGGACAAACCCGTAACCGGCGTACTTGCTCGGGTCGTTCTCCGCCCACGTCCGGCTCGCCGTGTCGATCAGGGAGCGGGTGACCTGGTTGACCGTCCAGTTGGGGTGGGCGGACCAGATGAGGGCGGCGGAGGCTGCGGCGATCGCGGTCGCGGGACTCGTGCCGGCCTTGTCGCAGTAAGAGCGGAAAGTGGTATCGCACCATCCCGGAAATCCATCACCGGGTGCCACGAGGTCGACGTAGTTTCCGTACGAAGAGAACTTCGTGACGGCGAACGAAGAATTAACCGCCGCGATGCCGACCACATAAGGGTAACCAGCGGGATAGTCGATATTGCCAGTACCTTTCCCTGTACCCGCATTTCCCACTGCGGCGACCATCAACTTGCCTTTTGAAGCGGCATACTTGATCGCTTCCTCCTCCGGTGGGCTGACAAACCCTCCGAAGGACATGCTGATGATTTTTGCGTCGGTGTCGGCTGCGGCCCTGATCGCCTGCCACGGCTTAGGCGTCTTCTTCTTCTCCGCCGCACTGGCCTTCATCCCAGTGAAGGAGACGCGATAGGGGACGATCTTCGCGCCCGGTGCCAGTCCCTGCAGGCCACCGTCAGATCCGGTACCGGCAATCAACTCGGCCATGGTTGTCCCATGGCCGACGTAGTCGACCGTCGAGTGGTACGAGACCGCCTTGGGCACCTCGTCGACCAGAACCTGTCCCTTCAACGAAGGCGTATTCGGATTTACTCCGCTGTCGATGACAGCGACCTTTACGCCCTTGCCGGTGCTGACCTTCCACATCTGGTGGACCTGCATCTCGTCCAGGTACCACTGCTTCGACTGAGCGTCGGCAGCACCGGCATTCGGCGCGAATCCCACGCTCACTACAGCCAGGGCGCCGAGGACCGCACCTACGGCACGTACTCGTCCGGCGCGGCGTGTCCTGAGCAGCGCAGCCCTCCGGGCTGGACGGCTGTTCCCTGACTTCATGACGTTGGCTGTCCTCGCTCGCGCTCAGTTGACGGCCGGCGGCACATCACGCCGCGGCTGGATGGGCAAGTGTGTCTCTTCGTCCTCAACAAGGTGGTCGGGGCACGAAGCTCCGTCCGCTCGTTCTTTGTCGCCAGGCTTCCCTTGGCTGCCAGGTCCGCGTACGAGTCCGGAGCCACCGCGCGTCATGCCATTGCGTTCGGCTCGGGCAGCAGATTTGCGCTCGGTGGGCACCGCCGTGACACTTTCGGACGCGCCCGTACCGCCACGGGCCTTCGATGCGTTCGAGGCCGACCTGGCAGCAGCATCGGGCGCTCCGAAGACTCCACGCTGCCCCGGCCGACCGGGCACGGACCGGGAGCCGGTCGTTTCCTCGGCTCCGATGACGTTGCCACGAGGAATCCTGGACCCGCCCTTCGCCGAATTGCCTGTGCCGTTGGTGGGCCGTCCGCCCACCACACCATTCGAACGACCGGCGCCGGTGGCCGAACCACCGTTTGCTCGCGGAGTCGCCGCACCACTCGCTCTCGGAGTACCACCCGTGACACCACGACCCATCGGGGACGACTTCGCTCCAGAGGCAGTGCCTTTGGCCAGAGACCGGCCAGTCTCCGTAGCGCGGCCCATCTGACTCGCGGGCCCACGGCCCACCGTCCGTCCCGTGCTCGAGTTCCTTGGGTCTGAAGTGCCGGTTCGCCCCTGCGCGGAGGTCGGGTTCTTGAGCCCGCCCGCCCCACTGATACTCCGGCCCAGGGGGCCGTTGGGCATGGGAGTTCCCAAGCCATTGTCGAAGGCGTTGGTCTGACCACCGCCCGGGGCAGGCGCACCCATGACCGGCGGGTTGTGGACCGTCGCAGGCACGGTGGTGGTTGGCGGCAATGTACCGACGCTATCGATATTCGTGTGCGTGGAGACATCAGGAGGCGTCACATGACCGGTGACGTCTTTGACGGGCGACACGACATCACTTACGACGTGCTTGCCGCTATTGCTCGTAGCCACTGCAAGCGTTTCATGATGACCCGGCACAGTGGCCGTACGAGTCTTTTGGCTGTCTCCTGATTTGGACCCACCAGAGCCGTCCCGCCATGTCGGATCAGGATCAGGTACTCCCACATCCGGCATGGCCGTGAACTCAGGCGCCGCACTGTTCAAAGCCGCCAGCTCGTCCTTGGACACCACGTAGTACGACGACAGCCGATTCATCTGGTTGATCGCCTCTTGACGATCCTTCTCCACACGTACGGCCGCGGTGTACTCGTCCTTGTTCGCGACCTTCTCTGCCGCCGTGAACGTCGCGGGGTGTTTCCGCTCCACTTGCGTATCGCGAGCCGGCATAGCACTGCGCACGGACGCCAGGCCCATGGCGGCGGCGGTGATCTGGTCGCCCGCACCCCCGGCGAAAGTGCTCAGGCTCTGCGTCTGGGTGACGAGTTCACTCCCCCACTTGCGGAACGCGTCGCCCGACTTCCCGGCCCACCGGACCCTGTCGATGTGACCGCTGAGCTCGTCGGCCGCCGCCTTGATCGCATCGCGCGCGTCCCACAGTGCCTTGCCGGAGGACTCCAGGTCCTCCGGGTTCGTCCGCTCCACGAGGTCGACCATCTCGTTGAGCGGGCGGCTCTCGAAGTTCGTACGACGGTCGCTGGACGGCCCGTGCACGGAGTCATGGACGGCCTGGCCCTGCGACGTGCTCTCGACCACCGCGCGGACCGGGTTGTAGACGAGGCCGGCCAGGAGCCCGCTCTCTTTCGGACGCTCCTCGACACCCCGAGCCAGATCGGTGAACTTGTTCTGGCTGGCGACCCTGCTCAGGTCCGCCTTGTGCTGATCGTCAGTCATCGTCACCCACTCATCCCGGAGTTGGCGGTGTTGGTGCGCTCGGGACCCGAGGCGTTGTTGATCCTCGTGATCTCCGTCTGGATCTCCCAGAACCGCCGACGCTGATCCTCTTCCACCCCGTCGAAGGTGCCCCTGGCACCCTGCACGGCGATACCGATCGCCTCGATCTGCAGATGCAGCGTCTTGGACAGGGAGGTGAGCTTGTTGTGGACCGCGTGGTACTCGTCGTACAGGCCGTCCGCCTCGTGGAAGGCGCCACGCCCACCTCTGTGGATCGACCCCGCGCTGACCGTCTGCGCACCCACCCGTTTCGGATTCCCCGCCGACCCCTCGAGATCGCGCAGAACCTTGTCCACCCGGTTCACGAAGTCGGTCAGCGCTTCGCTACTCGCCTCCAGGTCCTTCGCCCTGGTAGCCGACACGCCCCCCACCATGTCTGCCGGAAGCACGACGCTCCTCCCCGTTTCCCCGTACATCCATCGGCCGCGGCCAAGCCGCGCCGATCCCATCCGCTCACCGTACGATCGCAAACCGAGCCGCACCTGACAACGCGTTTACCACTGTAGTCAACCTGTACATGGGCTCCAACCGCGCTGTGTGTTAACTCAGTTACGCAACCGGCCCGGACGCCACAGTTTGCCCGATTCGCCGGTTCGACTCCCACTGGTCACACGGCCCCTGATGGCGTTACCCATCCACCGGCCGCCCAACCGTGACCACGCCCAACCTCCTCGAACACGTCACGGTTCACGATCTTCATCACATTTCCACACGCTACGAACCGCGGGCACCGGCAACTCCCGTACGCCGCTTCCCCCGCGACCGCACCCACAGCCAGTCCGCCGCCACGACGAACCAGACATCACCATCGCGGCGTTCGACAAGTGACAAGCGACGGGCTACGGGCTACGGACGACAGCGCAACCGCGGGGCCGTGGGGCCGGCCCGGCACCCCAGACCTCCCACCCACGACATCGAAAGATCTTTGCGACTACAAAACCTGAGCCTGACAAACCGGTTGCTACGTTGACGCCACCTTTGCCCCGCCGCGAGCACGCTCCTTGGGCAAAGCGCAAACTACGGGGCATAACGGAATACGGCGGCAACGGGGAGGTATCCACGCATGGCGTAGGACGAGTGGGAGCAGTTCAAGGCCCGGGCGGCGGAGCGGCACTCGGCGAAGATGGAGTTGAACCAACTGCCGGCGGACCCGGGCGGGAGCGGCGGCGGGGACAGTCCGCAGGGTGATCTGCGCGTCAGCCAGAAGGACTTGGCCGCGGTCGGCGACGCCGCCTACCGGCTCCACCAGGACTTCACCCACTACAGCACCCACGCACGAACCGCCTCCCGCACCGCGGCCGACGGCCTCAAGAAGCAGGGCTTCGCGCTCGGCGCCGCACTCGACCACGTCGCCGAACGCTGGGCCGAACAGACCCAGTCGCTCCTGGACGCCACCGCGCACATCTCCAACCACCTCGACTACACCAAGGGCGCGCACGCCGGCGACGAGGTCTACATCGCCGACTCCATCAGCGGCATCTCCACCCTCGACGACGGCTTCGACCACCGGAGCGGGCGGAACTGATGGACCTCGACGCGCTCCGTTACGGCACCTTCCAGCAGCTCGGCGAGGCGGTCACCGACTGGCAGCAGATGACCAAGAGCCTCGCCGACCTCAAGAAGGGCGCCGAGGACGACCTCAAGTCCAAGGCGGACAAGGCCGATTGGGCGGGACTCAACGCCACCGTCACCCGCGAGTTCGTGGACAAGACCGCGACCGAGTTCGGTGACGCGCACACTCAGGCCGACTCGATCGCCAGGATCCTCGGCGACACCCACGGCGAACTCGTCGGCTATCAGGCTCAGTTGAATGACGCCATCGACCGCTGCGGCAAGAAGCATGTCACCGTGGTCGACACCGGCGACGGCACCTTCGTCGTCACCCAGAACACCCGCCCCGACTGGGCATCCGACCCCGGCGGCAGGACCGACACCACCAGCCAGCAGGACATCGACTCGCTCCGCACGGAGATCGCGCACATCCTCGGCAAGGCCACCGAGAGCGACAACAGCGCCGCCAAGGTCCTCCAACTCCTCATCGACCAGGCCGAGTACGGCTTCTCCGACGCCGCGTACACGGACCGCGACTCCGCCGCGAAGGCCGTGGCGGCCGCCGACAAGCTGGCCAAGATCCTCGACAAGGACCCGGGCGACGTCAGCAACACCGAACTCGACGAGCTCAACACCACGCTCGCCCAGTACAGGAACGACCCGCTCTTCGCCGAGGAGTTCGCGACCCACGCGGGCGCCAAGAGGACGATGGAGTTCCTCGGGCCTGGTCGACGACGCCCAGTTCGCCGTCAACCCCCGTTCCCGCGAAGGCCTTTCGGCCGCGCGGAAGGAACGGATGAAGCTCGTCGAAGGCTTCGAGAAGCAACTCGGCATGGCACTGGCCACGGCCAGCCACTCCGACAGCGACTCCATGCGGACGTGGAAGACCGACGTCATCGACCTCGGCGGCCAGAACGTCCGCCCGGGCGGCGAGAACCCCGTCTACGGCTTCCAGGCGATGAGCAACCTGATGCGCAACGGGGAGTACCGGACCGACTTCCTCCACGACTACGGCGACCACCTCATCGCCTACGAGAAGTCGCACACCTCGGACGAGTACGGCGGCCTCCAGCGCCGCGTCACCCGCAAGGACGTGCTCTTCTGGGACCACTCGGGCCAGTGGGAGCAGCTCCACTACGGCGACGCCGACGACGCCGGGCGGGACCCGATGACCGGGTTCATGGAGGCGCTGGGCCACAACTCGGACGCTTCGACGCAGTTCTTCAACGAGGGCGACAACTTCGACTACCTGACCGACAAGCGCGAGTGGCCCGAGGACTCCGTGGGCGAACACGCGAAGACCGTCGCGGGGTACGACTCGCTCGGGCACGCGCTGGAGTCCGCGACGACCGGGGCGCCGTACGACGCGCATCCGCCCGCGCTGCACCGCGACGCGGACACGGCCAGGGTCGCCGAGAAGGTGGTCGCGCTGTACGGGCGGGACGCCGAGTACCAGGGACACGACCAAGTCGGCCTCAGCGGTGCGCAGTTGATGCACAAGCAGCAGGGCATCTCGGACAGCCTCGGGAAGATCGGGGCCGCGTACATCGACGACATCGACTGGGCCATGGACCACGACGCCGACAAGTCCCTCTACGCCATGGACAACGGGGGCCGCAGCTCACTCGGCGAGCGTGCGCACTTCGACGCCAAGGGTCTCGGGGTCACCAAGTTCCTGAGCACGCTGGGGCAGGATCCGCTCGCGTACACCGAAGTGGGCCAGGCCCAGCAGGTGTACAGCACCTCCCCGGTCGACGCGCACCCGCCGACGGTCGACGCGCAGGGCCATGTGCACAGCGTCCAGGCCGAGACCGCGGTGCGTACGGGAGCCGAGGTCCAGGGCACGCTCGACAGGGCCCGCGCCGAGCAGATCAAGGCTCATGGGCAGGCCATGGACGAGGCGTACAACAAGGCGATCGACGCCCGCATGGACCGCCAGAAGATGGTCGTCGGCGCGGTCACCGGCGGGATGTTCTCGCTCGTGCCCGAGGCGGAGACCGGTCTCGCCGCCACGGTGATCCCCATCGTCGGCGATCAGACCAGCGAAGTGACGGGCACGCTGATCGAGAAGAACCTGGACGCGTACACCGAGGCGCAGCACAGGGACAATTCCGAGCAGTACCACGCCGAGGGGAACCAGGTCTACGAGCACGGTTTCAAGGCCTCGATGCAGCCGGCGTACACGGTGCTCAACAGGGCCGACCATGATTCCCGTTGGACCAGAGACACGTATCAGACGCTCAGCAACGCGTTGGTCAGCGCACACCAGGACGGCTACAGCAGCGGAAGCCAGCTCCAGGAAGACGTCGGCCAGCTCCCCTCCTCCGAAGGCTGAACCATGACCTTCCCCCTCTCGAAGTCAGCGCTCGCGACGGCGGTCGCCGTCCTCGCGGTCGCGCTCTGCGGCTGCTCGTCGAAGTCGGATCCGAAGCCGACCCCGACGGGTGAATCGAGCTCTTCGAGCAAGAGCCGGGCGGCATCGCAGGTGTGCGGCTCCTTGCTGAACGGCGAGCCGGCGTCCGCGCTGGAGAGGCTCACCGACTCCAAGCACTTCACCGAGTCCTCGCTCACTCTGGACGAGAAGGTCAGGAGCCTCTCCGAGGCGAAGCAGAAACTGCTCGGCAATACCTCCTTCGAACACCGGGGCAAGGAGTTCGACCTCTGCCTGCCGGTCGCCACGGACGACCTCACCGGAGGTCAACTGACCGTCTCCGCCCAGTGGATCAAGCTCAGGGCCGCGGACCACACCTGGAAAAGCACCAACGGCTGGACCGTTTTCGACATCGTGGGCGACGGCGGGAGAGACGCGAGTGCGCCGTACGCGAGCGCGGCGTCCGACACCTCGCTGCTCGACTTCCGCTGCCCCGTGGGTCCAGGACGCGAGAAGAACACGGCGATCTCCGTGGTCATCGCGACGTACAAGCTCGACCGGAACCACGATGCCCAAGCCCCTGAGGACCTCACCCGTATCGCGTACGGGGCCGCCGTCAAGCTCGCCCAGCAGATGAACTGCCTCACGGAGAGCAGACTCCCCGCGGCCTTGGGCGACTTGAAGAAGGTCACCTGAACCCGCGGCGTCTTCCCCGAAACTTCACACCCCGACAATCACCGCATTGCGGACCTGACCAGGACTTTACCCGGGGCGGGTTGCTAGCTTGACCGGAGATCAGGTGTCGAGCACACGGGGGAAGGGTCCGTCCATGGCGTGGGAAGAGTGGGAGCAGCTCAAGGCTCAGGCGGCCGATCGGCAGTCGCCTGCCATGCGGTTGAACCATGTAGACGGTGGCGGCGGGACGTACGGACCCTATGTGCTGCCGAGCGAGTACGGCGATCTCCGGGTCGGGCAGAAGGACCTGGCCAAGATCGGGAGTGCCGCGAACTCCCTCTACAACCAGTTGTGGGACAAGGCCCGCGTCGCCGTGCCCAGCAGTGACTCCGCGGCCGGCGACCTGTCGAAGCAGGGGTTCGCGCTCGGTGCCGGGCTCCAGCATGTGTCGACCCGGTGGGAGGAGCAGCTCAAGTCCCTGATGGACGCGTGCGCGCAGATCTCCAACCACATGCACACCACGACGAAGCTGCACGCCGGTGACGAGGGCTATATCCAGCGGCAGATGAGCAGCATCGACACGCTGGACGCCGGCTTCGACGAACGGGTCGGCCTGCCGGGCGAGAAGAATCCCGTCTATTACGGAGACAAGGACAAGAAGGACGAGAAGGGGTAGTGGCGGCCGGGCGGACAGCGGCTCAGCCGCGCCACCGGACAGCGGCGCCGATTCCGTACCCGCTTCCTCACTTCCTCGCTTCCTCGCTTCTGACCTCCTCGCTTCTCTCGCCTCCTCCAAGGACACACACCCATGCAGCTCGACGCTCTTCGTGACGCGAATTTCAAACTGCTCGACGACGCCGTCACCGACTGGTCGACGCTCGTCGGGCACCTCGAGGAACTCAAGAAGGACGCCGAGGACGGCCTTCACCAGGCTGCCAACAAGGCCGACTGGGCCGGTGTGAACGCCAAGGTGTCCAAGGAGTTCATCGGGAAGACCGCCGGTGAATTCGCCGACGCCCACACCCAGGCCAAGTCGATTCACAACATCCTCAGCGACACCCGGGACGAACTGAAGGGCTACCACGGGCAGTTGGTCGATGCCATCGAGGGCGGCCGCAAGAAGAGCCTCACGGTCATCGGCTACGACGGCGGTTTCACGGTCACCACGAATATTCCCCCGGAGGGCCGCGCCCAGGGGGACAAGGACAACGCGACCGAGATCACCGCGCTCCGGGATCAGCTCCAGGGGATTCTGGACAAGGCGACCGAGAGCGACGACACGGCCCGGACCGTCCTCCAAGCCATCGCGGATCAGAGCCGGTTGGGCTTCACGGATGCCGCCTACGCCAACCGGGACGACGCCGCCGCGGCCGTCAAGGAAGCCGACGAGCTGGCCGAGCTCGCGAAGAAGAACCCCGACGATCTGACGGTCGCGGACTTCGACCGGCTCAACGCCGGGCTCAAGAAGTACGGCAACGACGAACTCTTCGCGGAGCGGTTCGCCACGCGTCTCGGGCCGCAGAAGACCCTGGAGTTCTGGACCGGGATCACGGACGCCAACAGGGGTAACTACGAACTCGGCCACGAGCGGCTCGATCAATTCGACGATCTGCAGCGCAACTTGAGCATGACGCTGGCCCACGCGTCGCAGAGCGACTCGGCGGCGATGGCCGACTGGAAGCGCACGATGATCGACATCGGCGACAAGCCGCTGTACGGCGACCGCGGTGGCCCCATGGGCTTCCAGGTCATGAGCAACCTCATGCGGGCCGGTGACTACGACGACCGGTTCCTGGAGGACTACGGCACCAAGCTCATGGAAACCGAGCGCAAGCTCACCGGCAACGGCGCGCACCGCAACGGGTTCTGGCAGCTCATGGGCGGAGATCCCTGGCTGAACCGCATCGGGGACGACAGCGGCTCCGATCCGCTCACCGGGTACCTCAAGGGCCTCTCCAACAGCCCTGACGCCGCTACCTCGTTCTTCAACCAGGAGTACGTCTCGAAGGACGACCCGGACAACCCCTTCGAGCGGGACTCGGACGACGAGAACGACTACAAGGGCAAGGTCACGCTGTCCAACTTCCAGTACCTGTTCGAGGAAAGGGACTGGCCCCAGGAGGTGGACCTCCACGGCGAGGACATCCACACCGGCCAGAACAACCTGGCCCAGGCGTTGGAGGCGGCCACCACGGGGCATCCGGCCGGCGAGATTCCCAATGCGGACAACACATCGGCCCATACCGCGGCACAGGCCGGTCTGATGAGGGAGATCGTCAACTCCATTGCCGACGACCCCGGTCGGCTGAAGGACCACTCCTACATGTCGGACAGCATCGGCCAGATCGGATCCGAGTACCTTCCCGACATCCACCGGGCGATGGCCGACGGCCCGGAGGTGAGGGACGGAAAATCCGGGTGGAACCTGTTGTTCCCGCTCGCCGGTGAGGACGCGAAGCTGGACCACAGTGCCGTGACCCGATTCCTCGTCACCGTCAGCCAGAATCCCGAGGGCTACAGCGCTCTGAGCGTGGGTGAAAAGGCTTATACGGCCAGCTTGATGGACTACCACCTGAACCCGGACCTTCCCGACGCGCATCGTTACCCGCACGACGCGCAGGACACGATCACGAGCATCTCGCGCAAGTCCGGAGAGTTCAGCGGTCTCCTCGCGCAAGGGCGACAGGAAGCCGTCCTCGGCCCGGCCAACGAGAAGGACGGCGATTTCGACAACGCCGTGAATCAGAAGAAGAACACGATCTCCGGCGTTGTCGGCACCGGAGTCGGCATCGGTACGAGCTTCATCGCCAGCCCCGTGGTCGGTGCCGCGGTCGGCGGCGTCGCGGGAACCGTGACGTCAGTGGTGCTGGAGGACTTCTACAAGGATGAATCCGGGCAATACCGTTCAGAGGTGGGCAGTGACATCGCGACACGTTGGGAGACCGTGAAGGACACGACGACCAGCGTGAACTACCTGGCGGCCAGCGAGGCGGCCAAGGCCCACCACGCCAACTACACGGACAAGATCGACACTTGGGTGAGCGAAGGCACCGCGACCGGCTTCAACGACGCGAACACCGACATTCACGCGATGGCCAAGGACATGGACACCGAGATCCCTGACTGATCCGTGACCGATCCACGACTCCCCCACCCACAGGCAGAATCACCAACGGTATTGGACAACGCGATGCAGGGACTCTCGGGCAGCGGACGACGTCACGCCGCTGTCGCCTTCGGAGCGGCGCTCCTCGTCGTGGCAACGGCTTCTTGCTCTTCGCCGTCCCCCACACGCGAGTACGCCCTACCGAAGGATCTGTGCGGCACCAAGATTTCCAGCGCCACCCTGGAACCCGTACTGCCGCCCGGGAAGAAGATCAGCGCGCAGCCGACATCCGCGGTCGGAGTGCAGCGCTGCCGGCTCCAGGTCGACGGGAAAACGGTGCTCTCCGTCAGCACGGAGAAACGAGCGGCCGACACCTCCGCCAGGGACGTGGCCACGTCCGCGATCGGCGTCGATCCCAATGACTCCAGCGCGGACAACGGGCAGTTGATCTATTCGAAAACCGGCGCCGTAGCGAAGGTGGGGTGCCCCGCTTCCGCGTCGTCGGAGAGCTCGGTGTGGGCGACGGCTCGGGCCACCCATGCCTCAGCCGCGTCGGACATGCGGCGGCTCGTCGAGCAGTACGCGGCCACCGTCGCGAAGACCGCCGTCTGCCAGGACTGACACCCCCACCTGGGCATTGGTCATGGAGTGGTCGGTGTCGAGCAGCCACGCGCCTTCGCCGACCGCTCGGCAAAGATGCGTAGCGCGGATGTCGCCTGGGCGCGCTCCGTACCCGTCGGCCGCCGCCTTGAGCCGCGCCGCGTAGAGGCCGAAGTCCGCCTGCAGGGTGCAGCGGTGGTTGCTCTGGCCGTCGGCAGGCCGTTCAGCACGCCCCCTCCCGCGTCACCACCGTCAGCCGGTACCCGGCGAACGTCAGCGTTCCCTCCCCGCCGGTGATGCCCGGCGGGGTGTAGTCGTGCGCCTTCGAACGGGTGCGGACGATGTGCGTGCAGAACGCCTTGTCCGTGCCGTGGGCCGTGACGGTGAGGTTGGCCTCGGCGGGTGTGTCGGTGGCGGACGGTTCGGCCGAGACGCCGGTCTGCGGGGCGTCGCCGCCGCCGTTCTCCGCGACCTTGTCCTCGATCAGCGACTTGTAGTCGTCGAAGTAGAGAGGCGTGTCCGCCTGGTCGACCTGAAACGTGAAGCCGTCCAGGTCGGACGTCGCGCCGCGCACCGCGCTCGTCAACTCGCCCTCGCTCCACGCCAGGTCGTCCGAGACGCCGAAGCCCTGGAGGGCGGTGTAGACGCCGAAGCCGGCCATCGCGACGAGGACGACGCGGGCCACGGTGAAGGAGGCGTCGGGGACTTCGGGGGCCGACGGGTTGATGCCCTCCCGCCAGGCGCGCACCCGGTCCGCCTTCACACAGGCCATCGCGAGGAGTACGGCGGACAGGACGAGCACGAACACGTTCAGCTTGGTCAACGTGTCCATCGGCCGCCCGCCACAAGGTCGTTGATATTCACTTCCGTCAACTTCCCATCAGACAACGGTTGTTGGAGTTCGCGCCGTCAACTTCCCGTCCCGCCCGTCACCCGTGCCCGCCGTCGCCTCGCGTCCCGTACTGCCACCGCGGTCCCCCCGAGGCCCGCCACCACGACCAGCCCGCCGACGACCACATACGTGCCCAGCCGCAGGTCCCGTTCGTCCGCCGTCTCGCCGAAGTGGAGCGGGGTGACCGAGGGCGCCTCGCCCTTGGCCACGCCGCCCTCGGGCTCGGGGGTCTCCACGGGGTGCTCGGGGTCCACGTCCGTCAGGGCCTTGACCGGGTCGACGACGCCCCAGCCGACGAGGCGGTCGTGGCCGGAGATGGAGCGCTCCGCGGTCTGTTCGATCTGGGCGACGATCTGCTGGGCCGACCACTTGGGGTACTTGGCCTTCAACAGGGCCGCCACGCCCGCGACATAGGGCGCCGAGAAGCTCGTACCGTTGTCGGAGCAGTGGCCGTCGCCAGGGACCGTGGAGATCATGTCGACGCCGGGGGCGGCCACGCCGACGAACTCGCCGGACTGGGAGAAGGAGGCGCGTTCGTTGTTGCGGTCGGAGGCCGCCACGGCAAGGACGCCCTTGTAGGAGGCCGGGTAGGTGATCTGGACGGTGCCGCCGAGGCCGTCGTTGCCGGCCGAGGCGACGACCACGACGCCCCGTTCCAGTGCGCGGTCCACGGCCGCTTCGAGCTTGTCGTCGGGGGCTACGGCGTTCGCCGTGTCCTGGGAGATGTTGATGACGCCGGCGCCCTTCCTGACGGCGTCGTCGATCGCCGTCGCCAGGGTCGCGGCCGTGCCGTCGCCCTCCGCGTCGTTCTGCTTGATCGGGATGATCGTCGCGTCGGGGGCCAGGCCCACGAAGCCCGTTCCCTTGGCGGGGCGCGCCGCGATGATGCCGGCCACGCGCGTGCCGTGGCCGACGGTGTCGGTGGTGCCCTGCTTGTTGCCGCGGTCGATGCTCTCGCCCTTGGCGTTCTTGGTCGGCAGCAGGTTCTCCCCCGCCGACGCGTCGACCGCCTGCTTCAACTGCGGGTTCTTGACGTCGACACCGGTGTCGATGACGGCCACCTTGACGCCCTTGCCGGTGGACTGGGCCCACAGTTCGTCCAGGTTGACGCGTTGCAGCGCCCAGGGGCGGCCCGTGTACGGCTTCGACGGGAACGTGCACTGGCCGTCGTCCGCCCACGCCGGGGTCACCGACAACGGCGACACCAACAGCGGTACGGCCACCATCGAGGTCGCCGCGGTGACCCTCAACGTCCGCGAGATCAGCATGAGTCGAACCCTTCCCAACCCTTCCCCCGTCGCGCCTACGAACCCTGCGGCTGCCGTGCCGCCGCCTCCGACAGGCGCGGGCCCGTCGGCAGGAACGTCGACCACTCCGCGGGGACGGGGGCCGGGGTGACCTTCTCGTAGCCGAGGCGGGTCTGGGCGATCTTGGCCTCGTTCAGTTCTTCCTTGCGCTGCTTGGCCGTCGTACCGATGCCGCTGTCGTCGGTGGCGCTGTCGCTGTTGGACTGCAGGGCGTACCGCAGGCCCGTGTCGGTGACCAGGAAGACCGGGCCCGCGTCGGCCTCGGTGCCCATGACCTGGCGGTAGAGCTGACCGGAGCCGGCGGTGACGTACGCGCTGGAGGAGCCGGTGGGGAGGGGGGCGGGGAAGTCCGTGCCCACCCAGGTGGACAGGGTCGTCCGGTTGCTCTTGCCGACCGAACGCAGCACATTGCAGACCGTGCTGCGGCCGCCGGTGGTGCCGGCGCCGTCGTTGACCGTCTTCGGTGTGTACGTCGGCCAGTCCTTGTCGGCCTCGAAGGTCGTGCTGTCGGTGACCGCGCCGGGGCTGACCGGCTGTGCCTCGCCCGTCTGTCCGGCCGGGAGGAGGTCCCTGCTGTTGAGCAGCAGCGTGGCGACGAACTCCGAGATGCCGGCCACCTCGCCGGGCAGCACCACGTAGTACTTCCGCGCCTGGCCGTCGTTGGCGCTGATGACCTCGCCGACCTTGTCGTACTTCCGCACTTCCGGTGCGGTGAGGGCGTTCGCCTCCGCGCCCGGGATGCCGGTGATCTCCGGGATCTCGATCGGGTCGCCCTTGTGGAGGGTGTCGAGCCACTCCTGGGAGACGCGCTGTGGGGCGCGGCTCTGGGTGTCGAGGGCCTTGAGCAGTTGCTTGTCGGAGGGGTCGGCCAGCGGGTAGGCGGTGCCCTTGGCGTCGACGACGTACTGGTGCTTGCCGTCCGGGCCGACGACATACATGAGGTCGCCGCCGGTGAGCTTGCCGCTCCCGTCGGTCCTGGACCAGTCCTTCTTGGCAAGGACGAACGCCGCCTTCTGGATGGACCGGCCGCCGGCGGAGGGGCTCTCGCAGACCGCCCAGCGCTTCGCCGCCTCGGCCTCGTCGTCGGAGGGCAGGCGGTCGGGGGCGTACGGGATGCCGATGGTCGCGCCGTGCGGGGGCTTGCCGCTGTCGAGGACGTCCTCGGCGACGGTGATGACGGTGTCCTTGCCGGGGTCCAGGAGGAGCTTGGCGGAGGCCATGTTGAGCACCGGGTGGAGCTGGGCCTCGTTGTCGGTCTTCAACACCACATACCGCGTGGTCGACTTGCTCGCCACGATGACGTGCTCGTTGGGGGTGGCCCAGCCCTTCGGGGCCGTCGGCTTGAACATGCCGATGCCGCCGAACACCGCGAGGATCACCACGCCGACGACGAGGCCGGGCACCAGCGCGCCCAGCGGTTTCGGAGCACCTTCGTCCGAGCCCGACGGCGACGGCTGCAGGAAGGACGCCAGCGTGCGGCGCTTCGCGAAGGTGTAGGCGTTGAGTTCGTCGCGCCGTGATGCCATCTGTGTCCGCTCTCTCCCCGTGCGGAGCCGTGGAGGACCTGTGGAGATACGTCCACTGCCCCCGATTGCCTCTGATACCTCTGGTGTCAGACCCGCCCCCTACTATGCCTGTTGCGTGGGTGTGCTTGTGTCACGGGTAGGGTGCTCTGGCCTTGCGGGGACCGGAGCGCAGGGAAGTTCGGGAGAGTTCGGGGGGTTTGGAGTGATGGCTTCCGCAACGCGGAACCGGTCGCGATCGCAATCGGGATCCGGATCGACGTCCGGGTCGGCATCCGGATCGGGATCGGCTTCCGGTTCCTTTTCGCCGCATCTGAAGTCGCGCTCGGGGCGCGGGGGTTCGTTCACGACCCAGCGGCTGGTGCTGCTGGAGCTCGCCGCCGCGCTCGTGGTGTCCGGCTGGCTCGTCGGTCCGATGGCGCTGGTGCCCGCGATCGCGCTCGCCGCGCTGCTCGTCGTCCTCGCTGTCGTACGACGCCGGGGGCGCTCCCTGCCCGAGTGGCTCGGCACGCTGCTCGCACTGCGCGCCCGGAACCGGCGGGCCGCGAGCACTCCGGTGCCGCCGGGGACCGACGCGGGTCTCGCGCCCGCCGTGGAGTGCGACCCGAATCTGCGGACGTACAGCTACCACCGCGGTGACGACCGCGACCAGCGGCCGGTCGGGATGGTCGGCGACGGCGACTTCCTCACGGCGGTGCTCCAAGTGGAGTCGGACGCGGGCGCGTTGCGTGCCGAGCGCGGACGCAGACCGCTGCCGGTGGGCCTGGTCCGGGACACCCTCGACGTCGACGGGATCCGTCTCGAATCGGCGCAGATCGTGGTGCACACACAGCCCGCGCCCGCGCTGCATCTGCCGCAGCAGTCGGTCGTGGTGAGCAACTACGCGCCGCTGCAGGCCCAGACGGGCTCTCCCGCCGTCCGTATCACCTGGATCGCGCTGAAGCTCGACCCCGAGCTGTGCCCCGAGGCGGTGGCCGCGCGCGGCGGCGGGCTGATCGGCGCGCAGAAGTGCCTGGCGCGGTCGGCGGAGCATCTGTCGAGCCGGTTGTCCGGTGCCGGGCTGCGGGCCAACGTGCTCTCGGAGGAGGAGCTGACGGCCGCGATCGCCACCTCCGCGTGCGCCAACCCGATGGTGACCGCGCAGGCCGGGCGGAGCGAGGCACCGCAGCGGCGGACCGAGGAGTCCAGCCGCAGTTGGCGCTGCGACAACCGCCGGCACACCACCTACTGGGTGCGCCGCTGGCCCCAACTGGGCGACTCCGGCGCCTCGTTGGCGCAACTGGTGGCCGGGCTGACCGCGGTCCCCGCGCTGGCGACGACGTTCAGTCTGACGCTGGCCCGGGGCGAGCGGCAGGACGTGGCGCTCACCGGGCACCTGCGCATCACCGGCCGCAGCAATCAGGAACTGACCGACGCGCGGCGCGAGTTGGAGCAGGCCGCCCGGCAGGCGCGGACCGGCCTGGCCCGCCTGGACCGTGAACAACTCCCCGGCGTTCTCGCCACGTTGCCCCTCGGAGGTGCCCGCTGATGACCATGACACCCACCGAACCCCGGGCCACCGGCATCACGTCCCGGGTGCGCTCCGGCTTCGGCCTGCTCGGCCCGCGCCACCCCCGGCACACGCTGCCCGTCGACCAGGTCGAAGCGCTGTCGCTGCCCATCGGGGACGACGGCGTGGTGGTCGGCATCGACCCCGAGGGCCGGCCCGCCGTGCTCGGCGTCAACCGCCCCACGCCGTACGACATCCTGCTGATCAGCGGCCTCTGGACGGCCCAGGTGCTGGCGCTGCGCGCGGCGGCCACGGGAGCGCGGGTCGCCGTCGAGACGGGACGGCCGCAGGCCTGGATGCAGATGGTGCACGCGATGGGCGGCGGACAGAACGGCCTCGCGGTGTACGAGGTCGGCCGCGTCCCCCCGCAGGGCGCCTCCGCCGGTACGCCGGTCCTGGTGGTGCGGGACTGCGGGATGCGGCCGCCGCGCGGGCGGGTGACGTCGGCGCCCTGGCAGTCCGTGCTCACGCTGCTGCCGTATCTCAGCCCGGTCGCACCGCGGTTGATGCGGCAGGCGCGGCTGGTGGGTGTGCAGCGGGTGTCGCCGGACGAGGCGGCGGAGATCGGCCGCGTGATCGGCCTGCCGCGCACCGAACTCGACGCACTGCCCACCTTGCCGGACGGCGTCACGCTGTGGTGCACGGATCGGGACCGGCAGTACGTGATGACCCAGCCGACGGAGGCGGAGGTCGGTCTGCTGGGCATGGCCCGCCGTATGGACTGACGGGCGGACCGAAATACCGACCGGAGTGCCGATCGGAATACCGACCGGAGTGCCGACGGCAGGGCTGAGCGGACAGAACAAGATACCCGGGCTGTCCCATTTGGCCGTTTTCCAGGAGGATTTGATCCGCTATCGCCGGTCTCGGTCACGCGGGCGCACACGAAGGGGTGGGCGGGCCTGCCGAGTCCACGGTTTTGGTGATTAGGCTGGGACTGGGCACGTCACGAGTATCCGCGAGCGGGTGGTGCGTGGCCCAGGGGCCCCAGGGGGGACAACCCGGCGCATCGGACGGTGCGAACCGTCGCCCCGGCACGGCATGAGGGTGCTCGACCACACCAGGAGGAATTGTGAGCAGCGATCGGGACGGGATCCGCGGGGGCTGGGCCACGCCCGGCGATGACCAGCCCGACGACGAGTCCGCCATCGAGATGACGGGCGAGTTCACGATCGACTACGCGCCGCCGGCCTGGTACACGCAGAACTCCTCGGGCCCGACCGGTGCGACCGGCGCGTCCGCACAGACCCCGCCGACCTCGACCCCGGCGGCCGGTACGCCCACACCGCCCCCGATCGGCCTTCCGTTCGCGGTGCCGGCACCGCCTGAGAGCGCCGGTTTCCAGTCCAACTGGGCTCCCGCGCTCCCCGACGAGGAGGACGACGAGGACGCGGAGAGCGGCGACCTCGTGAGCGGCGCGACCATGCGGATCTCCGCCGCCGCGCTGAAGCGGGAGATCACCGAGCAGGGTGCGGTGCCGGACGCGGCACCGGTCCCGGCGGAAACCCCGGCCGCTCCGGAGCCGACACCGGCCGAGGGCCTCGGCGCAGGTGCCGAAGGCGCGGAATCGGGCACCGGGGAGCAGCAGTTGGAGGGCGAGGCGGCCGGTGAAGCGGTTCCGGCCGACGGTGACACCGACGGCACTGACGGCGCCGAGGTGAGCGCTCAGGAGGAGAACAGCGCGGAGCCCCCCGCCGAAGAGAGCGGTGCCGAAGCCTCCGCGTCGACGCCAGACCCTGAAGCCGCCCCCGCCGCCACCGCCGATTCGTCCGACGCCCCGGACGACGAGTCGAACAACGCCGCCGCTACGACGCCCACGTCCACGCCGGAGGCCGACTCCCCCGCCGACTCCCCCCAGGGAGCCACTCCGGCCACGGGTGCCGCCGTTGACGTACCGGACCTTCCGCCGGCCTGGAGTCGCCCGCCGACCCCGCAGACCGGGGTCCCGCCGCTGCCGCCCTCCTACCAGCCCGCCGCCCCGGCCCCGGCCGACCAGTGGCCCGCGCAGCCTCAGCCCCAGGGCCAGCCCCAAGTCCAGCCGCAGCCCGCGCCGTTGAACGCCATGGCGCCCCCGCACCCCGTACCGCAACAGCCGGCCCAGCCGCCGTTGCCGCCCCAGCAGCAACCCCCGTTCCAGCCGCAGGCACCACAACCCGCCCCGGCCGCCTGGAACGCACCGCCGGCAGCACCCCCGCAGGACGGCTACGGCTTCCCGCCGCCCTCGGCACAGCAGGGCCAGCCGGCCCCGAACTATCCGGACCAGCAAGGCGGTTACGGCTTCCCCCCGGCCCCCGCACAACAGGGCCAGCCCAACCCCGCCGCCCCGAACCAGCAAGGCGGCTACGGCTTCCCCATCCCGCCCGCACAACAGGGCCGGCCCGCCCCCAACACACCGGACCAGCAAGGCGGTTACGGCTTCCCGCAGCCTCCTGCACAACAGGCCCCGCCCAACCAGCAGGGCGGCTACGGCTTCCCCCGTGTCTCCGGTCTTGAAGCAGGCCCCGCGGGCAATCCGCCGGTCCCCCCGCAAGGCGAACCCGGCGTCGCGCCGTACCCCCAGCCCGGCACCCCCCAGGGCCACCCCGACCTGCCTCCGCAGGCTCCCCAGCCCCAGCCGCAGGCGCAGCCGCACCCCCAGTCCCAGGCCCAGCCTCCAGCTCAGCCGCCGGCCCATCCCCCGGTCGACCCCCGCACCGGCGCCGCCTGGCCGCAGCCCATGCAGCACGACCAGCGGCAGCCGACCAACCCCGCTGCCGCGCCGCTGGGTTACACCGCCGCCGTGGAGCTGTCGTCCGACCGGCTGCTCAACAACAAGAAGCAGAAGGCGAAGAGCGGTCGTCCCGGTGCCGCGTCCTCCCGTTTCAAGCTCGGCGGCAAGAAGGAAGAGGCCGAGCGGCAGCGGAAGTTGGAGCTGATCCGTACGCCGGTGCTGTCCTGCTACCGGATCGCGGTCATCAGTCTCAAGGGCGGTGTCGGCAAGACCACGACCACCACCGCGCTCGGCTCCACCCTGGCCACCGAGCGTCAGGACAAGATCCTCGCGATCGACGCCAACCCGGACGCCGGCACGCTCGGCCGTCGCGTGCGCCGCGAGACCGGCGCGACCATCCGCGACCTGGTCCAGGCGATCCCGTACCTCAACTCGTACATGGACATCCGCCGGTTCACCTCCCAGGCGGCCTCCGGCCTGGAGATCATCGCCAACGACGTCGACCCGGCCGTCTCCACCACGTTCAACGACGAGGACTACCGGCGCGCGCTCGACGTCCTGGGCAAGCAGTACCCGATCATCCTCACCGACTCCGGTACCGGTCTGCTCTACAGCGCCATGCGCGGTGTGCTCGACCTCGCCGACCAGCTCATCATCATCTCGACGCCGTCCGTGGACGGTGCGAGCAGTGCGAGTACGACGCTGGACTGGCTGTCGGCGCACGGGTACGCGGACCTCGTCTCGCGCTCGCTCACCGTCATCTCGGGTGTGCGCGAGACCGGCAAGACGATCAAGGTGGAGGACATCGTCAGCCACTTCGAGACCCGCTGCCGCGGTGTCGTGGTCGTGCCGTTCGACGAGCATCTCGCCGCCGGTGCGGAGGTCGACCTCGACATGATGCGGCCGAAGGTCCGGGAGTCGTACTTCAACCTGGCCGCCCTGGTCGCCGAGGACTTCGTGCGCCACCAGCAGATGCACGGCCTGTGGACGAGCGACGGCAACCCCCCGCCGGTGCTGGCCCCGCCGATGCCGGGCCAGCAGGGATACCCGGGCCCGCAGGGCTACCCCGGGCAGCAGGGTTATCCCGGGCAGCAGGGTTATCCGGCACAGCAGCAGCCGTACCCGGGCCAGCCCGCTCCGGGCCGGCAGGGTCCGCCCCAGCCCGGCCCCTACCCGCCGCAGCAGCCAGGCCAGCCGGGCCAGCAGTTGTACGGCCAGCAGCCCTACCCTCCCCAGCAGGGACAGGCCCAGCCCCCGGCCCAGCAGCCCGCGCCGCCGTACCCCCAGCACCCGGGGCAGCAGGCCCAGCCGTACCCGCAGCACCCCGGTTACGCCCCGCCGCCGGACGGCACCCCGCCTCCGCCGTCCGCACCCCCACAGCAGTAGCGCCACCTCGAACGCCGAAGGGCGGCCGGTGCCCACAAGCACCGGCCGCCCTTCGGCGTCGTAGAAACGGGAGAAGTTACCCGGCGTCGCCCGCAGTCGCGTCCGTGTCTGCGTCCGCGTCCGCGTCCGCCGAGATCAGTTCACGGCAGCGCTTCACGTCCTGCGCGATCTGCTCCAGCAGGCCCTCCAGCGAGTCGAACTTCGCCTGGCCGCGGACGAACGCGAGGAAGTCGACGGCGACATGCAGGCCGTAGAGGTCGAGGCCGACGCGGTCGATGGCGTACGCCTCCACCGTGCGCTCGGTGCCGTCGAACTGCGGGTTCGTGCCGACGGAGATCGCGGCCGGCATGGCCTCTCCCTCGACGTGGAGGTAACCGGCGTAGACGCCGTCCGCCGGGATCGCCGTATGGGGCAGGGTCTCGACGTTGGCCGTCGGGAAGCCCATTTCGCGACCGCGCTGGGCGCCGCGCACCACGACACCCTCGACCCGGTGGGGGCGGCCGAGAATCTCGCGGGCGCCCTCGACGTCGCCCTCGGCGACCAGCCGCCTGGTCAGTGTGGAGGAGAAGGGCTCGCCACCGCCCGCCGCACCGCTCACGTAAAGATCCACCACCTCTACCTCGAAGTCGTATGTCCTGCCCTGCTCGATCAGGAAGGCCACATTGCCCGCGGCCTTGTGGCCGAAGCGGAAGTTGGGGCCTTCGACGACCGCCTTCGCGTGCAGCTTGTCCACCAGGACCTTGACCACGAAGTCGGCCGGGGACAGCTTCGAGAACTCCTTGGTGAACGGCAGGATCAGCGCCGCGTCCACCCCCAGCTCGGCCATCAACTCGGCGCGGCGGTGGTGCGGGGCGAGCAGCGGCGGGTGGCTGCCGGGGCGCACGACCTCGCTGGGGTGCGGGTCGAAGGTGACGACGACCGAGGGAACGCCCAGCTCACGGGCCCGCTCCACGGCATGCCGGATGATGAGCTGGTGCCCGCGGTGGACCCCGTCGTAAGAACCGATGGTGACGACGCTGCGCCCCCAGTCCTCAGGGATGTCCTCCAAGCCACGCCAGCGCTGCACTGTGACCGCTCCTCATCGAACCCGTGTCCGTATGTAGACCTGTGTCGTCGACCTCTTACGCAGGTCTAAGGGTGCCATGCCGGGGGCCCGTGGCCCGCATCGGCATGGAGGCTGTGACCGGGCGCACGTGCCGGGCCCGCTATGCGGGAACCCCCACCCCCGCCAGGTTCTCGATCATGCGCCGGGTGCTGGGTCCGACCACCGCGGCCCAGTCCTCCGGGGTGTCCGCCAGCCAGCGGGCCATCAGGGCGGCGAAGCCGGGCACATGGCGGCCCAGATCGACGAGCCCGCGGTCGAAACGGGTCGCGCCGGCGGGGGTACGGACGAGCAGCCGGCCGGTGCGGTGGACGAGGTCGCGGATCTCGTCGTCGTCACGTCGGCCCGCCGTATGGAGAAGGGCGTCCAGTACGGCGGGGTCGTGCTCGTGCGTCAGCAGGAACTCCAGGAGTTCGCGGCGCAGGGGGCGGGAGGCGGCGGTGCCGGGGGCGGCGAGCACGGCCGCGAGGGCGGTGCGCACCGAGGCCGGGCCACCGGCCAGCAGGCCGGTGACCAAGGGGAGGAGGACGGCCCGGGCGGTGGGGCCGTGGTCGAGGCAGCGGTCGACGTAGACGCCGAGGTACGCGGCCGTCTCCGGCCACCGTACGGCGGTCTCGCGCACCAGGGCGGCGGCCCGGTTCGCGAGGGCGGGAGTGGTGACGTCGGCGAGGGTGCGGACCGCCTCGCTCGCGTGCGGTCCGTGCAGGCGGGCGCGGAAGGCCTCCAGGACCGGTTCGGGGTCGGTGGTCAGGGCGGCGGCCAGCGCGCTCGGCGGGAACTGCGGGTCGCCGGACGCGAAGTGCCGTAGCGCTTGCGGGAGATGGCGGGCGCGGGTGTGCGGATCGCGGACGAGGAGGGCGAGCGCGCCGCCGTGCAGGGAGCGGTCGGCGGGGCGGGCGAGGAGGAACTGGGCCGCGTAGCGCAGGAGTTCGCGGTCGGCCTCGGTCCGTACGTGCGGGGCGGCCCGCAGTCCGTACGCCACCGCCGCCACCCGGCGGCCCGGCCGCTCGTCGTGCGCCCACCGGTCCACGGCCCGGCACACGGCCGAGGGCTCCTCCTCGGCGAGTACGGCGAGGAGTTCGTCGGCCCGCCCGTGCGCACAGCCGACGAGCACCTCCGTGAGATCGTCCAGCGCCCGCCGCCGATGCGTGTGCAGCAGCGCCTGCGCGGCCGTCGCCACGGTCGCGTCCGGGGTCGCGGGCAGCGGCCGCTCGTCGTCGAACCAGCGGGTCAGCAGCGGCTGTACGGCGGCCGGGTCCGCGGCAAGCAACTCGGCCGCGGTGTCCAGGAATCGGGGTCCGGTGCCGTCCTGCGGAGCGCCGTCCGCGAGGACCAGCCGGCGCAGCATCGCGAACCGCTCGGCCGCCGGCAGGCGCAGCGCGGTCCAGAACTCCGGTGCGAACTCCTTCGGTACGGCCGCCGGTTGCTCCCGCCGTGCCACCAACTGGTCGGCCAGCAGCCGCAACACGCCCCGGTACGACGTCGCGTCCGGCACGCGCCGCAGCACCTCGGCGAGCAGCCGCGCGGCCCACCAGGAGTCCGGGTCGACGGTCAGGGCGTCCGCCAACTCCTCCAGCCGCAGCGCCAGTTGACGGGTTCCGTGGTGCCGGGCGAGGAGCAGCAGGGCCTGGACGACCGGGCCGATGCGGTGATGCGGTACGGGGAGCGGATGTCCCGCGTGTGGTGTCCTGGACCGGTGGACCAGGGCCCGCAGTGCCTCGTCGAGGTCGAGGTGCGTGCCCTGGATCCAGTCGGCCAACTCCTCGTGGGCGAAGCGGTATCCGGTACCGGCCGGCACGAGGAGCCCCTCGGTGAGGACGGCCGACGCCCACCCGGTGCCGCCGCCGAGCCGCGCCGGTGCGGGTCCCCACGGGAACACCGCCTCGAACGACTCCCGGTCCAACTCCCCCTGCCCCGGCCCCAGACTGCGCCGCGCCGCCTCGTGCACCTGCCCGGACACCTTGGCCGCGAGGCGCCGTACGGCGGTGCCGCGCAGGCCGTTCTCGGCGGCGAGGCGGACCGCGATCCGGAGGCACATGAGGTCGAGGTAGGCCGAGAACACGTCGTCGCGGTCGAGTCGGGCACCCGGAGTGGCGGGCAGCGCGGCCAGCACCTCGGAGAGGAGCCGAAGGGTGAGCGGATGCTGGGCATCACTGTCGGCGAGGACCCCCTCCGGAACGGCGTACGCTGCGCGGGCCCTCCGGGCTTCATCCGGGCCCAGGTCCCCGAGACGAACGCACGCCGGACGGGCTGACGTATACGGACCGGGGTCGTCGGGCTCGGGCGCTCCGGAGCCAACCTCACCGCCGTACAGCACCTCCCGTGGAAACCCCGCCCCCGCCCCCTCCCAGTACTCCGCCCTGCACCCCACCACCAACCGCGCCCCACTCCCCCGCAACCACTTCCCCGTCCCCCCGGTCCACTCCCCCAACCGGTGCGCGAGGACCGGCGGCATCTCCTCGGGCCCGTCCAGCAACAGCAGCAAGGGCCGCCCGGCGTCACGCGCGACCCGTGCCAGTCGCTCGGGGCTCACGTCGCCGAGGCCGCCGGGGAGGGCGACGGACGCGGCCAGGATGCGGGCCGCCCGTTCCAGCGTCCTGCGGGCCGCGTCCGCCACCGAGCCGTCGCCGTCCCGCAGGTCCGCGCCGCGCAGCCACAGGGTGGGGGCCGGTTCGCCGCCCCCGTTGCGCCGGGCGGCGAGCGCCGCGAGTTCTGTCGTACGGCCGCTGCCGGGTGGTCCGACGAGGCCGAGGACGGTGGCCTGCCCCGAGGCGAAACGGGTGAACTCCCTTGCCACCGACGGGCGTTCCACCGGCTCGACCAGGTACGTCCCATCGGCGTCACGGCCGGGACCGACGAAGCCCGCGAGCGCCCCGGGTGGGCCGTCCGAGCCCACCGAGGTCGCCGTCAGTTCCAGCACTCCGGCCAGATTGAGGTCGGCGCCGTACGCGGGGACGGTCGCCGCGTTGCGGGCGAGGAGTTCGGCCAACGGGCCCCCGGCGTCCCGTACTTGGCGCAGGGGCACGGCGAACCCCGTGTCCCGTTGGCCCGATTGCAGTGCCGTGCCGAGGACGCCGATCACCGCGCCGGTCTCGGTGTCGAGGACCGGTCCGCCGGCCGCTCCGCCGCCCAGGCGCAGCGCGTCCCGGCCTGCCGTGCCGATCGCCAACTCCAGGGCGTCGTCGAGGAGATGGAAGCGGTCGGTGGCCGTGTACGTCACGGAGGTCTCGCCCAGGAGGCGGGCCTCGCGCCAGCGGCCCGCGGCCACGCGTACGTATGTGCCGGTCTCCACGCGGTCCCGGACGGTGACGGGGAGCGGGTCCACGCCGAGGCCCTCGGTGCGGACCAGGGCCAGGTCCAGGGCGGGCAGCGGGGTCACCGCGTCGGCGGTCACGAGGCAGGTGCGGTCGCCGGCGGCGTGCAGGAGGAGGCGGGGCAGGCCGTCGACCGCTTCGTGGCTGGTGATCACCGTGCCGTGGTGGTCGGCGACGAATCCGGTGCCGCGCGGGCGCCCGGCGAGGTCACGGATGCGCACCAAGGCGGAATCACCGGCCGCGTCGCCGGCCGCGTCATCAACGGGCGGTGCGGCGGCCTGCGTCGGCCGCTCTTCCCGCACAGCTTCCCGCGTCCGACGGCCGCCGCCCGTCCGCGGGCCACGTCCCGCCATGGTCGAACCTCCCCGCCGTACCCGTGCCCTGTGTTCGACGGTAGGCGCGGGGTGATCAGCGGGACAGATCGCGTGGTGAACGCGCCCCCTTCCGCTCCCTCGGTTCACTCCGAGCGCCTGCCCGGACGGGTGAATAGAAGCGGAGGGTTGGATACACCCTAGGGGTGGGGGAACCGAGGGGGGACCGTGGAGCGGCGGGAACGTAGACCCCGTGACCGCCGCTCCACGGGCGGGAGTTGAGGACCCGCCCGGGCCCTGGCCTCACCCTCTGCGTGGCTCTCAGGCGAAGACCGCGAGGCTCTTGGCCTTGCCCTTCTGTTCCTCCACGAGCGCCAGGAAGCGGCCCTCGGGGTCGAAGACGCCGACCGCGCCGGCGCCCGTGTACTCCTCGGGGATGTCCAGGCGGACTCCGTTGAGCAGCAGCTTCGCCCGCCGGTCGTCCACGGACCAGCGCGGGAACGCGGCCTCGGCCGCCTCGGCGATCGGCATCACGGTCAGTTCCTGCTGGAGCTGGTCCAGGGTCCTCGCCGTGTCCAGCTTGTACGGGCCCACGCGGGTACGGCGGAGAGCGGTGAGGTGACCGCCCACACCGAGGTCCGCGCCCAGGTCACGGGCCAGGGCCCGGATGTAGGTGCCGGACGAGCAGACCACCGAGACCACCAGGTCCAGGACGGGGGTGCCGTCCTCGGCGACGGCGTCCCTGACGTCGTAGACCGCGAAGGAGGAGATGGTGACGGGGCGGGCGGGGATCTCGAAGTCCTCGCCGTCGCGGGCCCGTTTGTACGAGCGCACGCCGTTGATCTTGATGGCGCTGACCTTGGACGGGACCTGCATGATCCGGCCGCTGAGCTTGGCGATCCCGGCGTCGACGGCGTCCCGGGTGACCTTCGAGGCGTCTGTCGACCCCGTGATCTCGCCCTCGGCGTCGTCGGTCAGGGTGGTCTGGCCCAGGCGGATCGTGCCCAGGTACTCCTTCTCCGTGAGCGCGAGATGGCCCAGGAGCTTTGTCGCCTTCTCGACTCCGAGGACGAGCACGCCCGTCGCCATGGGGTCGAGGGTGCCTGCGTGCCCGACGCGGCGGGTACGGGCGATGCCGCGCATCTTGGCGACCACGTCGTGCGAAGTGAAGCCCGACGGTTTGTCGACGATGACAAGGCCGTCGGGCGTCCGGGGTTTCTCGGTCATTCGGAGGCGTCGTCCTCGTCGTCGTCCTCGCCGGGCTTCTTGTACGGGTCCGCGTCGCCCGCGTAGGCGGCGCCCGCCGAGACCTCGCGCACCTTCTCGTCGGACTGCCGGGCCTTGTCGAGGAGGTCCTCGATGGTCTTGGCGGTGTCCGGGAGGGCGTCCGCGACGAAGGTGAGGGTCGGCGTGAACTTCACGCCGGCCGCCGTGCCCACCGCGGAGCGGAGGATGCCCTTGGCGCTCTCCAGACCGGCGGCCGCCTCGGCGCGCTGCTCGTCGTCGCCGTAGACCGTGTAGAAGACGGTCGCCTCCCGCAGGTCACCCGTGACGCGGGTGTCCGTGATGGTGATGTGGGTGCCGAGCCGCGGGTCCTTGATCCCGCGCTGCAGCTTCTTGGCCACCACCTCTCGGATGAGGTCCGCCAGCCTCTTGGCGCGCGCGTTGTCGGCCACTGGTCCGTCTCCTTAGTAACTACTTCGTGCTGCTTGCGTCAGTCTTCGTCGCTGTGGAGCCTGCGTCGAACGGAGAGCAGTTCCACCTCGGGCCGCGCGGCGACGAGTCGCTCGCAGCGGTCCAGTACGTCGGTGAGGTGTCCCGTGTCCCCGGAGACCACCGCGAGCCCGATCTCGGCTCTGCGGTGCAGGTCCTGACTGCCCGTCTCGGCCGCGCTCACCGCGTACTTGCGCTGGAGTTCGGCCACGATCGGACGGACGAGAGAGCGTTTCTCCTTCAGCGAGTGGACGTCGCCGAGGAGCAGGTCGAAGGACAGAGTCCCCACATACATGTGTGTCCGGATGTCCCGCCGGTTCGGGGTATGGGCGCCGGTCTCGGACGCCGATACAGGAACCGTACACGCAACGGCCGGGGCCGATCGACGGAATTGTGTCCCCGCCGACCGGCCCCGATCGCGTGCTGTGTCGATCAGCCGCGAGGCTTCTCGCGCATCTCGTACGTCGCGATGACGTCGTCGACCTTGATGTCGTTGAAGTTGCCGAGGTTGATACCGCCCTCGAACCCTTCGCGGATCTCGGTGACGTCGTCCTTGAAGCGACGCAGACCGGAGATGGTGAGGCTCTCCGCGATGACCTTGCCGTCGCGGACGAGGCGCGCCTTGGTGTTGCGCTTGACCTCTCCGGAGCGGACCAGGACACCGGCGATGTTGCCCAGCTTGGACGACTTGAAGACCTCGCGGATCTCCGCCGTGCCGAGCTCGACCTCCTCGTACTCCGGCTTGAGCATGCCCTTCAGGGCCGCCTCGATCTCCTCGATGGCCTGGTAGATCACCGAGTAGTACCGGACGTCGACGCCCTCGCGCTCCGCCATCTGCGCCGCGCGGCCCGCAGCGCGGACGTTGAAGCCGATGACGATCGCGTCGGAGCCGGTCGCCAGGTCGATGTCCGACTCGGTGACCGCACCCACGCCGCGGTGCAGGACGCGGATGTCGACCTCGTCGCCGACGTCGAGCTGGAGCAGCGAGGACTCGAGAGCCTCCACCGAACCGGACGCGTCGCCCTTGATGATGAGGTTGAGTTCCTGCACCAGACCGGCCTTGAGCGCCTCGTCCAGGTTCTCCAGGGAGAACCGGACTCCACGCCGGGCGAAGTTGGCGTTGCGCTCGCGCGCCGCCCGCTTCTCGGCGATCTGACGCGCCGTACGGTCCTCGTCGACAACCAGGAAGTTGTCGCCGGCGCCCGGGACGTTGGTGAGACCCAGGACCAGGACAGGAGTCGACGGAGTCGCTTCCTCGACGTTGTTGCCGTTGTCGTCGAGCATCGCCCGGACACGGCCGTACGCGTCGCCGACCACCATGGTGTCGCCGATGCGCAGCGTGCCGCGCTGGACCAGGACCGTCGAGACGGCACCGCGGCCACGGTCGAGGTGGGACTCGATCGCAATACCCTGCGCGTCCTGCTCCGGGTTGGCCCGCAGGTCGAGCGAGGCGTCCGCGGTGAGGACCACGGCCTCCAGGAGAGCCTCGATGTTGAGGCCCTGCTTGGCGGAGATGTCGACGAACATCGTGTCGCCGCCGTACTCCTCGGCCACCAGACCGAACTCGGTGAGCTGACCGCGCACCTTGGTCGGGTCGGCACCTTCGACGTCGATCTTGTTGACCGCGACCACGATCGGCACGTCGGCCGCCTTGGCGTGGTTCAACGCCTCGATCGTCTGGGGCATCACACCGTCGTTGGCCGCCACCACGAGGATCGCGATGTCGGTCGACTTGGCACCACGGGCACGCATGGCGGTGAACGCCTCGTGACCCGGGGTGTCGATGAAGGTGATGCGACGCTCTTCGCCGTTGACCTCGGTCGCGACCTGGTACGCGCCGATGTGCTGCGTGATACCGCCGGCCTCGCCCGCGACGACGTTCGTCTTGCGGATGGTGTCGAGAAGGCGGGTCTTGCCGTGGTCGACGTGACCCATGACGGTGACGACCGGCGGACGCGCGACGAGGAACTCCTCGCCACCCTCGTCCTCGCCGAACTCGATGTCGAAGGACTCGAGCAGCTCGCGGTCCTCCTCCTCGGGGCTGACGATCTCGAGGACGAAGTTCATCTCGTCCGCGAGGAGCTTCAGCGTCTCGTCGGAGACGGACTGCGTGGCAGTGACCATCTCTCCGAGGTTCATCATCACGCCGACGAGCGACGCCGGGTTGGCGTTGATCTTCTCGGCGAAGTCGGTGAGGGACGCACCGCGCGACAGACGGACGGACTGTCCGTTGCCACGAGGCAGCATCACACCGCCGACCGACGGGGCCTGCATGGCCTCGTACTCCTGGCGCCTCTGCCGCTTCGACTTGCGACCGCGACGCGCGGGACCACCGGGACGACCGAAGGCGCCCTGTGTGCCACCACGGCCACCCGGACCACCAGGACGACCGCCGAAGCCGGGACGGCCACCGCCGCCACCGGCGGGAGCACCCGGACGGCCGGCGAAACCGCCGCCACCGCCACCGGGACCCGCGGGACGACCGGCGAAACCGCCACCGCCGCCACCCGGACGACCGGCGAAGCCGCCGCCGCCACCGCCACCGGGACGACCGCCACCGCCGCCACCCGGACCACCGGGACGACCGCCGCCGGCACCGGGACCGCGGCCACCGGGGCCACCACCGGGACGGGGGCTACCCGCAGCGGGACGCTGCGGCATCATGCCGGGGTTCGGACGGTTGCCACCGGGGCCGCCGCCGGGACGCGGAGCGCCGCCCTGCGGGCGGGGCATGCCGCCCGGGGACGGACGCGCGCCGCCGGGAGCACCCGGACGGGTACCGCCCGCAGCGCCCTGGGGACGGGGACCGCCCTGACCGGCACCCTGCGGACGCGGAGCGCCGCCGGGAGCACCACCGGGACGGTCCTGACCGCCGGGACGCGGGGCACCGGGACGAGGAGCCCCGGGACGCGCCATGCCGGTGGAACCACCGGAGGTGAACGGGTTGTTGCCCGGACGGGGACCGGCCGGACGAGCACCGGGACGCGCGCCCTGACCGGCCGGACGCGGTGCGCCGGGACGGTCGCCGCGGTCACTGCGCTCGGGACGGTCGCCACGACCCTGACCACCCTGACCGGGACCACCGGCCGGACGGGCACCGCCCGGACGGGGAGCCTGGCTCGCCGGACGCGGGGCGCCCGGACGGGGGGCGGAACCGGAGCCGCCGGTGGAGGCAGGGGCGGCCGGAGCCGCGGGTGCCGCCGGAGGCGCGGTGAACTCGGGCGTGGTCGGCGCCGGCGAGGCCGGGGCCGGACGCGGCGCGGGCCGCGGGCCCGGACGGGGGCCACCGGTGGAGGCCGGTGCGGCGGGCGCGGACGGGGCCGCGGGAGCCGCGGCGGCGCTCTCGGCGACGACCGGCTTCGGGGCCGGCGGACGCGGGGCGGCAGGACCCGGACGGGCACCCTGCGCCGGAGAGGGGGCTCCCGGACGTGCCGGGGCAGCCTTGCGCGCGGGGGCGGGCTTGCCGCCTCCGCTGCCCTGCTGGAGGGCGTCTGTCAGCTTGCGTACAACGGGCGCCTCGATCGTCGAGGACGCCGAACGGACAAATTCACCGAGTTCTTGGAGCTTGGCCATGACGACCTTGCTCTCCACCCCGAACTCCTTGGCGAGTTCGTATACCCGGACCTTAGCCACTTCGCTCCTTTTAGGTCCGGGTGCGTCCGGACCGTCGCTACTTCATGGGCGTACTCATCGCGTGCTCATCGAGTGCTCATCGCAATCTCGACCTACTTCCAACTCGCGGAATACCGGGCCGCACGGAGGTTCCGTACGACTCGCTCTTACGGTGTTGCCTGCTCGACGGAGAGACGCAACGTCTTTGTGTCGAGCGGTCCCTGGGCACGCAGCGCCCGTGGGAACGCCCGGCGACGTACCGCCAGGTCGAGACAGACCAGGGCGGGATGCAGATACGCACCCCGGCCGGGCAGCGTACCGCGATGATCGGGGACGCATTCGCCCTCGACCGCCACGATCCGCAGCAGTTCTTTCTTGGCCGCTCGCTCCCGGCACCCCACACAGGTGCGTTCAGGGCATGCGCGGGCTCGCGTCCGGCCAGACACTGCTAAGTCTACCTCCCCGCACCGACCTCACCCCTGCGGGGGAAGAATCGAACGGTTGTTGTCGTGATCTAAGCCACTCGCGGCCGAGATCTATTCCCCGGCCTGGTCGGACGGCTGTTCGGTGTCCGGACGGATGTCGATCCGCCACCCCGTGAGCCGGGCCGCAAGTCGGGCATTCTGCCCTTCCTTGCCGATCGCCAGCGACAGTTGGTAGTCCGGCACCGTCACGCGCGCGGAGCGGGCCGCGAGGTCCACCACCTCGACCTTGGAGACCCGGGCCGGGGAGAGCGCGTTGGCCACCATCTCGGCCGGGTCGTCCGACCAGTCGACGATGTCGATCTTCTCGCCGCTCAGCTCGCCCATCACCGCGCGCACCCGGCCGCCCATGGGGCCGATGCAGGCACCCTTGGCGTTCAGACCGCTGCGGGTGGAGCGGACGGCGATCTTCGTGCGGTGGCCGGCCTCGCGCGCGATGGCGGCGATCTCCACCGACCCGTCGGCGATCTCCGGCACCTCCATGGCGAACAGCTTCTTCACCAGGGCGGGATGCGTACGGGACAGGGTCACGGACGGACCGCGCACGCCCTTCGCCACCCGGACGACGTACGACCGAAGGCGCATGCCGTGCGGGTACGTCTCGCCGGGGACCTGCTCCTGCACCGGCAGGATGGCCTCCAGCTTGCCGATGTCGACGAGCACGTTCTTCGGGTCGCGGCCCTGCTGGACGACTCCGGTGACGATGTCGCCCTCACGGCCCGCGTACTCGCCGAGCGTCGCGTCGTCCTGCGCGTCCCGCAGGCGCTGCAGGATGACCTGCTTGGCGGTGGTGGCGGCGATCCGGCCGAAGTCGGACGGGGTGTCGTCGAACTCGCGCGCCTCCTGCCCCTCCTCCAGGTCCTCGGGGTCCTCCTTCGCCCACACGGTCACATGACCGGTCTCCCGGTCGAGCTTCACGCGCGCGTGGCGGCGGCTTCCCTCGGTGCGGTGGTAGGCGATGAGGAGCGCCGACTCGATCGCCTCGACCAGCAGGTCGAAGGAGATCTCCTTCTCCCGCACCAAGCCCCGCAGGGCACTCATGTCGATGTCCACGGCTACGCCTCCTCTTCGTTCTCTTCGTTGTCTTCGATGTCGTCGGTCTTGTTCTTGCGGTTGAACTCGACCTGGACGCGGGCCTTGACGATGTCCGCGAAGGCGAGCCGCCTGGCGGTGGGCTTGCGCCCCTTCACGCCGGGCACTTCCACGTCGATGCCGTCGTCGTCCACCTTGATGATCCGGGCGACCAGCTCACCGCTCTCGGCCGACTGGAACTTCACCAGCCGGTCGGTGGCGCGTACGTAGTGACGGTGCTCGGTGAGCTCGCGCTCGGCACCGGGTGTCCCGACCTCAAGGGTGTATTCGCCCGCGCCCATCGCGTCGGTCTCGTCGAGCTTCGCGGAGAGCGCGCGGCTCACATCCGCGATCTGGTCCAGATCGGCACCCGTGTCCGAGTCGACGACCACGCGCAGCACCCGCTTGCGTCCCACCGAGTCCACCGCGACCTCTTCGAGATCGAGTCCCTGGGAGCCGACGAGCGGTTCCAGCAGTTCTCGCAGCCTCTCGCTCTGGGTCGTGCTCATCCGGGTGACTCCTCGGCCGCGTGTGCTGTTGTGGGTAGGGCGCGTGTCTGCTCAAAGGGTATCCGGTCCCAGGGTGTGTTGCCGTCCACGTGTGCCTCCGGCGGTGGACCGGGGCGCCTTTGAGCTCGGGTGGTCGCGGTGGTCGGGCGGGTGCGAGTTGGTGGCGGCCGGCCGCGCAGTTCCCCGCGCCCCTGGGTAGGACCACGAGCCGGTGACGTGAGTCCGGGGGCTGCGCGGGTACCGTGATCACGGGCGTGCCGCCCTTGCCGCCTTCTCGCCCGCCTTTTCGTTCGTACGAGCCCCCCGAGGACGATCTGCCGTGCCGTTCCCCCCACCTCCGCGCACCCTCCCGGGGCCGCGCAGAAGGAGCCTGCTCGCCTCGGCCGCCGGAGCCGCCCTCCTGGCGGGCTGCTCCGGCAACGCCGACGACTCCGAGACCACGGGCGGCAGCGAGTCGGCCGCCGAACACGCACGCGCGCGTGCGGCCGCCGACAGCCGGACCCTCCTCCAGCGCTACGACGCGGTCCTGGCCGCGTACCCGACGCTGGCGGAGCGCCTGGATCCGCTGCGGGCGGAGGTCGTCCGCCACGCGACGGCTTTCGGCGGCTCCGGCTCGACACCGTCCGCTACGGCGACTGCCTCACCGTCGGCCTCGGCCACGGCCGTACCCGCGACCGCGAGCGACGCCCTCGCCGGGCTGGCCGCCGCCGAGCGGAGTCTCGCCGACCGGCGGGCCAAGGCGCTGCTCGACCTGCCCGGTGAACTGGCCCGGCTGCTGGCCTCGGTGGCCGCCGCGGGGGCCGCGCACGCGTATCTGCTGACGGAGGACGCCAAGTGAGCAGCGAGGAGAAGGCCGCGGAACTGACCGCGCTGCAGGCGGCCCTGGCCGCCGAGCACGCGGCGGTGTACGGCTACGGCGTGGTCGGCGGCCGTATCCGCGAGGGCCGGCGCATCGAGGCCAAGGCGGCTTACGACGCCCATCGCGCCCGGCGTGACGCCCTGGTCCGCGAGGTGCGGGACCTGGGCGGCAAGCCCGTGGCCGCGTCCGCCGGGTACGCGCTGCCGTTCCCGGTGCCGGACTCGGCGGCCGCCGTACAACTCGCAGCGGAGCTGGAGGACCGGGTGGCCGGGGTCTACTCCGACCTGGTGCGGGCGTCGACGGACGGGGTGCGCGGCACGGCGGCCGAAGCGCTGCGGGAAGCGGCGGTCCGCGCGGTGCGCTGGCGCGGCGGGAGCGTACCCTTCCCTGGTCTCGCCGAGCGGGCCGCGACTCCCACGGCCTCGGCGACACCCACGGCGTAATCCGTACGGGGACGCAGGACGGCAGGACCGTAGGAAGGGAACAACTCGCGCATGGCTTTCGAACCGCCGCGGCGTCTGGTGAGGGCGCTCGGGGAGACGGCACCGAGCGGTGACGACTGGTTGGAGAAGCTGCCCGAGCTGGCCCAACATGCCGTTGATCTACGCGAGTTGACCGTGGAGCGGGTGCAGGTGCCGGGTGGGCGCAGCAGCCTGGTCGTGCTGGTGCGGAGGCCTGACGGGACCCCGGCGGTGCTGAAACTCGCCCCGCGTCGGGCTCGTCCCGAGAGCGAGCGGGCCGCGCTGGCCCGCTGGGGCGGGCTGGGTGCCGTGCAGTTGGCCGAACCGTTCGCCGCCGAGGGTGTGCTGGTGCTGGAGCGGTTGCATCCGGATGTGTCGGTGCGGTCGTTGCCCGAGGCGAAGGCGTTGCTGGAGGCGGCGGGGACGTTGCGGCGGCTGTGGGTGGAGCCGCCCGGTGATCACGCGTTCGAGACGGTGGCCGAGCGGACGGGGCGGCAGGCGGTCGCCATGCGGGGCGGTGGGGCGGAGGTCGCCTCGCTGGTCTCGGCCGCGCTGGATGCGCGGGAGGAGTTGTTGGCCGCGCCGCCCGAGGTTCGGTTGCTGCACGGGACGTTTCGGCAGAGCAAGGTGCTGGCCGGGGAGCGGGTGCCGTGGCTTGCCGTGGGGCCGGATCCGGTTGTGGGTGAGTGTGCGTTTGATCTGGCTCGGTTGGTCCGGGATCGGGTTGAGGATCTGATCGCTACGCCCTCGGGGGCTTCTACAACTCGGCGGCGGGTCAAGCGACTTGCCGAGTCCTTGGACGTGGATCAGGAGCGGTTGCGGGGGTGGACGTTGTTTCGGGCTGTGGAGTCCGGGGTGCGGGCACTGCGCGTGGGGCGGCCTCGGGATGCCGAGTTGTTGCTGGAATTTGCCGGGTGGCTTTAGGTCGTGTGTTTTCTGCGGGTGCGTGGGGGCTGGGCGCGCCCACGCGGCGGAGCCGCAAATCGACACAGCCCCGCGCCCCTAAAAACACTTGGCCCCGTTGCTTTACAGGGCCGCCCGGACTCCGTCCTTCCATACCTCCGTTATGTTGCCGGGCAGTGCCGTCAGGTCGTAGGCGTTGCCCTCTACGAGCACCAGATCTGCTCGGCGTCCCGGCTCTACTCTGCCCAGGTCGTCGTAGCCCAGAAGGCGCGCGGCCGAAGATGTGGTCGCCGCCAGCACCTCGCCCGGAGTCATGCCGCAGGCCTGCATCAGGGGGAGTTCGTCGAGGTTGGTGCCGTGGGGGCCGATGCCGCTGTCTGTGCCCATGGCTATGCGGACGCCTGCTTCTGCGGCTCGGCGTACCGAGTCGGCGTGGGCCTCGGTCACCTCCTTGGCCTTGCGGAGCATGGCTTCGGGTATCTGGATGCCGGACTCGGCCGCGCGGATCACCGACACCGGGGCGATCAGGGTGGGGACCAGCCAGGTGTCGTGTTGCAGCATGAGGTCGATCGCCTCGTCGTCCAGGTGGATGCCGTGTTCTATGGAGCGGACGCCGGCGCGGACGGCGTTCTTGATGCCCTCGGCGCCCTGGGCGTGAGCCATGACGTAGCGGCCCTGGGCGGTCGCCTCGGTCACCAGGATGTCCAGTTCCGCCGGGGTGAACTGGCTGTGCCGGGGGTCGTCGCGTGGGGAGAGGACGCCGCCGGTGGTGCACACCTTGAGGACCTCGGCGCCGGCCCTCAGCAGGGTGCGGGCGGTGCGGCGCATCTCGTCGGGGCCGTCGGCCATCGCGGGTGGGCGGCCCGGGTGCGGTACGGCGAGGCCGGCGCACTGGCCCGAGGGCATCCAGGGGTCGCCGTGGCCGCCGGTCTGAGTGATCAGGCCGATGGAGATCTGGACCCGGGGGCCCGTCAACAGGCCGTCCTCCACTGCCTGTTTGATGCCCAGGTCC
The DNA here is from genome assembly GCF_036227225.1 of Streptomyces sp. NBC_01478. GTDB lineage: Bacteria > Actinomycetota > Actinomycetes > Streptomycetales > Streptomycetaceae > Streptomyces. The sequence continues at coordinate 8,388,404 of NZ_CP109444.1, read as the reverse complement.
GCTCCCGCCGCGTCGCGGACCGTGGTGATGCCCGCTTCGAGGGTGCGGCGCAGGTTCACCGCCGCCTCGTAGAACTGGTACGAGAACGGCTTCTGCAACGCCCCCAGCAGGCCTATGCCGTTGAGCGTGAGGTGGACGTGGCAGTCGAACAGGCCCGGCAGCAACGTGCGGCCTGTGCAGTCGACTTGGGTGTCGCCGTCCAGGCCCGTTCCGACGTCGACTATGCGGCCATCGGCCACCACTACGTCGGCGGGGGCGGGGTCCGCGCCGGTGCCGTCGAAGACCAGGCCGCCGCTGAAGACCGTACGGATTGCTGCCGGGGTGCTCATGCGGTGACCGCCACCTGCTCGTCTGTCTCGGAGTTGGGGGACGTCTTGCGGGCCAGGAGGCGTTCCGCGGGTGCCGTTAGGGTCAGGACGATCAGGTTCGCGGCCAGGCCGATCAGGCCCACGTTGACGTTGCCTGCCAGGTCCTTGTTCCAGAACGTCAGCCAGATGACGGCCAGTTCGCCCACGAAGAGGCCCGCCAGGACCGGGACCTTGCCCACCGGACGGCGGGTCAGGAAACCCAGGGCGATGGCGGGGGCCAGTTGGACGGTGCCGCTGTAGGTGAGCAGGAGCAGGTTGGCCAGCAGGTCGGGGCGGAAGATCGCCAGGAGGAGGGACAGGCCACAAGCCGCCACCACCGTGCCGTGGTTGATCCAGAACTGGGTGCGTTCGCCCTGTACGCGGGCGATGTTGCGGGCCACCAGTGAGGAGATGCCGATCAGGATGCCCGCGGCCGGGACCATCGCCGTCGCGATGGCCGCGATCACCACCAGGCCCGTCGCCCACGCGGGGAGGACCTGCTTGCTCAGGGTCAGGAGGATGCCGTTGGCCGAACTGCCCGGCTTGAGCACGAGGATGGCGGCGAAGCCGACGATGATCGGCATCAGGAGGCAGAGTTCGTAGAGGGGCATCCAGGTGTAGTTGCGACGAAGGACCTTCGGGTCTCGGGCGGACATCACGGCGGGCCACGCGTGCGGCAGGCACATCAGGCCGACGCCGATCGCGCTGACCAACATGCTTGTGGTGAACCAGACCTGGTCGGCGGGGCCCGCGTGGATCGTCAGCATCTCGGGGTGCAGCTTGTCGATGCGGTGGAACATCGCGCTGACTCCGCCCGCGAAGTGGGAGGGGATGGCGACGAGGAGTACACCCAGGACGACCAGCATCACGACGTCCTTGAAGTACGACGTCATCGCGACGCCGTGCAGGCCCGCCCACAGGACGAAGGCCACGACCAGCACACTGCCGATGATCATGCTGAGGGTGCCGGAGGACGAGTTGCCGGTGACCAGCTGGACGATCAACCCCAGCCCGGTGATCTGGAGTTGGAGGTACGGAAGGACGAAGACGACGCCCAGGACGGCCGCGACCGTGCCGAGCAGTTTGCTGTCGTAGCGGTCCTCCAGGTAGTCGCCCTGGGTGAGGTAGCCGCGTTCCTTGCCCAGCGACCACAGGCGCTTGGCGAGGAAGAACAGCACCATGTAGCCGATGGGGACGTACGGGAGGGCGTAGAGGGCCGCCACTCCGCCGCTGAACGCGAGGCCCGCCATGCCGAGGAAGGTGAAGGTGGTGAACACCTCGCCGGCTTGCAGGAACCACATGCTCACCGCGCCGAAGTTCCGTCCGCCGACGGCCCATTCGGACAGGTCGGCGGCGGGCTTGCGGCGGCCGGCGAAGCCGAGGACGCCGATCAGCACGATGCCGGTGAACGTCATGATCAGGATGGTCGTCACTGGTCGACTCCCTCGGCGATCGCGGTGGTCTCCGTCAACTCGGCGGTGTCGCGCGCCATCAGACGCTCCGTCAGCAGCAGCGCGGGTGTGCACATCACGCACCAGGCCGCGCCCCACACGAGCATCCGGGGCAGACCGAACCACAGCCCGTCGGTGTTCACGAACGGCAGGAACGGCATGAGGGCCAGCGCCAGCGCGGGCACGGCGGGGATCAGGTGGTAGGGGCGCACTACGCCTCCTTGGCAAGGGAGTTGAGCCGTTCCAGTCGGCGGACGGCCAGTTCGGCGAGCAGGGCGGAGCCGTCGGAGACAACGCTGTCGTCGAAGGCGGCGAGCGGGGAGTGGTTGCCGGGCGCGGTCTCCGGGTCGCCGGTGGTGTCGGCGCCGAGGAAGACGAAGGCGCCCGGCACCCGGTCCAGGACCCGGGAGAAGTCCTCCGAGCCGGTGATCGGGTCGGCCAGTGGTTCGAAGCGCTCCTCGCCGAAGGCCTCGCGGACGGTGTCGGCGAGGAAGTCGTGCTCGGCGACGTCGTTGACCGTGACCGGGTACTCGGGGACGAACTCGACCTCGGCGGTGAGGCCGTGGGCCGCCGCGATGCCCTCGCAGAGGCGTACGGCGACCTCGGCGGCGCGTTCGGCGGCGGCCGGGGTGAAGGTGCGGACGGTCGCCTCGAAGACGGCGTCGTCCGGGATGATGTTGCGCCGGGTGCCGGCGTGGAACGTGCCGACGGTGACCACGACCGGGTCGAAGACGTCGAAGCGCCGGGTCACCATCGTCTGCAGCGCGGTGACCATCTCGCAGGCCACCGGCACCGGGTCCAGCGCGGCGTGCGGCCGCGAGCCGTGCCCGCCCGCTCCTACGACGCGCACGTGCAGGCCCGCCGAGGCCGCCATCAGCGTGCCGGGGCGGGAGCTGAAGACGCCGGTGGGGTACGACGACGAGCTGACGTGCAGTCCGTAGGCCGCGTCGACCGGGCGGCCCGCCGCCGTCAGGACGCCCTCCTCGACCATGTGCCCGGCGCCGTCCCAGCCCTCCTCCCCCGGCTGGAACATGAACACCACGTCCCCGGCGAGGTTCTCGCGCCGACCGGCGAGCAGCCGGGCGGCGCCGACGAGTCCTGCGGTGTGCAGGTCGTGGCCGCAGGCGTGCATGGCGCCGTCGATCCGGGAGGTGAACTCCGCGCCGGTGCGCTCGGTGACCGGCAGACCGTCCATGTCTCCGCGCAGCAGTACGACGGGGCCGCCGGGCTCGCCGCCACCGCCGCGCAGGACTGCCGTCACGGAGGACAGTGACGTGCCGGTGCTGATCTCCAGCGGCAGTCCGTCCAGCGCGGCCAGCACCTTCTCCTGCGTTCGCGGCAGGTGCAGGCCGATCTCCGGTTCCTGGTGCAACGCCCGGCGCAGGACGGCCAGTTCGCCCTGGAGCTCGCCGGCGTCGTCTCTCAGAGTCATCCTGTTCCCCTCGTAGGTCACTCCCGCAACTCCAGGACGCTGCCCAGCCGGGCGGACGCTCGTGCGCCGGGCGCCGTACGGACCGCGCTTCTGGTCGGTAATGATGAGAGGGCGGTGCATCACCGCAGCAAATTCTGGAGAGATCCGCCGTACAACGGCCGCCAATCCGAGGGATCCGCCATGCTGTCCGAATCCGACCTCGCTCTGGTCAACGCGTTGCAGCTCCGGCCGCGCGCCCCCTGGTCGCTGATCGGCAGAGCGCTGGGGGTCGGGCCCGTGACGGTCGCCCGGCACTGGGACCGGCTGGTCGAGCGGCGTGAGGCGTGGCTGACCGCCTATCCGGGCGCGGCGGTCGGGGAACGGCTGGCCTTCGCGTTCGTGCAGGTGGACTGCGCGCCCGGCGAGGCGATGCGGGTGGCGCGCACGGTGGCCGGCGACGCGCAGTTGACTGCCGTCGACTATGTGGCGGGGCCCTGCGATCTGGTGCTGCATCTGGTGGCGTCGAGCCTGGAGGGGGTGTCCCGGTATGTCGTCGACCGGGTCTCGGGGCTGCGGGGCGTGGTGGGGACTCGGACGTTGGTGGCGCCGCGGATGTATGCGGAGGGGAGTCGGTGGCAGGTGCGGGCGATCTCGCGTGAGCAGCGGAGGTTGCTCATGGCGGCGGAGCCCTCGCCCGGGATGTCACCGCGGTTCGGGGAGCTGGATCGTGACCTGTTGCTTGCCCTTGGGGAGAACGCCCGTGCCTCACATGCGGAGTTGGCTTCGCGGCTGGGGGTTGGCGCGAGTACCGTCCGGCGGCATTTGGGGGCGGCTCTGGCGGGTGGGGTGATTCGGCTGCGGTGTGAGATAGCTCGGTCTCTGTCTCCTGCGCCGGTGACGATGTTGCTGTGGTTGCGGGTGCCGCCGGATCAGTTGGAGCGGTCGGCTCGGACGCTCGGTCGGTTTCCTGAGGTGCGGATGTGCGCGGCAGTCAGCGGGGCGGCGAATTTGCTGGTCGGGGTGTGGTTGCGGTCTCCGGGGGATGCGGTGGGGTTGGAGAGCGAGATGGTGGCGAAGTTGTCTCGGTTGGAGATTGTTGATCGGGCGGTGACGTTGCGGCCGGTGAAGTTGGGTGGGTGTTTGTTGGATGAGCGGGGGCGGATTGAGGGGCGGGTGGCTATGGATTTTTGGCGGTAGAGCTCAGGGGGGGGCAGGTTGTTTTCGGTCTGCGGGTGCGTTGGGGCTGGTCGCGCCCACGCGGCGGAGCCGCAAATCGATACAGACCCGCGCCCCTAAAGGGGCGCTCCAGTTGCCGTTAGTTTCAAGGCCAGGACCGGACAGTCTGAGGCCGCTCGGCGCGCGCGTTTTATCGTGCGGGGCGGTATTGGGGCTCCGTCCACCAAGGGGTATCCCCACTCGTCCAGGGTGATGTGGTCCGGGAGGAGTTCCGCGCACAGGCCATGTCCCTGGCAGGACGTCCAGTCGATGTCGATCTTCTGGGGTGTCTTCTGGTCCATGGTCAGTGGGCCTCATTCGGAATAGGCAGCAAAGGTGTCGAGTCGCTCGCGGTGCACAAGCCCCTTGCGTGGGCGTCCAGTTCGGCCGCGAAGGTAGTGAGTGCGCTGCGGACCAGGCGGACCGTGCCGTCGGGGTGGTGGCAGGCGCCCCGGCCTTCGACCAGGCCCGACCAACGGGCCACGTTCTCGCGGGTGTTGGCCTGGGGGCCGGGCGTGGCCAGGGTCTGGAAGGCGGAGGCGATGCGCGGGAGGCCGTTGAGGCAGGGGCCGCACTGGCCGGCCGACTGCAGGGCCAAGTAGCGCAGGACGCGGGCGGTTTCGGCCACTCCGCAGCGGTCGGTGGGGAGTGCGGCGAGGACGCCTGCTCCCAAGTCGGCTGCGTCGAGCGTGCGTTGGGCTGCCTCGGCGGCCGGGATCCAGGTGCCGTGGTAGCCACCGACCAGTACCGCCGATGTCCCTTGCAGGGGCAGGAGTCGGTTCAGGGGGAGGCCGAACGGGGCTTCCACGACCCGGACTTCGCGGCCCGGCACATGCAGGGTGCACAGCGTGCTGCCGGGCTGGGCGGGCGTGCCCGCGCTGCGGAACCAGTCGGCGCCGTAGCGGGCGACCAGGGCCAGGTGGGCCAGGGTTTCCACGTTCTGGACGAGCGTGGGGGCCCGGTGCACACCGCGTTCGCGGACCGGCGGGCGCTGGTGGCGGGGCAGCGGGGCGTTCCCGGAGACGTACTGCGCGAGGGCCGACGCCTGGCCGGAGAGGAAGCGTTTGGGCAGGCGGACGACCGTCACCTTCAGCGGATCGTTTCGCTGCGCCAGGGCCGACTCGAGGTAGGAGGCACCGTCCTCCACCGCCAGGTGCGCCTCCCCCGCGCCCACCGCTCTGGCCGCCAACTGCAGCCCGTCCAAGACCAGATGGGGTGACAGGCGCAGGAGTGTCTTGTCCTTGCGGCTGGCCGGTTCGCCCTCCGCGCCGTTCGCCACGACCACGGGTGCGCGGCCCGTGCGGCGGCTCGCGTCGGCCACCGCGACGAGCTTGCGGTACATCGGGAACGCGGCGCCTCCGCGTCCGGTGAGGCCGGACTCGGCGACGGTTCTCAGCAGGGCGTCGGGATCGCCGTACGACAGTGGGCCGTAGCGGAGTTCGTGGGTGGCGAGGTCGGCCGCGGTGCCGCCGGGGGCGAGGAGGCGGGGGGACATGTAGACGTCGGTGAAGGTCGTGGTCGTGGTGGTCATGAGCGGGCTCCTTCGGCGGTGCGGAGCAGGGCTGCGGGGGTGCGGCGGGCGTCACGGGCGGAGTGGGCCAGGCGGATACCGAAGGCGGCGACCACGGCGGCCACGCAGGACACGGTCAGCCAGGTCATCCAGTCGGTGCCGGTGTCCGTGCCGATGCCGATGCCGTGGATCAGGGCGACGGGCCAGGAGGCGTACGCGAGCCAGTGGAGCGCCCGCCAGGTGCGGTGGCCGATGCGTTCCCGCAGGAGGCTGGTGACCAGGACCGCGAGCATCAGGTCGAGGGCGACCGTGCCCAGGCCGAGCCAGAGCGGCTCGTAGTCGGAGACGAAGGGGACGACCGCGTCCAGGACGGTGATGTTCACGTAGCCGTCGATCACCGCCACCGCGATGTGCAGCGCCAGGAACGCGGTCGCGGAGAGGGAGAGGGTGCGGTGGAGGTTCACCGTGCCGAAGCGGGGCAGGCCGGGGAGTCGCGTGCGCAGGCGGACCGCGATGCCCAGCAGGACCACGACCGTGAACAGGACCAGGCAGACGGCTCCGGTGGCACGGTTGGCGTACCAGAGGATCTCGGAGCTCATACGGCGACCGCCGGGGAGGTGGGCCAGCCCGGGGTCGTGACGACCGTGCCGTCCTGGGCGACCAGGCGGGCCGGCAGGCCGAGGCGGGTCAGCCAGCGTTCGGCACCCGCGCCCTTGACCAGGGACGCCGTGCTCGCCGCGTTGGCGTCGGCGCAGGTCGCGGCCGCCACCGAGACCGTGCGCCACGGGCTGCGGACGGGCAGGCCGGTGCGCGGGTCGACGATGTGGTGCAGCTCGTGGCCGCTCCGGCGCCAGTTGCGGGCGGACGTGCCCGAGGTGGCGAGGCCGCCGGAGCGCAGGCCGATCGTGGCGTACGTGCCGTGCGCGGGCGTCTCGTCGACGGAACCGGTGACGTCCTGGACACGGATGTTCCAGCCGCCGGCCGGGGGCTCCCCCGCCACCGCCGTGTCGCCGCCCAGGCTCACCAGGACTCCGCAGCCGGCCACGTCGGCGAGCATCGCGGCGGCCTTGTCGGCGGCCCAGGCCTTCGCCGTGGCACCGAGGTCCAGGCGGACGCCGGCCGGGACGGTGACCGTGCCCGTCGCGGGGTCCAGGTCGATCGTGCGCCAGCCCGGTGCGCGCTTCACGGTGAGCCGGACCGGGCGGTCGTCCTCGCGGACGAGGGTGAAGTCGCGGTCGTAGCCGATGGCGTTCATCGCCGAGCCGACCGTCGGGTCGACCGCGCCGTCCGTCGCCTCGGCGGCGCGCAGGGCGACCGCGAGGGCTTCGGCGAGCAGCGGGCTCACCGCGACCGGGCGGCCGAACGAGGCGTCGAGCGCGGCCAGTTCGGAGTCGGTACGGAACCGGCTGCAGGCCGCGTCGACCTCGGCGAGGTGCCGGGCGAGGAGCAGGTTGCAGGAGTCCAGCAGGGCCGGGTCGGTGACGACCAGGCGGACGCTGGTCCCGAGGGCGCGCCAGTCGGCGGCGGCAGTCGTGCGCAGGGGCGCTGCACTCGTCGTACTCATCACGACGCTCCCGACGTGGAGTCGGTGGAGTCGCCGGAGGACGAGGTCACACCGGACGAGGACGACTGGAGGTCCGACGAGGATGAAGAGGATGAAGAAGACGAGGACGAGGACGAGGACGAGCTGTCCGACGTGGACGAGGTTGAAGAAGAGGCGGACGGCGAGGGTGACGACGAGCTGGTCGTCGTCGTGGTGCTCGCCGCCGTGTCCGCCTCCGCGTCCGACTGCATCGTGCCGACCAGGGCGAACACCCCGGCCGCCGCCGCCAGCGTGACCGCTGCCGTGGCGGCCGCGATGCGCCGCTTGCCTCTGCGGACCGCCGTAGCGGCCCCACGCTCCTTGACTGTCATGACCGTTCCCCTCCGCAGTGACGCTCTGTCACGTACTACGGTCGGGGACCAGCCTGAGAGAAGTCTGTGAGGCGCCCATACGCCTCCCGAGAACTCTCTGAGAGGAATCTTAAATTGCTTGAGGCTTCAACAAGGCCCCGGTGATCGCCGCTTACGCGGTGAGGCGTGCGATCGCCTCGTCGACCGTCAGTTCCTCGCGCTCGCCGGTCCTGCGGTCCTTCAGCTCCAGGACGCCCTCGGCGGAGCGACGGCCCGCGACCAGGATCTTCGGTACGCCGATCAGCTCCGAGTCGGTGAACTTCACGCCCGGGGAGACCCCGGCGCGGTCGTCGACCAGAACGCGCAGGCCGGCCGCGCGCAGCTTCTCGGAGACGTCGAGGGCGAGTTCGGTCTGGAGGGCCTTGCCGGCAGCTACGACGTGCACGTCGGCCGGAGCGACCTCGGCGGGCCAGCACAGGCCCTTGTCGTCGGCGGTCTGCTCGGCGAGGGCGGCGACCGCGCGGGAGACGCCGATGCCGTAGGAGCCCATGGTCACGCGGACCGGCTTGCCGTGCTGGCCGAGGACGTCGAGCTTGAGGGCGTCGGCGTACTTGCGGCCCAACTGGAAGATGTGGCCGATCTCGATGGCACGGTCCAGCTTGAGGCCGGTGCCGCACTTGGGGCAGGGGTCGCCCTCCTGCACGACCACGACGTCGACGTACTCGCCGACCTCGAAGTCACGGCCCGCGACGACGTTCTTGGCGTGCGTGCCCTCCTTGTTGGCGCCGGTGATCCATGCCGTGCCGGGGGCCACGCGCGGGTCGGCGATGTACGTGACCTTGTCGCCCAGACCCTGCGGGCCGACGTAGCCACGCACCAGGTCGGGGCGGCCGGTGAAGTCCTCCGCCGTCACCAACTCGACTGCGGCGGGGGCGAAATGGGCCTCGACCTTGCCGAGGTCGACCTCGCGGTCACCGGGCACTCCTACGGCCACGATCTCGCCGTCGACCTTCACGAGGAGGTTCTTCAGCGTGGCGGAGGCCTCGACGCCGAGGTGGGCGGCGAGGGTCTCGATGGTGGGGGTGTCGGGGGTCGGGATCTCTTCGAGCGCGGGCACGCCGGCGGCGTCCACGGGCTTCAACTCGTATGTGATCGCTTCGGTGTTGGCGGCGAAGTCGCAGTTCGGGCAGTCGGCGAAGGTGTCCTCGCCGGCCTCGGCGGGGGCCAGGAACTCCTCCGACTTCGAGCCGCCCATCGCGCCCGCGGTCGCGGCGCAGATGCGGTAGTCGAGGCCCAGGCGCGCGAAGACCTTCTGGTAGGCCTCGCGGTGCAGGGCGTAGGAGTGGGCGAGGCCCTCGTCCTCGGTGTCGAAGGAGTACGAGTCCTTCATCAGGAACTCACGGCCTCGCAGCACACCGGCCCGCGGGCGGGCCTCGTCGCGGTACTTGTTCTGGATCTGGTAGAGGATGACCGGCAGGTCCTTGTAGGAGGACGCCTGGTCCTTCACGATCAGCGTGAAGATCTCCTCGTGGGTCGGGCCGAGGAGGTAGTCGCCGCCCTTGCGGTCCTTGAGGCGGAACAGCTCGGGGCCGTACTCCTCCCAGCGGCCGGTCGCCTCGTACGGCTCGCGGGGCAGGATCGCGGGGAGCAGCACCTCCTGGGCGCCGATCGCGTCCATCTCCTCACGCACGATCCGCTCGACGTTCGAGAGGACCTTCTTGCCCAGGGGCAGCCAGGACCAGATGCCGGCCGCGGTACGGCGGACGTAGCCGGCCCGCACGAGCAGCTTGTGACTGAGGACCTCGGCGTCCGCCGGGTCGTCGCGCAGCGTCTTCGCCATCAACTGGGACATGCGCTGGACCGGTGCGTTCGCCATGGTTCCTGTACTCCTGCCGGGAAAGGGTGATGGCTAGGAGGTTAGCCGGGCTCGCTGTGCCGGTGGAAATCGGTTAACGGCGGCGGAGCGGCAAGGGGGCGCCCATGACTGCGTACGGCTTCGGGGCGCTCGGGAACAGGACCTGGCGGGCGAGGTCCTCGTAGCCGAGGGAGCGGTAGAGGCCCCGGGCCGGGCTGTCGGTGTCGATCGCGGAGAGGATCGAGCGGGGTTCGGTGGCCGCGTCCGTGATGGTGGTGATCAGGGAACGGCCCGCGCCGCGGTTCTGGTAGTGCGGATGGACGTGCAGCTCGGTGATCACGAAGGAGTGGTCGAGCCATTCGTCGTGGTCGCGGGCTCGGAGGTACGGCTCTACGACGGTGGACCACCAGTGGGTGCGGTTGTTGGGCATGCCGTAGACAAAACCGACCAGTCGGCCTTCGGTGGTGGCGCCGAGGGCGCGGGCGCCGGGGTAGGTCATGTGGCGCAGGACGATTTGGCGTCGTACCGCTACCTCATCCTGGCCCAGGCCGAATGCGAGGGCTTGTACGGCCAGGGCTTCGTCCACGCGGGCCGAGAGGTCCAGGGGGCCGATCACGACGTCTTCGGGGTGGCGGTGACCGTGACCGGGAAATCGCATGTGGGGAGAGTACAGGGGTGTGACGGTTGTCTTTCGGGTGGCGGCCGTATGTGGCTGGTCGCGCCCACGCGGCGGAGCCGCACATGTCACAGCCCCGCGCCCCTTGGGTGTCGCCCCTCAGCGTGCTTCAGAAGAGAACGCTCATGAAGGCGCCGACCTCTTGGAAGCCCACCCTCAAGTACGCCCTTCTCGCCGGGGTGTTGAAGTCGTTCACGTAGAGGCTGACCATCGGGGAGACGTCCGCGAGGGCGTAGCGCAGTACCGATGCCATCGCGGGGGCCGCCACGCCCAGTCCCCGGTACTCGGGGGCGACCCAGACGCCCTGGATCTGACAGGCCTTGGGGGTTGCCGCGCCGATCTCCGCCTTGAAGACGACCTTGCCGTACTCGTCGAGGCGGGCGAACGAGCGGCCGGCGCTTACGAGTTCGGCCACTCGGGCCTGGTAGAGGAGGCCGCCGTCGCCGGCCAGCGGAGAGACTCCGACCTCCTCGGTGAACATCGCCACGCACGCCGGCATGATCGTGTCCATCTCGTCCTTGCGGATGCGGCGGACGTACGGGTCGGGGGCGATGTCGGTGGGCATGCGGTCGGCGACCATGAGGGGCTGGTGGGCGCGGACCTCGCGGGCCGGGCCCCAGCTCGGTTCGAGGAGGCGCCAGAGCTGGGCCGTGGCCTCGGCGGGGCCGACGATCGAGGAGCAGCGGCGGCCGGCCCGGCGGGCGCGGTCCGCGAAGGCGCGGATCGCTCTCGGGGTCGCGCAGATCGGGACGAGGTTGGCGCCCGCGTAGCAGAGGGACGTCAGCATGCCGTCCTCGTACCAGCCCCACATCTCGCCGCCGAGCCGCCACGGGTCGAGGCCCGCGACCTGCACCCGCGAGGTCACGAAGGCGTTCGTGACCGGCTCGCGGTCGAGCACGGCGAGCGCGGCGTCCAGGTCGCTCGGTTCGAGCACCCGAGAGGTGGTCTGGGTCAACACGTACGGGGCCTCACCCTGAGGGTCTGCTGATCTCCGCACTGTACCTGCGGAAGCTGAGCGGTGCCGCGTTGTGTTGCCGTTCACTTCTCTTGTGGGGGTGGGGTAGGTGGGCGTCTCTGGGGGCTGCCGCCCCCAGGCCCCCGCTGTCGGCCTGGACGGCCTCGTCCTCAAGCGCCGGACGGGCTGGTTGTGCCGGCCCGCACTGACAAGTGAGGCCCTGGAACCTGGCGGGTGAAGCCCAGGACCCCTGGCAGGGGAAGGCCTGACACCTCAACAAGCGAAACCCGGGACCTCTTCAAGCAAACCCCGAGACCTCGGCAGGCGAAGCCCTGAGGACTCGACAAGGGCAGCCCCAAGACCTCGGCAAGAGCAGCTCCGAGGTCTGGACATGTGCAACCCCGAGACCTGGGTGTGTGAAGCCCAACGACCCGACAAGTGCGGCCCGAAACCTCGACAGCCGGAGCCTCAGGGACTCGACGGGTGCGGCCCCAGACCCTGAGTTCGGCCTCGGCCCCGGCCCCGGCCCCGAAAAGGCAATCCCCAGACCCTCGACCAGGAAAGCCCCGAGTCCTCGGCATGTGCAGCCCCAAGACCGCTCAGCGCGCCGCAGACCTTTTCAGCCCACCATGGGCTTTCGGCCCACACCAGACCTCTGATCCCGCCCTGGATCTTCAACTCCCGCCAGAACTCGCAGCCCGCCACGAATCCTCAGCTCACGCCAGACCGCTCAGCCCGCCACGAACCTTCAGCCCGCGCCCAGACCTCTCGACCCGCCATAGGTCTTCAACCTGCGCCAGATCTCTCAGCCCGCGACAGACCCTCAACCCTCGCCGGACCCCTCAGCCCGCCACAGACATTCAACCCGCGCCAGACCCCTCGATCCGCCACGAACCTTCAACCCGCGCCCAGACCCTCAGCCCCGCCAGACCGACCCCTCAACCGGCGACCGACACCGAAGGCTCGCCAGAGGCGATACCGTCCGCCTCCATCTGCTCGGCGATCTTCATCGCCTCCTCGATGAGGGTCTCCACGATCTTCGACTCGGGGACGGTCTTGATGACCTCGCCCTTGACGAAGATCTGGCCCTTTCCGTTGCCGGAGGCGACGCCGAGGTCGGCCTCGCGGGCCTCGCCCGGGCCGTTCACCACGCAGCCCATGACGGCTACGCGCAGCGGGACCTCCATGCCCTCCAGGCCCGCCGTGACCTCCTCGGCCAGCTTGTAGACGTCGACCTGGGCGCGGCCGCAGGAGGGGCAGGAGACGATCTCGAGGCGGCGGGGCTTGAGGTTCAGGGACTCCAGGATCTGGTTGCCGACCTTGACCTCCTCCACCGGTGGGGCGGACAGGGAGACGCGGATCGTGTCGCCGATGCCCTGCGAGAGCAGCGCGCCGAAAGCCACCGCCGACTTGATCGTGCCCTGGAACGCGGGGCCGGCCTCCGTGACGCCGAGGTGGAGCGGGTAGTCGCACTGAGCCGCGAGCTGGCGGTAGGCCTCGACCATCACGACCGGGTCGTTGTGCTTGACCGAGATCTTGATGTCCTGGAAGCCGTGCTCCTCGAAGAGGGACGCTTCCCAGAGGGCGGACTCGGCCAGTGCCTCAGGGGTCGCCTTGCCGTACTTCTTCAGCAGTCGGCTGTCCAGCGAGCCCGCGTTCACGCCGATGCGGATCGGGGTGCCGTGGTCCTTCGCGGCCCGCGCGATCTCCTTGACCTTGTCGTCGAACTGCTTGATGTTGCCGGGATTGACGCGTACGGCCGCGCAACCCGCCTCGATCGCGGCGAAGACGTACTTCGGCTGGAAGTGGATGTCCGCGATGACCGGGATCTGCGACTTGCGGGCGATGGTCGCCAACGCGTCCGCGTCGTCCTGCGTGGGGCAGGCCACTCGGACGATCTGGCAGCCGGACGCGGTGAGTTCCGCGATCTGCTGGAGCGTTGCTCCGATGTCCGACGTACGGGTCGTCGTCATGGACTGCACCGACACCGGCGCGTCGCCGCCGACCGCCACGGATCCGACCTGGATCTGCCGGCTCTTGCGGCGCTCGGCGAGCCGGGTCGGAACGGACGGAATGCCGAGAGAAATCGCAGTCATCTGCTGTGCAACCCCAAGTCGTGGATCAAGGCCCCGGTCCCGGAACAGCGGGCTCCAGGCTTCGAGATTACGTCAACCGTGCGGGCCCGAGCACATCCCGGCCGTAAACCCACTCAATGGAGGGCGGCCCCGCATCAAGGATGCGAGGCCGCCGCAAACTACGAATGGCTAGGAGATTTTGACTGGGTTAACCACGTCCGCCACCAGGACCAGCAGGGTGAAGCAGACGAAGATCCCCGCCACCACATAAGCCACCGGCATCAGCTTCGCCACGTCGAACGGGCCCGGGTCCGGGCGCTTGAGCACCTTCGCCAGGTTCCGTCGCAGCGCCTCCCACAGTGCGCCCGCGACATGCCCGCCGTCGAGCGGGAGCAGCGGGAGCATGTTGAACAGGAAGAGGGAGAGGTTGAAGCCTGCCACCAGCATGAGGGCCATCGCCAGTTGCTGGGTGGGCGGGATGTCGAGAGTGAAGATCTCGCCGCCTACGCGGGCCGCACCGACCACGCCCATCGGGGAGTCGGCCTGGCGGGGGGCGCCGTCGAAGGCCGCGTTCCACAGGGCCGGGATCTTGCCGGGGAGGTCGGCGATGGAGTCGACGGCCTCGCCGAGGCGGTCGGTCATCCAGGTGACCGAGTCGCCGAGGTCCTGGCGGACGATGCCGGTGGCCGCGCTGAAGCCGAGGAAGCCGGCGGTGACGTACTGGCCCTGGACGATCTGGCCGCTGGAGTCCTTCTTGGCGACCTGGTTGCTCGCGATCTTCGCGTGCAGGGTGACGTCCTGGCCCTTGCGCTCCACGACGATCGGGACCGTCTTGCCGGGGGCGGCGCGGATCAGGTCGGACAGTTTGTTCCAGTCCGTTGTCTGCACGCCGTTGAAGCTGAGGATCTTGTCGCCCGCCTTGAGGCCTGCCGCGGCGGCCGGGGAGGCGGGGTCGCTCGCCTTGCACGTGTCGCGGTTCTGGTTCTGTGCGATCACGCACTGGGAGACCGAGCTGACCGTGTTGGTCTGCTGCGAGATGCCGAAGCCCATCAGGACGGTGAGGAAGAGCGCCACCGCGAGGATGAGGTTCATGAAGGGGCCCGCGAACATCACGATGACCCGTTTCCAGGGCTTGCGTGTGTAGAACAGGCGGGTCTCGTCGCCGGGCTTCAGCTCTTCGAAGGCCGCCGAGCGGGCGTCCTCGATCATGCTGCGCCAGGGCGAGGTGGAGCGCGCGGTGATCCGGCCGTCGTCGCCGGGCGGGAACATGCCGATCATCCGGATGTAGCCGCCGAAGGGGATGGCCTTGAACCCGTACTCGGTGTCGCCCTTCTTCCGGGACCAGATGGTCGGGCCGAAGCCGACCATGTACTGGGGCACCCGGATACCGAAGAGCTTCGCCGTGGAAAGATGCCCCAGCTCGTGCCAGGCGATCGAGACCAGCAGGCCGACCGCGAAGACGACTATGCCGAGGATCATCATCAGGGCTGTCATGCACGCGCCTCCGCGTTCGCCGTGGTCGTCTGCGCTGTCAGTTCGCGGGCCCGGGCGCGTGCCCAGGTCTCCGCTTCGAGGACGTCCGGCACGGTCAGGGAAGTTCCCGTGGCCGGTGTCCCGTGTTCCTCGACCACCCGTGTCACCGTCTCCATGATTCCGTTGAACGGCAGCGCGCCCGCGCGGAACGCCTCCACGCACTCCTCGTTCGCCGCATTGAACACCGCCGGGGCCGTACCCGCGAGCTGTCCGACGTGCCGGGCGAGGCCGACCGACGGGAACGCGTCGGTGTCGAGCGGGAAGAACTCCCATGTCGACGCCTTGCTCCAGTCGAACGCGGGCGCCGCGTCGGGCACCCGCTCGGGCCAGCCGAGCCCGATGGCGATCGGCCCGCGCATGTCGGGGGGCGTCGCCTGGGCGAGTGTCGAACCGTCCGTGAATTCCACCATCGAGTGGACATACGACTGCGGGTGCACGACCACCTCAATGCGATCGAAGGGAATGTCGTACAGCAGGTGCGCCTCGATCACTTCGAGACCCTTGTTCACCAGGGTCGCCGAGTTGATCGTGATCACCGGGCCCATCGCCCAGGTGGGGTGCGCGAGAGCTTCTTCTACGGTCACGCGCGCCAGGTCCGCCTTCGTACGGCCGCGGAAGGGGCCGCCGGACGCGGTGACGACGAGCTTGCGGACGTCGGCGCGGGTACCGGCCGCGAGGGCCTGGAAGAGCGCCGCGTGCTCGGAGTCCACCGGGATGATCTGGCCCGGCTTGGCGAGCGCCTTCACCAGCGGGCCGCCGACGATGAGCGACTCCTTGTTGGCGAGCGCGAGGACGCGGCCCGCCTCCAGGGCGGCGAGGGTGGGCGCGAGGCCGATGGACCCGGTGATGCCGTTCAGCACGGTGTGGCAGTCCGAGGCGGCGACCTGGGTGGCCGCGTCCGGTCCGGCCAGGATCTCGGGGAGCGGCTCCCCCGTGCCGTACTGGGCGGCGAGCGCTTCGCGCAGTGCCGGTACGACGTCCTCGCGGGCGACCGCGACCGTCCGCACCCTCAACTGGTACGCCTGCTCGGCGAGGAGCCCGACCCGGCCGCCGTTCGCGGAGAGCGCGGTGACCCGGAAACGGTCCGGGTTGCGCAGTACCAGGTCGATGGCCTGGGTGCCGATGGACCCGGTGGACCCGAGGATCACCAGGGCCTTGGGACCGTCGCCCACGACGGGGTCGTAGACGAGATGTGGGTCGGCGAGGGGTGCTGGGCTGTCGCTCATCCCTCCATTGTTGCCGCAACGGGTGCCCGGGGGGACAGCGGTTCCCTCGGGCGGGTGGCTTATCGGCTCTAGTCGGTGATTGAAGGGAAATCCCCCTTTGTGAATACGGCGTGAAGGTCGTGTGATAACACTTCAGTCCTGCGCCGGTGGACGACCGGCGCGTGGACGACATCCTGGGGGGATTCTCCATGCGGATACGCGCTGCCCTGCCCGCGCTCGCGGGCGCCGCGATACTCACCGGCACCCTGCTGAGCACTCCGGCCGAGGCCGCCGGCGGGGTCACGATCTACCACGTCTGGTTCGACAGCCCGGGCTCGGACAACCGGTCCAACACGAGCCTCAACGGCGAGTGGGTGCAGATCAAGAACACCAGCCGGTCGGCGATCTCGCTCAAGGGGTGGGTCCTCAAGGACGTCTCGAACCACCGCTACGTCTTCAAGAACATCAAGATCGGCGCCGGCAAGTACATCAAGGTGCACACCGGCAAGGGCACGGACACCGCGTCGAACACGTACCAGGGCCGTGCCGCGTACGTCTGGAACAACACCAGCGACACGGCGACGCTGACCAGAGCGACCGGCAGCAAGGTCGACACCTGTTCGTGGACGACGCGGGATCCGAGCGACAAGTACTGCTGATCGGGGGCTAGTCGACGGTCCGGTGCACGTTGTCCAGTTTGCTCGGGCCGGCGGAGGCGTCGGCGATCCACGGGCCCTCGCCCGACGGGTCGACGATGCCCTCCTCCAGCCAGGTGTACGCGCCGCCCATGACTCCCTTGACCACCTTGCGGTCGAGGTCGTCGGTGTTGGTCCACAACCGGCCGAAGAGTTCCTCGACGCGGATGCGGGACTGTTCGCAGAAGGCGTCGGCGAGTTGGTAGGCCTCGCGGCCGTGATCGCCCTGGGTGCGCAGGAGTTCGGCCCGTACGCAGACCGCGCTCATCGCGAAGAGCTCCGCGCCGATGTCGACGATCCGGCCCAGGAAGCCCTGCTTGGTCTCCATCCGGCCCTGCCAGCGGGACATGGCGTAGAAGGTGGAGCGGGCCAGTTTGCGGGCGCTTCGCTCGACGTAGCGCAGGTGCTTGGAGAGGTCGATGCCGTGGCGGAACTCGCCGTAGGTGCCCGGGAGTTGGCCGCTGCCCGCGACCAGCTTCGGGAGCCACTTGGCGTAGAAGACGCCCGCGTTCGCGCCCGCCTTCGCCTTGTCCTGGAGGGACTTGTCGGGGTCGATGAGGTCGCCGGCGACCTTGAGGTGGGCGTCGACGGCCTCGCGGGCGATCAGGAGGTGCATGATCTCCGTCGAGCCCTCGAAGATGCGGTTGATCCGGAGGTCGCGCAGGACCTGTTCGGCGGGGACCGCCTTCTCGCCGCGGGCCGCGAGCGACTCGGCCGTCTCGAAGCCCCGGCCGCCGCGGATCTGGACCAGTTCGTCGGCCATCAGCCAGCCCATCTCGGAGGAGAAGAGCTTGGCCAGCGCGCCCTCGATGCGGATGTCGTTGCGGTCCTCGTCGGCCATCTGCGAGGACAGGTCGAGTACGGCCTCCAGGGCGAAGGTCGTGGCCGCGATGAAGGAGATCTTCTTGCCCACCGCCTCGTGCTCGGCGATCGGCCTGCCCCACTGCTCACGGGCCGCCGACCACTCACGGGCGATCTTCAGACACCATTTGCCGGCCGCGACGCAGGACGCGGGGAGGGAGAGGCGGCCGGTGTTGAGGGTGGTGAGGGCGATCTTCAGGCCCGCGCCCTCGGGGCCGATGCGGTTCGCGGCCGGGACCCGGACCTGGTGGAAGCGGGTGACGCCGTTCTCGATGCCGCGCAGGCCCATGAAGGCGTTGCGGTTCTCGACGGTGATGCCGGGCGAGTCGGTCTCCACGACGAACGCCGTGATGCCGCCCTTGTTGTCCTCGGTCCTCGGCACCCGGGCCATCACGACCAGCAGGTCGGCGATCACGCCGTTGGTGGTCCAGAGCTTCACCCCGTCGAGGACGTACGAGTCCCCGTCCCGCACCGCGCTGGTCGCGAGGCGCGCCGGGTCGGAGCCGACGTCCGGTTCGGTGAGCAGGAAGGCGCTGATGTCGGTGCGGGCGCAGCGGGGCAGGAACTCGGCCTTCTGCTCGTCGGTGCCGAACAGTTTCAGCGGCTGCGGTACGCCGATCGACTGGTGCGCCGAGAGCAGCACACCGACCGCCGGGCAGGCCGAACCCGCCAGCGCCAGCGCCTTGTTGTAGTACACCTGGGTGAGGCCGAGGCCGCCGTACTTGGTGTCGATCTTCATGCCGAGGGCGCCGAGCTCCTTGAGGCCGCTGATGACCTCGTCGGGGATGCGCGCTTCTCGTTCGATGCGGGCGGCGTCGATCCGCGTCTCGCAGAAGACGCGCAGTTTCGCGAGGAACTCCTCGCCGCGCCGGGCGTCCTCGTCCGCCGGGAGGGGATGGGGATGGATCAGGTCGAGACGGAAGCGGCCGAGGAACAGTTCCTTGGCGAAGCTGGGCTTGCGCCAGTCCTGTTCCCGGGCGGCCTCCGCCACCTGCCGGGCTTCTCGCTCGGTGACGGTGGGTTTGCTGGGTGGAGCGGACATGAGGCTCACCTCGCCGCGAATCGGACCCTCGGCCCTCGGTGGTTACCGATGGGTGCTACCCGTTCGTATCTACCCGATCCGCCGCGAAGCGGCCACCCTTCGCGCGTCCGTTCAGCCGATGTCGACGGAGTACGCCTTTGTGTCAAGGCGTCCCGAGCCCTTGAAGACCTCGGTGCCGGACTCGATACCGGAGAGGTACTTGTCGTTGCTGAGCAGCTTGCGCCGGACCAGGGCCTGGGTGAAGTCGTCGATGTTCAGGGTCGCCTTGGTGGTGTTGCTGCGGCGGACGAAGGAGTACACGTTCCAGCCGATGTCGCCCTGGTAGATGTCCCACATCGCGCCGTCGAGGCTGACGCTGCCGTACTTGGTGCCGAGCGGGCCCGCGCCGCCCTGCCGGTCGAGCCAGATCATGATCTCGTCGGTGGGCCGGTCGGCCCAGTCGGCGGTGTTCTTGGAGTGCAGCCACAGGTCGTAGGCGACGTCGAGCGTGCCGGGGTCGCTGCTGAGCGAGAAGTCCCAGGTCGTCTTCACCGGCTTGCGGTCGCCGACGCGGATCGGGAGCCCGGTGGTCGCCTTGTCGACCTTCCAGCCCCAGTGCCAGCCGAGGACGGTACTGGCGTACGACTTCACATCCGCGTCGGTGCCCTTGCCGTTGTTGGCCCAACCGAACGACGTGCCCCACGAAATGGCCGACCCCGACCGGGAGTTGTCCCACACGCACTGGCTGCCGGTGGCCTTGTCCTGACCCCAGAGGTTGTTGTTCACGTAGTACTTGCCGAGCGTCACGGTGTCGAAGGCCCCGCACTTCTTGCTCGACTCGCCCGCCCGGGCGACGGTGACGCCGGCGAGAGCCGCGAGGGCGACCGCGCCTGCGGCCAGCACCTTCGCCTTCTTCGAGAGGCGGGGTCTGCGGTGTTGCATCGGAGGTCCTTCCGGGGGACGGTTCGTCTACGGCCCGTCAGTGGCCGCTACGACCTCCCAGTGGCCGCCGACCCGCCCGGAGGTTGCCTTCCCCGTGCGGAGAATCTCGCCGAACCGACCTCGGAACCAAGCCCGGCGAGAAAGTGTCGAAGCGCTTCGACAACCTATGGACACCCACACCGCCTGAAGCTAATGTCGAACCACCCTCACTCGCCCTTGTCAGCAACGCGCACTGTCGAAGCGCTTCACAAAGCTTGGAGAGCTGGATGGTCACCCTCGCCGAGGTCGCCCAGCACGCCGGAGTCTCGGCGAGCACGGTGAGCTATGTCCTCAGCGGCAAGCGGTCCATCTCCGGAGCCACCCGGCAGCGGGTCGAGCAGAGCATCCGCGAGCTGGGCTACCACCCGAACGCGGGCGCCCGCGCCCTGGCCAGCAGCCGGTCGAACATCATCGCGCTGATGGTGCCGCTGCGCACCGACATGTATGTGCCGGTGATGATGGAGATCGCCATCGCCGTGGCGACCACCGCCCGGCTGCACGGCTACGACGTGCTGCTGCTCACCGGCGAGGAAGGCCCCGACGCGGTCCGCCGGGTCACCGGCAGCGGACTCGCCGACGCGATGATCCTGATGGACGTCGAACTCGACGACGAGCGGCTGCCGTTGCTGCGCGGCACCGACCAACCCTCCGTACTCATCGGCCTCCCCGCCGACACCACCGGACTGACCTGCGTCGACCTCGACTTCGGGGCCACCGGCGCGCTGTGCGTCGAGCACCTCGCCAAGCTCGGTCACCAGGACATCGCTGTCATCGGCGAGGCGCCCGCGGTGTACGAGCGGCACACCGGTTTCGCGGAGCGCACCCTCGACGGACTCCGGTCCCGGGCACGGGAGTTGGGCCTGCGGGTGCTGCACCGGCCGTGCGAGGGCGGGTACGACGCGATGACGACGACCCTGGCCCGGATCTTCGACGAGCGCCCCGGCACCACGGGCTTCGTCGTGCAGAACGAGTCGGCGGTCGAGCCGCTGCTCGCGCTGCTGCGCCAGCAGGGCCGGGCCGTGCCGGAGGACGTGTCGGTGGTCGCGGTCTGCCCCGACCAGGTCGCCACCCAGGCCTCGGTGCGGCTGACGTCCGTCGCCATCCCCGCGCAGGAGATGGGCCGTTACGCCGTGGAGCACCTGGTGGCCAAGCTGGACGGCCGCGGCAGCGACGAAGTCGTGCTGATCGCACCGGAGTTGACGGTGCGGGCGAGTACGGGACCGGCGCCGTCAGCGTCTTGACCAGCCACGCCCCACGTGTTGGTGCGGTTACCCCCTGTCTGCTTTCCTCCAGGAGCACTCCTCGTGAACCAGCCTGCCGAAATCCAGTCCGAGGTCAGTCTCGCGCAGTCCTCCCCCACCGTCGGAACGTTCCGTGAGCGGGACGGCGCGCTGGAGTGGAGCGGCCGTCAGGAGACCCTGCGGATCGAACCGTGGGGTCCGGACGCGGTCCGGGTCAGGGCCCGGCTCGGCGGTCCGCTGCTCGACGGGCTGCCGGGCGCGCTCCTGGACGAGGCACCGCCCACCGAGGCCACCGTCAAGATCGAGGAGGGTCAAGGGACCCTGACCGTGGGCAAGTTGACCGTCGAGGTCGACGCCGAGGGCCTGGTCCGCTTCCTGCGCACCGAGGACTCCACCGAACTCCTCGCCGAGGCCCGCGCCCACTTCTGGTGGCCCGGCTCGCGCCTCTACACGGCGGTCGGCAACGGCCATCACCGCCTGGAGCAGCGCTTCGCCGCCTACGAGGACGAGAAGCTGTACGGCCTCGGGCAGCACCAGCACGGGAAGTTGGACCAGAAGGGGCTGGTGCTCGACCTGGTCCAGCGCAACGCCGAGGTCGGCATCCCGGTGCTCGTCTCCAGCCGCGGCTACACCCTGCTGTGGAACAACCCGGCGATCGGCCGCGTGGAGCTGGCCGGCAACGGCACGCGCTGGGTGGCCGATTCGGCCCGGCAGCTCGACTACTGGATCACCGCGGGCGACCCGGCCGACGGCCAGCGCCGCTACAGCGCGGTGACGGGCCGTACGCCGATGCTGCCGACGTGGGCGGCGGGCTTCTGGCAGTGCAAGCTGCGCTACCGCACCCAGGCCGAACTCCTCGCCGTGGCACGGGAGTACAAGCGCCGGGGCCTGCCCCTCTCGGCGATCGTCTGCGACTTCTTCCACTGGACGCACCTGGGCGACTGGAAGTTCGACCCGGCCGAGTGGCCCGACCCGGCGGCGATGGTCGCCGAACTGAACGAACTGGGCGTGAAGTTGGTGGTGAGCGTCTGGCCGTCGGTGTCACCCCTGAGCGAGAACCACTCGGTGCTGGAACAGCGCGGGTACCTCATCGGCACCCAGTACGGCCCGATGGCCCACGCCGACTGGCCGGACAAGGGCGTCGCCTCGACCGTCCAGGTCGCCTTCTACGACGCCACCAACCCCGAGGCCCGGGCGTTCCTGTGGTCGAAGATCCGCGACAACTACCTTGTGCCGTACGGCATCACGGCCTTCTGGCTGGACGCCTGCGAGCCCGAGCTGAAGCCGGGGTTCCCGGAGAACCTGCGCTACTGGGCGGGCCCGGGCCTGGAGGTCGGCAACGTCTATCCGGCGGAGAACTCCCGTACGTTCCACGAAGGCCTGCTGGCCGAGGGGGAGTCGGAGGTCATCACCCTCAACCGCTCGGCGTGGGCGGGCAGTCAGCGCTACGGTGCCGCGCTCTGGTCGGGTGACATCGGCACCGACTTCCCCACCCTGCGCCGCCAGTTGGCCGCGGGCCTCAACACCGCGCTCTCCGGCATCCCTTGGTGGAACACGGACATCGGCGGCTTCCACGGCGGCGACCCGGACGACCCGGCGTACCAGGAAGTCATGGTCCGCTGGTTTCAGTTCGGCGCGCTTTCACCGTTGATGCGGCTGCACGGCTTCCGCGACCCGGGCATGCCGCTGGGCCCCGACATGACCGGCGGCCCCAACGAGGTCTGGTCGTACGGCGATCGGGCCCTGCCGATCCTGGAGAAGTACCTGCGGCTGCGCGAGCGCCTCAAGCCCTACATCCTCGACGTGATGCGCGCCGCGCACGAGGAGGGGCTGCCGGTGATGCGGCCGCTGTTCCTGGAGTTCCCCGAGGACCCGGCGGCCTGGTCGGTGGACGACGCGTATCTCTTCGGCCCCGACCTGCTGGTCGCGCCGGTGCTGACGGCGGGCGCCACGGTCCGTACGGCCTATCTCCCGGCGGGCGTGTGGTGGACGGACGCGTGGACGGGCGAGACGTACGAGGGCGGTACGCCGGTCACGGTCGACGCCCCGCTGGACCGGATCCCGCTGTTCCTGCGGGACGGGGCGACGTTGCCGGTGGCGGAGTAGGGGTGGGGGCGCCCGGTTTGAGGGGGCGGGCGCCCGTGCCGTGACGCTTCCGTTGTGCGGAACTGTGGGCTCCGTCACAGCCGTACCGATCTTGTTCTGCTGGACTCCTCCGATGGTGTTACGCAAGCTCGCCTTTGCTGTGGGCCTCGCCGCGTTCGCCCTCTACCTCTGGGGTCTGCTCTGCGTCCTGGGCGCGATCGTCCAGGCCGAGGACGGCGGCGCCGACTCCTCGCCGATACTCCCCTGCCGTACGACCAACGGGCAGGAGGGCGGACCGGAGGACCCCCGAGCCGCCCAAGTCGTCGACTACTCCGTGGACTTCGCCCCGCTCAGGTTCGTCTGCGAGACGACGGGCGGGGGAGGCTACGTCACCGACACGGTTCCCGGCTACGTCAACCCGGCGGTGTTCGGCCTCGTGTTGGCCGCTCTCGGCTGCTGGGTCGCCGCCCTGGTCGTGGCACCGCCCGGCCCCCGCGGAGTGCGGGGACCGGGCGGCTGAGCGGAGTGCCGGGGTGGGTCAACTACTGGTGACGCTCTCGCTGTTGGTGGTGAAGTCGAGCCCGCCGGACGAGGACGTGATCTCGAAGCCGAACTGCAGGTCCCCGATGGTCACGTTGCCGAACCAGCCCTTGGTGTCCTTGATCCACTTGAGGATCGGCAGGATGTCGACCGTGCCGGAGGTCGAGTTGGAGGTGCGCAGGAACGAGAACACGTCGTTGGCACCGTTGTTGCCCTTGTAGACGGTCCAGGTCGAACCGCCCAGGGTGAGGGTGCCCTGCGAGGTGCCGAGGGCGCCGACGGCTCCGGTCTTGTTGACCCAGAGCATGATCTCGTAGTCGTAGTTCGTGTCCCAGATGTCGTACGACGTGTTGTACGAACCGGACGACGGCACCGTGACGTTGTAGCTGCTCTTGAGCGAACCGAGCGCGGTGATCGACTTGTTGATCACCTTCTTGGCGTTGGGGTAGGACTTGATGCCGCCGGTGTTGGGGTGGTTGGCGTTGACGCCCCAGTTGGTACCGGAGTTGGCCCAGATGCACTGACTGCCCGCGCCGGAGCCCCAGATGTTGTTGTAGAACGTGTAGCCGTTCAGGGTCGTGGTGCCCCACTGGTCGCAGGAGCTCCAGACGGCGGCGGAGGCGGGGGCCGAGGCGAGTCCTACGGTGGCACCGAGCGCGAGAGCGGGGGCGAGCAGCGCCATGGTGAGCCTGCGGGTGCGTGTTGCCATGGTGTCCCTTCCATGGGTGGGGGGAGTTGCGAGTGGCTACCGCGCCCCCAGGGTGAGGACGCGGTCTTCTCCGGCCACGAGGTGGAGCGGCTCCGTGCCGGAGGAAGTCCTGAGTTCGACGCGGTGCGTACGCGACGGTCTGATGAGCGCTGTGACGGTTCGGGGCGACCAGGTCAGGTCGACCTCGGCCCCGAACCTCGTACGTACGCCGGTGAGTTGACCGTGCGGATACGCCGCCGGCAGCGCGGGCAGCAGGACCAGCCGGTCCGGGGTGGACTGCACGAGCGCCTCGACGAGCACGCCGGGCAGGGTGTGTGCGGCGTCCGCGTTGTAGACGTCGCGGTTCGGGTAGTGCGCGCTCATGAGCGAGGCGTGGAAGAAGTCGCCGTCGAGGACCTGGCCGAGGGCGTGTGCGACCCGCTCGCCGTCGCGGAGCCGGGCGGCGACGAGCGCGTGGTGGAGGTGGCCGTGCGCGGAGTCGTTCTCGGCGCCACGGAGTTGGAGGGCCCGGTGGGCGGCCGTCGCGAGGTCCGGGGTGTCGTAGGGGTTGATCTCGTCGAGCGGCCAGACGCCGTAGAGGTGGCTGAGGTGCCGGTGGTCGTAGCTGTCGTCGAGGCCCGGCCAGGCCCATTCGGCCAGCGCGCCTTCGGAGTTGACCCGGTGCGGCGGCAGCCGGTCGGCGAGCGCGCGCCAGCGGTCGGCGTCGGGGCCCGGGTGGTAGTCGGCGGCCGTGTGGAGTGCGTGGCGGGCCGCGGAGAGGTCCATCGCCGCGTTGATCGCGCCCCAACTGGCGTTCGCGGGACGGTTCTCGGGCGAGTAGGAGGGGACGAGGACGAGGTGGCCGTCGGGGTCGGTGCGTTCGGTGTGTTCGGTCTGTTCGGTGTGCTCGCTCGTGAGGAAGTCCTCGTAGAACAGGGCGACTTCGGCGAGGGCGGCGGCGGTGCGGGGGTCGCGTGCTCCGCGTGTCTCGTCGTGGTCGACGAGCGGCTTGAGCAGCCAGTCGGCCCCGGCGGTCCACAGGTGCAGCGGGTACTCGCGGCTGAAGTGGTACGACAGCCCGGACTCGCCGTCGGTGTGCGCGGGCGCGACGACTCCCCGGGCGCCGAAGACGGCGCGGGCGTTCTCCCGCCAGTCGTCGAGCTGACGGTGGATCAGCGAGGCGAGGGCGTCGGTGACTTCGGGGAGGGCGGCGCTCGCGGCGGACGCGGTCTGGAGGTTGAGGTTCGCGTCGTTGGTGAACGCCCCGGACCAGGCGGTGTTCCAGTCGCCGGTCCACAGGCCGGTGAGACGGGGCGGGAGCAGGCCGCTGGCGGAGAGGAGATGGTAGCGGCCGGCGGCGAAGAGCCGTTCGAGGAGGGCGGGGCTGCGGGTGCGCTTCAGCAACTCCGTGCCGGGGAGGGCCCGTTCGGAGTCTTTGGAGTCTTCGGCGTTGTCAGCATTATCGGCGCTGTCAGCTTTGCCGGCGCGGAGATCGAGGGTGACGCGGGTGTAGGCCGTGCGGTGGAGGGCGAGGTGCCGGTCGAGGAGGGTGTCGTAGGGCAGCCGGTCGCTGAGCAGCTCCCGCAGGGCTCGGGTTTCCGCCACGACGTCCAGTTCGCCCGTGTGGCGTCGGACTCGGGTGAGGAGAAGGACGTCGGTGGCACCGGCGATGCGAACTCCCGCCGAGGTGAGCCGTGTGGTGCCGCCGGTGACCTGGGCCAGGGTGACCCCGGTGTACGCGCGATCGCTGTCGGGATAGCGGACGCGGAGGGTGAGGACGGCGCCGTCGGGGGTGAGGAGGGTGCCGTGGCCGACGCCCAACCCTGTTGGTGCACCCGGGAGTTGATGGTCCTGCGCGAGGTCGAGGGTGAGGTCGGGGGCGGTGACGTGCTGGACGATCACGTCGTCGGCGCGGGAGACGAAGACGCGGCTGCGCCAGCCGTCACAGCGGGCGGTGACCTCGCCGGTGGTGAAGTCGACGGACCGGCGGTAGTGGCTTACTTCACCGGCCGGCCTGCGCAGCCGTAGCTGGAAGGCCGGGTGGAAGGGCTGCACCCACTGGAGCGGGCGGCCGTCGGTGAACTCCTCGGCGGCGGTGAGGTCACCGGCGAGCAACCGGTCCTGGAGCGCGGGGAGTTCGGCGGCCAACTGGGGAGGCCGGGCGTGTTCGGCGCCGTTCGGGCGGACGAGGGTGTGATGCGTGACGATGACACGGTCGTCGTTCGGATCGCCGAACACGAGGACGCCGTGGTGGCCGTTGCCGCTGAGGTAGGCGTCCTCCCAGCGGGTGGCCGGGAGGGGTTCCCAGGTGCTGTGGGTGGGGCCGCCGGGCACCGAGACGTCTGTCATGGCCGCAGCACCGCCGCGCCGTAGCGGCCGAGGGTGATCTCGCCCTCGACGGACGCGCCGGTGAGCAAGTCCAGGTGGGCTGCCGGGAGCTCGACGGCGACCGGGTCGCGCCCGTGGTTGAGCAGGAACAGCAACTCCCCGCGCCGTACCGCCTCGACGCCCGGCGGAACCCCGTCGAGGACCGGACGGACGCCCGCGCCGTCGGCGACACGGGCAAGCAGGGCGCGCAGCGCGTGCGGCTCGGGGAGCGTCGAGACGTACCAGGAGCGGCCCGTGCGCAGGACGGCGGGGAGGCCGTCCAACTCGCCGCCCTTGTAGGGGATCGTCTCGTCGACGGTGTCGTCCTCGGGCTCGATCTCCTCCGACCAGAGCGTGCCGCGGAACCCCTCGCACTCGACAGTCTCCCCCGCGTCCAGCGGCCACCACTCGTGCAGGGTGCGGATGCCGAACAGTTCGCGGAGGCGGGTGTCCATGCCGCCGGGGCGTACCCGGTCGTCCTCGTCGGCGACGCCGGTCAGGAAGCCGCAGACGAGGGTGCCGCCGCCGCGGACGTACGCGAGGAGGTTGTCGATCGCGGTGTCCGTGAGGAGGTAGAGCTGCGGGACGATCACCAACTTGTAGGCGGAGAGGTCGTGTTCGGGGTGGGCGAAGTCGGTGGCGAGGTGGGACTCCCACAGGGCGCGGTGCCAGGCGCGGAGGACCTCGGGGTGGTCGACCTCGGTGGAGAGCCGGCCGTCCTGCGCACCGGCCCACCAGGCGTGCCAGTCATGCAGAATCGCGATGTCCGAGGCGATGTGACCACCTGTCACCTCTCCACCGATGCGGGCGAGTTCGGCGCCGAGCTGCTTCACCTCCTGGAAGGTGCGGCCCCGCTCCCCCGCGTGGCTGAGCATCCCGGAGTGGAACTTCTCGGCGCCCTGCCGGGATTGGCGCCACTGGAAGTAGCAGACGGCGTCGGCGCCGCGGGCCACGGCCTGGAGGGACCAGAGGCGGTTGAGGCCGCGTGGCTTCGGGTGGTTCACGCCGCGCCAGTTGACCGGTCCGGCCGCCTGTTCCATGAGCATCCACGGGCCGCGCGCCTGGGAGCGGGTCAAGTCCTGGATCAGGGCGGCACTTTGGGCGGCCAGCGGATCGCGCGGATCGGGGTAGAGGTCGACCGAGACGACGTCCTCCTCCTCGGACCAGCGCCAGCCGTCCTGCCCCACCCACAGCGGCATGAAGTTGCTGGTGACCGGGAGGTGCGGGGTGTGCCGGCGGACGATGTCACGCTCGGCGGTGTAGCACTCCAGGAGCATGTCGGAGGTGAAGCGCTTGAAGTCGAGCACGTGGGTGGGGTTGTTGAGGTAGTGGGCGTGTCGCGGAGGCAGGACGCCGTCCCAGGTGTCGTAGCCCTGGCTCCAAAATGCTGTGCCCCAGGCCGAGTTGAGGGCGTCGAGCGTGCCGTATCGTGCGCGCAGCCAGCGGCGGAAGGCGACGGCGGCCTCGTCGCCGTAGTCGAAGGTGCAGTACTCGTTGTTGATGTGCCACATCGTGAGGGCGGGGTGGCCGGCGTAACGGGCGGCCAGGGCCTCGGTGATGGCGGCGGCGTGGTGGCGGTAGACGGCGCTGGAGTGCGAGAAGTGCTGGCGTCCGCCCCACCATTCGACACGGCCGTCCGCGTCACGGGGCAGGGTCTCCGGGTGGAGCCGGCCGAGCCACGGCGGCGGGGAGGAGGTGGGGGTGGCGAGCACGACCCCGATCCCGCTGTCGTGCATCAGATCCATCAGCCGGTCGAGCCAGCCGAACTCCCTTGCTCCCGGCTCGGGTTCGAGCTTGGCCCAGGAGAAGACGCCGAGGGTGACGGAGTTGACGCCGGCGTCCTTCATCAGCCGGACGTCCTCGGTCCAGGTCTCCTCGGGCCACTGCTCGGGGTTGTAGTCACCGCCGAAGAGGATGCGTCCGCGGGTGGTGTCGCTGAGCTGAGGCATCAGATCCGCTCCCCGTACTGGATGCCGCGCCCGTTGGTGGCGAGGTACACGCGGCCGTACACGCGCGGGTCACCGGTGATGGCCTGCCCGGTCCAACCCCACTGATGCAGGTCGTCGTTGACGCGCACCCAGGTCTTCGCCTCGTCGTCGGAGCGGTAGACGGCGGTGATGGTCTCGGTCGAGCCGACCTGGTAGATCGCCGGGTAGTCGGCGCCGGGGGCGGATCTGCCGAAGCCGAGGGTGTAGGAGGCCCAGCAGGAGGCGATCTTGACGAAGCTCGCGCCACCGTCGACGGACCGGTAGAGCCCGTTCCACTTGACGCTCAGCCACAGGTCGCCGGACCTGCCGGGCGCCGCCGCGAGCTGGAACTGGCTGTCCCCGGCAGGCAGCCCACTCGCACGCGCAGTGAACGAAAGACCACTGTCAGTGCTGGCGTATAGCGTTCCTGTGTCGGTGTCGTATGCGTAGAAGAGCGTCGGGTCGGCCGGGTCGGCGACCGGCGTGGCGCCCTTCGGGAAGGAGGAGACCTCGGACCAGGTCGCGCCGTTGTCCGCCGAGCGGTGGGCTGCGTACTTCGTGCCGTCCCAGTGCACGAAGGACCACAGCAGCGTACTGCCGTCGGCGCTGGTGGCGATCGGCCCCGGTGCGTCGTGGGCGAGGGAGGGCTGGGCAGCGAAGGGCGCCCAGGTCCGGCCGCCGTCGCCCGAGTACGCACCGTTGCCGTTGTCGCCCCAGCCCGTGCGGACGACGTAGGCCGGCCTGCCCGCGGCCTGCGCGATTCCCGTCGCCGACCCGAACACGGGGTTCGTCGCCATGCCGCGCGCCGGAGACGCCGTGAGCCGCTCGTGGTACATCACGCCGATGTCCCGCGAGGCGCTGATCAGGTGCGCCTCCCCGACCGGGGGCGAGATCAGTTGGATCACGGACGTCTCCTCCAGGCCACGGATCTGCGGTGCCCAGTGGGTGAGGTCACGGGTGCCGTAGAGCGTGGCGCCGGTGCCGTAGACGACGTGCTTCGAGTCGTACGGGTCGACGGCGACGGCCTGGATCCACCAGCCGAACTTCGGCTGGTCAGCACCCCACTTGAGGAAAGGAGTCTCGGACACGTCGAAGACAGCGGAGTCCTTGAGGGACGTCCAGGTACGGCCGCCGTCGGTGGTCCGGTACAGGGTGTCGACGGCCGCCCAGCGGTTGTTGGTGGAGACGACGACGGTCCCGGCACGACAGGCGTCGACGGCGACCCCGCCGTAGCCGAAGGTGTCGCTGCCGCCGGGCTGGACCGGAGTGACGTCCGTCCAACGGCCGGTGCCGGGGCCGAACTTGTGGACGCTCCCGGCGGACTGGCCGTTGGGCCCGGGTGCGTCGGCGTACGTCACGTACAGCTCGCGGCTGCGCGCGTCGTACGCGGCACGGATCGGAACCTTGGCGGTGGTGCCGGTGGGCTGCCCGGGGGCGGCCGTCCAGGTGGTGCCGTCGGTGGTGCGGTAGAGGTTGACGGCGGTGGCGCTCCCGTCGCCGTCACCCCACCCGGCGTAGACGGCACGGCCGACGGCGATGAGGAAGGTGATGCCCTGGCCACTCTGACTGACGGTTGCCGGGAAGCCGCTGACGGCTGCCCAAGTGGCGCCCCGGTCGGTCGACTTGAGCAGCCCGTCGTGCCGGGTACCGAGCCACAGGGTGTCACTGTCACGCGGATCGACGAGCAGCCGCTCGCCGGCACCGCGCCCGTCCTCGTTGCCGCCGAGCTTCACGGTGAGGTCGGTGCGGGTCCAGGTGGCGCCCCGGTCCTCGGAGCGGAGGATCGCGCCGTTGCCCGCCCAGGACTGGGCGTACGTGCCGACGGCGAGATACAGCCGGTCCGGGTGCGCGGGGTCGACGGCGAGAGCCTCCACACCGAGCAAGTTCCAGTCGTCCCAGCCGAGTTGATCGGTGAGAGGGGTCCAGCGGGCGGTCCGGTCGTCCCAGCGGTAGGCGCCGCCGATATCGGTACGGGCGTAGGCGAGACCACGAACGGAGGGGTGGAACAACACACCGGTGACGAATCCAGTGCCTCCGATTACGGCATTGCGCCAGCGGTAGGAGGGGGTTTCCGCGGCATGTGCCTTCGCGGCGACATCCGGCACGGCGGTGAGCGCGGCGGCGGCCGCAGCCCCGGCAAGAACGACCCGGCGGCTCACTCGGGACGCAAGCATGCACATACCTCGCTGTATGAGATGGGGTAAGGAGAGATACCTAAGGGGCGCGGGGCTGTATCGATGTGCGGCTCCGCCGCGTGGGCGCGACCAGCCACAACGCACCCGCAGACAAATAACAAAGGAGTCAGCCCTTAACGGCGCCCGTAAGCATCCCCTTCTTGAAGTGCCGCTGCACAAACGGCGAAAGCACAGCCACCGGCAACAACGCCATCACCATGACCGCCATCTGCACGGCAAGCCCCGACAACTCCCCCGTCTTGATCGCCTGACCCAGCCCCACCGGAGCCTCCTGCTTCTGCACCAACTGGATCATGACGTTCTGCAACGGCATCATGTCCTGATCGTTCAGATACAGCGAGGCGTTGAACCAGGCACTCCAATACCCCACGGCATAGAACAACGTGATGACAGCCAGCACCGCACGCGACAACGGCATGACAATCACCCACAGAATCCGGAAGTCACCGGCGCCGTCGATCCGCGCACTGTCGATGAGTTCCTGCG
The DNA here is from genome assembly GCF_036227225.1 of Streptomyces sp. NBC_01478. GTDB lineage: Bacteria > Actinomycetota > Actinomycetes > Streptomycetales > Streptomycetaceae > Streptomyces. The sequence goes on along the minus strand of NZ_CP109444.1, from coordinate 8,357,151 downwards.
AGATCCCCATGAAGAACCCGCGCAGCACAAGGATGTTGAAGACACTGAGCGCACTGGGCAGGATCAACGCGAGATAACTGTCGGTCAGTCCGAGCGACTGAACCAGCAGATACGTCGGAATGAGCCCGGCGCTGAAGAACATCGTCGCCAGCATCATCATCAGGATCCACCGATGCCCGAGCGACCCGATACGCGAGAGGCCGTAGGCACAGAGGACGGACACCGCCATGGAAAACAGCGTGCCGACGACGGTGATGAGGACGCTGATGATCGCCGCGCGGGTGACCTGGCCGCCGCTGAGGAGTTCCTTGTAGGCGATGAAGGTGATGCCCTTGGGCACCATGACAAGGCCGCCGGCCTGGTCGATGGTCTTGCGTGAGGAGAGGCTGGTGACGAGGACGATCCAGAGGGGGAAGAGGATGGCTAGGCAGGCGAGCGTGAGGACGAGCCCCTTGCCCGCGAGGCCGGCCTTGCCGGGTTCCTCCTCCCAGGTCGGCCGGGGCGGCGCGGCCCAACGCCCGGGCGGTCGTACGGACTTGACGGGCTCGACGGGTTGGTCGATGACGGCGGTCACTTCTTGTACACCCCCTGCTCGCCCATGAGGTGGGCCACTTTGTTCGCGGCGAGGACCAGGCCGAGGCTGATCACGCCCTTGACGAGTCCGGCGGCGGCCGCGTAGCCGAAGTCCTGGTTGCGGACGCCGTTCCACCAGACGAAGGTGTCGAGGACCTCCGCCGCTCCCGGTCCCACGGCGTCGCGTTGGAGCAGGATCTGTTCGAAGCCGACGGTCAGCGCATCGCCCACGCGCAGGACCAGCAGCAGCGCGATCACCGGTCGCAGCGCGGGCAGCGTGACGTGCCACATGCGGCGCCACCGCCCGGCGCCGTCCATCGCGGCGGCCTCGTACAGATCAGGACTGACCGAGGACAGCGCGGCGAGGAAGACGATGATCCCCCAGCCCGCGTCCTTCCACACGCTCTGCGCGGTGATCAGGAACTTGAACGTGTTCGGGTCGGTCATGACGTCGAGGCCGTCGAAGCCGTGTTGCCGCAGGAGTTGCGAGAACAGCCCTGCCCCGCCCAGCAGTTGCTGGAAGACGGCGATGACCAGCACCCAGGAGAAGAAGTGCGGGAGGTAGAGGATCGCCTGGGAGAGCGCCCGGACCCGGGGCCTGACCACGCTGTTGATGAGCAGCGCGAGGAGGATCGGGATCGGGAAGAACAGGATGAGTTGGAGGAAGAACAGGACCAGCGTGTTCTGTACGGCGTTCCAGAAGGACGAGTCCGCGAAGATCTGCTGGAAGTTCTCCAGGCCGACCCAGGGGCTGTGCAGCATCGAGACGATGCCGTTGTCGCTGACGTAGGGGTCGTAGTCCTCGAAGGCGACGATGTTGCCGAGGATCGGCAGGTAGTTGAAGACCAGGATGAGCAGGACGGCCGGCAGGGTCATCAGGAGCAGGACGCGGTCGCGTCTGAACCTGAGCCGCCAACTCACCTTCGCCTTGGGGCGGTTCTTCCGGGAACCGATGGCGCCGCCGGGCGCCACCGGGGTCTTGCCCGTCGTGTCGGCCTCGGTCCTGCTCCGAGGCACCGTGCTGTGGGACACGGCCGTTCTCCTTGCCTCGGTACCCGGTCAGCTCGCCGCCGTGCCGTTGTCGTCGAGCAACTTCTGGTACCAGTCGCGGAGTTTGTCGCCGCCCTTGCTCTTCCAGTCGGAGACGGCCTGCTGCATGTCGCTGATCTTCTTGCGGCCGCGGGTGATGTCGTCCTCCAACTGCTCGAAGTCGTTGGAGAGGTTGGTGTAGCGGCTCGGCTCGGTGATCTGCTGGCCGTAGAAGCTCGACTTCTTTGTGAAGGCGCCCATCCGCTGCTGCCACTCGACCTGCGCCTTGGCGACCTCGGGGAAGTCGGGGTGGGCGATCGTCGCGGCGGGGCTGGCGACCATGACGTAGGCGTTGATGACCTCGTTGTTGCCCTGGTCGGTCTTGGTGGGGACACCGTTCTTGACGGTGTAATGGGTGCCCTCCACGCCGTAGTTGGTGAGCATGTACTCCTTGGTGCCGTACGGCGCGGCGGTGACGTTGGCGACGGCCAGCGCGTCACGGATCACGGACTCGGAGGCCTTCTTGCTGATGAAGGCGAAGATGTTGGCCGGTTCGCCGGCCCAGAGGATCGGGTCGCCGCCGTCGTGGCCGAAGATGTCCATGCCCCAGATCTTGTAGTCCGGGTTCTGGGTGGCCTGTTCGGCGGTGCGGCTCCACCACTGCGAGATGTCCTGGGCGTAGATGAGGAACTCGCCCGCCGCGAACTTGGGGCCCGGGTCGGTGGCCGCGCTCTTGCCCAGCTTGGCGTCGGGGTGCACGTATCCGGCGGCGAACAGCTTGCGGGTCCACTCCAGCGCCTCGAGATATTCCTGCGTCTCGATGCGGTTGACCAGCTTGCCGTCGACGAGGTTCCAGCCGAGCGACTTCTCGCTGCCGGAGAGCACGCCCCAGGCGTTGAAGGCGGTCCACTTCATGTCCAGGCAGGCCCAGCGCTTGGCCTTGGCGTTGGTGATCTCCTTGGCCAGGGCCATGAACTCGTCGGCGGAGGTGGGGACTTCGTACCCCTCCTTGTCGAAGATGTCCTTGCGGTAGAGCGGCACGATGTTGGGGACGTACGAGGACGGCATCGGCAGTCCGCGCAGCGCGCCGCCGAAGATGCAGCGCTGCCAGGCGTCGGACGGGATCGCCGCGAGGTTCGGGTAGTCCTTGACCTTGTCGCCGGCGAGGTAGGGGCCGAGGTCGGCGAACTTGCCGATGATGGCGCTGGGTATCTTGCCGCCCATGTTCCAGCCGGGGACGACCACGATGTCCGGGATGTCGCTGGAGGCGAGCACCGCGCCGAGCTTCTGGTCGTAGGTGTTGCCGTCCTGGTTCTGCCAGGCCACGTCGACGCCGATGAGGCTGTTCATCGCCTTGTAGTAGGCGTTGTCGCTCTTCGGCGGAGAGCCCCAGAACGGCGACATGATGGAGACCTTGCCGCCCTTGCCGAGCTTCTTCGGCACCGAGGTCTTCAGCGTGGCGAGGTCCAGCTTGCTGGAGAAGCCGATCGCGGAGCCGTTCTTGGAGGGGAGGTCCGGGGTCACCACGTTGCCGGCCACGAACGCGGGCAGCAGCTTCTTGACGCCCTTGCCCTCCGAACTGCCCCCTCCCGAGCCGCTGTTCGAGGCGCCGCAGGCGGAGAGCAGCGGTACCCCTCCCGCCACCGCTGCGGCGACGACCGCCGTGGAGGCGAGGAAGCTTCTCCGGCTGGGAGCGGAGGCGGCGGAGGCGTTCGGCGTCATTGCGTCAACCCTTCATGGCGCACCAGGACACCCGGCGGTGGAGCCGTCGGCTGCGGTGTCTTGAGTGGAACAGAGCACTTAGTCGAAGCGCTTCGATGTTGCTGCGAGGTTAAGTGAACACCCAAGGGTGCACAAGGGTCGCTCCCAAGATTCCTCCGAGGTGTGCGGGGTGACCTGTCCGTATGTGCTGCTTGAAATAACGGTGAAGGTCTCTTGACACCCGACGCGCATCGAATCAGCATCGAAGCGCTTCGAAAGCGCCGCACCGCTCCACCGCAAGGGGAACCCCACGTGACCGCACAAACGCCGCCTACGCCTCCTTTCCGCGATCCGCACCTGCCGTTCGCGAAGCGCATCGACGACCTGCTGGCACGGCTCACCCTCGACGAGAAGATCGGATTTCTGCACCAGTACGCGCCCGCCGTGGACCGCCTGGGCGTCGCCGCGTTCCGCACCGGCCAGGAGGCCCTGCACGGCGTCGCGTGGATGGGCCCGGCGACGGTCTTCCCGCAGGCGGTCGGCCTGGGCGCGACCTGGAACGAGGAGCTCGTACGACGGGTCGGCGACGCGGTGTCCAAGGAAGTCCGCGCGATGCGCGCCCGCGACGACCGCGTCGGCCTCAACGTGTGGTCCCCCACGGTGAACCTGCTGCGCCACCCGCTGTGGGGCCGTAACGAGGAGGGCTACTCGGAGGACCCGAAGCTGACCTCGGCGATCGCCACCGCGTACACACGCGGCCTGCGCGGCGACCACCCGACGTACTGGCGCACGGCCCCCGTCCTCAAGCACTGGCTGGCCCACAACAACGAGACGGCCCGCGACGTCTCGTCGTCCTCCGTCCGCCCGCGCGTGCTGCACGAGTACGACCTGCGCGCGTTCCGCGAGACGGTCGAGGCGGGCGCGGTGGCGGGCGTGATGCCCGCGTACAACCTGGTCAACGGCCGCCCCAACCACGTCTCGCCGTACCTGCGCGAGCAGTTGCGCACTTGGACCGACGAGGACCTGCTGGTCTGCTCGGACGCGGGCGCACCCTCCAACCTGGTCGACTCCGAGCACTACTTCGACACCCACGAGGAGGCGACGGCGGCCTCGCTGCTCTCCGGCGTGGACAGTTTCACCGATCACGGCACGGACAGCTCGACGATCGTGGCGCGGGTCCAAGGCGCCCTGGAGCAGGGCCTGTTGACGGAGGCGGACCTCGACGCGGCGGTGCGCCGGCAGCTCTCGGTCCGGTTCCGGCTCGGCGAGTTCGACCCGGCGCACGACCCGCACGCGGGCATCGAGGACTTCGACACCCCGGCGCACCGGGCCCTCGCCCAGGAGGCCGCCGAACAGGCGGTCGTCCTCCTCAAGAACGACGGCGACCTGCTGCCCCTCGCCCACGACACCCGCCTCGCCGTGGTCGGGCTGCTCGCCGACGAGTGCAAACTCGACTGGTACAGCGGCACGTTGATCCACCGCTCCACTCCACTGGAGGGCCTGTACGAGCGGTTCGGCGCCGAGCGCGTCGAGTTCGCGGAGGGCGTGGACCGGGTCCGGCTGAAGACCTCCCAAGGCGCCTACCTGCACGTCCCGTTGGCGGACGTGCCCGACGAAGTACGCGGCGCGGAGGGCGCGTTGGACCCGGCCCTCCTCGCGGGCCGCACCGATCTTCCCCCGCTCACCACCGACCCCACCGGCACCGAACTCGCCCTCGTCGACTGGGGCGAGGGCGTCCTCACCCTCCGCGCCCCCGACGGCCGCTACCTCTCGGTCGCCGAGGACGGCTATGTGCGCGCCTCCGCGGACCAGCCCGGCGGCTGGGTCGTCCAGGAGACATTCCGCCTGGAACCCCATGAGAACGGTCACCTCCTGCGGCACATCGGTACGGGTCGCCACGTCTCTGTCGCCGCCGACGGCGTGAAGGTTGCCGAGGAAGGCGGGGAAGTTTCCGCGGAGGGCGCGGAAGTCTTCGAGTTGCTGGTCGTCGAGCGCGGCGAGGACGCGGTGGCCCGGGTCGCCGAGGCGGCCGACGTGGTGCTCGTCGTCGCGGGCAACGACCCGCACATCAACGGCCGCGAGACCGAGGACCGTACGACGCTCCGACTCCCCGCCCACCAGCAGCGCCTGCTCCGCGCGGCCCGCGCCGCGAACCCGGACACGGTCCTGGCCCTGGTCTCCGCGTACCCGTACACGGTCGACCCCGCCGACCTCCCGGCGATCCTGTGGACGGCCCACGGCGGCCAGGCGGCGGGCACCGCACTGGCCCGCGTCCTCGCCGGCGACGTCTCCCCCGCCGGCCGCCTCCCCCAGACCTGGTACGCGGCCGACGCCGACCTGCCCGACCTCCTCGACTACGACGTGATCGGCGGCCGGCAGACCTACCTCTACTTCGAGGGCACGCCCCTGTTCCCGTTCGGCCACGGCCTGTCGTACGCGTCCTTCTCCTACGGCGACGTGAGCGCCCGGGTCGAACTCGGCGCGGTGCACGTGGAGTTCACGGTCACCAACACCGGCGACGCGACGGCCGACGAGGTCGCCCAGGTGTACACGCGCGCCGCCGACCCGTCGGTCCCGCGCCCGCGCCGCGAGCTGGCGGCACACCGGCGCGTGACCCTCGCCCCGGGCGAGGCGGCGGACCTCTCCTTCGAACTCCCGCTGTCCGCCTTCGCGTTCTGGGACGTGGCCCGGGGTGGCCCTCACCTCGAACCGGGCCCCTACGACCTCCTCGTCGGCGCCTCCAGCGAGGACATCCGCGTGCGGACGACGGTGACGCTCGCCGGTGAGCCCGCCGCGCCCCGCGCCGTCCTCCAACAGGGCCTGGCCGCGGCCGACTTCGACGAGTTGTCGGGCGGCGAGATCGTCGACCGGACGAAGATGGCGGGCGACGCGGTGACACCGGCGGGCGGCGGCACGGCCGAACTGGTCTACCGGCACTGCGACTTCGGCGCCGGCGTCACGGAGGTGACCGTCGAGGTGGCGGGCGAGGGGGTCGTGGAACTGTCCCTGGACGGCGGCCCCGTTCTCGCCCAACTCACCCTGCCCGCACCCGCGTCGGGCCCGTACGACTACACCACGCTCGGCGCCGGGATCGTCGCCGAGGGCGTGCACGATGTGCGCATCGGACTGCGCGGGCCGTTGCGGCTCGCGCACGTCGGCTTCTCCGGCTGAGGGTCCGGAAGCAGGCCGACGAGAAGGGGCCCGGCACCGGAAGGCATCGGCGCCGGGCCCCTTCGGGGAGGCTATATGAAAATGGATCCCATTAGCTAGAGCTGTTGGGTGAGAGGCCGGTCAGAGCGCGAGGCCCGTGAGCACCAGCACCCGCTCGTAGGTGTAGTCGTCCATCGCGAACTTCACGCCCTCGCGGCCGACACCGGACTGCTTGGCGCCGCCGTACGGCATCTGGTCGGCGCGGTAGGACGGGACGTCGCCGATGATCACGCCACCGACCTCCAGCGCGCGGTGGGCGCGGAAGGCGACCTGCACGTCATGGGTGAACACCCCTGCCTGGAGGCCGTACTTGGAGTCGTTGGCGGCGGCGAAGGCGGCGGCCTCGCCGTCCACCTTCGTCACGGTCAGCACCGGCCCGAAGACCTCCTCGCAGGAGATCGTCACGTCGGCCGGTACGTCCGTCAGCACGGTCGGCGCGTACGAGGCGCCGTCGCGCTTGCCGCCGGTGAGGAGGGTGGCGCCGGCTTCGACGGCCTCCTGGACCCAGGACTCGACGCGCTGCGCGGCGGCCTCGCTGACCAGCGGCCCGACGTCGGTCTTGTCGTCGCTCGGGTCGCCGGTGACCTGGGCCTCCACCGCCGCGACTATGCGCGGGAGCAGCCGGTCGTAGACGGAGGCGTCGGCGATGACCCGCTGCACGGAGATGCAGGACTGGCCGCCCTGGTAGTTGGAGAAGGTGGCGATGCGGGTCGCGGCCCAGTCGAGGTCGGCGTCGGAGGCGTAGTCCCCGAGGACCACGGCCGCGCCGTTGCCGCCCAGCTCCAGGGTGCAGTGCTTGCGCGGCACCGAGTCCATGATCGCGTAGCCGACCTTCTCCGAACCGGTGAAGGAGATCACCGGCAGCCGCTCGTCCTGGACCAGGGCGGGCATGTGGTCGTTGGCGACCGGGAGGATGCTCCACGACCCGGCGGGCAGTTCGGTCTCGGCGAGCAGGTCGCCGATGATCAGGCCGGAGAGCGGGGTGGCCGGGGCCGGCTTGAGGATGATCGGGGCGCCGGCGGCGATCGCGGGGGCGATCTTGTGGGCGCACAGGTTCAGCGGGAAGTTGAAGGGGGCGATGCCGAGGACGACGCCCTTCGGGAAGCGCCGGGTGAGGGCGAGCCGGCCCTGGCCGCCGGCGTCGGTGTCGAGGCGCTGGGCCTCGCCGCCGTTGAAGCGCCGGGCTTCTTCCGCGGCGAACCGGAACACGGACACGGCGCGGCCGACCTCACCACGCGCCCACTTGATCGGCTTACCGTTCTCGGCGGAGATGAGCTGCGCGATCTCCTCGGTGCGCTCGACGAGACGCCGGCTGACGTGGTCGAGGGCGGCGGCGCGGACGTGGGCGGGGGTGGCGGCGAACTCGTCCCGTACGGCGTACGCGGCGGCCACCGCCTCCTCGACCTGGGCGTCGGTCGGCAGGCTGACCTTGCCGACGAGGCGTCCGTCCCACGGGGAGGTGACGTCGAAGGTGTCCTGGCCGGTGGCCTGGCGGCCGGCGAGCCAGAAGGCGTGGGTGGAAGTCATGTCCCGGCCCTTCCGCGTTGGGGGTGGTCTTGGTGCTTCTCGGTCAACCGTAGGGGCGGGGAGGCTGCGGTGCGTTTAGCCGAGTCGTAGTGGTACCGGGCGGGAACACTACAGTTCGGCAGATCCCGTCACTCCGCCGCGGCCGTGGCCTTCAACGCCAGCCACAGCTCCATCCGTACGTCCGGATCGTCGAGCGACCGTCCGAGGATCTCCTCGACCCGCCGCATCCGGTACCGCAGGGTGTGCCGGTGCACCCCGAGGTCCGCGGCCGCCGCGTCCCACTGACCGTGCCGGGACAGCCAGGCGCGCAGCGAGGCGACCAGGTCTCCGCGCCCGGTCGCGTCGTGCTCGGACAGCGGCCGTAGCAGACCGTCCGCGAACGCCCGCACCGCGTCGTCGGCGAGCAGCGGCAGCACGGACCCGGCGGCGAGTTGCTCGTGCTCGACGAAGACCCGCCCGCGCCGCCGGGCCACGGACAGCGCCTGTTCGGCCTGCTTGTAGGCGGCCGCCGCGGCGATGGGGCCGGACGGTGCGGAGAGCCCGACGACCAGTTCGTCGTCCTCGCCGCCCTGTTCCCGTGTGTCCGAGGAGGCCCGCGCGGCCTCCAGCGTCGCCGCGTACTCCCCGCACGCCTCGACCGCCGCGCCGCCGTCCACGGCCAGCACCACCAGCCGCCTCGGCCCTTCCGCCACGACGAGCACGGCCTCCCCCGACCGTGCCGCCGCCGACTCGACGACCTCGGCGAGCCCGCCCAGGGGATCGCCGTCCGCGGTGACGCCCTCGCCCACGATCACCCGGAACGGCGCGTCGAGGAGCCCGCCGTACAGCTCCCCGGCGACCGCCCGCGCGTGGTCCGGATGCCCGGCGAGCAGCAGCCGCAGCACCGCGGCCCCGATCCGGTCCTGGGCCGCCTGCAGAGAGCGCGAGCGTTCCGTGGTGAGCGTCAGGAGCGCGATCGCGGAGTGCACGGCGTACCGCTCCGCCGTCCCGAGCGCCGATGCCGTTCCTACGGCGAGCGCGGCGCGCGGGCGGCGGCCGGTGCCGAGGGTGTGCAGTTCGACCCGGTCCTCGTTGTCCGGGCCGCCGACCACGGACGAGGCCGGCGCCGGCCGGTCCCGCAGCCGTTCCACGTCCGCGGTGAGCCGGGCGGCGCGGCGGCCCGCCCAGTCCGGTGCGGTGGCGACCAGGGCGCCGGACGCGTCGTAGAGCGCGGCCCATCCGTCGACCTGCGCGGCGAGTGCGGCGAGCAGCCCCTCCGGGCCGTCGCTGAGGGCCTGCCTGGTCAGCTCGCGCTGTGCGGCGAACCCGGCGGTCACGGCGCGGTACTGATCGGCGGCGATCGCGGCGGACACGGCTTTGCTGATCGCGATGAAGGGGGTGCGCCGGGGCACTTCCAGCAACGGCAGCCCCTCTTCCTCCGCCGTGTCGACCAGCACCTTCGGAATCTCGTCGTAGTTGACCCCGACGGCGAACCCCAGCCCCACGACCCCGGCCCCCACCAGCCGCTTCACATACCGCCGCATGGCCTTCGCGTCCTCCGCGTCCAGCTTCAGCGCGGTGGTCAGCAGCAGTTCCCCGCCCTCCATGTACGGCACCGGATCCGCCAGCTCACTGACATGCGCCCAGCGGACGGCCACGTCCAGCCGGCCCTCGCCGGCGCGCACGGTGAGCTTGAGCGCGGAGTGGTGGGCGAGGGAGGCGAGGGTGGGGGGCATGGGGCCTTCAGACGGGAGGAGTGCGGGCGATCAGTGGGACCTTTTGGCCGCCGCGTATGAACGGCCTGTGCCGATTCTGCCTCACCGTATGGTCGGCACGACCCCGTATGTCCGGTTCAGGGGGCTGGGGGGCGGAGGTCCACCAGGGACGGTGGGGTGTGCTCACCCTTCACGCTGGTCAGCGACAGCACGGCGTGGCCCGCCGGCACAGCGTGCGCCAGTTCGGACGCGGACCAGCGTTCCCGCTCGACCTGGCGGACGGTCACGGCCTCCGTGGTCACGGCTTTGCCGGTGACCAGCTTGCGGAGGGCATGGATGGCGCGGGTCATGGGCTGGTCGGCGAAGACGGTGTGCTTGGCGACATCCGTGGTCTCCACCCACTCGGTGCCCCAGGCCTGCGCGAAGCGGCTGCCGTCCCAGGTGGTGACGCCGGCCAGCGCCATCCGACAGCCGACGGCGCCGTACAGCGGGCCGTGCAGGGACTCGGGTACGTCGCCCACGGTCCGCAGGGCGAGGACGACACCCGCGTCCTCGGAACGCAGCCGCTGGATCCGGCGCAGTGACTCGGTGCTCACTGTGCCGGTGGCGTCGTCGAGAACGAGGCAGGCGAAGTGCCCCCGCTCACGGCCACGCACCACCGCGGTGAACTGCGCGAGGACCAGCCGGGTGAGCAGCCGGGCCGCCTCATCGTGCCCATGCTCGGGCAGGTCGATACGGACACGCAGCGGATGATGGGCCACGGCCCGCAGCGAGAACGGCCGTACGGTCCCGCCCCCTGCTCCGAAGAACTCGGCGAACACCGGGCGATCGAGCAGGGCGAGCCGGTCGGCGAGGGCCTGGCCGGGGTCGTTGCCACCGGCGGCGTGGCGCATGCGGGAGTCGAGTTCGCGGCGCATCACGGCGTGTTTGTCGTCGGTGAGGGCCGCACTCAGCTCCGCCAGCGCCCTCGGCTCGCTCTCGAGGAGTTCGCGAAGCACGGGCAGTGCGGGGAACCTGCCCCACGCGGCCCGGTAGGGCCCGAGGAACTGGGACAGGGCGGCGGCGGCACGCTGGGTGTCCACGGTGTCGAGGTCGCCGACCAGAGCCTCCGCGAGCAGGGCGGCGGCCTCATCGGGGTCGCCGGACTCGGCGTACGGGTCGAGGTCGTGGACGGACGCCGGGTCCCCGACGCGGACGATCACGTCGAACGCGTCGTCCGGGCCGAGCGGCGTTCCGGTCATGCACACCGCGACGACGGCGCACCGGCCGGTGAGGGCCTGCAGGGTGAGATTCTCGACCACCGGCCGCACCACGTGCCGCGTCTTGCCCGACCCCGAGGGTCCGACGACGAGCAGCGAGGTCCCCAGCGTGTCCGGCCCGAGCGCGGTGCCGACGCCGCGGTAGGCGAGCGCGGTGCGCTCACCCGCCGCCCAGGTCCCGATCCGCACCTGGCCGGTGAGCAGGTCGTGCCGCGCGGTGCGGCGGGACAGGTCACGGGAGCCGGAGGGGTGGATCCAGGCGCCGCCGGCGGCCCGCAGCACGGTCCGGGTGAAGGACGTGAGGTCGCCTGTCCGCCGAGCCCGCCGCCAGGCGTGCTCGACGCGCGCGCAGTCCACGTCGTTCATCCGCCCCGCCAGCACCTCGTGGGTGAGTACGTCCGCGGCCTCGAACTGGCCCGCCTCCCGCAGCTCGGGCCAGTGGTCCCGTGACCCGACGGCCGGTGCCTGCTCGGCGACGGCCGTCGCGGCCGCGGTGTCGCGCGGGCCGTACCGCTCCCTCAGGAGTGGCAGCCAGCCGCCGATGCGGGCGAACGGCCAGAGGAGCAGCAGACCGATGACCACGTAGAGCAGGTTGCCCATCAAGGGCGTGGAAATGAAGTCGTAGCCGCCCGGGAGCAGGTCGATGAGGTGGTACACCGGACCGGCCACCGGAAGCGCGTTCCATCCGACACCGGGGTAAGCACTCGGGATCACGACCAGGTTCTCCGCGATCACGGCACCCAGCAGGGCGAGCAGCGCCCGCGCCGGCTGTGGGCGGCGTGTGACGAGGTGCCGGATGATGTCCGGCCAGCTCCCCAGGCGCCCCATGCCGTAGAGCAGGAGGCCGAAGAACACGCCGTCGGCGACCGCCACGGCCTCGATGCCCTTGCCCTTGGGCGTCGTGGTGCCGGCCCACCACCAGTCGTCGGGTGTGAGCACCCTCAACAGCGCCCATTGGTAGGGGATGCTGCCGTGCTTCCACAGCGACCACAGCACCATGCCCACGACAAGCGGGACGACGACGCCGACGATGGTGATGGGTGACAGCCGCTCCGCGCTCTTCTCCCGCTTGGGCACGCGGTATCCGAACCGCCAGATACCGGGTCCCGCGGCAGGCCGGGGCTCGTTGAGCCAGTCGGCCACGGCGGGGCCGGCCGCGCCCGGGGCGTGCGTCGGCCTCGGCGGTACGACGCGATCCGCCGACATGTCCGCCGGCCCCGCCGGACGCGGCACAGGATTCGCCTGTGTGTGTCGCGCGTCCCGCGTCCCGTCGCTGTCCATCGTCCTCGCCCTCGCCCCTTGACCAGCCGTTCCGTACACCGTCAGCGAGTCAATCTAACGCGCCCAGAAGGGGAGTTCACCGTTTACGCGGCCGGGCCCGCCCCACGGTCCGCGAACCCGGCACTGTCCATCGCGGACAACCCGCGTCGCCGACACCGCCCACATGGAGCATGCCCACCCCCGGTCGCCCGCCCTAGCCTGCGAGAAAGGAAGACAGAAGAAAAGCGTCCGCACCACCCCAGGAGCCCCTCATGACCGCACTTCCGCAGGAGCGCCGCGTTCTCACCGCCATCCCCGGCCCGAAGTCGCAGGAGCTGCAGGCCCGCCGTACCGCCGCGGTCGCGGCCGGTGTGGGCTCCGTGCTGCCCGTGTTCACCGCGCGCGCGGGCGGCGGGATCGTCGAGGACGTCGACGGGAACCGGTTCATCGACTTCGGTTCCGGTATCGCGGTGACGAGCGTCGGCGCCTCCGCCGAGGCCGTCGTCCGCCGTGCCACCGCGCAGCTCGCCGACTTCACCCACACCTGTTTCATGGTCACGCCGTACGAGGGGTACGTCGAGGTCGCCGAGGCGCTCGCCGAGCTGACCCCGGGTGACCACGCCAAGAAGTCCGCGCTGTTCAACTCCGGCGCCGAGGCCGTCGAGAACGCCGTCAAGATCGCGCGGGCGTACACCAAGCGCCAGGCCGTCGTCGTCTTCGACCACGGGTACCACGGCCGGACCAACCTGACCATGGCCCTGACCTCGAAGAACATGCCGTACAAGAACGGCTTCGGGCCGTTCGCGCCCGAGGTGTACCGCGTGCCGGTCGCCTACGGCTACCGCTGGCCGACCGGTCCCGACAACGCCGGTGCCGAGGCCTCCGCGCAGGCCATCGACATGATCAACAAGCAGATCGGCGCCGACAACGTCGCCGCGATCATCATCGAGCCGGTCCTCGGCGAGGGCGGCTTCATCGAACCGGCGAAGGGCTTCCTGCCCGCGCTGAGTGAATTCGCCAAGGCCAACGGGATCGTGTTCGTCGCGGACGAGATCCAGTCCGGGTTCTGCCGTACCGGGCAGTGGTTCGCGTGTGAGGACGAGGGTGTCGTCCCGGACCTGATCACCACCGCGAAGGGGATCGCGGGCGGGCTGCCGCTCGCCGCCGTGACCGGGCGCGCCGAGATCATGGACGCCGCGCACGCCGGTGGGCTGGGCGGTACGTACGGCGGCAACCCGGTCGCCTGCGCCGGTGCGCTCGGTGCGATCGAGACCATGAAGGAGCTGGACCTCAACGCCAAGGCCAAGAACATCGAGTCGGTCATGAAGGTCCGGCTCGGGGCCATGGCGGAGAAGTTCGACATCATCGGCGATGTGCGCGGACGCGGCGCGATGATCGCCATCGAGCTCGTCAAGGACCGTACGACCAAGGAGCCGAACCCGGAGGCGACCGCCGCGCTCGCCAAGGCCTGCCACCAGGAGGGGCTGCTGGTCCTGACCTGTGGCACCTACGGCAACGTGCTGCGCTTCCTGCCCCCGCTGGTCATCGGGGACGAGCTGCTGAGCGAGGGGCTCGACATCATCGAGCAGGCGTTCGCACGCATCTGAGCCATTCCCTTGGGCACGTCCCGGCCACAGGGAACCCGAGGCTCCCGCACAGGCGTAGCGCCCCAGGCGTCCCATCCGCCCCAGCCCCTTCATCCGCCGGATTCACAGGCTGGGGCGGCGGACGTCAGGCCGTGTGAAGAAGGTGTGCGGGGTGCATGGCGGGACGCGAATCCGCCTGTCGCACCAGCAGCCACTGCCGTAGGTTCTATCCAGATGAGAGATACACCCCGCCCACAGGGGACTGTGGGCGACATCAGGCCGGGGCCTCCCCAGCTTCGACCTGGTCGTGCCCTCGCGCACACAACAGGAGCCTCCGGCTCCGAATCTCCTCACCGATCGGACAGTCGCCCGCCCCAAACCCCCCGGGGCGGCCGGCCCGCCGATCCGGACGGCCGGCCTGGAACTACCCCCCCTGTTCCAGGTCGGCCGACCTCCTTTCTCTGGCTGTTTCTCGCCCTTCCCGCGCTGCTCTTCGCGCTGATCACCTGGCAGGTCGCCGCCGACGGCCCCCTCCTCCGCCTGGACACCCGCCTCAGCCGCGCACTCGTCCACCCGGACCGCTTCTCCGAACTCCTCGCCGACCTCGGCAACTTCCAGGTCGCGGTACCCGTCCTCGTCGTCGTCCTCGTCTACGTCGGCCTCCGCGCCCGTGCCAGTGGTACGGACCGCTGGTGGCTGCCACCCCTCGCGGCGGCCGTGCTGATGGCCCTGGTCCCGGCGCTGATCGTCCCCCTCAAGGAACTGATCGCCCGCGGCGGCACCCCGGCGGTACCCCCCGGCACCGGCTACTACCCCTCCGGCCACACGGCCACCGCGATGATCGCGTACGGCGCCTCGACCCTGCTCCTCCTCCCCTGGCTCCGGACGTCGTACGCCCGCCGTGAACTGGTCGTCCTCTGCGCCCTGTTGGTCGCCGGCGTCAGCTTCGGACTGGTCCGCCGGGGCTACCACTGGCCACTGGACGTGGTGGCCAGTTGGTGCCTCGGGACCGTGCTGCTCGGGACATTGCGGCTGTTCCTCAAACGACACACCGTCGACAGGAAACACGTCCCCACAGCTCAAACCGGAAATAACTAAACATAAACCAACAAGATCAATCTCGACTGTGACCCAATCTCGGGGTTGCGGGAGTATGAGCACTCGAGTTGCCCCAGCCGCACTGCGACCTTGAGGAATCATGTCCATCACCCCGCGCGGAATGTCAATCCAAGAAGCATATAACCTTTACCGGAGCGAGAAGCTCACAGTCAATCGAAATTACCAAAGAAAACTCGTATGGGGGGGGTAGACGAAAAAGCACACCTGATTGACAGCATTTTACGCGGCTTCCCAATCCCTCTCTTCCTCTTTGCCGAGATATCAGACCAGAACTACGAAATAATCGATGGAATGCAGCGCCTGGATGCCATATTTGGGTTCATAGAGCAAAGGTACGGCATCCAGTCCAGCATCGAAGTCCCTCATTTTTTTGACCTCTCGGAATTTTCACGAGCCCGCCAACTCGCCGACTCGGAAGTATTCACGCGTGAGCCTGGTAAGCCCGAGCTCATCCCAGCATCTCAATGCGCAGATCTACTTGATTACCAACTGGCTGTTACCATATTCAGCTCCAGGGAGGAAACTCAAGTAACCGAAGTATTCCGACGAATAAATTCCGGTGGGCGTCAACTGAGTGCACAAGAAAAACGGCAAGCTGGAGTTGTCAGCGAATTTGTCAAACTACTCAGACGCCTGGCCTCGGAATTTCGCTACGATGGATCGCCTGACGTCCTCCCGCTCACCAAGATGCCCGTCGTTTCCATCGACTCAGCCCGCGAACGGCTGGGATACGGGATCGCAGCAGAGGAGACCTTCTGGTGCAGCCTCGGAGTGCTGAGCACAAAGCAGCTACAGCAGAGCGAGGATGAACAACTGCTGGCCGATATTTGCATTTCTGCAGTACGCGGAAACACATTTAGCGTCAGCTCCGACGTGCTGGACAAGTACTTCGACTTGGAGACCACTGAGAGTAAGTCACTGGCTGCGGATCTCGCTACTTACGGCACGGAAAAGCTCGCCGATGACGTCAAGGTAGTACTCGGCGCCATGAAGACCATGGTTGATTCAACCAAGCCGGGCGTCGTAGGAGCGTTCCGATCACACGTCAGCACCAGTGGATGGTCCTCCGCTAAAACACCTTTCTATGCAGTCTTCATGGCCTTCTACGACTTGATGATCAGAAGAGGAAAACAACTCTCCGATCCGCATGGCGCGTTCAAAGCAATATATGGCGTAACAGGGAAACTAACACCGAGCAGGAACACCACTACCGAGGCGCAGCGACAGGCAAACATAGACATAGTGAGAGGGTTGATCGATAAGCACTTCACAGAGTCGCCACGGGGAGCACTAACACACGGGCCAGCAATGGAGATCGAATTCCCGAACCTGATTAGGCGTGCCCCGATCGAAAGTGCCAGATACGAGTTCAAGCAGGGAATAGTTTCACTCGACAAGAAACGTTCAGTCAACAAGGATCTCCTCAAGAAACTCCCGAAGATTATGTCCGCCATCGCGAATACGGGACCCGAGTCCGATGGTTATGTAATTTTCGGGGTGGCAGACAATGATGCTGCCGCGCGCCGTATCGAGGAAATGGACTCGGTTACGCCGGTGCCACTCGCTCGACAGGTACTCTTTGGCGTCGACCGGGAATGCAAAGTCCTCGGCATAGCGATGAGTACTTATGTGCGCCACATCATTCAAGCCATTCAGGCATCCCCTCTAGAGGAAACCCTGAAAGGTGACATCCTCGCCAACATCGACACAATCTCCTACTCTGGGCGTTCATATGTAGTGGCACGCATCCCGGCCCAACGCGATCTCTCCGGGTTCGACGGCGAGTATTACGTTCGCGACGGCGATGATCTGCGGAAAATGACGACGGCAGAAGCTCTCTCTGCAGCCAAGAGGTTCAGTCGTTGAGAGGTGCGGGCTGGCCAAGAGCCCACTGCTCGGCCAACCCGCACTGTTTCATTGGCCGAAGTAGCCGTCGAACGTCTTCTGGAACTCCCAGTTCGAGTAGCGGTCCCAGTTGATCGACCAGGTCATCAGGCCGCGCAGGGTCGGCCAGGTGCCATGGGTCGCGTACGAGCCGCAACTCGCCTTCTTCGTCAGGCAGTCCAGGGTTTTCGTGACCTCGGCCGGGGCCACGTAACCGTTGCCCGCGTTGACCGACGCCGGCATGCCGATGGCGATCTGGTCGGGGCGCAGGGCCGGGAACACGTTGTTCGTGTCGCCCGCCACCGGGAAGCCGGTGAGCAGCATGTCGGTCATCGCGATGTGGAAGTCGGCGCCGCCCATGGTGTGGTACTGGCCGTCGAGACCCATGATCGGGCCCGAGTTGTAGTCCTGGACGTGCAGCAGGGTCAGGTCGTCGCGCAGGGCGTAGATGACGGGCAGATACGCCCCGCATCTCGGGTCCTGGCCGCCGAACTTGCCGGTGCCGTAGAACTGGTAGCCCATCTGCACGAAGAAGGTCTCGGGCGCCATGCTCAGCACGAACTTCGCGCCGTACCTGGCCTTCAGGGTCTTCAGGGCCGCGATCAGGTTGACCACCACGGGAGTTGTGGGGCTCTTGAAGTTCGTGTCGCTCGCGTCGAGGGAGAGCGAGTGGCCCTCGAAGTCGATGTCGAGGCCGTCGAGGCCGTAGGTGTCGATGATGTTCGAGACCGAGGAGACGAAGGTGTCGCGGGCCGCCGTGGTGGTCAGTTGGACCTGGCCGTTGGCGCCGCCTATGGAGATCAGCACCTTCTTGCCCGCCGCCTGTTTGGCCTTGATCGCGGCCTTGAAGTCGGCGTCGCTCTCCACGTTCGCGCACGAGCTGACCGGGCAGCGGTTGAAGCGGATGTCGCCCGAGGTGGCGGAGGTGGGTTCACCGAAGGCCAGGTCGATGACGTCCCAGCTTTCGGGGACGTCGGCCAGGCGGGTGTAGCCGGAGCCGTTGGCGAAGCTCGCGTGCAGGTAGCCGACCAGGGCGTGGGTGGGCAGTCCGGTGCCGGTGCCCGAGCCGGTGGACGTCGTCGCGGTGACCACCGTCGACTTCGCGGACTCGCCCGCGTCGTTGACCGCCGTGACCTGGAAGCTGTACGCCGTCGCGGCCGACAGACCGCTCACCGTGGCCGAAGTGCCGCTCGCCGTCTGGACTTTCACGCCGTCGCGGTAGATCGCGTAGCTCGTCGCGCCGGTGACGGCCGCCCAGGACAGGGCGACGGAGGAGGACGTGATCGTGCCGACGGCCAGGCCTGTGGGGGTGGTTGGCGGCTGGCCCACGTCGACCGCCGGGCCGGTGAGGGAGATGTCGTCGGCGTAGTAGGCGCCGGTGGCGTACCAGCCGTGGGTGTAGATCGTGACCTTGGTGGTGGTCGGGCCGGTGCGGAAGCTCGTCGTCAACCGCTGCCAGTCGGGGGCCGATTGGGTCCAGGTGGAGACGTCGGTGGTGCCGGTGCCGCTCGCGCCGAGGTAGACGTAGCTGCCGCGGACGTAACCGGCGAGCGAGTACTGCGAGTCCGGTTTCACGGTCACGGTCTGCGCGCACTGGGCGTAGTCGTTGCCGGCCGGGGTCGCCTGCAACGCCGAACTGCCGCCGTGCACGGGCGACTTGACCGTCGTACCGCTGCTCGCGGTACAGGACCAACTGTCGAGGCCCGCTTCGAAGCCTCCGTTCTTCGCCAGGTCCGCGTCGGCCGCACGGGCGGCCGACGAGAGCGCGGTGATGCCGGACACGGCCAGGGCCGCGGTCACGAACACGGCAAGGACAGGTCTGGAGCGATCCACAAGTGCCTCCGGGCATGGGGGATTTGGAGGGGTGGAGCGCGCCCAATTTGGTCCAGACCAATTGCCGTTGTCAAGACATCCGGTGTCAAGACATCCGGTGTCGAGACATCTGCCGGCTACCCGTCCATCGCTACTCCCCCTCCGTGGCCAGCCCCGCCGCCGCCTCGTGCATGGCGAGTTCGAGGAGTGCGGGATCGGTGAGGGTGCCGGAGCCGTCCGGCGGTACCAGCCAGCGGACCCCGCCGGTCGACCGGCCGGGGTACGGCACGACGATCCAGGTGCCGAGTCCGGCCGTACGGATGCCGGTGCCCAGC
Source organism: Streptomyces sp. NBC_01478 (assembly GCF_036227225.1). Taxonomy (GTDB): domain Bacteria; phylum Actinomycetota; class Actinomycetes; order Streptomycetales; family Streptomycetaceae; genus Streptomyces. The sequence goes on along the minus strand of NZ_CP109444.1, from coordinate 8,338,162 downwards.
CAGCGGGCCGCGGTGCCGGGCGGTACGAGGAAGCCCATGCGTGCGTCGCCGAAGTCGACGAGTACCGGGCCGAGTTGATCGATGACCCTGGTGAGCACATCGAGCGTGGGATAACCGAGCTCACCCGGCAGGATGAGTACGTCCCAGGCCTTGCCGGCGGGCAGCAGCGCGACCCCGAGGGGGTTGCGCTCCCATTCCCAGCGGCAGGCCTCGGGATCCGGAGCCACGGATGCCAGCCACTCGACGGCCGTCTTCGCCCCAGTCATGAGGAGACCTCCCTTTCTCATGTCGACGCTGGTCGCGTCACAGGAGAGAGGGAGGTCGTCCGTCGGCATTACGCGGGTTCCGGCTCCTCTAAGGAGTGAACCGGATCACACCCGCCGAAGCAGCAGGGCTCAACTGTCGAAGCCGAGGCCCAGCTTGTCCATCGTCTTCAGCCACAGGTTGCGCCGGCCGCCGTGGTCGTCCGCGCGGGCCAGCGACCACTTGGTGAGCGCGATGCCGGTCCAGGCGAAGGGCTCGGGCGGGAAGGGCAGCGGCTTCTTGCGGACCATCTCCAGTTCGGTGCGCTGGGTCCGCTCCCCCGCGAGCAGGTCCAGCATCACGTCCGCGCCGAAGCGGGTCGCGCCCACGCCGAGTCCGGTGAAGCCCGCCGCGTACGCCACCTTGCCCTGGTGGGCGGTGCCGAAGAACGCCGAGAAGCGCGAGCAGGTGTCGATCGCACCGCCCCACGCGTGGCTGAAGCTGAGGCCCTCCAACTGCGGGAAGCAGGTGAAGAAGTGCTCGGCGAGCTTGGCGTACGTCTCCGGCCGGTCGTCGTACTCGGCGCGCACCCGGCCGCCGTAGGGATAGATCGCGTCGTAACCGCCCCACAGGATGCGGTTGTCGGCGGAGAGGCGGAAGTAGTGGAACTGGTTCGCCGAATCCCCGAGCCCCTGGCGGTTCTTCCAGCCGATCGACGCCAACTGGTCGGTGGAGAGCGGCTCGGTCATGAGTGCGTAGTCGTAGACCGGGACGGTGTACGAGCGGACGCGCTTGACCAGGTTCGGGAAGATGTTGGTGCCGAGCGCGACGCGGCGGGCGCGGACCGAGCCGTAGGAGGTGCGTACGGCCATGCCGGCGCCGTGCGGTTTGAGGGCGAGGGCGGGGGTGTGTTCGTAGATTCGGACGCCGAGTTGGAGGCAGGCGCGCTTCAACCCCCAGGCCAGCTTTGCCGGGTTGAGCATCGCGACGCCCCGGCTGTCGTACAGGCCGGCCAGGAAGGTCGGGGAGTCGACCTGTTCACGGACCGCTTCCGCGTCCAGGAACTCGGTGCCGTCGGCGAGGCCCTTGCTCTCCAACTCGCCGTACCAGTCGTGGAGTTCCTCGGCCTGGTGCGGTTCGGTGGCGACGTCGATCTCGCCGGTGCGCTCGAACTCGCAGTCCAGGGAGTAGCGGGCGACCGCGCTCTCGATCGCGTCGAGGTTGTGGGCGCCCAGCTCCTCCAGCTTGTGGATCTCGTCCGGCCAGCGGGTGAGGCCGTTGGACAGGCCGTGGGTGAGGGAGGCGGCGCAGAAGCCGCCGTTGCGGCCCGAGGCGGCCCAGCCCACCTCGCGGCCTTCCAGCAGGACGACATCCCGCTGCGGGTCGCGCTCTTTCGCGATGAGCGCGGTCCACAGTCCGCTGTAGCCACCGCCGACGACCAGCAGGTCGCAGGTCTCGGTGCCGGTGAGCGCGGGTTCGGGGTGGGGCTTGCCGGGGTCGTCCAGCCAGTACGGGACCGGCCGGGCTTCCGAAAGGGACTTCGTCCAGTTGTTGCTGCGGCTCATGGCGCTTGGGGCCATGATTTCAACTCCCTACAGGGCGCTAGCGGTTATGCCTTTACCTTGTTGCGGCGGTTGGTGATCACCATGGAAACGAGCACCAACAATACGGCGACGAGGAACATGGCCGTACCGATGACATTGATCTGAACGGGTGTCCCGCGCTGTGCCGATCCCCAGACGAACATGGGGAAGGTGACGGTCGAACCCGCGTTGAAATTGGTGATGATGAAATCGTCGAAGGAGAGCGCGAAGGAGAGCAGCGCGCCCGCCGCGATTCCGGGGGCCGCGATGGGGAGGGTGACCCTGACGAACGTCTGCACCGGGCCGGCGTAGAGGTCCCGGGCCGCCTCCTCCAGGCGCGGGTCCATCGACATCACGCGGGCCTTGACGGCGGTGACGACGAAGCTGAGGCAGAACATGATGTGGGCGATCAGGATGGTGTAGAAGCCCAACTGCGCGCCCATGTTGAGGAACAGGGTGAGCAGCGAGGCCGCCATGACGACCTCGGGCATCGCCATCGGCAGGAAGATCAGCGAGTTGATCGCGCCGCGGGCACGGAAGCGGTAGCGGACCAGCGCGAAGGCGATCATCGTGCCCAGGAGCGTGGCGCCGATGGTCGCCCAGACGGCGATCTGGAGGCTGATGCTCAGCGAGCCGCACATGTCGGCGACACCGCACGGCTGCTTCCAGGCGTCCAGCGAGAACTGCTGCCACTCGTAATTGAAGCGCCCCTTCGGCTTGTTGAAGGAGAACACCGTGACGATGACGTTCGGGAGAAGGAGATATCCGAGCGTCAACAGACCCGCGATGACTACGAAATGGCGTTTGAACCAGCGTACGACGGCCATTTAGACCAGATCCTCCGTCCCGGACTTGCGAATGTAGATGGTCACCATGGCGAGAATGGCGGCCATGAGGATGAAGGAGAGTGCCGCCGCCGTCGGGTAGTCCAGAATGCGCAGGAACTGCGTCTGGATGACGTTTCCGATCATGCGGGTGTCGGTGGAGCCGAGGAGTTCGGCGTTGACGTAGTCACCGGCCGCCGGGATGAAGGTCAGCAGGGTGCCGGAGACGACGCCGGGCATCGACAGCGGGAAGGTGACCTTGCGGAAGGTGGTGAAGGGCTTGGCGTACAGGTCGCCGGCCGCCTCGTGCAGCCGTCCGTCGATGCGTTCGAGGGAGGTGTAGAGCGGCAGGACCATGAACGGCAGGAAGTTGTACGTCAGTCCGCAGACGACCGCGAGTGGAGTGGCGAGGACGCGGTCGCCCGACGTCCAGCCGAGCCAGTTGGTGACGTCCAGGACGTGCAGCGTGTTGAGGGCGCTCACGACCGGGCCGCTGTCCGCGAGGATCGTCTTCCAGGCGAGCGTGCGGATCAGGAAGCTGGTGAAGAACGGCGCGATCACCAGGATCATGATCAGGTTCCGCCAGCGTCCCGCGCGGAACGCGATGAGGTACGCCAGCGGGTAGCCCAGCAGCAGACAGAGGATGGTCGCGGCGGCGGCGTAGAGGACCGAGCGCAGGAACTGCGGCCAGTACTCGGACAGCGCGTCCCAGTAGGTCGCGAAGTGCCAGGTGACCTTGTAGCCGTCCTCCAGGGAGCCCGTCTGGATCGACGTGGAGCCCTGGTAGATCATCGGCAGCGCGAAGAAGACGATCAGCCAGAGAATGCCGGGCAGCAGCAGCCAGTACGGCGTCCAGCGGCCCCGCTTCTTGCGCGGAGGCTTCTCCTCCGGCGCGGGCGCCAGGGGCGGCGCCTCGGTGACAGCGGCCATCAGGCGGCCTCCTCCACGATGTCGACGCCCGCGTCGATGTCCTGGGCAGCGTCGAGGCCGAAGGTGTGGGCCGGGTTCCAGTGCAGAACGACGTCGGCGCCGGGCCGCAGCCGGGCGTCGCGGTCGATGTTCTGGGCGTAGACCTCGAACTCGGGGCAGACCGGGCTGTCGATGACGTACTGGGTGGAGACGCCGATGAAGCTGGAGTCGGCGATCTTGCCGGTGATGCGGTTGCGGCCGGCCGGGATCTCGCCCGCGTCGTCCGCGTGCGTGAGGGTGATCTTCTCCGGACGTACGCCGACCAGGACCTTGCCGCCGGTCGCCGTGGGCGCCGAACATCGCGCCTCGGGGAGGACGAGCTTGCCGCCGCCCGCCTTGAGGATGATCTCGTCGCCGCTCTTGGAGTCGACCTCGGCCTCGATGAGGTTGGAGGTGCCGAGGAAGTTGGCGACGAAGGTGGTGTTCGGGTTCTCGTAGAGGTCGGCGGGCGAGCCGAGTTGCTCTACACGGCCCGCGTTCATCACGGCGACCGTGTCGGCCATGGTCATGGCCTCCTCCTGGTCGTGCGTGACGTGGATGAACGTGATGCCGACCTCGGTCTGGATGCGCTTGAGCTCCAACTGCATCTGGCGGCGCAGCTTGAGGTCGAGGGCGCCGAGGGGCTCGTCGAGGAGGAGCACCTTGGGGTGGTTGATGAGGGCGCGGGCGACGGCCACACGCTGCTGCTGACCACCCGACAACTGGTGCGGCTTCTTCCGTGCCTGCTCGCCGAGTTGGACCAGGTCGAGCATGTCGACGACCTGCTGCTTCACCGACTTGATGCCGCGCCGGCGCAGACCGAAGGCGACGTTCTCGAAGATGTCGAGGTGCGGGAAGAGGGCGTACGACTGGAACACCGTGTTCACCGGCCGCTTGTACGGCGGGAGGTTGGTGACTTCCTGGTCGCCGAGGTGGACGGTGCCGGAGGAAGGTTCCTCCAGGCCCGCGATCATGCGCAGGGTGGTGGTCTTGCCGCAGCCGGAGGCACCGAGCAGGGCGAAGAAGGAGCCCTGGGGCACGGTCAGGTCGAGTGGCTGTACGGCGGTGAAGCCGTTGTCGTAGGTCTTGCTGATACCGGTGAGGCGGACGTCGCCGCTGTTGTCCTTGGTGTTCATCGTCGTCACGCCCCTGTGAGCTTTGCGAACTTCTGCTGGTAGGCCGTCTCTTCCTTCGAGCTCAGGGAGCGGAAGGCGTGGGACTTGGCCGCCATGGCCTTGTCGGGAAGGATCAGCGGGTTGCTCGCCGCGGACTTGTCGAGCTTGGCGAGGTAGGGCTTCACGTCGGCGACCGGGCTGACGTAGTTGACGTAGGCGGCGAGTTCGGCGGCCGGCTCGGGCTCGTAGTAGTAGTCGATGAGCCGCTCGGCGTTCGTCTTGTGGCGCGCCTTGTTGGGGATCAGCAGGTTGTCGGTCGACGTCATGTAGCCGGCGTCGGGGATGACGTAGCCGACGTCCGGGTTGTCCGACTGGAGCTGCACGATGTCGCCGCCCCAGGCGACGCACGCGGCGAAGTCGCCCTTGGTGAGGTCCGACGTGTAGTCGTTGCCGGTGAAGCGGCGGATCTGGCCCTTGTCGACGGCCTTCTGGAGGCGGGCGATGACCTCGTCGTAGTCGTCGGTGGTGAACTTCGCCGGGTCCTTGCCCATGTCGAGCATGGTCATGCCGACGCTGTCGCGCATCTCGGTGAGGAAGCCGACGCGGCCCTTGAGCTTGGGGTTGTCGAGCAGGTCGGAGATCGACTTCACCTCGACGCCGTCGAGCGCCTTCTTGTTGTAGGCGATGACGGTCGAGATGCCCTGCCACACGTACGAGTACGCCCGGCCGGGGTCCCAGTCGGGGCTGCGGAACTGGTCCGACAGGTTCGCGTAGGCGTGCGGCAGGTTCGACGCGTCCAGCTTCTGGACGTAGCCCAGGCGGATCATGCGGGCGGCCAGCCAGTCGGTGAGGACGATCAGGTCGCGGCCGGTGGCCTGGCCGGCGGCGAGCTGCGGCTGGATCTTGCCGAAGAACTCGTCGTTGTCGTTGATGTCCTCGGTGTACTTGACCTTGATGCCGGTCTGCTTGGTGAACGCGTCGAGGGTCGGACGGTGCTTGCCGCTGTCGTCCGTGTCGATGTACTCGGGCCAGTTCGAGAAGTCGATCTCCTTCTCCTTGGCCGAGTGGTCGTCGGCGGACACACCGCCCTGCGTCTTGCCTGCCGCGGGGATCCCGCAGCCGCTCAGGGCCCCGAGTCCGCCGACCGCGAGCGCGCCGCCGGCGGAGGCGCGCAGCACCGAACGGCGGGTCATGACGGACCGGCTCTTACGGAAACTGCGCCGCGCGGCGGCCACTTCGGCCGGGGTCAGGCGGTCGGGCTCGTACTGCTTCATGCGCGTGCTGCCCTTTCGGGAGGAGGCGGCCGCGGTCGGCGCGGCCGTCAGTTCTGCTATCGGTCCCCGAAGATCGTGCGGTGCCAGTCCTTGCGGGCCACCGCCGTGTTGTCGAACATGACGTGCTTGATCTGGGTGTACTCCTCGAACGAGTAGGCGGACATGTCCTTGCCGAAGCCGGACGCCTTGTAGCCGCCGTGGGGCATCTCGCTGATGATCGGGATGTGGTCGTTGATCCACACACAGCCGGCCTTGATCTCGCGGGTCGCGCGATTGGCCCGGTAGACGTCCCGGCTCCACGCGGAGGCCGCCAGTCCGTACGGGGTGTCGTTGGCGAGCGCGATGCCTTCGTCGTCGGTGTCGAAGGGGAGCACGACGAGCACCGGGCCGAAGAGTTCCGACTGCACGATCTCGCTGTCCTGGGCGGCGTCCGCGACCAGGGTGGGGCGATAGTACGCGCCGTTCTTGAGATCTCCCTGAGGAGCCTCGCCACCGGTCACCACGCGCGCGTAGCCACGCGCCCGGTCGACGAAGGCGGCGACGCGGTCGCGCTGGACGTGCGAGATCAGCGGCCCGAGGTCGGTGCCCGGGGCGAAGGGGTCGCCGACCCGGACGCTCGCCATGAGGGCGGCCGTCTTCTGGACGAACGCGTCGTAGAGGGGCCTTTGCACGTACGCGCGCGTGGCGGCCGTGCAGTCCTGCCCGGTGTTGATGAGCGAACCGGCGACGGCTCCGTTGACGGCGGCTTCGAGGTCGGCGTCGTCGAAGACCACGAAGGGTGCCTTGCCGCCGAGCTCCAGGTGGATGCGCTTGACGGTGGCGGTCGCGATCTCGGCGACGCGCTTGCCGACGGCGGTGGAGCCGGTGAAGGAGGTCATGGCCACGTCGGGATGACCGACGAGATGCTCACCGGCCTCTTTCCCCGAGCCGGTGATGATGTTGATGACACCGTCCGGGATGCCGGCCTCGGTGGCGGCCTGCGCGAACATCAGCGAGGTGAGCGGGGTCAGCTCGGCGGGCTTCAGCACGATCGTGTTGCCCGCGGCGATCGCCGGGAGGATCTTCCAGGCGGCCATCTGGAGGGGATAGTTCCAGGGCGCGATGGAGCCGACGACACCGATGGGTTCACGGCGAACGTACGACGTGTGGTCGCCCGAGTACTCACCGGCGGACTGCCCCTGAAGGTGCCGTGCGGCACCGGCGAAGAAGGCCGTGTTGTCGATGGTCCCGGGGATGTCGAACTCGCGGGTCAGCTTGAGGGGCTTGCCGCACTGGAGGGACTCGGCGCGGGCGAAGTCGTCCGCGCGCTCGGCGAGCACGGCGGCGAAGCGGTGCAGCGCGTCGGAGCGCTCGCCGGGCGTGGCGCCCGACCAGCCCGGGAAGGCGGCGCGGGCGGCGGCCACGGCCGCGTCCACGTCGGCCGTACCGGCCAGCTCGTACGTGTACACGTCCTCGCCGGTCGCCGGGTCGACGACCGCGTGGGTACGGCCCGAGGTGCCCTTCGTCAGGCGGCCCGCGATGAACTGCGCGCCGTCCGCGAAGTACTCCTGAGCGGGGAATCGGTCCGGGGTGGCACTGCCCGGGTTGTGCATGTCGCTCTCCTCCGCCTTCGCCCCGCTTCGTCCGCTGGCGGGTGGCGTAGCTCCAGCTCGATTTGAATGCCGATCCTGACAGAGCAAAGGGACTCCAACAAGTGATTCCGTTGTTGCCTTTTGGTTACGCGACGGAATCCTTCGACCAGGTGTCGAGTCCGTACGGAAAAGGGGGGACGGAGTGTCAGTGGTGCCTGCAAGACTCGCGTGTATGGACAAGATCACGGGGAAGCTCGCGGCGGGGGCCGCGGAAAAGATCGATTCGCAGGAAGCCCTGATCAGGGAAGTGCGCACCGGGGCCAGGGTCAAGTACCTGCACTTCTGGGGCCACCGGCCGCGCCCGGACGGACGCGTGGGCGCGAGCTGTCTGAGCCAGTGGTGGCCGTCGCCGTTCACGGTGGACGGGGTGACGTATGGGACCGCCGAGCACTGGATGATGGCGGGCAAGGCGCGGCTGTTCGGCGACGCGGAGGCGCTCGCGCGGGTGCTGGCGGCGGGGCATCCGTCCCAGGCCAAGAAGGCGGGGCGGCTGGTGCGCGGCTTCGACGAGGAGATCTGGACGCGGGAGCGGTTCGGGATCGTCGTCGAGGGGAGCGTCCACAAGTTCGCCGCGGATGAGGAACTGCGGGCGTTCCTGCTGGGCACGGGCGAGCGAGTGCTGGTGGAGGCGAGTCCGGTGGACCGGGTGTGGGGCATCGGTCTGGCCGCGGACGACGCGGCGGCGGAGGATCCCGAGCGGTGGCGGGGGCCGAATCTGCTGGGGTTCGCCTTGATGGCGGCGCGGGAGCGACTGCGGGAGGGCTGAGCCGGGCAACCCCGGGCGCGGGCCGGGAGTCACACGTGCTGCTGGACACCACCGACCGACCGACGGCGATCACGCGATGCGCTCACGCCCGGCACCGGGTCCGTCAGCCGGCACCTCTCCCGCACCACGGCGTTCCTCGCCCGGCGGTCGGCACCGGGCTCGGCTATGCGCCCTGGGGCAGGAGGGGTGCCGTCAGGCTGGGGGCGGAGTTGTAGAAGGGGTCGGAGTCCGTGGTGTCGGTGTCGTCGCCGTGTTTCACCGCGAACGCGATGAAGATGATCATCAGGGTGATCGTGACGACGCCGAAGACGGTTCCGATGATCCCCGTGATCAGCCCGGCCTGGGCCTGACTGCGGTTCGTGGCCTCGCCCCGGTCGGCCCTCTTCTTGCCCTTGACGCCGAGGATGATCGCGGTGATGCCGAGGCCCAGGGAGACGATGCCGTAGATGCAGAACAGGCAGCAGGACAGGATGCCCAGCACCATCGCCGCGGTGCCCATGCCGTTCTGCGGGGCCATCGGCATACCGGGCCAGCCGTAGCCCTGCGGGTAACCGGGGTAGCCGTAGCCGCCGGGTGCGCCGGGGCCGGGTTGGGCGTAGCCGCCGGGGGTGTTGGGCTGGGCGTAGCCGGGAGCGCCGTAGGACGGCAGGCCCGGGGGTGTGCCGGGGGGACCGTAGCCGGGGGCGCCGGGAGGGGTGCCGGGGGCGGGTGCGCCGGAGCCGGGGGCGGCGAAGCCGTCGGCCGGCATGGAGGTCACGGTGGCCTGGCTGTGCAGGGACGGCGACTGTGCCTGCGGCGGCTGCCCCGCGGGGTGCGGGGGCTGGTCCTGCGGGTGGGGCTGGTTGCCGGGGGCGGGTGCCGGGGCGCCCTTCTCCAGCGATGTCCTGCTCTCCGGCGGTGCCCACGGGTCGCTGTTCGCGCCCGCGCCTGCTCCGGCGTCCGGCTGTGTCTGGTCCCCCACGTCGCTTCCCCGTCCCCGTCCCCGTTGGTCCATCGTCAGAGCGACCATGCTAAAGCGTCCCGGTGACGGTGCCGTCACGCGGGCTGTCACGCGGGCTGTCACGGATGACGTCGGCATCGACACCACCGGTTCCGGGCCGGCCGACCCCGTTGCCCCGGCCGCCCTGACCGCCCCCCACCGACCCCCACCCGCCGTACCCCCCACCCCGGCCTACGATGATCCCGAGTCATCGATCAGCCGATCACCCGCGTCCCGCCCGGTACTGCCCGGGACGCCGTTCCGGGGAGGAACCTTGTCCGACCACAGTGCCGTCATCGCCGGCGGTCAGGCCCGTGACCTGCATGCCTTTATCGCCGGTCTGCCGAAGGCCGAACTGCATGTCCATCACGTCGGCTCCGCCTCCCCGCGGATCGTCTCGGAGCTGGCCGCCCGGCACTCCGACTCCAAGGTGCCCACGGACCCCGAGGCCCTGGTCGACTACTTCAGCTTCACGGACTTCGCCCACTTCATCGACGTGTATCTGTCGGTGGTGGATCTGATCCGCACGCCGGAGGACGTACGGCTGCTGACGTACGAGGTCGCCCGGGACATGGCCCGGCAGCAGGTGCGGTACGCCGAGTTGACCATCACGCCGTTCTCGTCGACCCGGCGCGGGATCGACGAGCGGGCCTTCATGGACGCGATCGAGGACGCCCGCAAGGCGGCCGAGGCGGACTTCGGGACCGTACTGCGGTGGTGCTTCGACATTCCCGGTGAGGCGGGGCTCGTGTCCGCCGAGGAGACCGTGCGGATGGCCACCGACGACCGGCTGCGGCCCGAGGGGCTGGTGTCGTTCGGGCTCGGCGGGCCGGAGATCGGGGTGCCCCGGCCGCAGTTCAAGCCGTACTTCGACCGGGCCATCGCCGCGGGTCTGCGCTCCGTGCCGCACGCCGGTGAGACCACGGGCCCCGAGACGGTCTGGGACGCCCTGAACGACCTGCGCGCCGAGCGCATCGGACACGGCACCACCTCCGCCCAGGACCCGAAGCTGCTCGCCCATCTCGCCGAGCACGGCATCGCGCTGGAGGTCTGCCCGACCTCCAACATCGCCACCCGCGCGGTCCGCACGCTCGACGAGCACCCGATCAAGGAGTTCGTCCGGGCCGGGATCCTCGTCACGATCAACTCCGACGACCCGCCGATGTTCGGCACCGACCTCAACAACGAGTACGCGGTCGCCGCCCGCCTCCTCGACCTCGACGAACGCGGTGTCGCCGACCTCGCGAAGAACGCCGTGACGGCCTCCTTCCTCGACCCGGCGGGCAAGGCCCGCGTCAACGACGAGATCGACACCTACACCTCGGCGTGGCTCGCCCCCTGACACCAAGGGCCCCCTGGCAACCAGCAGAATGGGCCCATGCAGAACGTGACCGCCGTGGGCCATCGCGGCGACCCCTACCGTGTCCGCGAGAACACCACCGACTCGCTGCGTTCCGCGCTCGACCAGGGCGCGGACGCCGTCGAGTTCGACGTACGGCTGACCCGTGACGGCGTCCCCGTGCTGCTGCACGACGAGACGCTGACCCGGCTGTGGGAAGTGGACCGGCCGCTGAAGTCGCTGTCGCTGGACGAGGTGCGCGGGCTCACGGGCGACACGGTGCCGACGCTGGTGGAGGCGCTGGCCGCGACCGAGGGCAGCCGGGTGATGGTCGATCTGCCCGGGCCCGCCGACCCGCGGGCCGTACGCCGGATCGTGGACGTGATCCGCGAGTACGGGGCGGACGACCGGGTGTACTACTGCGCGGGCGCCGACGCCATGCTCGCCGTCCGCGCGGCCGACCCGTCCGCCGAGATCGCCCTGACCTGGACCTCGCTCGCGCCCCCGCGCCCCGCCGTGCTCGAAGCGGTACGGCCGCGCTGGCTCAACTACCGCTTCACACTGGTGGACCGGGACCTCGCCGCACACGTCCACCGCGAGGGCTACCTCCTCTCCGTCTGGACCCCCGACACCCGTCGCTCGATGCGCCGGCTCCTGGACATGGGCGTCGACTCGATCACCACCAACCGCGTCGGTGTCCTGTGCGGACTCAGGAAGCAGGGCCAGGGCTGAGGGCGGCCTCGGCACGCGGCCCCGCCAACTCCCTGGGCGGGGCGATGGATTGAGCGTCCACCCCCTCCCCGACCCACAGCCGGATCAGCAGCGCGGCGGTCGCCTCCAGCAGCCCCGCGCCCTGGTCCAACTCCCCCGCCGCGAACGGCTCACAGCCCACGTCCCGGACCAACTGCCGTACGACCGTGAGGGCTTCGGTGTCGTCTCCGCTCAGAGGGACGCCGAGGGGGCGGCCGTCGAACACCGGGGGTGTCAGGCGCCAGACGTCCTCGTGGCAGAGGTTGAACGCCTTGACGACGTGCGCCTCGGGGCCGGCGGCGGTGGCGAGTTGTTCGGCGGCGGAGGGGGCGCCCGCGGTGAGCAGGCGGAAGCCTTCGCCGACGGGGTTCGTGCAGTCGATCAACACGCGTCCGGCGAGCGGGAGTTCGCGGGCCACTTCGACTGCCGCCCGCCACGGCAGTGCCATCAGTACGGCGTCGGTGCCGAAGTCCGCGGCCTGGTGGAGGCTGCCGGACGTTCCGCCCCTGCGCCGCGCGAGCGCCTCCGCCCGCCCCAAGTCCCGTCCGCCGAAGAGCACTTCGTGTCCGGCCCTGATCCACTGCGTACCCAGCGCGTCCGCCATGCCGCCGGTACCGAGAATTCCTATCCGCATCCGCATGGCACGACAGTAGGAAGCGGCTCGGGCACCATGTGGTGCGTGACTTCCGATCCCGTGTTTCTCGCCGACTGCCGGGCCCGGCTCGCCTTCGACCTGTTGGGCAACACCTGGAACTGTGTGGTGCTGTGGGCGTTGCGGCACGGTCCGCGGCGGCCGGGTGAGTTGCGTGGGCGGATCGGCGGGATCAGTCAGAAGGTGCTGACCGAGACGCTGCGGCGGCTGGAGTTCAACGGGCTGGTGGCGCGGCGGTCCTACGGTGGGTCGCCGCCGCGCGTGGAGTACGGACTCACCGCGCTGGGGCGGACGTTGCTCGACCCCGTCGACGCGTTCGGGGCGTGGGCCTTCGAGCACGGGGACGAAGTCATGGCGGCGCAGGACGACTTCACCCAGGACGCCGCCGCGCGGGACGGTCAGACCTTGGAGCCCTGAGCCACCGTCGCCGGGTCGGCCGGGGTGGCGCGGGTGACGTACTGGGGGATCGGGGTGTTGTCCTTGCCGGTGTCCCGGGTGAGGCCGTAGCGGGTCGCGCCCTGGGCGGGGCCGGTGGTGATGTCCTGCTCCACGGCGTCCCAGGTGGTGGGGAAGACGTTCAGGCCGTAGTCGGCGCCGCGTTCGTTGACGGTGAGGGTGACGCTGCCGTCGACGTAGAAGTACTCGTTCTGCCACATCTGTTGGGTGCCGGTGGGGAGGACGTCGTAGCCGGTGGTCTTGTTGCCCATGCCGGTGGCGGTGGAGTCGGTGGTGCTGACGGGGTCGTCCATACGACGGCCGCCGCCCGAGGCCACGTGGAAGAGCTTGCCCTTGAGGGCGGTCCAACTCGGCATGACCAGCGCGCCGCTGCGGTACTGCGGTGAGATCTGCCAGCGGACGAGGACGTAACCCTGGCCGCTGAGCGTCACGTTGTCACCGCGGTGGTTCATGGTGGCGTGCGCGCCGCCGGTGCTGGTGAGGCCGGCGGCCGGGCGGTGCGGGAGCGCGGCGGGCGGGGTGCCGGGGTCCGGGGCGCGGTCCACCGTGTCGACGACCGAGCCGTAGGGAGTGGTGGTGGCCGTCGTCTTCGACGGGGAGGGGGTGGGGGTGGGAGTAGGCGAGGACGGCGAGGTCACCGCGCCGGCGGACGGGGTGAGGAAGGTACCCGCCGTCGCCGAGGGGGTGAGGGCCTTGGGGGGTGGGTCGTCCGGGGAGTGGGTGACGACGTACACGCCACCGGCGGCGATCGTGGCACCGGCCGCCACGGCGACGGCGGGCTTGGTCAACACCCCGAGCAACTTGGCCGACCACCCGACGGGCGCACCGGCCGAACCGGCGATCCCGCCGGAGCCCGCGGCACCGGCCCCTCCGGCAACCCCCGTCGAACCTACGGCCCCGGCGGAGCCCGCGACACCCGAAACTCCCGCGCCCCCGGCCGAACCTACGGCCCCTGCCGCGTGCACCGCACCCGCCGAACCCGCGACCCCGGCGGACCCTGCGACACCCGTGCTACCGGCCGAACCCGCAGTTCCTGCGGCCCCGGCAAATCCCGTAGCGCCCGTAGTGCCCGCCGCGCCCGCAGCACCGGCCGCCCCCGCCGCGCCTGCCGAACCCGAAGCCCCCGCAAACCCCGCCGAACCCACGGCCCCGGCAGCATGCGCCGCAGCCGCCGAACCCGCTGCCCCTACGGAACCTGCCGCCCCCGCGACGCCCGAGGCCCCCGCCGTACCGCCTGCCCCGCCCGCCCCCGTCGCGAAAGCTGCCCCGGCCGCACCCGCCAACCCCGCCGCAACCGCCGCCCCCTTCGCGCCGAACGCCAGTGACAGCGTGAAGCCGATCGGGAGGGGGACCAGGGCGATGCCGACCAGGAGGCGTTCCGCGGGGACGACGGATTCACGGGGGTCGCCGCAGTAGGTGCAGCCTCGTAGGTGTCGGGCCAGGCGTTTGCGCCAGACCGAGTCCTGGCGGCCGTCCCAGCGGGTGGTGACCTCGCGGAGGTCGGGGCACGCGCCGTCGAGGGCGCGGACGATGCCCCGGGCGGTCTCCAGGCGTTCCTTCATCCGCTGGACGCGGACCGCGGCGTGCTGGCGGCTGATGCCGACCGCCGACGCCAGTTCGCGGCGGGTGAGTTCGCCGGCGACCTCCAGCCACCACAGGGAGAGGAGTTGGCGGTCCTCGTCGTCGAGCCAGCGCACCGCCTCCGCGACCTCGCGCCGCTGGCCCTCCAACTGGAGCCGCAGGACGGTGAGTTCGGCGAAGTCGGCGGCGTCCCCCGGTAGCCCGTCCGGGAGTTGGTCGGGGGACTTGCGACGGCGCGCCCGGTCCCGGATCTGGCGCATGGCGATCGCCACCAGCCAGGACCGGAAGCTGTCGGGGTCGCGGAGCGAGCCGAGGTGGTCGACGGCGCGCAGCATCGTCTCCTGGACCACGTCGTCCACGTCGGCATGCCCGTTGAGGGCGCGGCCGACCACGTTGTAGACCAACGGCAGCCAGCCCGCGACCAGTTCGTCCAGCGCCCGCCGGTCACCGGCCTGCGCCGCCGCGATGGTGGAGCCCCACTGCCGCCCGTCCACGTCGCTCCCCGCCCTTCCCGACCTCACCCGGTCCGCCCCGACGTCACTTGCTGTACAGCAGCGTGCCGAAGCCCAGTTGATCGAAACCGCCGCTGTTCGGGCCGTAGTCGCCGCCACCGCCCTCCGCACGCACCTTCTCAGCCATGAGGCCGATGAACGGGGTGGAGAGGCGCCGCCGGCGGGCGTAGTGGTTGTACAGAATCTCCCAAACAGGGCGAACGGCGCCCCGGGCTATGTCGGAGATCACAGGCTGTTCCATGTACTTGCCGTTGCCCTGACCGCTGCGCCAGCCGTACGTCGTGAAGGGCACGGCCGCGCCGAGGTTGTACTTGGCGACGTACTCGGCGGCCATCATGAACCGGTTGTCGAGGTAGCCGTAGAGGTCGACGCCCTGGTTCCAGGCCATCTCGCAGATCGCGCCCATGAGGCCCATGCCCATCATGGTGTGGCCCTGGTCGCGGCCGCTCTCCTGCCACTGGGCGAGGTCCTGGCCGCCGTAGACGAAGGGGATGGCGTGCTTGAGCGAGCCGTTGCCCGCACCGGACTTCATGTAGGTGACCGCGCGCTGGAAGTCGGCGCGGTTGTCGCACAGGATGCCGGTCGCCATGAGGGAGGCGACGTTGCACAGGTCCCAGTTCGCCCAGTAGTTGGTGATGTTGGCGGTGTTGTGGTTCGTCAGGAAATCGATGTTCATGGGGCGGAAGACCGTGCGCAGCATCTTCTTGAAGCGGGCGAACTCGAAGTCCGGGTGGTCGCGGACGAGTTCGGCGGCGTTGGCGAACTGGTAGCCGTAGATGCCGGAGGCCAGGAAGCGGTCGGCGTTGCCGTTGACCGAAGTGAGCGTGGCCGACCAGGCGTTGAGGATGGCGACGGCGGTGTCGCCGTTGGCCTTGGTGCCGCCGATCTTCCAGCGCAGGGCGTTCTGGTAGGCGGCGTGGATGTCGTTGTACAGGGTGACGTAGTTCTGGCCGGTGCCGCCGCGGACGACGACGGCCTGCGGGCGGGGCTGCCAGGTGCTCGCGGAGTGCCTGTTGTCGGTGAGCCGCGTCCAGCCCTTCAGCCAGGGGTCCTTGCGGGCGGCGACGCGGACCTTGGCGCGGTTCAGGTCGCCCGCGTTGTGCAGCATGCCCGGGTGGGCGAGGGCCTCCGGCCTGGCGGTGGGGGTGCCGATGGCGGTGGCGGTACCGGTCTGCGCGGCGTTGGCCCCACCTCCCGAGAACGCGGCGATCCCGCCGCCGACGACTCCCGCCGCCGCGACTCCACCGCCGAGGGTGAAGAGGCCCCGGCGGGTGAGGCGGTGCTTGTTGAGGGGCTTGCGGGCGCTGGTGGCCATGTGGGTGGCTCCGGTGCGTGAGGGGACTGCGGACGCAGAGGGAGACGGGGTGAAGGGTTCCGCGATAACAATTTTTCGCCGGCGAGTGCAACGCACCGGATGCAACTCGCCGGGCGCGGCGCCGAGTTGGGCCCCGTAGGGGGCAACCCCCGCAAACCCCTTGTTCTGTAAGGGAGTTGGCCGGGGCGATGTCAGGGACGGCCCCCTCCTCACCGACGATCCGCGGACGGACGCAGAAGACGAGGCTGATCACCGACAACAGCCGGAGATCCCAGCAGGAGCAGCCGATGCGCCCTCGCCACCGCACCACCGCCGTCCTCACCGCCTCCCTCGTACTCGCCCTTGCCGCAGGGCCGTTGGCGGCCCCCGCGTTCGCCGCGTCCCCGGCGGCCACCACGCGGCCGACGACCGCGCCGGACGCCACCGCACTGCGCGCCGCGCTCGCCGGGCTGCCGGACGCCGACGCGACGGCGGCTCTCGTACGGGTGGGAGGCACCGACGGATCCTGGCGCGGCAGCGCGGGCGTGCACGATCTGGAGAGCGGTACCGCCGCCGATCCCGACGCCCGTTTCCGGGCCGGTTCGACGACGAAGGTCGTGACCGCGGCGACCGTGCTGCGGCTCGCCGCACAGGGGAAGGTCGACCTGGACAGGCCCATCCAGCGCTACCTTCCGGGGCTGCTCACAAGGGCCTTCGAGCCCATCTCCGTACGGCAGTTGCTGAACCACACGAGTGGCATCCAGGCCGGTGACGGTTTCGGGGACGCCTTCGAGGACCAGTACGCGCACCGCTTCGACACGCTGACGCCCCGGCAGGTCGTCGCGTCGGCGGTGGCGAAGGGGCCGGAGTTCCGGCCGGGTGAGCGGCAGGACTACCTCAACATCAACTACACGGTCCTCGGCCTGCTGATCGAGAAGGTGACGGGACACTCGTACGCCGCGGAGGCCACCCGGCTCGTGCTGCGCCCGGCGGGCATGCGGGACACGTACTTCCCCGGCACCGACCCGCGCATCCTGGGCCCGCACAACCACGGCTACCAGGCGGTCCGACAGGCCGACGGCACAACGGAGTTCGTGGACGTCACCGACTGGAACCAGGCGGACCGGTGGGCGGCCGGCGACATGATCTCGACCACCGCCGACCTGGAGCGGCTGATCACGGCGCTGTTCCGGGGGCGGATCGTGCCGGGTCCGCAGTTGCGGGAGATGTTCACCGTCCCGGCGGGCATCGAGGGCGCGAGTTACAGCGCGGGGCTCCAGCGGTTCGAGTACGGCGGGACGGTGTACTGGATCAAGTCCGGTGCCCGGTACGGCTACAGCACGGCCGTCGCCGCCACCCGCGACCTGTCCCGCACCCTCGTCTACTCGGTCGGCTCGACGGACGCGAAGGGCGAGGCGATGAACGCGGTCGCGGAACGGATCGCGCTGGCGGCGCTCAAGTAGCCAGGGCGGGGGCGGGAGTTGCCGCGAGTGTCACGGCCTCCAGACGCTTGATCTTCCTCCGTACGACGTACAGCGGGACGATCCCGATGACGCCGAAGGACATGTCGATCACCGTCCACCAGAAGGGAATCCCGCGGATCGGCCCGCAGATCAGGGCCAGCGGGATGATCCCGGCGCAGGCGATCATCCCGAACTCGACGACCCAGATGTTGCGGACCGGGTCGCGGTAGGGGCCGTAGAAGGCGACCGCGATGACGAGGTGGGCGAAGGCGAGCCAGTCCGTGCCGTAGAGGAGGAAGGGGTAGTCGGTGTCGGCGGTGTCGAGTCCCTGCCGCACCTGCACGATCCAGTCCATCAGGGTGGGCAGGTAGTGCGGTACGGACAGGGACCTCAACACGTCCTCGGTCCAGCGGAGTTCGTGGACCAGCGGGAAGGCGGTGGCGCCGCTGAGCACCAGACAGACGACGAACAGGACCAGCCAGGCGCGGATGCCCTTCAGGAGGGCGGCTCTGTCGTTCATGGTGGCAGCTTACGTCGAGAATTGAACACGTTCAAAACAGTTGCGGAAAGCCGTCTCCGCCGCGTCACCACGCGTCCCAGTGCAGCACCTCCTCGCGAGGGACACGGCGGGCCGGGCGGAAATCCGTGCCGAGGGTGTACGCGACGGGGATGAACGCCGCCTGCATCACGTCGTCGTAGGGGATGCCGAGGACGCGGGCCGCCTCCTTCTCGTGGACGAGGTTGCCCGTGGTCCAGCAGCTTCCGAGGCCCCGGGCGCGGGCGGCGAGCATGAAGCTCCACACGGCCGGGAGGATGGATCCCCAGGTGCCCGCCTGCCGGAGCACGGGTGCGTCGTCGGTGCGGCCCTCCACGCACGGAACGACGATCGCCGGGACCTCGCGGATGTGTTCGTAGAGGTGGGCGGCGCCGGAGTACACCCGCTCCATGCGCGCGACGTCGGTCCGGCGGACGTCGCGCTCCGGGACGGGGTCGGAGACACCCGGCGTACTCACCCCGGCGCGCCACACCTCGGCGAGGGCGGCCCGCCGCCGCGGGTCGGTGACGATGACGAAGTGCCAGCGCTGGCGGTTGCGTCCGGTCGGTGCCTGGACCGCCAGGTCGACGCATTCCTCGAGGAGTTCACGGGGTACGGGTCGGGTGAGATCGAGACGGTGACGGACGGCCCGGGTGGTGGACAGAAGCTCGTCGGAAGAGAGGTCGAGAGTCATGCGTTGACCTTCGCGGGACGTGCCGGGCGGCGACAACGTCCGGCTTTCACTGGATGAAAGTCGGGATGGAGGATCGGGGATCCATGGCCGAGAGCGTGGCGGGGCGGGTCTTCTCAGTGCTGGACGCCTTCGTCGGCGCACCGGACACCCTGCGGCTGACGGACATCGCACGGCGGACAGGGCTGCCGGTGCCCACCGCGCTGCGGATGGTGCGGGAGCTGGTGACGTGGGGCGGGCTGGAGCGCGCGGGCGACGGCTCCTATCGTCTGGGCACCCGTATCCGGGCGCTCGGTGCGGCGGCACCCTGCCCTCGTGGGCTGCTGGACGCGGCGCTGCCCGCGCTCCGTATCCTGTCCGCGCGTACGGGAGGGCACGCGGACGTCGCCGTTCCGGCGGAGGGTACGGCGTTGTGCCTGGTCAGCGGTGAACGGCTCCCGCTGTACGCGACGGCCGCGGGCAAGGTGCTGCTGGCCCACGGACATGGCCCGCCGGCCACCGTCGAACGCCACACCCCGCACACGCTCACCGCGCCGGGCATCCTCGGCACCCAACTGGCGCGTGTCCGCGCGACGGGACTCGCCGCCGCGCACGAGGAGTACCGGCTGGGCGAACTGTCCGTGGCGGCACCGGTGTTGAGGGGTGGCGTCACGGTGGCGGCCGTGTCGGTCACGGCGGCCACGAGTACGCCGTACGACCGACTGGGTGCCGCCGTGCGGGAGACGGCCGCTGCTGTCGGCCGCGTCCTGGACAAGCCGTAGCGGCGCCGGCTCTTCCCCACCGGGCCGGACGCGGTTCCACGGGACGTGCGCAACGGCATCGATTGCTGCCTCCGGCTCAGCCCGCGACCTGCGGGAAGAAGGCCGTGCGGGTCAGGAAGTCCTTGAGGTCGAAGCGCCATGCGAACCAGTTGTGGCCGCCGTTGACGAATCCGGGGATCGTGGGGACGCCCGCCCTGTTCAGCAGGGCGGTCTCGCTCGCGTGGTAGTAGTGGCTGGGGTCCTGCCAACCGCCGCCGACGAAGATCCTCACCTGCCGGAGTTCGGTGGTCTGTTCGGCGGTGAGCGCGGTCGGGAGGGTGTAGTTGCCGCGCAGGCCGGGGCTCATCGCGCCGTACGAGCCGAAGGCGGTGGTGTGCTCGAAGAGCAGCGAGTTGGTGAGCGAGGCGCCGTAGCCGAGGCCGGCGGCGGCGCGGCGGGGCGCTTCCGTGGACACGCGGTAGTGCGACTCGACGTACGGAACAAGGGTGTTGAGCAGGTTGGCGTCGAACGACGCGTAGCCCGTCGAGTCCGGGTAGCCCGCCGTGTTGGGCATCACCACGACCATCGGCTGGATCTGGCCGGTGGAGATCAGGTGGTCGAGGATGTTGCCCGCGTCGCCCTGGGTGCTCCAGTCCATCTCGGTGCCGTCGCCGCTGAAGAGGTAGAGCGTCGGGTACGGCCGCGCGCGGTGCGGGTCGTAGCCGGGCGGGGTGTAGACGGAGAGGTGGTTCTCACCGGGTGGGGTGAGCGAGGTCGGGGACCGGTAGGTGACGTGGGTCAGCGTGCCGTGGGTTCGACTCGGGCCCTGCCAGGCGTAGTCGACCGTGTCGAAGGTGGGGTCGGCGGGGACGTACACCTGGCTGGTGGCCTCGACCGTGCCGGTCGCCTTGCCGTCGTGCTCGTTCCAGGGCGGGTTGGCAGGGTCGGAGTGTGCGGTACAGCCGGTCTGGGTCGCGTCCGCGCAGTCGACGTAGAACGAGTAGGTGAAGACGCCGGACGGGAGGGGTGTGGTGTACGTCCACACTCCGTCGGGGCCTCTCTTCATGTCCACCACCGGCCAGTTGGCGGCCGGGGAGTTGGGGTACGCGATCGGGATGTCACCGGGCCGCCAGTGCGCGGGCGTTGTCCCCGGTGTCTCGACGGTGCCGCCCTCGGGGCTGGAGAGGGCGGAGAGTTCGTAGGGGTTCGCGAAGTACCACTCGCCCTTGATCTGGACACGGGTGGCCCTGGGGTCCCGGTAGCGGAAGGTGACCTGGTAGCCGGTGGGGGCGGTGCGGGTGTGGGTCACCTGCGGTGAGAGGGGGCGCGTGGCGGAGCCGTGGGCGGCGGCCGTACTGCCGCCCACGGTCAGGAGAAGTGCGGCGAGCAGGGCGAGGAGGTGGCGAAACCGCCTCGCCCCACGACGAGTTGGTGCCCTCACGCCGAACCCAGGCTCTGCCAGAAGTCCAGGTCGTGTTCCTGGGCGAAGTCACGCGTGGCCTTGGAGCAGGCGGCCGGCGGCCGGTCGCCCGACGGGGCGGTGTCGCAGGCCTTCAGGGACATCAACTCCCCTGTCTGGGTGCGGTACTTCGGCCAGGTCGGGGTGCCGGAGCCGTTCGGGTCGCCGGTCGTGGTGAAGTGGTCCCAGAAGGCGATCATCTGGCGGGACAGCTCCAGTTGGTCGTCGTCGTACGGCAAGGTCTGGCCGAGGTAGTCCCAGAGGTAGCCGAGGTCGTCGACGTGGATGGCGCCGCCGAAGGGGAAGTCCCGTGCCGTGGCGCTCTGTTGCTGGAGGCGGAAGATCGAGGTGAAGTGCGGGGTGTCGCTCTCCGCGAACTCGTAGGCGTACGTCGGCACCCATCGCGACAGCCGTGCCATCAACTGTTGGCGGTCGTAGGACGTGGAGCCGTTCTGGACCGCCGTCCAGGCCTGGCCCGGGGTGGGGTAGGCCGTGAGCGGGTACTCGGCGAGGACCTCGGCCGCGTTCGTGCCGTACGTCGACCTCACCGCCTGGGTGTACTGGTCGGCGGTCATCGGTGTGCCGAGGTAGTCGTAGTTCTGGAAGGTGAACAGGCCGCGTTCGCTGTTGGTCTGGCCCAGCATGACCGGGACTTTGGTGAAGGCGCCGGTCTGTACGGCCGTTGCCGGGTCGGTCGGGAAGGCGGCGCCGCCGAGGGACGGGCGGACCGGGGCCTTCAGTTGGGCGGCGACGATCGCGGCGGCGGGTGCGGTGCGCAGACAGGCCAGGACGTCGGGGGCGGTGGCGCAGCCGATCTCCTTGACGAAGGCCCGGCTCTGCGTCTCACCGGCCGCCGCCGACTGGAGGGTGCAACCGCCGCTCATGACGACCGCGCGGGCGAACAGGCCCTTGGCGGTGGGCGAGGCGAGCTGGTCGCAGACCGAACTGCCGCCCGCGGACTGGCCGGCGATGGTGACGTTCCCGGCGTCGCCGCCGAAGTGCCCGATGTTGGACCGCACCCAGCGCAGCGCCGCCTGCTGGTCCAACAGGCCGTAGTTTCCGGCCCCGTCGGCGTTCTCGGCGCGCAGTTCGGGGAGGTTCAGGTAACCGAGCGGGCCCAGGCGGTAGTTGACGGTGACGACGACCGCGCCGGTCTGCTGGACGAACTTGCGCGGATCGGTGTCCTGGCCGGCGCCGCCGAAGAAGCCGCCGCCGTGGATCCAGACCACGACCGGGGCGTCCGCTCTACTCCCTTGCGGGGCATAGACGTTGAGGGCGAGGCAGTCCTCGGTGGTGATCGCCTTCTCGTAGCCGGGGTCCCAGCCGGAGGGCTGGGCGCAGCGGTCGCCGAAACGGGAGGCATCGCGGATGCCGGTCCAGGAGGGGGCGGATCGAGGGGCCGTCCAGCGGTCGGCTGCGGTGGGGGTGGCGGCGTAGGGGATGCCGAGCCAGGCGTCGTAGCCCGTCTGGGCCTGACCCTTGAGCTTGCCGGCGGTGGTGGCCACCACCAGGGGCGTGCGTTCCGAACTCCCTTGTGCGGGAGGGGACTTCAGTGCGTGTACGGCGATCGGGGACAACAGCCCGAGGCCGAGCACGCTCGCGGTCGCCAGGATGGTGCGGACTCTGCTGCGGAGTGTGATCGTCCTTCCCATGACCCACTTGTGTAATCGCTTGGCAATATTGTCGGCAAGATGCGCGACAGGATTGGCTGCAATTACCCCTGTGGCGCGGGAGTTACCGCGTGCGGGTCGGTACGGCCGAGGGGGCGACGGTTCGGGACGCCGGTGAGGCCGCCGACGCCGATGCCGTGGGGGCCTGGGACGGTTCCGTGGTGGGGGCGCTCGCGCGGCTCGGGTCCCGGGAGCTGTCCGGGGACCCCGGGCTCGCGGCGGGGCTGGGGGTCTTCGTCGGGGACGGGGCGGGCGGGGTCGTAGGACCGCTGCTCGCGGGGGGTGGGGCGAGGGGGACCGTGGGGGTCGCGGGTGCGTCGTGGTGGGCCAGGCGGAAGGGGAGGGCGGCGAGGACGAGTACCGCGCAGGTCGCGCCGGCGCCGACCGTCGCGCGGAGCAGGCGGCGGCGGTTCGCGCCGCGGCGAATCGACTCGTAGCGGCCGTGGGGCGGGCCGAGGTACTCGGCGGAGGAGGGGCGCAGGATGACCGTGAGGGGGTCGTCGAGGTCGCGGCCCGGTTCCCCGTCTCCCTCGTCAAAGTGTGTGGTCAAGGCTTCTCCTCAGGTGGGCGCGGAGCAGTTCGCGGGCCGCGTGGAGGTCGGCCTTGACGGTTCCTTCCTTGCGTCCGGTCAGCACGGACACCTCCCGGATCGGCATGTCGGCGTAGTAGTGCAGGAGGATCGGGACGCGCAGTCGTTCGGGCAGCGACTGCACGAGCAGCCGTACGGACGGATCGGTCTGTTCGGTCGGCGGCCGGATCGCCTCCTCCGTGGTGGCGCGGCGGACCGCCCGGCGTTCACGCTCCATTTTGCGCCAGTGGTCCCGGACGAGGTTGGCCGCGGTGACGTAGAGGAAGCCGCGCGGTTCCGCCACCTTCGTCCAGCGCGCCCAGAGCCGGGTGAACGCCTCGGAGGCGATCTCGTGGGCCGTCTCGTCGTCGTCGACGAGACGGCGGCACCAGCCGGCGAGGCGCGGATAGACGGCGGCGAACAGTTCGGACGCTGCCCTCTCGCGGGACCGTTTCAACGCTCTCCATGGTCGTGACGTGCAAAGTGGCTACGGGGTACGGGAATTCAGCCGGTCAGCGTGGCGAAGACGATCACGTTGTCGAGGTATCCCGTTCCGGTGCGGGTCCCGCCGCAGGTGATGAGACGCAGTTCGGGGTGGGCCACGTTCCCGTACACCTCGTCCGACGGGAAGTCGGCCTTGGCGACCGTCCGTACGGTGGTGACGGTGAACGTGGCCGTCGTGCCGTTCTCCAGGCCCGCCTCGATCCGGTCGCCCTTGCGCAGGTGCGCGAGGTGCCGGAAGACGCCGTCCCCGTACGCGCCGACGGTCACATGCCCGAGGATCACCGACGGTCCGGTCTGGCCGGGCGTCGGCGAGTGCCGGTACCAGCCCGCCCGGTCGTGTGCCGTGATCGGCGGCACCTGCACGGTGCCGTCCGCGGCCAGCCCCAGTTGCATGACCGGGGTGTCGACCCCGATCGCCGGGACGCGCAGGGTGACCGGGACGGAGCGGGCGAGGGCGTGCGCTGTGTCGGCACCGGCCTTCGCGGACGGCGTCGAACTCCCCCGCGTTGAACTCCCTTGCGATGAACTCCCCTGCTGGGGAGCGGAGTTCGCGGCCGGGGTGGTCGTGTGACCGCCGCCGCAGCCGGCGAGCAGCGATGCCGTCGCCGCGGTGACGAAGGCGCGCCTGGAGAGCGAGGTCATACGCCGGTCGTCCTCCGACGCCGTACGACGACGAAGGCGCCGCCGCCGGCGACCAGTGCGGCGGCTCCCCCGCCGATCAGCGTGGTCGACATGCCGCCGGACGACTTCGCCGCCGGCACGACACCGGTGTCGGGGGCACCGACGGGGACCGCGGCGACCTGGCTCGGGGCCCGGGTGGGCTCGGCGGACGGTTCGGCGCTGGGCGCGGTGCTCGCGTCCCGGGTGGGGGCCGCGGTGGCGCTCGGCGCCGTGGACGGCGAGGCGGACGGGGTGCGGGTCGGGGCCGCGGAGGCCCCGTCCGCGAACGCGGGCGCGGCGCTCGCCAGGACCGCGCCGCAGGTAAGTGCCAAGGCGCTGAGGACAGTTCGGCGCATGAATCGCTCTCTCTCGTCGGCCGCGCCGCCGGTTCCGTGGGCAGGACCGGCGGCGGGACGGGCAGTTGATCGAGCGGAGAGACGAGGCAGCGGGCGGGCGGGTTGTAAAGAGCTGGCAAAGTCCCCGGAGGGGTGGTGAGTCGGGCGGCGGGCCGGGCCGGGCCGGGCGTCACATGTTGATCATGTGTCCGGCGAGGCCGTGCACCGCTTCCTTCACCGCCTCGCCCAGGGTCGGGTGGGCGTGCACATTGCGGGCGACCTCGTGGACGGTGAGGTCCCACTGCTGGGCCAGGGTGAGTTCGGGGAGGAGTTCGGTGACGTCGGGGCCGATGAGGTGGCCGCCGAGGAGTTCGCCGTACTTCGCGTCGCTGATCAGCTTCACGAATCCGGTGGTGTCGCCGAGGCCGTGCGACTTGCCGTTCGCGGTGAACGGGAACTTCGCGACCTTGACGTCGTGGCCCAACTCCCGTGCCTGCGCCTCGGTGTAGCCGAAGCTGGCGATCTGCGGCTGGCAGTAGGTGGCGCGCGGGATCATCGCGTAGTCCAGCTCCATCGTCTCCGCGTCCGCGAGGGTCTCGGCGGCGATCACGCCCATCGCCTCGGCGGCGTGCGCGAGCATCAGCTTCGCGGTGACGTCGCCGATGGCGTACAGGTGCGGGACGGACGTACGGCAGCGGCCGTCGACGTCGATCGCGCCGCGCTCGGTCAGCCGTACGCCGGTGTTCTCCAGGCCGTAGCCGGTGACGTTCGGCGCGAAGCCGATGGCCTGCAACACCTTGTCGGCTTCGAGGACTTGCTGGGTGCCGTCCTTTCCGGTGACCGTGACGCGGACCTGCGGGCCGGACTCGTCGATCGACTCGACGCGGGTGGAGGTGAGGACGTCGATGCCCAACTTGCGGTACTGCTTGGCGAGTTCGGTGGAGACCTCGATGTCCTCCAGGGGTGCGACCCGGTCCAGGAACTCGACGATCGTGACCTTCACGCCGTAGTTGTGCAGCACGTACGCGAACTCGATGCCGATCGCGCCGGCGCCCGCGATGACGATCGAGCGCGGCAGGTCGTCGGCGAGGATCTGCTCCTCGTAGGTCACCACGCGCGCGGTGCGCTTGGTGCCGGGCAGCAGCCGGGGGGTGGCGCCGGTCGCGATGATGCAGTGCTCGAAGCCGATCGTGCGGAACTCGCCGTCGTAGCCCGCCACTTGGAGGGTGTGCGGGTCGAGGAAGGTGCCGCGGCCGTCGATCTCCGTGATCTTGTTCTTCTTCATCAGATAGTGGACGCCCTTGACCCGGCCGTCCGCGACCCGGCGGCTACGGCGGAACGCCTCGCCGTAGTCGAAGGAGACCTCCCCCTCGACCTTGATGCCGAAGGTCTTCGCCTCGCGGGTGAAGATGTGCGCCAACTCGGCGTTGCGCAACAGGGCCTTGGTCGGGATGCAGCCCACGTTCAGACAGACACCGCCCCAGTACTTCTCCTCGATCACCGCGACCCGCTTGCCGAGTTGGGCGGCACGGATGGCGGCGACGTAGCCGCCGGGGCCGGCGCCGAGTACGACGACGTCGAAACGGTCGTCCGGCCCACCCTGCGCGTCCTGCTGGCCCTGCTGGTCCATCGAAAGATCCTTTCCCACGGGGAAGTCCACGCCCTCCAGCATGCCGCGCCTGCCGACGACCACGGGCATCGGCGCTACGGCGACTGCGGCTCCCCCGCGTCCGCCGGCGGGGTCCCGCGCCGGTACACGTCCTTCAGATAGAGCACGAGGGCGGCGCCGAGCACCCACACCGGGAGGATCACCAGGGCGCGGGTGAGGCCGTCGTTCTGGAAGCGGGACAGGCCCTGCATCGCGCGGACTCCGACGCCGACCGGCAGGATCTCGGAGAGCGGGCGCAGCCAGCCGGGCAGATAGGCGGCCGGCATGATGCCGCCGCTGCTGCTGTTGCCGAGGATCAGCATGAGGATCGAGGCGAGGGTGACACCGGCCGAGCCGAACAGCCGTAGCAGGACCATGGTCGTGGCCGCGACCGCGGCACCCATCAGGGAGATCACGACGACGAGCGGCAGGAAGGAGCCGGGCAGCGCGCCGAAGCCCGTGCTTCCGGCGATGGCGGCGATCAGCAGGCCGCCGACGATGCCGAACAGGGCCAGGCTGGCCATCCGCCAGCGGTACTGGAGGCGGGGCGCGAGTTGGTAGGTGGTCATACCGAAGAGGTAGCCCGCGAGGACCAGGCCGAAGGCGGCGTAGAAGACGGAGAGGCCTCGGGTGTCCCCCGCTGCCGCCGGGGCGACGTCCTCGACGGCGAGTTCATGGTGCTCGGCGTGCGCCACCGAGCCGAAGGCGGTGGTCACGGTCGCGGTGACGGCGGCTCCGTTGGCGCTGCCGTAGAGCAGTGTTCCGTCGCCGAGGTAGGCCGCGTAGATCTTCCTGTCCTGTACGGCGTCGCGGGCGGCGGACTCGTCGGGGTAGGTCTCGACACTGAAGCCGCCCGGGGCGATGCGGTCGAGGTCCTGGCTCAGGCGGGCCTGCGCGGTGCCTATCTCCGTTGTGCCGACGCGGAGTTGATGGGGGCGCGGGGCGTGGAAGGCGGCGAGGTAGACGCTGACGAACACGGCACCGATCAGCAGCACGACCGCCACGGGGAGCAGGACGGCACGCAGGTTTCCGGGGCCGGGGGGTGGATGGGCCACGTCCAGGGCGTGCTTGTGCGGCTGTCGGGGTGCGCCTGTGGTGCCGGTGGCTCGGGGGGCTACTTGCTGGGACATCGGAGCGGTCCTAGATTAGAAGGCAACTGATATTATTTGTACATCACAATCAGGTGCCTTACAAAGAGGGGTCCACCCTGTGAACCATCCCGACCGCCGTACCGGCTACGTGGCCTGGCAGATCGGCCAGATCATGGCGGCCCGGATGGAGCGCGCCCTGCGCCCGCTCCGGCTGACCCTCGCCCAGCACCGGGCCCTGATGCAGGCCGTCCTCGACCCGGGGGTGTCCAGCGCGACCGCGGCACGCAGGGCGGCGATCACCCCGCAGTCGATGGGTACGGCGGTCAACGGGCTGGTCGAGCGGGGGATGCTGGAGCGGCGCACCACCCCCGGCGACCGGCGCACCCAGCGCCTGCACGCCACGGAAGCGGGCGTACGGCTCGCGGCGGAGGCCGCCGAGACCGTGGACGCGGCCCACGCCGAGGCACTTCGGGCACTGACACCGGCGGAGCAGCAGCAGACCCACGCGCTGCTGCTCAAGTTGCTTGCTTCGCTGAATCCCTCGGCGCTGGAGGGTGGGGACACGGGGTGAGGAGCCGGGCCGGGGTTCAGGTCGGGCTTCGCCGTTGGGGTCGAGGTGGGGCCAACAGGCTTGTGGCCGACGGGTGTTGGCCCAACGGACACCGACTGTTCCTACGCCGGTTCCGGCCGCGGGCGCCATGTACCGTCGAGGGGAATGCCCGCGGCCGCCGCGATCCGGTCCCGGGATGCGAGCAGCCTGGCCCGCAGCGCGGGCAGGTCCACGCCCAGCAGTGCGCCGTCGCGTTTGACCACGCGGCCGGCGACGAGGACGGTGTCGACCAGGCCGGGATGGCCGGCGCTGACGATCGTGCCGGCCGGGTCGGTGACCGGGAACACGGTCAGGTCGTCGGTGCGCAGCAGGACGAGGTCGGCGTCCTTGCCGGGCGTGACGCTGCCGGTCCGGGCGTCGAGCCCGCAGGAGCGGGCGGCGTCGAGGGTGGCGAACTCCAGCAGGTCCCGGGAGCGCAGACCGCCGTCCAGACCGCGCTGTACGGCGAAGGCGGTACGCATCGTGGAGAACATGTCACCGCCGGCCGACGGGACGTCGTCGACGGACAGCGTCGGTCGCAGTCCGGCGGCCAACGCCCGCCCGGTGACCGGCGGTCCGAACCCCATCTTCAGCTCGACGTCCGGGCTGACGGACAGCGAACTGCCCGCGCCGGCGAGCATCCGCAGCTCTTCGTCGCTGATCCCGTTGGCGTGCACGAACGTGGTGGTGTCCCGCAGCAGGCCGTGCTCGTGGAGGTCGGTGACCGTCCCTGCGGCCTCGATGTGGAGGCTGGTGCGCAGGCCGAGTTCGGCCGCCAGCTTCAGCTCCCGGGCGACGGTGTCCATACCGGTGTCGTCGGGGCCGCGCAGGCCCAGCGCCATGGTGACGAGCCCGTCCCCGGACAGCCGATCCCCGGACAGCCCGTCCCCGGTCAGGCCGGAGCGGACCCGGCGGATGTCGTCGTCGACGGGGTCGGCGGTGCCCCAGCCGGCCCCGAGGCAGAAGATCGACCGGCCCGGCGCGTCCCGCAGCGCGGCGACGGCGGCGTCCTCGTGCGCGTGGCTCTGCGCGACGTGGTACCAGTCCAGCATCGTGGTCACCCCTGAGTGCAGGGCCTCCAGACGGCCGAGCAGGGTGCCCGCGTAGACGTCCTCGGGTTGATAGTGGGGCTTGACGGTGCGGTGCATGGCCAGCGCCCACTCGGGGAACGTCCAGTCCGCGCCGACGCCTCGGAACGCGGTCTGCCAGGAGTGGCGGTGGTTGTCGACGAACCCGGGCATGACGATCCGGTCGGTCGCGTCGATCACCTCGGCGTCCGGCGCGTCGACGCGCTCGGCCACCGCGACGATCACACCGTCCTCGATGAGCACGTCACCGCGTTCGAGATCGCCGACGGCCGGGTCCATGCTGACCACGGTGCCGCCGGTGAGCAGGGTCTTCATCGGAGTAACTCCTTACTGGTGGGGGGTAGTTGGAGATGTCGTTCGCCTAGGCGGTGCCGAGGGGCCGACCGCTCACGTGGTCAGGGCCTCGCTCTCCGCCAGCACCGCGTCCGCCGCCGCGACCGCGTCCGCGACCAGATCCGCCGTGTCCTCCGTGCCCGCCGCCAGCCGGACCAGCCCCAACGGGACGGATTCCGCGAGCTGTTCGTCGCTGAGCATGCCGCGCCACATGGACGCCGGATGCACGGCCAGCGACTCCACACCGCCGAGGCCGGCCGACCGGCGCGGGTAGCGAAGCCGGCCGAGAAAGGCGTCGGCCATCTCGAAACCACCCGCGAACTCGATGCCGAGCACCCCACCGAAACCGCTCAACTGGTCTACGGCCAACTTGTGTTGGGGATGGGTCGGCAGGCCGGGATAGTGCACCTTGCTCACCGCCGGATGGGCGTTGAGCGCCTCCGCGAGCGCGAGGCCGTTGGCGTTGTGCCGCGGCACCCGCAGCGGCAGGGTGCGCATACCGCGCAGCAGCAGCCACGCGTCGATCGGGCCGAGCGTGGCACCGGTGAGCAGGCCGACGTCCCATATGCGGTCGAGGAGTTCGGCCGGCCCGGCCAGCACTCCGGCGGAGACGTCCGAGTGGCCGTTCAGGTACTTGGTCGCGCTGTGCCAGACCAGATCGATGCCGAAGTCCACCGGCCGCTGGTTCAGCGGGGTGGCGAAGGTGTTGTCCGCCATGGTCAACACGTCGTGCGCGCGGGCCAGTTCGGCCACGGCACGCAGGTCGGTGATGCGCAGCAACGGGTTGCTCGGGGTCTCCACCAGGATCAGCCGGGTCCGCGGGGTCAGCGCCCTCGCGAACGCCTCCGGGTCGGTCTGGTCGACCAGCGTGGTCTCCACCCCGAGCCGCGGCAGCAGGTTCAGCAGCACCGACGCCGTACCCCCGTAGGTGGACCGCTGCCCGATGACATGGTCGCCGGCGGACACCAGGGCCAGCACGGCCGTGGTGAGCGCGGCCATCCCGGAGGCGGTGACCATGGCCGCCTCGGTGTTCTCCAACTCGGCGACCACGGCGGCGACTTGGGCATGGTTCGGGTTGCCGAACCGGGTGTAGAAGTCCGTGCCCCGCGGTTCCACGGCGCCCCGCGCGAAGGTCTCCGCGTCCTCGGCCGAGAACGCCGCCGTCTGGTAGATGGGCGGGGCCACGGCCCCACTGGGGTGGACCTCGCGATCGGCGTGAACGGTGATGGTGCTCTTGCCCGGCATGGCTGCCCTTCCACGGACTGGCGGGGTGGCTCCGGGAGGCCTGGCTCCGGGAACCGCGTCTCCAAGAAGCGTGACCGACCGACGGTCCGATGTGCCCGATTCTCGGCAACTTTGGCAGCATATTGCGCTCATCAGGGGCGTACGATTGTGGTACTGGCGTCGTCCGCGCAATAATCTGCCGCCATGGACGAGGTGGACCGGTCGATTCTGGCCGTGCTGGAGCAGCACGGCCGCATCAGCAACAGCGAGCTCGCCGCCCGGGTCGGCCTGTCGCCGTCACCCTGTCTGCGGCGGGTGCGGCAACTGGAGGAGGCCGGGGTCATCCGCGGCTACCGCGCGCTGATCGATCCCGCCGCGATCGGCCGCGGCCTGCGGGTCTTCGCGGGGGTACGGCTGATGCGGCACACCCGCGCGGACGTAGTCGCGTTCGAGCGCGGGGTCACCAAGCTGCCCGAGGTGGTCGCCTGCCACCACATCACCGGCAACTTCGACTATCTCCTCCAGGTCGAGGTGGCCGACCTGCCCGCGTACGAGGACTTCCACGCCAACCGACTGGCCACGCTGCACGGCGTGGCGACGGTGAGCAGCTACGTCACGATGAAGACGCTCACCGCCGACACCGACGCCGGATGACCGTCAGAGCGTGACGGTGCCGCGGACGCACACGACGGCGGAGCCGCTGACCCACACGGTGCCGTCCGCGTCGGCGGTGATCTCGATGCTCGCGGCCCGCCCGAGGCGCGTGCCCTGGGAGACCCGGTAGGAGGAGGGCGCGCCGCCGGTCGAGGTGAGCCACTGCCCGACACCGGCGTTCATGCTCCCGCACGCGGGATCCTCGGGCACACCGGCACCGGGGGCGAAGGTACGCAGCTCGAAGCGGTGCCGGTGCCCGTCCGGGTGGGCCCCGATCGCGCCGACCATCGCGTCCGGGAAGCCGGCGAAGTCGGGTTCGAGGGCGAGCACCTCCTCGGCCGTGGCCAACCGCAGCACCGCCCACCCGGGCCCGTTGTCGACCCACTGATGGTCCACGACCCGCTCCCGCTCGACCCCGAACGCGGCCACGATCCGCCGTAGCAGCTCGTCGTCGAGCGCGCCCTCCCGCACCCGGGGCGGAGCCGCGAAGGCCAGCGTGTCCGCACCGCGCCGGACGGCGACCAGTCCTACGGCGCACTCCTGCACGACGCGTTCGGCGTGCCGCGGTGTGCCGCCGCCGTCCAGCCACGCGCGCGCCGAGCCGAGGGTGGGGTGGCCGGCGAACGGCAACTCGCCCTGCGGGGTGAAGATCCGCAGCCGGTAGTCCGCCTCCGGGGTGGTCGGGGGCAGCACGAACGTGGTCTCGGACAGGTTCGTCCACCGCGCCAGGCCCTGCATCTCCTCGTCGCCCAGGTCCGTCCCGTCCAGGACGACCGCGACCGGGTTGCCGGAGTAGGGGCTCGTGGCGAACACGTCGACCTGCGCGAACGGGCGGGTACGCGGCATGGTCATCAGGCCCTTTCACACGGCTGCGACGGAAGCAGGTCCATCCCAACCGGCGCCCGCACGGCGAGGACAGGGCCAGTCACGACAAAGTGGACTGATGTGGGCGGCCGGTGTCAGCATCGATCTGCGCCGGAGACGGATGACCGCAGCACGGAAGATGGACAGAGGACCGGGTCGACATGCCGAAAGAAAGCCACCCTCTGAGCGAGACGGACAGCCGGATCGCGGCCGCGATGCTGGCG
Organism: Streptomyces sp. NBC_01478; assembly: GCF_036227225.1. GTDB lineage: Bacteria > Actinomycetota > Actinomycetes > Streptomycetales > Streptomycetaceae > Streptomyces. The sequence goes on along the minus strand of NZ_CP109444.1, from coordinate 8,305,875 downwards.
TCCCCGCGGGCCTCGTGGCGCACGGTCGGCCGTGTCCTGGGCATCTCGGAGCGCACCGTGGTGCGGCGCGCGGCACCGCTGTTCCACGACAGGACGCTGCGCGCCACCGCCGTACGCAACCCGCTGTGGTTCCCGGACCTGATCCCGCTGGCCCTGCGCATCCGCTGCCGGCCGGACCGGATCGGCGCCATCGCCGCGACCCTGGCCCGCCGCCCCGACACCATCTGGGTGGACATTCTCGGCGGCGGCGACGAGATCTGCACGATCCTGTTCCTGGACGGCCCGGAAGCGCGCAACTCCCTTCTCCTGCGCGACCTTCCGGCCACTCCCGCGGTGCGGTCGTGGACCTCCCACACCCTCCTGCGGGTCTTCCCCGCGGCCTTCGACTGGAGCGGCGGCCTCCTGACAGAGGCCGAGCTGACCGGCCTCCGGCCGGACCGCCCGCGCCGGCCGGACCTCTCCGCCCCATCCGGCCGCGCGGCCCTCCAGCCCCTCGACCACGCGCTGATCACACCCCTGGTCGAGGACGGCCGGGCCTCCTACGCCGAGCTCGCCCGCCGCGCCGACACCACCGCGCTCACCGCCCGCCGCCGGCTGGAGGCGCTGCTCGGCGACCAGGTCGTCAGACTCGCGACCGAGGTCGACCTGGCCGAGCTGGGCATCCGTACCGAGGCCCTGCTGTGGATCACGGTGGCCCCCGGCGGCCTGGAGGAGACGGGCCGCCGGCTCAGCCGCCACCCCCAGGTCCGCTTCACCTCCGCCACCACCGGCCCGGCCAACCTCCTGGTGGCCGTCGCCGCCGCCGACCTCAACGCGCTCTACCTCTTCCTGAGCGACACGATCGGCGCGCTTCCGCACGTCTCGACGATCGAGGTCACGCCGATTCTGAGCGGGGTGAAGAGAACGGGGTTGGTGCGACCGGGAAGCCTGTGAACCGGCCGCACGACGCCGGGCGGCTTCAGCGGCCGCTCAGGCACACGGAGTGATGATCTCCCAGTCCTTCACGGGATCTCCGGTCAGCAGGTACTCGCTCAAGTACAGGTCCGTGTCCTCGTGGAGGTCGTCCTCCAGTTCCCATACGGACTCGCATTCCGGGCACAGGAAGAATTTCCTGCCCGTGTCCTTGCGCTCGTAGCAGCGCACCCAGTCCTGGCCGCAGTGGGCGCAGGCAACCTTTTCCATCAGTTCCAGCTCCTCGGAAAGGCCGTGATCACTTCGTTGCCGTGTTCGACGGTGATCGAAATATATTCTTCTCCGGGGTTGTAACCCACCTGCCGGGCCATCGGGATGATGTAGGTGGTGCGAGCGCCCTGTTGGTTGACCGACACCGCTGCGGCCCGCCGGTTCCATGCCTCGTCGACCGTCTCCAGCACCCCCTGGTTGCCCGTGTCGAACACTCCGTGAGCGGGCTTCGCGGGGTTGTCCCGGGTGTGCTGCATGACGTGGGTGATGCGGTGCCCCTCAGCCGATCCCGGACCGTAGTCCAGCCCTTCGGGCGACCGGTACCAGCCGCCTCCGAGGTCGTCCAGTTCGCAGCCGTACAGACCCAGCGGGTCCGACCAGGTGCCGGGATGGCGGACATACGCCGACGGGTTGGGGGCCGCCGTCAGCCCGAGGGGGTCCTGACTCAGGTAGCAGGCTGTCTCGGGGTCGTAGTAGCGGAAGTAGTTGTAGTGCAGGCCCGTTTCGGTGTCCGCGTACTGCCCCGGGAACCGCAGAGGGCAGTCGGTGGTGGCGGACTCGGGGCCTCGGAGCACCGTGCCCCACAGTGACGTCCGGCCCTGCCATGTCGTCGTGCCCTCGTCGGTCACGAGTTCGGTCGGAGTGCCGACGGCATCCGTGACGACCGCCTGGAAGAGGATCGCGTGGTCGGGTGCCGACTCCTCGGCCAAGCGGGCGAGGAACGAGTCGTCGCGACCGAGAGCCGATCGCCGGTGATCGGTCTGGGCGACCGGCCGATGGGTACCGGGCTCGTAGTCCCAGGTGGTCACCTGGCCGTCCGCTCGCCTCTGTTCGGACAGCCTGGTGTCGTCCCACGAGAAGTCGGTGCGATCGGCCTGCGTTCCGTCGTCCGCCGGCCGGTATTTGGAGAGGCGGCGCCCGAGCGGGTCGTACGCGTATCTCCAGCGTTCGCCGTCCGGTGTGCGGACTTCGGCCAGGCGGTCCTCCGCCGTCCAGGAGTAGGTCCAGCTACGAACCTGACCGTTGAGGAGCTTGCGGGTCCTGCGGACCAGACGCCCCTGGGCATCGTGGTGGTAGGTGGTGCGGCCCGCACGGCGGACGAGGGTGCCGTCGAAGTCACGCTCCCCGGCGGCGCCGTGATCGGGTGCTGTGGCGCCCACCAGGTTGCCGGCCTGGTCATAGGCGTAGGTCTCGGTCCAGCCGTGGGCGCGTACGCCGGTGACACGCCCCGTCCCGTCCAGGTCGAAGTGCCGGGTACCCGTGGTGAGTTCGCGGATCTCCGTCAGATGGTCGTCGGCGCGGTAGGCGTAGGTGCGGTGCTGCAGCAGGTTCTGTGCGTCGGCGGAGCCCGCGGTGAGGGACTGGACCGTGAGGCGGCCGGTCGCGTCCCACTTCTGGGTCAGCAGCACATCGGCGCCGAGACGGCGCTCCGTCTCGTGCCCGGCGGCGTCGTGGGCGAAGGACAGGGCTCCCGCCTCCGAGCGAAGCCCGGTCGGACGGCCCGCCATGTCGTACGTCCACAGCGAGACCAGCCCGGACGGAGTCTCGCGGCGGACGCAACGGCCCACGAGGTCGTAGGCGTAGGCCGTGACGCGGTCGTCGACCGTCTCGCTGAGGACCCGTCCGAGTGTGTCCCGGGCGATGACCAGCCCGGCGTCCCCGTTGACCGCCCGGGCGAGCAGTCCGTCCGCTCCGTACTCGAAGGTCGTCGTCTCGCCGGTGCCGGTGCGTTGTTCCACAACGCGGCCAGCCCCGTCCCGCACGAAGGTCAGCGTCTCCCCGGCTCCGTTGGTCCGTGAGACCAGCCTGCCCGCCGCGTCGTGGGTGTACGTCAGCGCACGCCCGTTGAAGTCGGTTTCGGCCACGAGCCGGCCGGCCTCGTCGTAGCCGTACGACCAGGTGCGGCCTTGCGGATTGACGACCCGTGCCAAGCGCAGTTCGGTGTCGTACGAGAATTGGTAGTGCGCGCCGTCCGGGTCGGTCAGCGTCGCGGGGACGTCGAAGTGCGCTGCCGTGTGGTGCGTCGTGTTGCCCGCCGCGTCCGTGTGGCCGAGCAGGTTGCCCTCGGCGTCCCAGGTCCATGACTCCCGGCCGCCGTCGGGCTGTTCGCGCCAGGCCGGCTTGCCTTCCGCGGTCCAGCCCAGGCGTGTGATGTGGCCCAGCGGGTCGGTCACCGCGACCACCCGGCCGAAGACGTTCCGGCGAATCGTGGTGGTGTGGCCCAACTCGTCCGTCAGGGCGACGGGCAGACCGGCCGGGTCGTACGCCACCGTGCGGGTGTGGCCGAGCGCGTTCGTGATCGCGGTCGGACGGCCCGCCTCGTCGTTCGTGTACCGCGTCTCGGCACCGGTCGGGTCCACGGTCCCGAGCAGATTGCCGCGCTCGTCGTACGTGTGCCGCCAGACCGCCCCGCCCGGCTCGACCACCTCCGTCGGCAGGCCGAGCGCGTTGTACTCGGCCCGCGCCAACGAGCCGTCGGCCAGGGTGAGTTCGGTGAGGAGTCCGTCCTCGTCGTAGGTGTACCGAGTCGTGTGACCCAGCGGATCCGTCACCTCGACCGGCTGTGTCCCGTACGCGTCCCACTCCGTGCGGGTGACATGACCGAGCGGGTCCGTCTCCTCCACCAGCAGGCCTTCGGCGTTGAACCGGTGGACCGAGACGTGCCCCTGGGAGTCGCTGTACGTGGTCGCGTGGGCCGTGTCGTCGTAGGCGAGCGTGCCCGAGAGGATGCCGTCGACGCCCTCGGTGCGGACCACGCGGCCGCGCTCGTCGTAGACGTAACCGAACCAAGTGCCGTTGCGGTCCGTCCACTTGGTGACCCGGCCCTGCTCGTCGTACGTGAACCGCAGTGGTTCGCCGCTGGAGTTGACGACCCCGGCGAGGTTCCCCGACTCGTCGTAGCTGTAGCGCGTCACGACCGTGCCCTCGTCGGTCGCGATGCCGGGCCGGTAGCGGGAAGGCGGCTCGTCCAGCAGGCGCAGGGCCGTGATGCGGGGGCCCTCGGTATCGACGGCGACGTAGTAGCCGCCGGAGTGGCGGAGGCCGAACGGCACGCCCTCGTCGTCGCGTTCGACGTCGATACGGTTGCCGTTGCGGTCGGTCCAGGAGTCCAGCGCCAGGTGGAAGACGCCGAAGGAAGAGGAGGGAACAGGGGCGGCGAAGGTGCGCACGACGCCCGTCACCGGGTCGGTGACCGTCATCGCGCCGTCCGGCTTGCCGTCCCACTCCAGGGGCCAGCGCACGCCCTTCACCGGCAAGGTCGCCACGCCCGGCTCCGGCACCGGGTACACGAGGCGCATGCCGTCCGCCGCGGCGAAGACGACGCCTTCGCCGTCGATCTGGAGGCACTCGTCCAGCGTGGAGATCCAGGTCGGGCCGAAGCACACACCTCCCCGGTACGAGGAGAGGTGGGTGCGGGTGAACTTGAGCGGCAGACTCCCCGGCAGCGTCAGATCCGTCTGCGTCATCAGCATCGCGCCGGTCGCCACGTCGATCGGCTCGCCCACGCACGGGATGCGGTCGGCGTTGCGGGCCGCCGGGCCCAGCTCCACCAAGTCGGGCCGGAGCGACGGCGGACGCAGCAGAAGGGGCGTGGTGTCGCTGAATCCGCCTTCCATGGTCGCCTTCAGGACCCCGCCGCCGGCGCCCAGGGCGCCGCCGAAGATCATGCCGTCCTTGGCCGCCTGGTTGATCTCGTCGAGGCTGAAGCCCTGCTGCAGACCGGTCGCGATCTTCAGGGGCTGGGCGACGGCCAGGTCGACCGTCACCGACTCGACACCGCCGAACGCGGCCGCGACCAACGTGCCCCCGGCGATCTCGGCGATCGTCGTCGAGACCGCGATCCCCAGCCCGGCACCGAACTCGATGACCAGGTCGGCCGCCGCGACGGCCGCGCCGGAGGCCAGACCCGCGGTGAAGAACGCCAGCGCCACCCCGCCCGCGATCACGGCCGCGTCGATGCCGATCTGCGTCCAGAGCTTGTTGATGGCGTCGTCGATCGCGTCGGCGAACTTGTCCAGCGCGGTGGCCATTTGGCGCGCCGAGTCGGCCAGATCCTTCAGCCAGCCGCTGTCGTCCCCCTTGGCGCTCTTCGCGTACCGGCCCCAGAACTTGTCGAACGCCTCGATCGACACACCCGTGTTGTTGTGGATGATCGACGACGCGCTCTGCTGCACCGGGCCGCGTACGTCGTCGACGGCGTCCGCGAAGGTGCGCCAGGCCGTCGCCGCCGACCGCAGCTTCCCGGAGTCGGCCTCCGGCCACCACAGGCCCAGATGCAGCAGGATCTTCCGGGCCTCGTCCTCAACGCTCACCGGCACCGTCCGACGTGCCGACCTTCACTTCGGTGAACATCCCGGCGATCAACTCGTCGTTGTCGACATGCCCGTCCGCCATGTCGGCCATCGCCTCGTGAATACTCGTCAGACCCAGCACCAGCGTGCCCGCCGCGCTCTCGATCTTCTTCTGCAACGGCTTGTAGGAGTCGCCGAACTCCTTGCCCTGCTTGTCGTTCCCCCAGGGCTCACCCAGCCCGTCCAGGGACTTCACCAGCGCGGTCAGCGCCTTGCCCAGATCGACTGCCGCCGTCTGGAAGTCCGGTGCCGCCCGCTTCACATCGGCGGTCTTGATGTCGAGGACCTTGGCCGGGTCCTTGCCGTCACCCATCGCGCGTTCCCCCGTTCGCAGTCGCAGCCACGACCCTAGAAGAGTCCGACCAAGGAATACCCATGCCTTGGTCATGCGAAGGCAACGTTCCTGCTCCCGTGCGTGTGACCAGGATCGGTAGTTGACACCGGGCAACGTTCGTGACCTGCGCTGATGCCAAGTAGCTTCAGCGGACCGAGTCGGGAGTCAGAGGCATAGTTGGCACTTTGGTACAGCGCCCCACCCCATCCGTTCACACTCGAACTTGTTCACCCGAACGCATGACCCTCCATTCAACAACCAGCCGCCGATGGGTTACTCGTCGTACTGTCAGCGCCGATCGCATCGGCGAAATGGGGGGCCGAAGGAGGTGACCGGAGTGGGTCAAATAGGTCACTCTCAGCGCAGTGAGCGTTGTGACGTCGCTGCCGCTCTGTCGACATGTGCAGCTCAAACAAATTTCCGAACGGTTGCCGTGGGAACTGAGCAGCATGCGCAGAGGTCTGCGTGGTGAGCGCCTCGACAGCCCGGCAACTACCCCGAGCGCTGGTCCCGTTGCCCGGCGAGTCTCTGCCAGGACTGTTGTTACGCCTGTCATATCGCTTAGAGCGCGCGCCGCACCGCATTGCTGTTCTGTGTGGCCTACAAAAAGGCTACCGCGTACCGGCCTCCCACCTCCTCAGGTTGCCCGACGCCCTGGCCAGCCAATTCGGTAACTGCCTGCGCCTTTCGGCCGCCGAGGCTGAATCCCTAACCCTTCGCAGCCTGAAGGACACATACCTGCCGCTGGCTTCTATGCCAAGCGGCGCCCGGCTTGCCAACCCAACATCGGGCATGAACTGGTCATTTAACCTCTCGAGCCGCTTCTGCCCTCGATGCCTGCACGGGGACGGAAGCTCCATCCAACGGGCATTCGGGGGCCCATGGATACTAAGTTGGCACCTGCCGACTACTTTCGCATGCCTGAAACATCACCAACTGCTAGCGAGTAAATGCCCCACATGTGGACAGCTAGTCAACGGATTCACAGATCAACATGCCGGTCTAATCTCCAACCCCGGAATCCCTGAGTTACACCCCTTACAGTGCCGCAATATTATACCCTCTAACAATCGACCACTGCGCGGTGGCAAGGCGCATATCCTACCCTGCGGAAACCGGTTGGACCAAGGGTCTGAAATAGCAGGTTTCGGCCTTCCATCCGAAGACACCAACCTACTCCTTGAGTTGCAGCAAAGGATGAACAAGAACCTGGAGGAAAGCGGGCTGGGGGCACCACAGGATACCTATCTTTCAGACTTGATCCTGGCCACTGTGTTGATCAAACTGAGCTGGCCTCTCGGCTCAACGCTTCTCCCATCGGAAACCTTGAAGACCAGCCTTGACGTGCACGCTGCCCCGATCTCAGCACTGGCCACCACCCAGCATGACGATCCCAATTCGAGAACTCGTCTAGTTGGGTCACGAAGCCTTCCTCAGGAAGCAGCCCACTGCGGCGCCTTGCTCCTGGCTGCAGAGGAACTACTCGGCGATCGTGACGCGACGTCATTGCGGGAACGGGTGCAACCGCTTGCCCAGGCAGCACACAAAAAGACTCCGCGATACCTATTTAACCTAATGAATTTAACAGCCATCTCTCCCGCGATGGCGCGCGCTGCAGCTCGGCGGGCTCATGGTTTTCCAGAAGCCCCCGCGCGACGATCCTTCACCCCGCAAGGCACGTTTCAGCTGAAAAACGTGCCACCTTTCCTTCCTGAGTCATGGTTCGACGCGCACTTCACTGACTTCATGAGCTACTTGCCTCGCCCCACCCCGCGGATGGTACGCCAATTGCGGCGCGGTTCCACGCTGCGACTCGCTGAGCTGGCCTCTGGCATGCCCTGGTATCGATGTTCGGAAGCTCTAGGTATTCCCAATAAGGCTGCGCGAGGCACAATCTCACTATTGGGACGGGAACTCGGGCCTGCGCACCTCTGGCCGGCATTCGAGGCCAGGGTCGCAGCGATCGCCCGCCAGCTCGCGAACAATCACACGGACTATTCCAGGCGGCTCCGCACACTGGCCGATTGGCGACTTCCTCTAGAAGATTGGATGGTGCTGTGCGACCTGCCCTTGATGGACGGCTTGAGAGCCAAGAAAGATGCCGCACCTGGAACAGTCTTTGTATGGAGCGAGTCCACGTCGGCCGAGTATCTCCATAGTCCCTTAATTCAGGAAATGAAGCGAAGCGGAGAGTGCACAGTTCCGGCGAGGAGGGCGGCCGCAAAACTCTTTGCCCCTGATCGTCCGACAGGCGACCGACGAAGGCTCCGAAAACGGCTCAGGATGTATACAGCCCGGCTTACGCACGCTTGTGACCTTGGCCAATGCTTGCGAATTGACGTTGAAGCTCTCGTGGCGCGAGAGAGCCAGATCGAGCAGGGACGTGTGGCTCGGCGGGATGAGAGTTCGCCACCCGCACCGCAACAGTCTCAATTCAGCAGGGCAGACATCATAGCGTCGCCGCGCTCTTGAGATTCGGATCATGAGACAAAAGGCCAGAGGAGCCGCAGGTGAACTCGACCGATTTCAGGCGAAGTTTGCGATTGACAGCGGCAGTGCCCTCGAGTCCCGCATGGTCGGATGCATGCACCCTGGAGGATCTCGCCGTGCTAGATACGGGGTTCACGGACTACGCGCAGGCCTTGGACCTCAACAATGCATGGCCGGTTTGCTGGAGCACGACCTGGAAGTTCGGCCAGACTCCGATCACCAGCCCGGTGCGCGACCTGGACAAGGTGGATCTCCGGCGGAGCGTTCCGGTACGCCGCTTCACCTGGCGCACGGACCAGTTCCACCGCCCCGGGCTCGAATACTTGATGGCGACGGACCGGCACCACGGTTTCGAGAGCCATGAAGAGGAGCGGCTGCTGCTGGTCGCCGACTTCGCCGCCGGCCTGGTGGAGGCCCTGTGCCAGCCGTTCCGGCTGCGGTTCCTCTCCGAAGGCAAGGCGATCCGGCACACCCCGGACTTCCTGCTGGTGACGGAGTCCGGGCTCTTCCTGATCGACGTGCGGCCAGCCGACCGGATCAAGCCGGAGGATGCGCTGAAGTTCGCCGGCACGGCGGAGGTCGCGCTGTCGGCGGGCTGGCAGTACGGCGTCGTGGCGGGGTGGCGTCAACACGTGTGGACGAACGTGGATGCGCTCTCCGCGGAGCGGCGCCCGCTGCCGGATGTTCTGGGAATTCAGGGACAGTTACGGAAGGCGGCAGCGCAAGGCCCGTTGCCGTTCGGCGAGTTGGCGGAACGCTGCCGAATCCCGGCAATCGCCCGGGCCCATGCGATTCACCTGCTGTGGCATCGCCACCTCGGCGTGGATCTCTCCGGGCCGTTCGGGGATGCGAGCCTGGTTCGGCTGGCTCCCCAGCAGCATCACCGGGATCTGCCGCAGTGATCACCGCACTCGATCCCATGTGGAACCTGACGCCGGGCTCCGAGTTGATCATCGGCGGCAGTGCGTGGCAGATCAAGTCCTGCCTGCCCCATCTCGGGAGGGTCACGCTCGTCGACGAAGACGGCGAGACGTGGAAGACCTCGCTGAGCGAACTGATGCATCGCCCGGACTGCCGCCCCTCCACACGGACCCGCACTGGCCTGCCGGCCGCGGACCGGGGTCGGCAGCCCAAGGCGATGGATGACCTGGAGGAGCACCAACGCGAGATCGTCATGCTTCGCATGGAGCACCTGCGGGAGGCCGAGACGGGGTATCGCAGCGGCGATCCGCTCGACGCACTCCCGCATGAACCGCGTCCGCAGTACGACCCGGAGACCACGACGCTGACCCAGCGTCGGCAGGCGAAAGCGAGAGAGCTGCGGAAAGCCGCAGCCGAAGCCCCCACGCAGGCGAAGGCGGACGGGCTGCATCGGGCGAGTGTGCGCACGCTGATCCGCTGGGACACGGCACGGGCGAAGTACGGTCCGATCGGCGTCGCGGACGACCGATGGTTGCGCGAAGCGACCGGGCATGCGATCTCCCCCGAACTGCGCGAGGCGCTGTTCGCGGTGTACGCCGAGGCTACGGATCGCCGCTCGAAGCTGACTATGCGGGACAAAGAGCGACTCATCCACCAGTACGTGAGCGAGGTCTTCAGCTCATCGGACGCCGAACCCACCGCCGCTGAACCCGCTGATACAGCAACCGTGAAGATCCCCAACTACGACACCCTGCGGGCCATCTGGAAGGAGTGGTTCGGCTCCAACGGGGCGCGGCAGCGCTACGCACGCTCGGCGGCGAAGGCAAAGCAGTACGCGACCGGCCGGCACATCGTGGTGCACCGGCCTGGCCAGGTGGTGGCGCTGGACAGCACGGTGTTGCCGGTGAAGGTGTTGGACAACGTGTTCGGTGACCCGGTGTCCGTGCATCTGACGCTGGCCGTGGACGTCTACACCCGCTCGATTGTGGCGTTCCGGCTCAGCCTTGTCTCCGACAAGTCGATCGATGTGGCGATGGTGCTGCGGGACATGATGATGCCGCTGCCGATGCGCCCGGACTGGGGCAAGGCCGTGGAGTGGGCCTACCCCGGCGTCCCCAACACGGTGGTCGCGGAGTTCGCCGGGTACGAGGTCGCCGGACTGCCGTTCTTCGCTCCCGAGACTGTCACCACCGATCATGGCTCCGTCTACCGCAACCACCACCTGGTCGAGGTGCAGCGGGTCATCAAGGCGAACATCAAGCCCAGCCGCGTCCTGCGCCCCACCGACAAGCACTCCGTGGAGCGGACGTTCGGCGCCATCAGGTCGCTGCTGTTCGCCCTCCTGCTCGGCTACCAGGGCACAGACGTCGCTGACCGTGGCGTGGACCCGGAGGCGGATGCCTGTCTGACCGTGACGGAGATGGAACACCTCATCGCCACCTGGGTCGTGGAGACCTGGCAGAACCGGCGCTTCGGATCGTACGCCCCGAGCTGGGACCCGCGCGGCGACCACAGCCCCAACAGCCTGTTCGCTGCGGCGATGTCCCAGGGCGGCTTCGCCCTGCGGATCCCGCCCGCCGAGCTCTACTACCAGCTCCTGCCGCGGCACAAGGTCATGATCCACGGCAAGCGAGGCGTGAAGATCAAGAACCTCTGGTACGACGGGGCGGCCCTGGATCCCTACCGCGGCGAGTTGTCCCGGCGCGGTGGGAGGAACAAGAACAAGTACGTCGTCCACCGCGACCCGCGCGATCCGTGCTTCGTCTTCTTCCAGGACCCGAATACACACGACTGGCACACACTGCGCTGGACTGGTCTGTCCGAGGAGGGCGAGGTGCCCGCCTTCAGTGACGCCCGCGTGCGTGAGGCCATGCGGGAACTCCGCAAGAGGGGCCTGGCGCCGAAGGCGGACACCGAACTCCTCCCGGTGCTGCTTAAGTTGATCGGCGGCAACATCCCGGTCGAGAAATGGCCCACCCAGCTCTCCAAGCGACAGCGCACCGAGCACGCACGTGAAGTCGCCCAGGCGGCCTCGGCGGCCGCCGACCGCCCCGCGAACGCGGTCAAGAAGGAACCACCGGCGCAGCCCGCCCCTGTTCCCTCGGCGCGGGCCGATTCCCCCGACGCCAAGGTCGTACCACTGCGCCCGAAGGGTCGCGCTCAGCAAGTCCACGATGCGGTGAACAGCGAACGCCGACGCCGCCGCGAAGCCGCGGTCCCCAACCAGCTTTCCACACCCCCCGATCTCTCCGAACGGCTGCGCTCTTCAAGCCTGTTGGCGCTGCTAGATGACGACTTCGACGATGACGACGCCACCATCACGGCCGGCGAGGCCGAGGAAGAGGCCAGCCAGTGACCTCGAAGCAGAACCCGCTGTCGTTCCTCCCTGGCCCGGCGGTGGACCGCACCACGTTCGAAGGCTGGAACCGATGGTGCGAGACCCGCAACACCTTCGTCCCGGCGCCGATCCTCATAGCTGAGGAGTACGGCCGCCTGTCGCCGCGCCGACAGCGCATCCACGACCTTCATCGACTCGCGACGCACAGCTCCCTGCCGATCCAGGCCACTCCCATGAGCGAACGCGTCGACCACGCGGTGCTCGCCCGGGTCGAGGACGGCGCCTACAGTCACAAGGCCGGGACCCGCGGCGGCATCATGGTCAACGGCGACGGCGCCCAGGGCAAGACCGAGACGATCTGCGAAGCCCTGTCCGTCTTCCAGGAGGAGTGGCTGGCCCTCCACAACTACGTGAACCCCGACGCCATGCCCGGCACCCGCGACCTGGTCGCCCCCGTCGCCTACGTACGGTGCCCGGTCAGGGCCACGCCCATCTCCACCTGCCAGCGGATCCTTGACTTCTACGGCGAGGACTACAAGGGGATGCGCTTGGAAGACCTTGTGCGCACGGTCAAGACCGCGGTTATCGAGCACGCCACGAAAGCCCTCGTGATCGACGACATCACCCGCCTCAAGCTCCACCGGGAGGCCGACCAGGACGTCCTCGACCTGATCCGCGAAATGATGAGCATGCCCGTCACCCTCGTCCTCGTCGGCGTCGGCATCCCCACCTCGGGCCTGCTGCGCGAGGGCCGCCGCGACCCCAAGACCCAGGAGTGGATCTACGAGCCGGTCAAGGACCGCGGCCGCAGCCCCAACGACCACGCCGCCAGCCAGCACGAACGCCGCTTCCAAGTCGTCGACCTCGGGCCGTTCAGATACGTCACACCTGCGGAGATGGAGGCCTGGATGGCCCATCTCCTACGTCTGGAAGGTGAGTTGCGGCTGCTGAACAACACTGCCGGGATGCTCACCCAGGGCGACGTGCCCGAGTACTTGTACAACCGGACCGGAGGCGTGGTCGGCATCCTGGAAAAGCTCGTCCAGCACGGCTGTCGCCGAGCCATCGCGGACAAGAGCGAGCGGCTGACGAAGGACCTCTTCAACCAGTTCACCGTCACCCCGGGCGACATGCCCGACCTGGACGCAGAGTCCGGCGAGCAGCCCAAGATCCCTGCCCACAAGCCCACTTCAGAAGGAAAGAAGCCGAGGGGCCGCGATACCGTCTTCGACGACGACGGTCCTGCTGCAACTGGCGAGGCCGGCTGACTGAGGTGGCGCACCGGCCCTTGGCCCGCAGCCTCGCGCCCCTGCCCGAGGAGTCACTGCCTGGTTTCCTGCTCCGCCTCGCCTTTCGCCTCAACCGCTCCCCAGGCCGCATCGCCGAACTCTGCGGAATCCACGACGGCCGCCGAGGCCGTCTCCTCCCCGACCACCTGCTTGGCCTGCCCGAGGAAGCGGCCACGGAGTTCGCTCGTGCGACATGTCTGTCTCTGGCCGAGGTCAACGCCCTTGGTCTGCGCCGGTACGCCGACGTCTACCCGGCGCTGCGTGCCGGCCGCAGCCCGGCCGACGCAGCTACAGCTCGCAGAAGGGGAGCGTTCTTCGGCAGCATCAGGGATGTGTACAGCGACCGCTGGGTCGTAACCTTTTCCAGCCGTTACTGTCCAGCCTGCCTCCGCGGGGACGGCGACTCCGTCCAGGACGCCTACGGCGGAGCATGGAAGCTCCGCTGGCACCTCCCCGTGGTCTTCGCCTGCACGGCCCACCAGCAACTCCTCTCCAGCAGCTGCCCCGGCTGCGCATCTCCTCAGAACCGCCAGGTCTACAAGGGCCGCGCGGCGCTGCTCGCCCTGCCGACCAGCACCCACCAGATGCACCCGCTCCAGTGCCGCAACCGCATCGTTGACGGGGGCAGTCACACGCGGCCCTGCGGCGCCCGCCTTGACGACGCAACCCCCTATCCCTACCGCGACCTACCTGCTGCTGATCACGCGCGGCTGTTGGAACTGCAAGCACGGCTCGACCACCGCCTGCGCGTTCCACCGCCGCACACGCGCAACATCCGGAATCCGAAGGTCCTCACATTCCAAGACCTGGTGGACACCGCCCAGTTGATCAAACTGAGCTGGCCCGCCGCCCGTGACCTGGTTCCCTCCCGCACGCTTGCCGCACTCATCGACGATCACATCGCTCCCCTCCAGATCACGTCGAAGTCCACACCAGCCAGAACGCACTCCCTCTTCTCGCCGCTGTGGAGCGCACCCCAAGGCAGTGCGGAATGCGGGGCACTGCTTCTGACTGCTGAAGCCCTGCACCTCGAAGCTCCTGACACCACCGCGCTGCGCGAGCGCATACGGCCGCTGGCTCAGTACGCGTTCGAGCACGCCCCCAGCGGCGCCTCCCGCTCGTTCTTCAGCCGCCCCGGGCTCTCCCCGCCCCTGGCCCGAGCCATGGCCCGACGCCTGCACGGCTTCTACGCCGCCGGCCCGCTTGAGTACGCCAACTTGCGCGCCCCCTCTCGCGACTGCCGCTTCACCGCCGATGAAGTACCTCCCCAGATTCCCCAGGACTGGTATGACACCTACTTCACAGACTTCGCCGAGGATGTGCCGGGCGCAGGCATCTACACCGTGCGCCATCTGCGCCGAGCAGCCTCACTCAAGCTCATGGAAATGACCGCGGGCGGTTCGTGGCGCGAGTCCGCCCGGGTACTCGACATCCCGGAGAGCCGGGCCTTGAGCACACTGAACAAACTCCGCTGTCAGTTCGGTGGCGCCGACTTGTGGCCCCGCTTCGAGCATGCGACGGATCAGCTCGCCGACTATCTCGATAGGCTGCCACAGCGGACGAACTACGCGCACCGCCGCCGCTTCATGGCCAACTGGACGCTGCCGTACGAAGATTGGCTCGCGCTGTGCTCCGGGCTCGCTCAAGGCGACCGTCTCACTTCCCGACACGGAGCGGCGATCGGCACCGTCATGGTCTGGGCGGAGGTCACTCAGGCCGAGTATCTGCTCTGCCCACTCCTGCAGAGGTGGCGGCGATCCGGTACGGACGCCGGGCCCGTGATCGACGAGGTTTCGAAGTGCTTCACGCCCGCCAACCAGCGCGGCGGGCGCCTTGAACTGCGTCGGCGGCTACACACGTACGTGCACGAACTCAGCAGCCGTATTGACGCAGGGGACGCACTCGGAAGTACAGATCATGGTGCTGACGCACGGTCCCTCCTTACCTCCTTACCTCCTGCGCTGAGAGCGCGTGATGCCTCGCACCTGCTCCACCGAACGCCGCGTGGAGACGGACACGGAAGTGACGTACGCGCTCCAGTCGGAGGTGTTGTTCGCCAAGGACAGCTCACAGCTGAGCAGTTCGGCGCAGTCCCGCCTCACCACGATCGCCGCGGAGATTGAGCAGCAAGCAGTGACGAGGGTCCGTGTCTTCGGGTTCACCGATGATCTCGGCTCTTCCGCACACGGCGACGCCCTGTCCCAGCAACGCGCCAACGCCGTGCAAGCTGTGCTGGCCGACGCCCTTCCGTCAACGGTCGCCTTCGAGACGCGAGGATTCGGCGAGCGGCGGCCGGTCGCCTCAAACGCGACGGAGGCCGGTCGACGAGAGAATCGGCGCGTGGAGATCTCGTTCGCGCGGGCGGCGAGTTGACTCCTCCCGCATGGGACCCTCCGCGTGCCCCAAACCGAGGCTCAAAAGAACGCCGCGGCAGGGGCTCCTCGTCAAGCCGCGGTGACAGCCGCTCGCTCAGGCGAAGGCGTCAGAAGGTGCCCCATCGCCGCGAGGACGGAAGGCTCGACGCGGTAGTACACCCACGTGCCGCGCCGCTCGGCGAGAAGCAGCCCGGCTTCTTTCAGCTTCTTGAGGTGGTGGGAAACCGTCGGTTGCGAGACGCCCACGTCGGAGATGTCGCACACGCAGGCCTCGTTGTCCGGGTGGGAGGCCACCTTGGAGAAGAGGCGCAGCCGGACCGGGTCACCGAGCGCCTTGAACATGGCGGCGGTGATCTCGGCCTCCTCTACCGTCAGCTCCCGCTCGGTCAGGGCCGGGCAGCACGGCTCGGCCGGGAGCGCGGCCACCTTCTCCTGAAGATTTGACATGTGTCTATGTTGACACCGGTTGACCTCGATGCCAAGATCACCTGTTTAGATGCCCGTCGAATCAGGACGTGTGGGGGATCAATCGATGGCAATACCCACCCAAGACCCGACGCAGCGCACGGCGGTGATCACTGGTGCGAGCAGCGGCATCGGCGCCGCCACCGCGAGGGAGTTGGCTCGGGCCGGCTTCACGGTGGTGCTCGCGGCGCGCAGGGCCGATCGCCTGGAGGCGCTCGCCAAGGAGGTCCGGACGGACGGTGGAACGGCACGGGTCCACCCGCTGGACGTGACCGACCGCGAGGCCGTCACCGCGTTCGCTGAGCAGGTGGAGAGCTGCGACGTCTTGGTGAACATCGCGGGTGGCGCGTACGGAACCGAGGAAATCGCCCAGGCCGACCCGGACGACTGGCGGCGCATGTACGAGGTCAATGTGCTGGGCGCCCTGCACGTGACGCAGAGCCTGATGCCTCAACTGCTGGCCAGCGGCGACGGTACGGTCGTCGTCGTTTCCTCCACCGCGTCGTTCACCTGCTACGAGGGCGGAGGCGGCTACAGCGCGGCCAAGCACGGAGCTCACGTAGTGGCGCAGACCTTGCGACTGGAGGCGTGCGGGCAGCCGCTGCGGGTTATCGAGATCGCGCCCGGCATGGTGCAGACCGAGGAGTTCTCCCTCAACCGCTACCGCGGCAACACGGATAAGGCCGAGGCCGTCTACGCCGGGGTACCGGACCCGCTGGTTGCTGAAGACATCGCCGACACGGTCGCGTGGGCGGTGACTCGGCCGCCGCACGTCAACATCGACCTCCTTGTGGTGCGTCCACGCGCCCAGGCCGCCCAGCACAAGGTGCACCGCACCGCGTAGACGTGCCACTGCCGCCTCCCGCGCACGATGGGAGGCGGCAGCCGCGACAGCGATCAGCAGCCGGTGGCACCCGGCGCGTCGAACTGCTCGGCGGCGTAGGCCGCCAGTTGCAGTGCGGCGGTGTGGTCGATGCCCAGTTCGGTGGCTGCGGACAGGACGGCCTCCGCCGCAGTGAACGAGGTGCCCAGGTACTTGGCGGTCACGTGCAGCAGTTGCTCGTGCCGCTCCTTGGTCAGGCCCAGGCGTAGAGCGAGCGCCTCGCCGCCGCCAACCACCGAGCACACACCGGTCTCCGGCAGTTGGAGTTCGACGGACTGGGCGGACTCCAGGTCGCCGGCCAGGGCCGCGGCGATGGAGCGGACCTGCTCGTAGCCGGTGAGCATGAGGAAGGTCGGTGCGCGGCCGTAGCTCTTCATGCCGACGGCGAAGTAGCCGGGTTCGGGGTGGGCCAGTTCGCGGTAGCCGTGCGGGGTGACGGTGCCGCAGGAGTGCTGGTTGGGGTCGATCAGGGGCGCCAGGGCTCGGGGCGCGGACATGATCGGGTCCAGTTCCAGGCGGAGTTCATCGGTGATGCCGAAGTCCGGGCGGAAGCCGGTGGCCGCCACGATCCGGTCGGCGGTGACGATCTGCTCGGTGCCGCCGGGGTTGCGGGAGATCAGCTCGACCTGGTCGCGGTTGGGGTCGTCGCCGAGGCAACGGATGCTGTGGGTGCGGAAGTTCGCCGCGAGGGTGACGCGTCCGGTGTCCACGAGCATCTGCAGACCTGAGCCGAGGGCTCCGCGGGCGGGCAGTTCGTCGTCACTGCCGCCGCCGAACGAGGCGATGGGGTCTGCCGCGCGGATCGCCCAAGTGATGGTGGTACCCGGTTCGGCGTCGGCCAACTCGGCGAGCGCCAGCAGGGTGTTGGCGGCCGAGTGGCCGGCGCCGACGACGACGGTGTGGCGGCCGGCGTGCTGGGCCCGGTCGGCGCCGAACACATCGGGCAGCCCGTGGCTGATCCATACGGCGGCGTCCTGTTCGCCGTGCGCGGGAAGGCCGTTGGCACCGACGGAGTTGGGCTGGCGCCAGGTGCCGGAGGCGTCGATGACGGCCTTGGCCAGCAGGTCCTCGCCGTCCGCCAGGCGGATGACGAACGGCACCGCTTCGCGTCCGGCGGTACGCAGCCGGTCGATGCCCAGGCGGCTGATGGCGGTGACGGTGGCGCCGTAGCGGATGTGCGGCGCCAGGGCGGGCAGTTCGGCCAGCGGTTGCAGGTACTGCTTGACGAGGTCGCCGCCGGTGGGCAGCTCCGAGGCCTCGGGCTCCTGCCAGCCTCCTGCGGCGAGCAGTCGGCGTGCCGCCGGGTCGGTGTTGTACTCCCAAGGACTGAACAACTGCACGTGGGACCACGCCCGTACGGCTGCCGCCGGGGTGTCACCGGCTTCTACGACAACGAAGGGAACACCGCGTTCAGACAGATGCGCGGCGGCGGCCAGGCCGATCGGTCCGGCTCCGATGACGGCGACGGGGAGCTGGTCGGGGTTGTGGTCAACCACGTTGTCGTGTCCTTTCAGACTGTGGGGGCAGGGCGGTCGTCGCTCAGGCGCTGGGGGCGGAATCCGGTGACGAGGAACCGCTGTCGGTTCCGCTCGTCGCCGCCTGCGCACGGAGAGCGGCGCTCTGCGCGGCCCGCCTGCGTAACTCGGCCATGCCGGCGCAACAAGCGCCGGCGTCCTGGACGGTTTCCAGCTCGGAGCGTCCGGTGTTCGGCGGTGCGGTCTGTTCGCTCAACGAGATCGGCTCCTGTGGGGACGGCTCGTGCGGCACGTGGCGGTCACCGGTGAGGCGCCTCGCCATCACGACCACCTATATAGATAAATGACGAATCAAGGGTTACTCTTGCTTCGATGAATGTCAACCTCTCCCCGTAGGCCTACGGGGTGTGACGAGCGTCACTTTGAGCCTCGTTGCATAGAGACCTGCCACAAGCCAATCTCGACACATGTCGAAACAGCGGGGGCGTTCGGCGTGGGGCAACAGCCCGATGCCGCAACGACGTTGGGGGAACGGCGGCTTTGCCGACAAGCTGCCACGGCCCGTGAACCGCACGATGCGCTCGCCACGCGCTGTGCCGTCCATCTGACCGGACCGACCTCTCTTCACCCTCGAACACCATCCGCGTACCCGCCCGCCACCGAGCCCGGCACTGCCGCCCGCTCGCCGCGCGTACGCCATGGGTCCTCACGTGCTGCGCACAAGTGAACGGCTTCGCCATGCCCGGAAGGACACCCATGCCCCACGACCCCACACCAACGGCAGCCGTCAGCGAACCGATCGCCATCATCGGCATGGCCGGCCGGTTCGCCGACGCCACCAGTCCGCAAGAACTCTGGGACATGCTGCTCGAAGGCCGCGACGCCATCACCGAGATACCCCCCGAGCGGTACGACATCGACGCCGTCTACGACCCCACGCCCCGCACCCCCGGCCGTACCGTCAGCCGCTGGGGCGGACTCCTTCGCGACATCGACGCCTTCGACACCGAGTTCTTCGGAATCTCACCGCGCGAGGCCGATCGCATGGACCCCCAGCAGCGCCTGCTGCTGGAGACCTCCTACGAGGCCCTTGAAGACGCCGGACAGCCGACCAGCCGCATCGCCGGAACCGACGCCGGCGTGTTCATCGGCCAACTCGGCGGCGACTACTGGCACTTGCAGTACGCCGACCGCGATCAGCTCGACCTGTACGCCATGACCGGCGCGGCCTCCCGCGCCATCACCTCCGGTCGCCTGTCCTACGCCTTCGACCTGCGCGGCCCCAGCTTCACCGTCGATACCGCCTGCTCCTCGGCCCTTGTCGCCGTCCACAACGCGGTTCAGGCCCTGCGCCTGGGCGAGTGCCCGCTGGCGATCGCCGGTGGCGTCAACCTCGTACTGCTGCCGGAAGAAGGCGTCGTCTACTCCGGTGCCGGCATGCTCGCCTCCGACGGCCGCTGCAAATTCGCCGACGCCTCCGGTGACGGCTTCGTCCGCAGCGACGGCGTCGGCGTCGTCATCCTCAAGCCGCTGTCCGCCGCTCTCGCCAACGGTGACCGCATCCGCGCCGTCATCCGTGGCTCCGCCGTCGGCAACGACGGCCAGAGCAGCGGCTATCTGGTCACCCCGGCTGTCGAAGGACAGGTCGGTGTCGTTCAACGCGCCTACGCCAACGGCGGTGTCGACCCGGCCGACATCGACTACATCGAGGCCCACGGAACGGGCACCAGCGTCGGCGACCCGGTCGAACTGGAAGCCCTCGCCGAGGTCATCGGACCGCGTCCCGCCGATCGCCGCTGCCTGGTGGGGTCGGTGAAGACCAACATCGGCCACGCCGAGGCCGCCGCCGGTATCGCCGGTCTCATCAAGGCAGTGCTGTGCCTGGAGCACCGGATGGTGCCGCCCAACCTCCACCTGAAGAATCCCAACCCCGCTGTCGCCTGGGGCGACTTGCCGCTGACCGTCCCCACGGTGGCCACCCCGCTGGCCGACCGCGGTCGTCCCGCCATCGCCGGCGTCAGCAGCTTCGGCTTCTCCGGCACCAACGCCCACCTGGTCCTCGAAGCCGCCCCGGAACCGGCCGCCGTAGCCGAACTGCCGCAGCGGACCGAGTTGTTGGCCCTGTCCGCCTTCGGTCCGGAGGCTCTCGGCGATCTGGCCCGTCGTATGGCCGACTACCTCGACGGACCCGGGGCCGCGCACAGCCTGCGGGACATCTGCCACTCCGCGGCCCTGCGCCGCACCACCCACGACGCCCGGCTCGCCCTGCCCGTCGACGACCGCACCACCGCGGCAGCCGCCCTGCGCGCGTTCGCCGACGGAGACGACGAACCCGGTCTGTCCTTCAGTGACTACACCGACCCGAGCACATCGCCGCGCGTGGCGTTCGTCTTCCCCGGGCAGGGCTCGCAATGGCCCGGCATGGGGCGCGAACTCCTCGACAACGAGCCCGTCTTCCGCCAGGCCATGGAGGCCTGCGACGACGCCATCAAGACCGAGACCGGCTGGTCGGTCATCGAGTTGCTGCGCTCCGCCGACGAGGAGCGGATGAAGGAACTCGACGTCATCCAGCCCACGTTGTGGGCCATGGAGATCGCCCTGGCTCAGCTGTGGC
The DNA here is from genome assembly GCF_036227225.1 of Streptomyces sp. NBC_01478. Classification (GTDB taxonomy): domain Bacteria; phylum Actinomycetota; class Actinomycetes; order Streptomycetales; family Streptomycetaceae; genus Streptomyces. Next base: position 8,285,157 of record NZ_CP109444.1, on the reverse strand, counting down.
GCTCGTGGGGCGTCGAACCCGACGTGGTGATCGGCCACAGCATGGGTGAGTCCGCCGCCGCCTACATCGCAGGCTCGTTGTCGTTGGCGGACGCCGCCGCGGTCATCTGCCGACGCAGTCGGCTCGCCAAGCGTCTGTCCGGTCGCGGCACCATGGCCTGGGTCGCCCTGCCCGCCGACGAGGCCGCCGCAGCCCTCGCGGGACACGAGGACAAGGTCGCCGTCGCCGCCATCAACAGCCCCACCTCCACCCTGCTGTCCGGCGACCGCGGCGCCCTCACCGAGGTCCTCGCCGCCCTGGACGCGCGGGAGGTCGCCAACCGCTGGGTCAACGTCGACTTCGCCTCGCACTGCCCGCAGATGGACGCCCTGAGCGAGGACCTGCTCGCCGAACTCGCCCACCTCGCGCCCCGCCCCGGCAGCATCCCGTTGCACTCCACCCTCCTGAACGAGGTCATCGACGGCTCCGGCATGGACGCCGCCTACTGGGTGCGCAACATCCGTCAGCCCGTCGACTTCGTCGGTGCCGTACGGGGTCAACTCGACCTCGGTGAGGTCGTGTTCATCGAAGTCAGCCCGCACCCGCTGCTCGTCAACGGGATCCGTGAGACCAGCCGCAGCCACGGCGGCGCCGACACGACCGCGGTCGGCAGCCTGCGCCGCCACGAAGGCGAGCGCGCCTGCCTGCTCACGTCTGCGGGAGCCCTCCACACCGCCGGAATCGACCTCGGCTGGGGTGCGCTCACCGACGGCGGACAGTACGTCCCGCTCCCCTCCTATCCCTGGCAGCGCACCCGCCACTGGATCAGCCCAACGACCGTGCCCAGCACCCCAGTTGCTCCAGCGGTCTCACGGAACGTCGGCGTTTCGGCCTCACACCCGCTGCTCGGCGCTCCGATGCCCTCCGAAGGAACCACCCACATCTGGCAAGGGCCGCTGGACCTCGCCGACAACGGCTACCTGCGCGACCACCGCATCCAGGACACCATCATCCTGCCCGGCACCGCCCACCTGGAGCTGGTCGCCTCGGCCGCCCGCACCGTGCTGGACGCGGGCCCTCTGTCGGTCTCCGACGTGCGCTATCACCGGGCGCTCTTCCTGGACGAGAACGGCCCCGCCGTTCAGGTCAAGGTCACCGTCACGCCTCGCGAAGACGGCTCCCTGGACTGCGGCATCTACAGCCAGGACATCGACGCGGACGCGACGGAGTGGCTGCTGCACACCGAAGCCATCGCCCGCTCCGTCGCCGAACTCGCCGTCACGCCGACCGAATCCCTGGCCTCGATCCGCGCTCGCTGCCCCGAACATCAGGACGCGGCGGCCTTCTATCCCTGGAACGCCGATCGCGGCAACCAGTGGAACGGCGCCTTCCAAGGCATCGACGAGTTGTGGCGCACCGATGGCGAGGTCCTTGCCCACCTGGTCTGCCCCGCCCCACTCCAGGGCGACTTGGCGCGGCACAACTTCCACCCCGCTCTGCTGGATGCGAGCGGTCACTCCATGGCGGCTGCCCGCCCGTTGACTGCTCCCGGCGAAGAGGGCGTCTTCGTGCTCGGCGGTATCGATGAGGTCCGCTTCTACGAGCAGCCCACCACCTCCCTGTGGAGCCACGCCCGTCTGCTCCCGGCCACCCGCGAGGACTCCTTCACCGCCGACCTCGACATCCGCGGGGACGACGGTCAACTCATCGCGCAGATGCGTGGTCTGCGCCTGCAGTACCTGGCCGGCCACGCCCCCGCACTCCTGACGCCCCACCGCGAGGACGCCACCGTGCCCCATCCCGAACTCCCCCAACCCACCGCCGAGAACGGCCAGTTGGACTGGCTGCACACCCTCGACTGGGAAAGCTCCCCGCACACCCAGCCTGCGACGGACGGCCAGACGGAAGGGTTCTGGCTCGTCCTGACCGACAGCGGCCCGACCGGCCGTGCCGTCATCCGCGAACTGACCGGCCGCGGGGATCGCGTAGTGGCCATCACCGCCGGAGCGGGCCGCTCGGCCGGAGCCGGAGACCGCTACCGCATCGACCCGTCCAACGCCGACCACTACCCTCACGTCCTCGCGGACATCGCCCGCGAAGGTACGTGCCGCGGCATCATCCACCTGTGGTCGCTGGACGCCCAGGCCGGGCTCGACGCGACCCCGACGGAGATCCGCCGTACGCACCTCCTGGCCGGACACAGCGTCCTGCATCTGACCCGGGCCTTGGACAAACACCCGCTCGGTCACCCGCCACTCTGGCTGATCACCCAGCTCGCGCAGGCCACCGGCGGCGGAGAGCCCGTACGCAATCCATTCCAGGCCATCCTGTGGGGTCTGGGCCGTACCCTCGCCGCCGAAGCGCCCCTGCTCACCCCCCGCCTGGTGGACCTCGACCGGTCGGCGGCCAGCGTTCCAGCTCTGGTCGACGTGCTTCAGCAGCCCGACCGGGAGGACCAGATAGCCCTGCGCGACGGCCTCCGCTACGCGGCTCGGCTGCGTCCGGCAGCGGCCATCGCGCCCGCACCTCGCGTCCTGTCCCTGCCCGCACCCGGCGTCATCGACGATCTGCAACTGACCGATGCACAGCACCGTGCCGTGGGCACCGATGAGGTCCGTATCCAGGTCAGTCACGCCGGAGTCAACTACCGCGACGTACTGCTGGCCCTCGCTATGTATCCAGGGCAGGACAACCGGCCGCCGCTCCTCGGCTGGGAGTGCTCCGGCACCATCACCGAGGTCGGTACCCAGGTCACCGACATCGCGGTCGGCGACGAGGTAATCGCCTTCGCCGAGGGCGCGATGGGCACCGATGTCGTCACCCGTGCCTGCCTGACCGCCCCCAAGCCTGCCCGTCTCACCGCGGCCGAGGCCGCCACCCTGCCGGCCGCCTATCTCACCGCGTACCACTCCCTGCACGACCTGGCCCGCATCGACCGCGGCCACAAGGTCCTCATCCACTCGGCCACCGGCGGTACCGGTATGGCCGCCCTCAACATCGCCCGTTGGAAGGGCGCACGTATCTACGCCACCGCCGGCAGCGAAGCCAAGCGCGACCTGCTGACCAGTCTCGGCGTACAGCACGTCGCCGACTCCCGCTCCCTCGACTTCGCGGACACCTTCAAGTCGGGTGACGGCGAAGGGGACTTCGACGCCATCGTCAACACCCTGGCCGGTGAGGCCATCCCGGCCAACCTGTCGCTGATGGCGCCCTACGGGCACTACCTGGAGCTGAGCAAGCGCGACATCCTCGATGACAACCCGCTGCGGCTCGGCCCGTTCGCCCGCAACCTGTCCTTCCACGCCGTCGACGTGGTTCACATGATCCAGAACGCGCCCGAGCGGGCCGGACGCATCCTGCGCGCCGCCGCAACTTTGGTCGACCAGGGGGCACTTGAGGCACTCCCGCACACCGAATTCCCCGCCGAACAGGCAGCGGCCGCTTTCCGGCTCATGGCCCAGTCCCGCCACACCGGCAAGATCGTCCTGTCGTTCGGCCCGACGACCGCCACCGCCCCTCCGGCAACTCGTACTCCGGCCGTCGCCATTCACGGTGAGGGCACCTACCTGGTTACCGGGGGCGCGGGCGGTATCGGAGGCCGTCTGGCCCTCTGGCTGGCCGACCAGGGCGCACGCCATCTCCTGCTCACCGGCCGCAGCCCCCTGCCCGACCCGGACACCCACGTGCCCGCCGACCACCCCCAGGCCGCGGCCCTGTCCGTCCTGAAGACGCTGACCGACCGCGGTGTCGCGGTGCAGTACGCGGCAGCCGACGTCGCCGACCAGCAGGCCATGGCCGAACTCCTGGCCTTCCAGCGCCGCCAGGGACTTCCGCCGATCCGTGGCGTCTTCCACGCCGCCGGTGTCATCGACTACATGCCCCTGAGTGACCTGGCTCCAGGTGAGCTCGACAGGGTCTTGGCCGCCAAGGTCTCCGGCGCCTGGAACCTGCACCGGCTTCTGGACGACAGCGCCCTGGAATGCTTCGTCCTGTTCTCGTCCGGCTCGGCCCTCCTCAACTCCCCGATGCTCGGCGGCTACGCGGCGGGCAACGCGTTCCTCGATGCTCTCGCCCATCACCGCCACGCCCACAGGCAACCGGCGACTGTCGTCAACTGGGGCTTCTGGGACAGCGTCGGCATGGTGGCACGCAAAGAGCAGGAAGAGGAGCGCACGCTGCACCCCCAGGGGATGTCGTCCTTCAGCCCTGACGAGGGACTCGACCTGCTCGGCCGCATCCTGAGCGAGGGTCGCCTGCACACCGCCGTGCTGCGCGCCGATTGGCCCGCTTGGGCCAAGGCCTATCCGGCGGCTGCGACGGCGCCTCTGTTGCAGCACCTCACCGGAGCCTTCGGCTCAACTCAGGTCGCGGCAAGGCCCGTTCAGGTTGCGCCCACACCTGCCGCGGTGACGCAGCCGGCCCTGGCCAGTCCGCCACGGGCACCGCAGACCGCGTCCGTCGCGACGTCGCAGGCCGCAGCACCCTCAACGCCCGCGCCCCAGGCGGCCACCACCGCGCCGACGCCTCCTGCACAAGCGCCGAGCGAGGAGGTGCTGGCGTTCTTGAAGCAGGAGGTGGCCGTGGTGATGGGCCTGCGTCCGGAACGGGTCAACGTGAACCGGCCGCTGAACCGGCTCGGCATGGACTCCCTCATGGCCGTCGAACTCCGCACCCGAATCGAGCGCCAATACCAAGTCAAGCTCCCGATGGTGCAGTTGCTCAAGGACGGCACGATCACCACCGTCGCCCAAGCTCTCACCGACGCACTCGCTCCTGGGGCAGCAGCGGATCCACAGCCCGTCGTAGCCGCTGAACCCGACGCCGCCCCCGCTCCTACCACTGAGCCGAAAGCGTCTGCGCCCGAACTCCAGCACACGGACGCCCCTGTCGAGCCACAGCAGCCCTCCGACCAAGACACGCGGACGAGCGCGCCAAGCGAGGAGGTGCTGGCGTTCTTGAAGCAGGAGGTGGCCGTGGTGATGGGCCTGCGTCCCGAGCGGGTCAACGTGAACCGGCCGCTGAACCGGCTCGGCATGGACTCCCTCATGGCCGTCGAACTCCGCACCCGAATCGAGCGCCAATACCAAGTCAAGCTCCCGATGGTGCAGTTGCTCAAGGACGGCACGATCACCACCGTCGCCCAGGCCCTCACGACCGAACTCAACTCCGCCCCTGCCTCGGCCTGACCGAGCGATCGACGAGGATCGAGCTGCCCATGAAGACCGACATCCGCATAGCCGGGCTCGGCACCTACATCCCGGAGATCGTCGACGCGCGCAAGGCCGTAGCACTTGGTCTGTACGACGCCGACGACTACGAGTGGTACGGCTGGACCGGCGCCGCGGTCGCCGACGACATGCCCGCGCCCGACATGGCCATCGCCGCCGCGCGGCAGGCCATGGAACGCTCGCGGCTCCACCCGCACGACATCGACCTGCACCTCCACGTCTGCGGCCACGAGCAGGGACCTGAGGGCTGGTCGCCGCAGCACTACATCCTGCGCCACATCACCGATCGGGACGTGCCCTCCTTCCGTATCTGGCAGGCGTGCAGCGGGCTGATCGGTTCTCTGGAGTTGGCCGCCTGCTACCTCCAGGCCGTCCCCGAGCGCACCACCGCCCTGCTCACCGGCGCCGACAACGTGGGCACCCCGAACTTCAACCGGTGGGCCTTCGGTATCCAGAACGGTGTCCTGGGCGACGCCGGGTGCGCGGTCCTGTTGTCCAAGACCGAGGGGTTCGCGAGCCTGCTGTCCATCAACACGGGTTCCACGGCGGAGGTCGAGGAGCAGTACCGGGGAGCCGAGCCTCTCTTTCCGCCGTCCCTGACCGTGGGCCGCAGCATGAACTTCAAGGAACGCCTCGCCGCCAGCGGCGGGTTGGAGGACACCGTCGCCGAAGTCGTGCGGAGGCAGGGCGAGTTGCGTACGGAGATCGCCCTGCGCACCTTGGCCGAGGCCGGCCTCGAACCGGCGGACGTCACGCGCGTCGCCCACGTCTTCACCGGCCAGGAGAGCTATCTGAAGGTCATCCTCGACCCGATGGGTCTCTCGCCCGATCAGGGGCTGCTCGACTTCGGCCGCAATCTGGGCCACTTGACGGTCAGTGATCAGGTCGTCGGCCTGACTCATCTCGTCGAGACCAGCCAGGTCGGCCCCGGAGACCACGTTCTGATCGTCGCCCACGGCGGTGGGGTGTCCATCACCTGCGCCGTCGTACGCATCGACCAGCGGCCCGACTGGGCCAGCTAGTCCCCGCTCGGGAGCCGGTCACGTTCGGGGCCGGCTCCCGTCCTTCGGCTCATCGCCTCGTCATCCAGGGACATCCAGCCATGCAGAATCTCGCCTCATCACCGTTGCTCGACGCCAAGCAACTCATCGCCACCTTCGGCCTGCTCGGCATCATGGCCACCGTCTTCGCCGAGTCAGGGCTGATCGTCTGCTTCTTCCTTCCCGGCGACTCCCTGCTGTTCACCGCGGGCCTGCTGGTGGCCAACGATCAGATCCTGCACGTGCCGCTGTGGCTGGTCATGCTCGCCATCGCCGCCGCAGCCGTGCTCGGTGACCAGTTCGGCTACGCCTTCGGCCGCAAGGTGGGACCCGCGCTCTTCCGGCGCCCCAACTCCCGCTTCTTCAAGGCGGAGAACGCGGAGCGCGCTCAGGGCTTCATGGTCAAGCACGGCCCCAAGGCCCTGGTCATGGCGCGCTTCATCCCGGTCTTCCGTACCTTCATCCCCATCACGGCCGGCGTGGGCAGGATGACTTACCGCACGTTCCTGCTCTTCAACGTCATCGGCGCCGTCCTGTGGTCGGTCACCCTCACGCTGGTCGGCTACTACCTCGGCCAGATCGCCTTCGTCCGCGACAACATCGAAGGCATCGTCATCGGCATCGTGCTGGTCTCCGGCATCCCTCTCATCATCGAGGGCATCCGGATGCGGCGCCGCGCCCGCCAGGCCGCGACCTCTACGACACCCGCTACCCCGGAAACGGAGCTGCCCCTTTCATGATCTCCGCCCAAGAATTCTGCGACATCCTCGCCGACCGAGGCTTCACCACCGCCAGTGGCGTACCCTGCTCCCACTTCGGAGGCCCGATCGCCCATCTGTCCACGCAGCCCGGCCGCTACGTGCCCGCCCCGAACGAGGGCAACGCGCTGGCCGTCGCCGCAGGAGCCGCACTCGGGGGTCAGCGTGCCTACGTCATGCTGCAGAACTCCGGGCTGGGCAACCTCATCAACCCGCTCACCTCGCTGGTGATGACGTATCAACTGCCGATCCTGACCTTCGCGAGCCTGCGCGGCTGGCCCGATCCGGCCACCGACGAACCGCAGCACGCCGTCATGGGACCGGCCACGCACAGCCTCCTCGACAGTGTCGGCACCCCGCACTACACGCTGCACGCCCAGGACGGCACGGAGCAGTTCACCGCGATCCTCGATGCCGCGGAGAAGGATCTGGCCGAACTGCGGGCCCCGTTCGTCCTCGTGGAGCGCGGCGCCATCGGCAAAGCCGCTTCACACGGCGACACAGCCCCTGAGGGCATCGCCGCCGGCACGGCCATCCGTATCGTCACCGACGCCGCGCCCGATGCCTCGGTGATCGCCACGACCGGCTACACCGGCCGCGACGCGTTCGCGGTGGCCGACCGGCCCGGCAACTTCTACATGCAGGGCTCCATGGGCCACGCCTCCTCCCTCGGGCTGGGCGTGGCCCTGACTCATCCGGAGCGGACCGTCATCGTCCTGGACGGGGACGGGGCCGCCCTGATGCACCTGGGGGCCATGTCGATGATCGGGCACGAGGCACCCGCGAACCTGATCCACGTGGTGCTCGACAACCGGGTCCACGAGTCCACCGGCGGGCAGTCCACGACATCCGACACCACCTCCTTCCCCGAGGTGGCGCTCGCGGCCGGTTACGTCGGCGCGGTGGCCTGCGAGAGCGAGGACGCGTTGCGGGACGCGGTACTTCAGGCGCAGGCGGCGGCTGGCCCACATCTGATCAGCGTCCGTACGCTGCCGAGGACCGGAGCGATCCCACCGCGCGCGACCAACGCACTGAGCCCGCAAGCGATCCGCGACCGCTTCCAGCAGGATCTTCAGCGGCCCCTGACACGCGACTGGCGGCCGTGACCCGCGGGTCACGGCCGCCAGTGGTTGGTTGTCCTCAACTCCCGCTGGCCGCAACGGGCCCTGGGGGTGCTTCGGGGTGTAGGCAGGCTGCCACCGTCTCGGGGTCCAGGGCGGCGAGGCTGGCGATCATCCGGAGTGGCTCGGCCAGCGCCGCGCAGCACATCACGTACTGGTTGCTGCGTCCTTGAGGGATGGCCTCGACCAACTGCTGCTCGCGCAACGGGGCCAGGTGGTGGCTGACCAGGGTCTGGCTCAGGCCGGTCGCTTCCTGCAACTCTTTGACCGTGCGCGGTTGTTGAGCGATCAGCAGGATCAGGGTCAGCCGCGTCTCGTCGGCCAGTGCACGCAGTTTCGGAGCGAGCACTTGGGCCCTCTCGCGCTCGCTGAGCCACTGGCCGGGATCGCTGACCGCGACGCGCAGCTTTGATGGCCGCACCATCACCACCTCCTTGTCGCCCCCGGGGCCGCCGCCCGGACCGCCCCTGCTGGGGACGGTCCGGGCGGGCCGAGCGGTGCCCTCGATCCTACGCACTACTTGAACCTTCTAGGGCAGTCACGAGGTGGCTCGGGCACTGGCGTCGCCGGGTTGCGCGGCGAGCGCGGCGTCATGGGCGCCGTCGTCCTCCGCCACCCGCTCGCGAGGAAGGATGAACGCGGCGGCAACGGCGCCGAGTCCGGCGACAGTTACCGCGATCAGCAGGGTGCCGGTGAAGCCGTTGACGAAGGAGTGCTGAGCGGCGTTCAGGACCCGTTGACCGGCATCGCCTCCGAGTTGCTGGGCGACCGTGTGGGCGCCCGCCAGGGACTCCCGTACGGCTCCGCCGGCCTCTCCGGGGAGCTTCGCGGCCTGGGGGAGGTTGTCGCGGTAGAGGGTGGTGATGACGCTTCCGCTGACCGCGATGCCCAGGGCGCCGCCGACCTGCATGCCGACATCGGCCACTGCCGACCCGGCGCCCGCCTGGCGGGCGGCGGACACCACGAGGATGGCGTCCACTGCGGCCGGGAGCGCGATCCCCATGCCCATGCCGAATGCTGCGAGTCCCCAGAGCGCCTGTGCTTCGGAGTCGACCTGGAGACCGGCCAGCAGGCCGAGTCCGGCCGCGCAGAGTACGAGGCCGATCACCACGGTCACCTTGAGGCCGACGCGCTGCACGAGCTTCTCCGACAAGGGGGCTCCGACCATCATCGTGCCGATGGCGAGCATGCGCACTCCCGCTCCCAGCGGATCCAGGTCCAGGACCGACTGTAGATACTGGGTCAGCAGGTACAGGCCGCTGTAGAGGCCGAAGGAGGTACACGCAATCGCCAACGCCCCGCCGCCGTAACGGGCGTTGAGGAACAGGCCGACGTCCAGCATGGGGTGTTCGGTGTGCCGCTCCCACAGGACGAACCCGACCATGAGCGCCACGCCCAGGAACAGGGAGCCGAGGGTCACGACGTCGCCCCAGCCGTTGTGCGGCGCCTCCACGAGGCCGTAGACGATGGCGACCAGACCGGCCACCGACAGCAGGGCGCCGACCATGTCCAGTCCCGGGTGGCCTTCGGCCTTGGACTCGGGGATCAGCTTGAACCCGCCGATGAGCGCGATGGCCGCCAGCGGCACGTTGATGAGGAACATCGATCCCCACCAGAAGTGCTCCAGCAGCAGGCCGCTGACGAGCGGGCCCAGCGGCACGCCGACCGCGGCGGCGCCCGACCAGATGCCGATGGCCTTGCCCTGCTCCTCGGGCGGGAAGACGTCCTTGATGATGGCGAGCGTGGCGGGCATCATCAAGGCTGCCGAAATGCCCATCAAGGTACGGAACGTGATCAGTAGTTCGGGGCCGGAGGCGAAAGCGGCGCCGAGGCTGGTCAGGCCGAAGGCCGCGAGCCCGATCGCCAGCAGCCGCTTGCGTCCGAACCGGTCGGCGAGCCCGCCGGCCATCAGCAGCAGCCCGCCGAAGGCCAGCGCGTAGGAGTCGACCGTCCACTGCAGTTGGCTGCTCGTGGCGTCCAAGTCCTTCTGAATACTGGGCAGGGCCAGATTCAGGATGAGGGTGTCGAGCCCGATGAGAACCAGGCTCAGGCACAGGATGGCCAGGATCTGCCATCGGCGGGGATGTCCGGCAGGGGGGTTCACGAGGATCTCCTCAAGGACGCGAAGTGGGCAGCGCGGCCGGGCGGCGACAGCCGCGGACGTGAGACCAGGCGCTGCACCAACGGGCGGACGAGGGCTGGCCGCCTACGGGGGAATGAGCCGGCCAACCCTCGGCCAGTCCACAGACTAACCAGCATGTACTGCTATCAACAGCGAATGCTGTTGATAGTGGCGAACTTTGGATACTCGATCCGGCCATCTGCTCGACTTCTTTACAAACGATCACCGATCCGTGCTCGCCACCCCGGTGACGTGCGGGAACGCGAACACCGCCACAGGACGCCGCCGACGGCTGCCGTACGCCGGGATGCCGCCGCAGCCACCGACAGGAGTGCGGCGTCATATGCCAACGGGCCTGATCAGCGCGAAGTCGCCTGCCCCGAAGGGGAGTTGAGCATCGGCGCGCAGGTGGGCAACCGGGTATGGCGCAAAACGCGCGGGGCTCCGCGCGAAACCCTCGAATACTTTGACCGTCATCGATAAATTGAGCGAGAAGCAGCACTGAGGCCTACTGAGAGGGTCTCGGTTTGATGCCACGGGGGGCTGGAAGGCGTGCGTAGATCCGACAGACAACGGCTCGAAACCACGCCACAGTCGGCAGCGCCGTAGGCGGCCCACCGCAGGCATCTCTCATCCGCTGGGCCCGCGCGTGGCGGCGCGGACCCTGACATCACATCGACACCATCAGGCGGCGATTCGCGCGGTCGGCGCGCGCTCTGCTGCCTTCCCGAGGCTGGAACCGTCAATGGCGACGGCTCTGTTCCAACCCTGCCTGTGATCCTTGAAGGGGAAACGATGTCAGTCTCTGCTCAGCCACGCCTTGCCCTCGTGGGCGACCGCGGAAATCACGACGAGCCGTCGCACCCGAAGATCGACGCAATGCGCGAGCAATGGGACGTGGCCACTGAGTGGATCCCGACCGTCGACATCCACGACGCCTCCCTGCTGGAGGGCTTCGACGGTGTCTGGGTGGTGCCGGGAGCGCCGTACTTCAACCAGAAGGGCGTGCACATAGCCGTCCGTCACGCCCGCGAGAACGGCGTGCCGTTCCTGGGGACCTGTGGCGGCTTCTTCAGTGCCCTCATCGAGCACGCCCAGAACGTGCTGCACCTTCCCGAAGCCGAGGGCGTCGACGAGGACCCCGAGAAGCTCCTGCCGCTCGTCACCCCCCTCACCTGCTCCTTCCGCGGGGAAAAGGCTCCCCTGACGGTCAAGAAGGACTCGCTGCTCGCCTCGATCTACGGCACGACCGAGGTGGAGGAGGTCTTCCACTGCGAGTACGGGCTGACCGCCGACTTCATGGGCTCCGCGAGCCAGGGCGCCCTGCGGATCAGCGCCTGGGACAGCGACGGCGCACCCCGCGCACTGGAGCTCGCCGGGCACCCGTTCTTCATGGGCAGCCTCTTCCAGCCCGAACTGTCCTCCGAGCCCGGCGACGAGCACGTGATCCTTAAGCAGTTCCTGACTGCCGTACGGATCTCCGCCGGCAGCGTGGCGGTCACTCCCGTCATCTGACGCAGTCCCGCTCGCGAGCGGGTTCTCTCTGACACGGCCGCGCGCGCCTGCTGCGCGCGGTCCAGGGCACCGCCATGCCCGCCTCGTCCCCAAACCAGGCGGAAGGACAGCCAAGTCTCCATGAAGCCCGATCAACACGGCGTCTCACGAAGAGGGTTCGTCCGCGGCAGCGTCATCGGCGGGGCAGGCATCGGTGCCCCTCTCCTGCTGCCCATGGTGGCAGCCCAAGCCGCGGAATCCGGCAGCGCCGACAGCAACGGCGGTGCGCCCGGCCTCGGTTTCACCGACCACTCGGCCGCGCTGTCTCCGGATCGCACGGTGGCCACGGCCTGTCAGTTCTGCAACTCCAACTGCCGCCTCAACGTCGACCTCAAAGCCGACCGCATCATCGCGGTCCGCGGCGAGGACCAAGACCCGGTCCAGCAGGGGCAGTTGTGCGTCAAGGCCGAGATGATGCCCCAGCTCGTCTACAACGAGGAGCGCCTCACCACACCGTTGCGCCGCGTCTCCGGCGCGAAGGGCTCCACTCACTCCAAGTTCGAGGCGATCAGTTGGGACGAGGCGTATCGGACGATCGCCGCGAAGCTGCTACATCTGCGGGACACCGGCCAGGCCCACACCATCGCCAACCGCACCACCGGCCGCCTGCCGCGCGGTACCGGGTCTCTTGTGGCCCGTCTCTTCGCGATGCTCGGCAGCCCCAACAACACCGACGTCGGCCCGGTCTGCAACGACGCCGGCGGCAACGCCCTGGCCGCGACCTTCGGCTTGGGCAACTTCACCAACGGCTACGGCACCGACGGCGCCACCGGCAAGGACGACCTCGGCTCCGCCCGGCACTATCTGTTCCTGGGCACCAACCAGGCCGAGACCCACCCGGTGACCTTCGACTACCTGCTGCGCGGGCGGAAGAAGACGAAGGCGACCCTGACCGTCGTCGACCCCCGGCTGACCCCCACCGGGGCGGCGGCCGACCGGTGGGTGGCGCCCAAGCCGCACACGGACTTCGCGCTGCTGCTCGGCATGCTCCACCACATCGTCGAAGAGGGCCTGTACGACAAGGCGTTCGTCGGCCGCTGGGTGGTCGGCTTCGACGAGCTGCGTGCGCACCTGGCCAAGCACCAGTACACGCCCGCCTGGGCGGCGAAGGTCACCGGTCTCCCGGCCGCCACCATCACGGCCATGGCGGAGGAGTACGCGTCGGCGAAGCCGGCCGCGATCTTCTGCAACGCGGGCATCTCCCACCAGCTCGGCGCCTTCGACACCTACCGGGTGCTCACGTTCCTCGCCGCGGTCACGGGCAACATCGGTCGCCCGGGCGGCGGCTGCAACTTCATGCACAACACCTGGCCCGGCGACCTGCATCTGCCGGCCCTTGAGGCGGACGTGCCCGAGGTGCGCGAGGCCCTGCCGGTCGGCCCGGACTACTTCGCCCAGTCCATCCTGACGGGCGAGCCCTACCAGTTGCGGGCCATCATCACCCAGGGCAATCCGCTGGTGTCCTCCGCCAACACCACCAAGGTCCGCAAGGCCTTCGAACAGCTCGACTTCTACGTCTACACGGGCCTGTTCATGGAGGAGCCCTCCTTCTACGCCGACATCATCCTGCCCGTGTGCAGCGGCCTGGAGATGGAAGGCGTGTACATGCGGCGCGACGACCGCGCCATCCGCTGGCAGGACCAAGTCGTCGACCGCGTCGGCCAGTCACGTCCGGACTGGGAGATCTGGATCGGCATCGCCCACGCGCTCGCTGAACTCGACACCCAGCGCCCCGCGAAGGAATGGCGGGACGCCTTCCCCGAGCGGTGGAAGGACTACAAGAACCTGTGGGACGACTTCGCCACGCACACCCCCGGCGTGGGAGGCATGACCCGCGAGCGCATGCAGAAGCGCGTCGAGCCGCTGCGCTGGCCGTGCCCCACCACGAAGCACCCCGGCGTCAGCACGCTCTACCTCGACCACCCCAGCTGGTACGAGGCGGCCGAGTCCCTCGATGCGGCCAACCGCGGCAAACGCTTCCTCACCCCCAGCGGCAAGGTCGAAATCACGACGCCCGCCCTCGACAAGCGCCTGTCCGTCGCCGGTCACTCCGCGCTGCCGATCTTCTACACCCACCCCGAGGTCACCGGCGCCAACCCCACCCTCGCCTACAGCACCAAGCTGGTCACCAGCCCGATCAACCCGCAGGCCGTCACCCACCCGGTGCGCCTGGGAGTTCCCGGCAACGACGACGTCCACCGCCACTTCCCGCTCATGGGGATGACCGGCCGTCCCAGCGTCGTCCACTTCGCCGAGATCACCCACTGGACGCGCCTGGGCGAGCAGCTCAACGGCATCCGCTTCGTCCAGATCCACCCGGAGACCGCGAAGCGGTCCGGTATCGCCGACGGAGACGACGTCCTCGTCGAAAGTCCCCGCGGAGCGGTGACGGGCACCGCGCTGCTGTGGGACGGCATACGCCCGGACACGATCTTCGTGCCCAACACCTTCGGCCCCGCGCAGAAGGTCGGCGACCTCTTCGGCGACCCCCGCTACGAACCCGCCAACACGCTTCCCGACGACAAGTACTACGACAACCTCTCCGGCCAGCAGGCCTACAAATGCTTCGCCTGTCGGGTCGTCAAAGCCTGACCCACACGCGCAGATGGCACATCCGTCCCCACCCACGGAGGCAGTGCATGAACGCCACACCCGACCCGCGCCTGAAGGCCGAGTCCGTCACCGTCGTCCCGCTGGCCGCCTTCGACGAACGGGTCAGCGTCCTGGGCTCGAAGAGCTACACCAACCGCTACCTGGCCATCGCCTCCCTCTCGGGTCAGGAAACCGTCATCAACGGCGCCCTGCTGTCCGACGACACCGTCTACCTCGCCCGCGCCATCGAAACGTTCGGCCACGTCACCTGCGACATCGACCACGCGACCGCCAGCATCCACGTCACCCCCACCGGACAGCCGATGCGGGCACCGAAGGACGACATCTTCGTCGGCGGCGCGGGCACCCCGCTGCGCTTCCTGATCTCGATGGCCGGCCACGCCCAGGGGACCACGATCATCACCGGCAACGCCCGCATGCAGGAACGCCCGATGGGTGACCTGCTCGCGGCCCTGCCGCCGCTGGGCGTCGACGCCACCGCCGTACGAGGCAACGGCAGCCCGCCCATCCGCGTCGTGGGCGGCTCGTTCAAGGGCGGCGCCACCACCATCAGCGGTGCCGTCTCCAGCCAGTTCACCTCCAGCCTGATCATCAACGCCCTGCGCGCCGAGAACGACACCGAGATCACCATCGCCGACGACCTGATCTCCAAGCCGTACGTCGAGATGACGCTGGCCGCCCTCAAGGAGATGGGCGTGAGCGTCGAACGCGACGGATACCGGCGCTTCACCATTCCGGCGGGACAACAGGCGCGCGGCGGTGAGGTGACCGTCGAGCCCGACGCCTCCGGCATGTCCTACTTCCTGGCCGCCGCCGCCATCCTCCAGTCGCGTGTCGTCATCCCCGGCATCGGCGCCGGATCCCACCAGGGAGACGTCCACCTCGTGGAGGCCCTGGAGCGGATGGGCTGTCACACGCAGGTCACCGACCACGAGATCACCCTCTCCGGGGGTCAACTGCGCGGCATCGACATCGACATGGAAGCCATGCCCGACGTCGTCCCCTCGCTGGCCATCGTCGCGGCCTACGCCGAGGGCACCACCCGCATCACCAACATCGCCTCCCTGCGCGTCAAGGAGTGCGACCGCATCGCCGCCGTCACCACCGAACTGCGCAAGATGGGCATCGAGGTCGAGGAACTCGCCGACGCCATGTACATCACCGGTGGCACTCCGCACGGCGCGACCATCGACACCTACGACGACCACCGCATCGCGATGACCTTCGCCATCGGCGGTCTGCGCACCGAGGGCGTCGTCATCGAGGATCCGGGGTGCGTCGCCAAGTCGTTCCCGACGTTCTGGCAGACCCTCGACTCCCTCCACCCGACCCTGGCGAGCACCAAGTGACCGCATCCGACGCCGCGTTCACGGGTCCGGGCATCCTGCTGGTCCTGGACGGATGGGGGCACGCGGAGCCCGCCGACGACAACGCCGTGCACGCCGCCCACACTCCCGTCCTGGACGAGCTGGTGGCGACGCAGCCCAGCACACTTGCCGACGCTTCCGGTGAAGCGGTCGGCCTGCTGCCCGGCACGGTCGGCAACTCCGAGATCGGCCACATGGTCATCGGAGCCGGCCGTCCTCTCCCCTACGACAGCCTTCTCGTTCAGCAGCGCATCGACTCCGGAGCACTGCGCGCCGACGACCAACTGGGCGCCGTCCTGGCCACGTTGGCGGCCTCTGGCAACTCGCTGCATCTGATCGGGCTGTGCTCGGACGGGCAGATCCACGCCAACGTGGAGCACCTCGGCGAGCTGCTCGCCGCCGCGGCTGCCCATCAGGTGGACCGTGTGTGGATCCATGCGATCACCGACGGACGGGACGTCGCCGATCACACGGGCGAGGACTACCTGAGCCGGGTTGCCGAGCTGGCCGACGCGGCGGGCACGGGCCGGATCGCCACCGTCATCGGACGCGGGTACGCCATGGACAAGGCCGGCAACCTCGAACTCACCGACCAGGCAGTCCAGTTGGTCGCCGACGGCCACGGAACACCGGCCGTTGACGTGCAGCAGGCGGTGCGCGCCTCCGAGCGCGGCGACGAGTGGGTGACGCCGAGCATCGTCAGCGACGTCGGCTACGCCCAGGTGGCCGACGGAGACGCGGTGGTGTGGTTCAACTTCCGCAGCGACCGCATCCAGCAGTTCGCCGACGGCCTCCTCGACCATCTCGCCGCCACCGGCCGGACCGTACGGTCGCTCAGCCTGGCCCAGTACGACACCCGCGCCGACATCCCCGCCCTGGTCCAGCGCGCGGACGCCTCCGGTGGCCTGGCCGATGAACTCACCGCCGCCGGCGTACGCAGCGTCCGTATCGCCGAGGCCGAGAAGTTCGAGCACGTCACCTACTACGTCAACGGACGTGACGGCAGCGTCCGCGACATCGAGGAACACCAGCGCATCACCGGGGAGAACAAGCCCGACTACGTCGCACGCCCGGAGATGAACCTCGACCGCGTCACCGACGCCGTCCTGGCCGCCGCCCGCACGGACGTCGACCTCGTGATCGCCAACCTCGCGAACATCGACGTCGTCGGCCACACCGGCAACTACACGGCCACTGTGAAGGCCTGCGAACACACCGATGCCGCCGTGGCACGCATCGTCAACACCGCCCGCGAATCAGGCCGTTGGCTACTGCTCGTCGGCGATCACGGCAACGCCGAGAAGATGACGAAACAGGCACCTGACGGCACCACCCGCCCCTACGGCGGACACACCACCAACCCGGTACCTCTGGTGATCGTCCCTCCGCTGCCGAGCGCCCCGCCCGCACCGCTGCCCGAGCGGGCCACGCTCGCCGACGTCGCCCCCACCGTCCTGCACCTGCTGGGGCACAAGCCCGGATCCGCCATGACAGGAAGGCCACTTCTGTGAGTCCACTCAGCTCGACCGCCACCGCGGCCCGCACCCACGAGGGCGCGCTGCCCGACCTGATCGCGTCACTGCACGCCAGCCTCCAAGGGGCACCCGACCTCGTCGGCTGCCAGAACTCCACCTTCATCTCGCCCGCCTTCACCGACGGCTCCCTCGCCCGGCCGCTCACCGCGCCGGACGGCGTGTGGGCGGTACTGCGGGAGGCAGCCGACGGATCACGCCAGGTGCTGTGCCTGCACAACCCCTCCGCCGACCCGGTCTCCGTCGACATCGACGTCCTGCTGCCCGAAAGCGTCGGCCGCCAACTGCACTTCGTCCGCGGCTCCATGAACACCACCCAGGAGACGGACGGCCTGCACGCCCACCTGGACGCATTCGGTCACGTCTGGGTCGCCCTCGACCTTTAAGGAGGTTTCCTCACCACCATCCAAAGGCCGCTAGCCCGGCCACAAATACCGCACGCGACGCACGTTCGCACGCGGTCATAGAGCTCCACTACAGATCCACTGCAGCCTGCGCAGGCAGCCGCCCGTAGGGCACTTCTGCCTGCGTATTCCTTTCAGGGCACCGCCAACCCGAAGGATCTGACATGGACATACTCGTTCTCTTTTTGGTGCTGGCGTTAGCCGCCGCCAACGGGGCCAACGACGTCCCCAAGGGCGTCGCCACGCTCGCGGGCGCCGGTGAAGCGAAGATCAAGACAGCCATCGCCTGGGGCACCGTCACCACAGCCGTGGGCTGCCTGGTCTCCCTCCACTTCGCCAACAAGATGACTGCCCTGTTCTCCAAGGGCATCGTCTCCGCCTCACCCACCAACTCGTTCGCCGCCGCCGTGCTGCTGGGAACCGCCGCCTGGGTCGCGTTGGCCACCTGGCGCGGACTCCCAGTGTCGACCACGCACGCTCTGACCGGGGCGCTCCTGGGAGCCGGAGCCCTCTTCGCGAGCAGCGCCGTCCAGTGGAACGTACTGCTCGTCAAGGTCGTGCAGCCGCTGCTGCTGAGCGTCCTGATCGCCTGGTGCATCTCCGCAGCCCTCTCGGCCGCAGGCCGGGCCGTCGCTCGGCGCCGGCAGACGCGGATCACCCAGCCGCAGCCCGCACCCGCCCTCGTCCCCGCGAGCGGGACCGAACTCGCGCCGGAGACCTCACCGGTGTCATCGGCACCCGTACAACAGGAGGCACCCACCAGGCGGTTGAGCCCGATCAGTGTCGCCCACTGGGCCACCAGCGGACTGACCAGCTTCGCTCGCGGCATGAACGACGCCCCGAAGATCGTCGCGATCGGATCGTTCGCCTTGATCTCCGGCATGACGACCACTCACCTGCTCGTCGCGGTCACGGTGGCCATGGCCGTCGGCGGACTGCTCGTCGGACGCCGAGTGGCGGAGCGGATGGCCAACGACGTCATCAAGATGACGCACGTCGAAGGGTTCACGGCCAACCTCACCACCGCCGCTCTCGTCGGTATCGGGGCGTTCCAGGGCCTGCCCATGTCCACCACGCAGGTGTCCATCGGCGCCATCTCCGGCACCGCGGGCACGGACCTGTCCCGCATCAAGAGGAAGACCGTCCGTGACTTCGCGATCGCCTGGCTGGTCACGCCGCCCTTCTCGGCCGGTGCGGCCGCCGTCGCCTATCTGATCCTGCGCTGACCGGGGTCCCTGAGCAGCCAACGCTCAGGGCCCCCGGCCCCTATCCGGCCTCGTACCGCGGTGTCTCCAGCACTGCGGTGCGGGGCCGGAATCTTGTGCCCTCGCCGCCGAGTTCGACTGTTCACTCACACGTCGGCCCCATCGTGCTGGTGAACGATCTGCGTCAGCGCCGAGCGGACACCGTCGCCCAAGCGGTAGTAGACGATGCGCCCGTCACGTCGGCTCTCCACCAGGCCAAGGCACCTGAGCACCTTGAGGTGGTGGCTCACGGTGGAGAGCGACACTCCCACGTCACCGATTTCATGTACGGGAACTTCCACCCCCCGCCGTTCTGCCAGGAGGAGCAGCAGCTTCAGGCGCACCGGGTCGCCCAGTGCCCTGAAGACGCTGGCCCACCAGGTCATATCCGCCGCGCTGAGCTTCAAGCACGTCCCGTCGCAGGCCGGATCTGCGCCTTCGTGGCACATGTCGTCTCCTCGTCCCAGCGTCCCTCTGGGAAGGTGGATGGGTAGGCGCGTCACCCACCGGAGCGGCTCTTCTCCGTATGGGGCCGGCCTGCGTGCCCCCGGTTTCGGTGCGCCTCCCTCAGGTCGCTGCGGACAGCAGACCGGCCATACCGGCGAGAACACCGGGTGCCACTCGGTAGTACACCCAGCTGGCTCGCCGTTCCGAGACCAGTAGTCCCGCCTCACGGAGCTTGCGCAGGTGGTGGCTGACCGTGGGCTGCGAGACGCCTACGTCCTGGATGTCGCAGACGCAGGCCTCACCACCGGGCTGGGCAGCGATCCTTGAGAAAAGTCGCAGGCGGATCGGGTCCGACAGGGCCTTGAACATGGCCGCGATCTTCACCGCGTCTGCGGCGGAGAGCTCTTCCCGCCCCAGCGGCTGACAGCACCCCAATGACGTGGTGACGTCCAGAACGCTGGGACCCAAAGCCAACTTAGACATGCCTCTATGTTGACACTCATCTAATCATCCGCCAAGGGTCGAGCGGCAGGATCTGCCCGAGCAGGCACAACTTTGATGGACTTCTATGTTGACGTACGTCGATACAAGGTGCACTCTGAGACCCACAGCACATCGATAGACGTCGAAACCAAGGAGTTCCCGTGGCCGCGCCTGCCCACCCCGACCTTCCCGTTGTTGTCATCGGAGCCGGGCCGGCCGGCCTGGCCGCAGCCGCGCACCTCACCGAGCGCGGCATCACCTCCACGGTGCTGGAAGCCGGACCGACCGCAGCCTCCGCCGTACGCGAGTGGTCGCACGTACGCCTCTTCTCCACCTGGGACGAACTCACCGACCCCGCCGCCGAGAAGCTGCTGGCACCCACCGGCTGGACCAAGCCCGACGCGACCACGTACCCCACCGGCGCGGCCTGGACCGAGAACTACCTCCAGCCGCTGGCCGACGTCCTGGGCGAGCGCGTCCGCTACGACGCCACCGTCACGGGAGTCTCCCGGACCGGCCGGGACCGCATCGTCGACGCCGACCGCGAGACCCAACCCTTCGTCGTCCACTTCGCCCACGCCGACGGCAGCGAGGACCGCATCCTGGCGCGCGCCGTGATCGACGCCTCCGGCACCTGGACGACCCCGAGCCCGGCGGGCGGCAGCGGACTGCCCGCGCTCGGCGAGAAGGCAGCAGCCGACTACATCACCTACCGCGTCCCCGACCTCAAGGACCCCGCCGTGCGGGCCCGTTACGCGGGCAAGAGCACCGCCGTCATCGGCTCCGGCGCCTCCGCCTTCACCGCCCTCGCCTCCCTCGCGGACCTCGCGAGGGCTGACGACGGCACAGACACCCACGCCCTGTGGATCCTGCGCCGCGGCATCAGCGGCTCGACCTACGGCGGAGGCGAAGCCGACGAGCTGCCCGCACGCGGCGCCCTGGGCCTGGCCGCGAAGGCCGCCGTCGACAACGGCCACGCCGACGCCGTGACCGGCTTCCGCACCGAGGCCATCGAACGCGCCGACGACGACCGCCTCGTCCTCGTCGGTGAGGACGGCAGCTGCCTCGACCCGGTGGACGAGGTCATCGTGCTCACCGGCCTCCGCCCCGACCTGTCCTTCCTCGACGAACTCCGCCTCGGCCTGGACGAGCGCCTCCAGGCCCCCGTCGCCCTCGCCCCGCTCATCGACCCCAACCAGCACTCCTGCGGCACCGTCTACCCCCACGGCCACAAGGAACTGTCCCACCCCGAACAGGGCGTCTACCTGGTTGGCATGAAGTCCTACGGCCGCGCCCCGACCTTCCTCGCGATGACGGGTTACGAGCAGGTCCGCTCGGTCGTCGCCGCGATCGCCGGTGACTTCGAATCCGCTGACCGTGTCGAACTCACCCTGCCTGACACCGGGGTGTGCGGGGGTGCCGGCCTCTTCGAGGACGCGGACGCCGAGCAGAACGCGGGAGGCGGATGCTGCACTCCCGCGCCCGCACTCGTGCAGATCGGTTCCGCGAGCGGGGTCCTCCAGATCGGCAAGCCCGAGACGTCCGGCGGCTGCTGAACAGCCGGAGTCGAGTCCCAAGGCCCCGGCCGACGCTCCGGCCGGGGTACGAACCCTTCGAACGGCAGGAGGACAGCCATGTCCCGCGTACAACTCGCCCTGCGCGTCCCCGACCTGAAGGCGTCAATCGCCTTCTACAGCAAGCTGTTTGGCACCGAGCCCACCAAACTCCGCGACGGCTACGCCAACTTCGCGATCACCGAGCCCCCGCTCAAGCTCGTCCTCATCGAAGGAACGGCCGGCGAGGACACGCGCATGGACCACCTCGGCGTCGAAGTCGAGACGACCGAGGCCGTCCACGGCGCCACAACTCGGCTTGCTGAGGCGGGTCTTGCGACCTTCGAGGAAAACGACACCACCTGTTGCTACGCACTCCAGGACAAGGTCTGGGTCCACGGCCCCGGCCAGGAGCCCTGGGAGGTGTACGTGGTCAAGGCCGACGCCGACAGCCTGGCCAAGCAGGAAGGCAGCGCCTGCTGCTCCACGGCCCCCGCCGACACCAGCGCGAGCGAACCGGTCGCCGCTGGCGGCTGCTGCTGATCCGCAGATGACCAATCTCCAGACCAACGAGGCCGCGATCGGAACGGACAACCGGTCGCGGCCTCGCGCCGCCCTGCCCGCCCTGTGCGCCACCCAGATCACCAGCTGGGGAATCGTCTACTACGCCTTCCCCGTCCTCAACGCCCGCATCACCGCGGACACCGGCTGGTCCACGACCGCCACCACCGCCGCCTTCTCCGGCGCCCTGCTCGTATCAGCCGTCGCGGGCATCCCGGTCGGCCGCATCCTCGACCGCCGCGGCCCGCGCGTCGTGATGACCACAGGTTCAGTGCTGGGCGTACTGGCCGTACTCGCACTCGCGTACGCGCCCAACCTCGCCGTCTTCACCGCGGCTTGGCTGCTCGCGGGCACGGCCATGGCGGCCACCTTCTATCAGCCCGCCTTCGCCGCCGTCACCCGGTGGTGGGGCAAGGACCGGGTCCGCGCCCTCACCATCGTCACGCTCGCCGGCGGCCTCGCCTCCACCGCCTTCGCCCCGCTAACCGCCCTGCTCGCCGAAAACCTCAGCTGGCGCAGCACGTACGCCATCCTCGCGGTGATCCTCGCCGCCGTCACCATCCCTGCCCACGCCCTCGCGCTGCGGGCTCCATGGCCGCCGGCCCCGCCGCCAGCCACCCTCCAGGCCAACGGCTCCGGTTCAGTCGCCCGAAGCCGCCCCTTCCTCATGCTCGCGGCGGCCTTCACCCTCAACGGCTTCGCCATGTACGGGGTCGTCTTCGGACTGGTCCCCCTCATGACGGAACGCGGCGCCGGACCAACGGTCGCAGCATGGGCCCTCGGCCTGGGCGGCGCTGGTCAGACCCTGGGCCGCACGCTGTACGCAAGGCTCGCGCGCCGCTCAACTCCGACCGCCCGTACCGTTGTTCTGATCGCGGCGGGCGGCGCGACGACAGCAGCACTCGCTCTCATCCAAGGCCCGATCCCCCTGCTCATCGCCTTGGCGCTCGCGGCGGGTATGGTCCGCGGCAACCTCACCCTCCTCCAGGCCACCGCCGTCTCCGACCGCTGGGGAACCACTCACTACGGCCGCCTCTCGGGCCTCCTCGCGGCTCCCGTCACCATCGCGAGCGCCACAACGCCGTTCGCCGGAGCCGCTCTCGCCGTGGCGTTGGGCGGCCACTCGCATCTCTTCCTGGTGCTAGCCGGGGTATCTCTTCTGGCGGGCGCGTTTGCGCTGGCGTCGGGAACCCGAAGCCCTTGAGGACCTGAGCGGACGGACGGCGGTGCCACCGGGGTGCCGCATCCGACTCCTCAACTGCCAGTTGGCGAGGCGCTATTGGGCTCTCTGCACCTACACCACGTGGCACAGGCTGCGTTGGCAGTACCCCGGGCGGTAGCCGACCTCTCACATATCTATTATCGTCGATTACCGATGAGTGACTTCCTGGAACGTTCCGAGGCCGAGGAGTACGCGAGCTGGTTCAAGGCGCTGGCTGACGCCACGCGGATTCAGATCGTGACGCTGCTGGCGCGCAGTGCTATGCCGTTGACGGTCGGGCAGATCGTGTCCGCGGTGGAGGTGGGCCAGTCCACGGTGTCGCACCACTTGAAAGGGCTGGCCGACGTGGGGTTCGTGCTGGTGGAGCGGGAGGGCTCCTTCAGCCGCTACCGGCTCAACGAGGAGTGCGTGCAGGCGTTTCCTTCGGCCGCCGATGTAGTGATGGGCCGGCCCGCGCCCGCGCCGGTCGCGTCAGGCGATGGCCGAGGCCGACGGGGCAGGGACCGATGAGCGCGACCGCGATGGCCGAAGGACCGACGCCCGAGCCGCTGGCGGGGCGGCGTTCGACAGCGGTCTATGCGGTGTTGCTGGGACTGGGGGTGCTGGACGCGGCCGGGTACAGCCTGATCGCACCGGTGCTTCCGGAACTCGCGCAGCACACCGAGGCCAGTGTCACCGTGATGGGGATGCTGGTGGCCACATTCCCTCTGGGCATGGTCGCCGGTTTCGCGCTGGGCGGCGCCGCAGTGCGACGTCAGGCACCGGCGTCAGTGATCATGGTCAGCCTGGCGCTGGTCGCGATGGGGAGCTTGGGGTTCGTCTTCGGCTCGGACTTGGCCGTCTTCGCGCCGGCCCGTCTGGTGATGGGGCTGGGCTCGGGCTGTCTGTGGCTGGGCATCACCTTCACTACGCTGGCCAGCTGGCCCGGCCAGGAGTACCTGTGCATGAGCCGTGTCTTCGCCGCCTACTCCGCGGGTGGCTTGCTGGGTCCCCTGCTCGGCTCCATCCACGGCGTGCGCGACCCCTTCGCCGTCTACCTCGTACTCACCCTGCTGATGGCCGTACCCGTATTGGCGCTGCAACTGCCCGCACATGGTGCGACGTTCACCGCCGACCGCCGGGCACTGCGCTCACGCGGGTTCTGGGCGGCCAGCGCCGGTATCGCCTTTGCGGTGATGGCTCTGGGCACCCTGGAAGGAGTGCTGCCACTGCACTTCGGCACCAAGCTCGCTCAGGCCCAGATCGGCGCGCTCTACGCGGCGACTTCGGTACTGGTGGCCGTCGCCGCCGCGCTGGCCGCCCGGCTCAGCCCGCGCCGGGCCCTACTGGCCTCGACCGCGCTGGTCATCGCCGGGCTCGCTGCCGCCGGGGCCAGTTCCTCGGTACCGGTGTGGATCGTCTCCCTGGCAGTTGCGGGATGCGGCATCGGGCTGGCCAACACCGGCGCCATCGGGGTCCTGCTCGACGCCGTACCCGCACAGCGCATCGTCACCGCGATGGTCCTCTGGTCCCAGATCGGCATCCTGGGCTACCTCCTCGCCCCTCTCACGGGCGGGCCCGTCGCCGACGCCTACGGCTACACCGCTGTCGCAGCCGCTGTCAGCGTCGGCGGTGTGACTGTCGCCATCACTCTGGCCTGGCAGCAGCGAGGCACGCAGTCATCCGCGGCTTCTGACACACCCTGACAAGAATGGGCAGTGCCCTGCCGTTGAAGTGCAATCACTTGGCTTTGTTCACAGAAGCAAGGGACTGCACTTCGGCACCAGTTCCGGAGGCTCCCGGCCGTCAGGGGTGAGGTGAAATGTTCATGAGCTTGGACAACAGCAAGCACCTTGCAGGCCGGGCCGTCCTCCTAAGTCACCTAGGTCATTCGCCCTCCCCTGCTCCACGAACTCGTCTGTGGCAAGTTAGCCAGCGCTGGCAGGAGCCCTCTCGGGGACCAGCCGGGGCACCAGACGGACGTAGGTGACCATGCCCACGACCTCCACCAGGGTCTGGGTGACCACGACGACCGCGGCGACGGCCAGGTCATCAGGCAGGGCGAGAGCGAGCGGCAGGACGACCAGGGAGTTGCGAGTGGCGCCGGTGAAGACGATTGCGCGGGCTGCCGGGGCTTCGAGGTGGAACAGGTGGGCCACCGCCTTGCCGGCGAATGCCATGACCAGCAGGAAGGCAATGTAGAAGGGGATGACCGCAGCGACGTCGGCGAGGCTGTCGCCCAGCTTGGGGACCTGGGAGGCGACCACGACCAGCAAGGTGGCGGCCATCAGCGGCACCATCGTGGTGGTCGCCGCGTCGGAGACCTTCTGACCGGCCGGACGGCGCGCGGCCCATGCCTGCAGGGCCCAGGCAAGGGCCAGCGGGATGACGATCAGGATCAGGAACGCCTCAAGGAACGGTCTGACCTCGACGATGTCGGCCAACTCCGAACCCATGAAGACGTACAGGAACCCGGGCAGCAGCAACATCTGCGTGACGAGCAGTACCGGGGTGGCGGCCAGCAGGCGGCGGTTGCTGCCGCCGGCCAGCCCGGAGAAGACGATGACGTAGTCCACGCACGGGCACAGCAGCACCAGCAGGATCCCGAGACGGACGGCCTGGTCGGAGGGCAGGAACGCGAACATCGCGGCGACCACCAGCGGCACCACCACGAAATTCACCACCAGTGCGGCGGACAGGAACCGGCCGTCGCGCAGTGAGCGGACCAGTTCGGCGGCCGGGACCTGGAGGAAGGTGACGAACAGCAGCGCACCGAGCACCGGGTTGATGGCGTGCTCCAGCCCCGGCCCCGCTCCGGGGGCAGCCCAGCCAAGCAGCGCGCCTGCCGCCATCGCCGCCAGGTAGATCGCGACCTGGTGGTGTTCCATCCGCTCGACCAGGCCCTGCGCTCCCTGCTGCTGCGGCACCCGAACGGCTCCTTCGTACCGATCAGAGGCCCCGGTCGGCGGCCCCGCCTCATCCTCACAGGCCACCGGGCCAGCTCCTCCCCCGCCCCCGCGGCGCCGTGCTTCAGCGCCCGCTCTTCGCTCTCTCGGACTCGTCCGCACTCGGACCGAGGGTGGGCATGCCGAGATCCGTGGGGGCCAAGGCCGGGGCCGTGCCGCAAGCCGCCTTCCTGCGCCGCTGCCGAACCATGAGCATGCCGAGTCCGGCGGCCACGGCCAGCACCGCGAAGACGGGCATCCACAGCGCCCCGACCGCGGAGGTGACGCCGATACCGCCGAGGATGGCGAGGAGCGGCCCCGCACAGCACACCGCGCAGGCGGCGAGGGCAGCCGCGCCGGCGCCGAGGGTGCCCCACGGACGGGCCGGGCGGGGAGAGGAGGGGGTGGTCATGCGGTCGCTCCGAACAGGTCGGCCAGCATGCCGGCGGCGCTCTCGGGCGCGCGAACATCCAACTGGAGGGCGTCGGGGGTCAGATGGAGGGTGAAGTCGAAGAAGGCGCAGCAGCCCTGCTCCGCCGCCGCGAGGGCCGCGACCTCGGCGGCGAGGTCGGCGCCGGCCGGGAAGACGAGCCGAAGTCCGTCCGGGATGTCCTCGCGCCGCTCGGCCCTGCCGGCCAGCGTGCGCCACTGCTCGGTGCGCTCGCCGAGTTCGGCACCGCCCAGCGTGCACGCCACGGCGGCCTGGCGCCACGTTTCGGGAACCTCTTCGGGTGCGGGGCGGGTGGATGACAGCAGTACCGGGACCGGTCCGGGGGCCGCGGTCGACGTCGTGGTGGTGCAGCCGCAGTCCGGACCGCACGCACCCTCGGGGGCCGGGCCCGACAGGTCGGCGTGGACACCGGCAAGACGGCCGCTGAACGCCCGCAGCTCGGCGATGCGGCCGTCGGTCTCCGTGATCCGGGCGGCGACCAGTGGCAGCATCCGGGCCCGTACCGAGGCGCACACGCCTTCCTCGCGCACGTCCAGGAGCTCGCGGATCTCCTCCAGTGCCAGGCCCAGGAGCTTCGCCGAGGAGATGAACGCCAGGCGCTCCACCGCGTCGTCGCCGTACTGGCGGTACCGGGCCGGGGTGCGGTCCGCGGGCAGCAGGCCGGCGTCCTCGTAGAAGCGCAGTGTCGTGGCCGGAACGCCGGAGAGATCCGCCAGCTGCGAGATCCGGTAGGTCGTCATGCGTCCGACGGTAAACCTTCGACCCGACTTGAAGGTCAAGCGTTCACGGCTGCTGCCCTGCACAGGAGCAAGGCCGTCCACCGTGTACGGGGTGCCCCTGGCCCTCGTGTACATCGCCCTTCAGCGGATCGGCCCGACCTCCCCTGCACACCACTGGCTCCTACCCTCGGCACAGGTACGTGTGGTGAAACTGCAGCCCGTCATGAAGCACCGCAGATCACCACCACCTGTGTCGTGTACGTCATTCGGCAGGGCGACCGCGCATGAAGACAAGCGCCACCAGGGCCAACCCGACCACCCCACCGACGAGTTGCATGCCGATGAACCCCAGGACCGAACCCGGCGCGATGCCCGCGAATGAGTCGGTGAAGGCGCGGCCGATAGTCACGGCGGGGTTGGCGAAGGACGTCGACGACGTGAACCAGTACGCGGCGCCGATATAGGACGCGACGGCCACGGGCGCGAACTGCAGCCGGTCGGCACGCGCCAGGCCGAAGATCAGCAGGATCAGACCAGCCGTCGCGACCACCTCACCCAGCAACAGATGCCCGGCCGAACGGTCATGCGTGGACCACTTCACAAGCGGCTCGCCGAACATCGCATCCGCCAGGATCGCGCCCACGATCGCACCCACGATCTGCGCGGGCACATACACGGCCACCTCGCGCAGGGTGACCCCGGCGCCGCCACGTCGCGCCGTCCACCACTCGGCCAGCGTGACGACCGGGTTGAAGTGCGCACCGGAGACCGGTCCGAACAACAGGATCAGGATGCCGAGTCCGAAGACGGTGGCCAGGGAGTTGGCCAAGAGCTGCACACCCACGTCGTGGCTCAGGTTGGTGGCCTGGATACCGGAGCCGACCACGACAGCCACCAGCAGCGCCGTGCCTATGAGTTCGGCGGCGGCCCGGGCAACCAGGGGATTACGCGGCGGGGTGGCACCCGGCGCAGACCCGACGGAGGCCGGCTCGGCGGCGTGTGCGGCGGACTCCGCGACCGGGGCGGCTTCGGCGGCGGTCATGGGCAGGCCCTCTTGTTCTCTACGGCGGCACGAGCGGACTCGGCCAGGTCGGCAAACTGACCGGCGAGCGAGGCGAAGACTTCCGGACGCAGCTTGTAGTACGTGTACCGGCCGCACGGCTCCGTCTCGACGACCCCGGCCTCGCGCAGCACCTTCAGGTGGTTGGAGAGGTTGGTCTGCCGGGCACCGGTCTCCTCCACGAGGTGAGTGGTGCACAGCGTTTCTTGGGCGAGCAAGGTCACGATCTGGAGCCTTAGCGGGTCGGCCAGAACCCGGATCAGATCAGTGTCGACTGACGTCAGCATGCGCTGATACTGTCACATCAGCGGTGACTGACACCACCGGGTACTGATATGTCGTGCCCGTTCTGTTGCGAGACAAGAGAGACCTCTGATGGCCGACAAGCCCTCCGTGCTGTTCGTCTGCGTCCACAACGCCGGCCGTTCCCAGATGGCCGCCGCGTGGCTGACCCACCTGGCCGGGGACCGCGTCGAGGTCCGGTCCGCCGGTTCCAACCCGGGCGCCGGCGTCAACCCGGCCGCCGTCGAGGCCATGGCCGAGGTCGGCATCGACATCTCCGCGGAGGTCCCGAAGATGCTCACCGTGGACGCGGTGAAGGAGTCGGACGTCTGCATCACCATGGGCTGCGGCGACACCTGCCCCGTCTTCCCCGGCAAGCGGTACCTGGACTGGACGTTGGAGGACCCGGCGGGCCAGGGCGTCGCGGCCGTCCGTCCGATCCGCGACGAGATCAAGGTGCTCGTAGAGGGCCTGCTCAAGGAGATCGCGCCGGAGCCGCAAGCATGAGTACAGCGACGGACACGACTGCGGACGTACGCAACGTCATCGTCATCGGCTCCGGCCCCGCCGGATACACCGCCGCCCTCTACACCGCCCGCGCTTCGTTGAAGCCGCTGATCTTCGAGGGCGCGGTCACGGCCGGCGGCGCGCTGGTGCAGACGACCGAGGTGGAGAACTTCCCCGGCTTCCGCGACGGCATCATGGGCCCGGACCTCATGGACAACATGCGGGCCCAGGCCGAACGCTTCGGCGCCGAACTCGTCCCCGACGACATCGTCGAGGTCGACCTCACCGGCGCCGTCAAGACCGTCACCGACAGCGCGGGTACGGTCCACCGGGCGAAGGCCGTCATCGTGGCGACCGGCTCGCAGCACCGCAAGCTGGGCCTGCCCGGCGAGGACGCGCTCTCGGGCCGGGGTGTGTCGTACTGCGCGACCCGCGACGGCTTCTTCTTCCGCGGGCACGACATCGTGGTGGTCGGCGGCGGCGACACGGCGATGGAGGAGGCCACCTTCCTCTCCCGCTTCGCCTGTTCCGTGACGATCGTCCACCGTCGCGACACCCTGCGGGCGTCCAAGACCATGCAGGACCGCGCGCTCGCGGACCCGAAGATCTCCTTCGCCTGGAACAGCGAGGTCGCCGAGATCCACGAGGACGGCGGCAAGCTCGCCGGGCTCACCCTGCGCGACACCGTCACCGGCGAGACCTCTCGCCTCCCGGCAACCGGCCTGTTCGTCGCCATCGGCCACGACCCGCGCACCGACCTGGTCACCGGCCAGCTGGACCTGGACGACGAGGGCTACCTCAAGGTCGCCTCCCCCTCCACGCGTACGAACATCGCGGGCGTCTTCGGCGCGGGCGACGTGGTCGACCACACCTACCGCCAGGCCATCACCGCGGCCGGGTCCGGCTGCGCCGCCGCCCTCGACGCCGAGCGGTACCTCGCCTCCCTGAGCGACTCCGACACCACCGACGAAGCGATCGCAATCGCCGTCTGACGCCTCCTGGAGAATCACCATGGCTCTCAAGAACGTCACCGAGGACTCCTTCGACCAGGACGTTCTCGCCAGCGACAAACCCGTCCTGGTCGACTTCTGGGCCGCCTGGTGCGGCCCCTGCCGCCAGATCGCACCCTCGCTGGAGGCGATCGCCGCCGAGCACGGCGACAAGATCGAGATCGTCAAGCTCAACATCGACGAGAACCCGGCCATCGCCGCCCGCTACGGCGTTATGTCCATCCCGACGCTGAACCTCTACAAGGGCGGCGAGGTCGTGCAGACCATCGTGGGCGCGAAGCCGAAGGCCGCCCTCGAACGCGAACTCGCCGACCACCTCGCCTGACACGCGACGCCGGTGGGGGCGCGAACAGCAGCCCCCACCACCTCCCCTTCTCCGATCTCCGACGGAGGTTTCTCGATGGCCAGCAAACGCATCGTCGCCATCGGCGGGAGCGACGCCGGCATCAGTGCGGCCCTGCGCGCCCGCGAGTTGGATCCCGACAGCGAGGTCACCGTGGTGGTGGCCGACGCCTACCCGAACTTCTCCATCTGCGGCATCCCGTACTACGTCTCCGGAGAGGTCGACCACTGGAGCAGCCTCGCCCACCGCACCCTCGCCGACCTCAAAGCCACCGGCATGGAGGTCCGCACCAACACGCTCGCCACCGGCATCGACGTGACCGGCAAGCGCGTGATGGTGCGCGACGGGACCGGATCGATCGAGCAACTGCCGTACGACGCACTGATCGTGGGCACCGGGGCCGTCAGCTCCCGCCCGCCCATCGAGGGACTGACGGGGCCCGACGCGCTCGGCCCGCAGGACGGCGTTCACCTCCTGCACAACATGGGCGACACCTTCGGGGTCATGCAGTCCATCGCCGCGCGCAACCCGAAGTCGGCCGTCGTCATCGGCGCCGGCTACATCGGCCTGGAGATGGCCGAGGCCCTCACCACCCGCGGCCTGCACGTCACCCAGATCGAGGCCCTGCCCGAGGTCCTGCCCACCGTGGACCGCGAACTCGGCGCCCTCGTCCATGACGAACTCACCTCCAACGGCGTCGAAGTCATCACCGGCACCCAGGTCTCCGCGATCGCTCGCGACGCCGTCGGCGACACACTCCAGGTGCGCGCCACCGGGCCGAACGGCAATCCCTTCACCCGCAGCGCCGACCTCGTCCTGGTCGTCGTCGGCGTACGACCCGACACCACCCTCGCCGCCACCGCCGGAGCCCAACTCGGCGTGAAGGGCGCGATCGACGTCGACGAGTACATGCGCACATCACTGCCCGACGTCTACGCGGCCGGAGACTGCGCCGTCACCCACCACCGCCTCCTCGGCAAGACCTGGCTCCCGCTCGGGACGACCGCCCACAAACAGGGCCGGATCGCCGGCGAGAACGCCCTCGGCGGCACCCGCTGGTTCGCGGGCAGCCTCGGCACCCAGGTGGTCAAGGTCTTCGACCTCGTCGCCGCCCGCACCGGCCTGCGCGACCACGAAGCCGCCGACTCCGGCCGGGGCTGGACACCGGCGACCACCGCGAGCCGCCCCGACGACCACAAGGCGTACTACCCCGGCGCCACCCCGATCTCCATCCGCGTCACCGGCGACACCAAAAGCGGCCTCCTGCTCGGCGCCCAACTCGTCGGACGGCGCGGCGCGGAGATCTCCAAGCGCGTGGACACGTACGCCACCGCGCTCTTCCACGGCATGCCGGTAGACGGCCTCAGCGAACTCGACCTCTCCTACACTCCTCCCCTCGGCTCCCCATGGGACGCGGTCCAAATCGCGGCACAGGCATGGATGAGCGAGCACCACCTCGACGTACAGCGCCGCATGCTGGGCGCCCTCTGACGGCCTTACCCACCAAACACCGCCCCTCTCCCCCCGCAGAACCATTGACTCCAGGCATTAGCTCAACGAATATTGAGTCAATGAACGCTGAGTGGTCTACATCCATGGTGTCGCGGGCGCAACGGCACGCGGCACTGGGGGAACCCGCACGCCTGGCGATCATCGACAGACTCCTGCTGGGCGACGCCTCACCCAGCGAACTCGGCCAGGAACTGGGCCTGCCCAGCAACCTCCTGGCCCACCACCTCAAGCTGCTCGAACAGGTCGGCCTGATCGAGCGGTCCCGCTCCGAAGGAGACCGACGGCGCACCTACCTGCGCCTACGCGTGCAGAACCTGGCCGACCTCATGCCAACACCCTTGCGTACGGCACCCCGTGTGGTGTTCGTCTGCACCCACAACTCCGCCCGCTCACACCTCGCCGCGGCCCTATGGAAGCGCCACAGCACCGTCCCTACCGCCTCGGCCGGAACCGATCCCGCGCGACGCATTCACCCCCGAGCCGTCGCGACCGCACGCAAACACGGCCTCTCCCTGGCCCCCACCCGTACTTCCCACATCGACGAGACGCTGCGCCCGGACGACCTCGTGATCGCCGTCTGCGACAACGCTCACGAACATCTCGGCCCCCGGGTCCCCGACCGTCTGCACTGGTCGGTCCCCGACCCCACCCGCACTGGCACCGACGAAGCCTTCGCCGCCGCCTTGAGTGACCTCGCCAACCGGATCGACCGGCTGGCCCCCGCCGTCCGACCTCCTGGAGGCAGCGATGACTGAGACCGAGTCCTTCCCACACCGCGACTTGAGCATCGACCAGCAACTCGCCCTGCGTACCGCCGCCACCCACCTGCGCCGCCAGTTCGACGGCACCTTCGGCGAGGAAACCATCGAACGGTTCCTCCACTCCAGCTACGACCAGTTCGCCGGCCGCAGCACCATCCCCAACTACCTGCCACTCCTGGCCGAACGGTTCGCCCGCCAGCGCCTGCACGCCCTGGCCAAGGTCGAAGGCCACATCACCGACGGCAAGCCCGTCGTGCTCTTCCTCTGCGTTCACAACGCCGGGCGCAGCCAGATGGCCCTCGGCTTCTTCCAGTACCTCGCCGGTGACGGCGCCGTGGCCTGGTCGGGCGGCTCCGAACCGGGAAACGAGATCAACCCGTCGGCCATCGCCGCGATGAGCGAGCGCAGCATCGACATCTCCCGCGAGTTCACCAAGCCCTGGACCGAGGAGATCGTCCGCGCCGCCGACGTCGTCGTCACCATGGGCTGCGGCGACGCCTGCCCGGTCTTCCCCGGCAAGCGGTACCTCGACTGGACCCTGGACGACCCGGCTGGCCAGACCGTCGACGACGTCCGGCCTATCCGCGACGCGATCGAGCGCCGGGTCCGCGGGCTACTTGACGACCTCGATGTACCGGCGCAGCACTGACAACAGTCATTGCGTCATCCAGCGCTACCAGACCTGCCGCCAACAGAGAGCGCGTCCGCGCACGGCATGAGCAGTCGACGCAAATCCTCACGTCGAGGCAGACAACCAGGCCGAGTTCGGCGCGGGCAGCACCAGAAGGACGTGCACGTAATCAGCGCTGCGGACCGGTGTGGAGCCTCGCCCATGCGGTGCCCCACACTCGGCATCAAGAGCCCGGGATCAGCTTCTGGGCCTCGACCAGTTCTCACGTACATGTGGGGACAACCGGTCTTTCGGGCAGCCTCCCAGATCGTTGTTGCGCAGCCAGATCGAGTCCACCGTGGTCGATCGGCAGAAAGACCGCCAATGACAGGCCCTCCGGATCTCAGATCAAGGGCTCCCCTGAACCCTTCCCCTTCGACTGGCGAGCAACTGCGCCACAGTTTCTCCGAGCGCAAGGTCGGCAGAAATGTCAAGCCAAGAGGTGAGCTCTCCCGAAATATTCACATCGGACACCTTCTCCTGGAACCAGCGCACTTCGGACAGCAGGTTGTTCAATACCAGGAGTTCGGCGACTCCAGGGACACGGACCGCCCGATCGAATTCTTCACCTTGCAGGTGTGCGGTGAGTGCATCCAGGTATCGCTCACGCCTAATACCGGCCACCTGCAACGCCTGCACACGAGTAAGGGAGAAGCACTCCAGAACTCGCGCCACCACGGAATCAACCTGCAGGTTCCGGGGTACATCTCGCACACCGTCATTCATTGCCTTGCGGGAGAATCTCATGTACTCGCCGGCAATGTCCGCCTGGGCGTCAATCTCCAGTTCACGGTCGATGAAATCCAGCAGCCTCGATGCGAAGGCAAGCCGCATAGTCAGGTCGATGTCCGACTTCTGATTGACGGCGTAGTAATCTGTGAACGCGATGTCTACCAGGGCAAGGACCCATCTCGCCCGGCGTCCCGGAGACATCGGCGGGGACAGCCGCCAGAGGGCCTCCGAGAGCTGTGCGGGTTCAAGCCTGATAAGCGTGCCGTAGTCGGCCATCGGATTATTCAATGCCGATCACCACGCGAACGGCCTGACGGCCTCTCCCGGAACATCTATGCCTGCGTTTCGGAATGCATTGACGCCTGACTGAAGATAGGAATCGGGCACATCGAGGTCCAGCATCGGATAGTAGTGGCCGCTCTTGTCACTGATGAGGCTCACCGATCCGTTCGTGAAGGTTACATCTCCGGCTCCCTGCACTCGGCCCCCTCCGAACAGTACGGAGTGTTTGATCTTGTTGGACGCGTCCGGGATGATGCGGAGTTTCCCATCGGCCCCAACGGCCCACAAGTAGTTGCCTCCGTTTGTCACTGCGTCGTCGAATGCACGAGTTCCCGTGTCGATGGGAGCCACTCCCGCATCTGCTGCGTCGGCCAGTTCCTGGGCGAGCACGTCCGGATCGTCGTAAAGATTGGGGTACGTACGAGGCTGCGCGCCGGAGTCCTCAACTGCGGAGAGCCACGTGGGGGTACCGGAGGAAAACAGGCCGGAGAAGGCTCCGCCGAGTGCTCCGAGAAGCAGGTCGCCGGGGGTGGTGGGTTCGCACAGGGCGTTGTCGAAGGCCCAGGTGTAGGCCGCGCCCACGCCCGCGTTGACGGTGGCCGAGGTCGCCGTGGCGGCGGTGCTGCCTTCTTCCAGACCCAGGAGGTCCACGGCTCCTGCGCCGGCCGCGGGCATGAGGAGCCCGGCGCCGAAGCCGTACAGGGCGCCCTTGCCGGCGGCGGTGCCGAAGCCGCTCCAGCTGAAGTCGTGGGGGTGGCTGAGGGAGTAGCCGATGCCGCCGAAGACTCCGCCGACGATGCCGCCGACAGCGGCGCTGACGCATTCGGGGCAGGCGCCCGAGGGGTCGGTGAGGGTGGTCGGGTCGTCGTCGGTGTAGGCGTAGGAGGACGTGGAGGGGGCTGCGACGGAGCTGGGTGCGGGGTCGGTGCTGGTGAAGCGGCCGGTGCTCGGGTCGTAGGTGCGGGCCCGGAGTTGGTAGCCGAGGGCGGTGCCGGCGGGGTCCTGGTACTGGCCGGTGTAGGTGAAGGGGTTGGCCGGTGCGCCGGTGACCAGGGTGGTGGCTGTGGTGGTGCCGTACGCGTCGTAGGCGTACTTGGTCTGGTCGACCCCGGCCGAGCTGGTGAGGTCGGTGATGGAGCCGGACAGGTCGTGGTGGTCGTAGTAGGTGCCCGCGCTGGTGCGCAGGGTCTGGGGCTCGCCCAGGGGGTCGTAGCGGTAGTCGCCGATCAGGGTGCCGGAGCCGTTGGTCTCGTCGGCGATCTGGGGCAGGGGGTTGTCGATGTCCCAGTAAGTGGTGCGGGAGAGCGTGCCGTTGGTCTTGGTGGTGGTCCGGTTGCCGGCGGCGTCGTAGGTGTAGGTGTACGCGGTGGAGCCGACGGTGGCGCCGGAGAGCTGGCTCGCGGCGTTGTACTTGTAGGTCGTGGTGCCCGCGGAGGTCTGGTCGCCGTCGGCGTCGTAGGTGTAGGCGGTCGTGGTCGAACCGGTGACGGCCTTGGTCAGTTCGTCGGCGGCGTCGTAGGTGTAGCCCGTGCTCGCGGTGCCGGTCGCCTTGGTGAGGCGGTTGCCGGCCTTGTCGTAGGTGTAAGTGGTCTTCGAGGAGCCGGTCGGGCAGCCGGTGGAGCCGGAAGGCGCCGTGCATTCCGAGAGCAGGCGGCCGTTGCTGTCGTAGCTGTAGCCGGTCGGCGGCTGGGCGGTGCCGGCGCGGGTGGACGTCACCGTCGACGGAGAGCCGTTCGCGTCCCGCGTGGCCGACCAACTCGCCAGCGTGCTGGTGGAGTTGGCCGAGGCGATGGTCGCCAGTTGGCCCGCACCGTCGTAAGCGCGGCTCTCCGTATAGCCGTTGGCGGTCGGGAGTGTGGTGGTGGTGAGGTTCCCGGCCGCGTCGTAGGCGTACTTGGTGGTGGCCGAGTTGGCGGTCTGGGCGGTGACCTCGTCGTCGGAGTTGTAGGTGAATGTGGCCTGGTTGCCGTCCGGGTAGGTGCGTGCCGTCACGTCGTTGTCGGCGTCGTAGGTGTAGGTGAACGGCGTGCTGCTGCCGGGGGCGGAGAGGGTGAGCAGCCGGCCCGCGGTGTCATAGGTGGCGGTGCGGCTGCCGGTGGCGTCGGTGATGCCGGTGACCTGGCCGGCCGCGTCGTGGGTGTAGGCGACGGCGGTGGTGCCGTCGCTGTATGCCCGGCCGGTCGGCAGGCCGCGGCCGTCGTAGGCGGTGGTGATGGTCTGGCCGCGGGCGTCGGTCGTGACGGTCGCGTCGCCGTCGGCGTCGTAGGCGTAGCTGTCGGCGCGGCCGAGCGGGTCGGTGGTCTTGGTGAGGCGGTGGTCGGCGTCGTACGTGTACGCCGTCGCGTGGCCGTCGGCGTCGGTGCGGCCGGTGATGTCGCCGAAGGCGTCGTAGGTGTACGCGCTCACTCCGGTGTCGGGTGCCGTGACGGTGGTGAGGTTGTCGGCGGCGTCGTAGGCGTAGGCGGTGGAGTTGCCGCGGCCGTCGGTGGTGGAGGCGATGTTGCCGTCGGCGTCGTAGGTGCGGTGGGTGGCGGCGCCGGTCGGGTCGGTGACGGTGGTCGGGTGGCCGGCCTTGTCGTAGGCGTAACTCCACGTGTACGAGGCCGCGTTGGCGCCGGAGACATTGCCCCGGGGGTCGGTGGCGGTGATACGGCGGCCGTCGTCGTCGACCGTGTAGGTCGTCACCGCGCCCAACGGTGAGGTGACGGAGGTCAGATCGTGGTCGGTGTCGTAGCCGTAACTGGTGGAGTAGAAACGCCCATCAGTGATCTTCGTGACCCGGTTGGTCTTGTCGTAGGTCCAACTGACGCTCTGGCTCAGCGGGTTGGTGACCTTGGTGGTGTTGTCATCGTCGTCGTAGGCGTAGGCGGTCGCCCTGCCGAGCGGGTCGGTGACCTTGACGGGGCGCTGGTCGGCGTCGTAGGCGGTGGCGGTGGTCGCACCGGTCGGGTCGGTGACGGTGAGCCGGTCGCCCGCACTGTCATAGCCGTAACTCCACGTGTACGCGGCCTGGTTGGCGCCGGCGACGTTGCCACGCGGGGTGACAGTGCTCAGCAGCCGGCCGCCCTTGTCGTATCCGTAACTCGTGGTGGCGCCCAGCGGATCCGTGACCGAGGCGACCAGACCGGCCGAGTTGTAGACACGAGTTGTGGTTTTGCCCGCCGCGTCCTTCACCGACGTCAGCCGGTTCGCGGCGTCGTGGACGTAACTCATGGCCGCGCCGAGGGGATCGGTGACGGAGGTCAGGTTGTGCGCCGCGTCGTAGGCATACGACGTCTTCTTGCCGCGCGGGTCGGTGACCGAGGTGACGTCGTCCGCGGCGTCGTAGGTGTACACGGTGGTGTCGCCGAGCGGGTCGGAGCTGGTCAGCCGTCTGCCGGACGCGTCGTAGGTGGAGGTGGTCTGCTCGTTCAGCGGCGAGGTGACGGAGGTGAGGTTGCCGGCCGTGTCATAGCCGTAGGACGTCTTCTTGCCGCGCGGTGTCGTCACCGAGGAGGTGAGTCCCGCCGCTGTGTACGTCAGGTTGGTCACCCCGCCGGCGGGGTCCGTGATCGAGGTCAGACGGTTGGCGCTGTCGTAGCCGTAGGTCGTCTTGTCCGAGCGTCCGTCGGTGTAGGTGGCGACGTTGCCGGAGGTGTAGGTCCACTTCTCCGTCATGTTCGGTGTGACATGGGTGAGTTGGTGGCCCGTGGTGTCGTAGGTGTAGGTGGTGTGGTCGCCGAGCGGGTCGAGGACGGAGGTGCGGTTGCCGTAGCCGTCGTAGCCGAAGTACGTCCGGTTGCCGAAGGGGTCGTAACGGGCCGTCAGCAGACCGCCTGCGTACAGGTCACTCCAGACGCCCCCGTCCGGGGCGGTGATGTCCGTCTCCCCGGTCCGGTACACGAACGTGGTGGCCTCGCCCGTGGCGTCGGTCTGTGTGAGGACGCGCCCGGCGGAGTCGTAGTCGTTGCTCACCACGTCGTGACCGAGCGGGTCGTCGATCTTCGAGAGCCGGCCGCCGGTGTCGTAGGTGTAGGTGGTGGTGCCTCCGTCGAGACCCGTGACCGTCGTCAACCGACCCGCGGAGTAGGCGTAGTCGACGTGCCGGCCGTCCGCGAGCGTGACCCGGCTGAGGGTGGAGCCGCTGAACGACAGACTCACCGCGCGCCCGGCGGCGTCCGTCACGGTGGCCAACTGCCCGCCGGAGTAGGCGAATGCGAGCCCCTGCCCCGAACGGTCCTTCCTGCCGGTGAGCAGCCCCGCCGAACTGAACGTCAGCGCCTGGCCGTCCAGCGTGGTCAGTGTGTAGCCGCCCCCGGAAACCGCCGCGAGGGTCGAGCGGGCCAGGAGGGGCGTGGTGAAGGTGCCGGTGGAGGTCTTGGTGTAGGTGAAGGTGGCGCCGTTCTCGTCGCGGACCGTGACGTCACCGTTCGTGGCCACCGTGAGAGAGGTCTCCCAGGGCAGGGTCCAGCCGGTGCCCAGGGCGCCCGAAGTCGTGTCGTTGGACGAGTAGTTGCGCGACAGCGTGAACGGTACGCCGGGGGCAGCCACGGTCGCGTCGGTGAACGCCTCGGCGAAGGCGCCGGTCGACGAGTTCACCGGGTCGCAGTCCAACGCCTGGGGCCGGGCGGCACCGGAGGCCGTGCCGCCGCAGCGGCCACCGTAGGTCTGGGCCGCCTGGAGCGAGGGGAACGTGTAGGCGTTGACCGTGGTCCCACCGGACGTGCCGCCCGTGTCCGTCACGGTGCCGACCACGTCCAGGCTGATGTACTTGCCGCCGCCGGAAGGGCAGTCCTGCGGCACCGTGTACGGCGTGGACACGCGCGGCGGGGCCGGCGTCGGACCGCCGTTGCTGGTGTTGAGCTGCGTGAACGACGAATGCGCGGTGACGACCTGACCGTCGTCGATCGTGATGTTCGCCCCACAGCCCGAGAGTTCCCAGGTGACGTGCACCTGGGCTGTCACATCCAGATAGGTGCCGCTCGTCGAGTCGTAGTCGTCGACCGAGTTCCAGATGTCGGCGCCCAGTGTCAGCGTCTCGCCCGGAACCACCACACCCATGTTGAAAGAACCCGGCGAGACTTCCAGGTTGGCCCAGGCCCGAGGATCGCCGCCGGGCCCCGATATCACCACGTTGTCCGGCACGCCCCAGACGCTGGTGGCGGCAACTGCGTCCGGTTGTAGGGCGGTTATCGCGGCGGCGCCGTGTGCCGAGGCGGTCTTCCGCGCCTTGTCGGTCTCCGTGCGCAGCGCCGACGAGGTGGGGTGCGACCCCCGCAGGGACACAACGGACTTGGCACGCACGCCAGTTGCGCGGTCGTTTCCGACTTCGGTGCGGCGCTGCGCAAGCGTCATCGCGTGCTGCGGCTCCACGGGCCTCGGCCTCGCCGTGGCCGAGGCTCCGCCGACCGAGGCCGGCGCGGCTACCGCCACGGCCGGGACGGCGGAGGTCAGGCCCACGAGGAGAGCGAACACCACCCCGGATCTGAGCAGCTTGAATCGACGGATGTTCATGACGCAGCCCCCTAGGCACGAAACTTCGTGACACCGCGACACTCGGTCGGTCATGAACATGCCGCACCACGCATGGTTTCCCGCCCTGGCGCGGAGCAGCAACGTCCATTTCCCAGACTCGGACGCGAGGGACCCCATCAAGCCAGATGGACGGGTGGTGCGGAAATGGGTAGCTTGCCACCATTATTTCCTGTGCAACATCTGTGACGCCCGAGGTCCTCTTTGCTCTCTATTTGCGGCCTTCACTATGAGTTGACTGCGAGATTTCGAAACAACGGGTATTGCAGAAGACACCCGTAACTCGTGCGCACCCCGATGCAGTTGTCGTCGATCCCATACTTGTCTCGAAGTTGCCGACGCAACACCGTCCGCTCAAGGGCCTCTGGCCGATGCGATGCCCTTCTGGGGGCGCGACCTTCCTCATCGACGTGTGTTCCGATACACGAAGGCCGTCTCGCACCGCGCCCTTGCACGCGCACCCTGCGCAGAGCGGTGCTCCCTGGTTCAGCACGGCCGAATACCGAATGCGTGCCGCCGCCAGGCTGCCGTAGAAAGTGATCTCCCAGCACCTCGAAGCTTGGTCGCACGTACTCGACTGGCACACGTAGTCGGTACGACACGGGAGAGGGCTCAGACCGGCTCATAAGACCAGATCAGAGCCCTACCTGCAGACGATTCAGGTTGTACGCCGACTGTTCGCAGATAGGTGTTTGCTCGCCCCAGCCGCTGTCCAAGATGAAGAACTGGCTAGTTGCTGCCAGCCATGTGCCTCGGTTTGGATCTTCATACGCTGTCGACTACAGCCGGTTGATTCTCGATCCACGTGAGTCCTCCAAGGTCCAGTTGGTGGCGGGCGCGAGTGACTGCGACATAGGCGAGCCGTGCGTCCGTAGCGCTCACGGGTTCCGGGATCGCGCGGCCGCTGTCGTCCTGTTGGTCGCTGTCTGGCGGCGGGGGAAAATCGTCGGCGATTCTGACTTTGGGCCATTCCCGGCCCTTTGCTTTGTGGGCTGTGGAGACCGTGACCTCAGCGTTGTTTTCGTCGGTGAGTGCGTCGACGGCGGCGATGATGGCTTCGGGGCCATGGGTATCGACGAGTTCTACGAACGGCTGAAGGTCCCGGCCAGCGGGGTCGTAATCCGCGTACTCCTGCAACTCGCCCCAGGAGGCGAACAGAACGAGTTCCGGGTGGGAGGTGCGACGGCCGTCCTTGAGGTCCCGGGCGGCGAGAGACAGTGCGACGAGTGTCTGTCCGCCTCGTGTCAGAGCCACCCGTCGGCCGGCTTCCAGTTGCCTCACGACTTCGGTCATGGCGCCGATGTTGGTGCGGCACAGGACTGCGTCCGGAGAGATGACCGGGCTGACTTTGGTGGGAATTGTGTCGGTGCCGGTCAGCCGGATCGGTGCGTCGGTGAAGGCAAGCCACCGATTGGCCTGTTCGGCGAGGAGAGGGCCGAAGCGGAAAGAACGGGTCAGGGTGAGATGGGTGGCGTCGAAGCCTGTCATCACGTCTCGGGCACCACGCCACCCGTAGATGGCCTGTGCGGAATCCCCGACCATCACGAGCTGTGCGTGGCCGCGTTGAGCGGCGAATACCTGTTCCAGGACGGGGTTGGTGTCCTGGGCTTCGTCGAGGAGGAGGAAGTCGGTCTCGATCTTGGGTTCGGTCAGGGCCCAGAGCTTCAGGTAGTGGTCGTGCTCGAAGCGGACGACCCCTTCCTCGTGATTCTGCAGATCTGTCCAGACCTTCCGGGCGAACGGCATGACCGCTTCGGCGAGTTGGGCGTGCTCGGCTGGTGTTCCGAGCCTGCGCAGCGCGGGTACGTGATGGGGTGCCAGAGCCTGGTCGGCGGACTGACAGAAGCGGGCCACTGTACGCAACGCGGCGTGGGACAGCGCCCTGTGGCTGACCTCGTGGTCACCGATGCGGACGGGTGTCCTGATACCGAGGGCCTGTCCAATCCGCCATGCAGGTTGGCGAGGGCTGCTGAGGCGGCGGGCGAAACGGTGGCCAATGGCTGCGTAGGCGGTCGCATGCGCGGTCTTGCACAGCACGGCACGCGGGAATCGGCCTGCGGCATCGTTGGCAATGTCCTTGTTGAAGGCCAGGTAGCGGCCACGGCGACCGGTGCTCGCGGCAAGCAGGCACAGGGTGCTGGTTTTGCCGGTGCCGGCGCCAGCTTGGAGAACCAGGTGCTGTCCGTCGCGGAAGGCGTCGACAGCCTGGGCCTGTTCGTCAGTGGGAGGGTGCAACAGGGGCTCCGTGGAGGAGTGGGTTACGGGGTCGTGTGGGAGCTGTCCGCGTCGTATGAATGAGAGGACGCCCGCTGACGGCTGTGCAGCAGGAGGTGGGCCGCACAGCTCAGTACGTCTTCAGGGGTGTGGTGGGCAAGAAGACTCTTGACCTGCGCGGCCAGTCGTCGAGTGCGGTCCCGCTCGTTCCGTTCAAGGGCCGCTACGACGGCCCGGCCCAGGAAGACTCCGGGTTTCTGCTTCCCGGCTGCCGCGGCCTGGAGAACCGACGAGCGTGTGGCACGAGGCAGGACGACGTTCAACAAAACCTGGCCGGACCCGTCGGTGTAGTGAGTTGTGAGCACGTCGATGGGAAGTAGCCGATCGAGTTCCCGCCGAAGTGACCGCAGTGCCTGGCCAGGCGACTTGCCGCGGCGCACGGTCATCAGCCGGGTGTGGTCGGCATTCGCGGCGAGCGACACCGCCCGACAGGCCCGCTGAAGCTCTCCGCGGGTGACTGGCCTGGTCAGGATGATCTCGATAGCGTGCTGCCGCGTCATCGCCGGGCTGTCTTCCGCGCGTCGCCGCCCGGGCGCGGTCGGCGTCCGTGGATGGGGAGCCTACGACTCACGCAGTCATGGTGAAGAAGTGGATCGAAGGGCTCCCATTCGGCACGTACCAGGTCTGCCGCCGTCGGGGCGGCAGCGTGCTGAGGGCAGCGCTGGGTGCGCCACCGCAACTGCTCTGCGTACGGCAGGGAGGAGAGGTCGTACAGAGCCATCACCTCAGCAGGAAGGGCCAGTTGGCCTCGCTCGGCTGTTGCTGGAAC
This sequence comes from Streptomyces sp. NBC_01478, assembly GCF_036227225.1. Classification (GTDB taxonomy): domain Bacteria; phylum Actinomycetota; class Actinomycetes; order Streptomycetales; family Streptomycetaceae; genus Streptomyces. The sequence continues at coordinate 8,242,122 of NZ_CP109444.1, read as the reverse complement.
CAAGGTCCAGATACCGGTGGAGCCGTCTGGAGTGAGCAAGATGCGAGTGCAGCGGTCACGATGCCGCGTCTGGGCAACGCACTGGATCTCGCCCACAGGGCGCGCGGCGAGGTAGCGGATGTACAGGATCTGGACGACGGGTCTGGCGGGTCGACAGACGTCCCGTTGCTCCTCCGGAAGGTCCGCGCCTGCGGCCGGGATGAAGGCGCCGGTGTCCGTCAGGCGACGCGTGTTCACCGCCAACGCCCGCCGTAGCCCTGTCAGCGCGGGAGCGATGACGGAGGTGGCATCGCGGGCGGGGCAGACGGCGGCGTGGGCCAGTCGGCACCATACGCTGCCATCCCCGGCGGGATACGCGAGACCGGAGCTGACGTGCCAGCGGCAGCCGGCCGGAACCTCGACCGCCGGCAACTCCCGTGGATGTAGGCGGACGGGGCGGTCACAAGCTCGGTGGTACCACTCGACAAGGTTGCCGCACTCACGGCATCGGTCGCGCTGGGCACAGCGCAGAAGCCGGGTCGGGCTGTCGGGATCGACACGCAAGGAGCGTCGTTGATGGGCCACGACGGGGCTGTTGTCCCAGCGTCGGCGTGTGGGTGAGGGGCGCATGTGTGTGAAGCTGCCAGGCAGCACGCCGGACGGGCGACGCTCGGGCCGGTGGAGTCCACCAAATGGCCCCAATCTTGGCGACACACATTCGATGCGCCGATCACGTGTTCACATCGACCTGCCCGATCGAGTGATTGCCGAACAGGCCCCGACGGTCCGTCAGCCGCCCGTCCGCTCAGGCGGTTCGTGCCCGCGACAGAGGGAACTGAAGAGTTCGTCGAGCGGCGTACCGAGCGCGTGAGCGAGAGCGTGCCAAGTCTTGAGGGTGCCGATCGTCCGACCCTGCTCGATCTCGATGAGGGTCCTTCTGGCCAGGCCGCTCCGGGCGGCCAGCTCGTCGTACGTCCATCTCCGCGCCGCACGCAGCCGAGCGAGCTCCAGACGCAGAGCGCCGAAGTCCGGGTCGGGCGGGAAGATCGTCACCTGACCATCCGACGGTGCAGACACCTGCCCTGTCAGTGCAGACCTCTGCCCTATTTCTGCTAGTCAGCAGCTCAACAGAGGGCAGAGGTCTGCACTACCGTGGGCGCCCGATCCCAGCCCGACGGGGGCCGGCGCGGAAACGACAGGAGGAACGCACGCGCCATGAGGCTCCTCTTCGCTCACCCTGGAGTGCGACGCACCTGGACGGTGGAACTGTGTCCGAAGCCTGGCGGCCCGGTCCTCGTATGCCAGCACTGCACCCATAACGGCCGACCGCTCAACGGCCCCTCGGCACGAACCGAGCTCCTGGCCCATCTGGCATCGCACGCCCGTTGCGATCGCGTCCTGCCTCACCTTCGGACGTGTCAATGCCATGAACGCGGCTGCAGTTGGCATCCTCGCCATCGGGGCTGTAACGGCCCCATCAGGCTCTTGCTCACACGCGAGCGCGGCGGCCGCATTTGGCGCCTCACCGACGCGTGTACAGCGTGCGCTGCGGCTACGTCTCACGCCGCCGTCGTTCCCGAGACAATCCTGGCCACCAGGGCATCGCCCTGCGGACGCTCAGGTTCCACCCGAAAGCGGCGCCACCCCAAAGGGCCCGACAGCCGAACCCGCGTACACGAGATGCTGAACTACCTTGCGGCGGCTCTCCCGGCCGAGACGGGAGCTGCCGCCCGGCTTATCGCCCTTCAATGCGCGTTGCGTCTGAACGACGCTGCTCAGGCCAGGATTCCCCTCGGGGTGTTGCGCAGTCTCCGCCTCAGGCCGACCGCGCCCTCCTGGGAGGAACTCAGCCGGGCACGCTGGCTGCGGACCACCCTTTCCTCCGATCGAGCAGTGACGGTTCAACTTCTCGACGCGGGCTTGCTCGCACAACACCCAGCCCGCCCCGACCGGCTCCAGGCCGCCGACTGGGCTCTGCGCACCGCGTCACGCGTCCGCACCGATGCCACGCCCCTCCAGCAGCTTGCTGCTCTATCTCTGGTGGCCCGTACGGCCCGCGGAAATGACCACGGGTTCGCGGAAGCAGACCTGATGGCGCGGGAGTTCGGATCTCCCGTCGTGATACTTCCTCTGCTGCTCGAACAATTGGTGACCAAGAGAGTCCTGGCTACGTGGGCAACTACTCCGGAAACGGGAGACGTGCAATGGACGTTGCTGACTCACCGCCATGTCCCCGACTTAAGGGAATGACATCTCGGTGACCTCTGTCAGCCGAGCGTGACCTTGCGCTTGAGACCGTTGCCTTTACCCCAGTCATAGACCCGGTCGTGCTGGAGCCGTCCGACGACGATCCCGGACGCGATACCGGCAGAACGGGCGAAGGCTTGGATGTCTGCGAGTGAGAGGTAGCGGGTGGCAGCCAGCCTTCGATATGCCGTGGCGTACTCAGGCGGCAGGAGGACGCTGGCTGCGAACGCGTTTGCCTCGTCTTCGCTGGTGTCTTCGTGACGTTTGTCAGGCGAGAGGTTGTCACGATCGTCCATGAAGGTCAGCCGCTTGCCGTGCAGCAGGACATGCGCGAGCTCATGGAAGAGACTGAACCAGAACTGATCGTCCGTTTTGAACCGGTCGCTCAGGGCCACCATGACCTTGTCGGACGTCAGCCAGCGTGTGGCTCCGGAGACGTTGGTTTTGGTCAGCGCCGGGACGAACACCAACGCAACTCCCACCTGGGCACAGAGACGCGGCAGTTCCTCCGACCAGACGTTCTGATCCTGCAACGTCAATTCACGCAGGCGGGGCAGAAGATCGGTGAGCGCCGCTCGGTCGTACGGCTCGCAGTGCTTTTTGCGCGCTTCACGTTCGGCCAGCCGCAGCCAGGTCGCAGTCGCGTATTCGTTCGGGCTGAGTACAGAGGAGCGACGGAACGCGGCCTGGTAGCCACGCCACACGTTGTGGGCGACTTCGGGGGTGGCCACACCGAAGAAATCGAGCAGCCGCCGAAGGTTCCTCACGTTCTTGGACCCGTCCGGCAGGATGTCGCGGCTGACCAACTCACGTAGAGGGAAGTGGTCGAGCCAGCCGAGATGTTCGCTCAGAGCCCTCTCCTCCTCCTCGCGGGCGAGCTGCGTACGCCAGGCAGCCTCCCGCGCACTCCATAGCCCAGCGGGCACTCCAGTGGCGCGCTCCAGCAACAGGGCGGTGTCGGGGCTGAGCGCTGCGGTGCCCTGAATGACCTGGTTGATGTGCTTGGTGGACAGTCCAGTTCGGCGAGCGAGGTCGGCTTGCGGGATCCCCAGGACCTCCAGGGTCTCCTTCAGGGTCTCCCCAGGGGAAGGGACGGTCTGGGGCGCATACGCGGTCGGGTCAGCGCCGGGGGTCATCACGGTGCCTCTCTTCGGGCATGGAGGGGTGCGGGGCGGGAGCTGAACGCAGCAGGTTCGGGCTGAACATCCGTGACGATCACGGCTCGGACGCCCGCGTAGTCGAGTCTTCCGTCGGTGAGCCGGGGAGGGGGATCGGCGCGCGGACGCAGGTGCAGATCCGCATACGGCCCCAGGGACACGAGCAACAGGCCACGGCCGTCTGGACAAGGGCGCAGCCTGGCCGCCGGCAGGCACGCCAGGGCGGCCAGATGGGCCGCGGCGTCGATCTCCGCCAGCCGCCGTCGCAGCACCGCGGACAGTGCCGCGCCAAAGCGGCGTTCGCGCAGGGCGTCGTCGTTGCAGGACCGGGCCAGCTCGACGTCGAGGTAGGAGAGCTCCACCAGCCGCCTCACGAATCATTTGCATTAACAGGCTTGGTGCATGCTAACATCGGCACAAGATCGAGAGTTTGCATGCACCAGTTTGGTGCATTCAAATCTTCCGACCGGCCATTTCTCCTGTTCACGGGACCAGCACCTCGCGGTCCGTGTCCGTTTGACCCCGGCATCGCCGGGAGACAAGGAGGTCTCGCCATGCCTATGGCAGACGCCGCCCCCAAGACCGTCACGATCACCGTGGACCGTGAGCCGGTCTCCGGGGTTCCCCGCCACACCACGCCGAACGAGATCCTGCGACTGGCCGGGATCAGCCCCGCCAGCCACTACCTCGTCAAGATCACCGGTCGCCACCAGGAGTCCTTCGAGGGGCGGGGCGAGGAGCCGATCACCGTGCACGAGCACGAGAAGTTCGTGTCGCTGTCCACGGGTCCGACCCCGACCTCATGACCACGACCGAGCCGCTCTGGGGGCCTGCCGCGCTGCTGGCAGGCCTTCAGGCCACCGGCTACACGCCCCAGCAGCAGAACGGCTTCATCGTCTTCGACTACACGGTCGAGGCCGGCCCGTACACCGGGCAGACCGTCAAGATCGGAGTGCAGACCGCCGCGGACTTCCCCACGACCCCGCCCAGCGGCCCGCACGTGAGCCCACGCCTCGGACACCCTCATGGGGCCGTCCACCCCTCCGGGCTGGGGACGGAGTGGGAGTACTGGAGCCGTCCGGCCGCCAACTGGGCTGCCGACCGCAGTGTCCCGGGCTACCTACGACACCTGCGCACCCTGTTCGCACAACTCGACGAGCGAGCAGCGGCATGATCACCCGGTTCAGCGCGGCCGTACCCTCGTCCCTCGCCCGACGACTCGGCGAGCATCTCCTGCGTACCGACGGGCAGGAGGACTGCTGTTTCGTCCTGTGGCGTCCGGCCACCGGTGCCCGCCGTACCACCGCCGTGCTGGTGGACGTCGCGCTTCCCCTGGAAGGGGAGCACATCGTGCACGGCACCGTCGATTTCACCAGCGCCTACTTCCTGCGTTCGGCAGCCCTGGCCGCTGAACGTGGCTGCGGTGTCGGCCTGATCCACTCCCACCCGCAGGGGCGCGGCTGGCAGCGTCTGAACCAGGTCGACCACGACGCTGAAGCCTCCTTCGCGGCACAAGCCCTCGCGCTCACCGACCACCCCCTACTCGGGATGACCTTCGCCGGAGGCGACGGCGGGCACAGCGCCCGGATCTGGCAGCAGCACGGACCTCGGCACTACCGGCCGCTGCACGCCGAGAGCGTCCGCGTCGTCGGCGAGGAATTCGCCGTCACTTTCAACAGCCTTCTGCTCCCGACTCCGGTCGTCACGAGCGCGCAGCAGCGCAGTCTCTCCGCGTGGGGTCAGCAGACCCAGAACACCCTGGCCCGACTCCATGTCGGTGTGGTCGGTACCGGCTCGGTCGGCATGCTGGTCGTCGAGGCCCTCGCGCGCACCGGCATAGGCCGCCTCACCCTCTTCGACTTCGACACCGTGGAGACCGTCAACCTCGACCGCCTCCTGCACGCCACATCACGCGACGCCCGCATGAAGCGACCCAAGGTCCGCCTAGCCGCGCGCGAGGCTCGTCGCGCCGCCACCGCCTCGGAATTCCAGGTCACCGCACTGGAGGCGAGCATCACCGAACCGGACGGCTTCGTGGTGGCCGCCGACTGCGACGTGCTCTTCTCCTGCGTCGACCGCCCGTGGCCACGCCACGTCCTCAACCAGCTCGCGTACGCACACCTCATCCCCGTCGTCGACGGCGGAGTCAGCGTCGACGCCCGCGGCGGCAGTCTCCAAGGCGCCGAATGGCGCGCCCACATCGCCGCCCCTGGCCGAGCCTGTCTCGAATGCCTCGGCCAGTACGACTCCGCGTACGTCCCCATGGAGCGCGATGGCTTGCTGGAGGACCCCTCCTACATCACGGGCCTACCCACCGACCATCCTCTGCGCCGCAAGGAGAACGTCTTCGTCTTCTCCACCGCGGCGGCAGCCGCCGAACTGGCCCAGTTCATCACCATGGTGGCCGCGCCTGCCGGGGTCAGTGACACCGGGGCCCACCTGTACCACCTCGCCACCGGCACCCTCGATCGCCGTACCGCAGGGTGTGACCCCCGATGCCCGTACGACACCGCCCTGCTCGGCCTGGGCGATGCCGCGCCCTCCGTCACCGGACGGCACCTCGCGGCGGAGCACGCCCGCGCCGCACGCAATACCTTTCGCTCCCGCATCACCGGGCTCGCGCATCGATGGCGCGAGCCCAGGTCGTGACACCTGCGCTGTCTCGGCAAGCCGACACACGTGCAGGGTCTACCGATTGCCTCATGGCAGATGGAGAAGTACCGATGGTTCGAAAAGAATCCCTTGCACAGCTCCTCGACGAAGGACGCCGCAAGATCCAGGTGACCGACAAGGAACTCGACGAGGCCAAGCGCCGCCGCCAGCTTCTGGCCGCGTCCGCACGCCGGGTTTTCCCCGGATCGGCCACCTACTTCAACGGCAGCGTCGCGCACGGCGACGCCAACACGCCACTCACCGACGTCGACCTCGGGGTCGTCCTCACCAAGAAGGACGCCGAGCCCTACGGTCCGGGCAAGAAGAGCGCCCTGCCTCTCATGGAGATCGTCCGTGACGCGATCCATGAAGACCTCGACGCGGAGTTCCGGAAGCTGACCGTCGAGGTTGTGGGCCGTCGCCGTGCGGTCCTCGTGCGCTTCGGCGACCCCGTCACACAGGGCCAGGACGACTTCACCGCGGACGTCATGACCGCGCTCCCGCACCCCTCCGGCCGCGGGCTGTACATCCCGAACACGAAGATCGCGGACCAGTGGGACCGCGCCGACCCGATCACGCACACCCAGATGGTGCTCCAGGCCATCACCGACACGAAGGTCGTGTTCGCCCGCACGGTCCGGCTGCTGAAGCACTGGAACTGCACGCACAGCAAGCCCATGTGCTCCTGGAACATCAAGGCCCTCGGCCTCGGGTGCTTCGACGAGCCCATGCCGCTGATCAACGCGCTCCAGGTCTTCTTCACCTACGCGGCGGACGAGATCGACAAGGGGCCGACACCGGACCCGGCCCACGTGGCCGGACCCATCCCCCTGAACATGACGCGCCGCGAGGTCCACGAGCGACTGTGTACCGCGCGCGACTACGTCGACCTCGCGATCGAGCACGAGGCAGCCGGACGCCCGCTCAGCGCCCAGCACACCCTCCACCAGGTCCTCCCCGAGCTCGTCCCGGACGCGGACGCCACGCAGGAGGAAGCCGCCCGGCTGGCATCGACGGTCCGCTCGGGCGGCACGGCCGCCACCGGTCTCGGACTCGCCGTCGGACTCGTCACGCCCACCCGGGCCTGGGGAATCTGAGCCATGCCGACCTGGTACGGGGTCCAGCCTGTCTGGTGGGCCCCGCTCGAACGCGACGCCCGTCGGTGCTTCGGCTCCGCCCTCCGGCACACGTACCGCCGCGGCTCACTGACCTACGAACTCACGGGACTTGACGTCATCGGCGAGCCCGACCCGATCGACATCAGCATCAGGTTCTACGAGAACCCGCTCTACCCGACCTTCGGCCAGAAGCCGCAGGATTTCCCGCGCGTCCACGCCAATCCGGGTGCTTCCTCGAAGCACCGGTACACCGACGACGACGCCCTCTGCCTCTGGCACCCGCTCGATCCGGAAGAACGACGGTGGACAAGTTCGAAGGGACTCCTGGACCTCATCGAGATAGTCCGCACACACTTGTTCCTCGAACACTACTGGCGGCTCACCGGCGGTGAGCACGACGGCCAGTGGCTGATTGAGGACGCCCCGCACGGCATGCCGGGGAGTGGTGCATGGAGGTCATCGCGGCGACAGCGGCGGCGAGCGGCGGGTGGACCTGGTCCCAGACCACCGCGCTGATCGTCCCGTTCATCGCCGTGTTCGGCGCATTCCTCACATACGCGCTCAACCAGCGGGCGGTGAGACGGGAGCACCAGGCGAAGACGTTCGCCGAAGCCCTGACCGCGGTCGAGGAGTACCTGGAGATGCCGTACCGCATACGACGCCGCCCGGCGTCCTCGGACCTGGTCCGGCAGCAACTCACGGACGAGGTCAGCAGTCTGCTGGCGCGCATGGCGTTCCACCAGGCATGGCTCCAGATCGAAGCGTCGTCCGTCGCGGGGCCGTACGCGACCCTCGTCGCCACGGCCCGCGCGGAAGCCGGCGCACAGATGAGTCTCGCCTGGCAGCAGCCACCCATCAGAACCGACGAGGGGATGAACCTCGGCTCCGCCTACCCCCGCGACCGATCAACAGCCGCCCGAGCAGCCTGCATTGAGGTGATGCGCCGTCACCTCTGAGAAGCAGCAGCGATCTTGGTGCCAACTATCCCTCTTTTATGCCAACTAAAATTCCTCGTCACAGTGCAGCAAGGGCGCCCCTACAACCCCACGATCTTGTTCCACTCCTTCGCGAACTCCACCCGCTCCGTCGACGTGATGTCCCGCGCGATCGCGAGGTGCTTGCGCATCGTCGCGTCCGGGAAGATCAGCGGGTTCTCGGCCAGCTCCGCGGTGTCCTTGTCCTTGGAGGCCGCGAGGACGTCCTGGGCGGCGGGGACGGGGCAGACGTAGTTGACCCAGGCGGCGAGTTCCGCGGCGACCTCGGGGTCGTAGTAGTAGTCGATCAGCTTTTCGGCGTTGGTCTTGTGGCGGGCCAGGTCGGGGATCATCAGGGAGTCAGCCCAGAGTTCGGCGCCCTCCTCGGGGACGACGAAGCGGATGTCCGGGTTGTCGGCCTGGAGCTGGATCACGTCGCCGGAGTAGGCCTGACAGGCCAGGACGTCGCCGCTGACGAGATCCTTGGTGTAGTCGTTGCCGGTGAAGCGGCGGATCTGCTTTCTGCTGATCTGCGTCTGCACCTGGTCGCACACCTTGTGGAAGTCCGCGGCGGTCCACTTGGTGATGTCGACGCCGTTGCCCTGCATCAGCAGCGCGAACGCCTCGTCCAGACCGGAGAGCAGCGTGACCCGGCCCTTCAGGTCGCTCGCCCACAGGTCGGACACATGGCGGATCTCGCGGCCCAGCTTGCGGCGGTTGTACGCGATGCCGGTGATGCCCGACTGCCACGGCACCGAGTACCGGCGGCCCGGGTCGAAGGCGGGCGAACTGAGCTGCGGGTCAAGGTACTTCGCCACGTTGGGCTGCGCGGCCCGGTCCATCCGCTGGACCCAGCCGAGCCGGACGAACCGCGCGCACATCCAGTCGCTCATGACGATCAGGTCGCGGCCGGTCTGCTGGTGGTTCATGAGCGCCGGGCTGATCTTGCCGAAGAACTCGTCGTTGTCGTTGATCTCCTCGATGTAGTCGACGGAGATCCCGGTCTTCTTCTCGAACGCGTCCAGCGTGGGCCGCTTCGTCTCGTCGTCGTCATCGGTGTCGATGTACAACGGCCAGTTCGCCCAGGTCAGCCGCTTGTCCGTGGCGGACAGATCGGCGCCGGCGCGGTCGCTCGCCTTCACATACGCGGCGGGCACACCGCACCCGGCGAGCGCGCCGAGCGCGGCTGTTCCGCCGAGCGCGCGCAGCAGGGAGCGACGGGAGGGCGGGTACGGCTTCGGAGTCTTGGGCACCCGCGCAGCATGACCCGCCGACCCGTGCCCGATCAATGGACGCTGCGTCGAGCGGCTCCCCAGGGACCCGACACCTTGTCGATCGGTTGCCTGTGAAGTAACCGCCCGTTCACACGGGACGCGCGAAAAAGCGCGGCCCCGGACGGTCAACTCCCGTCCGGGGCCGCGCAGTTGTTCCTGCGGGTCAGCGCATGCTCAGCCGTCCAGCGACGTCATCACGTGCTTGATCCTCGTGTAGTCCTCGAAGCCGTAGCCCGACAGGTCCTTGCCGTAGCCCGACTTCTTGAAGCCGCCGTGCGGCATCTCCGCGACCAGCGGGATGTGGGTGTTGATCCACACGCAGCCGAAGTCCAGGGACTTCGACAGCCGCATCGCGCGACCGTGGTCCTTCGTCCACACCGAGGAGGCGAGCGCGTAGTCGACGCCGTTGGCCCACTCGATGGCCTGGGCCTCGTCCGTGAAGGACTGGACGGTGATGACCGGCCCGAAGACCTCGTTCTGGATGATCTCGTCGTCCTGCTTCAGACCCGAGACGACGGTCGGGGCGTAGAAGTAGCCGACCTCACCGACCCGGTGGCCGCCCGACTCCACCTTCGCGTGCGCGGGCAGCCGCTCGATGAAGCCGGTCACCTGCTTGAGCTGGTTGGCGTTGTTGAGCGGGCCGTACAGCACGTCCTCGTCGTCCGGCTGGCCGGTCTTCGTCTCGGCCGCCGCCTTCGCGAGCGCCGCCACGAACTCGTCGTGGATGCCCTCCTGTACGAGCACCCGCGTGGCCGCCGTACAGTCCTGGCCCGCGTTGAAGAAGCCCGCGACCGAGATGTCCTCGACGGCCTTGGCGATGTCGGTGTCCTCGAAGACGACGACGGGGGCCTTGCCGCCCAGCTCCAGGTGGACCCGCTTGAGGTCCTTGGAAGCGGACTCGGCGACGGACATGCCGGCCCGGACCGAACCGGTGATGGAAGCCATCGCCGGCGTGTGGTGCTCGACCATCAGGCGGCCGGTGTCGCGGTCGCCGCACACGACGTTGAAGACGCCCTTGGGCACGATCGAGCCGATGATCTCGGCGATCAGGACGGTGGAGGCGGGAGTGGTGTCCGAGGGCTTGAGGACGACCGTGTTGCCCGCGGCCAGCGCCGGGGCGAACTTCCAGACGGCCATCATCATCGGGTAGTTCCAGGGCGCGACCTGCGCGCAGACGCCGATCGGCTCGCGCCGGATGATGGAAGTCATGCCCTCCATGTACTCGCCGGCGGAGCGGCCTTCGAGCATCCGGGCCGCGCCCGCGAAGAAGCGGATCTGGTCGACCATCGGCGGGATTTCCTCGGAGCGGGTGAGCCCGATCGGCTTGCCGGTGTTCTCCACCTCGGCCGCGATCAGCTCCTCCGCGCGCTCCTCGAACGCGGTGGCGATGTCCAGCAGGAACTTCTGCCGCTTGGCCGGGGTCTCGTCCCGCCAGGCCGGGAAGGCCGCCGCGGCGGCCGCCATCGCGGCGTCCACGTCCGCCGCCCCCGACAGCGGCGCGGTCGCGTACGCCTCGCCCGTCACGGGGTTGACCACCTCGGTGGTCCGTCCGTCGGCGGCGTCCCGGAACTCACCGTCGATGTAATTGCGCAGACGACGCAGTTCGGTGCTCACTGCCGGCCCTCCAAGTTCAGGTGTCCAATCACTGAGACACCCACCCTAATCGCCCGGCCCACGTTTTCAACACCCCCGATCGCGCCAAGGCTACGAAATCCGCAAGTCTCGACCACGTAAACAACGAATTTCATCGAAGCGGCCTTGCGGAACGGTCGAGACGTCGTGCACAGTGAAGCCGTGGCCAGTCGCAGCGCAGAACCTAGGGACTCCCGCGAGTCCAGGAACGGGACTCCTCACCTGGATTCCGTCTCCCTCGCCATCATCGAACAGCTCCAGGAGGACGGCCGCCGGCCGTACGCCGCGATCGGCAAGGCCGTCGGCCTCTCCGAGGCGGCCGTGCGCCAGCGCGTCCAGAAGCTGCTCGACCAGGGCGTCATGCAGATCGTCGCCGTCACGGACCCGCTCACCGTGGGCTTCCGCAGACAGGCGATGGTCGGTGTCAACGTCGAGGGCGACGCCGAGAACGTGGCGGACGCGCTGACGGCCATGCAGGAAGTGGAGTACGTGGTGATGACCGCGGGCTCGTACGACCTCCTCGCCGAGATCGTCTGCGAGGACGACGACCACCTGCTGGACGTCATCAACAAACGCATCCGGGCGCTGCCCGGCGTGCGCTCCACCGAGAGCTTCGTTTATCTGAAGCTCAAGAAGCAGACCTACATGTGGGGAACCCGATAACCGTGAGCAAGGACCTCAGCCGCACCGCGTACGACCACCTGTGGATGCACTTCACCCGCATGTCCTCGTACGAGAACGCGCCCGTTCCCACGATCGTCCGTGGTGAGGGCACCTACATCTACGACGACAAGGGCAAGCGCTACCTCGACGGTCTCGCGGGTCTGTTCGTGGTCCAGGCCGGTCACGGCCGCGCCGAGCTGGCCGAGACCGCCGCCAAGCAGGCGCAGGAGCTGGCGTTCTTCCCCATCTGGTCGTACGCCCACCCCAAGGCCGTGGAACTCGCGGAGCGTCTCGCGAACTACGCGCCCGGCGACCTGAACAAGGTCTTCTTCACCACCGGCGGCGGCGAGGCCGTCGAGACCGCCTGGAAGCTCGCCAAGCAGTACTTCAAGCTGGTCGGCAAGCCCACCAAGTACAAGGTCATCTCGCGCGCGGTCGCCTACCACGGCACCCCGCAGGGCGCCCTGTCCATCACCGGACTGCCGGCCCTGAAGGCCCCGTTCGAGCCGCTGGTCCCGGGCGCGCACAAGGTCCCGAACACCAACATCTACCGCGCCCCGATCCACGGCGACGACCCGGAGGCGTACGGCCGCTGGGCCGCCGACCAGATCGAGCAGGAGATCCTGTTCGAGGGCCCGGAGACGGTCGCCGCGGTCTTCCTGGAGCCGGTGCAGAACGCCGGCGGCTGCTTCCCGCCCCCGCCCGGCTACTTCCAGCGGGTGCGCGAGATCTGCGACCAGTACGACGTACTCCTGGTCTCCGACGAGGTCATCTGCGCCTTCGGCCGCCTGGGCACGATGTTCGCCTGCGACAAGTTCGACTACGTCCCGGACATGATCACCTGCGCCAAGGGCATGACCTCGGGCTACTCCCCGATCGGCGCCTGCATCATCTCCGACCGCCTCGCCGAGCCGTTCTACAAGGGCGACAACACCTTCCTGCACGGCTACACCTTCGGCGGCCACCCGGTCTCCGCGGCGGTCGGCCTCGCCAACCTCGACATCTTCGAGCGCGAGGGCCTCAACCAGCACGTCCTCGACAACGAGGCCAACTTCCTCCAGACCCTCCAGAAGCTGCACGACCTCCCGATCGTCGGCGACGTCCGCGGCAACGGCTTCTTCTACGGCATCGAGCTCGTGAAGGACAAGGCCACCAAGGAGACCTTCACGGACGAGGAGTCGGAGCGCGTGCTCTACGGCTTCGTCTCCAAGAAGCTCTTCGAGTACGGCCTCTACTGCCGCGCCGACGACCGCGGTGACCCGGTCATCCAGCTCTCGCCGCCGCTGATCTCCGACCAGTCGACCTTCGACGAGATCGAGGGGATCGTCCGCCAGGTGCTCACGGAGGCCTGGACGAAGCTCTGATCGTTCAGAGGGATCTTCCTTCTGGATGATCAACACCGGCCCCGGCGCCGCCGTTCGAGTGAGAAACGGCGGCCCGGGGCCGTGTGCTGTCCGGGCTCCCGCCGACCGCTCCTTAGCGTGCCAGTGACCGATCGGCCCCCTCTTCGTTCCCCCGGACGGGGGATGCGATACGGGAAAACGGATCTGAACGAGGTGTACGCGCATGGTGGCCCCGCCGGACAACGACGTGCTCTGGGCACGTGCCCTGCACTTCCAGCACCACGACGGAACGCCCGCCCTCGGCGGCGTCTCGCTCGGTGTCCGGGAGGGCGAGATCCTCGCCGTCAGCGGCCCGCGCGGCAGCGGCAAGACGACCCTGCTGCGATGCCTCTCCGGCCTGGAGCGCCCGAGCCGCGGCGAGGTCTGGTTCAACAGCGTGCCCGTGCACACCATGGGCCCGATGACCCGCGAACGGCTGCGCCGCGACCGCTTCGGCTGGATCGACCCGGCGCCCGTGCTCGTCCCCGAGCTGAACGTCTGGGAGAACGCGGCCCTCCCCCTGATGCTGCGCGGCACCAGCCGACGCCGCGCCAAGACCGCCGCCCTGGAGTGGCTGGACCGCCTCGACATCGGCGACCACGCCCGCAAACGCCCGCACGAACTGCGCCAGGCGGAGCGCCAGCGCGTCTCGATCGCCCGCGCGCTGGCCCCGGCGCCGACGGTCCTGTTCGCCGACGAGCCGACGGCCCCGCTGCACCGCGCGGACCGCGCCCAGGTCCTGCGCACGCTCACGACGGCCGCCCGTTCGCACGGCATCACGGTCGTCCTCGCGACCCACGAGGCGGAGACGGCGGCCCTCGCGGACCGTACGGTGTCGCTCCTCGACGGACGCCGTGTGAACACGGTTCACCTCCCCCCGGTCACCGAGACGGAAGGCCGGGCCGCGTGCTCGCTCTCCGTCTGACCCGCGGCTCGCACCCCGCCGTCCAACTGCGCCGCCTGCTGGTCGCGTTGGCCTCGGCGGGCACGGGCTTCCTTCTCCTCTGCACCCTCGGCTACGCGATGGGCCACCCCGACTCCCCCGCCGCCGCGGCCCTCCGCCTCGGCTGGTGCGCGACCCCGCTGGCCGCCACCGTCTACTTCGCGATGGCCGTCGCCCGCACCGACCCGGCGACGAGACCCCGCCCCGGCCTCTCCGCGATCGGCCTCGGCCCCGGCCGCCTGATGGCGATCTCGGCGACCACGACCGCCCTCGCCTGCACCCTCGGCTCCATGCTGGCCCTGCTCTTCTTCCTCCACCTCCGCGGCGACCTCACGGGCATGCCCTTCGACGGAGCGGCGGCGGAGTTCCTGGCCTCGGACCAGCCCCTCCCCCTCCCCGCCGCACTGACCCTCCTCGCCCTCGTCCCCCTGACCGCCTCCGTCGCGGTGGCCCTCGCCCTGCGCCCCCGGGACCTCCGCCCCGCCTCGGAGAAGGGCCCGGCGCGGTCGTACGGCCGCTTCGGCGCACTGGGCCGCCCGGGGTCCCGCGAGACCTTCGGGACGTACGGCCGCTTCGGCGCGCATCTGCGCGGCGCCGGCCGCGGCAGCGGGCCGGCGGGCGAGCCGGCCGAACAGCCCGCGCAGCCAGAGCAGTTGGAGGGCACGAGCGACTCCGCAGCCGGGCCCGAACACCCTGACCCCTCGCGCCCCGCCGCTCCCCGTGAGGCCCCGCGCGGGCTGCCCTGGGGTATCGCGGTGCTGGCGGCGGGGCTCGCCGTGGAGGCGTACGCGAGCCGGGCGAAGGACGGCGGCGGGCTGTCCCTGCCCGGTGGTCTGGCCGACGGGCCCGCGAGCGTCCTGGCCGGCTGGGTGCTGACCGCGATCGGGCTGGCGCTGGCCGGTCCCGGGCTCACGCACCTGTGCGGGCGGCTGCTCCAGTCCGTCAGCCCCGGCGCGCTGCGGCTGCTGGCCGGCCGGGTGCTGATGGAGGAGGCGACCCGGATCGGCCGCCCGCTGGGCGTGGTCTGCGCGGTGGCGTCCGGTGGCTTCGCCATGACGGCGCTCTACGACGCGGACGCCCCGGCCTTCGGCCCGCTGACCACCCTCGGCGGCCTCCTGGTCACCGGCTGCACGGTGGCGACCCTGCTCACCGCCGCCCTGGAGGCCAAGCACGCCCGCGCCGACACCACGGCCGCGCTGCTCCGCCTCGGCGCTCCCGCCACCATGCTGCGCAGCGCCGCGGCCCTGCGCGCGGGCGCGCTGCTCGCCCTGTTCCTCCCGCTGACCCTGTTCGTGGCGGAGCTGGCGGCTCTGCCGCTGGCCGGCCGATGAGTTTTGTGCCGACCGCCGGTCTACCCACCGAATAGCACGCACGCCCGATGGGAGAGACCCCGCATGTACCAGCAGATGATCTTCGTGAACCTGGCCGTGAACGACGTCGACGCGTCGAGGAAGTTCTTCACCGAGCTCGGTTACTCGATCAACCCCCAGTTCAGCTCCGCCGACAACACCTGCGTCGTGATCAGCGACACGATCATCGTGATGCTCCTCAACAAGCAGCGCTACAGCGACTTCACAAAGAAGGAGATCGCCGACTCGGCCAAGACCAGCGAGGTGCTGCTGTGTCTGAGCGCCGAGAGCCGCGAGAAGGTCGACGAGCTGGTGAACAAGGCGGTCGCGGCGGGCGGCACCGCCAACGACGATGTCCAGGACCAGGGATTCATGTACGGCCGCTCCTTCGAGGACCTCGACAACCACTCCTGGGAGGTCGTGTGGATGGACCCGGCGGCGGTCCAGAGCTGACCGACTCACTGCCTAGCATGGGCGCGTGCAGACGAGCCCGGCCCATGCGGCCCACCACGACGAACGCGAGATCGAGACGGTCGAGGACTTCGACGCGACCGTCTCGGCCCGCGGCACCCTCGCCGGACACCGCGTCCAGGGCGTCGATCTGACGGACCGTACGCGGGAGTTGCTCACCACGGACACCGCGGGCGCCGTCTTCCTCGGCTGCCCGATGCGCGACGAAGCGGCGGCGAAGGTCCGCGCCGAGGGCGCCCTGGTCTTCCCGCCGGTCCCGCACCTCCCGTTCAACCCCTACCGCGGCCATCTCTACACGCCCGCCGAGCTGTTCGCCTCGCTCGACAAGGGGTACGACCAGACACCGGACGCGCTCGCGTACGCCTGGTTCCAGCGGACCAAGGCCGACGGCGACGTCTACGCGTCCATGCTGCGCTCCGTCCACGACGACTCGATCTCCGACGCCCTCGACGAACTCCTGCGCGGCGCACGGGTGGTGGGCGTCATGGGCGGCCACGCGATGGCGCGCGGGACGAAGGCCTACGGCGGTGCCGCGCACCTGGGCCGGGAGCTGAGCCGGGCCGGCTACACGGTGGCGACCGGCGGCGGCCCCGGCGCGATGGAGGCGGCCAACCTGGGCGCGTACGCGGCGCCGTACGAGGACGCGATGCTGGAGGAGGCCTGCGAACTCCTCGCCGCCTCCCCGTCGTTCGGCCCCTCGATCACCGACTGGGCGCAGCGCGCCTTCGAGGTCCGCACCCGCTGGCCCAAGGGCAACCACTCGATCGGCATCCCGACCTGGTTCTACGGCCATGAGCCGCCGAACGCCTTCGCCTCGCACATCGCCAAGTACTTCGCCAACGCCACCCGCGAGGACGGCCTGTTGGCCCGCTCGAACGCGGGGGTGGTGTTTCTGCCGGGCGCGGCCGGGACCGTACAGGAGATCTTCGACAACGCGACGCCGAACTACTACGAGTCGCGCGGTGAGCCCACGCCGATGGTGCTCGTGGACCGGGAGCACTGGACGGAGCGGCTGCCGACGTGGCCGCTGCTGTGTGCACTTGCCCGGGAACGGTCGATGGAGAGCCGTATCGCCCTCATTGACCGGATCGAGGAGGCTCCGGACGCGCTGAAACGTCTCACTCATTAAAGTGCAGGTAAAGCCAACTGCCGCACACCGCATATGCATTGACACTGCTTACGCAGCACTTATAGACCAGTGAGACTCCTGGGGGTGATGGTGCCTCACCTCGAATGCTGGCCCATCTCCTCCTAAACCCCCCGCAGTTGCACATCCCGTGAAGGGCAAACGTGTCCATATCTCGACGTTCCGTACGCATCCTCGGCGTCGCGTCCGCCTCGGCCGCGCTCACGCTCGGCTTCGCGGGCAACGCGCTCGCCTGCAACATCAAAGAGTTCTCCGCCGAAGCCACCTGCGACGGCGCCAAGGGTGTCATCACGGTGACCGACAAGGACGCCACCGGCGTCGAGGCGACCATCACCGTGTTCCTGGAGAACAACGGCGGTGACGCCAGGCAGGTCGGCGAGGCGCAGACCGTCAAGGGCTCGGCGACGGGCACATCCGTCTCCTTCTCCGAGGACTGGGAGCCGAACGCCACGTACCGCGTCCGCGTCGTGGCCGGCAAGCAGGTCGACGCCGACATCAAGCCGAACCTGACCACCCCGTCCAAGGCCTGCGCGACGGAGTCGCCGAGCCCGAGCCCGACCCCGAGCGAGACCACTCCGGCCCCCTCGGACAGCGCCTCGACCCCGGCCGAGTCCGACACCCCGACCCCGTCGGCCACGGAGAGCGGCAGCACCGCTCCCGCGACGACGACGGACAACGCGCCGTCCCCGGCGGCCGGTTCCTCGAACCTCGCCGAGACCGGTGCCAACTCCAACACCGGCATGATCGCCGGTATCGCGGGCGCGTTCGTCGTCGCGGGCGGCGGAGCCGTCTACTACGGCATGCGCCGTCGCGGAGCGACCAACGGCCGCTGATCCACCCGCTGTTGCCGCTGTGGCCCGTCCGGTTCGTGGGGACGGGCCACACGCGTGTCAGCTCACGCGCCGCCTCATGTGCCGAGTACGACGATCTCGGCCGCGTCGAACTCCACCCCGACCGTGCCCCCGACCTCCGGCGCCTCCCGCAGCGCACAGGCCGCCTCCAGGCGCGGCGCGTCCTCCGGCTGCAGTCGTACAGCGACATGGGTGCCCTTGAAGGTGCGGGCGGCGACCGTGCAGCGCAGGCCCTCGTCGGCGGGCAACAGCCGGACGCCCGCGGGGCGTACGAGGAGCGTGTGGGTGCCCTGGGGCGCGTCCTCGGGGACCGGAACCTTGCCCCAGGGGGTGTCGGCGGCCTCGCCGGCGACCGTGGCCTCGACCACGTTGTCGAAGCCGAGGAAACGGGCCACGAACTCGTCGGCGGGGTGCTGCCAGACCTCAAGCGGCGTACCGGACTGGGCGATCCGCCCGTCCCGCATCACCACGACCCGGTCGGCGAGCGCGAACGCCTCGCCCTGGTCGTGCGTGACCGCGAGCACGGTCGTGCCCAACGCCCCGAAGAGTTCCCGGAGTTCGACGACCAGCCGTTCCCGCAGTGACCGGTCGAGCTGGCCGAGCGGTTCGTCGAGCATGAGGAGACGCGGGCGGGGCGCGAGGGCGCGGGCGAGGGCCACCCGTTGCTGCTCACCGCCGGACAGCCCCGCGACGGCACGGCGGGCGGCACCCGGCAGTCCGACCAGGTCGAGCAACTCGGCGACCCGGTCTTCCTGCTGTCGCCTGGACGCCCCGTGCATGCGCAGGCCGAAGGCGACGTTGCCGGCCACGTCCCGCTGCGGGAAGAGCTGATGGTCCTGGAACATCAGACCCACCCCCCGCTTGTGCGCGGGCACGCCCGACTGGTCCCGGCCGTCGAGCAACACCCGCCCGGAGTCCAGGGGTTGGAGCCCGGCGACCACCCGCAGCAGCGTGGACTTGCCGCTGCCGCTGGGCCCGAGCACACACACGATCTCGTGCTCCACGACCCCGAGGTCCACGGCGTCCAGCACCGGGCGCCCGCCGAACCGTACGGTCGCGCCCGCAAGACTGAGCAGCATCAGAACTCCCCGGTCCGGTCCGTGCGCAGCCGCTCAAGGACCAGCAGGGCCACCGCGCACACCACCATCAGAATCGCCGAAAGAGCCATCGCCTGGCCGTAGTTGAGATCACCGGGCCGGGACAGCAGCCGGGCCACCGCGACCGGCAGCGTCGGATTGTCGGGCCGCGCGATGAACACCGTCGCCCCGAACTCCCCCAGCGACACCGCGAACGCGAACCCGGCGGCGATCAGCAACGCCCGCCGCACGAGCGGCAGATCGACCTCACGCCACACCCGCCACGGCGACGCCCCGAGCACGGCCGCCGCCTCCCGCAGCCGCCCGTCCACCGCCCGCAGCACGGGCAGCATGGTCCGTACGACGAAGGGAACGCCCACCAGCGCCTGCGCGAGCGGCACCAGGATCCATGAACTCCGCAGATCCACCGGGGGTTTGTCGAGCGAGATCAGAAACCCGAAGCCGACGGTCACCGCCGACACCCCGAGCGGCAGCATCAGCAGCGCGTCGAAGCCCCGCACCAGCCGCCCGGCATCGCGCCGGGTCAGGGCCGCGGCGGCGAGACCGCCGATCACCACGGCGATGGCGGTGGCGGCGACGGCGTACTCCAGCGAGTTGCCGATCGCGGCGATCGGCGGGACCAGGAAGGTGCCGCCGTCGTCGTGGGTCAGCGCCCGGTAGTAGCCGAAGTCCGGTGAGTCCAGCGACCGTTGGACCAGCACGGCGAGCGGCAGCACGAGCAGCAGGAGGACCGAGACGAGGACTCCGGCGAGCAGGGACCACTGGCCCGCTCCACGCGGGCGCCTCGCGGTCACCGACGGGTCCACGAGCCGTAGGGCCGTCTCCCGTCGTCGTACCGTCCAGGCGTGCACGGCGAGGATCGCGCCGACCGCGACGAACTGGACGATCGTGAGCACGGCCGCCGTGGCGAGGTCGAAGATCTCCGAGGTCTGGCGGTAGATCTCCACTTCGAGGGTCGAGAAGGTCGGGCCGCCGAGGATCTGCACCACGCCGAAGGAGGTGAAGGTGAAGAGGAAGACCATCAGCGCGGCGGCGGCCACGGCGGGCGCGAGCGCGGGCAGCGTCACCTTCCGCCAGGCCCGGAGCCGGGACGCGCCGAGCATCCGCGCGGCCTCCTCCTGACGCGGGTCGAGTTGGGCCCAGAGGCCGCCCACCGTCCGTACGACGACCGCGTAGTTGAAGAAGACGTGCGCGAGCAGGATGGCCCACACGGTGGTGTCCAGCCGTACGCCCCACAGGTCGTCGAGGAGCCCGCCCCGGCCGACCAGCGCGAGGAAGGCCGTACCGACGACGACCGTCGGCAGCACGAAGGGGACCGTCACGACGGCCCGCAGCACGTGCCTTCCAGGGAAGTCGAAGCGCGCGAAGACATACGCGCCGGGGAGCGCGATCAGCAGCGTGAGCACGGTCGACGCGAGCGCCTGCCAGGTGGTGAACCACAGGACGTGCCGGATGTCCGACTGCGCCAACACGTCCCCGATACGGCCCAACTGCCAGGCGCCGTCGACCTTGAGACCGCGCGCGACGATCGCGGCGACGGGGTAGGCGAAGAACACCGCGAAGAAGGCGACGGGCAGGGCCATGAGGCCGAGCCGCGCCGCACTCCCACGTACGCCCTTGCTGGTCTTGGCCGGGGCTACTTCAGTACGAGCGAGGTCCACGACTTGACCCACTGGTCCCGGTTGGCGGCGATCTTCGCGGGGGCCATGGTCTCGGGATCCGGGGCCTGGCGACCGTACTCGACGAACTCCTGCGGCACCTGGGCGCCTTCGATCACCGGGTACACGAACATGTTGAGCGGCATGTCCTGCTGGAACTCCTTGGTCAGCAGGAAGTCGATGAAGGCCTTGCCGCCCTTGGTGTTCCCGGCGTTGCTGAGCAGCCCCGCGTACTCGGTCTGGCGGAAGCAGGTGCCGTACGACACCCCGGTGGGCGCGGTGGTCGGCTTCGGGTCGCCGTAGATGACCTCGGCGGGCGGCGAGGAGGCGTACGAGACGACGAGGGGCCGGTCGCCGCCCGCCTTCTTGCCGCCGGCGGACCCGGAGAACTCCTGGTCGTAGGCCTGCTCCCAGCCGTCGACGACCTTGACGCCGTTGGCCTGGAGCTTCTTCCAGTACGTCTGCCAACCGTCGTCCCCGAACTGCGCCGCGCTGCCGAGCAGGAAGCCGAGGCCGGGTGAGGAGGTGGCGGCGTTCTCGGTGACGAGGAGGTTCTTGTACGCGGGCTTGACCAGGTCGGCGAAGGAGGCCGGCGGGGTCAGCTTGTGCTTGCTGAAGTACGCCTTGTCGTAGTTGACGCAGATGTCGCCGGTGTCGATGGGCGTGACCCGGTGCTTGGTCTCGTCGACGCGGTACGCGGGCTTGACGGTGGCGGAGCCCTTCGCGTCGTAGGACTGGAAGAGGCCGTTGTCGAGCGCGCGGGAGAGCAGGGTGTTGTCGACGCCGAAGAAGACGTCGCCCTGGGGGTTGTCCTTGGTGAGGATCGCCTTGTTGACGGCCTGGCCCGCGTCGCCGTCCTTGAGGACCTTGACCGTGTAGCCGGACTGCTTCTCGAAGTCCTTGAGGACGTTCTTCGAGACGGCCCACGAGTCGTGGCTGACGAGGGTGACGGTCTTGTCGGATCCGGAGCCGCTGCTCTGGTCCGACCCCGACCCGCACGCGGAGAGCGTGACCAGGCCGAGGCCGACGAGCACAGCACAGTACTTCTTGGTGTTCACGGTGATGACCGAACTTCCTACCCAGAATGACCTGGGCGAGGTTCAGAGGGTCTGCGGCCCGATTGCCGCACTCTCAGCGCTGCGCGCTCCCCTGTCGGATATGAAGGTGTACGTACAGGTGGTACGGGTGAAGATTACCGCTCGGTGGCCGCGAGCTGACCGCACGCTCCGTCGATCTCCTGGCCACGGGTGTCCCGGACGGTGACCGGCACCCCGTGAGCCGCGATGGCCTCGACGAACGCCTTCTCGTCCTCGGGACGGGAGGCGGTCCACTTCGAGCCCGGCGTCGGGTTCAGCGGGATCAGGTTGACGTGCACGGGCTTGCCCTTGAGGAGCCGGCCGAGCCGGTCGCCGCGCCACGCTTGGTCGTTGATGTCACGGATCATCGCGTACTCGATGGACAGCCGACGTCCCGACTTCGCCGCGTACTCCCAGCCGGCGTCGAGGACCTCGCGGACCTTCCACCGGGTGTTCACGGGGACCAGGGTGTCGCGCAGCTCGTCGTCCGGCGCGTGCAGCGAGATCGCGAGCCGGCACTTGAAGCCCTCGTCGGAGAACCGGTGGATCGCCGGGACCAGTCCGACCGTCGAGACGGTGATCCCGCGCTGCGAGAGGCCGAGGCCGTCCGGCTCGGGGTCGGTGAGGGCGCGGATGGACTGGACGACCCTCTTGTAGTTGGCGAGGGGCTCGCCCATGCCCATGAAGACGATGTTGGAGAGCCGCGCGGGACCGCCGGGAATCTCGCCGTCACGCAGCGCGCGCATCCCGTCGACGATCTGGTGCACGATCTCACCGGTGGACAGATTGCGGTCCAGGCCGGCCTGACCGGTCGCGCAGAACGGGCAGTTCATCCCGCAGCCCGCCTGCGAGCTGATGCACATGGTGACCCGGTCCGGGTACCGCATCAGCACGGACTCGACGAGCGTCCCGTCGAACAACCGCCACAGCGTCTTGCGGGTGGTCTCCTGGTCGGTCGACAGATGCCGTACGACGGTCATCAGCTCAGGAAGCAGCGCCTCCTGGAGCTTGGCGCGTGAACCGGCGGGGATGTCGGTCCACTCCGCCGGATCGTGCGCGAGGCGCGCGAAGTAGTGCTGCGAGAGCTGCTTGGCGCGAAAGGGCTTCTCCCCGATCGCGGCGACGGCTTCCTTGCGCTCGGCGGGCGTGAGATCGGCAAGGTGCCGCGGCGGCTTCTGGGCTCCGCGGGGGGCGACGAATGTGAGTTCTCCGGGCTTAGGCATGGCTGTACCAGTGTCGCAGACATACGAAGAGGGACTCGCCGCCCTGTGGACAACGAGCCCCTCGTACGCAAAATCGCAGGTCGGACCGCGTCTCAGCCGGACCCGACGAACAACACCAACAACAACCACACCACCGGAGCGGTCGGCAGCAGGGAGTCCAAGCGGTCCATGATGCCGCCGTGACCGGGAAGCACCGTGCCCATGTCCTTGATGCCGAGGTCCCGCTTGATCATGGACTCGCCGAGGTCGCCCAGCGTGGCGCTGGCCGCGACCGCGAGGCCCAGGACGAGGCCCTGCCACCAACTGCCGTCGTCGATCAGGAACTGCATGCACAGCGCGCCCGCCACCATCGCGAAGGACACCGCCCCGAACAGGCCCTCGCGGGTCTTTCCGGGGCTGATGCGCGGGGCGAGCTTGTGCGTGCCGAAGCGCCAGCCGATGGCGTACGCCCCGGTGTCGCTGACCACGGTCAGCAGCAGGAACGTCAGGACCCGCCAGGCGCCGTCGTCGGCGGTGAGCATCATGGCGACGAACGTGGCGAGGAACGGCACGTAGAACGCCGCGAAGACGCCCGCCGTGACGTCCTTGAGATAGCCCTCGGGCGGCTCCGTCATCCGCCATACGAGGACGGCGAGCGCCGTGAGCGCCATGGCGACCCAAGCGCCCTCGGGGCCCCGGACGTATCCGGCGACGACCATCGCCGCACCGCCGACCGCCAGGGGCACGAGGGGCGCCTTGATGCCCTTGCGCTCCTGCAGCCGCGAGGTGAGCTCCCACAGACCGACCACGACGGCGACCGCTATCACTCCCACGAACGCGGCCTTCACCACGAAGAGGGACGCGACGATCACCACGGCGAGCCCGACGCCGACCCCTATGGCCGCACCCAGGTCCCGGCCCGCGCTCTTCTTCTGCGGGGCGGGCGCCGGTGGCGGGACGTCGGGCATGGGCTCCGGATTCTGCGGCACCGCCCCGTAGGGCTGCGCCTGCGGCGTGTCAGAGGGCTGCGTCCGCGGGTCGTACGGCGGCGGCTGCCGTACGTCGTACGGCGGCTGCTGCGTCTCGTCGCGGAACAAGGGGCCGCTCAGCCGAGCGGCCCCCCGGTCGTCATCCTGGTGTCCGCCGTATGCGGGCTCGTCGGGCACGATGGGCATGGGGCGAGTCTGCTGCGCCTCAGGCGCATCGTACGTGGGACCCGCCGGGGCAGCCCCCTGGACAGGCCCCTGGTCGGACGGCCCCCAGTACCCGGCTTGTGGCGGTGCCCCCCAGGAAGAGTCGTTCATCAGACCTCGAGCAGCTCCGCTTCCTTGTGCTTGAGGAGTTCGTCCACCTGGGCGACGTACTTCGCCGTGGTGTCGTCGAGCTCCTTCTCGGCACGACGGACCTCGTCCTCGCCGGACTCCTTGTCCTTGACGAGCTTGTCCAGCGCGTCCTTGGCCTTGCGGCGGACGGCGCGGATGGACACCTTGGAGTCCTCGGCCTTGGTCCGGGCGACCTTGATGTAGTCCTTGCGGCGCTCCTCGGTCAGTTCGGGGAACGTCACTCGGATGATGTTGCCGTCGTTGCTGGGATTGACGCCCAGGTCCGAGTCGCGGATCGCCTGTTCGATGTTCCGCAGCGCGGTCTTGTCGAACGGGGTCACCACGGCCATGCGCGGCTCCGGTACGGAGAACGAGGCCAACTGGTTGATCGGCGTCAGCGCTCCGTAGTAGTCCGCCACGATCTTGTTGAACATCGCCGGGTGCGCACGGCCGGTGCGGATCGCGGCGAAGTCCTCCTTGGCGACCACGACGGCCTTCTCCATCTTCTCCTCGGCCTCGAGGAGGGTCTCTTCGATCACCACTTGCTCCTGCGTGTCTTGAGTAGGCCCGGCTGCTGTGCTGTGTCGGCGTCGGCGGCCGGCTGCGTCGCGTCTTCTTCCTGCACGGTTCCCGACCGGCAGGACATTGTCCATCCCCCGGTCAGGGTCATCAGCCCTGGCTGCCTTGGTCACCCACAAGCGTGCCGATCTTCTCACCCTTGACGGCGCGGGCGATATTGCCCTCCGCCAGAAGCTCGAAGACCAGGATCGGAAGCTTGTTGTCGCGGCACAGGGTGATGGCGGTCATGTCCGCGACCTTGAGGTCCTGGGTGATGACCTCGCCGTAGCTGAGCGAGTCGAACTTGACGGCCTCGGAGTTCGTCTTCGGGTCGGAGTCGTAGACCCCGTCCACGCCGTTCTTGCCCATCAGCAGCGCCTCGGCGTTGATCTCCAGGGCGCGCTGGGCGGCGGTGGTGTCGGTGGAGAAGTAGGGCATGCCCATACCGGCGCCGAAGATGACCACGCGGCCCTTCTCCAGGTGACGCACGGCGCGCAGCGGGATGTACGGCTCGGCGACCTGGCCCATGGTGATGGCGGTCTGGACGCGGCTGTCGATGCCCTCCTTCTCCAGGAAGTCCTGGAGGGCGAGGCAGTTCATCACCGTGCCGAGCATGCCCATGTAGTCGGAGCGGGCCCGGTCCATGCCGCGCTGCTGGAGTTCGGCGCCGCGGAAGAAGTTGCCGCCGCCGATGACGACGGCGACCTCCGCGCCGTCCCGTACGACGGCCGCGATCTCACGGGCGATCTTGTGCACCACATCGGGGTCGACGCCCAGGCCCCCGCCGCCGGAGAAGGCCTCTCCGGACAGCTTCAACATGAACCGGCCGCGTACCTTGCCGTCGTCGCTCTTCTGGGCCTTGGTGGTCATGACGTTCTCGCCTCTTTTACGTGGTCGCACATACGAAGAAGGCCACTGCCGGTGGGGTGTCTGTCGCATCCCATGCTCGGCAATGGCCTCCTCGTCAGATCTGCTGTCGTCCGCCACGCGCGCGTGCGCGACGGCGTACCGGGCCGACTGCTGACGACCCTAGCGGGATTCCGCCGGGCGCCGCGCGTCGATCGCGGTACGGACTCAGATGCCGACCTTGATGCGCGTGAAGCGCTTCAGGGTGACACCCGCCTCGTCCAGAACCTTCTGGACGGACTTCTTGGGGTCGAGCGCGTACGGCTGACCGAGCAGCGTCGCGTCCTTGAAGAAGCCGCCCACACGACCCTCGACGATCTTGGCGATCGCGGCCTCGGGCTTGCCCTCGGCGCGGGTGGTCTCCTCGGCGATACGACGCTCGGACTCGACGACCTCGGCCGGCACGTCTTCCTTGGCCAGGTACTTCGGCGCGAAGGCGGCGATGTGCTGGGCGACACCGCGGGCGACCTCGGCGTTCGGCTTGTCCAGCTCGACGAGGACACCGATCTGCGGGGGCAGGTCGGGCATCGTGCGGTGCATGTACGCGGAGACGTAACCGTCGGTGTACTGGGCGAAGCGGTCCAGGACGATCTTCTCGCCCAGGTTCGCGTTGGCCTCGTCGACGAACGCCTGGACCGTCTTGCCGGACTCGATCTCGGACGCGAGGAGCGCCTCGAGGTCGGCCGGGGCGGTCGCGGCGACGTGCTGCGCGACCTGGTTGGCGACGGCCTGGAACTTCTCGCCCTTGGCGACGAAGTCCGTCTCGCACTTCAGCTCGACCAGGACACCGGAGGTGTTGTCGTCGGCGATGACGGAGACCACGGCGCCGTTCTCGGCGGAGCGGCCCTCGCGCTTGGCGACGCCCTTCTGGCCCTTGATACGGAGCGCCTCGACGGCCTTCTCGACGTTGCCGTCGGCCTCGTCCAGGGCCTTCTTGCAGTCCATCATGCCAGCGCCGGTGAGCTCGCGGAGCTTCTTGACGTCGGCGGCGGTGTAGTTCGCCATGATCTGAAAATCTCTTCTCGGAGTTCGAAGTCTCGAAGTCGGCGGCGGCCGCGTGGTGAGCGGGCTTCCGCCAAAGATCTACGGGCTACGAAGATCTAGGGGCTGTGGGTGAACGGCGGGTGGCGCGGTCGGCACCACCCGCCGTCACTTCAGTCAGCCCTTTGGCCCGGAAGGTCAGGCCTGCTCGGCGTCGGCGGCCGGAGCGGCCTCGACCTCAGCCTCGGCGACCGGAGCGGCCTCGGCGGCGGGGGCCTCGACCTCGGCAGCGGCCTCGGCGGCGGGAACCTCGTCGGCCTGCTCGGCGTCGGCGACCTTCTCCGTCTCGGCGGAGGTCTGCACCTCGGCCTCGGCGGCCGGAGCCTCGTCAGGCTTCTTCTCGCCCTCGAGCAGGTCGCGCTCCCACGCGGCGAGCGGCTCGCCGGCGGCCTTGTCACCCTTGGCCTCGGCGGCGACACCGGAGCGGCTGATGAGGCCCTCGGCGACGGCGTCGGCGATCACGCGGGTGAGCAGGGTGACGGATCGGATCGCGTCGTCGTTGCCCGGGATCTTGTAGTCGACCTCGTCGGGGTCGCAGTTCGTGTCGAGGATGGCGACGACCGGAATGTTGAGCTTCCGGGCCTCACCGACCGCGATGTGCTCCTTCTTGGTGTCCACGATCCAGACGGCGCTGGGAACCTTGGACATCTCGCGGATACCACCGAGGGTCTTCTCCAGCTTGGCCTTCTCGCGCGAGAGCACGAGAAGCTCCTTCTTGGTGAGACCGGACGCGGCGACGTCCTCGAAGTCGATCTGCTCGAGCTCCTTGAGGCGCTGCAGACGCTTGTAGACGGTGGAGAAGTTGGTGAGCATGCCGCCCAGCCAGCGCTGGTTGACGTAGGGCATGCCGACGCGGGTGGCCTGCTCGGCGATGGCCTCCTGCGCCTGCTTCTTCGTACCGACGAACATGACCGTGCCACCGTGGGCGACGGTCTCCTTGACGAACTCGTAGGCGCGGTCGATGTACGACAGCGACTGGAGCAGGTCGATGATGTAGATGCCGTTGCGCTCCGTGAAGATGAAGCGCTTCATCTTCGGGTTCCAACGACGGGTCTGGTGACCGAAGTGGACGCCGCTTTCCAGCAGCTCCCGCATCGTGACGACGGCCATGGCCGTTCTCCTTGATTTTCTCGGTTGTGCCGCGAGCACCGGGACGGCACTCGCGCCTGACGCCCACGTGCGCGTGCCCAGAGGACCGAGGAGCGCTGACACCGGTTTTCGTCTCTCGACGGAGGACCAGGTGTCGGGGCGTGCGAAGTCGACCCGGTGACCCGGATCGCCAAAGGAAGTGTACGGGACCCGCGAGGTACCGGGTGACGCCGTTGTCCACAAGCACCTGGCGGTCCACAGGTCCCGGCCATGATCGACACGGATACGGCACGGTTTGCGCCATGCGAACGCGACGACGTGACCGACCTGTGCACGCAACCCTGGCGTTATTGCTGGGCCTGCTGCTGACCCTCCTGACCTGCGCGGCCCGAGCGAACGACAGCCCGCCACCCGCACCTGGAGTCCCGGCCCCCTCGGTACCGGCCATCGCCCGCACCTGGCCCGCCGGTTCCCACCCCTTGGTCCTACGAGGCTGGGAGCCCCCGGCGACGGCCTACGCCCGGGGCCACCGAGGCGTGGACCTGGCAACCCCGGCCGGCACTCCGGTACGGGCGGTGGCACCGGGCCGGGTGTCCTTCGCGGGCCAGGTGGCGGGGAGGGGCGTGGTCGCGGTCGAACTGACCGGCACAGACCTCCGCACGACCTACGAACCGGTGAGCGCGACGGTGAAGAAGGGGGAGGAGGTGGAGCCGGGCGAGGTGGTCGGGACGGTGGAGATCACCGGCTCGCACTGCGCGACGACGTGCGTGCACTGGGGCTTGCTGAGAGGGGAGGTATACCTGAACCCGCTGGAGCTACTGCCCCCATGGCTGCTGAACAGGGGCCCATCACGCTTGTTGCCTGTTCTGGTTCCTTAGGGGCGCGGGGTTGTATCGATATGCGGCTCCACTGTGGGGCGCGACAAGCCCCCACCGGCCCGCGGACAACGCTCAGCCTTCTACGCCCCGCAACGCCATCCGCACCGCGGCCTCGGTGATCACACCGGGCTCCTCCGCCGCCCCCAACTCGATCCGCCGCACAGCCGCATCGACAACCCCTTGCAGCAACATCGCCGCCAACCGAGGCTCCGCATGCCCCATCTCCGCCAACGCGGAGACGATCATCGCCACCAACCCCCCGTGCGCGGCCCGGATCTTCTCCCGCGCCCCCGCGTCCAACTCACTCGCGGAGATGGCGACGACAGCCCGGTGCCGCCGGTCCCCGACCAACGCAAGCTGCTGCCGCACATACGCTTCGACCCTGCCCTCGGCGGAGCCGGCCCGCTCCATCGCAGCCGACACATCCGCCGCCCAGACGGGAAAGTCGACCTCGCACAGCTCCTCGACGACGGCGGCCCTCGAGCGGAAGTACTCGTACACGGACGACCGCGCGAGCCCCGTCCGCTCGGCCAGGGCCGGGAAGGTCAGCGCCTCCGTCCCGCCCTCGGACAGCAGGGAACGAGCCGCGTCCAGCAGGGCGGCTCGCTGCATCGACCGGTGCTCGGCCACGGAGGCCGCTCGAATCCTTGGCACGTCAACCACTCTACGGACGGTCCACGCCCGACGGGAGTGACAGGGGCCACGCAGGCACGATTCTGCGAGGTCGAGAAGGTCGTACGACTTCTGTTCAACGGCCGAAACTCGCCAGCTTGGCGCGCAACTGCAGCACGGACTTGGTGTGGATCTGGCTGACCCGGCTCTCGGTCACCCCGAGCACGTTGCCGATCTCGGCGAGGGTGAGGCCCTCGTAGTAGTACAGCGTGACGACGGTCTTCTCGCGCTCGGGCAAGGTGTTGATCGCCCGCGCCAGGAACCGCCGCAGCTCCCGCCCCTCCGCCACCTCCACGGGGTTGTCGGCGGCGGTGTCCTCCAGCGTGTCCATCAGGCTGAGCCGGTCGCCGCCCTCACCGCCGGCGTGCAGCAGCTCCTCCAGGGCGACCACGTTCGCGAGCGACAACTGGCTGAAGACGGCGTGGAGTTCCTCCACCGCGATGCCCATCTCGGCGGCCACCTCGCCCTCGCTGGGGGTGCGCCTGAGCCGCGCCTCCAGCGTGGCGTACGCCCGCTCCACGTTCCGCGCCTTCTGCCGTACCGAGCGCGGGATCCAGTCCAGGGCGCGCAGTTCGTCGATCATCGCGCCCCGGATGCGGGTGATCGCGTACGTCTCGAACTTGATCTCCCGCTCGATGTCGAACTTCTCGATCGCGTCGATCAGTCCGAACACCCCCGACGACACGAAGTCCGCCTGTTCCACATTGGGCGGCAGCCCGACGCTCACCCGTCCCGCGACGTACTTGACCAGCGGCGAGTAGTGCAGGATCAACTGCTCACGCAGCCGCTCGTCGCCCGTCGTCTTGTACGACCGCCACAGCTCCTCGAGCGTCGAGGGAGCGGGCGGCCGGACGCTGCCACCGTCACGGGCGGCTGGGGGGATCGCCGCCCGGTCGGACCCGGAGGTGTGCTGGGGCATTCGTCGCCTTGTGCCGTTCTGCCGTGAAGTGGGGTTGCCTGGGTGACCTGTCGGAGTGATGTGGAGATGCCGGTCTGTGCCGGAATCCCCGTGAGCGTAGCGTGACTGGAGTGTCGCGGTGTGCGAAGGGCAGGGCCCGGACCGGGCACGGACGCGTTCGCCGGGGTGCCGGAACGGGTTGCCCCGATCGCTCTGCGTGATCATCAGAATGCGCCAACTGCGGGAATTCCCAAGGGTGTCGGGGTTCCCCCGGACGGCCGAACACACTCGGTCAGCGGCGCCCCCGACCGGGCCGGACCGAGATCATCGCCTGGCGTGTCAACTTCCAGCCGTCGCTGTGTCGTTCGACGTAACCAAGTGCTCGGAGTTCGTACAGTCTGGCGACGGCGTCGTCCTCCGTCGTCTGCGCACCGCGCGCGATCTCCCGCGGCGGCGCCGCCCTGTTGCCGGGCAGTGCGGCGAGGATGCGCCGGGCAGCCGGCTCCAACAGGTCGCGCGGGAGCACCGGTCCGCGTCGGTCCGGTGCCAGTTCGCCCATGTCACCGACCAGTTCGACTACTTCCGCGGCGTCTGTCACCAGCACCGCGTCCCCGCGCAGGAGTTCGTGCACACCACCGGACAGTCCGCTGGTGGCCGGGCCGGGCACCCCTATCGTGTGGCGCCCCAACCGCTGCGCGGCCCGCGCCGTGACGAGCGATCCGCTCCGGTACGCGGCCTCGACGACCACGGTGCCCCGCGTGAGCGCCGCGATCACCCTGTTCCGGAGGATGAACCTGCTCGGCGTCGGATGCTCGCCGGGCGGCAACTCGCCCACCACGAGCCCCTGTTCGGCGATCCTGCCGATCAACTCGGCGTGGCCGCGCGGGTAGGGACGGTCGACACCGCAGGCGAGCACGGCGGCGGTGGCCCCGCCCGCGCCGAGGGCACCGCGATGGGCGGCGCCGTCGACTCCGTAGGCGCCGCCGGACACGACCACCCAGCCGAGTTCCGCGAGGCCGGCGGCGAGGGTGGCCGCCATGTGTGCGCCGTACTCGGTGCAGGCGCGGGCGCCGACGACGGCGACCGACTTGAGCGCCCACACCCGCAGGCTGGGCAACCCGCGCACCCACAGTCCGACGGGTCGCGCGTCCCCGAGATCGTCGAGCTGGGCGGGCCACTCGACGCCACCGGGACACACGAACCGGACGCCCGCGTCCCGCGCGACGGCCAGGTCCCGCCCAGGCTCGACCACTCCGGCCCGCGCACACAGCCCGGCCCACCGCTTGTCGGTCACCCCGACGAGCTGCGGCCCTCCGCTCCGCAGCCTCCGAGCCACTTCCACAGCCCCGAGCTCCCGGATCCACCGCCCTACGACCTCATCACCGGGCTCGACAACCCGGGCCAGAAAGACACGGGCGAGCAGATCGTCGCCCGCGTCTTGGGGCGCGGTCTGGTCATCGGTCTCGGTCCGGTCATCGGTCCTGGTCCGGCCGTTGGTCCCAGTCCGGGCGTCGGTCTCGGTCCGGGCGTTGGCCCCGGTCCGGGCGTCGGTCCCAGTCCGGGCGTCGGTCCCAGTCCGGGCGTCGGTCCCAGTCCGGGCGTCGGTCCCAGTCCGGGCGTCGGTCCCAGTCCGGGCGTCGGTCCCAGTCCGGGCGTCGGTCCCAGTCCGGGCGTCGGTCCCAGTCCGGGCGTCGGTCCCAGTCGCGCTATCGGTCCGGGCCCGGTCATTGGCCCAGCCCGCGCCATGAGTCCCGGCCCGGCCATCCACCCCGGTCACGCCGTCACTCCTGGCCCGGTCATCGGCCCCGCCTGCGCCATCACTCCCGGCATAGCCACCGCCCCCGCCTGCATCATCAGTCCTGGCCCAGCTATCGGCCCCGGCTCGGCCATTAGCCCCGCCCGCATCATCGGTCCCGGCCCAGCCATCCACCCCGCTCACGCCAGCAGCCCCGGGCGGACCACCGGTCCCGGCCCAGTCATCAGTCCCGGTCACGCCATCACTCCCGGCCTGACCATCGACCCTGCCCGCGCCATCGCTCCCGGCCCGGCCATGGTGCTCGCTCACGTCATCGATCCCGATCACACCGTCGGCCCCGGTCCGGTCATCGACCCCGCCCGCGCCACCGCTCCCAGCCCAGCCAAAGCGCCCGCTCCCGTCATCGATCCCGATCACATCGCCAGCCCCGGCCCGACCATCGACCCCGCCTGCACCTTCGCTCCCAGCCCAGCCACCGCCCCTGCTCCAGCCATCGACCCCACTCACCTCACCGCTCCCTGTCATGTCATCGCCCCGATCGCCTCACCACTCCAGGTCATGTCAACGCCCCGATCCCCATCGGCACACCTCGCGGTACGCCCGTGCGCAGTTGCAGGGCGAGGGCGACGTCGGTCGCGCCGGGTCGGTCGTGGCCTACGAGGTCGGCGACCGTCCAGGCGACGCGCAGCACCCGGTCGAGCCCGCGCGCGGTGAGCGCACCGCGCTCCAGGCTGCGCTCGGCCTCGTCCATCGCGCCGCGCTCGGCGTGCCAGCGGCTGCGCAGTTCACGGCCGGGCACCTCGCTGTTGGTGCGCCAGGGCGTGTCCGCGAACCGTGCCGCCGCCCGTTCCCTGGCCGCCCGCACCCGGTCCGCGACCGTCGCCGTCGACTCGCCCCGCGAGCCACGCCCGGTGAGCTGGTCACGCGTGACCCGGTCCACCTCCACCCGTAGATCCACCCGGTCGAGCAGCGGCCCGGAGAGCCGCGCCTGGTACCTCCGGATCGACATCGGCGCGCACTCGCAGAAGTCATCGGCCTGCGAGAAACGGCCGCACGGACAGGGGTTGGCCGCGAGCACCATCAGGAACCTCGCCGGGAACCGGACGACGCCCGCACTGCGCGCGATCACCACGTGGCCGGCCTCCAGGGGCTGGCGCAGCGCGTCCAGCGCCTGACCACTGAACTCTGGGGTCTCATCAAGAAACAGAACGCCCCGATGGGACAGCGACACCGCCCCGGGCCGCGCGATCCCCTGCCCGCCCCCGACGAGGGCCTGCATCGTGGCCGAGTGGTGCGGAGCGCAGTAGGGAGCGGTGTCGATCAGGGGTTTGCCCGGCGGCAGCAGGCCCGCCACCGAGTGCACCGCCGTGACCTCCAGCGACTCCTGCCGGCCGAGCCGGGGCAGGACTGCGGGCAGCCTCTCCGCGAGCATCGTCTTGCCGGCCCCTGGCGGGCCTTCGAGGAACAGATGATGGCCGCCGGCCGCCGAGACCTCGACCGCCGTCCGCGCCGAGTACTGGCCGACGACATCCGCGAGATCGTGCCCCGCGTCGTGCTGGCCCGCGCCCATGCTGTGCATCCCCGTGGCAGCGCCCGTGCCGGGCATGCGCAGCCCGGCGAGCAGCGGGTCCGGGCGTCCCAGCTCGTCCGGTTCCTCGTCGGGTACGGGTTCGTCGGCGAGCACGGCGATCAACTGCCGCAGTGTGCGTACGCCCAGCACGGACACCCCGGGCACGAGCGACGCCTCGGCGGCGGCGCACTCCGGCACGACGACCTGCTCGTATCCGGAGTCCGCGGCGGCCAGTACGGCGGGCAGGATGCCCCGGACCGGCCGGACCCGTCCGTCCAGGCCCAGCTCGCCGATCATCACGATGTCGGCGAGCACACGCGGATCGATCCGCTCGGCCGCGCCGAGCACGGCCGCCGCCACGGCGAGGTCGAACCCGCTGCCGCTCTTGGGCACCGACGCCGGACTGAGCCCGACGGTCAGTTTCTTCTGCGGCCAGGGCGCGCCCGAGTTGACGACCGCGGCCCGCACCCGGTCCTTGCTCTCCGTCAGGCTCTTGTCGGGCAGTCCCACCAGCGTGAACGCGGCGACGCCCGGTTCGAGGTCGGCCTGGACCTCGACCACCACGCCTTCGACGCCCACCAGCGCCACCGAACACGTACGAGCGAACCCCATCTCAGGCCACCCCCCGTGCATGCTCGACCACGGGCCCGCCGCGCCGGGGCAGGACGACACCCACCAGGTCGATACGGACCCCTCCCGGCGGGGCTCCGCCGTGCGCGTGGATCCACCGCTCGGCGAGGCCTCGTAGTCGCTCCGCCTTGTGGGGTGTCACGGCGGCCATCGGGTGCTCGAAGGCACCGGCCCGTCGCGTCTTGACCTCGCAGACGACCAGGACGTCCCCGTCCCGCGCCACGATGTCGATCTCGCCGGTCCTGCCACAGCGCCAGTTGCGCTCCAGGACGGTCATCCCGGCCTTTACCAGCCGTCGTGCGGCCACCGTCTCGCCGTACTTGCCGAGTGCACTGCGTGCGTTCATGTCGGCACCACCTCCGGCACCAACCGTCACGCGGAACGGTCCACCAAGTGGATCTTGGTGGACCGTTCAGTGATTGTGGAGAACTCCGCCACCCACACGAGTGACAGCCACCCCGCGGGTGTCCGCCGTCACCCGCCCGGCAGCTCCAGGTCGCTCTTGTTCAGCTCCTCGATGTTCACGTCCTTGAACGTGAGCACGCGGACCTGTTTCACGAAGCGAGCCGGTCGATACATGTCCCACACCCAGGCATCCGCCATGGACACCTCGAAGAACACCTCGCCCTGGACCGAGTGCACCTGCATCTCGTAGTCGTTGGTGAGGTAGAAGCGCCGTTCGGTCTCGATCACATATTTGAACAGACCGACGACATCGCGGTACTCCCGGTAGAGCTTCAGCTCCATCTCGGTCTCGTACTTTTCGAGGTCCTCGGCGCTCATGGCATGTTCCCCTTCAGCCGTGCGATCCCACCATTGTGCGCCAGTCCCGTACGCCCCTAGACGATTTCGGTGTCAAGGGTCACGGGCCCGGCCGGGGGACCTTCGTCGAGCAGCCTGCGGAGCAGCTCGGCGAGTCTGGTCGGATACACCGTCTCATGCGCCCGGTCCAGTTCCCGGTACGTCCACCAACGTGCTCCGGAGACGCTGCGTCGCTCCAGATCGGTGAGGGCCGTGGCGCCGGGCACGCCCTCGGCCGTGGCGGACGTCCTGGCCAGGTAGTACCACTCGTCCTGGTCCCAGCGGCGGCCCGCGAACGGGAAGGAACACGTCCGCGTCCACAGCACCGGGCCGAGTTCGACCTTGGTGATGCCGGTCTCCTCCGCGAGTTCCCGTAGTGCGGCCTCCTCGTGGGTCTCGTCGCCCTCCAGGCCGCCGCCCGGTGTGAACCACCAGTCGTCGGCCGGATCGTCCGGCTCATGGCCGTGGAGCAGCAGGATGCGGTCCTGCGGGTCGAGGAGGACGACCCGGGCGACCTTGCGCAGCCCGCCCTCGTACGAGTCGCCGTGCGCGCCCTCCTCGGTGGCCTCAGCGGGCACCGACGGGCTCCGTCCGGGTACGGGCGCGGCGGCCGGCCGCCAGCTTGGCGAACGGGCCGTAGGCGCCGCCGCCGAGGACGAGCACCGCGCCCGCGATGATCAAGGCGACGATCGTGCTCAGCGGGCCGGGGCGGGAGAGGGCGCCGAGCGGCTCGAAGCCGGTGGGGCGCTCCAGCGTGCCCTTCATGGGCCAGACGACGGCGTCCACGCGGGCGCTCACGGCGCTGCTCGCCACGGTGCCACTGGCGACGTCCGTGAGGTGGGCGCTGGAGTCCAGGGAGCCCTGGCGTTCGTCGCCGAGCAGGAACAGGCGGCCCTTGGGGACCTTCACCGCCGGGATCGTCTTGATCTCGGCCGGGCCGCCCTTGAGGTAGCTCTCGGCGATCTCCTTGCCGTTGACGACCAGTTTGCCGTTCGTGCAGCACGAGACGGTGTCCCCGCCGACGGCGACCACCCGCTTGACCACGGGGGCGTTCGTCACCCAGGTCGCGTCGGTGAAGACCACGACGTCGCCGCGGCGCACCTCGTCGCCGTCGACCCGCTGGGCAAGCACCCGGTCGCCCGCGTCGATCGTCGGCGTCATCGAACCGGTCGGCACCGTGTACGGCCGGTAGATCACCGCTCCCCAGCCGAATCCCCCGAGGAACAGCACAAGGCCCAGCGCGACGGCCAGTCCGGACAACCGCTGTCCGGTCCGGCTGCCCACCGGGCCCTTGCCAGTGCCACCGCCGGTACGCGGGGCCGTACGTGTTGCGCTCTCGCCACCCATGGGTCCGCACCCTACCCGGCAGTACCGAGGGTGGTCAGCCCTTCCTCCGGGACCAAGGTCACAAGCTCTACAAGGCCTTTACTCGGTCTTGGCGGACCGCCTGCGGCGCCACAGGGCCAGCGGCAGTACGCCGACGAGGGCGAGGCCCTCCGGAGCGGCCGTCAGGAGCCGGGAGGCCGAGGCCTGGGTGTTGATGCCCGGCTGGTCGAAGGTGTCCGGGACCGGCAGCGTGCCCCAGCGGTTGATGGGCCAGGCCTTGACGATCGCGCGGCCGACGACCTCCTTCACCGGGACCATGCCGTGGTGCTTGTCGGACTGGTTGTAGCGC
Organism: Streptomyces sp. NBC_01478; assembly: GCF_036227225.1. GTDB lineage: Bacteria > Actinomycetota > Actinomycetes > Streptomycetales > Streptomycetaceae > Streptomyces. The sequence continues at coordinate 8,205,454 of NZ_CP109444.1, read as the reverse complement.
GAGTCCCGCGAGTTCTGCCGGTGGTCGCCCATCACCCAGATGTCGCCCTTGGGGACCTTGACGGTGAACTGGCCGCCCTGGTCGTCGTTGGTGCACGGGGTGTTGCCGGGGTAGACGTACGGCTCGTTCAGCGCCTTGCCGTTGACCATCAGCGGGCCCGTGCCACTGCAGGAGACGGTGTCGCCGCCGACGCCGATGACCCGCTTGATGAGGTCCTTCTCCTGGGCGGACGGCATCAGACCGATCCAACTGAGCACCGTCTGCAGGGCGTTGGGGTCGGCCGCGGGCTCGCCCGCCAGCCAGTCGTCCGGGTCGTGGAAGACGACGACCTCGCCGCGCTCGGGCTCGGAGCCGAACCACGGGGTGAGCTTGTCGACCAGAACGCGGTCGCCCTGCTGGAGGGTGTTCTGCATCGAGTCGGACGGGATGGAGAACGCCTGCACCAGGAACGTCTTGATCAGCAGCGCGAGGACCAGCGCGATGACGACCAGGATCGGCAGCTCCTTCCAGAAGGAGCGCGGCTTCTTCGGCTGGGGGGGCGAGTCGCCCGGCCCCTGTTCGTCGGTGCGGGTCGGGCCGCCCGGCGTCGCACCGTCCTCGTCGGCTCCGGAGTCACTCCCGGAGGTCACGGCGCTGTCCGCGGCCGGGACGGGGGCTTCCACGGGGTGTCCGTGGTGCTCCTCGCCGTCGTGTCCGGACCGTGCGCCAACCGCCACATCCCCCACGCCAACTCCTTACGCTGTGCCGCCGCCTGCCCCATCCTCGGCGCAGGCCCACCACTCCCATAACGAGCGGGAGTTCCGCAGGGCTCGGGAGTTGGATCGATCCGTTCGGATCGACCGGGGCAACCCTATGCGACAGTTCGGGACCGGCGGTCGTCCCCGACACGGAGTTGGAAACCGATGCGAAGGTTTTAGGTTCGTTCAGGCTGGTCCAGTGGCCCATGGGCCAGGCGATCACCTTGGCCCGTCCCACCACCGAACTGAGCGCGACCGTGCCTCCGTAGCTGGTGTTCTGGTGTGCGCGGGAGTCCGCCGAGTTGCCGCGGTGGTCGCCCATCACCCACAACCGCCCCTTGGGGACGGTGATGTCGAACGCCGTTTCGGACGGGGAGTTCCCGGGATACAGGTAGTCGCCCTCGGTCAGGGGCACGCCGTTGACGGTCACCCGCCCTTGCGAGTCACAGCACTTGACGTGGTCGCCGCCGACGCCGATGACCCGCTTGATGAGGTCCTTCTCGTTGTCGGACGGCAGCAGGCCGATGAACTGGAGGCCTTCCTTGACCTGCTTGACGACGATGGGGTCGTTCTTCTTGGTGGTCTGTTCGTCCGCGAGCCAGCCGCCCGGGTCGTGGAAGACGACGACGTCGCCGCGCTTGGGCTCGGAGCCGAACCACGGGGTGAACTTGTCGACCAGGACGCGGTCGCCGATGCGGATCGTCTGCTCCATGGAGCCCGACGGGATCACGAACGCCTGGAGGAGGAAGGTCTTCAGGACGAGGGCTATGAGGACCGCGACACCGACCAGGAGGGGTATCTCCCGGACCGCGCCGCGCCGTCGGCGCCGCTTGACCTTGCGCTGGAGCTTGCGCCGCTCGGCCCGGCTGCGGCCGGCTCCCCCGGCCGGGGCCAGGGCGCCCGCGCGCCGGAAACCGGTCGGCAGCAGGTTCTCGTTCCCGAAGGAGCCGCCCGGCGGCGTGGCGCCGCGCGGCCTTCCGCGGTTACCCATGGGCGCCGTCCGGGGCGGGTACGCGCGCGTAGGCACCGGGTCGGACGAGGTGGGTCCAGTGCCCGGCGGGCCAGACGATCCAATCGGCTCGTCCGATGACGTCACCAACGGGAATCATGCCTCCGCCCGGATCGCCCAGGTGGTCCCGGGAGTCGCTCGAGTCGCCGCGGTGGTCACCGAGGACGAACAGCGTGCCGTCGGGTACGACGACGTCGAAGGCCACGGTGGACGGAGCGTCACCGGGGTACAGGAACGCCGTCTCGTCGACCGACCGCCCGTTCACCTCGAGCCTCCCCTTCTCGTCGCAGCAGACCACGTGGTCTCCCCCCACACCCACAACGCGCTTGATGTAGTCGGCGTCCCCGAAATAGCCGGTGCCGTCGAACACAACGATGTCGCCGCGCCTCGGACGGGCACCAAAACGGTACGCCAACTTATTTACGAGAACGCGGTCGCCGATCCTCAATCCGGATTCCATGGATCCGCTGGGAATCTGGAATGGCTGCAGTAAGAACGTGTTGAGAAGCAGCAGAAAGACCAGACAGACCAGGGCAGTCAGGGTGATCCGGCCGCCGGGCACCCACTCGGCGACCCGCGACAGCAACGCGAAACGCGACCGGTCCTCCGGTCCTCCGGTGTCCGAGGGGTCCTCGGAGTCGGAAGGGCTGGAGGAGCGATCGCGCTCCGTGGGCTGTGCTTCGGTGTCCATCGGAGCCAGATGCTATCCGGCCCCGATATGAACCCCGCCGCGACCTCAGTTGTCGCGCTTCTCCTTGATCTTCGCGGCCTTGCCGCGCAGGTCACGGAGGTAGTACAGCTTCGCGCGACGGACGTCACCACGGGTCACGAGCTCGATCTTCTCGACGATCGGGGTGTGCACCGGGAAGGTGCGCTCGACGCCGACGGAGAACGAGACCTTGCGGACCGTGAAGGTCTCGCGGACACCGGCGCCCTGGCGACGGATGACTACGCCCTTGAACTGCTGCACACGGGAGCGGTTGCCCTCGATGACGCGGACGTGGACGTTGACGGTGTCACCCGGGCGGAAGGCCGGGATGTCGGTGCGCAGCGAGGCGCTGTCGACAGTGTCGAGCAGGTGGGACATGTCGTCTGCTTTCTTCATCGATGCCACAGGTCACCGACGGGAGATAGGTGTTCTGAAGGATGCCGTGGGTGTCGGGGCGGGCGTCATGTCCCCCTGTGGCAGGGGCGCACGCCGGACGACGCACAACAGCGACCTATTCTTCCACGCCGTCCGGCCCACGCCAAAATCGGCCGTACGGCTCCCCCGCCGGGTCCGGTGACCAGCCCAGGATCGAGAGCATCTCGCGGTCCTTCTTGTCGAAGGCCTTGGGCTCGCAGCGCTCGATCAGGTCGGGCCGGTGGGCGGCCGTGCGCTTCAGCGCCTCGTCGCGCCGCCAGCGGGCGATCTTGCCGTGGTGGCCGCTGAGCAGCACGTCCGGGATCTCCCGGCCGCGCCACTGGGGCGGCTTGGTGTAGATCGGCCCCTCCAGGAGGTTGGCCATGGCCCCGGGCGCGAAGGAGTCGTCGCGGTGGGACTCGGCGTTGCCCAGGACACCCGGCAGCAGCCGTGCCACGGCCTCCGTGACGACCAGGACGGCCGCCTCGCCGCCGGCCAGCACGTAGTCGCCGATGGACACCTCGTAGACAGGCATCCGGGTCGCGTACTCGTCGATCACCCGCCGGTCGATGCCCTCGTAGCGGGCGGGCGTGAAGACCAGCCAGGGCCGCTCGGAGAGCTCTACGGCGAGTTCCTGGGTGAAGGGCCGGCCGCTGGGCGTGGGCACGATCAGCGCGGGCGCGCCGGAGCCCGTCTCGTAGCCGTCGGCCAGCACGGAGTCCAGGGCATCGCCCCAGGGCTCGGTCTTCATGACCATGCCGGGGCCGCCGCCGTAGGGGGTGTCGTCGACCGTGTTGTGGCGGTCGTACGTCCAGGAGCGCAGATCATGCACGTGCACATTCAGTTGTCCACGCGCGCGTGCCTTGCCGACGAGGGAGACGTTCAGCGGTTCGAGGTACTCGGGGAAGATCGTGACGACGTCGAGCCGCATTACGCCTCCTCCTCCCGGGACGAGGCGACCTCGGCCCGGTCGTCGATCAACCCTGGCGGCGGGTCGATGACCGCGCGCTGCTCCTCCAGGTCGATCTCGATGACGATCGACTCGACGAACGGGATCATCACCTCACTGCCGTCGGACCGCTCCACGATGAAGAGGTCCTGGGAGGGCAGGTGCGAGATCTCGGTGATCCGGCCGACCTCCTCGCCGTCCTTGGTGACGACGTCGAGGTCCATCAACTGGTGGTCGTAGTACTCGTCCTCCTCCTCGGGCAGCTCCTCGGGATCGATCTCGGCGATCAGGAGGGTGTTGCGCAGTGCCTCGGCGCCGGTGCGGTCGCTGACGCCCTCGAAGCGCAGGAGGAGGCGGCCGCTGTGGACGCGGCCCGTCTCGATGGTCAGGGGGCCGGTGGAGGCGGGCTCGGTGGCCAGGACGGCTCCGGGGGCGAGCCTGAGCTCCGGCTCGTCGGTGCGTACCTCGACGGTGACCTCGCCCTTGATGCCATGGGCACGGCCGATCCGTGCGACTACCAGTTGCACGTGTCCACATCTCCTGTTTCATACAGATCGGGCCGGGGACGGCCAGTGGCCCTCCCCGGCCCGAGCCGGTTGCGAAAAACGTCAGCGGACGTGGTCCACGTCGACGAGGTCGACGCGGACGCCTCGGCCGCCGATGGCACCCACGACGGTGCGCAGAGCGCGAGCGGTGCGGCCGTTGCGGCCGATCACCTTGCCGAGGTCGTCGGGGTGCACCCGGACCTCCAGCACGCGCCCGCGGCGCAGGTCGCGCGAGGCGACCTGCACATCGTCAGGGTTGTCGACGATGCCCTTCACGAGGTGCTCGAGAGCCTCCTCGAGCATGCTCAGGCCTCGGTCGACTCGGACTCGGCCGCAGCCTCGTCCTTCTTGTCGGCCTTCTTCTTCTGGGTGATCGCCTCACCCTTGCTCGAGTCGTCGCCACCGAGGGCGTCGAACACCGGGCGGGCGGCCTTCGGCGCGGCCACGAGCAGCGGCGCCGGGGCCGGCAGGCCCTTGAACTTCTGCCAGTCGCCGGTGAGCTTCAGGATGGCGAGCACGGGCTCGGTCGGCTGCGCGCCGACACTCAGCCAGTACTGCGCGCGGTCCGTGTCGACCTCGATGCGCGAGGGGTTCTGCACCGGGTGGTACAGACCGATCTCCTCGATGGCCCGGCCATCACGGCGGGTACGGGAGTCGGCGACGACGATGCGGTAGTGAGGCGAACGGATCTTGCCCAGACGCTTCAGCTTGATCTTGACTGCCACGGGAGTGGGTTCTCCTGGTTTTGACGTGGTTGGGCACGGCAGATGGCCGCGTGGGGTTGCGGTACCCGAGTGCCCGATGGACGCGTCAGCCGGAGGCGAGAGGGTTCCTGTGCGGCTGTCGAGTACAGCTAGCCATTGTGCCACACCCTGGCGGTCCGCCCGACCGGGAGGCCGACCCCGCCCACGCGGAAGCGACACCCGGCGCCGGGAGGTGACCGGCGCGGGTGTGCGCAACCCCGACCTGCGGGATGCGGCTGCCACGAGCAGCCGCGTCCTCAGGCCGCGCCCACGACCTCCGGGATGCGGAAGGGCTTGCCGCAGCCCCCGCACACGATCGGCGCCTGGGCCAGCACGGACGGGACGACCCGTACGTTACGACCGCAGTCGCAGACCGCCTTGACGCGGACGCCGCCACCGGACGAACCGTGCCGGGCGGCCGGGCCGCGGAAGGTGCGGGAGGTGTCCGCCGAGGTGGCGACGGTGTGGGCCTTGAGCGCGCGCTGGAGGCGCTCGATCGTCGGCCGGTAGCGCCGCTTGGCCTCGGGGTTGAGCTGGACCAGCGAGAAACCGCTGCTGGGATGCGGTTCGTCGGGGTGGTCCAGGCCCAGCTCCTCGGCGATCGCGAGGAATCTGCGGTTGTGGTAGCGACCGGCACGGGACGTGTCGCGCACGCCGCGCGAAGCGGCGATGCCATGGACTGCCTCATGGAGCAGTCGCTCGAAGGAGAGCTCGTGTCCGCAGGCGGACGACGACTCTCCGATCAGGGACTCGGGCGCGGCCAGATCGGGCAGTTCGGGGTGGTACCGCTGAATGTCGGCCCACGCCTCTGCCAGCTCTGCGGCGAGAACAGGTGGTGTCTGTGTCGTGCTCACGTAATGACAACGAGCCGGAGTGCCCCTGTGTTCCGATTCCGGGGCATCCCAAATAATTTGCACGTACCCGTCAGTTGCCGCTGATGCGTCCGGAGGAGGGCGGGTGCGCTGATCTGCGGAGAAGCCTCACAGCTCATACCAAGCTGGTGCGTAGTCCTACGTACGACCCGGCGTGTAGACGATGTCCGCGCGCCGGGGGAGCTGAGGTCCGCCGTCGCGCAAGAGGCCTTTCGGTCGCTCTGCCGCCGGGGCCCGCCGCTTCAGTAAGCGCGCGCGACGACCGCGACGTTACCGGGTGCCGTGTCCGCGTCCGGTACCGACCCGTCCTCGGCGACCAGACACCGTACGGTCACCGCGTGCTCGGCCAGCTCGGCCTCGCCTTCTTCGCCGAGGGTCGCCCACGGGATGCGCGCCCAGCCGCCGGCGGTGGCCACCTCGACGGCCTCGGCGACGGTCGATACCTCGGAGGTGCGCGACTCGCGCCGCTCGCGGGACTGTGTCAGCAGCAGCGCCTGGTCCTCCTCAAGGATGACGGGAAGCAGCTCCAGGAGAGAGTCGATGGCCATCGGCTCCTTGCCGCCCGGGATCCGGCGGGCCAGCATCGCCGTGCCGTTCTCCAGGTCACGCGGCCCGACCTCGATCCGTACCGGCACGCCCTTCAGCTCCCAGTCGACGGCCCGGCGCCCGAAGGGGATGTCCGTGCGGTCGTCGACGCGGACGCGCACGCCCGCCGCCTTCAGCCGGGCCCCGATCTCGCGGACCTTGGCCAGAACCGCCTCGTCCCCCTTGATCGCGAGGACGACGACCTGGATGTGCGCCAGCCGCGGCGGCACCCGGAGTCCGTCGTCGTCGCCGTGCATCATCACCAGGGCGCCGATCATGCGGGTGGTCGAGCCCCAGGAGGTCTGCCAGACCAGTTCCTGCTTGCCTTCCTTGGACAGGTACTGGGTATTGAAGGCCTTGGCGAAGTTCTGGCCCAGCTCGTGACTGGTCGCCATCTGCAACGCCTTGCCGTCGCCCATCATCCCTTCCAGGGTCAGGGTGTTGATCGCGCCCGCGAACCGCTCCTTGACCGTCTTGCGGCCCGGTACGACGTCCATCGCGAGGACGTTGACCATGAAGTCCTCGTACACCTGACGATGGATGTGCGCGGCGAAGTCGCGCGCCTCCTCGTAGGTCGCGTGCGCGGTGTGGCCCTCCTGCCAGAGGAACTCGCTCGTGCGGAGGAAGAGCCGGGGGCGCAGCTCCCAACGGACCACGTTCGCCCACTGGTTGATCAGCAGGGGCAGGTCGCGGTAGCTCTGCACCCACTTCGAGAAGTACTCGTTGATGATCATCTCGGAGGTGGGCCGGACGACCGCGGGCTCCTCCAGCTCCTTGCCGCCGCCGTGCGTGACCACGGCCAACTCGGGCGCGAAGCCCTCGACATGGTCCGCCTCGCGGGCGAGGTAGGACTGCGGGATCAGCAGCGGGAAGTACGCGTTCTCGGTGCCCGTCTCCTTGATGCGGGCGTCCATCTCGGCCTGCATCCGCTCCCAAAGGCCGTACCCGTACGGTCGGATGACCATGGAGCCGCGCACCGGGCCGTTGTCGGCCAGCTCGGCCTTGCTGATCAGATCCTGGTACCAGCGCGGGAAATCGTCCGCCCTGGGAGTGAGTACGGGTGCCTTGGCCATGGCGCGATGGTACGGGCTCACGTTGCCGTCATGTGAATTCTCGCCACTCCCACAGAGAAGCCACAAGCAGGGCCCCACAACCCCTGGACGCGATAGCGAGTGCGGAGTTTGCTGGCATACGGGGGAAGTGCGGGCGCACATCACGGGGGCCTCGGAAACGGGCACGGCCACATCTCTCGGCGGATTGGGGCGCTTTCGATGACACCTACGCTCGTGCGGCACTACCTGCCTCATACGGGGCCCGTGCCCCGTGTGGACCTGGGTGCACGCGCGCGTGATTGGTCCGAGATCCAGGAGCGGATGCTGGTGCCGCTCCACGAAGCGGTCTACGAGCGACTGGAAGTGGGACCCGGCACCCGGCTCCTCGGCCTCGGCTGCGGCTCCGGGCTCGCCCTGCTGATGGCGGCCTCCAGAGGCGCGACGGTCACCGGTGTCGAGCGCTTCTCCCCCGAACGGCTGGCCCTCGCCCGCGAGCGACTGCTGCCGGCCGCCTGGTCCCCACGCGCGCGTGCGCACACCCGGCTTGTCTACGGCTCCCCCAGGGACGCGGCCGACGCGGAGACGCCCGCGTACACCCTGGTGACCGCCTTCGAGCCCATCGGGTGCCTCGCGGGCGACTCGGAGGGGCTCGGCGAACTGCTCGCCACCGCGACCCCGCTCGCCGCGCGCGGAACACCCGTGGTGCTGACGGGCTGGGGCCCGCCGGAGCGCTGCGCGACCTCGTCCGTGCTCCGCGTGGCGACCAGGCTGGCGGACCCGCTGCGCGGCACGGGCAGCCCGCGCCCGGTCCTGCGCGACGACCTGGAGGAGGTCGCCCACCGCGCGGGCCTCAGGCCGGACGGCTCGGGACGGGTGGCCTGCCCCTTCGGCTACGCCGACGTCGAGAGTGCCGTACGAGGGCTGCTGTCGACGGGACTCTTCGACGCGGCGATCGTCGCGACGGATCAGGTGCAGGTGGAGAAGGAGTTGGCGGAGGCATTGCATCCGCATCGGCGGCAGGACGGGACGGTGTGGATGCCGAACGTCTTCCGGTATCTGATCGCGCGTACTACCTGAGGACGACTCATCGCACGTACGACCTGAGGATGACTACGGCTCTTCCTTGAACAGGCGCGTGACGCCCGCGATCCGGTACGCGTCCGTCTCCTCCAGGGTCTCGTTCTCCAGGAGGGCCGCCGCGAGGGCGTCCAACTGGTCGCGGTGGTCGCGGAGTTTGCGGGTGGCCTCGTCGTAGCACTCGTCGACGATGCGGCGCATCTCGTCGTCGATCACGTCCAGGGTCTGCGGCGCCGCGGCGAGGCCGTAGGCCTGCTGGGCGTCGTTCGGGAGGGCGGAGAGGCGGCCGACGCGCTCGCTCATGCCCCAGCGGGCGACCATCCCGCGCGCGATGTTGGTGACCTGTTCGAGGTCGCTCTCGGCGCCGGTGGTGATCACCCCGTAGACGACCTGTTCCGCGGCCATGCCGCCGAGGGCGCCGATGATCCGGCCGCGCAGGTACTCCTCGGTGTACGCGTACTTGTCCGAGTCCGGCGTCGAGAGCGTCACGCCGAGTGCCCTCCCGCGCGGGACGATGGTGATCTTGCGGACCGGGTCGGCGCCGGGCTGGAGCATGCCGAGGAGGGCGTGGCCGCTCTCGTGGTACGCGGTGCGCCGGCGCTCCTCCTCGGGCATCACCAGCGGGCGTTCCGCGCCCAGTTGGACCTTCTCCAGGGCTTCGGAGAGGTCGGACTGGGTGACCTCGCTCTGCTTGCGCTTGACCGCGAGGAGGGCGGCCTCGTTGGCTAGGTTGGCGAGTTCGGCGCCGGTCATGCCCGGGGTCGTCCGGGCGACCTGGGCGAGGTTCACGTCCTTCGCGAGCGGGATCTCACGGGTGTGGATCTCCAGAATCGCCTCGCGGCCGCCCCGGTCGGGCGGCGAGACCACGACCACCCGGTCGAAGCGGCCGGGGCGGGTCAGCGCGGGGTCCAGGACGTCGGAGCGGTTGGTGGCCGCGATGACGATGACGCCCTCGGAGCCGGAGAAGCCGTCCATCTCGGTGAGGATCTGGTTCAGGGTCTGCTCGCGCTCGTCGTGACCGCCCATACCCGAACCGCCGCCGCGGGCCCGGCCGATGGTGTCGATCTCGTCGATGAAGATGATCGAGGGGGCCACCTTGCGGGCCTCCGCGAACAGTTCACGCACGCGTGAGGCGCCGACACCGACGATCATCTCGATGAACTCGGAGGCCGAGGCCGAGAAGAACGGCACCCCCGCCTCCCCCGCGACCGCCCGCGCGAGCAGCGTCTTGCCGGTGCCGGGCGGACCCGCGAGCAGCACGCCCCGGGGCATCTTGGCGCCCATCTTGCGGTACTCGTCGGGGTTCTTGAGGAAGTCGACGACGTCGTTCAGCTCGCCCTCGACCTCGTCGATGCCGGCCACGTCCTCGAACGTCGTGCGCTGCTTGCCCGGCTCCAGCTCGACCGGTTTCGGCGGGGTCTTGCGGCCGAGCATGCCGCCCGCGCCGCCGAGCCCCGAGCTCATCCGCCGTGCGATGAAGAGCCACAGGGCGACCAGGAGCAGCATCGGGGCCAGCGAGATCAGGAGATTGGCCAGAAAGCTACGGTGTTGTACGACCGGCTCCGCCGTGACCGTGACGTTGTGCTTGGTCAGGTCCTCCCAGAGCTGGTCGTCCGCGAAGGTCGGCCGCTCGGTGTCGAACTTGGTGTACTTGCCGTCGCCGTCCGGCTTCTTCTGCTCTTTCTTGAGCTGGCCCTGGATCGCGTTGCCCTTGGCGTAGATCTTGGTGACGTTGCCCGCGTCGACCTGCTTGCTGAACTCCGTGTACGAGATCGTCGGCTCGTCGCCCTCGTTGAAGAACGACAGGATCAGATTCGCGACCAGGTACACGACCAGCGCGGTGAGGATCAGGCTCCACCAGCCGCCGCGCATCTTCTTCCCGCCCGGCGACGGCTTCGGGGGCTCGTCCGGGGTGCCTTCGGTACGCCAAGGCTGATCGGGGGACTTGCGCGGCGGCGCAGGGTTGGTCATACGGGCAAGTTACGACACGGGCCAGGCGTCGGCACGCCCGGCATGCGCCGAGGGCGCCCCTCCGGAGAGGGGCGCCCTCGGCGACGTGGAAGACGGGCTGTCAGCCCATGGCCTTCCCGGAGTGGCGGTCAGCCCATGAACTTCTTGAACTCGTCCGGCAGTTCGAAGTCCTTGCCGCCCTGCTCGGGCAGCCCGAACGCGTTGCCGCCGCCCTGGGCCGCGCCGGCCTCGCGGCGCTTGGCCTCTTCCAGCTCCTGCTGCTTGCGCTTCATCGGGTTGCCGGAGCGCTGCTTGCCCTTGGCCTGCTTGGGCTGCTTCTTGCTGCGGCCCGGGCCGCCGCCCATGCCCGGCATCCCCGGCATGCCGGGCATCCCGCCGCCCTGGGCCATGCGGGACATCATCTTGCGGGCCTCGAAGAACCGCTCGACCAGGCCCTTCACGGCGCTGACCTCGACGCCGGAGCCCTTGGCGATACGGGCGCGGCGCGAGCCGTTGATGATGGTCGGCTCGGCGCGCTCGGCCGGGGTCATCGACTTGATGATCGCGGCCGTACGGTCGACCTCGCGCTCGTCCAGGTTGTTGATCTGGTCCTTGATCTGGCCCATGCCGGGGAGCATGCCGAGCAGCTTGCTGATGCTGCCCATCTTCCTGACCTGTTCCATCTGGGACAGGAAATCGTCGAGGGTGAAGTCCTGGCCCTTCTTGGACGCCAGCTTCGAGGCCATCTTCTCGGCCTCTTCTTGGCTGAACGTCTTCTCCGCCTGCTCGATCAGGGTGAGCAGGTCACCCATGTCGAGGATGCGGGAGGCCATCCGGTCCGGGTGGAAGGCGTCGAAGTCGTCGAGCTTCTCGCCGTTCGACGCGAACATGATCGGCTTGCCGGTGACCGAGGCGATCGACAGGGCCGCACCACCGCGGGCGTCGCCGTCGAGCTTGGAGAGCACCACGCCGTCGAAGCCGACGCCGTCGCGGAAGGCCTCGGCGGTGTTGACCGCGTCCTGGCCGATCATCGCGTCGACGACGAACAGGATCTCGTCCGGGCTGACCGCGTCGCGGATGTCCGCGGCCTGCCGCATCAGCTCCTGGTCGATGCCGAGGCGCCCCGCGGTGTCCACGATCACGATGTCGTGGACCTTGGACTTCGCGAACTCGATGGAGTCCTTGGCCACCTTGACCGGATCACCGACGCCGTTGCCCGGCTCGGGCGCGTAGACCGCGACACCGGCGCGCTCGGCGACCACGCTCAGTTGGTTCACCGCGTTCGGGCGCTGGAGGTCGGCGGCGACGAGCAGCGGCGAGTGCCCCTGGTCCTTGAGCCACTTGCCGAGCTTGCCCGCGAGGGTCGTCTTACCGGCACCCTGGAGACCCGCGAGCATGATCACGGTCGGCGAGTTCTTGGCGAAGCGGAGGCGCCGGGTCTCGCCGCCGAGGATCGTGACGAGTTCCTCGTTGACGATCTTCACGACCTGCTGGGCCGGGTTGTTCAGCGCCCTGTTGAGGTCGGCGCCGAGGGCACGCTCCTTGACGTTCTTGATGAACGTGCGCACGACCGGCAGGGCCACGTCCGCTTCGAGCAGCGCGATCCGGATCTCACGCGCGGTGGCGTCGATGTCCGCCTCGGAGAGCCGTCCCTTGCCGCGCAGGTTCTTGAAAGTGGCTGAGAGGCGATCAGAGAGAGTATCGAACACGGCGCTCGCGGTCCTCGGGGTCGGTGGCTATTGGGGAATCGCCCTCCAGGGTATCCCGGTCGCACAAGAGTGGGTCACGGGTCAGGCCCGCAGGGTTTCCTCCAGTTTGCGCGCCACCGCCGTGGCCTCCTCCCCCGGCAGGGGCATGCCTTCCGCGCCGGTGACATAGAAGGCGTCCACCGCGTTCGAGCCCAGCGTGCTGACGTGCATGCTCCGCACCCGCACCCCCGCATCGTCCAGCGCCCGCCCGATCCGGTGCAGCAGTCCCGGGGCGTCGTGCGCGCGCACCTCGATGACCGTCGCGTGCCGGGAGGCGGCCGGGGCGACCGTCACGCGGGCCGGCGGTGCCACGACACCCCGGCGGCGCGGATACGCGGCGTCGCGCTCGGCAAGGCGGGCCGCGATGTCGAACGACCCGTCCAGGGCCCGTACGAGATCGGCGCGCAGCCGGGCGGCCTGGGGCAGGGAGCCGTACTCGGCGGCGACGCGCCAGTTCAGCAGCAGGACGGAACCCTCCACACCGTCGGGCAGGTCCAGCGCGCGCAGCTCCGCCGTGCGGACGGTCAGGCGGTGCATCGCCAGGACGCCGGCCACCGCGGGGAGTACGCCCGGCTGGTCGGGGACGGCGATCAGGAGTTCAACGCCGAGGGGTTCGGGGTCTCCGGCGGGTTCGTCCTCGGACGGCGGTTCGGTCTGGGCGCGCAGCGCGAGCACAGGGCCGCCGGTCGCCACGGCCTCGATCGCGAGCCGTTCCTGTTCCGCGGTGGCCGCGCCCGCCTCGGGCTCCTCGGGGGCGTCCCCGGAGAGGACGGCGGCGACCCGCTTCACCAGGTCGGTGACGAGGCCGGCCCGCCAGGACGACCACGCGGCCGGGCCGGTGGCCAGCGCGTCCGCCTCGGTCAGCGCGTGCAGCAGCTCCAGGGTGCTCGTCGTACCGACCGCCTCGGCGACCGAGCGGACCGTCGCCGGGTCCTCCAGGTCGCGCCGGGTGGCCGTGTCGATGAGCAGCAGGTGATGGCGTACGAGGGTGGCGAGCACGGCCACGTCCGCGCGGTCGAAGCCGATGCGGGCGGCCACGTCCTTGGCGATGATCTCGCCGGCCACGGAGTGGTCGCCGGGCCAGCCCTTGCCGATGTCGTGCAGCAGCGCGGAGACCAGCAGGAGGTCGGGGCGGCTGACGCGGCGGGCGAACTCCGAGGCGCGGACGGCGGTTTCGATGAGGTGCCGGTCCACGGTCCAGATGTGCACGGCGTTGCGCTGCGGCCGGCAGCGGACCCGCTCCCAGTCCGGGAGGAGACGCGTGATCAGGCCTTCCGCCTCCAGCGCCTCCCACACGTCGACCGTCGGCTGTCCGGAACCGAGCAGCGTCACGAGCTGCTCGCGCGCCTCGGCGGGCCAGGGCGTGGGCAGCGGACGCACCCCGGCCGCCATGCGCCGAACGGCGTGCAGCGAGAGCGGGAGACCGGCCTGCGCGGCGGCAGCGGCGGCGCGCAGCGGGAGGACCGGGTCGCGTTCGGGGCGGGCGGCGCGGGCGAGCACGACCTCGCCGTCCTGCTCCACGACCCCTTCGGCCAGCGGTGAACGTTCGGCGGCGGGTTTGGCGCCCCCGCCGAGCATGGCCCGCAGCCTCGGCCGCACCGCACGGGACCGCAGCACGCGCCCCACCTCACGCCAGGTGACATCACTGGCGTACGACACGACGCGTGCCGCTTCGTAGACCTGGCGCAGCAGGGTGTCCGCGTCGAGCAGGCCGAGCTCGGCGGCGACCTGGTCCTGCTCCTGGAGCGCGAGCCGGTCGGTCGCACGCCCGGTGGTGAGGTGCAGGGCGTCGCGCACGTCGAGAAGGCGGCGGCGGGCGTCGGCGAGGCCTTCGCGCGGGGCGTCGGCGAGCCAGGAGGCGGCTACGGCGCGCAGCGCGGTGGCGTCGCGCAGCCCGCCGCGGGCCTCCTTGAGGTCGGGTTCGAGGAGGTACTGCAACTCGCCCTGGCGCTCAGCGCGTTCGGCGCAGAGTTCCTGGAGTTCGGGGAGGCGCTTGGGCGCCTGGTTGCGCCAGTCGGCGAGGACGGCCGTCCGCAGGGAGGCGGTCAGGCCGAGGTCGCCGGCGATGTGGCGGGCGTCGAGGAGGCCGAGCTGGACCTTGAGGTCCTCGCCGGCGGTCTTGCGGGCCTCGGCGGGCGTACGGACGGAGTGGTCGAGGGCGAGGCCGAGGTCCCAGACCGGGTACCAGATGCGGTCGGCGAGGGCGGCGACCGCGCCGGAGTCGCTGCCGTCGTGCAGGAGGAGCAGGTCGAGGTCGCTGCGCGGGGAGAGTTCGCCGCGGCCGTAGCCGCCGACGGCGACCAGGGAGACGCCCTTGAGGGCTTCGTTGCCGGCGGTGAAGAGGCCGGTCAGCCAGTCGTCGGTCAGTTCGGCGAGGGCGGCACGGCGCGGCGGCCCGGACCGCACCCCCTCAGTGAGGAGGCGCAGCCGGGCCGCCGCGTAGCCGCTGGGTCCGGAGTCCTCTGCATCCTTGCGCACGTCCGTACTCGTCACCCAGCGACTCCTGTTCTGTTTCTTTTTAGAGCGCGTCCGGTCCGCGCTCGCCGGTCCTGACCCGGACGGCCGTCTCGACCGGGAGGGACCAGACCTTGCCGTCACCGATCTTGCCGGTGCGGGCGGCCTTGACGATGACGTCGATCAACTGCTCGGCGTCGTCGTCCTCGGCCAGTACCTCGATGCGGATCTTGGGGACCAGGTCGACCGTGTACTCGGCGCCCCGGTAGACCTCGGTGTGTCCCCGCTGACGACCGTAGCCGCTCGCCTCGGTGACCGTCAGACCGTGGACCCCGAAGGCCTGGAGGGCTTCCTTGATCTCGTCGAGCCGGTGGGGCTTCACGACGGCGGTGATGAGCTTCATGCGTCCACCTTCTTCGTCTCCGGGGCGGCCAGAGCGGAGCTGCCGAGGCCACCGCCGGCGCCGCTGAAGTCGTATGCGGTCTCGGCGTGCTCGGCCTGGTCGATGCCGGCGACCTCTTCGTCCTCGGTGACGCGCATACCGATGGTCTTGTCGATGAGGAAGGCGAGGACCGCGGAGGCGACCAGGGAGTAGCCGAGGACCGCGCCGACACCGGCGAACTGCTTCCAGAGCTGGGTGAAGGAGTGGTCGCCGTAGAAGACGCCGGTCGCGGTGGACTGGCCCTTGCCGGTGGCGAAGAAGCCGATGAGCAGGGAGCCGAGGATACCGCCGACCATGTGGACGCCGACGACGTCGAGGGAGTCGTCGATGTTGAACCTGTACTTCAGGCCGACGGCCGCGGCACAGCCGACACCGGCGATGGCGCCGACGGCGATCGCGCCGAGCGGGGAGACCGCACCACCGGACGGGGTGATGGCGACCAGACCGGCGACGGCACCCGAGGCCGCGCCGAGCGTGGTGAACGCGCCGTGGCGGATCTTCTCGTAGGCGAGCCAGGCGAGCATGGCGGCGGCGGTGGCGACCTGGGTGTTGACGAACATCAGCGCGCCGACGCCGTCGTCGTTGCCGAGCCACGAACCGGCGTTGAAGCCGAACCAGCCGAACCACAGGAGACCGGCGCCGAGCATGACCAGCGGAAGGCTGTGCGGACGCATGGGGTCACGCTTGAAGCCGACGCGCTTGCCGATGACCAGGATGACGCCGAGGGCGCCGGCACCGGCGTTGATGTGGACCGCGGTACCACCGGCGAAGTCGATCACACCGAGCTTGAAGGCCCAGCCGTCGCTGGCCCAGACCCAGTGGGCGACCGGGACGTAGACGACCGTCAGCCACAGGGCGACGAAGAGCGACCAGGCCGAGAACTTGACGCGGTCGGCGATGGCACCGCTTATCAGGGCGGGCGTGATGACGGCGAACATCATCTGGAAGACCATGAAGACGAAGATCGGGATGGTGTAGCCGTCCCAGAGTTCCGTCAGTCCGACGTTGCTCATGCCGAGCCAGTCGGAGTTGTAGCCGATGAAGCCGTTGCTCGAACCGAAGGCGAGCGAGAAGCCGTAGAGCACCCACAGAATGGTGACGATCCCGATGCTGATGAAGCTCATCATCAGCATGTTCAGGGTGCTCTTGACGCGGACCATGCCTCCGTAGAAGAAGGCGAGTCCCGGTGTCATGAGCAGCACCAGGGCAGAACAGATCAGCATGAAGCCTGTGTTCGCGGAGGACAGTTTGGGTGCCTCAGCGGCAAGCGTGATGGCGGCTGATGCCATCGGCGTCTCCTCGTCGGTTGTACGGCCCCGTGCGGGCGAAGCCTGTATGCGGTCCGGTCAAGGCGGGGGGTCCGGTTATGCGCCATGAGATTGGCGCAACGCGGTTTCCGTCGAAGCCCCTCGATGTTTCGCGGGGGTGACGAAGGCGCCGTACGTGTTACGCGTCGATGAACCGCCGGATCTCCGGCCAAGCGATCGTTATCGTGGCGCAACCTTTCCCGGCGGGGGGAAACCGGCCGCGGCCGGCCTTCCGGCGGCCTGGCGTGGGGGCGCCGGGGCATGGGGCTGGGGCCGTTCGGCGCTCTCCCGCGGCTCGGTCGGGAGCCTCTCGGCGAGGTCGACGTTTTCGGCCGGAGGGCCGGCACCTCACACCGCCCGGTGGACGGTCTTTCGAATACGAGTCCCAAAGGGCCGACCGGTCGTCCGACCACCTGACCCTCACCCGTCCCTCCGGCGCCGCCCGGTCGGCGGCCGTAGGTGAAACCGGCCGCGGTCGGCCTTCCGATGACCTGGCATGGGGGAGCCGAGTCGGGCGGTTCGGGAAGGCCGGCCGCGGCCGGGGCTCGGGTGTTCAGACCGCTTCGGCGGACTCCGGCAGCTCGATCGCGAGCCGCTCGGTGAGATCGACGACTTCGGCCAGATCACCGAAGTCGCGGAACGCGGTGTCGACGGTCTTTCGGATACGAGTGTTGACGCGCTCGGAGCGCACCTTCTTGGCGACGGTCATCGCTTCCGTGGCCAGCACCGCGCTCTGCTCGGGTTCGCGCCGCAGCAGGTGCACGGTGGCCAGGCCGATGAGATTGAGCGCGTACGACCGCTGGTGCACATCGTCCTTGGCGAAGAGGTCCACCGCCCGCTGCATGACGGGCTCGGCCAGCGAGGCGTAGGCGGGGCTGCGGCCGGCGACGTAGGCGAGGTCGCGGTAGGAGTGCGAGTTCTCGCCGTACAGCTCGGCCTCGGAGAAGAAACGGATCCAGTCCGGGTCCGGGTCGTCCCAGTCGTGTACGTCCCCGAAGGTGTCCTCGGCCATCCGGACCGCCCGCTTGCACTTGCCGGGCTGCCCCATGTTGGCGTAGGCGCGGGCCTCCATCGCATACAGCATCGACTGGGTGCGCGGGCTCGCGCAGTCCCGGCTGCCGTACTGCGCGAGGTGGATCAGCTCCAGGGCGTCGTCCGGCCGCCCGAGGTGGATCATCTGGCGGCTCAT
The DNA here is from genome assembly GCF_036227225.1 of Streptomyces sp. NBC_01478. Classification (GTDB taxonomy): domain Bacteria; phylum Actinomycetota; class Actinomycetes; order Streptomycetales; family Streptomycetaceae; genus Streptomyces. Next base: position 8,187,672 of record NZ_CP109444.1, on the reverse strand, counting down.
GCTGGACAGGACGTACGACCCGAGCGGCTTGTCGCCGGCCTCCTTGGCGGCGTGCAGGGCGAGGACGAAGTACTTCTGCGCGGTGGGCTGGAGCCCCACGTCGTACGACATCCACCCGGCCAGCTCGGCGAGTTCGGCGGCGACCTTGAACAACTTGCGGTTGGTGGCCTCGGGTTGGGGCTCCTGGAGGAGGTCGGTCACCTCGTGCAACTGCCCTACGACCGCCTTGCGGCGCAGGCCGCCGCCGCACTGTGCGTCCCACTTGCGGAACATCGCCGTGGTGGACTCCAGCAGCTCCAACTCGGGCCGGGAGAGCCGCCCGACGTGCCGGGAGGCGCTCACGGGCTCGGGCTCCGGCTGGTGGGCCGAGGGGCCGGGGACGAGCCAGCGCTGCATGGGCTCGATGAGGGACGGTCCCGCGGACAGGGCGAGCGAGGCGCCGAGGAAGCCGCGCCGGGCCAGCATGAGGTCGCTGCGCGAGAACTCGCTGAGCAGGGCCACCGTCTGCGGGGCCGTCCAGGGCAGGTCGACGCCGGACACGGAGGGTGCCTGGCGGGCCGCGCGCAGGCCCAGGTCCTCGACCGAGACGACACAGCCGAAGCGCTCGGAGAACAGCTCCGAGAGGATCCTGGGGATCGGCTCGCGCGGGTTCTCGCCGTCCAGCCAGCGGCGCACCCGCGAGGTGTCCGTGGAGATGTGGTTGGCCCCCAACTGCCGCGCCCGGCGGTTCACTTGACGCGCCAGCTCGCCCTTGGACCAGCCGCTGCGCACGAACCACGAGCCGAGCAGCTCATTGGGGCGCTTGTCCGTACTGGCCGCGGTTGTCCCGCCTCCGCCGTTGCCGCCCACTGGAACGCCCCCATCCCTGGAACCACTTGTCGCCGCTGTGCGCCAAGCCCTATCAGAATGCCGGTAAATACGGCTTCCCGTCCCGCACTTGTCACCCTTCGAACGAGATGACGAGTTGCCTCCGGCATACCCACGAGCGCATGTGCCCCGAGGACTTGTGCACTCAAAGTAATCCTACGATCACCCGTCCAGCCACGGCGATCCCGGAAACGCCACCATTCGCCACCCCTTCGAATGAACCTACGGTTGCCCGCGCACGATTCACTTGACATAGGACGGCCGGAGGTGGGCGTAGCGGTGCACGCAGGGGCGCGTGCCGCCGAGCACACCACCCGGGATGCTCCTGGACGCCGCCTGGATCCTGCGGCACCGGGTAGGCGTGGACGCAGAGTGACGATCCGCATCCGTCTCGTAACCACCGGTGCGTCGGACCCGTTGGAGGGGGCATGGGCTTCACGATCGGCAGCAGCCGGGGTATCCGCGACATCCGGTCCGGCACGCGCCGCCGCGGCCGCGCTTCGGAGTGCACGGCGGTGGCCGAGTTCACCGGACTCTGGGGCTGGGACGTGGTCGCGGGCGCCCGGGCCGCGGGGGGCGCGTGCTCCTGCGGCGACACGGAATGCCGTACGCCGGGCGCACATCCACTGACCTTCGCGCCCGAGGTGCGGGCCGGCGCGACCCTGGACGAAGTCACCGCGGCCTGGGCCGAGTTGCCCGGTGCCTCGATCATGCTGCCGGTGGGGCGAGCGTTCGACGTGATCGAGGTGGCCGAACCCGCCGGGCGCCGCGCACTGGCCCGGCTGGAGCGGATGGGCCTCCCGCTCGGCCCGGTCGCCGCGACCCCCGACCACCGCGCCCACTTCTTCGTCGCCCCCGGCGCGGCCGCCGAACTCCCCTCCCTGCTCTACCGCATGGGCTGGGACGACCCCACCTCCCTCGACCTGCGCGGCCTCGGCCCCGGCACCCACATCACCGCCCCGCCCTCGGACCGAGGAGGCCTGGGCCCGGTCCGCTGGCTCCGCTCCCCCGCCCTCGACTCGGCGACAAAGCCCCCGGCGGCACGCCTGTTGCTGGGCACGCTGGCGTACGTGGCACACAGGTCGCGCGCCTAGCCGTAAACACCGAAGTGCCCGTCCTCAAGGGTGAGTTGAGGGACGGGCACTTCTTGGAAGAGGGGCGATTACAGCGCGCCCTTCAGGGACGCGGGGCTGTGACATGTGCGGCTCCGCCGCGTGGGCGCGACCAGCCCCCACCGACCCGCAGCAAACAAACCACGCATCACTCGCCGATAAGGGCGTCAACAAACGCCTCCGGCTCAAAGGGCGCCAAATCATCCGCACCCTCACCCAGCCCGATCAGCTTCACCGGTACGCCCAGTTCACGCTGCACGGCGATCACGATGCCACCCTTGGCCGTACCGTCCAGCTTGGTCAGGACAATGCCCGTGATGTCGACGACCTCGGCGAAGACCCGCGCCTGCACCAGCCCGTTCTGCCCGGTGGTCGCATCGAGGACGAGCAACACCTCGTCGAGCGGCGCGTGCTTCTCCACCACCCGCTTGACCTTGCCGAGCTCGTCCATGAGCCCGGTCTTCGTGTGCAACCGCCCGGCCGTGTCGATGAGGACGACGTCGACCCCCATCTCCTTGCCCTCCTTCACCGCGTCGAACGCGACGGAGGCGGGATCCCCGGCCTCGGGCCCACGCACGGTGTGGGCACCGACCCGCTCACCCCAGGTCTGCAACTGGTCGGCGGCGGCGGCCCGGAACGTGTCGGCGGCACCGAGCACGACCGTACGGCCGTCGGCCACGAGCACCCGGGCCAGCTTCCCGGTGGTGGTGGTCTTGCCCGTGCCGTTGACCCCGACGACCATCACGATGCCGGGCTTGCGGTCCTCGGGCTCGGTCTTCACGGTGCGGTCGACATCGGTGCCGACCAGCTTGAGCAGCTCCTCGCGGAGCAGGGTGCGCAGCTCCTGCGGGGTGCGGGTGCCGAGCACCTTCACACGCTCGCGCAGCCCGTCGACGAGTTCCTGGGTGGGGGCCACGCCGACGTCGGCGGTGAGGAGGATTTCCTCGATCTCCTCCCAGGTGTCCTCGTCGAGGTGCTCGCGGGACAACAGCGCGAGCAGCCCCTTGCCGAGCGCGTTCTGCGAGCGGGAGAGCCGCGAGCGCAGCCGGACGAGCCGTCCGGCGGTCGGCTCGGGAACATCCAGCTCGGGAACATCCGGTACGGGGGGTTCCTCGACGGCGACCGGGGCCGAACCGTCCGGAAGATCCACCTCCTCTATCGTCCGGCGCGCTTCGTCGCGCGGCGTCTCGGCCTCGTCGCCGACGTGCGGCTCGGCCGGCGGGGCGGTGATGTCGGGCACGGAGGTGGGCGGCGGGGGCAGCGGCTTCTTGCGCCGGCTGCCGACGACGAGCCCGCCGAGCGCACCGAGCACGACCACGGCGATGACTACAGCAAGGATGACGGTTTCCATAACCCACCCAGTATCAGCCATGGGTCTCGCCGGGGCCCAGCGCGGGCGCGGCCGGGGAGTCGCCCCCCTGACCCGGTCCCCGCCGACGGTCCCGGACGGTCGTAGTCATGGCCATCTGACATATCGTCAGCTACCGTCCCCCACCACACACGAAGGGGGACCTCCCATGCCCGTCTCGGTCGTACGCTTCAACCTCGTCGAACCCGGCGCGACCCCCGCCTCGCTGAGCGCCCGCTACCGGGCCGCCCTGGAGATGGCCGCGTACGCGGACGAGCACGGGATCACCACCGTGCAGACGGAGGAGCACCACGGCGTCGCCAACAACTGGATGCCGTCGCCCTTCGCCTTCGCGGGCGCGGTGTTCGGCGCGACCAAGCACATCGCGGTGACCGTCTCGGCGGTCATCGGCCCGCTGCACGACCCGCTCCGGCTGGCCGAGGACATCGCCGTGCTCGATCTGCTGAGCGGCGGCCGGCTGGTGACCGTGGCCGGGATCGGTTACCGGCCCGAGGAGTACGCCCAGTTCGACGTGGACTGGAAGCGCCGGGGCCTGCTCCAGGACGAGCTGCTGGAGACCGTCCTGAAGGCGTGGTCCGGCGAGGAGTTCGAGTACCGCGGCCGTACCGTACGGGTCACCCCGCGCCCCTTCTCCGACCCGCACCCCCTGCTGCTGGTCGGCGGTTCCTCGAAGGCCGCAGCGCGCCGGGCCGCCCGGCTGGGTCTGCCGTTCTTCCCCAGTGCGCACCTTCCCGACCTGGAGGCGTACTACAAGGACCGGCTCGTGGAGTACGGCACCGAGGGCTGGACGATGATGCCGGGGGCCGAGACCCCGCTGCTGCACATCGCCGAGGACCCGGACCGGGCCTGGGCCGAGTACGGCGCGCACTTCCTGCACGAGGCGCGGACGTACGCCTCCTGGCAGTCCGGGGAGATCCGCTCGGCGGTGAAGTCGGGGGCCACGACCGTGGCGGAGCTGCGCGCGGAGGGCGTCTACCGGATCCTCACGCCGGACGAGTGCGTGGCGCTGGGGCTCGACAATCTCGTACTGCATCCGCTGTCGGGCGGGATGCCGGTGGACGAGGGATGGCGCAGCCTGCGGCTGTTCGCGGAGCGGGTGCTGCCGCGGCTCGGGGAGTGACCCCGACTCGGAGAGTGACCTTTACCCGCAACCGGTGGACCGGCCGCTCCACCGGTGGTCCACTGCGGTCATGACCTTGGCTGTGGATGTGTTCCTGCGTGACGCGGACGGCCAGTGGAACGTGCTCGACGTTCCGGAGGGCTGCAACGACTCGGCCGGCTTCGAGAACTGGCGGGAGACCGTGTGGGGTTCGGCGCCCGTGCGCTCGCTGGGCTGCGCGTACCTTCCCGTGCTGGCCTCCAGCGACCTGTACGTCGAGGCCTCGGACGTACCGGACTTCCTGCGTGAGCTCGCGTTGCTGCGGGAGCATCTGGAGGCTGTCGCCGCGGCGGTCGGTGAGCGTCCCGACCTGGTCGAGAGCCGCCTGGACAACATCGAGGCCGCCGCTCTCCGGGCCCGGGAGATCGGCGGCGGCGTCCTCATCTGGTGACTGAGGGGTGGGGTGGTTTCGGGGGGACGGGCGGCGGGGGATGGAGCCCGTCTCCCCGAGCTTGTGGGGAGGGCCGGGTCAGCCCATGTCCTCCAGCTTCTTGCCCTTCGTCTCCTTCACGAACTTCAGGACGAACGGGATGGAGAGCGCGGCGAAGACCGTGTAGATCACGTAGGTCGCGGAGAGGTTCCAGTCGGCCAGCGAGGGGAAGCTCGCGGTGATGGCCCAGTTGGCGATCCACTGCGCGGAGGCGGCGACGCCGAGGGCGGCGGCGCGGATCTTGTTCGGGAACATCTCGCCGAGGAAGACCCAGACCACCACACCCCAGGACAGGGCGAAGAAGAGGACGAAGACGTGGGCCGCGATCAGCGCGGTCCAGCCCTGCGCGGAGGGCAGCTTGCCGTCGACGAGGTCGTAGGAGAAGGCCCAGGCCTCCAGCGCGAGACCGACGACCATGCCGACCGAGCCGATGAGGGCCAGCGGCCTGCGGCCGATGCGGTCCACGAAGATCATGGCGATCACGGTGCCGATGATGTTCACGATCGACGTCGTGAAGGAGTAGAAGAACGACTCCGTGGGGTCGACGCCGACCGACTGCCACAGCGTCGAGGAGTAGTAGAACGCGACGTTGATGCCGACGAGCTGCTGGAAGGCCGAGAGGCCGATGCCGACCCAGACGATCGGCTTGAAGTAGAAGCCGCCACCGCCGAGCAGGTCCTTGAAGGTCGACTTGTGCTCGCTCTTCATCGCGTGCTCGATCTCGGCGACGCGGGCGTCCAGGTCGATGTCGTCGCCCTCGACCTCACGCAGCACCTCGTGGGCGCGGCCCAGCTTGCCCGCGGAGATCAGGAAGCGCGGGGACTCGGGGATCGCGAAGGAGAGCAGGCCGTAGAGGACGGCCGGGACCACCATGACGCCGAGCATGACCTGCCAGGCCTCCAGGCCCATGAGCTTGCCGCGCTGGTCGCCGTCGGCGGCGTTCAGCAGACCCCAGTTGACCAACTGCGAGATCGCGATACCGATGACGATCGCGGCCTGCTGGAAGGAGCCGAGCCGGCCGCGGTAGGCGGGCGGGGAGACCTCGGCGATGTAGGCGGGGCCGATGACGGAGGCCATGCCGATGGCGAAGCCGCCGACGATCCGCCAGAAGGCGAGGTCCCAGAGCGCGAAGGGCAGCGCCGAACCGACAGCACTGATCGTGAACATCACCGCGGAGATCTGCATACAGCGGATACGGCCGATGCGGTCGGCTATGCGGCCGGCGGTCGCGGCACCGATCGCACAGCCGATCAGGGCGATCGCGATGACCTGGGCGAGGGCCGCGGAGCCGATGTCGTAGCGGCTGCGGATCGCCTCGACGGCGCCGTTGATCACGGAGCTGTCGTAGCCGAAGAGGAAGCCGCCCATCGCGGCCGCCGCCGCGATGAAGATGACGTGCCCGAGATGTTCGGGATGAGCCGACCCGGCTCCTGACTGAGGTGCCTGCGCAGTGCTGGTCACGTGTAACTCCTGGGGCCACCGGCGTCGCTGCCGGGGTGGGGGGGCGACCCTTCCAGTGGCGCACAGCTTCCGGCTGCCCACCACCTGAAGGTAAAAGCAACGCTGAAGAGACTATGCCTTCAAGTTTCGAAGTCAACAGGGGGTCTGTTGTGACGTTCGACGTCGCAGGTAGTCGCCTGGCGTTCAACACTTGAACGCTTCGTGAGGGTCTAGCGAAGGCGCTGCGAGATGACCTTCGAGACCCCGTCGCCCTGCATGGAGACGCCGTACAACGCGTCGGCGACCTCCATCGTGCGCTTCTGGTGGGTGATCACGATGAGCTGCGAGGCCTCCTGCAGCTCCTGCATGATCCGGATCAGCCGCTGGAGGTTGGTGTCGTCGAGCGCCGCCTCGACCTCGTCCATCACATAGAACGGGCTGGGCCGCGCCTTGAAGATCGACACCAGGAGTGCCACGGCGGTGAGGGACCGCTCCCCGCCGGAGAGCAGGGAGAGCCGCTTGACCTTCTTGCCGGGCGGGCGGGCCTCGACGTCCACGCCCGTGGTGAGCATGTTGTCGGGATCGGTCAGGATCAGCCGGCCCTCGCCACCCGGGAACAGCCGGCTGAAGACACCCTCGAACTGAAGGGCCGTGTCCCGATAGGCCTCGGTGAAGACCTGCTCGACGCGCTCGTCGACCTCCTTCACCACTTGGAGCAGGTCGGCGCGGGTCTTCTTCAGGTCCTCCAGTTGCTCGCTGAGGAACTTGTGCCGCTCCTCCAGCGCCGCGAACTCCTCCAGCGCGAGCGGGTTCACTTTCCCGAGTTGTTGGTACGCCCGTTCGGCGGACTTGAGCCGCTTCTCCTGCTCGGCGCGGTGGAAGGTACGGGGCTGGTTGCGCGGGTCCTCCGGGTCGTCGGGCAGGATCTCGCCCTCGGCGGCGAGCGAGGGCGGCACGAGCTGGTGCGGCCCGTACTCCTCGACGAGCCCCGCGGGCTCGACTCCCAGCTCCTCCAGCGCCTTGGTCTCCAACTGCTCGATCCGCATCCGCTTCTCGGCACCGAGCACCTCACCGCGGTGCACCGAGTCGGTCAGCTTGTCGAGCTCGCCCTTGAGGTCGCGCCCCTGGTTGCGGGCGGCGGTCAGCTCCTGCTCACGGCGCGCCTTGGCCGCATCGGCGGCGGTGCGTTCCTCGTCGGCGCGCACGAGGGACACCTCGACGTGCGCGAGCAACTGCCGCGCCCCGAAGGCGACGGCTTCGGCTACGGCGGCCTCGTGCCGCAACCGCGCGAGCCGCTGCTCCGCCCGCGCCCGAGCCTCACGCTCCGCTCGGGCGGCACGATCGAGCGAATCGGCGCGCCCGGCAAGCCCCTTGACCCGCTCCTCGTGGGTCCGGACCTGAAGCCGCGCCTCCATCTCGGTCTGCCGAGCATTGGCCCCATCAGCGGCAAGCCGGTCCCGCACGGAGGTATCGGGCTCCTCCTCGACCGGCATCTCCTCAGCCACGGCCAGCCGTTCGGCGAGCACTTCGGCTTCTTCTACGGCCTTGTCGAGTGCGTCCTGTGCCCGTGCCGCCGCCGCGGTTGACCTCTCGGCTTCTCCGGCGGCCCCGCGAGCCTGGCCGGCCAACCGCCCCAACTGCTGCGCCACGGCCGACTTTTCGCGCTCTGCGGCTCGGCGGCGCTCCCCCAACTCCTCGACGAGCGCGGCGCATTCCTTCCGTCGCTCGCCTGCGGACTGCTGGGCTGCGGCCAACTCTTCGCAGCGGACGGCCAGTTCTTCGAGTTCGGCGGCGGCTTCGTCCACGGAGGCCTGGACTTCGATGAGGCTCGGTGCGCCGGCGGAGCCGCCGTGGGCGAAGTGGGCGCCGAGCAGGTCGCCTTCGGCGGTCACCGCGGTCAACTCAGGGTGTGTGTATACGAGTTGTTCGGCGTCTTCGAGGGTGTCCACGACGACGATGTTGTGGAGGAGGCGGCGGACCGCGGGCATGAGGTCGGCGGGGGCGCGGACGAAATCAGCGGCGAAGGGCAGTCTGTCGTCTGCGGGCTCGTCGTGGCTGGTCGCGCCGTTCCCCGCGCCCCTTTGGGGCGCCCCGGTGCCCGGCGTTGAATGGTCAACGCCCCCTGCCAGCAGCAGCGCCGCCCTGCCTCCGTCCTGTTTGCGCAGCAGTCTGATCGCGTCCGCCGCCGACGCCGGGGTCGTCACCGCGATCGCGTCCGCCGCCGCGCCGAAGGCCGCCGCCAGGGCTGTCTCGTGGCCCGGGGTCACCGTCAACAGCTCCGCTGCGGGCCCCAGGATTCCGGTGAGCCTGTCCCGTGCGCCGAGCAGTATCCCCGTGCCGTCCTTCCGCCTCAGGCCCAGGGCCAGTGCCTCGTGGCGGGCCTGGGTGGCGGCTCGCTTGCGTTCTGCCGCTGTGGACGCCTCGCGGGCTGCCGTCAACGCGGCCTCCGCCTGGGACAGTTGGCGCTTGAGCTCCTCGTGCTGCTCGGAGAGTTCCGCGTCGCCGGCGTCCAGGCCGTCCACCTCGGCCTGGAGGGTCTCGTACTCCTCCTGTGCGGTGGCCGCGCGCTCCTGGGCCTCGTCGCGGGCGGAGGCGAGGCGGTCGATCTCGGCCTGGGCGGAGGCGGCGCGTGAACGGGCCGCGTTGACCTGGCCGTTGAGCCGGGCGAGGCCCTCGCGGCGGTCGGCGATGGAACGGGCCACGTCCTTCAACCGCCGTTCCTCGGCGGTGAGTTCGCGTTCCAGTTCGGAGCGGTGGGCGACCGTGTCCTCCAGGGCGTGCTCGGCCGCCTCCAAAGCCGCTTCCAACTCGGCCTCCTGTTCGCGGATCCGGGCGGCCTCGCGCTCCATGTCCTCGGGGTCGCGGCCCCGGCGTTCCTCGGGCGGCGCCGATGTCGCGCTCTTCACCCGGGCGTCGGCCAGCGAGATCGTGCCGCGCACCCGCTCGGCCAGTTGGGACAGCTCGTACCAGGTCTGCTGGGCGCGCTGGAGGCGTGGGGTGAGCTGCCGTACCTCGTCCTCCAGGAGTCCCTCGCGCTGGAGCGCCTTGCGCAGCTCCAGTTCGGCGGCCTCCTTGCGCCCCTTCAGGGCGGCCTCGTCGGCGATCTCGGTGTTCAGCGCCTGGCGCAGTCGTACGAGATCGTCGGCCAACAGCCTCAGGCGCGCGTCCCGAAGATCCGCCTGGATGACGGCGGCCCTGCGCGCGACCGCCGCCTGCCGGCCCAGGGGCTTGAGCTGGCGGCGGAGTTCGTCCGTGAGGTCCTGCACGCGCGCGAGGTTGGCCTGCATCGCGTCCAGTTTCCGCAGCGCCTTCTCCTTGCGCTTGCGGTGCTTGAGGACTCCGGCCGCTTCCTCGATGAAGGCGCGGCGGCCCATGGGGTCGGCGTGCAGGACGGAGTCGAGCTGGCCCTGGCCGACGATGACGTGCATCTCACGGCCGATGCCGGAGTCGGAGAGGAGTTCCTGGATGTCGAGGAGGCGACACGTGTCGCCGTTGATCTGGTACTCGCTGCCGCCGTTGCGGAACATGATCCGCGTGATGGTGACCTCGGCGTACTCGATGGGCAGCGCCCCGTCGGAGTTGTCGATGGTCAGGGACACCTCGGCGCGGCCCAGCGGGGGGCGGCCGGTGGTGCCGGCGAAGATGACGTCCTCCATCTTGCCGCCGCGCAGCGACTTGGCGCCCTGTTCGCCCATGACCCAACTGAGCGCGTCCACGACATTGGACTTGCCCGAGCCGTTCGGACCGACGACGCACGTGATTCCCGGCTCGAACCGGAGCGTGGTCGCCGAGGCGAACGATTTGAACCCTCGGAGGGTCAGGGCCTTGAGGTGCACGCCGCTGGACTCTACCTTCCGCTGCTCGCTCTCTCCATGAACGTCCGGTTCCCCGCGGTTTCGCCCTTGAACGTGCAGGGCACACCAAACGTTAAAGAGGGTGGAGGCATGCGGGGGAAAGAAAGAAGGGACGCCGAAGCGTCCCTTGCAAACTCTGACAACTCAGCGGTTGAAGCGGGCAGCCCAGCCACTGTTTGTCATGGTGCGTCGCAGTGATCAGGTGAGCGCGGGCTCAGCCTGGCGTACGTCGATGCTCTCGAGAAGCGAATCGTGAGTTGCGGCAGCCGTCAGCGCGTCGTTCTCTTCCTGGATCCGAACGAGCTCGGATTCCAGGTCCTGGACGCGCTGCTGGAGCCGTCGCATCTCGGCGAGGAGTCGCGGGTCGGAACCGCCGACGTAACCGAGAAGCGCCTTTGCCATGATGGATGGTCCTCCACACTGAGTGACCGACCGAAGCGGTGTGGGTCGTGAGGGAATCGCACCCGCGGTGCTTGACAGTCTTGAGTGTTGCTCTGCTGTTCTTCCATGCCAAACAGCTAAGGTGCGCGGGGCTTTCAGAGTCTCACCAAAAAGTTTGACGGTCAACACGATCACGCCCCGTATTGGCGGCAACCCGGGGGCACGCGGCCCTGACCGGGCGGCGTTGCGACTCCTGCGGGGCCTCTCCAGGTGTGGCGATCATTCTTAGCTGGGGAGCCTGCCAGAGCGCGCCGTTCTTGGCAACCACCAGGTCATTTCTGCTGTGGGCAGGTGCCGGTGGCATGTCCCTCCGCTTCCGCCAGGGCCGCTTTACACCGTTTCGCAGATTGTGCTCAGCGGATCGCGAAGCCGTCGTAACCGCCGCGAGGTGTGTCCCAGATCTCGGTGACGCCATCCACGCGGCCGGGCGTGTCGTACCCCTGGAGCCAGTCGAGGAGTCCTTCGCAGCCCTCGCGCGATCCCTCCGCGACCACTTGCACGCGTCCGTCGCCCAAATTGAGAGCAAAACCACTCAGGCCGCCGATCTCCAGAGCTTTGGCACGGGTAAACCACCGAAAACCCACACCTTGCACACGCCCTCGCACCCAGGCGACCAACCGCACATCCTCGCTCATGGCTGCAACCTAACCGGCCAATGTCTCTCTGGACACTTGCTCCCCTCGCGCCATGCGGTACCGTCCGCCCCAATGAATCTCATATGAAACTCACTCGATCGAGTGAGCTGGGTCACCGCACGGACGAGTTGACCGCAAGGACGAAAGGCAAGGACATGGGACGCCACCGACGCTCCGCCGCCGGCCGCGCCGCCACGGGCCGCGCCACGGGGGTCACAGAGACGCACGGCTCATACACGAGCGGCTACGACCCGCATGACTCGTACGACTGGAACGACCGCTCCGACCGGAACGACCGCTTCGACTGGAACCCGGCCGACGGCTCGACGATCGGCATGGCGCCCTATCTCCACCCGGAGGGCCCCGCCGAGTTCCACCAGAACCACCAGTCCCCCGCGGACCACCGGGTCCGCGAGGTGCACACGAACCACGAGGTCCCGCCGAAGAGCGAAGCCCGGCTGCGGGCGGAGACCCGGCTGAAGGCCGAGTCCAGCCTCAAGAGCGAGGCCTATCTCTTCGCCACCCCGGAGGACTACGCCGTGGTCTTCCCCGAGGCGGCCGGTGCCTCTGCCCGGGGCGACGGTTCGCGCTCGGGCCGTGGGCGCCGTCGTAAGCGCAAGAGCGTGCCGCCGGCCGTCAAGTCCGGCCTGCTGGGTGTCTCCGCCGCGGTCGCCATCGGCACGGTGGCGGTCGCCACCGGTGCGATGCCGGGGCTGGACAACTACAAGCTCGGCGGTGGCGGCGGCTCGGACAAGGTGCAGGCCGCCGGTTCGCCGAGCAACTCGGCGACCGAGCAGGGCGGTACGTCCGGCAGCGCGCAGTCCCGCGACGACGGCTCGTCCACGAGCCGTGACGCGGACCGCGCGGCCTCGCCCTCGGCGGCTCCGACCAAGTCCGCCACCGCGCCCGCCACGAAAGCCCCGGCGAAGAAGCCGGCGGCCACCCCGACCGAGGAGCCGACGACCAAGGCTCCCTCGGCGAAGCCCACCACCCCGACGCCCACGCAGTCCGCCGACACGCCCGTGACGGTCTCCGCGGAGGCCACCGCCGAGGCCGAGGTGCTCAAGCTCGTCAACGAGCAGCGGGCACTCGTCGGTTGCAGCCCGGTGGCCGCCAACAGCTCGCTGACCACGCTGGCCGAGAACTTCAGCCAGCAGATGGCCGCCGAGGACTTCTTCGACCACACCGACCCCAGCGGGGCCACCCCGTGGGACCGGGCGGAGAAGCTCGGCATCACCAACCTCGGCGGCGAGAACATCGCCCGCGGCCAGGCCGACGCGGCCGCGGTCATGGACGCCTGGATGAACAGCGCGGGCCACAAGGCCAACATCCTCAACTGCGACTTCAAGACCCTGGGCGTCGGTGTGCACTTCGGCACCGACGGCCCGTGGTGGACGCAGGACTTCGGGTACTAGTCCGCCCGACCACGACGGGGAGCGCTAACCAACGGTTAGTGCTCCCTTCTGGTTAGCGCTGCGTTCGCGTACGCTTGGGATATGGACACCACCCAGGAGCGTACGGAGGAGCAGAACTTCCCGTACAGCGTCTTCGCAAGGGCTTGCCCCTCCCGAGGCACCCTGGAGCACGTCACGGGCCGCTGGGGCGGACTCACCCTGTGCGCGCTGCACGAGGGCTCGCTGCGCTTCAACGAACTGCGGCGCCGTGTCGACGGCGTGAGCGAGAAGATGCTCTCGCAGACCCTGCACGCCCTGGAGCGCGACGGCCTGGTCCACCGCGAGGCCCAGCCGACCAACCCACCGCGCGTGGACTACGAGTTGACCCCCCTGGGCCACGGCGTCGCCGAACGCCTCATGGGGCTCGTCGACTTCGTGGAGTCCCGCATGGGTGACGTCCTCGCGGCCCGCACGCGCTACGACGAGACACGCGGCGCACTCTGAGACCCGGGAGCCCTTCGGCGCCCCCCTGCCCCCTCGGCGACCTCTAACCCCTGGGCGCCCTCTGGCACTTCGGGCAGAAGTAGCTCGAGCGGTTCATCCACGCCTGCCGCTTCATCGGCGTACCGCAGCGCCGGCACGGCAGGCCCTCGCGGCCGTACGCGTCGAGCGAGCGGTCGAAGTAGCCCGACTCCCCGTTCACGTTGACGTACAGGCTGTCGAAGCTGGTGCCGCCCACGTCGAGGGCCGCGTTCATCACGTCCCGTGCGTGGCCCAGGAGTTCGGCGGTGCGCGGGCGGGTGAAGCTCGCGGTCGGGCGTTCGTAGTGGACGCGGGCCCGCCAAAGGGCCTCGTCCGCATAGATGTTGCCGACCCCGCTGATCAACGACTGGTCCAGCAGGGCCCGTTTGATGGTCGTGCGCTTGCGGCGCAGGGCCTGGTGGAACAACTCGTCGTCGAACAACGGGTCCAGGGGGTCACGCGCGATGTGCGCGATGACGTCCGGCAGTCCGTCCGGGGTGGTGTCGTGCAACGACAGCCCGCCGAAGGTGCGTTGGTCGACGAAGCGGAGTTCGGTGCCCAGGCCGTCGGCGAACCGGACCCGGATGCGCAGGTGCTTCTCGTCGGGGAACTCGTGCTGCTGGACGAGGAGTTGACCACTCATCCCGAGGTGGGCCAGCACCGCCTGGTGGGTGTCCTCCAGCGGCAGCCACAGGTACTTGCCGCGCCGGCTCGGCGTGCCGATGCGATGCCCCTTGAGCCGGTGCGCGAAGTCGTCGGCGCCGGCGACATGACGTCGTACCGCACGCGGATGCAGCACCTCGGCATCGGCGACGGTGCGCTGGGCGACCCACCGCTCCAGACCTCGCCGGACTACCTCGACCTCGGGCAACTCGGGCATGGCATCCCCTGCTGGTGACGGGTGAACGATCCGAGCGCCCGCCCCACTCGGGGACGGGCGCTCGGGTCGTGCTGTTCGGTCAGGCGGACGCCGACGAAGGGTCGGCGCTCTCCTCGGCAGGCTGCTCAGCGGCCTCGGTGGTGAGCTCGGCGGGCTGTTCGGCCGCCTCCTTCGCCTTCTTGGCGCGCTCGTCCGCGTCGGCCCGGATGGACCGCCAGGCGGACTCGGCGGCCTGCTGCTCCGCCTCCTTCTTGCTGCGGCCGGTGCCGGTGCCGTACGAGACGCCTCCGACGCGGGCGGCAGCAGTGAAGGTCTTCTCGTGATCGGGGCCGGTCTCCGTGACCAGGTACTCGGGCACGCCGAGGCTTTCGGTCGCGGTGAGCTCCTGGAGACTGGTCTTCCAGTCCAGGCCGGCACCGAGGTTCGAGGACTTCTCGATGAGCGGGTCGAACAGGCGGTGCACCAGTTCGGAGGCCGCGTCGAGGCCCTGGTCGAGATAGACCGCGCCGATCACCGCTTCAAGGGTGTCGGCGAGGATGGACGCCTTGTCCCGGCCACCCGTGCCCTCTTCACCGCGGCCGAGCCGGATGAAGGAGCCGAGTTCCAGACCGCGACCGACCTCCGCCAGCGCACGAGAATTGACCACCGCGGCCCGCAGCTTGGCCAGTTGGCCTTCGGGCAGGTCGGGGTGGGTCGTGTACAGCGTGTCCGTGACGACGAGGCCGAGCACGGAGTCCCCGAGGAACTCCAGCCGCTCGTTCGTCGGCAGACCGCCGTTCTCGTACGCGTACGAACGGTGGGTCAGCGCACGCACCAGAAGGGCGGACTCGAGGTGATACCCGAGCCGCCCTTCCAACAGCGTGGGGGACGAGGCCGTGTCCGCCTGGTTCTTGGCGATTGAGTCCGCCTTGACGTCAGACATGGAGCCTCTCACCAGCCGCTCAGACCTCGAGGACCTGGCGCTTGTTGTACGTGCCGCAAGACGGGCACGCGATGTGCTGCTGCTTGGGCTCGTGGCAGCGCTCGCACGCAACCAGAGGGGTGACCGCAGCCTTCCACTGCGACCGGCGGTGGCGCGTGTTGCTGCGCGACATCTTCCGCTTCGGAACAGCCACGGCTACTTCTCCTGCTTCTCGTTGGCGCGCGCCGGTCGGGGCGCTTCGCCACTGATCTCGTCCTTCTCGCCGTCTTCGAGTGAACCGGCGAGTCCCTGCAGTGCCGCCCAACGGATGTCGACGGCTTCATGGTGGTGGTCCGGGTCGTCCGTGAGCCGCACTCCACACTCGGAGCACAGGCCCAGACAGTCGTCCTGGCACACCGGCTGCATCGGCAGTGCGAGCACCACCGCATCGCGCAGCACGGGCTCGAGGTCGAACAAGCCGTCCTCGATGAAGAGCATGTCCTCGTCTTCCTCGGCGTCGTCGACCGGTTCCGCTTTCACACGGCCACGGTCGTCGGCGTCAGGGTACGAGAACATCTCCTGGAAGTCCGCTTCGAGCGACAGCTCAAGCGGCTCCAGACACCTTACGCACTCCCCCTTGGCCGTTGCACGGGCGGTGCCTGTGACAAGCACCCCTTCCATGACCGACTCAAGGCGGAGGTCGAGCTCCATCGGGGCGCCTTCCGGCACTCCGATGACTCCCTGGATCCCGAGATCCTTGGGAGCCTCGATCGAACGGTTCAGGCGCTGCTGCGCACCGGGACGCCGACCCAGCTCGTGAGTGTCGAACACGAGTGGGTTGCGGTGGTCGAGGCGGGCGTTCAGAGCCATCCCTGTCTTTCGGTCTGCTGAGCTCAAGAGGACGCCGCCCTTCGGTGCTTCCGGGCAGCGTTGATCGCGGACGTACACGCGACCGAAGAGCCAGGATACTGGACCTTTCGCTCACGGCCCAATCCGGTGGATCCTTACAGGCCTCGACCTTGCTCGTACGCCCGCAGCTGCTCCGCGCTGATCATGCCGGTGTCGAAGAGGCTGGTCTCGTCGAGGGCGTAGCCCTGCTGCCCCTGGGTCTGCTGCCCCTGCTGGTCGAGCTGGGCCTGCTGCATCTGGTTCGGGTCGTACACGGGCTGCTGGCCGGTGTCGTAGCCCTGATAGGCGTAGGGGTCCGCCTGCTGGTACCCGTAGGGGTCCTGCTGCTGGGGCTGGGCGTAGCCCTGCTGCTGATAGCCGTACGGATCCTGCTGCTGGGCGGTCTGCTGGTAGTCGTAGGCCGCCTGCGGGGCGTAGTCCTGCTGCTCGGGCTGGAGCGGGGTCGCCGAGACCGGGGTGTCCGTGACGGTGGCGAGGTCGGCGAGGTAGTCGGCGTCGCTGGTGTGCTGGACCTGGTTGCCGTCGTCGTCGAGGGCGAGGGCCCCGAGGTCGTCGCTGGCGAGCCGGCCGTGCAGCTTCTGCCGGCCCTTCCCCACGGCCTCCAGGGTCTTGGCGAGGACCGCCTCGAAGGCGCCGAGCTTGACGTCCACGTACGCGTCGGCGTCGCGGCGCAGGGTCTCGGGGTCGTGGCTGCGCTCGGGGGCGTCCTCGTCCTCGTAGCCCTGGTCGTCGATGCCGGGGCCCGTGCCGAGCAGCTTCTCGCGGCCGCGGCCGACCGAGCCGAGGGTCTTGGTGAGGACGACCTCGAAGTTGGCGAGCTTGGAGTCGACGTAGTCGTCGGCCTCCGCGCGGACCTCCTCGGCCTCCTGGCGGGCCTCGGCGAGGATGCGGTCGGCCTCGTTCTGCGAGCGGCGGGCGACCTCGGTGTCGGAGATCAGCGAGCCGCGCTCGGCGTGCGCGGTCTGGATGATCCGCTCGGCCTCCTGGCGGGCCTGCTCGACCATCTCGTGCCGGCCGCCGATCAGCTCCTGCGCCTCCGCCAGCGAGTCGGGCAGGGCCGCGCGCACCTCTTCGAGCAGCGTGAGCAGCTCGGCGCGGTTGACCACGCACGAGGCCGACATGGGCATGGACCGGGCGCTGGAGACCGAGGCGACGATCTCGTCGAGCTTCTTCTGCACGTCCACCGTGTGCTCGCCACTCTCTACCGACGTGTTGGAGACGGACGGGTCGACTGTACGACCACTCCCGCCCCGCCCGACACCGGGTGACGCACTGTCAGTCCCTCAGCTCTTGCCGAGCCGCTCCGTGAGCGCTTCCAGGACGACGGCCGGCACCAGGTGGGAGATGTCGCCGCCCCACTGCGCGACCTCCTTGACCAGCGAGGACGACAGGAAGCTGTAGGTGGGGCTGGTCGGGATGAACAGGGTTTCGACGCCCGACAGTCCGTTGTTCATCTGGGCCATCTGGAGTTCGTAGTCGAAGTCGCTGACCGCGCGCAGGCCCTTGACGATGGCCGGGATGTCGCGCTGCTTGCAGAAGTCGACGAGCAGGCCGTGGTAGGCCTCGACCTGGACGTTGCCGAACTCGGCGGTGACCTCGCGGATCAGCTCGATCCGCTCGTCGACGGTGAACATGCCTTTCTTCGACTGGTTGATCATCACGACGACGTGCACGACGTCGTACAGCCTGGAGGCACGGGCGATGATGTCGAGGTGTCCATTGGTGATGGGGTCGAACGACCCCGGACAAACGGCGCGGCGCAACTGAGTTCCCTCGCTCTCCGGTCCGGTCATCGTGCGTCTTCGCACGTAGAGGCGGCGCGACCGTACCAAAAGGTCCCTTCGCCGTAGCGACGGGCCCGGATCGCGTCGAATCCGTCCGGCCACCCGAATTCGCCGCCTCTGGTGCTGCGCTCCACGGTGACGAGCGCGTCCGGCGCGAGCCAGCCCCCCGACCGGAGTGTGAGGAGAATCTCCCGAAGATCGTGATCTGGGACAACGTACGGCGGGTCGAGGAAGACGATGTCGTACGGGTCTGTCGGCGCCGGCGTCTGGACGATCTGTTCGGCTTTGCCCGCCCTGACCTCGGCGCCGGGGAGGCCGACGTTCTTGACGTTCTCCCTGATGACGCGGGCGGCCTTCGGGTCGGCCTCGACGAGGAGGGTGTGGCTCGCGCCGCGGGAGAGGGCTTCGAGGCCCACGGCTCCGGAGCCGGCGTACAGGTCCAGGACCCTTTCGCCGTTCAGGGGGGTGCCCAGGAGGGACTGCCAGGTGGAGAAGAGGCCCTCGCGTGCGCGGTCGGAGGTGGGGCGGGTTCCGGTGCCGGGCGGGACGGCGAGTCGACGTCCGCCGGCTTCGCCGGCGATCACGCGGGTCATCTTGGGTCCTTGATCGTGGGCGGCTTCAGGTTTCATTGTGGCTGGTCGCGCTCGCGCGGCGGTAGCCGCATATGGACTACAGCCCCGCGCGCCTGGGGTATCACCGCTAGCCCTTTTCCAAGTACTGCTCCCTCTCCTCGTCCAAGAGGGCATCCAGGGCTGTCCGCAAGCCGGGAAGTGCCGTCAGCTCCGGATCGGTCGCCACCACCGCCGTCGCCTCCTCCCTCGCCTCCGCGATGACCTCCTCGTCCTCGATGACCGACAGCACCCGGAGGGAAGTGCGGGCACCGGACTGCGCCTGTCCCAGCACATCGCCCTCGCGCCGCTGTTCGAGGTCGATGCGGGAGAGTTCGAAGCCGTCGAGGGTGGAGGCGACGGAGTTGAGGCGTTGGCGGGCCGGGCTGGCCTCGGGCATCTCGCTGACCAGGAGACAGAGGCCGGCCGCCGAGCCTCGGCCCACTCGGCCGCGGAGCTGGTGGAGCTGGGAGACGCCGAAGCGGTCGGCGTCCATGATCACCATGGCCGTGGCGTTGGGCACGTTGACGCCGACCTCGATGACGGTGGTGGCGACGAGGACGTCCGTGTCCCCGGCGGCGAAGCGGCGCATCACGGCGTCCTTGTCGTCGGGGTGCATACGGCCGTGCAGCACCTCGATCCTCAGCCCCTGGAGCGGGCCCTTGGCGAGCTGGGCAGCGATGTCGAGGACGGCGAGCGGCGGGCGCTTCTCCGCCTCGTCCTCGGCGGACTTCTTCTTGCCGGCCTTCTTGGGGTCGTCGTCCTCGTCGCCGATGCGTGGGCAGACGACGTACGCCTGATGGCCGTTGCTCACCTCCTCGCGGACCCGCTCCCAGGCGCGGGCCAGGAAGTGCGGCTTGTCAGCGGCGGGGACGACATGGCTGGCGATCGGCGAGCGGCCCGCCGGGAGTTGGTCGAGGACGGAGGTCTCCAGGTCGCCGAAGACCGTCATGGCGACCGTGCGCGGGATGGGGGTGGCGGTCATGACGAGCAGATGCGGAGGCTGCTTGCCCTTGCCGCGCAGGGCGTCGCGCTGCTCCACGCCGAAGCGGTGCTGTTCGTCGACCACGACCAGGCCCAGGTCGTGGAACTGGACCTTGTCCTCGATCAACGCGTGCGTGCCGATCACGATCCCGGCCTCGCCGGTGACGAGGTCGAGGAGGGCCTGGCGGCGGGCGGCCGTCCCCATCGAGCCGGTGAGCAGCGTGACCTTGGTGGCCCGCTCGGCCCCGCCCAGCATCCCGCCCTCGGCCAGCTCCCCCATCATCTCGGTGATGGAGCGGTGGTGCTGCTGCGCGAGGACTTCGGTGGGCGCGAGCATCGCGGCCTGGCCGCCGGCGTCCACGACCGCGAGCATGGCGCGGAGCGCGACCATGGTTTTGCCGCTGCCCACCTCCCCCTGCAACAACCGATGCATCGGATGTTCCGTCGCCAAGTCGTCGAAGATCTCCTTGGACACCTTCACCTGCCCGTCCGTGAGGGTGAACGGGAGGCGGTCGTCGAAGGCGGTGAGGAGGCCGTCGGGGGACGGTTCGCGGGCTACGGCCGGGAGTTGGGCGTCGGCGTGGCGGCGGCGGGCGAGGGCCACCTGGAGGACGAAGGCCTCGTCCCACTTGAGGCGGTCGCGGGCCGCGGCGATGTCCGCCTTGGTGTGGGGGCGGTGGATCTTGAGGAGGGCTTCCGGGAGGGAGACCAGGCCGCGGCCCTCGCGGAGGGAGTCCGGGAGGGGGTCGACGGCCTCCTGGGCGCTGGGCAGGGCTGTCTGGAGGGCCTTGCCGATCTTCCAGGACTCCAGTTTGGCGGTGGCGGGGTAGATGGGGATCAGGGTGCCCGCCCAGGTCTCCACCGTCTCCTCCGCGTCGCCCTTCAGCAACTCGTATGCCGGATGCGCGAGTTGCAGGCGGCGGTTGAAGACCGAGACCTTGCCCGCGAACATCGCGCGTGTGCCCGGCAGGAGTTCCTTGTGGGGTTTGTGAACTCCCGAGCCGAAGAAGACGAGTTGGAGCCGGCCGCTGCCGTCCGTGATCGTGACTTCGAGGCGCTGGCCCTTGCCCCGGGGGGCCTTGCTGGACGCGAAGGTGTGCAGGCGGGCGTCGGCGACCTGGGCAACCACGGTGACGTGCTCGTCCATCGGCAGGTCGGCGAGGTGCGTGAGCTGGCCCCGCTCCTCGTATCTGCGCGGATAGTGGTGCAGGAGGTCGCCCACGGTGTGCAGGCCGAGATGCTCGGCCATCACCTTCGCGGTGGCGGGGCCGAGCACTGTTTTCAATGGCTGTTCTAGTGGTTCTTCCAGTGCGGGCACGAGATCCATTGCACACCACGCCACTGACAATGCCGTATACGTCTTGCGAAAGTCCTGGTCAGGCGGGTCGTTCGCGGCCTAGGATGGCGTGCTCCGGCCATCCCCCCGCGGTCACCGCCTCACAGGGACCGCCCGACCCCCGCGCCGAACGCACCTCCCCCACCTCGGCGCTGCGACGATGGACTCCCAGACCTCACAGTCATCCCAGGCATCCCAGTCACCTCATACGTTCCAGGTCGACCTGCGCGGTCTGGTGGACCTGCTCTCCCATCACCTCTACTCCAGCCCCAAGGTCTATCTGCGCGAACTGCTGCAGAACGCGGTGGACGCGATCACCGCCCGCCGGGCCGAGCAGCCCGACTCCCCTGCCCTCGTGCGCCTGTACGTCGAGGGCAGCACCCTGCGCGTCGAGGACTCCGGTGTCGGGCTCACCGAGGCGGACGTGCACAACCTCCTCGCGACGATCGGCCGTAGCTCCAAGCGCGCCGACGGCCTCCAGGAGGCCCGCTCCGACTTCCTCGGGCAGTTCGGCATCGGGTTGCTGGCCTGTTTCGTGGTCGCCGAGCGGATCCGGGTCGTCAGCCGCAGCGCCCGTACGCCCGACGCGCCGCCCGTGGAGTGGACGGCGACCGACGACGGGTCGTACACCGTGCGGACCCTGCCCGACTCCGAGCGCGCCGAACCGGGCACCACCGTGCACCTGGTGGCGCGCGCCGGGGCCGGCGAGTGGCTCTCCCAGGAGCGGGTCCTCGCGCTGGCGCGGGACTTCGGGGCGCTGCTGCCCTACGACGTCCGGGTGGACGGCGAGGCGATCACCGATCTGCCCGCGCCGTGGGACCGGCCGTACCCGAGTCCCAGCACCCGGCGGGTGGCGCTGGCCCGGCACTGTCACGAGCTGTTCGGGTTCACGCCGTTGGACTCGATCGATCTCTCCGTGCCGCTCGCGGGGATCCGGGGGGTGGCCTACGTCCTTCCCGGTGCCGTGAGTCCGGCGCAGCGGGCGAGTCACCGGGTGCACCTCAAGGGCATGCTGCTGACCGAGCGGGCCGAACAACTGCTGCCCGACTGGGCGTTCTTCGTGCGCTGTGTGCTGGACACGGACAGTCTGCGGCCCACGGCCTCGCGCGAGTCGCTGTACGAGGACGAGACGCTGGCCGCCGTACGGGAGGCGCTCGGGGAAAGGATTCGTTCCTGGCTGACCGGGCTGGCCGCGGGCGATCCGGAGCGGCTGGCCGCGTTCCTGTCGGTGCACCACCTGGGGGTGAAGTCCCTGGCGCGGCACGACAAGGAGATGCTGCGCACGATGCTGCCGTGGCTCCCCTTCGAGACGACCGACGGACGGGTGTCCCTGGAGGAGTTCGCGCAGCGGCACCCGGTGGTGCACTTCACGCGGACCGTGGAGGAGTACCGGCAGGTCGCCCCGATCGCGTCCGCGCAGGGCATCGGGGTGATCAACGGCGGTTACACCTACGACGGCGAGCTGGTCGAGGCGCTGCCGTCGGTGCGCCCGGGGACGGTGGTCGCCGAGCTGGACTCGGACACCGTGACCGCGCACCTGGACTCGGTCGACCCGGCCGAGGAGCTGGCGCTGGCGGACTTCCTTGCCGCCGCGCGGGCCAAGTTGGACCCCCTGGGGTGTGATGTCGTCCTCCGGGCGTTCCATCCGCTGTCGGTGCCCGCGCTGCACCTGGACGACCGCTCGGCCCGGCACGAGCAGGCCCGCGCGGAGGCCGAGGAGCAGGCCGACGACCTGTGGGCGGGCATCCTGGGCTCGCTGCGGGGCAGTGCTCCACGCGCGCGTCTCGTGCTCAACCATCTCAACCCGCTGATCCGGCGCATCAGTTCGCTGGGGGACCGGGACCTGATCGGGACGGCCACGGAGTCGCTCTACGGGCAGGCACTCCTGATGGCGCAGCGACCCCTGCGCCCCGCCGATTCGGCACTGCTGAACCGGGCGTTCATCGGCCTCCTGGAGTGGGCCACACACGGGGAGGGCGACCACTGATGGCAGGGATCACGGACTTCGACGCGCTGCGCCGGGCGATGGCGGAGAACTCCGAGGAGCCGGAGGGACCGGCCCGCAACGCGCGCGCGGAGCAACTGCTCGCCGAGGCCGAGAAGCTGGACATCCCGCTCGCGGTGATCGAGGCGCTCGGGCATCAGTTGAAGGTCTACAACTACAGCTCCGAGAAGGACAAGATGTTCGTCCCCTTCGCGCGCCTGCTGCGCATGTGGGACGAGCGGCCCGAGGACTTCGACGAGTACGAGGTCCACTCGCTGCACTGGGTCTTCAAGTGGATGTCGTCCGGGATGCTCGGCCAGCCGCACATCCCGCTCGCGTCGATCGAGAAGTGGCTCGGCGAGATGGAGCACCGCTACCAACTGGCCGGGCACTCCGAACGGGCCGTGCGCAGCGCCGAGTTCAGCGTCGCCTCGCACGTGGGGGACCTGGCGCGGGCCGAGCGGGCGTACGCGGCGTGGCTGGCCGCCGACCGGGACACCATGGCCGACTGCCACGCGTGCGAGCTGCACAGCCAGGGCGAGTGGCAGGTGCAGCGGGAGCGGGACGCCGAGGCGCTGGAGCTGTGGCAGCCGGTCCTGGAGGGCGAGTTCACCTGCGCCCACGAGCCGCACACCGTCCTCGCGTCCTCCCTGGCCCCGCTGCTGCGCCTGGGCCGGGCCGACGAGGCGCGCGCGCATCACCTTCGGGGCTTCCGTCTCGTACGGCCCATGGAGAGCATGCGGGGCGCGTACGCGGACCATGTGGAGTTCTGCGCCCTGAGCGGCAACGAGGCGCGCGGTCTTGAGCTGCTCGCGGAGCGTCCGGCGTACTTCACGGACTCCGGGAACCCGCGCAGCGGGCTGGACTTCCTGTCCGTGGTGACCCTGCTGATGGACCGGCTGACCGAACTGGGGCTCGGCGACCAGCAGGTGCCCGGGCCGACGGGCCGGGCGTGGACCGCACGCGAACTCGCCGTCCACACGCGCGTGGAGACCCTCGCGCTGGCCGCCCGCTTCGACGAGCGCAACGGCACGACCCACGTCGGCGACGGGGCACGCGCGCGTATGGACCAGCGGCCCCTGGTGGAACGACTGCCCCTGGGAGTGCGTTCGGCGGGCCGGCCGGCCACGGCACCCGTGCCGGGCACGGCGGTCCCGGAGCGGGCCCCGGAGAAGGACCTCTCCGAACTTCTCACGGAGGCGCGACGGCTGTCGGACACGCTGCAACCGCACGCCGTAGAGGCCTGGTTGGCCGTCTCCCGTGCCGCCGAGGGCGTCGAGCTGTCCGCCCGTGACCGCGCGGAGATCGCCGACCACCAGGCGATGGACCGGGGCCCCGAGGGCCTCGCCCTCTTCGAGCGCGCGGCCGAGCTGTTCACGGAGGCGGGCGACCCCGGGGAGGCGTGGGCGGCACGCGCGCGTGGAGCGTACGTACGCGCTCTCACGGGCGAGATCGACGAGGCCCTCGCCACGATCGTCGAGCCGTACGACGCGGTGCTCGCCCTGTACTCCGAGGACGGCACGGGCGTACGGCAGACGGCGGCCGTGCTGATGAGCCGGGCGCGCGTCCTGATGCGGAGGGTCCACGGGGAGTCCCCCGAGGACACCCCCGGTGCCGAGGACCTGGCCGCCGCCGAGGCCGCCGTACGGGAAGTGCTGGCCCTCGTCGAGGGGCAGCCCCTTCCGGGTGACGTGGCCGATGTCCGGCTGGCCGCCCGGGGTGCCGAGGGGCAGGCGATGCTGGCCGAACTCGCGGTGCGGGGCGGGGACTTGGAGACGGCCGTCCGGCTGTTCTCGCAGGCGTCGACGGCGTTCGTGGTCGCGGGGCTGCCGTGGTTCGCGGTGGAGTACGAAGCCCGGCTGGCCGGGCTCGCCCATCACCTCGGCGACATCGCGGAGGCGGAGCGGGCGCTGCGGGCGGCCCTGGAGCACGGTGGGCCGTATCTGGAGGCGCCAGGACGGGCTCAACTGCATCTCCAGCTCGCCGAGGTGCTCGGCGGCCGGGGACGGTCCGAGGAGGCCGCTGAGCACGCCCTGGAGGCCGCGCACTGGTCCGACGAGGCGGGCGAGGGCCCGACGCTGGGCGCCTGGGCACGGCACCAGCTCGGCGGTTTCCTGCTGCGCCAGGGGCGCTGGGCCGAGGCCGCCGAGGTGCTGGAGTCGGCGCTGCCCGACCTGAGCGCCGAGACGCACGGCGACGGCGCGATCGTCCAGACGCAGTGGTGGCTCGGCGACTGTCTGAGCGAGCTGGGCGAGCACCGGGCGGCTGCCGAACGGCGGTTGCAGGCGGCCGAGATCGCCCGGCACTGGCCCGAGCAGAACGACCACGCGACGCTCGCCCATCTCGCCGCCGAGTCGCTGGGCCACGCGGAGCTGCCCGCCGAGGCGGACCAGGCGTACGAGCGCGCGGGCGACCTGTGGCGGTCCCTGGGGAACGTGCACGGGCTCGTCCGCTCGCTGCGCGCCCGCGCGTGGCTGGCGTTGCGCGCGGACCGGGGCCTGGACCGGGCGCGGGAGTTGATGGCGGGCGCGATCGAGGAGTGCGAGGCCGCGCTGCTCGTGACGGACGACCAGGAGGCGCGGCAGCGGCTCACCGGTGAACTGGGCCACACCCACCGGCAGTTCGGCGAGCTGCTGGCCCGTTCCGTCGCCGAGGAGGCCGAGGACACCGCGATACAGGCCGCGTTCGAGGACGCCCTGGCACAGACCGCGGAGGCGGTCACCGTGTTCGCCGCCCTCGGGGACGGCGCGGTGCACACCCGCACCGGCGCCGAACTCGCCGCGGGCTGGCTGGAGGCCGACCTCAGCCGCCCCGCCGACGCGGCCACACGCGCGCGTGGCGTGCTGAAGGCCTACGAGGGTGCCGACGACGGCGACGAGACGGTACGGGCCCGTCGTGCCGAGGCCGAGCAGCTCCTCCAGCTCATGGAGGAGCAGACGGCACAGGAGTAGCCCTCCCGGGGACCCCTACTCGACGCCGATGAGCAGCAGGGCACCTTGCCGGCCGCCCCGGTACACCACCGTGTCGACCGCGAGGTACGACTCCCGGACGTGGCCCTCCAGGATGTCCGCGACGCTGGCGGGTGCCTCGTCGCCGAGGACGAGCGTGACGAGTTCGCCGCCGGCCGCGAGCATGCGGTCGAGGACGGCCCGGGCGGTGGCGGTGACATCGGCGCCGATCACCGCCACGTCGCCGTCGACGAGCCCCAGGACGTCCCCGGCCTGGCAGATGCCGGCCATGGTCCAGGACTGGCGTTCCGCGACGGCGACCTCGGCGTAGCGGGTCGCGCCCGCCGCCGAGGTCATGGAGACGACGTCCTCGTCGAAGCGCCGCTCCGGCTCGTGCACGGCGAGCGCGGCGATCCCCTGGACCGCGGACCGCGTCGGGATCAGCGCGACCCGGATACCCTCGGCCCGGGCCTGCTCGGCGGCAGCGGCCGCGGTGTGGCGCAGGTCCGCGTCGTTGGGCAACAGCACGACCTCACGCGCGTGTGCCCGTCGCAGGGCCGCGACCAGTTCCCCGCTGGCCGGCGGCTCCCCGGGGCGCGCGAGGACGGTGGTCGCGCCGGCCTCGCCGTAGAGCCCGGCCAGACCCTCGCCGGGGACGACGGCGACGACGGCCCGCTGGGCGCGCTCCCTGGGCGGCCGTTCGGCACCGGTGGTGTGGACGTCGCCGAGCCCGAAGTGGGTGATCCGGATCCGGTGCGGCCGGCCGGCCTCGACGCCCGCCTCCACGGCGGCGCCGGCGTCGTCCACGTGCACGTGGACGTTCCACAGGCCGTCGCCGCCGACCACGACGAGGGAGTCGCCGAGGGCGTCGAGCCGCTCCCGCAGCCGTGTCACGGCCGAGTCGTCGGCCTCCAGGAGGTAGATCACCTCGAAGGCGGGGCCGCCTTCACGCGGGGTGCCTTCGGGAGCGCCAGGAGCATCGAGAGCGCCGGAAGCATGGGAGGCATGGGAGGCATGGGAGGCGAAAACGTCCTCCACGCGTGTGTGCGTCACGTCGACGGCCACGCGTGCGTGCGTCTCCAGGGCCGTGAAGACCGGCCCCTCCCCCGTGAACGTCTCCACCAGCGCGGCCAGCACCGCGACCAGCCCGCGCCCGCCCGCGTCGACGACACCCGCGCGCTCCAGGACGGCCAGTTGCCCCGGGGTCGCGGCCAGCGCGGCGCACGCTCCCACGTAGGCGGCCCGTGCGACGGTCCCGCAGTCGCCCTCGCTGTCGTCCCCGCTGTCGTCGGCCGCGTCCGCCGCCGCCGAGGCGACCGAGAGGACCGTGCCCTCGATCGGGTGGGCCACCGCGTGCCGGGCGGAGTCGGCCGCGCGCCGCAGGGCGAGCCGTAGCCCCTCGCCGTCCGTGTGAGCCGTCTCACCGTCGGCGGCGAGCACCTGGGCCATGCCCCGCAGCAACTGCGCGAGGATCGTCCCGGAGTTCCCGCGCGCCCCTATCAGCGCCCCATGGGCCATCGCGCGGACGGCGTCGGCCAGCGGCGGTTTCTGCTCGGTCAGGGTGCCGTGTCCGTCGAACACCGCCTCGACCGCGGCGACCGCGGACTCCATGGTCAGGTACAGGTTGGTGCCCGTGTCCCCGTCGGCCACCGGGTACACGTTGATCGCGTCGATCTCCTCGCGCGCACGCCCCAGCGCCCGCAGCGCGAGACCGCACCAGGTACGCACCGCGAGAGCATCGAAGAATGTCTGCGGCACCTGCGGCACCTGCGCCTCCTTGAGCTGCTGGACTGGCACGCAGCGTAGACCTTGGGACGGCCCGGGCCCGAGGAGGGCCGGAGCGGGCCCCCGACCAGGCATGGTAGTTTCGTTGTACTGGCGCAGTCGTTGTATGCTGCTCCGGTTGCCCGATCCCGATCGGGCCATCCCCCCTGGCAGCGCCACTCAGATCTTACGATCTCGATTCCGGCATGCCGGGATCATCCGTAAGTGCATCTGTGCATCTGAAGTCTTTGGAGTGACCCGTGGCTGCCAACTGCGACGTCTGCGGCAAGGGGCCGGGCTTCGGCAACAACATCTCGCACTCGCACCGCCGTACGTCCCGTCGCTGGAACCCGAACATCCAGCGCGTCCGTACCGTGGTCAGTGGGACGCCGAAGCGCGTGAACGCTTGCACCTCGTGCATCAAGGCCGGCAAGGTCTCGCGCTGACGCACTGCTGAGCGCGCGGCCACTGCTGGTTCGCTGCATCGAGCCGGTCCACCTCGTGTGGGCCGGCTTTTTGCCGTGCCCTCGTCAGCGGGGGTCCCGCCGCAGCGCCCACCCATGATCCACCGGCCCGATCCCGCGCCCCAGCGCGAACCCCGCCGCGATCGCCCCCGTGACATAGGCCTTCGCCGCCGTCACCGCCTCCGGCACCGCCAGCCCCATGGCGAGCTGCGCGGCGATCGCCGAAGCGAGCGTGCAGCCGGTCCCATGGGTGTGCCGGTTGTCGTAGCGAGGCGCGCGCAGCCAGTGTTCCTCGGCACCGTCGGTCAGCAGATCCACCGCGTCACCCGGCAGATGCCCACCCTTGATCAACACCCACCGCGGACCGTACGCCAGCACGGCCGACGCGGCCTCCCGCAACCGCTCCTCCGCGTCGACCCGCACGCCGGTCAACTGCGCCACCTCGTCGAGGTTCGGCGTCGCGACGGTCGCCGCCGGCAGCAGTTTCGTGCGTACGGCGTCCAGCGCGGAAGCCGCCAGCAGTGAGTCCCCGTGCTTCGAGATGCCCACCGGGTCGACGACCGCCGGGGCGTCCGTCCCGCTGATCAACTCCGCGACCGTCTCGACGAGCTCGGCCGACGCGAGCATCCCGGTCTTCACGGCCTGTACGCCGATGTCGTCGACGACACTGCGGTACTGGGCGCGCACCGCCTCCGCCGGAAGTTCCCAAGCCCCTTGCACACCGAGGGAGTTCTGCGCGGTGACCGCGGTGACGACGCTCATGCCGTGCACGCCGAGCGCGAGCATGGTCTTCAAGTCGGCCTGGATCCCGGCCCCGCCACCGGAGTCGGAGCCGGCCACGGTCAGCACCAGCGGCTTCACGACTCGATGTCCCCGAAGTGGTCCCAGCCGCCCTTGCTGGTCCACGGCGCCCCGTCGACCGTCACCTGGGGCAGCGCGGAGGGGTTGAGGACCTCACCGATCACCTTCCAGCGGGCCGGCAGCTTCACGTCCGGTGCGAAGGTCGCCACGATCGCGTGGTCCTCTCCCCCGGTGAGCACCCACTGGATGGGGTCGACGCCGACGGCCTGCCCGATGTCGTTCATCTGCGTCGGCACGTCGATCGCACCGGACCGGATGTCGATGCGGACCTTGCTGGCCTCCGCGATGTGCCCGAGGTCGGCGATCAGCCCGTCGCTCACGTCGCACATCGAGGTCGCCCCGAGCCCGGCCGCCGCCGGACCCGCGTGATACGGCGGCTCGGGGCGCCGGTGCGCCTCCACGAACGCGCGCGGCGACCGGAAGCCCCGCGACAGCACCGCGAACCCGGCCGCCGACCAGCCCAGCCAGCCGGTCACCGCGACCACGTCACCGGGCTGCGCGCCACCCCGGGTGACCGGCTCACGGCCCCGCAGATCGCCGAGCGCGGTGATCGACACCATGATCGTGTCGCCTCGTACGACATCGCCGCCGACCACCGAGGCACCCGCGACCTGGCACTCGTCGCGCAGCCCGTCCATCAGCTCCATGGGCCAGGTGACCGGGAGTTCGGCCGGCACGACCAGGCCGAGGAGCAGCGCGGTCGGTACGGCGCCCATCGCGGCGATGTCCGCGAGGTTCTGCGCGGCGGCCTTGCGTCCGACGTCGTAGGCGGTGGACCAGTCGCGGCGGAAGTGCCGACCCTCCAGCAGTATGTCGGTGCTCGCCACGACCCTGCGGTCGGGCGCGGCGACGACCGCGGCGTCGTCGCCGGGGCCGACCCGGACCGCGGGGGTGGTGGTGAGCCGGGAAGTGAGCTCCCTGATGAGCCCGAACTCCCCCAACTCACCGACGGTGCCCTTCATCGTTCGTCCTCTTCTCGTGACGGCAGCGCCCGGTCGCGAGCCGTCGGTGTGCTCGGTACGGTCGAGGTGACCGTCGACTTCAGTCGTGCCCACGTCCTGGCACGGCCGCGGGTCTCCCCGCGGCGAGCGGCGACGCGATACCGTGGCGTTCCTTTTCCCCACATGATCCTCGTGGCCGCCCTGGAGGTTCCGTGGTACAGGCGTACATCCTGATCCAGACGGAGGTCGGCAAGGCGTCGACCGTCGCCGAGACGATCAGCAAGATCCCTGGAGTGATCCAGGCCGAGGACGTGACAGGACCGTACGACGTGATCGTGCGCGCCCAGGCCGACACGGTCGACGACCTCGGCCGCATGGTGGTCGCCAAAGTCCAGCAAGTGGACGGCATCACCCGCACCCTGACCTGCCCGGTGGTGCATCTGTAGCCCCCGTCTACCCTTGGCCGGTGAACTCTCTCCGTCTCCGGCGCCGTTCTGTCATCGGGCTGTCCGTGCTCGCCGCGTTGATCACCGTCGCGGGCTGCTCCTCAGCAGACGACAGCGCGTCGGCGGCGGTTCCCTCGCCGGGCGCGAAGGGCACCGGGCTGTGCCGGAATCTGGACAAGGTGCTGCCGTC
The DNA here is from genome assembly GCF_036227225.1 of Streptomyces sp. NBC_01478. Taxonomy (GTDB): domain Bacteria; phylum Actinomycetota; class Actinomycetes; order Streptomycetales; family Streptomycetaceae; genus Streptomyces. The sequence continues at coordinate 8,157,449 of NZ_CP109444.1, read as the reverse complement.
CAAGGTCGACGACCAGGGCCGCCGGGATCCCGAGCCCGCGTCCGCGCTGACCGCGGGCTGGGGGAACCCGGCGATCATACTGCGCTGCGGTGTCGTCAGACCCGCGAAGATGAACGACCCGGAGGCCGACGGCGTCGAGGTGAACGGGGTCGGCTGGCTCCTCCAGAAGGAGGACGACGGCTCCTTCCGCTTCACCACGACGCTGCGGAAGGCCTACGTGGAGGTGACCATCCCGAAGGAGCGCACCGGAGACGGCATGGCGCCCCTGGTCGACCTCGCGAAGTCCGTGAAGAAGGCGATCCCCGCGGGGATCGCCGACTAGACGGACCGAAGCGCCGGACAGACCGGAGCGACCGGCTCAGCGCAGTCCCGTGGACCGGCGCAGGGCCGCCTGCACCAGGAGGTCCACCAGCTCGCCGTAGGGCACGCCGCTGGCCTCCCACATCTTCGGGTACATCGAGATCGGCGTGAAGCCGGGCATGGTGTTGATCTCGTTGATGACGAACTCGCCGTCCTCCGTGAGGAAGAAGTCCGCCCGCACGAGCCCCTCGCAGGAGGCCGCGTCGAAGGCGTCCACAGCGAGCCGCTGGACCTCGGCGGTCTCCTCCGGCGTCAGCGGGGCGGGCACGATGCCGGGGGTCGAGTCGATGTACTTCGCCTCGAAGTCGTAGTACGCGTGCTCCTGGGGCGGCGGGATCTCGGCCGGCACACTCGCGCGCGGCCCGTCCTCGAACTCCAGCACCCCGCACTCGATCTCGCGGCCGCGCAGCGCGGCCTCCACGAGGATCTTCGGGTCGTGCCGCTGCGCCTCCTCGATCGCCTCGTCGAGTCCGGCCAGGTCGTCGACCTTGGTGATGCCGATCGACGACCCCGCGCGCGCGGGCTTCACGAACAGCGGCCAGCCGTGCTCACCCGCGAAGTCGACGATCTTCTTGCGCGCGGCGGACTCGTCCCGCTCCCACTCGCGCGGCCGGATCACCACGTAGGGGCCGACCTTGAGGCCGAACGAGGCGAACACCCGCTTCATGTACTCCTTGTCCTGGCCGACGGCCGAGGCGAGCACACCCGCGCCCACATACGGCACACCGGACAGCTCCAGGAGTCCCTGGAGGGTGCCGTCCTCGCCGTAGGGGCCGTGCAGGACGGGGAAGACGACGTCGACCTCGCCGAGGGCCTTGGGCACGGATCCCGGTTCGCTGAGGACGACTTCGCGGTTCCCGGGGTCGAGCGGGAGCACCACTCCGCCCTCGCTCGACTCGGTGAGCTGCTCGACGTCGGGCGTACGGCGGTCGGTGATCGCCATCCGCTCCGGTGCGTCGGCGGTGAGGGCCCAGCGGCCTTCGCGGGTGATGCCGATCGGCAGGACGTCGTACTTGGTCCGGTCGATGGCCCCGAGGACGGCGCCGGCGGTGACCACGGAGATCCCGTGCTCGGAGCTGCGACCGCCGAACACGACGGCCACACGCGGCTTGCGAGGCGGCTGCTCAGGGTTCTGGGGGAGGTTCTCGGTGCTCATATCGCGATGAGAGTACCCGGTGGTAGTGGTTTGAGTCAGCGTCCGTTGACGAGCGGCGGTTCAGGCCGCGCCTTGAAGCGTGCGGTCGGACAGTGCCCTATAGGGGCGCGGGGAACTGCGCGACAAGCCACGACGGAGCCGCAGCCGCCCAACAACCGAATGCGGCACCCCCTGGGGCGGAGCCCTCACCGACGCTCAGGCTTAGCGCTGCGCGACATCAGCTCCTTCACGGCGACCACCGGCGACTTCCCCTCGTGCACGATCTCGAACACCGTCTCCGTGATCGGCATGTCGACCTCGTGCCGACGGGCCAAGTCCAGCACGGACTCACAGGACTTGACGCCCTCCGCGGTCTGCTTGGTGACCGCGATCGTCTCCTGGAGGGTCATGCCCTTGCCGAGGTTCGTACCGAAGGTGTGGTTCCGCGACAACGGCGAGGAACAGGTCGCCACCAGGTCGCCGAGACCCGCGAGCCCGGAGAACGTGAGCGGATCCGCGCCCATCGCGATACCGAGCCGGGTCGTCTCGACGAGACCGCGGGTGATCAGCGAACCCTTGGCGTTGTCCCCGAGCCCCATGCCGTCCGCGATGCCGACGGCGAGCCCGATCACGTTCTTCACCGCGCCGCCGAGCTCGCAGCCCACGACGTCGGTGATGGTGTACGGCCTGAAGTACGGCGTGTGGCAAGCGGCTTGGAGCCGCCGGGCCACGGCCTCGTCGGTGCAGGCGACCACCGCGGCGGCCGGCATCCGGGAGGCGATCTCCCGCGCGAGGTTGGGCCCGGAGACCACGGCGATACGGTCCCGGCCGACCTTGGCGACGTCCTCGATGACCTCGCTCATCCGCATGACGGAGCCGAGCTCGACGCCCTTCATGAGCGAGACGAGGACCGTGTCGGGCGCCAACAGGGGTGCCCACTCGGCCAAGTTGGCGCGCAGCGTCTGCGAAGGGACCGACAGGACGGTGAAGTCGGCGCCGGCGGCGGCCTCGGCGGGGTCGGTGGTGGCCCGCAGGTTCTCCGGGAGTTCGACGCCGGGGAAGTAATCGGGGTTCGTACGGGTGGAGTTGATGGCCTCCACGACTTCCGCGCGACGCCCCCACAGCGTGACCTCGCAGCCCGCGTCGGCGAGCACCATGCCGAACGCCGTGCCCCACGAACCGGCGCTGAATACGGCCGCCTTGACCGGCTTGCTCACGTGCCCTGCCCCTCTTCCTGCTCGACCTTCGGCTCGCTCGCCGACTCGGCCCGAGACTCCAACTCGTGGGTTTCCGCGGCCGTTCGGCGCCGCTGCTCGATCCGCTCGCGGCGCGGGTCGTAGGCCGTCGCGGGCGCCCTGGTGCCGCGGATCTGCTCCAACAGGAGGGTGATGTCGGCCATGATGACCTCGGTCGCCTCCTTGAGGAGGTCCGGGCTCATCTCCTTGCCGTAGAACCGCGTGAGGTCCACCGGCGGGCCCGCGAGCACATGACTGGTCTTCCGCGGAAAGACGCGCGGTTTCTTGGCGTACGGCGGCAGCAATTCGTTGGCGCCCCACTGGGCCACGGGAATCACGGGGCACTGCGTCTGCAGGGCCACCCGCGCGGCGCCGGTCTTTGCGGCCATGGGCCACTGGTCGGGGTCCCGGGTGATGGTGCCCTCGGGATAGAACGCGACGCACTCGCCGCGCTCCACGGCGTCGATCGCGGCGCGGAAGGCACTCAACGCGTCCGTGGTCTCGCGGTAGACGGGGATCTGTCCGGTGCCGCGCATCGCGGCGCCGACGAATCCCTTCCCGAAAAGGCTGCTCTTCGCCAGGAATCGCGGAACACGTCCGGTGTTGTACTGAAAGTGTCCGTATGCGAAGGGGTCCACTTGTGAATTGTGGTTCACCGCGGTGATAAACCCGCCCTCGGCCGGAATGTGTTCCATTCCACCCCAGTCCCGCTTGATCAGAACCACCAGCGGCGGTTTGCAGAGGACCGCTGCGAAGCGGTACCAGAACCCGATTCTGCGGCGGGGCACGCGAACACCTTCCTCTAGGACCTGGGGGGCCGCACAAGTGTCGCCCCAGGCCGCCGGTCTGTCGAGAACACCGTACGCCCCGCCACCGACACCGCCAGGGGTGCCGGGTGACAATGGCCGCGACAAGAGAGGGACGGAACGCCGGTGCAGTGGACCTTGGTCATACCCCTGAAGCCTCTGGCGCGAGCCAAGAGCAGGCTCTCGGACACCGCGGGCGACGGGCTGCGCCCGGGCCTGGCCCTCGCCTTCGCCCAGGACACCGTGGCGGCGGCGCTGGCCTGCCCGGCGGTCCGTGATGTGGCGGTCGTCACGGACGACGCCCTGGCCGGCCGCGAACTCGCCGCGCTGGGCGCCCGTATCGTCGCGGACGAGCCGGGAGGGGGCCTGAACGCCGCTCTGCGGCACGCGGCGGCGGTCGTGCGGGTTTCCCGCCCCGAAAGCGCGGTCGCGGCCCTGAACGCCGATCTGCCGGCGCTGCGCCCCGCGGAATTGGCCCGGGTCCTGGACGCGGCCGCCGAATTCCCCCGCGCTTTTCTCCCGGACGCGGCCACAATCGGTACCACGTTGCTCACCGCCCGAGAGGGCCGCGAATTGCGCCCGGCTTTCGGCACGGATTCCCGCGTGCGCCATCACGCCTCCGGAGCGGTCGAACTCACCCTGGACGCGGTGGATTCCGTACGACAGGACGTGGACACCGGCGAGGATCTGCGGGCGGCGCTGACCCTCGGGGTCGGGCCGCGCACGGCGGCAGCGGCGGCGGGGCTGCTGATTCCCGGGCAGTAGCCGGCGGTCGGCGGCAGTAGGCTGCGGCCATGCAGGCGACCGCTTACACCTACGACGCCGGGACCCGTACCGGCAGTGTGCTGCTCGACGACGGCACCCCGGTGTCCTTCGACGCCGCCGCGTTCGACGCGGGCGGGCTGCGGCTGCTGCGGCCGGGACAACGGGTGCGGATCGAGACCGAGGGGCCGAGGGGCGGGCTCAGGGTCACGCTGGTGACGCTGCAGACCTTCTGAACGCCTTTGCCCCGTACGGGGCGTACGAGACCTTCTGAACGCCCTTACAGGGGCCGTGAATACGCCGCGGGCCGGACTCCCAGAGGGAGTCCGGCCCGGCGCGTGAGTGCCCTGCGCCCCGTGACTAGCGGGTGGCGGTGGCCTTCTTGGCGGTGGTCTTGCGCGCCGTCGACTTCTTGGCGGGGGCCTTGGTGGCCGTCGCCTTCTTGGCCGGGGCCTTCTTGGCGGTGCCGGTGGCCTTCTTGGCCGCCGTCTTCTTGGCCGTGGCCGTGGTCTTCTTGGCGGTCGCCTTCTTCGCCACGGTCTTCTTGGCCGTGGCCGTGGTCTTCTTGGCGACCGTCTTCTTCGCCACGGTCTTCTTCGCGGCGGCCGTCGCCCTCTTGGCGGTGGTCTTCTTGGCCGCGGCCTTCTTGACCGTCGCCGAAGCGGTGCCGCTCAGGCTGCCCTTGGGCGCCTTCTTGACGGCGACCTCGCCGCCGCGCGGGAGCTTCTTCGAGCCGCTCACCAGGTCCTTGAAACCCTGGCCCGCGCGGAAGCGCGGCACGGAGGTCTTCTTGACCCGAACCCGCTCGCCCGTCTGGGGGTTGCGGGCGTAACGGGCCGGACGGTCGACCTTCTCGAACGAACCGAAGCCGGTGACCGAAACCCGGTCCCCATTGACGACGGCACGGACGACCGCGTCCAGAACCGCGTCGACCGCCTCGGCGGCCTGCTGACGGCCACCGACCTTGTCCGCAATCGCTTCTACGAGCTGCGCCTTGTTCACGTCTTCCCCTTCGGAGACATTGCCGGAACGAAACTGCTCCGGCTTTTTCGCACGTTAGGCAGATATATACCGCAAATCAAACACGAAACGGGCTAATCACCCGTGCGCCGCAACGAACTCGGCTGTCCTGGACTTGTTTCAGCGTTCCTCTTCCGGGAATCGACCCGCGTCGAGGTCCGCCGTGAACCGGTCCAGCCGCCTTGTCGCGTCGGCGAGATCGTGCTTGGCCGCGGCCGTAATGACCAGCAGCTTCCGGGCCAGCGCCATCCGTACGCCCTCCGGGACTTGCAGTGCGCGCACCCTTGTGTGCGCTTCCTTGAGTTGGTCCGCGACTGCCGCATAGAGCTTGAGTTGGCCGTCGTGTTCCATGCACAGATTGTGCCATCTGGGGCGAGTTGTCGCCTGCGGGGGTAGCAACTGGTGCCTCAAACAGCGTTCCCGAGCCCGGCGGCAGCCTTGGCTCAAAGCTGCGCCTACCCAGTCAACACCCTGTCTAACACAGGGAGTTGAGCAAAGCGTTGCAGGCGCGCAGGGCCGTTCGGGTGCAGACATGGCTGTACCCCCAATCGTGGCGATCGGGGGTACAGACAGGGTGTCGCGTGGCCGAATCTCGACCGGAGGAAGGCCTCGTGGGAGGCCTTGGGGTCAGACCTGGACCGTCCTCGGCTTGTACGAGGGGCGCTTGGCCTCGTACGTGGCGATGTCGCCCTCGTTCTGGAGGGTGATGGAGATGTCGTCCAGGCCGTTCAGCAGCCGCCAGCGGGCGTTCTCGTCGAGTTCGAAGGCGGCGGTGATGCCTTCGGCGCGCACCTCGCGGGCCTCCAGGTCGACGGTGATCTCGGCCTGCGGGTCCCGCTCGGCGAGGTCCTGCAGCGCGTCCACGATCTTCTGCTCCAGAACGACCGTGAGCAGGCCGTTCTTCAGCGAGTTGCCGCGGAAGATATCGGCGAACCGGGAGGAGATGACGGCCTTGAAGCCGTAGTTCTGCAGCGCCCACACGGCGTGCTCGCGGGAGGAGCCGGTGCCGAAGTCGGGGCCGGCCACCAGGACCGTCGCGCCCTCGCGCTCGGGGCGGTTGAGGACGAAGTTCTCGTCCTTGCGCCAGGCCTCGAACAGCCCGTCCTCGAACCCGTCCCTGGTCACCTTCTTGAGCCAGTGGGCGGGGATGATCTGGTCGGTGTCCACGTTGCTGCGGCGCAGCGGGACGGCCCGGCCGGTGTGCGTGGTGAATGCTTCCATGACTCTCAGACTCCAGCGGGCACAGGGGCGTCGGACAGATCGGCGGGCGAGGCCAGGTGGCCCAGCACGGCGGTCGCGGCGGCGACCTGCGGCGAGACCAGGTGCGTACGGCCGCCCTTGCCCTGCCTGCCCTCGAAGTTGCGGTTGGAGGTGGACGCGGAGCGCTCACCGGGCGCCAGTTGGTCGGGGTTCATGCCCAGACACATCGAGCAGCCCGCGTGCCGCCATTCGGCGCCGGCATCCTTGAACACGACGTCCAGGCCCTCGGAGACGGCCTGCAGACCGACCCGCGCGGAGCCGGGAACGACCAGCATCCGTACGCCGTCGGCGACTTTGCGGCCCTCGACGATCGCGGCGGCCGCACGCAGGTCCTCGATACGGCCGTTGGTGCACGAACCTACGAAGACGGTGTCCACCTTGATGTCCCGCAGCGGCTGGCCGGCCTCCAACCCCATGTATTCCAGGGCCTTTTCGGCGGCGAAGCGCTCCGAAGCGTCTTCGTACGAAGCCGGGTCGGGGACGGACGCCGAAAGCGGCGCGCCCTGACCGGGGTTGGTGCCCCAGGTGACGAACGGCGCCAGTGAGGGACCGTCGATGACGACCTCGGCGTCGAATTCCGCGTCCGCGTCGGTCTTCAGGGTCTTCCAGTACGCGACGGCGGCGTCCCAGTCCTCGCCCTCGGGGGCGTGGGCGCGGCCCTTGATGTACTCGAAGGTGGTCTCGTCGGGGGCGATCATGCCCGCGCGGGCGCCGGCCTCGATCGACATGTTGCAGATGGTCATGCGGGCTTCCATCGAGAGCTTCTCGATGGCGGAGCCGCGGTATTCGAGGATGTAGCCCTGGCCGCCGCCGGTGCCGATCTTCGCGATGATGGCGAGGATCAGGTCCTTTGCGGTGACGCCGTCGGGCAGTTCGCCGTCGACCGTGATGGCCATGGTCTTCGGACGGGCCAGCGGCAGCGTCTGGGTGGCCAGCACATGCTCCACCTGGGAGGTGCCGATGCCGAACGCCAGTGCGCCGAAGGCGCCGTGGGTGGAGGTGTGGGAGTCACCGCACACGACCGTCGTACCGGGCTGGGTCAGACCGAGCTGCGGTCCTACGACGTGGACGACACCCTGCTCCACGTCGCCCAGGGAGTGCAGGCGCACGCCGAAGTCGGCGCAGTTCTTGCGCAGCGTCTCCAGTTGGGCCCGGGAGACCGGGTCCGCGATGGGCTTGTCGATGTCGAGGGTCGGGGTGTTGTGATCCTCGGTGGCGATGGTGAGGTCGAGGCGCCGCACGGGACGCCCGGCCTGGCGGAGACCGTCGAAGGCCTGCGGGCTGGTCACCTCGTGCAGCAGGTGCAGATCGATGAAGAGGAGGTCGGGCTCGCCCTCGGCGCGCCGGACGACGTGGTCGTCCCAGACCTTCTCCGCGAGTGTCCTACCCATCGCTTTCCCTCCGGCCGGCGAAACAGCGCCGGCCCAACTAGAGATCTTGAGGAGACGGCGCTCGCACCCCTGGTTCACGGGCAGCCGCCGCCTGGCCCGTTTGGTACGCGGGCCGCTGTGTCTACAAGAGTTGCGCGTCTCACGAAAAAAGGAACTTGCGTTTCACAGAGTGAGACGCGAGTATCGTTTCATGGACAACAGTAGCGGCGTCGGCGTCCTGGACAAGGCAGCCCTTGTCCTGGGCGCTCTGGAGTCCGGTCCGGCCACCCTCGCGGGTCTGGTCGCGGCGACCGGGCTGGCACGACCCACGGCACACCGGCTGGCCGTGGCTTTGGAACACCACCGCATGGTGGCGCGCGACATGCAGGGCCGCTTCATTCTGGGCCCCCGTCTCGCCGAGCTGGCCGCGGCCGCCGGCGAGGACCGCCTGCTCGCCACGGCGGGCCCGGTGCTCACGCATCTGCGGGACATCACGGGCGAGAGCGCGCAGCTCTACCGCCGCCAGGGCGACATGCGCATCTGCGTCGCCGCCGCGGAACGCCTGTCCGGACTGCGGGACACGGTCCCGGTCGGCTCGACGCTCACGATGAAAGCCGGTTCCTCGGCCCAGATCCTGATGGCCTGGGAGGAGCCGGAGCGCCTGCACCGCGGCCTCCAGGGCGCCCGCTTCACCGCCACGGCCCTCTCGGGCGTACGGCGCCGGGGCTGGGCCCAGTCCATCGGCGAGCGCGAGCCGGGCGTCGCGTCCGTCTCCGCGCCCGTGCGCGGCCCCTCGAACCGCGTGGTGGCCGCCGTGTCCGTCTCCGGCCCCATCGAGCGCCTGACGCGCCACCCGGGCCGTATGCACGCCCAGGCGGTCATCGACGCCGCCGCCCGTCTCTCCGAGGCCCTGCGCCGCACCGGCTGATCCCCCGGGAACATCACAGAAGGGCCTGCCTCAACGCCGCGGCAGGCCCTTCGTCATGTCCGGTCCCCCAACTCCTGGTGAACCACGCCGAGTTGGCGCACCGGGCGGGCGGACAACGCAAAAGCCCCTCCACCGAAGTGGAGGGGCTCTGCTGTACGTACCCCCGACCGGATTCGAACCGGCGCTACTGCCGTGAGAGGGCAGCGTGCTAGGCCGCTACACAACGGGGGCCTAGATCGTGCGTTTCCGCAGATCAAAGCTGGTCTACCAGGACTCGAACCTAGAATGACGGTACCAGAAACCGTAGTGTTGCCAATTACACCATAGACCAAGGTGATTCAAGGTAAAGCGTACCCCCGACCGGATTCGAACCGGCGCTACTGCCGTGAGAGGGCAGCGTGCTAGGCCGCTACACAACGGGGGCCCTAGCGATCCTGCATGAGAGGTGGCGGGTGCGACCCGTACCACCTTCCTGGGAAGGATCTGTACCCCCGACCGGATTCGAACCGGCGCTACTGCCGTGAGAGGGCAGCGTGCTAGGCCGCTACACAACGGGGGCTTTGCAGAGTTGACCTCTGCGGTTGCAGATGAGCTCTGCGAGCTGGCCTACCAGGACTCGAACCTAGACTAACGGAACCAGAAACCGTCGTGCTGCCAATTACACCATAGGCCACTAAGACTCAATCCCTGTCGGGATCTTGTTCTAGCGTTCGCCCCCAGGTAGCTGACCTTTCGGTCTGTTCTCCGGCGGCGCAGGAAGAACATTACCTGAAGGTGGACGGGGCTCCAAAACGGGTATCAGCGCCGAGGAGCGCGGGGAGTTCGGCCAGCGAGGCGATCCGGTGCCGTCCCACCAGGGCCTCGTCAGGGGTGTGCCCGCCGTGGCGGTCGATCCAGACGGAGAGCAGGCCCGCGTCGGACGCACCCCGCCAGTCGATCTCGGGGTGATCTCCGACATACGCGACCTCGTGCGGCGGCAGTTCCAGCGCCTCGCAGGCCGCCAGGAAGGCTCCGGCCTCGGGCTTGGAGACGCCCAGTTCGGCCGCGCACAGGACGACCTCGAAGCGGTCGTACACACCGAGGGCGCGCAGTTTGCGGTCCTGGACGGTGAGGCTGGAGTTGGAGAGGACGGCGTGCCGGTGGGTGGCCGCGAGGGCGTCCAGGACGGGCAGGACGTCCGGGAAGAGGGCCCAGGCCCGCTCGTAGTGGACCTTGTAGCGCCGGAACCAGTCGTCGGCCTCGACGTCGGTCAACTCGCGGTCCAGGAACAGCCGGACCCGGTCCAGGCGCTGTCCCTCGAAGGAGACCTCCCCGGCCGAGAACCGTCCCCAGTGGAACTCGGTGGCCACCCGCCAGCGCTCCAGGGCGTCCACCACGCTCGCGTGCCCGTCGAGCAGCCCCTCGGCCGCCAGGTGCTCGCGCATGGCGGCGCGGTCCGCGCCGGTGTAGTCGAACAAGGTGTCGTCGACGTCCCAGACGACGGCCCGAATGGTCATGATCCGACGGTAACCCGGGGCCCTGGGGCGCGTCTGCCCCCATCTGCGCCACAGGGAGTCTGCGCCACAGGGGTCCGCGTCACAGGGGCGCGACGAAGAAGTCCGTGACGAAGCAGGTGACTTCACCGGCCGCCGTACGGCCGATCCAGGTGGGGTAGGCGCCGTCGCCCCAGCCGGAGCCGAAGGCCGCCAGGGTGTGGCCGGTGGAGGGGGAGGTGACCAGATACGGCCCCGGAGCGTGGCCGTGCTCCTCGAAGGCGTCCCACAGCGGGCCCTCGTCGCCCTCGCACTCCGGGAACGAGCCGTCGGCCGAGGCGTCGTAGAACGCGCCCGTGCCCGCGTCGACTCCGTAGCCGTAGAACTCGTCGTCGGTGAGTTCGGCGAGGTCCTGGCCGGGCTGGAGGGCGAGTTCCCAGGTGGCGGTGGGTTCGTCCCGTATGACCAGGCGGGCGGCGGCGATGCGCAGGTGAGGGGTGTCGGCCGGGGGTTGGTCGGGGTGGGTGACGGTGGCGACGGCCGCCTCGACCCGGTAGCGGCCGGGGGCCACGGCGACCGTGAAGGGCTCGGCCTCGCCGCCGCCCAGGGAGACGAACGGGTCGCAGGCCACCACCTGGCCGGTGGGGAGCCACAGTTCGCCGCCGTCCGCGAGGTGGATCACGCCGACCGTGCCGGTCTCGTCCTCCGTGAACGTGCTGCCCGGCGTGAACAGCCAGGTGTAGTCACGAGCGGTCATCGGCATGAAAGGCGCCTCTCCTGAACGATCTTCAGTGCTCCGGAACCCTAACGCCCCGCACTGACAACGCCGAAGGGGCGGCAGTCCGTCGTGACCGCCGCCCCTCCACGCGCGTGTGCGTTACGCGGCCAGCTTGGCGAGCGCCGCGTCGATCCTCGCCAGGGTCTTCTCCTTGCCGAGGATCTCCAGGGACTCGAAGAGGGGCAGGCCGATCGTGCGGCCGGTGACGGCGACGCGGACCGGGGCCTGCGCCTTGCCGAGCTTGAGGCCGTGGGTCTCACCGGCGGCCAGGACGGCCTCCTTGAGGGACTCGGGCGAGTTCCAGTCGGCCGACTCCAGCTTCTCGCGGGCCGTACGGAGGAGGGCGTCGGAGCCCTCCTTCATGGCCTTCGTCCAGGACGCCTCGTCCTCGACCGGCTCGGCCAGGAACAGGAAGTCGACGTTGTCCGTGATCTCCGAGAGGACCTTGAGGCGGGTCTGCGCGTGCGGCGCGACGGCCTGCCACTTGGCCTCGTCGAAGTCCTCCGGCGCCCAGGGGGCGAACGGGGCCTTCAGCCACGGGGCGCAGCGCTCGGTGAAGTCCTTCACGTCGAGCAGGCGGATGTGGTCGGCGTTGATCGCCTCGCACTTCTTCAGGTCGAAGCGCGCCGGGTTCGGGTTCACGTCGGAGATCTCGAAGGCCGCGACCATCTCGTCCATCGTGAAGACGTCCCGGTCGGCAGCGAGCGACCAGCCCAGCAGGGAAAGGTAGTTGAGCAGTCCCTCGGGCAGGAAACCGCGCTCCCTGTAGAGGTTGAGCGAGGACTCCGGGTCGCGCTTGGAGAGCTTCTTGTTGCCCTCGCCCATCACGTACGGCAGGTGCCCGAAGGACGGGATCTCCTTGGCGATGCCCAGGTCGATCAGCGCCTTGTAGAGGGCGATCTGGCGCGGGGTGGAGGAGAGCAGGTCCTCGCCGCGCAGGACGTGGGTGATCTCCATCAGGGCGTCGTCGACCGGGTTGACGAGCGTGTACAGGGGCGCGCCGTTGGCCCGGACGATGCCGTAGTCCGGCACGTTCTCCGGGGTGAACGTCAGCTCGCCGCGGACCAGGTCCGTGAAGGTGATCGTCTCGTCGGGCATCCGGAAGCGGACGATCGGCACCCGGCCCTCGGCCACGTAGGCGGCCTTCTGCTCGGCGCCGAGGTCGCGGCAGTGGCCGTCGTAGCCGGAGGGCTTGCCGGCGGCGCGGGCGGCTGCGCGGCGGGCGTCCAGCTCCTCCGTGGAGCAGTAGCAGGGGTAGGCGCGGCCGGCGTCCTGGAGCTTCTGCGCGACGTCCTTGTAGAGGTCCATCCGCTGCGACTGGCGGTACGGCGCGTGCGGGCCGCCGACCTCCGGGCCCTCGTCCCAGTCGAAGCCCAACCAGCGCATCGCGTCGAGGAGTTGGCCGTAGGACTCCTCGGAGTCGCGGGCCGCGTCGGTGTCCTCGATGCGGAAGACCAGCGTGCCCTGGTGGTGCCGGGCGAAGGCCCAGTTGAACAGGGCGGTGCGGACCAGGCCCACGTGGGGGTTTCCGGTCGGCGAGGGGCAGAAACGGACGCGTACAGGTGCGCTAGCCACGCTTGACAACCTTGTTGGTGAGAGTGCCGATGCCTTCGATGGAGACGGCGACCTCGTCGCCGACGGTGAGCGGTCCGACGCCTGCCGGGGTGCCCGTGAGGATCACGTCGCCGGGGAGCAGCGTCATGGCCTCGGTGATGTTGACGATCAGATCCTCGATCGAGTGGATCATCTCGCTGGTGCGGCCGAGCTGTCGCTGCTGTCCGTTGACCGTGAGCTGGATGGTGAGGTCGCTCGGGTCGAGGTCCGTCTCCACCCAGGGGCCGAGCGGGCAGGAGGTGTCGAAGCCCTTGGCGCGGGCCCACTGCTTCTCGCGCTTCTGGACGTCACGCGCGGTGATGTCGTTGGCGCAGGTGTAGCCGAGGATGACGTCCTTGACGCGCTCGCGCGGGACCTCGCGGCACATCCGGCCGATGACGACGGCCAGTTCGGCCTCGTGGTGGAGGTCCTCGGTGAAGGAGGGGTACTGGATGTCGTCGCCGGAGCCGATCACGGAGGTGGACGGCTTGAAGAAGGCGAAGGGGACGTCCGGCACCTCGTTGCCCAGTTCGCGGGCGTGCTCGGCGTAGTTGCGGCCGTAGGCGACGACCTTGTTCGGGAGCACCGGCGGCAGCAGCCTGACCTTGCTCAGCGGGACCTTCGTGCCGGAGAGTTCGAAGTCCGCGAACGGGATGCCCTTGATGATGTCGAGGACGAGCTCGTCCGGCTTGTCGCCCTCGACCGCGCCGAAGGCGACGTTCCCGTCGATGGAGAATCTGGCGATGCGCACGGGATCCTGGCGCCCCTCACTGAGCTGGCTGGAGTCTGACGCTCCAGGCTAACGCGGTGCGGGGCCCCTCCTCGCGCGATTACTCCGCGGCGGCGGTGACCGGGATCTCCATGAGGATCGTGCGGCGCGGGTTGGCGGTCTGGGCCGGCAGGTCGAGCGAGTGTTCCTGCAGCTCCGGCGTCTGCAGCGCCTCGGCGTCCGCGAGGTGCGCCAGCGTCGTGCGTCGCGGGTTGGCAATGTTGCGGAACATCATCGTGGTCTTCACTGTTGTACTCGACCCTCGTCGTCCGTGGCTGGGTGGTTGGCAGTATGTGCCCTCATGTAAAGCGTCAGGCTAAACATCCAATTCCCGGCCGAAGACGCGGAGAGCCCTTGATCCGCATGTGAGTTTGCTCACGGCCGTATGGGCAAAGCGTCCAATTCGGACCCTCAACTCACCTCAACGAAACGGACATTGCCCCCTCGAAGCTGTCATTCCGCTCCTGATCATGGCGACTTGGGCACACACCATGCCCCCAAGGGTCGTGGGGATATGCCCCCTTTGGGGTGAATAGCTTTCTACGTCTCGTGACACACCCCTCACGCGGTGTCACACAGGTCACAGCCTGGCCTACGGGCCTTGTTGGAGATCCGGCACTGTGCTGGAATTCCACGGACCGCCGCAGAATCAGCCCGGCGCGCAGAGGGCGCAACGCAGCGCCAGGGGCGGCGGAAGGGGGAGCAGCGCCGGTCACTCACGACCACACACTGGGGGGCGCGTTCAGGGCGCTCCCTAAGACGCCGACACCGTCCTTCCGTTCGCGCGGAGGGGCGCCTGGTCCAGAGGTTGCGACGCTAGTGCAGGGACGTTTCAAGAGGGATGGCAGTGCTTCGGCGGAGCCGGAGCCGCATGGCGGGGCTGGCCCCAAGACCGGCAGCTCCTCGCCCCAGCACGCCCAGAACCCGGGCCCGGCGCCGTCAGGCGACGGTGGAGGCCCCGGGCGCCCCGGTGTGTCCGCAGCCCCGACCCCCGCGCCGCCGGTGAAGCCACCGTCCGGCGCGCCAGGACCCGGATCGCGCGTCGCTCTGCGTAACTGGCGCATCTCCACGCGCCTGGTCTCGCTGCTCGCGCTCCCGGTGGTCGCGGCCACCTCGCTGGGCGCCCTGCGCATCAGCGACTCCATGACCGACATCCAGCAGCTCGACAACATGAAGCTGCTGACGGACATGACCAAGCAGGCCACCGCGCTCGCCACCGCCCTCCAGGACGAGCGCGACCTGTCGGCCGGCCCCCTCGCGCACGGTGGCAAGGCCACCGACTACGAGGTCAAGGGCTACGAGGACAAGACCGACCGCGCCCGCGAGAACTTCATCAACGCCTCGGAAGAGGTGGACACCGCCGCCAAGAGCGGCAACCTCCAGGGCGTCCGGGAGAGCCTGGTCGGTCTCGCGACCGAGCTGGACAACCTCGACAAGATCCGCAAGTCGGCGTATCAGTCGAAGGACAACTCGACGCAGACGGTCGACGCCTACCACCGTCTGATCACCCAGTTGCTCGACCTCTCGCAGGACATGGCGGAGGCCACCAGCAACCCGGAGATGATCCAGCGCACCCGCGCCCTGGCGGCCTTCTCCGCCGCCAAGGAGTTCTCCTCCGTCCAGCGCGCCGTGATCGCGGCGGCCCTGCCGGCCAGCAACACGGTCGAGGGCGACCTCTCCGCGAACGACCGGCTGTACGCCGACTCGGCCCTGGAGAGCGAGAAGTCGGAACTGAGCATCTTCCGCAACATCTACGGCGACCAGGGTGCCGAAGAGCTCATCACGCCGATCGAGGACAGCAACCCGATCATCGAGTCGGCCGACACCTACGCCCAGCGTGTCCTCGACAACGCCAACGGTCTGAGCTCGCTCGACAAGCGGTCCTACAAGGACTGGGTGGACGACAGCTCCACCAAGATCGAGCAGATGAAGAAGATCGAGCACACGCTCCTCGAGGACATGGAGCAGAAGGCCCGCGAGCTGCGCTCCGCCTCCGAGCGCGAGGCGATCATCTCCGGTGCGCTGATCCTGCTGGTGCTCGGTGTCTCCCTCGTCGGCGCCTTCGTCATCGCCCGGTCCATGATCCGCTCGCTGCGCCGCCTCCAGGAGACCGCCAACAAGGTCGCCCAGGACCGGCTGCCCGAACTGGTCAAGCAGCTCTCCGAGTCCGACCCGCAGGACGTCGACACGTCCGTGGAGTCGGTCGGTGTGCACTCCCGGGACGAGATCGGCCAGGTGGCCGCGGCCTTCGACGACGTGCACCGCGAGGCCGTCCGCCTCGCCGCCGAGCAGGCCCTCCTGCGAGGCAACGTCAACGCGATGTTCACCAACCTCTCGCGCCGCTCCCAGGGCCTCATCCAGCGTCAGCTCTCGCTCATCTCCGAGCTGGAGTCCCGCGAGGCCGACCCGGACCAGCTCTCCTCGCTCTTCAAGCTCGACCACCTCGCGACCCGCATGCGCCGTAACGGTGAGAACCTCCTGGTCCTCGCCGGTGAAGAGCCCGGCCGCCGCTGGACCCGTCCGGTCCCGCTGGTCGACGTGCTCCGCGCCGCCGCCTCCGAGGTGGAGCAGTACGAGCGCATCGAGCTCTCCTCCGTGCCGACCACCGAAGTGGCCGGCCGCGTGGTCAACGACCTCGTGCACCTCCTCGCCGAGCTGCTGGAGAACGCGACCTCCTTCTCCTCGCCGCAGACCAAGGTCAAGGTCACCGGTCACGCGCTGCCCGACGGCCGTGTGCTGATCGAGATCCACGACACCGGTATCGGCCTCTCCCCCGAGGACCTCGCGGCGATCAACGAGCGGCTCGCCTCGCCGCCCACCGTGGACGTCTCGGTCTCCCGCCGCATGGGTCTGTTCGTGGTCGGCCGGCTGTCCCAGCGCCACGGCATCCGCATCCAGCTCCGCCCGTCCGACTCCGGTGGTACGACCGCGCTGGTCATGCTCCCCGTCGACGTCGCCCAGGGCGGCAAGAAGCCCGCTCCGGGCAAGCCCGGTCAGGCCGCCGTCGGTGCCGCTGCGGCAGCCGCCGCGGCCGGCGCCGGTGCGGCCCGCCGGGGCAACGGCCAGGGTGGCTCCGCGCTCGGCGCGGGTGCGCCCGCCGGTGGCAACGGTGGACTTCTCGGTGCCGGGGCCGCTCCGCGCGGCCAGGTCGGTGCCGGTCAGGGCCCGCGGGCCGCGCTGCCCGGTGCGGGCGGTGGACGTCCGGGCGGTCCCGGTGGTCCGGGCGGTGCGCGTGGCCCGCAGGGTCCCTCCGCGCCGCAGGGCCGGCAGAACGGCGGCGGCCTCTTCGGCCAGGCGCCGAGTGCCACCCAGGGTCTCCAGTCCGCCGGCACGGGCGCCCCGCAGGGCTTCGGTGACGGTCGCCAGGACGCCTTCGGCGGGATGCCGCCGCAGAACAACCCGGTACCGCCGCAGCGCACGAGCAACGACGAGCCCGAGCCGCCCCGCGGCGGAGGCCGGCGCCGTGGGCGTCAGCCGCAGCTCCCGCCGCGCGGTGGTGCGCGGGCCGAGCTGCCCGGTGGCAACAACCAGCGCCCGAGCTGGAGCGACGAGAACGCGCAGCCCCCGCTGGGCCGCGGCAACCTCGACGCCCCGCGCGGTCACGACGAGCGCGACGCCGAGCAGACCTCCCGGATGCCGCGCATCGACGACCACCAGGGTCCCGCGGCCACGACGGAGATGCCGGCGATACCGCGCTTCGACGCACAGGACAGCGGCCAGCTCCCGCGCCCGGGCAGCAACGGGGCGCAGAACACGGGCCAGTTCCCGCGTCCCGGCGCCAACGGATCGCAGAACACCGGCCAGTTCCCCCGGCCGGGCGCGAACGGGTCGCAGGACAGCGGGCAGTTCCCGCGTCCGGGCACGAGCGGGCCCCAGGACACCGGGCAGTTCCCGCGGCCGGACTTCGACGCCCCGCGTCCCGGCGCCAACTCCCCGCAGAACGGCGGCCAGTTCGTCCGCTCGGACGTCTTCGGCGCGCCGGCCGGCGGTCCCTCGGGCCAGGCCAACAACCCGTCCAATCCGGCCAACACGGGACAGTTCGCGGTCCCGCAGGCGTACGACCCGAGCTCCACGGGCCAGTTCGCGACACCCGGCTTTGACAACGGCTCCACCGGTCAGCACAATCTGCCGAACCGTCAGAACCCCGCGAACACCGGGCAGTTCGAGCGACCGCAGGTCAACGGGAACCGCAACGGCGCCGACCTCGGCGACCGGCGGCCACCCGCCCCGCAGCGTCCCACCCGCCAGGAGCCCGAGGCGTTGCCGCCTGCCACGGGTCCCGGCGACGGCAGGACGCCGCTGTACGACACGCTGGAGACCAACTGGTTCCACGGCCAGCAGGCGGAAGCGCAGAGCAACGGCTCGCACCAGAGCAACGGCTCCGCTCCCGCCCCGCAGTCGCAGGCACCGCAGGCTCCGGCGACACCCCCTCAGCGTCCCACGGGCGGTGCCTGGCGCAGCTCGCCGAACGACGATCTCGTTCGGCAGGCAGAGCGCGTACGGCAACCGGCCGCGGGCGGCGTCACCACCTCCGGTCTGCCGCGCCGGGTGCCCAGGGCGAACCTCGTCCCGGGTACGGCACAGCAGCAACAGCACCAAACCGGTCCGCAGGTCTCCCGTGCGCCTGATGACGTACGCGGCCGGCTGACCAATCTCCGTCGGGGCATCGCACAGGGTCGACAGGCCGGTACGGGTACCGGCCAGACCGGCAGCTTCCCCAGCCCCACTCACCAGCAGGAGCGTTAGTTTTGAGCCAGATGAGCCAGGCGGCACAGAACCTCAACTGGTTGATAACCAACTTCGTGGACAACACCCCGGGTGTGTCCCACACCGTCGTCGTGTCTGCCGACGGACTCCTTCTGGCCATGTCGGAAGGCTTCCCGCGCGACCGCGCCGACCAGCTCGCGGCCGTGGCCTCCGGGCTCACCTCGCTGACGGCCGGGGCATCCCGGATCTTCGAGGGCGGCGACGTCGCACAGACGGTCGTGGAGATGGAGCGGGGATTCCTCTTCCTCATGTCCGTCTCGGACGGCTCGTCCCTGGCCGTGCTCGCGCACCCCGAGTGCGACATCGGCCTTGTCGGCTACGAGATGGCACTGCTCGTCGACCGTGCAGGGGCGGTCCTCACACCGGACCTGCGCGCCGAACTCCAGGGCAGTCTGCTTCACTGACCGGCCCCGGCACCACCCGTCTCACCAAATCACCGTCCGGCCGCCACAATCCCCCCACCGGCCCTGTCAGACGGCTAGCCCGACCGACTTGCTGTCCCGCCCGGAGGATTCATGACCCCGCCCACCGCCTCTCATGATCCGTACGCCGAGCCGTACGGGGACGAGGGCGACCAGCCGCTGGTACGTCCTTACGCGATGACCGGCGGCCGGACCCGGCCGCGCTACCAGCTCGCCATCGAGGCACTGATCAGCACAACGGCCGACCCGGCAGCGCTGATGGGACTGCTCCCTGAGCACCAGCGCATCTGCCACCTGTGCCGCGAGGTCAAGTCGGTCGCGGAGGTGTCGGCACTCCTCGCCATGCCCCTCGGTGTGGCCAGGATCCTCGTCGCGGACCTCGCCGAGGCCGGACTGGTGGCCATCCACCAGCCGGGCGGCGACGAGAACAACGGCGGCGCACCGGACGTGACGCTGCTCGAAAGGGTGCTCAGTGGACTTCGCAAGCTCTGACGGAGGGCGGGCGACCACCTCCGCGAAGATCGTGGTGGCGGGTGGCTTCGGCGTCGGCAAGACCACGTTCGTGGGTGCCGTCTCGGAGATCAACCCGCTGCGCACGGAGGCCGTCATGACGTCCGCGTCCGCGGGCATCGACGACCTCACCCACACCGGGGACAAGACCACCACCACGGTGGCCATGGACTTCGGGCGCATCACCCTGGACCAGGACCTGATCCTGTACCTCTTCGGTACGCCGGGTCAGGACCGCTTCTGGTTCATGTGGGACGACCTGGTGCGCGGCGCGATCGGCGCCGTCGTGCTGGTGGACACCCGCCGTCTCGCCGACTGCTTCCCCGCGGTCGACTACTTCGAGAACAGCGGGCTGCCCTTCGTCATCGCCCTCAACGGTTTCGACGGCCACCAGCCGTACAACCCGGAGGAGGTGCGCGAGGCACTGCAGATCGGTCCGGACGCGCCGATCATCACGACGGACGCCCGGCACCGCTCGGACGCGAAGAGTGCGCTGATCACGCTGGTCGAGCACGCGCTCATGGCCCGACTGCGGTAGCTCTCGGCGGGCCTCGACATGCAGTTCACAAGTCGGCAGCGCCATACGGCAGTTGTCGTAGACACACCGGAGTCGGCTGTGGCCTTTGACACGGTCGGCCCCGGTGTTCATAACGTTTCGGCAGAGGAATCGGGTGGTACCGCAACGCGTCGCGGTCATCCGGTGCCACTGCGCTAACAAAGCCCCGCCTTTTGGCGGGGCTCGCTCTTTATGACCGTTTTATCTGGGGCTTACATCACTCGGAATCCGCGGTTCCGACTGTTTGGAATCGCGCAGGCTGACGTGCTGGAATGCCTGAACTGCCCAATAGTCAACGACGTACTGATAAGCAGAGGTCGTTGACGGGCTTGAGACACTGCGGCACGACGATAGGTGCCGACCGCCGGAAGGTTGTTGGTCGAGTGAGGCGAAGCAAGAACGGTCCCGAGCCGTCGGCCCGGGGCAACTTCACCCCGCCGCCGCGCGGAGCGGCGCCCGCCCCTGTGCCAGGCTCGGAGCCCACGGCGCCACCCGCTCCGAGCGGCGGCCGTTTCTCCCCCCGCAACTGGCGGGTGCCGACCAGGCTGAACGCGATTCTGCTCATACCCGTGGTGGTCGGCCTGGTCATGGGCGGCTTCCAGGTACGGAGCTCGATCGACACCTGGCAGAACGCGGAGGACGCGGAGAAGACCGCCCGCCTGGTGCAGGCGGCCCTGACCTACAGCAACGCGATCACCAACGAGCGTGACACGACCGCCGCACCGCTGCTGCTGGGCAAGGGCGTGAAGGACCCGACGGTCGTCGCCGCCCGCAAGGCCACGGACGACGCCGCGGACACCTTCGACAAGGCCGCGCAGAACATGCCGGACCAGTCGGGCCTGGAGCGCCGGCTCAGCCGCTTCCGCAAGGTGGAGCCGCAGCTCCAGTCCATCCGGGCCGCCGCGTACACCACCAAGTTCACCGGTGTGCAGACCGAAGAGGCCTACGTCAACCTGGAGCATCCGCTCCTGGAGTTCTCGAACGAACTGGGCCTCGGCACCGGCAACATCACCAGCTACGGCCGCTCGGTCTACGCCATCGCACTCGCCAAGGGCGCGCTCTCCCTGGAGCGCTCCATCGGCATGCACCTGCTGGTCAAGCCGGGCCCCGGCCAGGGCAGCCTCGCCACCCAGCGCACCGCCATCACCTCGTACGCCTACCTGGAGGGCATCGCCATCCAGGAGTACCAGGCGGGCGGTACCGACGCGGACATCGCGAAGCTGAACACGGCCATGGCGAAGGTCAAGACCGACGGCACGGCCATGGTGAAGCAGGCCGCCGCGCAGGCGAAGGCCGCCAACGAGACCTACGTACCGCCGCCGGCCAACCCGATCGACATGATCACGGGGATGTCCCAGTTGCAGACCACGGACGCCTCGGCGCGCGCGGCTCTCGCAGAGAAGGGCATCACCGCGCAGAACTGGTGGGCGGGCACGACCCTCAAGTACGAGGCATACCGCAAGATCGAGGAAGACAAG
Organism: Streptomyces sp. NBC_01478; assembly: GCF_036227225.1. Taxonomy (GTDB): domain Bacteria; phylum Actinomycetota; class Actinomycetes; order Streptomycetales; family Streptomycetaceae; genus Streptomyces. The sequence continues at coordinate 8,136,228 of NZ_CP109444.1, read as the reverse complement.
GCCGACACCGCGGTGAGCGAGGCGTCGGACATCGCCGACAACGCCAAGCGCGACGCCATCATCACCGGTGCCGCCGTCGTCGTCGCCCTGCTCCTCGCCTTCATCCTGGCCGGTGCCGTCGCCCGCCAGATGAGCCGCGCGATGCGCCAGTTGCGCAACGCCGCCTTCGGCATCGCCGAGCAGCGGCTGCCGATGCTGGTCGACCAGCTCTCGCGCACCGACCCCGGCCGGGTCGACACCCGGATCTCCCCGATCCCGATCAACACGACCGACGAGATCGGCGAAGTCGCCCGGGCCTTCGACCAGGTCCACCGCGAGGCCGTACGACTGGCCGCCGAGCAAGCCCTCCTGCGGGGCAACATCAACGCGATCTTCACCAACCTCTCGCGCCGCAACCAGTCGCTGATCGAGGGCCAACTGACCCTGATCACCGACCTGGAGAACAACGAGGCCGACCCGGACCAGTTGGAGAACCTCTTCCGTCTGGACCACCTCGCGACCCGTATGCGCCGCAACGGCGAGAACCTCCTGGTCCTCGCCGGCGAGGAGCCCGGCCGCCGCTGGGACCAGCCGGTCCCGCTGGTCGACGTGCTGCGCGCCGCCTCCTCCGAGGTGGAGCAGTACGAGCGCATCGAGCTGTCGGGTGTCCCGGAGGCCGAGATCCACGGCCGCGCCGTGACCGACCTCGTGCACCTGCTCGCCGAGCTGCTGGAGAACGCGACGACGTTCTCCTCCCCGCAGACCAAGGTTCGCGTCACCGCGACCCGTCTTCCCGACGGCCGCGTGATGATCGAGATCCACGACAAGGGCATCGGCCTCACCGCCGAGGACTTCGCGGACATCAACCACAAGCTGGCCAACCCGCCGACCGTGGACGTCGCGATCTCCCAGCGCATGGGCCTGTTCGTGGTCGGCCGCCTCTCCGACCGGCACGGCATCCGCGTCCAGCTCCGCCCCTCCGGCGAGCAGGCGGGCACCACCTCGCTGGTCATGCTGCCGGACGCGATCACCCACGGTGGCGGTGGCGAATCGCAGCTCCAGCGCGACGAGTTCACCGTCTCGCAGATCATGCCGGAGCAGCCGCAACCGCAGTACCAGGGCGAGGACTTCAACCAGACCCCGCTGCGCACGGCCGCCGAGCTGGGCTTCGACGACACCCGCTACTCCGAGGTGCCGGACGACATCCGCGAGCTGGACCCGGTGGGCCGCTCGCTGATGCGCGAGGAGCGCCGCGCGGCCCTGGAGTCCCAGAAGCCGGGCCAGGAGCTGGAGGCGGGCGACTACCCGGAGTTCCCCTCCGAGTTCGACGACTCGCAGCAACAGCAGCCGTACGGCAACGGCCAGCAGGGCTACCAGGACCAGCCGACGGGCTTCACCGGCCAGCCGGCGTACGAGGAGCAGCAGCAGACGTCGTACGACGAGCCGCGCCAACCCTCGTACGACGAGCAGTACTTCGCGCCGAACGGCGCGGTGCCGCAGGCCGAAGCCTTCCCCGACTCCTTCCCGGCGAACGGCGGTTACCCGGAGACCGGGTACGCGGAGCCGGCGCAGGAGGAGCACGCGTCGGCGCACTCCCTGGCCTCGGAGACCTTCTCGGGCTTCGAAGAGCCGTCCTACCAGGACGACTGGCCCCAGCAGGACGGTTACCGCAACGGGTACCCGGACCAGTACGCTCCCGAGGCGGAGTCCACGCAGGCCGCTGACGTGAGTGAGCGGGACCACGTAGGCTTCGAGCGTCCGGGACCGGGTCCTTCCGCCGTCCACGCGCTGACCGACGCCGGGCTGCCGCGCCGCGGTTCGGCCGCGAGCGGTGCGAACGGTTCGAAGCCCGCGCAGCAGGGGCCCTCGGCCTCCGCACCGGAGAGCAAGGTCGATGTCTTCGGCACGGCGAGCGCCAACGGCAGCACGGGCACGACGGACTGGCGGTCAGCGAACGACGAGCGCTGGCAGCAGGCGTCGGCGCTGAAGAAGCCCAAGGCGGGCGGGGTCACCTCCTCCGGCCTGCCGCGGCGGGTACCCAAGGCCAACCTGGTCGAGGGCACCGCCGAGAGCACCCCTCAGGGAGGCCCCCAGGTCTCCCGCGCTCCCGAGGACATCCGGGGCAGGCTGAGCAACCTGCGCCGAGGGGTCCAGCGGGGGCGCAGCGAAGGCAGCGAAACGAACGGTCAGGGCTTCGGCTCTGGCAGCACCTACAACCAGGAGCGTTAGTGTGAGCCCGATGAGCCAGGCGGCGCAGAACCTGAACTGGTTGATCACCAACTTCGTGGACAACACCCCGGGTGTCTCCCACACGGTGGTGGTCTCCGCCGACGGACTCCTTCTGGCGATGTCCGAAGGGTTCCCGCGTGACCGTGCCGATCAGTTGGCGGCCGTAGCGTCGGGTCTTACCTCACTGACCGCCGGTGCCTCGCGCATCTTCGAGGGCGGCAGCGTGAACCAGACGGTTGTGGAGATGGAGCGGGGATTCCTCTTCATCATGTCCGTGTCCGACGGTTCCTCGCTCGCGGTCCTCGCACATCCGGAGGCGGACATCGGCCTCATTGGGTACGAGATGGCCCTTCTGGTGGACCGTACCGGCTCGGTCCTGACCCCGGACCTTCGATCAGAGCTCCAAGGGAGCCTTCTCAACTAACCAGCGGACGGTGCGTTTTGGCGTTCTGAGCCATAAGGTTTCGGGACGCGGCTCCACATTGATGGGTGCCCGGCACAGTCGGAGGAGGAGAAAGTGGCAACACCCCCAGGCGGTTCGTCTTCGGGCAACTGGTCGTACGGCCCCGGCCAGGGGCAGGGCGACGGTTCCCAGAACCGGTACAACTTCCCCTCCTCGCCGTCCCCGCGTCACCCTCAGTACCCGCAGGGCCCCGGTCCGTCACCGTACGACCAGCCGCCGGCGCCGCGCATCCAGCCGGTGCAGCCGCATCGCCGTTCCCCCGAGGCGGCCCCCGCGGGGTCGTCGAGCAATCCCCTGGTGCGTCCGTACGCCATGACCGGCGGCCGGACCCGCCCCCGCTACCAGCTCGCCATCGAGGCGCTGGTGCACACGACCGCGCAGCCGCACCAGATGCAGGGCCAGTTGCCCGAGCATCAGCGGATCTGCAACCTCTGCCGGGAGATCAAGTCGGTGGCCGAGATCTCGGCCCTGCTGACGATCCCTCTCGGTGTGGCCAGGATCCTCGTCGCCGACTTGGCGGAGGCGGGCCTGGTCGCCATTCATCAACCCGGCGGCGACGAGAACGCCGGCGGCCAGCCAGATGTGACATTGCTCGAAAGGGTGCTCAGTGGACTTCGCAAGCTCTAGCGGAGGGCCTTCCCGCTCCACCACCTCGGCGAAGATCGTGGTGGCGGGTGGCTTCGGCGTGGGCAAGACCACGTTCGTCGGGGCCGTCTCGGAGATCAACCCGCTGCGTACCGAGGCTGTGATGACGTCCGCGTCCGCGGGCATCGACGACCTCACCCACACCGGAGACAAGACGACCACCACGGTGGCCATGGACTTCGGCCGTATCACCCTGGACCAGGACCTGATCCTGTACCTCTTCGGTACGCCGGGTCAGGACCGCTTCTGGTTCATGTGGGACGACCTGGTGCGCGGCGCGATCGGCGCGATCGTCCTGGTGGACACCCGCCGTCTCGCCGACTGCTTCCCCGCGGTCGACTACTTCGAGAACAGCGGGCTGCCCTTCGTCGTCGCCCTCAACGGCTTCGACGGCTCGCAGCCGTACAACCCGGACGAGGTCCGTGAGGCGCTCCAGATCGGCCCGGACACCCCGATCATCACGACGGACGCGCGCCACCGCGCGGACGCGAAGTCGGCGCTCATCACGCTGGTGGAGCACGCGCTGATGGCGCGCCTGCGGTAGCCAACTCGCTTGTGTCGAGGGGCCCTTTCCTTCCGGAGAGGGCCCCTTTGTCGTAGCCCGCTGCCACAATGAACGCTCTTGAATCCGGCGAGGGGGACGGGATGAGCGCGGAGCTGGCTGCATTACGCCTGGGGACGACCGTGGCGAACACGGCGGCGCAGATGTGGCTGGGGGGTAAACGGCGGGAGCAGGAGCGCCGGCTGCCGATGGAGGAACTCACGCGGTTGCGCGTACCCGGACTACGGCAACGGCGCAGCCTCCAGCGCCAGTTCGAGGGGATGGCCGACGCCGTGGCCGCGCGGATCGAGCCGTTCCTGGCCCAGGAGTTCCGCGGCCTCGACGAGAGCAGCCGGGAGGCCGCTCTCAACGGGGTGTGCGACACGTTCGCGCGCGCCAACCTGTCCGACGAGGCGGTCCTCGCGGCCGACGCGCAACCGGCTGTACGACTGCGTGGTGCCTGGGGACTCCCGTTCCTACCCCGACCTCAGTTCCCTGGGCTCGCTGCACTTCAGGTCCTGCCGGACTCCCGACGGCGCCCCCATCACCGCCCTCGACCTCCCGGTCAAGGACCTCACCATCGCCTGACCCCCAAACGCCAACGGCCCCACCCTCCCGAAGAAGAGTGGGGCCGCCGTGAACGCGCTGAAGGCGTCAGTGCCAGCTATGCGGAGCCCGGAATCCACCCTCGCGCTCCAGCCGGCGCCAGCCGGCCTTGGGAAGCGGACGGTGGGTCTCGGTCGCCGGGGCAGCCGCCGCGCGGGCCAGGAGGATGGCCGTGATGGCGGCGACTTCCTCGGGCTCGGCGTGGCCCTTCTCGACACGAATGTCAGGGGTGCTCATAGGTTCAGTCTCCGTGGATGAGGTTTCCGCGGGTGTACCGCGAGGAATCCGCTGGATTACTGCGGGGGGTTGCCGTGCTTACGCGAGGGCAGGTCGGCGTGCTTGGTGTGCAGCATCGCGAGCGACTTGATGAGTACCTCGCGGGTCTCGGCCGGGTCGATGACGTCGTCGACGAGTCCGCGCTCAGCCGCGTAATACGGGTGCATCAGCTCGGACTTGTACTCCTTGACCATCCGCGTCCGCATGGCCTCGGGGTCTTCGGCGTCGGCGATCTGACGGCGGAAGATGACGTTGGCGGCACCTTCGGCGCCCATCACGGCGATCTCGTTGGTGGGCCAGGCGTAGGTGAGGTCGGCGCCGATGGACTGGCTGTCCATGACGATGTAGGCACCTCCGTACGCCTTGCGCAGGATGAGCGAAATCCTCGGCACGGTGGCGTTGCAGTACGCGTAGAGCAGCTTCGCTCCGTGCCGGATGATTCCGCCGTGCTCCTGGTCGACGCCGGGAAGGAATCCCGGAACGTCCAGGAACGTAACGATCGGAATGTTAAAAGCGTCACACATCTGGACAAAGCGCGCAGCTTTTTCGCTCGCTTCGATATCCAGGACGCCTGCGAGGGTCTGCGGCTGGTTGGCGACGATGCCGACGACCTGGCCGTCGAGACGGGCCAGCGCGCAGATGATGTTGCGGGCCCAGCGCTCGTGGACCTCCAGGTAGTCGCCGTCGTCGACGATCTCCTCGATGACCTTGGTCATGTCGTACGGCCGGTTGCCGTCGGCCGGGACCAGGTCCAGCAGGATGTCCGAGCGGCGCTCGGCCTCGTCACTCGACTCGGCGCGGGGCGGGTTCTCCCGGTTGTTCTGCGGGAGCATCGACAACAGGTAGCGCACCTCGGCGAGGCAGGTCTCCTCGTCGTCGTAGGCGAAGTGACAGACGCCGCTCGTCTCGGCGTGGACGTCCGCGCCGCCCAGGCCGTTCTGGGTGATCTCCTCGCCCGTCACCGCCTTCACGACGTCGGGGCCGGTGATGAACATCTGGGACGTTTCACGGACCATGAACACGAAGTCCGTCAGGGCGGGGCTGTAGGCCGCACCGCCCGCGCACGGGCCGAGCATCACGCTGATCTGCGGGATGACGCCGGACGCCTTGGTGTTGCGCTGGAAGATGCCGCCGTACCCGGCGAGGGCGGAGACGCCCTCCTGGATACGCGCACCCGCGCCGTCGTTCAGGGAGACCAGGGGCGCGCCGGCCGCGATGGCCATGTCCATGATCTTGTGGATCTTCGTGGCGTGGGCCTCGCCCAGCGCGCCGCCGAAGATCCGGAAGTCGTGCGCGTAGACGAAGACCGTGCGGCCCTCGACCGTGCCCCAGCCGGTGATGACACCGTCCGTGTACGGCTTCTTGGCCTCCAGGCCGAAGCCGACGGCGCGGTGCCGGCGCAGTTGCTCGACCTCGCGGAAGGACCCGGGGTCGAGGAGCAGGTCGATGCGCTCCCGGCCGGTCAGCTTCCCCTTGGCGTGCTGCGCCTCGGTCGCCTTCTCGCTCGGGCCGGCCAGTGCCCGCGCACGGATCTCGTGCAGCTCGGCCACTCGCCCGCGCGCGTCCGTCGGCTCACCCGGCGCCTCATCCAAAACGGTCATGTACTGACCCTACGAAGGACACCAAGGAAAGGGCGCCGTCGACTCTGCACAGTCTCCGGCCCGTTTTCCTGGTACCCCTGAACAGAACCTGGGCCCCATGCAGCCGTTCCGACTGCTCAAGGGGCTTGCCCGTTGTAGGAGTCACACAAAGGCGTTAGCTGAGAGCCACCTCACATTCACATCGGGAGGATGCCATCTCCGGAGTGATTCCCGCGTTGCCGACCCCGTCGGAAGGGCGTACTCGTAGTAGTTGGCGCAACACCCTGCGGATGATGTTGAAAATTGAATGGAATAGGTCTACGGTCCTTCGTGTTGGCATCGTTGAACGTTCAACAGATTCATCCCCGCACCACTCCCGTCCCCTTTAGGAGCACGTCATGGGCATCTTCGGCCGCAAGAGCGACGAGACCGACACCACCTCGGCACCCGCCGCCGTCAACCCCGACCTGGCCGCGCTGACCGGCGACTACACCATCGACCCGTCGCACACCACGCTCGGCTTCACCGCCCGCCACGCGATGGTCACCAACGTCAAGGGCAAGTTCCTCGACTTCACGGGCACGCTGCACCTGGACGGTTCCGACCCGGCCAAGTCCACCGCGTCCCTGGACGTGAAGATGGAGAGCATCGACACCGGTTCCCCGGACCGTGACGGTCACCTCAAGAGCGCGGACTTCTTCAAGACGGACGAGTTCCCCACGATGACCTTCCGCTCCACCTCCGCCGAGTCCCTCGGTGGCGACGACTACCGCATCACCGGTGACCTGGAGATCCTCGGCACCACCAAGCCGATCACCATCGACCTGGAGTTCAACGGCGCGGCCAAGGACCCGTTCGGCAACGAGCGTGTCGGCTTCGAGGGCAAGGCCGAGATCCTGCGCTCCGAGTTCGGCCTCACCTGGAACGCGGCGCTGGAGACCGGTGGCGTCCTCGTCTCCGAGAAGATCAAGCTGAACTTCGACATCTCGGCGATCAAGAGCGCCTGAGGTCGAGCCATACGGCCAGATCATCGATCTCGGCCTCCACGGCATCAGCGATGCTCCTGCTGAACTCCACGTCCTGATGGACGGCGTTCACCAGGAGCACGCCGGCCTTGTGGTCGGCGGTGGCGTCGAGCTTCCCGACGAGCTGATCGCCGTAGAGAATCGGCAGTGCGAAGTAGCCCCAGCGGCGCTTGTCGGCCGGCTTGTACATCTCCAACTGGTAGTCGTAGCCGAAGAGTTCGGTGGTGCGCTTCCGGTCGTGGATCAGCCGGTCGAAGGGCGAGAGCAGTGCGGCCCGCCCGCTGAACGGCCGGTCGAGGTACGCCGGATCGACCCGCCACTCCCCCTTCACCCCTTCGACGACGGCCGGTTCGCCCGCCTCGCCGACGACGGCGGGTTCGACGGGGAGCGCGGTGCCGGTGGCGCGGGCGATGCCGAGTGCGCGCAGCCGCCGTTCGTTCCGGAGACGGCGGGCTTCGACGGCGGGGACGGCGGGTTCGTCCGGGTAGACGCGGGACGCCAGGTCCCAGAGTCGTTCGCGTCCCGCCCGCCCCGCGATCGCCACTTCCCCCCGCATCACCATCAGCTCCAGGAGCTGGCTGACGTTGCGGTTGTGCGTCCAGCCGGACGACTGCCACGGCACCGCGCACGTGTCGGGCAACTCCCTTGAGGTGAGCGGCCCTTGGCCGTCGAGCCGGTTCAGGATGTCGCGCCTGCACGCGTCGTTGGCCGCGACCCACTCCCGGTAGTGCTTGGTCTCCTTCTCCCATACGGCCATGTCGGCGCGGTAGAGCGTCAGGTCCTCGCTCGGGCGGATCATCGCGCGGAGTTCGAGGAGCGTGCGGTTCGCGAGCGCGGCGGTGAGGTCCTCCCGCACGTACGACGAGCCGAGGCGACTCCAGGCGACCAGGTCGGCGTTGGGCGCGATCGCGGCCGTGGGGTCGATCTGGAGCAAGGTCAACCGACGTACGACGGCGTGCAGTTCGGTGGGTCGTTCCGCGTCGAGGAGTTGGGCCTGGACGGCGATGCGGCGGGCTTCGGGGCGGGTGAGTTCATGCATGGCGCTGGTGTGCTCCCGGGGTGTGTCCGAAGGTGCGGCGGAAGACGTCGATGAAGGCGCTCGCGGACGACCAGCCGCATTGGCGCGCGACGGCGGTGACCGGGGTGTCCTCGGCCAGCAGCACCAGGGCGCGGTACAGGCGGAGTTGGGTGCGCCACTGCGGGAAGGTCATGCCGAGGTCGGACCTGAAGAGCCGGGAGAGCGTACGGTCGCCGGCGCCGACCTGCCTGCCGAGGGCGGCCAGGGTGCGGTCGTCGGCCGGGTTCGCGCTCAGGATCTCGCAGACTGCCCGCAGGAGAGGGGCGGTTGGGGCGGGCAGGTGCAGGGGCTGCTGGGGGGAGGCCCGCAACTGGTCGAGCAACACGGCGCGGAGGCGGGCGCGTTCGGGACTGCTGCCGTCGTCCGGGGCGTGCGTGTCGGCGGTCTGCGTGTAGGCGAGGATCAACTCCCGCAGCAGGGGACCGACTTCCAGGACCGTCGGCTGATCCAGCCCCAGCGGGTTGTCGCTCGCGGGCAGACCTAGCAACCGTAGTTCGAGTTCGCCGTGGGCCTGGTGGGCGTGCACGGTGCCGGCCGGTACCCAGATGGCGCGGGTGCCCGGTGCGATCCACGACCCCGCACTGGTCGTCACGGCCACCACGCCGCGCCCCGCGTAGACGATCTGGTGGTCGTCGTGACGGTGGGCGTCGATGGCGGCGCCGGGGGCCAGCCACTGGGTGCGGGTCGGCGCCACCGGCTCATGGCGGATTTCTGACATTGATTGGCAGTTTATCGGAAGCTCGACATGACGCCCAGCGATGAGCATGGCGTCATGCCAAGCATCAACGCGTCCCGGAACAAGGCGATCACCCTGCTGGCGATCGGCCATGCCTGTGTGGACATCTACCAGGGCGCGGTCGCCGCGCTCATCCCCTTCTTCGTCGCCGAGCGCGCCTACAGCTATGCCGCGGTGTCGGGGATCGTGCTCGCCGCGTCCCTGCTCTCCTCGGTCGCGCAACCGGTGTTCGGCCTGCTCACCGACCGCTGGGCGATGCCGTGGATCCTGCCGGTGAGCACGGTTCTCGGCGGCCTCGGTATCGCCCTGAGCGGCCTGAGCGGCTCCTACACCCTGACCCTGGTGTTCGTGGCCGTGTCCGGTGTAGGGGTCGCCGCCTACCACCCCGAGTCCGCCCGTGTCGCCCGGCTCGTGAGCGGCGGCAGCCACAGCGCGATGGGCTGGTTCTCGGTCGGCGGCAACCTCGGCTTCGCCGCCGCGCCGCTCCTGGTCAGCGGCGTCGTCGCGGGCGGCGGCCTGCGCCTGTCCCCGCTGCTGGTGCTCCCCGCCCTGGCCGGCAGCGTGCTGTGCCTGCCGGTGCTGCCGGTGCTGTGCGCGCTGGGCGGGCCGGCGGGCGAGGCGGCCGGCGGCACGGTCGCGGTGGGCACCGACGACAGGGCGTCGTTCGTGCGCCTGTCCCTCTCCGTGATCCTCCGGTCCATAGAGTTCATCGGCCTGAGCACGTTCATCTCCCTCTACGCCCGGCAGCGCATGGGAGGCGGCACGGCGACCGGCACCGTGGCGCTGTTCGTCCTCTACGCCGGGGGCGCCCTGGGCTCCGTGGTGGGCGGCGGTCTCGCGGGCCGCTGGGACCGGGTGACGGTGGCCCGCTGGTCCTACGTGCTGACGATCCCGGCCATCGCGGGCACGGTGTTCGTCCCCGGCCCGGCGTTCTACGTGTTCGTGGCGCTGGCCTCCCTCACCCTCTACGTCCCCTTCTCCCTGCACGTCACCCTCGGCCAGGACTACCTGCCCACGCGTGTCGGCACCGCCAGCGGCATCACCCTCGGCCTGACCGTCAGCATCGGCGGCATGGTCACACCACTGATCGGCACGATCGCCGACGCGACGTCCTTGCGGACGGCTCTGGCCCCGCTGATCGTGTTGCCGGCGTTGAGCTGGTTGCTGTTCCGGGGGTTGCCGGAACCGACTCCGCCGCAGCGGGCGATTCGGGACACTGTGGACTCGGCGGTGGATAGCGTGGTGTGAGGACGGATGGTGGGCGGGGCCAGTGGGTGACGGGGACTACATCGACTTTCGGGGCAGTACGTTCCACGGGGCCGTGACGGGGAAGTCCGAGTCCCCGCGGGCGGCCCCCTCCCCCACCGCGATGTCCGCGCTGCCTGCCGCGCCGGCGGCCTTCACCGGCCGTGAGGACGAGGTGGCCGAGCTGCTGAACGCCCTCGATCCGGGGAGCGGGGGTGGCTCCGAATCCGTCGTCATCTCCGCCGTCGCGGGTCTTGGCGGTGTCGGAAAGACCGCGCTGGCATTGTGTGTTGCGCATGCGGCGCGGGAGTGTGGGTGGTTTGCCGGGGGCGCGCTCTTCGTCGACCTGCGGGGGTATGACGAGGTTCCGGTGACGGCGGATCAGGCGGTGCTGGCGTTATTGCGGGCGCTGGGGGTGGGGGATGCGGATCTGCCGCCGACCGCTGATGAGCAATACGCGCGGTATCGAGCTGAGTTGAGTGCCCGCGAGCCGGTGTTGATCCTTCTGGACAACGCGTCCGACCCGGCCCAGATCGCTCCCCTGTTGCCGGGAGAAGGGGGCGGGCATCGGGTTCTGGTGACGTCACGGGAGGTGCAGGACTCGCTTCCGGTACGGCAGTTCAGGGTCGACGGGCTTGCGCCGGATGCGTCGCGGGAGTTGATCGACCAGTCGTTGCGGCGGTACGACCCCGGTGATCGTCGGGTTGCGGATGAGCCGGAGGCTGTACGACAACTCGCCGAGCTGTGTGGCCACTTGCCGCTTGCTCTGCTGATCGTCTCGGCGTTGCTACGGCGTGGTCGGCAGCGGCCCATTGCAACGTTGGTCAGCAAATTGGAGGTCGCGAGCGATCGAGTGCGGGCGTTGAGGTTCAAGGGGGTTGATCAGTATGGAAAGAACCTGAGCCTGCGGCCCGTGCTCGACATGATGTACGCGCGGTTGGAGCCAGAACTCGCCCAAGCTTTCCGGCAGTTGGGACAAGCGCCGGGGGACAGTATCGGGATCGGACCGGCAACCAACCTGACCGCGCTGGTTCCGGAACACTTGGAGCCTCTCCTCGACGAGCTGACGGCCGCCTCACTCCTCACCGCCGCATCGGGTGCTGGGCGCTGGGTGATGCACGACCTGGTGCGGCTCTACGCTCGAACTGTGAGCGCCGAGGACTCCGAGTCGAGGAACGAGGCAGCCCACGCGAGACTGCGCCTGCTGAACTACTACTGCCAGGGATCATTGTCGGCGAAGGCTCTTATCCAACGGCTGCCCGATGGCATACCGGACCACTTCGAAGGTCAACTCCACCAAGCAGTTACGTGGCTCGATTCCGAGCGAACGGGGCTGCTGGCCGCAGCGCGGTGGACCGACACCGATAACGAGGTGCAGAGCCGGCTCGCTGTGGGGCTGACTCTCAGCCTGGACAGCTACCTCGACCATCGTCACGCCTTCCAGGACTGGGCCACGGTCGCGGAGTCCGCATGCGATGCCAGTCGTAGATTCCGCATCCTTCTCGCCGAGGCCATGGCGTCCGACGGGCTCGGCCTCGCTCTGAACGGCCTGCGGCGATTCGAAGAAGCCATCGATGCCATCCATAGAGCTCGGCGGCTGTACGAGGGACTCGGTGACCGCGAGGGCCAAGCCAAGACGTGGAACAACCTCGGGCTCGTCCTGCGCGCACTCCGGCGGAACGACGAGTCGGTCGAGGCCTATGCACACAGCGCGCGGCTCTACACGGAGGTGGGCAAGCCATTCAAAGCAGCCCTTGTGCGAGGCAACCTTGGCGTCACGCTGGGACACATGGGGCGGTTGGACGAAGCCCGCACCGCGCTCGAAGCAGCATGCGGCGCACACGTGAAACTCAATGACACGAAAGGTGAGGCAACGGTCCAGAACGGCCTCGGCGTCGTCCTCCACGATCTTGGTCAACTCGAGGAATCCGTCACCGCCCTCACGCGCGCTCTGGGACTCTTTGCCGAACTGGGCGACTGGCACAACCGGGCAAAGGCCTGGAACAACCTGGGGATCACCCTGCGCACGCTGGGGCAATTCGATGATGGTCTCGCGGCGCACACACGAGCTCGGGACTGGTGCGCATTCTTGGGCGACCGCCATACAGAGGCGTCGGCCTGGGCAAACATGGGCAACTCCCTGTCGGATCTCTGCCGTTTCGAAGAAGCCCTGTTCGCCGCCCGCCGGGCGCTCACCCTCTACGAAGCGCTCGATGACACGCATCTCGCCACCAACGTCCGCCACAACATCGACGTGATCCACCAAGCCGACCTGCGTCCTCACCCCTGACCCACCACAAACTCGCACCACACCACCTTCCCCGGCGCCCGCTCCCCCACCCCCCACTTGTCCGCGACCACGGACACCAGCAGCAGGCCGCGCCCACTGTCCGCATCAAGGTCCCGGTACGGGGTGTTGACCTTGCGGAGGTCGCCCGTGCCGCTGTCCCGGACCTCGACGCGGAGGACTCCGTCGCGGTGGCCGCACAGCCGCAGGGCGTAGCCCCGGCCCGGTGGTACGCCGTGCAGGATCGCGTTCGTCGCCAACTCGCTTACGCAGAGCAGTACGTCGTCGGTCCGGTCGGTGATGCCCCACTCCGCGAGGGTGTTGCGGGTGAACTCGCGGGCCAGCGCGACGGATCTGCGGTCGCGTCGGTAGAACGCCTCGCGGGTGTGGGCTTGTTGGAGTTGTTCGTTCATGGGCCCACTGTCACAGGCAGTCACTATCGTGGGTCAGTGAGTGAGGTCGTATTTCGTTTCTCTACGACCTCACTACGACGACTTCGGGTGTGCGCGGGGGAAAGGGACACGCATGCAATCGGCTAAGAGGCCCAAGAAGGTCGGTACTTGGCAGGCGGTCGGCGGGCTGGTCGCCCACTTCCGGAGGCAGGCCGGGCTCACCCAGGAGCAGTTCGCCGAGATCGCGAACCTGCACATCGACACCATCAGGTCCTACGAGCAGGGGAGGCTTGCGCTCCAGGACCATCGGGCCAAGGAGTTCGATGAACTGCTGCACACGGGTGGGGCGTTGTTCGCCGTCGTCGACAAGTTGCCGGTGCAGGCGCGGATGCCCGCGTTCGCACAGGGGCTCGTCGACAATGAGCAGGAGGCCATCGCCATCCTGTCGTACCAGACGCAGGTCGTGCCCGGTCTGCTCCAGACCGAGGCGTACGCCCGCTGCGTCTTCGAGTCCCGGTATCCGGCGGTCGCGGACGAGACAGCCGACCAGTGGGTGGCCAACCGGATGCAACGGCAGGAGATCTGGACGCGCGAGCGGCCGCCGGTCGGGCACTTCATCATCGAGGAGAGCGTCCTGCGGCGGAACGTCGGCGGCCCGGAGGTCATGCGGGAACAGATCCGCAAGTTGATCGAGGCCAACGAGCCGGTCCACATGGCTGTGCAGATCATGCCGATGGACCGGATGCCCCACGCCTCCCTCGGCGGTCCGCTGGTACTGCTGGAGACTCCGGACCACGACCGCCTCGCCTACCTGGAAGTTCAGCGCGCCAGCTTCCTCGTCGAGGACCCCGAAGAGGTGAGTAACTATCACCTGAAATATGGAATGCTGCGGTCACAGGCGCTCTCTCCCTCCGAGAGCATGCGTCTCCTGGAGCGACTGCTAGGAGAGTAATGAACACCGCAGCACGGCAGTACGACCGCTCGGGCGACCTGGCGTGGTTCAAGTCCAGCTACAGCAGCAGCGAGGGGGGCAACTGCATCGAAGTCGCCTACGCCTGGCGGAAGTCGAGCTACAGCAGCAGCGAAGGCGGCGACTGCATCGAGATTGCCGCCCACCCCGCCGCTATCCACGTCCGGGACTCCAAGGTCGCTGCCGGTCCCATCCTCACCGTCTCGCCCGGCACTTGGGCCGAGTTCCTCGGACAGGTCACGCGTCCCGCAGTCTGAACGCCGCTCCCCCGACCGCCAGCAACCCCACCGCGTACGCCGCCAACACTCCCAGCCCCGGCCAGAGATCGGTCGGCAGGCCCGTCGGCATGGGGCCCCAGTGCTGCAAACGGTGGCGCCAGGTCGGGGAGTTGAGGAGCTGGGACAGGAGCGGAACGACGTAGAGCACGCCCAGACCCAGGGTGATCGCTCCTGCCGTGTCGCGGAGCAGGGTCGCCAGGGACAGGCCCAGGAGTGTCACCAGGACCAGGACGAGGATCGAGCCGCCCGCCGCACGGAGCGACGCGTCGCCGTCCGGCGGGGTCGGGAGGATCAGGCGGGCCAGGCCCAGGGAGGCCAGCACCGCCAGGGCTCCCGCTGCCGCCGTCAGGGCTGACAGGGTCGCCGCCTTCGACGCCAGTACCCGCCATCTGCCCGGCATCGCCGTGAGCGTCGTACGGATGGTGCCGGTCGCGTACTCCGCGCCTATCGACAGCGTGCCCAGGACCAGGCAGATCGCCTGGCTCAACTGGATGCCGGTGAGGCTCAGTTTGACCGTGTTCGGCGCGTGACACGGGGCCGGGCAGATGCGGGTCGTGACCGACGAGGCCGCCGCCGCGCCGATCGCCGCCGTCAGGACGACCGTTGCCGCCAGGAGCCACCAAGTGCTGGGCAGCGTACGGAGTTTGGTCCACTCGGCGTGCAGGGAACCCAGCCACCTCACGCGTCCCGCCTCCTTACCGTCCAGGCCGCCAGCAGCAGGGCCACCGCCGCGTAGGCCACCAGGACCGCCAGGCCGTTGTACGGGGAGAGGGGGTAACAGCCGCTCTCCGGGAGGCAGTTGTGCTGGACCTGGGGGTAGTACGTCTTGCCCTGCTGGATCGCGAAGGCCGCCGCCGGTGTGACCCTCAGGAGCCATTGCGCCGCCGGGAGCGGGAAGGCGAAGGAGAGGATCTGCGGGAGGATCACCAGGACCACGACGGTCGCTATCGTGCCCGCGCTGTTGCGCAGGATCGCCCCTACGGCCAGAGCCAGGACCGCCACCAGGGACAGGAGTACCGCGCTGCCCACGACCGCCCTCAGGGACGGGTTCTCCAGGAGGGACAGGTCCGGGAACTCGGGGGGCTTGAAGCCGTTCGTGCGCAGGGTGCGTTGGGCCAGGGTGAAGCCAATTGCCGTTGCCAGCAGGCCTGTTGTGAAGGTGATGGCCCCGATGACCGTCGTCTTCGCCGCCAGGACCTTCAGTCGGGACGGGGTCGCCGTGAACGTCGTACGGATCAGGCCCCGTTTGTATTCGGTCGTCACGAAGAGCGTGCCCAGGGTGGCCATGAAGAGAAGGCCGACGAAGACGCCCTGGAAGCTCATCTGGACCGTGTCGGGGCTGTTCTCCTCGGGGCCGATGTCGCCCTGGCCGGTGAGGGTGTACGTGCCGGTCGCGGAGATCCGGGTGGTGGTCGGCGGCGCGTTCCGGGCGTTCGGGGCGCCCGCTTCGGGGGCGCCGACGTCCGTGCTCGTCCAGGCGGTGTCCGTCGACGTGCCCTGGAGGGTGAGGTGGTCGAAGGTGCCGGTGACCGTGCCCTGGCCCGCCCGCTCGCTCGTGCCGCCGAAGGAGCGCTGCACGATCTCATGCGCGGGAGTCCCCAGCACCAGCCCCACCTGAACCGTCCGCCCGAGCCCCCCGACCTCCACCTCCCCAAGCCGGGTCCACTTCTCACCATCTACCGACGCATAGCCGGTTAGTTTTCCCCCCAGCCTTTTCAACCTGAGCCACTGCGGCGCCTCGGCCAGGTCACTGCTCGGGCCCGCCCTGTCGTGGGTGAAGTTCCACTGCATCCGCACGCCATGGCCCGGGGTCGCCACCACCGCCGCGTACGGCGAGCCCTGCTTCAGGCTCGACTTGACGATGATCCCGGCCTTCGCCCAGAGCTCCGGGGCCGCCGTGCCTTCGGTGTTCTTCAGACCCGTGACCCGGACCGTGATCGTGCCGTCGCCGGTCAGCGAGCGGTGGGTGAAGCGGAAGGCGTCGTTGACCACCTCCCCGCCCGGACCGAGCACGACGGGGGGACCGCCACCGGTGGTGGACCCACCCGCGCCGAGCTGCGAGATCACGACCGTCACCACGGCCGCCACCGCCAGCACCAGCAGCCAGGCCCTGACCGTCCAGAACTTCGTCCACTCCGCCCGCAGCAGCCGCCCGAACCCGGCCCGCGCCGGATGCAGCGCCGAGCGGTACGGCGGGACCGTCTTCGTGGGAGTGGTCACCGGGTCACCTCGTCCGACTCGGCGGGCGTCGACGTGAACTCGACCGCGTCCCGCGTCAGTTCCATGTACGCCTCCTCCAACGACGCCCGATGCGCGCCCACTTCGGCGAACGGCACCCGGGACGCGGCGAGCAGTTCCACGATCCGTTCCGCGGGCAGGCCGGTGACGGTGAGCAGCTCACGATCGACGACCGCCACCGTGCCGCCCTCCCTGGCGAGGAGTTCCATCGCTTCCGTACGACTGCTCGTGCGCAGCCGTACCCGGTCCCCGGAGGCCGCCGCGAGGAGGTCGGCCACCGCCGTGTCGGCGATCAGCCGGCCCCGGCCGATGACGACCAAGTGGTCGGCGGTGTCCTCGAGTTCGCTCATCAGGTGGCTGGAGACCAGGATCGCGCGGCCCTCCGAAGCCAGGTGGCGCAGGAGCCCCCGGATCCACTGAATGCCCTCGGGATCAAGGCCGTTGACCGGTTCGTCGAGCAACAGCACAGGCGGATCGCCGAGCAACGCGGCGGCTATGCCCAGGCGTTGGCGCATCCCGAGGGAGTAGCCGCCCGCCCGCCGCCGGGACGCCTGCTCCATGCCGACCTGTTCGAGGACCTCGTCCACCCGGCGCATCGGCAGGCCGTGGGAGTGGGCCAGCCAGCGGAGGTGGTCGCGGCCCCGGCGGCTGGGGTGCAGGGCGGCGGCGTCCAGGAGGGCGCCGACCTCCAACAGCGGGGTGCGCAGGGCGTGGTAGGGACGGCCGCCGATCAGCGCCTGACCCTCGTCGGGGGTGTCCAGGCCGAGCAGGGAGCGCATGGTGGTGGACTTGCCCGCGCCGTTGGGACCGACGAAGCCGGTCACCGTGCCGGGCGCCACCGTGAAGGACAGTCCGTCGACCGCGAGCGTCCGGCCGAACCGCTTCCGTAAGCCGCGGACTTCGATGGTTGCGTAGCTCATGGTGAGGGAGGCTAGGGGCGGTGAGCACCGCGCGTCGTCACGCCGGGGAGGTCCCTCGCGCGGGGGACGCCGGGCGGGACGGGGGTCGGCACAATGAGGGGGTGGCTGTGGAGAGAAGCGGGCCGGGGAATCTCGTCGCCTCTGGTGTCCTGGGTGTTCTCTCGGTCGCCGAAATGCTGTTCCGCAGCACCGACTTGGGCGGCGGTTTCGCCGTCCTCCTGCTGCTCACCCTCGCTTCCACCCTTCCCCTCGCCCTCGTCCTGGGCTCCGCCGGCCCCGCGCGCAGCGGTACCGCCGTCGCGGTCAGCACCGCCTGCGTCCTGTCCCTGGTGCCCTTCGGCATCCTCACCGTCGGCGGGGTCGTGGCCCAACTGGTGTGCGTGTACGTCCTGGGCCGCGCCGGAGCCACCCGCCTCGGCGGACTCCTCGTCCTCCCCTACGTCGTCATCGCCCTCGGCAGTCACGAGGAACCGACCAGGATCGTCGCCGTCCTCGTCGCGACCCTCGCCTCCGCCGCCGCGGCCACCGGTATCGCGCACCATGTGCGCAGCACCGCACTCGCCCACAGCGTCACGGAGCAGGCCTTCGCGGACACCCTCCTCGAACACGCCGCCCGGGGTGAACGGGCGCGTATCGCACGGGAGTTGCACGATGTCGTCGCGCACCACATCTCGATGATCGCGGTCCAGGCGGAGACCGGCCGGCTGACCACGCGCGGTCTGCCGCCGGAGGGCGCCGACCGTTTCCTGGCCATCGGCGACACCGCGCGCACCGCCCTCACCGAGATGCGCCGCCTGCTCGGCGTCCTGCGGGAGGACGCGGACACGGGGGTCCAACGCCGCCCCCAGCCCGGCCTCGGCCAACTCATCGACCTGGTCGACGAGTCACGCGACGCGGCCGGCTCCCGCACCCGGCTCATCGTCAGCGGCCCCGTCGCCGCGCTCGACCCCGGGATCGAGGTCACCGCCTACCGGATCGTCCAGGAGGCCCTCACCAACGCGCGCCGGCATGCGCCGGGTGCCGCCGTGGACGTAGAACTCCGGTACGGGGACGAGGACTTGGCGGTGCGCGTGCGCGACAACGGGCCCGGGCCCACCGACGCCCGCTCCGGCCACGGTCTGCTCGGCATGGGCGAGCGCGCCGCGACGGTCGGCGGCACCCTGCGCACCGGACCGGCCCCCGGCGGCGGATTCCTGGTCGAGGCACGGCTTCCCGTCAGATCGGAGGCGGCCCTGCCATGAGCGGCACGCCCATCCGTATCGTCGTCGCCGACGACCACGAGCTCGTCCGGGTCGGCTACGCCGGACTCCTCGCCACCCAGGCCGACTTCACGGTCGTCGGCACGGCCGGCGACGGCGCCGAGGCGGTACGCGTCTGCCGGGCGGAGTCACCCGACGTGGTCCTGATGGACGTACGCATGCCGGTCATGGACGGCATCGAGGCCACCGCACGGCTCCAGAACACCCCGGACGTACCAAGGGTGTTGATCCTGACCACCTTCGACCTCGACGAGCATGTCTACGACGCGCTCGCCGCCGGTGCCAGCGGGTTCCTGCTCAAGGACGTGACGGCGGAGCGGCTCTTCGACGCGGTGCGGGTCGTGGCGGCCGGCGAGGCGCTGCTCGCACCCGGCATCACGCGCCGACTGATCGCCGAGTTCGCCCGCCAGCGCCCCCGAACCGGCCCCGCGCACACGTCACTTGACGCCCTCACCCCACGCGAGACCGACGTCCTGCGGCTGCTCGCCCAGGGCCTGTCCAACCCCGAGCTGGCCCGCCGCCTGCACGTCGGCGAGGAGACCGTGAAGACCCACGTCAGCCGCATCCTGTCCAAACTGGGGCTGCGCGACCGTACGCAGGCCGTGGTGATGGCCTACGAGACGGGGCTGGTCGTGCCGGGAACGGGCTGACGGCGGGCGCGCGGGACCGGCAGCAGCCACCACGACGCCGCCACCGACAGCACCGCGCCGACCGCGATCCCTTCGAGCCGGGTGGGCAGCAGGTGCAGGGCGTCCTGGCCGAAGTAGCCGAGGAGGAGGGACAGGGCGCAGGTCATCCCGGCGGCCCAGTAGGCGTAGTTGAGGGGGCGCAGCCACAACGCCACCGCGAGGACGGTGAACATCAGCGCCACGGAGGTGTCACCGGTGACGCCGACCGCCGCGACGCCCGCCGCCAGCAGCGTGCCCACCGTGGCTCCGGCCAGCCGCTCGACTCCCTTGCGCAGTACGTCCGTTCGGCCCCGGTTGCCGGCCGCGGCGACGTAGGCGGTGAGGACCACCCACGGCCAGTGGTCGTCGAAGAACAGCCGCCCCACGACGAAGGCGGCGGCGATCCCGGCCGCCATCTGGAGCGCCATCCGGGTGCTCGGGCGGGGGTGGAGACGGGAGCGGCGCGGGGGTTCACCGGGGACGGGCTGCGCACGCCAGGACCGGGGGCCGAACCGGTCCCCCAGCCCCTGCACCAGCCACACCCCGCCGCACGCCACCGCCCCGACCAACGCCGACCAGCCCCAAGTGACCAGCCCGCTCTGTGCCTCGGGAGCCAGCGCGGGGCCGGGCACGACGAGGAGGGCCACCAGCGGGAGGGCCAGCAGCGTGCCGGCCTTCGTGGCGGTGGGGCCGAAGCGGCGGATCCAGATGGCCAGCGCCATGCCCGCCGTGTAGACGGCGGCGCCGAGCACGTAGTGGGAGGCGAGCAGCCGGCCCACGAAGATCGAGGCGCCGGCCGTGACGGGCAGCAGGACGAGCGCGGCGAGTCGGCGGCGGGTGTCGGCGGTGCGCTGGGAGCGGGCCAGGGTGAGGGTGAGGGCCACCGCGAGGACCAGCACGTCGGTGTGGAGTCCTTCGGCACCCTCCAGCCAGAGGGCGACGCCCCAGCAGAGCAGCACGGCGGTCATCGTCAGAGCCGCTTCGTACGCATTGCGTATCAGTTTGGCGGTCACTTTCCCCACAATAGAGGGCGTGGCGCACGCTGAATAGTAAGTAAGTGCGTACGATATCCGGCATGGATCATCTCTCAGAGGCCGCCCGGATCCGTCGTGGCGTCATGCGGTTGAACCGACGGTTGCGACAGGAGCGCGGCGAGGGCGCGTTCAGTCCGAACCAGTTGATCGTGCTCGGGCATCTGCACCGTCGCGGGCCGTCGACGCCCGGCGAGGTCGCGGCGGCCGAGCGGCAGCGGCCGCAGTCGCTCACCCGGGTCTTCGCCGAATTGGAGACGGCGGGGCTGATCGTGCGCGAGCCGGGCACCGTGGACCGGCGTCAGTCCGTACTGACGCTGACGGCGGAGGGAGAGCGGGCGCTGGAGCGGGACATGGCAGAGCGGGATGTGTGGCTCGCGGGCGCGCTGGCGTCACTGAGCACGACCGAGCGAGGGGTGCTGGAGCTGGCGGGGGCGTTGATGGAGCGGCTGGCCGCTGGCTGAAACGCACCCCTTGTGCGGACGTTCACAGGGTTCCCATAATCCTTCAACAGATTTGACCAGCCCATGTCAGAAATTGGGCATTTCTTTGATGCTCCTGATTGACATGTGCGCGTCATCGCCACCCCCACGGAAGGCATCACGTTGAAGAAGCTCCTCACAGCCCTCAAGAGATGCGCGGCCGTCGGCGCCGCCGCTCTCGCGATCGCCAGCCTTCAGCCCGTCTCGGCCGCCCAGGCCGCCCCCACGCCCGTCGTCGGCGGAACCACCGCCGCGCAGGGCGAGTTCCCGTTCATGGTCCGGCTCTCGATGGGCTGTGGCGGTGCGCTCTACACCCCGCAGATCGTGCTGACCGCCGCGCACTGTGTGAGCGGGACCGGTGCCAACACCAGCATCACCGCCACCGCGGGTGTGGTGGACCTGCAGTCCACCACCGGGCGGGTCCAGGTCAAGTCGACGTACGTGTACCGGGCGCCGGGGTACAACGGCAACGGCAAGGACTGGGCGCTCATCAAGCTTGCCTCGCCCATCACCACCGTGCCGACGCTGAAGATCGCCACGACCACGCAGTACAACACCGGGACCTTCACCATCGCCGGGTGGGGTTCGGCCAGTGAGGGCGGGGCTCAGCAGCGGTATCTGCGCAAGGCCACCGTGCCGTTCGTCAGTGACGCCACCTGCCGGTCCTACAGCGGGTACAGCGGGCTCGTCGCCAGTGACGAGATCTGTGCCGGGTACACGGCCGGCGGGGTCGACACCTGTCAGGGTGACTCCGGTGGTCCGATGTTCCGCCGGGACAGTGCCAACGCCTGGATCCAGGTCGGCATCGTCAGTTGGGGCATAGGGTGCGCCCGCGCGAACGCGCCCGGCGTGTACAGCGAGGTGTCCACGTTCGCCTCCGCGATCGCGTCGGCGGCGGCTTCGCTCTGACCTACGTCCTTCTTCCGCGGGTCCGGCGCCACATGTGCGCCGGGCCCGTGTTTCTCGCCCCCACAGCTCCTTCAGAAACCGCCGCCGAAGTCCCCGCCGCCTCCCCCGTCTCCGCCCCCTCCGAAGTCCCCGCCCCCACCGAAGCCGCCGCCGAAGTCGTCGGGGTCGAAGTTCGCGCCGGAGACGTCGCCGCCGTCGTAGCCGCCGCTGCCGAAGTCGCCGTAACCGGTGCCGTAGTCGGAGGCGTAGGACGGGGTGGCCATCATGCTGCCCAGCAGGGTGCCGACGAGGAGGCCGGGGAGGAGGCCGCCGCCGAAGTAGCCGCCCGCCCAGGGGCCGTAGGCCGGGCCCGCGTCCCAGTACGGGCGGCGGCCGTAGTCGGTGTCGACCTCGCGGATCATCGGGTCCCGGCCGTCGGCGAGGCGGGCCTGGTCGGCCGCGCAGACCGGGACCTCGCGGGGTGCGCCGCCGGAAGGGGTCCAGGTGGCGTCGGCGACCGAGGGGCCGTGGCGCGGGTCGAAGAAGCAGGGGGCGCGGCGCTCGGGCAGCGGGCGGCCCTCACGGCGGGCGGCGAGCTGCGCGAGCGAGAAGCGGCCGTCCTCCAGCGCCTGGGTGACGGCGCGGACGTCCTCCGGTTTCGTGGCCGCCGCCATGTACGACTTCGCCTGCTCGTAGGCGTCGAGGGCGCGTTCGTAGTCGGCGCGCATCGCGTCGTCGGCGCCCGGCTCGGCCGGGTGGAATTCGAGGCGGTCCAGTTCCTCGCCGAACGCCGTGATGTCCTCGTCGACGACGACCCGCAGCTTGTCGAGCGCCGCGCGCTGCTCCTCCTCACGGCGGCGCCGGGAACGTCGTACGAGGGTGTACGCCCCCGCGCCACCGGCCACCAGGACCCCGCCCGCGACGATCAGCGCCGTAGAGGAGACTCCCCCGCCGCCGTCCGAGGAACCGCCCCAGGACGCGGGCGCCGAGCCGCCCATGCTGGCGAGCGCGCGGTCGGTGAAGTCGTCGAGCTGGGTCTTCGCGTCCTCGCCCTGCACGCTGCTGACCAGGTTCTTCACGGCGCTGTTCGACAGGACGGAGGAGTCGGCGCGGGCGTCGAAACGGTCGCCGAGGCGGATCGCGTAGAGACCGGTGACGCCGGTCGCGGTGCGGAGGTTCGAGAAGAGGTTCGCCGTCGGGTAGTCGGCGGGGAGGACCGCGACGAACACCGGTTTGTCGGCGTCCTTGATCTTCTTGGCCAGGGCGTCCGCGTCCGCCGTGGACAACTGCCCGCTCGCCCCCGGGTCGACGTAGACCGGGCCCTTGCGCAGGGCCTGGCCGATCGCCGAGACGCCGGTGTCCGCGGCGGCCGGGGACACCATGGTCAGCGCGGCGAGCAGCAGGGCCAGCAGCAGCACCGGGAGGCTTCGGATCCCGGCCTTCACGACCTGCGTGCCCTTCACGACCTTCATGATTCGACGCTACCCGAGGTCGGTCCCTTTGGCCGGTGCTCACCAACTGATCCGGGCCGCCACCGGCAGGTGATCGCTGCCCGTCCCAGGCAGTACCCACGCGCTCCGCGCCCGCACCCCCCGTACCAGAATCTGGTCGATGCGCGCGATCGGGAACGACGCCGGCCACGTGAGCCCGAAGCCGTTCCCGGCCGTTTCCTGGGCCGAGCTCAGCCGTGAGGTCAGGGCGCGGAAGGCGCGGTCGTCGGTGGTGCCGTTCAGGTCGCCGAGCACCACCACCCGCTCGTTCCGCTCGGCGGCGACGGCCTTGGCGAGCGCACGGGCGCCGAAGTCGCGGGAGACCGTCCAGAACCCGCTGCTGGGCAGCACCCGGACCGACCCGAGGTGCGCCACGTAGACCGCGAGCGGCCCGTGGTCCGTGGCGACCGTGGTGCGCAGCGCCCGCACCTCGTCCTGCGCGTGGTCGACCGGGCGGGTCCTCGCCAGCGGTCCGACATCGTCGCGTACGACGTCGACCGGGCGGGTGTCCGACAGCGGCAGCCTGCTCCACAGCCCGACCGTGCCCTGGACCGTGCGGTACGGGTACGCCTTCGCCAGCACCTTCTCGTACGTGCCCGTGGCCTGTGGGGTCAGCTCCTCCAGGGCCAGCAAGTCCGCGCCGGAGTCGGCCAGTTGGCGGGCGGTACCGGACGGGTCGTCGTTGCCGGCGCTGACGTTGTGGCTGACCGCGGTGAGGTCGCCGCCGGGGTGGGACTTGTCCTGGAGCAGCCCGCCGAAGAGGCTGAGCCACACCGTGACCGGCAGCACCAGCGCGAGCGCCGCCGAGGCGGAGCGGCGCCACCACGCCCCGGCCAGCAGCACCGGGACGCACACCCCGAGCCACGGCAGGAGGTTCTCGACCAGGCTGCCGACGCCCCCGGTGTTCGGGATCCAGGCGTGCAGCAGCAGGACCAGACCGAGCAGCAGGGCGAGGGCGGCGAGGACCGGGCCGCGTTTCCAAGGAGCGATCCATGTCATACCGGGCAGTCAAGGCGGGCCGGTGTTGCCGCCACGTACGGAGTTTTCGATACGCGGACGATAGGTGCCGACTCCTAGCATCGAACGCATGCGTGTGCTGATCGTCGAGGACGAGCCCTATCTGGCCGAGGCCATCCGCGACGGCCTGCGCCTCGCGGCGATCGCGGCCGACATCGCGGGCGACGGGGACACCGCCCTGGAACTGCTGAGCGTCAACAGCTACGACATCGCCGTCCTCGACCGCGACATCCCCGGCCCCTCCGGCGACGAGGTCGCCCGGCGCATCGTCGCCTCCGGGAGCGGTATGCCGATCCTCATGCTCACCGCCGCGGGCCGTCTCGACGACAAGACAACCGGGTTCGAACTCGGCGCCGACGACTATCTGACGAAGCCCTTCGAACTCCAGGAACTCACGCTCCGGCTCAGGGCGTTGGAGCGCAGACGCGCCCACAGCAGGCCGCCCGTACGGGAGTTGGCGGGCCTGCGCGTCGATCCGTTCCGCCGGGAGGTCTACCGGGACGGCCGCTATGTCGCCCTGACCAGAAAGCAGTTCGCCGTGCTCGACGTCCTCGTCGGCGCCGAGGGCGGGGTCGTCAGCGCCGAGGATCTCCTCGCCCGGGCGTGGGACGAGAACGCCGACCCGTTCACCAACGCCGTGCGCATCACCGTCTCGGCGCTGCGCAAACGGCTCGGCGAACCGTGGATCATCGCCACCGTGCCGGGCGTCGGCTACCGCATCGGCGTACAGCCGCACGAGGGGGTGGATCGTGGCTAGGGCGCCCGGGTTGAGCGTCCGGCTCAAACTCACCCTCAGCTACGCCGGGTTCCTCATGCTGGCCGGTGCCTTGCTGCTCGCGGCGGTGTGGGTGTTCCTCCTCCGCTATGTCCCCGACCGCGCGATGCTCATCAACCCCGATGACAGGCCGACGCACGGCGTCTTCCCCATCCGGTCGGCCCTCCTGGACGTTTTCGCGCCGAGAGCGGCCGCGGTGCTGGCGTTCCTGCTGGTGTTCGGCCTCGTAGGAGGGTGGATCCTCGCCGGCCGCATGCTCGCACCCCTGACCCGCATCACACACGCCACCCGCACGGCCACGAACGGATCGCTCTCCCACCGCATCCAACTGCCGGGCCGCAGCGACGAGTTCCGCGAACTCGCCGACGCCTTCGACATGATGCTCGCGCAGCTCGAAGCACACGTTGCCGCACAGGAGAGATTCGCGGCCAACGCCTCTCACGAGCTGCGCACCCCGCTGGCGATCTCGAAGGCACTGCTCGACGTGGCCCGCACCGATCCGAACCACGACACGGGCGAACTCGTCGACCGCCTTCACGCCGTGAACACCCGGGCCATCGACCTCACCGAGGCGCTGCTCCTGCTCAGCCGCGCCGGCCAACGGTCCTTCGCCCGAGAACACGTCGACCTGTCCCTTCTGGCGGAAGAGGCCACCGAAACGCTCCTCCCCCTCGCCGAGAAGCACGGCGTCACCATCGAGACCGACGGCGACCTCACCCCCACCCGCGGCTCGCAGGCACTCCTGCTCCAACTGACCACGAACCTCGTGCAGAACGCGATCGTCCACAACCTGCCCGAACACGGCACCGTCCGGGTGCACACCGCCGTCCGCCCCCGGAGCGTGCTCCTCACGGTCGAGAACACCGGCGACCCGCTCACCCCCCAGCAGGTCGCGACCCTCACCGAACCGTTCCAGCGCGGCACCGAACGCCTCCACACCGGCCACGCGGGGGTCGGCCTCGGCCTGGCGATCGTCACGACCATCACCGGCGCCCACGACGGCACCCTCACCCTGACCCCGCGCCCGGCCGGCGGGCTCGGCGTCACGGTCGAACTCCCCACCCAGCACCCGAATTAGCCGCACCCCCCACGCCGTCGAGGCGTGAGGGGTGCGGCATCAGGCGGCCGGTCCTAGGCCGCCCTGTACGCCTCCTCCAGCTTCTTCACGGCCGCCGCGTACTTCCCGGTCAGCAGCAGATGGTCCGCGTCGGCGAACGGCTTGGACACCGCCGCCGTGATGTTCTGGCCCACCTTCTGCTGGACGAGCAGCCGTGCCTTGGTGACGAGCGCCTTGCCCGTCTCCGCCGAGCGGGCCTTGCCCGCGGCGGCCTCCAGCGCCTTCAAGGTGGCCGCGCCGCCCGTCGGCGCCTTCGTCACGGTCGTCAGGCCCCAGCCGTACGGGAACTGCGGATCGTACGACGTGTCGCCGACGTTGATCGGCAACTGGGCCTCCGACTTGGGCCAGGTGACCGGGAGTTGGCCGGTGAAGGACCGCTTGCCGTAGAGGACGTCGGCCACGCCGTCGCCCTCGGTGCCCGGCAGCCAGGAGGCGACCAGGGCGTCGATCTTGGGGAGTTGGTCGCCGATCAACTGCGGGCGCCCGGACACGATCAGCACCGCGCACTTCATCGCCGCGCACACCTTGTCCACGGCTGCCTGGTCGGCCGGGGTGAGGGTGAGGTCGTTGCCGTTGCCGACATCGCCGATGCCCTCGGCGTACGGGGTCTCGCCGACGACGACCACACCGACGTCGTAGCCGCTGGTCGCGGCGGAGGCGTCCTTGGAGTACGTGACGTTCCCGCCGGCGTTCTTCATCCCCTGGAGGATCGTCGTGCCGGTGGTGTTGGTGCCGGACGCGCCCTGCCAGGTGATGGTCCAGCCGCCGGTCTGGTTGCCGAGGTCGTCGGCGTTGGAACCGGCGACGTAGACCTTCTGGTTCTTCTTCAACGGCAGGACGCCGCCCGCGTTCTTCAGCAGCACCTGCGACTCGGCCGCCGCCTGCCGCGCCACGGCCCGGTGCGAAGTCGAGCCGATCTGCGCCGCGTTGCTCGTGTCGGCGTACGGCTTCTCGAAGAGGCCGAGCTTGAACTTCTGGGTGAGGATGCGCGATACGGCGTCGTCGATCCGCTTCGCGGTGACATGGCCCGCCTTCACCTCGGCGATGAGCGTCGAGCTGAAGTCCTTGTAGCTGTACGGGACCATCATCATGTCGACGCCCGCGTTGACCGCCGTGTCGACGTGCGCGGCGTAGTCGCCGGGGAGTTGGTCGATGGCGTTCCAGTCGCTGATGACGAAGCCGTCGAAGCCCATCCGGTTCTTGAGGACGCCGTTGATCATGTCGGCACGGGCGTGCATCTTCACCGGGCCGAGGCCGTCGCCGACGATGTCGAGCGAGGAGTAGGACGGCATGACCGTGCCGATGCCCCGGTCGACCGCCGTCTGGTAGGGGGCCAGGTGGATGGCTTCCAGCTGCTGGCGGGTGACCGTGGTGACGCCCTGGTCGATTGTGTATGTGCCGGTGGTCGAGGAGCCGTACGCGGTGCCGCCGTCGCCGACGAAGTGCTTGGCGGTGGCGAGGACCTTGTCGTCGTCCTTCAACTGCTTGCCGTTCGCGGCACCTTGGAGACCCTGGATCACCGTCTCCATGGACTGCACGAGCGCCGGGTCCTCACCGAAGGACTCGTAGGAGCGGCCCCAGCGTTCGTCACGGGTGACGCAGAGGCAGGGCGCGAAGTCCCACGGGACACCGGTCGAGCGGACCTCACTGGCCGTCACCGACCCTGTCTTCTGGGCGAGTTGGGGGTCGCGGGTGGCGCCGATGCCGATGTTGTGCGGCATGATCGTGGCGCCGGCCAGGTTGTTGTGACCGTGGACCGCGTCCACGCCGTAGATCAGCGGGATCTGGAACCGCGTTGCCTGCGCCCGGAGTTGGAACGAGTCGATCATCTTCGCCCAGGCCGCCGCCGTGTTGGGCGTCGGGGTCGAGCCGCCGCCGGAGAGCAGCGAGCCGAGGTCGTAGGTGGCGACGTCGGCGCCGGTCCCGACGCCGCCGCGTTCGGCCTGGGTCATCTGCCCGGCCTTCTCCGCCGGCGACATGCGCTTCACCAGGTCGGCGACGCGCTTCTTGATCGGCAACTTGCTGTCCAGGTACGGCAGTCCGTGCGCGTCGACGACGACCTGCGGGGTCTCGGTCGGGGCCTTGGCGCCGGTGACCGTGAGCTTCAGCGGGATCGTCTCGGCGTTCTCGGCCGACTTGTCCTTGAGGGTGCGGACCTTGACCGTCCGGGTGGTGCCGGAGGCGGTGCCCGCCGGGAAGGTGAGGGTGCCGGAGACCGGGGTGTAGTCCTTGCCCGAGGTGGCGGTGCCGCCGTCGGACGCGTAGGCGACGGTCACCGGGTCGTCGAGCGGGACGGCGCCGGTGGTGGCGACGGTGACCTTGACCGTGGCCGTGCCGCCCTCCTTGACCGGGTAGACGGCCGAGTCGGTGGTCACGGAGGCGCGCAGTGACTGGTCGGCCTTGCCGTACAACTCGACGTCGTCCATGGCGAATTGGCCGTGCACGCCGACCGGGAGGGTGACCGCGTAGCCCCACATCTGGGTGAGGCCGAGGACGTGGTCGATGCCGCCGACGGGCTGGTAGTCCGTGCGGTAGACGAAGTTCGTGAACGGGATCTCGATCTGCTTCCAGCCGGTGAAGTCGTCCGTGAAGGACGTCGTCCACAGCTCGGAGGCCTCGCCGTTCGTGCCGCCGTCCTTGATCTCGAAGTTGTTCGACTTGCCCGTGTTCTGGCCGTCCCACCAGAAGCGGATGCCCTGATGGGCGGACCAGTCGTGGGCGGGCTCGGTCGCGGCGAAGTCGTGGGTGAAGCCGCCGTAGCCGCTGATGTCGTAGGTGCCGGAGAGTACGTGTTCGCCCTCGGGGGCGTCCGGTCTCGCGGCCAGGGCCAGTTGGGGCGGGTCGTCGGTGTCACCGCCCCAGGTGAAGATGCCCTCGGCGGGCTGGCTCGCGAAGGGCACCTCGCCCTCGAAGCGGTCGACGGGGGTGGGGGCCGGATCGGCGGCGGCGGACGCCTGGGTCACGGCGGCCGGTGTCAGCAGCGCGGCGCACAGGGCGGTGGAAACGAGCAGGGCGGTTCTTGGCATGGACCTTCCCTCGGCTCTGGAGCTCTGGTTCACTCTGGGTTCGCACAGTTCACTCATGACTTAGATCACGCCGTGAGTTAACTAACGGCCCGCAGACCCGTCAAGACATCTCGTCAGGAAGGGCTAACGCATCCATGTCCAGGAGAACCCCCCGCACGGCCCGGCTGCTGCTCGCCGGACTGCTCTCCGTGGCCGGCTTCACCGCGGCCGTACCCCCCGCACACGCCGCTGGTGAGCAGGTCACCGCCTGGCTCACCACCACCGACGACGCCGCCGGACGCCATGTCACGCGCGGCCTCCAGGCCCAGACGCCGTTCGCCTTCTCGTCCGGGACGGGCGGCAGCGGCGAGAACATCACCGTCGACGAGAACACCCGCTACCAGACCTTCACCGGGGGCGGCGCGTCCTTCACGGACACCGCGGCCTGGCTGATGAACAGCAGCGGGGCGCTGTCGACGGCGACCCGGAACGCGACCATGGCCAAGCTGTTCTCGCCGACGGACGGGATCGGGCTGTCGTTCCTGCGCAATCCGATGGGCGCCTCCGACCTGGCGCGGTACGGGTACTCGTACGACGACGTGGCGGCCGGCCAGACCGACCCCAACCTCACCTCGTTCTCGATCGCGCACGACCTCGCGGACGTGGTGCCCCTGACCAAGCAGGCGCTCTCACTCAACCCGTCTCTGACTGTCATGGCCTCGCCATGGACGGCCCCCGCGTGGATGAAGGACAGCGGTTCGCTCAACGGCGGCTGGCTGAAGTCCGAGGACTACGGGGCCTACGCCAACTACTTCGTCAAGTATCTCCAGGCGTACAAGGACCAGGGCGTTCCGGTGTCGTACGTGACCGTCCAGAACGAGCCGACGTGCTGTTCCGGCTACCCGTCGATGAGCTGGAACGCGTCCGGGCTCGCGTACTTCACGAAGAGCGAGCTGCTGCCGAAGCTCAACGCGTCCGGCCTGACGACGAAGGTCCTTGCCCACGACTGGAACTGGGACGTATACGACTCCTACGCGGCCTCGACCGTGGACGACGCGGCCGTCCGCTCGAACCCCAACTTCGGCGGCATCGCCTGGCACGGCTACGGCGGTGACATCGCCAAGCAGACCACCGTCCACAACCAGTACCCCACCCTCGACGCCTTCGGCACCGAGCACTCCGGCGGCACCTGGATCGCCAACCAGCAGCGCGAGGACATGAACAACATCATCGACTACACCCGCAACTGGGCGAAGTCGGTGACCAAGTGGTCGCTGGCCGTGGACCAGAACATGGGCCCGCACAACGGCGGTTGCGGCACCTGCACCGGTCTGATCACCGTGCACAACGGGGACGGCGCGAGCGGGACCGTGGACTACACCGTCGAGTACTACACGATGGGCCAGTTGACGAAGTTCGTCCGCCCCGGCGCCCAGCGGATCGCGTCCACGGCGTCCACCAACGTGCCGAACGTGGCGTGGCGCAACCCGGACGGCTCGAAGGCGCTGATCGCCTACAACGACGCGTCCACGGCGAAGACGGTGACCATCAACTGGGGTGGCCAGCACGCGACTTACTCCCTCCCGGGCAAGACGTCCGCGACGTTCACCTGGGCGGGGACGCAGTCCGGCGGCGGCAGCCAGACCGGCGCGTTCGTCGGCCTCGCGAGCAAGTGCCTGGACGTGGCCGGGGGTTCGACCACCAACGGCACGGCCGTCCAGCTCTACGACTGCAACGGCTCGACCGCCCAGCAGTGGACCGTGGGCACCGACGGCACGGTGCGCTCGCTCGGCAAGTGCCTTGACGTGACGTCGGCTTCGACGGCGGACGGGGCGAAGGTGCAGTTGTACGACTGCAATGGAACCGCCGCGCAACAGTGGTCGTACAACTCCACCACGGGTGATGTGGTGAATACGGCGGCCAACAAGTGCCTTGACGTGACGGGCAATTCGTCGACGAACGGAACACGGGCACAGATCTGGACCTGCACGGGGGCCGCCAACCAGAAGTGGCATCTGCAGTAGGCGGGGCGGGTCATGTCCCGCCCTCGACGGGGGGCGGGACATGAAACGTGTCGTAGTGGCGGTTGTGGGTGCGGTCGCGGGGTCTGTGCTGCTCGGTGGGTGCAGCCCGGCAGATCTGTCACTCGCGGCCGTCCGGCTGGACGGGAACGGCACGCCGGTCGCCACGGTGCGGCTGTGCGACGGTGACCACGGCAGCCAGGCGCACCTGAGTAGTTGGCCCACCGCCCACGCGGACGCCGATGAGCCGGTCGACCAGCAGAGCGGCTGGTGGCCGGACTACAGCGCGGAGGTCGAGGTCTCCACGGCGACGTTCCCGCTCTTCTCGCCGCCCGCCACCTGGCACACGAAGGCGACCGGGCCACAGCGGCTCCAGCCCGGCCGCACCTACGCCCTCGACGTCATCGGTCCCCGCTCGGGCTGGGACGCGTACGACATCGTGGTCTACTTCACCACCGCCGACCTGAACCGGCTGAAACCCGGCCAGGTCTGGGCCGACGACCGCGCGATGAGCCAGGACGACTTCGACGACCTCGTGGACGACTCGTGCTGACCCGGGCGCGGGGGCGGCGGGGCGCGGCGGTGGTCGTGGGGGTGGCGGCGGGGTGTCTGCTGCTCAGTGGGTGCGGGGCGGAGATACTGCCGCTGGTCGCCGTGGAGCGGGACACGGACGGGGGCTTCACGGCGGTGCTGCGGCCGTGCGGCGACGACCTGATCACCGGGCTGTCGCTCGTCGGCACGCACGGCGATCCCGAACAGAACCTCTCGGGCTGGGACACGACGGTCGACCGGCGCGGGGCCGACGCGCGGTTCCCGCTGTTCTCACCGCCGGCAAGCTGGCACGCCGCACCCGTGGGCCCGCAGCGGGTGGTGCCGGGCTACACCTACGAACTCGCCTTCGGCAAGGCCGTGCCCACCTACGAGTACACCGGCACCGTCACGTTCACCGCCAAGGACCTGTCCACCCTCAAGCCCGGCCAGGTCTGGGCCGACGGCAAGGCCATGAGCCTCGGCGCGTTCGAGAAGCTCGCGGACGACTCGTGCTGACCCGGGGGACGGCGAGGACGCGGGCTCGACGGACGGCGGCGGCGGTCGTGGGTGTGGTGGCGGGGGGTCTGCTGCTCAGTGGGTGTGCGGCCGTCGATCTGCCGTTGGCCGGGGTGCGGGTCGGGGCGGACGGGGTGGCGTGGGCGCTCGTCCGGCCGTGCGGGGACGACAGTTATCAGTCGCCGTCGCTCGACGGGTGGGCCGTCGCCGCCGAGGACGGGCCGGTCACCACCGGGTGGGACGTGCGGAAGGAGAAGTTGAGCGGGGACGCGGAGTTCCCGCTGTTCTCGCCGCCGGCGGCCTGGCGGGCACGGCACCGGGGCGAGCAGCGGCTCCTGCCGAAGCACACGTACACGTTCGTCTTCGGGCACTACATCACCGGCGACTCGTACAACGGGATCGTGGAGTTCACCACCGAGCAGATCACCGCGCTGAAGCCCGGCCAGACCTGGGCCGACGGGAAGGCCATGAGCCTCGGCGAGTTCGAGAAGCTCGCCGAGAGCTCGTGCTGAGGGCGGCTACAGGGCGGTCTACTTCGCGGGCTCGACGCCGGCCCGGAGGAGGCCGTAGGTGTACGCGTCGGCCAGCGCCTGCCACGACGCGGCGATGACGTTCTCCGCGACGCCGACCGTGGACCACTCCGCCGAACCGTCGGACGTGGCGATCAGGACGCGGGTCGTGGAGGACGTGCCGTGCTTGCCCTCCAGGATGCGGACCTTGTAGTCGACCAGCTCCAGCTTGGCGAGCTGCGGGTAGATCTTCTCCAGGGCGACGCGCAGGGCACTGTCGAGGGCGTGGACCGGGCCGTTGCCCTCGGCGGTGGCGACGATGCGCTCGCCCTTGGCGAAGAGCTTGACCGTGGCCTCGTTGGCGTGGCTGCCGTCGGGGCGGTCCTCGACGATCGCGCGCCAGGACTCGACCTCGAAGTAGGAGCGGGCCTTGCCCTCCGCCTCGGCCCGGAGGAGGAGTTCGAACGACGCGTCTGCCGCCTCGTACGTGTAGCCCCTGAGCTCGCGCTCCTTCACGCGCTCGACGACCCGGCCGACCAGTTCGCGGTCGCCGCTGATGTCGACGCCGAGTTCCTTGCCCTTGAGCTCGATGGACGCGCGGCCCGCCATGTCGGAGACCAGCATCCGCATGGTGTTGCCGACCTGCTCGGGGTCGATGTGCTGGTACAGGTCCGGGTCGACCTTGATCGCGGAGGCGTGCAGGCCCGCCTTGTGCGCGAAGGCCGAGACTCCTACGTAGGGCTGGTGCGTGGACGGGGTGAGGTTCACGACCTCGGCGATCGCGTGCGAGATGCGGGTCATCTCACGCAGCTTGCCGTCGGGCAGGACCTTCTTGCCGTACTTCAGCTCCAGCGCGGCGACGACGGGGAAGAGGTTGGCGTTGCCGACGCGCTCGCCGTAGCCGTTCGCCGTGCACTGGACGTGGGTCGCGCCCGCGTCGACGGCGGCGAGGGTGTTGGCGACCGCGCACCCGGTGTCGTCCTGGGTGTGGATGCCGAGCCGGGCGCCGGTGTCGGCGAGGACCGTGGAGACGACCGCCTGTACCTGCGCCGGGAGCATCCCGCCGTTGGTGTCGCACAGGATCACGACGGACGCGCCCGCCTCGGACGCCGTACGGACGACGGCCTTGGCGTACTCGGGGTTGGCGCGGTAGCCGTCGAAGAAGTGCTCGCAGTCGACGAAGACGCGGCGGCCCTGGGCGGCCAGGTGGGAGACGGTGTCGCGGACCATCTCCAGGTTCTCGTCCAGGGTGGTGCGCAGGGCCAGCTCGACATGCCGGTCGTGGGACTTCGCGACCAGGGTGATGACGTCGGCGCCGGAGTCCAGAAGCGCCTTGACCTGCGGGTCCTCGCTCGCCTTCGCGCCCGCCCGGCGGGTGGCGCCGAACGCGACGAGCTGCGCGTGCTTGAAGTCGATCTCCTGCCGGGCGCGGGCGAAGAACTCGGTGTCCCGCGGGTTGGCCCCGGGCCAGCCGCCCTCGATGAAGCCGACGCCGAAGTCGTCCAGGTGCCGTGCGATGGCCAGCTTGTCCGCGACGGTGAGGTTGATGCCCTCCCGCTGCGCGCCGTCACGCAGGGTCGTGTCGAAGACGTGGAACGCGTCGTCGAGTGCGCTGGTTTCCGTCATGGTGTCTGGCTCCTGAGGATCTGAATCTCGGTCTGTACCGGAATGACCGGCTCCACCGTCCCTCAATGATCCCTCGCACTGCTTTCCCGGCTGAAGGTGGGCCAGAAAAGCGAAAAACCCCTCGCGGGTGCGAGAGGTCTGCGCGCGGGTCGAGTGACGACGGTGGCCGCCCGTACCTGGTCGTACGAGGCGGTCACTGCGGACCGGCGCGCCTGCTGCCAATAATCGTGGCGAACGAGAACACGGGGGTAGTCTGGCACACCCCACCTCCGTGCTCACCGTCCGTCTCATGATGCGAACAGCCGGTTGATCAACTCGGTCGGCGCGCGAGCAGCGAGTCGGCGATGAACTCCCGCACATGGGCCAGCACTTGCGCCCGGTCCGTGCCCCGCAGCCCGATCGCCACATGGATGGAGAAGCCGTCGAGGAGGGCGCGGAAGCGGGCGGCGAAACGGTCCGGGTCCACGGCCCGGAACTCCCCGCGTGACACCCCTTCCGCGATCAGCGCGACCAGGTCGCGGTGCCAGACGCCCTCGATGGCGGCCTGCCGGTCACGGGCGGCGGCGTCGGCGTTCTGCGAGCGGTTCCAGACCTCCAGCCACAGCGTCCAGTGCGGGTCGCGGTGGCCTTCGGGGACGTAGAGATCCACGTACGCCTCGACGCGCTCGCGGGCGGTGGCGGTGCGGGTGAGGAGCCGCCCCCGCTCGGCGCCGAGCCTGCCCTCGCTCCACTCCAGGGCCTGGAGGAGCAGTTCGTCCTTGGAGTGGAAGTAGTAGAGGAGATGGCCGCTGCTCATGCCGACCTCGCGGCCGAGCGCCGCCATGGTGAGTTTCTCCAGACCGCGTTCGGCGATCATGCCCATGGCTGCGGCGAGCACGTCCTCGCGCGGCGGCGCGTTCTTCCGCGCACCGGCCATCGTCCGACTCCCTAGATCTTCGGCTGCTGCTGGGTGATGCAGTGGATACCGCCACCGCCCGCGAAGATCGTACGGGCGTCCACCGGCGTCACCGTCCGCTCCGGGAAGAGGCGCCGGAAGATCCCGGCCGCGATCTCGTCGCCCGGGTCGTCGAAGGCGCAGAGCACGACCCCGCCGTTGCAGAGGTAGTGGTTGATGTAGGAGTAGTCGACCCAGTGGCCGTCCTCGTCCTTGAGGACGGTCGGGGCAGGCACTTCTACGACGTCCAGGGGTCGGCCCTGCGCGTCGGTCTCGGCGCGCAGCAGGGCGAGGTACTCCTGGGAGCGGGCGTGGTCCGGGTGGGCCGGGTCGCGCTGGCTGTGGACCAGTACGGTGCCGGGCCCGGCGAAGGCCGCGACGATGTCGACATGGCCCTGGGTGCCGTAGACGCCGTAGTCGCCGGTCAGGCCGTGCGGGAGCCAGATGGCCTTGGTGGTGCCGAGTCTGGCGTGGATCTCCGCCTCGACCTGCTCGCGGGTCCAGCCGGGGTTGCGGCCGGCGCCGAGCTGGACCGTGTCGGTGAGCAGGACGGTGCCCTCGCCGTCGACGTGGATCGCGCCGCCCTCGTTGACGAGGGTGCTGCTGAGCGCCGGCACTCCGGCGAGGTCGGCGACATGGCGGGCGATCTTGGAGTCGTGCTCCCAGCGGGCCCAGTCCTGGCCGCCCCAGCCGTTGAACGTCCAGTCCACGGCGGCCAGTCGAGAGCCGTCGGTGACGAACGTGGGGCCGATGTCCCGCATCCACGCGTCGTCCAGCTCGCGCTCGACCAGGTCGACGTCCGGACCGAGCAGCTCGCGCGCCGACGCGCCCTGCCCCGGCCCGTGCACCACCGTCACCGGTTCGAAGCGGCGCACGGCGCGGGCGACGGCCGCCCAGGCGGTACGGGCCTCGGCCAGTTCCTCGGCGTTGGTGAAGGTCGGGTTGGGTCCCGGCCAGGCCATCCAGGTGCGCTCGTGCGGGGCCCATTCGGGGGGCATACGGAAGCTCATCAGAAGTCCTAAGTCGGCTGCGTACTACAGGAAGTACAGGCGGTTGAGGGAGACCGAGTCGGCGGGCTCGGAGCGCAGCGGTTCGCCGTCGAGGGTGACCAGGCCGGTGCGCTGGTCGACGTCGACCGCTCCGGTACGGGAGTTGAGGCGCAGGTCGGCGGGTCCGATGCCACGCGTGCCGCGAACTGCCACCCTGCGGCGGCGAGTTGGCATCGCGTCGTTGCCCTGGTCCAGGGCCGCCTGCGCGACGAAGGCCACGGAGAGGTCGGCGGGCGTGCTGCCGTGCGCGCCGAACTGCGGTCCCAGGACGAGGGGTTCGCAGGTGTCGGTCGCCGCGTTGGGGTCGCCGACCACGCCGTACGCCGGGAACCCGGACTTCAGGACGAGCTGCGGTTTCGCGCCGAAGTACTCGGGCCGCCACAGCACGAGGTCGGCGAGCTTGCCGACCTCGATGGATCCCACCTCGTGCGAAAGCCCGTGCGCGATCGCGGGGTTGACGGTCAGCTTGGCGATGTAGCGCAGGACGCGTTCGTTGTCGTGGCCGACGTCCGGGGCGCCGAGTTCGGCCTTCATCTTCCCGGCCATGGCGAACGTACGGCGGACGGTCTCACCCGCTCTGCCCATGCCCTGCGCGTCGGACGAGGTGATGCCGATCGCGCCCAGGTCGTGCAGCACGTCCTCGGCGCCCATCGTCCCGGCGCGGATCCGGTCGCGGGCCATCGCGGCGTCGCCGGGCAGGTCGGTCTTCAGGTCGTGGACGGAGACGATCATGCCGTAGTGCTCGGCGACCGCGTCCCGGCCGAAGGGGAGGGTGGGGTTGGTGGAGGAGCCGATGACATTCGGAACTCCCGCCATCTTCAGGACATTCGGCACGTGTCCGCCGCCGCAGCCCTCGATGTGGAAGGCGTGGATCGTCCGGCCCTCCAGGACGCGCAGGGTGTCCTCCACCGACAGGCACTCGTTCAACCCGTCGCTGTGCAGGGCGACTTGGACGTCGTGCTCCTCGGCGACCCGCAACGCGGTGTCCAGCGCGCGGGTGTGGGCGCCCATGTCCTCGTGCACCTTGAAGCCGGAGGCCCCGCCCTCGGCCAGCGCCTCGACCAGGGGGGCGGCGTCGGACGACGAACCCCGGCCCAGGAAGCCGATGTTGACCGGCCAGGCGTCGAAGGCGTTGAACGCGTGGCGCAGCGCCCAGGGCGAGTTGACGCCGACGCCCCACACCGGGCCGAACTCCTGGCCGATGATCGTGGTCACCCCGGAGGCGAGGGAGGCCTCCATGATGCGCGGCGAGAGCAGGTGCACATGGGTGTCGACGGCACCGGCGGTGGCGATGAGCCCCTCGCCGGAGACGATCGAGGTACCGGTGCCGACGACGACGTCGACCCCGTCGAGGGTGTCGGGGTTCCCGGCCCGCCCGATGGAGCAGATCCGCCCTTCCCTGATCCCGATGGACACCTTGCGGATGCCCTGCACGGCGTCGATCACGACGACATTGCTGACGACCACATCGCAGGTCTCGCGCACGGCGGCGGCCTTGAGGTGCAGTCCGTCGCGGGCCGTCTTGCCGAACCCGGCGAGGAACTCGTCGCCGTAGCGCTGCGAGTCGGACTCCACGCGGATGGTCAGACCCGAGTCGCCGAGGCGGACGCGGTCGCCGGCGCGGGGGCCGTGGGTGGCGGCGTACTCGTACGGGTTCACTGCTCGACTCCCAGGTAACCGCAGGCAGTTGCCCGGCGCAGGGCTTCTTCCTTCGCGCCCGGCGCGTCCAGCGGGCCGTCGACGAGCCCGGCGAAACCGATGGCGATCCGCTCGCCGCCGATCGGCAGCAGGCCGACCTCGGCGCTCTCGCCCGGCCCGAAGCGGACGGAGGATCCGGCGGGGACGGCGAGCCGCATGCCGTAGGCCTCGGCCCGGGGGAAGTCGAGGCGCGGGTTGGCCTCGAAGAAGTGGAAGTGGGAGGTCACGGAGACGGGGACGGTCGCGGTGTTGGTGACCGTGACGCGGACGACGGCCTCGGGCTCGGCGTGCGGGGGCCCCGGGAGCAGGGCGCCGGGGGCGCGGTCCGCGAGCGCTCCCCCGCCGATGGGGTCGGAGACGATCGCGAGCCGGGAACCGTCGTCGAAGACCGCCTCGACATGGACCTCGGTGACGACATCGGCGACACCCGGCAGCACGTCGTCGGGGCCGAGCACGGAGCGGGCGCGCTCGACGGCCTCGGCCAGTCGGCGCCCGTCCCGGGCCGCCTCGCACACCGTGTCCGCGATGAGCGCGGTGGCCTCCGGCACGTTGAGCCGCAGGCCGCGCGCCTTGCGGGCGCGGGCCAGTTCGGCGGCCGAGAACAGCAGCAGCCGGTCGCGTTCCGTGGGGGTCAGCCTCATCCCGTATCCCTCCTTTAGAGCATCACTCTAAACGGTAAAACCCATCATGGGAATGCTTGACGCGCCAGCACTGCTCGGCCCACATTGAACGTCACTCTAAGAACGAGAGGGCCTTCCATGCCGATCGAACAACGCGGAGTCGACACCATCCCCGACGCGGAACGCACCAGCGGTCCACGCG
Source organism: Streptomyces sp. NBC_01478 (assembly GCF_036227225.1). Taxonomy (GTDB): domain Bacteria; phylum Actinomycetota; class Actinomycetes; order Streptomycetales; family Streptomycetaceae; genus Streptomyces. Next base: position 8,097,302 of record NZ_CP109444.1, on the reverse strand, counting down.
ACCTCGTGTCGATCCTGCTCGGCTCCAACCTCTGCCTCGGCGTAATCATCTTCGGCTGGCTGCCGCCGTCGTTCGGCCTCGGCTGGTGGGCGTCGGTGAGCTCGATCGTGGCGGGCACGGTGGTCGGGACGCTGTTCACGGCCCCGCTCGCCCTGGTCTCCCTGCGCACCGCCACCAACCTGTCGACGTCGTCCGGCGCCCAGTTCGGGGTGCGGGGCCGGCTGGTCGGCTCGGTCGTGGGGCTGCTCCTCGCCCTCGGCTACACCGCGCTGACCGTGTGGATCGGCGGCGATGTGATGGTGGGCGTGCTGCACCGGCTGTTCGGGCTGCCGACGGGCGGGGCGTCGTACGCCGTCGTGTACGCGCTGCTCGCCGGGGCGACCGTCGCGGGCGCGGTCTACGGCTACCGCGTGCTGCTCGCGATGTCCCGGGTGCTCTCGGTCGGCATGACCGCGCTGCTGATCCTGGGCGTGGCCGCGTACGCCCCGCACTTCACGACCGGCGCGCTGCCGGGGGCGGGCGGCTATCTGCTGGGCGGGTTCTGGCCGACGTGGTGCCTCGCGACGGTGGCGGCGGGACTGTCCGGGCCGATCGCGTTCATCACCCTCCTCGGCGACTACACGCGCTACATCTCCCCGGCCCGCCACTCCTCCCGCACGATCCTGCACGCGACCTGGCTCGGCCTGACCGCCGGTCTCCTCGTCCCCCAACTCTTCGGCACGTTCACGGCGTTCGGGGCGCGGGCGGCCCTCGACTACGCGGGCCCGCTGGTGTCCGCGTCGCCCACCTGGTACCTGGTCCCGCTGCTGCTCGCCGCCTCGGCGGGGTCGGTGGGCAACGCCGGGCTGATGCTCTACTCCATGGGCCTCGACCTGGACGCGATCCTGCCGCGCGCCTCCCGGGCCCGGGCCACCTGCACGGTCGCGATCGTCGCCACGGTGTGCGTCTTCGTCGGGCACTACGCCTGGAACGCGCAGTCGGCGATGACGTCCTTCGTGCTGCTCCTGACGGCGATCGGGACGCCGTGGGCGGTCATCACGCTCATCGGGTTCGTGCGGTGCCGGGGGATGTACGACGCGGATGCCTTGCAGGTCTTCAACCGCCGTGCCAGGGGCGGGATCTACTGGTTCCGGGCGGGCTGGAACATCCCGGCCGCGGTCTCCTGGGCGGTGGGCGCGGGCGTCGGACTGCTCGCCGTGTCCCTGCCGTCGTACGAGGGTCCGCTGCTGTCGCTCACCGGCGGGGTGGACTGCAGTTTCCTGCTGTCGGGGGCGGTCGGCGGGCTGACGTTCGTGCTGCTGACGGCGTTGACGAAAGGGGCCGCCACGGACACCGAGTCCGCGACGGCCCCCGAAGTGACCAGCCGTGTCTAGCAGTTACCGGCCGAGCGGGTGCATCCAGCCGTGCTTGTCGGGGCTGTCGCCGCGCTGGATGTCGAGGAGGGCCGCGCGGAGCTTCAGCGTGACCTCGCCGGGCTCACCGGCGGACTGCTGCCACTCGGCGCCGGTGCGCTTGACCGTGCCGACCGGGGTGATGACCGCGGCCGTACCGCAGGCGAAGACCTCGGTCAGCGCGCCGTTCTCCGAGTCGCGCTGCCACTGCTCGATGGAGATCCGGCCCTCTTCGGGCTCGTAGCCGAGATCGCGGGCGAGGGTGAGGAGGGAGTCACGGGTGACGCCCTCCAGGATGGAGCCGGTGAGGGTGGGGGTGACGATCTTGTTGCCGTACACGAAATACAGGTTCATGCCGCCGAGCTCCTCGACCCACTTGCGCTCGACCGCGTCGAGGTAGCAGACCTGGGCGCAGCCCTGCTCGGCGGCCTCGGCCTGGGCGAGGAGGGAGGCGGCGTAGTTGCCGCCGGTCTTGGCGTCGCCCATGCCGCCGGGGACGGCGCGGACGTGGTCCTCGGAGACCCAGATGGAGACGGGCTTCACGCCGCCGGGGAAGTAGGCGCCGGCCGGGGAGGCGATGACCAGGAAGAGGTACTCGTTGGCGGGCTTCACGCCCAGGCCGACCTCGGTCGCGATCATGAACGGGCGCAGGTACAGGGATTCCTCGCCGCCGTGCGCCGGGACCCAGTCGCGGTCCTGCTGGACCAGCACGTCACAGGCCTCGATGAACGTCTCGACCGGCAGCTCGGGCATGCCGAGGCGGCGGGCGGAGGTCTGGAAGCGGCGGGCGTTCTTCTCCGGGCGGAAGGTGGCGACGGAGCCGTCGGCCTGCCGGTACGCCTTGAGACCCTCGAAGATCTCCTGGGCGTAGTGCAGGGTCATGTTCGCGGGGTCGAGGGAGAGCGGGCCGTACGGCACGAGCTGGCCGTCGTGCCAGCCGCGGCCCTCGGTCCACTTGATCGTCACCATGTGATCGGTGAAGTGGCGGCCGAACCCGGGGTTCGTCAGAATCGCGTCGCGCTCGGCGGCGGAAAGTGGCGAGGCCGAGGGCTTGAGCTCGATCGTGGGCGTCGTCATCAGTGGTTGTCCTTCACCGGTTGTGTGTGACGGGCCGCGCTCACGCCCTCGACTGCCAGTGGCCAGTGTTAGGACGTCCGAGCATTGCCTCATTCCGCGGCTCCGCGTTCGATTATCGCGCGTGGTGGACCGTGGACGAAAACGGCGTGAATGCGACCCAGGGGATGATGGTGGCACCCGGCGGGGACGTAAGAAAAGCCGCCGGGTGCGGTTGCGACCCGGCGGCTTCGAAATACTGCGTGAGTTCTTCGAGTGCGCGCGGGGTCAGCCGGCTACTCGTACGGCGAGCGCGTCGCCGATCTCCGTGGTGCTGCGGGCGGGCTTGCCGGTGCGGTCCGCGAGGTCGGCGGAGACCGCGTCCTCGATGCGGACGGCCTCGGACTCGTAGCCGAGGTGGCGCAGCAGGAGGGCGACGGACAGGACCGTGGCGGTGGGGTCGGCCTTGCCCTGGCCCGCGATGTCCGGGGCCGAGCCGTGCACGGGCTCGAACATCGAGGGGAACTCGCCGGACGGGTTGATGTTCCCGCTCGCGGCGACGCCGATGCCGCCGGAGACGGCCGCGGCGAGGTCGGTGATGATGTCGCCGAAGAGGTTGTCGGTGACGATCACGTCGAAGCGGGCCGGGTCGGTGACGAGGTAGATCGTCGCCGCGTCGACGTGGATGTAGTCGGTGGTGACCTCGGGGAACTCGGCCGCGACCTTGTTGAAGACGTTCGTCCACAGGTGGCCCGCGAAGGTCAGCACATTGTTCTTGTGGACCAGCGTGAGCTTCTTGCGGGGGCGGGCCTGGGCGCGGGCGAAGGCGTCACGGACGACGCGCTCGACACCGAAGGCCGTGTTGACGGAAACCTCGGTGGCGACCTCGTGCTCGGTACCCTTGCGGATGGTGCCGCCGTTGCCGGTGTACGGGCCCTCGGTGCCCTCACGGACCACGACGAAGTCGATCTCCGGCTCACCGGCGAGCGGGGTCGCCACTCCCGGGAGCAGCTTGCTCGGCCGCAGGTTCACGTGGTGGTCGAAGGCGAAGCGCAGCTTGAGCAGGAAACCCCGCTCCAGGACACCGGACGGGACCGAGGGGTCACCGATCGCGCCCAGCAGGATCGCGTCGTGCGGCTTCAGCGCGGCCAGGTCGGCGTCGGTGAGGGTCTCACCGGTGGCGTGGTAGCGCCGGGCGCCGAAGTCGAACTCCTTGGTCTCCAGCTTCACGTCCTGCGGAAGGACGGCGGAGAGGACTTTCAGACCTTCGGCCACGACTTCCTGACCGATGCCGTCACCGGGGATCACTGCGAGATCGATGCTGCGAGACATGCCCGACACCGTACTCCGCGTCCCATGGGATGACACCGGGTGTCCATGATGCGGACGGGCCTCGGGGTACGGTGTCGGCCGTTCGACCGGAGTTCACCCCATTGCCGGGAGGGTGTTGGAGTTCTAGGGGAGTTTCATCGACATGACAGTGCTTATCGGGGGGACACCCCCCGAACCCCCCGTACCCGACGTCGGCGTCCCGGAACACCTCGCGGTCCGGATGAGCATGGCCGAGCAGTACGAGTACCTGCGCACGAAGCTGACCCGGCGCCGCACGCTGGTGACGGCGGGCGCGGTGGCGACGGCCGGATTGCTGGCGGGGTGCGCCGGCAAGGCGAGCACCGACGGCAAGGCGGCAGCCGCGCCCTCCCCCGCCACGTCGAAGGTGCCCGGCGCCGTCGTCACCCCCTTCGGCCGCCATCTCGCCTTCGGCGCCGACCCGAAGACGGAGCTGCGGGTCTCCTGGCAGGTGCCGTTCGCGGTCAAAAAGCCTTACGTGCGCGTGGGGTTGAAGCCCGACGACCTCGACCGCAGGATCACCGCCGAGGTACGCGATCTGCACACCCCCGGCCTGACCGGCGTCCGCCCCGCGGTCGAGCAGTACTACGTCCACGCGGCCCTGAACGGCCTCCGCCCCGGCACGACGTACTACTACGGCGTCGGCCACGAGGGCTTCGACCCGGCCGCCCCCGCCCACCGCTCGACGATCGGCTCCTTCCGTACAGCGCCGGCGAGCCCGGAGCGGTTCGTGTTCACGGCCTTCGGCGACCAGGGCGTGAGCAACGCGGCCGCCGCCAACGACCATGTGATCCTGCGCGAGAACCCCGCCTTCCATCTGCACGCCGGCGACATCTGCTACGCCGACACCAACGGGCAGGGCAAGAAGACCGACGGCTACGACCCGACGTACTGGGACCTGTTCCTCAAGCAGAACGAGGGTGTCTCCCGGACCGTCCCGTGGATGGTGACCACCGGCAACCACGACATGGAGGCCTGGTACTCCCCCGACGGCTACGGCGGCCAGCTCGCCCGCTGGTCCCTCCCGGAGAACGGCTTCGACCCGTCGCACGCGCCGGGCGTGTACTCCTTCGTCTACGGCAACGTCGGCGTCGTGGCGCTGGACGCGAACGACGTGTCGTACGAGATCACCGCCAATCTCGGCTACACCGGCGGGAAGCAGACGACGTGGCTGGACGGCCGGCTGCGCGAGTTGCGGGCGACCAAGGGGGTCGACTTCCTCGTGGTCTTCTTCCACCACTGCGCCTACTCGACCTCCGCGCACGCCTCGGACGGCGGGGTACGGAGCGAGTGGCTGCCGCTGTTCGAGAAGCACCAGGTGGACCTGGTGATCAACGGGCACAACCACGTCTACGAGCGGACCGACGCGATCAAGAACGGCGCGGTCGGCCGGGCGGTACCCGTCGGCGCGTCCACCGATCCGACGAAGGACGGGATCGTCTACGTCACGGCGGGCGGCGGCGGCCGGGACCTGTACGGCTTCCCGGCGGGCGTCAAGGAGAGCTACGAGGGCCACGTCACACGGCACGGGACGGTCGACACCGCGCAGTGGATGAAAGGCCAGCACACGCAGGCGGAGACGGTGGAGTGGTCGCGGGTGCGCTACCGGGGCTTCTCCCTCCTCTCGGTGGAGGCGGAGAGCGGCAGCACGCCCCGGCTCAAGGTGTCGGCCCTGGACGGGGACGGCAAGCGCATCGACCACTTCGAGGTGCGGCGCGGTCACTGAGACCGCGCCGCACCCCGTGCGGGCGCGGCTCCCGGCTGATGGGTGGTGTTACTGCGGCTCAGTGGCCGGTCTCGCCGCCGTTGTCCCGGCGGTCGAGGGCGCGCTGGAGGGCGGCGGCGGCGTTCTTGCGCTCGGACTCGCTCGTGCGGGGCACGTGGCGGACTCGGCGGCGGGCGGTCGTCTCGGCCATGGAGAATCGACTCCTTCGACAATTCCTGGAGTACGGAGGGGAGTTGCGAGACGCCGTAGGGGGCGGGGAGCAACGGACCACAGGGGTTGCCTGCACGGTGTCCGGCTCACGACCGCCATTCGCTTGGTCTAGCGAGACGTTCGGCTCCTACAAAGCTAGGACAGGACCGTGCATCTGTCTCCACAATTACTCGGACTTCCTACTATCTGAGACGGTGAAACGAGTCACAGGCGCCTGACCTGGGGTTTCTCTTACCGACGTCTACCGGCGGTCAGAGCACATCGCCGTCACGCCAGTCGAAGAGAAGATCGCTGCCGAGGTCGAGGGGGCCGGCGAGCGCGGGACGGACATACGTGCTGTCCTCCTCCTCGGGCAGATGGACGATGCCGTCCGGCCCGAGCGCGGAGATCTTGCCGCCCCACAGCCGCCAGCCGCGTGCGGTGTAGAGCCGGGCCCCGTCGTCACTGGCACCGAGCAGCCCGACGTCGTAGGCGTGATCGACGATCCGCTCCAACTCGGCCATGACGAGCCCCCCGTACCCTTTGCGCCGGGCGTCGGGCCGCACCCCTACCCCCTCGACGTATCCGACCCGCAGCCAACGCCCCCGGTACCGCACCCGCCGCATGACCACCGACCCGTGCGCGACGAGCCCGTCCTCGTCGGCGAGCAGGGCGTGCACGCCGCCGAGGCCGTGCTCGAAGTCCTGGTCGGTGAGGTCACCGGCGAAGGCGGCGTCCAGCAGCGCGCGGGCGGCGCGGAGGTCGGCCGGGGTGAGGTCGGCCGTGTGGGCGGTGCGCATACGGATGGTCACGGGGTCAGTATCGGAGACGGGGGCTCACGGCGTGGCCGTCATCACCACAGAGTTGTCATGACCGCATCGCCGTCATCGCCGCAGAGTGGTCATGAGTGCATCGCCGTCATGAGTGCATCGCCGTGATCACCGCATCGCGAAATCCGTGCGGGTCCTCGACCCACGGCAGATGCCCGGCGTCCGGCAGAGTCACCCGGCGCACCTGGGGCAGCGCCCGCTCCAACGAGTCGACGGCGGACCGGGGCCGGATGTCCCGCTCCCCGTCCACGATGAGCACCGGCAGATCGAGGGCCTGACAGGCGGCGTACAGGGCGGAGGTGCCGGCGGTGTGCTTCGCTTCGGCGTTCAGGGCTTTGTTGCAGGGGAAGTTGATGGGGAACCAGGGGTCGGCCATCCGCTCGGCGTGCTCGATCGCCCGGTTGCGGTTCACGAACTCGACGGACCACTGGAGCACCGCCCGTTCACGGCTCTCGCCGGGCAACTCCCGCCAGCGGGCGAGCCGTTGGGGGTCCTCGCCGAGGCGGGCCAGGGAGTTCTCCTCGAAGGCGCCGTGCCAGTCGGCGTTCGGACCGATACCGGTGCCGCTGACGTAGACGAGGGCGGCGACCCGGTCCGGGTGGGCGAGGGCGTAGCTCAGGGCGAGCGACGCGCCCCAGGAGTGGCCGAGCAGCACGATCCGCTCCAGCGCGAAGTGCCGTCGTACGGCGTCGAGATCGGCCACGAACCGTTCGGTGGTCCATGGGCCCGCGCACGGTTCGGACCGGCCGCCCCCGCGCTGGTCCCAACGGACCACCGGGGCACGGGAGTCGAGCATCCCGGCCACGTCCTCGAACATGTCCCACAGTCCGGGTCCGCCGTGGCACAGCACCAGGGGTGTGGTGCCGGGTGTGCCACGGCCGGACCTGGAGGCCCACAGCCGTACTCCGTCGTCCGCCGTAACCGCCGTGTTCCGCATAGGGGTTGGGGTCATGACGGGGAGTCTGCCCGCTGCGGGCACCCTGTGTGGGTGTCAGCCCATGTGCGGGTACGTGTAGTCCGTCGGTGCCACCAGGGTCTCCTTGATGGCGCGGGTCAGGGTCCAGCGGGTCAGGTTCTGCGGGGCGCCGGCCTTGTCGTTGGTGCCGGAGGAGCGGCCGCCGCCGAAGGGCTGTTGGCCGACGACCGCGCCGGTGGACTTGTCGTTGATGTAGAAGTTGCCGGCCGCGTAGCGGAGCTTCTCCATCGTGTACGCCGCCGCCGCGCGGTCGCCCGCGATGACCGAGCCCGTCAGCGCGTAGTCGGAGACCGACTCCATCTGGGTCAGCATCTCGTCGTAGGCGTCGTCCTCGTAGACGTGCACGGCGAGGAACGGGCCGAAGTACTCCGTGGTGAACACCTCGTTGGCCGGGTCGCTGCACTCGACGACCGTCGGGCGGACGAAGTAGCCGACCGAGTCGTCGTACGAACCGCCCGCGACGATCGTGCAGTTGGGGTCGGCCTTCGCGCGGTCGATGGCCGCCTTGTTCTTGGCGAAGGCGCGCTCGTCGATCACCGCGCCGACGAAGTTGGCGAGGTCGGTGACGTCACCCATCGTCAAGTAGTCGACTTCGGCGGCGAATTCCTCCTTGAAACCGGAGTTCCAGATCGACGCCGGGATGTACGCCCGGGAGGTCGCGGAGCACTTCTGGCCCTGGTACTCGAAGGCGCCCCGGGTCAACGCGGTCTTCAGCACGGCGCGGTCCGCGCTCGGGTGGGCGACGACGAAGTCCTTGCCGCCGGTCTCGCCGACCAGACGCGGATAGGTGCGGTACTTCTCGATGTTGGTGCCGACCGTCTTCCACAGGTACTGGAAGGTCTTGGTGGACCCGGTGAAGTGGATCGCGGCCAGGTCGCGGTGCTCAAGAGCCACCTTCGACACCTCGATGCCGTCGCCGGTGACGAGGTTGATGACGCCCTTGGGGAGACCCGCCTCCTCCAGCAACCGCATGAGCAGGACGGCGGAGTGGGTCTGGGTCGGCGACGGCTTCCAGACCACCACATTGCCCATCAGCGCGGGCGCCGTCGGCAGGTTGCCCGCGATCGCCGTGAAGTTGAACGGCGTGATCGCGTAGACGAAGCCCTCGAGCGGGCGGTGGTCGAGGCGGTTCCAGACGCCCGGGGAGTTCGCCGGGGGCTGCTCGGCGAGCAGGTCGCGGGCGTACTTGACGTTGAAGCGCCAGAAGTCGACGAGCTCGCAGGGACAGTCGATCTCGGCCTGCTGGGCGGTCTTGGACTGACCGAGCATGGTGGAGGCCGCGAGGGTCTCGCGCCAGGGACCGGAGAGCAGTTCGGCGGCGCGCAGGATGATCGCGGCGCGGTCGTCGAAGGACATCGCGCGCCAGGCGGGCGCGGCGGCGAGGGCCGCGTCGATCGCGTCCTGGGCGTCGTCCTGGGTGGCGTTGGCGTACGTGCCCAGCCGCGCCTTGTGGTTGTGCGGCTGTACGACGTCGACGCGCTCGCCGCCGCCCATCCGCCGCTCGCCGCCGATGGTCATCGGCAGGTCGATCGGGTTCTCGGCCAGCTCCTTGAGCTTGACCTCAAGGCGGGCGCGCTCGGGAGAGCCGGGCGCGTAGCCGTGCACCGGCTCGTTGACGGGGGTGGGGACCTGGGTCACAGCGTCCATGAGATCCGTAACTCCTTGTACGTGAGCGGGTGTTCGGTCAGCCCTTGGTAAGGGTGGATCGTGCGAAGAAGAGGAGGTTGGCCGGCTTCTCGGCAAGGCGCCGCATGAAGTAGCCGTACCAGTCCGTGCCGTACGCCGTGTACACGCGCATGCGGTGGCCCTCGGCGGCGAGGCGCAGATGCTCCTCGCTCCTGATCCCGTACAGCATCTGGAACTCGTACTCGTCGAGCTTGCGTCCGGCGCGCCGGGCCAGTTCCTGCGCGATGGAGATGAGGCGCGGGTCGTGGGACCCGACCATCGGGTAGCCGGAACCCTCCATCAGGATCCGCAGAATCCTGACGTACGCCTTGTCGATCTCGTGTTTCTGCTGGTACGCGACCTCGGCGGGCTCCTTGTACGCGCCCTTCACGAGCCGGACGCGGCTGCCGGCCTCGGCGAGGCGGCGGGCGTCGGACTCGGTGCGGAAGAGGTAGGCCTGGATGACGCAGCCGGTCCCCGGGAAGTCCTTCCGCAGCTCCTCGTGGATCGCGAACATCGAGTCGAGGGTGGTGTGGTCCTCGGCGTCGAGCGTGACGGTCGTACCGATGGCGGCGGCGGCCTCGACGACCGGCCGGACGTTGGCGAGGGCGAGCTCGTGGCCGCCCTCCAGCGCCTGCCCGAACATGGACAGCTTGATGGACATCTCGGCCCGGGTACCCAGTTCGAGGTCCTTGAGCCGCTCGACGAGCGTCAGATAGGCGTCGCGGGCGGCGGCGGCCTGCTCGGGGGTGGTGATGTCCTCGCCGACGACGTCCATCGTCAGCTCCAGGCCCTTGGCGGTGAGGTCCTGGACGATCGGCACGACCTCGTCGACGGTCTCACCGGGGATGAAGCGGTCGACGACCTGCTTGGTCACCGGCGCCGCCGAGATCAGCCGACGCATCCGATCGCTGCGCGAGGCGGCGAGAATCACGGGACCCAGCACGGGGCACCTCCACAGAACCAGCAGACAGGACCACCGTGAAACCTAGGGATCTCTCCGATCGTCGACCATCGACAACTGCCACGCATCCGCGCAACAGATCTCAGACATCTGTATGAAGGCACCGCGAGAATGCGGGAGAATGCCCGGGTGACAACCGATTCCACCGGCGACTACCAGGAACTGGTCGACGAGATCTCGGAACTCCTCGGCGCCCCGGCGACCCTGGAGAACCGCGACTTCGAGCTGATCGCCTTCGGGGCCTACGACGGTGAGGGCGACCTGGACCCGTCCGCGCTGGACCCGGTCCGCACCCGCTCGATCCTGACCCGGCGCTCCACGGCGGCGATCCGCACCTGGTTCGAGGGCTTCGGCATCACCCGGGCGACCGGTCCGGTCCGGATTCCGCCCACCCCCGAGGCGGGCGTCTATCGCGGCCGCATCTGCCTCCCCGTACGCCATCGGGGTGTCGTCCTCGGCTACGTCTGGCTCCTGGACGACGACGATCCCGGCCCCGGCGAAGCGCGGCTCGCGGCGGCGATGCGGGTCGCGGACCGGATCGGCGCGCTCCTCGCGGACGAGGCACAGGCGGGCGCCGACCTCACCCGCGAACTCCGCGCGGTCCTCACCGCCGAGCGCGGCTGGCAGCGGGACATGGCGGTGGCGGCGCTGCGTACGGCGCTGGGCCCGCGCGGCGAGGGCCCGCACACGGTGGTCTGCGTGGCCCCCTGGCCGTCGACCGCCGACCCGGACGACGCCCCGTCGGCCCGTACGGTCCCGCACGCGACGGCACTGTGCACGGTGCCGTGGGGCGCGACGGAGCAGCACTGCCTGGCGGTGCTGGTACGGCTGCGGTCGACGGACGCGGGGAGTTCGGCGGAGGCGGCCGCCGCCCGGCTGCTGAAGGACGGCCCGCCCGGCGCCCACCGCGCGGCGGGCATCGGCCGCCCCCGCGTCGGCCTCACCGACCTCGGCACCGCCTGGCAGGAGGCGACGGCGGCAGCCCGCGCCGCCCTCGCGGAACCCCGCTTCGCCCCCGTCGCCGACTGGTCCCACATCGGCCCGTACCGTCTGCTGACATCCCTCTCCCCGGAGTCCCCGCACGACCCGGCCGTAGCGCCCCTCCTCGCCCCCGCCCACCACGAACTCGCCCGCACCGCCGAGGTGTACCTCGACTGCGCGGGCCAAGCGGGGCGTACGGCGGCCGAGTTGGGGATCCACCGGCAGACGCTCTACTACCGCCTGTCGCGGGTGGAGCAGTTGACGGGGCTGGACCTGGACGACGGTGAGGACCGGCTGCTGCTGCACATGGCGTTGAAGGCGGCACGGCTGTAGGCGTGGCCGCCGGGTGATCTACTCCCTGCCATGCCACTGCTGATGCTCGATCTGGACAACACCCTGGTCGACCGCGATGCCGCGTTCCGGGACGCGGTGACGGAGTTCCTGACCGTGCACGGCCTGCCGGGGGACGACCTCGCCTGGCTGATGTCGGTCGACGCGAGCGGCTACACACCGAGGCCGGACGTGGCCAGGGCCATGACCGAGCGCTACGGCGGGGCCGTCACCGACGCCGCCGTGCGGAGGCTCCTCGACCGGGGCGCCGCCGATCGCGTCACCCTGGCCCAGTCCACGTGCGACGCCCTCACGGAGGCGGTCGCGGCGGACTGGAAATGCGTGATCGTCACCAACGGCCGTACCGCACAACAGGAGTTGAAGATCCGGACGGCCGGGCTCGACGCGCTGGTCCACGGCTGGGTGATCTCCGAGTCGGCCGGTCACAAGAAGCCCGCGCCGGAGATCTTCCACGCGGCGGCGGCCACGGTCGGCGCGTCCCTGCGCTCGTCCTGGGTCGTCGGCGACTCGGCGCACGCCGACATCGGGGGCGCGACGGGCGTCGACGCGCGCAGTGCGTGGGTGTCGAACGGCCGCCCATGGACCGAGCCGACGTTCCGCCCCACACACATCGCCGCCGACACCACGTCCGCGATCCGTCACGTCATCGGCGTCACCGGTATCACCGGTGTCCCGAACACGCCCCGCCTGTAAGGGACTTCAGCACTCAGCAATCGGCACTCAGCACTGGGCCGGACCGGGCGCCGGGTCCTGGCCGGTCGAGACGTCGACCGCGGGGAGCGGTAGGAGCGGTCCGCGCAGCCCTTCGCGCCGGACTTGTTCCTTACGTACGTTCACTGCCTGCTCCTCGCTCCGAGCGGTGTGTGGGCAACGGGACGGAAGCGCTGATCAGCAGGTCCGACCGACGTAGTAGGCGCCCTGGATCTTCCGGGCGGAGCCCAGCCAGGTCGTGCCGGGCCTGACGCACAGCTCGTGGTCGCGGGCCAGGGCGACCTTGACCTTGATGACGACATGCGAGCCGTCGGTGGTGCAGTGGCGGTAGTAGGCGTCGGTACTGGTCTTGTAGAAGCCGCACGGGCCGGCGGACGCGGGGCCGGCGGCGGCCACCGTGCCGAGAGAGGTGAGCACGAGCGCTACGGCACCGAGGGCGCTGGTCACGACACGACGAACTCGCATAGGGGACTCCTTGATCGGCGATCAGTCGGATACCGACCCCACGATCGCCGCGCGAACCGCTGCGGCCGGTGGAACGCCGAGCCATTCACCCGGGGAATCGATTTGTCGCCACACCGATCAGGTGACATTGCCCCGTAACCCGCGCCGCCCACGCAGCGATCAGCTAGAGGTGCCATCTCATGAGGTCGGTGCCACGGTCGAGGATCGGATTCCGACCGTCCCGAGGAGTCGGATCTACCACGCCGGCGGATCGACGGTGGCAATATTCTCGTCGGTCATCCGGTCGTGGATACGCGGGGCGACATGAACGGGACCGGCCGGGCAGCATGTTGGCGTGCTTCTGGGACCGGGTTCCGCACGGCGTCGTTCGCGACGTCGCATCGTCCGCGACGTTCTCGTCGCCGTACTCGGACTGTCGTCCTTGGGCTTCGCGGTGTCCATGCTGGTGGAGCGGAGACACCGCGGTGCGGGCGGACCGCTTGAAAGAGGGCAAGAGCGAGTATGACGGCGGTCTGAGGGCGCAGACGGCGTTGGCCTTCTCCGCCGAGAGCGGGCTTCTCATGGCGGCTCGCGAGGCCGGCAGACTGGAGGTCTGGGCTCTGCCCGATGATGGTCCGAAGCAGGCGCTCACATATCGTGCAACCGGTTACGTCTATAGCGCGCTGGTGGCTCTCCACGGCGAGTACGTGGCCTGGAGCGATTCGTCGTACATCGGTGTGTGGAAGGCGTCCCCGGGCGGTGCCTACACGATGGTGGGCCGCAAAGAATTCAATGGTGGAGGCCCCAACCTCACAGGAATGGCATTCCTCCGCGACGGCAGCCTCGCGCTCATGGGCGACGCGGGTGGAACGTGCCGGTACCCGTCCCCCGAATCCAAACAGCCCAAGCTCGACCTCCCGTCCACGAACGTCTGGCGTTCCGGCCGGACGTACGACATCGGCGAACCTAGGGCCCTCCTCGCCAGCCCCAACGGCGATTCCCTCGCCTTCTTCGGCCGTGGTCGCGGTGAACTACGCCCCCACCGCGGCAACGGCTGGGACCGCCACTCCTACAGCCTGGGCGACTCGGTGCGCACCGGCGCTTTCCATCCGAAGCGCGCCCTCCTCGCCGTCGCCGACATGTACGGCGGCGACGTACAGCTCTGGCAGACGGACCTGCGTAAACCGGTCAGGGTCGGGAGGCTGACCGGTCACCACGACTCGGTGCTCGCGTTGGACTTCAGCCCGGACAGGGAAAGGCTCGCCACCGCGAGCGCCGACGGCACGGTACGCATTTGGGACGTGAGCCGCTTCTAGGCTCTGCCACGGCTACAGGCTCGTGGGGCTTCGGAGTCGGGGTCAGACGGCGGTGAACCCTCCGGTCCGCACGTTCGTCACGAAGGAAGCGAAGGCGCCTGCCGGGAAGCCGAGAACCGGACCGCCCGGGTTCTTGGAGTCACGGACGGGGACCACACCGCGCGAGGCGACGAGGTTGGTGGCGACCTCGATGCAGGCGCCGCCGTTGTCGCTGTAGGAGGACGTGAACCACTGCGGGGCTTCGGTCGTCACGGGGTGCCCTTTCTCAACTGACTGATCATGGCCACGGTTTCGGCCTGCGAGCAGGCATGGGTCTGTAGTTGATGGTAGGCCGTGAGCAGCGGCAGTACGAATGCGCTTTCCCGTTCCAGATGACCTCGGTGGGCGGACTCTGCGTACGAGACGAGCGAGCGGTCCGGCAAAGTCAGCAGATAGACCGGCAAGTTGAACGGCCGCCGCTCCCCCATCGCGAACGGAGCTACCTGAACCACGGTGTTCGGCAGTTCGGCGAACTCCAGCAGGCGCTCCAACTGGGCGTTCATGACGGCGGGTTCACCGACCGGCCGACGCAGGCAGCTCTCGTCCAGCACGACGAAGATCAACGGCGCCGGAGTCCGCACCAGCGTGGCCTGCCGTTCCGCGACGAGGGTGACGCGTTCCTCGGCCTGGTCGTCCGTGATGGCTCCGCGTCTGACGGCGCCCTGCGCGAGGACGGCCGCGTACTCCGGTGTCTGGAGCAGACCGGGGACGACGCCGACTTCGTAGAGCCGGATCTCGGCGGCCTGTGCCTCGTGGTCGATGAACTGCGGGAATCCTTCGAGGAGTCCGGCGTGCCGCACCTTGCGCCAGGCGCGTTCGAACATGTCGCCGGCGCCTAATGCCGTGTCGGCACTACGCGCGAGACGCAAGGTAGGAAGTTTGCGCCCGACCTCGACCGACGAGATGTGCGTACTGGAGTACCCGATCTCCTCGGCCAGTTTCTCCTGTGTCCAGCCGCGTTCCTCCCGTGCCCTGCGCAGACGCGCGCCGAACGCGGCCTGAGGTGAGGAGTCGGGATCCAATTCCCTTCGGTTCAAGGGACCTTCACCAACCTTTCGTTCCCGTCCGACAAGTTGAACGGTTCCCCGCCGACGGTCACGCTGAACCCCCTGAGTAGTGGAAGCGCTACGGAGAGGAGCGGCCGTGCCCGACGAGAACGTACCCGTGAGATCCGAGCCCCCTCCGCCGATTTCACCGAATCCACCAATTCCGCCTGTCGGAACCCTCGTTGTGGACGCGCAGGGCCGGATCGGGGAGTTCCGCGGCGAGTGGTGCGGGACGTGGTCGCTGCGCCGGGTCACCGGTGGCACGGAGTGGACCGTGGCCCCCGAGGACGTACGGCCGCCCACCCCCGAGCAACGACTCCGCGCCGAGACCGCCCGCGCGAACGCCCGAAGCCGGGGTGAGGTGCTGTGACCGTCCCGATCCGCCGCACGTTCCGTTTCGTCAACTGGACGCTACGGCCCGATCACGACACCGGCGCCCCACCCCTCAGGTACGCCTTCCGCTGCCTCGCGCCCACCGCGGACGACACCGAGTGCGCCGCGCGCTCCACCCCGAGCAACGACCCTACGGAACCCCAGACTTGGGCCTTCGCCCACCTGCGCGAACACCCCGGGCACACCAGTTACGCCGAGGTGATCGAACGCCCGTGGGTGATGTGGGAGGAGGGCCCGACGTGACCACCACAGAAAGGCTCGGCGAGACGGCCATGGACGAGACGGCCATGGATGCGATGGACATGGATGCGATGGACATGGATTGGGAGCGCAGGGCGACCGCCCTCGCGGACCAGGTGACCGACCCGGACTCACGGTGGCTCGCACCCGTCGCCCGCGTCGCCCGGCACGCGTTGGTGCCGCGCTGGTGGGCCGTGGACGACTCGGGCCGATGGGTTCTGCGGGACGGACCGAGCGACCCGGGCGCCTGGGCGGAAGCCGCCTACGCGGACCGGTCGTTGGTCACCAGGGTCGGCCCGTCGCACGCGGACAAGGCCCAACTCGACGACCACCCCGAGGGGTTGCCCACGTCGTCCGCCACCCTGCCGAGCCTGGTGGTACGGATGCTGCGGCACGGCCGGCTCGGGGACGGGCTGGACCTCCTGGACCTCGGCACCGGAGCCGGCGGCCTCACCGCGTACGCCTGCCATCGCCTCGGGAACGGCCGCGTGACGAGTCTCGACATCGACCCGTATCTGGTCGGCGCCGCGGGGGAACGCCTCGCGGCCATGGGCTACCACCCGAAGCTGATCACGGCGGACGCCACCCGGCACGTCCCCGGCTCGTACGACCGCATCGTGTCCACGGTCGCCCTTGCCCCCGGTCCGCAACTCCGGCCCGTACTGCGTGCGTTGAGGCCCGGCGGGCGGATCGCGACCACGCTCGCCCGTACGTGTCTGATCGTCACGGGGTGGAAGAACCGGAACGGCGAGGTGATCGGGCGCGTCGAACGGGACATGGCGGGTTTCATGCTCACCCGCTCCGGCGACGACCACCCGCCCGCTCTCACCGAGCTGTTCACCCTCGCCCACGAAGCGGAGAGCGAGGAGACGAACACCGGCCGCTACCCCGTCGTAGACGTGACGAACGCGTGGGAAGTCCGGTCCATACTGGAGATCACGACACACGGCGTCGAACTCGCCCACGGGACCAACGGCCGTACGAACACTGCCTACTTGGTGCACCCGGACGGCTCCTGGGCCCGCGCGTCCGCCGAGTCGACCGACCCGCCGGAAGTCCACCAGGGCGGCCCGCAACGACTCTGGAGCGCCCTGGAACGCATCCGGAACCGGCTCAACACGGAGGGCGGACTGCCGCTGCTCGGCGCGGCGGTGCGTATGACGCCCGACGGTGTGTGCCATGTGTCGCGCGGGCAGTGGCACGCGTCCATGGGGACGCGGTCATAGCCACCGTCACGGCCGCGGAGGTCGCGATGACCCCGGAGCAGCGAGCGAAGGCCGCCCAGCGGGGACTGCTCAAGCACGCCCGGATCGCCAGGTCGATCAGCACCGCCCGTCCGCTCAACCCGAGTTGGGCGCACTGGGGCCGACCGGTCCAGCGCCCCTGAATTGGAGCTGCCCGCCGGTCCGGCAGGACTCTACTGTCGACGGCATGACGACCGGCCCGCCCCCCGACCACCCCACCCCCACCACACCCAACTCCCCATCCCCCCACGCCACTTCACGCACGCACCCCCAGCTCCTCACCCGCCCCCTCCTCCTCCGTTTCGTCAGCATGGTCGGTGCCAGTCTCAGCTTCTTCCTGCTGCTCTCGGTCGTACCGGCGTACGCGGCCGAGCGGGGCGGCGGAGGCGCGGCGGGGCTCGCGACCGGTTCGCTGATGCTCGCGACGGTGCTCGGGGAGCTGGTGACTCCCCGCCTCGTCGGCCGCTTCGGCTATCGACTGACCCTGATCGCCGGGCTGTTCCTGCTCGGGGCTCCGGCGCTGGTGCTGACCGTCTCCGGGCACGCCGCCTGGATCGTCGCGGTGTGCTTCGTGCGCGGGCTCGGTTTCGCGCTGACGATCGTCGCGGGCGGGGCGCTGACCGCGTCGCTGATACCGGACGAACGCCGGGGCGAGGGGCTCGCGTTGGTGGGCGTGGTGTCCGGTGTGCCGTCGCTGGTCGCGCTGCCGCTGGGCCTGTGGCTGACCGGGCGGATCGGGTACGGCCCGGTCGCCGTCACCGGTGGCCTCGCCGCGCTGGCCGCGATCGCCTTCGTCCTCGGACTGCCGGACCGGGCGGAGCGCAACGAGCAACCACTGGGTGTTGTACGGGGGTTGCACACCGGCGCCCTGCTCCGGCCCGTCCTGGTCTTCGCCGCCACCGCCACCGCCGCCGGCATCATGGTCACCTTCCTGCCGCTGGCCGTCCCGTCGGCGTCGGCCGGAGTCGTCGCGGTGGCCCTCTTCGTACAACCCGCGTCCTCGACCCTGACCCGCTGGCTCGCGGGCCGCCACGGCGACCGGCACGGCAGCGCGCGGCTCGTCCTGCCCGGCCTGCTCCTGTCGGCGGCGGGCGTCCTGGTGATAGCGCCAACCACCCACCCGGTAGCCGTAGTTGCGGGCACCGCCCTGTTCGGCGCCGGCTTCGGCATCACCCAGAACGCCACGCTGGCCGTGATGTACACCCGCGTCTCCGCCGCCTCGTACGGCACCGTCAGCGCCCTGTGGAACCTGGCCTACGACGGCGGAATGGGCCTCGGCGCGGCCGGCTTCGGCGTCACGGCCGGCCTGACCGGTTATCCGTGGGCCTTCGCGCTGACGGCGTTGTTGATGCTGGGCGCGGTGGCACCGGCGTTGCGGGACCGGCGGGTCAGGGTGTCTTCCGAGCACTCTCCAGCACCTGGCGCAGCCCCTCGGTGAGGTGCTCCGCGTCCGGCGCGGTCTTCGGGTCGAAGGTCCACTGCATGATGAGCCCGGACATCACGATCATGTAGAACGCGCCGAGCGTGTCGGCGGTCTCGTCCGACACCTCCTCCTCCGGTACGCCCATGAGCAGCGCAACCAGTCCTCGGCCGCCCTCCCGCTGCGCGAGCGACAACTGGTCGCGAACCTCCGGCAGTTGGTCACCCATCGCCATGATCTCCCCACTGAGCCGCCACATCGAGCCCGGCTCGCGCAGAGAGGCGACGACGTTCGACCACACCTCCCTGAACCGTTCCAGCGAGCCCGGCACCCCTTCCAGCCGGTCACCCCACTCGAAGGACATGCCGTCCACCAGTGACACGTACGCCTGCGCGAGCAACGCGTCCTTCGAGCCGTAGTGATAGCCGATGGACGCGAGGTTGGTCCCCGACTCCTTGACGATGTCGCGCGCCGTCGTCCGCGCGAACCCCTTCTCCAGCAGGCAGCGCTTCGCGCCTTCGAGCAGATCCTCACGGTGTCCCATGCCCGCCACCCTACCGCCGATCCATACAGCCGTCCTAGACGCACGATTTATACAAACGTTCTAGACAAGCGTTTAGGACGTGCGTACATTCGCTCTCATGACGAACTCACCGAGCTCGACGAACGCGACGAACCCCGTGGGCACCCCCAACTCCCTTGCCGGCCGCCGCGAATGGACCGCCCTCGGCGTCCTGATGCTGCCGCTGCTGCTGGTCTCCATGGACGTCTCCGTCCTCTACTTCGCCATCCCGGCGATCAGCGCCGACCTGGAACCCAGCGGCACCCAGCAACTGTGGATCTTCGACATCTACGCCTTCGTGCTGGCCGGCCTGCTGATGACGATGGGCTCGATCGGCGACCGCATCGGCCGCCGCCGGCTCCTCCTGATCGGCGCGGCGGCGTTCGGCACCGCGTCCCTCATCGCGGCCTACGCGAACAGCGCCGAGACCCTGATCGCCGCCCGCGCGGTCCTCGGCATCGGCGGCGCGACCCTGATGCCCTCGACGATGGCGCTGCTGCGCACGATGTTCACCGACCCCGGCCAGCGCGCGAAGGCGATCGGTCTGTGGTCCGGCGTGATGACCGCCGGCGTCGCGCTCGGCTCGGTGCTGAGCGGTGTCCTGGTCCAGTACTTCTGGTGGGGCTCGGTCTTCCTGATCAACCTGCCCGCGATGGCCCTGCTCCTGCTCATCGGCCCGTTCCTGCTCCCCGAGTCCAAGAACCCCGCCCCCGGCCGCTTCGACTGGCCGAGCGTCCCGCTGTCGCTGGCCGCCGTGCTGCCCGTGATCTACGGCCTCAAGGAGATCCCCTCCGAGGGCTGGCACGTCCAGTACGTCGTCTCGGTCACCGTCGGCCTGCTCTTCGCGGCCCTGTTCGTCCACCGCCAGCGCACCGCCGCCTCCCCGATGATCGACCCCACCCTCTTCCGCGGTCGTGGCTTCGCCCCCTCGGTCGTCCTCAACCTCGTCTCCGCCTTCGGCATGATGGGCTCGGCCTTCTTCACCACGCAGTACCTGCAGTCGGTGCTCGGCAAGAGCGCGATGGAGGCGGCCCTGTGGGCGCTGCTCCCCTCGGTGCCGATCGGCATGGCGGCCCCGCTGGCAACGACCCTCGTGCAGAAGGGAGTTGACCGCGCCTACGTCGTCGCGGCCGGCTTCGCCCTCGCCTCCGGCGGCTACGGCATGCTCGCCCTGGTCGGCACGGACTCGCTGTGGCCGGCCCTGGCCGCGGCCGGTGTCCTCGCCTCCGGGATCGTCATGGTGATGTCCCAGATCATGGACCTCGCGATGGGCAGCGCGCCGGTGGAGAAGGCGGGCGTGGCGTCCTCACTGATGGAAACGGGAGCCGAGTTCGGCGGCGCGCTCGGCATGGCCCTCCTCGGCTCCATCGGTACGGCCGTCTACCGCCACGGCATCCCGGCCTCGGCCCCCGCCCCGGCCCACGAGACCCTCGGCGGCGCCCTCGCCGTCGCCCGGCAGCTACCGGGGCGCACGGGAGACGCCCTGACCGCGACCGCCCGGGAGGCCTTCACCGACGGCATGCACGGGGCGGCGATCGCGGGGGCGGTGCTGCTGCTGGGGGCCGCTTTCGCGGCGGCGCGGACCCTGCGGGGAATCCAGGCCCAGACACCCGATCCGGCCGCGGCGGAGCCGCAGAAGGCGGAGGCGTGACCCCCAACTACACAGAAACGCCGGGTGGGTTGAGGATCATCTCCTCAGCCCACCCGGCGTTCACGTGAAACGTCAGACAGCAACGTCAGTCGGCGACATCAGACAGGAACCTCAGACCAGGTTCACCGAACGAGCCGACGTCGCGCCGATCTCCTCGGCCACCTCCGCCAGCACACCCGCCGCGACCGTGTCATCAACGGTCAGCACGGCCAACGCCTCGCCACCCGCCACCGACCGCGACACCTGCATCCCGGCGATGTTGATCCCGGCCTCACCGAAGACACGACCGACCGTGCCGACAACCCCGGGCCGGTCCTCGTACCGCAGGACCACCATGTGGTCGGCGAGCGCGAGGTCGACGTCGTAGTCGCCGACCGCGACGATCTTCTGCAGGTTCTTGGGACCGGCCAGCGTGCCGGAGACAGAGACCTCCTCGCCGCTGCCGAGCGTGCCGCGCACGGTGACGACGTTGCGGTGGTCGGCCGACTCCGAGCTGGTCGTCAGCCGTACCTCGACCCCCCGCTCCTGCGCGAACAGCGGAGCGTTGACGTACGACACCGTCTCGGCGACGACGTCCTCGAACACGCCCTTGAGCGCGGAGAGTTCGAGCACCTTGACGTCGTGCTGGGTGATCTCGCCGTAGACCTCGACGTCGAGCCGGACCGCGACCTCGCCCGCGAGGGCGGTGAAGATGCGGCCGAGCTTCTCGGCGAGCGGGAGGCCGGGCTTGACGTCCTCGGCGATGACGCCGCCCTGGACGTTGACCGCGTCGGGGACGAGTTCACCGGCGAGCGCGAGGCGCACCGACCTGGCGACCGAGACACCGGCCTTCTCCTGCGCCTCGTCCGTGGAGGCGCCGAGGTGCGGGGTGGAGACGACCTGGTCGAACTCGAACAGCGGGGAGTCCGTGCAGGGCTCCTTCGCGTACACGTCGAGGCCGGCGCCGGCGACGCGGCCCTCCTTGAGCGCGGAGTACAGCGCCTCCTCGTCGACGATCCCGCCGCGCGCGGCGTTGACGATGCGCACGGTCGGCTTGACCTTGCGCAGCGCCTCGTCGCCGATCAGACCGACCGTCTCGGGGGTCTTGGGCAGGTGCACGGTGATGAAGTCGGAGACTTCGAGCAGCTCGTCCAGCGACAGGATCTTGACGCCCATCTGGGCAGCCCGCGCGGGCTGGATGTAGGGGTCGTAGGCGACGACCTTCATCCCGAACGCGGACATGCGCTGCGCCACGAGGGCGCCGATGCGTCCCAGACCCACCACACCCAGGGTCTTCTCGGCCAGCTCCACGCCCGTGTACTTGCTGCGCTTCCACTCGCCGTTCTTCAGCGCGGCGTTGGCCTGCGGGATGTGGCGTGCGGTCGCCAGCAGCAGACCGCAGGCCAGCTCGGCGGCGGTGACGATGTTCGAGGTGGGGGCGTTGACGACCATCACGCCGGCCTTGGTGGCGGCGGAGACGTCCACGTTGTCCAGGCCGACGCCGGCTCGTGCGACGACCTTCAACTTCCGTGCGGCGGCGACCGCTTCGGCGTCGACCTTGGTGGCCGAACGGATCAGGATCGCGTCCACGTCGGCGATCGCGGGGAGCAGCTCGCCCCGGTCCGCGCCGTTGCAGTGGCGGATCTCGAAGTCCGGGCCGAGAGCGTCCACCGTCGCGGGCGACAGCTCTTCAGCGATGAGTACGACAGGTTTCGAGCTCACGTGAGTCCTCACAAGTCCATTGCGTGCGGACGGCCGTCCCGACGGCCGCAGGCGGTGGAGGGGCTAGCCGCGGAGACGCACGACGCTGTGGGCCTGACGCGTATTAGTACGGCAGTGTAGTGGCGCTCCGACAGTCGTCCTGCGCCTCTGCGGAAGGATCACCCGTCCGAGGCTGGACGGGTTGGACAAAGGGGCCGGAGCGCTCGCTCCGGCCCCTCGGCCCTTCGGGCTTACGCCTCTTCGTCGACCCAGCTCATCAGCTTGCGGAGCTGCTTGCCGGTGGTCTCCAGCAGGGACTCGGCGTCCTTCTGCTTGTACTCGTTGTACTTCTTCAGGCCACCGTGGTACTCGGCCATCCACTCACGCGCGAAGGTGCCGTCCTGGATCTCCGCGAGGACCTGCTTCATCGTGGCCTTGGTCTCGTCCGTGATGATCCGCGGGCCGGTGACGTAGTCGCCCCACTCGGCGGTCTCGGAGATCGACCAGCGCATCTTCTCCAGGCCGCCCTCGTACATGAGGTCGACGATCAGCTTCAGCTCGTGCAGGCACTCGAAGTACGCGATCTCGGGCTGGTAACCGGCCTCGGTCAGCGTCTCGAAACCGGCCTTGACCAGCGCGGCCGTACCACCGCAGAGGACGGCCTGCTCACCGAACAGGTCGGTCTCGGTCTCCTCGGTGAAGGTCGTCTTGATGACGCCGGCGCGGGTGCCGCCGATGCCCTTCGCGTACGACAGCGCGAGCGCGAAGCCGTTGCCGGTCGCGTCCTGCTCGACGGCCGCGATACACGGAACGCCGCGGCCCTCCTCGTACTGGCGGCGGACGAGGTGGCCCGGGCCCTTGGGGGCGACCATGCAGACGTCGACGCCGGCCGGCGGCTTGATGAAGTCGAAGCGGATGTTGAGGCCGTGACCGAAGAACAGCGCGTCGCCGTCCTTGAGGTTGTCCTTGATGGACTCCTCGTAGACCTGGGCCTGGATCGGGTCCGGCACCAGGATCATGATGACGTCGGCCTCGGCGGCGGCCTCGGACGGCGTCACCACGCGCAGGCCCTGCTCCTCGGCCTTCGCCTTGGACTTGGAGCCCTCGTGCAGACCGACTCGGACGTCGACACCCGAGTCACGGAGCGACAGCGCGTGGGCGTGGCCCTGGCTGCCGTAGCCGATGACCGCGACCTTGCGGCCCTGGATGATGGACAGGTCGGCGTCGGCGTCGTAGAACAGCTCGGCCACTTTGGGTTCTCTCCTTGGTGTGCAGGTGTTGCGTCCCACCGTATGACGGCGGGCGGAATCGAAGTTCGGGGGTCTCGGAATGCGGGCGGCCGGGGCCGCCCGCACACGGGTCTACGCGGAGCGGTCGAGCGCGCGCAGCGAGCGGTCGGTGATGGAGCGGGCGCCGCGGCCGATGGCGATCGTGCCGGACTGGACCAGCTCCTTGATGCCGTACGGCTCCAGCATCTTGAGCATGGCGGACAGCTTGTCGCTGGAGCCGGTGGCCTCGACGGTGACGGCCTCCGGGGAGACGTCGACGGTCTTGGCGCGGAAGAGCTGGACGATCTCGACGATCTGGGAGCGCGTCTCGTTGTCGGCGCGCACCTTCACCAGAACGAGTTCGCGCTGAACCGCGGAACCCGGCTCCAGTTCGACGATCTTCAGCACGTTGACGAGCTTGTTGAGCTGCTTGGTGACCTGTTCGAGCGGGAGTGCCTCGATCACGTTCACCACGATCGTGATGCGGGAGATGTCGGGGTGCTCGGTGACGCCGACGGCGAGGGAGTCGATGTTGAAGCCGCGCCGGGAGAACAGGGCGGTGATCCGGGCGAGGACACCCGGCTTGTTCTCCACCAGGACGGAGAGCGTGTGCTTGGACATTTCTCTTTCGTCTCTCTCGCTCAGTCGTCTTCGTTGTCGCCGAAGTCGGGGCGGACGTCCCGGGCGAACATGACCTCGTCGTTCGAGGTGCCGGCGGCGACCATCGGCCACACCATGGCGTCCTCGTGGACGATGAAGTCGATCACGACGGGGCGGTCGTTGATCGAGTTCGCCTCCTCGATGACCTTGTCGAGGTCGTCGGGGGACTCGCAGCGGATCGCGTAACAGCCCATCGCCTCCGACAACTTGACGAAGTCGGGGATGCGCGTGCCGGCGCTCGGCTGCTTGCCGTCGGCCTCCGGGCCGCTGTGCAGCACGGTGTTGGAGTAGCGCTGGTTGTAGAACAGGGTCTGCCACTGGCGGACCATGCCGAGGGCGCCGTTGTTGATGATGGCGACCTTGATCGGGATGTTGTTCAGGGCGCAGGTGGTGAGTTCCTGATTGGTCATCTGGAAGCAGCCGTCGCCGTCGATCGCCCAGACCGTCTGGTCCGGCGCTCCGGCCTTGGCGCCCATCGCGGCCGGGACCGCGTAGCCCATCGTCCCGGCGCCGCCGGAGTTGAGCCAGGTCGCCGGCTTCTCGTACTGGATGTAGTGCGCGGCCCACATCTGGTGCTGGCCGACGCCCGCCGCGAAGATCGTTCCCTCCGGGGCGAGTTGGCCGACGCGCTCGATGACCTGCTGCGGGGAGAGCGAGCCGTTGTCGGGCTGCTCGTAGCCGAGCGGGTAGGTCTCGCGCCAGCGGTTGAGGTCCTTCCACCAGGCGCTGTAGTCGCCGGTGTGGCCCTCGCTGTGCTCCTTCTGCACGGCCTGCACCAGGTCGGCGATGACCTCGCGGGCGTCCCCGACGATCGGCACGTCGGCGGCGCGGTTCTTGCCGATCTCGGCCGGGTCGATGTCGGCGTGGACGATCTTCGCGAAGGGCGCGAAGCTGTCCAGCTTGCCGGTGACGCGGTCGTCGAAGCGGGCTCCGAGGGCGACGATCAGGTCGGCCTTCTGCAGCGCGGTGACGGCGGTGACCGCACCGTGCATGCCCGGCATTCCCACGTGCAGCTCGTGACTGTCGGGGAATGCGCCGAGCGCCATCAGTGTGGTGGTGACGGGCGCTCCGGTGAGTTCTGCGAGGACCTTCAGCTCGGCGGTGGCGTGTGCCTTGAGGACACCGCCGCCGACGTAGAGGACGGGCCGCTTCGCGGCGGTGATCAGCTTGGCGGCCTCGCGGATCTGCTTGGCGTGCGGCTTGGTCACCGGGCGGTAGCCGGGCAGGTCCATGACCGGCGGCCAGGAGAAGGTGGTCTTCGCCTGGAGGGCGTCCTTCGCGATGTCGACCAGCACCGGGCCCGGGCGGCCGGTGGAGGCGATGTGGAAGGCCTGCGCGATGACGCGCGGGATGTCCTCGGCCTTGGTGACCAGGAAGTTGTGCTTGGTGACCGGCATCGTGATGCCGACGATGTCCGCCTCCTGGAAGGCGTCCGTACCGATCGCCTTCGACGCGACCTGCCCGGTGATCGCCACGAGCGGCACCGAGTCCATGTGCGCGTCGGCGATCGGGGTCACCAGGTTGGTGGCGCCGGGCCCTGAGGTCGCCATGCAGACGCCGACCTTGCCGGTGGCCTGCGCGTAACCGGTGGCCGCGTGGCCCGCGCCCTGCTCGTGGCGGACCAGCACGTGACGCACCCGCGTCGAGTCCATCAGCGGGTCGTACGCCGGAAGGATCGCACCGCCGGGGATGCCGAATACCGTGTCGGCCCCGACTTCCTCAAGAGAGCGGATGAGGGACTGCGCGCCCGTGACGTGCTCGGGGGCGGACGGCTGTCCTCCGGATCGGGGCCGCGGCTGCGGATGGGCCCCGGTGGCCTGCTCGGTCATCGTCATTCTCTTCTCGATGCTGAGGGTTTTTGCGAGGTTTGTGCGGGGTTCTGCTGCTGCACGACTGGTTCCTGTGCAACAAAAAACCCCTCGTGCCGTGAGGCAAGCGAGGGGAGCGCGCCGGGTGCGGTCGCTGGGAGTTCCGGGTCCGTCCGGAGGTCACCAGCGTCAGCCGACGCGCTTTCCAAGTACGAGAATTCGGGTGCGCATGGCAATGACCCTCCCCCCGGCACGCATCCACTGTCAAGTGGGTGGGACGGGAGTCTCATTATGTGAACGGAGGGCCGTTCCGCCACCGAAAACCGCGGGCACACCACTGGTGTACACCCCCAGGGCGCCGCCCGCGAACGCGGGCTCGGCCGGGCCGTGCGGCACCGGATAGTGACCGCGGGACAGGGCCCGGCGCAGCCGGTACTCGTCCAGCGGCGCGGAGAAGGCCATGCCCTGCCCGTGCGTGCAGCCCATCGCGCGCAGGGCGACCACCTGTTCCGGCAGATCGACCCCGTCGGCCACGGACTGGAGCCCGAGATCGCAGGCGATCCGCAGCAGCCCACTGGTGATCTTGTGCAGCCGCGCGGACTCGACGACGCCCTCGACCAGACTGCGGTCCAGTTTCAGTACGTCGACGGGCAGCCGCCGTAGCGTCGTGATGGCCGCGTAGCCGCTGCCGAAGCCGTCGAGGGCGATCCGGACACCGAGCCGCCGCAGGGCCGTCAGCCGGCGCTCCAGCTCGTCCAGGGAGACCCGCGGGTCGGTGTCGGACAGCTCGATCACCAGCGAACCGGACGGCAGTCCGTGCCGGGTCAGCAGGGCCTCGATCGAGCCGAGCGGCATCGACTTGTCCAGCAGCCGCCGGGCACTTATCCGCACGGCGACGGACACGGCGAGGCCGGTCGCGGTCCGCTCGGCGGCCTGCTCCACGGCCTCCTCCAGCATCCAGCGCCCCAGCTCGGCGGTCTTGTCGCTGTCCTCGGCCACCCGCAGGAACTCGGCCGGCGTGAACAGCACGCCCTGCGACGACCGCCAGCGCGCCTGCGTGGAGACCGACGCGATCCGGCCGTCCACCAGCGACACCACGGGCTGGTGCAGCAGCGCGAACTCCCCGTCGTGCAGCGCGGCCCGCAGCCGGGTGGCCAGTTCCGCCTTCCGTACGACGTCCTGCTGCATCTGCGGTGCGTACAGCTCGACCCGGCCCTTGCCCGCCCCCTTGGCGCGGTACATCGCGAGGTCGGCGTTGCGCAGCAACTCCCCCGCGCCCAGGCCCGGTTCGGCGAAGGAGACGCCGATGGAGGCGGCGACGCGGACATCGTTGCCGTCGATGAGGTACGGCTGGGACAGGGTGATTCTCAGGCGGTCCGCGAGCTCCATGATGTGCCGCTCGCGGGCGGCGCGGTCCCGGGTGCCGTCGCCGACGATCAGGGCCGCGAACTCGTCGCCGCCGAGCCGGGACGCGGTGTCGCCGTGCCGGACCGCGCCGTCGAGCCTGCGGGCGGCCTGGATGAGGAGTTCGTCGCCGGCCTGGTGGCCGATGGTGTCGTTGACGGCCTTGAAGCCGTCGAGGTCGATGAAGAGGACGGCCGTGCCGCGGTCGGTGGAGCGGCGGCCGGAGAGGGCCTGCTGGACGCGCTTGGTGAACAGCGCGCGGTTGGGCAGGTCGGTGAGCGGGTCGTGTTCGGCGTTGTGCTGCAACTGCGCCTGGAGGCGCACGCGTTCGGTGACGTCCCGGCTGTTGAAGATCAGGCCGCCGTGGTGGCGGTTGACCGTCGACTCGACGTTCAGCCAGCCGTCGTCGCCGGACCGGAAGCGGCACTCGATGCGGGTCGTGGACTCCTCGTAGGGGTTCGCGGTGAGGAAGCGGCGCACCTCGTGCACCACACAGCCCAGGTCCTCCGGGTGGATGAGCGAGGCCAGTTCGGTCCCGACCAGTTCCTCGGCGGGCTTGCCGTAGACGCCGGCGGCGGCCGGGGAGACGTAGCGCAGGATGCCGTTCGGAGCGGCGATCATGATGACGTCGCTGGAGCCCTGCACCAGGGAGCGGAAGTGGTTCTCCTTCTGGGCCAGTTCCTGGGTGAGGGTGATGTTGTCGATCAGCATGATGCCCTGGCGCACCACGAGGGCGAGCACCACGCAGCCCGCGGTGATGAGCACCACGCGGTCGGGGCTGCGGCCGTTGAGGACGTTGTAGAGAATCCCCAGCGTGCAGACGGCGGCGGCGAGATACGGGGTGAGCGCGGCCAGCGAACCGGAGATGGGGCGGGTGGCCGGATACCGCCCCTGGTCGGCGCCCGGCGCGGCGGCCTGGTGCTGGACGCCGGTCCGCTGTCCGGGCCGGTGTTCGTGCACCACGCGCGTGTGCCCGTCGTCCTCGGGCCGGGTGTGCCGGGGCGCGGCCCACGGGGCGTACGCGAGGAGCAGGGAGCCGGCGAACCAGCCCGCGTCGAGCAACTGGCCCGAGTGGTAGTTGTTGTGGAGCAGCGGCGAGGTGAACAGGGCGTCGCACATGACCGTCAGGGCCAGCGCGCCGATCGCGGTGTTCACCGCGGTGCGGTTGACCGAGGAGCTCCGGAAGTGCAGCGCGAGCACCATGCTGACCAGCGCGATGTCGAGCAGCGGGTACGCCAGCGACAGCGCGGTGTGGGCCACGCTCGGCCCGTCGAACTTGGCGGCCTGGGCCAGCGCGAGGCTCCAGGACAGCGTCAGCAGCGAGCCGCCGATCAGCCAGGCGTCAAGGGCCAGACAGACCCAACCGGCCTTGGTGACGGGCCGTTTGGCGAGGACCAGGAGCCCGACGATGGCGGGCGGCGCGAAGCAGAGAAAGAACAGATCGGCGAAACTGGGGCTGGGCACGGGCCGTTGGAGCACGACCTCGTACCACCCCCACACCCCGTTGCCCAGCGCCGCCATCGCCGAGGAGAGCGAGAACAGCAGCCAGGCGGGCCGAAAGCGGATACGGCGGCTGCGCGCGTAGCGGAAGCACGAGACGGCGGCGGTACCGGCTGCCGCGCTGAGCCCGAAGTCGCCCATGATCAGGGCGACTTGGGCCGACCCCCAGTCGAGCGCGGAACCGACGGCGTATCCCGCGCACACCAGGGCCAGGACGAGTTGCTGGACCAGGCTCCATCCGCCGCCGGATCCCGGCGGTCGTGGCTGCCGCGCTCCCGGCGAAGTCCGGTCCCGGAGCGCCCCGTTGAGGGTGGTCGTCGGAGACGGTGGCGAACTCACCGGTCCCTCCCGGTCCGCGTCGCTCCCGGGTCCCGCGGGCCCCGGTGCGCTGGATGAGCGTGCCTGCGGCGGCTGTTGGGCCTGCGGTGATGATGACCGTGGTGGCTGTGCTGTCCACCATGACCGCTGTGGTTGCCGTGACCGCTGTGATCGCCGTGGTGGCCGCGTCTGCCCGCGGCGGCGCGCCAGGGTCGCCGTCGGCGGCCCCGCCGCGTCGGATCGCTCGTCCATAGGCCGTGCATCGCCCGTCGCCCCCCTCACAGTCTGAAATGTCCATCCCCGGCGCCGAACGGTGCGCGGCGCAGCCCCTGCCGGGACGATACACCAGTCTCGTCACTCAGGGACATAGTTCCTCTACGCTCCGTGACGACCAGCGGAGATGCGTGCACGCCCCGCTTCCGGAGAGTTGCGGAGGGTGCCGGAAGCGGATCGAGCCCCTGTTACGACTACCCCGTCGGTCCTGTCGTAAGGATCACGTTGCGCAGCGGCTCCCGGTTCACGAATCGCCCCAACTGGTCGACAATCAGGCGCTTCGCGCGCGGCATGAACGCCGAAGTGGGCCCGCCGACATGCGGACTGATCAGCACGCCGGACGCCTGCCACAACGGGTGCCCCTGGGGCAGGGGTTCGGGGTCGGTGACGTCCAACGCGGCGGTGATACGGCCGCGTTCGAGCTCCGCGAGCAGCGCCTCGGTGTCCACGACGGGGCCCCGGGCCACGTTGACCAGCAGCGCCCCGTCCTTCATCCGGGCCAGGAACTCGGCGTCGACCAGGTGCCGGGTCGTCTCGTTCAGGGGCGTGGAGAGGATGACGACGTCCGCTTCCGGGAGCAGGGCGGGCAGTTCGGCGAGCGGATGCACCGGCCCGCGCGCGGTGGTACGCGCGGAGCGCGCCACCCGCGCCACCCGCGCGAGTTCGAAGGGAGTGAGCCGGTCCTCGATGGCGGAACCGATGGACCCGTAGCCGACGATGAGAACGGACCGGTCGGCGAGGGCGGGCCGGAACCCGCCGAGCCACTCCCCCTTGTCCTGCGCCCGCACGAAGTCGGGGACGCCCCGCAGCGAGGCGAGGATCAGCGTCAGCGCCAACTCACCGGTGCTGGCCTCGTGCACCCCACGCGCGTTGCACAACTGCACACCGGGGCGCAGGTACTTGAGCCCCGGCTGCACATGGTCGATACCGGCCGACAACGTCTGTACGACCTGCACGGAGCCCATCGCCGGCAGCGGCCGCACGCCGGTCTCGCTGCTCTTCATGTAGGGCACGACGTAGAAGGCGCAGTCGGCCGGGTCCGCGGGGAAGTCCTCACCTCCGTCCCAGAAAAGGTAGTCGGGCCCCTCGGGAAGTCCTGCGATCTCCTCCGGCGGGATGGGCAGCCACACGTCAACAGTCATGGTCAGGAGGCTATGTCAGGCACGCGCGCGTGCAGAGGTTAGGTTTGGGGGCCGGAAGAGGGAGGGTCACGAGCAGGTGGAGCGCAGGACGATCGGCGCGGGGTCGCTCGCCATGGGAGCCGTCGGACTCGGCTGCATGCCGATGAACTGGGCGTACAGCGGGTCGCGTCGGCGGGGCGACGAGTCGGTCAGGGCCGTGCACCGGGCGCTCGATCTGGGTGTGACGCTGCTGGACACCGCCGACATGTACGGCCCGTTCACCAACGAGCTGTTGCTGGGGCGGGTGTTGAGGGAGCGGCGCGGGGACGCGTTCGTGTCGACGAAGGTCGGCCTGCTGGTCGGCGAACAGCACATCGTGGCCAACGGCCGTCCCGGCTACGTGAAACGCGCGTGTGACGCGTCGCTCCGCCGCCTCCAGACGGACGTGATCGACCTCTACCAACTGCACCGCGCCGACCCCGAGGTCCCCGTCGAGGAGACGTGGGGTGCGATGGCGGATCTCGTACAGGCCGGAAAAGTACGGGCGTTGGGGATCTGCGCGGTCGGCGCCCGCTCCGCGCGCCGCCCCGGGGCACGGCTCCATGACGGAACGATCCGCCAACTCCAGCGCGTACAACAGGTGTTCCCCGTCACGGCGGTCCAGGCCGAGCTGTCGGTGTGGTCACCGGAGGCCCTGGACGCGTTGCTCCCATGGTGCGCGGCGCGCGGCGTCGGCTTCCTCGCGGCGATGCCCCTCGGCAACGGCTTCCTGACCGGCACCCTGACCCCGGGCGAGGGCTTCGAACCGGACGACATCCGCGCCCGCCACCCCCGCTTCACCGCCGAGATGACCGCCGCGAACCAGCCGATCATCGCCGGCCTGCGCCGCGTGGCCCGCCGCCACGGCCCGGAGGTGACCCCGGCCCAGGTGGCCCTGGCGTGGGTACTGGCGCAGGGGGCGCATGTGGTGGCGGTACCGGGCACGAAGCGGGAGCGCTGGGTGAGGGAGAACGCGGGGGCGGCGGGCCTGTGCCTGACGACGGAGGACCTGGCGGAGGTGGCGGGGCTGCCCGCGGCTCGGGGGTCCTGGGACTGAGCTCCGCGGGGCGGCGACGGACCCGGCCCCGCACGCCACGGCTCGATCGTGCGTCGGTGCGCTGTGATCGGGAACCCGTGCGGCGTGAGCGGAGTATGACAAGGAGAACCAGCCGGACGGTGCGGCCGTGAGCCCGCCGTGAGGAAGCGCCGTATCCACCGGTGAGTGCCCGCCCGTCGAAAGGACCCGATCGTGCAACGTCGAGCCGTGCCGGCCGCCCTGGCCGTGACCGCACTCCTGCTGACGGCCGGGTGCTCCTCCGACGGAGGAGGATCCCCGGGTGACGGCACCGGTGCGTCGTCCGGCAGCAGCGGTACGGCGACCGGGGCGGCCTCGCCCTCCGCGCAGGCCGCCGAGCAGACCCCGCCCGCCAAGGGCACGGTGAAGGTGCTGCGCACGGTCACCGAGGGGCTGAAGACCCCGTGGGGCCTCGCCCCGCTGCCCGAGGGGGACCTCCTGGTCTCCTCGCGCGACGACGGCACGATCACGAGGATCGACGAGAAGACCGGCAAGAAGACCGAGTTGGGCACGGTGTCCGGGGTCTCCGCGGCCGGTGAGGGCGGCCTCCTCGGTATCGCGCTCTCCCCTGACTACGCCTCGGACCACATGATCTACGCGTACTTCACCTCGGCCTCGGACAACCGCATCGTCCGCGTGCTGTACGACGAGAAGAAGCCCGCCGGTGAGCAGTTGGGCGCGCCCGACACGGTCTTCAAGGGCATCCCCAAGGGCTACATCCACAACGGCGGCCGCATCGCCTTCGGCCCGGACGGCATGCTGTACGCGGGCACGGGCGAGAGCGGTCAGCGGGGCCTGGCGCAGGACAAGAAGTCCCTCGGCGGCAAGATCCTGCGGCTGACCCCGGAGGGCGACCCGGCGCCGGGCAACCCGTTCCCGAACTCGCCGGTGTACACCTACGGCCACCGCAATGTGCAGGGCCTCGCCTGGGACTCCAAGCAGCGGCTGTTCGCCTCGGAGTTCGGCCAGGACACCTGGGACGAGCTGAACGCGATCACGCCGGGCGACGACTACGGCTGGCCGGACGCGGAAGGCAAGGGGAACAACGCCGAGTACCACAACCCGATCGCCCAGTGGCACACGGACGACGCCTCCCCGAGCGGCATCGCCTACGCCGAGGGTTCCGTATGGATGGCGGGGCTGAAGGGCCAACGCCTGTGGCGCATCCCGCTGGACGGCACGAAGGCGTCCGCCGCCCCGCAGGCCTTCCTCACCGGCGAGTACGGCCGGCTGCGCACCGTGGCGTCGGCCGACGGCGACAAGCTGTGGCTGATCACCAGCAACACGGACGGCCGCGGCACGCCTAAGTCGGGGGACGACCGGATTCTGGAGCTTCAGGTGACGTAGCGGGCGGCTCGGCGGAGGGGTCGGCATCGGCGTCGTCGCCGGACCCAGCATCGGGATCGGGATCGGGATCGGGATCGGTACGAGCGTCGGCTTCCGGCAGCCGTACGACGACCTTCCCGGACTCCAGGTCTATCGGCCCGCGCCCGGGGTCACCGTCGGCGACATCGACCCTGGTCAGCGCAAGCCGGTTGGCCTCGTCCTGGGTGTGCTTGCGGCCCGGTGAGAACAACTCCTCGAACATGTTGAACACGGCGCCTCCCCTGTGCCGGTCCCCTACAGCGTACGACTCATCGCGCGGAACGCACGGTGAGCGGGTCGGGCGGGAACAGCTCCAGCCGGTGGGCCACGGCCGCCGCCTCGCCCCGGCCCGAGACGCCGAGCTTGCCCAGGATGTTCGAGACGTGGACGCTCGCGGTCTTCGGGGAGATGAAGAGTTCCTCGGCGATCTGCCGGTTGGTGCGGCCGGCGGACACCAGGCGCAGGACGTCACGCTCCCGGCTGGTGAGACCGAGCGCCTCGACGGGGTCGGCGGGGACCGCTCTGCGCGCCGGGACCTTCGTGAGCGTCAGCCGGGCCCGCTGGGCAAGCAGCGCGACGGAGTCGGCGAGCGGGCGGGCGCCCAGGTGGTCGGCTACGGCGGCGGACAGGCGGAGCAGTTCCGTGGCGCGGTCCCGCTCGTCGTCACCCCCGTCGGGGTCGGACAGCACCGCTTCGGCCAGCCGGTGCCGGACGCGGGCGAGGTCGTAGGGGCGGTCGAGGCATTCGAAGGCGGCGACCGCCTCGGACCAGTCGTCCGGGGTGGAGCGGCCCTCGGCGTACAGGAGTTCGGCGCGGAGCCAGCGTTCGTGGGCCCGCCAGACGGGGACGTTGGTGGGTACCTGCTTGGCGACCGCCCGGAGGCGTTCGAGGATCTTGGGGCGGCCGGGGTCGGCGACGGGCAGGCCGACGGCCTGGGTCTCGGCGACGGCCGCGGTGACCAGCAGGGGCCAGGCCTCGAAGTGCGTGCCGGGGCGGAAGCCGGAGTCCAGGACCAGTTCGAGGGTGGCGCGGGCGTCGAGGAGGCGGCCCTCGGCGGTGGCGACCTGGAGTTCGATCCGCTCCAACGGCAGATGATGCTGGGGGGCGACGTCATGGGTGCCGAAGTGCTCGCGGGCGGCGGCCAGTTGGTCACGGGCCTGCGCCACGTCACCTCGGGCGAGAGCGAGTTCGGCGCGGATCCGGGCGTGGAAACCGCGGGGTTTGGCGCTCTGGTCCACGCGCTGCGAGTTGGTCGCCGCCTCGGCGGCCTCGTCCCAGCGGCCCAGGGTGAACAGGGACTCGGCGAGGTTTCCCCAGATCCACGCCTCTTTGTCGAACTGGCCGAACTTCTTGGCGAAGGCGAGCCCCGTCTCCAGGATGGGCAGCGCCTCCCGGGAGCGGCCGACCGTTTCGAGGAAGGAGGGAAGGTTCACATAGCTGCGGCCGGCGACGGTGGAGATGCCCTCCGCGACCGTTCGTTCGTTCACCTCGACCAGCTCGGCGAGTCCCGCCTCGACGTCGCCGGACACGACCATGAGGCCGGCCAGGGTGAGGCGCGCGTCCAGCTCGATCTCGCGGGCGCCCACCATGCGCGCGTACTCGACCGCGCGCTCGGCGGCCACGTAGGCGTCCGGTCCCGGCACATGCACCGTGGACCAGCCGGCGACCTTGGCCAGTACCTCCGCGTGCACCTCGGAGGGCGGCAGTCCGCGGACCAGCTCCTGGGCGGCGGCCAGTTCCGTCCAGCCGTCGCCGCGGGACTGGGCCCGGACCAGGACGGAGCGCTGCACCCAGAACCAGGCGGCCCGCAGCGGGTCGCCCTCGTCCTCCAGGAGGTGCAGGGCCCGCTTGGTGATCTTCAGGGCGCGCTCGCGCTCCCCGCTCAGCCGCCCGGCGACGGCCGCCTCCGCCATCAGGTCGAGATAGCGCAGGGGTGTGGTCTCCGGGTCGCACCCGCAGGGCGGGTACACCTCGGTGTAGTCGACGGGACGCAGACCGGCGCGTACGGCGTCGGGGGCGGTGTCCCAGAGCTCCATCGCCCGCTCCAGGAGCCGTAGTTGCTCGGAGTGGGCGTGCCGGCCGCGGGCCGCGACGGAGGCGGCCAGGACGGCGGGGAGGGCCTTGGCGGCGTCGTGGGCGTGGTACCAGTAGCTCGCCAGGCGCATGACGCGCTGGTCGGCCGGGACGAGCGTCGGGTCGGCCTCCAGGACCTCGGCGTACCGGCGGTTGATGCGGGAGCGCTCGCCGGGCAGCAGGTCGTCGCCGACGGCCTCGCGGACCAGGGAGTGACGGAAGCGGTAGCCGTCGTCACCGGGGGCGGCCTGGAGGATGTTGGCGCCGACGGCGGCCCGCAGCGCCTCAATGAGGTCGTCCTCGGCGAGCCGGGCGACGGCGGCGAGCAGCCGGTACTCGACGGTGGAGCCGCCCTCGGCGACGATCCGGCAGACCCGCTGGGCGCTCTCGGGCAGTGACTCGACCCGGACCAGGAGCAGGTCGCGCAGGGAGTCGGTGAGGTTGCTGCGGCAGCCGTCGTGGGCGGCGACGGCGAGTTCCTCGACGAAGAAGGCGTTGCCGTCGGAGCGTTCGAAGATCTCGTCGACCTGGGCGGGGTCGGGTTCGGCGGCGTGGATGCCGGCGATCTGGCGGCCCACCTCCTGCCGGTTGAAGCGGCCCAGTTCGATCCGGCGGACCGTGCGGAGCCGGTCGAGTTCGGCGAGCAGGGGGCGCAGCGGGTGGCGGCGGTGGATGTCGTCGGCGCGGTAGGTGGCGAGGACGAGGAGGCGGCCGGTGCGCAGGGTGCGGAAGAGGTAGGCGAGGAGGTGGCGGGTGGAGGCGTCGGCCCAGTGCAGGTCCTCCAGGGCGACGACGACCGTGCGCTCGGCGGCGACGCGCTCCAGGAGGCGCGCGGTGAGTTCGAAGAGGCGGGCCATGCCCTCCTCGTCGTGGCGGCCGGCCCGCCGGTCGGTGGGTGTCTCCGCCAACTCGGGGAGCAGCCGGGCGAGTTCCTCCTCCTGGCCGGCGGCGGCCGCGGACAGCTCGGCGGGCAGTGCGCGGCGCAGCGCGCGCAGGGCGGTGGAGAACGGGGCGAAGGGCAGTCCGTCCGCGCCGATCTCGACGCAGCCGCCGAGTGCGACGACGGCGCCCCGGCGGCAGGCGGCGGTGGCGAACTCCTCGACCAGCCGGGTCTTGCCCACGCCGGCCTCACCGCCCAGCAGCAACGCCTGCGGCTCGCCCGCGGCGGCGCGGGCGAGCGCATCGTTCAGCGTGTCCAGCTCGCCGGCACGACCGACGAAGACCGGACTGACGGACCTGGTCTCCACGGCCCCGAGCATGTCACGCGGGTCTGACAACACGGCACCGGTTTTCGAGCGGCCGGCCCCGGCCGGGAGCACCCCGCCGCCACCCTGCCGGGCGAGCGCCGTAGGACCGCCCTGCCGAGCTGGCGCCGCAGGACCACCCTGCCCGGCGGACACCGCAGGACCACCCTGCCGAGCTGGCGCCGCAGGAGCACCCTGCCGAGCGGGCGCCGTACGCGCGTCCGGCCGAGCGGGCGCCGTGGGACCGTCCTGCCCGGCGGACACCGCAGAACCGCTCTGCCGGGCGGGCACCGAAGGACCACGCTGCCCGGCCGGCACCACACGACCGCCCTGCCGAGCTGGCGCCGCAGGAGCACCCTGCACGGCGGGCGCCGTACGAGCGTCCGGCCGAGCTGGCGCCGTAGGACCATCCGGCCCGGCGGACACCGTAGAACCGCTCTGTCGGGCGGGCACCGAAGGACCACGCTGCCCGGCCGGCACCACACGGCCGCCCTGCCGAGCTGGCGCCGCAGGAGCACCCTGCCGAGCGGGCGCCTTACGCGCGTCCGGCCGAGCGGGCGCCGTAGGAGCACCCTGCCCGGCCGGCACCACCCGGCCGCCATCCTGCCCAGCGGCCACCGCACGGCCGTCCTGTCGAGCCGGCGCCGCAGGACCAGCCTGCCCGGCGGGCACCGCACGGCCATCCTGCCCGGCCGGCACCCCGCGGCCCCCATCCTGCCGGGCCCGGCCAGTCACGAGGCTCGGGCGAACAGGTGCCTGCGGGGGCCTTGGCTATGCACCTCCCCCTCGGCGGCACGGCGGGCCTGCTCGCGGCGGGCGGCGCGGGCGCCGCGCACGGCCTCGCGGGCCAGGCGCTCGTTCGCGGCCTGCCGGCGCAGTTCGGCGGAACGGATCTGGTGGAGTTCGTACTCGTACATCTCAAGTCCCTTGGAAGAGGCGGTTGTCGGGCTTCGCTTTCTGCGATGCCTCAACCTTCGTCTCCCAGGGGGGTCCGCCACATCGGGAGAGTTCCGCATCTTGCGGAGCCGGGCGGGCCTTAGACGTGCGTAAGGGGTCTTAGTGCCTCCGTAAGGTGCTTACGGAGGCACTAAGACCCCTGATGACGTGCGGTGAAGTAAACCGGTCGTCAGCTAGCCGACGGCAGGCTGAGCAGCACGTCGGTGTACTTGAGGACAGCCAGGAGCAGGCCTACGACGCCGAGCGCGACACCCGCCCAGGCGACCGACTTGATCCAGGTGGCCTGCGGCTTGCCGGGGGCGCCGAACGCGGGCCGGACCAGGGCCGCGACACCCACGAGCGCGCCGACCAGAGCGAAGATGCCGGCCCACAGCGCGGTGGTGTGCCAGGCGTCGCCGTAGACCTCCTTGATCTGGGTGGCCACGCTCGCGGTGGAGGCGGTGTGGAGCTGGCCCACGAGGGTCTCGCGGGCGGCGGCGACGGAGCCGATCCAGCCGCCGGAGAGCGAGATGAAGCCGAGCGCGGCGGAGACCACGGCGGCGGCACCCTGGCCGACGCCGGAGGAGCCCTCCGGCTCCGCCAGCCCGAGCTTCGCGAGCTCGGCCGCGTACTCCTCCTCGGAGAGGTCGTCCTCGTCCTCGGCGGCTGCGGCCTCGGCCTCGGTGGCCTCCGCGGTGGCGGTTTCCTGCTCGGTCACTTCCTCGTCGGTCTTGGTGACATCGGCCTTCGTCACATCGGTCTTGGTGACGTCGACGGTCTCCGCGTCGCTCTTCACCTCGGTGGCCTCGTTCGCGGCCTCGTCAACAGTCTTGGTACCCATGGTGCGCACGGTAGGGGTGGTTTCTGAGAAGTTCCTTAAAGATCGGCGTGCGAGGCACGCGCGCGTGCCTCGCGCCACTCGGGTGCGAGCACGGACCACACCTCGATGTCGTGCCGCAGGCCCCCGTGGGGGTGTGACCGGCGGAGGATCCCGTCCCTGGTCATGCCCATGCGGCGGGCAACATTCAGGCTCTTCTCATTGCCCGCGGCGGCATGCCATTCGACCCGGTGGATGCCGCGCTGTTCGATCGCGAAGTCGATGAGGATCCGTATCGCGCGCGTGATCAGTCCGTGCCCGGCAGCGGCGGGTTCCAGCCAGCAGCCGACCTCGCAGTTGCCCTGGTCGGCGTGGAAGTTCAGGAAGAGGACCCCGCCCACGAGCTTGCCGTCCAGCCAGATGCCGTGCAGGGACGCGCTGTCGGCGGCGCGCAGGTCGGCGTAGCGCTGGAGCATGGCCCGCGCGGAGTCGACGTCCGTCTCCTTGGACCCGAAGGAGATGAACTGTCCGATGAACTCCCGGCCGCGGTCCAGGTGGGCGAGGAACTCCTCGGCGTGCCACGGCTCCAGGGGACGCAGTTCGGCCCCGTCGTCACCCAGGGATATCGCGTACATCCTGCTCCCGCTCCTTCGCCAGGACGTCCGCCACCTCGGCGTCCGTCGCGGCGGCCAGCCTCTCATGGGCGGCGCGGCACTCGGGGGGCTCGATGCTGATGCGGGGCAGGACGCGGTCCAGGCCGCGCGGCAGCCACCAGTTGGCGCCGCCCAGCAGGTGCATGAGGGCGGGCACCAGCAACGTACGGAGAACAAAGGCGTCCAGGGCGACGGCGGCCGCCAGCGCGATGCCGAACATGGCGATCACGCGGTCTCCGCTGAGCACGAAGGCGAGGAAGACCGAGATCATGATGACGGCGGCCGAGTTGATGACCCGGCTGGTCTCGGCGAGGCCGACGCGGACGGCCCGGCGGTTGTCGCCGGTTTCCAGCCATTCCTCGTACATCCGGCTGACCAGGAAGACCTGGTAGTCCATCGAGAGGCCGAAGAGGACGGACACCATGATCACGGGGAGGAAGGGCTCGATCGGCCCGGCCCGCCCGAGGCCCAGGAACTCGCTCCCCCAGCCCCACTGGAAGATCGCGACGACGACTCCGAAGGCGGCTGCCACGGCGGCGACGTTCATCGCCGCGGCCTTGAGCGGGATGCCGATCGACCGGAAGGCGAGCAGGAGCAGCACACAGCCGAGCGAGATGACGACCCCGACGAACAGCGGGAGCTTGCCGACGATGACGTCCGCGAAGTCGTCGTAGCTCGCCGTCACCCCGCCGACGTGGATGTCGAGCGAGGTGCCCGTCTCGGCCCTTGGCAGTACCTCGGTGCGCAGCCGGTCGACGAGGTCGCTGGTCTTCTGGGACTGCGGTGCCGAGTCCGGGACGACCGAGAAGTACCCGGTGGAGCCGCCGGCGTCGTAGGTCACCGGGGTCACGGAGGCGATGCCGTCGGTGGTGCGCAGGGTGGCGTCGAGGTTGTCGAGGGTGAGCCTGTCCTCGGCGCCGTCGATCTTCGTGACGAGGGTGAGGGGGCCGTTGACGCCGGGGCCGAAGCCCTCCGCGAGGAGGTCGTAGGCCTGGCGGGTGGTCGACGACTGGGGGTCGTTGCCCTGGTCGGAGGTGCCCAGGTGGAGCGCGAGCGTGGGCAGCGCGAGGACGGTGATGACGACCAGGGCGAGGGCGCCGAGGAGTTTCGGGTGGCGCTCGACGAACGCGGACCAGCGGGCGGCGAGGCCGGTGGGCAGCTCCGGCTGGGGCCCGTGCTCCGCCAGTCGGCGGCGTTCGCGGCGGCTGAGGGCGCGCGGGCCGATGAAGGACAGCAGGGCCGGGAGGAGCGTCACGGAGGCCGCGACGGTGAGCACCACCGTCAACGAGGCGGCGATCGCTACCCCGTTGAGGAAGCCGAGCCGCAGGATCAGCATCCCCAGGAGGGCGATGCACACGGTGGCGCCCGCGAAGACGACCGCGCGCCCGGTGGTGACGACCGCGTTGGTGACCGCCTCCGTGACGGACAGTCCGCGTTTCAGCCCGCGCCGGTGCCGGGTCACGATGAACAGCGCGTAGTCGATGCCGACACCGAGCCCGATCAGCATGCCGAGCATGGGCGCGAAGTCGGCGACGGTCATCGCGTGCCCCAGGAGCACGATCGCCGCGTACGCGGTGCCGACGCTCACCAGGGCGGTGCCGATGGGCAGCAGCGAGGCGGCGAGCGATCCGAAGGCGAGGAACAGCACGAGAGCCGCGACGGCGACCCCGACGATCTCGGCGGTGTGCCCGCTCGACGACTCGGTGAGCGCGATGGCGCCGCCGCCCAGTTCGACCTGGAGTCCGTCGGTCTCGACGGCCTTGGCGGCACGGACGACCGCCTGCGCCTCGGACTTGTCGATGCCCTCGGCCTGGTGAGCGAAGGTGACGGTGGCGTACGCGGTCCGCCCGTCGGCGCTGATCCGGCCGGTGCCCTGCCCGTCGTAGGGGCTGACCACGGAGGCGACCCCGGGCAGGCTCGCGATCCTGTCCAGGGCGTCGGTCATGGTCTGTTCGACGTCGGCGGCGCGGACGGAACCGGGTGAGGTGCGCCAGACCACGGTGTCGCTGTCGCCGCCGAGACCCGGAAACCCCTCCTTGAGCAACCGCGTCGCACGGCCCGACTCCGTACCGGGGGCTTCGTAGTCGTTCGAGTACGCCGAGCCGGCGACCGCGGCGGCCGCGGTGACCCCGCCGAACGCGAGGAGCCACAGCAGGACGGCGGCGAGGCGGTGCCGAACACACCAGCGGGCGAGGGCTGCCACGAACGTGCTCCCGGGGATGGCGAATTGTGGATCTTTGACCGGGAAACATCGTCCGAAGGATGAACAGCCCGCAAAGAACGCATGAGCGATACGCGGCCCACTCTCGCAGCCGAAAGTGATCGTCCATGACGTTCACGGGCTTCATCACGAGAGTGGGAGCCAGATCACAGGACAGTAACGGCGACTCTGTCACCCCGCCCGGTGCCTCAGTCGAACTGGTCCCCCAGCGCCATCACCATCGCGCCGACGACCAGCAGCCAAAGCGCCCGTCTGGTACGACCCCTGGACCCCAGGACCGCCGCGAGCGCGCACAGCGCCGCACCCACGGCATAGGCGGCCGGGACGAGCACCGGTGCGGAACCGGTGGCCCTCAGCGCCGCCGCGGCCACACCGGCCAGGGCCAGCACGGCTCCGGTCAGGACCGCCGTCCAGCGGGCCCGCCGCGCGTCCAGTGCCAGATCATCGAAATCGTCCGATTCGGACATCTCGGAATCTCCGCGTCCGTCCATGGCGGGCGAGCGTAGCGCCTCCGCCTGAGAAACCTGGTGCGCGGCCAACGGACGTCCTCCACAATCTCGTTGCTCTCCCACAGGGAGCTACGCAGAACCGGAGGAGCCCGTTCACCGATGCCCGACACCGAACCGAACGTCCGCCTGACCGACCGTCTGACCCACCCCCGCTACCCGCGCAGCAACACCTACGACGCCCGCTGGACCATCGAGAACCAGATGGGCCCGCACGCGCTGTGGCTGCTGGAATGGCTGGCACCCGCCCTCGGCCTCGACACCCTGCGCCCCGGCGCGCGCGTGCTCGACCTGGGCTGCGGGCGCGCCATGACCTCCGTCTTCCTCGCCAAGGAGTACGACCTCCAGGTCACCGCCGCCGACCTGTGGGTGAAGCCCGACGAGAACGCCGTACGGATCGCCGAGGCGGGCGTCGCGGACCGCGTGCTGCCCATGCATGTGGAGGCGCACGACCTGCCCTTCGCGGAGGGCACGTTCGACGCGATCGTGTCGATCGACGCCTACCAGTACTTCGGCACCGCCGACCTGTATCTGCCCACGCTGACACGGTTGTTGAAGCCCGGGGGCCGGATCGGCGTCGTCATGCCCGCGCTCCGGGAGGAGTTGGCGGGCGACGAAGCGCCGGAGCATCTGAAGTCCTTCTGGGACCCCGGTTTCTGGGCCTTCCACTCCCCCGCCTGGTGGCGCCGCCACTGGACGCGCGGCGGGACCGTGGAGGTCGAGGCCGCCGA
Source organism: Streptomyces sp. NBC_01478 (assembly GCF_036227225.1). Lineage (GTDB taxonomy): Bacteria > Actinomycetota > Actinomycetes > Streptomycetales > Streptomycetaceae > Streptomyces. The sequence continues at coordinate 8,055,068 of NZ_CP109444.1, read as the reverse complement.
CTGGCTGCCCGACGGCTGGAAGGACTGGCTGCTGTGGAGCGAGGTGTGCGCCGAGGAGAGTCCCTACGAGTGGATGGCGCGGATGGCCCGTGAGTCGGTGGAACTGGTGAAGGCCGACCAGGGGCAACTCCTCGGCTTCGCCCGGGTCGTGGGCCGCCGGGTGGTGTAACGGGAAAACGGGAACGGCCCCGGAGACCGTGTCTCCGGGGCCGTTCGCCGGGGCGTACCGGCTCAGCCTTCGCTGACGCCCAGTTGCTCCAGGATGAGCTCCTTGACGCGGGCCGCGTCGGCCTGGCCGCGGGTGGCCTTCATGACCGCGCCGACCAGGGCGCCGGCCGCCGCGACCTTGCCGCCGCGGATCTTGTCGGCGATGCCCGGGTTGCCGGCGATGGCCTCCTGGACGGCGGTGGTGAGGGCGCCGTCGTCGGAGACGACCTTCAGACCGCGCTTCTCGACGACCTCGTCCGGGGTGCCCTCGCCGGCGAGGACGCCTTCGATGACCTGGCGGGCCAACTTGTCGTTCAGGTCACCGGAGTTGACCAGCGCGGTGACGCGGGCGACCTGCTCCGGCGTGATGGGCAGCTCGTCGAGCGCCTTGCCGGACTCGTTGGCGCTGCGCGCCAGTTCACCCATCCACCACTTGCGCGCGGAGGCCGCGTCGGCACCGGCGTCGATCGTCGCGACGATCGAGTCGATGGCACCGGCGTTGAGGATCGACTGCATGTCGAACGCGGTGATCCCCCACTCCTCGCTCAGCCGGTTGCGGCGGGCCAGCGGCTGCTCGGGCAGCTCGGCGCGGATCTCCTCGACCCACTCGCGCGAGGGGGCCACCGGAACGAGGTCCGGCTCGGGGAAGTACCGGTAGTCCTCCGCCTCCTCCTTCACGCGGCCCGAGGTCGTCGACCCGGTGTCCTCGTGGAAGTGGCGGGTCTCCTGGATGATCGTGCCGCCGGAGTTCAGCACCGCGGCGTGGCGCTGGATCTCGTAGCGGGCGGCACGCTCCACGGAGCGCAGCGAGTTGACGTTCTTCGTCTCGCTGCGGGTGCCGAACTTCTCGCGGCCGTGCGGACGCAGCGACAGGTTCACGTCGCAGCGCATCTGCCCCTGCTCCATGCGGGCCTCGGAGACACCGAGCGCCCGGATCAGCTCGCGCAGCTCGGCGACGTACGCCTTCGCGACCTCGGGAGCGCGCTCCCCCGCACCCTCGATCGGCTTGGTGACGATCTCGATGAGCGGGATGCCGGCGCGGTTGTAGTCGAGCAGCGAGTGCGAGGCGCCGTGGATACGGCCCGTCGCGCCGCCGACGTGCAGCGACTTGCCGGTGTCCTCCTCCATGTGGGCGCGCTCGATCTGCACCCGGAAGGTCTCGCCGTCCTCCAACTGGACGTCCAGATAGCCGTTGAAGGCGATCGGCTCGTCGTACTGGGAGGTCTGGAAGTTCTTCGGCATGTCCGGATAGAAGTAGTTCTTCCGGGCGAAGCGGCACCACTCGGCGATCTCGCAGTTCAGCGCGAGGCCGATCTTGATCGCGGACTCGACGCCGATCGCGTTGACGACCGGGAGCGCGCCGGGCATGCCGAGGCAGGTCGGGCAGGTCTGCGAGTTCGGTTCGGCGCCCAGTTCGGTCGAACAGCCGCAGAACATCTTGGTCTTGGTGCCGAGTTCGACATGGACCTCAAGGCCCATGACGGGGTCGTACGACGCGAGAGCGTCCTCGTACGACTCCAGGTCGGTCGTGGTGGTCACGGTGAACTTTCCCTCTCAGCCCAGCAGGACGTCGTCGTCGCCCAGCCGCTTCAGCTCGCGGTACAGGATGGCGAAGCCGGTGACGAGCGCGACGGCGGACACCGTGGCGTCGATCAGACGGAGCGTGTCGTGCTCGGTGCGCGCCTTCTTGATCTGCTTGGCGACACCCAGCGCGCCGAACGCGGTGGTGGCCATCGACACGTACGTGCCGGACTTGGACTTCTTGAAGCCCTTGGCCTTCGACAGTGCATTGCTCACAGCGACGGTGCCTCCTCAAGCAGCGGGTGGCCCCACTTTTCCACGAAGGCGGCCTCTACGGCGGCGCCGACCTTGTAAAGCCGGTCGTCCTTCAGCGCCGGGGCGATGATCTGCAGCCCGACCGGGAGGCCGTCCTCGGGCGCGAGGCCGCAGGGCAGCGACATGGCCGAGTTGCCCGCCAGGTTGGTCGGGATGGTGCACAGGTCCGCGAGGTACATCGCCATCGGGTCGTCGGCACGCTCGCCGATCGGGAAGGCGGTGGTCGGCGTCGTCGGCGACACGATCACGTCGACGCTCTCGAACGACTTCTCGAAGTCGCGGGTGATGAGCGTACGGACCTTCTGGGCGCTGCCGTAGTACGCGTCGTAGTAGCCGGAGCTCAGCGCGTACGTCCCGAGCATGATGCGGCGCTTCACCTCGGGGCCGAAGCCCGCCTCACGGGTGATCGAGGTGACCTCTTCGGCCGAGTGGGTGCCGTCGTCGCCGGTACGGAGGCCGTAGCGCAGGCCGTCGAAGCGGGCGAGGTTGGAGGAGCACTCGGAGGGCGCGATGAGGTAGTACGCCGACAGGGCGAGGTCGAAGGACGGGCAGTCCAACTCGACGATCTCGGCGCCCAGTTCCTTCAGTACGGCCACGGCCTCGTCGAAGCGCTGGATGACGCCGGCCTGGTAGCCCTCGCCGCGGAACTGCTTGACGACGCCGACGCGCATGCCCTGCACGCTGCCGTTGCGGGCGGCCTCGACGACCGGCGGGACCGGGGCGTCGATGGACGTCGAGTCGAGCGGGTCGTGTCCGGCGATGACCTCGTGCAGCAGCGCCGCGTCCAGGACCGTACGGGCGCACGGGCCGCCCTGGTCCAGGGAGCTGGAGAAGGCGACCATGCCGTAGCGGGAGACCGCGCCGTACGTCGGCTTGACGCCGACCGTGCCGGTGACGGCGGCCGGCTGGCGGATCGAGCCGCCGGTGTCGGTGCCGATCGCGAGCGGCGCCTGGAAGGAGGCGAGCGCGGCGGAGGAACCGCCACCGGAGCCGCCGGGGATCTTGGTCAGATCCCAGGGGTTGCCGGTCGGCCCGTACGCGCTGTTCTCGGTGGAGGACCCCATGGCGAACTCGTCCATGTTGGTCTTGCCGAGGATGACCACGTCGGCGGCCTTCAGCCGCTTGGTGACCGTCGCGTCGTACGGCGGGATCCAGCCCTCGAGGATCTTGGAACCGACCGTGGTCGGGATGCCCTCGGTGGTGAAGATGTCCTTGAGCGCGAGCGGGACGCCGGCGAGCGGGCCGAGCTGCTCGCCCCTGGCCCGCTTCGCGTCGACGGCGCGGGCCTGCGCGAGGGCGCCCTCGCGGTCGACGTGCAGGAAGGCGTGCACCTTCGCGTCGACCTCCTCGATACGGGCGAGGTGGGCCTCGGTGACCTCGACGGCCGTGAGGACGCCGGACGCGATGTTCGCGGCGGTCTCGGCGGCGGTGAGCCGGATGATGCTGCTGTGGTCCGTCATGGTGATTAGTCCTCCCCCAGGATCTGCGGCACCTTGAAACGCTGCTGCTCCTGGGCCGGGGCGCCGGAGAGCGCCTGCTCGGGGGTGAGCGAGGGACGGACCTCGTCCGCACGCATGACGTTCGTCAGCGGCAGCGGGTGGGAGGTCGGCGGTACGTCTTGGTCGGCGACCTCGCTGACGCGGGCGACCGCGCCGATGATGTCGTCGAGCTGTCCCGCGAAGTGTTCGAGCTCTTCGGGCTTCAGCTCCAGACGCGCCAGCCGGGCGAGGTGGGCGACCTCCTCGCGCGTGATGCCAGGCATGCAGCGTTCCTCTGGGGTGAGTGTGTGTGGTTTGGCGCCAATCCTATGGGGCGGGGGCCCTCAGCCGTTAAACGGTTTCGCCGGGACCCCGGTCCGGGGCGCCGCGTCAGACGAGGAACAGCAGGGCGGCGGTGATCAGTACGACGACCGCCGTGGCGAAGTGGATCCCGTAGGCCACGGCCTTCGTCCCGCCGTTGCGCAGCACGATCAGGGTGTCGCCGAGCGGTATGACAGCCACGCAGAGCATGAACCAGGCCTCGGCACGGGCCCCGGCGAAGGCCAGCAGAGCCAGGCCGATCAGACCGAGTGTGCCGTCCCTGGAGCCCTTGATCGTGAGGTAGGCGCGGGCGTCGCCGGCCGGGTCGGCCGGCACGCCGTAGCCGATGGCGGCGGGGCCGGGCTGGAACAGGAACCGGTAGCCGAGGAACAGGCAGAACAGGTCCAGCAGGATCGCCAGGGTGTACGCGGTGATGGTCACGTCACTTCTCCTCGTCTTCGCCGCATCTCGTTTTCTAGCAGCGCTAGGAACAAGAGCGAAGCTAGCAGAGCGTCGACAGGAACGCTAGCGATGCTAGAATTCCGGGCATGACGATTCAGACGCGCCGGGAGCGCGAACGGGCGGAGCGCGAGCGGCTGATCGTCTCGGCCGCGCGGGAACTGGCCGAGACGGAGGGCTGGGACGCGGTGACGACACGGCGCCTGGCGGCCGAGATCGAGTACAGCCAGCCCGTGCTCTACAGCCACTTCAAGGACAAGGGCGCCATCATGGCGGCGGTCGCGGTGGAAGGCTGCGCGGAGATCGCGTCCGAGATGCGCACGGCGCGGCTGGCGGCGAAGGACACGCGGGGGGCGCTGACCGCGGTGGGCGAGACGTACACGTCGTTCGGCCGCCGCCGCCCCGCCCTCTACGACGCGATGTTCACCCACATGGTGGACCTGCCGTTCGCGACCCCGGAGGCCCCGGCGCCCTTGCAGGAGGCGTTCGGCGAGATCTTCCAGGCCGTCGAGCCCATCGCGGCCGAGGGCGACGACCCGGCCCTGCTGACGGAGACGTACTGGGCGGGCCTGCACGGCTTGGTGACACTGATGCGCAGCGGCCGCCTACCGGAGGGGGCACACGAGGAGCGCTTGGCGCTACTGATCAGCCACTTCACAACAGGGGGCACTTCCTAGGGGCGCGGGACTGCATCAATGTGCGGCTCCGCCGCGTGGGCGCGCCCGGCCACAACGAACCGGCAGCCGAAAACTCACCCGATCCGCCCCGGATCATCGGCCGCAGCCGCAGGCAGGGCCGCCCGAGGCCGCTGCCACCCCCGAGACCCCCGAGCCAGCAACCAGGCAGTCATGTCCTCGGGCGGCATGGCGGCAGCGACCAACCACCCCTGCACGGCATCACACCCCAGGTCCCGCAACCGCTCCCACGTCTCGTCGTCCTCGACCCCCTCGGCGACGACAAGCAACCCCAGAGAATGCGCGAGATCAACCGTGCACCGCACGATCTCCGCATCCTCCGTGTCCACCGCCAGCCGAGCCACGAACGACCGGTCGATCTTCAACTCGCTGACCGGCAACCGCCGTAGGTGCACCAGGGACGAGTACCCGGTCCCGAAGTCGTCGAGCGACATCTTCACGCCGTGCCCGGTCAGCCCGTTGAGGGTGTCGGCGGCGCGCTGGGGGTCCTCCAGGAGGACGTGTTCCGTTATCTCCAGTTGGAGCGAGCCCGGCGGAACACCGTGCCGGGCCAGGCGCGCGGCCACGGACCCCGCGAATCCGGGGGTGTGCACATCGCGCGGGGAGACGTTCACCGCGACCGGTACGAACAGCCCCTGGGCCCGCCACCTGGCGACCTGGGCGAGCGCGGTGTCGAGCACGTACTCGGTGAGATGGGGCATCAGCCCGGACGACTCGGCGATCGCTATGAACTCGTCCGGCGGCACCTTCCCGCGCTCCGGGTGCACCCACCGCACCAGCGCCTCAAGCCCGGCCACCTGACCGTCGAAGCGCACCTTGGGCTGGTAGTGCAACTGCACCTCGTGCGCGTCGAGCGCCCGGCGCAGATCCCCCAACAGACCCAGCCGGTCAGGGGTGTTGGAGTCCCGCTTGGACTCGTAGACCTCCACGCCCGTACGGTCCCGCTTCGCCTGGTACATCGCCACGTCCGCCCGGCGCAGCAGCCCCTCGGCGTCGAGCGCGTGGTCGGGGAAGACGGCGACGCCCGCACTGGCCTCCAGGACGAGGGTGAGCCCGTCGAGGTCGAGCGGGGAGCTGAGCGCGGCGACCAGGTTGCGGGCGACCCGGGTCGCGGACGTGGTGGAATCGGCGACGGGCAGCAGGACGGCGAACTCGTCACCGCCGAGCCGCGCGGCCTCCGCCCCGCGCGGCAGCGCCACCCGCAGCCGGTCGGCTATCTGCAACAGCAGCCGGTCACCGGCCAGATGGCCCAGGGTGTCGTTGACCGATCGAAAACGGTCGAGGTCGATCAGCATGAGGGCGGCCTTGGCGCCGATGCGCTCGGCGTCGTCCAGCGCGGTCCAGATGCGCTCCAGGAGCCACTGCCGGTTGGGCAGCCCGGTCAGCGGGTCGCGCAACTGTTCCTCGGCCCGGGCCCGAGCCATCCACAAGGTGGAGTCGAGGGCGATCAGCGGGATCGAGAACAGCGGCAGCAGGACCGGCTGGGCCACGGCGACCACGCAGATCAGCGGGGCGATGCCGAGCAGGGCGACCGCGACCAGGCCCTGTCTGAGCAGGGCGGTGCGGGCGACGGTGGGCAGTCCGCCGTGGCGCGGGGCGTGCAGGTACCAGAGCAGAGTGCGGGTCACGGCGAGATAGGCGACGGCGACCAGGACCACTTCGGGCGCGGTGTAGACCGTCCAGGTGTCGGGGTTCCAGGGCTTCTCGACGGACGGCACCCGGCCGAACGCGCCCAGCACGAGTGCTCCGGCGGCGATGCCGAGGATGTCCACCGCGCCGTGCAGCACGCCCTGGCGCCAGCGGTTGCGCCTGGCTATGCCGACCAGGACGACGACGGTGAGGCTGACCATGCCGGCGGCGACCCAGCCGTAGAGCAGCAGGACGCCGAGGGTGAGGGCGGCGCCCGAGCCGGTGCCGCCCCACCAGCGGGCGCGGCCGAGGGCGACCAGGTGGCCGACGATGATGCCGGTGAGGACGGCCAGCGACCAGCCGACCGTGCCGGACGGGAAGAGCGCGTGGTCGCCGGTGAACGCGCGGAAGAATCCGGCGCCGAGGACGAACGCGGCCGCGACCACGACCGCCGTGGGCAGGGCGGGCCAGGTCAGATGGCGCTCGCCGTCGCCGCCGTGCAGCCCTGAGCCCGGGTTGGTGGAGAGTGGTACGGAGTGCCGGGCGTCCGGTGTGGAGTACTGTCCGGTGGCGCGCGGCTGGGCGCCCGGGCGCTCCACGGGGCGCGCTCCCCAACGGCTCCTCCGCCAGGCGCCGGTGAGCCGGCGCAGCGGAGAGTCCGGGGGGGCGCTCTCGGTCGGTTCCATTCCCGTCCCTCTCACAGCCGGCGGTGCCCACGCCACGCGGTCCGATGCCCGACTTCCGTCAACGGAACCGCGTTTGGAAAACCCCTCCCCCTGCTCACCAAGAGCAGGGGGCTGCCCCAACCGCAGCCGGGCACGGCAGGTGCACACCTCAACAGTAGGCCGCAGAAGGCTTCCACGGGCAGCGGTCGTAGACGGTTGCCCGAATGCGACCCGGCCACCCGTATGCATCTGGTATGCGCCGATCGGGTGGCCTTCAACCGCTGCTCCTCGCTACTCCTCGACCGGAAGCGCGACTTCGGCGGCCGCCTCCGGCCCCTGCTCCAACAGGACGGTGAAGCCGTCCTCGTTCAGAACAGGCACCTTGACCTGCATCGCCTTGTCGTACTTCGAACCAGGATTGTCACCTACGACGACGAAAGACGTCTTCTTCGAAACAGAACCGGTCACTTTCGCTCCGCGGCTCTGCAGGGCGTCCTTCGCCCCGTCCCTGGTGAAGTGCTCGAGTGTGCCGGTCACGACGACGGTCAGCCCCTCCAGCGGGCGCGGGCCCTCGTCCTCGGCGGAACCCTCCTCCTCCATGCGGACCCCGGCGGCCCGCCACTTGCGGAGGATCTCCTGGTGCCAGTCCTCGGCGAACCACTCCTTGAGCGAGGCGGCGATGATCTCGCCGACACCGTCGGTGTCCGCCAGCTCCTTCTCGGTGGCCTGCTCGATCCGCTCGATCGAACGGAACCCGCGGGCCAGCGCCTCGGCCGCAACTGGGCCGACATGACGGATCGACAGACCCGTGAGGACACGGGCGAGCGGGCTGTCCTTGGCCGCCGCGATGGTCTCCAGCATCGCGAGCGCGTTCTTCTTCGGCTCGCCCTGCTGGTTGGCGAAGACCGTGGCGATCTTCTCCTCGCCGGTCTTCGGGTCGCGCTTGGGCAGCCCGCTGTTCTGGTCGAGGACGTACGCCTTGATGGGCAGCAACTGCTCGATGGTGAGGTCGAACAGGTCGCCCTCGTCCTTCAGCGGCGGGTCCGCCGGCTCCAGCGGCTTGGTGAGAGCGGCGGCCGAGACATAGCCGAAGTGGTCGATGTCCAGCGCCTTGCGGCCCGCGAGGTAGAAGAGCCGCTCCCTCAACTGGGCAGGGCAGGCACGGGCGTTCGGGCAGCGGAGGTCGATGTCGCCCTCCTTCATCGGCCGCAGCGGCGTCCCGCACTCGGGGCACTCGGCCGGCATCACGAACTCCCGCTCGCTGCCGTCACGCAGGTCGGCGACCGGGCCGAGGATCTCCGGGATGACGTCACCGGCCTTGCGCAGCACCACCGTGTCACCGATGAGGACGCCCTTGGCCTTGACGACCTCCTGGTTGTGCAGCGTCGCGAACTCGACCTCCGAGCCGGCCACCGTCACCGGCTCGACCTGGGCGTACGGCGTGACCCGGCCCGTACGGCCCACGCCCACCCGGATGTTGACGAGTTTGGTGTTGACCTCCTCGGGCGCGTACTTCCACGCGATCGCCCAGCGCGGGGCGCGGGAGGTGGAGCCGAGCCGTCCCTGGAGCGGGATCTCGTCGAGCTTGACCACCACGCCGTCGATCTCGTGCGCGACGGAGTGGCGGTTCTCGCCGTAGTACCGGATGAACTCCCGTACGCCGTCGAGGTCGTCGACCACCCTGTTGTGCGGGGAGGTGGGCAGGCCCCAGGTCTTCAGCAGGGTGTACGCCTCGAAGAGGCGGGTGAGGGGGTCGAAGCCCTCCAGGGCGCCGATGCCGTGCACGACCATGTGGAGAGGGCGGCCGGCGGTGACGCGGGGGTCCTTCTGGCGCAGTGAACCCGCCGCCGCGTTACGGGGGTTGGCGAAGGGCTTGTCGCCTGCCTCGACCAGCCGGGCGTTGAGCTCCTCGAACTTCTCCATCGGGAAGTAGACCTCGCCGCGGATCTCCACGAGGTCGGGCACGCGCTCGCCGGTCAGCCGGTCCGGGATGTCCGCGATCGTGCGGACGTTGGGCGTGATGTCCTCGCCCGTACGACCGTCGCCGCGGGTCGCCGCGCGCGTGAGGCGGCCGTGCTCATACGTCAGGTTGACGGCGAGGCCGTCGACCTTCAGCTCGCACAGGAAGTGGTAGTCCGAGGTGCCGACGTCCTTGTGGACGCGCTCGGCCCAGGCCGCCAGCTCCAGGTCGTCGAACGCGTTGTCCAGGGAGAGCATGCGGGAGCGGTGGACGACGGACGTGAACTCCGTCTCGTACGCCCCCGCGACCTTCTGGGTCGGGGAGTCGGGCGTGCGCAGCTCGGGATACTCCTCCTCCAACGCCTCCAGGGCGCGCAGGAGTTGGTCGAAATCCGCGTCGCTGACGACCGGCGCGTCGTTCACGTAGTACCGGAAGCGGTGCTCCTCGATCTGCTCAGCGAGCTGCGCGTGCTTCTCCCGTGCCTCTGCGGGCACCGCCGTCTCCGCTTGCCTGTCGCCGGCCACCGTGTTGTCCTTCCGTCACTCAGGGTTGTCCGCGAGGGATCTCGCCGCCCGGACGCAGTAGGCGAGAGCTCGGCGTGCGTACTCGGGAGAAGCCCCCGCGAGTCCGCACGACGGGGTGATCGTGACCGCCTCCGCGAGAAGTCCCGGTCGCAGCCCCAGCCTGCGCCACAGCGTCCTGACACCCATGACGCTACCGGCAGGGTCTGACAATGCGGTGTCCGTGCCCGGCACGACACCGGCGAACAGCCGGGTGCCGGCCTCGACCGCCTCGCCGATCACGTCGTCGTCACGCTCGGTGAGGAGCGAGAAGTCGAAGGAGACCCCGGCCGCGCCCGCCCGGCGCAGCAGGGCGAACGGCACGTCCGGTGCGCAGGAGTGGACGACGACCGGGCCGTTCTCGTGCACCCCGACGACCTGGCGGAGCGTGTCCTCGACGAGTTGACGGTCGACGGCGCGGTGGGTGCGGTAGCCGCTGGCGGACCTGACCTGTCCGCGCAGGACGGCGATGAGGGACGGTTCGTCGAGCTGCAGCACGATCTGGGCGCCGGGGACACGGCGTTGAACGTCGGCGAGGTGATTGCGCAGCCCCTCGGCGAGCGAGCCGGCGAGGTCGCGGCAGGCGCCGGGGTCGGAGAGCACGGACTCGCCGTTCCTCAACTCCAGGCCGGCGGCGAGGGTCCAGGGGCCCACGGCCTGCACCTTGAGCGGCCCCTCGTACCCCTGGGTGAACTCCTCGAACGCGTCGAGGTCCTCCCCCAGCCAGGCCCAGGCCCGCTTCGTGTCCCGACCCGGCCGGTCCCCGATCCGCCAACCGCTGGGCTCCACACGCGCGTACACCTCGACGAGCAGCCCGGCGGTCCGCCCGATCATGTCCGCGCCGGGTCCCCGGGCCGGCAGCTCGGGCAGGAACGGGAAGTCCTCGAAGGCCCCGGTCGCGGTCTTCGCGGCCTCCCGGGCGTCGGTGCCGGGCAGGGATCCGATGCCGGTGGCCGCGCCGAAGCTGAACTGGCTGTTGTTGCTCACCCCGGAAGCCTAAGCCGCCGACAGTGGGGCGGATTCCGGGGTGACGTCGGTTTGATTGCGCCGATCTGGACTTCAGCGCATCCGGATCCCGAGCCGCTCCAAGAACCCGACCAGTTGCTCCGGATCCGCCACCTCCAGGTTGTTCCGGAATCGGCCGCGCTCCCAGGAGACGTCCGTCTCGCCGTGCACGCTGCCGCTCCCGATGAACTCGCCCTCGGCGTCGAGCAGGGCGATGGTCATGCTGCCGTGGCAACGGCAGATGTCGTCCGCGAACGTGCCGGTCGTGGTGAGAGTGCGCAGCTCCGCGAGCTCCTCGGGGTCGAACACCTCACCAATGAGCCCGCGTTTGGCGAGCGGTCCGCCGTCGTCGCCGCCCGCGAGGACGACCGCGGCCTCCGTACGCCCCCAGACCTCGTCGAGCCAGTCCCGGACCTCCGCGCCGTTCGCCCTGTTCCTGCGCTCCGGCCCGGTCACCGTCCCGGCCGTACCGTCAGATCGTTGACCTCCGCGTCCGCAGGCAGGTCGATCGCCATCAGGATCGTCGTCGCGACGGACTCGGGGTCGATCCACTGCGAGGGGTCGTACGGCTTGCCCTCCTGCTGGTGGACCTTGGCCTGCATGGGGCTGGCGGTGCGGCCGGGGTAGACCGAGGTGACCCGGACGCCGTTGCCGTGTTCCTCGTGGCGCAGGGAGTCGGCCAGGGCCCTCAGGCCGTGCTTGGAGGCGGCGTACGCGGACCAGTCGGCGCTCGCGCGCAGGCCCGCACCGGAGTTGACGAAGACGACGTGGCCGCCGGCCACCCGGAGTTGGGGCAGGAAGTGCCGGGTGAGTTCGGCGGGGGCGATCAGGTTGACGTTGAGCTGGTGGCGCCAGGTCTTGGGGGTCAGGTCGCCCACCGGGCCGAGGTCGACCACTCCGGCGATGTGCAGGAGGCTGTCCACCCGGTCGGGCAGGCTCTGGTGGGAGAACGCCCAGCTCAGCTTGTCGGGGTCCGCGAGGTCGCCCACCAGGGTGCGTGCCCCGGGATACTCCGCCGCCAGTTCCTTCGCGCGGCCCGCGTCGCGCGCGTGGAGCACGAGTTCGTCCCCGCGCGCGTGCAGCTTGCGGGCGACGGCCGCGCCGATGCCGGAACCGGCCCCGGTGATCACATGTGTAGGCATGCCCGCCATGCTCGCATCAGCGGGTACCGAAGCCCGCGGCGGTAGCCGCTTATGTCACAGCTTCGAGGTAGGCCAGCGCCCCGACCGGCTCCTCCGCGAAGAACACCAGGTCGGTGAGCGGGACGGGCAGGAACCCCTCGTCCTCCATGCGCCGGAACTGGGTCTTCAGACCGTCGTAGAAGCCCGCGGTGTTCAGCAGCACCACCGGCTTGTCGGTGTGGCCGTGCTTCTTGAGCTCCAGGATCTCCGTCGCCTCGTCCAGCGTTCCGGTACCGCCCACCATGACGACCACGGCGTCGGCCTTCTCCAGAAGCAGCCTCTTGCGTTCGGCGAGGTCGCCCGCGATCACCATCTCGTCGGCGCCCGGCCGTGCCGACGCCGCCAGGAAGGTCACCGAGACGCCCACCAGCCGTCCGCCGGCGGCCTGTACGCCGTCCGCGACCACCTTCATCAGCCCGACGTCCGAACCGCCCCACACGAGCGTGTGCCCGCCCTTGCCGAGCAGTTCGGCGAACTCCCGCGCGGGGCGGGTGTAGCGCTCGTCCAGATCGGCGGCGGAGAGAAAGACACAGATCCTCATGTCGTCACCGTACGCGGGAAGAACCAGGGGCCCGCGAGTGCTTTTCCGGTATGGCTGACGGACACACGATCACGATCGAGCAGGGCGACCGGCACGTACGCGTCGTCCACGGCGACCAGGTGCTGGCGGAGAGCGACCGCCCCCTCGTCCTGAAGGAGACCGGCTCCCCGGTGCGCTACTACATCCCCCCGGAGGATGTGCGCCTCGACCTCCTGACCCCCTCCGAGACCCACACCCACTGCCCCTTCAAGGGCGACGCGTCCTACTGGTCCCTCCCGGACGCGGCCGACCTGGTGTGGGCGTACCCCGACCCCAAGCCCGACGTGGCGCAGATCAAGGACCACCTCTGCTTCTACGAAGTAGAGGTGCTGTGAGCGACGACTGACCGCTTCCTTCACGGCGCGACGGGCGACGCGCGACGGCCTGGTCTCAGGCCATCGCCGTCGCCGCGCGCGTGGTCGTCGCGATCGTCGCCGACCCCACCACGCGCGTGTCGTCGTACAGCACGATCGCCTGGCCGGGGGCCACGCCCCGTACCGGCTCGCTGAACGTCACCTCCAGGGTGCCGTCGACGAGTTCGGCGGTGACCTCGGTCTCGCCGCCGTGGGCGCGGAGCTGGGCGGTGTAGGTGCCGGGGCCGGTGGGGGCCGTGCCGCACCAGCGGGGCTTGACTGCGGTGAGGCCGCTGACGTCGAGGGAGGCGGCCGGGCCCACCGTCACCGTGTTGTCGACCGGGGAGATGTCCAGGACGTAGCGCGGCTTGCCGTCGGCGGCCGGGGTGCCGATGCGCAGGCCCTTGCGCTGGCCGATGGTGAAGCCGTACGCGCCCTCGTGCGAGCCGATGACGGAGCCGGACTCGTCGACGATGTCGCCCTCGGCCTTGCCGAGGCGGTTCGCGAGGAAGCCCTGGGTGTCGCCGTCGGCGATGAAGCAGATGTCGTGCGAGTCGGGCTTCTTGGCGACCGCGAGGCCGCGGCGCTCGGCCTCCGCGCGGATCTCGTCCTTCGTCGTCACGGTGTCGCCTAGCGGGAAGAGGGCGTGCGCGAGCTGCCGCTCGTCCAGGACGCCGAGGACGTAGGACTGGTCCTTGGCCATGTCGGAGGCGCGGTGCAGTTCGCGGGTGCCGTCCTCGTTCACGATCACCTGGGCGTAGTGGCCGGTGCAGACCGCGTCGAAGCCGAGGGCGAGGGCCTTGTCGAGGAGCGCGGCGAACTTGATCTTCTCGTTGCAGCGCAGGCAGGGGTTCGGGGTGCGGCCGGCCTCGTACTCGGCGACGAAGTCCTCGACGACGTCCTCACGGAAGCGGTCGGCGAGGTCCCAGACGTAGAACGGGATGCCGATGACGTCGGCGGCGCGGCGGGCGTCCCGTGAGTCCTCGATCGTGCAACAGCCACGCGCGCCCGTGCGGAACGATTGCGGGTTCGCGGAGAGTGCGAGGTGGACGCCGGTCACGTCGTGGCCGGCTTCCGCGGCTCGGGCGGCGGCGACGGCGGAGTCCACTCCGCCGGACATGGCGGCGAGTACGCGAAGGGGGCGGGGGCGCGGCGAGGTCTCAGTCATAACCCTTCCAGGGTACGGGGCGTCGGGAACCGGGGCCCGCGAGTATCCGTTGACGATCACATGGGGGAGACACAGAGCGATCAGGACGACCGGACAGCCAAGCCACCGGGCGGCGCGGAGAAGTCACCGGGCGGCAGGGACAAGCCGCCGGGCGGCACCGGCCGGCATCCCGGGCGGCGCGCGCTGCTCATCGGCGGCGCCGCGGCCGCCGTGGGGACGGGCGTGCTGGCCCGGGACGAGTTGGCGCGGTTGTGGTGGCGGCTGCCGGGGGTGGAGAAGCCGCGGACTCCGGGGGCGGTCGACTTCCGGGAGGCGACGTGGGTGGCGGCGTCCTCGGCGAACTACCGGCGGGCGGACCGGCCGGACGACTACGCGATAGACATGGTGGTCGTCCATGTCACCCAGGGCGGCTACGAGAGTGCGGTGAAGGCCTTCCAGGACCCCGCGCACCAGGCGGCCGCGCACTACATCGTCCGTAAGGGCGGGGCGGTCACGCAGATGATCCGCGAGCTGGACGTGGCCTTCCACGCGGGCAACCGGTCGTACAACGAACGAAGTGTCGGCATCGAGCACGAGGGCTTCGTGGAGCGGGCGTCCTCGTTCACCGACGCGATGTACACGTCCTCCGCGCGACTGACGGCGGAGATATGCCGGCGGTACGGAATCCCCGTCGACCGGAAGCACGTCATCGGGCACGTCGAGGTGCCGGGGACCGATCACACGGACCCCGGGCGGTACTGGGACTGGGACCGGTACATGACACTCGTAAGGCGGGCACACCGGACGCAAGTGTGACTCGCGTCACATGGGGGTTTGGCTATGAGTCGTTTCAGTTACGACGGTGTCCGATGCGTCCCCCGCTCCGGATGTGACCTGGTGCACCTCAACTCGACATCTCCCCAAGGGGAGTTGAGGAGCGATCATGCACGCATACCTTTCATAGCTTGCCCTGCTGGCTACTAAGTGTCACCCAGTCTTTACACAGGCCTTAGGTCAAATCTCTGGCGCCATGACACACACCAGCGAGCCCGCGTCCGGCCAGAACAACGACGCAAAGGGCAACCACCGCAAATCCGCCGCCGAGAAGCGCGAGCACGGCAAGGACATCGCGGCCCGTGGCAAGGGTCTGCACCGGCGCAAGTTCCTCGGCGGGATGGCCGGGACCGGCATCGCGGCGGTCGCGGCGGCCGGCGGGGCCTTCTCCCTGCTGAACGGCGCGGCGAAGAGCAAGGCGTCCGCGGCGGACGCCACCCTCACCGTCCCCGACCTCCTTGAGGGCACCACCACCGACGGCGTCACCACGTACACGCTGGAGGCCAAGACCGGCTCCGCCGAGGTGATCTCGGGCGTCACCAGCACCACGATGGGCTACAACCAGGACTTCCTGGGCCCGACCCTGAAGTGGACCAACGGCGACGTGGTCCTTCTCAACATCACCAACAACATCGGCGAGGACACCACCGTCCACTTCCACGGCGCCCACGTGCCCGCGAAGATGGACGGCGGCCCCCAGGTCGCCTTCGCGGACGGCACGACCTGGTCGCCCACGTTCACGGTCAAGGACCCGGCCACCACGCTCTGGTACCACCCGCACGCCCTGGGCACCACCGCCAAGCAGGCCGTGCACGGCCTGGCCGGGATGATCATCGTCGAGGACTCCACGGACGCGTCCGCCGCGCTGCCCAGCGACTACGGCGTCGACGACATCCCGCTCATCTTCCAGTCCCTCGCCGTGGACACCGACGGAGACATCAAGTACGACGCGGCCGGCTACCGGCTGAGCACCACCACTTTCCCGCTCCTGCTCAACGGAACCAACGTGGACTCCACCACGCTCGGTTTCACCGCCACCAAGACCCGCACCCGGTTCCGCGCGCTCAACGCCTCACCGTCCGACATCATCGTGATCCAGCGCAGCGACGGCGGCACCCTCACCCAGATCAGCACCGACCAGGGCTACCTGACCGAGGCCACCGAGGTGACCACGATCCGCCTGGTGGCCGGCGCCCGTGCCGAGTTCACGATGGACCTCACCGCGGACGCCACCCTGCAGGCCGTGATCACCACCGGCTGGATCCGCGGCGGCAGCGGCACGTACGACGTCCTCGCGGTGACGGCCAGCGGCACCGACACCCCGGACGACCTGCCCAGCACCCTCAACACCATCGACCGGTACGACACGACCGACTTCACCGCGCGGACGATCACCCTGGGCCAGAACGGCGCCACCATGCTGATCAACGGGTCGGCGGGCACGACGATGGCCGCGATGGCGATGATCAGTACGACGGTCGGCTCGAAGGAGATCTGGACGATCCAGAACTCCACCCAACTGGAACACTCGTTCCACCTGCACGACGTGCCGTACCAGTTGATCTCCATCAACGGCGAGGATCCCACCGGGGTCCAGCTCGGCTGGTACGACACCTACGAGGTGGTCGGCGGCGGCTCGATCAAGATCGCCATGGAGTTCACCGACTTCTCCGACGACACCTACATGTACATGCTCCACTGCCACCTGTTGCAGCACGAGGACGAGGGCATGATGGCCTCCCTCATGGTGACGGAGAGCTAGCCGGACCGCTGGTGAGCGGTCCTCAGGTCAGCCCGGCGGCGCGCGCACGTTCCACCGCCGGGCCGATCGCCTTCGCCACGGCCTCCACATCCGCTTCCGTGGAGGTGTGGCCGAGGGAGAAGCGCAGGGTGCCGCGGGCGAGGTCCGGATCGGTTCCGGTGGCGAGCAGGACATGGCTGGGCTGGGCGACGCCCGCGGTGCAGGCCGAGCCGGTGGAGCACTCGATGCCCTGCGCGTCCAGCAGGAGCAGCAGGGAGTCGCCCTCGCAGCCGGGGAACGTGAAGTGGGCGTTGGCCGGGAGCCGGTCCACCGGGTCCCCGCCGAGGATCCCGTCCGGGACCGCCGTGCGGACGGCCGTGACGAGGTCGTCGCGCAGGGCGCCGATCTCGCGGGCGAACCACTCGCGCTGTTCGGCGGCGAGGCGGCCGGCGACCGCGAAGGAGGCGATCGCGGGGACGTCGAGGGTGCCGGAGCGGACATGGCGTTCCTGGCCGCCGCCGTGCAGGACGGGTACGGGGGTGTACTCGCGGCCCAGCAGCAGGGCGCCGATGCCGTACGGGCCGCCGATCTTGTGGCCGGAGACGGTCATCGCGGCGAGCCCGGAGGCGGCGAAGTCGACCGGGACCTGCCCGAAGGCCTGCACCGCGTCGGCGTGCAGCGGGATGCCGAACTCCCCCGCCACATCGGCGAGTTCACGGACCGGCAGAACGGTCCCGATCTCGTTGTTGGCCCACATCACGGTGACCAGGGCGACGTCGTCGGGGTTGCGGGCGATCGCCTCGCGCAGCACCTCGGGGTGGACCCGGCCGTAGGAGTCGACCGGGAGGTACTCGACGGTGGCGCCCTCGTGTTCGCCCAGCCAGTGCACGGCGTCCAGGACGGCGTGGTGCTCGACGGGGCTGGCGAGGACCCGGGTGCGGGCCGGGTCGGCGTCGCGGCGGGACCAGTACAGGCCCTTCACCGCGAGGTTGTCGGCCTCGGTGCCGCCGGAGGTGAACACGACCTCGCTGGGGCGGGCGCCGAGCGCCTCGGCGAGGGTCTCCCGGGACTCTTCGACCGTACGGCGGGCCTTGCGGCCGGACGCGTGGAGGGAGGAGGCGTTGCCCGTGATGCTCAGGTGGGCCGTCATCGCCTCGACTGCCTCGGGAAGCATCGGGGTGGTCGCGGCGTGGTCGAGGTATGCCATGGTGACGCCGATTCTACGGTCCCCGGTGGGCACCCCGGAGGGGCGGGGACGCCTGCGAGATCCGGCGCGCTTCCTAGAAGCTCCAGGAGACGGTGCTGTCCAGTTGCATGAAGGCGACGAGGACCAGCAGATCGGCGATCCCGAGCCCGAGGCCGAGGAGGGCACGGCCGCGGCGGGCGGTGCCGCGCCACAGCGCCGCGCCGGCCAGGGCGATGGCGATCGGGCCGAGGAAGACATTGAGCACGAGCAGCCCGACGAGGCCGAGGATGAAGGACGCGACGGCCATGCCGTCGGCGTCACGCCGGCCGGTGGGCTTGACGTCGGTGGTGGTGCTGCTTGCCGGTGCGGTGAGTTGCATGGTGGTTCAGCTCCCGATGATCGGGCGGGCGGTGGGACGGGCGGTCGACGGACGGCCGCGGACGGTCAGTTGGCGGTCGTACGGCTGCGGCGGCCGTGCCGCTCGCGGAGCGCGAAGATGCCCAGCCATACGGCGATGACGGTGGCGGCGACGGCGGTGAAGGCGAGCGGCGCGTGGGCCACGGTGCCCACCACGACGCCGAACAGCAGGAGCGCTGCGACGAGGAACAGCATGGGATGAATCCCCCTCCGAGACGGCCGGGACGGCTCTCGTTACGTTTCGGTGAACGGTTGTAGTAACACTTGTTCACTGAACTTGAGTCTAGCGCGTCCGACGACTTTCCAATTACGGAGAACAGTTGTTAACTGGATGACATGAGTCACACCCTCGGCATCCGGCAGGCACAGAAGCAGAAGACCCGACAGGCGTTGCTGGACGCCGCGTTGGGGCTGCTGGAGGAGCAGAGCCTGAGCAGTCTGGGGCTGCGCGAGGTCACCCGCGCCGTGGGCGTCGCCCCGACTGCCTTCTACCGGCACTTCCGGTCCACGGAGGACCTCGGGGTCGCACTCGTCGAGGAGGCGCTGGGCAGTCTGCATCCGATGATCCGGCAGACGGTGGCCCCGGCCGACAGCGGCCAACGCATCACGCGCGCGGTCGAGTTGATCGCCCACCACGTGGACACCTACCCGGCCCACGTCCGCTTCATCGCCCGCGAGCGGCACGGCGGGGTGCAGCCGGTACGGCAGGCCATCCGGGAGCAGCTCGCCCGGTTCGCCGAGGAGGTGAAGGCCGAACTCGCCAAGGACCCGGAGTCCGGCGGCTGGAACGACGAGGACCTGCTGATGCTCGCCCACCTCTATGTCGACCAGATGCTCATCACGGCCTCGCTCTTCATGGAGGCCATGGAGGCCACGGAGACCACGGAGTTCTCCGGCGAGGAGCGCGAGCGCGTCACCCGACTCGCCACGCGCCAGATGCGGTTGATCAGCGTCGGCAGGCGGCACTGGCTCGGCTGACGCCACACCGGAGACGGGCATACGACAGGGGCGGCACGCCCGATGCACGGGCCGTGCCGCCCCTGTCGTGCGGGAGCCGCGGTCAGCCCTGCTGCGGGGCGCCGCTCATCTGGCCACCGCCCGGGCCGCCGCCGCAACCGCCACCAGGGCCGCCGCCCTGGCCACCCCCTCCACCACCGGGTCCGCCGCTCGGCATACCGGAGGCGTTGCCGGTCGGCATGCCCGTCGGCTGACCTGTCGGCTTGCCCGAGGCCGCCGCGCCCGTGGGCGCACCGGACGGGGCGCCGCTGGGCCGTGCCGTGGCGTTGCCGGTCGGCGCGGAACAGGACTGTGTGGAGCCGGAGTTGCCGCTGCCGGAGGACGACGAGGAGTCGCTAGAGCCGCAGGCCGCCAGGGCCAGGGGCGAGAGCGCCAGCAGGGCCACTGCGGGGAGGAGACGCGCACGCTTCATGAGAAACAACTCCAAAAACGATGAGGATGCGTTGTGACGGGAACTCAACCAACGCCCCTTAAGGCTTCGTTGTAGGTGCCCTGTCCCCACCCTGTGCGCCGAGTAAAGAGCAGCCCAAGAGACCTTCCTGACCTGCGACTTCAGGATCGGGGCCCGCCTACTCGCTGGTACAGCTCCGTGACAGAAGCGGCCGCGGCGGCCACCTCGGCGCGTGCCTCCGGCGGCGATACGACCTCCAACGCGTCGGCGAACTGGAGCAGTTGGCGCGCCTCGCGGACGACGCCGTACGTCAGCCGGACCGTCACCCAGTCGCTCTCACCGTCGTCCTGCCCGTCGTCCGTGGGGAGTTCGGCGAGCGAGGAGGCGCTGAGGCGCAGGAACATGTCGAGGCGGGCGCGGCGGACGCGGACGGTGACGTCGAGTCCGCCGGGGCGTTCCTCGACCTGGCGGCGCAACTCCTCCCAGGCGTGGGTGAGTTCGATGCCCGGGCGGCGCTTCACGGGGTCGGGCAGGAGGGTGGCCGAGTGGACGCGGTCGGCGCGGAAGAGGCGGGGTCGCGTGCGGCGGTCGGCGACCAGGTACCAGACACCGGCCTTGGAGACGAGGCCGTACGGGTCGACGGTGTAGGTGCTGGGTTCCTTGGCGCCGCTGTGCCGGTACCGCAGCCGCAGCCGCCGGTCGGTGAACACCGCGTCCTGCAACACCTCCAGGTCCACGGCGAGTTGGGGCCCGCTCTTCCAGCGCGTGGCGTCGACGAGGATGCGCCGGGAGGCCACCTCGGCGGCCGGGCGGTACGGCGCCGGCAGCGCGGCCATCACCTTGCGCAGCGCGGAACCGAGCGCGGCGTCGAGGCCGAGGGCGGCGTGGGCGCCCTGCGCGGCCAGGATGAACAGGGCGCGTGACTCGTCGGCGGTCAGTCCCGTGACGTCCGTGCGGAACCCGGCGAGCAGCTCGATCCCGCCGTGCCGTCCGCGCTCGGCGTACACCGGCACGCCCGATGCGGACAGCGCCTCGACGTCCCGGTAGACGGTCCGCACCGACACCTCCAGCCGGGCGGCGAGTTCGTGCGCGGGGACGCGGCCCCGGGTCTGCAGGAGCAGCAGGATCGAGAGGAGTCGGTCGGCCTTCACGCCCTCAGGATCGGCCTCCCGAACACCGGACGCAAATGTTGACGGAAACTGTCAGGTTATGGACCCACCATGACGGCCATGAACACAAACGCCATGGACCCCCGCCCCCTCTACACCCGCGCGACCGAGCAGGCGGCCGCGCTGATCAGGACGGTACGACCGGAGCGGCTCGGCGCTCCCACCCCGTGCACGGAGTTCGACGTACGCACCCTGCTGAGCCATCTCGTCGGCGGCACCCACCGCATCGCGACGGTGGGCGAGGGCGGCGACGGCATGGCCGTCCACCCCTTCGTGGACGGCGTCTCGGACGAGGACTGGCCGACCGCGTACGACGAGGCCCGCACCCGGGTCGCCAAGGCCTGGTCGGACGACGCCCGCCTGGACGCCCTGGTCCGGGTTCCCTGGGGCGAGGCACCGGGCCGTATCGCCCTCTCCGGCTACGTGATGGAGGGCGTCACCCACACCTGGGACCTCTCGGAAGCCCTGGGCCATCCCCTCCAACTCGACCCGGAACTTGCCGAGTTCGCGCTGGCGTTCGCCCGCAGGGCCCTCCCGGACGAGCAACGGGACGCGGACACCCCCTTCGCCACGGCCCAACCGATCCCTGAAGGGGCCGACGCCTACGGCCAGTTGGCCGCTTGGCTGGGGCGAAGCCCGATCAGTCCCGCCTGACGGGAGCGGGACACCGGGCGACGTCACGCTGTTCGGCAGGCGGCGATGGCCGCGGATGGAGTTCCGCATGAGGGGGGACCCGCACTGGAGCCCGAGTGGCGTCCGCGGATCGAAGGCGGGGCACTGAGATCGTGATCCACGTCCGCGCCACCGCCGAGCACCCCGCCTCGGGGCTGCCGGCACCCGAAGAAGCCGCCCTTCGACGGCAGTTGGCAATCCGGCGCGGTTCAGATGGCCAGCCCTGCACCCCTGCACCCGACGGAGCGGGCCGGGCGAACGGGTCGTCAGGTCAGTCGCGCGCGGGCCAACTGCCGTGACTGGGCGACCAGTCGGTCGGTGCTGTCCCAGACCTCCGCGTCCTCCTCGAGGAAGCCGCCGGCCAGGTTGCGGGTGGTGATGGAGACGCGGAGGGGGCCCGGGGCGGGGCGGGCGCGGACGTGGACCGTGAGTTCCACCGTGGGGACCCAGCCCTTGAGGCCTATCTCGAAGGCCGTCGGGGGGAGCGCGTCCACCGCCAGGAGGAGGGAGACGGGGTCCGCGTCGCGGCCGTCCGCCAGGCCGAACCAGGAGCGCATCTCGCCCTTGCCTGAGGGGGCGCCCAGGGCCCAGCCGAGGGTGGACGGGTCCAGCTTCAGCATCAGGCGGTCGGTGATGGCCGAGCTGCCGGGGACGGGGGCGGGGCCGTCCTGGGGGCCGAAGCACTGGTCCAGGGGTGGGAAAGAGGGAGGGCGGGCCGCGGTGCGGACGTCATCGGGGAGCGCGTCCAGGTCGCCGTACGAGGCCAGGACACGGATGCGCTCGACCTCCGCGCCCTCCTCGTCGTACTGGAAGAGGGAGGCCTGGCCCGTGGAGAGGGTGCGGCCGGTGCGGATCGTCTCCGTGCGGATGACCGCCGGGCCCGGCTGGGACGCCGTCAGGTAGTGCGCGGAGATCGTGAACGGGTCGGGGTGCGGGAGCGCATCCGCCAGGGCCCGGCCCAGGACCGCCAGGAGGTAGCCGCCGTTGACGGCGCTGATGATCGTCCAGCCGGCCGAGAGGTCGATGTCGTAGACGCCCGGGGCGCGACGGGTGACCGCCGTGTCGCGGTCGAACTCACTGTCGCCGATCGTGGCCCGTACGGGCGCCGGCGCGGATGCTGCTTCTCGCATGGATGAACCGTACAACAGTCGATTACTAAGCGGTAGCTTTGTTATTGCGGGCAGATGAAACCTCCGGCGAACCACCGCCGGACCACCGGACTCCCGGGTGAGGAACCGGCAATTTCTCGGTAAGTGTCCGGACTCGTCCGTGACCCGCGGCCGGTGATCCCCCTCTTTGGGGACATGAGCCTCACCGGGACTCCGTTCCTCTACACCGCCGTCGTGCTGACGATCGTCGCCCTCATACTGCCGCTCGTGCTGTGGTCGCGGATGCGCGGCCCCAAGGCCGTACGCGTGGCGGCACGGGCCCTGATGCTGCTGTTCGCCCAGGCCACGGCCGTCACCCTGGTCTTCGTGATGGTCAACAACCAGAACAACCTCTACGACAACTGGGCCGACCTCCTCGGCACCGGCAACCACGTCCAGCAGGCCGCCGACCTCGGCAGGAACGGCACCGGCGACATCTCGCTGAAACGGCTGCCCAAGGTCAAGCAGGACTTCTCCCCTGCCGAGGGCGCCGGCATGCGCGCGGCCGGCGGGGTGGAGGTCACCCAGCTCAAGGGCCGGGTGTCCGGCGTCAACGCCGAGGTGTACGTGTGGCTGCCGCCGCAGTACAAGGAGCCCGCCTACCGCCACCACACGTTCCCGGTCGTCGAGCTGCTGCCGGGCTATCCCGGGTCGGCGAAGGCCTGGTTCGGGTCGCTGCACGCGAACTCGCAGTTGCTGCCGCTGATGAAGAGCGGCCGGGTCGCGCCCTTCATCCTGGTCGCGCCGCGCACCAACCTGCTGGCCGGCGTCGACACCGGCTGCGCCAACATCACCGGCACGGTCAACGCCGACAGCTGGCTGAGCGTCGACGTACCGAAGATGGTCATGGACAACTTCCGCGCCGAGGCGGCCCCTTCGGGCTGGGCGGTGGCCGGCTACTCGGCCGGGGCGCACTGCGCGGTCAAGCTCGCGGTGGCCCACCCGGACCGCTACCGCGCGGCCGTCGGCATGTCCGGCTACAACGACCCGATCGCGGAACGCAATTCACTCGCCGCTGCGAGCCCGGCCCTGCGCGCCGCGAACAACCCTTACCTGCTGCTGAAGGCGAAGAGGACCCCGCCGCCGATCGCGCTGTACATCTCGGGCGAGTCAGGCGACGGCTACGAGACGGGCACCGCTCTGGCCTCCGTCGCCGAGGCGCCGACGACCGTGCATGTGGTGTTCCTGCCGCGCAGCGACGGCGGTCACACGATGGCGCTGTGGCGGCCGCAGGTGAAGGCCGTGTTCCGCTGGCTGACGCTGGAGATGGGCAAGAACCGTCCGCACGCGAAGACCGGGAGCACTACTCCTCACGGACGGTCGAACGCCGGTTCCACGCACGCGGAGCTCGCCAGTGGAACCGCATCGCGAGCAGGCGCAGCACGAAAGCGGTGACGACCGCGAGCCCGCTGGTGAACGGCCCCAGCACGTCGTAGCGGATGCAGAGGGCGACCATGGTGGCGCCGACGATGGCGGGGACCGCGTACAGGTCGCGGTCCCAACGCAGCAGGGACGGCGTCTCGTTGGCCAGTACGTCCCGCAGCACACCGCCGCCGACGGCGGATCCGAGACCGAGGGCCACCGAGGCGGTCAGGCCGAGCCCGTAGTCGTACGCCTTCACCGTGCCGGTGACGCAGAACAGGCCGAGGCCGGCCGCGTCGAAGACGTTGACCCCGGTCTGGATCCGCTCCACCTGCGGGTGGAGGAAGAAGACGAGCAGGGCGGCGAGGAACGGGGTGAGGAAGTACCCCAGGTCCGTGAAGGCGGCCGGGGGCACCGCCCCGATGACCAGGTCCCGGAACACCCCTCCGCCCAGCGCGGTGACCTCGGCGAGGACGGCGATGCCGAACACGTCGAAGTTCTTGCGGACGGCCAGCAGCGCGCCGGAGATGGCGAACACGAAGATGCCGACGAGGTCGAGCGTGTGCTGGACGGAGGGGCTGAACAGTTGCTGGAGCACCCCACATTGTTACCCGTGGGGTTCGGCGGGACGGATCAGCAGGGTGGAGCTACAGGGTGGGCTTGCCCGGTGTGGAGATCCAGGTCTGGAACAGGTCGTCGAGCTGCTGGCCACTGATCTTCTCGGCGAGCTTGATGAAGCCTGCCGTGTCGCCGTTGCCGTAGCGGTGGAGTTTCGTCCAGGCGGGCAGCAGCTTGAAGAACGCGGTGTCGCCGATGCGTTCGCGGAGCATCTGGAGGGTCATCGCGCCGCGCTGGTAGACGGCGGAGGCGAACATCGTGTCCCGCTGCGGGTCCGCCACGACGGTCTGCCAGAAGGCGCTGTCCGCGGGGCGGGAGTTGTAGCCGGCCAGGAACGAGTCGTGCGCGGAGCGGGTGCCCTGGTGTTCGGCCCACAGCCACTGAGCGTAGGTCGCGAAGCCCTCGTTGAGCCAGATGTCCTTCCAGTGCGCGACCGACACGGAGTCGCCGAACCACTGGTGGGCCAGCTCGTGCACGATCGTCGACTCACTGCGCACGGCGGAGTAGGCGGGCTTGCTCTGCACCTCCAGCGAGAAGCCGGCCTCCGGCATGTCGTCGACGATCGCACCGGTCTCCTCGAAGGGGTACGGCCCGAAGACCTGCGACCAGTAGTCGGTCGCGGCGGCGGTCACGGCGTACACGTCGACGCTGTTGCTGTTGGCGAGGACGGGGTCGATGGCGACGTAGATCGGGGTGCCGCCGGGGGTCGTCCCCGTCTTCACGTCGAACTTCCCGATGGTGGCGGTGGCGAGATAGGTCGCCATGGGCTTCGACTCCCGCCAGTGGGAGTACGTCGAGTCGCCCTTGTCGTACGTCGAGACGAGGCGGCCGTTGGAGACTCCGGTGAGCCCCTTGGGGGCCTTGATACGGATGTCGTAGGTGGCCTTGTCGGAGGGGTGGTCGCTGGACGGGAACCAGGTGGAGGCGGCGTTGGGTTCGCAGGCGACGAAGACTCCGTCGGCGGTCTTCATCCAGCCGTAGTCGGAGCCGAACACGATGGGGCCGTTGAGGGGTTCGGGTACACCGCCGTAGGTGACGGTGACCGTGAAGTCTCTGCCCTTGCGGAGGAAGTCCCTCGGCGTGATGCGCAGTTCGTCGCCGGTGCGGGTGAACTGGGCCCGTCTTCCGTTCACTTGGACCTTGGTGACCTCCAGCTTCTGGAGGTCCAGGTCGAAGGAGGAGAGGTTCTGGGTGGCGCGGGCCGTGAGTGTCGTACGGCCGTCGAGCCGGTCGGTGTCGGGGTTGTAGGCGACGTCGAGGGCGTAGTGCCGGGCGTCGAAGCCGCCGTTGCCCAGTTGCGGGAAGTAGGAGTCACCGATGCCGTCGGCGCCGGGGGTGGGGGCGGGGGAAGCGGCGATGACAAGAAAGGAGGCCGCCGCGGTCGCGAGGGCCCCCAGACGTGCCGAACGGGAGAGTGCCATGAAGTCGTCCCTTCGGTGCGTGTTTCCGATCAGTCGGACCCGCTCGACTCTGCCCGCACCTGTCTGGTCATGGGCATGACTTTACCAACTCGTCATGCGTTACTGGGGAGTTGACTCCTGATGACCGGCCCGGGCGGCACGAGGTGACACAGGCCGCCTGACGTGCCCGCACACCTGTCATGCGTCAACCGAGGTGGCTCGCTACAACGCGACGGCGGCGTACACCACGGGGTTCACCGACGCGAAGACCCCCCGCAGTGGCTGCGGGGGGTCTTCGCGTCGATATCGGAAGCGATCAGTTCTGCTTGTCGGTCGACTCCTGGCCGCCCGCTTCCGCCTCCGGTTCCGCTGCCGCGGAGTCGGTGGCCTCAGCGGTTTCGGCCGCCTCTTCGGAAAGAGCGGCCGCCACCGCGACCGACGTCTCCGCCGACTCCTCCAGCACCGCGTCGCCGACCAGCTTCTCGGCCTCCTTCGCGGCCGTCAGCAGGACCGTGTCCTGCGGGGCCTGGTCCGCGAAGTTCTCCGGGTGGTGGCAGGCGACCTGCTGGCCGGGCTGCAGCTCGAGGAGCGGCGGCTCGGTCGTCGTGCAGATCTGGGTCGCCTTCCAGCAACGGGTGTGGAAACGGCAGCCGGTGGGCGGGGAGATCGGCGAGGGCACGTCGCCCGTGAGCAGGATGCGGTCGCTCTTCGCGTTCTTCCGCCGCGGGTCCGGGATCGGCACCGCCGACATCAGGGCCTTGGTGTACGGGTGCATCGGCGCCCGGTACAGCAGCTCGCGGTCGGCGAGTTCGACGATCTTGCCGAGGTACATCACCGCGATCCGGTCCGAGACGTGCCGGACCACCGAGAGGTCGTGCGCGATGATCACGTACGTCAGGCCGAGCTCCTGCTGGAGGTCGTCCAGCAGGTTGACCACCTGCGCCTGGATCGACACGTCGAGCGCGGACACCGGCTCGTCGGCCACGACCAGCTTCGGGTTGAGCGCGAGCGCGCGGGCGATGCCGATGCGCTGGCGCTGACCGCCGGAGAACTCGTGCGGATAGCGGTTGTAGTGCTCGGGGTTGAGCCCGACCACCTCGAGCAGCCGCTGCACTTCCTTCCTGATCCCGCCCTCGGGCTCGACGCCCTGGAGCTTGAAGGGAGCGCCGACGATCGTGCCGATGGTGTGGCGCGGGTTCAGCGACGAGTACGGGTCCTGGAAGATCATCTGCATGTCCCGGCGCAGCGGACGCATGCCGCTCACCCCGAGGTGCGTGATGTCCTTGCCCTGGAACTCGACCGTGCCGCCGGTCGGCTCCAGCAGCCGGGTGATCAGCCGGCCCATCGTCGACTTGCCGCAGCCCGACTCGCCCACGACGCCCAGCGTCTCGCCGGCCTTGACCTCGAAGTCGAGACCGTCGACCGCGTGCACGGCGCCGACCTGCCGTTGCAGCAGGCCCTTCTTGATCGGGAAGTGCTTCTGCAGCCCGGTCACCTTCAGCAGGGTCTCGCCGGGGGCGACACCGCCCTTGGTGGCCTCGGGGCCTTTGGTCTGCGCGGGGATGCTCACTGCTGTGTCCTTGGGTTTCTCGCTCACAGCTTCGGCGCAATCTCTTCGGTCCAGATACGCTCCCGCTGCTCCGCGTCCAGGTGGCAGGCGGCCCAGTGCCGGCTGCCGACCTCGGCCAGTTCGGGCCGGACCGTGCGGGTGAGGTTGTCCTTCGGGAGGTCGGCGTAGGGGCATCGGGGGTTGAAGGCACAACCGGACGGGATGTTGATCAGCGAGGGCGGGGAGCCCTTGACCGGGATCAGCCGCTCCTGCTGCTCACGGTCGAGCCGGGGCATCGAGCCCAACAGGCCCCAGGTGTAGGGGTGTCGGGGCTGGTAGAACACGTCCTCGGCCGGACCGCGCTCGACGCACCGGCCGCCGTACATCACCAGGATGTCGTCGGCCAGTTCGGCGACGACGCCCAGGTCGTGGGTGATGACGATGACCGCGGAGCCGAACTCCTTCTGGAGGTCGCGGATGAGGTCGAGGATCTGCGCCTGGACGGTCACGTCCAGGGCGGTCGTCGGCTCGTCCGCGATCAGCAGCTCGGGGTTGTTGACCAGCGACATGGCGATCATCGCGCGCTGGCGCATACCGCCGGAGAACTCGTGCGGGTAGCTGTCCACGCGCTTGTCGGGCTGCGGGATGCCCACCCGGTCGAGCATCTCGACCGCGCGGCGCTTGGCGGTCTTCTTGTCGACGTCGTGGTGGATCCGGTACGCCTCCACGATCTGCTGGCCGATCGTGAAGTACGGGTGCAGCGCGGAGAGCGGGTCCTGGAAGATCATCGCCATCTGCCGGCCGCGCAGCTTGCGCACGTGGTCGGGGTCGGCGGACAGCAGCTCGGTGCCGTCCAGCCAGATCTCGCCGGAGATCTGCGCCTTGCGCTTGCCGTACTGGCCGGCGGTGTGCAGGCCCATGATGCCGAGCGAGGTCACCGACTTGCCGGAGCCGGACTCGCCCACGATGCCGAGGGTCTTGCCCTTCTCCAGCGCGAAGCTGAGCCCGTCGACGGACTTGACCAGGCCGTCGTCGGTGGGGAAGTGCACCTTGAGGTCGCGCACTTCGAGGAAGGCGGTCGGGGCCGGAGAGGCGGACGTGGGTTCGCCCACCGCTGCCCCGCTCTTGCTGAGTTCCGTCATGAGAGCCTCACTCGGGGGTCGATCACGGCGTACAGGATGTCCACCACGAGGTTGGCGAGAAGCACCGCGAGAGAAGTGATCAGGGTGACGCCCAGGATGATGGGCAGGTCCTGGTTGCGGATGGCGTCCAGCACCGCGCGGCCGAGGCCGGGCAGGTTGAACGTCGACTCCGTCAGGATGGCGCCGCCGATGAGGGCGCCGAGGTCCATGCCGAGCATGGTCAGGATCGGGGTGAGCGTGGAGCGCATGGCGTGCTTGCCGATGACGACCGGTTCGGTCAGGCCCTTCGCGCGGGCGGTGCGGATGTAGTCCTCGCCGAGGATCTCCAGCATGGTGGCGCGGGTGATCCGGGCGTACATCGCCGCGTACAGGAAGGCGAGGGTGATCCAGGGGAGGATCATGCCGCCGAGCCAGCCGCTGACGCTCTGGTC
This sequence comes from Streptomyces sp. NBC_01478, assembly GCF_036227225.1. Taxonomy (GTDB): domain Bacteria; phylum Actinomycetota; class Actinomycetes; order Streptomycetales; family Streptomycetaceae; genus Streptomyces. The sequence goes on along the minus strand of NZ_CP109444.1, from coordinate 8,025,915 downwards.
GAGCGGCACGTACTGCGCGTCGATCCAATGGAGCCCGAAGGCGAAGATCGCCAGGCTGAGCAGACCGGTGAAGTAGATGGGGAGGGAGACACCCGCGAGCGCGACGACCATCGCACCGCGGTCCCAGATGCTGCCCCGCTTGAGGGCGGAGAGCACACCGGCCGCGACACCGAAGACCAGCCACAGCACGGCGGCACCGAGCGCGAGTCCCAGGGTCACCGGGAAGCGGTCGGTGAGCACCGGCCAGACGGCCTGCTCGCTGCGGAAGGAGTAGCCGAAGCAGGGTGCGGCGCAGTGAGTGACATCGCCGCCGCCGGAGTAGGTGCGTCCGACGAAGATGCCCTTGAAGAAGTGCCAGACCTGGGCGTAGATCGGGTCGCTCAGGCCCAGCTTCTGCCGTACTGCCTCGACGGCTGCCGGGTCGGCCTGCTTGCCCACGAAGCTCGTGGCGATGTCCACGCCCGCCCACTTGGGGACGAGGAAGAAGATGCCGAAGACCACCATGACGATGACCACGAGCATCACTGCGGCGGCGAACAGCCGCCTGATGAGGTAAGCGAGCACAGCTTACGGCCCGCTGCGGGGCCGCGGGCCACCGGAGGTCATCCGATGGCCCGCGACCACGCCGCGCCGGCCTTCACCTGCCTTTCGTGCCGTACGGCGGGTGTGCCGGTTTACTTCTTCGGGTTCTTCAGGCCGAGATTGACGAAGTCGTACGTACCGCTGTAGTTGTCCGTCGTGTAGACGTTCGCGAGGTTGTCGCCACGCCAGTTGATGAACTTCTCGAAGGTGAAGGGCAGGTAGTACGCGCCCTCCATGACCTTGTGGTTGATCTCGGTCGAGATCTGGGTCTTGCCGGCTTCGTCCAGCGTGGTGACGTACGTGTTGAACAGGCCGTCGATGGTCTTGTCGTTGATCAGGGAGAAGTTGTTGTTACCGCTCGGGGCGATGTACTTGCTGTCCCACAGCGGCAGACCGAAGCCCTGGACGGTCGGGAAGTCCGGACCCCAGCCCATGATGATGATGCCGTAGCCCTTCTTCTTCACGTTCGAAGGGCTGCCGATGATGCCGGTGGTCTGCGAACCGTCGAACTGGTCGATCTGCGCGTTGATGCCGATCTTCTTCAGCGACGCCTGGAGCGACTGGGCCGTGGCGACCTCGACCGGCTTGTTGTTGCGCACCGCGATGGTGGTGGAGAAGCCGTTCGGCTTGCCGCACGCCTTCAGGGCCGCCTTGGCCTCGGCGATGTTGCCGTTCTTGTTCGCGCCCGAGATCTTGTACGGGTCGTACTTCTGGCCCTCGGAGCCCGGGACGGACGGCGGGAGCATGTTGGTGCCGATGTCACCACCGGCGATCGGGCCACCGCGCGCGGTCTGCAGCGAGACGTGGTCCGCACCGAGGATGACGGCCTTGCGGCACTCGATGTTGTTGAACGGCGCCACGCTCTGCGGGAAGGCCGCGTAACGGATGTAACCCGAGACCGGGTTGTCCAGGTTGGCCTTGTGCTCCTTCAGGGCGGTGGTGCGGCCCTGCGGGGACATGCCGGTCTGGTTGATGTCCAGGTCCAGGTCGCCGTTGAGCAGGCGCTGGTCGAGCTGGTTGGCGTCCGAGAAGAACTGGACGGTGATCTTGTCCGGGTACGCCTTGCGGATCGGGTCCGAGGACTGCTTCCAGTTCGTGTTGCGCACCAGCGTCAGGCTCTTGCCGGGGCTGTACGACTCGAACTTGTACGGGCCGGAGGAGAACGGCTTCAGGCCGTACTTGGACTTGGTGTCCATGTCCTGGCGGACCGGGGAGGCCGAGACCAGACCCAGCACCTCCTGGAAGTCCGAGTTGGCCTTCGGGAGGTGGAAGACGACCGTCTTGTCGTCCGGCGTGGTGATCGCCTTCAGACCGAGCTTGTCCTTGGTCGTGTCCTTGTAGGGACCCTTGTACTCGCCGTTGGGGTCGAGGAAGTCCTTGAGGTACGTCGGACCGCCGGACAGCACGTCCTGCGCCCACACGCGCTCGATGCCGTACTTCACGTCCTTGGACGTTATCGGCTTGCCGTCCTCCCACGTGACGCCGTCACGCAGGGTGTACGTGTAGGTCTTGCCGCCGTCGGTGACCTTGGCGAGACCGGTGGCGAGGTCCGGGGTGAGCTCGGCGCCGGCCTTGCCCGGCTCCGTCTTGCCCGTGACCAACTGGCGGCTGTAGTAGCGCGCGAAGTCCCACATGAAGCCGTAGTAACCACGCGTGGTGTCCCACGAGTCGGCATCCTGGGCACCGCCGAAGCGCAGCGTGCCGCCCTTCTTGACCAGCGAGGCCTGGGCGACCTTGTTGTTCGCGGCGTCGAAGCCGGCGGCGCCGGTCTTCGAACCGCTGTTGTCGTCGCTGCCACCGCCGCACGCCGCCGTGGTCAGCAGTGCGGCGACCGCAGCAGCGGCGGCGAATGCCTTCTTGCGCCGCCCTGGAGTGCGTTGGGTTGTCACGATCTCGGATCCTCCGGACTAGATGAGAGACCCCGTGTTGGTGCCACGGGACAGATGGGGGTGGTGCGGATGTTCAGCGGGACGCCTTCGGGTCGAGCGCGTCGCGCACGCCGTCGCCGAAGAGGTTGAAGGCCAGGACGGTGATGAAGATCGCCACACCCGGGACCACCATGTACATGGGGTCTGATTCGTAGTAGTCGATGGCGCTCGACAGCATCTGTCCCCAGGACGCGGTGGGCGGCTTGACGCCCACGCCGAGGAAGCTGAGCGCGGCCTCGGTGAGAATGTTCGTGGGGATCATCATGGTCGTGTACACGATGATCGGCGCGACCAGGTTGGGCAGCAGTTCCTTGAACAGGATGTAGAACCGCCCGGCACCCAGCGAGCGGGCGGCCTCGACGTACTCGCGCTCACGCATCGAGAGTGTCTGGCCGCGCACCACGCGTCCGATGTAGGGCCAGCCGAAGAATCCGATGACCAGGATCATCACGAACACGCGCACGTTGGACCCGGACAGGCCCAGCATGTCGTTCGGCATGACGGAGACCAGGGCGATCGTGAACAGCAGTTGCGGGAAGGCCAGCAGGCCGTCCATCACGCGGCTGACGAGCGAGTCGACCCAGCCGCCGAAGAAGCCCGCCAGGATGCCCAGGACGGTGCCGAGGACCACGGCGACCACGGCGGACAGGAAGCCCACCAGGAGCGAGACGCGGGCGCCGTAGAGGATGCGGGCGAAGATGTCGCGGCCGTTGACCGGCTCGACACCCAGCAGGTGATCGGCGCTGATGCCGCCCAGCGACCCCTTGGGGGTGCCGAACAGCGGGTCGATCAGGCTCTCGTTGTACGCGTCGGGGTCCTGCCCGAGCAGGTGGGTGATGACCGGCGCGAGCAGGGCGAGCAGGATGAGGACGAGCACGACGATGCCGCCCGTCAGGGCGAGCTTGTCCCGCTTGAGCCGTTCCCAGGCGATCCGGCCCAGGGAACGCCCCTGGACCGCCTTCGCCTCGGCGCTCGCTGCCGCCGCTTCCTCGGCCGCGCTCGGGGCCGTATCCGCAGTCGGCTCGTGCAATGGTGCCGTCATCTGGCAGGGACCCCTCTCAACCGGCGGTAGCCGGCCCACACTTGCCGCTGTGGCGGCGTGATCAGTCCGTCGTACATCGGGGCGAACGGCCCCTGCTGCGGGAGTCTTCAACGCTTTGGTGATCTGCTGCCAGGGTTGACGGCGAATGGATGCGCAAACGTGATGCAGCCTGGAGGGTTCCGTTATACGGACAGTGGGTAACGCCCCCCGGACGCAAGACACTTGAGACACAAAGCCGATTCGACGCCATTTTGGGCATCTCGCCGCCATCTACGCGCGAAGAAATGTGTCGTAGACGTAAATCCTGCGGAGAAGCGGAGAAGAGGACTCGCCGGGTCAGTATCCACCACGGACAGGTGGGTAGCCGTACCCGCCCGCCTGGGCGGGCGCCGCGTGGGCCTCGCGGTCGTAGAACGGGCGGGCGTTCGCACGCAGCCAGAGGGCCACCGGGTCGTACTCGTCGGACATCGCCACGGTCGACACCGGCAGCCCGTCGGGGACCGCGCCGATCGACTGCTGCATCATGCCGCGCACCGAGTCCACGGCCGGCGGGCTGGTGTCGTAGACGTCCAGACCGATCGCGAGATACGGCGCTCCGAGCGCGGGCTGCACCCAGGCGCGGCGCAGCGAGCGGACCGCGGGGGTGCGGTGGGCGTTCTGCGTGAGCAGGGCGTAGAACTGCGGGACCTCGATGCCCGGCTCGGACAGCCGGAGGGGGCCGGCGGGCTGGCGCTCCAGGCCGGTGGCGATCCGGCGCAGGTCGAGCCAGGGGATGCCGACGCCGCCGCCGGGGGCGTGCGGGTTGAGCCAGAGGCCGAAGTGGTCGGGGTAGAGGGTGCGGGCCACGTCCAGGCCGTCGACCACCTCGTAGGAGCGGTTCCAGCCGCTCGCCGACAGTTCCTGGGCGGAGGTCACGCAGGGGGCGTAGCCGTACTTGTCGACCTGCATGTTTCCGTACTGGGCGTCCGGGGAGCCGGACTGGCCGTGCCACAGGAGCATCCAGATCTGGCCGGAGTGGGGGGTCGCGAGGGCGCGGAGGAGTGCCTCGTAGGCGTCGTAGCGCCCGGGCGTCACCTGGCGCAGCATGTGCTCGACCTGGCCGGTCGCGGTGCCGCTGGCGCTCACGTGTCCGCTCCTTCTTCTTAGTTGCCCTGCGTTGGAAACAGCTTAAGCGCCCAAGGGGTGGGGGCCCGGGGTGCGTTCGCGAGTGCGGGTCGCTTGTGGCCGGCTCGGAACTTCTAGTGACCCTGTGTATAGAAAGGACGCACTGTCTGGCGCATCCAGTCCGCCACCGGGTCCTGGGTTACGTCCAGGAGGACGAGGTTGACCGGCCATGTGACCTGGGTTGTGGTCAGGGCTCGGGAGAGGGCGTCCATGGGGGCCGCTCTCAAGTCGCCGTCCCAGTTGGTGAGTTCGACGCCCACGAACATCACGGGGTCGGCCGTCTCGATGGCGGCGAGGCAGCGGCGGGCCGAGGCGACCACGCCCGTGGCGGCGAACTCCGCCGAGGCCGCGGCGAGGAAGTCGACCGGGTCGTCCTGCCAGTCGGGTTCGAAGAGGCGGACGCGGCCGCCGCTGGTGGGGCCGTCGAGGGCGCTGCGGCCGATGCGGCACAGCTCGGCCACGGCGAGCGGCGGGAGGGGGACGCCGACCGTGCCGCCCGGGTTCACCGCGATGCCGACCTGCGGGGGCAGCCCGCGGGCGAACTCCACCGCGGGCGCGATCGTGAACGACAGATGCGAGCCGACGACCTGCCGGAACTGCTCCTCGGAGCTGAAGACCGGGACGTACGCCTGCCCCTCGATGTCCAGCGTCGGCAGGTCGAGGGGGCCGCTCTGCGGGCCGCCGCCGCTGGGGAGCGGGACCCAGACGAAGCTGCGGCCGAGCACCTCGACGATCCGGCCGCCGGCCGAGGGCATGCCGAGGGACATCGAGAGCACCTCCTCCAGCTCGTTGCCCGGCCATCCGCCGTGCGGATGCGGGTGGGGGTACGCCTGTCCGGGGAAGTCCGCCGGGAAGTCCATCTACCTACCGCCTGCTGGTGAAACCGCCTGCTGTAACCCTGCTGTGGCTGAAAAGGCTAGCGGCTCAGTCCGCGAAGTCGATCCGGCGCAGCACGTCCGCCGCGTCCCGGTCCAGGAGGACCGCCGAGTCGACGCCCCGGGGCAGGTCACCGCGCTCCACCGAGCGCAGCAGTTGGGCGGCGGCCCTGCGGTGGCGCAGGAACGCGTACCGCGAGACTCCGCGCCCGCGCTCGCGCTGGCCGCCGAGCGCGGTGTCCGGGCTGACGTCGAGGAACACCAGGTGCAGCGCGCCGCCCCGGCGCCCGGCGGCGCGGGCCAGCCAGCCGCGCACCCAGGTCTGCGTACCGCAGTCGTGCACGACGGCGCCGGACGGGGAGCGCAGGGCGCGGTGGAGTCTGGCGTAGTGCGCGAGGCGGACCAGGGGGCGGTAGACCGCGTACGGAAGACCGCCCGCTATACGGGACATACGGGCGTCCCAGCGGTCCCGGGTGTCCTGGCTGTCGACGCGGACGCCGTCGCCCGTCACCGCGCGCCGCATCAGCGTGGACTTGCCGCTGCCGGGCAGGCCGGTGACCACGACCAGGTCGCGGGGGCCGAAGCGGAGTCCGTGCGGGCTGTGGCCGGCGCGCTCGCGGAGGTCGCGGACGGTCGGTGCCGGGCGGGCCGGGCATGCCTCCCTGGCCGGGGCCGAGGGCTGCTCGGGCAGCGCTACGGCCGAGGTCGCGGCGTACACCGTGGTCCTTGTCACCGTGATCGTCCTCCCTGCGGGGTCAGGAAAGGTTCTCCCCACTGAACGTAAAGAGAAGGTAATGCACGGTGTCTCGCGGTTCCGTTCGCTTCCGGCCACAGGCCTGTTACAAAGCCTGTGCGATGATGTGCCCGCCAACTGCATACCGGCCGCTTGAATCCGCGCGGGAGAGTCCCCAGTCGTACGACGTCGGTCGTAGGGCGTCTGGGGCGCCGAAGGAGCAAGTCCCTCCCTTGAATCTCTCAGGCCCCGTTACCGCGCGGGCGAGGCACATCTGAAAAGCGGACCGCCGGCGACGGTGGTCCCACCCAAGGTGCAACCCGTGACCCGTGCGGTCATGGCGAACCTCTCAGGTCCCGATGACAGATGGGGAGGAACGACCTCGCCGTCATGCCTTGGGAGACCGACCGATGAGCAGTAACGCCCCCCGTCGTACCGCGCTGGACGCGCTGCACCGCTCGCTAGGTGCGACGATGACCGACTTCGCCGGCTGGGACATGCCGCTGCGCTACGGCTCGGAGCGCGACGAGCACCTCGCCGTCCGCACGAAGGCCGGCCTCTTCGACCTCTCCCACATGGGCGAGATCACGGTCACCGGACCGGAGGCGGCCCAGCTCCTCAACTACGCGCTCGTCGGCAACATCGCCTCCGTGGGCGTGGGCCGCGCCCGCTACACCATGATCTGCCGGGCCGACGGCGGGATTCTCGACGACCTGATCGTCTACCGGCTGGCCGAGACCGAATACATGGTCGTGGCCAACGCGTCCAACGCGCAGATTGTCCTGGACTCGTTGGTGGAGCGTGCCGCCGGCTTCGACGCCGTCGTCCGCGACGACCGTGACGCGTACGCCCTGCTCGCCGTCCAGGGTCCCGAGTCCCCCGGCATCCTCAAGTCCCTCACCGACGCCGACCTCGACGGCCTGAAGTACTACGCCGGTCTGCCCGGCACGGTCGCCGGCGTCCCCGCGCTGATCGCCCGTACCGGCTACACCGGCGAGGACGGCTTCGAGCTGTTCGTGAAGCCGGAGCACGCCGTCGAGCTGTGGCAGGCGCTTACCAAGGCCGGCGAGGGCGTCGGTCTGGTCCCCTGCGGGCTGTCCTGCCGCGACACCCTGCGCCTGGAGGCCGGGATGCCGCTGTACGGGCATGAGCTGTCCACCTCCCTCACCCCGTTCGACGCCGGGCTCGGCCGGGTCGTGAAGTTCGAGAAGGACGGCGACTTCGTCGGGCGTACGGCCCTGGAAGCGGCCGCCGAGCGCGCCGCCTCGCAGCCGCCGCGCGTCCTGGTCGGGCTCGTCGCCGAGGGCCGCCGGGTCCCGCGCGCCGGGTACTCCGTCGTCGCCGGCGGACAGGTGATCGGCGAGATCACCTCCGGCGCCCCCTCCCCCACCCTGGGCAGGCCCATCGCCATGGCGTACGTCGACGCCGCGCACTCGGCGCCGGGCACGGCCGGTGTCGGCGTGGACATCCGGGGCAGTCACGAGCCGTACGAGGTCGTGGCGCTGCCGTTCTACAAGCGCGAGAAGTGACAGTCGTCGTAGCGTCAGGTCTGTGAGCCGGGGCGGATCGCCCCTGTTCGCCGATCCCTCTGCAGTTCCCCATTCACCAGCACTCCCCCGCGTACAGGAGAATTCAGGCCATGAGCAACCCCCAGCAGCTCCGCTACAGCAAGGAGCACGAGTGGCTGTCGGTCGCCGAGGACGGCGTCTCGACGGTCGGCATCACCGAGTTCGCGGCCAACGCGCTCGGCGACGTCGTCTACGCCCAGCTCCCCGATGTGGGCTCCACGGTGACCGCGGGCGAGTCCTGCGGTGAACTGGAGTCGACGAAGTCGGTGTCCGACCTGTACTCGCCGGTCGGCGGCGAGATCACCGAGATCAACGAGGACGTGGTGAACGACCCGTCGCTGGTGAACTCGGCCCCCTTCGAGGGCGGTTGGCTCTTCAAGGTGCGTGTCGCGGAGGAGCCGGGCGACCTGCTCTCCGCCGACGAGTACACCGCGTTTTCCGCCGGCTGAGGAGTCGTACATCTGATGTCTGTGATGAACACGCCCCTGCACGAGCTCGACCCGGACATCGCCGCCGCGGTCGACGCCGAGCTGCGCCGGCAGCAGTCCACGCTGGAGATGATCGCCTCGGAGAACTTCGCTCCGGTCGCGGTCATGGAGGCGCAGGGCTCGGTCCTCACCAACAAGTACGCCGAGGGGTACCCGGGCCGTCGTTACTACGGCGGCTGCGAGCACGTCGACGTCGCCGAGCAGATCGCGATCGACCGGGTCAAGGAGCTGTTCGGCGCCGAGTACGCCAATGTGCAGCCCCACTCGGGCGCCTCGGCGAACCAGGCCGCGCTGTTCGCGCTGGCCCAGCCGGGCGACACGATCCTCGGCATGGACCTGGCGCACGGCGGCCACCTCACCCACGGGATGCGGCTGAACTTCTCCGGCAAGCAGTTCGACGTGGTCGCCTACCACGTGGACGCGCAGACCGGTCTCGTCGACATGGCCGAGGTCGAGAAGCTCGCCAAGGAGCACCGCCCGAAGGTGATCATCGCGGGCTGGTCGGCGTACCCGCGGCAGCTCGACTTCGCCGAGTTCCGCCGGATCGCGGACGAGGTCGAGGCCTTCCTGTGGGTCGACATGGCGCACTTCGCGGGGCTGGTGGCCGCGGGTCTGCACCCGAACCCGGTGCCGTACGCGGACGTCGTCACATCCACGACCCACAAGACGCTGGGCGGTCCGCGCGGCGGGATCATCCTCGCGAAGCAGTCCTTCGCGAAGAAGCTCAACTCGTCCGTCTTCCCCGGCTTCCAGGGCGGTCCGCTGGAGCATGTGATCGCCGCGAAGGCGGTCTGCTTCAAGGTCGCCGCGAGCGAGGACTTCAAGGAGCGGCAGCGGCGTACCGTGGAGGGGGCGCGGCTGCTGGCCGAGCGCCTGGTGCGGGACGACGTGAAGGCCGTAGGGGTCGACGTCCTGTCGGGCGGTACGGACGTGCACCTGGTCCTGGTCGACCTGCGGAACTCGGAGTTGGACGGTCAGCAGGCCGAGGACCGGCTCCACGAGGTCGGCATCACGGTCAACCGCAACGCCGTCCCGAACGACCCGCGGCCCCCGATGGTGACGTCGGGCCTGCGCATCGGTACGCCGGCGCTGGCGACCCGCGGTTTCTCGGCCGAGGACTTCGCCGAGGTCGCGGACGTCATCGCCGAGACGCTCAAGCCGTCGTACGACGTGGAAGGGCTCAAGGCCCGCGTGACCGCGTTGGCGGAGAAGTACCCGCTGTATCCCGGGCTGTAGGTCGGCCCACCAGGCGGCAATCGCCGTCGGGGACACCGGCGCACACTGGGAGGTGCGCGCCGGTGTCCCGCCCCCTTGCACCACCCTGCGTTGTTGCGTTCTGAGGAGTCACCGTGGCCATCTCGGTCTTCGACCTGTTCTCGATCGGCATCGGCCCGTCCAGCTCCCACACGGTCGGCCCGATGCGGGCAGCCCGTATGTTCGCGCGCAAGCTGCGCAACGAGGAACTGCTGGACTCCGTCGCCTCCGTCCGCACCGAGTTGTACGGCTCGCTCGGCGCGACCGGCCACGGGCACGGCACGCCGAAAGCGGTGCTGCTGGGCCTGGAGGGCGAGTCGCCGCGCTCGGTGGATGTGGAGGGGGCCGACGAACGGGTCGAGCGGATCAAGGAGTCGGGGCGCATCCGTCTCCTCGGCGAGCACGAGATCCCGTTCTCCTTCGACGACGACCTGAAGCTGCACCGCCGTAAGACACTGCCGTACCACGCGAACGGCATGACGCTGTGGGCGTACGACGCGGCGGGCGCCGAGCTGCTGTCCAAGACGTACTACTCGGTGGGCGGCGGTTTCGTCGTCGACGAGGAGGCGGTGGGCGCCGACCGCATCAAGCTGGACGACACGGTCCTCAAGTACCCCTTCCGCACCGGCGACGAGCTGCTGCGCCTCACCCAGGAGACGGGCCTGTCGATCTCCGCGCTGATGCTGGAGAACGAACGCGCCTGGCGTACGGAGGAGGAGATCCGGACCGGGCTGCTGGAGATCTGGGGTGTGATGCGGGCGTGCGTCTCGCGGGGCATGTCCAGGGAGGGCATCCTGCCCGGCGGACTCCGTGTCCGCCGCAGGGCGGCCATGTCGGCGCGTCAACTCCGGGCGGAGGGCGACCCGTTGGCGCACGCGATGGAGTGGATCACGCTCTACGCGATGGCGGTGAACGAGGAGAACGCGGCGGGCGGCCGGGTCGTCACGGCCCCCACGAACGGCGCGGCCGGCATCATCCCGGCCGTCCTGCACTACTACATCAACTTCGTGCCCGGCGCGGACGAGGAGGGTGTCGTCCGCTTCATGCTGGCCGCCGGCGCGATCGGCATGCTCTTCAAGGAGAACGCCTCCATCTCCGGCGCCGAGGTCGGCTGCCAGGGCGAGGTCGGCTCCGCGTGCTCGATGGCGGCGGGCGCGCTGGCCGAGGTCCTCGGCGGCAGCCCCGAGCAGGTCGAGAACGCGGCCGAGATCGGCATGGAACACAACCTCGGCCTCACCTGCGACCCCGTCGGCGGCCTCGTCCAGATCCCCTGCATCGAACGCAACGGCATGGCGGCGGTGAAGGCGGTGACCGCGGCGCGGATGGCGATGCGGGGGGACGGTTCGCACAAGGTGTCCCTCGACAAGGTCATCAAGACGATGAAGGAGACGGGGGCGGACATGAGCGTGAAGTACAAGGAGACGGCGCGCGGGGGCCTCGCGGTGAACATCATCGAATGCTGAAGGTACAGGCCCTGACCAGCGCGTTCTTGTCTTTCAGCGCTGTCAGGGCCTTCCCTGCTTACGCGGCGGAAAGTCCCTGAAAAGTCCCTGAGACAGGCGTGAAAGTCCCTGAAAAGTCCCTGGGATGTCCCTGGCCTGGGACGGGTTCCGAGGCTGGGAGAGAGGGCATCTGGCCAGGGAGTGCGCTTCCTTGAGCAGGGGCACAGCCCGGTTCTGAGGACCGTCGCCGCGGGTGCGGGGAGCACTCCTTCGGCTCGAACGTCCCCGCCGACGGCGGGGGACCATCCCCACGCCCGCGGGGTTGGTCCTAGCGTGCTGTCCGCCACGTCCGAAGAGATCGGCTGCTCCCTGCATCTGCAGGGATGGTCCCTAGTCCGGGCTCCCGGTAGCCGAGACGAACATGTGCTCCCCGCACTCATAGGTAGGTGGCAATACCTACGCATTACAAGACCATGAGCGATCGTGTTGTGCGGTGCCTCGTCGTGCTGCCCAGTGACGTTCGGCCTGATCAGAGCATGTACGGCCGGTTGTCCTGTACCGCCCCGTGACGCACCGTCCAGAGGCGTCCGGCCACCAAGCGGCCACCAAGAACGCCATGGCCGCAAGCGTTGCCACCGTTATTCACCCGCCACACCCATTGCCGCAACGCCACAAGGCATGGACATCCCCGCACCCAGAGCTCCCCCTACGGATCCGACAAGCATCGACAATGCCAGAGGCAATTCCGTGTCGCTTCCTCTCACAGGCAGATAGTCGACCTAGGGCTGCTCGCTCTTACCTTCAGGCGACATCTAGCGCGGCCGACAACCGAGTGCCGGGCGCCCCGTGATCCGGTGGGGAAGGCCGCGTTACCAACCGACCATGACGGCGTCCACAGTTGTCGTCACCGTCAAACCGCCGCACATGAAGCTGATGCCAGCCATGGCTCGGCGCTCAGTAAGCCTGGACTCCGCGCCTCATAAAGCGCTCGCGAACGTTCTCGATCAGGTCGGGGTCGGGCACCGGGTTGTCGAGCAGCGGGAAGGGAAGGCCGAGGGCTTCGTATTTCGCGGCGCCGAGTTTATGGAAGGGCAGTACGTCGACCTGCTCGACCGCGCCGAGTCCCGCCACGAAGCCGGCCTGGGCGTCCACGAACTCCAGGTCGTCGGTACAGCCAGGGGCCAAGACGTACTGGATCCGCATGGGGGGGCAGAATATAAGTTTTCGCTCCGCGCAAGTGTCGGCGGACGTCAGCGGCCGATCGTGGGAATCGGGTTCTCCGCGAACCACTGGGCGAGGTAGTCCAGGAAGACCGTGATCTTGCGCTGGGTTCCCGGCCCGGGCCCGTGGATCGCGTAGAGCGGCCGGTCGGGTGCCGCCAGGTGGGGCAGCTGAATCTGGAGGGCCCCGGAGACGAGATCGTCGTACGCGGACCGCTGTGGGAGCAGGGCGATGCCGCGCCCGTGGACGGCCGCCTTCTGCAGGGCGATGTAGGAGTTGGACGAGAAGGCGACGTTGCGGATCTTGTGCAGCGTGGAGGTGGGGCCGTGCCCGATGCGCCAGACCGGGTCGTTGACGTGGACGAGGCAGTCGTGGGCGGCCAGGTCGTTGGGGTGCGTCAGGGGGCCGTGTTCGTCGATGTACGTCTTCGACGCGCACAGGACGAAGGGCAGCGAGGCGATCTTCTTCAGCCGGACGTTGGAGTCCCGGAGGTCCCTGGTGTGGAACGCGAGGTCGAAACCGCCGTCGAGGAAGTCGTAGGTCCGGTCGGACATGCCTCCCAGCTCGAACCGGATCTGGATCTTCGGGTGCGCGGCGGAGAAGGCGGCGATGGCGTCGCCGAGGTCCAGGCTCCCGATCCACTTCGGGCAGATGATGCTGAGCGCGCCCTCCGCCCGGTCGTGCAGGTCCGCGATGTTGGCGTCCTCGGCGTCGATCTCCTTGATGATGCGGGAGGCGAACTCGGCGTAGCGCAGGCCCGGTTCGGTCAGGCTCACCGAGCGGGCCGTGCGGTTGACCAGCCGGACGCCGACCTGCCGCTCCAGCTCGGCGACATGCCGCGACACGAGTGATCCCGACGACCCCAGCGCCTTGGCCGCGCCGCTGAAACTGCCGAGGTCGGCAACGATGACGAAACAACGCATGAGAAGCAGGCGGTCCATGGCGGTCCTCCGGTCGTCCACGGCACCGGTGTCCCTCCGGGCCGCGTCGAACATGGGGCGATGCAGTCGGGCGGAGCCACCTCGCAGGCGGCGAACCCGGACGGCAGACCCTGACGGAGCGGAAGACCGTCAGGGTCACATCGGGCAACACGCCTACCTCGACTATATCGATCTAGTGATCGTAACAGAACCCACTCGCGACCGCGAGGCCTGAGCTGGGAAACTCGGTTCGGCACAGTGCCGGCCTGTGGGCTTTGGCTGAAGCGTGCTCACCGGGAGGGAGGCGGGCCAAGGGAACTCGCCCAGGAACGAGTCAGATCACATCGCGGCAACCAATGAACAACCGGCCTCCTTCGCTCCGTAACAGCAATCTCGGATGCCCAGCTCCGCATCGCCTGCCCTCCCATCCAGAGCAGGCCCTGTCCATGCTTGGCCCACTGCTTGCGCACTTACTGCTTCCGTCCGGCTTGCGCACGCACGGACAGCGTTTCGGATTCTTCGGCAGCCTTGATCCACAGGCGCGGCATCTCGTGGTTCACACCCGGATCCCTGGCCACGGCTGCCACCGAACGCCCCGGACCGGCGCTGTACAGCACGACGGCGTCGGCGAGAACTTCTGGTCTCTGGAACTCCATGGATCCAGCGTCCAGGTCGTCCACGACCAAGAGGAAAGCCTCTGGGGGAGACCGCAGCCCGTGCGCGACTCGCAAACTTAACTTGTTGCCGATGCGCTTCCGCGTGCCTGCCGACATGCACACACTTTCGGCCATTGACGGAATTGGTCCGCGAACTGGGCCTTTGCGGCAGGCAGGGGTTGACGATGCAGATCGTGATCACTGCGCCGTACTCGGTTCGGACGCGGGGGAATGAGCCGTCGAAGTGCTCGGCGTCATCGTGGCTCCGAGCCGGGAATCTTCGGCTACCGGCCGACCGCCCGATCCGAATCAATCCGCGGTCTTTGTGATCAACGGGCGCTACGTGGTCGAGGACGTTTAGGCGACCGCACCAACCCACGGTCCGCTTCCCGATCTGGCTCGGGTGTGAGGTGCCGCCGCGGCCCAAGCCACGGTCCAGGGCCCGAACGCACTCGTCTCGTATCTTCTCCGCTCTTCTCCGCCCGCGCAGTGACGGTGGGCGGTTCCAGACAGCACCAGCGTCCGCTCAAGGCAGTACGGACGCCCGGCCATGGAGGCATGAGCAATGGCGCTTATCAGAAAACGATGGCTGGCCTCGGGCACGGCTGTGCTCGCCGCGTCGGCGACGCTGGCCGGATGCGGCAGCTCCGGCTCCAGTTCCGGCTCCACCACGTCGGGCAAGGACAGTTCCGCATCGGGGCTTGCCACGGCCGAGGCGAAGGTGGCGGCCCTGCAGGCCGTCGCCAAGACCTACCCCGTCCCCACCGCGAGTGTGCCGGGCGTGGACAAGTTCAAGGGCCGCAAGGTCTTCTACGTCCCGATCGTCCAGCAGGTCCCCGCCTTCGTCGCCACGGCCGGGTCGACGAAGCAGGCGCTGTCCAAGGCCGGCCTCTCGCAGCAGGTGTGCGACGGCAAGGCCCAGCCGACCGCGATCGCCTCCTGCGTCCAGCAGGCGATCACCGCGGACGCGGCCGGGATCATCCTGGACGCGATCCCCTACGGCATGGCGCAGAACGCCCTCGACGCCGCGAAGGCCAAGGGCATCCCGATCGTCATCGCGGACCAGAACCCCCCGGCCGGAGTCGAGAACAGCAACCAGGTGAGCTATGTGCCGGGTGCGAGTTCTCAGCCCACCGCCATGGCCTGGTGGATCATCGCCGACTCCAAGGGCAAGGCCAATCTGATCATCGCGCAGAATGCCGACAGCCCCACAGCGCTCAAGATGGTGGCCGACTCGCTGCCGATCTACAAGAAGTACTGCCCGGGCTGCAAGGTCACGGTCAAGCAGATCACCGCCTCGACGCCGGCCCTGCTGGCCTCGAAGGCGAGTTCCAACGTCCTGAGCAACCCGAGTGCCGACTACTACTACACCGAGTTCGAGGACAGCCTCCAGCCCACCCTCCAGGGCGTCCAGCAGTCGGGGCGTTCGTCGAGCATCTCCGTGTCCACAGCGGCCGGTTCGGTGAACGGACTGGGCCTGATCAAGAGCGGTTCGGTCAAGGCCGTCGTGGCCGCGGACCAGCTCTACATGGGCTTCGGCGTGACCGACGAACTCCTGCGCATGATGACCAGGTCCGGGCCCATCGACGAGGCCCAGCCCATACGGCTGTTCACCAAGGAGAACATCGGCAGCATCAAGGTGACGGCCGCGGCCCAGGCCTCGGGTGAGTGGTTCGGCGACGGTTCCTTCCAGGCGGACTTCGCCAAGCTCTGGGGCATCGGGTGACGAACGAGGCGCACACCGCGAGCGCCGGCTCGCGGACCGACCCGCCGGACACGGCACCGCGCCATCGTCTGGAAGTGGCCGAGCTGTCCAAGGCGTTCGGCTCGACCCGGGCGCTTCGCGGGGTCCATCTGCGGATCGCCCCCGGAGAACTGCACGGACTGGTCGGCCAGAACGGCTGCGGGAAGTCCACCCTCGTCAAGATCCTCACGGGTGTGTACGCGCCCGACCCCGGAGCTTCCATCGCGGTGGACGGGCAGCAGTTGGCGCTGCCCGTGCGCCCGATGCAGCAGCGCGAGGCGGGAGTCTCGGTCGTCCACCAGAACAGCGGGCTGGTGGACGACCTGACGGTGTGGGAGAACGTGCGGCTGGGGCACTACCGGGCAGGCCGGCTCTCGCGGCGGATCGACCGCCGCGAGGAGCAGCGGGCGACCGAGCGGGTCCTGGCCCGGCTGGACCGGCCCCTGGAGGTCGGCCGTCAGGTCGGGCAGCTCTCGGCGGAGGACCGGGCCGTGGTCGCCATCGCCCGGGCGGTGCAGGACCACCGCCCGGGGGGTGGGCTGATCGTCTTCGACGAGTCGACACGGGCGCTGGGCAGGTCCGCGCGGGCCCGTTTCTTCGAGCTGGTCCGGTCGCTCGTCGACGAGGGCACCTCGGTCCTGCTGATCTCACACCAGTTGGAAGAGGTCGTCGAAGCGACCGACCGGGTCACGGTGTTGCGCGACGGCGCCGTGGTCGAGGCAGGCCTGCCCACGAGCGAGGTGGACGAGGTCTCGCTCACCCGCCTGATGCTCGGACGTCACCTCGTCACGCACGGGAGGGTCGGGAGCCAGGTCAAGGACGAGGTCGTCGCCTCGGCACGGGGCCTGGCGGTCGGCCCAGTGGCTGGCCTCGACCTCGACATCCGGCGCGGCGAGGTCATCGGCCTGACCGGGCTGATCGGCTCGGGCTTCGTCGAGGTGGCCGAGGCACTGGCGGGGGCACGCCCGGCCGACGCGGGCACGCTGTCGGTGCACGGGCGCGACCTCGCGCTGGACCGCAGACGTGGCTGCACCGAGGAGTTCGTGGACGCGGGGGTCGCGTTCGTACCCGAGCGCCGCCTGGAGGCGGGGGTGGCCGGCGAGCTCTCGGTGGCGGACAACCTGACACTGCCGCGCGTGCGCGCCCGCGGCAGCCGACTGCGGACCGGCGCCGCGTGGCAGGCCGAGGAGACCGCCGCGATGATCGCGAAACTCGACATCCGGCCGCCCCACCCACAAGCGCCGGTCCACACACTGAGCGGCGGCAACCAGCAGAAGGTCCTGCTGGGCAAGTGGCTGGCCGGCGCACCGAACCTGCTGGTGCTGCACGAACCGACACAGGCTGTCGACGTCGGCGCCCGCCACGACATCATCGACGCGATCCGGGAGGCCGCGCGGGACGGCTGCGGAATCGTCCTCGCCTCGATCGACCCCGTCGACCTCGCCGTGCTGTGCGACCGGGTGCTGGTGTTCCGCGACGGCCGGGTCGCCAAGGAGCTGAGCGGCGAACTGGAACAGGACGCCATCGTCCAGGCGGTCTTCGGCGATGACACACAACCTCAAGAAAAGGGGCAGGGAGACTGATGGACGTCACCAGCCGGCAAGACACCGACACACCCCCTGCCGCGCCGAAGGCCGCGCGAACCGGGAAGCTGACATCGGCCTCCGCCCTCGCCGGACATTTCGCCTCGCGTTACTCGGTGATCGGCATCTGGGTGGCCATGATCGCGGTGTACGCCGCCGCGGAGCCGGGGGTGTTCCTGACCAAGGGAACCTTCCAGACCGTCTTCGGCTCCCAACAGGCCCTGGTGTTCCTCACCATGGCCCTGCTGTGCACTGTCTGTGTCGGAGAGTTCGTGGACCTGTCGGTCCCGGCGGTCTTCGGGTTCTCCGCCACGATCCTGCCCGTTCTGGTCGTGGAGCACGGGTGGGGAGTGTGGCCGGCGGCGTTCGTCGCCGTCCTGGGCGCGATCGTGGTCGGCGTGGTCAACGGCCTGCTCGTCGTCGTGGTCGGGGTGAACACCATCGTGGTGACCCTGGGCATGGGCACCTTCCTGGGCGGCATCGCCCTGTGGCTGTCGCACCTCAACACGGTCAGCGGTCTGCCGACCGGGTTCGGCAGGATCGCGTTGTACTCCGTGGGCGGGCTGCCGATCTCGTTCTACTACGGCGTGGTGCTGGTGGCGGGCTTCGCCTATCTGCTGGCGTTCACACCGCTGGGCCGCCACATCCGCTTCGTCGGAGCCAACAGAGAGGTCAGCCGGCTCTCCGGCATCCGCGTCAACCGGATCCGCTTCGGCTCCTTCGTCGCCTCCGGCGCCCTGTGCGGTGTCGGCGCGGTCATCTCCGTCGCGGCTCTGGGCGGCTACAACCCCACTACCTCCGACACCCTGCTGCTGCCGGTCTTCGCCTCGGTCTTCCTCGGCACCGCGATCGTCCTGCCCGGACGCTTCAACCCGGTCGGTACCTTCATCGGCATCTACTTCCTGGCGACCGGCATCCTCGGGCTCCAACTGCTGGGTCTGGAAGCGTGGGTCTCCTCGGTCTTCTACGGAGGTGTCCTGGTGGCAGCGGTCACCATCTCGACCTTGCTGCGCCGCCGCAGTCCATGACCGGCTCGCCGGAACCACAGCCGCGCGAGGCACACCGCCGCCAGGTGGTGTGCCTCGCGCACGACCGACTGCCGGAACGTGCTCAGGAGCGTTGCGGACGAGGTCGACGATCATCACGTGTGCGCGGTGGAACGCCATCCCGGACTCGTCCACCTGGTCTCCACGGAGTTGGTGAGGCCCTTGTCGCCGTCGGCGTGAGCCCTGCCGCAAGGGAACCCAGGAAAACTTCGCCACCTGGCCGCCCAACTCCTGGCAGCCGATCCCGACCACCTGGCATGCCGCGAGGAATCAAGGCTGAAGCCGACGGCCTCCTCGACGCCTTCAGGCGCCCTGCAGCTCGCCGTTCAACGCAGCTGCCAGCCGCCCCCTTGACTTGGCCGATCAGTCATCCGTATCGCAGTACAGGGGCGCGGTGTCCGCGTTGGCCTTGGTCACCAGACGGGCATCGATGTGTTCGATCTTGTCCTTGTCCTCGCCGCGCAGCAGAGCGAGCGTGTGTGTCACCGCCAGTGCTCCCAAGTCCTGGACCGAGTTGGAGACCGTCGCCGCGAACTTTCCGTCCTTGAGCGCGGCGAGTCCCTGGTCGGTGCCGTTGACGGTCACGATCTTCACGCTGTGGGCGCCCGCCGCATCGAACGCTTGCCGCACGCCGAAGGCCATGTCCTCGTTGGCCACGAACGCGTACCGGAGGTCGGGGTGAGCCTGGATCATCTTGGTTGCGGCAGCCTTGGCCGTCGCCCGGTCGAACATGCCCCGCTCGTCCCCCACCACCTGCACATTGGCTGCCAGGTTCTTGGTGAATCCGTCGACCATCAAGTTGGACGACGTACTCCCGTCGCCGGAGACGACACCGGCCTCGACCGGTTTGCCGGCGGCGTCGTCATCGACCCATTGGGCGTCCAACTTCCCTATCCCGGGCAGGTCGCTGATGACGGCGCCGAGGATCTTGCTGTCGTCCGACGGCGTCACCGCGATCAGCGCGATGGGTGTCTTCGCCTTCTGCGCCGCAGCGATGTCGGCGTCCAGGGCGCTGGCGTCCACGCTGAGCAGGATGATGGCGTCGACCTTGTGCGCGATCATGTCCCGCACGTTGCGCAGTTCCGCAGACTTGCTCCCGTGCGAATCGGCCGTCCGCACTTTTGCCAGGTTGTTCGATGTGGTCTTCGTGACCGCCGTCTGCAGGCAGGTATGGAACGAAGTGGTGCCCCCGTTGATGAACCCTAAGACGACAGGGCCGGTGGAATGGGCACTGTCGGTGGGATCCAGAGTGCATCCGGTTGCCAGGAGGCCGAGCCCAACGGCGGTTGCGAGCAGTCGTCTGCTGGATACGGGCATGAGGAGGGAGCCTTTCTGCTGCGCATGACGTCAGTGTCGAGGCAGACAGCGCTGGGCTGTTGCAGGGGAACCCTGCGATTGGGGACGAGGTACGGGGTTGTCGTCGCGGAGGCAGATGATGGTGATGCGGATCTGGGTAAGGGCGAACAGTCGACTTGACGAGGCACAGACGGGTCGCAGGATGCGCGTGTATTGCTCAGCGGGGCTAATTGGGTGGTAGCGCGGATGCGAAGGAAGCAGAGGTCGGACTCTGCGTGGCTCTGACGCCCAGGCACGCGCGTCCCACACCACGTCGTCGGCGGTACTTCGGGTTCGGCGTAGGCATCGCCAGTCAGCATCTGCACCAAGCCAGTACCGACCAGGCCGATCAACGCGCACTTCATCGTCGCGCTGACCGAGTGGGGTGGCCTTTCGACACCGTGGCCGGCGTAGTTGAGCACGGAGACCAGATCTCCGGCACGATCGACCACGTGACCCACATCGTCGGCATTGAAGGTGCAGGCGATGGACACCCTCGCGCCCAATTCTGCCCCTTTGACCTTGCGTAAAGCGATGCCGTCCTGAAGCGCAGCCGTTCTCACGAGGCTCGCTTTCGTCCGACGTTCACCCAGCCATGAAACTGGAACGTTCTAGTGACAACGCAGAAAATCCTTCTCCGCGTGATTGACATGATGGAGACGGGGGCAGAATTCATGGCCGAATTGGCCCAGGCGGAAGCTAGCAGAGTGAATCTCAGGGTGGCGAGGGCACGGTAGCGCAATCTTTGCTTGCGTTCTGCGCATGCTTGCGCATCTGCACCTCACCACCCGTCAGGAAGCCAACGCTTCTCCGCCGGCATCGCCTACGCCGCCACGCACAGGACCATTCCCCGGGGAGAATCTGGGGAGTACTCACCGCGAGGTCGGGCGCATGGCAGCCGAGAACGGCGTCGATCTCACCGTGACCGTCGGCGACACACTCGCCAAGCAACTCGCCCTCGCCGCAGGCGTACCGAACATCGCGATGGTCGGCGACAAAACCCGGCGTACAGCTCGACTCGTCTGCCGCCCCGCTACATCCGGCGGAATCCCTTGATGTCCGGGAACGGCGGATCGTGGTCGGCCTGCAGGTCCACCTGAAAGACGTTCAGGGCCATCGCGAACATCGAGAAGGTCCCCAGAGCGGCGACCAGGTCGACCAGCCCGGGCTCCCCGAAGTGCTCAAGTCCGGCGGCGAAGGTCTCGTCGCCGACGAAGTGCCCCTCAAGCGCCTCGGACGCGAAGCGGTGGAGGACTTCCTCGTCCGGGCTGCTGAACCGCGGCTCTTCCCCGCGGGCCAGGCGTTGCAGCGCGGCCGGGTCCACCCCGGCGTCGACCGCCTTGGCCAGGTGCGCGTTCCACGAGTGCTGCGCGTCGAAGTGGCGAGCGGCGACCAACAACGCCAACTCCCGCAGTCGCAGCGGCAGTGAGGACTCGCGGAGACAGTACGTACCGAGTGCTTCCAGGTGGTCGCCGAGCGCGGGGTTGCGCAGCCACACCAGGAAGGGGCCGCCGATGGCCCCGCGACGGCTTCTGATCCGCTCTCCGAGTTCAGCCTGTTCCGGGCCGGTCCCGGTCGGTGCTGACAAACGCATATTCGTCTTCTCCTTCGTGTCTGGTCTTTCGTGTCCGGGCCTGAGCGCCGGCTAGAACTCTTCGTGGCTTTCCGGGTCGAAGCCGATCCGGACGCGGGCGCGGACGCCGATCCGGGCAAGTTCGTCCGCGGAGAGTTCGAAGCCGAACACGTCGAGGTTGTCGCGCCGCCGCGTCGGATCGCCCGACCGGGGAAGCGGGACCGTGTCGAGCTGGAGGTGCCAGCGCAGGATCACCTGGGCGGGGGTGACCCGGTGGGCCGCCGCGACGGCCCCGATCGCGGGATCCTGGACCAGTCCCGTGCCGCGGCCGAGAGGGCTGTAGCTGAGGGTGGCGATGCCCTTCTCGGCGTGTACGGCGCGCAGTTCCTCCTGCGGGAGCTGGGGGTGCATCTCGATCTGGTTGACGGCGGGCAGCACCCCGGTCTCCTTCTCCAGGCGGTCCAGGTGCTCGGCGGTGAAGTTGGACACTCCGATCGAGCGGACCAGTCCCTCCTCGCGAAGCCTGATCATCGCCTTCCAGGAGTCGACGTACTTGTCCAGGCGCGGCAGCGGCCAGTGGATGAGGTAGAGGTCGACGTACTCCAGGCCGAGCCGGTCGCGGGACTCCTCGAAGGCGGCCAGGGTCGTGTCGTAGCCGTGGTGGCGACCGGGGAGTTTGGTGAGGACCCGGATCTCCTCACGGGGGACTTCGGCGGCGGCGACGGCCCGGCCGACGCCGCCCTCGTTGCCGTAGACGGCGCCTGTGTCGATCAGCCGGTACCCGATGCGGAGGCCGTGTGCCACCGCCTCCTCGGTCCGTGCGTCATCCAGGGGAGCGGTGCCGAGGCCGAGGGCGGGGATGACGCCGCCGTCGTTGAGGGTGCGGAGCGGGACGGGAGACACAGGGGCACATTTCCTTCTGCTGTACGGGGGTGTACGTACGGGGCTATGAGTGAGCGACCACCGAGGCGCGGTCGGCGGGGACGGTCACCGGGGTCTGCTCGTTGAGACCGTGGCGCGGGATCCGCGGAAGCCACAGCAGGCCGATGGCCGCGGCGGCCAGCCCCAGGCCGATGAGGAGCAGCATGAGCAGGGTCGGTGAGAAGGCCACGAGTGCGGGGGTGAGCAGGCCGAACCCGGCCATGCAGTAGCGGGCCATGCCGTAGGTGAACCCCTGGGACGTGCTGCGGATCTCGGTGGGGAAGATCTCCTGGGTGAAGATGCGGTACATGCCGTCACCGGCCCAGCTTCCGGCGACGGTGTTGAGGATGAAGAGGGCGGTCAGGGACGCCACGGAGAAGTTGCCCAGGATGGCCACCAGGGGGCCGACCACCAGGGCGACCAGGCCGAGGGCGAGGCACACGGTGCGGGACTTGGTGTCCGCGAAGCGCTGCAGCAGGAGCGCGATCACCAGACCCACCACGAAGGTGACCGTTCCGATCGTGCTGAAGACCTGCATGGTGGAGTGCCCGAGGTTGACGATCAGGTACGGGCCGAACTGCGTCAGCGTGTTCGGCATGATGCCGCCGATCACGAAGAACAGGGTGGTGGCCAGCAAAGCGGTCCCGTGCGGCTTACGGAAGGCCTCCTTCAGCTTCCGCGGCCCGGTCGAGTTCTTCTCGGCGCGGCTCTTCAGCCAGGCCGACGACTCTGCTACGCCGCGGCGCAGGAACCACACGATGACCGAGACCACCAGAAGGTGGCCGAACAGCAGCCGCGCGCCCAGACTGCCCGCATCCGCAACGAAGTTGGAGATGACCAGGGAGACCCCGACGCCCGTCATCAGCAGCGTCTGGGAGTACGCCACCGCCGCACCCTGGCGTCCGGGGGGCGCCTCCTCGGCCACCAGGGCCAGCGAGGCCGGGATGTCGGCACCCATCGCGAGACCGGTGACGATGACGCCGGCGAACAGGACGGCCTGGTTGGGGGAAAGGATGACGATCAGCGCGCCGAGGGCGTAGATCACCAGGTCGGCGGAGTAGATCACCCGGCGTCCGAAGAGGTCACCGAGACGGCCGCCGACAATGGCCCCGGTGGAGAAGCTCAGGGTGAGTGAGGCGCTGAGCGCGCCGACACTCCAGGCGCTGAGTCCGAGCTGCTTCTGCAACAGAATGACGGCCATGGAAAGGCTCACCATGGTCGCGCCTTCGAGATAGGAAGCCATGCCGCCGAGAGTGGCTATGTACCAGGGGCGGGGCGAGCTCTGGTCCTTGGGCATACTCGCTGATTCCTCACTACGTTGTGGGGTCTTCGAACCTGACCGGGGACGGGCCACACGGGAAAACATTCGGAGTTCGACGAGCTTTCCGCTCAGGCAGGGCAAGCAGCATGCCCACCGCCGTAATGCGCGGAATATCCGCTGAATGCTTTAGCTGGAATTCCTCGCACAGGGTTTGTGCGGGGCCACCCGGCGAACCTCGTTGTGGTGGCGCGGCGCTCACGGGCTCGTCGGCGGCTTCCCGGGTAAGCGGTCCGCGGCCAAATGGGCCGGGTAGGGAGACCGTGCCACCCCCGACGCGACGGACGCAAGAATCCGGTAACGCAAGATGTGCGTACGGAAATCGACAGGAGGTGGCCGCAGAGGGCTTGCAGCCGACGCCGACAGTCGCCGACCCAGAGGCATTCGTCCCTGCTCAGCGGCATCGCGAGCGATCGGTGAGGCACCCGCGGGAACCCGCCGACGGCCCGCCTCGCCGCCTCATCAGGATCCCCTATAGCGAACATAGGGGATCGTCATTCCCCTGGTCTTGCTGGTTCCCCGCCGCGAATGGAAGAGTTCCCACCGATACCGGGGAATCCCGGCTCGACCCTTGCACAGGAGCCTTGAGATGACGGACGCGAGCACCATCCTTCGACTGGACCGATCCCGTCGGGATGCCATGCTCGGCGCGGATGGCGAAGCCCTGGCGGCGCTCCTCGACGACGGAGTGGTCTGGATACACGGAAACGGCAACATCAACACCAAGGAAGAAATCCTTGATTACATCGGGAACGCCCGGACCAAGTATCTGTCGATCGAGCGCACGGAGGAGGACATCCGTTTCCTGGGAGGGCTGGCTTTCATCAGCGGGGTCGAGGACATGAAAGTGGAGGTGGCGGAAGGGGTCTTGGCCCTCCGTAACCGTTTCACCGTCGTATGGGAACCGGCCGGCGAAGAGTCGAAGATCATCAACTGCCAGTTCACCTCGATGCGCGAGCCCGCTCTGCAGCAGAAGAAGGCGTAGCAGCGGTTTCGGCCGGCTGACGTTGCGGCCGGCTTCAGCCTCGCCCGGAAAGACCAGGAGTCACCTTTGAACTCGTCCGCATCAGGGAATCTGCGGGTCGGTGTCGCCAAAGTCGACATCACACCCGAGGACCTGACCAATCTCAATCCGCTGGGCGGTTCGTTCACCGGCGTGCACGACCCGATCCACCTCCGGGCGCTCGTCCTCGACGACGGGGCGCACGAGGTGGCCCTGCTGTCGGCCGATCTGATCGAGGCCGGCGACATGACGCCGGTCCGCGAGCGGATCGAGCGGGAACTCGGCATCCCCTTCGACCACATCGTCATCACCGCGACGCACACCCACAGCGCCCCCCGGATCGGCCTGGTCTCCCCGGGAGCGCTCGCGCACGGGGGACCTCCGGAGTCGGACACCTACACCGCCTGGGTGTACGACAGGATGATCAGCGCGCTGAAAGCAGCCAGGGCGTCGTCCCAGCCGGCCCGGTTCGGCCTCGGCAAGGGGACCGCCGATGTCAACGTCAACCGCGACGAGTACATCGCGGGCAAGTGGTCCATGGGCGTCAACCCCGACGGCCCGTCGGACAAAACCGTCTGGGTGCTCAGGTTCGAGACCCTCACCGGCGACCCGATCGCGGTGCTGCTCAACTACGCGGTGCACTCCACCGTGGTGCTGGGCACGGAGGAGGTCAGCGCCGACCTCGCGGGGGCGGCCACCGCGTATGTCGAGCGGCACCTCGGCGGCGGTGTCGTGGCGTTGTGGACCCTCGGGCCGGTGGGCGACCAGTCGCCCAGGGTCGCCCTCGGCAAGCTGCGGGGCGCCACCGACGACGAGCGGGTGTTCGCCTACGAGGCGATGGCCGCCCAGGGGCTGATGGTCGGCGCGGAAGCCGTACGGGTGGCGGGCGGGATCCGGGAGTCGACCTCCACGGTCCGTATCGGCGCGGCGGAACGGGTGCTCGCCTGTCCCATGAAGGAGGGCGTGGACGTGATGGAGGACATGATCCAGGAGAAGGTCGACTCGGTTGACCTGCGGCTGGGCCTTGTCACCATCAACGAGGTCGCCCTGGCCGGCGTGTCGGGCGAGGTGGTGACCGACATCTACCGGCGGCTCCAGCGGGAGTCCCCCCTCGCGAACACCCTGCTGATCTCCATCGCCAACGACCGCATCGGCTACCTCGCCGACGACCAGTCGTACGCACGCAACACCTTCGAGGTCAACGGCTGCCCCATCGTGCAGGGGTACGCCGAGACCGGCATCGTCGACGGTCTGGTCGGCATGATCAGGGGCACGCTGCGGTGACCGGTCCCATGATCACGGCCGGCGTCGGCAAGTCGGTCATCGACCTTCCCCCCGACGTCTATCCCCTGGACGGGTTCACCGGCGAACACGACAGCCTGCACGCGAGGGCGGTCCTCCTCGACGACGGGTCGCAGCGCGTCGCCCTCGTCGTGGTCGAGCTGACGTCGATTCCCGACGACGCGGTGCGCGAGCTACGGGAGGCCGCCGCCACGGCCGGCCGCCTCGCCGGTGGCAACACCGTGGTGTGCGCGAGCCACACCTTCTCCGCCCCGCATCTTCAGGCGGCGGGAACTGGCGGACGGAGCGACGCCCTGCTGCGGGAAGCCGTGCGGGACGCCGTGGTCCGTTCCGTGACGCAGGCCCGGCAGACCATGCGGTCTGCCCGGGTGGGGTTCGGGCGCGGCACCTGCGGTGTCAACGTCAACCGGGACGTCCTCACAGCGGACGGCTGGTGGCTCGGCACCGACGAGAACGGCGTGTCCGACAAGAGCGTGGGTGTCGTCCGTATCGAGGACGACGGGGGGCAGCCGCTGGCGATCCTGATGAACTACGCCGTCCAGTCCTCCGTCATGAACGAGTCGCGCACGCGGACGGGCGAAAGGCTCGTCACCTCGGATCTGGCGGGCACGGCCTGCCGCCATGTGGAGGAGTCCTACGGGGACGGGGCCGTCGCCCTCTTCCTGATCGGCGCGGCAGGCGACCAGGCCCCGTTCCTCACCGCGAACCGGTATGTCGCCCACAGGGGTGGGTCGTACACGAGAGCCGACGTCCACGAGGCCGGTCACCTACTGGTGGACCTGCTCGGCGAGCGACTGGGAGCCGAGACGGTCCGGGTGAGCGAGGGGATCCGGTGCACCGGTACGGGCGGGGGTCTGCGGGTCGTCAACACCAGCACCACCGTCCACGCGCAGGTCGCGCCCGCCCGTATGCAGGACTTGCGCCCGGTGCGGAACTACCCCTTCCAGCCGGACGGCAAGGCGGAGGTGCCGATCGACGCGGTGCGGATCGGGGACATCGTGCTGGTCGCCCTGCGGGCGGAACTGTCCAGCGCGACCGGCCTCGGCATCAAGGAGGACTCCCCGTTCGCGGGCACCCTCGTCATGACGATGGCCAACGGAGCGGCCAAGTACATGGCGGATGCCGCGAGTTACGACCGCAGCACCTATGAGGCGATGAACTCCCGCTATGCGCGCGGATCCGCCGAGGCCGTCGCGTCGAAGGTCGGTGAGATCCTGGAGGAACTCCGCGGCGACGGTCTCTGAGTGCCTCTCGCGGGGTCCGCGGGTGGTGGGTCAGCGCGCGCCCAGCGCGGCACGCAGTTCGCCGCGCAACCACCGCAGCCCGGGGTCCGCGTTGCGGCTGGAGTGCCACAGCATCGACTCGGTAAAGCGCGCCCCGTCGTACCCGGGCACCTCCCGGATGGTGAAGCCGCCGGCCCGCGAGGCCCGCTCGGCGACCCGCCGGGGAAGCAGCGCGACCAGGTCCGTGTCCTGGACGAGCCAGGGCAGGTTCGCCCACTCGTCGGTCAGCACCGCGAGCCGCCCCTGCACCCCCAGCCCGTCGATGAGCCGGTGCGCGACGGTCGGCGTGCCCGACCTGCGGCTCACGCCCGCGTGCCGGAGTCCGGAGAGCACCTCGGCCGTCAGCTCGGCTTCCGCCGCCACCGGGTTGCCGGAGTCCAGCAGGCAGACGAAGTCGTCGCTGAACAGCTTCTCGCTCTCGGCCGGGACGCTGAAGCTCAGCGGGGCGATCACCAGATCGGCCTCCAGCAGGTCGCGCTCCGCGAACCCGTCCTTCAACGCGCAGAACTGGATCGACAGCGCCGGCGAACCGCTGCCGAGGCGGGCGTTCAGAGGGCGGCCGATCACACTGGTCGCATAGCCGGAGCAGGAGATCACAAAGCGACGTTCGCTGGTGAAGGGGTCGAAGCCGGCCCGGGTCCGGAAGACGCTCTCGGCCGCCGTGAGCACCTCGGCCACCAGCGGGAGCAGCCGGTGCCCCAGCGGTGTCAGTTCGTAACCGGCGGCGCCCCTGACCAGCAGTTCGTCGTCGAAGTAGCGGCGCAGCCGGGCCAGGTAGGCGCTCATGGTGGGCTGGCTCATATGGCACCGCTCGGCGGCCCGCGTCACATGCCGCACCTCCAGCAGCGCGTGCAGCGGCGTCAGCGCGTTCATGTCGAGACCGCCGAGATCCATGCCGCCCCTCCACGAATGCCCCGGCGCTCCTGCCGAGGTCAACAGGAATGCTAAAGCCCCAGGCTATGGCCGTCGCCCGGGAAGGTCGTCAGCCGCTTCGACAAGGCGAGGAAGGGCCGACTGGTACGGGCCCCTTGCGGGCGCGCTGACGCAGCCATCCAGTGAACCAGGCGAGGGGCGATGAGCAGGACCGCGATGGCCGCAGGCGTAGGGATCCGGTGCGGCAGGACGGGCATGACGACCACTCGCCGACGGCGGTCAGCGACCGGGCTCCGGCCAGGACGGCCGCTCCAGCCGTGCACAGCAGGGCGCTCAGCCACATGGACGCCGGCCTCGTGCCTGTACTGCCTTCCGAGGCAAGAACGAACTACTGCACATGACCAGGCGTCACAGGCGAACCCGACGGACCCCGTTCAGGCAAAGTCCCTGGCCACAACCCGTGTCGGCGACACTCGGCGAACGGCCGGCTCAGCCCCGCCGACGCCGAGTATCGACCCATATTCAGCCCTGCGGCACGAGGCGGCCTGACGCCTCGTCGAGGCGTCGGTTCTCGGCGTCGGTCAGCGCGAGTTCGGCAGCCGCGAGGAGCGCAGGCAGCTGCGCGGCGTTGCCTGTGCTCAAGATCGGCGCGACCACAGTGGGCCGGGCCGCGAGCCATGCCAGGGCCACTGTCGAGATCTGCGCCCCGCGTTCTTGCGCGATCTCGTCCAGCGCGTCGAGGACCTGAGCGCCGTGCTCGTTGACGTACTGCGCCGCCGGAGAGAACCGGCTACGAGCGTCGTCGCGCTCCAACCGGTGCTTGCCGGTGAGGAATCCCGAGGCGAGCCCCCGGTAGGGGACGGTGACCAGCGCGTGGTGCAGGGCGACCGGCATCAGGTCGGTTTCGAAGCCGCTGCGCTCGACGGCGTTGTAGTGCGGCTGAACAGCGACGGGCGGATGCAGCCCGTTCCTGGCTGCAACGTCCATCCACTCGGACACTCTCTTGCCGGAGAAGTCGGACAGGCCGATATGGCGGATCATTCCGGCGTCGACCAGTTCGGAGAACGCCGAGGCGGTCTCTTCGAGGGGGACGCCCTGGTCGTCGAAGTGCGCGAAGTACAGATCGATCCGGTCGGTGCGCAGCCGCCGCAGAGAAGCCTCAGCCGCGCGTCGGATGTTCGTCGCGCCCAGGCCGGGATACGCAGGGTGCTTCCCGACCTTCGTGGCGATGACCATCTCATCGCGGGCTCCGGAGGTCTTCAGCCAGGAGCCGATTATGGACTCCGAATCGAATCCGGCGATTTCCTGCACCGGCGGCCGGTAGGAGTCCGCGGTGTCCAGGAAGTTGCCGCCACCGGCCCGGTACGTGTCGAGCAGTCGATGTGACTCCCGGGTGCCCGCCTTCATGCCGAAGGCCGTCCCGCCGAGCGCCACGGGGAACACCGAAAGGTCGGTCGAACCCAGGGGACGGCAAGTTTCATGCATGGTCGATACTCCTGAAATGTCGAACTCCGTGTGGGGGTCGGCCGGCGTCTCTCCGGGCGTGAAACAGCGCCCCACGAGTGGGCGGTCACATGCCGCCGAGCTCGTGGGGGGTGTCGGATCCGGAATGTCCGTCTGCCGGCCGTGGCCACTCGAATGCGGCCGTGGGGGCGGCACAAGGCGGCCTCATGCGGTACCGCCAACGCGGTCCCGCCTACCTCTTACGTGGAACGGAGCCCGCTGACTGGCGCTGGCCTTACCTGGACCGTAAGGCCATGACGGCATGCTCCGAAAACCCCGCTCTGCCTGCGGCAGCGGGGACGCGGAGTCATTTCTTCTTGGGACGCTCGCACCATCCGGCAGAGTCATCGCCCACGGTGCCGACGTTGACCACTCCGGAATGGTGGGCCCAGACGGCAGCACGGGAGCCGACACGCGATGAGATCGGCGATTCCGATTCCACGATGCCTCCCTGTCGCTGCGGCGGCCGACGAGGGCCGCGGGTCTGTGAGATCTCAGCTTGGTCAGCTTCGGCCCCCGTGTCCAGCGGGTGAACGAGTTCGGCCTTCGATCGACCGCAATCTAAGGTTGTACGCAACGAAGGGACGGTTTCGTCCGGGGCGTACTACCGTCCTCACCGTGGTGCGCGGCCTCCAACTGGCGCTGGCGTTCGGACGCACCCACCGCAGGCGTACGGCCTGCCTTCCTGATTTCTGAGCCGTGATCGGCTCCCCTCTCTCCTCGCATCAGCTGTGACGCTGCACGCCCGCGGCCTGATGCCGCTTCGTAGCGCCGACGAACCCGGGGCCGCGATCTCGTCCGCCCGCATGCCACGACCCGCGTGGGAAAGGAACAGCCCCGATGACCATCACGGCAGACTCGGTACGCACGCTGGAGAGAACCCGCATCCAGGCCATGTTGGCCAACGACGTGGCCTGTCTGCGTAAGCTCATCAGCCCGCAGTGCTCCTACGTTCACACGACGGGCAGGCTCGACACAGGTGAGTCCTATCTGGCGAGTCTCGGCGACGGCCTCTTTCGGTATGAGGACCTGTCGGTCTCCGATCAGGCGGTCACACTGCAAACGGCCACGGCTGTCGTCGTGTACCGGCTCTCGGCGCGCATCGTGATCGACGCCGCGCCCGTGGTGTCGGAGAGCCGGTGTACCGCGGTATGGGCGGAGCGGCACGACGGCATCCAGGTGATCGCCTTTCAGGCGACCCCCGTGAAGCCGTAGTCGGCACACCGCGGCGCGCGGCGCACGATAACGGTTGCCACGTGGCGATCGGCCTACCGTGCCCGGCCTCGATCCGCAGGTGCAACTCGCAAGCGTGTTGCGCCCGTTCACTCATCCGGGCAAAACAGGTACCACCGACGACAGGCTCGAACTGCTCACAGGGGCCTATTGCCTTCGAGTAAACGTTGACTTAATCTGGCTGTCATATCGTAAGGAGGCGGAGAATGGTTGCGAGCATCAGCTCTGTGCTGAATCAGAGGCCGCGCCTGCCTGCCGCGTAGAACCCTTCGCCGCGCAGTTGTGCCCCACTTAGTCAGAAGCGGGCATATATAGCTGCGTCTGGGCGTCGCGCAGTCAGCCATTGGAATGCCGCTGATGCGGCAGTGGTTTGTAGCGCGACAGCTCTCTTGCGTACCCGCGGGTTACCCACGCGATGGCGCACATTCGTGCGTGACCGAAGACACAGGTCAGAGCATCACGTCGACGGCCAGTAGATCGCCGCCGATGTTTCCTCACTTGCGTGGGCGATGATTTATCACCCCAACCCGGGGGATTACACACGCGATGACGTGCATTGACATGCGATCGAACACGCAGGGCCGCTCATTGTGGCTCCAAGTGTCTCGACGCGCACTATCAGTATTGTGTCGTCGCGCATATGGAGCCGCATGTGCTTGTCAAAGAATGATGCGACCCCTTTTCCGATCTAGGCGTACAACGCGGTACAGCAAAGGCGTCGGACAAGTGACAGATATAGAGTCAGCGCGCTACTCAAAACGCGCAACCATACTCGGCGCAATGGCGTCGTACCTCGACGGCACGACGTCGGTCAGCGTCGGTGTCTCGATCGTTCTGTTCAACTCGGTCTTCCACCTGAGCCCCTGGATGATCGGCGTACTCGTCTCCGGATTCCAGTTGGCGTTCGCCGTCGGCGCGATCGTCGGAGGCCGGCTCGGGGACGTGTTCGGCCGGCGGGCGGTCTATTCGGCCGATCTCCTGATCTGCGCAATGGCGATGCTCGTCATCATCATCGCGCCGAACCCGGCGGTGCTCGTCGTCGGCTTCGTGATCACCGGGCTCGCGCTCGGAGCCGACATACCCGCCTCTGTCGCCCTTGTGTTCGAGGAGGCGAGTGCGGGCCGTCGCGGATCGGCCGTCGCCATGAGCCAGGTGTTCCTCTTCTCGGGCGTGGTCCTCACCCAGTTCATCGGTATCGGCGTGTCGGACCTGGGCGGTCTCGGCGCTCGCCTGCTCTTCGTCCACCCCATGGTCGTCTCGCTGATCGTGTGGTTCCTGCGCCGGGAGATGAAGGAGTCGCCGGCCTGGGAGCAGGCCAATGTGACCGTCGATGCGCGGGCGCGGAGGAAGCGGGATCTTCGGCTGCTCCTCAGGCAACCCTACGGAAGCGCGCTCATCGCGATCACCGTGTTCTACGTCTTCTCCTCCGTGTCCGGCAACATCACCGGGCAGTACAGCACCTACCTGATCACGACGATCTCGAAGTCGACGGTGCTCACCGCGACGATCGTGTCCGTCGGGACGACACTGCTGCTCATCGCGGCGGGCGTCGCATTCCAGCGGCTCGTCGATCGCACCGCAGCGAGGCGGGTGCTGTTCATCCTCGGCACCGCGCTCACCGTCGTGGGATCCCTCGTTCCAGTCGCAGCCGGATTCAGTCTCTGGTCGGTCGTCGTGATGCTCTGCGCGACCGGGGTCGGCTTCGCATGGGCGGGAGAAGGCCTGTTCCGCGTGTGGACCCAGGAGATCTTCCCGACGGAGATCCGCAGCACCTCGCAGGGCCTGACCTACGGCATCGGCCGGTTCGCCATCGCCGGATACGGCGTGTTCGTACCGGCTCTCGCCGCCAACGGCCCGACCGCGCTGATGGTGGTCATGGCGGCCTGCGGCGCGGTCACGGCGCTCCTCGGGCTCCGGTGGATCCCGCAGCTCACGCGTACCAGGCCCGTCGCACGCCCGGCCGGGGCCCCTCTTCTGCTGTCGAGGGCCAGAGGGTAGACCCGGCGATCACTGACCATCCTCGTCGGCATGCACACCGACAGCACACCTTCCCTACCGCAGGAGACACGTATGTCCCGTCCCAATCCCACCTACACCCTCGAAGAGATCCAGAAGGAACCCGATCGCGACTTCCCCCGGTTCGTTCGCGACGACGCCACCCGGCTGGGAGAGATCACCGTCGGCATCATCCTCGAATGGGGCGTGAACCTCTGCGTCGACGTCCACATCGGAGACGAACTGGCGTACCGGGCACAACTCGGTACCACCGGGCAGTTCAACGCCGACGTCATACGGCGGAAGATCCTGACGGTCAACAAGTTCGGCCACAGTTCGCTGCTCGCACGACTCAAGCGCGACGCCGATCCGAGCTTCGGCAGTGAACTCCCGGAGGAGTACGTCGTCGCCGGCGGCAGCATCCCCATCTTCGTCGACGGTGTGCTGACGGCGACCATCTCCGCCTCGGGCGAGGAGGACGCCCTCGATCACGAGGTCATCGCCGAAGCGCTCGACCGGTTCGCGGCGGAGCGCAACTGAGCGCCTCGGGGTCGGGTGGCGGGACGTCCCGCCACCCGACCCCGAGCATCGCCCAACGGACAAGCCGCCCCATGAGAGGTGCGCAAGGAATGAACATCGCAATCGCCGAGCAGGTCATCGGCGCCTGCGTGAAGCAGTCGGCCCGAATCGGAAAGCCGGTCGCGGCCGTCGTCGTCGATCTCGAAGGCCGGGTCGTCATGGCACGCCGCGCCGACGGCGTTCGAGACCTCGTCCTGCAACTCGCCACCTCGAAGGCGTACACGGCGGCGATCATGGAGCGTCCGACCCTCCTTCTGGAGCAATGGACACATCTCACCCCCGACGCACTCGCGCGGCTGTCGTCGCTCGGCCCCTATCCGATCATGACGGGCCCCGGAGGGTTCGTGATCAAGCGGGACGGCCGTCTGCTGGGTGCCTTCGGGGTGTCCGGCGCTCGCGGAGACGAGGACCAGTCCATCGGCGACGCGGTGCTCGACGAACTCGGTTTCGAGACAGATTTCGCCGCGTTCGACTGACTTCGGCCAAGACCAAAGAAGAAGGAGCTCATAGTGTCCAAGACCTACCAGCCGGTCCTGATTTCCCATCAGGCCGCACTTCAGATCGTCACGAGCGTGATCGCCGAGGGCTCGCGGCGCGGGCTGCGCCTGGTGGCGACGGTGGTCGATCCGAGCTTGCAGGTCGTCGCGTTCTGCCGCGCGGACGGTGCGAACCCTCTCAACGCGGGTTCGAGCCGACGGGCGGCGAAAACGGCGTGCGCGGACGACCGGCCGAGTGGATGGATGAGCGACCACGACGCCATCGTTCTCGCGCTCGCCGCGGGCAACGAGGAGACCAACATGCGCGGCGGCCTGCCCATCCGGTTCGACGGCGTCGTGGTCGGCGGTCTCGGCGTCGGCGGCGCGGCTCCCGATGACAACGAGGCGGTGGCCCGGGCCGCGTTGTCGAGTGTCGACGCCGATGACCCGATGTCCGTGGCGTGACGCACAAGGCCCACAAAAGGAAGAAGGAGCACACACGCATGGCGCCCATACGCAGAGCGATCGCCTCGACCGGGCTGGAGGTGTTTCCCGTCAACCTCGGCGGTACACCCTTCGGGCGATCGGCAGACCGACAGCAGGCGTTCGAGGTTCTGGACGCGTACCGCAGCGGCGGGGGGAACTTCCTCGACACCGCCGACGGCTACGGTGACGGGGCATCCGAGAGCGTCATCGGCGCCTGGCTGACATCCCGTGCGGTCCACGACGAATTCGTGATCGCGACGAAGGTCGGCAAGCACTCGCAACTGCCCGGCCTGCGGCACGAGAACATCCTCGCCGCCGTCGACGCCTCACTGAGGCGCCTCGGCAGAGATCGCATCGACGTCTACTACGCCCACTACGACGACGAGAGCGTTCCTCTCGCGGACGTCGCCGGGACGTTCTCGTCCCTCGTGGACGCGGGGAAGATCGTGAGCATCGGGGTGTCGAACTTCCGTGCCGAGCGAGTCGAGGAGTGGCTGCGGATCGCTCAGGACGAGCATCTTCACGCCCCCGTGGCGATCCAACCCCACTACAACCTCGTTGAACGTGCCTACGAAGGCGAACTCGGGGCGGTGGCCGCCAAGCAGGGACTCGCCGTCATGCCGTACTGGGCGCTCGCGTCGGGATTTCTGGCCGGCGTCGTGAGGAACGCCGCCCAGGCGGAGAAGCACAGCGAGTTCGCGGCCCGCTACCTCGGCGAGCGCGGCGACCGCGTCCTGGAAGCGCTCGACACCGCGGCCTCGAACCATCACGTCACGCAGTCCACCGTCGCACTGGCGTGGCTCATAGCCCAACCGACCGTGACAGCCCCCGTGGCCGGCGCCCGGACACCGGAACAGGTCGCAGGACTCGTCGAGGCGGCAACGCTCGATCTCACCCCGGAGGAACTCGACGCGCTCTCGGCCGCCTCACGCTGAGTCGCCCCCGCGAGTATCGAGGGACCCCCCGGGACACCCACACAGAAGGAACGAAGGTTGAACTCCACACCGCCCAGGAACGACGTCATGCGCTGGGGTGTCGTCGGTACCGGTTACATCGCCAACACGGTGTTGCCCGACATGATCGCGACCGAGGGCCTCGCCGTCACCGCGGTGTGCTCGCGTGACGCGGGCAGGGCTGCAGCGTTCGCTCAGAAATGGTCCATTCCCAGGGCG
This sequence comes from Streptomyces sp. NBC_01478, assembly GCF_036227225.1. Lineage (GTDB taxonomy): Bacteria > Actinomycetota > Actinomycetes > Streptomycetales > Streptomycetaceae > Streptomyces. The sequence goes on along the minus strand of NZ_CP109444.1, from coordinate 7,990,617 downwards.
TTCGACGACCCGGAGGCACTCTTCGCGGATCCGGACATCGACGTCGTCTACGTGGGAACACCGGTGAGCACGCACTTCCCCCTCGCGCGGGCGGCTCTCCTGGCCGGCAAGTCCGTTCTCGTCGAGAAGCCGTTCACGCTCGACGCGCAGGAAGCCAGGGAACTGGTCGCGCTCGCCCGGTCGCGGAACGCCTTCCTCATGGAAGCGACGTGGACGCGCTTCAACGCGGTCGTCAAAGCCGCTACGGAACACGTCGCGAACGGCGTGATCGGTGACATCCGCACCGTCACGACCAACTTCGGTCGCAACCTGGATTCCGCCCACAACGCGTGGCGCGCCGAGCTGGGCGGAGGAGCGCTTCTGGATCTCGGCATCTACAACGTCGCGCTGACCCACCACTTCCTGGGCGGCGCGCCGATCCGGATCAGCGCGTCGGGGACGTCCGCGGACGGCTTCGACACATCCTGTGCCGCCACCATGGAGTACTCGGAGGGCCGGTTCGCACAGCTTTCCTGCTCGATGACCAGCTGGCTTCCCCAGCACGCGGTGATCGGTGGTACCGCCGGCGCCATCACCCTCCCGGGCTTCGTGAACCCATGGACCTACGAGCTCGCGATCGGCGACGACCGCGAGACCGTCACGATCCAGCCGGAGGGGGCCGGATACACCCCGATGTTCCGAGCGGTGACCCGCGCCGTCTCCGGCGGACACACGGAGGCGGCTGAGAACCCCCTCGAAGACACGGTTGCCGTCATGGAGAGCATCGACGCCATCCGACGTCAGGTGCTCGCGGGCGGCGCCGACTGAGCGCGGCGCACGAACCCAGCCGGACAGATCCACGCGGACCGAACGACCATGGAGCAGCAGCTGTGCATCAGACAGCGAAGTCGACCGCGCCCATCGCGGTAACCGACCTCGGCACCGTACGAGGCGCCTCAACCGCACAGCCGGGTGTCACGGTCTTCCGCGGCATCCCTTACGCCGCGAGCACCGCCGATGAGAATCGATGGCGCCCACCGCAACCGGCCACGCCCTGGTCGGGCGTGCGGGACGCGGCCCGATTCGGCCCGATCTGTCCTCAGAACGCGGGGCCTGGGACGCTCCCGATGAGTGAGGACTGCCTCGCCGTGAACGTATGGACCGCGGGGGTCGACGACGAACGGCGGCCCGTCCTGGTGTGGATCTACGGCGGTAGGTTCATCTCCGGACACGGAAGCGACCCGACCTTCGATGGCGCGGCGCTCGCGTCGACCGGCGTCGTCGTCGTCACCCTCAACTACCGCAGTGGAGTCTTCGGCTTCCTCGCGACCGGCGAGCTCCTGGAGGAGTCGATCGCGGGAGGCGGCGCCGCCGCGGGCACCGTGGGCAACTACGGCTTGCTCGATCAGATCGCGGCCCTGCAGTGGGTGCAACGCAACATCGCCACATTCGGTGGCGACCCCGGCCGCGTCACCGTCGCCGGGCAGTCCGCCGGTGCCGCATGCGTGATGGACCTCGTCTATTCGCCGCTGTCCCAGGACCTCCTGCACGGCGCCATCGCGGAGAGCGGTGCCCTTCACCCGGGAGACCCCTCCCTCGACTTCGTCGCCGCGTCCTACCGGCGCCGCGACGATGCCCTGAGCCAGGGCGAGGAGTGGATGCACAAGCACGGAGTCAACACCCTGGCCGAGTTGCGTGAGCTGCCCGTGGAGCAACTGCTCGTGGGCAACGACGCGGACGAACCGGGGCCGGGCGGTCATCGTCCCCCGTTGTTCCGACCCGTGCTCGACGAAGTGGTGTTCCGGCGAACGTACGACGACTCGCTTGCGGGAGCTCACCACCGCGACATCCCGGTGATCACGGGCGGCAATCTCGACGAAGACGGAGCATCGCCACTGCCGACGACCACCCTGGCGCAATACCTTGAGCACGCGCACACGGTGTACGGGGAGATGAGGGAGGAGTTCCTCTCGCTGTTCCCCGCGCAGAGCGACGAAGAGGCGCGTACGCGCTGGAACGAGTCGGCACGCGCGCACTCGCGTTCATCGACCTATCTCTGGGCGGAGGCATGGTCGCGAGCCGGCGGGACCGCGCCGCGCACGTACTACTGGACGCACGCTCCGACCGGGCACGACGCCGACACGCGGGGGGCATTTCACGGATCGGAGATCTACTACGTCTTCAACAGCCTGGCGGCGAATCCCGAAAGGCCGTGGACGCACAACGACCGTACGATTGCGGGGGTCGTGTCGTCGTACGTCTCGAACTTCCTCAAGACGGGTGACCCCAACGGCGGCCACCTGCCCGTTTGGCGGCGGTTCGACGGTGAGCCGCTGACCATGGAAATCGGTGACGCGTTCAGCCCCCGGGCGGTCGCGAGCGCGACCGAACTGGATTTCTTCCGGCGCTTCTTCGCCGCGCGCCCCAAGCGGTGACAACAAGGAATCGACGGAGGTGGCGCTGGTCGACGGCGTCCACCGACTCGTCAAGGCGCTGATCGTGCGTGGCTGACGGTGTTCCCGCCCCCGCCTACTCGCCCGGCCTCAACCCCGTCGAGGGCGTGTGGGCGCACGTCGAACGCGGCCTGGCCGGCCTCGCAGTCGTCGCCCTCCCCCGACCGCGACATCCGCACAGCGGAGGCGCCGGGCCCGGTGCGCGTCCGACCCGGCCCACGCGGAGGGCCGAGAACCCAACGCGAACCGGGGCCAGGACGAGGTCCCAGCGTCAGTGGCACATCCCGGTCAGCGCCCCGCTTACCTCACCGCCGGGGCCTTGCCGTGTCCCCGTCCCGGCCGCAGCCCACCACGGCGGCCGGGACGACCCACTCCGTCCCGGCCGCGGTGAGCCGGCGGGCTTCCTCGGTGGGATCTGGCATCGGGGGCATTTCCCTCTGACTTCGCTGATCTTTCGCCTACCGGGCGCGGTCGTCGAGCAGTTCGATGATGCGGTCGGTGACATCCGACTCGGCGATACGGGGGAAGACCCGCCCGATCGAATTGCGGTGGGCTTCGGCATCGAAATCCGAGACCGCGTCGACGGCGACACTGACGTTGTAGCCGAGGTCGAATGCGGACCGGGCGCTCGACTCGATGCCCGAGCTGGTGGAAACTCCGCCGAATACCAGTTGCGTGATGCCGCGCTGCCGGAGTTCCGAGTCGAGGTGGGTTCCGTGGAAGGCGCCCCATCGGAAGGTGGGGATGACAAGGTCATGCAGCTGGTCGGCGAACTCGTCGATGATCTCGGCGAAGTCGGGACCAGGGGGCTCCGGCAGGTCGAGGTCCTGCTCGACTCGGCCCGGAGCCGGGCCCCCGATGGCCACGAGGATCACCGGTAGCCGGTGCCGCTGAAAGGCAGCGGCAAGCTTGACACACCGTGTGACCACCTCGTCTCTCGACTGCGGGGCAAGGGGCAAGCGGAGTACGCCCTTCTGCATGTCGTTGAGGACAAGGGCGGTCCTGCTATCGAGCTTGCTGATGGTCACCGGAAGGCTCCGTATCGGTAAGTGTGGCGGGATGCCGGACCGGGCGGCACGGGGGCATCACTGCGGGATCAGGCGGACCCTCTCCCACCCGCCTGGGGTGTAGGTGCAGCTGACGATCCCGCCGTGGGGTTCGGCCTCGTTCACGCCGCGCCCGTCGATTCTCAGGTAGGCACCGGGGAACGCGGCCGAGCCGATGAGGAACGTGCCGTCGGCCTGCTCCTCCAGCCGGAACTTCGCCCAATCGCCGACCCCGTACTGGCAGTTGACGGTGCCTCCACCGCTGTCGGAGGCGAACGGGGGCGCGCCGTGGGCATCCATGCGGAGGTAGACGCCAGGGAACGAGACCGAAGCGATCGTCACTGCGCCGTCGTCGTCAGCGGCTGAGATCTCGAAAATCTCCCACGGCGCGATCTGGTACTGACAGTTGACCGTCCCGGAGCCGTCATCGGCCTTGCTGGTGACCTCCCGCGCATCCATGCGGAGGTAGATGCCGAATTCGGCGGACTGAATCACTACGACAGGCATGGTGGTCTCCTCTGGTCACTGAGCGGGTGCCGCTATAGAACGGCGAATGGCGTCCATGGTGCGCATCACGGCGATCGAGTCCGCGAGCGGATTGGTGCCGAGTTCGGTCAGTCCTGTCTGTACGGCTTCGCTCACCTCGCGGAACATCGGGACCCAGCCGGCCCCTTCGAGTTCGACGTTGAACAGCTCCCGGTGTTCGCGGATCAGTTCATATGATCTTGGGTTCAGGAAGGTCGGGCCGATGACGATCTCGCCCTCGGTACCGCCTATCCGGGCCACTGGGGACATCCTGCTGATCATGCTCACGGCCAGCTGGGCGAAGCGGGAGTCCGGATAGCCGAGGTAGGCGGCAGCGGTGAGCTCGAATCCCTCGGGCGAGAGGGCGCCGCGGGCCTCAATACGGGTCGGAGGGCCGAGCACGTGGTGAGCCAAGGCCACGTTGTAGCAGCCCAGGTCGTAAAGGGCACCGGCGCCGAGAGCGGGGTCGTAGGCGTTGTGGTGGGCCGGCAGGCGCAGCCCGAAGTCCGCGTGCACGCTGACCACCTCGCCGATCGCCCCGTCGCCGATGAGTTTGCCGACCGCGCGGATCGCCGGGTTGAACCGGGTCCACATGGCTTCCATCAGGAACCGGCCGTGTTCGCGGGCGAGGTCCGCGAGTCCGGCGGCCTCGTCGGCGTTCAGGGTGAAGGGCTTTTCGACCAGGGTGTGGAATCCGGATTCGAGCGCGAGGCGGGCGAGCGGTGCGTGCGTGCTCGGCGGGGTCGCGATGTAGGCGAGATCGAAACCGCCGTCGGCGAGCAGCGTTTCGTAACTCCCGTAGTGGCGGGGGATGCCCCACCGGCGGGCGAATCCTGCGGCACGCTCGGCGTCTCGCGAGCCGACCGCCACCACCTCGACGTTCTCGGTGCGTTGGAGGTCCGGCATCGCGGTCTGGGCGAGGTAGCCGGTGCCGAGGACGGCCCAGCGGGTTCGGTTTTGCATGGATCTTCTCTTTTCAGGTGAAGCGGCAGACGGCCGGGTACCACGAGTTGCATGGCCGACCCGGTGGGGATCGTCGGCACGTCGAAGTACTGAGCCATTGGCTTTCCCCTCATGACGGGGTGACGGTGGTCGTCACGGTGCTTGGCCGGAGGGTGTTCATCCAGGTGCGTCTGTTGGCGTGTGAGCGGGCGTCACCAGGCCCGTTGGTCCGCCATGAGTCGGCGGTGCAAGTCGAGCCTGGGCGGCTCCGCGGCCGGGATGGGACCGAAGCGGTCGCCGATCTCCATCGTCGCCGGGGCTGCTGGATCGGCCGGCACCCACTGCCGCAGTGCCGGTCCGTTGGGGTCGCCGGTGGCGGCGAAGTTGACGACGTACCGGGATACCGTGTCGGCGATCCGGTGGTCTTCTGCCGTCCATGGCCGGTCGGTGGCATAGAGGTTGTTCAGGAAGTAGTTGATCTCGGATCCGTGGTAGGCGCCTGCGGACTCCGCGTCCGGCCCCGGTGGCACGTGCGTCCAGTAGTAGGTGTAGACCGGGCTGCGGGCGTGTTTGGCCCATTCGGTGGCCCAGAGCCAGGTGGAGGTGCGCGCGTGGTCGCGGGCGGCTGCGCTGGACTGCCGGCCAGCTTCCGCGTCGGTGGACGCGGGGTACAGGGCGAGGTAGTCGTCGGCGCTGTCGCGGAGGTGGCGGCGGGCGGAGGCGGTGTATTCCGCCAGGCTGACGTGCGGTTTCGGGGAGGCGCCGTCCTCGTCCTTGTTGGTTCCGGTGATGACGGGGATATCGGCCTGCGTCCCGAGAGCCAGCGCTTCGGCGTAGCTGTGGGGAAACACCCAGCCGTCGCGGACCGGCCGGAACAGCGGAGGCTGGTGGCCCCCTCCGGCCTGGTCCGCGTCATTGCCGCGCAGCAGGTCCGGCAACGGAAGGGCGCGCAGTTCTTCGAGTGTCGCGACGCCGAGGTCCTGGAGATACCGGGTTCCCTCGGCTTCGGCCTGCTCCCGGGTGCGGTAGGAACTGGCCAGATAGGCCAGTGACGGGTCGCGCGGATGGCGAGCGCCGCTTTCGGCGATGGCACCGTGGAACAGTCCCCGCGCAGGCGGCGAGTACATCAGGTCCTGGACACAGGCACCGCCGGCGGACTGGCCCGCGATCGTCACACGGTCCGGGTCTCCGCCGAATGCCGCGATGTTGTCCCGCACCCAGCGCAGGGCGGCGATCTGGTCGAGCAGGCCGTAGTTGCCGGAACTTCCGTGCTCGGATTCCGCGCTGAGCTCGGGGGTGGCCAGGAAGCCGAGTACGCCGAGCCGGTAGTTGAGCGTCACGACCACCAGCCCGGCGCCGGCGAGCGCGGCTCCGTCGTACAGGGGCTCGGAGCCCGCGCCCATGATGAACCGGCCTCCGTGAATCCACACCAGTACCGGAGTGCGGTCCGAGGGTTCCGCTGCCGTCCACACGTTGAGGGACAGGCAGTCCTCGCTCATCCGGAGCTTCTGGCCGCGGGGCGTCTGCGGGCAGACCGGACCGAAGTCCGCGGCGTTTCGCACGCCTGTCCACGGCGCGGGCGGCTGCGGCGGACGCCATCGCAGCGGACCGCTGGGAGCCGCTGCATAGGGGATCCCCTTGAACACGGTGACGCCAGGCAGCTTGGCCGGGGTACCGGCAACCAGGCCCGACTCGGTCGGAACCGGCTGACGGTTGAGAGGTTCACTCATCAAGATCGGAATTTCTTTCGTCAACGACAGGTATCCGCGACGGGTGATCCGGACCGGTGGCCGCCGTGGCCCCGTGCCGGCAGACAGGACGACACCAGTCGCGGCCCTGAACCGGAGCCGACTGGCTGCTGTCCCTTTGAATGGCGCATCCGAACGCCAGAAGTGGTGCCCCGCGGGGCACCGGTTCGACGAGGGTAAAGTGTCTGAGCCCATCGTGGACATTCCCTCCGCGCAATCTAAGGATGAGCAGAGACCTCAGGTTCTCAAGGCGAAACTGTTGACAGCGACGTCACGTGTTCGTAACCCTCTGACTCAGCAGGGCATACGGCCCCGCAGGCTGCCGAGCAGAGGAGGGACATGATGACGGGATCGCTGGTCACAGGTCACACCTCACGCTGCGCACGGCCCGGCCCCGAGGGCCGTGCCGACGTGCCAGGACGCCCCCGCTGCGGAGCCGGAAGGCCGGCGGGCGACGACTCGGCCGGATGGTGCGAGCGGCCCAAGTGGAAACAGGGCAGCGTGTTCACCCCGCTCCCTCGCGCACGACACGGACTGACACCACCCTGCTGATCCGGGTAGGGCCCGTGCTGCCAGGAACCGGGTTCCGCGTTCCACACCACGCTTTCGCGGCGACCGCCGGGTAACTCCCTCCGTCCACCGCGACTTGCAGCCCACCCGATGAGGTCGAACGCTGTCTCGGGCACACCCGCGACAGCCGAGCAGTGTTCTCCTCATATCCGCGGGTCCCGGCTGCGGGTCGCGGCCGATCACAAAGCCTCGCTTTTCAGGAGTTGTGCTCACCCGAGCATTCGACGTATCTCTATGTCGACCGATTTGTCGGCCTTCCCCATCACCTCGGCAGGACGGCCCTCGGCATGAACGCCGACCGTGCGCAATCCCATCTGCCGCTTGACGCCTACCGGGTCAGCGGCGGCAAATCCCCAGACACCGCCGACGCCCTTCCTACCGGAGGGAGACAAGGCGCACGGGCCGGATTTCCTCACCCAGAGATACCGGTCGGAACACGACGGCGCCGCGAACCGCTCTCCGCCGGCGCGTGCACGGTGGCACAGATGCCGACCCTGCTCGCGGCAGCCGGCCTCGGACCGACCGAGGGCCGGGAGCAAGCGCCCTGACGCGGTGGTCAGACCACCTCGTCGGGCACCACTGACTGGGCCATCCCCCGGTCTCCTTTAGAAGTCATCTCATTTGGTGAGTCTGCGGTAGCAGATCAAGGTGCAGGCGATGCTGGTGAAGGCGAGGAAGTGGTCGGCTTTGCGTTCGTAGCGGCGGTGCAGGCGTCGGCATCCGGTGAGCCAGGACATGGTGCGTTCGATGGTCCAACGGTGGCGGCCGAGTCGCTGCGAGGTCTCGATGCCCTTGCGGGCGATGCGGTGCCGGATGCCCCGGCTGGATAACCAACGTCGCAGGTGGTTGTAGTCGTAGCCCTTGTCGGCGTGGAGTTTGTGGGGCCTGCGCCGTCGGCGTCCTCGGCGGGAGCGGATCGGCGGTATGCCCTGCACCAAGGGGATCAGTGCCTGGCTGTCGTGCGTGTTGGCGCCCGAGATGCCGATGGACAGGGGCAGTCCGGTGCGCTCCGTGATCAAGTGGATCTTTGACCCGTACTTACCCCGGTCTACAGGATTCGGACCTGTCAGTTCCCCTTTTTCAGGGCCCGCATGTTCACCGAGTCGATCGCGCACCGCGACCAGTCCAACTCTCCACGGGAGCCGAGTTCGTCGAGCACCAGACGGTGGAGCTTGGCCCACACCCGGGCCTTCGACCACTCGGTGAAACGCCGGTGAGCCGTCGCGCCGGACGGCCCGAACGACGCGGTCGGCAACTGCTGCCACGTGCAGCCCGAGGTCGCCACGAAGACGATTGCGGCCAGCACTTCGCGGTCACCGTGCCGGCGTCGGCCCCCACCCTGGGGCCGCGAGGGCGCATCCGGCACCACCCGCTGGAACAGTTCCCACAACTCATCCGGCACCAGCCGCTCAACGATCCTCGCCACGACTGACAGCTTACCCAACCAAATGAGATGACTTCTTAGTACATCAGCTACATCAGCACCTGCAAATCGTGATCAAGGAGTGGAATCAACGATGCTTCCAAGATCGAACCGCAAACCCGTATGGCCGTTTGCCCTCGGCACCATGAGCCTGATGGCCCTCAGCGCGTGCTCCGGAGGCGGGGCGGTGGGCGGCACCAACGCGTCCTCCGGCGCCAAGTCGACCACCCTGACCATCGCGGTGAACTCGGCGCCGGCCAGCTTCGACCCGTCGCGCGCGGACAACGGCAACGGCCTGTACCCGATGCAGCTCGCTTACGAGCCGCTGATCAGGCAAACCGGCAGCGCTACCTATTCGCCGGGGCTGGCCTCCTCGTGGCGCTACCTCGGTGAGGGGAACACGCGCTTCCAGCTGACCATCCGCAGCGGCGTCAAGTTCTCCGACGGCTCACCGGTCACCGCGCAGGCCGTGGCCGACTCGATCAACTACTTCACCACCGGCTTCGGCCCGACGACGGGCAACCTGGCGGGCGTGAAAGTCACCGCCTCCGGAGCCGACACGGTCACCCTGACCAGCAAGACGGCGAACCCGGAGTTCCCGCTCCTGCTGTCCCAGAACTTCCTGGCGGGCGACATCATCAGCCCGGCCGGCCTGAAAGCGAAGAGCTCGCTGACCAGCAAGCCGTCCGGCGCGGGCCCCTACGTCCTGGACTCCGGCGCGACGGTGTCCGGGGAGCACTACACGTTCACCGCCAACCCCGCCTACTACGACAAGTCGAGCGTCCACTACAAGAAGGTCGTCATCAAGGTCATCGCCGACCAGACCGCTGAGCTGTCGGCCCTGCAGACCGGTCAGGTCGACCTGATGTTCGGCTCGGCGCAACAGATGCCGACTGCCAAGTCCGCAGGACTGACCGTCACCAACACCGGTCCCACGCAGTGGAACGGGGTCTTCCTGCTCGACCGCGAAGGGACCAAGACCAAGGCCCTGGCCAGCCCGCAGGTCCGCCAGGCGCTGAACTACGCCGTGGACCGGTCCGGCATCGCCAAGGCCGTGTACGGTGCGCTCGGTTCGGCCACCGACCAGCCGACAACGAAGGGCTTCGACGAGTACGTGCCGTCGCTGGCGAACTACTACACGTACGACCCGGCCAAGGCGAAGCAGCTGCTGGCCCAGGCCGGCTACCCGAACGGCTTCTCCACGTCCCTGACGTACACGTCGTTCGATCCGCAGACCAAGCAGATGGTGCAGGCAATCGCCCAGCAGTGGGCCGCCATCGGGGTCAAGGTCAAGCTGGTGTCGTCAGCCAGCTACCCGGCGATGTCCACCAACATGTACCGGGCCGGCGCCCTGTCCGTGGCGTGGAACGGCCAGCCGATGTTCCTCCAGGTGGGCGTGCTGTGGTCGGCCAAGGGGGGCCTCAACCCCTACCACGCCACCGATGCCTCGTTCCTGAGCGAGTTCGCCCAGGCCTCGAAGGCCTCGCAGTCCCAGCTTGCCGCGCAGATGGCCGACGTCGCCGCGGTCTCGGTCAAGCAGGCGTACACCGTCCCCGTCGTCCAGATCGACACGGTGGTGTTCTCCCACGGGGTCAACGGCATCCCGAGCCAGCTGCCCGGCGCCCATCTCAACGTCGTAGAGCTGCATCCGTAATGCTGACCCTGATAACTCGGCGCCTCGCCCTGTCGGTCCCGCTGCTCGTCATGGTGACCGCGGTGACGTTCGTGCTGGAATCGCTGGTCCCCGGTGACACCGCTCGCGCCCTCATCGGAGCGAGCGGGTCCACCGAGGCCTACAACAAGCTTCGGGACCAACTCGGCCTCGACAAGCCCCTGTGGTCTCAGTACGGCCACTACCTCGACAACCTGCTCCACGGGAGTCTCGGCACGTCCGTCTTCACCGGCCAGCCGGTTTCGGCGACGCTGAACCAGCGGCTCCCGGTCACGCTTTCCCTGGTGCTGCTGGCCACCGTGTTCGCCGCGGTGGTCGGAATCCTGCTCGGCGTGGTCAGCGCCGTGCGGGGCGGAGTGCTCGGGCGTTTCGTGGAAGCACTGTCCCTCGTCGGCCTGGCTCTTCCCGGATTCTGGGTGGCACTGGTCCTGGTCGAGGCGTTCGCTGTCGTGCTGCGCGCCTTTCCCGCCACCGGCTACATCTCGCCCACGCAGTCGTTCGGCACCTGGCTGTGGGCGCTGTGCCTGCCGGTCACCGCACTCGGACTCGTCGGCATCGCGAGTATCGCGAAGCAGACCAGGGACTCCATGAAGGACGCACTGGCCAGCAACTACATCCGCACGCTACGGGCCAACGGCATCCCGCGCCGGTCCATCATCTGGAAGCACGCGCTGCGCAACGGCGCCATTCCCGTGGTCACCGTGATCGGGCTGGCGTTCGTCAGCGCACTGAGTGCCTCGGTGTTCATCGAGGCGGTCTTCGTGCTCCCCGGGCTCGGCAGCATCGCCGTCAACGCGACCAACCAGCACGACATACCGATCATCGAAGGGGCGGTGCTGTACTTCACCGTCCTCGTCGTCATCGTGAACCTGGTCCTGGACGTGCTCTACGGGCTGCTCAATCCGAAAGTGAGACACCAGTGACCACCCAGACCGACCATGCCGAGCGGCCGGGCGTACTCGCCGCCAGCACCTTCCTGCGGCGAGTCGCGCGAAAACCGCTCGGCGTGATCAGCGCCGCGTATCTCCTGCTGCTCGCCCTGGCCTGCGCACTGGCCCCGGTCGTCGCGCCCTATCCGCCACTTGCGCAGAAGCTCGACCACGTCCTGGCCACCCCGAGCTCAGCCAACCTGCTCGGCACCGACGAGCTGGGCCGTGACGTGCTCAGCCGGCTGCTGTACGGCGGCCAGGACACCCTGCTCGGCGTTCTGGAATGCGTTGCGGTGCTGCTGGCCATCAGCCTGCCCGTCGGCCTGGCCGCCGGCTACCTGGGCAGCTGGACCGACCGGGTCGTCAGCAACGTGACAGACCTGATGCTCTCGGTGCCCACCATCGTCGTGGCCCTCGCCGTCCTGTCGGTGTTCGGCTCCTCGATGACGGTGGCGATGATCACCATCGGCATCCTCGGCTCCGCCGGAGTCATCCGGGTCATCCGCAGCGCGGTCATCGCGGTGCGCGAGGAGCTGTACGTGGCGGCGGCCCGAACGTCCGGGGTCACCGACCCTCGGATCGTCAGCCGCCATGTACTCCCCCGCATCGCCGGCCCCGTCATCGTGCAGACCTCGCTGTACGCCGGGATCGCGCTGGCACTGCAAAGCGGTCTGGCGTTCCTCGGCCTGGGAATCCAGTCCCCGGCCCCGAGCTGGGGCGGGATGGTGGGGGAGGCCTCGGACGCCATCAACCAGGACCCCTGGCTGCTGGTCCCGAGCGGCGGCATCATCGCGCTCACCATCATGGCGTTCGGCCTGGTGGGCGACGCGGTGCGGGACGCGGCCGTGGAACGCTGGTCCGGGACCGCGCAGACCGGGCGCCCAGCGGCGCCGCGCACACGCCCGACGGAGGCCGCCGCGCCGGATTCCCTGGACGCCACCGAACCGGGTGCGCTGAGCGTGCGGGGACTGAGCGTCGAGTTCGACACACCGGACGGTCCGGTCACGGTGGTCGACGGAGTGTCCTTCACCCTGCGTCCAGGTGAGGTGCTCGGCCTCGTCGGCGAGTCCGGCTGCGGCAAGTCCGTCACCTCGCTGGCCCTGCTGGGCCTGCTGCCCGAAAACGGACGGATCAGCTCCGGGCACGTCATGTCGGGCGGCCGGGATCTCGCGGCGATGACCGAACGCCAGCTCGCCGATGTCCGCGGCAGCGAGATCGCGATGGTGTTCCAGGAACCGATGTCCAGTCTCGATCCGTCGTTCCGCGTCGGCTCCCAGCTGGCGGAGACGATCCGCGCACACGAGAAGCTGTCACGGCGTGAGGCTCGCGAAAGGGTCCTCACGTTGCTGGAGCAGGTCCGCCTGCCAGACCCCGCGGACGTCTACCGCCGCTACCCGCACGAACTGTCCGGCGGCATGGCGCAGCGGGTCTGCATCGCCCAAGCGCTCGCGACCGGGCCCCGCATCCTTGTCGCCGACGAGCCCACCACCGCCCTCGACGTGACGGTGCAGGCCGAAATCCTCGCGCTGCTGCGCACCTTGCAGGCCGAGACAGGCATGTCGGTCATCCTCGTCACCCACGACTGGGGGGTCGTTGCCGACCTCTGCGACCGCGCCGTCGTCATGTACGCGGGCCAGATCGTGGAGGAGGCACCGATCCGCAACCTCTTCCACCACCCGCACCATCCCTACACACTCGGCTTGCAGGAATGCAATCCGGAGCGCTGGAGCGGCATCGGTGAACTACCGGCCATCCCGGGCATGGTGCCGCCCCCGAGCCGCCGGTCCAAGGCCTGCCGCTTCGAGCCGCGCTGCCACCTGGCCGGCCCGGAGTGCACGCGCGAACCGATCCCGCTCCTCAGCACAGCACCGGACGACGACGGGCTCCACCAGGTCAGATGCGTCAACTGGCAGAAGGTTCAACCGGCGAGGACACCATGACAACGAACTTGCTCTCGGTCCAAGGACTGAGCGTCGACTATCACGTCGGCCGGCGCCACGTATGCGCTGTCGAAGACGTCAGCCTCGACGTCGGAGCCGACGAGACCGTCGGCCTGGTCGGCGAATCCGGATCGGGCAAGACCACGATCGCCCGCGCCGTGCTCGGCCTGGCCAAGGCCCGTGCGGGCACCATACGTTTCGATGACGAGGACATCACGCATGCCGGCAAGGCGCACCGGCGCCGGCTGAGCAGGGACATGCAGGTGGTCTTCCAGGACCCCTACGGCTCCCTCAGCCCCACCCGAACAGTCGCGCAGACGCTGACAGAGCCGCTGCTCGCACACCGGCTCGCGTCCGGGCAGACCGCACACGACCAGGCAGCCGACATGCTGGCCCGGGTGGGCCTGGAACCCGACGCACTGCGCCGGTACCCCCGGGAGTTCTCCGGCGGGCAGCGCCAGCGCATCGCGATCGCCCGGGCCCTGATGCCCTCACCGCGCCTGGTCGTCTGCGACGAGGCCGTCAGCGCGCTCGACCTGTCGGTCCAGGCCCAGGTCCTCAACCTCCTGCGGGACCTCCAGCGCGAGTACCGGCTCGGCTACCTGTTCGTCGCCCACAACGTCTCCGTCGTGCGCCACATCTCGGACCGTATCGTCGTCCTCTACCGCGGCACGGTCATGGAATCCGGTCCGGCGGAAGCCGTCTGTACCAAGCCCGGACATCCGTACACCCGCGCGCTGCTGCAAGCGGTCCCGGTCGCCGACCCGGACCGGCAGGCCGCCCGGCGGGCAGTCGCGACCCCCGCCGAGCATGTCTCGGCGCCCCTGACCGGTTCCGGCTGCCCCTTCGCCGCGCGATGCCCCCACGTCATCGACGCGTGCCGGCGCGAACGCCCGCCGCTCGTGGCGGCGCCAGGAGGAACCCAGGTCGCCTGTATCCGGGCAGAGGAGTTGGCCGGGTATTCACCTCCCGGGTGAAGGACACCGAAGCGGATGCACAACTCCTGTGCGGCCGCACCGCCAACGCCGAGGCCTCCGCGCCGATCCGTACCGCGGAGGTTCCTCAGCGCCGATCGCGCGGAAGCCCATGTGGCACTCAGGACCTGCCGTACCGGCCGTGACGCCGGGAGCACGGACTCCTCCATCCGACGGCTGGTCGCACCGGGACACGCTCCGGCGGCATGATGTGCGGGGCTGAGAACGCGTGGCTCGCGACGACCAGGCAGTGGGAGGGTCTAGGACCTCCATGCCGGCGCCGGCCCGGAACGAATCCACCGTGGGGCCAGGAGCTGACGGAACCAGTGGGGCGGCCTCCGTTACGGGGGTGGCTCGGCCTTCGGGGAATCGGCGTGGTCAGGGCGTAGCACCCGTTGGAAATCCCGTACGTCGGGGAAGGGCGGATCGCTGCCGGGCGGCAGGTCCACCTCGAAGACGTTCAGGAGCATGGCCAAGGTGGCGAAGGTGCCGAGCGCGATGACCAGTTCGACCAGGCAGCTCTCGTCGAGTTCCGCGAGGGCGGCCGCGTATGTCTCGTCGTCGGCGAAGTGCTCTACGAGGATCTGGGTGACGAACTGGTGGAGCACATCTTCGTCGGGGCGGGGGAACCGCGGTTGCTCGCCGCGGGCCAGCCGGTCCAGTGCCTCCCGGTCCACTCCCGCCGCAACGGCCTTGTCGATGTGGGCGTTCCACGAGTGCTGCGCGTCGAGGCGGCGGGCGACGATCAGCAGAGTCAACTCGCGTAGCCGGGGTACGAGTTGCGAGTCGCGCATGCAGGTTGTGGCGAGCTCTTCCAGCTTGTCGCCCGCGTGAGGGCTGTGCAGCAGCACCGCGAACGGTCCCGGCACCCCACCGCGGCGGTCCGTGATCCGCGCGTGGAGAGAGACCTGGTCCTGGGTCGGTTCAGATATCGGGGGCAGACGCATGGGGCCTCCTGGGCTTGTGCGATGTGGCGGCTGGGGTGCGAGCAAGGGCGACGGGACTCAGGCGTGCTGTTCGAACCTGGCCCTCGCGGCATCCAGGCTCGGCTTGGGCGGGACGAAGTCCAGTTGTTCGTACCCGAGTGCGGCCAGTACCTCCTCGCAGATCCGCTGGTCATCGGCGCCGGTGGCACCGGAGAAGCCGAGCCCGCCGACGACTTCGCATCCCGCTTGACGGGCACTCCGCCGTCGGTCGCCATGATCGGATACTTGCCGAGCTGGGAGAGCTCCATGAAGAGCACGGGCCTGCTGTCCGCCCAGGGCTCCAGGAGCTGGGTGGGGCAGCCCATCACGGCCGCGGTGTACGCCTTGGCGCTGGCCAGTTCGACGGTGTTGGGCCGGGTGTTCGCCGAACGACGGGCGCACAACACGAAGCCGTTGACGTCGACGACGGCGATGCCGGTCGCCTTGTCGATGGCCCGGGCGCGGACGTCACAGGCTGCGAGGATCTCGTCGGCCGCCTAGTGGTGAGCGACATGCCGGCACGGGGTCCGGCTGCGGGCAGATGTCGCCGAAGCGGCCCGCCGCGCGCACGCCCTTCCAGACACGCTGGCGCAGCGGTTGTCGCCGGCCGTGGACGCGGCGCAGGGGATGCCCTTGCAGACAGTGGCCGAGGTCAGCTAGGACACCACTCCCGTCACCTGGCCGTGCTCGGTCCGAACGGGAAGGCTGGGAGCTGTCATGTGATCACTTCCGCCAGAAGGCGGCGTACCGCTCGCCGAGACCATCGAGGAGTACGGGATAGTCGTGGTCGGCCCCTGCCACCACGTGGTACTCGTGCTCGACCCCGAGCGTGGCGAGCATCTCGTCCATCTCACGGACGACGCCGACCAGGCGCTCGTCCCGGGAGCCGACCATCAGCCGGACCTTCGAGTGGTTCCTGATCTCCGGGGAGTTGGCGAGAAGCAGCGTCCAGGGGCTGACCGCGTCGTAGTACGCCTGGTCTCCGAAGAACGTGTTGGCGACCCGCTCGTCGGGCTCCAGCGAGAGGTCTTTCAACAGGGGCGGTGCGATGGCTGACACCCGGCCGAAGATCTTGGGGTACTTGAAGCCGATGTGGAGTGCGCCGAAGCCTCCCATCGAGAAGCCCTCGATCGTTCTCGCCCACGGCCCGGGGATCGTCCGGTAGGTGGCGTCGACATGGTTGACCAGGTCGCCGGCGATCGTCTGCTCCACCGGGCGCGCGCCGTCCTTGGAGTCGACGTACCAACCGATGGGCAAGGCTTGCGGCAGCACCACGATGGTCGGCGGCATGGCGCCGACGCGGATCGCGGCGTCGATCCGCTGCACCGCGGCGCCGCCCTGGCGGGCGTTGCCGAAGCCGCCGTGCAGCCAGTAGACGACCGGGAAGCGGGCATCCGGATCGTCTTCGTAGGCGGGCGGCAGGTAGATCTGGTAGCTGCCCTGGAGCTCCCCCTTGCCGCGGTCGCGCGATCCCTGTGGGTAGAGGCCGAACCGGGTGAGCTCCTGGTCCTCCTGGACGGTGTCGATCCACTGCTGTTCGAAGACGGCGAGTTCTTCCGGGGTGTATTCCGGGATGTGCTCTGGGGTGTGTGCGGTGGGCGCGGTCATGTATGCGGTCCTTGTTCTTCACCGGTGGGGGAAATAGGGCGTGGTCTTGCAGGAAGTGGTTGTCGGTACCCGGAGGTGGGATGCCCGGGTACCGGGCTCGGTCGGCTGCGCGGTCAGAGTTCTTCGTGGGTCCCGGGATCGTGTCCGATACGGCCTCGTGGGCGGTCCGTGATCCTGGCCATATCGTCCTGCGCCAGTTCGAAGCCGAACACGTCCAGGTTCTCCAGCCGTCGCCCCGGATCACCTGATCCGGGCAGGGGGACCACACCCAGCTGCACGTGCCATCGAAGCACCACCTGGGCCGGGGTGACCTCGTGGGCGCGGGCGACGGCCAGTACAGCCGGGTCCTCGACCAGGCCGTTCCCCCGGCCGAGAGGGCTGTGGGCCACGGTGAGGATGCCGTGCTCGGCGTGCTCGGCCCGCAGGTCGTCCTGCGGGTACGCGGGGGTGCATCTCGACCTGGTTGAGCGCGGGCACCACGCCGGTCTCCCGCTCCAGCCGCCGGATGTGTGCCGCGGTGAAGTGGGACACCCCGACCGAGCGGACCAGCTCCCCCTCAGGGAGTCTGATCATCGCCCGCCAGGAGTCCGGGTAGCGGTCCATCAGGGGCAGGGGCCAGTGGATGAGGTAGAGGTAGAGGTCGACGTAGTCGAGGGCCAGCCGTCGGCGGGCCTGCTCGAAGGACGCGAGAGTCTCCTCGAAGCCGTGGTCCCGGCCGGGCAGCTCGGTCAGGACACAGATCTCCTCTCGGGGGACTCCCGCAGTGGCGACGGCCAGGCCGACGTCCTGCTCGTTGCGGTAGGCAGCGCCGGTGTCGATCAGGCGGTAGCCGGCCCGCAGAGCGTGCCGGACGGCGTCCTCTGACTGTGCGTCGTCCATGGGCGCGGTGCACAGACCGATGGCGGGAACAATATGGCCATCGTTCAACGCATGAAGCGGTACAAGCGGTGCAGGGGGCATGAGAAGGACTCGATCCGCTGGATTACGCGGGTCCCGGTGACGGCGTGCCCAAGGCACGGGAGAACGTCGTGAGGCGCGCGAAGGGGTGGCGATTGCGATCCTCTGGGGAGCCTGTCGCCTAACGACGTCACCCGCCGAAACACCACGGTGTTGCGGACCTGACGCTCTGCGGGCTGCTGCCCAATGGATCGGCTAACTCCATCCGAAGGCGTGGCGAATGACCGGGACACCGAACGCACACTGGGGCGAGCGAAGGAGACAAGCCGGTCGGATATGCACGGACATCTCCTTCCTTCAAGATGGTGACGCAGATCTCGTGACCGAAAAAACCGTAGCAGCAGCCTGAGCACGCGTTCAACCACGTCAGCGGTGCTTGGCTTCCACTTCGCGCATCCTTAGTTTTCGTTGCATTCCCGGCGGACTTCATTCCCGGGTACGGACAAGCGTGTCAGCCGTTATCTCTGTTGCGTCACCGGGTCGACAGACCTTCCGCCACAGTGGGAGCCACGGACGTATTCGGCAGCGCTGACCGGCAACGACCGCGCGGAGTGCGATTCCTCCGTACGGCAGGCCTCCGAACGCGTTCCCTGCGGCCGGACGTGGAACGACAAGAGCTGGAAACCCGCGCTGGCAGGAGCTGGTCTCATCCAGGCCATCGGCGAGAAGGTCCGCCGGGACGGCGGCCGGATCCGGCGGACTCCGATCTACGCAGCGCCGCGCGAGGACATGTTCCATGTCCTGCGGCACACCTACGCCAGTGTGCAGTTGGAGGCTGGCGAGTCGGTCGTGAGTCTGTCCGTGTGGCTCGGGCACGCCTCACCGAAGATCACGCTCGACCACTACGCTCACTTCATGCCGGGTGCCGGTCGACGCGGCCTGGCCGCCATGGATTCGTGGCTGGGACAGGACCAGCCGCAGATTGTCCCTGAGAAGTCCCTACTCACCGGATGGATCAAGAAGCTGACCCCGAATCCGCAGGTCAAGGAACTGATCGCATCCGGGGCCACCATGAACGTGAAGTACAAGGAGACGGCTCGCGGCGGCCTCGCGGTGAACATCATCGAGTGCTGAGGGCGTGGGGCT
This sequence comes from Streptomyces sp. NBC_01478, assembly GCF_036227225.1. Classification (GTDB taxonomy): domain Bacteria; phylum Actinomycetota; class Actinomycetes; order Streptomycetales; family Streptomycetaceae; genus Streptomyces. The sequence continues at coordinate 7,971,800 of NZ_CP109444.1, read as the reverse complement.
CCTCCCCCGCGGCCGTTCCCTCACGCGACGTGGGCCGACGCCTCGAAGCGTGAAGGACGGCCGGGGCCGTGTCGGTGGTCAGAACATCGACGACAGGCCGCTGGTGATCGAGGAGACGAGTTCCTTGCCCTCCTCCGCGACCTGCTTCACCGCGGGAGCCACCCGCTTGGCGACCGGGGTGATCCACTTGGACTGGCCGTAGGTGACCAGGCTCAGCGCGGTGCCCGCCGCGGCCCAGCCGAACTCGCCGCTGGTGAAGCCGTATTCGATGCCGGTGAACAGGGTGCTCAGCGCGCCGGCTCCCATCGCTATGTCGGCGAAGACCGCCGCGGCCGGGAGGCCGACGACGGCGAACGGGGGAAAGACGAGGCTGGCGACCCCGAGGCCGGCGGAGACGAATCCCGCTCCGATGCTGACGTAGTTGAAGGCGTCGGCCCACCAGCCGGCGTCCGAGTACCACGCGTCGTTGTCGGAGCCGCTGCCGTTCTGGTTGACCTCGTCGTTGGTGCCGTTGTCGGCCGGGTTGGTGCCGTTGTTCCGGTTCTCCTGCGCCTCCTCGGCGGCCTCGCGGGCTGCCTCGCGGGCCTCGGCCTGGCGCTTCTCGATGACGATGGCGCGTGCCTGGTTCGCCGCGGTGGCCGCCGTGGCCGCGTCCCGGCCCGCTTCGAGCTCGGACGCGCGCGCGTCGGCCGCGGACGCCTGGGCGCTGTAGGAGGAGGCCAGGGCCGAACGGGCCGCGTCGATCGCCTTGTTCGCGGAGTAGTTGGCCGAGCGGGAGGCGGTGCGCGCCGTCGTCGCGGCGGCCGAGGCCTTGGCCGCCGAAGCCTGCGCGTCCGCGGCCGACTTGTCCGCCGCGTCGGCGTTCTGCCGGGCCTGGTCGGAGTACTGGCCGGCCTTCGTCCCCGCGGCGACGGCCTTGTCCGCCCACTCCTGGGCCTCCGTGGCGGCTTCGCGGGCGGTCGCCGCCACCTGTGACGCCTGCGCCGCGGTCTGCTGCGCCGCGTAGGCGGTCTTGGCCGCCGCGGCGATCGCCCCCTGGATCGCCGCGACATGGGTGGCGGAGTCGTGGTCGAGCTGGTCCGAGGAGTGCTGCACGACCTGGACGAAGTTCCGGCGCATCCACGTCGGCCCCTCCAGGGCGACATCGCCGTAGGCCTTGGTGTAGTCGCCGCCGTTCGCCACCGAGGTCGCGGTCTCGACGGCGTCGTCCTCCCGCACGGCGGCGGGGTAGGTGCGGTCGAAGAAGTCCTGCAACGCCTCCGGGGTGTTCTCGTCCAGCGCGTCGTTGGCCGCCTCGGTGACGGCCTTGCCCGGCTTCTGGTCGAGGATCTTGCCGATCTGCACCCGGTTGTCGTCCTGCGAGGCCTTGATCACCCCGGAGGTGAGGAAGTCGCCCACGGCCGTGGAGCTGGTGCTCTCCAGCGCGGCCAGTGCCGCCCTGGCGATGGCGGGGTTGGACACCTGGGCGATGTAGAGGACGGTCTCCCGGTCGTCCTGGCCCTGGGCGACGCCCCGGTCGAGGTCGATCCAGGAGAACATGTCGTCGTCGCTGCCGGACAGCGCGAACTGGGCGGCCTCCCGCGTCCAGGCGCCCTTGGCCTCCAGCAGCGCGGTGGCGGCCTTGCGGCCCAGCGTGGCGGCGAGCGACAGGTCGCCGTCCGTGAAGAGGGCCTTCTCGGCGCCGCTGATCAGGTCCTTGGTCGACTGATCGGTCTGCGCTTCCTGGGCCCGCTTGTTCGCGTACTCGGCCAGTTCCTGCGTCTCGATCTCGGCCAGCAGCCGGGCCTCGTCCACGCCTTGGAGCCGCTCCTGCTCCAGGCGCGCGAGCTCCGCGTCCCGGGCCGCCTTGGCGACCGCCATGGCGTCCGTCACGGCCTTGGTGGCGGTGTCGGCGGCCTTGACGGCCTCGCCGGCGTGGGCGGTGGACTTGTTCGCGAAGTCGATGGCCTTGCCCGCGTTCGCCACGGCCTCGTCGACGGCGGCGGCCGCCTTCTCGGCGTGATCGGCGGCGGAGTTGGCGGCGTCCCGCGCCGCGGCGGCGGCCGCGGCCGCCGTGTTGTTGAGGGCCTGGGCGGTGGAGGCGGCGTTGGTGGCGCGGTTGGCGGCGGTGGTGGCGATGGCGGCCTGCCGCTTGGCCTCGGCTGCCTGCGACTGGGCGACTCCGGACGCGGCGGCGGCCTGCGCGGCGGAGGTGGCGGCGGCCGCGGAGTTGCGGGCGGCGGAGGCGGCCGAGGAACTGGCGGTGACGGACTGCGCGCAGGCGGCCCGCGCGTAGTCGGCCGCCTTGGCCGCGGTACGGGCCTTGGCGGCGGAGTTGCGGGCGGCGACCGCCGCGTCCTTGGCCGCCTGGGTCTTGCTCGCGTCCTTGGAGGCGGCGATGGCCGCGTTGTAGGCACGGGACGCGGCCCCGCCGGCGACGGCCGCGGCCCCGCTGGCGGCGGTGGCCGCCATGGAGGCGCGGCGGGAGGCGTTCACGGCCGCGTTGGAGGCGTTGATGGCGATCCGGGCGGCGTTCGCCGCGCCCGTGGCCGCGCTGGCCGCCTTGCGGGCCGCCGCCGCGGACTTCTGTACGTCGTCCTTGGCGGCCGCCGCCTCGGCCGCGGCCTTCTCCGCCGCCGCCTTCGCCGCCGCCGCGGCGGCCAGGGCCCGCTCCGACGCCTCGACGGCCAGGTCGGTCTCGGCCTGGGCGCGCTTGCCCTCCCGGTCGACGACCGCGACGAGTTCCTCGATGGTCGCCGCCTCCTGGTCGCGGGCGCGGGCGATGTGCTGGCCGGTGTCGAGGAACCACTGGATGTCCGTCGAGGTGCCGTCCAGGGCGCGGTTCGCGTACTTCTGCACCTCGGGCCCCGCCTTGACCAGCATGGCGGCGACCTGGACCTGCGCGTCCTCCAGGCGGGCGGCGTACTGACCCTCCGTCAGGAAGGCCTCCAGCGCCGTCCGGGTGCCCGTGTCCAGGGCGGCGGACGCCTTGCGCTGGAGTGCCGTTCCGCCGGTGGCCGACAGGATGGCGGTCGCCACCTGGAGGTCTTCCAGGAGAGCCGGCTCGTAACCGCCCTGCAGGAAGGCGGCGATGGAGCTGTCGCCGTTGTCGAGAGCGGCGACGGCCTCGCGGCGCAGGCCCTTGCCGGAGCGGGCGAGGTAGCTGGCGATCGCGACGCGGTTGTCCTCCGTCGTCACCGTCGGCAGCGTCTGGGTGAGGAAGGTGGTGATGTCGGCGTCGGTGCCGAACAGCGCGTCGGCCGCTGCCGCCTTGGTGGCCTTGCCACCCGTCATCCAGGCCTTGACCACCTTCGCCCGCTGGGTGTCGGGCAGCGTAAGCGGATCGGTCGTCGTCGTCGCGTCGGCCGCTCGGGCCACGGGCGCCCACGTCAGGGGCGTGGCGGCGGCGGCCGTGACGGCCGCGAGCGAGCCGAGGACTCGTCTGCGGCTCCAGAAGATCGTCTGCATGTGGATTTTTCCCCGTGGTTTCTGTGTGACCCCTGTGGGGGCGTATGTGTTGCCTGCGCGATGACGTGACCATACAAACGCAGGTTCGCAGAGCAATCAATGCGCCGTCGTGAATTGAAGAAGAGGCCGGAATCCGACACCGAAAGCTATCTTTATCTCTTCGTTATAGAAGCCGTACAACCCTTCTCGGGTGTGGTGAGCGTCACATCAAAGCGCCAACTGCCGTCCTTTTTAAGGGTTTTGAGGAGTGGACAAACCCGAGGAAGCGATGTGGCATCTAGGCGGGGGAAAACGATGTGGAAGCACTTGCGGCTTTGGCTATTTCCTTCACGTTTGCCTTGAACCACGCTACTTGGATCAATTCGGAAGCAACGAGTTTAGGAAAGTGATGAAGTCGCGTACCACATTTGCGGCACAGCCGCGACGCAATAGATTTCTGGCCCGCACCCTGGGTACGGCGGCGGCCGGCGCCCTCGCGTGGGCCGCCCTGGCGGTCGGTCTCCCCGGCGGCTCCCACGCCGAGGCCGGCCCGGCCGCGGCCGTCGCGGACAGCGCCCCCGGCTACGCGGTCGAGAACTTCGACTACCCGCAGGCGGACAAGATCCTCGCGGAGAAGAACATCGTGCTCAAGCGGGGTGACGGTCACATCACGCTCGCCGACTGCGTGACCGGCACCGGCCAACTGGAGGTCCAGGCGCGGGACAAGAGCAAGGTCTGCTTCGACGTCAAGGGCAACTCCGGCTGGCTGACCCTGGAGCTGCCGTCGGTCTACCTCATCCGCGGCAACGACTACACGACCGAGGCGGAGATGACGGTCGGCACCGAGGAGCAGTCGTACGACATCACCAAGAACGCCTGGACCCCGGTGGGCGAGAGCGCGGACGACCAGGCCCGTGAGTGGACGCTCCTGGAGCTTCGGACCGCCAAGTAGCGCCCTGCCGAACCCTCCTGCCCGATCCGCCACCATCCACCAGGGAACCGCATTCATGACCTACGCCAGACCTGTGCGCCTCGCCGCACTGGGCGCCGCCCTGACCCTCGGCTCCGCCGTGCTCGCGGCCGCCCCCGCCACCGCCGTCACCGGCCCCGCGGTCGCCGCCGCCGACACCACCTACGCCTACACCGCGCAGATCACCCTCGGCGATCACGACCGCGGCTGCTCCGGCGTCCTCGTGGACGCCGAGTGGCTGCTGACCGCGGCCAGTTGCTTCGCCGCCGACCCGGCCACCAGCCTGAGCGTGCCCGCGGGCAAGCCGGCCGTGACGACCACCGCCGTCATCGGCCGCTCCGACCTGACCGGCACCGCGGGCGCGGCCCGCGAGATCGTCCAACTGGTCCCGCGCACCGACCGCGACGCGGTCCTGGCCCGCCTCGACCGGCCGGTCACGGGCGTCAACCCGATCGCCCTGGCCACCGCCGCGCCCACCGCCGGCGAGACCCTCACCCTCGCCGGCTACGGCCGCACCGCGAGCGAATGGGCCCCGCTGAACCTGCACACCGGCGCCTTCACCGTGAACTCCGCCGCCACCACGAGCGCCTCGGTCACCGGCACGAGCGGCATCGCCGCCTGCATGGGCGACACCGGCGGCCCGCTGGTCCGGGGCGGCAGCGGCACCGCCCAACTGGCCGCCCTCGCCAGCCAGTCGTACCAGGGCGGCTGCTACGGCATCGACGCCGGCGTGACCAGCACCGACGGTGTCGTCACCCGCGTGGACGACCTCGCCTCCTGGGTGAGCGCCACCGTCGACGCGGTGCCCGCCACCGACTTCAACTGCGACGGCCTGGCGGACATCGCGGTCTCCGACCCCGCGGCCACCGTGGGCGGCGACGCCGGTGCGGGCCTGGTGCGGATCGTCTACGGCGGCGGCAAGGGCACCGCCGAGATCAACCAGGACCTCGACTGGGTGTCCGGCGGCGCCGAGGCGGGCGACCGGTTCGGCGACTCCATCGCCACCTTCGACTACGACGAGGACGGCTGCACCGACCTGGCCGTCGGCACCCCGTCCGAGGACATCGGCACCGTCGCCGACGCCGGCATGGTCGACATCCTGCACGGCGCGACCGGCGGCCTCGGCACCGGCACGACGAAGGACACCCACCTCGAACAGGGCGCGGGCACCGGCTCGTTGGCCGCCTCCGCGAGCGAGGCCGGCGACCTCATGGGCCACGCCCTGGCCGCGGGTGCCACCAGCACCGGCGAGCCGTTCCTGGTGATCGGCGTGCCCGGCGAGGCCCTCGGCTCCCTCGCCAAGGCCGGCAACGTGATCTACCTGCACGGCACCACCAACATCGCCGTCAACCAGGACGCCACCGGTGTGGGCGGCGCCGCGGAGGCGGGTGACGGCTTCGGCACCAGCGTCGCCGCCGACGCCAACCACATCGCCGTCGGCGCGCCCGGCGACGCCATCGGCACCAACGCCAACGCGGGCAACCTGGCGGTCTTCTCCCACACGCTGAACTCCGAGAACCGTCCCACCCCGCTGTTCGGCCTGGACCAGGACCTCGACACCGTCTCCGGCGCGGCCGAGGCCGGCGACCTCTTCGGCCAGTCCCTGGCGCTGATCCCCTACCGTCCCTCGGCGACCGCCGCGGCCACGGAGTCGATCCTCGCGGTCGGCTCACCCGGCGAGACCCTGGCCGTCGACGGCGTGAACAAGGCCGAAACGGGCTGGGTCCTGACCTTCCGGATCACCGCCGCAGGTACCTTCAGCCAGTTGCAGGGCTACTCCTCGGGCACCGCCGCCGACGACGTCTCCGGCACCTCCGAGGCCGGGGACCACTTCGGCCAGACCCTGGCCGCGGTGAACACCGCACCGCGCTCGGTGAGTTCGACCGCCACCCTCAAGCTGGCCGTCGGCATCCCGGACGAGGCCGTCGGCACCGCCACCGCCTCGGGCGCCGTGCAGACCTTCTCGCTCCTCGGCACCCCGGGCGCGAACGACCGCTGGCTGGAGGCCGGCGACGGCGACGGCATCCCCGGCACCCCGGGCGCGAACCAGCACATGGGCAGCAGCCTCCACTACACCGGCAGCCACCTGTACGTCGGCATGCCCAACGGCCCCTCGGCCTACGGCACCTTGTACGCGCTGCCGCTGTCCAACGTGACCGCCGGCGGCACGGTCGCCGCGGTGACCACGTACCAGCCGGGCGCGGGCGGCCTCCCCGCCGCCGACACCGACTTCGGCTACGCGGCACGGTGACCCCTGAGCCCCCGGGAGCCGGCTCCGGCCGGTCCCCGGGGGCTCGTCCGGCGGCACCACCCCGGCGCTCCGCATCGGGGTGGTGCCGCCGTCGTAACCGGTCAAGGTCCCCTGAGACATCGGCAGTTGTCCGGTGGCCCCGGCCAAGAGGAGAGGTATGACGATCAAGCACGCGACACGACCCGAACGGCCTGGACGCATACGGGTCAGATCGGCCGTACTGGCCCTGCTGACCGTGGTGACGCTGGGGCTCGGCACGCCCGGCGTGAGCTATGCGCAGCAGGGGACGGAAGCGACGCCGGTCCAGGTGGGCCAGACCGATCCGGCGAACCCGCCGACGGCCGCGCCCCTCACCGCGACCAGCGCTTTCCCGGCGGACTCCGCGGAGCACTGCCGGCCCACGCGGGCCGGCTCGAAGGAACGCCGGGCGGGCGCCGCCGAGGCATGTGTGCGCACGAGCCCCGCCCCGGCAAAGAGCACGGTGGCACAACAGCGGACCCTCGCCGCGGCAGCGGTCGCCGGTGGCTGCGACATCACCAGCCCCGGCACCTACTCCTACGAGCGCTTCGGGTACTGCGTGACCGGGGTGAGCGTCGTCTACATCCTGCGTGACAGCAACGGCAAGGAGCTCGGGCGCGGCACCCTGGAGATCTCGACCAGCGCGACCCTGCCCAAGGCGGGCACGACGTGGAGCGAGCAGGTCACGGTGACGATGGCCGCCGCGAGCGGCGAGGTCACCGCCCTCAACGCCAAGTTCCGCGCCGCCTGCACCACCGGCTGCACGGCGACGAAGACCGCGCCCTGGTACGGCGGCGACCTGACCCTGGGCCAGTCCCTCAGCGGCACCGTCGCCTACTCCTCGGCGCCCGCCCTGAACAGCAGCGTCGACTTCACCACCTCGTACAAGCTGTACGTGACCTCCCCGGGTGCCACGGCCGTCGACCCGAACGCCTCGTGGGACAACCCGCGCAAGATCCGCTGCGACAACGCGGTCGGGGGCACCTCGTCGGCGGGCTGTGCCGTCCCCTCGGTCATGCCGGTCGTGCCGATGAGCGCAACGGCATCGGACCCGGGCGGCGGCGTCGCCGCCTACGCGTGGGCCCAGAACAACCTCAACGGCGCCTGGGGCAAGGAGGGCAGCCCCCTGACCAGGTCGACGAACGGCGTCGCCGACCGCACCGCCAGCACGTGCGGCGGCTTCACGGCCCAGACGGAGCTCGTCGACAACGACTCCTGCGGTGACTTCCCCTTCGGCGAGGCGAAGGAAGGCGGTGCCGCCGGCGCGCAGTGCGTCCAGGTGATCCCCAATCTCGGCAACGACGAGTGGGACACCTACGTCCTGAACGACGCCCATGTCCTGGACCCCGCCTCGCCCTGCGTGCAGGCCCATGTCACGCCCGCCGAGAAGCAGTTCGCCGACACCCAGCTCGCCGACGGCTTCACGGACCAGCGGGTGATCGACGCCGACCAGTTCGAGCTGACGTTCTCGTTGCCGGACACCGGCCCGCAGGCCAGTTGCCTGAACAACCCCGGACCGATCAACTCGATTCCCAACGGCGACGGCTGGTTCTACAACACCACCGAGCCGGTTCCTCTCGTCAACCAGAGCGACCCGGCGGGCGGGGGCGGACAGCGGCCGACCCAGGCGCAGGCATGCCTGGGGCGGAAGACCGGCGGGGGGAAGGGAACCAGCGATCCCGTCACCGGCATGAAGGACGCGGAGGCGTTCAAGAAGGCGAACAACCTCACCTACGGCCAGTCCCGGTGCCATCTCATCGCGAGCATCCTCGGCGGACAGGGCACGAGTGCGCTCACGCGGAGCAACCTCGTCCCCTGCTGGCAGAGCGGGATGAACACGGGCACGCCCAGCATGCGGACCTACGAGACCATCGCGCAGAACATGATCAAGGACCCCGCCTCCGGTCTCGGAGCGAACGACGCGGTCTTCTATCAGGTGACACCCGTCTACAAGGACGCGAACAGCACCATCCCGTTGGGCGTCACGATGAGCGCCAGTATCCAACGGGTGAACGGGACAACCGAGGAACTGTTCCCCAACGTCTACGTCACCAACACCTATACGGACACTGGGTTGTACAACCTCGGTAACTGATCCCACCCAGTTCGCGCCAACGGGAGCCGGCATGAGTTTCACCACCCCACCGCGGCCGTTCGACATCACCGCGCTCTTCCCTCAACTGGCCCCGCTGGCGCGCACGGCGACCCGGCTGCACCCGCGGCCGGGGTCGCCGACCGTGCACGACAGCTCCGTCGGCGGGCCGCTCCTGTGGCCCGCCGACGAGCCGTGGCCGCACTGCGACGAGCCGCACAACAGGCACGCGGCGCCGGTGGTCCACTCACCGGACGACATCCGGCTCCACCGCCGCGTCTGCGCCGCATCGGCCGAGCGGCTGCACCTCGACCCTCAGGCAGCCCAGTGGACCCCCGAGGAACGGGAGACCTTGGAGCGGATCGGCGCGGGCCGCCCGTGGTTCGACGGCCCGATCGCCCTCCTCCCCGTCGCCCAGCTCTACGCCCGCGACATCCCCTTCCCGTGCCCGCCCGACGCGGACCTCCTCCAGGTCCTCTGGTGCCCCTTCGACCACAAGGAGACCGCCCACCCCCGAACAGCCCTCTTCTGGCGCTCCTCCGCCACCGTCACCGACGTCCTCGACGCACCGCCCGAGCCGCCGATCGTCCAGCTCGGCCACTACCTCCCGGAACCGTGCCTGTTCTCACCGGAGCAGGTCACCGAGTACCCCAACCCCAGGGAGCTGAGCGAGGAACTCCGGGGCCAACTGGACGACATGAGCCGCTGGGAGACGATCGACCCCGCGCGGTACAACACGTATGCGTACGACCCGGGCGAGCTCTACCTGAGCAACCTCTGCCACGCCCCCGGCTGGAAGACCGGCGGCTGGACCCTCTGGGACCGCATGGACCCCATGCCCCGCCCCTGCCCCGAATGCGGCACCGAGCAGGTCCCGCTCCTCACCATCGCCTCCTTGGAATGGGACGGCGGCAGCGGGACCTGGATCGCCGAGGAGGAACGAACGAGCCCGGCCCCACCTCCCCTGGGCGCCCAGGACGGCAACTTCACCTTGATCGACATCCTCGGCGGCTACAACCTGCAACTCCACGTCTGCCCGGCCTCCCCGGACCATCCCCACATCGAACTGGCCCAGTGAGCGCCAGGGCCTCGGTCCCGGCGGGCACCTGATCCGCCGAGAAGCACGGAGGACGGACTCCGACACGTCCGTAGTGCGCCGCTGGCATAGTCGCTACGCTCCCCGCGGGGGCAACTGGCTTACGGGTGGGGGAAGTTGATGGTGCATCGGAGACCGTCGCGGTTATGGTGCGGTGCCTTGGCCACCGGGCTGTTACTGGCCGGCTGTTCGGGGGCCGCGGGAGGTGGGACGGCCGCGCCGGCGAGTTCCAAGGGCGCGTCGACCACGGACAGTGGCACACGCTCCTCCCCCACCCCGACCCCCAGCGCCACCGGCCTCGACTTCACCTCCGATCCCGGCCGCGCGCCGAAGACCTCCGCGGCCGCCGAACGGCTCGCCCGCGCCGTCGCGGCGGTGCCCGTCAACTGGGGTCCCGGCTTCGTGAAGCGCACTCCGTACGAGAGTGCCCCGGGCTTCTGGCCCGTGCTCGACGCGGACTGCGTATGGCAGCGCGAGCCGCAGCCCGCGACGGTGCTCGCCACCCTCACGCGGTACAGCGAACTGCCGGCCGAGAGCGGCAAGGGCCCGATCCGTGTCGCCGCCGTCGTCACCGTGCACCGCACCGTGAACGAAGCCGACTGGGAGATGTCCGAGACCCTCGAGGAAGCCCTGCGCTGCCCCGACCAGCAGCTCCGCCAGGATGAGCGGATCACCGGACTGACGTCCCAGGGCTCGGACTTCGGCACCCTGGGCAACCTGGCCGCCGAGGACATGCTCACCGAGGGCGGCAAGTACTACAGCGACGAACTCGGCGGCCCCTACTCCTACTACTGGATGCAGAGCCGACTGGGCCCGGTCACCGTCGCCGCCGTCGGCAAGGGCTCCGAGGGCCGCTCCGTGGACGAGGTCAGTGCCGCCCTTCAGCAGGGCGCGGGCGCCATGATCAGCCGCGTCAAGAGCGAACTGGAGGCCACGGAATGAGCGGGCCGCTGCTCCCCACCGACCCCGCCTCGATCGGCGGACACCGGCTGCTGGCCCGGCTCGGCGCGGGCGGCATGGGCGTGGTCTACCTCGGCCGTACGGAGGCCGGAACGCTGGCCGCGGTCAAGGTGATCCAGGCCGAGTACGCCGACGAGCCGGAGTTCCGCGCCCGGTTCCGCCGCGAGGTCGAGGCGGCCCGCCGGGTGACCAGCCCCTGGGCGGTGCCGGTCACCGGCGCCGACCCGGACGCGGCGGCCCCCTGGCTGGCCACCGCCTTCGTGCCCGGCCCCTCGCTCGGGGAGGCGGTCGTACGGCACGGTCCGCTGCCCGCGCGGAGCGTGCGGGTCCTGGGCAGGATGCTCGCCGGGGCGCTGCGCGAGGTGCACGCCGTCGGTCTCGTCCACCGGGACGTGAAGCCCGCCAACGTCCTGCTCGCCGTGGACGGTCCGCGGCTGATCGACTTCGGGATCGCGCGGGCGGCCGACGACACCGCGATCACCTCGACCGACCTGGTCGTGGGCACGCCCGGTTTCCTCTCCCCCGAGCAGGCCGAGGCGCGCGGCGCCGAGATGGGCCCGCCGAGCGACGTCTTCTCGCTGGGCTGTCTGCTGGCGTACGCGGTGAGCGGTCGTCCGCCGTTCGGCAGCGGGGCGGTCGACGCCCTGCTCTACCGCACGGTCCACGACGAACCCGACCTGGCCGGCATCGAGGCCGGGGAGGAGGGATCGGGCACCGATCTATTGACGCTGCTGCACCTGTGCCTGGCGAAGGACCCGTCGGACCGTCCGACGGCCGAGCAGATCTGCACCGTACTGCTGGCCGAGGACGCCGTCCCCGACGGCGGGCGGATCGACTGGCTGCCCGACGACGTCGTACGGGGAATCGCCGACCGCTCCGCCGAGATGCTGGCGCTGCCCGACATCGAGCCGACCGTCGCCGACGCGCCCGGCGACCCGGAACCGGCGTCGCCCGGCCGGCGGCGGCTGCTCCTGGCCTCCGGCGCGGCACTGCTCCTGGCCGCGGGCGGAACCGCGGCCTGGGCCGCCCTGCGCGACGACGACAGCCCGAGCACCGCGGCACCGTCCGCTCCGCACTGGGCGATAGGCGTGCAGGCGGATCTCAGCGGGCCGCAGCGAGCGGCCGGACAGGCGCAGGAGCGCGGTGCGCGGCTGGCGGTCGAGCAGTTCAACTCCCTTAGGAACAAGCCTTTCACGCTCGCCGTGAAGACCGCGGACGACGCCGGCAGCGAGGCGCGCGCACCGGCCGCGGCCGCGCGACTGATCCAGGACACGGACGTGCTGGCCGTGCTCGGCCCGTCCAACGACGAGACCGCCGTCAAGGTCCTCCCCGCGTACGACGGGGCTTTCCTGCCGCTGCTGTCCGTCTCGTCCGGAGCGCTGCTGCTGACCTCGCAGGAGCACCGGTCCTACCTCCAGTGCCGTGCCTCCGACGCGCTCATGTCCTTCCCGCTCGCCGTCCGTCTCGCGCAGCGGAAGGGCACGCGCCGGCCCGGGCTGCTCGAGGACCGCACCGCGCAGACGTACGGCTGGGACTGCGCCCAGGGCACCACCATGATGCTGCGCGGGTACGGCATCCCGCCCTACCCCCGGGTGATCCCGGCGAACACCCAGGACGTCCAGCCCGTCGTCGCCGACATGCTGCGGGCCGGCATCGACTCCTTCGTCTACGCCGGTTACGCACCGGGCGCGGCCCGGGTGGCCCGCGAGCTGGCGACGGCCGGCTTCGACGGGCCGCGCCTCGCGCCGCAGGCCGTACTCGACCCGGAGTTCCTCGAGGCGGCCGGGGACGCGGCCGAGGGCTGGCTGGTGACCGCCTCCTTCATCGATCCCTCCGCCGTGCCCGCGGCGGCGGCGTTCACCGCCGCCTTCCGCAAGCGCTTCGGCTCCGCTCCCGGCTACTACGCGGCCGAGGCGTACGACACCGTCAACCTCGTCATCCAGGAACTGGTCAAGGCGACGAAGGGCGGACAGCCGCCGAAACGGCGGGAGTTGGTGACCCTGTTGCGCAAGAGCCGGTACAAGGGCATCACCAAGGACTTCGCCTTCAAACCGGCGGACGGCACGTTCGCAGGCTGGGGGGTCTTCCTGCACCAGGTGGACGGCGGCCGGTTCCGCTTCCTGGGCGACGCCCCCTCCAAGGTGTAGCGGTGGGCGGGGCGGACTCGGCGGCGAGCGCGGGAGTGCACGCGCTCAAGGCGGGCGACCCGCCCTTCGTCGGCGGCTACCGGCTGCTCGGCCGGCTCGGTTCGGGCGGCATGGGCGTGGTCTATCTGGCCCGCTCGACGGGCGGGGCGCTGGCCGCGCTGAAGGTGATCCGCGCCGAGTACGCGGCCGACCACGGCTTCCGGGTGCGGTTCCGGCGCGAGGCCGAGGCGGCGGAGGGGCTCACCGGGCAGTGGCTGGTGCCGGTCGTCGCGGCGGACCCGGGGGCCGCCGAGCCCTGGCTGGCGACCGCCTTCGTGCCGGGCCCGTCGCTGGCCGAGGCCGTCACGCTGCACGGGCCGCTGCCGGACCGTACGGTGCGGGTGCTGGGCGCCAGGCTGGCCGAGGCGCTCGTCGAGGTGCACGCCGCGGGCCTGGTGCACCGGGACGTCAAGCCCGGCAACGTCCTGCTCGCGCTGGACGGGCCCCGGCTGATCGACTTCGGCATCGCGCGTTCCACCGGCGCCACCGCGCTCACCGCGAGCGATGTGGTGATCGGCTCGCCCGGCTACCTTTCGCCCGAGCAGGCGCGGGCCGGGGCCGGGGATGTCGGCCCGCCGAGTGACGTCTTCTCGCTGGGCTGCGTCCTGGCGTACGCGGCGACCGGCCGCCGCCCGTTCGGCACCGGCACTCCGGCCGCGGTCGTCTTCCGCACGGTGCACGAGGAACCGGACCTGGACGCCGTGCCGTGGGCCCTGGTCCCGCTGCTGACCGACTGCCTCGCCAAGGACCCGGAGGCCAGGCCCACCGCGCGGGAGGTGTGCGACGCCCTGGCCGGCGGGAGTGAGCGGGAGGGCGCATGGCTGCCGCCCGCGCTGCCCCGGCTGATCGCGGAACGCTCGGCCGCCGTCCTGGCCCTGCCCGACCCCGAACCCGACACGGCCACGCTCCTGTCGACGCCGGAACCGCCCGCCCTCTCCCGCCGCCGCCTCCTGACGCTGGGCTCGGCGGCCGCGGTGGTCGTGACCGGCGGCGGCCTGGCCGCCTGGGCCGCCGGCAGACGCGGGAACGGCGACGGCGGCACGGCGGGCGAACCACTGCCCCGGTACGCCATCGGTCTGCACGCGGACCTGTCGGGAACCGGCAAGGCGGTGGGCCGGGCCCAGGAGCGGGGCGTGCGACTGGCCGTCGCGGACTTCAACTCCCGCGCCGACCGCGCCTTCGACCTGACCCTGAAGGTGCGGGACGACGGCGGCAGGGCGACGCGGGCGCAGCAGGTGGCCGCCGCGTTCATCGCGGACCGCACCGTCTACGCCGTCATCGGCCCGACCGGCGACGCCAGTTCGACCGAGGCCGTCGTCGCCCGCTACGAGAAGGCGCTGCTGCCCCTCGTGACCGTCTCGGCCGGCACCGACGCGTTCACCGCCGCGATCGACCGGGTCTTCTTCCAGCTCAGGCCCGACGAGAGTGTTCTGTCGACGGCCTTCATCCACTACCTCACCCACAACGCGAAGAGCGTCCGGACGTCCGTGATCGACGACAGGGCGGCGGGCCGCTTGGGCTGGGAGATCGTCAAGGACCTCACCGAGTGGCCGCCGGCCGAAGGCAGGACCACCAGCCATGTCGTCCCGGCGGCCGACGCGGACTTCGGCCCCGCGGCCGCCGCCGTACTCGCCGCCGGGGCGCAGGGCGTGGTGTACGCCGGCGCCTCGCCGCACCGGGGCGCACTGTGCGCCCGAGCGCTGGAACGGGCGGGCTTCAAGGGCACGCTCATGGCGCCGGAACCCGTCCTGGAGACCGGGTTCCTCACGGAGGCGGGCACGGCGGCCGAGGGCTGGCTGTTCAGCACGACCTATGTGGACCCGGCCCAACTGCCCGCCGCGGCGCGCTTCGTGACGTCGTACGAGAAACGCTTCGGGGTGCGCAGCGTCGAGCCCTTCGCCGTGGAGGCCTACGACGCCCTGAACTTCGTCGCCCAGGGGCTGCGTGCGCTGGGCACGGCCGGGGTCGAGCGGGGCGCCATGGTGCAGCGGCTCCGTGCGTCCACCTACAAGGGGCTGGCCAAGACCATCCGGTTCGAGGCGTCGACCGACCAGTTCGACTGGGCCGACGGCCTCTTCCTGCACCGTGTGGAGAACGGCGGTCCGCGCTTCCTCGGCCGCTACGACAAGGTCGAGCAGACCTGATCCGGGACGAGGGGCCGGTCGTCCCGCGCCAACTCCCCTGAATTCAGGGCGTGTTGTGAGCCGTAAGGAAGGACCGGAGGTGGCCGAGGGTCTCCTCCGGGGTCTCCTCCGGGGCCTCCTCGGGGACGTAGTGGTCGCAGGGCAGCGCCGCGCCCGTGACGTCGTCGGCGTACGCGGACCAGACGGCCGGTACGTCGTAGTGGCGGCCGACGAAGCTGTGCTCGCCCCAGAGCGCGAGCAACGGCTGGGTGAGCCGGCGTCCGGCCGCCGCGTCCTCCTCGTCGTGCACGAGGTCGATCGAGCCGGCCGCTCGGCAGTCCTCGCAGGAGGCGTGGATCGCGGCCGGGTCGGCGAAGCAGCGCACGTACTCGGCCTGGGCGTCCGGGTCGAAGCTGTGGGGCCTGCTGATCCCCATCCGGCGCGGCTTCCAGCAGTACGTGAACCTGCGCCCGATCCGCGTCTTCGACGGCGTGCCCAGCCCGCTGCGCGAGGCCCGGCCGGGCGAGGTGGACTTCGTCGTCGTACGGGAGAACGTCGAGGGCGAGTACGGCGAGATCGGCGGGCGACGGTACCGGGGGCTGCCGGAGGAGACGGCCGTGCAGGAGGCGGTGTTCACGCGCAAGGGCGTGACCCGGATCGTGGACCACGCCTTCGAGCCGGCCGCGAGCCGGTCCGGTCGGCTGACCTCGGCGACGAAGTCCAACGGGATCGTGCACACGATGCCCTTCTGGGACGAGCTCGTCGCCGAACGCGCCGCCCTGCACCCGGGGGTGGCGCGGGACCAGGAGCACATCGACGCGCCGGCCGCGAAGTTCGTGCTGGACCCGGGCCGCGGCGGCGATCGCCGGCGGCATCGGCATCGCCCCCGCCGCCGACCTCAACCCCGAGCGGGACTTCCCCTCCATGTTCGAGCCGGTGCACGGCTCGGCCCCCGACATCGCCGGGCGCGGCACGGCCGACCCGCTCGGCGTGATCTGGTCCGCCGCGATGATGCTGGACCACCTCGGCCACCCCGAGGCGGCCGGTGCCGTCACCGACGCGATCGCCACGCTGCTGTCCACGACCCGGCTGCGCGCCCCGGACCTCGGCGGCACGGCGACGACGTCCGCGTTCACGGCGGGGCTCGTCGACCTGCTGTGACCGGGGTGTCACATCGGCCCCCGCTGCTCGGTCCACCTGGTGACGGACAACGAAGCAGAGGGAATCATGCGACAGATTCTGATCGTCGGCGGCGGCTACGCGGGCTTCTACACCGCATGGGGTCTGCAGAAGAGGCTGCGTCCGGGTGAGGCGCGGGTCACGGTCGTCGACCCGCGCCCGTACATGACCTATCAGCCGTTCCTGCCGGAGGTGGCGGCCGGTTCGGTGGAGGCACGGCACGCCGTCGTCTCGCTGCGGCGCCATCTCGGCCGTACCCGGCTGATCGCGGGGACCGTGACCGAGATCCGTGACGCGGACCGTACGGTGACCGTCCGCCCGGTGCGCGGCGACGCCTATGAGCTGCGCTACGACATCCTCGTGGTCACCGCCGGTGCCGTGACCCGTACCTTCCCGATCCCCGGACTCGCGCAGCGGGCCATCGGTCTCAAGCACGTGGAGGAGGCCGTGGCGATCCGGGACCGGCTGATGACCGCGTTCGACCAGGCCGCGTCGCTGCCGCCCGGCCCCGAGCGGCGAAAGCTGCTCACCGTCACGTTCGTCGGAGGCGGGTTCTCCGGCGTCGAGGGCTTCGGCGAACTGCTGTCGCTGGCGACCGCGATGCTCAAGTCCTATCCCGAACTGGCCCTGGACGACCTGTCGTTCCACCTCGTCGAGGCCCGCGGCCGCATCCTGCCCGAGGTGAGCGACAGGCCGGGTGCGTGGGTGGTGCGCCACCTGGAACGCCGTGGCGCGCACGTCCACCTGAACACACAGTTGCTGTCCGCCGAGGACGGCCACGTCGTCCTCTCCGACGGCCAGGAGTACGACTCCACGCTGATCGTCTGGGCCGCCGGCAACGCCTCGAACCCGGTCGTGCACAACCACACGGACCTGCCGGTCGACGAGCGCGGCCTGCTGCTGGTCCGGCCCGATCTGCGCGTGGGCACGGACAGCGCACCGGTGCCGGACGTGTGGGCGGCCGGGGACGACGCGACCGTGCCCGACCTGGCCTCGCCGGTACCGGGCGCCCGCACGGTGCCGAACGCCCAGCACGCCGTACGACAGGGCAGGCTCCTCGCCAGGAACCTCGTGGCCGATCTGCGCGGGCGGCGCGTGCGGGACTACCGCCACGGCAGCCTGGGCGTGGTGGCGACGCTGGGGCTCGGGCGGGGCATCTTCCAGTACAAGGGCATCGTCATCAAGGGCTTCCCGGCCTGGCTGATGCACCGCGGCTACCACGTACTGGCGGTGCCCAGCTGGGAGCGGAAGATCCGCGTCCTGGCGGTCTGGCTCACGGCGGCCCTGACGGGCCGGGACCTCGTCTCCCTTGCCTCCGTGCAGCATCCGCGGGACGCCTTCGTCACGAACGGGCGCACCCAGGACCCGGAGGCCGGCCGGACGAAGGAGGGGAGCACGGCGTGACCGCGGCGCGGGGCCGGTTCCAGGAGCGGAGTTTGTCGGGGTTGAGCACGACCCAGAACCGGGCGACCCGGTCGTGCGCGACGTCGAGGCTGATGACGGCGGCGACCTGGTGGCCGTAGCGGGCGACGAGGCCGGTGCGGCCGTTGACGGAGTGGGTGGTCAGGGTCGTGTGCGGGCGGCGGGGCAGGAGCGTCAGCAGGCTGTCGGCGACCGGCCGGCTGCCGTGCACCGGTCCGGTCGGGGCGCGTACCTTGCCGCCGCCGTCGAAGAACGCCGTGACGTCCGGGCACAGCAGCGATGTGAGCAGCTCGCCGTCCTCGGTGACGCAGGCCCGGCACACGGCGCGGACGACGCCGTCGTGCCGGTGCGGCGCTGTCGCGCGGGTGCGCCGCGACCGCAGCGCGTCCAGTACGGTCCGGCCGGCCTCCTCCCCCGCCTCCTCCCCCGCCTCCGACGGCTGTCCGTACGCCGCCTCGCCCCGGCCCGAGCAGATCCCGCCGACCGTCTCCGCCAGCCAGGACCGGGGGACGGCGATCCGTCGGCGCGCGGCGTCGGACAGGCCGTACCAGCGCTGATAGGTCTCGTCGACGACGCGCTCGGCCGCACCCGGGTCGCCCAGCATCCGGTGGGCGACATCGAGCAGGAACCGACGCTCTTCCCACGGCTCGGCGATCGGTACCGCGGCGCCCTCGTCCATACCCCGAAGACCGGGAACCCCCTGCCCCTGTGACACGGGTGCGCGGCGACCGCGTGTCACACATGCGGCGGTCCCCCGGTCTTAAAGGCAGGGCAGCATCGCGCTTTCCCTTGACCGTCGAACGGGGTGACCATGCAGGATCTCGGAGGGGACGAACAGGCCGTACGGACAAAGGGCGAAAGGGTGGCCGACTGGGCCGACGGACGGCTGGGTGTCCGCCGCCTGATCCGCGGAAAAACGCGACGCGTCTTTCCGGACCACTGGTCGTTCCTGCTCGGGGAGATCTGCCTCTACAGCTTCGTCGTTCTCGTCGTCACGGGCGTGTATCTGACCTTCTACTTCCATCCCTCGATGAACGAGGTGCGGTACGACGGCAGTTACGTACCGCTGCGCGGCCAGATGATGTCGGAGGCGTTCGCGTCGACCCTGCGCATTTCCTTCGACGTGCGCGGCGGTCTGCTGATCCGGCAGGCCCACCACTGGGCGGCGCTGGTCTTCGTGGCCTCCCTGCTCGCGCACATGATGCGGGTGTTCTTCACGGGCGCCTTCCGCAAGCCGCGCGAGGTCAACTGGCTGTTCGGATTCCTGCTGTTGGTCCTCGCCATGTTCGCGGGACTGACGGGATACGACCTCCCGGACGATCTGCTCTCCGGGACCGGCCTCGCCGTCGTGAACGGAACGATCCTGTCCGTCCCCATCGTCGGAACGTATCTGTCGATGTTCCTCTTCGGGGGCGAGTTCCCGGGCCATGACCTGGTGGCGCGCTTCAACACCATCCATGTGCTGCTCATCCCCGCCCTCATGGTGGCACTCGTGACCGCGCATCTGGCCCTGGTGCTCCACCACGGGCACACCCAGTACCCGGGCCGTGGCCGCACCAACGGCAATGTCGTGGGCGTGCCGGCCAAGGTACGTGCGGTCAAGTCCGCCGGGTATTTCCTGCTGGTGACCGGCACCGTCTTCGTCGTCGCCGCGATCGCGCAGATCAACCCCGTCTGGCAGTACGGGCCTTACCGTGCCGACCAGGTCTCGGCCGGGTCGCAGCCCGACTGGTACATGGGCGTGGCGGACGGGCTGCTGCGGGTGATGCCGGGCTGGGAGATCACCTTCTGGGGTCACACCCTGGCGCTCGACAACCTGATTCCGCTCACCGCGGGTGTCGGCTTCTTCCTCGCCCTGGGCGTGTATCCGTTCATCGAGTCCTGGGTGACCCGGGACGCACGCGAGCAGAACCTGCTGGACCGACCCCGAAATCGGCCGGTGCGCACGGCACTTGGCGTCTCCTGGCTCAGTTTCTACGCGGTGGCCCTGATCGGCGCCGGGAACGACATCATCGCCGTCCGCTTCCATGTCCCGGTCGAGTCGGTGACGTGGGCCGTCCGCATCGGTCTGTTCGTCGTGCCCGTCGCGGCGTACTCCGTGACGAAACGATGGGCACTCGGACTTCAGCGCGGCGACCGCGAAAAAGTGCTCCACGGACGCGAGACCGGCATCATCAAACGCCTGCCCGACGGAGAGTTCGTCGAACTGCACGAGCCCCTCGACCAGGAACAGCTCCATCTCCTCACCCAGCACGAGCAGTACCGCCCGATCGCCCCCGGCACCCGGAATCTGCGCGCCCGGCTCAGCGAGCGCCTCTACGGCGAGAACGCGCAGATCACCAAACCGACGGCACGGGAATTCGAGGAAAAGGAAATACCGGCCACAGAAGTGCACCGGTGACCAGGCCCGTCGAGCGGACGGGCAATTGGGGAATCGGGGAGACAGGGAGACAGGGAGAAGAGCGACCTTGGACGTCTATGAGGCGGTCACGAGCCGGCGGGCGGTGCGCGGACTCACCGACCGGGAGGTCCCGAGGGAGGTGATGGAGCGTGTGCTGTCCGCCGCGGCCCGGGCGCCGTCCGGATCGAACATCCAGCCGCGGGGTGACCCCTGGGACGAGCCGGAGTACGAGCAGTACCCGCCCGCGCTGAAATCCCCGTACCGCGAGCGCCGGTCCGCCTTCGGCGAGCAGCGCTACGGCGCACTCGGCATCCCGCGCGAGGACGTGGAGGCACGCCGGCTGGCCGCGTCCGCGAACCGGGACTGTTTCGGCGCGCCCACCGCCCTGTTCTGCTGCGTCGACCGCGATCCGGGGCCGGCCCAGTGGTCCGACACCTGCATGTTCCTGCAGACCGTCATGCTGTTGCTGCGCGACGAAGGGCTGCACAGCTACCCGCAGATGGCCTGGGCGAAGTTCCGCAGGAGCGTGGCGGAGATCCTGTCGCCCCCGGACGAGCTCACGCTCTTCTGCGGCATGTCGATCGGATACGAGGACGTCACGGTCGACCACCCCCGCACGGGCAGGGCCCCGCTCGACGAGACGGTCACGTTCGTCGAGTGCCAGTACCGCGATCGCCGCCGGTCCGGCGAACTGTCTCCCCAACAGCCCGGGTGGCCCTTTCGGAGGAAAGGGCCACCCGGAACCGACGGTCTCAGCCGAGCGCTACTTCTGCCGCGAGAGCCAGTCGGCGAACCGTGTCCCGGCGATGTGTGCGTCCGGACCCGGCAGGAGTGTGTTCTCCTCCAACTCCGCACCCCAGTACGTCGCCTGCGGGTCCGTGACGATCTTGCGGGGGTCGTCCTGGGCGCTGAGTCCCATGCGGATGAACTCCTCCAGCGGGAACGCCTCGGGACCGGCGACCTCCACCACGCCGCCCACCGGGTCCCCGACCGCCGTGCGGGCGACGGCCTCGGCCACGTCGTCGGAGACGATGGGCTGGATCTTCGCGTCGGGCAGGTGCACGGTGTCGCCCTGGGTGACCCCGTCGGCGAGTCCCTTCGCGAACTCGAAGAACTGGGTGGCGTGGACGATGGAGTAGGGGTTGCCGGACGCCTTGATCAGGTCTTCCTGGGCCTGCTTGGCGCGGAAGTACCCGCTCCCCTGGAGGCGTTCGGTACCGACCACGGACAGCGCCACGTGATGCGCGACGCCCGCCTCGGTCTCCGCCTTCAGCAGATTCGCCGTCGAGACGCGGAAGAAGTCCATGACCGCCTGGTCCTCGAACGAGGGCGAGTTCGACACGTCGACCACCACCGACGCGCCCTTCAGGACCTCGGCCAGTCCCTCGCCCGTCAGCGTGTCGACACCGGTGCTGGGTGCCGCCGCGACCACCTCGTGCCCGTGCTCGCCGAGCCCGGCGACCACCTTCGAGCCGATGAGCCCGGTGCCACCGATCACTACGACCTTCATGACGGAATTCCTTTCGGGTTTGCCTGATGCCTGCCTGTATCAGTAGTGACCGGGCACCGGCTTTGTTTGTGACAGCGCCTGCGACAGTGCCTATGACAGTGGCTATTCGACGAGTTTTCCCGCGGTCGACACGTCCCGCATCAGGGCGGAGATCTCGTCGGGGACCGCCGGAATGTCCTCGCGGGTGACGCCCGTCGTCGGGGACCACACGAGATTCACCCGCAGTGCGGAATCCAGGCCGGGATAATCGCTGCGGTTGTGGCAGCCCCGCGTCTCACGGCGCTCCAGCGCCGATTCGAGAGTGGCCCGGGCCGCGAGGGCCGCCGACTTGAGGTCGAGGGCGTGCGCCAGATCCTGATAGCCCGCGATGTCCGGGTGGATGCCGACGGCCTCCATGCGCTTCTCGATCACCGCGAGTTCCGCGAGGCCCGCGCGCAGTCCGTCCTCGTCGCGTACGACGCCCGCGTGCTCGGTCATGGTGTCGCGGATCGCGCGTTGCAGGGCTCGCACGTTCTCGGGCCCGTCGGCGGCGAGGAGTCCGTCGAGCTCCGCGCGGGCCGCCGCGACGGCCGACGCGGAGCGCGGCTGGGCCGTCAGGGACTGCGAGTACGCCGCGGCGGCCCGGCCGGTGAGACGGCCGAACACCAGCAGTTCGACGAGGCTGTTGCCGCCGAGCCGGTTGGCTCCGTGCAGCCCGCTCGACGCCTCGCCGATCGCGTACAGGCCGCGTACGTCGGTGCTGTGGTCCTCAGGGCGCACCCACACACCGCCCATCGAGTAGTGCGCGGTGGGCGCGATCTCGATCGGATCCCGGGTGATGTCCAGCATCTGCAGGTCCATCAGGGTCTGGTGGACACGGGGCAGCCGCGTCATGATCGTCTGCCGGGGCAGGTGGGAGACGTCGAGCCAGACCCCGCCGGCGGGCGTGCCGCGCCCTTCCTTGATCTCCGTGTACGCGGCCAGGGCCACGCGGTCGCGGGTGGAGAGCTCCATGCGCTCGGGGTCGTAGCGGGCCATGAAGCGTTCCCCGAGCGCGTTGCGCAGGATGCCGCCCTCGCCGCGGGCGGCCTCGCTGACCAGGGTGCCGGCGGCGCTCTCCGGTTCGATGATGCCGGAGGGGTGGAACTGCACCAGCTCGGCGTCGCGCAGCCGGGCCCCGGCCTCCACGGCCAGGCGGAAGGAGTCCCCGGTGTTCTCGTCGCGCCGCGAGGAGGTGCGCCGCCAGATGCGGGTGTGACCGCCGGCGGCCAGGACGACCGCGTCGGCGTGGATGACGTAGCGCCGTCCGCTCGTGAGGTCGAAGCCGTACGCGCCGAACACGGCACCCTCGTGCACCAGCAGCCGCGTGATGTACACCCCCTCCAGCACCGGGATGTCCAGTTGCTCGGCGCGCCGGACGAGGGTGCGCTGGATCTCCAGGCCGGTGTAGTCGCCGGCGAAGGCGGTCCTGCGGAACGTGTGCGCGCCGAAGAAGCGCTGCGAGATGCGGCCGTCCTCCTCGCGGGCGAAGGCCATGCCGTAGCGCTCCAGGTCCTCGATGCCGCGGGCGGCGCCCCGGGTGACGATCTCCACGGTGCGCGGATCGGCGAGGAGGTAGCTCTCCTTGAGGGTGTCGGCGGCGTGCTGCTGCCAACTGTCCTCGGGGTCCATGGTGGCCAGTGCCGCGTTGATGCCGCCGGCCGCCAGTGCCGTATGGGCGTCGTCCTTGGGGCGCTTGCCGACGGCGAGGACGTCGACGCCGGCCTCGGCCAGTTCGATCGCCGCCCGCAGGCCGGCCCCTCCGGTGCCGATCACCAGCACCATGGTGGCGAGACGTTGTTCGGTGACAGCCACGGTCCACTCCGATCACTGGGGTCTTCGTCCAGTACGACCGGGTGGCCCCGCGATCTGTGACAGCTCGGGGAGGCGCTCAGGAGGAGGGCGTGCCGCCGCCGTCCAGGGAGGCCACGTAGGGGGCCAGTTTCTCCGGGTTCATGACCCACATGGCCCGCTCGATGCCGCGCTCCGAGATGTCGAGGGTCAGCAGCACCACCGGCGTCCCCTCGGCCGTGACGAGGGCGGCCGGGCCGCCGTTGGCCTCGACCCAGTGGATCTCCTTGCCCGGCCAGAAGCGCGGCGCGAACGCGGCCAGGTACCGGGAGACGTGCACCAGGCCGACGACCGGGAACCTGGACGCCCCGCGCAGTCCGTTCCCGTCGGTGTAGCTGACCACGTCCTGGGCGAGGATGCCTTCGAGCACGGCCAGATCGCCGGTCTGTGCCGCGGTGAGGAACACCTCCATCAGCCGTCGGTGCTCGGTGGCGTCGACGGGCTTGCGGCGCTCCGACGCGAGGTGCTTGCGCGCGCGGCTCACCAACTGGCGCGTGTTGGTCTCGCTGGTCTCCAGCATGTCCGCGATCTGCCCGTAGGGGTAGTCGAAGGCCTCCCGCAGCACATAGGCCGCCCGCTCCACGGGGTTGAGCCGCTCCAGCAGGAGGAGCACCGCCGTGTCGAGCGCCTCGGCCCGCTCGGCGCCCAACTGCGGATCCGCGCGCGTGTCGACCGGCTCCGGCAGCCAGGGCCCGATGTACGACTCGCGGCGGACCCGGGCGGACTGGGCGACGTTGAGCGCCAGCCGGGCGGTGACGGTGGCGAGGAACGCCTTGGGCTCGCGGACCACGTCACGGTCGGTGTGCTGCCACCGCAGCCACGCCTCCTGTAGTACGTCCTCGGCCTCCGTGGCACTGCCGAGCACGCGGTAGGCGATGCCGAAGAGCTGGGGACGCGCCGCCATGAACACGTTCGTCGCCTCGTCGAGGGAGTCCGTGTCGTCCCCGATATCCATGCGTGCCGCCTTCGTTCCGACCCGGTTCGCGCAAGCGCCCGTCCATGCTACGGCGGGCGGTGCGCGGCCCGGCACCGCAGGTCACGGCTCTGCGGGTCGTGCGGCCGGGACGGGCGGCGGGTGGCGGGTCAGGTGCCGGTCGTCGCCGGGAGCGCGGCCGCACGGTCGACGTCGAGCTCGGCGACCAGGCCGCGCAGGATGGGGCCGTACTGGGGGTGGGCGAGCGCGAACGCCATCTGGGCGACCATGTAGTCGGCCGGATTGCCGGTGTCGTACCAGCGGCCCTGGATGACCTGCCCGTACACCGCGCGGGAGGCGGCGTAGGCGTTGATGGCGTCGGTCAGATAGACCTCGCCGGTCCTGACCTCGTACCAGCGGCGGGTCTGCTCGCGCAGTTCGTCGATGATCCCGGGCGTGACGACGTAGCCGCCGATGGCCGCGTACGCCGACGGCGCGTCGGTGGGCTCGGGCTTCTCGACCAGGCCGGTGATGCGCAGTTGACCGTCCCCGAGGTCCTCCTTGACCACGGGCACGCCGTAGCGCTGGGAGTCGACGGGGTCCATCGGCATGAGGGCCAGCACCGGGCAGCCGGTCTGCTCGTAGGCGCGGATCAACTGCTGGGCACGCGGGACCTCGGCCACGAAGACGTCGTCGGGCCACAGCACGAGCACCGGTTCGTCGCCGAAGGCCCGGGCGGCGTTGAGCACGGGGGTGCCGTTGCCGTAGGGGCCGTACTGGTCGAGGTAGGTGATGTGCCCCTGCCGGGCCAGCTCCGCGACCTCCTCCACGGCGTCCGCGTAGGCCGTCTTGCCGTCTTCGCGGAGTTGCTCGACGAGGGCGGGGTTGGGGCGGAAGTGCTCCTGGATCAGGGACTTGCCGCCCGAGACGACGATGGTGATGTCGGTGATGCCGGAGTCCACCAGTTCGCGCACGGTGTGCTCGATGACCGGCTTGTCGCCGACCGGCAGCATCTCCTTCGGGGTCGCCTTCGTCAGGGGCAGCAGCCGGGAGCCGAGCCCCGCGGCGGGGATCACGGCCCTGCGAATCGTTGGGGACATCACGTCTCTCTCCGGTCGGTGTCCACTGGACGTCTGGACGTCGGCTGCCGGATCCCGTCACCCGCACACGGAGCGCAGCACTCCTCACACTTTCATGAAGCCAGGCAGGTTCACCGGACGTCGACGTAGTCGGTGACCTGGGCGCTCTTCAGGTAGTGGTTTTCGGTCTCGCGGCTGAGGGAGACGGCCCAGGTGCCGTCCTGGTGGGCGGTCTCCGTGCCGACGAGGTGACCGTGCTTGTCGGTGCCCAGCTCGCTGACGTAGTGGTAGGTGGTGGAGCCGCGGGGCTTGAAGTAGAGGGTGGGGGAACCGCCGTCGAGCGGTTTCCAGGTGGTGCCGTTCTTGTACTGGAGCGTGCCGGCGAACCGGATCGGCTGGTTCTTGCGGACCGGGTCGGGGGTGGCGTGGAAGCCGGTGACGCGGGTGGCGTAGCGGTAGAGGTGGACGGGCTTGGTGGTGCTGGTCGCCAGGTCCGGGTTGCCGTTGAACTGGGCGCGCCAGTACACGTTGGTGTTCGTCGTGGTGAGGGAGCGGGCGAACTCCTCCTCGAACAGGGGCTTGTTGTAGCGGATCTTGACGGGGACGGTGGCGGCGTTCTTCCAGCCGCTCTTGCCGTCCTTGGAGTACTGCAGGGTGACGGTGGGCTTGGTCGGCCAGTGCGCGCGTGCGTCCTCGTAGTAGACGTAGCCGGAGACCTTGAGGGACGAGGTGTCGGTGAGCTCCGCGCTCATGTCCATGTGGGTCGTGTACGCGACGTGGAGGCCGAAGGGTTCGGTGGCGACCTGCTGGAAGGGCAAGTCGTCCGTGCCGGCCACGAGTTGGGCCGCCGGGGCGGCGTTGTCGGAGGAGACGTGCAGCGTGTAGGCGCCCTGGCTGTCGGTGGTGGTCTGACCGGCGACGATGCCCGAGCCGGTGGGGGCGGTACCGAAGAGCTCGACACTGGTGTGCGGCAGTGGCTGCCAGCCTGAGGTTGTCTGGATCTCGGCGCGGCCGGTGACGGTGCCGGTGGCGCCCTGTTTCAGGTTCAGGGCGTGGGTGCTCGCGGTGAGGCGGACCGGTGCCTGCGTGGTGTGCAGGTGCTGCTTGGGGCTCAACAGGCCGATCGCGCCCGGGTAGTTGACGGATTCCTCGGGTGCGGCGGTCAGGTCGACGGACGTCCGGACGGGGACGAAGGCGGCGGTAAAGCGACCGTCGGCCGTGGTGGTCGCGTCCACCCGGCCGCGCCCGGTCTCGATGTCGACGGGTACGCCGGCGGCGGGCGTGGAGGTGTCCGGGTGGCGGGGGTCCGTGGCGAGGGCGGTGCCGCTGACGGTGACCTGCTGGTGGAGGTAGTCCGGCACGGCGGGGGTGGCGGTCAGGCCGGGGATCGTGATGAGCGTCCGGTACCGCAGCGTGTGGGGCGAGAGCGCGCCGGTGACGGTGGCGCCGGAGGCGTCCTCCAGGTCGACGGTCACCCGGTAGTCGCCGAGATCGGCCAGGTGGACCGGCGCCCGCCAGGTGCCGGAGGTCGCGTCCTGTCCGGTGTACTGGGTGAAGTCCTCGGTCGATCCGGCTTCCGGTCCCCCGGCCGGTGCGTCCAGCGGGTAGAAGTGCGCCGTGATGTGCGTGAGGGGACGGTCCGAGTGCGCACTCACGAAGATCAGCCCGGGCTCGTACCAGCCGTCCGCGTCGGACAGGACGGGACCGCCGCTGGCGCTGTCCGCGTGGGCCGGGGAAAGGCCCGTGAACAGGGTGGCGGACAGAGTGGTCGCCGTGGCTGCCGCCAGGAAAGTGCTGCGTCTCAAGTTGGTCCCCCGGAGAATCGGCCGACTTCGAGCGTGAGGTGTGGGCAAGAGCAGAGCATGAGCATAAGGATCGAGAACTTTGGTGCCGCGCTCCGCTCGGCCCATGACGCTCCACGGCACTTATCACCATGACCGGGTCGGCCGGGCAACCCTCAGGTGAACTGCTCGACAACCATGGACAATCAATCACACAGGGCGCTATCAGCGACCTCGCAGGACACTTGCCGAGTTCTTGCCGATTGATCCACTTCTTCTCCCATCTCTTGGGAAAAACCTGGAGCGATTCAGAGAACTCGATTACGGACTCACCCATCGGCAACGCACGGGTTGAAGCGCGCAAAGACATCCAATTGGGGTCCAGCCGGGCTACCGCACCACAACCCTCCCTTTGTTATTCCTTGATCGTTTCCGGGGTTTCGGTTGAGTGTTTCCTGTGACTCCCATGAGGGCGTCGCGAACCTTCCGTGAAGATCAGTTCGTTTCTGTTGGCTCCGCGGTGCGGAGTGTCAGGGAGGGAGCTGATCGTGCGTCACAGACCCGTGACCCACCACAGATCAGGAAAGGGCCGCGCGCACCAGGCGCGACGGCTGCGACAGATAGCCATCGGCGTCGTACTGCTCATGGCCGCCGAGACGGCTCTGGTGGCCGAGAGCAGCGGACTCGCATTCGCCGAGAGCACGACGAGTGCGGAACCCGCGACGACCACGTCGTCCATTTCCACGTCGTCCGACACGAGTAAAACGCTGGGTCCTGCCCAGGCGCAGGACGAGGCGTCGGCAGTGCTGATGGCCCGGTTGCAGAACCGGAAGATCGAGGTGCTGTCGGCCCGGACCACGGACTCGACGACGTACGCGCTGCCCAGTGGGGAGCTGGAGACAGCCGCGTACGCCGGACCGGTCCGGACCAAGGTCGACGGCAAGTGGAAGAACATCGACACCGCGCTGTCCGACACCGGCGCCGACCTCACGCCCGCCGCCGCGGCCGCGGACATCGCGGTCTCCGACGGCGGGGACACGGACCTGGCGTCGGTGACGAAGGGCAAGGAGTCCTTCGGGCTGGGCTGGCAGGACAAGCTGCCCACCCCCGAGGTGAAGAACAACGCCGCCTCCTACGACCTGGGCGGCGGCCAGACCCTGTCGGTCACCGCGCTCGCGCAGGGCTTCTCGGAGAACATCCGGCTCGCTCAGCAGCCGACGGGTGACGCGGTGTCGTACCGCATCCCGCTGAACCTGGACGGGCTGAAGCTCTCCCAGGCCGCCTCCGGGCACCTGCTGCTCAAGGACTCCACCGGCAAACTGGTCGCCGAGGCACCCGCCCCGATGATGTGGGACGCCAGCAAGGACAAGGCGTCGGGCGAGTCCGCGCACCAGCAGCAGGTGGCGACGAAGGTCGAGACCGCCGCGGACGGCGCGCAGACCCTCGTCCTCACCCCGGACAAGGACTTCCTGGCCACCGCGACCTACCCGGTGACGGTCGACCCGACCACCACCCTGGCCGTCACCACCGACACCTGGGTGCAGAACCCGGACTACCCCGACTCGCAGATCTCCTCGGAGGAACTGAAGTCGGGCACGTACGACGCGGGGACGGACACCGCCCGCTCGTACCTGAAGTTCGACGTGTCGAAGTTCGCCGGCAAGCACATCACCGCGGCGACGATGTCGCTGTACAACTACTATTCGGCGACCTGCGACACCACCGGCTCGCCCACTCTCGCCAAGCGCATCACCTCGACCTGGACGTCCTCGGCCATCACCTGGGGTGCGCAGCCGACGACGACCACGACCGGTCAGGCGAGCAACACCGGCCACTGGGGCGGCTCCACCTGCGCCGCGAACTGGTCGAACTGGAGCCTCCAGACCATCACCCAGGCATGGGCGGACGGTTCGGCCAACTACGGCCTCCAGGTCCGCGCCGACAGCGAGA
This sequence comes from Streptomyces sp. NBC_01478, assembly GCF_036227225.1. Classification (GTDB taxonomy): domain Bacteria; phylum Actinomycetota; class Actinomycetes; order Streptomycetales; family Streptomycetaceae; genus Streptomyces. Next base: position 7,942,574 of record NZ_CP109444.1, on the reverse strand, counting down.
CCGACTCCACCACCTGGCGCCGCTTCCGTTCGGCGAACTACACGACCGCCGGCTACGCGCCGAAGCTGGTCGTGACCTACAACTCGTACGCGACGACGAGCGCGTCGGCGATCTCGCCGAGCGCGGTCAACGCCTACAACGGCAAGCGGTACGCGACCTCGCTGACCCCGACGCTGTCGGCGAAGGTCACCGACGCCGACGGCTCCACGGTCAAGGGCCAGTTCGAGGTCACGGCGGACCCGGCGTACGCGGACACCACGTACACCTACACCGCCACCTCCGCCTCCGTGGCCTCGGGTTCGACGGCGAAGCTGACCATCCCGTCCGCTTCCGCGTTCCCGGCGGGCACGCACCTGCGGTTCCGGGTGCGCGGCTACGACGGCACCGACTACGGGGCCTGGTCCGGCTACACCACGTTCGTGATGAACACGGCCCTGCCGGCCGCGCCGACGATCTCCTGCGACCCGTACACGGCCAGCACCTGGACGGCGACGGCGACCGGCGGTGCCACCTGCACCCTGGACACCACCTCGACCGACGGCATGGGCTTCTACTGGGGCCTGGACGACTCGACGGTGCCCCAGCGGGTCTACGACACCACCGACGGCAACGGCGGCGACGCCCTCACCATCACGATCAACCCGGGTGAGGACTGGCACAAGCTGTACGCCAAGACCGTCGACTCCGGCGGCAACGTGTCCACGGCCACCACCACCTACGCGTTCGGTGTCGGTGGGGGCGCGGGTCTGCTCACCCCGGCCGCGGGCAACAGCGCGGCCCGCCGGGTCAGCCTGACGTCCACCGGCAAGTCCACGTACACCGGGGTCACTTACCAGTACCGGCGCGGCGAGACCGACTCCTGGACCAGTGTCCCGGTCGCGGACGTCACCAAGTCCTCCGACGGCTCGGCGGTCTCGGCCTGGCCACTCGCCGTGTCGGGCGGCTCGCCCGCGGCGCTGACGTGGAGTGTCACCAACTCCCTGTCACAGGACGGTTCTCTCGACATCCGGGCGGCCTTCACCGACGGTACGACGACCGCCTACTCCCAGCCGCACACCATCACGGTGGACCGCAACGCCGGCACCGCCCCGAGCGCGAGCGTCGGCCCCGGCTCGGTGAACACCCTCACCGGTGACTTCACGTTGTCCGCCACCGACGCCTCCGGCTTCGACCTCTCGGTGTCGCGCACCGCGTCCTCCCGCCGCCCGACCGTCGGGTCCGACGCCGACGGCCAGGTGGCCATCTTCGGTCCGCAGTGGACCTCGGGCACGACCGCGGAGATCACCGACTCCGACTGGGTGGACATCCGCAAGACCTCGGCCACCTCGGTCGCCCTGGTCGACGTGGACGGCAACGAGACCGGGTTCACCGCCACCAGCTCCGGCGGCTGGAAGCCCGAGCCCGGCTCCGAAGACCTGACACTGACCAGCACGAACAGCTCCGGCACCACGACGAACGACCTGACCACGGTGTCGGCCTTCACCCTGAAGGACGACGAGGGCACCGCCACCGCATTCGCCAAGGTGGACTCGGCCTCGACGACCTGGCAGGTGTCCAGCACCTACCTGCCCACCGACAACTCCACCACCAAGGTGGTCTCGGAGAAGCCCTCCACCACCAGCACGCTCGCCCGTCCGAAGTACGTGATCGCCCCCACCTCGGCGGTGTCGGCCGCCACCTGCGGGACCACGCCGTCCACGAAGGGCTGCCGGCTGCTGGAGTTCGTCTACGCGACCTCCACCACCGCCACCAGCTCCGCCCTGGGCGACTACACCGGGCAGGTCAAGCAGATCAAGCAGTGGGCCACCGATCCGGGCGCCTCGGCGGCGACCGCCACCGTGGTCTCGCAGTACTCCTACGACACCACCGGCCATCTGCGCGAGCAGTGGGACCCGCGGATCAGCCCCGCGCTGAAGACCGCCTACACCTACGACAGCGCCGGCCACGTCATCACCCTCACCCCGCCCGGCCAACTGCCGTGGACCTTCACCTACGGCCAGGCCGGAAACGCCGCCACCGCCGGTGCGGGCATGCTCCTGTCGGCCTCCCGCCCGAACCTGACGGCGGGCACCAAGAGCACCACCGACGGCACCACCGCGACCACCGGCGTCGTCTACGACGTGCCGCTGACCGGCAGCACGGCCCCCAACGCCATGGGCACCTCGGACGTGGCCGCCTGGGCCCAGGACGACGTCCCCACGGACGCGACCGCCGTCTTCCCCGCCGACTCCGTACCGGCGTCGCACACGGGCAGCGACCTGGCCGCGACCGACTACAAGCGGGCGACGATCACCTACACGGACAACTCCGGACGGGAGGTCAACACGGCCACACCCGGTGGGCACATCACCACCACCGGATACGACCAGTTCGGCAACACGGTGCGCCAACTGACCGCCTCCAACCGCGAGTTGGCGCTCGCCACCAGCGGCGACGGCCAGGCCGAGCAGGTCGCGCTGAGCATCGACCAGATGAGCTCCGCCGACCGCGCCGACCTGCTGTCGACCCGCTCGGTGTACTCCTCCGACGGTCTGCGTGAGACCGACGAGTACGGGCCCCTGCACCAGGTGACCCTCACCTCGGCGCTCAAGGCCGGTACCGGTGGCACGGACCTGGCAGTCGGCACCGACGTTCCGGCCCGGCAGCACACCGTCAACACCTACGACGAGGGCCGCCCGACCGACGGCACCGCCACCGTCGCCAACCAGGTCACCACCACCACGGTGGGCGCCTACGTGGACGGATATCCCTCCGACGCGGACACCCGCACCACGACCACCCAGTACGACTGGGTCAAGGGCCTGCCGACTTCGGTCATCACCGACCCGTCAGGTCTCGCGCTGACCAAGACCACGTCGTACGACTCCCAGGGCCGGGTCACCAAGACCACCCTGCCGAAGTCGTCCGGCTCGGACGCCGGAGCCACGGTCACCACCTACTACGCGGCCACCGGCACCGGCGCGTGCAACGCCAAGCCGGAATGGGCCGACCTGGTCTGCTCCACCGGCCCGGCCGGCGCGATCACCGGCGGCGGCTCCAACCCCACCCAACTGCCCACCAAGACCACCGAGTACGACCGGTGGGGCAACACCGCCAAGACCACCGAGACGGCGAACTCCGTCACCCGCACCACCACCAACTCCTATGACGCGGCAGGCCGGTTGACGACCACCGCGGTCAGCGGCGGAGTGGGCACCGCGGTACCGGACACGACCACGACCTACGACGCCGACAGCGGCGACGTGGCCACGGTCACCTCCAACGGCCAGACCGTCACCCACACCACCGACCAGCTCGGACGGGAGATCTCCTACAACGACGGCGCGGGCAACACCACCGCCACCCAGTACGACGCGCTCGGGCGCAAGGTGAAGACCACCGACTCCGCCCCGTCCACCACCACTTACACCTACGACACCACCAAGGACCCGCGCGGTGTGGAGACCTCCCGCACCGACTCGGTCGCCGGCACCTTCGCCGCCACCTACGACGCGGACGGCGACCTCGCCACCGAGTCCCTGCCCGGCGGCTACACCCTGACCATCGGCCAGGACGAGACCGGCGCCGAGACGTCCAAGGTCTACACCCAGGACAGCGACGGCACCGTCGTCGCCTCCGACAGCACCGACGAAAGCGTCCAAGGCCAGGTCGTCGACGACACCGACACCGCCGGCCAGACCCGCAGCCGCGACTACACCTACGACGCGGCCGGGCGCCTCACGAGGGCGGACGACACCGACCCGTACGGCGCCTGCACCCGCCGCGACTACACCTTCGACAACAACACCAACCGCACCGCCCTCGCCACCGAGACCGCCGACATCGGCGCGGCCTGCACGTCCACGGGGGCGACGACGACGTCGTACTCCTACGACAGCGCCGACCGTCTGACCACCTCGGGCACGGTCTACGACGCCTTCGGCCGCACCACCACCCAGGCCTCCGGCGCGACCATCGGCTACTACGCCAACAACCTCGTCCAGCAGGAGACCTCCGGCATCAGCCGGCAGACCTGGAACCTGGACGCGGCCGGCCGCCTCGCCACCTGGACCACCGAGTCCGACAGCAGCGGCACCTGGACCCAGACCGGATCCAGGACCAACCACTACGGCGCCGACGGCGACAGCCCCGACTGGACCCAGGAGACCAGCAGCACCCTCACCCGCGACGTCCAAGGCAGCAGCGGCGACCTGGAGGCGATCACCAGCGCCACGGGCGACACCGTCCTCCAACTCACGGACGTCCACGGCGACGTGACGGTCCAACTGCCGCTGGACACCTCCCAGGCCGTCACCGCACTCGCCTACGACGAGTACGGCATCGCCGAAGGCGACGCCACCGCGGTCCGCTACGGCTGGCTCGGCGGCAAGCAGCGCTCCGGCGAGACAGCAACCGGCGCCGTCCTCATGGGAGTACGCCTCTACGACCCGACCACCGGACGCTTCCTGTCCGTCGACCCCGTCCCCGGAGGCAGCGCCAACGCCTACGACTACTGCAACGGGGACCCGATCAACCACTATGACCTCGACGGCAATTGGTGGCACTGGCACCGTTACTATCGCCACGTACACCGAGCGCTCAGTCGCTGGGGGAGACGTCACCCCGTGGTGCGTCACACCTACTACGCTCTCCGGCACTGGGGCGGCCGCGTGTCGCGCAACCACTACGTCAGACAGTGCGCGTGGTGGGGTGGAGGTGCAGGTGGAGCGACTCTCGCGTATGGCTGGTGGGCTGGGCCGGTCGACTGGGCCGCGGCAGGATTCAATGGCGCCTTCGGCTGTGCAGCCGGAATGGGCAGTTACCGATGGGGTTAAAAAAAGGTGACACAAATGCGTTCCCAGGATCGTAAACCCGACCGTATCGGGTCCACTATCGCTGCCGTCGCCAGCGTGAGCAGTATCTGTCTGGCTCACCTCGCGATGCCGAAACTGGCACTCGGATACCTGGTCATTCCCGGGATTCTCCTCGGGACAGCCATCGCGATAGCGGTGCGCAGGCCGAAGAGAAACCTGTAGCGAACCGGCACGAGCGGCCCCCGGCGAATCTGTCCTTCGCCGGGGGCCGCACCCGATCGCGGAGTCGCATCACACACGCGGAGACACGTATGGCCATCCCCCCGGACTCGGTGCGCGCACGCATTCTCTTCGCACGCCCCACCAACCCCTGGGCACTCCTCTCCGCACGACTCGCCGTCTGGGCCGCCCTGTCCCTGCTGTCGGCCCTCACCCCCCTCTACAACGCCGACGCCCCCCTCTGGATCTGGCCCTTCGCCCTGATCGCATGCCTCCTCATGGCCGGCCAGACGGTCAGCGCGATGAGAAGCAAGAACCAGGGCGCCACCGGGTGACTCCGGTCGGCCGAGCTCACGCATCGCCCGGCCCCGCCGGCTCCAACCCCGACCGCTCGCCCCACACCCCGGCCGACCACCGCCGGACACGACTGAACCGTCCCGGTGGCGCGGGGGATTGGCCACCGGGACGGTGAACTCGGCGGGCTTCTCAGCCGCGCGGTTTCGGTGTGGTCAGGCCGGGGCGCCGACCGGGAGGTCCGACGCGTCGTCGGGGCGTACCTCGCCGTCCTCGTCGACGTCCGGCGGGATCGTCGACAGGGCGCTGGCGTGCAGGTCCTTCGTGCGCAGCATCGTGAAGCCGATGATCGCGGCGACGAAGCCGAGGATCGCGCTGAGCGTCATCGCTCCGTGGAAGGCGTTCATGAACGCGTCCTGCCCGGCGGCCAGTACCTTCTCGCGCAGCGGGCCCGCGGCCTGGGCGACGGCGTCGAGGCCGCCGGCGCTGATGCCGTGCGCGGCACTCTCCGCGGCGTCGTCGCCGAGCTGCTTGCCGACGGCCGAGGAGGTGAAGTCCTGGGACACGGTGTGCTGGAAGTACGCGCCGATGCCGGCGATGCCGACCGCGATGCCGACCTGCTGGAAGGTCTCGTTGATGCCGGACGCGACACCGGACTTGGCCGGTTCGGCGACCCCGATGGCCAGCGCGGCGCGGGCCGGGTTGAAGGCGCCCATGCCGAGGCCGGAGATGACCAGCGCCGGGACGAGCACGGTCCAGGACGAGTCGGCCTCGGTCAGGTTCAGGCACAGGATGCCGATGGCCATGACCAGGGTCGAGCCGCCGAGCAGGATCCGGAAGGGGACCTTGCCGATGAGGCCGCCGCCGAGGGCACCGGCGACGAACATCGCGCCGGTCAGCGGCAGGAACCGTAGCCCTGTCCCCCACGCGTCGACGTGCAGCATGTTCTCCAGGTAGCTGGTCTCGAAGAACACCGAGGGCAGGGCGCCCGCGTTGCCGATCATGGCGACGAGGGAGATGCCGACGAAGGTGGGGCTGCGGAAGAACGCCGGGTCGATCAGGGCGCGTTCACCGAGCCGGCGCTCGATGGCGACGAAGACGACCAGGAAGAGGACGCTCGCCGCGTAGAGGCCGAGCGTGTTGCCGCTGGTCCAACCCTCCACCGGGCCACGGATGGTGGCGTAGACGAGGGCGCCGAGCGCGAGGCTGAAGGTGCCGAGGCCGGCCCAGTCGGTGGGGTGGGCGCGCTTGTTGAGGGACTCGCGGACGCGCAGCGCGCCGATGAGGATGGCGAGCACGCCGACCGGGACGTTGATGTAGAAGATCCAGCGCCAGGACAGCGCGTTGATCAGCGAGCCGCCGATGAGCGGGCCGGTGGCGACGGCGAGGCCGACGGCGGCGCCGAACGCGGTGAACGCGGTGGCCCGTTCCTTGCCGTGGAACTCATGGCTGAGCATGGCGGGTCCGACCGCGAACATGATGGCGGCGCCGACCCCCTGGATGGCCCGGAACCAGCTCAACTCCCCTGCTCCGTCGGCCAGTCCGCAGGCCAGCGAGGCGGCGGTGAAGATGGCGAAGCCGACCTGGAAGACCTTCTTGCGGCCGATCCGGTCGGCGAGCGAGCCCGCCGCGACCAGGAAGATCGCCAGCGTGAGGGCGTAGGCGTCGAACACCCACTGCAGGTCGGCGAAGCTGCTGCCCAGGGACTTGTGGATCTGCGGCAGCGCGATGGAGACCACGCTGAGATCGAGCATCAGCATGAACGAGCCCAACGCCACGATCCCGAGTGTCCACCACCTAGTGGGAGAGGGTGCGCGTTCTGCGGACATGCGGGGACCTTCCAATCAACAGGAACTCTGGACCTTGGGATCTATAGATGATGGAAATCTAGATGATTGGAAAGCCGTGAGTCAATGCCGTCACGACCGGCGCGGCGAACACGCTCACCCGGAGTGACGACCACCGGGCACGACAAAGCCCGCGGCACCGGTCGGCACCACGGGCTTGTGCGAGTTCGAAGGTGTTCTACGTCAACTCGCGGACGTTCTACGTGAGTTGACGGGCGTTCTACGTCAACTCACGCCTGCTCCACGTCAACTCACGCCTGCCCCACGTCAGTCAGAGCAGACCGACGCGGGCCAGCGGCCGGCCATCAGCGTGCCCAGCATCTTGCGCAGCACCCCGCGCTCGTCCTCCGAGAGGGCGCCGAAGAAGGCCGATTCGACCTCCGTGGCCACCCGGTCCGCCGTCGCGAGCGCCTCGCGGCCGGTCTCGGTGAGGATCAGGTTGTAGCGCCGGCGGTCGGCGGGGTTGCGGCGGCGCTCGACGTGCGCGTTGCGCTCCATCTCGTCGATCACCGTCACGACCGTGGTCGGATCGAGGTTGAGCAGCCGGCTCAGGTCCTGCTGGGAGAGCTCGGGCCCGCCGGCCAGCGCGGCCAGCACGAAGAAGTAGCGGATGCGCATACCGACCGCGCCCAGCGCCTTCTCCACGTCCTCGACCAGTACCAGCCCCGCCTTGTGGAGCAGATAGCCGGGACGCTCGGCGATGAGGAAGTCCTTCCGGGGGGACGCCCCGTTCTGCTCCACGGCGACACTGCCGCTGCCACTGCTGCGCACCATGAGCCGGCTCCTTCGATCGTTGCAATCTCCACCATCGAAGATACAACGTTCCTCCACGGCCGAACCCCCGTCCGCCAGGGGAATCGACCCGGCCGCGAGCCGCCGACCCACGGCTCCGGTCGCCCCGCGGAGATCTTCGGGCCATACGGAATTCACCGGTCCGCCGCCCTTGGCAAGTCCCCGGACGGTTATCCCGTTGCAAAATCCGACGGAATGAAGTCCTCCGTATCCCGTGAAATGGAATGAGTCGTTCTCCAGCGATCATCGAGGTCAGCCACCCGGTGATCGATCACAGAACCAAACGCTCAACCGGAGAAACGGAAACACCGCGTGACCTGAGTCACGTGGCACCAAGTAGCGCGCCTGCTACGCTCTCGAAGCGCCTGGCCAGAACATTGCACTCTGCGACCGGGTGGCACACGGGGAAGAACACGGGGACGAAACCGCGCTTTGCGCAACGGGGGTTTCAAAATGGTTCAACTTTCGATCAGCCGTCCTATCAGGCAACGCTGACGACACGGCAAAAGCACCCATCGGTGCAGTTCAGACACTAGTCAACTGACTCTTTCGCACAGCTCTGTGGTTTTTGCACAGCCACGCCGTGCGCTCTTTTCGCCTGCATTCTCCATCGCGATGTGCATTCATGTGTGCCCATTCATCACATGCGCATGTCCGCTTTCACGTCCGTTTATCGGGCAGGGCTGTGCCATCACGCCACTGCCCTCTCAGGCATGGAATGGAAAGCTCATGGAAAGCTCAAGGAAGCAGTCGAGCACTGCCCTCGCGGAGGCTCTGGAGGGCTGGCTCGGTGACCCGGAAGTGGAATCCAACGCCTTGTCGTTCGCCGGGGCGCTGGCGCTCGACGAGCGGGACGAGCTCCCGTCCGCCGGTATCGACCAGGTCCGCGCCTTCGGGTTCAACCGGTATTTCGTGCCGGAGCGGCTCGGCGGTGATCTCCGGGCCGCCGAGGACATCCTGATGCTGACCCGGGTGATCGCCCGCCGGGACATGAACGTCGCGGTGAGCGAGAGCACCCAGGTGTGGATGATGCTCGCGTGGATCGGCGGCGACGCCGAGCAGCAGGAGAAGTACGCGGCCACGGTGCTGCGCGGCGGGGTCGTCCCGTGTCTGGCCTACTCCGAGCCGGGGCACGGCGCCGACCTGGCCGCCAACCGGTTCACGGCCGCCCCGGACGGCGACCAGTACGTCCTGTCCGGCGAGAAGTGGCCCATCAACCGGGGCCGCACCTCCACTCATGTGGTCCTGCTCGGCATCACCGGCGACGAGCACACCCCGGCCAAGCGGCAGCAGTCCATGTTCCTCGTGGACCGCTCGCAGGTCATCTCCGGCGAGGTGACGGGCGTCCCGCGCGTCCCGACCTACGGTCTGCGCGGCTGCGACATCAGCGGAGTCGCCTTCGACAACGCCCGCGTGGACACCTCGGCCCGGCTCGGCGCCGAGGGCGAGGGCCTCGAACTCGCCCTGCGCGGCCTGCTGATCACCCGCACCTTCTGCACCGGCCTCTCCCTGGGCACCGGCGACACCATGCTGCGGACCGTCGCCGACTTCCTCTCCGGCCGGATCCTCTACGACGGTCCCGCGAACGAGATCCCGTACGTCACCGAATCCCTCGCGAACGCCTATCTGAGCCTGCTGGTCGCGGAGTGCGAGAGCCTCGTGGCGATGCGCGGACTGCACCTGTACACCGAGCAGTTCAGCATCTGGGGGAACCTCGCGAAGGTGCAGGTGGCCCGGCTGGTCGACACCAACAGCAAGGTGCTGGCCCGCACGCTGGGCGCCCGGTACTTCCTGCGGGCCGCCGAACACGTGGGCACGTTCCAGAAGATGCTCCGGGACGGTGCCGTCGTCTCGGTCTTCGACGGCAGCGAGCCGGTCTGCCTGGACAGTCTCGCGCTCCAACTCCCCGCGCTGGCCAAGGCACATGGGCACGACGGGGACACGGACTGGCGTCCGCTGTACGACCTGCGGGCCGAGCTGCCCGCCTTCGCACCGCACCGGGTGAGCGTGTTCGGGCGCGGCCGGGACGCCACGTTCGCCAGCCTCCCCGCGCTGATCGACCGCCTCGCCGAACTGGCGCCGTCCGAGGGCCTCGACGAGGACCGGCTGGCCGTACTGCGCGGCCAAGCCACCGAACTCCAGGGCGAGTTGGCGGCGCTGCTGGCCCGGGTGAACGAGATCCGGCGCTCGACGGCCGGCCAGTCCTCGCCCGCCAGGGCCGGCACGTCGACCAAGTCCACCGATCCCCGGCTGATCCGGGTGGCGGAGGAACTCGGCTCCCTGCACGCCAAGGTCGCGGCCTTCGGCGTCTGGCTGTTCAACCGGGACCACCTCGACGGGTTCTTCGCCGACGGCGAGTGGCTGCGGGCCGCGCTGGCCCGTCGCCAGGTCCACCAGTACGAGGTCGGCGACCTCGAACAGGCCACCGCCCAGCGGCTGTTCACCCGGATGAACGAGCAGCGCGCCGACCACGAGTTCTTCTCGGTCCGCCCGGTGCGGATGGCCGAGCCCGGAGCGCGCGAGACGGGCCGGGACGACGAGGAGTCCACGACCGCCGCATGACCATCATCCCTGACCACCACACCAAACCGGCCGGAAGGTATCGATCTGCGATGAACACCACCAGCACCAGCACCCTGACGTTCGACGACGTGAAGAAGGTCCTCGTCGCGGCGGTCGCCGCCGAAGCGGGCGTCGCACCCGAGGAGTTGGCGACCGACCGGCCCTTCACCGACTACGGCCTGGACTCCATGGCCGCGCTCTCCGTGGGCATGGAGATCGAGGACGTCTGCGGTCTCACCGACCCGCCGGTGGACCTGCTCTGGGACCACCCCACGGTGGACACGCTGGCCGAGGCGCTGTGGAAACTGCTGAACACCGAGCCCCTCGCCGCCACCGCCGCAGCGGACGGTCAGCGATGACGACGACCACCTCGGTGAACGCCCAGCAGGCCGGTCTCTGGTTCATCCACGAGAGCGACCCGGGGTGCTCCGCCTACCACATCGTGTTCGGCGCGGAGGTCACCGCCGACGCCGAGCTCGGCACTCAAGTCCGGGACATCCTCGGGGACTTGACCCGTGAGCACGACGCCCTTCGGGTCGGCTTCCGCGCCGGCCCCGAGGGTCCGGAGCAGTTCACACAGGACGCCTTACCGCTCGACATCCGCCACACCGACGCACGGGAGACGGACCCGGAGGCGCTGCGCGACCTGGTCCGTACGGACAGCCGTACGCCCTTCGACCTGTCCCAACCCCCTTTGTGGCGCGTGCACTTGTACCGCACCGGTGAGCGCACCTGGGTGTTCACCGTGGTGATGCACCACATCGCGGCCGACTTCTGGTCGCTGGCCCTGCTGCTCTCCGAGGTGCGCAGCCGGCTGGAGGGCACACCGAACCGGTTCACGCTCGACGGCACCGCCTTCGCCGCGTACGCCGAGCGCCAACAGGCCTTCCTGGCCGGTGAGCACGCGCAGGCGCTGCTCGACGCCGAGGCCAAGCGGCTGGCGGACGTACCGCCCGCGCTGGATCTGTACGGCGACCGGACGCGCCCGCCCGTGCCGTCCTACGACGGCGGTTCGGCGCCCTTCGCGCTGTCCGTCGCCGCGACCGAGGCGGTACGGCGGCTGGCGCGGGAGACCTCGTCGACGCCGTACACGGTGCTGCTGTCCGCGTACTTCGTGCTGCTGAGCCGGTTGAGCGGGCAGTCGGAGATCGTCGTCGGCACCCCGACCTCGGGACGGCTGCACCGCCAGTTCCGGGACGCGCTCGGCAACTTCGTCAACACCGTGGTCGTACGGGGCGAGGTGGACGAGGAGTTGACGTACCGTCAGTCGCTGGCGGCCTCGCGCGAGCGGGTGTCGGAGGCGATGCGGGCGCAGGAGCTGCCCTTCCCTTGGCTGGTACGGGAGTTGGCGCCGCCGCGCGACCCGAGCCGGACGCCGTTGTACCAGGCCGGTTTCGCCTGGGACCGGCTGCCGTTCCTCAACGACATGGACGCCTTCTTCCTCCTGGAGCCGGGCCCCGGCGCCGAGTTGGCGATCGCGGGCGCGACGCTGCGGCCGTATCCGCTGCCGCAGCAAGAGGGCCAGACCGATCTGTGGGTCGAGATGGGCGCGGAGCGCGACGGTGCCTTCGCGGGGGTGCTGCGCTACAACACCGACGTCTTCGGGGCGGACACGGCACGGGAGGTGGCCGCAGCCTTCGTCACCACGGTGGAGACCCTGGTCGACCGCCCGGACGAGCCGCTGCGCGACCTGCCGCGCGGTGACGAACGGCAGCGGACGCGGCTCACCGAGTGGGGTTCCGGGCCCGAACGCGCCCTGCCCGCCGCCCGGTTGCCGCAGCTCTTCCGCGAGCAGGTGCGCCGGACGCCCGACGCGGTCGCGCTGGTCGCGGACGGCGAGGAGTGGAGCTACGGCCGTCTCCTCACGTCCGTCGAGGAGATCGCGACGGCGCTGCGGACGGCCGGGATCGCCCCGGGCGACCGGGTCGCGGTGATGGTGGACCGCGGTGCGCCGCTGGTGGCCGCGCTGCTGGGGGTGCTGGAGGCCGGGGCGGCGTACGTCCCGCTCGACCCCAACCTGCCCGCCGAGCGGCTGACCTACATGGCCGAGGACTCGCAGGCCCGGCTGCTGATCGGTCAAACCGGCCTGCACAGCGGCCAGTTGCCCGGCCTTCCGGTGCTGGACCTGGACGGCCTGCCGGCCGGTGTCGCCCTCGGTCCCGCCCCGGCCACCGGCCCCGCCGACCTGGCGTACATCCTCTACACCTCGGGCTCCACCGGCCGCCCCAAGGGCGTGTCGATCCCGCATCACGCGCTGACGAACCTGCTGCTCTCGATGCGGGAGACCACCGGGTTCGACGCGTCGGACAGTCTGCTCGCGGTCACCACGATCTCCTTCGACATCGCGGGACTCGAGCTGTATCTGCCGCTCCTGACCGGGGGCCGGGTCGTCGTGTGCGACAGCTCCACGGCCGCCGACGGTGCCGCTCTCGCGGTGCGGATCGAGGAGTCCGGTGCCACCTGGATGCAGGCGACGCCCACCTCCTGGCGGATGCTGCGCGACGCCGGCTGGACGGGCGCGCCGCGCCTGAACGTGCTGTGCGGCGGTGAGGAACTCCCCCTGGATCTGGCCGAGTTCCTGTCCTCGCGGGCGGCGAGCCTGCGCAATGTGTACGGGCCGACCGAGACGACCATCTGGTCCACGGCCGGGGTGGTGGAGCCCGCGTCCGGCATCGACATCGGCGCTCCCCTCGACAACACGCAGCTCTACGTCCTCGATCCGCAGGGCCGTGCCGTGGAGCCGAGCTTCCCGGGCGAGCTGTGGATCGGCGGGGACGGTCTGGCCGTCGGGTACTGGGACCGGCCGGAGTTGACCGAGGAGCGGTTCGTGACCGGGCTGCCGGCCGCGCCGACGCGGCGGCTGTACCGCACGGGTGACCGGGCGCGCTGGAGCAGCGCCGGGCGGCTGCTGCACCACGGGCGGCTGGACAACCAGGTCAAGCTGCGCGGCTACCGCATCGAACTCTCCGAGGTCGAGACGGTCCTGGAAGCGGTCGAGGGGGTCTCCACAGCCGTCGTCGTGGTCCGCGAGGACCGCCTGGTGGCCTATCTGCTGGCGGAGAACAGCGCGGAGTTGAAGGCGTCCGACGTCAGGTCCGCGGCGGGGGTGTCCCTGCCGCCGTACATGGTGCCCGGCATCGTGATGGTGCTGGACGAGCTGCCGCTGACGGCGAACAAGAAGATCGACCGCAACCGGCTGCCGGAGCCCGTCGTCGCTTCGGACGCCGGGTTCGAGAAGCCGCGCGACGCCACCGAGATCACCCTCGCGCGGATGTGGACCGAGATCCTCGGGCTGTCCCAAGTCGGCGTCCACGACCACTTCTTCGACGTGGGCGGCCACTCCCTGCTCGCCGTCCGGCTCAGTTCGGCGATCCGCGCCGAGTGGGACGTGGAGATCCCGATCTCCGTGATGCTCGGCCGGCAGGGCACCGTCGCCGAACTCGCCGCGATCGTCCGGTCCGGCGGCCAGGAGACCACGCGCGGCCCACTGGTCGTCCTGCGCGAGGGTGAGCCGGAGCGGCGCCCGGTGTTCCTGTTCCACCCCTTCGGCGGCACCGTCTTCTGCTACGTCGAGCTGACCCGTCATCTCCCGCCCGGCAGGCCGGTGCTGGCGATCGAGGCGCCCGGCATCCAGAACGAGGGCGAGGCCGAGATCAGCGTGGAGGCCATGGCCACCCGCTACATCGAACTCCTCAGGGAGGTCCAGCCCAACGGGCCGTACGCGCTGGGCGGTTGGTGCTTCGGCGGGGTCATCTCCTACGAGGTCGCCGGTCAACTGCGCGCGCTCGGCGAGGAGATCGAGTTCATCGTCGGCATCGACAGCCGGGCGCCGATCGAGGAGAACATCCCGGAGTCCGCGGACGACTCGACGATCCTGTCCTGGTTCGCCCGCGACCTCGCCGTACCCGCCGGAAAGACCCTGGACATCCCGGCGGACGAGCTGCGGGCGCTGGGCGGCGACGCGGCCTTCGACCACATCCTCCAACAGGCCGCCGCCATCGGCGTGCTGGCCGAGGACGCGGACCGCGCGACGATCCTGCGCTACTTCGAGGCCTACCTCGCCAACGGCATCGCCCTGCAGACCTACCTCCCCGAACCGGGCGACCTCGACCTGGTGCTGCTGCGCGCGGCCGACGAACAGGCCGACTACGGCCCGAAGTTGGGCTGGGAGGCCCTGATCAAGGGCGAGTTGCACGTCATCGACGTCTCCGGGGACCACAACTCGGTGATGTACCCGCCGCACGCGGAGCTGGCGGCCCGCGCCATCGCCCCCCACATGGAAGGACCGACCGACGATGACCAAGCCTGAACAGGTCAAGGCCGAGTACGCGTTCCACCTCCCGGTGCCGCCCGACGAGGCGTTCGCCCTGATCTCCGACCCCGTCCAGGACCCGGTGTGGCAGGCGGCCTGCGTGGACGTGACGCTGCTGAACGGCGAGGCGCGGCCGGGCGGTCAGTACGAGATCACGTTCCAGTTGATCGGCAAGCGGATGGAATTCACCGTGGAGATCACCGAGTTCGAGCCCGGCCGGCGCTCGAAGTTCCACACCCTCCAGGGGCCGTTCCACTACGTCGGCACCTACGAGTACACCGAGCGCGAGGACGGCACCACCACCGTGGACTGGACGTTCGAGGTGGACCCCGGGGACTACTTCGGGATCATGCCGAAGTCCCTGCTCCGCAAGGTCCTCGTCAACTCGGTCAAGAAGGACTCCGGAAAGCTCGCCGCACAGCTCGGACAGGGAGCGCGCAACCGATGAAGAACCGTCAGGAAGAGAACCACAACGTCGTCGTGACCGGTCTCGGCGAGACCACCCCGCTCGGCGGGAGTGTCGCCGCCACCTGGGACGCGATGCTGCGCGGCGAGAGCGGACTGAGCCTGCTGGAGGACGAGTCGTGGGCCAAGGACCTCCCGCCCCTGCTCGGCGGCCGGGCAAAGGTCGACCCCGGTACGGGACTTGAGCACCAGCAGCGCCGACGCCTCAGCCGCTCCGCCCAGTTCGCGGTGACGGCGGCGGCGGAGGCCTGGGCCGACGCGGGCCTCGACGACAGCACCGCGGCCCCGAGCCGAGTCGCCGTGGTCGTCTCGGCCGCGCTCGGCGACATGACCTCGATCATCGACGGCTGGGAGACCCTGAAGACGCGGGGCTGGCGGCGTGTTCCGCCGATGACCGTGCCGATGTCGATGGGCAACGGCTCGGCGGCGGCCGTGGCGCTGCTGGTGAACGCGCGCCTCGGCGTGCACGCCACCGTCAACGCCTGCTCCTCCGGGACCCAAGCCCTGGTCACCGCGGCCGAGTTGATCCGGCGCGGGGAGGCGGACGTCGTGGTGGCGGGCGGCGCGGAGGCGCCCCTGCACCCCATGGTCCTGTCCTCGTTCGCGGCCATGCGGGCGCTGTCGCAGCGGTTCGACGACCCCGCGTCCGCGTGCCGTCCCTACGACGCGGACCGCGACGGGATGGTCCTCGGCGAGGGCGCCGGCATCCTCGTCCTGGAGTCGGAGCGGCACGCACGCGAGCGCGGCGCCCGGATCTACGCGGAACTGGCGGGAGTCGGCATCACCTCCGACGCCTACCACATGGTCCAGCCGGAGCCGAACGGCACCGGCACCGCCGCGGCCGTCCGCGCCTCTCTCGCCGACGCGGGCGTGACCCCTGCCGAGGTCGCCCACTTCAACGCCAACGGCACCGCGACCGCGCCCGGCGACGCGGCCGAAGCACGCGCGGTGATGGCGGTGTTCGGCACCGCGGAACAGGGCCCGGCGGTCTCCGCGAACAAGTCGATGACGGGGCACAGCCTCGGCGCGGCGGGCGCGATCGAGTCGATCAGCACCGTCCTCGCGCTCCACCACGGCCTGGTACCGCCGACCCGCAACTTCACCCGCCTCGACGAGGGACTCTCCGTCGACGTGGTGCACGGCAACCCGCTCAAGCTCGGCCCCGAGCAGACCGTCGCCGTGAAGAACTCGGCCGGGTTCGGCGGCCACAACGTGGCACTGACCTTCCGCGCCGAGAAGGGCAAGTGACGTGCCGTCAACCCTGGAGGCCCACAAGCCGGTTCGCGCTGCGACTCCCACCGCGACCGCCCGCACCGGGCACCGCCACGCCTCCCTCACCGTCCGGGGCAAGGACCGGCCCGGCATCGTCGCGACCGTCGGCGCGCTGCTCGGTGAGCACGGCGCCAACATCGTCTCCCTCGACCAGTACTCCGACAATCCGCAGGGCGGCGCGTTCTTCCAGCGCACGGTGTTCGGCCACGACCGTCTCGGGGTGGCACTGCCCGCGATCGAGGACGGACTGCGGCAACGACTGGCCGGGGACTTCGAGTTGGAGTTCACGCTGCGGGACCTGTCGGTGCCCCAGCGGGTGGCGGTGTTCGCCTCGAAGTCCGACCACTGTCTGCTGGACCTGCTGTGGCGGCACCGGCGCGGTCAACTCCCCGTCACCGTCGCGATGGTGATCTCCAATCACCCGGACACGGCCGAGGAGGTGCGGTCGTTCGGCATCCCCTTCTTCCACGTACCGACGTCGGGACCCGACAAGTCGGCGGCGGAAGCGGAGCAGTTGCGGCTGCTGCTGGGCAACGTCGACTTCGTCGTGCTGGCCCGCTACATGCAGATCCTCTCCGGGGACTTCATCAGGCAACTCGGCGTGCCGATCATCAACATCCACCACTCCTTCCTGCCGGCCTTCATCGGCGCGGGTCCCTACGCCAGGGCGAAGGAACGCGGGGTGAAACTCGTCGGCGCCACGGCCCACTACGTCACCGAGAACCTCGACGAGGGCCCGATCATCGAGCAGGACGTGGTCCGGGTCAGCCACGCGGACACCGCCGCCGAGCTGCAACGACGCGGCGCGGACGTGGAACGGGCGGTGCTCACCCGGGCCGTGCGGTGGCACGGCGAGGACCGCGTGATCCGGCACGGCAACCACACGATCGTCTTCGCATGAGCGCCCGCCGGACCGGAAGCCGACACACGGAAACAGGAAGGAGGGCACGGCGATGACCCACCCCAGAGACGCGGACGTCCTCGTGACCGGCCTCGGTGCCATGACCCCGCTCGGCTCGACGGCGCCCGCATCATGGCAGGGGCTGCTCGACGGACGCTCCGGCGTGCGCACCCTGCATGACGAACACGGCTCCTGGCCCGAGGAGTTACCGGTCGGCATCGCGGGCACGGTGCCCGCCGACCCGGTCGAGATCCTCGGCCGGGTGCAGGCCCGCAAGCTGGACCGGGGCGAGCAACTGGCCGTGGTCGCGGCCCGGGAGGCGTTCCAGGACGCGGGCCGGCCACCGGTCGAACCCGAGCGGCTCGCGGTGGTGGTCGGCACCGGCATCGGGGGCGTGCTGAGCACGCTCGGCCAGAACGAGGTCTACGAGCGGTCGGGCATGCGGAAGTTGTCCTCGTACGCCGTCCCGATGCTGATGCCGAACGGCCCGGCGGCCTGGGTCAGCATCGACCTCGGCGCCCGGGCGGGCGCCCGCTCCCCGGCCAGTGCCTGTGCCTCGGGGGCCGAGGCGATCGCCCTGGCACTGGACCTGATCCGCCTCGGCCGCGCCGATGTCGTGGTGGCCGGGGGCACCGAGGCGAGTCTGCATCCGCTCATGGTCGCCGCGTTCGCGCAGATGAAGGCGCTCTCCCGGCGGGAGGGCGACCCGGCCGCCGTGTCCCGGCCGTTCGACGCGGGCCGCGACGGGTTCGTGATCGCCGAGGGGGCGGCCGTACTGGTCCTGGAACGCGCCGAGTTCGCCCGTGCCCGGGGCGCCCGGATCTACGGCGCGGTGGCCGGCGCGGCCGTCACCTCCAGCGCCCGGCACATCTCGGCGTCCGACACCGAGGGGCAGGTCCTCGCGATCCAAGGGGCCCTGCGGGACGCGGAGTTGGAGCCCTCCGACATCGGCCATGTGCACGCCCACGCCACCTCGACCCCGGGCGGCGACCTCGCGGAGGCCGACGCGGTGGCGAAGGCGCTGGGCACGCACCCGGTGGTGACCGCGACCAAGTCGATGACGGGCCACATGCTGGGCGCGTCCGGGGCGTTCGGCGCCATGTCCGCCCTGCTGTCGCTGCGCCACGGAGTGGTCCCGGCCACCCGCAACCTCGACGCGCTCGACCCGCAGGTCCACCTGGACGTGGTCAACGGCGAGAACCGCGAGGGCAGTTGGGACGCGGCGCTGGCCAACTCCTTCGGCTTCGGCGGCCACAACGTCAGCCTGGTCCTGAAGCGGACGTCATGAACCGGGAGTTGAGCCCGCCGACGATCGGCGTCCTGGGCACGGGCGGCATCGCCGTCGCACTCGCGACGATGTTCGCCCGTGCCGGGCACCAGGTACGCGCCGGCGGGTCCTACGAAGAGGTCGTGGCGGAGTCCTCGGTGGTGATCCCCGCCATGCTGGGCGTGCAGGGAGCGGTGCAGCAACTCCGGCCCTGGCGCGGCGGGTTGGCCGGGAAGATCCTGGTGGACATCACCAACCCGTTCACCGGCGGCCATGTCGACTTCGTGGGCCCCTGGGCCACCGGCAACGCGGCGGACCTCGCCGTCGCGTTCCCCGAGGCGCGACTGGTGGGCGCCTTCAAGAACGTGTGGTGGGAGGGGTTCGACGGCACGCCCGACCCGTCCGTCCCCGACATCCACGTGATCTCCGACGACGCAGCGGCGAAACGGACGTTCCTGGGGCTGTGCTCGGCGACGCCCTTCACCTACGTCGACGGGGGCGGGCTGGACCGGGCGCGGCGGGTCGAGCGGATGGCGCTGCGCGGGGTGGGGTCGGCGGGAGTGTTCGCGGGGGCACACGCCGCCGCCGTATGAGGCGGGCCGGAGGCGGGCGGTGATCACGGCGTCGTCCCAGCGCTGTACAGGGGCGCGGGAGATCCCGGCCGGCACCGAGCCGGCGTACTGCCGCCGACGGAATCCGGCCGTTTCCGCACTGGAGTAACGTGGCTGTTACCGAGCGCACCTCGCACGCCGTCAGCCGTTTCGGCGTCGCCCTCGGGGAACGGCAACGCCGGAGCACCAGGTGTCCGGCCGGAAATGAGCCGCCCCACATGAGCCTCATGAGTCTCGGAGTACTGCACTCCTCCCGCAAGGAGAACGAGTTCCGTCTGCCGCTGCACCCCCGCCACCTCGACCGGATCGCCCCGGACATCCGAGAGCGCATCTTCCTCGAACAGGGCTACGGCGAACGGTTCGGGATCGCCGACGAGGCGCTGCGCCCGCTCGTCGGCGGCCTCCGTTCCCGTGAGCGCCTGGTCGCGGAGTGCGACATCATGCTGCTGCCCAAGCCCATGCACGAGGACCTCGCCGAACTGCGCGAGGGCCAGGTGCTGTGGGGCTGGCCGCACTGTGTGCAGGACGAGAAGACGACGCAGCTCGGCATCGACCGGCGGCTGACCCTGATCGCCTGGGAGGCCATGAACCACTGGACCTCCACGGGCGCCTTCAGCGTCCATGTGTTCCACAAGAACAACGAGCTGGCCGGGTACTGCTCGGTACTGCACGCGCTCCAGCTCGGCGGGCTGACCGGGAGCTACGGCCGCCGGCTGCGCGCGGCGGTCATCAGCTTCGGCGCCACGGCACGCGGCGCGGTCACGGGTCTGGGCGCGATGGGCGTCTCCGACGTCACGGTGCTCACCCAGCGCGCCGCGGCGGCCGTGGCGTCGCCGATGCCGTCGGTCGTGATGGGGCACTTCCAGGAGCGGGAGGACGACCCCACCCGCCTGGAGGCCGTCACCGGGCTCGGTCCTGTGCCGCTCGCGCAGTATCTGGCCGGGTTCGACATCGTCGTCAACTGCGTCCTCCAGGACACCGACGCGCCGCTCATGTTCGTCACCAACGAGGAACTCGCGCTGTTCCAGCCGGGGACCTTCTTCATCGACGTGGCCTGCGACGAGGGCATGGGCTTCGCCTGGGCCCGGCCGAGCGGCTTCGAGGACCCCATGGCCACGGTCGGACCGGGCTGCCACTACTACGCGGTCGACCACAGCCCGTCGCACCTGTGGAACTCGGCGACCTGGGAGATCAGCGAGGCGCTGCTGCCGTACCTGCGCACGGTCATGGGCGGCCCCACCGAGTGGGACGGCGACGTCACCGTGCGGAAGGCCATCGAGATCCGGGACGGGGTCGTCCAGAACCCGAAGATCCTCACCTTCCAGCACCGGTCGGCCGCCTACCCGCACGGCCTTGAGGCCCGAAGGCCCGAAGGTCATGAGGTGAGGCGGCCTGACGGCAGGGCGGTCGAGGGCCCGGTGGTGGTCTAACCCCGGCTGACGCCGGTGGCCACCGCGTGGCCGATGAAGAGATAGACAAGGGCGGGCAGGCCGTAGTTGACCACGGTGCGCCAGTCCGCCGAGTGGATGGTGAACAGGTTGTGCGACCAGCCCGACAGCCAGTTGGCCGCGTCGTGGACCCAGTCGACCGAGCTGTTCGCGCCGTTGGCGTTGAACAGATAGAGGGCGATCCACAGGATCAGGATCAGTGCCGCGATATCCGCGATGACGGAGATGACCGTCCCCGCGGGGCTTCCGCCGTAGCGTCTGGACATGTACAACGGGTGGCCCGGAACGCCGAGTTGAAACCTCTCGGCGTCCGGTGCCGTCAACGGCGGGCCAGTTGGCGCTCACCGCCCGCACCGGGCCGGTAGGGCAGACCGTAGTGCTTGAAGATCGCTTCCTCCTGGTCGGCGGGCAGTACGTCGTCGGTGCCGATCGACGGGGCCTCCTTCACCAGCGCCTTGGCGTAGCCGACCTTGACGTAGTCCGGGCCCACGATCGCGTCGTCCAGGGGGACGAAGAGCAGCCGGTGCCGCGTGGGCAGCCCGGTGCGGACCGTGGCCATGGCCGGTTCGTCGGTGGCGGTGTCGACGTAGACGGCCTCCAGGACACCGATCTTGTGCGACTCCGGGTCCACGACGGCGCACTCACGCCACTCCCGTACATCCGCTGGATGAATCATGGCCTTCTCCTTCTGTACGGTTCTCGTGCTCCGGGTACCCCCCATCGGAGCCGTCACCCCAGGTCCGCCCCGGCGCGGCAACCGCAGGGAAAGGGAAAGACGACCATCGACTCCACACTCGTCCGCCGACTCCTCACCACGCAGTACCCGCACTGGTCCCACCTCCCCCTGACCCTCCTGGAACCCGCCGGTTCGGACCACGTCATCCACCGCCTCGGCGACACCATGTCCGTACGGCTGCCCCGCAGCGACTGGGCGGACGGCGAGGCCGCCAAGGAACACGCCTGGCTCCCCCTCCTCGCACCCCAACTGCCGCTCGCCGTACCGGAACCACTGGCCCTCGGCGCCCCCGGCTGCGGCTATGCCTGGCACTGGTCCATCACTCGCTGGCTGGACGGCACGACGGCCACCGCGGACGGCCTCACCGACCCAGACCTGACTGCCCGTCAACTAGCCGAGTTTCTACGGTCGTTGCAGACAGCCCCGGCCGCCGACACGCTGCGCCCCGGACCGCACCCCGAACTGACCCGCGCCCCGCTGGCCACCCGCGACCGCGCGACCCGGGAGGCGATCGCGGCCGTGGACGGAGTCTTCGACACCGCCGCCCTGACCGAGGTCTGGGACAACGCGCTCGACGCCCCCGCCTGGGACCGCGAACCGGTCTGGTGCCACGGGGACTTCCACACCGGCAACCTGCTCACCGTGGACGGCCGGCTCTCCGCCGTCATCGACTTCGGCGGCCTGGGCATGGGCGATCCGGCCTGCGACCTGGCCATCGCCTACACCCTGTTGTCGGCCACGACCCGCCCGCTCTTCCGCGCCGCGCTCGCCCTGGACGACGCCACCTGGACACGCGGCATGGGCTGGGCCCTGACCACCGGCCTGAACGCGTACACGAGTTACGCGGCCACCGACCCCCGGGTCGCCCGGCAGAGCGCCCGCCAGCTCACCGAGGTCCTCACCGAGCACACGGGCGTCACCTCAACAGACCGGCCGACGCCCGCAGCATCTGGACCGGGCTGGGCAGATAGCCGTCCGGCGAACCATGGTGCTCGGAGACGGTGATCCGCGCACAGCCGAGCCCGTCGGCCCACTCGGCCATGTCGAGGGCGGCGGCGTACCGGTCCGCCATGGCCGTACCGGCGGACTCGGGGTTGCCGAAGTCGAATTGAAGAGCGAACGCCGTACCAGGACGATTCAGTGTCGTCTCGTTGTCGTCATGATTGGAGAATATTGTTCTCGATCAGCAGAACACAATGCTCCTGAAGCGGGAGTGATATTTTCGTCGACCGAGGCCGCCAGGACGCCTTCTACTGTGGGCAGTTCCAGTACCAGGGGGTGAATGTCGTGGCAGAACGACCCGAAGGCGCCGAGGTCGTGGCGGCGGTGCAGCGGGTGTTCCGGGACGGGCTGCTGAGCGGGAAGTCCGCGTTCGTGCCCGCGTGGGACGCGTGGACCGAGCGGACCGCCGCCGATCTGCGCGCCCGTTTCGTGGACCACCTCGACGAGTCGTCGGACACGTTCCTGGTCAAGCTGAGCCGTCAGCTCGACGGCGCGCCGGACGACACGATCGCGCTGGCGGGCGAGCTGCTGTTCGCGAACATGGCGCCGCTGGTGCCCGAGCAGATAGGGCTGCCCAAGAAGCGGGAGATCATCGACGGGGTGCTGTCCTGGGCCGACCGGACGGTGGCGATTCCCGCCGATCTGGAGAGCGGTCTAGGCGGGTTCATCAACGGAGGCCAGGGTTTCCTGAACTACCGCTGGGCGCAGTTCCAGATCCTGGTCCTGCTGGTGGAGCGGCTCGCCGGACTGCCTCTGCCGGAGCGCGAGTCGATCCTCGGCGACCCGTGGCGGTTCCGCGCCGAGTGCTTCGCGATCCAGGAGTCGGTGGGGCACAAGAAGGGGCGCGCGCAGATCCACATCCTGCTGTATCTGCTCTTCCCGGACGTGTTCCAGCCCATCGCGAGCGTCTATCACAAGCAGGAGATCCTCAAGGCCTTCGCCGCCGACCTGCCCGAGCCGACCGGCGACCAGGACCGCGATCTGCTCACCCTCCGCCAGACCCTGGAGGCCCGGTCGGGAGCCCCGGTCGACTTCTACGCCGAGCCCTGGCAGGGCAGTTGGCGGCGGCGCGCGGCCGAGCACGCGCAACGCGGTTGGCTGATACGCGGATACAACGTGGACGGCACCAACTTCGTCCCGTCCTGGCTCGCCCAGGGCTACTGCTCGCTGTCCTGGCTGGAGATGCCGGACATCCCCGCCGACTCCACCAAGCCGCAGGTGCAGCGCGTGGTCGCGGAGGCGATGCCCGACGCCAGCGCCCAGCTCCGCGGCCAGGCCACCTACCAACTGCACGCGTTCCTCTCGGTGATGAAGCCCGGCGATGTGATCGTCACCGTCACTCCGCACGACGTCCACGTCGGCACCCTCCAGGGCCCGCCGTCGTACGACCTCTCCGACGGCCCCGACAACGCCCGTCGCCGCCCGGTGCGTTGGGCCACCGCCGACCGGCCGCTGCACCGTGCCCAGCTCCCCGAGGCGGTGCAGGCCCAGTTGACCCGGCCGCCCGCGGTCTACGACATCAGCAGCGTCGCCGCCGAACTCGCCGAGCGGGCCGGGCTTGAGGACGTGGTGGCCGAGCCGCTCATCGAGGCCGATGTCACCAAGCCGGTCGAACTGCCCTCTGTGACCGAGGAGTTGGCGGCGCAGCTGCTGATGCCGCAGGACTGGTTGCGGGAGACCGCCGAACAGCTCCAGGAGCAGCGGCAGTTGGTCTTCCACGGGCCGCCCGGCACCGGCAAGACGTATCTCGCCCGTGCGCTGGCCCGGCACCTGGCCGGTCCCGACCGGGTGGAACTCGTGCAGTTCCACCCCTCGTACACCTACGAGGACTTCTTCGAGGGCTTCCGTCCGGTGCGGGGCGAGAACGGCTCGGTGGTGTTCGACGTGGTGCCGGGCCCGCTGAAACTGCTGGCCGAGCGAGCCCGTACGGACCCGTCGAACGCGTACATCCTGATCATCGACGAGATCAACCGGGCCAATCTGGCGAAGGTGTTCGGCGAGCTGTACTTCCTGCTGGAGTACCGTGAGGAGCCGGTCACCACGCAGTACAGCCCACACGACCCGTTCCATCTGCCGGGCAATCTCTTCGTCATCGGCACGATGAACACCGCCGACCGTTCGATCGCGCTCGTGGACGCGGCGATGCGCCGCCGCTTCGCGTTCCGCCGGCTGTCCCCCGAACTGCCGCCGGTGCGCGGCCTGTTGGAGCGCTGGCTGCGCGCCCGCGGCCTGCCCGACACGGCGGCCCGTCTGCTGGACGCGCTCAACTCCCGCCTCGGCGACGCCGACCGCGCCATCGGACCGTCGTACCTGATGAAACCGGCCGCGGCCCGCCCGGAGGGCCTCGACCTCATCTGGCGCACCCAGATCCTGCCCCTCCTGGAGGACCAGCTCTACGGCACGGGCATCGACGTCGAGGAGGAGTATGGGCTCGCGGCGCTGAACGCGGCCTGGGTGGAGGAGCGTTGAACGCCGACCGGCTCCACCTGACCGTCGAGGAGGAGTACGGCCCCACCGCGCCGAACACCGCCTGGACGGAGGAGCGTTGAGCGCCACCCGGCTCCACCTGACCGCGGACGAGCCCGGCCCCGACCAGCCCGCCGCACTGAACACCGGTCCACCGGAGGAGCGTTGAGCCCCGCCTCACTCCACCTCACCGTCGACGAGACCGGCCCTGGCGTGGTGCGCGAGCTGACCGGCGATCAGCTCGCCGCGTTGCTCGGTGTGCCCGGGCTGGTGCGGCTGAGCCCCGCGAGGGGCGGGCGATGGCGGCTGACCGGAAACCAGAAGGCGGGCCTGGTCCAGCTGCGCACTCCTTCCGGCTCCACCATCCAGCTCCACCTGCGCCCCAAACTCCCGGTCCGCAACCTGCTGTTCCTGCTCTCCTACGCGCCCACCGCCCCCTGGCTCCGTGAGACGGTCGACGCCGCCGAGGCCGACAACCTGCTGCCTGCCCTCGCCGATCTGCTCGCCCGGGTCACCCGCCGCACCCTGGACGCCGGTGTGCTGCACGGCTACCGCACGGTCGAGGAGGAACTCCCCCTGATCCGGGGCCGTATCCGCACGGCGGACCAACTGCGCCGCGTCGGCTTCCCGCTCCCCGTCGCCGTCCGCTACGACGACCACACCCCGGACATCGCCGAGAACCGCATCGTGCTCGCGGCCCTGCACCGCGCCGCCCGCCTGCCCCAACTCCCCCCGAACACCGGCCTGGCCCTGCGCCACCTCGCCCACCACCTCACCGGCGTCCACCTGCTCCCGCCCGGCACCCCGCTCCCCCGCTGGACCCCGAACCGCCTCAACTCCCGCTACGCCCCGGCACTTCGGCTCGCGGAACTGCTCCTGTCCGACCGGTCGCTGAACCCGGACGGCGGCCAACTCCCCACCACGGCCGACGGGTTCGTGCTCGACATGCCGGCCGTCTTCGAACGGTTCCTCACCCTGGCGCTCACCGATGCGCTGGCCCGCCGCGGGGTCCGCTGCGCCGCCCAGGAGCAACACCATCGCCTCGACCTGGCCGGGCACGTCCGACTACGCCCGGACCTCGTCCTGTACCGGGCCGGCCGTACCGTCTCCGTCGTGGACGCCAAGTACGCCTTCCGGCACGTGCCCGCGCCACCCACCGAGCACCTCTACCAACTGCTCGGCTACTGCACGGCGTTGGGCCTCCTGGAGGGCCATCTCGTCTATGCGGCGACGACCCGGGACGGCCCGACGGAACACGCCATCCGCCGCGTGGGCATCACGGTCACGGCCCACGCCCTGGACCTCGACCGACCGCCCACCGAACTCCTCGCCACGGTCGGCGAGTTGGCCGAGCGCATCACGGCCGCACCGAACCCGGCCCGAGCGGAAGCCGATGTTCCTCCAGGGGCTACCGGGCAGTAACCGCTTCGCCCTACGCTGCTCCCGCCACCGAGGCTCCAACCAGGGGACGGCGAAGGGGACTTGACACTCATGAAGGCGACAAGACGGCTGGCGGCACTGCTCACCGGGACGGCCCTGCTGCTGACGGGGGCCGCCGGCAACGCCCATGCGGCGGCGCCGAAGTTCTCCGAGACGACGACGATCGGCACGCACAACGCGTACGAGAAGGACAAGTACACGTACTGGGCGCAGGCGTTGGACTCCGGGGCCTCGCTGCTCGAACTGGACGTCTACGTGGACAGCCTGAGCAAGCGGTGGCGGGTCAGCCACAGCGACCTGTTCGCCAACGACAACAACTGCGAGTACGCGAGCACCCCCGCCGACCTGTACAGCAAGGACCGCAACCAGGACCTCGGCAGTTGCCTGGACAACATGGCCGCCTGGAACACCCTGCACCCGGACCACGCGCCCGTCATCGTCAAGGTGGAGATGAAGGTCGGCTTCAACCAGACCATCGGTCTCGGCCCGACCGCGTTCGACACCCTCGTCTCGCAGAAGCTCGGCAGCAGCGTCTACAAGCCGTCCGACCTGCTCGGCTCCTCGTACTCCACGCTCGACGCCGCGGCCAAGGCGAACGCGTGGCCCTCACGCGACGACCTCAAGGGCAAGTTCCTCTTCGAACTGATCCCCGGCACGGTCGAGCAGGCCAACCCCTTCGACCACTACTGGACCGACCAGGAGTACGGCGACCATCTGCGCGATCTGTACGCGGCCGGCACCATCGCGCAGGCGCAGGCCTTCCCGGCCGTACTCGGCGCGGCGAACGGCGATCCGCGGGCGAGCCGTTGGACCTCGGACACCACGATCCGCCCCTGGTTCGTGTTCTTCGACGGAGACGCGGCGACGTACGTCAACAACGGCTACGACACGTCGTTCTACTCCACGAACCACTACATCCTGATCATGACGGACGGGTACGCGGTGGCCCCGGCGATCTCCTCGACGGCCCCCACGGACGCGGAAGTCGCCGCCAAATTGGCACTGTTGGCCGCCGACCACGCAAGTGTGATCACTTCCGACTGGTCGTCGAAATCGGCGTCGGTCCTCGGCTCGGCGGCCACCAGAAGCTGAGGTTCCGGATCCGGGGGACGGGGCACAAGTCCCCCATGTTGCATGGAATCGACGTAAGCGCGTACCAGTCCACGGCGTATGACACGGACGGCTCCTCCTTCGTCTTCATCAAGACGACGGAGGGCCGCTCGTACGTCAACCCGAGACTCACCGCGCAGACGAAGACAGGCCGGGACGCGGGCCTGGTCGTCGGCTTCTACCACTTCCTCTGGCCCGGGAACATCACGGCCCAGGCGGAGTACTTCGTCAGCAAGGCCCCCGAGAAAGCAGGGGACTTGCTGGCCGTGGACTGGGAGACGACCGACGACGGCACCCACGCGTCCAACGCGGAGAAGGACACCTTCATCCGCAAGCTCAAGGCACTGCGGCCGAACAACCGGGTCATCCTCTACTGCAACCGCAATTTCTGGTTGACCGTCGACAAGACGTCCTACGCGGGCGACGGCCTGTGGATCGCCGACTACACGACGGCCGGCAAACCCCGTATCAGGGCGGACTGGACGTTCCACCAGTACACGTCCGACCCGCACGACAAGGACGTGGCCGACTTCGCGAGCGCGGCGGCGCTGCGCACCTGGGCCGCGAACGCCTGAGTCCCGGGCGACCGCGACCCGGCACCACGATCGTCCTCAGCCCGCGAAGTCCTCAGCCCGCGAAGTCCCCGGTCCGCTCCGGCGAGGCCTCCGCCAGCCCCTTCGTGATGCTGTCCACGCCCTCCCGCAGTCCGTACACCGGCGTCCCCGGCTGCTGGCGCCAGGACTCGTCGAGGGGGCCGGCGTCGACCGTGTCGAAGCCGAGGTCGTCGATCAGGGCCCTGACCACGCGCTTGGCCGCCTCGTCGTCGCCGGCCACCGGGAGGGCGAGGCGGTCGGGGGCGCCGGCCGGGCGGTGGCGGTCCAGGATGTCCTGGGCGGGGGTGCCGTTGAAGGCCTTGATCACGGTGTGGCCGATCTGCTGCGCGACCCAGCGGCTCTCCCTGACGCCGTCGTCGAGGATCGCGGCGATCCGGCCGTCCCGCCCGGGGTAGTAGTTGTTGGTGTCGATGACCGCGACGTTCTCCGCCGCGCCGTCGAGGAAGCCCTTGGGCAGGTCCGCGACCGCCTTCAGCGGGACGGTGACCACGACGACCTCGGCGCCGTCCGCCGCCTCCTCGACCGGTACGGGGGTCGCGCCCGTCTCCTCGGCCAGCGCGGTGAGTGTCTGCGGGCCGCGCGAGTTGGCGACGGAGACGTCGTGCCCGAGGGCGGTGAGCCGCCGGGTGAGGTTGCCGCCGATGTTGCCCGCGCCGATGATGCCGATCTTCATGAGGGACCCTTCGCCGTTCCAGAATCGATGCACACGCATGCTTCTGGTGGGCCTCAACCTCGGGCGGTCGTCGGCTATTCCGCCCCCTCGGCCGCTCGGGCGACCTTCAGATCCGTACGACGATCTTGCCCGTGTGCGCGTTCGACTCCAGCAGCCGGTGGGCGTCCCCGATGCTGTCCAGGCCCTCGAAGACCTCCTGCACCACCGGGCGGAAGCCGCCGTCGGCGAGGCCCGCGTCGAGGAACGCGGTGGAGCGGCGGCGGCCGCCGGGGGTGGTGGTGAGGGCCATGTTGGCGTAGGTGTGGATCGTGACCGGCCAGTTCCAGGGGATCTCGGCCGGCCGCCGGTCCAGCCAGCCGTAGACGACGACCGCACCGCCCGTCACGAGCGCGCCGGCGAGCGGCCGGAAACCGGGGCCGCCGATCGCGTCGAAGATCACCTCGACGCCGTCGCCGCCGGTGAGCCGCCGGACCTCCTTCGCCACGGCCTCCGCGCCCGTCTCCCCGGTGACGATCACCTCGGCCGCGCCCAGCTCCAGGAGCCGCTGTCGCTTCGCCTCGGTGCGGGTGGTGGCGAGCGGGATCGCGCCGATACGGCGGGCCACCTGGATCGCCGCGGTCCCGACGCCGCTGGACGCGCCGGTGATCAGGACCCGGTCGCCCGGCCTGAGACCGGCCGCCTCCAGCAGGCCTCCGTATGCCGTGGTGTACGTCAGCCAGGCCGCGGCCCCGGTGACGGCGTCGACGCCGGCGGGGCGCCGCAGGACGGCGGTCTCGGGCAGGACGACCCGCTCCGCGTACACGCCCTGCGCGCCCATCTCGATGCCCGGACCGGTCAACACCGGGTCCCCTACGGCGAGTTCGGTCACCCCGTCCCCGACCGCGGTGACGACGCCCGCGGCCTCGTAACCGAGCCGGGAGCCGGGCAGGGACGGCTGGTAGTAGTAAGTGCCCGCGCGGAACAGGGCTTCGGCCCGGTTCAGCCCCAACGCCTCGACGCGCAGGGCGACTTGGCCGGGGGCGGGGTCCGGTACGGCGACGTCCTCGATGCGCAGGACCTCGGGTCCGCCGATCTCGTGAAAGAGCACAGTGCGTGCGGTGGTTGGCATGACGTCGACGCTAGGCGGCGGCCACGAGACGATCCATGTCCTTCGGTCTCCGATTCATGTCCGCCCGTCTTCACCGCCAACACCCGCGCTACGGTGCGGAGATGGACGTACTCAGTGACGCCGTCGCGGCGATGCGCACCGGGCGGCCGCACTCCTCGCGCCGGGACGAGTACGCGCCCTGGGGGATGCGTTTCGACGCCTCGGACGGGGCCGGATTCCATGTGGTGCTGCGGGGATCGGCCTGGCTGATCCCGGCGGAGGGCCGGCCGGTGGCGCTCGGGCCCGGTGACGTGGTGTTCCTGGCGCACGGGCGCGGGCACGCGCTGGCCGGCGCGCTCGACACACCGCTGGCGGAGATACGGCTGCGGGCGGACGGCACCTGGCCCCGGCTCCCGTCCTCCGCACGGAAGTCGGCGCCCCCGGACGCGGTCCTGCTGTGCGGTGCCTATCTGCTGGACCGGGCCCGTGCCCACCCGCTGCTCACGGAGTTGCCCGAGGTGGTCCATCTGCCCGCCCGGGTCGGCGCCCACCGGTCGCTGCGGGCGGCGGTCGAGCTGCTCGGCACGGAGCTGGAGGAGTCCCGGCCGGGCTCGGACACCATCGTCAGCTCACTCCTCGACACCCTGCTGCTGTACATCCTGCGTGCCTGGTGGCTGGAGGGGCAGCGGGGTTCCGGGCATCCGACGGGCTGGGCGGCGGCCCTCGCGGACCCGGCGATCGCGGCGGCCCTGCACGCGGTGCACGCCGACCCGGCCCACCCGTGGACGGTCGGCGAACTCGGCACCCGCGCCGGCCTGTCCCGCGCCGCCTTCGCCCGCCGGTTCGCGGCGCTGGTGGGCGAGCCGCCCCTGGCGTATGTGACGTGGTGGCGCATGATCACGGCGGGGCGGCTCCTGCGCGAGGACGACATGCCGTTGCGCCTGGTGGCCCAACGGGCCGGTTACACCTCGGAGTTCGCCTTCGCCAAGGCGTTCAAGCGGGAGTACGGGGTGGCACCGGGCCAGTACCGCAAGCGCGCTTCCCAGGACCCGGCGGACGGGAACGGCCAGGCGGGCCTCAGCCTCTGAACGGATCCTCCAACTCCGCCCGGAGCACCTCCGCGGCGGCTTCCGCGTCCCCCTCCGCGACCGCCCTCACCAGCGCCTCGTGCGCCCCGTCCCCGGTGTTCGGATCGTGCTCGCGCAGCCCGGTCAGGGCCAGCAGTTCCACCAGCCCCTCCCGCAGTACCGGCCTGAACTGCCCGAAGAGATCGGCGAGTACGGGGTTGTGCGCGGCGGCGACCACGGCCGCGTGGAACGCGATGTCGGCGTCGACGAAGGCGGTGTCGTCCGCGGCGGACGCCGTCCGGCGGGCCGCCAGCGCGCGCTCCATCGCCGTCACGTCCTCGGGGGTACGACGGCTCGCCGCCAGCCGGGCCGCCTGGACCTCGACGCCCATCCGCACCTCGTAGACGTCGGTCACCGCGGCCCGCCGCAGCTTGGCCGGCCAGTCCTCGGCGGGTTCGGTGGCGACGACGAACACGCCGGCGCCCTGGCGCGGCCGGACCAGGCCCGCCCCGGCGAGTGCCCGCAACGCCTCGCGGACCGTCGAGCGGCCCACGCCCAACTCCGTTGCCAGCGTGGTCTCGCCGGGCAGCTTGGTGCCGACCGGCCACTCGCCGGCGGCGATCTGCGCGCGCAGCCGGTCGGCGGCCTGCTCGACGAGGGGACTGGGACGGACGGGACCTAGCGGCATGCGCGATTCACCAACTCCGGGGTCACGAGATTCTCACTTGTCTGAGGACCTGAGGTGTGGATAGCGTACCGGCATGACGCTTCGCGGTCTCCTTCTTCTCGGCTGCCGCGGCGGGGCCTGACGCGACCGGCACCCCGCCGCGGGTCGCCGTGCTGCCGGTCACCGTCCGACCGAGCCGAGAGCAGTCAGCAGACGATGACCATCGCCCCCGTCTTCAACTGGAACCCCCAGCGTCCGAGCCCGATGCCGTACCACCGCTACCGCCCCTTCCACGAGCGCGTGAACGTCCCTGCCGGGGACCGGAGTTGGCCCTCCGCCCGCTTCGAGCGCGCCCCCCTCTGGGTCCCCGTCGACCTGCGCGACGGCAACCAGGCCCTGGCCGAGCCGATGGACACGCCCCGCAAGCACCGCCTGTTCGAACTGCTGGTGGCGACCGGTTTCAAGGAGATCGAGGTCGGCTATCCCTCCGCGAGCCGCACCGACTTCGACTTCGTACGGCACCTGGTGACCGACGGGGCCGTGCCGGACGATGTCACGCCGGTCGTGTTCACCCCGGCCAGACGGGAGTTGATCGACCGGACCTTCGACGCGATCGAGGGACTGCCCCGCGCGGTGGTGCACCTGTACATCGCGACCTCCCCGGTGTGGCGGGAGGTGGTGCTCGGCCGCGACCGCGGTGAGGTGTGGGCGACCGTGCGCGCGGCGGCCGAGCACATGGCGCGCCGGGCCGAGGACGCGCCCGGTGTCCGTTTCCAGTTCTCCCCGGAGACCTTCAACCTCACGGAGCCGGACTTCGTCCTCGAACTGTGCGACGGGCTCACGGAGTTGTGGGACGCGAGCCCGGACCGCCCGGTCACGCACAACCTCCCGGCGACGGTAGAGATCGCGACGCCGAACGTCTACGCCGACCAGATCGAGTACCTGCACCGGAACCTGTCCCGGCGGGAGTCGGTGATCCTCTCCGTCCATCCGCACAACGACCGCGGCACGGGCGTGGCCTGCGCCGAACTCGCCGTCCTGGCCGGTGCGCAGCGCGTCGAGGGCTGTCTGTTCGGCAACGGCGAACGCACCGGGAACGTCGATCTGGTGACCCTCGCGCTGAACCTGTACGCCCAAGGAGTGGACCCCATGGTCGACTTCGGGAACATCGACGCGGTCCGGGAGACCGTCGAGCACTGCAACCGGCTGCCGGTGCATCCCCGGCACCCGTACGCCGGCGACCTGGTGTACACGGCGTTCTCCGGCACCCACCAGGACGCGATCAGCAAGGGCCTGGCCCATCACACGGACAGGGCAAGGGAGTTGGGGGTCCCGGAGCGGCAGGCTCCGTGGTCCGTCCCGTACCTGCCCGTCGATCCGGCGGACGTGGGCCGTTCCTACGAGGCGGTGATCCGCGTCAACTCGCAGTCGGGCAAGGGCGGAACGGCGTATCTGCTGCGCGTCCACCACGGCCTCGACCTGCCGCCGCGCATGCGGCCCGACTTCTCCCGGGTGGTCCAGGAGACGACGGACGCGAGCGGACGGGAGGCGACACCGAAGGAGCTGTACGAGCTGTTCCGGGAGACGTACCTGGTGGAGGGCCCACTGGAACCCGGCGCCTACCCGGACCCGTCCGCCCTGGTCGACGCGCTCGCGCGCACCGGGCACACGGTCGACGTCCTGGACCTCGTCGAGGACGGGACGGCCGCCTACGCCGAGTGCCGGGTGGACGGCGTCACGGTGTGGGGCGCCGCGGAGGGCACGGCGGCCTCCGTACGGGCCGTCCTCTCGGCGGTGAACCGGAGGCTGCGGTGACGGACGTACCGCGGACCGCGGACGTACTGCGTGCCGAGGACGTGCGGGTCGTCCGGGACGGGCGGCCCATCCTCGCGGAGGTCTCCCTCACCGTCCGGGCCGGCGAGCACTGGGCGCTCCTCGGCGCCAACGGGGCGGGAAAATCAACCCTGTTGAGCCTCCTCGGGGCGCGGGTCCATCCGACCGGCGGGACGGTGGAGGTGCTCGGCCGACGCCTGGGCCGGGTCGACGTACGGGAGTTGCGGTCCTGCGTGGGGCACGTCGACCCGCGTCATCCGCTCACCGAACCCCTGCGCGTGCGCGAGGTCGTCCTCACCGGGCTGACCAACTCCGTGGCGCCGCTCCCCCGTTGGCGGCCGACGCCGGAGCAGGAGGCGCGGGCCGAGCGGCTCGTCGCGACGATGGGGCTCGCGGAACTCCGTGACGCCCGCTGGCCCACGCTCTCCCAGGGGCAGCGCGGCCGGACCCTGATCGCCCGGGCGCTGATGCCCGAGCCCCGGCTCCTGCTGCTGGACGAACCGGCCACCGGCCTGGACCTGCCGGGCCGCGAGCGGCTGCTCGAAGCCCTGGACTCACTGAGCCGGGAGCATCCGCACCTGGCCACGGTCCTGGTCACCCACCACCTGGAGGAACTGCCCGCCGGCACCACCCACGCCCTGCTCCTGCGCGACGGCCGCACCCTCGCGCGGGGCCCGGCGGCCGAGGTCCTCACCGGCGACCAGGTCGGCAAGTGCTTCGACCTGCCGCTGGCCCTGGACCGGCACGACGGCCGCTGGAGCGTGCGGATCAGGCACCGGAGATGACGAGAGGGGCGCCCGTCCACCGAAGGACGGGCGCCCCTGCCGATCGGGTCACTTGTTCAGGTGGGCCCAGAACTCGTCGAACGACAGGACCTTGTCCCCATTGAGGTCCCGGCTCTTGATGATGGCCTCGGCGACCGCCTCGGTCACGTTCCAGTCGCCTCCCTGGGCCAGGGCGGTCTTGAACTCGGCCGCGGTGATGACACCGTCACCGTCCGTGTCGATCCGCTGGAAATGCTTGCGTGCTTCCTCGATGTCCGCCACCGGATCCGCCCCTTCGTAACGCATTACTACCTGTTGACGCAGGCCAGATTAACCGGCCGCGCGAGCACGCAGTGCGGCGACCACCCACGCGAACTCCTCACGGTGCGCCCCCGCGGGCCCCGAACCCTTCACCGTGGACAGCAATTCCCGGTACCGGGCAAGCCTGTTGTTGGACGCCGCCTCCATCCGTTCGAGGACGACGGCCGGGTCGCCGCCGTCGCCGAGCACCTCCCGCAGGATCGCGTCGGCCTCCGCCGACTCGGGGGCGATGCCCCGCTCCCTGGCCTCCGCACCCAACTGCACCAGCCGCATGGGAAACCAGGTGGACCGCCCGCGGACGGCGGCGCGCTCCTGGTCCGACGCGTTGAACTCCATGACCTGGCGCATCTGCGCCCGGAACTCCGGGTCCTGCACCATCTCCGCCAACTCCACCCAGGCGTCGACCTGTTCGGGGGTCGGATCGTCCGGGAGGTCCGACGCGATGGAGCGCATCCGCTCCTCGATGGCCGGGTCGACGGTGTCGAGCCCGTGGAACAACTCGTCCACGAACTCCTCCATGATCCGCTTCCGTTCGGCTGCCGACAGCCTTGCCAGCCTGTTCATGAACGTCATCTCCTCTGCGGTCGAACCGCGTCGCGCCACGGTCGACAGCACCGCCCGGGTCACCCTCAGCGACTGGATCTGCGCGTCCAGCGCCACCACGTGCGCGGCGGCCACCTCCGCGATCGTCGTCTCACCCGCCAGCACCTTGCGTACGTCGTCCAGGCCGAGGCCCAACTCGCGCAGCGTGCGGATCAGTTCGAGACGGGCGGCGCACTCGGCGTCGTAGAGCCGATAGCCGCCCGCGGAGCGGGTCACCGGGGTGAGCACGCCCTCGTCCGACCAGTAGCGGATGGTGCGCACGGTCAGCCCGGTGGACCTGGCCAGTTCCCCGATGGTGAGAAGTCCGGTGCCGTCGTCGATCATGTTGGTGAGTGTGGGCCTTCCAGTGGGTGGAGACTCAAGCGGCGCAAGGAGCTTGGTGATGGAGACTCTTCGGGACATTCTCGATGCGGTGGCCCGGGACGACCTCCCGCCGGCGGACGGTCGCGTGACCGTCGTGCCGCAGATGTCCGCGCGGGACGCGGGAGTGCTCGCCTTCACCGCGCACGCGGTCGTCTTCGTCGACGAGGATCCGCAGTGGGTCCAGGACACCCTGGCGGCCGTGCCGTGCGACGCGCTCGCGGCGCCGATGAACCCGTGGTTCCTGACGGCCCTGCTGGAGCGGACGGGCCGCAGGGCGGAGACGATCGACGCGATGCTCGTGGGCTCCCCGCTGCCGGGCGAACCGCCGCTCCCGCTGCGGGAGATCACGGACGGCGACCATCCGCGGATCGTGTACGCCCGCGGCCGGCGCGACGACGTGCGCGCGTGGACGACGGAGGGCGGGGTGCTCGTGCTGGGGCGCGGGGTCGGCGGCCGGCTGGAGGTCTCCGTCGAGATCGACGAGGACGTACGGCACCGGCGGCTGGGGCGCGCGCTGGTGGCCGCCGCCCGCCACCTCACCACCGAGCCGCTGTGGGCGCAGGTCGCGCCGGGGAACGCCCGCTCCCTGCGGGCGTTCCTGGCGGCGGGCTACCGTCCGGTGGGTGCGGAGGCGGTGCTGCTCAGCGCGTCCTAGGCGTCAGTGCCAGGGGCGGTAGTTCGGGTTGCTCTCGCAGTCGCTCATGATCTCGACCTTGGTCTTCTTGTCGACCGGGCAGACGCCGATGATGTACTCCCGCTTGATGCCGCCGGGGAAGGCGACCTCGACCTGGTCGGCCCACTTGTGGGTGTCGCCGATGGTCTTGTTGACGTCCACGCCGCCCGGGGCGTCGATGTAGTAGTTGTAGCCCGACTTGTACCAGGTCTTGTACAGGTCGTGGTCGTAGGTCGTCGAGACGTACGGCGAGGGCTGGTTGACGAGGACGTACTTCTCGATGTCGTACTGCCCGTCGACGACGTCCTTGGGGGCGAAGCCCTGGTCGAAGACGATCGCCGGGCCGCGGCTGTCGCTGCGGTAGAGGGTGCCGCAGGTGGTGCGCCAGACCGGGTCGGGGGTGATGCGGGTGATGTCCACGCGCTGGTCGACCGCGGCCATCGCCGGGTCGGCGACCACGGGACAGGCCGGGGCGGCGGCGGCCCTTGCGGGTGTGTGGGTGGGGACGGTCGCGGCCGTGGTGGCGAAGACGGCCGCGAGGGACAGGACGGCGGCAGCGGTCCGCCGCCGCAGGTGAAGGGTGATCATGCAGGGCACGATCCCGGTTCTGCGGCGGCGGACTGTGGATCATCACTCGTACGGGGGCGTGTCCAACTGACCGGATTTCAGCCGAGATTCAGCGGACTCCGACCGGCTTCAGCGGAAGATGCCCGTGTGGCCCAGTGAGTAGCGGCCCGGCTGCGGATAGACCGCGAGGCCGTGCGGGCCGCCGCCGACCTTGATGCGGGCGAGCTGGGTGCCGGTGCGGGTGTCGATGGCGTAGACCTCGGAGTTGTAGCGGCCGGACAGCCACAGGACCTTGCCGTCGGCCGAGACGCCGCCCATGTCGGGGCTGCCGCCGTTCGGCAGGTGCCACTTCTTCGTCAGCTTGTTCTTCGTGAAGTCGAAGATGGAGATGGTGCCCTCGCCGCGGTTGGAGACGTACATCTCGCGCGAGTCCCGGCTGATGTACAGACCGTGGCAGCCCTTGCCGGTGGGCAGGAAGTTCGGCTTGGCGAAGGTGTCGCCGTCGAGGACCCACATGCCGTTCGCCATCATGTCCGCGATGTAGAACCGCTTCCCGTCGGGCGAGATCTTGACGTCCTGCGGCATCGAGCCGTGGAACGGCAGCTTCTGCTGCCCGATGACCTTCATCTTCTCGGTGTCGACCTTGAGCAGTTCGCCGCTGAACTCGCAGGAGACGATGAAGTACCGCCCGTCCGGGGAGAAGTCGGCGTGGTTGACGCCGTAGCAACCGACCGGGACCGCCTTCACGGTCTTCATCGTGTGCGCGTCCCGGAACACCAACCGCCGGTCGAGGGACGCCATCACGATCGCGTACCTGCCGTTGGGCGTGAAGTAGAGGTTGTACGGGTCGTGCACGTCGACGGGCTTGCCGGCCCTGCCCGTTCGGGGGTCGATCGGGGTGAGGGTGTTGCCCCGGTCGTTGTTGACCCACAGCGTCTTCAAGTCCCAGGAGGGAACGACGTGTTGGGGCTGCACACCGACCGGGATGGTCTCGATGACCTTGTACGACTTCGGGTCGATCACGGAGACCGAGTTGGAGTTGGTGTTGGGGACGTAGACCCGGGAGGGGAAGTCCCGGACCACCGGGGAGAGTTGGTTCGGCCGGTCGGCGGCGTACAGGTCGGCCGGGTTCAGCACCGGCGGCATACCGGGCAGTGCCTGCGCGACCCGCGGCTTCTTCTGCTGGTGTTGCGGCTGGAGCGCGGCCTTGGTGCCGAGGGCCTCGTCGGCGTGGTCCTGCGATCCGCAGCCGGCGAGGGCGGCCAGCGCGGCGAGGGCGGCGCCGG
This sequence comes from Streptomyces sp. NBC_01478, assembly GCF_036227225.1. Lineage (GTDB taxonomy): Bacteria > Actinomycetota > Actinomycetes > Streptomycetales > Streptomycetaceae > Streptomyces. Next base: position 7,904,519 of record NZ_CP109444.1, on the reverse strand, counting down.
TGACCAGGGCGCGGGTGAGGGGTGTGTGTCGCATCAGCTCAGCAGCTCCGTGGTCGTCACCGCGCGCAGTCCGCGACGGTCGAGTTCTTGCAGGACGGCGGGGAGCGCGGCGACCGTGCCGGCGTACCCGAAGTGCATGCTCACGACCGACCCGTTGCGGACCTCGGCGAGCACCTTGCGGGTGATGGCGCCGGCGCCGGGCTCGGTGAAGTCGAGGGAGTCGACGTCGTAGGAGAGCACGTGCGGGTAGCCCACGCGGTGGGCCAGGCGCTGGACGAGCGGGGACGCGGCCGGGGCGCGCGAGGGCCTGAACCAGGTGCCGATCGAGCCGGTGAGCCGCTTGAGGCGGTCGGCGCAGTTGGTGATCTCGGCCAGCGCGTCGGTCTCGGACAGGGTGTTGACGGCGATGTGGCGCTGGGTGTGGTTGCCGAGGTCGTGGCCGCCGTCGAGGATGCGGCGGGCCATGGCGGGGTGGGTGTCGAGCCAGGTCCCGACGGCGAGAACGGTGATGTGGGCGCCGTGTCTCTCCGCCTCGGCGAGGAGGGCGGTGGCGACCTCGGGGTCGCCCTGGCCGTGGAAGGTGAGCGCGATCCGGGGGCGGTCGCGGGGTCCGTGGGTGATCTGCGCGGGCTGTCGCGGGAAGGCGCGGGGCGCGGGGGCTGGGAGCGGCGTCGCCTTGGCGGCGGGTGCCGGTCCGCTGGCGGGGGCGGCGGGGGATGCGGTGGAGCCGGTCGTGGCACATCCGGCGGCGAGAGCGCCCCCGGCGACGAGCCCGGCACCCGCACGCAACGCCGTACGGCGGTCGGTCGTGGTCACCCGGCCCATTTAAGGGGCGCCGAGTAAGAAACCAGGGCATTAACCCGTTTGGGGGACCCGCACGGGTCGCGCCCCAAAGGGGCGCGGGGCTGTATCGATGTGCGGCTCCGCCGCGTGGGCGCGACCAGCCACAGCGGACCCGCAGAAAACCGACAACCTATCCCGGCATCACAGCAGTTCACTCAACGATCAGAGACGCGCATCTCGAACCACGTCGTCTTCCCGCGCGGCAACAGATCGACGCCCCACCGATCGGAAAGTTTGTCGACGAGGAACAGTCCCCGCCCACTCAGGTCCATCTCCTGAACCGGCATCAGACACGGCAGCCCACGCGAGGGATCACGAACCTCGACCCGGATCCAGCCCCGCCGCCGCCTCATCCGCAGCCCGAACACCCGCGCACCCGTATGCCGTACGGCGTTTCCGACGAGCTCCGAGACAAGTAAGACGGCGTCCTCGGTCAGTTTCGGACTGAGCCCCCAGTGCCGCAGCACGACGATCTGGGTGAGCCGACGGGCCGTCGCGGCGGACTCGGGGCGGGACGGGAGCGGAACTTCCGCCTCCGTGGGATTGCCGAACAACTCGATCGCTTTGAGTGCCCGCTCGTCCTCGACCGCAGGCGACCAGCGCGCCGCGGTCGCACGGCCTTGTCCCCGCGGCTGTCCGATACCTTCCAGCCCCGCCATGCGTCCATCATGGCCGCCCCGGACGGGCTCCGGGGCGGTTCCGGAGGAATACGCCCCCCGGAAGCCCCCGTTCCGCGTCATTCGATTGGCATGTGCCAGAGGCATTTCAGGGCTGGCGACAGCCCCTGCGACCTGCGATGAAGGCTCTGTTGGAGGCAATCGACAGGCTCCCTCGACAAGGCAGGCTTAAGGTCACGTTAAGGTTCCCATAAACCACCCCGTCGAGGGACCTGTATGAGACATCGCGTCAATTGCAAGTGGATGAGCGGTATTTGACGGTCCGGTTCATCAGAACCCGACGGTCCGGTTCACTGGAACTTCGCCTTGCCGGGGCCCTCTTCGACGAAGCTGCGCATCCCGCGCTCACGGTCCTCGGTCGCGAACAGCCCCGCGAACCACGTCCGTTCGACCGCGAGACCCGTCTCGATGTCCGTCTCCAGACCGGTGTCGATCGCTTCCTTCGCGGCGCGCAGCGCGATCGCCGGACCCTGCGCGAGCTTCGCCGCCCACGCGTGCGCTTCGGTGAACACCTCGGCGGCGGGGGCGAGTCGGTCGACGAGCCCCAGCGCGAGCGCCTCGTCCGCCTTGACCATCCGACCCGTGAAGATCAGGTCCTTCGCCTTCGACGGACCGATCAGACGGGCCAGCCGCTGCGTGCCGCCCGCACCCGGGATCAGCCCCAGCAGGATCTCCGGCTGCCCGAGCTTCGCGTTGTCGGCCGCGATCCGGAAGTCCGCGCACAACGCCAACTCACAACCCCCGCCCAGCGCATAGCCGGTGATGGCAGCAACCACCGGCTTCGGGATACGGGCCACCGCCGTGAACGACTCCTGCAACGCCCGCGACCGCACCACCATCGCCGCATGGTCCATACGCTGCATCTCCTTGATGTCCGCGCCGGCAGCGAACACCTTCTCCCCGCCGTAGATCACCACGGCCCGCACGTCCTCGCGGCGTGACGCCTCCTCGGCGAGTTCCTTGAGGCGGTCCTGGGTGGCGACATCCAGCGCGTTCATCGGCGGGCGGTCGAGGCGGATGGTGCCGACGCCCTCGGCGACTTCGAGATTCACGGTCATGGGAGGCAGGTTAACGCGCGCTAACGACAACGGGCCCGGTGCTGTGTGTCACAGCACCGGGCCCGTACGTCAACTAACCGCTTACGCCTTCCACTTGTCCCACGACATGTTCCAGCCGTTGAGCCCGTTGTCAGGCGCCACGGTCTGGTCGTCGGAGTGCTTGACGACCACGACGTCACCGATCATCGAGTGGTTGTAGAACCAGGCGGCCGGCACGCTGCTGCTGTAGCCGCCCTTGACGTCCTGGAGGCCGACGCAGCCGTGGCTGGCGTTGTAGTTGCCGAAGGCGCCGCCGCCCCAGTAGTTGCCGTGGATGAAGGTGCCTGAGGTGGTGAGGCGGATGGCGTGCGGGACGTCCTTGATGTCGTACTCGCCGCCGTAGCCGACCGTTTCACCGTTCATGCGGGTCACTTCGAGCTTCTCGCTCATGACCATCTGGCCGTTCCAGGTGTCGTAGCCGGGCTTGCCGGTGGTGACCGGGATGGTCTTGATGGTCCGGCCGTCCTGGGTGACCTTCATGGTGTGCTTCTTGGCGTCGACCACGGAGACCTGGTTGCGGCCGACGGTGAAGGAGACCGTCTTGGTCTGCTTGCCGTAGACGCCCGGACGGCCCTCGACGCCGTCGAGGTTGAGCTTGACGGTGACCTTGGTGCCGGACTTCCAGTAGTTCTCGGGGCGGAAGTCGAGGCGGTCGTTGCCGAACCAGTGGCCCTCGACGTCGACGGCCGGCACGGTCGTGATGGTGATGGCCTTCTTCACGTCGTCGGGGTGCGTGATGCCCCGGGTGAAGTTGATCGAGAACGGCATCCCGACGCCGACGGTGGAGCCGTCCTCCGGGGTGAAGGCGCCGATGAACGTGTTCTTCGGGGTCAGCGTGGTGAAGCTGGAGTCCTCGGCGGCGACCCGGCCGTCGGAGTCCTTGGCGACCGCGTGCACGGTGTACTTGGTGGCGGCGGCGAGGTGGGTCGCGGGCGTCCAGGTCGCGCCGCTGCCGGTGATCGCGCCGGAGACCTTGGCGCCGTCCGCGTCCTTGACGGTGACCTCGGTCAACTTGCCCTTCGCGGCGCTGATCTTGAGGGCGCCGCTGGTGTCGACGGACTTCGAGCCGTTCTTCGGGGCGATGGTGACGACCGCCTGCGACTGCTTGGTCTCGGCCGTGTCCGAGCCCTTGGCCTTGCTGTCGCCCGAGCCGGACCCGGAGTTGGAGCCTCCGCCTCCGCCGCACGCGGTGACGGCGAGCAGCAGCACGCCGAGGATCAGCGCCAGCAGCCCCTTGTTTCTCCGGCCGCGGGCGTCCCCCGACGCCCCCGATATCGGTCGCACGTTCAAGACTTTCTCCCCTCGCCGGGCCCGGTCCGGCCCGCACACCCCAGCGCATCTGACGTGCGCATCCGCGCATATTAACCGCCAGGTTTTGAGCTTCATGTCAGGCGAATGTCACCGTTCGGTCGCAACTTCAACTGCCGCCTGACGCAGGCTCCCCGCCCCTCCTGCGGTCACTTCAGGGCACTGCCCGCCTTCCACTCCTTCCAACCCATGTTCCACCCGCCGAGGCCATTGTCCGCGGCGACCTGTTTGTCGTTGCTGTGCACGACCTCGACGACGTCCCCGACGATGCTGCGGTCGAAGAACCACCCGGCCGGGGTGTCCGAGCCACCGCCCTTCACGTCCCGCAGGCCCACGCACCCGTGGCTGACGTTGACGTGTCCGGGGGCGGTCGGCGCCCAGTAGTTGCCGTGCAGGAAGGTGCCGGAGTCGGTGAGCCGCATGGCGTGCGGGACGTCGGGGATGTCGTACTCACCGCCGAAGCCGACCGTGCGGCTGTTCATCCGGGTCACCTCCAGCATCTCCATGACCACCATTTTCCCGTTGTACGTCGTGGTCTTGGGGGCGCCGGCCGTGATCGGCACGGTGGCCAGCAGGGCGCCGTCGCGCCGCACCTCCATGGTGTGCCGGACGGCGTCGACGAGGGAGACCTGGCTGCGGCCGACGGTGAAGGAGAACGTCTTGTACTGGAGGCCGTAGACGCCCTTGGCCCCTTCCACGTCCCGCAGGCGGAGGGAGACGGTGACTTGGGTGCCCGGCTTCCAGTAGGTCTCGGGGCGGAAGTCGAGGCGGGTCTTGCCGAACCAGTGCGGGCGGACCTCGACGGCCGGTTTCGCGGTGATGTGGACCGCGCGCTCGACCGCGGCCCGGTTCTCGATGTCCCGGTTGAAGCCGAGGGAGACGATCATCCCGGTGCCGACGGTGGCGCGGTTCTCCGGGGTGACGTAGCTGATGAACCGTTCGTCCGGGACGTAGGTCGTGAAGGTGGTGTGCCGGGCGGAGCGGCGGCCGTTGCCGTCGAGGGCGACCGCGTCGACGGTGTACTCGGCGGCCAGCGCGAGCTTCCCGTCCTCGGGTTCCCAGCGCAGTCCGTCCTCGGAGATGTGGCCGGGGACGGGGGTGTCCTGGGCGTCCTGTGCCTTGACGACCTGCACGGACTCCAGGCGTCCGCCGTCCACCCGGACCACGAGCCGCCGGTCGGGTCTGACGCCCCTGCTGGCGTCCTCGGGCGAGATCCGGATCACATCCTCGGGCGCCGGTGCCTTGCCGAAGATGTCGCCGATACCGCCCCCGCCCGAGCCGTCCGAAGTACAGCCGGTGGCTCCGGCCAGCAGTCCTGCCCATGTCAGTACGGCGGCCAGTGCGACCCCCGCGCGCCGCGCGCGCCCTTGTGCATGCCTCACGGGGTGCTCAACGAGCGGGCACGCTCCGGGGAAACGTGAGTGCGACCCAAGCTCTGGGCAGAACAGTGGGGAGGATGACAGGACAGGGGCCCGCGACCGGGACGTCGCACGGCCTTCACCTCGTCGTTCCATGAGCCGCGGGAGGCCGGACGGTGTCGAGCGCAGCCGAGCAGGAGGCCGTGCAGGAGGGGCGCGTCGACGGCGGCGTGCCGGTGGAGCGATCCGTCGTCGACGAGGCCGTGCCGTCGCCGCGGGCCGCACCCGTGCTGAACGGCGCCGCGCACACCGGGCCGCCGGTGCCACCCGTGTGGCCGGGGGCGCCGATGCCGTTGGGGGCCCGGTTCCGGGTCGGCCCGGACGGGGTGGCGGGCACCAACTTCGCGCTGTGGGCGGGAGGTGCGGAGGCGGTCGAGCTGTGCCTCTTCGACGAGGACGGGGTGGAGACCCGCGCCCCGCTGACCGAGCTGACCCATGAGATCTGGCACGGCTTCCTGCCGGACGTCATGCCGGGACAGCGCTACGGCTTCCGGGTGCACGGCCGCTGGGACCCGTGGACCGGCGCCCGCTGGAACCCGGCGAAGCTGCTCCTCGACCCGTACGCGCGGGCGGTGGACGGCGAGTTCGGGCTGCCGCCCGAGGTGTACGCGCACGTGCGGGACTGGCCGCAGCAGCAGGTCGCGGACACCGTGCGCGACGACCGCGACTCGGCGCCGTACGTCCCGAAGGGCGTCGTGGTCCACGACGACACCACCGACGACGAGTGGATGGACGACCGCCGCCCGAAGACCCCGTGGGCGGACTCGGTCATCTACGAACTCCACGTCGGCGGCTTCACCAAACTGCACCCCGGGATACCCGAGGAACTCCGGGGCACCTACGCCGGGTTGGCGCACCCGGCCGCGATCGAGCACCTGGTCAAGCTGGGCGTGACGGCCGTGGAGCTGCTGCCCGTCCACCAGTTCGCGCACGAGGACCATCTGCTGCGCAAGGGCCTGAAGAACTACTGGGGTTACAACTCCATCGGCTACTTCGCCCCGCACGCGGCCTACGCGGCGACCGGTACGGCGGGCCAGCAGGTCGGCGAGTTCAAGCGGATGGTGCGGGCCCTGCACGCGGCCGGTATCGAGGTCATCCTCGACGTGGTCTACAACCACACCGCGGAAGGGGGCGAGTTGGGGCCGATGCTCTCCCTCAAGGGCATCGACAACCGCGGCTACTACCGCCTCCAGAGCGACGCCCGCCGCTACACGGACTACACCGGCTGCGGCAACACCCTGCACGTCGTCCAGCCGCACGTCCTGAGGCTCATCACCGACTCCCTCCGCTACTGGGTCACGGAGATGGGCGTCGACGGCTTCCGCTTCGACCTCGCGGCGGCGCTGGCCCGCTCGATGCACGACGTCGACATGCTGTCCCCGTTCCTCGCGGTCATCGCCCAGGACCCGGTGCTACGACGGGTGAAGCTGATCGCCGAACCCTGGGACGTCGGCTCGGGCGGCTACCAGGTCGGTGCCTTCCCACCCCTGTGGACGGAGTGGAACGACCGCTATCGCAACGCGGTCCGGGACTTCTGGCGGGGCGCGCTGCCGGACGTACGGGACCTCGGGTACCGGCTGTCGGGCTCCAGCGACCTGTACGCGTGGGGTGGCCGGCGCCCCTACGCCTCGGTCAACTTCATCACGGCGCACGACGGTTACACCCTGCGGGACCTGGTGTCGTACGAGCGCAAGCACAACGAGGCCAACGGCGAGGGCAATCGGGACGGTACCGACGACAACCGCTCCTGGAACTGCGGGGTCGAGGGCGAGACGGACGACGAGCGCGTAAAAGCGCTGCGGCGACGGCAGTTGAGGAATCTCCTCACCACGCTCCTCCTCTCCACCGGCGTGCCGATGCTGGTCGCGGGTGACGAGCTGGGGCGGACGCAGCGGGGCAGCAACAACGCCTACTGCCAGGACAACGAGATCAGTTGGGTGGACTGGGGTCTGCGGGAGGACCCCGGCTGGGCGGCGCTGACCGACCTCACCGCCCGGCTGATCGACCTGCGCCATCGTCATCCGGTGCTGCGCCGACGGGCGTTCTTCTCCGGGCGGGCCCATTCGGCGGACGGCATAAGGGACTTGGCGTGGTTCACCGCGCGGGGCACGGAGATGACGGAACGGGACTGGTACGCGCCCGCCGCCACGCTGGGCATGTACCTCTCGGGGCGGGACATCCCCGGCCGTGACGAACGCGGCGACCCGATCCTCGACGACAGCTTCCTCGCCGTCCTGCACGCGGGCCACCGGCCGGTGAGCTTCGTGCTGCCGGGGCCGCCGTGGGCGGAGCGGTACGAGGTGGTCGTCGACACGTCTCGGGAGGAGCAGGGGGAGGCGCCGGGGGTGGTGCACCGGGCGGGGACGGCGATCACGGTACCGGCGCGGGCTGTGCTGCTCCTGCGGGTGGTGGGGTGAGCTCCATTGCCCGTGTGTATTGCAGGTACATGAACTCCTCGCCGTCACTGGCGAGTTGAACCAGCCCGCTGATTGACTGCTTGTCATGTCTGAGATATCCCGCCGTGCCTTCGGTGGTCTCGTCGGCGGCGGCGCCGTGACGGCCGTCGCCGGAACGACCACCGCAGCGGAAGCCGTGGAGCGCCCCTTCAAGGCCCGCCCCGCCGCCTCCGGCAGACGCCCCAACCTCCTCGTCATCCTCGGCGACGACCTCGGCTGGGCCGACCTGTCCTCCTACGGCGCCCCGCACATCAAGACGCCGAACCTGGACCGCCTGGCCCGGCAGGGGGTGCGCTTCACGGACGCCTACTCCGGCTCCGCGACCTGCTCGCCGACCCGGTTCAGCCTGTACACCGGGCGCTATCCGGGCCGTACGCCGGGCGGGTTGGCCGAGCCGATCGCCAGCAGAACGCAGGGACTCGACCCCAGCCACCCCACTCTGGCGTCGCTGTTGAAGAAGGCCGGCTACTCCACCGCCCTGATCGGCAAGTGGCACTGCGGCTGGCTGCCCGACTACAGCCCCACGAAGTCGGGTTGGGACGAGTTCTTCGGCAACCACGGCGGTGTCCTGGAGTACTTCTCCAAGCTCGGCCAGCTCGGCGACTACGACCTGTACGAGGGCGACGCGACCTACCAGGACCTGCGCTACTACACGCAGGTGCTGACCGAGCGGGCGGTGGAGTACGTCGGCCGCGGCCACGACAAGCCGTGGCTGCTGAACCTCAATTTCACGACCCCGCACTGGCCCTGGCTGGCCGAGGGCGACGAGGAGACCGGCGCCGGGATCGCCGCCAAGATCCGGGCCGCCACGAGCCAGTTGGAGATCAGCGACGCCCTCAACCAGTACGACGGCGGTTCGGTCGCGAAGTACACGGAGATGGTGCAGAGCCTCGACGCAGCCGTGGGTGAGGTGCTCGCCGCACTGCGCCGGTCCGGGCAGGAGGAGAACACGCTGGTGTACTTCGCCAGCGACAACGGCGGTGAACGCTGGTCGTACCTCTGGCCGTTGAGCGGCGAGAAGTTCGTCCTCCAGGAGGGCGGCATCCGGGTGCCGACCATCGTGCGCTGGCCGCACCGGATCGACGGCAACCAGGTCAGCCACGAGCCGAACTTCTCCCCCGACTGGACCGCGACCTTCCTGGAGCTGGCCGGTGCCCGTCCCGACCCGGCGTACCCGCTGGACGGCACGAGCCTGGCGGGCTATCTGCTGAAGGGCGAGGAGCTGCCCGAGCGGGACCTGTTCTGGCGGGTGCGGGCCAACCGGGCGCTGCGGCGCGGCGATTGGAAGTACTACCAGGACGAGGACGGCGACGACCACCTCTTCGACCTCGGCGCCGACATCCGCGAACAGGCCGATCTCGCCCCCGACAAGCCGGAGTTGCTCGCCGAACTGAAGGCGGCCTGGGAGCGGATCGCCTCCGGCCTGCTCCCCTATCCGAGCTAGCCGAGGATCCCCCGGTCGTACGCCACCGCGACGGCCGCCGCGCGGTCCTTGACGCCCAGCTTGCCGTACAGGTGGGTGAGATGGGTCTTCACGGTCGCCTCGCTGATGAAGAGTTCGCGGGCGATCTCACGGTTGGAGGTGCCCTTGGCGACCAGGGCCAGCACTTCGCGTTCGCGGGCGGAGAGCGTCTCGTTGCCGGGGGCGGTCTGGGGGCTGCGGACCGCGGAGACCAGCCGGGAGGCGACGGCGGGCGAGAGGACGGTGCGGCCCTGGGCCGCCGCGCGGACGGCGGTGAACAGCTCGTCGCGCGGGGCGTCCTTCAGGAGATAGCCGGTCGCGCCCGCCTCGATCGCGGGCAGCGTGTCGGAGTCGGTGTCGTACGTCGTCAGGACGAGCACCTTCGCGCGGGCGGCGCGGCGGGTCAGCTCGCGGATGGCGTCGACTCCCCCGCCGCCCGGCATCCGCAGGTCCATCAGGATCACGTCCGGGTCGAGGGCGGCGGCCCGCTCCACGGCCTCGACGCCGTTCGCCGCCTCGCCCAGGACGCGGAATCCGGGCGCGGACTCGAACATGCCGCGCAGACCGTCCCGTACGACGGGATGGTCGTCGACGATCAGAACGGAGATCAGCAACTCGTCACTCATGGCGGACCAACGGTACGCGAGCCGAGAGGGCCGTGCCGTGACCGGGCTCGGACTCGACCGCGAGGGAGCCCGCGATGCGTTCGGCGCGGGCCCGCATGCCGTCGAGGCCGAAGCCGGCGGTGCGGGTGCGCTCGGGCAGGGCGAGCGGGTCGAAGCCCCGGCCGTCGTCGCGGATGTCGAGGATGACCTCCTCCCCGACGAAGGAGAGGGTGACGCCGACGCGGGTGGCGCGGGCGTGCCGGGCCGCGTTCGACAGGGCTTCCTGGACGATGCGCAGCAGGGTGGCGGAGACCTCGTCGTGGAGCTGCTCGGTGGTGCCGGTGACGGTGAACTCGGCCCGGACACCGGTGCGTTCGCCCCACTCGGCGACCGTGTTCTTCAGCGCCTCGGGCAGTCCGTCGTTCTCCAGGGCGACGGGCGCGAGGTTCTGCACGGAGCGGCGGGCCTCGCCGAGGCTGTGCCGGGCGAGCGCGGAGGCACGGTCGAGGTGGGTTCGGGCGGTCGTCAAGTCGGGTGCGTTGGCGACGACTTGGAGCTGGGCGATGATGCCGGTCAGGCCCTGGGCGATGGTGTCGTGGATCTCGGCGGCGAGCCGCCTCCGCTCGTCGGCGACCCCGGCCTCCCTTGCCTGGACGAGGAGTTGGGCGTGCAGGGCGGCGTTCTCGTCGAGGGCCTGCTGGAGCGCGGTGTTGGTGCGTTCGAGTTCGGTGATGGTCTCCGTGCGCTCGTGGGACCGCTGTGTCTCCTGCTGGGTGAGATGCGCGATCGCCATCTGGAGGACGGAGTTGACGGCCACGAGCGCCACGAAGAGGACCCATTGCAGCCCGCTCCCGAACGGCATCCCGCCGGCCTGCGCTCCGGCCACGGTGACCGCGCTCGCGAACAGCCCGACCCGCTGCCCCACCGTGCCCGGGATCAGTTCGTCGGCGTCCATGAAGCCGGAGGCGGCGTAGAACGCGAAGAACGGGTCGAGCCAGGTGAGGACGAAGGCGAGGGCCCAGCGGACGACGTAGTACGCGGTCCCCGCCCGGGACGGGATCCGGCCGCGGCCGGGGCGGCGGGCGCGGGTGCCGTGCCACCACAGTTGGAGGACGAGCGCGGCGCCGGCCAGGGCCCAGCCGACCCGCCACTGGGCGGTGGTGTAGTCGAACAGATCGGAGGAGACGAGCGCGAGGACGACACTGATCCCGAGCAGCCCGTACGGCCCCCACGTGTGCAGTTGCTCCCAGCGGCGGTCGATCTGCCGGTCCCTGGTGGTCATCCCCTCAGTCTGCACGGCCGCCTCCCCTACTCCCAGCGGAACCAGCGCGAGGCGGCGCCCGTCAGCAGCAGGGTCCACATCGCGAGCACCCCTACGTGCGTCCAGCCCGGCCAGTTCCCGGCGGCCGCCCGGTTCAGGGCCTCGGCGGCGGCGCCGAACGGGGTGTAGCCGACGATCCGGGCGAGCGTGTCGGGCATCGAATTCACCGGGATCCACACGCCCGCGCAGAACATCATCGGGAAGAACACGGCCGATCCGATCGCGCCCGCGATCTTCGTGGTCCGGGACAGCGCGGAGACCACCGCGCCCAGCGCGAGCGAGGCCAGGATCGCGAGGAGCAGGGCGAGGAGATAGCCGTAGGGCTGCCGGGGGAGGCGTACGTCGAAGGCGAGGCGGCCGACGGTCAGCGCGCACAGGGCGGAGGCCAGGGCCGCCGTGCCGAAGACCACCATCTGCGCCGTGAGGAGGACGGACGGGCGGACCGGGGTGGCGGACATCCGGCGGAGGATGCCGCGTTCGCGGTAGCCGGTGAGGTTCTGCGGCATCGACTGGAGACCGCCGACGATCATGCCGAGCAGGACGGCGACCGGGACGTACACGTCGATCGTGCGCAGGCCGCCGAGGTCGGCGTCGTGGTCGCGGAAGCCCGGGATGGAACCCAGGATCACCAGGAGCAGGGTGGGGAAGAGCAAGATCCAGAAGAGGGCGCCCGGTTCGCGGCGGAAGAGCCTCAACTCGGTGCGCAGGACTGCGGTGTTCATGCGGTGACCTCCGTCAGGTCCAGGAACGCGTCGTCCAACGTGGCGTCGGACACGCGGAGTTGATGGGCGGTGATGTGGCCCCGGGCGAGCAGGGTGATGACGGCGTTGACGGTCTCGTCGGAGCCGGAGAGGGTGATCCGGCCGTCCTTGCGCGCCACGGACGTGAGGGCGGGCAGCGCGTTCAGGTCACCGTCGTCCAGGGGCGCGGAGGGCGTGAAACTGATGACGGTGGAGCCGGCCGAACGCCGGATCAGCCCCTCCGGGGTGTCCAGGGCGGCCACCTTGCCCTTGTCGATGACGGCGATCCGGTCGCACAGCCGCTGCGCCTCCTCCATGAAGTGCGTGACGAGCAGGACGGTGACCCCGCTCGCCCGCACGTCCTCGATGAGCTGCCAGGTGTCGCGCCGGGCGCGCGGGTCGAGCCCGGTGGTGAGTTCATCGAGGACGACGACGCGGGGATTGCCGATCAGCGCGAGCGCGATGAACAGCCGCTGCTTCTGGCCACCGGACAGCTTGGCGAACCGGGTGGTCAACTTGGCGGTCAGGCCCAGGCGTTCGGCCAGCGGCTGCCAGTCGGCGGGGTGCGGATAGAGGGCCGCGTACAGCTCCAGGGCCTCGCGGACGGTGAGCTTGGCCTGGAGCTCGCTCTCCTGGAGCTGGGCGCCGAGGACGCGGGCGACCTGCTCGTGGTCGGCGACGGGGTCGAGGCCGGTGACGCGGACGCGGCCGGCGTCGGGGACGCGCAGGCCCTCGACGCACTCGACGGTGGTGGTCTTGCCCGCGCCGTTCGGGCCGAGGATCCCGAAGATCTCGCCCTCCTCGACGGCGAACGAGACCCCGTCCACGACGGCCCGGCCGCCGTAGGACTTGCGCAGTGCGGTGACTTCGATGACAGGTGTGGCTGACATGTTCCGAGGGTCCCGGGAACGCCGGTGCGGGCACATCGCCCATCGCGCTCGACCGTGCATCAACCGATCGGTTGATGCGGTCCTACGACCTCCTGGTCGGCCAAAACTCGGTGGGCACTGTCAGTGGTGGTCCGTAGGCTCGCCCATGATGTCGACGACACATGCAGCCACCGAGGACCACACCGATCGCTCCGCCGTGCGCACCTTGCTGCGGCTGTGGCCGTACGTCCGCCCCGTGCGGGTACGGCTGTTCGCCGCGTCCGGGGTCGCCGTCGTCGCGTCCTGTACGGGGCTGGTGTTCCCGCTCGTCCTGAAGTGGATGGTGGACGGGCCGGTCGCCGACCGGGACACGGCGGGCGTGTGGCTCGGGGCGCTGTATCTGCTGCTGCTCGGGATCGCGGAGGCGGGACTGTTCGGGCTGCGCCGGTGGCTGGTCGCGCGGCCGTTGTCCCGGGTCGAGGCGGAGATGCGGGCGGATCTCTACCGGCATCTCCAGCGGCTGCCGGTGGCCTTCCACGACCGGTGGCCCTCGGGCCAGCTCCTCTCCCGGGGCACGACCGACCTGATGCTGCTGCGCATGTTCCTCGCCTTCCCGCTGACGTTTCTGCTGGTCAACAGTGTGACGATCCTGCTGGGCGTGATCATCATGCTGCTCCAGGACTGGACGCTGGGCCTGGTGATCCTGGGTCCCGCCGTGCCGGTGATCGTCATGTGCGTGGTCTTCGAGCGGCGGTACGCGCAGGTGGCGCGGCTCGCGCAGGACCAGGTCGGCGATCTGACGACGGTGGTCGAGGAGAGCGTGCTCGGCATCCGGATCATCAAGGGCTTCGGCCGCCACCGCAGCCAGGCCCGCGCCTTCCGCGACCTCTCCCACACCCTGCGCGGCACCGAACTCCGCAAGGCCCGCCTCCTCGCCGTGATCTGGGGCGTCATCGTCACCCTGCCCGAACTGGCACTGGGGGCGACGCTGGTCCTGGGCACGATCCAGGTCGCCGACGGCAACCTGTCGGCAGGCACGCTGGTGGCCTTCCTCTCCACAGCACTGGCCCTGCGCTGGCCGGTGGAGTCGATCGGCTTCCTGTTGGCCATGAGCCAGGAGGCGGCAACGGCGACGGAGCGCTACTTCGAGGTGATGGATGTAGCGCCAGAGATCGATGTAACGCCCTCAGAGGAGGCGCCCCAAAGGGGCGCGGGGAACGGCGCGACCAGCCCAAACGAACCCGCACCCGACAACGATGGCATCCGTTTTTCGAAAGTCACCTTCCGCTACCCAGACGCCCCACCGGATTCCCCACCCGTCCTCGACCGCATAGACCTGCACATCAGACCCGGCGAATCCATGGCCCTCGTCGGCGCCACCGGCACCGGCAAGACCACACTGACGGCACTGGTCCCCCGCCTCCACGAGGTGACCTCCGGCCACATCACCCTGGACGGCGAGGACATCACCGCCATGCCCCGGGAAACGCTGCGCGCCACCGTCGCGATGGCCTTCGAGGAACCCACCCTGTTCTCGGCGAGCGTCGGCGAAAACGTACTGATGGGCGCCGAAAAGGGCGCAGGACAACCGGAGTTGGAGCGCGCACTGGCCGTCGCCCAGGCCGACTTCGCCCACGCGCTGCCGCACGGCACGGACACCCAGGTGGGCGAACAGGGCCTGAGCCTCTCCGGCGGCCAACGCCAACGCCTCGCGCTGGCAAGGGCGGTGGTCGGCGCACCCCGCTTCCTGGTCCTCGACGACCCGCTCTCCGCGCTGGACGTCCACACCGAGGCAGCCGTGGAAGCCGCGCTGCGCCACGTCCTCGCCGACACCACCGCGTTGATCGTGGCCCACCGCCCGTCCACGGTCCTCCTCGCCGACCGCGTGGCCCTGCTGTCCGAGGGCCGTATCACGGCGGTGGGCACCCATCAGGAACTCCTGCGGACGAACGCGGAGTACGCGCACTTGATGTCGGGGGCCGAGCGCGAGAACGACACGGCTCAACCAACGCGCCCTGAAGAGGCGCGGGACAGTATCGACATGCGGCTCCGCCGCGGGGCGCGACCAGCCCCCACCGGCCCGCGGACTCAACACCACCCGGACCGGCACCAGCACCCCCACCCGGTCGGTGAGCAGGAGGACGCCCGATGACCGCCCCGACCACCTCCGCGCCGCCCACCGACCCCGACGACAACCCCGAACCCCCGCTCCGGCCCGCCGCAGGCGACCCCTTCGACCACGACGACCTGCCCACTCCCCCGGGCGCGACCGCCACCCTCCTGCGTTCGCTGCTCGCGCCGATGAAGGCCCAGGTCGCCGTCACGACCCTGCTCCTGCTGCTCCAGCAGGCGGCGGTGCAGATGGGCCCGCTGCTGGTGGCATACGCCATCGACCGTGCCGTGCCGGCGTTCCGGGACCACGACCGCGGTCCGCTGATCGCCGTCGGGGTGGGCTATCTGCTGTGCGCGCTCGTCTCCGGCGTGCTGCAGTACGCGTTCATCGGGGCCTCCGCGCGCGTCAACCAGGACGTGCTGCTCGATCTGCGCGGCCGGATCTTCCGGCACGCGCAGGCGCTGAGCATCGACTTCCACGAGCGCTACACGTCCGGCCGGCTCATCTCCCGTTCCACCACGGACATCGAGGCCCTGCGCGAACTGCTCAGCGAGGGACTCCAGGAGCTGATCACGGTCATCCTGTCGTTCGTGTACATCTCGGCGATGCTGCTCTGGCTGGACCTGGGGCTCGGCGCGGTCGCGGTGGCGTCCTTCGTGCCGTTGTATCTGCTGGTGCGGGTCTATCAGCGGCGCGCGGTGCGGGTGTACGCGGTGCGGTCCACGGCGATCGCGCGCGTGATCGTGAAGTTCGTCGAGACGATGAACGGCATCCGCCCGGTCCGCGCGTTCCGCCGCGAGGCGGTGAACGACGCCGACTTCCGCGTCCTCAACCGGCACCACGAACGGTCCAACGGCGACGCCCTGTTGGAGATGGCCCGCTATGTGACCGGCTCCCGCCTGGTCGCCAACACGGCGGTCGCGGTGATCGTGCTGTGGGGCGCGACCCGGGTCGCGGACGGTTCCCTGGAGCTGGGCGTGCTGGCGGCGGCTGTGCTGTATCTACGGCGGCTCTACGACCCGATCGACCGGCTCGGTATGTTCCTCAACTCGTACCAGTCGGCCGCCGCGTCCCTGGAGAAGATCGCGGGGCTGCTGGCCCAGACGCCGTCGGTGCCCGAGTCCTCGACTCCCGTACAGCTCCCGGCACTTGAGTCGGAGCAGCCCGGCCGCGAGGTGGTCTTCGAGGGGGTCCGCTTCGCCTATCGCACCGGCGGCGAGGTGCTGCCCGTCTTCGACCTGACCCTCCCAGCCGGCCAGACGGTCGCCGTGGTCGGCTCCACCGGCGCGGGCAAGTCCACCCTGGCCAAGCTTCTCGCGCGCTTCTACGACCCCTCGGACGGGCGGGTGTCGCTCGACGGCGTCGACCTGCGCGAGCTGTCCGTGCCGGAACTGCGGCGTGGGGTGGTGATGGTGACGCAGGAGGCGTTCCTGTTCTCCGGCACGGTCGCCGAGAACATCGCGATCGGGCGCCCGGACGCGCCCCGCGCGGAGATCGAGCGGGCCGCGAAGGCGATCGGCGCGCACGACTTCATCAGCGCGCTGCCCGACGGCTACGACACGGACGTACGCAAGCGGGGCGGTCGTATCTCGGCGGGCCAGCGCCAACTCGTCGCGTTCGCGCGGGCGTTGCTCGCCGACCCGGCCGTCCTCATCCTCGACGAGGCGACCAGCTCCCTGGACGTCCCGGGCGAACAGGCCGTACAGCGCGCCATGTCGACGGTCCTGCGTGGCCGTACGGCGGTCGTGATCGCCCACCGGCTGTCCACGGTCGAGATCGCGGACCGGGTCCTGGTCATGGAACACGGCCGGATCATCGAGGACGGCACCCCGGCCGACCTGATCGCGGGGACGGGGCGCTTCGCGGCGCTGCATCAGGCTTGGCGGGACAGTCTGGCGTGAGCGAGGCGGGCGGGGGCTGTCGGTCACCCTTCGTCACCTCACGTCCCCACTCCGACCTTGCTAAGTGGAACCTTGTTCCGTATTGTTTCCGGAACAAGGTTCCGTTTGCTGATGTCGGAGGAACACGGTCATGCAGTACCGCACCCTGGGCCGCACCGGTGTACAGGTCGGCTCTCTCGCGCTCGGCGCGATGAACTTCGGCAGGATCGGGCGGACCACGCAGGAGGAGGTCACCGGAATCGTCGACGCGGCTCTCGCCGCCGGGGTCAATCTCATCGACACCGCCGACGCGTACAGCGGCGGCGAGTCCGAGGAGCTGCTCGGCAAGGCGATCGCCGGGCGCCGTGACGACATCGTGCTGGCCACGAAGGCGAGCCTGCCGATGGGCGAGGAGCGCAACCACCAGGGCGCCTCGCGCCGCTGGCTGATCACCGAGCTGGACAACAGCCTGCGCAGGCTCGGCGTCGACCATGTCGACCTGTACCAGATCCACCGCTGGGACCCGCGCACCGGCGACGAGGAGACCCTGTCCACGCTGACCGACCTCCAACGCGCGGGAAAGATCCGCTACTTCGGCTCCTCGACCTACCCCGCGTACCGCATCGTCCAGGCACAGTGGGCCGCCCGGGAGAACCACCTGGGCCGCTACGTCACCGAACAGCCCGGCTACTCGATCCTCCAGCGCGGGGCGGAGACCCACGTCCTGCCCGTGACCGAGGAGTACGGGCTCGGCGTCCTGGTCTGGAGCCCGCTCGCCTCGGGCTGGCTGTCGGGCGCGATCCGCGCGGACCGGCCCATCGGCACCAGCCGCTCCGCGTTCATGCCCCAGCGCTTCGACACCACCGTCCCCGCCAACCGGGCCAAGCTCGACGCGGTCGAGCAACTGGCCCGGGTCGCCGACGAGGCCGGCCTCACGATGATCCAGCTCGCGCTCGGTTTCGTGACCGCGCACCCCGCCGTGACCAGCGCGCTGATCGGCCCCCGGACCCTGGACCACCTGGACGCGCAGCTCGCCGCCGCGGACACCGTGCTCTCCGCCGACGTACTCGACGCGATCGACACGATCGTCGCCCCCGGCACCGACCTCGCCGCCCACGAGAAGCACGACACCCCGCCCGCACTGCTCGACCCGTCACTGCGCCGCCGCTGACGCTCCCCACCGCGCCTCGTCCGCACCGCCGGACAGCGCCCCGCCGGTCACCGGCCCCCGTCGCGCGATTTATTCGATGGGCAACCGCGCTCACGCTCGGTAATCTTCGAGGTCTCCAACCACCCCCGGACCGCTCACGGCTGCCCGCGCTCGGCGGCCTGGGCAAGGAGGCCCATGATCGACGCGTACGAGGATCCCGGGACACCCGACTGTCGGGGCGGCTGGCGGTTCCTGTGGTGGCTGGTGCTGCGGCAGCCGTGGCGGGCGGTGTCCGGCGCGCTGCTGTCGAGCGTGTGGATGGTGCTGATGGCGGCGGCGCCGTATCTGATGTCCCGGGCGGTGGACGACGGGCTGGTGCCGGGGGACATGGGCGCGCTGGCCTGGTGGACCGGGGCGCTGTTCGTGATCGGCGCGGTCAACGCATGGCTGAGCATCATGCGGCACCGCACGATGACCCGGGTCCGGATCGACGCCAACTTCCGTACGGTCAAGCTGATCGTCGGCCAGACCGTCCGACTGGGCGCCGTGCTCTCGCGCCGGGCGCGGGCCGGCGAGGTGATCACGACCGGCGTCGGCGACGTGTGGACGATCGCCCAGTGCCTGACCGTCGTCGGCCCCGGCTTCGGCGCCCTCGTCGTCTACGGCGTGGTCGCGGGCGTGCTGCTGTCGATCTCGGCGCCGCTCGCCGCCGTCGTACTGCTGGGCGTGCCGGTGATCGCGCTGCTCGCGGGGCCGTTGACGCTGCGGCTGCAGAGCGTGGAGACGGAGTACCGGGAGCGGCAGGGCGTGCTGACCGCGCGCATCGGCGATCTCGCGGGCGGCCTGCGGGTCCTCAACGGCCTCGGCGGCAAAGGGCTGTTCGCGGACGCGTTCCGCCGTGACTCGCAGCGGCTGCGCGCCCAGGGCTACCGGGTGGGCGCGGTGGCGAGCTGGGTGCAGGCGGTCGGGATGGGGCTGCCGACGCTGTTCCTCGCGGTCGTGACCTGGCTCGCGGCCCGGCTGGCGGCCCAGGGGCAGCTCAGCATCGGCGAGTTGGTGGCCGTGTACGGCTATGTCGCGGTCCTGATCGGCCCGGTGTCCTTCTTCGTGCAGATGGTCTACGAGTTGAGCCGTGGCGTGGTGGCCGCGCGTCGGGTCGTAGCGCTGCTGCGGCTGGAACCCGCGCTGGACACCGGGGAGTTGGCCGCTCCCGCGGAACCGGCCGCGTTGCACGATCCCGACTCGGGGGTGCGGGTGCTGCCGGGGCGGCTGACCGCGCTGGTCGGGGCGCGGCCCGGGGACGCGCTGGCCGTGGTGGACCGGCTCGGGCGGTACGCGCCGTCCGTGGCGACCTGGGGCGGGGTGCGGCTGGACGCGATGCCGCTGGACCAGGTGCGGGCGCGGATCCTGGTCGCCGACAACGAGGCCGACCTGTTCGCCGGACCGCTCACGGAGGTGGTGTCCGGGCGCCGGGAGCGGTCCACGGAGGCGATGGCGCGGGCCGTGCGCGCGTCCGCCGCCGACGACATCGTGCAGGGGCTGCCGGAAGGGCTGGACTCGGAGGTGGCCGCGCAGGGGCGCAGCCTCTCCGGGGGCCAGCGTCAACGGGTGCGGCTGATAAGGGCGTTGCTCGCCGAGCCGGAGGTGCTGCTCGCGGTGGAGCCGACCTCGGCGCTCGACGCGCACACGGAGGCGGCGGTCGCACGGCGGCTGCACGCGGAGCGCGCGGGCCGTACGACGGTGGTGACCACGACGTCCCCGCTGGTCCTCGACCACGCGGACACCGTGCACTACCTGGTCGACGGCAAGGTCGCGGCCAGCGGCGGCCATCGCCGGCTGCTGGCGGACGAGCCGGGCTACCGCGCGCTGGTGGCCCGGGACACGGAAGAGGAAGAGGTCGTGCGGTGACGGGGTCTTCGTCGGCGAAGGGTCAACTGCCGGTCGCGGGACGGGCTGACGTACGACGGGCCGCGCTGCGGCTGGTGCGGGCGGACCGGCGGGCGTTCGGCGTCGTGCTGGTGGTGAACGCGCTGGCGGCCGGGGCCGGGCTGGTCGGGCCGTGGCTGCTCGGGCGGATCGTGGACGAGGTGCGGGCCGGGGCCGGGGTGGGGGTCGTGGACAAGCTGGCCCTCGTCATCGTGGGGTGCTCGGTGGCCCAGTTGCTGCTGGCGCGCTGGGCGCGGTACGTGGGGCACCGGTTCGGTGAACGCACGCTGGCCCGGGTGCGGGAGGACTTCGTCGACCGGGCGCTGGCGCTGCCCGCGTCGGTGGTGGAGCGGGCCGGGACGGGCGACCTGACCGCGCGCGGCACGGCGGACGTGGCGATCGTCGGCACGACCCTGCGCGATGTCGGGCCCGATCTGCTGGTCAACTCGGTGCAGGCACTGTTCGTGATGGGCGCGGTGTTCGCGCTCGACCCGCTGCTCGGGCTGTTCGGAGTGCTGGGGCTCACGCCGGTGTGGTTCGCGCTGCGCTGGTATCTGCGCCGGGCCCGGGACGGCTATCTCGCGGAGGGCGCGGCCAATTCGGAGGTCGCCGAGATCCTCACGGCGACCGCGTCCGGGGCGCGCACGGTGGAGGCGTTCCGGCTCCAGGAGCGCCGGGTCACCGCGAGCCGCGACACGCTGCGGACGGCTCTGCGGAGCCGGTTGCACACGCTCTACCTGCGGACGGTGTTCTTCCCCGCGGTCGAGATCTCGTACACCGTCCCGGTGGCGGGTGTGCTGCTCGTGGGCGGGTGGCTGCACGGGCGTGGGGCGGTGGGCCTGGGTGCGGTGGTGGCGGCCGCGCTGTATCTGCGGCAGTTCGCCGAGCCCTTGGACCAGATCCTGATGCGGGTCGAGCAACTGCAGAGCAGCGGCGCCTCGTTCGCCCGCGTGGAGGGCCTGGCAGGGGCGCCCCGCGCGGAGGGGGACGGCGACGCCCCGGTTCCGGCGGACGACCGGTTCGATGTGACGGGTGTGCGGTACGCCTACGAGCGCGGCGGCGAGGTGCTGCACGGCGTCGACCTGACCGTACGGCCGGGTGAGCGGCTCGCGGTGGTCGGTCCGTCCGGCGCCGGGAAGACCACGCTCAGCCGACTGCTGGCGGGCGTCGACGCGCCGACCGAGGGCACGGTGACCGTGGGCGGGGTGCCGGTCTCCGGGCTGGCACCGGAGACGCTGCGCCGCCAGGTGGTGCTGGTCACCCAGGAGCACCACGTCTTCCTCGGTTCGGTCCGCGACAACCTCCTGATCGCCGAACCGGCCGCCACGGACAAGGAGTTGTGGGCGGCGCTGACGGCGGTCGGCGCCGAGGAGTGGGTGCGGGAGCTGCCGGACGGCCTGAACACCCGGCTGGGCGCGGGCGGTTCGGTCACGGACGGTTCGCAGGCCCAGCAACTCGCGCTGGCCCGCGTGGTGTTGGCCGACCCGCACACCCTGATCCTGGACGAGGCGACGGCCCTGCTGGATCCGGCCACCGCCCGCCACACCGAGCGTGCCCTGGCCGCCGTGCTGGAGGGCCGTACCGTCATCGCCATCGCCCACCGGCTGCACACCGCCCACGACGCGGACCGGGTCGCGGTGATGGAGAACGGCCTGCTGACCGAACTCGGCCCGCACGAGGAGCTGGTGGCGGCGGAGGGGGCGTACGCGGCGCTGTGGCATTCCTGGCACGGCGAGCGGCCGACGTCCACGTGACCCGGGGGGCGCGCGGCGCCCCCCGGCGGTCCGCATAACGGACATGAACATCCGGACAACGAACGAATTCCGGCCAACTTCCTGACGCGCTCCTGACAGAAAGCGCGGGCTGCTGCCACTCTTCCCACTGGCGCTTCACAGCAACCCCACAGTTTCACTCCTGTGATCCCTGTGATCTCCCCTGGTCGCGTGATCCGCGACCGTCCTGAAGGAGTCAGTGTTGAGAAGCAATTCCTCGCGCAGACGCACCTCCCACATAGTCGCCGCAGTCGGCGTCACCACTCTGCTCGCCGCGGCCGTCCAGGCCGGCGCGACCTCCTCCGCCGCTCCGGCCAAACCCCTTGCCGACAAGGGGAATCCGGCGCACAGCGCAGTCTCGCTCTCCCCCTCGCAGCGCGCCGAGCTGCTCCGCGACGCCGCGTCGGCGCGGACCACGACCGCCAAGGACATCGGCCTCGGCGCCAAGGAGACGCTCGTCGCCCGTGACGTCGTCAAGGACGCCGACGGCACCGTCCACACCCGCTACGAGCGCACCTACGCCGGACTCCCGGTCCTCGGCGGCGACCTGGTCGTCGACACCGCCAAGTCGGGCGCCACCGAGCGCGTCATCAAGGCGACGAACGCCACGATCGCGGTCGCCGACCTCACCCCGGGCGTCGCCACGGCGACCGCCGAGAAGCAGGCCGTCTCCCGCGCCAAGGCCCTCGGCTCCACCAAGTCGGCCGCGGACTCGGCCCGCAAGGTGATCTGGGCGGCGAGCGGCAAGCCCGTCCTCGCCTACGAGACGGTCGTCGGCGGTCTCCAGGACGACGGCACCCCGAACGAACTCCACGTCATCACCGACGCGGCCACCGGCAAGAAGCTCTACGAGTACCAGGGCATCGAGAACGCCACCGGTACCGGCAACACCCAGTACAGCGGCGCGGTCTCGCTGACCACGACCCAGTCGGGCACGTCGTACAACCTCACCGACGGCGACCGCGGCGGCCACAAGACGTACAACCTGAACCACGGCACCTCGGGCACCGGGACCCTGTTCTCGCAGACGAGCAACACCTGGGGCAACGGCACCACGTCGAACGCGGCGACGGCCGGTGCCGACGCGCACTACGGCGCTGCGGAGACCTGGGACTTCTACAAGAACACCTTCGGCCGCAGCGGCATCAAGAACAACGGCGTCGGCGCCTACTCCCGTGTCCACTACGGGAATTCGTACGTCAACGCGTTCTGGGACGACGGCTGCTTCTGCATGACGTACGGCGACGGCTCCGGCAACGCGGACCCGCTGACGGCCATCGACGTGGCGGGGCACGAAATGAGCCACGGTGTCACCTCCAACACCGCCGGGCTCAACTACTCCGGTGAGTCGGGCGGGTTGAACGAGGCGACCTCCGACATCTTCGGCACCGGCGTCGAGTTCTACGCCAACAACTCGACCGACGTGGGCGACTACCTCATCGGCGAGAAGATCGACATCAACGGCGACGGCACCCCGCTGCGTTACATGGACAAGCCGAGCAAGGACGGCGGCAGCGCGGACAGTTGGTACTCGGGTGTCGGCAACCTCGACGTGCACTACTCCTCGGGCATCGCCAACCACTTCTTCTACCTGCTGAGCGAGGGCAGCGGCGCCAAGGTCATCAACGGCGTCAGCTACAACTCGCCCACCTCGGACGGGCTTCCGGTCACCGGCATCGGCCGGGACAAGGCGCTGCAGATCTGGTACCGGGCGCTCACCACGAAGTTCACGTCCACCACCAACTACGCGGCGGCCCGCACCGGGACGCTCGCGGCGGCGGGTGAGCTGTACGGCACGACGGGCGCCGAGTACAAGGCGGTGCAGGACGCGTGGGCGGCCGTGGCGGTCGGTGCGCGCTCCGGTGGCGGCGGCGGTGGCGGCACGTCGTTCGAGAACACGGCCGACGTGTCGATTCCGGACAACGGGGCGGCGGTCACCTCGTCGGTCACCGTGTCCGGGCGGACGGGGAACGCGCCCACGAACCTCGCGGTCGCGGTCGACATCGTGCACACCTGGCGCGGCGACCTGGTGATCGACCTGGTGGCTCCGGACGGGTCGACGTACCGGCTGAAGAACTCCAGCTCGTCCGACTCGGCGGACAACGTGCAGGCCACCTACACGGTCAACGCGTCCTCCGAAGTCGCCAACGGCGTCTGGAAGTTGAAGGTCCAGGACGTGGCGGCACAGGACACCGGCTACATCAACAGTTGGAAGCTTACGTTCCCGTAAAAACCAGCCGTCCACTTCACGCCGCGCAAACAAGACGCCGCCTCGGGGTTTCAACTCCGGGGCGGCGCCCTGTTGTGGGCGTTTACATGGCCGCAACGTTCACCGGACAGTCGATTTTCGGCCAACATCACTTGAGGGTCCTGACATGTACGCGCCCCTGATGCCAGTCTTCCCTCACGCCGCTTCAGCACAGCCGATTCACAACCCGCTCCGGTCAGTAACCCCACGCTGCCGGACTCCCCCACAGAGGAGCTTGCGTGACCCCCCTCTACGCGCGTCACAAGCGCACCACCCTGGCCATCGCCACCGCGGTCGCCGCAGGAGCCCTGCTCGCCACCGGTGTCACCACCGGCGCCGCCGCCCAGCCCGCGGCCGGCAAGGCGGCCCCCCTCGCCGCCGCCCCGCAGTTGCTCTCCAACGCCGCGCGCACCGCGCTGGTCCAGGAGAAGCAGGCCGACGCGGCCGAGACGGCCACGCAGATAGGCCTCGGCACCAAGGAGAAGCTGGTCGTCAAGGACGTCGTCAAGGACGTCGACGGCACGGTGCACACCCGCTACGAGCGCACCTACGCCGGACTCCCGGTCCTCGGCGGCGACCTGGTCGTCCACTCCTCGCCGGCCGGCAAGACGGAGGGTGTCACCAAGGCGCACTCGGCGACCATCAAGGTCGCCACCGTCACGCCGAAGATCACCGTCGCCAAGGCCGAGAAGCAGGCGCTGACCGCCGCCAAGGCCGCTGGTTCGGACAAGACCGCCGCCGACGGTGCCCGCAAGGTCATCTGGGCCGGCGGCGCCACCCCCGTCCTCGCCTACGAGACCGTCGTCGGCGGCCTCCAGGACGACGGCACCCCGAACAAGCTGCACGTCATCACCGACGCGGCCACCGGCAAGAAGCTCTTCGAGTACCAGGGCGTCGAGAACGCCACCGGCACCGGCAAGACCCTGTACTCGGGCACGGTCAGCCTCACCACCACGCTGTCGGGCACCACGTACTCGCTGACCGACGCCTCGCGCGGCGGCCACAAGACGTACAACCTGAAGCACACCACCAGCTCCGGCACCGGCACCCTGTTCACCAACACCACCAACTCGTGGGGCACCGGCGCCGCGTCCAGCTCCACCACCGACGTGACCGCCGCCGCGGACGCCGCCTACGGCGCCCAGGAGACGTGGGACTTCTACAAGAACACGTTCGGCCGCAGCGGCATCAAGAACGACGGTGTCGGCGCCTACTCCCGTGTCCACTACGGCAGTTCCTACGTCAACGCGTTCTGGGACGACGACTGCTTCTGCATGACCTACGGCGACGGGTCCAGCAACACCCACCCGCTGACCTCCATCGACGTGGCCGGCCACGAGATGAGCCACGGCGTCACCGCCAACACCGCGGGCCTGAACTACTCGGGCGAGTCCGGCGGCCTGAACGAGGCGACCTCGGACATCATGGGCACCGGCGTGGAGTTCTACGCGGCCAACTCGTCCGACGTGGGTGACTACCTCATCGGCGAGAAGATCAACATCAACGGCGACGGCACCCCGCTGCGCTACATGGACCAGCCCAGCAAGGACGGCGGCTCCGCCAACTACTGGTCCTCCTCGGTCGGCAACCTCGACGTGCACTACTCGTCGGGCGTCGCCAACCACTTCTTCTACCTGCTGTCCGAGGGCAGCGGCGCGAAGACGATCAACGGGGTGGCCTACAACTCCCCGACGTCCAACGGTGCCACGCTCGCCGGCATCGGCCGGGACAAGGCGCTGCAGATCTGGTACAAGGCGCTGACGACGTACTTCACGTCGACCACCAACTACAAGGCGGCCCGCACCGGGACCCTGAGCGCGGCAGCCGCGCTCTACGGCTCCAGCTCCGCCGAGTACGCCGCGGTGGCGGCGACCTGGACGGCCGTCAACGTCACCTGACGACAGCCGAGTTGACAGGTAAGCGGTAAGGGCGGTACCCGGAGCGAAGGCATCTCCGGGTACCGCCCTACTCTTGGGTCCCATGTCCTTCACGTACGACCACGTCGGCGGGACCCGCGAACGCGGCTTCTGCCCCCCGGGCTTCCACCCCCTCTATGTGCGCAGCCGGATCGGCGAGGGCGAGAAGGTCTTCCGCCGGGCCTCCGAAGCGGTCCTGACCTGGGAGTTGCACCGCGAGCTGGGCGTCGGCATCGAGGCGAGCGCCGACAAGGCCGCCCCCGGCGTGGACGTGACGGTCACCCTGGCCGGCCTGATCAAGGCCCCCTGCCGCATAGTCTGGACGGTCGAGGAACACCGCAGATCCGGCTGGGCCTACGGCACCCTTCCCGGCCACCCCGAATCCGGCGAGGAGGCCTTCGTGGTCGACCGCACGGGCGACGGCACGGTCTGGCTGACGGTCTCCGCGTTCAGCCGCGGCGCGAAGTGGTACGCCCGCCTGGGCGGCCCGGCGACGAGGGGCCTGCAACACGCGTACGCCCGACGGATCGGCAACACGCTGCGGCGGATGTGCGAGCCGTACTCGGAGGTGTGAGCGCACCCGCGCCCCATAGGGGCGCGGGGCTGTGACATGTGCGGCTCCGCCGCGTGGGCGCGACCAGCCACAACGAACCCGCAGACGCACTACCTCATCAGCACTCCGGCCCCTTCAACCCCGTCCTCAGAAGGCACCGCCACCAGCCCCAACTCCGCACTGGACGCCAGCAGTCGGTGCGCAGGCAAGATACGGACCGTGTACCCATAGGGCCCGGTGCGGTCCAGGGAAAGCGGCCCCTCGAACAACCAGTGCCCCTCCGAGTCCGGCGCCCCCACCGGCTTCAGCGGCACCGCCACCCCGTCCCCGATCCGATCCTCGGGGTCCACCCGGCCCGACACCGCCTGCACTTCCACATCGTCCGGGGCGAGCCCGCCCAGCCCCACCCGCACCCGGAGATTCAGCGTCGTACCGAGTTCCGCCGTGGCCGTAGCGGCGGACGTCTCGACGTGATCGACGGTCACTCCGTGCCAGGCCGCCCGCACTCGGCCCTTCCAGGCGGCCAGTTCGCGGGCCGCGTCCGGGGTCATCGCGCGCTGCGCGAGCGCCGCCGGAGCGTACAGCCGCTCCACGTACTCGCGGACCATCCGCCCGGCCAGCACCTTCGGGCCCAGCAACGTCAGCGTCTGGCGCACCATTTCGATCCAGCGGTCGGGCAGACCGTCCTGACCGCGTTCGTAGAAGCGCGGGGTGACGCGCTGCTCCAGGAGG
The DNA here is from genome assembly GCF_036227225.1 of Streptomyces sp. NBC_01478. Classification (GTDB taxonomy): domain Bacteria; phylum Actinomycetota; class Actinomycetes; order Streptomycetales; family Streptomycetaceae; genus Streptomyces. The sequence goes on along the minus strand of NZ_CP109444.1, from coordinate 7,877,433 downwards.
TCGTAGAGCGCGGCGGCCTCCACGTCGTCGCGGTGGTCGGGGTCCGTGCCGGTGCCGTCCGCCGTGGGGATGGCCCAGCCGAAGTCGGGCTGGAACCACTCGTCCCACCAGCCGTCCAGCACCGAGAGGTTGAGGCAGCCGTTCAGCGCGGCCTTCATCCCGCTCGTGCCGCACGCCTCCAGCGGGCGGAGCGGGTTGTTGAGCCAGATGTCGCAGCCGGGGTACAGCTTCTGCGCCATCGCCATGCCGTAGTCGGGGAGGAAGACGATGCGATGCCGGACGCGCGGATCGTCCGCGAACTTCACCAGCTCCTGCACCAGCCGCTTGCCGCCGTCGTCCGCCGGGTGCGCCTTGCCCGCCACCACGATCTGGATCGGATGCTCCGGGTGCAGGAGGAGATCCATCAGCCGGTCGCGGTCGCGCAGCATCAGCGTCAGGCGTTTGTACGACGGGACGCGGCGCGCGAAGCCGATGGTGAGGACGTCGGGGTCGAGGACGCCGTCGATCCAGCCCAACTCGGCCGATCCGGCCCCGCGTTGGCGCCAGGAGGCGCGCAGCCGCTCCCGGACCTCCACCACCAACTGCTCGCGCAGATCGCGGCGCAGCTCCCAGATGTCCTGGTCCGGGATCTCCGCGACCGCGTCCCAGCGGTCCGAACCGCCGACCGTCAGCGCGTCCTCGGTGCGCTGGGCGCCGATCTGCCGCGCGCCGAGCCGGAACACCTCGGGGGCGACCCAGGTCGGCGCGTGCACCCCGTTGGTCACGGAGGTGATCGGCACCTCCTCCGCGTCGAACCCCGGCCAGAGACCGGAGAACATCTCGCGGCTGACCTGTCCGTGCAACAGCGAGACGCCATTGGCCCGTTGACCCAGCCGCAGGCCCATCACGGCCATGTTGAACAGGTTGGGCTCGCCGCCCGGGTAGGTCTCCATGCCCAGGTTCAGGATGTGCTGGACGTCTATGCGCGGGAGTTCGGCCCCGGCACCGAAGTGCGTGGCGACCAACTCCCGGTCGAAACGGTCGATTCCGGCCGGGACGGGGGTGTGCGTGGTGAAGACCGTGCCGGCCCGCACCGCCTCCAGGCCGGCGTCGAAGTCCAGCCCCGCGTCGCAGAGTTCGGCGATCCGCTCCAGGCCGAGGAAGCCCGCGTGGCCCTCGTTGGTGTGGAACACCTCGGGGTCCGGGTGACCGGTCAGCCGACAGTACGTCCGTACCGCCCGCACACCCCCTATGCCGAGCAACATCTCCTGGAGCAGCCGGTGTTCGCTGCCGCCGCCGTAGAGCACGTCGGTCACGCCGCGGGCGCCGAGGTCGTTCTCCTCGACGTCCGAGTCCAGCATCAGCAGCGGTACCCGGCCGACCTGTGCCAGCCAGATCCGGGCGCGCAGCGAGCGGCCGCCGGGCAGGGCGATGGAGACCTGGGCCGGGGAGCCGTCGGTCTCCCTCAGCAGTGCCACCGGGAGTTCGTTGGGGTCGAGGACCGGATAGGTCTCCTGCTGCCAGCCGTCGCGGGACAGCGACTGGCGGAAGTAGCCGTGCCGGTAGAGGAGTCCGACGCCGATCAGCGGTACGCCGAGGTCGCTGGCCGATTTGAGATGGTCGCCGGCGAGGATGCCGAGACCGCCGGAGTACTGGGGCAGGGCGGCCGTGACACCGAACTCCGGGGAGAAGTAGGCGACGGCGGCGGGCAGTTCACCGGGGTGGGTCTGGTACCAGCGGTCACCGCCCACGTAGTCGGCGAGGTCCCCGGCGACCTCGGTGAGCCGGCGCAGGAATCGGCTGTCCCCGGCCAGCTCGGCGAGCCGCTCGGCCGACACGCTGCCGAGGAGTCGTACGGGATCGTGTTCCGAGGCGGCCCAGCGCTCGGGATCGACGGACTGGAAGAGATCACGGGTGTCTGCGTGCCAGGACCAGCGCAGATTGCGCGCGAGATCGCTGAGCGGACGGAGGGGTTCGGGGAGGACGGGACGGACGGTGAATCGACGGATCGCCTTCACAGCTCCACCTCGGCGCGTTCGCTGGATGACACACGGCAATGTGCGTCGTCGTGTGCTGATGACGGTACCGGTGTTGGTGTGGGCGTGGCTGGGAGCTCCGCCCCCGGACCCCCGACAGGCAAGTTGTTGTCGCCTGTACTGAAAAGGCGCCCTCGTGCGCCCTTGTGGTGCTTCGCACCGCACGAGAGGCTGCCCCGTGGAGAGTTGAAGGAGGGGAACTCGACATGGCACGGACGCGTACGCGGCGTCTGCGTCGGGTGGGGGGTCTGACCGCGGTGATCACTGCCGTGGTGATGTCGGCCATCACTCTGCCCGCGCACGCCGCACCGGAGGGGACGGTCATCGGCGACGGTGAACCCGGTTCCGTCAGCGGCAGTTACCTGGTGACGCTCAAGGGGGGAACGAGAGCTCCGTCGGCCGCCGGAAAGGACCTGGCCCGGACGTACGGGGCGAAAATAAGCCACACCTACGGCACGGCCCTCAACGGCTATGCCATCGAGGCGAACGAGAGACAGGCGAGACTCCTCGCGGCGGACCCGCGGGTCGCCTCCGTCGCGCAGGACACCCGGATCACCATGGACCGCACCCAGCGCAACCCTCCGTCCTGGGGGCTGGACCGGCTCGACCAGCCGGGCCTGCCGCTGAACAGGAGCTACACCTCGCCGGGCTCCGGAGGCGGCGGCGTGACGGTGTACGTGATCGACACCGGCATCCGGATCACCCACAAGGACTTCGGCGGCCGGGCGGGCTACGGCTGGGACTTCGTCGACAACGACGCCATCGCCCAGGACGGCAACGGCCACGGCACCCATGTGGCCGGCACGGTCGCCGGCACCGCGTACGGCGTCGCCAAGAAGGCCAGGGTGGTCGCCGTCCGGGTCCTCGACAACGCGGGAGCCGGTACGACCTCGCAGGTCCTCGCCGGTATCGACTGGGTCACCCGGCACGCGCACAAGCCCGCGGTCGCCAATCTCAGCCTGGGCGGCCGTCACAACGACCAGCTCGACGCGGCCGTACGCAACTCGATCGCCTCCGGTGTCACGTACACGGTCGCGGCGGGCAACGACGGGCTGCAGGCCGGCCTGTACTCCCCCGCGGACGTGAAGCAGGCGATCACCGTCGGCGCCACCGACCGGAACGACGCCCGGGCGCCGTTCTCGAACCTCGGTCCGGCCGTCGACCTGTTCGCCCCGGGTGTCTCGATCACCTCCGCGTCGTCCGCGAGCAACACCGGGAAGGCGACGTTCTCGGGTACGTCGATGGCGTCGCCGCACGCGGCCGGCGCGGCGGCGGTCTATCTCGCCGGCCACCCGCGTGCCACCCCGGCACAGGTCTCGGCGGCACTCGTCGCGGGGGCGGTTTCCGGGAAGGTGTCCGGCGCGGGGCCCGGTTCGCCGGACAAACTTCTGCAAGTACCGCGGTCGTAGTGCGGGAGTGACAGATCCGGCCCCGTTCACCCAGGGACGGGGCCGGATCTTTTGTGGAGACCTGCGCGTAAGTAGTTAGCAACCTGCCGGATTGCTAACCCGAATAGGGTGGGAAGGCTCCACCGGTACGCCCCCCAGACGCACCACGGGATCTCCTTCGCAGGACCCACCTCCCCACATCCATCCGCCCATACCCACGTTGACGCGGACAGGAGCGGTCATGCCCGCCACGCACCACTCGTCAGCACCCCCGACATCCGGCCCGGACACGCCCCGCGTGCGCCCGGCCGGCACGGCACCGCCCGCCCCGGAGCCACCCTCCGCGGGCGCCACGTCCCCCGGCATCGGACGCATCCCCGTCCTCGATGTCCGGCCGGTCGTCCAGCACGGCCACCGGTCCGCCAAGGCGGTGACCGGTGAGGCCTTCGAGGTGTCGGCCACCGTCTTCCGCGAGGGCCACGACGCGGTCGCCGCCAACGCCGTCCTCTACGACCCGGACGGCCGCCCCGGCCCATGGACCCCGATGCGGGAGCTCGCCCCCGGCAGCGACCGCTGGGGCGCCACCGTCACGCCCGGCGCACCCGGCCGGTGGACGTACACCGTGGAGGCCTGGAGCGATCCGGTCGCCACCTGGCGCCACCACGCCGGGATCAAGATCCCGGCCGGCATGGACACGGACCTGGTCCTGGAGGAGGGCGCGCGGCTGCACGAACGCGCCATCGCCGGCGTACCGAAGGGCAAGGGCCTGCGGCCCGTCCTCCGCACCGCCGTCACCGCCCTCCGCGACGAGACCCGCCCGCCCGCGTCCCGGCTGGCCGCCGCGCTGACGCCGGAGGTGGACGAGATCCTGGCCCGGTACCCCCTGCGGGAACTGGTCACGGCCTCCGAGCCGCGCGGGCTGCTGGTGGAGCGGGAGCGCGCGCTCTACGGCGCCTGGTACGAGTTCTTCCCCCGCTCCGAGGGCACCGCGGCCGAGCCCCACGGCACGTTCCGTACGGCGGCGAAACGGCTCGCGGGCATCGCGGCGATGGGCTTCGACGTCGTCTACCTGCCGCCGATCCATCCCATCGGGACCACCTTCCGCAAGGGTCCGAACAACACCCTGTCGGCGGGGCGCGACGATGTCGGCGTCCCGTGGGCGATCGGCTCACCCGAGGGCGGCCACGACGCGATCCACCCCCGGCTCGGCACGCTGGAGGACTTCGACGCGTTCGTAGGACGGGCTGCCGAGCTGGGCCTGGAGATCGCGCTGGACTTCGCGCTCCAGTGCTCGCCGGACCACCCATGGGTGGACAAGCACCCGGAGTGGTTCCACCACCGCCCCGACGGGACGATCGCGTACGCGGAGAACCCGCCGAAGAAGTACCAGGACATCTACCCGATCGCCTTCGACCGGGACATGGACGGCCTGATCGCCGAGACCCTGCGCGTGCTGCGGCACTGGATGGACCACGGGGTGCGGATCTTCCGCGTCGACAACCCGCACACCAAGCCGGTCGTGTTCTGGGAGCGGGTGATCGCGGACATCAACGGCACCGACCCGGACGTGATCTTCCTGGCCGAGGCCTTCACCCGTCCCGCGATGATGGCCACCCTCGCCCAGACCGGCTTCCAGCAGTCGTACACCTACTTCACCTGGCGCAACACGAAGGCCGAACTCACCGACTACCTCAGCGAGTTGGCGGGCGAGTCGGCCGCCTACATGCGGCCGAACCTGTTCGTGAACACCCCCGACATCCTGCACGAGTTCCTCCAGGAAGGCGGTCGGCCGGCCTTCGAGCTGCGGGCGGTACTCGCCGCGACCCTCTCTCCCACGTGGGGGGTGTACAGCGGGTATGAGTTGTGCGAGAACACACCGTTGCGGCCCGGCAGCGAGGAGTATCTGGACTCCGAGAAGTACCAACTCCGTCCCCGCGACTGGGTGTCGGCCGAGCGGGAAGGACGTAGCATCGCGCCATTGCTGGGCAAGCTCAACGACATCCGGCGCCGCAGCCCCGCGTTGCGGCAGTTGCGTGACCTCCACTTCCATCACACGGACCAGGAGGCGGTGATCGCGTACTCGAAGCGGAGTGGTTCGAACACGGTTCTGGTGGTCGCGAACCTCGATCCGCACCACACCCAGGAGGCCACGGTCTCGTTGGACATGCCGCAACTCGGCCTGGAATGGCACGAGTCGGTGCCGGTGCGCGACGAGCTCACCGGTGAGACCTATCACTGGGGCAGGGCCAACTATGTGCGCCTGGAACCGGGCAACCGGCCCGCACACATCCTCACCGTCCTGCGACCGTCCCCGCAGATCGGAGGGTCACCCACAATATGATCGTCAACGAGCCCGTCCCGGACACCTTCGAGGACACTCCCGCCAAGGACCGGGACCCCGAGTGGTTCAAACGCGCCGTCTTCTACGAGGTCCTGGTCCGCTCCTTCCAGGACAGCAACGGCGACGGCATCGGTGACCTCAAGGGCATCACCGCCAAACTCGACTACCTCCAGTGGCTCGGCGTCGACTGCCTCTGGCTACCGCCGTTCTTCAAGTCCCCGCTGCGCGACGGCGGTTACGACGTCTCCGACTACACCGCCGTACTCCCCGAATTCGGCGACCTGGCGGACTTCGTCGAGTTCGTCGACTCCGCCCACCAGCGGGGCATGCGCGTCATCATCGACTTCGTCATGAACCACACCAGCGACCAGCACCCGTGGTTCCAGGAGTCGAGGAAAGACCCCGACGGCCCCTACGGCGACTACTACATGTGGGCCGACGACGACAAGCAGTACCCCGACGCCCGCATCATCTTCGTCGACACCGAGGCGTCGAACTGGACCTTCGACCCGGTCCGCAAGCAGTACTTCTGGCACCGCTTCTTCTCCCACCAGCCGGACCTCAACTACGAGAACCCGGCCGTCCAGGAAGAGATCATCTCGGCGCTGAAGTTCTGGCTGGACCTGGGCATCGACGGCTTCCGGCTGGACGCCGTGCCGTACCTGTTCGCGGCCGAAGGCACCAACTGCGAAAACCTTCCGGCAACCCATGAGTTCCTCCGCCGGGTGCGCAAGGAGATCGACGCGCAGTACCCCGACACGGTGGTGCTCGCGGAGGCGAACCAGTGGCCCGAGGACGTCGTCGACTACTTCGGCGACTTCCGGAGCGGCGGGGACGAATGCCATATGGCGTTCCACTTCCCGGTGATGCCGAGGATCTTCATGGCCGTACGACGGGAGTCGAGGTATCCGGTCTCGGAGATCCTCGCGAAGACCCCCGCGATCCCCTCCGGCTGCCAGTGGGGCATCTTCCTGCGCAACCACGACGAGTTGACCTTGGAAATGGTCACCGACGAGGAACGCGACTACATGTGGGCGGAGTACGCGAAGGACCCGCGTATGCGCGCCAACATCGGAATCAGGCGGCGCCTGGCCCCGTTGCTGGACAACGACCGCAACCAGATCGAGCTGTTCACCGCCCTGCTGCTGTCGCTCCCCGGCTCGCCGATCCTCTACTACGGCGACGAGATCGGGATGGGCGACAACATCTGGCTCGGCGACCGCGACGCCGTCCGCACGCCGATGCAGTGGACACCGGATCGCAACGCAGGTTTTTCGTCCTGTGACCCCGGCCGGCTGTCGCTGCCGACCATCATGGACCCCGTCTACGGCTACCAGGTCACCAACGTCGAGGCGTCGATGTCGTCGCCCTCCTCGCTGCTGCACTGGACGCGCCGCATGATCGAGATCCGTAAGCAGAACCTGGCGTTCGGCCTCGGCTCGTACCGGGAACTGCCGTCGTCGAATCCAGCGGTGATCGCGTTCCTGCGCGAGTACGAGGACGATCTCGTCCTGTGCGTGAACAACTTCTCCCGGTTCGCGCAGCCGACGGAACTCGACCTGCGGGCGTTCAATGGGAGGCATCCGGTCGAACTGTTCGGCGGGGTGCGCTTTCCGGCCGTAGGAGAGCTGCCGTATCTGCTGACACTGGCGGGGCACGGCTTCTACTGGTTCCGGCTCCGCAAGGAAGCCGCCTAGAGGTCCGGTCCCCGGGGCGGGGGTGGGGCGGTTTCGGTTTCCCTCGCCCCGTCCGGGGCACGCAACAGTGACACCCCGACCCACCCCCGGGGAAAGGAATGTGACACCTATGGCGGAGACTGTCACAATTTCCGGCCGGACCGGTCCGGGTCCCGGGCCGGGGCTCCTCGCATCGCTCGACCCCCTGCTGCGGGGGTGGCTGCCGAGGCAACGGTGGTTCGCGGGCAAGGGGCGTCCCGTCACCGGTTTCTCGCTGGTGGCGGCGACGGAGCTGCTTCCGCTGGACGGCCCGTTGGGCCTCTACCACCTCCTGGTCCGCGCCCATCAGCCACAGTCCCAGGGCGACTGCTACCAACTCCTCATAGGCGTGCGCGAGGCGCTGCCGCCCCGGCTCGCACCCGCGCTGATCGGACATGTGGAGGAGGGCCCGCTCGCCGGTCACACGGTGTACGAGGCCCTGTACGACCCCCGGCCCGCCGAGGTGCTCCTGGAGGCGCTGCGCACCCAGGCCCGCATCGGCGGGCTGCGCTTCGAGCGGGCCCCGGACGGCCCGGACCTCGGCCCCGGTCTCGCCCCGCGCCTGATGACCGGCGAACAGTCCAACTCGTCGGTCGTCTACGGCGACGCGTTCATCCTGAAACTGCTGCGCCGGATCGTGCCCGGCACCAACCCCGACCTCGAACTCCCGCTGGCTCTCGCGTTGGAGGGCTGCCCCCGGGTGCCGGCGCCGACGGCGTGGCTACGGGCGGAGTTCGCCGACGAGCCGTACGTCCTAGGAGTCCTCCAGCCGTTCGTGCAGGGCGCGGCGGACGGCTGGGAGCTGGCGCTGGGCGAGTTGGCCAAGGGGGAGGATTTCGGCGCGGAGGCGCGGGCGCTGGGGCGGGCCACGGCGGAGGTGCATGTCGCCCTGGCGCGAGCGCTTCCGACGGTGACGTTGGGCCACGTCCAGTTGCAGCTCCTGGTCACGGGCATGACCGAACGCCTGAACGCGGCGGCGCAAGCGGTACCGGCACTCCGCCCCTACGCCCCCGGTCTGCACTCGGCGTTCTCGGCGCTGGCGGACCTGGCGGCCGAGGGCCAGACATGGACGGCCCAGCGCATCCACGGAGACCTCCACCTCGGCCAGTGCCTGCACTCACCGTCCGGGGAGTGGTCCCTGATCGACTTCGAGGGCGAGCCGTCCAGGCCGCTGGCGGAACGCCGTATGCCCCAGCCGACGGTGCGGGACATCGCGGGGATGCTGCGTTCCTTCGACTACGCGGCCCACTCGACGACTCCGCCGGCACCGGGCTGGGCGGACCGGTGCCGGGCCGCGTACTGCTCCGGGTACGCGGAGATCACCGGCGTGGACCCGCGTACGGACCCGGTCCTGCTCCGCGCGTACGAGACGGACAAGGCGATCTACGAAGTCCTCTACGAGGCCCGCCACCGCCCCGACTGGCTCCCGGTCCCCTTGTCCGCGGTACGCCGCCTGGCCGACCCCGACTCCAACTCCACCCCCTGACCCACCCGCCCAGGAGGCTCCACCCGTGACCCCGCGTCCCCCGTCCCCGTCCAACGGCCCGGATCCCAAGCCGAGGAAGAAGCCGGCGCAGGAGAAGAGCCGTGCGGAAGTGCAGCCGAGGGCTTCCATGAAGGAGGGGGGCGGTGGGGGCAGCGGCTTGGGCTTGAAGAAGGCGGCCCGGGGTGAGGGGGCGGCGGGCACAGGGGTGAGCGGGATGCTGGCGGCCAAGGGGGCGGCGTCCGTGAAGAAGGCGCCAATGAAGAGGGGCGCGGAGGAGAAGGCCCGTACGGAGACGGACGCCGTGGCGAAGGCCCGCACGAAGAAGAACGGTACGGAGAAGGCCGGTACGGAGAAGGACGCTGCGAAGAGGGCCGGTAAGGGGAAGGCGGGCACGGAAAGGGCGGCGGCTGAGAAGGCTGTGCCTGGGAAGGCCGGAGCCAAAGGGACGGCGACCAAGAGCACGCCGACCGACACCGCCGAGCTCGGAAAGGCCGCGGCCAAGAAGGCGACCGCGAAGAACGCCGGCCCGAAGAAGGCAGCGGCAAAGATCGTCGTGACCAAGAAGATCTCGGCGAAGAACGCGACAGCGAACAAGAACGCCGTGGCGAAGACTGGTTCGGCGGAAGTGACCTCGGCGACAAAAGCTGCGACGGAGAAGGCCATGACGAAGACTGGCGCCGCGAAGACGGGTACGGCGAAGAGGACGAACGTGACGGCGAAGGTCCCGGCGGAGACGGGCTCGGCGGAAAAAGTCGTGGCGGAGACAGGCAGCGCGAAGAAGGCCGAGACGAAAAAGGCCGAGACGAAGAGGGCAGAGGCGAAGGAAGCCGTGAGCAAGAAGGCCGCAGCGAAGAAGGGTGCCGGGAAGAAGAACTCGGCGAAGAAGGGCCTGGCCAGGAAGACGAGCGTGCCTTCCGAGAAGTCCACGCGGAGGACGGTGACCGCCGACACGGGGGTGGATTCAGAGTCGGCTTCTCCCACCCAGGACGGGGCGACTGCGGCGCCGGAACAGGCGGTTTCCGTATCGGAGATGGGGGCTGCCGCATCGGAGCAGACGGCTGCCGCCTCCGACATCGGGTCCATTCCTGAGCCGGGGCTCACGTCGGAGCCGGGGCTCACGTCGGAGCCGGGGCTCACGTCAGAGCCGGGGCTCACGTCGGAGCCGGGGCTCACGTCGGAGCCGGGGCTCACGTCAGAGCCGGGGCTCACGTCAGAGCCGGAGCTCACGTCAGAGCCGGAGCTCACGTCAGAGCCGGAGCTCACGTCAGAGCCGGAGCTCACGTCAGAGCCGGAGCTCACGTCAGAGCCGGAGCTCACGTCAGAGCCGGAGCTCGCCTCGGAGCCGGAGCTCACGTCAGAGCCGGGGCTCGCCTCGGAGCCGGGGCTCACGTCGGAGCCGGGGCTCGCCTCGGAGCCGGGGCTCACGTCGGAGCCGGGGCTCGCCTCGGAGCCGAGCCTCGCCTCAGAACCCGGCCCCGCCTCGGAACCGGGTCCCACCTTGGAACCGAGCCTTGCCTCGGAACTCGGTCCCACCTCAGAGCCAGGCCCCACCTCAGAGCCAGGCCTTGCCTCAGAGCCAGGCCTTGCCTCGGAACCCGGTCCCATCTCAGAACCGAGCCTTGCCTCGGAACCCGGTCCCACCTCAGAGCCAGGCCTTGCCTCAGTGCCAGGCCCCACCTCAGAACCAGGTCCCGTCACGTCAGAGCCGAGCCTCGCCTCAGTACCCAGCCTCGCCTCAGAACCCGACCCCACCTCAGAGTCGGCCGCACCGCCAGCGCCCGGCGAGACCGCAGAGTCGAGCAAGACCTCGGCCCACCCCACCGCCGCACCAACTCCGACGGTGATACCGACCCCGGCCGACACCCCGAAGCCGGCCACACCACCGACACCGCCCACCGCACCGACCCCGCCCACCGCTCCAGCCCCAGCCACGCTGCCCGCATCCGCCGACGCCCCGGAGTTGCCCACGCCTCCGGCCCAGCCCGCCGCACCGAACGTGCCCGCATCACCGGTCTCAGCCGACGCCCCGAAGCCGGCCGCACCGCCGACGCCGCCCCCTGGTCCGAGCCTGCCCGCACCACCGACGCCGGCCACTGCTCCGAACCTGGCCACTCCACCGACCCCGCCCACTGCCCCGGACCTGCCCGCACCACCGCCCCCTCCCACCGCAACAACCCCGTCGGCCACCCCGTCGTCGACACCGGCGGCCCCGCTGACAGCCTCCGCCGACACCCCGAAGCCGGACACCTACCCGACCTCGGCCGAAGCCACTGAGGCGACCACCGCTCCGCCCGCCGAGCCAGCCCCGGCACCGACTCCTCTGGCGGTCCCGACTGACGCCCCCGAGTCGGTCACGCCGTCGCCGTCAACCGCGTCTGCTCCGGACCCGACTCCGGCCGTCGCCCCAGAGTCGGCCGTACCCCCGGCCACCACACCCGCTCCGCCGGCGACGCCGGCCCCGCTGTCGGCCGCGGCCGAAGACCCGGAGGCGGCCACGCCGACGACGTCACCCAGCGAAACCGCCTCGCTCACACCGCCGACCTCCGCCGACACCCCGAAGCCGACCATCCCCACCCCCACGCCCGCCCCGCCCACCGACCCGACCCCGCTGATCGCCCCCACAGGCGACACCCCCGAATCAGCCCCGCCCCCGAGCATCGCCGTCTCCCCCGCCCTCGACGCGACGGACCGCGAGCGGCTCCTCCACGGAACCCACCACGCCCCCCACTCCGTACTCGGCGCCCACCCGGTCCCGGGTGGCGTCGCCTTCAGGGTGTTTCGGCCGTTCGCGCTCGGAGTGACCGTGGTGGCAGGGCAGTTGAGGGCCGAGTTGCATGACGACGGGGACGGTTTCTTCTCCGGGCTGGTCCCCCTCTCCGTTGTGCCGGAGTATCGGCTCGCCGTGGCCTACGACGGCGCCGTGCAGGAGGTCGAGGACGCGTACCGGTTCCTGCCCGCGCTCGGGGATCTGGACCTGTATCTGCTCGGTGAGGGCCGGCACGAGGAGTTGTGGCAGGCGCTCGGGGCGCGGCCGATGACGCATCAGGGGGTCGCCGGCACCCGCTTCACCGTGTGGGCGCCGAACGCCCAGGGCGTACGCCTCGCCGGCACCTTCAACTTCTGGGACGGAACAGGCGCCCCGCTGCGCTCACTCGGCTCCACCGGTGTCTGGGAACTGTTCATGCCGGGCATCGGCGCGGGCGAGCTGTACAAGTTCGAGATCACCCGCCCCGATGGTTCCAAGACGCTGCGCGCCGACCCCATGGCCCGCCACACCGAGGTCCCGCCCGCAACCTCCTCGATCGTCCACGCCTCGCACTACGAGTGGCACGACGAGGCCTGGCTCGCCCAGCGCACCGAACTCCCCGCCCACAAAGCCCCCTTCTCCGTCTACGAGCTCCATCTCGCCTCCTGGCGCCCCGGCCTGACGTACCGCCAGCTCGCCGAACAACTCCCCGCCTACATCAAGGACTTGGGCTTCACCCACGTCGAGCTGATGCCGGTCGCCGAGCACCCCTTCGGCGGTTCCTGGGGCTACCAGGTCACCGGCTTCTACGCCCCGACCTCCCGCCTCGGCACCCCGGACGACTTCAAGTTCCTCGTCGACACCCTGCACCAGGCCGGCATCGGTGTCCTCATGGACTGGGTACCGGCCCACTTCCCGCGCGACGACTGGGCGTTGGCCGAGTTCGACGGCCGCCCCCTGTACGAGCACGCGGACCCGCTCCGTGCCGCGCACCCCGACTGGGGCACCCTGGAATTCGACTTCGGCCGCCGCGAGGTACGCAACTTCCTTGTGGCGAACGCCGTTTACTGGTGCGAGGAGTTCCACATCGACGGCCTGCGCGTGGACGCGGTCGCCTCGATGCTCTACCTCGACTACTCACGCGAGCCGGGCCAGTGGACCCCGAACGAGCACGGCGGCCGGGAGAACCTCGACGCGGTCGCCTTCCTCCAGGAGATGAACGCGACGGTGTACCGCAGGGTGCCCGGTGTCGTGACGATCGCCGAGGAGTCCACCGCCTGGGACGGCGTCACCCGCGCCACCCACCACATCGGCCCCGGCGGATTCGGCGGCCTGGGCTTCGGGCTGAAGTGGAACATGGGCTGGATGCACGACTCGCTCGACTACATGTCGCACGAGCCCGTCCACCGCAAGCACCACCACGGCGAGATGACGTTCTCCATGGTGTACGCGTACAGCGAGAACTACGTCCTGCCCATCTCGCACGACGAAGTCGTCCACGGCAAGCGGTCGTTGGTCTCGAAGATGCCCGGCGACTGGTGGCAGCAGCGCGCCAACCTCCGCGCCTACCTCGCCTTCATGTGGGCCCACCCCGGCAAGCAACTCCTCTTCATGGGCCAGGAGTTCGCCCAGGGCGCGGAGTGGTCCGAGACCCACGGCCCCGACTGGTGGCTCCTCGACCCGGCCTACGGCGCGGAGGCGGACCACCGCGGCGTACGCGACCTCGTCCGCGACCTCAACACCGTCTACCGCCACACCCCCGCCCTCTGGCAACTCGACACCGACCCGGCCGGCTTCCAGTGGGTGACGGGCGACGCGGCCGAGGACAACGTCTTCGCCTTCCTCCGCTACGACACCGACGGCTCCCCCCTCCTCGCCGTCAGCAACTTCTCCCCGGTGGTCCGCCACGACTACCGCCTGGGCGTCCCGGACGACATCCCTGCCTGGCGCGAAACCCTCAACACCGACACGGCCCTCTACGGCGGCGGCGACATCACCAACCCCGACCCCATCAAGCCCGAGCCCCAGCCGTGGCACGGCCGCCCGGCAAGCATCCGCCTCACCTTGCCACCACTGGCAACGGTCTGGCTGCGGCCTGCGTAGCAACCCGACGTCGTAAGCGCCGGCCGGCAATATCCAGCCGGTCCGGCGCCCTTCCAACGCAGGCCGCACATACCCAGCCCGTCCGGCGCCCCCCAGCCCGTCCGGCGTTTGAGGACGAGGCCGTCCAGGCCGAAGCGGGGGTCTGGGGGCGCAGCCCCCAGGGACGGTCACCCAGACACCGCCCCCGCCAAGCTCAGCGGCAGCGCCCCCGTATGCAACACCCCCAACCTCTGCGTAGCCCGAGTCAACGCCACGTACAGATCACTCGTGCCGTACCGCCCCGGCTCGACCACCAACACCGAGTCGAACTCCAACCCCTTCGCCTGCCGAGGATCGAGCAGCACAACGCTCCGCGTCAGATCCGGCTCCGCCCCCGCCGTCACCCCGTCCAGCCGCGCGGCCAGCCTCCGGTGCAGATCACGCGGCGCGATAACGGCCAACCGCCCCTCCGCGGGCGTGAGTTCACCCACGGCCTTGGCAACGGCACCCGGCAGATCGTCAGTGGCGCGCACCCAGGGCCGTACACCAGTGGACCGCACCGAACTCGGCGGTTCGAAGGACGGATTCTCCGCGCGGACGACGGCCGCCGCGAGGTCCATGATCTCGGCGGGGGTGCGGTAGTTGACGCCGAGGCGGGTGTGGTCGAAGCGGTCCTCGACGTACGGGGCGAGGATCTCCGACCAGGAACCGACGCCCGCCGCTTCGGCCGTCTGGGCCGGGTCGCCGACCAGGGTCATCGACCGGGTGGGGCTGCGGCGCATCAGCAACCGCCAGGCCATCGGGGAGAGTTCCTGCGCCTCGTCGACGATGATGTGCCCGAACGCCCAGGTACGGTCGGCCGCCGCGCGCTCGGCGGCGCTGCGGTGGTCCTCCTCCTCGTGCCGCTCCGCGAAGCGCTCCGCGTCGATGATGTCGTGCGCCGACAGCACCTCGGAACCCTCGGGATCACCCTCCTCCTTGTCCTCGAACTCGAACGTCCGGGACGCGAAGGACACGTCCAACACCCCCTGTGCGAACGACACTTGCTCCTCCCGCTCGCGCTGGGCCCGCGCCCGCCGCACCCGGTCGTCCCGCCCGAGGAGTTCCGCGGCCTCGTCGAGCAGCGGTACGTCCGCCACGGTCCACTCGCGGGTCACCGGGCGGCGGATGGCGTCCGCGTCGTCGTCGGAGACGTAGCCGACGGGGTCGGCGAGGAAGTCCGCGACGAGGTACTGCGGGGTCAGCCGCGGCCACAACTGGTCGATGGCCGCCCAGACTTCGGGGTTCTCGGCGAGTTCGTCGCGGATCTGGGTGATGTCGCTCGGGTCCAGCAGGTTGCCGCCGTCGAACGGATCCGTGCCGATGCGTTCGGCGACCATCTCGGTGAGGGTGTTGAGGATGTGGCCCTCGAAGTGCTCGCGGGCCGCGTTGTGCGGGAGTTGGGCCTCACGGGTGCGGTCGCGGGCCATGCGGACCAGGCCGTCGTCGAGCATGAGGATCTCGCGGTCGTGCTCGATCGCGATGACCGGGTCGGGCAGGGACTGCCAGTCGCGTACGACCCTGGCGAGGACGTCGGCCATGTCGGCGCGGCCCTTCACGGCGGCCGCCGCACGGCTGTCGGTGGCCGTCGCCTTCACGCCGGGGAACAGCTCGCCGACGGTCGCCAGCAGGACGCCGGTCTCGCCGAGGGAGGGCAGCACCTCGCCGATGTAGCCGAGGAACGCGGGGTTCGGGCCGACGATCAGGACGGCGCGCTTGGCGAGCAACTCCCGGTGTTCGTACAGGAGATACGCGGCCCGGTGCAGCGCGACCGCGGTCTTGCCGGTGCCGGGGCCGCCCTCGACGACGAGCACTCCGCGATGGGGCGCCCGGATGATCTCGTCCTGTTCGGCCTGGATGGTCTGCACGATGTCGCTCATCCTGCCGGTGCGCGCGGAGTCGAGCGCGGCGAGCAGCACGGCGTCGCCGGTCGGGTCCTCGTGGCCGGTGCGGGTGGCGTCGCCGAGGTCGAGGATCTCGTCGTGCAGGGCGGTGACGCGGCGGCCGTCGGTCGTGAGGTGCCGGCGGCGGCGCAGGCCCATCGGGGTGTGGCCGGTGGCGAGGTAGAAGGGGCGGGCGACGTCGGCGCGCCAGTCGATCAGGATCGGGCTGAGGTCGGCGGCGCGGATGCCGATCCGGCCGATGTGGTGCCGGACGCCGGAGGTCAGGTCGATCCGGCCGAAGCAGAGCGAGCCGTCCACGGCGTTCAGCGCGGCGAGCAGCCCCGAGCGCTCGGCGACCAGGATGTCCCGCTCCAGCCGGGCCTGCATGGGCGTGTTGCCCTGCCCGAGCGCGTCCGTGACGGAGTCCTCGGTGGCGCCGCGCAGCGCGTCCACGCGTGCGTACAGACCGTCGATGAATTCCTGCTCACCGTGAATTTCATCGCTGTTTGACAATTCCACTCCCGGACCTATATACTGTGCTCACTGAGCCTCTTTGCGACTCAATTCCCGTGAAGTCGCGAACCATTGAATATACGCAAAAGAATCCCCCGAGCGCAATTGCTCGGGGGATTCTTTTGCGTATGGGGCGGGATCACAGCACGTCGGAGAGCTCCTCCAGCAGCCGGCGCTTGGGCCGCGCCCCCACCATGGCCTTCACCGGCTCGCCGCCCCGGAAGACCATGAACGTGGGCATCGAGAGAACCTTGTAGGCGTTCGTCGTCTCCGGATTCCGGTCTACGTTCACCTGCACCACTTTCAGCCGATCCGCCTCCTCGGCGGCGAGCGCGCGCAGCACCGGCCCCATCTGCCGGCACGGCGGACACCAGTCGGCGGTGAATTCCACCAGCACCGGCAACTCGGCCCCGATCACCTCGGCCGCGAAATTCCCGTCCGTCACCTCGATCACGTCTGTCGCCTCGATCACAGTTCCCGCCCTCCCAGTTCGCACAACGGTTCCGGCTCCTCGACCGTCGCCAGCCGCACCCCGATCTCCGCCCGCACCGCCTGCAACTCCCCGATCAGGGAGTCCAGTTCGGCCAGCTTGCGCCGGTAGACCGCGAGCGACGCCGGGCACGAGTCGCCCTCCGGGTGCCCGGCCCGCAGACACTCAACGAAGGGCCGCGTCTCCTCCAGGTCGAACCCGAAGTCCTGCAAGGTCCTGATCTGCCGCAGCAGCTTCAGATCACCCTCGTCGTACGTCCGGTACCCGTTCCCCCCGCGCCGCGCGGGCAACAGCCCCCGCGACTCGTAGTACCGCAACGCCCGCGTGGTGGTCCCGGCCCGCGCGGCCAGCTCGCCGATTCGCATGCCTACGACGGTAATCCTTGACGTCGGCGTCAGGGCAACAGCGGTTTCCGCTCCACCGGGGAGGTCAGCACGATGGACGTCGTGGTGCGCCCGAGGGCGGAGACCGCTTCGAGGACGTCCTCCAGGTGGACGGTGTCCCGGACGGCGACCTTGAGGATCCAGCAGTCCTCGCCGACGACATGGTGCACCTCGGTGATCTCGGGCCGCCCGATCAGCTCCAGGGTTCTGGGGTGCTTCAGGGTGTAGCCGCCGTGCGGGTCGACCCGGATGAACGCCTGGATGCCGTAGCCGAGCCGGCCGGGGACGACATGGGCGCCGTAGCCGCTGATCACGCCCGCGGTCTCCAGGCGGCGGACCCGCTCGGTGACCGCCGCCGGGCTCAGCCGGACCCTCCGTCCGAGTTCGCTGAGCTTGATCCGGCCGTCGGTCTGGAGGAGGTGGAGGATCTGCCGGTCCACCGCGTCGAAGGCCACCGGTGTTTCGTCGGCGGTGGCTCGCGGATGCCGTGGTTCTTTCGGTGCGGCGGCCTGAACTCCCATGTCTCCCCCTTCAGATCCTGCTGGTACGCCCGAAGAATTATGGTCATGGAAAAGGCACGGGACGTACTGGTCATCGGCGGCAGCCGCTACTTCGGCAAGCGGCTGATCGCGCGGCTGCTGGCCGCCGGGGACCGGGTCACGGTCCTCAACCGCGGGTCGTCGGCGCCGCCCGCCGGGGTCGTCCACCTGATCGCCGACCGCGACGACGAGGACGCGCTGCGCGCCGCGATCGGCCCGCGCACCTTCGACGTCGTCGTCGACCAGGTCTGCTACACCCCGCGCCAGGCGGCGATCGCCCGCCGCGTCCTCACCGGCCGCACCGGCCGCTATGTGATGACGTCGACCGTCGAGGTGTACGAGTACGAGGACTCGCCAACACTGGTGAGCGAGGCGGCCGTCGATCCGCTCGCCGTGTCCGTAGACCTCGAACTCCCTTGGGACGACCCGGAGTTCCTCGACGCGCACTACGGCGAGGGCAAGCGGCAGGCGGAGGCGGTCTTCGCGGCCGAGCCGGAGTTCCCGTACGCGGCGGTCCGGGTGGCCCATGTCCTGGGCGGCGCCGACGACTTCACCGGCCGCCTGGACCACTACGTCGACCGCATCCGCACCGGCACGCCCATCGCCGTCCCCCGCACCAACCACCCGGCGACCTACATCCACGTCGACGAGATCGCCGACTTCCTCTTCTGGACGGTCGGCCAGGACTTCACGGGCCCGGTCAACGCGGCCTCCCACGGCCCGCTCACCACGGAGGACCTGTGCGAGGCGATCGCCGCCCACATCCCGTCCGGGAGCGTGGTGTTCAGGACGGCGACGGAGGGCGAGACCTCGCCGTTCTCCTTCGCCCGCTTCTACGGCATGGACAACTCCCGCGCCGCACAGCTCGGTTACACCTTCACTCGGGCGCGGGAGTGGCTGCCGGAGGCGGTGCGGTAGCCGAGGACGCCGCTCCGAGCAGCCGCCGCGTCAACCGGTCCTGGTCGCCGAGGAGTTCGTCGAGGGCCGCGCGGAGGTCGGCGGGTTCCGTGACCGCCGACTCGCGTTCGGCCGCGATCAGCACGGACCGGCGTACCAGCTCCTTCGTGAAGGACGCGGTCGTGCCCTCCGTGCGGGACACGACCTCGGCGGTCACCTCCTCGTCGAGGTCCAGGCCCGTGCCGTAGAGGGCCAGGAGGCGGGCCCGGCCCGGGGCGTCCGGGAGGGGGATCTCCACGGCGAGGTCGACGCGGCCGGGGCGTTGGACCAGGGCCGGTTCGAGGAGGTCGGCGCGGTTGGTGGTGAGGAGGAAGGCCACGTCGGCGTCGTCGCCGAGGCCGTCCATCTCGTTGAGGATCTGGAAGAGGAGGGGCTGTTCGCCGCTGCCGTGGTCGCGGGCCTCGGCGATCAGGTCGCAGTCCTCCAGGACGACGAGCGCGGGCTGGAGCATCCGGGCCAGGGCGCATGCGGGGCCGATGGCGTCGATGCCGGTGCCGGACAGGACGACGACCGTGAACTGCGGGAGGTGGGAGAGGAGATAGCGGATCGTGTGGGTCTTGCCGGTGCCGGGCGGGCCGTAGAGGAGGAGGCCGCGGCGCAAGTGCTGGCCGGCGGCGCGGAGTTGCTCGCGGCGGCGGGCCACGCCGACGACCTGGCGTTCGACGCGCTCCAGGAGGCCCTCGGGCAGGACGATGTCCTCGCGGGTCAGGGTGGGGCGGCGGTGGAAGCGGAACGGGCCGAGGCCGTGGCCGAACTCGGAGCCCTCGAAGGAGAGCACCTGGCCGCGGAAGATGTTGTGCTCGCGCACGAGCACGTCGATCTGGGCGAGCAGCCGGTCCGCGAACTCCTTGTCCCGCGCGAGGACTTCGATCTCCACCTTGTCGCGCCCGTACTCGTCGGCCGGTCCGCGCAGCAGCACCGCGAACCGGTCCTCGCCCTCCGCGCCGAGGTAGAACCCGCAGGAGACACAGGGGAGTTCGTCGTCCGGCGAGATCGGCAGATGGGCGTAGTCGACCGCCCCGATCGTGAACCGGTCGTGGCGGTCGGCGGCTTCAAGGATGTCGCCGAGGGTGAGATCGCCGCGGTTCTGCGCGCCACGCATCCCGATCAGTTCGTACGAACGCCCTTCCCCGGCGAACCAGTTCTCCAGCGCGAGATGCACGTTCGGGAGGTCGTACGGCGGATACGCGGCCTTGACGACGGGCCGGTCGGCGGGTGCCGTGCCGAGGTGCGCGCGGAGACGTTCGGTGAGGTTGCGGGCGGGGTCGTAATCCTTCGGCTTGGGGCGGGCGACCGCGGCGAGGAACTGGTAGAAGAGTTCGCTGATCTGCTGCAACGACAGGGGCGAGGACTCGCGTTCGGCACCGTATCTGCGCTCGTGCTCGGCCGCGCTCATGAACTCCACTCCGCCCGGTTCACCCATGTCTGCCTCCGTAAAGCCCAGGTTCCGATGTTTCGGACCAGAGTGTCAGACCAGGAGCCCTCGGGCGTCAGACCATGACCCCGGCCGAGGTCTCCACCTCCAGCAGGGAAGCGCTCTCCCGTTCCTCGTCGAAGGCCTTCCGGCCGCCGCGCAGGCCGAACAGCCGCTTGGCCAGGGCGATATAGACGACGGCGAGGATGTTGAGAACGAGGGTGGCGATCTTCAGCCAACTGATGTGTTCGGTGAGTTCGTAGATCTCCAGCGGCAGGAACGCGGCGGTGGCGACCACCGTCAGATACTCCGCCCAGCGCTTGGCGTACCAGAGCCCGCCGGCCTCGACGAGTTCGATCAGCGCGTACGCGAGCAGCAGTACGGCGACCAGGACGAGCGTGGAGTGCTTGTAGCCGAAGGTCTTCTGGATGGAGCCGACGATCGGCGAGTGGTCGAGGTCGTAGTGGAAGTGCTTGAAGACCGGGCGGAAGACGTTCAGGTAGTCGTCGAAGAGCTTGCGCACCGAGTCCTGGCTGTTGCTGAACTTCCACACCGCGGCGGCGACCAGCACGATGAACACCCCGCGCACGGCCCGCTCGATCGCCAGGAAGCGCAGGATGAACAGATCCCGCAGCACCTTCCCGCGCGGCACCAGCGGGGCCTGCTCGGCGGGCCCCGAGCCGTGCGGTTCGCCGAGGACGAAGTCGCCGCAGCGCAGACACCGCCAGGCCGTCCCCAGGCCGGTCTCGGCCCGCAGCCGCTCCCGCAGTGCCGTCTCGTCGGGCGCGTACGTCACATGTCCGTGCCGTGCGCAGTGCCGCCGGTCCCAGTCGATCTTCATGCCCATGGCCCCCGTGACTCCCACCGAACGTGAACGTGCCGTGCCGCGCCGGAGGTTTCCGGCACGGCACGGCACGCTAGTGCATCTGCTTGAACGGCCGCCCCGGAGGGCGGGTGGAGCGATGTGGACCGGGCGGCTGAGCGACGGGGGGACACCCAGCCGCCCGGCGTGGTCGGGGCGTCCGGGCCGTGTTCAGGCGGGTCCGGGCGCCCCCGCTGAGGGGGGCGGGTCAGGCCTTGGCGAGTTCCTTCTCGCCGCCCTGCTCGGGCACTCCGTCGAGGTGCTCGTCGCCGTCGTGCTCGTCGAGCAACGTCTTCTCGTCGAAGGGCAGTTCACCCGCGAGGACCCGGTTCACCCGCTCCTTGTCGACCTCGCCGGTCCAGGTGCCGATGAGCAGCGTGGCGACGGCGTTGCCGGCGAAGTTGGTGACCGCGCGGGCCTCGCTCATGAAGCGGTCGATGCCGATGATCAGGCCGACACCGTCGACCAGGGCCGGCTTGTGCGACTGCAGACCACTGGCGAGTACGGCGATGCCGGAGCCGGAGACACCGGCCGCGCCCTTGGAGGCGACCATCATGAAGAGCAGCAGCCCGATCTGCTGGCCGATGCTCATCGGCTGGTCCATCGCGTCGGCGATGAACAGCGAGGCCATGGTCAGGTAGATCATCGTGCCGTCGAGGTTGAAGGAGTAGCCGGTCGGCACGGTGATGCCGACGACCGGGCGGCTGACACCGAGGTGCTCCATCTTCGCGATGAGCCGCGGCAGCGCGGACTCGGACGAGGAGGTGGAGACGATCAGCAGGAACTCACGGCCGAGGTACTTCAGCAACTGGAACAGGTTGACCTTGGCGACCAGCTTGGTCAGCGTGCCGAGCACGACCACGATGAAGAGGAAACAGGTGACGTAGAAGCCGGCCATGATCGTGCCCAGTGCCTTGAGCGCGTCCATGCCCGTCTCGCCGATCACCGCGGCCATCGCGCCGAAGGCACCGACGGGCGCGGCCCACATGATCATGCCGAGGATGCGGAAGACCAGCTTCTGGATGTACTCGACGCCGCGCAGCACCGGCTCGCCGGTCCGGCCCATGGCCTGGAGCGCGAAGCCCGCGAGGAGCGCGATCAGCAGCGTCTGGAGGACCTGGCCCTCGGTGAACGCCGACATGAAGGTGGTCGGGATGATCCCGAGCAGGAAGTCGACCGGGCCCTCGGCGGCGGCCTCGGCCTGCGTGTGTCCGACGCCCTTGACCGCCTCGGTCAGGTGCATGCCGCTGCCCGGGTGGATGATGTTGCCGACGACCAGGCCGATGGCCAGCGCCACGAACGACATCCCGATGAAGTAGGCGAGCGCGAGTCCGCCGACCTTGCCGACCTGCGCGGCCTTCCGTACGGAGCCGACGCCGAGCACGATCGTGCAGAAGATGATCGGCGAGATCATCATCTTGATCAGCGCGACGAAGCCCGTACCGATCGGCTTCAGTTCCTTGGCGAAGTCCGGCGCGATGAACCCGACGGCGATGCCGAGGGCGACCGCGACGATCACCGCGATGTAGAGGTAGTGGGTGCGGTCCCGCTTCGCGGGCGGTGCTGCGGGTGCGGCAGGTGCGGGTGCGGGGGTGCTGGCCACGGCTGCCCTCCTTGACGACGTCGTCGGCATCATCCGGCGTGCGGCTCACGACCGGCGGAACCCGGGCTGTGAGTGCGGCTCACGTCCGGGGATTGCATGGGTTGCATGAATGTCACGGGTGTTACGGCGGTCCGCACTGATCGATGTGCGGCCCCGTCCGGGAGGCGGCTGCTTCCGGGGGTTGCGGTGACTATCTCCCGGCTTGTGAGGGCGGTCACCCTTACGTTCATTTAGTTCGCGCTTAACAGGAGAGGCACACTGACGACATGCGCTTCCCGCACGTCCCCCGTCCCCGCAGCCTGGCCGGCCAGCTCTTCGGCATGCAGGCGGTGCTGATAGCGGTCGTCGTCGCCGGGTACGCGCTGTTCACCTACGTCAGCGACCGCAGCCAGGCCGAGGACGCGGCCGGCCGCCAGGCCATGGCGGTGGCGCGGTCGGTCGCGGACTCGCCGTCGGTGGTGGCGGCGATCGGTACGTCCGACCCGACCGCGCATCTGGAGACGTACTCCGTGCGCGTCCAGCGGGACACCCAGGTCGACTTCGTCACGATCATGAACCGGCAGGGCATCCGCTGGACCCACCCGGTCAAGGACCAGATCGGGAAGAAGTTCCTCGGCCACTACAAGCCCGCCCTCGAGGGCCGGTCCTTCACCGAGACCTACACCGGTACGCTCGGCGCGTCCGTCCGCGCGGTCACCCCCGTCTACGACTCCGGTCACACCCGGATCATCGGCCTGGTGAGCGCCGGCATCCGGGTCGAGGCGATCACCCAGCGGGTGCAGGACCAGGTGACGGCGCTGATCGGGGTCGCGGCCGGCGCGCTGGCACTGGGTGCCGTAGGGACGTATGTCGTCAACGCCCGCCTCCGCCGCCACACCCACAACATGAACGCGACCGAGCTGAGCCATATGCACGACTACCACCAGGCCGCGCTGCACGCGGTGCGGGAAGGGCTGCTGATGCTCGACGGCCAGTACCGGGTGGCGCTGATGAACGACGGCGGACGCGAACTGCTCGGCGTGACCGGGGACCCGGTGGGCCGCTCGGTGGCGGACCTCGGCCTGCCCGCGCCGCTGACGGGGGCGCTGCTGTCGTCGGAGGAACGGGTGGACGAGGTGCATCTCACGGCGTCGCGGGTGCTGGTGGTGAACACATCGCCGGTGTCGGGCGGTGAGCGCCGCGGAACGGTGGTCACCCTCCGGGACGTCACCGAACTCCAGTCCCTGATGGGCGAGTTGGACTCCGAGCGCGGCTTCACACAGGCGCTGCGCTCACAGGCGCACGAGGCGGCGAACCGCCTGCACACGGTCGTCTCGCTGATCGAACTGGGGCGCGCGGAGGAGGCGGTGGACTTCGCGACGGCCGAACTGGAGCTGGCCCAGACGCTGACCGATCAGGTCGTCTCGGCGGTGAACGAGCCTGTGCTGGCTGCCCTGTTGCTGGGCAAGACGGCCCAATCGAACGAGCGGGGCGTCGAGTTGGTCGTATCGGAGGACAGCGGCATGGACGACGGCCTGCTGCCGGATTCGCTCTCCGCCCGGGACCTGGTGACGATCCTCGGCAACCTGATCGACAACGCGGTGGACGCGGCACAGGGAAGCCTGCGGGCACGGGTCACGGTGACGGCCCGCACGGAGGCGGACGCGGCGGGCCCCGGCTCCGCGCTGGTCCTCCGTGTCGCGGACACGGGGTCGGGGGTGGATCCGGCACACGCGGAGGCGGTCTTCCAACGGGGCTTCTCGACGAAGCCGGCGGGGCCTGGGGGCCGGGGGCTGGGGCTGGCGTTGGTACGGCAGGCGGTGAACCGGCACGAGGGAACGTTGACGGTGGCCGAGGCGGAGGGGGGCGGGGCGGTGTTCGAGGTGCGG
This sequence comes from Streptomyces sp. NBC_01478, assembly GCF_036227225.1. Classification (GTDB taxonomy): domain Bacteria; phylum Actinomycetota; class Actinomycetes; order Streptomycetales; family Streptomycetaceae; genus Streptomyces. Next base: position 7,853,109 of record NZ_CP109444.1, on the reverse strand, counting down.
TTGCCTTTGTGGGGAACGGTGGCAGAGGAGAGTGCGGGCGGTGTCCGGGCCTCGTCCCAGGGTTCTGTTTCCAAAGGTGGCAACTCATGACTACGGCCGACCCGATCCGCGTCCTCATCGTCGAGGACGATCCCGTCGCCGCCGACGCGCACGTGATGTACGTGGGGCGGGTGCCGGGGTTCGTGGCGGTGGGCAAGGCGCATACCGGAGCGGAGGCTCGGCGGGCGCTGGAGCGCACCCAGGTGGACCTGTTGCTGCTGGATCTGCATCTGCCGGACGCGCATGGGCTGCAACTCGCGCGGTCGTTGCGGGCGGCGGGGTATCACGCGGACGTCATCGCGGTGACCTCGGCGCGGGATCTGGCTGTCGTGCGGGAGGGGGTGTCGCTGGGGGTCGTGCAGTACGTGCTGAAGCCGTTCACTTTCGCCACGCTGCGGGATCGGCTGGTGCGGTACGCCGAGTTCCACGCGGCCGCGGGTGAGGCGAGCGGCCAGGACGAGGTCGACCGGGCGCTGGCCGCGCTGCGAGCGCCTTCGCCTGCGGCGCTTCCCAAGGGGTTGAGTGCGCCGACGTTGGAGCGGGTGACTGTCGCTCTGCGGGACTGTGGGGAGGGGCTTACTGCGGCGGGGGTTGCGGTGGCTGTGGGGATTTCTCGGATTACGGCTCGGCGGTATCTGGAGCATTTGGTGGAGGCGGGGAGGGCGGCGCGGAGTCCGCAGTACGGGACTGTGGGGCGGCCTGAGTTGCAGTATCGGTGGGTTAAGGGGTGAGTGGGGGGTCGGGGTCTAGTTCTGCGGCGCGGGTGCGGGATTGGGCGGCTTCGGTGGGGGCGTTGGCTCGGGTGTAGGCGTTGGCGGACTGTAGGTAGGCGGTTCGAGCTTCGGTGGGGCGGTGGGCGGCCTTGTGGGCAAGGGCCAGGTTGTGGAGGGTTCGCCCCTCGCCATACCAGTCCTCAAACCCTCGGCGCAGTTCCAAGGACTTGCCGTACGCCTCAACCGCCTCTTCCATCCGGCCCGCGTCCTGCAGGGCCGCGCCGATGTTGTTCAACGCCTTGGCCTCGTTGTGGCGATCCCCTGCAGCTTGGTACAGGTCGCGGGCACGGGTGTGGGAGTCAACGGCGTCCCCCACCCGGCCAACGTCCTGCAAGGCCACGCCGAGGTTGTTCCACGCCATGGCCTCGCGGTGGCGGTCCCCAACGTCCTGGTACAGGTCGCGGGCACGGGTGAGAGCCTCGATCGCCTCCGTCGCCCGACCCACGTACCGCAGACCGTTCCCGAGGTTGTTCCACGCATCGGCCTCGCGGGGGCGGTTCCCAACGCCCTGGAACGCGTCGCGGGCACGGATGTGGGCGTCGATCGCCTCCGTCGCCCGGCCTGCCTCCTTCAGGGCGAGGCCGAGGCGGTCCTCCGCGATAGCCTCGCCCAGCCGATCGCCAGCACGGTGAGCAACCTCCTGGGCGATACTCGTGACAGTGGCCCAGTCGTCGAAGAACCGCCGCCACCCCAGATATTTCTCCAGGCACCCGGACAGCCGTACCGCCGTGCCCGCGAACCGTTCCTCCCGCGCCCAACCCACCGCCGCCACCAGCCCCGCCCGCTCCCCGTCAAACCACGCCAACGCCTGGCCCAAGTCCCCGAACCGCTGCGGCTCCACCATCCCCGGCAACCACCGCAACCGGTCATCAGCCGCATCCGCCCACCGGTGGTAAAACGCCAACACCCGCTCCCGCGCCGCCTCCCCCTCCTCACGCAACCCGGCATCCTCCGCCACCACACTCACCCCAAACGCACGGACCAAGTCATGCAACCGCCACCACCCACGCCCGCTCCCCCGCTCGACCAGATGCGCCCGGGCCAGATCTCTCAACTCCCGCACCGGAGGCGCATCGCCCCCGACCAGAGAGGCAACAACCTCCTCACTCACCTCGGTCCCCGGCGCAAGGGCCAGCAGCCGCAGCAGCCGAGCCTGCTCCGGCGGCAGCCGACGATAAGAGAGTTCGAAGGCGGCACGAACGCTCCGTTCACCGTCGTCAAGGTGAGCGAGACGATCACGTGACTCACCCAGCTCCGCGACGAGTTCAGTCACCGGCTTACCAGGGTCCTCCGCCAGCAACGCGGCGGCGATCTGCAGCGCGAGCGGCAAATGACCGCAGAGCAAGGCAAGTTGCTCGACCCCATCGGTGTCATCGACGACCCGCGTGTCGTCCGGGTCGGCGAGCCGCAACGCGCGATCGAGAAGTTCGTACGCCCCCTTCGGCGCGAGTTGATCCAACGACACCAGCCGCGCCCCCAGTTGAGCCAACCGGTCCCGCGACGTGACCAGCACCCGATGACGCCCGTCCCCCGGCAACAACGGCCGTACCTGATCCGGCGACGAAGCATTGTCGGCAAGCACCAGCACCGCACCCCGCTCCCGCGCGCGCCCCGCCAGCGTCGAACGATAAAGCGCGACCCGCTCGTCAGCCGTAGCGGGAATGTGCTCAGGCGGAATGCCAAGGGCCCGCAACAACGCCTGAAGCGCCCGGTCGGAGGTCACCGGCTCCTGGTCGTACCCGTGCAGGTCGATGAACAGCACCCCACCCGGAAACCACCCTCGTGCACACGCCAGATACGCGGTCTCGACAGCCAGCGCGGTCTTCCCAATGCCCCCAAGCCCGGAGACCGCCGCGACGAGAACCGCCGGCATCTCCCCCGACTCCCCCGCCGGGTCCAAGGCCCGCAACAACGCCGCCGTCTCGCTCTCCCGCCCGGTGAACCCACCAGGCCTCGACGGCAACCCGGCCAACGCCTCAGGCACAGCGCCCCCACCCCGCTGAATCACCACCTGTACGCCAACGACCTCCCGCAGAAACACCCCACCCCGGAAGTCCGCATGATCCCCGTCGTACCAGGAGGCCGCAGCCCCACTCCCCATAGCCCGCGCAACCGCACCGGCCGCGCCACCCGGATCAGCGGAGAGCAGCTCAGCCAAGGCCTCACCCCACTCCCGCACGGCATCACGCCAAGCGGGATCATTCGCCGCCTCGGCGATCTCCCGCCCGGACGCCCCGCCGTCGAGCCCCACCTTCTGCGCGAGCTCCGCCACCGCACGACGCCCCGCATCCCCACCGGCCCCCGCCGACAGAGCCTCCAACAGCGCAGCTTTCATGCACTCGTCCCACCGTTCCGTACCAGGCTCGCGCCGCCCGCCCCCAAGAGGTCAACGGTAGAGGCTTGGGCGGGAGTTCACGCGGCCTTCGCGTACCAGACGACCTGCCAGGCCAGCCCCGCCACGGCGAGCGCCTCCGCCCCCGAGACAGCAACGAGCAGCCCACTCCCCGCGTCCACCCAGAACACCGCCAACGCGGCCAGCGGCACCACGCAGAACGCCGTCAGATCCACCGCGACCTGAACCACCTTCCGGGCCCCGCGCCGCCGATCCCCCCGATGCGCGGTCTCCCACCCGAACGCCTCGAACCCACCGCCCGGTTGGGCCAACGCCGCAAGCCGCGGCCCGAGTTCGTCGCGGACGTACGCCCCGATCGCGGAGATCTTCTGGTCGTTGACGAGATACGTCCATCCCAGCACGACACACACCGGCGGCAACGCCAGCAGCATCGACGCCTGCTTGGCCTGCGCGGCGGCGGCGATGACGGCGGCCACGACGCCCAACGTGACGTAGAGCAGGTTGTCCCGGAATCCGATCCGCGCCTTCTGCTCGTCCTTGACGCTCTGGTACTCGGCGAGCAGCAACTGCCCGACCGTTACGTCCTGTTCCGGCACTCGATTCCCTTCCCCCGCAGTACCTTATGAGTGTGCCGGAGCCGCAGCCCACAGTCCTCGTCCTGACCGCACTCCCTCTCGAATACGACGCTGTCCGCGCGTACGTCGAGAAGCGACAGGAACGCGTCCACACCGACGGAACCCGAGTCGAGCAGGGCCAACTGGCCGACACCGCATGGCAAGTCGCCATCAGTGAGCTGGGCGTCGGCGCCGACCGGGCCGCCGCTCTCACCACTCAGCTCATCAACTGGCTGCGTCCACAAGCCGTGTTGTTCGTCGGAGTCGCCGGCAGCCTGAAGGACGACGTCGAGATCGGGGACGTCGTCGTCGGAACGCAGGTGTACGAGATCTACGGCGGGAAGCAGACGCCGGAGGGTTTCCTGGTCCGGCCGAAGGCCCTGCCGGGTTCGCACCCGCTCGAACAGGCGGCTCGTTCCGCGGTACGGGACATGGCCGACGTACGGGCGCACTTCATGCCGATCGCGACGGGCGATGTGGTCCTGGCGGACGCCGAGTCCGAGATCGCCCGCTTCATTCGCAGCAACTACAACGACGCCGGCGCGATCGAGATGGAGGGCTTCGGAGCCCTCCAAGCGGCCCATCTGAACGGCCAGTTGAACGCCCTCGTCATCCGGGGCATCAGCGACCGCGCCGACGCCGCCAAGCACGAGGCCGACGCCTCGGGTTCACAGCAACGGGCCGCCAAGCAGGCCGCGTTGGTGACAGTGGCGCTGCTGCGCAAGCACCGGCCACGCGAGGGTTCCGCCGGCGCCGAGGAGGAGCCCCATCGGGGCCACCGAGGGGACGACGGAGCGACGTACGGCGGAGACCACATCGACTTCCGGGGCGGGACCTTCAACGGGCCCGTCGTCGGGAAGAGGGTCGACGGGCGGGGGTAGGGGTACCGCTCACGGGCCGGTTCCGCGCGCGAGCGCGAGCCTGCCGCCACGACCGCTCGGTTTCACCGGCCGCTCGGCCGAACTGGACCGTCTGCTACCGCACTTGGCCCCCGACACGGACGACACGACCACCCTCCCGCTCCTCATCTTCGCCGTGACCGGCATGGGCGGCATCGGCAAGACCGCGCTGGCGGTGGAGGCGGCGTATCGGGCACGGGGCGAGTTCCCTGGCGGGACGCTCTTCGTGGATCTGCGGGGGTACGACGACGACCCGGTCACGGCCGACCAGGCGGTGGTGGCGCTGCTCGACGCGCTGGGTGTGCGGGGGCAGGATCTGCCGCCCACGGCGGAGCGGCAGTACGACGTGTACCGGGGGCTGTTGGCCTCGCGGCGGGAGCGGATGCTGCTGATCCTGGACAACGCGTCGGACCCGTCGCAGTACGTGCCGCTGCTGCCCGGCACGGACAACCACCGGGTGCTCATCACATCCCGGGACCGCCCCAACGCCCTTCCGGTGCGCCTCATCGACCTTGAGACGCTTGACCCGGAGGAGTCCGTCGCTCTGGTGACCCGGGCCCTGCACGACACCGACGAACGGGACGAACGGCCGGAGCAAGAGCCGAGCGCACTACGCGAACTGGCCGACCTTTGCGGGCACTTGCCGCTGGCTCTCCAGATCGCGGCGGGGATGCTGCGCATGCGCAGACACCGTGACATCGCTTCGCTGGTGACCGAGATCCGGAAGGCCGGGGATCCGACGGTCGTCCTCGACAAGGGCAGCCCCGGGACGGACCTGTACGGCCGGTCACTTGTGTTGCGCCCTGTGCTGGAGACGTCGTATCGCCGACTGCCGTCGGACCAGGCCCGGTTGCTAAGGCTGTTGTGTCTTGCTCCGGGGACGGACAGCGGAGTGGAGACGGTTGCTGCGCTGGCTGGTCTCGAACTGGAGCCTGCGGTTTGCCTGTTGGAGGAGTTGGAGGCGACGCATCTTGTTTCGCCGGTGCGGCGCGCAGACGAGCTGCGGTGGCGGGTACATGACCTGGTGCGGGCGTTCGGGGTGAGTGTGGTCAAGGGGGATGCGAGGTTGCGGGAGGAGGGTGAGGCGGCGCGGGAGCGGGTGCTGAGGTCCTATCTGCGATGGGCGAGGGCGGCGGATGACCGGTTGCGGTGGCTGCCGGGATTGCCGGAGCCGGAGCGGTTCGCGGACCGGGCTGGGGCACTCGCGTGGCTGGACTCCGAGCGGGCGGGGCTCGTGGCGGCGGTGCAGTGGGCGCGGGAGGAGCCGTACGCGGACGCAACGGTACGGCTGTCCCAGTGCCTGGCGGAGTATCTGGACTGGCGGCGCTCTTTCGACGACAAGATCACGGTGTGCGGTGCCGCGCGGGACGCCGCCCACCGTGCCGGTGACCGGATAGGCGAGGCCATCGCGTGGAACAGCCTCGGCATCGCCCTGCTGGAGACGGGCCGGGCAGGCGAGGCCATCGACGCCCTCACCCGCGCCCGCGACCTGCACCAGGCTGCCGGGAACCGTCACCGCGAGGCCATAGCGTGGGCCAACCTCGGCAACGTCCTGCGGGTAACGGGCCGGGCAGAGGAGGGCATCGACGCCCACACCCGCGCCCGCGACCTATTCCAAGCCACCGGGGACCGTCACCGCGAGGCCACGACGTGGGGCAACCTCGGCAACGTCCTGTGGGAAACGGGCCAGGCAGAGGAGGCGATCGACGCCCTCACCCGCGCCCGCGACCTGCACCGGGCCGCCGGGGACCGCCATGGCGAGGCCGGGGTGTGGAACAACCTCGGCAGCGCACTGTGGGAGGCGGGCCGTACGGAGGAGGCAGTTGAAGCGTTCGAGAAGGCCCTGGAGAGCCTCCGGGAGTTCGATGACTGGTACGGGACGGGCCGCACCCTCTACAACCTGGCTCTCGCCCACGAGGACGCCGCCCGCCCCGCCGAAGCCCGAACCACCTACCTCCAATCCGCCGCCGCCTACACCCGAGCCAACGCCCCCGCCGAAGCCGCTCTCGCCCAATCCCTCGCAGACTCATTGACCTGACTAGACCACTCCACTTACCTTCACCGGGCAGCCATCCGCCCAGGCCACACCGCAGTGAGCCCGTAGGAGGTCGTGCCCGTGCGCCCCACCGCCGCCCGCCCCCACCGAACTGCCCTTCTCACACCCCTAGTTGCTCTCGCCCTCGCCGCAACCGCCCTCACCGCCTGCGGATCCGGCTCCGGAAGCGACCCGGACACCGTCAAAATCTCCTTCAAGCAGTCGACGGACAACTCCATCAAGGTGATGGACACCTACCTCGCCGACATAAAGAAGCAGTTCGAGAAGCAGTACCCCGGCAAGAAGGTCGAGCTCGTCCCGATCAAGGCCCCGGACTCGGAGTACTACACCAAGCTCCAGCAGATGCTCCGCTCCCCGAAGACCGCCCCGGACCTGGTCTACGAGGACACGTTCCTCATCAACAGCGACATCACGTCCGGCTATCTCAAGCCCCTCGACCCCTACCTCGCCAAGTGGCCGGACTGGAACCAGTTCATCGACACGGCGAAATCCGCCGCCAAGGCCGAGGACGGGAAGACGTACGGCGTCCCGGACGGCACGGACACCCGAGGCCTCTGGTTCGACAAAGGGATCTTCAAGAAGGCGGGCCTGCCCGCGAATTGGCAGCCGAAGACGTGGGACGACGTCCTCGCCGCGGCCCGCACGATCAAGCAGAAGGTCCCCGGCGTCACCCCCCTCAACGTCTACACCGGCAAGCCCGCCGGCGAAGCCGCCACCATGCAGGGCTTCGAGATGCTGCTCTACGGCACGAATGACGGCACCACGGACCCGCTCTACGACACGTCGACGAAGAAGTGGATCGCCGGCAGCCAGGGTTTCAAGGACGCCCTCTCCTTCGTCCACACGGTCTACAAGGACAAGCTCGGCCCGGATGTCTCCGACGCCCTCGACCCCAACATCCAGACCTACGTGTTCGGTGAGATGCTCCCCAAGGGCAAACTGGGCATCGCCCTGGACGGATCCTGGCTGCCTCAGGCGTGGTTGAAGGGCAGCGGTCATGAATGGCCGCAGTGGTCACAGGAGTTGGGCCTCGCCTACATGCCCACCCAACACGGCCAGGCCCCTGGCAAGGTGAGCATGTCCGGCGGCTGGACCTGGGCGATCCCCTCCAAAGCCGGCAACCCCGACCTCGCCTTCGACTTCATCAAGACGATGCAGACGAAGGCGAACGCGGAGAAGTGGTACATCGCCAACTCCGGTATCTCCGTGCGGAAGGACGTCGCCGCCGACCCCGCCTACGCGACCGCCCAGCCCGGCATCAGGTTCTTCACGGACCTCGTCGCGAGCACGCACTACCGCCCCGCCTACCCGGCGTACCCGAAGGTCTCCACCGCCATCCAGGAGGCGATGGAGGGCGTGACGACGGGCGACATGTCGGTGGACAAGGCGGCGAGCTCGTACGACGACGAGCTCAAGTCGGCCACGGACAACCAGGTCACCCAGCGGTGACCACCGCACCCCGGCAGGCGCCGGGCCCGGACGCGACGGCGTCCGCCCCGGGCCCGGCCCTCACGCAGTCCGCGCACCACCAATCCCCGCGCAACGACCACCGCACCCTCCGCCGCGTCCTCACCCACCTCCTCCCCCTCTCCCCCGCCGTGATCCTCCTGCTCCTCTTCCTGGCCGTCCCGATCGGCTACTGCGCCTACATCGCCTTCACGGACCTCCAACTCACCGGCCAGGCCCACTCGTCGTTCGTAGGCTTCGCGAATTTCCGTACGGCCTTCAAGGACACGGAGTTCCTCAACGCGGTCTGGCTGACGCTGGTGTTCACGGTGTTGTCGTCGCTGGTCGGCCAGAACACCCTCGGCCTGGCGCTCGCCACGCTCATGCACCGCGCATCGAAACCGGTCCGCACACTCACAGGCGCAATCGTCATCACGGCCTGGGTCCTCCCGGAGGTGGTGGCCGGCTTCCTCCTCTACGCCTTCTTCCGCCGCGAGGGCACCCTGAACGCCATCCTGGACTGGCTCCATCTCCCGTCCCAGAACTGGCTGTTCACGCTCCCGATCCTGGCGGTGTCGTTCGCGAACGTCTGGCGCGGAACGGCGTTCTCGATGCTGGTCTACTCAGCGGCCCTGGACGAGATCCCCCAGGAGATCACCGAGGCGGCGGAGGTCGACGGCGCGGGCGGCTGGCGTCGCATGTGGCACATCACGCTCCCGATGATCCGCCGCTCGATCGGCACGAACCTGATGCTCAACACCCTCCAGACCCTCTCCGTCTTCGGCCTGATCTGGGTGATGACGCGCGGCGGCCCGGGCGACAAGAGCCAGACCCTCCCCCTCTACATGTACGAACAGGCCTTCCAGAACAGCATGATCGGCTACGCCACGGCGGTCGCACTGCTCCTGCTCCTGGTCGGCTCGCTCTTCTCGGTGATCTACATGCGCCTGCTGCGAACGGAGGTCTGACCCCATGGCACTCACCGTCTCCTCCCGCCGCAAGAGCCGGCGCCTGGCGGCGGACGCGGGGCTGCTGGTGGTCGCGGCGACGTTCGCGCTGCCGCTGCTCTGGGTGGTCCTGTCGTCCCTCGACGCCCACGCGGACCTCAAGGTGAAGGCCCCCGACGGCCTGACCCTGGACAACTTCCACGCGATCCTGAAACCGGACATCACCTTCACGCCCCTGCTCAACAGCCTGATCCTGTGCGGGTTCGGGACGCTGCTGACGGTGGTGTGCTCGGCGCTGGCTGCGTATCCGCTGTCCCGCTTCCGGTCGCGCCTGAACCGCCCCTTCCTCCTGACGATCCTCTTCGCGACGAGCCTTCCGATCACGGCGATCATGGTGCCGGTGTACGCGTTGTTCGTGCAGGTGAATCTCATCGACACCATGCAGGGCACGATCTTCTTCTTCGCCGCGTCCCAACTCCCCTTCGCCATCTGGCTGATGAAGAACTTCATGGACGGCGTACCGAAGGAGTTGGAGGAAGCGGCGTGGACCGACGGGGCGTCGTCGTTTCAGTCGCTGGTGAGGATTGTTCTTCCGCTGATGGGGCCCGGGGTGGCGGTGGTGACCGTCTTCTCGTTCGTGATGATGTGGGGGAACTTCTTCGTTCCGTTCATGCTGCTGCTTACGCCGGACCAGATGCCGGCGAGCGTGAGCATCAACGAGTTCTTCGGGAATCGGGGGATGGTGGCGTACGGGCAGTTGGCGGCGTTTTCCGTTGTTTATTCGACGCCGGTGATTTTGTTGTATGTGCTGGTGGCTCGGCGGTTGGGTGGGGGGTTTGCTTTGGGTGGGGCTGTCAAGGGGTGACCTCTTCGGCCCAGGTGCGGGCTTGGGCGGCTTTGGTGGGGGCGTTGGCTCGGGTGTAGGCGTCGGCCGACTGGAGGTAGCAGGCGCGGGCCTCGGCGGGGCGGGCGGCGTGCTGGTGGGCGCGGGCCAGGTTGGAGAGCGTCTTGCCCGTCTCGTACCAGTCCTCGAACTCCCGGAAGCCCTCCAGGGCCTTCTCGTACGCCTCAACCGCCTCCTCCACCCGGCCCAGCCGACGCAGGGTGGTGCCGAGGTTGTTCCACGCGCCGGCCTCGCCGTGGCGGTCTCCGACGGCCTGGAACAGATCGCGGGCGCGAGTGCGGGCGTCGAATGCCTCCCCCGCCCGGCCCGCCTCCCCCAGGGCGCCGCCGAGGTTGCCCCACGCCATGGCCTCGTGGGGGCGGTCCCCCACGGTCTGGAAGAGGTCGCGGGAGCGGGTGTGCGCGTCGATCACCTCCGCCGCCCGGCCCGTCCGCCGCAGGGCGACGCCGAGGTTGTTCCACGCCATGGCCTCGCCGGGGCGGTCTCCAACGGTCTGGAAGAGGTCGCGGGCGCGGGTGTGGGCGTCGATCGCCTCCTCGATCCGGCCCACCTCCCGCAGGACGATGCCGAGGCCGGTCCACGCGCTGGCCTCCCCCACCCGGTTACCGGCGCGGTGGGCAGCCTCCCGCGCGACATCGCACACCGTGATCAAGTCGTCGAAAGAACGCCGCCAGTTCAGATACTCCGCCAGACGCTGCGACAGCCGTACCGCCGTGTCCGCGTATCGCTCCTCCCGCGCCCACTGCACCGCAGCCACCAGCCCAGCCCGCTCGGAGTCCAGCCACGCCAACGCCCCAGCCCGATCTGCAAACCGCTCCGGCTCCGACCTCCCAGGCAGCCACCGCAACCGGTCATCCGCCGCCTCCGCCCACCGCAGATAGAACTCCAGCGCCCGCCCCCGAGCCGCCTCCCCCTCCTCCCACAACCCCACATCCCCGTTGACCACACCCACCCCGAACACCCGCACCAAGTCATGCAACCGCCACCGCCCACGCCCACTCCCCCGCTCAACAAGATGGGCACGGGACAACGCATCGAGCACGCGCACCGGCGGGGTGTCCACCCCGTCCAGCACGGCGACGACCTCGTCCGTCACCTCGGGCCCCGGAGCCAGGGCCAGCAGCCGTAGCAACCGGGCCTGTTCAGCCGGCAGGCGCTGGTACGACAAGTCAAAAGCGGCCCGCACGCTGCGCTCGCCGTCGTCGAGGTGCAGGAGTCGGTCACCGGACTCGGCGAGTTCCACGACGAGTTCGGCCACGGACTTGTCCCTGTCGATGACGAGTAGGGCTGCGGCGATCTGAAGGGCCAGGGGCAAATACCCACACAGCAAGGCGAGTTCGGCAGCCGCGTCACTCTCATCCGCCACCCGCGCATCACCCGAGGCGGCGATCCGCAACGCCCGGTCCAGAAGGTCGTACGCCTCCTCCGGACTCAGCTCTCCCAACGGCAGGAGCTGCGCCCCCAGTTGGGGCAACTTGCTCCGCGAGGTGGCGAGCAGCCGGTGCCGCACACCCCCCGGAAGCAGCGGGCGCACCTGCTCCGCCGAGGACGCGTTGTCGGCAAGGACGAGCACGGCTCCCCGCTCCCGCCCGCGCTTCTCGAGCGCCGATCTGTACAGCGCGGCCCGCTCGTCCGTCCCGTTCGGAATGTGCTCCGGCTCCGTGCCCAGGGCCCTCAGGAGAGCTTCCAGTGCCTGATCAGCCGTGCCGGGATCATCGTCGTAGCCATGAAGGTCGACGAAGAGCACCCCGCCCGGGAACCAGTTCTTCGCACAGGCCGCGTGCGCCGCCTCCACCGCGAGCGCGGTCTTGCCGATGCCACCGAGCCCGGACACAGCCGCGACCAGAACGGCCTCCGCCCCTTCGGTCACGGACGGGTCGAACGCATCGAGCAACTTCCTCAGTTCGCCGCGCCTGCCGGTGAATCCGGCCGCCTTGGCCGGCAGGGCGTCCAGCGCCGTGGGTGCCGCGGCGTGCTGGTAGATGGTGCCCTTCGCGACAAAGGGCCCCTTGAACTCCCCACCGCGAAAGTCGAGATGATCCCCGCCGTACCTGTCGACCATCGCGCCGTCCCCCGTGCCGCCTCCGAACCTCGCGTGCCCACACGGTACCTCCGCCCCCGGTCCAACACGGGCTCTGGTCAGGTGACTTGACGGGACTGCGCGGGTGGGTCAGCTTCTCGGCACTCCCGCGACCGAGATCTCCCCGCCCGTGAAAACGCCCTCGAAACCCGCTCCGTGGAAGCGCGGTGACACCTGGTGATAGCGCAGGTTGCCCGCGAGGATGTGCTCGAGCCGTGCGCAGTACTCGCGCATTTCCGGGGACACCACGACGGCGTCCCGAAGCCTGAGGTAGTCGCGTTCCGCGCCCTCGATCACCTCGGCAAGTCTGTCCACGGCGCCCTGGATCGACAGGCCGTGCAGCGTGCTGAGCACTGTCACCGCCTGCACCGGGGCCCGTTTGCCGTCCCGGTCCTCGTGTTCCTTCCGGAACGAGTACAGGTCGTTGGTGAGACAGCAGTGATGGGAGATCAGCCGGTCCAGCGCCGCACGCTCGGGCGACTCCCACTCGGCCGCCGACAGGTCCCGGGCCAGCATCGACGGAATGGCCGCGATGAACAGCGGGACACCGAAGTTCACGTGCCGGTACTCCAGATACTCCCCCAACTGCATGTGGGGCGACGCGATCGCATCCGCTTCCTGGTACTGCGCCATCGCCATCTGGGCCACCCTTCGCAGGAAGTACCGGCCCATGCCGACCGGCATGGTGAGCGCGATCGAGCGGGCCGTAGTGAGGTAGTGGCGAACCGACCCGTCACCCCATTCGTCGACAGGAATCGCGGCCAGGTCCCGCGCGTGCGACAGACGCAACAGGTACCGCGCCACACACCTCCAGACCCCCTCCGCGGTGCCCGCGTCGCTCGTCTCGAACAGGGCTTCCTGCTTGTTCTCGATGACCGTGTACAACGCGTTGAAGCGACACCAGGCAGTCAGTACGTCCGGCCGCACGTCCGGGTAGCAAAGTGCCGCCCACGTCGTGTAGTTGTCGGCACGCAGCGGTACCGGAACACGCGGGTCGTCGCTGAACAACTCGAACGCCCAACGGTTCGCGTCGGCGTCCAGCTCGGGTGTGTGGTGGGGATTGATCCGCCACGGAATCTCACTCCGCAGCGTCGGGATGGTGTATGCCGCCGTACTCACGCCCGACCTTCCTGCCACCCCGAGCCGTTCGGGGCACCGCAGGTCGACATGCCCTCGACGTCCTGCCAGAAACAGGCACATCACCCAATGCACACGAAAGGGATCCGACCGCCATTCAGGGGAGGATGCCAAGTGCGGGCGCCCGCTCTCGCCCTGCTTCTACGGCGCCAGGGTGCGAAGGACGCAGAACTCGTTGCCCTCGGGGTCTGCCATGACCACCCAACTCCGGTCCGATCCCTGGCCCACATCGGCCATCGCGGCGCCGAGACCGAGCAACCTGGTCACCTCGTCCTCGGTGCTGCCGTCGATCGGGCTGACGTCGAGGTGAAGCCGGTTCTTCACGGCCTTGCCCTCGGGCACCCGGACAAAGAACAGGGTGGGCGGCATCTGGCGGGCCCGGACATCCTCGACGGTCGGCACCCAGGACCCGATCTCGACCTTGCCCTCACTCCGGTCGATCACCTTGAAGTCCAGAACCTCGCACCAGAAGGCCGCGAGCCTCTCCGGATCATGGCAGTCAACAGCCAACTCGGTGAACCTACTTGTCACGACTCCCCCAAACAGTGCGGACGGGACTCAGGGCAAGTATTGGCCCGTGCTACGCAGCGACCTCATCCGCCTTGCGCGAAAGCCCAGTTGTGCAAGCCTCCACGACCGCTCCCCAAGACCTGTACCAGAACCTAAGCTCCGGCCCGCACGATCACCGTCCCGATGTGGCCGGGCTCAGGTGCATCGAAAACCGTCGCCACGGCCGAGGAGAACCCGGCCCGGGTCAACAACCGCTCCCAGACGGCCGGGCGGTAGCTGTACCGGTACGTGAACATCGCCTTGCCCGCGAAGCCCCCCTTGTACATGCCCTGCGGGCCATACGCCCCAGGGATGGCCGGCGGCTGCGAGAACACGAAGACACCGCCTGGGTTGAGCCGCGCCCGCACAAGCGGAAACAACCGCCCCGGGTCGGTGAACCATGCCGCACCGAAGATCGAGTAGACCGCGTCGTAGGTGTCGTCGCACGAGGCGAGGTACTCCAGGACTTCCCCGCAGACGAATTTGGCGCCGGTGTCGCCCCACCGCTCGCTCACCTTCTCGACCATGACCGGCGAGAGGTCGACGCCCTGTGCGCTGACGCCCTGCCGCGCGAGGTATGCGAGGGCACGACCGGTTCCACACCCGATCTCCAGCACGCTGCGCGGTTCGCCGAGCAGTTCGGGACCGGGGCCGTGCCCCGCGTACTGCGGCGTCCAACAGAACGTGGCCTCGGCCTCGTCCTTGAATGCGGACTCGGCGTAGGCGTCCCACAGTTCGGTCTCGGCCGGGATGTCGTGGGGTACGGGCACGGCGTCGTTCCTCTGCGTCGTGTCGGGGTGCTGGAGCCCCGCCCCCCGGAGATCGGGAGGGCGGGGCCGACTGTAGCGGGCGGTCAGTGGCTGTCGGGGACCTTGTCGTCGCACGGTGAGCAGTCCGTGCCGTCGAGGGCCCACAACTCCTCGTCCACGGGCCAGCCTTGGCTCTTCAGGAAGTCGCCTGTGCGCAGGCACAGGCCGTCGTTGCGGCGCTGGATGAACGGGGCGTGGTGCTTGTACCGGCCGTCGTTGTACAGGCGGCAGATGCCGAACCAGACGGGGGTGTCGAGGATGAGCTGGTGCACACCGATGTCGACCAACTTGCCGACGCCCAGGTGTACGTCCGGGTTCTCGATGGAACCGATCACGTACATGACGGCGTTGCCCAGGATGCGTTCGGCCATGTCGCGGACCATCGTGTGATCCCGTAGCAGCAGGGCTGTCTCGCGGCCCCAGATGCTCATGCCCGAGTCGAAGATGTTCACGGTCAGCTCGGTGATGTGCAGGGCGACGGCGTTGAGGAGTTCCTGCGGGTCCCGGGTGCGGGTGGCCGCGGGGTGGTCAACGGTAACGGTCATGGACTTTCCCTTCCTACGAGAGGCACTTGGGCTCGGCACGGCCCTGGCCCGAAGCGGCCGCCGTGGGCCCCGTCCGGAGCGGGTTCGGTTCAGGTCTCGGGCTTGTCAGTGCCGTGGCAGGAACAGCCACAGCGGGGCTGAAGCAGGATGTGAGTGGTCCCCGGTAGCGGAATGTCCTTGGTCTCATGGCATTCGCCGTGGAGCCCCTCGTACTCGGGGCGTTGGGCGACCATGCATTCCGCGGACAGAGATCGGGCCTCGGCTCCGGGCGCGTTCATGATTCGTCTTCGTGGGCCTGGCACTTGGCCACCGCCACGAGGGTCAGTACGTCGGCAGCCGCGCACAGGCCGCTCGGCCGGGCCATCGGCACCGACCAGTACGAGGCCCTCGTCCCGCCGTTCGACGCGATCCGGTCGGCGCGCGGTACGCCCAGATAGGTGCCCTCAGTCAGACATTCCGCGACCGGGACACGCCAGAACTCCGCGGTGCCGGGTGGTACGAGGGCGTAGTAGCGGCTGAAACCAGGGTCGTGGATGACCGGGCCGTCGTTGAGGTGCTCGGCGAGACGGGCGCTCACCGTGGGCGGGTCGTCGGTTCCCACAAAGTCGTGCACGATGTCTTCGGGAATGCGGACGGCCTCGAAGTTCCGTCCGAGGGGGATCAGCGCGAGCTGCGCGATGCTGCCCCATTCTTCGCACACCGTGTTCGGCGATGGGTGGGCGGAAGCCAGCCACTCCTCAACGGTTCCGCAGGCCGGTTGGATTCTCGATGAGGTTCGCGTTCCTTCAAGGCCTCTGGTCCCGGCCATGCCCGTTTCCCATCTGTCGGCTTCTGCGCGTGCGACAGATGGTGAGGGTGCGAGAAGGCCACAAGTACCCCAGGGAGGGGTAGTTGGGGTGGTCCGCTCAGGTGGCGGCGCACCATTCGGCGAAATTGCTGCGGGCCTCCGAGTCGGCCCGCTTCAACCGGCGTAGCGTCGCGGCGTCTTCACGGACCCACGGGTGCTCACGGGTGTGCAGTGGGGCGATCCGTCGGGCGGCCTTCAACGACTCGAAGGCGTCATCGGCGAGGCCGGACCACAGTTGGGCGCGGGCGAGTTCGATATGGAACCCGGAACGTCGCTCGGCCGGCAGGTCGAGGGGCGGTTTCCACTCGTTCGCGACGGTGAGAGCGCGATCGGCATGCCCGTCGCCGAGACTGACCGCGACGGACACCTCGTGGATGCGAACCGAGTCAGGGCCGAACGCGGTGCCGTAGTACACGCCCTCGGTGACCTGGTCCGCGAAAGCGCGGGCTTCTCTCAGGTGGCCGGCCGCCGCTGCGGCATCGCGCGCTCGGCCGGCGATGACCGCGGCCCTCATGTGGAGCGCGCCCCGAGTCGCGGTCTCGGGAGGCTCGTTGGGGGCGGGTGCGGAGTCGAGGGCGTGTTCCAGTGCGCGCAGCCCGGGGACATGGGCGTGGGCGGCGAAGAACGTCTCAGTGCGGACATAGGCGACGGATGCCGACAGCAGCGGATCTCCAGCCTCGGGAGCGGCCCACCTCATCAGGTCGACCAGGCGCGCGGACAGATCACGGGCGCCGGACTTGTAGGCGGCGGCGTCGGCGGAGCGGTAGGCACTGACCAGGAGGGCGGCCAGCTCGGACCGCTCGGGGGCAGAGGTCTGGTGGTAGGCACGCGTGAGTTCGGCGATCAGATCGGGAAGCGTGCGGACGATGCGCGTGTATTGGGCGCCCAGTCGCCAGTTGACGGCCTCGTCCACAGCCGTGCGCAGGCTGTACAGGGAGCGCGTCGGGCCGTCTTCGGGCACGTCGTAGGCCGCGATCACAGCGGAGAGCGCGGGCAGCGCATCATGAACAGCCGTAAGCGCAGGACCTCGGTCGGCCCGCAGCCGGGTCGGGTCGACGCCTAACGCATGCGCGATGGCTTCGAGCGTGGCGTCCGTAACGCCGCGTTCACCGCGTTCGATCTTGCGGACGGTTCCGAGAGCGACGCATGCCGCGTCGGCGAGCTGCCGCTGCGTCATCTTCGGGCGGACGACGCTGCGGTAGTAGGCGATCCGCCTGCCTACCCCGTCGTTCGTAAACACGGTCATACAGACTCCAGTTGAGGGCGTCCGCTTCGAACCGTAGCCGCGCCGAGACGTCACGTGTGCGCGAACGGCCGTACCGGCCAAAGCTGGTGGGGCCGCGACGTTACGGTCGGTTCACCACGATGGACACGAGCTGGCCAAGACTGTCGACGCGCCAGTCCGCCGCCGCCACGACCTCGCCATCGTCCGCCCACAGATGCCCCCATGGACCACGGCGGATGTGCGCGACGCGCAGCCCGGCCGACTTGGCGGGGAAAATGTCATTGGCCGGATGGTCACCGACGTAGACCGTCCGGTCCGGTACCGCCTGGGCCACCTCAAGTACCCGCTCGAAGAACTCCAGTTGCGGCTTGGCCACCCCCCAGTCCCCCGACGTGACGACGAGGTCCGCAGGCAGGTCGAGGGCACGCAGCAACCCGCCGGCGCGGGAAGTCTGGTTCCCGGCGACAACGACACGCACTCCGAGTTCGCGAAGAGCGGACAAGGCCGGGCGGACGTCGTCGTAGAGGTCGCTCTCATCGAGGTACTCACCTCGCCCAGCCGTTTCGCGAGCGTGGTACTCGGCGGCGACGTCGATACCCGGCCGAACGAGACGGAGCGCCTCCGCGTTGTCCTGGCCCCTGGCCACGACGGCCCCGACGAGTGCGGAGAGGGTATGGCGGGGGACATCGAGCCAGTCAGCCCACGACTCCCAGTACCGGTCGTCGCGGGTGATCGTCTCGCCGACGTCGAACACGATGGTCTCAATCACTCCGCGAAGCCTAGGCCGTCGGAACGGCTGCCCGGGCCCCCGCTGCGCGGACGTAGTGGTCCACCCCTGCGCCCTCCCTATCAGGGCCAGTTGTTGCCCGTGACCGGATAGCCCGCACGACAACGCCCCCGTGCCATTTGCCTCTCCGTCACCGCCGCACACTGCCTCGAACCCAACTCCACGAACCGGCACGGCCGCAGCGTCGCCGAGCTGCGCGCGATGGGCGTGCAACTCCTGTACGGCGAGGGCGCCTTCGTGCCGAACCAGCCCGGGCACCGCAGGGCAGGTGCAAGCAGAAAGAGTTCCCCTGGCGCCTGGTGCTCGATGCCGCAGCTTGCACGAAGCTCACCTGACCATCCACCCGGCAAGCCCCACAGACAGCGACCGTCGACTTTGCGCCACCCCCCACATCCCCCCACACCCGATCACCACCCCCACCACAAACGCACTCCCCTTCGACCCCCGCCCACACGCCCGACGCCGATCGAACAGTCCCCAACGCTCACCGCTCCGGCGAATGGCAAGGTAGAGCGGCATATTCATCGCCCCTCCCCCGCCACCCACCACCCGCGAACCACCACTCAGCGTCACCACTCACCCCCTCCCCACCCGCAATCGATCTCCCCCACCCGACCGAATCCGTACGTTCCTACAATCCGTAATCCTGGCCGAACAGACCGTAGTCACCGCACTCAGGCACCCCTAGCTTGTGGCCCGTGCGCCGACCCCCAGCTCAGCCCAGCCCGTCCACGCCGCCCACGTCGCCGTTCGACGCGCCCGCCGCCCGCCGGCTCCGTACCGCGCTCAACATGGGGCCCGAACACGTCGCGTACGGCATGCGTGCCTCGTACGGGCTGCCCTATGTCACGCCCGACCTGGTCATCGCCTGGGAGCGTGGGCTCACCGCGCCCTCCGGTCCCGAACTCACCGCGCTCTCCGGTGTGTTGTGGTGCTCCCCGGCCGAACTCATCGGCAAGCCACGCACGCTGCGTGAGCACCGCCTCGCCCATGGCCTCGCGCCGGAGGACGTCGCCCGTGCCGTCGGGCTCGAACTCCTCGCGTATCTACGGATGGAGGAGCAGGACCAGTGGCGCGGCACCGAGCGCCAGTCCGCCGCGCTCTCCGATCTGCTCGATCTCTCGCTGCCCGACTTCATCAGCGTCACCGGACGCGACACCCGCCTCGCGGAGTTGCTGCGCAGCGCGATGACCACCCGCTGGCAGGGCTGTGTCCGCCCGATCGGCAAGATGGTGCCGCTGGACCGGCGGCTCCTGGAGGACTCCCTCCAGGAGTTGCACGAGGACTACCAGGCGCAGATGGCCGCGACGCTGAACTGGGGCGGCGGCAACTCCGCCGTCGAGGCCGACGAGGCCGGCCGTGACTTCCTCGACCAGATCATCAGCCGTTTCTGGGCCATGGTCGAGAAGAGCACCTATTGAGCACCCGACACTTGATGCCCAGTACTCAGTGCCCGATGCCCGACACCGCGGCCGGCTAGAAGACCGACTCCGCCTCGTCCATCCGGTCCTTCGGGACCGTCTTCAGCTCGGTGACCGCCTCCGCCAACGGCACCATCACCACGTCCGTGCCCCGCAGCGCGGTCATCCGCCCGAACTCCCCGTGGTGCGCGGCCTCCACCGCGTGCCAGCCGAACCGCGTCGCCAGCACCCGGTCGTACGCGGTCGGCGTCCCGCCGCGCTGGATGTGGCCGAGGATGACCGGCTTGGCCTCCTTGCCGAGGCGGCGCTCCAACTCGTAGGCCAGTGCCGTGCCGATGCCCTGGAAGCGCTCGTGGCCGAACTGGTCGATCTCGCCCTTGTTGTAGTCCATGGAACCCTCGGCCGGGTGCGCGCCCTCGGCCACGCACACGACGGCGAACCGCTTGCCGCGGGCAAAGCGTTCCTCGACCATCTTGACCAGGTCGGCCGGGTCGAAGGGGCGCTCGGGCAGGCAGATGCCGTGCGCGCCCGCCGCCATCCCGGACTCCAGCGCGATCCAGCCCGCGTGGCGGCCCATGACCTCGACGACCATCACTCGTTGGTGGGACTCCGCGGTCGTCTTGAGGCGGTCCATCGCCTCCGTGGCCACCCCTACCGCCGTGTCGAAGCCGAACGTGCGGTCCGTCGACGAGATGTCGTTGTCGATCGTCTTGGGGACCCCGACCACCGGCAGGCCGGCGTCCGACAGCATGCGCGCCGCCGTCAGCGTGCCCTCGCCGCCGATCGGGATCAGCGCGTCGATCCCGAAGTCGCGCGCGATGTCCAGCGCGTTCTCGCAGGCCTCGCGGAGGCGGTCCCGCTCCAGGCGTGAGGAGCCGAGGATCGTGCCGCCGCGGGCGAGGATGCCGCTGACCGCGTCGAGGTCGAGGGTGCGGTAGTGACCTTCGAGCAGTCCGGCGTAGCCGTCCTCGAAGCCGATGACCTCGTCGCCGTAATTGTCGACCGCTCGGTGCACGACCGATCGGATCACGGCGTTCAGGCCGGGGCAGTCGCCGCCTGCGGTGAGAACTCCGATGCGCATCGTGCTGTGTCTCCTGCTCGCTGTTGAGACCGGTGAGCCGGACCCGATTGTTTCACGTCCCCCAGGGCGACGCCGCTCCCGCCGGACCGGGGGGCGTCTTAACCACCCCCGGAGGTATTGTCAAGAGGGTTCCGCTCACCCCTGTGGGCGATTTTCATGACCGCCGAAACGGGCAGCCAGCAAGCGTCAGAATCCGCCGGAAGGGGAGACCACGCGTGACCCGCAGTGTGTACGTGACCGGGATCGACCGCGGCGACGGCCGTCAGGTCGTCGAGCTGGGGGTCATGGAACTCCTGACCCGGCAGGTCGACCGGGTGGGGGTGTTCCGCCCCCTCGTCCACGACGGCCCCGACCGCCTCTTCGAGCTGCTGCGTGCGCGCTACCGGCTGTCCCAGGACCCGGCGACCGTCTACGGCATGGACTACCACGAGGCCTCCGCCCTCCAGGCCGAGCAGGGGACCGACGAGTTGGTGTCGACGCTCGTCGACCGGTTCCATCTCGTCGCCCGTGACTACGACGTCGTCCTCGTCCTCGGGACCGACTTCGCGGACACCCAGTTCCCGGACGAGCTGGCCCTCAACGCCCGCCTCGCGAACGAGTTCGGCGCGTCCGTCATCCCCGTCGTCGGCGGCCGCAAGCAGACCGCCGAGTCGGTGCTCGCCGAGACGCGCAACGCGTACCGGGCGTACGACGGGCTCGGCTGCGACGTCCTCGCCATGGTCACCAACCGGGTCGCCCCCGAGGACCGGGCCGCGATCGCCGACCGGCTCGACACCCGGCTGCCGGTGCCCTGCTACGTCGTACCGGACGAGCCCGCCCTCTCCGCGCCCACCATCGCGCAGATCACCCACGCCCTCGGCGGCAAGGTGGTCCTCGGGGACGAATCGGGGCTCGCCCGGGACGCGCTGGACTTCGTGTTCGGCGGGGCGATGCTGCCCAACTTCCTGAACGCGCTGACGCCCGGCTGCCTCGTCGTCACCCCGGGCGACCGCGCCGACCTCGTCATCGGCGCCCTCGCCGCGCACAGCGCCGGCACCCCGCCGATAGCCGGCGTGCTCCTCACCCTGAACGAGGTGCCGAGCGACACGATCCTCACCCTCGCCGCCCGCCTCGCGCCGGGCACCCCGGTCGTCTCGGTGGCCGGGAACTCCTTCCCCACCGCCGGCGAACTCTTCGCCCTGGAAGGGAAGTTGAACGCGGCCACCCCGCGCAAGGCGGAGACCGCGCTCGGCCTCTTCGAGCGGTACGTCGACACGAGCGACCTGCTCAAGCGGGTCTCCGCGCCGAGCAGCGACCGCCTCACCCCGATGATGTTCGAGCACACGCTGCTGGAGCGGGCCCGCTCCGACAAGCGCCGGATCGTCCTCCCCGAGGGCACCGAGCCCCGCGTCCTGCACGCCGCCGAGGTACTCCTGCGCCGGGGCGTCTGCGAGCTGACCCTGCTGGGCCCCGAGGACCAGATCCGCAAGCGGGCCGCCGACCTCGGCATCGACCTCAGCGCCGCCCAGTTGATCGACCCGCAGACCTCCCCACTGCGCGACCGCTTCGCCGAGAAGTACGCCGAATTCCGCGCCCACAAGGGCGTGACCGTCGAGCTGGCCCACGACGTCGTCGCCGACGTGAACTACTTCGGCACCCTGATGGTGCAGGAGGGGCTGGCGGACGGGATGGTCTCCGGCGCCGTGCACTCCACGGCCGCGACCATCCGGCCCGCCTTCGAGATCATCAAGACCAAGCCGGACGCCGACATCGTCTCGTCCGTCTTCTTCATGTGCCTCGCCGACAAGGTCCTCGTCTACGGCGACTGCGCGGTCAACCCCGACCCGAACGCGGAGCAGTTGGCCGACATCGCCGTCCAATCGGCCGCCACCGCCGAGCAGTTCGGCGTCGCGGCGCGGATCGCGATGCTGTCGTACTCGACCGGTACGTCCGGCTCGGGCGCCGACGTCGACAAGGTGCGCGAGGCCACGGAACTGGTCCGGCTGCGGCGGGCCGATCTGCGGATCGAGGGGCCGATCCAGTACGACGCCGCCGTCGAGCCGAGTGTCGCCGCCACCAAGATGCCGGAGTCCGAAGTCGCGGGCCGGGCAAGCGTGTTGATCTTCCCCGACCTCAACACCGGCAACAACACCTACAAGGCCGTGCAGCGTTCGGCCGGCGCGATCGCCGTCGGGCCGGTGCTGCAGGGCTTGCGCAAGCCCGTCAACGACCTGTCCCGGGGTGCCCTCGTCTCGGACATCGTCAACACCGTCGCCATCACGGCGATCCAGGCGCAGTCCCCGACCAAGAAGGCAAACGCCCAGTGAGCGCGACCCGCATCCTCGTCCTCAACTCCGGCTCCTCGTCGGTGAAATACCAGCTCCTCGACATGGCGGACAGCACCCGCCTCGCCGTCGGACTCGTCGAGCGGATCGGCGAGGAGACCTCCCGGCTCAAGCACACCTGCGTGACGACCGGCGCCGTACGGGAGTTCACCGGGCCGATCCCCGATCACGAGGCCGCCCTGAAGGCCGTGGCGGAGGAGCTTTCCAAGGACGGACTCGGGCTGGATTCACCGGAGTTGGCGGCCATCGGGCATCGGGTCGTGCACGGCGGGCTGATCTTCACCGAACCGACCGTGATCGACGACGCCGTGCTCGCCGAGATCGAGCGGCTGATACCCGTCGCTCCGCTGCACAATCCGGCGAACCTGGTCGGGATCAGGACCGCGATGGCGCTGCGGCCGGATCTGCCGCAGGTCGCCGTGTTCGACACCGCGTTCCACACGACGATGCCGGAGTCGGCCGCGCGGTACGCGATCGACGTGGCGACCGCGGACGCGTACCGGATCCGGCGGTACGGCTTCCACGGGACCTCGCACGCGTATGTGTCGCGGGCGACGGCGAAGCTGCTGGGGAAGGCACCCGCGGACGTGAACGTCATCGTGCTGCACCTCGGGAACGGGGCGTCCGCCTCGGCCGTGCGGGGCGGGCGGTGTGTGGACACCTCGATGGGGCTGACCCCGCTGGAGGGGCTGGTGATGGGGACCAGGTCGGGAGACCTGGATCCGGCCGTCATCTTCCATTTGATGCGTGTTGGCGAAATGTCCACCGATGAGATCGACACTCTTCTCAACAAGAAGAGCGGTCTGATCGGGTTGTGCGGGGACAACGACATGCGCGAGATCCGGCGCCGGGTCGACGAGGGCGACGAACAGGCGGAACTCGCCTTTGACATCTACATTCACCGTTTGAAGAAGTACATCGGTGCCTACTGCGCGGTACTCGGCACGGTGGACGCGGTCGCCTTCACAGCGGGAGTCGGGGAGAACGCGAGTGCGGTGCGGGAAGCTGCCGTCGCGGGCCTTGAGCTGCTGGGGCTCGAGGTCGACGGCGCGCTGAACGCCGTACGGAGTGATGAACCGCGGCTGATCTCGCCGGCGTCCGGGCGGGTCGCGGTCGCCGTGGTGCCGACGGACGAGGAATTGGAGATCGCCACTCAGACCTATGCACTGGTCGGAAATTACAACGCCTGAGCGCATGCCCGCCCATTTGTATCTTCCGCCAGACGGAATATTCCGTAGCGAAACAAACCGATAGGATCGTCCCATGCGCCGTTCGAAAATCGTCTGTACTCTCGGCCCCGCGGTCGACTCCCACGAACAACTGGTGTCGCTGATCGAGGCCGGCATGAATGTGGCCCGCTTCAATTTCAGCCACGGCACCCACGCCGAGCACCAGGGGCGGTACGACCGCGTCCGTGCCGCGGCCAAGGAGACCGGCCGTGCCGTCGGCGTCCTCGCCGACCTGCAGGGCCCGAAGATCCGCCTGGAGACCTTCGCGGAGGGTCCCGTCGAGCTGGTGCGCGGTGACGAGTTCACCATCACCACCGAGGACATCCCGGGCGACAAGACCATCTGCGGTACGACGTACAAGGGCCTGCCCGGTGACGTCTCCCGCGGCGACCAGGTCCTCATCAACGACGGCAACGTCGAGCTGAAGGTCCTCAGCGTCGAAGGCCCCCGCGTGAAGACGATCGTCATCGAGGGCGGCGTCATCTCCGACCACAAGGGCATCAACCTGCCCGGCACGGCCGTGAACGTGCCCGCGCTGTCCGAGAAGGACGTCGAGGACCTGCGCTTCGCGCTGCGGATGGGCTGCGACATGGTCGCCCTGTCCTTCGTCCGCGACGCGAGCGACGTGTACGACGTCCACAAGGTGATGGACGAGGAGGGCCGCCGGGTCCCCGTCATCGCCAAGGTGGAGAAGCCGCAGGCGGTCGAGAACATGGAGGCCGTGGTCGCGGCGTTCGACGCGGTGATGGTGGCCCGCGGCGACCTCGCCGTCGAGTACCCGCTGGAGAAGGTCCCGATGGTGCAGAAGCGCCTCGTGGAGCTGTGCCGGCGCAACGCCAAGCCGGTGATCGTGGCGACCCAGATGATGGAGTCGATGATCACCAACTCCCGCCCCACGCGCGCCGAGGCCTCCGACGTGGCCAACGCGATCCTGGACGGCGCGGACGCGGTCATGCTGTCCGCCGAGTCCTCGGTGGGCGCCTACCCGATCGAGACCGTGCAGACGATGTCGAAGATCGTCCAGGCGGCCGAGGAGGAGCTGTTCGCCAAGGGCCTGCAGCCGCTCGTGCCGGGCAAGAAGCCGCGGACGCAGGGTGGTTCGATCGCGCGTGCCGCGTGCGAGATCGCCGACTTCCTCGGCGGCCGGGCCCTGGTGGCCTTCACGCAGTCCGGTGACACCGCCCGCCGGCTGTCCCGCTACCGCGCCTCCCAGCCGATCGTCGCCTTCACCACCGACGAGAGCACCCGCAACCAGCTCACGCTGAGCTGGGGCGTGGAGTCGCACGTGGTGCCGTTCGTCAACAGCACGGACGAGATGGTCGACATGGTCGACGGCGAGATCGCGAAGATCAACCGCTTCAACCCGGGCGAGACCGTCATCATCACCGCCGGCTCGCCCCCCGGCGTGGCCGGCACGACGAACATGCTCCGCGTCCACCACCTCGGCGGCGGCGAGGGCAACTGACGTACCGCTGAAGGCTTTTGCACCTTTGTACGGCGCTGAGGGCGCCCCCTGTGAAAGGGGGCGCCCTCGGTCCGTCCGCCACCGGATCACGCGGCCGACGGCGCTCCTACCGTCTCCCGGAGCCACGCGTTGGCGCGCAGCTCCGGGTGGGCGGTGGTGATCAGCCGGAACGCCTCGGCCTTCGCCCGGTCGGTGAGCTGCCGCAGCTCGGCCCAGGTCAGCTCCACCACGTCCGGCGCGTAGTTCGTCGTGAGGGTGACGGTCTCGGCTCCGCGGCTGAGGGAGAACACATGGCCGCTCACGCTCGTCTCCACCGCGATGTCGCTCCGGGTCTCCAGCTCTCTTCTCGCGTACTCCAGCATGAGAGCGAAGTCCACGACGGGCAGTCCCGGCGTGCGCAGGCCGAGATCCACGCCGTGCACTACGAGCCGTGCGTCCGCCCGGAAACAGCTCACGGAGAAGTCCGCGCCGGTCAGCACCGGGTGCTCCGACCGGTACGGGTGCTCCGGTCGCCGTGCCGGGGACCAGAAGGTGTCGTCGGCGCGGGGCTCGAAGGAGAAGTCGATCATCTGTCCTCCTTTTGGATCGGCCTCTGTGGATCGACCGCGCTCCGGACACCGGACAGAGCAGTGCCCCGCCGAGTGGGTACTCGGCGGGGCACTGCTCCTTTGCGGCTCCCGAACGGGCTTGTGGACGGGCTCAGTTCTGGTAGCTGCGCAGTCCGGGGACCGTCAGCGTGCCGCCGAACTGGCCGGCCTGGACCACCTTCACGTTGGTGAAGTAGATCAGCGGGATGTTCAGCGGCGGCGGGTTGTCCGGGTCGAACGTGATCGGGATCAGTCCGAACAGGTTGCCCGAGATGGACTCCGTGTACATCACCGTGTCGCCGTCGCGGATCGTGGACGTCGAGCCGGAGGCCGCCTGCACGTGGTACGTCTTGCCGGACTGCTTGTCGTCGACCGTCTGGTGCAGGTCGCCGATGTCGGTGCCGCCGGAGATGACATACTTCAGGACCTTCTTGACCTTGCCGCTGGCGGTCTTCACCTCGACGACGCCCTGGTAGTCCGCGCCCTTGAGCAGCAGTGAACTCGCGTTCAGGTACCAGGGGTCGTCGGGCAGCAGGATCTTGTTGTCGACGCCGCTCAGGTCGTCCGTGGCGACCGGGCAGTCCGAGGTGTCGGTGCTCGCGCTCGCGGACGGGCTGGCGGTGGCCGTGTCCGAAGCGGTGGCGGTGGGGGTGGCCGTGTCCTCGGCCGCCTCCGTCGCCGCGTCGGTCGCGTCCTTCACGGTGTCGTCGACCGTGTCGGTGACCTTCTTCGTCGTGTCCTTGACGGTGTCGGACGCGCCGGCGGAGTCGTCCGTGGACGTGTCCTTCGTGGCGCTCGCCGAGGCGGACGCGGTCGGCGTCGGGGTGGCGCTCGCCGTCGAGTCGGAGGAACCGCCGGTGAGGATGTCGGTGATGGCGTCGCCGATGGTGTCCAGCAGGTTGCCGCTACTGCTCTCGGACGCGGAGGGCGTCGCCGTGGCCGTACTGCCCGACGAACCGCTCGTGTCCGCCGACTTGCTCGCGGAGGCGGACGGCGTGGCGGTGGGCGTGGCCTTGTCGTCGGAACCTGAATCCGACGAAGAGGTCGTGCCCGAGTCGGTGTCCTTCGACGCGGATGCCGACGGTGTCGCGTCGTCCGTGGAGGTGTCGGCGGACTCGCTCTCGGACGTGGACGGCGAGGCCGAGGGGCTCGCCGACGACTCGGCCAGCGCCGCGACGCAGTCCTTGTACTCGTCGGCGGTCAGGCTCTTGGACGACGGCGAGGTCGTCGCACCGTTGTCGGCGAGCGCGAGGGAGGACGTGAAACCGAACCCCATGATCACGGCGGTCGGCATCGCCACCGTGGCTATCGCCTTGCCGGCGGGCATGTGGAGCCTGGTGAGCAGCGGCTTCTTGGGCGCCGCGTGCCGCGGCCCGGTTCTCACACGGGACTCCTCCACATCAGTCCCGTGGGTCACCTCGTCAGCCGGCACTGTGCCTCCCGTTCGCCCCGTTGCTCACCGGGCTCGTTCCTGACAGATCGTTCGGCTCGCCCGCGTCGTCGGCGGGTACGTGCGGCGCGGCTTCGGGGGCGCCTTCGTACGGAGCGGTCCCGTACGGCGTGGCCTCCGGGTCGGACTCGTACGGTGCGGCCTGCGGAGCGCCGCCCTCTCCCCGCGACAGGTCCTGGAGCGACTGCGGCTCCGGCGGTGCGCCCGGCGCCCACGACACGGCCAGTGCCCCGCCGACCATGGCGAGGAGGAAGCCGATGAGGAAGCCACCGAGGTTGGACACGGGGATGGACACCAGCGCCAGCAGGATCGCCGCGACACCCGCGAAGGTGCGCACGTGCTTCTGGTACCAGAGGCTGAAGCCCAGGACCACGAGCAGCACGCCGATGATCAGGGACCCGGCGCCCGCGGTGGTCGCCATCGCCAGGGTCAGATGCCCCACCTGGAGATGTGCGTACGGAAAGTAGGCGATCGGGAGTCCGCCGAGCATGACGAACAGACCGGCCCAGAACGGCCTCGTGCCACGCCAGGCACGAAACTGCAGCCTCCGGCGGGCGAACTGGCCGGGTGCGGCAGGAGTCTCGGCGCTCATGGAAAACAGCTCCCTGGTACGGCGTTGCTGTGGTGGAGAGTTGCACCTTGTGTGAAGGTGCGGCTGGAAGTGGACGGGCGGGGGCGCCACCGGCTCCCCCGCCCGCCGTCAAGTGCCTAGTAGCACTCGTGGGTGCCGGCCGAGACCGACATCTTCAGCCCGCTGAGCTTGAAGGTTCCGGCGGTGGTGGCCCACGCCGTCTGCTGCACCTTGGTGAGCTCGACCGACTCGGCCTGCTGCGCGAACCCGTACGGGTTCGCCGCCTCCTTGCCGCCCTTCATGCCCGGACCCTGGCCACCGTCCTTCGTCGGGCCCGTGTCTCCGGCGGCCACACCGATGTCGATGTTGTGGAACACAGCGTCGGCGCTGAGGTCCTCGACGTCGATGTACAGGTTGTCGGCCTGGACCGGCGTACCGCTGCCGCCCGCGTGCAGCACGAGGCTGACGGACCCGAGCAGCGGGATGTTCGGGGTGACCACCGACTGGCACATGTTGGTGATCTTGGCGGTCTTGAACGACGAGACCGCGACCGGGTGCAGCGCGTTCCCGCCGGTCATGGTGTAACCCGAGTCGAGGGCGCCGTACTGGGCGAAGCCCTTGCCCTCGAGCGAGTCCGCCGTCACCTTGAACGACTGACCCGAAACGCTGAATGACGCGGCGAGAGCACCCTGCGCGAGGGCGACACCTATACACGCCGTAGCGGCGACGCTGGGCACCATGACCACAGCGAAGCGCTTCCATCTCGTCCCGCCACGCACCTGGGACTCCATATTTCCTCCTTCTCGGACGTACATCTCCTGGCCCTGACTGCCCCCAGATGGCGGCTCAGCCGGGCAGGGATGGGAGAAGTGCTACGTCCTCGGGAAGGGGAGCGCCCGTCCTCGGAGGCGCGAACCGCGCACCGATCACCGGCGATCACCCCCGAGCGACAACCACTGGTCGCGCCTGACGCACATCACGCACAACCTTGCTGGACAGGCTCCGCCGCACGGCGAAGACCCCCCTGCCCAAGAGCCGACTCCATTGTTTCCGGCTCTACTCGGTGGGGACCCAGGAGACTCCGTGGACCCGACCGGCTGTCGGGGGTGCGGAAATGGACCGAGCGTCGCCGATCGTGGTGCATTCTCGCCGCCCGCACAAGGGGCTTCGTTACTGGGTAGTAACGGCCGGATAACCGAACAACGACCCGCCGGTATCGGTCGACAACGCTGGGTGTCATCGTGGGCCAGGACAAAAGCTTCAATCTTCGGACACAATCCGACAGATCAACGGCTCTGACTTACTCCAAGTAACAGCGGCCGCGATTACCAAGATTTGGTAAAGCGCGGCCGCAGTGACACACCGTCGGCAAATCTTTCACTCCGGCATCACACGTCACGAGGTTTACCGACTGGTCAGAACCGGCCCCGCACCCCGCTCAGAACAGCGCCCTCGCCAGTGCCCGCCGGGCCGCCGTCACCCTGGGGTCATCGCCCCCGACGACCTCGAACAGCTCCAGCAGCCGCAGCCGTACGGCATCCCGGTCGTCACCCACCGTGCGCCGCACGGTGTCGATCAACCGGCTGAACGCGTCCTCCACATGACCGCCCACCAGGTCGAGGTCGGCGGCGGCGATCTGCGCGGGCACGTCACCGGGCTTCTCGGCCGCCTCGGTGCGCACCTGCTGCGGGTCGAGGGCGGACACGCGCTGCAGCAACTCGGCCTGGGCGAGCCCCAGTTTGGCCTCGGTGTTGCCCGGGTCGTCGCTCAGCACGTTCTTGTACGCCTGCACGGCCCCGCCGAAGTCCCCCGCGTCCAGGGCCTGTACGGCGGCTTCGAGCAGCCCGTCGTACGGTCCCGCCGGCGTCTCGGCGACCACCTCGGGCCGCTCCCCCGGCGCCGCGTCGGGGTCGATCTCGAGACCGGTGAGACCGAAGCGCTGCTCGGCGACCTGGATCAACTGGTCGAGGGTCTGCCGGATCTGCGGCTCGGCGGCGGCCCCCTGGAAGAGCGGCAGCGCCTGGCCGGCGACCACCGCGAAGACGGCCGGGATGCCCTGCACCCCGAACTGCTGCATCAGCATCTGATTGGCGTCGACGTCGATCCTGGCAAGGACGAAGCGCCCGTTGTAATCAAGCGCGAGCCGCTCCAGGAGCGGGCTCAACTGCTTGCACGGCTCACACCACTCGGCCCAGAAGTCGATGACGACCGGGACCTCGGTGGACCGCTGCAGGACCTCGCTCTCGAACCCCGCCTCATCTACGTCGATCACCAGGTCGGCCGGCGAGACGGCCCCGCCGCCTCCCTGCCGGGCGGTCTCGGCGCGCGCCTGCTCCGCCTTGACCTTGGCCTCCTGGGCCGCCTTCACCGCGGCGAGGTCGACGACTCCGCTCATGGACATGTTCCGTGGCTGCATGCGTCTATCCTCCCCCGTCCGCGCGTGTGAATGAAAAGCGTTGTGAAAGCCGGTCTGTTGCGAGCCGGTTGCAGGCCACATGCGCGCTGTTCGGCGCCGGGTCCCCACCCCGCGCCCGTGGTTTCGCTACGGGTAGTAGCGTAATAGCAGCGGGTGCCTCCGGGGTAGACGTACCCAGTGATCTCCCTCACTGCACCACAGGAACCGCCGGTTATGGTCTGGGGATGCAGAGCAGCACTCCCGCACCACGCGCCGCAGGACGCCCGCGCAGCGCCACCGCGGACACCGCGATCCTCGCGGCCACCCGGGAGGCCCTGGTCGAACTCGGCTGGTCCAGGCTCACGTTGGGAGACGTCGCCACGCGCGCGGGGGTTGCAAAAACGACCCTCTATCGCCGCTGGGCCGGCAAGAACGAACTCGTCGTCGACGCGGTCGCCGAACTCTTCGACGAACTCCACCTCCCCGACCGGGGCACGCTGGCCGCCGACATCGAGGGCGTCGTCCTCCAGTTCGCGGCGATCCTGGCCCGCCCCGAGGCCAAGAGCGGACTGATGGCGGTGGTCGCCGAGTCCATCCACGACGACGCCCTGCGCGACCGCATCCGCGAGTCGATCGTCGACCGCCAGAAGTGCCTGGTCGTGGAGGGCCGGGCGCGGGCCCAGGCACGCGGCGAACTCTCCCCGGAGACGGACCCGGAGGAGGCGGCGCGCACGGCGGACCTGATCTTCGACGTGGTGGCGGGGGCGGTGGTGCACCGGACCCTGGTGAGCGCGGAACCGGCCGACGAACGCTGGGTCCACAGCCTCACCCAGGTCCTGCTCCTCGGCCTGACGTCGCTCAACAACCCCTAGGGTCTGTGCGGCGGATCAGGTCTCAGGACATGGGCGGAGCCCGATGGACGTCGGTGAGCGGGAGGTGACGCGTGCGGCCGCAGGGCGGAGGAGGGCGGCGACGCGCTACGGGTCCCCACGCCCTCACGGGTGCCTGCCACGCCCCGCGTCTGCGGCACGATCCGCCGGACAGGCCTAGAAGCCCGCGGGCTCCGTGTACACCCCCCACTCGTCCCGCAGCACTCCGCAGATCTCCCCCAGCGTCGCCTCCGCCCGCGCCGCGTCCAGCATCGGCCCGATCATGTTCGACCCGTCCCGCGCGGCCGCGAGCATCGCGTCCAGGGCCGCCGCCACGGCCGCCTCGTCCCGTACGCCCTTCCGCGCCCCCAACTCCCGGACCTGCTCCCGCTCCACCTCGTGGCTGACCCGCAGGATCTCCAGGTCCCCGGTGACCGACCCGTGGAGCACATTGACGCCCACGACCCGCTTGTCGCCCTTCTCCACGGACCGCTGGTACTGGAACGCGGCCTCGGCGATCTCGCCGGTGAACCAGCCGTCCTCGATGCCGCGCAGGATGCCGGAGGTGATCGGCCCGATCGGGTGCCGCCCGTCCGGGTGGGCCCGCAGCCCGCGCTCCCTGATCTGCTCGAAGATCTTCTCGGCGTCCGCCTCGATCCGGTCGGTGAGCTGCTCGACGTACCACGAACCACCCAGCGGATCCGCCACGTTGGCGACCCCGGTCTCCTCCATCAGCACCTGCTGCGTGCGCAGCGCGATCTCCGCGGCCTGCTCGCTGGGCAGCGCGAGGGTCTCGTCCAGGGCGTTGGTGTGCAGCGAGTTGGTCCCGCCGAGGACGGCAGCGAGCGCCTCGACTGCCGTACGGACGACGTTGTTGTACGGCTGCTGCGCGGTCAGCGAGACGCCGGCGGTCTGGGTGTGGAAGCGCAGCCACTGCGCCTTCTCGGACCGCGCGCCGTAGACGTCCCGCATCCAGCGGGCCCAAATCCTGCGCGCCGCGCGGAACTTGGCGATCTCCTCGAAGAAGTCGACGTGCGCGTCGAAGAAGAAGGACAGGCCGGGCGCGAAGACGTCCACGTCGAGGCCCCGGGACAGGCCGAGTTCGACGTACCCGAAGCCGTCCGCGAGGGTGTACGCCAGCTCCTGCGCGGCCGTGGAACCGGCCTCGCGGATGTGGTAGCCGGAGACGGACAGCGGCTTGTAGGCGGGGATGCCCGTCGCGCAGTACTCCATGAGGTCGCCGATGAGGCGCAGATGCGGCTCGGGCTGGAAGAGCCACTCCTTCTGGGCGATGTACTCCTTGAAGATGTCCGTCTGGAGCGTGCCGTTGAGGACGGCGGGGTCGACGCCCTGCCGCTCGGCGGCGACCAGGTACATGCAGAAGACGGGGACGGCGGGTCCGCTGATGGTCATGGAGGTCGTCACATCGCCCAGCGGGATGTCCTTGAACAGGACCTCCATGTCGGCGGCGGAGTCGATGGCGACCCCGCAGTGGCCGACCTCGCCGAGCGAGCGCGGATCGTCGGAGTCGCGGCCCATGAGGGTCGGCATGTCGAAGGCGACGGAGAGCCCGCCGCCGCCGTTGGCCAGGATCTTCTTGTAGCGCTCGTTGGTCTGCTCGGCGTTCCCGAACCCGGCGAACTGCCGGATCGTCCACGTCCGCCCGCGGTAGCCCGTCGCGTACAGCCCGCGCGTGTACGGATACTCGCCGGGCCACCCGATCCGCTCGAAGCCGTCGTACCTGTCCCCGGGGCGAGGCCCGTACACCGGCTCCACCGGGTCCCCGGAGAGCGTGGTGAAGTCGGCCTCACGCGTGCGTGCGGCGTCGAACCGGGCCTGCCAGCGTCGGCGGCCCTCTGCGATGGCGTCAGCGTCCATACCTTCGAATTTACTAGGACGTCCTAGTAAATGTCGATGGGCAACCGCCGTACGCGACTCGTACGGCGGTGGGTGTTACACCTTGGCGGCGACCGGAGCAGGGTCGACGATCTTCGACTCCAGCTCGTGGCTGATCTTCCGCTCCACGAAGAACGCGGCCGTCGGGATGGTCCCCGCGAGCAGCACCCAGAGCTGCTTGCCGACCGGCCACTTCGCCTTGGAGCCCAGGTCGAACGCGAAGAGCAGGTAGACGACGTACAGCCAGCCGTGCGCGATGGCGACGACCTCGGTGAAACTCCCGGCGCCGTCGATCTTGAGGAGGTACTTGGCGATCATGCTGAAGCACAGCAGGACCAGCAGGACACCCGTGACGTACGCCATGACGCGGTAGCGGGTCAGCACGCTCTTTTTCATGAGGACGAGCGTAACGACCGGTTCCTGGCGATCTTTCCCCGGGTCAGTCCTCGTCCTTCGCCCGGGTCAGTCCTCGTCGAAGTCCGCCGCCGCGACCCTGAGCGGCCGCAGCATCGCGAAGATCTCCGCGCACTCCTCGGCGTCGTAGGCACCGAGACCGAAGTCCATCTCCATGAGGTCGCGGGTCGCCGCGTCGCAGACCTCGCGGCCCTTGTCGGTGATGGAGGCGAGGGTGCCGCGGCCGTCGTTGGGGTTGGGGCGCTTGGCGACGAGGCCGGACCTCGCCAGGCGGTCCACGGTGTTCGTCACGGACGTGGGGTGCACCATGAGCCGCTCACCGATCTTGGACATCGGCAGCTCGCCCGCCTTGGAGAAGGTGAGCAGCACCAGTGCCTCGTAGCGCGCGAAGGTCAGTCCGTACGGCTTGACGACCGCGTCGACCTCGGCGAGCAGGATCTGCTGTGCCCGCATGATCGAGGTGATGGCGGCCATCGAGGGCACGTTTCCCCAGCGCTGTTTCCAGTGTTCGTCGGCGCGGGCGATGGGGTCGAAAGGGAGACTGAGGGGCTTCGGCACGGCACCAGACCTTACCGGCCGGTCACATCGTGGTCAGCCCCGTCTCGTCTTTCGGTCCCCCGGCGGTCCTGCGGGCCTCCACGGCGAGCAGGGCGCAGCACACCGTGCCGAGCGCCCCGGCGCCCACGACCGCCCCGCGTACCCCGGCGAACTCGGCGGCCACACCGGCCAGGGCCATGCCCACGCCCTGGATGGCCATCAGCCCGGCGGTGAGCAGGGTCATGGCCCGGCCGCGCAGTTCCTCGGGCACGTCCCGTACGAACCACTGGTCGAGGCCCAGCGTGTACGCGGACCCGGCGCCGGCGACCGTCAGCAGCGCGAGGGAGACGGCGAGGCCCGGCCGACAGGCGTAGCCGAGATAGGGAAGCAAGGTGCAGCAGACCAGCGGGAGGGCGATCCGCTGCCGGGTCGCGGGGCGCAGCCGGGAGCCGGCGTACAGCTCGCCGGCGATCGTGCCGACGGGCAGGGCGCACATCAGCAGCCCCAACCCGGTCGAACCGGCGCCGAGTTCGGCCGCGTAGGGCGCGGCGAGTGCCTCCGGGGCGACGGCGAACATCGCCGGGAGCCAGAAGAGCAGGAGCAGCGCCCGCACCCGGCGGTCGGCGAGGACCTGCCGGGCGCCCTTGAGGGAGTCGGCCAGCAGGGCGCCCCCGCCGCTGCTCCGGGCGGGGCGGCGCCGGGTGCCGAGGCGCAGCAGGGCGGCGGAGGTGAGGAAGGTGGCGACGGTGATCAGCAGGGCGTGCCGCGGGGAGACCACGGTGAGCAGCAGACCGCCGAACCCGAACCCGACGAGCAGCGCGCTCTGCGACACGATCCGCAGCAGCGAGCGGCCGAGGACGAAGAGGTCGCCGTCGCCGAGGATGTCGGCGAGCGTCGCCATCCGGGTGCCCGCGAACACGGGTGAGACGACGGCGAGGGCGCAGCGGAGCAGCAGCAGGACGGCGATGCCGGTGCCCGGCGTCACCATCGCGGCGACGCAGGCCGCGCACACCAGGTCGCAGACCACCAGCACACGTCGGGCCGGGTAGCGGTCGGCGACCCCGGCGAGCAGTGTCCCGCCGATCAGATACGGCAGGAAGCCCACCGCGAACGCCAGCGCGCTCATCAGGGGCGAGCCGGTGAGGTCGTAGACGAGGACGGAGAGCGCGATCTCGGTGACGACGACGCCGAGGAGGGAGAGCGCGTGCGCGGCGAAGACGACGCGGAACTCGGGGACGGCGAGGACACGGCGGTAGCCGGTGGGTGGTTCGGGCGGGGCTTGGAGCATGGGCAGCAGCGTGCTCGGCGGCGCCGAGGCATCCTAGAGTTTCGGGCACGGCCGAATCTTCCGAGCCGATTCTTCTGGTCTGGTTCTTCTCGTTTCTTCTGGTTCTTCTGGTTCTTCTGGGGGTGGGGCATGCCGTCGCGGCTGTATTTCGGGGAGGACGACTTCCTCAGGTGCCGGTTCGCCGTGTCGCCGCTCTGGGAGACGCAGGAGGTGGTGCGCACGCTCAAGCGGCCCGAGCGGCAGGGCTATCACACGGCCTGGCTGCGGCGGACCGGTGCGGCGGCGGCCGGCCTCGATCTCGCGCCGCTGTGGCTGCTGATGCCGCAGACCGGGCACTGTCCCGACTGGCTGTGCCCGCCGCCGATCGGGCCCTCGGCCACCTTCGAGCAGGAGATCGCCGCCGTCCGCGCGGCCGATCCGGCACAGGCCCGGGCAGACACGGCCAAGTCACTGGCGGACACCCCGGGCGCGCTGGAGTCCGCGCGCGGCCGGGCCTGGCTGCGTGAACCCGCCCGCATGATCGAGGAGTTGGCGGATGCGATGGAGGCGGTCTGGCGCACCCTGGTCGCACCGGACTGGCCACGGCTGCGCGCCCTGCTGGAGGCGGACATCGCCTTCCACTCGCGTCGGCTCGCCGAGGTCGGGCTGGGTGTGCTGCTCCCGGAGATCAGCCGGCACTGCGCCTGGGACGCCGGCACGCTGACCGTGGACTTCCGGGGCGAGCACGAGCGCCGGCTCGGCGGCCAGGGCCTGGTGCTGCTGCCGAGCGTCTTCATCTGGCCGAACGTGGTGAGCACCTTCGAGCACCCCTGGCAGCCGACGCTCGCCTACCCGGCCCGTGGCATAGGCGCCCTGTGGGCCGAGCCCGCCGACCACACCCCGGACGCGCTGCTACGACTGCTGGGGCGCGGCCGGGCCACCGTGCTGGCCGCCCTCGACGAACCCGCCTCCACGACCGCCCTCGCCCACCGTCTCCGTCTCGCGCCCTCGTCAGTGTCCGCGCATCTGACGGTGCTGCGCGACGCGGGCCTGCTCACGGCGCGACGCTACGGCCATCAGGTGCTCTACGAACGGACACCGCTGGGGATCGCGCTGGCCACGGGCGGCGACTGACTGCACGCCACCGGGAATCCGCCACGGCCTCACCCGACGACCGACCCGCACTCCAGAGCTCGACACGGTGCGCCGACACCCGACACCGCACACCACCGGGAATCCGCGC
Source organism: Streptomyces sp. NBC_01478 (assembly GCF_036227225.1). Classification (GTDB taxonomy): domain Bacteria; phylum Actinomycetota; class Actinomycetes; order Streptomycetales; family Streptomycetaceae; genus Streptomyces. The sequence goes on along the minus strand of NZ_CP109444.1, from coordinate 7,816,350 downwards.
CCACCTGAGGCGCCGGCCGCCCGACACACCAACACCCGACCCGGCGCACGAAAAAGCACCCCCAGGAACCCGCCCCGACCTCACGCGGCAGCCGACCGGCACGCCGGGGCCCAGCACAGTGCAGGACCGGCCGACCGGCGCGCCAGGGCCCGGTGCGGTGATGCATCGTCCACAATTGCTGACGAATCATCACTTAATGTCCCCTCGCGCAAGGGAGCGGCATGTCCCGGCTGATCCGAACGTTCGCGGTGCTCTCGGTGTTCGGGCTGGCGGTGGGCTGTTCGTCCGGCGCCGACGTCGACGAGGCCGCCGTCGCCGGTGCCCGGTCCAAGGACCCGGCACACTCCACGTCCTTCTGGGTCGACCCGGCGAGTCCGGCGGCCGAGCAGATCCAGATGTGGGAGCGGGAGGGGCGTACCCAGGACGCCGCACTGCTCAAGCGGATCGCCGAGGAGCCGGCCGCACTGTGGCCGGCCGGGGAGCTCGACCCCGGCCCGGTGATCAAGGCGGCGACCGCGGCCGCGCGGCAGGAGGGGCGTACGGCGGTCTTCGTGGCGTACGACATTCCGCACCGGGACTGCGGTCAGCACTCGGCCGGCGGGGCGGCGGACGCGGACGCCTACCGGGCGTGGATCGGGAAGTTCGCCGAGGCGCTGGGGAACTCCAAGGCGCTAGTCGTGCTCGAACCCGATGCCGTCGCGCACATGGTGGACGGGTGCACGCCTGGCGAATACCAGGGCGAGCGGGAGCAGTTGCTGAGCGAGGCGGTCGTCCGGCTGAAGCAGCAGTCCGGGACGAAGGTGTATCTCGACGCGGGCAACCCGGCCTGGATCCAGGACCCTTGGAAGCTGGTGGAACCGTTGAAGCGGGCCGGCGTCGAGGAGGCCGACGGGTTCTCCCTCAACGTGTCCAACTTCCAGACGGACGCCGTGACGAAGAAGTACGGCGTCCGGTTGTCCCGGGACCTCGGCGGCAAGCACTTCGTCGTCGACACCAGCCGCAACGGCAACGGGCCGCTGCCCGGCGCCTGGTGCAATCCGCCGGGCCGGGGCCTGGGCACCCGCCCGACCACCGACACCGGCGAGGCATCCCTGGACGCCTATCTGTGGATCAAGCGGCCCGGGGCCTCGGACGGTACGTGTGAGGGCGGGCCGGACGCCGGGCAGTGGTGGCCGGAGTACGCCCTGGAGCTGGCACGCAACTCCAAGGCGTAGCACGGCAGTTCAGTTCAGCCGGGTCAACTTCACTGCACCTGAAGCCACTTGGCCTCCGACGGCGTGCCCTGCGCGTCCGTCACGAACAGCATGTACCAGCCGGGCGGCACCAGCGCCCGGTCGTTCGGTACGTCCACGGTCACCGACTTGCCGTCCTTGACCAGGCCGAGCTCGATGGAGCGCTGCTCGACGTCGGTCGTGTGCGTGACCGAACTCGGCCGCATCAGACGGGCCTTGACGACGCGGTCGGGGTGGTCGGTGCGGAAGGTCGCCCGGTGGTGGCGGTCCAGGGTTTCCGGACCGTCCTGCAGTACGGGCCTGTCGCCGCCGTTCTTGTGCAGCGCGGGCGGGGTGAAGATCTCCATGCGCTGCTCGAAGTGGCCCAGTTTGGTGTTGGCCTGGTCGTCGAAGAGCGGGTCGGAGCCGAACGTGACGACTCTGCCGTCGGGCAACAGCAGTGCCTCGGAGTGGTAGTTGCGGCCGACCATCGGGGCGGCGGCCTCGCGGAAGGCGTTGCCCTTCGGGTCGTAGAACTGCGCCTTGAAGATGTTGCTGGCGCTGCGGCCCCGGTAGTCCGAGGAGCCGTTGGTGGTGAAGACCGAGTCGTCCGGCATGATCACGCTGTTCAAGTACCGCGTGCCCTGGGGGAGATCGGGTCCGTCCTTGAAGACGGGGCTGTCCTGCTTGAGGTCGACGACCGCCGTGCGCGGGGTCGACTTCTTGGACTCGCCGACGCCTCCGCCGCCGAGGATCATCACCTTCTGGTCCTGGGCGGGCGGGAGGAGCAGCGAGGAGGAGGTCTCGGTCTCCTCGGGGTCGCGCAGCCCGGCCACCTTGGTGAACTTGTTGGTCTTCAGGTCCCAAAGGCCGGGCTCACGGCCCTTGTTGGCGGGTCCGTAACCGGCGTTGGAGGCCGGGTAGAAGAGCTTGCCGCCCTTGGTGAGGAAGAGGGCCGGGTAGGTGGGGAAGTAGCGCTTGGGGCCCGGGGTCCACTTCCTGGTCTTCGGGTCGTAGATCTCGTTGTCGCCCTGGTCGATCACACCGACGTCGTCGAGCCCGGAGACGGCGAGGACGCGGCCGTCGTCGAGGCCGACGAGGGTCGGGTACCAACGGGCCTTGTCCATCGGGTCGACGGAGATGTACCGCTCGGCCTTCGGGTCGAACTCGTAGGCGGCGCGGATGCCTTGGTAGTCCTGCTTGTCGAGGGTGATCTTCTCGGAGAGGCCGTAGGTGTTGTTCGCGTCGATGCCCTTGAGGCCGACGACGTCGTACTGGGCCTGCTTCTCGGTGACCGACATCGGGCCCGCCTCGGTCGCCTCGACGAAGACGCGGACCTCGCTCGCGGTGACCTTGGTCTGCCAAGGTTGCATCACACCACGGGCGTTGTACGTGACCTTGAACTCGCGTTTGGCCTTGGGGACGGTGACGTCGAACCTGGTGACGTAGTCGACGCCGGCCGGTGAGCGGAAGACGGTGCCCTTCTTCAGGAACATCGGCTTGTTGGGGTTCTCGTTCTTGACGCGCATGCCGCCGCCGGCCCGCTTGACCTCGCCGTCGAGGCGTTCGTAGCGGGCGGTGCCGCCGGCCACCAGCAGGTTGCCGCTGGGGAGTTGGCTGTGTCCGCCGCAGAAGAAGTCGACCGGGGTCGGGATCTTCTTGAAGGTGTTGGCCTTCGGATCCCACAACACGGTGTCGAAGGATCCCGCGTTGAACTTCTTCTGCTCGTTGCCCGAACCGGCCACGATCAAGACCTTGCCGGTGTGCAGCAGCGAGGCGTGGATGGCGTTGGTGCGGTACTCCTTCGGGATGTCGATCTGGTCCCAGGAGCCGTACTTGGCCATGTAGCCGGGCCGCGTGATCTTGTACTCGTGGTACTGCTCACCGGCGAAGTCGAGGGCGGCCGGCGCGTTGAGGCCGGCCAGGACGGCGATGCCGCCGATACCGAGGACGGTCTTCCTGGTTTTCTGGGACGGCTGGTACGCCATGGTCTAGCTACCCCCTGTCGTGGTGCTGGAGACGGACGGACCGGCCCCGGTGGTGGCGAGCGCGGGCTCGGCCGTGTCGACGGTGCGCGCGCCGCCGAGCAGCGCGTGCCGCTCCCGGCGCTCCTTGACCAGCGAGCCGACCCAAACGCCCAGCGGGGCAAGGGAGATGACCATCGCGAGGACCGCCCAGGTGCGCATGGCCGCGTGGGTGTGGTCGAGGATCACCGAGGCGGCCAGCGAGGTCGCCAGGAGGATCGCCCAGAAGAGATGGATCCGGAAGGTCATCACCCGGTCCGGGCTGGCGTCGCCGCCCTTGGGGGTGACGACGAACCGGCTGGGCCGCCGGATGAGCGCCTCACCGAAGGACTTCAGGTAGATGGGCGCGGAGAGCGCCGACATCGCCATGCCCGCGAGACCGCCCGATCCCTCGGGCTCGTGCGGGGAGACGTTGTGCCGCCGGTTCCAGAGGTAGAGCCCGATCTGGAGGGCCGCCGCGTCGCTGTAGAGCATCAGCCACACCGAGGCGGCGACCTGGGTGCCGGAGGCCCCGAACCACAGGAACAGGAAGCAACTCATGATGCCCAGCAGCCAGTTGACGGCCGTCATCGGGTAGTAGACGAGCATCATCGTGTACGAGAACAGCCGTCCCGGAGGCATCGTGAACGGCGCCCTCCAGTACTGCTTGATGAGCGTCTCGTACGTGCCCCGCGACCACCGCATCTGCTGCGTGAAGAAGTCGGTCCAGGAGGCCGGCCCCTCCCCCACCGCGAGCACGTCCGGGGTGTAGACGGACCGCCAGTGCGTGCGGGTCAACGGGTTGCGGTGGCGGTGGAGTTCGAAGCCGGTGGCCATGTCCTCGGTGATGGAGTCGTACAGCCCGCCGATCTGTTTGACGGCCGCGATCCGTACGACGTTGTTGGTGCCGACGAACATGGGGGCGCGGTAGCGGTTGCCGGCGCGCTGGATCAACGCGTGGAAGAGGAACTGCTGCGACTCGGCGGCCTTGGTGACGGGGTTGTGGTAGTTCCCGTACACCTGAGGTCCCACGACGAAGGCCACGTCCGGGTCTCGGAAGTAACCCATCATCCGCTCAAGGAAGTTGGGGAGCGGAACGTGGTCGGTGTCGACGGAGGCGAAGAACTCGTAGTCGCCGCCGTGCATCGCGATCCAGGCGTTGTAATTGCCGTGCTTCGTACGGGCCTTGTGGACGCCCTTGGGGCGGTTCCACTCGGGAACCCCGTGCCGGGTGAAGTGCCGTACGCCCAACTCGGCGCACAGGGCCTTGGCTTGCTCGTCGTCACCTTCGTCGAGGAGCCAGACGTCCACCGGTCCGGTGTGGGTGACCTTGACCGCGCCTTCGAGGGTGGCGCGGACCATGGAGAGGGGTTCCTTGCCCGGGACGTACGTCGTGAGGAAGGCGACGCGGGTGCCGGCCTCGGGGACGACGGGGATCGGGTCGCGGGCGACCAGGGTGGCGTGGGCGACGGAGGCGACGTTGACGACCATGAACAGTTCGATGAGGCCGATGGCTATCAGCATCGCGACGTCGAGGCCGACCATCCACTCCTGACCGCCCTCGCGCTCGACCCAGTGGGTGGGCCAGACGAGGTAGACGAGCAGGGCGGCGGTGAGCACCGGGGCGAGGCTCATCAGGAGGACAGCGCGTATTCGGTGGGGCTCGCGCGAGAGGAGCGAGGTGTACTGCACCTGGTACGACGCACCGGACGGCTCGGTGAGCGGCCCGGCCAGTCGGCTGTAGGTGTCGTAGTCGTAGCCCTCCGGCCGCACAGCGCCCTCCAATGATTGAGGAGTGATCGACGCCCGGGGACCGCCGGAGCCGTTGGGTTCCGAAGATCGACCGGACCGATAACCCCACACAAGTGGAGAATTGAGGGCGTGTCGAACTGGGTGCGTCCAGGTGGGTGGGGGGTTGCCTCCGGCGGCGGAACGGGGTGCGGGGGCGGCTCGGGGAGAATGCCCCGGTCATGATCCTCAGCAGCGTCCCGGGAGGCACCCGCATGCACGACACCGCCGATCTCATCGCCGAGACCTACGCGCTCGGCGCCGGACCGTGGACGCTGACGCCCGTCACCCGGGGCGCGCTGGGCCAGATCTGGAAGCTGTCCGGCAACGGTTCCTCGTGGGCCGTCAAGGAACTGCTCTTCGGCTGCGACGAGAACCAGGTCCGCCGGGAGGCCGCGTTACGGGCGGCGTCGGAGAGGCTGGGCATCGCGTCGCCGCGGCTGATGCCCCATAGGGAGGGGACACATGTCTCCCGCCTGGACCCCGGCTCCGGTTCCGGCTCCGGTCTCCCTTCCACCTCCGGTTCCGGCCCTTCCGCCGGCTCCCACATCAAGCTGTACGACTGGATCGACGGGACCCCCGCGGACGTGTCCGACCCGGACATCCTGGACTGGTTCGGGCGGACCATGGCGCTGCTGCACCGGGCAGGGGCGGGCGAGAGCGAGCTGCCGGGCGCCTGGTACGAGCGGTGCCCTCAGGACGCCGAATGGGAGGACCTGCACGGGAGGGTGCGGCGGGCCGGGCTGCCGTGGGCGGACGCGCTGGGCCGGTTCATCGGCACCTCCGCACAGGAGTTGGCGCGGTGGGTGACCCCGTCCGACCCCGGCGACCTGGTGACGTCCCACCTCGACCTACAGCCGCAGAACGTCCTGGTCACCCCGGCCGGCCCCGTCCTCCTCGACTGGGACAACGCCGGATCCGCTTCGGCGGAACGGGAGTTGGCCCGCGCCCTGTTCGTGTGGTCGGGCGGGAACGAGGGTCGCGTCGAGGCGGGCGTGCGGGTCGCGCGGGCCTATCGGAGTGCCGGGGGCCGTGCCGTCGTACAGGGGCCGCAGTCCTTCTCGATGCTCTTCGCGACCGACCTCAACTACGTGTACGTCCAGGCGGAGTGCGCGATCGACCCGACGGTGACGGCGGAGCAACGGGAGTTCGCGAACGGGCAGGTCGTCGCCGCGCTGGGGCGGGTGCCGGACCTGGGGGTCGTGGCGCGGTTGAGTGGGGCGGTGGAGGAGGTGCGGTGAGCGACTGCGGGGCGGTGATGGGGAGTCGCGGGTGACGGCTCGGGCGCGGTGAGGAGACGATCGACGCGGTCATGGCCGGGCTGACGAAGGTGCCGGCCCAGGTCCGACCGGTCGTGGTCCGACCGGTCGTGGTCTTCGTCGAGGAGCGCGCCGGGGCCGCAGGGCAGGAATGCCCTGGGCCCCGGCTTTGGATCCCGGCTTTGGACCCCAGCCCCTCATCTCCCAAGGGTGTTCGCGCTACTCCGCCAGATGCCGCTCGACCGTCTCCACCTTGGACGTGAGGCCGTCCGTCACCCCGGGGCGGATGTCCGCCTTGAGGACGACCGAGACGCGCGGGGCGCGGGCCTCGACCGCGGCGACCGCGCGCTTGACGACGTCCATGACCTCGTCCCAGTCGCCCTCGACGCTGGTGAACATCGCGTCGGTGCGGTTGGGCAGGCCGGACTCACGGACCACGCGGACGGCGTCGGCGACGTACTCCCCCACGTCCTCGCCGACACCCAGCGGTGTCACGGAGAAGGCGACGATCATGCGTTCACGATCCCTTGCTGGCGGGCGCGGGAGGCGATGAGCGCGTTCTCGGCCTCGCGCTTGAGCTTGCGCTCGGCGAAGAAGCCGCCGGTGGGCAGCACGGAGAGGACGAAGTAGAAGGCCGCGGTCTTCGCGCCCCACTTGGTGCGGTTCCAGGCGTCGATCCAGAAGAGGACGTAGAGGATGAAGAGGACGCCGTGGACCATGCCCATCACAGGCACCGCGTTGAAGTCCGTGGTCCGCTTCAGCACCGAGCAGACGAGCAGGAGGAGGAAGGACACGGCCTCGGGGGCCGACACCAGGCGGAGGCGGCGGATGGCGGTGGCGGTCTTGATGTCCACAGGTCACCTTCGGTGAGGGAGACGTCCACAGTTTGTGAACGCGAGCACAAACGTTCACCCATTGTGGCAAACGGCTGAGCGAGCCGGGACCGGGGGTCGAGACTGGGGTTCGAGACCGAGGTCCGCCGCCGACATCCCGGGAGCGCCCGTGCAGTTCGTTTTCTTCATGACGCTGCCCGGGCTTGTGGTCCTGCTGACCGCACTCGCCTTCCTCGACCAACTGCTCCTGAAGGCCGGCCGCGCGGGAATGCTCCCCTGGCGGAACGCGGGCCGGCAGGGCCAGATATCCGCGACCGGCTTCGAGCAGTTGCACGCGAGCCTGTCGCCGGGCAAGCAGACCGAGCTGAAGGAACGGCAGAGCGCGCTGGTGATGCGGGACGACGAGGAGGACGGGGACCCGCCGTGGTCCACGGTCGACCTGGGCGCGGGAACGGCGGTCGTACGACTGCGCGGCGCGTCCGGCGAAGCGTCCCGCGACACTCCCTAGGGGGCAGGTCAGGGTCGTTCTCCACCCACAGGCCCTGTCCTCGACCGCGCCCGTGCGGTTACCTTCGCACCGTGGCGATGTTTCGACTCCAGGGCAGCAAGGTGCTCGCCGTCGACATGACCGGGGACGCCGTGAAGGCGAAGAACGGCTCGATGGTCGCGTACGACGGGCAGATGGCCTTCAAGAAGATGAGCGGCGGCGGTGAGGGCATCCGGGGGATGGTGACCCGGCGGCTCACCGGTGAGCAGATGACGGTGATGGAGGTGAGGGGGCAGGGGACCTGCTGGTTCGCGGACCGGGCGTCCGAGATCAACCTCGTGAATCTCCAGGGGGACAAGCTGTACGTCGAGTCGAGCAACCTGCTCGCGACCGACGCGGGCCTCAGGACGGGCACGACGTTCACGGGAATGCGCGGCGCCTCGCAGGGCAACGGCCTGTTCACGACGACCGTCGAAGGGCACGGCCAGGCGGCGATCGTGTCGGACGGCCCCGCGGTGGTGCTGCGGGTGAGCCGGCAGTACCCGCTGACCGTCGACCCCGGCGCGTACATCGCGCACCAGGGGAACCTGAACCAGTCTTTCCAGTCCGGTGTGACCTTCCGCACACTCTTCGGAGAGGGCGGCGGCGAGGCCTTCCAGATCCGCTTCGAGGGCGACGGGCTCGTCTACGTCCAGCCCAGCGAGCGGAACACGATCGCGGGGGACGTGTGACATGACGTTCACCGAGATCAACTCGAAGATGATCCAGGCCACGGTGATGCCGGGCCAGCGGCTGTACAGCCAGCGCGGCGCGATGCTCGCCTACAAGGGCGACGTCTCCTTCACCCCGAACATCCAGGGCGGCCAGGGCGGCGTCATGTCGATGATCGGGCGCCGGGTGGCGAACGAGGCGACCCCTCTGATGACCGTCGAGGGCAGCGGCACCGTGATGTTCGGTCACGGCGGCCACCACATCCAGATCATCGAGCTCACCGGCGACACCCTCTACGTGGAGGCCGACCGCCTGCTCGCCTTCGAGGGCACCTTGCAGCAGGGCACGATGTTCATGGGCTCGCAGGGCGGGGTCATGGGCATGGTCCGCGGCCAGGTCACCGGCCAGGGTCTGTTCACGACCACGCTCCAGGGGCGGGGCGCGGTCGCCGTGATGGCCCACGGCGGGGTCTTCGAGGTGCCGATCACCCCCGGCAGACCCGTCCATGTCGACCCGCAGGCCTACGTCGCCCACCACGGCGACGTACGCAACAAGCTGTCCACGGCGCTCGGTTGGCGCGACATGGTGGGCCGGGGCTCCGGCGAGGCGTTCCAACTGGAGCTGAGCGGCAGCGGCGCGGTGTACGTCCAGGCGTCGGAGGAGAAGCTGTGAGCCAGTACGCGGGGTCCGGCCCCACGGTCTACGACCCGATGACCCTGCCGGTCGACGACAACGTCAACAAGTACACCTTCTGCGTGGAGCTCAAGGGGAGCCAGTGGTTCCTGCAGAAGGGCAAGATGATCGCCTACTACGGCTCGATGGAGTTCAACGGCATCGGGCACGGGCGACTCGACCGACTTGTCCGTACGTCCTTCCATTCGCCTCTGCACGCGAGCGACTGGGTCGTGGCGGAGGGCTCGGGCAAGATGCTGCTCGCCGACCGGGCCTTCGACGTCAACTCGTACGACCTCGAAGACGGCAACCTGACCATTCGCTCGGGCAACCTGCTCGCTTTTCAGCCAACTCTCGCGCTCAAGCAGTCGATCGTTCCCGGTTTTCTGACACTGATCGGCACCGGCAAGTTCGTGGCCGCGTCGAACGGCCCGGTGGTGTTCATGGAACCCCCGATCAGAGTGGACCCGCAGGCCCTCGTCGGCTGGGCCGACTGCCCCTCCCCGTGCCATCACTACGACCACGCGTACATGACCGGCCTGATGGGCGGCCTACGTGCGATGACGGGCATCGGCGGGGCCTCCGGCGAGGAGCACCAGTTCGAGTTCGTCGGAGCGGGCACGGTGCTGCTCCAGTCCTCGGAGACCCTCATGGCCGAGCAGGCCACCGGGGTTGTGCCGCACGAGCCAGGGGTACCGGGCGGAGGCGGGGCCCCCACAGGCCCCGCACAGCAAGCGGGCGTACCGCGCCTTCCCGGACAGCTCGGGGACCTCCAGCGTCGCTTCGGGCTGTGAGCGGTAGTCTGCGGAGTGTGACGTCGAACGTGTGCGCGCCGTCACGCCACCCTCACTAGTTCGCCTTTCAACATTTTAGGTAGACTTCATTCATGGAGACCGAGACGGCCACGCGCTGGCTGACCGATGAGGAGCAGTGCGCCTGGCGCACCCACCTGGAGGTCAACAGGCTGCTGACGTACCAACTCGAGAAGGATCTGCAGCCGTTCGGCCTGACGATGAACGACTACGAGATTCTGGTGAATCTCTCCGAGGCGGAGGACGTACGGCTGCGGATGAGCGACCTCGCGGCCGCCACGCTCCAGTCCAAGAGCCGCCTCTCGCACCAGATCACGCGCATGGAGAACGCGGATCTGGTCCGGCGTGAGAACTGCGAGTCGGACCGCCGGGGACTGTACGCGGTGCTGACCGAGCACGGCCTGGAGACGATGAAGAAGGTCGCGCCCCATCATGTGGCGTCCGTACGGCGGCACTTCATCGACCTCGTCACTCCCGAGGGCCTGTCGGAACTCGACAAAACACTGAAGCCGATCGCGGAACATCTGCGAGGCCAACGGGGTCGTCCCTAGGTCGAAGCGGGGGTCCGGGGGCGGCCGCCCCCGGACCCCCGCTTCGTCCCTGAAGGGGCCTGGTCCTCAAATCCCGTGCACGGCAACGCCCTTCTTTCAGGGGTGCGGGGCTGTGTCCGATGTGCGGCTACCGCCGCGTGGGCGCGACCAGCCACGACGAACCGGCAGCCAAGACAAGGCCCCACCGTTCGCGCTGCAACAGCCCCCGGTCGCCGACGAGTTCGGCCCACACGGAGCGCATGGCGGGTCCAAGTGGGGGCGCGCACATGCCCGTCAGCGCAGCCACCGTGCCGAGCACCACCTCCGGTGTCCCGGGGCGCCAGGTCACCGCGTACCGGTTGGTGAGAGTGCTCAGCGCTGAACTGTGCCTGAGCCAAGCCGTCAGCAACCGTTACGACGTCGACGTCAGCCCCGCCACCAACTCGTCCGCCGCCCGGTACACGTCCAATTCCCCCGCCACCACCCGCTCCGCGAGCGCGCCGACGCGGCGGTCTCCGTGCAGGTCGCCGATGCGGGCGCGCAGCGCGGTGACCGCGATCGTCTCGACCTCGCGGGCGGCACGGGCCGCGCGGCGCTCCGCGAGGACGCCGTGCTCCTCCATCCACGCCCGGTGCTTCTCCAGGGCCTCCACGACCTCGTCGATGCCCTCGGCGCGGGAGGCGACCGTCTTGACGATCGGGGGGCGCCAGTCGCCGGGGCCGCGGGACTCGCCGAGGCCGAGCATGTGGTTCAGCTCGCGGGCCGTCGCGTCGGCGCCGTCGCGGTCGGCCTTGTTGACGACGTACACATCGCCGATCTCCAGGATTCCGGCCTTCGCCGCCTGGATGCCGTCGCCCATACCGGGAGCGAGCAACACCACGCTGGTGTCGGCCTGGGAGGCGATCTCCACCTCCGACTGGCCGACGCCGACCGTCTCCACCAGGATCACGTCGCAGCCCGCCGCGTCGAGGACGCGGATCGCCTGCGGGGCGGACCAGGCGAGGCCGCCGAGGTGGCCGCGGGTGGCCATCGAGCGGATGTAGACGCCCGGGTCGGAGGAGTGGTCCGACATGCGGACGCGGTCGCCGAGCAGGGCACCGCCCGAGAACGGCGAGGACGGGTCGACGGCCAGGACGCCGACCCGCCTGCCCTGCTTGCGGTACGCGGTGACCAGCGCGGAGGTCGAGGTCGACTTGCCGACGCCCGGCGATCCCGTGAGGCCGACGACGTACGCCCCGCCGGTCAGCGGTGCGAGGGCCGCCATGACCTCCCTGAGCTGGGGGGACGCCCCCTCCACCAGGGAGATCAGCCGGGCCACGGCACGCGGCCGGCCTTCCCTGGCCTGGGCCACCAGCGAGGCGACGTCCTCCATCACAGCTCCGTTCCCTTGCCGACGTGCGAGAAAGTACTGCTGCTCAGGCCTTGGGTACCCGCACGATCAGCGCGTCACCCTGACCGCCGCCGCCGCACAGCGCCGCCGCGCCGACCCCGCCGCCGCGCCGCTTGAGCTCCAGCGCCAGGTGCAGCACCAGACGGGCGCCGGACATGCCGATGGGGTGGCCCAGGGCGATGGCGCCGCCGTTGACATTCACCTTTTCCGTGGACACCCCGAGGTCCTTCATTGACTGCACCGCGACGGCGGCGAAGGCCTCGTTGATCTCGATCAGGTCGAGGCTCTCGACCTCCAGGCCCTCCTTCTTCAGGGCGTGCAGGATCGCGTTGGAGGGCTGGGACTGGAGGGAGTTGTCCGGGCCCGCCACGTTCCCGTGGGCGCCGATCTCCGCGATCCACTCCAGGCCCAGCTCCTGCGCCTTGGTCTTGCTCATCACGACCACGGCGGCGGCGCCGTCCGAGATCTGCGAGGAGGTGCCGGCGGTGATCGTGCCGTCCTTCGCGAACGCGGGGCGCAACTTGCCGAGCGACTCGGCCGTGGTCTCCGCGCGGATGCCCTCGTCCTTGCTGAAGACGACGGCCTCGCCCTTGCGCTGCGGGATCTCGATGGGCGTGATCTCGGCCTCGAAGACGCCCTTCTGCTGGGCGGCGGCGGCCCGCTGGTGGGAGAGCGCGGCGACCTCGTCCTGCTCGGGGCGCAGGATGCCGAGGCGCGTGTTGTGCTTCTCCGTGGACTCGCCCATGGCGATGTTCTCGAAGGCGTCGGTCAGGCCGTCGTGGGCCATCGCGTCGAGCATCTCGATCGCGCCGTACTTGTATCCCTCGCGGGACTTGGGGAGCAGGTGGGGGGCGTTGGTCATGGACTCCTGGCCGCCCGCGACGATCACGTCGAACTCACCTGCACGGATGAGCTGGTCGGCGAGCGCGATGGCGTCGAGGCCCGAGAGACAGACCTTGTTGATGGTGAGCGCCGGGACGCTCATGGGGATGCCCGCCTTGACGGCGGCCTGGCGTGCCGGGATCTGCCCTGCCCCGGCCTGGAGCACCTGGCCCATGATCACGTACTGCACCTGGTCGCCACCGATACCCGCACGGTCGAGGGCGGCCTTGATCGCGAAGCCGCCGAGATCGGCTCCGGAGAAGGACTTCAGGGAGCCCAGCAACCGTCCCATGGGCGTCCGGGCGCCCGAGACGATCACCGAGGTCGTGCTGTTCGTTCCAGACATGAGGTGCGATCCCCTTCCAGCATGTTTCAGCTGAGGAGTGAACGAGGGTTTACTTGAAATGTACTGAGCGGTAGACCACCCCGTCATCGGGCCGTCGGTGTGATCGCGCGCACGTTGCGTAACCATCCGGTGAGCGCTGCACTACATACATGCTGACGCGAATCGACCACATCGGGATCGCCTGCTTCGACCTCGACAAGACAGTCGAGTTCTACCGGGCCACGTACGGCTTCGAGGTGTTCCACTCCGAGGTCAACGAGGAGCAGGGCGTACGCGAGGCCATGTTGAAGATCAACAACACGGACGACGGCGGCGCCTCCTACCTCCAGCTCCTCGAACCGACCCGCGACGACTCCGCCGTAGGAAAGTGGCTGGCGAAGAACGGGGAGGGGGTCCACCACATCGCCTTCGGTACGGCGGATGTCGACACGGACTCCGAGGACATTCGCGGGAAGGGCGTACGCGTTCTGTACGAGGAGCCCCGACGCGGCTCCATGGGGTCACGGATCACGTTCCTGCACCCAAAGGATTGCCATGGCGTACTGACAGAACTGGTCACTTCGGCGCCTGTTGAGTCACCTGAGCACTGACCCTCGTACATATGGGCCGGTAGGGTTGGGGTCGGTCGTCGCTCGCAACCAGGACGACCGCATGCCGGGGTCCGGTTTCGGGGGGCGAGCGTCGGGGCAGCAGCCCGTGCTCGGCCGTTGATCTGACACCATTCCCCGGGAGCCCCGTCCGGCGGATGGACGGAGCTCGTTGGAGTAAACCGCGACCAGGGGACGGATGGGACCGCGCAGTGCGGGGCTACGAACGCCAGGAGCGAGAGCCGGCGGCTGACGTCGACCACCTCTCTCGGTTCGAGGCCGAGATGGAGCGGCTGAAGACCGAGCGGGAAAAGGCGATCCAGCATGCCGAGGACCTCGGCTACCAGGTCGAGGTGCTGCGCGCCAAGCTGCACGAGGCGCGCCGCACCCTCATGTCCCGGCCGGCTTACGACGGCGGTGACATCGGCTATCAGGCCGAGCAGATGCTTCGTAATGCCCAGGTCCAGGCCGACCAACTGCGGCAGGACGCCGAGCGGGAGCTGAGCCAGGCCCGCGCGCAGACCCAGCGCATCCTCCAGGAGCACGCCGAGCAGGCCGCGCGCCTCCAGGCGGAGCTGCACCAGGAGGCGGTGACCCGGCGCCAGCAGCTCGACCAGGAGCTGGGCGAGCGCCGGCAGACCGTCGAATCGCACGTCAACGAGAACGTGGCGTGGGCCGAGCAGTTGCGCGCCCGCTCCGAGTCCCAGGCCCGCCGGCTCGTCGAGGAGTCCCGCGCCGAGGCCGAGCAGGCGCTGGCCGCCGCCCGCGCCGAGGCCGAGCGGGTCGCCACCGAGGCCCGGCAGCGGCTGGAGATGGACGCCGAGGCGGCCCGCGCGGAGGCCGAGCAACTCCTGCGCCGCGCCCGCACGGACGCCGAGCGGCTGCTGAACGCGGCCTCCAGCCAGGCCCAGGAGGCCACCGACCACGCCGAGCAGCTCCGCAGCTCCACGGTCAACGAGTCGGACTCCGCCCGCCGCCAGGCCACCGAGCTGAGCCGGGCCGCCGAGACGCGCATGGCCGAGGCCGAAACCTCACTGCGTGAAGCGCGGCTGGAGGCCGAGAAGGTCCTCTCCGAGGCCAAGGAGGCCGCCGCCAAGGCCCTCTCCAGCGCCGAGTCGGCCAACGAGCAGCGCACGCGGACGGCGAAGGAGCAGGTCGCCCGGCTGGTCACGGAGGCCACCAAGGAGGCCGAGACCACCAAGTCGGACGCCGAGCAGATCGTCGCCGACGCCCAGGCCAAGGCCGACAAGATCGTCGCGGAGGCCGAGGACAACGCGCGCAGCCTCACCGCCGAGGAGACCGCCTCCCAGCTCGCCAAGGCCGCCCGTACCGCCGAGGACGTCCTCGACAAGGCGTCCGAGGACGCGAAGAACACCACGAAGGCCGCCACCGAGGAGGCCGAGCGGATCCGCTCCGAGGCGGAGGCCGAGGCCGACCGGCTGCGCGCCCAGGCGCACGACATCGCCGAGGGACTCAAGGGCGCGGCGAAGGACGACACCAAGGAGTACCGCGCCAAGACGGTCGAGCTGCAGGAGGAGGCGCGCCGACTGCGCGGCGAGGCCGAGCAGTTGCGCGCCGACGCGGTCGGCGAGGGCGAGCGCATCCGCGCCGAGGCCCGCCGCGAGGCCGTCCAGCAGATCGAGGAGGCGGCCAGGACCGCCGAGGAACTGCTGTCCAAGGCCCGGGCCGACGCCGACGAGCTGCGCCAGACCGCCACCACGGACAGCGAGAAGGTCCGTACGGAGGCCATCGAGCGCGCCACCACCCTGCGCCGCCAGGCCGAGGAGACCCTCGACCGCACCCGCAAGGAAGCCGAGCGGCACCGCTCGGAGGTCATCGAGCAGTCCGAGGGCATCAAGGCCGACGCCGAACAGGCGGCGCGCGACCTGCGCGACGAGACCGAGCGGGCCATAGAGGCACGCCGCGAGGAGGCCGCCGAGGGCCTGACGCGGCTGCACACCGAGACCGAGGAGCGGCTCGCCGCTGCCGAGCAGGCGCTGACCGACGCCCGTGAGGAGGCCGAGCGGATCCGCCGCGAGGCCGCCGAGGAGACGGAACGCCTGCGCGGCGAGGCCGCCGACCGCATCCGCTCCCTCCAGGCGCAGGCCGAGGCGGAGGCCGACCGGCTGCGCAACGAAGCGGCAGCCGACGCGTCCGCCTCCCGCGCCGAGGGCGAGGCCATCGCCGTACGCCTGCGGTCCGAGGCGGCCGCGGAGGCCGAGCGGCTCAAGACCGAGGCGCAGGACACCGCCGACCGGGTGCGCGCGGAGGCGCAGGCCGCCGCCGAGCGGCTGGCCACCGAGGCGTCGGAGACGCTGGCCGCCGCCCAGGAGGAGGCCGTACGGCGTCGTCGTGAGGCCGAGGAGCTGCTCGGGTCGGCCCGTGAGGAGGCCGGGCAGGAGCGCGAGCGGGCCCGCGAGCAGAGCGAGGAGCTGCTGGCCTCGGCGCGCAACCGCGTGGAGGAGGCGCAGTCCGAGGCGCTGCGGCTGGTCGAGGAGGCCGACCGGCGCGCCACCGAGATGGTGTCGGGCGCCGAGCAGCACGCGCAGCAGGTACGGGAATCCGTCGCCGGGCTGCACGAGCAGGCCCAGGAGGACATCCAGGGGATCAGGTCGGCCGCCGAGCACGTGGCGGACCGCACCCGGCGCGAGGCGCAGGAGGAGGCGGACCGGGTCCGCGCCGACGCCTACAGCGAGCGGGAGCGGGCCACCGAGGACGCCAACCGCGTCCGGCGCCGGGCGGCCGAGGAGACGGACGCCGCCAAGGCCCTTGCGGAGCGCACCGTTTCGGACGCCATCGCGGAGGCCGAGCGGCTGCGGGCCGAGGCCGCCGAGCACACCCAGCAGGCGCGCACGGAGGCGGCGGACGCGATCGCGCAGGCCGACCAGGACGCGGCGCGGGCCCGGGCGGACGCCCGTGAGGACGCCAACCGCATCCGTTCGGACGCGGCGACGCAGGCCGACACCCTCATCACCGAGGTGACGGCGGAGGCGGAGCGGCTCCAGACGGAGACGATCAACGAGGCGGAGCGCGTGCGGTCGGAGGCCGTCGCCAAGGCCGGGCAGTTGATCTCGGACGCGACCGGGGACGCGGAGCGGCTGCGGGCCGAGGCCGCCGAGACGGTCGGTGCCGCGCAACTGCACGCCGAGCGGACCCGGAGCGAGGCCGCGCGGCTCAAGGCGGACACCGAGGCGGAGGCGGAGCGGGTCACCGCGGCGGCGCGCGAGGAGTCCGAGCGGACCCTGGACGAGGCCCGCAAGGAAGCCAACAAACGCCGGTCGGACGTGGCCGAGCAGGTCGACACCCTCATCACGGAGACCGCGGCGGAGGCCGACAAGCTGCTCGGCGAGGCCCAGCAGCAGGCGCAGAAGACGACGGCGGACGCCGAGGCACAGGCCGACTCGATGGTCGGCGCGGCCCGCGCCGAGGCCGACCGGCTGGTGGCCGAGGGCACGATCGAGGGCAACACCCGGGTGGAGCAGGCCCGTACGGACGCGGACGAGCTGCTGGTCGGCGCGCGCCGGGACGCCACCGCCATAAGGGAGCGGTCCGAGGAGCTGCGCGACCGCATCACGACGGAGATCGAGAACCTGCACGAGCGGGCCCGCCGTGAGTCCGCCGAGACGATGAAGTCGGCCGGCGACCGCTGCGACGCGCTCATCAAGGCGGCCGAGGAGCAGCTCGGCAAGGCCCAGATGAAGGCCAAGGAGCTGGTCTCGGAGGCCAACTCCGAGGCGGGCAAGGTCCGTATCGCCGCCGTGAAGAAGGCCGAGGGTCTCCTCAAGGAGGCCGAGCAGAAGAAGGCCACGCTGATCCGTGAGGCCGAGGAGCTGAAGGTCGAGGCGATCCGCGAGGCCCGCCGCACGGTCGAGGAGGGCAAGCGCGAACTCGACGTGCTGGTCCGCCGCCGCGAGGACATCAACGCCGAAATCTCCCGTGTCCAGGACGTCCTCGAGGCGTTGGAGTCTTTCGAGGCCCCGACTGCGGCCAAGGACGGCGGGGTCAAGGCGGCAGCCACCGCGGGCGCAACTCGTTCGGGTGGCAAGTCGGTTGAAGGCTAGCGAAAGCTTGGAACCTGCTGTGAGGTTCGGGCGTTCTGGGGCCTTTGACCCGGTCTTTGGCAAGCGGTCGGACGGTTAGCCACTCAAAAGGGGTGTCATTCTCCAGATCAAACACGCATCCGCTCGATGACACACCGCTTCGGCCCCTAGGATTCCACCTATCACCTCACCGGTCTCATTCGACAGGAACCCCATGAGCGACACTTCCCCCTACGGCTTCGAGCTTGTGCGGCGTGGGTACGACCGCGCTCAGGTGGACGAACGCATCTCGAAGCTCGTCTCCGACCGTGACAGCGCTCTGGCCCGTATCACTGCTCTTGAAAAGCGCATCGAGGAGCTCCACCTCGAAACGCAGAACGCCGCGGCCCAGGTAAGCGACGCAGAGCCGTCGTACGCCGGTCTCGGCGCGCGGGTCGAGAAGATCCTCCGCCTCGCCGAGGAAGAGGCCAAGGACCTGCGTGAGGAGGCCCGGCGCGCGGCCGAGCAGCACCGCGAACTCGCGGAGTCCGCTGCTCAGCAGGTCCGCAACGACGCAGAATCGTTCGCTGCGGAGCGCAAGTCCAAGGCCGAGGACGAGGGCGTCCGGATCGTCGAGAAGGCCAAGAGCGACTCCGCGCAACTGCGTGGCGAAGCCCAGAAGGACGCCCAGCAGAAGCGCGAGGAGGCCGACGCCCTCTTCGAGGAGACCCGCGCCAAGGCCGCGCAGGCCGCCGCCGACTTCGAGACGAACCTCGCCAAGCGCCGCGAGCAGTCCGAGCGCGACCTGGCGTCGCGTCAGCAGAAGGCCGAGAAGCGCCTCGCGGAGATCGAGCACCGCGCGGAGCAGCTCCGGCTGGAGGCCGAGAAGCTGCGCACGGACGCCGAGCGCCGCGCCCGTCAGACGGTGGAGACGGCTCAGCGCCAGGCCGAGGACATCGTGGCCGACGCGAACGCCAAGGCCGACCGCATCCGTTCGGAGTCCGAGCGCGAGCTGGCCGCCCTGACGAACCGTCGCGACAGCATCAACGCCCAGTTGACGAACGTGCGCGAGATGCTCGCCACGCTCACCGGCGCCGCGGTGGCCGCCGCGAGCTCGCCGGTCGAGGACGAGCCGATCTCTCGTGGAGTTCCGGCTCAGCAGTCCCGGTAGTCACGCGGTAGTCGTACGGCTGAGGCCCGCATTCCCTTCGGGGGTGCGGGCCTCAGCCGTGTCCGGTCACCAGTGGCAGGAACACGTCGTCCACGATCTCCTCCAGCGTCGCGTCCGTGACCGGCCGGTCGCTCAGCACGATCTCGTGGCGCAGAAGGTCCGTGGGCAGGGTGACGATCCGCTCGGGGAGATCCGCGGTGGGTACCTCACCGCGCTCGGCGGCCCGCTCCAGCACCGTCGTCATCACACCGTGCATGATCTCGACGGCTTCCGGCTTCCTGTCGCCGGCCTCGGCCATCAGTCCGTGGACGACTTCCGGGCCGAGTTCGCGCTGCCGCTCGGACATCAGCCGCAGCACGGCGAGGACGTCCTCGCGCAGTGAACCGCTGTCCGGGGCCCGGTCCGCGATGGACCCGCTGTGGTGGCGCATGGCGGCGATGACGAGGTCCGCACGGTTGCGCCAGCGGCGGTAGAGGACCTGTTTTCCGGTACGGGCCCGGGCGGCGACGCCCTCCATGGTGAGCCTGGTGTATCCGACCGCCGCCAGCTCGGCCCAGGCGGCGTCCAGGATGTCGGCCTCCAGGGCGGCACCCCGCCGCCGTGTGCCCTCCTCGGTCATCCGCACACCTCCGTTAAGAGACCTTGCGTCTCCAATCCCGGTCAGCCTATCGTCCTCTTTAGAGACGCACCGTCTCTTAAAATCCGGGAGAGATCCGCATGCCCAAGGAACGCCTCGACCCCGCCGTCCGCAAGCTCGCCGGCATCCTCGTCCTCGGTGCCCTCGCCCCGCTCCTCGACAGCACGATCGTCTCCATAGCCCTGCACTCCCTGGGCCACGACCTGAACGCCTCCACGACGAGCCTGCAATGGGTCAGCACCGCATATCTCCTGGCCCTCGCAACGGTCGTCCCGGTCTCCGGCTGGGCCGTCGAACGCTTCGACTCCCGCCGGGTCTGGCTCGGCGCGCTGACCCTCTTCCTCGCCGGATCGCTCCTCTGCGGACTCGCCTGGAACATCGGCTCGTTGATCGCCTTCCGGGTCGTCCAGGGCATCGGCGGCGGACTGCTGCTCCCCGTCATGCAGACCCTGCTGATGCGGGCCGCCGGAGGCCGCTCCCTCGGCCGCCTGATGGCGGCGATCACCCTGCCCGTCATGGTCGTACCGATCCTCGGCCCGGTCTTCGGCGGCCTGATCGTCGGCCACCTGAGCTGGCGCTGGATCTTCTACGTCAACCTGCCCGTCTGCCTCCTGGCCCTCGCCCTGGCCTGGCGCGGCGTCCCGAAGGACACCCCGAGGTCCGACCACCACCTGGACCTGACGGGCCTCCTGCTCCTCTCCCCCGGCCTCGCCACCCTCGTCTACGGCCTGTCCGAGACCGGCGCCGTCCGCGCGACGGCGATCCCCGTGGGCGCCGTCCTGATAGCCCTGTTCGCCCGCCACGCACTGCGCACCCGCGAACCCCTCGTAGATCTCCACCTCTTCCGGGACCGCGCCTTCGCCGTCTCCTCGCTGCTGACGTTCCTGAACGGGCTCGCGTTGTTCGGCGGGATGTTCCTGCTCCCCCTCTACTACCAACAGGTGCGCGGCGAGGGCGTGATCGCGGCCGGGCTGCTGCTGGCGCCGCAGGGGGTGGGCAGTCTGCTGGCCCGGGTCACCGGACCGCTGACCGACCGCGTCGGCCCGCGCCCGGTCGTGGTGTCGGGCATGCTGCTGTGCGCGCTCGGAACCCTCCCCTTCCTCCTCCCCCACCCCGGTGCCGCGCTGCTCACCGTCGCGCTGGTCGTGCGCGGGCTCGGGGTGAGCGCGGCCAACATGGCGGTCATGGTGGGCGCGTATCAAGGCCTCGACCGCGCCCGCATCCCGCACGCGAGCACCACCGTCCGGATCGTGCAGCAGCTCGGCGGCGGTGTCGGCACCGCCGTACTGGCGACGGTCCTCGCGCACGGACACGGCACCACAGCCTTCTCGCACGCGTTCGGCTGGGCGACGGCGTTCACGGTTGTTGCCTGCGGCGTCGGACTCTGTTTGCCCATTCGGGTGGCAGCGGCCGAACGGGCGTCTTAGCGTGGCCGCATGATCGAGCTCTCGGGGCTGACCAAGCGGTACGGCGACAAGGTGGCGGTGAACAACCTCACCTTCACCGTCAGACCCGGCATCGTCACGGGCTTCCTCGGCCCGAACGGCGCGGGCAAGTCGACGACCATGCGCATGATGCTCGGGCTCGACCGGCCGACCGCCGGTGACGTACGCATCGACGGCCAGCACTACGACCAGCTCAAGGACCCGCTGACGTACATCGGCGCCCTCCTCGACGCCAAGGCCATGCACGGCGGGCGCAGCGCCTTCAACCATCTGCTGTGCCTGGCGCAGAGCAACGGGATCCCGAACAGCCGGGTGCACGAGGTGCTGGACACCGTCGGGCTGACGGCGGTGGCGAAGAAGAAGGCCAAGGGATTCTCGCTGGGCATGGGACAGCGGCTCGGCATCGCGGGCGCGCTGCTGGGCGATCCACGCATCCTCATGTTCGACGAGCCGGTCAACGGGCTCGACCCCGAGGGCATCCACTGGATCCGCAACCTGATGAAGTCCCTTGCCGCACAAGGCCGTACGGTCTTCGTCTCCTCGCACCTGATGAGCGAGATGGCGCTGACGGCCGATCACCTCGTCGTCATCGGCCAGGGCCGGCTCCTCGCGGACACGTCCATGGCGGACTTCATCCAGCAGAACTCGCGGTCGTACGTCCGTATTCGCACCCCGCAGCGCGAGCGGCTGCTCGACGTGCTGCACCAGGCCGGGATCACGGTGGTCGAGTCCGGCAGCGGGGTCCTGGAAGTCGACGGGGGCAAGTCCGAGCAGATCGGTGAACTCGCCGCCTCGCACCAGCTCGTGCTGCACGAGCTGAGTCCCCAACAGGCCTCCCTGGAGGAGGCGTTCATGCAGTTGACCGCGGAGTCGGTGGAGTACCACGCGCACTCCGACACACCTGCGCCACTTCCCGCGGCACCTGCCGAGCAACAGCAGGGCTGGGGCGACGGCTGGAAGAAGGGCTGACATGGCGGCGACCCAGGTCATCCGGTCGGAGTGGACCAAGATCCGTTCCGTGGCGTCGACGATATGGACGCTCTCGCTCGCCCTGGTGGTGACGATCGGGCTCGGCATGCTGATCTCGGCGCTGTCGAAGAGTCAGTTCGACGACATGAGCGCCGAGGACAAGCTGTCCTTCGACCCGACGTTCATCAGCTTCGCCGGGATGAGTCTCGGGCAGCTCGCGATGATCGTGTTCGGGGTGCTCGTCGTGTCGAACGAGTACAGCACCGGCATGATCCGCACCTCGCTGGCGGCCGTCCCGCAGCGCGGCACCTTCCTGTTCGGCAAGATCGCGGTGGCCACCGGGCTCTGTCTCGTCGTCGGCCTGGTGACCAGCTTCGTCACGTTCTTCCTCGGCCAGGCGATGCTCGGCTCCCACAAGGCGGAGATCGGCGACTCGGGTGTGCTGCGCGCGGTGATCGGCGGCGGGCTCTACATGACCCTGATCGCGATGTTCTCCATGGGCATCGCCTCGATGCTGCGCTCACCGATGCTGTCGCTGGGCATCCTGATGCCGTTCTTCTTCCTGATCTCCAACATCCTCGGCAACGTCTCCGCGACGAAGAAGATCGGCCAGTACCTCCCCGACCAGGCCGGCAGCAAGATCATGCAGGTGGTCACCCCGGTCGACGACTCAGCACCGTACGGACCGTGGGGCGGCTTCGGGATCATGGCCCTGTGGGTGGCGGCGGCACTGATCGGCGCGTACGTCCTGTTGAAACGCCGGGACGCGTAGGGCTCCGCCGGTCGAACGGTTCGCGGGGGGGCATCAGCTTCGGGGCGAGCCCGGCGAACGGTGCGTAGGCGAGGCTCGATGCCTTCGGCCGCGCAACGGCGGGGACGCCGACATCGGCGCCGGCGGGCAACGGGGGCTACGCGATGGGGCCGCACGAACCGCGGGGGACATCGGCGGCGCCGGGCAGGGCACGCGAGCGAGGTCCGATGCCTTCGGCCGCACGACGGCGAGGACACCGGCTTCAGGGGCGACGCCCGCGACGCAGCGGGAGTCCTCTCGCGCGGAGTCGTTCGAGCGCGCGGGAGACGGCGCCTAGGGACACCGCCGTAGAGGCGCCTCGCACCACACCACCCGCACCCAAGCTCCCCGGCACCCTGCGCCCCACGCACCCCCGCACGGGCCCGCACCCGCCGTCGTACGCGAGCGGGTCGTAGCGGTACGGCGAGCCCGCCGCGTAGCTGGTCCCCACGCGTTCGACTGTGGCAGCAGGCAGAGGGGCGCAACCTGCGGCGGGCTCGTCGTACCGCCACGACCCCGGCACCCCCACCGGCCGCTGCCGGGACGAAAACGCCGGGTACCGCCCGGACCCGAGGATGAGAATCAGCCCCACCGTCATGCCCACGGCTTTACTTTCCCTTGGGTGGAACCGTCAGCGCCCCGATATCCTCCTAACCCTTACGGGGGCGTGTGCCCTGCTGTCCTGATCCTTTCGATGGGTGCGGAGCATGATCGAGGCTGTCGGCCTGACCAAGCGCTACGGCGACAAGACCGCCGTGTACAACCTTTCCTTCCAGGTGCGGCCCGGTGCCGTCACCGGCTTCCTCGGGCCCAACGGTTCGGGCAAGTCGACGACGATGCGCATGATCCTCGGCCTGGACAACCCCACGTCAGGACAGGTGACGATCGGCGGCTTCCCCTACCGCAAGCTGCCCAACGCCCCCCGCCAGGTCGGCGCCCTGCTCGACGCCAAGGCCGTGCACGGCGGCCGCAGCGCCCGCAGCCATCTGCTCAGCCTGGCCCAGCTCTCCGGCATCCCGGCCCGGCGCGTGGACGAGGTCCTCGGGGTCGTAGGCCTCCAGGACGTGGCGAGAAAGCGCTCCAAGGGCTTCTCCCTCGGCATGGGACAGAGACTCGGCATCGCCGCCGCGCTCCTCGGCGACCCCCAGGTCCTGCTCTTCGACGAGCCGGTCAACGGCCTCGACCCCGAGGGCATCCTCTGGGTGCGGAACCTGATGAAGGCGCTCGCGGCGGAAGGCCGTACCGTCTTCGTCTCCTCGCACCTGATGAGCGAGATGGCGCTGACCGCCGACCACCTCATCGTGATCGGACGCGGGCAGCTCCTCTCCGACATGAGCGTGCGGGACTTCATCTCGGCCAACTCCGCCGACTTCGCGCGCGTGCGCACCCCCGACACCGAGCCCCAGTTGCGCGAGAAACTGACCTCCGCGCTGACCGAGGCGGGCGGCCACGTGCTGCCCGAGCAGGACGGCGGACTGCGCGTGACGGGACTGCCGCTCCCGCGCATCAGCGACATCGCGCACGACACGGACGTACGACTGTGGGAGCTGTCCCCGCATCAGGCCTCGCTGGAGGAGGCGTACATGCGGATGACACAGGGCGCCGTCGACTACCGCTCGACGATCGACCAGAAGGCCGGCCTGATGCAGCAACTGCCGCCGGGCGCACAGCCCCCGATGCCGGTGCCCGGCCAGGGCCAGCCGGGGTGGTACGCGCCCCCGGCACCGCAGCAGGGCGGCCAGCCGTTCGCGATGGGACAGCCTCCGGCGAATCCTTACGGCACCCCGAATCCGTACGGCGCCCCTGCGGCCCCCGGCGGGGGCGTACCGGGCTCGTACGGGCCTCCGGCGCCCATGCCCCCGCAGACACCGGCACAGCCGCCCCAGGCCGCCCCTGCACCGACTGCGGACGCACCCCCGGCCACCTCCACCCCAACTCCCACCCCCGCCCCCACTCCCACCCCCGACCTGACCAAGCCCGAGGACGCCCGATGAGTACGCCTCAGACCCCGATGCCGCCGGCAGCCGCGCCCAACTGGCAAGCGGCGAACGGTCCTTCGTACGGTGGGTACACCTCGCCGATCCCGGTGGTGCGCACGCATCTCGGGCACGCGCTCGCCTCCGAGTGGACGAAGATCAAGTCGGTACGTTCGACGATCTGGACGCTCGGGGTGTTCGTGGTCCTGGTGCTCGGCATCGGCCTGCTCGCCGCCGTCGTGGTCAGTAACTCCTCGTCCGAGATGAACGGCGAGACCTCGCTCTCCCTGGGCTTCTTCGGACTGCTGCTCGGCCTCATGTGCATCATCACGCTCGGCGTGCTGACCACGTCCTCCGAGTACGGCACCGGCATGATCCGCACGACGATGACGGCGTGCCCGAGCCGGGTCCGCGTCCTCGCGGCGAAGTCGATCGTGTTCTTCGCGGTCGCCTTCGTGGTCACGCTGGTGGCCACGACGTTCGTCGCCTTCGTGGACGTCTCACTGCTGAAGGACAACGGCGCCAAGGACCCGTCCGGCGGCGAATGGCTGAAGGGGACCGTCGGGGTCTCCCTCTACGTCGCGCTGCTCGGGCTGCTCTCGCTGATCGTCGGCTCGATCATCCGGCACTCGGCGGGCGCGATCACCGTCATGATCGGTGCCGTGCTCGCGCCGCTGGTCGTCGCCCTGTTCATGCTCTCGCAGTCCCTGGAGGACGTGCGCCAGGCGCTGTTCGAGTACTCGATCCCGAACCAGTTGAGCGTCTTCTACTCCAACTCCCTGAGCGAGTCCGGCCCTTCGGGCTGGGATCCGCTGTGGATCATCCTGGGTGTGACGGCCCTGGCGTTCGCGGGCGCGGCCGCACTGCTGGAGCAGCGGGACGTGTGACCAGTACCACGTACTAGAACTTCGGCGCGTTCCTGGACCGCTGCACCCGTGTGGTGCGGCGGTCCTTCGCGTTCCAGCAGGCCTTGTGCCAGTGCCGGCGCTCGTCCACGCCGGAGTGCTCCGGCCAGGCCACGACGTGCGGGACACCGGAGGGGATCTGCTGGTCACAGCCGGGGCAGCGGTACGTCTTGCCTTCCGCGCTCGCCCCGGCGACATGGCGCACGCTCCACTCCTCGCCCTGCCAGTGCTCCGTGGACTGCCAGCCGCCGTAGCGGCCGGAGCGGTCGTCGTCGGCGCTCTGGCCGGAGGAACCGGACTCCTTGGGTCGGTTGCGACGCGGGGACACAGAACACCTCACGGGGCTATACAGGAGGCAAGGGCTGTGTCCAGCCTACGTGGCGCGGACAGGGGTACGCGAAGGGCGACAACCCACACAAGTCCCCCTCGGGACCGCGCATTCTGCAGACAATCCGCAAATCTCTCCGCCAGGCCGTGTCCTAGGCACGTGTCGGACGGTTATGCCCGGTGGGGGAGCTCCGTGTCGGAGCCAAGGAAGCAGGAAGAACCATGCGCGTCGGAAGTTTTGTGTTGGCGGCCCAGTTCCCGGGCCAGGGCCAGGGGGAGGCCCTGCACCGCGCGGTCCGCTCGGTGGAGATCGCGGAGGAAGCCGGTCTCGACACGGCCTGGCTGGCCGAGCACCACTTCGTGCCCTACGGCACCTGCCCGTCCGCGATCACCCTGGCCGCGTTACTGCTGGGCCGCACCCGGCGCATCCGCGTCGGCACCGCGATCAGCGTGCTGCCCACCGTCCACCCGGTCGCCCTCGGCGAGCAGGCCGCGCTGCTGCATGTGACGAGCGGCGGGCGCTTCTCGCTGGGCGTGGGCCGCGGCGGACCGTGGGTCGACCTGGAGGTCTTCGGCGCGGGCCTCGCCGCATACGAACGAGGGTTCCCGGAATCGCTCGATCTGTTGATGCGCTGGCTGCGCGAGCCGTCGGTCGCGGGCACCGGGGACCGCTTCGCGTTCCGTGAAGTCCCGGTCGTACCAAGGCCGTCGGAGGCGCTGTCGGACGCGCCGGGCCCCGAGGTCGTCGTCGCCTGCACCTCGCCCGCGAGTGTGCGGCTGGCGGCCGAGCGGGGTCTGCCGATGCTGCTGGGCATGCATGTCGGGGACGAGGAGAAGGCCGAGATGGTCTCCCTGTGGCGGCAGTCGGCGCGGGCGGCGGGGCGGCCGGCGGCGGAGATCCGGGGCGCGGCCCATGTGTCGGCCGGCGTCTGCCAGATCGCGGACAAGCGTGCGGATGCCGTGGAGGCGCTGGTGAAGGCGATGCCGGGCTGGCTCAGGCAGGGGCTCGACGCGCATGTCACCGTGGACGACCGCGAGCGCCGGATGCGCGACCCGCTCGCGTACACCGAACTGCTGTGCGGACTGCACCCGGTGGGCACCCCGCGGCTGTGCGCCGACCGGCTCGCGGCGACCTCCGAGCGGACCGGCATCTCCCGCTTCGCGCTGCTCGTCGAGGGGTCCGGGGACCTCGCGGCGACCGAGGAGAACGTACGGCGGCTCGGAGCCGAGGTGCTCCCCCACCTCGGCTGAGCGAACCGCGGAGAGCTTGCCGCCCCAGTACTGAAGGCACCTCCCGCGTACGGAGCGGCAAGCGATGGTGCGCGATCGCCGCGTCAGCAGTCCCTGAACTCCGGGGACTGGTTCAGCAGTTGACTGCGCACCGAGGTGAAGCGGGTCAGCGTTTCGTCGACCGAGCCGTCCAGCGGGAACACCGCCACCCGATGGCAGTTCTGGAAGGCCAGCCGCACACCGAAGTGCCGCTGCAGCGCGCCGCGTATCGCGTCACTCGCGAGCGCACGCAGCAACTGACCGCGTGCCTGCTCGTCCGGCGGCGGCGTCTGGTTGTCGGCGAACGCACCGCCGTCGACCTTCAGCTGAGCCACCAGGGAGCTGATCATCTCCCATGCGTAAGGCAGGGAGGTCCGGACGCAGTCGACGAATTCAGCTTCGTCGACCTCGCCTCGCTCGGCCTTTTCGAGTAGGGCCGGTGAGACGTCGAGCGACATGGGTTCTCCTCTCGCACCCCCAACGCGCAGGGGTTGCCGGACAGGTAAGGGAGTCCGCGATTACGAACACGCTGCGTACACGTGTCGCGACCTCCCGTTTATACGGTAGGCAACAGAAGGAGGCGGCACCAGGAGAATGCGTACATACGGAACTCTCAATAGGCCCACAATCGGCCACTAATGAACAAGGGGCGTCACGGGTCTTCCAGGGCGAATCGCGTTCACTGCCGCCCGTCGAGTAGCGTTGCCGACCATGCGTCTCGTCATTGCCCGGTGTTCCGTGGACTACGCGGGCCGGCTCACCGCCCACCTCCCCTCCGCCCCCCGTCTGATCCTGGTGAAGGCGGACGGCAGCGTCTCGATCCACGCGGACGACCGGGCCTACAAGCCCCTCAACTGGATGTCGCCGCCCTGCACGTTGAAGGAGGGTTCGGGGGCTCCCGACGATCCCGCGGACATCTGGACCGTCACCAACAAGGCGGGCGAGAAGCTCATCATCACGATGGAGGAGATCCTCCACGACTCCTCGCACGAACTCGGCGTGGACCCCGGCCTGATCAAGGACGGCGTGGAAGCGCACCTCCAGGAGCTGCTCGCCGACCGCATCGACACCCTCGGCGAGGGCTACACGCTGATCCGCCGCGAGTACATGACGGCCATCGGCCCGGTCGACATCCTGTGCCGGGACGGCGAGGGCCAGACCGTCGCGATCGAGATCAAGCGGCGCGGCGAGATCGACGGCGTGGAGCAACTCACGCGCTACCTGGAGCTGTTGAACCGCGATCCCCATCTCGCCCCGGTCCGCGGCATCTTCGCCGCCCAGGAGATCAAGCCCCAGGCCCGCGTCCTCGCCACCGACCGCGGCATCGGCTGCACGGTCCTGGACTACAACGCCCTGCGCGGCATCGAGGACGACAAGCTGCGCCTGTTCTGACCTCCCCGCGCCGAAAAGGGCCGGTTCCGATCATCGGAGCCGGCCCTTTCGTGTCGTACGGAGTGTCAGATGACGGCACCCGAAGCGCCGCTGCTCGCGGGCGCGGCCGAACTGGTCGTGTCCATGGGGGCGCTGGAGGTCGCGCCGCTCGCGGAGGTGTCGGTGGCCGGGGCGCTGGACGTGTCCGACGGTGACGGTGACGTGGTGTCCGTCGGTGCGGAGGTGGTCGGCGAGGCCGGGGTGGTCGGTGTCGTCGGCCTCGACGTGGACGGGCTCGGCGAAGCAGGCTTCGTCGACGTGGACTTGGACGGCGTCGGTGTGGTCGACCCGCTCGTCCCGCTCGGCCGGTCCGAAGGCGTCCCGCTGCCCGTCGGTGTCGGATCGTCCGACGTGCCCATCGTGCCGTCCGGGCCCGGGTCGGTCGGGCGGCCGGTGGCCGTGCCGGTGCTGCTGTCGTCGCCCTTCGCGGGGTCCGCGCCGAGGTTGTCGTCGCCGGCGCCCTGGCTCGCGGACGGGTTGACGCCGACCTTGTCGGAGGGGTTGTCGGCGTTGTTGTTGGACGTGGCGCCGAGGGTGACGACCGTGCCGAGGACGGCGGCGAGCAGGACGCCCGCGCCGGCCGCGACGAGGTTGCGCCGGGCATAGCCGCGCAGGCCGCCCCGGGCCTTGTTGTGGGACTTCAGGGACGAGGCCTGGGGGGAGACGAGGGTGTAGGTCTCGCCGGGCGGCTGGAGCGGCGGGAAGGGCGCCGGTGTGCCGCCTGGCGGCGGGGCCGACTCCTCGTGGCGCGCGTCGGGCACCTCCTCGCCGGCCATGGCGCCGGGGCCGAGCGCGAAGCCGGAGCGGTCGGCGACCAGGGCGAGGGCCCGGCGCCCGGCGACGGCGCCGCGCTTGTCGGCGGCGGCGCCGCGCAGGCCGATGGAGGACTCCAACTCGGCCCGGGCCCGGTCGAGTTCACCCTCGCAGAGCGCGAGGACCCCCAACTCGTGCTGGAAATAGGCCTGTTCACTCACATCGTCGGCGAGCCGGGCGGCCTCGGCGCCGGAACGCAGCACGCGCTCCCAGGCGCTCCAGTGCAGTCCGGCGGCGAACGCGGGGGCCGCCGTGCGGGCCAGGTGGACGGTGGTGCTCTCCTCGCCGTCGCCGGGCGGGGTGGTCGCCGGCAGGAGGGCGACGAGCGCGGCGAGCAGGGCGTCCGCCTCGGCGCACACGCGCGCGGGGGTGACCGAGGGGTGCCCGGCCCACCAGGAGTAGTGCAGGGCGGCGATGAGGGCACCGGACGCGACGTCGTCGCCGTATCCGGCGGCCTCGATCTGGGCCTGGACGCCGGCGGCGAGCCGGTAGCGGGAGCCGACCGGGGAGACCAGTCCGGAGGCCGCGAGTTCGCCGAGGGCGGCGTCCGCGTGGGTGTCGCCGACGAGTGCGGGCAGATGCGCCTGGTGCGGCACCTCGCCGTCGAGCGCGACGGCGAAGCGCAGGGTGGCGCGGGCCGAAGGGCTGAGCCGGGAGGCGAGCAGCGGTGCGGGCGCGGCGGCCTCACCGAGGGACGGCAGGGGTACGGCGTCGCCCGCGTCGGGGTCCAGGGGCGGGGCGTCGAAGGGCACGTCGACCGGGGGCGCGTCCTGGAAGACGCCGAACTCCTCGACGGCGCTGGTGCCGACGCGCAGTTCGTCGCGCTGGCGCAGCAGGGCGCCGGCCTGGACGAAGCGCAGAGGCAGCCCCTCGGACTCGAAGTAGAGGTCGCCCGCCCAGTTGGCCTCCTCCTCGGTGAGGACGCGGCCCACCGCGCGCTCCAGGACCTCCACGGCGCCGGCCCGGCCCAGGCCGCCGAGGAAGACCTCCTCGATGGCGGAGTCCGCGGACGGTGCGGGGACCTCCGGGGTCGCGGCGATCAGGAAGGCGCACTCGGGCGTCGCGTCGAGGAGCTCGTCGAGGGCGGCGGCACCGAACTCGATGTCGTCGAGGACGACGACCGCGCCGATCTCGCCCGTGAGCGCGAGCAGTTCCTGCCGGTCGGGCCGGTGCAGGGGTGCGTCGTAGACGGCGTGGAAGAGGTCGTGCAGGAGGTCGGTGGTGGTGCGGTGGAAGCCGGTGAGGCGGATCACGCCGTCGGGGGCGAGGTCCAGGCAGTCCTCGGCGACGAGGTCGAGCAGGCTGGTGCGCCCGGAGCCCGAGGGGCCGGTGAGCCGTACGGAACGGCCGCGGGCGAGCAGCCGTACAAGACGCTCGCGCTCCTCCTGGCGTTCCAGGAGCGGCAGTTCGGGGCGGTTGAGGCCGGGCGGGGCCGGCGGTCTGGCCGCGCGGGCGTTCTCGGCGCGCTCGGCGGCACTGAACTTCGCCGGCCGACCGGGCCGCTGTCCGGGCTGGCAGGCCTCGATCTCGCTGCCGTCGACGGGGTTGACGGTGAGCAGGAACTCACCGGCGACCACCTGTACGGTGCGCGCGAGTGCGGGTGTGTGCTGGCCGAAGTCGGGCGTGAGGGGTTCCCGGGGCGGGCGCTGACGGGACGACGTGTCGTCGCCGTCCTGGCCGTACTCCTCGGGCTCCCGGTCGATCGGGTCCATAGGTCCAAGCCCCCCAAAAGCGTCGTGTGCGGGTCGACAGGACCCAGGCCCCTCCCGGCCTTGTGCACACCGCGCTGTCGCTTCTGGTCCGGGCCCGCGCGAAGGGTTGTGTGGCAGCGGGCGACCGAACCTTAAACCTTGGCACAGTATCTACGACAGTCCGGGGTACCGGGCCGTCCGAGACGTCACAGTCTCATGAGGATTGTGTGCGCAGGATTGCGTGCGGAGGATTGGGTGCGGCGGACGTCAGACCCTGGGAAGCGACTCCACGCCGATCCCGCCCTCGATGGCGAGGATGCGGTGCAGCCGGGTGGCCACGAGCAGGCGCTGCATCTGCGGTGGTACGCGGCGCAGCACCAGGCGGCGGCCGCAGCGGCCGGCCCGTCGGTGGGCTCCCATGATCACGCCGAGGCCGGTGGCGTCCCAGGAGTCGAGCTCGGACAGGTCCAGCACCAGATCGCCGACTCCGTCGTCGACGGCCGAGTGCAGGACCGTACGGGCGTCCGCCGCGCTGCGGACGTCGAGGCGGCCCCCGACGACCAGCTCGACGTGGTCGCCCCTGATGTACATATGCGCTCCCCGTGAGTGCGGTGGCGTACTCGGTGATATCGGTGGTGCCGGTGATGCCGCCGAAGTCGGCGATGCAACGTCTGACTGCGTGAAGTGCCGGGAGGTTGCCGTCTGTGAGCGAACCGATACCGAATTCACCCCTGGGTGTGAAGGCTCTGGGGCGTGTGCGGTTTCAGTGCTTGTAGAAGCCCTGCCCGCTCTTGCGTCCGATGTCACCGGCGTCCACCATTCGGCGCATCAGCTCCGGCGGGGCGAACTTCTCGTCCTGTGACTCGGTGTAGATGTTGCTCGTGGCGTGCAGCAGGATGTCGACGCCGGTGAGGTCCGCCGTCGCCAGCGGGCCCATCGCGTGACCGAAGCCCAGTTGGCAGGCGAGGTCGATGTCCTCGGCGGTGGCGACACCCGACTCGTACAGCTTCGCCGCCTCGACGACGAGCGCCGAGATGAGACGGGTCGTCACGAAGCCGGCCACGTCACGGTTGACGACGATGCAGGTCTTGCCGACGGATTCGGCGAACTCCCTTGCGGTGGCGAGGGTTTCGTCGCTCGTCTTGTATCCGCGCACCAGCTCGCACAGGCCCATCATCGGGACCGGTGAGAAGAAGTGCGTGCCCACGACGCGCTCCGGACGCTCCGTCACGGCCGCGATCTTCGTGATCGGGATGGCGGAGGTGTTGGAGGCGAGGACGGCGTCCTCCCGGGCGATCTTGTCGAGCGCGCGGAAGATCTCGTGCTTGACTTCGAGCTTCTCGAAGACGGCCTCGACGACGATGTCCGCGTCGGCGACGGCGTCGAGGTCGGTGGTCGCGGTGATCCGGCCGAGGGCGGCGTCGGCGTCGTGCGCCTCCAGCTTCCCCTTGCTCACGAACTTGTCGTACGAGGCCTTGATGCCGTCGGTGCCACGCTTGAGGGCTTCGTCGGTGACATCGCGCAGGACGACGTCCCAGCCCGCCTGCGCGGAGACCTGGGCGATACCGGAACCCATGAGTCCGGCGCCGATGACGGCAAGCTTCCGTGCCACTGTGCGACTCCCCTTTGAAACGCTTACAGCGTGTATCCGTATGCCTCTCGGCGGACACTAGCGAAGGTGCGGCGCTGTGTGACCGGTTAGTAACGCGCGTCACGTCTCATCTGACGGACATCACACCGCACGGGTCATTCGACCGCCCGTACGGCCTAGTTGAGCACCGGCCGGGCCTGGCTACGCTGGCCACATGGTCAATCTGACGCGCATCTACACCAGGACCGGCGACCAGGGCACCACCGCCCTCGGCGACATGAGCCGGGTCGCCAAGACCGACGTCCGCATCTCGGCGTACGCCGACGCCAACGAGGCGAACGCGGCGATCGGCACGGCCGTCGCCCTCGGCGGCCTGGACGAGGACATCGTCAAGGTCCTCACCCGCGTCCAGAACGACCTGTTCGACGTGGGCGCGGACCTGTGCACACCGGTCGTCGCCGAACCGGAGTTCCCGCCGCTGCGCGTCGAGCAGTTCTACATCGACAAACTGGAAGCGGACTGCGACCACTTCAACGAGCGGCTGGAGAAGCTCCGTTCCTTCATCCTCCCCGGCGGCACCCCGGGCGCGGCCCTGCTCCACCAGGCGTGCACGGTCGTACGACGGGCGGAGCGCTCGACGTGGACGGCGCTGGAGGCTCACGCCGAGGTGATGAACCCCCTCACGGCGACCTACCTCAACCGCCTGTCGGACCTGCTGTTCATCCTCGCCCGCACGGCCAACAAGGACGCCGGAGATGTGCTGTGGGTCCCCGGCGGGGAGCGCTGACCGACGGTCAGAGGTGTCGGTGGACTCCGACGCGCAGTCGCTACAGGTCGTCGTGGCCCGACAGCTTCTTCACGTCCGCGTCCTCGCGGTACGGGTCGTCGCCGACACGGCTCAGCGCGTGGAGGACGCCCAGAGCCGTCGTCTGATCGACGACCTTGAACTGGCGGCGGGCGGCGACGGCGAACTCGAAGGGGCACGTCACGCCTCGTCCGGGGCCGACGTGCCGAAGATGTCCGCGAGCACATCCGTGAGGGTGGCGCACGGTGCGTCGCCCTCCTCGGCGAGAGTCCGCAGGGCCTTCCGCGTAAGCACCTCGTCCGCCGCCGCCTCCAGTGCGTTGTAGTCGGCCCGTGCCCGGCGGGCGGATACGGATGCGGAATCGTCCATACGGCCAGTGTCCTCGTCTCCCCCGCCCGCACCGCGACGGCGTGTGGATCGCGCCGGACGGTGGAGTCGCACGTCAGCCGGTCGCAGGCCGAGTCGGGGCCGCACAGCCAGGTTCAAGTGGCTTTGCCGGTGCGTGAATTGGGGTTTAGCACGCCCCTACCAAAGTGGTCCAGACCTATTGACCCGTGGTCCAGACCTTTCTATTCTCGCGGCACTGTGGGTGCGAAGGCTCAGTCGCGCCCCACCATCCTCGAGATACCCCCCGACACCCCGAGGAGGCGCTCAATGCGCTTCAGACATCGAGCAGTTGCCGGGTTCGCGACCCTGCTGCTCCCGCTCGCCGCTCTCGTCGGTCTGGCCGGTCCCGCCGAGGCCGCGTCGACCGCCACCGCCACCTTCACCAAGACCAGCGACTGGGGCACCGGCTTCGGCGGCCAGTGGACCGTCAAGAACACCGGTACCAGCGCGATCAGTTCATGGACGGTCGAGTGGGACTTCCCCTCCGGTACGTCCGTCACCTCGGCCTGGGACGCGGACGTCACCAGCTCCGGCACCCACTGGACCGCGAAGAACAAGTCCTACAACGGCACCATCGCCGCGGGCGCCTCCGTCTCCTTCGGCTTCAACGGCGCCGGCTCCGGTTCGCCCTCCAACTGTCTGCTGAACGGCGGCAGTTGTGACGGCGGCACCACCGTCCCCGGCGACGCGGCCCCCTCCGCGCCCGGCACCCCCACCGCGTCGTCGATCACCGACACCTCGGTGAACCTCTCCTGGTCCGCCGCGACCGACGACAAGGGCATCAAGAACTACGACGTCCTGCGCGACGGCACCAAGGTCGCCACGGTCACGACGACGTCGTACACCAACACCGGCCTGACCGCCGGCACCGACTACTCCTACACCGTGCAGGCCCGCGACACCGCAGACCAGACAGGACCGGTCAGCGGCGCGGTCGCCGTGCACACCACGGGCGGCACGACCACTCCCCCGACCACCGGCAGCAAGGTCAAGCTCGGGTACCTCACCGAGTGGGGCACCTACACCCGCAACTACCAGGTCAAGAACCTGGTGACCTCGGGCTCGGCCGCGAAGATCACGCACATCAACTACGCGTTCGGCAACGTGACGAACGGGCAGTGCGCGATCGGTGACGCCTACGCGGACTACCAGAAGACGTTCACCGCCGACCAGTCGGTCAGCGGCGTCGCCGACACCTGGGACCAGCCGCTGGCCGGCAACTTCAACCAGCTCCGCGAGCTGAAGGCCAAGTACCCGAACATCAAGATCCTCTGGTCCTTCGGCGGCTGGACCTGGTCCGGAGGCTTCGCCCAGGCCGCGGCCAACCCGACCGCGTTCGCCAACTCCTGCTACAGCCTGGTCGAGGACCCGCGCTGGGCCGACGTCTTCGACGGCATCGACATCGACTGGGAGTACCCGAACGCCTGCGGCCTGTCCTGCGACACCAGCGGCGCGGCGGCGTACAAGAACCTGATGCAGGCCCTGCGCGCCAAGTTCGGCTCCAGCAACCTGGTCACCGCCGCCACCACGGCGGACGGCACCTCCGGCGGCAAGATCGACGCCGCCGACTACGCGGGCGCGGCCCAGTACGTCGACTGGTACAACGTGATGACGTACGACTTCTTCGGCGCCTTCGACGCGGACGGCCCGACCGCCCCGCACTCCCCGCTCACCACCTACACCGGCATCCCGACCCCGGGCTTCACCACGGCCGACGCGATCGCCAAGTTCAAGTCGAAGGGCGTCGCAGCGAGCAAGCTGCTCATCGGCATCGGCTTCTACGGCAGAGGCTGGACCGGCGTGACCCAGGCCGCACCCGGCGGCTCGGCGACCGGCCCGGCGGCGGGCACGTACGAGCAGGGCATCGAGGACTACAAGGTCCTCAAGACGACCTGCCCGGCCACCGGCACGATCGCCGGCACGGCGTACGCCTACTGCGGCAACAACTGGTGGTCGTACGACACCCCGGCGACCATCGGCACGAAGATGGCGTGGGCCAAGACCCAGGGTCTGGGCGGCGCGTTCTTCTGGGACTTCAGCGGCGACACCAGCAACGGTGAGCTGGTGACCGCCATCAACAACGGTCTGAGCTGATCCCCACACCGCTCGGCACACCGCCGCGGGCAGACCTCACCGGTCTGTCCGCGGCGCGTTGTGCGCGGCGCGCGCCCCCGGCGTGCACCTCAGAGGGCCCTTCGGCCCGTGGTCGCGGGCCGGATGGCTGCTGGGGGCAGGCCGTTGACCTGGGGCATCGTGGTCTCCCAGCAACAAACGGAACAGCGCACAACGGGGGAAACCATGAAGCGCAGGTCCACCACGCCCCGCATCGCGAAGAGGCCCATCACCTCCTGGGCCGCACTCGCGGGCGCCTTCGCCACCGCCGTCATGGCCGCCTGCCCGGTCGACGTCACCGTGACACTCGGCTCCGCGCCCCGCACGGTCGTCGTCAGCCAGGCCGACGTACCCAACCCGGTATGTCCGGTCAGGCCACGTTGACCCTCTGCCCGGGTGGAGCCGCCTCCAGCCAGGCCAGGAAACCGGTCAACGCGTCCTCGCTCATGGCGAGTTCGAGCCGCGTGCCCCGGTGCAGACAGGTCAGGATGACGGCGTCGGAGAGCAGCGCCAGCTCCTCCTCGCCCTCGGGGAGGCGGCGGCCGGCGACCTCGATCGCCGAGCGTTCCAGCGTGCGGCGCGGGCGGTAGGCGTAGGAGAAGACGCGGTACCACTCGATGCGGTCGCCGTTGTAGCGGGCGACGCCGTAGCTCCAGCCCTTGCCGTTGGTGTCGGGTTTCTCCGGGACGTCCCAGCGGAGCGAACAGTCGAAGGTGCCGCCGGAGCGCTGGATGAGTCTGCGGCGCAGGCCGAAGACGAACAGCCCCACCACTACCAGGGCCACAACAATTCCGCACACAGTCAGAGCGAGGACCATCGACACCGACCTCCTCGTCTCCTAGGTAAAACAGGTAACGGAACGGAAAAAACACCCACATTCGCCTCAGCCGCGGCTGGGGCCGGATTCCTCCGGTCCCAGCCGCGGCTGAGTCACGTCATCGCGTCAACGCTGGGTTCAGCGCGTCTCCACCGCACGCAGTCGGACGTCCGCGCGACGCTCGGCGGACTCGTCGCCCTCCGCCTTCGCACGCTCCAGCTCGCGCTCCACGCGCTGGACGTCGATCTCGTCCGACAGCTCGGCGATCTCGGCGAGCAGCGACAGCTTGTTGTCCGCGAACGAGATGAAACCGCCGTGCACCGCGGCGACGACCGTCCCGCCGTCGCTCGTACGGATGGTCACCGGGCCCGACTCCAGCACACCGAGCAGCGGCTGGTGACCGGGCATGACGCCGATGTCGCCGGACGTGGTGCGCGCGACGACCAGGGTGGCCTCGCCGGACCAGACCTGGCGGTCCGCGGCGACGAGCTCGACATGCAGCTCAGCAGCCAAGGTGGGCTCCTCGGGTCACCACCCGGCTTCTCATGCCGGGTGTTGCGAATAAGTCTAGTAGGGCTCCGAGCACCGAAGTGTCGGGGCCCCGCCTCAGGACTCTGCTGGGGGTCTGGGGGTTATCCCCCAGGAGATGCAGCAGTGGGCGTGGAAGAGGGGGTGGGACACGCCCCACCCCCTCAGGTGAAGCACGGGGGTCAGGAGACGCCCAGCTCCTTCGCGTTCGCCTTCAGGTCCTCGATACCACCGCAGAGGAAGAACGCCTGCTCCGGGAAGTGGTCGTACTCGCCGTCGATGATCGCGTTGAAGGCCACGATCGACTCGTCCAGCGGGACGTCCGACCCGTCGACACCGGTGAACTGCTTGGCGACGTGGGTGTTCTGGGACAGGAAGCGCTCCACGCGACGGGCACGGTGGACGGTGAGCTTGTCCTCCTCGCCCAGCTCGTCGATACCGAGGATCGCGATGATGTCCTGAAGGTCCTTGTACTTCTGCAGGACCGTCTTGACGCGCATCGCGGTGTTGTAGTGGTCCGCCGCGATGTAGCGGGGGTCCAGGATGCGGGACGTGGAGTCCAGCGGGTCCACGGCCGGGTAGATGCCCTTCTCGGAGATCGGACGGGACAGAACCGTCGTCGCGTCGAGGTGGGCGAAGGTGGTGGCCGGGGCCGGGTCGGTCAGGTCGTCCGCGGGGACGTAGATCGCCTGCATCGAGGTGATCGAGTGACCGCGGGTCGAGGTGATGCGCTCCTGGAGGAGACCCATCTCGTCGGCCAGGTTCGGCTGGTAGCCCACCGCGGAGGGCATGCGGCCGAGCAGGGTCGAGACCTCGGAACCGGCCTGCGTGAAGCGGAAGATGTTGTCGATGAAGAACAGCACGTCCTGGTTCTGCACATCGCGGAAGTACTCCGCCATGGTCAGACCGGCCAGGGCCACGCGCAGACGGGTGCCCGGGGGCTCGTCCATCTGGCCGAAGACAAGGGCCGTCTTGTCGATGACGCCCGAGTCGGCCATCTCCTCGATGAGGTCGTTGCCCTCACGGGTGCGCTCGCCGACACCGGCGAACACGGAGACACCGTCGTGGTTGTTGGCGACGCGGTAGATCATCTCCTGGATGAGCACCGTCTTGCCGACGCCGGCACCGCCGAACAGGCCGATCTTGCCGCCCTTGACGTACGGGGTGAGCAGGTCGATGACCTTGACGCCGGTCTCGAACATCTCGGTCTTCGACTCGAGCTCGTCGAAGCGCGGGGCCTTGCGGTGGATGGACCAGCGCTCGCCCGTGTACTTCTCGTCGCTGTTCAGCACCTCACCAAGGGTGTTGAACACCTTG
Organism: Streptomyces sp. NBC_01478; assembly: GCF_036227225.1. Classification (GTDB taxonomy): domain Bacteria; phylum Actinomycetota; class Actinomycetes; order Streptomycetales; family Streptomycetaceae; genus Streptomyces. The sequence goes on along the minus strand of NZ_CP109444.1, from coordinate 7,777,839 downwards.
CCCTTGGTGAAGTCGCCGACCGGGACGGTGATGCCCGTGCCCGTGTCGGTGACGGCGGCCTGGCGGACCAGACCGTCGGTGGGCTGCATCGAGATGGTGCGGACCAGGCCGTCACCCAGGTGCTGGGCGACCTCCAGGGTCAGCGTCTTCTGCGCGCCGTCCAGGGCCGGGTCGGCCACCTCGACGTGCAGAGCGTTGTAGATCTCCGGCATCGCGTCGACGGGGAACTCCACGTCGACGACCGGGCCGATGACCCGGGCGACGCGGCCCGTGGCAACGGCCGTCTCAACTGTCGTCGTCATTACTTGTCACTCCCCGCGGTCGCGTCGGCCAGGGCTGCGGAGCCACCGACGATCTCGCTGATTTCCTGGGTGATTTCGGCCTGGCGGGCCGCGTTGGCAAGACGGGAGAGCGTGGTGATCAGGTCTCCCGCGTTGTCGGTCGCCGACTTCATCGCGCGGCGGGTGGCGGCGTGCTTGGAGGCAGCCGACTGGAGCAGCGCGTTGTAGATACGGCTCTCGACGTACCGCGGCAGGAGGGCGTCCAGGACGTCCTCCGCCGACGGCTCGAAGTCGTACAGCGGAAGGATCTCGCCCTGGGGCACGTCCTCCGCGACCTCTTCGAGGCTGAGGGGCAGCAGCCGGCTGTCGATCGGCGTCTGCGTCATCATCGAGACGAACTCGGTGTAGACGATGTGGAGTTCGTCCACGCCGCCCTCGGCCGTGTCCTTCTCGATGGCCTCGATGAGCGGACCCGCGACCTTCTTCGCGTCCGCGTACTCGGGCTGGTCGGTGAAGCCGGTCCACTGCTCCGAGATCTTGCGCTCACGGAAGTTGTAGTGGGCGACACCGCGGCGGCCGACGATGTACGTGTCGACCTCCTTGCCCTCGGCCACAAGACGCGCGGTCAACTGCTCCGCCGCCTTGATGGCGTTGGAGTTGAAGGCACCGGCCAGACCGCGGTCGCTCGTGAGGAGCAGCACCGCGGAACGGGTCGGCGTCTCGGCCTCGGTGGTCAGCGGGTGCCTGGTGTTCGAACCCGTACCGACCGCCGTGACCGCACGCGTCAGTTCCTTCGCGTACGGCGTCGAGGCCTGCACCTTGCGGTGCGCCTTGACGACGCGCGAGGCGGCGATCATCTCCATCGCCTTGGTGATCTTCTTGGTCGCGGTGACGGATCGGATGCGACGCTTGTAGACCCGGAGCTGGGCTCCCATGAGTCAGGTCCCTTCCTTACGTCACTTGGCCGCGGCCGGGGCGTCCTCGCCGAGGAGCTTGCCGTCCGAGGTCTCGAACTGCTTCTTGAACTCGGCGATCGCGTCCGCGGCGGCGGTGAGGGTGTCGTCCGACATCTTGCCGCCCTCCTTGATGGAGGTCATGAGGCCCTGCTCCTTGCGGTGCAGGTACTCCAGGAGCTCCTTCTCGAAGCGGCGGATGTCGGCGACCGGTACGTCGTCCATCTTGCCGGTGGTCGCGGACCACACGGAGACGACCTGGTCCTCGGTGGCCATCGGCTGGTACTGAGCCTGCTTGAGCAGCTCGACCAGGCGCTGACCGCGCTCCAACTGGGCCTTCGACGCGGCGTCCAGGTCGGAACCGAAGGCGGCGAACGCCTCCAGCTCGCGGTACTGGGCGAGGTCGAGGCGCAGTCGGCCGGAGACCTGCTTCATCGCCTTGTGCTGCGCGGAACCGCCGACTCGGGAGACGGAGATACCGACGTTCAGCGCGGGGCGCTGACCGGCGTTGAAGAGGTCCGACTCCAGGAAGCACTGGCCGTCGGTGATGGAGATGACGTTGGTCGGGATGAACGCCGAGACGTCGTTGGCCTTGGTCTCGACGATCGGCAGACCGGTCATCGAGCCCTTGCCCATCTCGTCGGAGAGCTTCGCGCAGCGCTCCAGCAGACGGGAGTGCAGGTAGAAGACGTCACCCGGGTAGGCCTCGCGGCCCGGCGGACGGCGCAGCAGCAGGGACACGGCGCGGTAGGCGTCGGCCTGCTTCGAGAGGTCGTCGAAGATGATGAGGACGTGCTTGCCGTCGTACATCCAGTGCTGGCCGATGGCCGAACCGGTGTACGGCGCCAGGTACTTGAAGCCGGCCGGGTCGGACGCCGGGGCGGCGACGATGGTCGTGTACTCCAGCGCGCCGGCCTCTTCGAGCGCACCACGCACGGAGGCGATGGTGGAGCCCTTCTGACCGATGGCGACGTAGATGCAGCGGACCTGCTTGTTCACGTCGCCCGAGCGCCAGTTGTCGCGCTGGTTGATGATCGTGTCGACGGCCAGGGCGGTCTTGCCGGTCTGGCGGTCGCCGATGATGAGCTGACGCTGGCCACGGCCGATCGGGGTCATCGCGTCGACGGCCTTGTAGCCGGTCTCCATCGGCTCGTGCACCGACTTGCGGACCATGACGCCCGGGGCCTGCAGCTCGAGGGCGCGGCGGCCGGTGGTCTCGATCTCGCCGAGGCCGTCGATCGGGTTGCCGAGCGGGTCGACGACACGGCCGAGGTAGCCCTCGCCGACGGCGACGGACAGGACCTCGCCGGTGCGGGTGACCGGCTGGCCCTCTTCGACACCGCTGAACTCACCGAGGATGACGGTACCGATCTCGCGCTCTTCGAGGTTGAGCGCGAGACCGAGGGTGCCGTCCTCGAACTTCAGCAGTTCGTTGGCCATGGCCGAGGGCAGGCCCTCGACCTTCGCGATGCCGTCGCCGGCAAGGGTGACCGTACCGACCTCCTCGCGCGAGGCCGCGTCCGGCTTGTACGACTGGACGAAGTTCTCCAGCGCGTCCCGGATCTCCTCCGGCCGGATCGTGAGCTCCGCCATCTGGGTTCCCTGCTCTCCTTGTTGGGCCCGAAGTTTCACTTGGGGGGATGGGGGGACTCCCCCCATGAACGAGGTGAATCCTCTGCACGGCCCAACTCGGGCCGCCTTACTACGTCTTTGTATGGGTGCTGCTAGCCCGCCATGCGGCGAGCGGCGTCATCGAGGCGGTCCGCGATGGAGCCGTTGATGATCTCGTCGCCGACCTGCACCCGGATTCCGCCGAGGACCTCGGGGTCCACGTCGATGTTCAGGTGCATGGGGCGGCCGTAGAGCTTCGCGAGGGCGGCGCCCAGGCGCTGCTTCTGCGGGTCGCTCAGCGGGACCGCCGTGGTGACGACCGCGACCAGGCGGCTGCGGCGCTCGGCGGCGAGCTTGGACAGGGACTCGAGTCCCGCTTCCAGGCTACGTCCCCGGGGCGCGGTCACCAGGCGGGTCACCAGTCGCTCCGTGGCCGGCTTGGCGCGGCCGCCGAGCAGGCTGGTGAGCAGCTCGCTCTTGGCCGTGGTGCCGGCGGCGCGGTCGGTCAGCGCGGCGCGCAGTCCGGTGTTCGAGGCGACGATCCGGCCGAACCGGAACAGCTCGTCCTCGACGTCGTCGAGCTCGCCCGACTGCTGGGCGGCGGTGAGGTCGGCGGTGGCCGCCAGCTCCTCCAGCGCGTCCACCAGGTCGCGGGACTGCGACCAGCGGGAGCGCACCATGCCGGACAGCAGGTCGAGGGCGGGGCCGCCGACCTGGCCGCCGAGCAGGCGCTCGGCCAACTGGGCCTTGGCTTCGCCGTCCTGCGCCGGGTCGGTGAGGACCCGACGCAACGACACCTCACGGCCGAGCAGCGCGGTGACGGCGGCCAGCTCGTCGGCGAGCTGCGTCGCGTTCACGGACGTGGAGTCCGTCAGCGCGTCGAGACGCTCACGTGCGGCTGCCAGGGCCTCGCGGCTCGCTCCGTTCATCGTGCGGCCTCGGCCTTCTCCTCGAGCTCATCGAGGAAACGGTCGATCACACGGCTCTGCCGGGCGTGGTCCTCGAGGGACTCGCCGACGAGCTTGCCGGCCAGGTCGGTGGCGAGCTTGCCCACGTCCTGGCGCAGCGCCTGCGAAGCGGCCTTGCGGTCGGCGTCGATCTGCGTGTGACCGGCGGCGACGATCTCCTCGCGCTGCCGCTGGCCTTCCGCGCGCATCTCGGCGATGAGCGTGGCGCCCTGCTCCTGCGCCTCCTGGCGCAGACGCGCGGCCTCGTGCCGGGCCTCGGCGAGCTGAGCCTTGTACTGCTCAAGCACGCTCTGGGCCTCGGTCTGGGCGGCCTCGGCCTTCTCGATACCGCCCTCGATGGCCTCGCGGCGCTCGTCCAGAACCTTGTTGATGTTCGGGAGGAGCTTCTTGGCGAGGAAGCCGAAGACGATGACGAAGGCGATCAGGCCGATGACGAGCTCGGGGATCGGCGGGACGAGAGGGTTCTCCTTCTCGGCCGCCAGAATGAGCAACTGGCTCATGTCAGTGCCTTTCGTCTAGTGGGCTGTCGCTGATCGACTGATCAGACGCCGTAGACGAACGGCATGACCAGGCCGATGAGGGCAAGGGCCTCACAGAAGGCGAAGCCGAGGATCTGGTTGGCGCGGATCAGACCGGCAGCTTCGGGCTGACGGGCAAGAGCCTGGGTGCCGTTGCCGAAGATGATGCCGACGCCGACGCCCGGACCGATGGCGGCGAGGCCGTAGCCGATGGAGCCGAGCGAACCGGAGACGGCAGCGAGGGTCTCAGTGGCAGCCATGCTGATTCTTCCTTATCTGTACGGACCGGCGGGGGTTGGCCACCGGACGCTAAGGGGGGTTCTGGAGGGGGTGCTCAGTGGTTCTCGGCGAGCGCGCCCTGGATGAAGGTGCAGGTCAACAGCACGAAGACATACGCCTGCAGGGCCTGGATGAAGAGCTCGAAGGCCGTCATCACGATGACCATGACGAACGAGACACCCGCGTAGGCGATCCCGATGCCGTTGAGCAGGTACCAACTGGCGATCGTGAAGAGCAGCAGCAGGGTGTGGCCCGCGAACATGTTCGCGAACAGTCGCACCGCGTGCGTGAACGGCCGGACGATCAGGTTCGAGAGCAGTTCGATGCCCATCGCCAGCGGGAGAACCGCGCCGAGCGACTTGTCGTAACCGCTGAAGTTCTTGAAGGCGCCGACGAATCCGTGCCGCTTGAACGTCAGCGAGACCCAGACGACGTACACGATCGCCGCGAGGGCGATGGGGTACGCGATGATCGAGGTCACCGGGAACTGGGCGACCGGGACGATCGACCAGAGGTTCATCATCCAGATGAAGAAGAAGAGCGAGACGACCAGCGGTACGTACTTCTCGCCTTCCTTCTTTCCGATGGTCTCGTAGACGACACCGCGGCGGATGAAGTCGTAGCCGGTCTCGGCGACCATCTGCAGCTTGCCGGGGACGACCTTCGGCTTGCGGAAGGCGGCCCAGAAGAAGCCGACAACGATGACCGAGCCGATCAGCGCCAGCAACATCGGCTTGTTGAAGTACACGTTGCTGTCGCCGTCCCCCAGAAGGGGCTTGAACAGGAACGAGTGCAGGCCGGGAGCCGGGAAGCCACAGCCGTCGAAGATGTGGCAGTCGGTCTCGAAGGCGAGCACCTGCGTCGGGTCAGCACTCACCGCGGGCTCCTTCAGCGTGGCGCATAGGTACGGCAACCTCGTTGTGTCGGCGCGGCGCGCAGCCGCGGTTCGGCACTGGACTGGTGTTACGGATGTGGGGGCGGCAGTGGGGCATCGAGCCTCGCGATTGAGCAGGCGTCAGCTCAGATGCCCGCGCCCGCGATGCCGCAGTTGGCACCGGACGATAGCAGGGTCGCTTACGTGCTCTTATCCCGGCCCTACCTCTCACGACGAGTGCCCCGACTTCTCGGGCTCGACGTAGAGGATTTTGGCCTTCATGTGGGCACGGGTCTGCGCGGCGGTCCAGACGATGGTTCCGGCGAGCAGGGTGAACGCGAAGGCCTTGGGATTGAACAGCGTGGTGTGCTTGAACGCGGCGAGGAAAATGAACAACAGAAGAATCTGCGCCGCGAAGAGCATGAGGCCCATCGCCTGGAACAGGTGCGGAAGCGATTTGGCAGTGCGCTGCAGAACGTAGAGCCCGATTCCCATGAAGAGGATCACGATCAGCGTCCCAACGGCTGCCCCAATAGCTCCTTCACCGCCGGCGACCACAGCGCTGACGACGGCGGCAATCGCGCCGACGGCGGCTGTGGGCACAGCGGTTTGAAGGAGAATCCGGGCGTCATTGGACGGCATGGCGGCAACTCCGCTTGCTAAGGGGGGCGTGTCGTCATGGACGAGCGTAGTCCCGGGATGAGAGAGAACCTCACGCCAATGGACCGTCGCACTACGGTCCTTCGGCTCTGTCCCGGGTTCTCGTGAACCGTATCACAAACTATTTGATGCGGTCTTTACCTAGAAGGTGTGCTTGCTGTCACACATGAGAGTGATAGCGCGCGTCTGTGCAAAATAGCGGCCAACTTGTCTGGTATGGGGAGGCTTTGTCCTCCCACGAGATGGCAACGCTTTAGTCAGATTCTTACCTTGGCGTCAGCGCGAGGACTCCGCCTTACGTCCGTCCAGGAGGCGCGAACGAGGGCCGACAGCGGTCGCCCCGTTGACTCCTGACACTCCGGCGACAACCGGCGGACGCGGATCGCGGTCCTCCTCCGCCAGCACCACCACAGGCTCAACTGCCGCCCGGCGACGGCGATATCGCGGCGGCACCAGGTGCTCGGCCCACCGCGGGGCGCGCGGCGTGAAGCGCGGCAGCAGAAGCAGCACCAGCCCCATCGCGCTCAGGAAGACGATGCCGAGGACGATCCACATCGAGGCCGAGTTGACCGAGTAGGACAGCGCGCCGAACGCGATCAGCGCCGACCAGAAGTACATGATCAGCACCGCCCGGCTGTGCGAGTGGCCGATCTCCAGGAGCCGGTGGTGCAGATGGCCGCGGTCCGCGGCGAACGGCGACTGGCCCCGCCAGGTACGGCGGACGATCGCCAGCACTAGGTCCGCGGCCGGCACCGCGATGATCGTCAGCGGCAGCAGCAGCGGGATGTAGACCGGCACCGTCTGGTGCACCGCCGCCTTCTCGGAGCCGACGAACAACTGCAGCGCGTCCGGGTCGACCTGTCCCGTGATGGAGATCGCACCCGCGGCCAGCACCAGGCCGATCAGCATCGAGCCGGAGTCGCCCATGAAGATCCGCGCGGGGTGCATGTTGTGCGGCAGGAAGCCCAGGCACATGCCCATCAGGATCGCCGAGAAGAGCGTGGCCGGGGCGGCGGCCTCGATGCCGTACGAGTACCAGATCCGGTAGGCGTACAGGAAGAACGCGGCGGCCGCGATGCACACCATGCCGGAGGCGAGGCCGTCGAGGCCGTCGACGAAGTTGACCGCGTTGATGGTGATGACGACCAGGGCGACCGTGAGCAGGGTGCCCTGCCACTGGGTCAGTGCCACGTTGCCGACGCTCGGGATGGGCAGCCACAGGATCGTCAGACCCTGCATGACCATCACGCCGGCGGCGATCATCTGGCCGCCCAGCTTGATCAGGGCGTCGATCTCGAACTTGTCGTCCAGGACACCGATCAGCCAGATCAGGGCCGCTCCGGAGAGCAGGGCGCGCGGCTCGTTCGAGTTCTCGAAGACCTCGCTGAGGTTGGTCAGATGGTCCGCGACCAGCAGACCGGCGCACAGACCGAAGAACATGGCGATACCGCCGAGCCGCGGAGTGGGTTCCCGGTGCACGTCACGGGCCCTGATCTCGGGCATCGCTCCGGCCACGATCGCGAACTTCCGCACCGGCCCGGTCAGCAGATACGTCACCGCGGCCGTCACGCAGAGCGTCAGCAGGTATTCACGCACAGGCTTCCCCACAGGTCTCGCTGGCCATCACAGCCCCACACCCTAGCGAGGGACGCATATGGTTGGGGACTTCCGGGTAGCGACGATGGTTGCACGTGTGGCTGTGCACTCGGTTCCGGGTACCCCCGTTCAGCCCGGATACGGCAGGAATCCACCCACAAGATCCCGCACTTCGTCACGCGCCCGCTTGGTGTCGACCCGCCCGCGCAGTACACCCGCGAGGAGCGCGGCGATGCCCGCCATCTCGCCCTCGCCCATCCCCTGCGTGGTCACCGCGGCCGTCCCCAGCCGCAGCCCGCGGGAGTCGCCGTGCGGAAGCGCACAGCAGTCCAACACCATTCCCGCGGCGGCGAGTTGACCGCGTGCGACCCGTCCGTCGACGCCGAGGGGAAGCGGGTCGGCGGTGATGAGGTGGGTGTCGGTCCCGCCCGTCGTGACGACGAGCCCCTCCGCCGCCAGGCCCGCCGCGAGCACCCGGGCGTTGGCGACCACCTGATGGGCGTACGCCGTGAAGGCGGGCGTGGCCGCCTCGCCGAACGCGACGGCCTTCGCGGCGATGGTGTGCATCTGCGCGCCGCCCTGGGTGAACGGGAAAACGGCCCGGTCGACCCGCTCGGCCAGTTCCGCGCCGCACAGGAGCATCCCGCCGCGCGGCCCGCGCAGCACCTTGTGCGTGGTGGCGCAGACGACATCGGCGTACGGCACCGGGTTCGGCGCCGCTCCCCCGGCGACGAGCCCGATGGGATGGGCCGCGTCGGCGATGAGATAGGCGCCCACCTCGTCGGCGACCTCGCGGAAGAATGCGTAGTCGATGTGCCGGGGGTAGGCGATGGAGCCGCACACGATCGCCTTGGGCCGGTGCGTACGGGCGAGGGCCCGCACCTGCTGGTAGTCGATCAGCCCGCTCTCGGCATCCACCCCGTACCCGACGAAGTCGAACCACCGCCCGGAGAAGTTCGCGGGCGACCCGTGCGTGAGATGCCCGCCGTACGGCAGCCCCAGCGCGAGCACGGTGTCACCGGGCCGCAGCAGCGCGGCGTACGCGGCGAGCACGGCCGAAGACCCGGAGTGCGCCTGCACGTTGGCGTGCTCGGCACCGAACAGCGCCTTCGCCCGGTCCACGGCGACGCGCTCGGCGACGTCGACGATCTCGCAGCCGCCGTGGTGGCGGGCGCCGGGGTATCCCTCGGCGTACTTGTTGGCGAGCGGGGAGCCGAGCGCGGCCAGCACGGCGGGCGAGGTGAAGTTCTCGGCGGCGACGAGCTGCAGCGTCGTCGACTGCCGGGTCAGCTCCCCGAGCAGGATCTCGGCCAGCTCGGGGTCCTGCCGACGCAGGACATCGGCCTCAAGGACAGGGATGACCGACATGGTGGACTCCGAGCCGTCGACGGTGACGTACGTCCAATGTAGGCCCGGGGTGGGTGGGACGCGCGGTCGTTGTCAGGTCTTCGCGGGTACGCCTGTGAGGGCGGTGACCACGGGGTCGATCGCCTGGTTCAGCCACATCAGCCGCTCCGCGGCAGGCGTCACCGACCCGGCCGGCCCGATCAACCGCTCCGCAGCGGCCCTCACCGACCCCGCCCCCACCGAATCAAGCCCCGCCCGGGTACACCCGTGAGAGCGACGACCGCCGGATCAAGTCCGTGCGGGAACCCCCGTCAGCGCCGTCACCACCGGGTCGATCGCCTGGTTTATCTCGTCGCCGATGGAGCGGAAGAACGGGAGCGGGGCGCCGTACGGGTCGAAGACCTCGTCCGCTTCCGCGGTGGGGGCCAGGAGCCAGCCGCGGAGGGCCGCCGCCGCGCGGACCAGGGCGCGGGCGCGGGCCACCATGCCGTCCTCCAGGGGCGGCAGGGTCGCGGGGTCTATCGCCTTCACCAGGCGGGTGAACTCCTTCAGGGTGAAGGTGCGCAGGCCCGCCGAATGGCCCATCGAGATGACCTGGGCGCGGTGGTCACGGGTGGCCGTCAGCACCAGGTCGGCGCGGATCACGTGGTCGTCCAGCAGCTCGCGGCCGGTGAACCCGGAGGGGTCCGCGCCGAAGTCGGTGAGGACCGTCGCCGCGTTGGTCTCCATGGGTGCGCCCTCATGGCCCCAGGTGCCGGCGCTCTCCACGATCAGCCCGCCCCACAGCGGGTCGCCGAGCCGGTCCGCCAGGGCATGACGGGTCAGCCGCTCGGTGATCGGCGAGCGGCACACGTTGCCGGTGCTGACGTGGAGGATGCGGAAGCTGTCCATGGGGAGCCCGAAAGTCCCCGTCACTTCCCCGTTGCCTATGCCACGCCCCGCGTCAGGGGCTGTCAATTCGCCACCTCGAGGTCGGGTACGACCTTGCGCAGCTCCTCCGCCGAGATCGCGCCCGCGCGCAGCAGCAGCGGCACCTCGCGGGTGACGTCGACGATCGACGACGGCACGTTGCCGGGCGTGGGACCGCCGTCGAGGTACACGGAGACCGAGTCGCCGAGCATCTCCTGGGCCGCGTCGCAGTCCTCCGGCGCGGGGTGCCCGGTGAGGTTCGCCGAGGAGACCGCCATCGGACCGACCTCCGTCAGCAGCTCGATGGCGACCGGGTGCAGCGGCATGCGCACGGCGACCGTGCCCCGGGTGTCGCCCAGGTCCCACTGGAGGGACGGCTGGTGCTTGGCGACCAGGGTGAGGGCGCCCGGCCAGAACGCGTCGACGAGTTCCCAGGCCAGCTCGGAGAAGTCCGTGACAAGGCCGTGCAGCGTGTTCGGGGAGCCGATGAGGACGGGCGTGGGCATGTTGCGGCCCCGGCCCTTGGCGTCCAGGAGATCGGCGACGGCCTCCGAGGAGAACGCGTCGGCCCCGATGCCGTAGACCGTGTCGGTCGGCAGGACCACGAGTTCGCCCCGGCGGACGGCGGACGCGGCCTCGCGCAGACCCGTCGTGCGGTCGGTCGCGTCATTGGTGTCGTATCGCCGTGCCATGTCTAGCGGGCCTCCTCGTACACGTACTGCTGCGGGTCGAAAGTCGGGGCGCTGCTCACGGCGTCGCCCGGCGGGCGGTCGCGAAGCGCGGGCGGTTGTTGAGGTCGGGGTGGTCGGCCGCGTCGGCCCAGCCCCGCTCCTCGGTGAAGATCCACGGCACCTGGCCGCCCTGGGTGTCGGCGTGCTCGATGACGACGACACCGCCCGGACGGAGAAGCCGGTGTGCGGTGCGTTCGATGCCGCGGATCAGGTCGAGGCCGTCCTCCCCTGAGAACAGGGCGAGTTCGGGGTCGTAGTCCCGGGCTTCGGGAGCGACGTACTCCCACTCCGTGAGCGGGATGTACGGCGGATTGGAGATGACCAGATCGACATGGCCGTCGAGGTCGGGGAAGGCGTCCAGGGCATTCCCCTGCCGCAGGTCGACCCGCGACCCCTCCATGTTCTTGCGGGTCCACTGCAGGGCGTCCTCGGACAGCTCCACGGCGTGCACCCGGGAGCGCGGGACCTCCTGCGCGAGGGCGAGCGCGATGGCGCCGGATCCGGTGCAGAGGTCCACGATCAGCGGCTCTACGACGTCCATCGCGCGGACCGCGTCTATGGCCCAGCCGACCACCGACTCGGTCTCGGGGCGCGGCACGAACACCCCTGGCCCGACCTGGAGTTCCAGGTAGCGGAAGAAGGCCCGGCCGGTGATGTGCTGGAGCGGCTCACGCTGCTCGCGCCGGGCGATGGTCTCCCAGTAGCGGGCGTCGAAGTCCACGTCCTTCACGGAGTGCAGCTCGCCCCGCTTCACACCGTGCACGAACGCGGCGAGCTCCTCCGCGTCGTTGCGCGGCGAGGGCACGCCGGCGTCGGCCAGCCGCTGGGTGGCCTGGGCCACCTCTGCTAGCAGCAGGTTCACGCAAGTCCTCCGTGTCGTACTCGTCCGTGCCGAACGTGCCGTGCGTGCCGTGGTGTTACGCCGCCGCGAGCTTGGCGGCCGAGTCCGCGTCGACGCAAGCCTGGATCATCGCGTCGAGGTCGCCGTCCAGGACCTGGTCAAGGTTGTACGCCTTGAATCCGACGCGGTGGTCGGAGATGCGGTTCTCCGGGAAGTTGTACGTACGGATCTTCTCGGAGCGGTCGACCGTGCGGACCTGGCTGCGGCGGGCGTCGGCGGCATTCTTCTCCGCCTCCTCCTGTGCCGCGGCGAGCAGCCTGGAGCGCAGGATACGCATCGCCTGCTCCTTGTTCTGCAGTTGGCTCTTCTCGTTCTGGCAGGACGCGACGACTCCGGTGGGAATGTGCGTGATGCGCACCGCGGAGTCGGTCGTGTTGACGGACTGGCCGCCAGGACCGGAGGAGCGGTAGACGTCGATGCGGAGGTCGTTCGGGTTGATCTCGACGTCGACCTCCTCCGCCTCGGGGGTGACGAGGACACCGGCCGCGGAGGTGTGGATACGGCCCGCGGACTCGGTCGCCGGGACGCGCTGCACGCGGTGCACGCCACCCTCGTACTTCAGGCGGGCCCACACGCCCTGGCCGGGCTCGGTCGCGCCGTTGCCGCCCTTGGTCTTCACGGCGACCTGGACGTCCTTGTAGCCGCCCAGTTCGGACTCGGTGGCGTCGATGATCTCGGTCTTCCAGCCGACGCGCTCCGCGTACCGCAGGTACATGCGCAGCAGGTCACCGGCGAACAGGGCGGACTCGTCGCCGCCCGCGCCCGCCTTGACCTCGAGGATCACGTCCTTGTCGTCGTTGGGGTCGCGCGGCACGAGCAGCAGCCGCAGCTTCTCCGTGATCTCGTCGCGGTGCTTCTCCAGCTCCTTGACCTCGGCCGCGAACTCCGGGTCGTCGGCGCCGAGTTCACGCGCGGTCTCGATGTCGTCGCCGGTCTGCTTCCAGGAGCGGTACGTGGCGACGATCGGGGTGAGCTCGGCGTAGCGCTTGTTCAGCTTGCGCGCGTTGGCCTGGTCGGAGTGGACCGACGGGTCGGCGAGCTTCTTCTCAAGGTCGGCGTGCTCGCCGATGAGGTCCTCGACAGCCTCGAACATCTTGGGCTCCTGAAACGCAGTGAAGAAAGGGAAGGCGGGCGACCAAAAACGCCGGTCCCGGCACGCCTGTGGTGGGCGTGGCCGTGGACCGGCGAAATGGGGGCTCGCTACTTCGTGGAGCCGGCCGCAGCCTTGCCGAAGCGGGCCTCGAAGCGGGCCACGCGGCCACCGGTGTCGAGGATCTTCTGCTTGCCCGTGTAGAACGGGTGGCACTCGGAGCAGACGTCAGCGCGGATCGCTCCGCTGGTGATCGTCGAGCGGGTGGTGAACGACGCGCCACAGGTGCAGCTCACCTGGGTCTCGACGTATTCGGGGTGGATCTCGCGCTTCAAGGTGTCTCCTAGGTTCGGGAGGGCGCCGGGTCGCTCCGCGGGTTGCGGGGCGTGAACCGGGGCCGACTGTCCAGTCTGCCAGCACTGGAGCCATCCCCCAAAACCGGGGGTTCGCGCTGTCTATTCCCTGCGGGCCGGTGGGGGCCGAGCGCGTCCCGCGGCGGAGCCGCAAATCGACACGGCCCCGCGCCCGTTAAGAGCTTGTCACCACGCCCTTGGCTTCACCGGTCGCGGTGCCCTTGGTTGCCGCCGCGGGGATGGGCTGGTCGTTCTTCAGAGCCGTCCAGACCATCTGCGCCTTCGTCTTCTCCACGATCACCCGGTTCGGGTTCGCCGGGTCGTACTCGACCGGCATCGTGACCATGGCCATGTTCTTGGAGCTGATGCTCTTGAGGCCGTTGGCGAAGGATGTGAGGGAGTTCACGGAGCCGAGGTCGGAGTCGGTGGTGACGGCCTTGGTGGCGGTGTTGGCGAGGTCGAAGAGCCTGGTCGGGCTGGTGAGGACGCCGATGTGCTTGACCTGGTTGACCAGGGCCTTGATGAAGGCCTGCTGGAGCTGGATACGGCCGAGGTCGGAGCCGTCGCCCACGCCGTGCCGGGTGCGGACCAGGCCGAGGGCCTGCTGGCCGTTGAGCGTGTGGGTGCCGGCCTTGAGGTCGAGGTGGCTCTGCGGGTCCTTGATGGCCTTGGTCGTGGTGACCGGGACGCCGCCGAGTTCGTCGATGAGCTTCTCGAAGCCGGCGAAGTCGACCTCCAGGTAGTGGTCCATGCGCAGCCCGGTGACGGACTCGACGGTCTTCACCGTGCAGGCGGCGCCGCCCGTGGAGTACGCCTCGTTGAACATCACGCCGGACGCCGCGTCGTGGGTGACGCCCTTGGTGTCGGTGCACTCGGGGCGGTCGACGAGGGTGTCGCGCGGGATGGAGACCACGCTGGCCTTCTTGTGGCCCTTGTAGACGTGCACGATCATCGCGGTGTCGGAGCGGGCGCTGCCGTCGTCGGTGCCGCCGCCGAGCTTCTTGTTGCTGCCGGAGCGGCTGTCGGAGCCCAGGACCAGGATGTTCTCGGAGCCGTTGTCGACCTTGACCGGCCGGTCGGTGCCGAGGGCCTGGTTGATGTCGACGCTCTTGATGTTGCCGTTGAGCTTGAAGTACACGTACCCGGCGCCGGCGCCGCCCAGCACCACGACGCCCGCGGCGGTCCAGGCCATGAGCAGCAGGGCCTTGCTGTGCGGGCTGCGCTCCTTCTTACGGCCTCCGGCGCGGTGGCGCGGGCCGTTGTTGCCGTCCTTGCCCGGTATCGCGGGCTCCGGCGTGCTCTCGGCGGACATGGGCTCCTCGAATCTCGTTCCGGTCGGTTACCCCCTGCTTTCAGGGTTCAGGCCTGGCCGAAGCGACCGATACCGCTCAATCCTCGCTCCATGGTCACTCCACCAGGTCAGACAGGGAAACTCGAGAAAGGGTTGCACAACGCAGAGTGCCCATCGCGTACGGCGATGGGCACCCTGTGTAGTCGGATCAGCGGGTCACACCCCGCTCACCTGCTCTTTCACCCGAAGATGTCGTACTGCTGGAAACCGGTACCGAGCGACTTCGGTGTGCCGAAGATCTCGCTCGTGGCCTTCCCGGTGCCCGGGTACACGTACAGCGAGCCGCTGGCGTTGCGGATCAGGAGGTCCGCCTTGCCGTCGCCGGTGAAGTCGCCGACCGAGTCGAAGGCGGTGTAGCTGCCCCAGGTGCGCACCTTCACGCGGGCCGCGAAGGCACCCGTGCCGGACTTGCCGGCGCCCTTGTACAGGTAGACGACGCCGGTGCTCTTGTTGCGGGCGAGCAGGTCGGCCTTGCCGTCGCCGTTGAAGTCGCCGTGGCCGACCAGCGCGTTGTACTGGCTCCAGCCGCCACCGACCCGCGACGGCGAGGCGAAGGTGCCGTTGCCCTTGCCCGGGTAGATCCACAGCACGCCGGCGCTGTCGACCGAGACCAGGTCGGGCAGGTAGTCGCCGGTGATGTCGCCGGGGGCGATGATCCGGGTGCGGGTCTTCCAGTTGGTGAAGATCTTCGTGCTGACCCAACTGCCGTCGTCCCGCGCGCTGTTGAGCTGGAAGTGGTCCCAGTAGACCGCGCCGGCGGTGGTCCGGTAGATCCAGTCCTGGTAGCCGTCCCGGTTCAGGTCGGCCGAGCGGACGAGGTTGACGCCGCCCCAGTCGCCCAGGGAGACGCGCGTGGCCAGCGAGGTGCCCTTGGAGTCCAGCTCGTAGCCCACCTTGTTGGAGGACTTGCGGGCGTACACGTCGGCCTTGTTGTCGGTGTAGCTGAGGTTGCCGTCGTCGACCTGCGCGTAGGCGGCACCGACGTACGCGGTGACCTTGGCGAAGACGCCGTAGGAACCCTCGACGACACAGTCGTGGCCGGCGACGCCGTCGTCGGCGCTCCAGGAGACGACACCGACGATCCGGCCTGCGACGACCAGCGGGCCACCGGAGTCGCCGTTGCAGATGGCCGTCGTACCGGTGTCACTGCCGGTGGCGGGCTCGCCCGCGCAGACGTTGTGGTTCTTGATGAACAGGCTGCCGTAGGCGGCGATGCAGGTGGCGTCCGACTGGATCGGCAGCGAGGCCGTCTTCAGCGTCTCGGAGATGTCCTGCGTGGTGGAGCTGGTACGGCCCCAGCCGTAGACCTTGGCCGTCTTGGCGGCCGTGCCCGTGTACGACGTCGTGTCGGTGTTCGTCGTCAGGCGGATCGGCGTCGCCTTGACGGGAGCCGCCAGGGTGAGGACCGCGACGTCGTTGTCGATCGTCGTCGCGTTGTACGACGGGTGGTTCCACTGGCGCAGCACCGCGGTGGCCTGACCGCCGTGCAGGTCGGCGTTGCCGTCGGCGTCGGTGGTCGGCAGCACGGTGGCGCTGGTGACGACGACGCCGTTCTTGGCCCAGTTGTAGCCCTTGACGCAGTGCGAGGCCGTCAGGATCTTCGACGGCGAGATGACCGAGCCACCGCAGAAGAAGCCGATGTCGTCGTCCTCGGTGGTGGTGCCCTTGTCGTCGTAGTACCAGAGCTGCGCCATGTACGGCGCGGCGCTGATGGTGGTCGTCGTACCGCCGATGATCTTCGGGCTGGCGGTCGTGGCGGTGGTGCTCGCGCTCTTGGACGACTTCTTGGTCGTCGTCTCACCGGCGACGTCGTCACCGGCCTCGGCGCCCACGATGCGCTTCTTCAGCGTCTCGAGCGACGGCTGTGCGATGACGGGCTTCGCGGTCGGCGTCGGCAGCGCGGTGGCCGCGCCGGCGGACGTCGTCATCAGCGCTGCGGCCACGGCGGCGGCGACACCGGCCGCGGCGACGGGCAGGCCAAAACGTATCCGGCGTCTGTGCCGACCGGCCCCAGGCATGGGCGTACCCATTCAAGTCCCCCCTCGGGATCAGAAGTTCGGACGATTGTCGAAAACAAGTCCGAAGGGCGCGATCGTACAGCGGCACACAGACAACGCGAAGGGCCGCCCCCTTGATAAAAAAGGAGGCGGCCCTTCAGCGCCCCAAAGGGGCGCGGAGCTGTGACATTGTGCGGCTCCGCCGCGTGGGCGCGACCAGCCACGAACTACCAGCAGTCAACCAACAACCGGCAACTCTTCAGCTAAACCAGCGGAACGACTAGTCACCGTTGCCAGGAGTCGTCTTCTGAATCTGAAGCAGGAACTCCGCATTCGACTTCGTCTGCTTCATCTTGTCGAGAAGCAGCTCGATCGCCTGCTGCTGGTCAAGCGCGTGCAGCACACGGCGGAGCTTCCAGGTGACGGCCAGCTCGTCGCTGCCGAGCAGGATCTCTTCCTTACGGGTACCGGACGCGTCGACATCCACCGCCGGGAAGATGCGCTTGTCGGCAAGCTTCCGGTCGAGCTTCAGCTCGGCGTTACCCGTGCCCTTGAACTCCTCGAAGATGACCTCGTCCATGCGCGAGCCGGTGTCGACGAGCGCGGTGGCGAGGATGGTCAGCGAACCGCCGTCCTCGATGTTGCGCGCGGCACCGAAGAAGCGCTTGGGCGGGTACAGCGCCGTGGAGTCGACACCACCGGAGAGGATGCGGCCGGAGGCGGGCGCGGCGAGGTTGTAGGCACGGCCCAGACGCGTGATGGAGTCGAGCAGGACGACGACGTCGTGGCCCAGCTCCACCAGCCGCTTGGCGCGCTCGATGGCGAGCTCGGCGACCGTGGTGTGGTCCTCGGCGGGACGGTCGAAGGTCGAGGAGATGACCTCGCCCTTCACCGACCGCTGCATGTCGGTGACCTCTTCCGGACGCTCGTCGACCAGGACGACCATCAGGTGGCACTCGGGGTTGTTGTGCGTGATCGCGTTGGCGATCGCCTGCATGATCATGGTCTTGCCGGTCTTCGGCGGGGCCACGATCAGACCGCGCTGGCCCTTACCGATCGGCGCGACGAGGTCGATGATGCGGGTCGTCAGCACCCCCGGGTCGGTCTCCAGCCGGAGCCGGTCCTGCGGGTACAGCGGCGTCAGCTTGTTGAACTCCGGCCGCCCGCGCCCGGATTCGGCGCCCATGCCGTTCGCCGAGTCGAGGCGGACCAGCGCGTTGAACTTCTCGCGGCGCTCGCCGTCCTTGGGCTGACGGACCGCGCCGGTGACGTGGTCACCCTTGCGCAGGCCGTTCTTGCGGACCTGGGCGAGGGAGACGTACACGTCGTTCGGGCCCGGCAGATAACCCGACGTGCGGATGAAGGCGTAGTTGTCGAGGATGTCGAGGATGCCCGCGACGGGGATCAGGACATCGTCGTCGGCGACCTGCGGCTCACCCGCGGCGCCACCACCGAACTCGTCACGGCCGCGACGGCCACGGCGGTCCCGGTACCGGCCGCGGCGACCGCGCCGGCCATCGCCGAACTCGTCATCGTCCTGCGGGCCGTTGTCGCGCTGCTGCCGGTCCTGACGGTCCTGGCGGCCACCGCTCTGCTGCTGACCGCCACTCTGCTGACGGTCCTGACGGCCGGCGCTCTGCTGCTGACCGCCGCCCTGCTGCTCTTCGCCCTTGCGGCGGTCGCCGCGGTCGCGGTCCTGACGGCCACCGCGGTCGCGGTCACGGCGGTCGCGGCGGCCCTGACGGCCGTCGTCACCGGCGTCGGACCTGACCTCGCCCTGCGCGGCGGCGGGCGTCTCGGCCTTCGGCTCGCTCTTCACCTCGGCGACGACCGTCTCGGGGCTGCCGGCCTCGGCGGTGGCACGGCGACGACGGCGCTCAACCGGCGCATCGTCGCTGGCGGGCTGGCCGGGAATCTCGATCTGCTGCTGGGCCACGGCCTTCTCGGCGGCGACCTTCTCGGCCTTCTGCTCGGCCGGGGCGGCCGCCTCGTCGCCCGTACGGGTCTTGGAGGTGGCGCGGCGCTTCGGCTTGGTCTCGGTGGCGGTCTCGGCCTTGGCCGGAGCACCTCCGCCCGTCTGCGCGTCCTTGATGACCTCGATCAGTTGGCTCTTGCGCATCCGCGCGGTGCCCCTGATGCCGAGGCCGGATGCGACCTGCTGCAGCTCGGCCAGCACCATGCCGTCGAGGCCGGTACCGCGGCGCCGCCGGGAGCCGGCACCGGTGGCAGGCGCGGAGGCGTCCGTGGCGGGCGCGGCAGCGGTCTCCTCGACACGCGCGCCCATCAGATCGGTGGTGTCGCTCACGAAGGGTCCTTCCCTGGAGCGGACGTCGGCCTGTCTGGCTCGGCGACCGGTTGTGCTGTCCGGCTTCGGTTCTTGCTGTGTGAACCGTGCCGGGGCGGTGGTCCGCCTAGGCGGCGGAAGAGATTTCTGGTGACGGCGCTTCCCAAAGCAGTGACACCGCGTTGCTGTGTCAGGTTGCTTGGTCGCACCAATTCCGGAGCTTTCCCGGCTTCCGAAGCGTGCCCGGCGAACCACTCAGCGCCTGGACGGAACGCAGTGTGGTTTGGGAGGCTCCCGGAAGAATGTCTGTCCCGGACGGGGACAACAAGCACCTCGCCATGGTGGGGTCGGGTGCAGACTTGAGATTAACACTACCGGATCCAACAAACATTCCCCCTCTCGAAATCCGGCGACGGTACGTAGTCAATGGACAGGGGAGGCCGCGAGCGGAAGTACGCACGCGCCCTGTGCGTCGAGATCGAGCCGGTTGGCGGCCCAGCCCTCGCCTGCGAGGTGGGACACCTTGTCGGCGTTGTCGGCGTCGACGAGTGCCAACACAGTGGGCCCCGCACCGGAGATGACGGCCGGAACTCCGTCCGCCCTCAAGCGGTCCACGAGTGCGGCACTCTCCGGCATGGCCGGCGCGCGGTACTCCTGGTGCAGGCGGTCCTCGGTGGCCGGCAGCAGCAGCTCGGGGCGCCGGGTGAGGGCCTCGACGAGCAGTGCGGCGCGGCCCGCGTTGGCGGCGGCGTCGACGTGCGGGACGTTGCGCGGGAGCAGGCCGCGCGCGGTCTCGGTGAGCACCGGCTTCCCGGGCACGAAAACCACCGGAACGACGGAATCGGCGGGATCCATCCTGATCGCCCGCGCGGCTCCGCCGTCCATCCAGGAGAGCGTGAAGCCGCCCAGCAGACAGGCCGCCACGTTGTCGGGGTGGCCCTCGATCTCGGTGGCGAGCTCCAGCAGGGCCGTGTCGTCGAGCCGGGAGTCCCCGCCTATGGTCACGGCGCGCGCGGCGACGATGCCGGCGCAGATGGCGGCGGAGGACGAACCCAGGCCGCGGCCGTGCGGAATGCGGTTGGCGCAGACGATCTCCAGGCCGCGCGGCTGTCCGCCGAGCAGGTCGAAGGCGGTGCGCAGGGACCGTACGAGGAGGTGGTTCTCGTCGCGCGGGAGGGTCTCGCTGCCCTCGCCGGCGATGTCGATGAGCAGCCCGGAGTCGGCGACACGGACGACGACGTCGTCGTAGAGCCCCAGCGAGAGGCCGAAGGCGTCGAAGCCCGGGCCGAGGTTGGCGCTGGTGGCGGGGACGCGCACCCGGACGGCGGCGGCGCGGAAGGCTGGACCGGCCATCGCTCGATGACTCTCCTTGAGCTGCGTGATTGTCGAAGACATTCGATGAAATTCGATGACATCCGATAGGTACGTGAAGACCCTCGGGCCGTGGAGACGGCGCGGTGCCGAGCCATGCGCGCAGGCATATGCGGCGGGCGGGTTCGGTACAGCCTATCGAAGGAAGGTTCTGTGGCGACATAGGGCGCACAGGAGGCGCACGATGCGTGTCGTAAGCCCCCTGTGCACCCCCGGTGGGGATGTCCCCCGGCCGCCGTTCTACGCGTTGCTCTACGCGAGTCCGAGTCGCTCGGCCGCCGTCGGCGCGTCGACCGGGATCGTGACCGGCTGCGGGGCGCCCGCGACGGCCCAGTCGGGGTCCTTCAGACCGTTTCCGGTCACCGTGCAGACGATGGTCTGGCCCGGGTCGACCTTGCCCTGCTCGGCCGCCTTGAGGAGACCGGCGACGGAAGCGGCGGACGCGGGCTCGACGAAAACGCCCTCCTGAGCGGCCAACAGCCGGTAGGCGCGCAGGATTTCACGGTCCGTCACCTCGTCGATGAACCCGCCGGACTCGTCCCGCGCGGCGAGCGCGTACTGCCAGGAGGCCGGGTTGCCGATGCGGATCGCGGTGGCGATCGTCGAGGGGTCCTTGACGATCTCGCCGCGCACGATGGGCGCGGAACCGGACGCCTGGAAGCCCCACATGCGCGGGGTCTTGGCGGCGATGCCGTCGCCGGCGTACTCCTTGTAGCCCTTCCAGTACGCGGTGATGTTGCCCGCGTTGCCCACCGGCAGGACGTGGATGTCGGGCGCGTCGCCGAGCATGTCGACGATCTCGAAGGCGGCCGTCTTCTGGCCCTCGATGCGCACCGGGTTGACCGAATTCACCAGCGCCACAGGGTAGTTGTCGCTCAACTCGCGCGCGAGGGTGAGGCAGTCGTCGAAGTTTCCGTCGACCTGGAGGATCTTCGCGCCGTGCACGAGGGCCTGGCCCATCTTGCCGAGCGCGATCTTGCCGCGCGGCACGAGGACGGCACAGACCATCCCGGCGCGTACGGCGTAGGCGGCGGCGGACGCGGAGGTGTTGCCGGTGGAGGCGCAGATGACGGCCTGCGCGCCCTCCTCCTTGGCCCGCGTGATGGCCATGGTCATACCGCGGTCCTTGAAGGACCCGGTGGGGTTGGCGCCCTCCACCTTGAGGTGGACCTCGCAGCCGGTGCGCTCGGAGAGCACCTGCGCGGGCACGAGGGGCGTGCCGCCCTCGCGGAGGGAGACGACCGGCGTGCTGTCGGACACCGGGAGCCGGTCCCGGTACTCCTCGATGATTCCGCGCCACTGGTGGGTCATTGCTGGTTACTCTCCTTCAACCCGCATGATGCTGGCGACACCCCGCACGGTGTCGAGCTTGCGCAACGCCTCGACGGTCCCGGTGAGGGCGGCGTCGGACGCGCGGTGCGTGACGACGACGAGAGAGGCCTCGCCGTCCTTCCCCTGCTGCCGAACCGTATCGATCGAGACACCGTGCTCGGCGAACACGGTGGCGACCTGTGCGAGAACACCCGGTTTGTCGGCGACGTCGAGGCTGATGTGGTACCGCGTGACGACCTCGCCCATGCCCGACACCGGCAGTCCGGCGTACGCCGACTCCCCGGGCCCGGTGGTCGAGTTGAGCCGGTTGCGGCACACGGCGACGAGGTCGCCGAGCACGGCGGAGGCGGTGGGGGCACCGCCCGCTCCGGGGCCGTAGAACATGAGCTGCCCGGAGGCGTCGGACTCGACGAACACGGCGTTGTAGGCGCCGCGTACGGAGGCGAGCGGGTGGCTGAGCGGGATCATCGCGGGGTGCACGCGCGCGGTGACGGATCCCCCGTCCTCGGCCCGCTCGCAGATGGCGAGCAACTTGATGGTGCAGCCCATGTTCTTCGCGGAGGCGAAGTCGGAGGCGGTGACCTCGGTCATGCCCTCGCGGTAGACGTCGTCGAGACGCACGCGCGTGTGGAAGGCGATTCCGGCGAGGATGGCGGCCTTGGCCGCGGCGTCGAAGCCCTCGACGTCGGCGGTGGGATCGGCCTCGGCATACCCGAGCGCGGTGGCCTCGTCGAGGGCTTCCTGATACCCGGCCCCCGTGCTGTCCATCTTGTCGAGGATGAAGTTGGTCGTCCCGTTGACGATCCCCAGCACCCGGTTGACCTTGTCCCCGGCGAGGGACTCGCGCAGCGGCCGGATCAGCGGAATCGCGCCGGCGACGGCGGCCTCGTAGTACAGGTCCTTGCCGTGCTTCTCGGCGGCGGCGTGCAGGGCGGCGCCGTCCTGGGCGAGCAGCGCCTTGTTGGCGGAGACGACGGAGGCGCCGTGCTCGAAGGCGGCGGTGATGAGGGAGCGGGCGGGCTCGATACCCCCGATGACCTCGACAATGACGTCGATGTCGCCGCGTTCGACGAGGGCGGTGGCGTCGGTGGTGACGAGGGCGGGGTCGATGCCTTCACGGACCTTGGACGGCCGCCGTACCGCGATCCCCGCGAGCTCGACCGGTGCGCCGATCCGTGCGGCGAGGTCGTCGGCGTGCGTCGTCATGATGCGCGCCACCTCTGAGCCGACCACTCCACAGCCCAGCAGCGCCACCTTCAGCGGACGCGTACGCATCATCCGACCTCGTTTCCTCATACCGTCATCGGTTGCACCAGTCTCACTCACCGGACGGGAGTTTCTGTCCATGGTCCGGATCGTGAGACATCGATTTCATTTCTACGAGGGTGGAAGACCGTAGATCTTCCACCCCCGACTGGTCGGTGTCGGCTCAGCCGACGTCGAGCCGGAGCAGGTCCTCCTCCGTCTCCCGGCGGACGATGACCCGCGACTCGCCATCCTTCACGGCGACGACCGGCGGCCGGAGCACATGGTTGTAATTGCTGGCCATGGAACGGCAGTACGCGCCCGTCGCCGGTACGGCGATGAGGTCACCGGGTGCCAGGTCCCCCGGCAGGAACGCGTCCTTGACCACGATGTCCCCACTCTCGCAGTGCTTGCCGACGACCCGGGTGAGCATGGGCTCGGCGTCGGAGCGGCGGGACACGAGAGCGACGCTGTACTCGGCGTCGTAGAGCGCGGTCCTGATGTTGTCGGACATGCCGCCGTCGACCGACACATACGTCCGCAGCCCGTCGAGGGGCTTGATGGTGCCGACCTCGTAGAGCGTGAAGGCGGTCGGCCCGACGATGGCACGCCCCGGCTCGACGGAGATACGAGGGGTCCGCAGCCTGGCGGAGTCGCACTCACGGGTGACGATCTCGGTGAGCGCCTTGGCGATCTCGTGCGGCTCGCGGGGATCGTCGTCGCTGGTGTACGCGATCCCGAGCCCGCCCCCGAGGTCGATCTCGGGCAGCTCGACGCCGTGCTCGTCGCGAATGTCCTTCAACAGCCCGACCACCCTGTGGGCCGCGACCTCGAACCCGGACATGTCGAAGATCTGCGACCCGATGTGACTGTGAATCCCGATCAGCTCCAGCCCGTCGAGCTGAAGAGCACGCCGTACGGCTTCGGCGGCCTGCCCGCCGGCCAGCGGAATCCCGAACTTCTGGTCTTCGTGGGCGGTGGCGATGAATTCGTGCGTATGCGCCTCGACGCCGACCGTGATCCGGATCTGCACGGGCTGCCGCTTGCCGAGGGACTGCGCGATATGGGCGACGCGCACGATCTCCTGGAAGGAGTCGAGAACGATCCGCCCGACGCCCGCCTCGACGGCCCTGGTGATCTCACTGACTGACTTGTTGTTGCCGTGGAAGGCGATGCGGTCGGCGGGCATGCCGGCGGAGAGCGCGGTGGCGAGCTCGCCACCGGAGCACACGTCGAGATTGAGCCCCTCCTCGTGCAACCACCGCACGACGGCACGGGACAGGAACGCCTTGCCGGCGTAGAAGACGTCGGCGTCCTGCCCGAACGCGGTACGCCAGGCCCGGGCCCGCTCCCGGAAGTCCGCCTCGTCGAGGACGTAGGCGGGGGTCCCGTGCCGCTCGGCGAGGGTCTTCACGTCGATACCGCCGACGGTGACGACCCCGTCCGCGTCGGCGTCACGCGTGACGGTCTGGGCCCACACCTTGGGGTCGAGTGCGTTGAGGTCGGCGGCGGGCCCCGAGTAGTGCCCTTCGGGGAGCACATCGGCGTGACGGGGACCGGCGGGGTGTGCGGAACGGCTCATGTCGTGTTCTCTTCTGTCTCTTCCTGGCGCGGGGATCGAGTGGTGCCTTCTGGGTCTTGCCTTGGTCTTGGCTCGATCCTGACGCTCAGAGGTGTTCGGGTGCGTCGATGCCGAGCAGGGAGAGGCCACCGGCCAGCACCGCCCCGGCGGCTTCGGCAAGCGCGAGCCGGGCACGGTGGGCGGCCGAGGGTTTCTCGTCCCCGAGCGGAAGCACCGCGGGGAGGAGAGCGAGGGTCGCATCGGCTACGGCGACCAGGTGACGGGCGAGCAGGTCGGGGGCACGGTGGGCTGCTGCGCGGGCGAGGACGCGGGGGTGGTCGGCGAGGAGGGTCGCAAGGGGGGTGGTGGCCTCTTCTACGTCTCGTACGTCTCGTACGTCGCCGGGTCGGGCGACGAAGCCGAGGTCGGCGGCGTTACGGCTGACGGCCCGGGTGCGGGCGTAGGCGTAACGGACCCGGAAGAGGGAGTTGCTCTCCCGCTGCACGAGATGGTCGGCGGTGAGGCGGGGCCGGTCGTGGGCGGCGGGGTACAGGAGGGCCCAGCGGGCGGCGTCGCGGCCGAGAGGGAGGAGATCCGCGGGGTGGGACGCGGGTACCGGCCGTATGTCGACGGCGTCGGGAGGGGTGGGGGTCTCCGGGGCCGGGGTGCGGTATGCGTCGGCTTCGACACCGACGTCGACACCGACGTCGACACCAACCTCAATGCCCGCCTCGGCACCGACGTCGATACCGAGAAAGGTCGGCCATTCGGACTCGGGGCGACTCGCGGAGCTGGTGCGGACGCGGGTGCCCTGCGAGCGCAGGAGGCGGGCGACGACGTCCATGACGACGAGGGCGCGGGGGTCGTTGGGGGCGTGGAGGTGGAGGAGGGGGGTGGTGGTGGGGGCAGTGGGGGCGGGCTGACCACCGGCGAGGTCACGGTCGTCGTCGCGGTGACTGATGTCGGTAGCATCGACGAACCCATACCGCGGTCCGCGCCGCAGGATCTCCTCGACGAGAGCGATGGACGCCGTACTCCCGAGACTGATGTTGAGGAAACCGGGCCCGGTGATCTCGACGCCGCTGACGCCGTGGGCCCCGACGAGATGCGGCCGCAGCAGCTCGGCGACACGGCGGGGGGTCTCCCCGGCGGGCCGGGCGAGCTGGAGGGCGATGTTGGTGGCGTAGTCCCCCCACCCGCCGGCCCCCGGAACGGTCACCAAGACCTTCTCCGGCACGACCACACTCAGTTCCCCGTCCTCGACAGCACGACGCACCGCGCGCAGCACGGTACGGGAGAGCTCGACGGGGGTCACGGGACAAGCGTATGGGAGGAGGGGGGTGGGTAGGCCAGCCGGTTTGGGCGGGGGTCCGGGATGTGGACGCGGGGGCGGTGCAGGGGAGGGGGCCGATTCATGGCGACGAGCGAGGGAGCGTGAATCAGGGATGCCGGCTGTGCAGTCGGTATAGCCGTACAGCCGGTATAGGGGAGGGACTGGCGCATGGAGGCGAGGGACGACGGGCGTACGCAGACGAGGGCCCCGCGTATGCGGACGTGGGACTCGCGTATACGGGGAGGCCTCAGCCGCCGCTACGCCCACCCTGCCCAGCCCGCTCGCCCTCACCGGTACTGGCACTGGCGCTGCTGGCGCTGGCACTGCCGGCACTGGCGTTGACGTTGGCGGCGGCGCTGGAACCGCCGTCCCCGAAGACACCACCAATGGAGAGGCCATCCGCCGGCCCACGCGGGTCACGCCGCCCGCGCTCGATCAACTGCCGTACGAGAGTGATGAGTTCGGCAGGTTCGAAGGGCTTGGCGAGAAACGCGTCGACGCCGACGTCGAGCCCGCTCTCGACCTCGTACTGGGTGCAGGCGCTGACGATGGCGAGGGGCAGGTCACGGGTACGGGGGTCGCTGCGCAGCCGAGCGGCAGTCCGCAGTCCGTCCAGCCGAGGCATGACGACATCCAGGGTCACCACATCGGGCCGTACCTGATGAATGACGTCCAGACACTCGGCACCATCGGCCGCGGTCACGACCTCGAGACCCTCCAGCTCGAGATTGACCCTGATCAACTGCCGGATGACCTTGTTGTCGTCCACAACAAGCACCCGACCCGACGCGCCTGGCACAACTCGAGAGTAGGTCCGGACCGGCCACCGCGTCCGGGTTTTCCCCACTTCCACCCCCTGCGATCCCCCCAGCACGCCTCCCTGACCACGGAGAAACCCGTTCATGAACACCCCTACGTAGCTGGTAGGGTTCTACCCGTCGCCGCAAACACCGCGACGAACACGCCCCCGTAGCTCAGGGGATAGAGCAACGGCCTCCGGAGCCGTGTGCGCAGGTTCGAATCCTGCCGGGGGCACTCGCCAGTCAAGCACCAAGAATCATGCTCTGACCTGTGCGGATGCCGACTTGAGAGAGCGGGAGTCAGTCTCACTGACTCCCGCTCTTTCTCGTTGTCTCTCACTGTCCACGCACTATCTGCGATACACGCGACGCACCGTCGGCACTCTCGTCGGTGGGTCAACCGCGAGAGAGTTCCCCCAGGGCATCCCCAAGCGCCTTCTCCAAGGCCATGCGGAACTGTTCAGCGGTGACGAAGAGACCCATGTCGGCGCTGTCCGCACTGGGATACGTCCGACCCGTACCACCTTCGATGACGATGGCAGTCTGTCCCAGGACCGGGCCCGCTTCGGTGTGCACCATGGACTGGGTGATGGAGAGACCGTCGGCTATCCCAAGTACAGCCTCTGCGACCCTTTCGACACTCGGGACACGCACGTCGGCGATGTTCGGGAAGGCGATCGGGGACGGCTGGTTCAGGCACCGAAGCACGCGCCAACCGGCAAGGTAGAAGCCTTCCACCGACAGGCGTAGGTGAATCTGAAGTTCGCGGAACGCCGGGTACGTCTCGGGCGACAGCCCGCCAATGTCCGTCTTCCACTGCTCGCTGAGCCTCCGTACGTCCGCCATAAGGACGTCCATCTGCTCAAGTCGGTCTCGAACTTCAGTGGACAGGTTGTGCCTGGGATCGTCCGCACCCCACGAGGGCGCGATGAGAGTTGCGTAGCTTTTCCACGTCTCGTGGACTTTCTCCAACATGTCGGAGAGTATGCCATTCGCACTAGTGTGGGTGCACCGGAGTTGCCCTGTACGGCACTTGAGGCCAACTGTGGGTGGCCGAACCGACCTCAAGGGACGCGCCATTAGCCCATGTCGCCCTCCTCCTCCAATGCCTTACTGATCTTTTCGTTGGCCGCTTCCTCGTGCCCGTCAATGCAGCCGTGGTATCGGCGGTGAATCACCTCCGGGGAGTTGCCGACCCGCCGGGCAACCTCAGCGATTGGGACCCCTGCATTCAGCCACCGCGTGATGCACGCGTGCCTCAGGTCGTACGGACGTCCGGCCAGCGGCGAGTCGACGCGCTCCGGCGGGAGGGCGAAGAGCCGGGCTTCCTCCCAGACGCGCCAGTACGTCGACGAACCGACCACTCCCCCGCGCTCGTTGCCGAACACGCGCCCTTCCTTGGCGGTACCGAACTCCTTCAGATGGGCCCGTAGGATCGCGACCAGAACGGGCGGGATGGGGACCGGACGGTCCGTGTCCGCCTCGCGCGCCTTCAGCCCCCGGCGGTCGTGCCGCTCCCCCGAATCGGTCCACTGCTTACCGGAGATCGGACGCGTCTCCCGAAGCGTCAGCGTGCCCCAACCCGCGTCCGGCAGGTGACAGTCGGACAGCCTCAGCCCGACCGCCTCAGCAGGCCTGAGCCCTGCGTAGTACAGGACCGCGTAGAAGGCCGCCAGACGCCGCCCACGGTTGCGGTCCCACGAACCGACGTAGGAGACCGCAGTGAGCAACTGGCGCCCCTGTACGGCGTTCACGAGGACGCGTCGGTCCACCATCGCGCCGGAACCCACGCGCTTCTTGTGGGCCCCTTGGAGAGGGTTCTCCGGGAGTTCCTTGGCGGCCACGGCGTGTTCGAGGGCCGTGTTCAGGACCCGGCGCCGGCGCTTGTGCGTCTCCCCCGCCGCCGGGGTGCCGTCGAGCCGATAGCTGAGGCGGTACAGCACGTCCTCGAATACCTCAAGGTCGACCAGGTCGACAACCGGACGGTCCTCCTTCGTGAGCCACTCGTAAGCGGCCTTCAGTTCGGCCGGCGGCTCATTTCCCGCGTTCGCGGGGACGATCGCCCACCGGAACGCCAGGCGCAGGCACTTGTCCTCAGGGGTGTTCTCGCCTCGCTTCACCATGGCGAGCGACACGGCCGCGAGACCGTCCGCCATGCCCTCACGGGTCTTGGCGGCACTCATGCGCCACCGTCCGGCGACGTACTTCCGGCAGAACTCGAACCACCGCAACGACGGCTTGGCCTCAGCCGCCGTTGCCGCCGCCTCTTCCGCCGCGCGGACTTCGGACTCAGGCTGTCCGCTTTCGATCTCGAACGCCTCGCCCCGGCGCATCGCCTGCCGCAACTCCGAGCGTCGGCTTTCGGCAAGTGCCGACGTGGCGAACGTCGCGCTGCTCACCTTCCCGCCTACAACCCAACGAAGTTGATACGGCCGTGCCTTGCGGTCGACCTTCGTGACCTTCCACAGCCGGACGTCGAGGGAGTACCCCGGCCGCGCCTCCCCGTGCGGACGGAGAGGCGAGGCGTCATCGGTCGCGCTCACGCGGCGTCCTCCCGCTCCGCAAGCCAACGCTCGTATTCGGATCGGCGGATGCGTACGTCACCGTTGGGAAGCTTGATCGAACGCGGGCCCTTCCCGAGTTGGCGCCACCGGTAGAACGTCGACGGAGCCACCTTCAAATCGGTGATGACCTCCGCAACGGTCAACTTCTCGTCCAGCACGCGGGCGCTCATACCGCCGTCCCTTCAGCTTCGGTCGACCCGGACAGCCCGGACAGCTCCAATTCCGACTGTCCGGGTTGTTCGTGCTGGTCAGATGGGGTAACCGGACAGTCGGACAGTGCGGACACCTCTTGGGCGCCCTGTGTCCGGGTCTCGGTGTCCGGGAAGTACCGGCCGCCGACGTCCTTGGTGAGCTGTCCGGCCTCGGCCATGCGCGAGCAGGTCCGGCGGTTCGTGTCCATGTCGACGTGCGGCAGCTCGCCCGCCATGTCCTTGGGCTTGGCGCCGGGGTGGGCGCGGACGTAGCGGAGGATCGCGGCGCGGGTGTCTCCGACGGTGTGGTCGGTGGCGGGGCCGTCCAGCAAGTGCCAGGCACCGGAGGCGGGTTGGAAGCTGAGGGCGTAATCAGCTTCGTCGACGTCGCGGCCGGTGACGTGCAGGATGCCGTCAGCCTGCCCGCGGGCCCGCTTCAGTACGAGCGTGGCGTCCGCGGCGCCCGCGATGCCGTTGGTCCCGGAGACCTCGGTCAGGAAGTCGTCCGAGCCTGCCTTGCGGACGTGGTGGACCAGGACGACGGCGATGCCGTAGTGATCCGCGAGGCGCTTCGCGTAGCCGACGGAGACGTAATCGGCGTCTTACGCGGACACCCCTTGCGGGGCTTGTCCGCGCATCTTGGCGAACACGTCGATGACGACCATGCGCGCGTCCGGGTTACGGTCCAACCACTGCGCGATGGCCTCGCTACCGCCCACGGGGAAGGGCGGACACTCGGTCACGAGGGTGAGCCCGGCACGCCTGCTGGCCCCCCAAGACGCCGGGCACCGCCCACTTGGGCTCGGCGAACTCCGCGGCCATGAGCTGATCGGCCGTCCACGCGGTCCGCGGGCGTTCCCGCTTCGGCGGCAGCGGCAGCGGCAGCGGCAGCCGGCACGCAAGCGGCGCGCCGCCCCTGGCCGGGGAAGCGCGCCGCGGATGTCACGTCACCGCTCGGGTGTCATGACGGAGTGGTGCGGGGTGGTTCAGTGGTGGCCGCCACCGTCGTGACCGCCGCCGTTGTGGCCGCCGCCCCCGTGACCGCCACCGTTGTGGCCGCCGCCGTTGTGGCCGCCGCCCCCGTGGCCGCCGCCGTTACGGCCGCCCCACGACTTGTCGTCGACGAGGCGGCGGTGGTCGTTGCGGAGGGTGGCGGTGTCGGAGCGGTTGTCCCAGACGTAGTCGCGGCGGTCCTGGTAGACGTCCTTGGCGGTGTCGCGGCCCTTTCCGGTGTGGATGCGGACGGTGGCGTGGCCGTCGAGGCGGTAGTGGCGGAAGATGTAGGTCTTGCCGTCCTTGTTCGAGAGCTTCCAGCCGTCGAGGTTGACGCTGCGGCGGTCGTGGTTGGTGATCTCCACCCACTCGTTGTTCAGCGAACGGGCGGAGCGGTCGTCCTGTCCCGGCGAGTCGGCTTGCACGCGGCTGATCTCCACGCTCGGCCGGGCCGCGTGGTCAGCAGCGGTCGCCGGCAGTGCCGCCGCGCCGACGAGAGCACCGGCCGCCAGAGCGGCTGCGGCCAGACGGCGGACGGACACGGAAGGTGAAGAGGTCACGGGTTCCCCCAGCATGGTGCGGGCACCTCCCCGGATACGGCTACGGCCGTACCCCGGGCTGTGCGGTGTGCGGGTGGCGGCCTGTTGGCCGCACACCCACACCTTCTCCACCGTGCGGACGGGATATGAGCGATACGTGGATCGTGTTACGAGTCAGTCGTATTTCCGTGACTGTCGCCTGTACCGTCCATTTATGTGCGTGATGCACCAGGTTGACGCCCTGGGGAGAGGGCGGCCCTTGCGGGCACTGGACCGAGCTTCGCGATCGCCAGGGTGCGCCACCCCAGGCCCGTCGGAGGCGTCACCCGAAAGTGGGTAACGGCGGGCCTCCGACCTGCACATTGTTACTGGTAGTAACAGTACTTCGGGGTTCCTGTTGCCGGGTCACCGAACACCCCGTTCGTGCAAGGAGTGCCGCCGCTGAAGGAGCCGTAGACGTACTGACCGTTCGCCCCGTACGCCACCTCGTGGGTGCCGGAGAAGGAGCAGGTGCCGTTCTCCGCCGCGCAGGTCGTCCAGGTCGTGAAGGACGGGGGTGGCCCGACGAGGTAGCAGGACTTTGCCGTGCCTGGGATCGGGTCGCCGAAGACCGCGTTGGTGCAGGGGGTGCCGCCCGGCGCGGTCGCGTAGCGGTACGAACCCGCCGCGCCGTACGCGACCGTCATCACGCCGGAGAAGGAGCAGGTGGCGTTCTCGGACGCGCACGACGACCAGATGTTCGTCGCCGGGGGTGCCGTCTCCGCGTAGCAGGACTTCACCACCCCGGAGGACGGGTCGCCGAAGACTCCCGTGGTGCAGGGAGTCGAGCCGGTTGCCGTCGTGTAGTTGAAGCGGCCGTTCGCTCCGAAGGCCACTGCCGACGTGCCGTTGAGTGCGCAGGTTCCGTTCTCGGCCGCGCACTGGGCCCAAGTCCCGGGCAGGGCTTGGGTGGTGGAGCCCGTGGCGCCTCCCGTCGTGGTGTACGCGGCCACGTAGTCGACGCTCAGCGTGCCGCCCGATGTCGTCGCGGCCGTGGGAGTCGTGCAGCCGCAGGCCGCGTTGGGGAACGCTCCGCCCATCGCCAGGTCCAGGATGATCGACTGGTTGTGGTCGAAGGCCGCCTGCCAGGTGGCGGTGCCCACCTGGGCCTCGGTGACCGTGTAGTAGGCGCTGCCGTCCAGGTAGAAGGTGATCGTCTCCGCCGCGGTGTTGGTGCGGTCGAGGATCATCGAGTACGTGTGGAAGCCGCTCTGGCAGCCCGGGCAGGCGCGCAGGCCGCTGCTGATTCCCGTGCCCTCGTTGCAGGGGCCGCCCGGGGAGGTGCCGCAGTGGATCGTGCCGGCCACGTCGGAGAGGGCGTTGACGTCCTCCATGATGTCGATCTCACCGTTCTCCGGCCACTGGCCGGGGCCCAGCATCCAGAACGCGGGCCAGTAGCCCAACCCGCTTGCGGGGCTGGGCTGTTGGATGGACGCGGCGACCTCCAGCTTGCCGCCGGCCGGTGCGCCGACGTTCGCGGTCGGGGTCTGGATCCGCCCCGAGGTCCATGAACTGCCGGAGCCCAGGGCCGTGATGTCCAGGTTGCCGTTGCCGTCCAGGTGCGTGTTGGCGGTCGAGTCGGTCATCGTCTCGATCTCACCGGTGCCGAAGCTCGAACCCGGGCCGGTGTCGAACTTCCAGTTGGCCGACGAAGGGGCCGATCCCGCCGAGCCGTTGAAGTCGTCGGTGAAGACGGTGGACCAGCCGGCGGGGGCTCCGGGGGCCGCTGCTGTCGCGGGCTGGGTGGTCGTGACGCCGTAGAGCAGGGCCACGATCGGGGTCAGGGCCGCCAGCCAGATCACTTGCCTCGTGCGCGGCGGGCATCCGGTCGTGCCGGTTTTCCTCGGTCTGAACATCGTCCGTGATCTGCACGTCGTCCGGGTTCTGAACATCGTCCGGCCTTCCTCGTGAGACTTGTGCGACTCGCGCCAAGAGCGCTATTGGACGTAACAGGACTCGCTCGCTCCGGAGATCGGGTCTCCGGAGACCGTGTTCGGGCACGGGGTGCCGCCCGAGTAACTGCCGTAGACGTACTGGCCGTTGGCACCGAAGGCGACCTCGTGGGTGCCGGTGAAGGCGCAGGTGCCGGCCTCCGCGGCGCAGGTGGTCCAGGTCGTGGTGGTCGGGGGTGTTCCCAGCAGGTGGCAGGACTTTGCCGTGCCTGGGATCGGGTCGCCGAACACCGCGTTGGTGCAGGGGGTGCCGTCGGCCGAGTTGTCGCTGCCGGTGCCGGTGTGGAGCGAGGACTCGCTGAACGCCAGACCGACGCTTTGCCCCGCGCCGCTCGCGCCGGAGAAGTTCAGGGTGACGATCCCGCCGACCTCCTTGCCGAAGTCGAGGGTGACGGCGGAACCCTTGCCGTTCAGGCGAGTTGCCTGGTGGGACAGCACGTTCGTCGGACTGCCGACGGAACCGCTCGTGGCGTGGACGGCCGTGGGGGCGAGTGTCCGCGAGGTCGGGGAGAGGTTGTACGCGTCACCAGGGGTCGCGGCGGCTGCGGCGGCAGGCTGCGGGGACTCAATCGGCGCCGCGACAGCGGTCGGTGGGGATTCGAGCGATACCGCGCCGCCGAACGCCAGACCCGGCGCGACGACGAGCGCGATGCGGAACGTGCGTTTCATGAGGCGGCTCCTCCTCGTTCTAGCGGCGGCGCTGGAAGGGCGGGAACCGATGGCACCCGGCGGCCGGCGGATTGAAACGTTCAACCCGCCGACCTCAACAAGCCCAGGCGACCGGCGAGTTACTGCACGTAGCAGGACTTCGCGGTACCGGAGATCGGGTCACCGAACACCGCGTTGCCGCACCCGGTCGAACCGGAAACGGACCGGTACACGTACCGTCCGGCCGCGCCGTACGCCACCTCGTGGGTGCCGGAGAAGGTGCAAGTCCCGTTCTCCGCCGCGCAGTTGGTCCAGGTGGCGAAGGACGGCGGCGCGCCGATCAGGTAGCAGGACTTGGCCGTGCCGGAGGCCGGGTCACCGAACACGGCGTTGGAGCACGCCGTACCGCCGGGCAGCGTCGCGTAGTTGAACGAACTGCCGGCGCCGTACGCCACCGTCATCACGCCGGAGAAGGCACAGGTTCCGCCCTCGGACGCGCAGGAGGTCCAGACGTTGGTCGCGGGCGGGGCGCTCTGGCCGTAGCAGGACTTGGCCGTGCCGGAGATCGGGTCGCCGAAGACCGCGTTGGTGCAGGGCGTGGAGCCGGTCTCCGTCGCGTAGTTGAACCTGCCGCTCGCGCCGTAGGCGACGGCCGTCGTCCCGCTGACCGCGCAGGTGCCGTTCTCGCTCGCGCACTGGGCCCAAGTCCCGGGCAGCGCCTGCGCAGTTGAGCCGGTACCGCCGCCGCCACTGCTGCTGCCGGAGGTGAACGCCTGGAAAATGCGCGCGAAGTCACCGGAGTTCTGGCTGACCCCGCTGCACGTGCTCTGCGCCGAAGTCGAGCCCGCGCAGCCGCCGTTGTCGCGGTTCTGCGACCAGTACGACGTGAGCGCGATCCCCCGCGAGGCGTCGAAGGCCTCGACGCTGCGGGCGTTGTCGAGGGTGAAGATCTCCCCCGCGCTGTCGTTCTGGCCGATCATCGGGGTGTTGCCGAGCTTGGCGTAGGCCGCGCTGCTGGAGAGGCCGAACGCGCTCGCGACCTGGCCCGCCGCCGCGTCCACGGCCGTGTTGGCCGCGTTGCCCATGTCGGTGCCCGAGGAGCCGTAGTCCATGGTCATCAGGTTGACGACGTCCGGGGTGAAGCCGTTGGAGCGGGCGTTGTTCAACACACTCACTCCGTCGCCCGACAGGCCGCTGGGGAGGGCGGGGAGGGTGAGCGAGATCGACAGTGAGCGGCCGTTGTTCGCGGCCCAAGTGCGCACCTGCGCAAGGGCCTTGTCGCGGCGGTCGATGCCGGCGGAGTTGGTGAGGGAGGCCGACTCGATGTCGAAGTCGACGTGCGAGAGGTTGAAGGTGGTGATGACGCCCTCGATCTGTGCGGCCGCCGCCTCCGGGCTGGAACAGGAGTCGCCGATCTCGGTGAGCGCGGTGTCGGAGGTGTAGCCGCCGAAGGACACGGAGACGTCGCCGCCGAGGCCGCGGATGCCGTCGATCTGCGACTGGAGGGCGGACAGCCCCGGCACCTGCCACTGACAGCCGGGGCCGTCGACGAACGCGGCGGTGAAGAACTTGGTGCCGTAGTTGTTGGCCACGTCCGTGAGGGAAACGTTTCCCGAGCCCGCGTCGAAGTACGGCGCGAAGACATGGGCGGGCCAGGCGTTCGGGGCGGAGGCCGCCGACGCGGGTGCCGCCGAGGTGAGCCCGGCGGCCGCGAGGGCACCGGTCAACAGGGCGGCGGAGAGAAGGGATCGGGACAGCGAGCGGGGCAGGGAGCGGAAACGGGATCTCGATCGGGCACGCATGAGGCGTCCTCCAAGGGGGGTGAATCGATTCAATCCCTGATCGATATTGGTGCAGACCAATTCGATGTGTGGGCCCAGGGAAGCAGCGTTGACAGGGGCGAGTCAAGGCAAGGGTGGGTCAAGAGAAACGGGGGCCGCGCGCGGGTGTCGTGACGGGCACGGATTGGTTGCGGGAGAGCGCACATCCGCCCCAACTGCCGTGTGCGCACGGCACCATGGCGTCCCATGGGGACCTTGAGCGGGGGCCGGGATCGCTACGTCGACTTTCTGCGGGCATGGGCGATCGTGCTCGTGGTGTTCGGGCACTGGCTGATCACCGGGCTGGTGCGCGAGCCCGACGGGACGCTCAGCGCACCGGAGTTGCTCGCGACCGTGCCCTGGACCCAGTGGCTCACCCTGGGTTTCCAGATCATGCCGCTGTTCTTCCTGGCCGGCGGACACGCGGCGGGCGGCTCCTGGGCGCGGGCCCGGGCTGAAGGCCGTACCGCGACCGGCTGGGTGGGACAGCGTGCGCTACGGCTGCTGCTGCCCGCCGGGGTGTACAGCGGGCTGGTGCTGGTCGCCGTGGCGATCTGCTCGGCGGTCGGGGTGGACCCCGGCATCCTCGCGCTCGTCGGGTGGGCCATGGCCATGCAGTTCTGGTTCCTGCCGGTGTATCTGCTGCTCAGCGCGGCAACTCCGGTTCTGCACACGGCACATCGGCGGTGGGGGCTGCGCGTGCCGGTGGTGATGGGCGCGGTCGCGGTCGTCGCCGACCTGCTGGTGGTCACCGTGCACGCGCCCGTCGTAGGACTGCTGAACTACGTGCTCGTGTGGGGCGTCGCCTATCAACTGGGCTTCTGCTGGCGGGACATGCTGCTCACCGAACGGTCCGCCCTCCCCGCGTTCATGGCCGCGGGCGGTGCGGTCGCCTTCGCCGCGCTGGTCTGGTTCGGCCCCTTCCCGGTGAGTCTGATCCTCGTCACCGGGCAGAGTCCCAGCAACACCAATCCCCCGTCCGCCGCCATGCTGGCCTGGGCAGTTGGTCAGGTCGGGCTGGCGCTGCTGCTCGCGCCCGCGCTGCGACGGCTGTTGGAACGCGAGCAACTCTGGGGACTGGTACGGCCGTTGGGCGGCGCCAGCATGACGCTCTACCTCTGGCACATGCTGCCGGTGCTGATCGTCGCCGCGGCCTTCTATCTCACCGGGCTCGCTCCCGAACCGGCCTACGGGTCGGGGAGTTGGTGGGCGTTGCGGGTGCCCTGGCTGGTCGTGCTCGGGGTGGTGCTGGTGGGGGTCGTAGCGGCGCTGGGGCCGTTGGAGCGGGGGCTCGCGGTGGTCTACGAGCGGACGCGGCCGGGTGATCTGCCGCTTGAACTCCCGCGTCGGCCTTGGGCGTTGTGGGGCGGGACGGCGGCGAGTGTGAGTGCGCTGATCTGGTTCGCCGGGCATGGGTTCGCCTATGGCGGGCGGTTCCCCGTGCTGCCCGCGTTGGGGCTGGCCGTGGGGGTCGGGCTGGTCATGGGGACGGGGCGGAGTGCGGCGGACCGGGGCGTGCGCCTTGGCGTCTGAGTGGCTTGTGTCGTCTTGCGAGTGCGGGTCTGCTGTGGCTGGTCGCGCCCGCGCGGCGGAGCCGCACATGTCACAGCCCCGCGCCCCTTGGGGGGTTGCCCTGCCCGGGACCGGGAGGCGGCGTGTGTCTTTCTCCTACAGCCCGCCGGGCTGGGGGCTTGCCCTTGGCCTCCTCGCCGGTGCCGGTGCCGGTGCCGGTGCCGGTGCCGGTGCCGGTGCCGGTCATGGTGATGGGGTGGAACCGCTCACGCCGTTCCACCCCATCGACTTCCAACAGTGTTAGTGCCTACCGCACTTCGACACGTCGATCCGCACGATCTGCGGGTCGTGGTCGCTCGCCTGGTCCGCGAACTCCGCGTTGATGTGCACGACGTCGTAGTTGAAGGACGTCACCGCGGGGCTGGTCAGGATGTGGTCCAGGGTCTGGGAGTTGCCGTCGTAGACGTAGGTGTAGCGCTCGGCGGCGGGGAGGGTGGTGATCAGGGGCTTGAGGACCTTGTCGGCCGTCAGCGTGGTCACCGTCTGGGAGAACTCGTAGTCGTTCAGGTCGCCGAGGACGACCGCCTTGGCGTTCTTGTCCGCCGCCAGCAGGGACTTGACGAAGGTGTTGACCTCCGCCGCCTGGGCCGCGCGCTGGGTCTCCGAGCTGCGGGCCGGGGGCTGGTAGCGGCCGTGGATCGGCTGGTCGCCGCCCTTGGAGATGAAGTGGTTGGCGACGACGAAGACCTGCTCGCCCTGGAAGGTGAACTCGCCGACCAGCGGCTTGCGGCTGTCTTCCCAGGCCGCGTTGGTCGGGTCGATACGGCCCGGGGAATAGGTGAGTTCGACGCCCTTGCGGGTCTTCACCACGCTCGTGGCGGTGGTCGCGTCGCCGCCCGTGTGGTCGGTGAAGGAGACCCGCTTGGGGTTGAAGAGGAAGACCTGGCGGATGTTGCCGCCGGGCTCGCCGCCGTCCTCGTCGTTGGTCGGGGAGATGTAACGCCACTTGTAGACCGGGCCGCCGGCCGCGCGGACCGCGTCGGTGAAGCGCTTCAGGGTGCCCTCGGCCGTCACCGTGCCGTCGTTCGTCGCGCCGTTGTCGTCCTGGATCTCCTCCAGGGCCACGATGTCGGGCGAGTTGAGGTTGACCGCGACGCCCTCGGCGAGCCGGTCGAACTTCTCCTGGGTGTCGAGCGCGTCCAGGTTCTCCACGTTGTACGTGGCGACCGCGAGCTCGTCCTTCTTCTGACGGCGGGTCACTTCCTGCTTCAGGCCGTTGTCGACGAGGGTGCCGAGCTGGGTGGCCTGGACGTTGTAGCCGCCGTAGGTGGAGTAGTCGAGGGGGCCGGTCGTGACACCTGACAGTTCGTCACTGACGTTGGCCGCGGGGAAGGTTGAGGTCGTGTCGAGCGACATCACCTCGATACGGCCGGTGTTGGGCTGGTCGTAGGAGGAGTACAGGGTGCCGCCGCGGGCGGTGGCGTTCTCGTCCGGCTTGACCGTGACCCACAGCTCGCCGTAGGCATCCGAGGCGCCGACCACGCGCGCGTCCGCGAACGTGACCCGCATGCCCTCCAGGGACTCGAAGAAGTCCTGGGCGTAGACGGTGGGTTGGAGCGGGAGGGACTCGATGCTGCCGCCGGACGCGGTCGGGATGTAGGCGTCGGGGACCGAGGTGGCGTCGAGGGTCACGGCGTCCGGGAGGGCGTTGCCGCCGGCGAGGACCGTGGTGGTCGGGCCGGTGATCTCGGTGTTCGACTGGCTGGTGCTGCTCGGGTAGTACTCGCTGACCTTGCCGGTGACCAGGACCGAGTCGCCGGCCGTCACCGTGGGCTTGGTGGAGCCGGTGTAGACGAAGACGGCCTCGCTGGTGCGCGGGTCGGTGTCGGGCGTCGGGTCCTGGATCCAGTAGCCGAGCGAGCCGCTGGAGCGGACGCCGGTGACGATGCCCGGGACGCGGGTGACCGTCTGGCCGGCGTACGGCGAGAGGCGGGTCGTGCCCTGGATGTCGTGGACGCGGACGGTGCCGGGGTCGGTCGGCGAGCCGCCGTCGCCACCGCCGCCGTCGCCCGAACCGGGCGTCTGTCCGGCCGAGTTGACCGGCGACGGTGTGGCGGCGGTGAAGTCCGCCGCGTTGTCGTCGGTGTCGGCGAGCGAGTCGGCGCGGGCGACCGCGGCCGTGTTGGAGGCGCCGGTGGCCGGGCCGCTGCCCTCGCGGACGACCGCGGTGCCGTAGCCCGTGAGGTCGACGATGCTCGGGTCGGCCGCGCAGTCGGCGGCGGTCTTGCAGGTGAGCGCGGTGGTGCCGGAGACCAGGGCGATCGTGCCGGAGGTGGCGCTCATGGCGATCGAACCGGTGGCGTCGGTGGTCGGCAGCGCGGTCGTGCCGCCGCTGCCGGTGCCCTCGCCGACCAGGTAGCGGGCGCCGGGGGCGATCGCGCCGGTGAGGGCGGTGACCTGCCAAGTGGAGCCGGAGGAAGGCGTACCGGGCAGGTACTGCACGCTGTAGCCCGACAGGTCGTAGGCCGCGGAACCGGCGTTGCCGAGTTCCACGAAGTCCCGGGTCAGGGTGGCCCCCGAGTTGCCCCCGCCGCCGTACACCTCGGCGATCACCGCCGAGGCCGACGGAGTCGCGGACGCGGTGGGCAGGGAGGTGAAGGCGAACGCTCCCGCCGCACCCACCGAGACGAGCGAGTAGGCGGTGCGGCGGGCGCGGGATCTGCGCCCTTCAGGTCTGGACACGCTGGCGGTCTCCTCGTACTTCGTGTAGCTGCCGATACCGGGTGCCTGTGGGGAGTCGGCTCAAGTTACGCGCGTAGAAAGGGAGTTGCCAGAGGGCCTCGCGTTAAATCCAGGGAACAAGTGAGTGCGGGGGTGACGATCGGGGCAGCGAAAGTGACGTTCCACACATAAGCACGGTGATCAATCCGGGTAACTCGCCTTATCGGGGCGGGCCTTGATAGCCCCACGGGCACAACAGGTTCATTCTTCAACCGTAGCTTTTTCCGATTTGATCCAGTTCACTTCGGGATGGTTTGCCGTAGGGCATAAGCCCGTTTCGTCCCCAGGAAGTGCGTAGAGATATGTCCAATTCGTCTGATTCATCGCAAGTTCCCTTCGCTCCGCACCCGGTGAGCGCGGCCGAGGTCATCCCGGGCGATCTGATCGCCCTGACCCCCGACGACGCCGAACGCGCCTGCTGGTACGTCGTCACCCACACCCTCCCCGAGACCCCCGAGACGATCCGGGTCACGCTGCGGCCACCGCTCGGCGGGACCGACCACGACGAGGTGCTCGGCCGCGACCGCCGGGTCACCAGCGGGGGCCGGCGGCTGGACGTCGGGGCGGTGCCGCGGCTCGTCTCCGACGACCTCGCCGGCGTCGAGTTCCGGGAGGGCGACCGGGTGACCTCGCTGCGGGTGGTCGATCCGGGGGCGGCCGAGGTGTCGTACGAACGGCGTTGGGGCGTGTGGCACCGGGACCTGGACGGGGCGACGGAGGACGTCGCCACCGACGCCGAGGTGCGGGGATGGGCGGACGCGGAGTCCGTCGTACGGCATCGTCCGCGGCCGGAGCGGGTGTCGGTGGTGGGTGGGCCGCGGCGGGTGGTGGTCACCGGGCTGGGGGCGATCACGCCGCTCGGGGTCGGGGTCGGCGAGTTGTGGCGGGGGCTGCTCGACGGGCGGCACGGGATACGGGAACTGGACGGCGAGGAGTTCTCGGAGCTGCCCGTGCGGGTGGCCGGGACCGTGCCCGTCGATCCGGCGGAGCTGCTGCCGCGGGCGGCGGCGCGGCGGATGAACCGGGCCGCGCAGTTCGCGGTGCTCGCGGCGCGGGAGGCGTGGGGTGACGCCGGGTTCGTGGCGGGCGGCACGCGGGAGAGCGGGCTCGATCCGGAGCGGGTCGGGGTCAGCCTCGGGGCGATCCTCGGGGACGCGTCCGTCCTCGTCGGCGGCGACCGCAAGCTCCGCGACAAGGGGCCGCGCGCGGTCTCGCCGCTCACCACCCCCATGACCGTGCCCTCGCAGGCCGCGTCCCAGGTCTCCCTCGACCTGCACATCACCGGCGAGGCGCGCACGGTCACCGCGGCGTGCGCCTCCGGCACCGAGGCGATCGGGGCGGCCATCGACCGCATACGGTACGGCCGGGTCGACGTCGCCCTCGCGGGCGGGGCGGAGGCGGTCGTCACGCCGGCGATCATGGCGTCGTTCGCGGCGATGCGGGCGTTGTCCACGCACGGGGTGGCGGACGGCACGTCTCCCTCACGGCCGTTCGGGAGGGACCGGGACGGGTTCGTGAACGGGGAGGGTGCCGGGGTGCTCGTCCTGGAGGCCGAGGAACACGCACGCGCGCGTGGAGCGCGGATCTACTGCGAGGCGGCCGGGTGGGGGCTGTCCGCCGACGCGCATCACATGGCGGCGCCGGATCCCTCCGGGGCGGGGGTCGCGCTCGCGGTGCGGCGGGCGGTGCGGGATGCGGGCGGGCATGTCGTGGACGTCGTCCATGTCAACGCCCATGCGACGGCGACAGTGGAGGGGGATCTGGCGGAAGCGGAGGCGTTGCGGGCGGTGTTCGGCCGGAGAAACGTTCCGGTGACCGCGCTCAAGGGGAATCTCGGGCATCTGCAGGGGGCGGCGGGTGGGGTCGAGGCTGTGGCTACGGTGCTGACGTTGCATCACGGGGTGGTGCCGGCGACTGTCGGGGGTGGGGGGCTTGATGACGGGGTTGGGCTTGATGTGGTGGTGGGGGTGGCGCGGGAGTTGCCGGGGACTGGGAGCGGGGTTGGGGTTGGGGATCTTGCGTTGAGCAATTCGTTCGGGTTCGGGGGGCATAACGCGGTGTTGGCGTTGCGGCGGGTGAGGTAGCGCGGCCGGGGGGCGGGCGGCGGCGAGGGGGTGCGGGTCGGGCTGGTCGTTTGCGGGAGGGGGAGGAAGCGGCTGGGCGGTGTGGCTCGTGTTGTTCGTTTGCGGGGGGGGGCGAGGGAGAGCCTTGGCGGGTCTTCGCCGGGGGCTTCTTCGCGGTCGCGGGGAGCTTGATCGCGGTCGCGGGAGGTGGGGCGAGGTGGCGCTGCGCGGGGGCCGATAAGGGGCTGCTGCTCAGGCGGTTCGCTTGCGGGAGTTGGGTAGTCCGCCGGGGTCTTTGGCGGGCTTCCTCGCGGTCACGGTGGGTGGGTGGCGCTGCGCCGGGGCCCGCGAGGGGCTGCGGCTCAAGCCGTTCGCTCACGCGAGGGCGTCCTTCGCCAGGGGCTTCGGCAGGCTTCCTCGTAGCCGCCGGGAGTCTGGTCGCCGTCGCGGTAGGTGGGGTGGCGCTGCGCCTGGACCGGCAAGGGGCTGTGCCACAACCCGTTCACGTGCGGGGAGTTGGCTTCTCTACCGGGTCTTCGCCAGGAACTTGGACGCGTAGGTGACGTAGCGCCGCGAGGGAACCCACGAGGAGACCGCGGCTCAAGCCGCTCGCTTGCCGGGAGTTGGCTTCTCTACCGGGTCTTCACCAGGAACTTGGACGCGTAGGCGAGTAGCGCCACGCCAGGACCGGCAAGAGACCGCGGCTCAAACCACTCACCTGCGGGGAGTCGCCCTCTTGCCGGGTCTTCGCCGGGCGCTTGGTCGTGCGGGTGAGGTAACGCCGCGCGGGAACCCGCGAGGAGGCTGCGGCTCAAGCCGTTCGTTTGCGGGGAGTTGGCTTCTTTGCCGGGCACTTTGCCGGGCTCTTTGGCGGGCTCTTTGGCGGGCTTCCTCGCGGTCGCAGGGGGTGAGGTGGCGCTGCGCCTGAACCGGCAAGGGGCTGCGCCACAAACCGTTCACCTGCGGGGAGTTGGCTTCTCTACCGGGTCTTCACCAGGAACTTGGACGCGTAGGCGAGTAGCGCCACGCCAGGACCGGCAAGAGGCCGCGGCTCAAACCGCTCACCTGCGGGGAGTCGCCCTCTTGCCGGGTCTTCGCCGGGCGCTTGGGCGTGCGGGTGAGGTAACGCCGCGCGGGAACCGCGAGGAGGCTGCGGCTCAAGCCGTTCGTTTGCGGGGAGTTGGCTTCTTTGCCGGGGTCTTTGTCGGGGTTTTCTTCGCGGTGGTTTTCTTCGTGCCCTGTGTTGTCTTCTTCGCTGATGTCGATGTCGAAGTCGATGCCCGGGGCTGGGGCTTCTTCGTCGGTGTCGTCGCCTTCTTCGTTGCTGTGGAGGTCGACTTCTTGCCGGTGGCCTGTTTGGGGGTCGCTCGGGGAGAGAGGGGTCTGACCTCGGCCTTCGTTTCGGGATCCGTGGCTCGTGACTGCTGTGCCTCGCGGACGCTTTTCTCCAGGGCCGCCATCAGGTCGAGGACCTTCGCGCCGGGGGCCGGGGACGGGGACGTCGCGGGCTGTTCGCCGGAGGCCTTCGCGGTGATCATTTCCTCGACCGCCTCGCGGTAGTCGTCGTGGAGGTCGGCGAGGTCGACCTCGCCCAGCGTGTCCATCAGGGCGTCCGCGAGGTCGAGTTCCTTGTCGCGGACGGTGACGCCCGTGTCGGGGGCGACGCCCTCGGGGACGCGGATCTCGTCCGGCCAGAGCAGGCCGTGCATGGCGATCACGTCGTCGACCACGCGCAGCATGCCGAGGCGTTCCCGGCCCCGCAGCGCGTACTTCGCGATGGCCACCTTCTGGCTGCGCTTCAGCGCCTCGCGAAGCAGGGTGTACGGCTTGGCCGCTGGGACGCCGTTCGCGGAGAGGTAGTACGCCGCGTCCATCTGGAGCGGGTCGATCCGGTCGGCCGGGACGAACGCCACGATCTCGATCGTCTTCGCGGTCGGGATCGGCAACTGCGCCAGGTCCTCGTCCGTGATCGGGATCATCGTGCCGTCCGCGTCCTCGTACGCCTTGCCGATCTCGGCCTGGGCGACCTCGCGGTCCTCCAGTTCGCAGACCTTGCGGTAGCGGATGCGGCCACCGTCCTCGGTGTGGATCTGGCGGAAGGAGATCGAGTGGCTCTCCGTCGCGTTCACCAGCTTGATCGGGATGCTGACCAGGCCGAAGGAGATGGCGCCGTTCCATATGGATCGCACCTGTCGCACCCGCCTTCCGATTCCGGCCCACATCCGACTTGTCGCGTTTTCGTGGGATTCTCATCGTATGACGCCGATCACGGAGGTGGAGGGGCGAAGGGTCGCGCTCAGCAACCTCGACAAGGTGCTGTACCCGGCGACCGGCTTCACCAAGGGCGAGGTCCTGCACTACTACGCGACCACGGCTGCGGTCCTGCTGCCCCATCTGCGCGACCGGCCGGTGTCCTTCCTGCGGTACCCGGACGGGCCCGACGGTCAGCTCTTCTTCACCAAGAACGTGCCGCCGGGTACGCCCGACTGGGTCACCACCGCGGAAGTGCCCCGGTCGGAGGGGCCGGCCCGGATGGTGCTGGTGCAGGATCTGGCGTCGCTCATGTGGGCGGCGAACCTCGTCACCGAGTTCCATACGCCGCAGTGGGTGATCGGGGCGCCCGGCCTCGCCGACCGGCTGGTCTTCGACCTCGATCCGGGGGCGCCTGCGACCGTCGTGGAGTGCTGTGAGGTCGCGGTGTGGCTGCGGGAGCGGCTCGCCGCCGACGGGATCGAGGCGTACGTCAAGACGTCCGGGGCCAAGGGGTTGCATCTGTTGGCGGGGGTGGAGCCGGTGTCTTCGGAGCGGGCGGTCGAGTACGCGAAGGAGCTGGCCGTCGAGGCCGAGAAGGTCATGCCGCGGCTCGTCGTGCATCGGATGACGCGGAGTCTGCGGCCGGGGAAGGTGTTCGTCGACTGGAGCCAGAACGCTGCGCGGAAGACGACGGCTACGCCGTACACGTTGCGGGCGCGGTCCGAGCCGACCGTCTCCGCACCTGTGACCTGGGAAGAGATCGAGGCGTGCCGTTCCCCTCGCCAACTCGCCCTCCTAGCCCCGGACATGGGCCCCCGCCTGCGGGATCACGGTGATCTGCTCGCCCCGCTCCTCGGCCCGGAGCGCGCCGCTCCACTGCCCTGAGTTCAGCGGGCTGACCAAATCGCGGAATTCCCCGGTCCGTCCGGCGGCAGGTCCACTCTTGGCCCAACCAAGAAACCCAAGGGGGTTACCCATGAGTAAGGACCAGCATGGATTGACAGCACCACGTTCCCGCACCGTCCGCCGCAGCCTCCTCGTCGGCCTGACGGTCCTGACCCTGGGCGCCGTGCC
Source organism: Streptomyces sp. NBC_01478 (assembly GCF_036227225.1). Classification (GTDB taxonomy): domain Bacteria; phylum Actinomycetota; class Actinomycetes; order Streptomycetales; family Streptomycetaceae; genus Streptomyces. The sequence goes on along the minus strand of NZ_CP109444.1, from coordinate 7,733,065 downwards.
CTGGGCCCCGACCGCCGCCGCGGCTTCCGCACCCGCCGCGAACGCCGAGGTGATCACCGACTGGAGCGAGACCGCCGTAGCCACGGTCAACGGCGACGCCAAGCGTCCCGGAGCCGAGCAGTCCCTCTGGTACGGCTTCGTCTCGGCCGCCGTCTACAACGCGGTCGTCGGCATCGAAGGCCGCTACACCGAGTACAAGTGGCACGAGCGCGGGCCCCGTTCCGCCTCCCCGGAGGCCGCCGCCGCGGCCGCCGCCCACCGCATCCTGCTCACCTACTTCCCGGCCTCACAGGCCCGGCTCGACGCCGCCTACACCGCCTCCCTCGCCAAGATCCCCGACGGGACGGCCGAGAACCAGGGCGTCGCCTTCGGCGAGCGGGCCGCCGCGAGGATCGTGCAGCTGCGCGAGAACGACGGGCGCGGTGCCCCGGTCGCGTTCGACAAGCCGCCCGCGCCCGGCGTCTGGCGGCCCACCCCGCCCGCCAACGCCCCGATGGCCGTGCCGTGGCTCGCGAAGGTCCGGCCGATGCTGCTCGACTCGCCGGATCAGCTACGGCCGGGACCACCGCCCAAGCTCACTTCGAAGCGGTACGCCAGGGACTTCGCCGAGGTGAAGGCCATGGGAGCGAAGACCGGCTCGGCGCGGACCGCCGCGCAGACCGAGACCGGGCTGTTCTTCGGTGACGTGCTGCCTGTGCAGTTCCAGGCCTCCCTCCGTGGCTACACCACCCGCCACGGGCTGGGCCTCGTGGACGCGGCCCGCCTGTTCGCGGCCGTGGGCACGGCAACGGCGGACGCCTCGATCACCGCGTGGAACACCAAACTGACCTACGGCCAGTGGCGCCCCATCACCGCGATCCAGCTGGCCGACACCGACGGCAACCCGGCCACCGCACCGGACCCGTCCTGGGTACCGCTGCTCGACACGCCGCCCTACCCGGACTACATGAGCGGTCACTGCACCAACGACGGCGCGGCGATGCGCGTCCTGTCCCGCCTGACCGGCGGTGACATCGACTTCCGTATCTCGTCCGCCGTGACGGGCACCACCCGTACATACACGACCGCGGCCGCCTACGACCAGGACGTGATCAACGCCCGGGTCTGGGGCGGGATCCACTTCCGCACGAGCGACATCGTCGCCAACCGGATCGGCACGCGTATCGGTGATCTCGCGCTCGCCCACTACTTCAGGCCGCTGAAGTAGCTCACACCCTCCCCCAGGTATGCCGGTCCCTCGCCATCGCGTGCAACGCCTCGACATCCGCCGGCTTCAACACCCCGCCCTCCCTTGCCAGTCCGGACAGTTCCGTGTCCTGGAGTACGCGGACCTCGCGGAGCGGAGTGGTGACCGTGACGGTCGTAGGGCCGGACAGGGCGAGGACCGGGTGGACCTCGGCGGTGAGGGCGTAGGAGGCGCGGGCCGCGTCGGAGCGGACTCGGCGGAGCAGTGGGAGGGGGTCGCGGCGGCCCAGGGTGACCATGGGGTCGGCGATCTGGACGCGTTGTTTGCGGGCGTACAGCGTGTGCAGGGCGAAGAGGCCGCCGGGGCCGATCACCAGGTGGTGGAGGCGGTCGCCGCCGGGGAGCGGGATCGAGTGGAGGGCGTGCCAGCCCGCGCCGTCGAGATCGTCCAGGGCCTCGCCCACCGCCTGTTCGGCGGTCAGGGCGCGGCGGCGCTGGTCGGGGCGGAGCCGGTGCTGTGGGCCCGGGTCGCGGTCGAGGGCCATGTGGAGGGCCTCGCCGGGGCGGTTGGGGGCGAGGTCGTCGTCCGGGTGGAGGGTGAGCCGCGCGAGTTCCGCGGGGGTCGGCACCGGTGGCGGGCCCACCGTGACCGGTCCGGTGAGGAAGGGACCGAGGGCGTGCAGCACGTCCTCTCTGCGGTCCTCGCTCAGCAGGTTGATCCGGGCCGCCTCCCTGTCGTACCAGGCGACGTTCCTTCCGTCCGTGTGACAGACGTACAGCCGTTCCTGACCATGGCGCCAGGTCGGTACGACGCGTAGTCCACTCATGCGTCATCACCCCTCGTCCATGGGAACAGGCGGGGTGCTCAAGGGGCAAGAAGCCGGTTACCTTTGGGTCAGTCGCTGGGCCTTGGGGAGGCGCCGTTGCGGACGCGCAGGAAGCAACCCGACGTACCCGCTCCGGACAGTCCGTGGAGCGAGATCACGCCCGGTCTGTGGATGGGCGGGCACGAGTTCAGGGGGCGCTCGGGGCAACTGGAGTTCGCGGTGGTGCGGGACGAGTTCGATCTCGTACAGACACTGCTGCGGCTGCCGGGACACGGGCCGGACCCCGGTGTCGAGCACCATGTGTGGCCGATTCCGGACGGGCCGCTGGACGGGACGCAGCTCACGGGCGTGATGCGGCTGGCCGTCGCCGCGTGCGACGCGCTGGACTCGGGGCGGAAGGTCCTCGTCCGCTGCTATCACGGCTACAACAGGTCGGGCCTGGTCGTCGCCCACGCGCTGGTCCGCCGCGGGTACTCCACCGACGAGGCGATACGGCTGATCCGCTCGCGCCGGTCCCCGTGGGCGCTCCACAACGAACTGTTCGTGGAGTACCTGCGGGCGGGACTGTCCACGGCCCGGCTGCTGGAGGAACTGGCCGAGTAGGCGACAAGCCAGTGGCCGAGTAATCGTTTCCCCCGCCCGGCCCCACGTGTGAACAAAAAGGACTTCCGTACGAATAGGGTGTGCGGGTCCCCTACCAGCGCCCCCGCAGGAGAGCAGTGCCACCCCGTCGCCCCGTCCGCATCGCCGCCACCGTCGCCCTGCTGCTCGCGACCGTGGCGGCCTGCGGTGACACCGGCGCGCTGCGGGGCGCGGGGGCCACCCCGACGGCGACCAGTCCCGCCAGGCTTTGGCCGAATCTGTCGCCCGCCTCCTCCCCCGCCTACGACTTCGACGAGGCGGACACGGAGACCGTGAAGGGCATCACCGTCCCCGGGGACGACATCCGCGAGGTGGACCCGATCGCCGTCGTACGGGCGGAGATCGCCGCGAACCCCAGTGACTACGACGGCTCCAAGGCGCCGTACCGGGGGACGGCCGAGCGGATCGCCGACTGCGCGAGCGGCGGAGACGGGACCCGGTGCCCCGTCCTCAAGCCCTACTACCGCGACCTCACCGGCGACGGACGCGACGACCTGACCCTAGGCTTCCGCCTACTGCCCACCAAGATGACCGCCGTGCGCGTCTACACCGTCGAGAAACACCGGCTCGTGCGGGTCATGGCCAACGACGACGCGGTCAGCGGGGTCGAACTGGCCGGGCGTTCGGTGATCATCCGCTCGCCTTCGGAGCTGGCGGGGTACGAGTACCGCGTGCAGTGGACCTGGGACGCGGACCAGAAGGCGATGCTGCTGACCCACGACGAGTTCCTGCGCACGGGCGGCCGCAAGCACGGAGTCCGTCGCGTGACACCGACGCCCGTCGTCTCGGCGACGCCGTGACGAGGCTCGCGCTGCCCCGCTGGGCCGGGACCCTCGCCTTCAAGTCCGCCGTGTTCATCACCGTGATGTGCTGCGCGCTGGCCGCCCTGCTCGGCGTACTCGTGCATGTCTCGGTGACCGACCGGACCGTGGGCCAGGCCCGCGGCCTCGCGCTGTCGCGGCTGAAGGAGGCGACGACGCAGTACGAGGCCGGCGACTCGCTCCTGCACGGCGCCGGCGTCGATCCCGAGGACCTGCCCGTGCCGCTACGACGGCTCGCGGGCGCCGGGGAGCGCGGCACGATGGTCGGAAAGCACCGGGGGCACCCCACGATGTGGGCGGCGGGCCCCGCCTCCGGCAACCGGGTGCTCGCCGTGGCGGTCGACTACTCGCAGGGCGCCGACACCATCGCCGGACTGGACCGGGCGATCGTCTGGTCCTCGGCGCTGGCGATCGGGGCGACCCTGCTGGTCGGCGCGTTCGCGGTGACCCGGGTGACCCGGCGGTTGCACGGCACCGCGCAGGTGGCCCGGCGGATCAGCGCCGGTGACCTGGACGCGCGGGTCGACGATCCCCGTACGAAGGACGCGACCCTGCCTCAGGACGAGGTGGCCGCGGTGGCCGCCGCGCTCGACACGATGGCCTCGTCGTTGCAGGGCAAGCTGCTGACCGAGCAGCGGTTCACGGCGGATGTCGCGCACGAGTTGCGGACGCCGCTGACCGGGTTGCACGCGGCGGCCGAACTGCTGCCGCCGGGGCGGCCGACCGAGCTGGTGCGGGACCGGGTCGCGGCGCTCCGCACGCTCACGGAGGATCTGCTGGAGATCTCCCGGCTCGATACCCGGCGGGAGCAAGTCGAGCTGGACACCGAGCAGTTGGGGGTGGTGGCGGGGCGGGTCGTGGGGGCGTCGGGGAGCGGGGCGGAGGTTGTCGTCGTGCGGGACGCGTGGGTGGAGACGGATCGGCGGCGGCTTGAGCGGGTGCTCTCGAATCTTGTCGCCAACGCGTATCGCCATGGGCGGGGGCCGGTTGTGGTGACCGTGGACGGGGTGGTCGTGACCGTGCGGGATCACGGGGACGGGTTTCCGGAGTACTTGGTGGAGCACGGGCCTCAGCGGTTTCGTACGGAGGGGGGTGCTACCGGGCATGGGCTGGGGTTGACGATCGCGCTGGGGCAGGCGGAGGTTTTGGGGGCGCGGTTGGAGTTCACCAACGTGGGTGCCGGTGAGGGTGGTGGGGCGCTGGCGACGTTGACCTTGCGATGAGAGCGGTTGTTCGTTGGCTGCGGGCCGGTGGGGGCTGGTCGCGCAGTTCCCCGCGCCCCTAAAAAAAACAGGGCCGTGCCCGTGTGGACCAGCGTGGCGAGCGAGCCCCGCCCTCCTCCCCATAATGTGGCGAATAGTCAAGTTCGCCCCATTTCCTGGAGGTACCCCCATGTCCCTCAGCCTCTCCCTGCGCCGTCTTGGTATAGCAGTCGCGGCCGGTGCGCTCGTCACCGCTGCCGCCGTCACCCCCGCCGTGGCCGACGACGAGTGGGGCGACGAAGACCAGGGCATCAGCCGCCAGGACGACGACGGTGGCCGTGGTGACTACAACCAGCAGGACGACGACGGTGGTCGCGGCGACCACCAGCAGGGCGACGACGACGGCCGCGGTGACTACAACCAGCACGGCGACCACAACAACAACCCGCGCTACTACCGAGGCGTCGTCACGGCCAGTGAACTCGCCCTCCGCTCCCGCCCGGACCGCGGCAGCAGGATCATCCGGTACGCGTACCGCGGCGAGCACGTCTCGATCTTCTGCAAGACCCGGGGCTCCAACGTCCAGGGCAACAACCTCTGGTACCTGCTCACGGACGGCACCTGGGCCTGGGGTTCGGCGCGCTACATCGACAACATCGGTCCCGCGCCCCGCTGGTGCTGACGGACGAGACACACTCCGCACCCAAGGCACACAACCCGTCCCATTTGGGTAAGTTCCGGACATGACCAACGCCGGAACCACCGTCACAGCGGACCTTCCCACACCCGCTGTACGCCTCCCCCGGCGCCGTGGCATCGAACTCACCCTCATCGTCGTGGCCGTACTGCTCTCCGTGTACGGCTACTGCGCTGTCGGTCTGGCCAAGAACGACACGGTCCCGCCCGGCGCCGCCGGCTACGGCGCCGGGCTCGGCGTGCTCGCCCTGCTGGCGCACATCGCGGTGCGCCTGCGGGCCCCGTACGCCGACCCGCTCCTGCTTCCGATCGGGGTGCTCCTCAACGGCCTGGGGCTCGTCCTCATCTACCGGCTCGACCTGGAGACACCGGGCGACCGGGCGGCGCCCACCCAACTCGTGTGGTCGACGCTGGGCGTGGGGCTCTTCATCGTCGTGGTCCTGGCCCTGCGCGACCACCGCGTCCTCCAGCGCTACGCGTACGTCTGCGTGGCCGCCGCCCTCGTCCTGCTCACCCTCCCGGTCCTCTTCCCGGCCGTGAACGGGGCCCGGATCTGGATCCGGATCGCCGGATTCTCCATCCAGCCGGGCGAGTTCGCGAAGGTGCTCCTCGCCGTCTTCTTCGCCGCGTACCTCGCGGCCAACCGCAGCGCGCTCGCCTACGCCGGCCGCCGCGTCTGGCGCCTCCAGCTCCCCACCGGCCGCGTGCTCGGCCCGATCGTCGCGATCTGGCTGATCAGCGTCGGCGTACTGGTCCTGGAACGCGACCTGGGCACCTCGCTCCTCTTCTTCGGCCTGTTCGTGACGCTCCTCTACGTCGCCACCGGGCGCACCGGCTGGATCGCGGTCGGCCTGCTGCTCGCCGCCCTCGGCGCGGTCGCGGTCGGCCGGCTCGAACCGCACGTCCACAGCCGCGTCCTCGACTGGCTGCACCCCTTCGCGTCGATCGACGCGGGCGAGGGCCCGAACCAACTCGCCCAGTCCCTCTTCGCGTTCGCGGCCGGCGGCATGCTCGGCACGGGCCTGGGCCGCGGCCACTCCATTCTCATCGGCTTCGCCGCCAAATCGGACTTCATCCTGGCGACGGCGGGCGAGGAACTGGGCCTGTCCGGCCTCTCCGCGATCTTCATCCTCTACGGCCTGCTCGTGGAGCGCGGCTACCGGGCGGGCCTCGCCCTGCGCGACCCCTTCGGCCGGCTGCTCGCGGTCGGGCTCGCCTCGATCGTCGCGCTCCAGGTGTTCGTGATCGCGGGCGGGGTGACCGGCCTGATCCCGCTGACCGGCATGGCGATGCCGTTCCTCGCCCAGGGCGGCTCCTCGGTCGTCACCAACTGGGCGATCGTGGCCCTGCTGATCCGGCTCAGCGACTCGGCCCGCCGCCAGCCCGACTACGCCATCGAGGTGGCAGCGTGACCGACTCCATGACCCGCCACATCCGCCTCGCGGCGGCCTTCTGCACCCTGCTCCTGCTGGCCCTGCTGGTGAACGCCACCCGCGTCCAGGTCTTCGAGTCCCGTTCCTACGACGACAACATCGCCAACCGCCGCCACACCATCGCCCGTTACGGCCAGCCACGCGGCGCGATCCTCGTCGGCGGGAAACCGGTCACCGGCTCCCGGGACTCCGGCGAGCAGCTCCGCTACGAACGGACGTACAGGGACGGCCCGTTGTACGCGCCGGTGACCGGCTTCGCCTCGCAGGAGTACGGCACGACGCTCCTGGAGCACACCGAGGACGGCATCCTCTCCGGCACCGACTCGATGCTCTCGCCGTTCCCCCTGTGGAACGACCTGACCCGCGCCCAGAACCCCGGCGGCAACGTCGTCACCACCCTCAACTCCGCTGCCCAGCAAGCGGCGTTCGACGGACTCGGCACCCGCACGGGCGCGGTGGCCGCGATCGAACCGTCCACCGGCCGTGTCCTCGCCCTGGTCTCCACCCCGTCCTACGACCCCGGCTCCCTGTCGGGCAACGGCCGTACGGCGAACCGCAGTTGGGACCGGCTGAACGCCGACCCGAGCAAGCCGATGCTCAACCGGGCGGTACGGCAGACCTATCCGCCGGGTTCGACGTTCAAGGTGGTCACCGCGGCGGCGGCGCTGGACGCGGGGGTGGTGACGGACCTGGACGCGGCGACGAAGTCACCCGACCCGTATCCGCTGCCCGGCACCTCGACGACGCTCACGAACGAGGGCGACGGCTGCGTGGACGCGCCCCTGCGCTCGGCCTTCGAGTGGTCGTGCAACACGGTGTTCGCGAAGCTGGGGGTGGACGTGGGCGTGCGGGACATGAGCGGCACGGCGGAGGCGTTCGGCTTCAACGACACCGGTGTGCGGATCCCCTTCTCCGTCTCCCCCAGCACCTTCGACACCACCCTGGACAAGGCCCAGTTGGCGCTGTCGTCGATCGGGCAGTACAACACGCGGGCCACGCCGTTGCAGATGGCGATGGTCGCCGCGGCGGTCGCGAACGGCGGGCAGGTGCGGCAGCCGTATCTGGTGGAGCGGACGACGCGGCGGGGAGGCGAGACGGTGTCGACGGCCGGATCCTCCCGCCCCGTCCGTCAGGCGATGCACCCCGCAACCGCCGTACAGATGAAGGAACTCATGGAGGACGTGGTCACCGAGGGCACCGGCACGAACGCGGCGATCCCCGGCGCCACGGTCGGCGGCAAGACCGGCACCGCGCAGCACGGCATCGGCAACTCCGGTACGCCGTATGCCTGGTTCGTGTCCTGGGCGCAGGGCGAGCGGGACCTGGAGCCGAAGGTGGCGGTCGCGGTGGTGGTGGAGGACGCGTCGGCCGACCGCTCCGACATCAGCGGGGGTGGGGACGCGGCGCCGATCGCGAAGGCTGTGATGGAGGCGGTGCTCGGTCTGTGAGACGGGGGGTGTCCCGGCACGGGCGCCCGACCTATCGTTCGGTTCATGACTGAGCCGTTGACAGTACCCGCGTACGAACTCGCCCAGGTCAACATCGGACGCCTCCAATTCCCGCTGGACTCCCCGGAGTTGAAGGACTTCGTGGACGGACTCGAGCCCGTGAACGCCGTCGCCGACGCGGCCGAGGGTTTCGTCTGGCGCCTCCAGTCGGACTCCGGCAACGCGACCGACGTCCCCGTCCTCGGCGACGACTGGCTGATCATCAACATGTCGGTGTGGCGCGACACGAACACCCTGACCGCGTTCATGTACCAGGGGCAGCACCGGGAGTTGCTGGTCCGCCGCCGCGAGTGGTTCGAGCGGATGCGGGAGGCGATGACCGCCCTGTGGTGGGTCCCGGCGGGCCACCGCCCCACGGTCGCGGAGGCGGAGGAACGGCTGCTGCACCTGCGGGCGCACGGTCCGACGCCGTACGCGTTCACGCTGCGGACGTCGTTCCCGTCGGACGGGACGGCGGGGCCGCTGTCGCCGGTGGTCGTACCCGAGGAACTGGGCTGCTCGGTCTAGCCAGTTGGAGTCTGCCGGAACCCTGTGGTGAGGCGCTGGAAAACCAGTGGAGCGGCGCGGCTGCGCGCCGCTACCGTGCTGCCGAACCGAGTCGTCTGGGCAAGGACGTGCCGTTGTACACCGTGTGAGACCCCCCGAGTGCTGAATCGTCGCGCGTCGCGCATCTGCGCCGCGCTCCTTTTTGCTGCGGACTTCTCACTGGAACCGGTGTATTCCCGTGCTCGAAAACTGGGTGGTCGCACCCACCTGCCTGCCTCTCGTCCTCCGCGGTTGCCACACATGCGCGTCCGAGCGCTTCCGGGCGGACGGCAAATTCCGCGTCAACGCCAACCACAAACTCATCGACGCCTGGCTCCTCGCGCTCTGCACCGTCTGCGGGGAGACCACGAAGCTCACGGTCCTGGAGCGGATGAACGTGCGCTCCGTACGACCCGAACTGCTGGACCGACTTCATGCCAACGACACTGTCCTGGCAGCCGAGTTGCTCCAGGATCCGGTCGTGCGGCGCCGTAATCGCATCGCTCTCGACTGGGAGAACGCCTGGCGTCTCGACACCGGCGGAACGGATCTCCTGGACCTCGATGCGAACGACGCCATCGACGTCTCGGTCCGCTTCGCGGCGCGGATCCCGGTCCGGCCGGTGCGGCTGATCGCCGAGGGCTGCCGTCTTCCGCGGGCCGAGGTCGAACGACTGATCACGAAGGGGAACCTCGTCTCGGCGGTCCGGCTGAGCGGCAAGCTCTCCGGCGACTTCACCTTCACGCTCAAGCGCTGAGCCTCCCTTGGGCCAGGCCCTGTCCGGCAGGATCCATCGCCGGACAGGGCCTGGCCCGCGAACGGACATCACCGGGCCAACAAGTCCCGTAGAGGGGATTGACGAGCTTGCTGACAAGCAGTCTCATAAGACTTCGGAGGATGTGACCCCAGGTAACACGCCGATCCGCGAGGTGGGAGAACCATGACGACCCTGACCGAAGCCGACGCGGTCGACGGGCTGCGTGACGCACTCGGCCTGCTCAAGGACCGCGAGCAGGTGGCCGAGCGGCTGCTCGCCTCCTCCGCCAAGCACTCCTTCGACCCCGACAAGGAACTCGACTGGGACGCACCCTTCGAGGACGGCAAGTGGTTCTGGCCGCCGGAGCTGGTGTCGCTGTACGACACCCCGCTGTGGAAACGGATGGGCGAGGAGCAGCGCATCCTGCTCTCGCAGCACGAGGCCGCGGCGCTCGCCTCGCTGGGTATCTGGTTCGAGCTGATCCTGATGCAACTCCTCGTCCGGCACATCTACGACAAAGCGGCGACGAGTGCGCACGTCCGCTACGCGCTCACCGAGATCGAGGACGAGTGCCGCCACTCGAAGATGTTCGCGCGGCTGATCTCGCGTGGGGACGCGCCCTGGTATCCGGTGAGCCGGGCCCATCAGAACCTGGGGCGGTTGTTCAAGACGATCTCCACCACGCCGGGTTCGTTCACGGCGACGTTGCTCGGTGAGGAAGTCCTCGACTGGATGCAGCGGTTGACGTTTCCGGATGAGCGGGTGCAGACCTTGGTCCGGGGGGTCACGCGGATTCACGTGGTCGAGGAGGCTCGTCATGTGCGGTACGCGCGGGAGGAGTTGAGGCGGCAGATGGTGACCGCGCCGCGGTGGTCGCAGGAGTTCACCCGGGTCACCTCGGGTGAGTTCGCGCGGATCTTCTCCATCGCCTTCGTCAATCCCGAGGTGTACACGAACGTCGGGCTCGATCGGGACGAGGCCGTGGCTCAGGTGCGGGCGAGTGGGCATCGGCGGGAGGTCATGCAGAGCGGGTCGAAGAAGCTGACGGACTTCTTGGACGACATCGGTGTGCTGCGGGGTGTGGGGCGACGGCTGTGGAAGGCGTCCGGGTTGCTGGCTTGAGTTCACAGTGCGGCCCGGTGGGGGCTGGTCGCGCAGTTCCCCGCGCCCCTGAAAGCCGGACCAGTCCAGCCGCTTTTTCAACCACGACGCAGCCGCACCCGCCCGACTACGCTGCACCCATGCCCCCCGCCGCCTCCACTCCCGCCTACCGCCGTCTGAATGTCGAGGAGCGGCGCAGCCAGCTTCTCGAAGCCGCCCTCACCCTCTTCGCGCACCGCGCCCCCGAAGAGGTCGCCCTCGACGACGTGGCAGAGGCGGCCGGGGTCTCGCGCCCGCTGGTGTACCGGTACTTCCCGGGCGGCAAACAGCAGCTCTACGAAGCCGCCCTGCGTTCCGCCGCCGAAGAGCTGGAGCAGTGCTTCGACGAACCCCGCGAGGGCCCGCTCCTCCCCCGCCTCGCCCGCGCCCTCGACCGCTACCTCGGGTTCGTCGACCAGCACGACGCCGGTTTCAGCGCGCTGCTCCAGGGCGGGAGCGTCGTGGAGACGTCCCGTACGACGGCCATAGTGGACGGTGTCCGGCGGGCCGCCGCCCTGCACATCCTCAGCCATCTCGGCGTCGCCGAACCCGGCCCCCGTCTGCGGATGACCGTACGGATGTGGATCACGGCCGTGGAGGCGGCCTCGCTCATCTGGCTCGACGAGGACAAGCAGCCGCCGGTCGACGAGTTGCGGGACTGGCTGGTGGAGCAGTTCGTGGCGGTGCTGTCGGTGACGGCCCGGCGGGACCCGCAGACCGCCGCGCTGGTCCAGGGCCTCGCGGCGGATGGCTGACACTGGTGGCGTGAAGAGCGAAGAGACCCCCTTCGAGGGCGGCCCGATGGACGGACGTTCCCTGCCCGTCCTGCTCGGCCCCACCGGAACCCCGCCGAAGACCTACCGCATCCCGGTCCCCGACGACGCCGGCGGCCCGCCCACGGTCCTCGTGTACCGCCGGGTCCCGCGCGCCCACAGCAAACGGCTCGGGCTGCCCAAGGGTTGGAAGTACGAGTACTCCGCCGGAGGTGAAAAAGGGGAGGGCAAGCGAAGCGACGCGCTCAAGTGGCCCTGGTCCAAACCGGATGCCAAGCCGGACTCCGCACCAGACGCCACGCCGGGCGGCAAGCCGGACGACACCCATGGGTGACGGGGTTACGCCGAACCGCGCACACCCAACGCGCGGACCCGGCGCCCGCGACTGATGCTCACGGTGCGGGGCGGAAGGACCGCCGCGTACCGGAGGTGATGATGTGTCAGGAAGGCTTCTGCGTCTGGTCTGTACGGCAACGGTGGCGGCCGGCACCGTCCTCGCACCGCTGCCCGCCGCGGCCGTACCCGAACCGCAGGCGCCCGGACAGCGCCCCGTGGCCGAACTGCTGACGGACCTTCAGACCCTCTACCGGGAAGCCGAACAGGCCACGGAGACGTACAACGCCACCGAGGAGAAGCTGAAGAAGGAGCGCTCCGAGGTCGACCGTCTCGACTCCGAACTGTCCCGCGCCCGCCTCTCCCTCCACGACAGCCGCGGCGCCGCCGGCAAGCTGGCCCGCCAGCAGTACCAGAACAGCACCGCCCTCTCCCCGTACGTCCGCCTCCTGCTGGCCCGCGATCCGCAGCACGCGCTCGACGAGGGCCATGTCATCGGCCAGTTGGCGCGGGAGCGCGCCGAGACGGTGGGCCGGCTCGTCGGCAGCGAGAAGAAGAGCGACACCCTCGCCCGCGAGGCCCGCAAGGCGCTGGACACCCAACTCACCCTGGCCACACAGCAGAAGAAGGCCCGCGACGACGTACAGAAGCGACTGGCCGACGTCGAGAAGCTCCTCGCCTCCCTCACCCCCGACCAACTCACCGCCCTGGCCACCGCCGAGAAGACCAACACCGACAAGGCCCAACAAGAACTGGTCACTTCAGGCGCCCTCGGCGACGACAACCACGAGCCCTCCCGGGAAGGAGACCGGGCGTTGCGCTACGCGGTACAGCAAGTGGGCAAGCCCTACGAGTGGGGCGCGGAGGGCCCGAAGACGTACGACTGCTCGGGCCTGACATCGGAGGCGTGGGGTCATGCCGGGACCCCGATCCCGAGGACGAGCGAGGAACAGTGGGCCGAGCTGCCGAGAGTCCCACTCAACGAACTACGCCCCGGCGACCTGGTCATCTACTTCCCCGAGGCCACCCACGTAGCGCTGTACCTGGGCGCGGGCCAGGTGGTACAGGCCCCCCGCACAGGCGAGAAGGTCCAGGTATCACCGGTGGCGTCCTACCCCATCCTCGGAGCAGTACGTCCAGATCAAGCGCCCCTTTAGGGGCGCGAGGCTGAGACATTGTGCGGCTTCGCCGCGTGGGCGCGACCAGCCACAACGAACCCGCAGCCGCCAACTCACCGCGCCCCGAACGGCGACTAGGCCCCGGCCACTGAAGCGAGGTACGCCCCCGTCTTCTCCGGGTCATAAAAGAAGTTCTCAAAGTCAGCCGGATCATCAAACGCGTTGGCGAACCGATCCGCCACCGGCTGCAACTGCCCAGCCGCTCCAATGAGGTTGAGAACATGCTCCGGCGGCGGACCGAGCATCGCGTTGGTCCACTTCGTGACATGCCGCGCAGTGTCCCAGTACCGCTCGAACGTCGCCGACATCCAGTCCCCGTCGAACTCCTTCTCCCCGTGCTCGAGGATCGACGCGAGATACGAAGCGGCGCACTTGGACGCCGAGTTGGACCCCTGCCCGGTGATCGGGTCGTTGGCGACGACGACGTCGGCGACGCCCAGCACGAGCCCGCCGCCGGGGAGCTGCCCCACCGGATTGCGGACCGTGGGCGCGTACCGCCCGGCCAACGTGCCGCCCGCGTCGGTGAGTTCGACGTCCCGTGCCCGCTCGTACTCCCACGGCGTGAACTTCTCCATGAGTTCCAGGGTCAGGGAGAGATGGTGCGCCGGGTCCTTGATGCCGTTGAAGACGTCCAACGGGCCGCCGGGTATGCCCTCCCAGAACAGGATGTCCGCACGCCCGGACGTCGTCAGCGTCGGCATCACGAACAACTCGCCCACGCCCGGCACCAGGTTGCAGCGGACCGCGTCGAACTCGGGGTGTTCGGGACGCGGGCCCAGACCGTGGACGTAGGAGACCGCGAGGGCCCGCTGCGGCTCGGTGTACGGGGAGCGCTCCGGGTCGCGGGCGAACATCGACACCAGCTCGCCCTTGCCCGCCGACACCAGGACGAGGTCGTACGTACGGGAGAAGTAGTCGAGGTCGCCGACGGCCGCGCCGTGGATGACCAGTTGGCCGCCGCGCTGCGCGAACGTCTCCATCCAGCCGGCCATCTTGACCCGCTGGTCGACCGACTGCGCGTACCCGTCGAGCTTGCCCACCCAGTCGATCGCGCGCTGTGTCGGCCCCGGGTCGTGCGAGCCGGGGGCGGCGACCGAGACGCCGAGTCCTTCGATCTTCGGGGCCTGGGACTCCCAGAAGTTCAGTTGGAGATCGCGCTCGTGCCGCAGTGCCGTGTCGAACATGCACTGCGTCGACATGACCCGCCCGGAGCGGATCTCGTCCGCCGTCCGGTTGGACATCAGGGTGACCTCGTACCCGTGCGACTGGAGTCCGAGGGCGAGTTGGAGACCGGCCTGGCCGGCTCCGACGACGAGTATCTTCCGCATACGGGTGGTGGCTCCTTGGTCGCGGCCGGTCGTGGTCGAGGACTGCTCGGGGACTACTCGGGAGTGACCTCCAGCGCGTGACCCACGAGCGCGAGCAGCGTCTCGATGGCCGATATCCGCTGCCGCGCGTCCATGATCATTACAGGGACGTGCGCGGGAATCGTCAATGCCTCCCGCACATCCTCCGGATCGAACCGCTCGCTGCCCACGAAATGGTTGACCGCGACGATGTACGGCAGCCCGCAGCTCTCGAAGTAGTCCAGCGCGGGGAAACAGTCCTTGAGGCGGCGGGTGTCGGCGAGCACGACGGCGCCGATGGCCCCGCGCACCAGGTCGTCCCACATGAACCAGAACCGCTGCTGGCCCGGCGTACCGAACAGATAGAGCACCAGGTCGTCGGCGAGCGTGAGGCGGCCGTAGTCCATGGCGACCGTGGTCGTCATCTTGTCCGGGGTGGCCGTGAGGTCGTCGGTCTCCTCGCTGGCCTCGGTCATCAGCGCCTCCGTCTGGAGGGGCTGGATCTCGGACACGGCGCCGACCATGGTGGTCTTGCCGACGCCGAAGCCGCCGGCCACCACGATCTTCGTGGCGACGGGCGCACGGCTGCGGTCCGTCTGCCAGGACCGCGGGTGCTCCTCTTCGTCGAGGAGCGGGGAGACGCCGTAGGCGGCGGCGTCAGAGACGACGGAGTCCACTCAGCACCTTTTCCAGCAGAGCGCGGTCAGGACGGCCCGTACCGTGCGTGGTTCCGGTTCCGTACACACGGATCTTTCCCTGGTCGGCGAGATCGCTCAGGAGCACGCGGACCACACCGAGCGGCATCTTCAGCAGCGCGGCGATCTCGGCCACCGTGCGCATCCGGCGGCAGAGTTCGACGATGGCCCGCATCTCCGGCATCACCCGGGTGTTGAGCGAACCGTTCGTCAACTCCTTGCGCTCCTCCGGGGCTTCGAGCGCCGCCACGAAGGTCTCCACGAGGAGGACATGGCCGAAGCGGGTACGGCCGCCGGTGAGCGAGTAGGGACGTACGCGGGCGGGTTTGCGGTCGCCGCCGCGCACCGGGAGTTTGTTGGGCTCAGGGCTCATCGGGCGCTCCCCGCGGACGCGTCTTCGAGGGATTTCCTTAGCTCGCTGCGGAGTTCGGGCGTCAGCACATGGCCGGCCCGGCCGACGAAGAGCGCCATGTGGTACGACACGACGCTCATGTCGCAGTCCGCGGAGCCGTGCACACCGAGCAGCGAACCGTCGCTGATCGACATCACGAAGAGGCTGCCCTCCTCCATCGCGACCATGGTGTGCTTCACCTTGCCGGAGTCCATCAGCTTCGCGGCGCCGACGGTGAGGCTGCCGATGCCGGAGACGATGGTGGCGAGGTCGGCGGCGGAGCCTCGCGGTCCGCCGCGCTTGGTCTCGAGGGCCTCGCGGGCCGCCGTGTTCCTCTCCGGATCGGAGGAGAGCAGCAGCAGGCCGTCGGAGGAGACGACCGCGACCGACTGGATGCCGGGCACCTCCTCGACGAGGTTGCTCAGCAGCCAGTGCAGGTTGCGGGCTTCACTGCTCAGTCCGAAGGTACTGGGCGCGGTCAACTGCTTGCCTCCTCGACGGTGCCCCCCGTGAGTTCCTCGGATGGTGCGGTCGCGCTGCGCGGTGCCGGGACCGGGTTCTGGCCGGTCTTCTCGGCGATCTCGGCCTCTACGTCGCGGTAGCCGGCGGAGGCTCCTGCGCGGAAGCCGCCCAGTCTGCGGCGTAGGGCGTCCGCGTCTACGGTGCCGGTTCGCTGGCGCGGGGCTTGTGCGGGTTGGGTGATCTTGGGCGTGCGCTTGGGGAGGCCCTTGTCTGTGACGGGGTCCTCGTCGGCTCGTGTGTGCTCGGCCTCGGCTTCGCCTTCGGCCGTGAATGGTTTCCCACCCGCACCACCCGTGACGCTTTCGTTGTCGGGCGCGGGTGGCCCCTGTGGGGCGGATTCGCCGTCGGCGGCTGCCGCTGCCCCCGTCTGGTCCTCTGCCACCAACGGAAGCAAGAGCTCCATCGTCGTTTCCGCCGGAGTCTCCGGGCGCGCCGGGGCTTCGCTTACCTCCACCGCCTTCTCCGCCAAGGCCACCAGTGGGTCCGGGTGTTCCGAACGGCCGCGCAGGACGTTGGAGTTGGCCTCGGCCGTGGCGCCGGGGAGGGAGTAGGAGTGCGTGTCGCCGGTGACCGGGACGGCGGACGGAACCGCCGACGCGGGGGCCGTGGCCAGCAGGGGGCTCGGGAGGACCACGACGGCCGCGATGCCGCCCTGCTTCTGGTCGCGGAGCTGGACGCGGACGCCGTGGCGGTGGGCCAGGCGGGCGACAACGTACAGGCCGAGGCCCAGGCCTTCCTCGCCCTCCTGGTCGTAGGGGGAGTCCGGGTCGAACTCGGCGAGGCGGGCGTTGAGGCTGGTCATGCGGCTGACGGTCATGCCGATGCCCTCGTCCTGGACGGAGAGCATGACCTCGCCGTTCTCCAGGAGCCAGCCGGAGATCTCGACGGGGGCGTCCGGAGGGGAGAACGACGTGGCGTTCTCCATCAACTCGGCCAGCAGATGGGAGAGATCGTCGGCCGCGAAGCCGGCCAGGTGCGCGTGCGGCGGGAGTGCCGAGATACGGACGCGGTCGTAGCGCTCGATCTCGCTGACCGCCGCCCGGACCACGTCGACGAGCGGGACCGGGCCCGCGTGCTGCTGGACGTGTTCGGTGCCGGCGAGGACGAGGAGGTTCTCGCTGTGGCGGCGCATGACCGTGGCGAAGTGGTCGAGCTTGAAGAGGGTGGCGAGGCGGTCGGGGTCCTGCTCGCGCTCCTCCAGGCCCTCGATGACGGCGAGTTGGCGCTCGACCAGGCCCAGCGTGCGCAGCGCCAGGTTGACGAAGGTGCCGCCGATGCTGGTGCGCAGGAGCTCCAACTGCGTTGCGGAGTCGGTGACTTCGGCGCGGAGTTCCTCGCGGGCGTCGGCCATCTTCTGGCGCTGGCCGACGAGGTGCTTGCGGTCGGCCTCCAGGGTGGCGATGCGCTCGTGGAGGGCGGCGGCGTGCGCGTGCAGGGTGTTGACCGAGTTGACGACCTGGGCGAACTCGTCGTTGCGGCCGGTGAACTTGATGGCTTCCTCGGCCGCCGGGTCCTCCGCGCCGGCCAGCCGTGCCGAGCCGCGGCGCAGCACCGACAGCGGGCGAGTGAGGGTGCGGGCCATGGCGGTGGCGATGCCCACGGCGAGCAGCATGAGGGCGCCGAGGACCGCGATGCGCAGTTCCAGCACCTTGACGTCGTCGTCGCGGAGCTGGGCGAGGTCCTTGGCGCGGTCGACGTAGAGCGCGGACTCCTCGCCGCGCATCAGGTCGACCCGGGCGGAGAGGGCCGCGTCGAGCTTCTTCGTGCTGGTGTCCAACTGGCTGTCGGACAGCGTGGGTTGGGCGGTGAGGGAGGTGAGGTACTTCTCGGCGGAGTTGACCTCGGATCCGGTGACCGTGGAGTCGTAGCCGTCGACGGCCGCCTTCGTCGCCGTGTCGCGGAAGTCGGCGAGCGCGGCGTCGGAGCGCAGCCGGGCCTGCTGGGCGGCGGCGCTGAGGGCGTCGCGCTGCTTGGTCTGGGCGCTCGTGGAGGTGGTCTGGGTGACGGAGAGGCCGGTGATGGGACTGGTGACCGTCTCGGTGGTCGTCGGCACGTTCAGGGCGGCCAGGAGCAGTCCCCGGGCGGCTGCGGCCTGCTGGACGGCGGCGTCGAGTTCGGCGAGCGCGTAGGCGCCGGAACCGGCCCGCGGCGGCGTCTGCTCCGCCAACTCCTCGGCCAGCCGGTGCAGTTCGGTGATGGCACCGGAGTACGCGTCGTGCGCCTCCAGCGCACTGCTCTTGCCGGTGAGCGCGGCCCGTCGTACGGCGGCGACGTCGTCGAGGTCCGAGCGCAGCGAGGCGGGGATGTCGGTGTCGGCGCGGAGTTCCTCGACCTGGCGGTCGACGCGGGCGCTGCGGTCCTCGTCGGGCGCCTGGGACTTGGGACGCCCCGCGGCGATGTACGAGGTGACCTCGTCCCGCTCGTCGGCGAGGGAGTGGGCCAGCGACAGCGCGTCCTGGGTCTGCCCGGCAAGCGTCACCAGGTCCTGGGAGTCGCTCAGTTGCCCCGAGGCGGTGATGAGGGAGGGGACACCGGCGGCGGCGATGGCGGCGGCCACGACAGCGACCGCGATGATGAGCCGGTTGCGTACATGGGTGCTGCGCCCCCTGCCCGCGGGGTCGGGCGCGACGGCACCGGTGGCACCCCCCTGAGGGGCCGTCTGCTTGCCTGTGCGTCGCGGCCGCTTTTTCTGCACCGGTGCTCGCATTCCTGACTCGTGATACCCATGGGGCCGGGTGACGCTCCGTCATCCCGGTACGGCGACCCTCCCAGTGCCGGTGGGCGGTGGCCGCGCATCATCCGGGCCCGCCACCCGAAGGAGTGAACCCCGGAGGGGAGTTGGCGGGCAAGTTCCGGCGGCCGCTGGAAAAGCCTTGTGCGCCCTGCCGGTTGGACGTGAGCGGCGCGCTTTGGCAGGATTCGCCGCCACGCATTCCCGGAGTGATCCATTCCCTCCCAAACCAGGCGTCTGACCTGCACGACTGCGGAAATTCGGCGGTGCGTGCCGACCTTTTGCGGAGCCTGTGAAGAGGTCGTGCAGACTGGCCGAATGCGTACGGAACTTGTGTCGGAACCCGGCGACCCGGACCGCCCCAACGAGGACTTCGCGAGCGTCGGCCTTCCGGCCTCGGGACAGGGCGGTTCGCTGATCGTCCTGGACGGAGTGACACCGCCCAGGGGGGAGACGGGGTGTCTGCATTCGGTGCCCTGGTTCACCGCGCGCCTGGGTGGCGCACTGACCGAACTGACCGTTTCCTGCCGGGATCTGACCCTGGCGGAGATTCTCTCCCGGGCGATCCTCCGAACATCCGAGGCCCACGCCACCACCTGTGACCTTTCTCACCCACGCACCCCACAGGCAACGGTGGTGCTGGCCCGCTGGTCACCGCTGGAACTCGAATATCTGGTCCTTTCGGACTCCGCCCTGCTGGTCGATTCCCCAGCCGGTGAGGTGACCGTCGTACTGGACGACCGTCTGTCGCGGCTGCCCCGCGCCGCTCTCGCCACGGACGAGCTGATCGACGCCACGCTCCGTAACAAGGAGGGCGGCTTCTTCACCGCCGCCGCCGATCCGTCGGTCGCGGCGCGGGCGGTGACGGGGTCGCTGCCGCGCGCCGAGGTCCGCGCCCTCGCCGCCCTGACGGACGGGGCGACGAGGTGGGTGGAGAAGTTCGGCCGGGGCGACTGGGCGGAGTGCTTCACCCTCGTGGCGAAGGAGGGCGCGGCGGAGCTGGTGAGCCGGGTGCGGGCGCTGGAGCGGGCCGACGCGCAGGAGCGGACGTATCTGCGGCGGAGCAAGACGCACGACGACGCGACGGTCGGATACGTGGAACTGTGACCGGCCGCCGCCGGGGTGTCACTTCTCCATGACGCCGTTCAACCGGTGGAGCAGCCGGGCGAGTTCGGCGACCTCGCGGCGGTCCCAGTGGGAGAGCTGGCTGACGTAGCGCTCGCGGCGGGCCTCGCGGACGTGGGTGACCCGGCGGCGGCCCTCGTCGGTGAGGTCGACCAGCCAGGCGCGGCCGTCCGCCGGGTCGGGCTCGCGGGCGATCAGGCCCAGCTCCTCCAGGGCGCGCAGTTGGCGGGACATGGTGGCCTTGCCGACGCCGATGTAGGCGGCCAGCTCCGTGGCCCGCTGCCGGCCGTACTCCTCCAGCCGGACCAGCAGGCCGTACGCGGCGGACTCCAGGTCGGGGTGGACCTCGCGGGCCATCTCGCCCTGGTTGGCCCGGGCCCGGCGCAGGAGGAACGTCAACTCGCGCTCCAGGGAGAGGTATTCGGGGTCGGGAAGCCCGCCGCCGCCCGCCCCGATGTCGACCGTCCCGCTGTCGCTTCTGGCCTCGTCCTTGTGCACGTCAGCACTCATGGTCCGCTTTCCTGATCGTGAAAGTCGCCGCAGTTTCGCCAGTATTTCGCAGGGTGGGATCTACGTGCGACAAAGGCCCGGGCCCCTCGTGAAAGGGACCCGGGCCTTCGCCCGACCGGTGGCGTCCGTCACGCCGCCACCGGAACCTCCGACGTCGCGCCGTTCGTCGCGGGCGACAGGGCCAGCTCCAGGACCTGGCGGACATCCGTCACCGCGTGGACGTCGAGCTTGTCCAGGACCTCGGCCGGGACGTCGTCCAGGTCGGGCTCGTTGCGCTTCGGGATGATCACGGTGGTGACCCCGGCCTGGTGCGCGGCGAGCAGCTTCTGCTTCACACCGCCGATCGGGAGCACCCGACCGGTCAGGGAGACCTCACCCGTCATCGCCACGTCCGTGCGGACCAGTCGGCCGCTGAGCAGCGACGCCAGGGCCGTCGTCATCGTGACGCCCGCGCTCGGGCCGTCCTTCGGCACCGAACCCGCCGGGAAGTGGATGTGCACGCCCCGGTCCTTCAAGTCGCCGACGGGCAGCTCCAGTTCGGCGCCGTGCGAGCGCAGGAACGACAGGGCGATCTGCGCGCTCTCCTTCATCACGTCACCGAGCTGACCGGTCAGGGTCAGACCCGCCGCGCCCGTCTCCGGGTCGGCCAGCGACGCCTCGACGTAGAGGACGTCACCGCCGGCGCCGGTGACCGCGAGGCCGGTGGCGACACCGGGGACCGCCGTGCGGCGCTCCGCCGGGTCCTGGGCGGACTCGGGCACATGGTGCGGCCGGCCGATCAGACCGCGCAGGTCGGCGTCGGTCACCGTGAACGGCAGCTCCCGCTCGCCCAGTTCGTGCTGTGCGGCGATCTTGCGCAGCAGCCGGGCGATCGACCGCTCCAGGGTGCGGACGCCCGCCTCCCGGGTGTACTCACCGGCGAGCTTGCGCAGCGCGCTCTCGTCGATGACGACCTCGTCGTCCTTGAGCCCCGCCCGCTCCAGTTGGCGCGGGAGCAGGTGGTCACGGGCGATGACGACCTTCTCGTCCTCGGTGTAGCCGTCCAGCCGGACCAGTTCCATCCGGTCGAGCAGCGCCTCCGGGATGGCTTCGAGCACGTTGGCCGTCGCCAGGAACACCACATCGCTCAGGTCGAGTTCGACCTCCAGGTAGTGGTCGCGGAAGGTGTGGTTCTGCGCGGGGTCGAGGACTTCGAGCAGGGCGGCGGCCGGGTCGCCCCGGTAGTCGGACCCCACCTTGTCGATCTCGTCGAGCAGGACCACCGGGTTCATGGACCCGGCCTCCTTGATGGCGCGGACGATACGGCCCGGGAGGGCACCCACGTACGTACGCCGGTGTCCACGGATCTCGGCCTCGTCCCGAACCCCACCCAGCGCGACCCGGACGAACTTCCGGCCCATCGCGTGCGCGACGGACTCGCCGAGCGAGGTCTTGCCGACACCGGGCGGACCGACGAGGGCCAGTACGGCACCGCCGCGCCGGCCGCCGACGACACCCAGCCCGCGCTCGCTACGGCGCTTGCGCACGGCCAGGTACTCGGTGATGCGCTCCTTCACGTCCTCCAGACCGGCGTGCTCGGCGTCGAGGATCGCCTTGGCCCCCTGGATGTCGTACTCGTCCTGGGTCCGCTCGTTCCACGGCAGTTCGAGAACGGTGTCCAGCCAGGTGCGGATCCACGACCCCTCGGGCGACTGGTCGCTGGACCGCTCCAGCTTCTCGACCTCCTTGAGCGCGGCCTCACGGACCTTCTCGGGAAGATCGGCGGCCTCGACGCGGGCACGGTAGTCGTCGGACTCCTCGCCGTCGCTCGTGTCCCCGTTCAGCTCGCGCAGTTCCTTGCGGACGGCTTCGAGCTGGCGCCGCAGCAGGAACTCGCGCTGCTGCTTGTCGACGCCTTCCTGCACGTCCTTGGCGATGGTCTCGGCAACGTCCTGCTCGGCGAGGTGGTCGCGCAGGTGCTGGGTGGCGAGCTTCAGCCGGGCCACCGGGTCGGCGGTCTCCAGCAGCTCGATCTTCTGGTCGGTGGTGAGGAAAGGCGAGTAACCGGAGTTATCGGCAAGCGTGGACACATCATCGATGGCCTGCACGCGGTCGACGACCTGCCAGGCCCCACGCTTGCGCAGCCACGCGGTGGCCAGCGCCTTGTATTCCTTCACGAGCTCGGTCACGGAGCCGGGCAAGGGCTCGGGCAGGCTCTCGTCGAGCGCGGTGCCCTCGACCCAGAGCGCGGCACCGGGACCGGTGGTCCCGGCCCCGATCTTCACGCGGCTACGGCCGCGGATCAGCGCACCCGGGTCGCCGTCGGCCAGCCGGCCGACCTGCTCGATGGTGCCGAGCACGCCGGTGCTCGCGTAAGTCCCGTCGATGCGTGGCACCAGCAGGACCTTGGGCTTTCCCGGCTCGGACCCCGCGGCGGCCTGGGCGGCCTCCACGGCGGCGCGTACATCGGTGTCGTTCAGGTCCAGCGGAACCACCATTCCGGGCAGCACGACCTCGTCGTCGAGCGGCAGCACGGGCAGGGTGAGCGGTGTGGACGTCGAAGCCATGATCTCCCCTTAGGCAGTCAAGTTGAGCTATGCCGACTCAATGCTTGGGCGCCTTCGATTGTTCCCCAGGCGTTGTTCGCCGTGAGCGATCAGGGAGAGGGGGTCCGCCTCCGTGCAGGTCAACACGGAAAGGGGGTGGGGGCTTCCCGGGGGAATGGGGCTCTTACGGCAGGGCGGGGCGCCGGGGAGAACCGGGTGCTCCGGCAGCCCGCGGACGACCATCCGTCCCAGCCCGACATCGCCGCACTGCTCACCGACCGGACGAGCGCCGGCGGCGAGGTCATGCATCCCTTCAGATCCATCGAAGGAGTCGTGACGACGGCGCCACCGGTGTGATCCCCATTCGCCGAGCGACCCATGCTCACTACTCTGCCGCTCATGCCAAGCGCCACCAGCCCCGCCAACACCATGCTCCAGCGCCTCTCGTGCTGCATCTGCGGCCAGAGCACCGAGGACGCCGACGACTACGTACTCCTCGGGATCAGCGCCCCCGGCATCCCCACCGAGCAATGGCTCGGCGCGCACGCCGAACACCTCAACAGCGTCCTCGCCCGCGGCTTCTCGGTCGAGGTGCACACGATGTAGCCCGGGCGTGCGGCGGCCCCGAGCAGCTCACGCAAGGCTCGGCACCCGCTCCCGGCGGCCGATGTCAGTGGCCCCTGCCACGATGCCGGGACGTGACGCCATCACGCTCGGGAGAGGCAGGAGAGACGCATGGGCACCTGGGACGTCGGCCCCTTCGACAACGACACCGCGGCGGACTGGTGCGGCGACCTCGACGACGCGTCGCCGGACGCGCGTCAGGGCTTCGTGCGGGACACCCTCGCCCGGACGGCCGGCACCGCCGAGTACCTCGACGCGGACGTGGGCGACGAAGCCATCGCGGCAGCGGCCCTGGTAGCCGCGCAATGCCCTGGCGGTGAGCCCGCCCACCCCCACTACGGCCCGGACGAGCCCGTCCCCGACCTCACCGGCCTGCGCGCCCTCGCCCTGAAGGCCCTCGAACGCGTCATGACCGAACCGTCCGAACTCCTGGAACTCTGGGGCGAGCCGAACGACAACCCCTGGCACGCCACCATCGACCGACTCCGCGCCACGCTCACGCCCCGGCCGCCGGGAGAACAACTCCGCCTGACCTGATCATCCGCGCCGGGTAGTCTCACGACGCCATGGAACAACTGCCCGAAAGCGTGGACCGGAACATCCTGGAACACCGGATCGTCCATGCGCTCATCATCATCCGCGAAACCCGGGGCTGCACCCTTCCCCAGGCGCTCGATGTCTTCGCGGAGCGGTACGAGGAGCTACGCCGCGATCGTCCGCACGACTTCACGCTGGGCCGGGACGAATATGGCCGAGGCTTCTACTCCTGACTCCCCCAGGCATCGGCTCAGAACTCCACGAGGGCGAGGCCGCCTTCGGCGTACATCTGAGGGCAGCCCGGTGGAACTGGCCCGCTTCGCAGTGAGCGGGCACCAGGTGCGTACCCTCGCCGCGATCTGTCGCGCACCGGACGAGTCGTACGTCGACGCCCTGGTCGGCATGGCCCAGGACCGCAGGTCCGGATGGTGGGAGGAGTACCGCGGAACCCTCGCCACAGGGGCACTCGGCCTCGCCGAGCTGGAATTCCACGCGGCGGACCTGCGCATGTTCGCCCCCAACTCACCGCCCTCCTACGGCACATCAGGACCAGCGCACCCCGCCGTAAATCAGTTGCCCCAGCTCACACACCCCGTACCGTCTCCCCGTGACAGAGACGGAAACCGAGACACAGATCCTCCTCGCCGCCTACGACGAGCAGATGCGCGGAGCGCCTCCCGTGCCGGCCGCCGGGGTGACGTACGAGAAGGACGGACCGCTGCTGCGGATCGTCGGGGAGACCCGGGGGTTTGTGACCGGGCCCCGGGACGTCGGTCTACGGGGGCGTGAGCTCGACGAGTTGATCGTCCGGCAGCGGGACTTCTTCGCCGCTCGCGGGGAGCGTGTGGAATGGAAGATCCGGGGCCATGACGAACCGGCCGACCTCACCGACCGCCTGCGCTCGGCGGGCTTCGTGCCCGAGGACCAGGAGACGGTCCTCATCGGACGGGCCGACGAACTGGCCGTAGGGAAGCCCGCGTTGCCGGACGGCGTCACCGTGCGCCGGGTCTCCGACGAGGCGGATCTGCGGCGGATCGGTGCCATGGAGACGGCCATCTGGGGCATCGACCTGACCTGGCTGGCGACCGAACTGCTCGGCCGGATCACCGCCACGCCGGACGAGATCGCGGTCTACGTCGCGGAGGCGGACGGCGAGGTGATCTCCGCGGCCTGGCTGGTCTTCTACGGCGACTCCGAGTTCGCGGGGCTGCGCGGCGGTTCGACCGTCGCCGACTGGCGCGGCAAAGGCGTCTACCGCGCCCTCGTCACCACCCGAGCCGCTCTCGCCGCCGCCCGTGGAGTCGCGTACCTGCACGTGGACGCCTCGGACGACAGCGCGCCCATCCTCCGCCGGCTGGGGTTCCGGGCGGTCACGACGACCACGCCGTACGTGTGGTCACCGGATCAAACCGATCAGCCGGATCAGGAGACCGTGCGGCCCAAGTAGGCCAGCAGTTGACCGTGCGGGGCCGCGCCCGGCGCCGGCTGCACCTCCGGGCCGAAGACGCCGGGCACGCGGTACGCGTCGAAGCCGCCCAGACCCCGCATCACCGACAGCAGTTCCGCGCACAACTCCTCGTCCACCAGCGCCTGTTGGCCCGTCGCGACCGCCAGGTCCACCCCGTGGACGCAGACCTCCGTGAAGTGGATCAGCGCGGCCGTCGGACCGGGCAGCGCGCCCAGCGAGATGTGGACCGTGGTGTCGAGGGCGCCGGGACGGTTCCAGGCCGCGCGGTCCACCTCCGCCGCCTCGGCGTACGCGCCTTTGGGTTCGGCTCCCAGCCAGTCGGACTCGTGCTCGGCACCCGGATCCGTGCCGTCGAGTTCGGCGGCGAAGATGCGCATGCCGCCCACCGTGTGGTTGAGGACGGCCCGGGCATCCCATTCCGCGCACGGGGTGGGACGCACCCACTGGCTCTCGGCAACTCCCGCCACCACCAAGCCAGTTGCCACGATCGCCCGCTCTATCCGCCGTACCGCATCCGTTGCCGTATCCGCATCCGTATTCGTCACTCGGACCTCCCCCGTCCAGGACCACAACCGGCTCTCCACGCCATCAATACACCCTTGCGGGAAGAATTCCAGCGAGACGGGAAGTCAGACCCGGCCGACCTCAACCCGGGCCACCTCGAACCGGGCGGCCTCCGTCCGAGCCGCCCGAGCCAGCCCCGCGGCCCGCTGCCACCGCCGTATCAGCGGCCAGCTCGCGATGCCTATCGTCAGCGAGATCAGATGGCCCCAGTTCGTCATGGGGTCGGTGAACGCGATCAGGTCGGAGACCAGCGACCAGCCGAACAGGGCGATCAACGGCAGGCCCAGCCACGGCCGCAGCAGGCCGCCCAGCGCTCCTATGCTCGTGGCGACGCCGAAGCTGATGCCGTAGTCGAGGCGGTGGAGCGAGCTGTCGGGGAGGTGGCCCACCAACACCCCGATCCCTACGGTCCCTTCGGTCGCGAGCGTGGCCAGGATGTGCCCGGAGAGGAACACGGCGGCGGTCCGTGCACCGCCGATCCGGCGTTCCAGCGCGGTCAGGACCAGCAGGAAGAGCAGCGCGTACGGCGACACCATCCCGCCCACGATCCACAACGCGCTCGCGATCAGCACGAGGAACGGGTCGCGGACCAGGTGGGTGACATCGGTGCTGGACGCCTGGTGGAGTTCGCTCACCAGCGTGGGACCGGCGTACTGCGCGATGAGGGACGTGATGACGAGCAGCAGCGCGTAAGCAAAAGTGAACGGTGTGCCGGTGGGTGTGGGCAGCAGGCGCCAGGGGTGGAGGCGGCGGAACACGGTGACGATCCGTGACTCTGCGGGTACTGCGGGAGTCGACGCCGAGACGGACACCGCCGCCGGGCCGGGACCGGGGAAGCTCAACTCCCCACCCGTCGCCGGGACTTCCCGCTGTCTCGGCAACGCGTCCAGCAGCGAGGAGTCCTCCCCGGCCAGGGGCGCGGCGGAGGCCTGGGTGTCGGCCGTCACGGTCCGTTCCACGGTGAGGCGCTCCTTCCGTTTCAACCCCACCCTTCGCCGTCCCACCTGCCGCTGTCTATGACCGACGCCACGCGAGAGCCGATTCATAGCAACCCGAAAGCTTTCTCACGCGTCCGCGAGTACCGTGCGCGGATGACCACCGCGTACGACACTCCCGTTGTCCTGGACCGTCGCGAGGGCCCCTACGGCGAGGTGGTGCTGCGCCGGCACGGGGAGTTGCTGCAGATCATCGCCAACGGGTGCTTCCTGATGGACACTTCGGACGGGCGCTCGGAGCGGCTGCTGGTCGACGCCGCGCGCGACGCCCTCGACTCGCGCCCCGAACCACACGTGCTGATCGGCGGGTTGGGGGTCGGGTTCTCGCTCGCGCATGCCGCCGCCGATCCTCGCTGGGGCCGGATCACGGTCGTGGAGCGGGAACCGGCGATCGTCGAGTGGCACCGGTCCGGGCCGCTGTCGGCCCTCTCCGCGGCCGCTTTCGGCGATCCCCGCACCGACATTGTGAAAACGGACCTGGTCACATTCGTCAATGAGACTTGCGCCACTTTCGACGCGCTCTGCCTCGACATCGACAACGGGCCCGGCTGGACCGTCACCGAGGGCAACGACAGCCTCTACTCAGCGGCCGGACTGGCAAGCTGTGCAAGGGCGTTGAGGCCAGGCGGGGTGCTCGCCGTATGGTCGGCGCAGCCCTCTCCGGAATTTGAGCGAACCTTATGGAATGCCGGGTTCCAACGGGTGCGTACCGAAGAGATCCCCGTTGACCGAGGCGTTCCCGACGTCGTGCACCTCGCCGTCCGACCTGGATAGCAAAGCGGCCGTTACTCCCCGTACCCTGCTTCCCTGACGCAGATCATTCAAGCGTCAAGCGCAGTCATGGGATCACCCCACTGGTTCCGGAAAGCACACTTCAGGGGCGGGCGATGGAGCAGACACAGACCTCCCACAACGGTACGGCCACGGCCACGCCCGGCGCGCAGCGCCGGGTGCTGGTGGTCGAGGACGACCCGACGATCGTCGATGCCATCGCAGCCCGTTTGCGGGCCGAGGGATTCCTCGTGCAGACCGCGGGCGACGGGCCGTCGGCCGTCGACACCGCCGAGGCCTGGCAGCCCGATCTGCTGATCCTCGACATCATGCTGCCCGGCTTCGACGGGCTGGAGGTCTGCCGCCGTGTGCAGGCCGCCCGCCCGGTGCCGGTGCTGATGCTCACCGCGCGCGACGACGAGACCGACATGCTGGTCGGGCTCGGGGTCGGCGCCGACGACTACATGACCAAGCCGTTCTCCATGCGGGAGCTGGCGGCGCGGGTGCACGTCCTGCTGCGCCGGGTGGAGCGTGCCGTGGTGGCCGCGTCCACCCCGCGCTCGGGCATCCTGCGCCTCGGCGAGCTGGAGATCGACCACGCGCAGCGCCGGGTACGGGTGCGCAGCGAGGACGTGCACCTGACGCCCACCGAGTTCGACCTGCTGGTGTGTCTGGCGAACACCCCGCGTGCCGTGCTCTCGCGCGAGCAGTTGCTCGCCGAGGTGTGGGACTGGGCGGACGCCTCCGGCACGCGTACCGTCGACAGCCATATCAAAGCGCTGCGCCGGAAGATCGGCGCCGAGCGGATCCGCACGGTCCACGGCGTCGGCTACGCACTGGAGACACCCACGCCATGAACGAAGGGCCGACGTCACGGAGGAGCCCCGGGGAGTCCTGGGGCGGCGTACGCCCGTTCTCGATCAAGACCAAACTGGGCGCGCTGGTCGTCATCTCGGTGCTCATCACCACCGGGCTGATGATGATCGCCATGCGCACGGCGACGGAGCTGCGCTTCATCACGGTCTTCTCGATGATCGCCACGCTGCTGATAACGCAGTTCGTGGCCCATTCGCTCACCGCGCCGCTGGACGAGATGAACACGGTGGCCCGGTCCATCTCGCACGGTGACTACACGCGCCGGGTGCGCGAGAACCGCCGCGACGAACTGGGCGACCTGGCCGGGACGATCAACGTCATGGCCGACGAGCTGGAGGCGCAGGAGCGCCAGCGCAAGGAACTCGTCGCGAACGTCTCGCACGAGCTGCGCACCCCCATCGCGGGCCTGCGCGCCGTACTGGAGAACGTCGTCGACGGCGTCTCGGCCGCCGATCCGGAGACCATGCGGACGGCGCTGAAGCAGACGGAGCGGCTCGGACGGCTCGTCGAGACGCTGCTGGACCTCTCCCGCCTGGACAACGGCGTCGTACCGCTGAAGACGCGCCGCTTCGAGGTGTGGCCGTATCTCTCGGGCGTGCTCAAGGAGGCCAACATGGTCGCCTCCGCGCGCGCGGGCATCGCGTCGGGCTCCGGGAGTCACACGCGTACGGACGTCCATCTGCACCTGGACGTGTCCCCGCCGGAGCTGACCGCGCTCGCGGACCCCGAGCGCATCCACCAGGTCGTCGCCAACCTGATCGACAACGCGGTCAAGCACAGCCCCGCGCACGGCCGGGTGACGGTCAAGGCGCGGCGCGGGTCGCTGCCCCAGTCGCTGGAGCTGGAGGTCCTGGACGAGGGGCCCGGCATCCCGAAGGCGCAGTGGGCGCACATCTTCGAGCGGTTCAACCGGGGAGCGGTGAGCTCTCCGCACGGACCCGGCAGCGACGGCGGTACGGGCCTCGGCCTGGCGATCGCCCGCTGGGCGGTGGATCTGCACGGCGGCCGGATCGGTGTGGCCGAATCCGACCGTGGCTGCAGGATTATCGTCACTCTCCCGGGACTGTCATCCGTGCCAAGTTGACGTAAAGTTCGAACCGGAGCCCCAAGATCCACCGCAGTCCGCGCTGACGGACACGTGTGATCAGGCACAGGCCCGCGCCGTCGGCGCGTCCGGCCCGCATCGATGCGTCCCTTCCGCAGCGGAACCACGCTTGTTTCCCGCCATTTCAGCCCTCGAAACACACTTTCCGATGTGACTTACGCGACGATGGACCGGCCCGACCTGACCTTGGCGGTCATGGGGGCGTAGCCTTAATTCCCGCTGTCCATCACCTTGTGAAGCGGAAGAGGGCGGTTGCCGCCGTGTCGTCACAGTCCCCCAGTAACTCGACCATCTCGACCGAGTCCGACCAAGCCGCGGGTAAGAATCCCGCGGCGGCGTTCGGGCCCAACGAGTGGCTCGTCGACGAGATCTATCAGCAGTACCTCCAGGATCCGAACTCGGTAGACCGAGCCTGGTGGGACTTCTTCGCCGACTACAAGCCGGGCGCGGCTGCCGCCCCGACCTCGACTTCGGCGGGTACTGCGGCCGCGGGGGCCGCAGCGCCCACCCCCCCGGTACAGGCCGCACCCGTAGCCCCGGCTCCGGCCCCGGCTGCTCCTGCCGCACCCGCGGCTCCGGCGGTCCCCGCGCCGGCGCCCGCAGCGGCCGCTCCGGCCCCTGCGCCGGCTCCCGTCGCCGCTCCGGCCCCTGTGAAGGCGGCGGCCCCGGCCGCCCAGCCGAAGAAGGCCGAGCCGGCGACCGAGGCTCCCGCGGGCCCGGAGTTCGTCACGCTGCGCGGCCCGGCCGCAGCGGTCGCGAAGAACATGAACGCCTCGATCGAGGTGCCCACGGCCACGTCCGTGCGCGCGGTCCCGGTCAAGCTGCTCTTCGACAACCGCATCGTCATCAACAACCACCTGAAGCGCGCCCGGGGCGGGAAGATCTCCTTCACCCA
The DNA here is from genome assembly GCF_036227225.1 of Streptomyces sp. NBC_01478. Classification (GTDB taxonomy): domain Bacteria; phylum Actinomycetota; class Actinomycetes; order Streptomycetales; family Streptomycetaceae; genus Streptomyces. The sequence goes on along the minus strand of NZ_CP109444.1, from coordinate 7,702,365 downwards.
CCTCATCGGCTACGCGATGGTGCAGGCCATCAAGGCCATGCCGTCGATGAACTACTCGTTCGCGGAGAAGGACGGCAAGCCGACCCTGGTCAAGCCGGAGCACGTCAACTTCGGTCTCGCCATCGACCTGGTGAAGCCCAACGGCGACCGCCAGCTCGTCGTCGCCGGCATCAAGAAGGCCGAGACGCTGAACTTCTTCGAGTTCTGGCAGGCCTACGAGGACATCGTCCGCCGCGCCCGCGACGGCAAGCTGACGATGGACGACTTCACGGGCGTCACCGTGTCGTTGACCAACCCCGGCGGCCTCGGCACGGTCCACTCGGTCCCGCGCCTGATGCCCGGTCAGTCGGTCATCATGGGCGTCGGCTCCATGGACTACCCGGCGGAGTTCCAGGGCACGAGCCAGGACACCCTGAACAAGCTCGGCATCTCGAAGGTCATGACGCTCACGTCGACCTACGACCACCGGGTCATCCAGGGCGCCGCCTCCGGCGAGTTCCTGCGGATCGTCGCGAACCTCCTGCTCGGCGAGAGCGGCTTCTACGACGAGATCTTCGAGGCGCTGCGCATCCCGTACGAGCCGGTCCGCTGGCTCAAGGACATCGACGCGTCGCACGACAACGACGTGACGAAGGCCGCCCGCGTCTTCGAGCTGATCCACTCCTACCGGGTCCGCGGCCATGTCATGGCCGACACCGACCCGTTGGAGTACCGCCAGCGCAAGCACCCCGACCTGGACATCACCGAGCACGGCCTCACCCTGTGGGACCTGGAGCGGGAGTTCGCGGTCGGCGGCTTCGCCGGCAAGTCCCTGATGAAGCTGCGCGACATCCTCGGCGTGCTGCGCGACTCGTACTGCCGCACCACCGGCATCGAGTTCATGCACATCCAGGACCCGAAGCAGCGCAAGTGGATCCAGGACCGCATCGAGCGCTCGCACTCCAAGCCGGAGCGCGAGGAGCAACTGCGCATCCTGCGCCGCCTGAACGCGGCGGAGGCCTTCGAGACCTTCCTGCAGACGAAGTACGTCGGCCAGAAGCGCTTCTCCCTGGAGGGCGGCGAGTCCGTCATCCCGCTCCTGGACGCGGTCATCGACAGCGCGGCCGAGTCGCGCCTCGACGAGGTCGTCATCGGCATGGCCCACCGCGGCCGCCTCAACGTTCTCGCGAACATCGTCGGCAAGTCGTACGCCCAGATCTTCCGCGAGTTCGAGGGCAACCTCGACCCGAAGTCGATGCACGGCTCCGGCGACGTGAAGTACCACCTGGGCGCCAAGGGCACCTTCACCGGCCTGGACGGCGAGCAGATCAAGGTCACGCTCGCGGCGAACCCGTCCCACCTGGAGACGGTCGACCCGATCATCGAGGGCATCGTCCGCGCCCGCCAGGACATCATCAACAAGGGTGGTACGGACTTCACGGTCCTGCCCCTCGCCCTGCACGGTGACGCGGCCTTCGCGGGCCAGGGCGTGGTGGCCGAGACGCTCAACATGTCGCAACTGCGCGGCTACCGCACCGGCGGCACGATCCACATCGTCATCAACAACCAGGTCGGCTTCACGGCCGCCCCGGAGTCCTCGCGCTCGTCGATGTACGCGACGGACGTGGCGCGCATGATCGAGGCCCCGATCTTCCACGTGAACGGCGACGACCCGGAGGCCGTGGTCCGCGTCGCGCGGCTGGCCTTCGAGTTCCGTCAGGCGTTCAACAAGGACGTGGTGATCGACCTCATCTGCTACCGCCGCCGCGGTCACAACGAGTCGGACAACCCGGCCTTCACCCAGCCCCTGATGTACGACCTGATCGACAAGAAGCGCTCGGTGCGCAAGCTGTACACCGAGTCGCTGATCGGTCGCGGCGACATCACCCTCGAGGAAGCCGAACAAGCCCTCCAGGACTACCAGGGCCAGTTGGAGAAGGTCTTCACCGAGGTCCGCGAGGCGACCGCCCAGCCGGGTGCCGCCCCGATGGCGGACCCGCAGGCCGAGTTCCCGGTGGCGGTCAACACCGCGATCTCCACGGAGGTCGTCAAGCGGATCGCCGAGTCCCAGGTCAACATCCCGGACAACTTCCACGTCCACCCGCGCCTGCTGCCCCAGTTGCAGCGCCGGGCGACGATGGTCGAGGACGGGACGATCGACTGGGGCATGGGCGAGACGCTCGCGATCGGCTCCCTGCTCCTTGAGGGCACCCCGGTGCGCCTCTCCGGCCAGGACTCCCGCCGCGGCACGTTCGGCCAGCGTCACGCGGTCCTCATCGACCGTCAGACGGGCGAGGACTACACCCCGCTCCAGTACCTCGCCGAGGACCAGGCGCGCTACAACGTCTACGACTCGCTCCTCTCCGAGTACGCGGTCATGGGCTTCGAGTACGGCTACTCGCTGGCCCGCCCCGACGCGCTCGTGATGTGGGAGGCGCAGTTCGGCGACTTCGTCAACGGCGCGCAGTCCGTGGTCGACGAGTACATCTCGGCGGCGGAGCAGAAGTGGGGCCAGACGTCCGGCGTCACGCTCCTGCTCCCCCACGGCTACGAGGGCCAGGGCCCGGACCACTCCTCGGCCCGAGTCGAGCGCTTCCTCCAGCTCTGCGCGCAGAACAACATGACGGTCGCGATGCCGACCCTGCCGTCGAACTACTTCCACCTCCTGCGGTGGCAGGTGCACAACCCGCACCACAAGCCGCTGGTGGTCTTCACCCCGAAGTCGATGCTGCGCCTCAAGGCCGCCGCGTCGAAGGCGGAGGAGTTCACGACGGGTCAGTTCCGCCCGGTCATCGGCGACGCGACGGTGACGGACCCCGCGGCCGTCCGCAAGGTCGTCTTCGTCACGGGCAAGCTGTACTACGACCTGGAGGCCGAGCGCACCAAGCGCGGCACGACGGACACGGCGATCATCCGCCTTGAGCGGCTGTACCCGCTGCCCGGTGCCGAGGTCCAGGCCGAGATCGCCAAGTACCCGAACGCCGAGAAGTACCTCTGGGCCCAGGAGGAGCCGGCCAACCAGGGCGCCTGGCCGTTCATCGCCCTGAACCTGATCGACCACCTGGACCTGGCGGTCGGCTCGGATGTTCCTCACGGGGAGCGCCTGCGGCGGATCTCTCGTCCGCACGGCTCGTCGCCGGCGGTGGGGTCGGCCAAGCGGCACCAGGCCGAGCAGGAGCAGTTGGTTCGGGAGGTGTTCGAGGCGTAGGTCTCGACACGTCTTGGTCGTACGTACGGTGGGCCCGGCTCCGAGTTCGGTTACTCGGGGGCGGGCCCATCGGCGTATCAGTAGCCGGGGGGCGGGTCGCAGAAGACGGCGAGGTGACGGGCCCAAGCGGCTTCGGGGGCACGGCGGGTGGCACTGTGGGCCCTCAAGTAGCAGACCTGGGCGATGAGTTCACGGGCGGTGCGGGTCTGCCGTAGCAGGTCCTCGGCCCGCTCGTAGAAGTCGGCGCAGTCGGTGTGGGTCGCGGCCCGGCTCGAGAGCATGAGGGGGAAGCCCAGGGTCTTGGCCTGGAAGAGAGCGGCGGTCGGCGTGGGCTGGTCGGCGTGCCGGCACAGGAGGGGTACCGCGTTGAGGGATGTCTGCGTCCAGTCGACGGCGCCTGCCCCGTGCAGCCGGAGACCTTGCAGCGGGCCTCTGGTCACCGCGTCCCAACGCTGCCGCCACGCCTGAAGCGAACGCTCCCGATCGCCATAGGTGCGTACGACGACGTTCCGCTCCCGTCCGAGGGCGTGCTCCCCCGGTAGCCGCCAGTTCTCCACGGGGAGATCCCACAGCAGCTCGTTCGTCAGGAAGAACTGGACGGAGGCCGTGGTGCCGGGCGACTCGGCGAGCGGCAGCGAGTTCCAGAGATGGTGGCAGAGCCGCTCCTGCAGTTCCCCCGCCGGAACACCCAACTCGTCCTCGACCAAAGCCACTTCACCGCCGGCCCCCGCCAGCTCGATGCGCCAGTTGTAGCCGTCGAGAACCGTGGTGGGCTGGATCTTCACGCGCAGAGCGGGTCCGATACGGGTGAAATCCGTGTCCACGCGGCTGAAGACATCGGCGATGTCCTGCCCGCCGGTCTCCGTGAGACGTTGTCGGACGGTGTCGGTCCAGTTTCGCAGGGCGGCGAGGGCGGGGGCCTGGGCCGGGGCACTCCGGGTGGCCAGGTGGGCCCAGACGCGTGCGGCGTAGAGGAGCAGGCGCTCGTCGGTGGAGAGGTGGTTCAGGGATCCGGCGCCGTCACGCCAGTGGCGCGGGGAAACGTCCGGCCGTTCTCGTGGCCCGAGCAGTTCCAGCACCGTCTTCGGCTCGGCGGGCGGTTCCAACTCGGCGAGGAATCCGTAGAGTTCGGTCCGCTCGTCGGGTGGGAGAGCTGGGGCCGGCATATCGCTCGGCCCGAGCTGAACGCCGGTCCACGTCATGTGGGGACCTCGTTCGGCGAACCGGTCGGCGTGGTGCCTGTCGTGCGCCCGTACGAACCCGTGCCACAACTCGGTACCCGTGAGCCCCCCTTCGCACAGCGCCCGCAACTCCTCGATGCGGACGGCCTCTCCCCTCCCGCCGCCGTCGGCCCGCCGGGACTTGATGACACCGATCACGGAGCCGTCCTGTTCGTCGACGACGGGACCACCCGCGCTTCCGAGGGGGATCAACTCGCCGTCCAGCAGGACGATCTCCCGGCCGAGGAGTCCGGAGACCGCAGACGCCGTGGAGACCACCCGAGGCGCGTCCAAGGGGCCGTCGGCGCCGTACAGGGTCGCGGGCGCGTTGCGGACGAACGGGCGGTCGGTGAGCCACAGGCAGTCGACGCCGGCCACGTCGGGCACGTACAACAGTGCCAACTCGCCCGCGTCACGGACCCGTTCGACCTGGTGGCGGCGACCGTCCATCGTGGTGATGCCGACGCCCGACTGCTGGTCGCTGCCCGCGACCACGTGTGCCGCGGTGACCACCCAGCCGGGTGCCAGGAAGAAACCGCTGGCCGCTACGACACCCTGTGCGTCGGCCGGGGCGTGGACACGGACCAGGGCCCGACGGACGAGTTCGTCCCACTCGGTCGCCGGTCTGGACAGTTCTCCCGCGGCGGCCGACACCCGTAGGGCGTCTACCGCCTCCGCCCATGCTCCGTCCTCGGTGGTGATGAGCGCGTGGCCACCGCTGATCAGCAGGTCGTTGGCGCCCTGGAGGTCGTCCCAGCCGTCGTAGACGATCAGCCAGCGGAGGTTGGCCTCGCGCAAGTGCCGGAAGAGTTCGTGGAGTTGGGGGAGGTCATCGACGTGGCGGACGAGTGCCGATACGCAGCGTTGGACTTCGGCCAGTCGGGTCGTGTGGTCTCCTGCCCGGATCCACCCGACGAAGTCGTAGTCACCGGCGTACCGGCGCACGTACTCCGCCGCGAGTTGCGTCTTGCCGGACGACGGCGGTCCGACCAGGGCGCAGGCCGCTGAATCTCCTTGAGTGGTCGTCAACTTGTCGCGGAGTTGTCCGAGAAGATCTTCTCGGAGGACGTATCCCGGCAAAGGTGTGGGCACCACGCCCCACACCGCCTGGGTGGGACCGGGAAACTCCGGGTCCCGGGTGTCGGGCGGGTGAGCGCCTGAATCGTCGTCATCGCCCAGAATGTCCAGCAGCCTCCATCTGGCCATGCGCTCGGTCGTGTCGGCCAGGGAAACGCCCGGCTCCAGGCCTGAGGGCCAGGACATCCGCGGCCAGGGAGTGCTGACATCGACGGTGACGATTCGCTGTTCGGATCCCGCCACGAGGGACGCCAGTGCCACCTCGAACACCTTGCAGCCGTTGCCGAGAAGCAGCAGCACCGGCGACGTGAACGCCTCCCGCAGCTCCTCGGCATCGGTCCACATCCGCAGATCCACGTCGTGTCCCACGGCACCCAGCACTTGGGTCGTCCAGAGCGCCCACGACTCGTCGTCCGCCATGTAGAACAGCGCGAACCGCTTCCGCCGCACCTCCACGGGCGCCGTATACCGCCCCAGCACCGCCCGCGACACCTCGGCGAACGCCCCCGTCTCCTCCCCCGGTGGCAGAACGGCCGTACCCCCCGTGAGCCCGGCCAACGCAAGCGCGGGGAAGTTGCGCGCCCGGCGCCCGAAGTGCCGCTCGACGTACTCGCCGCAGTACTTGAGCATGAGCTGGGCGTCCCCGCGCGGCAGCAGGCGCAGCAACTCCACCCGCACGCCCGGGACAAACTCGTACCACCCCTCTCCGTCCCCCTGTTTCAGCAACCCACTGAGCAGAACCTCGGCGAGTACAGACGGCCCGCTGTGCGGCTGCGTGGCGCGCTGGACAAGCTGCATAACGGGCAGGGTCAGCGGTACGGCGGAGTACGAGACGGCGAGGGACACGGCCTGGCGGGACGCGGAGCGGCGGAAGGCAGCGACGAGCGGACCGGCGTCGGCAGGCGGGCGTCCGACGCGGGGCGGGGCGGCGGGGTGGCTCGCGTGGACCCAGGCGGCTGCTGCGGGGAGGGACAGGCCGGTGCCGCCGGAGAGCAGGCGCGCCCACGTGCCCAGCGCGGCCCGGGTGGGGCCGAGCACCGGCACCGGGAGCGCCCCGGAAGGGACTTCGCCCTCGGCCGGCCTGAACTCCAGCCTGGCGCCCAGGCCTTCGCGGCGGCGCAGGGTGCCCGAGAGGGCCGGGAGGTGGGTGCGCCGCCACAACCGCTGCGGCAGGGGCTGGACCACGGCGACGGGCGCGGCCCGTGCCCAGTGGTGCAGCAGCCGTTGAAGTTGACCCGAGCGCCACAGCGGGCCCGCGCAGTCGCTGAGGACGAGGGTGAGTTGACGTCCCGTGGGGTCGCGCAGTTGCTCGGCGGCGCGCAGGGCGCGGCCGGGGTGGCGTGAGGTGCCGATCGCCAACTGACCGTCGGCGCCCTGGTGGACGTAGTGCACCTGCACCTCGCGGAAGGCGCCCAGGCCCGCGCAGATCTGGCGGAGTTCCTCAAGTGTGCTGTCCCAGACGGAGGTTGAGGTCGAGGCGTCCATGAGGAGCCGCAGCCGGGCCTCACGGCGTGCGCCCGGTCGGAGCACGGGGGTGAACAGGCCTGTCTCCGCGGCCCGTTCGGCGGTGGCCTGTTCGTCGAGGTGATCGGCGGTGGTGCGGACGGGCGGGCGGTAGCGCTGGAGGGGGCGCAGGGCGCGTTGGAGGGTGAGGGAGTTGGGGAGGGCGGTCGCCACGGGGACGCGTACCCGCGCGAAGTCCGGTTCGGGGCCGCCCTGTTCGCCGCCTCGGTGAGGTGTTGAGCGCGGGCCGTCGTGGTACAGGCGGACGCGGTCGGAAGTGAGGGCCGTGGCATCGGTTCGGGGCGCCGGTTCCCGGGGTGTGGGGACGGGCGGGGGTTCGACCGGCGGGTCGGTGGCGGCCAACTCGGTTTCCGGCGGGCGTACTTCGGGGCGCCCCACGTGCTCCGCGAGCCACAACGCCTCCGCGAGTTCGCGTGCGCTCGGGTCGACACCCAGGCGTGCGCGGAGCCGCTCGGCGAGTCCGTCGGCGGCGGGAGGCGTCGGGGGTGCCGGTAGCGCCGGAGGAACCGCCATCAACGCGTCCCGTGCTCGCCCTGGTCCAGCGGCCTCATCAACAGCTCGGCGAGCCGCTGCCGGTCGGGCTCGCTGTCGCGTACCGCTTCCTGGGTGAGGTAGATCGCGTTGAGGAGTTGGTCGGCGGCGCGCAGGGAGCCGGGGCTCGACTCCAGGAATGCGCGGATGAGTTGTTCGTTGCCGGACGTGTCCGTGTCGCCGAAATGGGCGCGGACCATGGCGTCGAGGCGCGCGGTGCCCCACTCGTCGTTGCGGGGCGAGGGCAGGTCGAGGTGCAGGCAGCGGCGCAACAGCGGGGCGGGGAAGTCGCGTTCGCCGTTGCTGGTCATCACGACGACGGGGAAGGCCCGGCAGCGCACCTGTCCCTCCTCGACGGAGGCGCGGTCGCCGTCGTCGGTGAGGACCTGGACCTCGGGCTGCCTGCGGGCGATCCGCTGGAGCTCGGCGATGCGGAACTCACCCTCCTCCAGGGCGTTGAGGAGGTCGTTGGGCAGGTCGATGTCGCTCTTGTCGAGTTCGTCGACGAGGAGCACCCGGGGCCGGGCGCGGGGCAGCAGGGCGGTGCCGAGCGGGCCGAGGCGCAGGTATTCGCCGATGTCCTCCGTGTAGGGCTCGTCGTCCAACTCCTTTGCCATCTGCATGTCTTGGAGGCGGGCGATCGCGTCGTACGTGTAGAGGCCGTCGCGCAGGGTGGTGCGGCTGACGATGGGCCAGTGCAGCACGCGGCCGAGGCCGAGTTCGTACGCGAGGGCGTGGGCGAGGGTGGACTTGCCGGAGCCGGGGTCGCCGGTCACCAGGAGCGGGCGGCGCAGATAGAGCGCCGCGTTGATCAACTCCAGTTCCTGCGGGCGCCAACTGAGGCCGCCCGCGCCCCTGGTGCCGAGGCGGCGCGTCGACTCGGTGCCCAGCGGCGGGACCGTCTCGATGAGCGGGCCGCCGTCGAAGTCGCGCCACGGCGGCGGCGCGGGCAGCCGTCCGACACCGTCGTGCTGCTCGCCGGAACCCCGGAAGACGAACCAGTCGGGGGTGGTCACGGGAGTCTCCTTCGGGGGAGGCGGTCAGGTGGGCCGTGGTGCGGCAGCGGGTCTCACAGTCGCGGTCACGGGGAGTCCAGCGGGTCGTCGCAGACCGGGAGGGGGCGCCGCGGGTCGTCGTAGAGAAGCGCGACGTGTGCCGTCCAGGCCGCGTCCTCGCCGCCTTCCTCGCCGGCCTGTTCGCGGAGGGCTCTCAGCCGCTCGGGGAGGGCCGCGGCGCCGTCGACCGAGCCGAGCAACTGGGCGGTACGGCCGTACAGTTCGCCGCAGTCCGTGCCGCACGCGCGTGCGTGCTCGCCGTTGAGGCTCCACAGGGCGACGCCGTATCCGGCGCCGATCGCGTCGGTCAGCGAGTCGGTGTTCTGCTGCGGCGGGCGGCACAGGATCGGCACCGCGTCGGGCGCCGCCGCCTCCAGCGCCTCCTTCGCGTACTCGGGCGAGTGCACCGGCAGCGCCTTGAGCACGTTTCCGGTGACGCCGTCCCAGCGCTCGCGCCACACCGGGGCCGGCTCGCCGCGCCGGTTCAGTGAGCGCAGCACGACCTGTCGCTGCGCGCCCAGGGGCGGCTCGGCGGTCCGTGGCCACTGGTGCGCGTCCAGCCCGAAGTGCTGGACGGGGAGGGCGAGTTCGAGGCGGGCGGGACACTGTTCGGCATCCAGTTTTCCGAACGCCCGGCGCAGCGGCCGGTGCAGCACCCGCTGCAGTTCGGCGAGCGGGGTGCCTTCTTCCCCGGTGTCCTCGTCGAGCATCCGCGCGGTGTCGGGTCCGTCGGGCCAGGACCAGACCCGCCAGTGGAAGCGGTCGCCGGGACCGTAGGGGTCGAGTTCCAACTCGACGGCTACGACGGGCCGTTCACTGTCCGGGACGGTGGGGTCGTCCGCGAGCCGGCCGTCGTCGGCACCGACAGCGGTCAACCCCCGGTCCTCGCCCGCGCGTTCGCGCAGCAGTGCCGCGACGTAGTCGGGGAGCTGTTCGATCCGCGCCTTCACCCAGCGCTCCAGTTCGGCGACGGCGTCCGGTGCCCGCCGTCGGCAGGACTGGGCCACGGCGAGCAGGTAGTGCAGCGCGACGATCTCGGCGCCGTCCGGCTGGTCGTGTGCCCAGCCCTGCCCGTCGCGCCAGTCGACCGGGGCCAACTCGTCCTCCCACAGCGGCTCGTGGCCGAGGACGCGGCTGATCATCCGCTGCAGTTCGGCCGACGAGACGGGAGGCGGCAGTTCGGCGAGCAGCGCGGACGCCTCGGCGCTGTCCCGCGGCCCCCAGCCTCGCCGGCCGGCGGCGGGCAGTTCGCCTTGCAGCCGCACCCAGTTCGGGCCGGCCGTCACGCCGTGATGCCACCGGTCGTGGCTGCGGATGAGCGCCGCGTACGGGTCGGGGCCCAGGCTGTCCTCGCCGCCCACGGCGCGCGCCTCGCGGAAGCCGCGCAGCGCCGTCGCCGCGACGGCGAGGCCGCCGTCCCGGCCGGCGCGGCGGGCCTTGACGATGCCCGCGACGACTCCGTGGTCACGGTCCAGCAGGGGGCCTCCGGAGGCGCCGTGCGGTATCTCCATGTGGGGCGCGAGGGTGAACCCGTACGAGCCGTCCCGGCCGTTGCACTCGCTGTGCCCGTTCCAGCGCTGGGGGGCGCCGCCCGTGGGTGTGCGCCAGCCGAACGCGGTGACCTGGTGCGGCGGGTCGTAGCGATCGGTGAGCCGCACGCACGCGTGGCCGTGCGCCGCGTCATCCTCCAGGCGGACGAGGGCGAGGTCCTGTTCGGGGTCGGTGCCGCCGCCGAGCCAGTACGCGAGCCGGGCCGGGGTGTCGAGTTGATGGCCGCGCACGCGCAGCGTGCCGACGCTTTCGACTCCGGCGTCGAGGGGCAGGACGTGCGCGCAGGTCAGCACCCAGCCGGGCGCGACAAGGAAACCGCTGCCCCAGAGGGTGCCGGGTGCCGCGTCCGGACCGATCCGGACGGTGGCTCGAATCGCCAACTGTTCGAGCTGGCCGGTCATGTGGCGGCGGCGTTCCGGCCGTCGTGGAGCGCCGCCGCGGTGGCGTCCCCTGCCGCCTGCGTGCTGTCCCCGCGCCAGGTGAGCGTGATCGACAGGGCCGCCTTGGCCTCGCCGTCGGCGAGCAGGGCCACGGCCTTGCCCGGCTTCACCGCCAGTTCCACACCGAAGGTGGCGCTGACCTCGTCGGGCCGTACGGCACGCGCCGCCGCGAGCACGGCCCCGCCGACCCCGCTGACCAGTTCGTTGAGCTGGTCGACACGGGCGGCCATGTGGTCGAGGGCGCCGACGTCCTCGTACCCGAACTCGTCGGCCCCGCCGGGCACTTCCTCGGGCGAGAGCACACTGACCCGGGCGAGCACCCGCTCTCCCCCGGGCAGCTCGATCTCCTGGATCATCCGTTCCATCACGCCCCCGTACGACCGTCCCGACCGCCTGTGGTCATTGTGCCCAGGCACGCGCGCGTGAGGTGCGGGATCGGAACCTTTGCCCCCCGCATAACCTGGGGGTGTCAGACCCACGCCCCCAGGAGAATCCCCCGTGTACTTCACCGACCGAGGCATCGAAGAGCTCGAAAAGCGGCGCGGCGAGGAAGAGGTCACCTTCGAGTGGCTCGCCGAGCAACTGCGCACCTTCGTCGACCTGAACCCGGACTTCGAGGTACCGGTGGAACGCCTGGCGACCTGGCTGGCCCGACTGGACGACGAGGACGACGACGAGTAGGTCCTCACGCCCACCAACGGCCGATCACCGATCACCGTTCCTCCGGTTAACGACCCTCAACTGGGGCGATTTATCCGCCTTTGCCGGTTATTCCCTGCCCGACGGCGGCCACTCGAACGAGTGCCTTGACTTTCCAGATCCGCGATATATCGTGTTTCATGGAAGACGCGATATGGCGCGTCGTGTCCCGTCCGGTTCGGCCGAGGAGGTCTGCATCATGTCCGAGTGGTCCGTCGCAGAGCCCAAGAAGCTCACGTTCGACGAGCCCGTGAGCGATCTCCATGTGCGCATCGTCAACGGAACGGTGAACGTCGTGGGGACGGACGAGGGTTCCGCCCGCATCGAGATCTCCGAGATCGACGGGCCGCCCCTGGTGGTGACCCAGGAGAACGGCACGCTGACGGTGGCGTACGAGGACCTGCCCTGGAAGGGCTTCCTCAAGTGGCTCGACCGGAAGGGCTGGCGGCGCAGCGCGGTGGTCTCCCTGGCCGTTCCCGCGAGCACCCGGGTCGAGGTCGGGGTGGTCGGCGCGGCAGCCGTCGTCTCCGGGATCAGCGGGCCTTCGGTGGTGCGCGGGGTCACCGGCGACACCACCCTTGTCGGCCTCTCCGGGTCGGTCCGCGCCGACACGGTCTCGGGGAACCTGGAGGCCCAGGCGGTCACCGGCGACCTCCGCTTCAACTCGGTCTCCGGCGATCTCACCGTCGTCGAGGGGTCGGGACCCTCCGTGCGCGCCGAGTCGGTGAGCGGCTCCATGATCGTGGACCTCGACCCGGACGGCCCGACCGACGTCCGGCTGACCAATGTCTCGGGCGAGATCGCCATCCGGCTGCCGCATCCGGCGGACGCGGACGTCGAGGCCAACACGGCGAGCGGTTCGATCTCCAACGCCTTCGACGGACTGCGGGTGCACGGCCAGTGGGGCGCCCACAAGATCACCGGCCAACTGGGCGCGGGCACGGGGAAGTTGCGCGCCACGACCGTCTCCGGGTCGATCGCGCTCCTGCGGCGGCCGGTGGTGGAGGACGAGGGCGAGGGCGACGACGGTCCGTGGGAGGCGGACGCGAAGGGGCCCTTTCAGGACGACGAGCCCTTCCAGGACGCCGTCCAGGAGAGCGGACGGGTACCTGAGGGCGACGTGACCGGCGCCCCTGCGGACGGGGCTCAAGGCGACTCGGGGGACAATTCCGTTTCCGGCCCGGGCGATGCTTCCGGCACCGCCCCGGCCGACGGTACGACCGACAAGAAGGTGCTCTGACATGCCTCCCGTCTTCGCCCACGGCCGCCTCCGCCTGTACCTGCTGAAGCTGCTGGACGAGGCCCCCCGACACGGCTACGAGGTCATCCGCCTCCTGGAGGAGCGCTTCCAGGGGCTGTACGCACCCTCGGCGGGCACGGTCTACCCGCGGCTGTCCAAGCTGGAGGCCGAGGGCCTGGTCACCCACACCACCGAGGGCGGCCGCAAGGTGTACGCCATCACGGACGCCGGCCGCGCCGAACTGGCCGACCGCAGCGGTGAGTTGGCCGACCTGGAGCTGGAGATCCGCGAGTCGGTCGCCGAACTGGCCGCCGAGATCCGGGCCGACGTCCGGGGCGCGGCGGGCGACCTGCGGCGCGAGATGCGCGCGGCGGCGACCGAGGCCCGTCAGGGAGCCAGGACCGGGCGCGGCCGGCCGGGCGAACACGACAGCCCCGCCGGGGACTTCACGGACTTCGGCGACAAGGAGTCGTGGCGCGCCGCCAAGGAGGAGATGCGCCGCGCCAAGCAGGAGTGGAAGGAGCAGGCCCGGCGCGCCAAGGACGAGAGCCGGCGGGCCCGCGAGGAGGCCCAGCAGGCCCGGCGCCAGGCCAAGGAGGCGCAGGCGCGGGCCTGGGCGCAGGCCCAGGAGGAGATGCAGCGCATCGGCCGCCAGGTCCAGGAGCACGCGCAGGACCACTTCGCGCGCGGCGACTGGCCCACGGGAGTGCGGGAGAGCCTGACCGAACTGGCCAAGGAATTCGGCGACTTCGGCAAGGAGTTCGGCAAGGACTTCGGGTTCGGGGGGCGACCGGGTACGGGTACGGCTACCGGTGCGGGTGCGGGCAAGTCCGCCTCGACGCCGGCGGCGCCCTCGGCACCCGAGTACAGCCAGACCCCGGATGACTTCCCCGCCGAGTACGAACCGGCCTGGGCCCACGAGGACTCCACCGGCGATCCGGCCCGCGATCTGGACCGGCTCCTCGACCGCTTCCGGGACGACATCCGTGACGCGGCCCGCGACCGTGGCGTCACCGAGGACCAACTCCGGGACACAAGGCGCCACTTGTCGGCGGCGGCGGCGCACATCGGGGCGGTACTGCGCGGGGGGCACAAGGGCTGAGCCGACGGTCACGGCAGGGCGGGGCTCCGGCCTGGGCGGCCCGCCCCGTCCCGCCCGCAAGTCAGCCCGCCCCGCCCCGCCCGCGAGTCAGCCCGCCGCCTTCGCGTCTCCCCCGCCGTACAGCACCCGCGTCGCCGCCTCGTGGGTCACCCCGTGGTCGGCGAGCACCTCACCCGGCACGCCGGGAAGGACGGTCAGGGCGAGGAGGAAGTGCTCGTCGCCGACGTGCCGGTCGCGACGGGCGACGGCGATGCGCAGGGACTTCTCCAGGACGTTCTTGGCGCCGCGGCTGAAGACACGGCGGCTCGACCACCACTCCTTGTCCTTGCGGTCACCGGACATCGCCCCGACGCCGTGCACCTCCTCGACCCGGGCGACGATCTCCGAGACGTTGATGCCGAGCCCGGCAAGGGCATCGGCCTCGGCCTGCGAGAGCCCGGCCCGTCGGCGCGCGTCGCCCAGAGCCTGTCGTACGGACTCCTTGCGTTCCTCGGGAGCGAGACCGAGGGCGGCCAGGGCGAAGGAGGCCCGGCTGCCCTGGCGGTCGAGGAGTGCCAGCAGCAGGTGATCGGGGTCGACGGAACCGGACCCCGACCGCTCACGGTGCTCCACCGCACCCCGCACCACGGCGCGGGCGTCCTTCGTGAACCGTTCGAACATCACTGCCTCCCGTACTTCTTGTGCACGGCCTGCCTGCTGACTCCGAGTTCCGCGGCGATCTCCTGCCACGACCAGCCCTGATTGCGCGCACCGCGCACCTGCACCGCCTCCAACTGCTCCACCAGCTTGCGCAGCGCGGACACGGCACGCAGGCCGACCCGTGGATCACGGTCACCCGCACGCTCGGCGAGATCCGTTGCTTCGGTCATGACGTCAACCTACGTTGACACACCCCACATGTCAACCAAAGTTGACAGAAAATGCGGGCACGACGGCACGACGGCACGACGGCACACGCCAACGGCCGGCCCGGGAAACCGGACCGGCCGTCGAAGGGAAATACCGGGGAGCGTCAGCCGTTGGTGAGCACGACCTTGCCGAACTGGCCGCCGGAGTCGAGCCGTTCGAAGCCCTCGCGGGCCCGGTCCATGGGGAGCACCTCGTCGATGACAGGGCGGACACCCGTCGCGGCGCAGAAGGCGAGCAGGTCCTCCAGTTCGTCCTTGGTGCCCATGGTCGAGCCGACGACCTTGAGTTCGAGGAAGAAGATGCGGGTCAGTTCGGCGTGCGAGGGGCGGTCGCCGCTCGTGGCGCCGGAGATGACGATCGTGCCGCCGGGCTTGAGGGACTTCACCGAGTGGGACCAGGTGGCGGCGCCGACGGTCTCGATGACGGCGTCCACGCGCTGCGGCAGCCGCGCACCCGGCTCCACCGCCTCGACGGCGCCCAGTTCCAGCGCGCGCTTCCGCTTGGCCTCGTCCCGGCTGGTCGCGAAGACGCGCAGCCCGGCCGCCTTCGCGAGCACGATCGCGGCCGTGGCGACACCGCCGCCGGCGCCCTGCACGAGCACCGAGTCACCGGGCCGTACACCGGAGTTGGTGAAGAGCATGCGGTACGCGGTCAGCCAGGCCGTGGGCAGACAGGCGGCCTCCGCGAAGGACAGTTCCTTCGGCTTCGGCAGCACGTTCCACGTCGGTACGGCGACCTGCTCGGCGAAGGTGCCCTGGTAGTGCTCGGTGAGGATGGAACGGGGTTCCTTGGGGCCGACGCCGTGACCGGTCTGGCCGATGACGGAGTGCAGGACGACCTCGTTGCCGTCCGCGTCGACACCGGCGGCGTCGCAGCCGAGGATCATCGGCAGCTTGTCCTCGGCGAGGCCCACGCCGCGCAGGGACCACAGGTCATGGTGGTTGAGGGAGGCGGCCCTGACATCGATGACACTCCAGCCCGGCCGGGCCTCGGGGGCGGGACGCTCCCCCAACTCAAGGCCGGAGAGCGGCTGGTCGCGGTCGATTCGGGCGGCGTAGACGGCGAACATGACCTTGACGATAGGCTCCGCCGGTTGACCAGGGAACTACCGGGCGGTGTGACACATGCCCTCTTGCGCGAGGGTGCGGGGCATTCGACCGAGCGCCCCCGGGGCTGCGCCCCCAGACCCCCGCTTCGGCCTGAACGCCCTCGTCCTCAAACGCCGGACGGGCTGAGGGACACGCGCCGGTGCCTCCGCCGAGCA
This sequence comes from Streptomyces sp. NBC_01478, assembly GCF_036227225.1. GTDB lineage: Bacteria > Actinomycetota > Actinomycetes > Streptomycetales > Streptomycetaceae > Streptomyces. The sequence continues at coordinate 7,686,566 of NZ_CP109444.1, read as the reverse complement.
CCCGCGGCCGCCGCCCGACCGCCGACCGGCCCCAGCCACCCACGGGCAAGGCCCACTTATAGGCGGTCCGAATGGGTGGGCGGGCGGGTGGGAAAAGGTCCGAGCGACCACGACCCGCGGCCGCCGACGAACCCGAGCCCCCACGGGAGACGCCCACCCCTCAAGTCACCTGAACGGGCGGGCGGGCGGGCAAAGAAATGGCCCCGCCCGAACGGACGGGGCCATTCGGGTCACCGTCGGGCAACGCCCTCCGCCCGCGCCGCCGCCGCGACAGCCGCGGTGACCGCAGGCGCGACCCGCTCGTCGAACGGCGACGGAATCACATAGTCCGCGGCGAGATCGTCACCGACGACACCGGCCAGCGCCTCGGCCGCCGCGATCTTCATGCCCTCCGTGATCCGGGACGCCCGCACCTGCAACGCCCCCGCGAAGATCCCCGGGAACGCCAGCACGTTGTTGATCTGGTTCGGGAAGTCGGACCGCCCCGTGGCGACGACCGCCGCGTACTTGTGCGCCACATCGGGGTGCACCTCGGGATCCGGGTTGGCCATGGCGAAGACGAACGCGCCCTTCGCCATGGAAGCCACCGCAGGTTCCGGCACCGTACCGCCGGAGACCCCGATGAAGACGTCGGCACCTTCCAGCGCCGCTTCCAGCGTCCCGGAGAGCCCCGCCTTGTTGGTGAGCTCGGCCAGTTCCCGCTTCACCGGAGTCAGATCGTCCCGGTCGCGCGAGACGACACCCTTGCGGTCCGCGACGGCGACGTCACCGAGCCCCGCCTCCAGCAGGAACTTGGCGATGGCGACCCCGGCCGCACCGGCACCCGAGATGACCGCCCGCAGTTCACCGAGCTCCCGCCCGGTCAGCCGCGCGGCGTTCCGCAGCGCCGCCAGCGTCACGATCGCCGTACCGTGCTGGTCGTCGTGGAAGACGGGAATGTCGAGCCGCTCCTGGAGCCTGCGCTCGATCTCGAAGCAGCGCGGCGCCGAGATGTCCTCCAGGTTGACGCCCCCGAAGGAGGGCGCGAGACGCACGACGGTCTCGATGATCTCGTCGACGCCGGTGCAGGCCAGCGCGATCGGCACCGCGTCCACGCCGCCGAACTGCTTGAACAGGATCGCCTTGCCCTCCATGACCGGGAGGGAGGCCTCGGGACCGATGTCGCCGAGTCCGAGCACGGCCGTACCGTCCGTCACGACGGCGACCACGGACGACTTCCATGTGTAGTCGTGGACGAGTTCCGGCTGCTCGGCGATCGCGGTGCACACGCGCGCGACGCCGGGTGTGTACGCGAGGGACAGGTCGTCCTTGTCGCGGATCGGCACGGTGGCCTGCACGGCCATCTTGCCGCCGCGGTGCAGCGCGAACGCCGGATCGAAGGAATCGAGGGGCTCGGCCCCGCCGTCCTGATCCGTACTGCTGTCGCTGCGAGGATTGACGATCTCCGCTGCCACTTTGTCTAACCCCTTAGGTCTTCATTGATTTGAGGGTGGCCACTCCCTGGTGAGGGGTGGGCGGGCACCGCGCAGGGCCCAGAGAGTTGATGCGTACGAGCACCTGCGCGACGGGCGCGCCGCACACGCGCCCTGAGCCCCGGATGAGGGGTGTAAAGAACCTTCTTACCGGACGGACCGCACCGAGGACGAGTCCAATAGGCGCAAGGTCACATCTCGTCCGCCTAGGGCGGAACGATGATCGATCACATCGTGAGACATGCCGAAGATCTTCCGGCCGGAACGAGTGATTCCAGCAGATGGTCCGTGATCAGGGCGTCTCGATGTACCGACCTGATGCGATTCGGGGTTCACCCGTTATCCGATTTTGACATGGCTACTCCCCTGAATGGTTCAGTCCGAATGGCAAGATGCCCTAATCACACGAGGTCGCGACACCCGAAGGTGTGTGTTCTCGTCGACCCGTCGGCACCGCCATCCATCCGCCGGAGGAATCCACCATGACCGCACGTTTCACCCGTCGCACCACCGCCCCGCACACCCGGCTGGCAGCGGTCGGTGCGATCGCGGTCGCCGGCAGCCTGCTGCTCACCGCCTGCGGTGACCAGACGGACAAGAGCAGCGACGGCACGGACTCGTCGTCGTCCTCCTCGGCGCCGCTCGCGAGCAAGCTCCCCGCCGACATCCGCAAGGCGGGTGTCATCAAGGTCGGCTCGGACATCGCGTACCCGCCGGTCGAATACATGGAGAACGGCAAGGCCGTCGGTATCGACCCGGACATCGCGGACGCGCTCGGCAAGCAGCTCGGCGTGAAGTTCGAGTTCCAGAACGGCAAGTTCGACAACCTGATCGTGGGCCTCCAGGCCAAGCGCTTCCTGGTGCTCATGTCGGCGATGAACGACACCAAGGCCCGCCAGGACGGCGTCGACTCGGACACCGGCAAGAAGGTCGGCGACGGCGTCGACTTCGTCGACTACTTCACGGCCGGTACGTCGATCCTCGTCCAGAAGGGCAACCCGAAGGGCATCAAGTCGCTGGACGACCTGTGCGGCAAGGTCGTGGCCCTGCAGAAGGGCACCACGTCCGAGGGCATCGCCAAGACGCAGAGCACGAAGTGTAAGACCGACGGCAAGAAGGCCATCAGCCTGCAGACCTTCGACACCGACCCCGAGGCGCTGCTCCGTCTGAAGCAGGGCGCGTCCGTCGCCGACCTCAACGACTTCCCGGTGGCGGCGTACAACGCGAAGACCTCCAGTGGCGGCAAGGACTTCGAGGTCGTCGGCGACCAGATCGAGGCGGGTCCGTACGGCATCGCCGTCGGCAAGTCGAACACCCAACTGCGCGACGCCCTGCAGGCCGCCCTCGCCGCGATCATGAAGAACGGCGAGTACACCAAGATCCTGCAGAAGTGGAACGTCACGGACGGCGCGGTGACCGAGGCCAAGATCAACGGCGGCTCCTGATCCGCGCGACATCGAAAGGCAGTCACCGTGACTGACATTGCCGACCGGGTCCCGCCGCCCGCGCCCTCGGTCCCGCCCGAGCAGATCAAGGCCATCCCGGTGCGCCACTACGGCCGCTGGGTGGCCGGCGTCGTGGTCGTCGGCCTCGTGGTGCTGATCGGGATCGCGTTCTCCAACGCGAAGATCAACTACAGCGTGATCCCCGACTACCTCTTCGACCCGGGCATCGTGGCCGGCGCCTGGACCACGCTGTACATCTCGGTGCTCGCGATGCTCCTCGGTGTCGTACTCGGCGTGATCCTCGCCGTGATGCGGCTGTCGGCGAACCCGGTCACCAGCACGGTGGCGTGGTTCTACATCTGGTTCTTCCGCGGCACCCCGGTCCTGGTCCAGCTCCTGCTCTGGTACAACATCTCGCTCGTCTTCCCCATCCTGAACCTGGGGTTCTACAAGGACGAGATGAACCAGGTGATGACACCGGTCCTCACCGCGCTGCTGGGACTCGGCCTGAACGAGGCCGCGTACATGTCGGAGATCGTCCGGGCCGGCATCCAGTCGGTCGACGAGGGCCAGACGGAGGCGTCCCACGCACTGGGCATGACCCAGGGCAAGACGCTGCGCCGGGTGGTCCTCCCGCAGGCGATGCGGGTCATCATCCCGCCGACCGGCAACGAGTTCATCAACATGCTCAAGACCTCGTCGCTCGCCTACGCCGTCCAACTGCCCGAGCTGATCAAGAAGGCCACGGACATCTCCAGCACCTCGCTGGCAGTCGTAGAGATGTATTTCGTGGCGTGCATCTGGTACCTGTTCCTGACCACGGTCTTCAGCATCGTCCAGTACTACGTCGAGCGCCGTTACGCCCGTGGTTCGAGCCGCAGCCTGCCGCCGACCCCGCTGCAGCGGATGCGGAAGTACCTCCGCATGTTCGGCTCGTTCCGCCGCCCGGAGGTGGCCCGATGACCAGTCTCGCCAAGGACATCGCCCCGAACACCGACGGCCGGCCGATGGTCAGGGCCGAGGCCGTGCACAAGTCGTTCGGGCTGTCGCAGGTCCTCAAGGGCATCGACCTGGAGGTGAACCCGCGCGAGGTGTTCTGCCTGGTCGGCCCGTCCGGCTCCGGCAAGTCCACCTTCCTGCGGTGCATCAACCACCTGGAGAAGATCAACGCCGGGCGGCTGTACGTCGACGGCCGGCTGGTCGGCTACCGGCAGCAGGGGGACAAGCTCTACGAGCTCAAGGAGCGGGAGGTCTCCGCGCAGCGGCGGGACATCGGCATGGTGTTCCAGCGCTTCAACCTGTTCCCGCACATGACGGCGCTGGAGAACGTCATGGAGGCGCCGGTCCAGGTCAAGCGCGAGGCCAAGGCCGTGGCGCGGGAGCGGGCGCGGCAACTGCTGGACCGCGTGGGCCTCGGCGACCGGACGGGCCACTACCCGGCCCAGTTGTCCGGCGGCCAGCAGCAGCGCGTCGCGATCGCCCGGGCGCTGGCGATGCAGCCCAAGCTGATGCTCTTCGACGAGCCGACCTCGGCCCTCGACCCGGAGCTGGTCGGCGAGGTGCTGGACGTGATGCGGGACCTCGCGGCGGACGGCATGACGATGATCGTCGTCACCCACGAGATGGGCTTCGCCCGCGAGGTCGGCGACTCGCTGGTCTTCATGGACGACGGAGTGGTGGTCGAGTCCGGCCACCCGCGCGAGGTCCTGGCGAACCCGCAGCACGAGCGGACCAAGTCCTTCCTCTCCAAGGTGCTTTAGCCGTACGAGAGTTGAGCGGACGGTACGAGAATCGAAGGGGCGGTACGAGATCCTCGTACCGCCCCTTTCTCCGTCCTCGCACCGCCCCCTCTTCCGTCCTCGTACCGCCCCTTCCTCAGTCCTTGGGCGCCTTGGCCTTGGGCATCAGTTGCGGGAGCTGGACCAGCGCGCGCAGTTGGGCCATGGTCAGGGGCGGCGTCTTGAGCCGCGGTCCCAACTGGTTCTTGCTCTCGAAGCCCGTGCTGGCGTTGACGAGGATCGTGTAGCCGTTCCGGTACAGCTCGGCGGTGAGCTCGGGTCCCCAGGTGTTGCCCGCGTCCCGGTGGTTCGCGTGCATGTTTACGAGGGCCATGATGTCGTCGCCGGTCTGAAGCTTCACCTTGGTGCACATCGCCAGGGCGGACGCGTAGGTGCTGCACGGGTCGGGGTTCTGCCAGTTCTTCCGGCTGTCGGTGAGGGTCTGGACGGTGATGTACCCGACGCCACCGCCCTTGTAGACCGCGTACGTCCCGTCGTACCGCCCCAGCACCTTGACGTTCTTCAGTGCCTGGTCCAGGCGTTTCCAGTCCGCGTCCGGGTCGCTGATGTGCTTCAGGTTCACTTCCCGCAGCCTGCCGACGCCCGGCGGCAGCAGTTTCTTGAACTCGCTTGCCCTGGTGGGGTGTTGCGCCGCCGTGACGGCCTTTGAGCCATCCCCCCACAGCAGCCCGGCCCCGCCGGCCACACCCGCCGCCGTCACGCTCGCCACGACTCCCGTCACCGCGGCCCGCCGTCGCATCCGCACCTGGCGTGCCCGTGCGAACACCGCCTCCGTGCCGCCCCCCGGCGACACCGGAACCCCCTCCAGTGCCCGCCCCAACAGCTCCCGCGCCTCGGTCGTCTCCACCTCGTTGACGCTCATACGTGTTCCTCTTCCTCCCGCACCGCGGCCCTCATCGCCGCGAGCCCCCGCGCCGCATGGCTCTTGACCGTGCTCTCCCGCATGCCGAGCAGCTCCGCGGTGGCGGCCACGCCGAGGTCCTCCCAGTAGCGCAGCACCAGCACCGCCCGCTGCTTGGGCGTGAGCCTCGCGAGCGCCGCCCGCACCACCAGCCCCGTGTCGTTGTCCGCCAACTCGCCGGGTACGTCCGGCACTTCGCCGTACGCCTGCTCGCGCCGCCAGAACCGTCGCCGTCCCGCGATGAAGGTGTTGATCAGCGTCTTGCGCGCATACGCCTCGAGGTTGTCCAACCGCCCGTGCCGGCGTGCGCCGAGCACCACCTTCACCAGCGCCGTCTGGACCAGGTCCTCCGCCTCGTCGCGGTTCCCGCACAGCAGATACGCGCTGCGGAACAGCGCCGTACGTCTGCCTTCGACAAAGGCGTGCAACGCCGTCTCCGCGCCTCTCCCCACCACTGCCCCTCCCCGGGCGGCCCTTCGCGACGGGCAGCCTCACTCCTGTCAGTGCGTCGGGCCCGCCCGCAGGACGCAGCAGAGGCGGTACGGATTTCCCGTACCGCCTCTTTCCGCGTGTGCGGGGCTACTTCAGTGCGAGCAGCAAGGTGTCGGACGGCGAGCACCACACCGCCCGTGCCTCCCCGAACCCCTTCTCGCGCAGCACGCGCGCGTGCCATGCCTGCGAGGGCATGTCACCGTCCGCGTGGTCGCCGTAGATCTCGAAGCGCTGGGCCGTGGGTGCGCCGAGGACCGGGTCCTGGGCGGCGAGTTGCCACCACTCGGCCCAGTCGAGGGCGCCGTTCTTCATGGCCTGATCCATACGGGCCTGGCGCTGGGTGTGCTCGATCGCGTTGATCCGGGGCGTGGTGTCGTCGATCATGTGGTCGGCGTTCATGAAGACGCCGCCGTGGCGAACCAGACCGGCGAGTGTGCCGTAGAGAGCCGCGAGGGGTTCGTCGCGCAGCCAGTGCAGGGCCGTGGCGGTGAGGACGGCGTCGTACGAGTCGTACGGCAGCTTCGTCGTCCACTCCGGGTCCTTGAGGTCGGCGGTCACGAAGGAGACCCGGTCGTCGCCCTCGAAGGTGCCGCGGGCGATGGTGAGGAGGGCGGGGTCGAGGTCGACACCGGTGCTGGTGGCGTTCGGGAAGCGGGCCAGGAGCCTGGCCGTGATGCTGCCGGTGCCGCAGGCGAGGTCGAGGATGCGCGGCTCGGGGCCGACGGCGGCCTCGACCATGTCGAGCATGATCCGGAAGCGGTCCTCCCGGTCGGGCATGTACCACTCCTGCTGCCGGTCCCAGCTCTCCTGCCAGGCCTGCCAGTCGGTTCCGATACCGGTCGTCATGAGGACCCCCTGTCCACTCACTGTCGTAATACCCTGGAAGCACGATCGGCTGTTACCCGACCGCTGCCACGACAATAGAGCGCCTCTGTAAGGACTACAAGTGGAACTGGCCTATTACTCGGACTATGCCGTACGCCTCGTCAACACCGAGGAACCGGCGCGGGGCAAGGACGCCCTGACCTCGGTCGAGGCCGTGCGGGACCTGTTCGGCGCCAACAAGGAGGCGGCCCGCCGCGCCGCCGACGCCGACGTCACCCGCTTCCGTTCGGTCCGGGCACGGCTGCGGGCGGTCTTCGAGGCGGCCGACGGCGGCGACGAGACCCTCTCCGTGAACCTGCTGAACTCGCTCCTCCTGGAGTTCCCGGTCAGCCCGCAGATCTCCGGGCACAACTTCCGCGACGAGGACGGCCGCCCGCTGTGGCACATGCACCTCGCGGACCACCCGTCGAACGCGACGGCCGGCTACGCGGCGATCGCGGCGATGGGCCTGGCCTTCCACCTCACCGAGTACGGCGTCGACCGCCTGGGCCTGTGCGAGGCGGCGCCGTGCCGCAACGCCTATCTGGACACCTCGACGAACCGCTCCCGGCGCTACTGCTCGGACCGCTGCGCGACCCGCGCCAACGTGGCCGCCTACCGGGCCCGGAAGCGCCTGGAGGCCGGACGGTCGGGAAAGACGGGCCTGGCGGCCGAGAGCGCCCAGCGGACGATCGCGAGCGGCGAGCGCTGACCGGGCGTGAACGGCCGGTACCGGAACCGCACCTTGCCCAGCACGAGTTCCTCGGGAACGGTGCCGTAGTCGGTGCTGTCCCCGCCGGCGAACGCGTTGTCCCCGAGCACCCACCACCCCCCGTCCCGCCGCTCCACGGCCCGCTTGACGACCAGCAGGTCCTGCTGGAACGGATGCCGCAGCACGACGATGTCCCCGGGCCTGACCCTGGCGCCGTACTGCACCACGAGCACATCCCTGTGCAGCAGTGTCGGCACCATGGACGGCCCGGTCACCTCGGCCGTCCCGAAGGGCAGTACGGCCCTCCCCCGCTCGGTCTCCTGCGACAGCTCCGGCATCCCCGGCACCTCCCCGGTCCTATCCTCCACCAGTCTGAGTCAGACCCTGGACTTTTGTCCTAAGCCCATGGGGGCACTCGCGAAATCAGCTTCTCCAGGGAGTAATGTCCCACCTGAGAAGACGATCACGAGGAAGGAACGCTCCATGCTTTCCCGCCTGTTTGCCCCCAAGGTGAAGGTCAGCGCGCACTGCGACCTGCCCTGCGGTGTGTACGACCCGGCCCAGGCCCGCATCGAGGCGGAGTCGGTGAAGGCCGTGCAGGACAAGATGGCCGCCAACGACGATCCGCACTTCCAGGCGCGCGCCATCGTCATCAAGGAGCAGCGCGCCGAGCTCGCGAAGCACCACGTCTCGGTGCTCTGGAGCGACTACTTCAAGCCCCCGCACTTCGAGAAGTACCCGGAGCTGCACCAGTTGGTCAACGACACCCTGAAGGCCCTCTCGGCCGCCAAGGCGTCCACCGACCCGGCGACGGGCCAGAAGGCGCTCGACTACATCGCCCAGATCGACAAGATTTTCTGGGAGACGAAGAAGGCCTGACACCCAGTCGGCCCGTCCCGACCGACCGGCGATCGGTGCACCATCGCAGGTCAGTGGGCGCGGGGCAGGGGCTCCACCGGTTCGCCGGCGGGGCCCCTTCGTCGTGTACGTCGACTCGTCCCAACCCCCCTCCCTCCGCCCCCGTGCCATCCTGGACAACGTGAACCGCGACGATCTCGTACGGCTGCGCCAGGCCCGTGACCGCATGAACCGCGAGTACGCCGAGCCGCTCGACATGGCCTCGATCGCGCGGACCGCGCTGATGTCGCCGGGCCACTTCCAGCGGAGTTTCCGTGCCGCGTACGGGGAGACGCCGTACAGCTATCTCATGACGCGGCGGATCGAGCGGGCGAAGGCGTTGCTGCGGCGCGGGGACCTGAGCGTGACCGAGGTGTGCATGGCGGTCGGCTGTACCTCGCTCGGTTCCTTCAGCTCGCGCTTCACCGAGCTGGTCGGCGAGACCCCCAGCGCGTACCGCGCCCGTTCCCACGAGGCCGGCGCGGTGATCCCCTCCTGTGTGGCCCGCACCTTTACCCGGCCCAACCGGGCGGGACCGCCCCTCCGGCCCTAGCCTGTCGTCCATGGATCTCAAACTCCGCCAGTGCTTCATCGCCGTCGACGACCACGACAAGGCGCTCGCCTTCTACTGCGACGTCCTGGAGCTGGAAATCCGTAACGACGTCGGTTTCGAGGGCATGCGGTGGGTGACCGTGGGGTCGCCGTTGCAGCCGGACGTGGAGATCGTCCTGGAGCCGCCGGCCGCGAACCCGGACGCCTCCCCCGCCGACAAGCAGGCCATGGCCGAGCTGCTCGCCAAGGGCACCCTGCGCGGGGTCAACTTCACCACCGCCGACTGCGACGCCCTCTACGCCCGCGTCCAGGAGTCCGGCGCGGAGGTGGTCCAGGAGCCGACGGACCAGCCGTACGGCGTCCGCGACTGCGCGTTCCGCGACCCGGCCGGGAACATGCTGCGGTTCATGCAGCGCAGCGGGGACTGAAATCCGCGGGAGCGGGTCGCGCCCTCCGGCTTACGATCACGCCATGAGCACCCCCGCCGGCATCCGCTGGACCTACGCCTTCGTCGACCGCCCGCGCGCGCTCCTCGACCCCGCCCTCGCCTTCTGGACTGCGGTCACGGACACCCGGCCGTCCGAACCGCGCGGTGAGCAGGGGGAGTTCGTCACCCTGTTGTCGGAGGGGACCGACGCCTGTGTGAAGGTCCAGGGTGTCGGGTCGGGGCCCGGCGGTGCTCATCTCGACTTCTCCGTCGAGGACGTGCCGGCGTTCGTGGCGTCCGCGCTGGCACTCGGCGCGGACACCGTCACCGAGCACGAGCACGACGGCTGGGCCGTACTCCGGTCCCCCGCCGGGCAGTTGTTCTGCGCCGTCCCCTGGCACGGCGAGTCCGTACGGCCGCCCGTCGTGGCCGGGAGCCGCCTCGACCAGGTCTCCCTCGACATCGGCCCCGGCTCCTTCGACGCCGAAGTCGCCTTCTGGAGCGCCCTGTTGCCCGACTGGGCGTCGCTGGCCGGCGCGCTTCCGGAGTTCCATGTGCTCAAGCCCCCGACCGGCCTGCCGATCCGCGTCCTGCTCCAACGGCTCGGCGAGGACCGCCCCGCCACGGCCCATCTCGACCTGGCCTGCGCGGACATCGACGCGACGACGGCACAGCACGAACGGCTCGGCGCCACCGTCGTCTCCCACGGCACGCACTGGACGGTGATGCGGGACCCGGCGGGCGGTGTCTACTGCCTGACGGGACGCGACCCGGAGACCGGCGGGCTGCCCAGCCGCGGCTGACGCAGACGACGACCACCCGGGGGTCGTTGTACCGCGCGTCCGTCGGCCTGGGGCAGGCGCTCGCCGTGTCCTGGTTCTCCGGTCGCTGCCATCGCGTCCCGGCGGGCGCCCGCTCGTCGCCGGAGTCCCGCAGCCACAGCGTGAGGCCGCCCCGACGGCCACCGCGACCACCCACCCGATCAGGGCCCGGCGCCATAACCGGCTCAAGCCGCCCACACCTCCACGTCGACCACCGCGTCCGCCGGAATCGGCCCGTAGATGTGCGGGAACTCCTCCCCGCCCGGCTTCGGTGCCTCGTACTTCAGCGGTGCGCCGAGCCGTCCCGGGTCCACCACCAGGACCACCAGCTCGTCGGGGCCGTCGTAGGAACCGTACAAAAAGGCTGCCACGCGCGGGAGTTGGGTGCGGGTCGAGCAGTGGATGAAGCCCTCCTCCTGGAGGGTGCGGCCACGGGTCGACCACTCGTAGGTGCCGCGCTCGCGGGCCGCGTCCCACAGGGCGCGCTCGGTGATGTGGAGGATGGGGGCGGTGGGTTCGTTTTCCGGCATGGGATCACGCTACGGCTTCGGTTCGCGCCACATCGGGAACATGCGCGGGCCGTCCGGCAGGTCGATGGTGTTGTCGGTGAACGAGTAGCCGAGCCGCTCGTACAGCTTGGTGCTGCGTTCACTGCTCGCCTCCAGGTAGGCGGGCAGTCCCTCGCGGTCGCAGCGCTCCAGGACGTGCCGGATGAGCGCGGCGCCGAGGCCCTCGCCCTGCCGGGCCGGTGCCACGGCGATCATCCACAGGTACTCGTGGGCCCGGCCGGCGGGATGCCCCTCCGCCATGAGCCGGGCGATCGTCTCGACCCGCTCGTTGTCCGGATCCACCAACTCCCGCAGCCCTACGGCCTCGTCCTCCCCCTCCTCCGCATGCGCCTCGCCCGGCACCGACAGCCACAGCGCGCACGCCGCGCCGTCCTCGGCGAGGTCGATACGGCCGTCGGCGAACACGGCGTCGGCGAAGGCCGCCATCAGCCGGTGGTGGGTCGTACGGCGGTACTCGGCGTCGGGGAAGACCCAGCCGCTCACCGGATCGTCCTGGAAGGCCTCGTCCAGCAGCCCGACTATCAGCTCCCGGTCACCCTCGCCCGCCGCCCGGATCGCCACGCCCATGTCCCGCCCCCACGTCTCAACAGTCGTATTCCGTACGGGTGTTGAGCCTATCCGGATTTGAGCGAAGGGGAACGGGCCCCGCGCACCGTGGGGATGCGCGGGACCCGCCCGTCCGGAGCCCGGTGGCCGCGCGGAGTCAGGGCCGCACGGCTGCCGAAGGCTCCGGAGCCTCAACTGCTGCGCCGGGTCACGAACTCGGCCAGCGCGAGCAGACCGCCCGCGTCCTGCGGGTCCGGAATCGCCCGGGCCAGCTCCTGCACGGCTCGCGCCATCCGGTCGGCCGCCTGGGCCTGCGCCCAGTCCCGGCCACCCGCCCGCTCGACGGCGAGCGCGGTGCGCTCCAACTCCCCTTCCTCGTACGGCAGTCCGTACAGCTCCGCGAGTTCGGCGGCCGCCGGTGTGCCCGAGGTGAGGGCGGCGACCACGGGCAGGGACTTCTTGCGGACGGCGAGGTCGGCGCCGGCCGGTTTGCCGGTGCGGCCGGGGTCGCCCCATATCCCGATGACGTCGTCGATCAGTTGGAAGGCGAGCCCGGCCTGGCGGCCGAACGCGTCCAGCGCCTCGACGTCCTCGGCGGACGCCCCCGCGTACAGCGCGCCCACCGCGCAGGCACAGCCGAGCAGCGCGCCGGTCTTGGCCTCGGCCATGTCGAGCACCTCGTCGAGGGTGACCTCGCCGGGGGCGCGTTTCTCCATGGCGGTGTCCGCGTGCTGGCCCGCGCACAGTTCGACGACACAGTCCGCGAGCCGGGCCGCGGCGGCCGAGGACGCCGGGTGCGGGTCCTCGGCGAGCAGCCGCAGGGCCAGCGCCTGAAGCGCGTCCCCGGCGAGGATCGCGTCCGGGTCGCCGAACACGGTCCACGCGGTGGGCCGGTGTCTGCGGGTGGTGTCCCGGTCCATCACGTCGTCGTGCAGCAACGTGAAGTTGTGGATCAGCTCCACCGCCGCCGCGGCCCGCAGCGCGCTCGCGCGCGCCCGCTCGCCGCCGAGCGCGGTGGCGGCGGCCAGGACGAGGGCGGGGCGGATCGCCTTGCCCGCGTTGCCCGCCGCCGGAGTGCCGTCCGCGTGCTCCCACCCGAAGTGGTAGAGCGCGATCCGGCGCATCGAGCCGGGCAGCGAGTCGATCGCCGAGCGCAGCTCGGGGTCGACGGACGCCCTGGCCCCCTCCAGGATCACCGGCGCCTCGTGCCCGTCGAGCGGCGGGGTGCCGCCGGGCGTCCGCGTCCCGTCGAGCGGCGGTGTCCCGTCGGCGGGCTGTTGCGTCTCCGTCCTGATCTCGGCCATGGGGTCCCCCTCGGAGAATCCGCGGACGGTGACACCTGTGCTGCGACCGGTCGGCTGCGACCGGGGTGTCCCCGCCCTGACGGGCGGGGACACCTCGTTCAACTGCTGAAACGTCACCTCCAGCGGCCGATCTCGACGTTCTCCAGAACGCCGAGGGCGTCCGGCACCAGGACCGCCGCCGAGTAGTAGGCCGTCACGAGGTACTTGATGATCGCCTGTTCGTTGATGCCCATGAAGCGCACCGACAGGCTCGGCTCGATCTCGTCCGGGATGCCGGCCTGCTGGAGGCCGATGACGCCTTGGTCGGCCTCGCCGGTACGCATGGCGATGATTGAGGTGGTCCGCCGGTCGCTGACCGGGATCTTGTTGCACGGGTAGATCGGCACCCCGCGCCAGGTCGGGATGCGGTTGCCGCCGACCTCGATGGACTCCGGGACCAGTCCGCGCTTGTTCAGCTCGCGGCCGAACGCGGAGATGGCGCGCGGGTGGGCGAGGAGCATCCTGGTGCCGCGCCGCCTGCTGAGCAGCTCGTCCAGGTCGTCCGGGCTGGGCACCCCGTCGTGCGGCTGGAGGCGCTGGTCGTACTCGCAGTTGTTGAGCAGGCCGAACTCGCGGTTGTTGATCAGCTCGTGCTCCTGGCGCTCCTTCAACGCCTCGACGGTGAGCCGCAGTTGCTGCTCGGTCTGGTTCATCGGCTGGTTGTAGAGATCGGCCACGCGCGAGTGGATGCGCAGGACGGTCTGGGCGACGCTCAGTTCGTACTCGCGCGGCCGGGCGTCGTAGTCGACGAACGTGTGCGGGATGTCCGGCTCGCCGGAGTGGCCCGAGGCGAGGTCGATGGACTTCTCGCCGTACTTGTTGGTGCGCTGCTCGGGGATCGAGCGCAGGTGCGCGAGGTGTTCGCGCAGGGTGTCGGAGCGCTCCGCGACCTGCTCGACGTCCCCTCGGGCCAGGATCAGCACCGTGCAGGCGGTGTCCGCGCGGGCCGTGTACTCCCAGATGGCCTCCGGGTCGAGCAGCGCCTCGTCGCCGAAGTAGGCGCCGTCGGCGAGGACTCCGAGGACCGTGTCGTCGCCGTACGGGCCCGTGCCGACCTTCTCCACCCTGCCGTGCGCCAGCAGGTACACCTCGTCGGCCTGGCCGCCGAACGACGCGATCGCCTCCCCCGGGGCGTACTCGCGCTGCCGGCAGCGGGTGGCCAGCTCCGAGAGCACCTCCTCGTCCTCGTAGTCCCGCAGCGCGGGCAGTTCGCCGAGCTCCGCGGGGATGACCTCGACGCGGTCGCCGGTCTTCACGAATGTCACCCGGCCGTCGCCCACGGAGTAGCTCAGCCGTCGGTTCACCCGGTATGTGCCACCCTGCACGTTCACCCACGGCAGTGTGCGCAGCAGCCAGCGGGAGCTGATCTCCTGCATCTGCGGCGCGGACTTCGTGGTGGTGGCCAGGTTCCGCGCAGCCGCCGTGCCAAGACTCTGCTGCGGCTTGTTCTGGTCCGCGCGGACCTCTTCGCCTACCGACATAGAGAAATGCCCTCCCCATTCATGCCGGGCCCTGTGTGCCCGGCATCCTTCTCGCGCACCAGCCTTCCTCACTCAGCGTGCCGGTGGTATTACCCGAAAGAGCGGGAATGGATCTTCAACTGCTGGGCACGGGGGCTGTTTACCTCGAATGTTGTTCGAGTTGCCGCCGGGGCCGCCGGTGTCCGGATCGACTCGCACGCCGTACGAACAAGTCGTCCGTACCGGATTTTTTCGGTACAAGCGGCGATAACAGACGGCCGTGCACGTCGGCCGTCGCACAGCACGAAGGAGGCGTCATGGCCTCACCCATGTCCGCGGGCAGGTTCCTGGACATTCTGCGAGACGAGGGCGTCAGGGTCGTCGAGGTCGGCGACTGGGAGCACCACAACCGCAACCACAAGGGCCCGTGGGGGCCCGTCCACGGCGTGATGATCCACCACACGGTCACCAAGGGCAGCGCGCACACGGTGGCCCTCTGCCGCGACGGCCGCCCGGACCTGCCCGGCCCGCTCTGCCACGGCGTCATCACCAAGGACGGCACCGTCCACCTGGTCGGCTACGGCCGCGCCAACCACGCGGGCCTCGGCGACGACGACGTGCTGCGCGCGGTGATCGGCGAGAAGCGGCTGCCGCACGACAACGAGGCCAACACCGACGGCAACCGGCACTTCTACGGCTTCGAGTGCGAGAACCTCGGCGACGGCGAGGACCCGTGGCCCGAGGCCCAGTTGGAGGCGATCGAGAAGGTCTCGGCCGCGATCTGCCGCCACTACGACTGGACGGAGCGGTCGGTGATCGGGCACCTGGAGTGGCAGCCCGGAAAGGTGGACCCGCGCGGGTTCACGATGGCGTGGCTGCGCGAGCGGATCCACGAGCGCCTGAAGTGACCCCCAGGAGACACGGACGACACGGGCGACCCGGGTGACAATGGTGCCGTGACCAGCCCCGACCTCGCCGCCCTACGGCCCCGGCTGCCGTCGCCGGTGGAGGAGATCGCGGACGGGCGCTTCGGCCGGCACGGCATCCGTCTGCTGCTCAAGCGGGACGACCTGATCCACCCGGACCTGATCGGCAACAAGTGGCGCAAGCTCGCGCCGAATCTCGCGGCGGCGGCCGGACGTACGGTCGTCACGTTCGGCGGCGCCTACTCCAACCACCTGCGCGCCACCGCCGCCGCGGGCCGCCTCCTGGGTCTGCCCACGGTCGGCGTGGTCCGCGGCCAGGAGCTGTCCGACCGCCCGCTCAACCCGTCCCTGGCCCGGTGCGCGGCCGACGGGATGCGCCTGCGCTTCGTCGACAGGTCGACGTACCGGTGCAAGTCCGAACCGGAGACACTGGCCGGCATCCTGCGTGAGGTGGACGCGCGGGACGCGTACGTCGTCCCCGAGGGCGGCAGCAACTCCCTTGCCGTACGCGGCTGCCGGGCCCTGGGCGAGGAACTGCGCGCGCGTGCCGACGTCGGCGTCGTCGCCCTCGCCTGCGGGACCGGCGGCACACTGGCCGGACTGGCCGCCGGACTCGCCCCCGACCAGCGGGTGTTGGGGATCCCCGTCCTCAAGGGCGGCTTCCTGGGCGCCGACATAGAGGGCCTGCAACAGCACGCCTTCGGTGGCCGGCGGGGCGACTGGTCACTCGACGAGCGCTTCCATTTCGGGGGCTACGCGCGCGTGCCCGTCGAACTCGACGCCTTCGCCGAGGACTTCGAGCAGCGCCACGGGCTGCCCGTCGAGCGTCTCTATGTCGCCAAGTTGCTGTACGGACTTGTCGCCCTGGCGGCCGAAGGCGCCTTCCCGCGCGGGAGCACGGTCGCCGCGTTGATCACCGGGCGGCCGTTCCCGTGAGCCCACTTCAGGTGCCGTAGAGACCGCAGGGCACTCCAGGTGCCGTAGAGACCGGGACCGCTAGGCCGCCTCCCGATAAGCCGCCGCCTCCTCCAGGTCCAGCCTGCGCAGCAAGGTGCGCAGCATCTCGTCGTCGATGTAGCGGCCGTCGCGCAGGCGCACGAACATCGAGCGTTCGGCGCTGATCATCTCGCGGGACAGGCGGCGGTAGGTGTCGTCGACGGTCTCGCCGGTGACGGGGTTGGTGGCGCCGAGGCGCTCCCAGACGGCGTTGCGGCGGCGCTCCAGGACCTCGCGGAGTCGGTCGGCGAGCGGGGGCGGCAGGGCGTTGCGTTCGTCCTCCAGAAGGGCCTCCAGGCGCTTTTCGGCGACCCGGGAGGCCTGGGCCTGGGCGTTGGCCTCGGCGAGCGTCTCGGCCTGCTGGTCGCGGCCGGGGAACTTCAGCAGCCGGATGATCGGGGGCAGGCTCAGACCCTGCACCACCAGGGTCCCGATGACCGTCGTGAAGGTCAGGAACAG
This sequence comes from Streptomyces sp. NBC_01478, assembly GCF_036227225.1. Taxonomy (GTDB): domain Bacteria; phylum Actinomycetota; class Actinomycetes; order Streptomycetales; family Streptomycetaceae; genus Streptomyces. Next base: position 7,669,885 of record NZ_CP109444.1, on the reverse strand, counting down.
GATGAGGTTGCGCTGCGGGAAGGGGTCGCCGCCGTGCATGGTGAGCGGGATCGAGAAGGCGATGGCCAGGGAGACCACGCCTCTCATGCCGGCCCACGCGGTGGTCATCGCCCCCTTCCAGGTGGGGCTGTCCTCGCGCTCCCTGATCCGCGCCGACAGGACGCGGGGAATGAAGGCCGCCGGATACACCCACACGAACCGGGTCGCGACGACCACCAGGAAGAGCGCGATCGCGTACCAGGCGGCGTCCAGGCCCCGGTACTCGCCAAGTCCCTTGAGGACCACCGGCAGTTGCAGCCCGATCAGGGCGAAGACCGCCGACTCCAGGACGAAGGCGACCATCTTCCAGACCGCTTCCTCCTGGAGGCGGGTCGCGAAATCGACCTCCCACGCGCGGTGGCCCAGATAGAGCGCCACGACCACGACGGCGAGCACCCCGGAGGCGTGCACCTGCTCGGCGACCCCGTAGGCGACGAACGGGATCAGCAGGGACAGCGTGTTCTGCAGCAGCGCCTCCTTGAGGTGCGTGCGCAGCCAGTGGATCGGCACCATCATCAGGAGCCCGACCCCGACCCCGCCGACGGCCGCGAGCAGGAACTCCCCGATGCCGCCGGCCCAGGTGGCGCCCTCACCGATCGCGGCCGCGAGGGCCACCTTGTAGGCGGTGATCGCGGTGGCGTCGTTCAGCAGGGACTCGCCCTGGAGGATCGTCGTGATCCGCGAGGGCAGTCCGACCCGCCGGGCCACCGCCGTCGCCGCGACCGCGTCCGGCGGCGCCACCACCGCGCCCAGCACCAGCGCCGCGGTCAGCGGCAGCCCCGGCACGATCACATAGGCGGCCCAGCCGACGACGAACGTCGCGAAGAGCACGTAGCCGACCGACAGCAGTGCCACGGGCCGCACTTGGGCCCGCAGGTCGAGGTACGAGCTGTCGGTGGCCGAGGTGTACAGCAGCGGGGGCAGCAGCAGCGGCAGGACGACGTCCGGGTCCAGGGTGTAGTCGGGCACCCCCGGGACGTACGAGACGACCAGTCCGACGGCGACCAGCAGCAGCGGCGCCGGCACCGGGGTGCGCCGGGCCGCGGCGGCCACCACGGCGCTGCCCGCCACCAGCAACAGCAGTGGCATCACGTCCATCGTTCTCGCCCGCCCTCGTTTTTTCCGCGCGGCCAACCGCACAGCCGTCGTAATCTGGCAATCATGAAACAGTGCACGCACGCCGACGCGCTGCCGCTCCCGGAACCGAAGCCCCAGAGCGAGACCTGCCTCGAGTGTCTGGCGGCCGGCACCCACCCCGTGCAGTTGCGACTCTGCCTCTTCTGCGGCAACGTCGCCTGCTGCGACTCCTCGCCCCTGCGCCACGCGACAGCACATCACAAGGAATCCGGGCATCCGGTGATGCGGACCTACGAACCCGGTGAGAGCTGGCGCTGGTGCTTCGTCGACCACGTACTTCTGTGACACGGTCTCCTGTGACCCCGTTTTCCGGCCGTCTGTTTCCCGCCCGTTTCGACGGTTCGACCGTCTGACGTCTGGGTACGTCAACCCGGCGCGCGCTCTTCCCAATTGGGCCCGCAGGACCCCTAGCCACGGAGCGTATCCGTAGGTTTACTATGAGTGACAGCATGGGGTTGGGGTCCCGGGGACAGGAAAGTTCGGAGCGCGGTAGCGTCACCGCTGAACCAAGTATCGCGTTACCCCGGGGGGCGACCCCTGGGCCCCCGAAAGAGCTTGTACCACCTTGGAGGTGAGGGTGTCCCAGATCGCAGGCGAGCCCGCGACCCAGGACTTCGTGGAAGTCCGGCTGCCGGCTGCGGGTGCCTACCTGTCGGTGCTGCGTACGGCCACGGCCGGCCTCGCGGCCCGTTTGGACTTCACCCTCGACGAGATCGAGGACCTCCGCATCGCGGTGGACGAGGCCTGCGCGATCCTGCTCCAGCAGGCCGTGCCGGGCTCGGTGCTCAGTTGCGTCTTCCGTCTCGTGGACGACTCGCTCGAAGTCACCGTCTCCGCCCCGACGACGGACGGTCACGCCCCCGCGCGCGACACCTTCGCCTGGACCGTGCTCTCGGCCCTGGCGGGCAAGGTCTCATCGGCAGTCGACGAGGACAAGACCGTTTCGATCAGCCTCTACAAACAGCGCGGCGCGGGACCCGGGCCGGCGTGAGGAACGGGGACGGGCCGGTGCGGGACGAAGAGCGCGGCACACGGGAGCTGCCGGCCGAGGGCGGCTCAGGCGGATCCCGCCGCACGGCGGACGGCAGCGCCCTCGTGCCATGCGGCCAGATCCCCGAGCAGGCCCGGCCGCACCCGGAGGAAGAACCCTCGGAGGCCGGTGTGATGGACGACGGTCAACGTGAGCAGGACGGTGCCGTGCGTATTGGTGGGGTCTCCCCCGTTGCCGGGGGTCCCCCCGCTCCGACTGAGTCGAGCGTGGGGGAGGAGGCGAAAGCTCGGGAAGGGGCGACGGGCCAGGCGATGAGCGAACACGAGCGGGACGACGTGGCGGGCACACAGAGTGTGCAGGTCACCCGGCACGACCCCCAGGACCGCAGCGGAGCGCGCGCACTCTTCATCGAGCTGCGCACGCTGAACGACGGCAGCGTCGAGTACGCGGAGCTGCGCAACCGGCTGGTCCGTATGCACCTGCCGCTCGTCGAGCACCTCGCGCGCCGCTTCCGCAACCGCGGCGAGCCGCTGGACGACCTGACCCAGGTCGCCACCATCGGCCTGATCAAGTCGGTCGACCGCTTCGACCCGGAGCGCGGCGTCGAGTTCTCGACGTACGCGACCCCGACGGTCGTCGGTGAGATCAAGCGGCACTTCCGTGACAAGGGCTGGGCGGTGCGCGTCCCGCGCAGGCTCCAGGAGCTGCGCCTGTCGCTGACCACGGCGACGGCGGAGCTCTCGCAGCGGCACGGCCGCTCCCCCACGGTCCACGAGCTGGCCGAGAAGCTCGGCATCTCGGAGGAGGAGGTCCTGGAGGGCCTGGAGTCGGCGAACGCCTACTCCACGCTGTCCCTGGACGTCCCCGACACGGACGACGAGTCCCCGGCGGTCGCGGACACGCTGGGCGCGTACGACGAGGCCCTGGAGGGCGTCGAGTACCGCGAGTCGCTCAAGCCGCTGCTGGAGGATCTGCCGCCCCGGGAGAAGCGGATCCTGCTGCTGCGCTTCTTCGGCAACATGACGCAGTCGCAGATCGCGCAGGAGGTCGGCATCTCGCAGATGCACGTGTCCCGGCTGCTGGCCCGGACACTGGCGCAGTTGCGGGAGAAGCTCCTCGTCGAGGAGTAGTCCTCCCGCCGGAGTCAGCTCTTCGGCTCTTCGGTTCCACGACCGGGCCCTCGGATTCCGAGGGCCTGTGTCGTCGCCGGGTTCACCAGCAGCACCAGCGCGCCGATCGCGACGACGGCGAGCGCGATACCGGCCGGGATGGCCACGCTGTCGGCCTGGAGCAGGTTGTAGGCCACGGGCAGCGCCATGATCTGGGTGATGACGGCCGGACCCCGGCTCCAACCGCGCAGGCCCAGCAGTCCGCGCGCGGCCAGCAGCGGCAGCAGCGCCAGCACCACCAGGGTCACTCCCCCGGTCACGGCCTGCTGCCGGTCGTCCGGTTCGCCGGTGAGACCCAGGACGAGCATCCACACCCCGGCGACGGCCAGCGCGAGACCCTCGACGGCGACGAGGACCGCCGCGTAGGTCAGCCGGCGCGGACGGGGTCCGTCGGGGCCGTCGGTCTCCGGGGCGGGGGTCTGCTCAGCGCTCACCCCAGAAGGGTAGCCCTCGGAAAACGGCCCCAGGTGTTCAGGCTCACGCCCTCTCCTCTTACCCAACCCCTACCTCGGTATGGGACGAGTACCCCCCAGTAGGTACGCTGCAACTCATGCGTGCACTTCTCGTGGTCAATCCGGCGGCAACCACCACAAGCGCACGTACGCGCGACGTCCTGCTCCACGCGCTCGCGAGCGAGATGAAGCTCGAGGCGGTCACGACCGAGTACCGGGGCCACGCGCGCGACCTCGCCCGGCAGGCCGCAGAGAGCGGCAACGTCGACCTGGTGGTGGCCCTCGGCGGTGACGGCACGGTCAACGAGGTCGTCAACGGCCTGCTGCACACCGGCCCCGACCCCGAGCGCCTGCCCGGCCTCGCGGTGGTCCCCGGCGGCTCCACCAACGTCTTCGCCCGCGCCCTGGGCCTGCCCAACGACGCCGTGGAGGCGACCGGCGCCATCCTCGACGCCCTGCGCCGGGGCAGCGAGCGCACGGTCGGCCTCGGGCTGACCTCCGGGACACCCGGCACCGAGGACGAGGCGGTGCCCTCGCGCTGGTTCACCTTCAACGCCGGGCTCGGGTTCGACGCCGGGGTGGTCGGGCGGGTCGAGCAGCAACGGGAGCAGGGCAAGAAATCCACCCACGCGCTCTACGTGCGCCAGGTGGTCCGGCAGTTCCTCGGCGAGCAGCACCGTCGGCACGGGACGATCACTCTGGAGCAGCCCGGCGCCGATCCGGTCACCGATCTGGTGGTGGCCATAGTCTCGAACACCTCGCCCTGGACGTATCTCGGCAATCGCCCGATGTACACGTCACCTAAGGCGTCGTTCGATAAAGGCCTCGACGTACTCGGCCTCAGCCGTCTGTCCAGCGCCGCGGTTGCCCGGTATGGCACCCAGTTGCTCACTTCGTCCCCCGAACGCGGACCCCATGGCAAGCACGCTGCGGCTCTGCACGACCTGAGCGAGTTCACCTTGCATTCCAAGGTCCCGCTGCCCCTCCAGATGGACGGCGACCACCTCGGACTGCGTACGAGCGTGACGTTCACAGGCGTACGCCGTGCACTGCGTGTGATTGTGTGAGCAGAAAGGGCTGAAGTCCTTTCACTCGAACGTTTAGACCAGGGTCCACCCCATGGAAGTACGGCTGTGACCTAGTCGACACCGAGGAATCAAAAAAAACTTTCCGGTAGGGGTTGTATCCGCCGCTGAGGTTTGCGAGTCTCTACGTGGCGATCGAGACGGCCCGCAACACCGGCCTCCACGTATCACCGGAACCCCTCTTCAATCCACAGGACCCCGCCAGTGAACCTGGCGTTCGGCCCTTCACTTGTTGAGGGATTCGTGAAAGCGTTCACATTCACAAGCAACCCGCACGTAATACCAAGGAGAGGTAGCAGCCATGGACTGGCGTCACAACGCCGTTTGCCGCGAGGAAGACCCCGAGCTCTTCTTCCCCATCGGCAACACCGGTCCTGCGCTGCTGCAGATCGAGGAAGCCAAGGCCGTCTGCCGTCGCTGTCCTGTTATGGACCAGTGTCTGCAGTGGGCGCTCGAGTCCGGCCAGGACTCCGGCGTCTGGGGTGGTCTCAGCGAGGACGAGCGCCGCGCCATGAAGCGCCGCGCCGCTCGCAACCGTGCCCGTCAGGCCTCCGCCTGACGCCCACCCTGCTAACAGCCTGAGCTTGGCGGCGCGTACAGCGAGTACGCATCTCCCGCCCCCGAGCCGCAGCGCGCAGTACCCCCGATGCGCATAGCAACGAGCGAGTGGCCCCGGATCATCACTTGATCCGGGGCTCTTTGCTGTTCAAGGACGTCTGCAAAGCCGTTCAAACACCCGCGTGCGTACGCCAGTTCAGGCTCGCGCGTGTGAAGGTCCTGTACGCATACGTCACTTGTGCGCCTGCACCGGCACATCCAGGATCACCCGGGTCCCCCGCCCCGGCGCCGCCACCATGTCGAACGTGCCGCCCAACTCGCCCTCCACCAGCGTCCGTACGATCTGCAGGCCCAGGTTGCCCGAGCGGTGCGGGTCGAAGCCCTCGGGGAGTCCTACGCCGTCGTCCTGCACGGTGACCAGGAGGCGGGCGTCCTTCGCGTTGCCGCCGCGCACCGCCGACACCTCGACCGTGCCGGTCTCGCCCTCGCGGAAGCCGTGTTCCAGGGCGTTCTGCAGGATCTCGGTGAGGACCATGGAGAGCGGGGTGGCGACCTCGGCGTCCAGTATCCCGAAGCGGCCGCTGCGCCGGCCGGTGACCTTGCCCGGGGAGATCTCGGCGACCATCGCGAGCACCCGGTCGGCGATCTCGTCGAACTCCACGCGCTCGTCCAGGTTCTGGGACAGCGTCTCGTGCACGATCGCGATCGAGCCGACCCGGCGTACGGCCTCCTCCAGCGCCTCGCGGCCGCGCTCGGAGTCGATGCGGCGGGCCTGGAGGCGCAACAGGGCGGCGACCGTCTGGAGGTTGTTCTTCACCCGGTGGTGGATCTCCCGGATGGTCGCGTCCTTGGTGATCAACTCCCGCTCGCGGCGCCGCAGTTCGGTGACGTCCCGGAGCAGCACCAGTGAACCGATGCGGGTGCCCTTGGGTTTGAGCGGGATCGCCCGGAACTGGATCACCCCGTCACGCGCCTCGATCTCGAACTCGCGCGGCGCCCAGCCACTGGCGACCTTGGCGAGCGCCTCGTCCACCGGGCCCCGGGTGGGGGCGAGTTCGGCGGTGGTCACGCCCAGGTGCTGGCCGACGAGGTCGGTGGCGAGGCCCATCCGGTGGTAGGCGGACAGCGCGTTGGGCGAGGCGTACTGCACGATGCCGTCGCCGTCGAGCCGGATCAGTCCGTCGCCGACGCGCGGCGAGGCGTCCATGTCGACCAGTTGGTTCGGGAACGGGAAGGAGCCGGCCGCGATCATCTGCGCGAGGTCCGACGCGCTCTGCAGGTAGGTGAGTTCGAGACGGCTCGGGGTGCGCACGGTGAGCAGATTGGTGTTGCGCGCGATGACGCCCAGGACGCGCCCGTCCCGTCGTACCGGAATCGACTCGACCCGGACGGGGACCTCTTCGCGCCACTCCGGGTCGCCCTCGCGGACGATCCGGCCCTCGTCCAGGGCCGCGTCCAGCATGGGCCGACGGCCGCGCGGGACGAGGTGGCCGACCATGTCGTCCTGGTACGAGGTGGGGCCGGTGTTCGGGCGCATCTGGGCGACGGAGACATAGCGGGTGCCGTCGCGCGTGGGGACCCAGAGGACCAGGTCGGCGAAGGAGAGGTCGGAGAGCAGTTGCCACTCCGAGACCAGCAGGTGCAGCCACTCGAGGTCGGAGTCGTCGAGTGCGGTGTGCTGGCGTACGAGTTCGTTCATGGAGGGCACGTCTGCGAGCGTACCCGCCGGTCTGTACCTGTCCTAAAAACACCCGCGGGCCGCGGCGCCTGAGAGGGACCCTCAGCCCTCTCGGCACCGCAGCCCGGAGCAGCAACGGCCACGGGGTGTGCGGTCCCGATCGGCCGATGGATGAGGACCCGGGGCAGTCAGGGCAGAGAGCCTCGGTTCCTCGATCCGCCTTCCTGTGCGGGGAAGACGGAGGCTTGCGCCTTTAACACATTGTGGACTAGACCACATGCGGTGTCCATGCCTTGAAGGCTGTGGGAAAGCGTAACCGTGTCGGGTCCTGTGCGGGACTGATTGGTCGTGGGAATTTCCATGGCCGGCACATCGGGGCTCAGCGGGTCTCCGTCACCTTGGCCAGGGCGCGGGGGGCGTCCGGGTCCTGGCCGCGGGCGATGGTGACCTCGTAGGCGAGGAGCTGGAGCGGGAGGATCTCCAGGACGGGCTGGAGTTCCTCGGGGACGCCCTCGACGGGCAGGACGAAGCCGGCCGAGGCCTGTTCGACCTGGCCGGCCGGGCCGATGACGACCAGGTCGGCGCCCCGGCCGCGCAGCCGGTCGAGCACGGGCTGGAGGGCGGTGCCGCCCTTGCCGTCGGTCACGACCGCGATGACCGGGGAGACGTTGTCGACCATGGCGAGGGGGCCGTGCAGGAGGTCGGCGCCGGAGTAGGCGAGAGCGGGGATGTAGCTGGTCTCCATCAGTTTGAGAGCGGCTTCCTTGGCGGTGGGATAGCCGTAGCCGCGCGAGGTGATGACCATGCGTTCGGCGAAGCGGTAGCGGGAGGCGAGGGCGCGGACCTCGTCCTGGCGGGCGAGGAGCTGTTCGGCGAGGTCGGGCAGCGCCTTGGCCGCCGCGCCGTCGCCGCCGCGCAGGCCCTCGACGAAGAGGTAGAGCGCGAGGAGCGAGGCCGTGTACGTCTTGGTCGCGGGGAGCGCCTTCTCCGGGCCGGCCATGACGTCGACGTGGTACTCGGACACGGCGGCCAGCGGTGAGTCCGGGTTGTTGGTGACGGCGACCGTGATCGCGCCGGCCTCGCGGGCGGCCCGGGTCGAGGCGACCAGGTCCGGGGAGCCGCCGGACTGGCTGACGGTGACGACGAGGACGTCGGTCAGGTCGGGGCGGGCGCCGTACGCCGTGGTCGTCGACATGGAGGTGAGTCCGCAGGGCAGGCCGAGGCGGATCTCCAGGAGGTACTTGGCGTAGAGGGCGGCGTTGTCGGAGGTGCCGCGGGCGGTGAGCAGCACGAAGCGGGGCCTGCGGGCGGCCACGGCCTGGGCGACCTGGCGGATGCGCGGGGCACCCTCGTCGAGGATGCGGCGCAGGACAGCGGGCTGTTCGGCCATCTCGCGGGCCATGATCCGGCCGGGGAGGTCGCTGTCGGGGGCCGGGAGCGTGGCGGTCATGCGGGGTCCTCCGGAGGTCGGTCGCGGCAGTGGTGCGGTGTCCATTTCACCCCCTCTGGGGGAGGTGCGCCTCTGTTGGGCGGTTGCCGGTTTTCGGACAGGCGGCGAACTCTGGGAGGCAGGACCCTCCTCTGTTAGATTGGTGCGCGGATTGGTCTAAACCACACAGCACCTCCGGACTCCCCGAGTCCCCTCTGCAGAACGGCAGGCCAGCGTGGAAGTTGTCATCGTTCCGGACGCCAAGTCGGGCGGCGAGCTGATCGCCGAGGCCATGGCACACCTGCTCCGGCGCAAGCCGGACGCCCTGCTCGGCGTGGCCACCGGGTCGACGCCGCTGCCCATCTACGAGGCGCTGGCGGCCAAGGTGCGTGCCGGGGCCGTGGACACCTCGCGGGCGCGGATCGCCCAGCTCGACGAGTACGTGGGGCTGCCCGCCGAGCACCCGGAGTCGTACCGTTCCGTGCTGCGGCGCGAGGTGCTGGAGCCGCTCGGGGTCGGGCTGGACTCCTTCTTCGGGCCGGACGGGACCGCCGAGGACGTGCTGGGGGCGTGCGAGGCGTACGACCGGGCGCTGGGCGAGGCCGGCGGGGTCGACCTCCAGATACTCGGGATCGGGACCGACGGGCACATCGGGTTCAACGAACCGTGCTCGTCGCTGGCCTCGCGGACCCGGATCAAGACGCTGACCGAGCAGACCCGGGTGGACAACGCGCGGTTCTTCGAGGGCGACATCGAGCAGGTCCCGCACCACGTCATCACGCAGGGCATCGGCACGATCCTGGAGGCCCGGCACCTGGTGCTGCTCGCGACCGGTGAGGGCAAGGCGGACGCGGTCGCCGCGACCGTGGAGGGGCCGGTGGCCGCGGTGTGCCCGGCGTCGGCGCTGCAGTTGCACCGGCACGCGACGGTCGTCGTCGACGAGGACGCCGCGTCCAAGCTGAAGCTCGCGGACTACTTCCGGCACACCTTCGTCAACAAGCCGGACTGGCAAGGAATCTGACCCGGTTCCACAGGTGTACGTACCGGTGCCGGGCCCCCTCGTGGAGGGCCCGGCACCGGTGTATTCGGAGGTGTTCCCCCGGGTCGGGGTCGCTCCCCCGGCTCACGGTCACGCCCCGGCGACGACCTCCGCCGCCGCGTGGCCGCAGACGCGGGCCGCGCCGTGAGTCGCGATGTGGAGGGCACCTCGGGGCGGGGCCTGCGGTACGCCCATCTCGACCACGACGGTGTCGGACCTGGCCGCCAGCACGGTGTCGAGCGCGGCCGTCATCCACGGATGCCGATGCTCGTCCCGCACCACGACGACGATCCGCCGCGCCCCGGCCGCGTCCAGAACCCCCTGCCCCGCGTCCTCCCCGGCAAAGGCCCCCGTCTCCGTGCCGGGCAGCAGCCGAACCAGCTCCGCACCCACACCCCAGGGCGTCTCGTCGCCGACGGCGATGTTGGCGACGGGGGCGAGAAGGGCGACGTACGGCGGTTCGGTGAGGGGGGTGAAGCCGTCGGCGCGGGTGACGGTGAGAGCCCGGCGGGCGGCGACGAGACCGACGTCGACGCGCGTCACGTCCGCCGCGGGCGCGGGGGGCGCCTCCTCGGCGGCCGGAGCCGAAGTCGCCCAGCGGGCCAGCCCCCGTACCCGTTCCGCCGCTTCGGCCAGGCGTTCCTCCGGGAGTTCCCCGGAGCGGACCGCACTCACCAGTGCGTCCCGCAGACGTCGTACCGTCTCGTCGTCCGCGAGGCCGCCGCCCACGCAGATCGCGTCGGCGCCGGCGGCTATCGCGAGGACGCTGCCGCGTTCGATGCCGTAGGTGGCGGCGATGGCCTGCATCTCCATGCCGTCGGTGACGATGAGGCCGTCGTAGCCGAGGCGGCCGCGGAGGAGGTCGGTCAGGACACGGAGGGAGAGGGTGGCCGGGTGGTCCGGGTCCAGGGTGGGGACCAGGATGTGGGCGCTCATCACCGCGCGGGTGCCGGCGGCGATGGCCGCGCGGAAGGGGAGGAGCTCGCGCTCCTCCAGGACCGCCCGCTCCGCGTCGATGCGCGGCAGCGCGTGGTGGGAGTCGACCGCCGTGTCGCCGTGGCCCGGGAAGTGCTTCGTGCAGGCCGCGACGCCCGCCGACTGGAGGCCGGTGACGTAGGCCGCCGTGTGCCGGGCGACCAGTTCCGGGTCGGCGCCGAAGGAGCGGACGCCGATGACCGGGTTGGAGGGGTTGGAGTTCACGTCGGCGGACGGGGCCCAGTTCAGGTTCACGCCGCATTCCGCGAGGCGGCGGCCCAGCTCGTGGGCCACCTCCCTGGTCAGGTTCACGTCGTCCACCGCGCCCAGCGCGTGGTTGCCCGGGAAGGAGGAGCCGGTGCGCGCCTCGAGGCGGGTGACGTCGCCGCCCTCCTCGTCGATCGCGACCAGCACGTCTTCCCGTTCCGACCTCAACTGGGCGGTGAGGGACGCCAGTTGCTCGGGCGAGGCGATGTTGCGGCCGAACAGGCCCACCGAGGCGAGGCCTTCACCGAGGCGGCGCAGCAGCCAGTCGGGGGCCGTCGTGCCGGGGAAGCCCGGTTGCAGGACGGTGAGGGCGTCGCGCGTCAGGCCGTCCTTTTCGGAATCGGACGCTGTGGTGCCGCTGGCGAGTGTCGTCATCGGTTGGCGTTATCCCTTCACAGCGCCGGCGGTCAGCCCCGCGGCCATCTTGCGCTGGACGATGAGGAACAGGACGACGATCGGCACGGCCATCATCGTGGCGCCGGCCATCATCGGGGCGTACTCGGTGCCGTGCTTGGTGGTGAAGTTACCGAGCCAGACGGTCGCCGTCTGGTGCTCCTGGCTGAGCAGCATGAGGGCGTACAGGTACTCGTTCCAGGCCTGGATGAAGCCGTAGACCGAGGTCGCGACCATGCCGGGGGCCAGGAGCGGGAAGACCACGCGGATGAAGGCGCCGGTGCGGGAGCAGCCGTCGACCATGGCCGCCTCCTCCAGCTCCTTCGGGATGTTGACGATGAAGCCGCGCAGGGTCCACACCGTGAACGGGAGAATGAAGGTCAGGTACGTGATGACCAGGCCCGAGAGCTTGTCGTACTGGTCGAGGTCGTTCAGGAGCAGGAAGACCGGGATGATCATCGAGACCAGCGGGACCATCTGGACCGCGAGGATGCCGACGATCACGATCTTGCGGCCGCGGAAGGCGAAGCGGGAGATGGCGAGCGCGGCCAGCAGGCCGACGACGACGCCGATCACGACGACCGACAGGGACACGACGAGACTGCGGCCGACCGGGCCCCAGAAGTCGGCGATGTCCAGCGCCCGGCGGAAGTTGTCGAGCGTGATGCCGGTGGGCAGCAGGCTCGGGTCCGGGTCGATGGCGTCCCGCGCCGGCTTGAACGCCGTGTCGAGCATCCAGTAGAGCGGGAACCCGACGACGACGAAGACGAGCAGGCCCACGAGGTTCCAGCCGAGCTTGGACTTCTTGCGCCCGCCGGTCGGTGTGCGGGGCGCATCGGTCGTGAGCGCGCTCATTCGACCTCTCCGATCTGAAGCATCTGACGCATGTAGACGGCGACGACCCCGAGCAGCAGCACCACCGTGACCAGGGCGATCGCAGAGCCCTGTCCGTAGTCGTTGACGACGAACGCGCGGTCGTACGAGTAGGTGCTCAGCAGTTGGAAGTCGGCCTCGGGGTGGCCGCCGCGCATCACGAACACCTGAGGGAAGACGCCCATGTCCCAGATCACCGACAGGGTCGTGAGCATCACGATGATCGGCTTGAGGATGGGCAGGGTGACGTACCGGAAGACGCCCCACGCGCCGGCGCCGTCGAGGCGGGCCGCCTCCTCCAACTCCTGCGGGACCTGGGTGAGTCCGGCGCTGAGGGTGATCACCACGAAGGGCACCGCGCCCCACACCACCAGCAGCATGATGACGAGAAGGCCCTGCGGCCCGCTCGCGAACCAGTTGTGGCCGATCATGTCGACGCCGGGCAACCTGCTGAGCAGGGCGTTGAAGACGCCGTAGTCCGAGTCGAAGAGCCACTTGAAGACGGTGGTCGCGACGATGACCGGCATGCCCCAACTGGCCACCAGGACAACGTTGATGAGGGTCTTCACCCAGCCGGAGACCTTCTGCTGGAGCAGGGCGAGTGCCATGCCGGCGACCATCGTGAAGATGACCGAGCCGGCCGCGAAGACGATCGTGCGGACGACGACGCCCCAGAACTCGCCGTCGCCGAGGATGCCGGAGAAGTTGTCGAAGCCGATCCACTCGGCGGGCTTGAAACCCCACAACTGGGACTGTCCGAAGGACTGGAAGGACAGCGTGATCAGGCGGACCAGCGGATAGCCCATGACCAGGCCGAGGATGAGCAGACAGGGCGCGAGCAGCAGCCAGGGGACGCCGGTCCCTCTCGACGTCCGCCGTCTGCGGGGTGCGTCGGAGACGCGCGGTGGGGGCGCCTGCCGCGGCGGCGGCACCTTGGCAGGGGTGGTCGTGTCGGCACTCATCACGCGCTCCTCGGCGATCCCTCAGGTCGTACGGCCGTGCTTCGTACGAGTCGCGGGGCCCTGCCCCGAGAACACCCAGGTGTCCAACAGGGCCCCGCACTCAGGTCACTTGGTGTTGATGACCTTGTCGATCGCGGCGTCCGCTTCCTTCGCGGCGTCCGCCACCGACTTCTTGCCGGTGCCGATGTTCTGCAGCATCGTCTGGAGGACCTGGGCCTTCTCGACCTGGCCCCAGCCCGGTGCCATCGGGACGAACCAGTTGGACTCGGCCGCGGTGGCCGGGACCGCCGTCGCGGGGTCGCTCTTCAGCGTCGCGAGGTCGGTCTTGTTGTTCGGCAGATTGCCCTTGGCCATCAGGCCCTTCTGGCCGGACGGACCGGTGAAGGCGTTGATCCACTCGGCGGCGAGCGCCTGCGCCTTGGACTTGACCGGGATGGCCAGGTCCGAACCGCCCAGGAACACGGGCATGTTCTTGCCGGACGGGCCGGGCATCACGAAGTTGAGGAGATCGGTCGCCAGCTTGCCGCCGGTCTTGTCGTTCTTCGGGTCGGCGGCGGTCGCGCCCTCCCACGCGGCGGCGAAGATCATGGACGCCTTGCCCTGGCCGTACACGATGTAACGGTCGGACTCGTCCTTGGTCTTGTCGCCGTGCATGTACTTGTCGATGACCGACTTCCACTCGTTGAGCCCCTTGACGGACTCGGGCGAGGAGAGGCTGCCCTTCCACTGGTCCCCGGACTGGGTGGCGATGGCGCCGCCGGCGTCGTAGACGAAGGACATGGCCGCGTACCAGTCACGGGTGGGCTGGTACCAGGCGCTGAACTTGCTGCCTTCCTTCTTCTGGATCTTGTCCAGGTCGGCGGTCAGCTCGGCGTACGTCGTCGGCGGGGTCTTGACGCCGACCGAAGCGGCGATGTCCTTGCGCCAGTTGGCGACGCGGCCACCGGCGTAGTAGGGGACGCCGTAGGTCTTGCCGTCGTAGGTCACGGAGGCCTTGAGGCCGTCGAGCCAGGCGGAGGAGTTGGTGAACTTGGCAGGGTCGACGGGTGCGAAGGCGCCCTTGACCATGTAGCCCAGCATCTCGGTGTTGCCCATCTCGACCACGTCGGGGGCCTTGTCGGTGGCGAGGACCGCGTCGAGCTTGGTGTTCTTGTCCGGCCAGCCGTAGTACTCGTGCTTGATCTTGACGCCGGGGTGCGCCTTCTGCACGGCCGCGTCGGCTGTCTTCACCAGTTGGGGCCAGTTGTTCTGCGCGTCGACGGTGAGCCAGACGGTCAGCTCCTTGGCGTCGGCGCCGCTGTTCGAAGAGCCCTTGTCGTCGTTGCCCCCGCACGCCGCGATGGAGACCATCATGCCCGCGATACCGATCGCGGCTATGAGCTTGCGCTTCACGCCACCCTCCTCAGGGATGCCTGCCACACCTCCCGCCCATGGGCCGGGACCTGAACCAATGGTGTAGACCAGTACCCGGAGCTTGGACCAGACCAGTGGGCCTGTCAAGAGCCCTCGAAACACCCCTGACCAGCCGTTATGGGACCTACATATGCAGGAACCTTTAAGTAAGAAGGCAGCGAAAACAGCGGTGCCGGAGTACTCTCTTCCGCTAGACCACTTGGCGCTGTGGACTAGACCAAAAGCGGCGGCGACGGTATACAGAGGGGATCACCGAATGACCCTTGCCCGGAGCCGGAAAGGCGGAGCATGAGCACCGACGTCAGCAGTGCGGAGAACGAGGGTGGGGCCACCGTCCGCACCGCGCGTGTGCCCAAGTACTACCGCCTGAAGAAACACCTGCTGGACATGACGGAGACGTTGCCGCCCGGCACCCCGGTCCCGCCCGAGCGCACCCTGGCCGCGGAGTTCGACACCTCGCGCACGACCGTCCGCCAGGCCCTTCAGGAACTGGTCGTCGAGGGCCGCCTGGAGCGCATCCAGGGCAAGGGCACGTTCGTCGCGAAGCCGAAGGTCTCGCAGGCCCTCCAACTCACCTCGTACACCGAGGACATGCGGGCCCAGGGCCTCGAACCCACCTCGCAGCTCCTGGACATCGGCTACATCACCGCCGACGACACCCTCGCCGACCTGCTCGACATCACCACCGGCGGCCGGGTCCTGCGCATCGAGCGCCTCCGCATGGCCAACGCCGAACCGATGGCCATCGAGACGACCCACCTCAGCGCGAAGCGCTTCCCCGCCCTGCGCAGGTCACTGGTCAAGTACACGTCCCTGTACACCGCGTTGGCCGAGGTCTACGACGTCCATCTCGCCGAGGCCGAGGAGACCATCGAGACCTCGCTGGCCACCCCGCGCGAGGCCGGCCTCCTCAGCACCGACGTCGGCCTCCCGATGCTGATGCTCTCCCGCCACTCCCTCGACAAGGAGGGCAAGCCGGTGGAGTGGGTGCGGTCGGTGTACCGGGGGGACCGGTACAAGTTCGTGGCGCGACTCAAGCGTCCACAGGACTAGGGGACTTACGGAGTTACCCGGGTTGCTCTACGTTCCTCCCGTCGCCGCATGGACGGGAGGACCACCCGGTGCGTACCGCGAACGTCCGAACCATCGTCGTCTGGACCCTCGTCGCGCTCGTCGCGGCGGCGGGCTGGTCCGTACTCGCGCTGGCGCGGGGCGAGAACGTGTCGGCCGCCTGGATGGTCGCCGCCGCGCTCGGCTCGTACGCCATCGCCTACCGCTTCTACGCGAAGTTCATCGCGTACAAGGTGCTGAAGGTCGACGGCACCCGGGCCACCCCGGCCGAACGCCTCGACAACGGCATCGACTACCACCCCACCGACCGCCGCGTCCTGCTGGGCCACCACTTCGCCGCGATCGCCGGCGCCGGACCGCTCGTCGGACCCGTACTGGCCGCGCAGATGGGCTACCTGCCCGGCACGATCTGGATCATCGTCGGCGTCATCTTCGCGGGCGCGGTCCAGGACATGGTGGTGCTGTTCTTCTCAACCCGCCGCGACGGCAGGTCACTTGGGCAGATGGCCCGAGAGGAGATCGGCCCCTTCGGCGGCGCCGCGGCCCTGCTCGCAACCTTCGCCATCATGATCATCCTGCTCGGCGTGCTGGCCCTGGTCGTCGTGAACGCGCTGGCCTCCTCCCCCTGGGGCACCTTCTCCATCGGCATGACGATCCCGATCGCCCTGCTGATGGGCTTCTATCTACGGGTCCTCCGCCCCGGCCGGGTCTCCGAGGTCTCCCTCATCGGCGTGGCCCTGCTGCTGCTCGCCCTGGTCGCGGGCCGCTGGGTCGCCGAGTCGTCCTGGGCCGGCACCTTCACCCTCGCGCCCTCGACGCTGGTGATCTGGCTGGTGGCATACGGCTTCATCGCCTCGATCCTCCCCGTCTGGACCCTGCTCGCCCCGCGCGACTACCTCTCCACCTTCATGAAGATCGGCACCATCGCCCTGCTGGCGATCGGCGTCGTCGTCGCCCTGCCCGCCCTGAAGATGCCCGCCGTCACCGACTTCGCCAAGCACGGCAACGGCCCGGTCTTCGCCGGCTCGCTCTTCCCCTTCGTCTTCATCACGATCGCCTGCGGTGCCCTGTCCGGCTTCCACTCGCTCATCTCCAGCGGTACGACGCCGAAGATGATCCAGAAGGAAACCCAGATCCGCATGATCGGCTACGGCGCGATGCTGATGGAGTCGTCCGTCGCCGTGATGGCCCTGGTCGCCGCGAGCATCATCGACCCGGGTCTCTACTTCGCGATGAACGCCCCGTCGGGCGTGATCGGCACGACCGTGCAGAACGCCTCGCAGGTGGTGACCAGTTGGGGTTACCACATCTCCCCCGCCGACCTCGCGCAGGCCGCGAAGAACGTCGACGAGGCGAGCCTGCTGTCCCGCACCGGCGGTGCGCCCACCCTCGCGGTCGGTGTCTCGGAGATCTTCTCCAAGGTCACCGGCGGGAGCCTTCGCGCCTTCTGGTACCACTTCGCGATCATGTTCGAGGCGCTGTTCATCCTGACCGCGCTGGACGCGGGCACGCGGGTGGGCCGGTTCATGCTCCAGGACATGCTGGGGAACGTCTATCGGCCGTTCAGGAACGTGAGTTGGAAGCCGGGCCTGGCCCTGACGAGCGCGATCGTGTGCGCGCTCTGGGGCTACTTCCTGTGGGTCGGCGTCCACGAACCCCTCGGCGGGATCAACCAGCTCTTCCCGATCTTCGGCATCTCCAACCAGCTCCTCGCGGCCGTCGCCCTGGCCGTCTGCACCACCCTCCTGGTGAAGTCCGGCCGCCTCAAGTGGGCCTGGATCACCGGGATTCCGCTCGCCTGGGACGCGACGGTCACCCTGACCGCGAGCTGGCAGAAGGTGTTCTCCAGCGACCCGAAGGTCGGCTTCTTCAAGCAGCGATCCGTCTTCCAGGACGCGATCGACGCGGGCAAGATCCTGCCACCCGCCAAGAACATGGACGACATGCACACCGTCGTCACCAACTCCACGGTGGACGGGGTGATTTCGGCCATTCTCGCGGTACTCGTCGTGGTCGTGATCGTGGACGCCCTTCGCGTCTGCGTTCGACACGTCCGCCGCCCCGCGCTCTCCACACTGAGCGAGACGCCGTACGTCGAGTCGACCATCGTGGCACCGGCCGGGCTGCTCCCGACCCGCCAGGAGAAGGAGGAGGCGGCGCGTGATGTGGTCGGCGTTCAGGCGGGCGACTAGCGGAGTGCGCTGGTATGTCCGCGAGTTGACCGACGAATCGGCCTACGACCGGTATGTCGCCCACGTGCGCCGGGGCCACCCGGATGCGGAGGTCCCGAGCCGACGCGACTTCGAACGCATGCGGACGGACCGCCAGGAGGCCGACCCGAGGCAGGGTTTCCGCTGCTGCTGAACCCTGCTTTCGACACCGATGTCAGGCTTTCACTAAATCGACATGACGATATGCGGACGGGGTCTTTCGCTTCGGTGATTCCGTGACCTACATTGCCTGCGCGTTACACAGGTGATCGGCGAGGGGACGGAGCCACGAAATGTCAGATGTGCCTGAAGTTCCGCCCGAAGTGGCCGCACCGGTGGTGACACCGGTCCGCGTCGTCATCGCGGTCTGCCTGCTGGCGCCCTTCGTGGCGCTGCTCTGGGTCGGCTCCTACACCAAGATCGACCCCGCGTTCATCGGCATCCCGTTCTTCTACTGGTACCAGATGCTCTGGGTGCTGATCTCGACGGCGCTGACCATGACCGCCTACCAGCTCTGGCAGCGTGACCAGCGCACCCGCCACGGAGGCAACCGGTGAACGACGGCGTGAACGGCGTCGCACTCGCCGTCTTCATCTTCTTCTTCCTGGCCGTCACGGTCCTGGGCTTCCTGGCCGCGCGCTGGCGCCGGGCCGACAACGAGCACAGCCTCGACGAATGGGGCCTGGGCGGACGGTCGTTCGGGACCTGGGTCACCTGGTTCCTGCTCGGCGGCGACCTCTACACGGCGTATACGTTCGTGGCGGTCCCGGCGGCGGTCTACGCGGCGGGCGCGGCCGGCTTCTTCGCGGTGCCGTACACGATCCTGGTGTACCCCCTGATCTTCATGTTCCTGCCCCGCCTCTGGTCGGTGTCGCACAAGCACGGATACGTGACGACGTCCGACTTCGTGCGCGGCCGCTTCGGCTCGAAGAGCCTGTCGCTGGCGGTGGCGGTCACCGGCATCCTGGCGACCATGCCGTACATCGCGCTTCAACTGGTCGGCATCCAGGCCGTGTTGGACGTCATGGGGGTGGGCGGCAGCGCGAACTCCAACTGGTTCGTGAA
Source organism: Streptomyces sp. NBC_01478 (assembly GCF_036227225.1). Lineage (GTDB taxonomy): Bacteria > Actinomycetota > Actinomycetes > Streptomycetales > Streptomycetaceae > Streptomyces. The sequence continues at coordinate 7,651,079 of NZ_CP109444.1, read as the reverse complement.
GGACCTGCCGCTGCTGATCGCGTTCGCCGTGCTGGCCGCGTACACCTACTCGTCCGGCCTCCGCGCCCCCGCGCTGATCGCGTTCGTGAAGGACGGGCTGATCTACATCGTGATCACGGTGGCGATCATCTACATCCCGATCAAGCTCGGCGGCTTCGACGACATCTTCAGCGCGGCGGGAGCCAAGTTCAAGGCGGCCGGGGCGGGCGGCCTCGTACCCGCCCCCGCCGGCCAATGGACGTACGCCACACTGGCGTTGGGCTCGGCACTGGCCCTGTTCATGTACCCCCACTCGATCACCGCGACGCTCTCCTCCAAGAGCCGCAACGTGATCCGCCGCAACACCACGATCCTGCCCCTGTACTCACTGATGCTGGGCCTGCTCGCGCTGCTCGGCTTCATGGCGATCGCGGCGGGCGTCAAGGTCACCAACGGCCAACTGGCCATCCCGCAGCTCTTCGAGAACATGTTCCCGGACTGGTTCGCGGGCGTGGCCTTCGCGGCGATCGGCATCGGAGCGCTCGTCCCCGCCGCCATCATGTCCATCGCGGCGGCGAACCTCTTCACCCGCAACATCTACAAGGACTTCATCAAGCCCGACGCGACCCCGGCCCAGGAGACCAAGGTCTCCAAGATCGTCTCCCTCCTGGTGAAGGTCGGCGCCCTGGCCTTCGTCCTGACGATGGACAAGACAGTCGCCATCAACTTCCAGCTCCTGGGCGGCATCTGGATCCTCCAGACCTTCCCGTCCCTGGTCGGCGGCCTCTTCACCCGCTGGTTCCACCGCTGGGCCCTCCTCGCCGGCTGGGCGGTCGGCATGCTCTACGGCACCCTCGCGGCCTACGGCGTGGCCTCCCCCACCCAGTCCCACTTCGGCGGCTCCGCGAAGGAGATCCCGGGGATCGGCGAGATCGGCTACATCGGCCTCACGGCGTTCGTCCTGAACGTCGCGGTGACGGTGGTCCTGACCTTCGCCTTGAAGGCACTCAAGGCCCCCGAGGGCATCGACGAGACCAACCCCGGCGACTACACGGCAGACGCAGGCGACCCGGGCGTAGAGGTGGAGCTGCCTCCGGCGACTGCTGACGCCGCCCACTGATCCGACCCAGGGGCGCGGGGCTGTGTCGACGTGCGGCTCCGCCGCGTGGGCGCGCCCAGCCACAACGAACCCGCAGCGGGCCACCGAAAAGCAAGTTACTCGGCGGCCCGCTGTCGTACACACTCACCCGCATGGACTTCCTCATCCGCCGAGCAGACCCCACCGAATACGAACCCCTCGGCACCCTCACCGCCCACGCCTACCTCGACGACGGCCTCCTCGACTACGGCGAGAACGACCCCTACCTCCCCGTACTGAAGGACGTGGCAAGCAGGGCCGCGGCCGCCGAGGTCCTCGTCGCGGTGGACGGCGACCACCTCCTCGGCGGCGTCACCTTCGTCCCCGGCCCCGGCCCCGTCGCAGACATAGCGCGCCCCGGAGAGGCCGAGATCCGCACGCTCGTGATCGCCCGCGCCGCCCGCGGCCGAGGCGCCGGCGAGGCCCTCGTCCGCGCCTGCCTCGACCGCGCCCGAGCCACAGAGGGCTGCAAGGCCGTAGTCCTGTCGACCCAGTCCTCCATGCACGCGGCCCACCGCATCTACGAACGCCTCGGTTTCACCCGCACCCCGGACCGCGACTGGAATCCCGTGCCACACCTGGACGATCTCACTCTGCTCACCTACGAGCTGACACTCTGAAACCACCGCGACACAACATCTGGGGGTGGCGCGACGGGTGAGCACAAGATGTATGCTCGTGCTCGCTGTCGCCGCAGGGGAATCCGGTGCGAATCCGGAACTGTCCCGCAACGGTGTACTTGCGTGCATATGCACGCGTGGTCAGTCCGAGGACCTGCCGACGGCGCGCGCCCGACCACCCGGTCAGGGCGCATGACGTCCGGGCCTCGTGGAGTGGGCCGGTGGACGCGACGCCCCGTGCGCTCGTGTACTGCCGCCTGCCCTCGGCGAGGCCCCGTGCCGAGCGAGGGAGAGCCCCACCGTGACCATCGCGCCAGCAGAGCCGGCATCAGCGACCCAGGCGAACGAGGCGACCGCAGCGACCGCGACCGGACCCGGAACCCACGTTCCCGGAACGGCCGTTCAGGACGCCGACGGCCCCGGCACCGCGATCCTGCGGACCCTGACCGAGCTGACCGCCGACCTTCCCGACGCCGACCCCGGCCGGGTCGCCGCCGCCACGTTGCGCGGCCGGTCCGCGCACGCGGACCTGACGGAACTGCGCGAACTGGCCACGGAGGCCGCCGCCGGCCTCATCTCCGAGGACCCCGTCTACTCCCGGCTCGCCGCCCGGCTGCTGACGATCAGCATCGCCGCCGAGGCCGCCTCGCAGGGCGTCACGACGTTCACCGAGTCCGTCGCCGTGGGCCACCGCGAGGGCCTCATCGCGGACCGCACCGCCGAGTTCGCCCGGCTGCACGCGGCCCGCCTCGACGCGCTGATCGACACGGAGGCCGACGACCGCTTCGGCTACTTCGGGCTTCGTACTCTGTACAGCCGTTACCTCCTCCGCCACCCGATCACCCGCAAGGTCATCGAGACCCCCCAGCACTTCATGCTGCGCGTGGCGTCCGGCCTGGCGGAGGACGACAGCACCCGCGCCCTGGACGAAGTAGCCGCGCTCTACCGCCTGATGAGCCGCCTGGACTACCTCCCGTCCTCCCCCACGCTCTTCAACTCCGGCACCCGGCACCCCCAGATGTCGTCCTGCTACCTCCTCGACTCCCCGCTGGACGAGCTGGACTCCATCTACGACCGCTACCACCAGGTCGCCCGCCTCTCGAAGCACGCCGGTGGCATCGGACTGTCGTACTCCCGCATTCGCAGCCGCGGTTCACTGATCCGCGGCACGAACGGGCACTCCAACGGCATCGTCCCGTTCCTGAAGACGCTGGACGCCTCGGTCGCCGCGGTGAACCAGGGCGGCCGGCGCAAGGGCGCGGCCGCGGTCTACCTGGAGACCTGGCACTCCGACATCGAGGAGTTCCTGGAGCTGCGCGACAACACGGGTGAGGACGCCCGCCGTACGCACAACCTGAACCTGGCGCACTGGATCCCGGACGAGTTCATGCGCCGGGTGAACGAGGACGGCGTCTGGTCGCTGTTCTCCCCCGCCGACGTGCCCGAGCTGGTCGACCTGTGGGGCGCGGAGTTCGACGCGGCCTACCGGAAGGCGGAGGCAGCGGGGCTGGCGAAGAAGACCATCCCGGCCCGCGACCTCTACGGCCGCATGATGCGCACCCTCGCGCAGACCGGCAACGGCTGGATGACCTTCAAGGACGCGGCCAACCGCACCGCCAACCAGACGGCCGAGCCGGGCCACACGGTCCACTCCTCGAACCTCTGCACGGAGATCCTGGAGGTCACGGACGACGGCGAGACGGCGGTCTGCAACCTGGGTTCGGTGAACCTCGGCGCGTTCGTCGTAGGCGACGACATCGACTGGGAGCGGCTGGACGAGACGGTCCGCACCGCCGTCACCTTCCTCGACCGTGTCGTGGACATCAACTTCTACCCGACCGAGCAGGCGGGCCGCTCCAACGCCCGCTGGCGCCCGGTGGGACTGGGTGCGATGGGCCTCCAGGACGTCTTCTTCAAACTCCGCATCCCCTTCGACTCCCCGCAGGCGCAGGCCCTTTCCACCCGTATCTCCGAGCGCATCATGCTCGCCGCGTACGAGGCCTCCGCCGACCTCGCCGAGCGCAACGGCCCGCTGCCGGCCTGGGAGAAGACCCGTACGGCGAAGGGTGTGCTGCACCCCGACCACTACGACGTGGAGCTGACCTGGCCGGAGCGCTGGACGGCCCTGCGGGAACGTATCGCCCAAGTCGGCATGCGCAACAGCCTGTTGCTGGCGATCGCCCCCACGGCCACCATCGCGTCCATCGCGGGCGTGTACGAGTGCATCGAGCCGCAGGTCTCGAACCTGTTCAAGCGCGAGACGCTGTCCGGCGAGTTCCTCCAGGTCAACTCGTACCTGGTGAACGAGCTGAAGCAGCTCGGCGTGTGGGACGCCCGCACCCGGGAGGCGCTGCGCGACGCCAACGGCTCGGTGCAGGAGTTCAGTTGGATCCCGGCCGACGTGCGCGCCCTGTACCGCACCGCGTGGGAGATCCCGCAGCGCGGCCTGATCGACATGGCCGCCGCCCGCACCCCGTTCCTGGACCAGTCCCAGTCCCTGAACCTGTTCCTGGAGACGCCGACGATCGGCAAGCTCTCCTCGATGTACGCGTACGCCTGGAAGCAGGGCCTGAAGACGACGTACTACCTGCGCTCGCGCCCGGCGACCCGCATCGCCCGCGCGGCCCAGGCGCAGACCCAAACCCCCATCCCCGTACAGCAGTTGACCCCCGACGAAGACGCGGTCGCCTGCTCCCTGGAAAACCCCGAGTCCTGCGAGGCCTGCCAGTAATGACCACCGAAGCCAAGAACCTTCTCGACCCGGGCTTCGAGCTGACCCTCCGCCCCATGCGCTACCCGGACTTCTACGAGCGCTACCGGGACGCGATCAAGAACACCTGGACCGTCGAGGAGGTCGACCTCCACTCGGACGTCGCCGACCTCGCGAAGCTGACGCCGGGTGAGCAGCACATGATCGGCCGGCTGGTCGCGTTCTTCGCGACGGGCGACTCGATCGTGGCGAACAACCTCGTGCTGACGCTGTACAAGCACATCAACTCCCCCGAGGCGCGGCTCTACTTGAGCCGCCAGCTCTTCGAGGAGGCCGTGCACGTCCAGTTCTACTTGACGCTGCTCGACACCTACCTTCCCAACCCGGAGGACAGGGCGGCCGCCTTCGACGCGGTGGAGAACATCCCCTCCATCCGCGAGAAGGCCGAGTTCTGCTTCAAGTGGATCAACGAGGTCGAGAAGCTGGACAGCCTCCAGACCCAGGCCGACCGCCGCCGCTTCCTCCTCAATCTCATCTGCTTCGCCGCGTGCATCGAGGGCCTGTTCTTCTACGGCGCGTTCGCGTACGTCTACTGGTTCCGCAGCCGGGGTCTCCTGCACGGCCTCGCCACCGGCACCAACTGGGTGTTCCGCGACGAGACCATGCACATGAGCTTCGCCTTCGAGGTGGTCGACACCGTCCGCAAGGAGGAGCCGGAGCTCTTCGACGACCAACTCCAGCAGCAGGTCACGGACATGCTGAAGGAGGCCGTCGAGGCGGAGCTTCAGTTCGGGCGCGATCTGTGCGGCGACGGGCTGCCGGGCATGAACACCGACTCGATGCGCCAGTACCTGGAGTGCGTCGCGGACCAGCGCCTCCAGCGGCTGGGCTTCGCGCCGGTCTACGGCTCCGAGAACCCCTTCTCCTTCATGGAGTTGCAGGGTGTGCAGGAGCTGACCAACTTCTTCGAGCGCCGCCCGTCGGCGTACCAGGTGGCCGTGGAGGGCACGGTCGACCTGGACGAGGACTTCTAGGTCCCCGGAGGACGGTCCCCCAGAAGGCACCCGAGTCCCTTTATCTGCCTCTTACTTCGCGGACGGCCCATGGAGCTTCCATGGGCCGTCCATGGAGTTTCTATGGAGCGGCAAAGTTCATGGGGTGCGTCTGTTCGCGGTCTCGTCGCCCCGGCTACGTTCTGCCCGTCCTGTTCATGTCATTCATCAGTGGCCCCACAGGACGCTTAAAGTGTCATGCCCATGACGACGTCAACTGCCGCCGCTACGCGCGTCACAGGCCTGCCACCACGCCGAGGAACCCCACTCCCACGATGGAGGCAGTACCCCATGCGTGAAAAGCCCCGACGGAGTCTGCGAAGACTGCTGACCGCCGCCGTACCCGCCCTCACCCTCAGCGTCTTCGGGCTCGTGGCGGCCTCCCCCGCCGACGCGCAGCCCACAGCCCAGTCAGTCGTCCAGTCCGCCCAGGTCTCCAAGGCCACCCAGAACTCCAAGGCCCTGACCGCCCCCGCGGCCCAGGCCGTCCACTCGACCGGCAAGGCCGGCCAGAAGGTGCCGACCGAGCACCTGTGCGCGACCGCGGCCCCCGGTTCGGCGGCCTGTTTCGCCCAGCGGCGCACCGACATCAAGCAGCAACTGGCCTCCGCGGTGCACGCGGACGCCGCCGCCGCGGTGTCCGGGCTGAGCCCGGCCAACCTGCACAGCGCGTACGCGCTGCCCTCGACCGGCGGTTCCGGCATGACGGTCGCCGTGGTCGACGCGTACAACGACCCCAACGCGGCCTCGGACCTGGCCACTTACCGCTCCAACTTCGGCCTGTCGGCCTGCACCGTGGCCAGCGGCTGCTTCAAGCAGGTCAGCCAGACCGGCTCGACCACCTCCCTGCCGAGCAACGACACCGGCTGGGCGGGCGAGGAAGCGCTCGACATCGACATGGTCAGCGCGGTCTGCCCGAACTGCAACATCATTCTGGTGGAGGCCACTTCGGCCACCGACGCCAACCTCGGTACCGCCGAGAACGAGGCCGTCGCCCTGGGCGCGAAGTTCGTGTCCAACAGTTGGGGCGGCTCCGAGTCCTCCTCGCAGACCTCCGAGGACACCTCGTACTTCAAGCACCCGGGTGTCGCGATCACCGTCTCCTCCGGTGACGAGGCCTACGGCGCCGAGTACCCGGCAACGTCCCAGTACGTGACGGCAGTCGGCGGCACCGCGCTCTCCACGTCCTCCAGCACCCGCGGCTGGACCGAGTCCGTGTGGAAGACCAGCAGCACCGAGGGCACCGGTTCCGGCTGCTCGGCGTACGACGCGAAGCCGAGCTGGCAGACCGACACGGGCTGCACCAAGCGCATGGAGTCCGACGTCTCCGCCGTCGCCGACCCCGCCACCGGCGTGGCCGTCTACGACACCTACGGCGGCTCCGGCTGGGCTGTCTACGGCGGCACCAGCGCCTCGTCCCCGATCATCGCGGGCGTCTACGCGCTGGCCGGCACCCCCGGTTCCAGTGACTACCCGGCGAAGTACCCCTACTCCCACACCGGCAACCTGTACGACGTCACCAGCGGCAACAACGGCACCTGCTCGACGAGTTACTTCTGCACCGCGGGCACCGGCTACGACGGCCCGACCGGCTGGGGCACCCCGGACGGCACCGCCGCCTTCACCGCCGGCACCACCACGGGCAACACGGTGACCGTCACCAACCCGGGCAGCCAGTCCACCGCGACCGGCTCCACGGCCAGCCTGCAGATCTCGGCCTCGGACAGCGCGAGCGCGACCCTCACCTACAGCGCGAGCGGGCTGCCGACCGGCCTGTCGGTCAGCAGCTCGACCGGGCTGATCTCCGGCACCGCGTCCACCGCCGGCACCTACGCCGTGACGGTGACCGCGACCGACTCCACCGGCGCCTCCGGCTCGGCCTCCTTCACCTGGACGGTCAGCACCTCCGGCGGCGGCTCCTGCACCTCGACGCAGTTGCTGGGCAACGCGGGCTTCGAGTCCGGCAACACGACCTGGACCGCGAGCAGCGGGGTCATCACCAACGACACCGACGAGGCGGCCCGCACCGGTTCGTACAAGGCCTGGCTCGACGGCTACGGCTCGGCCCACACCGACACGCTGTCCCAGGCGGTGACGGTCCCGAGCGGCTGCACGGGCACGACCTTCACCTTCTACCTGCACGTCGACACCGCGGAGACCAGCACCAGCACGGCTTACGACAAGCTGACGGTCACCGCCGGATCGACCACCCTGGCCACCTACTCCAACCTCAACGCGGCCACCGGGTACGTCGCGAAGTCCTTCAGCCTGTCGGCCTTCGCCGGCACCACCGTCACCCTGAAGTTCAGCGGAGTCGAGGACTCCTCGCTCCAGACCAGCTTCGTCGTCGACGACACCGCCGTCACGACGAGCTGACCTCCTCATGAGCTGAGCCCCGGCCGTCTCGCAGCGGCCGGGGCTCTGTCATGTCCACGAATACTTCACAGTTCACGGGGGATCCGGATACGGCCGAGACACGTCAAAAGGCAAAGGAGGCCCCCCATGCGTCGATCGATTCTCGGTCCGTCCCTCGCCGTCGCCACCCTGGCACTGGCCCTCACGGGCTGCGGCGGCACGAAGTCCGACACCGGCAGCGGCAGTGTGTCGCCGTCCCCGTCACAGTCCCCCACACCGAGCAAGAGCCGGTCGGCCTGTACGGCGAAGGAGACACTCGCCGCCACCGACACGAACGGCACGTTCTGCCTGACGACCGGCAACACCGTCCGCATCCTGCTGGACGGCACGACCACCCGGCCCTGGGCGCCGGTCAAGACCGTGGGCAGCGGCCTGAAGGCCACCAACAGCGGGATCCTGATCCGGCCCGGCGACGCGAGCAACGCGTACGAGGCGGTCTCGGCCGGGACCGTGAAGCTCACCTCGTCCCGGCCGCTGTGCGCGACCGCCCCGCACAAGATCTCGTGCAAGGGCATTCAGGAATGGTCGGTCACCGTCGTGGTGTCGAAGTGATCATCCGGTGGGCGGTCCGGATCTGACGGTCGATGCGCCGGTCGTGAGCGATGCCGAGCAGCGACGGGAAGGTCACGGCCACGAGGATGCCGACGACGGTGAGGAGGGCGATGAGGTTGTCCATGGCTGTGTTCATGGACATGAGTCTCGTCCTTTTGACTCCTTACCGTGAGTGGCAGGACTGCCGTACACCCTCGATTTACTGCCACTTCCGGCGCACACTGGCAGCATGCTGAAAAACGTGGCCGTAGTCCTGCTCGACGGAGTCCACCCCTTCGAACTCGGCGTCGTCTGCGAGGTGTTCGGCCTCGACCGCAGCGACGAGGGCCTGCCGGTCTACGACTTCGCGGTCGCCTCGGCCGAGGGGCCGACGCTCTCCACCCACGCGGGCTTCTCCCTCGCCGTCGAGCACGGCCTGGAGCGGCTGGAGAGCGCGGACCTGATCGCCGTACCGGCGGGCGCCACCTATGCCGCCCGGGAGTATCCGGAGGAACTCCTCGATGCCCTACGCCGGGCCGTGGACCGGGGTGCCCGGGTGCTCAGCGTCTGCTCGGGCGTGTTCGTGCTGGCCGCCGCCGGGCTGCTGGACGGGCGGCGGTGCGCGGTGCACTGGCACCACGCGGAGCTGCTGGCCCGCCGGTATCCGAAGGTCGTCGTAGAGCCCGATGTGCTGTACGTGGACGCGGATCCCGTGATCACCTCGGCGGGCACCGCGGCCGGCATCGACGCCTGTCTGCACATCGTGCGCAAGGAGCAGGGGCCGGAGGTCGCCAACGCGATCGCCCGGCGGATGGTCGTACCGCCGCACCGCGACGGCGGCCAGGCCCAGTACATCGAGCGGCCGCTGCCGCGCTCGCAGTGCGACACGGTGGGCGAGGTGCTGGTGTGGATGGCGGAGCACCTCGACCAGGAGGTCACCGTCGAACAGCTCGCCGCCCGTGCCCTCATGTCGCCGCGGACCTTCGCCCGCCGCTTCCAGCAGGAGACCGGGACCACGCCGTACCGCTGGATCCTGCGTCAACGGGTGCTGCTGGCCCAGCAGTTGCTGGAGGGGACGGACGAGACGATGGACGCGATCGCCTGGCGCGCCGGTTTCGGCACCGCGCCCGCCCTGCGCCATCAGTTCGTCCGGGCCCTCGGCACCACCCCGAACGCCTACCGGCGCACGTTCAGGGGCCCGGAAGCCGCCTGAACGCACGCCCGTCACCTCACCTCGGCACAGGCCTGAGCAGCAGCCGGTGCGGGCGGAGGGTGATGCCGACGCGGGTGGTGTCGTTCGAGCCGGACACCTGCTCGAAGCGGTACTTCTTCGCCACCGCCGCCGTGACCAGGCTCAGTTGGGCCATCGAGAAGTGGTCACTGGGACACTTCCGGTTGCCGTTGCTGAACGGGCTCATGGCGAACTTCGGTACGTCCTTGGACCGTTCCGGAAGCCAGCGGTCGGGGTCGAACTCCAGGTTGTGCGCATACGAACGCGGATCGCGCTGGATCGCGTACGGGCTGTAGATGATGTCGGCCCCGGCCGGAATCCGATAGCCGCCGAGATCGGAGTCCGCGAGCGCCCGCCGGGTCAATATCCATACGGCGGGACGCAGCCGCATCGCCTCGACGACGACATTGTTCGTGTGGGTCAGCTTGCGGACGTCGTCGAATGCCACCGGACGTCCGCCCGTCACGGACTGGACCTCTTCGCACACCTTGTCGCCGTGTTCCGGGTGTTCGCTGAGGACCTGGAGCAGCCACATGATCGTGGACGCGATTGTCTCGCTTCCGGGGGTGAGGATCGCGACGACCTGGTCGTGGATCTCCTGTTCCCCGATCGGGTCGCCATTGTCGTCCGTCGCCTCCAGCAAGGCGGTCAGCAAATCGTCCGGCTTTTGACCAGATGCCCGTCGTTCGGCCACGATCTCGTCGACCAGGAGATGCAAATCGGCCAGCGCCCGGTTGAATTCGCGGTTGGCCGGAAGGGGCAGCCGGTAGAGCGGTCCGGCCGGTACCACCATCCGCCGGTACATGCCCCGGAAGACGGTGGCGAGCGCGACGCACAGCCGCTCGGCGCGCTCGTCCATGAAGTCGCCGCGCAGCAGACAGCGGGCCGCGATCCGCACGGCCACCCGGAAGGACTCGGAGGTGCAGTCGATCGTCCCGCCGTGCCGCCAGCGTTCGGTGAGCGCGTGCGCCTCCTCCTCCATGATCGGGCCGTAGGCGGGGATCGCGTCGAGCTTGAACGCGGGCTGGATGATGCGCCGTTGACGCCGGTGGGTGGGCCCGTTGGCGGTGGCCACCCCTTCCTTCCCGAGCAGTCCCTCCAGGGACTCCCACAGCGGGCCCGCGATGATGTAGTCGGGGTCCAGCGCCATGGCGCCGGTGAGGGCGGGCGCGGTGACGGCGTAGACCGTCTTGGGGCCGAGCTTCAGCCGGACGACCTCGCCGTGGTCGCGGAGTTGGGCCATGAAGGCCAGCGGATCGCGGACCAGCTTCCAGCCGTGGCCGAGAAGCGGGACTCCGCCGCCCGCGAGGGGCGGCTCAAGCAGCTCCGGCGCCTCGGGGGGAGCGGGCTTCACAGACTCGACGGTCATTTCTCACCTGCCGCTTCGTTGTTGACGTACGGGGGTGTGGACCGGTCGTCCCAGCTGTCGACCCGGTAACGGCCGGACTCGTGGTGGAACCAGTAGACGGTGCTGAACCAGTTCCGCATATTGCCGAGGCAGGTCCGCACGGCCGCGCCCAGTTCCATTCCGTGCACGGTTCCGTCGTCGAGCCGGTCGGCGAGACGTAAGGTCTCCTGTTCCGCGTCGAGGAAATCGGAAATGCATTCCTCGATACGGCGCCTCAGTTCGGCGACGGATTCCTCCAGGGTCAGCCCCTCGTGCTTGATGAGACTGATCCCGAGATTGTGGACCTCGTCGCCCGCGATTTCCTTGGGCAGGGAACAGAGGTCGTTGTACCAGGCGGCGAATTCCTGACTGAGCAGTGCCGCCCGGCGATATCCCGGGTGTTTCCGTACACTGTCCGGGAGTTCGAGCCCCGCGCTCGCCTCCAGCAGATCGGTCCAGATCCAGTGGGCGAAGGTGAGCCGGCGCAGTGCGAGGTATTCCTCGACCGTCGGGACGGTTCCCTCGGTGCGGTTGCGGAATTCACGGTCGTAGGCCTCGATGACCGCGTGGAAGTGCCGGGCGAACCGCGCGTTCCAGGTACCGGGCAGGAACGAGTAGATCCGCATCATGCTGTCGGCGAACCCCGCGACCAGGGGATCCGGGTGGAGCAGATGGTGCCGTGGTGAATCCAGTGCCGCGTGCAACCGGAACCTCAACCGCCGCCAGGCGTCGGGCCGTTCGTGCACGATGTCCCGGTCGTGGCGGTCGTCCCAGACGAAGAACCACGCGCTGTAGTCCGCTATCGCCTGGAGCACCTCGTCCGGTGCGCCCAAGTAGTACCCGGCCATCAGGTCCGTGTAGCAAAGACCGTCGGCATATTCCCTTACCTTGTCCGCCGGCATGAGACGCTTTTCCAGCAGCCAGACGCGTGTCTTCTCCTGGAGCCTCGGCCAATACGGATGCAGTTGCCGGGGAAACGCCGCCTCGATCACCGGGAGAGAGAGCGACGGTGGAACCGTGATCGCCGTCGTTACCGTTGCCGTCGTCGATGTGGTGCTGTGTGAGAAAGCAGGCACGAACAAACCCCTCTCAGCCGCCAGTTGCGCACGCCCCTCCCGCTGTGCCGGGCGTGCGCCGTTGCGTATCCCCGCACTTCCCATTCAGCACCACAACTGACCGTTCTGGGAACGGATTTGCTCCCTTCACTACCCCCAAGTGCCGAGAATCCCCCCTTGCGTGACCGATTCTGGATCACTAGACGAACGAAAACGATCGAATGTGCGAGGGACAGACGAACGGCGCCTGCTCAGGGAGTTGCACCTGAACAGACGCCGTACGGAAGGGAGTGGTGATCGTCTCTGGGACTCGGTCGTCGACTCAGTCGTTGGCGACCACGGGGTAGCGGGGCTCGTTCTCGGCCATCTGCCGCAGGGCGTCCTTGCGGTCGCGCTTGGAGAGCCGGTCGATGTAGAGGTAGCCGTAGAGGTGATCGGTCTCGTGCTGCAAACACCGAGCGAAGTAGCCGGTGCCGCGGACCTTGATCGGGTTGCCCTTCTCGTCCTGCCCGGTCACCTCGGCGTAGTCGGGCCGCGCGAGCGGCGCATACGCGGTCGGCACGGACAGACACCCTTCGTTGCTCTCGTCCAGATGCCGCTTGTCGGCGGGCAGGTCGATCAACTTCGGATTGCACACGACACCGACGTGCCGCTTGCCCTCGTCGTCCATGCAGTCGTAGACGAAGACCTTCAGGTCGACGCCGACCTGGTTCGCGGCGAGACCCACGCCCTCGGCGGTCCGCTGCGAGGCGAACATGTCCGCCACCAGCGTGTCCAGCTCCGCGCCGAACTCGGTGACGTCCTTGCACTCCTTGTGCAGCACCGGATTCCCGACGACCGTGATCGCCCGTGAGACCCCCCGCTCCCGCCAGGCCGCCTCACGCTCCTCGGTCTCCTCGGTGTCGACAACGAAGCCCTCGTCATCCACGGGGAGCACGCCCACGTGCTGCTGATCGGTGTCCTGCTGCGCCATGCCGACGAACGCCTTCCTCAAAACCAAGGGGGGATTACTGCGGATACAGGGTACGTGCAGTTCCCTCAGGGGTGCGGGGCTGCGCATATATGCGGCTCCGTGCCAGGTGGGCGCGCCCTGTCTTTGAGGGGCGCGGGGCTGCGCATATGTGCGGCTCCGCCGCGTGGGCGCGACCAGCCACGACGGACCCGCAGCGACCCACCGACCTCAGCAGACCTCTTCCAAGTCCCGCCAGTCCCGAGAGTCAGGGCTGTCGGCAACCCACCCGTCCAACAACCCCCGAACAAGCGACGCCGGCGCAGCCAACCCGCACTCCCGCTCCGGCACCCACAACTGCCCATCCGTCCGATGCCCCAGCGGCCCAGGGTGCCCCGGCTCACTGTGATCATGCGGATCAAGATGCTCACCGTCACCCTCATCGGACGGCATCCGGGACTCCGAGCACATCCGGCACAGCAGCCGCACGGAAGAAGACCAGTCCTCCGCAGCGAACCCCGCATCCGCCGCCAACTGCTCCAGCGCATCCCGATCGGCCTCAGCGGCAGCTTCCAGCAGAACAACCCACGTAGGCACAGGAGACGGCGCCCACAACTCGATCTCGTCGAACACGGGGTACGAGTGCCCCGCCGCCGTGGTCCGCTCCCCGTGCGGCACCCCGTCGTGCAGCACGACCTCACCCCACCGCCGCCCGGACGAGGGAAGCGGAATCGACAGCACCTCGATCCGCGCCGGATCCAGCCGCCGCCCCCACACCACCTCGGCCTCGCCCTCGGGAGACAGCCGTACAGCCGCGCTGCCGAGCTCCATCCCGGCCGGCTCACCCGCACCGGTGACCCCGCCCGGCACCCGCAGCCCGTACGCCTGCCAGGCCCGCCGGGCCAGCGGCCAGTCCTGGAGCGCGGTGGCCGCGATGCCCACGTTCCACCAGTCGGGCGCCCCTGCCTCCCGCTCCAGCAGCGCGACGGCCCGCAGCCCGGCCGCCCGGGCCTGCTCCCAGTCGTGCCGGAACTTGTGCAGGAGGGCGAGGTTGAACCAGGACTCGGACAGCCAGGGCTCCAGATCGGCGGCCCGTGTCAGCAGCGCGCCCGCGTCCTCGTACCGACCGTCGCCGATCAGCGTGAACGCGCGGTCGGTGGCCTGCCGCCAGGAGGCGGAGGGCCGGTGCCGTCCCTTGCCGAAGATCCTCACGATTCCCGCCTGCCAGTTCCGTTCAGTGGGCTGGCCATGCCCCCGGACACCCTCTTCTTCGCATCCAACCACGTACGGCTGGGAGGCCGCTCATTACCCATGGGTTACCCAGCCGAAGGCAAGGTCAGACAGTCCCGGGACAGTACCCGGGCCAGTGCTTCCACGACCTCGGGAGCGTAGTCCCCGGCGGTCCCCAGGCGCAGCTCCTCCAGCGCCCGGAGAGGCCCGCCCGGGCCGCCTTCCCGGGTTTTCTCCTCGTACGCGTTCACGGCCCGGACGATCCGCGCGGAGACGGGCTGCTCCCGGCACGGGTCGGCCTGCCGCTCCACGACGGCCGCCACCTGAGGACTCACCCCGGTCTGCCGTACGACGGCCCCGCCGAGCAGCGCTATCCGCCGCTGCTCCTCCGCCGAGAGCACTGCGGTGGCACCGGCCGGTACCGGGTCGACGAGGCTGAGCTGACCGATGTCGTGCATCAGGGCGGCGTACTCCAGGACGGTGAGGTCGGGTTCGGACAGCCCCAGGTCCCGCCCGACCGCCTGACACAGCGCGGCGACCCGGCGGGCGTGCCCGGCCGGGGTGTACCCGGCGATCTCGGTGGAGCGGGCGAGGGAGGCGATGGTCTGCCGGTAGGTGTCCCGTACGGCCGCGTACCGCCGGAAGGAGAGCTGGGTCAGCAGCAGCGGCAGCGAGAACACGGGCAGCGCCCACAGCCCCACGACGGCGACCGCGAGCGCCATCACCGCGCCGGTCGCGCACACCGCCGACCCGATCCCGAGCATGCCCCGCAGCTCGTCCCGCAGCAGCGGCCCGAACGGCCAGCCCGTGCGGGAGCGCGCGAGCGCCGCGGCGAGCACGGCGTCGCAGAGCGCGGTGAGGGAGAGCAGCGCGAGCAGGAGAACGGCGTAGGCGGGGCCGCCCCAGTGGCTGAACACGCCCTGGTTGTACAGGGGTTGGAAGCAGATGGCGGCGAAGCCGACGGTCAGGACGCGGCGCGCCATGTGGTCCGGCGTCCCGCTCTGCCCGCGCGCGATGTGCGGCACACAGCCGACCAGCGCGGCGGCGACGACCACGGTGACGACCTGGAAGACGCCGTGGTGGGTGGGGTGGCCGGCGTCGGTGCCGAGCAGCGCGTAGGAGAGGGCGCCGGCGGCGCCGAGGGGGGCGGTTTCGCGGAGCCCGGGGCCGGTTCCGTTCCAGCGGCTCAACTCGCCTACGGCGACGAGGAGTCCGAAGGCGAGGGCGACTCCGCGTTCTTCGAGGCCGGTCCAGAGGGTGAGGGTGAGGGAGGTGGTGGCGAGGAGGGCGGCGGAGGTGTGGATGAGGGTGAGGGTGAGAGAGGGCCGGGGTCTAAACGATCTTTTCGTCAACCTTTCACCCCACTGGAAACGGGCGGGCTGGGTGGGAAAACAACGGACGACTGGACCTCGTCAGCGGTCACTGCCGGATGCCATCCACACCGCCCCAGCGCCCGCACCAACGCCCGAACCATCAACGGGTCGAACTGCGTACCGGCACAGCGCGACAGCTCCTCCAGCGCGACAGACACCGGCCGAGCCCTCCGGTAGGACCTCGTGGACGTCATCGCGTCGAAGGCGTCGGCGACAGCAACTACCCGCGCGGACTCCGGGATCTGACTCCCCAACAGCCCGTACGGATACCCGCTCCCGTCCAGCCGCTCATGGTGATGCAGGACAGCGGCACGAGCCTCGCCCAGAAAACCGATGCCCCGCACCATCTCGTGCCCGTACTCGGGATGCAGTTCGATCACCCGCCGCTCCTCGGGAGTGAGCGGCCCGTCCTTGCGGAGCAGTCGCGTGGGCACGCCCAGCTTCCCGACGTCGTGCAGGATCCCGGCGAAGCGGAGCACCTCGACCCGCGAGTCGTCCATGCCCAGCTCGCGCGCGATCATCATCGACGCCTGCCCGACCCGCTCACTGTGCCCGCGGGTGTACCCGTCCTTGATGTCGACGGCCTGGACGAGCGCGCGGATGGTGGCCTGATGGGCGGCGCGTTCCCGGTGGTACTGGGCGAACACCCACCAGGACACCCCCATCGGCAACAGCACGAGCAGCGCGGCGACCGGGCCGTAGGGACTGCGCCAGAGCACGGCCATCATCAGCCCGGCGAGCCCGTGCACGCCGATCGGCGCCAGGGACCGTAGGAACAGCCCTCGCCAGGCCCGTCGTACGGGCATCCGCTCGGCCAGCGCGAGAATCCCGCCGTCGAGGACGGTCAGGACCAGACAGAAGGCGAGGACGGCGGCCAGCGCGGGCACCAGCGCGTACGGGAAGTCGGACGCGACGACGGCGTTCCGCCCGCCCAGCGCCCAGTGCACCCGTCCCGCCGCCCACACGCCCAGTGCGAGCTGCGCGGCCCGCCAGCTCCGCCGCAGCCAGGGCGAGCCCTGCTCGACGCGGGAGAACAGCGCCCCCGGCAGCGGTACGAGCGCGGCGGCGGGCGGTGGGAGGAGGAAGGCCGCGGCGAGCAGCACCGGGTAGAAGGTGCCGGCGAACCGGCGCCGGGCGACCTGCTCACAGCCGGCGTAGAGCGCTGCCAGCAGCGCGACCGCCCACCAGGGTGTGTGGACGGCCGGCAGCGGAAGCAGACACCACAGGGCGCACAGCACGGCACAGACGACGTACGCACGTGCCCGTGCCGGTGTCGCCTCCATGGCTGACGCCCTTCCCCCGACCATGCCTGTCCAGGCCGAGGAGCCTAGGGCGGTCGGGGGAGCGGCGCGGGCGTATCACCCGCGGATTAGCACGTTCGAGTGACGACAGTCCGTTCAGGACTCCTGCGGAGAGGCCGCCACATCATGCTCGGGTACGACCTGCCCCGACCGGATCATCTCCAGGCGTCCCATCACCTTGGAGCGCAGATCCGTCGGCACGTCGTCCTGCCCGCAGCACCGCTTCACGAGCTTCTTCACGGCCTTCTCGAGGCCGTACTTCTCCAGGCACGGCGAGCACTCCTCGAAGTGCACCTCGAACTTGGTGCAGTCCGCGTCCGGCATCTCTCTGTCGAGGAACTCGTAGAGATGGTCGAGGACCTCACTGCAGTCCGTTTCGTGCGGCTCTCCGCAGCTCATGAGCCCGAGCCTTTCGCTTCGTTCGACTCTCCGGCACCGGCCGGGACCAGTCCGCGGTCACGCGCGTAGTCCTCGAGCATGCCGCGCAGTTGACGGCGGCCCCGGTGCAGCCGGGACATCACCGTACCGATGGGTGTCCCCATGATGTCCGCGATCTCCTTGTAGGCAAAGCCCTCGACGTCCGCGAGATAGACGGCGATGCGGAATTCCTCGGGGATCGCCTGGAGCGCTTCCTTCACGTCCGAGTCGGGCAGGTGGTCGAGCGCCTGCGACTCGGCGGAGCGCAGACCGGTCGACATGTGCGACTCGGCACGCGCGAGCTGCCAGTCCTCGATCTCCTCGGCCGCGGAGCGCTGGGGTTCACGCTGCTTCTTGCGGTACGAGTTGATGAACGTGTTGGTGAGAATCCGGTACAGCCACGCCTTGAGGTTGGTGCCCTCGCGGAACTGGTGGAAGGACGCGTACGCCTTCGCGTACGTCTCCTGCACCAGGTCCTCGGCGTCGGCCGGATTGCGGGTCATGCGCAGCGCGGCCGAGTACATCTGGTCGAGGAATTCGAGCGCGTCCCGCTCGAAGCGCGCACTGCGCTCCGTCGTGGACTCCGTGCTCGTGCCCTGGCCCTCGGGCTGCTCCGCCTGGCCGTGTTCGGTCCCTGCGTCGGTACCGGGAACCGGACCCACCTCCTCAAGATTCCGGGCAGCACCGAAGCCGATGCCACCAGAATCGGAGGATAGACGACGATCCGGTCCGCCCGCCGCCCCAATAGGGGTGGCCTTGGTCGCGTGCAGCACCGACCAGTCCAGGTCTGAGCGGCTGCTACGGGCCGGGCAGAAGGTCGAACCCATGCGGCGGACTTCCTTTCTACGACTCTCTATGTCCGCCACAACAGTGGTAAGGGCCGCGGCATTCCCACCCTTTACCCAAGTGTTCGAGTCCACTCCACCACGTGCCCCGTGATGATCTCCAGGGCCTGGTCCTGAGTGATCTCCGCCCGCTTGGGCACCGCGAACCCATGGTCGCCGTACGGCACCTCGACCAGTTCGAAGTCGCCCTCCGGGAACTCCGCCGGTGTCCCGAACGGGTCGTTCCCGCCCTGTACGACGAGCGTGGGCACCCCGGCGCCGAGCAGTTCGTCGGCCCGCGACTTCTCCGGCCTGCCGGGCGGATGCAGCGGGAAGCTCAGGGCGAGGACGGCGGCGGCCCCCAGCTCCGTCGCCGTACGACAGGCCACGCGTGCTCCGGCGCTCCGGCCCCCGGAGACCACCGGCAGGCCGGGCTTCGCGACGGCCGGCCAGATCCCCCGCCAGCCGATGTCCAGCGTCTTGGGCGCGGGCGCCACCTTCTTCCCGGCGACCCGCCAGGGCTGCTCGACCAGCGCGACGGTCACTCCGTGCCCGGGGAGTACGGCGGCGAGGGCCTGGAGATCCCGCGCCTCGATGCCACCGCCCGCGCCATGGCCGACGGCGAGGACGAGCCGCGCCTTCTTGGCCGGATGCCAGGTGACGCGGGCGTCCCCCGCGTCGGTCTCGACGATCTCGCTCGCATCGGAAGTCACATCAGGAGTCACGTCAGAAGTCACGTCAGAAAAGTGTGCCTTCTTCGGGACCTTCCAGTTCCTTCAGCAGCTCCGGTCCGTTGTTGCGGACGTTGCTGACAGCCGTCGACACCGGATACGCGCGCAACAGCCCGGCCGGCGGCGGGTCGAGCAGCTCGCGCAGCTCGTCCGGGTCGGTGCGGGCGGGGTCGAGCCAGGAGTCCCAGCGGTCCGGGGTGAGCATCAGGGGCATCCGGGGGTGGATGTCGGCCAGCGCGTGCGGCCCCTCGGCCGGGGGCACCGCCAGCGGGGTCGTCTCCGCCTCGGTCGTGATCACCGAGCAGGTGACCCACCAGGCCAGCGGATGGTCGTCGGGCAGGGTCCGGTCCCGCCAGAACTCGTACAGCCCGGCCATCGCGAACACCGACCCGTCGGCGGGGAGCACGAAGTACGGCTGCTTGCGCTGCCGCTTCTTCTTGCCCTCGACCTCCAGCTCCCGCTCGTCCTTGGCGGTGACCCACTCGTAGTAGCCGTCGGCGGGGATGATGCAGCGCCGGGCCGAGAAGGCGCGACGGTACGACGGCTTCTCGTGCACGGTCTCCGCGCGGGCGTTGATCATCCGCGCACCGCCCTCGGGAGTCTTGGACCAGCTCGGCACCAGCCCCCACTTCAGCTTCCGGAGCTGTCGAACCGGCTCCGGGCTGTCCGCGTCCTTAAGTGGACGGTCGAGGACTGCATAGACCTCTTTGGTCGGGGCCACGTTGTAGTCGGGGGCCAGAACCTCCTCGGGCTCCCACTTCTCGATCTCAAAGACTCCTGCGAGATCCTCGGGCCCACGACTCGCTGCATACCGTCCGCACATACGTGCCAGACTGCCAGGCCCGCCCGTCGCCCGACCACCACCCCCCAACGATGGCGCTACGCGCCAGCCCCTGTCGATCCACACCCACGGGAGCCTCCGCCACCAATGGACAGCACCGCAATCGCCTCGATACCCGCCCTCTGGGACGAGGTCTTCGGCAGCCAGCCCGACCCTGATCTGTGGGTGGTGATCGCCACCATGGTCGCCGCGCTGGCCGTGGTCGTCCCGCACGGTCTGTGGCGCCTCTCCCGCAACGCCATCACCATCGCCCACGAGGGCGGCCACGGCCTGGTGGCCCTCCTCACCGGCCGCACCCTCACCGGCATCCGCCTGCACTCCGACACCAGCGGCCTCACGGTCAGCCGCGGCAAGCCGCACGGCCTCGGCATGATCCTCACGGCAGCCGCCGGCTACACCGCTCCCCCGCTCCTGGGCCTGGGCGGCGCGGCCCTCCTGGGCGCCGGCCACATCACCCTCCTCCTGTGGCTGTCGACCCTCCTCCTGATAGCCATGCTGGTGATGATCCGCAACGCCTACGGCGCCCTCACGGTCGTCCTCAGCGGCGCGGCCTTCCTGCTCGTTTCCTGGCTGACAGGCCCCCAGGTCCAGGCGGCGTTCGCGTACGCGGTGGTGTGGTTCCTGCTGCTGGGTGGAGTGCGTCCCGCTTTCGAACTCCAGGCGAAGAGGTCGAGGGGCGGAGCGGGCGACTCGGACGCGGACCAACTCGCGCGCCTGACGCACGTACCGGCGGGGTTGTGGCTGTTCCTCTTCCACCTGGTGTCCCTGTGCTCGCTGATAGGCGGCGGCAGGTGGTTGTTGGAATTTTGACAAGCCCCGAAGGGGCAAGTCACCAGGGGCGCGGGCCTGTATCCATGTGCGGCTCCGCCGCGCGGGCGCGACCGGCCCCAACGGCGCGGCACCCGAAAGACGGCCTACTTATACAGTGGGTCACATGGCCCCGAACAACGACCAAACCGCCCTCTGGCCCGCCCCCCACGCCCGCGGAGCCGTCGACGCGACGGTCCACGTCCCGGGGTCCAAGTCCGTCACCAACCGCGCCCTCGTCCTCGCCGCCCTCGCCAGCGAACCGGGCTGGCTGCGCCGCCCCCTCCGCTCCCGGGACACCCTCCTGATGGCCGGCGCCCTGCGCGCGATGGGCGTGGGCATCGAGGAGGGCGTGGGCACGGAGAAGGGCTCCGGAGAGTTCTGGCGGGTCATCCCGTCCGGCCTGCACGGCCCGGCCACGATCGACGTCGGCAACGCGGGCACCGTGATGCGCTTCCTGCCCCCCGTCGCCGCCCTGGCCGACGGCCCCATCCGCTTCGACGGCGACCCGAGGTCGTACGAACGCCCCCTGCACGGAGTGATCGACGCCCTGCGCGTCCTCGGCGCCCGGATCGACGACGACGGCCGGGGCGCGCTGCCCCTGACCGTGCACGGCGGGGGCGCGCTGGACGGCGGCCCGGTGGAGATCGACGCGTCCTCGTCGTCCCAGTTCGTGAGCGCCCTCCTGCTCTCGGGCCCGCGCTTCAACATGGGCGTCGAGGTCCGCCACACCGGCTCCTCCCTCCCCTCCATGCCGCACATCCGCATGACCGTGGACATGCTGCGCGCGGTCGGCGCCCAGGTGGACACCCCGGAGTCGGGCGGCGAGCCCAACGTCTGGCGGGTGACCCCGGGCGCGCTGCTCGGCCGCGACCTGACCGTCGAGCCGGATCTGTCGAACGCCCAGCCCTTCCTCGCGGCGGCGCTCGTGACCGGCGGCAAGGTGGTCGTACCGGACTGGCCGGCGCGGACCACCCAGCCCGGCGACCGGCTGCGGGAGATCTTCACCGAGATGGGTGGTTCCTGCGAACTCACCGAGTACGGGCTGGAGTTCACCGGTTCGGGTGCGATCCACGGCATCGACGTGGACCTGGGCGAGGTCGGCGAACTGACCCCCGGTATCGCGGCCGTCGCCGCCCTCGCCGACTCCCCCTCGACCCTCCGGGGCGTCTCCCACCTGCGCCTGCACGAGACCGACCGGCTGGCCGCGCTCACCAAGGAGATCAACGAGCTGGGCGGTGACGTGACCGAGACCGCCGACGGTCTGCGCATCCGCCCGCGCCGCCTGCACGGCGGGATCTTCCACACCTACGAGGACCACCGCATGGCCACCGCGGGCGCGATCATCGGCCTCGCGGTCGAGGGCGTGCAGATCGAGAACGTGGCGACGACCGCGAAGACCCTTCCGGACTTCCCCGACCTGTGGGCCGGGATGCTCGGGAGCGATGGGGCGTAGGGGACTCACGCCATGCGTCGCTACGGCAAGAACACCGACGAGGACGACATCCGCCAGCGCCCGAACCGCAAGGGCAACCGGCCGCGCACCAACATCCGCCCCAAGCACGAGGAAGCGGTCGAGGGCATGGTCCTCACCGTCGACCGGGGCCGGCTGACCTGCCTCGTCGAGGACCGGGTCGTGATGGCGGTCAAGGCCCGCGAACTGGGCCGGAAGGCGGCGGTGGTCGGCGACCGGGTCGGCATCATCGGCGACCTGTCCGGCGACAAGGACACCCTCGCCCGCATCATCCGCATCGAGCCGCGCACCTCGGTGCTGCGCCGCACGGCCGACGACGACGATCCGTACGAGCGCGTGGTCGTCGCCAACGCCGACCAGCTCGCCATCGTCACCGCCCTCGCCGACCCCGAGCCGCGCCCCCGCCTCATCGACCGCTGCCTGGTCGCGGCCTACGACGGCGGCCTCGACCCGCTGCTCGTGCTGACCAAGTCGGACCTCGCGTCACCCGACGAACTCCTGGAGATGTACGGCGCGTTGGGCGTTCCCTACGTCGTCACGAGCCGCGAGGAGCTGGAGAACGGCAGCGCGGTGGAGCGGGTCCGCAAGCAACTGGACGGCAAGATCACCGCGTTCGTCGGGCACTCCGGTGTCGGCAAGACGACCCTCGTGAACGCGCTGGTCTCGCTGGAGCGGCGGCGCAGCACCGGCATCGTCAACGCCGTCACCGGGCGCGGCCGGCACACCACGACCTCGGCGCGCGCGATCCCGCTGCCGGACGACTCGGGCTGGGTCGTCGACACCCCGGGCGTCCGCTCCTTCGGCCTGCACCACGTGGACCCGTCCCGGGTGATCAAGGCGTTCCCCGACCTGGAGCCGGGCACCGAGAACTGCCCGCGCGCGTGCAGCCACGACGAGCCGGACTGCGCGCTGGACCAGTGGGTGGCCGACGGTCACGCCGATCCGCAGCGGCTGTACTCGCTGCGCCGGTTGTTGGCCACGCGTGAGCGAACCGACGGCGACTGACCACCGCGTGTTTGTGGGGACTCAAGTTCGGTAAGTGCATAATCGCACCGAGCCGGACAAACGGGAGGACAGCACATGGCGTGGCTGCTGGTTGTCGTGGCCGGAATTCTGGAGACCGGGTTCGCCGTGTGCCTGAAGCTGTCCCACGGCTTCACCCGTCTGTGGCCCACGGTCGCCTTCTGCTCCTTCGCGCTGGGCAGTTTCGGCCTGCTCACCCTCTCCCTGAAGAAGCTCGACGTGGGTCCCGCGTACGCCGTGTGGACCGGCATCGGCGCGGCCGGCACCGCGATCTACGGCATGGTCTTCCTCGGCGACCTGGTGTCGACGCTGAAGCTCGTGTCGATCAGCCTCGTCATCGTCGGGGTGATCGGACTGCAACTGTCCGGTTCCGCGCACTGACTTCCTAGGTCAGCGCCCGATGGGCCGGCGTCAGCGCACTCCGTACGAGTTCACCCACGCCGCCCTCGCCCGGTGGCGCCGCCACACAGGACAGCGCCAGCCGTACGACGAGTTCGCAGGAGCGGGCCAGGTCGGCGGTGTCCGGCCGCACGGCCCCGGGTCCGACGAGCGCGGCCACGGCACGGTCGCGGACGACGGCCACGAAGTCACCGGGTGAGGGCAGCGGCCCGTCGGCCCGGCGCTGTGCCGGTACGGCGGAGGAGGACGGCACCGCGGAGAGGGTCGGCGCGGGCAGCCGTTCGCTCCAGCAGCCGGTGAGCATCGCCCGTACCAGCGCGTTCTCGCGGGCCGCCGACGCGGTCCACTCGGCGGTCGCGGTCAGCCGCTCGCGGGCGTCGCTGTGACTTCCGAGCGCCCGCTCGACGCCGACGAGATACCCGTCGGCCTCCCTTCTGACCAGCGCCCGCGCGAGCCCCTCCTTGCTCCCGAACTCGTTGTACAGCGTCTGCCGGGACACTCCGGCGGCGGCGGCCACGTCCACCATCCGTACGGTGGACCACGACCGGCGCGCCAGCGCCGTATAGGCGGCGTCCAGCAGGGATTCCCGCGCTGCAGGCATCATTCGCCTCCCTGGGGCGAGCGGCTCTGCGCCCAGATTTGACGCGCGCGGGAGCACTGTCAAGGGTTCGCGGCGGTGCCGGGGGGCGCACTTCGGCCGCCGCGCGCGGGAGTTGACCGGGAGAGTGCCGCTCCGGGGCAGGGCACGACGGTCCCCCACCTCCCGTTTCGCCCACCGGACCCTGTAGCCCCGGCGCAACCCCTGAAGATACGGTGCACGCATGGCCGACTATCACGATGACCTGCGCCTCGCCCACGTCCTCGCGGACGCCGCCGACGCCGCGACGACCGCGCGGTTCAAGGCGCTCGATCTCAAGGTCGAGACCAAGCCGGACATGACTCCGGTGACCGAGGCGGACAAGGCGGCCGAGGAAGTCATCCGCGGTCATCTGCAGCGCGCACGCCCGCGCGACGCGGTCATCGGCGAGGAATACGGCAGCGAGGGCACCGGCCCGCGCCGCTGGGTGATCGACCCGATCGACGGCACGAAGAACTACGTACGCGGCGTCCCGGTCTGGGCCACGCTGATCTCCCTGATGGAGGCGGCGGAGGGCGGCTTCCAGCCCGTCGTCGGCCTGGTCTCCGCACCCGCGCTCGGCCGCCGCTGGTGGGCCGCGAAGGGCCACGGCGCCTACACCGGCCGCAGCCTGTCCTCCGCGTCCCGGCTGCGCGTCTCCCAGGTCTCGAAGCTGACGGACGCCTCCTTCGCGTACTCCTCGCTCACCGGCTGGGAGGACCAGGGCCGCCTCGGCGGCTTCCTCGACCTGACCCGCGAGGTGTGGCGCACGCGCGCGTACGGCGACTTCTGGCCCTACATGATGGTCGCCGAGGGTTCGGTCGACATCTGCGCCGAACCCGAACTCAACCTGTGGGACATGGCGGCGACCGCGATCATCGTCACCGAGGCCGGCGGCACCTTCACGGGCCTCGACGGCCGCCCGGGCCCGCACAGCGGAAACGCGGCGGCGTCGAACGGCATCCTGCACGACGAGTTCCTGGGCTATCTCAACATGCGCTACTGACCTGACTTGTGGCTTGACCTGGTCGTTTCCCCCTCCCTTACGACCCCTGGGCCGTGGTGGGGCCGTCATCCACCTTCGGGCCGTCCTCGAACACGCCGTTCACCGCTTCCCGTGTGCGCTTCTCGCTGCTCGGCATCAGGTGCGTGTACGTCCGCAGCGTGAAGCCCGGGTCGTGGTGTCCCAGGTACTCGGACAGAGCCTTGATGTTCTCGCCGGCGTCCAGCAGAACGGACGCGTAGAAGTGCCTCAGGGCGTGCATGCCGTTCTCCCTGCCGCGCGGGACGCCCACGGTGTCGAGGGCGGGGCGCCACGCCAGACGGTTGAAGACGCCGCGGTTGACCGCGTGCCCTCCAACGTTGGTGAAGAGCAGGGCGGCGGTCACCGGCGGGCCGTCGACTGACCGCCACGGCAGCGATACGGCTGTGGGCGGATGCTTCGCGATGTGGTCCTCAAGCGACCGCGCGACGCTCTCAGGCAGCGGGACGGTGCGCGTCTTGCCGCCCTTGGGCAGGGCGAACACCTGCTTCCCGGCGATGAGCTTGACCTGTCGCACGACGTGCACGACATCTTCTGCGAAGTCCACGTCGTCAGCGGCCAGACCGAGCACTTCGCCCTGCCGCATGCCGCATCCGCCGGCCAGGTCCACCATCCCCCGGTACCGCTCCGGCAGTGCCGAACGCATGGCCAGCACGCGCTCAGGCCTCCACGGCACGATCCGGCGGGGTTCCAGCTTGGGCGCCTTCACCGACGACGAACGGCAAGGGTTGTGCGAGATCAAGCGGTCGTCAACGGCTGCCCCCAACATCGCATTGAGGTTGGCGAAGATGACCCGCTGATAGGCGGGCGCCACCCCGCCATCCTGAAGCTTCCGCAGCCACTCACGAACGTGAATCGGCTTCAGCGAGTCCAGCGACCGACTGCCCAAGTGCGGCACTACGTGCAGGCGCACGCGCTGCTCTGTGCTCACGAAGGTGCCGGGGTCGATGGTCAGCGACGCCAGCCACCGTTCCGCGTGCTGCCGGACCGTCAGGCGCCCGGCGCGCGGGTCGATGTACTGACCGCGGGTCATGTCCGCCTCGATCTGAGACAGCCACTTCTCGGCGACGCGCTTCTGTCCGTCGGGGAAGCTCTTGGACTTCTCGGCGCCGTCGGGGCCGACGTAGCGGGCGCGGTAGCGCAGGCCGGTTCCATGACGGTCGGACTTGAGTCGGACGGTCTTACCGTGGGCATCGGTTTCGGTCTTGTACCAGCGGTCTTGGATGTGGCCGGCCATGTGGTGGCGGTCCCTTCTGGACATGGGAAGGGAGGGCCACGGGGGCCCTCCCTGGGGTGTTGAGCTGTGCGATTGGGGCTATGTCAGGCGGCGGTGCGGTCGTCGGTCTTGCGTTGGGTGACGTAGGCGCGAACGTCGGCGGGGTCGTAGCGCACGTACTTGCCGATGCGGAAGCTGGGCGGGCCGGTGTTCTTCTTGCGCCACTGGTAGACGGTCTCTTTGGGCACCTCGAACATCTCGGCGATGTCGTCGGGGGTGAGGTACCGGTCCGGGAGGCCGCCCCGGAGCGTGGCGCGGAGGTCGGGTTGAGCGGACGTTCGGCTCATTTGGTCCTCGGAAGTTGAGTCACGTCGTACTGGCTTGGGGGAGGCGGGAGTTCACGTCTGTCCGAGGTGTGGATTTCTGCGTCATTGCGTCAGCAGCGTCATTCAGGCGCCTGACCTGCGACTTTGGGTGACGCGGCGGTGTCGAGGTGCGTCATTGGTGCGTCATGGGCTGCGTCATCCGTGACGTAGCCCATGACGCAGATGACGCAGGATGACGCAGGCAAGGCCGTCTGCGTCATGGCCGTAGTCGCAGGTCAGGTGCCATTTTCCGGCGTGCATGACGCAGATGACGCAGCGTCTTCCCTCTTAGGACAAGGAGGGGGGTCTGTCGTAGTGCGGTGCTGCTCAGCACGTGAAGAAGGAGCCGCTGCGCGGCGCGTCCTTGGGGCGGCGTTCCGCCGAACAGCAAGAGGAGCACGCCTCGCGATGTGGTGCTCTTCTTGCTTGTCCGGGTGAGCGTGCGCGTCAGAGCATCCGCTGCTCATGTGGGGACGGGGCGGTGGGGCGGGTCATTTCGAGGTATCGGCCCGTGCTGGTGCGCCCCGAGTCGATGAGGACACCCCGGGCGGCCAGGGTGGGTTGGAGGCGCTTGAGGCGGTCGGAGAGGACTTTGCCCGTGGTCGGCCATCCCTTGGGCAGGGGACGGCCGTCGTCGCCGCTGTAGAGGCGGCTGAGGCAGGACAGCCATTCCGTGGACGTCATCCGCTGCGCCGTGCCCGGCTCGATGGTCTCGGCGTACTTGAGGACGGTCTGCGCGAGGAGGTCGCCCTCAATCACGTCGTCGTTCAGGTCGTCCAGGCTGGCCCGGTACGCGGGCAGCGCCCCCAGGCCGGTCGCCGCGTCGAACTGCGCGCACAGTTGGGCGAAGTCCGCCATCCGCAGGTCGGTGGGGGTCTCCGCGTCCACCGCGCGAACCTTGACCGTGAGGTCCAGGAGCGAGCCGAGGACGATGGGGAGAGCCTCCGCGTAGTCCGTCCACAGTTCGGCTTCGGTGCGCCGGATGCGGGGGCGTTCCAGGCGCAGGGGCAGGAGACGTTCGGCGAGGTCGGGCCGGATGACACCGACGTCGATACCAGTCAGCAGCAGCGGCCGGCGGTAGCCGACGCGGAAGACGTCCCCGTCGGTGAACAGGGCACGCTTGACGCTCTCGGCCCCGGTCACGATGCAGCACATGGCGTCGGACAAGTCCGGCGTCATGTGGGAGAGGTTGTCCAGGGCGGTGACCCAGCCGGCCGCGACCGCCGCGATCAGGTTCTCCTCGTCCTTGGGCGCCCGGCGCAGGTCACCGCTCATGCCCTCGATGATCCGCACCAGCATCCGCCCACCAGTGGACTTCCCCGCGCCCTGCGGCCCTGTGAGGAACGGCGCGGGAACGGGCACGGACGGTCCGAGGCAGCCGATCAGCCACGCGATGGCCAGGCATTCGGTCTCTGCGGTGGCGAAGTTGCACAGCCGCATCAGGAGGTCGATGCCCTTGCCGTTCGTGTCCTTGGTCGGCATGGGCAGTTCGCCGGTGAGCTGGGTGCGCCGCCAGCACACCTCACGTGAGTCGGGGGTGAGGATGTCCCAGCCGGTGGGGTGGATGCGCACGGACTGCCCGTCATCGCGGCCCAGGTCCAGCCAGGTTGCCCCGTCAAATCCGGGGGCGACGCGGATGTGCACGGGCTGCACGTCCTCGATCAGCGCGAGCGCTTCGATCAGGTCCAACGCTTCCTTGAGGGCTGAGCCGTTGAACACGCCGATCCCATCCTTGAACAGGCCGACCATGAGTTCCTGACGGTGGCTGCCCGTGGTGCCCTGGGAGCGGATCGGGCGGGCCACAGGGTGGTTGTTCTTCTGCGCGTACACGGTCCCGTCCGGCGTACGGAAGTAGCGGAAGTGGGCCTGCGCGTAGTCGGTGATGATCTGGCGGGCGGGGTTCTTCTCGTCGTCAGCCATGGTCACAGTCCCAATGTGGTGCGGGCGTTCGTCCACGCGTCCGTGCAGTGGCGGGGTGATTCGCCCATGGCCTGCGCGGCGGTGAACAGCCGCGCCACGTGCGTGTCGGTGAGGCAGCCGCACCGGCCGTGTGTGGAGAGCACGGCGAGGAATGTCCGGTAGACGGTGGCGTGTACCGCCTCGCGGGCTTGAGTGATGCGCTGCTCCGCCATGGCGATGCCACGGTCCAGGAAAGCGGACGTGCGGTGACGGCACACACCGTCCCCGCCCCGTGTGGGCACGGCGATGGCCTGCGGTGTGGGCCGGGCAGGGGTGGGTTCTTTCACGGTCAGCGCGCGTACGACGTTCGGCAGCGCGGTCATGTGTCCGGTGCCGGGCCCGAGCCAACGGGCGTAGGACATCAGCGACTTGATGTCTACGCCGGGACGGACCGCGTTGGCGGACTGCATGACGCCCCGGTAGAGCCAGTGCTGTCCGCGGGTCGTCGGCACGATCCGCGTGGCGGGCAAGGTCCGCAGGGCCCACGTGATGGCTGCCGCGTTGTCGAGGTCGACCACGGTCAACCCGGCGCCCCCGGGGTGGTAGCCGACCGCCGCCGCCTGCCGCCATGCCGCCTCCCACTGGGAGGAGTTGAGGACGTGCGGGTCGGTGGTGGCGGCGGCCCACGCGTGGCAGACGCCCGGGCACGTGCAGGGGCCCGCAGTCTTCATGTTCGGCCGGCCACCGCACGCATTCTTCGCGCAGGTATGACAATTGCCGAACGGCACCTTCCCCGCCCGCAGCGGCAGCGAGGGGACCTCGTTCGCGGCGAGCGTCAGCGCGCTATGCAGCGGGGCTACTCGCCGAACGTCGGTGAGTTGGGTCATGCTGGAGACCTCCAACAGGTCTGTTGAGGACACGTTGGCAAGGGCGACCCCGCATTCATTGGCGTGAGAGGGGGGTCGCCCTTGGCGTAGCTGGGTGTCGGGATGGTCGGAGCAGTACCGGGGCCTCCTGCGCTGAGCTGCGCTTCAGAGGCACACCGTTAATGGATCATTCGCAGGGGTAGAGCACCGGTACTTTTTCGGGGGGTCCGGTGGGCGATATCTTTGGGGTAATCGCGTCTATCGGTGTCGTCGTGTCATTGCTCGTGTCGAGCTGGCAGACGCGGGAACTGACGCGACAGACGTCGATCAACAACGTCATGGCAGGCGTGTCCGCCATGTACAACGGGATGGAACGGCTCCACCACATCGAGAGCCTCATTGCCGCAGAACCATGGTTGTACGGTCACTTCTACGGCAGTGCTCCGCTTCCCAACGAAGAGAATCAGCGGGCTCGTGTGCTCACCATCGCGGGCATGTTCGCCGACGTGGTGGACTACGGCCTCGTGATCGCTGAAACCAATCCCGACATCAAGTTCTACGTGGGATGGCGGGACTTCGCTCTGTCTCTCCGGCGCACCTCTCCGGCGCTGGTCTACATGGTCGGAGAGCACCCGATGTGGTGGGCTGCACTGAACAAATACTGGGCCGAGCATCCAGAACTGAGCGTGTAGCTCACCCGAACTTGTTGCGCTTGAAGATCGCTTTGCGGATGTTGACCGTGGTCCCGCCCTGGTAGCTGCGTGTGCTGAAGACCTGCACGGCGATCCACCCGCCGAAGATCACAGCCACGAGCGTGATGAGCTGAGTGATTAGCGCGGTCAGCGCGGTGATGAAAGCGGTCAGCATGAGCAGTCCGCCGCACACGGCGAGGAATCCGATGCCCCCAAGCGCGATGTTCACCGCCGCGCGGGAGACAGCCGACTTGGCCATGACGGGTTCGGGCTGTGCGGGGTTGATGGCGTAGCCGGTGACGACCCGTCCGTCCGGCAGGACGATGCTCGCCACGGACGGGATGGTGTGCGGCTGGACCGGAACAACCAGTGCCGGCGCCATGGCGGCGGCCGGTAGCGGGGTGGGCTGGTGAACGGTCACGGCCCGTTCGGCAGGCGTGTGGCGGGCGGGTTCGGGGTACATGCGGAATCCCATCTGAGCAAGGGTCAGGGAGGCAGAGACACCCCCTTGCTGGGGGCGTGTAGAGGGGGTTTTCGGGGTCTGGCCTGCGGGTCCTCCCTGCCTCCCTGAACGATCACCCGTGCAGGTCAGGGGCAGGGAGGCGGGTCAGGGAGGGGTTCAGGGACTTCTCCCTGCCTCCCTGACCCTCCCGGGTGCGGATCCCTGTCATCCGGCAGTGGAAGCGGAACCCTCGCCGTTGGTATCGTCGTCGCGGTTGGCGAGAGCGCGGGCGAGGCGGTCACGGCCGATGACCATGCGGCCATCCGACTTGTACGGCTCGGCTCCGGTGCCGTCCAGGACGCGCTTGAGGTCGAGGAACGACCACTTCCCGTAGGCGTCCGCGTTCAGCGCGGCGAGCCGCTTGAGCACGTCCTGGGTCAGGACCCGGGAGGCGTCACCGACCACGGACGCGATGTCGGCGAGCGGGTCGCGGTACTCGCCCCGCTCGATGACGGTCAGCGTGGTGACGCCGTCGCGCAGGGCCTTGGCGCGCTCGATGATGGCTTCGGCCGCGTCGTCGTCGACGTAGTGCGTGCGCACCGTGATCGACGACTGCCCCTTCGGGATGTCGATCCCGGAGGACGCGACCACGAGGGTTCCCTGATCCAGACCGGGGCGCAGCAGGTTGGGGGCGGCGCCGCCGTCGACGGCCTTGTCCCCCAGCGCCATCCGCGCCTGCGACTCCGTGCCCAGCGCGAGCGAGGCCCGGGTGTGGGCGCCTTCGCGGACGAGCTTGGGGAGGTTCTGGTCGGTGGGGTCCTGGGTGCCCTGCCACATCAGCACGTTCACGGCACGGCCCTGGTTGTGGATCTTGCGGACGGCCATGAAGTACCGCGACGTGGCCTTCGATCCGCCGTAGAAGCGGCCGTCCTCGTCCTTGAGCGGGCACATGAATGCCACCTGCGCCTCGTCGACCAGGACGATCAGGGCGGGGAACACGGTGCCGGGCGGGGACATCAGCCGGCGGTTCATCTCGTCTACGGCGCCTTCGACCATCTCGGTGACCTGGATGACGTGCTCGTCGGTCGGCCCCTGGATCAGGGTGGTGGCCACGCCGTCGAACATCTTCCAGTCGCCGATGCCCTTGAGGTCACCCATGAGGAACTGCACCGACTTGTCGAGCGCCAGCCACAGGGCGAGGGAGCGCAGGGCGACGGTCTTGCCCTGGTTCGACAACCCGGTAATCAGCAGGTGGCGCTGATACACGGACAGGGCTGCGGCGTCGCCGCGCAGGTCCTGCCCCCAGGGGGCTTTGCCCTTTGTGTAGTCGGCGGTCATCGTCTCGTCGGTGACCAGCGGAGACGGGCCGATCGGCTCATCCAACGCCCCCGAGTCGGCGACCCATAGGCGGACGGTGCGGGCGGCTTCGGGGATGGTGATGAACACCTCGTGCTCGTGCCTGGACAGGTTCTCCGCCAGCTTGCGGCGGCGCTGCTGGATCTCGTTCGTCGAGACCCCTGAGGGGAGGGTGACGTCGACTTCCACGCCGCATCCGGCGATCCGGATTGGACCCAACATGCTCGCGCCGGCGTCGCCCATCTCCTTGATGGCGTTGCGCAGCGCGGGCACTCCCAGGTCGCGCAGGGCCTTGACGACGATGGACGGGGTAATCGGCTCGCCCTCGCCGTTGCGGACGTTGGCGGGCAGGGTCCAGGTCGGTGCGGCTTGCTGCTTGCTGCCGACCGCCCACAGGGCGAGCAGGGCGAACAGCGGACCGAGGATGACGGCGGTGGGCCAGATGATTTGCACGATCCGGATCAGGGTGGCGATGAAGTCGATCGTCGCGGCGAGCGGGGTGATGACGTCGCCGACGTTCTTGGTGTTGATGGCCATCACGACCCCGAGCGCGACCAGCACCCCGACGCCCATACCGACGCCGACCCCGATGCCCTTGGCGGCCTCCACGGGCGAGTGCAAGAGGTCCATGCGGCGGTGGTGGCGGGCGGCACGGAAGCGCTGCAACCGCTCCTCCCACTCCTCCGCCGCTTCCAGGTTCCCCGCGGCTTCCGCCGTACGGATCATGCGCTCGTAGCGGGCGCCGGTCTTGCCGTCCCAGGTGCGGCGGGCCACGATCCGGCCCCCGTTGAACGCGTAGAGACTGTGCCGGGCCACCGCACGGGCAGCGGACTTGGTGTTCTCGTGGGTGACAGCAGTCTTCAAGGCCCGCCCGGAGCGCACCCACAACGGCACCAGAGGCGCGGGCGGGGCGTCGGGGACCACGGTCAGCACCATGGGCGTCGCCTCCGGCTCGGGGCCGGTCGACGGGGTTTTGACGAGGCGTACGACGTTCTCGGACATGCTGGGGGTACTCCTGACTGCCCTGTGTGGGGCGGGAGTTCGAGGAAAGGTGAGAGGGTCAGCGCTGGTGCCGGGCGCGGTTCTCGGCATGGCTGAGCTGGGACGACTCCGTACGCGGCGCGTCCTCGTACCAGCAGAAGGGGCGGATCGTGTCGGCGGCCTTGAACACGCGGATGGCGGCGCCGGCCGGAGCCTCCGGAAGGGCGTAGACGCGACTCCGGTCCAGGGAGGCCAGCAGCCGGGCGCCGTGGTGTTCGCAGCCATCGGCACCGGCATCGGTGGCGTCGAGAACGGTCACGGCCGGGGGACCGTCGCAGGGGGTCGGGTCCTCCGGGTGGGCGGCGGGACAACGGCGGCCCACGCTCACCACCACCCCGACGCTTTCTTCGCGGCCTTGGCGCGGGCGGCTTCCGTGATCAGGCGCTGCTTCTCGTTGTGCAGGGCGGTCAGTTCGGCGGTCAGCCGACCTTCGGCGGCGGAGCCGGTGGTGTCCATCTGCCGCTCGGCACGGCCGGGGTTCCTGCCGCGTACAACCTGGTAGGAGCCGCCCGCGATGGCGCGGGCCATGGCACGGCGCTCGGAGCCGTTCAACGGCCACCACTCGCCCCGCTTCACCGCTTCCAGCTTCGCGGCGGTCTTCTCGATCTCACGGTCCAGACGGCGGATCTCGGACTTCGACATGCTCAACTCCCCTTCGCCGAAGCGCTTGCCGAGGCGCACATCAGGCGACCCGCTTCCAGGCGGCACGGAGACGGACCTCGGATGCGGAGTGGCCGGCCGCCCGGAAGCGGATCGCCATCTCGCGATACGACAGAGCAGGCGCCTCACTGGTGCGGATCTCATCGACCAGCCCGCCAAGCTCCCCA
This sequence comes from Streptomyces sp. NBC_01478, assembly GCF_036227225.1. Lineage (GTDB taxonomy): Bacteria > Actinomycetota > Actinomycetes > Streptomycetales > Streptomycetaceae > Streptomyces. The sequence continues at coordinate 7,617,230 of NZ_CP109444.1, read as the reverse complement.
TCAGTGAGCGCGGGTGCCGCCCAGCCGAGGGCCGGTACCGGCTCGGAGCGTCCCCACACGGGGAGGTCCCAGGTGGGTGTGACGCCGGGTGTGACGGGGCGCGTCACGCTGGTCAGCGCCCTGCCGGTGTCCTCGCCCTGCCGTGCCGTCTCCAGCGTCGACCATGCCCGCGACAGACTCTGAGCGGTCTTGGCCTGCACCCGGGCGACGCTCGCCCCCGCCTGCGTCACGGCCGTCAACCGCGTCGTCTCCGTGGCCGCTTCCGCCCGCAGGCGGGCGCGGGCCACGGCGGCTTCGTCGCGGGCTTCCTGCTGGATGCCCCGGATGGCGTCCAGCGCGGTAGGAGTGAGCGCGGTGCGCTCCCACATGCCATGCACAAGCCACAGGGCCTTGGCCGCGATCGGCAACCACGCCACCGCCAGCCACGCCCCGGAGGACGCTTCAGCGGTGAGGGCATGTGCGACCAGGACGCCGGCCGCGATGGCGCCGAAGCACCAGCCGACCCCGGTCACCGTGCGGGAGTGATCGCCCTGCGCGGCCAGGCGACGTTCGTAGGCGAGGGTAGCCAACCAACCACCGTCGATCCCCAGACCGACGACCAGAGCGACGGGCCACGGCACCGCCGTACCGAGCCACATCATGACCACGGCCAGGGTGAGCACCATGGACACGGCCGTCATCGCAACAGCGGGCAGGACGGTCTTTGCGGCATTGGTCCTCATGCGCCGACCTCCGGCAGCATCCCGTCGCCGGTGCGGTTCGCCAACTCGCGGCAGGCGGTGAGCAGACGGCGCCGGGCCCGGCGGATACGCCGGACGTCCAGCTCCGTCGAAGCGCGGTCCAGCGTGATGATCTGCGCGTCCAGCAGGTCAACGTCCGCCAGGATCGCGGGCATCTCCAGCTCGATGGCGTCCAGCTCGGCGTCCGTCGGCTCCATGAAGTCGGCGAACGCGGTAACAGCATCTTGAACGGTGACGATGTGGTCCATTGGGTCGTGTGTCCTTCCACAGGTGAACGGCCCGAACAGCGGTCCCGGTGTTCGAGCACCGGGGCCGCGCGCCGTTGAAGTCGGGTTTCCGGCTCCCCTCAGCGCTGCTCGTACGAGACGAGCAGCGGAGGCAACCGGCCGCAGAGAACTGCGGTGGATGAGTGGTCTCTTTCGGGGACGCGGCTGCCGGATCAGGTACAGCTCGCTAGGGCCCCGTTGTAGGCAGAGACCTGACCTTTCGGTCTGCCATCCGGACTGCCAAGGGATCGCCTGCCGCGAGGCAGACGACTGTCCGGTGCCCTCCCCCCGTCCACAGCGGGGCTCCTGGGTGTGCTGTTCTTGCAGGTCAAGCAGGTGTGACGCACCCTCCCTACGTTGCTTAGGGGGGGTTGCGCTCTTTCCTGATAGGTACCGTAAGCAAACAGGAGGGGTGCGCGCAACCCCCTCTAGCGATAGAGTTCGCTAGCCCCCCTAGACGAGGAGTGGAGAGCTGTGCACGACGACATGAAGCGGGTCTCTGAGATCGCGGCCCCGGTCGACCGGGCCAAAGCAGCGACCGACCTGATGGCGACCTATCAGGGATGGGTGCTTGAGCTGTCCCGCATCCGCCGCGAGGCCATCGAAGAAGCGCAGGCGTCCGGCATGACTCAGACCGAAATCGCCACGCAGCTCGGGGTGAGCCGAGGTCGCGTAGGGCAGCTAGCGTCCGCCGGACCACCCCCGGAGCGCGCGTTCTTCGGCACAAACCTGGTGACCGTGTCGCTCGGTGGCAAGCCCGAGGCAGGCAAGGGCCCTGACCAGAACCCGAGTGAGGTCGTGACCAGGGAAGACCTCAAGAACTTCGACCACCTGCGCAAGCTGCTGGGCGGGATGAAGCTTGAGGCCGAGTACGAGGTGATCCCGACGACGGGAATCGTCAACCTCAACCGTGACAACCACGTGGTCGTCTGTGGACCGCGACTGTCGCCCATCGTTGCCCAGGTGCTCGAAGGGGACGACAACCTGCGCTTTGAGAAAGACCGAGCCTGGCACCTGGTGGACCAGAAGGCCGGCAAGGAGTACCGATCGCCGATGGATGAGGACGGCACGGCCGGCGACTTCGGCTACCTGGGCCGACTCCCCCGACTGGACGGCCGTGGCACGTTCTTGTACATCGCCGGAATCCACGCCATAGGCGCCAACGGGGTCGTGCACTACTTGGAGAACAACCTCGCTGAGCTGTACCGAGAAGTTCGCACCCGCCGGTTCTCGACGCTCATTTCCTGTCGCTACGACCCCAAGACGCTCGACGTACTGGAGAGCCGCCGCGTCACCCCGCTGTACCGACACGAGGGATGATCATGCGCGTCTGTATGGACACACAACCGGGGGGAGCCAACCCCAATGAGGACTGGGTGGCAGGAACACCCACGCTCGCTGTCGTGCTGGACGGACTCAGTACGGCAGGCCTCAGCACGGGATGCCGGCACGGCGTCCCGTGGTACGTCGCGCACCTCGGCGGTCAGCTTCTTGCGGCCCTCGCAGACCCGGACTGCCAACTCTCAGACGGTTTGGCGGAAGCTCTCGAACGTGTTGCAGGACTGCATCCCGAGTGCGATCTCAAGAATCCGGGGACGCCGTCCGCCACGGTCGCGGTCCTGCGGCATCGAGACGGCGTCCTGGACCATCTCGTCCTCGCGGACTCTCCCATCGTGTTCGAGGGGCCGCATGGCTACTCGGTGATCACTGATCTCCGGGTGGACGACATCCTCCCCGAGATGAGAGCTGAGGTTGAGCAGCATGAGACTCATACCTCAGAGCACAGGGAGGCCGTGCAACGCCTTGTGCTCGCGCAGCGGCAAGTACGCAACACCGCAGAGGGGTATTGGGTGGCTGCGGCGGATGCAGAAGCCGCAGAGCACACCCTGACCGGCACGGCATCGCTCGGAGAAGTGCACGCTGCCGCCGTGATGTCTGATGGCGTATCAAGGCTCGTGAGCGAGTACGAGATGGCTACCTGGTCGGAAGCGTTCGCCACGCTCCGGGCCGGGGGTCCCCGTGAACTGATCGACACCGTACGCAGGGTTGAGGCCACGGACCCCACTGGGCGCCGGTGGCCGCGATACAAGTCCGGGGATGATGCCGCAGTGGCCTTCTGCCAATGGTGACTTGACCAGCGAAAAGTGCACGACGTTCTGACATCAATGACTGATGTGGACGATCGCGAATGGCGTGACCGTTGGCAGAGTCGTGTCATCGGAGTGGTTCTGCATCAGGACCTCCTCCGCTCCGCGATCAGTACGCGCGCCAGAATGCGCACCAGAGCGGTGTCCGGCTCGACGAGGCTGGCGTGCTCGCGGTGTGCCCACACGTCCCGCCCCGGTCCGCTCATGCTCTCCTCGTGCCAGAGGTGAACTGCGTCGTCAGGATCGGTGATCGGCTCGTCGCAGTAGCGGCAGAAGCGCAGGGTCATGACGCACCCGCCATCTGTGTGTGGCAGGGACAGGTGCAGCGTCGTACCAGGACCAGGCCGCCCCCGTGGGGTAGCGGGATGTCCTTGGTCTGACGGCAGTCGTGGTGCAGTTCCTGGTATCCGTCCAGGGAAGCCACCGCGCACTCGGCGGAGCGCATCGAAGGGTCGTCGATGGCCGCGGTCACGAGCGCGCACCGAGGTTCTCATAGTGGTCACACAAAGCGTTCAAAGTGCGTGCCAGGCGTCGGGCATAGCCGACTTCTACGCCGAATCTGCGGATCGGCTCGGCACGGAGCTTTCCCCGCGCCTCACCGACACAGGCAAGCGCGCAGTACCGGGGGATGCTGTCCTTCCTCAACCGCCTGACGGACTGCTCGACCTCGGGGATAAGCAGCTCCAGGTGACCCCGAATCATCCGCGTCAGCGTCTCCAGCTCACCAGCCGTTGGAGGCAGCGCCACGGCGTCGGGGTCCAGCAGAATCTGCACGGTCTCGCGCATGACGATGACGTCAGGGCGATCGGCTTGCCGGCGCTCAGTACCTTCGGATGCTGCGGTGGTGCGGTTCGCCATGTCGACCCCTGCCCAGTCGGCCACGCCCGGGGCCGTTCGCAAGGTCGCCGGGTCTCGTCGTGCCTCTTGAAGCTAGGAGTGCGATGGACGCCAGCGCCAGCAATGTGCACCGATGTGCACACACGTCTTCAGGGAGGAGTGAGGCCGGATCGTGCTCTTGACGACACATCCCTTCAGGGGAGACGTTGGCGCACATCAGCGCACAACCTCAACGGTGGAGACAGCCATGGACCTACAGTTCATCGGAATCGACCCTGACACCGGCAAGAACGGGTCACCCACAGCCTGGGTGGACCAGGAGACGCAGGACATCGTGATCCAGAGCTACACGGCAGACGAGGCAACACGAGCCCAATGCGCGGACCGCACCGCCCCCGGGCACGCGAAGGGAATCCCCGACCACGAGACGGTGATCCGTATCCCCGCCCGCCTGGTCCCGATCCTGAGGGAGGCCTGCGATGCCGCAGAACGTGCCCAGCTTTGACGACCTCTTCGAAGCTGCGCAGCGCTCCGCCGTGCACCTCGAAATGCGCGACCAGTACGCCGTCGGCGACGAGGTCGACGACTACAACACCTGGCTGCGCACCGGCCAACGGGACGCAGATCCCGACTCGGAGTACTGGGCGCCCTGGGTCGACATGATCTCCCGAGCAGTCACCCGAGGCGTCGTCGTGCGCCGCGCTCGCATCGTGTCCGAGCCGGTCACCGACTACATCCGATACGAGCACGCCGCAACCGCAGTCAACGTAGCGGCGGGTGAGCAAGTGCGGTGGCTACCTCGCCCGCGGGCTGCCGATCTAATGCTGCCGGGTGCAGACCTGTGGATCTTCGACGGGACGCAAGTCCTGTTCAACCACTTCACCGGCAACGGCGAATGGGCCGACCCAGACATGGAACTGCGGACGGAGCCGGGCATCGTCAAGCAATGCGCCAACGCGTTCGAGGCCGTTTGGGCACGCGCCATCCCACACGACCAGTACAAGATCCACTGACAGAAGGCACCGCGACCAGCTCATGCCCATCTCCCCGTCATCCTCGGCCCAGACCGCGCGTGAAAACGTGGCGCGGCAGCTGCGCGACCTGAGGAGAAACGCCGGCCTGACGGTCACTGAGCTGGCCTTGCGTTGTAACTGGCACCACGCCAAGACGTCCCGAATCGAGAACGCTCGCACACCGCCCTCACCCACGGACATCCGGCTCTGGTGCCGGGCCACCGATGCCACAGATCAGGCACCAGACCTGATCGCCGCCTCCCAGCACGCGGAATCCCTGTACCGCGAGTGGCGCCAGCGCGTCCGCTCCGGTCTCAAAAAGCTGCAGGACAGCTACGTCGAGCTGTACCGGTCTACCGAACTGCTGCGCGTCTACTCCCCGGTACTCATCCCCGGACTGCTCCAGACCGAGGGATACGCGAAGGCCCTACTGAGCCTCAACGCCCGCTTCCTCGACGTCCCCAACGACGGAGCGGAAGCCGCCGCTGCGCGCGTGCAGCGCTCCCAGGTCATTCACGAGCCGGGGCACCGGTTCGTGTTCGTCATCGAGGAGGCGGTGCTCTACTACCAGCTTGGCGACGCGGACGCGATGGCTGCCCAGCTGGGCTACCTACTCACCGCCGGCGCGCTCCCGCCAGTGTCGTTCGGCATCATCCCGACGTCGACGCGCGAGCGCGCCCTGTGGCCGCAAGAGACGTTCGACGTGCACGACGACACGCTCGTGTCCGTTGAGCTGCTCTCTGCCGAGGTGAACGTCACCCAGCCATCCGAGATCGCCCTGTACGTGAAAGCGTTCGAGCAGTTGCGCAGCATGGCCGTGTACGGCGCGGACGCTCGCGCTCTGATCGTGAAGGCCATCGAAACATTGCGCTGAGCCCAGACGTCAACCAAGTCGGTGGTCGACCTACATCCACCCTCCTGTTGCCACCTGCCTTCGTCCCTGCGCCTGTAGACCGTGCCGCTCCCCGAGCCGCATCCCCGGGTCTGTCCCGGCGACGGCTTAAGATCCAGGTTGTGGCAGACATCCCCGACGAATTGATCAAGCTGGAACGTTCCTCCGAAGACGCCCGTCAACAACTCACCGGCCTTGTTGGTGAGGAGTACGAGGCGCAGTGGAAGGCGTGGCGTACGGCGGCCGAAGACTTCCAGGCTGCGGTGACCGTATACGCGACACGCGAGGACGTGACCATGTCGCGGCATGAGGTGGAGCAGGCGGCGAAGCGGGCTGTACGGCACCCCGAGCCCGCTGATGCCTAACCTACAAGCCGTCGGGCCAGCCCTCCCAGCAGTTGCTCGCCAATGGCGGTCCGTTCGCCCAGGACAGCCTGTGCGCCCTACATCTTGCGGGCGCCGCTTCCTCACTGAAATCCGGCCGGTCCTAAAAGCCGTCGCTGTGCGAGCCCAGTAGAACTCTTCCCACTCGGCCCCGTGCCGCGCACAGGGCATCAGCCGCCCGGGGTCAGGCAAAGGACGAGAACGCTGATCGCTGACTTACAGCTCGGACAACGACCTGTGGCAGTCTCAAGCGTAACCATCTAGCACAACCTGAGCCATGCGTCGCACACTTCCAGAAGGATGATCCGAAAGCATTTGCTCGATTTTCTGCTTCACGTCCACGTTGCTCGGCGGATTCATTTTCATCGCATCCAGCAAACGCAACGGAATCGCGATACCATCTTCGCCAAGAAGTTGGGTGATGCGCTCCTGAATAATTCGCGGTACTAGTTCTTCTCCTTCCGACAAAAGCGCAAGAGCCCGCCCCGCATGAGACCTGACCGACACATCGTGGTCATGGCTTAGCTGAGTAGCAATAGCAGAAATCCAAGCGCCGCCGCGAACCTCAGCAATTACAGCCAGCGTGCGAGCAGCCTGCTCCCGCATGACGACAGCGCCGCTTCCCGCCAATTCCGCAACGCTCGAAAAAATTACACTGTCATCGATCAGCCCGTAAACGGCAAGGAAGCGCAAAGCTTCCGGATAAGGGGCGATTTCACTCGATTCAGTTCTCCCCCGGAGAATTCGATGCGCTGCGCCTTTGAATAGATCACGTACAGCCTGCGTCATAGGCGGCCTCTCATGCGAGAGTCGCTCAAACGCTGCGTCCGTCTCAAGGCGATTAATGCGTTCATCGGTGAGACAGATCGCTAGATCTTGCCACAGATCAGCTTCCGCAAAAACGATGAGCGCTGCTGCGACATCGACCGCAGAACGGAACTTCATCGAATAATAACCTGCGTTCGCCTCCGCAACTAGATTTTGCAGTTCTTGAGTGACAATCTCAACGCTGCGACGAACACTAGAAGGAGGTAGAGGGCTCCCCTTGATAGCACTGTTTAGACGAACAGCTACAGCCTCCAGGTCTTGCAGTGCCTTGGAGTCATCAGGCTGTACCCTAAGGACCCCAGCAACAGCTTCTTCAGTAGTTGGCCAATGCTGGGCGCGAGTTCTGAGCCAAATAGACCATCGATCAGCTACTCCGTGCTGCACAGCGGTCCAGTCCAAGACGCGGATCGATCGCGCCAGATCCTTATCCAGCCCGCTGGCCGCCGACTCTTTAATGACGCTCTGCTGAAGAAGGAAATCTGCAATTTCACTGCATTTTTCTGCATAATTCGAGAGCGCGGCAGCCGTAATCCACGCTTCGCCAACGTAATCCTCTTGCTTCCATTCGCATACTGCTGTTAGCGCGCGATCAGCTTCCGCAGAAGTCATGAGTTCTGCAGCTCCCCGCAACACCCGAAGCTCGTTCCGACCGAGAGGATAATCTCCAGTTCGCTGCTGAATAATTTGACGCGCATCTTCACTGAGGGCCCACAGCGGACCTGCAGTTCGGAACCTTTCAACAGCCAGCGACAGTTCCTTATACGCTCCGGCATGCCTCAACAGGCGCAACGCATCGCGAACATGCTCAGACTGCTCGTACGCATCGATTTGCACGAGCCTAAGAAGTGCAAGCTCCTTTCGTGATTCTCGAACACTGGCATGCCCAAACAGTTCTAGAGCTAGCGCCTGTGCGAAAATATCTGGAACTTCCGGGCCGCCCAAAATGTATCGCGGTCTACTTCCAAAAAGATTTCTGTAGGTCTGGAGAACAAACTTGGCATAAGCCTCAGACCTGTCAGCACCGATCTTGATCAGCTGCTCTGGCCGTGGCGACTTAAGGATCTCATCCCGAGATGGAAACCCATCCCAGCCGCTTACACGACCGAAATCCGTACCAATTGTTGGTGCAAGACTCCAAATCGCATTACGCAGGGCGACAAGCAAATAATTCAATGTAGCTGAGAAATCTGCGTAAGGGCCCAGTTTACAGGGTGGTAGTTCGTCGACTCTGACCTGATTGACAAATTTCAAAGCTCCCGTACTGGCTGATTTAGGATCCCTTCCTGTATCCCTCAGCCGTAGAGCTCTCTGCTGCAGCAAGAGTGCGCGCAGGAGAGAATTTGCCGAATCTTCGTCGGAATCTAGTTTCCTCAACAGAAAATCAAGGATGAAATCGCAAGTATTGTAGTCCTCAATCTCTGCCGCTGCACAACAAGCCATCAGGCCAAGCGCACACGTACGCGCCGAGTCTCCATCAGACTCTTCAACAATCTCATGGATAAGCCCGCTCAGGCCTTCTCTGATCGTCAAGGAGTTAAGGCTTTGTACGATAAACCTGACGCCCGGATCAGCGGATGTCTCATCTGCCTCAAACTTCCGGATGTAAAGCGGTTCGCCGCATACGAGTGCGGCTAGCTGGCAAGCTGGATCAGCTTCTTCCATAGAGTGCCCTACAAGGAGATCTCTCGGGCGTAGTACTGCCACGATCCAAGCCAGATTCATAGATCCTCAGCCTCCTCATAAGCGTCGTAATTCAACTGGAGCAGACCTCGCTGACTCCGTTCAGATTGCCTGACGGGATGGCTGTGTAGGCAGGCGTCAATCCACCGACTAATTACCTGACCGATCCCTCCGGAATCATGGGAGCCTTCAATATAAAACTTGTTCTGCAGTGCTGAGGGTAGCCACTTACCCACCTCGGATTCTGCTTCCGAGTGACGTTCACCTACAGGACAGATACCGACTGAGGCCACTCTCCCTTTCTCAAAGGAATCAACAGCTTGAACGACAACTCTTTTTGATGCCGATTTCTCATCCATGACGCCCGATGCATCATTCAGGGTGATTAGGAGGTCAACCTTGGTTCCTGCTCTTACGTAATTGTAATCAACCACCTCGACATAAGACGTGGAGGTGTCAGCGCGGACAGCGTTGTAGATGATTTCCCATTCTGAACTACGACGCTCTCCCTCGAGTTGCGTCACAAAGAAGTCGGGCGTTGACCCGTCTTCCAACACCGCGCTCATCTTTTTCTGTTTTTCATTTCGATACCACTGAGCTCGAATATCTTGAACATCGCGCATTCTTTGGAGTACCCAAACATGCTGTGGGTCGGTCGCCTCCTTGGGTTTCACAACAGAGAAATGTGTACCTTTGAACTGCTGCTTCTGCTCTTTCGGAAGTGCGCCAGAAGCACTGGTAGCACTCACGGCAATATCCAATGTTGCAATCCCCGCATAACGCGGAACGATAAATCGATATTTTCCCTCAGACGCCAGGCACTGGACCTGAACGTACGAGTTGAAGAAATCCGCGTATCTCGCTTGCTCTTTAGAGAGAAGGCGCAATCGTTTCACGTCTCGGAAGAACGACAGAAAGAAAAGCGCCTTCCCCGACCCTCCCATTGGTGACGCCATCAAAAAAATTGCCGCTACAGGAGAAACGGGCAAGCAAGTCGCATCCTTTGATTGTGCATCTTGTAGATAAATGCTAACGGCAGACTCGGCTACTAGTCCTCCCAGACTGTGAGCAACCAAATACACTTCTTCGTATTCATTACTCAGCTCCGCCAGATGATCGGCAAGTTGCCGCGCTTGAACATCAATGTCAGCCCCGAGGCGCAAATATCGTACAGCTCTCAGGAGACTCGGGTAGTCATAGATAGCCACGTCCATCGAGGGTGTCCCATCTCCTCCTTCGAAGAGGAGTCGGGGCCAAGCATTCCATGTTCCATATCCGCTTCCATTCAGACCGTGAATGAATACGGCGACAGCTTTAGTGGGCCCTGAAGGCCGAGTATGGAGGTGCATGCTATGGCTCTTGCCAAAGCGTTCTTTCGCGAAAGTCTCTTGACTGAGACGTCTCATTAGCACTCCCCCTGCCAGCAGACCTGTGGAGAAGGTTAGCCCCCGTGCAGAGCACCCCAAGTACGGTCACTCACGATAGGTGATCGTACCGATGCAAGGTCAAGCAAGTTGGAGACTCTGTCTTGAGGTGCAACGAGGAAGCCACGTCCTCAACGGCCTAATCGCATGCCTCCGCCGTAGCGGCTTCCTCAGGTGGACGTCACCAGGCAGCGCGGCTAAGCCCGGTGAAGGTGCAGCGAGGCACGGTTGCGCCTGATCAGTCGACGCACCCGCCGCCGTAGCTGACTGTCATCAGCTACGCCTCAAGCGTGTCGCATGACGCCTACACCTCCTGGATACCCCGCCTCACAAGTTCGTCATCGACAGCGCATAGCCTCGCGCGCCAGTGGCGAGCGGCCGTGGGGTTGTAGCCATGCCAAGCACCACACCCTCCTGAGCACGCTCGTAGGCGAAGGCTCTCCGCTCCCGGAGCTGCTCGACTGTGAGGCCGGCGAGATCGACTTACCAGTTGTCGTAGAGCTTCCAGCGGCTCATCGCTTCAGCCTGCTGTCAACCGTCACCCAGCCGCTCATCATTTGCCGTCGCCTGCTGTAGCAACTGCCCCGTCTGCACCACAAGCGCCCCAGACCAGGCGGGGAAGCAGGGTGAAACAGTCCTAGCCCGAAGAGGCCGCAATTCACCTGTTCACCCACGTCAACGCCCGAACCAGCCCCGAATGATCGCAGCTTCCCAAGCTGATGTCCGGCGACTAGCTCGGGATTGCTGCGGCCCCCTCGCTGGGCCGCCTGTGGGCCGTCCGAGGGTGACCAACGACCACCACCAACGACCAGTGATGACCGCAACCGTGCAGCTCGTCGGCGAGATGGGAGGTGACCCCGCACCCCACCAACGCCCGCGATCAATACATGCGCTACTGACCACCACGTGACGCCCGCACACGCCCCCAACCGGCCGCGCGCGCCCTCTTGTTGACCCGTGCTTTACCTGCGACTCTGAGAGTCCCCCCACTTGTGAACTTGTGAATCCGATAACTAGCGGACCCCGGCCGGCACAACCAACGGGCCCCGGTTCCGTGAACCGCACGGATTCCTTAGGAGGTGGCCTCATCCCATGCTGGTCCGCGACGCCATGAGCACGGTGGTCCTCACCATCGGCCCCGCCCACACCCTCCGCCAGGCAGCCGCCCTGATGTCCTCGCGCCATGTCGGCGCGGCCGTGGTCCTCGACCCGGACGCCGGCGGCATCGGCATCCTCACCGAACGCGACATCCTCAACTCGCTCGGCAAGGGCCAGGACCCGGACACCGAGCGCGCCCACGCCCACACCACCACGGACGTCGTCTTCGCCACCCCGGCCTGGACCCTGGAGGACGCGGCGAGCGCGATGGCCCACGGCGGCTTCCGCCACCTCATCGTCCTCGACCACGCCGAGCCCGCCGGCATCGTCTCGGTCCGCGACATCATCCGCTGCTGGGCACCCGCACGACAGCAGGTACCGGCCTGACAGCCCCGGGCCGAGCAACCGGTCCAAGCAATTGGATTCAGTCCAAATCCAGTAGCCCTCCAAAGTCACACCTATTCGTGAACTGGTCACCTTGCTGTTAAAGTGGCCGGTATGAGTGACCTTCTGGAGCGGCTGCGCGGACGCGGATGGCGGATGACCGCACAGCGACGCGTCGTGGCCGAAGTGCTCGACGGCGACCACGTCCACCTGACCGCCGACGAGGTCCACTCCCGTGCCGTGGCCAAGCTGCCCGAGATCTCCCGGGCGACGGTCTACAACACGCTGGGCGAGCTGGTCTCGCTCGGCGAGGTCCTGGAAGTCTCCACGGACAAGCGAGCCAAGCGCTACGACCCGAACGCGCACAGCCCCCACCACCACCTGGTCTGCGCCAACTGCGGCCAGATCCGCGACGTCCACCCGGGCGGCAACCCGCTCGCCGACCTCCCCGACTCGGAGCGCTTCGGCTTCACGGTCTCGGACGTCGAGGTGACCTACCGCGGGCTGTGCCCCAACTGCGCGAGCGCGTAGCAAGTCCCTTCACAGGCCCCGGTATCCGTTCGACACGGACGCCGGGGCTTTGTGCTGTCTACAGGCTTCCCGAATCTGATGGACCGTCATATCGTCGTGCGGCACCCCCCACCCATGCAGACAGCCGTACCGCACTCCGCGAGGAGCACCCGTGGGAGACCCGCACCCAAAACTCCACGCCACCCAACTGACCCGCGCCTTCGGCCGCCCACCGCACCAGGTCGACGCCCTCGGCCCCCTCGAACTCACCGTCGCCCCCGGCGAGTTCGTCTGCCTGGTCGGCCCGTCCGGCTGCGGAAAGTCCACCCTCCTCCGCATCGCCGCGGGCCTGCTGCGCCCGAGCACGGGCACCCTGGAGATCCGCACGTCCAGCCCCCGCCCGGCGGCCATGATCTTCCAGGACTACGGCATCTACGACTGGAAGTCGGTCCGCGCCAACGTCCGCTTCGGCCTGGACGTCCAACGCGTCCCGCGCCGCGAGGCGAACGCCCGCGCCGACGAGTGGCTGACCCGCATGGGCCTCGCCGACTTCGCGCACGCGTACCCGGCGACCCTCTCCGGCGGTATGCGCCAGCGCGTCGCGATCGCCCGCGCACTCGCCGTAGAACCCGAACTCCTGCTGATGGACGAGCCGTTCGCCGCCCTGGACGCGCAACTCCGCACGATCCTCCAGGACGAACTCCTCGACCTCACGCAGAAGTTGCACACGACCACCCTCTTCATCACGCACAGCCTGGAGGAGGCCCTCGTCCTCGGCGACCGCGTGCTGGTCATGTCCGCCCGTCCGGGCCGGATCATCGCCGAACACCGCCCGCCGTTCCCGCGCCCCCGCACCGGCGGCATCCGCGACACCCCCGAATTCACCGCCCTGAAAGCCGAGTTGTGGGAGCTGCTGCGCAAGGAGGCGGTACCGGCATGACCACCGTCGCCCCCGACCGCAAGGAATCGCTCCTGGTCCGCCGCCCCGGCCCGCACGAACTCCGTCCCGTACGCACCCACCGCCGCCGGCGCGCACTCGAACTGTCCCTCGCCGTGGCCGTCCCCGTCGTCCTGATCCTGTGGTGGCAACTGGCCGCCACGCAGGGCTGGTTGGACGACCGCGTCTACCCGGCCCCCTCGACGATCCTCTCCGACGGCTGGACCCGGGCCGCCGCCGGCGACCTGTGGCCGGACGTGTGGGCCACCACCCGACGCGTCCTGGCCGGCTACGCGATCGGCACGGCGACCGGTTATGCCCTGGGCCTCCTGATGGGCTCTCTCTCCCTCGTCCGGGCCGCGCTGGAACCGTTGTTGGACGCCCTGTACGTCGTACCGAAACTGGCCCTGCTGCCGGTCTTCCTCAACATGTTCGGCCTGGGCGAGGGCCCCCAGGTGGCCCTGGTCGCGACCACGGTCTTCTTCTTCGTCTGGATCTCGACGATGTCGGCGGTCGTGGCGATCCCCTCCGGACACCGCGACGCGGGCCGGGTGTTCGGCGCCGGCCCCTGGCAGATGTTCCGCCATGTCCTCCTCCCCGCCTCCCTCCCCGCGGTCCTGGTGGGCGCGCGCATCGCGGCGGGCGTGGCGGTCCTGGTCATCGTCGCCTCGGAACAGATCGCCGCGACGAACGGCCTGGGCCACCTGATCTTCGACTCCCGCGCGCTGTTCGAGAACGACGTGATGTTCGTGGGCATCGTCTGCGTGGCCGTCCTGGGGGTCGTCTTCTCCGAACTGGTGCGGGTGGCAGGCCGGTTGCTCACACCGTGGGCACCACGCGACCGAGGACGGGGACAGTCATGAGAAGACGTCGTGCGTACGGTGCGGTCGTCGTCGTCGCGGCCTTGCTGACATCGGCGGGCTGCGCGTCGAAGTCCGCGCAGGATTCCGGGACTTCGGGCTCGGGCACCACCCGCACGGTCACCCCGGTGGACGGCTGCGGCACGTCCTCCTGGACGGACCCGGCGGACCTCTCCCCCACCCGCGCCCCGGCACGCTGCCGCCCCCTCACCCCGGCACCCCGCCCCCTCACCAAGACGCGAAAGGTGACGATCGCGACCGGAACGCTGAGCGCGGAGTATGTCGCCCCGCTCGAAGTCGCCCTGGAAAAAGGGGAGTTCAAGAAGGAGGGCCTGGACGTCACCCTCAAGGTCCTCCCGACCCCGGACGCGTTGCCCCTGCTGGCCAAGGGGGACATCGACGCGATGTGGGCAGCCCCGGAGGCGGCCGTCATGAACGGCATCGAGGGCGGCTTCGACATCAAGTGGGTCGCCGGGAACTTCTCACCCGACCCCGAGTCGAAGAGCGGTCTGTGGGTCAAGCTGAAGAAGGGCGAGGCGGCGGCCGACGTCCGGATGGCGGGCCGCAGGATGGGCACGATGATCGGCAAGGGCTCGGTGATCGCGTACCCCATGGAGAAGGCCCTCGCGACCCACGGCGGCGGCCTGGACAAGATCCGGTACCAGCAACTCGGTTCGGCCGACGTCCTCACCGCCCTCCAGAACGGCGGCGTCGACTCCGCCTGGCTCCTCGACCCGGTCTGGCGCAAGGTCGACGACAACCCCCGGTACGCCTTCCTCGGCGGCCAACCGCAGGGCGAGCCCCTGGGCGGCATGCTCTACGGCCGCACACTCCTGAACGACGACGTGGACGCCGGCGTGGCCCTCCTCCGGGCCTACATCCGCACGGTGGACACGTACTTCGCGGGCGACTACAAGAGCGACTCGGCCTTCGTTACATACCTGGCGAAGCTCCTGAAGGCGGACGAGTCGGTCCTGAAGTCGACCCCGTCGCTGACCATGGACTGGGAGATCCGCGCGGGCACGACAACGCGACTACAGGCCGCGTACAAGGCGGCCGGCGTCTCGAAGGGCGCCGTACTCCCGGAATCCAGGACCGTGGACCGCTCGCTGTACGAGGAGGCGGTGGGCCACCGGCCGTAGAAACACCGAGGGCCGGAACCCTTTCGGATTCCGGCCCTCGGCCTTCAGTAGCGGGGACAGGATTTGAACCTGCGACCTCTGGGTTATGAGCCCAGCGAGCTACCGAGCTGCTCCACCCCGCGTCGATGAATGCAACGTTACGTCAGACGGACGGAGAGAAGCAAATCGCTTATTCACCCAGGTCAGCAAAGCCCAGCCCGCACCTTCCAGCACAGGCCGGCACAATCAGCCCGTCCGGCGCTTGAGGACGAGGCCGTCCAGGCCGAAGCGGGGGTCTGGGGGCGGCAGCCCCCAGGATGGGACGGGTAGGGGCGGCGGGGGCGAAAAACCCCACCCCTACGCCGTCAGCTCCTGCCGCAACGCATCCCGAAGCCGAGCCGCCCGCTCGGACACCTCAGCGGGCCCCAGGGAAACGGCCCGATCAGCCCACCGCTGCCCCTCGGCCAACTCCCCCCGCCGCGCGTACACCAGCGCCAACCGCAACGCAGCCCGCCCATGCCCCGCATCAGCCGCCCGAGCCCACCACACCGCGGCCTCCGGCTCACTCCCCTCCCGAGCCAACAACAGCCCAAGATTGAAAGCCCCGTTACGAGACCCGGCCTCGGCAGCCTCCCGATACCACCGAGCCGCCTCGACGACGTCCCCGCGCGCGGCGGCCAGCATCCCGACCCGCACCTGCGCCCGCCGATGCCCCTGAGACGCCGCCCTCTCGTACCACTCCTCGCACTCGGTCTTCTCATGGACCTGCTCGCCCAGTTCGTGCGCAGGCGTAGGCGGCCGCCGAGCGTCGAGCACCGAGGCCAACCGGTAGGCCGCCTCCGAACTCCCCCCACCCGCGGCACACCGCAGATGCCGCTCGGCCTCCCGCTCGTCCCCGTCCCGCAGCCGGGCGATCCCGACCTGCAACGCCGCCTCCGTGTGCCCGGCGGCGGCGGCCCGCTCGTACCAGGGCAGCGCGACACCTTCGTCACCCCGCCCGGCGAAGAGAATCCCGAGGTTGAACGCCGCGTCCACGCTCCCGGCCTCCGCGGCCTTGGAGAACCACGGCTCGGCCCCGGTCGCGTCGCCGCCCTGGAGCAGCAGCACGGCCAGCGCGTTCGCCGCCTCGCGGTGTCCGGCGTAGGCCGCCCGTCGGTACCACTGCTCGGCCTGCGCGGTGCGCGTCTGCTCGGCGCACAGGAGCCCGAGGTTGTACGCGCCGTTCACATCACCGGCGTCCATCGCGGCCCGGTACCACCGCTCGGCGGTCTGTGTCTCGCCGCGCTCGGCGTGCAGCGCGCCGAGCGCGTTGGCCGCGTTGCCGTCGCCGTCCTGGGCGGCGCGCAGCCACCACACGGCGGCGCTCTCGGTGTCGCCGGCGTCGCGCAGCAGGAACCCGAGCGCACAGGCGGCGCGGGCCTCCCCGTCCTTGGCGGACGTCAGATACCAGCGCCCTGCCTCCTTGAGCTCGCCCCGCCTCTCCAGGATCGCCCCGAGTTGCAGCGCGGCCCGCTGATGCCCGCGCGCGGCGGCCTGGCGATACCACTGCTCGGCCTCGCCTCCCGGGTCCCCGGGCTCCCCGGACGCACCGGGACCTCCAGGGACCGACGCGACACCGTTGTCGGCCCCGTCCCCGCCCTCGTACGGGTACTCGCGCTCGTCCTCGTGCGGCACCCGGCGATCGAGCGCCCGCGCCAGCCGGTACGCGGCCTCGCGGTGCCCTCGCTCGGCGGCGGACCGCATCCACCGCTCGGCCGCGGTGTCCCCGCGGTGCTCCAGCAGATCGGCGAGCGCGTACGCGCCCAGCGCGTGGCCCTGTTCGGCGGACTGGCGCAGCCAGTACTCGGCGGCGGGCTCGTCGCCGCGCTCGCGGTGGTACCGGCCGAGCGCGTGCGCGGCGGCGGCGGAACCGGCCACGGCCGCGATCCGCCACCATCCGGCGGCGTCGTCGGCGTATCCGCGCTGGTGGAGGAGGACTCCCAGGTTGTTGGCCGCGGCCCGGTCGCCCTCGGCGGTGGCGGCACGCAGCAGCGGCTCGGCTCCGTCGAGATCACCGCGGCGCAGCAGCATCGCTCCGAGGACACTCGTCGCCTCGACGTCGCCGGCCTGTGCGGCGAGCCGTGTGCGTGCCTCGTCGACAGCCTCTCCGTCGCCGGTCTCGTCCCGGTCGGAAGGCTGCACAAAACGCCCTGTATCCAACAGAGTTGCCTTGTCCCCCATAACGTCCATCGTCGCACCACCTGCAACCTGGGTACACCTGGTATACCGCAGCCAGTGAGGTCTCTACAGCGTTTTGTCGACATGCCCACAGAGAGACAAGCGAAACACGGTTTCACCAAGTCCCCCCGGCGGCACGGCCGTCACCCTCGTCGGCACATGCGTTCGCACAGCGAGAAGGCCCGGATCCTTGAAAGGATCCGGGCCTTCTCGATCAGTAGCGGGGACAGGATTTGAACCTGCGACCTCTGGGTTATGAGCCCAGCGAGCTACCGAGCTGCTCCACCCCGCGCCGTTGTGTTGCAACCGTACCACGGTGCGGGGTGGGCCTCTGACCTAGTGATCAACTGCCGCCTGAGCTGCGCTAACCACTCGAACTGCTCGGACTGCTGCTGGGACTTCCACTGGCACTCGGACTGCTGCTGGGACTCGCGCTGTTCTTGCCCTTGGCCGCCGCGGCCTGCGCCTCCTCGGCCCGCTTCAGCGCGGCCTGAAGGTCCTTCTGCGCCTGGCCGTACGCCTCCCAGTCACCCTTCTTCAACGCCTCCTGCCCGGCGTCGAAGGCCTTCTGGGCGTCGCTCAACGCCGCCTGGACCGTGGGGTTGCTGGAGGTCGGTGGCGTAGTGGTGCCCTCGTCCGGTGGCGGGGTCGTGGTGGTCTCCGCCCCGAAGACCTTGTTGAGCCCCTCGTCCAGCGTGTCCTCGAAGGCGGTCTTGTTCCCGTAGGCCACCAACACCTTGCGCAGGAGCGGGTACTTGAGTCCACCACCGCGTACGTAGACGGGCTCCACGTACAGCAGTCCTCCGTCGAGCGGCACCGTCAGCAGGTTGCCGTACTCGATGTCGGAGTCGCCGCCCTTGAGCAGCTTGATGGATTCGGCGATGTCCTGTTGGGAGTTGAAGGCGCTCTGCACCTGTTTAGGTCCGCCGACGGTCGTACTGGTCGGCAGCTTCAGGATTCTGATCTTGCCGTAGTCCGGGGTGCCTGCCTCGGAGTCGACGGCCATGAAGGCGCTGAGGTTGTCTCTGCCGTTCGGTGTGAACGTCGTCGTCAGCGAGAAGGCCTGCGCGGACTGGTCCGGCATCTTCATGCTCAGGTAGTACGGCGGGACCGCGCTGCCCGACTTGTTGGTCGGGTCGTCCGGCACCTGCCACACCTCGCTGCCGCTGAGGAACGTCTGCGCGTCCGTCACGTGGTAGCGGGTGAGCAGCTCGCGCTGGACCTTGAACAGGTCCTGCGGGTACCGGAGATGGGCCATCAGGGAGGACGAGATGTCCTTCCTGGGCTCGACCGTGTTCGGGAACGCCTTCATCCAGGTCTTCAGGACCGGGTCCTCGGTGTCCCACTGGTAGAGCTTGACGGCACCGGTGTACGCGTCGACGGTCGCCTTCACCGAGTTGCGGATGTAGTTGACCTGGTTCTGCTGGGCCACCACCGCGCGGTTGTTGTTGGTCGCGGTGAGCGAGTCGGCCGTGGTGTCCCCGAGGGTCGTCCGCGAGGCGTACGGGTATCCGTTGCTCGTCGTGTACGCGTCGACGATCCACTGGATACGACCGTCCACGATCGCCGGGTAGGCGTCGCCGTCGATGGTCAGCCAGGGCGCGACCGCCTCGACGCGCTCCTTGGGCGTGCGGTTGTAGAGGATCCGCGAACCCTCGCCGATCGCACCGGAGTAGAGGATCTGCGGCTCGTTGAACGCCACCGCGTACGCGGCCCGGTTGAGCGGGTTGGAGAGGTTGACCCCGCTCTTGCCGGTGTAGCTGGTGGTCTTCTCGCCGCTGTCGTCGGAGTAGTCGATCTCCTTCTGGGGACCGCCGACGATCGAGTACGTGGTGGTCTTCTCGCCGTAGTAGATCTGCTGCTCGTACTTGCCGAGGTCACCCGTGGACGGCAGATCGGACTCGGTGAAGACCGGCCGGCCCTCGGAGTCGACCTCGGTGCCCTTGGCGGCGACCACGCCGTAGCCGTGGGTGTAGCGGAAGTGGTCGTTGATCCAGTTGTTCTTCGGGATGCCGTTGAGGTTCAGCTCACGCAGCCCGATGACCGTGTCCTGGTCCTTGCCGTCCTCGCTGTAGCGGTCGACATCCAGGTTGGTCGGGAACGCGTAGTAGTTCCTGATCTGCTGGAGCTGCTGGAACGTGGGCGACACGACGTTCGGGTCCACGATGCGGACGCTCGCCGTGGAGTCGACGTCGGAACGCAGCTTGGCCTTGTCCTTGGTGGTGCTCGTCCCCGAGTACTCCGTGACCTTGGTGTCGTCGATGCCGTAGGCCTCGCGCGTCGCCTTGAGGTTCTTCTGGACGTACGGGGCTTCCTTGGCCTGTTCGTTCGGCTGGACCGTGAACTTCTGGACGATCGCCGGGTACAGGCCGCCGATGAGGATCGCGGAGAGCACCATCAGGCCGAAGCCGATGACGGGGAGCTGCCAGGTGCGCCGCCACAGGGTGGCGAAGAACAGCAGCGCGCAGATGACGGCGATGCAGAACAGGATCGTCTTGGCCGGCAGATACGCGTTCGCGTCGACGTACCGAAGGCCCGTCCAGTCGCCCGTCGCCTTGAAGTCGCTGGACTTGACCGCGAGTCCGTACCGGTCGAGCCAGTAGGCGACCGCCTTGAGCGCGACGAAGATGCCGAGCAGCACCGACAGATGCCCGGTGGCCGCGGCCGTGGCACGCGCGCCCGGGCTGGTGATGCGCAGCCCGCCGTACAGGTAGTGCGTCAGCGCGGCGGCGAGCAGCGAGAGGATCGCGGCGGCGAAGCCGAAGCCGAGCAGGAAGCGGTACCAGGGCAGGTCGAAGGCGTAGAAGGACACGTCGAGGTGGAACTGCGGGTCCTTCTGGTGGAAGGGCACGCCGTTGACCCACATCAGCCAGACCCGCCACTGACTGGACGCCGAGGCGCCCGCGATCAGCCCGACGAGGGCGGTGATCGCCAGCAGCAGCCACTTCTTGTACGGCGCGATGCCCATGCGGTAGCGGTCGAGGCTCTGCTGCTCCATCGACATGGCGCTGAGCGGCGGGCGCAGACGGTGCGCCAGCCAGATGTTCACCCCGACCGCGGCCGCCATCAGCAGACCGAAGACGAAGAACAGGCCGATCTTCGTCGTCAGGGTGGTGGTGAACACGGACGAGTAATGCACCGACCGGTACCAGAGCCAGTCCGTCCAGAAGCCCGCGAACATCGTGAACGCCATGCCGAGTACGGCAAGGACGCCCAGTGTCATGAGCAAAGTCCGGACACGCCGGGACGGGCGGCCCACTCTGATCCGCGGCCCTTGCGGGCCTCCGCCGCGGTCCGGCATCTGGAAAGCCAAGGTGCGCACCTCGAAGTTCGCTGTTGGTCGCTGTCGTTGCGTCAGGTCCCCGGTTTCGCGGACCCGCCGTAGCCCCGCGTGATCGCGGGCCCACACCTATGCAACTTACTCACCGTTTACTCGGTTCCCGATTCCGGCCATGAACGAGGCAGGATTGTGACCATGTCCAACACTCCCATGGCAGCGAACCCCCTCACCCGGGCCGTACTCGAGATCGACGAGTACGCCTCCGGCCTCGGCTGGGACCAGCCCGCTCGCCTCTTCGCCCTGGTAGACACCGCGCGACTGCGGGCCCAGGAACCCGGCCTCGCGGCCCAACTCGGCCTGCGGGACGAGCCCGAGACCACCGGTCTCACTCCGATCGAGCAGGAGGAGATCCCGGCCGGAAAGCCGCTGGACGAGTTCCTCGGCACGATCGCCTGGCCCGACGCGGTAGTTGGCTGCGCGCTCACGGTCGAGCGCCTGATGCTGCCGCCGTCCGCCGAGGCCTCCGTCCCGGACGGCCTGAGCGAGAAGAAGCTCACCCAGTGGGTCGCCCAGCACCCGGACCGCCAGGAGGTCCGCATGACGGTCGCGGTCCTGCGCGACGGCACCCGCGACTCGGCCCTGCGCCTGCGCGAGAAGGACTCTCCCACGGAGGTCCTCACGGGCGGCGCCCTGGTCCCGGGCCTCGCGGAAGCCCTGTCGGCGACCTTCGAGGACTGACGTCGTCCGCCACGACTCCGGTTCTTCTCGTACGACTCCGGGGGCGCCCTCTGTCTGCGGGCGCCCCCGGAGTCGTACGCGAGGTCTTCTTTAAGAAGAGGGCTTGTTCAGCCCTTGGTGGTGCACTTCGGCAGGTCGTCCGTCTTGCCGCTGTTGATCAGCTTGAGGTCGCTGATCGCGTCCTTGATGGTGTTCACCTTGACGAGCTGGAGGCCACCGGGGGTGTCCTTGGCGGCCTCCGCGCAGTTGTCGGCGGGCGTCAGGAAGTACCGGGCGCCCTTGCTGCGCGCGCCGACCGTCTTCATCGAGATGCCGCCGATCGGGCCGACCTTGCCCTCGTCGTCGATCGTGCCGGTGCCCGCCACGAACTTGCCGCCGGTGAGGTCACCCGGGGTGAGCTTGTCGTAGATGCCGAGCGCGAACATCAGGCCGGCGCTCGGGCCGCCGACGTCGGCGAGCTTGATGTCGATGGTGAACGGGAACGTGTGATCGGTTCCGGCCGAGATGCCGACGATGGCGCGCTTGGTGCCGCTGTCGTCGGAGGTCGCGGTGGTGATCGTGATCTTCTTCGTCGCGGTCGCCGTCTTGTTCGCCTTCACGGCGTCGGCCTGCTCCTTGGCGGGCACGATCGTGAACACGACGTTCTCGCCGGGCTTGTGCTTGGTGACCAGTTTCGCGACGTCGTCGGGCTGCTTCACCGCCGTACCGTCGACGGCCTTGATCACGTCACCGGCGTGCAGCTTGTTCTCGGCCGGGGTGCCCTTGACGACCGTCGAGACGATCACCCAGGACTTCACCGGGACGCCCAACTGGTCCAGGGCGGCGACCTTGGCGCTCTCCTGGGACTGGCTGAACTCCTCGGCGTTCTCCTGGGTCGACTGCTGCTCCGTCTTGCCGTCGGGGTACAGCGTGTCGTGCGGGACGATCTTGTCGTCGTGGGCGAGCCAGCCGTACACGGCCTCGATGAGGTTCATGTTGTAGTCGGCGCTGGTGACCCGGACCGTCGTCATGTTCAGGTGACCGGTCGTCGGGTAGGTCTTGCGCCCGGTGATCTGCAGCACCGGCTCGCCGTCGTGGTCCCCGAGCGTGTTCACCGTCGGGCCCGGCGACATCTCCGCGTACGGGACGTTGATGAGGACTCCGGCGCACAGGAGCGCGATCAGCATCAGGGTGGAGGCGAGCATCGTCGCGGTGCGGCGTGGCATGGCACGACAGTACGGGACGCTTCTGTCAGCGCACCGTCAGGGCCGCCTTCCGCTCACGTGCCGGAGTGGGACTTGTCCATCGCTTCGCGGAAGCGGGCATAGCCGTCCAATTCCGGACCGTCGCTGCGCACCTTGCGGGTCCTGTTCGCCCAACTGCCCCACAGACCGGCACCTATCGCGGCCACCAGCGGAATCAACAACCAGGCGAGTGCCGCCATGCCGACCTCCCAACCCCACAGAGTCACCTCAACTGACTGATCAGCAGATTAGCCAGCCCCACTGACAACGCTCGGGCCCGGGGGGCGGTTACGCAACCGGTGAGCGCCCATCAGCAGGCGCCGACCCACTCCTCGGTGCCGTCGGAGAACTTCTGGTGCTTCCAGATCGGCACCTCGTGCTTGAGGTCGTCGATCAGCTTCCGGCACGCCTCGAAGGCCTCACCCCGGTGCGGACACGACACGGCGACGACGACCGCCAGGTCACCGATCCCGAGCTCCCCCACACGGTGGACGGCGGCCAGCGCCCGCACCGGGTAGTCCGCGACGACCTTCTCGGCGACGCGGCGCATCTCGGCCTCGGCACTGGGATGGCAGGAGTACCCCAGCTCGTCGACATCGGCTCCGCCGTCGTGATTGCGCACGGTCCCGACGAAGAGGGCCGTCCCACCGGCCGCGTCGTCCCCGACGGCCCTGAAGACCTCGTCCACGGAGAGCGGGGTGTCCCGGATCCCGATCAGCTTGATGGGATCCTGCGCGGCCTGCTCACCGGGATGGTCGATCGTGGGTGCCATGCCTCCATCGTGCCCCACCCCGCCGACAGCCCGGAATAGCACTTTCACCAGGCACACGCGCGTGCCTGTTTGGAGCGTCCTACAGGAGCAGGTGTTTTACGGGCTTGCGCTGCTCAGATCCGCCGCCGGGCCTTCCGCGCCCGTCGTACGACCGCCGCCGCGCCCAGCAGGGCGACCGTCGCGCCCGCGGCACCGGCCGCCGTCGCGTCCTTGCGGCCGAGCCGTCGTCCGACGACCGTGTGCCGCCCGGCGACCTCTTCCAGCAGCTCGGCGAGCACTTCCTCGTTGGTCCACTGCGGCCGCCAGCCCGCGTCGTGCAGCCGGCTTCCGCTGACTACCCAGGGGTACATCGTGTACGCGAGGTCGCCGGCCGGGGACGGGGTGAGTCCGATCCGGTGCAGCCGGGCGGCGGCGCCGAGCGCGACGGCCGACGGCAGCTCCATGCGACGGATGCCGCTGAGCTCCTCGACCTCCTCCTGCTCCAGCCAGCCGTCGCAGCCGACGGCGAGTTCCCCGTCGACCTTCTCCAGGACGGCGTACTCCAGGGCGCTGCACAGATCCTCGACATGGCAGAACTGCCAGGCGGGCCGCGACCCGGCCACCACCAGCAGCCGGGGCGACTCGAAGTACCTGGTCAGTGCGGTGTCGGTGCCGCCGACGAGCACTCCGGGGCGGACGACGGTGACATTGAGCCCGGGGTGCGCCCGGGGCGCGCGCCGCGCGAGGCGCTCGACCTCCAGCAGGTCGCCGACCCCGGTGGCCTCCGCGGTGGCGCGCAGTTCGGCGTCCTCCGAGAGCGGCAGTTCGTTGTCGGGCAGCGCTCCGTAGACCATCGCCGAGGTGCAGAGCACGACCCGGTGCACACCGGCCGCCGCGGCGGCGGTCAGCACGGTCTGCGTCCCCCGCACGTTGTACGCCGAACGGGCGGCCGGGTCGGTCTCCAGATCGAGGTCCAGCGCCAGATGGACGACGACGTCCGCGCCGCGCAGCTTCTCCGCGATGGCCGGATCCCGTACGTCGAGGATGTGCCACTGGGCCGCCGCGCACTCCCCGCGCCGCTCGTCGATGGCGATGACCTGCTTGATCTCCTCGGAGGCGGCGAGCCGCTCGGTCAGCAGCGCCCCGACCCCGGACGCGGCGCCGGTGACCGCGACGACGGGCCCGCGCACGGCGGGACTGGTTGAGTGGTTTCGCGCTGCGCGAACCTGCGGATCTGGGGAACTCACCGGGCGTCTCCAGCGGTTGTCTTCAGTACGGACGCGCGTGACGCGTCCGGACCAGGTGGCATCCATCCTGCCGCAGGCCAGGTCTCGGCGAAGCACCGAGGCCTGATCGGCCCGCGGTGTCTACGCTGGGTGGTGTTGAAGGGCAGTCGCGCCGTCGGAGAGAACCGGCGGCCTTAACAGCCGAGGAATCCCGTGAGTGACACCCCATTCGGATTCGGCCTTCCGCCGGAGGAGCCGGACGACGGCGACGAGGGCAAGAAGAAGGACCAGGAGAGCGGTGGTGGTCAGGGACCGGCCAACCCGTTCGGTTTTGGCGGGCTGCCCGGTGCCGGGGGCTTTGGCGGCCCCGGCGCGGACAATCCGCTCGCAGCCATGTTCGGCTCCCTGAACCCCACCGACCTGGGCGCCGCGTTCCAGCAGTTGGGCCAGATGCTCTCGTACGAGGGCGGCCCGGTGAACTGGGACATGGCCAAGCAGATCGCCCGCCAGACGGTCTCCCAGGGCACCCAGGACGGCGTCAAGGACGCGAGCATCGGCCCCGCCGAGCGCACCGCGGTCGAGGAGGCCGTCCGCCTCGCCGACCTGTGGCTGGACGACGCGACCTCGCTGCCGTCCGGTGCCGGATCCGCCGTGGCGTGGTCCCGCGCGGAGTGGGTCGAGGCGACCCTGCCGGCCTGGAAGGAGCTCGTGGACCCGGTCGCCGAGCGCGTCGGCGCGGCCATGGGCGACGTCCTGCCGGAGGAGATGCAGGCCATGGCGGGCCCGCTGATCGGCATGATGCGCTCGATGGGCGGCGCCATGTTCGGCACGCAGATCGGGCAGGCCGTGGGCACGCTCGCGGGCGAGGTCGTCGGCTCGACCGACATCGGTCTGCCGCTCGGCCCGGTCGGCAAGGCCGCGCTGCTGCCGCTGAACATCGTGGCGTTCGGCAAGGACCTGGGCGTCCCGCAGGAGGAGGTGCGGCTCTACCTCGCCCTGCGCGAGGCGGCCCACCAGCGCCTGTTCGCGCACGTGCCGTGGCTGCGCTCGCACCTGTACGGCGCGGTCGACGGGTACGCGCGCGGGATCAAGGTCGACACCGCCAAGCTGGAGGACGTGGTCGGCCAGTTCGACCCGCAGAACCCGGAGCAGTTGCAGGACGCCCTCCAGCAGGGCATGTTCCAGCCCGAGGACACTCCGGAGCAGAAGGCCGCCCTGGCCCGTCTGGAGACGGCTCTGGCGCTCGTCGAGGGCTGGGTGGACGCAGTGGTCCACGCGGCCGCGAAGCCGCGTCTGACATCCGCCGACGCGCTCCGCGAGACCCTGCGGCGCCGTCGCGCGACGGGCGGTCCCGCCGAGCAGACGTTCGCCACGCTGATCGGCCTGGAGCTGCGCCCGCGCCGGCTGCGCGACGCCTCCCGTCTGTGGGCCTCGCTCACGGACGCGCGCGGTGTCGACGGCCGGGACGGTCTGTGGGCCCACCCGGACATGCTGCCCACGGCCTCCGACCTGGACGACCCGGACGGCTTCGTGCACCGCGAGCAGCTCGACTTCTCCGAGCTGGACAAGATGCTCGGCGAGGCGGCGAGCGGCTCCGCGGAGAAGCCGAACCTGACGAAGGACGAGGACTCCAAGGACGACGACACCGAGTGAGCCTGTACGACGACGCGGTCCTCGTACTCAAGAGCTACGAGGACCAGACGGACCTGTGCCAGGCCTACCTGGACCACCTGGCCGCGCACCCGGACGGCATGTGGAAGTCCTGCCATGCCGGTCACATCACGGCGAGCGGCCTGGTGGTCGACCCGGAGCACGGCAGGGTCCTGCTGACCCTGCACAAGAAGCTGCGGATGTGGCTCCAGATGGGCGGCCACTGCGAGCCGGAGGACACCTCCCTGAAGGCTGCGGCGCTGCGCGAGGCCACGGAGGAGTCCGGCATCACCGGACTGACCCTGCTGCCGGGCGGCCCGGTCCGCCTGGACCTGCATCCCATCCCGGCGCCGTGCCACTTCCACTACGACGTCCAGTACGCGGTGCTGGCACCCCCCGACGCCGTGCAGGAGATCAGCGACGAGTCCCTGGACCTGCGCTGGTTCGCCTTCGACGAGGTAGCGGCTGTGGCGGACGAGTCGGTTCTGCGGCTGCTGGAGGCGACGCACGCCAGGCTCTGAGCGGGGTGTGGCAGGCGTTGGACGTGTAAGGGGCGCCCGCAAGTGCGGGCGCCCCTTACGTCGGTCTTCCGGACGCTCAGCTCCAGGCGTTGCCCTGGTTCTGGGCGTGTGCGCCGTGCTGGCCCATGCCGAACTGGGCGGCGACGCCCTGGCCGATCGCCGCGTTCTGCGGCGGCAGGAGTTCGCTGGGCTGGACGAGCGCGTAGCCGCTGCCCATGAAGCTCAGCTCCCAGCCCTCGCCGGTGTTGCCGCGGCGCCGCCACACGCCGGAGGAGTGCGTCTGGGCCTGCATCTGGACGCGCAGGCCGGTGGACCAGGCGACGATCGCGTCGGCGTCGCAGTTGACGTACTTGTCGGGCGTGACCTGCATCATCAGGGGCGCGCCCGAGGTCATCAGGGCGACCTTGCCGCGGCCGGTGATGTTGAGCTGGTACTTCCCGGAGCCGGAGATGCCGTACAGGCTGTCCACGGCGATGACCTCGTGGTGCAACGAGGAGTCCATCGCGAGGACGTAGCTGCTGTCGACGGTGAGGCCGTCCTGTTCCACATCCACTACGTGGATGTGCTGGGCGAGGTTGGCGAGGAAGACCGTGCCCTGCCCGTGGCAGCGCATCAGGTTGAGGCCCTCGCCGGTGTAGGCACGCGCGCGTCCCTGCTGGTTGCTCTGGTACTCGGCGTCGAACTCGACGAGCCCCTGGTAGGCGACCATCGTGCCCTTGCGGGCGAGGATGTCGTCGTGGCCCTCCAGGACGACGCGCAGCATCTGCTTGTTCTGGAGGCTGTAGCGGTCCTGGGACTGCGAGTCGTTGAACGCGAAAAGCGGGCTCTGCATGGTGTCGTGTCCCCCCTCAGCCCCGGAGCCGGAGTCGGTCGGTGCTGTCCTCGCTGGGCTGGACGACGACGATGCCCTGCCCGGAGAAGGCCATCTGGTAGGCCTCGCCGCTGCCGCGGCCGATCAGCGACTGCGCCTTGAAGCTCCGCTTGCCCTTCACCTTGAGGTTCGGGGACCAGGCGACGAGCGCGTCCGGGTCGACGTAGGTCTCGTCCTCGCCCCCGCCGCAGTCGACGACGATCGGCTTGCCCCGGGAGGTCAGCGCGACCCAGCCCTGGCCGGTGATCTTGGTGTTCCACAGGCCCTGACCGGCGAACTTCGCCAGCCCCTTGACCCGCTCCACACCCCATGTGAGGTGGGCGTCGAAGGCAAGCAGGTTGGTGGCGTTGACGGAGATCCCGTCGCCGTTGAGGTTGATCACGACGACGTCGGCGCCGTAGTCGGCGAGGTAGAGCAGTCCGTCGCCGGAGCACTTCATCAGGGGCGCGCCCTCGCCGGTCATCCAGTCGCGCGCGATCTGGCGCACGGCCGGCGGGTTGGGTTCGTACTGGATGAAGCCCTCGTAGGCGATCATCGAGCCCACGCGCGCGAAGAGGTCGCTTCCGGTCTGCATGGCGACCTTCAGCATGTTGTTGCCGTGGTTCTCCATGCGGGCGGTGACGGGTGCGGGGGCGTAGCCCGCGAGCGGCTGGTTCATGACGGGCTCCCTCAGACCTCGTACGGCTGGACGACGATGAAGTTGCCGGGGGCGGCCCGGAACTGCAGGTTGACGCTCTCCCCGGTGTCTCCGGGGTACGCGTTGCGGCGCATCCGGACCTGGCTGGAGACGATCACCTGGGCGGCGGCGGACCAGGCGACGACCGCGTTGCAGTCGGCGAACGTGGTCGGCGTGACCGGCAGCACCACGGGCGAACCGTGGGTCTTCACGACGATGGTGCCGGTCCCCTGGAACTGCATCGTGAACAGCGCGCCCCCGGGGATGCCGTGTCCCTCGATACGGCGGACCTCGTACTGGAGGCTCTCGTCGAAGGCGAGGACGTTCTCCGCGGAGACGCAGATCGCGTCCCCCTGGAGCTCGACGGGGTGCAGATGGGTGGAGTTCTCGGCGAGGAACACCTGGCCCTGGCCCGTGCAGCGCATGAGCTGCATCTCCTGGCCGGTCGCGTTGCCGACGATCCGCCCGGCGAACCCGGCGCCCTTGTAGCCGAAGTCGACCTTGCCCTGGTAGAGCACCATGCTGCCCTGACGGGCCAGCACGGGCTGGCCGCCGATGCCGAGGTCGACGCGGACGAGCTTCTTGTTCTGCTGCGTCCAGCGCTGCCCGGTGGGCGTCTCCTTGAACTTCTCCAGCGCGGCCGACACACCGGCGCCCTGGGGAGCGCCCTGGGGCACTCCGTAGCCGGCCGCCTGCCCCGGGACCTGCCCGAACGCGGGCGGCTGCTGCCCGTAGCCGGGAGGCGCGGGCGGCTGACCGTAGCCCGGGGGCGGGGTCGGCTGCCCGTAGCCGGGCGGCGGGCCCGGCGCGTGCGGAGCCTGGGGCTGCGCGTAACCGGGCGGCGGAGGCGGGCTCTGGCCCGGGGCCTGCTGTCCGTACGGCGGCTGCGGCTGGCCGTAGGGCGCGGGCACGGGACCCGGGGGCGGCACCGTGCCCGCCCCGGGCGGGGTCATGGGCGCGATGATGGTCGGCGCGGCATGCACGGAGGGCGCGGGTGCCGGCGCCGGCACCGGCGGAGGTGCGTACCCCTGCGCGACCGGCTGGGGAGCCGGGGCGGGTGCCGGAGCCGCGGGGGCGCCGAAAGCGGGCGGGGCGAAGCCGGGGGCGGCGCCGGACTGCGGCGGCACGGGCTGTGCCTGCTGCGGCTCGGGCGTCTCCTCCTCGGCGACCTCGCCGCCGAAGTTCTTCAGCAGCGCGTCGAGGCCACCGTCGAAGCCCTGACCGACGGCGGCGAAGCGCCAGACGTCCTTCAGGTAGAAGTCACCCAGCATCACGGCCCGCTCGGTGGTGAACTCCGAACCGTTGAACGAGTAGCGGGCCACCTCCTCGCCGCCCGCGACGATACGGACGTACCCGGGGGCGATCTGCGACATCTGCCCGGCGCCGTCGAGCGTCGCCGTGAACGACAGTTTGTGGATCTGCGGCGGGATCTTGTCGAGCGTGACCCGGAAGGACTCCGAGTCGCCCGCCTGGGCACCCAGGAGCTGGATGGACTCCTCGGGGGACTTCGGCTGGTTGAAGAACACGAAGTACCGGTCGTCCGAGAGCCGCTCCTCGGCGTCGAGTCCGAAGCAGCTAATGTCGAACGTCAGTCCGGGGCCGGTGATCTGCACACCTACGTACAGATCCGTGCCCGCGGTGAGGTCACTGATCTTGGCCTTGTGGCCGCGTTGGAATTCCCTGGCCATGCGTAACGACCGTCCCCCATCCCGATGCAAGTGAGTCGCGCCAGGCTAACGGCAATCACTGACACCGGAGGATGTCGGTACAGACCCGGTACACAATCCCCCACAAGGGGCCGTCATTCGTCGCGGGTGCCGGGGGGATGGGGCAGCCGCTCGGCCGCGACCACGCCTTCGAGGTATCCCTTGGCCCGCTCGGTGCGCGGATAGGCCTCCAGGAGCCGCCAGAAACGCGGTCCGTGTCCGGGTACCAGGAGATGCGCCAGCTCGTGCAGCAGCACGTAGTCGACGACGTACTCGGGCATGCCCTGCAGCCGGTGGGAGAGACGGATGCTTCCCTCGGAGGGCGTGCAGGAGCCCCAGCGTGTGTTCTGGTTGGTGACCCAGCGCACCGAGGTGGGCCGGGCACGGCCGTCGAAGTACTGGGCCGACAGTCGCTCGGCGCGCTCGGACAGCTCCGCGTCACCGAGCACGCGTTTGCTTTCCTGGGCGGCCAGTTTGTCGAGCATGACGGTGACCCAGCGCTTCTCCTCCGCCTCGGACATCCGGGCGGGGATCAGCACGACGGTGCGATCGCCCTCGCGGTACGCGGAGACCGTTCTGCGCCGACGCGCACTCCTGCGGACCTCGATCGCGCTCGCCCCCGAGCCGCTTGGCGGCTGTCTCGTCGTACTGCGCTGTGGTTTTCCGGCGCTGTGCAGTGGGTCGGCGGGCACGCCACGACGTTACCCTCTGCACACGCGGGAAGTCCCGACTCCGGGGCGGTTTCGGTATCGATCCGCCACCAAGCGTTTGATTTGTACGACGAATCCCACAGCCTGTGGACAACTTTCTGCACCCGACGCCCGGGCCGGGCAGGCTGGCATCGCAGGCGGAGCACCGACCGGTTCCGCCGGCACCACGGGACGTACTTCCTAGGGCTACGGGGGCCTGTCATGCATCCGATGGTGAAGCCCGCGCTGCGGCGCGGCTGGCGCGATCTCCACACCGTGCAGTTCGGGATGACACCGGCGCACGCGATGACTTTGGGCCCGATGGACACGGCGACGGGCAGTTTCCTGGACCTGCTCAACGGCACACGCGGACTGCCTCTCCTGCGCGAGGAGGGCCACCGGATGGATCTGCCCGAGGGCCATGTCGACCAGTTGGTGGAGGGGCTGGCGCACGCGGGCCTGCTCGACGACGCGAAGGGCGGCGGGCCCGCCGCCGACGCCCTCCGCGCGAAGAAGGACGTCCTCGACCGGCTGCGCCCGGACCTCGCGTCGCTCTCCCTGCTCACCGGCGAGCCGGGCGAGTCGATGGGCCGTCTGGCGGCGCGGCGCGAGCTGCGCGTGCAGGTGAGGGGCGCGGGCCGGGTGGGCGCGGTGCTGGCCGCGCTGTTGTCGGGCGCGGGGGTCGGCGAGGTCGACGTGCGCGACGGCGGTCATACCGAGCCCTGGGACATCGCTCCGGGCGGGCTGCCCGCCGAGGCGGTCGGCGAGCGCAGGGACGAGGCGGCGCGGCGGGCGGTCCGTCGGGCGGCACCGGACCGCCCGCCGCGCCGGACCTCGCACGCCACGGCGGAGGAGAGCGACCCCGGTTTCTCCCTGGTGGTCCTCGCCCCGCGCGACGACGTCGCCGTGCACGCGCCCGACCCGGCCGCCGCCACCGGCCTGATCGTCTCGGGGACCCCTCATCTGTACGCCGGTGTCGTGGAGGGCACGGGAGTCGTGGGCCCGCTGGTCCTGCCCGGCGAGACGTCCTGCGCGGGCTGTCTGCACCACGCGCGCACCGACCGGGATCCGACCTGGCCCCGTCTGGTCGCGCAGTGGCGCTCCGGGAAGCAGCCGCAGGTGCGGCCCTGCGACCTGACGCTGGCCACGACCGTCGCCGGGCTGGCGGCCGCGCACGCGCTCGCCTTCCTGGACGGGCAGTCACCGTCCAGCGCGGGCGCGCGATGGGAGGTCTCGCTGCCCTCTCTGCACTGGCACGCGCGGCCGGTCTGGGCGCATTCCGCCTGCCCGTGCGGCGCCGCAGAGAAGAGCGCGGAGAAAGGTGCGAAGAAAGGTAAGGAGACACACACCTCTACGGACGAGGATCGACACGCGACAATGGGAGGGGACCGGCCGTCGAGGGACGTGCGCCGTAAGGCAGACTCGGCCCGGCCGGCCGGGACTTGGAGGGCGCATGTCTGATCTTCCCCGCAAGGCGGTCACCCGCACCGCCAAGCTCGCCGCGCTCCCGCTCGGCTTCGCCGGGAGAGCGACGTGGGGGCTCGGGAAACGGATCGTGGGCGAGTCCGCGGAGATCGTCGGCCGCGAGCTGCAACAACGCACGGCGGAGCAACTGTTCAAGGTGCTCGGCGAGCTCAAGGGCGGTGCGATGAAGTTCGGGCAGGCACTGTCCGTCTTCGAGTCGGCGCTGCCCGAGGAGGTCGCCGGTCCCTATCGTGCCGCGCTGACCAAGCTCCAGGAGGCGGCGCCGCCGATGCCGACGCGCACCGTGCACGGTGTGCTGGAGGAGCGGCTCGGCGCGGACTGGCGCGCGTTGTTCCTGGAGTTCGAGGACAAGCCCTCGGCCGCCGCGTCGATCGGCCAGGTGCACCGGGCGGTGTGGCACGACGGCCGCGAGGTCGCGGTCAAGGTGCAGTACCCGGGCGCCGGCGAGGCTCTCCTGTCCGATCTGACCCAACTGAGCCGTTTCGCCCGCCTGTTGGGCCCCCTCATCCCCGGGATGGACATCAAGCCCCTCATCGCCGAGCTCCGCGACCGGGTCTCCGAGGAGCTGGACTACGGCCTGGAGGCGCAGGCCCAGCGGGCACACGCGGAGGAGTTCGAGGGCGACCCGGATGTCCTGGTGCCCGCCGTGGTCCACCAGTGCGACCAGGTCCTGGTCACGGAGTGGATCGACGGGATCCCGCTGTCGGAGGTGATCGCCGACGGCACCCAGGAGCAGCGCGACCGGGCAGGCCAGCTCCTGGCCCGCTTCCTCTTCTCCGGGCCGGCCCGCACCGGCCTGCTCCACGCGGATCCGCATCCGGGTAACTTCCGGCTGCTGCCCGCCGATCCGGACGGCAAGGACGACTGGCGTCTGGGCGTCCTGGACTTCGGCACGGTCGACCGTCTTCCCGGTGGCCTGCCGACACCCATCGGCGACTCCCTGCGCATGACGCTCGACGGCGACGCCGAGGCGGTCTACGAACTGCTGCGCGCGGAGGGCTTCGTCAAGGATTCGATAGAGCTGGACCCCGACGCCGTCCTCGACTACCTGGTGCCGATCATCGAGCCGGCCCAGGTCGACGCGTTCACCTTCAGCCGCGGCTGGATGCGCAGCCAGGCCGCCCGTATCGCCGACCCCCGCTCCCCCGCCCACCAGTTGGGCAAGCAGCTCAATCTGCCCCCGGCGTATCTCCTGATACATCGAGTGACATTGAGCACAATCGGCGTCCTGTGCCAGTTGGGCGCGACGGTGCGGCTGCGCGAGGAGCTGGAGGAGTGGCTGCCGGGGTTCGTTCCGGAGGACCCGGAGGAGTACGAGGAGTACCTGGACGAGGAGGAACCCGCCGCGGAGGCGTGAGCCGAGACCCGGAGTGCGCGGGTCGGGTCGGTGATGGCGCGAGGCGGGCGAATGGTGGCGCGAATGCGGCCTACCACCAGGACGAGTCCAGCCGTCCCTCGATCGCCCTGAGGTTCTCCCTGGCACAGATGTCGCAGAAGTAGCTGCGGGTTCCGTTCTCCACGGAGCAGGTCCAGGTGGGCTGGGGGCCTTCGGACCGGGTGCCGCAGCGGGCGCACACCAGGGGCTGGGGCTCCACGGTGGAGGCGCTGTTGTCGCTGCCTCCGGGAGGACTCGTCACGCGGCGACGATATCGCCGCGGCCGGGGATCGGCGGGCAGAACGCACCGCGGGGGCCGGTCCGTTCGGACGGACCGGCCCCCGCGGGGGAGCTTTCACCTCCCGGGGTCGGGAGGCCACCGCTTCAGGTGTGATCGGTTACTGCATGACGGCCATGGCGAGCGCACGGCGGGCGCGCATCGAGGCACGCTCGGCCTTGCGCTGCATCCGGCGGGCGGCCAGCAGGCGCAGCGCCTGCCGGTCCCGCTCGGCCTCCCGCAGTCGCTCGTGCATATGCGCACGGGCCATGGCTTCTGGGATGAGTTGCATCTCTCGGGTCCTGTTCTGGCGCGACTCGGTCGCACCCGGAGTGGTGAAGTCTGGGATCGCGGAGCCGACGGGCTCGCTGGGGGTGGACGGCTTCATCGGGGCCTGCTTCTTGGGATCGTGCGTGAGGGGGCGGTCGATCGTTCCGAGGGTGATGTTCATGCCGTGACCGGGTTCTTGCGCGGACGGCCACGCGGCCGCTTGCGGGCCACGACGACACCCTGGACGAAGAGCTCGCCACCCCAGACGCCCCAGGGCTCACGCCGCTCCTTCGCGCCGGCGAGGCAGGCCTCGATCAGCGGGCAGGTGCGGCAGAGGGACTTGGCGTACTCGACATCGGCCGGCGACTCGGCGAAGAAGACCTCCGGGTCGTAGGAACGGCAGGGGACGGGCACGCCCAGGTTCTCGATGGCGTCGTCGAGCGCGGTGAGCGTAGTGAGCGGAGTCAAGGTGGAGTCCTCCGTGAGGCCGGGCGGGGGGATCGTTTCGGAAGGCGGTACGGACGGGGCGTGCGCTTCGAGTTGCACGGTTGTTCTTCCTCGTCTGGTCGGTCCGGCCCTGTTGGGCCGGTTGTCGGCTTGGTACCGGGTTCTTTTCTTGTCCCGAGGCCCCTTCGCTCCGTCGTCCCCGTTCGGGGAAAACAGAAGGGCCGCGGATCCCGGGTGGGGTTCCGCGGCCCTGAAGGCGCCGGCCTGATCGATCAGGCTGGATCACTCCAGGGTTCTGGCCCACGGAAGGCCCACATCTGGTGGTGCTGCGTCGTCTGCTTCCGGCCTCCGGCACCGGGCGCAAAGGCATAGGCCTGCGCCTGTGCTCCTACTGCTTCCAGTGCCTTGGTCGGTCGCTCATTGCGCTCACGGACGGGAAGGACCGCGAGAGACACGGCGGACGCCGGACGGGCGGCAGAAATGCCGGACAGACCGGTGCCCAGGTTCGAAACGCCGAGCATGCACAGGGAGACGACCGAGGGATCGGTCATTTTCACGGTGCTGGCGGAGCTGGTGTTGATGCTGATCACTGGAATCGCCTCCTCTCGGCGTCTCGGGGGACCGGGGGTGAGACCGGTCCTTCGGATATGCAAGTACAGCACGGGATCAGGGCCTTCGAGAAGGCCCCCTGTTCCCGTGTCTAAGAACCTATGGGGATTGCTGGGGCATGCGCAAACTATTTTTTCGACGAGTTTGAATCAGTCCTCCGCGACACCCGCCGCAGGCTCCTGACCGTCGCAGATGGCCAGGACATCGGCCCCGTAGCGGTTGAGCTTGCGGACGCCGACGCCGGGGATCCGCGCGAGTTCGCCCTCGTCGTCGGGGACGGTCTCGGCGATCGCCATCAGCGTCTTGTCGGTGAAGACGCAGAAGGCGGGCTGACCGCTGCGCTGCGCCTGGACCTCCCGCCACTCGCGCAACCGCTCGTAGAGACCCTCGTCCATGTCCGAGGGACAGTCCTCGCAGCGCATCAGCTTCATCTCACCGGCCTCGGTGAGGGTGCGGCCGCAGACCCGGCAGCGCGCCACGGTGCGTTGCGTCCGGCGCGGTACGGGTTTGGGGCCGGCGCCCGTGAAGCCGCGCTCGATGCCGCCGGGAGCGACCGTGCCGGGTCTGCCCGCGCCACCGGTCGAGCCGGGGCGCAGGCCGTTCAGGAAACGGCTGGGGCGGCGGCTGGGGCGGCCGCCGGGTGAGCGGGAGAGGGCCCAGGAGACGTACAGCCGCTCTCTGGCGCGGGTGACTCCGACGTAGAGGAGGCGGCGCTCCTCCTCGATCTGTTCGTCGGTCTTCGCGTAGGTGATGGGCATCATGCCCTCGGCGACGCCGACCAGGAAGACGACGTCCCACTCCAGGCCCTTGGCCGAGTGCAGGGAGGCGAGGGTGACGCCCTGGACCGTCGGGGCGTGCTGGGCGTTCGCCCGCTCGTCGAGTTCGGCGACCAGGTCGGCGAGGGTGGCTCCGGGTCTGGCCGCGGCGAAGTCCTGGGCGAGGTTCACCAGGGCCGCCAGCGACTCCCAGCGCTCTCTGACGGCGCCGGAGCCGGCCGGGGGCTCGGTGGTCCAACCCTCGCCGGAAAGGACGGCACGGACCTGGGAAGGCAGGTCGATGACGTCGTCGAGGAGGGCGTCGTTGCCGCCGAAGCGGGCCGCTCCGCGCAGGGCGATGCCGGCCTTGCGGACCTCGGGGCGGTCGAAGAACCGCTCGGCGCCGCGCAGTTGGTAGGGAACTCCGGCGTCGGCGAGGGCCTGTTCGTAGGTCTCGGACTGGGAGTTCGTGCGGACCAGGATCGCGATCTCGCTCGCCGGGACGCCCGCGTCCATGAGGTCGCGGATGCGGCGGGCCGCGCCCTCGGCCTCGGCGGGCTCGTCGGTGTACTCGACGTAGACGGGCTCGGGGCCCGCGGCGCGCTGGGAGATCAGCTCCAGCCGGTGGTCGGCGGCACGGCCGCGGGCCTGGGAGAGCAGGCCGTTGGCGAGATGGACGACCTGCGGGGTGGAGCGGTAGTCGCGGACCAGCTTGACGACGGTGGCGCCGGGGTGGCGGGTGCGGAAGTCGAGCAGGTGGTCCGGCGTCGCTCCGGTGAAGGAGTAGATCGTCTGGCTGGCGTCGCCGACGACGCACAGGCTGTCGCGGTCGCCCAGCCACAGCTCCAGGAGGCGCTGCTGGAGCGGGCTGACGTCCTGGTACTCGTCGACCACGAAGTGCTGGTACTGCGAGCGGACCTGTTCGGCGATGTCGTGCCGGTCCTGGAGGACGGCGACGGTGAGCAGCAGGACGTCCTCGAAGTCGATGACCCCGCGGTCGCGCTTGACGTCCTCGTAGGTGGCGTAGAGCTGGGCGATCTCGGCGGGGGCGCGGGGGACGTCACGGCCCGCCTTGGCCGCCGCGGCCGCGTAGTCGGAGGGAACGGTCTGGGTGACCTTGGACCACTCGATCTCCGCGGTGACGTCCCGCAGTTCGCCGCGGTCGAGGCGGATGCGGCAGGCGGCCGCCGCGTCGGCGACGAGCTGGATCTTGCGGTCGACGAGCCGGGGCATGCTGCCGCCGATCGCTTTCGGCCAGAAGTACTGGAGCTGGCGCAGCGCGGCCGAGTGGAACGTACGGGCCTGGACTCCGGTGGCGCCGAGCTGGCGCAGCCGGCCGCGCATCTCGCCCGCGGCGCGGTTGGTGAAGGTGACGGCCAGCACGCTGGAG
The DNA here is from genome assembly GCF_036227225.1 of Streptomyces sp. NBC_01478. Lineage (GTDB taxonomy): Bacteria > Actinomycetota > Actinomycetes > Streptomycetales > Streptomycetaceae > Streptomyces. The sequence continues at coordinate 7,579,954 of NZ_CP109444.1, read as the reverse complement.
GACTGCAGGACCCCGGCGCGCACTCCGTAGGCGATGCGGTGGGTGATCGCCCGTGTCTTGCCCGTACCGGCGCCCGCCAGCACGCACACCGGACCGCGCAGGGCGGTGGCCACCTCGCGCTGCTCGGGGTCGAGCCCTTCGAGCACCGCGTCGGCCGAGTCCGGTACCTGCGGGAAGAGGGAGGAGTGCGTTGCTGCTGTCACACGGCCATGCTGCCAGGTCGCCGGAGACAGGTGAGTCGGTTGTCCACAGGGAGGCCCCCGCAGTCGTACTAATGCGGCAGGCGTCACCCGCCAGGGGATACCCCCGGCGGGAATGGCAGGTGCGTCGCGTACGTTCCCTCCACTGCGAGAACCTATTCCCTGAGCTGTTGAGGAGCGCGAGAGAATGTCGGGCACCGTGACGATGTACAGCACCACCTGGTGCGGTTACTGCCGTCGGCTGAAGAGCCAGATGGACCGCGAGGGCATCGCGTACAACGAGGTCAACATCGAGCTGGACCCGGATTCCGCGGCGTTCGTCGAGAAGGCGAATGGCGGGAATCAGACGGTGCCGACTCTGCTCTTCGCCGACGGTTCGACGCTCACGAACCCTTCGCTGGCCCAGGTCAAGCAGAAGGTCGGCGCCTGATCGACGGTCGGCGCGCGCAGCTCCGCAGAAGGCGGTCCCTGACAGGTCAGGGACCGCCTTCTTGTTGTCCGCTTCACGCGACGGGCTTGTCCCACACGGCCACATAGCGCCACAGGAGCCGTCGTCGGAACCTGGCGCCGGGCAGCAGGCGCCGGACGGCTTCGCGGGCCTCTCCCCAGCACATGGCCGAGTCCTCCATGGGCATGCCGACGGGTCCGAGCTTCCCGCCGTGCCGTCGCGCCAGGAACCGGCTCACGGGCAGCCCGCAGCCGCTGATCACCCGGTCCAGGAACGTCCGGTTGTACGCCAGGCCGACGATCACCAGTCGGCCGCCGGGGGCCAGCAGGCTCACCAGCCGTCCCACAGCGTGCTCGAACTCCGTGTGGTGGACGACGGCGACCGCGCTGACGAAGTCGTACGTGCCTTCGTCGAGTGAGGTGCCGTCGAGGTAGTCCGCCTCCATGAAGGTGACGTTCTCCGGCACGTCGGCTCGGGCGAGCCGGATCATCTGCGGCGAGCGGTCCACGCCCGTCACCGATCCGGCCCTGTTCGCCAGCTTGCGGGCGAGCAGGCCGTCCCCGCAGCCGATGTCGAGGGCCGCACGGCAGCCGTCGGGCACGGCGTCCACCACCACGGGGTGGTAGTGGACGTTGTGGTTCCAGTACGGATCGGTCATCCGCGAACCGCCGCCCACGCCTCCCTCGGTCGCCTCAGACGAAGGTCCGCGTCGGCAGCGGCTTGCCGTACCAGAGCTCGATCAGACGGGCCGCGATCGAGATGCCGTACGGGGGCAGCACCTCTTCGGACTCGAAGGCCGCGCGCAACTCCTCCCGGGAGAACCAGCGGGCCTCGTGGATCTCGTCGCCGTCGACGTTGATGTCGGTCGAGGTGGCGCGGGCCATGAAGCCCAGCATGAGGCTGGACGGGAAGGGCCAGGGCTGGCTGGCGACGTACTCGACGTGGCCGACGGTGATGCCGGCCTCCTCGAAGACCTCGCGGCGCACCGACTGCTCGATGGACTCGCCGGGCTCCACGAATCCGGCGAGCGTCGAGAAGCGGCCCTCGGGCCAGTGGACCTGGCGGCCGAGCAGGATGCGATCCTCCTCGTCGGTGACGGCCATGATCACGGCGGGGTCGGTGCGCGGGTAGTGCTCGGCGCCGCAGGCCGGGCAGCGGCGGATGTGTCCGGCCGCGGCGATCACCGTGCGTTCGCCGCAGCGGGAGCAGAAGCGGTGCAGGCGCTGCCAGTTCTCCAGGGCGACCGCGTGCACCATCAGGCCCACGTCCCGGGGCGACAGCAGCAGACCGGCCTCGCGCAGGCCGGCGGCGCGCGCCGACTGGTCGATACGGCCGGGGAGGGCGTCCTTCTGGAGGGCGAAGTAGCTGACGCCGTCGTCGTCGGTGCCCAGGAAGTAGCGGTGCGCCTCGGTGAGGGGGGCCTCGAAGGACGGGGTCATGACGAGTTCGGTCTTGCCGTCGGGTGTCTCGTCGATGAGGACCTGGCCGCCGGAGACCACGAAGCAGCGGGTGGTGGGGTGGCTCCATGCCGCGGCGAGCCAGGCCTCGTCGAGCCGGTGGTGGGCGGCTCGGTCGATGCCGCTCGGGGCGGTGAGCGAGATGGGTCGGTCGGCTGTGTGGTCGGTCCAGGTGGTCACGGGTGCTTCCAACTCCCCCGGCAATGCGGATTGGTTCGGCGGGCGGTTCAGCGGGACGTACGGCAGGAGGCGACCGGGTCCGGCGGGGACGGGGTGTGCGGGGCGGTTCTTCCAGTGTGCCCCGCGCGCGTGGCCGTTCCGGATCGCGCGGGATCGTCAGGGCGCATGACGCCAGGTGTCGGCGAGGTCTCCCCACAGGTGGGCGGTGGTTTCGACGCCCTTCAGGAGGAGGTCGAGTTCGACCTTCTCGTTCGGGGCGTGCCAGCCGTCGGAGGGGACGGAGATGCCCAGGAAAAGGACGGGTGCTCCGAGGACTTCCTGGAGGTCGGCGGCCGGTCCGGAGCCGCCCTCGCGGGTGAAGAGGACGGGCTTCTCGAAGGCGCGGGCCATGGCGCGGACGACGGACCGCAGGGCCGGGTGGTCCAGAGGTGTCAGGCACGGGCGCGTGGCCGCGCTGAAGGTGATCTCCTGCCGGATTCCGGCGGGCACCTGCGTTGCGGCCCAGTCTCGGACGACCTTCTCGATGTGGTCGGGGTCCTGGCCTGCGACCAGCCGGAAAGAGAGCTTCACCATGGCCGAGGACGGGATGATCGTCTTGCTGCCCGGGCCCTGGTAGCCGCCGCCGATGCCGTTGACCTCGGCGGTGGGGCGGGCCCAGATGCGCTCCAGGGTGGTGTGTCCGGCCTCCCCGTGGGTGGCGTGCGACTTGGCGGTGCGCAGCCATTCCTGCTCGTCGAAGGGCAGCTCGGCGAAGAGCTCGCGCTCCTGCTCGGTGAGCTCGACGATGCCGTCGTAGAAGCCGGGAACGGCCACGCGTGCGTGCTCGTCGTGGAGTACGGCGACGAGGCGGGCGGCGGCGGTCGCCGGGTTGGGCACGGCGCCCCCGAAGGAGCCGGAGTGGATGTCCTGGTCGGGGCCCTGCAGCCGGATCTCGCACTCGGCGAGGCCGCGCATGCCGGTACACACCGTGGGGGTGTCCTCGGACCACATGCCGGTGTCGGAGACGATCACGGCGTCGGCGGCGAGCCGGTCGGCGTGCTTCTCGACGAGCGCCCGGAAGTGCGGGGAGCCGGACTCCTCCTCGCCCTCGACGAGCAGCTTCAGGTGCACGGCCGGGGCGGTGCGGCCGGTGGCGGCGAGGTGGGCGCGGACGCCGAGTGTGTGGAAGAACACCTGGCCCTTGTCGTCGGCCGCCCCGCGCGCGTAGAGGCGGTTCTCGCGGACGACGGGCTCGAAGGGCTCGCTGTCCCAGCCGTCCTCGCGGGCGGCGGGCTGTACGTCGTGATGGCCGTAGACGAGGACCGTGGGTGCCTCGGGGTCGTCGGAGGGCCATTCGGCGAAGACGGCGGGGGCGCCCGGGGTCGGCCAGACCTCGACGGTCGGGAAGCCGGTCTCCCGGAGTGTGGCGGCGAGCCAGTCCGCGCTGCGCCGGACGTCGGGCGCGTGCTCGGGCTGCGCCGACACGGACGGGATGCGCAGCCAGTCGGCGAGGTCGTCGAGGAAGGCTGCGCGGTGCTGCTCGATGTACGTGCGGACCGCGCTGACGGCACTGTCAACGGTGTGGCTCATGGTCACGAGCCTATCGGCCCGCACTGACATCCTCGGTGGGCGGTTCCTCACAGTTTGCTTGCACGGCCGGTTACTCCCCTTGCGCGCCCGGTGATTCCACCTGCGCGCCCGGCTCCTCCAGCAGCAGCCGCTCCAGTGCGGCCCGGTCCGGAAGCCCCTCCGGCCGTACGACCTCGCCGCCGCGCACGTACAGGAACGCGGCCGTGACCGCCTCCAGGGGCACGCCCTGCCGCTCGGCCCAGGCGAGCCGGTAGATCCCGAGCTGGAGCGGGTCGGCGGTGCGGGTGCGGCTGGTCTTCCAGTCGAGGATCTCGTACGTCGCCCCGTCGCCGTCGCCCTGCCTGTAGACGGCGTCGATACGGCCCCGTACGACGCGGCCGGCGATCGCGAGCTGGAACGGAGTCTCGACGCGGTAGGGCGTGCGCCGGGCGTACTCGGTGCGTTCGAAGGCTTCCTTGAGGGCTTCCAGGTCGCGTTCGTCGGCGATCTCGGCCTCGCTGCCGGGCAGTTCGTCCGGTTCCAGCATGGGCAGGGTCAGCGCTTCGAAGCGTGATTCCACCCAGGCGTGGAAGCGGGTGCCCCGGCGTGCGGCGGGTTGCGGCGGGCGCGGCAGGGGGCGTGCGAGTTCCTGCGCGAGTCCGTCCGGGTCGTCGGCCAGGAGCAGCAACTGGGTTGCTGTGAGGGAGGCCGGCAGAGGCACGTCGGTGACTCTCCGGCGGGCGCGCAGGAGTTCGCCGGTGAGGGCGTCGAGGTCGCGGTCCCAGGAGTCGATGGCGCGGGCCTCCTCGGGGGTGAGGGGCGTACCGGAGGGCTCGATGGGGTGCGGGCGTGCGCCCCCTGGCGCACTGGAGTGGTCGGCGGCGTGCGGGGCCGTCGCCTGGTGGGGGACGGTCGGGCGGTCCGTGGTCCAGGTGTCCCAGTCTGCGGGGTCGTCCTCCGGGAGGGCGTTCTCGGCCTCAGGATCGGCCTCGGTTTCGGCCTCGGTTTCGGAGCGGGACTCCTCGTAGGAAGGCTCCCCGAAAGGTGGCTCTTCGTAAGGAGGTTCGTCGTCGTCCGGTGGTGGGGGCCAGTCCGGGTCGTCGTGGATGTTCGGGTCGTGGGTCGCCGCGCGGTGGTCCCCGTCGTGGGCGGCGAGGTGCTCCAGGTGGTTCATGACCATCTTGGCGGCCTCGCGGCGGTGGATCATCGCCACGTCGTCCAGGGGCAGCGGCCAGGCCTGGTCGGCGGTGGCCGCGTGCAGGGCGGGGTTCTCCTCTCCCTCCTCGGGTTCCTCGGCCCAGGCCTCGATCTCGCCGTATCCGGCCGTGCAGTGGTCGTGCAGGGCCTGGAGGAAGTCGGAGGGGCCGCGGGGCTTCTTCTGGGCGGGGCCCCACCAGTGGCCGGAGCCGAGCAGCAGGGAGCGGGGGCGGGTGAAGGTGACGTAGCCGAGGCGGAGTTCCTCGGTGTGCTGGTGGTCCTTCATCGCCTCGTGGAAGGCTTTCAGGCCTCTGGCGTCCCAGGACGCGACGTCGGGCAGGGTGGCGGTGTCGCCGCGCAGCGCGTGCGGGAGGACCTTTCCCTGGGCGGTCCACTTCTCGCGGCCCTGGCTGCTGGGGAAGGTCCCGGTGACCAGGCCGGGGACGGCCACGACGTCCCACTCCAGGCCCTTGGACTTGTGCGCGGTGAGGACTTTGACGGTGTCCTCGCCGCCGGGCAAGGCGTTGTCGAGGCCCTTCTCGTACTGGGCGGCGGTGCGCAGGAAGCCGAGGAAGGCGAGCAGGGTCGCCTCACCGTCGCCCGCGGCGAAGGAGGCGGCCACGTCGAGGAAGTTCGACAGGGTCTCGCGGCGGCGGGCGGCCAGGGCGTGCGGGGACGCCGCGAGTTCGACCTCCAGGCCGGTGACGGCCAGGACGCGGTGCAGGACGTCCATGAGGGGGTCGGACAGGGAGCGGCGCAGGTCGCGCAGTTCGGTGGCCAGGTGGGCGAAGCGCACGCGCGCGTCCGGTGAGAAGGGCAGCCCGTCGTCGTCCCCGTCGCGGTCGGCGCCGTACAGGGGTGTCTCCAGGAACGTGTCGAGGGCGTCGGCGAGCGATATCACCTCGGAGGGGTCGACCCCCTCGACGGCTTCGGCGAGTCGGCGGTCGGGGTCGTCGTCGGCCCCCACGCGCGTGTGGGACACCAGGAGCCGGGCGCGTCGGCCCAGGAGGGCGAGGTCGCGCGGGCCGATGCGCCAGCGCGGGCCGGTCAGGAGCCGGACCAGGGAGGCGTTGGCGCCGGGGTCCTGGAGGACTTCGCAGACGGCGACGAGGTCGGCGACCTCGGGCAGGTGCAGCAGCCCGGAGAGTCCGACCACCTCGACCGGGATGTCGCGGGCCACCAGGGCGCCCTGGATCTCGGCGAAGTCGGTGGCCGTGCGGCACAGGACGGCGATCTCGCCGGGTGCCTTTCCGGTCCGTACCAGATGGGCGATGGAGTCGGCGAGCCAGTCGATCTCCTCGGCATGGGTGGGCAGCAGCGCGCAGCGCACCATGCCGTCGCGCTCGGCGCCGGGCGCCGGGCGCAGGGCCTCCACGCCCGCGTGCATGGCGCGCAGGGGTTCCGCGAGGCCGTTGGCGAGGTCCAGGAGGCGGCCGCCGCTGCGGCGGTTCTCGCTGAGCGACTGGCGGGCGGCGAGGCTGCCGTCGGCGTGCGCGAAGTGCTCCGGGAAGTCGTCGAGGTTGGCGACGGACGCGCCGCGCCAGCCGTAGATCGCCTGGCAGGGGTCGCCGACGGCGGTCACCGGGTGGCCCGTGCCGGCGCCGAACAGGCCTGCCAGGAGGATGCGTTGGGCGACCGACGTGTCCTGGTACTCGTCGAGCAGCACCACCCGGAACTCGTCGCGCAGGATCTCGCCGACCTCGGGGCGGGTGCGCGCCAGGGTCGCGGAGAGGGCGATCTGGTCACCGAAGTCGAGCAGGTCGCGCTCGCGCTTGGCGGTGCGGTACCGACTCACCAGCTCGGTGAGTTCGCGGCGGGCGGCGGCCGCCTCCGGGACCTTGCGCAGCTCGGCGTTGCTGAGCCTGCGGCCCTCCAGGTCGCGCAGCAGCCCGGCGTCGTACGCGCGCAACTCCTCGGGGCGTACGAGGTGTTCGGACAGCTCGGCGTCAAGGGTGAGGAGGTCGCTGACGAGGTCCGGGAAGGAGCGGGTGAGTGCCGGATAGGGGCCGGGGGCCTCGCGCAGCACCCGCGCGGCGAGCTGGAAGCGGGTGGCGTCGGCGAGCAGCCGGGCCGTCGGTTCGAGTCCGATGCGCAGGCCGTGGTCGGTCAGGAGGCGGCCCGCGAAGGCGTGGTAGGTCGAGATCACGGGCTCGCCCGGCGGGTTGTCCGGGTCGATGACGTCGGGGTCGGTGACGCCTGCCTTGATCAGCGCCTTGCGGACGCGCTCGGCGAGTTCACCGGCGGCCTTGTTGGTGAAGGTCAGGCCGAGGACCTGCTCGGGGGCGACCTGGCCGGTGCCGACCAGCCACACCACGCGGGCCGCCATCACCGTCGTCTTGCCCGACCCGGCGCCGGCCACGATGACCTGCGGGGCGGGCGGCGCGATGATGCAGGCCGTCTGCTCCGGGGTGAAGGGGATGCCGAGGAGCTCCTTGAGCTGATCGGGATCGGTGATACGGGCGGGCATGTCGGAGAGGCTAGCGGCGGCCACTGACAGTCGTGGACCAATCGCCCTCAGGGGCAGAAGAAACGCAGGTCAGCACATGTGGTGCGATACGTCACGCGTGTTACTCGACCACGTGTCGTCCCTCGGGCCGCGCGCTGCACGAGGCCCGGAACGCGCAGTGCGCGCAGTGCTGGCCTGCCGTGGGCGTGAACCGTTCGTCGAGGACCTTGCCCGCGGCCGTGGCCAGCAGTTCACCGGCCCACTCCCCCTCCAGCGGCTTCTGGGCCTGCACCTTGGGCACGGTCTCGCCGCCGTCCCGCTGGGCGGCGCCCTGGCGCAGTTGGACGAGTTCGGCGCCGCCCGGTTCGGGGCGCACTCCGTCGAAGGCCTCGTCGACGGCGCCCTCGCGGACCGCGAGCTGGTAGACGGCGAGTTGGGGGTGGCGCTCCACCTCGCGGGCGGTCGGCGTCTGCTTGCCGGTCTTGAAGTCGACCACGTAGGCGCGTCCTTCACCGTCCGCCTCGACGCGGTCCATGGAGCCGCGGATGCGTACTTCGTAGTCGCCCGCTTCGAGGGTGACGTCGAAGTCGTGCTCGCTGGCGACGGGCGTACGGCCGGTGCGGATGCCGTTGGAGTCGACGTGCCACTTCAGGAAGCGTTCGAGCGCCACGCGCGCGTTGTCCTTCTCCTGCGCCGACTTCCAGGGCGCGTCGAAGGCGAGCGCGTTCCACACGGTGTCGAGGCGCTCCATGAGGGCGGCGAGGTCGGCGGGGGTGCGTCCGGAGGCGACCTCGTCGGCGAGGACGTGCACCACGTTCCCGAAGCCCTGGGCGGCGGTCGCGGGCGCGTCGGCCTTCACCTCACGGCCCAGGAACCATTGCAGGGCACAGGTGTTGGCGAGCTGGTCGAGGGCGCTTCCGGACAGCACGACGGGCTGGTCGCGGTCACGCAGCGGCACCTTGCTCTCGGTCGGGTCGTACATCCCCCACCAGCGGTACGGGTGCGCGGACGGGACCAGCGCGCGGCCCTCCTCGTCGGCGAGCGCGGCCAGCTTGGCCAGGCGGCGCGCGGCGGCCGCCCTGAGGGTCTCGGACACGCTCGGGTCGACGGTCGTGGCACGCAGCTCGGCGACGAGTGCGGCGACCGACAGCGGGCGGCGCGGGCGGCCGGTGACGTCCTTGGGCTCGACGCCGAGTTCGGTGAGGAAGCGGGACGGCTGGTCGCCGTCGTCCGCGGGGGCCTTCACGGCGGTGACGACGAGGCGTTCACGCGCGCGTGTGGCGGCGACGTAGAACAGGCGGCGTTCCTCGGCGAGCAGGGCCCCCGGGGTAAGCGGTTCGGCGAGTCCGTCGCGGCCGATGCGGTCCGCCTCCAGGAGGGAGCCGCGTCGGCGCAGGTCCGGCCACAGGCCCTCCTGGACGCCGGCCACCACGACCAGGCGCCACTCCAGGCCCTTGGAGCGGTGCGCGGTCATCAGGCGTACGGCGTCGGGGCGTACGGCACGCCGTGTGAGCGTGTCGGCGGCGATGTCCTCGGCGTCGATCTCCTCCAGGAAGTTGAGGGCGCCCCGGCCTCCGGTGCGCTCCTCCGCGCGGGCCGCGGTCGCGAACAGCGCGCAGACGGCGTCCAGGTCGCGGTCCGCGTTGCGCCCGGCCGCGCCGCCGCGCAGTGCGGCCCTCTCCAGGCGCCCGGGCCACGGTGTGCCCTGCCAGAGGTCCCACAGCGCCTCCTCGGCCGTACCGCCGCCCGCGAGGCGCTCGCGGGCCTTGCGCAGCAGCGCGCCCAGGCGCTGGGCTCCCCGCGCGTAGGTGGGGTCGTGCGCGACCAGCCGCTCCGGCTCTGCGAGCGCCCGCGTGAGCAGCTCGTCCGAGGGCGGCGGTACGGGGTTGCCCCCGGCCCGCTCCTCCTCGCGCAGCGCCCGGCCCAGGCGGCGCAGGTCGGCGGCGTCCATGGCGGCGAGGGGGGAGGCGAGCAGGGTGAGAGCGGTTTCGGTGTCGAGCCAGGAGGTGTCCGGTGCGGGCTCCTCGGGAGCGGTGTCCGCGGAGCTGTCCTGGGCGTCGGCAGATGCCGCAGGGGTGCTCCCGGACGCCTCCGCCGCCGCCACCGCCCGCAATGCCGTCAGCAGGGGTGCCACCGCGGGTTCGTGGCGCAGGGGCAGGTCGTCGCCGTCGATGTCGAGGGGGACGCCGGCCACCGTGAGGGCGCGTCGGATCGTGGGGATCGTCCGGGAACCGGCGCGCACCAGGACGGCCATGTCGCTCCAGGGGACGCCGTCCTCCAGGTGTGCCCTGCGGAGGATGTCGGCGATGTTGTCCAGTTCCGTGCCGGAGGTCGGGTACGTGTACACCTCGACGCGGCCGCCGTCCCGCACCGGGGACAGCTCGCGGTGGGCGCGCACCTTCTGGGCCGGGAGCCTGGTCAGGGGCATGCGCTGGGTCAGCAGGCGGGTGGCGTTCAGCAGGGTGGCGCCGGAGCGGCGGGAGGTCCGGAGCACCTCTACGGGGGCCGGGTGGCCTCCCGCGCGCGGGAACGCACTCGGGAAGTCCAGGATGCCGTTCACGTCGGCGCCCCGGAACGTGTAGATCGACTGGTCGGGGTCGCCGAAGGCGACGAGGGTGCGGCCGCCGCCGGCGAGGGCCTGCAGCAGCCGTACCTGGGCCGGATCGGTGTCCTGGTACTCGTCCACGAACACCGCGTCGTACTGCGCGGCGAGCCGCTCGGCGACCTCGGGGCGGTGGGCGAGGAGCACCGCGCGGTGGACCAGTTCCGCGTAGTCGAGCACTCCTTGGAGGTCGAGTACGTCGAGGTACTCGGCGAGGAAGGCGGCGGCGGCACGCCAGTCGGGGCGGCCGATACTGCGGGCGAAGGCGTCCAGGGCGTGGGGGCCCAGGCCCAGTTCGCGGCTGCGGGCGAGGACCGCGCGGACCTCGTCGGCGAAGCCTCGGGTGGTGAGGCAGGCCCGCAGTTCGTCCGGCCAGCGCACATGGGCGAGGCCGAGCCGCTCCAGGTCGGGCTGGCCGGCGAGCAGTTCGCGTACGGCGACGTCCTGTTCGGGGCCGGACAGCAGCCGTAGGGGCTCGACGAACAGGTCGCTGTCCTGGTGGGCGCGGACCAGGGCGTAGCAGAACGAGTGGAAGGTGGTCGCGCGGGGCGCGCGGGCGGCTCCGATGCGCAGCGCCATACGGTCGCGCAGTTCGACGGCGGCCTTGCGGCTGAACGTCAGCACGAGGATCCGCGCGGGGTCACCTCCCCGGGCGATCCGGGCTGCGACGGACTCCACGAGGGTGGTGGTCTTGCCGGTGCCGGGACCTGCGAGGACGAGCAGCGGACCGGTCTCGTGGTCAACCACCGAGCGCTGTGGCGCGTCCAGACGAGGGGGAGCCGGCCGGGTCGGCGGGGTACGCACCAGTCGGTAAGCGCCACGACTCCCCTGTCGCACCTGGGGGTGCGACAGGCGCCTGGTGGAGGAAGAGGAGCTCACGTGGTTCGCCGGTCCTGGTGGGTGTGCTGGTTGCCCGACCACCGCGCGTGGAGGGCGGTGGCCGCGGGATGAGGGGGACAGGTGCAGCCGACGCTACGCCGACGGGCCGTAGGGAAGCAGGGCTTCCGCTTCATCCCTCGCGGCTCGCTCGACCCTCGCGTCCCTCGCCCCTCGAACGTACGGCATGCCACGGACGTGCCGGGTTTCCCCCGTACGGGCCACAGGCCGCCCCGGGGCGCGTCCGATGGCGGAAGCTGTCAGGTGTGACCGTCCGCGCGCTCGCCGCCGTCCCATCGCGCCCGTTTCATGTCGACGCGTGGCAGGTGCCCCTCGGCGGCTCTGCTCGCCTCCTTCAGAGGGGTGCCCTCCGCGCGGTAGCTGTCGAGCGCCTCCAGTTCGTGGCCCGGGAGCAACGTGCCGTCCGCGCGGACGACCCGCCACCACGGAACGGCTCCCCCGTAGAGGGCCATCACGCGGCCGACCTGGCGCGGCCCGCCCTCCTCCAGCCACTCCGCGACGTCCCCGTACGTCATGACGCGCCCGGGCGGAATCCGGTCGGCCACGTCGAGGACGCGCTCGGCGTACTCGGGCAGCGCGTCCCCGTGCTCCGGGCGGACATCGTCGTACTCGGGGCCGTCGGCATGCTCGGGGCCGGTGCCGTCCGGAAGGCTCTCCTCGCTCATCCGCCCCATCCTGCCGCACCCCACCGACAATGCGACGCGCTGGCGACTGTCGGTATCCCTCGCCCCGGAGCGGCGCGTGGGGCAGACTGTGCGCCCCCGCATTTGCACCCTGATGCCCCCGTGTGTCGGTGGGGCATGCCACCATCGTGCGGGCGGTGACCGGTGATACGAGATCAAGAAGAGACGATGAAGCAGCAGGGTGTGCATCCCGAAGACGCGGAGGGCACCTCTGACGCTGCGTCGCGCCCGGACACCGCCGGTACGACCGGGCAGGACCCCACGGAGGGTCCCGCCGAGACGCCCGTACCCGGCCCCGCTCCTGGCCCCGTGGCCGGCCCGGACGACTGCGGTGACGAACCGCACGCCGAAGAGGTCGAGGGCGACGAACCACTGCTCCCCGCGCGCGTGCACCGCCCCTCCGATCTCATGCGCCTCCTGGTGGGCTTTCTCGCGATCGTCGTACTGCTCGCGATCGCCGCGTTCGCGCACGGCACGACCTCGGGGCTCGAACAGGACATCAACAAGGGCACCGGGCAGGCGCCCGACCTGCTGATCAAGATCGCGGGGCTGGCGTCCAGCATCGCCATCCTGCTGGTACCGGTCGCCTTCGCGATCGAGCGGCTGATCAAGCGGGACGGGCTGCGCATCGCCGACGGCGTGCTCGCCGCGGTCCTCGCGCACGGAGTGACACTCGCCACTGACCTGTGGGTCGCCAAGGCCGCCCCGGGCTCCATCCAGGAGGCGCTCACCCAGCCCTCCCCCGGCGACATCCACGCCCTCACCGACCCGGTGCACGGCTATCTGGCGCCCGTCATCGCCTACATGACCGCCGTCGGCATGTCCCGGAGGCCGCGCTGGCGCTCCGTGCTGTGGATCGTGCTGCTGCTCGACGCCTTCTCGATGCTGGTCACCGGGTACACGACGCCGTTCTCGATCATCCTGACGGTGCTGATCGGCTGGACGGTCGCCTACGGGACGCTGTACGCGGTGGGCTCCCCGAACGTCCGTCCCACCGGCCGGACGCTGATGGCGGGCCTGCGGACGGTCGGCTTCCACCCCGTGGGCGCGGCCCGCGAGGAGGCCGTGGACACGGAGAACGGCGACCGCGGCCGGCGCTACTTCGTCACCCTGGAGGACGGTCCACCGCTGGACGTCACCGTGGTCGACCGGGAGCAGCAGGCCCAGGGCTTCTTCTACCGTGCGTGGCGCAATCTGACGCTGCGCGGCTTCGCGACCCGCAGCAGCCTCCAGTCGCTGCGCCAGGCGCTGGAGCAGGAGGCCCTGCTGGCGTACGCGGCGATCGCGGCCGGGGCCAACGCCCCGAAGCTGATCGCGACCTCGGAACTCGGCCCCGACGCCGTGATGCTCGTCTACGAGCACACCGGCGGACGCACCCTCGACTCGCTCGCGGACGAGGAGATCACCGACGATCTGCTGCGCAACACCTGGCACCAGGTGCAGGCGCTGCAGTCGCGGCGCATCGCCCACCGCAGGCTGGCCGGTGACGCGATTCTGGTGGATCGTTCCGGCACGGTGATCCTGACCGACCTCCGGGGCGGCGAGATCGCGGCCGGTGAGCTGCTGCTGCGCATGGACGTCGCCCAGTTGGTGACGACGATCGGCCTGCGGGTGGGCGCCGAGCGCGCGGTGGCCTCGGCGGTCGGTGTCCTCGGCCCCGACGCCGTGGCCGACTGTCTGCCGATGCTTCAGCCGATCGCGTTGTCGCGCTCCACGCGCGCGACGCTGCGGCGCCTCTCCAGGGAGCGGGCCCAGCGGGAGCGCGACGCGATCCTCGAGGCGTCCCGGCAGACCAGGCTGGCCCGCGCGGAGGAGGCCTCGGAGGGTTCGACGCCCGTTCTCGAGAAGCCCGACAAGAAGGCCGTACGCGCGGAGCAGCGGGCCGAGAAGCGGGCCATCGACGAGGCGTTGGACGAGGCGCGCGAGGAGGATCTGCTCACCCAGATCCGGCATCAGGTGCTGCTGATCAGGCCGCAGGCGCACGTCGAACCGGCCCGTCTGGAGCGGGTGCGGCCGCGCACGCTGATCAGTTTCATCGCGGGCGCGATCGGCGCGTACTTCCTGCTGACGCAGCTCACGCACATCGAGTTCGGTCCGCTCGTCGCCAACGCCCAGTGGGGCTGGGTGGCCGCGGCCGTGCTGTTCTCGGCGCTGAGCTACTTCGCGGCGGCGATGGCCCTCCTGGGGTTCGTGCCGGAGCGCGTGCCGTTCCTGCGGGCCGTGGCGGCGCAGGTCGCCGGCTCGTTCGTGAAGATCGTGGCCCCGGCCGCGGTCGGCGGTGTCGCCCTGAACACGCGCTTCCTGCAGCGTGCCGGGGTGCGGCCCGGGCTCGCGGTGGCGAGTGTCGGCGCGTCGCAGTTGTTCGGTCTTGGCTGCCACATCCTGATGCTGCTGTCCTTCGGCTATCTCACCGGCACCGAGAAGACGCCGTCGCTGTCGCCGTCCAGGACGGTCATCGCCGGTCTGTTGACGGTGGCGGTGCTCGTGCTCGTGGTGACCTCGGTGCCGTTCCTGCGGAAGTTCCTCGTCACGCGCGTGCGGTCGCTTTTCGCGGGTGTCATCCCGCGCATGCTCGACGTGCTGCAGCGACCGCAGAAGCTGGTCACCGGCATCGGCGGCATGCTGCTGCTGACGGCCTGCTTCGTGATGTGCCTGGACGCGTCGATCCGGGCGTTCGGCGACGATTCGACATCGCTCAGTCTGGCCAGCGTCGCCGTCGTCTTCCTCGCGGGCAACGCGCTCGGTTCCGCGGCCCCGACCCCGGGCGGTGTGGGCGCGGTCGAGGCGAGCCTGACCCTCGGCCTGATCGCCGTGGGCCTCCCCAAGGAGGTCGCCGCTCCGGCGGTGCTGCTGTACCGGCTGCTGACGCTGTGGATTCCGGTGCTGCCGGGCTGGCTGTTCTTCAACCACCTGTCCCGCAAGGGCTCCCTGTAGCGCCCGTACGCACAGACACGTACGGCACGCACGCGTGCGTACCTCGTACGGCCCGCGCCCCGAGCGCACCGCCGTGTACGACCCCAGGATGGGATCATGCCGAACCCCTCCCGGCTGCGTGCCGCTGCCCTGACCGCCACCGTCGTCCTGCTGTCCGCCACGCTGGCGGGCTGTGGCGGCGACTCCAAGGACGCGGATCCGACGGCCCAGAAGCTGAGCTGGAAGGACTGTCCGGCCCCGTCCGAGTCGGAGGGCGGCGGCACCGCACCGTCGCCGCTGCCGAACGGCGACAAGTGGCAGTGCGCCACCATGAAGGCGCCGCTCGACTGGAACAAGCCCAAGGGCGACACGATCGGGCTCGCCCTGGTGCGCGCGAAGTCCAGCGGTGCCGCGAGCAAGCGGATCGGATCGCTCGTCTTCAACTTCGGCGGCCCGGGCGGCTCGGGCGTCACCACACTGCCCGCGTTCGGCGACGACTACGCGACCCTGCGCACCCGCTACGACCTGGTGAGCTTCGACCCGCGCGGAGTGGGCCGCAGCGCCGGCATCGAGTGCGAGAGCGACTCCCAACTCGACGAGTACTTCCAGCAGGACGCCACACCGGACGACACGGCCGAGCGCACCAAGCTCCTGGCCAACACCGAGCAGTTCAACGCGGCCTGCGAGAAGCACTCCAAGAAGATGCTCCCCCAGGTGCGCACCACCGACGCGGCCCGCGACATGGACCTGATGCGCCAGGTCCTCGGCGACGACAAGCTGCACTACTTCGGCATCTCCTACGGCACCGAACTCGGCGGTGTCTACGCCCACTTGTTCCCGAAGCACGTGGGGCGCGCCGTCTTCGACGCGGTCGTCGATCCCACGCAGAACTCCGAACAGGGCTCCCTGGGACAGGCCAAGGGCTTCCAGCTCGCCCTCGACAACTTCGCCGCCGACTGCACGTCGAAGACCACGGACTGTCCGCTCGGCGACACCGCGCAGGACGTCAAGGACCGCATCGCCAAGCTGCTCAAGGACCTCGACAGCAAGCCGATCCCGGGTATCTTCCCCCGTCAGTTGACGCAGACGGCCGCCACGAACGGCATCGCGCAGGCGCTGTACTCGAAGGACTTCTGGGAGTACCTCACCGAGGGGCTCGAGCAGGCCTACAGCGGTGACGGCAAGGTCCTCATGGTGCTGTCCGACTCGATGAACGGGCGCAGTGAGAACGGCGAGTACAGCAACATCGCCGCGGCGAACGTCGCCATCAACTGCGCCGACGACAAGCCGAGGTACACCGCCGACTACGTGGAGCAGAAACTGCCCGAGTTCCGGGCCGCCTCTCCCCTCTTCGGCGACTTCCTCGCCTGGGGCATGGTCGGCTGCACCGACTGGGCCGTGCCGGGCGCCGCCGACCATCCCGATGTGAGCGCGGCCGGTTCGGCACCGATCCTCGTCGTGGGCAACACCGGCGACCCGGCCACGCCGTACGAGGGGGCCCGGAAAATGGTGGACGCGCTGGGCAAGGGCGTCGCGGTCGAGCTGACGTACAAGGGTCAGGGGCACGGGGCGTACGACAGCAAGAACAAGTGCGTGCAGAGCGCGGTGAACGGCTATCTGCTGAACGGGAAAGTCCCGGCGGCCGGCACCGTCTGCTCTTGACCCAACCTCCGAAATCCGGACAAAACCGCAGGTCAAAAGGTTATCCACAGGCCGTCACGGGCTCGGCTCGCGCCGCCTAATATGACCTGATCGCCATCCGCGGCGTGACGCGGACGGCCTGCGAGGGGGGAAATGTACATGGCACGATTCGTACGGTGGACGGCCCTGATGGCCGCCGCCGCACTGCTGACGGCCGGCTGTAACAGCGGCTCGTCCGACGACGGCAAGGACGGCGCGGGCGCGGGGGACGCCAAGCCGTCCGCAGCCGACTCGCCCTCTTCTACGACGGCCGCAATGCCCGCGTCGCTGACCGGACAGAAGCTCGACTGGGGTCGCTGCAAGGCCACCGCCGGCTCGGCCGCGCCGAGCAGCGACTGGCAGTGCGCGACGCTCAAGGTGCCGCTGGACTGGGCGAAGCCGGACGGCTCCACGATCGGGCTCGCGCTGATCCGTTCCAAGTCGACGGGCGGCGACCGTATCGGCTCGCTGCTGTTCAACTTCGGCGGTCCCGGCGGCTCGGGCGTGGACTACATGCCGGCGTACGCCACCACGGTGTCCGCACTGCACGAGCGCTACGACCTGGTGAGCTGGGACCCGCGCGGGGTCGCCGCCAGCGAGGGTGTCCGCTGCCGCAGCGACAAGGCGATCCAGGCCTCCGAGGACGTGGACGCCACTCCGGACACACCTGCCGAGGAGAAGACGTACTTCCAGGACGCCGCCGACTTCGGCAAGGGCTGCGAGAAGGCCGCCGGGAAACTGATGGCGCATGTGTCGACGACCGACACGGCGCGCGACATGGACCTGATGCGCCAGGTCCTGGGTGACACGAAGATGCACTACCTCGGCATCTCGTACGGCACCGAACTCGGCGGTGTCTACGCCCACTTGTTCCCGAAGAAGGTGGGGCGGCTGATCCTGGACGCGGTCGTCGACCCGAGCGCCGACTCGGTGGGCCACGCCCTGAACCAGACGCGGGGTTTCCAGCGCGCGCTGGACGACTACCTCAAGTCGAGGGACCAGGACCCGGCTCAGGGCTCGAAGAAGATCGCGGCCCTGCTGAAGCGGATCGACGCGAAGCCGCTGGCGACGTCGACGGGGCGGAAGCTGACCCAGACGCTCGCGCTGACCGGCATCGTCCTCCCGCTGTACAGCAAGGAGAGCTGGCCGACTCTGACCAGCGCCCTGAACTCCGCGGAGGAGGGCGACGGTTCGGAGCTGCTGGCGCTCGCCGACGGCTACAACGACCGTGACAGCGCGGGGCACTACGGCACGACGACCCATTCCCAACGGGTCATATCGTGCTTGGACGACAAGCAGCGGCCGACGCCCGAGCAGACGCAGAAGCTGCTGCCCGAGTTCGAGAAGATCTCCCCCGTGTTCGGCGACTTCCTGGGCTGGGACACGGCCGGGTGGTGTCACGACTGGCCGGTGACCGGGCAGTACGACACCCCGGAGGTCAGCGCGCCCGGTGCGGCGCCGGTCCTGGTGGTCGGCAACACCGGGGACCCGGCGACGCCGTACGAGGGTGCCCGCAAGATGGTGGACGAGTTGGGCAAGGGCGTCGGTGTGGAGCTCACCTGGAAGGGCGAGGGGCACGGGGCGTACGGGAGTGGGAGCGACTGTGTCGACTCGACGGTGGACGCGTATCTGCTGAAGGGGACGGTGCCCGAGGACGGCAAGGTCTGCGCCTCGTAGCAGGGGCAGCGGGAACGACGGGGGCAGCGGAAAGGGGCCCGGCACCTGTGGTGCCGAGCCCCTCCCGGGAAGGCGTGTGCCTAGTAGACCGGCTTGTCGGGCTCGATCTGGTTGACCCAGCCGATCACGCCGCCGCCGACGTGGACCGCGTCCGCGAAACCGGCCGACTTGAGGACGGCGAGGACTTCCGCACTGCGGACACCCGTCTTGCAGTGCAGGACGATCTTCTTGTCCTGCGGGAGCGTCTCCAGGGCGGTGCCCATGAGGAACTCGTTCTTGGGGATCAGTTTGGCGCCGGGGATCGAGACGATCTCGTACTCGTTGATCTCGCGGACGTCGATGATCTCGATGTTCTCGCCGTCGTCGATCCACTCCTTGAGCTGCTTGGGAGTGATCGTCGAGCCGGCGGCCGCCTGCTGGGCCTCCTCGGAGACGACGCCGCAGAAGGCCTCGTAGTCGATGAGCTCGGTGACGGTCGGGTTCTCGCCGCAGACCGCGCAGTTGGGGTCCTTGCGGACCTTGACCTGGCGGTACTGCATCTCCAGGGCGTCGTAGATCATCAGGCGGCCGACGAGCGGGTCGCCGATGCCGGTGAGGACCTTGATCGCCTCGGTGACCTGGATGGAGCCGATGGACGCGCACAGCACGCCCAGGACGCCGCCCTCGGCGCAGGAGGGGACCATGCCGGGGGGCGGGGGCTCCGGGTAAAGGCAGCGGTAGCAGGGGCCGTGCTCGGACCAGAAGACGGAGGCCTGGCCGTCGAAGCGGTAGATCGAACCCCACACATACGGCTTGTTCAGCAGTACGGCGGCGTCGTTGACCAGGTAGCGGGTCGCGAAGTTGTCCGTGCCGTCGACGATCAGGTCGTACTGGCTGAAGATGTCCATCACGTTCTCGGCCTCGAGCCGCTCTTCGTGAAGGACGACGTTCACGTACGGGTTGATGCCCAGCACGGAGTCGCGGGCCGACGCGGCCTTGGAGCGGCCGATGTCGGCCTGGCTGTGGATGATCTGGCGCTGCAGGTTCGACTCGTCGACCTCGTCGAACTCCACGATGCCGAGCGTGCCCACGCCCGCCGCGGCCAGGTACATCAGCGCCGGCGAGCCCAGACCGCCGGCGCCCACACAGAGCACCTTGGCGTTCTTCAGCCGCTTCTGCCCGTCCATGCCCACGTCGGGGATGATCAGGTGGCGGGAGTACCTGCGGACCTCGTCTACGGTGAGCTCGGCAGCCGGCTCGACCAGGGGTGGCAGCGACACGGGGACTCCGTTGGTCGGTCAATCACTACAGTTGTTCTCCTCGTAACACTGCCATGCCCTTCTTCATTCCGAGACACCCGTTCCGATCCGCGAGACGATCTCGTCCCAGTAGCCGGGCATGGTCTCCCAGGGGTCGGTGCGGCCGCCGTGATCGGTGCGGTCGGTGAAGTAGATGGTCGAGGCGCCCTGCCAGCGGGCGATGCGCAGCGCCTCGTCGAGATGGCCGCGCGGGACGCCGTGCACGAAGTGGCAGAAGCGTTCGGGCGGGTGGTCGGCGGTCCACTCGGCGACCTGCGACCAGCGGTAGTCGCTCCAGGAGCCGGAGAAGGTCACCAACTGGTCGGCGCACTCGGCGTATCCGGAGTGCGGGTGGGTGCCGTGCCCCAGGACGATGTGGGCGCCGTCGCCGATCTCGCGGAGCGTGGTGACCGTGCGGCGGACCTCGGGGAGCGCGACCCGGTCGGTGGGGCTGCGGTCCAGGAGGAAGCCGTCGACCCGGTACCAGTCGAGGTAGCGGTGCGCCTCGGAGATCAGGTCGCCGAAGGCGCGGGCGCCGTGGGCGGCGTCCAGGTGGCCCAGAACCCGGACGCCCGTGTTGCGGAGCCGCCCGGCCGCCTCCAGACAGTGCGGGTCGGGGCGGGTCCCCGGGCCGGAGGAGACGTTGAGGACGACCCAGTGCAAGGGGGTGCCGGGGCGGGTGAGTTCGCCCCATTCGGCGGGGGCGACGAGGGGGTGCGCGTAGCCGGGGATGCCGAAGCCGGTGCGGACGGCGGTGCCGGCGGTGCCCGGGGTCGTGCTGGTCAGATGCGGCATGCCGCCTCCATCCAGATGTCGGCGAGGGACTCCTCGAGGTTGATCCGGGGTCGCCAGCCGAGCCGGTCGCGCGCGGTGCGCACGTCGGCCTGCTGCCAACTGCCGCAGCCGTCCGGGTACGGGTACGCGACGGGGGCCGCGTGGTCGGGGTCGGAGCGGGGGTGGCCGATGGCGGCCCGCAACGGCCCGGGCGGACCGTCGAGTTCGTGCAGCGCGCCGCCGTATCCGGCGACGCGGGCGAGGA
Source organism: Streptomyces sp. NBC_01478 (assembly GCF_036227225.1). GTDB lineage: Bacteria > Actinomycetota > Actinomycetes > Streptomycetales > Streptomycetaceae > Streptomyces. The sequence goes on along the minus strand of NZ_CP109444.1, from coordinate 7,559,710 downwards.
CGGCGGCGGCGTCGCGCAGCCGGACCGCGCGGCCCGAGCCGATGTTGATGACGCCCTGCGCGGCCGAGAGCGAGGCCGCGTGGACGGCGCGGGCCACGTCCCGTACGTCGACGAAGTCGCGTTGCGCGCCCAGGCCGCCGAGCTTGAGTTCGCCGTCGCCGGACTGCATGGCCCGGCGCATGGCCTCGGCGAGCCGGCCGAGCGGGGAGCCGGCGGGGGTGCCGGGTCCGGCGGGCGAGAAGACGCGCAGCACTACGGCGTCGAGGCCGGAGCCCAGGACCAGTTCGGTGGCGGCGAGTTTGCTGACGCCGTACGGGCCGCCGGGGCGGGGTACGGCGTCCTCGGCCGTGGAGGAACCGGGCTGGCTGGGGCCGTACTCGGCGCCGCACCCGATCTGCACGAGCCGGGCGCCGCAGCCGCTGCGGCGCAGGGCCTCGCAGACGGTGGCGACGGCGACGGTGTTGTGGCGGGTGAGTTCGCGGGCGCCGCCTCTGGTGGCACCGGCGCAGTTGATGACGACTCCGGGGTGGACGGCGTCCAGGAAGCGGGTGAGTGCGCCGGGGCTGCCGGACGCGAGGTCGAAGCGGACGTCCGCGTCGTCGCCGCGGCCGAGCGCGGTGAGCTGGACGGCCGGGTCGGCGAGCAGGCGGTCGGCGACGAAGCGGCCGAGGTAGCCGTTGGCTCCGATCAGCAGGACCCTCATCGGACGGCTCCCGGGGCCGACGCTCCGGATCGGGAGGTGATCATCTGGTGTTCTCCTTCACAGGGTGATGCGGTTGCCTCCGGCGGTGGGGCCGGGCGCCTGCGACTGGGTGACACGTCTGGTCCGTGCAGGTCATGGCGGTGTCACCGCGGCTCGTTCGCCGGCGCGTGCGCGGAGGCTCTGGTCAGCGTGCGGGTGGTGTGGAACAGGAGGGTCAGGGCGGCTGCTCCGCAGGCCAGGGCGGGGATGCCACCCGAACCCCAGGACTCCAGGACGGCTTCGACGGGAGCGGCCACGAAGCCGCAGCCGGGAAGCCGGCCGGTGAGGTCCAGGGCCAGGGCCGTCGCTTCCGTCACCGCCGCCGCGCCGAGCGCGAGGGTCGGGGCGTGGGTGAAGCCGTGGACGGTGAGGAGGCGGGCGAGCAGCAACAGGGCACCCAGGGTGATGGCCTGGGCGTACGCGGCGGGCTCGCCCAGGGCCGCGCCGCAGAGGGCGAGGAGGACTGCCAGCGCACACACGAACAGGGCGAACGTGCCGAGCAGCAGCGGTCGTACGGAGTCGGCGAAGTCCTCCAGGCCGCGGCTGGTCGCGAGCTTGCGACGGGCGCGTACGGCGAAGTGGTGGGCGCACCAGGCGGCGGGTGCGCAGGCCAGGGTGAGGGCCAGGACCGGTGCGGTGGCCGTGGGCCAGGGTCCGCCCGCGACGCCGGTCGGCAGGGCGTCGGGGCCACCGTCGTCCGCGGCGCGGAGCAGTCCGTCGCCGAGGAGGGCGTAGGCCAGCAGCCAGTACGTCCACAGGCGGGTGCCCGGGGGCGTGCGCCACGCGTGCGTGCCGGGCGGACTGCTCAGCGGGCCGCGGCGGAGGACGACGCGCACGCCGAGCCCCACGGCGAGTACGCCGACGACGGCCACCGTCAGCCGCAGCCGACCGTCCGTGAGCCGCAGACCGGTCACGGTCGCGGCGCCGAGGACTCCGGGCAGAAGGGCGAGTACGGCCCAGCTTGCGCGGGGCGCCGGTTCGGCCACGGCGTCGGAGGGCGGGGCCGCCGCGTCGTCGCGGGGCACGCGTGCGTACATCTCCTCGGCGAGCGAGAACACGTCCCGGTGCCGAAAGCGTCCGGCGGTCCGATCGGTGACACCGTGCGCCTCCAGCCCCGCCGCGATCTCCAACGGATCGACGGCCCGCTCGCACAGCTCACGGTGACGGTGCATCAGCGCCTTCACGGGGTCGGCGGCACCGCGCCGGGCGGGGGCGGGTCGAACGGCGCCCGCTTTGCCGTCGGTTGCGCGCGGGGTCTGTCCGGGTGCCGTACGGGCGTGTGGCTGCTCGGTGTCGGCGGTGGGACGGCTGTCGGGGCAGGCAGGGGTGGTGTCGGTGTCCAGGCCGGCAACCGGAAGGTCCTCGACGCAGTCCACGGCGGCACGGGCATCGCGGGTGCCCTCGGCACCGGCCGACCGGTATCCGTTCCTGATCCCGTGGCCGTTCCCGTTCCCGTCGTAAGCGCACGATTCCTGTCGCCCGCCCGCAGCCCCCCGCTCCGGATTCCTCTCCCCCTCGTCCCGCTCCCCCAGGTCCCGAACCCCCACCCCGTCGTCCGGCACGTCCCGCGTCCCCCGCTCGCCCGGCGCTTCCCCAGCCGGCTCCGCCGCCTCCGGCTCCCCCCGCCCCCCGAGCAACTCCTCCGACCGCGCGTCCCACGCCTCCGCGCTGCCGGGTGTCCCGGGGCGGTCGAGTTCGCCGAGGCCGCTCATCGCGCCGCCTCCGTCGTCGGCAAGGGAGGTGTGGCGCGTACCGGGGTTCCCGTCGCCCAGGTGGGGCCGCCGCGGGCCACGACGCGGGCCATGGGGCCGGTCCAGCGGCCGGGGACGTGGGACTCGGCGGGGGCCGCGAAGGGGAGGGGTTCGCCTGCCTCGTTCAGGACGACCCGGTGTACCGGGGAGTGCGAGACGATCTCCAGGTAAATGCCGTGAAATGCCGCGATGTTCTGCTCGACGGTGAACAGTTCGAGTGCGCGGGCGCGCGCGGCGGCGCCCAGGCGCTCACGGCGCTCGGGGTCGCGCAACAGGCTCACGCACGCTTCGGCGAGCGCCCGCGGATTGCGCGGGGGCACGACGAGTCCCGTACCGCCGATGACCTCGACCACCGCGCCGACGTCCGTGGACACGGTCGCCCGGCCGCAGAACATGGCCTCGACGAGGCTGAGCGGGAAGCCCTCGACGACGCTGGACAGGACGATCACCGTGCCGGCCGCGTACGCCTCGGCGAGCGTGGGGGCCTCCGGGCCGCCGATCTCCTCGAAGGCCACCGGGTTGTCGCCGACCGCGTGCACACCCTCGGCCTCGTCGGGAAAGAGCTGCGCGGCGAGCGCCCGGCAGTGCCCCAGGTAGGCCGCGCCCTCGGCACCGGACGGCGCGCCGACGATCCGCAGGCGCGCCTTGGGCTCCTCCTTGCGGATCTCCGCGAAGGCGTGCAGCAGGGAGATCAGGTCCTTCGCCGGTTCGATACGGCCGACCCACACCAGCGTGTCCGGGTCCGCGCCGTCGGGCGCCTCGCCCACCTCGGCGAAGCGGGACGCCTCCATTCCGGGGTGGACCGTGCGGAGCTTCGTACGGTCGGCGCCGCAGCGTTCCTGCCAGCGGCGGGTGTGGCTGTTGCCGGGTGTGATCAGCGCGGCCCGCCGGTAGATCTCGGCGGCCAGCCTGCCGTGGAAGGCGGCGAGCAGGGCCCGTACGGCGGGCGGCGCGTCCGCGGAGGCGAGGTAGTGCGTCCGCAACTGCACGCCGTACTCGGTCACCAGCAGCGGTACGCCGGCGAAGTGCCGGGCGAGCAGCCCGGGCAGGGCCGCGGTGCCGCCGGCCGTCGCGTGGCAGAGGTCCACGGAACCGAGGGCGTCGTCCTCGTACCAGTCGAGCGATAGGGGGCGCAGGGCGCGTTCCAAGTGCGCGGCGACGGTGAGGAGTTCGGGTACGCGCGCCTCGCGTGCCGTACGGAGTGCGCCGGGCGCACGACAAGCGCGTTCCAGCGCACGAACGGCGCGTTCGGAGCGCAGCGCGCCTACGAGTCCGCCCTCGTCGCGGGCGAGTTCGGCGAGCCCGTACAGCGCGTTGGCGAAACGGTCCGCCAGATCGGCGGAGGGCACCTCCGGGAGCACAGAAGGCCCTGCGGGCAAGGGCTCCGAGGATTCCGTGAGCCTCGCGAAACCGGCCGGCCGCAACACAGCCGCGTCCGGCACGGCCGACTCGGACAGGACCGACTCAGACACAGCAGATTGGGAGACGGCAGATTCAGAGATGGCCGACTCAGACGGGGCCGACCCCGACACGGCAGACACCGGCAGCGGGACGGGCATCGACACCGACGCCATCCCCTGCGCGTCCCCCGCGCACAGCACCGCCACCAACTCCTCGTAGCACTCGCCGAAGCGCCGGCGTGCGCGGCGCCCGAGGGTCACCCCGTCGTCCTCGGCGGTCCACAGCGGCGCGGTACGCACCCGGCTCACCTGCGGCGGCAGTTCAAGCCGGCCCTCGTTCTCCTGACGCTCGCTGCGGCTGAGCGCGTAGACGTCGAACTCGTGCTGCCCGAGCCCGCGTACGAGCCGGTCGCACCAGAGTCTGGCGTCACCGCTCACATACGGATAGCCACCCTCCGTAAGCAGTCCTATGCGCACGGGCACACCCCCGATCTCCCATATGGGGAGCCGCCGTTGACCCGGCGGCTCGCAGCGGGACGAACGTATGCGGACAAGGCGGTGGCGCGATGGACGGTTGTCCATCGCGCCACCAAAAGGGGTGAACGGTCGTAACTTTCCCGTGCGGTTCGCGTTCGCTCGCGCTAAGGGATCACTACGGGATCACCCCGCGATCACTGAGCGGCCATCCGGAAACGGATCGTTCAACGATCCTCAGGCCGTCGCCAACTCCCGCCGCTCCGCCCTCCGCTGGGCCGCCACCTCCGGATCGAGGGCCGGTACGGCGGCCAGGAGCTGCTTCGTGTACGGGTCCTGCGGCGAGTCGTAGACCTCGTCGGCGGGGCCTTGTTCAACGATCCTCCCGCGTCGCATCACCGCCACCCGGTCGCTGACCTGGCGTACGACGGCGAGGTCATGGGCGACGAACACGAGCGCGAGGCCGAGTTCGCGCTGGAGTTCGCCGAGCAGGGCGACGACCTGGGCCTGTGTGGTGACGTCGAGCGCGGAGACCGGCTCGTCGCACACGATCACGCGCGGGTCGGCCGCGAGCGCCCGCGCGATGCCCACACGCTGGCGCTGACCGCCGCTGAACTCGTGCGGGTAGCGGTCGTAGTGCGCCCCTTCGAGCCCCACGCGCTCCAGCAGTTCGCGTACGCGCCCCCGGATGCGCTGCTCGTCGCGCTCGCCACGCGCGCGGAGCGGGTCGGCGATCGACTCGCCCACGCTGCGGCGGGGGTTGAGGGAGGAGACGGGGTCCTGGAACACCATCTGGACGTCGGGGCGTACGCCTCCGCCGGGCTTGATCTCGCCCGCCGTCGGCTTCAGCAGCCCGACCAGCATCCGGCCCAGCGTCGTCTTGCCGCTGCCGCTCTCGCCCACGATGCCGAGGGTCTCGCCCCGGTGGATCGTCAGCGACACGTCGTCCACGGCCGCGAACACCCGCTTCCCGCGCCCGAATTCGCGCCGCAGGCCCGTGGCCTCCAGGACGACCTCCTGGGCCGCCGAGGGCGCCTCGGTGGACGTGCGTGGCACGTCCACGCGCGGGACCGCGCCGAGCAGATCCCGGGTGTACGGCTCGGCCGGCGCCCCGAGGACGGTGCCCACCGGCCCGTGCTCGACGGCCCGCCCGTGCCGCATGACCAGGATCTCGTCGACGCTCTCGGCGGCGACGCCCACGTCGTGCGTGACGAGCAGCAGTCCCAGGCCGGTCTCCTCGCGCAGCGTGTGCAGCAGGTCGAGGATCTGCGCCTGGACGGTCACGTCGAGCGCGGTCGTCGGCTCGTCCGCGATCAGCAGGTCCGGCTCGCACGCCAACGCCATGGCGATCAGGGCGCGTTGCCGCATACCGCCGCTGAACTCGTGCGGGCGTGAACGGGATCGCCGTACCGCGTCCGGAATCCCGACCCGGTCCAGTACGTCGACGGCACGCGCGCGTGCGGCCCGACGCGACACGCGCGCGTGCACGCGATAGACCTCGGCTATCTGGTCGCCGATCGCGTAGTACGGGTCCAGGGACGACAGCGGGTCCTGGAAGACCATCGCGGCCTTGCCGCCGCGCAACAGCAGCAGGTCCGCGTCGGACGCCTCCTGTACGTCGATGCCGGCCACGCGCACCGAGCCGCCGACGTCGGCGCCCGTGCCGCGGTGCAGCCCCAACAGGGCCGAGGCGACCGTGGACTTGCCCGAGCCGGACTCGCCGACCAGGCCGAGCGCGGCGCCCTTCTCCAACCGGAAGGAGAGGCCGTCGACAGCACGCAGCGACCCGAACCCGACCGTCAGGTCGGTGACGTCCACCAAGACGTCCGTCGAGCCGACCTCAGAGCCGATCTCAGAGCCGTCCACCGAGCTCATGCGAGCACCACCCGTCGGTCGGCCACCGCGTACAGCACGTCCGCGACGGCATTGGCGATGACTACGAAGAAGCCGATGACCAGGACCATGCCGACGACCACCGGCAGGTCGACGACATTGACGGCATGGACGAGTTCCTGTCCGATGCCGGGCAGCCCGAAGAGCGTCTCGGTGAGCACCGCGCCGCCGATCGCCGAGCCGACGTTGTTGGCGTTGAGCGCGATGATCGGCGCGAACGCCCCGCGCAGCGCGTGCCGCCCGATGATCGACCGTTCACCGACGCCGTACGCGCGGAACGTGCGGATGTGGTCCTCGGCGAGCGTCTCCAGCATCGACGCCCGGGTGAGCCGGGCGAACGCGGCGGCCTCGATGAGGGCCAGCGAGAGCCAGGGCAACAGCAGGTTCCAGGCCCACTGTTCGGGGTCGTCGGTGAGACTGACGTACTGCGGGAAGGGCAGCAGTTGGAGCTGCCCGCAGACGACGATCATCAGCACCAGGCCGATCACGAACACCGGGGTGGCGACGCCCGCGAGGGTGATGCCGGTCAGCAGGCGCTCGGTGAAGCGGCCGCGCCGCCACGCGGACAGAACGCCGGTGCCGACGCCGAGGATCAGCCACAGCACCATCGCGCCGAACACGAGCGACAGGCTGACCGGCAGCTTCGTCAGGATCAGTTGGGTGACCTGCTGGTCTCCCTGGTACGACAGCCCGAGGCAGGGCGCCGAGCAGTGCTCCACGGAGGTGCCCGTCGAGTAGTCCTGGCCGACGAGGATGCCCTGGAGGAAGTGCCAGTAGCGCAGGTACAGCGGGTCGTCGAGCCTCAACTGCTGGGCGACCTGGTGCACTTGTTCCGGGGAGCAGCGCGGGCCGCAGGTGATCTGGGCGACGTTGCCGGGGGTGACGAAGAAGACGACGTAGACGATCACCGAGATGGCGAGCAGGGTGATCACGGTGCCGATACCGCGGCGCAGGACGAATCCTCCGAAGCCGCTCATGACGTGGCCTCCTCGGAAGTCGTGCTCTTAGTAGTCGTGCCCTTAGTAACCGCGCTCTTCGTAGTCGCGCCCTTGCCGCTCGCACCCTTGCCGCTCGCGTCCGCCTTCGCTTCCCGCTTGCGGCCGGTGCCGATGCGCAGGCGGGAGGCCGCGCGCGGGTCGAGGGCCGTGCGGATGCCGTCGCCGAGGACGGTCAGCGCCAGGACGGTGACGAAGAGGGCGCCGGCGGGCAGCAGCAGGTACTGCGGGGCGGCCTGGTACCAGACGTCGGCGGCGGTGAGCATCTGTCCCCAGGAGGGCGTCGGGGGCTTCACGCCGACGCCGAGGAAGGACAGCGCGGCCTCGGTACTGATGTTGATCGGTACGAGGAGTGCCGCGTACGTGATGACGGGCGCGGCCAGTCCGGGCAGCAGTTCGCGGCGGGCGATGCGCCAGGTGCCCCAGCCGCTGAGCCGGGCCGCGGAGACGTAATCGAGTTCCTTCAGGGTGAGCGTCTGGGCGCGCACGATCTTCGCGGTGTTGCCCCAGGCGATGAGCCCGATGACGAGCGCGACGAGCAGGGGGCGCGGGAAGCTGCTGGGCACGATTGCGAGCAGCGCCAACGACATGATCATCAACGGCATCGCCACGATGATGTCGGTGATCCGGCTCAACAGTTGATCAACCCATCGACTGCCGAGCGCGGCGGCGACTCCGACGACGACCCCGATGGTGACCTGCACGACGGTCGCCCCGAGCGCGACGCCGAGCGAGACCCGGGCGCCGTACGCGAGCCGGGCGAACAGGTCACGGCCGGTCTGCGGTTCGACACCGAGCCAGTGGTCGCCCGTGATGCCACCGAAGGAGCCGGTCGGCACGCCCCCGCGCGCGGAGTCGATGAGCGAGGGGTGGTAGGTGAAGGGGTCCTGGCCCTCGATCGCGGTGAGCAGCGGCGCGCCGAGCGCGACCAGGACGAGCAGGGCGACGACGGCCGCCGCGACGAGGGCGGCGCGCTGCGCACGCAGCCGCCGCCAGAACTGACGGGCCCCCGAGCCCGCCGGGACGGAGACGTCCGTCCCGGCGGCCTGGGAGGCGGCAAGTGCCTCACTCATGGGGTTACTTGACCGCGACCTGGGAGATGTCCAGGACGCCGGTCCAGTCGCTGATCACGACGTTCTTGATGTCCTTGCCGACCAGTCGCTTGTAGACGGGGTGGAACAGCGGCACGGTCAAGGCCTGCTCGCCGATCTTCTTGTCCAGTGCACCCCACCGCTTGGCGGCCTCGTCAAGATTCGTCAACTTGTTGATCGCGTCAATCTCGGCATTGACCGACTCGTCATTGAGCAGGCCGGTGTTGAAGTTCGCACCGTCCTTGACGATCTGGCGGCCGTCGAAGATCGGGGCGAGGAAGGGACCGCCGGAGGGCCAGTCGGCACCCCAGTGGGCGAGGAAGAAGCCCGGCTCGGTCTTGACGCTGTGGATCTTGTCCTTGTAGTCGTTGATCTCCAGGCCCTGGAGCTTGACGGTGATGCCGGCCTTCTTGAGCGCGTCCTGGATCGCGGTCGCGATCTCCGGGCTGGTCTCGAAGTCCTTGTCGTTGGAGTGCGTCAGCGTGACGGTGATCCCCTTCGGGTAACCGGCCTCCTTCAGCAGCTCCTTGGCCTTGGCCGCGTTGCCGGACGCGCCCGCCGGGAAGAGGTCGTAGGGGTCGTACCCGAAGGACTTCTGGTTCGGCAGGAAGGTGGTCGCGGCCTCGGCCAGCGACGAACCGCCCGCCGCGTTCACGACGGACGAGCGGTCGATGGCGTACGAGATCGCCTGCCGCACCTTGACGTTGTTGAACGGCGCGACCGTGGGGTTGAACGCGATGTAGTTCGTGTAACCGAAGTGCCCGGTGCCGACGCGCGCCGCGAGTTCCTTGTCGCCAGTCACCTTGGCGAGCTCGGCAGGACCGAGGTTGGTGTCGGTCGTGACGGCCGTGGCGTCCGCCCCCTGGGACGACGACAACCGCTGGTTGATCACGGAGGAGTCGAGTCCCGACTTCACGTCGATCTTGTCCGGGTAGGCCTTGCGCTCGGCGTCCGTGGCCGTGGACCAGTACGTGTTGCGCTCCAGGACGAGCGTCTCACCGTCGTTCTGGTTGCTGACGACCTTGTACGGCCCCGAGGAGATCGGGTGCTGCTCGTACTTCGTCCCCGTGTCCTTCGCCTTCGGGACGGGTGTGAACTGCGTCTGCGTGGCGAGGTAGGGGAACTCGCCCTCGGGCTTGTTCAGATGGAAGACGATGGTCAGGCTGTCAGGAGTCTCAATGGCGCTGAGCCCCTTCTTGTCCTTGTACGGCCCCTGGTAGTCGGCCGCGCCGACCAGCCAGTCCCTCAAGTAGGGCGCGCCGCCCGAGAGTTCGGGGGCGAAGGAGCGCTCGATGCCGTACTTGATGTCGGCCGAGGTGATCGCGGTGCCGTCCTCGTACTTGAGGCCCTTCTTCAGGGTGTACGTCCACACGGTCGCGTCCTTGTTGGGGCGCCCGGTGTCGGTGGCGAGGTCCGGGACGACCTTGGCGCCGGCCGCGCCGTTCTCACGGTTGCGAGTGGTAAGGGTGCGGAAGACGAGGGACGGGACGTTGCCGCCGCCGGAGGTGTACAGGCGCGCCGGGTCGAAGTCCTCCTGGGGGTTGGAGTTCAGGACCGTGAGCGTGCCGCCCTTGTGCGGCGTGGAGTCGCCGCCGGAGCCCTTGGCATCGTTGTCCTTCGGCCCGCAGGCGGCGGCGCCCGCTGCCACGGCCAGGCTGACGGATGCCACGGCCACGCGCCGGGCTATGACGGACGGTTGACGCATCGGAATGACGACCTCTCGGGGGGGATGTTCGGGAATTCTCATGGGGTTTCCCGAATAGCGAGACGGATGGACGAGGGGTGAGACGGAAATGAACAGGCGTCTGCCCCGGCGTCAGGTCGTCGGAAATGCCCTGCCGAAGTCACACGGGCGAGGGCGTGATGGTGCGGGTCGCGACACGAACGCCAGGGGCGGTGTTCAGCGACAGAGGATGTCGGCCACACAGAGCGGGGTCACGCCGATGAGCGCCAGCTCGATGGCGGCGCGATGCGCGACATGACTAGACCACATGCCCAAAAATATGAAGGAAGTTGCGGCTCGTGTCAATGTGACATAAGCGTCGCCTGTCAACTGCCCGGGTACGGCCAGGGGTTCGCCAGACAGTGGATCCCGTCATGGTCGAGGAACTTGGTCTGCTGCTGCATGACCGGGGCCAACTCGCCGTCCTTGTCGCAGGTGACGTGCCCGTAGCCGAGACGATGACCGACTTCATGGTTGATCAACATCTGTCGATACGCGTACATCTTGTCCCCATATGTTGACGACCCCTGCGCCCATCGATACGCATTGATCAACACGCGTTCGGTGGCCGCCGAGTCGCACGACACGTTGTCCTCGGTGGTGTCGAGCCCGGACTTGGCACACCACGTGGCGGTGGTACCAGGGCTCGCGAGGGTGATCACGAAGTCCGGTTTGCCGGAGTAGATGCGCTCGAAGGTACGGGCCCCGTTGTGGGCCCAACTCCGTTTGTCGTTGAGCGTCTTCTGCACGGCCTGCGCGAAGAGCGTGCCGTCGAGCCCGAGCCCCTGCTCCACGTCCACGCGGTACGTGTACTTGCGCCCCTTGCCGGGCGCCTTGTCGACACCGGGCACCGCGTCGAACTTGTCCGGCCCCTTGAGCTTGGCGCTGAGCGGGTACTTCTTGTCCATCTTCTGCGCGTACGTCAGGGTCGCCACGCGCGGCGAAGCGGAGGCGCTGGGCTGTGCGGAGGTGGAACTCCGCGCATCACGGGCCCGATCGGTGGCCGCCTGCGACTGCACTCCACTCTTGTCACCGTCCTTGGCCACCTGCCCAGCCACGATGACGGCCAGCACGGTGGTGACGGCGGCGGCCGCGATGCCGGTGTACGTCCGCCCCTTGCGGCCCTTGACGGGCGGGGCGTCGAGGCCGGCAGAGGACGCGTCACCGCCGCCGGCGTCACTCTCCGGGCTGCTCTCTGCGCTCTCTGGAGTCTCGGTCCACTCGGTGACGGAGGCGTACGGGTCGGAGGGGTGCGTCGCGACACTTGCCCGCCCCGGGAAGACATCGTCGCCGGCGCCCTCAGCCTCGAAGGCGTCGACGTAATCCTGCCGGGGCCCACGACCGGCCCGCCCGCGCCCCCGAGAACCGCCCTGAGGGGCCTGCCGCTGCCGAGGTATGGGCAGCCCCGGCCCCGAACCGTCCGGCATACCGGCGACGGGGACTTGAGGCACACCGGGCACACCGGTCGCACCGGGCACGCCGCGGGGCCCACGCGGCTGTCCGTGCCCGACCCCGGTCCGCCCGCTCAACTCCCCCCAGCCGCCCCCGGATTCAGGCTGCTCGGGGTGACCTGCCTGAGTACGGGAGGTGCCGCGAACGGGGGTCCCGTCGGACACACGGGGGACACCGCGCGCGGGAGTGCCATCGGGCAGCGTCGGAAAACCGTGAGCCGGGGTGCCGTCCGGGAAGCGAGGGGTGCCATGCGCGGAGGTTCCGTCCGGCCCCCGCTGAACACCGCGCGCGGGAGTGCCATCCGGCAACCTCGGAAAACCATGGGCCGGAGTGCCATCGGCCAACCCGGGAAACCCATGAGCCGGAGTGCCATCCGGAAGCCGGGGAACGCCGTGAGCCGGGGTGCCGTCCGGCAACCTCGGAAACCCATGAGCGGGAGTGCCGTCCGCGTAACGCGGCACACCCTGCGCAGGCGTGCCATCCGGCGAACGCGGGACCCCGCGCGCGGGAGTGCCGTCAGGGAGACGTGCCCCTCCATCCGCAGAAGCGCCGCCGAAGAAACGCGGCGACCCGTGAGCCGGGGTCCCATCGGGCAGACGCGGCCCACCTTGAGCGGGCGGCGGCCCCTGGAAACGCGGCACTCCATGAGCGGGGGTCCCATCCGCGGGACGCGATACGCCCTGCGCGGACGGCGGCCCTTGGAAGCGCGGTACGCCGTGAGCGGGGGTCCCATCAGGCAGACGCGGCCCACCTTGTACGGGCGGCTGCCCCTGGAAACGCGGCACACCATGAGCCGGGGTTCCATCAGGCAGGCGCGGCACACCATGAGCAGGAGTCCCATCCGCGTAACGCGGCGCACCCTGCGCAGACGGCGGCCCCTGGAAACGCGGTACGCCATGAGCCGGAGTTCCACCCTGGAAACCCGGTACGCCCCGCGCCGGAGTCCCGTCAGGAAGCCGTACCCCCCATTGAGCAGCCGCCGCACCCTGCCCCCGAGGAACTCCCCGCGCAGGCGTGCCGTCGACCGCTCCCGGCGCCCCGTACCCCGGATCCCCGCCCCCCGAAGGCCGCTGTCGGCCAGGGGCCACACCAGGTCCAGGTCCAGGGACAGATCCAGGCCCAGCCGGACCTCCCTGCCCCCTCTGGGACCCCTGAGCCCCTTGCGCCTCCCGGCCGTCCCGGGAATCCCGAGCGCCCTTCCCGCCCTTCCCCGCGCCCCCTATGCCTGCATCCGCGGATTCACCCTTCGCAGAGGACCTACGGCGACTATGGCGTCCCACGTCGCCCCCTCAACTCCCCGCGTTCGTATCGTCGACCTTGTCATCGCCCCCGGCACCGGACCCGGACCCGAATCCCAAGTCCGCTCCCGCGCCGCCGGCATCACTCACCGTACTCACCGAACCGCCGCCCCGGGACCCCCGCGCACCGCTCCCGCCACCTCGGCCGAAACCGTCCGCCTCCGCACGACGCCCCCGCACGGCACCGGCACCCGAATCCGTACCGCCGTCCCCAGCACTGTCGGCACCGGCACCCAACTCCCCCGCATCCGCGAGAAGTTCACGGAACGCAGCCGCCACCGTCTCCGGGTACTCCATCATCGCGACATGCCCCGCGTCCGGCAGGGACAGCAGGCGGGAGTCGCGGAAAGTACGGGCAGCCCGCTGGGCCATGCGGTAGCCGACGAGCTGGTCCCGGCCGCCGTAGACGAGGAGGGTCGGGGCGAGGACGCGTTCGGCCTGGCGCCAGAGGCCGTGTTGGCCGCCCAGGGTGTACGCGTTGACGATGCCCCGCGAGGAACGGGCCATCACGTCCCAGAAATAGGGGAGTTGGAGCCGTCGCTCCAACTCCTCGACCGCGTAGCGGAACGCCTCCGGTGTCACCCGGCCGGGATCGCCGTAGCAGAGGCCCAGGACCCCGCGGACGCGCTGTTCGGCCGTCCAGTCCCTGCTGATGCGGGTGAACAGGGCCGCGATCCCCGGTACGCCCAGCAGCGCCGTCGGTACCGCCGAGCGCTGGACGCGGATCTCCGGCAGGGCCGGGGACACCAGCGTGAGCGTACGGACGAGGTCCGGGCGCACCGCGGCCACGCGGGTCGTGACCGCGCCGCCCAGGGAGTTGCCGAAGAGGTGCACCGGGCCGCGCTCGGCCGCGTCGAGGTAGCGGATGACCGCGCGCGCGTGCCCGGTGACGGAGTAGTCGCCGTCGTCCGGTGGCGGGGAGTCGCCGAAGCCCGGCAGGTCCAGCGCCTCGCCGTCGACCAGGCCGTCCAACTCGGCCATGAGCTGCGACCAGTTCTGCGAGGAACCGCCGAGCCCGTGGACGTACAGCGCGGGCGGCAGGCCCTCGCGCACGCCCGCTCTCGACCGGACCGTCAGGGTGATCCCCGGGAGCCCGACCGACCTGAGCCGCTCCCCCTCGCCGACCCTGACGGGCGCCACCTTGGGGAGCACACTGGCGGCCGACACGGAAGGCAGCTCTGTCGAAGACATGCGGCAATGTTACGAGACGATCACGCAGTGGCTCGTGTGTTCGCCGTCACAAGCCGCTGGCCGTCACTGGCGGTTCGTCGTCATTAGCCGTTCGCCGCCCCAGCCGTACGGCGTCAGCCATGGCACCCCTGCGCCGTGTCTCCTAGGCTCGTAGGCAGGAAGGGAGCCCGCCATGACCGTCGACCCAAGCGATCCCGCGACGTTCGAGGACGAGAGCGACGCCCCGTTCGACACCGAAGCCCCCGAGGACGACGCCAGCGAACAACCGACCGACGTCGACCCGACCAAGGCCAACGAGGCCGACATCGCGGAACAGGCCCGCGTAGTCGCCCTGGACGAAGACGACTATCGGTGACAGGTGGCATACGACCGGCGACAGATGACGGACGACTGTCGGTGACACCTACCGAGCCCCTTCAGTAAGAAGAAGCCGCTTACCTCGGGCCTCCCCCAAGCTCCCCCAACCTCTACATCCCCTTCTAGGGGTATTCGCACCGCTTTCACCATCGTCCGGTACGTGAAATTCTGCGCTCGCAGCGCGCACACCACGGTTACCGAAAAGTACGATGGCGGCGCGGCGCTCACCGCATGAGGACGACATTTGGGAGGCGGCGTGACAGCCATCGAGCAGACAGAGGCGGCGCGCCCGCGGGGCACCCGCCTGCCGCGCCGTGCCCGACGGAACCAGCTGCTGGGCGCCGCCCAGGAGGTCTTCGTCGCGCAGGGCTACCACGCGGCCGCGATGGACGACATCGCCGAGCGCGCCGGCGTCAGCAAGCCGGTGCTCTACCAGCACTTCCCGGGCAAGCTCGACCTCTACCTCGCCCTCCTCGACCAGCATTGCGAATCGCTGATCCAGGCGGTGCGGACCGCGCTCGCGTCGACGTCGGACAACAAGCAGCGCGTCCGGGCGACCATGGACGCGTACTTCGCCTACGTGGAGGACGACGGCGGCGCCTTCCGGCTGGTCTTCGAGTCGGACCTGACGAACGAGCCCGCCGTGCGCGAGCGCGTCGACAAGGTGACGAACGAATGCGCCGAGGCGATCTGCGACGTCATCGCCGAGGACACCGGCCTGTCCCGGGCCGAGTCGATGCTGCTGGCCTCGGGGCTGGGCGGTCTCGCCCAGGTGGTCGCCCGTTCCTGGCTGCACAGCGACCGCAGCGTCCCGCGCGACCAGGCGGTCCAACTGCTGGCCTCGCTGGCGTGGCGCGGCATCGCCGGTTTCCCGCTGCACGGAAGCGAACAGCACCACTGACCGCCGGGCTCCCCTTTTGTTCCCGTCCGCTGTTCGCTCCTGGCGTTCCCGGCGCGGAGCATCTACGCCCGCTCACCGGGCTAGTGTGTGCTGCGTACGGCGCGGAAGATCGCGCACTTTGCTGACCGTCGGAGGGACATAGCGTGGAGGTCAAGATCGGCGTGCTGCACACGCCTCGCGAGATCGTTCTGGAGACCGGTCAGAGCGCCGAGGAGGTCGAGCAGGCCGTGGCCGAGGCACTGACCGGGAAGGCTCCGCTGCTGAGCCTCGTGGACGAGCACGGCCGCAAGGTCCTCGTCCCCGCCGACCGGCTCGCCTATGTCGAGCTCGGCGAGGCGGCCCCGCGCAAGGTGGGCTTCGGCGCGCTGTAGTCGCGAACGGACGAGGGGCCCGGTGACCGTCGAGGTCACCGGGCCCCTCGCGTTTCCGCCACTGTTCCCGCCGCCGCTGTTCCCGCCACCCCTGTTCCTGCCATCGTGCCCACCGCTGTGCTCATCAGAATTTCCACCACAGATGGAGCACAAGTCACCCACAGGTGAGGATTGCATTCCGCAGGTCACGGGTATGACCGGCTACGACCGCAAAGACGCAGGCCGACCGTGGGAGGGACCCCTCGTGATGATCCTGGAAGCGCTCGGCTCCGCCGTGCTGGGTCTGCTGCTCGCCTGGGCGGCCACCCACCGGTTCGCGCACCGTCTGCCGACCCGCTCCCTGGTGTTCTCGACGGGTGTCGCCGGAGCCCTTTTCGGTGACTTCGTCACCCACAGCGCGCTGGGCCCCGGCACCGGCCTGGCGAGCCTGCTCGGCGCGGTGGTCGTCTCGGCGGCCTCGCTGTCGCTGCTCCTCCGCCCGGCGAGGCGACTCCGGGGACGATCCGCCCCCGCGTAACTAGGCGGCGAGCCCCAGCGCCGCCATCCGCTTGGTGTGCGCCTCGGTGATCCGGGAGAACATCCGGCCCACCTCCGCGAGGTCGAAGCCGTCCGCCACGCCACCCACGAGCATCGTCGACAGCGCGTCCCGGTCGGCGACCACCCGCTGCGACTGCGACAGCGCCTCCCCCATCAACCGCCGTGCCCACAGGGCGAGTCGGCCCCCCACACGCGGGTCCGCGTCGATCGCCGCACGTACTTTTTCTACGGCGAAACTGGCATGCCCGGTGTCGTCGAGAACGCCCAGCACGAGCGAGCGGGAGTCCTTGTCGAGGCGGGCGGCGACCTCGCGGTAGAAGTCGCTGGCGATCGAGTCGCCGACGTACGCCTTGACGAGCCCTTCCAGCCAGTCCGAGGGGGCCGTCTGCTTGTGGAAGCCGTCGAGCGCGGCGACGAACGGCTGCATGGCCTGCGTCGGCTCGGCGCCGATCTCCGTGAGGCGGTCCCTGAGCTGCTCGAAGTGGTGGAACTCGGCCGACGCCATCTTCGCCAGCTCCGCCTTGTCCGCGAGCGTCGGCGCCAGCTTGGCGTCCTCCGCGAGCCGCTCGAACGCCGCCAGCTCGCCGTACGCGAGGGCGCCGAGCAGGTCCACGACCGCGTTGCGGTACTGCGGGTCGACGGAGGCCGTGGCCCAGTCCTGGGCGGCGACTCCGGTGGGTTCGGCGGGTGCGTCGGAGGCGTTGTCAGCGGTCGTCATGAAGCGCACAATAGCCCGCTCACCGCACGGCGGAAGTCCCTGGTCAATCACTGTGACGACGACTACGTGACCAAATCGGCCAACGCATGTGCGCGATTCCGGGGTATGGTGGTAATGCGCCCGCCGAATATTCGCCGGGCCGCACGAATGAGGATGCCCGGTCGGTGGCCCGATCGGCTCCGACCCGACAGCCCTCCTCGCCCGTACGGCACGTTGCGTACGGAGTTCGGAGGGGGACCCTCAGCGGTTCGAGCGCTAGAGCGTCGGCAGTGGTCCCGTGCAGTACGGCTTGCCCTCACGGGTTGTCCGTAAGGCAGCCGACGTCCCCCGGCACGGTCCTGACACGACCCCCGCGCTCGCCTCGCACCGCGCACACAGAAGAGGCAGCACCCTGACTACTTTCCGAGAGCTCGGAATCCTTCCCGAGACCGCTGAGGCCCTTGAGGCCGTCGGTATCGTCTCCCCCTTCCCGATCCAGGAGATGACGCTCCCCGTAGCCCTTTCCGGCACGGACGTCATCGGCCAGGCCAAGACCGGCACCGGCAAGACGCTGGGCTTCGGCCTCCCGCTCCTGGAGCGCGTGACCGTCCCCGCAGACGTCGAGGCCGGCCGCGCCAAGCCCGAACAACTGACCGACGCCCCGCAGGCGCTCGTCGTGGTCCCCACCCGCGAGCTGTGCACGCAGGTCACCAACGACCTGCTGACCGCCGGCAAGGTGCGCAACGTACGCGTCCTCGCCATCTACGGCGGCCGGGCCTACGAGCCGCAGGTCGAGGCGCTCCGCAAGGGCGTCGACGTCATCGTCGGCACCCCGGGCCGCCTGCTCGACCTCGCGGGCCAGAAGAAGCTCGACCTCAAGCACATCAGGTCGCTCGTCCTGGACGAGGCCGACGAGATGCTCGACCTGGGCTTCCTGCCCGACGTCGAGAAGATCATCAACTTCCTGCCGGCCAAGCGTCAGACGATGCTGTTCTCGGCGACCATGCCGGGCGCGGTCATCGGTCTCGCGCGCCGCTACATGTCGCAGCCCACGCACATCCGCGCCACCTCGCCGGACGACGAGGGCGCGACGGTCGCGAACACCAAGCAGTTCGTCTACCGCGCGCACAACATGGACAAGCCCGAGCTCGTCGCCCGCATCCTGCAGGCCGAGGGCCGTGGCCCGGTCATGGTCTTCTGCCGTACGAAGCGCACGGCGGCCGACCTCGCCGACCAGCTCCAGCAGCGCGGCTTCGCCTCCGGCGCGGTCCACGGCGACCTCGGCCAGGGCGCCCGCGAGCAGGCGCTGCGTGCGTTCCGCAACGGCAAGGTCGACGTGCTCGTCTGCACCGACGTCGCCGCCCGCGGCATCGACGTCGAGGGCGTCACGCACGTCATCAACTACCAGTCCCCCGAGGACGAGAAGACCTACCTGCACCGCATCGGCCGTACGGGCCGCGCGGGCGCCAAGGGCATCGCGGTCACGCTCGTCGACTGGGACGACATCCCGCGCTGGCAGCTCATCAACAAGGCGCTGGACCTCGGCTTCCCGAACCCGCCGGAGACGTACTCCACCTCCCCGCACTTCTTCGAGGAGATGAACATCCCCGCGGGCACCAAGGGTGTCCTGCCCCGCTCGGAGCGCACGCGCGCCGGGCTGGCCGCGGAGGAGGTCGAGGACCTCGGCGAGACCGGCGGTCGCGGCGGTCCGCGTGGCCGTGGCGGTCGCGACGGCGGCCGGGGCGGTCGGGACAGCGGCCGAGGCGGACATGACGGTGGCCGGGACACTCGGAACGAGTCCCGTTCCGGTGCCGGTGCCGGTGCCGGTAGCAGTGACCTCGAGCGCCCGGCGCGCACCCCGCGCCGCCGCCGTCGTACACGCAACGGCGCCCCGATGGAAGGGACTTCGGCCCCTACGGCCGTGACGTCCACGCCGGAGGAGACCGCGCTGGCCCCCTCCGAGGAGAGCGCGGGCCGCACTCCGCGCCGCCGTCGCCGCACGCGCAACGGAGCGACGGGAGAGCAGCAGCAGCCGGCCACGGCAGTCACCGCAGCGCCCGCGTCCGAGGTCGCGGAGAGCGCCGTGACTACGGCGGAGGGTCCGGTCCTGGACTCCCCGACGGCATCGCGTCGTCGGCGTACGCGGAAGTCGGCGGAGCCGGCGGTCGCCGTGGCCGAGACCGAGGTCGTGACTCCGGTGGCCGAGGCCGCCGCGGTCGTGACCCCAGTGGCCGAGACGCCGGCCGAGGAGACCAGGCCGCGCCGCCGCACCCGTAAGGCCGCGCAGGCCGTACAGGTCGCGGAGCCGGTCGAGGCCGCCACCGAAACCGCCGCCGTGGTCGCGGTCGACACGGCCGAGGCCGTCGAGGCCAAGCCGCGTCGGACCCGGGCGCGGAAGACCGCGGCTCCGGCCGAAGCGGTCGAGGTCGTCGAGACGGTCGAGGCCGTCGAAGTGACCACGCCGCGCCGCCGCACCCGCAAGGCCGTCGCCGAGATCCCCGCGCAGGTGGCCGAGGAGCAGGGCACCGCCGCCGAGGTCACGCCCCGTCGCCGGACCCGCAAGGTCGCGGAGCCGGTGGTGGAGGTCGTAGAGACGCCGGTCGTGGCGGAGACCAAGCCGCGTCGGACCCGCAAGGCAGCGGTCGCCGCCGAGACTGCCGTCGACACGGCCGAGGCCGTCGAGGCCAAGCCGCGCCGCACCCGTAAGGCAGCGGTCGCCGCTGTCGACACGGCCGAGGGTGTCGAGGCCAAGCCCCGCCGCACGCGCAAGACGGCCGCTGCCGCCGTAGCCACGGAGGCTCCGGCCGAGGCGGTCGTCGAGGCGAAGCCCCGTCGGACCCGCAAGGCAGCGGTCGCCGCCGAGACTGCCGTGGACACGGTCGAGGCCGTCGAGAGCAAGCCGCGCCGCACCCGTAAGACGGCCGCCGCCGTGGCCACGGAAGCACCGGCCGAGGTGGTCGTCGAGGCCAAGCCGCGTCGGACGCGCAAGGCAGCGGTCGCCGCTGTCGACACGGCCGAGGGTGTCGAGGCCAAGCCCCGCCGCACCCGCAAGACCGCCGCCGTCGCCACCGCCGAGATCCCGGCCCAGGCGGCCGAGGAGTCGGAGGTCAAACCGCGTCGCCGTACGACCCGCAAGGCCGCCGAGGCCCCGGTCGTCACGGAGACCGCGGAGGCACCGGAGGCGAAGCCGAGGGTGCGCCGGCCGCGCAAGACCGCGGCGACAGCCGTGGCGGAGGCCGCCGAGGGCTGATCCGCCCCGGAGGTCGGCACAGGCACAGCACCGGACGGCCCGGCCCACGTGAAGTGGGCCGGGCCGTCGGCGTTCTCCGGCCCCCACTCCCCCGTTAACCCCGGTTACACCCTCCCGTCCCCGTCCCGCTCAGCCGCGCCGGATAACCTCACCCCATGAGCAGGCCGCCCTCCTTCACCCCGCCCCCCGGCGCTCGCGCCTACCCGCTGCGGACCGCTCGCGGTGTGTTCGCCGTCGTGGACTCGCCCGTGGGCGACGGTGTCGAGCCGAAGGGCGTCGCTCTGCTGCTGCCGGGGTTCACCGGGAGCAAAGAGGACTTCAACCCCTTGCACGAGGCGTTCGGGGCGCGCGGGTACCGGACCGTGGCCGTGGACGGGCGGGGACAGTACGAGACGGACGGGCCCGCCGAGGACGAATCCCCTTACGCCCAGGCCGAGTTGGCGCGGGACGTGCTCGCGCTGGCCGAGACCGTGGGCGCGCCGGTGCACCTGCTCGGGCACTCCTTCGGCGGGCATGTCGCCCGGGCCGCCGTCCTCCTGGACCCCACGCCGTTCGTGTCGCTGACGCTCATGGCGTCGGGTCCCGCGGAGATCTCCGCCTCCCAGCAGCAGCGCGTGAAGCTGTTGCGGGACGCGCTCGCCGTGATGTCGATGACCGAGGTGTGGGACGCGATCCAGGCGATGGAGACGCCGGAGGAGACCGAGACCGGCGGTGCGCTGGACGAGGGGCTCGACGACCGGGCCGACCTGCGCCGTCGTTGGCTTGGCACCAAGCCCGCTCAACTCCTCGCGGCGGGACGCCAGTTGTGCGACGAGCCGGACCGGGTCGCCGACCTGGCCGCCGCGGCGCTCCCCGTCCACGTCCTGTCGGGTTCGCGCGACGACACCTGGCCGGTGCCGCTGCTGGACGACATGGCCGTACGGCTGAAGGCACGGCGGACGGTCATCGCGGGGGCCGAGCACTCGCCGAACACGGACCAGCCGGCCGCGACGGCCAGGGCCATCGCCGACTTCTGGGACACCGTAAGCCCGTAAAAAACGCTAGTACTGCGTCTGCAGGTGCTCCCAGAACCCGTCCCGCAGCGCCCGCCGCAGATCGGCCTGGCCGCGCAGGGAGTACTGCAGCAGCCCTTCCGCCTCGACCAGCAGGTCCTGGTCGACCGAACCGGGCAGATACGGATGCCCGGGCAGCAGGTCGACCAGCGCCTCGCGCCCCCGCGCCGCGAGCCACTTCGCCGCGATCTGCGCGCCCACGAAGCGGACGTCGTCGCGGGTGGGCCGGGTGGCGGCGGCCTCGTAGACGGCGGACGCGCGCCGGGAGACGTACGGCTTGAAGAAGTCGAGGTCGAAGGTGCGCTGGCTGTCGACCTCCCAGAGGAGCGGCTCCGCCTGGTTACGGCCCTCGGGGGCCTCGATGCCCCACAAGTGGACGCGGGCGCCGTACCCTTGGGCCGCCTCGACCGCCGAGACCAGGTCCTCGTCGCCGCCGATGAGGGCCGCGTCGCTGATGGCGCGGTGCCGGGCGAGGGACTCCAGGTCGGAGCGGATGAGTGAATCGACGCCCTTCTGCTGGTTGTTGGCGTTGAGATTGCCCAACCGCACCTTCACGTCCGGGAGTTCGGCGATGGCCTGCTGCTCGGCGGTGTGGATGCGGCGGCGGGCGCCGTCGTACCAGTAGACGCGCAGCAGCCTGCTGTCCGCGAAGATCGTGCGGGCCTTGTCGATGAGCGCCTCGATGAGGCCCTCGGTGTCGAGGTCGAAGGTGCGTCGGTCCTCGGTCCCGGAGACGAGCCGGCCCGCGGCTGCATACAAATACCCGGCGTCGACGAAGATCGCATGCGTCGAGGGCGTCTTCGCCACTTCGGCGAGCATGCGCTGCAGCAGCTCGTTCGTGCGGTCGAGGCGGGCGCTGAGGGCCGCGAGGTCGTCGTTCATCGGCTCCATTGTCCCGGCGGTCACGCTGCGAACACAACCGGTCCCGGTCAGTCTCGCGCCGATCTCTTACCGGTCAGTAATTAGGCGTGCGAAAAATTTCCTTAGCGTAGGGAATGTTTGTAACACGCATCCCGTTGACTACCTACGTAACCAAGTAGTTCTCCTCAGGAGGATGACCAGACGAAGGGAGAAGCCCATGCGCTTCGAAATCATGCGTCTCGACGAGGTCGACGGCACCACCGTGGACAGCACCGTCGTGGATGCCGCCTCCGTCAATCGGATCGTGCAACAGGCCGCCGCCATAGGACAGCGACTGTGGATCCGCCCCGCCGAGACCAAGGCCTCGTAACACTCGAGGCCGCGTAACACCGACGACGTGACACCTACGACGACGTAACAGCTACGACACTCACCCGCGAACCCGAAGCGGATCGCGACCACACTTCAGAGCCCCGCACGGCACCGACGCCGTGCGGGGTTTCCGCGTCTCCGGCAGGCACAAGGCGCCCACGGTGATCAGCTCGCCCGGATCACCTGGGTGATCCCGTTGATGATCTGCTGCACGGCGATGGCGGACAGCATCATCCCCGCGAGCCGCGTCACCAGCACGACCCCACCGTCCTTGATGACCCGGATGATCAGCAGCGAGTACCGCATCACCACCCACAGCACGACATGGATGGCGAGGATCGCCGTCCACACCGACACCTGGGTGGCCACGCTGTCGGCCTTCTGCACGGCGAGGATGACGGACACGATCGCACCGGGCCCGGCGAGCAGCGGCATGCCCAGCGGTACAAGGGCGACGTTGACGTCCTTGGTCTGCTTCGGCTCGTCGGTCTTGCCGGTGAGCAGGTCGAGCGCGATCAGCAGGAGCAGCAGCCCGCCCGCGATCATCAGCGCGGGCACGGAGACATGCAGATAGTCGAGGATCTGGTGCCCGAGCAGCCCGAAGACGGTGATCACGCCACCCGCGACGCACACGGCCTGGAAGGCCATGCGCTTCTGCACCTTGGACGGTCGTCCGGCGGTCAGCGCAAGGAAGATCGGGGTGATCCCAGGGGGATCCATGATGACAAAAAGGGTCAGGAAGAGGGAGCCGAAGACGGCGACGTCGAACATGGGTGAGCCACAAGCCTTGCAGGTGAGAGTGAACGGAGACGATCGGTCGGAGGCGGGGGTCAGACTCCGCCGGCCCCCGGCACCGGGAACGCCCCGGTCGCGCGCCGCGTGATCTCGCCGTACACCTCGGGATCGGTCGTGTACTCACCGAGCCGCACGGTCTTACGGCTCCCGTGATAGTCACTGGACCCCGTTACCAGCAGCCCGAGATCCTTCGCGAGCCCCCGCAGCCGTACGCGCGTCTCGTCATCGTGATCCATGTGCTCGACCTCGATACCGTCGAGCCCGGCGGCGGCCATCTCGGCGATCGCGGCCTCGGGCACGGTGTGCCCACGCTTGCTGGCGCCGGGGTGCGCGAACACGGTCACGCCCCCCGCACCCTTCACCAGCCGGATCGCCTCGAACGGATCGGTCTCGTGCTTGGCCATGTGCGCCCGGCCTCCATCGGCCAGCCAGTCCACGGTGAAAGCGTCGTTCACCGTAGGTACGACACCCAGCTCGACCAGCGCGGTGGCGACATGCGGCCGCCCGACCGACCCCTCGCCGGCGATCCGCGCGACCTGCTCCCAGGTCACCGGCACACCCAGCTCCTGCAGCTTGGCGACCATCCCCTGAGCCCGGGGCACCCGATCGTCCCGCACCAACTCCCGCTCGGCGAGCAGAGCCGGTTCCTCAGGATCAAAGAGATAGGCCAGCATGTGCATCGAGACCCCGTCGATCCGACAGGACATCTCGGCCCCGGTGACGAGCGTGAGCCCCGAGGGCAACGCGTCGATCGCCTCGCCGTACCCACGACTGGTGTCGTGATCCGTCAACGCGACAACATCCAGCCCGGCAGCGGCAGCATTCCGCACCAACTCGGCAGGCGAGTCCGTCCCGTCGGAGGCCGTGGAGTGGGTGTGCAGATCGATACGCACGCGCAAGCTCCAGACGGCGACGACACAAATGGGGACCACTCAAGGGTAACGGCATCCCAGGGCCCCCGATAAACACCCCAGGGGTCTCGCCCTCAAGGGGCGCGGGGAACTGCGCGACCAGCCACAACAGACCCGCACCCGCCCCACAACAGAACCGGCACCCCCTCAGGCGCTACGGCTCCAGCAAGCGCGGCGACAACGCACCACAGGGCACCAAGTCAACCTCGGCCCCCGCATCCCGCAAATCCGTCAACACCAGCTCGTCATACATCAACAACCCCGACTGCTCAGGCCACACCACGGCCCACAGCCACAACCCCAACGCCTCCCCGGCGAAAACGGCCCGGTCGTCCGGCGCCGTGGCCACATGCCACAACGGCGTAGGCCGCCCCGCCGCAAGCAGCTTCGCCTGAGGAGGCTTCTCGACGTTCATATAAGGCCCGGGATCCGGCCCGTCGATCCCCGCATACCGCGCCCCGAGCCCGACCCCCAGCTCCTCGGCGACAAGGATCAGCTCCCCCATCCCCCCGAGCGGCCCGGGCCCGGTGCAGGCGACCGCCGTGGCCCGCCCCCCGCTACGGTCGTCGCCCGCGCAGGCCACACCGGTGAACAGCCATCCGACCGGCAACGGCCACGGCATCCACACCGGCACCTTCGTCCGGTGCACCACCACACTGAGCGCCTCGACGCTGGGCGGGATCACGGGCTGCAGCGGATGCACGGTGCCGTGGACATCGCACTGCCAGGAATCGGAGAAGAGTCCGGGAGCCCTGACCCGGCCACCACACTTCGGGCAACTGGGTTCGCCCCTCATAGGGCCCCACGGTCCTACCCTCACCCGCGCACGTCAAGGACGATCACCCGTCCGGCCCGGACACGCACGGAGCGAAACTAGATGTAGCTTGCATTCATTACCTTGCCTAACTTACTATGTGCATATACCAACTACTTGGGAGGAAGCATGGACGACCCCTTCGACAAGGGAGCCGATACCGGCACGGGCAGCATCCTGCGGCAGCCCAAGGCAGTCTGGGCCACCGCCGGCGCCTCGGTCGTCGCCTTCATGGGCATCGGACTCGTCGACCCGATCCTGCCGTCGATAGCCAAGGGCCTGGACGCCACGGCCGGCCAGGTCTCCCTGCTCTTCACCTCGTACTTCCTGATCACCGCCATCGCGATGCTGGTGACCGGCTTCGTCTCCAGCCGGATCGGCGGCAAGAAGACCCTGCTGCTCGGCCTCGCGCTCGTCGTGGTCTTCGCGGGTCTGGCCGGCACCTCCGGCTCGGTCGGCGAACTCGTCGGCTTCCGGGCCGGCTGGGGCCTGGGCAACGCGCTGTTCGTGTCGACGGCCCTCGCCGTCATCGTCGGCGCGGCGGCCGGCGGCAGCGCCGCCGCGATCCTGCTCTACGAGTCCGCCCTGGGCCTGGGCATGGCCTGCGGCCCGCTGCTCGGCGCCCTGCTGGGCAACCAGAGCTGGCGCTACCCCTTCTTCGGCACCGCGTTCCTGATGGCGATCGGCTTCCTGTGCATCACGGTGTTCCTGAAGGAACAGCCGAAGCCGGCGAAGAAGACCTCACTGCTCGACCCGCTCAAGGCCCTCGGCCACGGAGGACTCGCGTCCGCCGCGATCTCGTCCTTCTTCTACAACTACACGTTCTTCACGGTGCTGGCCTTCACCCCGTTCGTGCTGAACATGACCCCGTACAAGTCCGGTGCCGTGTTCTTCGCCTGGGGCCTGCTGCTCGCCGTCTTCTCCGTCTTCGTCGCCCCGCGCCTCCAGAGCAGGTTCGGCTCGCTGAAGGTGCTCGGCGGATCCCTGGTGCTCCTCGCCGTCGACGTCCTCGTCCTCGGCTACGGCAGCCACACCACCGCCGTCGTCTGCACGATCCTGTCCGGCGCCTTCATCGGCGTGAACAACACCGTCTACACCGAGCTTGCCCTGGGCGTCTCGGACGCGCCGCGCCCGGTGGCGAGCGCGGGCTACAACTTCGTCCGCTGGTTCGCCGCCGCCGCGGCGCCGTTCTTCGCGCCGAAGATCGAGGGGTGGAGCAACATCCACATCCCGTTCGTGGTCGCGGCGGTCACCGCGGCGCTGGGCGCGCTGGTGGTGGTCGTACGACGGAACGCGCTGACGCACGAAGCCGAGGAGCTGGAGCCGAGGCACGCGGTGGAGGACGGTGTCGCGGTGTTCGCCAACTAGCCGATCACCGGCCGACGTTGACGAGCCGACGGGTGAGCTTGCTCACTCTGACGGTCAGTCGAGCGGGACGGACCTCCGGGACGGATCCCGGAGGTCCGTCCCGTTCGTCAGCCAGCGCTCCTGGAGGGCCTGGGCGCCGTGGACGCGTTTCCAGGCGGCCTCGTTCGGGGTCATGGGGAGCAGCGGCAGGAAGCGCACCGGGTCGAGGGGCTCGTCGAGTTCCAGATCCTCGACCAGGCCGCCCGGCTCGGCGACCAGCACCGAGGTGAACGGGGCGCCGGGCCACAGCGGTTCGCCCACGTCGAGGGAAGCGCCGGGGGCCACGACCACGCCCTCGACCTGCGGGGACGCGGCCAGCACGGCGAGCGGCCGGAGCACCTTGTCGGTGTCGGCGAGGCCGCCGCGGACGGAGAGGACCAGCTCGGCGCGCGGGCCCGCGACCGGGTCGGCGAGCATCGCCGTGGGGTCGCTCATCGGCTGCGCGGACATGCCGAGCGTGGCGTAGCGGACGACGGCCCCGTCCTTGTTGTCGTCCTGGAACCGCAGTACCTCGACGCGGTCCGTGCCCAGGAAAGTGACCGCGGCGCGGGCGTCCGGTTCGCCCAGCGCGGTACGCAACCGTGCCTCGACCAGAGCAAGAACATCAACCATGCGGCGAGCATAGAACTCGTCAGTACCGGGCAAAGCAGCGCCTTGACAGTTCAGTCGGCTGATAGTCTTGGCCGGTCGTTCGGGGCAGCACGCAGAAGCGTCGCGATCAAGTCCCGACGCCGTTGAGACTCCCCCACGGGGGACCGGCCGGAGGAGGTGGGGCTGCAATGGACCGAAGTCGGCCTGGCAGTACCACCCGCTCTTCCGGCCGCTGATGTCGTCGCTCTGGCTCTGCTTCTAGCCTCCAGCCGGCTGCCGCCGCCTCTCGCACTTCTTCACTGTCGCGGAAGAGCACTTCGTTTCTTTTTCCTGATCTGCCTGATCTGTCCGGT
Source organism: Streptomyces sp. NBC_01478 (assembly GCF_036227225.1). Taxonomy (GTDB): domain Bacteria; phylum Actinomycetota; class Actinomycetes; order Streptomycetales; family Streptomycetaceae; genus Streptomyces. The sequence goes on along the minus strand of NZ_CP109444.1, from coordinate 7,532,431 downwards.
GTATCCGATCCGACCGATCTGTCTGTTCCGAAGTCAGTGCCTGTATCAGTAGCGAAACTCGCCACCGCGACGGTGCGGTGCTCCCCGCTTTGTGGACGTGCCAAACATCCGCACTCAGGACGTCCCCATTCCGGGCAGTTCCAACCGCCGTCGGCGCCTTTCGTTGCTCTTCGCGAAGGAGCCCGCCATGTCGATGATCCGCGACCTGCGTGCCGTGGTCCGCCCGTCCCGTCCCTCCCTGCGCAAGGACGGCGGCGCGTACGACACCACCCGGGACCCCGGCACTCCCTCGGCCGTCGTCGACTGCGCCGTCTACCGCGACGGCGCCCGCGTCGACATCGGCAAGCCGCTGACCCCGCACGAGGCGATGCGTCAGGTGCGCCGCGACGGGGGCTTCGTGTGGATCGGCCTGCACGAGCCGACCGAAGCCGAATTCAGCGGTATCGCCGGGGAGTTCGGGCTCCACCCGCTCGCCGTCGAGGACGCCGTACAGGCCCACCAGCGGCCCAAGCTGGAGCGCTACGACGACTCGCTGTTCACCGTCTTCAAGACCATCCACTACGTCGAGCACGACCAACTCACCGCCAACAGCGAGGTGGTTGAGACCGGCGAGGTCATGTGCTTCACCGGGCGGGACTTCTTCATCACCGTGCGGCACGGCGGCCAGGGCTCGCTGCGGGCGCTGCGGCACCGGCTGCAGGACGACCCCGAGCTGCTCGCCCGCGGCCCCTCGGCGGTGCTGCACGCGATCGCCGACCATGTCGTCGACGGCTATGTCGCGGTCGCGGACGCGGTGCAGGACGACATCGACGAGGTCGAGACCGAGGTGTTCACACCGGGCCGCAAGGGCGGGGTCTCACGCGGTGTCGACTCGGCGCGGATCTACCAACTCAAGCGCGAGGTACTGGAGTTCAAGCGCGCGGTGTCGCCGCTGCTGCGCCCCATGCAGTTGCTGAGCGAGCGGCCGATGCGGCTCATCGACCCCGACATCCAGAAGTACTTCCGCGATGTCGCCGACCACCTCGCCCGGGTCCACGAGCAGGTCATCGGCTTCGACGAGCTGCTCAACTCGATCCTCCAGGCCAACCTCGCGCAGGCCTCCGTCGCCCAGAACGAGGACATGCGGAAGATCACCGCGTGGGCCGCGATCATCGCCGTACCGACGATGGTGACGGGTGTGTACGGCATGAACTTCGAGCACATGCCCGAGCTGCACGCGAAGTACGGGTATCCGACGGTGCTCGCCTTCACCGTGACGGTCTGTCTGGCGATCCACCGCACGCTGAAGCGCAACGGCTGGCTGTGAGCGGCCTGGATAGGCTGGGCGCCATGACTAGCGCTGAGCTCCTCGACCAGGCCCTCGTCGAGGAGGCCACGAAGAAGTCCGGCCTCGTCTGGGTGGCCGGCCCGGGCGTCCCGGCCCGCGCGCTGTGGCACGTCTGGCACGAGGGCGCGGCCTGTCTGATCGGCGACGGTCCCGGCGAGCAGCCGCTGCCGGGACTGGTCGACGGCGGCACCGCCGAGGTCACGGTCCGCAGCAAGGACAAGGGCGGCCGGCTGGTCGTATGGACGGCGAAGGTCGTGGAACTCGCCCCGGACTCCGCGGCCTGGACGGCGACCGTCGCCGAGCTGAAGGGCAAGCGTCTCAACGCCCCCGACGGCGAGGCGATGCCGGCCCGCTGGGCCCGCGAGTGCCGGGTGCTGCGCCTGGAACCGACGGGAGCGACGGCCGGCCTGCCGGACGGTTCACTGGCACAGCCCCCGCTGCCGACCCCGGCGACGACCCGTCAGCCGATGCCCGCCGGGCTGCCGCGCCTGCTGCTCAAGAAGAAACGCACGCAGCGGTAAGTACCGCTAGGAAGACGGCAGTTGCTTGCCGTAGTCGACGGTGTCGTCGTCCGCCGGCTGGGTCACCGTGAAGCCCTTGCCCCAGTCCGAGAAGGTCAGGGTGCCCGCGCCGCCCGCACGGACCAGCCGGAGGGGATACGGCTTGCCCTCCAGCGAGACGTCGAGGGTGCCGCCGGAGCCGTCGTCGCCGGTGATGCGGATCGTCCGGACGCCGTTCTGCGCGTGGTGTCCGTCCGTCGCGAGCGAACCGTGCAGGGTCAGCAGACTGGAGAGGAGGACGTCCTTGTCCGTGAAACCACTGAACTTCTTGTACGAGGGGTCGCCCTGCGGCACCTTCACGTACTTGCCGTGGAGCGTGTCGCCGGCGCCCGAGTCCCCGTTGCTGCTCCAGAAGTCCGCGTCGGCCTTCAGGTACAGCTCCTCGCCGATCCGCAGCAGCCCGAAGGTCGACCCCTTCGAGGTGACCGACCCGCTGCCGCCGTCCGACTTCAGCCGCATGTCGAGCGTGTACGTCAGCCCGCTGGTGACGACGGTCCCGGAGAGCCGTACGGCGTCGGCGGCGTCCGCGGCCGTCACCGACGTCGACTGGATCTTGTCGGCGGCCAGCTTGCCGACCCCGTTCGTCCCCGCGTCCGGGTCTCCGTCGCCGCACCCCGCCAGGGCCAGCACACAGACCGCGCCGAGCAGCGCCGCACGACGGTTTCGGACCTGGGGAAGCGCAGTCACAGGTGGGGGGCCTTTCGTGCGGGAGGGGCGATGGCGTACGGCAGCGTACCGGGGCCGCCACACGCCGGCGGAGCCAGTCCGTCCGGACCGCCCACCAGCGCGGATCACATCCGGACGGGCTAGCCTGAAGCCCGTCCGAGCAGGCAATTCGGTACATCTGGAAACCAGAGAATCCCTCGGCACATCACGAAAGAAAGAAGGAGGTGCGGCCATGGCAGCGGGCGCTCCCCGGGTCTTCGTCTCGCACCTCGCCGGTGTCGCCGTCTTCGACCCGAACGGCGACCAGGTGGGCCGCGTCCGCGACCTCGTCGCGATGCTGCGCGTCGGCCAGCGGCCCCCCAGGCTGCTCGGCCTGGTCGTCGAACTCTCCACCCGGCGCCGCATCTTCCTCCCCATGACCCGCGTGACCGGCATCGAGTCCGGCCAGGTCATCACCACCGGCGTGCTGAACGTCCGCCGCTTCGAGCAACGGCCCACCGAGCGGCTGGTGTTCGGCGAACTGCTGGACCGGCGCGTGACCCTCGCGGAGACCGGCGAGGAGGTCAGCGTCCTGGACCTGTCGGTGCAGCATCTGCCGGCCCGCCGGGACTGGGAGATCGACCGGGTCTTCGTACGGAAGGGCAAGGCCGGCGGAGCCTTCAGAAGGGCCAAGGGCGAGACGCTGACCGTGGACTGGTCCGCCGTCACCGGTTTCTCCCTGGAGGAGCAGGGACAGGGCGCGGAGAGCCTCCTGGCCACCTTCGAGCAGTTGCGCCCCGCCGACCTCGCCAACGTCCTGCACCACCTCTCCCCCAAGCGCCGGGCCGAGGTCGCCGCCGCCCTCGACGACGACCGCCTCGCCGACGTCCTGGAGGAGCTCCCGGAGGACGACCAGATCGAGATCCTCGGCAAGCTGAAGGAGGAACGCGCGGCGGACGTCCTGGAGGCGATGGACCCGGACGACGCGGCCGACCTCCTCTCCGAACTCCCCGAGGACGACAAGGAACGCCTGCTGAACCTGATGCAGCCCTCCGAGGCGGCCGACGTACGCCGCCTGATGTCGTACGAGGAGCACACCGCCGGCGGCCTCATGACGACCGAACCGATCGTCCTACGCCCCGACGCGACCGTCGCCGACGCGCTGGCCCGCGTCCGCAGCGCCGACCTCTCCCCGGCCCTCGCCGCCCAGGTCTACGTCTGCCGCCCGCCCGACGACACCCCGACCGGCAAGTACCTCGGCACGGTCCACTTCCAGCGGCTGCTGCGCGACCCGCCGTACACCCTGGTCAGCGCGATCATCGACGACGACCTGCAGCCGCTGGACCCGAACGCGACGCTCCAGCTCATCGCCGGGTTCTTCGCGACGTACGACATGGTCGCGGCGCCCGTGGTCGACGAGACCGGGTCGCTGCTGGGCGCGGTGACCGTGGACGACGTCCTGGACCACATGCTGCCCGAGGACTGGCGGGAGACGGAGTTCCATCTGGACGAGGGCGACGAGAACGAAGCAGAGCCGGAGACGGAGGAGGTGGCGGCTCATGACTCCTGAGCGCGAGACCACGCGCGAGCGGACACCGGCGGGCGCGACCGCCACCACCCGGCCGCGGGCCCGGCTCGACCAGCCGCGCCCGCCCCGGCGCCGGCTGCTGCCCGAGTACGACCCGGAGGCCTTCGGGCGGCTCTCGGAGCGGATCGCGCGGTTCCTGGGCACCGGGCGGTTCATCGTCTGGATGACGGTCGTCATCGTCGCGTGGGTGCTGTGGAACATCTTCGCCCCGCGCGATGTGCGGTTCGACAACTACCCGTTCATCTTCCTGACGTTGATGCTGTCGTTGCAGGCCTCGTACGCGGCCCCGCTGATCCTGCTCGCGCAGAACCGGCAGGACGACCGCGACAAGGTCAACCTCGAACAGGACCGCAAGCAGAACGAGCGGTCGATCGCCGACACCGAGTACCTCACCCGCGAGATCGCCGCCCTGCGCATCGGTCTCGGCGAGGTGGCGACCCGGGACTGGATCCGCTCCGAACTCCAGGACCTGGTGAAAGAGCTCGATGAGCGCGAGAACGGTCACCGCAAACACGTCGTATTCCCGGCGGAACGGTCGCGCGGACGTGACGTAGACGACCGGTGACCGACTTACCTGGGGCCACGCGCGGCGCCGTACCATCGACCCTATGGCTACGGAAGACGCGGTGCGTGAAGCGCTGTCGACGGTGAACGACCCCGAGATCAACCGACCCATCACCGAGTTGGGGATGGTCAAGTCGGTGGAGATCGGTGCGGACGGAGCGGTCGCGGTCACCGTGTACCTGACGGTCTCCGGCTGCCCCATGCGCGAGACGATCACGCAGCGCGTGACGGAGGCGGTCCTGGGTGTCGAGGGTGTCACCGGTGTCGACGTGACCCTCGACGTGATGAGCGACGAGCAGCGCAAGGAACTCGCGACCGCCCTGCGCGGTGGCAAGACCGAGCGCGAGGTCCCCTTCGCGCAGCCCGGCTCCCTCACCCGCGTGTACGCGGTCGCCTCCGGCAAGGGCGGCGTCGGCAAGTCCTCGGTGACGGTGAACCTCGCGGCCGCGATGGCCGCCGACGGTCTCAAGGTCGGTGTCGTCGACGCCGACATCTACGGCCACTCCGTCCCGCGCATGCTGGGCGCCGACGGCCGTCCCACCCAGGTCGAGAACATGATCATGCCGCCGTCGGCACACGGCGTGAAGGTCATCTCCATCGGCATGTTCACGCCGGGCAACGCACCGGTGGTGTGGCGCGGCCCGATGCTGCACCGCGCGCTCCAGCAGTTCCTGGCGGACGTGTACTGGGGCGACCTGGACGTCCTGCTTCTGGACCTGCCCCCCGGCACGGGCGACATCGCGATCTCGGTCGCCCAGCTCGTCCCGAACGCCGAGATCCTGGTCGTGACGACCCCTCAGCAGGCGGCGGCCGAGGTCGCCGAGCGGGCCGGCTCCATCGCCGTACAGACCCACCAGAAGATCGTCGGCGTGGTCGAGAACATGGCGGGCCTGCCGTGCCCGCACTGCGGCGAGATGGTCGACGTCTTCGGCACCGGCGGCGGCCAGTCGGTGGCGGACGGCCTGACCCGCACGACGGGTGCGTCGGTTCCGGTACTGGGCAGCATCCCCATCGACGTACGCCTCCGCGAGGGCGGCGACGAGGGCAAGCCGGTCGTCCTGACGGACCCGGACTCCCCGGCGGGCGCGGCCCTGCGGGCGATCGCGGGGAAGCTGGGGGGACGTCAGCGGGGTCTTTCGGGCATGTCGCTGGGGATCACACCGAGGAACAAGTTCTAGGGATCTTCTTACGACGATGGGGGCGCCGTCTCACCGGACGGCGCCCCCATCGTCGTAACCGCTACTGGGCGTACGCAGCGATGTCCTTGATCATGGCGAAGCCGAGCCCGTACGCGCTCATCCCCCTGCCGTACGCCCCCACGTGCACCCCCGCCTGAGTGGACCCGGCCAACACCCAGCCGAACTCGGACTCGCGGTAGTGGAACGGCGTAGGCACCCCGTCCACCGGCAGGGACAGCGTCGACCAGTCGTCACCGGCGAGATCGTCCGCCAGCACCCACGCCGTCTCCGTCTGCTGCTCAAGCCAGTCGTCCCGCAGGGTGTGGTCCATCTGCCCGGGCCAGGTGAAGGACAGCAGCCCCACCCCGGCGAGCCAGGCCGCGGAGGACACCGATGTGGCCTCCAGGAGCCCGGTGCCGTCGGCGGTGCGCCGAGCCGGGTTGCCCGCGACGGTGACGACCACCGCGAACTTCTCCTTGTCCTCCGTGCCTTCGTTGCGTACGGAGGGCTCGTCGCCGTGCCCGACCGAACCGTGCTCGACCGCTCCGTCCGCCGCCATGCCCACCTGCATCAGCCAGCGCGGTCCCGTGAAGGCCTCGTCGAGGCCGTACCACGGGAAGGGCGCCAGCAGGTAGCCGTCGACCGTGCGGCGGGCGGAGGGGACCTGTTGTCCACCCTCCGCGGCCGGCGCCTGCGCGCCTACCCGACTCGTCGTCTCCATGCTCCGGACGCCTCCTCGTTCTCGTCGGACCGGGGCGGCCCGCCCCCCTTCGGGCGACTCGCCCGGTCCGCACAACAACTCGGCAGCATAGCCACCTCGTGCGAGGCAGCCCGGAAAGCGCCCGGCGCGCGAGGCGCGGAGAGGCCGTGTTCAGGCCGTACGAGGGCATGGCGGAGGTACGCGGAGGTATGAGACGCGTCACGTGAGAGGGGCTCGGGGAGGTTTCCGCGAGGCGCTCGGGATGTGCCCGGGATGTGGTGCGGAAGACGCCCGGGAGGGTCAGGTGGCGTCCGCGTCGAAGGGCGGGCGGTCGTCCTTCTCCGGGTCCTCGGGCTTCTTGGTCATGTCGAGCCGACCGCTGGACGACGGGGAGGAAGAGGAGGAGGACGAGGGGGTGTCGGCGCTCTGGACCGCCTCCGTGACCTCGGCCATCTCCTTCTTCAGGTCGAAGCCGTTGCGGATCTCCTTGAGCCCCAGCTCGTCGTTGTCCAACTGCTTGCGCAGGAACGTCTTGGGGTTGAGGTCCTCGAACTCGAAGTCCTTGAACTCCGGGCCCAGCTCCTCGCGGATGTCCGCCTTGGCGCTCTCCGAGAACTCTCGGATCTTCCGGATCGTCCGCATGACGTCCTGGATGACCTTCGGGAGCTTGTCCGGACCGAAGACGAGCACGGCGAGGACGATGATCGTCACCAGCTCTAGCGGTCCTATGTCATTGAACACCTGAAGCTCCTAGCGATGTCCTCGGTCCTCGGCCCTCGGTGGTCTGTGCGGTCTTCCGTGGTCCGGGCCGGGTCCACGGTACCCGGCGATCCCACCCGACCGGTACTGTCCCGGGGGCTACGAGTGGGTGTACACGAACGGTTTTCCGGGTTGTTTGCCTAGTGGGACGGTGCGCAGGGCTCTCACCTGTGACGTTTCTGTCAATCCACGGCTCGTCCCCGGCTCATCCACCGGTCGAGGAGCCCAGGACGAGCGACACGGTCAGGTCTTCGCCGTCCCGCCGGAGGGTCAGGCGCAGGTGGTCGCCGGGGCGGTGGGCGCGGGTCCTGACGATGAGTTCGTCGCCGGAGTGGACGCGCTCGCCGTCGACCTCGGTGATGACGTCGCCCGCCTTGAGGCCGGCCTCGGCACCGGGTCCGCCCGCGGTGACGGCGGGGCCGTCGTCGTTGCCCTTCGTGGCGACGCGGGCTCCGTCTCCGGTGTAGTCCAGGTCGAGGGTGACGCCGATGACCGGGTGGGTCGCCCTGCCGGTGTTGATCAGTTCCTCGGCGACCCGCTTGGCCTGGTTGACCGGAATGGCGAACCCGAGCCCGATCGACCCGGCCTGTCCGTCCTCCGCCCCGGACCCGTCGTCGGCGGACCGGATCGCCGAGTTGACCCCGACGAGCCGCCCGCGCGCATCGAGCAACGGCCCGCCGGAGTTGCCGGGGTTGATGGGCGCGTCGGTCTGCAGGGCGTCGACGTACGACACATCGCTCCCGTCCGACGCCTCACCGCCGGCCGTGATGGGCCGCTCCTTGGCGCTGATGATCCCGGAGGTCACGGTGTTGTCGAGACCGAAGGGCGCGCCGATCGCCACGACGGGGTCACCGACCCGCACGTTGTCGGAGTTCCCGAGCGGCATCGGCTTGAGCCCGCGCACCCCGCTCACCTGCACGACGGCGAGGTCGTACCCGGTGTCGTGCCCGACGACCTTGGCCCTGACGGTCTGTCCCCCACTGAAACTCACGGATATCGAACCGTCACCGCCGGCGGGCTGCACGACATGGTTGTTGGTGAGGATGTGCCCCCGGGTGTCCAGCACGATCCCGGTACCGGTCCCCGACTCCTCGTCCCCGGTCACATGCAGCGTCACCACACTGGGCAGGGCCCGGGCGGCGATCCCGGCGACGCTGCCGGGCGCCCGCCCACCGTCCTCCGCCCCGGCCTGCGGCAACACGACGTCCCCACCCTCACTGCCCCGCTCCAGACGCGCTCCTACGACGCCTCCGATAACGCCGCTGAGGAGGGCGAGGGCGACGGCCGAGGCGGCGAGGAGTTTCCGGGCGCGGGTGCGGCGCTGCTCGGGGGTGAGGGTGGGGGTGCCGGTCTGCTGGAGGGGGGCGGGGGATGCCCAGGGGTCGTAGCGGGCCCAGGGGTTGATGGGTGGGGTGGGTGGGGTGTCGGAGACGGGCGGTGCGGCAGCGCCAGGAGCTGCTGTGGGGGCCTGTGGGGCCGTGCCGGGCGTGGAGGCACCCGCCGGATGCGGAATGGGCGGTGCGGGCGCCCAGGGGCCGGGCCCGCCGTACGGCGGGGTGCTGTAGAGGTCGGGGTCGTGCAGGGGTTTGGGTTGCTCAGGGGGCGGGAGGATCGCGCCCTGGGCGGTCGGGGGTTCGGGCGCGGGAGGTGTCGGTTCGACGTCACCGTCAACACCCGCGACCACACGGCCGGTTGGAGCCCCGCCCGCAAGCCGACCCGTCTCGGCGCCGGCTTCCCGCAACGCACTCGGCGGCCGTAGCGCAAAGTCCCCATCGGTGGCCCCGGCATCCCCGGCGTCCCCGTTGTTCGTCCTCGCGGGCCCCTGTTCCGGCGTCCCCTCGTTCATGGTCCCCCCACCGCTGGCCGCGCCACCCCGTACTCCCCGGATTCAACCAGGTTCGCGGGTCGTGGCGCAGGGGCCGGTCAGTGGAGCGGGTGGGAGGGGGAGGTCGGGGTGGGAGAGGGGGACGAGGTGGTGTCGGGGGCCGGTGCGCGGAGCAGGCCGGGGGCCATGACCTCGGGGGCCGTGGACCACGACGTGAGGGCGATCGGCGGGGTCGCGTCGATCGGGCGTATCAGCGGGGACATGACCGCCGCTCCGGCCATCACCGGCGCGGTCAGCGTGTGCAGGACCTCGTCGCCCTGGACGACCGCGGGCGAGGGCACTCCGGGCAGCAGCGGCGCGGAGACGGAGGTCGGCTGGACCGCGGTGTCGCCGAGCATCGACCGCTGGCTCGTCCCCTGGGCGAGCAGGGGTCCGACGCCACGGCGACGCCCCGCGTCGGTGGCCGCCGCCGCGCCCGTGCCCTGCGTACGCGCCGGTGTCACGCCCGTACCGCCCCGCACCTCCGCGGCTGCGTCGCCCGGCGCGACCGTGGCCACCCCGCCCAGCGCGATCGCGGCCAGGGACACTGCCCCGGCGGCGACGAACGCGAACCGCATCCCGCGCGAGGCGGAGCGGTCGGCGTCGTGCCGGCTGACGTCATGGATACGGAAGCCCTCGCGGGCGGACCGGGAAGGGGCGGACGGGGTCAGGGCCGTGGCCGCGTGCGGGCCCGCGGGGACGTAGCCGAACTCGAACGCGTCGAGCGGGCCGTCTCTTTTGACGCCGAAGACACCGATCCCGGCGGCGAACAGTGCCCCGCCGGGCGGCTCCTCGCCGTCCGGGTCGCCGCCTCCACCGGGAAGCCCCTGCAGACGGGCCAGGAAGCTCTCGGAGGGGGGCGGCGGGGCCATTTCCGCGAACACGTTCTTCAGTCGGCGCTGTGCGTCGGCCTCGGCCTTGCACTTCGTGCAGGTGGCCAGATGCGCCAGTACACGCTCGCGCGACTCATGACCGAGCTCCCCGTCCACCAGGGCGGAAAGTCGGTCTCCCAGGTGCTGCTCCGCAGGCGTAGGACGTGATCCACTCACGCGGTCGCGCCCCCTCCCCCCAGCGCGGGCACACGCGCCACGAAGGAACGGCGCTCGGCCCGTGCTTCCGGCGAGCGGTGCGCGAGGGCCTTGCGGAGCTGGGAGCGGCCTCGGTGGATCCGGGAGCGGACCGTGCCGAGCTTGACGCCCAGGGTCGCGGCGATCTCCTCGTAGGAGAGGCCCTCGATGTCGCACAGGACGACCGCCGCCCGGAACTCCGGGGCGAGGGTGTCCAGGGCCTGTTGGACGTCCGCGTCGAAGTGCGCGTCGTTGAAGACCTGCTGGGGTGACGGCTCGCGGCTGGGCAGGCGCTCGGCCGCGTCCTCCCCCAGCGCGTCGAAACGGATGCGCTGCTTGCGGCGGACCATGTCCAGGAAGAGGTTGGTGGTGATGCGGTGCAGCCAGCCCTCGAAGGTGCCGGGCGTGTACGTCGACAAGGAACGGAAGACCCGGACGAAGACCTCCTGTGTGAGGTCCTCGGCGTCGTGCTGGTTCCCCGTCAGGCGGTACGCGAGCCGGTACACACGGCCGCTGTGGGTGCTGACGATCTCCTCCCAGGTGGGCGGAGTCCACGCCTGCCCGTCCGCGTCGGTGGAGAAGGTCGCGGTCTGGGCATGGTCAGCGGCGTGGCTGTGGTCAGCAGCGGTGTCGTTCACGGATTTCGGCCTGCCCGCCGATCCGAGAAAGCGCCGAAGCACTCCTCCCCGATCCACAGGTACAGCCGCACCTCCCCTGTCGGCTCTGGTGGTGTCCAGTGGAGCCCCTACCATAGCCACCTCGCCCGTTAGCTCCGGATAAGCGGTTTTACGAGAATTTGATACACGCTCATACCGACCTGACGGCGGTGCGAGCCGACGCTCGTGCCCCTGCTCGGGCCGCTGCCCGACGTACTGATCCATCCTCATCCCCCGCTCTTCCCTCCGGCCGCGTCCCCCAGTGCATTCCTCCCCCTCTAAACGCCCGGTCCCATCAGCAGGTTCCCGGCACCAACGGATACAGTCACGCCCAGGCAACCACGGGGACAGGAGAGGGTCATTACCGGCAACCGGCAGACGAGCTGGGCGTTCGCCGACGCCTATGTCGCCGAGGACGAAGCACTGCGCTGGGCCCGTGACCGGGCCCGCGAGGCAGGGCTGCGCTCGGTGTCGCCCGGCACGGGCGCCGCGCTGCGGATGCTCGCCGCCACCGTGGACGCGAAGGCGGTGGCGGAGATCGGCACCGGGACCGGCGTCTCCGGAATGCATCTTCTGTACGGCATGCGGCCGGACGGGGTACTGACCACCGTCGACCCGGAGCCGGACCACCAGCAGTTCGCCCGTCAGGCCTTCCGCGCCTGCGGCTTCGCCAGCAACCGGGCCCGCTTCATCCCGGGCCGCGCCCTGGACGTCCTGCCCCGGCTCGCGGACGCCGGCTACGACCTGGTGTTCTGCGACGGCGACCGGCTGGAGTTCCTGGACTATCTCGCTGAATCGTTGCGCCTGCTGCGTACGGGTGGCCTGGTGGTCTTCGAGGGCGTCTTCGCCAACGGCCGCACCGTCGACTCGAGCCCCCAGCCCACCGAAGTCCTACGGCTGCGCGAGCTGCTCCGCGCCGTACGCGAGAGCCCGGAGCTGGTGCCGTCGCTGCTCCCGGTGGGCGACGGCCTGCTGTGCGCCGTCAAGCGCTAGGGCAGGACCCGGACAGTCCGTAGAGCCCCGTAGAACCCCGGGAAAGCAGCGACCCCGGCACCGTCTCGGGTGCCGGGGTGGCTGAAGGGGTATGGTCGCGTTCCGCCGCGTCAGCCGACGACCTTCTTGAGGGCGTCGCCCAGGGCGTCGGCCTCGTCAGGGGTCAGCTCGACGACGAGCCGACCGCCGCCTTCGAGCGGAACGCGCATGACGATGCCCCGCCCCTCCTTGGTCACCTCGAGCGGGCCATCGCCCGTCCGCGGCTTCATGGCCGCCATGCTCGTTCCCCTTCCTGAAACCAGCTCATCGTCGCCGACGGCCCCATGGAGGGCACGCGCGGCCCCTAATGAGACACGCGTCACCGGCATCGAACACATTGCTTCCAAGCCATTATCCCGCATCTCAGGACCCGATGACCAACATCAGTCGGCATCGCTTGCGCAACGCGCGCGAGCAAAACCACTCAATTCGCCGATGCGACTGCGATACTCCGCCGCCGCGGCGACCTCGGCCGACCCGATCCGGACCAGAATTCTTTGACGCAGGTCACACGTCCGGTCCGGTGCGCGGACGGTGATCTCCGCCATGCTGTCCTACGGACGTAGGGCGTACCGACCGGTACGCCGGGGCCGCGACACCTGAGGGGACACACCATGGCCGACACCGTGCTCTACGAGGTGAGCGACGGACTCGCGACGATCACGCTGAACCGCCCCGAGGCGATGAACGCGCTGAACATCGCGACCAAGGTCGCCCTCCGGGACGCGGTACAGGCCGCGGCGGACGACGACGCCGTACGGGCCGTGCTGCTGACCGCGGCCGGGGAGCGGGCGTTCTGCGTGGGCCAGGACCTCAAGGAGCACATCACGCTGCTGGAGTCCGACCGCAAGGCCGGGACCGGGGCCACCATGACCACGGTCAAGGAGCACTACAACCCCATCGTGCGGGCGCTGGCCGGGATGGCGAAGCCCGTGGTCGCCGGGGTCAACGGGGTGGCGGCGGGCGCCGGTTTCGGGCTCGCGCTGGCGGCGGACTACCGGGTCGTCGCGGACACGGCAGGCTTCAACACGTCCTTCGCGGGCGTGGCCCTGACCGCGGACTCCGGCATTTCCTGGACGCTGCCCCGTGTCGTCGGACCGGGCCGCGCCTCCGACCTGCTGCTGTTCCCGCGCACGATCAAGGCGCAGGAGGCGTACGACCTGGGGATCGCCAACCGTCTCGTCCCTGTGGGTGAGCTGCACGCCGAGGCCGAGAAGGTGGCCAGGCTGCTGGCCGACGGGCCGACGGTGGCGTACGCCGCGCTCAAGGAGTCGGTGGCGTACGGCCTCTCGCACACCCTGGAGGAGACGCTGGAGAAAGAAGACGAACTCCAGGCTCGGGCGGGCGCGTCGGAGGACCATGCGATCGCTGTCGAGGCCTTCGTCAACAAGGAGACGCCGAAGTATTTGGGCCGCTGAGTTCAGAACCTGCGGGTGGGTTGGGGCTGGTCGCGCTCACGCGGCGGAGCCGCACATTGATACAGCCCCGCCCCCTTACGGGGCGCTTCTCGCCACGCATGCTTCCAAGTGGTCGTTGACCAGTCCGCACGCCTGCATCAAGGCATACGCCGTCGTCGGGCCCACGAATTTCAGGCCCCGCTTCTTGAGGGCCTTCGACAGGGCCGTCGACTCGTCCGTGACCGCCGGGACGTCCCCGAGTGCCTTCGGGGCCGGGCCCGGCGCGGGGGCGTGGGACCAGATGAACTCGTCGAGTTCGCCCGGTGCCCAGTCGGCCAGCACGCGCGCGTTGGCGATCGTCGCGTCGATCTTGAGGCGGTTGCGGATGATGCCCGCGTCGAGGAGCAGGCGTTCGCGGTCGGTGTCCGTGAAAGCGGCGACCTTGGCGATGCGGAAGCCGTCGAACGCGGCCCGGAAGCCCTCGCGGCGGCGCAGGATCGTGATCCAGGAGAGACCCGACTGGAAGGCCTCCAGGCTGAGCCGCTCGTAGAGGGCGTCGTCGCCGTGGACCGGGCGGCCCCACTCCTCGTCGTGGTACGCGACGTAGTCCTCCGTGGACAGTCCCCAGGGGCAGCGCAGGGCGCCGTCCGGACCGGGGACGGCCGCGCCGTCGCTCACTGCTGGTCGCCTTCGGCCGGCTTCCGCATGGAGACGTGGGCGGTGGCCTGCGCGCCCGCCAGTGCGGACTCCAGGTCGGCGATCCGGGCGTCGCGCTCGGCGAGTTCGGCGGCGATACGGCTCAGCGCGTCGTCCACCTCGGCCATGCGGTAGCCCCGCGCGGCGAGCGGGAAGCGGAGGGTCTCGATGTCGGCGTGGTCGACCGGCCGGTCCTCCGGCAGCGGGTCGTCGAGGCGCTCGGGCGCGGCGTCGGGCAGCGGAGCGCTGTCGCCGCCGCCGATCACCGAGAGCGTCACGGCGCCGACCACGACGGCGAGCGCGACGACCAGGAACAGGAACATGAACATCGCTGGGGTCTCCACGGGCGTCGATGTCGGACGTGCCGAAGCCGAATGTGTCAGGGTCCGATCGTGCCATGCGACGCTGACAGTTAGGGTCACAGGCGGTTGAAGACCGGTATGTACGAAGAGAGGTCACAGGGGATGCTCAGGCTGGGCAGGCGTGAATTCGACGCGCACGAGCCGGTGATCATGGCGATCGTGAACCGGACCCCGGACTCCTTCTACGACCAAGGGGCCACGTTCCGCGACGAGCCCGCCCTCGCGCGCGTGGAGCAGGCGGTGGCCGAGGGCGCCGCCATCATCGACATCGGCGGCGTCAAGGCCGGCCCCGGCGAGGAAGTGACCGCCGACGAAGAGGCGCGGCGCACGGTCGGCTTCGTGGCCGAGGTGCGGCGGCGCTTCCCGGACGTGATCATCAGCGTCGACACCTGGCGGCACGAGGTCGGCGAGGCCGTCTGCGAGGTCGGCGCGGATCTCCTGAACGACGCGTGGGGCGGCGTCGATCCCCGGCTCGCGGAGGTCGCCGCGCGGTACGGCGTGGGGCTGGTGTGCACGCACGCGGGCGGTGCGGAGCCGCGTACACGGCCGCACCGGGTGGCGTTCGACGACGTCATGGCCGACATCCTGCGCGTGACCCTGGGTCTCGCCGAGCGGGCCGTTTCACTGGGGGTGCCCAGGGAGTCGGTGCTGATCGATCCCGGGCACGACTTCGGGAAGAACACCCGGCACAGTCTGGAGGCCACGCGGCGGCTCGGCGAGATGGTCGACACGGGGTGGCCGGTGCTGGTCTCGCTGTCCAACAAGGACTTCGTGGGCGAGACCCTCGACAAGCCGGTCAAGGAGCGGGTTGTCGGGACGCTCGCGACCACTGCCGTGTCGGCGTGGCTGGGGGCGCAGGTGTACCGGGTGCACGAGGTCGCGGAGACGCGGCAGGTGCTGGACATGGTGGCGTCGATTGCCGGGCATCGGCCTCCGGCGGTGGGCAGGCGGGGGCTGGCGTAAGTTTTTTCGCCCCCGCCGCCCCTACCCGTCCCGTCACTGGGGGCTGCCGCCCCCAGACCCCCGCTTCGGCCCTGACGGCCTCGTCCTCAAACGCCGGACGGGCTGGGAACTAACGTCCCGCTTCCTTCGAGACGAGGGCTACCGCCTCGTCCACGTCGTCCGTCACGTGGAACAGCAGCAGGTCCTTCTCCGACGCCTTGCCCTGGGCGATCAGCGTGTTCTTCAGCCAGTCGACGAGGCCGCCCCAGTACTCGCTCCCGAAGAGGACGATCGGGAAGCGTGTGACCTTCTGGGTCTGCACCAGGGTGAGCGCCTCGAAGAGTTCGTCGAGGGTGCCGAGGCCGCCGGGGAGGACCACGAAGCCCTGGGCGTACTTGACGAACATCATCTTGCGGACGAAGAAGTAACGGAAGTTCAGCCCGATGTCGACGTAGGCGTTGAGCCCCTGTTCGAAGGGCAGCTCGATGCCGAGGCCGACGGAGATGCCCTTGGCCTCCAGAGCGCCCTTGTTGGCCGCCTCCATGGCGCCGGGGCCGCCGCCGGTGATCACGGCCCACCCGGCCTCCACGAGGGCGTGTCCGAGCCGTACGCCCGCCTCGTACTCCGGTGAGTCCGGCTTGGTGCGGGCCGAGCCGAACACGCTGATCGCGGGCGGCAGTTCGGCCAGCGTGCCGAAGCCCTCGATGAACTCCGACTGGATGCGCAGAACGCGCCACGGGTCGGTGTGGACCCAGTCCGAGGGGCCGCCCGCGTCCAGGAGGCGCTGGTCGGTCGTGCTCGCGGTCACCTGGCCGCGCCGCCGGAGGACCGGTCCCAGGCGCTGCTCCTCCGGTGGCTGCTGCTTGCCCTCGGGGTTGCCTGTAGCCATGTGCGCTCCCTCCACTTGCAGGTGTTTCGTACTTCAGCGTAGGTCTACGCGGGTTACGGAGGGGGGACATACGGATGTCAGGCGGTGAGCCAGTCCCGCAGCCGCCGCTCCGCCTCGGGGATGAGAGCCGCCTCGACCCTCTCGTCCACCTTGTGGGCGAGGAGTTGGGCACCCGGGCCGTAGTTCACGGCGGGCACGCCGAGCGCGCTGAAGCGGGCCACGTCGGTCCAGCCGAACTTGGGGCGGGCCTCGCCGCCGACGGCCGCCATGAAGGCGGCGGCGGCCGGGTGGGTCAGGCCGGGGCGGGCCCCTCCGGTGTGGTCGTCGACGACGAACTCGTCGACCCCGCAGTCGGCGAAGTAGTCCCGCACGAACGCCTCCGCCTCCTCCTCGCTGCGGTCGGGCGCATAGCGGAAGTTGACAACAAGGGTGCACGCGTCGGGGATGACGTTCGTGGCCACTCCCCCCTCGACGCGCACCGCGTTGAGGCCCTCGTGGAACTGAAGGCCGTCCACCACGGGCGTGCGGGGCTCGTACGCGGCGAGCTTGGCCAGCGCCCGCGAGGCCGCGTGGATCGCGTTGGAGCCCATCCACGCGCGCGCGGAGTGCGCTCGTTCTCCCTTGAACTTCAGGAACACCCTGAGCGTGCCCTGGCAGCCGCCCTCGACCTGCCCGTCCGTCGGCTCCAGGAGGACCGCGAAGTCGCCCTCCAGCCACTCCGGATGAGCCTCCGAGACGTGCTTGAGGCCGTTGAGGTGGGCGGCGACCTCCTCGTTGTCGTAGAAGACGAAGGTCAGGTCGCGGTTGGGGGCCAACACCGTTGCCGCGATGCGGAGTTGGACGGCCACTCCGGACTTCATGTCGCAGGTGCCGCAGCCCCACAGGACGCCGTTCCCGTCGAGCCGTGAGGGGACGTTGTCGGCGATCGGGACCGTGTCGATGTGGCCCGCCAGGACGACGCGTTCGGTGCGTCCGAGGCTGGTGCGCGCGACGACGTTGTTGCCGTACCGGTCGACCCTCAGGTGCGGCAGGGCGCGCAGCGCGGTCTCGATCGCGTCCGCGAGGGGCTTCTCGCTGCCGCTCTCCGAGGGGAAGTCGACGAGCTGCGCGGTGAGCCGTGCGGCGTCCAGCGTGAGGTCAAGCGGGGTGTCGGCCATGGCGTCGACCCTAACGCGAAGGGCCTCTCCACCGTTTGTCCACACCCGGCGCAGCGGTAACAGGAGCCTCCGCTACCTTGTGGGGATGCTGCAGTCCCCCACCCCCAAGAAGCGTCGACGCGGCCGCCTCTTCCGATTCGCCTCGGCCTTCGTGGTGCTGCTCGCGGTCGCGGGCTATCTGGTCGTCCAGTACGTCACCGGCGGCCGGGGGGGTCCCGGCTGCAAGGTGGTCTCCGGCAAGGACGACGGCCAGGAGTACGAGTTCTCGCAGGAGCAGACGATGAACGCGGCGACGATCGCCGCCGTCGGCACCGGGCGCGGGATGCCGGCGCGGGCCGTCACGATCGCGCTCGCGACCGCCCTCCAGGAGTCGCAGCTCGTCAACATCCAGCACGGCGACCTGGATTCGCTCGGCCTGTTCCAGCAGCGGCCCTCGCAGGGCTGGGGCACCAAGAAGGAGATCCTGGACCCGACGTACGCGGCGGGCGTCTTCTACGAGCACCTGGCCAAGGTGGACGACTACCGGAAGCTCCCCCTCACCGTCGCCGCGCAGCGCGTGCAGCGCAGCGGTTACCCGGAGGCGTACGCCAAGCACGAGCCCGAGGCCACGCTGCTGTCCGCCGCCCTCACGGGGCAGGCGGCCGCCACGCTGACCTGCCAGGGCCTCCCGGACACCACGCGGGCGGCCGTCGGTCCGGACGCCGTACGGGCCGCGCTGGTACGGGACTTCGGGCGCACGGTGCTGAAGGAGACGGGCGCGGAGGTGACCGCGGGCTCGACGTCCGGGGGCAAGAGCAAGGCCGAGTCCAAGTCCACGCCGGCTCCCAGCGCGAGTGCGACGGGCGGGAGCAGCACGGTGACCCTGCCGGTGAAGTCCGGCAGCACTCGGACCGGCTGGCAGCTCGCGCACTGGGCGGTGGCCAACTCCTCGGAGCTGCACATCGAGCGCGTGTCGTACGCCGGCCGCGAGTGGGCCGCCGGCAGCGCGGACGACCCGTGGCACTCGACCGACACGAAGGCGTCCGGCGGGGTCAGCATCGTGACCGAGCGGCAGGTCGGGCAGTAGTACGGGTCCTCACCCGTAGGGGTTATGCGTGGTCGATCCGGGGCCGGGTGTGGTCGGGTTTTCACGCGGTCGTCCTCGTGTGCGCCGAAGTCCTTGAGAACAAAGGGCTGCGGGCATTCCGCAGGCTTTCACACCGGGCGCTCTTTGTCCGTTTTTATCCGTAGCTGATAATGCGACGCATTGCCAACTCTTTACGTTGCCGCTCCGCAACCTTCGCGCGCTTCGAGCGGTAGTCACTGCGTCCGAGCCCGGAGATCAACACAAGGAGCATCATGTCCCTCCCCCTGACCCGCCGGATCGCCCGTGCCGCGCTGCTCGTCGCAGCGGGAGCGGCAGCCGGGGTCGGTGCGGCCGGCTCCGCCAGTGCGGCCCCCTCCCTGCCGGCCACCCCGAACCTGGGCGCGCTGACCGCCCTGGACGGGGCGAGCGTCGGCAACACGGTCGACGGTGCGAGCCAGAACGTCACGGGGGCCGCCGGCAAGTCCGGTGGCCAGACGCTGGAGAAGGCGGTGCCGGCCGCTGGCAAGACCGGTGGGAAGGTTGCCAAGACGGTGGCTCCGGCCGCGCAGCATGTCGCCGGGGACACGGCCGGCCAGGCCGGAGGTCTGCTCGGTGACACCGCCAAGACCGCCACGGCGGGTGGCGGGCTGCCGACGGACGCGGTCACCAAGGGTGGCTTGCCCACGGCTCAGGAGCTGCCGTTGAAGGGGTTGCCGCTCGGCTAAGCGGCCTGTGCTGAAGGGGTCCAGGGTGTTTCCCTGGACCCCTTTCGCGTTTGTACGCCCCTAAAGACCAAAAGACCTTCAGCTCAGCCTGTTTACAGCCTCACGTACTCGCTCGTCCGTTGCCGTAAGGGCTACCCGTACGAATTTCTCGCCCGCTTCTCCGTAGAAGTCGCCCGGCGCCACCAAAATGCCCAGGTCGGCTAGGTGGGCCACCGTGGTCCAGCAGGACTCGTCCCTCGTTGCCCACAAGTAGAGGCTGGCCTCGCTGTGTTCGATGCGGAAGCCGTGGGACACGAGGGCATCGCGCAGCAGGGTGCGGCGGGCCTGGTAGCGCTCGCGTTGTTCCTGGACGTGGGTGTCGTCGGCCAGGGCCGCCACCACCGCCGCCTGGGTCGGGGCCGAGGTCATCATGCCGCCGTGCTTGCGGATCTCCAGGAGGGGGGCGAGGACCGCCGGGTCGCCGGCCAGGAAGGCCGCGCGGTAGCCCGCGAGGTTCGAGCGCTTGGAGAGGGAGTGGACCGCGACGATCCCGTCGTAGGAACCGCCGTTGACATCCGGGTGGAGGACCGAGACCGGGTCGGCCTCCCAGCCCAGTTCGAGGTAGCACTCGTCGGAGAAGATCAGGATGCCGTGCTCGCGGGCCCAGGCGACGATCCGGGTCAGCTCGTCCTTGCCCAGCACCCTGCCGGTCGGGTTCGAGGGCGAGTTGAGCCAGAGGAGCTTCAGGCCCTCGGGGTTCAGGGTCGTCGGGTCGTCGTAGACCTCGTAGTCCGCGCGGGCCAGGCGGGCGCCCACCTCGTACGTCGGGTAGGCCAGGCGGGGGTAGGCGACCCGGTCGCCGGGGCCGAGGCCCAGTTGGGTGGGGAGCCAGGCGACGAGTTCCTTGGAGCCGACGATCGGGAGGACGTGGCGGTGGGTCACGTCCCGGGCTCCGAGGCGGCGCTCCACCCAGCCGGTGATCGCGTCGCGCAGGGCCGGGGTGCCCCAGACCGTGGGGTAGCCGGGCGAGTCGGCCGCGTCGATCAGGGCCTTCTGGATCAGGTCGGGGACCGGGTCCACCGGGGTGCCGACCGACAGGTCGACGATGCCGTCCGGGTGTGCCGTCGCCGTCTTCTTGTACGGCTCCAGCTTGTCCCAGGGGAAGGTGGGGAGGCGGTCGGTGACTGCGGACACGGTTACTCGCTCACTTTCTTCGGTGCGCCCGGTACGCCCGGTACGGCAAACGCCTCGGCCCCGTACGGCGACCGGGGCGATCTGGCCGTACGGGACCGAGGCGGCGCGCGCGTCTGTGCGGGCCGCTCTTACTGGTTCTGCGGCGGCAGCGCGGCGACGAAGGGGTGGTCGCGCTCGATCAGGCCCAGCTTGCTGGCGCCGCCCGGGGAGCCGAGCTCGTCGAAGAACTCGACGTTCGCCTTGTAGTAGTCCTTCCACTCCTCGGGAGTGTCGTCCTCGTAGAAGATCGCCTCGACCGGGCACACCGGCTCACAGGCTCCGCAGTCGACGCATTCGTCCGGGTGGATGTACAAGGACCGGGAGCCCTCGTAAATGCAGTCGACCGGGCACTCCTCGATGCACGCCTTGTCCTTGACGTCGACACAAGGCTGCGCGATGACGTAGGTCACGCTGTCGTTCCTCCTCGATAGGGCGCTGGCGGGCCTCCGTAGGCTCCGCCGCCAGGCGCGCTGGAGCGCGGCGTCGTCCATGCCCGCACCTAGTATCTCCGTTCCGGGGCGTGATCCATACAGGAGGGGTGAACTGACCTGTGGAAATCTCTGCGGCTGGACGTCTTGAGGTCCGGATCACCGCTGCTGACGTGGGCAAACGGGTCTCCGTCCGGCGCTTGAACGATGCTGAAGACACGACGGAGAAGTTCACCGACACGGTGGGTGTTCTCACATCATGGGACAGCGGTGTGCTGACGATCACACGGAAGGGTGGGGAATCCGTGCGTATTTCGGAATCCTCGCTGGTGGCGGGCAAGATCGTACCGGCCGCTCCGGCCCGTCGGCGGGGACCTTCCGCCACCTACAGGGAGGTGGCGCAGGTCTCCTCGCGCGGCTGGCAGCCGGTGGAGAGCGAGCGCCTCGGCGAGTGGGAGCTGCGCGCCGCCGCCGGATTCACCCGGCGCGCCAACTCCGCGCTGCCGCTCGGCGATCCCGGCCTGCCCCTCGACGCGGCCCTCACCGCCGTACGACGGTGGTACGGCGACCGCGGCCTGCCCGCGTACGTCCAGACCGCGACCGGCGCCGAGGGCACCCAGGAGCTGCTCTGCGCCGAGTTGGAACAGCGCGGCTGGACCCGTGAGGTGACCGCCGAGCTGTGGGTCGGGGCGCTGGCCCCGGTCGCCGACCGGGCCGACGCGTCCGGGGTCGTCCTGTCCCGGGCGGCCGACGAGGCGTGGCTGAACCGCTATCACCGCAAGGGGGTGAGCGAGGTGGCTCTGAAGGTGCTGGGCAGCGGGCCCTCGGTGTGGTTCGCGACGGTCCCCGGCGAGGGCCCGGATGCGGCTCCCGCGGCCATCGGGCGGTGTGTCGTCGACGGGCGGTGGGCCGGTTTCGGCGCCGTCGAGGTGGATCCGGCGCTACGGCGGCGGGGGCTGGCCTCGCTCGTCATGGCCGCGTTGGCCTCGCGGGCGCTGGACGAGGGGGCGTCGGCCGCGTGGTTGCAGGTCGAGGCGGACAACGTGGGGGCGCGGGCGCTGTACACCGGGATGGGGTTCGGGGCGCATCACGCCTATCACCACTATCGCGGCCCCGTGGATTCTGATGGTTCCGGCCCGCACGGATCGTCGTGAGGGGGTACGAGTTCGCCATGCCCGGCCCCTGTCCCCCGTCGCCCGCGCGGGCAGCCGAGGTGCGTCGGCTGTTCGCCGAGGAGGCTCGGTCCGAACGGCCCGATCTTGCGGCGCTGTGCCTGCTGGTGGGGGCTGCGGCGGACGGGGCGTTGGACGACACGGGCATCGACTCGGCGCAGGCCGAACTGGACCGGCTGGCGGGGCAGTTGCCGTTCCGGCCTGGCGGGCCCTCGGCCTGGGCGAGCGCCCTGCGTCAACTCCTCGGTGTCCGCTTCGAGTTCCGCGGTACGCCCGGCGACTACCAGCGGCTGCAGTCCTCGCTGCTGCACGAAGTACTGCGGCGGCGGCGCGGGTTGCCGATCCTGTTGTCCGTGGTGTGGATGGAGGTCGCTCGGCGGGCGGGGGCTCCGGTGTACGGGGTCGCCTTGCCCGGGCACTTCGTGGTGGGGTTCGGGGCGGCGGAGGAGCAGGTGCTGGCCGATCCCTTCGATGGGGGGCGGGTGTTGGCGAGGGGTGATGCGGAGTTGTTGGTGGCGGGGGCGACGGGAGCTTCGCTGGAGCCCTCGATGCTTGTGCCCGCGGCGCCCTTGGAGGTTGTTTCTCGGGTCCTGAACAACATTCGGGCGTGGGCTGCGGCTCGGCCTGAGCGGTCGGATGTGGCCCTGTGGGCCGTCGAGTTGGCGTTGGTGTTGCCGTCTCATGCGGCTCGGTTGCGGTATGAGCGGGCTCAACTGCTGGTTCAGCGGGGGGATTTCCTCACCGGGGCGGCTGAACTGGATGCGTATGCCGAGGTGGTGGCGGTTGTGGATGAGCCTGCTGCTGATCGGGTGCGGGGGCAGGCGCAATCGGCTCGGGCTATGTTGAACTGACTTGCGCCTATTCGCCGTTGGAGCTTTGGCTGTCTTGCGTCTGATGGCGCGTTGGAGCTGGTCGCGCCCACGCGGCGGAGCCGCAAATAGATACAGCCCCGCGCCCCTAAGGGAGATGCCGCCGGCCTGCGTTTTACAGCCAGCCCTTCTCTCTCGCGATCCGCACCGCCTCTGCCCTGTTCCGTACCGCCAACTTCTGGATCGCCGTCGACAGATAGTTGCGGACCGTCCCCTGCGACAAATGCAGGGCCTTCGCCAGCTCCGCGTTCGTGGAACCGTCCGCCGCCGCCCGCAAAACCTCGCGCTCCCTGTCGGTCAAAGGGTTCGCGCCCTCCGCCAGAGCCGCTGCCGCCAAGGTCGGGTCGATGACCCTCTCCCCTGCCAGGACTTTCCTTACCGCTTCGGCCAGTTGGGCCGCCGGGGCGTCCTTGACCAGGAACGCGTCCGCGCCCGCTTCCATCGCGCTGCGGAGGTAGCCGGGGCGGCCGAAGGTCGTGAGGACGACCAGCTTCACCTCGGGGAACGCCTTGTGGACCTGGGCCGCCGCCTCGATGCCCGTGCAGCCCGGCATCTCGATGTCGAGGAGGGCCACGTCCACGGTGTGCTGCCGTACCGCCGCCAACACCTCGTCGCCGCGCGCGACTTGGGCGACGACCTCGATGTCGTCCTCCAGGCCGAGCAGTGCGGCCAGTGCCTCGCGGACCATCGACTGGTCCTCGGCGAGGAGGACCTTGATCGTACGGCTCATGCGGGCGATCCTACGTCCGCCGAGGTGAGCGGAGTGCCCGCCGGCACCCTCGCGACCAGCCGGAAGCCGTGTTTGAGGCGGGTCGTCTCCAGGGAGCCGCCGATCTTCTCCAGGCGCTCGCCGAGGCCCGTCAGGCCGTTGCCGGGGCCCTTGCCCGAGCCGCCCGAGCCGTTGTCCTCGACGGAGAGTTCGAGTACCGGGCCGTCCAGGGTGTGGCGTCGGACCAGTTCCGCCACGCAGCGCTGGGCGCCGCTGTGCCGTACGACGTTCGTGATCGCCTCGCGCAGGGCCCAGGCCAGGGCCGACTCGCTGTTCTCGGACACGGCGGTCAGGTCTGGTTCCGCGGGGAGGTCCGCGATGACTCCCGCCGCCGTCAACGCGACCTGTGCGCCCGCCAGTTCGCCGGCCAGGCGGGGGCGGCGGTAGCCGGTGACCGCCTCGCGGACGTCCACCAGGGCCTGGCGGCTGACCTGTTCGATGTCGGCGACCTGCTGGGCCGCCTTGTCGGGGTGGTCGGGGAGCATCCGGCCGGCCAGCTCGCTCTTCAGTGTGATCAGGGAGAGGGAGTGGCCGAGCAGGTCGTGCAGGTCTCGGGCCAGGCGCAACCGCTCCTCGTTCGCCGCCAGTTGGGCGACCGTGGCCCTCGCCTTGCGCAACTCGACCGTCGTGCGCACCAGTTGCCGTACGCCCGTCATGGAGTAGCCCACCAGCAGCACGATCAGGAACAGCCCCCAGGCGTCGTCCAGGTCGTCGACGAACCAGCCCGCCAGCATCATCGCGGCGGTGGTCAGCGGGATCGTCCAGTACGCGGCGGTCAGGGGGAGGGTGACCCCGCAGGTGACGGAGACGTAGACGAAGAGGCCGAGCCAGGGGTGGCCGAGGCTGAGGGTCAGCGCGACGGCCAGGACCCACAGCACGGCGACCATGGCGCCGACGAGCCAGCCGGAGTAGGCGCGGCCCATGGTGCGGAAGACGACCGCCAGGTAGGTCCCGGTGAAGGCCACCAGGCCCACCCAGCCGGCCGTCGTGGCCGCGGTGGTGTGGTGGCCGGCCAGCAGGTCCTGCACGGGCGCGCCGAGGAAGACCAGCCAGGGCAGGATCCACACCAGCTTGCGCAGCAGCTCGCTCCGGTTGCGGGGCGGCTGTCCGATCCGGATCAGCCGCTCCACCCTGGCCTTCTCCGGCAGCGGGTCCTCGGTCATCGCGCTCACGCCTTCAGCGTGTCCTTCCGGTACAGCCACGCCGCCCCGCCCGCGAACAGGGCGAAGTAGACGACGAGGAGGGTGACGTCCTTGGCGTGGGGCGACTGGCTCTGCTCGATCGCCTGCCCCAGCGCAGCGTACGCGTGCGTGGGCAGCCACTTCGCGATGTCCTGGAGCCAGGTCGGGAAGGTCGTGGACGGGAACCAGAGGCCGCCGAGGATCGACAGGCCGAAGTAGACGATCATCGTGATCGGGCGGACCGCGTCCCCGCTGGCGAGGTATCCGATGGCCACGCCGAGCGCCGCGAAGACCAGGCTGCCCGCCCAGATCGCGCCGGTCAGCGCGAGCCACTGCCAGGCGTCCAGCCGTACGTCCTTCAGCACCGCGGCGACGATGAAGACGACCACGATCGACGGCAGGCTGACGACCGCGGCGCTGGCGGTCTTGGCGAGGACGTAGCCGCGCCCGGGCAGCGGGGTCAGCCTCAACTGCCGTACCCAGCCGTTCTCGCGCTCCTTGGCGATGCGCTCGCTGTTGCCCATCAGGACGGCGGTCAGAGCGCCGAAGGAGGCCATGGAGACCATGACGTACTTCGCGATGCTCAGGCCGGTGCCGTCGACCGTGCCCGTCTGGTTGGAGACGAGCAGGAAGATGACGGAGGGGTAGATCACCGAGAAGAACAGGAACTTGCGGTTGCGCAGGGCGCGGGTGAGTTCCAGTTTGATCAGGCTGTTCATGACTGCTTGGCCTCCTCGGCGGTGGTGATGGCGACGAAGGCCTGCTCCAGGCCGAGTCCGGCGACTTCGAGGTTGCGGGGGTAGACGCCGAGGCCGTAGAGCGCGTGGACGGTCGCGTCGGCGTCGGTGGACTGGATGCGGATCGTCTGGCCGGACCCCGCGGCGGAGCCGCTTTTTGACACTGTGACGGAGGTCAGGAAGGGGAGGGACCGGATCGGTGCCTCGTCGATCTCGCCGTCCAGGTCGAAGGCGATCCGGCGGGCGCCCGCCTTCGCCTTGATCTCGGCGGAGGTGCCGTCGGCGAGCAGCCTGCCGCGGTGCAGGACCAGCACGCGGTCCGCGATGGCGTCGGCCTCTTCGAGGTAGTGGGTGGCGAAGAGGACCGTACGGCCCTGGTCGGCCTGTTCGCGCATGGTGGCCCAGAAGGCCTGCCGGGCGGAGACGTCCATGCCGGTGGTCGGTTCGTCGAGGACGATCAGGTCGCTGTCACCGGCGGTCGCGAGGGCGAAGCGGACGCGCTGGGCCTGGCCGCCGGAGAGCTTGTTGACCTTGCGGTCGGCGATCTGCGCGATGCCCGCGCGGGCGATCACGTCGGCGACCTTGTACGGCTTCGGGTGCAGGTCGCAGGCCAGCTTGACCAGTTCACCGACCGTGACCTCGTCCATCAGCCCGCCGCTCTGCAGCATCGCGCCCACCCGCCCGGCGACGATCGCCTCGCGGGGGCTGGTGCCGAAGACGCTGACCTTGCCGGTGTCGGCCTGCTTGAGGCCGAGGAGCAGATCGAGGGTGGTCGACTTGCCGGCCCCGTTCGGACCCAGCAGGGCCACCGTCTCCCCCGGGTGCAGCACGAGCGAGAGCCCGTCGACGGCCCGGACGCTGCCGTAACTCTTGCTCACCTGGTCGAACCCGACCACCGGGGTGGTCGTCGCCGTTGTTGTCGTCATGACATCCATCGTGGCCGCCGGGGGCCGGTGCCCGGCAGTGTCGACGGTCCGGTGTCGCGCATGACAGATGTCATGTCCTACGACCGCCATGTCCTACGGCTGTCTCGTCGTACGACCGAGGGGGCACCCGGCGCTGTGCCGGGTGCCCCCTCGTGCGGTCGGGTGCTAGTTGGGGGTCGTGTCGATGATCCCCACCCGGTCGGTCTTGCTGATCAGGGCCTGGCGCAGGGCGATGTAGACCTCCTGCGGGGTGACGGCCGTCTTCTGGCCGCCGGCGCGGGTGATCTTGACGCCGTCGAAGGTGCTGCCGTAGAGCGTCTTCAGGGCGGCCAGGTCGGGGCTGTCGGTGAGCTTGCCGTTCACGGCCTTCACCCTGAGGAACTTCCACAGGGAGTTCTTCGGGCTCAGCGGCAGTACGACCCCGGTGTCCGTCTTGACCGTGGCTAGGCCGGACATGGCGGGCTCCGCGAAGGCCTTCATCTCGCGGTCGACCTCGGCGTTCGTGATCGTCGGCTGCTTGGTGGTCGTCGGGACGGTCACCGTGGTGGCCGTGCCGGTCTCCACCTCGCTGCGGTAGGCCTCCTCGACGGCGCCGGTGGACGCGGTCGCGTCGATCGCCTTGCCCGCCTTGCCGTAGACGGCGACGGCCTTGCCGGACGTGAACTGGATCGTGCCCTCGGTGACCGCGCCGGAGCCGGAGCCGCCGCCGAGGTCGGAGAGGGCGGCGTTCAGCTTCTCCTCGTCGACCGGCATGACGGGGTCGACGACCCGGTGCTGGCCGAAGAGCGAGCCGATCACGGAGACCGGGTTGTAGTCGCTGGTGGCGGCCGCGCTCACGGTGGCCGTGGTGTCGAACTGGAGCCCCGCCTGGTCCGGCTTGAGCGAGACCGTCTTGCCGCCGACCGACAGCTTCAGCGGCTTGTTCACCCGGTCGCCGAACGCGTCGTCGAGCTTCTTGACGGCGTCGTCACGGGTGCCGCCGCCGATGTCCACGCCGAGCACGGTGGTGCCCTTGGGCACGTCGGTGTGGTTCATCAGCAGGCCGGCGCAGTAGGCGCCGCCCCCGATGACGATCACGGCGACGAAGAGCAGGACCAGCTTGCTGCGGCCCTTCTTCTTTTTCTTCGCGCCCTTGCCCGCGTTCTTGCCCGCGGCGGGCGCGCTCTGCGCGGAACCGGGCTCGGGCAGCTTCGGGGGCGTGTGCGGGAGCGGTCCGTCCGGGTGGGTACCGGTGCCGAACGGCGAGGTCCCGGCGCCCGGGACGACCGGCATACCGCTGGTGACGGTGTGTCCGGAGACCTGGTCGGCGGGGGCGCCGTAGCCGGGGCCACCGGGTCCGGGGGCCGGCTTCTGCGGCGTGAGGATCGCGGTGTCGTCGCTGAGACCACCGCCGGGGATCATGCCGCCGGGACCGCCTGGGCCCATGCCGGGACCACCAGGGCCTGTTCCGGGACCGCCAGGGCCCATGCCGGGACCCGCGCCGGGGCCGCCGGGACCGCCCGGACCGCCAGGCCTGCCGTGTCGGCCGGAGGCAGCAGCACCCGGGCCGCCAGGACCACCCGGTCCGGCGAGTCCACCGGGACCGCCGGCGCCGTTCGTGGCGCCCGGTCCGTCGGCGTAACCGCTCGGCGTGCCCGGTGCTCCGCCCATGGGGCCCGGCGGGAGCATCAGGCCGTTGCCGGTGACCGGGCCGCCGGTCGGGCCGGCGGGTCCCTCGGGACCGCCCTGACCGCCGCGCCCGTTCGGGCCGTTGAAACCGCTGGGTCCACCAGGACCGCCCGGACCACCGGGACCGATGCCCTGGCCGCCCGGCCCGGGGAACTGTTCGGCTCGCGGGCCGGGGCCGCCCGACCCGGGGAAACCGCCCAGCTCGCCCTGACCGCCCGGTCCGGGATAGCCGCCCGGTTCGCCCTGGCCGTTGGGCTCGGGATAGCCGCCCTGACCGCCAGGTCCGGGGAAACCGCCCTGCTGCCCGTTCTCGGAGAAGTACGGCAGGTCGTCGCGGCGCGGTTCGCCCGGGCCGCCGGCGTTCGGGCCGCCGCCGTTCGGGCGTGATCCGTTGGGGCCCCGCGGCCCCGCCGCCAGTGCCTCGGTCACGTCGAAGGAGCCGGTGCCGCCGCCGTGTCCGGGGGCGACGGGTCCGGCGCCGGTGGCACCGCCGATTCCGGCGCCGTTCGTGCCGCCGCCCGCGCCGGACTGACGGGTGGCGCCGGTGACGCTCATGCCGCCGACCACACCACCGGGACGGGCACCGGTCGGCCGATTGCCGCCGGTCGCACCGCCAGTCGGCGCGCTCGGGGTGCCCGCGGCCGAACCCCCGGGAATTCCCGCCCCGTTGGTGCCGCCACCGCCCTGACCGCCCTTCGCGGGGCCGGACTTGCGGGGCGCGAACCAGTCGCTCGTCTTCTCCTCGGCGCCGGGCAGCGCGAGTTCGGCGGTCGGCTCGACGACGCCCGTGGTGGGCAGTGCGGAACTCGGCAACTGCGTCTCGGCAGTCGTGGATCCGTCGCCGGACCCGGAGTCCGCGACGGGCGTGCGCACGACGACAGGCGGAATGGGCCGCGAACCGGGGATGTTGATCCGGATCCGGGTCGTCAGCGTCGTCTCGGTCTTGCGTTCCTCCGGCTGCGCGGCCGAACGCCCCGCATCCGTACGGTCGTCGGAAGCCGCAGGCGTCCCGTACGGCGGGGTCCCCGAGGGGTAAGCGGCTCCGCCGCGCCCGTCGGGCCCGGAGGACGGAGTGTCAGTTTCACGACTCAAGGCAGGTTCTCCCGGTTGGCTCCGCCGCCCGACACCCACGGGCGACTCGGCGGCGCGCACCACCATACTGGCCACTTCTTGGCGGTATCCCACGGCCGCTGGGGAAACCCACACCGGACTCGCACGCGCGCGTCACCGCGAAGTGGTACGTCACTTGCCAAGTCGGACGTCAGAGCTGCTTGGTTGCCGCCCCAAACCCAACGTGGCACACATCACAGCTACAGCCATCCCACCGAGCAGGAAGAGATAGGAACCGACTCCTGCGCCGAAGAGGAAATCGCCCTCCGGCCGGCTGGCGGTGAGCAGGATGACGGCGACCATCCAGCCCGCGGCGGGCGCCACGGCCCCGCCCCTCCCGTCGGCCGCTCTCGCCCCGCCGAGGAACAGTCCGGCCGCTCCCACGAGCGCGAGCAGCAGCCCGCCCGGGAACCACGCGGCCTGCACCAGCGCCCCGGCCACCCCGACGACGGCGCCGAGCACGAAGAGCAGGAGGTAGGCCAACACCCGTAGCCCGGAAGGCCGTTGCAATGGCTGGGCGAGCAGACTCCCGCCGCCCTGGTTGCCACTCATCACAGGCCCAGCCCTTCGAAGAGGTCGGTCTCGGGGGCCGAACCGCCGGGTTCTCCCTGGACCAACTCGTAGTACTCGGTGGTGAATACGGGCTGCGCGAGCTCGTTCGAGAGCGCGAAGTACGGCTGGTCCGGGGCCACTTCGATCTGCGTGGCGTGCGCGCTCATCGCCGCGGTCTTGGCGGCGGCGTACGCGGTGGCGTCGATCACGGTGGTGATCCGCCCGTCGTCGACGACTCCCGGTACGTCGTCCACGGCGGCGGTGGCGGCGAAGGGCAGCTCCGGCAGCGCGTCACGCAGCCGCGCGAAGCCGTCCTCTACGACGGTCCGGGGTACGCGGTTCCAGTAGACCTTGGCGATCGGGTGCCCGGCCTCGGCGGCCAGCTCGGCGGCGCGCATGGCGACACGGTGAGCCTGGACGTGGTCGGGATGGCCGTAGCCGCCGTCGGGGTCGTAGGTGACCAGGACCTGGGGGCGCACCTCGCGGATCACTTCGACAAGATGCCCGGCGGCCTCGTCGACGTCGGCCCGCCAGAAGCAGTACGGGTTGTCGTTGTCCGAGGTACCCATCATCCCGGAATCCTGGTACTGGCCACGGCCCCCGAGGAAGCCGAAGTCCTCGACCCCGAGCGCCTTCATGGCGGCGTCGAGCTCCCGCTCCCGCTCCTCGGCCAGCCCGGCGCCCGACAGATGCCGCAGCGCGGGCGGGATGACCTCGCCGCGCTCACCGAGGGTGCACGTGACAAGCGTCACGTGGGCACCCTCGGCCGCGTACTTGGCCATGGTCGCGCCGTTGTTGATCGACTCGTCGTCCGGGTGCGCGTGCACCAGCAGCAGACGACGGGCGGGCAGTTCCGTCATGTGCCCACCCTAAAGGCGGACCGTCAGAACTTGATGCTGCCGATCATGCTCGCGATGTTGGTCGTGAGATCGCTGATCGTGGGCGCGATGGTCGAGGAGGCCAGATAGAAGCCCAGGAGGACACAGACGACCGCATGTCCGCCCTTCAGCCCTGATTTCTTGACCAGAAGGAAGACGACGATCGCCAGCAGCACCACCGCCGAAATCGAGAGTGCCACGGCGGCTCACCTCCAATGATCCCAGGGACTAGGGGGGTCGGACTATGGGGGCAATGGATCCATGGGGTGGATCCCTACAGCAAATCCATACAGCAGCCAGCAGGTTCATACCCACCCAGCGCCAGTGATCATAACTATCCGCGCTCGCGCATCGCTCGGCGCACAGCCGCACAAGGGGGCGCATGGCCAATATGGTCGGGGTATGACGACCGAGGCTGACTCCTTCCCCCGACGGCACGCCCGTACCCAGCGATTCACGCTCGGCGCGCCGCGCGCGTTCACCGTGTCGCCCGACGGATCCCGGGTCGTGTTCCTGCGCTCAGCCTCCGGCACGGACCGGGCGAACGCGCTGTGGGTCCTCGATCCGGCGGACGGCACCGAGCGCGTGGTGGCCGACCCGCACGCCCTGTTGGGCGGCGCCGCGGAGCACCTGTCGGCGCAGGAGCGGGCGCGCCGCGAGCGCAGCCGCGAGGGCGGCGCGGGGATCGTCGGCTACGCCACCGACAGCGAGGCCGAGTTGGCGTCTTTCGCCTTGTCAGGGCAACTGTTCACGGCCGAGCTGCGGGCCGGCACGACACGTCAACTCCGCGTCCCGGGACCGGTGATCGACCCCCGGCCCGCCCCCGACGGACGGCACATCGCCTACGTCACCGGCGGCGCCCTGCGTGTCGTGGACGCCGAGGGCGACGGTGACCGGGTGCTGGCCGAGCCGGAGTCGGAGCAAGTCACCTACGGATTGGCCGAGTTCATCGCGGCGGAGGAGATGAGCCGGACGCGCGGCTTCTGGTGGTCGCCGGAGTCGGACCGGCTGCTGGTCGCCCGCGCGGACGACACGGCCGTACAGCGCTGGTGGATCGCGGACCCGGCCCATCCGGAGCGGGAGCCGCAGCGGGTCGCGTACCCGGCGGCGGGCACCGCGAACGCGGAGGTGCGGCTGTATGTGTTCGGTCTCGACGGGACGCGCACGGAGGTCGTCTGGGACCGGGCGCGGTACCCGTATCTGGCGCGAGTGCACTGGTCAGCGGCGGGTGCGCCGCTGTTGCTGGTGCAGGCCCGGGACCAGCGCAGTCAGTTGTTCCTGGCGGTGGAGCCGGACACCGGGGCGACCCGGATGGTGCATGCCGACGAAGATCCAGTTTGGCTTGATCTTTTCCCTGGTGTGCCGTGCTGGAGCCCCTCGGGACGGCTCGTGCGGATCGCAGACGAGGGCGGCGCGCGGGTGCTCGCGGTGGGTGAACGCCTGCTCACAGGACCGCAGTTGCACGTCCGCGCGGTGCTGGACGTATCGGA
This sequence comes from Streptomyces sp. NBC_01478, assembly GCF_036227225.1. Taxonomy (GTDB): domain Bacteria; phylum Actinomycetota; class Actinomycetes; order Streptomycetales; family Streptomycetaceae; genus Streptomyces. Next base: position 7,500,265 of record NZ_CP109444.1, on the reverse strand, counting down.
CGACAGCGTGCTGGTCTCGGCCTCTGCGGGCGAGGCCGCGCCCGCTCCGGAGACCGGCGAGGTGCACGTCTATCGCGTCAACGAGCTCGGCCTGGAGCGTCTCTCGCACGAGGCCGGCGTGCACTCGGCGGTGCGCGCCGGGGGCGTGACCGTGCTGCTGTCGGCGGTGCCGGACCGGCCGGGCACGCAGGCGCAGGTGCTGCGCGGGGGCAAGAAGTCGGTGACCATCGCGTCGTACGCCGAAGATCCCGGTATGTCCCCGCGCATCACGTTCACCGAGGGGGGCGCACGGCGCGTCCCGTGCGCCCTGCTTATGCCACGGGACTACGACGGCACCGCCCCGCTCCCCGTCCTCATGGACCCCTACGGCGGTCCGCACGGCCCGCGCGTGGTCGCCGCGCACAACGCGCATCTCACCTCGCAGTGGTTCGCGGACCAGGGTTTCGCGGTGCTCGTCGCCGACGGGCGGGGCACGCCGGGCCGTTCACCGGCGTGGGAGAAGGCCGTCCACCGCGACTTCACGGTCTCCCTTGACGACCAGGTCGACGCCCTCCAGGACCTCGCGAAGAGCCACCCGCTCGACCTCTCCCGGGTGGCCATCCGCGGCTGGTCGTACGGGGGTTGGCTCGCGGGGCTCGCCGTGCTGCGCCGACCGGACGTCTTCCACGCGGGCATCGCGGGCGCCCCGGTCACCGACTGGCGGCTCTACGACACCCACTACACGGAGCGGTACCTGGGCGACCCGGCCAAGGACCCGGAGTCGTACGCGAAGAGCAGTCTGGTGACGGACGACGGGCTGTCCGCGCCCGCCGACCCGCAGCGCCCGCTGATGGTCGTGCACGGTCTCGCCGACGACAACGTGGTGGTCGCGCACTCCCTGCGGCTGTCCTCCGCACTGCTGGCCGCCGGCCGGCCGCACGAGGTGCTGCCGCTGTCCGGGGTGACCCACATGACCCCGCAGGAGCAGGTCGCGGAGAATCTGCTGCTGCTTCAAGTGGACTTCCTGAAGCGGGCGTTGGGGCTCGTCTAGGTACGGCAACGGACCGGGGCGACATGGCGCGCCCCGGTCCGTTTACGGCACCCGCACGGCCGTACGTTGTTCAGGTTGACGCGTCCGTATATCGAGATCGGGTCGGCCGAGTTGCCTCCGTGTTAACGCGGTTGATGCCTGTTTGTGGTGTTATTCCGCCCCATCCGCAAGATCGTCCGGGGTCGCCGCGGGGGTTTCGCCGAGGGTTTCTTCCTGGGGTACGACCGTCTTCTCCTCGGCGAAGTGACAGGCCGAGTCGTGCGCCGCGGGGCCGCTCACGAGGCGGAACTCGGCCGGTACGGCGAGCAGCGGCACCTCCAGCGAGCAGCGCTCCTGCGCCTTCCAGCAGCGGGTGCGGAAGCGGCAGCCGGACGGGACGTTCGTCGGCGACGGCACGTCACCCGACAGGATGATCCGCTCCCGGTGCTCACGCGCGTCCGGGTCGGGCACGGGTACGGCGGAGAGCAGCGCCTGGGTGTACGGGTGCGTCGGGTGGTCGTAGATCTCCTCGTCCCTGCCGATCTCCACGATCCGGCCGAGGTACATGACGCCGACCCGGTCCGAGATGTGCCGGACGATCGACAGGTCGTGCGCGATGAAGATGTAGGAGAGGTCGAACTCGTCCTGGAGCCGGTCGAGGAGGTTGATGACCTGGGCCTGTACGGAGACGTCGAGCGCGGAGACGGGTTCGTCGGCGACGATGACCTCGGGGCGCAGGGCCAACCCCCGTGCGATGCCGATGCGTTGGCGCTGGCCGCCGGAGAACTGGTGCGGATACCGGTTGATGTACTCGGGGTTGAGCCCGACCACGTCCAGCAGATCCTGAACTCGTTTGCGCCGGTCGCCCTTTGGCGCCACCTCGGGATGGATCTCGTACGGCTCCCCGATGATGTCGCCCACCGTCATACGGGGGTTGAGGGAGGTGTACGGGTCCTGGAACACCATCTGGATGTTGCGGCGGGCGGCCTTCAGGGCGCGGCCGGACATCTTGCTGATGTCCTCGCCCTTGAACTTGATCGAGCCCTCTGTCGGCCGCTCGAGGTTGACCAGCATCTTGGCGACGGTCGACTTGCCGCAGCCGGACTCCCCGACAATGCCGAGGGTCTCCCCTTTGGCGAGCGTGAAGTCCACACCGTCGACGGCCTTGACGGCACCGACCTGCTTCTTGAAGAGGATGCCCTGGGTCAACGGGTAGTGCTTGACGAGCCCGGTCACCTCCAGGATCGGCTCAACCATTGAGGCACTCCCTCCAGAAGTGGCAGGCGCTGCCCCGGTGTTGATCAACCTCGTACAGTTCGGGTTCATCGGTCCGGCACACGTCCTGGGCCATCGGGCAGCGGGGGTTGAAGGCGCAGCCCGGCGGGATGTGCATGAGGTTCGGCGGCAGGCCCTTGATGGCGTAGAGCTCCTGGCCCTTCTGGTCCAGACGCGGGATGGAGTCCAACAGGCCGCGCGTGTACGGGTGGGCGGGCGCCTTGTAGATGTCGTGGACCGGGGCCGACTCGACGATCCGGCCGGCGTACATCACGGCGATCTTGTCGGCGACGTCGGCGACCACTCCGAGATCGTGGGTGATGAGGATGAGCCCCATGTTGAGCTCGCGCTGCAACTCCGCGAGCAGATCCATGACTTGGGCCTGGACAGTGACGTCGAGGGCGGTGGTCGGTTCGTCGGCGATGATGAGCGCCGGCTCCAGGGCGAGCGCCATGGCGATCATGATGCGCTGGCGCATACCGCCGGAGAACTGGTGCGGGTAGTCGCGGACGCGTTCCTTGGCGGCCGGGATCCGCACCCGCTCCATCAGCTCGATCGCCTTGGCCCGCGCGTCCTTCCTCGACATCCCCTTGTGCACGATGAACATCTCGCCGAGCTGGTCGCCCACGGAGAGCACGGGGTTGAGCGAGGACAGCGCGTCCTGGAAGATCATCGCCATCTCGGCGCCGCGGACCTTCCGCCGCTCCTCTTCCTTGAACTTCAGCAGATCCTTGCCCCGGAAGAGAATCTCCCCGCCGGTGATCTTCCCCGGCGGCACATCGAGGATCCCCATCACCGCCTGCGCGGTCACGGACTTCCCCGACCCGGACTCCCCCAGCACGGCGAGGGTCTCGCCCTCGTCCACGCTGTAGTTGACCCCGTTGACGGCCTTGGCGACCCCGTCCCTGGTCCTGAACTCCACCTGCAGATCCCGCACTTCGAGCAGCATGACGCCGGTCACCTCACCTTCGGATCAAGAGCGCCGCGCGGGGCGTCGCCGAGCAGGAAGAACGCGGACCCGGAGATCGCCGGCGCGGCCGCGAAGCACCGGACGGACGACGCACCCGCGTCCACCGCACCGCCGACGGCTCGCACCCGCTCCCCGGCGAGGGCCCGCAACCCCGGACCACCCAGCTCCGGCGCCAACACGCCGTCACCTTCAACTCCGGATCGAGGGCGCCGCACACCGCGCCACCGAACTGGAAGAACGCCGACGCCGCATCCCGTCACCACGACCGACGCACACCGGACGGACGACGCACCCGCGTCCACCGCACCGCCGACGGCCCGCACCCGCTCCCCGGCGAGGGCCCGCAACCCCGGACCACCCAGCTCCGGCGCCAACACGCCGTCACCTTCAACTCCGGATCGAGGGCGCCACACACCGCGCCACCGAACTGGAAGAACGCCGACGCCGCATCCCGTCACCACGACCGACGCACACCGGACGGGCAGCGCACCCGCGTCCACCGCTCGCGCCCCGGCAGGGACCCGGAACCCCGGGACCGGACCGCCCGACGCCGGCGCTGTCACGCCGTCACCTCGACTCCGCGCCGCCGAGCAGGAAGGGTGTGCGTGTCCCGATCGCCGATCGCCGGGCCTGCGCGAAGGCATTCCCGCGCCCCCGGACCCGCCGCGCACGAGGGACAGCGGCACCGTGACCGCCGGCCCGCCACGCGGCCGGTGCCGGACCCGCCGGGCGGTCGTTCCACCCCGCAACTCCCCTCCCACACACCGCACTTGCAGCACCACGGCGCCGTCACCTCAACTTCGGATCGAGGGCGTCGCGGACCGCGTCGCCGAGCATGATGAACGCCAGGACGGTGATCGCCAGGGCTCCGGCCGGCCAGAGGAGCATGTGGGGGGCGTTGCGGATGTACTGGGAGGCCGCGGAGATGTCGATGCCCCAGCTCACCGTGGGGGGCTTCAGGCCCACGCCGAGGTAGGACAGGGTCGCCTCCAGGGAGATGTACGTGCCGAGGGCGATCGTGGCGACGACGATCACCGGGGCGACCGCGTTCGGGGTGATGTGGCGTAGCAGGAGGCGGGAGTTGGAGGCGCCGAGGGCTCGCGCGGCCTGGACGTAGTCGTTCTGTTTGGCGGTGATGACCGAGCCGCGGGCGATGCGGGAGATCTGCGGCCAGCCGAGCAGGACCATGAAGCCGATGACCGGCCAGACCGTGTTGCTGGTCACCACGGACAGGAGGACCAGGCCGCCCAGGACCACCGGGATCGCGAAGAAGATGTCGGTGAGGCGGGACAGGATCGAGTCCCAGACCCCGCCGAAGAAGCCGGCCAGTCCGCCCAGCACCGAGCCGAAGATCGCGACCCCCAGCGTGGCGAGGACGCCGACCGTCACCGACGTACGGGTGCCGTAGACCGTGCGCGTGTAGACGTCGCACCCCTGGCCGTCGTAGCCGAAGGGATGGCCCGGCTGGGAGCCCTCCTGCGCCTTGGCGAGGTCGCACTTGAGGGGGTTGCCCGAGGCGATCAGGGACGGCCAGAGGGAGATGACCACCAGGAAGAGGATGACCAGCGCCGAGATGATGAAGACGGGGTTGCGGCGCAGGTCCCGCCAGGCGTCGGACCAGAGGCTGCGGGGCCGCTCCTGCGGGCCGGTGCCCTCCGGTCCCCCCGGTGTCTTCTCCAGCGTCTCCGCCTCGCTCGCGGCGAGGTCCATGGCGCCGCCCATGCCGGTCCCGGCGATGGCGCGTTCCGGTTCGAACGGCTGCTCAGGCATAGCGGATCCTCGGGTCGAGTACGGCGTACAGGAGGTCGACGAGGAGGTTGGCGATCAGGAACACCAGGACCAGGACCGTCACGAAGCCGACCACCGTCTGGGTGTTCTGGCGCACGATGCCCTGGTAGAGCTGGTAGCCGACCCCGTGGATGTTGAAGATCCGCTCGGTGACGATCGCGCCGCCCATCAGGGCGCCGATGTCCGTGCCGATGAAGGTGACCACGGGGATGAGGGAGTTGCGCAGCAGGTGGCGGATGATCACCCGGTGTCTCGGGAGACCCTTCGCGACGGCCGTACGGACGTAGTCGGAGCGCCTGTTCTCCGCGATGGACGTCCGGGTCAGCCGGGTCACGTACGCGAGGGAGACCGAGGCCAGCACCAGCCCGGGGACGATCAGTTCGCTGAACGTCGCCTCCGGGGAGACGGACGGTTTGATCCAGCCCCATTCGACGCCGAGCAGCAGTTGCAGCAGCAGACCGGTGACGAAGGTGGGGACGGAGATCACCACGAGCGTGAGCAGGAGCACCGTGGTGTCGACGGGCCGGCCGCGCTTGAGGCCGGTGAGCACCCCGAGCGTGATGCCGATGACGACCTCGAAGACGATCGCGACGATGGTGAGCCGGATGGTGACGGGGAACGCGGTCGCCATCAGCTCGGTGACCTTCTGGCCGTTGAACGCCGTCCCGAAGTCACCGGTGAAGACGTTCCCCATGTAGGTCAGGTACTGCTGCCACACGGGCTTGTCGAGGCCGAACTCCCGCTTGAGCTGGGCGGCCGTCGCCGGGTCGCACTGCCGCTCGCCGCACAGGCCCGCGACGGGGTCGCCCATCACGTTCACCATCAGGAAGATCAACAGTGTGGCGCCGATGAAGACCGGGATCATCTGCAGCAGACGCCGGACGACGTACCGTCCCATGCGGGCTCAGCCGGCCTTGATCTCGTTGTACACGGGGACGCTGAACGGGTTGAGCGCCACGTTGGAGAGCCGCTCCGAATAGCCCGCGCTGCCGTTCTGGTACCAGAGCGGGATGGCGGCCATGTTGTCCCGTACGACGCCCTCGGCCTGCTGGAAGAGCTTGATCGCCTTGCTCGTGTCCGTCTCCGCGTTGGCCTGGTCCACGAGCTTGTCGAAGTCCTTGTTGGACCACTGGCCGTCGTTGGAGGAGGCGTTGGTGTAGTACAGCGGCTGGAGGAAGTTCTGGATGAGCGGGTAGTCCATCTGCCATCCCGCCCGGAACGGCCCGGTCATCTTGTGCTGGCCGATCTGGTTGCGGAAGTCCGCGAAGGTGCCGACCGGGTTCCCGACGCACGCCTTGTCGTTGCCGAGCGCGTTGTTGATGGAGTTGCACACGGCGTCCACCCACTCCTTGTGCGAGCCCGTGTCCGCGTTGTACGTGATCTTGACCTGGCCGCCGGGCAGCCCGCCGCCCTCCTCGACCAGCTTCTTCGCCTCGGTCGGGTTGTACGTGCAGGAGTCGCCGCACAGCCCGTCCTGGAAGCCGCCCTCGGTGCCGAGCACCGGGGAGGTCCAGTCGGTGGCCGGGGTGCGGGTCTTCTGGAAGATCGTGGTGGTGATCTGGTCCCGGTTGATCGCCATCGACAGGCCCTGACGGACCTTCTCCGAGCCGCTCTTGTTCCAGTTCTTGTCGTAGTACGGGAACGCGAGGGTCTGGATGATGCCGGCGGGCGTGTTGATGTACCGGTCCCCGAGGTCGCTCTTGACGTTCTTGAGCTGCGAGGCGGGGATGTCGTCGACGAGGTCGAGGTTGCCGGCCATCAGGTCGGTGTAGGCGGTGTTGTTGTCGGTGTAGACCTTGAGGGTCACGCCACCGTTCTGCGCCTTGTCCGTCCCGGTGTACCCGTCCCACTTCACGAGCTTCATCTGCGAGCCCTTGGTGTACGACGAGATCGTGTACGGCCCGTTGCCGACCGGCTTCTTCAGCCAGGCCGCGTGGTCGGAGAAGAACGTCGACGGCAGCGGCGAGTAGGCCGCGTAGCCGAGGGTGTCCGGGAAGGTGGAGAACTTCTGGGTGAGCTTGATGGTGAAGGTGTCGGTGCCGGTCACCTTGAGCCCGGTGAGCGTGGTCGCGGACTGTGAACCGCTGTCGGGGTGGACCTTGTCGTAGCCCTCGATGTACCCGAAGAAGTACGCGTTCTTCTGGTTGTTCTTGAGGCTGGCGCCGTAGTTCCACGCGTCGACGAACGACTTCGCGGTGACGGCCTCGCCGTTGCTGAACTTCCAGCCGCTCTTCACGGTGACCGTGAAGTTCTGCGAGTCCGTGGTCTCGATCTTGTCGGCGAGCATGTCCTCGGCCTTGCCGGTCTTCGGGTCGTACCGCTTCAGACCGCGGAAGACCATGTCGAGGACCTTGCCGCCCTGCACCTCGTTGGTGTTGGCCGGCTCCAGCGGGTTCTGCGGGTCGCCCCAGGAGGCGCTGAGCACCGCGCTGCCGTCACCGCCGCCGCTGTCGCTGCTTCCGCCGCCCCCGCAAGCGGTCGCCGCGAGGGCTACCGCCGCCGCGCAAGCGGCCCATTTGGCGTGCGTGGCTCCACGCATCGAGTGCCTCCTCAGGAAAGCCGACCCGGATCGACCCAGATCGATCCACTACCGATCCACCACCGATCCACTACCGGCCAATATCCGCACAAATGGGGCACCCCGCACACGCAGTCACCCGAATGCAGCACAGGCCGCGCGCGGGAGGGGTGACGGCACCGGCCGGGCGGCCCCGACCGCACTGCCAGGGCCCCACCAGGCACGCTTCAGTGGTGTGGACCAATAAACCTCGAATCGGTCCGTCAACTCCCTGTTTTCGCAGGCCACATGGGCTTTCAGGCACCGTTGACGGGCGCCGACCGCCGCTGATAGACACACTCTTCAACCCAGCCCGGCGTCACCAGCGCGAGGTCAGGACCATGAGCACTCAGGACCGGAACGGCACAGAGCACTCACGCCCGAGAAGACCGCGACCCCGTCACTTACACCGGCTGGTGGCCGGAGCGGCCGGCGCCCTGGCCCTCACGGCGGCGCTCGCCACCCCCCTCGATCCGGCACCGCAACAGGCCGAGGCCAAGGCCCAGGAGAGCGACAAGGTCCTCACCGTCGCCGTCGCGCAGAGCGTGGACTCCTTGAGCCCGTTCCTGGCGAGCCGCCTGGTCAGCACGAGCATCGGCCGGCTGATGTACGACTACCTCACCAACTACGACCCCAAGGACAACCACACGATCCCGGGTCTGGCCACCAAGTGGACGTCGTCGCCGGACCAACTGACCTGGACGTACACGATCCGCTCGGACTCCAAGTGGTCCGACGGGCAGCAGGCCACCGCCGAGGACGCGGCCTGGACGTTCAACACGATGATGACCGACCCGGGCGCGGCCACCGCCAACGGCAGCTTCGTCGCCAACTTCGCGAAGGTCACCGCCCCGAGCCCCACCCGACTGGTCGTCAAGCTGAAGAAGCCGCAGGCCACGATGACCGCGCTCGACGTCCCGATCGTGCCGAAGCACATCTGGGAGAAGGCCGGCGACCTCTCCAAGTTCAACAACGACAAGACCTTCCCGATCGTCGGCAACGGCCCGTTCGTCCTCACCGGCTACAAGGCCGACAGCTACGTCCGGCTCAAGGCCAACAAGTCCTTCTGGCGCGGGGCACCGAAGTTCGACGAGATCGTCTTCCGCTACTACAAGGACCAGGACGCGGCGGTGGCCGCGCTGCGCAAGGGCGAGGTCTCCTTCGTCGCCGGCTCCCCCTCCCTGACTCCCGCTCAGGCCGCCTCCCTCAAGGGCGAGCAGAACATCAAGGTCAACGACGCCCCCGGCCGCCGCTTCTACGCCCTCGCCACCAACCCGGGCGCCCAGGCGAAGAACGGGCAGCACTTCGGCGACGGCGACCCCTCCCTGCTGAACGAGGACGTCCGGCACGCCCTGTTCATGGCGGTCGACCGCGAGACCCTCATCGACAAGGTGTTCCAGGGCCACGCCGCCGAGGGCGAGGGCTACCTCCCGCCACGCTTCTCGACGTACTTCTGGAAACCGTCCGCGAGCCAGGAACTCTCCTACGACCCGGCCAAGGCGGCCCAACTCCTCGACCGGGCGGGCTACAAGAAGAACGGCGACGGCAAACGCGTCGGCAAGGACGGCAAGCCGATCACCTACCGCCTGCTGTGCCACGCCACCGACCCGAACGACAAGGCGGTCGGCCAGTACCTCAAGGAGTGGTGGGCCGAGCTCGGCATCGGCGTGACGCTCGACTGCCTCGACAACGTCACCGACCCCTGGCTCGCGGGCAAGTACGACCTCGCCTTCGACGGCTGGTCCGTCAACCCCGACCCGGACTTCGTGCTGTCCATCCACACCTGCGGGGCGCTCCCGGCGACCCCCAAGGACATCGGCGCGACCGACAACTTCGTCTGCGACAAGACGTACGACGCGCTCTACGCCCGGCAGTTGGCCGAGTACGACCCGGCCAAGCGGGCGGACCTCGTCAAGCAGATGGAGTCCCGGCTGTACGACCTCGGGTACATGAACGTCATGGCGTACCCGAACGCCGTCGAGGCCTACCGCACCGACCAGATCAAGTCCATCGAGACGATGCCCAGCGCCGCGGGCAACATCTACGGCCAGGACGGGTACTGGAGTTGGTGGTCCGCGGTGCCCGCGGCCTCCGGCGGATCGTCGTCCGGCGGGCTCTCGGGCGGGGCGATCGCCGGCATCGTCGTCGGGGGTCTGGTGGTCGTCGGTGCGGTGGTGCTGTTCGCGCTGCGGCGCCGGGCCACCGCCGAGGACCGGGAGTAGCCGATGCACCGAACCTCAACCGCGGTGCGCGGGACGGCCGTTGATGGCGACTGACGTCACATCCGTACCGGTGGAGGAGACGGCCGGACCGGGGGCGGGCGCCCGGTCCGGCTACGTCCGCTACGTCGGCGGCAAACTGGGCGGCGCCGTCGTCTCGTTGCTCGCCGTGCTGGTCACCGGGTTCTTCCTGTTCCGGCTGATCCCGGGCGACCCGGTCAAGACGATGACCGGCGGCCGCCCGATCTCGGCCGCTCAACTGGCCGAGTACCGCAGGGAGTTCGGGCTCGACCTGCCGCTGTGGCAGCAGTTCACGGACTACTGCGGCAAGGCGCTCACCGGCGACCTCGGGACGTCGTACCAGTTCCGGGCGCCCGTGATCGACAAGATCGGCGAGGCGCTGCCGAACACCCTGCTGCTCACCGGTACGGCCTTCGTGCTGTACACCGCGCTCGGCATGTTCCTCGGCACCAGGTCCGCATGGCGGAACGGCAGTCTCTCCGACCGGCTCAACACCGGTCTGGCGCTGACCCTTTACTCCGTCCCGTCGTTCTGGCTCGGGCTGCTGCTGATCATCGTGTTCTCCGTGGGCGTGGGCCCGGTCCCCGGACTGTTCCCGACCGGCGGCATGGAGACCGGCGGCAAGGAGGGCCTCGCGTACGTACTGGACGTGGCCCACCATCTGGTGCTGCCCGTGGTCACGTTGGTGGCCGTCGAGTACGGGCAGACGCTGCTGGTCACCCGCTCCGCGCTGCTCGACGAGATGGGCAGCGACTATCTGACGACCGCGCGGGCCAAGGGACTTCGGGACGACCAGGTCCGGCGCCGGCACGCCGTCCCGAACGCGCTGCTGCCCACCGTCACCCTCGTCTTCGTCAACCTCGGCCGTACGGTCGCGGGCGTGATCCTGGTGGAGACGGTCTTCTCCTGGCCGGGCCTGGGCGGGCTGTTCTACCAGGCCCTGAGTGTGCCCGATCTGCCCCTGGTCCAGGGGCTGTTCCTCTTCTTCGCCGCGGCGGTGATCGTCATGAACACACTGGCGGACCTGGTGTATCCGCTGCTCGACCCCCGGGTGGGCCGATGACCACTCCCCCGGTCGCACAGGCCGGCCCGCGCGCGCTCGCCCGGCAGCGCCGCCGCCGGTCCGCCGTACGGTTCTGGACGCGCTACCGCACCCACCGGGCCGGGCTGGTCGGACTGGCCGCGCTCGGTCTGTTCGCGCTGGTCGCGCTCACCGCGCCGCTGACGGTCGGCTCCGACGTGTCGAGCGTGACCGACGCGCCGGGCGGTCCGCTGGAGAGTCCGAGCGCCCGATTCCCGCTGGGCACCGACCAGTTCGGCCGCAACCTGCTGGGCCTGGTGGTGTGGGGAGCGCGGGTCTCCCTGCTCGTCGGACTGCTCGCGGCGGTGCTGTCGGTGGCGATCGGCGCGGTGGTCGGGATCACCGCCGGGCACTTCCGGGGCGCGTACGGGACCGTGCTGATGCGGATCACCGACTGGTTCCTGGTCATGCCGACGCTGGTGCTGGCGATCGCGCTGGCCACCGTCATGTCCCGCTCCCTCGGGACGGTGATCCTGGCGATCGGCGTGACGACCTGGCCGACCACGGCCCGGCTGGTGCGGGCGCAGACGCTGGCGGTGGAGTCACGGCCGTACATCGAACGCGCCCGGGCGCTCGGCGGCGGCCACTGGCACGTCATGTCCCGGCACGTCCTGCCCAACGTGATGCCCCTGATCCTGGCCCAGACGACCCTGATGGTCTCGACCTCCATCCTCACCGAGGCGACCCTCGCCTTCCTGGGGCTCGGGGATCCCACGGTGGTGTCGTGGGGCGGGCTGCTCCAGGACGCCCGGGAGGCGGGCGCGGTGAGTTCCGGCGACTGGTGGTATCTGGTGCCGCCCGGCATCGCGATCGCCGTGGTCGCGCTGGCGTTCACGCTGTGCGGACGCGCGGTGGAGTCCGTCCTCAACCCCCGGCTGGGGGTGGCGGGTTGACCCTCCTGGAGGTCCGGAATCTGCAAGTGACGTACCCCGGCGGCATCGCGGCGGTGCGGGGTGTCGACCTGACCCTGACGGCCGGTCGGAAAGTGGGCGTGGCAGGCGAGTCGGGCTGCGGCAAGTCCACCCTGGCCCTCGCGCTGCTACGGCTGCTGCCGCCGGGGACCCGGGTCTCCGGGGAGATCCTGCTGAACGGGGAGGACGTGCTGACGATGCGCTGGGGGCGGGTGCGGGCGGTCCGCTGGGCCGGTGCCTCGATCGTCTTCCAGGGCGCGATGCACTCCCTCAACCCCGTGCACCGCATCGGCGACCAGATCGCGGAACCGGTGCTGCTGCATCAGGGGGCGACCGCGGCACAGGCCAGGCGCCGTGCCGGGGAACTGCTGGAACAGGCCGGGCTGCCGGCGGCCCGCGCGACCGCGTACCCGCACGAACTCTCCGGCGGCCAGCGGCAACGCGTCATGATCGCCATGGCGCTGGCCTGCGCCCCCGAGCTGATCATCGCCGACGAGCCGACGACCGCACTGGACGTGATGATCCAGGCCCAGATCCTGGGCCTGATCGGAGACCTGGTCACGGACCAGCAGGTGGGCCTGCTGATGATCAGCCACGACCTCGCGATCCTCGCCGACCTCTGCGACCGCCTGGTGGTCATGTACGCGGGCCGGGTGATCGAGGAGGGCCCCGCCCGGGCGGTCTACGAAAACGCCCTCCACCCCTACGGCAAGGCCCTGTCCGCCTCCTTCCCCCACATCGGCGACCCGGCCTCCCGCTTCGCCCCCCACGGCCTCCCCGGCGACCCGCCCGACCCCTCGGAACTGCCCTCGGGCTGCGCCTTCCATCCGCGCTGCGCAGAGGCGTTGGAGACGTGCGCGACGGAGGACCAGCCCCTCCGGGAGGCCGGGCGGGAGCGGCGGGCTGCCTGTGTCCATGTGCGGGAACTGACTGTCGATGCGCCCGAGCGGGCCGTGGACACGGGGAGTGCGCCATGACGACGACACCACCGGCACCGCTCCTCAGCGCGCAAGGGCTGCACGTGGCCTTTCCCGCGCGGCGCGGTGGTACGCCCGCTCGGGCCGTGGACGGGGTCGATCTCGACATCCGGGCGGGCGAGGTCGTGGCGCTCGTCGGTGAGTCCGGGTGCGGGAAGACGACGTTGGCCCGGTCGCTGCTCGGGCTGGTGGCGCCGACCGGGGGGCGGGTCACGTTCGACGGGCAGCCCCTGCGCTACTCGTCCCGGGCGCTGAAGGCGTACCGCAGACGCGTGCAGCTCGTACTCCAGGACCCGAGCGGGTCGCTCAACCCCCGGCACACGGTGTACGACGCCGTGGCCGAGGGGCTGCGGATCCACGGGGGCGTCGGCGATGAACAGGCCGTGGTCGCACGGGCGTTGAGCCGGGCCGGGCTGCGGCCGCCCGAGCGGTTCTTCCTGCGGTATCCGCACGAGCTGTCGGGCGGGCAGCGGCAGCGCGTGGTGATCGCCGGTGCGCTCGTCCTGGAGCCCGAACTCCTCGTCGCCGACGAGCCGGTGGCCTCGCTGGACGCCTCCGTGCGCGGCGAGATCCTCGCCCTCCTGCTGCGACTGCGCACCGAACTCGGCCTGGCCGCCCTGGTGGTGACCCACGACCTCGGGCTGGCGTGGAACATCGCCGACCGGGTCGCGGTGATGTACCTGGGCCGGATCGTGGAGACGGGGGACGCCGAGCAGGTGCTGACGGCGCCTCGACACCCGTACACCCAGGCCCTGTTGTCGGTGCTGCCCGAGGCGCCCGGCGATCCCGTGGTGCTGTCCGGCGAGCCCCCGGACCCGTCCCGCATCCCGACCGGCTGCCGGTTCCGGGCGCGCTGCCAGATCCTGGCGAGTGGGGAGGCGGAGCGGGCGGGAGTGGCTCACCGGTGCCGGACCGAGGACCTGGAGGTGCTGGGCGGCGGCGGGGACGCGCAGGTGGCCTGTCATTGGGCGCGAGTGCTGGACCCCGCGGTCTGAAAACACTGGTTCCCGGCACCTCGTACGGTGCCGGGAACAGTGGTGGCCGTAGGGATCAGGCCGCGTGCACGACGTCCTTGACCTCGGCGAAGTGGCACGCCGACTCGTGGGCCGCCGGGGTGTCCTCCCCGCGGAAGCGCTCGGGCACCGCCAGCAGCGGGACCTCGGTCGAGCACTTGTCCTGCGCCTTCCAGCAGCGGGTGCGGAAGCGGCAGCCGGACGGCGGGTTCGCCGGGGACGGGACGTCACCGGTGAGGATGATCCGCTCGCGCCCCTCACGGGCGTCCGGGTCGGGCACCGGGACCGCCGACAGCAGCGCCTGGGTGTAGGGGTGCGTCGGGTGGTCGTAGATCTGCTCGTCGGTGCCGATCTCGGCGATCTTGCCGAGGTACATGACCCCGACCCGGTCCGAGATGTGGCGGACGATCGACAGGTCGTGCGCGATGAAGATGTAGGAGAGGTTGAACTCGTCCTGCAGACGCTCCATCAGGTTGATGACCTGGGCCTGCACCGACACGTCGAGCGCGGAGACCGGCTCGTCGCAGATGATGATCTCGGGGTTGAGCGCGAGGCCGCGGGCGATGCCGATGCGCTGGCGCTGGCCGCCCGAGAACTGGTGCGGGTAGCGGTTGATGTACTCGGGGTTGAGACCGACGACGTCGAGGAGTTCCTGCACCTTCCGGCGCCGGTCGCCCTTGGGGGCCACCTCGGGGTGGATGTCGAAGGGCTCGCCGATGATGTCGCCGACCGTCATCCGGGGGTTCAGGGAGGTGTACGGGTCCTGGAACACCATCTGGATGTTGCGGCGGACGGCCTTCTGCGCGCGGCCGGACAGCTTGGTGATGTCCTGGCCCTTGTAGAAGATCTCGCCCGCGGTGACCTGCTCCAGGTTCATCAGGAGCTTGGCGACCGTGGACTTGCCGCAGCCGGACTCGCCCACGATGCCGAGGGTCTCGCCCTGGTAGAGGTCGAAGGAGACACCGTCGACGGCTTTGACCGCGCCGATCTGTTTCCGGAACAGGATGCCCTGGGTGAGCGGGAAGTGCTTCACCAGGTTCCGCACCTGGAGGATCGGCTCGCCCCGGTCGACCGGCGCCTCGATGGCGCCGACCGCCTCCGTCTCGGAGTGGACCTCGGCGACCTCCACCTCGGAGACGTTCGGCGTGGCCTCCTGCTGCTCGTCGTTCTTGCTGAGCTCAGCCATGGATCGTCTCCTTCCAGAAGTGGCAGGCCGAACCCCGGCCGACCAGATCGGTGCCGTCCTGCTCGGTCACCGGAACCAGCGCGGGGACCTCCGTACGGCAGATGTCCTGCGCCTTGGGGCAACGCGGGTTGAAGGCACAACCGGCCGGGATCTTCAGCAGGTTGGGCGGCAGGCCCTTGATCGCGTAGAGCTCCTGGCCCTTCTGGTCCAGGCGCGGGATGGAGTCGAGCAGCCCCCGGGTGTAGGGGTGCGCCGGGCGCTTGTACAGCTCGTGCACCGGTGCCGTCTCCACGATGCGGCCCGCGTACATCACCGCGATCTTGTCGGCGACGTCCGCGACCACGCCGAGGTCGTGGGTGATGAGGATGAGCCCCATCTGGTACTCGCGCTGCAACTCCGCGAGCAGGTCCATGACCTGGGCCTGGACGGTCACGTCGAGGGCCGTGGTGGGCTCGTCGGCGATGATCAGGTCCGGCTCCAGGGCCAGCGCCATGGCGATCATGATGCGCTGGCGCATACCGCCGGAGAACTGGTGCGGGTAGTCGTTCACCCGCGCCGCGGCGGCCGGGATCTTCACCCGGTCCATCAGCTCGATGGACTTGGCCCTGGCCTCCTTCTTGGAGAGGCCCTGGTGGACGCGGAACAACTCGCCGATCTGGTAGCCCACGGAGAGCACCGGGTTCAGCGAGCTGAGCGCGTCCTGGAAGATCATGGCGATGCGCCGGCCGCGGATCTTGCGGCGCTCCTCGGTGGACATCGTGAGCATGTCCTGGCCGCGGAAGAGGATCTTGCCCTGTGGGATCCGGGCCGGCGGCATGTCGAGGATGCCCATGATCGCCTGCGCGGTCACCGACTTGCCGGAGCCGGACTCGCCGAGCACGGCAAGGGTCTCGCCGGCGTGGACGTTGTAGTTGACGCCGTTGACGGCCCGTACGACACCCTCGCGGGTGACGAACTCGACGTGCAGGTCACGCACGTCCAGGAGGGGTGCGTCCTCGCCGTCGCGGGGCGCCGGTACCGGCGCTGCTTCTTCGATGATGGTCACGTACGCCTCCCTCAGCGCGTCTTCGGGTCGAGGGCGTTGCGGACCGCCTCGCCGAGCATGATGAATGCCAGCACCGTGATGGTGAGCATGATCGACGGGTAGAGCATGATCCACTGGGCGATCCGGATCGAACTGCCGCCGTCGGAGATGTCGTTGCCCCAGGAGACGCCGTTCAGGCCGAGCCCCAGGAAGGACAGCGTGGCCTCGGAGCCGATGTAGACACCGAGCGAGATGGTCGCGACGACGATCACCGGGGCCAGCGTGTTGGGCAGGATGTGCCGGAACAGGATGCGCGGGGTGCTCGCGCCCAATGCCTTGGCGGCCTGGACGTAGTCGGACTGCTTCGTGGTGATCACCGCGCCGCGCATCACGCGGGCCAACTGGGTCCAGCCGAAGAAGCCCAGGGCGCCGATGACGACCCAAGCGGTGCGCTCCGGGAAGGAGTTGAGGACGACCATGGTGCCGAGCAGGAACGGGATGCCGAAGAACACGTCGACGAACCGCGACAGGACGGAGTCGATGATCCCGCCGAAGTAGCCGGCCATCATGCCGATCAGACCGCCCGCGATGGTCACGACGAGCGTGGTGCCGAAGCCGACGGCTATCGAGGCCCGGGCGCCGTAGATGAGCCGGGCGTAGACGCTGCGGCCCTGCTGGTCGTAGCCCAGCCACTCGGTCGAGAAGACCTTTCCGAGCTGCGGCTTCTGCAGGTAGTGCTTGGACAGGTCGCCGTAGGTCGGGTTGCCGCTGGTGAACCAGCCGGGGAAGAACGTGATCAGCAGGAGCAGCAGGATCAGCACCGAGGAGATGAGGAAGATCTTGTTGCGCCGCAGGTCCTGCCAGGCGTCGCCCCACAGACTGCGGACCTTCTCGGACTTCGGCGGCTGGGGGGCCGGCGTGGCGGCGTCCGGGGTGGCCGGCGCGGCGGTGGCGGTGTCGGATTTGGTCATGTCAGGCATAGCGAATCCTCGGGTCAAGGACCGCGTAGAGCAGGTCGACAAGGAGGCTGGCGACGAGATAGACGAGGACGAGGATGGTCACCAGGCCCACCAGGGTGGTGCCTTCCCGGCGGATGATCGACTGGTAGATCGTGCCGCCGATGCCCTGGATGTTGAAGATGCCCTCGGTGACGACGGCACCGCCGAGCAGGCCGCCGATGTCCGTGCCGAGGTAGGTGACCACGGGGATCATCGAGTTGCGCATGAGGTGGACGGTCACCACCCGGCGCCGGGGCAGTCCCTTGGCGATGGCCGTACGGACGTAGTCGGCGCGCATGTTCTCCGCTATCGACGTCCGGGTCAGTCGCGACACATAGGCGAGTGACGCCGTGGCCAGCACAATCGCAGGCATCAGCAACTGACCGTAGTTCGATGCGTCGTTGACGTTCGGTTCCAGCCACTGGAGTTCGTCGGCGAAGATCCACTGGAGGATGAAGCCGAGGACGAAGACCGGGACCGAGATCAGCAGCAGGGTGATGAGCAGCACCACGGTGTCGGCGGCGCGTCCGGCGCGCAGACCCGCGTAGACGCCGAGGCCGACACCGAGGACGATCTCGATGACGAAGGCGAAGCCGCCCAGGCGCAGGGTCACCGGGAAGGCGTCGCCGAGCACGTCGGTGACGGGCCGTCCGCTGGCTATCTGCGTGCCGAAGTCGGCGTGCAGAATGATGCCCTTCATGTAATTGAAGTACTGCACAAAGATGTTCTGATCCAGGCCGTACTGGTGCCGAAGCGCGGCGATGACCTGTGGGCTGCCGCCCTTGTCGCCGAACAGCCCGCGGACGGGGTCACCGGGCAGGGCGTAGACCATCAGGAAGATGAGCAGGGTGGTCCCGAAGAAGACCGGGATCATCTGGAGCAGTCGTCGTGCGACATAGCGCCCCATCGTGCCTCCATAAAAAAAGTCGAAGGCGGCAACAGGCGGGCCCTTTCCGCGCGCACCGCTCGGCGGTACGTGTGGAAAGGGCCCCCCGGCCGCTTCCGCCGCGAACCGGGGCGCGCTCTGCGCGCCCCGGGCGACGAATTGCCTGCGGTTACTTTTTGACCTGAACGCCGGTCAGGATCGGGTCTCCGTCCTGGGCGAACTGGACGCCCGAGACCTTCTCCGAGTAGCCCGCGTTGACCTTGTAGTACCAGAGCGGAATGCTCGGCATGTAGTTCACGAGCTGCTTCTCGATCTCCTGGTACTTCTTCACCGAGTCGTCCAGCGTGGCGGCGCTGTCGGCGGCGGCGATCTCACTGTCGATCGTCTTGTTGGAGAAGCCGCTCTGGTTGCCGTCCGACTTGCTGCCGTACAGGTCCCGGATGAAGTTGGCGTTCATCGGGAAGTCCAGCACCCAGCCCGAGCGGTACAGGGACTTGACCTCGTGCGCGTCACGGGCGTCGAGGTCGGCCTGGAAGTCGGCCTTCGGGTCGGTGCCGCACTTCACACCGGTGGCGTTGGTGATGGAGTTGCAGACGGCCTCCACCCACTCCTTGTGACCGCCGTCGGTGTTGTACTGGATGGTGATGGAGTTGCCGGGAACGCCGCCACCCTCCTTGATGAGCGCCTTGGCCTTGGCCGGGTCGTACTTGGTGACGTCGCCCGCGGCGTCCGGCTGGTAGCCGAGGACGCCCTTGGCGACCCAGCCGGTGGCCGGCTCACGGGTGCCCTGGAGCACGGTCTTGGTGATCGTGTCGCGGTCGATCGCCATCGACAGACCCTGGATGACCTTCGGGTTGATGTCCTTCCACTGCTTGGAGTAGAAGGCCGGCGCGATGGTCTGGATCGCGGAGTACGCCTGGTCGATCGCGCGGGACCCGAGGTCCTGCTTGTAGACCGGGAGGTCCTTCGGGGCGACCTGGGTGATGACGTCGAGGTTGCCGGACTTCAGGTCCGCGTACGCCGTCTCGGGGGTGGAGTAGTTCTTGAAGACCACGCCACCGTTCTTCGCCGCGTTCGGGCCCTTGTAGTCGGCGTTCTTGGCGACCGTGATCGCCTTCTTGTGCTCCCAGCTGACAAACTTGTACGGGCCGTTGCCGACCGGCTTCTGACCGGCGGCGGCCGGGTCCTTGTAGAAGGACTCGGGCAGCGGCGAGAAGACCTCGTAGCCCAGCTTGTAGATGAAGTAAGGAATCGCCTTCGACAGCGTGATGGTGAAGGTGCTGTCGTCCACGACCTTCAGGCCGGAGAGCTCGGTGGCCTTGGACTTGCCCTTGGCCGGGGCGACGTCGTCGTAGCCCGCGATGTCCGAGAACCAGAAGCTGTTGGTCTGCTTGTTGGCCGGGTTCGCGGCCCAGTTCCAGGCCTTGACGTAGGACTCGGCGGTGACCGGGGTGCCGTCGGTGAACTTCCAGTCGGCCTTCAGCTTGACCGTGTAGGTCTTGCTGTCGGTGGTGTCGACGGACGAGGCGTTCATCATGACGATCTTGCCGCTGCTGTCGTAGTCCACCAGGCCGGTGAACAGCGACTTGATCACGATGCTGCCGTAGGACTCCATGGTGTTGGCCGGCTGCAGCGGGTTCTGCGGCTCGCCCGACTCGACCGTGAACGTGCCGTTCGGGTTGATCGCGGCCTTGCTGTCGCTCTTGCCGTCGTCATCACTGGAACCACCGCAGGCGGTTGCCCCCAGTGCCACAACCGCGGCTATCGCGACCCACTTGGCACTCTTCGCACCGCGCATGGGCTCCTCCTTCAAGAATCCATAAGGTTCACTGCACGGGACAGCACACGTCACAACACCGTCACCGGTGCCTGAAAATGTGTCGGTGCCCCCAGCGCTCGCGAGCCTGCGCCTCCTGTCGGCGCCCGACCCGTCGTACCCGAGCTCTACGCGCCTAACTATCTGCCATGAGCGAAGGCCGAACCACACCGTCAAGGTCTCGGTTCGATCACACCTGACGCGTACATCTTCCAAAATCCGGACAAAGGGTTTGGTGAAAGACCCCTGCGAAACGGACTTGTTACACACCTATCGGTCCTGAATGTCCGCATGCCGAACGCGCGCCGAGTGAAAATCCAGTTGCGGTTCCGCGAACGTTGTGCAATCAACAGGTCCCCGCGTCGCACACATTCGACCGGCGCCACAGGGGACGTCCAGGGAACGCACAGCAGACAGGGGCAGGATCACGCCACCCGCAGAGTAGTGCGGATGAACCGGCCTGTGCGGATTCCTGGCGAGGACAAGGGTTATCCCTGTATTCAGCCAACCTCGCCCTGCCGGAATCCCTCCACCACCAACTCGACCTCGAAGCCCTCCTCGTTCTCCAGGTAGGCGGCGCAGTGGTCCGGGCCGCCCGCGTGCGGGTACCGGTCCGGGAACATCGGGGTCCAGCCGTGCGCGGGTGCCGCCTCGACCAACGCGTCCAGTGCGGCGCGACCGCCGGATCCACCAGGGACATGGAAGGCCAGATGGTTCAGTCCCGGGCGCATCCGGTCGTGGCCGGTGTCCGGGCGCAGCGCCGGTGACTGCTCGATCACGACGTACGTCTCCGCCAGCCGCCAGCTCCGCCCCGCCGGCCAGTTCTGGTGCGGCTCGCAGCCGAGGCGCTCCAGGAGCCATCCCCACGACAGCTCCGCCCGCCCCAGGTCCGCGACCCACAGCTCGACATGGTGCAACAGCACCCGGCACCTCCGCAGTTGAGAACCGTCTCCGCAGTTGAGAACCCGTCAAGAATGCGCCCGGCACCGTCGTGCCGTGCCACCGGGTGTGCCAGGCTGCCGTGGTGGTGGATCGCTCGTTCGCGGACATGTCCCTCGCCGCGTGGTACGACCGTCTCAATCCGTGGGGCCCCGGGGACGACTTCTGTCTCGACCTGGTGATGTCGGCGCGGGCCGTGCTCGACGTCGGCTGCGGCACCGGGCGGTTGCTGAGCGGGGCCCGGCACGCGGGACACACCGGGCGGCTCACGGGGATCGACCCCGCCCCCGCGATGCTCGTCCGGGCCCGGCGACGGGAGCCCGGTGTCGAGTGGGTGCTCGGAGATCTGCGGACCGTGGAGTGGCGCGGCGAGTTCGATCTCGTGGTGATGACCGGGCACGCCTTCCAAGTCCTGGTCCACGACGAGGAGTTGAGCCTGGCGCTGCGCGCGGTGCGCACCGCGCTCTCGGCCGCCGGGCGGTTCGTCTTCGAGACGCGGAACCCGGCGGCCCGCGCCTGGGAGACCTGGACACCCGACCGGGAGCGCCGGCTCACCGGCACGGACGGCGGTGTCGTACGGGTGTGGCACGAGGTCGAGAGCGCGCCGGTCGAGGGCACGCCCGTCGCGGACCGGGTGACGTTCACCGAGACCTTCGCGGGCGAGTGCTGGCCGCACCCTCAGGTCAGCCGGTCGACCCTGCGGTTCCTGGACGGGGATGCCCTCTCCGGGTTCCTCACCGGGGCCGGGCTGACGGTCGTCGAGCGGTACGGCGACTGGGACCGGAGCCCGCTCACCGCCGCGAGCCCCGAGATCATCACGGTGGCCCGGCCGACGCACTGAGCCCGGGCACCCCCAAGTCGGGGGCGCCCGGGCTCAGTTGAGCTGTACCGGTGGATCAGCCGTGCTTGGCGCGGCTCGCGGAGCGGCCGCGCTCCTTCTGGTCGAGGACGAGCTTGCGGATGCGGACGGACTCCGGGGTCACCTCGACGCACTCGTCGTCGCGGCAGAACTCCAGGGACTGCTCCAGGGAGAGCTTGCGCGGCGGGACGATCGCCTCGAAGGAGTCGGCGGCGGCCGAGCGCATGTTGGTGAGCTTCTTCTCCTTGGTGATGTTCACGTCCATGTCGTCGGCGCGCGAGTTCTCGCCGACGATCATGCCCTCGTACACCTCGGTGCCGGGGTCGGTGAACAGCACACCGCGCTCCTGGAGGTTCGTCATCGCGAACGCGGTGACGGCGCCCGCGCGGTCGGCGACCAGCGAACCGTTGTTACGGGTCGTCAGCACACCGAACCACGGCTCGTGGCCCTCGTGGATGGAGTGGGCGATGCCCGTGCCGCGCGTCCCGGTCAGGAACTCGGTACGGAAGCCGATGAGACCGCGGGACGGGACGACGAACTCCAGGCGGACCCAACCGGAGCCGTGGTTGGACATGTTGTCCATCCGGCCCTTGCGGACGCCCATGAGCTGCGTGACCGCGCCCATGTGCTCCTCGGGCACGTCGATCGTCATGCGCTCGACCGGCTCGTGCACCTTGCCGTCGATGATCTGCGTGACGACCTGCGGCTTGCCGATGGTCAGCTCGAAGCCCTCACGGCGCATCTGCTCGACCAGGATGGCCAGCGCCAGCTCACCGCGGCCCTGCACCTCCCAGGCGTCCGGGCGCTCGGTGTCCAGCACGCGGAGCGAGACGTTACCGACCAGCTCGCGGTCCAGGCGGTCCTTGACCTGACGGGCGGTGACCTTGCGGTCCTTGACCGCGGCCTTCGCGGAGGCGCCCTTGCCGGTGCCGCCGCGGCCGACCAGCGGCGAGGTGTTCGTACCGATGGTCATGGAGATCGCCGGCTCGTCGACCGTGATGAGCGGCAGCGCGATCGGGTTCTCGGGGTCGGCGAGGGTCTCGCCGATCATGATGTCCGGGATACCGGCCACGGCGCAGATGTCACCGGGGCCCGCCATCTCGGCCGGCTTGCGGGTGAGCGCCTCGGTCATCAGCAGCTCGGTGATGCGCACGTTGGACATCGTGCCGTCGCGCTTGATCCACGTGACGGTCTGGCCCTTGCGCAGCTCGCCCTGCTCGACGCGGAGCAGCGCGATACGGCCGAGGAAGTTGTCCGCGTCCAGGTTGGTGACGTGCGCCTGGAGGGGGGCGGCCTCGTCGAACTCGGGGGCCGGGACGTGCGACAGGATCGTGGTGAAGAACGGCTCCAGGCTGTCGCTGTCCTGCGGGACCGTGCCGTTCTCCGGCTTGGTCAGCGAGGCGACGCCGTCACGCGCACACGCGTAGACGATGGGGAACTCGATCTGCTCCTCGTCCGCGTCCAGGTCCAGGAACAGGTCGTAGGTCTCGTTGACGACCTCGTCGATCCGGGAGTCGGGGCGGTCCGTCTTGTTGATGCAGAGGATGACGGGCAGACGCTGCTGGAGCGCCTTGCGGAGCACGAAGCGGGTCTGGGGCAGCGGGCCCTCGGAGGCGTCGACGAGCAGCACCACCGCGTCCACCATCGACAGACCGCGCTCGACCTCGCCACCGAAGTCGGCGTGGCCCGGGGTGTCGATGATGTTGATGGTGATGACGTCGCCGCCATCCTTCGGGTGGTACTTCACGGCCGTGTTCTTGGCCAGGATCGTGATGCCCTTCTCACGCTCCAGATCGTTCGAGTCCATCATTCGGTCGTCGAGCGATTCGGCGGCGTGCGCGGCGAAGGCACCGGCCTGCTTCAGCATGGCGTCGACGAGGGTCGTCTTCCCGTGGTCGACGTGGGCGACGATGGCGACGTTGCGGATGTCGTGGCGCGTGGCCATATTGCGGCGAACTCCCGGAGAGTGAGGAAGGCCTGCGCGTACGTCTGTGTTACGCGGACCCTGCCGGGCTGGACACGCCACGGCCTTACCCCATCGTACGTGGCGTACGGGGAGGGGGCCTCCGCAGGGCCTTACGGGCGGCGCCGGGACCGGTCAGACGGGCTCGGTCGCCGGGGAACCGGCGGGGCACAGACGCAGCGCGGCGGTGCGCCCGGCGTCGTCGCCGGAGGGCTCGGAGCAGGGCAGGAACCCCACACCGACCGTCTCCCAGGTCCGCACATGGCCCCGCACCGGCACGGTGTACCCGCAGGTATAAGTGAAATCGGCCTCAACCAGACTGATCGATCCCCAGGAGTAGTACGGGCCCTCCAGCTCCCCGGTGTCCGAGACGAACTGCGACTGCTCGGGCCGCATCACCTCCGACGGATCGGCCAGGGGCGTGTCCACCTTCAGCCGGTCGCCCAACGCCGTGACCACGCGGGCGGCGCGGACTCCCCTCGGCACACGGGAGACGACGACCCGGTACACGGTGTCGTCGACGGGCTTGAGGTTCGACTCGTAGTGCTCGGTCCCCTTGGGAAGGGTGACCGGGTCCGCGAGCGCGGTCAGCTCCTGCCATTGCCGCACACCGGACCACCGGTACGTCCCGTGCGCGCAGATCGTGGCCGCCCCGGCGGCGGCCCGACCGTCATCGGTGGCTACGACTCCGCAGCCCGCCGTCGCCAACACCATCGCCGTGACTGTCGCAGCCCAGACCCGCATCGCCGCCCCCGCTCCCCCGTACGACGGCCGCCGCCCCGCAACACTCTGCGGGACGGCGGCCGTGCTCGTCATGTGCGGGTGATGCTAATCCCTCAGTCCTTGGACGGGCTCGCCGAGGGGTGGGCACCCTTCTTCAGGAAGCCCATGTCCTCGTAGACCGGGGTCTGGAAGCCGAAGGATCCCGCGTTGACGACGGTCTTGCGGGCGGCGGTGAGCTGGGGGCGCTGGTAGAGGGGGATGGAGCCGGCCGCCGCCCAGATGCGGGCGTCGGCCTTGCGGACCAGGGCGGCGGCCTCGTCCTCGTCGAGGGTCGAGGCGGCCTGGTCGAAGAGCTGGTCGACCTGGTCGGTGCCGACGCGGGTGTAGTTCAGCTCGACGTTCAGGGAACCGTCCGCGGCCGGGACCGGCTTGGCGAAGATCGGGCGGGCGTCGGTGGCGGGGTAGGCGGACGCGGGCCAGGAGTAGAGGGCGAGGTCGTACTGGCCGGACGCGATGTGGTCCTTGAAGTAGCTGTCGTCGGAGACCTTGGTGATCTCGGTGCGGATGCCGACCTTCTCCAGCATGCGGGAGATGCTGTCGGCGACCGCGCTCAGCGACTCCGAGCCGGTCCCGGAGGGGAGCACGAAGCGCAGGGTGAGCGGCTTGCCGTCCTTGGCGAGCGTGCCCGTCTTCGCACCGGCGGGGGCGGCCGTGCCCTTCGGGGCGTACGCGCCGGGCGCCCCGCCCTGCTTCACCTTGCGGCCGTCGTACTGCTTGCCGTCGGCGAGGTGCTTGGAGCCCTCCTCGCCGCCGTGCCCGTGCTTCTTGGTGTGGTCCTGCGGGTCCTTGTTGTCCTCGCCGACGATGTACTGCCCGTCGGAGCCGCCCTCCGACTCGGCCTCGCCGGCGGACTTCTTGCTCTTCTTGCCCTCGGCGCCGGCCGCCTTCTCGCCCTTGTCCTTGACCGGTCCGCCGGGCACCCAGCCGGCGTCGGTGAGCAGTGCCTGCGCCTCCGCGGCGTCGTGGTCGCCGAGCGCACCGCTGTTGTCGGCGTACGCGGCCTGACCGGAGAGCGCGAGGTGGCTGCCGACCGGCACGGCGGGCAGGCCCAGCGGGGTGAGGACGACCTTGGCGAGCGCCTCCCGGTCGAGCGCGCGGGCCACGGCACGCCGGACGCGCTCGTCGGCGAGGGGGCCTTCGGAGCCGTTGAGGGCGAGCTGCGTGTAGGCGGGCTCGAAGGAGCGGCGGACCGTGAAGGCACGCAACTCGTCCTGCTGGCGCAGGTACTTGGCGAGCGCCTTGCGCTGCTTCTTGCTGAGCTTCTTCTTCTCCTTCGGGCTCTCGTTCTTGCTCTCGTCCTCGTCCGTGGGGCTCGCGCTCGCGCCCTGGAGCGGGGTGCCGGTGCCCTTGGCGCGGCCCGCGAGGGCGATACGGCTCGCGTCAACGGGGTCGATCGCGGCCAGGTCGACCGTGCCGTCGGCGAGCGCGGCGGCCCGCTTCTCCAGCGGTACGACGGCCAGCACGATCTGGGAGAGCTTCGCTGGCCGGCCCCACCAGTGCGGATTGCGGGCGAGGACGATCTCCTTGTCCTTGCGGTCGACCTTCTGCACCGCGAACGCGCCGGCGGTGACCTTCAGCTTGCGGCGCGCGCCGTCGTTGAAGGCGTCCGGGGTGCCCATGACGTCCTTGGGGTACAGCGGCGAGAACAGCGCCTTCCAGTCGGCGTACGGCCTGCTGAAAGTGACTTTGACCTCAAGGTTGTTGGCGCCGCGCTCGATCTTCTCGATGCGGTCGTAACCGGCGTTGCGCGCGGTCCAGTACGCGGAGTCCTTGCCGGACAGGGCACGCCACTGGGCGGCGAAGTCGGCGGCGCCGATCTCGCGGCCGTCGCTCCACACGGCCTGCTGGTCGAGCTTGTAGAGGACGACCTGCTTGGGCTCGGTGTCGACGACCTTCGCGGACTCCAGGTAGTCGGCGTCGCGCTGCGGCCGCCCCTGCGCGTCGAGCCGGAACATGGCGGGCAGCACGGCCTGGGCGACGCGGGTGGTGGCGTCGTCGGCGTCCGACTGGAAGGTGTTGAGGGTCTCGGGTACGTCGTCCACGGCCCAGCGCAGGGTGCCGCCGTCGGCGACCAGGTCACGGCCGACGGGCGCGATGTCCTGTCCGGCCAGCGGCTTGCCCGACTCGTCGTCGGAGCTGCACGCCGCGAGGGTGGGCACCGCGAGCGCGCCCGCGGTGAGGAAGACGACCGAGCGCATGACCGCGCGCAGTCTGACGTCGTCGTGGGACATCGCTGCTACCTCCGGTGGACCGCGGGGCTTCTGATCGTTTTTGGTGCTATATGGAGCTGATCAGATCTATGTGGCCACTGAAGAGGAAACGGTTCGGCGCCAGGGGGCGACACGGCGAGGGGCGCCGGGAAGCCCACCCGTGCGGCGCAATGTTCGAATCTGCCCCCGTACACACCAACGCACCCCAGCCAATCCGTGCACACCGCTTCCCACCGGTAGGTGTGACGCGCAACACTCGCAGGCGCATGAACGTTGCCGTCCAGGGCCGACGCCCACGGAAGTGAGGTCACGTCATGTCCGTGCACGACGAACTGACGTCAGTCCAGCGCTGTCTCGACGACCTGTTCAGGTCGGTGGGGCGGCTGGAGAACCAATTCGGCAGCGGCGGCCTGGAGATGCGCAGGGTCAAGGCCGATGCCGACCGGCTGCGCGAAAGCGTCGCGCTGCTGCGCGACGCCGCACCAGGGATCGAGCGCCCCCGGCGCCCCGATCTCGTCCCCATCTCCGACGCCCCGTACGACAAGAGCCTGTGGACGGACACGGACGACGAGGGACTCGGCGCCCACCACGGCCCCGGCCACTGAGCGTCCCCAGCAACCGACCGGAGTCTTCAAGTTGGCCACTGGTACGGAACCCCATCCGAACAGCGGCGGCGTACACACCGGTACGCGCGCCGCGATCGACGCCCCGCATCTGCGGACCGACCGCTGGTGGCTGGCCCCGGCCGTCACCGCCGCCGGGCTGCTCGCCTTCGTCGTCTACTCGACCTGGCGGGCCTTCGCGGACTCGAACTACTACTCGGCGCCCTATGTCTCGCCGTTCTACTCGCCCTGTCTGGCCGAGCGGTGCAGCACCATGCACGCGGGCCCGAACGCCGATCTCTTCGGGAGCTGGTGGGGCATCTCGCCCGCCATCATCATCCTGATCTTCCCGCTCGGCTTCCGCCTGACCTGCTACTACTACCGCAAGGCCTACTACCGCGGCTTCTGGGCCTCGCCCCCGGCCTGCGCGGTGGCCGAGCCGCACAAGAAGTACAGCGGTGAGACCCGCTTCCCCCTCATCCTCCAGAACGTCCACCGGTACTTCTTCTACGCGGCGATCCTGGTGGCGGGCACGCTGACGTACGACACCGTGCTGACCTTCCGCGACGAGCACTACCACTGGGGCCACATGGGCCTGGGCACCCTCGTCTTCCTGGCCAACATCGTGCTGATCTGGGCGTACACCCTGTCCTGCCACTCCTGCCGGCACATCGTCGGCGGCAAGCTCAAGCACTTCTCCAAGCATCCCGTGCGCTACAAGGCCTGGCAGTTCGTCGGGAAACTGAACCACCGTCACATGCAGCTCGCCTGGGCGTCGTTGATCAGCGTGGCGGCCGCCGATTTCTACGTGTACCTGGTCGCCTCCGGCGCTTTCAACGATCCGAGGTTCTTCTGATGTCCGTGGTCGAGCGACAGGAGTGGGACGTCGTCGTGGTCGGTGCCGGTGGCGCCGGTCTGCGGGCCGCCATCGAGGCGCGCGAGCGCGGTGCCCGTACGGCGGTGATCTGCAAGTCGCTGTTCGGCAAGGCCCACACGGTGATGGCCGAGGGCGGCATCGCGGCGGCGATGGCCAACGTCAACGAGCACGACAACTGGCAGGTCCACTTCCGCGACACCCTGCGCGGCGGCAAGTTCCTCAACCAGTGGCGCATGTCGGAGCTGCACGCGAAGGAAGCCCCGGACCGGGTCTGGGAGTTGGAGACGTGGGGCGCCCTCTTCGACCGTACGAAGGACGGCAAGATCTCGCAGCGCAACTTCGGCGGCCACGAGTACCCGCGCCTCGCCCACGTCGGCGACCGTACGGGACTCGAGCTGATCCGCACGCTCCAGCAGAAGATCGTGCAGCTCCAGCAGGAGGACCACAAGGAGACCGGCGACTACGAGTCGCGCCTGAAGGTCTATCAGGAGTGCACGGTCACACGGGTGTTGAAGGACGGCAGCCAGGTCTCCGGGGTCTTCGCCTACGAGCGCGAGACCGGCCGTTTCCTGGTCCTGGAAGCGCCCTCCGTGGTGATCGCGACGGGCGGCATCGGCAAGTCCTTCAAGGTGACGTCCAACTCGTGGGAGTACACGGGCGACGGGCACGCGCTGGCGCTGCTCGCCGGGGCGCCCCTGCTGAACATGGAGTTCGTGCAGTTCCACCCCACGGGCATGGTCTGGCCGCCGTCCGTGAAGGGCATCCTCGTCACCGAGTCGGTGCGCGGTGACGGCGGGGTGCTGCGCAACTCGGAGGACAAGCGGTTCATGTTCGACTACATCCCCGACGTCTTCAAGGAGAAGTACGCCGAGTCGGAGGCGGAGGGCGACCGCTGGTACGAGGACCCCGACCACAACCGCCGTCCCCCCGAACTGCTCCCCCGCGACGAGGTCGCCCGCGCCATCAACTCCGAGGTGAAGGCGGGCCGCGGCTCACCGCACGGCGGGGTCTTCCTGGACGTGTCGACACGTATGCCGGCGGAGGTGATCCGGCGCCGACTCCCGTCCATGTACCACCAGTTCAAGGAGCTGGCCGACGTCGACATCACGGCGGAGGCGATGGAGGTCGGGCCGACCTGTCACTACGTGATGGGCGGCATCGCGGTCGAGTCGGACACGGCGGCGGCGCGCGGGGTACCGGGGCTGTTCGCGGCCGGTGAGGTGGCCGGCGGCATGCACGGCTCCAACCGGCTGGGCGGCAACTCCCTGTCCGACCTGCTGGTGTTCGGCCGCAGGGCGGGCTGGCACGCGGCGGACCACGCGGCCGACCTGGCGGACAGCCGCCCGCTGATCGACGACACCGAGGTCGACCTGGCGGCGGCGGAGGCACTGCGCCCCTTCTCGGCGGAGGGCCCGGAACCGGGCAAGGAGAACGGCCGCACCCCGGAGAACCCGTACACCCTCCACCAGGAACTCCAGCAGACCATGAACGACCTCGTCGGCATCATCCGCCGCGAGGGCGAGATGGAACAGGCGCTGGAGAAGCTGGCGGACCTGCGGGTACGGGCCCGTAGGGCGGGAGTTGAGGGGCACCGGCAGTTCAACCCCGGCTGGCATCTCGCCCTGGACCTGCGGAACATGCTGCTGGTGAGCGAGTGCGTGGCACGGGCCGCGCTGGAGCGCACTGAGTCGCGCGGCGGACACACCCGCGAGGACCACCCCGGCATGAACCGCGACTGGCGCCGCATCAACCTGATCTGCCAACTCACCGACCCGACAGGCGGGTTGGGGGCGACGGATCCGGTGTCCGCCCAGATCGGCCTGACCCGTGAGACGACCGACCCCATCCGCGCCGACCTGCTCGCCCTCTTCGAGAAGGAAGAGCTGGTCAAGTACCTCGCCGAAGAGGAGCTGTACGAGTGAGCAGCTACGAGGCCCGTTTCAAGGTGTGGCGGGGGGACGTCAAGGGCGGCGGCCTGAAGGACTTCGAGGTCGAGGTCAACGACGGCGAGGTGATCCTCGACATCATCCACCGCATCCAGGCCACGCAGGCCTCCGACCTCGCCGTGCGCTGGAACTGCAAGGCGGGCAAGTGCGGTTCGTGCTCGGCGGAGATCAACGGGCGGCCCCGGCTGATGTGCATGACCCGCATGTCGGTGTTCACCCGCGAGGAGACCATCACGGTCACTCCGCTCCGCGCCTTCCCCGTCGTACGGGACCTGGTCACGGACGTCGGCTTCAACTACCAGAAGGCCAGGGAGGTTCCGGCGTTCGTGCCGCCGGAGGGCGTGGCCGCGGGCGAGTACCGGATGATGCAGGAGGACGTGGACCGCTCGCAGGAGTTCCGCAAGTGCATCGAGTGCTTCCTGTGCCAGGACACCTGCCATGTGGTCCGCGACCACGAGGAGAACAAGACGGCGTTCGCGGGTCCCCGATTCCTCATGCGGGTAGCGGAGTTGGACATGCACCCGCTGGATGCGGCGGCGGAGAGCGGCCTGGACCGCAAGAAGACCGCCCAGGACGAACACGGCCTCGGCTACTGCAACATCACCAAGTGCTGCTCCGAGGTCTGCCCCGAGGGCATCCACATCACGGACAACGCGCTGATCCCCTTGAAGGAAAGGGCAGTTGACCGGAAGTACGACCCGCTGGTGTGGCTGGGGTCGAAGATCAGGAGGCGGTCCGCAGGAGGGTGAGCACCTGGCCGAGGTTGTGCTCGGCGATGCCCCGCATGAACGCGGGGTCGTCGAAGTCACCGACCTCCAGGAGGCGCAACGGGCCCGCCACCAGGGAGAGATGCATCGCCAGGCGGTAGAGGCGCAGCCGGGCCTCGTCCAGGTTCCCGGTGCGCAGGGCGTCGTAGTGACGGCCGAAGCGCAGGCGGAGGAAGACGTGCTCCCATTCGACATCGAAGTACATGAGGCCTTCGATGTCGATGAGGGCGAGGTCGCCGTCGGGGGTCACGCGGACGTGGTCGGGGCCGAGTTCGCCGTGGATGAGAGCGGGGGCCGAGGTGCGGGGGCGGACCAGCGCGGCCAATGCCCCCAGCCTGTCGGTCAGTTGGCCGTGGACGGCGGCGACCCGGGGCTCGCGTGCGACGAGTTCGTCGAGGTCGCCCAGAGCCCGTTCCGCGACGAGCTGCTCGCATGAACTCCCGTACGAGGAACCGCCGTTGTCGACCACCGCGACCTTCCCGAAGCGCGGGCCCGTGCAGGCGTGCAGGGCGTCGAGCAGGGCCGCCGCCCGCTCCAGCGCGTCCGACGCGGCGGCCGGGTCGCCGGCCAGCAGGTCCTCCAGGGTGCCGCCGGGGAGGTCCTCGACGAGCGCCGCGTCCGCCGGGAGGTGGGTGTGCGTGGCGTCGGCGTGGAGGAGCCGGGGCGCACGGACGCCGGCCGCGGCGAGGCGGTCGGCCGCCGCCGTGAAGAGGGTGAGGCCGGAGGCGTGGGAGAAGGGGTCGCGGGGGTCGCCGGGGCCGGCGTCCCAGAGGTCCTCGTCGGGTGACCACACGTAGGCCACGGCCGTCGAACGGTCCTCGAAGACGAGGCGGTAGACGCCCTTCTTCGAACCGCCCCGGACACGGGTGACGGTTGTCGGGGTGCGGCCGAGGGCGGCGCGGGCCAGCGGGGTCAGGTCGTCGCGGGTGAGTTCCCTGCGGGTGACGGTCACAGAGTCCCGGGGCGCTGCGCGCGCCACTGCAGCACACCGCCGAAGATGATCAGTGCGAACGCCGTCGCACCGCCCAGGTTGTCCATCGTCAGGGAATCCGCCCACCACTGCAGGGACAGGCCCGTCCCCATGCCCAGCGCCAAGGTCAGCGTGCCGTATCCCCACAACTCGGGCCGTACGACCCTGCCTCGCGCCATCGGCGGCATCCAGCCGGTCGCCACCGTGAAGATCCCGAGTGCCGCCAGCAGCAGCAAGGCCCCCGCGGCCAGCCATGTCAACATCATCGCCCACCATCCCCCGTCAGACGTGACCGGATCATCGCATCCCTTGCTGTGAACAGCACCGTATTTTGAGCGCACTTGACCTCGCGCTCAGTGCACCCAGTCCTCCCGGTACGCGGTCCAGTCCGCCTCCGTCGCCGCGAAGTCGACGTACAGGGCGACGCCGAAGTTCGCGCGGTCCGCGTCCGTGCGGGACAGGCCGAGGCGTACGCCGCGTACGGCGGCGGGGACGGTCTCCGCGGAGCCCACGTGGCCGAAGCGGTTCTCGTGGTAGAAGGGCAGGCCCATGAGGAGGTCGGTGGAGTCCGGGGTGACCTCCAGGGCGAGCGAGGTCTGCTGGGCGACATAGCCGCCGTAGAGACTCTGCAACGGCTGCATCGTGTCGTACGACATGACGGCGATCTGGTCGACGCGGCGGGCGACCTGGCCGAAGTACGCCTGGGACCACCACTTGGGGTGGTTGGTGAGGGTGCCCCAGAGGGAGTGGAAGGCGGGGAGCGGGTCGATCTGGTGGGCGGCGACGGAGAGTTGGGCGTGGTGGGCCTCGGTGACGTCGTGCAGCCGGTCGAGGAGGTCGAGGTAGTTCGGGTCGCCGGAGTGGAGGGGTTCCAGGTCGAAGTGGGCGCCCTCGAAGCCGGCGGCGAGGATCTGGCGGGTGGAGGCGACGATCGCGGTGCGGGTCGCCGCGCGTTGCAGGCGCAGGCCGTCGGGGCTCTCGGTGGCGAGCTTGTCACCCAGCCAGGCCTGGACGCGGACGCCGGGCAGTTCCCTGTGCACCGACTCGATCAGCCAGGCCGCCTTGGGGTAGTCCGACTCCGGGAGGGTGCCGTCGTGCTCCAGGGGGCCTGAATGGACGTACAGGTCCCGGATACCGGTGCCTTTGAGTCGACCGGCGAGCGCCGAGAGGTCCGCGTCGGTCTTACGACCGTCCACCCACGCGTGGCCCAGCCAGATCGCGTCCTTGTCCCTGGTGTACGTGCCGTCGGACGGTTCACCGGCGTAATTCACGCGCAGGGCGATCTCAGCACCGAGCAGCGGAACCACCAGGGCAAGCACCACAGCGAGGACGCCCCGCCGAACCCACTTCGCTTTCCCACCCCGCCCACCTGTGCTGCTTTCGCCGTCGGGTGCGGGTGGCCCCTGTGGGGGTACGCCACCGTCGGCGGCCTCGGGTGAATCGCCCGGCACGGCACCACCGGTCGCATCGGTCCCGGCAGGTATCCCCACACCCGTATCCCCCACGTCCGCCATCCCCGCTCCGCCCCTCCTCGTAGCCGCACACCTCGCACCTCACACACCCCCCGTACACCCCCACGTCCCACCCTGAGCGCTTCCCGGTCGCGCGCCCGCATTCCTGCTCATACGCTCCGAAATGTGACGTCATCCTTGATACGGGGCCGGCCGCGGCGCGGGACCTCCCACATATCCGTGCGGGTGGCGCATGCCGTGGTGGGTGGGGCGGCCGGGGTCGTGTGGTTGGTGTTGCCGGTGATGACGATCAATGCGGAGGTTCCGGTTGCGGCCGCCCGGGGCGGGCCCGTCGCCGTCGCGGGTGGGCACGGGCGGCAGGACGCCGAGGGAGGTGCGTCCGGCGCCGATCTGGTACTGCCCCTCGTCGCCGTGGGCGGCGTCGGCGTACTCGCCGGGTACGGGTATGTGCGCCGTACCCGTAGGGCCCGTACCCGTACCACTCCCGGGGTCGTGTCGCCCCAGCCCCCCGTCACCCCGCTCCCCGTACTGGAACGCCAGGCCGGTGCCGCCCTCGTCCAGGCCGACGACTGCCTGCGCACCAGCCGTGAGGAACTCGCCTTCGTCGAGGCCCGGTTCGGGACGGACGCCGGGGCCGTCGAACCGTTCGTCCGCGCCCTGCGGAAGGCCGAGCGTGAACTCTCCGCCGCCTTCGCGATACGCCTGCGCTACGACCAGGGCGTGCCCGGAGAGGACGCCGCCCGGCGGCACGCCCTCGCCGGGATCGTCGGACGGTGTGCCGAAGCCGGACGGCGGCTCGACACCGAAGCACCGGCGTTCGATCAACTCCGCGCGCTGGAGCAGGAGTTGGACAGCTCCCTCGGTATCGCCGAGACCCGTTTCCGGGAACTGGCCGGCCGTGCGGGGGGCGTGGACGCCACCCTCGCCGACCTGAACACCCGCTACCCCCTGGCAACCGCGACCTCGGCCGTCACCGGATACGTCGAACAGGCCAAGGACCGGCTCGTGTTCGCCACCACCCATCTCAACCAGGCCCGCCAGGCAGCCGACTTGGACGACACCGGCACGGCGATACGCGACCTCCGCGCCGCCGAGGGAGCCATCGGCCAGGCCGACGTCTTCCTGAACGACGTCGACCGGCTCGCCAACTCCCTCCCCGCCGCAGCCGAGTTGGTCCCCGCCGCACTCACCGGAGCGGAAGCCGAGCTCGCCAGGGCGACGACCGAGCCCGCACCCGGCCGGCTCCACACCCGTCTCGCCCACGCCCACGCCACCCTCGCCGCCGTACGGGAAGAACTGACCGGCGACAGCCCCTACGACCCCCTCGACGCCCTGCGCCGCATCGTCCGGGCCGTGCTGCCGCTGGGCGCCGGGCGGGACGGGGTGCTCGGTGCCGCCGCGTGGCTCGTCGGGCGGAGTGACGTCGGCGCGGCGGACGGGTTCGTGGCGACGCACCGGGGTGCCGTGGGCACAGCCGCCCGGACCCGACTGGCGGAGGCGGAACTGCTGCTCGCGACCGACCCCGCCGCAGCCGACGTACCCGCGCTGGAGGCCCGGGAGGCGGCCGAGCAGGACGTCCGTGTGCACGGGAACCCGTACGACGGTCGCGCCGGCGACCGTACGAGCGGGGTCGGCGGGGCGGTCCTGGGCGGCATCCTCCTCGGCGAGGAGCCGGACGGCGGCCCACCCCTCTGCTTCGGCGGACCGGCCACCCGGAAACGCAGGGGCCTTCCGCCGCCGTAGAACACCGCGGTCGCCGTCGGTCGGGAGCCGTCGGTCAGGAGCCGTCAGAACAGGCTGAGCAGGGCCTCCGCCGGGTCGACCATCCCGTTCTCCCCGTCGGGCAACGGGAGTTCGAACCACACCGTCTTGCCGCGAGGTGTCCGGCGGGAGCCCCAGGACGCCGACAGGAGGCCGACCAACTGCAGGCCCCGGCCGCCCTCGTCCGTGTCGCGGGCGCGGCGGCGGCGCGGCTGGACCAGGCCCGCGTCCCACACCTCGCACACCAAGGTGCGGTCCAGCAGCAGCCGCAGCCTGATCTCGCCCTCGCCGTACCGCAGCGCGTTCGTCACCAGTTCGCTGACCAGCAACTCCGTGGTGTCGATGAGGGGTTCGAGGTCCCAGGACTGGAGTCGGGTGCGGGCGTACTCGCGGGCGCGGCCCACGCTGCGTGGTTCGCGCGGCAGCGTCCAGTCGCCGACCGAGTCCTCGGGCAGGCCCTGGACGCGCGCCATGAGCAGCGCGATGTCGTCCTCGCCGTGGTGGGTGTCGAGGGTGCTGAGGACGTGATCGCAGACGTCCTCCAGGTCGCGGTGGGTCTCGGCGTTGAGTGCGGCGGCCGAGGGGTGCTCTCCGGACGACAGCGGACGGGTCGGGTCGGTCAGCGCGCCGACGAAGGCCTGGAGGCCCTCGTCGAGGGGGTGGTCGCGGGACTCGACCAGTCCGTCCGTGTAGAGCGCCAGCAGCGCGCCTTCGGGCAGTTCGACCTCCACCTCCTCGAAGGGCTCGCCGCCGACGCCGAGCGGCATGCCCGGCGGGACGTCCAGCATCAGCGCCGCCTCGCCCGGTTCCACCAGGACCGGCGGGAGATGGCCCGCGTTGGCGAAGGTGCAGCGCCTGGTCACCGAGTCGTAGACCGCGTAGATGCAGGTCGCCAGGTACACCTCGGCGAGGTCGGCCTCGCGGGGGCGGCGGGCGGCCCGGGTGGCCTGCTGGACTCCGCCCGGTGTGCCGAGGCCGCGGGCGATCTCGTCCAACGCGGAGAGGACTTCGGCCGGTTCGAGGTCGAGGAGGGCCAAGGTGCGCACCGCTGTGCGGAGTTCGCCCATGGCCACCGCCGCGCGTAGACCGCGTCCCATCACGTCTCCGACCACCAACGCCGTGCGGTGGCCGGGGAGTTCGATGACGTCGAACCAGTCGCCGCCGACCTCGGTCGCCGCGTTCCCGGGCAGGTAGCGGCACGCGATGTCGAGGCCGGAGGCCTCCGGGTCGCCGGGCGGGAGAAGGGACCGCTGCAGTATCAACGCCCGTTCGTGCTCACGCCGGTACAGCCGCGCGTTGTCGATACAGACGGCGGCCCGCGCCGCCAGCTCCACCGCGAGATCCCGGTCCCGGTCGCCGAACGGCTCGCTGCCCTTCGTACGGGCGAACTGCACGAGTCCTACGACGGTGTCGTGGGCGACCATCGGCACGGCCAGCGTGGACTGGACCGGGCCGCCCTCCTCGGCGGGGACGTACTGCGGGCGGGCGGTGCGCAGGGCGTCCGCGCAGGGCGAGTTGAAGGGGTAGTGGTGGACCGCGTTCACGGCCACCGGGGCGCCGCCGCCGACGAAGGGGGCGTCGGAGACCGCGCTGGCGAAGGCCACCCGGCGGAGCTCCGCGCTGCCGTCGGCGCGGCCCGGCGGGGTCTCGTCGCCGGCCAGGAGGCCCTGGTAGAGGTCGACGGTCGCCAGGTCGCAGAAGCCGGGGACGACGACGTCGAGGAGTTCGCGGGCCGTGGTCTCCAGGTCGAGGGAGTTCCCGATCCGGGCGCCGGCCTCGTTCAGAAGGGCGAGATTGCGCCGCGCGGAGGCGGCCTCGCGGGCGGCGGCGCGGCGGGCGGTGACGTCGGTGCCGAGCCAGGCGATGCCGATGGGACGGCCGCTGCCACTGTGCACGCGGTAGAGGTTGATGGACCAGTGCCGGCGTTCTTCGGAACCGGGCACGAGACCGGTGACCTGCATGTCCGTGATGGAGTTGCCGGTCTCCAGGACCCGGCGCAGGGTCGCGGTGACCCGCTCGGCCTCGGGGCTCTGCAGATAGTCGCGGACGCCCCGGCCTCGGTGGTCGTCGGGGGTGCCGCCGAAGGTGTTGGCGATCTGCTGGTTGGCGCGCCGGACCCGCAGGTCGGGGTCGATCAGCAGGAAACCGAACGGAGATTGACCGAATATCGACTGCGAGGCGGCGAGATCGGTCTCGATGCGGCGCAGGATGCGGACGTCGACGACGATGCAGACGGCGGCCCGCTCGCCCTCCTCGGTCCGGGTCGGCATCACATAGACCTCGGCGAGACCCTCCTTGGCGGGCTCGCCCTCGGCGGTCTCCGGCACCCGGAAGGGGACCACTCCGGTCCACTCTCGGCCGTCCAGGATCTCGGCCATCTTCCGCTGGCCGCGCTCGTGCAGTTCGGGGTCGACGAACGCCTCGATGGGGTCCATGCCCACCGCGCGGTCGGTGGGGATGCCGAAGAGCTGCTCGGCCCGCAGGCTCCACTGGTCGACGAGGCCGTCGGGGCCTATGGAGAAGGAGGCGACCTTGATGTAGTCGTAGATCGAGCCGGGTGGGCTGCTCTGCCACATGGCGTCGCCGACGGACAACGCGTCGCCCTCGGAGCTGCCGTCGCCCATGCCGCCGGCGACCCGCAAGGCGTCGGCGGGCACGTCGGCGGAGCCCGCGGCCTCAGCCTTCGCGCGGTCCGACGGGTCCTCGGACTCCGTGGCCTTCGCTGGTATCTCGCTCACGCGAACCGTCCCCTCCAGCTCACCGCGTCCGGCACCGGTCACCGGGGGCGGCTGCCCGCAGTATCCAGCACTACGGCGCCGCACAACACGGTGTTCACGATCACAGGACAATCCCGATGCATTTCGGACCTGCCTGCGACAACACTCCCAGTCTTCTAACCAGCGGACACGCAGTCGAACCACACCGATCGACAACCGTCACAGGCCTGGACCACTCCGTGGACACGATTGTCCGGTCCGTACAGCTTCCGGCCTCCTCCGCTCACCCCGGTACGGCCAGCTCGAACCACACCGTCTTGCCGGTCGTCCCGGGCCGGGTGCCCCAGCGGACGCAGGCGCCGGCGACCAGTTGGAGACCCCGGCCGCTCTCGTCCTCGGGGCGGGCGACCCGCTCACGGGGCGGGTCGGGCAGCGGGTCGGAGACCTCGACCAGCAGCACGCCCCGCGGGCCGACGGGGCGGACCAGGCGGAGGCCGATGGGCCCGGTGGCGTGCCGCAGCGCGTTGGTCACCAGCTCGCTGACCAGCAGCGCCGCGATGTCGGCGAGGGCGTCGAGGTCCCAGTCGCGCAACTGGCCGCGGACGGCGGAGCGCGCGGTGCGGACGGCTCCGGGGTCCGCGGGAAAGGTCCACTCGGCGCAGTCGCCTTCGGTGTCGATCAAGCCGATCACATCCCGGGCCAGCCAGCTCACCCATGTCCGATTTCATGGGGTTAATGGGCACATACCCGATATTCCAGGCCCGGTACCGCCTCGAAGGGCGCACTGTGGCACGAACGGCGTACGCCAGATTCGGCGCGCGCCGCACACTCGCCCTACGACGAGTTCAGCGCGCCCCCGCGTCGAGCAGCGCGAGTGTCTCCCGTACGGCGGGCACGTCCTGGTCGAGCCAGTCGACGGTCCAGATGTCGGCGGGGGCGAGCCAGCGCAGGTCGTCGTGGTCCTGGAGGGGCTCGGGCGCCGCCGAGCCGGGGAGCAGCCGGGCCGTCCAGACCTGGAGGACGTACGGCGGCTTCAGCGGCCACTGTCCCGGGACGCGCTCGACGGTCTCGGCGTCGACACCGAGCTCCTCGCGCAACTCGCGCACCAGCGCGGTGTCGGGGCGCTCGCCGGGCTCGACCTTGCCGCCGGGGAGTTCCCAGCGTCCGGCCAGTTCGGGGGGTGCGCTGCGGCGCGCGGCGAGCAGGCGGCCGCCGTCGAACAGGGCGGCCCCGACCACCACGATCCGTGTCGTCATGCGCCGGAGCCTACGGCGTGCGGGGGCACGGTCAGTTGCGGGTGGCGTCCTCGCTCTGCCCGATCCGCTCGACCCAGTAGAGCTGCTTGTGTCCGCGGTCGTCGAGGCTGTCCGCGATCTTCTGGGCCTCGGCGCGGGTCGCGTACCTGCCCACGCGATAGCGATTGCCGTTGTCGTCCTGCCGTATCACGAGCCAGGGCAGGGTGATCGTGTTGTCGTTCATCGCGCCCCTCCGCTTCCCGCTCGCGGTTCGTGCCGTGCCCCACCCCATAAGGAAACCGCAATCCGCATATGCCGGAGCGTACGCCTAACCTTCACGCAGCGAATACGGGTTTTCACAAAGAGGTACGCAACCAGCCAAGACGGAGGGGGCGCACGATGACGAACGCGCCGTTGGCGCACCTCGATGCATCCGGTGAGAGGCACGCTACAGGTGCCGTGAACGGCCTGCGAGAAAGACCGGAATCCAACTGCGGGCGGGGCAGGGCGGATTGAAGGGTTCCGGCGACAAATGCCTTAAGGGGGGCGCTACTTCACCGGCAGGTGGTAGGCGATCCGGTAGCGGTCGGCCGGGACGACCACGTCGGCCGTCTCCACCGGGCGGCCCGAGGCGTAGTACGTGCGCTGGATGACGAGGACCACATGCCCGGGGACTCCCCCGAGCGCGAGCAGCTCCTCGGCGAGGCCGGGGCGGGCGCCGACCTCCTCGGTGACGTTGTCCACGACGACGTCGATGGCGCGCATCCGCTCGACGACGCCCATGCCGCCGAGCGGGCCCTCCTCGGGCAGCATCACGGGCGTACGGCCGGTCACCGCGAGGGGCTCCCAGGACGTGGAGAGCATCATCGTCTCGCCCGCGTCCCGGAACACGTACTTCGTGCACATCACGCGCTCGCCGGGCTTGAGAGCGAGCCGCTCGGCGATGGCGCCGGCGGCCTCGGCCTGCTCGCTGCTGGACTCCCAGGTGCCGCGCGCCTCCCCCTCGGCCTGCTCCTGCCGGAACGGGGTCGCGCCGGCCGGCGGCCGGAACCCGGAGCGGGAGACGCGCCGCGGCACGGGACGCTCGCGCACATACGTCCCCGACCCGGAACGGCCCTCGACCAGCCCCTCGGCCATCAGCACCTTGCGCGCCTCGAGGGCGACCGTGTCGGACACCCCGTACTCCTCGCGGATCCTGGCCTGCGAGGGGAGCCGGGTGTGCGGGGGCAGCCGACCGTCGACGATCTTCTTGCGGAGATCACCCGCGACGCGCAGATACGCCGGCTGCTCACCGAAAGTCACTGGCCGCTCCCATCAGGTTGTACAGACAGCAACAGCCTGGCAACCGTGGGTTGTGCCACGCAAGCAAAGGCCAGAGAATCACTCGATGTGATGACTTATCCCCGGCGTGGGCTTTACCCAGGCACTTTCTCCCCGCTATAGGAGCCCTCACACCTCCAGGCCGGTGTCACCTCCCCCGCTGTCCCCGCCGCCACCGTTCTCGTCGTACGACGGAGGGGTCGTGGCGAGCCCCAGAGCCTTGCGGGCGGTGACCGACTTCTGAGGGTCGATCAGGTCGGCGCCCTTGTCGTAGTGCGCGTAGAACTCGTCGGCGTCCGAGGCCTCGGACGCCTTCGCCCACTCCTTCTGCGCGGCCCGCAGGTCCTTGACCAGGGCCGCGACCGGCTTCTCGGAGGCGGCGGGCCACTGGTGGCCGTCCAGCAGGTCGGCCTGCCGGGTCAGCGCGGTGGAGACCCGGCCCGCCCAGGCCTTGTGCCCCGGCAGGTCGTCCTCGACGTACTCCGCGTCGGGCGCCGAGTCCAGCGCGGTGTTGAGGACGTGGGCCGCCTTCAGATACGCGACCTGGTCGGAGTCGAGGGTCGTGGCGTCGTTGCGCAGCGAACCGCCGGGCAGGCTCGCCTCCTCGTCCGTGTTGCCGAACACGCAGGTGATCTCGCGGTCGCCCTGGCTCCAACTGTCCGAGGTCGGGGTGACGTAGTAGATGTCCACGTCGGCGGGTACGGCCCAGCCGTCCATGG
The DNA here is from genome assembly GCF_036227225.1 of Streptomyces sp. NBC_01478. GTDB lineage: Bacteria > Actinomycetota > Actinomycetes > Streptomycetales > Streptomycetaceae > Streptomyces. The sequence continues at coordinate 7,459,394 of NZ_CP109444.1, read as the reverse complement.
CATAGGCGTCCTGGAGCGCGTAGCACTTGTCGTCGGCGGTGGCGGTGACCTTCTTGTCCCCGGGGTACGAGCCGCCGGTCATCCGCACGACGGCGAACACCTCGCCGTCGTGCTCGCCGGAGCAGGGCACCACGTCGAAGTCGTACGTCCTGCCCTCCAGCGAACCGCTGGGCGCGTCGAAGCACTCGCCCTTCACCGGGGAGGCGCTGGAGTTGGTCGGCGCGCTGTCCTTGACGTCGTCCCAGAAGCCGGTCGCCGCGCCGGTCACCCCGAGCACCCCCACCACGAGACCGAACGCCGACAGCACCATGCCGGCCGCCGCCATGCTCCGGCCGCGCTCGCCCCGCTTCTTGATCTGGTTCAGCGCGATCAGCCCGAGGACCAGTCCGACACCCGGGACGCAGCACAGGATGCCGAGCACGAGGGCGGCGACGGACATGCCGTTGAGGGGCGCGGGGTTGTTGTACGGGGTGTAGCCCTGGGACCAGGTCTGGTAGGGCTGGGGCCCGTAGGGGCTCGGGGGACCCGGAGGGGTGTGCGGACCCTGGGGGTACGGGACGTAGGGGGTCTGCGGCGGTGTGCCGTACGGGGGTTGGGGCTGCGCGCCGTAGGGGGCCGGGGTCTGCGCGGGCGGGGCGTACGGGTCCTGCTGCGGCGGGGCGTACGGGTTGTACGGGGTGGGAGCCGGGCCCGGAGCCGGAGTCGGAGGCTGGTCCTGGGGGCTCTCGGGGCCCTGGGTGGGCGGCCCTTGGGGCTCCGGGGGCGGGGGTATGGACACGGGTACCGTGCTCCTGGTTCGGGCGGGGATCTCCGCGAGGAGAGCTGGAGATCTGCAGATGCGGAACTGACGTACGACTTGGCGCATGGTAAGCGCGAGATGAGTGAGGGTGGAATGCGGGTTGCTCAGGCAACCGTGCAGGCGGTGAACGCGCTGACCTCGCGGTGGGCGGGGGCGGTCGACGGGGGCACGGTGTTCTCGGCGGCCGGGGTGTGGCCGTTGCTGGCGCTGCTGGCGGACGGGGCCGGGGGTGCCGCGCGGGCGGAGCTGGCGGACGCGCTGGGGATGCCGGCGGGTCGATCGGCCGCCGCGGCAAGGGAGTTGCTGGGCGGGCTCGCGGCGATGCGGGGCGTGGACTCGGCGCTCGGATTGTGGACGAGGCGGACGCTGGAACTGCGGGAGGCGTGGGCGGCGGGGCTGCCGGCCGAGGCGCACGGGGTGCTCACGGGTGACCTCGGGGCCGACCGCGCGGCTCTGGACGCGTGGGCCGCGAAGCGGACCGGCGGGCTCGTCGAGCGGATGCCGGTCGGGCTGACGGACGGCACGGAACTGGTGCTGGCGAGCGCACTGGCGCTGCGCACCGAGTGGCTGCGGCCTTTCGACGAGGTGCCGTTGGAGAGCGCGTACTGGAGCGACCGGGTCCCGCTCGGCCTGCGCCGCGAGACGGTGCTGCTTGACCGGATCGGCGTGGCGGACACACCGGACGGCCATGTCACCCGGCTGAAGGTCCTGGGCAAGGCGGCGATCGACGTCCATCTCCTCCTCGGGGAGGAGCGGATGACGTCCGGGCAGGTGCTGAGCGCGGGCGTCGGAATGCTGGACCGGCGTCATCCCGTAGTACCCGGGGACCGGCTCCCCTACGGCGACCCCGGACCCGGCCTGCACGTGGCGAAGGAACGCTGTATGCGCCCGGAGCCGCCGACGCTGGACGTGACGACGGTGGCGTACGACATGACCGCCCACCATGATCTCCTGCGCCGGCACCGTCAGTTCGGCCTCACGACGGCCCGGGACGCCGCACGGGGTCACTTCCCCGGTATCAGCGCTTCCCCGCTGGCGATCGGGTCGGCCGAGCAGTCCACGGTGGCGAGGTTCACCGCACGCGGCTTCCGCGCGGCGGCGGTGACGGCCCTCAGCGCCCTCGCCTCCGGTGTGCCCGACCTCCGCTACGTGACCACCACCGTCACCGCCCGCTTCGACCGCCCCTTCGCCTTCCTCGCCCTGCACCGCCACACCCGACTGGTGCTGGCGGCGGGCTGGGTCACGGAACCGGAGCTGTACCCCGAGGACGACGACCGGGGCTGATCACCGGGGGCGCGGCGGGCGACGATAGCCTTCCCGTACATGATCACGCGGTTGCGCGATCTTGAGCTACGGCACGGGCGGGGGCGGAATTGGGAGCGGTTCAGGGGGCGTTGGCCGAGGACACAGCCATCGGCGGGGCCGTCGACGCGGTCAACCGACTGACGGCGCGTTGGGCCGACGCGGCCACCGGTGGCACCGTGTTCTCGGCCGCCGGGGTGTGGCCGCTGCTCGCGTTCCTCGCCGACGGGGCCTCGGGGGCCGCGCGGGCGGAACTCGCGGACGCGGTGGGCATGCCCGCCGAGCAAGCGCGCGCCACCGCACGGGAGTTGCTGGCCGTGATGAGGGCGATGCCCGGACTGAACTCCGCGCTGGGGCTGTGGACCCGGCAGGAACTGGCCGTACGGGAGGAGTGGCTGGCGGGGCTGCCGACGGGGACGCACGAGGTGCTCGGCGAGGATCTCCCGGGCTCCCGGCGGGCGTTGGACGCGTGGGCCGCCGAGTGGACGGGCGGGCTGATCGAGCGGATGCCGGTCGCGTTGGACCAGGACGTGGTGATGGTCCTGGCGAGTGCGCTCGCGCTGCGCACCGAATGGCCGCGTCCCTTCAGCGAGTTGGTGCTCAGGCCGGACGCCGGTCCTTGGCGGGGACGGGAGTTGACCGGCCTGCGCCGCACCGGCGTCCGCCTCGACCGGGCCGGCGTGGCGAGCGGCCCGCACGGTCATGTCACCGAGCTGAAAGTCCCCGGCGACAACGGAATCGACGTCCATCTGCTGCTCGGCGAGCAGCGCATGACGCCAGGACAGGTGCTGGGCACGGGAGTTGACGTCCTGGCCCGCCGCCTTCCCGTCGTACCGAGCGGTCAACTCCCCTACGGTGACGTGGGACCCGGCCTGCGCGTCGAGCAACAGCGGTGCGCCACACCGCGACCGCCGGAACTGGTCGTCACGACGGTGGCGTACGACATGCGGGCGCGGCACGATCTCCTCGACCTGCACGGGCTGTTCGGGCTCACGACGGCGATGGACACCAGGGACGGCCACTTTTCCGGCATCAGCCCGTCCCCGCTGGCCGTCGGCCAGGCCGAACAGTCAGCGGTGGCCCAGTTCGGCGCACTCGGTTTCCGTGCGGGCGCGGTGACCGCGATCGCCCCGGTCGCCGGCGGCGCCCTCCCCGACCTCCGCCACACGGCCACCGTCGTCACAGCCCGCTTCGACCGCCCGTTCGGCTTCCTGGCCGTGCACCGGGAGTCGCGGCTCGTCCTGACGGCGGGCTGGGTCACCGATCCGACGCCGTACCGGAGGTAGCACGCGCTCCGCCCGTACGTGGTAATCCTCCGCGCGCTTCCCGCCCCCGCCCCGCGGGGCACCCCATCGTCGAACGGTGACCAAGCCGACCCGTCTGCTGCTCCCCGTCCTCGCCGCCGCCCTGCTCCTCCCCCTCCCCCTGCACCGGGCGTCCGCCGCGCCCCGCCCCCTCGACGACTGCGGCGCGCGCGACTGGGCGCCCTCGGCCACCCGGATCGACCCGGCCGACACGTACCACCCGTACGTCGGCAACGGCTATCTCGGCACCCGCGTCCCGCCCGCCGGCGCGGGCTACGCGGCCTCCGGCGAGAAGACCGGCTGGCCGCTCTACACCCCGCGCTACGACGGCGCGTTCGTCTCCGGCCTCTACGCCAGGGGCCCCGCGAACACGGCCGGCCGCGAGGCCCTCGCCGCGCTCCCGAACTGGACCGGCCTCGACGTCACGGCGGGCACCGAGACCTACGGCGGCACCAGCACCGGCCGGGTCACGCACTACCACCAGACCCTCGACCTCCGCTGCGGCTACGTCCGTACGTCCCTCACCTGGACCACGGCCGACGGCCGCCGCACCGACCTCGTCTACGACGTCCTCGCCGCCCGCGACGCCCCGCACACCGGCGCCGTACGCCTGCGCGTGACCCCGCACTGGGACGGCGAACTCACCCTCACCGACCGCCTCGACGGCCGCGGCGCCCGCCGTGTCACGCGGACCGACGGCGGCCGGGTCGGCGACCGCACGATCGGCGTGGCGTTCCGCACGGACGGGACGGGTGTCGACGGTGCCGTGGCCTCCGCACTGGATGTCCCCGGGGGCTCCCAACACACCTACGAACAGGGCGAGTTGAGCGCCGACCAGGCGTCCGTCCTGCCCGTCCGCTCCGGTCGCACCTACACCGCCACCAAGTACGTCGGCGTCGACACCACCCTCACCTCCCGCGATCCCCGTTCCGCCGCCCAGGACGCCGCCGACCGGGCCGCGCGGCGCGGTTGGGACGCGCTGCTCGCCTCGCACACCGCCGCGTGGCGGGCGCTGTGGTCGGCCGACATCGAGGTGCCGGGCCACCCGGACCTCCAACTCTGGGCCCGTTCCGCCCAGTACGGGCTGCTGTCCGCGCTGCGCCCCGGCGCCCGGAACAGCATCGCGCCCGCCGGTCTGACCAGCGACAACTACGCCGGGATGGTGTTCTGGGACGCCGAGTCCTGGATGTTCCCCTCGCTGCTGGCCACCCGTCCCGAGCTCGCCCGCCCGGTCCTCGACTACCGCTTCCGCACCCGCACGGCCGCCGCCGAGAACGCCGCGAAGACCTCGGTGAAGGGCCTGTTCTTCCCGTGGACGAGCGCGAGCCACGGCAGGCTGTGGGCCGAGTGCCAGAGCTGGCAGCCACCGCACTGCCTCACCCAGAACCACCTCCAGGGCGACATCGCGCTGGCCGCCTGGCAGTACTACCTCGCCACCGGCGACCGCGCCTGGCTCCGCACCGAGGGCCGGCCGCTCCTCAACGGCCTTGCCCGGTACTGGACTTCGAGAGCGACGAAGAACGCCGACGGCTCCTACTCCGTCAAGGAGGTCGCCGGACCCGACGAGTACAGCAACGGTGTCAACGACGCCGTCTACACCAACGCCGTCGCCGGCACCGCCCTGCGCGCGGCCGCCGACGCCGCCCGCACCCTGGGCAGCACCGCCCCCGCCGACTGGCTCACCGTCGCGAACCACCTGCGCATCCCCTACGACCCGAAGCGCAAGATCTTCCTCCAGTACGACGGCTACAACGGCTCCCAGATCAAGCAGGCCGACACCGTGCTGCTGATCTACCCGCTGGAGTGGCCCATGCCGGCCGGTGCCGGGGCCGCCACCCTCGACTACTACGCGCAGCGCACCGACCCGGACGGCCCCGCCATGACCGACGCCGTCCACGCGATCGACGCGGCGGCGATCGGCGAGCCGGGCTGCGCCGCGTACACCTATCTGCGGCGGGCCTACCAGCCCTTCGCGCGCGGTCCGTTCGCCCTGTTCTCCGAGTCGCGCGGCGACAAGGCGGGCGCGTCCGACCCCCTCGCGGGCTCCCCCGCCCAGGACTTCCTCACCGGCAAGGGCGGCTTCCTCCAGGTCTTCACCCACGGCCTCACCGGCCTGCGGCTGCGCCCCGACGCCCTCCACCTGGACCCGAGCCTGCCGCCCCAACTCGCGGACGGCGTACGCCTGTCGGGGCTCCGCTGGCGCGGTCGTACGTACGACGTCGCGATCGGCGCGAGGACGACGACCGTACGGCTGCGGTCCGGGGCGCCGTTCACGCTGGACACCCCTGAGGGCCGCCGCACCCTCTCCGGCACGGTCACCCTCAGGACCCGGCGCCCTGACATCACCCCCACCGCCGACCTGGCCCGCTGCCGGCCCGCGACGGCGACCTCCTCGGAGTCCGGCCGCTACCCGGAGGCGGCGGTCGACGGCAGCCCCGCGACCACCTGGGCCCCGGCCGGCGACCGCGCCGCCCTCACCGTCGACCTGGGCCGTGCGGTGCGCGTCGGGACGGTACGGCCCACCTGGACCAAGCAGCCGGGGTCCTACACGGTCGAGGTCTCGGCGGACGGGCACACGTGGCACGCACCGGACGGGACACCCGCCCGGTACGTCCGGGTCACCGTGCGAAGCGGCTCGGGTACCGCTCTCGCCGAACTAGACGTGCGCTCGTGACGGCGGCCGAACACCCCTGGGGACAGGGTCAGTTGACCTCCGCCGCCAGTCGCCGCTGCTCCTCCTCCACGATGCGGCGGGCCAGCGTCGCGTCGGATATGTCGATCGCGTCCGGGGTGGCGTCCGCCAGGGCGCTGCGCCGGGCGAACCTGTCGAAGAGGCGGTCCTTGTTCTTCAGGATGGTCAGGAGCCGGTCGTCCACGCTGTCGGCGGCGAGCATGCGGTGCACCTGGACCGTGCGTATCTGGCCCATGCGGTGGACGCGGGCCACGGCCTGGTGCTCCACCGTCGGCTTGACCTGGGGCTCGCAGAGGACGACCAGGGAGGCGGCCTGGAGGTTGAGGCCGATCCCGCCCGCCTCGATCTGCGAGAGCAGTACGGCGTGGCCGGGGGCCTGGGTGAAGTCGTCGACCAGTTGCTGTCGGCGGGCCGCCGGAACGCTTCCGGAGATGGGCCCGAAGACTCGCTTCGCGCGCTTCTCAGGCTTCTCCAGGGGCCGTTCGAGCGCCTGCTCCACCGCCGCGAGGACGTCCCTGAAGTACGAGAAGACCACCACCTTCACGCCGTTGTCCGCGGCCTCGGCGACCAGCTCCCGCAGGCGCTGGAGTTTCGCGGACTTCTCGGCGTCGGCGTAGGCGGCCCGGCGCATCGCCATGAAGTTGCCGTCGCCGACCGCGCGGTCGTAGGCCTCGCGGTCGGCGACGCCGAGCTCCACCCACTCGTCGACCTGGACCAGGGCGGGCAGTTCGGTGAGCACGTCCTCCTGGTTGCGGCGGAGATAGGCCGGGGCGACGGACTGGCGGAAGGCCTGCGGTCCGGCCGCCGCGGTGCCGTTGCGTACGGTCGGCAGCAGGTCGGGGCGGAGGTGGCGGACGAGGGTGCGGAACTCGTCGACGTGGTTCTCCATCGGGGTGCCGGTCAGGAACAGGACGCGGTCGCAGCGCTCGGTCCACAGGGCGACCGACTTCGTGCGGCGGGTGTCCGGGTTCTTCACGTAGTGGGCCTCGTCCACGACGAGCATGGCCGGGGTGGGGCCGGTCGGCGCGTCCCCCTTGGTCTTCCGGCGCTTCGCCGACCGCTCGACCGGCGTGGGGAGGGTGTGCAGCGTGTCGAAGGTGGTGATCGCGACTCCGCCGCGCTCGCTCCACTCCCCGTAGGCGTCCTGCCGGTCAGGGCCGTGCACGCGCAGTACGCGCAGGGTGCTGCGGGCGCCGATCTCCCGGGTCCAGTTGATCAGCACGCTGGCCGGGCAGACCACCAGGAAGTGGCTGTGTCCCTCGGCCGCGAGATGGGCGAGTGCGGCGATGGCCTGCACGGTCTTGCCGAGTCCCATCTCGTCCCCGAGGACGACCCGCCGCTGGGCCAGGGCGAAACGGGCACCGAACGACTGGTACCCCCGCAGCGAGACCCGGCGGTGCGTGTCGTCCAGCGGCTGGGCGTGCACGCGCTCGGCCAGCTCGGCCGGCAGGAAGCCCTCGCTCGCCGCGAGGTCCGGCTGCTGCCCGTCGACCTCGGCGAGCTGGCTGTAGTACTCCGCGGACCGCAGCTCGAAGTCGACCCACGCCTCGATGTCGGAGACCGGCGGCCGCAGCAGGTCGGTGGAGGCCTGCGCGATCAGCAGCCGTACGTCCCTGGCAGCCGCGTCGGCGACCAGCTCATGGAGTTCGGCGACTGCGGCGAGCGCGGCCTCCCGCCGGCGGCGGCCGGCGAGCGCCAGCAACAGCCTGCTGCTGGCGGGCCGGGCCACCGGCAGCAGCGCGCCGAGCCGCTCGTCGAGCCGGGTCGCGGCGTCCAGGGCGCGGCGCAGCTCGGGGCCCGCCTCGACGAGCCGTTGCAACGCGATGACCAGTGCGGTGGTGCGAGGCTCGGGGTGGTCGACGTCGATCCGCACGGAGACGGTCTCCCCGACGGCCCGCGCGATCTGCCGGGCCGCCGCGAGGGCGCGGTCGGCGGTCTGCTGTCCCACCCCGGGCAGTTGCCGCAGTTCGTACCGGCTCGCCTCGTGCACCGCGCGCACGGAGGTCAGTCCCGCCGCCTCCACGGCGCCGAGCCGCAGCCGCCCCTCGGTGACGTCCTTCAGGCGGGCGACCGGGATGAACTCCAGCTCCTGGGCGACGAGTTCGGCCCGCAGTGGCTCCAGCGCGGAGCGGACGGCGTCGAGGGCGCGGGTGTGGTCGGCACGCAGGGCGCGCGCCATGTCGTACCACCGCGTGCCCTCCGCGCACAGCTCCCTGACCTTGCCGCCCGCCCGCGGAACCTCGCCCTCCATGTCACCCCCCGCTGTCCGTTGCCGCCCGGTCGTCTCCCAGTGCGTCCATCGTGGCACGCGCCTCTGACAACCGGGACGGACGCGGGCGGGCCGGGGTTCCCGGCCCGCCGTCAGGCGTCGAAGCCCGTCGCCCGGGTCCGCTTCTCCCAGGCCGCGATGTCGCCGCGCACCTCGTCGAGATGGCCGAGGACGGCGTCCACGGCGTCGTCGCCCAGCGGCAGGTGCAGCGGGGTCTCCTCGGCGTCGAGGGCGGCGAGGACGAGGGCCGCCGCCTTCGCGGGGTCGCCGGCCTGGGTGCCGTCGCCGCCGGAGACGAAACCACGGGTCTCGGTCACCTTGGCGTACACACCGCTGTCGGCGCTGACCCCGGCCCGGCTCGTGTCGAAGAGGGAGGTCCGGAAGGCGCCCGGCTCGACGATCAGCACCTTGACGCCGTACTCGGCGACCTCGTCCGCGAGCCCCTCGGACAGTCCCTCCAGGGCGAACTTCGTTCCGCTGTACGCCGAGAAGCCCGCGAAGGACATCTGCCCGCCCATGCTGCTCATCTGGACGACCGCCCCGGACCGCCGCTCGCGCATGGACGGCAGCACCGCGCGCGTGAGGGCCGCCGGCCCGAAGACATGCAGGTCGAAGAGGTCCCGCAGCTCCTGCTCGGTGGTCTCCTCGAAGGCCCCGACGTGCGTACGGCCCGCGTTGTTGACCAGGACGTCGATCCGCCCGTGCCGCGCCACCACGTCCCGTACGGCCGCCTCCCCCGCCGCCGTGTCGGTGACGTCCAGGCGCAGCGCCTCCATCTGGTCGGGGTGGGCGGCCACCAGGTCGTCCAGCCCCTCGGTCCGCCGCGCCGCGCCCACGACCACGTCACCGGCGGCGAGCGCGGCCTCGACGATCGCCCGCCCGAACCCGCTGCTCGCGCCGGTCACCAGCCACACCTTGTTCATGACGTCTCCCCTTGGAATCCCGTGGTGCCCATCTGCGGACCAGCCTGCTCCCGCCCCCGACGACCCGTCCAAGACCTAAGCTCATAACCGATGGCTATGACGACGGACGTCCATGTGCGGGACCTGCGCTACTTCGTCGCGGTCGCCGAGGAGCTGCACTTCACGCGCGCGGCCGAGCGGTTGTACGTGTCGCAGCCCGCGCTGAGCAAGCAGATCCGGGCGCTGGAGCGGCAGTTGGGCACCGAACTGTTCCGCCGCGACCGGCAGGGCGTCGCGCTCACCGCGGCCGGTGCGGCCCTCCTGCCGTACGCGGAGCGGGTGTTGGCGGTCTGGGCGGAGGGCGCGTCCGCGCTGGCGGAGGTCGGTGCGGCCGAGCGCGGCACCCTGGTGGTCGGCATGAGCACCAGCCCGGGCCGGGGCGGCCTGCTGCCCGCGATCCGCTCCCGCTTCACGGCCGCGCGCCCGGAGGCGGTCGTACGGCTGCGGCAGGTGAGCTGGGACGATCCGACGGCCGGTCTCGCGGACGGGGACACGGACGTCGCCTTCGTCTGGCTGCCGCTGCCCGACCCGGAGCGCTACGGCTGGACGGTGGTCGCCGAGGAACCCCGCCTGGTCGCGCTCCCGGAGTCCCATCCGCTGGCCGCCCGCACCGAGGTCGACTTCGCGGACCTCGTCGACGAGCCGTTCCTCGCCCTGCCGTCCAGCGCGGGCCCCCTGCGGGACTACTGGCTCGCCCTCGACGAACGTGGCGGCCGGGCACCGCGCGTCGGTGCGGAGATCGCGGGCACGGAGGAGACGTACGAGGCGCTGGCCGCCGGTCTCGGCATCTGCCTGGTGGCCACGGGCAACGCCCACCTGATCACCCTCGGCGGTGTCATCACCCGCCCGGTGCACGGCGTTTCGCCGAGCCGTTACGCCCTGGCGTGGCGGCGGGAGGACGGCGGAAGGCCGCTGGTGAGGGCGTACGCGGAGGCTTGCCGGGGGGTCATGAGTGGCGGGTGAGGCGCGTGGCTACCATGAGTCGGCTTTGGGGAGTCGGGGTCTTTGTCCGGGCCTCTGACGGGGTCTTTAGGGGGTAGTCATGAGCGCAGCACGTGTCGGACGTACAAGACGCATACCGTTCGCTTTCGTCGGCGTGGCCATGCTCGCGCCGCTGTTCGTACCCGCCGCCACCGCGCAGGCGGCGTCGGGATCGTTGACCGTGACCACGCTGGGGCGGCACGGCGCCAAGGTGGCGACGACGGTGACCGTCGTCGCCGTCCCGTCCGGTGAGACCCGTACCGTCGCGTCGGGCAAGCGGCTCAGTCTGCCGGCGGGCCGGTACCTCGCGATGACCGACATCTACGAGAGCGCCACGGACGGTCTGGGCACCGACACCATCGGCGCGCAGGTCGTGTCGGTGTCGGGGGCCAAGTCCGTGACGCTGGACGCCCGTAAGGGCAAGGCCGTGAAGGTGTCGCTGGACACGCCGGCCGATGTGGCCGGACCGGCCCGGATCAGCGCACAGGTGTGTGCCGCCAACATGGACATGCCCTCGGCGTACAGCGCGGGCGGCTGGAACGACGCGGGGTCCCTCTACGCGATCCCCAACTCCTCCAAGCTGCTCCAGTTCGCGTACATGGCGCAGTGGTCGGGCAACGACAGCTACGTCGCGGTCAAGAAGACGACCGGTATCCCGGCCGCGCCCGGCGGTTCGTTCCAGCGGTCGAAGCTGGCGACGCTCGCTTCTCGGTGCGCGCCGGGACGCAGATCGGCACCCAGAACGACACCGCCCTCCAGGCCGCGCCCAAGGTCGACGACTGCACGACCGACCTGTACGCCAACGTCACCGACGACAGCGCGCCGTTCAGCACCACGGTCCATGTGACACCCGGGACCTGGCAGCCGCGCGACGACGTGATCGCGAACAACGGCGATGTCGTCAGCGGTGGTTTCCCGGCGACCAGGACGCTGAAGGCGGGGCAGAGCTTCACCCAGTCGTTCGGGCGGGCGGTGTGGAGCCCGATGCACTACCTGCCCTTCGTCTGGCAGAAGTCCGTGAACTTCATCCCGGACGCGCTGATCGGCGACCCCGACGTGGGTGTCTGGGGCGCCGATCCGACGAAGGAGACGGTGGTCCTGTCCAAGGGGAGCACCACCGTCAAGAAGCAGACCCTGACCAACTGGGGTTCCTCCGACGCCTCGTTCGCCGCCCGCATCCGCTCGGCCGGCACCTACCGGCTGACCGTGGACGCCCACCGCTACCGTCCGGGCATCACCTTCCCGTCCGGCATGCTGTCGTCGCGCGTCACCCTCGACTGGCGGTTCAAGGCCGACCCGGCCAAGTCGGTGGTCGCGCCCGTCTTCATGACCCGCTTCCTGCCCGCCGGCCTCGACAGCCGCAACCGGGCGAAGGCGAACAGCACCACGTCGGTCACCGTCGGCGCGGGCCGCGGATCCCAGGGCCCCGACGTCAAGTTCACCAAGTCGACGGTCAAGTCCCTGAAGGTCTGGGCGTCTTCGGACGGCGGCACGACCTGGAAGGCCGTCTCCGTCACCCGCTCCGGGTCCGCCTGGAAGGCCGCCGTGCACAACCCGGCCTCCGGCGCGGTCGCCCTGCGCTCCCAGGTGACCGACTCGGCCGGCGGCACCTCGGTCGAGACGGTCTACCGCGCCTACGCGATCGGCTGATCCCCCTCGACCGCCGGCTCGCCCGCCCGGCCACAGGGCGGGGTCTCAACAGGCGTGGGATCGGCGGGGGTCGGGGCTTCGGTGGACGGCTCGGGCGACGGTACGGACGGGGTCGTGGGCTCCGGGGTCGTGGGCTCGGGAGTGGTCGGCTCGGGAGTGGTGGGTTCCGGGGTCGTCGGCTCCGGAGTCTCCTTCACGGGGTCGCCAGGAGCCGGGTTCGCGGGGGTCGACTCCGTCGGGGTCGGCTCACTGGGAGTCGGCTCGGCGGGAGTCGATTCCGTGGGAGTCGGTTCCGTCGGAGTCGGTTCCGGATAGGTCGGCTCCGTGGGTGTCGGCTCCGGCTCCGTGACCACCGGCGGTGTCGGAGTCGGCTCCGGCGTCACTTTCACCGGCGGAACAGGAACCGGTTCGGTGGTCACCGGCGGGTCGGGTATCGGCTCCGTGGTCACCGGCGGGTCGGGTATCGGCTCCGTGGTCACCGGCGGGGCAGGTATCGGCTCCGTGGTCACCGGCGGTGTCTCGACAGGGGCCGTAGGAACGGGTGTTCCGCCGCCACCGACCGGTGTGGCGGTCGGCCCGCCGCCCGTGACGCCAAGTGCGGCCGGGGACACGGCACTTGTCCCGCCGTCCGGCGCGGGGGTCGTGGAACCGTCACCGTCGGCCGGTGTCTTCGAGGGCTTGCTCGTCCGTGGCTGGGACGCCACCGGGGCCTGGGAGACCGGGACTTCGGCGACCGGGCCCTTCGCGACCGGGACCTCCGTGGCGTCGCCGCCGCCGAGGACGACGAGCACCGCGACGGCGCCCGCCACGGCCGCGCCGACCGCGGCGGCCACCTGCGTCTTGGAGGCGCCGACCGCCGCATGCCGTACGCCGTGCAGCAACCCGCCGCCATGGCCGCCGGCCGCCGCGGTGGCCGCGCCCGCGGACCCCGCGCCGAACGCCAGCAGGAACTTGCCCGCGCCGCCGAGCACGAACACCAGCAGGGCCGGTGCCACGAGCGCGGGCAGCCGGTCGTTGGCGCGCATCAGGGCCGCGAGGCGGGCCCGGCAGTCGTCGCACGCGTCGACGTGGCCGAGGAGCCGTTCGGACTGTCGCTCGGTGGCGCCGCCGCGCACGTACGCGGGCATACGGGCCCAGTGGACCTGGCACGCGGGATCGTCCGGGGCGCCGGTCTGGGCGCGCAGGAACGCCTGCCGCATGCCTTCGCGCGCGCGGTGCAGCAGGACGGCCGTCGCGCCCTGCTTGGTGCCGAGCTGGGGGCCGATCGCCGCCAGCGGCAGACCCTCCGCCTCGGCCAGCCACAACGCCTTCACCCACCGCTCGGGCAACTGCTCAAGAACCCGCACCAGCAGGTCTGTCGAGGACACCTGCTCGGCCGGGTCGCCGCCATGGACCTCGGCGTGCGCCTGCTGCGCGCCGACCCGCTCGCCGACCTGCGGATCGAGCGGGGTCTCGCGTGCGGCGCTCCCCGCGGCGGTCGCGAGGTGCTTCACGGTGGTCATGAGGTACGCCGGTACGTTGTCGATCTCGTGCCCGGCGGACAGCCTGCGCCACACCCTGAAGTGCGCCTCGGCGACGAGGTCTTCGGCGACCCAGGCGTTCCGGGTGAGCGAGCGGGCGTAGGCGACGAGGCGCGGCTGCTGCTCCTCGTAGATCCGGGCGTACTCGGCGGTGGGACCGTCGTTCATGGCAGCAACGCTCCAGTTGCCAGGCGGGGCGGGGAAGGGTTTGTACCCTAGATGGCAAAACTTTCAATTAAAGTTGCAGTCGTTCCATAAGGTGACACACGTCACATGAAGTGGTGTGCGCAACGGCGTAATCAAAGGCCCCTCCGGGTGATCAAGGAGGGTGTGTCGGCACAACGGCCGCCGCCCCGCCCTGAATCGGAGACCGCCCATGAGCCCCGTCACCCTGGAACAGCCCACCGGCGCCCGCCTGCTCGCCGACGACGACCAGGAGTTGGCCGTGACGGTCACGCTGCGCTACTCCTCCGGTGACCCCTTCGCCGTACAACTCCTGTTCCCCGCCTGGATATCGCTCGACGGCAAGAAGGTGACGTGGACCTTCGCCCGGGCGCTGCTGGAGGAGGGCCTCGACACCCCCGCAGGGATGGGCAACGTGCACATCAGGCCGTACGGCCCCGCCCACACGGCCGTCGAGTTCCACTCGGCGGAGGGCATCGCGATGATCCGCTTCGACACGGTCGCGCTGCACCACTTCCTGCGCCGCACGTACCGGGTGACCGAACCGGGCCGGGAGGCCCTGGGGCCGTCGCTGGACCGGGGGCTCGCGTCGCTGCTCGACGGTGCGTGACGGGCGGGGGGCGACGGTCAACTTCCCCGCCTGCTCGGAAAGTTGGGATTGTTATCTTCACCTCATGACGGAATCACCGCACCGGATGTCCACCCGCGCCGTCGTCGTCGGAGGCAGCCTCGCCGGCATGCTCGCCGCTGCCGCCGTCCGGGACCACGTGGACAGCGTCGAGATCATCGAGGCGCACGACCTGCCCGAGGGGCCCGAGGCACGCCCCGGTGTTCCCCAAGCGGCGCATTTCCACGTCCTGTTGTCCGGTGGGGCGAACGCGATCGAGGAGCTGCTGCCGGGCACGGTCAAGGAGTTGCTGGCCGCCGGCGCCCACCGGGTGCCCATGACGACGAACATGCTGATCTGCTCGCCCGAGGGCTGGTACCGGCGCTGGCAGCGGGACAGCCACTATCTGATCACCGCGAGCCGCGACCTCACGGACTCCGTCGTCCGCGGGCAGGTGCTGAAGGACCCGCGCGTCAGGGTGCGCCCGCACACCAAGGTCACAGCCCTGCTGGGGAGTTCGCGCCGCGTCACCGGCGTACGGCTGCGCGCGGCGGACGGCACCGAGAGCGACCTGACCGCGGATCTCGTCGTCGACGCCTCCGGGAAGGCGGCGCGCACTCCGCAGTGGCTGGCCGAGTTGGGCGTCTCCGGCCTGGCCCAGGACCGCATCGACTCCGGTATCGCGTACGCCAGCCGCGTCTACCGCGCCCCTGTCCCCACCCGCAACTGGCCCGTGATCAGCGTCCAGGCCGACCCGCGGACGGGCGAACCCGGCCGGACCGGCGGCATCGTCCCGATCGAGGACGGCCGCTGGCACGTCAGCCTGATCGGCACCCCGGGTGCCCAACCCACCCGCGAGGCGGCCGAGTTCGAGCCGTACGCCCGCACGCTCCGCCACCCCGTCATCGCCGACCTCCTGGCCCACGCCGAGCCGCTCACCGACGTCGCCGTCACCCACAGCACGGTCAACCGCCGCTACTACTACGAACGGCTCACGTCCTGGCCGGAGGGCCTGGTGGCGCTGGGCGACTCGGTGGCCGCGTTCAACCCGGTGTACGGCCACGGCATGTCGGTGGCGGCCCTGGGCGCCGTGGCACTGCGCACCCAACTGTCCTCCCTGGGCCTCACCAACGGCCTGTCCCGCAAGGCGCAACGGGCCGTCGCGGGCCCTGTCGAACTCGCCTGGAGTCTCGCCGTGGGCCAGGACATCCACTACGCGACGACAGAGGGCAAGAGCGCGAACACCGCCGACCGCCTCCTCCAGCGCTACGTCAGCCGCCTCTCCCACACCGCCACGGGCTCGTACCACGTGGCCACCGCGATGACGGACGTCCTGACCCTCCAGTCCCCCGGCACGGCCCTGCTCCGGCCGGGTGTCCTCGCGGCGGCGCTCATGGGACCGCCGCGGCCGCAGCTCGACGGGCCGACGTTCACGGGTGAGGAGCGGCGGTTGCTGGCCGAGGCGGAGATCCGGCTGCCCGGGGTCACCGGGTAGTGGGGGCCGGATTGTCGGTGGCGGCTGCTTTCATGACGTCATGAGCACCGTGCACGAGGTCGCCGCCCTCCTCCCCGACCCCGCCGAACTCCACGTCCATCTTCAGGCGTTGGCCTTCCTGGACGCCTTGATCGGCGGCGATCCGCTGTCCTGCGAGTACGTCTTCGACCTGGACTGGGGCCCTGGCGTGGACGCGGCCTTGATGGACAACGGCTCCGGGGACGAGTTCTCCGTCTCCTTCTCCCCGGCCGGCGTGCTCGTACGCGGCTTCGACCACGAGTCGGAGATGAGCCCGTACGGCACGGACGACGGGGAGGTCTGGCCCGGTGTCGTCGACGAAGTACCCGCCGTACTGCTCCCGTTGCTGCACGACCCCGCCTTCCACGACGAGGACATCGGCGGCGTTCCGGTCACCGTCTGCCTGTGGCGCGAGACCGGCGACACCGCCTGGCGCACCGGCTCGGCCATCGACTTCCCGGCCGGACGCACGGACCCGGACGGCGCCGCCCACCTCTTCCGCCTCCTCACCGACCGCTCCCCGGAGTTCATCCAGGCCTACTTCGAGGACTACTACGCGTGCCGCGCCCCCCTCGACGCCGTCCGCCTCGTCCTCGCCGGGCACCCCCTGACTCCGGCGATCATGACGGCCTTCGGTCGATGACGTCCCTGCGGGTCGCCCCGAGGTACACCACCGGTCCGAGGACGACCGCCAGGAACAGCACGCTCGTGACGACGGTGCCGAAGCCGAGGCCGCCGTCGCCGGTCGGCCGGGAAAGGTAGTCGCCGACGAGGCGCCCGGCGGGCGGGTGAGGACGCAGGCGATCCAGAAGCCGCGCACCGCGTCCAGGCCGAGGGCGAAGTGGGCGACCGCGACCGCCCCGATGGCCAGGGCGAACAGGACGCCGGACAGCCGGTAGCCGAGGTTCATCCGCTCGGAGACCAGGTCGCAGGCGGCGGTGCCCAACGCGAAGGTGAACAGCACGGCGAGCCAGTAGCAGGCCTCGCGGCCGATGGTGTCGACGCTGTGGACGGACAGCGTGCCCTCCCGCCGGTACCGGACCACGAACACGGCCACGAGGGCGACGGCGAACACCGCGGTGCTCGTCTCCAGCGGCACGCCGGTCAGGCCCGGGCCGGCCTTCTCGTTCAGCAGGTCGGCCGCGGTCTCGCCGACCGTCGTGGACACCTGAACACATCCTGACCGCCGTACGGCGCGCTCCCGCACCGGCATCGTCTACAGTTCCGTAGACCGTCTACAGGATTGTAGTCACCGTACGTCGGCGGAGTCAGGGAGGACCATGCGCCGGACCATCCTGGTCGTCGAGGACGATCACGCCCTGCGGGACGTGCTGATGCGCGGGCTGCGGGACGAGGACTACGACACCGTCCCGGCCCCGGACGGCGCGACCGCCCTGCGCCTGGCCACCGCCGACGTCTCCGCCGCCGTACTCGACATCGGACTGCCCGACGCCGACGGGCGGGACGTGTGCCAGGCGATGCGGGCGAACGGATTCCGCTCCCCGGTCATCTT
The DNA here is from genome assembly GCF_036227225.1 of Streptomyces sp. NBC_01478. Classification (GTDB taxonomy): domain Bacteria; phylum Actinomycetota; class Actinomycetes; order Streptomycetales; family Streptomycetaceae; genus Streptomyces. Next base: position 7,442,099 of record NZ_CP109444.1, on the reverse strand, counting down.
CCTCAGCGCGCATCACCGGCTGCCCGACCGGCTGTCCGGGTTCTCCGCCGGGGGCGACGACTATCTGCCCAAGCCGTTCCACCTCGCCGAACTCGCCGCCCGCCTGCGGGCGGCCCTCAGACGGGCGGCGCCACCGCCCACCGCCACGGCGGGAGACCTGGCCCTGGACGCCGTCCGGCACACGGTCGACGTCCGCGACACCCGGGTCGACCTGACGCCGACCGAGTTCCGCCTCCTGGCCACGCTCATGGCGGCCTCCGGCGGCATCGTCACCCGCCGCGAACTGATCCGCGCGGGCTGGCCCGAAGGCGCCCAGGTCCACGACAACACCCTCGACCAGTACCTGACCCGGCTGCGCCGAAAACTCCGGGAGACGGGCAGCACCCGCACGATCGGCACGGCCCGCGGGGTCGGACACCGGCTGTCGTGAACGGGGTCCGCCGCCGGCCCGGGCCCTCCACGGCCTCCGTCCGGAACCTCCGCCCGGAACCGCCTGGCACCCCGCGCTCTCCGCGGCCGACTCTCCCTCGTCGCGCTGCTGATGCCGGTCCTCACCGGGGCGTTCAACTCCGTTGCCCGGTACCGCCTCCAGCACCAGGCGGACGACGAGCTGCGCACCCGCGCCGCCGCCGTCGCGACGGCCGTCGACACCAGGGGCACGAGGGTGCGGGTCCTGGAGAGTGCGAACGACGCGCCCTCGACACCAACGTCTGGATCTACGCCGGCCGGCATCTGCTGGAACAGCCGCCCGCCGCAGGCCGGTTGACCCACGCGGCCGGCGGTGCGTCACCGCCACGGTCCGGCGTCTCCTACGGCTCTGCACGCAGCCGGTCCCCGGGTCGGGGAGCCGGGCCACCGTCTTCACCGCGCTTGACCTCTCCCCGTACCGGAGTTCGGCCGACACCCTGCTCCTGGGGTCGCTCGCCCTGGACGCCCTCATGCTCGCCTGCACCTACGCCCCGACCCGGCCGGCGGTCGGCCGCGCGCTGCGCCCCGTCCGCACGATGACCGACCAGGCCACTGGTGGCAGGCCCGCCCCCGCGCCGGCACCCTCACCGCACCGGGCACGGCCGAGGTGCTGCCGGTACTGCGCGCGCTGACCGAAGTGCCGTACGCACCAAGGCACTTGACGGTCACGGCGGACGGCCCGCACCTCGTGGCCGGAGTCCCGCCCGCCCCCCTCGGACGCGTCGTCAGCCCGCTCCTCGCCAACGCCTGCCGCTACGCCGTCACCACGGTCACCGTCCGCGCCCACCAGGCATCCGGCGGCGTCCGCGTCGATCTCACGCCAGGGCGTCGTGCCGTACGTCCTTGCGGGAGACGGCGAGGTAGCCGACGAAGCCGAGGATGGCCACCGTCCAGGCGAGCGTGACCGGCCCAAGTCCCCAGTCGAGACCGCCCCGTTGGTGACCGACGGCCATCCAGTCGGCGACGGAGGCGCCGAGCGGGCGGGTGAGGACGTACGCCGCCCAGAACGCGGCCACCGCGTTCAGCCCGCCCCACCGGTGCGCGAGGGCCGGAACCGCGATCGCGGCGCCGTACAGGAAGGCGGAGCCCAGATAGCCCAGGCCGATCGTGGCCGTGAGGTCCCCGCAGGCCGTGCCCAGCGCGAACGTGGCGAGCACGGTGGCCCAGTAGAAGACCTCGCGGCGCCGGGTGTGGATGCTGTGGATCGACAGGGTGCCCTCGCTGCGGTACCAGAGGGCGAAGACGGCGGCCAGCACGGCCAGGAAGAACGGCGTGGAGAGCGCGTACGGCACTCCGAGGCCGACGTGCAGGACGTCGGCGGCCATCGTGCCGAACACGCTGACCATGACGATCGCCGTCCAGTAGATCCAGGCCACGTACCGCCGGACGGCGAACTGCGCGGCCAGGGCGGCCACCAGGGCGATGCCGCCGAGCCCGACGGCGGGGATCGGGCCGAACGCATGGGCCAGGAAGTCGGAGGCGGTCTCCCCCATGCCGGTCGTCAGCACCTTGATGATCCAGAAGTAGACGGTCACCTCCGGCACCTTGCTCGCCGCGTGCCGGATGCGGCGCGAAGGCCGGTCGTGAGTGAGGTGATCCGTCGTCATGGCAGGCACGATGACACGGCGAACGGCGGTTGCCCCAGACCCCTTTGCCAGAGCTTTGGGGCTTCCGGTGCATGAGTTGCCCGAGACCCCTCCGAGCCTGAACACAACCTGAAAGCGCAGGTCAATACCCTGGCCAGAGGGGTACGGGGGTGGTACGGGCGGCGCGGCGGCCGCTATCCGGGGGCGACCGCTCGCCCCGTCTGCGGCGAGATCATCCCGGCGCACAGACCACGGGCCGCCAGCCCTTGCGCGATGCGCGGGATCGCCGTGACCGTGTTGGCCGGCCAGTCGTGCATGAGGATGATCTGGCCGTTGGTGAGCCGGCCGGCCGCCGCGACGATCGCGTCGGCGCTCGCGCCGTTCCAGTCCTGCGAGTCGACGTCCCAGATGATCTGCGTCAGACCGTACTTCGTCGCTACGGCCTTCACCGTCGCGTTGGTCTCGCCGTACGGCGGGCGGAAGAGCCTGGGGGTGCCGCCGCCCGCGGCCGCGACGGCCCGCTGGGTGCGGGCGATCTCCGAGTCGATCGTCGCCTGGGTCTGCTGGGTGAGGTGCGGGTGGGTGTAGCTGTGGTTGCCGACCCACATCCCGGCGGTGACCTGCGCCTTGACCTGCGCGGGGTAAGTGGCCGCGTACTGGCCCTCGTTGAACATCGTGGCCCGAAGACCGTTCTGCTTCAGCGCGTTGAGGAGGGTGGGTGTGTTGCCGGACGGGCCGTCGTCGAAGGTGAGCCCGACGTAGCCGCCGCAAGTGGCGGCCCGCGCAGGGGTGTTCACGCCGACGGCGAGGGTGCCGGCGGCGGCCAGGGCGAGGACGGCCAGCCCGGTGACCTGCCGGGTGACCAGGGGTCGTAACGATGCGGGTTTCATGTGAAGTGCTCCTCCGGCATCGGGAGTTGGGGGGTGGTCAGCTCACGGTGATGCTGGATCTGCCGCTGCTCTGGTAGCCCTCGGTCGCGAGGATCATGTAGTAGCGGAAGGCGCCGAGCGGCATTCCGGCGCGGGCCCAGGCGTCGAAGTGGTTGCCGGTGGTGATGGTGCCGCCGGTGCGCTTCGTCTGCCGGACGCTCCAGTACTGGTCGAAGGTCTTGGTGCCTTCCACGGAGGGGGCGTTGTACCGCGTCGTCTTGTAGATGTCGTACGTCCCGCCGTCACTGGTGACGGTGCCCTTGTACGTGCCCGTGGGCCGGTAGGTGCCCCAGTTGTCGACGACGTAGTACTCGACGAGCGGGCTCGACGTCCAGCCGTAGAGCGACAGATAGCCGTTGCCGGACGGGGTGAAGGTCCCCGAGTACGTCACGCTCCGGCGGCCGCCGGTGCTCCAGCCCTTGCCCGCGACGAAGTTTCCGGTGTTGCTCCACGTGGTGCCGTAGGCGCCGCCGGAGCCGAGATTCATGGAGACCGACCCTTGGGAGTCGGTCCAGAACGAGTAGTAGTAGCCGTTGTTGGTACCGGTCTGGTTCGTGGTGACGACCGTGTCGGCACGGGCGGTGCCGGGCAGGGTCATCATCGCCAGGAAGGCCAGCAGCAGTGCGGGTGCCTTTTTCATGGGGGTGTTTCCTCCTCGTCCTGGTGGCAACACGGTCACGACGGCGTCAGTGTTGGCCTGCCCCTGTCAACTGTCAATAGTTTCGGTGTCGAGAACGAAATATTCGCTGCCTCTCAACGCCAGGCATCTCATCGAATTCCGCAGCTCACACACCACATGGAACGATTCACGGCGGAGAACTCCCAACAAATAGCGGGAGATTGAGATCCAGCCGTCGAATGATTTCGCTCGAATGTTTCGAAGAATGCCTCGATCTTGCGGTCGAGGCTCCCTGGGGCGTCATTGACAACCGTCACACGACTTACACGATGGCTCGCATGACGAACCGTTACCCCACCGTCGCCGAGGTCACCGAGGCGGCGCGGCACCTGGTCTCCCGGCACCCCGGAGCCTGCCGACTGCGCCGGATCGGTACGTCCCGCGCGGGCCGCCCGCTCCTGCTGCTGTCCGTGGGACACGGACCGCACCACGTCCTCGTGGTCGCCGGACCGCACCCCGACGAGCCGGTCGGCGGCGCGACCGCGCTCGTGCTCGCGGAGCAGGTGGCACGCGGCGACCGCCTGTCCACGGCGACCGACCCCGCCCTCGTCACCTGGGACATCGTCCTGTGCCTCGACCCGGACGGCGCCGCCCTGAGCGAGGCCGGAGCCGAGGGGGCCACGGCCGACCCCACCACCCCCACCCTCCGGAGCTACTACCGCGCCACCTACCGCCCGATCGCCGCGGAGCAACCGGAATGGGCACCGATCGTCTCCAGCCAACTCCCGGAGAGCCAGGCCCTGTTCGAGCTCATCGACGAGCTGCGCCCGTTCCTCCAGTGCTCCCTGCACAGCACCGATGTGGGCGGTAGCTGGGTCCAGTTGACCCGCGACCTCCCCGAACTGGCCACGCCCTTCCGGAGATCCGCCGCGGAACTCGGCATCCCCCTCCAACACGGCACGTACGACGCCCTGTTCTGGGAGAACCCCAGCCCCGCCGTCTACGTCCTGCCCCCGCCGGACGGCACCGCACGCCTGGCGGCCGGTTCGGAGAACATCGGGGCGTCCACCTGGTGCGCACCCCTGCGGTACGGCGGTGTCACCGCGATCGTCGAAGTCCCCATGTGGGCAAGCGACTTGGCCCAGGACCTGACCCCGTACCCGGAGGCCGGACGCGCGCTCCGCGACCTGGCCGACCTGGTCCTGACCGGCGGACGCCAGGTGACCGCCGTACTCGAAAAGGCACGCGCCTTCCTGCCCGCACCCCAGGACGACCCGCTCAGACGCGTACTGGAGTGGATGGCCGCCGGCCTCTACGACATGGTCGCCACCTCCTGGGAACCACTCGCCCGCCAGTCCGCCGACGACCCGCGACGATTGACGACGGCCCAGGTCTCGGCCCTGAACATCGTGGCCCGCCGCCAGCCGATCCGCGCGGCCGGCCTTCTGCTACGGCTCCTGCGCGCATCGGACGACCGGGCCGCCCCGACGCTCTACCGCGAGCTGGACGGGCTGTTCACCGCATGGTGCGCGGACGCCGAGGAGGCGCTGCGGGTGCGCTGGGTACCCGTCCACCACCAGGTGGAACACCAGGCACGTACGGTCGTGGCCGGCGTCGAGAGCGCGCTGAAGTCCGTCCACTGAAGCCCTCGGTCCGGCTCCTCACCGCCCGGCGAGCAGCGCCTCCACCCCGAACTCGTAGCGCTCCTCGAACGATCCGGGCGCGAGATGCCCGGCCACGCGATGCAGCGCGGGGTGCGTCGCCGGGGAGATCGCGCGCGCCAGGATGTCGCCCAACGGGCGGTGATCCACGGCCTGTTCCTCCTGGGTGAGCCCCAGGGCGAAGTAGACGACCGCCCACGAGGTCCACGCGGCCTCGCGATCACCCAGGCCGCACGCCAGCAACGCCTCGACCAGGCTCTCCGCGAAGGACAGCGTCATGGGCTCGGCGGCGTACGTGCCGACCACGAGGGCCGCGCCGTCACGATGGGACAGCAGGGCGCGGCGGAACCGGCGGGCCAGTTCGCGGGCCCGTTCGGCGGGGACTTCCGGCAGGCCGGCGAGCGGGATCTCGCCGAGTACGGCGTCCGCCATCAGCTCCAGCATCCGGGCCTTGGTCTTCACATGCCACTGCACGGTGTTGATCCGCACGCCGAGCCGGTCGGCGACCGCGCGCGTGGACACCGCGTCCAGACCCTTCTCGTCCAGGAGGTCCAGCCCTGCGCGGATCACCGTGGCCGGATCCAGTCGGTCGCTCTGTTGCTTGTTGGTCACTGACCTAGTTTACTTCACCCGAAGACTCTAGGTCAGCGACCAAGAAATGGGTGATCTCATGGCATCGCAACAGGTCGAAACAGGGCAGGCACGACAGGCACGGCGGATCGAATCGCAGCAGGTGGTCATCTCCGGAGGCGGCCCCGTCGGCCTCTGGCTCGCCGCCGAACTCCGGCTGAACGACATCTCCGTCACCGTCCTGGAGACCCGCACCGAGATCGACGACCGCTCCAAGGCGCTCACCGTGCACCCGCGCGGCGTCGAGGTGCTGGCCTCCCGGGGCATCCACCAGCGTTTCCTCGACGAGAGCCTGAAGATCTCCACGGGCCACTTCGCCAACCTGTCCAACCGGCTCGACTTCTCCGTCCTGGACACCCCGTTCCCGTACACCCTCTTCATCCCGCAGGCCCGCACCGAGGCGCTCTTCGAGGAGTACGCCCGCGGGCTCGGCGCCACCGTCCGGCGCGGGCACCGCGTCGCCGGCTTCACCGAGCACGCGGACTCGGTGACCGTGCGGGTGGAGGGGCCCGAGGGGCCGTACGAGATCGAGGCGGAGTACATCGCGGGCTGCGACGGGACCAGGAGCACCGTGCGCGAGGTCGCCGGGATCGAGTTCCCCGGCACGTCCTCGACCTGTCTCGGCTGGCTCGGTGACGTCCTCTTCGACAATCCGCCGGCGCCCGGTTTCAACCGCTTCAACGAGCGCGGCGGGCTGATGGTCGTGCCGCTGCCCGACAACCGGTGGCGGATCGCGGGCACCAGCCCCGACAGCGTGACCACCGAGTGGCCCGGCGACTTCACGCTGGACGAACTGCGGGAGAAGGTCGTCGACATCGCCGGCGACGACTTCGGCATGCGCGACCCGTCCTGGCTCTCCCGCTACGGCAACGCCACCCGGCTCGCCACCCACTACCGGCGTGGCCGCGTCGTCCTCGCGGGCGACGCCGCCCACCAGCACTTCCCCACCGGCGGTGTCGGCATGAACGTCGGTTTCCAGGACGCCTTCAACCTCGGCTGGAAGCTGGCCGCGACGATCGACGGCTGGGCCCCGGACGGGCTGCTGGACAGCTACCACACCGACCGCTACCCGGTCGGCGAGCAGTTGATGGAGCACAGCCGCGCGCAGACCTACCTGTTCCACGCCTTCTCGCCCGAGGGGCTCGCCCTGCGGGACCTGCTGAGCCGGATGGTCCCCGCGTCACGGGAGTTCAGCGACGTACTGGCCGGCCGCCTGACCGCGCTCGACGTCGCCTACCCGAGCACCGACCCCACGGCCCACCCGGTGACCGGCACCCGCGCCCCCGATCTCCCCCTGACCAGCACGGACGGCACGCTGTTCGGCGCGCTGCGGGCGGACTCGTACGTCCTGCTCGACCTCACGGAGGACGGCGCGCTCGCCGACCGCGCTCAGCGGCGGATCACCGTGCACACCGGTGCGCCCGACCGGACCCGGCCCGCCTGGGCGGACGTACGCGCCGCCCTGATCCGCCCGGACGGACACGTCACCCGGGCCTGGACGGAGGAGGACGACACCAAGCTGGGGGCGAGGGTGGACGCCGTCGTCACCACGGCCCTTGGCCGCTAGAGCGAGATAGGGAAAGGGAAAGGGAAAGGGAATCGGACTCATGGACCTCGGACTGAAGAACAGGGTGTACGTCCTCACCGGCGCCACCCGCGGGCTGGGCCACGCCGTCGCCCGCGAACTGGTCGCCGACGGCGCCAAGGTGGTCATCACCGGCCGCGACGAGAAGCGCGCCGCCGAGGCCGCGGCCGGGCTGGGCCCGAACGCGGCGGGAGTGGCCGTAGACAATTCGAACCCCCAGGCGCCACACCAACTGATCGCCACCGCAAGGGAGTTGTTCGGCGCCTTCGACGGCATCCTCGTCAGCGTCGGCGGCCCGCCCGCGGGCGACACGGCGGCCACCACCGACGCACAGTGGCAGGCGGCGTTCGAATCGGTGTTCCTGGGGGCGGTACGACTGGCCCGAGCGGCCGCGGCCGAACTGGAGCCCGGCGGCACCATCGGCTTCGTCCTCTCCGGCACGACCCACGAACCGGCCCCCGGCATGGCCATCTCCAACGGCCTGCGCCCCGGCCTGGCAGGCTTCGCGAAATCCCTCGCGGACGAAGTGGGCCCCCGCGGAATCCGCGTCGTAGGCCTCCTCCCGGGCCGCATCGCCACCGACCGCATGCGCGAACTGGACGCCCTGTCCGCCGACCCCGACGCCAGCCGGGCCGCCAACGAATCGGCGATCCCGCTCGGCCGTTACGGGACCCCGGAGGAGTTCGGCCGCACGGGCGCGTTCATGCTGTCTCCGGCGGCGTCGTACGTGACCGGGGTGATGGTGTCGGTGGACGGCGGGGCTCGACACGGTTTTTGAAAGGCTGCTGAGCGGTTCCGGAGCGGCTCGGCTTCGGAGAAGTGGTCGGGGACGGGCGCGGATGATCAGTGGCTACGTGTGGATCCTGCCGGCGGTGACCATCGCCGGATGGATCGCGTCGTGGTGGGGCCCCCACTGGATCCGCTGGACCCTGCTGTCCGCCTCGGCCGTCGTCTCCGTACTCTGCGTCGCCACCGGGGACGCCGAGAAGGGGTCACCGGCCACCCCGGTAGGCACCGGCTGCTCACCGCCGCTCGCGTGCATGGACTGGCATCCGGTGTACTGGCTCGAGGCCGGGCTGTTCGGCTTGGTGTGTTGTGCGGTACTGCTGATCCCGACAATCGCGGCGGAAGCCGTCGTCTGGTTCGAAGGACGGGGCTTCAGGGGCTCACCGGGCTGAGGGCCTTCCGGGACGGGGGCCGACTCCGAGGAGCCGGACCCCGCCTGACGAGCGATGAAGCACCACGGATTCCAGCCGTTGTGTACACATGGGACACTCGGTACGCTTGAGCGCATGACGCAGCCGCTGCCCATAGAGTCCATCCGCGACGTGCGCGCACATCTGGCCGAGGTCGTGGAGCGCGCGGATCGCGACGACGTACCCACGGTGATCACGCGCCGGGGCAAGGAAGTCGCCGCCGTGGTCTCCATCGAGGTACTGCGCAAGTACCAGGAGTGGGAAGAGCGCGAGATCAACCGGATCATCGACGAGCGCATGGCCAACCCTGCTCCCGGCATCCCGATCGAGGACATCATGAGGGAGACGCTGGCGCGCGGTGAGTGAGCACCGAACCGTCTTCCGCCCCGAGGCGCAGGCCGAACTCCGGAAGATCCCTCGCGCCATGGCGCTGCGCATCCTGGCCAAGCTGACCGAGCTGGAGACCGACCCCCTCGGCTTCAACACCACCGCACTCGTGTCCCAGCCCGACCGACGCCGTCTGCGCGTCGGTGACCATCGCGTCGTCTACACGATCGACAACGGAGAGTTGGTGGTCTGGGTCGTTCACGTGGGACACCGGTCCACTGTTTACGAACCCTGATTGCCGCTGACCCCACGTCAGAGTATCCAGCACCCATCCAGCACGGTGACGACGAAGGGATCGGACTCGACCGAGTCCGACCCCTTCTGACCTGCATATGTGCCACGTCAGCGACGTGGTGTTATTTCATCCGCTCAGACGTTGAACCGGAACTCCACCGCAACCCGTTTGACCTGCGGAAATGCAGAGTCATCCCAGCACTATCCCAGCACGGGATTCGCGACAAAGTACAAGAAGACCCAAGGTCACCAACGCTACCCGGCAACGCCCGCACGTGTACGAAGTCCGTGGAACTTCGTTGCAGGCCACATCCGGCTCGTGAGCCAAAGACAGCGTGTCGTCCTACCTTTGATGACTGCAAGGCCATCGGCCCCGATCCGCGCCGGGCGGTGCAGCCGTGCTCACGGTCGGCCACCGTCGGGGAAAGGGATCCCTTTCACTCGGTCGGAAGCAGTGGTGAAAGGAAACGGCTCGGTTCACCGTGCCAGGTGATGGCGAGCGCATCACGGGCGCGGGTCGCCGCGACGAAGAGCAGCGAGCGTGCCCGATGAAGCTCCCGTTGATGGCGGCTCGGATCCGTGTATTCCCACGCGTCCACGGAGGCGCGGGGAACAAGCCCTTCGGCCACCCCGGCGATGATCAGGCAGCGGTACTCCAGGCCCTTGAAGCGGTACATGGTGCCGATATGGACGCCCTGGTCGCCGCGCGGCCCGTCCGGGGTGATCTCCGTCGCCGTGATGCCGCGGCGGGCGAGGCGGTCGGCGAGCTGGGTGACCATGTCATTGGTCGGGACGCAGATGGCCGTGGCCTCGCGGGGGACGTCGTGCCAGGCCCGCAGTTGATCCACGACGAGGTCCATCTCCTCGTCCCAGCTCCGGGCGCCGCGCAGCGAAGGGGCCCGGCCGTGGAGGACCGAACGGTATCCGGCGAGTGTGTCGACGTCACCGTCGAGGTCGTCGTAGTCGATGTCGTCCAAAACCCGGACGGCGTCCCGGAGGATCTCCCGGGTCGTGCGGTAGCTGAGGGTCAGTCGGGAGGAACGGCCGCGGATGTGGACACCCAGGCTGCCGAGGGTGACTTGGTTGTCGTAGATCCGCTGGTGGGTGTCGCCGACCAGGAAGATGTCGTCGGGCCCGGCGGGCGCCATGGCGCGCAGCATCTTCCAGTGGGCGGGGCTGAGGTCCTGGGCCTCGTCGACCACGATGTGCCGGTAGCGGTGCTTCAACCGGGCACCGGAGCCGGCCTCGACGTGGCGGTTCTCAAGACCGCCGCGCTCCTCGCGTTCCTCCGACAGCCGGTCGATCCTGGCCCGGCGGGCGGTCTCCAGCCGTGCGGCCCGCTCCGCGACCTGGCGGTGTGTCTCCAGTCCCTTGGTCTCCAGACGTTGGGTGAAGCGTTCGGCGAGCTGCCAGATGCCGGCGCGTTCGGCACGGGTGACACTGCGGCCTCGCCCGGCCCGCCGGACGGTGAAGTACTCGCTCCTGGACGCCACCGCCTGGCCGAGGATCACCTGGTTCCACTCGTCACTGAGGAACTCGGCACTCCAGCGGGACTCCCCGGCTTCCACCAGCAGCGCCCGCCACTCGCGCAGCGCGGCCGTGTCGTCGATCCGCCGCTTCGCGTTGCCCGGGTCGGCCTCGCTGACGATGCGGGTGGCGAGCTGGTCGACATGGGTGATGTCGACGCGGGCCAGCACCTCGGGGCCGCCGAGGGAAAGCAACCGGGACCGCAGGTCCACGGCGAGGTTCCGGTTGAACGTGGTGAGCAGGACGGGCCGGGTGCGGCCGGGCGGGAGCTGTCGCACCAGATGGCACACGCGGTGGAGGGCGACGATCGTCTTGCCCGTCCCCGGGCCGCCGCCGACCCGCGCGGGGCCGGAGTAGTGCCGGTGGACCAGCTTCTCCTGGGTGGGGTGCAGGAAGACCTTCCAGCGTCCGAAATCGCCCTCCTCCAGGATGCTCTGCAGTGATTCGTCGTCGGTGATCACCACGGTCTGCGAGCGGTCGAGCGCCGCCTGCCAGTCGTCGGTGTCCAGGTTCTTCTCCGGCTCGGTCACGGCGACGGGCGCGGTGACCTGTTCCATGACCTCCTGGTACGGGACGCCGTCGCGCAGCCGGAGGAGGACTTCCCCGGTGTGGCGGGGGGCGTACTCGGCGAGACCGAGCAGTTCGTCGTCCGTGGTGAGCTTCCGGACGAGCGGGATGAGCGGCCCGGCGACGCCGAGGTCCGCGAGCTGCTCGTCGGTGTACGCGGCGAAGAGGGGTTTCTCCGCCGGCTCCGGTGTCTTCGCCGACTCCGGCATGCCCTGAAGCCCCAGCACGTCCGCATGCTCCGGCGTGAGTTCACGGCGGAGCGCGCCCTCCTCGACGACCTGGAGGTCGACGTACTCGATGGCGCCGGTGATGTGGTTGATGCCGTAGTTGAACCGGCTCAGATTCTGGTGGACGTGGCTGCGGTGCTTGACCGAGACGAGCAGCCAGTCGTCGCCGCCGAGGCGGATCATCAGGGCCCGCCACTCCCGGTTGACGCGCGCCGACCAGAGCCGGTCGTGGCCTTCCAGCTGCTTGAGCTGGAACCCGCCTGCGTCGGGGTTGCGGCGGAAGTCGTGCTGGAACTTGTAGAACGCCCCGAGAACCGCGCGGTCCAGTCTGACGATTTCCTTGTCGGCCTTGTCGAGCAGGCGCAGGGTCACGCCCGTCCTCGGCGTGCCGGTGACCGTCATCGCTCGTTCTCCTCGTGCTCGTTCGTCGCCCTGGGTGCGTCGCCGTTCACCAGCCGGGCGAGTTCGTCAGCGTCCCATTCCGTCGCGGTACGGACCTGCCAGCCCGCCTCCCGGTAGACCCGGTCCCGTTGTTCGGCGTCGATGTCCCGTGCGGTCACCGGGTCCGGCCGGTGTGCGAGAACGACGCCTACGCGCGGGGCGGGCCAGGCGAGTTCGGCGGGCCAGGCGGCTGCTCCCAGCTCGAAGCCGGCCTCCGGTGCGGGCAGGCCCCGGTCGGCGAGCGACCGGGCGAGAGCGGGCAGCCCGGGATCGTCGACGAGGAACTCGATGACCTCGTCCCAGGCCGGATCGCGTACAGCCGCGGGGGCCTGCTCGGCGGCGCCCGCTCGGTCCGTTTCCGGCACCGGCCCGCCCGCCGCCGCTTCGTGCGCCCGGCGCTGCGAGGTGAGCCATCCGGCTCCCCCGGTCACCGCCAACCCGGCCGGGTCGAATCCGGGCAGCATGCCCGTCGTGAGCTGGACTCCGTCCCCCTCGCCCGCGTCGAGGAACTGGAGCAGGTTGCTCCAGTACAGCCATGCCTGCCAGCGCCTGCGATGGGCGGCCTCGTCCTCCGCGGCCGTTTCTGTGTCGTCGTCGAGTACGGTCAGCGCCGTCCAGGCCGCCCCGGTCTGTCCCCTGCGCAGGTCGAGCACGATGGTGAGCGGGCATCCCGACGTGTCCCGGGTCGCCATGACCTGGACGGCACCATGTCCCCCGGCGAGCCGCCGCCCATGCAGCGCCTCGCCGATCCCGCGTGCGATGTCCTCGCCGTCGGTCAGGGCTCTGCTGGTGGCCGACACGGCGGCGAAGCCGGCGAGCGTGCTCTGGGTGCGCCGCCGCCACAGGCCGGGGTCGGGGTCGGTGAGGTAGCCGATCAGTGTGTCCACCGGGTTGGCCCACATCAGGCGCGGCAGGTCGCGGGTGTCTCCGGCGTGCATGCGCCGGTGAACGTCCATGGCCGCCTTCTGCGCCGTGTTCGGGTACGGCTTCCACGCGGGGTCGGCGGGCGGCCTGGCCTGCCCGGTCCAGGCCCGCACGTCGTCCCAGGTGAGCTGGAAGACCTGCCAGCCCTCCGTGCGCAGCCGGGTGCGCTTGGCCGTGTCCTCCTCGGCGGTGAGGTGCGCGGGGCTCGCGTGATAGCGGTACCCGTCGAGGTAGACGGCGACGCGGCGGTCGTCGTCGGTGCTGCGGAAGACGACGTCCGGCCGGGTGAAGCCGAGCGGGGTCTGGGTCTCCATCCGCCAGCCGCGGACGGTTCCGTCGGGTGCGGTGAAGCGCAGGGTGGTGTCCCTGGTGCCGTCGGCGGTGAGCGCGGTGCGGACGCTGACGTCGTCCACCTGCTCGGCCCACTCCAGCAGCCCGCGCCGGAAGAGGGCCTCCAGTTCGCTCTCCACCTGGTGGACCAGGGTGATGTCCCGCGTGGTGGCGACCGGTCCGACGCTCCACCCGTCGGCGGTCCGGCCGAACAGGTCGCCCAGCATGTCCAGGGCATGCTCGCGGGAGACGAGTTCGTACTCGCTGTCGGTGACGTGCCGCAGCAGGCAGCGGTGGCAGGCGGTCCGGCCCTGTGTCACGCACACACAGGTCTCGACGACCTCGCGTGCGTCCTCCAGAACGCCCTTGAGTCCGTCCCGGCCGGCGAGGCGGTGCAGATATCCGGTGCCGCCGGGGAGGGTGTCGTACAGCACGAGGAAATGGCGGCGGTGCGCCGCCTCGCCACCCTCGTCGGGCATGGAGTCCGTGACGACGGCGAGGTGGTCGGGGTCGCCGCCGTAGCTGCGGGCGATACCGGCCAGCAGCAGCGCCTTGAAGGACGCGAGGCGTTCCTGGGTGTACGCGGTGACAGCGGGGATGAGGATGCGCAGGGCATCGGTGCGCAGTTCGTGGGCGAGCAGGACCCGTTCGCCCCGTCGTGCCGTGGCGGCATCGGCACGACGCCTGGGGCACCAGGGCCGGTGGTACTTGGCGGTCGTGGACGTGTCGCCCGCGTCGTGCACGGCGGGTCCGCCGTCCGGGTCGGCGAAGCCACACGCGTCGCACACCCAGAAGGGGTTGAGGCGGATCTCCCGTCCGGCGAAGGCCGTATCGGTGCCGCCCTCCACTCGGGTGGCTCCGACGTTGATGTGGCGGATGTGCGCCTGTCTGGTGAACTCCCAGCCGAAGGTGGCGTGTTGGTGTTTCCAGGCCTGTTCGACATCGCGCGCGTCGATGTCGACGGCGGGGACGACGGTGTAATGCCGCCGCTCCCGTTCGTCGCTGTCGTCGCGTACGCGGACGTCGTCGCGTTCGTCCCGGGAGGTAACGCGGCGCGGTACCAGCACCTTGTGCAGGCAGCCGACGTCTCCGATGGCCGCAGAGCGGCAGCGCGGGCAGAGGGAGGCGTCCTGTTCGGCCCGGTGGGTGCGGACGTGGCCGCAGTCGGGGCAGATCCGCCACCAGAGCCAGGCCGGGCGGCCGGAACTACCGATGTCCAGTCCGGTGACGCGGTGCTTGTAGCCCTGCGCGTAGTAGTGGTTGCCGGGCGCGAACTCGGTGAGGGCGAGGCGGGCGGGACGGCGGTGCGGGATGGTCTTGTTGTGGTTCTCGCGCCGGCCGTCGGCGGTCTTCTCGGTCCAGGTGAGAGTGGCTTCGAGTTCGGTGGCGGAATCGATCAGGCTGTAGTTGGGCAGCAGACCGAGATCGACAAGCGCGCCGTGCGCGGTGGTACGGACGATGTCGCGGGCTACACGTGCCACGTCCCGGCGTTCGGCACGCAGTTCACGGCCCTGCCGTTCGTGGTCTGGGTCGCCGGCGACGAGCAGTCCGTGCGCCCGGTCGATGGCCTCGGTCCGGCGCTGGAGTTCGGCGCGGCGGTCCTCCCAGCGCCGGCGCGCCGATTGCAGGGCACCGCCGAGTCCGTCTTCGCCCGGGTCGGTGGCGTAGGTGACGAGGGCCGCGCGGGCCTGTGGGTCGACGCCGGTGCCACGAGTCTCGTCGTAGGACGGGAAGAGGTCCAGGAAGTTCCGTACGAGCTGAGGGCCGTCGGCGAGGGCGGCTTCGGCGAACTCGGCCTGCCAGGCCGAGGTTCCGAACAGTTCGGTGGCGCGTGCCGGCAGTGGCCGCAGGGGCGTCCCGTCGGGAGCGGTGAGCCGTCCGGCGCCCGCGAGGTCGAGGAGGTGGGCCAGGTATTGGCGGCGCAGGATCTCGGCGGCGGACAGGTAGCAGCCGGGCGGCAGGACGTCCCCGGCGATCATGAGTCGAGGATCTTCGAGATAATAACGGTCGCGCGGGCCCCGGTCGACCATGGTCAGCAGATAGGCGTTGCCGGTGGCGCGGCCCGCCCGTCCGACGCGCTGGATGTAGTTGGCCGGGCCCTTGGGCAGGGAGGCCAGAACGACGGCGGAGAGATCGCCGATGTCGATGCCGAGTTCGAGGGTGGGGGTGCAGGACAGCACCTGCGGGTTGGCGTAGTGGACGTCGATTCCGTCGCGGAAGGCCTTCTCCACCGTCTCGCGCCGGGCGCGGCTGAGGGCACCGGTGTGCTCGGCGGTGTTGATGGTGAAGACGCCGGCCTCGCGGTACATGCGCCGGTAGAAGTCGTCGGTGAAGTCCCGCTGACGCAGTCCGCTGTCCAGGTCACGGCCGATGTTCAGGATGCCGTCGCAGCGATAGCGGGGGCAGGGCCGACCGTGCCACTGGTCGGCGAGGTCTGGGTGGACGGTCTGTTCCCAGAAGCACTGCGGACAGTGCGCGGTGGCGTCGGGAAGGGCGTCGTCGGCGAGTTTGCGGACCTGGATATGGCCGGGCTGGAGTCCGTAGACGCGGGTGGCGCCGTCGAGCGCGGTGCGTACGGAGACGACGCCCAGGTCGGCGAGCGCGGGCAGCAGCCGTGTCAGGAAGGCGGCGGCCGTGTCCGGTCGCAGGCCGAGGGAACGTACGGCCCAGTCCTGGTACCAGCCGAGGCGGCCAGTGAGTACGTCGAAGTCCTCGCTGCCCTGTTTGGGAGTGCCGAGGAGGAAGGCGGGCGCAGACACGCCCCGGGGGAAGGCGGGCATCCCGGTCTCGCGCCCGCCCCAGATCGCCCACCGGCGCACCCCGGCCTGGTCCAGCCAGGGGTCCAGCCAGGCGTGTCGGACGGCACCCCGGATGCGCATGCGTTCCAGCAGACCGCGCAAGAATCCGACGTACTGGTCGGGCCCGGGGACCGACCCGTCCGCGAAGGCGATCTCTCCAGGCGTGGTGAGCAGGAGCTCCCGTACGAGGTCCGCCGCGGCATCCGGGTCCGTCAGGGGCACGTCGGCGGCGACGGTGCGGGTGAGTTCCAGGGTGCGGCCCTGCCGGGACCGCAGACCGAACTCCATGACGGTGGCGAACGCCAGGCGCTGCGCGATCAGTTCCCACGTGGGTCTGGAGCCACGGCTGCGGCCGGACAGCAGCGTGTCCACGCCCCGCACCGGGTGCAGGTCCGGCGGGATGACGGCGGCCTGCACGGCCTTGCTGTCGACGACATCCTCTATCAGGTCGGCGGCCAGGTCGTTCAGGGTGATCGGTTCGTTCTCGTCGATGCGGCTGGCGAGGAGGGCGCGCAGCGAGAACGTGTAGGAGCGGCTGGCGACGTATCCGGCGCGGTGGGCGGCGTCCTGGACGGAGTCGTTGAAGAGAAGGGTCTTGTTCTCCTTGAGGTTCCTGTCGAGTTCGCCGCCGGTGAAGAGCTGGGTGATGGCGGCGGCGGCGAGCGCGGCGAGGCCGGTGCCGAGGTATCGGATGGAGTTGGCGGTGTGGCAGGCGGGGCACTGGTCGCGTTCGGCGGCCCGTTCGCCCGCGAGGTCGGCGTGGACGAACGCGGCGTTGTGCGGGGCCCGTGGCCGAAGCGGCCCGTCCGCGTCCTCCGGACCCTCCGCGTCGGTGAAGTCGGTCTCGGGCGACAGGGGCCGCAGCCGTCCGCCGCTGCCCTCCAGGACCATTACGGTGGATCCGCCGCGCCGGCGTTCGGGTCCGGCCCCGTAGGCCGCCTGGTGCACCTCGCGCGGGGTCGCAGCGATCATGTTGCGCACCCGGCGTTTGTCGCGCCCGACCGAGGCGCGGCGGATCTTCGTAGCGTTCAGGTCGAGGTCGGCGGGGTCGACCTCCGGTGAGTACGCGGCCCAGCCGGAACGTCCGCACTCTCGGCAGAAGACGGCCGGCAGGAAGACCTCGGCGGGCGGCGGCGCACTGTCGTCGGCGGGTACGACCCCCTGTCCGGCGGCGTCGAGCGGTAGGGCCGCTTCCTCCCCGTCGTAAGGGGAGCGCCGGGCGGCCGGGCCCGGGCCCTTGTGGGCCAGGCCCCCGCGGGCGGTCACCCGTTCGTCGTCCCAGCGGAACTCGGCGCGTGCCACGCCGATGCCGCGCAGCACCCGGGATACGGAGCGGACCCAGTGGTGAATCTCGACGGACAGCAACGGCCGTCCGGGGTGCTCCGGGTCGCGGGCGTACGACAGGAGGGCGACGTAGCGGGCGAGGGCGCGGGCGGCGAGACGCGGGCGCTGCTGTACGGCCACGCCCCAGTGGTAGGCGTAGCGGGGCAGTACCTCGGTGATCTCGGCGAGGGTCTTCGGGGTGCCGTCGAGGATCTCCAGGACGGCCGCGGTCAGCCGGTGGCGGCGCAGCACGGCCCCGAGTTCCTCGGGGCTCGGTCCGCTCAGACCGGTGAACCCGGCCACGAGGTCGTCCATGGCGCCGGCGTCACGGGTGGGGTCGCCGAGAGCGTCGACCTCCTCGGGCGAGGGGAACGGCAGGCCGAAGTCGCTCTCGCCGGTGAAGTCCTTGGTGGAGCGCCGGTCCTCGCCCACGACCGCGTCGGGCGGGAACGGTACGCCGAAGACCTGCTCGGCGACTTCCCTCATGCCCACCCGGCCGTTGCCGGTGCCGTTCTCGCCGAGGGTGGCGGAGGTGGCGACGGGGCAGACCGGCCCCAGTGGGCGGCCGGTTTCGGCAAGCCCGGTGACCGACCCGAGGCGGCGCAGCAGCATCGCGACGTCCGTGCCCTGGGCGCCGTCGTAGGTGTGGAACTCGTCAAGGACGACGTAGGCGAGCGCCGGGTCCTGCCACAGCCGCCGGTCCTCGGGCCGCTGGAGGAGCAGGTCGAGCATCTTGTAGTTGGTGATCAGGATGTCCGGTACGGTGCGCCGGATCTCGTCCCGGTCGACGGTGATCATCGGGTTGGCCTGCTTGAACTCCTGCGACGGCGTGTCGCCGATGTAGAGCGCGGCCCGCACGCCCGCGTCGCGCAGCCGGGTGTCCTTGGGATCGCCGAGCCGCTCACCGATGCGGTGGGCCTGGTCGGTGGCGAGGGCGTTCATGGGGTAGAGCAGGATCGCTTTGACGCCCTCCCGGCCGGCCTGCCGTGCGCGGTAGCAGTGGTCGAGCAGCGGAATCAGGAACGACTCGGTCTTCCCGGACCCGGTGCCGGTGGTGACGAGGGTAGGCCGCGCCGGACCGTGCAGCGTGGACAGTCGTTCCCAGACCCGCTCCTGGTGCCGGTACGGGGTCAGGTCGGGGTACCAGGTCAGGTGCCGCTTCCAGTCCGTGCCGTCGGCGGTCCGGAACGGTGTGCGGACGCGGAGGTAGGGGCCGCGGAAGATGCCGTCCTCGGGGTCGCCGAGGAAGTTCTCCAGGGCCCGGCGCGTGCTCTCGTCGGCCAGCGCGTACGTCGTCGCGAGGTACTGGCTCAGACTGTCCCGTACCTGGTCGGCGGCGAGGGTGGGACGCACGCGCGCTCCTTCTTGGTGCTGGTGGGGCCGGTGGGCGGCCGTTCACCGGCTACGTTAGTCGGGGCGGCCGGGCTGACCCCCGTGGGCGCTCAAATTCCGAGTTTCCGCCCGATGTGGGCGATGTGGACCCGCCGGGTCTCCTTCACGAACCGGAAGTGCACCCGCCCCTCGTCGGGTGTGAAGCGCAGGTGGGTGCCGAAGTACCTCGGCTCACCGTCCAGGTCGGTGAAGAGGCAGTACTCGCGCTTGCGTCCCGGATGCTCCGGCGTCACGATCGACCCCCACTCGGGTCCGTCCGGCTCGGTCGCGGCGTCCCAGTCCAGGACCGCGCCGTCCATCTCCGCGAGCCGCTTGCGGACGGGGTGGACCCAGTACTGCTTCAGCCCCCGCACCTGCGCTTCCACATGGGGCAGGAACAGGAGGTGGGGGAAGAGTTCGACACAGCGCTCCCACAGCTCCGCGCCGGTCCGGATGGCGCTCAGGTCACCGCGCAGGGCGGCTTCCTGCTCTTCGCGTATCCAAGGCAGGTGCGAGGCGACGTGCTCACGGGTGGCGGCGTGCCGGATCTCGACCTCCGTGAGCGCCGAACCGCCGTCCTCGCCGTCGAGGAGTTCCTCCCGTTCGAGGGTGATCCGGTCCGCGTCCCAGCGGGCATCCAAAGGCAGTGAGACGCCTACGCCGCCCATCAGGTGCGCTGCCCCCAGCCCGGTCACGGGTACGCCGTCGTGGCTGTAGGCCACGTCGGAGAAGGTCTCCCCCTCGGGAAAGGCGTCCTCGTGCGGGTACTTGGTCTGCATGACCAGCAGCCGCTGCCACAGCTCCTTGGTACCCGGGGTACCGATCCACTTGGCGATGGGATGGCCCTTGGCGAGCTGTAAGGCCTTCACCGGTTCGCGGGCGACCAGTACCGTGCCGGGACGGTCCACGCCCGCGACGGCGACGATGGCCCTCACCAGCTCGGTCATGGCACTATTGACCCGCTCCGCATCGGCTGTCGTCTCACAGGACTTCTCGTTCAGGAACAGCTGCGGCACGTCTCCCCCTCCGCGATGGTGTGTGCGCCTCGTCCCGCCCTCCCCAGGCGGGTGTCAGCCGATGAGCTGGTCGAGCGTGTTCTCCAGCTCGTCGAAGAAGCCGGCGGGCCACTGGTCGAGCATGCCGTCGGAGTCGATCCGCGGGCTGACGAACTGCGCACCGGAACCGTCGCCGCGGAAGTAGTGGAACACCGTCTGTCCGGGGGCGATGCGTCCCTGCTTGACCGCGAGCCGCACACCGTTGATGACGTGGTCGCTGTGCGTCTCCATGATCACCTGAGCGCCCTGCGCGGCAGTCGCGGCGGCGAGTTCCGCCATCCGGGTCTGCCCCATCGGGTGCAGATGCGCCTCCGGATTCTCCAGGAGGACCAGGGAACCGGGCCGGACGGTAAGGCAGGCGACCACGATGGGCAGGACATACGTGAGGCCGAATCCGACGTTGCTGGGACGACGGCGCCTGGTGGGACCGAGCGTGCCCTGGAATCCGTACGAGAGGCGCACGGCGTCGGCGCCCTCGATGGCGTCCGCCCGGATGTCCACCCCGGGGCACAGATCGCCCATCCAGGCGGCGGCCTGGTCACGCAGCAGGTCGGACTCGGCACGCGGGTGGCGCAACGGGCCCTCGGGGACGGCGTCGTCGCCGTGGAGGCGCAGGTAGTTGACGGTGTGTTCGCCGCGTACGCCGAGGAAACCGCGGCCCATGACGGCCTGGTGGTCGCGCGGGTAGAACTCGGCGGGCGAGATCCGGTCCGCGTGCAGGTACTGGAAGGGAGCGGTGAGGAACGAGGGTGTCACGGCCTCGGGTCCGGTGGGGGCCGCGGCTCCCTCCGAGGTGAGCGGCGACTCCACGTCCCGCAGGGGCAGCAAGTTCTGCTCGGCCTCGTACGCGACGGTCCAGCCATAGTGGTACGGCCCCTCGTCCACGCCGAGTCCGATCAGCGGCTCTTCCTCGATGAAGTCCTCGTGCAGGACGTCGTCCCCGGTGCCGAGGCCGACGAGTTCGCCCTTGAGTAGGAAGCCCTGGTTGCCGGCTTCGCCCCGGAATCCGGCCCGTCGCGCCTCGGGCAGGAGCCGGGAGACGTCGAGGTCGCCCGCCTCGTACGACTGGCGCAGCAGGGCGATCGACTGGAGGACGCTGCTCTTGCCGGACGAGTTGAGTCCGGTGAGGAGGGTGAGAGGACCCAGCGGCAGTGACGCGTCCTGGAACGCCTTGAAGTTGTGCAGCGTCAGACGGTCGATCACTGTTCGGCCACCCCTCGGAACAGTTGTGCCATGGCGTTGAATCTGGTGCGGATCTTCGCCGGGCCCCCGGTGCCCACGGAGATCGACCGGTCGAAGTCCCAGTCGTCCATGAGCGTGAAGAACCTGTTGAGCACCTTCTCCCGGGACGCTACCAGTCGGTCCCGCTCGTGATCGTCGAGAAGCGCGAGTTGGACGGAGATCGTCTCGAACAGTGGCTTGTTGATAGCGGGTGAACTGCGCTTCCCTCCATGCCACTTGCGGAAGGCATGCTCCCGGAACAGGTCATGAGCGCACTGCATGGCGACCCGGAACTCCCGCGCCAGCTCCTCCCGGCGCTCGTCGGTGAGCGCGTTGACCTTGTACATCGCGTTGATGAGGAACTTGTCGAAGTCCTTCTCCTCATGCCTGGCGGGATTACTCAGGCGGAAGGCGAGGAAGCGGAGCACCATCTCCCGGTCGGCCATCCGTTCGTCGGACACGCTCCACCGGGTGGCCTCACCGAACGCCGGACCCTTGGCCAGGTCGGCGAGGAACGTCCGGACCGGCCCCCGCACCAGCGCGTGCCGCAGTTCCTGCGGTTCCAGCGGCACGCCGCCCGTGTTGATCCGGGAGAACACGTTGTATCTGACGGCCTCCGGCGTGCCCTGCTGCAGGACATGCACGGTGAGCTGGGTCTCGCGCAGCCGGATCTTCAGCCGCCCAGTCAGATCCTGGTACGTGCTGCCGTTGAAGTTCCACAGGTAGTCCAAGCGCCGGAGGGTCAGCGGGCCGAGGCCGGTGAGCCTCGGCTCCATGAACCGGGCGATGGCCGTGAGCCGCTGAACGCCGTCCACCACGGCCCACTTGTCCTCGTCGTCCTGGGCCATGTGGAAGACGGAGATCGGAATGCGCAGGAGCAGCGACTCAATGAGGCGGCTCTGCGCCCGGTCGCTCCAGATCCCGGCCCGGCGCTGGAAGTCCGGCGCGAGGTCGATCATGCCCTCCCGGAGACGGGAGAGGAGGATATCCACCGTGGTGGTCTCCGTGTGGATCTTGATGCTGTCGGGCGGGAAGGGGGCGGAGATGCCGTCGGCGTCGCTGTAGCCCTCGTCGCCCTCGTCGTCAGGGAGCTCCAGCTCCACGCCGGTCGGCCGACCGTCGGACCCGATTTCGAGGGGCGCGCCCAGCGGCAGGAAGAGAGCGTCCGGCGCGTCGACATCTCCCGCCACGGCGTACCCCCGGGATCCTGCGGTCCGGTTCCGTCCGGCACCCTTGCCGCCGGCGCTGTCCTCCAGGTCCGTCATAGTCCCCGCTGCCCTCCGCCGCCGCTCGATGCCTTTCCCGGCCCAGCCTATAGACGGGTCTTACGGCGTGTCAGCGCGACGGTCCGGGCCGGTCCGCGAGGGCTTCCACGAGCAGGAACCCCGGCCGGTCTCCGCGAGCCGCGCCGGGCGCGTACGCAGGGTCAGCGTGCGCGCACATACGGTGGACAGTACGAGTCGCCGAGCGTCACGATGGGGGCGAGTCAGAAGCGGTACGGCGTGACCGGTGCGCGGGAGGTGGCCTGTGGTGGCCTACGAGAACACGGACGACGGGGCGGGAACGGGAAGCGGCGGCGAGCCCGGGGTCTCGGACAGTCTGCGCACCTTCGGCGCTGTCGTCCAGGCCTTACGAGAGCACGCGGGCCACAGCCGCGAGGAGTTCGCCGCCCTGGTCCGCTTCTCGAAGCACACGTGGCCTCGGTCGAGCTGGGGCGCCGCATGCCCGACTGCGACTTCGTCGAGCGCGGGGAGGTGGCGACCGGCAACACCGGAGCCCTGCGGAAGGCGATGCCGCATCTCACCCGGCAGGCGGGGCTGGCCAATTGGTTCCGGCAGTGGGCTCGCCTTGAGGCCCAGGCGGTGACGCTGTGGACCTACGATTGCCGGGTGATTCCAGGCCTGTTGCAGACGGCTACGTACGCGCGGGCAGTGACGGAGAGCGTCCCGCCCGTGAAGGACGAGGAGCAGGTGGCCGAGCAGGTCGTGGCCCGGCTGGAACGGCAGCGACTGTTCGACCGCAGGCCGCCGATCGCATTCAGCTTCATCATCGAGCAGGCGCTCACGAGCGGGGCACCGGCGGCCCCGAGGTGATGCGGGAGCAGCTCGACAGCCTCCTGGAGCGGTCGTCGCAGTTCAACGTCGAGTTGCAGATCATGCCGCTGCACCAGCCCGACCACGCCGGTTTCGACGGCCCGTTGATGCTCCAGGAGTCCCCGGACAACAAGTGGTCCGGCTACGCGGAGGGCCAGCGTGGCGGGATGCTGATCACGAACCCGAAGGAGATTAGCATCACGCTCCAGCAGTATGCGGAACTGCGTTCACAGGCTCTCAACTCCGAAGATTCCAGAAGCCTGTTGAAGCGACTGCGAGGAGCGCTATGAGCGGCATCGACGAACGGGCCTGGTTCAAGAGCAGCCACAGCGGTTCCGACGGTGACGCCTGCGTCGAGGTGGCGCGGGGCACTCAGACGATCCACGTGCGGGACTCCAAGGACCGGCGAAGCCCCGAACTCGCCCTCTCCCCCACCGCGTGGAACGGCTTCGTCGACTACACCGCTCAGAGCTGACCTTCACGCCCCGCCCCGTGCCGGACGCGTCCGGCACGGGGCGTTGTCGTTCGCTCACCTGCCCTTGTCGTGGGTCTTGTTGAGCCTCGCGGTGAAGTGGGCGTGCGCCTCGCGCATTTCCTCCTCGCGGTTGGCCTTGTAGAAGGGGGCGGTGTAGCCCTCGGGGGGATCGGGGCGCTCCTTCTTCTGGTAGGCGAGGAGGTGGTCGTAGTGGTCCTTGGTCTGGCCGAAGCCGTAGGTGTAGCGATTCCCCGCGATCTTGCGCTCGTTGGCGTCGAACCACGTCACGGAGTCGAAGTCCTGCATGATCGGGAACCTGGACTTGTACATGGCCACGAGGGCGTCGGCGCTCACGCCTAGCCAGACGGCAACCAGCGCGTCGATCTCCACGAGGGCCGCACGCCGCGCCCGTTCGGTTCGCAGCGGGGTGTCCCGATTCCATGCTGGGCCGACGGTGTGCAGCGGCTGGAGGTTCGGCCAGTTGCACGCCCATGGTTCGTAGGCCGGCCAGGTGGGGTCGTAGAGCTCCTCCCAGAGCTCTGCGTAGCCGCTGGTGAGGCAGTTGAGGCGGAGTGTGCGAAGGAGCAGGGCAGCAGCGAGAGGATGCTCCGCCTGGGGCGCTGGCATTCGACGGGCAGGCGCCTTCTTCAGATGGCCCACACCGGTCGTTCGGAGCAGGTAGTCAACAGGCAGGCCGCTCCAGAAGCCAGCCGTCAGGACAGACAGGCGAGTGCTACCGAGCGTCGCGCTGTGCACAAGGTCAACGTGTGCCGCACCAGGTGGCACCAGGGCCGCGTAAAGGCTGCGCTCCGTGTCGGGCGCGATCATTTCCCGCCACGCCACCCGATAGAACTCCGTATACGGCCTCCGCAACCGCCCCAGCAGCTGCCCCTCCACCTGCTCCTCGGTAACTTCGGCCAGCTCCACTCCGAACCGCCCCGCCGCAGCCCTCCGCGCCCGAGTCACCTCACGCTCGGACGCTTTGAGCTGCTCTAGAGTCCTCCCGTCGCTCCACACGTCCTGCGCGGCCCGGTACACCTCGGGCTTCGCGACATACACGTAGTCGGACTCGGGCACGGCATCGTCGGCCAGCGTCAGCGGGTTGAGGCCCAGGACCTCGCCGCCGCCCTGGCTCGGCTGCTTGAACATGGGGTTGGCCAGGCCGATCTGCGGGCCCTTGAGGATCACGTCGGACCAGGTGGCGGGTCGTCGGACCGCGCCTGAGTCGTCGGGCGTGTTGTAGCCGATGAGGTCGTCGTCCTTGGCGGTCTTCTCGTTGTAACCGCTGGTGATCTGCGGATCCCATTCGGCCAACCGCACCGGATAGGCCGCCAGTGCCGTGATGGCATCAGCCTCAGCCGTACTCACCGGCGACAGCAGACGCGCCTGACGTGTCGGCTGTGTCTCATCGCCGGACAGCTTCTTCCACTGGGCAAGCGTTGTTTCATCAACTCGGACGATCCGCTTGCGGTGCGGGCGTTCGTCCCAGCTGGCTCCGTAGCGGACCCCGGGGTCGGGAGCCGTACCGTCGTCGTCCGCCGACAGGCGCAGGGCATCCACCGAGAAGAGCCAGGACAGATGGTCGAAACCGATCTCACCCGCCTGCCCGTAGATGTGCACGCCGAAGTGGCTGGACCGACCGACGGGCGGCGGAAAGAAGCGGTTGCCCGCGTTCACGAAGTCGCCGTGGACGCGCAGCCTGGTGTACGCGGCCTCCCGCAGCCGTCCTTCCTTGTCCCCACTGAAGTGGGAGTCGGGGTGGACCAGGCCGATGGTGCCGCTCTGGCCCAGATGTTCCCAGGTACGGCACATGAACGCTCGGTACAGGTCAGGGCGCGTTCCGGAGATCAGCGGGTACGTCACAGCACTGCCCAGGATCTCGGCCGTGCCCGTCGTCGCGGTCAATTCACGCAGGTACACCGTGCGACGGGCAACGTGCGTCAGAAGCGCGCTTTTGCGCTGCCTCTGCACTGCGACCGGCTGCTTCTCGGAGAGTTGGAACCACGGATCGAACTCGGCCAGTACGACGCTCTCGTTCCAGTCCGGCCGCACCCACGGCGGATTCCCCACCTGAAGGTCGAACCCGCCCCCCGCCCCCCGGAACACATGGGCGAAGTGCAGCTCCCAGTGGAAGAAGCCGTGGCCGTCCTCGGCCTTTATATCCTTCTCCGTGGTGCCGGCGATGTCCTCGACCGTGTTCAGCCACGGGTAGCGGAACGGCAGCAGCCGGGCCGGGCGCATGCCCAGGAAGCCCTCCAGGCGGTCCTCGACGTCGGCCAGTAGCTCCAGCGCCTCGTCGGGCTTGAGGTTCTCGATGCCCGAGAGGAGGGAGTTCTCGGGCATGTCGGCCTTGCCGAGGACGCTCTCCAGGAAGTCCAGCCAGTCACCGAGGCTCTGGAGCGGGACGGTCTTTCGCTCCGGTGGCCGGGCGACGGACTTGCGGCCCGGCGCGCTTCGCCCGGTCCCGGTGTCGGCGCCCAGTTCCTCCTGCTCGCCGTCCGGGTCGTCGAACAGGCCGGTCGCCCTCCACACCTGATCCCCGGGAGCCGAACCGGTCGACGCTGCAGATGCCTCGACCCGGGGCCCGCGCAGCAGGCCCGCCACCGACGACTCGTCGACGAGGGCGCCACCCGTCTCGTACACCGGGTCCGTGCCGTCGAGTTCGGCGACCTTGTCCAGCGGCCAGAACCACAGGGCGCACCACGCGTCCATGACGGTCTTCAGCCGCCAGTAGGGGGTGCCGTGCCGGGTCAGGTCGTCGAGGACCTTCTGTTTGTCCTCTGCCTCCGAGGACTGCTCCAGCCAGTCGGCGCCCCAGACGTCGACGCGGCGGGCGACGGCCCGCTCGGAGAGTTCCAGCCGGGTCGCGACGAGCGACCACAGGAACTCGGCGCGCCGGGCCACGCCCTGCAACCGGCCCAGTTCGGTCTTGTCGGCGGCCTTGAGCCACCGGTCGTAGCGTTTCTGCCGTGCCTCGGTGGTCTCCTCGCCGCGTTCCTGGAACGGCTTCGGTGCCTTCGGAGCCCTCTGAACTCCCTTGCGCCACGCGCCGAGCGCCCTGGCCTCGTCCTCGGCGAGTCTCTTCGCCTCCGGCTCGCCCGCGACCGCGCCCCAGCCGATGGCGGGCAGCAAGAACTGATGGACCGCACCCTCGGGCAGCGGGCCGTCGCGGAAGGGCAGGTCGGTCGGCGGGAGCGTGCTCTTCTTCGCCAGCCACCCACCGCCCGTCAGGGCGTCGGACCTGTACACCTTCCGGCTCGCGCCGATGAGGGAGTTGCCGCGCCGCAGGTGCAGGCCGAACCAGGGCGCGCGCATGCCCGGGTGCATGGAGTTGAGCCAGAGGGAGACCTCCGCGAGCTCCACCGCCGTGGCGTTGAGGTCGACCCCGTAGGCGTTGTGCAGGGCGATGTACGCCTTGGCCTTCTGGAGTTCGATCTGCCGCAGCTCGGGGTCCACGCGGCGGCCCAGCTCGTGTTCACGCCGTCTCAGGTACTCGGCGGCCACCTGGTCGATGGCCTCGTTGAGGAACGCGCCCGAGCCGAGGGCGGGTTCGCAGATCTTCCAGTCGAGGAGTTCGCGGGCCCCGGTGACGGTGCCGCGCTGGTCGAGCCGGTGCTTCAGGGCGAGCTCGACGGTGACCTCGGTGAGGGACTTCGGGGTGTAGTAGGAGGCGGAGGTCTGGCGGTCGCGGCCGGCCAGGCGGTAGACGAACGTGCCCTCGTCGTGGACGACCCGCTCCAGGCGGCCTGTCTCCGGGTCCGTCCGCTGGACGAAGAACCTGTCGTCGTAGTCCTGGACGCGGTCGGCGGGGATCGTCCAGCTGCCGCCGGAGGGGTCGCCGCCCTTCGCGACCTCGTACAGCTTCTTCTCGGCGATGGAACCGGTGTAGGACATCAGGCCCTCGTACACCGCGCCGAGCTGGTTGATGCCGAGCTGGGCGTACGAGATGAAGCCGCCGCGCTCCCTGCCCCGGCCCTGGGTGAGCATCAGGCGGCGCAGCACCTTGTGCAGGGTCTCGTTGCGCAGCCGGGTGTCCAGGAACGGGCGGCGCGTCTCGCCCTCGCCGCCCCGGTACGCGGGGTTCTCGATCCGGTCGTCGCCGATGAGGCGGACGGCGTCCCTGGTGAACAGTTCGGAGCGCAGGGCCTCGAAGCGCAGGCCCGCGCTGGTGCTGCGGGCGGCGGCACGGCGTACGCGGTCGGCCTCACGGACGCGTTCGGTGTGCTCGGCGCGGGTGAGTGAGCCGGCGGCGAGCAGCCGGTCCGCCTCGTGCTCCGCATCGGCGGCCTCTCGGGCGGCGGCCTCGGCCTTCAGGTCCTCCGGCTCGGTGCCGTAGCGGCGGTGGCCGTTCTCGACCTTGTCGAAGAGCAGGTTCAGCGACTCGTAGAGGTGGTAGCCACGCCGGGAGCGCTCGCCGACGAGGTCGCGCAGGACGAGGTCGCCGAGGCGCTGGAGGCCGTAGCCCTGCTCGTACTCGGGGTAGTCGGAGGGCAGGATGCCTAGGGCAGGGCTGGCCTCGGCGTAGAGGAGGAACAGGATGCGGTAGAGGTAGCGCAGGGACTCGCGGCTGAGTTCCTTGGCGAGGCGGGCCGGGTCGTCGAGGTCGGCCGGGGTGACGCCGTTCTCCGGTTCGCGCAGCCGGGCCAGGACCTCGTTGGCGATCCACTCGACGCTCAGGCGCAGACCCTCGCGCAGTTCGGTGGAGACGCCGACGGCGTGCTTGCCGGAGTTGTCGACGAACGCGGCGAGCGGTGCGGTGCCGCCCTCGGCGGGCGCGCGCAGCGAGTCGGCGCCGAACAGGGCGGCCAGGGTGTCGAGTTCGCCGCCGTGGCGGTCGTCGCGGCGGTTGAGGGCTGCGTCGAGGTCGGCGGCCAGGTATCGGCCCTCGGGCCAGGCGAGGCGGTCGGCGAGAACGATGACGCCGCCGACGAGGAGGAGGACGTAGCGCGGCGGGGTGTCGCAGGCGAAGAGGAAGTCGGTGAGGGCCTTGGCGTCCTCGATCTCCAGCGACGCCTCCAGCTTCACGGGGTGCAGGAGTCGGCCGGCGCCGTCCGGGTCGAGGGCGGCGTCGGGTTCGGTGGTCCAACCGCAGGAGACGGCGTACAGGCCGGGTTCGGCGCTGACGACCTGGAGGGTGTACTCGTGGTCGGAGCGGTGGACGGTGACGGTCTGCTCGTGGGCAGTGGTGTAGCCGAGGGCCCGCAGGGTGTCCAGGTGCAGTTCGGTGACGCGTTTCCGCCAGCCCGCGGGGACGGGCGCGTCGGGTTCGGCGAGGGCTTCCGCGTCCTGGGCGAGGGCGGCGCGGCCCGCGAAGTAGGGGCCGTGCAGGGCGCGCAGCGTCTCGCGGGGCGTGCGGGCGCGCGGGGGGACTGCGGCAGGGTCGAGGCCCTGGCGTTTCGCCTCGGCGACGGCGTCGGCGTGGCGGCGGCGTTCCTCCTCCTCGAAGGCGGCCCAGCGGGTGAGGAGGCCGTCCTTGGCCTTGAGGTCCTTGGGGAGGACCTCAGCGAGGTAGTGGGCCGAGAGGTAGTCGCCGTGGTTGACGAGGGAGTCGTACGTCATGCTCGGTTCTCCGCCTGGGCTTCGGGGGCGGTCGGGGTGCCGGGGCGGTCGAGGACGGCCAGGACGCGCAGCAGGGGGCGGCCGGTGGTGTGCAACTGGTCCAGCAGCCGGGCCAGTTCGTCGGCGGTCCCCTCGACAAGGCGTTCACGGCGGCCCGAGAGGCCGGGCAGCAGGGAGTCGGTGCGCCACTGGGCGACGTGTGCGCGGTAAGTGGCGAGAGGTTCGCTGATCGTCTCCTCCCACTCGGCCCGCCCGGCGTCCAGGTGGGCGCGGGCGGCGGCGACGGCGGCCGGGACGAGGGCCTGAAGACGGTCCGGGTCGGCCGGCCCGCCGGTACGGGCGAGCCTCGGGCCGACCTTCGCGTCGCGCAGCGCGTCCGCCATGGGGCGCACCTCGGGCGTGCCTTCGGTGCCCAGGCCGGTCACGGCCATCCAGCGCACCACGGTGGGACGGCCCAGGGCGTTGGAGTGGATGCCCTGGACGAGGAACACCGGGCCGGCGACGTGCGGGGTGGTGATGACCGGGGCCTCCTGCCGGCCGAACTCGACGAGGACCTTGTCCGTGAGCCACTCCACCACCGGGTGGATGTCGGTGAGGAAGGAGACCTCTGGCCACATGGTGGTGCTGCTGTCCCTGGCCTCGGTGAGCTTGCGCTGCGCGAGGGCGCGGTCGAAGGTGACCAGCATCCGCTCGGCGACCCGCTGTTCCTTCAGGTAGGACGGCGGCAGGGCCTTGAGGCGGTGCAGCAGGTCGGGGGCCATGGCCGGGGACAGCGAGAAGTACGCGCCGCCCCTGGCGTCGGCGCCGGACGACAGACCGACGAGATCCTCGGCGCGCTCCTCGTAGACCTCTTCGAGGGCGGTGGAGACGAAGGCGGCCGTGTCCCCCTCGAAGAGGGAGATCTGTTCGGCGCGTACGGGCAGTTCCTGCTCGGTGACGGTGTCGACCTGGCCGAACAGCTCGGCGAGGGCGGTGTCGGCGGCCGGGTCGGGCTCCAGGAAGTCCTCGACGGTGCCTCCCCTGACCAGTTCCCTGATGAGCCGGCGTTCCTCCTCCTCGGCCCGGTAGAAACCGGACACGGCCTCGGCGGTGCCGTCCAGTTTGTGCGCCTCCTCCTCACGGCGGAGCAGCTTCTCCGCGACCGTGCGGTCGTCTTTGGCGCCGGGGACGGCCGAGGTGAGGACGATCGCACTGAACCGGGGCTCGTACTTCTGCCCGTACCGGTCGATACGGCCGTTGCGCTGCTCGATGCGGATCAGCGACCACGGGATGTCGTAGTGGATCAGGTGGTGGCACTGGCGATGCAGGTTGACGCCCTCGGAGGCGACGTCACCGGTGAACAGCAGCCGGACCGGGGTGTCGGCGAGGCCGAACGTCTCCAGGACGTCGCCCTGTTCGTCGTCGCTGAGGCCGCCGTGCATCACGGCCACGGCCTTGGCCGTGCCGTCGGCCGCGACCGGGAAGCCGAGTCGGGCGGGGACGACCTGGGCGAGCCAGGTGAGGGTGCGGACGCGCTCGGAGAAGACCACCGCCCGGGTGGTGGACCGCGGACCGACACCGATCTCCTTCAACTGCCCCACGAGCGCGTCGAGTTTGGCGGAGTCACTGGGAGCGGTGCCGTCGCCCATACCGGTGATGATCTCCCGCAGCCGGGCCAGGGCCGCCTGCTCGGGACCGATGGCCGGGTCGGGCCGCAGCCCCTTCTCCCCGGCCTTGCGGACACGGTCGGCGAGTGAGGCGACGCGCCTCTCGACCGTCTCGCCGAGAGCGACGTGGGAGGACAGGAACGTCTTCAGCAACTGGTAGGCGAAGAGCTGCTCTGTGGCGACCGAGGTGCGGTCCTCGTCGGCTGTGCCGAACTCCGTGCTCGCCGGCGGGGCGGGCAGCCAGTGCTCGGTCAGTTCGGTGAAGATCCGCTCCTCCGCCTCGGTCGCGGCGCAGTGGAGGGAGACGGTCGGGCCTCGGTCGGGCCACTCGGTGCCCATCTCGTCGCGCACCTCGGGGCTGATCTTGGTGCGCCGGATGTAGAGGTGACCTAGGTCCGCCTCTGGGTCGTAGTGGTCGCGGTCGGCGATGGCGGCCGGGTCGAGCAGGGAGATCAGGTCGGCGAAGGATCGCTTGTCGCCGTTGTGCGGGGTCGCACTGGCGAGCAGCAGGGCATCGGTGCGCGGGGCGAGCGTCTCGGCGAGGGCACGGCGCTGGCTGCCCGGGTTGATCAGGTTGTGGGACTCGTCGATGACGACGGCGTCCCAACGGATGCGTTCCAGGTGGTGCCGGTACTGGCCGATGTTCTTGAGCGTGTCCACGGAGATGATCACGCGCTTGTAATGAGTGAACGGGTTCCGGCCCGCCGGAAGCTCGCGCTGGACGCGCTGGATGCCGAGCGAGTCGAGCCGCACGAGCGGGATCGAGAAACGGGTCCACAGTTCGTGCTGGAACTGTTCCAGGATGCTCTGGGGGGTCACGACCAGGATGCGCTCGCCCCGGCCGCGGCGGATGAGTTCTGCGAGGGTCAGGCCGATCTCCAGCGTCTTGCCAAGGCCCACGACGTCGGCGATCAGGACCCTGGGGCGGAGGTTGCGCATGGACAGGGCGAGCTCGGCCGGGCGCTGCTGGTAGACGAGCGGGTCGAGCAGGAAGCGGTCCGCGAGGGCGAGCCCCCGCTCCGACTGCGGCAGCGGCGTCTTGCGCAGAACGGCTTCGAGGAAGAGGCGGCTGCGCCGGAAGTACGAGGAGGTGTCGGGGACCAGGCGGGTCTTCTCGGGGTCGAGCAGTTCGACCGTGTCGATCCCGCTGAAGAAGACGGCTTCCTCGTCCCGGACGAACTCGGACACACCGACCGCTTCGATCCGCTCACCGTCACGCTCGGTCGTGATGGTGTTGCGGACCAGCCACTCCTCGTCCCGTACGAGGATCTGCGCTCCCGGCGGGAACCGGGTCCCGTCCTGTGTCGCCCCCTGGTCGGTCACCCGCGGCCCCTTCGCCTTCCCGTTCCACCTGCGATCGCCTGGTCCTGCCGTCCAGCAGTCCGGCGACCGCAAGTCTGTCACGGTGGAGGAAGGGCTCGTACTGGCATCGTCTACGCGAACCGGCGCGGCTCAGAAACGCGCCTCCCGCGCGTACCCTGCGCGGATCCGCTCAGCGATCTGGAGGGGGGTCGAGAGTCGGACGCCAGTGCTCCCACGGCTTCGGGACGGGCTCCCGTCCGGTGCGGGAACGATGTCCGGCGTGAAGGCGAGGGGGAGGGTCATGGGGACGTCTCCGGATTCCGCGCCCGGTTCGTCGTCCCGCTCCTCTGCCGCCGGGTCGACGATGGCGGGTGTGTAGGTGAGCACATCGGCTACAGGCTCGGGCCCGAGCGCCGATGCCGGGAGCTGCGGGACGATGATTTCGGGGGCCAGCTCGGTGAGGCGGCGCTTGGCCTGGAGGGCGGTCAGTCCCAGGTCGTGGATGATCCGCACCAGCCGCTTGGTGACCTCGGCCAGAGCCGGCCGGGAACCGGGGTCCGGCGCGAGCATGTCCGTGATCAGAGGGCCCAGCTCCGGTGGGAGGGCCGTCAGGTCAGGAGGGGTCGTCGGGTCTTCGATCCGCAGCGCGACGGCCTGCCAGGTCGGCCCCTCGTAGGGGTAGTGACCGGTCGCGGCGAACAGCAGCACCGCGCCCAGCGCGTATACGTCGGCCGACCGGTCCAACCGCGGCTCGCCCCGGGCCTGCTCAGGTGGCATGCACAGCACACTGCCAACGACGAAACCGGTCGCCGTCAGGGTGGTGCGACGCTCCGCGAGCACGGCGAGACCGAAGTCGATCATCTTGGGTCCGTACGGGGACAGCAGGATGTTCTGCGGCTTCAGGTCACGGTGGAGCAGACCCGCGTCATGCACCGTGCCGAGACCCTCCGCCAGCAGCGCCCCGAGGCTGGCCGTCTCGGCGAGTTGGAGCGGACCCTGCCCGGCGACGAGGGTGCGCAAATCCGGACCGGGGACGTACTCCACCGCGAGCCACGGCTGTTCGGCGTCCGCGTCAGCCCCCACGAAGGCCGCGACGAACGGGCCGTACACGGTGCGCAGGCTGTCCACCTCGGACACGAAGCGGGCACGGGAGTCCTCATCGAGAACGGAAGGCTTGATGACCTTCACAGCAGCCTGATGCCCCGCTGCGGATTCACCGAGAAACACCTGGCCCATACCGCCGGACCCGATCCGGCACACGAGCGTGAAGCCCCCGATCGCCCTCGGATCGTCGTCCCTCAGTGGCTCCACAGCGCCCCCGCTTTCCCCACACGACCTGCAACCGCCGCCCCGGAACACAACCTGGCCCGAGTACAACCAGTCTATGGAAGCGCGCGATTCCAATGTGCCGCTCTCCAGGCGGGCGCCCGCTCGCCCGTGCAGCGGGCAAGGTGACACGGCGCGATGTCTTCGACTTGCTACGCGCTGCGGAGGGCGGCTGGTGGGGACGCCTGGACGAAGTCGCCTTCCTGGGCGGCCTGTACGACCTGGACGCCCTCCCATCAACCGACTCGCGCCACCCGACCGCCCGCACCGACATCATCCAGCACCGGTTCAACAACTACGACTGGGAGGACGATTGGGTCTTCGAGGACCCGCGGTTTGGGCTCCTCGATGGCCCGGACGAGGTGCTGCTGGCATTCCTCGCACGGCTGGTACATCCCGAGGTGCGCCCCGACACCGACGAGGCGGCCAGGCGCGTCGATGAGCTGAACCGGCTTCTGGCAGCGGATGGCTGGGCCCTGCGCCCCCGAGACTTCATGTCCGGGCGGCCTGTCTATGCGCCGTTCCCGGAGAGCGCCGCCACTCCGACGATCCCATTGCCGCTCAGGGACGACGACGCCCTCAAGCTCGATCTCGTCCTCGGACAGACCCACCATCTGCTCGACGACGACGGCGAAGGGTTGGCTCGGGACCTCGTCCGCTCGGCGAAACTCACCCTGCGCCACGACGGTGGGTACTTCCATCCGATGCCCAACGACAATTGGACGGATGCCACTTACGAGGCCGTCCTCACCGTGGACCGCGCGCTCGTATCGGAGTTCACGACGGCCATGACCGAGGCGATTTGGCAAAGGCTAGGGGCCGTGCTCAAGCAGATGGGGCGCGGGGACGTGCAGTCCCTCGTGGTCGAAGCCGCGCTGCTCCCGCTCCCGGAGATCACGCAGGACTGGCGGTATCAAGGAAGCAGTCCGACCAACCAGGCTCGCCGCGAAAGGCGAAGCAACCAGGGATACCCGACTGCGGACGACCTCGTGTTCGCAAGTCGGGCCGAACTCGCCGTCTACCAGGTCCTCCAAGACCTCCAACGCGAGCGCCCCACCCAAAGCGGCATCGCGATCCTGCCGCTGGCCTCCGCCAAACTGCGGGATGCCGGCGTGCGCAGCCCGGCCTTCACCGTTCTGGGAAACGGCCGAGCCGTCATCATCGAGGTCGATGGACCACACCACTACGGCCGAACCCGCAAGGCCGACGACGAGGATCGCGACCGGCACTGGGCGCGCTGCGGCGTCCACACCATCCGGATCGCCGATGAACACACCAGCCATCCCAGTGAACTCAAAGAGCGGCTCCGCGAAGACCTCGGTCGACTGCTCTTCCCGACTCGCTGATCTACGCAGCAACACCCTCGGTGCACGCGGACACGAGCAGCCAGGTTGAAGCCACCTCAGCCTTCGGTATCCGCTCACGCGAACGACATGCGCAGGCCCGAGCGGAAAATTAGCTGTGAGATTCCGGCGGAAGTTAGGATCCCGGTTCATGGCCGAACGCCCCTTAACTCTTCCCTCACCCGCCCCGAACCGGACGCTCGCTGCCCACGTCAGGGCGCTACGTGAGGAACACGCCTGGACTCCAGAACGCCTTGCGAAAGAGGCAGGCATTCAGCTCGCCACTCTGAAGCAACTGGAGGACGGGGGACCAATTCAGCCAGGTTTCTTCACCGTTGGTGCACTCACTGCCGCACTCGGCGTCTCCCTCGACGACCTGTTCCGCCAGACCCAGACGGCAGACCCTGGGCTGTGGTCCGCCGGATACGAGGGGCGGGACATCGAATCCTTCATCGCTTCCCTCCTCTCTGCCCAGATCAGCACGGTCGCCGACGTCCGCCTGACCCCCATCAGCCGCAAGCCCGGATTCAGCAAGACCCGCCTCACACACGCCCTCAACGAGGCCGGCATCGCCTACACCCACCTGCGCGCCCTGGGGAACCCGAAGGACAACCGGGCCCCCTTCTGGGAAGGACGCATCAGCGAGGGCCGCGCACGTTTCCGCAGCCTGCTGAGCTCCGACGCGGCCCAGGCCGAACTCGATGAACTCGCAGAACACGCAGCTCAGGAGCGGGTCGCCGTGCTGTGCTTTGAGAGAGACCAACAGCGCTGCCACCGCCACGTCGTCCTGGAGACCCTGCGCAAGCGCATGTCACTACCCGTCAGCCCCTTGGCCTGACTTCAACTCCTCTCCTCGACGGCACTCTTGCGCGTGCCAACTACCTCACTTCCAATCTGGTCCAGAAGCAGCGGACCGGGGGTGGGGTATGGCAGGAGCGTGGGAGCGCGCACGAATACTGATCACGGTCAAGACGTATCCGGAACTGTCCACGAAGTACCGCGAGACCAGCTGCGTCGCTGGCATACGCCTCGACCGCGGCACTCCCGAGCACGTCCGCCTCTTCCCTGTGCCCTTCCGGCTCCTGAGCCAGGAGAGCCAGTTCACCAAGTACACGATCATCGAGGTCGACGTACGCCGCCATCACCAGGACCGCCGGCCCGAGAGCCTGCGCCCGAACCCGGACACCCTCAAGGTCATCGACAGGATCGGCACGAGCGACGGCTGGCGCGAGCGCTATTCGATCCTCCGCCCGCTGATCGCCCCATCGCTGTGTGCCATCAAACGAGACCAGGAGAAGCACGGCACGTCGCTCGGCCTCTTCCGACCAGCGGCGCACACCGTCGACTTCCGCCTTGAGCCCGCCGAGCCCTGGCCTGTCTCCAAGGCCGCCCTGGCCGATCAGATGGATCTCCTCGACCAGGACCTGCGCCAACTGGAGTGGGTACCGTTGGAGTTTCGCTACCGCCTCCGCTGCGACGACTCCGACTGCACCGGTCACGACATGGCCCTCCGGGACTGGGAGGCCGGCGAGTCCTACCGCAAATACCTGCGCCAGTACGGGCAACAGGGGGTGGAGGAACAGCTGCGGGAGCGCTGGTTCACCCGGATGTTCGCACCGGACCACGTCGTCCACTGCTTCGTCGGCAACCTGGCCAAGCGACCCAGGACGTTCATGCTGCTCGGCCTCTTCTATCCGCGGCACGGCGTCGTCGAGAACTACCAGGAAGAGCTTTTCTCGCTGTAAACGCGCCATACGCCAGGTCTCATCCGATCGAAGGCTCTCTCAGGTCGTCCGGAATTCCCCTGGAAGCGGTGGGCATTGTCTCCGAGGCAGCGCAGCTAGGAATCGCAGGGGGACCACATGCACCAGGCCCTCAATGAGCGGCAGCAGGCCGTGCTCGAATGGGTGGGCCAGGGGTGTCCCGACGGAGTCTGGCCGGACAGCACGTACAAGACCAGCGGACAGGCCCTGCAGAACCGAGGGTTCATCAAAATCACCAAACACCGCGGGCATTGGAGCGCCCACCTCACCGAGAAAGGGCGGCTGCGTCTCACCGAACGCGGCATCCACCCCGTGGAGCAGAGCACCCGACCACCGGAACGGCCCGCCCGAAAGCCGACATCGCCGCGCCCCAGAGCCGTGCCGAAGGCCCGTACGAACTACGCGGACCAACTACTCGAAGAACTGGCCGCCGCGAACGACGGCTGCCTAATCAAGCCCATCGAATCTGGCCGGCACGCAGCGAATTGGGCGTCACGGGTCAACGCCGCCCGCAAGTCCGGCAAGATCCCCCACACACAGGAACTCCACGGATACCGCACCCACCGCGGCTACGAAATCAAGCTGGTCGACATCCCTGCCTGGCGCCTCGCGGAACTCACCCCGCTCCCTGTGCCGGCCAGGCTCACCAAACCCCATGCCGTCGTGGCCGCCCTCCAAAAGCAGCCACAGCCCATGGGCCTGACCAAACCCCTCCAGGGCCGAGCCCTGCGCATCATCCAGACCCTCATCACCGCCACCGAAGCACAAGGCCATAAGGCGGCACTCGGAGCCACACAGGGCGCGCCCCGCCCCATCGGCGCCGCAAGGCACCACCGCACTTCACCATCACCGCACAAGGCGAAAGTGTCGGATTCCTCGTCCTTCAAGAACAGGACCGCAGCGAACACGTCCCCACCGACAAAGAACTCGCCGACGCCAAGAAGTACTCATGGATGCGCATCGCCCGCTTCGACTACACCCCCTCCTGTCGCCTGCGTTTCATGCTCCGCGGCGGCAGTCCGCACCGCGCCAGCGAATGGGCCGACCTCCCCGGCCGGCCGCTGGAAGACCAACTTGCCGAGATCGCACAAGAGGTCGGCCTTCGTGGCGAAGCCGCGGAACGTAAACGCCTTGCAGACCAGCAAGCCAGAGAAGCACAGCAGAGGCGCTGGGAAGCCGCCATACAGGAAGCCCGCGCCGTATACGCCCACACCTATCGCGTCAAACACCTCGAAGAGCAGGCAGATGCCTGGCACCGGGCCAGCCGCCTGTCCGAATACGTCGCAGCAGTACGCGACCACGCCACATCACTGCCACCCGGGCAGGAGCGGACCGAGATTGAGGCGTGGCTCGCGTTCGCGGACGCGCACCTCAAACACCTCACCGAGTCCGCCTCGGCACCGAAGCTGCCCACGCCGCAGAAGCCCAGCGGCGACGACCTCAAGCCCTTCCTCGGCCACTGGAGCCCTTACGGCCCCCGCTCTTACTGAGCCTTGGCTCCGCCCACGACCTACGGAATCTCACGAAGAGTCGGCAAATCCGGAACCTCCGCAGCCCCATCTCCCCGCAGCAACATAGCGGCGGATCGCCGGTTACCGAAACCGGGGATCCGCCGAATACTTGTAGTTCCACCGCCACGCCCTGAGCACCCGTCGAAAGGCAGCAAGCGACGATCTGCAACCTCGCCCCTGGAACTCGCCTCGCCCTATCGGGCACTGCCCTTTCGCACCGCGGACCAGGGGAAATCACACCGCCACGAGCCGGACCCGATCGCCGCAGAGCTTGACCATGTCGTCGATATCGGAAGTCAGCATGACCACGGGGCGATGCTGTCGCAGTGCCGCCTCGGCGACCGCCGCATCGATGGCGTACTTGTGCCCGTGCAGGCTGGCATCCATCAGCAGCTTCGAGGCCGCCCTCGCCTCCTCGTCACCCACCGGAACCACGCGCAGCCCCGAGAGCAGCCAGTTCAGTCGCGCCTTGTTCGTACGGGCATGCACGGCCTCGATGATGGTGAGCGCGCAGACCACGACCTCCATGCCGCGCGAGCGCGCCTCAGCGACCAGAGCCACCACCTGCTCGTCGTCGGCGAGCAGCTTCGAGAGCCCCTCACTGTCGAGGACCAGCGTCCCCTCGTGACTCAGCTTGCGGCGGGCCACTGGCCCTCCTCGGCGAACACCTCGTCGAAGACCTGCCGTGCCCGCTGCCGGGCCTGCTCGGAGACCGGCCCCTTGCGGTTCTCGTAGTCCGCCAGATACTCGTCGAGGACCTGCCCGCGCAGCTCACGCTCGACCGCCTCAGCGATGAACGCGGAGAACTCCCGCTTGCCTACCCGCGCCCGGATCGCCTCCGCGGTCCCTTCGGGCAGCGACAGGCTCACCCGCGTCGCCGGCCCTTCCCCGATGCTGTACGTCGTCTCACCCATACCCCGAGTGTGTCAAACGAGTAGGAAAAGCGCCACGATCTGCGCGGAGCCCCGGAGTCATGAAGAGGGCGTGTGGACGGAGCCTCTCTCGCCACCCCTCGCATCGGGCAGCCCAGCGCCCGAAACCCAGCACGGGCGTTCCCATCCCATCCCAGCACAATCCCAGCACGGTACGGATGACCAGGGATGACGACAGGTGACGAGGGGTCAGCTATCCCAGCACCATCCCAGCACGGGAGAAAACTAAGGTCCCGACTCCGAAGAGTCGGGACCTTCCTGACCTGCACGTTTGCCAGATCAGCGACGTGGTGATAAGTCAGCCGCTACACGTTGAACCGGAACTCCACAACATCCCCGTCCTGCATCACATACTCCTTGCCCTCCATCCGCGCCTTCCCCTTGGCGCGGGCCTCCGCCACCGAGCCGGTCTCCACCAGGTCGGCGAAGGAGATGACCTCCGCCTTGATGAAGCCCTTCTGGAAGTCGGTGTGGATGACGCCGGCGGCCTCGGGGGCGGTGGCGCCCTTCTTGATGGTCCAGGCTCGGGATTCCTTGGGGCCTGCCGTGAGGTAGGTCTGGAGGCCGAGGGTGTCGAAGCCGACGCGGGCCAGGGTCGTCATGCCGGGCTCCTCGACGCCAACCGACTCCAGGAGCTCCATCGCTTCCTCCTCGTCGAGCTCGGCGAGGTCCGCCTCCAGCTTGGCGTTGAGGAAGATCGCCTCGGCGGGGGCGACCAGGGCGCGCTGCTCGGTCTTGAAGTCCTCGTCCACCAGCTCGTCCTCGTCGACGTTGAAGACGTAGAGGAAGGGCTTGGTCGTCAACAGGTGCAGGTCGTGGAGGAGTTCCTCGTTGCCGGAGCCCTGGACGATGCCCTGCGAGAAGAGCGTGTCGCCCTTCTCCAGGATCTCCTGCGCCGCCTCGACCGCCGCGACCTTCGGGCCGATGTCCTTCTTGATGCGCGACTCCCGCTGGAGGCGCGGCAGGACCTTCTCGATGGTCTGGAGGTCGGCGAGGATCAGCTCGGTGTTGATCGTCTCGATGTCGTCCTTGGGCGAGACCTTGCCGTCGACGTGGACGACGTTCTCGTCCTTGAAGGCGCGGATGACCTGGCAGATCGCGTCGGACTCACGGATGTTCGCGAGGAACTTGTTGCCCAGGCCCTCGCCCTCCGACGCGCCCTTCACGATGCCCGCGATGTCGACGAAGTCGACCGTCGCCGGGAGGATCTTCTGCGAGGAGAAGATCTCGGCCAGTTTCGTCAGGCGCGCGTCGGGGACACCGACCACGCCGACGTTGGGCTCGATCGTGGCGAACGGGTAGTTGGCCGCGAGCACGTCGTTCTTGGTCAGGGCGTTGAACAGGGTCGACTTGCCGACATTCGGCAGACCGACGATTCCGATCGTGAGCGACACGTTGCGACTTCCCGTACGTGAGAGGCGTGAGAGCGATGGAGGGGACCTACGGGGACTGGCTCCCGGGGCCGATCCACCAGTCTACGGCGTGACCCGCCCCGTCCCGGCTTCGCGTCGAACACCTGGCCAAGCTCTGCTCATCGGCGTGTCCCGGGACCTATTCGGCACATAAACCGACCTAAGTTGGTCCAGTGGAGCAACACAGGACACGACCCCCACAGCCCGGCGCAAGACGCGGGGCCCCGCCCCTGCCCCCGCAGGCGGGCCGGGGCCCGAACGGCGGCCCGGCCCGCACGACCCGCCCGAACCCGCAGGCCCGCGGCACCGCACAGCGCCGTCCGGCGGCCGTACGACACCCGGGCCCCGCGGCGGCCCAGACCGTACGGCAACTGCCGAACCCCCGGCTCACCGGGCTCGGCGGCGGTCTGTTCTGCGCGGCGGTGATGTTCGTGCTCGGGTGCGTCGACCAGTTGCTGTTCGGGGCATCGCTGACCGTGTACGGCGTGCTGTTCCTGCCGGTGTGCGTGCTGACCGCGCTCTGGATCCGGCGGGGCGACCTGCTGACCGCGCCGGTCGTCGTGCCGATCGCCTTCGCCGTCGGCCTGTTCCCGGTGGCCGAGGGCAGCGGCGGCCTCGCCAACCGCCTGGTCGGCCTCTTCACCGGCCTCGCCACACAGGCCGGCTGGCTGTACGGCGGGACGCTCGTCGCGGGCCTCATCGCGACGGTCCGCCGGATCCGCCTGCTGAAGCGTCGGCGGCGCGGGTGACTTCCGGGGGCGGCGGTTCACGCGCGCGTGACTTCCGGGGCCGGTTCATGCGCGCGTGACTTCCCGGGCCAGTTCCGGCGCCGGTCCCGGGGGCAGGGAGGTCGGTTGCGGAGGCGGGCAGTCCTGTGGTCGGTCTCGAGGTCAGTGCCGGGGGCAGTCCCGGGGGCAGTCCCGGGCCGGTGACTGATCCGCCGAACACGCGGTCCGCCGGACATGCCGCGCCGACCGATCCGCCCAAACCCACACAGGCCGGACCCACGCCCGCCCGCACAAGCCCCCGCGCCCGGCAACCAGCGCCGCCGCCCCTCCACACACGTCCGCCGAAGCCGACAGCCCGGCAACCGGCCCTAGCCGCCGCCCCCGTAGCCGCCCCCGACCCCACCCCTAGTCGTCCCCCGCCGCATGCATCGCCGCCCCCACGATCCCCGCGTTGTTCTGCAACTGCGCCGGCACGATCTCGGCCTTGATGTCCTCGATGAAGTGCAGGAACTTGTCGGCCTTACGGCTGACTCCGCCGCCGATGATGAACAGCTCGGGCGAGAACAGCATCTCGACGTGGGCGAGGTACTTCTGGACCCGGTTGGCCCAGTGCTCCCAGGTCAGCTCGCCGTCCTCCTTGGCCTTGCTGGACGCCTTCTTCTCGGCGTCGTGGCCGTTCAGCTCAAGGTGGCCCAGCTCCGTGTTCGGGACGAGGACGCCGTTGACGAAGAGGGCGCTGCCGATGCCCGTGCCGAAGGTCAGCAGGATCACCGTGCCCTTGCGGTCGCGCCCGGCGCCGAAGTGCATCTCGGCGACGCCCGCCGCGTCCGCGTCGTTGACGACGGTCACCGGGAGGCCGCCGAGTCTGTCGCTGAACAGCGCTCCCGCGTCCGTGTCGATCCAGCTCTTGTCGACGTTCGCCGCCGTACGGATCGTGGCCCCGCCGGTCACCACACCTGGAAACGTGAGCCCGACCGGTCCCGTCCAGCCGAAGTGGTCGACGACTTCCTTCACGCCGTCGGCCACTCCGTCCGGTGTCGCCGGGTGCGGGGTCAGCACCTTGCACCGCTCTTGGGTCAATTCGCCCTTGTCCAGGTCCACAGGGGCGCCCTTGATCCCGGATCCACCGATGTCCACGCCGAAGATCTGCATGGATCCACGCTACGACGAACGACTGACAGTCACTGCCCGGAGGGGGTCGAACGGTCCGCACCCGTGCGCTCGGCGACCAGTGCGGCCGCCTCTTCGCGCAGGTCGCGGCGGAGTTCCTTGGGCAGCGAGAACGTGATGGACTCCTCGGCCGCCTTGACCAGCTCGACGTCCTCGTAGTCGCGCGCGGACAGCCACTCCAGCACCTGCTCGACCAGGATCTCCGGTACGGAGGCGCCCGAGGTCACGCCGACCGTGGTCACGCCCTCCAGCCAGGCCTCCTCGATCTCGTCGGCGAAGTCCACCAGGTACGCGGCGCGGGCGCCGGCCAGCTTGGCGACCTCGACGAGCCGTACGGAGTTGGAGGAGTTCTTCGAGCCGACCACGATCACCAGCTCGGCCTCCTCGCCCATCTGCTTCACGGCGAGCTGGCGGTTCTGCGTGGCGTAGCAGATGTCGTCGCTGGGCGGGGAGATGAGCTGCGGGAACTTCTCCTTCAGGGCGTCGACGGTCTCCATGGTCTCGTCCACGGAGAGGGTCGTCTGGGAGAGCCAGACCACCCGGGACGGGTCGCGGACCTCGACCTTGGCGACGTCGGACGGGCCGTCGACCAGGGTGATGTGGTCGGGGGCCTCTCCGGAGGTGCCGATGACCTCCTCGTGGCCCTCGTGGCCGATGAGGAGGATGTCGAAGTCGTCGTTGGCGAAACGGACGGCTTCTTTGTGGACCTTGGTCACCAGGGGGCAGGTCGCGTCGATGGTGGCGAGCCGGCCCTGCTTGGCCTCGTCGTGGACGACGGGCGCGACGCCGTGCGCGGAGAACATCACGATGTTCCCCTCGGGGACCTCCTCGGTCCGCTCGACGAAGATGGCCCCCTTCTTCTCCAGGGTCTGGACGACGTACTTGTTGTGCACGATCTCGTGCCGGACATAGATCGGAGCCCCGTACTGCTCCAGGGCTTTCTCGACGGCGATCACGGCGCGGTCCACACCCGCGCAGTAGCCCCGGGGGGCGGCGAGCAGGACACGGCGGCCAGACGAAGCAGTCATGCGTCCCATCGTAAGGCCGCGCTCGACGGGTCAAAGATCGCGTCGTTCGGGAGACTGGCCGTGGAGTGGGAGGGACGGGGCCGGACACAACGTACGGGAGACGCGAGATGGCCGACACGGGTACGGGCGCCGATGCGGACGCGACGGCCACGGCCGGCGGGGGACCCCGGCTGCGGCGGAGTCTCGGATTCCGGGATCTCGTCGTCTACGGGCTGCTGTTCATCGCCCCGATGGCGCCGGTCGGCGTGTTCGGCACCCTGGACGCCAAGTCGCACGGCGCGGTCGCGCTCGTGTACATCGTGGCGACCGTCGCGATGGCGTTCACCGCGTTCAGCTACGCGCAGATGGTGCGGGTCGTCCCTCAGGCGGGCTCGGTGTTCGCCTACGCGCGCGTGGGGCTCGGCAGGGAGGCCGGGTTCATCGCCGGCTGGATGGCGATGCTGGACTACGTCCTGATCCCCGCGGTCGCCTACCTCTTCTCCGGGATCGCCATGAACGCGCTGGTCCCGGACGTCTCCCGGTGGGTGTGGACCGCGCTGGCGGTCGTCCTCACTACCTGCCTCAACCTCTGGGGAGTACGGGCCGCCGCGCGCGTGGGCTTCCTGGTGCTCGCGATGGAGATCGTGGTCCTGGTGATCTTCGTCGTGTCGGCGATCGTCGTCCTCGCGCGGGACGGCGCCGAGCGGGGCTGGCTGTCACCGCTCTCCGGGGACGGCACACAGGGCGCGTTCGCACTGTCGGCGGTGATCGGCGCGGTCTCGGTCGCCGTGCTCTCCTACCTGGGCTTCGACGCGGTCGCGACCTTCGCGGAGGAGGTCACCGGCGGCTCCGAGAAGGTCGCCAGGGCACTGCTGTTCTGCCTCGCGCTCGCCGGAGTCCTGTTCATCGCCCAGACGTACCTGGTCGCCCTCCTGGAGCCGACGACCTCCGCACAGCTCGCCGCCGACGCGGGGAAGCAGGGATCGGCGTTCTACGACGCGGTCGACGTCTCGGTCGGCGACTGGCTGCACAACCTGGTGGCCGTCAGCAAGGCCATCGGCGCGGCCTTCGCGGCGCTCGTCGGGCAGGCCGCGGCGGGCCGCCTGGTGTTCGCGATGGCCCGCGACCGACGCCTCCCGCGCGCCCTGTCGAAGACCGACGACGGAGTACCCCGGGTCGCGCTGCTCGCTGCGGCCGTCATCACGCTGATCGCCGCGGTCTGGGCGGCCCGCCGCGACGACGGACTCGACCACCTGGTGTCGGTCGTCGACATCGGCGCCCTGACCGCGTTCACGCTGCTGCACGCGAGCGTGGTGGGCTGGTTCGCGGTACGGCGCCGGGGAGGGCCGGTGGTGTGGTGGCGGCACGTCCTGGTGCCGGTGCTGGGAGCGGCGATCACCGTCGCGGTGATCGTGGAGGCGTCCGGTACCGCACAGGTGGTGGGCGCGATCTGGTTGGCGGTCGGGCTGGTGGTGCTCGCGGTGCAGGGCAACCGGAACAAGGCCGACACGGAGACCGGTTGACGGTCACACGCTCCTCACCTCGACCGCGTTGTC
The DNA here is from genome assembly GCF_036227225.1 of Streptomyces sp. NBC_01478. Classification (GTDB taxonomy): domain Bacteria; phylum Actinomycetota; class Actinomycetes; order Streptomycetales; family Streptomycetaceae; genus Streptomyces. The sequence goes on along the minus strand of NZ_CP109444.1, from coordinate 7,397,197 downwards.
AGAAGCGGCCGTTACTCTCGGCGCATGGCTCTCAACACGGCTCCGGACGCCCCGCTCCCCGTCGGTGAGGTCTCCCGGCTGATCGGCGGGTGGATCGACCGGCTCGGCGCGGTGTGGGTCGAGGGGCAGATCACCCAGTTGTCGCGGCGGCCCGGTGCCGGTGTCGTGTTCCTGACGCTGCGCGACCCGTCGTACGACATCTCGGTGAGCGTGACGTGCTTCCGGCAGGTGTTCGACGAGATCGCCGATGTCGTCAGCGAGGGCGCGCGCGTGGTCGTCCTCGCGAAGCCCGAGTGGTACGCGCCGCGCGGGCAGTTGTCGTTGCGGGCCACGGAGATAAGGCCGGTGGGGGTGGGTGAACTCCTCGCGCGGCTGGAGCAGTTGAAGAAGTCGCTGGCCGCGGAGGGGCTGTTCGCGGCCGACCGGAAGAAGCCGCTGCCGTTCCTGCCGCAGCTCATCGGGCTGGTCTGCGGGCGGGCCTCGGCCGCCGAGCGGGATGTGCTGGAGAACGCGCGGCATCGCTGGCCCGCCGTCCGCTTCGAGGTGCGCAACGTGCCCGTGCAGGGTGTGCACGCGGTGCCGCAGGTCGTGCAGGCCGTGAAGGAGCTGGACGCGCTCGACGGCGTGGACGTGATCATCGTGGCGCGCGGCGGCGGCAGCGTGGAGGACCTGCTGCCGTTCTCCGACGAGCAGCTCGTCCGGGCCGTGTCGGCCTGTCGTACGCCCGTGGTGTCCGCGATCGGGCACGAGCCCGACAACCCCCTCCTGGACTACGTCGCCGACCTGCGCGCCTCCACCCCCACCGACGCGGCGAAGAAGGTCGTACCGGACGTGGGCGAGGAGTACGAGCGCGTACGGCAGTTGCGCGACCGGGCGCGGCGGTGTGTGGGCGCGTTCGTGGACCGGGAGGAGCGCGGGCTGGCGCAGGCGCTGTCGCGGCCGTCGATACAGGATCCGCAACGGATGGTCGACGAGCGGGCGGATCATGTCGCCGCCCTCCTCGACCGCGGCCGGCGCACCCTCGGCCATCTCCTGGACCGCGCCGACTCGGAGCTGACCCACACGCACGCGCGCGTGGTGGCCCTCTCCCCCGCGGCGACCCTGAAGCGGGGGTACGCGGTGCTCCAGCGGTCCGACGGACATGTCGTCCGGGACCCGGAAGAGGTGACGGCGGACGAGGTGCTGCGCGCGCGGGTCGCCGCGGGTGGGTTCACGGTTCGGGTCGAGGCGTAGTTCCTGTTGATGCATAGGGTGGGCGGATGACCAGCAAGGTGGACGAAGGTGCCGGTACGGCGGAGTCGCTCGGCTACGAGCAGGCGCGCGACGAGCTGATCGAGGTCGTACGGCGGCTGGAGGCGGGCGGTACGACGCTGGAGGAGTCACTCGCGCTCTGGGAGCGGGGCGAGGAGCTGGCCAAGGTGTGCCGGCGCTGGCTGGACGGGGCCCGGGCGCGGCTGGACGCGGCGCTGGCGGAGGAAGAGGCCGAAGAAGAGGGCCGCGAGTAGCACCGAGGGTGATCTGCTGTGAGGCGGATCACCATGCTCCGGTTTTGGTTGAATGTTGAACCTCCCGTCGCGTACGGTCGGTCCCGTCAGCCTATCCGGACCGCGGTCCGGATATCCGCTTCCGCCCCCGAGGAAGTTCTCGTATGTCTCTCGTTCTTGACCCCGCCGCCCAGGACCTGCTGTTCCGCGAGGCCCGCACCGCGAACACCTTCACCGACGAGCCCGTGACCGACGAGCAGGTCCAGGCGATCTACGACCTGGTCAAGTACGGCCCGACCTCCATGAACCAGTCGCCGCTGCGCATCACCCTGGTCCGCTCCCCCGAGGCCCGCGAGCGTCTCGTGCGGCACCTCGCCGAGGGCAACCAGAAGAAGACCGCCGCCGCCCCGCTGGTCGCGATCCTCTCCGCGGACAACGAGTTCCACGAGGAACTGCCCAACCTGTTCCCGCACTTCCCGCAGGCCAAGGACGCCGTCTTCGGCGAGCGTTCGGTCCGCGAGGGCAACGCCGCGCTGAACGCCGCCCTCCAGGCCGCGTACTTCATCATCGGCATCCGCGCCGCCGGCCTGGCCGCCGGCCCGATGACCGGTCTCGACTTCGCGGGCGTCCAGAAGGAGTTCCTGGACGACGACCACACCCCGTTCGTCGTCGTCAACATCGGCAAGCCGGGCGAGGACGCCTGGTTCCCGCGCTCCCCGCGCCTGGAGTACGACGAGGTCGTCACCACCGTCTGAGTCGCCGGAATCGACCGAGACACCTGGCACGCGGAAGGCCCCCGGCGAACACGGCACCGGGGGCCTTCGTCACATCCGTCGGGCTACTTCGTCCTCAACGCCTTCGCCATCTCGGTCAGTTGGGTGAACGAGCCCGTGCCCGCCACCACCGTCGTCGAGCCCTTGTCCGCGAGCACGAGGGCGTCGTAGCGGCCGCCGGTGTAGCGGGTCCAGGTGCGGCCGTCGATGGTCTGGGTGGTCTTCGTCGCGGCGGCGCCCTGGCTGGCGGTGTCGACGAAGTCGGCGGGCTTCTGAGTCGACTGCTCTATCTGCACGTACTGACCACCGGGGGCACTGAACCCGAGGTGCCAGGCGTCGAACGCGGCGCCGTTGTAGCGGACCGAGGTCGCCTTCCAGCTCTGGGACAGGCCCTCCGGCGCCGCCACCGGGTACGGCGCCGCGCGGCGTGCCGTGAGCAGCTCCACGCGGTAGTCGACCCGCTTGACGTCCGGAGCGTGGTCGCTGTGCGGGATGAAGATGTAGACGATCGCCGCCGCGATCCCGATCAGGCCCAGGGAGAGAATCATGTCCCGGACCGTCTTCTGCTTGCCGTTCGAACCTGCCACGCCCCCTATCGTCGCAGGTGCCCCGGCCGCTCATCCGTGGGGCCCCCTGCTCATTTTGTCTGCCTGGCGATAGAGTCGGGGCCATACCCTCATCCGGCCGTCGTCGTATCAGAAAGGTGCGCTCCGATGACCGAGCATCATCATCTGCCGTCCGAACTCGAAGTCCCCTCCGAGGCCCCCGACCGCAACCTCGCCCTGGAACTCGTCCGGGTGACCGAAGCCGCCGCGATGGCCGCGGGCCGCTGGGTCGGGCGCGGTGACAAGAACGGCGCCGACGGTGCCGCCGTGCGTGCCATGCGGACCCTCGTCTCCACCGTCTCGATGAACGGCGTCGTCGTCATCGGTGAGGGCGAGAAGGACGAGGCGCCGATGCTCTTCAACGGCGAGCGCGTCGGTGACGGGACCGGGCCGGAGTGCGACATCGCCGTCGACCCGATCGACGGGACCACGCTCAACGCCAAGGGCATGCCGAACGCGATCGCCGTGCTGGCCGCCGCGGACCGGGGTTCGATGTTCGACCCGTCCGCCGTCTTCTACATGGACAAGCTCGTCGCCGGGCCCGAGGCGGCCGAGTTCGTCGACATCGAGGCCCCGATCTCGGTGAACATCCGCCGGGTCGCCAAGGCCAAGCGGGTCACGCCCGAGGACGTCACCGTCGTCGTCCTGGACCGGCCGCGGCACGACGGCATCATCAAGGAGATCCGGGAGACCGGTGCGCGGATCAAGCTGATCTCCGACGGGGATGTCGCCGGGTCGATCCTGGCGCTGCGCGAAGGCACCGGCGTGGATCTGCTGCTCGGTGTCGGCGGCACCCCCGAGGGCATCATCTCGGCCTGTGCCGTGAAGTGTCTGGGGGGTGTGATCCAGGGCAAGTTGTGGCCCAAGGACGACGCCGAGCGGCAGCGGGCGCTGGACGCCGGGCACGACCTGGACCGGGTGCTCACCACCGACGACCTGGTGTCGGGCGAGAACGTGTTCTTCGTCGCGACCGGGATCACGGACGGGGAGCTGCTGCGGGGTGTCCGGTATCGCTCGGAGACCGCGACCACCGACTCGATCGTGATGCGGTCGAAGTCCGGGACGGTGCGGCGGATCGACTCGGAGCACCGGTTGAGCAAGTTGCGGGCGTACAGCGCGATCGACTTCGACCGGGCCAAGTAACGCGCCTAAGGATGGGGGGCTGCGGACCATGTGCGACCGCGGGTCCGCCGTGGCTGGTCGCGCCCACGCGGCGGAGCCGTACATGTCACAGCCCCGCGCCCCTTGGGTGGTTGCCCCGCCCGGCAATGAAAAAGGCGCCCCCTGGTGCGGAGGGGGCGCCTTTCGTCATCCTGCTGCCGCTATACGGCCCGCAGCGCGCGCCTTCTGGAGTTCCAGGTCGCGGCGGCGGCGCCTGGCCAGGACCACGCGGCGTTCGGCGGCGGTGAGGCCGCCCCAGACGCCGTAGGGCTCGGGTTGCAGGAGTGCGTGCTCCCGGCACTCGACCATGACCGGACAGCGGGCGCAGACGCGCTTGGCGGCGTCCTCGCGGGAGAGTCGGGCGGCGGTGGGTTCCTTGGAGGGTGCGAAGAACAGGCCTGCCTCGTCGCGCCGGCACACCGCTTCGGTGTGCCATGGAGCGTCTTGGTCCCTGTCTCGCGCAGGCACCCGCTGAGCCGGAACAACAGCTACCTGCAGGGACGAATGCGGCGGTTGCAGCACGGTCTACTCCTGACGACGGCTTCGCGAGCGAGAGACGATGCAGCAAGGCCTACCCGCTGTGCGCGCGCCTATGCACTGAGTTCCGAACCGCTGGTTTTCGGGCGCTTCTGCGCGATGTCAGGGCCGCGCGGGCGTGGACCGATCACCTCCACATGTGTCCCGATTCACAACCGTCAACGATCCAGGTGCTTGCGCAAACTCTTGTCGACCTTGCGCGTAACCCGATCGAGAATGTCCGCAACGAGCTTGCCCCGCTTGGGTTTTGCCTCGATGTTTCCGAGTACGGCCCATCCGTCGACGTAGATCACGGGCGCGTCCGGCTCCAGTGAGTCCAGCGTGTCCACCTCGAAGTTGCCGAGGACGCCACCGCCGGTGCCGCGCAGCGACACGTTCTCCGGGACGCGGATCTCGACGTTGCCGAAGACCGAGATCGCCTTGATGACGATCTGCTGGTACTCGAAGATCGCCTCGCTGAGGTCGATCTCGACACTGCCGAACACGGCGTACGCGTGCATACGGCGGCCCGCGCGCCAGCGACCCTTGCGCATCGCGGAGCTGAAGACCGCCACCACGTGCTGGTCGGCCTCGGCCGGGATCGCGCCCTCCGTCGGGCGGTTCGGGGCGGGGCTGTACGACGGGGTCGTCCGCCGGTGCCCATGGGCGGCCGGCAGGTCCTGGATGAAGACCTCCAGCTCGCCGACCGTCTTGGCGCTCAGCACCCCCTCGACCCGCTCGGCGTGCTCGTCCGAGTCCAGGCGCCCCTCGGCCAGGGCCTCGCGCAGGATGTCGGCGATGCGGTCACGGTCGGCGTCCGAGGCGCGTAGCGCGGAGGCGGGCACGTCGCCGACAGCGGGCGCGGGCTGCGGGGCCGTGGGTGCGGATGCGGGCTGCTTCTGAAGGTCCACGGCAGCAGCGTACCGAAACGCGATAGATCGCGACTAGGCCTGTGGGCGACGGTTGTGGACAACGTTGGCGCGGCCCGGGTCCGGAGAACTGAGCCTTACCTCACAAGCCCGCTGTCAGCGGCAGGTTCTACGCTGGTGGGCGCCTGCCAATGGAGGCCGGCCGGCGGCGAGTGAGCCGAAGGGGCGCGCCTGTGTCGAGAGTCCGAGCGCGCGGAGGCCCGAAGGGTCGAGCACGGTCGGGGGCTCGACACAGGCTTTGGCGCCCCGGAGGTGAACCGAGCCAAAGACACAGTCTGTCGAGTGAGGAATGGGCGACATGCCTGAGTTCGCGTACACCGATCTGCTCCCCATGGGAGAGGACACCACCCCGTACCGGCTGGTGACCTCCGAGGGTGTCTCCACCTTCGAGGCCGACGGGCGGACGTTCCTCAAGGTCGAGCCGGAGGCGCTGCGCAAGCTCGCGGCCGAGGCGATCCACGACATCCAGCACTATCTGCGGCCGGCCCACCTCGCGCAGTTGCGCCGGATCATCGACGACCCCGAGGCGTCGAACAACGACAAGTTCGTGGCGCTGGACCTCCTGAAGAACGCGAACATCGCGGCGGCCGGCGTGCTGCCCATGTGCCAGGACACCGGTACGGCCATCGTCATGGGCAAGCGCGGGCAGAACGTCCTCACCGAAGGTGAGGACGAGAAGGCGCTCTCCCGCGGCATCTACGACGCGTATCTGAACCTCAATCTGCGGTACTCGCAGATGGCCCCGCTGACCATGTGGGACGAGAAGAACACCGGGTCGAACCTGCCCGCACAGGTGGAGCTGTACGCGACCGACGGCGGCGCCTACAAATTCCTGTTCATGGCGAAGGGCGGCGGCTCGGCCAACAAGTCGTTCCTCTACCAGGAGACGAAGGCGGTCCTCAACGAGGGCTCGATGATGAAGTTCCTGGAGGAGAAGATCCGTTCGCTCGGTACGGCGGCCTGCCCGCCGTACCACCTGGCGATCGTGGTCGGCGGCACGAGCGCCGAGTACGCGCTGAAGACCGCGAAGTACGCCTCCGCGCACTACCTGGACGAGATCCCGGCCGAGGGCTCGGAGTTGGGGCACGGCTTCCGGGACAAGGACCTGGAGCAGAAGGTCTTCGAGCTGACGCAGCGGATCGGGATCGGGGCGCAGTTCGGCGGCAAGTACTTCTGCCACGACGTGCGCGTGGTGCGCCTCCCCCGGCACGGCGCGTCCTGCCCGGTCGCCATCGCCGTGTCCTGCTCGGCCGACCGGCAGGCCGTCGCGAAGATCACCGCGGAGGGCGTGTTCCTGGAGCAGTTGGAGACGGACCCGGCGCGGTTCCTGCCGGAGACGACCGACGAGCACCTGGACTCCGCCGAGGAGGGCGTCGTCCGGATCGACCTCAACCAGCCCATGGACGACATCCTCGCCGAGCTGACCAAGTACCCGGTCAAGACCCGGCTCTCGCTCTCCGGCCCGCTCGTCGTGGCCCGCGACATCGCACACGCCAAGATCAAGGAGCGGCTCGACGCGGGCGAGGAGATGCCGCAGTACCTGAAGGACCACCCGGTGTACTACGCGGGTCCGGCGAAGACCCCCGAGGGCTACGCGTCCGGCTCCTTCGGCCCGACCACGGCCGGTCGCATGGACTCCTACGTCGAGCAGTTCCAGGCGGCGGGCGGCTCCAAGGTGATGCTCGCCAAGGGCAACCGCAGCAAACAGGTCACCGACGCGTGCGACGCACACGGCGGCTTCTACCTCGGCTCGATCGGTGGGCCCGCGGCGCGGCTCGCGCAGGACTGCATCAAGAAGGTCGAGGTCGTCGAGTACGAGGAGCTCGGCATGGAGGCGGTCTGGAAGATCGAGGTCGAGGACTTCCCGGCGTTCGTCGTCGTCGACGACAAGGGCAACGACTTCTTCCAGAACCCGGCGCCGGAGCCGACGTTCACGCACATCCCGGTACGGGGGCCTGGGCTGGCGTAGCGCCGACCGGCCCCGCCCGGGGGCCCCGCCCCCAGACCCCCGATCGGCCCCGAAAGGGCCTCGTCCTCAAACGCCTGACGGGCTGGACTGAGCCGGCCCGTACTGAAAAGTGTGCGGCCCTCGCTGAAGTCGGCGCGGCCGCCACTGGAGATGGTGCGGCCCGCACCGGAGACGGTGCGGCCTGCGCAACGGTCTCGCGGCAGCGCTCGCAGCCGTCGCCGTCTTCCCCGTAACAGCCGTCGCCGCCCCGGCCGCCCACCCGGTGCGGCCCACCCGGCATCACGTCACCGCCCGCACCTGGGGCCGGGTCCCGACCCACTGGCACACGCGGCTGAGCGTCCGGCCCCGGCACCGGGTACCAGGTCGTCGGCACGCGGCCGGATTCCCCAACGGGACCGTCCCGTACATCCCGTCGGGGAACGCCAGGTCACCCCCCCTTCACGACCGTCCCTACGGCCCCATCGGCCGCGTGCCCCCACCCACGCCCCCGTCGCCCTCGCCCTCGCCCTCGCCGCGATGGCCACCACCATCGCGGTCACCGCCGGTGCCGCCGACGTCCTCGATCGCGATGCGGGGGCGGCGGGGCGGCACGCGGCCGCCTCCTGCCGGGGCGGCGCTTGCCAGGGGGTGCTGCCCAGCTCCGAGGCCTGTGCCCGGGACGCCCGTACCGAGCGCGTCGCGCCCGGGACGCCCAGGTCGTACGGCATCCCGGGCACCGGTCGGACGACTACCGCAGCCCGTTGCCGGCCGCCGCCCACCCGCGCGCGGCGCAGGCGTGCTCCGAGGTGGGCGGAAATCCCGTCCGCACCGGCCCGGACCACTCACCCGCGCACCTCAGGCCACCGCCGCCCCGGAACACTCCGTTTCCGTCGCCTGGCGTGGGAACACGGGACGTGTCCGCGATGCTGTCCCCCACAGGAGGTGATCGGCGATGGCCGACGGTCAGACAGTGGGTCCGTTCCGTATCGAGCACGATTCGATGGGGGAGGTGCGGGTTCCGGTCGACGCGAAGTGGCGGGCGCAGACCCAGCGGGCGGTGGAGAACTTCCCGATCTCGGGGCAGCGCATCGAACGGGCCCACATCGAGGCGCTGGCCCGCATCAAGGGTGCCGCCGCCAAGGTGAACGCCGAGCTGGGCGTGCTGGACAAGGACATCGCGGAGGCGATCCAGGAGGCGGCCCGTGAGGTGGCCGGCGGGGCGTGGGACGAGCACTTCCCGATCGACGTGTTCCAGACCGGGTCCGGGACCTCGTCCAACATGAACACCAACGAGGTGATCGCGACCCTCGCGACCGAGCGGCTCGGGCGGGATGTGCATCCCAATGATCACGTCAACGCCTCGCAGTCCTCCAACGACGTCTTCCCGTCCAGCATTCACATCGCGGCCACCGGTGCCGTGATCCACGACCTGATCCCCGCCCTGGAGCATCTCGCGGGCGCGCTGTCGCGCAAGTCCATCGAGTTCTCCGATGTCGTGAAGTCCGGGCGGACCCATCTGATGGATGCCACGCCGGTGACGCTGGGGCAGGAGTTCGGCGGGTACGCGGCCCAAGTGCGGTACGGCGTCGAGCGGTTGCAGGCCTCGCTGCCCCGGCTCGCCGAGCTGCCGCTCGGCGGGACCGCCGTCGGGACCGGGATCAACACCCCGCCCGGTTTCTCCGCCGCCGTGATCGCGGAGGTCGCCCTCGTCACCGGGCTGCCGTTGACCGAGGCGCGGGACCACTTCGAGGCGCAGGGTGCCCGGGACGGGATCGTCGAGACCAGCGGGCAGTTGCGGACCATCGCCGTAGGGCTGACGAAGATCGCGAACGATCTGCGGTGGATGGCGTCCGGGCCGCGCACCGGGCTGTCCGAGATCTCGCTGCCCGATCTGCAGCCGGGGTCCTCGATCATGCCCGGCAAGGTCAATCCGGTGATTCCGGAGGCCGTGCTGATGGTCGCCGCGCAGGTCGTGGGCAATGACGCGACCGTCGCCACCGCCGGGGCCGCGGGCAACTTCGAGCTCAATGTGATGCTGCCGGTGATCGCCAGGAATGTTCTGGAGTCCATCCGGCTGCTTGCGAACGTCTCGCGGCTGCTCGCCGACCGGACCGTGGACGGGATCGTCGCTCACCGGGAGCGCGCGCGTGAGTACGCCGAGTCGTCGCCGTCCGTCGTCACCCCGCTGAACAAGTACATCGGGTACGAGGAGGCCGCCAAGGTGGCCAAGAAAGCACTGGCGGAACGCAAGACGATCCGCCAAGTCGTGCTGGAGAACGGCTATGTGGAGCGCGGTGACCTGACCGTCGTCCAACTCGACGAAGCCCTCGATGTCCTGCGGATGACGCGTCCGTAACCAATTGTCGCCAGGGCGAGAACCGTGACGCGCGCCGCAGCGTCGTATGCCCGGGGCACCTAATATCTCTTCATGGCAGACGGTGGAGCGGTACGAGCGGTGGAAGCGGGTACGTCTACGGCCTTCTGGGCGCCCGGGGATCAGATCCTGTGGCGTTATCGGGAGAACGCGGGCAACCGTTTCCACATCGCCCGGCCCGTGACCGTCGTCCGGGACGACGAGGAGATGCTCGCCGTCTGGATGGCGCCCGGCACGGAGTGTGTGAAGCCGGTGCTCGCGGACGGTACCTCGGTGCACGGGGAGCCGCTGGAGACCCGGTACACCAAGCCGCGCACGGTCCAGCGCGACCACTGGTTCGGGACCGGGGTGCTGAAGCTGGCCCGGCCCGGTGAGCCCTGGTCGGTGTGGCTTTTCTGGGAACCCGGATGGCAGTTCAAGAACTGGTACGTGAACCTTGAGGAACCGCAGCTCCGTTGGGACGGCGGAGTGGACTCGGTGGATCACTTCCTGGACATCTCCGTTCACCCGGACCGCAGTTGGCGCTGGCTCGACGAGGACGAGTTCGCGCAGGCCCAGCGGGACGGGCTGATGGATCCCCAACTCGCCGAGCGGGTGCGGAAAGCGGGCTGGTCGGCGGTCGAGACGATCCGTGCGTGGGGGGCGCCGTTCGCGGACGGCTGGCAGCACTGGCGCCCGGATCCGTCCTGGGCTGTACCTTCACTTCCGGAGGACTGGGACCGCACCCCCGCGCACATGTCCACATGAGACCCTTGATGCGCCCCCGGTGCGCAACCGTAGGATCGTCCTCCGCAAGGGCACCGCACAACTCCCGGGGCATGTACCGGGACTGACCAGACGTCACCGAGGGGCGGCAGGACGTGAGCGAGGGGTATCAGGGCGACACCGGAGCGGGCCGCCGGTCCGCCGGTGGCACAGGAACAGCCTCTGACCACGCGGGAATTCCGTTCCTGGGGCACGTATTCCGGGTATCGGCATTTCGGCGGGACGATCCGCACGTATCGCGTGCGGTCCCGGACGGACGGATTCGACACGCGTGACGGAGCACCCCACCTCCTTCGAGCGCCCCGGCGGCGCCGACCCCGCAGACCCCCGCGGGGCGCTCCTGCACACCTCGACGCCGTCCAGGGCGTCCGGTGGAGCCGGTTTACCGGCACAGGCACGCACCGGTGAGCCGCCTCCGGCGCCGGGTACGAGCACGTCCCGAGCCAAGGGGAAGGACCCGACAGGTACCCCTGTGAAGCCCGAGCCCGATACGGCCGCAGCCGGCTCCGAGCACTCCCAGCCCTCGGCCGCCGAACCCGACACCCATCGCCCGCGCCCCGCGCCCGACGGCATCCCCGCCCAGCCGGGCGGCGAGGTCTCCGACGCCGCCGCCAAGGAGCGCCGTACGGGCCAGGGGCTGCCGCCCGGCGGTCCCATGCCCATGCGGCGGGACGGGGACCGGCTGCGCTTCGTGGGCGCCGCGACCCGGCGGATCGCCCGCGGCATCGATCTCGACGAGATCGTCATGGGGCTGTGCCGGGCGACCGTGCCGACGTTCTCGGACGCGATCCTGGTCTATCTGCGCGACCCGCTGCCCGTGGGCGACGAACGGCCCACGGGTCCCGTCGTGCTGCGGCTGCGCCGCACCGACCGGATCCCCGAGGAGCGGGACACGGAGAACGGCTTCATGCCCGCGATACAGCCGGAGCAGCCCTCCGAACTGTCCGCGGTCACCGCCGAGTTGTGCGAGGTACGCCCCGGCGGCGCGCTCAACGAGGTGCTGCGGGGCGTGCGTCCCGTGTTCGCCGACTCCCCGGCCGCACGCGCCGCACTGCCCGAACTCCTCGGCGAGGGCGGCGAGTTGATCGTCCCGGCCGGCCAGCGCGCGATCCTCGCACCGCTGCGCGGCCGGCGCCGGGTGATCGGCGCCGCGCTCTTCCTGCGCCGCCCCGAGCGCATGGCGTTCGAGGCCGACGACCTCCTCGTCGCCGCCCAACTCGCCACGCACAGCGCCCTGGGCATCGACAAGGCCGTGCTCTACGGCCGTGAGGCGTACATCGCCGACGAGCTCCAGCGCACCATGCTCCCCGAGACCCTGCCGCGCCCCACCGGCGTACGGCTGGCGTCCCGGTATCTGCCGGCCGCCGAGACGGCACGCGTCGGCGGCGACTGGTACGACGCGATCCCGCTGCCCGGCAGCCGGGTCGCCCTGGTCGTCGGCGACGTCATGGGCCACTCCATGACCTCGGCCGCGATCATGGGCCAACTCCGCACCACCGCACAGACGTTGGCGGGCCTGGACCTGCCCCCGCAGGAGGTCCTGCACCACCTCGACGAACAGGCCCAGCGGCTGGGCACCGACCGCATGGCGACCTGCCTCTACGCGGTCTACGACCCGGTGTCGCACCGCATCACCATCGCCAACGCGGGACACCCGCCGCCGGTGCTGCTGCACCTGGGCGGCCGGGCCGAGGTCCTGCGGGTGCCGCCCGGCGCCCCGATCGGGGTCGGCGGGGTCGACTTCGAGGCCGTGGAGCTGGACGCGCCGGCCGGAGCGACGCTGCTGCTGTACACGGACGGGCTGGTCGAGTCGCGCCTGCGGGACGTGTGGACCGGGATAGAGCAGTTGCGCGAGAAGCTCGCCGCGGTCGCGCAGCTCACCGGACCCGATCATCCGCCGCCCCTCGAGGCCCTGTGCGACGAGGTGCTCGACATGCTCGGCCCGGGTGACCGGGACGACGACATCGCGCTGCTCGCCGCCCGCTTCGACGGGATCGCGCCGAGCGACGTGGCGTACTGGTTCCTCGACCCGGAGGACTCGGCGCCCGGTCAGGCCCGCCGGCTCGCCCGGCGCGCGCTGGCCCGCTGGGGCATGGAGGACATGAGCGACTCCGTCGAGCTGCTGGTCAGCGAGGTCGTGACGAACGCCGTGCGGTACGCGTCCCGGCCGGTCACGCTGCGTCTGCTGCGGACCGACGTGCTGCGCTGCGAGGTCGGCGACGACGTGCCCCAGTTGCCGCGGCTGCGCCAGGCGCGGGCCACGGACGAGGGCGGACGCGGGCTGTATCTGGTCAACAGACTGGCCCGTCGGTGGGGAGCCACCCGGCTCAGCACCGGAAAGGTGGTCTGGTTCGAACTGAACCGGAATTAGACACCGTCCAAAAGTTGCCGACGTACCGGCGTCGGAGTTGACTGCTGGGGTACGCGAAGCGAAAGCGACCTACTTTCTTCCGAACAGGAGGACGCTCGTGACGCAGGCACCCCAGCACGCTCCGTACACCACGAACAACGTCGGCATCCCGGTGGAGAGCGACGAACACTCGCTCACCGTCGGACCCGACGGCCCGATCCTGCTCCAGGACCACTACCTCATCGAGAAGATGGCCCAGTTCAACCGGGAACGGGTCCCCGAGCGGGTGGTGCACGCCAAGGGCAGCGGCGCGTACGGCTTCTTCGAAGTCACCAACGACGTCAGCCAGTTCACCCGGGCCGACCTCTTCCAGCCCGGCAAACGCACCGAGATGCTGGCCCGGTTCTCCACCGTGGCCGGTGAGCAGGGCTCGCCCGACACCTGGCGCGACCCGCGCGGCTTCGCCCTCAAGTTCTATACGGAACACGGCAATTACGACATGGTGGGCAACAACACCCCGGTCTTCTTCGTCCGGGACACCATCAAGTTCCAGGACTTCATCCGCTCGCAGAAGCGCCACCCGGCGACCGGGCTGCGCAGCAACGACATGCAGTGGGACTTCTGGACCCTCTCCCCGGAGTCGGCGCACCAGGTGACCTGGCTGATGGGCGACCGGGGCATCCCGAAGACGTACCGCCACATGAACGGCTACAGCTCCCACACCTACATGTGGATCAACGGCGCCGGTGAGCGGTTCTGGGTGAAGTACCACTTCAAGACCGACCAGGGCGTCGAGTACCTCACCCAGGCCGAGGCAGACGAGCTGGCCGGGTCCGACGGCGACAAGCACCGCCGGGACCTGCACGAGTCGATCGAGTCCGGGAACGCGCCGAGCTGGAGCCTGAAGGTCCAGATCATGCCGTTCGAGGACGCGGCGGACTACCGCTTCAACCCCTTCGACCTGACGAAGGTCTGGCCGCACGGGGACTACCCGCTGATCGACGTCGGCCGCATGACCCTGAACCGGAACCCGGACGACTACTTCGTCCACATCGAGCAGGCCGCCTTCGAGCCCTCGAACCTGGTGCCGGGAATCGGCCCCTCGCCGGACAAGATGCTGCTGGGCCGGCTGTTCTCGTACCCGGACACCCACCGGTACCGGATCGGCCCCAACTACGCCCAACTGCCGCCCAATCGGCCGCACTCCCCCGTCAACTCGTACGCCAAGGACGGCCCGATGCGCTACGAGGCGTCCAACGCGGCCCGGCCGTACGCCCCGAACTCCTACGGCGGCCCCGCGGCCGACCACGGGCAGTTCGGTGACCCGGCGAGCTGGCAGACCGCCGGTGAACTCGTGCGCGAGGCAACGAAGTTGCACCGCGAGGACGACGACTTCGGCCAGGCCGGCACGATGGTCCGCGAGGTCCTCGACGACGCGGCCCGCGACCGCCTCGTCTCGAACATCAGCGGCCATCTGAAGGCCGACGTGTCCCGCTCGGTCCTCGACCGCGCCCTGCAGTACTGGCAGAACGTGGACAAGGAACTGGGCGACCGGATCGCCGCGAACTTCGAGTAGCGGTACGCGAGTTCGCCTCGCGGTACCCGAAAGGGCGCCCGGCTTCGTGCCGGGCGCCCTTTCGTCCGTGTGACCCGCCTACTGGTCGAGCTGGCCGAACGGATTGTCCGTGTCGTCGTCGCTCGGTGTCGTCGGCGGACTGGTCGTCGGCGTCGGGGTGGGTGTCGGGGTCGGTGTGGGGGTCGGCGTCGGGGTGGGCGACTCCGTCGTCGGGGTCGGCGACGGACTCTTCGTCGTGGGCGTCGGGGTGGGTGTCGGGGTGGGTGTCGGGGTCGCCGTCGGCGTGTAGTCCGGCTCGACGGCCGCGCCCTGGTCGGTGTCCAGGTCGAACTTGGTGTTCGCCGCGGTCACTCCGAACATGTACGTCGCCCAGATCTGCGCCGGATAGCCACCACCGTTGACACGGCCGCCGCCCGCGGTGATCAGGCCGGTCGCGCCGGTCAGCGAGACCTGGGCGTGGCTCTTCGCGTCCTCGCCGAACAGGCCCACCGAAGTGACCAGGTCGGGCGTGTACCCCGTGAACCAGGCCGACAGGTTGCTGTCGGACGTACCCGTCTTGCCCGCGACCTGCTGGCCGTCGCGCTTGCTGTTCTCGGCCACCGACTTCTTCGCCGTACCGTCGTCGACCACACCGGTCAGCACCGAGGACACCGTGTCGGCTGCCTCGCGCGGGATGACCTGGGCGCCGATCGGGTTCGGCATGGTGACCGTGCGCGTGTTGTGGGCGACCGACTTGATGAGCGCCGGGGTGACCTTCTTGCCGTGGTTGTCGAGGGTGGCGTAGACGCCGGCCATCTCCATCGGGCTCGCGCCCATGGTGCCGAGGGTCTGCGCGGGCACCGCCTTCAGATCCTTCTTGTCCATGCCCAACTGCTCGGCGGTCTTCATCACCTTGTCCATGCCGACGTCGACACCGAGCTGCGCGAAGACGGAGTTGATCGACTTGTTCATCGCCGTCTGGACGGTGACCTTGCCGTAGCTCTGGTCGTCCTCGTTCTCCGGCGCGAACCCGATGTCGCTGCCCACGACCGGGCGCTTGCTGGTGCCGTCGTAGAGCGTGTCGGTCGTGATCTGCTTGCCGGACTGCGTCTTGGCCTCGTCGGCCATGGCCGCGGCCAGGATCACCGGCTTGAAGGTGGAGGCGGGCTGGTAGTCGGTGCGGGTCGCGTTGTTCCTGAAGTGCTTCAGATAGTCCACGCCGCCGTACATCGCCACGACCGCGCCCGTCTTGGGGTTCACGGACACCGCGCCCGGCTGGACGTTCCCGTCGACCTTGCGCTTCTTCGCGTCGAGCTTGCTGGTCAGTTGGGACTTGACGGACTTCTCGAGCTGCGCCTGCTTCTTCTCGTCGATGTTGAGCGTGATCGTCCAGCCGCCCGCGCTGACCAGCGCCTCGGCCTCCTTGGCGTTGGAGGCCTGCCCGGAGGCGAGCAACTGCTGCTCCAGCGCGGCATTCGCCTCGTTCACCATGTAGCCGGTCTGGCCCGCCATGCCGGCCTCGGCCTTGGGCGCCTTGGGGACCGGGAACGTCATGGCCTCGCGCTTGGTGGAACTCAGCCAGTCCTGCTCGACCATGTTGTCCAGGACGTAGTTCCAGCGCGCCTGCACCAGCTTCTTGCCGGTGTCCGTCGCGATGGCCCAGTCGTACTGGTTCGGCGCCTGGAGGAGGGCGGCGAGATAGGCGCCCTGCGGGACGGTGAGGTCCTTGGCGTCGACCTGGTAGTAGGCCTGCGCGGCGGCCTGGATGCCGTAGGCGCCGCGGCCGTAGTAACTGGTGTTGATGTACCCGGCGAGGATGTAGTCCTTGGACTTCTCGCGGTCCAGCTTCAGCGAGATGACCATTTCCTTCAGCTTGCGCGTGACGGTCTGGTCCTGCGTCAGGTAGAAGTTCTTGACGTACTGCTGGGTGATCGTCGAACCGCCCTGCGCGCCCTTGCCGGACAGCGTGTTGAGCAGGCCGCGGGCGGTGCCCTTGAGGTCGACGCCGGCGTCGGTGTAGAAGGTCTTGTTCTCGGCGGCGACGAACGTCTGCTGGACGCCCTTGGGGACCTGCGAGAGATCGACGTTCTCGCGGTTCACATCGCCCCTGCGGGTCAGGACCTTGCCGTCGCTGTACTTGTAGACGTTGCTCTGCAGCTTCGCGTCGGCGTTGCCCGCGGGGATGCTGATCATCATGTAGAGCACGATGAACGCGCCGATGCCGAGCAGGCAGAAGCCGAGGAACGTGCCGAGGATCTTCTTCCAGGTGAAAAGCCTGCGTATGAAGCTCTTGCCGTCCTTGGCACCGCTCTGGGCACCCGTGGCGTCCGCCCCCGACGAGCGGCGGTTCTTGGGCGCAGCGCGGCGGCCACCGCGTTGTCGCGCTCGTCGCTCTTCCGCTCGTCCCATGGGTCCGTCTGCTCCGCTTCCGTCTCGGCTGTCTCTGCGAGTCAGCTCAGAAAGCTAACACCGCCAGTTGTGACAAAGGTCTGCCGATCCTGTCTTTTACGGACGTGAGAATCAGCACCTGTCCTTATGGAACCGACGTACGAGAGGGGTTGAGGGTTGCCGTGGGAGGGTAATCTGATATCAGATTGCTAGAACCGCGATATAGGGGGATCACCATGACCACCGAAGTACCCGCAGACGTACCGGACATGCCCGCCCCGCACGTGCGCGAGTTCACCGCGCACAGCATCGGCGGCGGACTCGCGCTCGTCCTCGGCCTGCTGGGGCTGTTCGGCTCGGCCGGACTGCTCGCCGCCGCCACCGCGGTCGACGCGCCCGGCGGCAAGGCCTCGCTGATCGTCGGCGGCATCCTCGTCTTCCTCTGCGCGATCATCGCGATGCGCGGGCTGAACACCGTGGCACCGGGCGAGGCACGGGTCGTGCAGCTCTTCGGGCGGTACCGGGGGACGATCCGGCAGGACGGGCTGCGCTGGGTGAACCCCTTCACCTCGCGTACGAAGATCTCGACCCGCGTCCGCAACCACGAGACCCCGGCCCTCAAGGTCAACGACGCCTACGGCAACCCGATCGAGCTCGCCGCGGTCGTCGTCTGGAAGGTCCGCGACACCGCGCAGGCCACCTTCGAGGTCGACGACTACACCGAGTTCGTCGCCACCCAGACCGAGACGGCCGTACGGCACATCGCCATCGAGTACCCCTACGACGCCCACGACGAGGGCGGGCTCTCGCTGCGCGGGAACGCCGAGGAGATCACCGAGAAGCTCGCCGTCGAACTGAGCGCCCGGGTCGAGGCGGCCGGCGTGCAGATCATCGAGTCCCGCTTCACACACCTCGCGTACGCGCCCGAGATCGCCTCGGCGATGCTCCAGCGGCAGCAGGCCGGTGCGGTCGTCGCGGCCCGGCGGCAGATCGTCGACGGGGCGGTCGGGATGGTCGAGGCCGCGCTGGCCCGGATCACCGAGCAGGACATCGTGGAGCTGGACAACGAACGGAAGGCGGCGATGGTGTCCAACCTGCTGGTCGTGCTCTGCGGGGACCGGGCGCCGCAGCCCGTGCTGAACACGGGGACCCTGTACCAATGACGGTTCCCTCCGGGGGTTCGGCCCCTCAGCCCCGGCCGCAGCAGCGCAAGCAGGTGCTGCTGCGGCTGGACCCGTCCGTGTACGAGGCGATCGCGCGGTGGGCCGGGGACGACCTGCGGTCCGCGAACGCGCAGATCGAGTTTCTGTTGCGCAGGGCGTTGGCGGAGGCGGGTCGGTTGCCCGGTGAAGCTGGACCGCTGCCTCGTCGGGGCCGGCCTCCCGGGGGCTCCGCCCCCAGACCCCCGTCGGCCTGAACGGCCTCGTCCCCAGACGCCGGACGGGCTGAAATGCACGTAGCAGAACCGTGACAATCGGCCCCGACCTGCGCATCCACACCCCCCGCCATGATCTACACACCGTGCGTATACACACCGCGTATACCCCGTGTGTAGAGTGCTCCGCATGTCCATCGGTCACACCCTCCTGGGGCTCCTGGAGTCCGGCCCGCGTCACGGTTACGACCTGAAGCGGGCGTTCGACGAGAAGTTCGGTCACGACCGGCCGCTGCACTACGGCCAGGTCTACTCGACGATGTCCCGACTGCTGAAGAACGGCCTCGTCGAGGTCGACGGCATCGAGGCCGGCGGCGGTCCCGAGCGCAAGCGGTACGCGATCACCGACGCCGGGATCACCGACGTACAGCAGTGGCTCGCGACGCCGGAGAAGCCCGAGCCGTATCTGCAGTCGGCCCTCTACACCAAGGTCGTCCTCGCGCTGCTGACCCATCGCGACGCGGCCGAGATCCTCGATGTGCAGCGCTCCGAGCATCTGCGCAGCATGCGCATCCTGACCGACCGCAAGCGCAAGGGCGATCTCGCGGACCAACTGATCTGCGACCACGCCCTCTTCCATCTGGAGGCCGACCTGCGGTGGCTGGAGCTCACCGCCGCGCGCCTCGACAAACTCGCCGAGGTGGTGGCCAAGTGACGACACATCCCGCCGGTTCCCTGCTCGCGGCCCACGAGCTGCGCAAGGCCTACGGGCCGACGACCGCGCTCGACGGCGCGGAGTTCTCCATCCATCCCGGTGAGGTCGTCGCCGTGATGGGGCCCTCCGGGTCGGGGAAGTCGACGCTGCTGCACTGTCTCGCCGGGATCGTGCCGCCCGACTCGGGCTCGATCACGTACAACGGGCAGGAGATGGCGACCATGAGCGACGCCCAGCGCAGTGCGCTGCGCCGCTCGGAGTTCGGGTTCGTGTTCCAGTTCGGCCAGTTGGTGCCGGAGCTGACCTGCGTCGAGAACGTCGCGCTGCCGCTGCGGCTGAACGGCACCTCGCGCAAGGAGGCCGAGCGGGCCTCGCTGCTGTGGATGGAGCGGCTGGAGGTCGACGACCTCGCGAAGAAGCGGCCCGGCGAGGTCTCCGGCGGACAGGGGCAGCGCGTCGCCGTCGCCCGTTCGCTGGTCACCAACCCGCGGGTGCTGTTCGCCGACGAGCCGACCGGCGCGCTCGACTCGCTCAACGGCGAGCGCGTGATGGAGCTGCTGACCGAGGCGGCCCGGTCCACGAACGCGGCCGTCGTGCTGGTCACGCACGAGGCGCGGGTGGCCGCCTACTCGGACCGCGAGATCGTCGTACGGGACGGCAAGTCCCGGGACATGGAGCGCATCGTATGAACGTGCGTCAGTGGACGGCCGACTTGGCCATGGGGGTGCGGTTCGCCTTCGGCGGCGGGCGTGAGGGCTGGGTACGGGCCATCCTGACGGCCGTCGGCGTCGGGCTCGGGGTGGCGCTGCTGCTGCTCACCACGGCCCTGCCGAACGCGCTGTCCGAGCGGGACGCGCGCGGCAATGCGCGGATGGACTTCACGTACAGCGGGAAGCGGTTGCCGAAGGCGGACAACACGGTCGTCGTCGCCGACACGAGCACCGAGTTCCGCACCAAGGACGTCCGCGGCCGGCTGCTGGAGCCCGAGGGCGCCAAGGCGCCGCTGCCGCCGGGGATCGCGAAGTTCCCCGCGGTGGGCGACATGGTCGTCTCCCCCGCGCTGGACAAGCTCCTGAAGTCCGACTCCGGGAAGCTGCTGCGCGAGCGCCTGCCCTACCGGATCACCGGCACCATCGCGGACAAGGGGCTCATCGGGCCCGCCGAACTCGCCTACTACGCGGGCGGGAAGGGACTGGAAGGACGTCAGTCCGGCGGCACCGTCGAGCGCATCGACTACTACGGGCCCTCCCCGGGCAGCCAGCCGGAGGAGCTGGACCCGGTGCTGCTCCTGCTGATCCTGATCGTGTTCGTCGTGCTGCTGCTGCCGGTCGCCGTCTTCATCGCGGCCGCCGTGCGCTTCGGCGGCGAGCGCCGGGACCGGCGGCTCGCGGCCCTGCGCCTGGTCGGCGCGGACGGCGGGATGGCACGTCGGATCGCGGGCGGCGAGGCGCTCGCGGGGGCGCTCCTCGGGCTCGTCTTCGGC
This sequence comes from Streptomyces sp. NBC_01478, assembly GCF_036227225.1. Lineage (GTDB taxonomy): Bacteria > Actinomycetota > Actinomycetes > Streptomycetales > Streptomycetaceae > Streptomyces. The sequence continues at coordinate 7,376,776 of NZ_CP109444.1, read as the reverse complement.
ACCGGATTCTTCCTGACCGGGCGGCAGTTGGCGTCCCTGCTGGACGTGCGGGACATCAGCCTGTACCCCAGCGACCTCAACCCGTCGCCCGCGCTGGCCCTGCTGGTCGCCGTCGCCGTACCGGCCGCGGCCGTCCTGGTGACGCTGCTCGCGCTGCGCGGGGTCGTCATCGAACCGCTCGGCGTGGTCCGCAAGGCGAAGCCGCCGCGGCGCCGGCTGTGGTGGCGGCTGCTGCTGCCGCTGGCCGGCCTCGCGATGCTCTACCCGATGACCGGCAAGGGCGACAGCAACGGCAACTTCAACCAGTGGCTGGTGATCGGCGGCACGGTCCTGCTGCTCGTCGGTGTCACCGCGCTGCTGCCCTGGGTCGTCGAGGCCACCGTGGCCCGGCTGAACTCCGGCTCGGTGTCCTGGCAACTCGCCGTCCGCAGGCTCCAGTTGAGCAGTGGTACGGCCGCCCGGATGGTCAACGGCATCGCGGTCGCGGTGGCCGGGGCGATCGCCCTGCAGATGCTGTTCTCCGGGGTCCAGGGCGACTACACCAAGGCGACCGGCAACGACCTGGACCGGGCCCAGATGGAGATCTCCGTCGACGGCGCCACCTCGCTGGCCGCGGCCGACCGGCTGCTCGCGCGGACCAAGGGCGTGCACCGTACGTCGGCCATCTCGCAGACCTCGATCGGCGAGCGGGCGAAGAACCCGGACGACGAGCGGGAAGTGGCCGTCGGCAGTTGCGCCGAACTGCGTGAGGTGGCCCGTCTGACGGCCTGCCGCAACGGTGACGTCTTCCGGATCACCGGCGGCGACGCCGGCGAGGCCGAAGGGACGAATCGGCTGGCCAGGGCCGGCAACACGGTGTACTTCAACCCGTCGTACGACGAGACGTCGGACACCCCGGTCGCCTGGAAGGTGCCGGCCGGAGTGAAGACGGCGACCCATCGCGAGGACCCGACCGGGTATGCGCGGGACGGGCTGCTGATCACCTCGGGCGCGCTGCCCGCGAACGCGGCGAAGGGCCTGATCCAGCGGGTGTTCGTCACGCTCGACCCGTCCGTGCCGGACGCGACCGACTACGTACGGAACACCGTCGCGACGATGGACCCGCTGGCGGACGTGTTCACCCTGGCGGCCAACGACGTGTCGCCGCAGTTCCGTTCGATCCGCACCGGGCTGTTCGTCGGTGCCGCGTGTGTGCTGCTGCTCATCGGGGCGAGTCTGCTGGTGTCGCAACTGGAGCAGTTGCGCGAGCGCAAGCAACTGCTGTCGGCGCTGGTCGCCTTCGGCACCCGGCGGCGCACCCTGAGCCTGTCGGTGCTGTGGCAGACGGCGATCCCGATCGGCCTCGGCCTGGCCCTGGCCACGGTGGTGGGGATGACGCTGGGCGCGGTCCTGCTGAAGATGACCGCCACCTCGGTGCGCATCGACTGGCCGAGCGTGCTGGCCATGTCCGGCATCGGCGCGGGGGTCGTGCTGGGGGTGACCCTGCTGAGCCTGCCGCCCCTGCTGCGGATGATGCGGCCGGACGGGCTGCGCACGGAGTAGTCCGCCCGCAGCCGTCCGCTCACCGGCGTCTCAGAGGCCGTACTCCCGCACCACGCGCCGGACTTGGGCGAACAGCATGCCCACGTTCACCGACTTGCGGCAGACGACCACGGCGACGACGTCCTGTTGCTCGGTCATCCGCACGAACAGATGGGTGAGGTTCTCGCTGTTGACGAGGATCTCCTGGAAGAAGTGGTGGTCACTGGTGATCCCCCGACGTTCCTTGAAGACGTCCTCGATCATCACGACCGTCCGGCCCTGGAACAGGTCGAGGGTCGCACCCGCCAGCAGGTCGAGGACCTCTGGCGGGTGGTTGTCGATGGTCTCGTACGACAGCAGCATGCCGGTGGACATGTCGACCACACCCGAGGCCACACAGTCGGGGGCATCGGTGCGGAGGGTTTTGACCAGGCCCATCACCTGGTCGGAGAATCCTGGGGTCATACGTTTTGTCGCCATCCCTTCACACTCCTTCTGATGCCTTCTCAGTGAGGATCGACTCGATGCGGTCGAGCGTCGGCCGGGCCGCGAGATGCAGCCGGTCCACGTCCATCCCCTCGTCGCCGAGCACCACCATCAGCGCGGTGTCGCCCACGGCGTAGGTCGCGGCGCAGCCGTGACTGCCGTACGTCACCGTCTGGCGCAGCGTGCCGCGATCGGTGGCCTCGGCGGTGCGCCGGGCCAGGCCCAGGCCGGCCGCGGCCAGCGCGGCGAGGGCTTCCGGGTCGATCGTGTCGGCGGTGTCGGCCGCGATGAGCAGTCCGTCGGCCGCCGTGAGTGCGGTGTCGGTGACACCGGTCACCTTTTCCCGCAGTTCGCGCATTTCCAGTGCCAGGGCTTTGTGATCCACTTACTCAACTCCCCTAAAACTGATCGCATTTGTTCATCAGAGTCATTTCGAGGTTCCGTTCCGCATGCGGAAGAACCCTTTCCAACCCGCCCCGCTCTTTTCGGGGACGAGAGTCTCGGTGATGCCGCTGGCGCCCGGATTCCGGCGGGGCAGGGCGGTGGGTGCGGTGAACTGCGCGGGCGCGGGCACGGGAGCCGGTTCACGACGGGCTACGGCGAGTCCGCCGGGCGGCACCCGCACCGGGATCGGCACGGGTGCGTCCGCGCACTCCAGCAGGCCCTCGGCGAGCATCCGCGCCACCTCGGCGGTGACGGTGTACACCGCGCGCCCGGTACGGAACGCGAGATCGCGGGCGGTACGCCGACCGTCCGCATGGGCGAGCAACTCCCGCTGCAGCAGCCCGAGTCCGGCCTCGTCGAGGGCGTACCCCGGGGGCCGCGGGCGCTCCCGGTCGGGGCGTACGGGGTACGGCAGCGCGGTGATCGCGGCGAACTTCCGGACCGCGTCCTGGAACAGCCTCACCGAGGGCTCGCCGAGCATGACCGGGGCGAACGGCCGCTCGTCCGGGGCGAGTTCGCAGTCGTCGACGTCTCCGGCGACGACCGCGAAGGCCGCGTCGTGCAGCGCCAGCACACAGACGATCCGCAACTGGGCGGCGCCCGCGTACCCGTGGGCGATCAACCCGTCCAGCGGCCAGCGCGAGCCGCCCGACTCCCGTACCAGATCGGCCCATTGCTCGCCGCCGATCCGGCCGGAGCGCAGCAGCAGCGCCTCCGGTCCGGGAGCACCGGGGCTCTCCACGGCGACGACGAGTCCGCCGCGCAGATGGAAGGTGCCGCCGGGGCTGCCGGACACCCGCAGTCCTCCGGTGAACTCCTCGCGCCCGCAGGCCGCGAGAGCGCGCGCGAGCAGGTCGTGACCGGCCCGGCCGAGGGAATCCCGAATGCCCGACATCACTCCCCTAGGCTTTTCGTACACGCAACTGACGTGTAGCGCTGAGGGGTGAAGGTTTATCAGTCCGCGCGCATATTCCGGCGGGGTTCTTCCTACCTGCCTGCGGGTGACGGAAGTTGAGAATTCCCGCCGTTCGATTTCCTTTGTCCGACGCTCATTTGACCGAACGGGGGCGGGTCAGTTGCCGGTCCCCAACACCCGTACCGGCAACGGCCGCAGGGCTTCGCGGAGGGCGGCGGCCAGCTCCTGGTACTCGGCGCGACGGGCCGCGCCGGTGCGCATCGCGAGGGCGATCCGGCGGGTCGGGGCGGGCTCGGTGAAGTAGCCGGTGAGGAGTTGGTCGCTGCGGGTGGTCTCGACGCGTACGGCGGTGCGCGGCAGCAGGGTGACCCCGAGCCCGCCGGCGACGAGCTGCACCAGCGTCGAGAGCCCGGCCGCGGTGGTGGTGACGGGAGCGTCCGCCCGCCCGGCCTCCCGGCAGATGTCGAGCGCCTGGTCGCGCAGACAGTGCCCCTCGTCCAGGAGCAGCAGGTTCAGCTCGCGCAGCGCCTCGCGCGGGATGCCGCTGCGGCCGCCGAGGGGATGGCCGAGCGGGGTGACGAGCACGAAGTCCTCGTCGAACAGCGGGAGTTCGACCACTCCGGGCACACCGAGCGGCACGGCGAGCAGCAGCAGGTCGAGCCGTCCGGTGGTCAGCCCGTCGAGCAGGTTCGCGGTCTGCTCCTCGTGCACCTGGAGGTCCAGGTCCGGGTACCGGTCGTGCACCAGCCGCAGCACGGTCGGCAGCAGATACGGCGCGACGGTCGGGATGACCCCGAGCCGCAGCGCCCCGGTGAACGGGGCCCGCACCGCCTCCGCCTCCGCCATCAGCGCCCCGACCTCCTCCAGCACCGCCTTCGCCCGTACGGCGAGCCGCTCGCCGGCGGGCGAGAGGAGCACCTTGCGGGTGGTGCGCTCCAGGAGGGTGACGCCGAGGGTGTCCTCCAGCGCGGCGACGGCACCGGACAGGGCGGGCTGGCTCATGCCGATCGCGGCGGCGGCGTCCCGGAAGTGGAGGTGCTCGGCGACCGCGGAGAAGGCGCGCAACTGGGCCAGGCTGGGCTGGCGCCTCTTACTCGTATTACTAACGGTCACTGATAACCGCCTCCGATCAACATGACCCAGTGTAGCTATTTCCACAATCAATGCACGTTGTGCCAGGATCGGGGCCGTCCAACCCACGAGAAGCACTCATTCCGCTTGGGTGCTTCTCCGCTGCAAGGAGAGCTCGTGCTCACTGTCGGTGACAAGTTTCCGTCGTTCGATCTGACCGCCTGTGTCTCGCTGGAGAAGGGCAGGGAGTTCGAGCGGATCACTCACAAGACCTATGAGGGCTGGAAAGTGGTCTTCGCGTGGCCCAAGGACTTCACCTTCGTGTGCCCCACCGAGATCGCCGCCTTCGGGAAGCTGAACGACGAGTTCGCCGACCGTGACGCCCAGGTGCTCGGCTTCTCCGGCGACTCGGAGTTCGTCCACCACGCCTGGCGCAAGGACCACGACGACCTGCGCGACCTGCCGTTCCCGATGCTCGCCGACTCCCGGCACGAGCTGATGCGGGACCTCGGCATCGAGGGCGAGGACGGCTTCGCCAAGCGCGCGGTGTTCATCGTGGACCAGAACAACGAGATCCAGTTCTCGATGGTGACCGCGGGCTCGGTCGGCCGTAACCCGAAGGAGGTCCTGCGGGTCCTCGACGCGCTCCAGACGGACGAACTCTGCCCGTGCAACTGGACCAAGGGCGACGAGACGCTGGACGCGGGCGCGCTGCTCGCCGGGAAGTGACCTGACATGTCACTGGACGCCCTGAAGTCCGCCATACCGGACTACGCCAAGGACCTGCGGCTCAACCTGGGTTCGGTCATCGGCAACTCCGAGCTGCCGACGCAGCAGTTGTGGGGCACGGTCCTCGCCACGGCGATCGCGTCCCGGTCCGCCGTCGTACTGCGGGAGTTGGCGCCGGAGGCCGAGGCCAACCTGTCGGCCGAGGCGTACACGGCGGCCAAGTCCGCCGCGGCCGTCATGGCCATGAACAACGTGTTCTACCGGACGCGTCATCTGCTGTCCGACCATGAGTACGGCACCCTGCGCGCGGGGCTGCGGATGAACGTCATCGGCAACCCCGGGGTCGACAAGGTCGACTTCGAGTTGTGGTCGTTCGCCGTGTCCGCGATCAACGGGTGCGGGATGTGTCTCGACTCGCACGAGCAGGTGCTGCGCAAGGCGGGGGTCGAACGGGACGTGATCCAGGAGGCGTTCAAGATCGCGGCGGTGGTGGAGGCGGTGGGGGTTACGTTGGAGGCGGAGGCGGTACTGGCGTCCGAGTGACTTCGGCTGTCCGTTGTGTGCTGGGGGCTCCGCCCCCAGACCCCGGTTTTCCCGCCCACCCGTTTACTGTCGGTTGAAAGGTGAACCTTTTAAGGTGCGGTGAACGGGTGGTGGGTGAGCAAAGGTCCGGGGGTCCGGGGGCGGAGCCCCCAGGGTTTCTACGGGGCCTGGTCCGACGGTTCGATCGCTGTCGCGCCCCTCGGCTTCGGGGACTGCGCCGACACCGGGTCCTGGGAGTACGACTTCAGGTAGCTCACCACCGTGTTGAGCACCGCGACCAACGGCACTGCCACCACCGCCCCACCGATCCCCGCGACCATCCCACCCGCGGCGACCGAGAGGACCACCGCGAGAGGGTGCACCCGGACCGCGCGGCCCAGGATGAAGGGCTGGAGGATGTGGCCCTCGATCTGCTGGACGGCGAGGACCACCGCCAGGGTCATCAGGGCCGTGAACACGCCCTGGGTGACCAGCGCGACGACGACCGCCAGCGCGCCGGAGGCCACCGCGCCGACCAGCGGGATGAACGAGAACAGGAAGATGAACACGGCGAGCGGGACGGCCATCGGCACGCCGAGGAAGTAGATGCCGACGCCGATACAGACCGCGTCGATGAACGCCACTATCACCGTGCCGCGGACGTAGGCCGTCAGCGTGCGCCAGGCGCGCGGGCCCGCGCCCGCCATCGCCGGCCGGGCCGCCGCGGGCACCAGCTTCAGCGACCACTGCCAGATGCGCGGGCCGTCGTAGAGGAGGAAGAGGGTCGAGAAGACCGTCAGCAGGATGCCCGTCAGGGCCTCGACGATGACCTGGACGCCTTCCAGGCCGGCCGAGGTGATCTGGTCGGTGTTGGCGCCGATCGCCTCGCGGAGGTTCTTGGCGATCTGGTTGATCTGCTTCTCGGTGACGTGGAACGGGCCCTTGAGCAGCCAGTTGCGCAGGTCGTCGACGCCGTTCTGGACCTGGTCGGAGAGGTTGTCGATGTTCGCCATGACCTGCCAGGTCACGAACCAGCCGATCAGCCCCATCACGACGAAGCCGAGGATCGCGGTGAGCGCCGTGGCGACCCCGCGCGGAAAGCCGTAGCGGATGAGGCGAGTCACCGTCGGCTGGAGCAGGGCCGTGATCAGGAGTGCGGCGACGAAGGCCAGGACCACCAGTTGTACGGCGCTGATGACGCGCATCAGCACCCAGACCGTGCCGGCCAGGATCAGCAGCCGCCAGCCGGCCTCGGCGGCGACCCGCACTCCCCAGGGCACGGCGAGCGCCGGCTCGGGGCGGTCGCGGGCGATGACGACGGGTACCGGTACGGGGGGCTGCGGGGGTTGGGGGTCGTCCGCGGGCTGTTCGGGGTCGGGGTCGGGCGCGGTCTCTGCGTGTTCCCTGGCCACCTCGGCGCGGCGCTCGTCCAACCGCTCCCCCATCTCGCTCAGTCCGGCACCGACTTTGCCGAGCCATCCTGGTACTCGCGACATGATTCGTCCTCTTCCCCCGTCTTGCCCCACTACTCCCCCCAGGAGTCGCTGCGTGTCCGACCGTACAGGGCGAAGGCCCCTCCCCCTATGACGGGGAGGGGCCTCGTGAGGTTGAGCGGGTCGGAACGGACGTCCGGCCTAGTACCAGTTGTTCGCCTGCCAGAACGACCAGGCCTCGCACGGGCTGCCGTAGCGGCTGTCCATGTAGTTGAGGCCCCACTTGATCTGGGTGGCCGGGTTCGTCTGCCAGTCGGAACCGACGGACGACATCTTGGAACCGGGCAGGGCCTGGAAGAGACCGTAGGCGCCGGAAGAGGCGTTGACCGCGCGGTAGTTCCAGCTCGACTCGTGGTCCACGATGTTGCTGAAGCACTGGAACTGGCCGCTGGGCACCATGGAGGCGGCCATCGACTGGATCTGCGCGACCGTGTAAGAGCTCTGCACGGGGAAGCTCGACGAGGACGAGCCCGCCTTCGCTGCCGCGGCCTTCGCCTCGGCCTTCTCCTTGGCTGCCTTCTCCGCCTTCTCCGCAGCCACCTTCTTGGCGACGGCGGTCTTGGCGGCGGCCAGGCGGGCCGACTCCTCTGCGTCCTTCTTGGCGCTCGCGTCGGCCTGGATCGCCTGGGCGTCGGCCTGCTGCGTCAAGGAGGCGGTCTGGACCTGGGCCTGCTGGCCCGTGGGGATGTCCGCCAGGAGCGTGGTGTCGGCTGCCGTCGTCTCGGCGTCATTGTTCTGCGCCTGTGCGACGCTGCCCGAGGCAACGCCTACGACGCTTCCGACGGCGGTGACCGCGGTGGCCGAAGCCACTGCGAATCCCCGGACCGAAATCCGGCTCACACGGTTTCCTTCCAGCATCGCCCGCTTCGGTGACCCTGGCGGACGCAATCGTGCCCCTGAACGCTGGCCTCCCAACTGCGGGGTCACGGGAGGCACGGGCCCGGTGGGCAACTCCCGCTCGGGGAGCGCCGCGTGAAGAGCGGGCGGCATACGACTTCGCTGTGGAGTTGGCTGTGATGCTCAAGTGGTGCGTACCGCTGGGGGTACACGTGTGTCGTATGCGGGGCCTGACAGGAACGAGACTCTGCCGTAACCGGACGCCGGGTGGCAATTCTGAGTTGCGTGTGAAAGCTCACATCCCGTTTGCCCCCTGGGATTTGGAGAAAGAGCGGGACGCCGAAGCGCCGCCCCGCTAAGCTCTTCGGCTTCGCGGGACGGCGCCAACTGGCTGCAATGACCTCAGATTTGGCCGTCCTCCAGCATTTCGGTCACAAGCGCCGCGATCTGGGACCTCTCGGACCTCGTCAGGGTCACATGCGCGAAGAGCGGATGCCCCTTCAGCTTCTCCACGACGGCGACGACACCGTCGTAGCGGCCGACCCTCAGGTTGTCCCGCTGCGCCACGTCGTGGGTGAGGACCACCCGCGAGTTGGCGCCGATCCGGGACAGGACGGTCAGCAGGACGTTCCGCTCCAGGGACTGCGCCTCGTCCACGATCACGAACGCGTCGTGCAGCGAGCGGCCGCGGATGTGGGTGAGCGGCAGGACTTCGAGCATCCCGCGGGCGGTGACCTCCTCGATGACCTCGCGGCTGGTGACCGCGGACAGCGTGTCGAAGACCGCCTGGGCCCAGGGGCCCATCTTGTCGGCCTCGGAGCCGGGCAGATAGCCCAACTCCTGTCCGCCCACCGCGTACAGCGGCCGGAAGACCATCACCTTCTTGTGCTGGCCGCGCTCCAGTACGGCCTCCAGGCCCGCGCAGAGCGCGAGCGCGGACTTGCCGGTGCCGGCCCGGCCTCCCATGGACAGGATCCCGATGTCCGGGTCGAGCAGCAGATCCAGCGCGATGCGCTGCTCCGCGCTGCGGCCCTTGATGCCGAACGCCTCCCGGTCGCCGCGCACCAGCCGGACGTTGCCGTCGGCGGTGACCCGGCCGAGCGCCTTTCCGCGCTCGGACTGGATCGTCAGGCCGGTGTGGACGGGGAAGTCCGCGGCCTCCGGGACGTAGACGTGGCCCTCCTCGAAGAGGATGTCCACCTGTTCACCGGGCAGGGTCAGTTCGGACATTCCGGTCCAGCCGGAGGAGCCCGTGATGGCGAGTTCCGCGCGGTACTCCTCGGCGAGGAGTCCGACGGAGGATGCCTTGATCCTGAGCGGAAGGTCCTTCGACACGACGGTGACGTCGTACCCCTCGGCCTGCAGATTGCGGGCGACCGCGAGGATGCGGGAGTCGTTGTCCCCCAGGCGATAGCCGCTGGGCAGCACGCTGGGGTCCGAGTGGTTGAGCTCGACCCTGACTGTTCCGCCGAGTTCCCCGATCGGGATGGGGGCGTCGAGGCGACCGTGCCGGACCCGGAACTCGTCCAGCAGGCGCAGGGCCTGCCGGGCGAAGTAGCCGAGTTCGGGATGGTGCCGCTTGGCCTCCAGCTCTGTGACCACGACGATCGGCAGCACGACTTCGTGCTCCTCGAAGCGGTTCAGTGCGTTCGGGTCGGCCAGCAGAACGCTGGTGTCGATGACATAAGTGCGCCGGTCAGGCAAACGGCGCTTTGTGCTGGTCACCACGGAAGGACGTACCCCCTCGGAAGAGGTCGGGGAGCGACGGAGAGGAGCTGGACCGGTCCAGGCCGCGATGCGCGGGCCGGAGACCGGCCCTCCGTCTCGCCCGTACTGACCGCACGGTCGAACTGGTGCAAAGGGCCTCCCGGGCGGACGGCCCCGTGCCGTCCGCTGAGATACGACACCCGTGGTTCGGGCGTCGACCTGCTTGGCTTATGCCCTCGAACATGCGCCGCCATGCCACGGCATATGACGGCGCCCTGGTGAACTCCTTGTTACTTACGTCCCAAGGGGGGTGGTACCGGGGTTCTGTCCGTCATTCGCCGTAGCGGCCCGATCATTCTCCGCTACGGCCGTCACGCGCCGTAGCGGCCTGCTCTATCCGCCGTAACGCCGATGTCGCGCCGCGTAGTCACGCATCGCGCGCAGGAAGTCGACCTTGCGGAAGGCCGGCCAGAAGACCTCGCAGAAGTAGTACTCCGAGTGGGCCGTCTGCCAGAGCATGAATCCGGACAGCCGCTGCTCGCCGCTGGTGCGGATCACCAGATCGGGGTCGGGCTGTGCGCCCGTGTAGAGGTGCTTGCCGATGAGGTCGACGTCCACGTGGTCGGCGAGCTCCTCCATGGAGGTGCCCTTGTCGGCGGCGTCCAGGATCATCGAGCGGACCGCGTCGGCGATCTCCTGGCGGCCGCCGTAGCCGATGGCGACGTTGACGAGTATCCCGTCGATGTGCGCGGTGGACTCCTCCGCCTCCTTGAGGGCGGACTGCATCCCCGAGGGCAGCAGGTCGAGGGTGCCGACGTGGTGCACGCGCCAGCGGCCGTCCGCGGCGAGGGAACTGACGACGTTCTCGATGATGCCGAGCAGGGGGCCGAGTTCGTCCTGGGGGCGGTCGAAGTTGTCCGTCGACAGCAGCCACAGGGTGACGACCTCGACGTCCGTCTCGCTGCACCAGCCGAGGAACTCCTCGATCTTGTCGCCGCCGGCCTGGTGGCCCTGGACGGTGGTGGAGCCGGCGGCCTTCGCCCAACGCCGGTTGCCGTCCATGATGACGCCGACGTGCTTGGGCACCTGAGCGTGGTCGAGATGGCCTCCCACCCTGCGTGCGTAGAACCTGACCAGCAGGCGGCGCAGGGTGTCGCGCACGTTCACGTGTTGTCAGCCCCTCCGTGGATGGCGTCCCCGGCTGCGAAGCCTACCCCCGCTGTGACACCGATTCCCCAAGGGGTGTCTGGGCTCATCCCGGTTCGACACGAAGGTCGGACCCGGTTCGGCGAGGAGGTCGGACCCGGATCCTCGCGACGTCGTCCGTGCGCGGAAGAGCGGGCACAGGAACGGGCACGAGAACGGACGCAGGAGCGGGCACAGGAACGGGCACAAAAAATCGGGCCGGTCCGTGGGGGGGATACGGACCGGCCCGAGGGGGGGTTTCCACCATAACCCTTCGTAAGTGATGCTGCGTGCATCGGCGTGCCACAACTACTCTCCGAAACCGTCCGGCGACGCGTCATCGGGTGTGGAAGACCGGATTCCGGCCCTGATCATGGCCGATTCACAGCGGATTCCAAGGAGAACGTGGAGGTTTTCCGCCGACTCACGGCGCGTCGCCCTCAAGGGTGACGCCGTCAGCGAACGTCCGCTTGACGGGGCAGGGCACCGCGCGGCCCCCTCCACCGCACGGTGCCGACCGCGCGGCTTTGCTCACGCGAATTACCTTGGTCTGAACTTACGTGAGGTCAGGGGCGGGATGCGAGTCGATCTCGATAACGATGTGGAAAATCCGTGCACATACGGGGGACCTGGGGTGACGTCCTCCGGTGCGGCTCACCCGGTCGGTTTGCGGGCGTCGAAGAGGTGGCGGGTGCTGTAGGTCACGAACGGGCCCGTGGTCTCGATCTGCTCGTGCAGGGCGCGGAGTTGGGGCTCGTAGGCCTCGACCGTGAAGTCGGGGACCATCCAGATCACCTTGCGCAGGAAGTGGACGACGGCCGCGATGTCGTGGAACTCCATGCGCAGCCGCTCGGCGCGCAGGCCGACGATCTCCAGGCCCGCGGCCTCGGCGCCGGACCGCTCGCGTTCGGGGTCTCGGCCGCCGCTCACGGGCTCCGGCTGGGGGCCGAGGAAGTGCTCGACGAGTTCGAAGGCGCTGCGGGGGCCGACGTGCTGGGCGAAGTACGTGCCGCCGGGGCGCAGGACACGGGCGATCTCCGGCCAGTGGGCGCGGACCGGGTGGCGGCTGAGGACCAGGTCGAACGCGGCGTCGGCGAAGGGCAGCGGGGCGTCCTCGGGCACGGCGACCACCACGACACCGCGCGAGCGGAGCAGGGCGGTGGCCTTGGCGACGTTCGGCGGCCAGCCCTCGGTGGCGGCGACGAGCATCGGGGGCTGCGCGGCGGCCCGGCTCAGGGCGAAGTCGAAGACCTCCCCGCCCCCGGTCTGGATGTCCAGCGCGGTGGTCGCGCGGGACAGCCGGTCGCCGGCGGACCGCGCGTACCCCCAGGAGGGGCGCGCCTCGGTGGCCCGGCCCTCGAACCAGGAGAAGTCCCAGCCTTCGGTGGGTACGGCGACGCCTTCCGCGACGAGCTCGTCGAAGCTGCGCGCGCTGCCCGTACTGCCCGTGCTGCTCCCGCTGCTCCCGCTGTTGTCCATGGGGCGATGGTCGCAGGGTGATGTCAGTGGCCGCTGCTAATTTTCGAAGCATGGCCAATGACGGAGACACGGATGCGCTGTACCACGACAGCGAAAAAGCAACACTGCACAGGAGCCTGAACCGGGTCCGGGACGCGGTCCTGTGGAAGCTGGACGGCCTGGACGAGGAGCAGGCCAGACGCCCGATGACACCCTCGGGCACGAGCCTGCTCGGACTGGTGAAGCATCTGGCGTCGGTGGAGTACGGCTGGTTCGTGGAGAGCTTCGGCCGCGAGGTGGAACCCCTGTGGTTCGACCCGTACACGGACGAGGACATGAGCCCGGGCCCGGACGAGACGACGGAACAGATCATCGCCTTCTACGGCCGCGCCCGCACCGCCGCGGACCAGGTGATCACGGACCTGCCCCTGGACGCGACGGGCCAACCGCCGTGGCGCAAGCACTCCGTGTCCCTGCGCTGGGTCCTGGTCCACATGATCACGGAGACGGCGAGACACGCGGGGCACATGGACATCGCGCGGGAACTCATCGACGGGGCGGCGGGGGATCATCGGCCTTCGGGGGTGTAGGGCGGGGGCGTTGGACGTGTAGTGCGGGGGCGTCGGGCGCGGGGCGCCGGGGGGTATCGGCGCGGGGCGCGGGGATAGTCGGGCGCATGGCACCGGGGGCTGTCGGAGGTGCGGCGGGGGCATCCGGGCACGTGGGGCGTCGGCAGCCTGGCACGGGCGCATCGGGCGCGGGGCGCCGGCACCGTCGGACGCGGAGGCACGGGGGTAACCGGAGGTACAGCACGGGGCCTTCGCCCTTCGGAGGCATGGCGCGGGGGTGGTCGGACGGGTGGCGCGGGATCCGTCAAGCGTGAGGCATCGGAGGTTGGCGGAGGCGTTGTGGGGGGGCATCGAGCGGGGGAGCCGGAGGCTCGGCGCGGCCGTCGTCAGACGCGCGGCATCGGAGGTCGTCGGAAGCGCGGCGTGAGCATCGCAGGGACGCGGCGCCGGGCTCACCAGAGGCGCAGCGCAAGGCCTTCGCCCTCCGGGGGCATGGCGCGGGGGCCCTCGAAGTCGGGGCACCGGTGACATCCGGCGCCGAGTGCGGAAGTCGTCCGAGGCGCGGCACGTGGAAGGCATCGGGCGCGGGCGTCGTCGGAGGCGCGGCGCGGGCGTCGTCGGGCGCGCGGCACAGGGGTCGTCGGGCGCCGGGCGCGGGAGTCGTCGAGCGTGCGCGGTACCGGTGTCAGGAGACGAGTCTTCCGACCTGCTCCGCCGTGAAGCGTACGAAGGCCTCCGGGTCGGGGTCGTCTCCGGTGGGCTGGAGGATCACCGTGTCGGCGCCGGCTTCCGCGAGGCGGTGGACGGCCTTCGCCACGGTGTCGGCGTCGCCGGCGGCTCCGAGGTCGGGGACCGATTCCAGGCCCTCTTCGGCGAGTTCGGCGCGCAGGCGGCTGGTCGCGTCGGGGCCGGTGGCCGTGAGGAGGTAGACGACTACCTTGTGCGGCTCGGTGCGGCCGGCCGACTGCCGTCCCTCGTCGATGAGTCGGCGGGCCCGTCGGACGCCGTCGGGCGTGGTGCTCGCGGTGAGGATCGTGCCGTCGGCCGCCGCGCCGGAGAGGCGGAGGGTTCGGGGGCCGGTGGCGCCGGCGAGGATCTCGACGGGGCCGGCCGGCGGCCAGTCGAGGCCGACGTCGTCGAGCTTGACGTACCGGCCGTCGGTCGTGAGGCGCTCCCCGCGCAACAGGGCGCGCAGCGCGTCGAGATGCTCGCGCAGCAGGGTCACCGGGGACTCGACGCGGGCGCCGACCTGGCCCATCCAGTCCTGGACGCCGTGTCCGACGCCGAGGATCGCGCGTCCCGGGAAGAGCCGGTGCAGCGTGGCCGCCTCCATGGCCGTGATGGCGACGTTCCGCAGCGGGACCGGCAGCAGCCCGACCCCGATCCGTACCCGCTCGCTCCACGCGAGGGCCGCGGCCGCGGCCGAGATCCCGCCCTCGCGGAAACAGTCCTCCCAGAGCCAGAGCTCTTCGAGCCCCGCGGCGTCGGCCAGTCGGACCACCGCCCGCAATCGCTCGGGGGGCAGTTGGGGGCGGAACACGGCGCCGAGTCCGGTCATGGGTTCTTCCTACCTGGCGGGGCGGACAGCAGGACAGCAGGACAGGAGAGCAACAGCTTTATGAATCAACGGGGTTGGGGGGCATCCGCTCGTAGCGCAGCAGAACCACCCCGTTGCCGAACGCGCGGGACTCGACGAGGCGGAGTGCGGTGCGGGTGTCGGTGTCGGTGTCGGTGTCGGTGTCGGTGTCGGTGTCGGTGTCGAGGAACATGCGTTTGCCGCGGCCGATGAGGACCGGGTGGACGTACACCTTGATCTCGTCGACGAGGTCGTGGCGGAGGAAGGTGGCGGCGAGGTCGGCGCCGCCGAGGCCGAGGTCGCCGCCGGGCTGTGCCTTCAGGGCCCGTACTTCCTCGGGGACGACCTCGGGCACGATGGTCGTGTTCCAGTCGGCGGGGCCGCTGGGCAGGGTCCGTGAGTACACGATCTTCGGCTTGTCCCGCCAGATGGCGGCGAACTCGGCGGTGACCGGGGAGGCGTCCGGGTCGGCGTCGGCGGTGGGCCAGTAGGCGGCCATCAGTTCATGGGTGACGCGGCCGTCGACGAAGGCGCCCAGCGGTCTGAGGGTGTCGTTGAAGTGCTGGTGGAGTTCCTCGTCGATCACGTGCCAACTGATGTCGCGGTCGAGGCTCTCCATGAAGCCGTCGAGGGACACGGACATCATCAGGCTGATCTTCCGCACGGGTCCACCACCTCGTTCGCGGTCGCCCCTCGGCCACCGGGTCTCACCACCGTCTCACGACACCGCGAACGCGCCCAGCAGAAGACCCGTGAACGCTCCGCCGAGCATGAACGGCCCCAGCGGGATCGCCGTCTTACGGCCCGCCCGGCGCAGGGCGACCATGCCGAGGCCGTACAGAGCGCCGTACAGCACCCCCGCGAAGGCGCCCGTGACGAGCACCGGCCAGCCGTACCAGCCGAGGGCCGTGCCGAGGCCGAGGGCGAGTTTCACGTCGCCGAAGCCCATGCCGGCCGGGTTGATGAGGTACAGGAGCTCGTAGGTGGCGCCGAGGGCGAGACCGCCGTAGAGCGCGGTGGGCCAGGAGCCCGCGTCGGCGGGGAGGGCGGCCGCGATGCCGAGGAGGGCGAGGAGGGCCGCGGCGAGCGGGAGCGTGAGGACGTCGGGGAGGCGGTGGACCCGGAGGTCGACCAGGGCGAGGAGGACGGCGACGGGGGCGGCGAGCAGCCAGACGACGAGTTCCGGGCGGGGGCCGGTGGCCGCGGCGAGGGTCGCGCAGACGAGGGCGGTCGCGGTGGAGACGGCGGGGGTGCGGGGGCCGTAGGGACCGCAGGGGGTGGGGGCGAGGTTTTCGGGGCGCGGCGTTGTGCCGTACGCGTACCGGCCGGTGGTGTCGGTGCAGCGGGCCCGGCCCAGCCAGCCGTCGAACGTGCCCGTGATCGGGTGGCCGTCGGGGCACTTCCCGTTCCAGGGTTCCTCGGGGTCCACGGAGAGGCGGTGGGCGGCGCGGGGCAGCAGGAGGCCCGACCACGCGCCCCACAGGGCACCCACGAGGATCAGTATCAGGCGCACGCCGGGACGATATCCGGATACGGCGGGCGGGGGCATGGGTCCGTGGGCCCATGTAGGGCCTACTCCCGTGTGGATACGGTCGGTTGACACCGGATCCGCGGTTGCACAGGAAGGTGACCTGACATGGGACGACGCTGGAGCGACGGGCGGGGAACGCTGACCGTGCACGGGGCCGCGGGGGCGATCGCCGTCCGAGTGGAGCTGGCGACCTCGTACCGGGCGCGTACGAAGGGGCTGCTCGGCCGGGACACGGTCGACGGGGCGATGCTGCTCTCGCCGGCGAGCAGTGTGCACACGTTCCGGATGCGCTTCCCGATCGACGTGGCGTACCTGGACAGGAACCTGGAGGTCGTCGCCGTCCACACGATGATGCCGGGACGGCTGGGCCTGCCGCGGTTCCGGTCCCGGCATGTGCTGGAGGCGGCGGCGGGGGTCATGGCGGGGTGGGGGGTGGGGGTGGGGGTCCGGGTGACGGTGGAGCCTGCGGAGACGGCGGACGGGGTGGAGGGGGTGTGAACTCCCGCGTCCGGTTCCCGGGGATCACGGTGGCCGTGTGCCTTCGGCTGTCAGGCGGGCCAGGGCTTCGCGGCTGCGGGGCACGGTGCCGTGCCATTGGAGCAGCGCCACGGCCTGGTCGGGGACGAAGCCGAACCGGGCGTACCGCTCGGCCAGTTCCATCGCCCACGGGGTCACGAGGGTCTCGTCGTCGACGCACATGCCGAGCCAGGTGAAGACCTCGGCGGCGATCCAGCCGGCGATCCAGGTCACCCAGCGCCGGGTGAAGAGCGCGGCCTCCTCGCTGTGCGGATCGGCCGGTACGCCGGGGATGCCGAGCAGGGCGCACTCGCGCGTCGCCTCGGTCATCCGCTCCTCGGTGACCAGGTTCGCGTACGGCATGAAGTCCCGCATCACCACGCGGACTTCGAGCCAGGCGGGCTCCTCCGGGGCCTCGTCCCCGTCGCCGGTCCAGTTGGGGTCGGGGACGGGGTCGGGTACGGGTGCGGTCGGTGCGCAGGCCTGGAGGATCGCGCGGGCGCGGGCGATGTTGTCGGCGGATTCGGGGAGTTGGGCGGGCCATTGGAAGCCGGCGTCCCAGCCGTAGGGGAGTTCGCGTACGGCTGGGGGCAGCAACGGGTGGTCTCCTGGGGCGGGTTGGCGTGCGAAGCCCCGCCGGGTCACCAGGGAACACTCCTCGGACTACGGTCCCGCCACCAGCGCTCGGTCGCCGGACGGTCGCCGGCCTCCGTACGGTTCCGGAACTCGTCGTCGAGCCGGGCCAACGTCGCCCGCAGGCGCTCGGCGTGCTCGGCGTCGACCTCGGTCACCAGTTGCGCCAGGTCGTCACGTGCCTGGAGGTCACGCTGGAAAAGGTCCTCGCGATACCGTCCCGACGGACCCCACTCGGCGGCCAGGCGGCGGACGAGCCGTTCCCACACCCGCAGGCTGTAGTGGACGCGTCCTGCCACACTCGCCGTCGTTCCCGTCCGGTACGTACCCAGGAAGGCGTCGGCGACGGGAGTCTCCACGGGCTCTGAGTCCAGCGCTTCGGGGAGGCTCTCCACCGTGGCGCGCGGAAGATCGGCGACGGGCTCCTCCACGGCGTCGACCCGGTACGTCGTGTCCTCGTCGGAGTCGATCGCCTCCAGCCGGCAGCGCACGGCACGTCCGTCCGGCGCGGCGACCCAGTAGGCGCTGTCCAGGCCGGGGTCCTGCGACGGGTAGAGGACCGACGTCGCCGTCCTGACCGCGAGCCCGTGCGCGAGATCCGCCTCCGTGAGGGCGCCGGCCGTCCCGTCCTCGACCTGGAGGTCGAGTTCCAGTGCCAGATCACCGAGCGGCAGGACACGGTAGGTGCACAGGACCGGTGCGTCCCAGCGCCGCGTCTCCTGGTCTCCGTCCCGGTCCGCTACATCGACCGCTTCCGCCGCCACGCCCAGCAGATCCGCCAGCCCCGCCCGCAGGTCCGCCGACCCGAGTTCCATGACGGTGAAGACATTCGCGATCACTTGTACGTCCCGTCGTAGACCTGCTTCGCCTTCTCCACCTTCTCGGGGTTGTTGACGAACTTGGGGTCACGCTGCAGTTGCTGCGACTTGCCGAGGTCGCCCTTGTTCCGGACGATCTCCTTCAAAGCAGCGTATTCAATGCGGTCCATGTCGACCAGGCCGGGACCGGAGACCGGGAAGACCGTCCCGTTGTCCTCGACGCGGTACTTGCGGCCGTTGATCTCGTACGTGTTCCCGTCGGCCGAAAGCGTGGCGCGGTTCTTCGCTATGCCCTCGATGTCCGCACGGACCAGATCCTCGTTCCCGCGGAGGATCACGGTGTTCGCTTCCTTGACCTGACCGCTGCCCGCTCCGCTGATGGTGTGCCGCTTGTTGGGGAACCTCAGCGTCTTCCCGCGCGCGGGGCCGGAGACATCGTCGCCCGCCTCCCACCGGTCCGCCGCCTTGTCGGCCTCGTCCGCCTGCTTACGGGCCTCCTCGGCCTCCTTCTCGGCGTCCTCGTCGCAGCCGTCCTCGGCGAGCAGGACGTGCGGGGAGGCACCGGCGGCGAGGACGGTGGTGCCGGGGCCGGAGGAACCGGTCAGGGTGCCGGTGTCGGAGGGGACGGTCAGAGTGCCGGTGTCCGTCGGGGCGTTGCCGTCGTACGGGATCCGGTGGCTCGGTGCGCCGATCGTGCAGCCGGTCTTCTCGGCCTTCCGCTCCGCTTCCTCGGCGGCGTCGTCGGCCTCCTTGGCGGCCTTCTCGGCGCCTTCCACGTCACCGGCCTTGGCGGCTTTCTTCGCGTCGTCGGCCGCCTTGGCCGCCTTCTCCGCGAGCTCGCCGAGCTTCCCCAGCTTGCCGATCTTGCCGAGGTCGCCGACCTTCTCGACGATCTTGGCGCCGTCGTAGCCCGGGATGAAGAGGGAACCGACGTTCCACAGGACGTGGGTGACGGCCCTGGTCTTGTCGCCGTTGTTCCAGTCGTCGGCCACGTCGTCGCCGACGAACACGTCGTAGAGGACCGTGCCGCCCGTCTTCACGGAAGCGCCGGTCCAGTCCCACAGGGCGCCGCCGTAGTCGCCGTCGGACCACTTCTTGCCGGCGTCCTTGGAGTTCTTGGACCAGTCGTCGCCGAGTTGTTCGCCGTAGTCGCCGATGCCCTTCAGGGTGTCGACCGGGTGGCGGACCATGTCGTAGATACCGGTGAGGTCGCCCCAGACGCCGTCGACGAAGAGGCCTTGGCCGACTTGTTTCACCTGGTCGCCGGCGCAGCCGAAGAAGGCGCCTACGCCGGAGAAGCAGCCGTCGTTGTCGGATCCCTGGCCGTCTGTCTGGTCGCCTGTCTGGTCGTCTGCCTGGTTGTTTCCCTTGTCCTCGGCGGGGGCGGGCTTGTCGTCGGCTGTTGTGTCGGTCTCGGTGGAGGTCGTGCCGGTAGTGGTGGTGCCGGTGCCGCAGGCCATGTCGGTGACCTTGCAGACCTCCGACTGGATGCCGCTGAAGATCTGGGTGCCGAGGCCGCTGACCAGCAACGCGGCGATCAGGGCGGCGACGATGGCGATGAACCCCGCGTACTCGACCGCCGTCTGCCCCTCGTCCCGGCGCCAACGGATCAGCCGGGAGGGGGAGAACGGGCGGCGCTCCGCGCGTTCCAGTCCCGCGAGCCCGTACCACTGGCGGCTGTCCGGGCGGGTCAGGAAGAAGAGGATGACGATCGGGAGGAGGAGCTGGAGGCCACCGTGGGCGGATCCGGAGACGAGGTTGACGACACCGCCGAGGATCAACCAGCCCTGAACGGCGAGGAGTCCGAGCCTGATCCGGACCCCGCCCTCCCAGCTCCGCCGGGCCAGCCACGCGCCGAGGACACCGGGTGCGGCGGCGTACGCGACGAGGGCGACGACCTGACCGTCGAGCGTGTCGTACGACGCGGCGGTCATCAGCAGGCCGAGCCCGCCGACGACGGTGACCGCGAAGAGGGCGTACACCAGCACCAGGGCGGTGGCGAGCGGGGCGGGCATCTCCTGACGCCCGCTCGAACCGCCTGCCCCACTGGCTCGTCCGCCGGCTCCTCCGATCGAGGCCATGTTTTCCCCGTCCCCCGTCGTCGCTCACAACACCGCCTGAGCTTCCAGAGGTTAGGGAGAGGGCCGGTGCCCGAGATGGGCCCGTGGGCCCAAATCGGTACCCAGACTCCTGGTGGGCCCGGCCC
Source organism: Streptomyces sp. NBC_01478 (assembly GCF_036227225.1). GTDB lineage: Bacteria > Actinomycetota > Actinomycetes > Streptomycetales > Streptomycetaceae > Streptomyces. The sequence goes on along the minus strand of NZ_CP109444.1, from coordinate 7,356,558 downwards.
GGAAGGGCAGGAAGTCCGGGCCCACCGGCCATATCGCAGCGCTCGCGGAGCCCGGTCGGCTCAGGCCGCGGTCCCCCGCTGGCGGCTCTCGAGTGCCTTCGCTGCCTTCCGCCTCCCGGAGGCCCGGACGTCGACCGGAGTGCCGGCGCCCTTGCCCGGGGTGTCCTTCCAGACATGGATCTTCTCGACGACCGCGGTGAGCCGTGCGTCCGCGGGTTTCACGTCGATGGAGAACAGTGACTCGTCCGGCCGGTTGTCGTCGCCGCCCCATCGGACCACGCCCTCGAGTTCGGCCAGGATGTCGCGGATCACGATGAGCTGGAGCGAGAAGAACCCGCCCTTAGCGCCGGCCGGGTAGGAGCCCGGGCGAATCTGTACGGCCGTGCCCGAGGCCTGGTTGGACTCCGTCAGCCCCTTCTTGACCTCGCTCGGGGCGCGCCAGCCGATGACGTCGCCCTTGCGCAACTCGTCGACCTCGTAGTGGAAGCGGCGGATCACGTGGACCAGGACCGCTTCCACGTCCCCGACGCAGACGTCGATGGAACAGGCCGTGCCGGGGACCGGGCGCGTCCACACCGTTGAGATGTCGTTGGTCTTCTCCATCAGCTCCCACCCGTTGAGGGAGGTGGGCCGCGCGGTGTCCTCGGCGTCCGAGGCGGTTTCCTCGGCGGCGGCGGGCGCCGCCGCCAGGAGCCCGCCGGTGAAACCGGCCAGGCCGAGAACTGTCGTGCTCTTTACCGCCGTGCGTCTCGTGATGTGAGCCATCCCGCTGGATCTCCCTTTCGTTTCACTTTGTCTCGATGAAGAACATCAACGCCACCGTGGGAAGAAGGACCAGCAGTGAACTGGCGGTCCAGTAACGCCGTTTGACGGCGTCCCGCTTTCGGCGCATCGCGAGGTTGACCGGAATCCACAGCCCCAGGAACGCCGCCCACATCGGCACCAGCACCAGCAGCCAGGGCAGCATGCCGTCGTTCTCCGTCGGCTCCCGGTGCGTGATTCCCAGGCCCGCGAGGGGGTAGTTCACCGCGAACAGCACGAGGGCCCAGACGGGGATCACGGCGACAATCCCCAGTACGAGATTGACGACGACGGGGACTGTCCATGTCCGGCGGGTCGAAGGTGTTCCGGCGGAAGTGTCAGGAACTGTGCGGGAGTTCATAGATTGCGCACGATCTTGTAGTACTTCTCCAATACCTGGTACAGGCCGCCGACTTGTCTGCCGTACTCCTGGGCGGCGTCGTTGGTTCCGTTGTACCGCGCCAGGATCGCCTGCGAATCGGCGTCGCTCGTGTCCAGGCCGGGCCGGGACAGGCCGATCTGGTAGGCGTTGTAGATCGTCAGGTAGGCGGCCGTCTTCACGTTGTACACCGGATCGTCGTGCAGTTGGGTCCACACGTCCGTCAGGTTCCCCGCCGTCCCCGGGACCAGCAGAGTGCCGTTGATGATTCCCTGCTGGACGCAGTAGATGCCACTATTGCCGCCCCCAGTCCCGTCTGCGTCACCGCTTCCGGCGGTCACGTCCGTGTCGCCGCCGGCCGGAGCCGGGCAGGCCATGCCGGTGACCTTGCAGACCTCCGACTGGACGCCGCCGAAGATCTGAGTGCCGAGGCCGCTGACGAGCAGGGCGGTGATGCCGGCGGCGACGATGGCGATGAACCCGGCGTACTCGACCGGCGTCTGCCCCTCGTCCAGGCGCCAACGGATCAGCCGGGACAGGGAGAACGGGCGGCGCTCGACGCGCTCAAGATCGGCGAGCCCGTACCACCGACAGCTCTCCGGGCGGAACAGGAAGAAGAGGATGACGATCGGCAGGAAGAGCTGGAGGCCGCCACGAACGGATCCGGAGGCGAGGTTGACGGGCTCTTCGAAGTTGGGCGGTGCGCGGAGACGCTCGGCGCCAGGGGGGTGAGTGAGGCACGGAAGTGTGACACTCAGCGCTGAAGTGTCACACTTCCGCGGGGAGGGTCCCCTCTGACGGGCCCCGGCAAAGGGCCGCACCGCTCAACTTCGAAGACCCGGTTGACGACACCGCCGAGGATCAACCAGCCCTGCACGACGACGAGTCCACGCCGGACCCGGACCCCGCCCTCCCGACTACGCCGGGCAGCCACCCAGCCGAGGACACCGGGCGCGGCGGCGTACACGACAAGGACGAGGGCCCGGCCCAGAAGGTCCGCGTGTCCATGCTCGTGATGTGGTTCACCGCTCCTCCCCCCGTGTCCGGATCGTCAGCGGTTCAGGTTCATGACACCGACTCCGAGCCCGTCGTAGGCCTCGGGTGCGACGGTTGCGACCAATGCGCCTTCGGAAAGCATCAGGTTCGGCCGCGCGGCATGCACGGCTGCCGCGACACCGAAGGCAACACCATTGCCTCGGAGTTCGACGATCGTCACGGCCATCGCGAAGTCGTCGTCGATGATCTGGAACACGTCCAGCAGGACGCCCGCGTGGGCGACCGTCCCAGCGCGCTCGCGCTCGGCCTCCAAGAGGCACAGCACGGGCACCCACAGACGTACGTCGTCACTGGCCGCCGCCGCATGGATGAGCGCGGAAACCTGCTTGTTGCCGCCCATCCCCAGAAGTGCGGGAGTGTCGAGGACGTAATGCTCGGTCAGATTCAACGGGAAGACTCCGCCTCCGCGAGAGCAGCCCGGTAGGCGGCGGTGGCCTCACGCATTCTGCGCCGCATCGCCACGGAGTCCTCGTCTGTCACGTAATGCCCGAACCGCTCGGCAAGCAGGGCGCGGGCCTGGTCGGCTCGCTCCTTGATCTGCTCCGGAGTCAGGGTCTGAGCAGCTATTTCCTGCATGAGGGCGCGGAGACTGGTGCCGCGCGCCTCCGCCACGGCGGCGAGTTGGTCACGGACTTCGGCAGGCACGCGGATCATGACATCGGACATGCGGAGAGTATACGCAACGTATACGCCGCGCGCCGCAACGTGCGCCACATCAGGCCGCACACCGTTCTCCCCCGTACGCCCGCGCACCCGCCCGCGGCAGCACCGCCCACATCCGCGTCCCGCCGCCCGGTTCGCGCGCCTCGCCGAAGCCCCAGTCACCGGCGCAGGCCCGCACCACACAGGACAGGACCCGCAAGGTGGCCCGGCGGCGGGAGTCGCAGGCCGCCGCGAGGCGGGGATTGATGTGGCGGGGGTGGGCGTCGTAGAGGATCACCCGGAGGGCGCCGTCGCGGTAGCGGAGCGACACGTAGATCTCGGCGGCGGGGGTGAAACGGCAGGCGCATGCGGCCAGTTCGCTCACCGTCTGTACGGCCGCGTCCGTCATGTCGGCGAGGCCGTGCGCCTGGAGGATCGAACGGGTCGCGGTCCGCGCGATCGCGGGACTCGGCGGGGCTGCGGGGAGCGTGAGGCTGTAGGCGAGGGTTTCGGGGGTCGGAGGGGCGTGGGGTGCGTCGGTGAGGGGCGGGGCCTGGCAGGAGGTCATCGTTCCGGGCATGGCAACTCCCTTGATCGGTGGCTGGTTTGACGCTCCGCGCGGTGGCCTGTCTCCCTGACGCGGGCCCACCCCTCCCAGGGGAGGAGATGCGGGCGGGCACGCGCGATGCGCTTCCGGTTCGACGGAGGGGTCGTAGTCGACCCGTCACTGACTGTAGGAGCGATGGAGTCACAATGTCCACCCACTTGGAGATAATTACCCCTACCACTCTTCGGCTGGCAGACTGACTGCACCACAGCGGGAGAAGGGGTGGCATGGCGACAAGAAGTACGCCGACGGAGCGGCAGAAGCGGCTGGGTGCCGAGTTGCGGAAAATACGCCTCTCGGCGGAGGCCACCACGGAGTACGCCGCCGGGCTGCTCGGAATCGACCGCACCCGGCTGTCCAACATGGAGTCGGGCATTCGCCCCTTTTCAGCCGAGCGCATCCGCACGCTCGCCTGCAACTACGGCTGCACAGACAGGAGTTACGTCGAGGCCCTGGCGCTCATGGCCGAGGGCAAGGAACGCGGATGGTGGGAACGGTACCGGGGCACCCTGTCCGCAGGACTGCTGGACATCGCCGAGTTGGAGTGGCACGGCGCGCGCGTGCGGACCGCGCAGGTCATGCACGTACCCGGACTCCTCCAGACCGAGGAGTACGCGCGCGCCGTCTTCGCCGCCGTACTCCCGCCGTTGAGCCGGTTGGAGGTCGAACTGCGAGTAGCCCATCGCATGGAACGCCAGCAGGTCTTCGACCGGCCCGAACCCCTTCCGTACGTCGCCTACGTCCATGAGGCCGCGTTGCGCATGCCGTACGGCGGCGCCGAGGCGACTCGGCAGCAACTGGAGCACCTGGCCGCACAGTCCGAGCGTGACTCCATCGACGTACGGATCATCCCCACCAGCGTCGGCGGCTTCCCGGGGGCGGGGCACGCGCTGCTGTACGCGGACGGGGCCGTGCCCCAACTCGACACCGTGCAGCTGGACTCCGCGCATGGGCCGGAATTCACCGGCGCGGAAGCTCAGCTCACCAAGTACCGTGCCCACTTGGAGTGGATGGACAACGCGGCGCTGTCCCCGACGGCCTCGCGCGATCTCATCCGCAAGGTCGCCCGCGAACTCTGAGGAAGCCACTATGACCGGCATCAACTGGGAAGCCCCGTACTGCGGGGAGGGCAACAACTGCTTCCGCATAGGCACCGATGACGACGGCAACGCCTACATCGCGGTCGCCGGGCAGGAGGACCAGTACCTCACCGACAGCCGCGATGCGCTCGGTACCCTCATCCGGGACATCAAGGCGGGGAAAGCGGACCACCTGCTGTAGGGAGTGCATTCGAGCGTGCCCCGGGGCGAAGCTGCCCCGATGTAATGAACAACCTTCCGATTCAGGGCACTTGCTTCTGCGAGACGGAGTTCGAGCCGTCCGCCGAGACCGATCGCGCCTGGCAGCACCGCGACTCGTATGCTCTTCCGGTCTTCCCACCCGACCGGCCGACCAGGAGTACACGATGTTCAAAGTCCCGACGACCACAGGCCTGTCGATCCTCGCGGCCATCGCGGCCGGCACGCTGCTGTTGGGCTGCTCAGCTTCCGTCGAGGTCAAGAAGTCCACGCCGCCGAAGCTCTCCGCGGACAAGCTTTCCAGCACGCTCTCCGAAAAGCTCGCCGCCGCCACAGGACAGTCGAAACCGGACGTCTCCTGCCCCGAGGACCTCGTCGGCAAGGTCGGTACCACCTCGCGCTGCACGCTCACGGCGGACGACGGCAGCACCTTGGGCGTGACGGTCAAGGTCACCTCTGTCAGCGGCGGCCAGATCCACTACGATTTCAAGGCCGATGACAAAGCTTCTCCGGCCTCGAACTAGCCAGCATCCAAAGACAGTTGAGTCCGATTCCTTAATATGGGCGAGGGAACACAGCCGTGACGGCGACGATCGGATCGGTGCAGTCGGGACGAACGCCGGGCCAGCGCTGGAAAGCGGCAACGCGAGGGGGTGCGGCTGATGACAGAGGCAGGTCCGAACAACAGCGCGACAGCACAACCCGTCGGGATGCAACTGAACCAGATACCGGGCGATATCGGAGGCTCCCCGACCGCTCAGGGACTGCCCGAGGGCCAGAAGAACCTCGTTTCCTCACCGGCCCAGAAACAGGCGGCGGCCAACGCCATTGAGCAGCACATCGAGCCCGACACGCGCAAAGCCGCAGGCCACGCGGACACGGAAACCAACGGGGCGGTCAAGGCGTTCCGCGACGGATGGCGCACCTCGGGAGCACTGAAAAGGGCGCACACGGCCTGGGGCGAGCAAGTGACGAACCTGATGAACAGGCTCGGCTCGGACAAGGCGGCACTGCGCAGCACCAACACCACATTGCAGACCACGGACTTCCAGGTCGGGTCGGACACGAACGCGGTGTCGGCACTCTCTGGGTACTGACGGGCAAGCCACGGTGCTCAGTTGGGCCGCGGCCTCGACTCGCAGACAGCTTGGCAATGACAACGGGAAATCCATGCCGGCGTATCACGAGATCATGACGACCGATCTGTCCGCGCTCACAACAGCCTCAGAGCGCTGGGACGGGATGGCGAAGGAGCTCCACAAACAGGAGTCCGCCTACCGGCGGGACGTATACGGCATCACCCTGAGTCCGGGCTGGTCGGGGTTGAGCGCGGACGCGGCGAGCGGACGCTTCGACACCACGCTCAAGCAGTTCCAGGCCGCACAGATCGAGGCCAAGGCACTGGCCTCACTACTCCGTGAGGCCCACACGGACTTCACGGGTCTCCGAAAGAAACTGGAGTCCGCCCGAGAGGATGCTGTCAAGGCGGGCATGGCGGTCTCCGAGCAAGGTCTGGTCTCCTACGACACCACGAAGCTGAGCGAGGGCGAACGCACGGCCTTGCACCACGACCCCGACTACCAGCAGACAGTGGGCAAGGCTGTCGCCTCATGGCAGGCGGAGATCAATCGGCTCGTGAAGGCGGTGAGCGACACCGACACCGAGGTCGAGAATGCCCTCACTCGGGTGGTGATCGACTCCGATCTCAGTGACGGCACGCTGACTGGCTTCAACAGCCAAGCTCACGGCAACATCAAGACCTATGAGGACGAGGCCAGGCGCGAAGCCGCCCGGACCAAACCCGACGGTTGGAAATCCGAGGGCAAGACAGAGACGTCCGGCCTCGGCGCCGGGGCGAGCGCAGAGGGGCCGGACATCGCATCCGGCAAACTCGGCGAGGCAGAGGCACACGCCGACCTGGGCAGCGCGAGCGCCGAGGGCTCGCTCACCAGAGGGCCGTGGACACTCGACGGAAAGGCCGATGCCTACGCGGGTGCCAAGGGCTCAGCCAGCGGCGGCATCACCCGAAACGGCGCGGAAGGAGACGCGAGCGCCTTCGCGGGGGCTGCGGGCTCGTCCGAGGGCAGCGTCAATGTCGGCCCGCTCGGCGTCTCCGCCAAGGCCGAGGCCACGGCGGGTGCCGAGGCCAACGCGAATACGGGGGGTGACAAAGAGGGTGTGCACGTGGGTGGCAACGCCTTCGCGGGTGCCAAGGGCGGCGGCGAGTTCGGTGCGGATCTCGGCGGAGTGTCGGCGGGCTTCTCCTCCGAGGGGTGGGCCGGTCCCGGTGCCGAGGCAAGCCTGGACCTTGGCAAGAACAACGAAGACGTGTGGGAATTCAGCACCAAAGTCGGTCTCTCTCCCGCCCTTGGCGGGGAAGTGGGCTTCGACTTCACCGTCGACCCGGACAAGGTCGTCCACACCGCAGGCGACCTGGCCGACGCCGTGGGTCATGGTGTGAGTTCGTTCGGGCAGGCGGTCACCAGCGTGTTCTGAAACCATCACCGAAGCACTCTGAAGCGTCGCTCACGTGGCTCGGCGCCGCGGATGCGCCTTCGGAGGAAGGAAACCTCTCGATGCCGACGACCCTGCCGATCCCGATCCAGTTCGATGTACCTCAAGGCTGGCGAGCCGTGCCTCCGGACGAAGTCGGCGCACCCGGCGCGGCGTTCGTCGCCGTCCATCTGCTGTCGGACGCCGGCTTCACCCCGAACATCACCGTCGACGGCGAGTACCGTCCCGACACGACGACGCTGCCCCGCATCGCCGACGAGTCGGTGGGTCTCATGAGCGAATCCGTCACGTCGATCAGGGTCATCGACCGACGTGAGACCGGCTCCGCAGATGCTCCTGGCCTCACGCAGACCCTGGCCTTCTCGGTCGTCCTGGCTCAGCGAAGCCACGACCTCCTCCAGTCGCAGGTGTACCTTTCTCTGCTCGACGTCAACGATCCCCACACGCGGGTCGTGATACGCCTGATGCTCACCTCCACCGCGTCACGGCATCTCGCTCTGCTGGACGACTTCCGGAGCGTGGTGCGAACCATCCGTCCGGGCGAGGGTGTGACTCCGTAGTTTCGCGGGTGGGGACGACGCTTGTGCCGCCGCACCGGCCTTCATAGGTTGGCCTCATGGGACTCTTCGACAAGCTCACTGGCACCCAGCACCCACCCGAGGGGGTGTCGCCGGTCCCGGGGCAGGACTTGCGGGAGGCATTGTTCGGGCTCAACCGGCCCGAGGTTCCCTACGTCATCCGTTACGGCGGCGGCGAGCGGTGCGACCTGCTCGCGGAGTGGCGGTTGACCGAACCGGCCTGGCAGCAGGTCTTCGTCCGGTCCCAGATCAGTCACACCGTCCAGATCCGGATGCGCCTGGACCACAAGGAGCACGAGGTACGCGCCCTTGAGGAACAGTGGGAGCTGAGTCGAGTCGGTACTCCGACGAGGCTCCAGAAGACTTCGGCGTACACACGCGGACCCAGCCGGACCGTCAGCCGTCGTTGGACCCTCGGGCGTGGGGCCGACGGTCACCTTGAGGCGGCGGAGACCTTCCGTTTCGACAGCGCCGAAATGCGCGAGCCCCTGCGCGACACCGTGCTCAGGTCCGGTTGGACCTGGCGGGGAGTGGTCTTCGGCAAGCTGTGAGGTGGGAAGACGGGAAGGTCCGGGCCGGTTCCAACGGCCGGCGCCAGGCCTTGCGGAGGCCATAGGCGGCCCGGATCTTCCCATTGCCACGTCGAGGCGGAGGAAACGGTCAGCTCCCCGTGCGCGGGAACGTCACCTCGACCCTTCGGTTCTTCTTGCGGCCGGCCTCCGTCGAGTTGTCGGCGATCGGGTACTGCTCGCCGTAGCCGCGCACCTCGAAGGTGATGTTCGGGTTGTTCAAGTCCGAGTCCAGGACGGCCTGTACGGCGTCGGCGCGCTGCTTGGACAGGACGTCGCCGTGGGCCGACGAGCCGAGGTTGTCGGTGAAGCCGAAGACGCGGACCGTGGTCGCGTTCTGCTTCTTGATCTCCTCGGCGATCGCGTCGATACGGGACTTCGACTCGGCGCTCAGCTTGGAACTGTCCTTGCTGAAGAGGACCTCGGCCTGGAGGGCGAAGGTGACGTCCGAGTTGGTGTCCTCACGGCGTTCCTCACCGCCCTGGTCCTCCACGACCGACTTGATGTCCAGGACCTTGGGGTCGGCGAGCGTCGCGCCCTCGGGGAGTTTGAGGTCCGGGTCGTTCGGGTCGACCGTCACCGGGGCGGAGGCCGAGGCCTCGGTGCCCGGTGGGACGCTCGGGCTCGGGGTGTCGTCGGCGTGTGCCGCCACCGCGCCGACGATGTTCGCGGCGACCATGATCGTGGCGGCGGTCACGACCAGGGCGAGACGGGGAGTGGTGGTCACGGCCGCGTCACCCGGAGATCTTGATCGTGGCGACGGAGAACGTCGGTAGTTCGAAGGAGACTTCGGTGGTGGTCGACGGGGGGGCCGGGAACTGTATGAAGACGGCCTTTGTGTCGCCTGCCTTGATCGTCGTGAGGCCTGTGGTGGTGAGCGGCCTCCCGTCCGTGTCACGCAGCACGTAGTAGCGCTTCTTCCCCTTGGAGTCCACAAGCGTGGCCCCACCGAAGGACTGGCCGTTCTTCATGATCTCGGTCTCGTTACCCGTGAGCTGGGAAGAGATGATGGCCGTCTTGCTTCCGTCATTCTTCAGATCCGCGTTGACGGTGAGGAAACCTCCGGAGTCCCGCTCCGCAGAGGTGATATCGAGAACCAGCCCGTCCGAGCCCCTGAGTTCGGCCAATGGCTCGTCCGACTGGCCTTCCTGAGCACTCGGGTTGGATCCAGTGCCCTTGGAAGCGGAAGCCGTCGCGTCGGGCTTCTTGTCGCCGTCGCCTCCGCCGCAGCCGGCCATACCGAGGGCCAGACCGGCCGCGACGGTCGCCGCAACCATCCCCTTGCGGGCCTTCGTTGTGAACCGAATGCTCATGACTCCGCTTCCTTCATCACTCGTCGTTCGCTTGTCAGTCGGCCAGGTGGACGTCGAAGAGATCCTCGGGTCCAGGCAGGTCGGCGAGATCCGTCGGGTCGAGGTCCCAGTCCCTGTCCTTGCAGGTGAGCTTCGGCAGCACGTTGTCCCCGGCGTCCTCACCGGGGAGTTGGAACGTACAGAGTGGCTCGATCACGGCGGTGGCATGGGCTTTCGAGTACATGCCCTCCGTACCGGGGACGATCGAATCTCCGACGGGCTTGTTGGTCTTGACCTCGACCGAGAAGCTCAGGGGCCCCGTCTGGGTGCAGTTGCCGACACCAGCGTCATTCTGCCCCGCGAGCTCGTCGGCACGTCCGCACGAGGGGGTGAGCCCCTCTGCGATGCCGTCGAAGATGTCCTGCCACTTGGTCGGGTCGAGTACGACCGCCACCCACTTGCCCGCAAGTTGATCCCGGGTGTCCTGGGCCGCCGCGAGCGCTGCCGCGTCCGCGGCCGTCTGGGCGCCGCCCCGGTTCACTGCGGCTTGGCCGACCGCGACGTAGGCGAACGCGAGAAAGAGCAGGCCCGCCACCACCGTGATGTAGATGGGGAAGGCCTGCCCTGCGTCGCTGTACCTACGGGGCCGCATCAGGTGCCGGTGACCTCGGTGATTTTCGTCGTGATCGCGTCGAAGATCGACTTGCCGATGTCCGTACCCGTGATCGCCAGCACGATCGCGACAACCACCGCGATGATTCCCAGGTACTCCACCGCGGTCTGGCCCTTGTCGCTGCGGGCGGCGCGAGTCTGAAGGTACGTCACGGTGGTGTTGATCCAGTTGCTCATACTGTTCCCCTCCGAATGACGCGTTACCGGCTTCCTCGTCGCCGGTGCCGCTCTCGACATGAGAACGGTATGCCCGTTCCAGAGGTACGCCAGAGGGTCCCAGGGCCCAAAATCGGGCCCAATCGGAGTCCCTGTCTTCGCACTGGGCCCGCCCGTCGCCGAACCGGGGCCGTAGGCCCGGCAGTTGGGTCCCCCGCCGCCGCGTCATCGGTCACCCCAGTCCTCGGGCCGAACCCGGCGTCGTACCAAGCCACTTGGCCGCTGCCTCGGAGCGGCTGGTGCTGTGGAGCTTGGCGAAGATGCGGTTGATGTGGTTCTTGACGGTCTTCTCGGAGATGAAGCAGGTGGCGGCGATCTGCTGGTTGGTCATGCCGGACGCGATGTGGTCCATGATCTCCGCCTCCCTCGCGCTCAGTTGGAACCGTGACCTGTCCGACGACAACTGTCCCACATTCGGTTGCAGTTGCGAAAGTGTTTTGGCAGAAGTCAGTGATGGCCGGGCTGTCGAGGGTTCTATCCCGTGTGCATTCGCACTTAGTTGAGACTCGTAGGAGCCCAGGCCCTCGGGCAGTGAACCGGCCGCCTGCTGCTGTCTGAGCTGCGCCAGCAGCGCGCCCGCCGCCGATGGCGTGAAATGGGCCCTGCCCTGCCTGATGTCCCTTACGGCGGCCACCAGTTCGTCCGCCGTGAACTCGCCGTGGACCAGATAACCGCCCGCTCCGCGCCGCAGCGCCTCCTGGACGATCTCCGACTCCCTGCTGTACGTGAGCATCACGACCGGCGCGATCCGCACCAGGTACGGAAGCGCCGAGATGCCGTCGACGCCCGGCATGCGGACGTCCAGGAGGACCACGTCGGGGCGGTGCAGGTGTGCCGCCTCGTAGGCCTCGCGGCCGTCCGCCGCCTCCGCTACGACCGTGATGTCCGCGCGGCCCGACAGCAGGGCCGTCAGACCGGCCCGGACCACCGGGTTGTCGTCGACCACCACGACCCGGAGCACCGAAGTCGGGGCGGGCTGCGGGAAGTCGGGGAACGGGTTCGGTGGCGGCTGCGGCGCGCCGGGGTGGGGCGTCGTGTGGTCCGGCATGGCTGCCTCCTCTCGGGTCATCGTCGTCGCGCTTGTCTTCGTACGTGTGCGTGGTGCGTGGTGCGTGATGCGTGGTGTTACGTCTTCGCTGTCGTCAGGGCTTCCAGGGGCAGTTCGAGGCGGACCTCGGTGCCCGTGTCGTGGCCGCCCCGGCCGATGCGGATACGGGCGCCGACCGACGCCGCCCGTTCGACCATGCCGACCAGGCCGAAGTGGCCTGCCCTGCGCAGTTGTTCCAGGGTGGTGCCGGCGGGCAGGCCGCGGCCGTCGTCGTAGACGCTGATGCGCAGGAGGTCGTCGTGGACCCCTGCCTCCACGTCGAGCTTGGTCGGGGTCGCGTGGCGGTGGGCGTTCTCCATCGCCTCCGTCGCGATGGTGAGGAGCTGACGGGCCACGGCGGGCGGGACCGGCGGTACGCCGTGTTCGCCCGTCGGGCGGTAGGTCGTGGGCAGGCCGGTCCTGGTGCTGAAGTCCCTTGTGCGGGCGGCCAGTTCCACGAGTACGTCGGTGCCCTCGGCCGGGTTGGACTCGCGCCGCAGGTCCGCCAGGAGTTCCCGGGACTCCGCGGCCGCCCTGCGCGCCGAGCGGGCCACCAGCTCCGCCTGCTGTCTGATCAGGGTCGGGTTCATGTGCTCCGCGCCCGCCGAACCGGCCAGGCCGTCCGCCGCGAGCGCCACACCGTGCAGGGTCTTGGCCACCGAGTCGTGCAACTCGCGTGCCAGGCGGGCTCGTTCCGCTCCTACCGCCTCCGTCACGGCCAGTCGGGCCTGGACCGTCGTCAAGGCGGTCGTGGCCTCGCCGAAGCGGAGCATCAGTTTGCGCAGGGTCACTCCCACCGCGCCGGCGATCACGCACAGGCCGGGGAGCAGGACGGTCTGCGCCACGACCTTGTGGGCGTCGGCCGCGACGGTCTGCGCCAGCAGCAGGATCAGCGCCTGGAGGCTCGCGAAGGCGGCGGCGCCTCGCCAGCCGTAGACGATGCCGGCGAGGAGGGGGGTGCAGACGCTGACGTACGCGAGCGTGCTGGTGGGCCCTGCCGAGATCAGGAGGAGGGAGCCGAAGAGGGTGTCCAGGGCGAGGAGGGAGGGGTGGCGGAGGAGGACCGGGCCGAAGCGTTCCCAGTCTCTGAACAGGACGTAGGAGGCCATGAAGGTGACCACTACGGCTGCGCCCACCAGGCGGGTGGCCACGCCTGGGGTGGCGTTGAGGAGGGCGGAGGGGGCGGCCAGGGCGATCATCGCGAGGCGGAAGCCGAAGACCTGCCGGCACATTGCCTGTAGGGCGCTGATCTGGATGGGGAGAGCCACTCCCCGGCCTCCGGCCGGGATCGTTTTCCCGCCCGCACCGCCCGCACCACCCACACCGCCCGCACCGCCCGTGCGGCTTTCGTCGTCAGGTGACGGTGGCCCCTGTGGGGCGCCTTCACCGTCGGCGGCCGGCCCTGCCGCCCCCGGTCCTTCCGCCCCCGGCTGCGCCGGTATCCCCGGCAGCCTCGCCGGGGTGGAGCTTGCTCGCGCCCATCCCTCCGGCAACGCCGGCGTCACCGACGTCACCGGAATGTCCGTCGCCCCCGACCGCACATGGTCCGGCAGCACCGTCCCGGCCGGTGGTGTCGTGATCTCCGTCGGCCTGGGTCGCCGGCGCAGCAGTCGCGTGCGTTCGCGTCCCTCCGTGGTCGCCATCGTTCAAGTCACCCCCGTTCCCGTTCCCGCTTACTTGCCCGTGATCGTGCTGAAGTCCGTGCCGGAGCCGAGGAGGAGGCCCGCGCCGAGGAGCAGCATCGTGGCCGGGACCATGAACGTGGTGATCATCATGGTGGCCTTGGGGACCGCCCGCGCCGCCTTCCGCCGCGCGTTCTGCGCGTCCGTGCGGCGCATGTCCTTGGCCAGGGACACCAGCGTGTCGACGATCGGCGCGCCCAGCTCCTCGCCCTGCTGCAACGCCGTGACGAACATGGCCACTTGCTCGCTGTCGTTGCGGCGGCGCAGTTCCGTGAAGGCCGCGCGGCGGCTCATGCCGAGGTCCATCTGCCGTAGCGTGATGCGGAGTTCGTCCGCCCACGGGCCCTCGTACTTCGACGCCACCCGGTCGAGCGCCTGGCGGAAGCCCAGCCCCGCGCTCACCACCACCGCCAGCACGTCCAAGAAGTCCGGCAGGGTCCGTTCGATCACGTCCCGGCGGATGCGGATCGCCGACCAGATGCCGACCTCCGTCCAGAACGCGGCGAAGGCGAACAGGATGATCGCGACGATGTAGTGCCCCTCCAGCAGCATCAGCAGACCGCCGAAGCCGCCGAGGAAGCCGTAGACCGCGCGGCGGGCCGCGTAGCGGTCGATGGTCAGGCCGCCGGGGTTGCCCGCGAGGTCTATCCTGCGGCGGTACTTGGCGACCAGCTTGGGGCCCATCAGCCGCAGGACCGCCGGGGCGTAGCGCATGCCCATGCGGTCGATGAGGGAGTCGACCGCGCCCGTGCGGGTCGCGCCGACCTCCAGGGCCAGGACCAGGTCGCTCGGCAGTTTCACGTCCGCGCGGTACATGCGGATGCCCGCGAAGATGCCCCACACACTGAGGCCCATGGCCAGTCCGAGGACGAGTGCCACCATGTCTGTCCTCCTCCCCTCAGACGTCGATGCGGGACAGGCGGCGGATGAGGATGAAGCCCACCGCGTACAGCCCGAACGCGATGATCACGCAGGCCTGGCCGATCGGGGAGCCCGTCATCTTCTCCAGGGCGCCGGGTTTGACGCCGTTCATCAGGAAGAGGGCGCCCACGCCCATCGCCGGGACGGCGTACGACGTCATGTTGACCTGGGAGAGCTGGGTGCGGACCTCGCGGCGGGTCTCCTTGCGTTCCTCCAGGGTCTCCGTGAGGTTGCGCAGGGCGCTGACCACCTGGCCGCCCGCCCTGTTGGAGAGCACCAATGTGGTTACCAGGACGACGAGTTCGCGGGACGGGAGGCGGTCCGCCAGCTCGCTCAGCGCGTCGTCCATCGAGGCGCCCACCGCCAACTGGTTGGCCACCTTGGCGAGTTCCTCGCCCGCCGGTGCCTCCAGCTCCTCCGCGGCCATGCTGATCGCGGTGCGCAGCGCGAGGCCGGCGTGGGTGGCGTTGGCCATGATGCGGGCCATTTCGGGGAGTTGGTTGATGAACTTCTCGATGCGCTTCTGGCGTTGCCAGTTGAGGAACTGGATCGCCACCCCGACGCCCAGCAGCCCGGCGATCGGGCCGAAGAAGGGCGCCAGGGACGCCTGCCCGATCAGCCAGAGCGCCGCGACCGTGGCCAGCATGTAGACGAAGAACTCGCCCGGCGTCATGTCCAACCCGGTGGCCGCCAGCCGCAGTTCGAGCTGCCGGCCGAGGCGCGTACGGCGCAGTCTGCGGTCCAGGTCGCGGAAGCGGCGGGTGCGGCCGACCTGGATCTGCCCGGTCGAGGTGAGGCGGTCGACCAGGGCCGCGCGCTGTGCCCTGCCCATGGCGTAGGCGTGCAGGCCGGCGACGCCCAGGACACAGGTCAGCAGGGTGATGCCGGTGGTGAGCGTGACGATCGTCTGGAGATCCATGGGGTCGGTCCCTACCTACTGGCTTCTCTGAGGGCGAGCTGTTCCGCGGTGTGGGCGACGCCGAAGGCCTGCGGCAGGGGCTGGCTCGCCATGTAGAGCCGGTCGGCGGTGCGGCGGGAGAGCGGGAAGTACTCGAAGGTGCCGTAGACCCGGCCGTCGGCGGAGATGGGCTGCGGGCTGAAGCGGGCCACCGTCGCCAGCCGGTACGGCTCGCTGCCGTGGCTGTCGAGGAGGGCGATCTCGGTGATGCGGCGGGCGCCGTCGGCGAAGCGGGTGAGCTGGATGATGACGTCGATGGCGCTGTTGATCTGGTCGTGCAGCGCTTCGAAGGGGATCTCCACCTCGGACATGGACGCCAGGGTCTTGAGGCGCATCAGCGCGTCCTCCGCGCTGTTCGCGTGGACCGTGGCGAGTGAACCGTCGTGGCCCGTCGACATCGCCTGGAGCATGTCCAACGATTCGCCGCCTCGGACCTCACCTACGACGATCCGATCCGGGCGCATACGCAGCGAGTTGCGCACCAGGTCGCGGATGGTGACCTGGCCCTTGCCCTCGACGTTCGGCGGGCGCGCCTCCAGGCGGATGACGTGCGACTGCTGGAGCTGGAGTTCGGCGGAGTCCTCGATGGTGATGATGCGCTCGGTCTCCGGGATCAGGCCGGAGAGCGCGTTGAGGAGGGTCGTCTTCCCGGTGCCGGTGGCGCCGGACACGATGATGTTGAACTTCGCGTGCACCAGGCCCGCGAGGAGATACAGCA
The DNA here is from genome assembly GCF_036227225.1 of Streptomyces sp. NBC_01478. Lineage (GTDB taxonomy): Bacteria > Actinomycetota > Actinomycetes > Streptomycetales > Streptomycetaceae > Streptomyces. Next base: position 7,340,568 of record NZ_CP109444.1, on the reverse strand, counting down.
TGTGCTCGTCGAGCGAGCCGAAGCCGACCATCTCCTGGAGCGTGAAGGAGCGCGGGAAGCGGCGGATGGTGAGCGTGGCGCCGGTCAGCGACAGCGGCGGGATGATCACGTTGACGCGCTCGCCGGACGGCAGCCGTGCGTCGACCATCGGATTCGACTCGTCCACACGGCGGTTGACCGTCGACACGATCCGCTCGATGGTCTGCATCAGTTGGTCGTGGGAGGGGAAGCGGAGCGGCAACTGCTCGACCCGGCCGCCGCGTTCGACGAAGATCGCGTCCGGGCCGTTCACCATGATCTCGGTGATCGACGCGTCCTCCAGGAGCGGTTCGAGTATGCCGAGGCCGAGCGCCTCGTCGACGACCCGGCGGATCAACTGCGAGCGCTCGACGGTCGAGAGGACCGGACCCTCACGGCTGATGATGTGCCCGAGCACCCGCTCAAGCCGGGCCCGTCGCTCGGCGGCGGCCAGCGCGCTCATCTCCGCGAGGTCGATCTCCTCCAGGAGTTTGGCGCGGTACGAGGCGACCATGTGGCCGTCCTCGCCCCGATGGCCGTTCTCCTCGGGATGGTTGACACGTTCCCGCAGACCCATGAGTGCTGTGCTCCTCGCTCCTTGTTCAGTCGAACCCAGGTGTTCTCAGGTGTTCTCAGTTGTTCTCTGTCGTTCAGTGGTCGAGCGGCATGGTGGCGGTCTTGCTGGCGTCTCCGAAGCCGTCGTAGCCGGGGATGACGGACGGGATGTGGATGGTGGCGGTGACCGTGACCGTGTCGCCGCCGAACGACGCCGGGCAACTGACCGAGAGCCAGTCGCTGACCGCCTCGCTGCACGCCGGCTGAGCGCCCTGCTGGAGCGAGGCACTGCGCGCCCCCGCCCGGGCGGCCGTCCCCGCCTGCTCCGCGGTGTACGCGACCAGCCCGAGCTGCACCGCCGCCAGCGTGACGAGGATCAGGACCGGGATGAACCCGAGGTATTCGATGGCGACTTGGCCGCGGTCGCGCGCGCGAGGGCCGTAGGACATGTCAGTCCTTCGCCTCCTCTACGGCGCCCGCGTGAGCGTGCACCGTGAAGGGGAAGCCGATGGAGCCCGGGAAGAGGACGGGCACCTTGAGGGAGACGTCGGCCGTGACGAAACCCGTGCCGCCGCAGCTCACCGTGGCGTCCCCCTTCCACGCGCCGTCCAGCTTGTCCAGGCCCGCCTGTTGGCAGGCGGCGGTGCGCGCGCCGCCCGGCGCGGCCGCCGTCCCGGCCCGCACCGCCTCGTCCGCAGCATTCCCCGCGAGCGAGAACGTGTACCCCACCAGCGCGAACTGCCACATCAGCACCAGCGTCAGAATGATCAGCGGGGTCATGCCGAGGAACTCGATGGTGACCTGGCCCCGGTCTCGATCCCGGTCTCGATCCCGTCCGGATACGGACATACGCATCCCCCTCACTCCCTACGGCGCCGGAAGCTCACCGAGCCGCGGTCGCCGCCGCCCCGCGACCGCCCGCTCTTCTGGGCGACTTCGGGGACCTTGACCAGTCCCAGTTCGCCCGCGAGACCCCAAAGGGCCTGTTTCACCACGCTCTTGTTGTCGAGTTCGTGGAGGCTGCCCGCGTCCACCGCGCCCTGGAGTTCCTTGAAGTTGGCGGGGATCGCGGTGGCGGCGACCGCCGTGCCGGTGATCCGCTGGATGAGCGCGGGCTGGATCTCCGTACCGCGCGTGTGCCGGTTGACGACGATCGTCGTCTCCTCCGCCTTGCGGATCTGGAGCCGGTCCCACATGCGGACGGTGCGCTTCGCTGCGCGTACGGCGACCACGTCCGGGGTGGTGAACAGCAGGGCCGTGTCGGCCATTTCGACGGCCGCCGCGCTCGCGCCGCTCATCTGGGCGCCGCAGTCGATGACGACGACCTCGTAGCGGGAGCGCAGCGCGCTGACGATCTGGCGGGCGGCCCGGTCGGTGACCTCCTCGCCGCGTTCGCCCTCGCCGGGGGCGAGCAGCAGCGCGATCCCGGTGTCGTGCCGAAACACGGCGTCGGCCAGGACACGCGGCGAGATGTCGGTGATCGCGGCGAGGTCGACGACCGAGCGGCGGAACTGGACGTCCAGGTAGGAGGCGATGTCCCCGGTCTGCAGGTCCATGTCGACGAGCGCGGCGCTGCGGCCCGACGCCTGGGCGGCGAGGGCGAGTTGGATCGCAGCGAGGGTCGCGCCGACCCCGCCCTTGGCCCCGCTGACCGTGACGACGGTGCCGCCGACGCCGGTGAACACATCGCCGCCGTGGCCCAGATGGCGCCGTACGCCCACCGACCAGGCGGCGACGGCCTGCACGCGGTTGGCCAACTCCTCGTAGCTCAGCGGCAGGGCGATGAGGCCGCGGGCGCCGGAGTCCATGGCGGCCTGGAAGAGGCCGGGGCTGGCGTCCGTGGTGACGAGGATGACGCCCACCGCGGGGAAGCGCAGCGCGACCTCGCGGACCAGCTCCAACGCGGGGACGGGACCGATGCGTTCATGCACCACCACGACCTCGGGCAGCTCGTCGACGGACTCGGCGGCGAGCCGGGCCAGGGTGTCGATGAGCTGCGTCGAGTCGGCCACCGGGGCCACCGGGTCGGCGTCCGGGAGCTGGCTGAGCAGGGTCGTGATGGCGCGGATGGCGTCCGCGTCACCGACCGCCGGAAGAATCCTGGTGGGCATGCCGGCCTCTCACTTGTCCTTCGCGAGTTCGTACGTCCGGTCCTTGTCGGGCACGGTCGTATCGCCGCCGGGTGCCACCAGCGCGAGCCGGACCCGCTCGGCGAACGACTCGGCGTAGGTGATCCGTTGGGCGTCGAGCGTGGAGAGCGCGAAGGTGATCGGCACGCCGTTGGTGGACCCCTGCTGGTTCTTGTCGCTGTTGCTGCCCGGGTCGAGGGCGGTGATGTGGCCGACGTCGATGACCTTCGCGTTCTCCACGATGATCTTCGACTGGTCGGGGTCGCCCTCTTTCGCGCCCTCGAAGGTGGCGTACACGTTGACCGTGGAACCCGGGTCGATCTTGCCGGCGACGCCGGTCGCCGCGTCGATCATGATGGCGACCTCCTGCTGCCCCGGCTGCAGGGCGGGCTGGTCCACGATCATGTCGGTCTGGAGCAGGGAGCCCCCGCGCAGGGTGGTCACCGCGATCTTGCCCTTGATCTGGTCGAGATCGGTCACGGCGGTGTCCGACAGCCACCGCTTGGGCATCTCGATCTTCTTGAACTGGGCGGCGGTGAGAGCCGTGTAGGGCGCCACGCTGTCCTTGACCTGGTACGCCGTGACCTCGGGACCGACCTTGGACTTCACGTCACGGATGACGGAGAGGACGCCGGCGAACGCGCCGAGGGCGCAGATCACCGACAGGAGCAGGAGTATCACGCCGCGGCGCTGACGGGAGTTCATGAACCGTACAACCTCATCGGGGATATCGGTCGAGCGGAAATGAGCGGATCGAGCGGACGAGCGGATCGAGCGGGATCAAGCGAGACGAACCGGGTCTGGCGAACGCGTGTGCCGTATTCGTGTGCTGTAAGCGTGTCCTGTGAGTTGAGGACTTATCCGCTCGATGTTTGGTTCTCGTGAACGGGCGGTGTGGCGGAGCAGAAGACACAACGGTCGCCGATGACGTCGATACCGCACCAGTGGCACACGGACTGCCGTACAGAGGTGACCAGTTGGTACAGCACCGACAGGTCGGGCAGAAACGTACAGAACTCGATCATCTTGCTCGTGCCCCACCACGTCACCGACTCGGCGGGCAGGGTGGCCTCGCGCAGCCCCATCGCGTTCCACGCCGGGGCGAGGGTGGTGCCGATCCAGTCGGACTGCAACTGCCCCTTGGCGACCAGCATCCAGGTGCCGAACTCCGGCCCCTCCAGCGTGACTCCGGGGCCGACCCGGACCAACTGCGGCTCGGGGTGGGCGATCACCGCGAACTGACTGCCGGGCACCCAGGACTTGGCGTGCGACTTGAGGCCGACGGGGACCCGGTCCAGTCGGGTGACCGAGCCGAGGACCGCGCCGGCGTGGATGTAGTGGGTGAGCAGCCGGCCGGCCGAGGCGAGCACTCCGGGGCTGAGGTCGCAGGTCGCGAGCTGCCTCAACTGGCGGGCCAGGACGGCGAGTCCGAGCGGGGGCAGATTCGGGCGGAACAGGGCGATCCGGTCGCTCTCCAGGATGGAGCGGATCGTGTGCAGCCGTCGGTCGACGCCCTCGGACACGGCCTGCGAGGACACGACGACGACATGCCCGTGCTGGTCGAGCAGGGCCTGCATCTCCGACAGCGCCTGGTCCAGCGGTCGTTGATCCAGGTCCCGCAGGACGACGGCGGGCAGGGTCCGTTCGTCCTGTGGCGGCAGCGCCATGTCGGCGCTGGTCACGGCAATGGCAGTTGGCACGCTCAGCTCCCCGTTTCACGCCTGTCGGCTCGCCGGTATTACTCCGGTACGCCGAGTTGACTTCATTGCGTGACTACCTCAGCACTGTAACCACGCCCCTGTGACCGGAGAACAGCGTTTCTGTAGCTGTGCGGCAACTGTCATCGCACACAACACGCCAAACCGGGGCAGGTCGAGCAACTGGTCGGCGCCGGGGCACCCAAGTCACCGCCGGAGAAGTTGGTCTGGACCTCTTGACACCAGATTGGTCTGGACCAACTCTTGAACTCCAGCGGTGGCCACCGTCGTCACAGTCCCCTCCAAACTCCCCCACCGGAGGCATCAGTGGACCGCGCACCAGGCATGCCCGTACTCAGGAACAGACGTCTGTGGGCCGGGGTCGCCATGGCCGCCCTCGCTCTCTCCTTCGCGGGCACCGGCCAGGCGTCCGCCGCCGACATCAACAACGCCAAGAACGCCGGCTTCGAGTCGGGCCTGACCAACTGGACCTGTACGGCGGGCAGCGGCACGACCGTCTCGTCCCCGGTGCACGGCGGCGCGGCCGCGCTGAAGGGCACCCCGGCCGGCCAGGACAACGCGCAGTGCACCCAGTCGGTGGCGGTCAAGCCCAACTCGACGTACACACTGAGCGCGTGGGTGCAGGGCGGCTACTCCTACCTGGGCGTGACGGGCACGGGCACGACGGACGTGTCGACCTGGACCCCCGACACCACGTCCTGGAAGCAGTTGTCGACGACGTTCACGACGGGCGCCTCGACCACGTCCGTCTCGGTGTACACGCACGGCTGGTACGGACAGGCGGCGTACTACGCGGACGACCTCTCGGTCTACGGCCCGGACGGCGGCGGTGGCAGCGACCCGGCCCCGACGGTCCCGGCGACACCGACGGGCGTGAGCGTCTCCTCCACGACCTCCTCCTCGGTCTCCCTGGCCTGGAGCGCGGTGTCGGGAGCGACGGGCTACAACGTCTACCGCGACGGCACGAAGATCACGGCGGTGACCGGAACGTCCGCCACGATCACGGGACTTGCGGCCTCCACGTCGTACTCCTTCCAGGTCACGGCGACCAACTCGGCCGGTGAGTCGGGGAAGTCGACGGCGGTGACGGGCACGACGACGGCGACCGGCGGCGGCGGAGGCGGCACCGTCCCGAAGCACGCGGTGACCGGCTACTGGCAGAACTTCAACAACGGCGCGACCGTCCAGAAGCTCTCGGCCGTCTCCTCCCAGTACGACATCATCGCGGTGGCCTTCGCGGACGCGACCTCAACTCCGGGCGCGGTCTCCTTCACGCTCGACTCGTCCGGCCTCGGCGGCTACACGGTCGACCAGTTCAAGGCGGACATCGTCGCCAAGCACGCGGCCGGCAAGAAGGTGATCATCTCGATCGGCGGCCAGAACGGCACGATCTCGGTGAGCGACTCGACGTCCGCGACGAACTTCGCCAACTCGGTCTACTCCCTGATGCAGACGTACGGCTTCGACGGCGTCGACATCGACCTGGAGAACGGCATCAACGCGACGTACATGACACAGGCGTTGAGGTCCCTGTCGTCGAAGGCGGGCTCGTCCCTCGTCATCACGATGGCCCCCCAGACGATCGACATGCAGTCGACGTCGAACGCGTACTTCCAGACGGCCCTGAACATCAAGGACATCCTCACGGTCGTCAACATGCAGTACTACAACAGCGGCACGATGCTGGGCTGCGACGGCAAGGTCTACGGCCAGGGCACGGTGGACTTCCTGACGGCCCTCGCCTGCATCCAGTTGCAGGGCGGCCTCTCCCCGTCCCAGGTGGGCCTGGGCCTCCCGGCCTCGACGAGCGCGGCCGGCAGCGGCTACGTCTCCCCCACCATCGTGAACAACGCCCTCGACTGCCTCGCGGCCGGCACCAACTGCGGCTCCTTCAAGCCGTCGAAGACCTACCCCGACCTCCGGGGCGCGATGACCTGGTCGACCAACTGGGACGCGGCGGCGGGCAGTTCGTGGTCGAACTCGGTGGGAGCGCATGTGCACGCGCTGCCGTAGCGGACCGAAGTAATCGGCAGTGAACGAGAGGGGACGAGGGGCCGGCCGATCATCGGCCGGCCCCTCGTCCCCGACTCGTCAACCTGCCCGAAGCACCGGAACCGGCGATTCTTGTGCAGCCCGATCTCCCGTACGTCATCCGCCACGGCGCCGCGGAACAGGCCGATCTGGTGGCCGAGTGGCGGATCGCCGAACCCGCCCGGCAGAACTTCTTCGTCGAGTCCCGGCTCACTCGTGCTGTCCAGATCCGGATGCGGATCGTCGAGGAGGACCGAGAGGTGCGCGTGCTTGAGGAGCAGCGCGAGGTCACCCGGGTCGGCAGCCCTCCGCGACTGCGGATCACATCGGGATACTCACGCGGGCCCGACAGGACCGTCACCCGCCGATGGACCGTCGAACGCAGGGACAGCGGGCGCCTGGAAGCGACGGAGACTTTCCGCCTCGACACCGCGGAACCGCGCGACCACCTGCGGAGTGCCGTCCTCCAAGCGGGCTGGACCTGGCGCGGAGTGGTGTTCGGGACGTTGTGACTCCGTCGGACCGACGGGTGCGCCGGTGGACCGGGTTCGGAGACGGCCGGTGACGACCAGCACCGATCTCGCGCGGGGAAGCAACGAACTCGCCCCCGTGGGCCGAGAGTTCATGTCCGCCGGTCACTCCTTGTGGTCCACGTCCTTGGCATCCTCGGCAAGCCTCTCCAGCAGTGCCTGCGCCTTGTCGACCACGGTGTCGATCTGCTCGCTGTGCTTGCCGTCCGTCTTCTCGTCGACGAGATCACCGGCCTTCTCCAGCCCGCCGGCGATCGTGTCACCGTGGTCCTCGGCGATCTCCTCGGCCTTGTCCTTGAGCTTGTCCAGGTCCGGCAGGTTGTCGAACACGACAGTTCCCCTCGCTCCAACGGGCTTACGTGGTCGAGGACATGGTCTTCATGCCGGTCCCCCGGAGTGCAAGGTGGCCCCGGCCCGAATGCCCCGGCGGGCGGAGGCGCGGGGCGGGCGTGTTCGGGGCGTACGAATCGATACGGGCGACCTGAAACATTTCTGTGCGCCCATCGCATCAGTACAAGTGAGGGCGGTGCCGGTACCGGGACCGACGGGGCAGGGGGAACAGGCGTGAGACGACAGGAACGTGCCGATGAATACGCGGAGTTCGCCGCCGCGCGCGCCGGGCATCTCTACCGGTCCGCCTGTCTGCTGACCGCCGGGGACACGCATCTCGCGGAGGACCTGGTGCAGGAGACCCTCGGCAAGCTGTACGTCGGCTGGGGGCGGATGTCCCGGGTCGGCAACCCCGCCGGGTACGCCCAGACCGTCCTCACCCGTACCTACCTCGCCCATCAGCGGCGCCGCAGCAGCACCGAGCGCGCCACCGACCTCCTGCCCGACCGGCCCGACCCCGGCGCCCACGGCGCCGACACCCCGCTACGGCTGACCCTGCTCCAGGCCCTCTCCCGGCTGCCCGCCAAGGATCGCGCCGTGGTCGTCCTGCGGTACTGGGAGGACCGGTCCGTCGATGAGACCGCCGACGTCATGCACGTCAGCTCGGCCGCCGTCCGCACCCGCTGCGTCCGAGCGCTCGGCAAGCTGCGCGAACTGCTCGGCGAGAACCTCGACGAATACGCCCGCCCCTGATCAGCCCCCGCCCCAACCCCTTCGCCCCAACTCCCTTCTCCCTTCTCCCTTCTCCCTTCTCCCTTCTCCCTTCTCCCTTCTCCCTTCTCCCGCAAGCTCCTCACGCGAAACGGTGGTCCGCCATGCCCGACACCCAGCACAGCGACCCCCTCGACCCCTTCGAGGAACGGCTCACCGCCGGCCTGCACGACGCGGGCAACGCCTTCGAGACCGACCGGGCCGCGCTCGCCCACGCCGGCGCCCTCAAGGGCCGCCGCCGCCTGCTGCGCCGCCGCAACGCCGCCGTCATGAGCGGCGCGGCGGGCATCGCCCTCGTCGGCGTGGGCGGGGCGCTGCTCCTGCCGAGCGGGAACCCCGCCAAGGCGCAGGGTTCCGCGGCCGCCTCCACCCACGCCTCCGCCCCCGCTCCCGTCTCCGGCCAGGACCTGTTCCGGTGGCTCACACGCCTGCTGGGCGACGGCAGTTACTCCAAGGTCGTGGCCCGCGGCACGGACGAGGGATCGTCGCCGTACGTCCATGTCGTCTACGACGACGGGAACGGCAAGTCGGCCGTCGAGGTCGGCATGGGCCGGGTGGAGCCCGGGAGTGACGAGGCGCGGCAGGCCACCAAGTGCCCGGCGAAGGTGTTCACGCACTACGACGCGTGCGGCACGAGCCGGCTGGCGGACGGGTCGCTGGTCATGATCCTTCAGGGGTACGAGTATCCGGACCGCCGGGTGGACACCAAGTGGTGGAGCGCCGAACTCGTCACCCCGAAGGGGCAGCATGTGAGCGTGAGCGAGTGGAACGCCGCCGCCGAGAAGGACGCACCGATCACCAGGAGTCAACCGCCGCTGTCTCCCGCCCGGTTGACGAAACTCGCGGCTTCGGACGCGTGGCGGCAGGCCATCGACGCGATGCCCGCGCAGGCGCCGACAGGGACCGAGACGGGGGACAAGGGCGGCTCCGCTCTCAACGCTCCCATCGCCCCGACGCTGAAGAAGCTGCTGCCGAAGGGGCTCACGGTGTCCGACAGCAGTGGCTACGACAGCGGGTTCGGCTATCTCGTCGTCGACGACGGCAAGGGCAGGAGCATGGTCCAGGTCAACGTCCAGGCGAACATGTCGGACGTCGAGGACGACCTCTTCGGCTCGGACGCCGAGGTCCTGTCCGACGGCACGAAGGTCGCCGAGCACCAGGGTCCCGGCGAGAAGGGCGGCGCGGGGGTCGTGATGTGGACCGTCGACACCCTCCGCACCGACGGGACGCGCGTGGTGATCAGCGCCTTCAACTCCGGTGCCCAGGACACCGCTTCGACCCGCAAGACCCCGGCCCTGACGATGAAGCAGCTCCGGGCGATCGCCCTCAGCCCCAACTGGCTCTGATTCAGCCGGAGTCGACGGAACTCGCCGGCCGGCCGGACGGCATCTCGACGAGGGACAGCACCCCGCACAGCAGCGCGAACAGAACCAGCCACAGGGCCGTCGCCGCAGGGCCGACACCGGCGTCCTCGACGACATGCCCGCCGATCAGCCACCAGGCGGTCACCCCGGCCACCACCAGGAGATGGTTCCCCCGCTCGCCGAGTAGCCGCATCCCGGCCCACAGCACCACGGGCATCGCGAGCAGCCCGCAGACCGCGGCGAGCGCGGCCTCGATCCACCCCGCGCCCATCACACCCGGATCCGCCGCGGCGACCCGGTCCGACCGGGCGAGCAACGTCTCCCAGCCCGTACGGCAGACCACGGCCGCCGCCCCGGCCACGAGCACGCCCTTGACCGCCCGCACCGTCCTGCTCCCGCTCATGCCCCCACCGTTCCACCCGCGACGCACGGGGACCTGAGTACACGTACTCAGGTCCCCTTCACGTGGCGGTAATCCGGCCACCGACTTTGGACGCCCTTGACCTGACCATGCCAACACATCAACATAGGCGCCACACAGGAACGCCCATGGGAACAACCGTAGGAACACCTGTGGGAACACCCCACCCGCACGCCGTACTTCACGCACGTCGCACTGAAACACCCCCCAACTCCAGCAAGGAGATTTCATGCGACTTCGCATACGCGGCTCAGGCGCCCGAAGCGGCAGACGCACCGCCGCGCTCGCCGTCCTGATGGCCCTCGCCCTCGCCGCCCCCGTCACGGAGACGGCCACGGCGGCCAAGGCCACCGCCGACAGCTCGCCGCAGACTTCCCCGACCGCGGACGACATCCGCCAGTACGAGATCCACGTCGACCACAACACCCCGGTCACGCGTACGGCCATCGCGGCCGCCGGCGTCACCGTGGACGAGTCCGACGAGGAGACCGTGGTCGTCTCCGGCCGCGCCGCCCAGATCAAACAACTGCGCCAACAGGGCTACGACGTCTCGCTGTTGGGCTCCGCCCCGGACCGTTCCTCGGCCGCGGACGTAGGGATCCTCGACTTCCCTACAGCCGACTCGAAGTACCACAACTACGCCGAGGCGAACGCGGAGATCGACCAGCGGCTCGCCGCCTACCCCGGCATCATGAGCAAGAAGGTGATCGGCAAGTCGTACCAGGGCCGGGACATCGTCGCCATCAAGGTCAGCGACAACGTGGCCACCGACGAGAGCGAACCCGAGGTCCTGTTCACCTTCCACCAGCACGCCCGCGAACACATGACCGTGGAGATGGCGCTGTACCTGCTGCGCGAGCTGGGCGCGGGCTACGGCACCGACTCCCGCGTCACGAACATCGTGAACAACCGCGAGATCTGGATCGTGCCCGATCTCAACCCGGACGGCGGCGAGTACGACATCGCGACCGGCGCCTACCGGTCCTGGCGCAAGAACCGCCAGCCCAACTCCGGTTCCAGCTACGTCGGTACGGACCTCAACCGGAACTGGAACTACAAGTGGGGCTGCTGCGGCGGCTCTTCGACCTCGACCTCGTCCGAGACCTACCGGGGCACGTCCGCCGAGTCGGCGCCCGAGGTGAAGGTGGTCGCGGACTTCGTGCGGAGCCGGGTCGTCGGCGGGAAGCAGCAGATCACCGCGGGCATCGACTTCCACACGTACAGCGAACTGGTGCTGTGGCCGTTCGGGTACACGTACTCCGACACCGCGACCGGGATGACCGCTGACGACGCCGCCGCGTTCAAGGCCGTCGGCCAGAAGATGGGCGCGAGCAACGGCTACACGGCCGAGCAGTCCAGCGACCTGTACATCACGGACGGTTCGATCGACGACTACCTCTGGGGCAGTCAGAAGATCTTCGACTACACCTTCGAGATGTATCCGACGTCCAGTTCCGGGGGTGGGTTCTACCCGCCCGACGAGGTCATCGAGCGGGAGACCTCCCGGAACCGGGACGCGGTGTTCCAACTGCTGGAGAACGCGGACTGCATGTACCGGTCCATCGGCAAAGCGGCCCAGTACTGCGCCTAGCCGACTAGCCGGCTAGTCCTTGCGGACCTCGGCCTCCGCCTCGGCGAGCGCGGCTTCGTCCACCTCGGCGGACTCGTCGTCCTCGTCCTCGTCGCCGTCGTCGAAGTACGCGTCGAGAACCGCGTCGAGCTGCGTCTCCCACTCGGCGAACCGGCTCCTGGCCGCCGCCTCGATCTCGATCGGGTACCAGCGGCGGTCAGGAGTGTGCACCGTGATGGTGAACCGCTTGCCGAAGCGCGGGGTCTCGGTCTCGACGGCGCCGATCTCGTCCCAGCGGAACTCGCAGTTCTGGTCGTCCAGGCGCAGTCGTACGCCCTTCGCGTCCGCGACGATCTCCGCGCGACGGTCGGACGCCTCGAAGACGGGACCACCCTCCGACGACTCCTCGTCGGCTTCATCGGCGTCGGCATCACCGTCCTCGGCAACGGCCTCGTCGACCTCGGCCTTCTCGACCTCGGCCTTCTCGACCGACGACGACTCCTCCGGCTCCGTCGCCTCGGCCTTCGCGTCCTCGGGCTCCGCGTCCCGCGACTTCGGATCCTCCGGTGCGTCGGAGGACCCGGCGGGTGCGGTGAGCCCGGGGACGAAGGCCGGGTCGAATCCGGCGCCCTCCAGGGGCTGGCTGCTCGAACCTATGCGCTGCTCCACAGCGCGAAGTATGGTCGACGATCCTGTGTCAGGCACAGCCAGCCCCTACTTCGTTATCAGACGCCTACACGGCGTCCCGGGCGAACTTCTACACGAAGACGCTCAATACGGCCGCCACCGCGAACCCCGCGACGGACAACACCGACTCCAGCACGGTCCACGTCTTCAGGGTGTCCCGCTCGGTGATCCCGAAGTACTTGGCCACCATCCAGAAGCCCCCGTCGTTGACGTGCGAGGCGAAGATCGAGCCCGCCGAGATCGCCATGATGACGAGCGCGACGAAGGCCTGCGAGTGGTCGCCCTCGGCGAGGAGGGGGGCCACGATGCCCGCCGTGGTCACGATGGCGACCGTCGCCGAGCCCTGCGCGACCCGCAGTACCAGCGAGATCAGGTACGACAGCACGAGCACCGGGAGGCCTACGTCGTGGAAGGTGTCCGAGAGGGCCTGGGCGACGCCGCTCGCCTTGAGGACGGCGCCGAAGACCCCGCCCGCGCCGACGACCAGGATGATGTTGCCGACCGGCTTGAGGGACGCGGTGGAGACGGTCTCCAGGGACTTGCGGGACCAGCCCCGACGTAGACCCAGGAGGTAGTACGCGAGGAGGAGCGCGATGGTCAGGGCGACGAAGGGGCTGCCGAAGAACTCCACCACCGAGCGGCCGGTGGACGGGTCGAAGGCGATCGACGAGAAGGTGGCCGCGAGGATCAGGACGAGGGGCGTGCCGATGATCGCGAGGACCGTGCCCAGCGCCACCGGCTTCTCCTGCGGTTCGACGCCGGACGCCCGCTGTTCGTCGATGACCGCCTGCTTCGCCTCGGCCGCCGCCTCGACCATGTCCTGCGGTACGGCCACGAAGATCCGCTTGCCGATCCAGGCCGCGTAGGCCCACGCGGCGAGCACGGCGGGGATGCCGCAGACGATGCCCATGAGGATGACCCAGCCGAGCTGGACGTGGAGGAGACCCGCCGCCGCCACCGGGCCGGGGTGCGGCGGCAGGAACGCGTGGGTCATCGACAGGCCCGCGAGCAGCGGCAGGCAGTAGAGCAGGATCGACTTGCCGCCGCGCTTGGCGGCGGCGTACACGATCGGCGCGAGGACGAAGATGCCGACGTCGAAGAAGACCGGGATGCCGAAGATCAGGCCGGTGAGGCCCATGGCGAGCGGGGCCCTCTTCTCACCGAAGAGATTCAGCAGCCTCGACGCCAACACCTCTGCGCCGCCGCTGACTTCGAGGATCGCGCCGAGCATCGTGCCGAGGCCGATGATGATCGCGACATGGCCGAGGATGCCGCCCATGCCGGACTCGATGGTGGAGACGGCGTCCGAGCGCTGGACCGTGCCGAAGAGTTCGGTGACCGACAGACCGGCGAGCAGGCCGACGGTTATGGAGACGGCGAGGAGGGCCACGAAGGGCTGGAGTCTGACCTTGATGATCAGGAAGAGGAGCAGTGCGATCCCGAGGGCGGCGACCGTCAACAGGCCTGCTGTGCCGTCGAGTAGGAGGAGCAACCCTCCGGTGTGGGGCGGGGTCGCGGGGGCGGTGGCGGCGAGCGGTAGGGACATGTGGGGGTCCTCTGGGTCGTAAGAGCATGGGGCTTTCGGGGCAGCGGGGATCGCGGCGCGGCACCCCGAAGGGCGCCGAACCGTCGTACGGTGTGCGGGAGTTGGAGTGGTGCCGGCTCGGTACTAGCTCAGCACGGCCAGCGCGTCGATCTCGATGAGCAGGCCGGCCGGCAGGCCGACGTAGACCGTCGTGCGCGCGGCGGGAGGAGCCGTCAGTTCCTGCTCCTCGAAGTACTCGTTGTAGATCGCGTTCATCTCGGCGAAGTGGTCCACGTCCGTCAGATAGACGCGGATCATCATCGCGTCCTCCCAGCTCGCGCCGCCCTCCTCCAGGATCGCCTGGACGTTGGCGAGGGTCTGGAGGGTCTGCTCGCGCAGGGTCGGGCCGGCCGGCGTGGGCGGCTTGCCGTCCTCGGCGGGGAGGAAGCCGACCTGGCCGGCGACCTGGAGGATGTTCCCCTTGCGGACGCCGTGCGAGAACTTGGCGGGCGGGGTGGTGTGGGTCTTGGGCGTGAGCGCGGTCTTGTCGGTCATTCGGTATCCCTGGTTGTTGTTCTGCCGGAGTACTCACCACTGATGGCGTCCGCCGTGCGACGGACCAGGGGAAGCAGGGTGAGGAGTTCGTCGGCGGTGACGACGACGTTGGGCGCGGAGACCGACATCGCGGCGGCCACGCGTCCGTCGGCGCCCCGGATCGGCGCGGCGACGCAGTTGATGGACTCTTCGTGGCCGCCGAGGTCGGTGGCCCACCCCTGTTCCCGCACCTTCTCCAACTCCCGCAGGAAAGCGGGGGCGTTGGGGGTGGAGCGGGCGGTGTACATGGGGTAGTCGAGCTTGTCGGAGAGGACCCGCCGCTCGGTTTCCGGGAGGTCGGCGAGGAGCAGCTTCGCCACGCCCGCGACCGTGATGGCGACGGGCTTGCCGATCCGCGAGTACATGCGCACCGGGTAGCGGCTCTCCACCTTGTCGATGTAGAGGACCTCGTTCTCCTCGTACACCGCGAGGTGGACGGTGTGACCGCACTGCTCGTTCAGCCGGACGAGATGGGGGTGGGCGATCTCGCGGATGTCGAGGTTCTCCATCGCCTCCTGGGCGAGGGCGATGAGGCGGGCGCCGAGGCGGTAGCGCTGGTCGGACTGGCGGTAGACCAGGCCGTGTTCGTGCAGGGTGCGCAGGAGGCGCAGGGCCGTCGACTTGTGGACGTCGAGGCGCTCGGCGACCTGGCCGAGGTCGGCGGGGCCCTCGGCGAGCAGCGGCAGGATACTGAGCGCGCGGTCGACGGTCTGACTCATGGCGTACATACCTCCTCGTCGGCCCAGTCGGCGGCGTCGGTCCAGCCGGGGCCGAGTCGAAGTCTCCCCCACGCCTGCTCGTCCAGGGCGACCAGCCGGTCGGCGTGGTCACGGACCGGCGGGGAGGCGAGGTCGCCGGGGACGGTGAGGGCGGCGGCGGCCGTGAGGTGCCCGTGCCGGAGCCGGTCCCGTACGGGAAGGCCCCGCAGGGTCGCGGAGAGGAACCCGGCGGCGAAGGCGTCCCCGGCGCCGACCTCGGCGACGACGTCGACGTGCGGCGCGGGCACGAAGGTGACGGAGTCCCTGTGGAAGGCGGTGGCGCCGCGTCCGCCCTGCTTGACGACGAGCGTCTCGGGGTCGGGGAACGCGGCCCGTACGGCATCGGCCCCGACGAGCCCCCAGACCTCGGCGGCCTCGTCCTCGCCGACGAAGACGAGGTCCGCGCCGCGCGCCAGCTCCAGCAGCACGCTCGGTCCGTCGGCCGAACGCCCCAGCGCGGGGCGGTGGTTGACGTCGAAGGAGATCAGCGGGCGGCGGGCGCGGAGCGCGGTCAGCTCACGGACCAGGGCGAGACAGTCGTCGGAGAGCATCGGGGTGATCCCGGACAGATGCAGCACCCGCCCGGCCCGTACGGCGGCCAGGTCGACGTTGGTCACGGCCATCGCGGAGGCGGCGGACCCGGCCCGGTAGTACGCGACCTCGTGCGCGTCGGTGGCCCGGTCCCCGGCGGTGCGGAAGTAGATGCCGGTCGGCCGTGCCTGGTCACGCCGCACGGCGGACACGTCCACGCCGTACCCGCCGATGGTCTCGACGAGATGGTCGCCGAAGCCGTCCGCCCCCACCCGGCTGACCCACCGGACGGTGTGCCCGGCGGCAGCCAGGACGCACGCCACATTCGACTCCGCGCCGCCGATGGCGCGGTCGAAGGACGGCACATCGGCGAGGCGGCCCGGACGACTGGGTAGGAACGTGACCATGGACTCGCCCAGCGCTACGACGTCCACGACGTCACGGGCGGCGGTGGACTGTCCGTCGGCGGTCACGATGGTGATGGCTCCTCGTCCGGTGCACCAGGGGCGGCGGCTCCGTTGACCCGGTGTTGGGCGAGATGTTAGACAGCGGTAAGCGATATACGCAATGAAGGTTGCAGAGATTGCAACACTCCAGCTCAGGGAGGCCCCATGGTCCGCGACACCGGTACCGAAGCGCTCGCCCGGCTCGCCGGGGAACGCGTCGACCACCGTTTCAAGGGCCTCCCCCCGGACGCGGACGGCCGCACCGTCACCGAGCTGGCGGCCCAGCGCCGCAACCTCTTCACCGGCGGCTTCACCACCCCCGTCCTCGCCCTCTCCGCCGAGCGCCTGGAGCACAACCTCCGCCTCATGGAGACCTACGCGACCCGCCACCACCTCGCCTTCGCCCCGCACGGCAAGACCTCCATGGCCCCCCAGCTCTTCCACCGCCAACTCGCCCACGGCGCCTGGGGCATCACCCTCGCGGTCCCCCACCAGGTGCGCGTGGCAAGGGAGTTCGGGATCGACCGGATCTTCCTCGCGAACGAACTCGTCGACCCGGCAGCCCTGAAATGGATCTCGTCCCAGCTCGACACCGACCCCGCCTTCCGTTTCATCTGCTACGTCGACTCCGTGCGCGGGGTCGAGCTGATGGACGCGGCTCTGCGCGGCGCCGCCCGCCCGCTGGACGTCGTCGTGGAGCTGGCCGCCGGCGAGGGCGCCCGCACCGGCGTGCGCACGGAGGCGGAGTGCGCGGCGGTCGCGGACGCGGTGGCCGCCGTAGGGACACTGCGGCTGGTCGGGGTCGCCGGGTACGAAGGGGAGGTACCGCAGGCGGATCCGGAGCGGGTGCACGCGTGGCTGCGGCGACTGGTCTCGCTGGCCGTGGAGTTCGACAAGGGCGGGCGTTTTCGGGGGGTTGACGAGATCGTGGTCAGCGCGGGTGGCAGCGCGTGGTTCGACGCGGTGGCCGACGTCTTCGCCGAACTGCCCGAACTCTCGCTCCCGGCACTGAAGTTGCTGCGCTCGGGCGCCTACGTCTCGCACGACGACGGCCACTACCGCGAGATCACCCCCTTCACCCGCATCCCCGAAGAGGGCGCCCTGGAGCCCGCGTTCCGGCTCTGGGCGCAGATCGTCTCCCGCCCCTCCCCCGAGCAGGCCTTCGCCAACGCGGGCAAGCGGGACGCGGCCTACGACCTCGACCTCCCCTTCGCCCAGGTCGTCCGCCGGGACGGCACCGAGCGCCCGGCGACCGGCGTCGAGGTCACCGGCCTGTCCGACCAGCACGCCTGGCTGCGGACGACGGCCGAGGCGGACCTGGAGGTGGGTGACTGGGTCGGCCTGGGCCTGTCCCACCCCTGCACGTCCTTCGACAAGTGGCAGTTGATCCCGGTGGCGGAGGCGGACGGGACGGTCGTCGACTACATCCGTACGTTCTTCTAGAGAGCCTCGGGAGGCATCGCATGGAAGAGCTGGTGATCCGGGACGCGGACGTCGTGGACGGCTCCGGCGCACCCTCCTACCGCGCCGATGTCGTGATCGACGGCGGCAGGATCGTCTCGATCGTGCAGGAGGCTGCGGCGGCGGGCTGTCAACGCCCGAAGGCGCGGCGGGAGTTGGACGCGGAGGGGCTGGTCCTCTCCCCCGGCTTCATCGACATGCACGCCCACAGCGACCTCGCCCTGCTCCGCGACCCGGACCACAGCGCCAAGGCCGCACAGGGGGTCACCCTCGAAGTCGTCGGCCAGGACGGGCTGTCGTACGCCCCCGTCGACGACCGCACGCTCGCGGAGGTGCGCCGGGCGATCACCGGGTGGAACGGCTACGGCGACGACATCGACTTCGACTGGCGGTCGGTGGGCGAGTACCTGGACCGACTGGATCAGGGCGTCGCGGTCAACGCGGCCTACTTGATCCCGCAGGGCACGGTCCGCATGCTCGCGGTCGGCTGGGAGGACCGGGAGGCGACACCCCAAGAGCTGGACCGGATGCGGCGGTTGGTCGCCGAGGGCATGGAACAGGGCGCGGTCGGCATGTCGTCCGGGCTCACCTACACGCCCGGCATGTACGCCAAGGACGCCGAACTCACCGAACTCTGCCGGGTGGTGGCGTCGTACGACGGCTACTACTGCCCGCACCACCGCTCGTACGGCGCGGGCGCGCTGGAGGCCTACGCGGAAATGGTGGACCTGTCGAGGGAGGCCGGCTGCTCCCTGCATCTGGCCCACGCCACCATGAACTTCGGCGTGAACGAGGGCCGGGCACCGGAGCTGCTGACCCTCCTGGACGAGGCGCTGGCGACCGGCGCGGACATCAGCCTGGACACCTACCCGTACACCCCCGGCTGCACAACTCTCGTGGCGATGCTGCCGAGTTGGGCGAGCGAGGGCGGCCCGGAGGCGATCCTGAGGCGGCTGGCGGACGACGGGACCGCCGACCGCATCCGCCATCACCTGGAGGTGGTCGGCTCGGACGGCTGCCACGGGGTGCCGATGGAGTGGGACACGATCGAGATCTCGGGGGTCACGGATCCCGCGCTGGCGGAGTATGTGGGCCGCCGCGTCGACAGTTGGACCACGGCCCGCCATCTCCTCCTGGCCGACCGGCTCGCCCCGTCGATCCTCCAGCACGTGGGCCACGAGGAGAACGTCCGGCAGATCATGCGGCACCGCGTCCACACGGGCGGCTCGGACGGCATCCTCCAGGGCGCGAAGCCGCATCCGCGGGCGTACGGCACGTTCCCGCGCTATCTCGGCCACTACGTACGGGAGTTGGGGATCCTGCCGCTGGAGGAGTGCGTGGCTCACCTCACGTCCCGCCCGGCGGCGCGGCTGCGCCTGCCGGACCGGGGCCTGGTCAAGGAGGGCTACAAGGCGGACCTGGTCCTCTTCGACCCCGAGACGGTGGCGGCGGGTTCGACGTTCGAGGAGCCGCGCAAGCTCCCGACCGGGATTCCCCACGTCCTGATCGACGGCCGTTTCGTGATCGAGGACGGCCGTCGAACGGACCAACTGGCGGGGAGATCCGTACGCCGCACTACATAACGCCGTGCGTTTC
Source organism: Streptomyces sp. NBC_01478 (assembly GCF_036227225.1). Classification (GTDB taxonomy): domain Bacteria; phylum Actinomycetota; class Actinomycetes; order Streptomycetales; family Streptomycetaceae; genus Streptomyces. Next base: position 7,321,533 of record NZ_CP109444.1, on the reverse strand, counting down.
TCAGGGGCGCGGGGCTGTGACATCTGCGGCTCCGCCGCGTGGGCGCGACCAGCCACGACGGACCCGCAGACGAAGACGGCGCACCCGGCGGAGCGCTACGGCTTGGGCAGTGTGCAGGCGGTGTTGCTGAGGGCGAGCACGTTGGCCGAGGTGAAGCAGGCCGGGATGTTGTAGGTCTCCTCGGCGTAGTTGATGCCCTCGCGGACGGTCACCGCGCCGGTCTCGCTGACCTCGCACGGGTTGTTGACGGTGCAGCTCTCGCCGTCCTCGTTGCCCGTGTTGTTGACGGCGACGACCTGGCCGGTGCTGGTGTCGATGACCGGGGAGCCGGAGGTGCCGCCGATGGTGTTGCAGGCGGAGGTGTAGCGGACGGAGTCCTTCCAGGTCCAGGAGCCCTCCTTCAGCCGGTACACGAACCCGTCGATGTTGCAGCTGTAGATCGTCTTCCAGTAGCCGGAGACGACCTTGATGGCGGTGCCGGCGGTCGGGTGCGTGGCGCTCACGGTGAGCGGGCTGATGTTGTACGCGCTCTTGATCGCCGCGTACGTGGTGGTGGTGCGGTAGATCGTCACGTCCGTGTCGGTCATCGTCGAGTAGACGACCTGGTTGGCGCGGAGGGTGGCGACCTTGGTGCCGGCCGAGTTCAGCAGCCCGAAGGTGCGGGTGGAGGACTGGCCGGTGATGACCTGGCCGGCGGCCGGGAACCCGGTCTCCAGGCAGTGGCCGTTGGTCAGCACGAGCGCCGGGGAGGTGTCGGTCGAGTTCGGGAAGCGGATGACCGAGCCGGAGCAGTTGCTGAGCGAGACGGTGCCGGCGAAGTCGACGGTCACGGCGGCGGCCTTCGGTGCCGCCTGCGGTGCGGCGACTGCGGGTGCCACGCCCGCCCCGACGATGGCCAGGCCCGAGAGTGCGGCAAGGAGAGGCTTCTTCATGTGGGGGTCCCCTCTTATGACGAGGCGACCGGAGATCTTCCGGCCGCCGTCTTTTTGTCATGGGCATTGTGATTGCTGGGGAGAGAGGGGGCAAGGAGCGGTTTCAGGACCGGAGTTGGCGGATTTCCGCGCATGCCTCGTCGACGAGACGGCGCAGCGTTTCGCCGTTGTCGGCGATCCGGGCGCCCAGTTCACGGCATCGTCGCTCACGGGCCGGGGTGACCCGGCCCGTGAAGAACACCGCAGGGCCGGTGAAGATCCCCCGCTCCCGCCAGCGCGCGAGGGCGTCCAGACCGGCGTCACCGTCGACACCGCGGGCGAAGTCCGAGAGCAGCAGGTCGACCTGGGCCCGGGCCAGGATCCGCCGGTGCCGAGCAGATCGGCCTCCGGCGCGGTCACCGGCTCGTCGCTCAGCAGCGAGAACTCCATGCCCACCCCTCCCCCGTGGTCCGCCCCAACTTAGCGGCCGCCGGGGCTACTTGAGCGACCCGCCCACCAGTTCCCCCATATCCGCACAAAGAGCGCGTCTCACGTGGTGGAAAACACGCCCCGCCGCGCGTTACCGGCCCGTAAGCTCACCGACATGCAGGTGATCCAGTCGACCAAGCTCTCCAATGTCTGTTACGAGATCCGGGGCCCGGTTCTCGAAGAGGCGATGCGTCTGGAGGCGGCAGGCCACCGCATCCTGAAGCTGAACACGGGCAACCCGGCGGCCTTCGGGTTCGAGTGCCCGCCGGAGATCCTGGAGGACATCCTCCGGAACGTGTCGTCGGCGCACGGGTACGGCGACGCCAAGGGCCTGCTGGCCGCCCGCCGCGCGGTCGTCATGCACAACCAGACCCTCGGCATCGAGACCGACGTCGAGCACGTCTTCATCGGCAACGGCGTCTCCGAGCTGATCGTCATGGCGATGCAGGGGCTCCTCGACGACGGCGACGAGGTGCTCGTACCGTCCCCGGACTACCCGCTGTGGACCGCCGCCGTCTCCCTCTCCGGCGGGACCGCCGTCCACTACCGCTGCGACGAGCAGTCCGACTGGATGCCCGACCTGGCCGACGTCGAGCGCAAGGTCAGCGACCGCACCAAGGCGATCGTCATCATCAACCCCAACAACCCGACGGGGGCCGTGTACGACGAGGCGATGATCAAGGGCCTCACCGACATCGCCCGCCGCCACAACCTGCTCGTCTGCTCCGACGAGATCTACGACAAGATCCTCTACGACGGCGCCACGCACACCCCGACCGCGAAGGTCGCCCCGGACCTGCTCACCCTCACCTTCAACGGCATGTCGAAGGCGTACCGGGTGGCCGGTTACCGGGTCGGGTGGATGTCGATCTCGGGGCCGCGCGCGCACGCCGACTCCTACATCGAGGGTCTGACGATCCTGGCCAACATGCGGCTCTGCGCGAACATGCCCGGGCAGCACGGAGTGGTCGCCGCGCTCAGCGGGCGGCAGACCATCAACGACCTGGTGCTGCCGGGCGGCCGCCTGAAGGAGCAGCGGGATGTCGCGTACGAGCTGCTGACCCAGATCCCGGGCGTGACCTGCGTGAAGCCGAAGGGGGCGCTGTATCTGTTCCCGCGGCTCGATCCGCAGGTCTTCAAGGTCAAGGACGACCGGCAGTTGGTGCTCGACCTGCTGCGCCAGGAGAAGATCATGGTCGTGCACGGCACCGGGTTCAACTGGGCCGAGCCCGATCACTTCAGGGTCGTGACACTGCCGTCGGTCGGGGATCTGCGGGACGCGGTGACCCGGATCGGGAACTTCCTGGACGGGTACAGCCAGCCGTAAACCTCCCCGATCAGGTTTCTTCCGGCCAATTTTTCGGCCAGCACAACTTTAGACGAGATCTAAGCTAGGATGGTTTCCTGTCTGAGCACAGGAGACCACGCCATGTACGAACCGATCCGCACCAAGTCGGTCCACAGCACGCTGGCCCGCACACCCTCCGACTTTCCTCACCGGTCGCGCGAGGAGGAACTGGACATTCAGCTCGCGGGGCACCTCGCCGCGCTGCTTGCCGTGACCGACGAATTGCGGGCGCTCGAGCCTTCGGCGGAGCTGGATGTCGCCGCCGAGCGGCTTGCCGGGCAGTTGACGCGGTTGAGGGGTGGGGCCTCGCCGGTTCGTGCGGCCGCGTCCACGCGTACGTCCCGTTCGGACGCCCTGCATCAGCGCGCGCACGCTCTCGCCGGGCGGGCGTTGGTTGTCGCGGCGTCCCGTGCGGATACGGCTGCGGCGATTCTGTCCGCCGAGCGGATGGACGCCCACGCGGGTACTGCGGTGGTCTGAGCCAGCCCCCCTAAAAAACAGCCGTGTTGATCCGGGACCCCTCCGACACCTTCCGTTCATCCCTTTCCTCGGGGAATGTTGGGTTCCGCGAGCACGCTGGCCCTTGTGAGACGTATCGCTGGAATCGTCCTCGCGGTGTTGCTGATCGGCGGAGTGGTGGCAGCCGTCGTAGCGGGCCGGGACAACGGGGACAAGGGCACGGCAACGAAGACCGTGCGTGGAGTGATCGGTTCGGAGAAGGCGGACTTCTTCGCCGATCCCGATGTGGTGAAGGCCCTCGCCGCCAAGGGCTTCACCGTGAAGACGGAGACCTCCGGGTCCTGGGCCATGGAAGGGCTCAACCTCACGGGGTACGACTTCGCCTTCCCGTCCAGTCAGGCGCCGGCCGACGCGCTCGCCGGCAAGTACAAGGTGCGCCAGCCCCTGCCGCGCCCCTTCTACTCGCCGCTCGTCGTCGTGGCCCACCGCAGCGCCGCCCAGGTGCTCGCGGACAACGGTCTCGCCACGCTGGACAAGAGCCAGGACCGCGGCACGCTGAAGATGGGTGCCTATCTGGACGCGGCCAAGGCGGATCGGACCTGGCAGCAGCTCAAGGGGGCTGAAAAGCATGGGGAGTTGACCGGCACCCTCTACATCGCCACCACCGATCCGGAGACCTCCAACTCGGGGGCTCTGTACCTCGCCGCGGCCTCCTATGTCGCGGGCGGCGGGCGGGTGGCGGCCAGTAGCGCCGATGTCGACCGCACCGCGCCGCTGATGCGCAAGCTCATCAGCGTGCAGGGTGCTCAACAGTCCAGCTCGGACGCGCCGTTCAGGGACTTCATCAGCGGCGCCGGCAATCCGCTGGTCCTCGTGTACGAGTCGCAGGTGGCCTCGCTGCTCCTCGACAAGCAGCCGGTGGGCGACCTCGTGGTCCTCTACCCGGACACCACGGCCAACAGCGACCACACCGTCGTACCGCTCACTCCGGAGGGCCGCGCGCTCGGTGAACTCCTCAGCAGCGACCCGACGTTGCGCAGGCTCGCCGTACGGCACGGGTTCCGGCCGCAGGGGGACACCGCCGAGTTCGTCGCGGCCACGGCCGCCCACGCCGGCTATCTCAACCAGACGCTGACCGGCGTCCGGCAGGCGCCCGTGCCCACCTCCACGGTGCTGCACGACATGGCGCGCCGGGCGCGCGGCTGACCGGGGGGACCATATGAGCAGCAGCTTCAACACCAGCCAGAACAGCAGTCAGCACACCCTCAGCGGTGACGATGTCTTCACTCTCACTCCGCCGGAGGCCGTGAAGCCCGTGCCGAAGGAGAAGGCCGGCGGGCTCGTTCCCGTCGACGACTCCGTCCGTACGGACATGGAGCGCAAGGCGACCGCCTATGTGGAGGGGCTCGCCGCACTCGACGCCCGCTCGCCCGAGTTCGCCGGCAAGGTCGGCGAGATCACCGCGCTCGGCGCCGGTGAGATGCGCAGCGCGACCGCGCAGTCCAACCGGATGCTGGAGCGGACCGTGCGCAGTCTGCCCTCGAAGGGCGGCGACGCCCAGTCGCAGGTGGCGGGCTCGCTCGTCGAACTCCGGCGGGTGGTCGAGGACTTGGACCCGCGTGACCTGCCGGCGTCGAAGGGGCGGAAGTTCCTGTCCCGGCTGCCCGGCGGCAACAAGCTGCGCGACCACGTCGCCAAGTACGCGTCCGCGCAAGGCACGTTGAACAAGATCGTGGGCTCACTGCGCGGCGGCCAGGACGAACTCCGGCGCGACAACGCGGCGTTGCAGACCGAGCGGGTCCGCCTCTGGGAGACCATGGGCAAGCTCCAGGAGTACGTGGTCCTCACCCAGGCCCTCGACACGGCCGTCGAGCAGCACGTCACCGGCGTCGAGTCCACCGACCCGAGCCAGGCCGACACCCTGCGCGCGGACGTCCTCTTCCCGGTCCGGCAGAAGCACCAGGACCTGCTGACCCAGCTCGCGGTGTGCGCGCAGGGCTACTTGGCGATGGACGTCGTACGGCGCAACAACGACGAGCTCATCAAGGGCGTGGACCGGGCGGCTACGACCACCGTCTCGGCGCTGCGCATCTCGGTCATGCTCGCCTCCGCCCTGGAGAACCAGCGCAAGGTCGTCGACCAGGTCAACGCCCTGCGCGGAACGACCGAGGACCTCATCCGGGGCAACGCCGAGATGCTCTCCACGCAGAGCGGCGAGATCCAGCGCATCGCGGCCGACCCGGCGGTGGGCGCGGAGACGCTGCGCACCGCCTTCCAGCAGATCTACCGCACTCTCGACGCCATCGACACCTACAAGGTCCAGGCGACCGAGGTGATGGCGGCGACCGTGGAGTCCCTGACGTCCGAACTCCAGAACGCCAGCACGTACTTGGAGCGCAGCCGGTCGCAGAGCGCGCTGGAAGGAGGTCTCGGATGAGACGCCTCCTCGCGCTCGCCCTCGGCACGGCCGCGCTGCTCACCGCCTGCACGTCGGCACACGACACGAAGGCCGAAACCGACAACGCGCCCAAGCCCGGCACCCTGCGTGTCCTCGCCTCCAGTGAACTCGGCGACATGACCCCGGTGTTCGACCGGGTCCGCAAGGACACCGGCGTCACGATCCGCCCCACCTACATGGGCACCCTCGACGCGGTGGACCTGCTGGCGAAGGGCAAGGTCGACGGTCAGTACGACGCGCTGTGGCTGTCGTCGAACGACTATCTGCGGCTGCGGCCCGACGCGGCGAAGAAGGTCGTCTCGGAGACCCCGATCATGTCGAGCCCGGTCGCGATCGGCGTGAAGACGGCCACCGTCACGGCACTGGGCTGGACGCCCGACAAGGTGACCTGGTCGCAGATCGAACAGGCCGTCCAGGACGGCAGGTTGACCTACGGCATGACGGACCCGGCCCGCTCCAACTCCGGTTTCTCGACCCTCATCTCGGTGGCCTCCGCGCTCTCCGGCGCCCAGTCGGCACTCACCGACGCGGACGTCACCAAGGCGACTCCCCGACTCGAGGAGTTCTTCAAGGGGCAGAAGCTGACCTCGGGTTCGTCGGGCTGGCTCGCGCAGGCCTATCAACGCCGGGGGAACGTCGACGCGTTGCTCAACTACGAGTCCGTCCTCAAGGGCATCCCGGGGCTGACCGTGATCCGCCCGAGCGACGGAGTGGTCACCGCCGACTACCCGTTGACGTCCCTCGCCTCGACGGACGCCACGACCCGCGAGAACGTCCGGCGGGTGACGACGGACCTGCGCACGGACGCCCTGCAGCAACTGATCACCACCCGCACGCACCGCCGCCCGGTCGTCACCTCCGTACCGCCCGCGTCGGGCCTGGACACCAGCCGACGGCGTGAACTCCCGTTCCCCGGGAGCCGGTCCGTCGCCGACGGGCTCCTCGACTCGTACGAGAACAAGCTTCGCCGGCCCTCGCGGACCGTGTACGTCCTCGACACCTCGGGGTCGATGGCGGGTGACCGGCTGTCCCGGCTGAAGAAGGCCCTCACGGATCTGACCGGTGACTTCCGGCAGCGGGAGGAGGTCACGCTGATGCCGTTCGGGTCGGCCGTGAAGAGCGTGAAGACGCATGTGGTGAGCCCGGGCGATCCGAAGGCCGGGCTCGACGCGATCCGCGCGGACACCAAGGCGCTCGGCGCCGCCGGGAACACCGCGATCTACACCTCGCTGGAGAAGGCGTACGAGCATCTCGGCAGCGGTGGCGACACGTTCACGTCGATCGTGCTGATGACGGACGGGGAGAACACGACCGGGGCCAAGGCGAAGGACTTCGACGGCTTCTACCGTCAACTGACCGGCGACCGGCGGGACATCCCCGTCTTCCCCATCCTCTTCGGCGACTCGGACAAGGCGGAGCTCCAGCACATCGCCGACCTGACCGGCGGCCGGCTCTTCGACGCCCAACAGGGCTCGCTGGACGGCGCCTTCGAGGAGATCCGTGGCTATCAGTAGGAGGTTCCTGGGCTACTTGGAGTCCCGCAAGAACCTCACCGGCAGCGCCTGCGGGCTCGTCGGCCTGGTGCTGACGTTCGTGGGCGTGGCGGGGCCGTACTGGCCGGTCGTGGTCGTGGGGCTGTACGGCGCGGGGGCGCTGGTCGCCCCGCCGGAGCGGCCGGTACTGCCCGACTTCCCGGATCCGTCGGCCCAACTGGAGGAACTGCGCGACGACTTCGAGAAGCTCGGCGGCTATCTGGCGGGCGTCGAGTTGCCGCCCGCCGCGGCCGGCCGGCTCACCGAGCTGAACCAGCTCCTCGCCGGGCTCCTCGACCCGCAGGTCACGCACGACCTCGCGCAGGACCCGGAGGGCGTGCACATCCTGTCGCGGGCGATCCGGCAGGACGTGCCGGAGGCGGTCGACACGTTCGTACGGACGCGGTGGTGGACGCGGCTGGCGCCGGGCACCGAGCCGCCGGAGCGCCATCTGGAGCGGCAGTTGACGGTGCTTCAGGAGGAGGCACGGGGGCTGGCGCGGGGGCTGCGGGAGGCGGAGGAGCGGCGGCAGGAGACGCACACCCGGTTCCTGGAGGAGCGCGGGCGGTCTCAGGACAACAGGTGACCCAGCACGATCAGTACCAGGGCGAACAGGAGCAGGACGGCCACCACCTTCAGCGGGCCGAAGCGGTTGTCCGGTACGGGTGTCGGTGCGGGAGGCGCCGGGGCCGTGGGCCTCACCGGCAGGTTGAACACGTCGTGGCCGGTCACCGCGGCCCTGGTGCACCACGGGCAGGTCGGGAGGTGGGAGCCGTAGGTGTGCAGGGGGCGGGTCGGGCAGACCTGGACCCGGGAGCGCTCCTGGTCCAGGGCGCGCAGCCAGACCTCCGGGGTGGGGCGGGCGGCGGGGGCGTGGACGCCCGCGCCGAAGGCCGTGTGGGCCAGGGTGAGGAGCTCCGGCGGGAGGACCGAGGGGTCGACGGTGCCGCGCGGGATGACGACCAGCTCGGGGCGCACGACGTAGGAGACGCTCCCGGCGATGTTGTCCTTGACCGTCGACTCGGAGGTGCTGTCGTGCGGGACGCCGCCGAAGGGGTGGTTGCCTGCGGTCAGGAGCTGGTAGATCAGCACCGCCAGGGCGAAGTTGTCGCTCTCCGGGGTGGCCGCCGCGCCCGACTGGCGTTCCGGTGAGGAGTAGTCGGTGGTGTGCATCAGGCACGGGAAGGGCTCGCCAGTGACCGGGTCGGTGAAGGCGATGGAGTCGCAGTCGAGGAACGTGACGAAGCCGTTGGCGTCCACGACGACGTTGCTCGACGAGAAGTCGCCGATGACGAGGTCGTCGTAGTGCATGCGGGCCGTCATGAAGGCGAGGTTCCAGGCGACGCCGAGCAGGAAGCGCCAGTCCGCGCGGTCGCCGAACAGGCGCAGACGCTGGACGCGGGTGAACAGGCCGACCAGTTGGACGTGTTGGGGTTCGCCGAAGCGGCGCATGGCGTAACCGAGGAAGGTGTCGTCGGGGCCGCGCGCGATGGCGGTGGGCCAGGCGAGTTCGGGCGGCTGGCTGGCGTCGGTGGGGCGGGCCGCGAGGGGTGACATGGTCAGCATGCGGGCGAGGCGGCGTTCCAGGTCAGGTCCGGGGCGGTCTCGGTAGAGCTTGACGACGATCGTGTCGTCGCCCTCGACGGGGAAGACGGCCGCCTGGCCGCCGCCCTTGAGCGGGAGTTCGGCGAGGGTGACGGGCTTGCCGTCCAGGTGGACGGTGCGGCCGGTCACGGGGTCACCGCGCGCACGGCCCGCAGCAGGGTCTTGTCGTCGGCGTTGAGGCTGGTCAGCCGGTCGGAGCGGAGCAAGGCGGCGAGGCTCTCGTGCGCGCTGTCGGTCACCGGTCCCGGGGTGTCGAGGGAGCGGAACACGGCTTCCACGAAAGAGGTGTTGGGCTGCGGCGGGCCGCCGCCGGTGTGGGACAGGGCGGCCTGGGCGAGGCCGTCGGTGGACAGCAGCACGCCGTCGACGCGCGGGTCCGCCACACAGTCGGTGCGCAGTCGGCGGGGTGCGTCGGGCGAGGTGAGGAAGACGGTCTCGTTGCTGTACTCGCTGACGGCGGGCGGCTGCGGGAGCAGATGGAACTGCCGTTCCCCGTCCTCCGTTCCGGCGCGTACGACCACGAAGCCGTCGCCGACGCTGAGATGGCCCAGCCAGCCGGGGGTGAGGACGACGACGGTGAGGGTGGTCGCGTAGTCGGGGGCGGCGGCGCCGTAGGTGTCCAGGAAGAGCTTCGCCACGTCGTGGAAGGCGTCGGCGAGCAGGTCGTGGACCTCGTCGCCCGGCGGGCAGCCGGACACGGCGGCGGCCCGGCGCCGGAAGTGCTCCGCCGCCAACTCGACGGCGTGCAGGGCCCCTTGGTCGGAGTGCGGGCGGCTGCCCGCGCCGTCCGCGACGGCGAGGACGGTCACCGATGCCGAGGCGGTGTAGGTGCAGGCGTCCTGGCAGGGGGTGCCGGCGCGGCGGTGGCGGTAGCCCTCGACGCTCAGGCCGTGGATGCGCCAGGGCGAGGCGGCCACCGCTCAGCTCTCCCAGGCCGGGCGCTGGGTCTTGAACTGGCTGAAGATCTTCTCGAAGACCTCGTCGCCCGCGCCCTTCTGCTCGGCGTTCGCGCTGGCCGACATCATCTGGAGCAGCTCGCGGAACGGGAACCCTTGGATGCGCGCGTTGAACTTGGGCGCGAAGGCCTGGAGGACCTGTTCGCCGCGGTCGGTGATGCCGCCGACGCCGATCGCGTAGAGCCGGAAGCGGCGGGCCTGTTGCTCCTCGGCGAGGACGGGCAGCAGGCGGTGCCAGGAGTCGGTCATATGGCCGGTAGCGTCGGTGGGGAGGCCGTCGGTGACCAGACAGATCTGCGGGCGGTAGTACTGGAGTCCGGAGGCGCGCAGCTCCGCCTTGCGGGCCGCGACGACATGCATGGCCAGCTCCAGCGCCTCGGTCATCAGGGTGACCCCGGACGCGGTGAACCGGGGTGCCTGGAAGGCGTGCGCGGGCACGAAGGGGCTCAACGGGGCGCGTGGGTCGAGGAGTTGGGGTCCGCGCCAGGCGCCGACGCCCCGGCCGCCGAAGGTGATCACGGCAACCTCGACGCTGTAGCTGAGGGAGACGTCGTCGTGGAGTTCCCGGGTCCACTCGGCGAGGGCGTCGTTGAGGGACTGGATCGGCGCGCCCGCCATGGAACTCGACGTGTCCAGGCACAGGACCAGCGGCAGCCGTTGCGCGTTGTTCTCGAACTCGATGTCGGCGTACTCCGCCGGCAGCGTGGGCGGGTATTCGCTGTGCATGGTGTCTCCTGGTCGAGCGAGCGGTACGGGGGGGCGGTACGGGGGTCACGAGCCGCCGCGGGCGTGATGCCGGGCGGCGGGCGGGAAGGCGTACAGGACGTCGGAGTCGGGCTCGTGGGCGTCGGTGACCTCGACGTACGCGCCGGGTACGGGCGGCGTCCGGTCCGGCTCGGCCCACACCGCGCGGTACAGGACGTGGTCGAGTTCGACATAGCCCTGCGGGTGAAGTGCCGTGCGCACGACGGCTGTTCGGGACGGGCCGGGGCGGGGGCCGACCTGGCGGCCGTAGGAGGAGGGGGCCGGTGCGGGTGGGACGGGCCGCAGTCGGGCGGTGGTCTCGGCGGAGGTCTCCTCGGAGCGGACCTCCGTGGCGCCCGCCACGGCGGGGGTGCGCGAGCGGCGGACCGCGAGGAGGAGGGCCAGGAGCAGCAGGAGGAGTACGGCGGTCAGGGCGATGAGCAGGACTCGTGTGCGGTCCGTGGACTGGTGTCCGCCGAGTTCGGCGACGCCCACCTTCTTGTCGATCAGTTGGCCGCCGGTGAGCGAGGACTTCTTGAGCGCCTTGCACAAGTCGCCGTCGCAGGCGGGGAGTTCACTCAGCGTCCTGTCGTCCAACTGGTCGATCTTGGCGTCCCGGTCGACGAGTGCGCGGCCGGCCAGGATCAGCAGCGCGGTGCCGCCCTGGCCGGTGCGGACGCCGGCCGGTACCTGCACCCGAAGGTTCTTGAGGTCCCGGCGGGCGGCGGCCTTGCCGCCCGGCCGGCCGGCGTCGAAGCCCAGGGGCTTGTCCAGCGTGAACGTGACCACGGCGCCGTCGTCCAGCGCGTCCTGCCAACAACCCAGCCGCGTCGGAAGGTTCTTGCCGCAGTCCGCGCCAGCCGCGGCCGCCGGACTCCCCGGAATCACCGCGATCAACAAGCCGAACAGCAGAGCAGTGAACAACGTACGTCTCATGACAACCCCCGTTGGCGCCCATAGTGGAGGCAACAAGGCGGCGGCCGAAAGGGGTTGACCGAGAATGCTCAATTCACTTCTAGAGCTGGAAAACCTGATGGCAACGGGTGAACATCTGTCGCGCCCGTTCCACCCAATCACTGGCCAGAACATCGAAGTCGGCCTGGGAGATCCGGCAGGTCAGCGGGAGGTCGCAGACCCCGGCGAGACACGGTCTCGGTCCGCGCACGTCCCACACCGAGAGCATGGGATTGAGCTGTTCGGTGTTCCACGCGTTCGCCGCGGCGGCGGCGATCGCCAATTGATCCTTGCGCAGAGAATGACCGTCGGTGACAAAGGCGACGAGAAGTCTTTTCGTGGTCATGAAACGCACGGTGAGCGTGCGGCCCGACGCCTCTAGATCGAATTGCAGGGAGACGGAATCGACCTCGCTCTCGACGTGGTAATTCCGGCGGGCGCCCCAGGTGTGCGTCAACTGCCGCCAGGACGAGGCGATGTCGTAGTCCCGGCCGGGCGGGAGGGAGGACTCAGGCGTCGCCACGCGCCACCGCCCGCGTGATCATGTCGTCGGTGAGGCCCGCGTCCAGCAGGGCCTGCGCGTGCAGCAGCAGACAGGACGGCACCGGCAGGCTGGTGCCGCCCCCGCGCCGGGCGGCCAGTTCGCTGCGGCGGACCTCGATCGTGCGGGCCACGGCGGGCGGCGGCCAGGTCGCGGGGCGCGGCTGCGCCAGCAACTCGCCGAGCAGGACGTCCAGTCGGGGCCGGTCCGCGGGCCGCTTGGCCAGGCACCGGGTGAGCAGCGGCCGTATCGCCGGTGGTACGCCGTCGAGTTCGGGCGCCCGGTGCACGACGCGCAGGCTCACCGCCTCCCCCGCGCCGAACGGCGGGCGGCCGGTGAGCGCGTACACCAGGACACCGCCGAGGGAGAACACATCGCTGGGCGGGCCGATCTGACCGGCCGTCATCTGCTCCGGGGACATGAACGGCGGGGTGCCCACCACGATCCCGGCCTGGGTGAGGCTGGGGGCGCCCTCGACGCGGGAGATGCCGAAGTCGATGACGCGGGGGCCGTCGGAGGCGAGCAGCACGTTGGCCGGTTTGAGGTCGCGGTGGATCAGGTTGGCCGCGTGGATCGCCTGGAGCGCCTCGACGAGGAACGCGCCGAGGCTGCGGACCTGTCCCTCGGGCAGCGGTCCGTCCGACCGGACGGCCTCGGCGAGGGACGGTCCCGGCACGTACATCGTTGCCAGCCAGGGGAGTTCGGCCTCGGTGTCGGCGTCGACGACGGCCGCGGTGTAGGCGCCGCTGACCAGCCGGGCGGCGGCGACCTCGCGGGCGAAGCGCTCGCGGAACTCGGGCTCCGCGGCCAGTTCGGGCCGTACGACCTTCACCGCCACCTCGCGCCCGGCGGGCGAGCGGCCGAGATACACCCATCCCATGCCGCCGGAGCCGAGCCGCCCGGCGATCCGGTAGGGCCCCACGCTCAGCGGATCGCTGACCGGAGTGCGCACCCCGCTCACCTCACTTCGGGGTTCGTTGCAGGTTGTCCCGAGTGTCCCTCGAAATGCCGGTCTGGGCAGGGGGTATGCGTGAAATGGGAGGCATGACTACGCCGTGGCGTCCCGGTGGTGCACGGGCAACGGACAGGGCCCCGCACGCCGTTGTGCGGGGCCCTGCACGTTGTGCCGCACCGCGGCCGGCCTGTGACGACATTGCTGGTCAGGGCACAATCGGCGACCGGCCGCGGAGTCTTACGGGGCTCAGCCCAGGCGCTGCACCAGCGCGCGGTACTCGTCCCACAGTTCCTTCGGCGTGTGGTCGCCGAAGGTGTTGAGGTGGTCGGGGACCAGGGCGGCCTCCTCGCGCCACACGTCCTTGTCGACGGTGAGCAGGAAGTCCAGGTCGGCCTCGGAGAGGTCCAGGCCCTTGGTGTCGAGGGCACCCTTGGCCGGCAGCACGCCGATCGGGGTCTCGACGCCCTCGGCGCGGCCGTCGAGGCGGTCCACGATCCACTTCAGGACCCGGCTGTTCTCGCCGAAGCCCGGCCACACGAACTTGCCCGCGTCGTTCTTGCGGAACCAGTTCACGTAGTAGATCTTCGGGAGCGTCGCCTGGTCGCGGCCCTTGGCCACATCGACCCAATGGCCCATGTAGTCACCCATGTTGTAGCCGCAGAACGGCAGCATGGCGAAGGGGTCGCGGCGCAGCTCGCCGACCTTGCCCTCGGCGGCGGCGGTCTTCTCGGAGGCCACGTTGGCGCCGAGGAAGACGCCGTGGTTCCAGTCGAAGGACTCCGTCACCAGCGGTACGGCCGAGGCGCGCCGGCCGCCGAACAGGATCGCCGAGATCGGCACGCCCTTGGGGTCCTCCCACTCGGGCGCGATGATCGGGCACTGCGAAGCGGGCACGGTGAAGCGGGCGTTGGGGTGAGCGGCGGGCGAACCGGACTCCGGTGTCCAGGAGTTGCCCTTCCAGTCGGTGAGGTGGGCCGGAGTCTCCTCCGTCATGCCCTCCCACCAGATGTCGTTGTCGTCGGTCAACGCCACGTTGGTGAAGACGGAGTTGCCCCACAGCGTCTTCATCGCGTTGGCGTTGGTGTGCTCGCCGGTGCCGGGCGCTACGCCGAAGAAACCGGCCTCGGGGTTGATCGCGTAGAGCCGGCCGTCCTCCCCGAACCGCATCCAGGCGATGTCGTCACCGATCGTCTCGACGGTCCAGCCGGAGATGGTGGGCTCCAGCATCGCGAGGTTGGTCTTGCCGCAGGCGCTCGGGAAAGCGGCGGCGACGTACTTCGACTCACCCTGCGGGGGCGTCAGTTTGAGGATCAGCATGTGCTCGGCGAGCCAGCCCTCGTCCCGCGCCATCACGGAGGCGATGCGCAGGGCGTAGCACTTCTTGCCCAGTAGCGCGTTGCCGCCGTAGCCGGAGCCGTAGGACCAGATCTCGCGGCTCTCGGGGAAGTGCGAGATGTACTTGGTGGAGTTGCACGGCCACGGCACGTCCGCCTCGCCCTCGGCCAGCGGCGCTCCGAGCGTGTGCACAGCACGCACGAAGAATCCGTCGGTTCCGAGTTCGTCGAGGACGGGCTGTCCCATGCGGGTCATGGTGCGCATGGAGACGGCGACGTAGGCGGAGTCGGTGATCTCGACGCCGATCGCGGAGAGGTCCGAACCGAGGGGGCCCATGCAGAACGGGACGACGTACATCGTCCGGCCCTTCATGGAGCCGCGGAAGATGCCCTGTTCTCCCGCGAAGATCTCCCGCATTTCAGCAGGAGCCTTCCAGTGGTTCGTCGGTCCCGCGTCCTGCTCCTGCTCGGAGCAGATGAACGTCCTGTCCTCGACCCGGGCGACATCGGTCGGGTCGGAGGCGGCGTAGTACGAGTTGGGGCGCTTGATCGGGTCGAGCTTCTGGAAGGTGCCCTTTCGGACGAGCTCCTCGCTCAGTCGCTCGTACTCCGCTTCGGATCCGTCACACCAGACCACGCTGTCCGGCTGGGTCAGTTCTGCGATCTCGTTCACCCACGAGATCAGTTCCTTGTGCTCGGTTGGGATGACGGGGGGAGCCGCGATGTCGCGCGCCACGATTGCTCCTATGGTGAGGGATTTTGTCCTGGTTGCCCCGTGGGGGCCGCGACCCGGATGCTTCAGATGGTCGATCTTGGCGCTCATCCGGTGCCGACCGCACTCATTTGATCATCCGACCCGTGCGCCCATATGTCCAGAGGGCCTCACAGACGAGCGACGTGAGGATCGCCACTCATCCGCCCCTCACCGACATGTTTTCCGTGCGTCACCACTGCTTCACCCCGGGTACCCGGTCATCGGCTACGCATGAGAGAGTGGCCACTTCCGGACCCTCATCTCGCCGCACTGACACGTAACTTACGGTTCCGTAGGTACGATTGGGCGCATGACTGCGTCCGTCCCCGACGCGCCCACGGACACGCCGACACACGGCCACGGTCCCTCCGCGCTCTCGATTCCCGACCATGTGAAACCGAAGCTGCGCGGCTGGCTGCACCTCGGCATGTTTCCGGCCGTGTTGATCGCGGGCCTGGTGCTCACCGCCCTCGCCGACACACCCCGGGCCCGTATCGCCTGCGCGATCTTCGCCCTGACGGCCTGCCTGCTCTTCGGCGTCAGCGCGCTGTACCACCGGGGCGACTGGAGCCCGCGCATGGACGGCATCCTGCGCAGACTCGATCACGCCAACATCTTCCTGATCATCGCGGGCACGTACACGCCCCTGACGATGCTGCTGCTCCCGGGCGCCAAGGGTGAGTGGCTGCTCTGGGGCATCTGGGGCGCGGCACTGGCCGGCATCGCCTTCCGGGTCTTCTGGGTCGGCGCGCCGCGCTGGCTCTACACCCCCTGCTACATCGCGATGGGCTGGGCGGCCGTCTTCTTCCTGCCCGACTTCATGCGCGCGGGCGGCATCGCCGTCCTGGTCCTGGTGGTCGTCGGCGGGCTGCTCTACAGCGCGGGCGGCGTGATCTACGGCATCAAGCGCCCGAACCCGTCACCGCGCTGGTTCGGTTTCCACGAGGTCTTCCACTCCCTCACGGTGGCGGCCTTCCTCGTGCACTACGTCGGGATCTCCCTGGTGGCGTACCAGCACGGGTAGCACCCGGGACACCCCCTGTTCATGGCCACGGCTTTCGAGCCGTGGCCATTTTTCATGCGCTGACAGTCGATCCCTGTTGACATGCACCACCTTTTGACAGCTACTCTCATTTCATGGCTACTGTCACTGACTCCAACGACGTGCGACGCGACCCGCGCCGCTGGTGGGCCCTCGGGGCCCTGGTCGCGAGCATGCTCACGCTCGGCTTCGACACGACGATCCTGAACGTCGCCCTGCCCACGATGGCCGGCGAACTCGGCGCCACCACCGGCCAGCAGCAGTGGATGGCGGACTCGTACGTCATCGTCTTCGCGGCCCTGATGCTCCCGGCGGGCCTGCTCGGCGACCGCTTCGGACGGCGCCGCATGCTGATCGCCGGGCTCGGCATCTTCCTCGCCGGTTCCGTGGCCGGCGCCCTGGCGGGCGACGTGAACTGGGTCATCGCGGCCCGCACGGTGATGGGCGTCGGCGCGGCCCTGGTCACCCCGCTCGCGCTGTCCGTGCTGCCCTCGCTCTTCGGCCCCGACGAGCGCACCAAGGCCGTCGGCATCATCTCCGCGGCCTCCTCGCTGGGGCTGCCGCTCGGCCCGATCATCGGCGGCTGGCTGCTCAACCACTTCTGGTGGGGCTCGGTCTTCCTGGTCAACATCCCGATGGCCGCGATCGGCATCGCCGCCTGCGTCTTCCTGCTCCCCGAGACCCGCGACCCCGCCTCGCCCAGGGTCGACGCCCTGTCCACCGCGTTCACGGCGACCGGCCTCGGCTCCCTCATCTACGCGATCATCGAGGCGCCCAGCCGTGGTTGGGGCGACCCGCTGATCGTGGGCATGCTCGTCGGATCGGCGATCCTGATCGGCGCGCTCGTCCTGCGCGAGCGGCGCATGGAACGCCCGATGCTCGACATGACCCTGCTCCGCCACCGCGGTTTCCTGTTCAGCTCGATCGCCGCGACCCTGGTGATGTTCGTCCTGTCCGGCCTGCTGTTCGTGCTGCCGCAGTACCTCCAGGCGGTGCTCGGCAACGACGCGCTGGGCACCGGCGTCCGGCTGCTGCCCATGATGGGCGGCCTGATCATCGCGGCCCGGGCCGCACAGCCGCTCGTCAACAAGTTCGGCTCCCGTGCCGTGGTCTGCGCGGGCCTGGTGGTCCTGGCCTTCGCCGCGCTGCTCGGCAGCCGTACGACGGTCGACTCCGGCTACGGCTTCACCGCGCTGTGGCTGTCCATCACCGGGTTCGGCTTCGGCTTCTCGATCGTCCCCGCGATGGACGGCGCGCTCGGTGCGCTGCCCCGCGACCGGGCCGGCAGCGGCGCCGGGCTCCTGATGACCATGCGCCAGGTCGGCGCGGCGATCGGCATCGCCCTGCTCGGCAGCCTGCTCGCGAGCTCCTTCCGCGACCGCCTCGACGTCACCGGCCTGCCCGCGAAGGCGGCGGACACGGCCGGGGAGTCCGTCGTAGCGGCGCACATAGTCGCTCAGAAGACAGGCTCGGCGGACCTCGTCGCCTCCGCGAACAGCGCGTACGTCCACGGCATGGGCCTGGTGCTGCTGGTGTGCGGTGTCGCGGCCCTCGTCACCGCCCTGCTGTCCGCGGCGTTCCTGCCGAACACGCCGGCCGCGCCCGCCAAGCAGGAGGAGGCGGAGGAAGACCCGGCCACAGCCGTGGTCATCGCTCTGGCGGATGCCGGACAATGAGCAGCATGACGGCAACGCCCTCCCCCTTCAGCCCCGCCGACCGCCCTCAACTGGGGCTCCGGGAGCGCAAGAAGATCAAGACCCGCGAGGCGATCCGCACCGCGACGTACGCACTGGTCAAGGAACAGGGGTACGACGCGACGACGATCGAGCAGATCGCGGAGCGCGCCGAGGTGTCGCCGTCGACCGTCTTCCGCTACTTCCCCACCAAGGAAGACATCGTCATCACGGACGAGTTCGACCCGATCATCATGGACGAACTGCGGAGCCGTCCGACCGACGAGCCGTGGATGGTCACGCTGCGGTACGTGATGCAGAAGGCCATCAGCTACGGCATGAAAGAGGACCAGGAGACCTCCCGGCTCCGCACCCATCTGATGGTCCAGGTCCCGGCGGTCCGCTCCCGCATGATGGAGAGCATGTCGGTCACCGGCACCATGCTCTGCGAGGCCATCGCCGAACGCACCGGCCGGGACCCGGAGAGCCTGGAGGTCCGCGTCTACGCCATGTCCATCGTCGGCGGCCTGATGGAGACGTCCTTGTACTGGGCGGAGCACGGCCACCGGGACGACTTCGCGGGGCTGGTGGACCGCACGATGGATGTACTGGAGCACGGGCTTTCCGAGTGAGCCGCGAGCCGGTGACTGAGGAGGAGGTCGTCGACATCGACGAGTACGGGCGCCCGCGTGAACTCGAAGAGCAGGCCGAGGACACCTGGCTGAACGGCCTGGCGGACAAGGCGGAGGCCGAGGGGCGCGACGGCTCCGTCTCTCTTGAGGTGATGACTGCCTTGCTCCGCTCCGACGGCGCCTGATTCCGAGCTCCGACGTCTACCGCAACCTGTGAACTCGGCGAGGGCACGCTCCCAACAGGGAAGCGCCCTCGCCGAGTTCGCGGGACGGCTACCGCTTCTTCTGTACGGTCTTCACGTCACCCTTCCCGCAGGCCACCCCGTCCTTGTTCGGGTCGAGCCGCAGCGGGTCGTCCTTGCCGTTGACCTTCAAACGGCCGTAGTCGTTCTGCTGGAGCCATGAACAGCGGGCCGCGGCCGTCGACTTGACCTCGGCCGGGAAGACCGTGGGCACGCAGACGTTGATCGTGCCGTAGTGGCGGTCGCAGCCGGAGATGGTCACGGAGACCTTCTGCGAGGTCCGCTTCTTGCCTGGCTCGGTGACCTTGCCGGTCAGGGAGTCGGCGAAGGAGTGGACGTGGGCCGAGGCCGTGTCGGTCGTCAGGGCCGAAGGGCCTTGCAGGTGGACCCACTTGGCGACCGACGGAACACCGTTGGCGTCCACCGCGAAGAGCATGTACCAGCCGGGCGGCGCCAGGTTGGGGTTGCTCGTCACGTTCAGGTCGACCGTGTTGCCGTTCACCGAGAGCGGCAGGTCCACGAACCGCTGGTTCGGGTCCGAGGAGTGCGTGACCGCCGCCGGGCGGATCAACTCCGCCTTGGCGATGGGCCGGTCGACGGTGATCGTCTGGGTGTCGCCGTACTCCCACTCGTTGTCGATCACCGAAGTGATCGTCGGCCGCGTGCCCTTGAGGAGATACGGCGGGGTGTAGATCGACACGTTGTGGTTCCAGGTGCCGTTGCCCGGGTTGTCACCGGTCGACATCACCCGCCCGTCCGGCAGCAGGAACGACGAGGAGTGGTAGCCGCGCGCCTGCGGATCGGCGGCCACCGGATCGAACGTCGTGGTCGCCGGGTCGAAGATCGACGCCTCGTACACGGGGTTCGCCCGGTTGTGCAGCGCACCGCCCGTCTCCAGCACCGTGCCGTCCGGCAGCAGTACGGCGGACACGTACATCTTGCCCTGCGCGCCGGTCTCGGCCACCGCACCGTTCCCCAGGTCGACGGTCCCCTGCGGGATCTGGGGACCGACCGTGTACGTCGGGTTCGCGGCCTTGAGGTCGATGATGTCGGTCAGCCGGTTCGCGTCCGGGTTGGAGTCGATGTTGCCGCCGCCGATGGTGAGGACCTTCTGGTCCTGCGCCGGAGGCAGCAACACGCTTGCCGACTGGTCGCGTTGGTCCTTGTTCTGGAGCCCCGGGACCGACGTGATGGTGTTCGCGCCGTAGTCGTAGATCGCCGAGCCCGTGCCAGGGATGTTGTTCCCGAAGACATGGCTGCCCGTGTAGAAGAGCCGGCCGTCCTGCATCAGGACCATCGACGGGTACAGCCCCCAGTACGACCACGTCTGGTTGACCTGCGACAACGGCAGCCACTTCTGCTGGGCGTCCGACCAGTACTCGGCCGTCACCGAACCCGTCGAGTCCTCGCGCAGCCCGCCGAACGAGATGACGTCACCGTTGCCGAGTTCGGTCGCCGACGGATACCAGTGGCCGTCGACGAGGTCGTTCGTCTTGCTGTACGTCTCGGTCACCGGGTCGAAGATGTACGAGTCCTTGTACCCCTCGTACCCGTGCGAACCGTCCGCCGCCGGGAACGCCTTGTTGCCGCTCATCACCAGCACCCGGCCGTCCTGCAACTGGATGTGCCCCGAGCAGAACATGTCCTTCGGCGTGGGGATCACCTTGTACGTCCCGGCCACCGGGTCGTACACCGCGCTCGTGAACGTCCCCGCGTCGAACTGCTCCTGGCTGTTGCCGGAGCCCGCGATCAGCAGCACCTTGCCGTTGTTGAGGACGACGGAGTGCATCGAGCGGACGGGGTTCTGCGTCGGGAGCACGTCCCACCGCCCGTTCGCGCACTGCTCGGCGGTGGCCGTACAGGTCGCCGGCGGGAGCGTGTCCGGGACCTGGTCCATCGTGTAGTCGTCGGTGGTCGCGGACCCGGTGCCGTAGACCGACACACCCCAGGTGATCCGGTCGGTACCGGCCGGGACTGCGGGCGTTCGGACCGTGGCCTGGGTCCAACTCCCCTGCATCTCCAGGGTCTTGAGGTCGGACCAGTACTGCCAGCCGGCCGTCGTGTCATGCCGGAACAGCGTGATGTTCGCGTCCGGCGTGGTCGTCTTGTACCAGAGCCCGAGGTCGTACTGCTTGCCCGCCGTCACCACCGGCGCGCAGGTCGTGGACTCGGTGATCAGTGCCTTGCGGTCACCGTCCACCCGCCGGGTCACGGAGACCTTCATGGCCTTCGCACCGGAGTGCGCGTCCGAAGTCGTACTGAAGTCAAAGTCGTTGTCGCCCCAGCCGGACTTCTCCCAGCAGTACGGCATCCCGTCGCTGCCGGCCGTCTCGAAGCCCGGATTGAGCACGAGGTTCGCGGCCTCGGCGGACTGCGGCGAGGTGAGCAGCAGTCCGGCGGTCAGTGCGCCCACCCCGACGATGGCGGTTCTTCTGCGGTACTTGTTCACACGGCTCTCCTCGGTGCTGTACGGCTCTCACGTCCCCGGCGCGGGAGATAGACCAACGCCTCGGTTCCGACGAAGCGCAGGACGAACGTCATGACCAGCGCGACCGCGGTCGCCGACACGGCGCCCATGCCGAACTTGTGGATGAACAGGGCGATCAGCGGGATCCGCAGCACCAGATCGGCGTTGGCGAGCAGCGCGAACCGGCCCGCGCGGTCCCACCAGTTGCGGTGTCGGCGCCGGTCGCGGAACAGCAGATGCTCGATGAGATAGAAGTTCCAGGCCACGCCGAGCTGGTTGGCGAGGATCTCGGCCGGGACGTAGTGCAGGCCCGTCTTGGTCAGCGCCCACAGGCCGACCAGGTTCGGCAGGAAGCCGGTGGCGCCGATCAGGCCGAACACCACCATGCGCGCGACCGGCGAGGCCGTACGCAGTCCGAGGAGGTGGCGCAGGAAGCGAAAACCCTCCTGCGCGGTCGACTTGGACTCCCCCGCGAAGCGGTCCTGGAAGACGAACGGCACCTCGGTGACCTGGCGCGGACGGCTGCGTACGGCCAGTTCGAGCAAGATTTTGTAGCCGAGCGGCTTCAGCGCCTCCGCCGTCACCGCGCTGCGCCGGATCGCGAAGAAGCCGCTCATCGGGTCGCTGATGCCGCGCAGTTTGCGCGGGAAGAGCGTCTTGGTGAGCCAGGTCGCCCCGCGGGACACGGCGACGCGGTATCCGCCGGCCAGCCCCTCGCGGCTGCCGCCCTTGATGTACCGGGAGGCGACGACCAGCCCGGCGTGCGCGCGCTCGCCGGTGCCGACCAACTCCGGTACCAGGGACGGCGGATGCTGAAGATCGCCGTCCATGACGACGATCCAGTCGGACGTAGCCGCCTTGATCCCTTCGACGACCGCACCGCCGAGGCCGCCGACCGGCTCCTCCCGGTGCAGCACGGTCACCGGGAACGGGCAGTCCTGCGCCGCCTCGGAGATCACCTCGGGGGTGTCGTCGGTGGAGTCGTCCACGAAGACGACCTCGCAGGGCAGCCGGGTCGGCACGGATTCGGTGATCCGGTGCAGCAACTCCCGTACATTTGCCGACTCGTTGAAGGTCGGTACGACGATGGTGACGGCACCGGGCTCGGCGATCTCGGCTCCGCGTACCGCCGGATCACCCAACTCGCCCGGGACGATGGACTCTTGGCTCATCACTGGGCTCCCACGGTCTCGGACTGGATCTGCCGGATCTCGATGCGGTCGTCGCCGGTGCCGAAGGTGGCGACCGGTGTGGAGTGCTCGATCGCCGCCTTGACGTTGGGCAGGTCGACCGCGTCGCGCCGTACCGTCGGGGAGGCCACCACGTAGTCGATGTCCTTCCAGCCGTGCGGCAGCGTCTTGGTGACGGCCGGGTCGAGGTCGGCCTTGTAGAACCAGATGACCCCGAGCCCGGGCCGGTACCCGGCGTGCACCAGGTCCAGCCAGAGCGCGTCGTCGACGAGGACGCGGGTGTCCTTCGGGTCGGCGACCTCGGTGGACAGCCACTTCGAGGCGGCCCGGTAGGGGGCGTTGGCGTCGGTGGTCACGGCGGTGTGGTCGCCGTCGTACCACTTCGGTACGACATAGGCGCCGGCCGCGATCGCGAGGACCACGGCAAGCAGGTACCGGCCCCCGGTGACGTATCGTTTCTCCCCTTCTCCGCGCCATCTGCGCAGCACCGCGTGGGCGACGGAGGCGGTGCCCCCGGCGAGGACGAGGGCGAGGAAGGGCAGCGCGCCGATGATGTACATCGCGGGCAGGTAGCCGCCCGGGCGCAGGGCGACCAGGGCGAGGATCGCCACGGTCAGTGCCGGTCCGGCGAGCGAGCGGGCGGTGACCGACCAGCGCCAGGTGACCAGCAGGAGCAGCGCCCCGGCGAGGCCGCCCAGCGGCAGGACACGGTCGTAGTAGAGCCAGGAGTGGAGGACGCCGTAGGAACCCGTGCCCTGGTCGAGGATGAAGCCCGAACCCGGTCTGGTCATCTGGTACTTGAGGCCGTCCCACAGGGAGACATGTCCGCTGCCCGGCAGCAACTCGCCCTTGAGCAGGGCGAAGAGGGGGTACGCGAACCCGATCAGGGCGCAGGCGGTGATGGCGCCGGTGAGCGCGAACTTGCGGGTGTCGCGGTGTCCGTGGCGCCACATGGTGAGCAGCAGCGCCGGGAGGATGACGAGCATCGTCTCCTTGGTGAGGACCGAGGCCGCACCGGCGAGACCGGCTCCAAAATGGTGCCAGAGATGGCGACTTGGCGACGCTGCCAGGCAGAACGCGAGCAGCATCCACATCACGGCGATGTTGTCGAGGAAGATCTCCCGCTGGAGGATCACGGACAGCGGGGACAGCCCGAAGAGCACCATGGCGAGTCCGGCCGCCCAGCGCGGCAGCGAGAGCCGGCGGGCGAGGACGTAGACGAGGATCGCGCTGATCGCGCTGATGACCAGCATCGCGAGGCGCATGGTGCCGACGGTCATCGAGCCGGGGCTGAAGTGCGCGGGGATCCAGGTGAGCAGGGCGATCTGGATCCAGCCGAGCGGCGGGTGGTCGTACCAGTAGGTGTAGTGGGCCAGGCCGGTGCCCTGCTGGACGGCCCAGGCCTGGGCGAGGTAGGTGCCCTCGTCGTCGCTGAGCGTCGGGTAGTCGGCGATGTTCCAGCCCTGCACGACGAGGATCGCGACGAGGAGCAGGCCGCAGAGAAGGAGGTCGGAGCGCGAGGAACGGAGTCTGCTCGGCGGTGTCGTTCGACCGGCCGAACCGGTTTCAGGCGCAGGCTGCCGCTGCGCGGGGACCGTGGTGGTCACCGCGGGAAGGGTGGAGGTCACGCAGGAACGTCCTCTCGGATCACTGCGGTTTCGGTGAGGTGCGCGCCGACGTGGGAGGTCAACTCCCAGTCGTTCCGGCCACGTTGCTCACGCCACACTGCGCGGATCGCGGCTCCGGCGAGCAGCACCTGGTAGAAGGGGCCGCCCACGATGAGCTTCAGATAGTGGACGGCGCGGACGCGCAGTCCGTACTGCTTGCCGAAGTCGTGCAGTCCGACGACCTCGAAGACGAAGGTGACGGCGGCGGTGACCAGCGGCAGGAAGGTGAGGAAGGCGACGCCGACCGGCACGTCCAGGAAGAGCGCGACCGCCGTGTTGAGCGGGATGATCACCCCGGAGAAGGCCTGCAGGAACGGTGTCATCAGCGTGTAGCGGGCGAGCAACCGCTGCCCGAATCCCGGGAGTTGCTTCCAGTCCTTCTTCCGGTAGACCTGAAGGAAGCCCTGGTTCCAGCGGGTTCGCTGCTTCAGCAGCGACATCAGCGAGCCGGGGGTCTCCTCCCGGGTCACCATGTCGGAGTCGTAGGCGACGACGACCTTCTTGCCGACACTGGACAGCCGGACGCCCAGGTCGCAGTCCTCGGCGAGGCAGTCGGAGTCCCAGCCGTCGGCTTCCCGCAGGGTGTCGGTCCGCACGAAGACGGTGTTGCCGCCCAGCGGGATGAACCCCTTCTGCGCGTGCAGATGCAGCCGGGAACGGAACCAGAAGAAGTACTCCAGGCAGTTGCGCAGGCTGTACCAACTGGAGTGGAAGTTGATGAGCTGGACCCCGCCCTGCACGACGTCCGCGCCCGTGGTGCGGAACGCGTGGTCGACGTGGGCGAGCAGCTCCGGATGGACCTGGTCCTCCGCGTCGAAGACCCCGACGACATCGCCGCGGCAGTGCGGCAGCGCCGTGTTCATGGCCTTCGGTTTGTTCTTCTTCTCATGGGTGTCGACGACGACCCGGACCCGCGGATCGCGCTCGGCGGCACTGTTGGCCACCGCCGCGGTCTCGGGGTCGTCGTGCCCCACGATCACGATGATCTCGAAGTCGGTGTGTGTGGATTCCAGCAGTCGCTGGATGGTGTGGTCCAGCACGGCTTGCTCGTGCCGGGCCGGCAGCAGCAGCGAGAACGAGACGTGCTCGTCCCCGTCCGGGCTGCTGAATCGAGTGGAGGCGAGCACTTCGGGCGTACGCCACGCGTGCATCTGCCACCACAGAGTGAAGGCGGCCATCCAGAACAGGGCCAGCGAAACGACAGCGATGAAGACAGACGTCACCACAACAGATCCCCCCAGGATCCCCAATTCCCCCCGGCGCGACGGTGAGTTACCTCCGCCGCGTCACGGGGCCGAGACTATGAGCGATCTGTGAAGCGGACAGCCGATTTCAGTGAAGAGCGTGTTTCATCACTATGAGTCTCGCCCGTGACCATTTCTCGCACAGGTCGCGTTTGAGACGGTTACGATTCCGACATTTCACCTGTTCAGCGCGGTGCGCAGGCGCTCCGGATCGATCGTCGGCGCGTCACAGGTAAAGTTACGGCAAACGTACGCGGCCGCTTCACCGTCGACCAGCGGCCGGTCGGCGAGCAACGGCAGCTCGTCACTCCCCGCGATCCCGAAGGCGACCACGGCCCCCGGCGCGGTACCCAGAAGTGCCGTACGGTGCAAGGCTTTTGCGCCTTCGTCGTCGACCGACGGCCCTACGACGGCGATCTCACGCGGCCCGTCGAGATACGCCTCGGCGACCGCCAGCCCCCACCCGATGAACCGCGGCACCCGCGGCCCGAGCGCCTTCACGACCCCCAACGCCCGCTCGGCGGCGGTGCGATGGGGCTCGGCACCGGTCTGCGCGGCATAGCCGAGCAGCGCGCCCGCGGCGGCGGTCCACCCCGACGGGGCGGCGTTGTCGGTCGGATCCTGCGGCCGCCGGATGAGTCGCTCGGCATCGACGGCGGTGTCGTACAAGGCCCCCGACTCATCGACGAACCCGGCGAGCACATGGTCGAGCAGGAACCCGGCGAACTCCAGCCAGACCCCCTCCCCCGTGACCGACGCCAGCGCGAGGAAGCCCTCCGCGACATCGGCGTAGTCCTCCAACACCCCGGCGTTCGCCCCGACTTGGCCGTCCTTGCTGGTGCGGGCCAGCTTGGCGTGCTCGTCCAGATGCAGTCGTACGAGGAGATCGGCGGCGGAGACGGCGGCCTCGACCAGGTCGGGGCGGTCGAAGTAGGCGCCGGTCTCGGCGAGCGCGGCGATGGCGAGCCCGTTCCAGGCGGCGACCACTTTGTCGTCCCGGCCGGGCGCGGGACGCCGCGAACGGGCGGCGAGGAGGCGCTGTTTGACCGACTCGATCTTCTCGGCGTCGAAGACCCCTTCGCTCTGCGGGAGTTGGAGGACGGACTGCCCCTCCTCGAAGGTGCCCTCGTCCGTGACGCCGAAGTAGTGGGCGGCGAGTCGGGCATCCTCCTCGCCGAGGACCTCGGTGAGCTGCGCGGGCGTCCAGACGTAGTGGGCGCCCTCGACGTGCCTGCCGGTCCCGTCGTCGCTGTCGGCGTCGAGGGCGGAGGCGAACCCGCCCTCGTTCGTGCGGAGTTCACGCACGAGGAAGTCGGCGGTCTCGACGGCGACGCGCCGCGCCAGCTCGGACCCGGTGCTGCGCCACAGGTGCGCGTACACCCGGCACAGCAGGGCGTTGTCGTAGAGCATCTTCTCGAAGTGCGGGACGACCCACTCACGGTCGACGGAGTACCGGGCGAAGCCGCCGGCGAGCTGGTCGTAGATGCCACCGCGTGCCATCCGCTCGCAGGTGTCCTGTGCCATCTCCAGGGCGCCCTCGGAACCGGTGCGGGCGTGGTGGCGCAGCAGGAACTCCAGCGCCATGGACGGCGGGAACTTGGGCGCGCCGCCGAATCCGCCGCGCTGCGGGTCGTACTCACGGGTGAGCCCGAGCAGCGCGGCGACGATCTCGCTCTCGCCGGGGGCGTCGGTGCTGCCGTAGTCGATCTCGCGCTGGGAGAGGTCCCGCACGATCTTGCCGGCGACCTCGTCGACCTCGTCCCGTCGATCGGCCCAGGCGCTGCGCACGCCCTCCAGCACCTGCCGGAAGGAGGGCATGCCGTGGCGGGGCGCCGGCGGGAAGTAGGTCCCGAAGTAGAAGGGCTCGGCATCCGGCGTCAGAAACACGGTCATGGGCCAGCCGCCCTGACCGGTGGCCGCCTGGACCGCCTCCATGTAGACGGCGTCGACGTCGGGGCGTTCCTCGCGGTCGACCTTGATGCTGACGAAGTGGGCGTTGAGGTAGTCGGCGGTGGGGTGGTCCTCGAAGGACTCGTGGGCCATGACGTGGCACCAGTGACAGCTCGAATACCCGACGCTGAGCAGCACGGGCACCCCGCGCTCCCGAGCCTCCGCGAAGGCCTCCGGCGACCAGGGCCACCAGTCGACGGGGTTGTCGGCGTGCTGGAGGAGGTAGGGGGACGTCTCGTCGGCAAGGCGGTTCGGCATACGGCCATCCTCGCGCACAAGAGCGCCGGGGCCGGCCGACGGCACCGCCGGGGCGGAATCAGGGGGCGTCCGGAACAGGCCGTCCCCTGTCCTCGGCGCCACGGGTGGATCTCTGTGCTGACCGGATCCTTCCGTGGCGGGGACGGTTTCGAGGGGGAGACATCAGTGACGGATGCCGCGGTGGGCGAGGGCACGGACGGATCGTCCGGGCGGGCCTCCTATCTGATCGAGGGACGGCGGGTACGGGTCTCGGACCTGGTCGACGCCGGGCTGCTGCCTGCGGGGACCCGGCTCACCCTCCTGCGTAGCGGGGTTCGCCCGCCGCTTCCGGTGAACGGTTGATCGTCGCCCTCTCGCGCTCCCGGCCCCGCCGAAGGACACTCATAGGCCAAGGAGTTGCCGCCGGAGGGGGACCACACATGCGGGACGGCCATCGGAGCGATGCCGAGCGGCTGTTGGCTCGGGCCGTGGAGGAGGAGGTGCGGCGTTCCGGCGGGCGTACCGACGGGCAGGTGCTGCTGGCGCGGTCCCGGGCCGCGCTGGACGCCATGGCCCAGACGGCGGCCGAGGAGTACGAGGCCTATACGACGGCGCTGGACACGGCGGCGGCCGGACAGATCGGCTTCGGGCAGCGCTACGCCAAGGAGGGCGGGGGAACTCCCCTGCTGGTGGCGGCCGTTGGCGCGGTCACCGCTGTCGTCGCCGACCTGGCCCTCGGTACCGGCACCGGCACCGCCCTCGGCGCCGGGGTCACCGTCGGCGTCGTGGGTGCCGCGGCGACCGTCGTGAAGGTGACCGCCTCCCATCTGCCCGCCGCGCATCACCGCGCCGGTGCCGCCAGCCAGCCCGGCGGACCCGAGCAGTTGAGGTTGCAGTGGCTGACCGCGCTGGAGGTGCGGGGCATCCGTCCGTTCCTGGACCAGCAGCGGGTGCTCGCCGCCTCCACCGGGCCGACGAAGAAGCCGGGACCGCAGTTGCGCGGCACCGACAAGAGCGCGGCGGCCCGCAGGCGAAGTGTGCTGGAGCAGTCCTTCGGTCAACTCCCGGACGCCATGGGCGCGTTCGCGGGCCGGCGGGCGGAGCTGGCCCGCATCCGGCAACTGGTGCAGGCGGCCCGCGCCAGCACCGAGACCCGGCCGACGGTGGTCGTGCTGCACGGCGCGCCCGGCTCGGGACGCACCACCCTCGCGGTCCGGGCCGCGCAGGACCTGCGGGACCAGTTCCGCGGCGCCTGCGTGGTGGATCTGCGCGGCGACAGCCCGGGCGAACCCCCGCTGCCCACCCGCGACGCCCTGCTGCACCTGCTCAACCGGCTCGGCGCGCCCCGCGAGCAGTTGCTGTTCCGTGAACGCTCCTCCCCCGACCAACAGGTCAAGCGGCTGGGCGAGTTGTACCACCAGCACCTGACCGGCCTCCCGGTGACGATCATCCTCGACGACGCCTCCGACGTCGCGCAGGTGACCACCCTGGTGCCCGAACGCTCGGACAGCCTGGTCGTGGTCACCACCCGCAAACCCCTCGACCTGCCCGCAGAACTCGCCGCCTGGGTCCACCAGTTGCCGGTGGAGCCGCTGGACGCGGCAGGCGCGGAGGAGCTGTTGGGCGCGGCGGCGCAGGACGGCCAGGACGGTCCGGAGCCGTACGACGCCGAATCCGCCGACCGGATCCGGGAGTTGTGCGGCGGGCTGCCGCTCGCGCTGCGCATCGCGGGCTCCTCCCTCGGCCCGCGCTCCTCGCGCCTACTGGCCACGGATCTCGGCGCGTACGGCCCCGTCGAACCGGTCGAACGGGCGCTGTGGCTGCGCTACACCGACCAGCCGGACGCGGCCCGCAGACTGCTGCGCCGGCTGGCGCTGGCCGGCCGGGCCTCGCTGGGCGCGGCAGCGGCGGCCGCCCTGCTGGCCACCGACGAGACGGAGGCCACCCGCCACCTCCAGGCCCTGTCCCGGGCGGGCCTCATCGACCACGTCCGCGGCACCCGCTACCGCCTGCACGACCTGGTCCGCGCCTTCGCCCAGGCCCGCCTCCTCGACGAGGAGGAGTCCACGGAACGTACGGCCGCGCAGGAGCGGTTGATCGTGAACTACGGCGAACTCGCCGACTCCGTACTGCGGTTGGTCGACGGCAACATGTCGACGCGCTCGGACCGGTTCGGCCCGCACGGCTTCACCTCGCTCGACGAGGCACTGCGCTGGCTGGACGACGAGTCGAGCTTCATCACCGCGACGCTGCGGCACGCGGAGGGCGTCGACCAGGGCGCCGTACTCAACCTGCTGGGCGCGCTGTGCGACTACTGCCTGCTGCGCGGCGACCTCTACCGGCTGGGCGAGATCAGCGAGTTGGCGCAGGCCGTCGACCAGGGCCTGCTTGTCCGCTCGGTGCAGTGGCGCACGGGCATCGCGGCCCGGCAGCTCGGCGAACTCGACAAGGCGCGCACCACCCTCACCTCCGTCGTCGACCTCTACATGGAGGCCCATCACGACGCGGGCGCCGCACGCGCCCTGTGCTCCCTCGGCATCACCCTCCACCACCAGGGCAACCTCACCGAGGCGGCGACACGGCTCCGCGAGGCCCTCGACCTCCAGGCCCCGCCCGCACTGGCCACCGACCGCGCCTGGACGATGCACGCGCTGGCCGCCGTGGAACGCGACCGCGGCCGACTCCCCGAAGCCATGCGGCTGTTGACCGAGTCCCTGGTCCTGCACCGGGCCGGCGAATCCGTGCACGGCGAGGCATGGGCGCACTTCCAGCTCGGCCAACTCGGCCTGCGCATGGGCGACATCCCGCGCGCGGAGTCCGAACTGACCACCGCCCTCGGCCTCTACGGCCGTACCCGCGACGCCCGCGGCGAGGCCTGGGCGCTGACCCAACTGGCCCGCGCCCGGCTGATCGCCGGCGACCCGTCCCCGGCGGTGGACGGCCTGCGCCAGGCCGCCGCCCGGCACCGCGAGAACGAGGACGCGCGCGGCGAGGCCTGGACCGTCTACTACCTGGGCCAGGCCCTGGAGGAGACCGGCAACCTGGACCTGGCGGTGCGCGAGCTGGAACGCTCCCGCACGATGTTCTCCCGTATGCGCGACGTCTACGGCCTGGCCTGCGCCCGGCACCACTCGGCGCGCGTGACCCGCGACCAGCGCGCGGCCCAGACCGGTTCGCTGCGCAACTCCGGCTTCGCCCGCCAGCTCCTGGTCGACGCCCGCGCCGACTTCCAGCGCATCGGCGTCGCCCACGGCGAGGCGTGGACCTGCCTGGAGCTCGCGGTCGTCGACGCGGGCAACACCCGTACCCCGCAGGCACTGACGCTGTGCGAGGAGGCGGTGGGTCTGTTCACCTCGTACGGCGACCGGCGCGGCGCGGACTGGGCGCACTTCCTGCGCGCCACGCTGCTGCCGTACGCGGCCCCCGGCGGGGTCGAGGTCGGCACGGCGGTCGCCCAGGAGGAACTGGCCGAGTTGTCCCGCGCCGGGCACCCGTCCCGCGACGAGAAACTCGACGACTACGTGGAGGCGTACCAGTTGCTGCTGGAGCGGGGCGTGAACCTGGAGGCGGGCTGGCAGGCGTGGCGGCTGGGCATGGTGCCGAGCCGGCACGCCCGTGAGGTGATGGGGGTGGCGGTGCCGGGCACCGCCTGACGCCTCAGCCCTGCTTGGCCTTGGGTTCGGCCGGGGCGGCCGCCTGCTCGGCCCTCGCCTCGGCCGCCGGGTCCGCGCCCTCCTTGAAGTCGACCTTGTTCATCTGCTTGCTCATGGACTTCATCAGCCCCCAGACGGCCAGGGCCATCACCGCGAACACGATGAAGCCGAGGACGCCGGGGGTGACCTTGTTCTCGTCGACCTCGGCGAGGGGGACCAGGTGCGTCATTGCCAGGGCTGCGCTTGAGCTCATGTCAGGCATTGTCGCGGATGCCCGCAAAGAGGTCGTCCTCGGGGAGGGAGGTATCGACGAGGGACTTCGCGAGCTCGTACTCCTCGGTGGGCCAGACCTCCTTCTGGATCTCCATCGGGACCCGGAACCAGCCGCCGTCGGGGTCGATCTGCGTGGCGTGCGCGAGCAGCGCCTTGTCCCGGATCTCGTAGAACTCGGCGCAGGGGACGTGCGTGGTGAGCGTGCGCTCGACGTGCCCCGACTCGTCCCAGCGCTTGAGCCACTCCGCGTACGGCGACTCCAGGCCGCGCTCGATCAGCGCATGGTGCAGGGCCTCGGTGCGCTGCCGGTTGAAGCCCTGGTTGTAGTACAGCTTCTGCGGCCGGTACGCCGGGCCGTACTCCGACTCCGGGTACTTCTCGGTGTCCGTCGCGCCCTCGAACGCCACCATCGAGATCTTGTGGGTCATGATGTGGTCGGGGTGCGGGTAACCGCCGTTCTCGTCGTAGGTGGTGATCACCTGCGGGCGGAACGAGCGGATCTGCTTCACCAGCTCGCCGGCCGCCTTGTCGACGTCCTCCAGCGCGAAGCAGCCCTCCGGGAGCGGCGGCAGCGGGTCGCCCTCGGGCAGCCCCGAGTCGACGAAGCCGAGCCACTCCTGCTTGACGCCGAGGATCTCGCGGGCCTCGTCCATCTCCTTCTTGCGCACCTCGTGGATGTGCTCCTCGATGTACGTGTCGCCCTGGAGCTTCGGGTTGAGGATGGAGCCGCGCTCCCCGCCCGTGCAGGTCACGACCAGCACGTCCACCCCCTCGGACACGTACTTCGCCATGGTGGCCGCGCCCTTGCTCGACTCGTCGTCGGGGTGCGCGTGGACGGCCATCAGTCGTAGCTGGTCAGTCAAGACTCAATCCTCAGTAGGTCGGCGCCCCGGTGTCCTGGGGTGCAATCGGCGCTTCTATAGTGACCGAATCGAGGGGCGAATAATTCCGGGGGCCGGTTTCGGGAGCCCCTTGCCGGGAGGACGATCATGAGCACGGCGAGTACGCGACTGCCCGAGGGCCGCTACGGCCACTCGTCGGACGAGCGTGCCGACCACAAGCTCAGGATCGCCGGCGCCGTCCTCGCGGCGGGCCTGCTCGCCCTCGTCGGGTACTTCGCCTACCACTATGTCGTCGAGGCCAAGATCAGCGCCGAGGTGATCACCTTCCAGGCCTCGGACACCGAGGTCAAGGTGCATCTCGAGGTCCACAAGGACTCCGGGACCACGGGCTACTGCACCCTGCGCTCCCAGGCCGCGGACCAGTCCGAGGTGGGCCGCGCGGACTTCCACTTCGGCGGCTCGGCGACCCGGATCGACAAGGTCGTCACCCTGCGCACCACGGCCCGGGGCACGACGGCCGAGCTGCTGGGCTGTCACTCCGACTGACGTCACCCTCGTTACGTAGGCGCTGACCAGCGTTGACGTATGTCTGACGGCTTATGTCCTCCCCCTGACGCCATTGAATTGTTAGGCTCGTGGTTTCGCCCTTCCATGAAGGAACATTCTTCTGGGTAGGGCGATGCTTTGTATTCCCAGTACCTACGAGGAGCACCTGTGACCCAGACCAGCGAAGACGTCACCTGGCTCACGCAGGAGGCGTACACCAAGCTCAAGGACGAGCTGGAGTACCTGTCTGGTCCCGCGCGCGCCGAGATCACCGTGAAGATCGCGGCCGCTCGCGAGGAGGGCGACCTGCGCGAGAACGGCGGGTACCACGCGGCCAAGGAGGAGCAGGGCAAGCAGGAGCTCCGCATCCGCCAGCTCACCCAGCTTCTGGAGAAGGCCAAGGTCGGCGAGGCGCCGGCGTCGACGGACGGCGCGGTCGCGCCCGGCATGGTCGTGACGATCGCCTTCGACGGCGACGAGGACGACACGACGACCTTCCTGCTCGCCTCGCGCGAGTACGCGAGCGCCGACATCGAGACCTACTCGCCGCAGTCCCCGCTGGGCTCCGGCGTGCTCGGCCACAAGGTCGGCGAGGTGGCGCAGTACGAGCTGCCCAACGGCAAGAAGGCCTCGGTGACGATCCTCAAGGCCGAGCCGTACAACGGCTGACCCGCGGAACCGGTCCATCGCCTCTCGCCTTCGACGAGCCCCCGGCGGCCTTGCGGCGCCGGGGGCTTCGTCATGCCTCCCGCGGGTCTCCCGCGTGTTCCCTCAGGCCGTGGCCGAGCGGTACTTCCGCACCGACAGCGTCCGGAATATGAGGATGATCAGCAGCGAGTAGATCAGTGAGGCCCACACCGGGTGCACCATGGGCCAGGCGTCCGAGGGCGACTGTCCCGGGTTGGCGAAGAGCACCCGGCAGGCCTGCACGGTGGCGCTGAACGGGTTCCACTCGGCGATGTGGCGCAGCCAGGGGGTCATGTTGCTGGTGTCCACGAACGCGTTCGAGATGAACGTCACCGGGAAGAGCCAGATCAGTCCGCCGGACGTGGCCGCCTCGGGCGTACGGACGCTGAGGCCGATCAGGGCGCCGATCCAGGTGAACGCGTACCCCAGCAGAAGCAGCAGTCCGAAGGCACCGAGCACCTTGCCCGCGTTGGTGCCCCCGTCCGAGCCGACCCGCCAGCCGACCAGCAGGGCGACTATCGCGAGGACCAGCAGGGTCAGCGCGGTCTGCACGAGGTCCGCGAGCGTGCGCCCGGTCAGCACCGCGCCCCGCGCCATGGGCAGCGAGCGGAACCGGTCGATGAGGCCCTTGTGCATGTCGTCGGCGATTCCCGCGCCGGAGCTGGCGGTGGCGAACGTGACGGTCTGCGCGAAGATGCCGGCCATCAGGAAGTTCTTGTAGTCGGTGGCGCTGGTGCTGCCGCCGATCTGCATGGAACCGCCGAAGACGTAGGTGAACAGCACCACGAACATGATCGGCTGGATGAGACCGAAAATGACCATCTCGGGAATGCGGCTCATGCGGATCAGATTGCGTTTCGCGACGACCAGGGAGTCGTGCACGGACTGGCCCAGCGCACTGCTGGGTGCCGCGACCGGCGCGGCATCGGTGACGGCACTCACTTCGCGGCCTCCTTCTTTTGCTTGCGGTCCTTGGGGGTCTCGTCCGTGCCGTTCTCCTCGGCCTTCTCCTCGGCCACGTGGCCCGTCAGGGAGAGGAACACGTCGTCGAGGGTGGGGCGGCGCAGGCCGATGTCGTCTATCTCGATGCCGCGGGAGTCGAGCTCGCGGATGACCTCGGCGAGGAGCTTCGCGCCGCCGGTGACGGGCACGGTGAGCTTGCGGGTGTGCTCCTCGACGGTGGTGTCCCCCTTGCCGAAGCCGCGCAACACCTCTGAGGCGATCTCGATGTGGTCGCGCTCGTGCACGACGACCTCGACGCGCTCGCCGCCGGTGCGGGCCTTGAGCTGGTCGGAGGTGCCGCGGGCGATGACACGGCCGTGGTCGACCACCGCGATGTCGTGCGCGAGATGGTCGGCCTCCTCCAGATACTGGGTGGTCAGCAGCAGTGTCGTACCGCCGGAGACGAGCTGCTTGATGACCTCCCACAGCATCTGGCGGTTGCGCGGGTCGAGTCCTGTGGTCGGCTCGTCCATGAACATCACGGGCGGGGAGACGACGAGCGCCGCCGCCAGGTCGAGCCGGCGGCGCATGCCTCCGGAGTAGGTCTTGGCCGTACGGTCGGCGGCGTCCGCGAGGTTGAACTGGTCGAGCAGCTGATCGGCCCGGGCCTTGGCGGCCTTGGCCTTCATCTGGTAGAGCTGGCCGACCATCTGCAGGTTCTCCCGGCCGGTCAGGTACTCGTCGACCGCGGCGAACTGACCGGAGAGGCCGATGGAGCGCCGCACCTCGTTGGGCTGCTTGAGCACGTCGAGGCCGGCGACGACGAGCTTGCCGCTGTCGGGGCGCAGCAGTGTGGTCAGGCAGCGGACGGCGGTCGTCTTGCCCGCGCCGTTGGGCCCGAGCAGGCCCAGCACGGTGCCCTCGGGGACATCGAGGTCGACGCCGTCCAGAGCTTTCACATCGCCGAAGGTTTTCACCAGGCCTTCGGCATAGATGGCGCCTGGCATATCAGTCTCCACGTCGTCGGGGATTCTTTGAAAAGCCTAGGTATGTGTCTTTTGTTCTGCCCGTGGCAGCGGCATGCTTCAGCCTGTGGGCGACACGAGACACACCATAACGCGATGTATCGCGTCTCTCAACAGATTTTCTCGAACGAGTGACAGGACGGGTGACGAACGGGCGCCGACCTCGGTCGACGCGTGCTCCGACCTCAGTCGATGACCGTGTAGCCCGCTTCACGCAGGGCGTGGCCGACCTCGGCGCAGTGCACCGGCCCCTTCGTCTCCAGATGCAGCTCGACCTCCACCTCCGTGAGCCCGAGCCGCGGATCGGTCCGGACGTGGCTCACATCGAGGACGTTAGCGTCGGCCACTGACAACACCCCGAGAAGCGTCGCGAGAGCTCCCGGCCGGTCCGTCAGCCGCAGCGTCACGGCCAGGTAGCGGCCCTGCGCGGACATGCCGTGGCGCAGGATGCGCTGGAGCAGCAGCGGGTCGACGTTCCCGCCGGACAGCAGTGCGACGACCGGTCCCTCGAATCCCCGCGGATCGCTCAGCAGCGCGGCGACCGGGCTGGCGCCGGCCGGCTCGACGACCAGCTTGGCCCGCTCCAGGCACAGCAGCAGCGCGGCGGACAGTTCGTCCTCACTGACCGTGCGGACCTCGTCCACCAGATCGGCGACGATCCCGAACGGCACCTCGCCGGGGCACCCGACCTTGATGCCGTCGGCCATCGTCGCCGGGTTCTTGATCGACACCGGGCGCCCGGCCGCCAGCGAGGGCGGGAACGCGGCCGCGCCCGCCGCCTGGACGCCCACGATCCGTACGTCGGGCCGCAGCGCCTTCACGGCGACCGCGACTCCGGCCGCGAGTCCGCCGCCGCCGATCCCGACGACGATCGTGCGCACCTCGGGGCACTGGTCCAGGATCTCCAGGCCCACCGTGCCCTGGCCCGCGATGATGTCGGGGTGGTCGAAGGGGTGGATGAACACCGCGCCCGTCTCATGGGCGTACTCCTGCGCGGCGGCCAGCGTCTCGTCGACCACGTGGCCGTGCAGGCGCACCTCCGCGCCGTACTCCTTGGTGGCGCTGATCTTCGGCAGAGGCGCGCCCTTGGGCATGAACACCGTGGAGCGCACGCCCAGGAGCGCGGAGGCGAGGGCGACGCCCTGGGCGTGGTTGCCGGCGCTCGCGGCGACGACACCGGCGGCGCGCTCCTCGGGGAGCAGTCCGGCGATACGGACGTAGGCGCCGCGGAGTTTGAAGGAGCCGGTCCGCTGGAGGTTCTCGCACTTGAAGTGCACCGGCGAGCCGACGAGCTGGGTGAGGTGCCTGCTGCCTTCCATCGCGGTCACCCGCGCCACGCCCGTGAGCATCTTCTGGGCGCCGCGCACATCGTCGAGGGTGACGGGTCGCAAGGAGTCAGCCGTGCTGTAGCTCATGACTCAAGCATCGCAGTTCACAGGCGCTCGCCTCGGCTGTGACCAAGCTCCGAGACTGGTTTGCGCAGCGCCGGTACGGGCCGCCTTCCATCCGCGTACCCTGTCCCCCAACCCAGCACCCCCTTCATGAAGCGAGCCCCCGGCCATGCCCACAACACCTGAAATGTCGATGGACATGACGACCGTCGGTGAATCCGGTCTCCTCGACACGCTGCAGCACGAGGTGGCGGTGTTCGCGCGCCGTGCCGAACAGACCCGGCTCGGCGGAGTCGGACAGGTGCGCAACTCCATGGACCGCGCCGCGTATCTCCTGCTCAACCGCCTCGACAAGGAAGGCCCGATGGGCGTCAAGGCGCTCGCCGCGAGCATGGGGATCGACTCCTCGACGGTCACCCGGCAGGTGGCCCCGCTCGTCGACACCGGGCTCGTGAAGCGCACCTCGCACCCCGAGGACGGCCGCGCGGTGGTGCTGCAGTTGTCCCCGCGCGGGCAGTCGCGACTGGAGGAAGTGCGGTCGTCCAGGCGTCAGTTGATGGACGAGCTGACCCACGACTGGGCGCCGGAGGAGCGCGAGGTGTTCTGCGCGCTCCTCACACGCTTCAACAGCGCCCTCTCCGCGCGGATGGCGGTGCCCGGCGGCGAGACGCCGTCGGCTTCCTGAAGGACGCGGTCGACGGGCGTGGTTGAAGGGCCCCGTTGAAGGGTCCGGTTCCTGAAGGGCGCGGGCACACGCGCGTGATGCCCGACTCCCGCCTTTCGTACCGAACTCTTGACCTAAGGACGGCCCTGGCCTCATATGAAACCGGGTCCTTCAGGGGGGAGGCGGCGCGGTGCGAGAACGGCAGACGTCCCAAGACGCCCGTCGTGCCCGGGAGTTCGAGGCATTCGTCGGGGGCGCGGCAGGGCGGCTGCTGCACGCCGCCACGCTGCTGACCGCGGAGGAACGGCACGACAACCCGCGCGCGCGGCGGCTGCTGACGCTGTCCCTGGCGAACACGTACGCGTCCTGGGACCGGCTGCGCGGCGAGGACCCGTACGACCGCGCCCGCCAGTACCTGGCCACCCGCTTCGCCCGCACGGCCTGGCACCAGTACGGCGGCCTCGGCCGGGCCCGGCCCCACCCCGGCAGCCCGCTGGGCGCCCTCTCGCCCCAGGAACGGCTGATCCTCGTCCTCAGGTTGTACGAGGGAGTCGCCGAGGAACAGGCCGCGGCGCTGCTCGGCCTCCCCACGGAACGGGTACGGGCGATCTGCGAGCGGGCGACGGCGACGCTGCTGCATCCGCCGCGCGGTCCGGCACCGAAGGTGGCCGGGGCCAAGATGGCGCCGTCATGAGACCGACGAGGCCCCGGAACGGGGGTACGCGCGCGTGAACAGGCCCGAGCGGGAGGCGACCGTACGGCAGATCATGGAGCGGACTCCGCCGCAGGTGCCGCCGGAGCTGTACGCGGACGTCGTGCGCCGCGGCGGCCGGATGCTGCGCCGCAGGAGGGCCGCCCGGCGGCTGATGTGGCTACTGCTGTGGGCGGCGATCGTGGTGTTCACCGTGTGGGTGCTGACGGCCCGCCCCTGGGTGGAGCCGCCGTCGGAGACGACTCCACCGCTGACGGGTTGGTGAGGGCCCCGGACAGGACCCTGTCCCGCCCGGACGGGACCCTGTCCGTCGTCGGCTAGCCCAGTGCCTGCTGCAGGTCCTCCAGGAGGTCCTGCACGTTCTCGATGCCCACGGAGAGGCGGACGAGGTCGCCGGGGACCTCCAGGGCCGAACCGACCACGGACGCGTGCGTCATGCGTCCCGGGTGCTCGATCAGCGACTCGACGCCGCCCAGGGACTCGCCGAGCGTGAACACCTTGGCGCGGTTGCAGACCTCGACGGCCGCTTCCTCGCCGCCCTCGACCTGGAAGGAGACCATGCCGCCGAAGGACCGCATCTGCTTGGCGGCGACCTCGTGACCGGGGTGCTCCGGGAGGCCCGGGTAGAGAACGCGCGTCACGCGTGCGTGCCGGGTGAGCATGTCGGCGACCTTGGTGGCGTTCTCGCTGTGCCGGTCCATGCGTACCGACAGCGTCTTGGCGCCGCGCAGCACCAGCCAGGAGTCGAAGGGCCCGGCGACCGCGCCCATCGCGTTCTGGTGGTACGCCAGTTCCTCGCCGAGCGCCTCGTCGGCCGCGATCAGCGCGCCGCCGACCACGTCCGAGTGACCGCCCATGTACTTGGTCAGGGAGTGCACGACGACGTCGGCGCCGAGGGCCAGCGGCTGCTGGAGGTAGGGCGTCGCGAAGGTGTTGTCGACGACGAGCTTCGCGCCCGCGTCCCGGGCGACCTGCGCGACGGCGGCGATGTCGGTGATGCCGAGCAGCGGGTTCGAAGGGGTCTCGACCCAGACGACCTTGGTCTTCGGGGTGATCGCGGCCCGTACGGCCGACGGGTCGCTGGTGTCGGCGACCGACCACTCGACGCCCCACCGGGAGACGACCTTCGCGAACAGCCGGAACGTGCCGCCGTACGCGTCGTTCGGGATGACGACGTGGTCGCCGGGGCTGAGCAGCGTACGCAACAGGCAGTCCTCGGCCGCCAGTCCGGACGCGAACGCGAGGCCGCGGCGGCCGCCCTCCAGGGCGGCGAGGTTCTCTTCCAGGGCGGTCCTGGTGGGATTGGCGCTACGGCTGTACTCGTAGCCGCCGCGCAGACCGCCGACGCCGTCCTGCTTGTAGGTCGAGACCTGGTAGATCGGCGGGACGACCGCGCCGGTGAGGGGATCGGCGGTGTTGCCCGCGTGGATCGCGAGGGTCTCGAAGTGCTGACTGATGTGCCTGTCGCTCATGAGCCCCGAGCGTAGTGCGCCCGCGGGCATGACGACGATCCGGAGGTTTTTCACAGGGCCGCGAGGCATGGTGGCCGGGGTCTTCCACAGGGCCGCGAGGAGCGGTGGCCGAGGCTTTCCACAGGGTCGGGCAGCAAGGTGACGGTGGATTTCCACCGGATCGCGGCGCGAGGCGGCGGTGGTTTTCCACAGGGTGGTGGGCCGGGTTGGCCAATTGTCGGACCCGTCTGGTTCGCTTGACGCATGGAGATTCTCTGGGTCCTGATGGCGCTGCTCATGATGGGCTTCGTGCTGATCCCGTTCCTGCGGCGCAGGCGCGGGATGATCGAGCAGGTCGCGCCGGGCCATCCGGACGCCGCGGACCCGGCGGCCTACGGCTTCGTGCGCGAGGAGGAGCTGGACATCCGCATGCCCGGCCCCGACCAGGACCTGCTGGACGTCCTGGACGTGGTGCAGCACACGCAGGACTACCGCGCGGCGATGCAGTTGCTGGCCGGCACCGAGATCACGGGCGAGCTGCGCTGGCAGCGCGTGCAGGCCTTCGCGGGCGCCGCGTCGCTGGAGCTGCAGCAGCGGCCCGGCGGGGTCAGCGAGACACCGGGCGGGCAGTGGCTGCGCGTGTGGCGTCTTGAGCACCCGAAGGACGCGGGTGGCGCGGCCGTGCACGCGGAGTTCCTGGTGCAGCAGGCGTGGCGTACGTCGACCAGGGGGACGGACGAGTTCCGGATCATCATGGAGGAGGCGCGGGACGCCTGCGGACAGGCGGCGCTGCTCTCCCCCGGTGACCCGGTCCCGTACATCGTCGAGCTGTCGGTGGCACGCGGACTGACGTATCCGCAGCCGGAGTTCGAGCAGGTGTGGCTGAAGATCCTGGACCGCGCGCCGGCCCACATGGGGGCACATCTGACGGCCCTGCACTACTGGTGCGAGAAGTGGCACGGCTCGCGCGCGCTGGCGAACTCGTTCGCGGAGTCGGCCGCCGCGCGGGCCCCGCAGGGTTCCCTGCTCGCCGCGATGCCGCTCTTCGCGGTCTTCGAGCACCTCCCCGAGGTGAACCTGGTCAGCAGCTTCTACCAGAGCGAGGTCGTGGAGAAGGCGATCCACGGCGCGCTGTTCGCCGTCCACGCGGCCCGCCCCGACGACCCGATGCTGGCGCACGTCCGCCATCTCCTGGTGTTCTTCCTGGTCCGCGCGGAGCGCTGGTCCGAGGCGATGAACCAGCTCATACACATCGACGGCCACGTCGGAGCGCTCCCCTGGACCCTGTCCCCGGACCCGGCGGCGGAGTTCGCGGTCTACCGGGCGCTGGCGGTGGCGGGGTACGAGGCGAACGGAGGGAGTCCGGCGAGTCTGCCGCACTGAGGACCGGGCGCGCGTGCCGGGCGCCGGGCGCGGTGGCAGCCGGCGGTCGCACTCGGGAGCGAGGCGGAATTCTGGGGAGCTCCCACCCGTTCACTGCGTGCGGACCCTCGTTGCGGCCCGATTGGAGATCGTATGTTCCTGCACAGTCGTACGCCCCAACTCCCCACACCGGAACAGGCTTTGCAGGGCCGGCCCCAGCCGGTGTTCACGGGTCCCGATCGCCACACCGTCCTCGGCACCCCGCTGCTCGGCCCCTACCCCGGGCACCTGGAGATCGCCGACTTCGGACTGGGCTGCTTCTGGGGCGCGGAGCGGACGTTCTGGAAGCTCCCGGTGGGGGTGTGGACGACGCTGGTCGGCTACCAGGGCGGCTACACCGAGAACCCCACCTACGAGGAGGTCTGCTCGGGCCTGACCGGTCACACGGAGGCGGTCCGCGTGGTCTACGACCCGAAGCTGATCTCGTACGACAGGCTGCTGAAGACGTTCTGGGAGGCGCACAACCCGACACAGGGCTTCCGCCAGGGCAACGACGTGGGCACGCAGTACCGCTCGGCGATCTACCCCCACACCCCCGCGCAGGCAGCCGCGGCGGAAGCCTCCCGCGCCGCCTACCAGCAGGTCCTCACGGGCTCGCGCTTCGGCACGATCAGCACGGAGATACTCCCGGCACAGGGGCGGGTGTTCTACCCGGCCGAGGCGTACCACCAGCAGTACCTCGACAAGAATCCGGCGGGGTACTGCGGGATCGGCGGGACGGGAGTCTCCTGCCCGATAGGCGTGGCGCCGACCGATGGCTGACGGCTCCGTGTCCACCGCGCAGCAGGCGTTCACGTCGTTGATGCGGGCGCGGATCGCTCCCGGTCTGCGTGCGCTGGGTTTCAAGGGGTCGGGGCAGACGTACGAACTGCCCCATCTGGAGACCTGGGCCCTCATCGGCTTCCAGAAGTCCGCGCACAACACGGCGGGGCACGTCGAGTTCACGCTCAACGTGACCGTGGCCGACAAGCTCGGCTGGGCGCAGGCCCGGAGGCGCCAGCCGCACCTGCCCGCCCGCCCGAGCCCGAACACCGTGTACGGCCCCGCCGCCTGGCACAGCCGCATAGGGCGGCTCCTCCCCGCGAACCGTGACACCTGGTGGACCATCTCGGCCACGACCGACCCCGAGCCGGTCGCCCGTGGGGTCATCGCCGCGGTGACGGAGTACGCGCTGCCGGCGATTCGGGAGCGGCGCCGTTCATGAGGGGTGAGCCGCTGAGATCCGGAGGTGGCACTCCAGCGGTGTCTTTCGGACGGCGGCCAGTGGGGCGCAAGGGATGAGCACGGGCACCGCGCCGACGCCGCTCGCCGCGCTGTGGCGGGAGCGGTGGCCGTCGGGTCCGCCCGTCGCGCACACGTTCCGCCGGACGTACGCGGCCCGCTGGGTGCGCTTCCACAGTCTCCCCGGCTCGAAGCGGTATCCGGAGTTCGAGGACGAGTACGCGATCGTGCTGCACCGGTACAACACCGTCCTCGACGAGTTGTTCGCGGGCGCCGACGTGTTCGTGGTG
The DNA here is from genome assembly GCF_036227225.1 of Streptomyces sp. NBC_01478. Lineage (GTDB taxonomy): Bacteria > Actinomycetota > Actinomycetes > Streptomycetales > Streptomycetaceae > Streptomyces. Next base: position 7,279,030 of record NZ_CP109444.1, on the reverse strand, counting down.
ACCGTGGACTGGTCGAACACCCTCACCGGGCCCGCCGTCCGGCCGGAACCGCGCCGGTCACTGCACCCCGGTGGCGTCCCCTGGTGGACCGAGTCGGACGATGACGACCCCGACCCGGAATTCCACATCCACAGCCGCCTCTACGCCGACCGGCGCCCCTGGCGGCACGGTTGCGTCGACGAACTGCTGCGGGCCGTCGCGGACGACACACTCGCCGAAGTGTTCGTCACCGACACCGAGTTGCACCGCGTCCACCACCCCTACGACGGCGGGGCGGACGTCATCCTCACCACGCCCGCCGAACGGGACCGCCTTCGCGCGAAGCACACCGACTGGCTGCCCGGCAATCCGGCCGGCCTCTGACGCGGCGCATGGGTGCCTGCCGTATCCGTCGGTGCCGAGTCACCTCGCGGTACGGGCGGGCTACGCTCCCGTGTCGTGCAGGAGACACGCGGGACCCGCCTCGACACCGCTCGGATCCGGGCGACCCGCCGGGTGATCGACCCGGTCTTTCTCGACTCTCCGCTGTACCGCTGCGAGGCGCTGGAGCCGGGTCTCGGGTGTGCGGTGAGCATCAAGCTCGAAACGGCGAACCCGGTCCGCAGTTTCAAGGCCCGCGGTACCGAGGTCATCGCGAGCCTGCTCGCCGAGCACGGTCCGCGGGCCGTGGTGTGCGCCAGCGCGGGCAATCTCGGCCAGGCCCTCGCCTGGTCCGGCCGCGGCCGGGGGCTGGACGTGACGGTCGTGGCGTCCCGCTTCGCCACGGCGGCCAAGCTGGAGCGCATCCGTGCGTTCGGTGCCCGGCTGGAGCTGGTGGACGGTGACCATGAGCTGGCGCGCGAGCGGGCGGCGGCCATCGCGCGCCACGACGGCATCCGGCTCGTCGAGGACAGCCTGGACCTCGAGACCTGCGAGGGCGCGGCGACCATCGGCCTGGAGCTGGTGGAAGCGCGGGACGGGTGGGACGGGCCGGATGGACGGGATGGGCGGGGACCGGCGCAACTGGTGGGCGCCGCGCCGCCGTTCGACGCCGTTCTGGTCGCTCTCGGCGGCGGGGCGCTGGCCACCGGCGTGGGGCATGTGCTGAAGGAGCTGGCGCCCGGCGTCGAGGTGATCTGCGTCCAGCCGTTGGGCGCCCCGGCGTTGACGCACTCGTGGCATCAACGGCGCGTCGTCACCACCGACTCGACCGACACCATCGCCGACGGCGTCGCCGGCCGGTACCCCATCCCGGCCGTCCTGGACGATCTCCTCCTGGTCGCCGACGACGCCGTCCTGGTCCGGGAGGCGTCGATCATCGCCGGTATGCGGATGCTCCTCGACCACGCGGGCCTCGTCGTCGAACCGTCGGCCGCGCTCGGCATCGCGGCGATCCTCGAAGACCGGGACCGTTTCGCCGGGCGGCATGTGGTCACCGTCGTGTGCGGCAGCAACGTCGACGTGGACGCCTATCGCCGCTGGGTCGACGCGGGGCCCGTGCCCGCCGTACGGAATCAAGAGATACGGGAGTAAGAGATACGGGAGTGAGGGGGGTGCGGGAGTGAGGGGGGTGCGGGAGTGAGGGGGGTGCGGGAGTGAGGGGGGTGCGGGAGTGAGAGGGTGCGGCATGGTCCACCACTTGCGCTTCTTCTTCGAGGCCGGCGTAGACACTCCGTTGTGGCCGGAGGACATGGCCAGCCCCTACGGCTACCCCTGCGACCTGGAGCGTCTGCCGATCACCCCGGCCACCCGAGCCGAACTGGCGAGGCTGTCCACGTGGTACCAGTCGTCGATCGACTGGGACTATCCGCCGGACCCGTCCCCGTGGTCCGACGAAGAACTACAGCGTTTCAAACAGCAGGCGCGGACCGCGCTGGAGGCGCTGCGCCGTGAGTTGGGCACGGGCTGGGTGGTCCGGGACGAAAGCCTGTTGTGACGGAAGCTTGCTGTGACGAAGGTCCGTAGTGGCGAAGGCTTGTTGCGACGGGCCACGCGGTCAGAACGGCGGCTCGTCCACGCAGCCCCCGACCCCGTTGCGGGCTGAGGCATGTCGGTCGCCCGCGCCAATGTCGTCGGCGGTCTCCAGGCCCCTGATGTCCTCGCCCCACTTCTTGAGTACGGCCAGAGCCCGGCCGCGATCGGGGCGACTGGTGCTGGTCGCCAGGAGACGGCGGGCGTGCTGCCCGACCTCGCCCCGATGGCAGTTGAGATCGGGATGCTCGGTCATCGGGAGGGCGGCGATCACCGCGGCGTCGCGCACTGCCGGGTCGTCGTGGTCCAGGAAAGGGGAGACGGCACGGTAGAACGCGGGGCGCTGGTCACGGAACGCGCGCAGCTCCGGATAGGTCTCGAGGTAGCCGCCGTTGAAATGGCGTTCCCCCATGGCGACACATTCGTCGTCGGCCTCCCAGGCGAGGGATCCGAGCCACTCCGGAAGCGCTGCCCGTGCGGAGGTCGTGGGGCGGGCGAGGATCGCCGCGACGTACAGGGCCACCGGGACCGTGGCCTCGTAGAAGCTGTCCTGGTGGTGCACCGGCTCCAACTCCCTGAGGGCACCGGTCTGCACCGCGGGATCAGGGTCGAGGAGCCGGGTGAGGACGGCCGGCAGGAAACCGCCGTCCCCTCTCGCCGTGCCGAGCGAGGCCCAGTCCGTGCCGTCCAACAGCGCCCGGTGATGCGGCAGCCCAGCGGAGCCGGCGTCGTCAAGGGGCTGGTTTCCGATGGTCATCGGCCAAGGCTAGGGCGTGTGCGGCGCGCCGTTCCCGTACCGCGGCCAGACCCAGCCCCTCACCAATCCCCCCATGTCAAGCATTTCGACCTCGTTCAGAAAGACCGGCAGCCGCTCCCTTCCCGCCCTACGCTCCCGCACATGCTGATGCGTCGCGCACTACGGATGATCATCGTGCTCGCTGTGGCCCTCGCCGGAGCGATCGGGGGTGGGGTGGGGACCGCGCAGGCCGAGGGGGGTCGGGCCTCGGGCGGCTCCTCCGACCGGGAGTTGTTGTTCTACAACCATTCCTTCGGAGTCTTCGACCGGGAGACCGCCGACGCGATCGAACACTCCGACTATCTGCGGGAGTTCGCGAACTTCCAGGTCCGCACCACGACGGGTACCGGCGGGGAGACCTGGACCGGCCGCTATCTGATGGGCCGCGAGACCTACATGGAGCTGTTCGGAGTCGGCGACGTCCCGGGCCAGGACGGCACCCTCGGTGCCGCCGGGCTCGGTCTGTCGACCGAGCGGGCGGGAGACCTGGCGACGGTCACCGCGCGGCTGAAGGACGAAGGGGTCACCGACCCCGTCGATTTTCTCCAGACGCGGGACTTCGGTGACGGTGTGCCCGTGCCGTGGTTCGACGCCGTCCTCACCACGACCGAGTACGACGCCTTCGACGCCTGGGCGATGGAGTACCGGCCGGAGTACTTCGCCGATCCCCGCGGCAACACCGAGCCGCCGAGCTACCCCGGTGACGTCGGCCGGGAGCGCTATCTCTCCGACGACTACCGCACCCACCTGATGCGAGACGTGACCTCGGTCCACCTCGCGGTCACCGAGGGCGACCTCGCCGACACCGTGCCACTGCTGCGGGCCGGCGGATTCACCGTCCGGACCGTGGCGGGCGGTGGCGTCGTCGCGGTGGGCGGCGGCACCACGATCCGGTTCGACGTCGTCCCGCGCGAGAAGGCGGGGTACCAGCAGGTCGACATGTCACTGAACCGGCCCGTGAAGGACCGGCACGTGGAACAGATCGGTCACTCGACCCTCACCGTCGGCCCCGGCACCCGCGCGGTGTGGACGTTCGCCAAGAACGGCGTCAGCTAGCCGCACGGTGCCCCTCGCCAGAGCGTGCGCCCTCTCGAAGTCGAGGGGGCGCACACCGCGTACGGGACCGGACAGGACCGGACCCGCGCCGTCAGCCCTCCGCGCGAGCCGGCAGCTTCCAGCCCGGGCGGGGGAAGTGGCAGGTGTACCCGTCCGGGTAACGCTGGAGGTAGTCCTGGTGCTCCGGCTCGGCCTCCCAGAAGGGGCCCACCGGCTCCACCTCGGTGACGACCTTGCCCGGCCACAAGCCCGACGCGTCCACGTCCGCGATCGTGTCCTCGGCGACGCGCTTCTGCTCGTCGTCGACGTAGTAGATCGCCGAGCGGTAGCTGAGGCCGATGTCGTTGCCCTGGCGGTTCTTGGTGCTCGGGTCGTGGATCTGGAAGAAGAACTCCAGGAGCGCGCGGTAGTCGGTCTGCTCCGGGTCGAAGAGGATCTCGATGGCCTCCGCGTGCGTCCCGTGGTTCCGGTACGTCGCGTTCGGCACGTCTCCGCCGGTGTAGCCGACCCGGGTCGCCGTCACGCCCGGGAGCCGGCGGACCAGCTCCTCCATCCCCCAGAAGCATCCGCCCGCCAGCACGGCCCTCTGCGTCTGCGCAGCCATTGCGACCCTCCAATATCCGTCGGCTGTTGATCAGCTCGATCACTCGGGCAGCTCGGTCACCGGCTCGTACCGCACCGGTGTCCCCTGCCCAGTGTGCTCAACGTTCGAAGGTTCCGTGCGATTCCGCGACCGACCTGCTCCTCCCGGTCCTCCGGTCCCCGGTACGCCCTACACCGGCGCCCGAAAACCACCCATCCTCTCCTCCAGCAGTTCGGCGAGCCGCAGCGGAGTGCGGTCCTCGAACATCGGGCCGACGATCTGCACCCCCACCGGGAGCTCCTCGGGTGAGTGGCCCGCCGGTACGGCGGTGGCGGGCAGGCCGGGCATGGTGGCCAGGCCGGCCCACACGAGCTGGTCGAGGTACGGATGTGCCACGCCGTCGATGTCGAGCCGGCGTGTCATCGAGTCGGGGTGGTGGTCGTGCGGGAACGCGGGAGTGGGCGTCACCGGACACACCACGGCGTCGTACGCGCCGAAGAGCTGCCGCCAGCCGTGACGGTGCAGCTCGCGACGGTCGTTCGCCTCGATCCAGTCGCGGTGGCTCGACACCATGGCGCGCAGCCGTGCCGCTTCGAGACTCCGGTCGTCCGCGCCCAGTCCGGCGGCGTGGGTGCGCACCTGCTCGTACACCTCGACGGGAAGGCGTGCGGCGGCGCCGGAGAACAGCAACCGTGTGTAGACCAGCGCGGCTTCGGTCAGGTCGGGCAGGAGTGGCGTGTGCCGTTCGACGTGGGCCCCGCCGTCGGTGAGCGCGTCGGCCACCCGGTTCACGCCCGCCCGCACCGCGGACCCGGTCGGCAGGAACGGATGGTCCTCGATGACCAGGACCCGGAAGTCGCGGAGCCGCTCGTGGCGCGCGGGCGGCAGCGTCACGTCGTACGCCACACCGAAGGTCAGCGGGTCAGGGCCGGCCATGACGTCGAGCAGGAGCGTGAGGTCGCGGGCCGTGCGGGCCATCGGGCCGACGACGGCGAGATCGAGTTCGGCCGGGAACGCCGGCGCGGTCGGCGGGACCATGCCGCGGCTCGCCGCCAGCCCGAGCGTCGGTTTGTGCGCGTAGACCCCGCAGAAGTGCGCGGGGGTGCGCAGCGAACCGCCGATGTCGGACCCGATGGACAGCGCGCCGAACCCGGACGCCAGGGCCGCCGCCGATCCGCCGGAGGAGCCCCCCGGCGTACGACCGTGATCCCAGGGGTTGTTGGTGGTGCCGTAGATCTCGTTGAAGCTCTGCACGTCCTGCAGCCCCAACGGCACATTGGTCTTGCCGAGCACCACCGCGCCGGCGTCCTTGAGCCGTGCCACCTGCACCGCGTCCTCGGCCGGCACATGACCGCGGTGCTGCGGCATGCCCCAGGTCGTGGGCAGCCCCGCGATGTCGTACGACTCCTTGACCGTGACCGGGATGCCGAGCAGCGGCCGGTCCTCGCCGCGGGCGCGGGCCCGGTCGGCGGCGAGCGCGGCGGCCCGTGCGCGGTCGAAGTCCGGTACGCAGATCGCGTTGATCGCCTTGTCGTGCCGCTCGATACGGGTGATCGCCTCGTCGGTCAGTTCCGCCGAGGTCACCTCACCGGCGCGCAGGGCGGCGGCGAGTTCCCCGGCCGTCGGAAAATTCTGCGGATTCCGCTCCGTGAGCTCCATGGATCCGACCGTACCGACCACCCGCGGAGGCCATGAAATGCCGTTTCGCGCAACGGAGTTGCACCCCCTGACAGCCCGGCCTCAATACCGCGCCGCACTCGCCGCCAACGGCGGATACACCGCACTGGCCACCCCGTCCACCGTCGCCCCCGCGTACTTGAGCATGTCGCCCACCTGCCGGTTGAGGTCGTGGGGGAAGTTGAGGGTGGGCGTGGACACCTCGTCGAGCGTGGCCGTCTGGGCCGGGGTGAGGCGCAGGTCCAGGGCCGCGAGGTTGGCTTCGAGATGGGCCAGGGTGCGGGGGCCGATGAGGGTGGAGGTGATGCCGGGGCGGGACTGTACCCAGGACAGGGCTACGGCGGCGGAGGTCGCGCCCGCCTGCTCCGCGACCTCGGCGAGCGCGTCGATCACCGTGAACTGGGCGTCAGTTGGGGCGCCGAGGACCGCAGAGCGCCTGGTGTCGGCGGGAGTTGAGTGGTCACGCGTGTATTTCCCGGACAGGAAGCCGCTCTTGAGGGGGCTCCAGGGCAGGACGCCCATCCCGGCGTCCCGGGCCAGCGGGATCAACTCGCCCTCGATGGTGCGTTCCAGGAGCGAGTACTCCAACTGGAGTGCGGTGACCGGGCTCCAGTCGCGCAGCAGTGCCGTCGTGTGGGCCTTGGCGGTGAACCAGGCCGGGGTGTCGGAGAACCCGACGTAGCGGATCTTGCCCGCCGTCACCAGGTCGTCCAGGGTGCGCAGGGTCTCCTCGACCGGGGTGGAGCGGTCGTGGTTGTGCAGCCAGTACAGGTCGATGTAGTCGGTGCGGAGGCGGCGCAGCGAGTCCTCCAACTGGCCGATGATCGCCTTGCGGCTCGCGCCGCCGCCGTTGGGGTCGCCGAGGTGGAGGTTGCCGTAGAACTTGGTGGCCAGGACCAGTCGGTCGCGCAGGCCGGGGTGGGCGGCGAGGAAGTCGCCGAGGATGGCCTCCGAGTGGCCGTTCGTGTAGAAGTTCGCGGTGTCGACGAAGTTGCCGCCGCGGTCGAGGTAGGTCCGGAGGATCCGCTCCGACTCCTCGACGCCGCAGCCGAAGCCGCCGTCCTCGCCGAAGTTCATCGCGCCGAGGCAGAAGGGGCTCACCTTGAGGCCGCTGCGGCCGAGACCGACGTACGAGTCGAGTGCCATGAAATGCTCCTGAGGGGAGGTGGATGGAAAACCGACTCCTCAAGGACACCACTCTGACCAGGGAACTTGTTAGAGCGATCCCACCGCCCGCTTGCACGATCCTGTCGATCTGCCGTACGGACGGACGGTTGCGGGCGGCCCGTCCCGGTGCTTGGATCGAACGTGTCCCCGCCCTCATCCGAACCCGCGCTTCTGACCGAACTCCGCGCCCTGATCGACCGGCACGCGCCCCGCACGCCCCTCGCCGTCGAGGGTCTGATGCTGACCCGGGCCGACCGGCCGGAGGCGCCGAGCGCGAGCCTCGCGCGCCCGGTGCTGGCGATCGTCGCGCAGGGCTCGAAGCGCCTGATCCTGGGCGACCGTGTCCACGACTACGGGGCCGGGCAGTACCTGGTCGTCTCGGTGGACCTGCCGGTCGGCGGCCACTACACGCACGCCACCCCACAGGCCCCCTTCCTCGCCTGCGGGCTGGCCCTCGAACCCGCGAAGATCGCCGCACTGCTCCTCGACGCGGACTCCGGCACACTCCCCCTCCCCCGCCGCTCGGCCCCGCACGGCCTCGCCGTGTGCGACGCGCCCGCCGAACTCCTCGACGCGGCCGTGCGTTTGCTACGGCTGCTCGACCGGCCCGGCGACGCGCGGGTGCTCGGGCCGTTGATCGAGAAGGAGATCCTGTGGCGGCTGATCACCGGTGAACAGGGCGCGCTGGTACGGCAGATCGGGCTGGCCGACAGTCAACTCACCCATATCAGCAGGGCGATTCACTGGATCCGCGACCACCACACGGAAACCCTGCGCGTCGACGACCTGGCCCGGCTCGCCGGAATGAGCGCCTCCCCCTTCCACCGGCACTTCCGCGCGGTGACCGCGCTGACCCCGATCCAGTACCAGAAGCGGATCCGCCTCCAGGAGGCCCGGCTGCTGCTGATGAGCAGCGCGGAGGATGTCGCCGACATCGGTTTCGCGGTCGGTTACGACAGCGCGTCGCAGTTCAGCCGCGAATACCGCCGTGCCTTCGGCAGGCCGCCGGGGCAGGACGCGGTACGGCTGCGGGGCGGGGCCGATGCGGGGCGCCGGCCCGGCGGAACCCCCCGCTCCACCCACTCCGACGGCAAGTTAAGGTAAGCCTTACCTGGCCAGTTTTGATCGGAGAGACAGTGACAGTGCGCGCGTTCAAGAGGAAGGCTGTCACGGCGGTGGCCGCCGTGACCGTCGTCGGGGGGTTGCTGGCCGGGTGCTCGTCGTCGTCCGACAACGATGCCGAGAAGGCGGGTGACGGGCAGCAGAACAAGGTGATCGGTGCCTCGGAGGGGCCGGCCGCCGCGCCGAGCACCCTGGAGACCGGGATGGGGTCGGACACCGACACCGACGGGACCTTCCCGCGTACCGTCACGCACTTCGAGGGCAGGACGACGATCAAGGCGAAGCCCACGAAGATCGCCGTGCTGAGCACCGGACAGCTCGACGACCTGCTCACCCTCGGCACCGTCCCGACGGCCACCACCCGCGCCGACAACGCCGGACTCGTGCCCGACTACCTCGCGGACGCCTTCCCCGCCGACAAGGCGAAGCTCGCCGCGATGACGGACGCGGGCACGCGCCAGGCGCCCAACCTGGAGACGCTCGCCGCCGCCAAGCCCGACCTGATCCTCGCCAACGACTCGCTCGGCGACCTCTACCCCAAGCTGTCGAAGATCGCGCCGACCGTCATCACCGCGGGCAACGGCATCAACTGGAAGCGCGACCTCCTCCTCGTCGGCGACGCGATCGGCAAGGGCGAGCAGGCGCAGGAGCTGCTCGACGGGATCGTCGAGGACGCGCACGAGAAGGGCGAGGCGCTGTCGAAGACCTCGGTGTCGATGCTGCGGTTCACGCCCGGCCGGACCCGGATGTTCGGCGTCTCCTCCTTCACCGGTTCCATCGCCGTCGACATGGGCCTCGACCGGCCCAAGTCCCAGCAGTTCAAGGCGATTTCGGAGGACATCGGCGCAGAGAGCATCGACAAGGCCGACGGTGACTGGATCTTCTACTCCGTGCAGGGCGACGCCGACAAGACCGACGCGGCTGGGGGTACCCCCTCTGGGGGAGTGCTGGCCGGACCGCTGTGGAAGTCGATGTCGGCGGTCAGGACCGGGCACGCGGTGAAGGTGGACGACGACCCCTGGTACCTCAACGCGGGCCCGACCGCCGCGCGCCTGGTCGTCCTCCAACTCGCCGAGGACATCAGCAAGTAGAGATGAACCCCCAACGCCTCGCCTGGCCGGCGGCCACCCTCGCGGTGGCCGCCGCCGTGCTGCTCAGCCTCGCCGTCGGCACCCGGCCGGTCCCCCCGTCCGCGGTGCTCGACGCCCTTCTGCACGGCGGCAGTTCACCCGACGCGCTCGTCGTACGGTCGCTGCGGCTGCCCCGCACCGAGATCGGGCTGACGGCGGGCGCGGCGCTCGGTGTGGCGGGCGCCGCACTCCAGGCCGTCACCCGCAACCCGCTCGCCGATCCGGGCATCCTCGGCCTCAGCCAGGGCGCGGCGGCCGGCGTCGTCCTCGCCATCGCGACCGGCCTCGCGAGCGGTTTCGGCGGCTACGTCTGGTACGCCTTCGCCGGCGCCGTCCTCGCCGCCTGTCTCGTCTACGGCATCGCCGCGCGCGGCCGGGGCGGGGCCTCACCGGTGAAACTCGCCCTCGCCGGTACGGCGTTGTCCGCGATGACCGCCGGTGGGACGACCGTCGTGCTGACCTCCAGCTCGGCGACGCTGGACCAGTTCCGGTTCTGGCAGGTCGGCTCGCTGAGCGGCCGGGACGCCGACACGGTCGTGGAGATGCTGCCGTTCCTGGTGGCCGGGGCGCTGTTGGTGCTCGCCTGTGCGCGAGGGCTCGACGCACTGGCCCTAGGGGACGAGACGGCGCGGGCGCTGGGGCATCGGGTGGGGGCCGTGCGGGTGTGTGCGGCGCTCGGGGCGACCCTGCTGGTGGCGTCCGCGGTGGCCGCCGCCGGACCGATCGCGTTCGTCGGGCTGGCCGTCCCGCACCTGGCCCGGCGTCTCACCTCCGGCGGGCACCGCAGCCTGCTGCCCCTGTCCGCGCTGCTCGGCGCCGCGCTGCTGGTCGCGGCGGATGTGGCGGGGCGGGTGGTGCGGGCGCCCGCGGAGGTACCGGCCGGGGTGATGACCGCGTTGGTGGGGGTGCCGGTGCTGGTGGTGCTGGTGCGGCGCCGGGGGACCGCCGTATGAACGACGCGGCAGAGCACGACCGGGCCGCCCGGGCCTTCCGCCCCGCCGGTGTCACCGTCCTGCGCCCCCGCCCCGCCATCTCCCTTCTCCTGCACCGCCGTTCGGCCGTCGTGGCCGTAACTCTCCTGCTCCTGCTGGCCGTTGCGATGAGCGCCGCCGCCTGTCTCGGGCAGACCTACATCTCGCCCGCCGACGTGTGGCACACGGTGCGTACCGGTGCGGGGCCCTACGACCTCGTCGTGATGGAACTGCGGGTTCCCCGGATCGTGTTGGGGGCGCTGGTCGGGGTGGCCCTCGGGCTCGCCGGGGCGCTGGTGCAGACCGTCACCCGGAATCCGCTCGCCAGTCCGGATGTGATCGGGGTCGGGCACGGCGCCGCCGCCGCGACCGTGCTCGCGCTGTCCGCCGGGATGGTCAACTCGCCCGGTGCCATGCCCGTCGTGTCCGTCGTGGGCGGGCTCGCGGCCGCCGCGCTCGTGTATGTGCTGGCGTGGCGGCACGGGATGCAGCCAAGTCGGTTCGTGCTGACGGGAGTCGGCATCGGGGTCGCGCTGTCGGCCGTGGTGCAGTTGTATCTCGCGGACAGCGAGCTGGAGGCCGCCGAGCAGGTCAAGCTGTGGCTGACCGGTTCGCTCAACGGGCGGGGCTGGGAGCAGGCGGGGCCGCTCGCCGTCGTCCTGCTGCTGTCGCTGCCCGCGTTGGTGTGGGCGAGCCGGGCCGTGCGGCCGCTCGGGCTCGATGCCGACACCGCCGCCTCGCTCGGGATGCGGGTGGACCGGACGCGGCTCGCGCTGACCGTGCTCGGGGTGGTGCTGGCCGCGACGGCGACCGGGGCGGCCGGGCCGATCGGGTTCGTCGCGCTGACCGCCCCGCAGTTGGCCCGGCGGCTCACCCGTACGCCTCAACTGCCGCTGGTCTGCTCGGCGTTGACGGGTGCGGTGATTCTTGTGACGGCCGACCTCGCTGCCCGCACGGTGTTGCCCCCGCTGGAGGTGCCGGTGGGGGCGCTCACCTCGTTGGTCGGGGGGCCGTATCTGCTGTGGCTGTTGGGGCGGAACAGGGCGGGGGGCTGAGGGTTCGTCGGCGGCTGCGGGCCGGTGGGGGCTGGTCGCGCCCACGCGGCGGAGCCGCATATCGATACAGCCCCGCGCCCCTAAAAGCGACTGTGCTGGTCCGACCTTTAGGGGCGCGGGGAACTGCGCGAGCAACCACGACGCACCCGCACTCGACAACGCACCGGAACGCACCGGGTCCCGGAACAGTGCGGCTCCGGGACCCGGCTGAAGCGACGCCGTCAGATCGTGGCCGTGTCGATCACGAACCGGTACCGCACATCACTGGCCAGCACCCGCTCGTACGCCTCGTTGATCTGATCCGCGGAGATCAGCTCGATCTCGGCGCCGAAGCCGTGCTCGGCGCAGAAGTCCAGCATCTCCTGGGTCTCCTGGATGCCGCCGATGCCGGAACCGGCGAGGGTCTTGCGGCCGCCGATCACCGAGAACAGGTTGAGCGAGACGGGCTCCTCGGGGGCACCCACGTTGACCAGCGCGCCGTCCGTCTTCAGCAGCGAGAGGTACGCGCCGAGGTCGAGCGGGGCCGACACGGTGGAGATGATCAGGTCGAGGGTGCCGCGCAGTTCCTCGAAGGTCTTCGGGTCGCTGGTCGCGTAGTAGTGGTCGGCGCCGAGCTTCAGGCCGTCCTCCTGCTTGCGCAGGGACTGCGACAGGACGGTGACCTCCGCACCGAGCGCGTGCGCGATCTTGACGCCCATGTGGCCGAGGCCGCCCATGCCGACGATCGCGACCTTCTTGCCGGGGCCGGCGTTCCAGTGCTTCAGCGGCGAGTACAGGGTGATGCCGGCGCAGAGCAGCGGTGCGGCCACGTCGAGGGAGATGCCCTCGGGGATGCCGACGACGAAGTTCTCGTCGACGACGATGTTCTCGGAGTAGCCGCCGTAGGTGGGCTCGCCGTCCTTGCCGACGGCGTTGTACGTGCCGACGTTCCCGCCGGTGCAGTACTGCTCCAGGCCGGCCTTGCAGTTGTCGCACTCGCGGCAGGAGTCGACCAGGCAGCCGACGCCCACGCGGTCGCCGACCCGGAACTTGGTGACACCGGGGCCGACCTCGGAGACGATGCCCGCGATCTCGTGGCCCGGGACCATCGGGAAGATGGCCTCGCCCCAGCCCTCACGGGCCTGGTGGATGTCCGAGTGGCAGATACCGGCGAACTTGATGTCGATCAGGACGTCGAACTCGCGGACGGCCCGGCGCTCGATCGTGGTGCGCTCCAGGGGAGCCTTGGCGGCGGGAGCGGCGTATGCGGCGACAGTGGTCATGCCGGAAACTCTCCTAGGGGGGGTGCCTCTATGTCTTTCGTCAAGCGAGGCGTGGGGTTCTGGGTTCGTAGAAGGTGCCGTCGCGGAGCATCGCGAACAGGACGTTGATGCGTTGGCGGGCGAGGCGGAGGAGGGCTTGTGTGTGGGTTTTCCCTCGGGCCCGGCATTTGTCGTAGTAGGTGCGGGAGGCGGGATCGTGCAGGGCGGCGAACGCGGAGAGGAACATCGCGCGTTTGAGTTGCCGGTTGCCGCCTCGTGGCGCGTGTTCGCCGTGGATGGAGGTGCCCGACGACGTCGTGGTCGGGGCGAGGCCGGCGTAGGAGGCCAGGTGGGCGGAGGTGGGGAAACTGGTGCCGTCGCCGACGGTGACCAGCAGGGTGGCGGCGGTCCTGACGCCGACGCCGGGCAGCGACGTCAGGACCTTCGAAAGAGGGTGATCCTCCAGCAGGACTGTGATCTGGGCTTCTGTGGCCCGGCGTTGTTCGTGGACGGCTCCGAGCGAGCGGGCCAGGGAGGGGATCACGATGTCGAGGGTGCCGGTGCCGGGAACGACGACGGTCTGTTCGTCGAGTGCGTCGAAGACGTCGTCGATCAGCCGCTGGGCCATCCTGGGGGCCTTGGGCCGGATCACCTCAACCAGCTTGCGGCGTCCGGCTTTTCGCAGAGCGGCAGGGGATCCGTAGCGTTCCAGCAGCCAGGTCACAGCCTGATGGTCCAGACGCGGTCCCAGGACCCGCTCGAGGCTGGGGTGGAACTGGGTGAGCAGGCCGCGGATCCGGTTGGAGGTGCGGGTGGCCTCGGCCGCCAGATCCTGGTCGAAGCCGACGAGGACCGTGAGTTCGGCGGTGATCTCGTCGGTCGCCTCCAGCGAGCGCAGTGTGTGCGGCAGGGTGCGGGCGGCGTCGGCGATCACGGCCGCGTCGCGGGCGTCGGTTTTGGCCTCGCCCGGGTAGAGATCGGCGATCCGCCGCATCGACAGGCCCGGCAGGTAGGCGACCTTGCAGCCGGCATCCCGGGCCACCGTCAGTGGCAGGGCGCCGATGGAGGCGGGCTGGTCGACGATCACCAGGACGGTGCCGAACTTGGCCTTCAGCTTCTCGAAGACGTCCCGCAGTTTCGGCTCGGTGTTGGGCAGGGGTTTGTCGAAGACCTTCTTGCCGGCCGGGGTGAGTCCGTGTCCGTGATGGGTGCTCTTGCCGACGTCCAGGCCGAGGATGACGCCTATGTCGTCGTTGTCGTTCACGCCGTCCTCCCGAACGGATGTCGTGCGTGCTGGCCGGGGCGTTGGCGTCGTATGCGCGCATCCACGTTATGCAGACCTGCCGCCCGCGTACTGCCGGGCATTGCGCCAGGCCGGGCGGTAGTCGGACCTCTCATCAGCGTCTCCAACGGCGCCTCCCGGGCCCGGTGGCACCACCCCCCAGGTCATCGGTTCGACAGGGGGGAACAGCCATGCCGGGCCCGGAGGCCAGCGGTCCCATTGCGGAACCGCGAAGAAGATAACGGGGGGATGTGCGCCCGGTTGCCTTCCGACCGGGCACGAGGTCCAGCCTGCCCGAAAGTCCTGTGGCTACCCAGGCCACGCCTCTGCGTACGTCCGCTGTGCCTACCACCAGCGAGGTCAGGCTCCTGGACGTACGACCGGGAATACTGGAGCACATGGACGAACAGCCCGCATCCGCCCCCGAGCCCCTGGATCCCGGCCGGCCCCTGGACCGGCGGGCCGAGCTGAGCGAGTTCCTGCGCACCCGGCGGGCCCGGCTGAAGCCGGAGGACGTGGGGCTGCCGGACTTCGGGCGGCACCGCAGGGTGCCCGGGCTGCGGCGCGAGGAGCTGGCGCAGCTCGCCGGGGTGTCGGTGGCGTACTACACCCGCCTGGAACAGGGCAACGGGCGGAACGTGTCGGCGGAGGTCCTCGACGCGATCGCCCGCGCGCTGCGCCTGACGGACGCCGAGTCCTCGCACCTCACCCACCTGGCGAAGCCGAAGCAGCACAAGAAGAAGACCTCGGCCCCCACCCAGCACGTGCGCGTGGCGCTACGGCACCTGCTCGACTCGATCGAGACGATCCCGGCGTACGTCTGCGGCCGGCGCACGGACATCCTGGTCTGGAACCGGATGGCCGCGGCGGTCTTCGGCGACTGGTCGGAACTGCCGCCGCAGGAGCGGAACTGGGCGCGGCTGGTGTTCCTGCGGCCCGAGTACCGGGATCTGTTCGTGGAGTGGGAGCAGAAGGCCACGGACATCGTCAGCATGCTGCGGATGGACGCGGGCTTCTGCCCGGACGACCCGCGGCTGTCCGCGCTGGTGGGCGAACTCTCCGTGAAGAGCGAGGAGTTCAGGCGCCTGTGGGCGACCCACGACGTCAAGGAGAAGTCCTACGGCGTCAAGCGTCTCCACCATCCCCTGGTCGGCGATCTCACCCTGCACTTCGAGGGCTTCAGGCTGAGCGACGGCTCCGATCAGACCCTGGTCGCCTACCACCCGGAGCCCGGCTCCCCGTCCGCCGACGCCCTGCGCCTGCTGGCGAGCTGGGGCACGGACGCGACCCGCGCGGGCCGCTCGGCCGACCGCCCCGATCTCACTCCGTAGTCCGGTCTCACTCTGTCGTCCGATCTAACTCTGTCGTCCGGTCTCACTCCGTGACGCCCAGGTCCGCCCGCATCAGCCGCCGCATCGCGGCCAGCCGTGGCTCGGCCTCCTTCAGGTCGAGCAGGGCTTCCTCGGGGCCCTCGCCGTCCCGGGCGAGGCCGCGGTCCAGGCGCTTCACGACGGCGTCGGCGCCCGCGAGAACCTGGTTCACCGCGCGGGACGCGTCCAGGATCCGCTCGGGTACGACCATCTGCGCCTCGGCGTACCGGTCCCGGTAGTCCAGGCGCGCCTCCTCCAACTGGTCGCGCTCCAGCTCGGTGTAGACCTCGTCGCGGATGCGGTGCAGGGCGTCCTTGAGCAGCGTGTGGAACTGCCGTGAGGCGCGGTTCATGGCCGTGTAGGCGTCCCGCCGCTCCTCGAACCGCCGCTCGCGCTCGGCGAGTTGGGCCTCCTCGGCACGCTGCCGGGCGGTGATCCGCTGGCTGAGGACGGGCGCGAAGAGCGTTCCGAGCACCCCGACGACGGCGGTGATCATGGCGGTGACGGCGGCGGTCATGGGATCAGGGAAACACGGACGGCCCACCGGAAGCCGTACTTCCGGTGGGCCGTCCGCTCAGTGGAGCTCAGAACCTGCGTGTCTCAGGACCTACTTGGCGTAGTACGCGTTGTAGATCGAGATCGTCGACTTGTTGCCCTTCTTGTCGGCGATCTTCGCGTGGAACGAGATGGCCTTGCCCTTGGCCGGGTTGGTGACGGTGATCTTGCCGTTGACGACGTTGACCTTCTTCCAGGTCTGGCCGTAGTCGTACGACACCCACACGCCCAGGGACTTGAGGTTGCGGCCGGCTGCCGCGCCCTCGACGGTGACCGGGAAGGTGACCTTCTTGCCGGCCGCGACGCGGCTGTCCAGGCCGGTGACCGCGTTGAACCGGGCCGTGGAGACGGGGAGTTTGGCCAGGTCGGACCCGGCCGGCTTCTTCGAGGAGAACGTCCAGCTCGCGTCGATCCGGGTGGAGGCGGCGGCGACCTTGACGCTGCGGATCACCGAAGTGGTCAGCTTGTACGAGGCGTTGGCGGCCGGGACCTTGAACGCCTCCCCGAACAGCGGGTCCTGGTTGGAGCCCACCTTGGTGCCGTTGCGGTACAGGGTCGTGTTGACCGAGGTGAACAGCGACGAGCCCGCGTTCCGCGAGGAGTCGGCGAACAGCGGCACTATTCCGGAGATCTCGTTGCCGTCGCGGTACACGCCGTAGACGTCGTCGAGGTGCGGGCCGAAGACCGCCGTGTTGAAGGTCCTGGTGTAGCTCTGGCCGCCCTTGAAGGTCTGCAGGCCGTTCGAGACGTAGAAGGCCTCCGCGGTCGGGAAGCCGTCCGCGTCGGGTGCGCCGTCCTGCTCGAAGTCCAGCTCCCACTTGGCGCCGTTGACGGTGGAGACGTGCAGCGTGCGGGTGCCGGGGAGCTGCTGCGCGCGGGCGGTGGCGGTGGCGCCGGAGCCGCCGGACAGATAGCCGAAGGCGAACAGCAGACCGGTCTTGCCGCTCGCCGCGGCGCCCATGCGGCCCTTCACCGTGGCGAGTTCACTCGCCTTGTAGTGCTTGGTGTAGCCGGTGGCGAGCTGCTTGACCTTGCCGCCGGTCGTGGTGTCGTACTGCTGGTCGGTGCCCTTGACGAAGTGCGCGTCCCACTGCTCGGAGAGCGAACCGTCGGTGATCTGCGGACCGAGGTGCGCGGAGCGGAAGTTGACGAACGTGTCCAGGAACCAACTGAAGGAGGCGCCCCCGTCGGAGGTCTCGACCGTGTAGGTCGGTGCCGCGAAGGAGGACACGGCACCGGTGTCCGGGACCGTGATGTCGACCGGCTTGGCCTTGCGGGCGTCGACGGTGATCGAGGTGTTCTTGCTGATGTCCAGCTTGGGCTGGGCGAGCCAGTCGGCGCCCTTGGCGAAGTCCTCCGGGTCCACGAAGATCCCGGTGTCGAGGACGTAACCGCCCTTGGGGACACGGATCTTGACGGTGCCCGAGGCGTCGTAGGGGCTGAAGAACTCCCCGTTGCCGAGGCCGGACAGGCCCGCCAGCGAGGCGGAGTAGTACTTGGCCGGGGTGCCGTCACGGTTGATGAACTTCAACGTGAGGTCGTACGACTGCACTTCGCGCACCACGGCCGCGGCCGTACGGACGCTCTGCCCGCCGCCCGTCGCCGTCACGTACGCGGAGTAGGCGCCGTCGAGGGTGCCGCCCAGCTTGGTGTTGACGGTCAGACCGGCCGAGGCGGTGCCGCCGGCCGGGACGGTCACCGAGGTCTTGTCGAGCTTGAAGAAGCCCGAAGGAGCCGTCTGGCCCCTGGGGTTGGTGGCGGCCACGGTCAGCTTGAGGGTGACGGGCGCGGTACCGAGGTTGCGGTAGGTGATCTGCTTGGTGACCGGGGCGTCGTCGGTGTGCGGCCACTGCTGGATGCCGAAGCTCTCCGAGACCGGGTCGGCGATCACGCTCTGCTTGATGGCCTTGTCGACGGCGATACGGCCCGAACCCTGCTCGAACGGCGTGTAGTTGCCGCCCTTCGCGGAGCCGGTCAGCGCGCCCTTCAGCTCGGCGTAACCCCACGTGGGGTGCTCCTGCTTGAGGATCGCGGCGGCGCCCGCGACATGCGGGGTCGCCATCGACGTACCCGAAATGGTCAGGTAGCCGGGCGGGTTCTCGCCGACCTCCTGGTCGATGACGCTGCCGGGCGCGGCGGCCGCGGTGATGTCGACGCCGGGCGCGGTGACGTCCGGCTTGATGGCGCCGTCGCCGGCGCGCGGGCCGGTGGAGGAGAAGTCGGCCAGCTTGTCGCTGCCGTCGACGGCGCCGACAGTGAGGGCCGCGTCCGCGCTGCCGGGCGAACCGATGGACTGCGGGCCCTCGTTGCCGGCCGCGATGGCGAAGAGAATGCCCTTCTCGGCGGAGAGCTTGTTGACCTCGGCTTCGAGCGGGTCGATCTCCGGGGAGTCGTAGCCGCCGAGGCTGAGGTTGACGACGGAGGCGCCCTCGGCCGCCGCCCACTCCATGCCGGCGAGGATGCCGGAGTCGTCACCGGAGCCGTTGTCGTCGAGGACCTTGCCGTTGAGGATCTTCGCGTCGGGCGCGACACCCTTGTACTTGCCGTTCGACTTCGCGCCGGTGCCCGCCGCGATGGACGCGACATGCGTGCCGTGCCCGAAGTGGTCGTCCGCGTCGGTGGCCGTGGAGAAGTTCTTGGACTCGATGACCTGCGTCTTCAGGTCCGGGTGGTCGGCGTCGACTCCCGTGTCCAGTACGGCGATCTTGACGCCCTTGCCCGTGTAGCCGGCCGCCCACGCCGTCGGGGCGCCGATCTGCGGCACGGACTTGTCGAGGCTGGCCTTGCGGACGCCGTCGAGCCAGACGTGCGCGATACCGGCGGCCGACTTGTCGCCGTTGGTGACGGCCTTCCACAGCTCGGGCGCGTCCTCCTGCGGGGTCTGCACGGCGTCGGCGTTCAGCGTCTTCAGGGACTGGCGCAGCCTGCCCGCGTCCCGGACGTCGGCCTTGGTGGCGGTGGCGGCGCCCTGATAGCCGACGATGACCTTCAGGCCGGCCTTCTGGGAGGCGCGCTCCGCGGACTTGTTGAGCTCGGTGACGTCGAAGAGCCGCTGGTCGAGCTTGCCGGACGCGACGAGTTGGGCCGCGTCAGCGGGTACGACCAGCGTGTGCCCGTCGAGCTTTCGCACCTGAACGGGTATGTGCTGACGGCCCTTTGCCGCCTGGAAGGCCAGGACCCGGCCCTTGGCGTCGACGGTGACGCGGTCGCCGGTGATCAGGGTGATGTGGTGGCTGCCCGCGAGCCGGGCCTTCGCGGCACCGGCCGCGCTCCCCACGGAACCGGCCGTGCTCTGTTCGGACTTCGCCGACGCCGGGCTGGTCATACCCGCGGCGAGAGCGACGGCGGCGGACGCGGCCACGGTGGCCACGCACGCTCTTCTGACGTGTCTGTGCAAGACTCCCCCTGGAGCTGAAGTACCGGGCGAATTCCCCATTCACCCGGCCGGGGGATTGCCCGCACGGCCGTACGTGATCACCCCCGGAATACGCAGTATGCCGAGGGGCGATCACCCGCTCAATAGATGAGAGGAGGGTAAGAAAGCGCGGCCGCGGAATGTTACGCGGCCGCGCGAACTCCGTTACGCAGTCGTCGGGTGCTTCCCGCGAGAACTCCGGTACAGAGCCGTCCCACCCACCGAACTCCCTTGCGCGGCAACCGAGTTACTTGGACGCCGCGTTCTCCTTCACCGTGATCTTGCCCTTGCGGATGGTGGCGAGACGCGGTGCCTTCTTCGCGATGGCGGAGTCGTGGGTGACCATGATGAAGGTCAGCCCGTGCTCCTTCCACATGCGCTCCAGTACGTCCATGATCTCGTCGCGCATCGACTCGTCGAGGTTGCCGGTCGGCTCGTCGGCGAGCAGCACCTTGGGCTGCTTGACCAGCGCGCGGGCGATGGCGACACGCTGCTGCTGTCCTCCGGACATCTCGCCGGGGAGGTGGTTGGCCCGCTCACCCAGGCCGACCGAGACCAGCGCCTCGGCGGCCCGTTCACGCCGGATCTTCGCCTTCAGGCCCAGCGGTACGAGGGCGGTCTCGACGTTCTCCTGTGCGGTGAGCGTCGGGATCAGGTTGAAGGACTGGAACACGAAGCCGATGTTCTCGCTGCGGACCTTGGTGAGCTTGGCCTCGGAGAGTTTCGCCAAGTCGACGCCGTCCAGGACGATTTCGCCTGCGGTGGGGCGGTCCAGGGCGCCGATCATCTGGAGCAGGGTGGACTTGCCGCCGCCGGTCGGCCCTTGGATGACCAGGCGGTCGCCGTCGCCGATGGTCAGGTCGATGCCGTCGAGGGCGTGGACGGTCTCTTTGCCGCGTGAGTAGAGCTTGGTGACGCCTCTGAGTTCGTACATGGTGCAACTCCTGGAGAAGTAAAGGGGGTTGGGGCCCGTCGGTGGGACGGGCCCCGTTGCGCCGTTTTCGTCTGCAGCGCCGTCGTGGCTGGTCGCGCTCACGCGGCGGAGCCGCACATTGACACAGCCACGCGCCCCTGAAGGGGCGCTGCAGTTACCGCTGTTGACCAGGTGCCGGCTACTCGACTCTGCGCAGGGCGTCCGCCGGACGGAGTCGCGACGCTCGCCAGCCGCCGAAGGCTCCGGCGATCAGGCCGCCGGCCACGGCGAGGCCGACCGCGAGGGCGATGGTGGTGGCGTTGACGGGTGCGGTGAGGGCGACGTCGAGCGTCTTGGCCGCGGCCTGCCGGCCACCGCCGAAGCCGCCGCCACCGCCGGGTCCGCCGCCCGCCCGGGCGCCACCGGCGGCCGTGTTGCCGAGGGAGGCCGACAGGGTCGGGCTGATCGCGGTCACGACGTACGCGCCCGCCAGGCCGAGCGCGATACCGAGGACGCCGCCGACCAGACCGTTGACGACGGCCTCGCCGACCACCTGCCGGGTCACCCGGCCGGACTTCCAGCCCAGCGCCTTCAGCGTGCCGAACTCGCGCACCCGGCGGGAGACCGCCGAGGAGGTGAGCAGACCGGCGACCAGGAACGCGGCGATCAGGACCGCGATGGACAGCCACTTGCCGACGCTGGTGGCGAGGGAGGAGGCGGTGGACAGGGACCCGGAGACGGTGTCGGCCAGGTCGGCGGACGTGGTGACCGTCGTACCGGAGACATTGCTCGTGATGGTCTTCTTGACGGCCGAGATCTGCTTGGAGTCGGTCGCCTTGACGTAGATCGTGGTGACCTTGTTCTTGTCACCGCTCAGGGTCTGCGCCTGCGTCAGCGGGATGTACAGGTTGGCCGCGGCGTCACCGCTGGTCGCGGTGGCGATGCCGATGACCTTGTACTTGACGCTCTTGATGGTGACGGTCGAGCCGACCTTGAGCTTCTTCTCCTTGGCGTACGCCGAGTCGGCGACGACGACCTTGGAGTTGGTCTCGGCGGTGGTGAAGGTACGGCCGCTGGTGATCTTCGAGGAGGTCAGCGGGCCGAGCGCGGGCTTGGTGACGTCCGTGCCGTACACCGAGTACGAGTTGATGTTGAAGTTGGCGCCGCCACCGGTGACTTCGCCCTGCGGCGCGCCGGTGCCGCCGCCGCGGTTGCCGCCACCTTCGGTGCCGCTCCCCTGGTTCTGCTGGAACTGGCCGCGGGTGAACTGGCCATCGACCTTGACGACGTTGAGGCTGAGCCCGCCGACGGCGTCGGATACACCCTTCTGCCCGGCCACCTTGGTGACGGTGGTGGAGGCCAGGGTGGTGAAGCCCTGGACCATGACGCGGTCACTGCTCTGCGTCGTGCTGTCGCCGTTGTTGTTGGCGTCGAACTGGAACCGCGGCTGCTGCGAGCCGCTGGCGGTGGGCGTGGCCGCCTTGGTGACGGTCATGTCCGTACCGAGTCCGTACAGCGACTGGAGGACCTTGTCCTGGGCCTTCCCCATGCCGGAGGACACGGAGTTGACCACGATGACCAGCGCGATGCCCAGGGCGAGGCCGGAGGCGACGACGAGGGCCGCTTTTCTGCGGCGGCGCAACTCGCGCCTCAGGTAGGTGAAGAACATGGCCCGCAAGCTAGGTACAGCGCGTGATGATGCCATAAGGCCGACATAAGAGAACGATGAGAAGGCTGTCCGTGGGCAAAGAATGGCCATGTGCGGGGCTGTCAAAGAGGGTTCGCCGCTGGGTCCGACGTGTGAAGGGGCGGGCCCGGTGAAAGTGCCGGGCCCGCCCCTTCACGTACGCGTCCGTCACCCGGCCGCGGGCGCCTCACCGGCCTTGTCGACCACCGCGTGGTCCAATTCGGCGTTGCTGGACAGCAGGGTGCCGGCCTTTCCGTAGGAGCCGTCCCTGGTCAGGTAGCTGCGGGAGCCGAGGAAGGCGTAGTCCTTCGTGTCGAAGACCCACTCGGTCCTGACGCCGTAACGGGTGTCGTCACGGGCGATGCCCAGGCCCTGGCGGCCGATGGCGTCGCGGGCCTTCGGGGCCGGGGTGACGCCGGGGATCTTCGCGGCGGCCCGGTAGAGGGCGGCGGCGGTGCGGGGCGGCATCAGCCCGCCGAGCAGCGAGCCGATCTGCTCGAACACCGCCTGGTCGCGCTCGCGTCCGGTGGCGAACGGGGTCTTCGCGTACAGGTAGGTCAGCAGTTCGTCGGGGTCGGTGGGGAGGGAGCTGAGCCAGCGGTAGGTGGGGCGGTTGATGCCGGCCGCCGTGCCGTGGGTGTCGCCGAGTTCGGCGTTGACGGGGAAGGTCTCACCGTCTTCCCGGACGAGCCCGAGCTTGAGCAGCCGCCCCGGCTCCTGGGCGGACCACACCTCACGGTCAGTCAGCGGGCCGAGGACGGCCTTCCCTGTGGTCACGTCGGCGCCGCGGGTCTTCTCCTTGGTGTAGACGAACTGGTCGTCCCGCACGGTGAGGGCGGGGTGTTCCCCGGCGGCGGCGGAGATCCGGTCGAGGAGGGCCGCGGCGGGCCGCATGTCCGAGGCCGCGCCGTGCGACCCCTTGTCGCGGCTGTCGGTCAGGGCGATTCCCGCGGTCAGCGCGCAGGCCAGGGCCAGCGCGGTGGCCGGCGCCAGCAGCGCGGGCCGCAGCAGCCGACGGGCGGGCCGGGTACGTACGGCCTGGTCGGCCCGGTCGCGGTCGATGGTGTGCATCAGCAGATCCTTGTGACGGAGGTGCTGCTCGTGCGGGACGTCCCGGTCGGCCGGGATCGGCAGCAGACGGGCGATCTCCTCGCGGTCGCCGCGCCACTCCCGGGAATCGGAGGTGGTCCTGTCGTTCATGTGAGCTCCTCCCGCACGGGCAGGGCCGCGATCGCGGCCGCACTTGTCATCTCTCCGCGGGCGGCGCCCGGTTCCAGGTTCTCCTCCGCGAGCCGGGCGAGCTTCTTGCGGGCCCGCGAGAGCCGGGACCGTACGGTCCCGACCGCGATGCCCAGCGCCTCGGCCGTCTGCCGGTAGTCCAGGCCCGACCACACGCACAGGGCCAGCACCTCCCGCTCCTGACGTCTGAGCCGGTCCAGGGCGACCTGAACGGCACGCAGGCGGGCCGCGTCGTCGATGCGTCCGGCCAGCTCGGGCGCGAAGTCCTCCACGCTCGGCGGCCGGGGCTGACGCGCCAGGAACGACTGGCGCCGGCGCAGGCTCCGCCGGGCGTTGTCCGCCTTGTGGGTGGCGATGCCCAGCAGCCAGGGCAGCAGGGACCCGCCGTCCTCCCGCACCCGCGTGCGCGTCCTCCACGCGGCGAGAAACGTCTCGGACATGACCTCTTCGGCTGTCGACCAGTCGCCGGTCAGGCGCACCCCGTGGTTGTACACGGCCCGGGCGAACTCCTCGTACAGCTCCGCGAACGCCGCACGGTCCCCCTCGCGCACACGACGACGCACCTCGTTCTCTGAGTCCTTCGCACCCTCTTCCACACCCTCTTCTCTCCACGAGGCGGGCGGAGTTCCTGTGGCCTGTGTCACCTGCGGGCAGGGCAACGAAAAGGCGGTTGCCCCCGGCCAGGGGCAACCGCCTTCAAGCGAACCGAAGTTGACCGGCGTCGGCGAGTCGGGTCAGACCGCCGACCCCGCCTTCCACTGGGCCCAGTCCATGTTCCAGCCGTTGAGGCCGTTGTCCGGGGACACCGTCTTGTCACCCGTGTTGGAGATGACGACGACGTCACCCACGATCGAGTTGTTGTAGAACCAGGCCGCCGGCATGTTCTTGTCGCCCGCGCCCTTCACGTCCTGGAGGCCGACGCAGCCGTGGCTGGTGTTGACGCTGCCGAAGACCGAGGGCGAGCCCCAGTAGTTGCCGTGGATGAACGTGCCGGAGCTGGTGAGGCGGATGGCGTGGGGGACGTCCTTGATGTCGTACTCGCCCTTGCCGTCGTCATCCGTGAAACCGACCGTCGCACCGTTCATGCGGGTCTGGACGAACTTCTCGGACATGACCATCTGGCCGTTGTACGTGGTGTTCTCGGGGGAACCGGCCGAGATCGGGATGGTCTTGACGACCTTGCCGTCCTGCTCGACCTTCATCTGCTTGGTCTTCGCGTCGACGTACGAGACCTGGTTGCGGCCGATGTGGAAGGTGACCGTCTTCTGCTGCACGCCGTAGACCCCGGAGGCGCCCTCGACGCCGTCGAGCGCGAGCTTCAGCGTGACGGTGGAGTTCTCCTTCCAGTACTCGTCGGGGCGGCAGTCCATGCGCTGGGTGTTGAACCAGTGGCAGACGACTTCCTGGCCGCTGGTGGAGGTGACCGTGACGCCCTTCTGGACGGCGGCCTTGTTGGTGATCGCCTTGTTGAAGTTGATCGAGACCGGCATGCCGACGCCGACCGTGGAGCCGTCCTCGGGCGTGAAGTTCCCTATGAAGCTGTTGGCCGGGGAGACCGTGGTGAACGAGGCGTTCTCGTGGGCGGCGAGCCCGGCGGAGTCCTTCGCCGTGGCCGCGACCTTGTACGTGGTGGAACGGTCGAGCTGTGCGCTCGGCTTCCAGCTCAGTTTGTCGGCGGAGATGGTGCCCGCGACGGCCTTGCCGTCCCCGGTCGTCATCGTCACGGCCGTGAGCGTGCCCTTGCTGACGGTGACGGTGGCCGAGTTGTTGATGGAGGCGTTGTCCGAACCGTCCGCCGGTGTGATCTTGATCTGGGCCTCGGAGGACTTCTTCGCCGCCGCCTCGTCGGCCTTGGACTGTGAACTCTGGCTCGAGTCGCTCCCGGACGACTTGTCGTCGCTGCCGGAACACGCCGTGAGCACGAGCACACCGCCGAGCAGTGCGGACGCGGCCACAAGACCCTTGCGCCGCTTACTGTCCGTCATCACACGCTTCTCCATCGTTGCCGAAAAACCTGAAAACCCCGAGTGACCCCGTTGGCCTCGTACGTAAGTCCTGCGCAGTCCCCGTTAAACAAATTCTTAAGAAACCAACGCTACGACTGGTGCGTACCGTTCCGCTTGGTGCGCATGTGTGGTCCACACCACGTCCACGAAGAAACCCCGGGCAGCGGTTGCCGCCCGGGGTCACGTTCTCCCCAGCACGGCTCAGCCGACCACTGCCACCCCGTCCGCTTCCTCATCGCCGTCGACATCATCCTCGTCGAGATCCCAATCCGGCGAATCCGGGTCGTAGTCGATCTCCTCACTGCTCCACGAGGCCTGGGCCAGTTCGACCCCGGGCATCTCGCCTACCAGGTCGAACGGGTCCACGAGATAAGCGAGCGCCTCGGCGGTGTCTTCCGTCACAGCGGTCTCGGCGTGCCCGCGCTCGTCGCCGGGCAGTTCCGGATCGTCGGCGATCTTGGCCAACGCGGCCTTGGTCACGGCGTCCTCGTTCTCCACTTCAAGAACGAGTTCGACACGAAGGCGTACAAAACGTGATGTCTCTGGAGTGCTCATGGCGGGAGCGTACGGCCCACAGCTCCCGTGACTTTCCCGCGACCCGCACAGTTCATTAGCATCGCTCCACACGGCCAATTCGCCAGCGCCACAAGGGGATCGATATTCCGTGTCAACCGCTCGCCGAACGATGCTGACCGCCACCGCCGCGGGCACCCTGCTGGGTGCTCTCTGGTTCGTCCCCTCCGCGAACGCGACGGTGACCGACCAGGCCAGAGTGGAGACTTCGGCGACCCCGACTTCCCAGGTCACCCAGCAGGCACGGGTGACGTCGACGGCCGTCACCACCTACTCCGACACCACCCAACTCGCCGACACCGGCAGCCCGGACACCACTCCGTACATCATCGGCGGCACGGTGTTCCTCGGCCTCGGCGCCGGTTTCGTGGCGTATTCGGTACGACGGGAACGGCTCGGCTTTTAACTTGCTTGACGTTACTTTGACTCAAGCTTCATAGTCCGCTCATGAAGAGATCATCGGGCATACGGCTGTGCGTCACCGTCGCGGTGGGCGCACTGTCGCTGGCCCTCATCACCGGCTGCTCCGACGGCGGTTCGGACGACGCCAAGAGCAACGACGGCAAGAGCAACGCCGAAGACACCTCCAGGAACTCCGCGAAGGCGCTCAGCGCCGCCGAGTTGACGAAGCTGGCCATCGCGAAGGGCGATGTCGTCGGCTACGAGGTCGGGTCGCTCGGCAAGACGTACCCCGCGACCAAGAGCGCCGTCACCGTCGACAAGGCGCAGTGCCGCCCGCTGGCCTGGGCGATGGCCGGGCAGGCGCCGGGCGACGCGGCCGCGGCCACGAACAAGCTGGTCACCGAGGCGAAGAAGACGTCCGCCACCCCGTCCAAGTCCGTGGAGGACATGACCGAGGAGGAGTTCGACGACGCGTTCGGTTCCGCGCTGGACCGTACGACCACCGTCGTCGGGCTGTCCTCGTACGACGGCGACGGCGCCGAGAAGACGTTCAAGACCATCTCCGACGCGGTCAAGAGCTGCTCCGGCGGCTTCACCCTCGTCCCGGACTCCGACGGCACGAAGTACACCGCGATCACGACCGAGAGGGCCTCGCACACCGGTGACGAGTCGGTGGCGTTCGGCGCGAGCGCCGTGATGGAGGACACCGGCGGCAAGACGGGCACCGTGCACACCGAGGTGGTCCGGCACGGCAGCACGCTCGTCACGTACTACACGGTCAACCTCGGCGCCCTGATGTCGCAGAAGGCTTACGCCATCCCATCCGTCGTGATCGACGCCCAGTCCGCCAAGCTGAAGTGACGTACGGGGCCCGGCCGTTGCCACGACCGGGCCCCAACTGCCCTACCGCAAAGGCCCGGTGACCTTCTCCACGGCCTCGACGACATGCCCGCCGCGCACGAAGGCGTCCGCCGCGGCGAGGTCGGGAGACAGGAACCGATCCGGCCCCGGACCCTCAACTCCCGCCGCCCGTACGGCATCGATGACCGCGCGGGAGGCAGGCGCCGGGGCCAGCCCCTCGCGCAACTCCACCGCACGCGTGGCCGCGTACAGCTCGACGGCGATGATCCGGGTGAGGTTGTCGACGGCGGTACGCAGCTTGCGCGCGGCCGACCATCCCATGGAGACATGATCCTCCTGCATCGCGGAGGACGGAATCGAGTCGGCGGAGGCAGGCACGGCGAGCCGCTTCATCTCACTGACCAGCGCGGCCTGCGTGTACTGGGCGATCATCAGCCCGGAGTCGACACCGGCGTCGTCCGCGAGGAACGGCGGCAGTCCGTGCGAGCGGTTCTTGTCGAGCAGCCGGTCGGTACGGCGCTCGGCGATCGAACCGAGGTCGGCAACAGCGATGGCGAGGAAGTCGAGGACGTAAGCCACGGGCGCGCCATGGAAGTTGCCGTTGGACTCGACCCGACCGTCGGGCAGCACAACGGGGTTGTCGACGGCCGACGCCAACTCCCGCTCCGCGACAAGGCGGGCGTGCGCGATGGTGTCCCGCCCGGCGCCGGCGACCTGCGGAGCACACCGCACCGAGTACGCGTCCTGGACCCGGGGCGCGCCGTCCTGGTGATGCCCGGTGAGTTCCGAACCGGCAAGCACGGCAAGCATGTTGGCGGCGCTGGCACCCTGCCCGGGGTGCGGGCGGATGGCGTGCAGCTCGGGCGCGAGCACCTTGTCGGTGCCGAGCAGGGCTTCCAGACTCAGCGCCGCGGTGACGTCGGCGGACTTGTAGAGCATGTCGAGGTCGGCGAGGGCCATGACCAGCATGCCGAGCATGCCGTCGGTGCCGTTGAGAAGGGCGAGGCCCTCCTTCTCGCGCAGCTCGACAGGCGCGATCCCGGCCTCCGCCAACAGCTCACCGGCGGGCCGCACGCCCCCGTCCGGACCTTCCGCGTCCCCCTCGCCCATCAGCGTGAGCGCGCAGTGGGAGAGCGGAGCAAGGTCACCGGAGCACCCGAGGGAGCCGTACTCGTGCACAACGGGCGTGATCCCGGCGTTCAGCACATCGGCCATGGTCTGCGCGACCTCGGGCCGCACACCGGTGTGCCCCGAGCAGACGGTCTTGAGCCGCAGGAACATCAAGGCCCGCACGACCTCCCGCTCCACCCGCGGCCCCATCCCGGCGGCGTGCGAACGAACGATGTTGCGCTGCAACTGGGCCCGCAGTTCCGGGCTGATGTGCCGCGACGCCAAGGCCCCGAACCCGGTGCTCACGCCATAGACGGGCTCCGGCTTGGCGGCCAGCGCGTCCACGATCTCCCGCGCCGCGGCGAGCGCCGCGAGGGCCTCGCCCGAAAGCTCGATCCGGGCGCCCCCACGCGCCACGGCAAGAACGTCGGACGCGGTGACCCCGGACGTCCCCACCACCACAGTGTGCATATCCATATTCAGGAGCGTACGCATTGAATGCAGCAGTGTCACTACCGGGCACCCACTGAGACCCTTACAGATAGGTCACCGGAATCGGCGAGCCGAGCGGACCGCCGGCCGGGTACGGCGCCAAGGCGACGTGTCGGGGGGTGTCCGCCCGCAGCGGTTGGCGCGTCAGCGAGGCCCCTTTCTCGAGAGACCGATTCCGCGCCGTTCCGAGGACGGATACCCCCCGACACGTCGCCGACCCACCACGAACCGCAGGCGTCACGCCCGCCGCCCCCGGAACCGCCGCCGCTCGGCAGGCATCTCCGGCGTAGGGGAGTCGGCAAGCCGCACCACCGGATCGTCCGGCCCGTCGCGCCCGGCGACGACCGGCCGGTCCGCCCGGAGCGCCTTCGCCCGGTACTGGGCCGCGTCCGCGAGCCGGAACAGCCGCCGGCCGGACCGCACCGCCCCGATCGGGTCCTCGGTGGACGCGACCCCGCACGCGACGCCTTCGCCCAGCTCCAACTCGGATGCCCTGCGGCACAGTTCGGTCGCCGCGTCGACCACCTCGTCGGCGGGCGGCCCGACCGCGAGCAGACAGAACTCGTCCCCGCCGAGCCGCGCGGCGAGCGCACCCGGCAGCATCGCCCCGCACAGCGACAGCACCGAGCCGAAGCGTTCGAGCAGCCGGTCCCCGACCGCGTGCCCCCGGGTGTCGTTGACGCGCTTGAGCCCGTTGAGGTCGCACACGACGAGGCTGACCACGACCCCGTCACGCCGGTGCCGCTCGACAGCCTCGTCGAGCCGCACATCAACCGCTCGACGGTTGGCGAGCCCGGTGAGCGCGTCCGTGAAGGCAAGCCGCCGCGCCTCCTCCAGCCGCTCGGTCTGAGCGATCCCGGCCGCCACCACAGAAGCGAGGACCGTCGCGAAATCAGCGTCCCCCCGGTCGAACACAGGCGCACCGACCGGCCGCGCCACATACAGCTCACCCCAGGCCCGCCCGTGCAGCACGATCGGGGCGACCACACAACATCCGCGCCTCCGGCGCCGTAGCGCCGCCACACGCTGGTGGCAGTACCCGGGGCTGCCCGCGGCCGGCCCCTCGGCGGTCTCGACCCAGGCGTTGGGTTCACCGCCGCCGGCCCACCGCTCGTGCAGGAACTCGGTGATCTCAGGGAACTGGTGCACCGGATAGGTCTCGCCGTCCGGGAACTCCTCCTCGCCCGCCGCCCGCTCCCCCACGTTCACCAGGACCCGCAGCCGGCCCAGCTCCCGCTCCCACACGGACAGCGCGGCGAAACTCCCGTCCAGCGCCCGGCACGCGCCGACCGCCGCAGCCCGCCAGGACTCCCGCGGGGTGTGCGCCGCAGCCATCCCCTGCGCCAGCTCCACCACGGCCGCCAGCCGCCTGTCCTCACCCATCACTCCAGGCTAGGGAGGTTTGGGACATAGCGGGACATTGATGCGGCGAACAGGTGTCGGGGGCCTGGTGCTGGGCGCGTTGGCGGGTGGTCCTGTATCGCCCCCCCCCCCTACTCCCCCGGCCACTCCGGCGCCCGCTTCTCGTTGAACGCGGCCACCCCCTCCGCCCGATCCCCCGAGAACGCCACCGCCCGCCACGCCGCGTCCTCGACCTCGAGCCCGGCCCGCAGATCCAACCCGTACCCCACCCGCAACGCCCGCTTGGCCGCCCGCAGCCCGACGGGCGAATTCGCCGCGATCCGCGAGCCCAGCGCCAGCGCCTCCTCCCGATCC
This sequence comes from Streptomyces sp. NBC_01478, assembly GCF_036227225.1. Classification (GTDB taxonomy): domain Bacteria; phylum Actinomycetota; class Actinomycetes; order Streptomycetales; family Streptomycetaceae; genus Streptomyces. The sequence goes on along the minus strand of NZ_CP109444.1, from coordinate 7,248,661 downwards.
CGCCCGGCCGACACCAGGACATCCACCAGCCCCAGCCCAGCCGCCTCGTCCGCCTCCAACCGCCGCGCGGTGAAGATCAGTTCGGCCGCCCGGGCCGCACCCACCCGCCGGGGCAGCAACTGCGTACCGCCACCCCCCGGAATCACCCCCACCGACACCTCCGGCAGCCCCACCACGGCCGTACCGTCCGCCACGATCAGGTCGCAGGACAGGGCGAGTTCGAAACCACCGCCCAGCGCGAAACCGTGGACCGCGGCGATCGTCGGCATGGGCAGCTCCAGGACCCCCGTGTACGCCGCACGCGCGAGCGGGCGCTGTCGTACGAGTTCCGCGTCCGTGAGGGAGTTGCGCTCCTTCAGGTCCGCACCGACGCAGAACGCCCGCTCGTGCGACGACGTCACCACGGTCACGCGTACGTCCCGGTCCGCCCCCAGTGCCGCACAAGCCGTGGCGATCGAGCCCGCCATCGCCGTGGAGACGGCGTTCATGACCTTGGGCCGATCCAGGACGAGCTCCGCGACGTACCCGTGCCGCCGCACCAGCACGAACTCCCCGAACCGCGTCTCGAACCGCTCCTCACTCATGACCGCCTCCTGGTTAACGTGGGTTAACAGAACTCGCCCCGATCATCGCACGGGCCTTCCCCGTTCGGGTGACATCCCGCCCAACTCCCGCCGCACCGCCCACAGAAGCGCATAACGTGCGTCCGCCACACCACAGGGGAGGGGATCGTGACGACGACCACGAAGGCGGAACGGGCCGGGGACACCGCGGACATGGAGCCGCCGCCCCTCCCCCGGACCCCGCGCGGCCGGCACCGCCGCCCCCGCCCCCGCAAGATCCTGCTCGCCGCAGGCGGCCTCGCCGTGGCAGCCGGTGTGCTGAGCCTCGTACGACTGACTCCCGAATCCGGAGTCGGCGGCGTGGGCACGGCGGAGGCGGAGCCCCGCCCGGACGCGGACACCGGCACCGGCGAGGGCACCGACCGCCCCGCCAACGCGGCCGCCACGATCAGCGCCGACCCCACGGCGATCCCCTCGGCGACCTCGGTGATGGGCGGCGTGAGCGCGAATCCGACCATGGCCTCCGGGGTCGTACCGACTCCGTACGCGACGGCGGCGCGGACGCCCGCGTACGTGACCCCCACGACCATCCCGGAGGCGACGACGGCCACCACGCCACCGCCTCAGGCACCGGTTCCCGGCCCGACGTCGACCGCGGAGCCCGCACCCACCCGCACACCCACGCCCACACCCACCCCGAGCCGGACCGCCAACTCCCCTGCCCCCGCGCCGAGTCGGCCAAGCCTCTGCGTGCCGATCATCGGCCTCTGCGTGGACGAGGTGCTACGCCGGTGACGAGTCCCTGCGCGTGAGCAGCCAGGGCTCGACAACTCCCAGGCCGCGCACGGGGCGTTGCCACATCGGCTGGAGCGCGAAGCGGTACGTCGGCGGTTCCTCGCCCTCCTTCTCGGCGGTGGCCGCGGCTTCGGCGGCCTCCGCCTCGGAGGCGGGGGCCTCGCCGCTGCGGATGAGTTCCTCGGCGAAGGCGCTGTCGACGAGGACGGCGTCGCGGGGAGCTATCGAGGTGAGCCGCGAGGCGAGGTTGACCGTCGTGCCGAAGACGTCGCCCATCCGGGTCGTCACCGTGCCGAAGGCGATGCCGACGCGGAGTTCGGGCATCGTCTCGTCGCCCGCCATGGTCTCGATGAGGCGCAGCGCGATCTCGGCGGCGACCCCGGCGTCGTCCGCCGAGAAGAGGACCTCGTCGCCGAGGGTCTTGATGAGACGGCCGCCGCGCGCGGCCACCAGGTCGGCGGCGGTGGTCTCGAAGGCCTCGACGAGTTCGCCGAGTTCCTCCTCCTCCATGCGGCGGGTCAGGCGCGTGAAGCCGACCAGGTCGGCGAAGCCCACCGCGAGCCGCCGGTCGACCATCTCCTCGTCGTCGCCGGCCTGCACGACCCGGCCGGCCGAGGCGGCGAGCTGGCGCCGCCAGACGTAGACGAGGAACTCCTCCAGCTCGGGCAGCAGCAGCTCGATGATCGGGTACGTCACCTCGGTGCGGGACATGCCCGGCTCGGGCGGCTCGGTCAGGCCCTCCAGGAACGAGTCCATCTGCCAGCCGGCCAGCCGGGCGGTGGTCTGCCCGGTGGAGCGGGCCACCTGCACGGCCATCGCCTCGCTCAGCAGCCCCGCCTCGACAAGACCGGCCAGGCGGCGCAGCGCGAGGACGTCCGCCTCGGTGAACGCCTTGGCCTGGCCCACGTCGGCGAAGCCCATGGCCCGCCAGAAGCGGGTCGCCAGCTCCATGGAGACGCCGGCGGTGCGGGCCGCCTGGAAGGGGGTGTAGCGGCGCTCCGCGCCGAGGATGAGCCCTTCGAGCCGCAGCGCGAGCGGGTTCTCACCGGGCTCGGCGGCATCGGGGGCTACCCGGCCGTCCGCGTCCGCGCCGGAGCCCGTGTCGTCGACGGTCACGCCTGCTGCCTTCCGATCTGCCACGGTCAGGTATCGACCGGGCCCAATGCTACGGCAGGTGTGGGCCAGCTCACTCCGTGAGTCACACGGACAGAGCCGCCACAAGAGCGGTCGGGGTCACGCGGGGCGCAGGTGGACGATGTCGCCCGCCCCCACGGGCTCCTGCACGCCGTCCTCCGTGGCGAGGACGAGCCGCCCGTCGCCGTCGATCGCGACGGCCTCGCCCGTGATCGACCGGTCCCCGGGCAGTTCGGCCCGTACGGTCCGGCCGAGCGTGGCGCAGCCGGCCGCGTAGGTCTCCTGAAGGCCGCTCGCCACGGGGTCGCCGCCCGCCGCGCGCCACTTGTCGTACCAGTGCTCCAGGGACCGTAGAACCGCCCGCAGCAGGGGATCGCGGTCGGTGGCGACGGCTCCGGCCAGGGCCAGGGAGCCCGCCTGCGGCACGGGCAGCTCGTCCTCGCGCAGGCTGACGTTGATGCCGACGCCGACGATCACGGCGTCGTCGCCCGCGCGCTCGGCGAGGATGCCGCCGGCCTTGCGTTCCTCGCCACCGACAGTGACCAGGAGGTCGTTGGGCCACTTGAGTGCCGTGTCGACGCCGGCCGAGCGGGCCAGGCCGGTGGCGACGGCGATGCCGGTGAGCAGCGGGAGCCAGCCCCAGCGGGCCACGGGGACGTCGTCCGGCTCCAGCAGGACGGAGAAGAACAGCCCGGAGCGGGCCGGTGCCGACCACTGCCGGTCGAGCCGCCCGCGCCCGGAGGTCTGCTCCTCGGCGACCAGGACGGTGCCCTCGGCGGCCTTGCCGGCGGCGGCCAGGGCGACGAGGTCGGTGTTGGTGGAACCGGTGGACTGCACGACCTCCACGCCGGTCCACAGCCCGCCCGCCCGCACGAGTCCGCGGCGCAGCGCGCCGGCGTTGAGGGGCGGCCGTTCCAGATCGGACCAACGGCTGCTGTCGTCTGAGGCATCTCGCGGCGTCATGCAAGCCACCCTAGGTGTGTTGTACGCCGCACTGCCGATCGGTAGGCCCGCCACTACTCTACGAATGAGTAACCGTCCCCCCTTTTGAGCAGGCAGGGAGCCGCAATCCCGATGTCCGAGCCGGAAGCGCCTCAAGAGATCGACATCCACACAACCGCCGGGAAGATCGCGGATCTTCAGCGCCGCATCCAGGAAGCGACGCACGCGGGCTCGGAACGTGCGGTCGAAAAACAGCACGCCAAGGGCAAGTTGACGGCCCGTGAGCGGATCGAGCTGCTCCTCGACGAGGGGTCCTTCGTCGAGTTCGACGAGTTGACCCGGCACCGGTCCACGGACTTCGGCCTGGAGAAGAACCGCCCCTACGGCGACGGAGTCGTCTCCGGCTACGGCACGGTCGACGGCCGCCCGGTCGCCCTGTTCTCGCAGGACTTCACGGTGTTCGGCGGGGCCCTGGGCGAGGTCTACGGCCAGAAGATCGTCAAGGTGATGGACTTCGCGCTGAAGACGGGCTGTCCGGTCATCGGCATCAACGACTCCGGCGGCGCCCGCATCCAGGAGGGCGTGGCCTCCCTCGGGGCGTACGGCGAGATCTTCCGCCGCAACACGCACGCGAGCGGGGTGATCCCGCAGATCAGCCTGGTCGTCGGCCCGTGCGCGGGCGGTGCCGTCTACTCCCCCGCGATCACCGACTTCACGGTGATGGTCGACCAGACCTCGCACATGTTCATCACCGGCCCGGACGTCATCAAGACGGTCACCGGCGAGGACGTCGGCTTCGAGGAGCTGGGCGGGGCGCGCACCCACAACTCCGTCTCGGGCGTGGCCCATCACATGGCCGGCGACGAGAAGGACGCGATCGAGTACGTCAAGCAGCTCCTGTCGTACCTGCCGTCCAACAACCTCAGCGAACCCCCGGTGTTCGCGGAGGAGGCGGACCTCGCCCTCACGGACGAGGACCGCGAGCTGGACACCCTGGTCCCGGACAGCGCGAACCAGCCGTACGACATGCACACGGTGATCGAACACGTCCTGGACGACGCGGAGTTCTTCGAGACCCAGCCACTCTTCGCGCCGAACATCCTCACCGGTTTCGGCCGGGTCGAGGGCCGCCCGGTCGGCGTCGTCGCCAACCAGCCCATGCAGTTCGCGGGTTGCCTGGACATCGACGCGTCCGAGAAGGCGGCCCGCTTCGTCCGCACCTGCGACGCGTTCAACGTCCCGGTCCTCACCTTCGTGGACGTCCCCGGCTTCCTCCCGGGCGTCGACCAGGAGCACTACGGCATCATCCGCAGGGGCGCGAAGCTGATCTACGCGTACGCGGAAGCGACGGTCCCGCTCATCACGGTCATCACCCGCAAGGCCTTCGGCGGCGCCTACGACGTCATGGGCTCCAAGCACCTCGGCGCCGACCTCAACCTCGCCTGGCCGACCGCCCAGATCGCCGTCATGGGCGCCCAGGGCGCGGTCAACATCCTGCACCGCCGCACGATCGCCGAGGCGGAGGCGGCCGGGGAACTGGACGCGACCCGGGCCCGCCTCATCCAGGAGTACGAGGACGCCCTCCTCAACCCCTACATCGCGGCCGAACGCGGCTACATCGACGCGGTGATCCTCCCCTCCGACACCCGCCGCCACGTGGTCCGGGGCCTACGCCAACTCCGCACCAAGCGCGAGTCCCTGCCCCCCAAGAAGCACGGCAACATCCCCCTCTAGAGGAGCCGCGATGACGATCAAGGTCGTAAGGGGCAACCCGACCCCCGAGGAGCTGGCCGCCGCATTGGCGGTGGTCAGAGCCCGAGCCACAGCGGCCCAGACAACCCCGCCCGGCCCCCCGAGCCACCGCGACGCCTGGTCCGACCCATCACGCATCGCGGGCGCGAGGCTCCCCCACCCGGGCCCAAGTGCATGGACCCGCACTTTCTGGCCGGGCTAGGGGAGGGGTCATTCTTTAGGGGCGCGGGGAACCGCGCACAGAAGGACAACTCCGGGCGCCAACTTAAGTACCCGTACTCAGGCGCCCAACCTCGCCAAGCCGCACGCTGGTGCCATGTTGTGGTCCGACCCCAAGAACGAGCCGCCGGATGAACTGCGCGAGACGCAGCTCATGTTGCGGCGGCTCGGGGTCCTCATGGCACTCGCGATGATCCTGGCAATGATCGTGATCGGCCTGACGTGAGCCCCCAAAACCACGCCGATACCCTGAGCGCATGACAGATCAGCCCCGCCGCCGCCTCGTGCTCGCCTCCCAGTCCCCCGCCCGGCTGGCCCTGCTGCGCCAGGCCGGACTGGCCCCCGAGGTGATCGTGAGCGGGGTGGACGAGGACGCCGTCAGCGCCCCCACCCCGGCCGAACTCGCCCTCGCCCTCGCCGAGGCCAAGGCCTCCGTCGTCGCCGCGAAGCCGGACGTGCACGGCGCGCTGGTGATCGGCTGCGACTCCGTGCTCGACCTGGACGGCGAAGCCCTCGGCAAGCCCGCCGACGCCGAGGAGGCCACCGCCCGCTGGAAGGCGATGCGCGGCCGGGCCGGCACACTCCAGACCGGCCACTGCGTCTACGACACGACGAGCGGCCGGTACGTCTCGGCCACCGCGTCCACCGTCGTCCGCTTCGGCGAGCCGACCGACACCGAGGTCGCCGCGTACGTCGCCTCGGGCGAACCCCTTTACGTCGCCGGGGCGTTCACGCTCGACGGCCGTTCGGCGCCGTTCATCGAGGGCATCGACGGCGACCACGGCAACGTGATCGGCATCAGCCTGCCGCTCGTTCGCCGGCTGCTGGCCCAACTGGGCGTCGGCATCACGGAGTTGTGGACCCCGTCGGAGAAGTAGCGATCAGGAGGGGCTGGGGGCGGCCGGCGGAAGGGCCGGCCGCGGGTCCTTGCCGGGCGGCGGCTCGGGGCTCTGCTCGGCGGGGCCCTCAAGGCGGTCGTAGGTCATCAGGAGCAGGACGACCAGGCCGAGCACCACGACCATGAACGTGAACGCGCCCGGGCCCACCAGGCCCCACGCGAAGGCGCCCAGCAGGGCGTGCACCACGGCCACGCTGATCAGCAGGATGCGGCCGAGGCCGGCCGGGGCCCGGTCGCGCAGGGCGACGAGCAGGGCGACCACACCGCACAGGGCGAAGTAGAGGCCGAAGACGATGCCGCCGGCCTTCGAACCCACGGACATCGCGTCCGGGTCGAGCCCGGCCAGGGACATCTGCTGACGGTCGACGACGATCCCGAGGAACCAGTTCAGCGCGGCCACTCCGAGCGCCTCCACGAAGAGGACGATCGCCACGATCCATGCCACCGGTCTGCGGACCACCCGCCCCCACCCACTTCCGTTCGAGACAACCCGAACGCTACTAACGGGTAAACCCCGGGACAAGGGTTGTGATGGGGGCAAAGAATCATTGGGCCATTCGTAGGGACTCCACAAAGAAACGGAGTGGGGCGCGGCACGCTCTCACAGAGACCTTGACCACACCAGGGGACTAGGGTTTCCACGAGGAGTCCTGCGTGCCTAGGTGCGACAAGGGATTTCGCGGGTCGAGCGAGCCTCGAATCACGCTCTGTGTGGGCAAGCTCACCATTGGGGACGGGTCGATGCGCCGTGTCGGCAGTCCCTAAACTCGGCTTGTTTCAAGGAGGGAGCCTCAATCGTGCGCAAGGTGCTCATCGCCAATCGTGGCGAAATCGCTGTCCGCGTAGCCCGGGCCTGCCGGGACGCCGGGATCGCGAGCGTGGCCGTATACGCCGACCCGGACCGGGACGCTCTGCATGTCCGCGCCGCGGATGAGGCGTTCGCCCTGGGCGGTGACACACCGGCGAGCAGCTACCTGGACATCGGCAAGGTCCTGGGCGCGGCCCGCGAGTCCGGTGCCGACGCCATCCACCCCGGCTACGGATTCCTGTCGGAGAACGCCGAGTTCGCCCAGGCGGTGCTCGACGCGGGCCTGATCTGGATCGGGCCGCCGCCGCAGGCGATCCGGGACCTCGGTGACAAGGTCGCCGCCCGGCACATCGCGCAGCGCGCCGGTGCCCCGCTGGTGGCCGGTACGCCGGACCCGGTGTCGGGTGCGGACGAGGTCGTCGCGTTCGCCGAGCAGCACGGGCTGCCCATCGCGATCAAGGCCGCCTTCGGTGGCGGCGGTCGCGGTCTGAAGGTGGCCCGCACGCTCGAAGAGGTTCCCGAGCTGTACGACTCCGCGGTGCGCGAGGCGGTCGCCGCCTTCGGTCGCGGCGAGTGCTTCGTCGAGCGCTACCTGGACAAGCCGCGGCACGTGGAGACCCAGTGCCTGGCCGACTCCCACGGCAACGTGGTCGTCGTGTCCACGCGTGACTGCTCGCTCCAGCGCCGGCACCAGAAGCTGGTCGAGGAGGCGCCCGCGCCGTTCCTCTCCGACGCGCAGGTCGCCGAGCTGTACGCCTCCTCCAAGGCGATCCTGAAGGAGGCCGGCTATGTCGGCGCCGGGACCGTGGAGTTCCTCGTCGGCCAGGACGGCACGATCTCCTTCCTGGAGGTCAACACCCGCCTCCAGGTGGAGCACCCGGTCACCGAGGAGGTCGCCGGCATCGACCTCGTCCGCGAGATGTTCCGCATCGCCGACGGCGAGGAACTCGGCTACGGCGACCCCGAACTGCGCGGCCACTCCTTCGAGTTCCGCATCAACGGCGAGGACCCGGGCCGTGGCTTCCTGCCCGCGCCCGGCACCGTGACCACGTTCGCGGCGCCGTCCGGGCCGGGTGTCCGGCTGGACGCCGGTGTCGAGTCGGGCTCGGTCATCGGCCCGGCCTGGGACTCGCTGCTGGCCAAGCTGATCGTCACCGGCGCGACCCGCGAGCAGGCGCTCCAGCGTGCGGCGCGTGCGCTGGACGAGTTCCAGGTCGAGGGCATGGCGACCGCGATCCCGTTCCACCGCGCGGTGGTGAAGGACCCGGCGTTCGCCCCCGAACTCACCGGCTCCGCCGAGCCGTTCACGGTCCACACCCGCTGGATCGAGACCGAGTTCGTCAACGAGATCAAGCCCTTCGCGGCCCCCACGGACGCCGAGGCGGACGAGGACGCGGACCGCGAGACGATCGTCGTCGAGGTCGGCGGCAAGCGCCTGGAGGTCTCCCTCCCGGTCTCGCTCGGCATGTCGCTGGCCCGCACGGGCCTCGCGGCGGGCGCCAAGCCCAAGCGCCGCGCGGCCAAGAAGTCCGGCCCCGTCGCCTCCGGCGACACCCTCGCCTCCCCGATGCAGGGGACGATCGTCAAGGTCGCGGTCGAGGAGGGCCAGGAGGTCAAGGAGGGCGACCTCATCGTCGTCCTCGAGGCGATGAAGATGGAACAGCCGCTGAACGCGCACAAGTCCGGCACGATCAAGGGACTTGGCGCGGAGGTCGGTGCGTCCATCACGTCCGGCGCCGCGATCTGCGAGATCAAGGACTGATCCGACCGTACGTCCGGAGGTGCCCGGCGGACAGGGACAGCCTGTGCGCCGGGCACCTCTGTAATGTGACGGGACAATGCCGTAGCGCGCCGAGGAGGGCGGGTGGGACCCATGGCCAGCGCAGCCAGGCCGCCGGCGGGGCTGCGTGCCGACGCCCGGCGCAACTACGAGCGGCTGGTCGCCGAGGCCCGGGTGTGCTTCGCCGCGCACGGTACGGACGCGTCCCTGGAGGACGTGGCCCGGCGTGCGGGGGTCGGGATCGGCACGCTGTATCGCCACTTCCCGAACCGGCAGTCCCTGATGAGCGCGGTCTTCGAGGACGCGGTGGGTGAACTCCTCGCGCGCGCACGGGAGTTGCGGGACGCGCCGCAGCCGTGTGTGGCTCTGGTGAGCTGGTTGCGGGAGATGGTGGCGCACGCGAGTGAGTACCGGGGGCTGGCGCGGGCCTTGATGGCGGTGACGTACGACGACACGTCGGCGCTGGCCCGGTGCAGTGGCCCCATCCGGGAAGCGGGGGGTGCGTTGCTCCGCCGAGCGCAGGACGCCGGTGATGTGCGCGGTGATGTCGAGATCGGCGACCTGCTCCAACTGACCCATGCGATCGCTCTCGCGGCTGAGGGCAATCCCGGGGATCCTGAACTGGCGGACAGGTTGCTGACGTTGACGTTGCGCGGACTGAAACCGTAGTACTTCGCCTGCGGGCCGGTGGGGGCTGGTCGCGCCCCTGGAAGACGGCCTCGTTTCAGCCGACCTGCTTTTGAGGGGCGCGGGGAACTGCGCGACCAGCCCCCGCCGGCCTGCAAGCCGAAATCGAACCGATCAACGCCTGCGCAGATCCGCCACCCTCGCGGCGCGCTCCCGCTCCGGAGACTCCCCGGCCAGTACGCCCGCCGCCCTCAACCCCGGTCCCCCACCCGGCACTTGACCCCGGCGCGGAGCCGGAAGGGGTACGTCCCGGCGGCGTTGGTCCCGCGTCGAGGGCTGATCACCCCCCTGGCTTCCCGACGCGCCGGCCACGGCGATCTGCACCCCCTGGTCGGCCAGCGCCTGCAACTCCGTTGCCGCGCGGTCGTCGTGGCCCGGGGGCTCGTCGGTGACGAGGCGGGTGATCACGTCCGTGGGCACGGTCTGGAACATGGTGTCCGTGCCGAGCTTGGTGTGGTCGGCGAGGACGACGACCTCGGCGGCCGCCTGGACGAGGGCCCGGTCCACGGACGCCGAGAGCATGTTGGACGTGGACAGCCCGCGCTCGGCGGTGAGCCCGCTTCCGGAGAGGAAGGCCCGGGAGACGCGCAGGCCCTGGAGGGACTGCTCGGCCCCGCTGCCCACCAGCGCGTAGTTGGAACCGCGCAGGGTGCCGCCGGTCATCACGACCTCCACGCGGTTGGCATGGGCCAACGCCTGGGCCACCAGCAGGGAGTTGGTGACGACGGTCAGTCCGGGGACCCGGGCGAGCCGGCGGGCCAGCTCCTGGGTGGTGGTACCCGCCCCTACCACGATCGCTTCGCCCTCTTCGACGAAGCTCGCGGCGAGATCGGCGATGGCCGTCTTCTCGGCGGTCGCGAGATGCGATTTCTGCGGAAAGCCGGACTCCCGCGTGAACCCGCCCGGCAATACCGCACCGCCATGCCGGCGGTCGAGGAGTCCTTCTGCCTCCAGTGCGCGCACGTCCCGCCGTACGGTCACTTCGGAGGTCTGGACGACGCGGGCGAGCTCACGGAGCGATACGGCCCCATTCGCTCGCACCATTTCGAGGATCAATTGGCGACGTTCTGCAGCGAACACGAAACTGACAGTAACCCCAACGACCGTCTGCTTTCAGGTGTTTGCGCCGAATAACGGAAGTTGTTCGTACAGCAGGACGGGAAGTGGTATAGAGCCTAGTCTCGCCGCCTATGCCGTACGAATGGTCGACAACTCCCCGTGACCAGCGGGGAGTCCACTTCGGGGTCAGACTTCGCCCGTCGCCTTCCGCGTGTGCAGTTGCCGGGCCACCTCGGCGATCGAGCCCGAAAGAGACGGGTAGACGGTGAAGGCGTTCGCGATCTGTTCGACCGTCAGGTTGTTGTCGACGGCGATCGAGATGGGGTGGATCAGTTCCGAGGCGCGCGGCGCCACGACCACACCGCCCACGATGATGCCGGTGCCCGGGCGGCAGAAGATCTTGACGAAGCCGTCCCGGATGCCCTGCATCTTCGCGCGCGGGTTGCGGAGCAGGGGGAGCTTGACCACCCGGGCGTCGATCTTGCCGCCGTCGACGTCGGCCTGGCTGTAGCCGACGGTCGCGATCTCGGGGTCGGTGAAGACGTTCGAGGAGACCGTCTTCAGGTTGAGCGGGGCCACCGCGTCGCCCAGGAAGTGGTACATGGCGATACGGCCCTGCATCGCGGCCACCGAGGCGAGCGCGAAGACGCCGGTCACGTCACCGGCGGCGTACACGCCGGGAGCCGTCGTACGCGAGACCTTGTCGGTCCAGATGTGGCCGGAGTCGCGGAGCCTGACGCCCGCGTCCTCCAGGCCCATGCCCGCGGAGTTCGGGATGGCGCCGACGGCCATCAGGCAGTGCGAGCCGGTGATGACGCGGCCGTCGGCGAGGACGACCTCGACCTTGTCGCCGACGCGCTTGGCGGACTGGGCTCGGGAGCGGGCCATGACGTTCATGCCGCGGCGCCGGAAGACGTCTTCGAGTACGGCGGCGGCGTCCGGGTCCTCGCCGGGGAGGACCCGGTCGCGGGACGACACGAGGGTGACCTTGGAGCCGAGGGCCTGGTAGGCGCCGGCGAACTCGGCGCCGGTGACACCGGAACCGACCACGATCAGCTCTTCGGGGAGCTCGGTGAGGTCGTAGACCTGGGTCCAGTTCAGGATGCGCTCGCCGTCCGGGCGGGCGTCGTCCAGCTCACGTGGGTGGCCGCCGGTCGCGATGAGGACGGCGTCGGCGACGAGGGTCTCCTCGGTGCCGTCGGCCGCCTTCACGATCACCTTGCGGGAACCGTCGATCGCCTGCATGCCGTCGAGCCGGCCCCGGCCGCGCATGACACGGGCGCCGGCCCGGGTCACGGACGCGGTGATGTCGTGCGACTGGGCCAGCGCGAGGCGCTTCACACGGCGGTTCACCTTGCCGAGGTCCACGCCCACGACCCTGGCGGCCTGCTCGAGGGGTGGAGTGTCGTCGGCGACGATGATGCCGAGTTCCTCGTACGACGAGTCGAAGGTGGTCATCACCTCGGCCGTCGCGATAAGGGTCTTCGACGGGACGCAGTCGGTCAGCACCGACGCCCCGCCCAGACCGTCGCAGTCGACGACGGTCACCTCCGCGCCGAGCTGCGCTGCCACCAGCGCCGCTTCATAGCCGCCGGGTCCGCCACCGATGATCACGATCCGAGTCACGTACCCCATTGTCCCGCACGCTTCAAGGTGCTTCTGCCCGGGGGCGAGGCCCCGCCCGGCGGAACGGGTCGGTGGCAGGCGGCTCGGGCCTCTCGGTACAGGTGAGCCGGGGGGCAGGGTTGTCGGCTGGGTGCGGGTGCGGTGCGTGGTTTGCCTACGGTTCGTGGGGAGTCGGTGCCGCGTCGGGGGGTGTCCGTCCTCGGAACGGCGCGGAATCGGTCACTCAAGAAGGGGGGCCTTGTTGACGCGCCAACCGCTGCGGGCGGACACCCCCCGACACGGCACCTTCTCGCCGTACGCGGGTGGCGGGCCGCGCGGTGCGCCGCCGTTCCGAATCCCGTGTCCCCGGTGGGCGGGTGCCGGGGGCGAAACGGTCACCTCGGTGGCTCTGAGTACCGACGGTTACGGGAGTGGCGGGTGGGTTCGCTGCCGTACTCTCGAAGCATGTCGCTCTACGCCGCGTACGCCGGCAATCTCGACGCGCGGCTGATGACCCGCCGCGCCCCGCACTCGCCGTTGCGTGCCACGGGCTGGCTGAACGGGTGGCGGCTGACCTTCGGCGGCGAGCACATGGGCTGGGAGGGTGCGCTCGCGACGATCGTGGAGGCCCCGCGCTCCCAGGTCTTCATCGCGCTGTACGAGATCGCCCCGCCCGACGAGGAGTCCATGGACCGGTGGGAGGGCGTCGGCCTCGACGTCTACCGGCGCATGCGGGTCCGGGTGCACACCCTGGAGGGCGAGGAACCCGCTTGGGTGTACGTCCTCAACGGGTACGAGGGGGGACTGCCGTCGGCTCGTTATCTGGGCGAGCTGGCCGATGCCGCGGAGTCGGCGGGCGCACCGCACGACTATGTGATGGAGCTGCGGAAACGGCCCTGTTGAGGGTTCCCCGTGGCGGCGCTGAGGGTTTCCCACACATAACGCCCGTCACAGGTCTCGTTGGAAACGACAAGACAACGATCGCCATCCGGTGCGCTCTGTCATCTACGCGCGTAGGCCCAGACCAGCTACGCTCATCCGCGTGAACGCATCTCTTCTTCCGGACGACATCCAGGGCGACCCCCATGCCGCCGCTGACGCCGCCGCCACGCGCCTGCGCGAACTGACGGGCGCCGAGACCCACGACGTCGCCCTTGTGATGGGCTCCGGCTGGGGACCGGCCGTCGACGCCCTCGGCGTCCCCGCGGCCGACTTCCCCGTCACCGAGCTGCCCGGTTTCCCGCCGCCGGCCGTCGAGGGCCACGGCGGGCGGATCCGCTCGTACGAGATCGGTGCCAAGCGCGCGCTGGTCTTTCTCGGCCGTACCCACTACTACGAGGGCCGCGGTGTCGCCGCCGTCGCGCACGGGGTTCGTACGGCCGTCGCCGCCGGCTGCAAGACCATCGTGCTGACCAACGGCTGCGGGGGGCTCCGCGAGGGGATGCGGCCGGGACAGCCCGTGCTGATCAGCGACCACATCAATCTCACCGCTACGTCCCCGATCCTCGGCGCGAACTTCGTCGACCTGACGGATCTGTACTCGCCTCGGCTGCGGGCCCTGTGCAAGGAGATCGACCCGGCGTTGGAGGAGGGTGTGTACGCGCAGTTCCCCGGGCCGCACTATGAGACTCCGGCGGAGATTCGGATGGCTCGGGTGATCGGGGCGGACCTGGTGGGCATGTCGACGGTGTTGGAGGCCATCGCCGCGCGCGAGGCGGGTGCGGAGGTGCTGGGCATCTCCCTGGTGACGAACCTTGCCGCGGGGATGACTGGTGAGCCCCTGAACCACGAGGAGGTTCTTCAGGCGGGCCGGGATTCCGCTACGCAGATGGGGTCCCTGTTGGCCCAGGTGCTCGGGCGCCTGTAGGCACCGTCCCAGTCCCAGGGGGCTCCCGCCCCCTGGAACCCCCGGATGTTTCCCACCCACCCCCACGAGAGGTTGCCCCGACGTGCACGACGACGATCTCACCGCGCGGGCCAGGACCTGGCTCGCCGAGGACCCCGACGCGGACACCCGTGACGAGCTCGCCAAGCTCATCGAAGCCGGGGACGTCGCCGAGCTCACCGAGCGCTTCCGCGGGACGCTTCAGTTCGGCACCGCCGGTCTGCGGGGCGAGCTCGGCGCCGGGCCCATGCGGATGAACCGCGCGGTCGTCATCCGGGCCGCCGCCGGACTCGCCGCGTACCTCAAGAAGAACGGCGCGACCGACGGCGTCGTCGTCATCGGCTACGACGCCCGGCACAAGTCCGCCGACTTCGCCCGCGACACCGCCGCCGTGATGACCGGCGCGGGGCTGAGGGCGGCCGTGCTGCCCCGCCCCCTCCCCACCCCCGTACTCGCCTTCGCCATACGGCACTTGGGCGCGATCGCCGGCGTGGAGGTCACCGCCAGCCACAACCCGCCCCGGGACAACGGCTACAAGGTCTACCTCGGCGACGGCTCCCAGATCGTGCCCCCGGCCGACGCGGAGATCGCCGCCGAGATCGAGGCGGTCGGCTCCCTGCACGACGTGCCCCGGCCGACGGGAGGGTGGGAAACCCTCGACGACAGCGTCCTGGACGCCTATCTCGCCCGTACCGACGCCGTTCTCGCCCCGGACTCCCCCCGCACCGCCCGCACCGTCTACACGGCGATGCACGGCGTCGGCAAGGACGTGCTGCTGGCCGCGTTCGCCCGCGCGGGGTTCCCCGAACCCGTGCTCGTCGCCGAACAGGCCGAGCCCGACCCGGACTTCCCGACCGTCGCGTTCCCCAACCCGGAGGAGCCCGGCGCGATGGACCTCGCCTTCGCCCGGGCCCGCGCCACGGACCCGGACCTGATCATCGCCAACGACCCGGACGCCGACCGCTGCGCCGCGGCCGTGAAAGACCGTACGCGGAACGGCGATTGGCGCATGCTGCGCGGAGACGAGGTCGGCTCGCTGCTCGCCGCGCACCTCGTACGGCGCGGCGCCCGCGGCACCTTCGCCGAGTCGATCGTCTCCTCGTCCCTCCTCGGCCGTATCGCCGAGAAGGCGGGTCTGCCCTACGAGGAGACCCTCACCGGTTTCAAGTGGATCGCCCGGGTGGAGGGGCTGCGCTACGGCTATGAGGAAGCCCTCGGCTACTGCGTCGACCCCGACGGTGTGCGCGACAAGGACGGCATCACCGCCGCCCTGCTGATCACCGAGCTGGCGTCCGAGCTGAAGGCGGAGGGGCGCGATCTGCTCGACCTCCTCGACGATCTCGCCGTGGAGCACGGTCTGCACGCCACCGATCAACTGTCGGTGCGGGTCGAGGAGTTGTCCGTCATCGCCGACGCCATGCGGCGGTTGCGCGAGGTGCCACCGACCCACCTCGCGGGGCTGGCCGTCACCAAGGCCGAGGATCTGACCGAGGGGACCGACAAGCTCCCGCCCACGGACGGGCTGCGCTACACGCTCGACGGTGCCCGGGTCATCGTCCGGCCCAGCGGCACCGAGCCCAAACTGAAGTGCTACCTGGAGGTCGTGGTGCCGGTCGCCACGCACGCCGACCTCCCGGCCGCCCGGGCCCACGCCGCCGAGACCCTCGCGACGATCAAGCGGGACCTGTCGGCGGCGGCCGGTATCTGAGTCACCGTCAGTTCAGCCCGGCTCCCGCTGATTCACCGGGAGTTGGGCTGTCGCATGCTCCCCGGCCGCCCTCTCCCGCCGCATCCGTTCCATGCTGGAACAGCTATACGGATGTGCTCCTCACCCCCCTCGGAGACATCCGCCGGTCTGCGCCCCGTCTGCCCCCTAACCGGGCGGGCCGCGTCCGTGGACGAGCCGCGCACGGGGTTCAGTCACGCATCAGGTAACTGAACCCCGTGTCCGGTCCCACGCAGGACTGGAGGGTCAGGTCGCCCCAGTAGAGGCCTGCAGCCGGGACGCCTCGGCCGGGGGTGACGTAGTGGGCGTAGACCTTGTACGTCCAAGTCCCACGCGGGGTACTGATGTTGACCCTGGTGCCGACGGGCAGGGTGGCGAAGCGGTCGAAGCCGCAGTAGTCGTGGCCGACGATCACCACGGTCCGCAGTTCGTAGCCGTCCTCGGTGCCGATCGCGGGGCCCGTCCACTGCACGGCGTGCCGGCAGGCGTCGACCTCCGCCTGGTCGCCCCGGACCACCGTCGAGGACCAGGCGCCGATACGGATCGTCGTGGACCTGGGGCGCCCGGTCGTCGCCGTGTCGGTGGTCGGCGCGGTGGAGCGGGTGGGGCGGGGAGACCCGACCGGCAGGCGGCGGGACAGGTCCGGGCCGGGGACTCGGCTGTCGGAGGCGCTCGGGGAGGGCGTGGGTTGGACCGGCGTCGGTGCCTGGGGGCTTGGTGCGGTGGTGGACCGTGGCGCGGGTGCGGAGGGCAGCGGTGGCGGCACCGGTGAGACCGGAGTGGTCGTCGTCGGTCTCGCCGTGGCTGTCGGTCCGGCCGCGGTGCGGGTGGTCCGCGGCCCGTTACCGCAGGCGGCGAGGAGCAGGATCGCCGCGACCGCGCCGGTGGCCACGCCCGCGCCCCGCCGTGCCGTCATCCGAACCGTCCGTTCACGTAGTCCGAAGTCCGTTCGTCCTGCGGTGAGTTGAACATCGCCCGGGTGTCGCCGTGCTCGACGATCACGCCCGGGGTGTTCTGCGAGGCGAGGAAGAAGGCGCAACTGTCGGAGACGCGGGCGGCCTGCTGCATGTTGTGGGTGACGATGACGATCGTGACCTCGGACTTGAGTTCGGCGATGGTCTCCTCGATGCGCCGGGTGGAGGTCGGGTCGAGCGCCGAGCAGGGTTCGTCCATGAGGAGGACCCGGGGTCGTACCGCCAACGACCTTGCTATGCACAGGCGTTGCTGCTGGCCGCCGGAGAGTGCGCCGCCGGGTTGGCGCAGGCGGTCCTTGACCTCCTTCCACAGGCCCGCCTTGATCAGGCACTCCTCGACCAGGTCGTCCTTGCCGTCGCGGCTCGCCTTGATGGCGTTGAGCTTCAGGCCGGCGAGGACGTTGTCGTAGATCGACATGCTGGGGAAGGGGTTCGGTTTCTGGAAGACCATGCCGATCTGGCGGCGGGCGTGGGTGATGCGGCGGCCGCGGTCGTAGATGTCCTCGTCGTCGAGCAGGACCCGGCCGGCCAGGGAGGCGGAGCCGATCAGTTCGTGCATGCGGTTGAGGATGCGCAGGAAGGTCGACTTGCCGCAGCCGGAGGGGCCGATGAGGGCGGTGACCTCGCGGGCGGGCATCGTGAGCGAGACCCGGTCGAGGACCTTGTGGTCGGCGAACCAGGCGGAGACGGAGTCGGCGCGCAGGCTCGCGGGGCCCTGCCCGGTGCCGGCGAGCGGCGGCTGGAGGAGGGTGTCGGTGAGGTCGGGGTTCGCTTCCGAAGGGGCGTTCCCGGTGAGGTCGGTGGACATGGTGGTGTGGTCAACTCCCGTACGGGGTCCGGTGGTTCAGAGCAGGTTCGGCAGCAGGGCGACGATCGCCCCGGAGTCGGCGAGGCCCAGGGCCAGCAGCAGGGGGCCCGCGCAGATCCAGGTCTGCCAGCGGCCCCAGACCCGGTGGGCGACCACCGCGAGCAGCGCGGCGAGCAGCAGGCCCTGGGACCACAGGACGACCCGAAGCCAGGCGCCGTCGTCGCCGCCCAGCGCCTCCTCGGAGGCCGCGATCCAGCCGGTGCGCAGATCGCGCGGCGGGTTGGCCTGCACGGGGGTGATCAGCTCGGCGTCCACGCGCAGCACACCGCTCGGTGTGTACGGGCCTCCGGTGGCGGTGATGAGGGTGAGCCGCCCCTGCCCCTGGCCGATGGGGGCGGGCAGCGGGTCGCCCGCCCGGCGGGCGCCGGTGACCTGGTAGACGGCCTTGGTCTGGCCGGTGGTCACCTCGATCCGGGCGCCGACGGGCAGGTTGTGCAGGTCGAGGAAGGGGCTGCCGTAGCCCCACTGGCGGCCCATGATCACCGAGGTGCCGGCCTGGCCGGGCAGCGGGGTGTCCCGGCGGTGGCCCGGTCCCGACATCAGCACCTCGGAGGTCGTGCCCTCGGCGACCACCTCCTTGATGCCGAGGACGGGGACGCGCAGCAGCGCGACGGGCGCGCCGGGCTTCAACAGCCTTCCCTCGTAGTCGCGTTGGCCCACGGGGGCGGTGCCGAGGGCGAGTTCCTTGCGCAGTTCGTCGTACGCCGTCCGCTGGTCCCGGGCGTGCTGGAGGTGGCCGACGACCGTGAGGTTCGCGGCGAAGCCGAGGAGCACGGCGGCCAGGACGCACAGGGCCGCCCCGGCGAGCGCGAGCCCGGGGCGGGCGGGGGGCCTCGGGGTCTCCTGCCGCGGCGGGGCGGTCGGCGGTGGCGGACCGTCGGTCGGCGCCGACGCGTCGGCCGGGGGCGGGGCGAGCGTGGTCACGGGGTGCGCTCCTCGAAGCGGGACGGTTTCCTTCGTAGGACGTCTCGTACGACGTCTCGTGCGGTGTCTCTCTTACGGCGGGCGGGGGCCGGGGCGCGTCGGTGCGCTCCCCGGCCCCACCCGGCCGGTCAGCGGTGTTGCGGGGTGTCGCCGGTGCCGAAGGTCAGCAGGCCCCGGCGGCGCATGTGGAGCACGAGCGCCGAGCCCGCGGCGAGGAACGCGAGGGCGGCCAGTCCGATCGCGCCGGCCTCGGTGCCGGTGGCCGCCATGGAGCCGGAACCGGTGGCCGTGCCGCCGTCGCCGCCGGTGGTGGTGCCGCCCGTGTCCGAACCGCCGCCGGTGGAGCCGTCGGTGGGCGTGCCGCCGGAGTCCGTGTCGGACGGGGTGGGCGAGGGGGACTCGCCGGCGTCGTCGCCGGTGGTGAACGCGAAGGCGACGCTGTGGCCGTCGGTCTTGTCCTCGGCCAGCGTCAGCGTGTGGTCGCCGTCCGCGAGGTCGCTGGGCACGGTGAACGCGTAACTGTCCACGGTTCCGGCGGAGTTGGCCGTGGCGTCCGCGAAGGTCGCGTCGCTGTCGGCGAGGGTGACCTTGACGGCCGCGCTCGCGGTGTAGCCGCGGGCGGTGATCTTCACCTTCTGGCCGGGGTCGAGGGCGGGATCGGTACCGAGGTCGGTGCCGTCCTCGTCGGTGACGGTGAGGTCGGGGTTCTCGGTGGGGGTGGGACTGGCGGTGGCCGCGTCGGTGCTGGTGAACGCCAAGGAGGCGTAGATGCCCGTCTTCTCGGAGAACTGGAGACTGTGGTCGCCGTTGGGCAGTTGGTCGGGCACCGTGAACGCGTAGTCCGCGACGGCCCCGTCGGCGTTCACGGTCACGTCGGGGTAGGTCGCGGTGGAGCTGGTGAGGCTCACGTGTGCGGCGGCGGCCGGGGTGAAGCCCTTGACGGTGACCTTCACCTTCTGGCCGATGGCCAGCGTGGGGTGGTCGGCGAGGGCGTTGCCGTCGGCGTCCTTGGCGGTGACGACGTAGTCGATGTTCGCGCTCCCGGAGGCCTCGGCGCCGGAGTAGGCGTCGGCGTCGGTCGGGGTGAACGCGGCGGTGAAGGGCAGCGGGCCGCCGATCGCGGGTGCCTTGACGGTGAGTTCGGCCGTGCCGTTCGTGGTCTGCGCGGTGCCGAGCGAGGTGTCGCCGTTCTTGAACTCCACGGAACCGGCCGCCTCGGCGGGCGTCACCGTGGCGGTGAGCTTGAGGTCGCCGCCCACGGAGACGTCGGAGGCCGCGCTCACGGCGAGGGTCGTGGCCTGCTGTTCGAGCAGGGTCCAGGTGGTGCCGGTGACCCGGATCTTGGCGAGGAAGCGGTCGGCGGTGGTGCTGGTGCCGCAGGTGAGGATCACCGTGTACGTGCCGTCGTAGGGACCGGTGACCCCGGACGACGTCAGCACGGTCTGCAGGCTCGGCTTGGCCGCGGTCGCCTGGAGGGCCACGGTGAAGGGGTCCGCGCCGACCCCGGTCTTCGTCGACGACTGGGCGAGCGGCAGGGACGAGGTCGGGGTCGTCGGGTTGACCAGCCTGAGCACGACGGTCTGCGCGGTGGTCGCGTTGCAGCCGGTGCTGGTGGTGACGGACGTGGTCATGGGGATGTCGGTGATGTTCCCCGAGGCCGGAGCGACCGTGAGCTTGCCGAGGTCGGTGGCCGCGCTGGCCCGACCCGAGAGGGCGAGGACCCCGGCCAGCGCGGCGAGCAGCAGCGCGCAGCAGGTCAACAGCGCGACCGGTGATCTGAGTTGAGCGAGACGGTGAGTCATGTGGTGGTCCCCCCACGGGGTTCGGGTCGTGGATGAATACGCCGACAGGGCCGGGCACCCCGTGGGTGCCCGGCCGTCGCTCGGCTACTGGACGGTGATCAGCTCTCGCCCTTGAGGGTCGTGCTGCCGCAGTCGGCGCCGAGGGCGCCGAAGCCGTAGGTGGTGATGACGGAGGAGTTCTGGCAGACCGCCGAGCCGGTGCCCACGAAGGTGGCCGCGATCAGGGCGTCCGACAGCTTGGCGGTCGGGACGACGTTGTAGACGTTCCGCAGGTAGGGGAAGTCCAGGTTGAGCGTCAGGTCGTCGTTGCGGGCGGCCGCGCCGTTGACGGAGCCGAGCACGGCGTCGCCGCGGCGGTCGTCGACGACGAGGCTCTCCTGGGCGGTGTACTGGGCCACCGAGTACGGGAAGATGTCGCCGGCGCTGTCGACGGCCGAGCCGTCGTTCTCCTGGATCGTGGAGCCCGAGGTGACGCAGGAGCCGGGGGCCGTCACGCCGATGGAGCTGAGGAAGAAGGCGCGGGTGCCCGAGGCCGACTGGGGCAGGACCGGGGTGAGGGTGACACCGTTGAGCGTGGTCAGGGTGCACTCGTAGATCGCCTTGAGCTGGGCGGTCGTCAGGTTGTCGGGGAGCGCGCTGCCGTCCTGCTTCACCCAGGACACCGCGTCCTTCGCGTACGGGATGAAGGTCAGGTCCGTGGTGGTGGTGTTGTTCGGGCCGCGCGAGGAGCGGGCGAAGTCCACACAGCCGGTGGAGCCGTCCAGCGCGGTGTTGAGGGCCGTGATGCCGGCGCCGGAGCCGTCGGGGCGGGCGATCTCACAGCCGGTCGCCTTGGTCTTGACCGTGGCCGTGCCGGTGGCGTTCCAGGAGGCGACGACCTTGCCGCTGGAGTTCGTGATCGCGTCGCCCAGGGCGTTCACGACGTCCTGGGTCGTGTCGGAGCCGACACCGGCGAGCTGGCGGTAGTCGGTCGCCGAGCTGGGGTCCGCGTAGGCGGGGGCGGCCAGGACACCGAGGCCCAGGGCGACCGCACCGACACCGGCACCGATACGCAGGCTGGTCTTGACGTTCACTTGAGTTCTCCTCCGTGGAAACGGATCGAGCAAAGGACGTACAAGCAAAGGACGTGCACACGGAATCCGGATCTCTTTCATCCGGATCCATTTCGCCGCCGGCTCGTCGACCGGCCACGCAGAACGATTCCGTAGAGTCGGGTCCCGGGACCACTAATTCCAGCCGGTCATCAGGTTACGGCTCCATTTCCTAAGTGACTCCAAGGGAATTCACCTGGCGGTGTGCGGATTTCCCGGGGCCGGAATGCGCCCCGGGAAATCCGGAAACTCCGAACAGCTCAGCCGGCGGCCGCCTTGCGGCGGGTCGAGAAGCGCAGCAGGACCGGGCCGGCGAGGGCGGCCGCTCCGCCCGCGACGAGGACGCCGAGCAGGACCCAGCGGACGATCCCGAGCACCTCGGACGGGGTGTGGCCGCCGGACTGGGCCACGTTCTGCTTGGCCGGGTCGGTCTCCGTCGGGGCGGTGGAGGGCCGGGCGGTGCCGGAGGCGTCGGCGGTGGCGCCCGGTGTCCCGGTGGAGCCGGTGCCGACGGCGCCGGTGGTGCCGCCGTCCGTGCCGCCCGCCGCCGTGCCGCCGCCACCGGTGCCGCTGATGTCGTCGCCGCCTGTGGAGCCGCCGGAGGACTCGTCGGCGTCCGGTACGCCCTTCTCCAGCCTGTCCGCCGCCTGCTTCGCCCGGGTGCGCAGTGCCGCGGGCAACGGGGCGTATCCGTACGGCAGTTGGCCCTTGACGGTGCCCTGGGTCTGGCCGTCGCCGGCCGCGTAGCGCATCACCTTGGCGTAGTCGAGGCGGGCGTCCTTCGCCTGGTCGAGCGAGGCCGCCGCGTAGACCACGGCGGTCAGCGGATAGGCGCCGTCCTTCATCGTTCCGGGGTCGGGCGCCTTGACGCCGGCCACGTCCGAGTCGGGCATCTCGGCGACCGCCTTGAGCAGGGACTCGTTGGTCGGCTTGACGTAGTCCCCGTCCGCGTTCGGCAGGGCGGCGGCACCGAGCAGGTAGCGCGTCGCGGACGCGTTGTCGACGATGCCGAACTGGCGCTGCTGGGTGGGGATCGGGCGGTCCAGCGCGGCCGGCTTCGGCGGGGTGGTCGTGGTGTCGCAGTTGTACGCGGTGCCGATGGAACCGCGGCGGATCTTCAGCGCCGCGTCGTGCATGTCGTTCATGTAGGGGACCACGTCGAGGCCGTTGTAGGTGATGTCGGGATAGCCGCCCCCGCACGCGGTGGTGGTGGGTGTGAGGTCCGTCTTGGGGAAGAAGTCGAGGGAATCCGATATCACCCCGTTCCCGTACGAGGGGTTCACCTTCATTCCCCACGGGTCGGCTTTCCCGGCGAGGAAGTCCTTCGCGTCGGCGTTCGCCAGAATGTATTTCCACACCAGGTTCGCGGAGTCGGTGTTGTCCACGGTGACGGCGAGACCGAACGGGGTGTTGGCGGCCGCCTGGTCCGCGAGGCCGGGGTTGAGCCGGAGGAATTCGGGGTCCTTGACGATGGACTGCGGGTTGCCGGCGAGATGGGCGGGGACCTTGTCGCCGGGCTTGACCAGGCTGAGGGGATAGGACTGGGTGAGCACCTTGGCCAGCAGTCGCTGGTCGAGCTTGAGTTCCGGCAGGGGCCGGCTGCCGCCCGTGACGTCGTACATCCAGACGAACCCGATCGTCAGCCCGGTGACCGCGACCGGCGCGTGCACCACCTCGGGCGCCCCGTCGACCGGTTCTACGGGATCCACCGTCATGGCGAGCCCCGCGAGCGAGTCGCCCGAGGTCACCGCGTCCCGGGCCTGCTGCTCCCCGGACTGGGTGTAGTTGAAGCGGTAGGTGCCGGTCCTGCACAGCGCGCTCTGCCAGGACGTGACGGCGTCGGTGGCCAGTTCGGAGCCCATGATTCCGCGCTCGGGCTTGTCCGGGTCGCAGTTGTCCGTGACCGGCGCGAAGCCGAGCGGGAACACGATGCGCTGGTTCCAGTTCGACCGGCTGAGCGAGGAGGAGACCACGTCACCGGACCGGTACACGGCCCCGCTCGCGTTGTGGGTGCCGCGCGGCACCACCACCAGCCAGCACGGCTGGATCGCGCCGGCCGCCGTGGTGCGCGCGCCGCAGCCCAGGGCGGGCTGTTCCACGGCCGACTTCAGCTCGAACGACATGTCGCCGCCGCCGTCGCCGTCGTTCGGCAGGAACGCGACGGCGTTGGTGTCCCCGTCGTTGAAGTACGTGATGTCGGTGCCGCTCGTGGTCGGGTCGCCCTGCCCCTCGACCGGCCGGAACGGCGCGTAGTGCGTGCCGTTGCGGTCCACCGGTGTCCCGGACTCGGTCTCCAGCGGGTCACCGACCGTGGAGCCGCCCTGGAACACATACCGGCCGTTCCCCGACTGCGCGCCCGCCGCCAGTCCGTACTCGCACTGGGTACGGTCCGGTCCGGACGCCTCGTCGCCCCAGCACTGCATGACCGACAGGAAGTTCGAGTACGAGTTGTCGGACGGCGCACCGCCCGTCCAGGTCACCCGCACGCCCTGCCCGGTCAGGTCCTGCGTCTGGTGGACGGTGACCTTGAGCCCGGAGAAGTCGTCGTACGGCCCCTTCGTCCCGCTCTTGGTCACCGCCGACGTCTCGGTGGTCGCCGCCTGCGCCCGGTCCGCTCCGTGGGGCAGCGGCAGCACCGCCAGCAGCAGCGCGGACACCAGGCAGCCCACGCCCGCGGTCACCCGCCGGCGGCCGGACGCCGTCCGTGTCGTCAGCCGTCTCATCAGAACTCCCTCTTGCGGCGCGAGCGGGCCGCCAGCATCCGCGCGGTGAGCGGTGGTCCGACGACCACCGCGAGCAGCAGTACGGCCGACAGGGCCATCAGGGCGCCGCGCATCCCGAGGCTGTTGTCGGAGGCGAGCGCCACGGGGTTGGCCACGACGGACGTGTCGCCGGAGCCGGTGCCCGCCCCCGTTCCGTCACCGCTGACCACCTCACCGGTGTCGGGGTCGATCGACGCCCCGGAGGTGCCGCCGGCCGCGGCGCTCGCGGTGCTGTCGGGCGTGCCGTCACCGTCGGTGTCCGTGCCCGCGGTGCCGCCCGTGGCGGAGGAACCGCCCGAAGTCGAGCCGCCGGTAGAGGAGTTGGAGCCGCCGGAGGTGCTACCGCCGTTGGCGGCGGGCTTCACCGGGGTGTCGGTGCCCGCCGCGCCGGCCGTGCCGGTGGTGCACTGCGTCGTCCCCTTCTTGTCGCAGGACTTGGGGTAAGGGGCGTTCTTGATCAGGGTGTTGACGCCGCCGGAGAAGGTGGGGTTGCGGCAGTCGTTGATGTTGATCGAGCCCGTGGGAGCGCCGGGGACCTTGCGGATCTGCTCGAAGCCCGCCTCGACGAGGTTCTTCGGCAGCGGCGAGTAGCCCAGGTCGTCCGCCTGCTGCTGTCCGTCGCACAGGAAGTAACGGGCGAACGTGCCGAGGGAGTTGCCCTTGGCCGCGGTGAAGCCCGCCTCCACCTTCGTCGGCAGGATCATGTAGCTGTAGCTGGAGAGCGGATAGGTGCGGGCGTCGGCGTTGGTGTAGACGCTGTCGAGGATCTGGGTGAGGTAGTTCGAGGACTGCTGGTTCTGGTTGATCTCGGCCTTGGTCAGGGCCACCGCCACGCTCGCCGCGGTCGGCTCGACGTAGTAGTTGTCCTTGTTGAGCACCTTGGCCACCGGGAAGCCGGTGTTCTTGGCGTAGGAGTACTCGACGTAGGTGATCGCGCCCTCGCCGGAGGGCTGGCGGACATGCCCGGAGACGCCGAGCGAGCCCGACTTGGAGACCATCGTGGAGCCGCTGAGCAGCGGGTAGAACGAGGTCATGCCGCAGTTGCCGCTGCCGCGCCCGGTGCGGGAGCAGTAGTCGCTCCACAGGGCGGGGTACTGCTTGGACATCCAGGTGGTGAACTGCGCGCTGGTGCCCGAGCCGTCGGAGCGGACGACCGGGACGATCGCGCGGGCCGGCATGGTCAGGCCCGGGTTGTCGGCGGAGATCGCGGGGTCGTTCCAGCGGGTGATCTTCCCCGTGAAGATCTTGGTCAGTACGTCCCCGGAGAGCCGCAGATTGGTGACCATTTTGCCGTTGATCTTGAGGTTGTACATGAACGCCGTACCGCCGGCCACGATCGGCATGTAGGCGTAGCCGCGGCTCGGCGGCACCTCGGTGACGCCCTGTTCCTTGAGGCCGTAGGGGATCTCGGAGACGGCGAAGTCGACGGTGTTGTTCTTGAACTGCTGGCGGCCCTGGGAGGAGCCGTTGGCCGAGAAGTTCACCGTCATGCCGTAGTTGGCCTTGACGTTGCGGACCCACTGCTGGACCGCGTTGGAGCTCCAGGTCGAACCGGAGCCGGTGATCTTCGCGTAGGAGGCGGCCGCGGCGGACGGCGGTTGGGCTGCGAGCACGGCGCACAGCAGTGACAGCACGGTGGCCGCCAGACGGAGACGAGTGGCGGGTTTCACGACGAACTCCCGTTGTCGGTAAGGGCGTTGGGGCTCGGGATCGACGGAGGCGTGGAAGCGGAGGCGGCCGGGCGGCCGGCGAATCGACGCGCGTCACGCTGCGACGCGAGGACGCGCCGGTGTTCCTGACGGCGGCTCAACTGGCCCGGCCCCCGGCCGCCGACGATGCGCGCGGCGACGAACAGCAGCAGCACCAGCGTCATCAGCAGGGCCGCGGTGCCGAAACCGCGCGAAATCATGTTCGGCTCGGGCGACTTGACGAACTCGAAGGTGACCAGCGGCAGCGAGACCATCGGGTCGTGCAGCGGGTTGAGGTTGAGGTCGTTGGTGTAGCCCGAGGTCAGCAGCACCGGGGAGGTCTCGCCGATACCGCGCGCGGTGCCGAGGATCACGGCGGTGGTCAGACCCGAGCGGCAGGTCGGCAGGACGACGTGCCACACCGTGCGCCAACGGCTGGTCCCCATCGCGTAACTGGCCTCGCGCAGGGTGCCGGGCACCAGCCGGATCACGACGTCGGCGGCCCGGATGATGATCGGCAGCATCATCACCGAGAGCGCGAGACCGGCGGCGAGACCGGACTGCCCCAGACCCAGGCCCAGGATCACGGTGGCGTAGATGAACAGGCCGGCGACGATCGACGGCAGCGCGGTCATCGCCTCGACGATGGTGCGCACGAACCGGGCGTAGCCGCCGGGCACTTCGGTGAGGAACACCGCGCAGACCAGTCCGGCCGGCACGGTGATCAGCAGCGCGATGGCGATCATGATCAGGGTGCCGGCCGCCGCGTGCAGCGCGCCGCCCACGCTGAGCGGCTCCAGCGGTCCTGCCAGGTGCATGTCCTGGGTGAAGAAGTTCAGGTGCACCAGCGCCTTGCGGCCCTCGACCAGCGCGTACACGACGACGAACGCGAGGATCACCACCAGCAGCACGCCCATCGACCGTACGACCGCTGCCGCGATGCGGTCGACGACGGCGGGGCCGTCCTCGTCGAAGGAGACCAGCAGGGCGTAGATCAGCAGGAAGAGGCCGTAGGCCATGACGACGAAGCCGACCGCGCCGTCGAAGGGGAGCAGCCAGGCGAACAGCAGCCAGGTCAGCGACAGCGCGGAGGCGGCGGCGCCGACCACGGCGTACAGGTCGGTGGCGCGCAGCCGGGTCAGGGCGCGGCGGCGCTCCCCGCCCGGTACAGCGGTGCGCGCGAGGCCCGGCAGGGTGGCGCGCGGGCGGCCGGTCGCCTGACGCGCGCCGGGCGCTTCAGGGGCAACGGTCATGGTCGCTCATTCCTGTGTGGCGTAAGGGCTGCGGGTGCCGGGGGCGGGGGAACTCACGGAGGTCACCGTCAGGCGTCGCTCGTCGCGCCCGAGCGCGAGCGGGCGACGATGGAGGAGGCCGCGAAGTTGACGATCAGCGTCATGAGGAACAGTGCGAAGCCGGCCGCCATCAGCGCGGACATGCCGAACTCGCTGGCCTCGCCGTAGTGCAGCGCGATCAGCGAGGCGATCGAGCTGGTCCCGGACTGCAGGACGTGCCACTGGATGTCGAAGGTCACCGAGATGATCATGAAGATGGCGATGGTCTCGCCGAGCGCCCGGCCGAGCCCGAGCATGGTGCCGCCGATCATCCCGCCGCGCCCGAAGGGCAGCACGACGCTGCGGATCATGCCCCAGCGGGTGGCGCCGAGCGCGTAGGCGCCCTCGCGCTCACCGGCGGGGGCCTGGGAGAAGACCTCGCGCATGATCGAGCAGACGATCGGCGCGATCATCATGCCGACGACGAGTCCGGCGATGAACGTCGAGGACGTGTAGAGGCTCTCGGGCGCCAGCGGGTCGGCCGGGTCGGCGCCCCGCACGTCGAAGACCGGGATCCACCCGAAGTAGGTGGAGATCCAGCGGGCGACCGGCAGCACCTTGTCCTGGAGGAAGAACACGCCCCACAGGCCGTAGACCACGGACGGCACGGCGGCCATCAGGTCGACGGTGCTGATCAGGGTCCGGCGCAGCCCGGCCGGCGCGTACTCCGAGATGTAGAGGGCCGCGCCGGTGGCCAGCGGTACGGCGACCAGGACGGCGACGATCGCGATCAGCACGGTGCCGACGAGCACGGCCGCGATGCCGAAGTTGCCTTGGTCCGGGGCCCATTGGGCGGTGGTGAGGAACGACCAGCCGGCCTTGTCCAGCGCCAGCCAGGCCCGGTAGAGCAGGAAACCGCCCACCAGCAGCATGACGCCCAGCACGAAGGTGCCGCCGGAACGCAGCACCACGCGGAAGATCC
This sequence comes from Streptomyces sp. NBC_01478, assembly GCF_036227225.1. Lineage (GTDB taxonomy): Bacteria > Actinomycetota > Actinomycetes > Streptomycetales > Streptomycetaceae > Streptomyces. Next base: position 7,220,446 of record NZ_CP109444.1, on the reverse strand, counting down.
GGTCGGGCAGACCCGGGTCGGCGTACAGGCGTCTCGGCACGTCGTCGCCGGGCCCGGCCGCGAGAGCGGTCACGGGCTGCGGCTGTCTGGTTCGTCTCGGCACAGGCACGGCCCCGACGCTCCGGGCCCGCGATTGACATGCCCACCCCGAGGTGTGAACGAGAGGTGCCCTGGGGGCAACAACCGTTGCGCGAGCCACGCACACCCCGTGGACAACTCGCCCAGGGGCGGTATCAGTTGACGAACACACCAGCAGGGAAGGTAAGTTGACTGGAAGTCAGCTACTGTCCCCGAATAACTCGGGCCCCGCGCGCACCAGTTCGGGCAGCATCGCGCGGAAACGGTCGTAGGCGGCACGACAGGTGGCATGGCGCTCATAGGTGCGCGCCGCCCCGGCCAGATGCCGCCCGGACGTCTCCCACACCACCCACACCCAGCCGCCACCGCCGGTGCTGTGCTGGATGCCACCGCCCATCTCGGCATGGCGCGAGCACAGCCGTACGAAGGCCGTACGACATCGTTCATGACTGTCGTGCGAGGTCAGCGACACCGCCACCGACCGCCCGTTGGGGGCGACCAGCCGCCAGCCGAACCCGCCCCGGCCGTCGATGTCGATCAGACATCTCATGCCCATCACCGGGACGACAGGTCTTGCCGTCTCGCCGGACCGCTCCATGTCCCCACCCCTGCCGCCCATTGATGAGTAAAACCCGCAGGTACGGCGCTATGGACGGCAGCAGCAATCTACTGAGACGGAGGTGAACGGCACGAGACAAACGTGACGGGCGGGCACACGCTTCATGTCGAAGTATCCCCTAGGTAACCCCTAGGACAGGCACAGGGAAAGCGCTCACTGCGCACTCGGGACAACGTTGCCAATAGAGGGACGGAAGCGTCGGCATGGGGGCACCGCCGTGCAACCACGGTCAGGACTGCCACCGGGTGACGAGCAGCCCGATCCAGGCGATACCGAGGACCACGGCGAACGGCCACAGCGGGCGCCCGCGCTCCTTCTCCTCGCTCTCGCCGGTGGGGCGCAGGGCGGGGTCGGCGATCATCGCGGAGAGTTCGGCGGCGACGGCGTCGTAGGGGTGGATCAGTCCGCGCCTGCGTTGCAGCCAGGGCCAGCGGGGTGCCGAGAGATCCCAGTGATCGCCGTCGCGCACCCGCAACTGCAGCTCGAACGCCTCCCGGCGGGCCGAGCGGAGGTCGTCCCAGGGGACGTGGCGCGGCCCGCGCAGCCGGTTCAGCCAGACGCCGGTGCGGTCGGCGGTGATGCGCCAGCGCAGTTTCCGCGGGACGAGGGTGGCACCGATGAGACCGCAGACGAACAGCAGGCCCCCGTCCCAACGGCCCGGGTCGCCCACGAGCCAGATGACCCAGCAGCCCCACTGCGCCATCAGGAAGCCCGCCAGCCAGTCCACCGGCCCCGCCCGCCAGCGCCGTACCGGCACCACGGTGATCCCCGCCCGCACGGTCGCGGCCAGCTCCTCGTCCCGCGCCCTGTTCCGCGCCGCCCGGACCTCCGCCCGCGCCTCCCGGGCGGTCCGCCGCCGCGCGGCACCCGCCGCCAACGGTCGTACGGGCCCGGTCGACCACTCCGTCACCGGCGGCTCGCCGGGCTTCTCCGCCGCGCTGACCAGCAGGATCTCGGCGCCGTCGGCGGGCGTGCCGTACAGGACGGCCTCCCGGAGGGGGGTGCGCTCGCCGGTCGCGGGCGGCGCGTCGAGGAGTTCCTCCAGGTCCGCCGCGTCGCCGTCCTTCCCCTCCTTCCCCTCCGCCCCCTCCTCGTCGTCCTTGTCGTCGGCTGCCGCCCTCGTCGCGACCGTGAACAGAGGCCGTAGCGCCGCCGTGTCGTCCGTCGCGTGGACCACGGTGTCCTCGTGGTCGTCCGTGCCGACGAGGACGCGCAGGACGGGCACGGGTGCCTTGCGCAGGGCGATCGCGCGGCGGCGGCCGAGGGCTCCGGAGAGGAGCAGGGTGAGGGCCAGCCCGGCCAGGAACAGGCCCGTCGCGACCGCCTCCTGTCGGTGGTCCGCCCACAGGCCGGAGACGGAGAGCAGGACGACACCGGGTACGGCCACCACGGTCCCGAACCGGAGGAACAGCCCGCCGCGCCGCACCGGACCGTCCGCGTCCGGCAGCGGGGCGGTGATCCCGTCGGCAGCGGCCAGGACGCTCCGCCGCTGACGGGCACGCGCGCGTGCCCGTAGTTCGGTGGCTGTCACGGGGGCCAGGACCAGCAGGGCGGCGCACACCAGGACCGGCCAGGACAGCTCGGTCCAGCGCACCGCCACCAGCACGACCAGGACGGGGGCGGAAAGCCGTACGAGCTCGGGCCGCCACAGCCACCACACCACCTGGAGCGGCAGCAGCGCGATCAGCTCCGGGGGCAGGTCCGTCGTCGTCAGCACGGCGGGGACGACCAGCAGGGCGCACCAGACGGCCAGTTCGACGGACCATCGCCGCGGCCGGACCGGCACCCACCACGGCACCGCCGCATCGGCCCACACGCGCGCGTGCTCCCCGTTCCAGGGCACGCAACCGTCGGGTATCGCGGAGGCGGGCAGCGGCGACGGCTCCTGGACCTTCGTGGTCATGACATCCCAGAGTTGTGTGGGTGGAGGTGCGGCTGCGGGCGGCGCGAGTGCGGGCAGTGCCCGTCCGGTCAGCCCGTCGCCAGCAGGATCGCCAGCACCACGGCCCCGGCGACCGCCGGCGCGATCACCTCGTACGCCCAGCGCACGGTGACCTCGCCCTGCGCCGACTCGTGCTGCCCCTGGCTCTCCAGCAGCTCGCGCAGATCGGTCATGATCTGGTCGGACTCCGCGCGCGTGGGCCCACCCTGTACGGCGCCGCCGCCCGTCCCGCCGCCGAACGTGCCCATCCGGCCGCCGGAACCGAGCAGCCCCGGCCTGCCGCCGCGCGGCGTGCCGGTCGCCTCCGACATGGCCCGCGCCTCGCGCCGCGCGGCCTTCTTGCGGGCGCGCAGCGAGACCGGGACCGCCCAGAGCTGGAACTTGGCGCCCGTGTTCGTGAGGACCTCGTTCGAGTAGCCGGACCGCAGGGTGGCGACCTCGGCCCAGGGCAGGACGACGATCCGGAACGGGTTGCGGATCCGCAGGCGGTCCGGGTTGGCGTACACCGCCGGGCGCAGTGTGAACGCGACGATCAGCGGTACGGCGAGGATCAGGCCCGCGAGGGCGAGCCAGGGGGAGCGGCCGTGACCGGTGAAGAGGGCGTCGATGCCGAGCCAGCCGACGATGACCAGGAGGAGGACACCGCCGACGATGCCTGCGTGTGAGCGGTAGGTCCGGTCTTGTGGCTCGGCTTGCGGGGTCGTCATGGTGCCGATTCTGCCTCAGAGGTGCGCCTGGTCGCCGTTGGGGATCTGTTGTCTGTGCGAGTGCGGGTGCGTTGTGGCTGGTCGCGCCCACGCGGCGGAGCCGCATATAGATGCAGCCCCGCGCCCCTGGGTGGGAGCGCTTGGCCGGGGTGTGCGCGCTAGGTAGGACCAGTTGCCGGGGTGTACAGCCGCTACGCGCGTAGATATGCTCGGGTGGTGACCATGCCCACCACTGCACCTTCCCCCACTGCCAAAAGCGTGGGAGGGACCCCCACGCACGCACTCGGCGAGGTGACGGCGTCGGACAGTACGCTGCGCCGTTTCCTCCACGGGCTGCCCGGCGTCGACGCGGTCGGCCTGGAGGCGCGCGCCGCCTCGCTCGGGACCCGTTCCATCAAGACCACCGCGAAGGCGTACGCCATCGACCTCGCCATCTCGATGGTCGACCTGACGACGCTGGAAGGCGCGGACACCCCGGGCAAGGTCCGGGCGCTCGGCGCCAAGGCGGTCCGCCCCGACCCGACCGACCGGACGAGCCCCTCGACCGCGGCCGTCTGTGTCTATCCCGACATGGTGGCCACCGCGAAGGAGGCCGTCGCCGGTTCCTCCGTGAAGGTCGCCTCCGTCGCCACCGCCTTCCCGGCCGGCCGTGCCGCGCTCGCCGTGAAGCTGGCCGACGTGCGCGACGCGGTCGCCGCGGGCGCCGACGAGATCGACATGGTCATCGACCGCGGGGCGTTCCTCGCGGGCCACTACATGAAGGTCTACGACGAGATCGTCGCCGTGAAGGAGGCGTCCGGGGCGGCCCGCCTCAAGGTCATCTTCGAGACCGGCGAGCTGTCGACGTACGACAACATCCGCCGCGCGAGCTGGCTCGGCATGCTGGCCGGCGCGGACTTCATCAAGACGTCGACGGGCAAGGTCGCCGTCAACGCGACGCCCGCGAACACCCTGTTGATGCTGGAGGCGGTGCGTGACTTCCGCGCGCAGACCGGCATCCAGGTCGGGGTGAAGCCCGCGGGCGGTATCCGTACCTCCAAGGACGCCGTCAAGTTCCTGGTCATCGTCAACGAGACGGCGGGCGAGGACTGGCTGGACAACCACTGGTTCCGCTTCGGCGCGTCCTCGCTCCTGAACGACCTGCTGATGCAGCGTCAGAAGCTGGCCACCGGCCGCTACTCCGGCCCCGACTACGTGACGGTGGACTGATCCACATGGCATCCGCATTCGAGTACGCACCGGCGCCCGAGTCCCGCGCCGTCGTCGACATCGCGCCCTCCTACGGCCTGTTCATCGACGGCGAGTTCACCGAGGCGGCCGAGGGCAAGGTCTTCAAGACCGTCTCCCCCTCCACCGAGGAGGTCCTCTCCGAGATCGCCCAGGCGGGCGAGGCGGACGTCGACCGCGCGGTGAAGGCCGCCCGCAAGGCCTTCGAGAAGTGGTCGGCGCTGCCCGGCTCCGAGCGCGCCAAGTACCTGTTCCGCATCGCCCGGATCATCCAGGAGCGCAGCCGCGAACTGGCCGTCCTGGAAACCCTGGACAACGGCAAGCCCATCAAGGAGACGAGGGACGCGGACCTCCCCCTGGTCGCCGCGCACTTCTTCTACTACGCGGGCTGGGCCGACAAGTTGGACCACGCCGGCTTCGGCGCGAACCCGCAGCCCCTCGGCGTCGCGGGCCAGGTCATCCCCTGGAACTTCCCGCTCCTGATGCTGGCATGGAAGATCGCCCCGGCACTGGCGACGGGCAACACGGTCGTCCTGAAGCCGGCCGAGACGACCCCCCTCTCGGCGCTCTTCTTCGCGGACATCTGCCGCCAGGCGGGCCTCCCCAAGGGTGTCGTCAACATCCTTCCGGGATACGGCGACACGGGCGCCGCGCTCGTCGCGCACCCGGACGTCAACAAGGTCGCGTTCACCGGCTCGACGGCGGTCGGCAAGGCCATCGCACGCCAGGTGGCCGGCACGACCAAGAAGGTCACCCTCGAACTCGGCGGCAAGGGCGCGAACATCGTCTTCGACGACGCCCCCATCGACCAGGCGGTGGAGGGGATCGTCACCGGCATCTTCTTCAACCAGGGCCAGGTCTGCTGCGCGGGCAGCCGCCTGCTCGTCCAAGAGTCCATCCAGGACGAGCTGTTGGACTCCCTGAAGCGGCGACTGTCGACCCTCCGCCTCGGCGACCCGCTCGACAAGAACACGGACATCGGCGCGATCAACTCAGCCGAGCAGCTCTCCCGGATCACCACCCTCGTCGAGCAGGGCGAGGCGGAGGGCGCCGAGCGCTGGTCCCCGTCCTGCGAACTCCCGTCCTCCGGCTACTGGTTCGCCCCGACGCTCTTCACGAACGTCACCCAGGCGCACACCGTCGCCCGCGACGAGATCTTCGGCCCGGTGCTGTCGGTACTGACCTTCCGCACGCCCGAGGAGGCGGTCGCGAAGGCCAACAACAGTCAGTACGGCCTCTCAGCCGGCATCTGGACGGAGAAGGGTTCCCGCATCCTCGCGGTCGCGAGCAAACTGCGCGCGGGCGTCATCTGGTCCAACACGTTCAACAAGTTCGACCCGACCTCGCCGTTCGGCGGCTACAAGGAGTCGGGCTTCGGCCGCGAGGGCGGTCGCCACGGCCTGGAGGCGTACCTCGATGTCTGACGCACGACTGTCCGTCTTCAAGACCTACAAGCTGTACGTCGGGGGCAAGTTCCCCCGTAGCGAGAGCGGCCGGGTGTACGAGGTGACCGACGCAAAGGGCAAGTGGCTGGCCAACGCCCCCCAGGGGAGCCGTAAGGACGCCCGGGACGCGGTCGTAGCGGCCCGCAAGGCGTTCGGCGGCTGGTCCGGCGCGACGGCGTACAACCGGGGTCAGATCCTCTACCGCATCGCCGAGATGCTGGAGGGCCGCAAGGACCAGTTCGTGCGCGAAGTGGCGGACGCGGAGGGCCTGTCGAAGTCGAAGGCCGCCGTGATCGTGGACGCGGCGATCGACCGCTGGGTCTGGTACGCGGGCTGGACCGACAAGATCGCCCAGGTGGTCGGCGGCGCGAACCCGGTGGCGGGTCCGTACTTCAACCTCTCCTCCCCCGAGCCGACGGGAGTGGTCACCGTCCTGGCCCCCCAGGAGTCGTCGTTCCTGGGCCTGATCTCGGTCGTGGCCCCGGTGATCGCGACCGGCAACACGGTCATCGTCATCGCGAGCGAGAACTCCCCGCTCCCCGCACTGTCGTTGGGCGAGGTCCTGGCCACCTCCGACCTGCCCGGCGGAGTCGTCAACATCCTCTCCGGCCGGACGGCGGAGATCGCGGCCCCCCTGGCCGCCCACCAGGACGTCAACGCGATCGACCTCGCGGGCGCGGACGACGTACTGGCGAAGGAGCTGGAGATCGCAGCGGCGGACAACCTCAAGCGAGTCCTCCGTCCACAGCCTGTGGATTACAACGAGACTCCGGGCATCGACCGCCTGACACCCTTCCTGGAGACGAAGACGGTCTGGCACCCGACGGGTTCACTGGGGGCGTCGGGGTCGTCCTACTGAGCAGGCCGCAGGCCGCTCAGTAGGGGCGCGGGGAACTGCGCGACCAGCCACAACGGACGCGCACCCGGCTACGAGACCGCAGTCCCCCGAACCGCCCCCGCTCTCAACTCCCGAGCACTCCCAGCGCCTGCCCCACCACAGGCACACTCCCGATCGACTGGGCCTGCGCAACAGGCCCGGTCAGCATCTGCGAAGCAAGGGGCTGGAAGTCCGCGAGCTGGGTCGCGACCCCGTTGTCGAGCGGATCAACACCCGTCCCCGCGAGCGGATTCGGCTTGAGCCCGGCAACCGGCCCGGTGACATACCCGACGGTGCCGGTGAGCGCGCCAAGCCCCGCCGCGGGGTCGATCTTGCCCAGAGACGTGGGCCGCGTCCGCATCACGTCGACGACCGGCGCGGTGTCCGCGGCGGCCGACGCCGCCCCCGCACCGAGGGCGACTCCGGCGGTCGCGAGGGCGACCAGCGCGCGCTGGGCGGTCGGATGCTGGGGGGACGTGTGTCGTGCCATTGCTGGTGCCACCTTCTGGTGCGCAGGGTAATCAGGTCAGCACGAAGGGTAGTTGACGTGTGATGCGCGTTCCAATGCCGACCCGCGGGGTCGGCAGGACGTACGGAATACGTCAAACTGGTGTCCCGTGAGCATCCTTTCCCCGTCACCGGCGCGTGTCGTGCTGCTGTGCGGCCCCTCGGGTTCCGGCAAGTCCCTCGTCTCCGCCCGCTCCGGTCTTCCCGTGCTGCGGCTCGACGACTTCTACAAAGAGGGTGACGACCCGACGCTGCCCCTCGTGGCGGGGAGTTCGGACATCGACTGGGACCACCCCGGCTCCTGGGACGCGGACATCGCGGTCACCGCGATCGTCGAACTGTGCCGCACGGGCCGCACGGACGTGCCGGTCTACGACATCTCGCTCAGCGCCCGTACGGGCACGGAGGCGGTCGATGTGGGCCGGACCCCGCTGTTCATAGCGGAGGGCATCTTCGCCGCCGAGGTCATCACCCGCTGCCAGGAGCTGGGCGTCCTCGCGGACGCGCTGTGCCTGAGCCGGGGTCCGGTGCGGACGTTCCGGCGCCGTTTCCTGCGGGATCTCAGGGAGGGCCGTAAGTCCGTGCCGTTCCTGTTGCGGCGCGGCTGGCGGCTGATGCGGCTGGAGCGCTCGATCGTGGCCCGGCAGACGACCCTCGGCGCGTACGCCTGCGACAAGGACGAGGCACTGGGCCGGCTCGCCGCGGCGGCGGTCGGCCGGCGCCCGGCCCGAATCAGTCCGGCGTCTTCTCCGTCGTAGGACCGCAACCATCAATTGAGGCACCACGACGGCGAGCAACCAGGTCCGCGCGAGCGGCGCCGGTTTAGGCGCAAAAAGGGGAAAAGCGGGACTGGACGGACCCCCCGGCCCTCCAGTCCCGCTCTCCCGTTCCCCCGTGGTGCTTCCCCCGTGCTGTTCCCCCCGTGGTCCCTCTGACCCCGTCGGCACCCCCCGGTACCGATCCCCCGCGGTCCCCCCGGACCTCCCCCGTGTTACCTACTTTCCCCCCGAACCCTCAGGCGACCAGCTCCCCGAAGGCGTCCTCCTCGTCACGGCCGAAGCTGAGGACCTCGTCCTCGCGCATGCGGCGGAGCGACCGCCAGATGCTGGACTTCACCGTGCCGACACTGATGTCGAGGATCTCCGCGATCTCCGGGTCCGTGCGGCCCTCGTAGTAGCGGAGGACCAGCATGGTGCGCTGGAGTTCGGGCAGCCGGGCCAGCGCCTGCCACAGGACCGCGCGCAGTTCGGTGCCGCGCATCGCGTCCGTGTCGCCGGGCGTCTCCGGCAGTTCCTCGGTCGGGTACTCGTTCAGCTTGCGGCGGCGCCACGCGCTGATGTGCAGGTTCGTCATGGTGCGGCGGAGGTAGCCCCCGACCGCGGCCTTGTCGCTGATCCGGTCCCACGCCTTGTACGTCGAGAACAGCGCGCTCTGCAGCAGGTCCTCGGCCTCGAAGCGGTCACCGGTCAGGTGGTACGCGGTGGCGTACAGGGAGGCGCGGCGCTCCTGGACGTAGGCGGTGAACTCCGCCTCCGACAGCGAACGACGCTCCCCCGTGTCCTCCCTGTACGCGCTTCCCCCGTGCGCTTCCCCCGGGTGCGCGTCAACCACCGTCATGAACCCGGTGTGCTGACGCCCGGTGCCGCGAGCGCACCCCCGCCCGTTCACGGCACCGGACTTCTCGGAACCCCGGGTCACGTCGTGCAGACGCGTGATGACTGCGTTGTTGCTGGTGCTGTGCAGCGTGCTCATCTCGCGCCCCCCGTAGTGGACTTGCCCGGTGTTCGGATCTTCCGGCTCGGTTCCTTCGTGGTTCCTTGCCTGTGCCGAAAATCCTGCCGGGGTCACTTCATGGACGTGTCCGCCGACTGTCACAGACCTGTCACAGGGGTGGGTCTCTGCGGCTACCCTCAGAAAACGGACAGTCCGGTCACAGAAAGGAGCGCTACGGGGGTGTCCGCGAACCTCCTGCGGGGACGTACCCGTACAGGTGTCGAAACCCCACCCCCACATGGGCCAGAATGAGCCCCGTGCCTTCCCTGTTGCTGATCGAGGACGACGACGCCATCCGGACGGCCCTGGAGCTCTCGCTGACGCGCCAGGGTCACCGGGTAGCCACCGCTGCCAGCGGCGAGGACGGTCTGAAGCTGTTGCGTGAGCAGCGGCCGGACCTGATCGTGCTGGACGTGATGCTGCCCGGCATCGACGGTTTCGAGGTGTGCCGTCGTATCCGGCGGACGGACCAGTTGCCGATCATTCTGCTCACCGCGCGCAGCGACGACATCGACATCGTCGTCGGACTGGAGTCCGGCGCCGACGACTACGTGGTCAAACCCGTGCAGGGGCGGGTGCTGGACGCCCGCATCCGGGCCGTGCTGCGGCGCGGGGAGCGCGAGGCCAACGACGCGGCGTCGTTCGGTTCGCTGGTCATCGACCGGGCCGCGATGACCGTCACGAAGAACGGCGAGGACCTCCAACTCACGCCCACCGAGCTGCGGTTGCTGCTCGAACTGAGCCGGCGCCCCGGACAGGCCCTGTCCCGGCAGCAGTTGCTGCGCCTGGTGTGGGAGCACGACTATCTCGGTGACTCGCGGCTGGTGGACGCCTGTGTCCAGCGGCTGCGCGCCAAGGTCGAGGACATCCCGTCGTCCCCGACGCTCATCCGTACCGTGCGCGGCGTCGGTTACCGCCTGGACTCGCCTCAGTGACCGACGCACCAGGGGGGATCCGCGGCTGGCGCCCGGGTCGTAAGGGAGTCCTGTGGCGGCTGCGGTTCACCAGCCTGCGCCTGCGGCTGGTGGTCGTGTTCGGGCTGGTCGCGCTGACCGCCGCCGTGTCCGCGTCCGGCATCGCCTACTGGCTCAACCGCGAGGCCGTCCTCACCCGCGCCCAGGACGCCGTGCTGCGCGACTTCCGCCAGGAGATGCAGAACCGCGCCGGCGCCCTGCCCGTCCACCCCACCCAGGACGAACTGATGCGCACGGCGGGCCAGATGGCCAACAGCAGCCAGCGCTTCAGCGTCCTGCTCGTCGGCGAGGACACGAACGACAAGACGGTCTACGGCAACTCGGGCGGCCTGAACGGCTTTTCGCTGGAGGACGTGCCCAAGTCGCTGCGCACGGCGGTGAACAAGCAGCAGTCGGTGTCCGACGGCAACAAGGAGCCGTACCACCTGTACTGGCAGCGGGTCACCGAGCACGGCACGCCGTATCTGGTGGCCGGTACGCGGATGATCGGCGGCGGTCCGACCGGCTACATGCTCAAGTCCCTCGAGCCGGAGGCGAAGGACCTCAACTCCCTTGCCTGGTCGCTGGGTATCGCCACCGGGCTCGCGCTGATCGGTTCCGCGCTGCTCGCGCAGGCCGCCGCGACGACCGTCCTCAAGCCCGTGCACCGGCTCGGTATAGCCGCGCGCCGGCTCGGCGAGGGCAAGCTCGACACCCGGCTGCGGGTCTCCGGCACCGACGAACTCGCCGAGCTGTCAAGGACGTTCAACCAGACGGCCGAGGCGCTGGAGAAGCGGGTCGCCGACATGGCGGCCCGGGACGACGCCTCGCGCCGGTTCGTCGCCGACATGTCGCACGAGCTGCGCACCCCGCTGACCGCGATCACGGCGGTGGTGGAGGTGCTCGAAGAGGAACTCGACGCCGAGACCGGCAGCGTGGACCCGATGATCGAGCCCGCCGTACGGCTCGTCGTCAGCGAGACCAAGCGGCTGGGCGACCTCGTGGAGAACCTGATGGAGGTCACCCGCTTCGACGCGGGCACCGCCCGGCTCGTCCTCGACGACGTCGACCTCGCCGACCAGATCACCGCGTGCATCGACGCCCGCGCCTGGCTGGACGCCGTGGACCTGGACGCCGAGCGCGGCATCCACTCCGTGCTCGACCCGCGCCGCCTGGACGTCATCCTCGCCAACCTCATCGGCAACGCCCTCAAGCACGGCGGCTCGCCGGTCCGGGTCTCGGTCCGCCTGGAGGACGACGACCTCGTCATCGCGGTCCGCGACCACGGCCCCGGCATCCCCGAGGACGTCCTGCCGCACGTCTTCGACCGCTTCTACAAGGCGAGCGCCTCCCGGCCCCGCTCCGAGGGCAGCGGCCTGGGCCTCTCCATCGCCCTGGAGAACGCCCACATCCACGGCGGCGAGATCACCGCCGCCAACTCCCCCGAGGGCGGCGCGGTGTTCACCCTGCGGCTGCCACGAGACGCCTCCGCGCTCACGGAGGAGCCCGGCGCCGAGAACGGCGAGAAGGCCGAGGGCACAGGCCCCGAGGAGAACGCGTGATGACCGCAGGACGCCGTTACGCCGTCTCCCTGGCCCTTCCGCTCCTCGGCCTGCTGCTCACCGGGTGCGGGATCCGGGCCACCGAGGTGCCGACCGACTTCGGGGCCGCGCCGTCCCGGGTGCCCTGCACGCTCACCGAGCCGGACGGGTCGCCGCAGGCCGCGCGCGGGGTGCCGGTGCAGGTGTTCCTGCTGTGCGGGTCGTCGCTGGTGACCGTCGACCGGGCCGTACAGGTACCGGACGGCACGGCGGACGTGCAGCGGCGCGTGATCGTCGCCCAGGGGCTGCTGGACCAGCTCGCGGAGTCGCCGTCGTCGGGTGAGAGGGACGCGGGCTACACGACCGACGTGCGCGGCGGCATGACGGTCGGTGGGCCGCGCGCCGGGGACCCCAAGGACGCGCTGCGGCTGAGCAATTCACCGGCCGACCTCACGTCGTACGCGCTCGCCCAGATCGTCTGTACGTTCTCCGACTCGGCCGCGGCCGAGGGCGACGGCTCCGTGATCCTCGGCGGCCCGGGCGAGGCGCCCCTGCGCCGCTACGAGTGCACGGACGACGTCCGCTCCGACCCGGGCACCAAGGCGCCGCCGTCCAGCGAGGTGACGGGCGGCTGAAGCCGCGCGCGCCGCGGGGGTGAACGGGGCGCGAAAAAGGGCGTGTGGCGCAGGCCTCACCCTGGTGCCTGGTGTCCACCCGGAACCGATCGTGCCGCAGAGGGCGTCTTGTGGGGCGTGCAGCGTCAAGGCTCCATCGGCGGCAGTGCCGCGATTCGCATCCGTGTGACAGGGGGCGTCCTCCTCGTCGCACATCTCGTGTTCGTCGCCTGGGTCACGCTGCGCCCCAGGGACGTCCCCTGGGTGATGCCCCCGAATCTGCACCCACTGGCCAGCATCCGGGCCGATCTCGCCCTGGGCTGGCCGGAGGCGACGAAGCGGATCGGCGAGGGCCTGGCCCTGCTGGCCCCGCTGGGCGTCCTGCTCCCGACGGTCAGCGGCCGACTCCATGTCTCCCCGCTCGCGTCCTTCATCCGTACGGTCGCGGCGGGCGCCCTGATCTCCCTGGGCATCGAACTGCTGCAGACCGGGGTGCCCGGCCAGGTGGTCGACATCGACTCGCTGCTCATGAACACGGTGGGCGTGGCTCTCGCGCACGCGGCCTTCGTCCCGGCCTCCCGCGTCTGGCTCCGCCGCAGGACCGAGACCCCGCTCCCCCCGACCGTCCTCCAGGAGGAAGCGGCTCAGGGGCGAACCCCGACGATTCCCAGGGTCGGCATCGCACCGTAGAGCGACGCCGGGCCGCCTCCGGCTCCGTACCGTTGAAGGCAGATGGGGCAACCACACGGGGGCCTCGGACAGCCGCTCGCGAAGGAGCAGAAAAATGACCGCCATTGCCCGCCCCACCCAAGGCCGCATGATCGGCGGAGTGTGCGCAGCGCTGGCGCGGCGCTTCGGTACCTCCGCGACCACGATGCGGGTGATCTTCCTGGTCTCCTGCCTGCTGCCCGGCCCGCAGTTCCTGCTCTACATCGCGCTGTGGATCCTGTTCCCGTCCGAGGACAAGGTGCGCACCGAGACCTGGTGAGGACCGTGCGCACGTACGCCGATGGGGCGCACCCCTCGTCCGGGGGTGCGCCCCATCGGCGCGTTCAGGGGCGGGGCTCAGCCCAGCGGGATGCCGTTCAGCGGCAGGCCGTGCGTGGGCAGGCCCGTGTTCGACAGCGGCAGGCCGCCCAGCAGCCCGGCGACGGGCGCGGTCGGACCGTCGGAGAGGACCTTCTCGGCGGCCGGCTGCACGGCGGACAGACCACCCGCGAGCGCGGGCTGCGCCTGGCTCAGCGCCTCGCCGGCACCCGGCAGCGCCTTGGCGACGTTCTCCGCGGGCAGCGTGTGGGTCACGGCGCCCAGCGCCTGCGTGGCGTCCGGCACCGCCGGAGCGGCGCTCGCGGCACCCGCGCCTACAGCGGCGAAGGCAGCACCGAGGGCGGCGACACCGAGGGTCTTGGCAGCAGACTGCTTCATGGTGAATGCGTCCTTGAATGGGATGACGGGGATGTGAGCGGTCCAAGACCGTAAACACGCGAGGGCGCCAGCCGCAAACATCGAAATGCGGACGGATTGTGAACGTCCGCCCGCATCTCCCGTGCCCCACTCCGCCTCGTTCAGCCCTCTTCCGGCACAGAAGCGCTGGTGGAAGCCGTCTGCCGGAACAGCCATTCGGATTTGAGTTCGGCATATCCCGGCTTGATCACGTCATTGATCATGGCCAGTCGTTCATCGAAAGGAATGAATGCTGACTTCATAGCATTGACGGAGAACCACTGCATGTCGTCGAGCGAATAACCGAACGCCTCGACAAGGTGCTCGAATTCCTGCGACATGCTGGTGTGCGACATGAGGCGGTTATCGGTGTTGACCGTCGCACGGAAGTGCAGCCGGCGCAGCAGCCCGATCGGGTGCTCGGCGTAGGAGTCGGCGGCGCCGGTCTGGAGGTTGGAGCTGGGGCACAGCTCCAGCGGGATGCGCTTGTCCCGGACGTACGACGCGAGCCGGCCGAGCTCGACCGAGCCGTCCTCCTTGACCTGGATGTCGTCGATGATGCGCACCCCGTGCCCCAGCCGGTCGGCGCCGCACCACTGCAACGCCTGCCAGATCGACGGCAGCCCGAAGGCCTCACCGGCGTGGATCGTGAAGTGGTTGTTCTCGCGCTTCAGATACTCGAAGGCGTCCAGGTGCCGGGTGGGCGGGAACCCGGCCTCCGCGCCCGCGATGTCGAAGCCGACGACACCCAAGTCGCGGTAGCGGTTGGCGAGTTCGGCGATCTCCAGGGAACGGGCCGCATGCCGCATCGCGGTGAGCAGCGCCCCGACACGAATCCGCCGCCCGCTCTCCCGCGCGAGCAACTCCCCTTGCCGAAAGCCCTCGTTGACAGCCTCGACGACCTCTTCGAGGCTGAGCCCGCCGTCGAGGTGCTGCTCGGGCGCGTACCGCACCTCGGCGTATACGACGCCGTCCTCGGCGAGGTCCTCCGCGCACTCGCGGGCGACCCGGATCAGCGCGTCCCGGGTCTGCATCACGGCGACCGTGTGCGAGAAGGTCTCCAAGTACCGTTCCAGCGAACCGGAGTCGGCGGCCTCGGCGAACCACACGCCGAGCTTGTCCGGGTCGGTCTCGGGGAGTCCGGTGTACCCGGCGTCCCGCGCGAGTTCGACGATCGTCCCCGGGCGGAGACCGCCGTCGAGGTGGTCGTGCAGCAGAACCTTCGGCGCCCGGCGGATCTGGTCCGGCGTCGGGGTGTTCGGGGTGCTCTGGCTCGTCATTTCCGCACTCTAACTCCTACGCGCGTAGATCACCTGTTGTACGAATCCGTCGATACGTAACGGTGACCGCGCGGAAGGATGGCGTACACGCTCACTTCTGACACTGTTCTGTCATGGCACAGCAAGCGACGCCGCTTCGGACGGCCCAACTGGGGAGAGCGCTCGGTCCCGAACCGACCTCGGTGAGCGGCGTGGTGCTGCTGCTCCCCGGCGGCGAGGAGGTCTCCGCCCGCAGACCCTCCCCCATGATGGCGACGGCTTCCGTACGGACACTGGGGCGCCGGTTGGCCCGCGCGGGCCAGGGCGAGGGGCTCGCCGCGCATGTCGTCCACTACCGCAGTCGCGGCTGGAACGGCAGTGAGGCGTCTCTCGCGCACGACGCGTCCTGGGCGGTGGACGAGGTCGTACGGCGGTACGGGGACGTGCCCGTGTGTCTCACCGGGATCGACATGGGCGGGCGCGCGGCGTTGCGCTCCGCGGGGCACGAGGCGGTCAACTCCGTGGTGGCGCTGGCTCCTTGGCTGCCCGAACAGGACGTTGCCGCGCCACCCGAACCGGTGAAGCAACTGGCGGGGCGGCGGGTGTTGATCGTGCACGGCACGAACGACGAACGGACCGATCCCGAACTGTCGTTCCGGCTGGCGGCCCGGGCGAAGAAGGCGAACCGGGACATCTGTCGGTTCGAAGTCCATTCCGACGGTCACGGGTTGCATCAGCATCGGCAGGAAGTGCACGCGCTGACCGAGGACTTCGTGATGGGGGCGTTGTTCGGGCGGGCGTTTTCCCGGCCTGTCGAGGACGCGCTTCAGGCTCCGCCGCCGTTGGGGTTGCGGATGCCGTTGGCTGCGGGGTTCGGGCGGTCGCTTCGTAGGGGTTGATCTTTCGTCGCGGAGTGCCGCCCGGTGGGGGCTGGTCGCGCAGTTCCCCGCGCCCCTGAGGGTGAAGGCGCTCACGTAGGTAGCAAGTTGCCCCTTCTCGACAACAGGAACTGCTTAAACGCTGCTACCGGTGGGGTGTCCGGGTGGTGGCCGTCCAGCCAGGCCACTCCGATCTCCCTCACTGCCCTTGGAGCCGTGACCGTCAGCTCCGCAACTCCTGGGCGGGGTACGGCCGGTGGAGGCAGGAGGGCGACTCCCAGGCCGGCCGCCACCAGGCCCCGTAGGGTCTCCGCCTCCTCCCCCTCGAAGGCGATCTTCGGGCGGAAGCCGGCTTCCTTGCAGACGTCGTCGGTGATGCGGCGGAGGCCGTAGCCCGGTTCGAGGGTCACGAAGGTCTCGTCGGCCGCTTCCGCGAGGCGGATGCGCTTGCGTGCTGCCAGGCGGTGGTCGGCCGGGACGACGAGGCGGAGTTTCTGTACGTCGAGGCGGTGGGCCACGACGTCGGGGGCGTCGAGGGTCGGGGAGGTCAGGAGACACAGGTCCAGCTCGCCCGCGCGCAGGCGTTCCAGCATGGCCTCGCCGTAGTTCTGGACGAGGCTGAAGCGGACGCGGGGGTGGTCGGCGCGGAAGGCCCGGATGAGGCCGGGGACCGTTTCCGAACCGAGGGTGTGGAGGAAGCCGAAGGCGACCTTGCCGGTGGCGGGGTCGGCGTCGGCGCGGACCTCGTCGGCGGCCTTCCCGATCTCGGCGAGGGCGCGGTCGACGGAGGTGAGGAAGGTACGGCCGGCCGGGGTCAACGACACCGTGCGGCCGCGGCGGGCGAACAGGTCGACGCCGAGGTCCTGTTCGAGGCGGACCATGGCCCGCGACAGGGTGGACTGCGGGACCCGCATCTCCTGCGCGGCCCGGGTGACGTGCTCGGTGCGGGCGACGCCGGCGAAGTACGCGAGGCGGGGCGCGAGCAGCGCGACGATGTCTTCTGTGTCACCGGACGGTGACAGGTGAGCCTGTGAGCTGTACTGATGCACCATGGGAACGATTATGACGTTTCCGTGCATTGGACGGATCAGCGGGAGCGTACGTAGCTTCGAGGCATGTCTCCCGCCGATACCGGGGCGTCCACGATCGTGGCCGCCTCCGTCCCCTCTTCCGTCCTCTCTTCCGTCCCCTCTTCCGTTTCCGACTCGCGGCTGACGCCGGGTGGTCCCGGTTATCGCCGGATGAGCTTCGCGCTGTTCCTCGCGGGTGTGGCGACCTTCGCGCTGCTGTACTCCACGCAGGCGCTGCTGCCGCTGATCTCGGGCGAGTTCGGGGTGGCGGCGAGCGCGGCGAGCTGGACGGTGGCCGCGGCGACCGGCGGACTCGCGCTGTTCGTCCTGCCGATGAGCGCGCTGTCGGAGCGTTTCGGACGTCGTACGGTCATGACCGCGTCGCTGGTGGTCGCGGTGAGCATCGGGGTCCTGGTCCCGTTCGCGCCGTCGCTGGGCGCGCTGGTGGCGTTGCGGTTTCTGCAGGGTGCGGCGTTGGCGGGGCTGCCCGCGTCGGCGACGGCGTATCTGGCGGAGGAGGTCCGGCCGAAGGCGCTGGTCACGGCGATCGGCCTGTTCGTGGCCGGCAACAGCGTCGGCGGGATGAGCGGCCGGGTCATCACCGGCTGGGTCGCGCAGGAGTGGGGCTGGCGGGTCGCGGTGGCGGTGATCGGCGTGATCGCGGTCGGCTGCGCGGTCGCCTTCCGCCTGCTCCTCCCCGCCCCGAAGCACTTCACCCCGGGCTCGCTGCGCCCCCGCGTCCTGGCCCGCACGGTCCGCGACCACCTCGCGAACCCGCTGCTGTGCCGGCTGTACGCGATCGGCGCCCTGTTCATGACGGTCTTCGGCGGCGTCTACACGGTGATCGGCTACCGCCTCACCGAGGCCCCCTTCTCCCTCCCCCAGGGCATCGTCGGCTCGATCTTCCTGGTGTATCTGGTGGGGACGGTGTCCGCGTCCACGGCCGGTCGGCTGGTGGGCCGGCTGGGGAGGCGGGGAGCCCTGTACCTGGCGGGCGGCACGACGGCAACGGGCCTCCTGGTCTCCCTCGCCGACTCCCTCCCCCTGGTCCTGCTGGGCCTGGTACTCATCACGGCAGGCTTCTTCGCGGGGCACGCGGTCGCGTCCTCGGCGGTCAGCAAGACGGCGACGACGGGACGCGCGCAGGCCTCGGCGCTCTACCAGTCCGCGTACTACATCGGGTCCAGCACCGGCAGCACGGTCGGCGCGATGGCGTTCCACGCGGGGGGCTGGGCGGGGACGGTCGGCGTGGGGGTGCTGGCGGTGGCCGGCGTCGTGACGATCACGGTGTTCGGGTCTCGGGCGGCGCGGGGGCCTGCGGCGGCGCGGGAGCCTGCGGCGGCTTGAGGGCGCGGGGTTGTCGTGCCGGGGTGCTTTCGGTGCGGGGGGTCTCTGGTGCGGGGGGCAGTGCAGGGGCTCTCCAGTGCAGGGCTCGTCGGCATGGGAGCTGGTGCGGGAGGGTCTCTGGTACGGGGGCCAGTACAGGGGCGGTTTCCAGTGCGGGGGCGCTGTCCAGTGCGGGAGCCGGTACAGGGGCAGTTTTCGGTACAGGCGCGGTGCCCAGTGCGGGAGCCGGTACAGGGGCGGTCTCCGGTACGAGGCCAGTGCAGGGGCGGTCTCCGGTACGAGGCCGGTACAGGGACGGGTCTCCAGTACGGGGCCGGTACAGGGACGGCCTCCCGTGCAGGGGCCAGTACAAGGGCGGTCCTCCTGCTACGGGCGCCGGACGAGAGTGCCTTCCAGGTGCGGGAGCCGGTGCGAGGGTGCTTTCCAGCACGGGGGCCAGTCCGATGGTGCTTTCCAACGCCGAGCGCCAAAATCCAGCGCCGGTCGACCATCCAGCACAGGCCGCCCAATCCAACACTGGCCAGCGATCCAGCACAGGCCGCCACCATCCAACGCCAGCCGGCGATCCAGTACAGGCCGCCGATATTCAGCCCGTCCGGCGTTTGAGGACGAGGCCCCTTCAGGGCCGATGCGGGGGTCTGGCGGCGCAGCTCCCAGGGGGCGCCCACACCAACACCCATGCGCTTGACCTGCGCGTTCATTCACTCCTCGCGCCATTGTCAGTGGGCTGCGCTACGTTGCGGGGTAAGGGAAGAACGGCCACAGGGGTGGGTGGGCGAGACCATGAGTGACAGTGTTGTTACTGCGACGGACGATCTCGATGTCAGGCTGGAGAAACACCGCGTCGAGCTGACCGGGTACTGCTACCGCATGCTCGGCTCCTCCTTCGAGGCCGAGGACGCGGTGCAGGACACGATGGTCCGCGCCTGGCGGAACTACGAGAAGTTCGAGGGGCGGTCCAGTCTGCGGTCCTGGCTGTACCGGATCGCGACCAACGTCTGCCTGGACATGCTGACCGCGGGCAACAAGCGGGCGAGGCCCGTCGACCTCAGCGACTCCACCCCCCTCGCGCAAGCCGCGCTGTCCCCCCGCCCGGACAACACCTGGCTGGAGCCGATGCCCGACGCGCGCGTGCTGCCGACGGTCGCCGACCCGGCGGAGGCGGCGGTCGCCAAGGAGTCCGTACGGCTCGCTTTCATGGCCGCCCTGCAGCAACTGCCGCCCAAACAGCGGGCGGTGCTGATCCTGCGCGAGGTACTGGCCTGGCGGGCGAACGAGGTCGCCGAGCTGCTCGACACCTCGGTCGCGTCGGTCAACAGCGCGTTGCAGCGGGCCCGGGCGACCCTCGCCGAGCGGGACGAGAAGGCGGCCGACGCGGCGGTCTCCGACCCGCTGGACGAGGAGCAGAAGAAGCTTCTGGAGCGGTACGTCGCGGCCTTCGAGGGCTACGACATGGCGGCGCTGACGGCGCTGCTGCACGAGGACGCCATCATGACGATGCCGCCGTTCGACCTGTGGCTCACCGGCCACGACGACATCACGGGCTTCATGACGACGATCGGCGCCGCCTGCGAGGGCTCACGCCTGATCCCGGTGCAGGTGAACGGCCTGCCGGGCTTCGCCCAGTACAAGCCGGACCCGGAGGCGGGCGGTTTCAGTCCCTGGTCGGTCCAGATCCTGGAGATCTCAGACGGCAGGCTCACCGGGTTCCACTTCTTCCTGGACACCGAGCGCTGGTTCCCGCTGTTCGACCTCCCCCTCCATCTCGAAGCGGAGTCCGACCAGGTCGAGGAGGGCGCGTAGTTCGGGGCCGGGTTCGCGCAGCCTGATCCGGGCGCCGGCCCGCCGGGCGGTCAGTTCGAGGCGGGCCAGGAGATCGACGGTGCCGAGCCCCGGCGGCGGCCCGGGTCCCACGGCCTCGGCCGTGACCTCGACCAGGACCACTCCGGCACCGGTCGCCTCCAGCAGCGCCCGCACCTCGGCGCACAGCCCCGCCACCTCGTCACGGGTGACGGGGCGGGCCGGCACGAGTACAGCGGGTGTCTTGGCGTCCACAATCGGTAGACCGGGTGGGCGGGCGTAACTCATCGGGGGCGACCGCCTAGGTTTGCTGTATGCCCCACGGATCAGCTCCGCCCTGGATACCCGACGGCCTCCCGCGCGCCGAAGTCGCCGCTGAGGGGGTGCCGTGCAAGGGGTGTTGACCGGGTTCGCGGTGATCGGTGTGGTCATCGCGGTCGGGTACGTGATCGGGCTGCGCGGTTCCCTCGGCGAACACGGGCGGGACGTCCTGACCAAGCTGGCCTTCAATGTCGCGTCTCCGGCCCTGCTGTTCACGACCCTCGCGCGGGCCGATCTCTCGGTGGTCTTCTCCAGCGGGCTGCTGGTGACGGTGCTGAGTACGGCAGCGGCGGCGGGCGTGTTCGTGGCGGTGGGGGGCGTACGCGGGTGGGGTGTCGGCCGTACGACGATCGGGGCGCTCTGTTCCAGCTACGTCAACTCCGGCAACCTCGGTATCCCGATCTCGGTGTATGTCCTGGGCAATGCCTCGCTCGTGGCACCGGTGATGTTGTTCCAGCTCGTTGTGGTGAGCCCGCTCGCGTTGACGGTCCTCGATCTGTCGGGCGCGGGCGAGAAGGGGCCTTTGTGGCTACGGTTGCTCACGCCGCTGCGGAATCCGGTCGCGGTCGGCTCGCTTGCGGGGGTCGCGGTGGCGGCGACCGGAGTGCATGTTCCGAACCCGGTGATGAGTCCCCTAACCCTGATCGGCAACATGGCGGTGCCGGCGGTTCTGCTCGCGTTCGGGATCTCGTTGCGGGGTAGTTCGGTGCCGGCGCGGGGTGTTGAGCGGGGGCCGGTGTTGTTGTCGGTCGCGCTGAAGTCGGTGGGACAGCCGGTTGTTGCCTGGGTGTTGGCGGTGGGGGTGTTCGGGATTCATGGGGCGGCGTTGCTCGATGTGGTGGTGACGTCGGCGTTGCCGGGGGCGCAGAACCTGTACACGTACGCGAGCCGCTATGGGGTTGGTGAGGGGTTGGCTCGGGACTCGATCCTGCTGTCTACGGTGTTGTCGGTGCCGGTGCTTGTGGTCGTCGCGGCGCTGCTTGGGTAGGTGCGGTTGTTGTGTGTCTGCGGGTGCGCTGTGGCTGGTCGCGCAGTTCCCCGCGCCCCTAGGTAGGCAAGCGGGGCCGGGACCGAAAAGTCCCCGCCCCTCACCTCTGAGAAGCCGTAAGGGCACTGGGACTTGCAAGCCCCAGCCAGCTTCCCCTCAAGCAAAGCGAGAGGGGCCGGTGCCCGAAAGCCCAGCCCCTCCCCCAACTACCGATCAGGCAATCCGCTCCAGCACCACCGGCGAAGCCGTGAACGACGACCCCTCGGGGCCGATGTCGTAGGAACCCTCGACCGCCTCCAGGGCGTAGTCGAAGCGTTCCGGCGTGTCCGTGTGCAGGGTCAGCAAGGGCTGGCCTGCCGTGATCGTGTCTCCCGGCTTCGCGTGCATCTCCACTCCCGCGCCCGCCTGCACCGGGTCCTCCTTGCGTGCGCGCCCCGCGCCGAGGCGCCAGGCGGCGATGCCGATGCCGTAGGCGTCGAGGCGGGTCAGGACGCCGGAGGCCGAGGCCTTCACCACGTGCTGCTCGCGCGCCACCGGCAACTCCGCGTCCGGGTCGCCGCCCTGCGCCGCGATCATCCGGCGCCAGACGTCCATCGCGGAACCGTCCGCCAGGGCCTTCGCCGGGTCGGCGTCCTTGATGCCGGCCGCGTCGAGCATCTCCCGGGCCAGGGCGATCGTCAGCTCGACGACGTCCGACGGGCCGCCGCCCGCCAACACCTCGACGGATTCCCGGACTTCGAGGGCGTTGCCGGCCGTCAGACCCAGCGGAGTCGACATGTCCGTCAGCAGCGCCACCGTCTTCACGCCGTGGTCCGTGCCCAGGCCCACCATCGTGGACGCCAGCTCCCGCGCGTCCTCGATCGTCTTCATGAACGCGCCCGTACCGACCTTCACGTCCAGGACCAGGGAGCCCGTGCCCTCCGCGATCTTCTTCGACATGATCGACGAGGCGATCAGCGGGATCGCCTCCACTGTCCCTGTCACATCTCGCAGCGCGTACAGCTTCTTGTCGGCCGGGGCCAGGCCGTCGCCCGCCGCGCAGATCACCGCGCCCGTGTTCTCCAGGACCGACAGCATCTCCTCGTTGGAGAGCAGCGCGCGCCAGCCGGGGATCGACTCCAGCTTGTCGAGGGTGCCGCCGGTGTGGCCCAGGCCGCGGCCGGAGAGCTGGGGGACGGCCGCGCCGCAGGCGGCGACCAGCGGGGCCAGCGGGAGGGTGATCTTGTCGCCGACGCCGCCCGTGGAGTGCTTGTCGGCGGTCGGGCGCGACAGGGACGAGAAGTCCATGCGCTCGCCGGAGGCGATCATCGCGGCGGTCCAGGTGGCGATCTCCCGGCGGTTCATGCCGTTGAGGAGGATCGCCATGTTCAGGGCGGCCATCTGGTAGTCGGCCACCTCCCCGCGGGTGTACGCGTCGACGACCCAGTCGATCTGCTCGTCGCTCAGTTCACCGCGGTCCCGCTTGGTGCGGATGACGGAGATGGCGTCCATCGAGACTTGCGCCATGGCTTGGCTTTCCTTCCGAACGTTCAGAAAATGTGCGGCCCCGCTGCGGGAGAGGAACCAACTCAGCGGGGCCGTACGGGAGTTACCTGGTGAGATGGTCCGGCCCGAAGGCCTGCGGGAGCATCTCCGAGAGCGGCAGGATGCCCGCCGGTGTCTCCACCAGCAGGCCGGGGCCCCCGAACTCGTACAACAACTGCCGGCACCGGCCGCACGGGACGAGGATGTCGCCCTTGCCGTCGACGCAGGTGAAGTGCGTCAGCCGGCCGCCGCCGGTGCGCTGAAGGTCGGAGACCAGCCCGCACTCGGCGCACAGCCCCAGGCCGTACGACGCGTTCTCCACGTTGCAGCCGGAGACCGTGCGGCCGTCGTCGACACGGGCGGCGACCCCTACGGGATAGCCCGAGTACGGCGCGTACGCGTGGGACATCGCCTCCCGCGCCTCGGCGCGCAGTTCGTCCCAGTCGACGGCCAACTCGGCGGCGGGCGAGGTCACTTGCCCTGTCCCTTCCGGTACGGCAGGCCGTCCGCCTTCGGCATCCGCAGATGCTGCGCGGACAGCGAGAGCACCAGCAGGGTGACGATGTACGGGCTGGCGCCGACCAGTTGGGTCGGGACCTGGTCGGTGGTGGCGTACCAGACGAACATCAGGGCCGCGATGACCGCCGTGACGACGGCGGGGACGTATCGCTTCTTCCACACCATGTAGGCGCAGCCCGCGACGAGCAGGAAGCCGATCAGCAGGATCAGCGCGTGCACGTTGGTGGCGCCGCCGCGCAGGTTGAGGCTGTCGGTGTAGCCGAACAGGCCCGCGCCGAGGGCGAGTCCGCCCGGCATCCAGTTGCCGAAGATCATCGAGGCGAGGCCGATGTAGCCGCGGCCGCCGGTCTGGCCGTCGAGGTAGACGTTGGACGCGACGATCGACAGGAAGGCGCCGCCGAGGCCGGCGAAGCCGCCGGAGATGATCACGGCGATGTACTTGTACTTGTAGACGTTGACGCCGAGGGACTCGGCGGCCACCGGGTTCTCACCGCAGGAGCGGAGGCGCAGGCCGAAGGCGGTGCGCCACAGGATCCACCAGGTGGCCGGTACGAGGGCGACCGCGATGACGGTGAGCGGGGAGAGGTCGGTGATCAGACCGCCGATCAGGCCCGCGATGTCCGAGATCAGGAACCAGTGCTTCTCGTTGAGCGTGTCCAGCCAGCTCGACAGCCCTGGGATGTCGAAGGTGCCCAGGGAGTCGATCGGCGGGGACTGCTTGGCGGAGCCCTGCTCGGTGTTGGCGAAGGTGAACTTCGAGAGGTAGCGGGTCGTACCGAGCGCCAGGATGTTGATGGCTACACCGGAGACGATGTGGTTGACGTTGAACGTCACCGTGGCGATCGCGTGCAGCAGCGCGCCGAGGCAGCCGCCGATGATGCCGAAGACGATGCCGACCCACGGACCCCACTGGTAGCCGGCCCAGGCGCCGAACCAGGTGCCGAGGATCATCATGCCTTCGAGGCCGATGTTGACGACGCCCGCGCGCTCGGCCCAGAGGCCGCCGAGACCGGCGAGGCCGATCGGCACCGCCGCGCGCAGGGCCGTGGACATCTGGCCGGTGGACGTGATGCCGTCGGCGCCCGTGATGAGGCGGACGATCGACGTGAGGATGAGCGCGCCCGCGATGATCAGCAGGAGCACGGGGAGCGAGAAACGGCGGCCGCCCTTGCCGGGCTGCTGCGCCTGCGGCTTGGCGATGGTCGCGGTACTCATCGGGCCGCCACCTCCTTCTTCTCGGAGTTGTTCCGGGCGGCAGCGGCGAGTTCCTCACCGACGCGCTTCTGCTGGCGGCGCAGGCCCCAGGTGCGGACGACCTCGTACGAGATGACGACCGCGAAGACGATCAGGCCCTGCATGATCGTCGCGATCTCCTTCTGGTACGCGACCGGGGTCGCGTAGTCCAGGGCGGGAGACGCCTTGTCGAGGAAGGCCCAGAGGAGGGCGGCCAGCGCGATGCCGCCCGGGTTGTTGCGGCCCAGCAGGGCGATGCCGATCGCGGTGAAGCCCAGGCCCTCGGGGAAGGTGAGGCTGTAGGTGTGGCTGTCGCCGAGCAGCAGCGGCAGGCCGGCGAGGCCCGCGACACCGCCGGAGATCAGCATCGCGGTGAGCGTCATGCGCTTGGCGTCGACGCCGGAGGCCGCGGCGGCGGACTCGGACTCGCCGGTGGCGCGCAGGTCGAAGCCGAAGCGGGTGCGGTTGAGGACGAGCCAGTACAGGACGCCCATGATCGCGGCGAGGAAGACCAGGCCGTAGATCTCGCCGACGTCCGAGCCCAGGTCGATGCCCGGGATCCAGCCGGACTTCTTCATGATGCCGGTCGTCATGTTGTTGCCGACCTGCACGCCCCAGGTGTTGGTCTGCGTGAGGTAGAGGATCAGGCTGGTCGCGATCGCGTTCAGCATGATCGTGGCGACGACCTCGCTGACTCCCCGGGTGACCTTGAGGACACCCGCGATGCCGGCCCAGAAGGCGCCGGTGAGGATCGCGACCAGGAGCAGCAGCGGCACCTGGAGGACGGCCGGCAGGCCGATGTGCGCGCCGACGACCGCGGTCATCACGGCGCCGAGACGGTACTGGCCGTCGACGCCGATGTTGAACAGGTTCATCCGGAAGCCGAGGGCGACCGCCAGGGCGGCGATGTAGTACATCGACGCCTGGTTGATGATCAGCACCTGGACGTCGGAGTACCCGATCTGCTGGAGCATCAGGTTGTACGGCTCGATCGGGTTCTTCCCCGAGGCGAGCAGCACGACCGAGGTCAGCAGGATCGCGGCGACCAGCGCCATGACCGGGCCGGCCACGGCGAGGAGCACGCGCTCCTTGTCGAACTTCTTCATCGGGCCTCGTCCTCCGGGGCGGCGGTGTCGTCCGTGTTTTCTACGGTGCTGTCCGCGCCGTTTTCTACGGTGGTCTCCGCGCCGTCTGCTTCGTCCTCGACGTGTTCGAGGTGACCGGACGCGGCGCCGGTCATGGCCGAGCCGAGTTCCTCGGGTGTGACGGTGGCCGGGTCGGCGTCGGCGACCAGCCTGCCGTCGTAGATCACGCGCAGGGTGTCCGACAGGCCGATCAGCTCGTCGAGGTCGGCGGAGATCAGCAGTACGGCCAGGCCCTCGCGGCGGGCATCGCGGACGTGGTCCCAGATCGCGGCCTGCGCGCCGACGTCCACACCGCGGGTGGGGTGGGCGGCGATCAGGAACTTCGGCTTGTGGCTCATCTCGCGGCCGACGATCAGCTTCTGCTGGTTGCCGCCGGAGAGGGAGGCGGCGGTGACGTCGATGCCGGGGGTGCGGACGTCGTACTCCTCGACGATCCGGCGGGTGTCGGCCTGGGCGCCCTTGATGTCGAGCCACACGCCCTTGGCGTTCGGCTTCTCGGTGACGTGGCCGAGGATGCGGTTCTCCCACAGCGGGGCTTCCAGGAGGAGGCCGTGGCGGTGGCGGTCCTCGGGGATGTAGCCGATGCCGTGCTCGCGGCGCCTGCGGGTGGCCCAGGGGGTGATGTCGTCACCGAGGAAGGCGATGGTGCCGGAGTCGGCGTTCTTCAGGCCGATCAGCGCGTCGATCAGCTCGGTCTGGCCGTTGCCCTCGACGCCGGCGATGCCCATGACCTCACCGGCGTGGATGGTGAAGGTGACGTCGTCGAGGACGCGCTTGGCGGCGCCGCCGACGGCCGCGTCGCCGACCAGTCCGCCGCCCACGGGCTCCGACTCGGGGCCGAGGGAGGCACCGGCGGCGTAGACGGTGAGGCCCTTGACCTCGATGACGGGGGTGCCGGTGACCGTCGACTCCGCCGTCTCGGGGGTGGGGAGTTCGCTGCCGACCATCATCTCGGCGAGCTGGCGGGGGGTCGTCGCGGAGGGGACGGCCGTGCCGACGGTGGTGCCGCGCCGGATGACGGTGATCTCGTCGGCGACCGACAGGACCTCGCCCAGCTTGTGCGAGATGAAGATGACGGCGAGGCCCTCGGACTTCAGCTCGCGCAGGTTGCTGAAGAGGGCGTCGACCTCCTGCGGGACCAGGACGGCGGTGGGCTCGTCCAGGATCAGGGTGCGGGCGCCGCGGTAGAGGACCTTGAGGATCTCCACGCGCTGGCGCTCGGCGACACCGAGGCTCTCGACGAGAAGGTCCGGGCGGACGTTCAGGCCGTAGCGGTCGGAGATCTCCTTGATCTTCTTGCGGGCGCCGCCGCCGATGCCGTGCAGCTTCTCGCTGCCCAGGACGACGTTCTCCAGGACGGTGAGGTTGTCGGCGAGCATGAAGTGCTGGTGGACCATGCCGATGCCGCGGGCGATGGCGTCGGCAGGTGAGGAGAAGGTGACCTGCTCGCCGTCGACGGCGATGGTGCCCTCGTCCGGCTTCTGCATGCCGTAGAGGATCTTCATCAGGGTCGACTTGCCGGCGCCGTTCTCGCCGACGAGGGCGTGCACGGTGCCTTTGCGGACACTGAAGCGGATGTCGCTGTTGGCGACGACACCCGGGAAGCGCTTGGTGATCCCCACCAGCTCGACCGCGATCGTCGACTGATCGCCGAGTGGAGGGTTGCTGGACGCGTCGATGGCGAACTCTCCTTGTGGAAAGGGGCCTCTCTACGCGCGTAGCGCCCCTGCTTTAAATAGTGCCCGGACCTGACCGGTTTTTGTCTGGCATCCGATCCGTTCCGAGCATTCTGCCGCGCGAACGGGGCGCGGGGAGACATCCTCCCCACACCCCGTTCCGTGGCCGTAACGCTGTCATTACAGCGCTCTTTTGGCCATGGTCGTGACTGGCCTAGAACCTACGGTTCAGGAGGTCTTGACCTTGATCGTGCCGTCCTTGATGCCCGCCTCGGCCTTCGTGAGGGCGGCCTGCAGGGTGGCGTTGTCCTTGAAGGTCGGGTTGGAGTCGGCCAGGCCGACGCCGCCGTTGCTCAGCGAGCCGCGGATCTCGCCGCTCAGCGGCTTCTTGTCCTGGATGACGGACTTGGAGAGGTCGTACACCGCGCCCGCGACGTTCTTCAGGGCCGAGGTGAGGATGTACGGCTTGTACTTGGCCAGCGCGGCCTGGTTGTACTGGTCGGAGTCGACACCGATCGCCCACACCTTGTGCGCGGCGGCGGACTTGATGACGCCCTGGCCGGAAAGACCCGCGGCCGCGTAGACGACGTCCGCGCCGGCCTCGATCTGGCCTTCGGCCGCGGCCTCGCCCTTGTCGGGGCTGGAGAAGCCGCCCTGGGCGGCGGTCTGGGTCAGGTACTGCGTCTTGACCGTGACACCCTTCTTGGTGTCCTTGACGCCCTGCTCGAAGCCCGCCGCGAACTTGTGGATCAGGGGGACGTCCACGCCGCCGATGAAGCCGACGGTGTTCGACTTCGTGGTCAGCGCGGCGGTGACGCCGGCCAGGTAGGAGGACTGCTCCTCGTGGAAGACCATGTCGGCGACGTTGGCGGCCGTGATGGTGTTGTCGTCGATGATGCCGAAGGTGATCTTCGGGAACTTCGCGGCGGCTTCCTTGACGGCGGGGGCGTAGGCGAAGCCGACACCGATCACCGGGTTGTAGCCGGACCTGGCGAGGGTCTCCAGGCGCTGCACCTTGTCCGCGTCGGACTCGTTGTCCTGCGGCTCGACGTCACGGCCGCTGACGCCGAAGTCCTTCTCGGCCTTCACGAGACCCGCGTAGGCGGCGTCGTTGAAGGACTGGTCACCCTTGCCGCCGACGTCGTAGGCAAGACCGATGCCCTTGGACGTGCCGGCACTGCTGGAGCTGCTGGAGCTGGACTCGCTGGACGAGCTGCCGCAGGCGGAGACGGTTACTGCAAGAGCTGCGGTTGCAACGCCTGCAACCGCGATTCGGGACACCCGGCGCATGGAACGAGACTCCTTCGTGCAAGCGCCCAAACCAGGCGCTGGTTCCGCCGCAGCGTAACGCGCGTAGACCAGACGGAAAACCCCATCTGTCCGGTCCGTTATAGAGCTGTGGCCACAGATGGTGGCCAGCGTACGGACAGCCTGGCGCCCCTTGCGGGAGGCAAGGGGCGCCAGGCTGCAACGATGCCCGTAGGGCCTAGTCGTAGACCCTGGTCGTGGCGGGTCGTACTACTTGGTGTTGACGGTGATCTTGCCGGCGATGATGTCCGCCTTCGCCTTGTCCACCGCGGCGACGGCGGCCGTCATGGCCTTGTACTTCGGGTTGGTGTCGGAGAAGCCGACGCCGTCGTTGTCGAGGCCGTAGCGGACCACGCCGGTCTTGGGCTTGCCCTCGTAGACCGACTTCACCAGGTCGTAGACGGCGCCGCCGACGTTCTTCAGTGCCGAGCCGAGGATGGCGTCCTTGTACTTGGCGAGCGCCGCCTGCTCGTACTGGTCGGAGTCCACACCGATGGCCCAGATGCCCTTGGCAGAGGCCTCGGAGATGACGCCCTGGCCGGACAGACCGGCGGCGGCGTAGATGACGTCCGCGCCCGCGTCGATCTGGCCGCTCGCCGCGTCCTTGCCCTTGTCGGGGCTGGAGAAGCCGCCCTGGGCCGCGGTCTGCGTCAGGTACTGCGACTCGATCTTGATGCTCGGGTTGACGGACTTGGCGCCCTGGTCGAAGCCCGCCTCAAACTTGTGGATGAGGGGGACGTCCACGCCGCCGATGAAGCCGATGTGGTTCTTCTTCGTCGCCTTGGCCGCGGCGACGCCCGCGAGGTAGGAGGACTGCTCCTCGTGGAAGACGAGGTCGGCCACGTTGGCGGCCTTGTCCTGCTCGTCGTCGATGATGCCGAACGTGATGTTCGGGAACTTCGCGGCGGCTTCCTTGACGGCGGGGGCGTAGGCGAAGCCGACACCGATCACCGGGTTGTAGCCGGCCGTGGCCAGGCTCTCCAGGCGCTGCACCTTGTCCGCGTCGGACTCGTTGTCCTGCGGCTCGATGTCGCGGCCGGAGATGTTGAACTCCTTCTCGGCCTTCTGGAGACCGGCGTAGGCCGCGTCGTTGAAGGACTGGTCGCCCTTGCCGCCGACGTCGTAGGCGAGGCCGATGCCCTTGCCGGTGTACTTGCCGGACGAGGACGACGAACTGTCGGTGGCCTTGTCGGCATCCTTGCTGGAGCTACCGCAGGCGGTGGCCGCGAGGGCGATGACCGTGACGGCCACCGCTGCTTGGGAGAACTTCGTCCTCCGAGATGTCTGACGCACAGCAAGCACTCCTTCGTCCCCACGGCACCGTTATCGGACCGCTTCCCCAAGCCGCCGCCACTGTGGCGATTTCCGCGCACAGTAACGCGCGTAGACGAGGAGGGGAACGGGGTTTCTCCTTGCCGTTACCGGATCGTGCCGCCGCCGCGTTACGTTCACGCGCCGGTGGTTACACCCGGGTGACACAAGGGGACGTAGGGGTACCGAACGGGCACTCCCACGTCCCCTTCCCGTTCAGAGCGCGGCGTCGATCAGCGCGGCGGCGGTGAACAGCTCCACGCCGACCGTGATCGCGGACTCGTCGGCGTCGAAGTCGCCCTGGTGGAGGTCGCGCACGGTCCGCTCCCCCGGGGTCCGCACGCCGAGCCGGGCCATGGCGCCGGGCACGTGCTCCAGGTACCAGGAGAAGTCCTCGCCGCCCAGGCTCTGTTCGGTGTCCTCGACGGAGAGGGGCCCGCGCCGCGCGATCATCGCGTCCCGCAGCAGCTCGGTGACGAGCACGTCGTTGACCACGGGCGGCACCCCGCGCACGTAGTTGATCGCGGACTTGGCCCGGTACAGCCCGGCGACCTCGTCGATCGCCGCGTGCACGACGTCGGGCGCCTGCCGCCAGGCGTCGAGATCGAGACACCGTACGGTGCCCGACAGCTCGGCGTGCTGCGGGATGACGTTGGGCGCGTGCCCCGACTCGATCCGCCCCCAGGTCACGGAGACCCCGCTGCGCGCGTCCATCCGGCGGGCGACGAGGGCGGGCACGTCGGTGGCGACCCGGGCGGCGGCGGTCACCAGGTCGGTGGTGAGGTGCGGCCGGGCGGTGTGCCCGCCGGGGCCGTCCAGGGAGACCTCCAGCCGGTCGCAGGCCGAGGTGATGGGACCGACCCGCAGCCCGATCCGCCCGCTGTCCACCTTGGGGTCGCAGTGCACGGCGATGATCCGCCCCACCCCGTCCAGCACCCCGCACTCGATGGCGTCGGCCGCGCCGCCGGGCAGGACCTCCTCGGCGGGCTGGAAGAGCAGCCGTACGGCCCGCGGCAGCAGTCCCTGTTCGTGCAGCCTGGCGAGCACGAGGCCGGCGCCGAGCACCACGGTGGTGTGGATGTCGTGGCCGCAGGCGTGGGCCCGGTCGGGCACGGTGGAGCGGTACGCGCAGTCACTCTTCGTGTCCGGGATGGGCAGGGCGTCGATGTCGGCGCGCAGCGCGAGCATGGGTACGGCGGTGTCGCGGGGGCCGATGTCACAGACGAGCCCGGTCCCGATGGCGAGGACGCGCGGCTGGAGACCGGCCTGTTCCAGCCGGGCCTTGATCGCGGCGGTGGTCCGGAACTCCTGGTTGCCCAGCTCGGGGTGCATGTGCAAGTCGCGCCGGAAGGCGACGAGTTCGGCACGCAGGTCCTCCGGCAGGGTGCCCGAAAGCACATTCCCGACGGATTCGACCTCGGACTCTGCCTCGGACTCTGGTGACTTCAATTGCTTCACCCTCTGAAGGGTAGGGCGCCCGGGTGGTCAACTGACCCTCGATCAACAAAAGTTCAACCCGTTAGTCGAAGAAAATCTGACCGCCGGCCGCATAGCTGCTTGCTGGGATGGGTAAACTTCCCGCTTCTTCTGGGATACCACGCCTCACCACAGCACAGCTTGAACCGTCCGTATCGCGGAATCCTCACCGCCACGCGACGCTACGGCTACGCAGTGTGTCCTTGGTAGGGTCCGCCGACGTGACCGACCCGAACGCGGCTGCGACCGCGGACTTCATAGAGGCCACCCGCTCCTCCTACGACACGATCGCCCCCGCGTACAGCGCCGAGCACCCCGACGGCCTGGGCGCGGGCCCCCTCGAAACCGCCCTGCTGGCCGCCTTCGCCGAGCTCGTCCGTACGGCGGCGGACAAGGCACCGGTGGCCGACGTCGGCAGCGGCCCCGGCTATGTGACGGCGCGCCTGAACGCCCTCGGCGTCCCGGCCTTCGGCATCGACCTCTCCCCGCACATGGTGGCGCTGGCCCGCGAGGCGCATCCCCAACTCCGGTTCGAGGTGGGCTCGATGACCGCCCTGGACGTACCGGACGAGACCCTCGGCGGTGTGATCGCCCTCTACTCGACGATCCACATCCCGGACGACCGCCTGCCGGACGTCTTCGCCGAGTTCCACCGGGTCCTGCGGCCGGGCGGCCAGGTCCTGCTCGCCTTCCAGGCCTCGGAGGGCGAGCACATCCACATGACCGAGCGCTACGGCCAGGACATCGCGCTCGACTACTACTTCCGCACCCCGGCCCAGATCGCCGCACACCTCACGGAGGCGGGCCTGACCCTCGCCGCACAGGCCCGCGTGGAGCCCACGGGCCAGCAGAGGTTGGGCCGCGCCTTCATTCTGGCTCACAAGCCTTCCGCTTCCGAATGAGCGGTGACGGTAAGGAGCAGGGGTGACCGCACCCCGAGCCGGGCGGCACAGTCGGCGACGGTAGCGGCCAGCCATCCGATCGCGTCGCAGGACCACTCGGCGAGATCCCCGCGCAGTGTCATGCCGTGCAGGGGCGGCCCGTTCCAAAAGCTGTCGTGGAACAGCGGCGGAAGGACATCGCCCGGCGCGGCGACGTCGTGATCCCCGCACGTGAACACGTCCTGGTTCAAGTCCCGCAGATCCTGGGCGAGTTGACGCGCGACGGCCGGGATCACCGGATCGCGTCCGCTGTTGACGCGGACGTCCACCGGGGTCCTGGCCGCCGGGTCGCGCTCGCCGAACCACTCGGTGGTGAGGAGGGACGGTACGGCAGCGTAGGGCGGCCGGGTGCCGGGATCGATTCCCTGGACCGGCAACAGCACCTGCACGGCGGAGAGCCGTACCGTGCCGATCCGTGCCGTCACGTCCTGGGCGCAGCGGAGGAACGGCTGGACGGGGAGCGGCCGTTCGGCCGTCACAGGACCGGCCTCTACCTGGAACCAGGAGACCAGTCCCGCGTCGGGCGCGGCCCCGGGGTGGGCCCAACCGGCGTCGTTCATGGCCCAGAGTCCCGGGCCGCCGACCGGACGCTCCTCGCCGGTGCGCCCCGAGGTCAGGACCGCCCGGTCCTCCAGCCAGCCCATGGCGAGCGAGCGCCGGTGGAACAGTTGATACGCGTCGTGCTCGGAGTCGGGGTCGTGCCAGGCGTGCGGGGTGAGTTCGCCGTACAGGGCGGCGAACAGGGTGCCGGCGGTGGGCGGGGTCGTAGGCGCGATTCCTGGTTGTGGTTGCACGCCTTGAGCGTGACAGGCCGCCCCCGCCCCGGCCGTCCTACGCCACCGTCACCGCCGACAGCCGATGCACATCCCGCGCCGTCCCCGTGACCCCCGACAGGAACCCCTGCGCGCGAGGCGAGGCGTTCTCCGTCAGCCACGCGGGGTCGATGTCGCACACCGCGACCCGGACCTCCGTGCCGACCAGGGCCAGCGGCAAGGTGTGGACGACGGTCGAGGGGAAGCTGAGGATCGTACGGCCGATGGGGCCGCGGCGGGCGATCAGTTCAAGGGGAAGGTCCGGGCGGACGATCTCCAGGCCCGTCTCCACCGCCAGCCGGTGGAGTTTCTCCGTGCTCTCGCGGCGGTGGGCGAAGTAGCGGGTCGCGCCGTGGGCCTTGGCGAGGGTGGCGACCGCCTCCAGGTAGCGGTCGTTGTCGACCACGCCCGTTTCCACCAGGGATGTGCCGACCATGTCGGCGCCCTTGGTGATGCGGGGCGGGCCGAAGGTGGCGCGGGTCCAGGCGAAGGCGTTGGCCGTGATCGTGACGCCCTCCGGGGTCGTCTCGATCGGCATGGACGAGAAGATCTCCACCGTGCGGCGGGCGCTCGGGGTGAGGCGGCGGCGGGCCGCCGAGGAGACCGGGGCGAAGATCAGGTCGCGGGGGCCGGGGCGGCCGCCCTTGCGGTGCCAGCGCACCAGGCGTTCGCCGCTGGCGAGTTGGGCGACGAACTCCATCGTGGCGGTGCCGTCGTCGACCACGACCAGGTCGCGTGCCCTGGTGATCGTGAGCAACAACTGCACATACCGCGAGAACGGGTCGCCCATGACGATCCGGTCCGCCCGGCGGAGGAGCCGGGCCAGGCCGCCGATGGTCTGGAAGGGGGCCAGGGGTCCGCCCCGCGCCTCCTCCCAGCGCACGGTGTGGCCTTCGTCGCGGGCGAGGTCGGCCATGCGGCGCAGTTGGCCGCGGGTCATCGGGTCGGTCGGCGACAGGACCACGAGGGTGAGCCCCCCGCCGGGTGCCTCCTCGGCTCGGGGCGCACGCAGGTGCGCCCACTCCAGCACGTTCAGAAGCTGTACCGGACTCTCCACGAACGCGAGAGTGTGGGGGGTGAGACCGGCTTTGCCGGCGTGGGGGCTCATTGTCGTACGACCGTCCCGTGACCGTAAGTGACGCTGGCGCTTAATGGCTCAAACTCAGACCGAGACCGGCTCGCCCGCGGCCGCGGCGATCTCCGCCTCGGCGACGACGCCGTTGACGCGACGGAGCTTCTTCATCGGGCCGAGCTCCGACTCGTAGACCTTCTTGACGCCGTCGCCGAGGGAGGCCTCGATGGTGCGGATGTCGCGGACGAGGCGGGTCAGGCCCTGCGGCTCGACGGAGGCCGCCTGGTCCGAGCCCCACATGGCGCGGTCGAGGGTGATGTGACGCTCGACGAAGGTGGCGCCGAGGGCGACCGCGGCGAGGGTGGTCTGCAGGCCCGTCTCGTGACCGGAGTAGCCGATCGGCACGTTCGGGAACTCGGCCTGGAGGGTGTTGATGACGCGGAGGTTGAGCTCCTCGGCCACCGCCGGGTAGGTCGACGTGGCGTGGCACATCAGGATGTTGTCGCTGCCGAGGACCTCGACCGCGTGGCGGATCTGCTTCGGGGTCGACATGCCGGTGGAGAGGATGACCGTGCGGCCGGTCGCGCGCAGCGAGCGGAGCAGCTCGTCGTCCGTGAGGGAGGCGGAGGCGACCTTGTGGGCCGGGACGTCGAACTTCTCCAGGAAGGCGACGGCCTCGGTGTCCCACGGGGAGGCGAACCAGTCGATGTTCTTGCTCTTGGCGTACTCGTCGATCTGGCGGTACTCGTCCTCGCCGAACTCCACGCGGTGGCGGTAGTCGATGTAGGTCATGCGGCCCCAGGGGGTGTCGCGCTCGATGTCCCACTGGTCGCGCGGGGTGCAGATCTCCGGGGTGCGCTTCTGGAACTTGACGGCGTCGCAGCCGGCTTCGGCGGCGGCGTCGATCAGCTTGAAGGCGTTCTCCAGCTCACCGTTGTGGTTGATGCCGATCTCACCGACGACGTAGACGGGGTGGCCGGGTCCTGCGGTCTTCGAACCGAACTGGCGCAGACGGGAGTTGTTGCTCATGACAGCGGGTTTCCTTACTTGGTGAGGGAGTCGAGAGAGGGGCCGAGGATCCAGCTGGCGATCTCTCGGACAGCGCCGTCGCCACCGGGCACGGTGGTGACCGCGCGTGCGGCGCCGCGTACGACGTCGTGGGCGCTCGCGACCGCCACGGGCCAGCCCACGAGGGCGAAGCACGGGAGGTCGTTGACGTCGTTGCCGACGTAGAGCACGCGCTCCGGCGCGATGCCCTGCTCCTCGCACCACTGCTTGAGTGCGAGGTCCTTCCGGTCGATGCCGTGCAGGACCGGGAGCTGGAGCTTCCGGGCCCGGGCGGCGACGACCGGGTTCTGCTCCGAGGACAGGATGAGCATCTTCAGGCCGCTCTTGCGCAGCGCCGCGATGCCGAGCCCGTCTCCGCGGTGCACGGAGACGAACTCCCGTCCGTCGGAATCGATCAGCACCCTGTCGTCGGTCTGGGTGCCGTCGAAGTCGAGTACGACCGCGTCGATGTCGTCTGCGGTCGGGAGTGAGCCGGGGCGGTCCGCGTCGAAGAGGGGGGCCAACGCCCGTGCCCTGGCCAGCTCGTGGGGATCGTCGATCTCCAACACGCGGGCGGGGTCGGTCCGTACGAGCTCGGTGCGGCCGAAGAAGCGGTGGCCGACCTTGCGGAAGCCGACCGCGTCCATGCCGTAGACGGCGCCGGTCTCCAGGAAGTCCTGGGGGCGGTCCTGGCGGCGCGGGCGGAAGGACTTGTCGTGGTTGACGCCGTAACCGCCGCTGGTGACAGGGGGGTTGGCGACCTTCGTGGCGCCGCCGATCTGGCCGGTGCCGGTCGCCTCGACGACCGCGGTCGCCTCGTCGTCCGCGTCGCGCCACACGAAGCCGTGGAAGGGGGCGACGGTGTGGGCGGTGTCGGCGCCGTTCGCGACGATCGCGCCGACGATGCCGTCGACGTCCTCGCGGACGATGAAGGGGCTGGTGCACTGCACGAGCAGGACCACGTCGACGGCCGCGCCGTGCAGGGCCTCGTGGGCGTCCATGGCGTGCAGGACGGCGGCCTCGGAGGTCGCCGTGTCGCCGGCGATGGCGGCGGGCCGCAGCACGACCTCGGCGCCGGCCAGGCGGGCGGCGGCGGCGATGGCCTGGTCGTCGGTGGAGACGACGACGTCCGTCACGAGCCGCGAGGCGAGGCACTCGCGGATGGCGCGGGCCACCAGCGGGACGCCGCCGACGGGGGCGAGGTTCTTGGCGGGGACGCCCTTGGAGCCGCCGCGTGCGGGGATCACCGCGAGCACCCGGCGCATCGAAGCGCCTTGGCCCGCTTGCGGGTTGGACATGGGCTCTACTCCTTGAGCGGGAATCTTGGCGTTCACAGCTCCCCCATCCGGCGGATGACGGGCGCCACGCGCTGCACGCCGTGGCGGTAGGCGCCGCGCGCGGCCCGGCGCACGATCTGCCGGACGGGGCCCGGCTCCTTGTCCGCGGCGGGGGCGCCGGGCAGCGGGGTGCCGTCCGGGCCGAGGTGGTGGCGGGCGAGGATGCCGGGCAGATAGCCGGGGGCGGTCTCGGGCGTGTAGTACGGCTTCAGGGCGGGCATGTCGGAGCCGGCCAGCAGCTTGGCGATCCGCTCCCGGGCCGCGTCGAAGGCCGTCTCGTACGAGCCGTCGGCCGCGACTCCCTGCCGGGCGACCCACTCCGCGTCGGGCACGGGCTTGTACCCGGCGTCGAGCTGGTCCCAGGAGGCGAGGCACCCGGAGCCCACGAAGTGGTGGTTGCCGAGCCCCTCGCGCACTCCCAGGTCGGTCAGCACGACGGTGGGGATGCGGCGGTGCAGTGACTCCAGGGCGGCCGTCGAGCTGATGGTCACCAGGAGGTCGGTGCGGTCGAGCACCTCGCCCATGTGCCCGTACACCAGGCTGAAGTTGGCGGGGAGGTCCTTGCCCTGGACCAGCTTCTGGTAGGGCAACTCCTCGATGTGCGTGGTGTGTTCGCCGGGCTTGGAGCGCAGCTTGAGGAGGACCTCGCGGTTCGGGTGGAAACGGGCGTGCCGGATCGCCCTGTTGAGCAGGTAGTCGCGGTCCCTGCGGTTGTCGGGCACCGAGGGCTGCACCGCGAAGACCACTGTGTACGGGTCGTTCTCGCCGGTGTAGGTGTCCCCGCCGAGGAACGGCAGGGCGACCTCGGTCACCGAGGAGGAGTCGGCGCCGACCCCGTCGTAGACGGCGCGGAAACGCTCCGCGTCCTGGCGGGAGTTGGCGAGGACGAGGTCCGCGCCGTGCCGCAGCAGCAGACCGTCGGTGAGCTTCTCGTAGACGACGCCGACATAGCCGGTGACGACGACGGGCCGCTCGGTGCGCCCGTCCCAGGCGCGGGCCAGGCCGTGCAGCATCGCCTGGACCCCGCCGCCGACGAGGGAGAGCACGAGGATGTCGTACGGCTCCTTCTCCATGGCGCGCAGGAACTCGACGGCGGTCACCTCGCGGAGGGAGTCGGCGGTGACGCCGACTTCCTTCAACTGGCGGGCTGTTGGGGTGGCACGACCCCGCAGGAGGTATCCGTCCAAAGAGATGTCCGAATTCGCCGGTGCGATGCGGTTCGCGGTGAGCGAACCCCATTTCCACCGGGTGTCGGAATCCGCGAGAACGGCGACTCGCAGGGTCTGCGTTGCACTTGCTGGCACACCGAAGACGCTAGGAAGCCATTCCGTTGATCGGCCCAACCCGAAGGCAACAAAGGGTTAACAGCACACCGCTGAATGGCGAATCAGGGCGTGGTAGGGCCGCGAAAATTCCTGGTTCACAGGTTCGCCACGTGGCGTTCACCCGACATCAAACCAATGGTAAAGACCGATGCCGGAGCGCCCTCTACCGTCATACGGGTGGTCAAGCTCTCCGTCATCGTGCCGTTCTACAACGTGCAGCAATACGCGCCCGACACCCTGAAGAGCCTGCGTGCGAACACACGGGAGGACTTCGAATTCATCTTCGTCGACGACTGTTCGACCGACGAGACCCCTGACATTCTCGCGCGCGCGGAGCGCGAGCTGCCAGGCGTCGTGCATGTCAGACACAAGAAGAACGGAGGGCTGGCGACCGCCCGGAACACCGGCATCGACAAGGCACGTGGCGAGTATCTGACGTTTCTGGACGGCGACGACTGGCTCGCCCCGGACTACTTCCCGCGGCTGCTGGCCGCCATCGAGGAACTCGGCTGCGACTTCGTGCGCACCGACCATGTGGTGTGCACGGCGAAGGCCCGCTCGATCGCCCGGGTGCCGCAGGGCCGGCGGGGTGTGGTGATGAACCCGCGGGACGCGATCCTGCCCGCCGACCGCTCGACCTCCGTCGACTACGCGTACGCCTGGGCGGGCATCTACCACCGCAGACTCGTCGACCAGGGTCTGCTGCACTTCACCGACGGGCTGCGCACGGCCGAGGACCGGCCGTGGATCTGGAAGCTGCACCGGGAGGCGGAGTCCTTCGCCACGGTGGGGCTGCTGGGGGTGTTCTACCGGCGCGGGGTCGCCTCCTCGCTCACCCAGATCGGGGACGTTCGGCAGCTCGATTTCATTCGTGCGTTCGACCAGGTAATCGAGGAAACGGCGGCTGACCGCGACGCCGATAAACTGCTGCCCAAAGCAGTGCGCACGTATTGCGCGATCATGGCTCATCATCTCGGATCGATCGAGAGGTTCGAACCCGCCGTGGCTCGAAAACTGCGTTCACTGAGTTCCGCCGCGCTCAAGCGCATGCCGCAGGACGTCCTCGCGGACGTGATGGACTCGATGGACCCCCAGCGCGCGAGCCGGCTTCGCCGTCTGCGCCGCCGTCCCACCTCGGCCCGGACGGTGGCCGCCTGATGCCCCGCACCACCCAGATCCTGTGCGCGTCGACCCTGTACGGCGCCGCGACGCTGGCCGCCGCGCTGGACGCCGGGCTCCTCGGCGAGGCCGACCGCAGGCTGCTGCTGATCACCAACAACGCGGCGAACCCGGAGACCACCCCGTCGGTGGACTCGATGCCGGGCTTCGACCGGCTGCGCGGGCGCTTCGACGACGTGCTGTCGTGGAACGAGACCATCTCCCCCTTCCACCCGAGCGGTTGGAGCCCGCGGGGCGACGACGTCCCGATGTGGGAGCGGTACGTCCGGCTGCTGTGGCGACTGGGCGACGACGAGATCCGGCTCGCCGTGGAGTCCGTGCAGGTCAATCCGTCGCTCGCGCTGTGCCAGCTCTTCACCGGCGCCCCGGTCGACGTCTACGCGGACGGCCTCATAAGTTATGGCCCCACGCGCGACAAGATCGACCCGCTGGTCGGCACCCGCATCGAGCGACTGCTGCACCTCGATCTCGTCCCGGGCCTCACCCCGCTGCTGCTCACCGAGTTCGGCGTCCCGCCGGAGCTGGTGCCAACGGAGGCCTTCCTCAAGGTACTTGGCGAACTCGCCGAGTCCGAGGACGAGTTGCCGGCCGTAGAAGGTCAACCGGCCCTGCTGCTGGGCCAGTACCTCGCCGCGCTCGGCATCCTCACCGACCAGCAGGAGGAGGAGCTGCATCTGCGCATGGTGCGCGGCGCCGTGGCCCTCGGCCACCGCACGCTGGTGTTCAAGCCGCACCCGGTCGCGCCCTCCCGCTGGTCCCGGCTCCTGGAGGACGAGGCGAAGAAGCTGGGGGCTCAACTCACCCTTCTGGACCGGCCGGTGCTCGCCGAGGTCGCCTTCCAGCAACTGCGTCCCGCCCTGGTCGTCGGCTGCTTCTCCACCGCGCTGTTCACCGCCGCCGGCCTGTACGACCTCCCGGTCGCCCGCGTCGGCACGGACACCGTGCTGGCCCGGCTCGCGCCCTACCAGAACAGCAACCGGGTGCCGCTGACCATCGTGGACGCCGTACTGCCCGATCTCGGCGACAAGAAGGCGGTGGCGGACTGGCGGATGCCGTCACCGGAGCGCGTGGGCGAACTGTCCGGACTTCTCAAGGCGGTCGGTT
Organism: Streptomyces sp. NBC_01478; assembly: GCF_036227225.1. GTDB lineage: Bacteria > Actinomycetota > Actinomycetes > Streptomycetales > Streptomycetaceae > Streptomyces. The sequence continues at coordinate 7,180,048 of NZ_CP109444.1, read as the reverse complement.
TCGCGATGCAGCCCAAGATCTATCCGCGGCTGCGCGAGGACGCCGAGCGCTATCTCTCCACCCAGCTCAACCCGCACACCTGGCGCTACTTCAAACGCCGCCGCCTGACCGCGCTGGCGCTGCCCGGGGCCGTACCGGCACAACTGTCCTTCATTCCACGCAATCAGACGGTCCGGCGGATCGCCCGGCGCGCCCGGGCGTTGTCCGGCCGTTAGCGTTCATTCAATTTGTTCATCCGGGCGACATGTAGGAGACCCCTGTGTGTCGCCGCTGAATTGCCTTTCATCCGTCGAACGTTCGTAGCGTCACATCGTTCCACTGCGGAACAGCCATTCGACATCGGCGAGAAAGGCCCAGGATGAACGCGGTTGACCAGGCCCTGGCACCCACCCTGCGGGGCCAGGACCCTGGGCAGGACCCGGAGCAGCCACCCGTCGCCCCGCCCCGCCCGCCCCGGGAGAACCGGCTGCGCGCCCTGGACGGACTGCGGCTGCTGGCCGCCCTGATGGTGTGCCTCTACCACTTCACCGGCAAGAACGGTGAGGTCGCGTCCTCCTGGCACCAGTCCCCCGGACAGATGTTCCCGACCCTGTCCCAGGCGGGGACCTACGGCTCGCTCGGCGTGCAGTTCTTCTTCCTCATCAGCGGCTTCGTGATCTGCATGAGCAGTTGGGGCAAGTCGATGGGCGAGTTCTTCCGCTCCCGCATCGCGCGCCTCTACCCGGCGTACTGGGTGGCCCTGATCCTGGTGGGCACCGCGTCGGTGCTGATGCCGGTGGTCGTCAAGCCGCTGCGCTCGGACGAGTTCCTGGTCAACTTCACCATGCTCCAGCAGCCGATGGGCGTGCCCCGCGTCATCGGCGTGGACTGGACGCTCTGGGTGGAGATGCGGTTCTACCTGTTCTTCGCGCTGTTCGTGATCTGGAAGGGCGTCACCTACCGCCGGGTGGTGACCTTCTGCATCCTGTGGACGATGGCCGGCTGCTTCGCCCGGGTCGCCGACAACCCGCTGACGACCGAGCTGGTGATGCGTGACCACGCGCCGTACTTCATCGGCGGCCTCGCCTTCTACCTGATCTACCGCTACGGCAGTGACCTGTTGCTGTGGGGCATCGTGGGGATGTCCTTCCTGCTGGGTCAGCGCTACTCGGTGACGGCCCTGTGGCACCCGGGCATGACCGGCGACTTCCACCGCAACCCGCATGTCATCCAGGCGATCGTCCTGGTCGCCTTCGCGGCCGTCGCTGCGGTGGCGCTGGGCTGGACGAGCTGGGCGAACTGGAGCTGGCTGACGCTGGCGGGCGCGCTGACGTACCCGTTCTATCTGATCCACGAGCACCTGGGCTGGTTCGCGATCCGCATCCTGCACCGGGGCTTCGGGCTCGGCCCGTACGAGACGCTCGCGATCACCGTGCCGGGGCTGCTGTGCCTGGCGTATCTGATGCACCGCTTCGTGGAGAAGCCGTTCGGGCCACGGCTGAAGCGGACGATGACACTTCAGTCGAAGCAGTTGGCGGCGAAGCTCGGCAAGTGACACCGGAAGCGACCCGCCTCTGAAACGCCTCAGGTGCCCCCCGACATGGCCGGGGGGCACCTGTTGTCCGTTCAGGCCTGCGCGGCCCGGATACGGCGCACCACGCGCCGTACGGTGGGGTTCCTGCGCAGCGACTCCGCGCGGACCGGACTGCCGCCGGGCAGGCGGAGGCTGGTCAGGCGGCGCTTCTTGAAGTACTGCGGGTACGCGTCGAGGTGGACGGCGAGCCAGGCGGTCACCTCGTCGCGCATCGCGTGGTGCTTGAGGGCCTGCATGCAGTAGCCGACGGCCCGCACCAGCGGCGCCAACTCCTCGGCCAGACGGCCCAGTTCGAGCGGCTGCCCGACCTTGTCCTTCTCCGCGTCGGGGAGGATCGCGTCGATGACGGTGAGCGGGATGCGGTTGCTGTTCTCGTACGGCGTGATGCGTTCGAGGAGCAGTCCGGTGCCGACCCGGGCGACGGGGATGTCGTAGAAGGCGGCGGCCGTCATCAGCGCCGTGGAGAAGCAGCCGATGACCAACTGCGGGCGCAGGTAGGCGAACACCGTCTCGGCGAGGACCGGCTCGCGCAACACCGTGAGGCGGACGCCGAGTTGGTCGGCGGCCTGCTCGAGTGACGTGCTGTAGACGGCCGGTGCGCTGGGGTGGGGCTTGAACAGGATGTCCTGGTGGCCCGCCTTCGCCGCCGCGCGCAGCATGCGGACGTGGAGCTGCTCCTCCTCGTCCTGGGTGATCAGGTCGATGGCGGAGAGGTACTGGCCGAGCATCACGGCCGTCGGCCGGTCCTCGGCGGGGAGCTTGTCGGCGAGGATCGAGGCGCCCTCCTCGCCGATCTGGGCGAGGACGTCGACGATCGCCTCGTTCGGGATGGGCTGCGGCTCGACCCCGTACTCGGACAGCAGCATCGGCCGCAGCCCGGGTATCAGGTCGAGGTGCAGCACGCGCGCGATACGGCTGTTCAGGTTGTGCGGGATGCGGTTGCGGGTGGGGCCGTAGCTCATCAGGCCGTCCGCGTACACGTGCACCGGGCTGTCGGCGAAGATGTCGGCGACCGCGCGGGAGGGGTTGGCCTGGATGGACTCGCAGGCGATCTCCACGTCCTCGTCACCGAGGTTCCAGGCCAGGCGTACGGCCTTCTCCCACAGGGAGGCGTCCTGGGCACGCGGGGACCAGCCGGCCGGGTGGAACGGGGAGATGAACTCGTTCCACGAGCGCACCTCGTCGAACTCGGGGCGCAGCTTCTCGAAGCCGGGCATCCGGTCCAGCGGGGTGCCGACCTCGGGCACGGCGGCCGTGTTGCTGACCACGAGAATGCGGCGGTGGGCCGTACGGGGGCCGAAGAAACCGGCGCGGATCGCGGCGGTGACGGTCGCGGCGGCGTACTGCGTGGCCGAGAAGAAGATCTGTGTCGTGCCGCTCATGCCGCGACTCCCTTCATGCCACCGCGGATGCGCCGCAGCGTGTGCACGCGTTCCTCGCCCATGCCGACGAGTGCTTCGTTGAGTTCGGTCTCCGTCATCCGGCCGAGCGCCTCGGCGGCCATCTGCCGCAGTTTGGCGTGCACGCTGCGCTCGAAACGGCCCCGGTCCAGGAGCTGGTGGGCGATGACGACGCAGTAGTTGCGCAGCGCCTTCTTCCTCAGTTTCGCGGCTTCGGGGTCGTCGGCGAGTTCGGCGAGGACCAGGTCGAAGGAGCGGAAGAAGTCGAGCTGGCGGACGTCGCCGATCTGGGTCAGCGAACCGGCCAGGCCCCGGCGGTAGAAGACCCCGCGCAGGCTGGCGGCGACGTACGACTCCGCCTTGCGGTGCAGCTCCCAGATCCAGGGGCGGTCCTCGGCGGTGCGCAGCCCGTCGTGGAAGCGCAGCAGGCCGCGGTCCAGGAGGCGCCGGTGGTAGATGCCGGCCCAGGCGTACGGGTAGTCGACCATCGTCGTGTCGTCGACGGGCAGGATCGAGCTGCGCGGGTCGAGCGGGGTGTGCCGGCGGCCCTCGGGGGACCGCTGGATGGCTCGCTCAACACCCGTGACGGTCACATGGTCCGTCCGCACGAAGTCGACGTCGAAGCGCTCGATCACGTCCACCAGGTCGGCGAGATAGCCCGGCGCGAGCCAGTCGTCGCCGTCGAGGAACGTGAGGTAACGGCCCTCGGCCGCGTCGATCCCGGTGTTGCGGGCGGTGGCCAGACCGCCGTTCTTCTCGTGCCGGATCACCCTGCTGTTCGGGAGCCGCTTCGTCAGCTCCAGGAGAGCCTCATAGGTCTTGTCCTTGGTCGAGCGGTCCTCGACGAACAGGAACTCGAACTCGTCACTCGCGTTGTTGACGAGACTTGTCACCGTTTCCGGGACATAGGCCTCGATGTTGTAGCAAGGGACGATCACGGACAGTGTTGGGGGGCGGTTGGTCACGCGTACACCTGGGCTCTCTCCGGGGCGGATTCTTGTGACCGTAGGAGATGTTCGAGCCCGGATATCAACCCTGCCGGGGCCAACAGGTGAACGCGAAGTTACGGGCCGCCCTCCATTTACAAATAGCCACTCCAGCACACATCCCGAGCCCGCGCTCGACGATCCAACATTCGAATGAGTGGACGATCGATCAGGGGGCCGCGTGATCGGGACCGCATTCCGGACGGTGTTCCGCAGCGAGGACCTGCCACCACCCGACCGGCTGGCCGGCTTCGACGACTTCCTGCGCGGCGGCGCCCCCCGATGCGGGCGACGAGCGGGGCCGACGAGGACTTCCGGGCCCTGGCCCGCACCCGGCACCTCGGCCCGCTGCACCTCCTGCACCTGACCTGCTCACCGTCCGTCATCCACCGCACCGCCCCGCTGATCCGCCGCTCCGACCCCGGCCTGTGCTCGGTGGTGTTCCCGCTGCACGGCACCCTCACGGTCTCCCAGGCCGACCTCTACCAGCAGCCGGAGGCGGATCCCTCCTTCTACGTCTGGTACGGCACCCACAACTGACGAACCCTCACCTGATCCCGAACCGCGCCTCCACCCCCGCCACGACCACGGCCAGCCCCTCCTCGAAGTGCTTGCCGTAGTCCTCGAAGATCTCCGCGCCCGCCGCTGCCGACAGAGGGAAGTCGGCCAGCAGGCGGGCGCGTTCGTTCACGTCGTAGCCCTCCCGGCGTTCGTCCGGGAGCAGTTGGACGCCCTGCTCCTCGCTGACGAACCCGATCGTGTAGAGGTACGACGTCGAGGTCGCGCGGACCGCCTGGGCGAGGGTGAAGCCGGCCTCGGTGAACAGGCGCAGGGTGCGTTCCATCTCGACCGCGTGCAGGGTGCCGGTGAAGCGGGAGCCGCTGAAGACCTTGGCGCCGTCGCGGTAGCCGAGCAGCGCGGCGCGCAGGGCGCGGTTGGAGTTCAGCAGCCGCTCCTGCCAGGTGTTCTCGGGAGTGGACGAGGCGCCGGCGACCATCCGCCGGTACATCTCCGTCGCCATCTCGTCGAGCAGGGCCTGCTTGTCCTTGAAGTGCCAGTACAGCGCGGGCGCCTTGACGTCCAGCTTCTTGGCGATGGCTCGCAGGGACAGTCCGTCGAGACCGACCTCGTTCAGCAGCTCCAGGGCGGTGTCCGCGACCCGCTTGCGGTCGAGGGGCGTGCGTCGTTCCGTACTCACGGTTGACAGCTTAACAGCGTTAAGGGCACCCTGATGGCCGGAGCAACTTAACGGCGTTAAGGAGACAGGGATCATGGCAGAACACGTGGAGGTGCTGATCGTCGGCGCGGGCCCGACCGGCCTCACCCTCGGCATCGACCTGGCCCGGCGCGGGGTGGACGCGCTGGTCGTGGAGAAGGCGGACGCGCTGTTCCCCGGCTCTCGCGGCAAGGGACTCCAGCCGCGCACGATGGAGGTCTTCGACGACTTCGGCGTGATCGACGAGATCCTCGCGAAGGGCGGCACCTACCCGACCGGGGCGGTCTGGCAGGACGGTCGAAAGGTCGGCGAGCACCAGATGTTCGAGCCGTCCGAGACGGTCCCGGACTCGCCGTACGGCAGGCCGTGGATGGTGCCGCAGTGGCGCACCCAGGAGATCCTCTTCGGACGGCTGACGGAGCTGGGCGGAAAGGTGGCCTTCGGGCGGGAGGTGACCGGCTTCGCGCAGGACGGGGCCGGCGTGAGCGTGGAGTTCGCCTCCGGTGCCGCCGTCCGCGCCCGGTACGTCGTCGCGGGCGACGGCGGTCGCTCGGTCGTACGCCGGACGCTGGGGATCGGCATGACGGGCGAGACGGTCGACCCGAACCCGATGCTGGTGGCGGACGTCCGGATCACCGGCCTGGACCGCGACAGCGTGCACGTCTTCCCGCCGCGCGCCGACGGCGACGGCTTCCTCGCGGTCTTCCCGCTGGCCGGCACCGAGGACTTCCAGGTCATCGCCCAGTACCCGGACGGCACCGACGTGGACCTCTCCCTCGACGGGGTCCGCAAGACCGTCGCCGACCGCAGCCACCTCGCCCCCGAGGACGTGACCGAACTGCGCTGGGCCTCGAACTTCCGGCCCCGGGCCGCACTGGCCGACCGCTTCCGCGCCGGGCGGGTCTTCCTCGCCGGGGACGCGGCGCACGTCCACTCGCCGGCCGGCGGGCAGGGCCTCAACACCAGCGTCCAGGACGCCTACAACCTCGGCTGGAAGCTCGGCGCGGTGCTGCGCGAGGGCGCCCCCGAGTCGCTGCTCGACACCTACGAGGAGGAGCGGCTGCCCAACGCGGCCGACATGCTCGGCCTCTCCACCCGCGTCCACCGCGGCGAGGTGCGGCGCGGCAGGGCCACCCAGCAGCTCGGCCTCGGCTACCGCGACCGCTCCCTCTCGGTGGAGACCCGCGGCGACCTGACCGAGGACGCGCTACGGGCGGGCGACCGCGCTCCGGACCGCACGATCGACGGCGTCCGCCTCTTCGACGCCTTCCGCGGCCCGCACTGGACCCTGCTAGCCCTGGGCACGAAGGCCCCGGCGGGCGTCGGCGAGTCGGTGCGGGTCGTCGAGGGCCCGGCCACCGAGCCGTACGGCACGGGCCTCTTCCTGGTCCGTCCCGACGGCTACGTCGGCTGGGCGGGCGCCACGGAGGACGGCCTCGCGGAGTACGCGGAGCGCCACGGCATCCGCTAAATCCGCTAGACCGAACTGGCCAGTGACAGCTTCACCGCGAAGCCCAGGAACAGCGCCCCGGCCGCCGAGGTGGCCCCGGCCGCGAGCCGCCTGCGACGGCGGAAGGCGGTCGCCAGCCGGGTCCCGCCGAAGATCAGGGCACTGAGGTAGAAGAAACTCGCGAGCTGCGCGAAGGCACCGAGCACGACGAAGGACAGCGCGGGGTAGGCGTACCCAGGATCGACGAACTGAACGAAGAAGGCGACGAAGAACAGGATCGCCTTCGGGTTGAAGAGGCTCACGACGAAGGCACGGCGGTACGGCCGCTCCTCGGCCGCCTCCTCGGCGGGCGCCGCCTCCATGGCCGCCCGCTCCTTCCGGGTCCGCCACATCGCCCAGGCGGCCCGCAGCATCCCGAACGCCAGCCAGGTCAGATACCCGGCCCCCGCGTACTTCACGATCCCGAACAGCACGGCGTTGGCCTGCAACAGCGAGGCGACCCCGGCCGCGGAGAGCGTCATCAGCACGGTGTCCCCGCACCAGACACCGGCGGCGGCCGTGTAGCCGGCACGGGTGCCGCGGCGGGCGGCGACCGAGAGGACGTAGAGGGAGTTGGGGCCGGGCAGCAGGACGATCAGGACCAGGCCGGCGAGGTAGGTGGGGAGGTCTATGACACCGAACATGAGCACGAGTGTCGCACGGGGTCCGACGGCCCAGAAGGTGTCGTTCGCGACCCGGCATCCGGGGCGGACCTCAGGGGTACGTCTTCGGCGTACGACGCCGGTGAGACGACAGGGGTCCGCGATGCGTACTACGGGCATGGGGAGAGCGCTCGCCGCCGCGGCGGCCCTGTCGGCCCTGGTGGCGGTGTGCGGCTGCACGGTGCAGGGCACGGACGCCGACGGCGGGCACCATCTGCCCGTGCACATCGAGCTGCCGGGTGCGGATGCCAAGCCCTCGGCCACCGCCACCGCGAGCACTCCGGGCACCGTCCGCGCCGCGAACGTCCTGTGGGCGCGCGGCGACAGCGGCACGGACGTACGCGAGTTGCAGGCGCGGCTGCGCCAGGCCGACTGGCTCTTCGACGGGCCGACGGGGACGTACGACGATCTCACCGAGCAGGCCGTCGCGGGTTTCCAGGGCAAGCGCGGGCTGCCGAAGACGGGTGAGACCGACACCGTCACCTGGCAGCGGCTGCTGAAGATGACGCACGAGCCGGGCAAGTGGGACCTGTATCTGATGGGCGGCCAGCCGGCCGGCGCCCCCGACCCGCGCTGTCTGACCGGCCGGGTGCTGTGCATCGACAAGACGAGCCGCACCCTGCGCTGGATGATCGACGGCCGGACGGTGTCGACGATGTCGGTACGGTTCGGCGCGCAGTACACCCCGACCCGCGACGGTGTGTTCCAGGTCTACTGGAAGGCCCGGGACTGGGTGTCCACGCTCTACCACTCCCCCATGCCGTACGCGATGTTCTTCAGCGGCGGCCAGGCGGTGCACTTCTCCTACGACTTCTCGGCCCGGGGCTACGCGGGCGGCTCGCACGGCTGCGTCAACGTACGGGACGAGGCGGCGATCGCGAGTCTCTTCGCGCAGGTGCGGACCGGCGACAAGGTCGTCGTCCATCAGTGAGGGAAGTGAGGGATACGAGGCGGTGAGAGGTATGAGGCGCGGGCGGGACCGGGGGAACGTGTCCCACCCGCGCCGGGTGCACGAGCCGTAGGTACGGGGGGAACCCCCGGCTCCGTGCGATGGCCGATGACCAGTCGGCTCACTCAGTACTGCGCCGCGGCGGCCGGAAACGTCACACTTTCCGGGAAAAAATCTCCGCGCCTCACAAAAGCGCAGGTCAACGGCGCGCGCCGAGTTCAGAGCGCGCTGTACGTCGGGCTCGGGGCCGGGGTCTGCCGGGTGTCGGTGGTGTGCGCCGGGGCCGGGTCGGACGGCGACCGGTGCCGGATGAGCGGGGTGAAGGTGGAGGGGGCGGGACTGGCGGCGCTGCTGTCGTCGAACCCGCCGCCGGAGCCACCGCCATCGCTGCCACCGCTGTCGCCACCGCTGCCACCGCCGCCCGGTGCGAGCGGGGATATGTGCCCCTGCCCGTCGGACTCACCGCCCTGACCGCCGGAACCGGTCTGACCGTCGCCGGTCTTGCCGTCGCCGGTGCCGCTGCCCTTGCCGCCGGTGCTCTTGTCGTCCGAGTCGTCCGTGCCGGTGCCGGTGCGCTTCAGGAGCTTGTCGCAGTACGTCGACACGTGGGACGTACCGCCCGCCGCACCCACCAGGGCGCGCCTGCGGCCGGGGGTCAGGGGCGTGCCCTCGCGCACGGCCTGGCAGGACGAGGCGACACCGCGCCACCAGGTGCCCGAACCGGCGGACTTGTCGTCGTCGGTGCCGGCGCTCGGTGTGGGGTTCGTGCCGCTTCCGGAGGCCTCGCCCGAGGAGTCGTCGGAACCGCTGCCCGTCGTCGGCGTGCCCGGGCCGCGGGTGCCGCTCGGCGCGGGCGAGACGAGGGTGCGGTCGGGCGGTGTCTCGGCGGCGGAGATCGAGGCGGCGGGCGCCGGGTCGTCGTGGAACGGCGTCGGCAGCGCGCCCGTGCCGACGGCGACCGCGACCCCGCCGAACACCCCGGCGGCGAGCGCGGCGGTGAGTCCGAACCGCACGGATCTTCCCCAGCGGGGACCCGGGACGGCCGAGGCGGGCCGCCCGAGCCGGACGAGCCCGGCGTCGGAGGACGCCGTACGGCCGCGCCGGCCGACGGCCGCCCGCGCGACGTCGTTGCCGGTGCGCGCGGCCCTGAAGGCGGCCAACACGGCTTCCTCGCCCGGGAGTTCGACCTTGGGCGAGGGTTCCACGGACAGTGCGCCGAGGGCCCTGGCGAGCCGCTCGGCCTGTTCGCGGGCGGCCGGATCGACGGCTTCGGGGGACTCGCCGCGCAGCAACAGCTCGGCGGTCCCACGGTCCAGCCATCGGCCGGGGTTCCGGCCCGCGGCGGAGCCGCCGGTGGATTCGGTGTCCCCCGGAAAAGCAGAGCGCTCGTCGGCCATCACATGTCCTTCTGCGTCCGCGTGCGCGTATGCGTCACAGTGGCGGACGTCACCGCGCGGTCGCGCGGGTCTCGCTGGGGGGGCAGGGCATCGAGGGCAGCGGCCGATTCCGGGTCGCCGCCGAGCAGTTCCGCCAGCCGTTTCAGACCGCGGTGCGCGGCCGTGCGGACGGCGCCGGGCCGCTTGCCCAGGGTCTCCGCGGCGGTCTTGGCGTCGAGTCCCATGACCACCCGCAGGACGACGGCCTCGGCCTGGTCCTGCGGGAGTTGGGCGATGAGGGAGAGGGTGCTGTCGGTGGCCAGGGCCTCGATGGCCTCTCCCTCGGTGTCGGAATCGGCGGCGCGACCGGTGAGTTCGCTCTCGTCGCCGCCTATCGCGGGGCGCCGGCCGCGCATCCGTATGTGATCCAGGGCACGGTTGCGGGCGATCCGGGCCGCCCACCCGCGGAACCGGTCCGCGTCCCCGCTGAACCGGTCCAGGTCACGGGCGATCTGCAGCCAGGCCTCGGACGCGACGTCCTCGGCGTCCGGATCGCCGACCAGCGTCCGTACGTATCCGAGCAACCGTGGGTGCACCGTGCGGTACACAGTCCGGAACGCGGTCTCGTCCCCGTCCTGTGCCGCAAGCACCGCGGCGGTCAGCTCCGCGTCGTCCCCCAGCACGTGGTCCCTCGAATGGTGTTGGTCGCGTCCGCCCTCCGGCGCGAAAGGCACGTTACGACCTGAAACTGTTCCTCGTCCATGTCAGTACAAGCTGCAACTACTTGGTTCGGCGGTGCGGTGTGACAGAAAACGCACTCATGGCGCTGTAAAAAGTACGGGCCGCCGCGCGGCCCGTACAGCGCGACGGCCGGGGCCTCTCCTGTGGGGGGTGGCGGCCCCGGCCGTCTCCGCGGTGTCTCTGCCTCTGTCGCTGATAAGCCTCTTCGCCTACGGTGCACTGCCCCTGGGCCGCCAGTCGTCCTGGCTGCGGGTCGGCGCCGGCCGGAGCCCCGCGTCCCTCGCCGCCTTGAACTCCGCCACGAACGCCGCCACCGCTCGCCGTTCGGCCTCGCCGTCCACCTCGCCCTCGCGCAGCGCCGCGCCCAGCAGCGCCGGGAGGCCCGTGTCAGCAGGGCCCGGGAGGCCCGTTTCATGGTCAGCCATGTCCATGTCCGTCTCCGTCCCTTTCCGTCTCGCCCAATTCACGCCCCGTCCCGCCCAGTTCGCGGGCCAGCCGCTTCAGCCCCCGGTAGGCCGCCGTACGCACCGCGCCGGGCCGTTTGCCCAGCACCCGCGCGGCGGCGGGGCCGTCGAGTCCCACGACCACGCGGAGCAGGACGGCCTCGGCCTGGTCCGGCGGGAGCCCCCGGACCAGACCGAGGGCGTACTCGGTGGAGAGGGACTCCAGTGCCTGGTCGTGGGTGCTGTGCGGGTCCGGCAGTTCGAGTACGTCCTGTTCCAGCGTCGCCGATCGCGGACGCACCCGCTGTCTGCGCAGATGGTCCAGCGCCCGGTGCCGGGCGATGGTCGCCGTCCAGCCCCGGAAGCCCGCCCCGTCGCCACGGAACCGGCCCAGGTCCCGGGCGATCTCCAGCCAGGCGTCGGACGCCACGTCCTCGGCCTCGTCGCCGACGAGCCCGCGCAGATACCCGAGCAGCCCGGGCTGCACGATCCGGTACGCGACCGCGAAAGCGCTGTCGTCGCCCTGCTGGGCGCGCGCGACGGCCGCGCCGAGTTCCCCGTCGTACGCGTGCCCGCGCCGGGGCTCGCCTGTCTGACCCAAGGACTGTCCTCGTCCGTACCGAGTGCGCGAAGAATCCCGACCGGGCCGGGCGGCCCGCGCACCCCCGCGACGGTCCCCCGATCCCCCCATGGCCATCAGCGCCGGGCCTCACAGAAACGTCACAGCCCGTGGCGTCCCGCGACCGCGGGAGACCCGTGTCCGGCCTCCGGATCGGTGTCCTCGGCCACGGCGAACACGGCGGCGCCCCGCGTGAAGTACCGCCCCTCGACCCGGAGTTGGCCGCCTGCTTCGAGCGGGGCCGGACGCCGTGGACCCTAGATCGTTGTGTCCACCGGCTGTTGGGGTTTCTCCGTCGGAACGGCGCCCGGCGTGGGCACGCGGTCCGCGTCGACCAGGACGCCCGCGATGAGCGCGGCCAGCAGGATCGAGGCCATCGCCCACCAGGTGGCGACGTTGAAGCCGTGCACCGCGGCCTTCGCCTCAAGGAGTTGCTTGTTCACGCCGGGGCCCGCGTGGGCGGTGGCGTAGCGCGTGGTGACCGTGGCGGCGATCGTGTTGAGGAGGGCCGTACCGATCGAACCGCCCACCTGCTGGGCCGTGTTGAAGGTGGCGGAGGCCGCGCCGGAGTCGCGCGGGGCGACGCCTCCGGTGGCCAGGGACACCGAGGTCATCATCGCCGTACCCATGCCGAGGCCGAGCATCAGCATGCCGGGCAGGATGTACGTGGCGTACGCGGGCTCCACCCCGACCTGGGCGATCAGCGCGAGCGCGCCCGCCGCGACCAGCAGGCCCGGGACCATCAGGGTGCGCGGCGGGACCTTGTACAGCAGCCGGGCCGCGACCTGCGTGGAGCCGGTGATCATGCCGACGGTGATGGGGAGATAGGCGACGCCCGTCTTGACCGGCGAATAGCCCAGGACGCGCTGCATGTAGTAGGTGAGGAAGAGGAACACACCGAACATGCCGATGGTGACGAACAGGATGGTCAGGAACGCGCCGACCCGCTGCCGGTCCTTCACCACCGTCATCGGCAGCAGCGGGACCCGTGCCCGCGTCTGCCAGAACCCGAAGGCGCCGAGCAGCACGACCCCGGCGGCGAGCAGCGTCAGCACCAGCCCGTCGCCCCAACTCCGCGACTCCGCCTCGGAGAAGCCGTAGACGAGGGTGAGCATGCCGGCCGAGCCGAGGAGCGCGCCGGGGATGTCGAGGTGCGCTTCCGGGTGCCGGGAGCTGTCGCTGAGGAGGACCCAGGCGCCGGCGAACGCGACCAGCGCGATGGGCACGTTGACGTAGAGGCACCAGCGCCAGTCCAGGTACTGGGTGAGGAAACCGCCGGCGAGCAAGCCGACTGCCGCGCCCGCGCCGACAATCGCGCCGAACACGCCGAAGGCCTTGCCGCGGTCCTTGGGGTCGGTGAACGTCGTCGTCAGCAGCGACAGCGCGGAGGGGGCCAGCAGGGCGGCGAATACTCCTTGCAGCGCCCGGGCGCCGAACAGCATGCCCTGGTTGGCGGCGGCACCGCCGAGCGCGGACGCGGCGGCGAAGCCGATCAGCCCGATCATGAAGGTGTTCTTGCGCCCGGCGAGGTCGGCGACCCGGCCGCCGAGCAGCAGCAGTCCGCCGAAGGCGAGCGTGTAGGCGGTGATGACCCACTGCCGGTTCCCGTCCGACATGTTGAGGTCGACCTGGGCGGACGGCAGCGCGATGTTCACGATGGTCATGTCGAGGACGACCATCAACTGCGCGAGCGCGATGACGACCAGCGCCCACCAACGACGGTTCTCGCCCATATGCCCTCCCCGGTCCGGCGGCCGCCTTCATCGTCCTCCCGGACCCCACCGTTGGGGAACGCCAGCGTCTCTTATTACCTCGATTTTGCCGAGCCCCGCGCCACCGAACTCCCTTGTCCCCGCGCGTCGTTCACAGGCCCCGTCCCGGTCCCGTCCTCAACTCCGCCCGCGCGCCCGCCGCGAGACCACCGCGCGCAGCACCCGGCGTCCCTCCGTCGACACCGCGAGCACCTGGCGCAGTCCGCCGGGGCCGGTTACGGCGAGGAGTTCCAGGACGGCGATCTGGCGCCGCAGCTCGGCGGCGACGAGGGGCGACATTCCGTCCGTACGACCCTCACGGCGCGAGTCGATCGCGTCCGCGTCGTCGGCGGGGGCCATGACCTCCAGCAGCCGGTGGATCCGCAGCGAGGCGAGCGAGCAGGCGTCGGCCCACTCCCGTACCGCGGGGCCGGCCGGAATCGCCGGCGCGGTCGCGAGCATCGTGCGGGCCAGCGCCACGGCACGGTCCTCGTCGGGTTCCTCGAAGAGGGCGGGCAGCTTGGCACGCGCCTGCTCCAGGCACTCGCCCCACGTCTCCCCCTCGGCGCCGTCCGCGAGGCTGGACCACAGGGGCCGCAGCACCTCGTCGTCGCCGCCCAGCAGCGGCACGCACCGATCCAAACAAGCCAGTCCGCCGACGGCCAGCGCGCGTTCGTCGGCCTGCGCGATCAGTTCCGCCAGACTCATCCAGACCTCCCTCTTCGGGGCGCCTCCCCTATGGAGCCCGCCTTTCCCCGAACTGCGTGCTCCACCCCGGGAGTGTCACACGGGAGCACCCTGGGCAGGTCGAGAAACGGAAGAAGAGGTTTTCGGCCAACTGGTCGTCAGACCGTGAGCCGAACACCCGGCCCCGCCAGTGCCTTGTCCCGCTGCATGCGGGTCAGGCGCAGGACGACGAGGATCGCGAGGACGCCGGCCGCGATCTCGACAACGTCGGCGAACAGCGACAACTGGAGGACGGCGTGGTTGTAGTCGGGCGCGCGGTTCTTCTCGTAGTGCTGGTGGCCCAGCCAGTAGGCGAAGAGCAGGAACAGCCACAGCGTCCACCACACGTTGACCAGGAGATGCGACCTGCGAGCGCCCGCGGGCGGCCTGCTGGCGTCCCAGATCTCCAGGGTGATCCGGCGCGGGTACCAGAGGTTCAGCCCCGGGGCGAACCACCCGACGACCGCCCACCAGGACTTCATGCTCTGCTCGGCCGGATCGAACACCTCGGCGTTGCCCCGCACCAGCACGAACCAGGACACGTACACGATGACGCACACGAGCACCGAGCCCGAATGGACCTTCCCGGCCAGCGAGTCGAGCGACTCCGCGGCGTCGGCCCGCCGGAGGACCGCACCGCCGGTCGCGCCGTTCATGAGGTCGCCCGTCACGCCGTACAGCCTGAATCCGGTGTAGACGGCGAACAGATCGGCGGCGACGACGATCCCGAGCAGCGCGGCGGCGGCCCGGCCCATGCCGACCGGTGAGCGGAGACGGGACACGGGTCTGGGCGTGGATATGGGAACGGACACGATGAAACAACCCCCCGAGTGCGAGCGACAGGGAGGAACATACTGCCCGCCCTCAACCCACCTTGTCCGCGAGGGACTTGAACTGCGTCCAGGTCAGCGCCGGTGTCCCCGGGTCCCACAGCTTCTGGACGGTGGCCCGCAGCGGCATCCGGATGCCGGCCGCGACCTGGGCCTGTGTCTGCGAGTTGGCGAGGTCGCACCAGACCGCGAAGGAGCCGCCGAGGATCTGGCCGTCGTACTTCGCGGGGACGGCCTGTGTGCCGCGCAGCACGCGCGGGGTCCACTGCTCGTAGATCCGCCGCCCGGTCGGATAGACGAAGGTCTGCGGCTCGCCGAGGACGTAATACAGGTACTCGTCGTTGTAGTTGAGGACCTTGCGCCCCGCGCTCA
This sequence comes from Streptomyces sp. NBC_01478, assembly GCF_036227225.1. Lineage (GTDB taxonomy): Bacteria > Actinomycetota > Actinomycetes > Streptomycetales > Streptomycetaceae > Streptomyces. The sequence continues at coordinate 7,164,915 of NZ_CP109444.1, read as the reverse complement.
GATAGGCGACGGGCTGCCGGGCGCCGATCTCCTTGCCCGTCCAGTACGCGACTTGGAGATCCTTGGCGGCCTGCACGGACGTACCCGCGAAGAAGCCGTCGTTCCACACCCGCATCGTCCGGTCGTGGTTGCGGACGGTGTCGGCGCGGTCGTTGAGCCAGTTGGTGGTGAGGTCGGCGACGGTGCCGCCGGAGCCGTAGGCCTTCGTCGCGGCGGCGGCCAACTGCGGGAAGGACGCCTGGGGGTTGGCGACGGTCAGCGCCTGGTACTCGTCGCCGCCGAGGTGCCACTGGTCGCCGGGGAACAACCCGGCGTATTCGTCGAGCAGTTCGTCGACGATCGCGGCGGACGCGTCCTTGGAGATGTCGATGGCACCGCGCGTGGCGACACCCGAGACATTGCGCAGTTGCAGGTCCGGGTGGGCGGCGAGCACCGCGCCCAGATGCCCCGGCGAGTCGATCTCGGGCACGACGGTGATGTGCCGACTTGCGGCGAGATCGACGATCGCCTTCACCTGGGCCTTGGTCAGATGGTTCTTGGAGACGACCTCGGGATGGCTGGTGGACTCGATCCGGAAACCCTGGTCGTCGGAGAAGTGCAGCCCCAGTTCGTTGAACTTGAGGTCGCCCAACTCCCGTACCCGGTCCTCGATCCAGGACGCGGTGAACGGCTTGCGCGCGATGTCCAGCATGAACCCGCGCCGCGGCTTGGCCGGTTGGTCGTGCACGACGCCCTCCGGCGCCGTGGAGCCGCCGTGCACTTCCTGCTTGAGCGTGCGGGTGCCGTAGAACACCCCCGCGTCCGAGGGCCCGCTGATGGTGACCCGCCCGCCGCGCACGGTCATCGCGTACGACTCCGGGTTCGCGCCCTCGTCGTCGTTCAGCGCCAGCCGTACGTCCCCGGCGCGCACGTCACTCGTCTCGCCCGCGTACGACAGCCCCAGCTCACCGGCGATCAGCCGCCCCTCGTCGACGAGGTCAGCGTCGTCGACGACGACCCGCTCCCCCTTGGCTGGCCGCCAGCCGGGACCGCGTGCCGGGGTGTGCGAGCGCACGGCGGGAATGGTGCGGGGCGTCCGCGACAGCGGATAGACGCGGGTCGGGCTCGGCGTGGGAGTGGGGGTGCGCGAGGCTGCGGCACGCGAGGACGAGGCGGCACCCTCGGAGGGACTCAGCGCGGCGCCGACAGGGCTCCCGTCGTCCCCGGACGACGCCCACAGCCCGAGCCCCACCCCACCCGCGACCACGGCGGTGGCCGCGGCGACCGCGATCAGCCCCCGCTTCTGCTTCAGCATCTGCTTCCGCTTCACCTGCTTCGCCGACGAGCGGCGCCTGTGCTGGCTCACGGCGCCAACCTACGGCCCCCGGTGGATCGCGGGTGTCCACCACACGTTCCGAAACTCTCCCGTCCGGGTGAAATTCGGGCATCTGTCGAACACGTCATGACCACTCCAGATAACGTGGTGACGCACTTCTCACCACTTCTCTCACCACATCCCCTGCCGCACCGTCCGTGACGCGAGGATCCACCCTGCCTGCGCACCGCCTCCCCCACCTCCCCGGCCGAGTGGCCATACCGGCGCTGCCCGAGCAGTCCCGCACCTCGCCGTCCCCGAATGCGCTGGAGACGTTCAACACAGCGCCTCCCGAGGACGCCCGCCGCACCCTCCTCACCTGCCTCCACAGCCTCCGCTGGTCCCGCCGCCTCACCGACCACCGCCCCTACCCCGACCTGGACGCCCTACTCGCCGCATCCGACGAGGCGGCGTACGACCTCACACCGGGCGACCTGGCGGAGGCGCTGGCGGGCGAGTCCCTCCCGGTCCTGCCGGACGACACCTACGAGGCGGCCCACATGGCCCTCGACGCGGCCCACGCGGCGTACGAGGCCCGCTTCGGCCACGTGTTCGTCATCTGCCCGGACGGAATTGCCCCGGACGAGGTCCTGGACCACGTACTGGCAGGAATCCGGTCACGGTTGACGAACGATCCGGAGGAGGAGCGGGTGGTGGTGGCGGAGGAACTCCGGCGCCTGGCAAGAGGACGGTTGGTGGATTCCCTAAGGGGCGCGGGGCTGTGACATGTGCGGCTCCGCCGCGGGGCGCGACCAGCCACATTCGGCCCGCACCCGGCAAACAAGACAAGCCCCCCACCCCACCAGCCGCCCGAAACTAGCCCATACGCGCACCTTTGGGTGCCAGTTTGATCACACAAGCAGGCCCGCCGTAAGACCCGCGTCAGCGCCTGGTTACGATGCTGAGGGCCGGAGGACCGTACCCGGCCGGGCCCGACCGACAGAGAAGCCGGCGCGGCCCTAAATCCCCGCTCCCGGAGGGTTCTTCCGTGCCGGCTGGAACGCTGTACCGCGGCCGGGAAGGAATGTGGTCCTGGGTGGCTCATCGAGTCACCGGCGTCCTCATCTTCTTCTTCCTGTTCGTACATGTGCTGGACACCGCTCTTGTGCGTGTCTCCCCCGAGGACTACGACAAGGTCGTAGCCACCTACAAGACGCCGATCGTCGCACTGCTGGAGTACGGCCTCGTCGCCGCGATCCTCTTCCACGCCCTCAACGGCCTGCGCGTCATCGCCGTCGACTTCTGGTCGAAGGGCCCGCGCTACCAGAAGCAGATGCTCTGGTCCGTCGTCGGCCTGTGGGTCGTGCTCATGCTCGGGGCGATCTACCCCGTGCTCGGCCACGCCGCTCGTGTTGTCTTCGGGAGCTGACGCAGATGTCCACGACTGAAACCGCAACGTCGGGCATCGGCCCGGTGGAGAGCGCGGCCGTCTACACCGTAGACAACCCCGCGCCCCTCATCGAGGCCCCCCGCAAACGCACCAAGAAGACCCCGAAGTCGACCCGGGGCAACTTCGAGATGTACGGCTGGATCTTCATGCGCCTGTCGGGCGTCGTGCTGGTCGTCCTGGTCCTCGGCCACCTGCTGATCCAGCTCGTGCTCGACGGCGGCGTCTCGAAGATCGGCTTCGCCTTCGTGGCCGGCCGCTGGGCCTCGCCGTTCTGGCAGGTCTGGGACCTGCTGATGCTCTGGCTGGCGATGCTGCACGGCGCCAACGGCCTGCGCACGGTCATCAACGACTACGCGGAGCGCGCGAACACCCGGCTGTGGCTCAAGGGCCTGCTCTACACCGCCACGGTGTTCACCATCCTGCTGGGCACGCTGGTGATCTTCACCTTCGACCCGAACATCCGCTAGGCCATCGGGCTGAGGGACTGAGGAATTCTGATGAAGATCCACAAATACGACACCGTCATCGTCGGCGCCGGCGGCGCCGGAATGCGCGCCGCGATCGAGTCGACGAAGCGCAGCCGCACCGCGGTCCTGACGAAGCTCTACCCCACCCGCTCCCACACGGGCGCCGCGCAGGGCGGTATGGCCGCCGCGCTCGCCAACGTGGAGGAGGACAACTGGGAGTGGCACACCTTCGACACGATCAAGGGCGGCGACTACCTGGTCGACCAGGACGCCGCCGAGATCCTGGCGAAGGAGGCCATCGACTCGGTCCTCGACCTGGAGAAGATGGGCCTGCCGTTCAACCGCACGCCGAACGGCACGATCGACCAGCGCCGCTTCGGCGGTCACAGCCGCAACCACGGCGAGGCCCCGGTCCGCCGCTCCTGCTACGCGGCCGACCGCACCGGCCACATGATCCTCCAGACGCTGTATCAAAACTGCGTGAAGGAGGGCGTGGAGTTCTTCAACGAGTTCTACGTCCTCGACCAACTGATCGCCGACGTCGACGGCGTGAAGACGTCCGTGGGCGTGGTCGCGTACGAGCTGGCGACCGGCGAGATCCACGTCTTCCAGGCGAAGGCCGTGATCTACGCGTCCGGCGGCTGCGGCAAGTTCTTCAAGGTGACGTCGAACGCGCACACCCTGACCGGTGACGGCCAGGCGGCCGTGTACCGGCGCGGACTGCCGCTGGAGGACATGGAGTTCTTCCAGTTCCACCCGACCGGCATCTGGCGCATGGGCATCCTGCTGACGGAGGGCGCCCGCGGTGAGGGCGGCATCCTCCGCAACAAGGACGGCGAGCGCTTCATGGAGAAGTACGCGCCGGTCATGAAGGACCTCGCGTCCCGTGACGTCGTGTCGCGGTCGATCTACACCGAGATCCGTGAGGGGCGCGGCTGCGGTCCCGAGGGCGACCACGTCTACCTCGACCTCACCCACCTCCCGCCGGAGCAGCTCGACGCGAAGCTCCCGGACATCACGGAGTTCGCGCGCACCTACCTCGGTATCGAGCCGTACACGGACCCGATCCCGATCCAGCCCACCGCGCACTACGCGATGGGCGGCATCCCGACCAACGTCCAGGGTGAGGTCCTCACCGACAACACCACGGTCGTCCCGGGCCTGTACGCGGCCGGCGAGGTCGCGTGCGTGTCGGTGCACGGCGCCAACCGCCTGGGCACCAACTCCCTCCTGGACATCAACGTGTTCGGGCGCCGGGCGGGCATCGCGGCGGCGGAGTACTCGCAGAAGGCGTCCTACGTCGAGCTGCCCGAGGACCCGGCGCAGCAGGTCATCGACCAGGTCGAGCACCTGCGCAACTCCACGGGCACCGAGCGCGTGGCGGTCATCCGCCGCGAGCTGCAGGAGTGCATGGACGCGAACGTCATGGTGTTCCGCACCGAGCAGACGATCAAGACGGCGGTCGAGAAGATCGCGGAGCTGCGCGAGCGCTACCGCAACGTCTCGATCCAGGACAAGGGCCGCCGGTTCAACACGGACCTCCTGGAGGCCATCGAGCTGGGCAACCTGCTCGACCTCGCCGAGGTCATGGCGGTCTCGGCGCTCGCCCGCAAGGAGTCCCGCGGCGGTCACTACCGCGAGGACTACCCCAACCGCGACGACGTCAACTTCATGCGCCACACCATGGCGTACCGCGAGGTCGGCGACGACGGCACCGAGTCCATCCGTCTCGACTACAAGCCGGTCGTCCAGACCCGCTACCAGCCGATGGAGCGTAAGTACTGATGGCTACCCCTGTTCTGGACAAGGCGGAAGCGGCCGGCCAGCCCGAGCCCGGCTTCGCCGACTCCCCCTACATCACGGTCACCTTCCGGGTCCGCCGCTTCAACTCCGAGGTCTCGGCGGAAGCGGTCTGGGAAGACTTCCAGATGGAGATCGACCCCAAGGAGCGCGTCCTCGACGGTCTCCACAAGATCAAGTGGGACATCGACGGCACGCTGACCTTCCGCCGCTCTTGCGCCCACGGCATCTGCGGTTCGGACGCGATGCGGATCAACGGCAAGAACCGTCTCGCCTGCAAGACCCTGATCAAGGACCTCAACCCCGAGAAGCCGATCACGGTCGAGCCGATCAAGGGTCTGACGGTCCTGAAGGACCTGGTCGTCGACATGGACCCGTTCTTCCAGGCGTACCGCGACGTGATGCCGTTCCTGATCACGAAGGACACGAACGAGCCCACGCGCGAGCGTCTCCAGACGGCCGAGGACCGCGAGCGCTTCGACGACACCACGAAGTGCATCCTCTGCGCGGCGTGCACGTCCTCGTGCCCGGTCTTCTGGAACGACGGCCAGTACTTCGGCCCGGCGGCCATCGTCAACGCGCACCGCTTCATCTTCGACTCGCGTGACGAGGCGGGCGAGCAGCGCCTGGAGATCCTCAACGACCGTGACGGCGTGTGGCGTTGCCGCACGACCTTCAACTGCACGGACGCGTGCCCGCGCGGCATCGAGGTCACGAAGGCTATCCAGGAAGTGAAGCGGGCGCTGATCACGCGGCGCTTCTGAGGTTCTTTCCCGTACGTCCCCGAGGGCCCCGTTCCTGTGCTGGAACGGGGCCCTCGGGCGTACGGGACCACGATCGGGTGAAGCGCCTCGCTCAGGACTCCCGAGGTCTGCCCGGCCTACGATGATGCTCTCGACAACAGCCCACGGGAGGCACGTGATGTCCGCAGCACCCGTCGAGCAGCCGCACGGCGACCGTCCGCTGATCGCGGAGGCGAACCGGATCATGGATCGCCTTCCGGGCCGCCGCGTCGAGATCATCGGAGGCCAGATCCTCGTGACGCCATCTCCCGACGTCGCTCATTCGAGGGCGTTGAAGAAGGTGACTCGCCCTTTCGAGGCCGCCGGCCTCGATGAGAACGAGACCGAGGTGCACCAGGCCATCGGCGTCTGGCTGCCGGACGGCCCCGAGGACTACGCGATTCCCGATCTCTGCATCGTCGAAGCCGACATCGAAGACCACCTCGTCGAGAACAACTGCTACGACCCCGTGGTCTTCCGACTCGTCCTGGAGGTCACCTCCAGCAACTGGAAGGCCGACCTCCGCACCAAGGTCACCGCCTACGCCCAGGCCAAGATCCCGGTCTACGTCATCGTCGACCGCAAGCACCAGCGCCTCCACGTCCTGACGGACCCGGCCACAGGCGAGTACACCAACCACCGCGTCCACGCCCCCGGCGAACTCGTCACCCTCCCCGACACCCTCGGCGCGAAGGTCACCCTCGACGTCGCGGAGATCCTCAAGGCCGGACAGCCCCAGAACGACTGACAATCCCGCGCCCTCGCCAATCCCGGGCCTGCGCCGATCATCGCTCTAACCTGACGGCATGTCAGATGAAGAGTCGTACGAACTGCTCGGCTTCGACAACGTCCTCCTCCCCGTCGGAGACCTCGCCGAGGCCGTCCCCTTCTACGAACGTGCCGGGTTCACCGTCGGGTTCCGGCTCGACGAGGCCGGGATCGCGATCCTGAAGGTCGGCGGCGAGACGCCCGGGGTGCTGCTGCGGCAGGAGGAGGGGCTCGGGCACCGGCCGCCGGCCTGGCCCTCGCCCCGCGTGTGGCTGGAGGTGCCGGACGCGCGGAAGGCCGCGCAGCGCCTCGGGGCGGCCGGCATCGCGCTGCTCGACGCACCCTCCTCCGTGGCCACCGGGTGGACCGTCGAGATCGCCGACCCCTGGGGCAACATCCTCGGGTTCACGGACTACTCGAAGCGGCCGGAGCTGGCGCGACGGGTGTGACGCAGGTCCCAGCGCAAGCAAGTTGAACACGTTCAAAAATGCTCCTACAGTTCTTCCTGTCAGCGTTTTTGAACGTGTTCAAGAAGGGGGAGGCGCATGGACCGCACGGTCATCGCCTACGTCATCTATCTGATCGTCAGCATCGGACTCACCGTCTGGGTGGCCCGCACGCTCAGCCGCAACGGGCGGATCTTCCTGGCCGACGTCCTACGGGGGAACGAAAAACTCGCGGAGGCCGTGAACCACCTCCTGGTGGTCGGTTTCTACCTGGTCAACCTCGGGTTCGTCGCCCTCTACCTCAGCGGCGACGGCACCATCGACGACACCCGGGGCATCTTCGAGGCCCTGTCGAAGAAGGTGGGCGTGGTGCTGCTGGTGCTCGGGGTGATGCACCTGGGGAACGTGTTCGTGCTCAACAAGATCCGCAGGCGCGGAGTCCTGGAGCACGAGCAGGTGCCGCCGGTCGGACCGCAGGGCTGGGTCCCTCCGACGGCCGGGGCGTGACGGGGGTGGCCCCGGCCACGGCACCCCAGGACCGGGACGCCCCGCGCGTCCCGGTCCGCGGGCTCACCGTCCTCTACGACGCCGACTGCGCCCTGTGCACCTTCCTGCGCGACTGGCTCGTACGGCAGTCACAGTTGGTGCCCCTGGAGCTGGTACCGGCCTCCTCCGAAGAGGCCCGGCAGCGCTTTCCCGGGCTCGACCACCGCGCGACCCTCGACGAGATCACCGTCGTCGGCGACTCCGGACAGGTCTACCAGGGCGCCGCCGCCTGGATCGTCACCCTGTGGGCCCTGCGCGAACACCGGCCGCTGGCGCACCGGTTGAGCACCCCGGCCGGGGCCAGGATCGCCAAGGGCGCCGTGCTCGCCGCCGCGAAGTGGCGCGGGGCGCAGTGGGGCCCCGGGCGGTGGGGTGGCGGTGTCTACCGGCAGACGGACGGGTGGACGTACGACCCGAGCAGTGGGTGGTCGTACACCGGGCCGGGCTGCGCCGGCGGCTCCTGCGCCACTGGATAGGCTCTGTTTCCGTGCCCGCGAAGAACGACAGCCCCGAAGAGGACGGCGGTACGCCCGCCAAGTCCGCGAAGTCCGAGCAGACCCGCGCGCTGATCCTGGAGACGGCCATGCGGCTGTTCCAGGAGCACGGCTACGACAAGACGACGATGCGGGCGATCGCCAAGGAGGCGGGCGTCTCGGTCGGCAACGCGTACTACTACTTCGCCGGCAAGGAGCACCTGATCCAGGGCTTCTACGACCGGATCGCCGAGGAGCACCGGCTCGCGGTCCGCGAGGTGCTGGACCGGGAGACCGATCTGGAGGCGCGGCTCGCGGGCGTGCTGCGGGTGTGGCTGGACATCGCGAAGCCGTACCACGAGTTCGCGGTGCAGTTCTTCAAGAACGCCGCCGACCCGGACAGCCCGCTCAGCCCGTTCTCCGCGGAGAGCGAGCACGCACGCGTGCAGGCCATCAACGTCCACAGGGAAGTGCTTTCGGGGGCGAAGACCAAGGTGGCGCCCGAACTGCGGGACGTGCTGCCCGAGCTGATGTGGCTCTCCCAGATGGGGCTCGTCCTGTACTGGGTGTTCGACCGGACCGAGGGGCGCGAACGGAGCTACCGGCTCGCGGAGCGCGGTGCCCGCCTCACCGCGCGCGGTGTGTCCCTCGCGCGCTTCCGGGTGCTGCGGCCGCTCGTCCTGGAGGTGCACGAGCTGTTCACGGACTTCCTGCCGGGCATGACGCACGCGCTGCCCGACCCGGCGAAGAAGAAGCGCGGGGCGCCCGCCGCCGGACCCGCCGACGACGAACGCCCCTGAGCGATCCGGTCAGTTGACGGCGTCCACCTCGCCCTCCACGAGCTCGACGTCGTAGATCAGCGGGCCGTCCGTCACACTCACCTGCCGGGCGGTGGAGCCGTACGACGTCGCCGTCGTCGCCAGGAGGTAGGTCCCCGGGCCCGGCACCGAGACGATGTACGAGCCGTCCGCCAGGGACTCGACGCGGTCCAGTTCGCGTCCGCCGGTCGTCCGCAGCGTGACGGACGCGCCCTCCACGGGCTCGCCCTCGGCCGTGCGGACGAAACCGTGGACGGCCGACGCCGGGCCCTCCACGGCGGCCTGTACGGACTCCTCGGCGGGTTCCACGGCGAGGTGCGGCAGGCTCTTGTCGAGCCAGGCCGGCAGCCACCAGTTGGAGTTGCCCAGGAGGTGCATCGCGGCCGGCACCAGGGCCGTACGCAGGATGAAGGCGTCCAGGGCGACCGCGGCGGCCAGGCCGACGCCCGCCGTCGCCGCGCCCGTGTTGCCGCTCAGGACGAAGGCCAGGAAGACGCAGACCATGATCAGGGCGGCGGAGTTGATGACACGGCTGGTCTCCGCGAGGCCGACGCGGACCGCGCGGGCGTTGTCCTTGGTGTGGACCCACTCCTCGTGCATACGGCTCACCAGGAACACCTGGTAGTCCATGGAGAGGCCGAACAGCAGGGACAGCATGATGACCGGCAGGAAGGCGTTGATCGGGCCCTCCTTGCCGAGGCCCAGCATGTCCAGGCCCCAGCCCCACTGGAAGATCGCCACCAGGACACCGAAGGAGGCCGCCGCCGCGATGAGGTTCATCAGGGCGGCCGTCAACGGCACCACCAGGGAACGGAACGCGAGCAGGAGCAGCAGGAAGCTCAGGCCGATGATCGTCGCGACGAAGAGCGGGAGACGGTCGCCCGTCACCGACGCGAAGTCCTTCGAGATCGCCGTCACCCCGCCGACGTGACCGGTCGCGCCGGCCCCGGGGATCACCTTGTCCCGCAGGGTGTCGATCAGGTCGTCGGTCTCCACGGACTGCGGTGAGGTCTTCGGGACGACCTGGATCACCGTCACACCGTCCGTGGGCGGCAGCGCGGCGACCCGGGCCACGTCCTTGGTCGCCCGGATGTCCTCGACCAGGGTGGCCGTGTCACCGCTCGAAGTGACCACCTGGAGGGGGCCGTTGAAGCCGGGGCCGAAACCGTCGGCAAGGAGGTCGTACGCCTGCCTGGTGGTCGTCGAGGTGTTGTCGTTGCCCTGGTCGGTGGCGCCGAGGCGCAGCGACAGCACGGGGAAGGCGAGGACGGCCATGACGACGAGGGCGAAGGCGGCGATCCGGCGCGGCCGCTTCTGCACGGCGGCCGACCAGCGGACCGCGAGGTTGTCGGTGCGCTCCGGCTCGGGTCCGGTCGCGGCGAGCTTGCGGCGCTGCTTGCGGCTGAGCACACGCGGGCCCAGGAAGCCGAGCAGGGCCGGCAGCAGGGTCGTGGCCGCCAGGACGCTCAGGACGACCGTGAGCGAGGTGCCGACGACCACGCCGTCCAGGAAGCGCAGGTTCGTCACCAGCATGCCGGCGAGCGCGATGCACACCGTGCCGCCCGCGAACAGCACGGCCCGGCCCGAGGTGTTGAGGGCGATGACTGCCGACTCCTCGGGATCGAGGCCGCGTTGGAGGCCGCGTCGGTGCCGGGTGACGATGAACAGGGCGTAGTCGATGCCGACGCCGAGGCCGATCAGGGTGGCCAGCAGGGGCGCCAGGTCGGGGATGTCGGTGGTGTGGCTGAGGAGCTGGGTGGAGAACAGGCCCGTGCCGACGCCGAAGACCGCGATGCCGATCGGGAGCAGGGCGGCGTAGAACGAGCCGAAGGCCAGGAAGAGGACGATCGCCGCCGCGAGGATGCCGACGCCCTCGGCTATGCCGCCCGGCGGTTCCTCGACCCGCTGGACGGCCTGGCCGCCCAACTCGACGTGGAGGCCGTCACGCTTGGCGTCCTGCGCGGTGTCGACGACCTTCTGGACGAGCTCCTTGGGGACGGCGTTCGCCTGCTCGGCGAAGGTGACCTGCGCGTACGCGATCGTCCCGTCGGAGCTGATCTGGGCGGCGCCCCGGGCGCCCGAGTAGGGGCCGGTGACTCCGCCGACGCCCTTCATGTCCGCGATCCTGTCCAGCGCGGGCTGGATCCGGGACTGGACGGACGGGTCCTTCACCGAGCCCGAGTCGACCTTCCACACCACCGTGTCGGTGTCCCCCGAGCTGTTCGGGAAGGCCTTCTGCATCAGGTCGTACGCGCTCTTGGAGTCCGTGTCCGGGAGGGAGAAGACGTTCGCGTAGTCCGTGCCCGCCGTCGTCGCCGAGAAGCCCAGGCCGAACAGTGCCCCCACCCACAGCAACAGGACCACCAACCGGTGCCGATAGCACCACCGTGCCAATGCCGCCACGCTTCAACGCTCCTTATTCGAAACCGAGTTGACTCGGTCTGTCGGTCGGCTGGTCCCCCAGGTCCTGGGCTACAGAATTGGCGGCGGCACGCACGCGTGGACACGTCCTGGCCATGACTCTCAAGGAACTCCAAAGACCGGACGGCCCCGATGTCAGTGCGGACGCCGATACTGGGGGCATGACGGCTCCAGGAACCGTGCTGGTGGTCGAGGACGAACCGAGCATCGCCGACGTCCTCGCCATCGCGCTGCGCTACCACCGCTTCGAGGTGATGACCGCGGGCACCGTGCGCGAGGCGCTCGCGCTGGCCGAGCGCACGCGTCCCGACTGCGCGCTGCTCGACGTGATGCTCCCGGACGGCGACGGCCGCGCGCTCGGGCACGAACTGCGCGCCCGCAGGCCCGAGCTGGCGATCGTCTTCCTCACCGCGCGGGACGCGCCGGCCGAGATCGTCGGCGCCCTCGGCTTCGGCGACGACTACATCACCAAGCCGTTCGACATCGACGTGGTCGTCGCCCGCATCACCGCCGTCCTGCGCCGCACCCGTCCCGCCGACGTCCTCCCGCAGCGCCCGCCCCTGCGCTACGGCGACCTGGAGCTGGACGAGACGACGTACTCGGTGCACCGCGCGGGCCGCTCGGTCGAGCTGACCCCCACCGAGTACGCCCTGCTGCGCTTCCTGGTGCGCAACGGCGGCCGGGTCGTGCCCAAGGAGCAACTGCTGCGCCATGTCTGGCAGTACGAGCACACCCCGCAGGAGTCGACCGTCGTCGAGACCTACATCAGCTATCTGCGGCGCAAGCTGGAGACCCTGGGACCGCCGGTGATCACCACCCGGCGGGGCGTCGGATACGGGCTCGCATGAGGAAGTTCCGCCTGCCGAACTGCGAGCGCGGCGCCCACTCCCTGCGCGCCAAGCTGACCCTGGCGAACCTCGCGCTGCTGGCCCTCGGCATCGTCATGGCCACCGCCGTCAGCCTGATGGGCATGCGGCACTATCTGCTCGCCCAGGTCGACACCGAGCTGACCAAGTCCCGTGACTCACTGGGCGGTTCCCAGCTCACCATGGAGCAGCTCAACACGCTGAGCACGCTGGCCGGCATCGGCGACCACCTGATCCCGAAGCAGATGGGCGACTCGCCGAATCCGGACACCGTGTTCGCGGCGGTCAGCACCCAGGGCCGGGTGCTCACCGTCGCCGGCTTCGAGCCGACCGCCACCCAGCGGGCGCTCGCCGCCGCCTTCCAGGACCCGGCCACCCTGGCCGCGGACAGCACACCGCGCGACATCACACTGCTCGGCGACTCCTACCGCGCCACCGGGACCCGGCTCGCCGACGGCACGTACATCCTGATCGCCGCCTCCACCGGCGGCCTGCACCACGGCATGGCCAAGGCCCTCAAGCTGGACCTCGCCTTCGGCAGCCTGCTGCTCGTGCTGCTCGCCACGCTCACCATGGTCAGCGTGCGGCGCCGACTGCGGCCCCTGGAGGACATGGTCGAGACCTCGACGGCGATCGCCGAGGGCGATCTGACCCGGCGCGTGCCCTCCAGCCACCACCCGACGCAGGAGGTCGAGCAACTGCGCCTCGCCCTCAACTCCATGCTCCACCAGGTGGAGTCGGCGTACCGCACGCGCGAGCGTACGGCGGCCCAACTGCGCCGCTTCGTGGCCGACGCCTCGCACGAGCTGCGCACCCCGCTGTCGGCGATACGCGGCTACCTCCAGTTGTACGACAAGGGCATGCTGACCGAGCCCGGCGAGCGCAAGCGGGCCTGGGACCGGATGAACGCGGAGGCGGACCGTATGGGCCACCTCGTCGACGAACTCCTCATGCTGGCCCGCCTGGACCAGCGGCCCGAGCTGCGCTTCCGCAACGTCGATCTGAGCCGCCTGGTGCGGGACGCGGCCGAGGACCTGCGGGTGCAGCAGCCGGAGCGGCCCGTCACGGTCGGCGCCGACGGCTCCCTCCTGGTGCGCGCCGACGAGTCGGGGCTGCGCCAGATAGTCGGCAACCTGGTGACCAACGTCCGCACGCACACCCCCGCCGACGTGCCCGTACGGCTCGGCGTGGAGCGCGAGGACGGGGTCGTACGGCTGTGTGTCGCGGACCAGGGCCCGGGGCTCGGCGAGGACGACGCGGCGCGTATCTTCGACCGCTTCTTCCGGGCGGGCGGCGGCGCGGGCAGCGGTCTGGGGCTGGCGATCGTGCAGGGCGTCGTCCAGGCGCACGGCGGCGAGGTGGCCGTGCGGACGGCGCCGGGCGAGGGGCTCGCGGTGACGGTGACCCTGCCGACGCGGACGCCCGTGCCGTCGTAGGGCACCCGGGGTTTCACGGGGTGTCAGTCGGTGTCGGCCTGGACGAGGGCCCACACCGTCTTGCCGTGCGGGCCGCGGCTCCAGACGCCCCAGGCGGCCGCGATGCCCTCCACGAGGTGGAGTCCGCGGCCGGCCTCCTCCAGGTCCCGCACGACCCGCAGCCGGGGCTCGGCCCGGCCCTCGTCCGACACCTCTATGAGGCAGGAGCCGTCCGCGAGGGCCGTCACCGCCACCTCGAACTCCCGCTCCAGGAGCGGCCCGTGGCGTACGACGTTGGTCGCCAGCTCGGACACGAGCAGCACCGCGTCCTGGAGCGCCGGATCGTCGCTCCGGTGCCCCCAGTCGGCCAGATGGTCCCGGACCCGGCGCCGGGCTAGACCCACCGAAGCCGGGTGCCGGGGCAGCCGGAACGAGTTGCGTCTGACCACGTCGGCTCCTCACCCCACACACACCTGCGTCACATGGTGCTGTGTGCGACGGCCACCCGGCATCACTCGGACAAAAGATCGAACAAAGGTCAACGCCCGGAGGAGTCAGATCCAGTCCAGCGCCCACAGCCGGAACACGCCGGTGCCGTCCGTGAGGTAGGAGATACCGCCGACGTCCTCGCTGCTCACGACGTACTCCTTGCGCTGCCACAGCGGGATCAGCGGTACGTCCGCGGCCACGTCCGACTGGAGGTCGCGGAAGTCGCCGTCGACGCGGCTGCGGTCGGCGTACTGCTGGCTGCTGAGGATCAGTTGGTCCACGAGCTTGTTGCTGTAGCCGGTGTTCATGGTGGAGCCGGTGCCGACGAGCGGGGAGCCGAAGGTGTCCGGGTCGGGGTAGTCGGCGACCCAGCCGACGGCGTACGCGTCCAGCTTGCCGGTCGCCCAGCGCTTCTGGAAGTCGGTCCACTCGAAGCCCTTGACGTTCACCTTGAAGAGCCCGCCCGCCTCCAACTGCTTCTTCAGCTCGGCGGCCTCCTCGGCGCCGGCACCGTGCCCGATGCCGTAGCCGTAGGTGAAGGTGACCGGGAGGGAGACACCGGCCTCTTCGAGGAGGGCCTTCGCCTTCTTGGTGCTCTGCGAGGGGTAGTCGTCGAAGAAGGACGTCGTGTGGCCGACGAGACCGGCGGGGATCAGCGAGTACAGCGGGTCGACCGTGTCGTCGTACACCGTGGCGGCCAGTTGTTCGCGGTTGATCAGCCAGGCCATCGCCCGCCGCACCAGGACGTCGTGCAGGGGCATGCCCTTACGGGTGTTGAGGTACAGGTTGCGGGTCTCGGAGCTGTCCGCCTCCGACACCCGCTGGTCCGGGTCGCTCGCCGAGAGCCCGGAGAGCATCTTCGGCGGCAACTGGCGGGTGGCGACCTCGACCTGCTTCGCCTGGTACGCCTTCTGGAGCGCGTCCGAGTCGGCGTAGTAGCGCAGCTCGATCGGGCTCCCGGTGTTCTTGACCGCACCCTTGTAGTGGCCGTTCGGCGAAAGGACCGCCTTCTTGTCCTTCGTATACGTCGACAGGTTGTACGGCCCGGTGCCGTCGACCCGGAAGCCGTTGCGCGGGGCGTCCTTCGGGTACTTGGTGCTGTCGACGATCGCACCGGCGCCGGTGGCCACCTTGAACGGGAACGTGGCGTCCGGCGACGACAGATGGAAGGTGACGGTCATCCCGGAGGCGTCGACCGAGCCGAGCGTGGAGAGCAGCGCCACCGGACCCACATCGGAGTTGATCTTCTTGACCCGGTCGAAGGAGTACTTGACGTCCTCGGCGGTCATCGAGCGCCCGCTCGGGAAGGTGAGCCCCTCGCGCACCACACAGCGGTACGTCCGCAGCCCGCCGCCCACGAACGCGCAGCTCTTGGCCGCGTCCGGCACGGGTGTCGTACCGCCCGAGTCGAAGGTCATCAGTGACTGGAAGACGTTGCTGTACAACGCCCAGGAACCGGCGTCGTAGGCGGCTGCCGGGTCGAGGGACGTGACAGCGTCCGTCGTCCCGACCGTGATCGTCTTGTTCTTGCTCCCGTCCGAGGGCAGCAACTGCCAGCCCCCGACTCCCACGGCCGCCAGAACCAGCAGCGTCGCGAGAATCCGTATGCGAACCGACCGCATCGGTGTGCCCTCCCAAGGACCCTCCCGGGTCCCTCGCATATGCCACTCCCCTAGTGGCGCGGATCACCTAACCACAGGAGTTTCATGCGGGGGAAGAGGATTCTGCCGAGATGAGAAAGAACTTACCGGCGGGTGTTAATCGCCGGTTTCACAGGCGACTCTCAGCCAATGCGCAGGCTTGCCCGACACCGGCAACTAGGCCTGTTTCGAGGCGAGTTCGACGACCGTGATGTCCGACGGCGCCCCCACCCGCGTCGGCGGTCCCCACGCGCCCGCGCCCCTGCTGACGTACAGCTCGGTGTCGCCGTAGCGCTCCAGGCCGGCGACCGTCGGATTGGCCGCCGCCGCGATGAAGTTGCCGGGCCACAACTGGCCGCCGTGGGTGTGGCCGGAGAGCTGGAGGTCGACGGCGTGCTGCACGGCCTCGTGGATCTGCACGGGCTGATGCGCGAGAAGCACGCACGCGCGCGTGGTGTCACGATCGCCGAGCGCCTTCCCGAAGTCGGGCCCCTGTCCCTCGCTCTCGCCCTGGAGGTCGTTGACCCCGGCGAGGTCGAACCCGGGGAGTTCGGTACGGGCGTTCTCCAGGGGGTGGATCCCGAGCCTGCGGACCTCTTCCAGCCACTGTTCGGCGCCGGAGAAGTACTCGTGGTTCCCGGTGACGAAGAACGACCCGTGCCGCGCCCGCAGTTGGGCCAAGGGAGCCGCTGCGGGCCCCAGATTCTTGACGCTCCCGTCCACCAGGTCGCCCACGACCGCGATGAGGTCGGGCTGCGTCGAGTTGATCGTGTCGACGACCTTCTGCGCGAATCCCCGCCCCAGGACGGGCCCCAGGTGGATGTCACTGACGACCGCGATCCTGAACCCGTGCGCGGACCGCGGCAGCTTGGCCAACGGCACGGTGACCCGCTTGACGCTCGGCCCGCGCAGCACGCCGTAGGTGCCGTATCCGACGGTCCCCACGGCGGCAGCGGCAGCCGCGCCCCCGACGACCTTGGAGACGAAGAGCCGACGGGAGGGGGCGAGGGTCTGCGGTTCTTCCGAAGCCCGGGACGGCGTCTCTTCTACGACCGTCCCGGCCTGCCCGCGCCGTTCCAGGAACCGGCGCAGCAGCGGCCGTAGGACCTCACCCGCGAGGACGGCCAGCAGCAGGTAGATCAGCAGGGCCATCCACAGGAAGCCCGGCCAGCCCAGGACGCGCTGGAGCCAGAAGGGCGCGCCGCCGCGCTCGGTGGCCAGGGCCGCGACCATCAGCAGCGGAGCGGCCGCGAGCACGACCGTGCCGGTGACGCGGGCCGGGCCCCACGCGCGCGTGGTGTCGCGGACGAGGCGGCGCCAGACGTACCAGTGCGCCCCGCCGAGGACGGCGAGGGCGACCAGGGCGACGAAAGCGATGACGACGATGGCCACTTCTCTATGACGTCTCGCGCAGTGCGCGCAGTCCACGCAACCCGAGGCCCCCGATGACCGTCCCCAATACGAAGGACACGACGGCCAGGGTCAGATGCACCCAGAAGTAGGCCGTCGGGCGGCCGTCGTCGAAGGCCAGGCCGCTGCCGTCCGCGACGAGATTCTTGACGAAAGTGACCCAGATGATCCAGCTCCACACCCCGAAGGCGAGCAGGAACCAGGAGACGGGGCGGCTGAGCTTCATGAGTCCAGTATCGCCGTCGTCCCCGGGGGCCCGTGTCCGGGGTGGGGCCGCTGACGGGACTTCGGGTCCCTGGGCATGTACGTTCACGTGCGTGCCCGCTCCACTGCAGACCATCAGGCGATCCCTGCTGGTGCTTTCCGCCGCCCTGTCGTCCCTCGCGCTGACCGCGCCCGTCGCCCTCGCGGCGCCGAGTCCGACTCCCACCCCGAGTGCGACTCCGACCGCGACGCCGACCGCGACCGCGAGTCCGGGTTCGACCGCGACGCCGGGTTCGTCGGCGACTCCTACGGCCACTCCCCCGGCGAACATGTCGTCGGTGGGCGGCAGCCGTCTCGGCATGGCGGGGACGCAGGTCAATCTGGCGGCGGGCGTCCCGGTGCTGCCGCAGGACGTGACCGCGCGGTCGTGGATCGTGAGCGACGCCGAGTCGGGCGCGGTGCTCGCCTCGCACAACGCGCACTGGCGGCTGCCTCCGGCGAGCACCCTGAAGATGCTGTTCGCGGACACCGTGCTGCCGAAGTTCCCGAGGACGACCGAGCACAAGGTCGTCGCGTCCGACCTGGCCGGCATGGGCGCCGGTTCCAGCGTGGTGCCGATAAAGGAGGGCGAGAGCTACACGGTCCGCGACCTGTGGCTCGGTGTCTTCCTGCGCTCCGGCAACGACGCGGTGCACGTCCTGGCGCACATGAACGGCGGCGTCGACAAGACCGTCGCCGACATGAACACGCACGCCCAGGACCTCCAGGCGCTGGACACGCGCGTGGTGACACCGGACGGCTACGACGAGCCGGGGCAGGTCTCGTCGGCGTACGACCTGACGCTGTTCGCGCGCTCCGGGCTGCAGAAGAAGGACTTCCGGGAGTACTGCTCGACGGTGAGCGTGAAGTTCCCGGGCGAGACCACGAAGGTGAAGGGCAAGTCGGTCCGCGGGACCTTCGACATCCGCAACACCAACCGGCTGCTGAGCGGTGACTCGGACGTGTCGGTGTACCCGGGCATCGCGGGCGTCAAGAACGGCAACACCACCAACGCGGGCGCCACCTTCACCGGCGTCGCCGAGCGCAACGGCAAGGTGCTCCTGGTCACCGTCATGAACCCGGAGAAGGACGAGCACAACGAGGTCTACAAGGAGGCCGCCAAGATCCTCGACTGGGGCTTCCAGGCGGACGGGAAGGTGCAGCCGGTGGGTGAGCTGGTCGCGCCGAAGAACGTGCCGCAGACGAGCGCGCAGCCGGGTGCCACGGCCTCCGGGGAGGCGGGCGGCGACACGGCCGCGAAGCCGTCCGCGAGTTCCGCGGCCTCGGCCGCCGAGGAGGACGGTTCGAGCGGGGTCGGGATCGCGCTCGCGGTCGTCGGCGGGCTGCTGGTGCTGCTGGCCGGTGGTGTCTTCCTGGTCAACCGGCGCTGGCCGCTGCCGGAGCTGGTCCGTCGTCGCCCTCGTCCCTGACCTTCGGGTTCTCGGTCTCGTCGGCCGGGTCGTAGTCGTCATCGTCGTCGTCATCGGGGTCGTCCTTGCTCGGCGTCGCCGTCCAGGCGGCACAGAACAGGACCAGCTTCGAGGTGAAGTTCATCCACAGCAGCAGCGCCACGGGGACGCCGAACGCGCCGTACATGCTCTTCGCGGCCACGCCCTGGATGTAGCCGCTGAGCAGCAGCTTCAGCAGTTCGAAGCCGACCGCGCCGATCAGCGCGGCCACGAAGAGCCGGCGGCGCGGGGGCTCGACGCCGGGCAGCAGGGTCAGGACGTACAGCAGGAGCAGGAAGTCGGCGAGTACGGCGACGGCGAACGCCGCGATGCGCAGCAGGATGCCGCCCCAGCCGCCCTGGGCGATGCCCAGTTCGCCGTTGATCCAGTCGACCAGTGCGGAGGCGACGGTGGAGACGGCGATCGTCGCGAGGACGGCGCCGCCCAGGCCGATCAGCACCCCGGTGTCGATGAGCTTGCGCAGGAGGGGGTTCTCGTCGCGGTCGGGCAGCTCCCACACCGCGCGCAGACACTCCCGCATCGAGCCGACCCAGCCGATGCCGGTGAACAGCAGGACGGCACCGGCGATGAGCCCCACGGTGCCCGCGTTGTCGACCAGGGAACCGATGTTGAGCTGGTCGGAGATGCCCGGCACCTGCTCGGCGATCTTGTCCTGGAGTTCGTGCTGTTGATCGGCGCTCAGGGTGGCGGCGGCGATCGCGGCGGCCACGGTCAGCAGCGGGAACAGCGCGATGAAGCTGATGAACGTCATGGCGGCGGCGAGCTGCGACCACTTCACGCGGTCCAGCCGCTCGTACGACCGCCACGCGTGCGTGCGCATCAGACGCGCCACCAGCGGCCCGACGAAGGGGAGCTTTTTCAGCCAGTCCATGATCCGATTCTGCCCTCGTCCGGGGGGACCGATGTACGAGTACCCCGCAAACACGCGCGCGTGGCGGCGGATGGTGCGGCATCCGATTAATCGCCCATTTCAGGGAGGGCGCCGACGCCGTACGACCAACCACCCATAGGCGGGCGATACGGTCACGGGCATGCGTCCTCCACAGTCCCTGCTCGTCCTCGGCGGTACGTCCCGGATCGCGCTGGCCACCGCCCGCCGGCTGATCGCCCGCCGCACCCGCACGGTATGGCTGGCGGGCCGCCCGTCGCCCGCCCTGGAGAGTGCCGCTTCCCAACTGCGTGCCCTGGGGGCCGAGGTCCACACGGTCGCCTTCGACGCGCTCGACCCCGACTCCCACGAGACCGTGCTCGGCAAGGTCTTCGCCGAGGGCGACATCGACATGGTGCTGCTCGCCTTCGGCGTCCTCGGCGACCAGGCCCGGGACGAACGCGACCCGGCCGCCGCGGTGCGCGTCGCGCGGACCAACTACGTCGGCGCCGTCTCGTCCGGCCTGATCAGCGCCCGGGCCCTGCAGAGCCAGGGCCACGGCTCCCTGGTGGTGCTCTCCTCGGTCGCCGGCGAGCGGGCCCGCCGCTCGAACTTCATCTACGGCTCCAGCAAGGCCGGCCTCGACACCTTCGCGCAGGGGCTGGGCGACGCGCTGTACGGCACGGGCGTGCACGTGATGGTCGTACGCCCGGGGCTCGTACGGTCGAGGACCATGGCCGACCCGAGGGCGGCCTCCCTCACGACCACTCCCGAAGCCGTCGCCACGGCCGTCGAACTGGGCCTGCGCCGGGGCTCGGAGACGGTGTGGGTGCCGGGGGCGCTGCGCGTGCTGACGTCGGCGCTGCGGCACCTGCCACGGGAGCTGTTCCGACGGCTGGCGGTCTGACCGTGTCCAGTGGGTCTAGTGGCTGGGGATCGTGCCGCGCTCGGTGTGGGCCGCCTGGGGCGGTACGACGGCTCCGCCGAAGGTGAACTCGCGCAGTTGGCGCCAGACGCCGTCGGGGCCCTGTTCGTAGAGCGCGAAGCCGGTGCACGACCACTGGGCGCAGTAGTCGGCGAGCGCTTCGAAGGCGCGGTCCATCGACGCGTCGTCGATGCCGTGCGCCACGGTGACGTGCGGGTGGTACGGGAAGTGCAGCTCGCGTGCCAGCGGCCCGGAGGCGGCACGGATCTGCTTCTGCAGCCAGGTGCAGGCGGCACCGCCCTCGACCACCTGGACGTAGACGACCGGGGACAGCGGCCGGAAGGTCCCGGTGCCGGACAGCCGCATCGGGAAGGGGCGCCCGGCGCCGGCGGCGTCGACCAAGTGGGCCTCGATCGCGGGCAGTTGGGCGGCGTCCACCTCGGTCGGCGGCAACAGCGTGACATGCGTGGGGATGCCGTGGGCCGCGGCGTCGCCGAAGCCCGCGCGCCGCTCCTGGAGCAGGCTGCCGTGAGGCTCCGGGACCGCGATCGACACGCCGATCGTTACGGTCCCCACGTCGTCTCCTGTCGTCCTGTCGGTGGTGGTGTTGGTGCTGTTGTCGGTGGTCCTGATGGTGAGCGGGGCGGCCACACGTGCGGCCACCCGGCTATCGACTGTACGGCCACACCTGAGTTGTGGGCAGGCGCAACCATAGTGATGTGCAGCGCTCTGTCCAGTGGTACGCGGTCGGCACTCGGGCGCGGTCGTACGCCTCAGTGCTTGGCGGGCAGGAAGCCGACCCGGTCGTACGCCTGGGCGAGGGTCTCGGCCGCGACGGCTCGCGCCTTCTCCGCGCCCTTGGCCAGGATCGAGTCGAGCGTCTCCGGGTCGTCCAGATACTGCTGGGTGCGCTCCCGGAACGGCGTCACGAACTCGACCATGATCTCGGCGAGGTCCGTCTTGAGGGCGCCGTACATCTTGCCCTCGTAGTCCTGCTCCAGCTCGGCGACCGACCTGCCGGTGAGGGTCGAGTGGATGGTGAGCAGGTTGCTGACGCCCGGCTTGTGCTCCGGGTCGAA
Organism: Streptomyces sp. NBC_01478; assembly: GCF_036227225.1. GTDB lineage: Bacteria > Actinomycetota > Actinomycetes > Streptomycetales > Streptomycetaceae > Streptomyces. The sequence continues at coordinate 7,143,246 of NZ_CP109444.1, read as the reverse complement.
GCGGATCACGGTGTCGGTGTCGGTGACCGCGCTCTTGACCTTCTTGGCGGTCGCCTTCGGGTCGTCGAGGAGGTTGATCAGGCCCTTCGGGGTGGACGCCGACTTGCTCATCTTGATCGACGGGTCCTGAAGGTCGTAGATCTTCGCCGTCTCCTTGAGGATGTACGGCTTCGGGATCGTGAAGGTCTCGCCGAAGCGGCCGTTGAAGCGCTCGGCGAGGTCGCGGGTCAGCTCGACGTGCTGGCGCTGGTCCTCGCCGACCGGCACCTCGTTCGCCTGGTAGAGCAGGATGTCGGCGACCTGGAGGATCGGGTACGTGAACAGGCCGACGGACGCGCGGTCCGAGCCCTGCTTGGCGGACTTGTCCTTGAACTGGGTCATACGGGCGGCCTCGCCGAAGCCGGTCAGGCAGTTCATGACCCAGGCGAGCTGGGCGTGCTCGGGGACATGGCTCTGGACGAAGAGCGTGCAGCGGTCCGGCTCGAGACCGGCGGCCAGCAACTGCGCGGTGGCGAGCCGGGTGTTGGCGCGCAGGTCCGCCGGGTCCTGCGGGACCGTGATCGCGTGCAGGTCGACGACCATGTAGAACGCGTCGTGGGACTCCTGCAGGGCCACCCACTGGCGGACGGCGCCGAGGTAGTTACCGAGGTGGAACGAGCCTGCGGTGGGCTGGATTCCGGAGAGCACTCGGAATGTGGGCAGCGGCGCGGAGCGCCCCGTTTGAGGGCGGTGGTGGGCGACGGGTGGGCGGTCAGAGGCCATGTTCACCATTCTCTCAGGTCCTGGGGGGCGGTCCGGAACGGGCCGGGAACCGGCTCGCAAGAGATGCGCCACGGGTGGGAACCGATCCGCGTCGGGCGGTGTACCACTTGTGTGAAGACGCGGGAGGGGGGCCGCATCGTCGATGAGGCCGCGGTGATCGCACATGTACGCGCCGGAGAGCGGGAGAGCCGGAGGCGTACGCGGAGCTGGTGCGGGCCCACACGGGCATCGCGCTCAGGGCGGCCGTTCAAGCCGTGGCCGCTGTCGATCGTCGCCGATGAGACGAGGAACACAGTGCGTACGGCGGCGCGTCGGCGCACGCTCGCCGGCCGGGAGGCGGCGTTCGCGGAGGCCGAGCAACGGATACCGGAATCGGCGGACCCGGCGGTGACCACGCCGGAGACGGAGAGGGGGACGGATGGAACACGGGAGGGGACGGGCGCGGTTGCGCGGCCTGTGTCTCGTGGCGGGGCCGGTGTTGCTGGCCCTGACCGGGGCGGCTCAGGCCCAGGCTGTCGGAACGGATCGGGCCGTCGGGACGGATCAGGCGTGGACCCGGGCTGTGGATCGGACGCGGACCTGGGCGCAGGACCCGGCCCCGCGCCGGGACATCCCGGATCTCGCGCTGGTCGTGGCGGGTGACACGGGCCGGACGGAGGCGTGGCACTCCGGGGAGTCGTCGTTCGCACGCCTGTGGACGTTGCTGCAGCCCACGTACGCGGGGACGGAGCAGGTGTCACCGGAGTGGGAGGCGGGCCGGTATCCGGCGGTGCGGATCACCGTGGTGTGGGGGCTGACCGGGGTCGGGGGCTGGCCTCGTACGAGCCGGGCTCCGGGTGGTGATGTGGCGGTGGAGCGGGAGGACCAGTTGTTCGTGGCCGGGGACGGCACACCGTGGGTGCGGACGGATCCGGCTCCGGAGGTGGCGGACGACGACATCCGCTGGCATCGGGCGCCGCGCGCGGTCTTCGCTCAGTGGGAGCGGGCGGGGGTGCTCGGCGGAACTGGTGCCGGCGGCAAGGCAGTTGGGGGCGGCCCCGGATCGGCCGGGCCCGCCGGGCTTGTCTGGTGGGCGGCGGCGGGGGTGGCTGTCGGGGTGGGCGGCACGCTGCTGATACGCCGCGCGGCGGACCGGCGTGAGGCCGGGCCGCCGCGCGAGGAACCACGACAGGAACTCATCGATCTGTGAGAGTCGCCGATCTTCGACAACTCAACAGAGGGCGTAGGCCAACTGTCAGCCGAGGTCGATCTCCGGGTACAACGAGAAGCCGGCCACCAGGTCCGTCGCCCTGCGGGAGATCTCGTCGGAGATCTTCTCGTCCAGGACGTGGCTCGCCTTGCTCGGCGCTCCCGACTTCGTCGTGCCCGGCTCCGTGGAGGTGAGGACACGGTCGATCAGGGACGCGACCTCGTCCATCTCCGCCGTGCCCAGGCCGCGGGTGGTCAGGGCGGGCGTGCCGATGCGGATGCCCGAGGTGTACCAGGCGCCGTTGGGGTCGGCGGGGATGGCGTTGCGGTTGGTGACGATGCCCGAGTCGAGGAGGGCGGCCTCGGCCTGGCGGCCGGTGAGGCCGTAGGAGGAGGCGACGTCGATCAGGTTGAGGTGGTTGTCGGTGCCGCCGGTGACGAGGGTGGCGCCCCGGCGCATCAGGCCGTCCGCCAGCGCGCGGGAGTTGTCGACGATGCGCTGGGCGTAGTCCTGGAAGGAGGGCTGCCTGGCCTCGGCGAGGGCGACGGCCTTGGCGGCCATGACGTGCGGGAGCGGGCCGCCGAGGACCATCGGGCAGCCGCGGTCGACCTGGTCCTTGAGGGAGTCGTCGCACAGGACCATGCCGCCGCGCGGGCCGCGCAGCGACTTGTGGGTGGTGGTGGTGACGATCTGGGCGTGCGGTACCGGGTCGAAGTCACCGGTCAGCACCTTGCCCGCGACCAGGCCGGCGAAGTGCGCCATGTCGACCATGAGGGTCGCGCCGACCTCGTCCGCGATCTCGCGCATGATGCGGAAGTTCACCAGGCGGGGGTAGGCGGAGTAGCCGCCGACGATGATCAGCGGCTTGAACTCACGAGCGGAGGCGCGCAGGGCCTCGTAGTCGATGAGGCCGGTGACGGGGTCGGTGCCGTAGGAGCGCTGGTCGAACATCTTGCCGGAGATGTTGGGGCGGAAGCCGTGGGTGAGGTGGCCGCCTGCGTCCAGGGACATGCCGAGCATGCGCTGGTTGCCGAAGGCCTGGCGGAGTTCGGCCCAGTCGGCGTCGGAGAGGTCGTTGACCTGGCGGACGCCCGCCTTCGCGAGGGCCGGGACCTCGACGCGGTCGGCGAGGATCGACCAGAAGGCGACGAGGTTGGCGTCGATGCCGGAGTGCGGCTGGACGTAGGCGTGGCGGGCGCCGAAGAGTTCGCGCGCGTGCTCGGCGGCGAGGGACTCGACGGTGTCGACGTTGCGACAGCCGGCGTAGAAGCGGCGGCCGATGGTGCCCTCGGCGTACTTGTCGCTGAACCAGTTGCCCATGGCCAGCAGGGTGGCCGGGGAGGCGTAGTTCTCGGAGGCGATCAGCTTGAGCATCTCGCGCTGGTCGGCGACTTCCTGGCCGATGGCGTCGGCGACGCGCGGCTCGACGGCACGGATCACATCGAGGGCGGCACGGAAGGCGGTGGACTCGCGGGAGAGGGGCACAGAATTGTCGGGCATGGGGACCTCCGGACGTGGCGTTCGGCGTTCTCGGTTCGGCCCAGGCGCACGGCACACATTGCAGCTCGGGCCGCTCCCCGATGGTCGGTCCCATCCCAGCGCGCCAGTCACGGCCCGCCGGTCAGCCTACCGGTCGGGCCGGACGGTGCGGCTCCCGCGTCCACCATGCGGGCGAGGATAGGAAGGGGGCACCCTCACCCCCGGGAGACGCCGTGACCAGTACGGAAGCCAGTAACGAAGCCAGTACGGAAGCCCTCGTCGCCGCCGCCGAGGCGCACACCGCGAACAACTACCACCCGCTGCCGGTGGTCGTCGCCACCGCCGACGGGGCGTGGATGACGGACGTGGAGGGGCGGCGCTTTCTCGATCTGCTGGCGGGGTATTCGGCGCTGAACTTCGGGCACGGCAACCCGCGGCTGATCGCGGCGGCGAAGGCGCAGTTGGACCGGGTGACGCTGACGTCGCGGGCGTTCCACCACGACCGGTTCGGCGCGTTCTGCGAGCAGTTGGCGGAGCTGTGCGGCATGGAGCTGGTGCTGCCGATGAACACCGGCGCGGAGGCGGTGGAGACCGCGCTGAAGACGGCCCGGAAGTGGGGGTACCGGGTCAAGGGGGTGCCCGACGGGAGGGCGAAGATCGTGGTGGCGGGCAACAACTTCCATGGCCGTACGACGACGATCGTCGGCTTCTCGACCGACCCGGAGGCGCGCGCGGACTTCGGGCCGTACACGCCGGGCTTCGAGATCGTGCCGTACGGGGATCTCACCGCGATGCGGTCGGCGGTCAGCGAGAACACGGTGGCCGTGCTGTTGGAGCCGATCCAGGGGGAGGCGGGGGTGGTGGTGCCGCCGGCCGGATATCTGCCGGGGGTACGGGAGTTGACGCGGGAGCGGAACGTGCTCTTCGTCGCCGACGAGATCCAGTCGGGGCTCGGGCGGACGGGGCGGACGTTCGCGTGCGAGCACGAGGGGGTGGTGCCCGACATGTATGTGCTGGGGAAGGCGCTGGGCGGCGGGGTGGTGCCGGTGTCCGCGGTGGTGTCGAGTGCGGAGGTGCTGGGTGTGTTCCGGCCCGGGGAGCACGGGTCGACGTTCGGCGGGAATCCGCTGGCGTGTGCGGTGGGGCTGGAGGTGATCGCGATGCTGCGGTCGGGTGAGTATCAGGCGCGGGCGGCGGAGCTCGGGGAGCATCTGCACGGGGAGTTGCGGGAGTTGACCGGCACGGGGCGGGTGACGGCGGTGCGTGGGCGGGGGTTGTGGGCCGGGGTCGACATCGCGCCGGGGGTCGCGTCGGGGCGGGAGGTGTCGGAGCGGTTGTTGGAGCGGGGCGTGCTGGTGAAGGACACCCACGGGGCGACGATCCGGATCGCGCCGCCGCTGATGATCAGCCGGGAGGACCTGGACTGGGGGCTGGACCGGCTGCGCGAGGTGCTGGGGGTCTAGGCACGATCTGGACACCGCCCCGGGAGTTCCTCCAAGCAGTGCCGGAGTTCCTGGAGTTGGGTGAGAGGGCCCACTGGGGAGGCCCGTTGCGATCTCCCCTCCCCTAGAGTCCCTTTGTGCTCTTTGGAATGGTGTGCGCGCTCGGCGCGGCGGTCTGCTTCGGTACGGCGACGGTGTTGCAGGCGGTCGCCACGCGGGCGGCCACGACCGGTGGGGGCGGGGACGCGGCGCTGTTGCTGCGGGCGCTGCGGCAGTGGCGGTATCTGGCGGGGCTGGGGTTGGACGGTCTGGGGTTCGTGTTCCAGATCGCGGCGCTGCGGTCCCTGCCGATCTACGCGGTGGGCGCGGCGCTGGCGTCGAGCCTCGCGGTGACGGCCGTGGTGGCCGCGCGGCTGCTGGGAACTCGGCTCAGCGGGACGGAGTGGGCTGCCGTCGGTGTGGTGTGCGCGGGGCTGGCGATGCTCGGGCTGGCGTCCGGGGCGGAGGGGCACCAGGACGGGTCCATGGCGTTGAAGTGGGCGATGTTGGCGACGGCGGTGGCGGTGCTGCTGCTCGGGCTCGTCGGGGGGCGACTGCCGGAGCGGGGGCGGGCGTTGACGCTGGGGCTGGGGGCGGGGTTCGGGTTCGGGGTGGTCGAGGTCTCGGTCCGGTTGATCGACTCGCTCTCGCCGTCGGCGTTGGTCGGCAACCCGGCGACGTATGCGCTGCTGGTCGGTGGGGGTGCGGCGTTTCTGTTGCTGACGACGGCTCTGCAGCGGGGGTCTGTGACGACGGCGACGGCGGGGTTGGTGATCGGGGAGACGATCGGGCCGGCGGTCGTGGGGGTGGTGTGGCTCGGGGACCGTACGCGGGACGGGCTGGAGTGGTTGGCGGTGTTGGGGTTTCTGGTGGCTGTGGCGGGGGCGTTGGCGTTGGCCAGGTTTGGTGAGGCGCCGGCCTCCGGCGGTGGAGCGGGTGATGGTGCGGGTGAGTCTGGGTGACCGTCCCTGGGGGCTGCGCCCCCAGACCCCCCTTCGGCCCTGAACGGGCCTCGTCCTCAAACGCCGGACAGGCTGAATATGTGCGGCCTGCGTGGAAAAGGCGCCGGACCGGCTGGGTGTTGGCGGCCTGCGTGGGAAAGGCACCGGACGGACTGAGTGTTGGCGGCCTGTGTTGGAGAGGCGCCGGACCGGCCTGACTTTGCCTGCCCGTGTTGGAAAGGTGCCGGACAGGCTGAGCAGTGCCCGCTGCGTTGAAGAGTGCGCCCCCTCACGGCAGCACCCGGCACAGTGCCTCCACCGCCCCCGTCCACGCGTGGTCCGGCGGTGTGCCGTAACCCACTACCAGGGCGTCCAAAGGGTCGGGCAGGGCGTGTTCGTGGCGGTAGAAGGAGAGGGAGTGGAGGGCCAGGCCCTGCCAGGCGGCGGCTTGGACCACGGACTGTTCGGTGCCGGGTGGGAGGCTGAGGACGGCGTGGAAGCCGGCCGCGATGCCGGTGGCGTGGACGTCGGGGGCGTGCTGGGCGAGGGCGTCGACCAGGGTGTCCCGGCGGCGGCGGTAACGCAGGCGGGCGGCTCGGACGTGGCGGTCGTAGGCGCCGGAGGTGATGAACTCGGCGAGGGTCAGTTGGTCCAGGACGCCGCAGGTGTCGATGCCGCCCTTCGCCTTCGTGACCTCGTCCATCAGTGAGGGGGGCAGGACCATCCAGGCCAGGCGGAGGCCGGGGGCGAGGGACTTGCTGGCGGTGCCGAGGTAGACGACGTGGTTGGGGTCTAGGCCCTGGAGGGCGCCGATCGGCTGGCGGTCGTAGCGGAACTCGCCGTCGTAGTCGTCCTCGAGGACCAGGCCTCCGGTGCGCCGGGCCCAGTCGACCACGGCGGAGCGGCGGTCGTGGTGCAGGGGGACGCCCATGGGGAACTGGTGGGCGGGGGTGAGCAGGACCGCCGACTCGTCCGTCAACTGGGCCTGGTTCGTGCCCAGTTCGTCGAAGGGGAGCGGGCGGGTGCGCAGGCCGGCCTCGGCCAGGATCTGCCAGTGCACGGCGAGGCCGTAGGACTCCACCGCGATCGTGTGGGCGCCGCGGGCCCGGAGTGCCGTGCCGATCAGTCTCAGGCCGTTGGAGATGCCCGCGCTGATCAGGATGTGTTCGGGGTCGGCGCGGACGCCTCGGGCGCGGGAGAGGTAGGTGGCGAGGGCGGTGCGGAGTTCGACGCGGCCGCGTGGGTCGCCGTAGCCGAGGGCCTGGCACGGGGCGGAGGTGAAGGCGCGGCGGGCGGCCTTGAGCCACTCGGCGCGGGGGAAGGCGGCGAGGTCGGGGGTGCCGGGGACCAGGTCGTAGGTAGGGCGGTTGCTGAGGCGGCGGGGCGGGGTCGTGTCCGTGGGCGGGACGACGGCGCTCCCCCACTGCCTTAAGGGCGTGGGAGGTGCCCCCATGGCGACGCGGGTGCCGGAGCCCTGGCGGGCGGTGAGCCAGCCCTCGGCGACCAGGTCGGCGTAGGCGTCGGCGACGGTGTTGCGGGCGACGCCCAGGTCGGCGGCGAGGGAGCGGGAGGAGGGCAGTCGAGTGCCGGGGGCGAGGCGGCCGGTGCGGACGGCGTCGCGCAGGGCGTCCGTGAGACCGCGGCGGACACCGGCGCCTGTGCCTGTGCCGGTGCCGGTTTGTGTGCCGGTTGGATCGAGGTGCAGGTCGACCCCGAAAGTGGCCCAAGATTTTGCCATGGAAATGGACCATACTCCTGGGCTGCCTGACTTCTAGGGTCGAGACATGACCACAGCACAGGAAGCTCCGTACGCCCCCGAACACAGCCCCCGCATGGACTGGGCCCGGCACGCCCCCGAGGTCTACAAGGCGATGGTCCGCCTCGACGCGGCCGCCCGGCAAGGGCTCGACCCGACGCTGCTGGAACTGGTGAAGATCCGCGCCTCGCAGCTCAACCACTGCGCGTTCTGCCTCGACATGCACACCAAGGACGCGCTCGCGGCGGGCGAGAGTGTGGAGCGGATCATTCAGCTCGGGGCGTGGGAGGAGTCGCGGCACTTCTACACCGAGAAGGAGCTGGCGGCGATCGAGCTGACCGAGGCGGTCACCGTGGTCACGGACGGCTTCGTGCCGGACGAGGTGTTCGAGCGGGCGGCCGAGCAGTTCGAGGAGGCCGAGCTGGCGCAGTTGATCGCCGCGATCACGGTGATCAACGCGTGGAACCGGTTCGGGGTGAGCACGCGGATGGTGCCGGGTCACTACAAGGCGGGACAGTTCAAGTGACGTCTCAAGTGACGTCGCCCGCACGGGTGTTGGACCGTGAGGTGCGGGGGCGTCGGCCGTGAACAAGGTGGAGCTGTTCCGGAGTCTGCATCAGCGGCGGCTTCCCGATGATCCGCTGGTGCTGCCCGGGCCCTGGGACGCGGCCAGTGCGCGGGTGCTCGTGGAGGCCGGGTTCACGGCGCTCGCCACGCCCAGTGCCGGGGTCGCCGCCTCACTGGGGTACGAGGACGGGGCGACGCCGGCGGACGAGATGTTCGCGGCGGTCGCCCGGATCGTGCGGGCCGTGGACGTACCCGTGTCGGCGGACGTCGAGGGCGGGTACGGGCTCGCGCCGAAGGAGCTGGTGGAACGGCTCCTGGAGGCGGGGGCCGTGGGGTGCAACCTTGAGGACTCCAACGGGGGTGTCCTCAAGGACCCACGGCTCCACGCGGACTGGCTCGCCGAGGTGCGGGCGGAGGCGGCGGACCTGTTGTTCGTGAACGCGCGGGTCGACACCTTCCTGCACGGTGACGGGAACCCCGAACGGGCCATCGAGCGGGCCGCGTTGTACGTCGCCGCGGGGGCCGACTGCGTGTATCCGATCGCGGCTCCGGCCGGTGTGCTGCCGTTGCTGCGGTCCGGTATCCAGGGGCCGGTCAACGTGTTCGCGCGGCTGGACGGCAAGGGCCCCTCGCCCACCGAACTCGGTGAACTCGGGGCAACTCGCATCACGTTCGGGCCGGGGCTCCAGCGCTGGGCGGCACTCGCGCTCCAGGGGATGGCCGGCGAGCTGAAGCGGTGAGCGGGTGTTGAGCAGGGTCAGGACAGCCATGCCTTCCAGGTGGAAGGGTGGTTGTCCACCCACTTCTTCGCGGCGTCGGCCGGGGAGAGTTTCTGGTCGGCGATCATCAGGGAGACCTCGTTCTGGTCCTCGGTCGTCCACCTGAACTTCTTCAGGAAGGCGGCCGCCTTGCCGCCCTTCTTGGCGAAGTCCGTGTTGAGGTATTTCTGGAGCGGGGTGTGGGGGTAGGCGCAGGCGACCTTGGCCGCGTCGGCGTCGCAACCCTCCTTGTAGGCGGGGAGTTTCACCTCGGTCATCGGCACCTTCTTGAACAGCCACTGGGGTGCGTACCAGTAAGTGAGGAAGGGCTTCTTCTCCTTGGCGAACTGTTTCATCTGGGTGATCTGCGCGGCCTCCGAACCGGCGAACACCACTTGGTAGTCGAGCTTCAGGTTCGTCACCAGCGCCTTGTCGTTGGTGACGTAGGAGGGCGAACCGTCCATCAACTGGCCCTTGTTGCCGCTCTCGGCGGTGCGGAACAGCGAGGAGTACTTGTCGAGGTTCTTCCAGTCGGTGATGTCCGGGTGCTGCTTGACGAGGTACGTCGGGACGTACCAGCCGATGTGCCCGGTCACCCCGAGGCCGCCCGCGCGCGTGATCGTCTTCTTGTCGTCGACGTAGCGCTTCTCCTGGTCGGGGTGGCCCCAGTCCTCCAGGATCGCGTCGACCCTGCCCTGGCTGAGCGCGTCCCACGCGGGGACCTCGTCGACCTGGACGGTGTCGACGCGATAGCCGAGCTTGTGCTCCAACAGGTACTGCGCGACAGCCACGTTGGCCTGCGCGCCCACCCAGGACTGGACGGAGAGGGTCACGGCCTTGGCGCCCTGCGCGTTGGCGAAGGGCGAGGCCTGCTTGGTCATGTCGGCGGCGCCGCAGCCGGTGAGCAGCACCAGCGACGCCATGGCAGCGGTCGTACGAACTCGCATGTCACGCTCCCTTCTTGGTGCGGCGTTCCGTCGGTTGCGTGACCCGGTCGAGCATCAGGCCGAGGCAGACGATCGCGGCGCCCGCGACCAGGCCGGTCGCCAAGTCGCCCTGGGCCAGGCCGAACACGGCGTCGTAGCCGAGCGCGCCACCGCCGACCAGGCCGCCGATGATGACGACGGCGAGGACGAGGACCACGCCCTGGTTGACGGCGAGGAGCAACGCCGGGCGGGCGAGCGGGAGTTGGATCTGCCGCAACTGCTGGGTGCTGGTCGCGCCGAGCGAGCGGGCCGACTCCAGGGCGGCCGGGTCGACCTGGCGCAGGCCCTGGGTGGTGATGCGGACGACGGCGGGGAGGGCGTAGACGACGGCCGCCGCGACGGCGGGGGCGCGGCCTACGCCGAAGAGCGCGACGACCGGGATCAGGTACACGAACTGCGGCATCGTCTGGCAGACGTCGAGGACGGGGCGCAGGGCGCGTTCGAAGCGGTCGCTGCGGGCGGCGGCGATGCCGGTCGCGAAGCCGAGGACGAGGGTGACGGCCACGGCGGCGAGCACCTGCGACAGGGTGTCGAGGGACGGCTCCCACACGCCGAGGACACCGATCGCGGCCATGGCGAGGACGGCGGTCAGCGCGGTGCGCCAGGTGCCGATCACCCAGGCGAGGGCGGCGACGATCAGCAGCACCGACCACCACGGCAGCCACTGCAGGCCGTCGCGTACGGGGTCCAGGACCCAGGTGGTGAAGTGGCCGGCCCAGTCGGCGGTGCCGCCGAGGTAGGGGACGCCGGAGTAGAGGTGGGCGGTCATCCAGTCGACGACGCGGTTCACCGGTTCGGCGATGTCCAGGGTCCAGCCGGAGGGCCAGTCCAGGGCGCCGGCCAGACGGACGGCCACTGCTACGGCCACGGTGGCGCCGAGCGCGTACAGCCAGGGGCGGAGACCGGTGCCCTGCTCCCCCGAGGGCTCCTCGGCCTGCTCGCCCGCGGCCGCCGTGACCCGGTCCAGTACGACGGCCAGGAGCACGATCGGGATGCCGGCGGCCAGGGCCGCGCCCACGTCCACGGAGGCGAGGGCCTGGTAGACGCGGTCGCCGAGGCCTCCGGCGCCGATCACGGAGGCGATGACCGCCATGGACAGGGCCATCATGATCGTCTGGTTGAGGCCGAGGAGGAGCTGCTTGCGGGCCAGCGGGATCCGGGCGGTCAGCAGGCGTTGGCGTCCGGTGGCGCCGAGGGACTCGACGGCCTCCAGGACCTCCGGGTCGGCGTCGCGCAGGCCGAGCGCGGTGAGGCGGGCCATGGGCGGGGCGGCGTAGACGACGGTGGCGAGGACGGCGGCGGGGACGCCGATGCCGAAGACGAGGACGACGGGGAGGAGGTAGGCGAAGGCCGGGAGCACCTGCATGGTGTCCAGGACCGGGCGCAGCGCGCGGTCGGCGCGTGCGGAGAGGCCGCCGGCCAGGCCGAGCAGGGCGCCCACGACGACCGAGGTGAGCACCGCGACCACCATCAGCGCGAGCGTCTGCATGGTCGGTACCCACATGCCGAGCAGTCCGCAGGCGAGGAAGGCGACGCCGGTGCCGATCGCGAGCCGTACGCCCGCGACCCGCCAGGCGACGAGGGCGCCGAACGCGGTGACGCCCGCCCAGCCCGCGGCGAGCAGTACCAGGTAGACGGCGCGTACGGAGAGGACGACGGCGTTGCTGATGTAGCCGAAGAAGTAGAGGAACAGCGGGGAGCTGTCGCGGTTGTCGATGATCCAGTCGTTGGCCCGGCCCAGCGGACCGGACAGGTCGACGGTGAGCGCGTGCGGCCAACTCCCGCTGGACCAGTGCGCGTCGGCGAGCGGCACGAGGATCGCGGCAGCGAGCGCGAGCAGGAGGAGTTTGTGCGCGGCCCGGTGCCGGAGGACGCCGGGGAGGGCGAGGCGGGGAGCAGGTGCGGTGACCGTGGCCATCAGACCGCCTCCTTGCCGGTATCGGCGAGCTCCGCCCCTGCCACGACGTCCAGCAGCCGGGCGTGGTCGACCACGCCGAGACAGCGGCCGTCCTCGACGACGCAGGCGGGCTTTCCACTGCGGGACACGACCTTGATCGCCTCGGCGACGACCGCGTCGGCCGCGAGCGCACCGGGGTGCTCCCTACCTCCGCAGTCCCCGGGCCGCATGGCCGTACGGACCGTCATGACGTCCGCGCGCGGTACGTCGCGTACGAACTCGCGGACGTAGTCGTCGGCCGGTGAGCCGACGATCTCCTCGGGGGTGCCGAGTTGGACGATGCGGCCGTCGCGCATCAGGGCGATGCGGTCGCCGAGTTTCAGCGCCTCGTTGAGGTCGTGGGTGATGAAGACCATCGTGCGGCCCTCCTCGCGGTGCAGCCGGACGACCTCCTCCTGCATGTCGCGCCGGATCAGCGGGTCGAGTGCGCTGAACGGCTCGTCGAAGAGGAGGACTTGGGGGTCTACCGCCAACGCCCGGGCGAGGCCCACGCGTTGGCGCTGGCCGCCGGAGAGCTGGCCGGGGCGGCGCTGCTCCATGCCCTCCAGGCCGACCTTGGTGACGACCTCGGCGGCCCGGCGGCGGCGCTCGGCCTTGCCGATGCCCTGGATCTCCAGACCGTAGGCGACGTTGTCGAGGACCGTGCGGTGCGGGAGGAGGCCGAAGTGCTGGAAGACCATCGCGGCGCGGTGGCGGCGCAGTTCGCGCAGCCGGGACTTGTCCATGGCGCGGACGTCCTCGCCGTCGATGGCGATGGTGCCCGCCGTGGGTTCGATGAGGCGGGTGAGGCAGCGGACCAGGGTGGACTTGCCGGAGCCGGAGAGGCCCATCACCACGAAGACCTCGCCCTTGCGCACGTCGAAGGAGACGTCGCGGACGGCGGCGGTGCAGCCGGTGCGGGTGCGCAGGTCGGCGGCGTCGAGGGCGGTGAGTTCGGGATCGGCGGGGACCTGCTCGGACTTGGGGCCGAAGACCTTCCAGAGGCCGTCCACCGAGAACACGGGGTTGTCGGTGACGGCGGCGGTACTGGTCGCGGTACTCATCACGCACCGCCCCCGATCAGGTCGACGGCCCGCTCGCCGACCATGAGCACCCCGATCATCGGGTTCACGGCGGGCATGGTCGGGAAGACGGAGGCGTCGGCGATGCGGATGCCGTCCAGGCCGCGAACCCTCAACTCGGGGTCCACCACGGCCAGTTCATCGGTCCCGGCGCCCATGCGGCAGGTGCCGGCCGGGTGGTAGACGGTGTGGGCGGCCTTGCGGGCGTACTCGCTCAGTTCCGCGTCGCCGAGGATCTCCGGGCCGGGGCACACCTCCCGCTTCAACCAGCCGGCCAACGGCTCGGTCCTCGCGATCTCGCGGGCGATGCGGATGCCGTCGACGAGGGTGCGGCCGTCGTAGTCGTCCTCGTCGGTGAAGTAGCGGAAGTCCAGGGCGGGTTTGACGGCCGGGTCGGCGCTCTCCAGGTACAGGCGGCCGCGGCTCTTCGGCTTGGGGATGTTCGGGGTCATGGAGACGCCGAACTCGGGGCGTTCGTAGCCGAGGCGTTCGGGGTTGTCGGTGAAGGGGACCTGGTAGAAGTGGAACATCAGGTCGGGGCCCGGGAGTTGGGGGTCGCGGCGGACGAACAGGCCCGCGTCGGAGTCCATCGCGGAGTTCTCCGGGATCGGTCCGTTCGTCTCCCAGACGATCACCGACTCGGGGTGGTCGAGGAGGTTCTCGCCGACGCCCGGCAGATCGAGCGCGACGGGGATGCCGAGCGCTTCGAGGTCCGCGCGGGGGCCGATGCCCGAGTGCAGGAGCAGGCGCGGGGAGTCGACGGCGCCCGCGCACAGGACGACCTCGCGGCGGGCCCGGACGAGGAGTTCCTCGCCGTCCTCGGTGCGGACGTGCACGCCCTCGGCGCGGGTGCCGTCCAGCTCCAGCCTGTACGCCCAAGTCTCAAGGAAGATACGGAGGTTGGGGCGCTCGTCCATCACCGGGTGCAGATACGCGACGGACGCGCTCGACCGCTTGTTGTTCTCGGGGTGGTAGGCGAGGTCGAAGAAGCCGACGCCGTCCGCGAAGGGTGCCTTGTTGAAGCCCTCGACGCGCGGGACGCCGAGCGCCTCCTGGGCCGCGTCGACGAAGTCGCGGGCGATGGCGTTCCGGTCCTTCTCGTCGACGGGGACGATGTTGTTGAGGAGGCGGGCGTAGTACGCCTCCATCGAGATCGCGCCCCAGCCCTTCGCGCCGGCCGCCTCCCACTCGTCCCAGTCGGACGGCAGTGGCTTGAAGGCGATGAGGGTGTTGTGCGAGGAGCAGCCGCCGAGCACGCGGGCACGGCTGTGCCGGATGTGGGAGTTGCCGCGCGGCTGCTCGGTGGTGGGGTAGTCGTAGTCCAGCTCGCCGCCGAGGAGGCCCGTCCAGCGGCGCAGGGTCAGTACGTCCTCGCGGCCGACGTCGCTGGGGCCGCCCTCGATGACGGCGACGGTGACGTCGGGGTTCTCGGTGAGGCGGGAGGCGATGACGGAGCCTGCCGTGCCGCCGCCGATGACGACATAGTCGTATATGTGCTCGTTCTCGGGCATGGGGGTACTCACTCCAGTCGAAGAAGGAAGGTGGGGGCTCAGCCCGCGAACCAGCGCACCGGCCTCGGCGCCAGGTTCTGGTAGACGTGCTTGGCCTCGCGGTACTCGGCGAGTCCGGCGGGGCCGAGTTCCCGGCCCACACCGCTCTTTCCGAAGCCGCCCCACTCCGCCTGCGGGAGGTAGGGGTGGAAGTCGTTGATCCAGACGGTGCCGTGCCGCAGCCGTCCGGCGACGCGTCGCGCGCGGCCCGCGTCGGCGGTCCAGACGGCGCCGGCGAGGCCGTACTCGGTGTCGTTGGCGAGCGCGACGGCCTCGTCCTCGGTGCGGAAGGTCTCGACGGTGAGGACCGGTCCGAAGACCTCTTCGCGTACGACGGTCATCTCGCGGTGGCACTGGTCGAGGACGGTCGGCTCGTAGAAGTAGCCGGTGGCGGGGCGGGTCGCGGTGGGCTCGGGGCGTTTGCCGCCGGAGCGCAGCACCGCGCCCTCGGCGAGTGCGGCGGCGACGTACGACTCGGTCTTCGCGCGCTGCTGTTCGGAGACGAGCGGGCCGCACTCGACGCCGTCCTCGGTGCCGCGGCCGAGGCGGATCCGCTCGGCGCGGCGGGCGAGCTCGGCGACGAAGCGTTCCCGGACGGTCTCCTCGACGATGAGCCGGGAGCCCGCGGAGCAGACCTGGCCGCTGTGGATGAAGGCGGCGTTGAGGGCCTGGTCGACGGCGGTGTCGAAGCCCTCCTCGGTGGCGCAGGCGTCGGCGAAGACGACGTTGGGGTTCTTGCCGCCGAGTTCGAGGGCGACCTTCTTCACGGTCACGGCGGCGGCCTGGGCGACCTTCGTGCCGCTGATGAGGCCGCCGGTGAAGGAGACGAGGTCGACGTCGGGGTGCTCGGCGAGCCGGGCGCCGACCGTGTGACCGGGCCCGGTGACGATGTTGGCGACACCGGCCGGCAGCCCTGCCTCGACGAGCAGGTCGATGAGGGCGATCGTCGTCAGCGGGGTGATCTCGCTGGGCTTGACGACGAAGGTGTTGCCGGCCGCGAGAGCGGGCGCGATCTTCCAACTCGCCTGGAGGAGGGGGTAGTTCCAGGGGGTGATCAGCGCGCAGACGCCGACGGGCTCGTGCACGACGACGCTGTGGACGTCGGGTGTGCCCGCGTCGACGACCCGGCCGGGGGCCTCGGCGGCGACGAGGTCGGCGAAGTAGCGGAAGGCGTCGGCGACGCAGTCGATGTCGACGCGGCCCTCTTCCACGGTCTTGCCCGCGTCCCGGCTCTCCAGCAGGCCGAGCCGCTCGCGGTCGCGGACGAGGAGGTCGGCGACGCGGCGGAGGAGGGCGGCGCGTTCGGTGACGGGCGTGCGCGGCCAGACCCCCTCACCGCGGACCCCCGCACCGCCGATTCCCTCACCGTCGGCGCCATCACCACCGTCGAAGGCGGCGCGGGCGGCGGCGACGGCTATGTCCGTGTCCTTCTCGTCGCCCTCCGCGACCACGGCGAACGGCAGCGCGTCCGCGGGGTCGATGATCTCGCGCGTGGCGCCGGAGACCGCTTCCAGCCACTCCCCGCCCGCGTGGATGGTCTTCCCCGCCCACTGTTCCGTCTTGTCCGCCATGATCGCTTGCGCCTTCCGTTCCTGTTCAGTGCCCCGGTGTCACCCAACTGTCACTCTCGGGGGCTGCGAGCGCCTGCCCGGGGACGTCCGTATGCATGCACGATCCATGGCTGAAAGTGGGCCGGATCACTGAACAGGGGGACAAAAGCCGCGTCAGGGTGGGGGGCTTGGGTGATCGACGTCACGCGGTGCGGATCGCGGCGCGGAGCCGGTGCTGTGTCTCGGTCTCGGCTTGTCGATCAGAACGCCGGCGACGGACGGGAACCGGGATCTCGGCCCGCCGTCGCGGCACGTCCACTGTCGATCTGCCGGGGCCGCCCCGTCCAAGACCCTTTACGTCCCCTGCGATGCCCGCAGGGCATCAACGCGGCTCAGCTCGCTTCACGGGCGCGTCATGCCCCGCGGGCATCACAGAGCACGAAACAGGTCTTGGACGGGACGGGCGATCAGGCCGCACGGTGGAGTCGAACCTGATCAACAGCGAACCTGATGGACAGCGAGGAATGGCATGAGGATTTTCCTGACGGGCGGATCCGGCTACATCGGCCGGGCCACGATCGCCGAACTGGTGCGACGAGGCCACACCGTGGAGGCGCTGGCGCGCAGCGAGCAGGCGGCAGAGGCCGTGACGGGCGCCGGGGCGGCCGAGGTGCGCGGTGGACTCACCGACCTGGACGTGCTCAACCACGCGGCCGCACGCGCCGAGGCGGTGATCCACCTCGCGCAGGCCAGCTCCGCGGACATGGATCTCGCCGCGGCCACGGCCATGCAGGACGGCGTCGGGGCCGGAACCTACGTGCACACCGGCGGCACCTGGGTCTACGGCGACACCGACGGCGTACAGGACGAGACCGCGCCGTGGAACGCACCCGGCGTGGTGGCATGGCGCAGGTCGGTCGAGGACGCGGTCTCGGCACGTGCCGCCGAAGGCGGTCGCCCCGTCATCGTGCAACCCGGGCTGCTCTACGGAGGCGACAACCGGCTGATCGAGCATTTCTTCATCGCGCCAGGCAAAATGAGGCGTGCTGTCCCGTACATCGGTGACGGCGCCAACCGGTGGGGGCTGGTGCACATCGACGACATGGCCACGCTCTACGTCGCCGCGCTCTCGGCGAAGGCGGGATCGGTCTACATCGGGGTCGGCGAGGGCCACCCGACGATGAAGCAGGTCGCCGAAGCGGCGGCGCGCGGTGCCGGACTCGACGGCAAGACGGTCTCGATCACACTGGAGCAGGCCCGCGCCGAGATGGGGCCCGTCGCGGACGCGTTCGCGCTGGACCAGCGCCTCACCTCGGCCAAGGCCCGCCGCGAGCTGGGCTGGGCACCGGCGCACGGTGACCCGCTCGCCACCATCGCGCGCGGCTGACCACCCGGAGGAACCGCATGGACGTCGATCTGCGCAAGCTTCGCTACTTCCTCGCGGTGGCCGAGGAGCTCCACTTCGGACGCGCCGCGGAGCGCCTGCACATCACCCAGCCCGTGCTCTCCCGGCAGATCCGGATGCTCGAGAGCGAGCTGGGCGTGGACGTGTTCACGCGCGACCGCCGCAGCACCGTGCTCACACCGGCGGGCGAACAACTCCTCCACGACGCCGGGCCCCTGCTGGCGGGCGCGGACGCACTGCTGCGGCGGGTACGCGCCGCGGGCGAGAGCGTCACCCGCTTCACGATCGGGTTCATGCCGGGAATCACGTTGACCGCCGTCGTCCGCCTGCTGCGCGAGCGCCACCCCGGGCTGGACGTGCGGATGTTGCGCACCGGCTGGCACGACCAGGTGGAGGTGCTCCACGACGGCCGCGCGGATGTCGGCATCGTCCGGTTGCCGATCGACCCGGCAGGCCTGGAGATCAGGCCGCTCTACACCGAACCGCGCCTCGTCATGGTGGCCTCGTCCCATCGCCTCGCCGGCAAGGAGACCGTGCGGGTCGCCGACCTGGCGGCCGATCACCTCCTTCAGAACCCCGACGCCGTCCCCGAATGGCGCGACATCGCGGTGGAGCTGCGAACCGGTGAGCGCCGCCCGGCGCCGGCGATCCACAGTGTCGAGGAGAAACTCGAACTCGTCGCCGGCGGACAAGGGATCGCCGTGATCCCGGCGTCCACCGCGAACTTCTACACCAGACCCGACATCAGGGCGATCCCGGTCGAAGACCTCGGCCCCAACCATGTCGCGGTGGCCTGGCCCTCCGGGCGGGCCGTCGGCCTGGTCCGGGAGTTCGTCGACGCCGCCATCGCCCTGCTGCCCGAACAACTCGAAGAAACCCACTGAACAGAGGCACAGCAGGGGCGGACAAGCCGCACCACCATGGACTCCTCCGACTCCTTTGACTAAAGTCAAAGAACTATGGAGCCAGCCACGGACACCCCGACGGAACCGGTACCGCCGGAGGACATCGCCGCCTTCCGCCGCTTCAACCGCTACTTCACCCGCCGCATCGGCGCCCTCGACGACCACTACCTCGGCCAGGACCGCCCCCTGGGCGAGGCCCGGCTGCTCTTCGAGATCGGTGACGGTGTCTCGCTGCGCGAACTGCGTGGCCGGCTCGCCCTGGACGCGGGCTATCTCAGCCGGATGGCGAAGTCCCTGGAGGCGCAGGGCCTGGTCCGGCTGACCGTGCCCCCGCACGACACCCGGCTGCGCCTGATCGAGCTGACCCGGGCCGGCCGCGCCGAGGTCGAGGAGCAGCACCGCCGTGCCGACGCGCTCGCCGCCGGTCTCCTCGCCACCCTCACCGCACCCCAACGCGCCGAGCTCACCGACGCGTTGGCGACCGCCCGACGCCTCCTGCGGCTGGCCGGCATCACGGTCACCCTGGTGGACGGAGCCACCGAGGACGCCCGCGCCTGCCTGGACGCCTACGCCGCCGACATCGACGCCCGTTTCCCGGAGGGCTTCGACAAGACCGATCTCGTACGGCCCGAGGAGGTCACCAGGGACGCGGGCGCGTTCTTCGTCGCGTACGAGGAGGGGCGGCCGGTGGCGTGCGGGGCGCTACGGACGCTGGAGCCCGGCGCGGGCGAGATCCGGCACGTCTGGGTCCACCCCGAGGCCCGCCGCCTGGGCCTGGCCCGCCGCATCCTCGCGGAGCTGGAACAGGCGGCCGTGGCGCACCACTTCACCGTCGTACGACTGGACACGCACGCGACGCTCACCGAGGCGCAGGCGATGTACCGGGCGTGCGGGTACGCGGAGATCCCGGCCTACGTCGACCACGTCTACGCGTCCCACTGGTTCGAGAAGCGGCTGGCCGGCGCCCGCCGACCCTCCTCGCCCGGCAACTCCCGTACACAGGCCGGCGGCACGGTCCAGTAGCCGATCAGGCCGGTGTCGCGCGGCACGAACAGCGAGGCGGGAAAGGTGCCGCCGGTGCCCACCACCCGGCGTTTCAGGCCGAGTTCGGCGAGCCGCTCGTCGACCGGACCGTGCGGCTTGCCGCGCCGCGAGACGATTTGGTGATCGCCCTCGCGGCCACCGCACTCGTGATCGTCGGACACCGCGACCGGACCACCACCACACGCACTATCGCGTTCGACGGGAAACACGTACTATCGCGTCCATCCCGTCGCGGCCGATCATCAACTCCCCTCACGCGCGACCCAGTTGAGGAGCCCCCGTGCCCACCGCCCTCCTGAACCCCGTCCTCGACCTGCTGACCCTCCGCGCCACCGTCACCGCGACCGAACCCGTCACCGCCCGGATGCGCAGGCTGCGCATCGAGGGCGACGCCCTCACCGGGCTCGACGTCCGCCCCGGCCGGCAGGTCCGCGTCCTGGTCGGCGGGCTGACCCTGCGGACGTACTCCGTGTGGCGCTACGACCCGTCCGGCGCCGTCGAGTTGTGCGTGCTGGACCACTCCGAGGGGGGACCCGGGGCCCGTTGGGGCAAGAGCGTCGGCGTCGGCGAGCAGGTGCGTCTGCGCAGGCCCGAGGGCACCTTCACCCTGCGTCCTGACGCCGCCCACCATGTCTTCGTCGGCGAGGAGACGGCCTCCGTCGCCTTCGGGGCGATGCTGGCCGCGCTGCCCGAGGGGGCGCGCGTCTCCGGTGCCGTGGAGACGGAGTCGGACCGGGACCGGCTGCCGCTGGCCCACTCCGACCGCCTCAACTGGCTGACCAGGGGCGGGACTTCACTCCCGGCGGCCGTACAGGACCTCGCCCCCGAGCCGGGCGGTGTCGCCTACGTCGCCGGGGAGGCCCGTACCGTACAGGCCGTCCGGCAGGTGCTCGTACGGGAGTTGGGCTGGGACCGGCGCTCCGTCCTCACGAAGCCGTTCTGGGCGCCGGGGAAGCGGGGGTTGGAGTAGACCCCCTGGAGTTGACCGCCTGGAGTAGAACCCCCTCCCGTCTACCCGCAGTTCGCCCCCGTCGGGCAGAAGGAACCGATCGCGGTGGTGAGCGGCGTACGGACCAGCGCGGGGTCGAGGGACTCGGGACCGCTGGACCGGATCGCGTAGAGCGAGCCGTCCGCCGCCTGGAAGCGGTGGTCGATCACCCGACGACCGCCATGGCCCAAGTCGTCGTAGCGGTAGGTGAGTTCGGCCCAGGTGGGACCGGAGGCGCGGCCGAGGACGCGGTATCCGGGCTGCCGGGCGAATCCGTAGCCGGGGTCGTTCTCGGCGAGGTCGAGGGACTCGGCCGGGGAGTTCTCGGAGACGCGGAAGATCTGCAGTCGCCGGGTTCCGTCCGGGGAGTCGTAGGAGACCACCGGGGCCTTCGCGCCCTGCCGTTGGGCGCGGGTCCAGCCACGGGGGATGTCGAGGGTGTAGCCGGTGGGGTCCTGGGCGGTGCGGTACGACGATCCGGGCCCGGTCGTACTCCCGCTCCCACTCCCGCCGGTGCTCCCGCTCCCGGCCACATGGTCCCGGGCGGCGCGCTCGTGCGTGACGTACCAGAAGCCGCCGCCGGCACCCGCGCCCAGCACGACCGCGACGACGACCCCGAGGACCACCCGCCAGGCCCGGCGGCCGGGTGCGGGCGCGGGAGTCGGGGCTGGCGCCGGAGCAGGGACGGGCGTCGGTGGCGACACCCACGGGGGCGGGGTCAGCGAGGTCTGGGTCTCCGCCGTCGACCACACCGACCAGGCCGCCTGCCCTCTCTCCTCGCTCGGCCCGCGCCCGGTCCCGAAGCCGTCCCAGTCGCTCATCACGAAA
Source organism: Streptomyces sp. NBC_01478 (assembly GCF_036227225.1). GTDB lineage: Bacteria > Actinomycetota > Actinomycetes > Streptomycetales > Streptomycetaceae > Streptomyces. The sequence goes on along the minus strand of NZ_CP109444.1, from coordinate 7,122,039 downwards.
CCCCCGAATCGCACCACCCTGTACTGCTCGTGACGGTAGTGGCGAAAAGAGGAACGATCATGTTTCGTCGCAAACCGGGACAGGGTCCGTGCAGACCTGTGACGGCGAAACAGCCGGAGGCGGCGATCAGGAGCTGTGAACTCGCTGTCTAATGAGGCGGGTTGGTCCACAATGTTGACGTGGTCACCGCGATGCAGTCCGAGTTCGACGACGGTACGCCCGTACGGTTCCTGCTCTCTCCCGCGCCGCCCGGCGCGGCCTCCGAACGGGACGACGATCTCCCCGCGGGGATGGGGACGGCGGTGCCCGTGGCCGCCGGGCGGCGCGGCGTCGCGGACTTCGCGACCGGTGCCCTGCGCAGTGCCCTGGCCCCGCTCGGCGTCCTGCTCCAGGAGGTGCACGGCACCGTCAACGCCGTACCGGAGCCGCCGAGCGAGATGAGCGTGACGTTCGGCGTACAGGTCGGGCACGACCTGAAGTTCGGGATCGTGAGCGGCGGCGGACAGGCGCATCTCACGGTCACCGCGACATGGCAGCCACCCCGGGCCGACGGAGGCACGACGGCACCGGGCGCGGGGTGAGCATGGGCTGGTTCCTGCTGGCCGGGACGGCCCTGCACGCCGTCAACTCCCACCACGTCGTGACCGTGCGGCGGACCGACGACGGCACGATCGCGGGAGCGGGCCTGGTCATCGGCCCCGACACCGTGCTCACCTGCGCCCATGTCGTCAACGACTCGCTGGGGCGCTCCCTGTTCGAGTCGCGTGCTCCGGACCGGGACGCGATCCCCGTCGAGGTACACGGGACGCTCGGCTTCAACCGCCACTACGCGCAGATCGAGCACTGGATTCCGCCACGCTCCGAGAACGGCGGGAAGGTGCTCGCCGGAGCCGTCACCTGGCTCGGCGACCTGGCGGTGCTGCGGCTCGAAGCGGTGGCGAGCGACATGCCCGCACCACCGCGCAGGACCGCGATGACGCGGGACCAGAAGGTGCGGGCGTGGCACGGCAGCGGCGCCGACGCCACGTACGCCGACCTCACCGTCACCCTGCTCGCCGGCCCCGTCGGCTACCTCGACGGAGCGCCCACCGGCATGGCCGTCGGCCCCGGCTACAGCGGCGGCCCCCTCTGGTCCCCTTCCCACCGCGCCGTGGTCGGCCTCGTGGCCGCCGCCTTCCTGCCGGGCCGGGACCCCGACTCCGGAGCCCGGCTGCCGCACAGCCCCCAGGACATGACCCGGCGCAGTTGGGCCATCCCCTGGCAGCGCGTCGAGGCCGAACTGCGCCCGCTGGGCGCCCTGGACGCGCTGTCGCCCGAGCCCGTGGACCCCGAGGACCCGGCGTTCGGGGTGCTGGCGGACCTCGTCGCGGACCTGCTGCCCTCGGGGAACACACGCGTCGAGTTCGGCCGTCGGCTGGCCCGCGCGTGCGGTGTCCGGTACGGCAGCGACGTCACGCCGCCCACGCCCGAGGAGTTCGCCTCCTTCCTGCTCGCGCATCCACGGGCCCTGGCCGCGCTCGCCGCGGTGCTGCGCCGTGAACCCGGCGGCGCCTCCCGGCGCGTGCTGGCCGTGGCCGGTCTGGTCCGCTCCGCCAAGCTGCTGACCCCGCAGGAGTACGTCGAACTGCGCGAGCGGTTGCGGCTGTTGGACCCCGCCGTGCTCGGACGGCTGGCCGAGGCGGTGCGGGCCGCGCTGCCGCATCTCGCGGTCTTCCCGGACGGCGAGGATCTCGACGCGCTGCTAGACCAGTTGGAGGCACACCCCGGCGACGGCCGCTCCACCGGCGGGGAGGCCAGGGTGCCGGCGCTGCTGCGGGTCATGGAGTACGTCGCCGCGCTCTCTGTGGAGCCCCAGCAGTCGGAACTGCGCCTGTGGGCGAACGGGGTGACCTCGCGGCTGGGCGTCGCGCAGGCCGCCCTGGACGAGCGGCGCTGGGACGCCAAGGTGTGGGCCCGCTCGGTACCGGACCGGGCCACGCGCGGGCGGGTCCTGGTGGAGGTGACCCGGGCCGAGCGCGGCCGCCACAGGCTGGGCATCTGGTGCGACGAGGGCTCCGGGCCGAGGCGGGTGTCGGCCGAGAGCGTCGGATCGTACTCGGCGCCGGAGGCGGCCAGGGAGGTGCTGCGGGTCGTCACCTCCCTCACCTCCGACGCCAAGGACGCCCGGCCGCCGCTGGTCGAGGTGCTCGTGGACCGCAAGAGTCTCGATCTGCCGGTCGACGAGTGGAAGGCACGGGTGCCGGGCGAACTCGTGCCCGGTGTGCTCGGCGTGGAGTTCCCGCTGGTCGTGCACTGCCCCGAACTCCTGCGCCGGCACGGGCGGTTCCTGCCCCACTGGCGCACCCGGTGGAGCCGGCTCGACTCGGGGCGGACGTTCCTGGTCGACGAGTCCACCGACCCGGACTCGCTCTATCCGACGCTGCTCAACCAACTCGACACGGTCCGCGTCTCCGTGGACGTGACCCCGGGTCCGGCACGGGACCGGATCGTGCAGACGTGTCTCGTCCTGGGCATACCCGTGGTGGTGTGGGACCGCAGTGCGGACGGGCGGTCGCACGCCGTCAAGCACATGGCGGAGGTCGCCACCCGGGAACTGCCCGACGGGGTGCGCAGTTACCGCGCGGACGCCCTGGCCAACCGGCCCGAGTTCCCCGGCCGGCCGGTCCTCGCCTGGGCCGACGCCGACCGCACCGTGCCCCGGCTCCAACTGACCGAACCACAGGAGAGCGCATGACATCGGCCCCCGAGGCGGACTGGCGCCTCTTCCGCGGCGACGGCGTCCCCAGGGCCGTCGCGCTGCCGTCCGCCCCGCCGTGGCGCCGCTTCACACCGGTGCCGGCGCTGCGCCCCGAACTGCCGTACCTCATCGAGCGGCAGCACGCGGACGTCGTCAACGCCGCGCTGCACCTGCGCCGTCCGCTGCTGGTCACCGGACCGGCCGGCACCGGCAAGTCGTCGCTGGCCCGCGCCGTCGCGCACGAGCTGCGGCTGGGCGAGCTGCTGCGCTGGCCGGTCAACAGCCGCTCCACCGTCAAGGACGCCCTCTACCAGTACGACGCGATCGGCAGGCTGCGCGAGACGACGCTCAGCCGGGACGCGGGCGAACGGGAGCCGTCCATCGGCACGTTCGTCCGGCTCGGCCCGCTCGGCACCGCGCTGGTGCCGTCGGCCACCCCGCGCTGTCTGCTCGTCGACGAGATGGACAAGGGCGACGTCGACCTGCCCAACGACCTGCTCACCGTCTTCGAGGACGGCGTCTTCGACATCCCGGAACTGACCCGGCTGCCCGAGGACATGGCCGACGTCGAGGTGCAGACCTACGACCACGGGGGCACCGTCCAGGTGCACCAAGGGCTCGTCCAGTGCGCGGAGTTCCCGGTCGTCGTCATCACCAGCAACGGCGAGCGGGACTTCCCGCCCGCGTTCCTGCGCCGCTGCATCCGGCTCCAGTTGCCGGTGCCGGACAAGGAGCGGCTGCGGGCCATCGTCGAGGCGCACCTGGGAGAGGAGGCGCTGCGCGCGGCGGACGACCTGATCGACGCGTTCCTGCGCCGCCGTGCCCCGGGCGAACTCGCCACCGACCAACTGCTCAACGCGGTGTTCCTGCGCACCGGCGGCGTCGACCTGAACGCGGAGGGGCTGCTCGACGCCGTACTGCACCAGTTGACCGGGGCGATGTGACCGTGGCGGGCGGCGAGGAGCGGTTCGGCGAGGCGCTGCGGGTCCTGGCGGCCTGCGGCCACGACCTGGACGCCGACCAGATCCTCGACGTGCTGTGGCTGGCCCGCAGGCTGCCCGTGGGCGAGGACGCGCCGCTGCGCCCCGAACCGTCCGCCGACCGGCACCCCGCCCCGCCGCCCGCCCCCGCGCCGGACCTGCCCGCCGACGGGCAGCCGCCCGACCCCGACGACCCGGACCTGCCGGACCTCATCCCGCCGACCCTGTACGCGGCCGCCCGCCAGACCCCGGCCCCGCGGTCCGGGCCGGCCGGACCGGAACCGCGCAGGGCCATGCCGGTCCGGGTGCCCGAGGGCAAGGCGCTCGGCGACGAACTGGCCGTCAGCCGGGCGCTACGTCCGCTCAGGCGCCGTCTGGACAGCCGGCACCGCCTGGAGATCGACGAGGAGCGCACCGCCACCCAGTTCGCCGAGACCGGGCTGCCCGACGTGGTGCAGCGCCCGGTGCGGGAGCGCTGGCTGCATCTGGTGCTGCTCGTCGACGACGGCCTGTCCATGCTGCTGTGGCACCGGCTCGGCGCCGAGCTGAGGGTCCTGCTGGAACGCCTGGGCGCGTTCGCCTCCACCCGGGTCCTCGGCCTCGACACGCGCGGACGCCGGCCGCGTCTGCACGCGGGCCCGTTCCGGCCCGACAGCCCCGAGCTGCCGCTGAGCACCGTCAACGATCCCTCGGGCCGCACCCTCCTCCTCGTCGTCAGCGACGGCATGGGCGCCGCCTGGCGGGCCGGCCCGATGCACGCCCTGCTCGCCGCGCGGGCGGCGCACGGTCCGGTCGCGGTGCTGCACACCCTGCCGCCCGAGATGTGGGAGGCGTCCGGCATCGCCGCCGAGCACTGGCAGATCACCACCCGGCGGATCGGCGGCGCCAACACGTCCTGGGAGATCTCCGACCCGGTACTGCCGCCGGGCCTGGGCGCGTTCGACGGCCTGCCGGTGGCGGTGCTGGAGCCGACGGCGGTGTCGCTGCGGGCCTGGGCGCATCTGCTCGCGTCCCCCGGCACCTCCGCGGAACTGCCGCTGCTGACCCGCCCCGGCCGGCAGGGCGCCGTCGCCGCCTCGCGCGATGTGGGCAGCGCCCAGCACTTCCGGGACGCGGCCACTCCGGAGGCGTACCGGCTCGCCGCCCATCTCGCGGCCGTGTCCCCGCTGTCGGTGCCGGTGATGCGGCTGGTGCAGCGGGAGGTGCTGGCGGCGCGGCCCTCGCATCTGGCGGAGGTGTTCCTCGGCGGTCTGGTCCGCCCGCATCCGGCACCGGTACCGGGTCCGCTGCCCGCCAAGCACCGCGTGTTCGACTTCTCGGAGGAGTCCAAGGCGGTGCTGCTGGACGCGGTGCCGCAGGCCGAACTCCTGCGCACCGGGCGGCTGATCGGCCACCGCCTGAGTGAACTGGCCGGAAATTCCCCGGACTTCCCCGCCTGGCTGGCCCACCCGGACGGCTCGGCCCAACTGCCCACCTCGCACCAGCCGTTCACGAGTGTGGAACGCCGGCTGCTCGCGCGGTTCGGAGTGTCCTTCGACCGCACGTCCCAGATACCGCCGGCTCTGCAGGAGCGGCTCGTCGACGCCGGGCCGGCCGACGACTGGGGGCCGCTGACCACCGAGGACCCCGTCCGGCTCGGCCCGTACGAACTGCGCGGACGACGCCGGGGCCGCCGTACGGTGCTCTACCGGGCCGTCACCACGGACGGCGCGGAAGCCGTGCTGCGGGTGCCGCGGCCGGACCTGCCCGCCACCAACTCCCGCTTGCTGGAGGTGGAGGCGGAGGCGCTGGCCCGGCTCCAGGGGCCGTACGCGCCCGCGCTGCTCGGCACCGGGTTCGAGGACTCCCCGCCGTGGATCGCGATGGCGCTGATCTCGGACAGCGAGGCGCCGCTCGCCCGGCCGCCGCAGCTCGTCGACTTCGTCAACGAGGCGATCCGGTCGCGGTCCGCCCCCTTCGACACGCTGCGCGGGCTCCTCGTCGCCTATCACCTGGCCAGCGCGCTCGCCCTGTGCCACGCCTCGGGTCTGGTCCTGGCGGATCTCAACGCCGACGGCGTCTACGTGCTGCGCCGCACCGTGGTCCTCGGCGGGCTCTCGGACTGCGCCGTCGACGGACGTCATCTGGGCCCCGGCCCGGCCCCGACGGCGGCGGACAACATCCGCTCGCTGGGCGGACTGCTCCAACTCATCAGCACCAAGGCCGGGTTGCGCCTGGCGGGCCTGTCCGAAGGCATGCATCTGTGGCAGGGCGGCACCTGGGAGTCCCTGCGGAAACTGGTGCTGCGCTGCCTCGACGCCGATCCCGGACAGCGGCCGACGGCGAGCGAGATCGCCGACCTGCTGGCCCGCTACATCGCCCAGCACCGGACCCCCGGCCCGCAGACCGCCGCCGTACGGACCGGCGGGGGCACACGCCCGGCGGCCCCGGTTCCGCTCACCGTGCCCCGGGCGGCCGGGGACCGCGCCGGACCGCCGCCTCTGCGGCTGCCCCGCTTCGGCTCGGGCCGCCGGGAGATGGCGGCGCGCCTGGAGCGGCTGCGGGTTCCGCTGCCGTACAGCAGGCGGCTGACCCTGCTCGGTGCCTATCACCACAGCGGGCGGTCCACGACGACGGTCGCGCTGGGCTCCCTGCTCGCGACGGTGCGGGGCGAGCCCGTACTGGCCCTCGACGGCGCCCCGTCGGAGGGCGCGCTCGACGAGTTCCTCGGCGACCGCAACCCGGGCACCGTGCGCGACCTCGCCGACCTGCCGCCCCACCCGTCCTACGACGCCGTGCGCGCGCTGGCCACACCGCTCGCGTCCGGCCTCGACGTGGTCGCCCACCGCTCGGGCCGCTACGGCCCGAACCCCCTGCACGCGCAGGAGTACTCGCGCGCGCTGGAACACACCGCGCCCTACTACGCGTTCGTGCTCACCGACTGGTCGCCGCAGAACCTGGACAGGTCGGCGGAGGTGGTCCTGGACCACACGGACCAACTGATCCTGTGCTCCGGCACCGCCGACTGGTTCCTCGACGGGGCCGCGCGCATGCTCGGCGCGGTACGGGAGCGAGGCCGCGGCCACTTGGCCAACGAGGCGATCCTCGTGACCACCCAGCCCGCCGGCAGCCCCACCGGCACGGGGCTCCAGCACGCGGGCTTCGTCCGGCGGCTGGGCATCCGCCCGAACCGGATCGTGCGCGTGCCCTTCGACAGCGCGCTGCGCACGACGCGCTGGGAGCTGGACCAGTTGCGGGTGGCGACGACGAACGCCTTGCTGCACCTCGCGGAGCTGGTCGTCCGACCCTGACCCGCCTGACCCACGGCACGACGAAGGTCCCCGGCCGCCTTATCGGCTACCGGGGACCTTCGGGAAACGTCGGAAACGGAACGTCAGATCAGGCCGAGCGAGCGGACCGCGTCGCGCTCCTCCTCGAGCTCCTTCACCGACGCGTCGATACGCGCGCGGGAGAACTCGTTGATGTCCAGGCCCTGGACGATCTCGTAGACGCCGTCCTTCGTGGTGACCGGGAAGGAGGAGATGAGGCCCTCGGGGACGCCGTAGGAGCCGTCCGACGGGATGCCCATGGAGGTCCAGTCGCCGTCCGCCGTGCCGTTGACCCAGGTGTGGACGTGGTCGATGGCGGCGTTGGCGGCGGAGGCAGCGGAGGACGCGCCACGGGCCTCGATGATCGCGGCGCCGCGCTTGGCGACGGTCGGGATGAACTCCTCGGCCAGCCACTTCTCGTCGTTCACGGTCTCGGCGGCGTTCTTGCCGGCGACCGAGGCGTGGAAGATGTCGGGGTACTGGGTGGCGGAGTGGTTGCCCCAGATGGTCAGGCGCTTGATGTCGGCGACCGTGGTGCCGGTCTTCTTCGCGAGCTGGGTCAGCGCGCGGTTGTGGTCCAGGCGGGTCATCGCGGTGAAGCGCTCGGCCGGTACGTCCGGGGCGGCGGCCTGCGCGATGAGCGCGTTGGTGTTGGCCGGGTTGCCGACGACGAGGACCTTGATGTCGTCCGCGGCGTTGTCGTTGATGGCCTTGCCCTGCGGCTTGAAGATGCCGCCGTTGGCAGAGAGCAGGTCACCGCGCTCCATGCCCTTGGTGCGGGGGCGGGCGCCCACGAGGAGAGCGACGTTCGTGCCGGCGAAGGCGACGTTCGGGTCGTCCGTGATGTCGATGCCCTGAAGGAGCGGGAAGGCGCAGTCGTCGAGCTCCATCGCCGTGCCCTCGGCGGCCTTGAGCGCCGGGGTGATCTCCAGGAGACGCAGCTTGACCGGCACGTCCGCGCCGAGCAACTGGCCGGAGGCGATGCGGAAGAGCAGGGCGTAACCGATCTGGCCGGCCGCGCCGGTGACGGTGACGTTCACGGGAGTGCGGGTCATGGCGTTCTCCGTTATGACAGCGGGCGGTGGGGCGGCACTGCCCCGGGGTGCTGGACGTACAAATGATCGATCTCTTGGCGTCAAGAGATCCACCGGTCAGGCTATCGCGCATCCGGGATCGCGGACTGCCGGGTCCGTGTGGCCCACCCCACAGCGCCCGCGTCAGGACACGAAAAAGGCGGCCGTCCGGCTCGGGAGAGGAACACCGGACGACCGCCGTGGGGGGTACCGGGGGTCCGGACTCCCGTGGGGGTATGAATCGCCTTCCCGGATCCGGGGCGGCCATTCCCCACGTTCACCAAATCCGCACAAACGCGATGCGCGCCCTAGGTGGTGCACCCCTTCTGTCCCGAGGCCAGCGTCACGCAGGCCTTCGCCTCAGCGGCGTCCTGCACGGCCACCATCGGGGTGTAGGCGATGGCGTCACCGGTCGCCGTGATGCTGTCGGTCTCCGTGACGGTCCCCGCGCTCACCCGGACGGAGTCCCCCGGGACACCGGCGGTGACACGGCCCCAGGCGGCGGCGCAGGTCTTGCTGTAGCGGACCTCGACGACGGTCGTGCCGACGGTCGCGGTCCTGGCGGTCGTCACCGCGCCCGCGTCCGTGGCGCACCCCGTCGCCTCGGCGTCCTTGCCGGTGCAGCCGGCGCCCACGCACTTCACTCCGGCCGGCGGCTCGGGGTTCGTGCTCACGGACGGCGAGACCGAGGCGTGCGCGGCCCCGGCCTTCCTGCCCCCGCCGCCGCTGCCGCCGTTGCCGATGAACAGGAACACGGCCGCGATCACCACCAGCACCCCGACGACCCCGGCACCGACCATCAGCACCCGCCGCCTGCCCCCGGGCGGGGAGGGCCGAGCAGCACTTTCCCGTACGTCGCTGTCGGGCGCCGTCGGCCGCGGCGGCACCGAGCCGCTGCCCTGCCCCTCCCCCAGCGCGTCGCGCGCCTGGGAGATCCGCAGCGCCTCCATGGTCGTGTCGTGCCGCAACTCCGAGCGGCTCCAGGCGCGTTCGGCGAGCTCCCACATCGTGGTCAGATGGACGGGGCTGGTGCCGGTGACCTCGGCGAGGGCGATGACCGCACCCTTCGGCGCGAGGAGCCGGCCGTTGAGGTAGCGGTCCCAGGACGTCTTGCCGTAGCCCGTGCGGTCGGCCAGCACCGCGATGCTCAGGCCGCTGCGGTCCACGAGCCTGCGCAACTGGCCCGCGAACTCCCTGACCTGCGGATCGAGTTCATCCGGCAAGGCCCTCCAACGAGGCATTACTTCCCCCCTTCTGCCCTGAATTGTCCACGCTAGCGCGGTTGTTGGCCGGGTCCGCCGCGCACAAGCAATCGTGTCAATGCGTCGACACAAGGGTCACGACTCCCGCGACAGCCACGAGAAGGAGGAAGAGCAACAGCGCCACCGCATACCGGAGCAGTAGTCCACCGGGCCCCCGCTCCGGCTCCCCGGGCGGCGTGTCCCACCAGGGCAGGGTCGGGTCGTCCCGGTACTCGTCCCGGCCTTCGCCCTCACCCTCCGCCCGCGCCGGGACCGGCTCCGGGCGGGGCCAGGCCTGGACCGCCAACTCCCAGCGCACACCGATGCGTTCGGCGTCGACACCGGCCACCCGGCACAGGGCGACGACGGCCTGCCGGGGCGGGGGCTGGGTGGCGTTGAGATAGCGGTGCCAGGAGGACTTGCTGTACGCGGTGCGCGCGCCGAGCGCCACCAGGCTCAGCCCGGTGCGGTCCTTGAGGAGGCGCAACTGCTCCACGAAGTGCCGTACCTCCGCCGGGAGTTCGTCCGGCAGCGGCTGCCAGCCGCCCATCGCACCTCCCCGACGCCCTCGGTACCTCGCCGGTATCCCCGGCGTCCCCATATGCCCGCTCCGAGCAAAATGACGACATCGGAAGGGGAACGGTTCCCTCGTCGCCACGCGGTGCGGACCGCGTAGCGAAACGGTCACCTCCCTGCCACAGCGCGCCGACAGCCGTTGAACAGCGCGCTCACACGTCGGCACAGTGAACGCAGACGGCGGCGCGTCCTTGCTCGGGGGAGAGGACGGGCCGCCGTCGTGTGTCACGAACTGCGGGGCGCCGGGCGCTAGTTGCTGTTGACCGTGTAGTGCAGCGTGTCCTTCAGGAACGGGATCGTCAGCCACGGCTTCGGCTGCGCCATCAGCGCCAGCAGGACGATCGCGAGGCCGAGCACGCCGTAGGTGACGATGTCGGTGAAGCGGGAGCGGACGGCGAGCATGCCGACGCCCGGCATGACCCAGCGCAGGACGGCGCCGGCCAGCAGCGCGGCGCCGATCAGGAGCGTGCCGTAGCGGAAGACGTCGAAGGCGGTCAGGAGCAGGCCGAGGCCGACCGTGCCGAGGACGGCGAGGATCGGCCACTGGCGGGCCGGGGCCGGGGCGTCGCCCGGGGCGGCCCGGCCGCCGCCCTCGGGGCGGGCGGTGTCGCGGGTGAAGAGGGGGAAGCGGCGGGTGGTGCGGCGCGGCCTGCCCTCGGCGTCGGGCGCGCTGACGGGGTCCGTGACCTCGATGTCGTCCACACCCTCACCGCGGTCCTTGGTCTCAGGGCTTTCAGGGCTGTCAGGCGACACTGCGCTCCGCCGCCTCGACCACGTTGACGAGGAGCTGGGCGCGGGTCATCGGGCCGACTCCGCCGGGGTTCGGGGAGATCCAGGCGGCGACCTCGGCGACGCCCGGGTGGACGTCTCCCACGATCTTGCCGTCGGCGTTGCGCGAGACACCGACGTCGAGGACGGCGGCGCCCGGCTTGACGTCCTCGGGCCGGATCAGGTGGGCGGAACCGGCCGCGGCGACGATGATGTCCGCGCGCTTGAGGTGCGAGGAGAGATCACGCGTACCCGTGTGGCACTGGGTCACCGTCGCGTTCTCGCTGCGCCGGGTGAGGAGGAGGGGCATCGGGCGGCCGATGGTGATGCCGCGTCCGACGACCACGACCTCGGCGCCCTTGATCTCCACGCCGTGGCGGCGCAGCAGGGTCAGCACACCGTTCGGGGTGCAGGGCAGCGGGGCGGGCTCGTTCAGGACGAGCCGGCCGAGGTTCATCGGGTGCAGGCCGTCGGCGTCCTTGTCCGGGTCCATCAGCTCCAGGATGCGGTTCTCGTCGATGCCCTTGGGGAGCGGGAGTTGGACGATGTAACCGGTGCAGGCGGGGTCGTCGTTGAGCTCGCGGACGACGGCCTCGATCTCCTCCTGGGTCGCGGTGGCGGGCAGTTCGCGCTGGATCGACGCGATGCCCACCTGGGCGCAGTCCCGGTGCTTGCCGGCGACGTACTTCTGGCTGCCGGGGTCGTCCCCGACCAGGACCGTGCCGAGGCCGGGCGTGACGCCCTTCTCCTTCAGCGCCGCCACGCGGGCGGTCAGATCGGACTTGATCGCGGCTGCGGTGGCCTTGCCATCGAGAATCTGGGCTGTCATGGGCCCATCCTCGCGGATGACGCCGTCATGGTTCCAATCCGGGTACCGAATGATCAGGATGTTGCACTTACACAACGCCTACGGAATGCAACTGGACAAAAAGTCGCCCCGAAGAGAACGATGAACGGCGCACCACCGCGGTAGGTGTTGGGGGGCAAACCGCTCATCTCGTGATGTACCTCCGCGCAATCCGCGTCGTCCCCGCAGTGCCAACGGAGGAAATCCCGTCATGAGTTACGACCCGAACAACCCCTACGGGCAGCAGCCACCGCAGAACCCCCAGCCGGGTTACGGCCAGCCGCAGGGCCAGCCCGGCTACGGCCAGCCGCAGGGTCAGCCGGGATACGGCTACCCGCAGGGCGCCCCCCAGGGTGTCCCGCCGCAGCAGGGCTACGGCTATCCGCAGCAGCCGGGCTACCCCGGCTACCCGCAGCAGGGTTACGGCGCGACCCCGCCGTTCGCGAACTGGGGTCAGCGCTTCCTCGGCACGCTGGTCGACGGCCTCATCTACCTCGTGCCGTACGTCCTGTTCATCGTCGGCCGCAGCAGCGACAACGCCGCGCTGACGGGCATCGGCGGCATCGTCGTCTTCGGCCTGTTCGTCTGGCAGTTGATCCGCGAGGGCCGCACCGGCCAGACCGTGGGCAAGCAGGCGCTCGGCATCCGTCTGGTGCGCGAGAACACCGGCCAGCCGCTCGGCATAGGCATGGCGTTCGTCCGCCGCCTCGCCCACTTCGTCGACTCCATCGCCTGCTACCTGGGCTGGCTGTGGCCGGCGTGGGACGCGAAGCGTCAGACGTTCGCGGACAAGATCTGCGGCTCGATCGTGATCCGCACGCAGTAACTCGCCTGATCGGCAAGCTTTTTGCCCGGGGCCGGGTCACCACGTGGTGACCCGGCCCCGGCGCGTTTCTCCGCTCTACGGCAGGAACGGCGGCGGCAAGACTGCCTGTACGCGGCAATGACTTCGTGGGCGGCCCGGTGCGACGATCACCGCTCGCACAAGTCCAGTTCCCGTTCCCGTGAGGCAGGTTCACCAGTGAGACCGATCCGCCGAGCCGTCCGCCACACCGCCCTGCTCGCAGCGGCCACAGCCGTCACTCCGATCCTCCTGCTCGCGACACCGGCACACGCGGCCGACGCGACATCCGCATCCACGTCAGCATCCACGTCCACCGCCGTGGCCACGTACACCCCGGTCGACCCGACGACCGTCGACACCATGTCGGACGACGACCTCCGGATCGCGGTCCTGCGCATCCTGGCGGACCCCGACTCCGGCAAGGCCGTCACCCGCGCGGCCAACGCGGCCCTCAACGGCACGGTGGACGACCTGCGGACCTTCCTGAAGACGGGTTACCGCCTGGCCCAGGCCGAGGACGACCGCGTGGCCGCCTTCCGCATCCTCGCCGACCCGACCATCAGCCCCGCATTGCGCGCGGCAGCGGAGGCGGCGATCGATGGGACGCCGGAGGAGTTGCGGTACTTCATCGAGGTGGGGCAGTACGAGGTGGACAGCTAGGCAGTACCGGCCCAGTCGACGAAGGACGCCCAGGCGACGCCGGAAATGAGCAAAGCGGAACCGTCCGGGACCTTGGAGTCCCGGACGGGGACGATGCCGGGGAGGTCGTCGCGGACCTCGACGCAGTCGCCGCCGCTGCTGTTGCTGTAGCTGCTCCTACGCCAAACAGCGGTGCTCAAGTCAGGCCCTGTGCTTGCCATTTCTGTGATCCTCCGCCGCTTGCTCGATCATGTCCAGGGACGTCTCCGGCGGTAGTGCCGCGGCCCTGAGCAGATCGTACGACCTGCGGTAGTCCTTCACGAGGGCTGGATAGTCGATCAGTTGGCCACTGTGCAGGCCCTCCGTGTACACCACGGGCGGCGCGTCCGGAAAGGTCATCACCTTGATCATGCCCATCATGAGCGGGTAGGCCACCGTCGTTTCCGGAAGGACCTGCAGAACGCCTTGCGTGGAGCGAACCACCTGCGCGATGTGTTCCAACTGCGCCGCCATCTCGTCGGACGGCAACAGCGGCTTGCGAATCAGCTCCTCCCGGACAATCGCCCAGAACGACGGACGTTCCTCCCGCCCCCAGAGCTTCGCGCGCGCGATGCGTGCGTTGACCTGCGCCTCGACGGTGTCGGATCGCAGCCATGGGCTACCAGTCCGAATGACCTTCAGGGCGTACGCCTCCGTCTGCAACAGTCCCGGAAGTAGCGCTGGCGCCCACTCTTCAATCGACTCCGCGAACTTCTCCATCTCGGCGACATCCGCGAAATACTCCGCATGCCCCGACTGCTTCGCCTTCCGCGCGTCTTCACAACGCCGCTCGAAAAAGCCGTCCGTGCCAAGCCTCTTATCGACGTGCTGGGCCAGATCCAACGGCATTCGCCGCTCACCGCGCTCGATCTGGCTCAAAAACGGGACGCCCCGAAAGCTTCCCTCCGCCAACTGTTCGAGCGTGAGGCCGGCCGCTTCCCTCTTGAAGCGCAACTCCGCGCCGTAGAAGGAAGGCACATTCGCCGACGCGTCGGTGTCCTTGCGTGGGGGCACAACTCACCACCGCCTTTTGCCAGTTCCCGGGTGCAACCCAAACCTCTGTCACGGTACGAGATTCCGCGTCACTCTGTGAGCAATTCGTCACAGAGAGAGGCGTACGGCAAATGATCAGCCCCTACTCCCACGAGGCCAACAGCGAAGTGGCCGAACTCCAGGCCGCGTTGAAAGCGAACGGAATCACCCTGCCGTCCCTCGGCCTCGACCTCCCCTCGGTCGTCCAGAGTTACGGCCCCCCACTCGTCGAACTCGGGAACTGCAACCTCGACACCGCCCGCGCCCTCACCGCCGCCCTCCGCAAGGCGGCCGGCCGGTGACGCCGCTCGCCCTGGAACTCCTCGCCGTCCCCAAGGCCGTGCCGGAGGCCCGCCGTGCCGTACGGGAACACCTCGGCGTCCCGTGTCCCGAAGTCCAGCTCTGTGTCAGCGAGTTACTGACCAATGTGATCCGGCACCTCGGCGAGGGCACACCGGTGACCCTGCGCATCACCCGCACCCCCAGCCGTATCCGCGTCGCCGTCACGGACCCGGAGCCGTACGCCTGGCTCGTCGTACGCGCGGCCGGGCCGGAGGACGAGAACGGCCGCGGCCTGCTGCTGCTCGACGCGGTCGCGGCGCGCTGGGGCGTGGAACAGGGGCCGGAGGGCAAGACGGTGTGGTGCGAACTGCCACCGCCCGAGCCGCCTCCGGCCCCTGTTTCAACTCCCGCGTCGATCCCGGAGGATCTGGCTGATGTCAGTGGAAGAAGTGCCGCGTCCCCGTGAAGTACATCGTGACGCCCGCCTTCTTCGCCGCCTCGATGGTCAGCTCGTCGCGGAGCGAACCGCCGGGCTGGACCACGGCCTTGACCCCCGCGTCGGTGAGGACCTCCAGGCCGTCCGGGAACGGGAAGAACGCGTCCGAGGCCGCGAACGAACCGCGCGCCCGCTCCTCCCCCGCCCGCTCGACGGCCAGCTTCGCGGAGTCGACCCGGTTGACCTGGCCCATGCCGACGCCGACCGAGGCACCGTCCTTGGCGAGCAGGATCGCGTTGGACTTCACCGCGCGGCAGGCCTTCCACGCGAACGCGAGGTCGGCCAGGTCGGACTCGGAGAGCGCCTCGCCCGTCGCCAGCGTCCAGTTGGCCGGGTCGTCGCCGTCGGCCTGGAGCCGGTCGGTGACCTGGAGCAGCACGCCCCCGTCGATCGGCTTGACCTCGACCGCGTTCGACGGGCCGCCCGACGCCTTCAGCACGCGGATGTTCTTCTTCTTGGCGAGGATCTCCAGCGCGCCGTCCTCGTAGCCGGGCGCGACGATGACCTCGGTGAAGATCTCCGCGACCTGCTCGGCCAGCTCCTTCGACACCGGCCGGTTGACCGCGATCACCCCGCCGAACGCGGAGAGCGGGTCACACGCGTGCGCCTTGCGGTGCGCCTCGGCGACGTCCGAACCGATCGCGATACCGCACGGGTTGGCGTGCTTGATGATCGCGACACAGGGCTCGGCGTAGTCGTACGCGGCCCGGCGCGCGGCGTCCGTGTCCGTGTAGTTGTTGTACGACATCTCCTTGCCGTGCAACTGCTCGGCCTGCGCCAGGCCACCGCCACTGCCGTCGACGTAGAGCGCGGCCGGCTGGTGCGGGTTCTCGCCGTAGCGCAGGGTGTTCTCGCGCTCCCAGGTCGCGCCCAGGAAGTCCGGGAACCGCGACTCGTCGACGGGCGCGTAGGACGACGCGAACCAGCTCGCCACCGCCACGTCGTACGACGCCGTGTGCTGGAAGGCCTCCGCGGCCAGCCGCTTACGGGTGTTGAGGTCGAAACCGCCGTTCTGTACGGCGTTCAGGACATCGGCGTAGCGGGCCGGGCTGGTGACGACCGCGACCGAGGGGTGGTTCTTGGCGGCGGCGCGGACCATCGACGGGCCACCGATGTCGATCTGCTCGACGCACTCGTCGGGGGACGCGCCCGAGGCGACCGTCTCCCGGAACGGGTAGAGGTTGACGACCACGAGGTCGAAGGGGGCCACGCCCAGCTCGTCGAGCTGCTGACGATGGCTCTCCAGGCGCAGGTCGGCGAGGATGCCGGCGTGGACCTTGGGGTGCAGGGTCTTGACCCGGCCGTCCAGGCACTCGGGGAAGCCGGTCAGCTCCTCGACCTTGGTGACGGGGACACCGGCCGCGGCGATACGGGCGGCGGTGGAACCCGTGGAGACGAGTTCCACGCCCGCCTCGTGCAGGCCGCGTGCCAGCTCTTCCAGGCCGGTCTTGTCGTAGACACTGACCAGCGCGCGACGGATGGCTCGCTTGTTGCTCTCGGCGGTCACTGGATAACTACCTTTCGTCCCTCAATGCGATAGCCGTTGCGGGCGAGCCGCCCCACGACATCGACGAGCAGCGTGCGCTCGACTTCCTTGATGCGCTCGTGCAGAGCGCTCTCGTCGTCCTCGTCCCGGATCTCCACCACGCCCTGAGCGATGATCGGCCCGGTGTCGACGCCGTCGTCGACGAAGTGGACGGTGCAGCCGGTGACCCGGGCGCCGTACGCGAGTGCGTCGCGTACGCCGTGGGCTCCCGGAAAACTGGGCAGCAGGGCGGGGTGCGTGTTCACGACCCGGCCGCCGAAGCGGGCCAGGAACTCCTTGCCCACGATCTTCATGAACCCGGCGGACACGATCAGGTCGGGCTCGTACGCGGCGGTCGCCTCGGCCAGCGCCGCGTCCCATTCCTCACGGGTCGCGAAGTCCTTCACCTTGCACACGAAGGTGGGCAGCCCGGCACGCTCGGCACGGGCGAGCCCCTCGATGCCCGCCCGGTCCGCGCCCACGGCCACGATCTCGGCTCCGTACGCCTCGGTACCGGCATGCTCGACGGCGTCGAGGAGCGCCTGCAGATTCGTACCGGATCCGGAGACCAGCACGACAAGGCGCTTGGCCACGGGCTTGGCGGCCACGGCGGGGCCCTTTCTCGGGGGAGCGTCTTCACACGGCCGACTCGCGCGTCCACTCGTACGTCCGCTCGTGCGTTCATACGAATGCTTCGCGCCCCGGGATACGGGGAAGTCTACGAAGCGGCCGACCGTCAGCAACGATACCGGCACACCGGACAGCCCCCACGGGACGGGGGCGTGGCCGGAAGGTAGCGTCTGGGGAGAGCGGGTTCGGGAACGCCGTTGTCGTGCGAGGCGTTCACGTACTACCAGCTCGAGTCGGAGAGACGTATTCACCAAGCACACCCGCCAAGCCCGTCCACCAAGCACATCCACAAGGGGAAGACGCTCATTTGATGCCGGACCGCAGCCTGCGACTTCTCACGTTCCCGCCGCAGTCGGTGCTGCTCCGGGAGCGGCCCTCGTCGCCGCCCGACGCGCCCTCGGAGGGGAAGAGCGGTGCGGGGCAGGACGACAACCCCTTCGCGCCGCCGCCCGAGGGCACCCCGGACCGCCCGTGGCAGCCGCGGCGCCCGGAGGGTCGCGACGGCGGCGACGCCCCGCAGGGTGACGGCGGCCGTTCGCCGTGGGGCAGTCAGTGGAGCGATCAGCAGCCCGGCCGTTCCCAGGGCGGCTTCGGTGACCGGCCCGGTGGCACCGGCGGTCCCGGCGGACAGGGCGGGCCCGAGGGCCCCGCCGGCGGTCCCGGCCAGGGAGGCATGCGCTGGGATCCGACGGACCCGGCCCAGCGCCGCGCCCGTTACGCCCTGCTGAGCGGCATGTGGGCCTTCTTCTTCGCGCTCTTCAGTTGGCCGTACGTGGCCCTGCTGCTGGGCGCGCTGGCCCTCTACTGGGGCGGCAGCGCCCTGCGCGCCAAGCCCCGCCCCGGCGACCCGGACACCCCGGCCACGCCCGAATCCCAGGCCCGCCCCCAGACGACGGCGGCGGTGAGCGGCCTGGTCACCGCGTCCCTGGCCATCGCCCTGGTCGCCGCGATGTTCGTCGCCCAGCTCGCCTACAGCGACTACTACACCTGCGCCAACGACGCCCTCACCAACGAGGCCAAGCAGTCCTGCAACCAGTTGCTGCCGAAGGATCTGCGGGGGCTGCTGGGCACCGCCAACTGACGGACGCCGCCGGTCAGTTCGGCTCGGGCTCGCCCGGTTCTTCCGGTTGCTCCGGTGGTGTGGACGCCTCCCTCAAGGCCGCCCAGCGGGCCTCGCGGGAGGCGTCGTCGTACCAGGGCGTGAGCGAGGGCGGGTCGAACGTCGGGTCGTGGTCGTAGGCGATGTACGGCTGGTCGACGGGGGCCGGGAACGGCACGGAGACAGGCACAGGTCCAGGGACAGGGACCGGTACAGATACCGGCTGCTCCGCCTTCGGCTTGCGGGTGAACCAACCCCGGCCGACCGTGAACGACCTCCGGAACCAAGATCCGTCAGCAACGGCCGGCGTCTCCGCCTCGGCCTCCCGCGGCTTCCCGATCGTCGACGTCCCGATCGTCGGCGTCGGCACCCGCCGCTCCAGCAGCCGCCACGCCCGCAGCCCCACCGCCGTGGGCACCGCGACCACCGCGATCCACCCCAGCGCCGCGCCCCCGGTCTGCCACCACACCGGCCCGAACCGCGCGAGCGCCGCACCCCCGAGCGGCCCGCCGGACAACTCCGCGAACACAGCCAGCGCTACGGCACACAGGGCCGCGGCGAGGAACGCGGTGGCGGCGGTACGGCCTTGCGCCCAGGGGGCCGACGTCGACTGTTGACGGAGCCCGGCGCCGACCGCTTTCCGCTTCCGCTCCTCCGACAACTCGCCCCCGCCATCGCCCCGTTGACCCACCGCGACCCGTGCCACGAACCACCCCGCCGTCACCCCGGCCGTCACCGGCACCAGCACGGCGAGCCAGTTCAGCGGGGTCCCGGTGCCCGCGTCCGGGACCGCGGCGAGGAGCGGGAAGGGCGGGAGGAGCGGGGCCGGGGCCGAGGAGAGCGGGGCGACCGTGTGGTGCACTCCGAGCACGAATCCGGGGCCGAGGCCGTACGCCGCCGACCACACCGCCGCGTTCGGGAGCAGCGCGAGGCAGAGCAACAGGACGGCGAACCGGCCCGACAGACCCTCCGTCAACTGGAGGAAGGACGTCCGGGCCGCGCCGCCGTGCCAGACCAGGGACGCCCCGAGCAGCAGCGCCCCGCCCCCGACGAGCACCGCCGTGGCGAGGCCCGCGGCGCGTGCGGCGGTGCCGATGCGGGCCCGGGACTCGCGCGCCTCCGGGCCCAGGACGAGCCGTCGCAGCCCGGCCGGCAACAGGACCAGCAGGCTCAGCACGGGTTCGCGCGGGCGCCCGTACGCCGTCCACACGCCCGACCCGGCCGCGCCCGCGGCGAGCAGCGGGAGGCAGACCGCGGTCCAGCTCCAGGAGGGGGAGAGTTCGCCGCCGGACGCGTAGAGGGCGGCGGCGGTGCCTACGGCGAGGTAGCCGAGGGCGACGCCGGTCCACGCCGTACGGGCCGGGACCGGCGGAATGTCGGTGGCGTCGGCCGCACCGCCCAGCACCGCGTGCCGTGCCGCCCGGTGCAGCAGCCACAGCGGCACGGCGAGGAGGAGCAGCGGGGTGACGCCGACAGGGGCCGGGACTCCGGTGAGGGTGTCGGCGCGGACCAGTTCGACGCCGTGCGCCAGCAGCCACAGGGCGGCGGCGATGTGCAGGGCGCCGCCGGGTCCGCTGTCCGGGTACGGCGAGCTGATCCACAGCACCATCACGAGCACCGCGAACGAGCCGAGCCCGAGCCCCGCCGCGACCGCGCCACCCAAGAGGCTGGCGGCCAGTCCGGGGGATCGGTCGCGCATCCGGGTGAGCAGGGGCGACAACGACGGTCGGCGGTGGGTCATCGGCATCACGACCGCCATGCTCCCAACGACACGCGCTTTCTCGTCGTAACAGGCGAACCTCCGAAGTGTCGCTCAATATACATTTATGTACTTTTTCGTACGAAAGGGCGTCCGGTGACGCAGACCCCTGCAACCCCGCTCCCTCCGCCCAAGGAACGCCGACGCCTGCGCGAGGCGGGCTCGCTGACACAGGCTCAGATCGCGACAGAGGTGGGCGTCAGCCGCGAGACGGTGCGCTCGTGGGAGAGCGGCCGCACCACACCACGCGGCCGGAAACGGGAGGCGTACGCGAAATTGCTCACCAGCCTGAGTGAAGACACCCCCACCGAAGAGCAACTCCCCGCCGAAGAAGCCGTGGAGGAAACGGCGGAGATCGCGGGGTTGGCGGCGACGGTGACGGAGCCTCAGCCGACACCACCACCGCCCGCTCCCCTGACGCCCGCTCAGGCCTTCGACGCGCTCTACGCGTTCTGCGCACCCGCCCTCGTACGGCAGGCCTATCTGCTCACCGGGCGGCGCGAACTGGCGCGGGAGTCCGTCGAGCGGGCCTTCCAGGTCGCCTGGCAGCGCTGGCCCGAGGTGGCGGTCGACCGCGACCCGGCAGGCTGGGTGCGCTCGGTGGCGTACGAGTACGCCCTCTCCCCCTGGCACCGGTTCCGCCCCAGATACCGCCACCCGGAACCCCCGCCCCCGGCCCCCGCCGACCGCGCCCTGCTGACCGCCCTCCTGAAACTCCCGCCGTCGTACCGCCGAACCCTCCTCCTCTACGACGGTGTGGGGCTCGGTCTCGCGGAGACCGCGGCGGAGACGGAGGCGAGCACGCCGGCCGCGGCGAACCGGCTGCTGCACGCGCGCGAGGCGCTTGCCGCGCAGCTCCCCGAGTTGTCGGAGCCGACCGAGTTGCAGCGGCGGATGACCGAACTGGCCTCCACGGGGCGGCTGCACGCGGCCAAGCCGCCGGTGGTGCGGTTCGTCGGCGAACGCCGGACCGTGTTCTGGACCCGGGCGGCGATCGCGTTCACGGTCGCGATCATCGGTGCGACGACGTTGACCGTGCGGACGGCGCCCACGCATTACGAGCCGCCGGTGCCGTTGGGGCAACGGGTGGAGGGGGTGCCTGCGCGGGTGGTGCAGGGGGCGTTGTCGGCGGCGGAGGTGGAACTACGGGACCGGCTGCGGACCGGGATGACGAGCGGTCCGGAGAGGCTGGCACCGCTGAGTCGGTAGTTCGCCGGCCGCGGCCCGGTGGGGCCGGGCCGCGCAGTTCCCCGCGCCCCTCAATCGCAGGCCGGCTTCACAGGGGCGCGGGGAACTGCGCGACCAGCCACGACGCACCCGCACCCACACCCGCCCGACAACCGAACCCGGCACCCCGTAAAGCGAGATGGGCCGGCCTGCGTTTTTAGGGGCGCGGGGAACTGCGCGACCAGCCACGACGCACCCGCACCCGCCGGACAACCCGCCCCGGCACCCCATGACGCGCGATGGGCCCGCCCCCACACAGGGAACGGGCCCATCAACGTTCAGCGGAGAAACTCAGCCGGCCAGGATCTCGCGGGCCAGCTTCGCCGTCTCCGTCGGCGTCTTGCCGACCTTGACGCCGGCGGCCTCGAGGGCCTCCTTCTTCGCCGCGGCCGTACCGGAGGAACCGGAGACGATGGCACCGGCGTGGCCCATGGTCTTGCCCTCGGGCGCGGTGAAGCCCGCGACGTAACCGACGACCGGCTTCGTGACGTTCTTCGCGATGAAGTCCGCGGCCCGCTCCTCCGCGTCGCCACCGATCTCACCGATCATCACGATCAGGTCGGTGTCGGGGTCGGCCTCGAACGCGGCGAGCGCGTCGATGTGCGTCGTACCGATGACCGGGTCGCCACCGATGCCGACGGCGGACGAGAAGCCGAGGTCACGCAGCTCGTACATCATCTGGTACGTCAGCGTGCCGGACTTCGAGACCAGACCGATACGGCCCGGCTTCGTGATGTCGCCCGGGATGATGCCGGCGTTCGACTGGCCGGGGGTGATCAGACCCGGGCAGTTCGGACCGATGATCCGCGTCTTGTTGCCCTTCGCGACCGCGTACGCGTAGAACGCGGCCGAGTCGTGGACGGCGATGCCCTCGGTGATGACGACCGCGAGCGGGATCTCGGCGTCGATCGCCTCGACGACGGCGGCCTTGGAGAAGGCCGGCGGTACGAAGAGGACGGATACGTTCGCGCCCGTCTTCTCGATCGCCTCGGCGACCGTGCCGAAGACCGGGATCTCGGTGCCGTCGACGTCGACGGACGTGCCGGCCTTACGGGGGTTGACGCCACCGACGATGTTGGTGCCGTCGGCCAGCATGAGCTTGGTGTGCTTCATGCCCGTGGAGCCGGTCATGCCCTGGACGATGACCTTGCTGTCCTTGGTGAGGAAGATAGCCATGGCTGTTTTGTCCCTCGTCCCTTACTTCGCAGCCGCGAGCTCGGCGGCCTTGTCGGCCGCGCCGTCCATGGTGTCCACGCGCTGGACCAGCGGGTGGTTGGCGTCGGAGAGGATCTTGCGACCCAGCTCGGCGTTGTTGCCGTCGAGGCGGACGACGAGGGGCTTGGTGACTTCCTCGCCCTTGTCCGCGAGGAGCTGCAGCGCCTGCACGATGCCGTTGGCGACCTCGTCGCACGCGGTGATGCCGCCGAAGACGTTGACGAAGACCGACTTGACGTCGGGGTCGCCCAGGATGATCTCCAGGCCGTTCGCCATCACGGCCGCGGACGCGCCGCCGCCGATGTCGAGGAAGTTGGCCGGCTTCACGCCGCCGTGGGCCTCACCGGCGTACGCGACGACGTCCAGGGTGCTCATGACGAGACCCGCGCCGTTGCCGATGATGCCGACCTCGCCGTCGAGCTTGACGTAGTTGAGGTTCTTCGCCTTGGCGGCGGCCTCGAGCGGGTTGGCGGAGTCGTGGTCGATCAGCGCCTCGTGCTCCGGCTGACGGAACTCGGCGTTCTCGTCCAGCGACACCTTGCCGTCGAGCGCGATGACACGGCCGCCGGCGACCTTCGCGAGCGGGTTGACCTCGACGAGGAGGGCGTCCTCCTTGACGAAGGTGTCCCACAGCGTCACCAGGATCTCGGCGACCTGCTCCGCGACGTCGGCCGGGAACTTGGCCTGCGCGACGATCTCGCGGGCCTTCTCGATGGAGACGCCTTCGTTGGCGTTGACCGGGACCTTCGCGAGGGCCTCGGGGTTCTCCTCCGCGACGACCTCGATCTCCACGCCGCCCTGGACGGACGCCATGGCGAGGAAGGTGCGGTTGGTGCGGTCGAGGAGGTACGAGACGTAGTACTCCTCGACGATCTCGGGCGCGGTCTCGGCGATCATCACCTTGTGGACCGTGTGGCCCTTGATGTCCATGCCGAGGATGTCCGTCGCACGCGCGACGGCCTCGTCCGGGGTGGCGGCGAGCTTCACGCCACCGGCCTTGCCACGGCCGCCGACCTTCACCTGGGCCTTGACGACGGACTTGCCACCAAGACGCTCGGTGGCTGCGCGGGCCGCCTCAGGCGTGTCGATGACTTCACCGGCCAGCACCGGTACATCGTGCTTGGCGAAGAGGTCCCTCGCCTGATACTCGAACAGGTCCACGCGCTTCCGTCCTCAGTGATATCGCGGTTCGTTGGATGCGTGGGCGTGCCGCGAAGGGCAACGTGACGTCCGCTGTCACAAGGGAGGCGCACACGGTGACCGAGCGCGCGGCATGTCCGCCTCGCAGGTTATCGCTGCTTGCAGAGGGCCTCTAAATCGAGGGTCACACCTGAGCGGTGATACCTGTCACATGATGCCGGGATTCGTGACACGGAGTGCCGCGGACGGGGCTTGTGGGCGGTCGCTCAGGTGGGTCGTTTCGGGCGGGTAGCTCGGCCAAATCGTTCGGGCAGGCCGTTCGGGCGGGGTCCCACCGGGTTGGGGCTGGCCCGGCGGGACCCCTTACCGCGAGACGCACCCCGGACAGACCGACGGCATTCGGCCGTCCGGGGTCACTGCCTCACGGAGTCGGTTACTCCCAGTGCCGGACGGCGGTCCGGGCGCAGACATTGCGTGCGGCCCGTGCGCCCTGGATGGCCGCGGCGGCCCTGACCCTCGACTCTCTCGGGACGGAGACCACGGCAGCGACGACACGTCGCCGGAGTTCGGCCGGGGTGACGTCGGTGTTCTCGTTCATACGTGTGCTCATGCGCGCGTCGGTTCCTCAGGCATCGCGAAACGGGAGGTATGGCGGCATTCCTGGCAGCTCAACTGCCGGAAAGGGCCTGCCTAGCCTGGGAAGACGGGAACGTCCCGGTACCTGTCCCGGGCCTCTGCCACGCCCGCACACGCGACGACACCGGGCACGAACCGCACGGCCACGCGGATGTCCAAGCTCACGGCGTGCGCGTCACAGTGCCGCGAGGTGCCGTTGTCCAGGGCCGACTGGTTGCGCGGGGCGCCATCCCGGCCGCCGTCGGGTGCCTGGGGCACGGGGGTGTGTCCGACGGACGGGACACCGTGTAAGGCCGCATGCCTTACGGCGCCGACCGCATCGACAGCGGCGACGATGCGCGGCCCGTACGTCACGCCTACGCCGACCGCCGCCTCGGCATGCCTCGCATCCGAACGATGCCCACCGCTCGAAGCCTGCGGGGCGGACCGGACGGGTACGGGTGCCGGCACCGGCGTCGGCGCCGTGTGCGCTGGAGGCGCCTGCACCGGAGGCACCGGCAAACTCGGCACCGCGGGGAGTGAGGGCAACGTGGGCACGGCGGGCAACGAAGGCACCTCGGCCAACACCGCGGTCACCGTCTTCGCCACCACGTCACTCACGGGCCGCACGACCCGCTCCACGGCGTCCGAGACCGGAGCCAGGACCGGAGCGAGAACAGGAACAGGAACCGGAACCGGCTTCACCACTGAAGCCACCGCCGGAATCCCCGGCTTGCCGAGACTCACCGGCTTTCCCGGAACCCCGTCCACCGCCTGCGCCTGCCCCCCGAACACAGCGCCGAGCACGAACAACCCGCCTACCAGCAGGGCGACTTGGAGCACACGCCGCCCAACCGCCGTACGCATCACGCGCAGGGCGGCACCGGGCATCGCGGCGGTGGACCAGATCATGAGGCGACGATCCTTGCACGGGCCGCCCGAGGACGCGCAACCCCCCTGCCCCTCAAGCCCGTTCATCACCACCAACGCCTGTTCGTCACGCGGTGTCCGGTATCGGCAACGGTCGCTTCTCGATCGCCGCAGCCATCACCTCCGGGAACAGATCGGGCGTACAGGCGAAGGCCGGCGCCCCCAACGCGGCCAGCGCGGCGGCGTGTTCGCGGTCGTAGGCCGGCGCGCCCTCGTCGGACAGCGCGAGCAGCGTCACGAACTGCACCCCCGACGCCTTCATCGCCGCGACCCGCTTGAGCATCTCGTTCCGTATCCCCCCTTCGTAGAGGTCGCTGATCAGCACGACCACCGTCTCCGCGGGCCGGGTGATCTGCGACTGGCAGTAGGCCAGCGCCCTGTTGATGTCCGTGCCGCCGCCGAGCTGGGTCCCGAAGAGCACGTCCACCGGGTCGTCGAGCTGGTCGGTGAGGTCGACGACCGCCGTGTCGAAGACGACGAGCCGGGTGTTGATCGACCGCATGGACGCCAGCACCGCCCCGAACACGGAGGCGTAGACGACGGACGCCGCCATCGACCCGGACTGGTCGATGCAGAGGACGACCTCCTTCTTCACGGACTGGGACGCCCGCCCGTATCCGATCAGCCGCTCCGGCACGATCGTCCGGTACTCGGGCAGGTAGTGCTTGAGGTTGGCCGCGATCGTGCGGTTCCAGTCGATGTCGTGGTGGCGCGGCCGGTTGATACGGGCGCTGCGGTCCAGGGCGCCGGTGAGGGTGGCCCGGGTGCGGGTGGCGAGCCGCTTCTCCAGGTCCTCGACGACCTTGCGCACCACCGCCCGCGCCGTCTCCTTCGTGGTCTCCGGCATCGCCTTGTTGAGGGAGAGCAGCGTGCCGACGAGATGCACGTCGGCCTCGACCGCCTCCAGCATCTCCGGTTCGAGGAGCAGCGCGGACAGCCCGAGCCGGTCGATGGCGTCGCGCTGCATGACCTGGACGACAGAGGAGGGGAAGTACGTCCGGATGTCCCCGAGCCAGCGCGCGACGGACGGCGCCGACGCCCCGAGCCCCGCCGAACGGTCCTTCCCCGCCCGCCCCTTGTCCCCCCTGCCGTACAGCGCGGCGAGCGTCCCGTCCATCGCGGCGTCCCGCCCGGACAGCTCGCACCCGGTGCCGTCGGCGGCGTCGCCCCCGAGCACCAGCCGCCACCGCCGCAACCGCTCCTGGCCGGGTTGGCCGGGGTCCGCGACCCCGCCGGCCGCGACCGCCTCGACCGTCATCCGCGCACCCCCGCCGTACGCAGCCCTTCCCACAGCGGTACGACCCGCACGGCCGTCGCCGGGCAGTTGTTCTCGGTACGACGCCCACGCACACCCCCACCGGCACCCGCCACCTGAGCCCGCTCCCCCGGCCTCCTCATGCCCTGCCTGCCGTTGTTCGTCATCCCGCCACCCCCACAAGCTCGTTGTCGTCCAGCCCCAACAGCAGCCGCAGCACCGGCACCACCGCATCCGCGCGCCCGGCGTCCAACTCCGTCCCGAACCCGGGTATCCCGGCCGCCGTCGCCGCCGTACCCACCTGCTTCCCCGGTCCGCGCCGCACCAACTCACCGAGTGTCCTGCGCACCCCCGGCTCGTACGACGAGAACGTTCGCCTCAGCAACGGCAGTACGTCGGTGAACGCCTCCGCCGGCACCCCGGTCAGCCACGCGTCCACCAGCCCGAGCAACCGCTCGTCGTGCACGAGCAGCAGCCCGCCCCCGCCCCCGACAAACCCCTCGACCCACGCGGCCGCGTCCGCCGGCGGCGTCCCCGGCGAGAGCACCAGCCCCATCAGCCGGGCCGCCTCGTCCGCCTCCAACTCCCCCTCGTCCAGCAGAAGTCGTACGGCACGCCCCCGGATGACACCCGGCACGGTGTCCCGCGCGGAGAGCGTCCGCAGCACCGCACGCCAACGGTCCCGCAGGTCACCATGACCGGATCCCGGTCCGGTTCCGGAGGCGTCGCCCAACAGCGCCACCGCCCCGTGCACCGCATCCACATGCCCCCGCATCTCCTCCGCGGCATCCGCGTCGAGGGCCGCGCAGGCCGGAGGCAGGCCGACGAAGACGCGCTCGGCGAGGCCCGCCGCGACCTCCGTCAGCGCGGCCGTGTCGGTGCCGCGTACGTCGCCGTAGCGCAGCGAACGGACCAGGGCGGGCAGGGCCTGTGCGAGATGGCCGACGTCGGTGTCGAGGGCCGCGCGGTCTGCGAGGGTCTTCATCACCACCGGGAGCGCGTCCGGCAGTTCGGCCAGCAGGCAGTGCTCGGCGAGTGCGGTGACGTCGGCGAGGCTCTGCGCCCCGGTGGCGTCCGCCGCCGCCTTCGCGGTCGCCGCCGCGAGCACCGTCGTGCCCCACACCCCCGCCTCGGCGACCCGCACCGCCAACTCCGGCTCCCAGCGCAGCCGCCAGGTCTCCCGGAACGTACCCGTGCTCCCCCGCGAGGCGACCGGCTCGCCCCACTCGACACGCAGCAGCCGCAACCGGTGCAGAAGCCTGCTGCGTCCGGCGTCGATCTCCTTGCGCAGGTCGAGCTCCAACTCCCGCTCCAGCGCCTCCGGTTTGATCCGCAGCCTGCGCTGCGACCGGTCCAGGTCGCGCTGCAACGGCACGGCCGGCGCACCCGGCGGTACCTCGCCGAGCACATCCCCGACCACGAGCCGGTCGTGCACCAGCGACAGCGGGACGTCCGAGCCGTCGCCCATCACCGCGCGCACCGCGTCGGTGGTCTCACCGAGCCCCGGCAACGGACGGCCGCGCATCACCGCGAGCGTCTCCGCCAGCCGTACCGCCTCGATGACATGGGCCGGGGAGACGATCCGGTCCTCCTCCCGCAGCAGCCCCGCCACCTTCGTCATCCACCGCTCGACCGGCCGGTCCGGCGCGCCGAACAGATGGCCGTACCAGCCCGGCGAGTCGATCCCCGCGCCGTACCCACTGGCCCGCGACAGCCGGCGATGCGTCCACGGCACCCAGGTCAGCTCGGCCTTGACCTTGGGCAGCCCCTTCAGCAGCGCACGGTCCGCGGCGACGGCGGTCTTCTGCCGCAGCGCGGGCGCATGCCAGGCCCCGCACACCACGGCCACGTCGTCCTCGAACTCCCGCTGCGCCGCCCGCACTTGGAGCCGCATGTACGCCTCGCGCACAAGATCCCGGTCGTGCCCGCCGACCCCGTACGTCTCGCGCAGCGCCCCCATGGCCTCCTCCAGCGCGGTGAACGGCGCGAACGCGTCCCGCTCCCCCACGCCCCGGTGCTCGACGACGTCCTCCCACCAGCGCTCGGGATCGTCGTAGCCCGCGGCCTCGGCGAGCACGGCGAGGGGGTCCACTCGGAGGTCGGGGCCGGGCTCGGGCTCGGGGTCGTCGCTCCGGTGCGGCGGCCGCTCCTCGCCCGTGGGCTCGTCCTCCGTGTCGCCGTCCCTCCCCCAGGCCAGGGTGTGGGCGGCCGGGAGGTCGATGAAGCGGGCCGGGACCTCGTGTTCCAGGGCCCAGCGGATCGCGACCCACTCCGGGGAGAACTCGGCCAGCGGCCAGAAGGCCGAGCGGCCCGGCTCGTCCACGGCGTGGGCGAGGAGCGCGACCGGCGGCCGCATGTCCTCGTCGGCGGCCAGCGGGATCAACGCGTCGGCCTCCGGCGGCCCCTCGATCAGCACGACCTTCGGCCGGGCCGCCGCCAGCGCCGCCCGCACGGCCCGCGCCGAACCGGGCCCGTGATGCCGCACCCCGAGCAGCAGCGGCCGGCCGCCCCGACCCTCCTCAGTTCCCGCCACTTCGTCCCCCTCGCCCACGGATCAGACTCCAAGCGGAGTCGTCGTCGACCAGCCCCCTGGACTCGCTCACGCGCTCACCTCCCGGCAGGCCCGGTAGAAGTCCTTCCAGCCGTCGCGCTCCCGGACGACCGCCTCCAGGTACTCCTGCCAGATGACCCGGTCGGCCGCCGGATCGCGGACGACGGCGCCGAAGATGCCGGCCGCGACATCGCTCGGCCGCAGCAGTCCGTCGCCGAAGTGGGCCGCCAGGGCAAGCCCGTTGGTGACGACGGAGATCGCCTCGGCCGTAGACAGCGTGCCGCTGGGCGACTTGAGCTTCGTGCGTCCGTCCGCCGTGATCCCGTCGCGCAGTTCGCGGAAGACGGTCACCACCCGGCGGATCTCGTCGACGCCCTCGGGCACCGCCGGCAGATCGAGCGAGCGGCCGATCTGGTCGACGCGGCGCGCGACGATGTCGACCTCGGCGTCCGCGCTCTCCGGCAGCGGCAGCACCACCGTGTTGAAACGGCGGCGCAGCGCGCTGGAGAGGTCGTTGACCCCGCGGTCGCGGTCGTTGGCCGTGGCGATCAGGTTGAAGCCGCGGACCGCCTGCACCTCCTGCCCCAACTCCGGTATCGGCAGCGTCTTCTCGGACAGGATCGTGATCAGCGAGTCCTGTACGTCGGCCGGAATGCGGGTCAATTCCTCGACCCGCGCGGTCATCCCCTCCGCCATGGCCCGCATGACGGGGCTGGGCACGAGGGCGTCGCGGCTCGGGCCGTTGGCGAGCAGTTGCGCGTAGTTCCAGCCGTAGCGGATCGCCTCCTCAGGGGTGCCCGCGGTGCCCTGCACGATCAGGGTCGAGTCGCCGCTGACCGCCGCGGCGAGGTGCTCGGAGACCCAGGTCTTGGCGGTGCCGGGCACGCCGAGCAGGAGCAGGGCGCGGTCGGTGGCGAGGGTGGTGACGGCGACCTCGACGATGCGGCGCGGGCCGACGTACTTCGGCGTGATCACCGTGCCGTCCGGCAGCATGCCGCCCAGCAGATAGGTGGCGACCGCCCACGGCGACATCTTCCAGCGGACCGGGCGCGGCCGGTCGTCCTGCGCCGCCAGCGCGGCGAGTTCGTCGGCGAAGGCGTCCTCGGCGTGCGGGCGCAGTACCTCGGCCGGCGCCTTCTCACTCGCCTGCGCGTTCATGGGTTCTGTGGACACAGTCATGGCTGAGGCCCCCTCCAGCTCTGCCGGTTCGGATCTGGTGTCCACCGTGCACCACGCCACTGACAATGCGATCTGACCTGCGGAAACGCACTCGCGGCGCCATCCGCCGGCCCGCTCGCCGACCGATTGTCAGTGCCGGGATCTACCTTCGATGACATGACTCAGCAGGGGGTGCGCTGGACGGCTGATCAGGTGCTGGCACTGGCGCCTGACGCAGCGTCACGCAAAGCGGGAAGCAAGCTCGGGGCGGCGGGGCCGTGGTCCGAGGCGGGCAGTTCTGACGAGGGGACGGTGTGGGGGCTGTGCAAGGGCAGTGGCAGCAAGCCGTATCAGACGGTCGTCGACATCGCGGACACCGCGGGGCCGGCGTACAAGTGCAGTTGTCCGAGCCGCAAGTTCCCGTGCAAGCACGCGCTGGGGCTGCTGCTGTTGTGGGCGGGCGAGGACGACTCGGTGCCCGCGGGGCAGGGGCAGGCGCCGGACTGGGCCGAGGAGTGGCTGGCGGGACGGCGGAAGCGGACGGAGGAGAAACGGGCGGGGGACGCGTCCGGTTCCCCGGCCGCCGCCGACCCGGAGGCGGCGCGGCGCAGGGCGGAGCGGCGGGCCGAGCGGATCAGCGCGGGCGCGGCCGAGTTGGAGCAGCGGCTGACGGACCTGCTGCGCACCGGCCTGGCCTCGGCGGAGCAGGCGGGGTACGGCGTGTGGGAGGAGACCGCGGCCCGCATGGTCGACGCCCAGGCCCCCGGACTGGCCGCGCGGGCACGGGAGTTGGGGGCGATCCCGGCCTCGGGGCCGGGCTGGCCGGTCCGGCTGCTGGAGGAGTGCGCGCTGCTCCACCTCCTCGACCGGGCCTGGCTGCGCCGCGAGCGCCTGCCCGACGACCTGGCGGCGACGGTCCGCTCCCGCATCGGCCTGCCCGCCTCGGCGGACGGCCCGCCCCTGCGCGACCACTGGCTGGTCCTCGCCCAGTACGACACGGCGGACCCGAAACTGACGACCCGAAGAATATGGCTGTACGGCACGGAGTCGGGCCGCACGTCCCTTCTCCTCTCCTACGGCGCCGCGGGCCGTGCCCCGGAGTTGGCGCTGCCCATGGGGCTCGCCCTGGACGCGGAGGTGTCCGCGTTCCCGGGCGCCGGGCAGTTCCGGGCGGCCCTGGGCGAGCAGTTCGCGGCGCCCTCGCGTACGACGGGACGGCCGCAGGGGGTGACGACGGCGCGGGCCGCCGTCCGTTACGGGGAAGCCCTACGGCTCGACCCGTGGCTGGATGCCGTCCCGGTGACGCTGGACCGGGTCGTCCCCACCCCGGACGGCGACTCGTGGCAACTGGCGGACGCCGACGCTGACTTGGCGCTCCCCCTCACCCCGACCGCCCGTTCCCGCCCCGGCCTGTGGCGTCTGGTCGCCCTCTCCGGCGGCGCCCCGGTCAAGGTCTTCGGGGAGCTGGGCCACCGGGGCTTCACCCCGCTGACGGCCTGGCCGGAGGGGGCGGGAGAGCCGGTGTCCCTGTGCTGAGCGCATCCACCAACTCGACGGAAAGGCACCTCGCATGAACGGCACCTCTGCCGCGGGCGACTGGGAAGAGCTCGTCACCACGGCCCTGCTCGGCACGGACCGTCGTACGCCTCCGGGGTGCGCGCCGGGCCAGGACGCCCCCGTGGCGCTGCTGGACGCGGCGGCCGTGGAGACCGTACGGCGGCGGGCGGGGCTGTGTCCGGCGCGGGCGGCGGAGCGTCCGGAGCCGGCCGTGCCCGACGCTCGTCCGGCGCTGCCCGAAGCTGCGGCCCGCAGGCTGGCGATGCTGCTGGCCGACCGTCCCGGTGCGGGTGGTGGGGGCCGCAGGGGCACCTCGCCGGATCTCATGGAGTTGCTGCCCCAGTGGCTCGCGGCGGCCAACGCGCGCGGGTTCGCCGCGCCTGTTCCGGTGCTGCCCGCGCTGCTGGACGCGGCCCGGGGGCGTACGGATCTGCGGCCGGCGGCGCTGGAGTTCGCGGGCCCGCGCGCGCTGTGGCTGGCCCGGTTGAACCCGGACTGGCGGTTCGCCCTGCGCGCGACACCGGGCGGCGGCACCGCCCTGCCCGCTCTCGACGACCCGGACCAGGTCCAACTGCTGTGGCAGGAGGGGCTGTTCGCCGAGCGGGTCGCGCTGCTCGCGGCGATACGGGCACAACGCCCCACCGCCGCACGCGAGTTGCTCATCACGACCTGGGCGACGGAGCGGGCGGAGGACCGGCTGATGTTCCTCGACTCGCTGCGGACGGGTCTCACGGCCGAGGACGAGCCGTTCCTGGAGCAGACGTTGGCCGACCGGAGCCGCAACGTCCGGGCCACGGCGGCCGAGTTGCTGTCGGCGCTCCCCGACTCGGCGCTCGCCGCGCGGATGGCGGTCCGGGCGTCGGCCTGCGTGGCCGTCGACCGTACGCGCGCGGAACCGGCCCTCGTCGTGGAGGCGCCGCACGAGTGCGACTCGAGCATGGAGCGAGACGGTGTGGTGTCCAAGGCTCCGGCGGGACGAGGTGAACGCTCGTGGTGGCTCGGCCAGTTGGTGGAGGCGACTCCGCTCGCGACCTGGGAGCGGCGGCTCGGCGGACGTACGGCCGGGGAGATCGTGGCGCTTCCGGTGGCGGACGACTGGCGGAGCGAGCTGCACGCCGCGTGGTGCCGGGCGGCGGTGCGGCAGCGGAACGCCGAGTGGTCGCGGGCGCTGTTGGGGACGCCGTCGGCGCCCGAGGCGGGTGGGCCCGGGGCGGTGTCCCTGGCCGAGCGCGCCAAGCTGCTCAGCACGTTGAGCAGGGGCGAACGGGCCGAGTGGGTGGCCGGGTTCATCGCGGCGCAGGGCCTGTCCGAGGCGTTTCAGTTGCTCGGGGTGTGTGCGGTGCCGTGGGCTGCGCCGCTGGGGCGGGCTGTGGTGGACGCGCTCAACATCGCGCGGGACGCGGGGAGTTATCCATGGAGTTTCAGTGGGGTGATGGGGCTGGCCGAGCGGTGTCTCGATCCGGCGGAGGCGAGGCGGCTCGACGGGTTGCTGGCGGTGCCGGACGAGTCGGAGGATGCGGCGCCCGGAGCCGGGGGCTATTGGGCGGAGGCGTTTCAGCGGCTGGTTACTACGTTGCGGTTGCGCGCGGCGATGGCGGAGGAGTTGGGGGCACCGTCGTCGTAGAAGCTGAGGGAGTTGGAGGCGCCGTAGAAGCTTGGGGGCTGCGCCCCCAAACCCCCCTTCGGCCTGAGCGGCCTCGTCCTCAATCGCCGGACGGGCTGAAAATGCCGGCCCGCGCTGAAAAGCGAACCGCGGACAGGCTGGATGATGTCGGCCCGCGCCGAGAAGCGAAGCCCTACTCGCCGAAGACCAGGCTGAAGAGTCACCGGCGCCAAGAAGCGAAGCCCCGTCCGCCGAAGGCCCTACGCCCCCGCCGGCTGCCGCACGTTCGCCCGCACCCAGTCCACGATCGCCTGTGTCGTCGCCCCGGGGGTGAAGATCTCCGCGACGCCCTTCTCCTTGAGGGGGGCGATGTCCGCCTCGGGGATGATGCCGCCGCCGAAGATCAGGATGTCCGCCGCCTCGCGCTGACGCAGCAGGTCGATCACCGCGGCGAAGAGTGTGTTGTGGGCGCCGGAGAGGATGGAGAGGCCGATCGCGTCGGCGTCCTCCTGGATCGCGGTGTCGACGATCTGCTCGGGGGTCTGGTGCAGGCCGGTGTAGATGACCTCCATCCCGGCGTCGCGCAGCGCCCGCGCGATCACCTTGGCTCCGCGATCATGGCCGTCGAGCCCCGGCTTGGCCACCACCACGCGGATCGGACCGGCTGCCACACCCATCACTGCCTCCATGAAGCGACTGCGTTCATCCCTACCCACGGGTACCGCGGTACCCGCTTCAGTGCGGGAAGTGAACGAACGTTATCTCCAGCATCCCGCAACCGGCAGTTTCGCGGCGGATACCGAGGGGGAAATCACACGATGGGACACGTTCGCCGCGCAGCGTTCCAGCGGGAACAAGCGCACCGGGAGCCGCAACGAGGTCGCCGTACCACCGCGCCGCAGGCCGCGCGGCCCGGTGGTACGGCGCATCGGCGCACGCACGAAGGGCACGCAGGACCTACCCCGCGCACCCCTCACGCACCGTCGATGGTCCTCGTGGTGGCCTCCCACGAGGGCACACGGGGGACGGAGCTGTCGTTCCGTGTGCCGACAGGAGGTCGGCCATGAAGGTCTCCGGGGCTGCACTGCCCTTTCTCCCCCTCTGTCAGCGCCTCCTGCCCAGCAGGCTGGCCGGCCTCTCGATGACTCTCCTGAAAGCGACCGCTCTGGAGATCGTGATCCTCGCGGGCCACCTCCTCCTCTATCCCTCCGGCATGGCCCAGGAACGCCGGGCGCCCCTGCCCGAGCCGCCCTCGCCCGAGGACGCGACCCACCTGCCGACCGAGGCGAAGCCCCCGGTGGTGCTGCTGCACGGGTTCATCGACAACCGCTCGGTCTTCGTGCTGCTGCGCCGTTCCCTGGCCCAGCACGGCCACCGGCAGGTCGAGTCGCTCAACTACTCGCCGCTGACCTGCGACATCCGCACCGCGGCCGAGCTGCTCGGCCGGCACATCGAGGAGATCTGCGAGCGCACGGGCAGCAGGGAGGTCGACATCGTCGGGCACAGTCTCGGCGGGCTGATCGCGCGGTACTACGTGCAGCGGCTCGGCGGCGACCTGCGGGTCCGCACGCTCGTGACGCTCGGCACCCCGCACTCCGGTACGGCCGTGGTCCCGCTGGCCAGCGCCCACCCGATCGTCCGCCAGATGCGGCCCGGCTCACCGGTGATCGAGGAACTGACCCGCCCCGCCCCCGGCTGCCGCACGCACTTCGTCAGCTTCTGGAGCGACCTCGACAACCTGATGGACCCGCTGGAGACGGCCTGTATCGACCACCCCGACCTACTCGCCGAGAACGTCCAGGTCAGCGGCATCGGCCACCTCGCCCTGCCGGTCCACCCCGCCGTCGCGACCGGCATCCGCCAGGCCCTCGACACCCCACGGACGGAGACCCCGGCCGCCACCCACCGAGGCGGCCTGACGGTGGCCTGACCGGCGCCGCGCTTCCGCGGTGCGCGACTCCTACTGGTAGCAGGGATTCCCGCACAGAGCGCTGACGGTGCTGGCATCCCCGACCGAGAACGCCGTCGCGCCCTGCGCCGGCGTCGGCCGGTGCGCGCGACTGATGTCCCACGGCGCGGGCGCGGCCGATGCCGCCGGGCTCACGATGCCGACGGTCGCCGCGGCCAGCACGACCGCGATCCCCACACGCTTCCACACCCTCATCACGCTCTCCCCACGTCGGATGCCGCGGTCTGCTCGGATGCCGTCGGCCGTCGCCAGTCAACGCGCCCCGCCCCCGACGCGGGAAGCATTTCCATGCCCTTCGAAGCGTGCCCTTCGAAGCATCCGCACAGGGCACCGACAGCGAATGGACAACCCTCGACCTCGAACGCTATTCGAACGCAAGGCCAAACCCGTGCCCGCCGTCCCCCGAAACACGGCCGAATGCCCGTTTCCGGCGGACGCGAAACCAGACGAAGATTGTCGTGCCCTCATACCGACGGGTACAGTCCACCGCACTGCTCTGGCAGCCCCTGTTGTCGAGGCGAATAGAGAAGTTGGTGAACGATCGTCACCCGTCGGGGACCATGACCACCCCGGATCCGGCTTCCTCCGATGCCATCTCGGCGCACTACGCGTCGTACGGCGGACAGGACGCCCAGTACGGTGACTTCACCACGTACGGCGACCACACCGCCACGGATTTCCACCCGGGCGCGGGCGGCGGCCAGGCCACCGCGAGTTTCGCCACCGACCCCCTCTTCGGCGACATGCCGGGCAACGGCCACAGCCACGACACCGGGTCGCACGCCACCGGCGCCTACGACTCCTCGGCCTGGTCCACGGGTGCTCAACACACCCTGAACCACGACCCGTACGCGGCCCAGCACCACGCCGCCTACGACACGGGCGCCTACGAGACCACCGCCTGGTCGGCCGACTACCAGCAGCTCTCCGCCATCCCGCCGCAGACCGGCGCCCCCGACATCAGCGGCTGGGGGTCCCCCCTCTGGGGGAGGGATGCGAACGCCTGGCTCCAGCCGGACGCGTCGGCCCACTCCGCCGCCCCTGCCGCCGACCAGACCCAGCAGTGGGAATGGGGCACGCAGGCCTTCGACACCGGCGCCTACGACGCCACGCAGTGGAACGCCGACGGCAGCCCCGCCGACGCGACGACCACCTTCGAGCAGGCGTCGTACGACGGCCCGCATGAGGGTACGTACGACGGCTCGCACGAGGGTTCGTACGACGGGACGCACGAGGGCACGTACGACGAACCCGCCCCGGAAGACGGCGAGTTGACCGCCACCGGTGAGCTGGCCGTCCTCGACGAGGCCGAGCCGGAACCCGACGGGTCCGCGCCGCAGTCCGAACTCCTCGACGACCAGGAGGAGTTCACCCCGGCCCCGGCGACCGCCGCGCGCGCCGCGTCCCGCAACGGGAGCCGTTCCCGGCGCCGTACGCCCCCGAAGCGCTCCGCGCTGATGACCATCGCCGTGCCGTCCGCGTGTGTGATGGGGGTCGCCGGTATCGCCGCCGCGTCCGTCGGCACGCTGACCGGTGGCAGCGACTCGACGGCGTCCGCCTCCGACGCGACCACGGTGCAGCCGTCCGTCGCGAACAACAAGCTGGACGCCCAGATCAAGAGCCTGTCGGCCGGTGCCGACGACTTCGCCGACCGGGCCAGCCGTACGCAGGAACGTATCGACCTCAAGGCCCAGCAGGAAGCCGAGAAGAAGAAGGCGGCGGCCGAGGCGGCCCGCAAGGAACGGCTGCGCCCCAAGTACGCGCTGCCGGTGACACAGAGGGGCCTCAGCGCCTACTTCGGGCAGGCCGGCGTCAACTGGATGTCCGTGCACACGGGCATCGACTTCCCCGTCTCGTACGGCACGACGGTGATGGCCGCGACCGACGGCGTCGTCAGCACGAAGTGGAACAGCGCCTACGGCAACATGCTGATCCTCACCAAGAAGGACGGCACGGAGACGTGGTACTGCCACCTCTCCAGCTATCGCGTCGCCCCGGGGACGACGGTGAAGGCCGGCGACCCGATCGCGTACTCCGGGAACTCCGGCAACTCCACCGGTCCGCACCTGCACTTCGAGGTACGGCCCGCGGGCGGGGCGGCGATCGACCCGCTCCCGTGGCTTCGCAGCCACGGGCTCGACCCGACGTAACTCCCCTTCTCCCTACAGCTTTTCCACCGGCGCGTACCGCAGCAGCAGGCGCTTCGGCTTGGGCTCCCCGAAGTCGACCGTCGCCTCCGCGTTCGCCCCCGTGCCCTTCACGCCGACCACCGTGCCGAGCCCGAACTGGTCGTGCGTGACCCGGTCACCGACGGCCAGTGCCACGACCGGCTTCTCCGAGGTACGGCGGGTGGCGAAGCCCGACGCACCCGACGCCGACGAGCGCGAGCGGGTCGAGGA
Source organism: Streptomyces sp. NBC_01478 (assembly GCF_036227225.1). Classification (GTDB taxonomy): domain Bacteria; phylum Actinomycetota; class Actinomycetes; order Streptomycetales; family Streptomycetaceae; genus Streptomyces. Next base: position 7,084,545 of record NZ_CP109444.1, on the reverse strand, counting down.
CAGCGAGGCCGCGATGCCCGAGGCCGGACCCGTCGACGGCGGAGCCGCCATGGCACCGGTCCGCTTCCACTCCACATGCGCCGCCGGGATCTCCTCCAGGAAGCGGGAGGGCGGGTTGTACGACGGCTGTCCCCAGGCGCTGCGCAGCGACGACCGGGTCAGATACAGGCGTTCACGCGCGCGCGTGATGCCCACGTACGCGAGGCGCCGCTCCTCCTCCAGCTCCTTGGCCTGGCCGAGGGCGCGCATGTGCGGGAAGACGCCGTCCTCCATGCCGGTGAGGAAGACGACCGGGAACTCAAGGCCCTTGGCGGTGTGCAGGGTCATCAGGGTGATGACTCCGGAGCCGTCCTCGTCCTCGTCGGGGATCTGGTCGGAGTCGGCGACCAGCGCCACCCGCTCCAGGAACGCGGCGAGCCCGGCCGGGGTCTCGCTCTCGCCCTCACCTGCACTGTTCTCCTGCTCGAACTCCAGCGCCACGGCGGCGAGTTCCTGGAGGTTCTCGATCCGGGTCTCGTCCTGCGGGTCGGTGGAGGCCTGCAACTCGGCGAGGTAGCCGGTGCGTTCGAGGATGGCCTCCAGGACCGTCGCCGGGCCCGCGCCGGAGTCGACGATCGTACGGAGGTCCTCCATCAGCGTGTTGAACTTCTTGACCGCGTTCGTCGACCGCGCGGCCATGCCGTACGCCTCGTCCACGCGCCGCAACGCCTGCGGGAAGCTGATCTTCTCGCGCTGCGAGAGCGCGTCGATCATCGCCTCGGCGCGCTCGCCGATGCCGCGCTTGGGGACGTTGAGGATGCGGCGCAGCGGGACCGAGTCCTCCGGGTTGGCCAGCACGCGCAGGTAGGCCAGGACGTCCCGGACCTCCTTGCGCTCGTAGAAGCGGACCCCGCCGACGACCTTGTACGGCAGGCCGACGCGGATGAAGATCTCCTCGAAGACGCGGGACTGGGCGTTCGTCCGGTAGAAGACGGCGACGTCGCCGGCCTTCGCGTCGCCCGCGTCGGTGAGACGGTCTATCTCCTCGGCGACGAACTGCGCCTCGTCGTGCTCGGTGTCCGCGACGTAGCCGGTGATCTGCGCGCCCGCGCCCGCGTTGGTCCACAGGTTCTTGGGGCGGCGGGACTCGTTGCGCTCGATGACCGCGTTGGCCGCGCTCAAAATGGTCTGCGTGGAGCGGTAGTTCTGCTCCAGGAGGATCGTCGTCGCGTTCGGGTAGTCCTCCTCGAACTGGAGGATGTTGCGGATCGTCGCGCCCCGGAAGGCGTAGATCGACTGGTCGGCGTCGCCCACGACGCACAACTCGGCGGGCGGCAGGTCGTGTTCGTTGGGCGGGACGTCGACCGGGTGCTCGGAGGTCCCCACCAGCTCACGCACGAGCGCGTACTGCGCGTGGTTGGTGTCCTGGTACTCGTCGACCATGACGTGCCGGAAGCGGCGGCGGTAGTGCTCGGCCACGTCCGGGAAGGCGCGCAGCAGGTTGACCGTCGTCATGATCAGGTCGTCGAAGTCGAGGGCGTTGGCCTCACGCAGCCGCGACTGGTACATCGCGTAGGCCTGGGCGACGGTCTTCTCGAAGCCGTCGCCGGCCTGGGCGGCGAAGTCCTCCTCGTCGATCAGCTCGTTCTTCAGGTTGCTGATCTTGGCGCTGAAGGACTTCGGGGGGAAGCGCTTCGGGTCGAGGTCCAGGTCGCGGCAGACCAGGGCCATCAGGCGCTTGGAGTCGGCGGCGTCGTAGATCGAGAACGAGGACGTGAAGCCGAGTTTCTTGGACTCGCGGCGCAGGATGCGCACGCACGCGCTGTGGAAGGTCATCACCCACATCGCGTTGGCGCGCGGGCCGACGAGCTGCTCGACGCGCTCCTTCATCTCGCCCGCGGCCTTGTTGGTGAAGGTGATCGCGAGGATCTGGCCCGGGTGCACATGGCGCTCGCCGAGGAGGTGGGCGATGCGGTGGGTGAGGACGCGGGTCTTGCCGGAGCCGGCGCCGGCCACGATGAGCAGCGGGGTGCCGGAGTGGACGACGGCCGCGCGCTGGTTCTCGTTCAGCCCGTCCAGGAGTGCGGCCGGGTCGACCGTGGGGCGTGGGGCGCCGTCACGGTAGTAGGCGTCTCTGCTCGCGGGCACGTCGAACTTGCCGCCGAACAGGTCGTCCGGAACCTGCTCCGGTCCGTGCTCGTCCTCGGGCGGTGGCGGGGGTTCTTCGTCATGACCCCGAGGGGTCCGGAGGTCCGCCAGGAAGCTGTCGTCAAAGAGGCTGCTCATCGCTCTCCGAGTTTAGGGCGCCCCACTGACAACCGGCTGCCACCCCGAAAACTCGGGAAAATTCACGGTCCAGGACCGGTCGATCACGATCGGCGACGGCCGGGCGGACGCATGACCGAGGTCACGCAAACGTATCGGGCATATCGGCCGGCAATCTTCACGCAAGTCACACAAGTTGGTTAGCGTTCGTTCAAGTTCCACGGCCCCGCCGTCGAGCCCCACGGCCCCACCGACCTCGGAAGGAGTCGCCTCCTTGGCGTCGTCGCACCGCAAGCCCCGTTCCGCGGGCTCGCGCATCGCAGGCATATGGACCCCCGCCGACGGCGGCAACCGGAGCCTCGGAGAGGTCGAGCAGAAGATCGACGACCTCTACCGCCGGGCGGACTCGGCGACCGAGGGGCAGAGCTCGGCCAAGCGCACGCAGAAGATCAACTCCCCGCGGAAGAAACCGAGTTCCTTCACCGCCACCCCGCACGACCACTACGACCAGGCCCAGTTGATGAGTCGGCTGACCGCCCGCCAGAAGGACGCGGTCGCCGCGCACCTCACGGAGCGGTCCACGACGACGGGGCAGCGTCAGGAGGCGGCCGTGGGCCTCCAGGCCTCCGACGGGACACAGAGCGACCCGAGGACGGCCAAGGCCACCGTCCAGCGGAAGCTCTCCACCGCACGCGCGCTGTTGTCGCGACTGGCCGCGCGGGAGCGGCAACAAGAGGCGGCGGCGCTCGCCCGGCAGGCCATCACCTTCGCCCGCGCCCAGGTCGGCAAACCGTACGTCTGGGGCGCCGCCGGACCGGGCTCCTACGACTGCTCGGGCCTCACGCAAGCCGCCTGGAAGGCCGCCGGAGTCACCCTCCCGCGTATCACCGCCGCCCAGGCCGACGCCGGCACGACGGTCCCCCTGGCCGACGCACAACCCGGCGACCTGGTCTTCTTCCACGACGATGCCAGTCACGTCGGTGTCTACGTGGGCGACGGCATGATGATCCACGCCCCGAAGCCGGGCGCCTACGTCCGCGAGGAATCGATCCACTACGACGGCACGGCGATCGTCCACAGCGTGGTGCGGCCGGCCTGAGCGGAGTCCGTACGCGCGCGTGAGGGTGTTTTTGAGCGCCACGCACGCGTGCAGGTGTTTTTGACGTCCCCGCGCGCGTGGCCCGCCGTCCGCACCGGGGCCGCTCCCTAGCATCGGGCCATGCCCGATACCGGTATCTCCCGCTTCCGCGCCTGGTGGGCGCAGCGTCCGCCGGCGGCCGGGGCCGTCGTGATGGCGACCGCGATCGTGTCGGTCGGCCTGCATGGCACGGGGTACGAGGTGCTGTCCCGTATCGCCTTCGCGGTGGCCTGCGTGTTCTGGCTGGGGCTGGCCGCGGACTTCGCCGTACGGCTGCTGTGGGACCGGCGGAGGTGGCTCACGGAGGCGGGGACGCCCGGTGCGCTGACCGCCGTGGCCGCAAGCGCCGTCCTGGGGACGCGGTTCTCGATCGCGGGCCGGCAGACGGTGGCCGAGGCGCTGCTGGCGCTGGGTGCGGTGCTGTGGCCGTGGCTGCTCGTGCGGGTCCTGGGGAACTGGCGGGGGCGGATGCCCGGGACGGTGTTCCTGGGCTGTGTGGCCACGCAGTCGCTGGCCGTGCTGGGGGCGACGATCGCCGGGGCCGAGTCGGTGGCCTGGCTCGCGCACACGGCGCTGGTGCTGTTCTGGCTCGGGCTGGTGCTCTACGGGTTCGCGCTGGCCCGTTTCGAATGGCGGCAGGTGATCATCGGGGTCGGGGACCACTGGATCGTCGGCGGCGCGCTGGCCGTCTCGGCGCTGGCCGGGTCGAAGCTGATCGCCGCCGACAGCGCGCGCCTGTACCTGTGGAACTCCGACGACCGGGGCGTCCTGCGGTCCGTGACCGTGGCGCTGCTCGTGATCGACGTGGCCTGGTGCGTGGTCCTGGTGGCCGCCGAGGCCGCCTGGCCGCGGCTGCGCTTCGACGTGCGCCGCTGGTCGACGGTGTTCCCCCTGGGGATGACGGCGGCGACCATGCTGTCCGTGGGGACCGCCGTGGACGTCGGGTGGCTGCGGACGCCCGGGGAGGTGGTGCTGTGGATCGCGGTGGCGGCCTGGCTGGTGGTCGCCGCGGGGACGGTCCGGTTCTACCTCGCCGCCACGTCCGGGGTCACGTCCACAGGACCGCGATGAAGATGTTCACCATGGTCAGTCCGCCCACCAGCGCGAACTGGCTCTTGTCGACGGTCTCCTCGTCCCGCTTCACATAGACGAGGCCGAGGATCACGATCAGCAGCGCGAGCTTGATGCCGATCTTGATGTTGTTGACGTGCTGATCGTCGGCCTGGTTGAGGCCGACCAGGACGGCGCCGGTGACCAGCATGGTCAGCGCTCCGTGCAGCATGCCGGGGACGAAGCGGGCCGTGCCCTGGCCCATCGCCTTCATCTGGGTGAGGAAACCGCCGAGCAGCGCCGCGATGCCGATGATGTGCAGGCCGACGAAGAGATGGATGAGTACGTCCATGGGGCCGGAGCCTAACCAGGGGCCCGGAGGCCGGCCGACACCGCCCCTCCGTAGCGCTCCGATTCCCTTGCATATATGCGGCCCATAGCATCGCGCCGGACCGCCCCGCGCCGGAACCGCCGCATCGGTCAGCGCGCCACGCGAAGGCGGCGGGCCCGGTCCGGGATCACAGTCACTTATGGTCAATTCCCGGTCACCTCATGTCAGTTCCGCGCATGCGTTACCGGGCCGCAACCATCAGGTTTAGCGTCCTCCACCAGGTGACCGGCTCCCCACCGCCGCCCGGACCAGGGGCGGCAGCCGGACACCACCGCCGAGAAGTCCGGCGGCGGCCCGCTCCCCCTGTGCAGGCCGCCGCCGGACGCGCAATCGCCCGCTCCCCCGGCGGTCGTACGAAAGGACGTGCAGTCCACGTGGCAGCGCACCGCAAGGCCCGACAGCGCCCGCTCAGCGGCCATACGGCCCGTACCGCGGCCACGATCGCCCTCGCGGGCGCGGCGACCGCCACGGCCTTCGACGGGACCTCGCACGCCGAGCCGCAACTGACGCCGACACAGGTCAAGGCCAAGGTGGACAAGCTGTACCAGGAGGCGGAGGTCGCCACCGAGAAGTACGACGGCGCGAAGGAGAAGGCGGACGCGGCCGAGAAGCAGTTGAACACCCTGCGGGACGAGGCGGCGCGCAAGACGGAGAAGCTCAACTCGGCGCGGGACTCGCTGGGTTATGTCGCCGCGGCCCAGTACCGCGGTGGCGGGATCGACCCCGCGGTGCAGCTCATGCTCTCCGACGACCCCGAACGGTATCTGGACGGCGCCGAGTTCGCCGACCGGGTGGGCCACCGGCAGACGGCTGCCGTCGCTCTCGTACGGCAGCAGTTGCGGGAGATCGAGCAGTTGCGCGGTGCCGCGCACATCGAGCTGACCTCGCTGAAGTCGCGGCAGGCGGAGCTCGGCAGGCAGAAGAAGACCATCAACGGGAAGCTGGACCAGGCACGCCGGCTGCTGTCGACGCTGCCTCCGCGGCAGCGGGCCCAGGTCGGCGAGGCGAGTGGCTCCGGCCGCGCGTCACGGTCGTCGACCACGGCACGGGGTGCGCTGGCCGCGCCCGGGTCCTCGGCCGCCGCGGCAGACGCCCCCAACTCCCGTGCGGCCGCGGCCGTTTCCTACGCCTACCAGAAGCTCGGCAGCCCCTACGTGTGGGGGGCGACGGGCCCGAACGCCTTCGACTGCTCGGGCCTCGTGCAGGCCGCCTACAACTCCGCGGGTGTCTCGCTGCCCCGCACGACCTACGCCCAGATCAACGCCGGACAGCGGGTCTCCCGGGACGAACTGCGCCCCGGCGACCTGGTGTTCTTCTACTCGGGCATCAGTCACGTCGGCATCTACGTCGGCGACGGCCAGATGATCCACGCCCCGAACCCGACCGCTCCGGTACGGCTGGCGCCGATCGACCAGATGCCGTTCGCGGGGGCGACCCGGGTGGTGTGAACCCCCAGGGGATCCCCTGGGTGATCCCGCAGGTGAACTCCCTTACGGGTCACACCAGTCGACGTGCCGTCGCCCAGCGCGTCAGCTCGTGCCGGTTCGACAACTGGAGCTTGCGGAGCACCGCCGAGACATGGGACTCGACCGTCTTCACCGAGATGAACAGTTGCTTGGCGATCTCCTTGTAGGCGTAGCCCCGCGCGATGAGGCGCAGGACCTCGCGCTCGCGCTGGGTGAGACGGTCGAGGTCCTCGTCGACCGGCGGGGCGTCGGTCGACGCGAAGGCGTCGAGGACGAAGCCGGCCAGCCGGGGCGAGAAGACCGCGTCGCCCTCCTGGACCCGGAAGACGGAGTTGACGAGGTCCGTGCCGGTGATCGTCTTGGTGACGTAGCCGCGCGCACCGCCGCGGATCACCCCGATCACGTCCTCCGCCGCGTCCGACACGGACAGGGCGAGGAAGCGGACGGGCTGCTCGGCGTCGCTCATCAACGGGGCGCAGCGGCGCAGGACTTCGACCCCGCCACCGCCCGGGAGGTGGACGTCGAGGAGGACCACCTCGGGGCGGGTCGCGGTGATGACCGTGACCGCCTGGTCGACGTCCGCGGCCTCGCCGACCACCTCGACTCCGGTCTCCTCGGTGCGGCCGATCTCGGCCTGGACCCCCGTACGGAACATGCGGTGGTCGTCGACGAGGACCACGCGCACGTGACGCCCGCCCGCGCTCCCGCCGGTCGGCTCCGCCGGTTCGTTCGTCTCGGTCGCGTCGCTCATGACGTCTTCTCCGCCCTCTCCATCTCCAGCTCGACCTCGGTACCGCCGTCCGGTACGGCGCGCAGCCGTGCCGTACCGCCGTGTCGCTCCATACGGCCGATGATCGATTCTCTGACGCCCATGCGGTCGGCGGGTATCGAGTCGAGGTCGAAGCCCGGTCCGCGGTCGCGGACGGACACGAAGACCTTCTTCCCCTCCACCTCGGCGTAGACCTGTACGGCGCCGCCCTCGCCACCGTACTTGGCCGCGTTCACCATCGCTTCGCGTGCGGCCTGCATCTGGGCGCCGATCCTGTCGTCGAGCGGGCAGTCCCCGACGACGACGACCTCGATGGGGACGCCGTGCTTGTCCTCGACCTCGGCCGCGCTGCGGCGCACCGCCTCGGCGAGGGTGTCGGGTTCGTCGGCCTCGTCCTTGCCGGTGCCCTCCGGTTTGTAGAGCCAGGCGCGCAGGTCGCGCTCCTGGGCGCGGGCCAGGCGGCGCACTTCGTTCGGGCTCTCCGCGTTGCGCTGGATCAGGGTCAGGGTGTGCAGCACGGAGTCGTGGACATGGGCGGCGACCTCGGCGCGCTCCTGGGCGCGGATGCGCATCAGGCGCTCCTCGGAGAGGTCCTGGGTCATCCGCACGAGATACGGGCCGGCAAGCAGGGTGATGCCGACGAGGACCGCGAGGGCGGCCTGGAGGACCGAGCCGAGGTGGTCGGCGGAGCCCTGCAGCACGAAGATCGCGGTGGCGCCGGCGGTGACGAGCAGGACGCCGCCGCCCGCGCGCAGCAGGCTGAGCGTACGGCGTCTGCTGCCGACCTCGGCCCAGCGGGCGCGGCGGGCGTTGTCCGCCTGGCGCCAGACGAGGGCGACGCCCGCGCCGACGAGGACGACCGGGAAGAGATAGGCCTTGGCGCCATTGCCCAGGTTCACATTGCCGACGAAGACCAGGGCCACGACGACCATGAGGAGCAGGGCGACGATCTGGCCCTTGTCCGGCTTGCGGGCGACGAGTCTGCGACGGCCGTCCGGTGAGGTCTCGGTGGAGACGAGGGACGGGGGCCGCTGGCCGGCGACCCCGCCGACGCCGAGCGGCACGAAGAACCAGAACGAGGCGTACAACAGCGCGCCGAGTCCGTCCGCGAGGAACAGCCCCACGAACACCAGCCGCACCCAGATCACCGGCAGCCCGAGATGCCCGGCGAGCCCCCGCGCCACCCCACCGAGCCAGCGACCGTCACTGCTGCGGTAGAGCTTGCGCGGCGGCCGCGGGTCCTCGACGGGCAGTGCTGCGGCTTCCGGCATGCCACCGATGTTCACACGCCCCGCCGTTCCGGGCATCAGGGTGGACCCCCGAGACTCCCCTGATCTTCGAATACGGCGCGCTCGGTCCGCGAAGACAGAGCGCCGCGGGGGCCTTTCGCGGTGTCGGGGCCGTTGTCGAACACTCCCCCGGTCCGGGTCGGGGCCGATTTCAGGGTTCGGCCAGGGTCGTCCCGACTGCCATCGGCGCCTCGCGGCGGGCAGCATGGACGCATGACAGATCACGAGCACGCCGCGACGGGTCCGGGACCCGGCTCCGGCCCACGTCCGCGAGCGGGCGCCGGGCCGCAGGACGCCGTGCCCGGCGCGGGTGCCGCCTCCTCGCCGGGTGCGGTGCCCGGCGGCGGCAGCGCGGGCGCGGCTCTGCACCGGTTCCGGCGGGACCGGCGGTCGAAGGTGCTCGCGGGGGTGTGCGCGGGGCTCGGGCGGCAGTGCGACATGGACCCGGTGATCTTCCGGATCACGCTCGCCGTGCTCTCGGCGACGGGCGGCATCGGCCTCATCTTCTACGGCTTCGCCTGGCTCTTCGTCCCGTACGACGACGAGGAGGAGAACGAGGTCCGCAAGCTCTTCACCGGCCGCGTGGACGGCCAGGCCCTGGCCGCCGTGCTGTTCGCGCTGGTCGGCTGCGGTGTGTTCCTGTCGATGCTGAACAACGCGAGTGTGCTGACCTTCGCCGTCGTCGTCTCCCTCCTGCTGGCGGGCGCGGGGTACTGGTCGCAGCAGCGCGGCGCCCCCGACCCCGACCCGCTGGCCGCGCAGGCCGTCGCCGATGCCCCGCCGGAGGCCCAGGCGCCGCCGGTGGCCGCGTCCTATCCCTCCTGGTGGCGTGATCCGATCGTCAAGGACGGCACACACGTCGGTGGCACCGGTTATCTGTGGGGCCCCGGCGACTCCCGCGACCGGGACATCGCCGACGCGATCCACATCAGCCTCGGCCCTTCGTACCCGCACTGGCGCGAGGATCAGCGGAGACCGCGCCCGGCACCTCCGAAGCCGCGCGGCCCGCGCTGGATCGGCGGCTGGGTGTTCCTGCTCGCGCTGTTCGCGGGGGCCCTGGGCACCGCCGCGAAGTGGAACGACCAGGAGCTCGGCACCAGCCTGCAGGCCGGCCTGGCCTGTGCGCTCGTCGTCTTCGGCCTGGGGATCGCGATCAGCGCGTTCGCGGGGCGTACGGGGGCGGGCTCGGTGTTCCTCGCGATCGTCACGGCCGGCCTGCTCGCCGCCTCGGCTGCCCTGCCCAAGGACCTCACCACCCACTGGGAACACGTCACCTGGCAGCCCGCGGCGGTGGCGGAGGTACAGCAGAGGTACGACCTGGGGAACGGGGTGGGCACGCTGGACCTGACCGGACTGCACCTGACCAAGGGGCAGACGGTCTCGGCCCAGGCCGAGGTGGGCGTCGGGCAGTTGAAGGTGATCGTGCCCTCGGACGTGACGGTGAAGCTGAACGTGGACGTGAACGTCGGGGACATCCAGTTGCCCGGTGACGACAAGAAGGACGTGGACGTGGAGCCGGACAAGCAGCAGCAGGTCACCCTTGCCCCGACGGCGGGCGTCAAGAGCACCGGCACGCTGGACCTGGACCTCCATGTCGGCGTCGGACAGGCGGAGGTCAGCCGTGCTGCGTCATGAGTTCCAGCCCGGGAAGCTGGTCGTCGGCCTCTTCCTCGCCGTCGCGGGCGTGGTCTACGCCGGGGACGCGGGCGGGCTGTGGGTGACCGAGTGGTTCGCGGTGATCCCGCTGGTCGTGTTCGGCCTGCTGCTGGCCGGTGTGGTGGCGGGGGTCAGCGGCGCGATCCGCCGACACCGAAGGGCCGGCCGTAGGAGCACGGCCGACCCCGGTCCGGACATATCCGGCTGACGATCGTCTACGAACCGGACCGGGCCGAGCCGACGGCCCGCCCGGCGAGAACCCGGTGACCGAGTCCCAGGACCCGGCCACCGCCGGCTCCCCTTCAGGGGCTACCGGTAGCCGCCCGTGCGCTGCCTTCGCCTGGCTCGGATCGCCGCGTCCAGGGAGAACACGGAGGCGCCCGCGAGGACGAGGGGCAGCCAGGCCATCAGATAGGCGAGGTCGTTGCCGTAGTAGTAGGGGTCGTTGGCCCAGCTAATGGTCAGCCACAGGCTGAGCGAGATCAGCGCACCGCCGAGTGCGGCGAGGCGGGCCAGCAGACCGATCAACGTGCCGATGCCGACGGCGAGTTCACCGAAGGCGATGGCGTAGCCGAAGCCGACGGGGCTCTTCAGGGAGAGGTCGACCAGGGCCGGGATCGCCGACGAGTCGCGGACCGCGCGCATCGTCTCGCCGATCGAGCCGGCGCCGGAGGACTTCATGAAGGCGCTGTCGGTGAGTTTGTCCAGGCCTGCGTAGATGAAGGTGACGCCGAGGAAGACGCGCAGTGGGAGCAGGGCGTACCGGGTGGCGGTGTCACGCCAGCTCCGGTCGCCGTCGAGGTACGGGGTTTGCGTATCCATTCGAGTGCTGTGAGTCATCGCCCTTAGCCGCCTCTCGCCGCCGTTGACCCCTCAACAGACCATACGTACGAAAAGGGGGACCCGCTCAACCATGCTTCGGACAGTTTTTCGGACTTCGGCAGAGTCCGGGCTGCGGTCGGCCCGCTTCTATGGATGTTCAGATGTGGGCCCGGACCTGTCGCACGGGGTGCCCGAGAGCCTCGGCGACGGCCGACAGCTCGTCGTCACCGAACCAGATGACGCGTCCCGGGTTCCAGACGGCGATCTCAAAGCGGGCGAAACCGCACGGCCAGTCGTGGTCGAGGGCGTCCAGGGAGGTGGCGGCGGCGCAACAGGGGGCGGTCACGGCGAGCGTCGGGAAGCCGTCCGGGTGGTGCTCGACCAGATCGGCGTACCACTGCCGGTCGATCGAGGCACCGCAGTGGGGGCAGCCGATGCGTTCGAGGTTGCCGCCGCAGTCCACCATGGTCGGGATGGCGTACCAGTCGACGTCGATCTCCGGATCGTCGTCGGCGTCCGGGTCGTCCGCGAAAGCCCGGCCGTCCGAGACCAGCCGGGTCACCAGGGCGGCCGCGCGCTCGCCCGCCTCCGGCCCGGGCTGCCAGTGGGGGTCGGTCGGGATGACCGACAGGACGTCGTCGCTCATGGGTGGGGTCAGTCCGTCACGTCGACCACGCAGGCGTTCGTCTCCACGCCGGCCGCGGTCACCACCTGTACCTCCACGCGTCCGGGCTCGACGTCGACCGGGACGGGGACGGTCAGGAGGGTGTCCGTGGGGTTGGAGAAGCCGCCGGTGACCGGGACGAGGGGGACGTGGACGTTGACCGGGCCGATGCGGACGACCATGCGGGAGAGCCGGTCGGCGGTCTGGGCGCCCGGGGGGACGAAGCCGGCGCCGCGGATCTCGATGTCGTCGCCGGTGCGGATGGGGGCGTCGAGGTCGCCCGCCTCACGGGAGCGCACCACCGAGAGGATGACCGGGCGGCCGCCCTCCGCGTACTTGCCGGCCAGGTACGTCGCGGCCGAGATCAGCACGACCACCGCCAACCCCCAGGGCAGGTCGGGCAGTTGGTCGGGGCGGCGGGCGAGGCGTACGGCGACGAAGACGAGGGCGACGGCGCTGATCGCGACGTACTGGATGTCGGCGAAGGTGCCGCGGCCCGCGTCGTCGGTGAGGAGGTCGGCGGCGCGGGGGCGGTCGGCGGGGATCTTCTGGAGGCGCTGGCCGAGGACCCGCAGGCCGACGACCCGGCGGACGAGCACGGCGATCGCGCAGACCACGGCGAGGACGGTCACCACACCGGCGCCGCGGGCGAGTTCGAGGCCGGAGATGAGGGCGTCGCGCTCGGCGTGGTCGGAGGCGGCGGCGAGGCGGCCGGCCAGGACCAGCACCGCGTACGCCACGAACAGCACCCAGGACACGGCGACAGCGCGGGAGGTCGACAGCCGGTTGTCCTCACCGATGACCGGTGCCAGCGCCCCGCCGCGCGCCCGGTGGAACCAGGAGGCGGCGGTCACCGCACCGCCGACCACGAGCGCGGCCAGCAGCCCGGCCGTGCGGGCCGCCGTCCAGCCCGCGCCGATCGCGGTGAGCGACTGCACCAGGAGCAGCACGACGAAAGCAGCCCACACCGTGAAGGCCGTGCGATGCCACAGGCGGGCCAGCCAGGCGCCGCCCTCGGCGCGGCCGCGTTCGGCGACGTCGTCGGCGGACTGGGTCAGTTCGTCCGAGACCCACTGCCGGGAGGCGGACGCCGAGTGCGCCACCGCCGCGGGCAGCCCCTCGCCGGCCGCGAAGCCGTCCCGCTTGACGAGGAACGCGGCGACCGCGCGCCGATGCCCCTCGCGTGCTCCGTGCGGGCAGTCCCCGCAGGTGCAGCCACCTCCGTGGGCACCGATGTGCTCGCCGCCCTGTCTCGCCTCCTGCACCGCCACGCCCGACGCCTGCCTTCCCCACGACCCTCATGGTCCTCGGCCCTCGACCCCGGGCCCTCACGTTCGGCGGCCGGCTCCGAAGCCTTTGGCCACCGCCTTGCAACTCCCGCACGACACCAGCGGATTGTGCCCTACGGAACGGGGTCCGCGTCCGGCAGGTCTGGTCAGCGCGGGTGAAGCGGGCGCCGCCGTGTTGACCCTGCTGCGAGAATTTCCCTATGGCCGAGATCATCCAGCGCGACGGGACCTGGGCCTTCGACGGCACAACGGTCCGTATCACGCCGGGACTTCACCGCTCCGTGCCACTGTTCCGGCAGACGTACGGGGAGATCGCGGTGCCCCTCGAAGCCGTCGCGGGCGTCGTCTACGAACCCGAACGCAAGCGTGGCCGGCTGCGGCTGAGGCTGCGCGAGGGAGCCGACCCGCTGCTCCAGGCGACCGGCGGACGGCTGCCGGACGCGGCGGATCCGTACCGGCTGATCGTGGACATCGACCGGTCCGGGGTCGCGGAGTACGTGGCGGAGGAGATCCGGCACGCGCTGCTCCTGGACCAGATCCCCAAGGAGCCCACCAAGGCCTATCTCCTGCCCGGCCCGCCGGTCCCGGTCTCCGTGCGCTCCTCCGACGGCACGGTGTCCTTCGACGGCGCCCAGGTGCGCATCGACTGGGCCGACACCTCGGAGCGCGTCAAGCGTGCCACCGGGCCGCGCATCGTCTCCGTCGGGGACCTCGTGCAGGTGGAGTGGCTGCCCAACTCCGGCTACGAGGACGGGTTCATGCGGTTCGTGACCCGGGAGACGGTGTTCTCCAAACTGCCGCCGGAGAAGGACCCGTACGCCCTCGATCTGTGGGGCAGCACCCGGCGCGATCTGCTCACCGCGCTGGTCGCGACGGCGGTGACCGCGCGGCTGCCGCATCCGTCGGTCCGGGAACTCGACAACGGGGAGTTCGCGGACCGCCCTCGACGGCTGGCGACCGTTCCGCCGCCGGCCGATCATCACGACGTACTCCTGCGCAGGCTGCGGGAGTTGGGCGAGCTGCACCGGGAAGGGGTGCTCACGGACGAGGAGTTCAGGATGACCAAGGCGGCCGTGCTGCGGGGATTCAGTTGAGCGGCTCAGCCGGTCGGCTCCCGGCTCAGCCGTTCGGCTTCAACTGAGGAGGTCCGGTTCGCTGCGGCTGATGTCCTGCCACAGGGGCTGGTAGTTGATCCACGCGACGAGGTCGCCGCCGGTCTGTTCGCGGGTGGCGACGGCGAGTTTGTGGTCGATGAGGAGGGGCCGGCCGGCCGCCTTCGCGAGGAGCTGGACCTGGCAGGAGCGTTCCATGGACACGAACCACCAGGCCGCCGCGTCCACCGAGTCGCCCACGGTGAGCAGTCCGTGGTTGCGCAGCACGAGCGCCTTGCGGGAGCCCAGCCCGGCGGCGATCCGCTTGCCCTCCTCGGCGTCGACGGAGACCCCGCTGTAGGCGTCGTAGAGCGCGTGGTCCTCGTAGAAGGCGCAGCTCTCCTGGCTGATCGGGTCGAGGAAGTCGCCGAGGGCGGAGAGCGCCCGGCCGTGCACGGAGTGGCAGTGGGCGACCGAGACGACGTCCGGGCGGGCTGCGTGGACCTGGGAGTGCACGGTGAACGCGGCCTGGTTGACGTGGTGGCGGCCCTGGAGCACCTGGCCGTCCGAGTTGGCCAGCACCAGATCGCTCACGGTGACATGTCGGAAGGGCATCCCGAAGGGGTTGACCCAGAAGCAGTCGCTGAACTCGGGGTCGCGGGCGGTGATGTGCCCCGAGACCCCGTCCTCGAAGCCGAGCCGGCCGAACAGGCGCAGGGCGCCCGCGAGCCGTTCCTTGCGGTGCCGGCGTTCGTCCTCGACCGACTCGTGCATCGGCGGCATGGCGAACCGCAGTTGGTCGGTGGGCAGGGGGGAGGGCGGCATCGGCCCGTGCATCGGTCCTCCAGCACTGGGTTTGTTGTAAGGGCGAGAAGTTACCGCCGGTCGGTCGAAAAGGGCAGTGCGGGTCGGTAAAGAGGACAGAGGATGTCGGTTATCGGCGGAACACTCGCCGTATGACAGCGAACTGGGCCACCTTCACCGCCGCCGAACCGGACCTCGCCGCGATCGTCGAGACGCGCTTCGGGGCCTTCACGCATCACGTCCTCGCGACCCTGCGCAAGGACGGGTCGCCGCGCACGACCGGGCTCGAAGTGCGCTTCCTGGACGGCGAGTTGTGGCTCGGGATGATGCCCGACTCGCTGAAGGCGCTGGATCTGCGGCGCGATCCGCGGTTCGCGCTGCAGGCGAACCCGGGGCCAGGTACGGACACGCACGGCGGTGACGTACGGGTGAGCGGGCGGGCGGTGGAGGTGACCGATGCCGGGGTGAAGGGGGCGTACAGGAAAGAGGTGGAACCGCCGGAGCCGTTCCACCTCTTCCGCACCGAGCTGACGGAGGTCGTGCGGACCTACGTCGAGGACGAAACGTATCTCGTCGTGCAGGTCTGGAAGCCCGGAGGGCCGGTGCGGACCCTCAAGCGGACCTGAGCCTCAAGATGCCCGAAGGGCTCCGGGAAGGCTCACTCCCACTCGATGGTCCCCGGGGGCTTCGAGGTGATGTCGAGGACGACGCGGTTGACGTCGGCGACCTCGTTGGTGATGCGGGTGGAGATCTTCGCGAGGACGTCGTACGGCAGGCGCGACCAGTCGGCGGTCATGGCGTCCTCGGAGGAGACCGGGCGCAGGACGATCGGGTGACCGTAGGTGCGGCCGTCGCCCTGGACGCCGACGCTGCGGACGTCGGCGAGGAGGACCACCGGGCACTGCCAGATGTCGCGGTCGAGGCCGGCCGCCGTCAGCTCCTCGCGGGCGATGGCGTCGGCGTCGCGGAGCAGGTCGAGGCGGTCCTTGGTGACCTCGCCCACGATGCGGATGCCGAGGCCGGGGCCGGGGAAGGGCTGGCGCTGGACGATCTCGTCCGGGAGGCCCAGCTCCTGGCCGACCATCCGGACCTCGTCCTTGAACAGCTTGCGCAGCGGTTCGACGAGCTTGAATTCGAGGTCCTCGGGGAGACCGCCGACGTTGTGGTGCGACTTGATGTTCGCGGTGCCCGTGCCGCCGCCCGACTCGACCACGTCCGGGTAGAGCGTGCCCTGGACCAGGAAGGCGACCTCGGGGCCCTCGTCCGCGATGATCTCGGCCTGGGCCTGCTCGAAGACGCGGATGAACTCGCGGCCGATGATCTTCCGCTTCTGCTCGGGATCGGAGACCCCCTTGAGCGCGGTGAGGAAGCGCTCCTCCGCGTCCACGACGACGAGCTTGACGCCGGTCGCGGCCACGAAGTCCTTCTCGACCTGCTCGGTCTCGCCCTTGCGCATCAGGCCGTGGTCGACGTAGACGCAGGTGAGCTGGTCGCCGATGGCGCGAGCGACGAGCGCGGCCGCCACGGCGGAGTCGACGCCGCCGGACAGACCGCAGATGGCGCGCTTGTCGCCGACCTGCTCGCGGATGAGGGCGACCTGCTCGTCGATGACGTTGCCGGTGGTCCAGTTCGGGGTGAGGCCGGCGCCGCGGTACAGGAAGTGCTCGAGCACCTGCTGGCCGTGCGTGGAGTGCATGACCTCGGGGTGGTACTGGACGCCGTAGAGCTTCTTCTCGTCGTTCTCGAAGGCGGCGACCGGGACGACGTCCGTGGACGCGGTGACCGTGAAGCCCTCGGGGGCGGCGGAGCAGGCGTCGCCGTGGGACATCCACACGGACTGCTCGTCCGGGGTGCCTTCGAAGAGGGTGGAGGACGACCGGGAGACATGCAGTTCCGTACGGCCGTACTCGCGGGCGCCCGTGTTGTCGACGGTGCCGCCGAGAGTCGTGGCCATCAGCTGGAAGCCGTAGCACATGCCGAAGACCGGGACGCCGGCGTCGAAGAGTGCGCGGTCCAGGCGGGGGGCGCCCTCCGCGTACACCGAGGAGGGGCCGCCGGAGAGGATGATCGCCGCCGGGTTCTTGGCGAGCATCTCCGCGACCGGCATGGTGCTCGGCACGATCTCGCTGTAGACCCGGGCCTCGCGGACGCGGCGGGCGATGAGCTGGGCGTACTGCGCGCCGAAGTCGACGACCAGGACGGTGTCGGGGGCGGGGGTCGCTGACACGGGAGCGTGGCCTTCCGGCGGTGGGGCGGGGGTCTGGGTACCGATTCTAACGGGGTCGGCGTGGGACACCTGGCCGTCCCCGGCGGCTCCGCCCCCGGACCCCCGAGACCTGTGCCCACCCACCGCCCGACTCGGTGGGCTGGACGGGCGCCGCAGAAACCGCTGTCCGACTCGGCGGGCTTCGCGGACGCCGGCGTCCCCGCCCGGCACCCCCAACCGGTCCTGTGCCATACTCCCCCCATGCTCACGCACCCGACCTCCCTCTTTACCTATGGCAACCGGCCCGCCGGCTGCCATGGTCGAGCTGCTTGAGTTACTGACAAGCGACTTTCCAGGCGCCCCGGGCCGACAAGGCCCGGGGCGCCTGTCGTTTCCCGGTCCGGTCGGTCCAGGCGCTCCAGACACAAGGAGCCCGGTATGACCACCACCACGCCCGAGCAGACCATCGCCGACGCCCGGGAGCGCATCGACGCCCTGGACGACCGGATCATCGGGCTGATCCAGGAACGGGTCGCCGTGTCCGCCGTCGTCCAGGAGGCGCGGATCGCCTCCGGCGGGCGGCGGGTGAGCCTGAGCCGGGAGAACGAGATCCTCAGCCACTACAGCGCCGCGCTCGGCCGGCCCGGCACTTCCCTCGCGATGACGCTCCTCGAACTCTCCCGGGGGCGGATCTGAGTTCGAGCGCCGTCTCACCCGTACGGCGCGTGACCGCTCCGCGAACCCCTTCGTTGGGGGTGGTGTCCGTGCCAGCCAGGGGCGGGCCCGAAAGAACCACGCGTGGCTCGACTGGGGCGATGAGACGTACGGATCGTGCCGTACGTCGTGGGACCTCGCTCCAGGGTCGTGACCGGACGGCAGGGGACAGCAGCCCGGTCACCCAAGAGAACGGTCGGCTCCGGGGACGCCCGGGGCCGCCCGGCGGAAAATGCAAAAATGCACAAAGCCGGATCGAACGGTTGCGGAGGCCGCGTCCATCCAGCACGATGCGTAAGAAGGCTCCGGGCGTTCTGAGCACTCCCCGAGTTCGCCCGGGCTCCCAAGTCCCAACGCACACACCTGCATTGACCACCTCACTGCAGTGCACCGTCCTACCGCCAGAGGTCGAGACCAAGCGTGCGCCCCGTGTGCGCCGGGGCGCCGACCCAGGGCACTTGAGACAAGCGGCGCAACCCCCCGGCGCCGCTCCCAGGCACCGGCGCAGCCCTGACGCCGGTGCTGACGGAGAAGGGCCCCGCGGCTCCGTCCCGCGGGGCCCTTCGCTTGCCCGGCACCACAACTCAGGTACGGCTCAGGTGCGGCTCACCGTCCCGCACGTCTCGTTCGCACCCTCGCCGATGTCCCGGCTGCGGTCGTACGGGTCCGTCGTCGGGCCGGACGGCGTGGCTCCCGTCGGCTCGTCCGAGGTGAGGTCCGCGGTGAACTCGGGGTGGAAGTAGCCGTCGTAGACGTCGCAGGCGCTGTTGCCGAAGTCCGAGTCGTAGTGGACGACGTTGAGGCGGCCCGGAGTGACCTGGTAGCGCGCGGGGTCGAGGAGTTCGAGGTCGATCACGCGGCGGACGATGGTGCGGGCGACCTCGGGGGAGCCGTCGGTGCGGACGACCGGGTAGACGAAGGTGTAGTCGGCGTGGACCTCGACGCCGGAGCGGTCGTTCTTCTTGAAGGTGATACGGCCGCGGGTCTTCACGACGTCACCGACGAGCCGTAGGTCCTTGGGGTCGAAGCGGCTGAAAAGCAGCAGGGGGTCGTGCGTCTTGGCCGGGGTGCGCAGGGACGTGTTCAACTCGTCCAGCATTCCCGGCTGTTGGGGGTCCAGTATCGCGAGCGCGGCGGTCGGGCGGGCGCCCGCGATCGTCTTCGGGTCGAGGTTGGCGGCGACGAGGAGCTTCTCGGTCTGCTGGAGGGCGAGTTGGACCCGCTCCTTGGAGAGCGCGCCCACGGCCTTCGCCTTCGGCAGGACGATGCCGGCCGCGCCGTCCGCCCAGTTCAGGGCGGGTGAACCGGCGAACGGCCGGTCCAGGGTGGGGACTTCGGGGTCCACGGCGGAGGGCGCGGCGGTCGGGGCGGCGGTCTCCGGCGCGAGCGGGGAGGCCGCGGCGGCGCCGGCGGCACCCGTGCCGCTGTCGTCGCCCTTGCCGAAGGGGTCGCCGGGGATGAGCGACGGTTTCATCGCGACCACGGCGACGGCTATGGCGAGCGGAAGGCCGAGGACGGCCCACACGCGGCGCTTGCGCTGGGCCCGCCCGTTCATCTCCTGCCAGGCGGGACCGGTCCGCCAGCCCTCGGGCTCCTGTCGCTTTCCCTTCTTCTTCCCCTTCGCCTTCTCTTCGCTCTTCTTCAGTCGCTCGGTCACCTCGCGGGCGCGGGCGGACGGTTCCTTCGGGGCGGAGGCGCGAATGTCCCGCTCCGTGTCGCGGGCGAACTGTTCCCAGACATCGTCGGGGATCTCCGGGTGCGAGGACGGTTCCTCGGCAGGCTTGTCAGACACGTCCCCAAGTTCTAGACGTTCCGAAAGCCCGTTCACAAGGAGCACTTGGGTGTGACAGAGCCCACATAAGAATCTCGTGAGAGTGGGCACAACCGTTCGCAGGTTTCCCGGGTCTCCTCTGCATAACCAAGGGTCACAGCCGCGCCCCACACGCGGAGCCCTCCGACCAGGGTGCTGCGCTCCCGCAGTACACCGGACTTCTCGAGGACTTCATGAAGCTTCGCCGTGCCATGGCCGCGGCCGCCGCGACGGCCGTCATCGCTCCGCTCGCTCTGCTGTCCGCGCCGGTCGCGTTCGCCGACAACGAGTCTCCGGACACGTCGTCCAGCAGCCCCGCGGCAGAGGACAGCAGCCCGGCGGCGGACGAGAGCACCCCGGCCGCCGACGACAGCACCCCCGCGGCGGACGACAGCACCCCGGCGGCGGACGACAGCACTCCGGCCGCCGACGACAGCACCCCCGCGCCCGGTGACAGCACCCCGGCCGCGACGGGCACCCCGACCGGGTCCTCCTCGCCCACCGTCTCCGCGTCGCCGAGCAAGCCGGCCGACGACTTCGACCCGTACGCGGACTGCAAGTCGTTCGACCTGGACGAGAAGCTCAGCGCGTCGATCACCGGGCTGCCGAACAAGATCGTCGCCGGTTCCGGCTGGCACACCTTCAAGTTCGTGGTGACGAACGGTTCGGACAAGGACCTCACGAACGTCTGGATCAACGCGCTCACCGAGTACAGCGACGAGGTGAACGACGACTCCTCGCTCATGCTGAACCTGGCCCAGATCCAGCTGAAGCAGGACGGCAAGTGGACCGACTCCTACCAGGAGACCGTCGGCTCCGGCAGCGACACGACCACCCTGTCCGGGAGCATCGTCGCGATTCTTCCCACCCTGGAGAAGAAGTCCTCGACCACGCTCGACCTGCGCGTGAAGATCAAGTCCTCGGCCCCCGCAGGCTCGTCGTTCGCGCTGAGCCAGGCGGTGTACGCGGGCAAGGGTGACTCCTGCTACGGCAACGGCGACTACTACGAGTTCTCCGTGCTCGCCGCCGGCAGCAGCGACCCGGGCGACGTCGGCGAGGCCAAGCCGACCGGCGAGAAGCCCACCGGGACCAACGAGGACCTGAAGCCGCAGGGTGACGTGAACGAGGCCACCGGCAACCTCGCCGAGACCGGCTCCAGTTCCGCGCTCCCGGTGATCGGGCTCGTGGGCGGTGCGGCCGTCGTCGCGGGTGCCGCCGCGGTGGTCATGGTGCGTCGGCGCAAGACCGGAGAGAGCGCGTAACCCGTAGCTCGCTCGACGAAGAAGGACCTGCGCTCGGAGGGGGGCGCAGGTCCTTCTTGGTTGTCCGGCGAGTACCGCAAGTACCGCTTGTCCCCTACGACTTCGGCGGGACCGTCGGCATCCCCAGGAACGGCAGCTTCAGTGCGCCGAACGCGCCCTCGGGGACCGCGGGTTGATGCGGCTCCACCGCCTTCAGGCGTTCGTACGACAGCCCCTGCTCCGGGCGCGGGTCCGGCTCGCCCTTGTTGGGCCAGTAGGACATCGCGCGCTCGGCCTGCGCGGTGATGGTGAGGGACGGGTTGACGCCGAGGTTCGCGGAGACCGCCGAGCCGTCGACGACCGAGATGCCCGCGTGGCCGTAGAGACGGTGGTACGGGTCGATCACGCCGGTCTCGCGGGAGGCGCCGATGGGGCAGCCGCCGAGGAAGTGGGCGGTGAGCGGGGTGCCCATGAGTTCGCCGACGTTCGAGCCCGCGAAGCCGTTGATCTCGGCGGCGATCGCCGCCGCGGCCTCCGAAGCCGCCCTGATCTGCTTGGGGTTGGGGGCGCCGTGTCCCTGACGTGCCGTCAGCAGGCCTTTCCCCACGCCGTCCGGTTTCAGGTACGTCGTCAGGGAGTTGTCCAGCGACTGCATCACCAGGCCGATGATGGTCCGTTCCGACCAGTGCCGGTTGGAGAGCGAACGCAGGACCAGGAGCGGGTGGCGGGCCGCGTTCGCCAGCCAGGCCAGCGCCCTCGACGAGCCCTCGGCGTAGGGGACTTGGAGGATGGAGAGGCCGCCCATCGAGTTGGATCCCTTGCCGTAGCGGACCGGTTCGATGTGGGTGTTCTCGTCGGGGTGGACCGAGGAGGTGATGGCGACTCCGCGCGTGAAGTCGACCTGCCGCTCGCCCGTCGCCTTGCGGTAGCGGCGGTTGTTGGTCTGCGCGCCGACCAGCGCCTCCGAGTTGGTGCGGGTCAGCTCACCCAACTTCTCGGAGAGGTACGGCAGTTGGCCGCCCGTCTTCATACGGTGCAGCAGGGTCTGGGTGCCGTAGGTGCCGGCGGCGAGGACGATCCGGCGGGCCTTGAAGGTCCTCCCTTCCGACGTGCGGCGCGCGTCCGTGGGCAGGGTCGCCACCGCGTAGCCGCCCTGCGAGTCGTCCGTGACCGACACGACCGTCGTCATCGGGTGGACCACCGCGCCCGCCTTCTCGGCGAGGTAGAGGTAGTTCTCGTTGAGGGTGTTCTTAGCGCCGTGCCGGCAGCCCGTCATGCACTCGCCGCACTCGGTGCAGGCCTTGCGGGCCGGGCCCGCGCCGCCGAAGTACGGGTCGGCCACCTGTTCGCCGGGCGCGGCCTTCGTGGTGCCCTCGGCGTCCTCGCCGTCGCCGAAGAAGACGCCGACCGGGGCCATGTGGAAGGTGTCTCCTACGCCCATCCGCTGGGCCGCGGCCTTCAGGTGGACGTCGGAGGGGGTCATCGTCGGGTTGAGCCGTACGCCGAGCATGCGGCGGGCCTGGTCGTAGTACGGGCTCAACTCCTCTTCCCAGTCGGTGATGTCGCGCCACTGGGGGTCCTCGAAGAACGGCTTCGGCGGGACGTAGAGGGTGTTGGCGTAGTTGAGGGAGCCGCCGCCCACGCCTGCGCCGGCGAGGACCATGACGTTGCCCAGCAGGTGGATGCGCTGGATGCCGTACAGGTTGAGCCTGGGGGCCCAGAGGTAGTTCTTGAGGTCCCAGGAATTTTTGGGGAGCGTCGACGGGGTGAAGCGGCGGCCGGCTTCCAACACGCCTACGGTGTAGCCCTTTTCGGTCAGGCGGAGGGCGGTTACCGAACCGCCGAAGCCGGAGCCGACGACGAGGACGTCGTAGTCGTAGGTGTCCTGGGGCACGGGGTCTCCTCGTTGAGTTTCACGTGCGGGTGCGTTGTGGTCTACCTGAGCCGGAATGCCTTCATCACCCGGAGGCTGCGGCTCATGAACTGCGCGTACGCCTCGTCGGTCATTCCCAGCGAGGGAGCCATGGGCAACAACCGCTGCTGGGCCACCGTTTGGGCCTCGGTGTACTTGAGGATGCCCTCGGAGCCGTGGCGGCGGCCGAGGCCGGAGTCCTTCATGCCGCCCATCGGGGACTGGACGCTGCCGTAGGCGGAGGCGTAGCCCTCGTTGATGTTGACCGTGCCGGTGCGCAGGCGGGCGGCGATCGTGCGGCCTCGGTGGGCGTTCTTCGTCCAGACCGAGGAATTGAGGCCGTACGGCGTGGAGTTGGCCTCTTCCACGACCTCGTCGTCCGTCTTGAAGCGGTAGACGGAGACGACCGGGCCGAAGGTCTCCTCGGCGCAGACGGACATGGGGGCCTCGACGCCGTCGAGGATGGTGGGCTCGAAGAAGTACGGGCCGATGTCGGGGCGGGCGACGCCGCCGGCGACGAGCTTGGCGCCCTTGGCCACCGCCTCGTCCACGTGCCGCGTGACCGACTCCAACTGCCGTTCCCCCGCCAGCGATCCCATGTCCGCGCCGTACGCGAGGGCGGTGCCCAGGCGCATCGCCTTCGTGCGGGCGGCGAAGCGGTCCAGGAAGGTGTCGGCGATCGACTCGTGGACGTACAACCGCTCGATGGAGACGCAGAGTTGGCCGGCGGAGGAGAAGCAGGCGCGGACCGCGCCCGCCGCCGCCTTCTCGATGTCCGCGTCCTCCAGGACCAACATCGCGTTCTTGCCGCCGAGTTCGAGGGAGACGCCGACCAGGCGGGCGGCGGCGCTCCGCGCGACCTGGCGGCCGGTGCGGGTGGAGCCGGTGAAGGAGACGTAGTCGGCGTGCTTGACCACCTCGGGGCCGACGACCGGGCCCTCGCCGAGGACGACCTGGAAGAGGTCGGCCGGCAGGCCCGCCTCGATGAGGAGGTCGCGGGCCCAGAGGGCGGTCAGGCAGGTCTCGGTGTCCGGCTTCATCACGACCGCGTTGCCCGCCGCGAAGGCCGGGAGCGCGTCGCCGACGGAGAGTTCGAGCGGGTAGTTCCAGGGGGCGATCTGCCCGACCACCCCGCGCGGGTGGCGGAGTTCGGTGACCTTGGTGAGGGTCGGGACGGCGCCGGTGTGCCGCTTCGGCTTGAGGTAGGCGGGGGCCTTGCGGCCGTAGTGGCGGGCCGCGACGGCGACGGCCTGCACCTCCTCGTGCGCGTGCAGCCGCGCCTTGCCTGTCTCCAGTTGGATCAGGTCGAGGACCTCGGCCTGGCGGGCGAGGACGAGATCGTGGAAGCGGAGCAGGACCGCGGCGCGCTGCCGTACCGGTGTCTGCTCCCAGAGGGCCTGCGCGGCGCGGGCCGCGTCGAAGGCCTTCGCCACGTCCTCGGGTGTGGACTCGGGCAGGTCGGCGAGCTTCTCGCCGGTGAACGGTGAGTGGTTGGCGGTCCGGCCGGAGCCGGCCACCCCCTTCGTGAGCTGGGCGACCAGCTCCGGGGTCACCACATCGGCGGCGGTACGGGCGCCTGTGGGGGCCGGCGCGAGGGGGTTCGTGCCGGTCGTGGTTTCCGTACCGGTCTTTTCCGGGGCCTGCGAGTCCGTCATGTGCGGCAGCGTATGCCGCCACGGGGGCTTTGGGTACCCGTCGGTAATCGGGTTTCACCGGGCGCTCACATCACGCCAGTGATCACTGGCAACAAACGCGCTGATCAGGGCGTTGACCAGGGACGATCACCCGTTGGTCAGTTTTCCGTGAGGGTGATCCGGTCGCGGGCGCCCTTGAAGAGGGCCGTGCCCTTCTTCTCGTCCGGGGTGCCCTTGGGCATGTCCACGCGCAGTTCGTACATGCGGTGACCGGCGGTGCGGATGACCAGGGCCATGGCGCGGGTGAGGACGCCCGACTGGTCGTAGGTGGTGTCGGCCAGGACGGCGTCCTTGTTCCCGTGGAAGCTGGTGCGCGTGTAGCGGGGGTCGGAGGTGTCCTCGCCCCAGGACTGGGCCTCGGTGAGAGGTGAGCCGGGGGCCTTGTCCCATTCCGTGAGGCGGACGCGCAGTGCGCCGGTGCCGTAGGTGACGGTACGGCTGCCGGATGCCGCCTGTGTCCGGAGAAGCCGGTACTGGGAGGGGAGGGAGAGGACCGCGTTCATGCCCTCCCGCCGGTGAGCGGTCCAGGAGTCCTTGTCGAGGACGTTCTCCAGGACGGTGCCGAAGACCAGACCCGCCAGGAGGAGTACCCCGAGGGTGATGAGAAGCGAACGGTGGCGGGGGCGGCGGGACTTGGGCGCGGACTCCAACTCGGGCTGCGGCACAGGGTCGTTGGCGGCCGCAGCCGAGGCGCCCTCGGGCTCCGCGTCCTGGACGCTGAGCGGCGGCTCCGGTACGTCCTTCCCCGCGGCCACCGCCTCCAGTACCACGCCGACCTCCTCCGCCTCCGGCCGCGACTCCGGCTCCCGCGCCAACAGCCGTAGGACCAGCGGCGCGAGAGGCCCCGACCGGGTCGGCTCGGGTGGGTCGCCGGCGAGGATGGCGCCGAGGGTGGACTCCACGGTCGTACGGCGGAAAGGGGACGCGCCTTCGACGGCCGCGTACAGGAGGACGCCCAGGGACCACAGGTCGGAGGACGGGCCCGCGCCCGTGCCCGACATCCGCTCGGGGGCGATGAATTCGAGCGAACCCACGAACTCCCCGCTGGCGGTGAGGGATTCCTCGCCCTGGATGTGCGCGATGCCGAAGTCGGTGAGGACGACGCGGTCGTGGGGACCGAGCAGGACGTTGGCGGGTTTCACATCGCGGTGCACTATCCCCACGGCGTGCGCGGCGCGCAGGGCGCCGAGGACGGCGAGGCCGATGCGGGCGGCCTCGGCTGGGGCGAGGGGGCCACGCGCGAGCAGTTCGTGCAGGGACTCGCCGCGGACCAACTCCATGACGATCCACGGGAGTTCGTCCTCGATGACGACATCGTGGATGGCCACGGCGGAGGGATGGTCGACGCGGGCGGCGGCGCGGGCCTCGCGGTAGAGCCGGTGGGCGGCGCGCTGGAACTCCTCGTCCTCCGGGTAGCCGGGCAACCGCGGCTGTTTGACGGCGACTTCGCGGTCCACGAGTTCGTCGAACGCGCGCCATACGGTGCCCATGCCGCCGGAGCCGATCCGTTCGAGCAGCCGGTAGCGACCGCCGACCAGCCGTCCGTCGCGCACCTGTTCGCCGACTTCGCTCATGCCCCATCAGTACCGTGCCGGGTACGGCCTTGTCGACGCGCGTCCAACTCCCTCTGAGGTGCCGCAACTTGGCATTCATCGGGATCCGGCTCGTCCGCGTACTCCTCGGCGAGCCGCAGCCCCAAGTCGGACTCCCACTCCAGGGCCCACCGCCGCAGTTCCGCGATCTCCCGCGCATCGAGTCCGTGGGCCGTGAACTCCTCGTCGCTCACCCAGACCACGCTCTCCAACCGGTCCCGCAGCCCGAAGAGGTCGAAGTCCGCTCCGCCGTCGCGCAGGCCCAACTGCTCCAGTTCCACGGCGGAGTAGAGGTGGCGGGCGGCGTACACGTCGATCACGTCGCGCGGCAGACCGCGGTCGCCGAGCGCGCGCACGCTCATGACCGCGAGCTCGGCGTCCGTACCGCCGCTCACAGCGTGTCGATGTCCAGGTTCGCGATCGCCGCCCGCGCCACCTCGCGGCCGCGGGCCGTGAAGTCGCCCTTGCCCGGGTAGCTGACGATGAGCCGGTACATGTCGCCGGCGGAGGTCTTGTAGTAGAGGATCCTCAGCTCGCGCGGGAGGGGGTTCTGGGTGTCGTCGGAGTCGTAGGTGACCGTATTCTCGGCCGACGGTCGGCCCTGGTACGTGCCGGTCGGCTTCGGGACGGTCTCCGTGGCCTTGCCCATGTCGAGGTCGACACTGCCGCTGGTCTTGAAGTCGCCGTTGTCCGAGTACATTTCGGCCGCCGCCGAGTCCTTGATGTAGCCGTTGGTGTCCTCGGACTTCTTGTCGAGGCTCAGGAAGATCCAGATGCTGCCGCTCGGATCGGTGTACGTGACCCAGTGGCTCTTGTCCGAAGTGCGGTCGGGGGTGGTCCGCTGGTACGCGGCCGGGACGGCGAGCGTCGCGGCCACATCGGACACGTGATGCTTCGCCCAGCCGTGCGGCAGCGGCCCCGCGAACGGGTTGCCGAACACCACGTACGCGGCTGCCACCGCCGCCGCGACGACCACGGCACCGAGCCCGAACCACGTCTTGCGGCCGGGCCGGCGTCTTCCGCCGGGTCTTTCGACGTACCGCACCTCCTGCGTCGAGGACGGCGCGGGCGGGTTCGCCACCGATTCGAGTACGGCACGCACCTGGGCCGCGTTCGGGCGGCTCGACGGGTCCTTGGCCAGCAGGCCGGTGATGAGTGCGGCGAGCGGGCCCGGCGCCGAAGTCGGCGGTGCGGGCGCGGCGTTGAGGACCGACTGGAGGGTGGCGGGGGTGTTGCTGCGGCGGAACGGCGAGACGCCCTCCGTCGCCGCGTACAGGACCACACCGAGGGACCAGAGGTCGGAGGCGGGGCCGGGGCGTTGGCCCAACACCCGTTCCGGCGCGATGTATTCGGGCGAGCCGACGAAACCGCCGGTGTCCGTCAGGTTCGTCTCGCCCTCGATCTGGGCGATGCCGAAGTCGGTCAGGACGACCCGGTCGTAGCGGCCCAGCAGGACGTTGTCCGGCTTGACGTCACGGTGCAGGACGCCCGCCGCGTGCGCGGCCTCCAGCGCGCCGAGCACCTGAAGGCCGATCCGGGCCGCGTCGCGTGCGTCGAGGGTGCCCTCCTGCAACGCGTCGCCCAGCGAGCGGCCGGTCACCAGTTCCATCACGATCCACGGCTGACCGTCGACGACGGCCACGTCGTGCACGTTCACGACGGCCGGGTGGTCGAGCCGGGCCGCCGCGCGGGCCTCGCGGCGCATCCGCTCGAAAGCGTTGGCACGTTCGCGTTCGGGAAGATGATCCGGGACGCGCGGTTCCTTGACGGCGACCTCGCGGTCCACCGTCTCGTCCTTGGCGCGCCACACCGTGCCCATCCCGCCGTGCCCGAGCTTGCCGAGCAGCCGGTACCGCTCGGCTATGAGCCGCCCGGTGCCGGGGTCGGGCGCCGGGGCGGGCGTCGCGTAGGGATTGTCCGGGTGCGGCACCTGCACCGGCACGGCCGTGCGCGGGTTCGGCGGCTGCGGAGCCGATGGCTGCAAAGCCGGTGATTGCGGAGCCGATGGCTGCAAAGCCGGTGATTGCGGAGCCGATGGCTGCAAAGCCGGTGGTTGCAGAGCGAAACTCGTCGGCTCGTCGGCTCCGTGTCGGGCTCCCCCGTCGCTGCTCATACGTCCATCCATATCGCGGCGACCGCTCCGGTATCCACAGGGAATGCTTTCCGGTCACACACCCGTGACTCGAACGGTCACCTATCTCCCTTTTATGCCGGTCCGAACGTGTCCAGCGCGACGTCGAAGTACTCCTTCGCCTCCCGCACCTTCCCGACCGGCGCCGACACCCACACGTCGTACATCCGGCCGTCCTCCTCCCAGCACATGTCGTACGTGTGCCGGGGCCCCTCCGCCGTGCTGAAGCCGTTCCAACTGAACTCCCAGAGCGCGGCGGGGTGTCCGTAGTGCGTGGTGTCGGTGACCTTGCCGTCGTGGTAACCGGGGTTCGTGTCCGCCCCCTCGGCCGCCGCGCTCTTCATCACCGCGAGCGGGCCGCCCGTTTCGGGGTCGGTCATCTTGATGCCCAGGCGGAAGGTCTCCCCCGGCGACATGTAGAAGATGCGCTCACCCTGCGGTACGCGCACGAAGTCCTCCGGTACGGCGAGGGCGAAGCCGTCGGGGTCGTGGGCGATGCGGTAACCGGAGGGCGCGGTAGGGGTGTTGGGACTCTTCGAGGGGGTGTCGGGGCTCTTCGAGGGGGTGGGGGAACTCTTCGAGGGGGTCGAGGACGGTGGTGCCGAGGTACCGGCACTCGTGGACGTCGACGGCGCCGAACTCACCGGCGCGGCGGCGCCCCCGGCGCCGTCCCCTCGCATCAGGAGCGCGGCGGCCGACACTCCGGCCCCCGCCATCGCCGCGACCAGCAACGCCGCCACGAGCACACCGCGCGTGGAACGCCGGGGCGGCGACTGCTGCTCCGCCGTCCCGGAGTGCGCGGGGTCCTGCGGTGCCGCCTGGGTGGCCAACCGCCTTTTCGGCACGTCCCGTTGGGTCGGTGTGTAGCCCGGCGCCGGGTGCGCCGTACGGTCCGAAGGCGCGGCGCCCGGCGTGCGCCCGGTCTCCAGGAAGGCCCGCAGCATCCGCTCCGCCTCCGCCGCCCCCAGCCGCCGTTCCGGATCGCGCTCGAGCAGCCCTCGTACGACGGGAAGCAGTGGCCGGACCTGCTCGGGCGGGCGGATCTCGTCGACGACGACCGCGTGCAGGATGCCGCCCAACGAGTCGCGCCGGAACGGCGATTCACCGCTCAGCACCGTGCACAGCAGCGCGCCGAGGGACCACAGGTCGGACGCGGGACCGGTCCGCGCGCCCGACATCCGCTCCGGCGCGGTGTACTCGGGCGAGCCGACGAACACACCGCTCTCGCTGAGCGTCGTGGCACCCGCGACCTGCGCGATGCCGAAGTCGGTCAGGACGACGCGGTCGGAATCGGCTCGGCCGGAGTCCGCCCGGTCGGTGGCCGGCTCCAGCAGTACGTTCGCCGGTTTGATGTCCCGGTGCAGGATGCCCGCCGCGTGTGCCGTGCGCAGCGCGCCGAGCAGGGCGATCCCGATCCGCGCGGCCTCGTCGGCGTCGACCGGGCCACGACTGGAGATCCGGTCGGCGAGCGAACCGCCACCGATCAACTCCATGACGATGTACGGCCGTTCGTCCTGCTCGACGACGTCGTGCACGACGATGATGTGCGGGTGCCGCAACTGCGCCACCGCCCGTGCCTCGCGCAGCGTGCGGTCACGGTGCCGGCGGGCCTCCTCCTCGGAGAGGGTGTCGTCCTGGGCGACCTCCTTGACGGCGACCTGCCGGCCCAGGAGTTGGTCGGTCGCCCGCCACACGACGCCCATGCCACCGCGCCCGAGCCGCTGCTCCAGTCGGTAACGCCCGGCGATCACCCGGACGTTGTCCCCCTCGGTCCCCATGCGCACCATCATGACGCAACCGGCAGCCGTCAGCCCGAGCCGGGACTCCAGGTCTGCAGGACCGACTTGAACTGCGCGCTCGTCGTGGCCCAGTCGGCGGCCGGCGACGACATGTAGATCGCGAACTCGACGCCGTCACGGGACATGTAGGTCTCCTCGATGGCGCGCCGCGGCCCCGGGTAGGGGGTGTCCTTCGCCTGCGCGGTCCAGGTGTAGTCCCAGAGGGAGCCCGGACGGTCGCGGTAGGTGTTCTCCTCCAGGGTCACCCTGTTGTAGTCGACCAGGCGCCGGAGCTGCACTTCCAGGTCCAACTGGTGGGCGTACGCGGTGGGAAAGTCCGGGGTGGCGTCGATGGCGATGCGGACGAAGTGCTTCCCGCTGTCGGGCGTGTAGTCGACCTGCTTGATGCCGCCGCTGTCGCTGTAGACCTTCCGCGACCAGCCCTTGGGGAGCGAGATGTCGAAGCCCCAAGGGTCGTGGTGGATCTCCCAGTTGGCGGGAAGGGAACCCTGCGCCGGAGCCGAGGTCGAGGCCGAGGCACCGCCCGAGGGGCTCTGCGAGGTGGTGGCGCCGGGGCTCCCGACCGACTCCCGGTCCTGGTGCCACTTCTGCAGTCCCAGCGCCGTACCGCCGCCGACGAGCGCGGCGAGGACGACCACCAGGACGACCGAACGGAACCGGCGGCGCCTGGGCGGGACGAGCGAGGCGGGCGGGATGGCCGTACCGCCGACGAGAGGCGTCTGGTGGGTGGCCGACCCGGTCGCCGACGGATAGGGCACCGCGCCCAAGGCCACCGACGGGTACGGCGTCGCACCCGAGGCCCCCGACGGATACGGAGTCGCACCCGAGGCTCCCGGCGCGTACGGCGTCGCGCCCGTGCCGGGCGTGTCCTGGGTGAAACTCTCGGCCCGCGAGCCCACGTGCTGCGTCGGCAGCCACTCCTGCGCCGACCGCGGCCGGCGCCCCTCGGCGGCCTCCGCGAGCATCTGCTCGGTCTGGTCCGCGTCGGGCCGCAGCGCGGGATCCTTGTTCAGCAGCGCGGCGATGACGGGTGCGAGCGGGCCGGCGTACCGCAGCTCGCCGGCCTCCTCCTCGACGACGGCCTGCATGGTGGACAGCGGCGAGGTGCGGCGGAACGGCGAACGGCCCTCGACGGCCGTGTAGAGCGTGGCGCCCAGCGCCCACAGGTCGGAGGAGGGTCCGGGATCGGCGCCGCGGACGCGCTCGGGGGCGAGGTAGTCGACGGAGCCGACGACCTCTCCCGTACGCGTGATGGTGCTGTCGCCCTCGATCTGCGCGATGCCGAAGTCGGTGAGCAGCACCCGGCCGTCCTGCCCGAGCAGCACGTTGCCCGGCTTCACGTCACGGTGCAGGACGCCGGCGGCGTGCGCGGCGCGCAGCGCGCGCACCACCCACACGCCGACGCGCGCGGCCTCGGCCGGCTCGATCCGGCCCTGCTCCTTGACCTCGTCGGCCAGCGAGTTGCCCTCGACCAGCTCCATGACGATCCAGGGGCGGCCGTCGTGTTCGAGTACGTCGTGGACGGTGACGACGGCGGAGTGGTTGATCCGGGCGGCGGCGCGCGCCTCGGCGCGGGTGCGCGCCAGAAGTCTCGGCTGGTCGCTCTCGGACACATAGAGCGCGGCCGTCAACTCCTTGATGGCGACGGCCCGGTGCAGCACCTCGTCGTGGGCACGCCACACCCGGCCCATGCCGCCGCTGCCGATCGATTCGGCCAGCCGATAGCGCCCCGCGAGGAGCAGGCCCTGCATCTGATTCACGTTTCCCCGCAATGCTCTTGACAGGCTCAGCGTAAGGACAGGCCCTCGTCCAGGGAACCAGCGGGGTACCACGGAGACCGCACTGTGACGGTTGTCGCTTCTGCGCCCGAACGGGAACCATGGGGCTACGGCGAGCCGCCTTCGCAGGTCACCCGGTGTACTGGTAGGTCGACGACGCCTGCTCGTACAGCCGTGTCACCTCGTCCCGTTGGGCCTCCGGGCCGCGTACCTGCACGATGTGGTAGCGGCCGTCGATGAGGAACGCCATGTTGCGCACGAACAGGTCGCCGCCCTGGCTGTCCGTCCAGGTGAACTGCCCCTCGGCCATGGTCTTTCCGCCCACCGTGATGGTCCGCAGCCCGGTCGCCGTGGCCCAACTGGACGCACGGTAGGGCGCCAACTCCCGCTCCTTGTCCCGCTGATACACCATCGGATCGCTGCCGTTCGTCGTGGCACTGTCCCGCCCCGCCACGACGATCAGCTCGAAGTCGCCGTGCGAGTAGACGACTTGGCCGCTCCCGTTCTTGGGCGTGCGGGTCCAGCCCTTGGCGACGGCGATCTGGAACCCCTCGGAGTCCTTGCGCAGCACGAAGCCGTCGGCGACGTTCGAGCCGCTCCCCGTCGGGGTCGAACCGGCGGACGTGGAGGGGCTGTTGCCCGCCGCGGGCGAGGTCTGGTCGGGCTGCGGCTGGCTGCTCGCCGCGGCCGAGGACTCGCTGGGCGCGGGGCTGACGTCCCCCGCTGCTCCCGTCCTGTCCCCCTGCCCGGCACCGGTGTCCTCCCCGGACTTGGGCAGGAAGAGCATGGCGTAGGCGACGGCACCGGCCAGCAGCAGGAATATGAGGATGAGCAGAGTCCGGCCCAGCCGCCGGGGCGAGCCTTCGATCTCCTGCTTGGCCCGCTTGTGCCGGCCGTGCGGACTGGTCGCGGGCAGCCCGGCCCGGCGCCTGCGCACCAACTCGCCGCGCCTGCGCACGATCGGCAGCCGCCGCGGGTCGGTGGGCGGGGTGGCGACGACATACGTACCGGCCTCGGGCTCGGGCGCGGAACGCACCAACGACCGCAGCCAGCCCCGCAGTTCCTCGAAGTCGAGCCGCTCGGTCGGGTCCTGCCGCAACAGCGACTCGACGACCGGCCGCAGCGGCCCGCACTCCTCCGCGAAGGCGGGCGGCTCCGCACACACGAGCTGCACGAGCTCGGCGGTCGCCTCCTCGGGATACGGCGCATGCCCCTGCACGGCCCGGAAGAGCAACGCCCCCAGCGCCCACAGATCGGTGGCCGGCCCGATCGGCGCGGCCAACTGCCAGTTCTCGTGCACCGGCACAGCCTGCTCAGGCGCCCACCGCTCGGTGACCGGTCCCACCACCGTCATCCGCACCTGCCGAGCCCGCTCGGCGGCCAGCGCGGTGGCGGGACCCCGACGGGCGGGAGCACCGGCGGCGGCGAGTTCGTCCCAACGGGCCGGGGGGCGGGGAGAGTTCGCGGGAGTGGGAAGGTGCGGATTACCGGCAGGGGGTACGACGGGTTGACCGGCGGCGGGCTGGCGGACGCCGTAGGGGGACGTGTCCGTGCCGTGGGGCGCGGGACCCGCACCGTAGGGGGACGTCTCCGTGCCATGGGCGGCGGTACCCGCACCGTAGGGATACGTGTCCGTGCCGCGGCCCGAGGTACCCGCACCGTAGGGACGAGTGTCTCCGCCGTAGGGATGGACGTCGGCGCCGTCAGCCGGAACGGCCGTGTCGTAGGGACGAGCCTCGCCACCGTCAGCCGGGATGGCCGGGCCGTAGGGACGAGCCTCGCCGCCGTGAGCCTGGGCGTCCGGGCCGAGGAACGTGTCTGTCGGGGACGGGGCGCCGGGGCGCGGTGTCGCGTCGTGCCAGGCGGTGTTGCGGACGCCGTAGGGGTCGGCTATCTGGCCGGGGGGCGTGGTGCCGGCCGTGTGTTCCACGCCGTTGCCGCCGGAGTACGGCAGTTGGGCCGAACCGTTGGCCTGTGCGGCGCCGCGGTCGTCCTCCGCCGCCGGCCGGGCACCGGGCAGCGCAGGGCGCCCCGGCTGGGTCTCCTGCACGCGGGCAGCGGCTCGCGCGCCGGCCCGGTACGCGGCGATCGCCCCGGCCCGCGCGGCCCGGACGTCACCGCCTGCCTCCGCTTCCCTGCGGGCCGGCGCGGCGGAGGACCCGCTCCCGCCGCCGCCCTCCACACCGACTCCGGGCAGCCCTCCGGCGGCCCGCGCCTCGATCGCCGCCCGCCGGGCGGCCTCGGGGTCCACACCACCGGGACCTACGGCAGCGGGGGCCGCACCGGCGCCCGTACCGCCACGCGCGCCCCCGAAGCCGATCGCCCCGCCACCACCGGCGCCGCCTCCGCGGGAGTCACCGGGGACCGCAGGAACCGTAGAACCGCCGGGAGTTGTGGAGCCGGCCGCGGCGGCCAGGGGACCTGAGGGAGAAGGAGAGTGAGAACCGCCTGGAGCCACCGGTCCTGAGGGAGCCCTCGAACCGCCCGGAGCCATGAAGCCGGCCGGAGCCGTCGAACCACCGGGAGCCGTGGAACCCCCGGGGTGCCTGGAACCGCCCTGCTGCGCACCGGGCCCCGCGGGTACCACCGCCCCGCCGCCGGGTCCCGTACCGGCTCGGCCGCCGAACTGCCCCTGCGCACCGCCACTTTGCCGCCCCGGCGCCCCGGCACCGTGCTGCCCCTCGGCCCCGGCCCCGTCCTCGCCGTCCTGGACCGGCACCGGGTCGTAGCCGCACAGTGCCTCCTCCGCCGCTCCGACCGCGAGCCCGGTCAGCATCACGCGGCCGTCGTCGCAGACGAGCACCGTGCG
Source organism: Streptomyces sp. NBC_01478 (assembly GCF_036227225.1). Classification (GTDB taxonomy): domain Bacteria; phylum Actinomycetota; class Actinomycetes; order Streptomycetales; family Streptomycetaceae; genus Streptomyces. The sequence continues at coordinate 7,050,186 of NZ_CP109444.1, read as the reverse complement.
CGCGGTGATGTTCCGGTGCACCCAGCCGTGCGCGTGCAGCACCCGCAGCGCCATCAGCACGTCGGACGCGACCTCGGCCGCCCGGTACGGCGACAACGGCTTCTCGACGAGCAGCGCTGACAACGGCTGGGCGGACACCAGTTCGCTCACTATCCACAGCGAACCGCCCTCGGCGAACACGTCGAAGACCTGGTCCAGCCGGGGGTGATCAGGGATCCGCGCCGCGGCCTGCGCGGCCTCGACCGCACGCCGTACCGCCGGATCGGTGGGCCGCCGTGTGGCGGTCCGCGCCGTGGTCGGCCGCCGCGCCCCGCGATCACGCGCCGTGAACCCGTCGGGCAGCCCGTCCTCGCCGAGCACCTCCGCCTCGACGACCTCCGGCAACGGCACCTGGCGTACCAGGACTTCCTGCCCGCTGTAGGTGTCGAAGGCCCGGGACTCGGTGAGTTCGTACTCGTCGGAGGGCGGCAGCGGCAGGCGGTAGCGGTCGGCGAGCACCCGACCCGCATAGTCGTCCACGTTGCCTCCCCCGGCCGCCCGGTTGGTCAATTCCGTTCGCCTTGCGCCCCGTTCCGCCTACATACCTGGATGCGTACGGTCCGCAACCACTCACGATACGTGCCGGAGGCAACCCACAAAGAGGGGTTGACGGATCTGGCGCGCCAAACCCGAACCCACCCGCCTCACGACTTCGGTTCGAACGTCTTTGTCAGGGTCGTCCAGGTGTCCTTACGGAGTTCGCTGTCCCAATTGGCAGCTTTCGCGGTGTACATGAGCGCATATCCGAGATGACTGTTGACGACGAACCCGCGGTCGATCGTGCGGTACTTCGTCCCGCCGTCCTCATAGGTGAACTCCCAGTCGGCCGTGTTCCAGCCCCGGTAGCTCACCCCCGCTATTCGGATCCGCGTGTACCCGGAGCGCGTCATGTACTGCTCCTGGCTCTTCCAGTCCGCCACCGGATCGCCCTTGGGCGTACTGGTCCAGGCGATCAGCAGCTTCTGCCCGTCGGGGCCGACCAACCGGACTCCGGCGGAGTCCGTCGACTGGTACGACCACCCGGCGGGCAGGCCTATCGAGAACCCCTGGCTCCCCTTGTACGTCTTCACGACCGCGGCGCCGTCCGAGGAACCGTCCGTCTCGGTACCGCTCCCGCCGGACGCGTTCTTACCGGTGGAGGACGATGTGCCGCTCGAAGCGGACGCCGTCGCCGAGGAGTCGGCCTGCGCACCGCCCGTGCTCGCCTTGTCGCCGTCGTCCTTCTTGGTGTCCGTTCCGGCGCTCGCGCTCGCACTCGCGCTGGCGACCGTCTTGCCGCCGTCGTTCTTCTTCGACCCCTTCGAGCCGCTGTCGTCACCGCCACCGAGCGTGAACGCCAGCACCACCCCGATCACCGCGAGCAGGAAGACGACCGCGATGATCACCAACGTCCGCTTCGGCACCACATCGGTGAGCGGCGCCCTCGGCACCGACCGCGGCGGCAGATCCGGCGGCGTCATCACGGGCCACCCCGAACTCCGCCCGCCCGAACCCGAGTTGTCCGCCCGCGTGCCCACTTCGTGCGTACCGCTGTCCCGGGTACCGGAGTCCCGCAGACCCTGCTCCCGCAACCCCGACGACTGCACATCCGACGCCTGCACATCCGACGCCTGCGCACCCAGATCACGCGTACCCGGGTCCGCCCCACCGACCTTCGCCGCCGAACCGGCCGCAGCGCCTGCACCGGCAGCGCCACCCGTGCCGCCCGCGCCACCCGCAGCTCCCGCGCCGGTCGACGTCCCGGAACGGGTCACCGACCCGGAATCGCCCCCAGCCCGAGCCGAAGGCACCCCAGGCGTCCGAGACCCAGCAGCAACAGCCCCGGAACCAGCAGACGCAGCACCAGCCCCGCCAGCCGCCGCACCCTTCGCACCACTGGAGCCCCTGGCCTCCGAAGCACCCGAAGCACCCGAAGCACTCTTGCCCGAAGCACCGACCGCACCGGTCCCGGCACCAGCCGCACCGGCACCCGCAACCGAGCCACCGGGCTTACCAGCAACGGGAGTTGAAGCCCCACCAGAACCCGGACCCTTACCCGATCCCGTACCCGCAGCGGAACCCGGACTCGTAGCCGGAGCCGGAGCCGACCCCTCAGCCACACCCGAACCCGCTGCCGCCGAAGTCGCCGCCCCGGCCCCCGCCGAACCCCCCGCGGCCTTCCGCATGGACCGCAACGCCCCACGCAACCGCTCGGCCCCCGCCGAACCCCCGCCACCGCTCTTCTTGCCACCGGCCTCGGCCGGCCCCGGCTGCGCGGGCAACGGCACCACCCTCGTGGCGTCCACCGCCGGCACCGGCTCCGGCTCGGCCGCCTTGGGCTCCGGCGCGTGGATCACCGCGTTGAGCATCGCCCGGGCACCCGCGTCGTCGAGACGCTGGGCGGGATCCTTGTTCAGCAGGCCGTAGATGACGTCCTTCAACGGCCCGGCGTTCTTCGGCTCCTCCAACGGCTCGGTCATCACCGCGGTGAGCGTGGCGATCGCGGAACCCTTGTCGTACGGCGGTGCGCCCTCGACCGCCGCGTACAGCAACCCGCCGAGCGACCACAGGTCGGCCGCCGGACCCGGCTTGTGCCCGCGGGCCCGCTCCGGGGAGATGTAGGAGGGCGCGCCGACGAGCATGCCGGTGGAGGTGATCGACGGGTCGCCCTCGACCTGCGCGATACCGAAGTCGGTGAGCACGACCCGGCCGTCCTCGGCGATCAGCACGTTCGACGGCTTCACGTCGCGGTGCAGGATGCCCTGCCGGTGCGCGGAGCGGAGCACGTCGAGTATCGCGAGCCCGACCTCCGCCGCACGCCGCGGTTCGAGCAGACCGTCCTCCCGGATGGCCTCGGCGAGCGACTTGCCCTCGACCAACTCCATGACGATCCAGGGCCGGTCGTCCTCGTCGACCACGTCGAAGACCGTCACCGCGCTGGTGTTGCGGATCCGCGCGATGGCCTTGGCCTCGCGCAACGTCCGCGTGATCAGCCGGCGCTTCTCGTCCTCGTCGATGCTGGACGGGAACCGCAGCTCCTTGACGGCGACCGTCCGGCCCAGGGTTTCGTCCTCGGCACGCCACACCGTGCCCATGCCTCCGCGGCCGAGCACTTCTCCCAACCGGTACCGCCCGGCGAGAAGACGCTCGTTCTTGTCCTGACGAGTGTCTTGACGGGATGTCCCCGCCCGCTCCGCCTCCGACATGCGTCCCCTCATGCAACCCGCCCTGACAGAGCCTCCATTGTCCCCCACCGAACAAGTGCCCAACGCCCAGGGGGCCTTTCCCCACGCACCGAGGGCACATCAGTCGGATATCCGCCGCAGGTCACACAGCCAAGTGCTGCACGATGAGCTCCGAGAACGGAGGATCACGATGCCCACTCCTCGGACACTCCTGGCCATTCCGGTGTCCCTGGCCCTCCTCTGCCTGTCCCCGGCCCCCTCCCGGGCCCACCCGGCAACGGCCACGAACGCCCTGGTCACACTCCTGGTCACCCGAGGCGAAGCCCCCGCGGCGGCACTACTGGCCCAGGACAGCACGGGCCCCCGCGACAGCCGGGCCGGAACGGACCGTGCGCGGAACCGAACGGACCAGGCACAGACCGGGACGGACCAGGCACCCGGCAGGACGGACTACGCACAAGCCGGAACCGGCATCACCCGCGCCGACCACTTCCGCGCCGGCAGCATCACGAAGACCTTCATCGCGACGGTGATCCTCCAACTCGCCGCCGAACACCGGCTGTCCCTGTCCGACACGGTGGAGCAGCACCTGCCCGGTCTGGTACACGGAGCGGGCAACGACGGGCGCGCGCTGACCCTCCGCTCCCTGCTCACCCACACCAGCGGCCTGTACGACTTCACCGCGCTCACCCGGGGCACGATCCCTGTCTCCCCGACCGAGGCCATCCGTATAGCCCTCACCCACCCTCCGGCCGATCGCGGCCGCTTCTCCTACTCGAACACCAACTACGTGCTGCTCGGCCTGGTGATCCGACAGGTCACCGGCAACTCGTACGCCACCGAGGCCGAGCGCCGCATCATCGCTCCGCTGCGTCTGACGGGCACCTCCTTCCCGGGCTCCCGCACCACTCTTCCCGCGCCGCACGGCCGGGCCTACGCCGCCGACGGCTCCGACGTCACGGATCTCGACCCGCGGGTGGCCGGCGCCGCGGGCGAGCTGGTGACCACGCTCGCCGATCTGGACCGCTTCTACTCGGCCCTGCTCGGCGGCGGACTACTGCCCTCGCGCCAACTGCGCGAGATGCTCAACACCCGTACCGCACAGGGCTCGTACGGCATGGGCCTGTTTCCGGTGAAACTCCCGTGCGGCACCACGGTGTGGGGGCACAACGGCCGGATCTCGGGCAGCTACGTGCGCACCGCAGCCACCGTCGACGGCCGGCATGTCCTCACCTTCCGTGTGAACACGAGCGAGATCGCAGACCCCGGCCTCGAACCGGCCCTGCTCGCCGCCGAGTTCTGCCCCCGCACCTCGTAGAACGGCCGGGTTCCGGACAAAGATCCCAGATCACGACACTCGTTCGAGTGAAGCCGACCAAGAGCGAAGCCGGTCCCGAGCGGGACTGGTCCGAGCAGGACTGGTCCGAGCGAGACCGACCCCAGCCGAAACCGGCCCCAACCGAAACCGACCGCACCCGACCCGGTGTCGCTACAGCGGCGCGATGTCCGGCGCCCCCAACCGCGCCGCGTCCGCCGTCAGGTCGTCGGGCTGGCGTTGCGACTCCCGCTCGGCCTCCACCCGCTTCTCGTAGTGCTCGACCTCGCGCTCGATCTGGTCCTTGTCCCAGCCGAGCACCGGTGCCATCAACTCGGCGGCCTCACGGGCGCTGCGCGTGCCCCGGTCGAAGGTCTCGATGGAGATGCGGGTACGGCGGGTCAGTACGTCGTCCAGGTGCCGTGCACCCTCGTGCGAGGCGGCGTAGACGATCTCGGCGCGCAGATAGTCGTCGGCGAACTGGAGGGGTTCGCCGAGTGTCGGGTCCTTGGCGATGAGGTCGAGGACCTCCTCCGACATCGACCCGAAACGGTTCAACAGGTGCTCCACGCGCACCACATGGATGCCGGTCTTCGAGGCGATGCGCGCCCGCGCGTTCCACAGCGCCCGGTAGCCCTCCGCGCCGATCAGCGGCACGTCCTCGGTGACGCATTCGGCGACCCGCATGTCGAGGCCGTGCACCGCCTCGTCCACGGCGTCCTTGGCCATCACCCGGTACGTCGTGTACTTGCCGCCCGCCACGACGACGAGCCCCGGCACCGGATGCGCGACGGTGTGCTCGCGCGACAACTTGCTGGTGGCGTCGGACTCGCCGGCCAGCAGGGGACGCAGTCCCGCGTACACACCCTGGACGTCGTCTCTGGTCAGCGGCACCGCGAGCACCGAGTTCACATGCTCAAGGAGGTAGTCGATGTCGGCGCTGGACGCGGCCGGGTGGGCCTTGTCTAGGTCCCAGTCGGTGTCGGTGGTGCCGACGATCCAGTGCCGGCCCCACGGGATGACGAACAGCACGGACTTCTCGGTGCGCAGGATCAGTCCGCTGGTGGAGTTGATGCGGTCCTTGGGGACGACGAGGTGGATGCCCTTGGAGGCCCGGACGTGGAACTGCCCGCGCTCGCCGACCATCGCCTGGGTGTCGTCGGTCCACACACCCGTGGCGTTCACGATCTGCTTGGCGCGGATCTCGTACTCGCCGCCCGCCTCGACGTCCTCCACCTTGGCGCCGACCACCCGCTCGCCCTCACGCAGGAACCCGGTCACCCGCGCGCGGTTGGCGACTTTCGCGCCGTACGACGACGCCGTGCGCACCAGGGTGGCCACATAGCGGGCGTCGTCCATCTGGGCGTCGTAGTACTGAAGGGCCCCCACCAGGGCGTCCTTCTTCAACGCGGGTGCCACGCGCAGGGCGTGACGGCGGCTCAGGTGGCGGTGCGTGGGCAGACCCCGGCCGTGCGCGCGAGCCATGGACATCGCGTCGTAGAGCGCGACGCCCGAGCCGGCGTAGAGGCGCTCCCAGCCCTTGTGCTGGAGGGGGTACAGGAACGGCACCGGCTTCACCAGGTGCGGGGCGAGGCGCTCCAGGAGCAGTCCGCGTTCCTTGAGGGCCTCGCGGACGAGGGCGAAGTCGAGCATCTCCAGATACCGCAGACCTCCGTGGATGAGCTTGCTCGACCTGCTGGACGTGCCCGAGGCCCAGTCGCGCGCCTCGACCAGTCCCGTGGACAGACCGCGGGTCACGGCGTCCAGGGCGGTGCCCGCGCCGACCACACCTCCGCCCACGACGAGCACATCCAGTTCGCGCTCGGCCATTCCCGCCAGTGCCTCGGCTCGCTGCGCCGGACCCAGTGTCGCTGTCCTCACCGCTGCCTCCCGCTATCGGTAGCGCCGGCCGCACCCGTTCGGCGAAGCCCGGTTCGTTTCCCTCCTGCCCAAATTCTGACCGGGATGCCCGACTTCAGCCACCACTCGCCCCCAGCCTGTGGACAACAATCACAGGACCGCAGAAAAACACAGCCGTCCAATCCCGCATAACGGTCATATTTACTCCTAGTCTGACATTGCGCTCGCTCGTTCTGTCCACAGGGCTTGCGCACCTGTCCCGCTTCGGTTACTGGGAAGGACGGCCCACGCCATGCCCGCAGATCTCGCCGTCATCGGACTCGGTCCTCTCGGCCTGCCCCTGGCCCAGGCCGCTGTCGCCGCCGGTATCGCCACGGTCGGCTTCAAGACCGGCCCCGAGGCCGGCTCCCTCAGCCCCGCCGAACTGCGCCGGATGCTCTCGGGGGGCTTCCGGTCGGCCACGAACCCCGCCGAGCTCGGCCGCGTACGCACCGCCGTGATCTGCGCACCGACACCCCCGGACGCGGACGGCGGACTCGACCTCAGCCAGGTGGAGACGGCCGCCCGCGCCCTCGCGGCCCACCTGCGCCCGCACACCACGGTGATCCTGGAGTCACCGGTGCACCCCGGCACCACCGAGGACTTCCTGCGCCCGCTCCTCGAAGAGGGATCGGGCCTCCGCGCGGGCCGCGACTTCCACCTCGCCTACTCCCCCAGCCGCGTCGACCCCGGCAACCGCGACTTCACCCCGGCCAACACCCCCAAGGTGATCGGCGGCCTCACCCCGGCCTGCACCGAATCGGCCGCCGCCTTCTACGGCCGTCTCACCGACAAGGTGGTACGCGCGCGTGGACTGCGCGAAGCGGAAACCGTGCAGCTACTGGAGACCAATTTCCGGCACGTCAACATCGCCCTCGTCAACGAAATGGCCGTCCTGTGCCACGACTTGGGCGTCGACCTCTGGGACGTCATCCGCTGCGCGGAGACCAAGCCGTTCGGCTTCCAGGCCTTCCGCCCCGGCCCCGGCGTCGGCGGCCACGCCGTCCCCCAGGACCTGACGGCACACGGCGGCCGCCCGCTCCGCATGGTCGAACTCGCCCAGCAGGTCAACAACCAGATGCCCCGCTACGTCATCCAGCGCGCCGCCACGCTCCTCAACGAACACGGCAAGTCCGCGCGCGGGGCCCGCGTCCTCCTCCTCGGCGTCACCTACAAGGCCGACCTCGCCGACCAACAGGCCACCCCCGCCCAGGAGATCGCGATCCGCCTCATGGAACTCGGCGCCTCCGTCAGTTACCACGACCCGCACATCCCGTCCTGGAGCGTCCTCGACCGCCCGGTCCCCCGCGCGGACTCCCTCTACGAGGCGGCGGCGGACGCCGACCTGACGATCCTGCTCCAGCAGCACCGGACGTACGACCTCCAAGGCCTGTCGGTGAAGGCGCAGTTGCTGCTGGACACGCGCGGGGCCACACCGACCGGCGCGGCGCACCGGCTCTGAGCACGAAAACGACTGGTCACAGGGTCACGTCGACCTGCTAATCTCCCCACACTCGTCGCACAGTTGTCGCATATCCGTGCGCGCGCATCTCTGCTTCGCCTTTCCTGTCTTCGCATCCCGTGGGGGGATTTCTGTCATGAGCCAGTCAGCCACGCCACCACAACAGCCACAGCCGCAGCCCGAGGCGCAGGCGGCCCAGCCGCAGGCGCCCGCGCAGCCGCAGCCGCAGCCGGTCGACGGCAACCCGTACGCCCAGCAGCCCGGCGCCGTACCGCCGCCGCCCCCGGCTCCGTACGCCCCGCCCGCTCCCCCGAAGAACAACATCGTGCTCGGCCTGGTGACCGCTGTCGCCGCCGCCCTGGTCGCCGCCGGCATCTACGGCGTCGTCATCGGCACCACCAAGCACGAGATCGGCTGGGCGGCGGTCGGCGTCGGCTTCGTCATCGGCCTCGCGGCGGGCAGGCTCGGCGGGCGCAACCCCGCGCTTCCCGTGGTCAGCGCCGTGCTGGCCCTGGTCGCGGTCTACCTCGGCCAGTTGGTCGGCGAGGCGATGCTCATCGCGGACGAGTACGGCGTGAGCTTCAGCAAGGTGTTCTTCGACCACTTCGGCGTGGTCCAGGACGCCTGGAAGGCCGACTCCGACCCGCTCACCTTCGTCTTCTTCGCCATCGCGGCGTTCGCCGCGTTCTCCGGCACCAAGAAGGCGGCGCTCTGACCCCGGCGCGCGGGTTGTGCAGGGGGGCGCTTGGGGCGGGGTGTGCGTCGGGGGCTGGTGGCGTGCGACTCGCGGCGCCGGTACCGTTAGAAACAGGTGGAACCCGCCGTAGGGGCTAATGCGGCGGGCTCTTGAAAAGTGAACGGAGTGTCCACCCCTACGTGTGTTGGGGGTGGCCGCTCACTTTCCGCCGTACATCCACAAGATCCGCTTCCTCCGTTGCTTCACCATCCGAAGACGGATCCGGTCCCAGCGGATGGGCTTGCGGTGGCGACCCATGGGTGCCCCCTTCCACGAGGCCGCCCATTAGCCCGGTAGGCGGTTCGTCTGGAATTCGGGCCGGGCCCCGAGAGCCCGGGTCCGGAACGATTTCCGTGGAAGGGAGCACCCCACACAACTGGGGCGCCGATCACGGACGTTACCGCCCCGACACGCCCCACCAGCGAACTTTCGCCCCGAACGCAACCGTGCGCCCCCTGGTCCCAACACGCGCCCCACCAGCCCCACTTGGGCACACGAAAGGGCCCGGACCACCCAGGCCCGGGCCCTTCGAAGCGTCGTAGAACCGCCTACCGCCTACCGCTTGTGCTGCGAGTCGGCGACGGTGACCTCGACCCGCTGGAACTCCTTCAGCTCGCTGTACCCGGTCGTCGCCATCGCGCGCCGCAGCGCCCCGAAGATGTTCATCGAGCCGTCGGGGATGTGGGACGGGCCGGTGAGGATCTCCTCGATCGTGCCGACCGTGCCGAGGTCGACCTTCTTGCCGCGCGGGAGTTCCTCGTTCACCGCCTCCATGCCCCAGTGGTGGCCCTTGCCCGGCGCGTCCGTGGCGCGGGCCAGCGGGGAGCCCATCATGACCGCGTCCGCGCCGCAGGCGATCGCCTTGGGGAGGTCGCCGGACCAGCCGACACCGCCGTCGGCGATGACGTGCGCGTACCGGCCGCCGGACTCGTCCATGTAGTCGCGGCGGGCGGCCGCCACGTCCGCGACGGCCGTGGCCATCGGGACCTGGATGCCCAGGACGTTGCGCGTGGTGTGCGCGGCGCCGCCGCCGAAGCCGACGAGGACACCGGCCGCGCCGGTGCGCATCAGGTGCAGGGCCGCCGTGTACGTGGCGCAGCCGCCGACGATCACCGGGACGTCCAGTTCGTAGATGAACTGCTTCAGGTTCAGCGGCTCGTGCGAGCCCGACACGTGCTCCGCCGAGACCGTCGTACCGCGGATGACGAAGATGTCCACGCCCGCGTCGACGACGGCCTTGGAGAACTGGGCCGTGCGCTGCGGGGAGAGCGCGGCGGCGGTGACCACGCCCGAGTCGCGCACCTCCTTGATGCGCTGCCCGATCAGCTCCTCCTTGATGGGAGCCGCGTAGATCTCCTGGAGGCGGCGCGTCGCGGCGTCCACGTCCAGGCCGGTGATCTCGTCGAGGAGCGGCTGCGGGTCCTCGTACCGCGTCCAGAGGCCTTCGAGGTTCAGCACGCCGAGGCCGCCGAGCTCGCCGATGCGGATCGCGGTGGCCGGGGAGACGACCGAGTCCATGGGGGCGGCCAGGAAGGGCAGCTCGAAGCGGTAGGCGTCGATCTGCCAGGCGATCGAGACCTCCTTCGGGTCCCGCGTACGGCGGCTGGGGACGACGGCGATGTCGTCGAAGGCGTACGCCCGGCGGCCGCGCTTGCCGCGCCCGATCTCGATCTCAGTCACGTGTGTGGCCTTTCCTTCTTGCGTCTCAGCGTCTTCCAGTATCGCCGACGGGTACGACAAGGGCGGCCCCGGATGCTCCGGAGCCGCCCTCGACTCGCTTCACGCGCGCGTGGCGATCACTTGCTGCGGCTGTAGTTCGGTGCCTCGACCGTCATCTGGATGTCGTGCGGGTGGCTCTCCTTGAGGCCCGCGGACGTGATCCGGACGAAACGGCCCTTGGTCTCCATCTCCTCGATGGTGGCCGCGCCCACATAGCCCATGGTCTGGCGCAGCCCGCCGACGAGCTGGTGCAGCACGTTGGCCAGCGGGCCGCGGTAGGGCACCTGGCCCTCGATGCCCTCGGGCACGAGCTTGTCGTCGGAGGCGACCTCGGCCTGGAAGTAGCGGTCCTTCGAGTACGACCGGCCCTGGCCGCGGGACTGCATCGCGCCGAGCGAGCCCATGCCGCGGTACGACTTGAACTGCTTGCCGTTGATGAACTGGAGCTCGCCGGGCGACTCCTCGCAGCCCGCGAGGAGGCTGCCGAGCATCACCGTGTCGGCGCCGGCGGCGAGCGCCTTGCCGATGTCGCCGGAGTACTGGAGGCCGCCGTCACCGATGAGCGGGACGCCGGCCGCGCGGGCGGCGAGGGACGCTTCGTAGATCGCGGTGACCTGCGGGACGCCGATGCCGGCGACGACGCGGGTCGTACAGATCGAGCCGGGGCCGACGCCGACCTTGATGCCGTCGACACCGGCGTCGATCAGGGCCTGGGCGCCGTCGCGGGTGGCGACGTTGCCGCCGATCACGTCGACGCCGACGCTCGACTTGATCTTCGCCATCCAGTTGAGGGCGTTGCTGTTGTGGCCGTGCGAGGTGTCGACGACCAGGAAGTCCACGCCGGCCTCGGCGAGGGCCTGGGCGCGCTCCAGTGCTTCGGGGCTGGCGCCCACGGCGGCGCCGACGATGAGGCGGCCCTCGGCGTCCTTGGCGGCGTGCGGGTACTGCTCGGCCTTGACGAAGTCCTTGACCGTGATGAGGCCCTTGAGGATGCCGGCCTCGTCGACGAGGGGCAGCTTCTCGATCTTGTGGCGGCGCAGCAACTGCATGGCGTCGGCGCCGGTGATGCCGACCTTGCCGGTGACCAGGGGCATCGGCGTCATGACCTCGCGCACCTGACGGGAGCGGTCGGTCTCGAAGGCCATGTCGCGGTTGGTGACGATGCCGAGCAGCTTGCCGTTGCCGTCGGTCACCGGGACGCCGCTGATGCGGAACTTGGCGCACAGGGCGTCGGCCTCGCCGAGCGTGGCGTCCGGGTGCACGGTGATCGGGTCGGTGACCATGCCGGACTCGGATCGCTTCACGAGGTCGACCTGGTTGACCTGGTCCTCGACGGACAGGTTGCGGTGCAGCACGCCGACGCCGCCCTGGCGGGCCATCGCGATGGCCATGCGGGACTCGGTCACCTTGTCCATCGCCGCGGAGAGCAGCGGGATGTTGACCCGGACGTTGCGCGAGATACGGGACGAGGTGTCGACCGCGTTCGGCAGCACGTCGGACGCGCCCGGCAGCAGCAGCACGTCGTCGTAGGTCAGCCCTAGTGTCGCGAATTTGGCGGGCACTCCGTCGACGTTGGCAGTCATGACACCTTCCCCAAATGGCCTTGATCGGTGCGGATGTCCATGCTAACGGGAAGCAGGGGTCCCACATTCCACGATTCCACGGCTACGGCTCGCTTCGGGCTTCGTATGTTCGTACGTAACCCGTCGGCCGACTGTTCAAGAAAGGCACCGTGGGTGAGGGAACGGCCCTTGGGGGCGCTACTGCTCGGCCAGTGCCCGCAGTCGGCTCAGCGCGCGGTGTTGGGCGACCCGGACCGCGCCGGGTGACATTCCCAACATCTGTCCGGTCTCCTCCGCCGTCAGACCCACGGCGATGCGGAGCAGAAGCAACTCGCGCTGGTTCTCCGGCAGGTTGGCCAGGAGTTTCTTGGCCCATTCGGCGTCGCTGCTGAGCAGGGCGCGCTCTTCGGGGCCGAGGGAGTCGTCCGGCCGCTCGGGCATCTCGTCGGACGGGACGGCCGTGGAACCGGGGTGGCGCATCGCGGCCCGCTGGAGGTCGGCGACCTTGTGGGCGGCGATGGCGAAGACGAAGGCCTCGAAGGGGCGGCCGGTGTCCTTGTAGCGCGGGAGCGCGAGGAGGACGGCTACGCAGACCTCCTGGGCGAGGTCCTCCACGAAGTGCCGTGCGTCGCCCGGGAGTCGGGACAGACGGGTGCGGCAGTAGCGGAGCGCCAGTGGGTGGACGTGGGCGAGCAGATCGTGGGTTGCCTGCTCGTCTCCGTCGACCGCGCGAAGGACGAGTCCACCAATCGCCCCTGGGGCACTGGCCGCCTCGTCGTCACGCATCGGTCCATGGTGCCTTGTGGCCGAAGGGTCCGTGGCACCGCGTCCGTTGTTGTGCACCGAAGCGTTATGAGCAGGTGCGCCGGAACTCATCTCCTGCGCCCTCCCCTCCCGCTCGACCGACTCGTCCCCGAGGAACTCCACACCTCAAGGATGCGGCATCCGCGGCGAAACGAGCAGCGGGCACCCGGCGGGCCCCTTCACCGTCCCCGCCCACCCGGTGGCGGGCGGGGATTCTCGTATCCCCGCTACGACCCACTGACCTGGCCCTAACGGACCAGGCCCCACCGGAAACCGAGCGCCACGGCGTGCGCCCGGTCCGAGGCGCCGAGTTTCTTGAAGAGCCGCCGGGCGTGCGTCTTGACCGTGTCCTCGGAGAGGAACAGCTCACGGCCGATCTCCGCGTTCGAGCGGCCGTGGCTCATGCCCTCCAGGACCTGGATCTCGCGCGCGGTGAGCGTCGGCGCGGCGCCCATCTCGGCCGAGCGCAGCCGGCGCGGGGCCAGTCGCCAGGTCGGGTCGGCGAGGGCCTGGGTGACCGTGGCCCGCAGTTCGGCGCGCGAGGCGTCCTTGTGCAGATAGCCGCGGGCGCCGGCCGCGACCGCGAGGGCCACGCCGTCCAGGTCTTCGGCGACGGTGAGCATGATGATGCGTGCGCCCGGGTCGGCGGACAGCAGCCGCCGCACGGTCTCGACACCGCCGAGTCCGGGCATGCGGACATCCATCAGAATGAGGTCCGAACGGTCGGCACCCCAGCGGCGGAGGACTTCCTCGCCGTTGGCCGCCGTCGTCACGCGCTCGACACCGGGCACGGTCGCGACCGCGCGGCGGAGCGCCTCTCGGGCAAGCGGGGAGTCGTCACAGACGAGGACGGATGTCATGGCCGCCCTCCGCAACTGATGCACGTCACCTTGAGCCTCCAGGCTGGTACGAAATCGTCACCTGTGCGGTCGACCGTCTCGGACGCCTGCCCGAGCTCTTGATGTTTTCAACCGCCTCGCACTCTCAACGACGGTCACTCGAAAGAGTTACGGGGCCGTGTGTCCTCTTCGGCACTCTACGTGAGGGTGCGGACACGGTGGAGGCATGCGGGGCCGACCCTCAAGCTTTCATCACAACCGGTGCCCCATTCGGCCCTATTTCTTCCCTTTTACTGGTGTCTGAGGCTAGATTCGCAATGAGTCATATTTTCATCTCCTTAGATCGTAGTTGTACGGTCGTGGACACCGTATCCGCCCATAACGGCTACAAGGGGTCACGCAATGGCAGATTTCTCCCGCCTTCCCGGACCGAACGCGGACCTGTGGGACTGGCAGCTCCTGGCTGCCTGCCGAGGGGTCGACAGCTCGCTCTTCTTTCATCCCGAGGGCGAGCGCGGTGCGGCACGAAGCGCTCGTGAGAACTCGGCCAAAGAGGTCTGCATGAGGTGCCCGGTCCGCGCACAGTGCGCGGCGCACGCGCTGGCGGTGCGCGAGCCGTACGGCGTCTGGGGCGGCCTGACCGAGGACGAGCGCGAAGAACTGATGGGGCGGGCCCGCAATCGGCTCGTGTCGGCCTCGGCGGCCGGCGGGGACTCCGTTTCGAACAACTGAAGGAACGTTTCTGCACGGACGGGCACGCACTCGCGTGCCCCTTACTTTTCGCTCCCCGGGCGTCCCTGCTCCTCGCGCCCCGCGCGTCCCGCCACGGCAGCGCGCTCCAACTGGTCGAGGGTCGCCGCCACCGCCGGCACCTGCGCCAGGTCCGGCAGGGTGAGCGCGACGATCTCCCGCCGCACCGCCGGTTCCAGCGTCACCGTCCGCGCACCCCGGGGTCGTACGGACTCGATGGCGAGCTGGGGCAGGACGGCGACGCCCAGGCCCGCGCTCACCAGGCCGACGACGGCCGGATAGTCGTCGGTCGCGAAGTCGATGCGGGGGGTGAAGCCCGCGGTCTCGCACACCTCGACCAACTGGCCCCGGCAGCGCGGGCAGCCGGCGATCCAGGGGTCGTCGGCGAGTTCGCCGATGGCGACCGACCGCACACGCGCGTGCCGGTGTCTTTCCGGGACCAGGGCGACCAGGCGGTCGCTGAGCAGGGGGCGTACGACCAGGTCGGACCAGTCCTCGGCGCCCGCCGCGGTCTCGTAGCGGAAGGCGAGTGCGATGTCGCAGTCGCCCTCCCGGAGGAGGTCGACGGAGTTCGGCGGCTCGGCCTCCTCCAGGGAGACGCGGGTGCCGGGGTGCGCGGCGCGCAGGGCGGCGAGGGCCGTGGGGACGAGCGTCGAGCTGCCGCTGGGGAAGGAGACCAGGCGGACCCGGCCGGCGCGCAGGCCCGCGATCGCGGCGACCTCCTCTTCCGCCGCCGTGAGGCCGGCGAGGATGCCGGCGCCGTGCCGGACCAGGGCCTCGCCCGCCTGGGTCAGGCGCATCTCGCGGCCGGTGCGGATCAGCAGCGGGGTGCCGACCGAGGCCTCCAGGGCCTTCATCTGCTGGCTCACGGCGGGCTGGGTGCAGCCCAGTTCACGTCCGGCCGCCGAGAAGGAGCCGGTGGCGGCGACGGCGCGCAGCACACGGAGATGTCGGGCCTCGATCATGCGTCGAGCATAAGTGCTCCTTGGGGATGATGATGAAAAATGCGTCGCACCTTTGGGGCGATCTCGCCTACCGTGCCTTCATGAAGCTTCTCTCGCTGAATCTGGGCCGGGCCACGGCCGTGCCGTACACGGACCAGCCGGACGGCGTGACGGGGATCGACAAGCGGCCGACCGACGCGGCCGTGCGGGTGAGCGCGCCCGGGCCCAAGGGCGTCGCCGGGAGCGGGCTCGCCGGGGACGCGGTGTGTCACCGACGCCACCACGGCGGCGACGACCAGGCGGTGTACGCGGTCGCGCGCGAGGATCTCGACGACTGGGAGCGGGAGTTGGGGCGCCCGCTGGCCAACGGCTCCTTCGGGGAGAACCTGACGACGCTGGGGCTCGACGTGTCCGGCGCGCGGATCGGCGAGCGCTGGCGGATCGGTCCCGAGGTGGTGCTGGAGGTCACCTGCGGGCGGATCCCGTGCCGCACGTTCCAGGACCATCTGGGCGAGCGGGGGTGGGTGAAGCGGTTCACCGTGATGGGGGCGCCGGGGGCCTATCTGCGGGTCATCGAGCCCGGTGAGATCCGGGCGGGGGACGCGATCGAGATCGTGCACCGGCCCGACCACGAGGTGACGGTGGCCCTGCAGTTCCGGGCCGTGACGACCGAGCGGGAGCTGCTGCCGCGGCTGCTGCCGGCGGGTGAGGCGCTGCATCCGGAGGCGCTGGCGCAGGCGCGGAAGTATGTCGCGGAGTACCCGGGCTGACCTGGCGCACCACCTGTTCGACGCGCTGTTCGACACGTGTTCGTCACGGATCTGGAGGGCCTGTGCAGAGATCGGACCGGCTCGCTCCGGGTCACTAATCTTGCGCCATGACAACGGCATTGATTACGGGATCGACCGCGGGGATCGGTGCCGCGTTCGCGCGGCGGCTCGCGGCGGACGGACACAACCTCGTGCTGGTGGCGCGGAACACCGAGCGGCTCGGGGAGCAGGCGACCGAACTGCACGACCGGCACGGCATCGAGGCGGAGGTGCTGACCGCCGACCTCGCCACGGACGAGGGCATCGAGGCGGTGGCCGCCCGCCTCGCCGACCGCAAGAACCCCGTCGACCTGCTGGTCAACAACGCGGGCTTCGGCAACAAGGGCCGCTATCTCGACGTACCGATGGCCGACGAGCTGAAGATGCTCAAGGTGCACTGCGAGGCGGTGCTGCGGCTGACCAGCGCGGCGACCGAGGCGATGCGGGAGCGCGGGCGCGGCGGGGTGGTCAACGTGGCGTCGGTGGCGGCCTTCGTGCCGCGCGGGACGTACGGCGCGTCGAAGGCGTGGGTGGTGCAGTTCACGCAGGGGGCGGCCAAGGACCTGGCCGGGACCGGCGTACGGCTGATGGCGCTGGCGCCCGGTTTTGTGCGGACCGAGTTCCACCAGCGGGCCGGGATGGGCACGGACAACATCCCGAACTGGATGTGGCTGGACGCGGACAAGCTGGTCGCGGCGGCGCTCGCGGATCTGGCGCGCGGCAAGTCGCTGTCGATCCCGGACCCGCGCTACAAGGCGCTGATGGGCCTGGTGAAGGTCACTCCACAGGCGGTGCTGGGCGGGATCACGTCGAAGACCGGGCGGAAGTACGGGCCGCAGTGACGGGAGCCGCCCTGCTGACAGTGACGGCAACACGAAGGCCCGGCTCCCCCAGAGGGGTGCCGGGCCTTCGGTCTGTTACGGGGTCACCGACTCGCGTCAGTGGGAGTGGCCGTGGCTGTGACCAGCGGCGGCCGGCTCCTCCTCTTCCTTCTTCTCGACGACCAGGGTCTCGGTCGTGAGGAGCAGGGAGGCGATGGAGGCGGCGTTCTCCAGGGCGGAACGGGTGACCTTGACCGGGTCGATGACGCCGGCCTTGACCAGGTCGCCGTACTCGCCGGTCGCGGCGTTGAAGCCCTGGCCGGGCTCCAGGTCGGCGACCTTGGCGGTGATGACGTAGCCCTCGAGGCCCGCGTTCTCGGCGATCCAGCGCAGCGGCTCGACGACCGCGCGGCGGACGACCGCGACACCGGTGGCCTCGTCGCCGGTCTTGTCGAGGTTGCCCTCGAGGACCTTGGCGGCGTGGACCAGAGCGGAGCCACCACCGGAGACGATGCCCTCCTCGACCGCGGCGCGGGTCGCGGAGATGGCGTCCTCCAGACGGTGCTTCTTCTCCTTCAGCTCCACCTCGGTGGCGGCGCCGACCTTGATCACGCACACGCCGCCGGCCAGCTTCGCGAGGCGCTCCTGGAGCTTCTCGCGGTCCCAGTCGGAGTCGGTGTTCTCGATCTCGGCCTTGATCTGGTTGACGCGGCCCGCGACCTCGGAGGAGTCACCGGCACCGTCGACGACGGTCGTGTCGTCCTTGGTGACCGTCACGCGGCGGGCGGAGCCCAGCACGTCCAGGCCGACCTGGTCGAGCTTGAGGCCGACCTCCTCGGCGATGACCTGACCGCCGGTGAGGGTGGCGAGGTCGCCGAGCATCGCCTTGCGGCGGTCGCCGAAGCCGGGGGCCTTGACCGCGACCGCGTTGAACGTGCCGCGGATCTTGTTCACGACCAGGGTCGACAGGGCCTCGCCCTCGACGTCCTCGGCGATGATCAGCAGCGGCTTGGAGGCGTTGGCCTGGATGACCTTCTCCAGCAGCGGCAGCAGGTCCTGGATGGAGCTGATCTTGCCCTGGTGGATGAGGATGTACGGGTCCTCGAGGACCGCTTCCATGCGCTCCTGGTCCGTCACGAAGTACGGCGACAGGTAGCCCTTGTCGAAGGCCATGCCCTCGGTGAAGTCCAGCTCCAGACCGAAGGTGTTGGACTCCTCGACGGTGATGACACCGTCCTTGCCGACCTTGTCCATCGCCTCGGCGATGAGCTCGCCGACCTGGCTGTCCTGCGCGGACAGACCGGCCACGGCGGCGATGTCGGCCTTGTCGTCGATGGGCCGCGCGGTGGCGAGCAGCTCGTCGGAGATGGCCTTGACGGCGGCGTCGATGCCCTTCTTCAGGGCGGCCGGGGAGGCACCCGCGGCGACGTTGCGCAGGCCCTCGCGCACGAGCGCCTGGGCGAGCACGGTGGCGGTGGTGGTGCCGTCACCCGCGATGTCGTTGGTCTTGGTCGCCACCTCCTTCACGAGCTGGGCACCGAGGTTCTCGTACGGGTCGTCGAGCTCGACCTCGCGGGCGATGGTGACGCCGTCGTTGGTGATGGTGGGGGCGCCGAACTTCTTGTCGATGACGACGTTGCGGCCCTTGGGGCCGATCGTCACCTTGACCGTGTCGGCAAGCTTGTTGACGCCGCGCTCGAGGGCGCGACGGGCGTCCTCGTCGAACTTCAGGATCTTCGCCATGGGAGCGGTTCAGCCCTCTCGGAAAACGTGGGTGAAACGAACTACGCCCCTGACGCCCGGCTTCATAAGGTCGCGGGGGCCAGGGGCGTAGCTCACATACAGAATCTGCGTGAAGCGAATTACTTCTCGATGATCGCGAGCACGTCGCGGGCCGAGAGGACGAGGTACTCCTCGCCGCTGTACTTCACTTCGGTGCCGCCGTACTTGCTGTACAGCACGATGTCGCCGGTCTTCACGTCGAGCGGAAGACGCTCGCCGTTCTCGAAGCGGCCCGGGCCCACGGCCAGGACGACGCCCTCCTGGGGCTTCTCCTTGGCCGTGTCCGGGATGACCAGGCCAGAGGCCGTGGTCTGCTCGGCGTCGAGCGGCTGGACCACAATGCGGTCCTCAAGCGGCTTGATGGCAACCTTGGAGCTGGTGGTCGTCACGATCCGACCTCCCCCTTCGGAGATCTCACGGGGTTAACTGTCTGAGGTGGCGACCAGGTGGATCCGTCGTCGCGGGTGCCGGACCTGCCCGTCGCTATTGGCACTCTCCAGGGGGGAGTGCCAGACCTGAGACTATGACTGCGATTAGCACTCGGTCAAGCGGAGTGCCAATGCCCGCGGCGCTTCGGCAGGATTTCGAAGTCGCCCTGTGCTCTTTCGACGGGCCTGTCCTGGTGTCGCCGTCCCCGGGGGCTGCGCCCCCAGACCCCCCTTCGGCCTGAACGGCCTCGTCCTCAAACGCCGGACGGGCTGGATGTGCCGACCGGCGCCGAACAGTTCCCGCGTTAGTCCGCCGTGCACCCCCAGTAGCCGATCTCCGCCGGCTCGCCGTCGCGGTAGAGGATCGTGCACCGGCCCGTTCCTCGGTCCGGGAAGGACAGAGCCCCGGTGCGGAGGGCGGCGACCCATCGCTCGCGGGTGGGTCCACCCTCGGGCGTCCAGTCGCGCAGTTCGTCCTCGGTCAGGGGTCGCATCATGGCGAAGTCGTCCCCGGACCCGCCGTCGATGACGGCGTAGAAGTCGAGCACGGAGGACGTGCCGCCCGTCAGGATGTACTCCCGCCAGCCGTCGTCCTCCCACAGATCGACGATGTCCCGCCCCGGGAACCCGTGGTCGTCCTTGGCCAGTTCCTGTTCCTGCGCCTGCCGGAACGCCGACTCCAGATCCCTCTGGTACGGCCCGGTGGAGGTCCACTCGTTGCCACCCATCGCAAGGCCCTTTCCGCTCACCGCCGTTCGACGTGCGCGGCAGGCTATCCGGGGCGACTGACACCAACGGGACCGGCCCTAGAGGTAGTCCTCCAGGCGCCCCACCGTCAGGCCCCGGTCCTGGATGCCGCGGAGCAGTCGGGCCGCGCTGTCGGCCGGGCCGACCTGGACGATGTCGCCGGGGGTGAGGTGGTGGTCGCCTCGGGCGTAGGTGAGCGTTCCGGCGGTCGCGGAGGCCCGCCACAGGACCAGTGCGGAGATGCCGCAGTCGGCCGCGGCGCGGCGGGTCGTCGTGTCATACGTGCCGTAAGGGGGGCGCAGGAGGCGGGAGTTGGGGCGGGGCCGGCTGCCGCAGATCTCGGCGCGCTGGGTGTCGTACGGGAGGCCGGCGAAGTGGTGGCGGTCCGGTGCCGTGCGGAACTCGGTGACGGGGAGGCGTAGTTCGCGGACCAGATCGGCGAACCTCGGGTCGCGGCGCGCGCCCTCCTCGTGGTCGTAGGTCAGGAAGACGACCCTGTCACGGGTGCGGACGTGGTCCACGACGGGTGGGAGGCCCGGGCCCGCCGAACGCGCGGCGGACCGGGGCGCGGGTTTCGGGGCGGGGAGCAGTGGGGCGGTCAAACCCCAGTGGCGGTACGGCTGTTCGCGGACCGGGCCGTGCGGGTGGACGCGTTGGGCGGCCTTCTTGCCCAGCCGTTCGATGGGGTCGACGGACTGGGCGCAACCAGTGAGGAGGGTGGCCGCCAGGACGACGGCCACCGGTACCCGAACCCTCACAGGTAGTCCTCCAGGCGGGCCACCGCATACCCCTCGGCGGTGACCTTGCCCAGGAAGCGGCGCATGTCGTCGACCATCGTGCCCTTCCAGTCCGCACGGCCCCGGAAGTGCGTCAGGACGATGTCGCCGGGGTGCAGGGACCGGTCGTCCTCGCGGTACTCCCAGTGGTCGACGAACACCTCCTCGTCCCAGATCGGGGCGTACTTGATACCGCAGGACTTGGCGGCGACGAGGGTGTCGTGGTTGTAGTTGCCGTACGGCGGCCGGAAGACCGTCGGGGCCTTGCCGAACTGCTTCTTCATGATGTCCTGCATGCCGCAGATCTCGCGCTTCTGCTCGGCGTAGGACAGGCCCGGCAGATACGGGTGCGTGAGGGTGTGGTTGTTGATCGTGTGACCCTCGGCCTGCATCTTCCTGAAGTAGCCGTAGTCGTCCTTCACCAGGTAGTTGCTGAGGAAGGCGGTGTACGGGATCTTCAGGTCGCTCATCATCCGCAGGAACGCGGGGTCCTTGTTCTCGCCGTCGTCGATGGTGAGGAAGACGATCTTCTGTTTCGTGGGGATGGTGGTGAAGACCGGCGGGAGGTTCAGCTCCTCCTGGTCGTCCACCTCGAAGCCCTTGCGCGCGGTGATCTCCGGCTTCTGCGCGGGGGCCGGCGGGGCCTGGAGTGGCACCTTCGCCAGTCCCCAGCGCTTGGCCGCGGCCACCCTGGCGGCGTACGCGGCGCGCAACTTGGTCGCGTAGGAGTCCAGCGCGCGGGCCGGGGGCGCGTGCAGCCGCTGCGCGCCCTGCGCCGGGTGAACGGGCGCGCCCTCGGGCTGGCTGCAACCGGAGACGAGAGCGGCAAACGCAAGGGCGGCGAGCGCGCCACGGGCGCCCGTCCTCCGACCTCGACGGCCCTGCTGCCCCCGACTCCCGTACGCCCGATTGATGTCATTTTGTACGACTACTCGCATGGGGTCGGATTTTTTCAGGCCCCGGCCCCGATCCCGTGCCGACACCGCCAACACACCGCCACCGGAGGCACACCGTCCACCGACTGGCCCACAATGACCCGGTGAACGACCCCGTACTCGCCTTCGCCGCCCTGCTCACCCCCGAGGGCCGCGCCCTCCTCGACGAGGTCCGCGGCACCGACCCGGCCAAGGAACTCGCCGTCGCGACCCGCCTGCGCCGCGAGCACCCCGCCGACCTCGTCTCGGCGGCCCTCGGCCAGGCCCGGCTGCGGCAACGGGCGGCAGCGGCCAAGTTCGCCCCCGAGGACGCCGACCGCATGTTCTTCACCCCGAACGGCTTCGAACAGTCCACCCGGGCGAGCGTCGCCACGTACCGCGCCGGCCGGCTGCTGGACCTGGGCGTGGCCTCCGTCGCCGACCTCTGCTGCGGAATCGGCGGCGACGCGATCGCCCTCGCCCGGGCGGGGGTCAGGGTCCTGGCCGTGGACCGCGATCCGCTGACAGTGGCCGTGGCGCGCGCGAACGCGGAGGCACTGGGGCTGGCCGAGCTGATCGAGGTCCGGGAAGCGGATGTGACGGAGGTGGACACGTCCGCGTACGACGCCGTGTTCGTCGATCCCGCGCGGCGGGGTGGGCGCGGTCGCATCTTCGACCCGGAGGCGTACTCGCCCCCGTTGTCCTGGGCCATCGGCGCCGCTACGACGGCCCCGCTCGCCGCGCTGAAGATCGCACCCGGGGTGCCGCACGAGGCGATCCCGGCGACGGCCGAGGCGGAGTGGATCTCGGACGGGGGTGATGTGAAGGAGGCGGTGCTGTGGTTCGGGGCGGGGGTGCGGCCGGGGGCCGTCCGGGCAACTCTGCTGCCCGGGCCGCGAGTTCTGCACGGGCGCGGGTTGCCCGATCCTGACGTCCGTTCCGTGGGGCGGTACTTGTACGAGCCCGACGGTGCGGTCATCCGCGCGCATCTCGTCGCCGAGGTCGCGGAGGAGGTCGGGGGCGGGCTCGTCGACGAGACCATCGCGTATGTGACGGCGGATGAGCTACGGCCGACCGTGTACGCCTCCGCCTATGAGATCACCGATCAACTCCCGTTCGGGGTGAAGAAGTTGAAGGCGGTGCTGCGGGAGCGGGGGGTGGGTGTGCTCACCGTGAAGAAGCGGGGGTCGGCTGTCGAACCGGAGGAGTTGCGGCGGAAGGTGAAGCCTCAGGGGCCCAACTCGGCGACGGTGTTTCTTACTCGGGTGGCGGGGGCGCCGGCGATGTTGATCGGGCGGCCTGCCTGAGGGGCGGGGGGCAGGGGAGCGGCTCGATGGTGTGGTCTCGGAGGACTCGGGCGCGGCGGCTTGCCGTGTAGGCGAGGTCGTGGGCGTGACGGTTCGCCTCGCGGAGGGGATGGGACATGTCGAGGATGCGCAGGGTCTCCAACTCCCGTGCCAGGCGCGCGCAGTAGGCCGCCGCCTCCGCGACCAGGCTGCTGCGGCGGGCGGCCACCTGCTCCGCCGTCCGCGCCTGCTCCTGGTCGGCCTGTTGTGCCGCGCGTCTGCGGTCGCGCTCCGAGAGGCTCCGCTCGTGGGCCCACTCCCGCTCTCTCAAGCGGAGGTCCGCGTCGAGCTGGAGCCGGATCTTCTCCTTCTCCAGCACCCGCGTCCGCCGCGTCTGCCAGAGCGCGACCCCGGCCGCGATCACGGCGACCGCCACTCCTCCCACGGCCGTGATGACCGACGCGCCGTCCAGCGCAAGGATCCGGCCGTCGACAGCCTCCAGCACGTCTCAGTCCCCCGAGTCCCCCGACCATGTGACCGCTCCACACTCCGTCGAATTCTGGCACCGGGGGGCGCCTTGTGTACCCCTTTACGACCCCTTCTCCGCCCGGCGCAGCAGGAGTTGGCGTTCGCGTTCATTGCGGGCGAGGGAAGCGGCTCGGGTGAACTCTGCCCTCGCCTCCGTCGTACGGCCAAGGCGGAGCAGCAGGTCGCCGCGGACGCTGGGGAGCAAGTGGTAGTCGCGCAGGGCGGGTTCGGTGGCGAGGGTGTCGACGATCTCCAATGCCGGGGCCGGGCCCTGCGCCATCGAGACGGCCACCGCTCGGTTCAACTCGACCACCGGGGACGGGGATCGGGCGGCGAGGAGGCCGTACAGGGTCGCGATCGTCGGCCAGTCGGTCTCGTCGTAGGTGTACGCGTGGGCGTGGCAGGCGGCGATGGTGGCCTGGAGGGCGTAGGGGCCGGGGGCGCCTGTGGACGTGGTGTCCGCGCGGCCGAGGGCGGTGATGCCGCGGGCGATGAGCAGGCGGTTCCAGCGGCGACGGTTCTGGTCCTTGAGGAGGACGGGGTCGCCGTTCGGGGCGGTGCGGGAGGCCGAGCGGGAGGCCTGGAACTCCAACAGCGAGGCCAGGGCGTGCACTTCGGGTTCCTTCGGCATCAGGCCGGAGAGGAGGCGGGCCAGGCGGAGCGCGTCCTCGCAGAGGCTCGGGCGGAGCCAGTCGTCGCCGGCCGTCGCCGCGTAACCCTCGTTGAAGATCAGGTAGATGACGTCCAGGACGGAACCCAGGCGGGCCTCGCGGTCGGGGCCGTAGGGGACCTCGAAGGCCACGTTCTTCGTCGCCAGGGTGCGTTTGGCGCGGACGATGCGCTGGGCGATCGTCGGTTCGGGGGCGAGGAAGGCGCGGGCGATCTCGGGGGTGGTCAGGCCGCCGAGGAGGCGGAGGGTGAGGGCGGTGCGGGCCTCGGGGGACAACACCGGGTGGCAGGTCGTGAAGACCAGGCGCAGGAGGTCGTCGTCGATGTCGTCGGGGGCGGCGGGTTCCTCGGGCAGGGCCGTGGTCTCCAGGGTGCGGCCGATCTCCTGGAGCTTGCGGGCGTAGTTCTCGCGGCGCCGGATCAGGTCGACGGCGCGGTGCCTGGCGGTGGCCATGAGCCAGGCGCCCGGGTTGTCGGGCACACCGTCCCGCGGCCACTGCTCAAGGGCGGCGACCAAGGCATCCTGGGCCAGTTCCTCGGCGATGCCGACGTCGCGGACTATGCGGGCCACGGCGGCGATGATGCGGGGGGACTCGATGCGGAAGACGGTCTCCAGGGCGGTCACGGGCGAGGCGGTGGGTTGTGCTTCCGGTTCCACAACCCACCATCGAACACCTCCGGCGCTCTCAAGCCAAGGAAGGCCGGGGAAGGCTCAGCCCTCCGCGATCTCCCGCACCTCGCACGTCACCGTCCAGAACTCCTCGTGCACCTTCAGGAACCGCTTCGTCCACTCGATCGCCTCGGCCATGTCCTTGCACTGCATGAGCGCGTAGCCGCCGACGACCTCCTTGGACTCGGTGAACGGGCCGTCGGTCACGGAGATCTTGCCGCCCTCCCAGTGCACGCGGGCGCCCTGCGCGGTCGGGGTGAGGCCCGCGGTGTCGAGCATCACGCCGGCCTTGGTGATCTCCTCGATCAACTCGCCCATGCGCTGCATCAGTTCGGGGCTGGGGCCCTCGGCGGGGACGGTCTTCTCGTCGATCTGTACGAGGGAGAGGTAGCGGGGCATGGTGACTCCTCGGTCGGGCGGCGGCCAGGTTCTTCCCGGCCTTTCAACCATGCGTCGAACGAGGGGGCGCCGGATCGACACACTCGCCGGAATTCCCCGAGGAATTTTTCCGGGTTCCTGTTTCCACAGGTCAGGCGCCTTGCATGGGCGGCCACACGCTAGTCGAAGTCGTAGTCGATGAAGGCGAGGCAGACAACGGTTCCGTCCGGCTCCACCGCCGAGTAGCCGTCCCTCTCCTCCCCCACGACAGGAAAGAACAGGGCGTTGCCTCCGCGATCCGGATCGGTGATGATCTCGGCGTAGTTGGCTCGGCGGCCCTCGGCGTCGCCGGCCGCGATGATGCGCTTGGCATCGCGGAGATGAGCCTCGGCGCCTTCCACGCCGGCCCGCTTCGGGTCGAACGGGTCGCTGCACAGGACGGCGTATCCGTCCAGCGGAGCCGGGTCGTAGCCGTTGTATCCGTCGCTCCAGTCGGCCGCCTCGATACGGGCGGCGTCCGCCAGGAGCACGACGACGATGCCGGCCCGGGCAACCGAAGGCTTGTCGTCCTCCCGGCACCAGGAGAAACCCGCGTATACCGGAGCACTGCTCAGTCCCGAGGGCAGGCCGCCGTGACACCAGCCGCCGCGCCCCATCCCGAACCAGGTAACCGACCCCTCCAGCGTCAACTCCCCTACGTGGGCGAACCATTCAGGTTTGAGCGTGCACGTTTCGCGCTTGCGGTTGATGTGATCCACCCATTGCCGTAACAAGGCGTCATTGGTGTCCGTCATACCCGCACAATCTTGTGGGTCCTTGACTGAGGTCATGCCAGAACAGTGGCACAGGGGTCCGACAGCCCGCCGCCACGGCGACGTACGTAACGAACACGAACTCCACAGGCTGGTGTTGAAGCAGTGCACGTGAGGGGATCGGCGAGTGGCGAACCGTACGGGAGCGGAAGTCGACGGCGCGCGCGGGGTGTTCTCAGTGGACTCGACCGAGCCGGGCGCCGCACCGCGGGGACTCGACGCCTTCCGGCGCGGGTGGAAGACGCAGATCGGCGACGATGTCTTCCAACTGCCGGCCTTCAGCCCGGACACGATCGGTGACTTCCGGGTCAAGGGCCGCGTGGCCAAGGTGCACGGCGCGGCGATCGCCGACCTGCACGCCGCGTCGGCGACCCGGACCGCGGACGCCCCGGGCGGCGATCAGGATCAGGTGGCCATGTACGTGGTGCGGCGCGGTGCGTGGACTCTGGGCGGCCCGCCCGGATACGGCGAACAGACCGTATCGGCCGGGCAGTTCCTCGTCCGGCACGTCGGGCGCCTGACGGCTTTCGAGACGACGGCGCACCTGACCGCGAAATTCCTCGTCCTGCCCCCCGGCGAGCTCAAACCCCTGCTCGGGAACCGGGTCGTCACCGGGCCGGCGGACTCGGCCGAGATACGTCTGCTGACGGCCTTCACCGGCATGATCCAGACAACTGTCGCCGACCTCGGCCGGGCCGGTACGGAAGCCGCTCACAGCGCCCTGATCGAGCTGGCCAAGGCGGTGGCGAAGGGGCGGTTCGACGATGTGGAACCCCGGCTGGCTCCCGCGCTCACCCAGGCGGCCAAGGACCTCGCGGACCGCAGGCTCGCCGATCCCGAACTCTCTCCGGCGATGCTCGCGCGTGAACTCAACGTCTCCGTCCGTACGTTGCACCGGGCATTCGCCGCGGTGGGAGAGCAGGTGACCACCTACATCCGCCATCGGCGACTGCACGAGGCCCGGCTCGCCCTCACCGTGCCGTCGGGTCGCCTGAGTATCTCGGAGCTCGCCGCGCACTGGCAGTTCGCGGACAGCAGCCACTTCAGCCGGACCTTCAAAAAGCACTACGGTCAGACTCCCACCGAGTACGCCCGCTCGAGCGGAGCAGCCCCGCCCTCGCCGAACCGGCACCCGGCGGGCCACGGGGCGTCCGAAAGCGCGTGACCAGAGGTGGGCGGCCGCCCTGAGTTCGGCAATCAGGGTGCCGGCAGCCGGGGATGAGCGCGTTGTGGAAGCGCCATGGGCGCTGACGAAGGCTCAGTCGATCAGTTCGGCGGCCCGTTCGGCGATGGCGTAGACGGTCGCGTTGGTGTTGGCCGAGGGGATGGACGGCATCACCGAGGCATCGGCGACCCGCAGTCCGGCTATTCCGTGCACGCGAAGGTTCGCAGGGTCGACGACGGCATCGGCGTCGGTTCCCATGCGGCAGGTCCCGGTGAAGTGGAAGTAGGGGCCGGTGGCCTTGCGGATGAACTCGTCCACGGATTCGCCGCTCGTCCCGGAGCCCGGCACCGCTTCCTGCTTGCGCCAGTCGGCGAACGCGTCGGCCTCCCCGATGCGGCGTGCCAGGGCCAGGCCTCTGCGCATGATCTCCAGGTCACGGTCGTCGCTCAGGTAGCCGGGGTCGACGACGGGAGCACTGCCGGGATCGGCGTCCGCCAGCCGCACGGTGCCGCTGCTGTACGGAGCCATCGCGGCGAAAGCGATGGAGTAGCCGTTGGCCGGCGGCTGTCCCCATGCCGACGGGAGCGGTGCGGCGACGATGTAGACCTGAAGGTCCGGCCGGGCCGCGGCGGGGTCGCTGTACAGCAGGCCCATCATTTCGGCCGGCGGGTTGGCAGGGATGAACGGTACGGGCTGGATGGCCTCGTACACCACGCCCGCCATCGGATGGTCCTGCAGATGGGCGCCCACTCCCGGCAGGTCGGCGACGACGTCGATGCCGTGTTCCTCAAGGTGCTGTGCCGGGCCGATCCCTGACAGCATCAGGAGATGTGCGGAACCGACGGCTCCCGCGGTCAGTACCACCTCGGAGCTGTCGACGGACACCTGCTCCCCACCGACGGTGTACTCGACGCCGGTGCAGCGGCCCGCGGTGGTGCGCAGCCGCCGCACGGTCGCGTCCGTGACGACGTCCAGGTTCGGCCGGTCGAGGAACGGACGGAGGTAGGCGTCGGCCGCGCTCTGGCGGGCGCCGCCGGGCAGATTCATGTCACTCCACCCGAACCCGGTCTCCAGCCCGCTGCCGATGTCATCGGCGCGTGCGAACCCGGCCTCCACCGCGGCGTCGACGCCCGCCGTGGCCAGGGGATGGGGTTCCGGGACCGGGGCGACCACGACCGGTCCGTCCGTGCCCCGCACGGAGGCATCACGGCCGCGAGTGCTCTCGCTGCGGCGGAAATAGGGCAGCAGATCGTCGAAACCCCAGCCCGGAGCACCGAGGCCGGGCCACTCGTCGTAGCCGGAGCGGTGCCCCCGCAGGTGGTAGAGGCCGTTGATGCTCGACGATCCGCCGAGCGCCTTGCCGCGCAGCACGTCAGCGGCCCTGCCTGTACCGGCCTGCACGGTCGAGGCGCTCAGCCAGAGGGATGACGGGTCAAACCCCAGGAAGCCCCAAGGAGATGCCATCGTCTCGGTTGCGTCCCGGGCTCCCGCCTCCAGCAACAACACCCGCACGCCGGGGCGTTCCGAAAGCCGGGAGGCAATCACGCATCCCGCTGTCCCCGCTCCCACCACGACATGGTCATAAGAACTCTTGGCCATCACGTCTCCGCTTTCCACGGCAGCCTTGTCCGGCCGCCGCATTTCAGGAAATCCAGTCTTCGACGATCAGGGCACGCCCGAGTTTCCGGTCTTTTGTATGGAGCCGATCAGGAATAGACCGGGCGTTCCCCTCTGCCGTCGAAGCCTACGAAGATCGACACAGCACGCGCTTGAACCACCGCGACGTCCGTTCGGAACCTGAGCGCCACACGTCAGGGTGGAGAGCTTTGGGCAACCTGGTCGGCCAGGTCTGCGTAGCCGTTGCCGTTGCCGTCGAGGAGCTGGACGCCGTCGCCGAAGCCGTCGTTGGCCGAACGAGACTCCTCAGCCCGCTCAGGGGTTGTAACGGCCGGTCACTTCAGGGACTCCCACAGCTCGCTCGCCGCCGGCTCCTTCGCGACCACCCGGTTCGGGTCGGACGGTGCCGTGACGTTCGGCATCGTCACCGTTGTCACCTTGTCCGCCGACAGGCCCTTCAGGCTCTCGCCGAGGCTGATGAGTTCGCTCAGGGAGTCGAGGCCGGTGTCGGTGGTGAGACTGTCGGTGACCGCGTCGGTGACCTCGTAGAGCTTGGTGGGGTCGGTGAGGAGGTCGTTGGCGGAGATCTGGGTCAACAGGGCCTTCACCAGGGTCTGTTGGAGGCCTATTCGGCCGAGGTCGCTGCCGTCGCCGATGCCGTGCCGGGTGCGGGCGAACGCCAGGGCCTGTGTGCCGTCGAGGTGGTGGGTGCCCTTCTTGAGGTGCAGGTGGCTGTCGTCGTCGTCGATGTCCTGGGTCGTGGTGACCGTGACGCCGCCGAGCGCGTCGACCAGTTTCGCGAAGCCCGCGAAGTCGATCTCTATGTAGTGGTCCATGCGGACACCGGTGATCGACTCGACCGTCTTGACCGCGCAGACCGGACCGCCCACCGAATAGGCGGTGTTGAACATCGCGTTGTACGCCACCGATGTCGAACCCCCCGACGACAGCGGGCAGGACGGGCGGGTGACGAGGGTGTCGCGCGGGATGCTGACGATCGTGGCCTTCGTACGGCCCGCGTCGAGGTGGACGACCATCGCGGTGTCGGAGCGGGCTCCGGTGCTGCTGCCGCCGCCGAGTGCCTTGTTCTCCTTGCCGCTGCGCGAGTCGGAGCCGAGGACCAGGATGTTCAGGGAGCCGGTCGGCACGGGGGAGGCGGACGCGGACGCGGCGGCGGAGGGGGTGGTCACCGCCTTCGCGGGGCGGTCGGCGCCGAGCGCGCTGTCGATGTCGACGCTCTTGATGTTGCTGTTGAGGTGCCAGTAGGCCCAGCCCGCCGTGGCGACGCCCAGGACGAGGGCTCCGGCCAGAGTGAGGCCGGCGATCTTCAGCACTCGCGATCGCCGGCCCACTCGTCTGTCGTCGTCGGCGTTCTCTTTGTCCGTCACGGGGAGGAACGTAAGTCCGAATTATTAGGAGAAAGTTAGGGGAGGCGTCCCAGGACGGTTTTCTACGGAAAATCTCACCGTTCTCAGCCCCGCTTCACGCCCCGCCCCGCTCCCTCGTCCCCTTCACCCCAAGGTCACCACCGGTACCGGATTGCTCCCGGTCCAGGACGCGTTGAACCCGAACGTCACCGAACCGCCGTCCGGCACCGACCCGTTGTAGCTCGCGTTCGCACAACTCACGGCGGCCCCGGACTGGGTGCAGGTGGCGTTCCAGGCCTGGGTGACCTGCTGGCCGGCGCCGTAGGTCCAGTTCGCCTTCCAGGACGAGAGCGAGGCCCCGGAGCAGGAGATCGTCACCTGCCCGGTGAACCCGGTGTTCCACTGACTGCTCACGCTGTACGTCGCCGAGCACGCCCCGGTCGGCGGCGGGGTCGTCGTCGTACCGCCGAGCGCCTCCGCGATGCCGTAGTACGCCGGTTTCGGCGCGTAGTTCTCGTCGTACGGCGTCGCCGCGCCGTAGCCCGGGAAGGTGCCCGGCACCCAGGAGTCGGAGTCGGTGAAGCCCCACGCGGTGACGTTGACGCAGCGCGCGACGGCGACACAGGCGGCGACGACACTCTTGAAGTCGGCTTTCTGCTGGGCGAGTTTGGTCGCGTCCGCCGGGAGTGCCATCCGTACGTCCAGCTCGGTGATCGCCACGTCCACGCCCAGGTCGGCGAAGCGCTGGATGTTCTGCTGGAGGGTGGCCGGGACCTGGCCGAGGATGAGGTGGGCCTGGAGGCCGACGCCGTCGACCGGGACGCCCGCCGCCTTCAGGGACTTGACCAGGTTGTAGAGGGCGGTGGACTTCGCGTTGACGCCCTCGACGTTGTAGTCGTTGATGTACAGCTTGGCCGCCGGGTCGGCCGCGTGGGCCCAAGTCAGCGCCTGGGCTATGTAGTTGGAGCCGAGGCCGTTGTACCAGAGCGTGGAGCGGTAGGTGCCGTCCTCGTTGAAGGGCTCGTTGACCACGTCCCAGGCGGTGATCTCGCCCTTGTAGCGGCCGACTTCGGTACTGATGTGGTTCTGCAGCAGGCTGCTCAACTGGGCCGAGGTCCAGGTGCCGTTGGTCAGCCAGCTCGGGTTCTGGCTGTGCCAGACCAGGGTGTGGCCGCGCACCTGCTGGTTGTGGGCCTGCGCGAAGGCGACGATCTGGTCCGCCTCCGACCAGTTGAAGCTGCCCTGCGTCGGCTCGACGGTCTCCCACTTCATGGCGTTGCCGGGGGTGAGCGAGCTGAACTGGGCGCCGGCGATCGCGCCGTACGTGCCGGTGAGCTTGGAGCCGGTGACCGCGGTGCCGATGACTTTGCCCTTCGCGGCGGCGAGGTCGCGCAGCGGGGTGTCGGCGGCGTGCGCGGCGGGGGCCGCGAAGAGCATGACGGCGCCGGTGAACAGGGCCGCCAGGGACAAGCCGGTTCTCAGAGATCTCATGCGGGTGCCTCCGAAA
Organism: Streptomyces sp. NBC_01478; assembly: GCF_036227225.1. Lineage (GTDB taxonomy): Bacteria > Actinomycetota > Actinomycetes > Streptomycetales > Streptomycetaceae > Streptomyces. Next base: position 7,018,677 of record NZ_CP109444.1, on the reverse strand, counting down.
GTTTCGGTTGTGCAACCGATTGGCTTCGGAGGAGTGTGGGGCGGCTCACCCCACTCGTCAATACGTCACCTTCCGGCCACGCGGGTCAGTGCTGCGCCGCGGGCGCCGCCGTACTGCTCCGCACCACCAGGCTCGTCGCCAGCTCCACCCGCCGCGCCGTCGAGGACTCCGGCTCGCGCGCGAGGTCGAGCACCAGCTTCGCCGCCGCCTCGGCCATCTCGGTCAGGGGCTGTCGTACGGTCGTCAGCGGCGGGCCCACCCAGCGCGCGACCGGCAGATCGTCGAAGCCGACCACGCTCAGGTCCTCCGGGATGCGCAGGCCCAGTTCGCGCGCGGCCTCGTACAGGCCGAGGGCCTGGAGGTCGTTGCCGGCGAAGACGGCGGTGGGCCGGTCGGGCCGGCGCAGCAGCTCCAGCCCCAGTCGGTAGCCGGCCTCGTGGTGGAAGTCGCCGGTGGTGATCAGCGAGGGGTCGACCGGCAGCCCGGCCGTCTCAAGGGCGGCCCGGTACCCGTCCACCCTGGCGCGGCTGCACATCATCCGGGAGGGTCCGCTGATCGCGCCGATCCGGGTGTGGCCCAGCTCGACGAGGTGCCGGGTGGCGGCCAGCCCGCCCTGCCAGTTCGTCGCACCGATCGACGGCACGTCCGCGCCCGGGTCACCGGCCGGGTCCATCACCACGAACGGGATGGAACGGCTGGTGAGCAGCGCCCGCTGGGACTCGTCGAGCCCGGAGAGGACGAGGATCACGCCGTGCGGGCGGCGCGCGGCGACCTGGTCGGCCCAGGTCCGGCCCGGGGTCAGCCGCCCCGCGCTCTCGCTCAGCACCACGCTCAGCCCGGAGTCCCGCGCCACGTTCTCCACCCCCCGGATGACCTCCATCGCCCAGGCGCTCTCCAACTCGTGGAAGACCAGGTCGATCAGCGGGGAGCGGGTCGCCTCGGCGCGGCGGCGCCGGTAGCCGTAGACACGGAGCAGGTCCTCGACGCGGGTGCGGGTCGCGGGGGCGACGTCGGCACGGCCGTTGAGGACCTTCGAAACAGTCGGAGCCGACACTCCGGCCTCGCGGGCGATCTCGGCGAGCGTGGCGGTCTGGGTCGGCCGACCCGCTGTCTGGGTTTCGGCGGAATCCGGGGCTGTCATGGCGGCGATCGTATCCCTGCGCGACCTCTTGACGAACCCCCCAGCGCGCCTTACGTTCCCGGAACATTCGTAGAACGGCTCGAAACATTCGCACGAGAGGTGCTGTCCATGGAGCCCAACACGTCCAACGGCGGACGTACGTTCAGCAGGCGCTGGGTGCTCGGCGCCGGTGCCACCACCCTGCTCACCACCGGCCTCACGGCCTGCGGCTCCAGCGACAGCACCGGCGGCAGCGGCACGGTCACCGCCTTCGTCTACGGCGACGACGCGACGAAGGTGCAGGTCAAGGCCGTCACCCGGTTCAACGCGTCGGCGGCGGCCAAGACCGCGAAGGGCAAGATCAAGCTGGAGAAGGTGCCCGGCACCGACTACCCGGCCAAGCTGCGCACCGCGATGGGCTCGCCGAACGCGCCGGACGTCTTCTTCAACTGGGGCGGCGGCTCGATCAAGGCGTACCAGGAGGCGAACCAGTTGGTCGACCTCACCGACACCATCAAGTCCGACCCGGTCCTCAAGGACGGCTTCCTGCCCTCGGTGCTCGCGGCGGGCGCGCTCAAGGGCAAGAACTACGGCATACCGATGCGCGGCATGCAGCCCGTGATCCTCTTCTACAACAAGTCCGTCTTCGCCGCGCACAAGCTCCAACCACCCACCACCTGGGCCGAGTTGCTCGACATCAACAAGAAGCTGAAGGCGGCGAACATCACTCCGTTCGCGCTCGGTGGTGCCGATATCTGGCCCGAGTTGATGTGGCTGGAGTACCTGGTCGACCGGATCGGCGGGCCTGACGTCTTCGACAAGATCAAGAACGGCGATGCGTCCGGGTGGGGCGACCCCGCGGTCCTCAAGGCCGCCGAGACGGTGAAGGAGCTCATCGACGACGGGGCGTTCGGCAAGGGGTTCAGCTCTGTGTCGTACGTCAACGGTGGGGCGCCCGCGGTGTTCGCCAAGGGCAAGGCGGCGATGCATCTGATGGGGTCGTGGGAGTACTCGACGCAGCTCGGCAAGTTTCCCGACTTCGCCAAGACGAACCTGGGGTGGTTCGCGTTTCCGAAGTACGAGGGGGGCGCCGGGGATATCCGTAACGTGGTCGGGAACCCCACCAACTACTGGTCCGTGAACGCCCGTACGGGCAACAAGGACGCGGCGATCGCGTTTCTCCGTGACTGTGCGTCAGAGGCGTACGCGAAGGACCTGGTCGCCAACGGGGACATCCCGACCACGTCCAACGCGGAGAAGCTTCTCGACTCCTCGCCCAACCCCGAGTTCGCGAAGTTCCAGTACCAAATGGTGCAGCAGGCGCCTGCGTTCACGTTGAGCTGGGACCAGGCGGTGGACCCGGACGTGTCGACACCGATGCTCACCGAGATCAACAAGCTGTTCGTGGGGAAGAGTTCGCCGAGCCAGTTCGTGTCCGCGCTCAAGGGGCTCAAGTGACCCAGAGTGCGGCGGCGAAGGCTGGTCGCCCACACGCGGTGTGGGCGATCCCAGGTGTGCTGTTCTTCGCCTTCTTCGCAGTGGCCCCCATGATCCTCGCCCTCTATCTCTCCTTCACCGCGTGGAACGGGCTCGGCGACCCGAAGCCGGTCGGTCTGGCCAACTGGCAGAAGCTGGTGCACGACGACCGTCTCACCCAATCCCTCACCGTCACCGTCCTGTTGACGGTGACGAGCTGGGCGTTCCAGACGGTCGTGTCCCTGCTGCTCGGGGTCTGGGCGGCGGGGCGGCAGCGCAACCGGGCTGTCCTCTCCGCGATCTTCTTCGTGCCGTTCCTTCTCTCCTCGACGGCGATCGCGCTGCTCTTCTACGCGTTGCTGGACCCCAACTTCGGTGTCATCCACCAGGACACGCTCGGCTCGACGAGCGGCGCGTTTCTCGCGATCGTGTTCGTCGGGGGCTGGCAGTTCATCCCTTTCCACACCCTCATCTACCAGGGCGGGGCCCGTCAGATCCCCGAAGTCCTCTATCAGGCGGCGGCAATTGACGGTGCCGGGCGCTACCGCCAGTTCTTCTCGATCACGCTGCCTCAACTCCGCAACACGGCCACGACATCCAGCGTGCTGATGATCGTCGGCTCGCTCACCTACTTCGAGACCGTGCTGATCCTCACGCAGGGCGGCCCCGGCACGGACACGGCGATCCTGCCGTACCTGATGTACGAAGCCGGCTTCAAGAGCTACGACTTCGGCTACGCGAGCGCGATCGCGACCTTCCTGGTCGTCACCGCCACCGCGCTGTCTCTGGTCCTGGTGCGACTCACCGGTTTCGGCGCCATGCGCAGTACCCGCGAAGGGATGTGACGGAGTGTCACACGACACGTTGCCGCGTCCGGTGACGTCGGCGGAGGAACCCGTGGAACCCCCGCACACCCGAAGGCGGCGCCACTGGACCAGGCGCCCGAACCCCGTCGCCGGCCTGGGCTCCCTCCTCTGGCTGGCCGTCGTCATCGTCCCGATCTACGCGATGATCTCGGCCTCCCTCACCCGCCAGGACAAGGCCCTGGGCAACAACGCCCTGAAGCCGCCCACCGATCCGACCTTCGCCAACTACAACACCGTCCTGCACAACGGCTTCGGCCACTTCCTCGCGAACACGGCACTGGTCGCGGCGGCGGTCGTAGGCATCGTGCTCGTGCTGTGCGTGCCGCTCGCCTACGTGGCCGTACGCACGAGGACGGTCTGGTCGGGCGCGGCCTTCCGGCTGTTCCTGCTGGGAGTCGCCATCCCGGCCCAGGCGGTGGTGGTCCCCCTCTACCTGATGATCGCCAAACTCGACCTCTACGACAGCCTGTTGGCGGTGATCCTCCCGACGGCGGCCTTCGCGATGCCGGTCTCCGTGCTGATCCTGACCGGCACGCTGCGGGACATCTCGGAGGACCTGTACGAGGCGATGGCGCTCGACGGCGCCTCGGCGACCCGGATGCTGTTCCAGTTGGTCATCCCGATGGCCAAGGGCGGCATCAGCACGGTCGTCATCTACACGGCGCTCCAGGCCTGGAACGGCTTCCTCTTCCCGCTGATCTTCACCCAGTCCGACGGCCCCCGGGTCCTCACGCTCGGACTCTTCAACTACGTCAGCCAGTTCGGCGTGAACATCCCGGCCCTGCTCGCCTCGGTCGTCCTCTCCGGCATCCCGATCTTCGCCGTGTACCTGGTGGCCCGGCGCGCCCTGGTCGGCGGCCTGATGGGCGTGGGCGGCAAGTAACCCCCTTTCTCTGACAGGAGTTTCATGACCACCGCCCCCTGGCGCGACCCCGCCCTGCCCGCCGCCGCCCGCGTCGACGACCTGCTCGCCCGGATGACCCTGGAGGAGAAGACCGCCCAGTTGTACGGCGTGTGGGTGGGCGCCGCCACGGACGGCGACGGAGTCGCCCCGCTCCAGCGGGAGATGACCTCGGAGTACGACTGGGACGAGCTGATCGCCCAGGGCCTGGGCCAGCTCACCCGTTCCTTCGGTACGGCGCCGGTGGACCCGGAGTTGGGCGCGCAGGCCCTCGCCCGCGCGCAACGGCGGATCGCCGCCGCCGGCCGCTTCGGCATCCCGGCGGTGGCCCACGAGGAGTGCCTGGCGGGGTTCACGGCCTGGGGTGCGACGGCGTACCCGGTGCCGTTGGCGTGGGGCGCGAGCTTCGATCCGGGGCTGGTCGAGGAGATGGCCCGGCACATCGGCGCGGACCTGCGCGCGGTCGGCGTCCACCAGGGGCTCGCCCCGGTGCTGGACGTCGTACGGGATCCGCGGTGGGGGCGGGTGGAGGAGACGATCGGCGAGGATCCGTATCTGGTGGGGACCATCGGTGCCGCGTATGTGCGGGGGCTGGAGTCGGCCGGGGTGGTCGCGACGCTGAAGCACTTCGCCGGGTACGCGTCGTCGGTGGGGGCGCGGAATCTGGCGCCGGTGCGGGCGGGGGTGCGGGAGTTCGCGGACGTGGTGCTGCCGCCGTTCGAGATGGCGCTGCGGGAGGGCGGGGCGCGCTCGGTGATGGCGGCGTACAACGAGACGGACGGCGTACCGGCGTCCGCCGACCCCGCGCTGCTGACCCAACTCCTGCGTGCGGACTGGGGGTTCACGGGGACGGTGGTCGCCGACTACTTCGGCATCGGCTTCCTGGAGACGCTGCACCGGGTGGCGGGCAGTCCGGCGCAGGCGGCGCACGTGGCGCTGGCGGCCGGGATCGACGTGGAGCTGCCGACGTTGAAGTGCTACGGGAAGCCGTTGGTGGAGGCGGTGCGGGCGGGGGTGGTCCCGGAGGCGCTGGTGGACCGGGCGGCTCGTCGAGTGCTGGTGCAGAAGGCCGAGTTGGGGCTCCTGGACGAGGACTGGTCGCCGGAGCCGACCGAGCGCATCGACCTCGACTCGCCGGCGAACCGCGCCCTGGCCCGCCAACTGGCGGAAGAATCAGTGGTGTTGCTGGACAACCCGGACGGGGTGCTGCCGTTGCCGGCGGAGGCACGGATCGCGGTGGTGGGTCCGAGGGCGGCGGACGCCCTCGCCATGCTGGGCTGCTACTCCTTCCCGTCCCATGTGGGTACGCATCACCCCGAGGTGCCCATGGGCATTGAGATTCCCACCGTGTTGGAGTCGCTGCGGGCCGAACTCCCGGACGCCAAGGTGACGTTCGCGGAGGGGTGTGACGTCTCCGGCCCGGACACGAGCGGTTTCGAGGAGGCGGTCGCGCGGGCGTCCGAGGCGGATGTGTGTGTGGCCGTGCTGGGTGACCGCGCGGGCCTGTTCGGACGCGGCACGTCGGGCGAGGGCTGCGATGTGGCGGACCTCCAACTCCCGGGCGTCCAGGCCGACTTGCTGGACGCACTGGTCTCGACAGGCGTCCCGGTGGTCCTGGTCCTGCTGACCGGCCGCCCCTATGCGCTGGGCCGTTGGCAGGGCCGACTGGGCGCGGTGGTCCAGGCGTTCTTCCCGGGCGAGGAGGGCGGCCCGGCGGTGGCGGGAGTCCTCTCCGGCCGCGTGAACCCGTCGGGCCGCCTCCCGGTGAGCGTCCCGCACATGCCGGGCGGCCAGCCCTGGACGTATCTGCAACCCCCGTTGGGCCTCGCCGACGAGGTCAGCAACCTCGACCCGACCCCGCTGTACGCCTTCGGCCACGGCCTCTCGTACACGAACTTCGCCTGGGAGGCAGAGGATTCGGCGAAACAGGACCTCGACACGGACGGCTCCTACGACCTGACGGTCACCGTCCGCAACACGGGCGACCGGGCGGGTGCGGAGGTCGTCCAGCTATACCTCCACGACCCGGTGGCTTCGGTGACCCGCCCGGACGTGCGCCTGATCGGTTACCGGCGACTGGAGTTGGACCCGGGCGAGGTGTCTCGGGTGACCTTCCGCTTCCACACGGACCTGTCGGCGTTCACGGACCGTACGGGGCGCCGGGTGGTCGAACCGGGGGCACTGGAGCTGAGGTTGGGGGTTTCCAGCGCGGACGTACGGCATACGGCTCGGCTGAATGTCACTGGGCCGGTGCGGGTGGTCGGTACGGATCGGCGGTTGTTGTGCGAGACGGAGGTACGGGCCCAGGGATGACAGCCGCGAAGGTCAGACCTTGACCACGAGTTTGGGCAGGCCCTCGCAGTCAGGGAAGAGCGTGCCGCTCACGCGACCTCCGTCGGACCGGCCGTGCCACCACGCAGGGCGACTCGCTTGGCCTCGACAGCAACCTGGTCGACCGGACCGTGCTCGGCCTCCGCGTCCTCGATGAGTTCGCGGAGCCGTTCACGCTCCAACCGGCGCTGAATGAGAGCTTCGGCATCCGCGGACGTGCCGCGCTGGGAAGTAGCCATGCCCCTATGTCAGCAGAACCCCAGCTACTCGCCCACCGACTCGAACCGCCACCGATGCACTGCCCGCATGACCAACTCCCCCTCTGGCTCAGGAAGTTCGGGCAGCTCGGCGTCGTAGTCCGCGTCCCACCACGTGATGACGAGGACGCGGTCCTGGGGCGCGCGCAGAAACTCCCGGCGCAGGGGCTCGGCCGGCAGCTTCTGGGCCCGGGCCCAGGAGAGCAGTTCCTCCCCCCGGCCTTCGACCGCCCGCGCCTCCCACATCAACGCGACCGTCGTCACGAGTACAGGTTCTCCTTGCTGACCTCGTGCACGTGGTCGTGGCCGGGGACGTGCGTTTCCGTGACCGGCAGCGAGGAGTCCGCCGAGAGGTCCCAGTCCGAGGGAGTCCGGTCGCGGGCCACCATCTCCGCGCCCAGCGCGGCGACCATCGCGCCGTTGTCCGTGCACAGCTTCGGGCGCGGGACGCGCAGCCGGATGCCGGCCGCCTCGCAGCGCTCCGCCGCCAACGCCCGCAGCCGCGAGTTCGCGGCGACTCCGCCGCCGATCATCAGGTGGTCGACGCCCTCGTCCTTGCAGGCCCGTACGGCCTTGCGGGTCAGTACGTCGACGACCGCCTCCTGGAAGGACGCCGACACATCACGCACCGGCACGTCCTCCCCGGCCGCCCGCTTCGCCTCGATCCAGCGGGCCACGGACGTCTTCAGCCCGGAGAAGGAGAAGTCGTACGCCGGGTCGCGCGGCCCGGTCAGTCCGCGCGGGAACGTGATCGCCGTGGGGTCGCCCTCCTTCGCGTACCGGTCGATGACCGGGCCGCCCGGGAAACCGAGGTTCAGGACGCGCGCGATCTTGTCGAAGGCCTCGCCCGCCGCGTCGTCGATCGTCGCGCCCAGCGGCCGTACGTCCGAGGTGATGTCCGAGGACAACAACAGCGACGAGTGACCGCCGGACACCAGCAGCGCCATCGTCGGTTCCGGCAGCGGGCCGTGCTCCAGTTGGTCGACGCAGATGTGGGAGGCGAGGTGGTTGACGCCGTAGAGGGGCTTGCCGAGCGCGTAGGCGTACGCCTTGGCCGCCGAGACGCCGACCAGGAGGGCGCCCGCGAGGCCCGGACCCGCCGTGACCGCGATGCCGTCCAGGTCACGGGCGCTCACACCCGCGTCCTTCAGCGCGCGCTGGATCGTCGGGACCATCGCCTCCAGGTGGGCGCGGGAGGCCACTTCCGGGACGACCCCGCCGAAGCGGGCGTGCTCGTCGACGCTGGACGCGACCGCGTCCGCCAGCAGGGTGTGGCCGCGGACGATGCCGACGCCGGTCTCGTCGCAGGAGGTCTCGATGCCGAGGACGAGAGGTTCGTCAGCCATTGATCTGGGTTCCTTGCAGGGAAGTCGAGGGGTCGGTCAGGCGCATCACCAGCGCGTCGACGTTGCCCGGCTGGTAGTAGCCGCGCCGGAACCCGATGGGGGCGAAGCCGAAGCGCTCGTACAGCTTCTGTGCGCGGACGTTGTCGACACGGCATTCGAGCATGACCTCGGCACACTCGAACTCGCTTGCCGCGGTGAGGAGTTCGGTGAGGAGGGTGGAGCCGAGGCCCGTTCCCCAGTGGTCGCGGGCGACGGCGATGGTCTGGATGTCGGCCTGGTCGCCGGTGGTGGCGAGACCCGCGTAGCCGATGAGCCGGACGCCGCTCTCGTACTCCTCGCCGGTCACCTCCGCGACCAGGTACCGGCGCGTCGCCTCCGCCCCCCGCGCATGCGCCAGTTCGGACCAGAACATGCCCCGGGACCAGGCGTCCTCGGGGAAGAGGTCCTTCTCCAGCCCCAGCACGGGATCGATGTCCCACCAGCGCATCTCGCGCAGCCGAGGGCTCACGGTTTCGGTCACTTGGGGGTGACCACCTTGTAGTTCTTGGGCACCTGCGCGTCGGGGCGGCGCAGGTACAGCGGCCGGGGCTCGGGGAGTTCGACGCCCGCCGCGAGTCTCTCGGCGGCCAGCGAGGCGAGCGCGGCGGCGGACACGTGCTGCGGCTCGTGCGCGGACGGGAAGGTGTCCGGGTAGAGCAGCGCACCGGCGCCGACGGCGGGCAGACCTGCCACCTCGTCGGCGATGTCGGCGGGACGGTCCACGGCCGGGTCGGTGACCCGGGTGCGGGAGTCGGCGTAGCGCGCCCAGTAGACCTCCTTGCGCCGCGCGTCGGTGGCCACCACGAAGGGGCCGTCGAGGTCGGCGGCGTAGGCGAGGCCGTCCAGCGTGCACACACCGTGCACGGGCACACCGAGCGCGAGCCCGAAGGTGTCGGCGGTCATCAGTCCGACGCGCAGCCCGGTGTAGGGGCCGGGGCCGATGCCCACGACGATTCCCGTGACGGCGTCGAGCGTGAGCCCCGCGCCGGTGAGCACATGGTCGACGGCCGGGAGCAGCAGCTCACCGTGGCGGCGCGCGTCCACCTGACTCGACGAGGCGATGACGGCCTCGCCGTCGTGCAGGGCGACGGTGACGGCGGGGGTGGCGGTATCCAGAGCGAGCAAGAGCACGCAAACAGCCTACGGCTCCGACGCCGCGAGCACGGCCGCCCCGGTCGGCCCGGTCCCGGCTGCTACGGTCACCTGGGGTCACCGGACTTACGGGACGTACGGGACCGTACGGGGCACCGTCACAGGACGTAGACGTATGAGACGCGGAGGTGGGCGCTGATGGCCGGCAGCAGCTCGGGAATCGTGGCCGGGCTCACCGTGACGGCCGTCGCCACGGTCGGTTTCCTCGCCTACCAGGCCTCGGCGAACGTCCCGGCGGGGCTGGAGACCACGGCCCGTGCGAGCGCCGCGCCCGCGGTGTCCGCCTCGAAGGTGCCGCGCGACCGGAAGAACCCCCAGGCGCTGCCGGCCGGCTCCGGCACGGGTGAGCGGGTCGTGTACTCCGTGGACGACGACCGCGTGTGGCTGGTCGCCAAGAACAACAAGGTCAACCGCACGTTCAAGGTCACCCCCGGCACGGTGGACCCGCCCACGGGCAGCTATCCGGTCACCTCCCGCTCGAACGCGATCACCGGCACCGACGGCACCCCCATCCAGCACGTGGTCCGCTTCACCAACGCGGACAACGTCGCGATCGGCTTCAGCGTGGCGGTCAGCGGCGCGACGGACGAACCCGACCCCATGACCAAGTCGGGCGGAATCCGCGAGTCGCCGGAGGACGGCAAGGCGATGTGGGAGTTCGCGACGATCGGGCAGAGCGTCGTCGTCATCCGCTAGCGGGATCGCGCCCCGCAGCCAAACGACTACGCAGCTTTACGAGGCTCGACCGGCGGGGCCACAGGAGCCCGCGGTGGCGTAGAAACCGCCTGAGCCGCAACCCCTGCCGCCAACAACTCCCGCATGGACACCCCCGCAGGCACACACGGCTGAGGACGACGGTGTTGGTTCTCTGAAGCCGACATGGACGCCTCCTGGGAGCCGGGGGCAGACGTAGTTAGGTAGACCTAACTACGAACTGGATACCATGTGACCACGCTCGAGTCCCCGAACGCAACATCTTGCCGACACCTTGTCGGAACCAACACAGGTCAGCCGCCGAGCACACCCAGTTCGACGGAGGCCCACCGCGCACCGAGCCCCGTGACGGTCACATGGCGCACCTCATCGGTCGTATCGCCGACGGCCCGGTGGATCACGACCGCCAGCCGGTCGTCCGTCAACTCCTCGACCTTCCCCTCACCCCACTCCACGACGATCACGGACTCGGGCAGCGAGACATCGAGGTCGAGGTCCTCCATGTCGTCGAGCCCGCCGCTCAGCCGGTACGCGTCGACATGGACGAGCGGCGGCCCCTCCCCCAGCGAGGGATGCACGCGGGCGATCACGAACGTCGGCGAGGTCACCGCCCCCCGCACGCCGAGCCCCTCCCCCAGCCCCCGGGTGAGTGTCGTCTTGCCGGCGCCCAGCTCGCCCGTGAGCATCACGAGGTCGCCCGCGCGCAGCAGCTTGGCGAGGCGGCGGCCCAACTCCCGCATCTGTTCAGGGGAGTTGACGGTGATCGCTACGGACAGGGGCTCAGCCGCGTTGTGCGGTGCTGCTGGTGCTTCCATAGCCACTTACGGTAGCCCCTGCCGGCACGGCACCCGCGCGGGTGAGCAGGTCGGCGAGGCGGTCGGTGACCACCTCCGGGTGCTCCAGCATGACCAGGTGCCCGGCGTCCGGCACGAGCACCAGCTCGGCGTCCGGCAGCAGGTCGGCGATGGCCTCGCTGTGCTCACTGGGCGTGACGAGATCGCCGATCCCGGCGAGCACGAGCACCGGCATGTCCTTGAAGTGGGGGAGCGCGGCGGTCTTGTCGTGGTCGGTGAACGCCGGATAGAACTCGGCGACGACGTCGATCGGCGTGCCCTCGATCATCCGCTCGGCGAACCGCGCGACCGCCGGATCGACGTCCCGCGAGGCGAACGAGTACCGCTTGATGATCCCGGCGAACAGATCGGCGGTGGCCCGCCGCCCCCGCTCCACCAGCGCGGCCTGCTGCCCGAGCGCCTTCAGTACGCCGGGCAGCACCCGCCGCACCGCGTTGACGCCGACGACGGGCAGCCCGAAGTTGACCTCGCCGAGCCGCCCGGAGGACGTACCGACGAAGGCGGTGGCGACGACCCGGTCGCGGATCAGCTCGGGGTACTGGTCGGCGAGGGCCATCACCGTCATGCCGCCCATGGAGTGCCCGACGAGCACGATCGGCCCCTCGGGCACGGCCGCGTCGAGCACGGCCTTCAGGTCGCGGCCCAACTGGTCGATGGTGAGCGGCATCCCGTCTTCGAGCTGCGCCACCCCGCGCGCGGAACGCCCATGACTCCGCTGGTCCCAGTGCACGGTGCGCACGACCCCGCGCAGGGCCGCCCGCTGGAAGTGCCAGGAGTCCTGGTTGAGGCAGTAGCCGTGGCTGAAGACGACGGTGACGGGGGCGGGTGCCTTGCGCCCGAAGAGCCGGCGGCGCTTCGGGGTCACGGCGGCGTCCGGCTCGATGTCGTCGACCTCGTAGTAGAGCTCGGTCCCGTCGTCGGCCTGCGCCGTACCGGGGGTGCCGCGCAGCGAGCCGTACGGTCCCGTGGAGTCGAGCGCGAGCCGGGCCCGCTCCCGCATCCCGCGCCCGACGGTCATCCGCTCTATGGCGACACCGGCGGCGGCCCCGGCGGCGATCACCCCTATCGCGGCGCCGGCGATACCGGTGGCCTTGCGCCAGTTCCCGGTCGCCCCCGTGGCGGCGGAGGCGATCGCGGCGACCGCCTCCGCACTGCTCTCGCTCACGTGCCGCTCCTCTTCACGTCAAGACCCTGCGCTACGTCGTCTCCCTCATACCCGGGGAGGACCTCGGGAACGACCTCGGCGACGATCTCGTGGACCGCTTCGGGGACGACCTCATTGACGTAGACGCGGGGAACGCGTGTTCCGATGCGGGTCACGATCTCGTAGGCGATGGTGCCCGCGGCCTGCGCCCAGTCCTCGGCGGTGGGCTCACCATGGTCACCGGCCCCGAAGAGGACCGCCTCCGCGCCGGCCTCCGGCTCGTCCCCTCCCAGGTCCACGACGAACTGGTCCATGGCGACCCGCCCCGCGACGGTCCGCCACTTCCCGCCGACCAGTACCGGACCGCTGCCGGAGGCGTGCCGCGGGATGCCGTCCGCGTAACCGACGGGGATGAGTCCGAGGGTCGTCGCGCCCGGAGTGACGTAGTGGTGCCCGTAACTGACGCCGTGCCCGCCCGCCACCTGCTTCACCAGCGCGACGGACGCCTTCAGGGACATCACCGGCCGCAGCCCGAGGTCGGCGGACGAACCCACCTCCGGGCTGGGCGAGATGCCGTAGACGGCGATGCCGGTGCGGACGAGGTCGAAGTGGGAGTCCGGACGGGTGAGCGTGGCGGGCGAGTTGGCGATGTGCCGCACCTCGGGGCGCACCCCGCGCTGCTCCGCGTAGGAGACCATCTCGCGGAAGAGGGCGAGTTGGGCGTCGATGGAGGGATGCCCGGGTTCGTCGGCGCAGGCGAAGTGGGACCAGAGCCCGGTGACACGGAGCAGCCCGTCCGCCTCCGCGCGCAGGGCGGCCCCGACGAGCTCGGCCCAGTCGTCTCCGGGCTGGCATCCGTTGCGCCCGAGTCCGGTGTCGGCCTTGAGCTGCACGCGCGCGGGCACACCGGCTTCGCGGGCGGCGGCCACGACCTCCCGCAGAGCCCACATCCCGCTCAGCGACACATCGAGGTCGGCCTCGATGGCCTGCCGCCAGGGCCCGCCCGGGGTCCACAGCCAGCACATGATCCGCACGCCGTCGGGCAGCCCGGCGCGGGCCCGCAGGTCGAGGGCCTCCTCGGGCGTGGCCGTACCGAGCCAGGTCGCCCCGGCCTGTACGGCCGCACGCGCGCAGGGCACCGCCCCATGGCCGTACGCGTCGGACTTCACGACGGCCATGACGGCCGCGCCCGGCGCGAGGGCGCGCAGGGCCCGCACATTGGCCCGCAGGGCGCCCAGATCGATCTCGGCGCGGGCGCGCAGCGGTGCGGTGGGCTGAATGGCTGTCTCGTTCATGGCACCCCCAGTGTCTCAGAGGCGACTGACACCCCCTCTGAGCCCTCCTCGTTCCCTAGTTCCCGGGCCGGTGCCCCCACACGTACACCCGGTCGCCCTTCTTGAGGACGCCCCAGAGCTTGCGGGCGTCGGCCAGCCGCAGATTGACGCAGCCCCAGGAGCCGACGGTGGTGTAGATGCTGCCGTAGACGGCGTGGAAGGCGATGCCGCCGTCGAAGAACTGGGCATACGGCATAGGGCTGTTGTAGAGCGTCGACCAGTGGTTCTTGTGCTTCCAGTAGATCTTGTGCCAGCCGCCCCGGGTCACATGCCCACCGCGCCCACTGCGCATCGGCACCGGCCCGAAGACGACCTTCTTCCCCTTCTGCACCCAGGTGAGCTGCCGATCGAGATCGACACAGGCGACGCGGTACGACCTGACGGGACACTTCCGGGCCGCATTGGGATTCTTCTTGGCGGCGATCAACTGCATCCGCGCCCAGGTGACGGGCCCCGCGAACCCGATGGCGGGCTTGATCCCCTGCTTCTCCTGAAAGGCCCGGATCGCCTTGCAGTCGGCGGCCGACTGCTTCCCGTCCACCGCCAGCTTCAGCCACCGTTCCACGCCCCGCTGATACGGCCCGGTCTGCTTGCTGCAGCTCACCTTCGCGACGGCGTCCCCGATCGGCACGTACTCGACGAGCGCGTACGTCCCCACCGCGGCGTCCCGGGGCTCGACCCTGTCCTCCTCGGCACTGGGCGTGTACACCTCCGGCGCGAGCGCCTGATCAGGGGTGTCGATCTGCCACGGCTGATACGGCCCCGGCGCCACCCCCGGCACCAACTCGCTCTCCGCCGGCTCCGCAGCCGCCGGCACCGGGTCGTCGGCCCAGGCACTCACGGCCCCGACGGGGAGGGCGATCACCGCGGTGAGCAGCACCGCGATACTTCTGTGCGCGATTCGTGTACTGATCATGCGATCAGAGAAACGCGCCGGTACGACGGGGGGCGGGTGCCGCGCGGTGGGGTCACCCTTATTGACGAGCGCGAGTGCTTCCGGCGCGGGCCGCACTTCCTTGGACGCGGGCCGCATTCCTTCCAGCGCAGGCCGCACCACTTTCAGCGCAGGCCGGCATCACTCAGCCCGTCCGGCGTTTGAGGACGAGGCCCCTTCAGGGCCGAAGCGGGGGTCTGGGGGCGGCAGCCCCCAGGGGACGGGACGGGTAGGGGCGGCGGGGGCGAGAAAAATCAGGACCGCACATCCCGCCAAGCACCCCGAACCCCCTCCGCCACATCATGCGCCCCCACCGGCGCCCCCTCCGAGACCAGCCTCCCCGCCAGCCCGTGCAGATACGCCCCCACACTCCCCGCGTCGAACGCCGACAGCCCCGCCGCCAACAACGACCCGGCCAGCCCCGACAACACGTCCCCGCTCCCCGCCGTGGCCAGCCACCCGGTCCCCGTCGAGTTGACCCGCACAGCCCCACCCGCCGAGTCGGCGACCAGCGTGGTCGACCCCTTCAGCAGCACGGTCGCCCCGTACCGCCCCGCCAACTCCCGCACGGAGTCCAGCCGAGCCCCCTCGACCTCCCCCCGGGCCACGCCCAGCAACGCCGCCGCCTCCCCCGCATGCGGAGTCATCAGCGTCGGCGCCCCCCGTCCCCGCACGGCTCCCGCATCGACCAACCGCAGCCCGTCCGCGTCGATGAGCACCGGCACATCGGCGGTCACCACCTCCGCGACAGCCGACGCGTCGTCCCCCGCGCCCGGCCCGACGACCCACGCCTGCACCCGCCCCGCCTTGAGCGGCCCGCCCTCCGACACCAGCACCTCGGGAAACCGGGCGATCACCGCATCGGCGGCCGGCCCGACGTACCGCACGGCCCCCGCCCCACCCCGCAACGCCCCGGCGACGGCCAGCACAGCCGCCCCCGGATACCGCCCGGACCCGGCGGCGATCCCCACGACCCCCCGCCGGTACTTGTCGCTCTCGGCCCCCGGCACCGGCAGCAAGTCCGCCACATCCACATGCTGAAGGGCCTCCAACGCGGGCTCGCCGGACGGCAGTTCGGCCCTCAGCCCGATGTCGACGAACCGCACGGACCCGGCGTACTCCCGCGCGGGATCGATCAGCAACCCGGGCTTGTGCGCCCCGAAGGTGACGGTGAGATCGGCCCGCACGGCGGCCCCGAGCACCTGGCCACTGTCCGCCTCGACCCCGCTGGGCAGATCGACGGCGACGACAAGCCCCCGGGACTCCCCCGCAAGCCCGGCCAGTCGCGCCGCATCGGGCCGCAGTCCGCCCTTCCCGCCGATCCCGACAATGCCGTCGACGACGAGATCGGCCCCGCGCACCGGCTCCTCCGCGTCACCCGGCGCGAGCGTACGACCGCCCGCGCGGAGCAGCGCGGCGAGCCCGCCGGCGTGGGTGCGCTCGGGTGCGAGCAGCACGGCGGTGACGGCCGCCCCGCGCCGGGCCAGCCGCGCCCCCGCGTACAGGGCGTCGCCCCCGTTGTCCCCGCTGCCCACCAGCAGCACGACCCGGCTGCCGTAGACCCGCCCCAGCAACTGGGCGCAGGCGACGGCCAGTCCGGCGGCGGCGCGCTGCATGAGCGCGCCTTCCGGAAGCCGTGCCATCAGCCTTTGCTCGGCTGCCCTTACCGTCTCCACGCTGTACGCAGTACGCATGTGTTCGAGTCTGCCCCGTGGGCGACCGGAACCGCACCCGGGCCGTCCGGCGTCAGCCCTCGGCGATCACCACGGCCGAGGCCACCCCCGCGTCATGGCTCAACGAGACATGCCACGACCGCACCCCCAGCTCGGCCGCGCGCGCCGCGACCGTCCCCGTCACCTTCAGCCGGGGCTGCCCGCTGTCCTCGACGTACACCTCGGCGTCCGTCCAGTGCAGGCCGGCCGGGGCGCCCAGCGCCTTGGCCAGCGCCTCCTTCGCGGCGAAGCGGGCGGCGAGCGAGGCGGGCCCACGGCGTTCGCCGCTCGGGAGCAGCAACTCGCTGTCCAGGAACAGGCGTTGGGCCATACCGGGCGTGCGTTCCAGGGACGCCGCGAACCGGGCGATCTCGGCCACGTCGATACCAACCCCGATGATGCTCATGGCGAGCACCCTATGACGGTGGCCCCTGGCGGCGGACACGCCAGAGGGGGTGGTGCGCGGCCGAGGCCGCGCAGCACCCCCTCCCCCCGCAGTGGTTCAGCTTCGGGTCAGCGTGTAGTCGCCGCCGACGTTGTCGAACGTGGTCACGATGCCGTACTCGGCGGTCCGCGTCGGCGTGAAGGTCACCGAGACCGGCTGCCCGCCGGAGTTGGACCCGACGGCGGACGCCACCGCGGAGACACGGGCCTGCACGAACGACGACGGATTGCCCGGATCGTCGCCCATGACGAACAGACTCGCCACCGAGATCGGGCTCTGCGGAGTCAGCGTGATCGTCACCGGCACACCCGCGGTCAGCGGAGTGTCCTGTACGGCGGCGACCTGCGCGTCGTTGAGGTGGAAGGTGGTGGACGACCCGGGCTGCAAGGTGTCGAAGCCCATCACGGACTCGATCGTGTAGGTGCCGGGTCCCCGGAACTGGTTCACCCGGGGGTAGTAGTCGCCCACCGGCCGCAGGTTGGAGTCGATCGCGACGAAGTCGACCGCCTGGTCGTTCAGGGAGCTGCCGCCGAGGAACGTCGTCTGCGCCCGGTCGTCGTAGAGCTGGAGGTCGAAGTCGGTCGGGTTCGACGGCCGCAGCGCGATGACGGACCACGAGTGGACCGCGGTGGTCAGGCCGAAGTTCTGCGGCGGTGTGGGCTGGGTGAACGTGGGGAGGAACTGGGGCTGGGCGTCGAGCAGGGGCTTGCGGTAGCCGTAGTCGATCGTGTTCTGGTAGAGCGACCCCAGCGAGGCGTCGGACACGTCGAAACCGTCCGTGCCACGACTGGTCCAGAACGACGCCAGCGTGTTGTCGACGTGATGCGCGAGCGTGGAGAAGGCGGCCCCGAAGCCCTCGCTGTGCTGGTCCCAGGTCTCGGAACCGCCGGAGTTGATGTCGATGAGGTCCCACAGCGCCCCGATGACCCGCTCCTCCGTCACGTCACCGTTGGCGACGCTGGCGAAGCCCCAGCTCGGGATCTCGAAGTTGGTCGAGGCGCCGTTGCGGAACTGATAGACCGGGGTGTGGTTCATGGCCAGTGAGAAGAAGGTCGCCCATCCCTCGATCCATGCGCATACGGCGGTGCTGGCCTGGCTGGGCGGATGCGGGACGGGGCACCCCGCGGTCGACGGGAACGCGTCGTTGTAGACGTCGTCCATCAGGGCGTGGCCGATCTCGTGCATGACCTCCATCGGGGCGTCCGGGGTCCCGGGGGACAGGAGCACCACGTTGCCCACCTGGTCGTAGTGATCCATGTCTTCGGGTCCGGTGTTCAACCAGTTGATCCGCAACTGACGGCAGGTGGTGTCCTTCGGGTCCCAGCAGCCGTTCGAGTGCGGGACCCCCAGCCAGGCGTCGTTGCCCACGTCGAACGCGTGGGCGGCGCGGTTGCCCGTCACGCCGTCGCCGGGCAGGAGGCCGCCGAAGTTCACCGTGCTGCCCGCCGCCGGGTTGGCGCGGACCGGCGTGCTCCAGTTGTAGATGTCGGTGCCGTTCTGCACCCGCCACGCGGCGTTCTCGGCCTTGATCGTGACGTACAACTGCGTGAACTGCGCGGCCCCGAAGCAGATGTCGAAGCGGCCCGCGGAGTCCGTGAGTCCGGCGATCAGCGCGCCGGTCAGCAGATCCCGCACCTGGACCTGGATGTTCATCCCGTTGTGCCGCACACCGGCCTGGTCCGTGTAGCCCCAGGTGCCGACCGCGTGCGTGTCACAGGCCAGCAGTGCCGGCGCGGCGCTCCGCCGCTCCGCCGGAAGTCCCGGGCTCGGCGCGCTGCTCGTCGCCTGCCAGGCCGGGCGCTTGGCCGCAACGGCCTTCGCCGCCACGGCAGTTGATTCCCCGTCGGGTCCCCCGTGGCCCGAGGCGGCCCAGCCGACCCCGGATCCCGCCAACGCGCACAGCACGGTCAGGACGACCGTGAGGACGGTTCTTCGCGCGGCCCGCATCAGTTGAACTGCCAGTACTGGCTGTACGCGGCGGTCGTACCGCAGGTGGACTGGACGATTCCGGCCTTGTCCGACTGGCTCGCGTTGGCGACGGCCATGCACTTGGCGCTGTGGCGGGCCACCAGTTGGACCCCGTTGACACCGGCCGGTGCGGCCCTCAGCAGCCACTGCTGGTTGGGGCTCCTGGTGCAGCCGTACTGGTTGACCACGGCGTTGTCGTCCTGGCTCGACTGCCGGACGTCCGCGCACTTGCCGCTGTTCAGATTGACGAGAAGGTAGTAGTTGCTGTCGACCAACTGCAGCGCCCACTGCTGATTCCGGCCGCCGTTGCAGGAGTACTGCTCCAGGCCGTGTCCGTCGTCCGTCGCGGATTCCGGTACATCCAGGCACCTGCCGCTGTTGTAGTTGGTCACCGTGTAGTAGGTCACCGCCTGCGGCTGGGCGACGGCGGCCGAGAGCCCGACCAGGCTCGCGCCGAGCGCCGTCGCGACGGCGACGACAACACGGCCGGCACGTCTGGGAGTTGCGTTGGTCATGCCCATTGGGTCATCCCCCGATGACGAGAACTGGGTGGTCCGGCGACAACGTTGCCGCCAGGGGACAGCGTGTCCGCGCCACGCTCGCGGGGGATGAGCAACCGTTACTCAACTACCCCGAGTGCCTGGGCGAGTTCGTGCCGGGTGGTGACGCCGAGCTTGGCGTAGGCGTGCTGGAGGTGGTTGTTGACCGTGCGCACCGACAGGGCCAGAGCGGTGGCGATGTCCTTGCTGGTGGTGCCGACGGCGGCGAGCAGGGCGATCTCGCGTTCGCGGACGGTGAGCGGGGCGGTGGCCCGGGCGGTGGTCAGCAGGGGGGTGCGGGCGCCCTCGCAGCGGGCCCGGGCGGTGGCGGCCCGCCGGTCGGCCGCGGCGGCGCGGCGGGGGCGGTCCGCCCGGCGCCAGGCGGCCGCGGCGGCGGCGGCCGCCTCGGCGGCGAGCAGCTCCGCACCCACGGCCTGGCACGCGTCGGCGGCCAGGAGGAGCAGCTCGGGGTCGTCGGCGACCAGCGCTCTCGCCAACTGGGCTCGGGCGGGGGCGAGTTCACCGTCACAGACCAGGGCGAGCGCGGTCAGCCGGCCGGTGACCTCCTTGGCTCCGCCGAGCCGGGCGACATCGGTCAACAGCAGTGCCTCACCGGTGACATGGCCGCTCGCGCGGGCGACGCCGGCCGCCTCGACGAGCACCGACCGGGCCCGCCCCACCTGCCCGCGCGCGGCCAACAGCCAAGCCTCGCCCAGGAGTTCCTCCCCGGCGGACAGCAGCCCGGGCTCCACCGGCGGCAGGGCGCGATGCTCGGCCAGCGTCGCCTCGGCCGCGTCCAGGTCTCCCAGTACGGCCGCGCAGGCGGCGAGGCCCGCGAGCACCAGACGCAGGGCCATGGCGTGGTCGATGGAGCGGGCCACGGTGGCGGCCTCGGCCCACCAGCGGCGGGCGGTGACGGGGTGGCCGGCCAGCCAGTGCGCGCGGCCGAGGAGGACGGCCAGCCAGATCCGCACGGGGGAACCGGCGGCGGTGAGTTCGGCGTAGGCGTGCTCGCCCTCCCGGCAGGCCTCGGCCGCCGGGAGACCGGCTTCGGTGAGGGCGAGGACGAGCGGGACGCGCTGGAACGCGGGATGGGAGGCGAGGGCACGTTCCTGGACCAGCCGGTGCCCGTCGTGGGCGCGCCGCGCCCAGGTCGTGGCCTCGGCGGTCCGGCCCACCAGGGCGAGCGCGGCGGGCTTCATCCAGGCCCCGCGCAGCCAGGCGTTGACGTCGGGGGCGTCGCCGACGTCGGTCTCCAGATCCGCCAGCAGGGCCAGGCCCTCGACCGGCCGGCCGCCGACGATCCGCAGGAAACCCTCGTTGATGGTGAGTTTGCGGCGGTCGGCCGGGCCGCTGATCCGCTCTCGGGCGGCGTCGTTGACCGCGAGCGCCTCGGCGACGGGGGCGTTGCTCCACAGCAGGTTCGTCGTGCGGACCAGGGCGACGGCGAGCCTGTCCTGCTCCTCCACGGCGAGGGCGTCGGCCCTTGCGAGCGTGGCCTCGGCCCGGTCCCAGCGGCCCAGCTCGAAGAGGGCCTCGCCGAGCCGCAGGTCGGTGGCGGTGGTCCGGTACTTCTCCGGCAGGGCGTCCAGGAGGGCGACGGTCTGGGGCAGGTCGTGGGCGTGCCGGGCCAGTACGGCGGCCCGGGCGAGGAGGGCCGGGTCGGCGGTGCCGGTGGCGGTCAGTTGCCAGCCGGCGATGTGCAGCGGATCGCCGCGGCGACGGGCACCTCGCGCCTGGACCCGGGCGGCCTGGTCGAGGAGCAGCTCACGGCGGCGCAGCACCGGCAGCCCGGCGCGCAGCACCTCGCCGTACAGGGGGTGGGCCAGCGACACGGTCGTACGGCGCCGGTCCTGGGCGATCCGGACCAGTCCCGCCCGCTCCAGGGCCGCCGTGACCTGCGGCGGGGCGAGGGCTTCGGCGTGGGCGAGGGGCAGCGGTTCGCACAGTGCCAGCAGCTCCAGGACGGGGCGTCCCGCGGCGTCGGCGCCGGCCAGCCGCGTGCTGATCATCTCGGTCAGCCGCGCGGTGCCGGGTAACCGGTCGTCGACCAGGTGCCAGATCTCCCCGTCCTCGGCGAGGTTCCCGGCGGCCAGCGCACCGAGGACGAGTTCACGCAGGTAGAGGACGTTGCCTCCGCTGGCGGCCGACAGCTCGTGCAGTGTTCTCCGGGCGACCGGTCTCCCCAGCGCGGCCTGCAACAGCGCCTCGACCTGCTCCGGACCCAGCACGGTCAGATCGACCCGGTACACCGCGTCCCCGCCGCGCAGCGCCGCGACGGCGTCCCCGTACGGCTCACCGGTGCGCACGGTGCCGATCAGCAGGAGGACGCCGGTGTCCATCAACTGCCGCAGCAGTACGGCCGAGGCGGCGTCCAGCAGATGCATGTCGTCGACGAACAGCACCCACTGCCGCCCCGGCCCGGAGGCCAACTCCCGTGCGACGGCGGCGAATCCGGCAACCGGGTCGGTCAGGTCGACCCCGACGGGCAGCAGATGGGCGATCGCCCCCAACGGCACCGCGCCCGCGGCGACACTCGCGGTGGCCCGCCCCACCCGGTACCCGGCGGCCGCGGCCCGCTCCAGACACTCCTCGGCCAACCGCGACTTGCCCACGCCCGCGGCCCCGCCCACCACGAACCCCCGGCACTCCCGGTCCGCCAGGGCCGCCGCGAAATACGCCAGTTCCGCTTCGCGCCCCACCAACGGCCAACGCCCCGCCCGGTCCCGCACCCCGGCTCCTCCGTCCTCCTCGCCCCGTCATATGCCTCTCGGCACCATCCCATCAGCTCGGGGCTCGTCGACGGGCTCGGTTTCGGGTCATCGTTTCGGGCCACCGCCGGGAGCAACTACCCCTGGAATGCGGCCAGTTCACCTCACACGTGGCGGAAGTCGCCCCGCCCCCGACGACGCGAAGGCTCCGGCCGGGGCGACCCTCGCCCTCCCGACCGGAGCCTTCGCGGTAGTTCCTCGACGGTGCGGAGAACTACTCCACCGTCACCGACTTCGCCAGATTCCGCGGCTGGTCCACCTCGTTGCCCCGAGCCGTCGCCAGCTCGCACGCGAACACCTGCAACGGCACCGTCGCGACCAGCGGTTGCAGCAGCGTGGGCGTGGCCGGGATCCGGATCAGATGGTCGGCGTACGGGACGACCGTCTCGTCGCCCTCCTCCGCGATCACGATCGTCATCGCGCCCCGCGCCCGGATCTCCTGGATGTTGGACACGATCTTGTCGTGGAGGACGGAACGGCCGCGCGCGGAGGGAACGACGACGACAACCGGCATGCCCTCCTCGATCAGGGCGATCGGCCCGTGCTTCAGCTCGCCCGCCGCGAAGCCCTCGGCGTGCATGTACGCCAACTCCTTGAGTTTCAGGGCGCCTTCGAGAGCGACCGGATAGCCGACGTGCCGGCCAAGGAACAGCACCGTGTTCTTGTCGGCCACCGACCGCGCCAACTCCCGTACCGGCTCCATGGTTTCCAGCACCCGCTCGACCTCGCCGGAGATCTGCGACAGGTCCCGGATGACGGCCTGGATCTCGTCGCCCCACTTGGTGCCCCGCACCTGACCGAGATACAGCGCGACCAGGTAGCACGCGACGAGTTGCGTCAGGAACGCCTTCGTCGATGCCACGGCGACCTCCGGCCCGGCGTGCGTGTACAGCACCGCGTCCGACTCACGGGGAATCGTCGACCCGTTGGTGTTGCAGATCGCCAGGACCTTCGAGCCCTGCTCGCGGGCGTGCCGCAGCGCCATCAGGGTGTCCATCGTCTCGCCGGACTGGGAGATGGCGATCACCAGCGACCGGCTGCCGAGGATCGGGTCCCGGTAGCGGAACTCGCTCGCCAGCTCCACCTCGCACGGGATACGGGTCCAGTGCTCGATGGCGTACTTGGCGATCAGGCCCGCGTGGAAGGCCGTACCGCAGGCGACGATGACGACCTTGTCGATCTCCCGCAGCTCGTGGACGGGGATGCGGACCTCGTCCAGCGTCAGCAGACCCTCCACGTCGATCCGCCCCAGCAGCGTGTCGGCGACGGCCTTCGGCTGCTCGGCGATCTCCTTGAGCATGAAGTAGTCGTAGCCGCCCTTCTCGGCGGCGGAGGCGTCCCAGTCGACGTGGTACGAGCGGACCTCGGCCGGAGCCCCGTCGAACCCGGTGACCGTCACCCCGTCCCGGCGCAGCTCGACCACCTGGTCCTGGCCCAGTTCGATCGCCGAGCGGGTGTGCGCGATGAACGCGGCGACGTCGGAGGCGAGGAAGGCCTCGCCCTCGCCGACCCCGACGACGAGCGGCGAGTTGCGGCGCGCGCCGACCACCACGTCCGGCTCGTCCGCGTGCACCGCGACCAGGGTGAACGCGCCCTCCAGCCGCCGGCACACCTGCCGCATCGCCTCCGCCAGGTCCGCGCACGCCGAGAACTCCTCGGCCAGCAGATGCGCGACCACCTCGGTGTCCGTGTCGGAGGCGAGGCCGTGCCCGCGCTCCGTCAACTCGGCCCGCAGACAGGCGAAGTTCTCGATGATGCCGTTGTGGACGACCGCCACGCGCCCCGCGTTGTCGAGGTGCGGGTGGGCGTTCGCGTCCGTCGGGCCGCCGTGCGTGGCCCAGCGCGTGTGCCCGATGCCCGTCGAGCCCGCCGGCAGCGGGTGTTCGACCAGTTCCTTCTCCAGATTGACGAGTTTCCCGGCCTTCTTGGCCGCCGCCAGCCCGCCGTCCGCGAGCACGGCGACGCCCGACGAGTCGTACCCCCGGTACTCCAGTCGCTTCAGTCCGGCCATCACCACATCGAGCGCCGACTGCGACCCCACGTATCCCACGATTCCGCACATGCGCCGCAGCCTAGGCGCCGAAGCCCGTCCGAACACGGCACTTCGTGCCCGATTTCGGAAATTCCGGCCATGGTCGAGAACCAGCCAACCCTGACCGCCGCACCCCCACGGGCCTCACAGGTCGACCACAAAAGATGCACAGGATTCCCCTTGGGGCGGCTGGGTTGCGTGGGGCGCGCCATGGACGTCCGCGATGGGCGACTTCGCGCCACCGTGCCCGGGCGCGGCGGAAAAGCCTTGCCCAATGCACTTACCGCCTGCTTACAGTGGCGCGCGTTTGACCGGCTCTTGACCAAGCCACAAGCGTTCAGTTCAAGCCAGCGACCGGGGGAACAGCGTCGCCGCGCCACGGGGGATCACGTCGCCATGCCGCACTGGCGCACGCGCGCGTCCACCGGAGCGGGCGCGCGCGTCGCACTCCCCCTGACAGGGGACCCACGCATGCGCCTCAGACTCGGCCGACCGCCGATACCGCCCGGACGACAGAGACCGCCGAAGTCGGCACGATTCGCCGCCGGCCCGGTCCTCACCCGGCTCCTCCCGCCCGTCCTCGCCACCGCGCTGCTCGCCGGCATAGCCGTCGGCTCGGGTCAGGTCCTCCCCGCCGGCGGGCAGGACGCCGTCCCCGCGAGTGACAGCTATCCCTGGTACGAGGACACCGCCGCCGAGCAACTGCGGCAGGACCAGTGCCTGATGACCGACGTCCTGCGGCTCGGCGGCACCTACATGGCCACGACCGCGCAGAACGCCCTGAACCAGCCGCAGGACGCGCTGCACACCCAGGCCGACCGGGCCCACTGGGAGCAGACGCCGCTGTCGACGGCGTACCAGAAGGACCGCGACTTCTCGGCCCGCGAACTCAACGAGATCAACGCGCTCCGCGACGCCTGGAAAGTGCCCGTCACCGGACTGAACACCCCGGCCGGCTTCACCGAGACCGGCTTCCACTGGCCGCCCGGCACCAACGGCGACGGCCTGGAGAGCTTCTACGGCCAGACCGGCCTGACCCAGTGGATCTCCGACCGGTTCTGGCAGAACGAGGACGACTTCTACGAGGACTCCACGCCCGCCGTCGACACGGCGACCCTCGCCGCCGTCGACACCCTGGGGAACCCGCGCTACACCGCCGACCCCGACCCGGGTCTGCCGACCAGCGAGTGGAACCGGGCCCGCGCCGAGCGGGACGCGTTCACCTGGATGCACGGGGGCCCGGGCCGGCACACGGACGCCGACGACGCCCGTATCTTCCTGGAGTCCGGCGGCTTCCCCCGTACCGCCCCGGACCCGGACAGCGCCGAGTACCGGATCGCCGTGGAGAATCTGAAGTCCAGGTTCGCCACCTGTGCGTGGCGTGATCCGCTCGACCCGAACGGCGTGCTGGGCGCGGCGAGTTCGGCCGCCGCCACCGAGTGGCAGCAGGAGATCGCCTCGCAGGCGACCCAGCGCAACCAGATCCTGGACGCGAACAAGACCGCCGTGGAGGCCCTCGCCACCGCGTCCAAGACGCTCGGCGATCTGCTGGGCCAGTCCTGGGCCGCCGACCGGCTCACCCGCTGGCAGGACTACTGGTCCGACGGCGGGATCGGCTGGGTCGGCAACGCGCCGACCGCCATCAAGGTGCACGCGGCCGCCGGCAAGTGTCTGGAGGTCCAGGACGCCGCCAAGACCGACGGCGCCGCGGTCCAACTGAACACGTGCTCCACCGCGGCCGCGCAGAAGTGGGAGATCTACGGCGACGACAAGGGCCTGCACCTGCGCAACGTCAACTCCCTGAAGTGCGTGGACGTCGCGGGCAACAACCCGGCCAACGGCACGAAGATCCGCCAGTGGACGTGCAACAGCTCGCCCGCGCAGACCTGGGAGTTCAACCTCCGGGCCACCTCGGCCCTGAAGAACACCGGCACCGGCAAGTGCGTCGACCTGGCCGCCTACACCGTGGGCCAGGACAGCCGGCTGTGGGACTGCACCAGCGGCGGCCCCCAGCAGTACGACGTCACGCCCTCCGGCCACACCGGGACCGTGCCGCCGGCGGCCCAGTTCACCAAGGCCGCCGCCGGCCTCGCCAAGGCCCGCGCGGCATCGGCGAGCAAGCTCGCCGACATCAAGGCCCAGCTCACCGCCGCGCAGAAGGCGGCCACCGCCTCGGACACCGCCGAGCAGGCCGCGTACACCGTCGCGGACACGAACGGCGCGCCCCGGGGCCGCGGACTGCTGGTCGGCCAGCAGAAGGCACAGGTCACCAAGGGCGCGGTCGCCGCGCTGGACGCGATGGTGAAGGCCGGCACGACCGCCGAGGCCGCCACCCGCGCCGCCGTCGCCGACAGCGCGACCATCACCCAGCGGGCGCTGGCACAGGCCGCGCAGGTGAAGGCCGAGTTCCGCAAGAAGGCCGCCGAGAAGGCCGAGTTGCAGGCCAAGGCCGCGGCCGACGCGGCGAAGGTCCACCGCGACAACGCCAAGAAGGACAAGGAGACCGCGGAGGCCAAGCTCACCGTGGCCCTGGGCGCCGAGAGCGACGCGAAGGCCGCCGCCGCCGACGCGCACGCCAAGCGGCTCGCGGCCGAGTCCGAGGAAGCCACCGCGAAGGCGGAGAAGGAGACCGCCGAGGCCAAGCAGGCGGAGGCGAACCAGCACAAGCAGACGGCCCAGGCCGAGGCGGTCAAGGCCAAGGACGCCAAGGACAAGGCCGAGACCGCCGAGCAGACCGCGCAGAGCAGGCGGGACGACGCGGTCGGCGCCCGCGACAACGCCAAGGACAAGCGGGACGACGCGTGGGAGGCCGAGCAGAAGGCCGACGCGGCCCGCGCCAAGGCCGACGCCAAGGGTGCCTACGCCGACTCCCTGGACGCCGGTGACGCGGCGGACGCGGCCCGAAGTGCCGCGAACGAGGCGGACACCCAGGCCGGCAAGGCCGAGACGGCCGCCACGAACGCCCGCGCCGCGGCGAACGCCGCCACCCAGGCCGCCGCCGAAGCGGACGCCGCCGCCACCCGGGCCGAGGCCGCCGCCAAGCGGGCCCGCGCCGACGCGGACGCGGCCCAGGCCGCCAAGCTGAAGGCCGACGCCGCCGTACGCACCGCCACGGCAGCGGTCGCCGACGCCGTCAAGGCCGCCGCGCACGCCGCCGAGGAGGCGAAGACCGCGGTCCAACTGGCCGACCAGGCCGAGGAGTTGGCCAAGACCGCACGGACCAACGCGAACGCCGCGCTCAAGGAGGCCGCCAACGCCCGTATCGCCGCGGCGAAGGCGGCGGGCTTCGCCCATGTCACCGCCCAGGCCGCGGTGGACGCGACGACGTCCGCCGAACAGGTCGCCGCCCCGGCCAACGACGCGATCCAGCTCGGCTCGCCCTACCTCACCACCGACTCGGCCGCGGCCCTGGTCGTCCTGAGCGGCCAGTCGTCCAAGACGATCGCCGAGCAGCAACAGGCCGTGGCCGCCGCCCACGCCCGCAACGCGTCCGAGGAGGCCGCCGCCGCCCAGGCCATCGCCGACCAGGCGACGGGCGACGCCAAGGCCGCCCTCCAGCACGCGGCCAACGCCGCCGGCTACGCCAAGGCCGCCCGCGGCTACGCCCAGGAGGCCCTCGGCTACGCGGCCGACGCGGCGGCAGCCGCCGCCAAGGCGGCCCAGTCCCTGACCCGCACGATCGAGTACGACCGCCAGGCCACCGAGGACGCGGCAGCGGCCGACGCGGCAGCCGGCCGCGCCGAGAACTACGCCACCTCAGCCCGCTCCGCAGCCGACCAGGCAGCCCTCGACGCCGCCGCGGCCCGCGCGGCGGCCACCGAGGCCGAAGCGGCGGCCAAGGACGCCCGAGCGGCGGCCGACCGGGCGGACGTTGCGGCGACCGAGGCGGAGCAGGCGGCCAAGGACGCGGACAAGTACGCGACGGAGGCGCAGGAGGCGGCCGACAGAACCGAACGCCAGGACAAGGCCGGCCAACTCGAAACAGGAACCGTCTTCGACGAGGTCGGCGGCTCCATCGGCAACATGTTCTACGTCGTCGACCATCTCGACAAGATCGGCGATCCGGAGACCGTCAGGAAGACGGACGGCTGCGACGGCTGGATCGACAAGCTCTTCTACAAGGGCGACTGCACGATCACCACGAAGATCCGCTTCAAGGCGGTCCTCGACCTGTACATGTGCACCGCGCAGGACCTGGACCTGGAGCAGTACCGCTGCCCCTCCGGCGCCACGGTCTACCTGGGCGAGTACCCGACCAAGGAACTCTCCACCGAGGTCACGCACACCATCACGATCGCCGAGTACCAGAGGAACATCGACCCGGTCGACATCCTCTTCGGCAGTTGGATCAGGTGCGTCCAGAAGATCGCCCCGGGCGGCGCCGGCGGAAGCCTGGGCGGCTGCGCGTGGGCGGCCGTGGATGTCGCGTCCCTGTTCGCGGGCAAGATCCTCAGGCCCATCGCGGACGCGGTCAGGGCGGTGGACGCGGCCGCGCGGACCGGCATCGGCTTCACCGAGGCCTACCAGGCTTTGCGCGCCCTGGGCCTCGCCGACGACGTCGTCCTGCAGATCGGGATCAAGGGACTCGACGAACTGGTCGAGGCCTGCGCCAGGGTCCGTACCTCGCTGACCACACGAGCGTCCGTGACCGCCGGCGGATGCCCCACGGGGTTGATCGGCTACAACAGCGACGAAATGAGCAGGCTCGCGTTCCAGTTCAGGACGGAGAGCGGATACTACGGGCCGGATCACAACATCGCCGTCGCGAAGGTACCGGGATGGAACGACCCCAAGACCGGCGACTACGTGATCGGCAACAGCGGCTTCACGGGGCACTCGGAGACAACGATCCTGGACAAGCTGAAAGCACGGAACATCGACCCCAAGACGATCGAAGCCCTCTACACCGAGCGGCAGCCCTGCAAGAACTGCGGCTCCGCTCTGGAGGACGCCCTCGCACCGGGCACACCGATCACCTGGTCGGTCCCCTACGACATTTCCTACTGGGAGGGAGCGCAGGAGCTGCTCGGCCACTACATCAATCAGGCCCGTGGGCGACGCCTGGCAAAGTCCGCGACAGCCGATCCGCAGGGCGAGGAACGATAGAGCCATGACCGAACCCAGATTCGACCTGCCCCCGAAGGCCCCGCCAGAGGTCGTCGAGAAGCGCCAGGCTCTGGCCGAGCAGGTGTGCCGGGAACTGCGGCTCGTCGGTTTCACCGTGTACAGGGGTGACCTCACCGGCGGTCCGCACTACCTGCCCGGCGTGGACGTGCACGTCACGCCCTTCGTCGACGGCGGGGTGTACGCGGACTGGCACACGGACGCGGAGCTGAGAGGTCCCGCGCTCGAGCTCTACGCCCGGGGGATCGACTACGCGAACCCGCCTCCGGCCCTCCGCCACTATCAGACGGTGCTCGGCCAGATGCGGGCCGTGATGACGGCGATCCTCGCCTCGGCCGGATTCGAGGTCGAGGAACCGGACGGCCACGCGCACGGAAGCATGGTCCAAGTGACGGGCTTCCGGCCCTGATCAACCCGTTCCCAGAGCCCCGCCGAAGCCGGATTGTTCCGGTTTCGGCGGGGCCCGCCGTCCGACGTGACCGACCCCACCCACCACCCCGTTCAAACTCCGTTAACAATGGACTGTGATCTCTCCGGTCTCCCCGATGCCCCGGAGCGCCCACCGGCACAAGCCGGAGGCGACTCCCTACGTCGACCTCACCCGAGCCGAGTGGAGCGCGCTGCGCGACAAGACGCCGCTGCCGCTCACCGCCGAGGAGGTCGAGAAGCTGCGCGGCCTCGGTGATGTCATCGACCTCGACGAGGTGCGTGACATCTACCTCCCGCTGTCCAGACTCCTCAACCTCTACGTCGGCGCCACGGACGGCCTGAGAAACGCGCTGAACACCTTCCTCGGCGAACAGGGCTCCCAGTCCGGCACCCCGTTCGTCATAGGCGTCGCCGGCTCCGTGGCCGTGGGAAAGTCGACCGTCGCGCGCCTCCTCCAGGCGCTGCTCTCCCGCTGGCCCGAGCACCCCCGCGTCGAACTGGTCACCACCGACGGATTCCTGCTGCCCACAAGGGAGTTGGAGGCCCGCGGGCTCATGTCGCGCAAGGGCTTCCCCGAGTCGTACGACCGCCGCGCGCTCACCCGCTTCGTCGCCGACATCAAGGCCGGGAAGGACGAGGTCACCGCGCCCGTCTACTCGCACCTCATCTACGACATCGTGCCCGATCAGCGGCTCACCGTCCGCCGGCCCGACATCCTGATCGTGGAGGGGCTGAACGTGCTGCAGCCCGCGCTCCCCGGCAAGGACGGCCGTACGCGGGTCGGTCTCGCCGACTACTTCGACTTCAGTGTGTACGTCGACGCGAGCGCCGAGGACATCGAGCGCTGGTATCTGAACCGGTTCCGCAAGCTGCGCGCCACCGCGTTCCAGAACCCGGACTCGTACTTCCGCAAGTACACCCAGGTCTCCGAGGACGAGGCCGTCGACTACGCCCGCACCCTCTGGCGCACCATCAACAAACCCAACCTGGTGGAGAACATCGCCCCCACCCGGGGCCGCGCCGCCCTCGTCATCCGCAAGGGAACCGACCACAAGGTGCGCCGACTCAGCCTGCGGAAGCTGTAGTGCGGCCTGATAGAAGTGCGTCATGCTGCACCTGCGCCTGATCTCCCCCGCCGACCGGACCGACGCCGTGGTCCGGCTGATCGAGACGACCGTCGGCACCGCACACCTCGTCGTCCTGCCCGGCGCCGCCCGCAACCCGGCCGGCGACGTCGTGATGTGCGATGTCGCCCGCGAGGCCGGTGACGAACTCATCGGCGCGCTAAGGGAGTTGGAGCTGGACCGCACCGGCTCCATCGCCGTCGAGAACATCGACCTGTCGCTGTCGGAGCGGGCCGACGAGGCCGCGGAGGAGGCGCCCGGCGAAGGTGCCGACGCCGTGCTGTGGGAGCACCTCGCCGACGCGACGCACGAGGAGTCGACCCTTACCGTCACCTACGTCGCGTTCCTGGCCGTGGCGACCATGCTCGCGGCCTGCGGTGTGATGCTGGACAACGCGATCCTGATCGTGGGCGCGATGGCCGTAGGACCGGAGTTCGGGCCGCTCGCGGGAATCTCGACGGCGTTGGTGCGGAAGGCACCCCAACTGGTCTGGCGGTCGCTGTGGGCGCTGCTCGCCGGGTTCGCGGCGGCCATGGTCCTTACGGCGGGCTTCAGTTGGCTGCTGGACACCCTCGGGCTCTTCGAGAAGTCGATGGTGGAGGCCCCGCGCCCCAACACCGCCTTCATCTGGAAGCCCGACTGGATGTCCTTCGTCGTGGCCTTCCTGGCCGGCATCGCGGGCACCCTGTCGCTGACGTCCGCGAAGTCCGGTGCCCTGATCGGCGTCGCGATCTCGGTGACGACCGTCCCGGCCGCCGCGAACGCCGCCGTGGCCTTCAGCTACGGCGACTACTCCCAGACGTGGGGCTCCACTTGGCAGTTGCTCGCCAACCTGGGCGGCATCGTGCTGGCGGGCACGCTCACGCTGCTGGCCCAGAAGGCGTTCTGGGCCTGGCAGCGTGAGCGCACACCTCGAGCGGGCCAAAACCCGTCCGGACGCTAGGAGTTGAGCTGCGTCCACATCCAACTGCCGCCCACCCGCACGTAGAGCCGATTGTTGGCCGTGTCGACCGCCGTCGTCCCGTCGAGGGGCGTCCGGGTGAACGAGGAGTCGCTGACGGCGCCGGCGACCAGGCGTAGCCGGGGTCCCGGCTGGTTGCGGGTCGGGATGGTGCCGCTCGACTGGGTGCCGGTGTTGCCGTAGCAGTTCTCCACCAGGAAGTCGCCGGCGCTGCTCGCCTCGTAGTAGATGTGAGCCCCGGCCGGCTTGGTGCCGTAGACGCCGACGACGTCGCGCAGGACGGCGGTCGTGCCGGATCCGGCATAGAGGTCGATGCCGGAGTTGATGGTGGCGGTGGAGCCGTTGGCGATGAGGACGTTCTCCAGCGAACTGGCGATTCCGGCCCAGGCGATGATGTTCTGCGCGGTGGAGTAGCCGCTGGCGAAGCCGCCCGCGTACGCGTAGATGTTGCTGGCGTGGACGTGCTTGCAGGAGGCGTCGACCTTCAGGTGTGGGCCGCCCTGCATCTGCGAGGTCTCGAACTTGCAGTCCGTGAGGTGGATGCCGTTGGGATTGTTGATGGCGGCCGGGCCCTGGGTGATCCACAGCGCGCCGGTCCCGAAGGCTTCCAGACGGCACCCGGTGAAGTGGATCTGGTTGATGTTGTCGGTGCTGTACCCCCATGCCCCCGAGGTGGCCGTGGAGGTGTTGCGCAGCCAGATGTTGGGGCTGGAGGTGCCCGCGGTCCCGGTGGACGACTCGATCACCAGGTTGTAGAAGCGGGAGTCCCAGAACTCCACGGCGTCGACGCAGATGTCGAGGTTGCTGGTCATGAAGACGTCGCGGAAGTAGCAGTTGTCCGTGTAGTACAGCTCCAGCAGCAGCCCGGTGTGGTTGTTGCCGTTGAAGCCGAGGTCGTCGACGGAGCAGTAACGCCGGTGCGTCGCACCGGTGTTGTCGGCCCCGGCCCCCGACATGCGCAGCAGGATGCCGTCCGCGCCCTTCACGAGCATCGCGGCCTTGCTGTTGGCGCCCACGAGCCGGATGTTGTTGCCGGTGACCGACAGGGCGGGGGTGGTACCCGCGGGTTTGACCAGGTACTTGCCCGTCGGGAAGTAGACGGTGCCACCGCCGGCCGCCGCGGCGTCGATCGCCGCCTGGACCTTGGCGGTGTCGTCCGTGGAGCCGTCGCCGACGGCGCCGTACTCCTTGACGTCGAACCAGTCCGAGCCCCCGGCCGCCGCCGCGGCGGGCGTCGCGCTCCCCACGGTGATCGCCGCACCGGCACCGGCACCGGCCAGCCCGGCGACTGCCCCCGCCAGGAACTTACGGCGTCTCGTGCTGCTGTCCGACTGCTGTTCCGAACCCATACCGGCCCCCCAAGGCGCTCTTGCTGACTGTCGTCAGACCGGTGATCGTACCGATCTTGGACGAGCCGAGGGGGGCGGCAGGGAAACTCAGCCCAGCGCCGACTTCACCGCGTCCGCCAGCCGCCCGGCGACCGACCGCGCCTGGTCGATGTCGGCGGCCTCCACCATCACCCGTACCAGCGGCTCGGTACCGGACGGACGCAGCAACACCCGCCCCGTGGACCCGAGTTCACGCTCGGCCTCGGAGACCGCCGCAGCAAGGTCGGCGGAGGTGCCCACCCGGGTGCGGTCCACGTCGGGCACGTTGATGAGCACCTGCGGCAGCCGCGTCATCACGGACGCGAGGTCCTTGAGGGTACGACCCGTGTCGGCGACCCGAGCGGCCAGCATCAGGCCGGTCAGCGTGCCGTCGCCGGTGGTCGCGTGGTCCAGGATGATGACGTGCCCGGACTGCTCGCCGCCCAGCGCGTAGCCGTGCTCCTTCATCTCCTCCAGGACGTAGCGGTCACCGACCGCGGTCTGAATGAGCGTCAGGCCCTCGCGCTCCATGGCCAGTTTGAAGCCGAGGTTCGACATGACGGTCGCGACGACGGTGTCGGAGCGCAGTGCGGAACGCTCCCGCATCGCCAGCGCGATCACGGCCATGATCTGATCCCCGTCGACCTCTTCACCGGTGTGGTCCACGGCCAGGCAGCGGTCGGCGTCCCCGTCGTGCGCGATGCCGAAGTCGGCGCCGTGCTCGACGACGGCGGCCTTGAGCAGACCCAGGTGGGTCGAGCCGCAACCGTCGTTGATGTTCAGCCCGTTGGGGTCCGCGCCGATCGTGATGATCTCTGCGCCCGCGCGCGAGAACGCCTCCGGGGAGACCCGGGAGGCGGCGCCGTGCGCCTCGTCGAGGACGATCTTCAGCCCGTCGAGCCGGTTCGGGAGCACGCCGATGAGATGGGCGACGTACTGGTCGAAGCCTTCGCCGTAGTGCCGGACCCGGCCGACGCCCGAGCCGGTCGGGCGGTCCCAGGGAGCGCCGGTGCGGTGCTCCTCGTAGACCTTCTCGATCCGGTCCTCCAGCTCGTCGTCGAGCTTGTGCCCGCCGCGCGCGAGGAACTTCAGTCCGTTGTCGGGCATGGCGTTGTGGCTGGCGGAGAGCATCACACCGAGGTCGGCGCCCAGCACACCGGTGAGATACGCCACCGCGGGGGTGGGCAGCACACCGACGAGCAGTACGTCCACTCCCGAGCTGGCCAGGCCCGCGACCACCGCGGCCTCCAGGAACTCCCCGGACGCGCGCGGGTCCCGCCCGACCACGGCCGTCGCCCGGTGGCCTGCGAAGGTGCCCGCCTCGGCCAGCACATGCGCCGCCGCGACGGAGAGCCCGAGGGCCAGTTCGGCCGTCAGATCCGCGTTGGCGACACCGCGCACGCCGTCCGTGCCGAAGAGTCGTCCCACTTGTCCTCCTGAGGAAGGCGAAAGTTCTGCAGGGCGAAAGTCCTGCATCCAGGCATACGATGCCTGTTCATCCGATCACACAAGCCTTTGAGCGTCTTGTGCCGTTATACGCCTCCGGCTGTGATAAACGAACGCCCCGACGGCACAAGTGGCGTGCCGCCGGGGCGTTCGGAGTACAGACAGCAGGCGAGATTTAGCGCTTGCTGTACTGCGGGGCCTTGCGGGCCTTCTTGAGACCGGCCTTCTTGCGCTCGACCGCACGGTCGTCGCGACGGAGGTAACCGGCCTTCTTGAGGGCGGCGCGGTTGTTGTCCACGTCGGCCTCGTTCAGCGCGCGGGCCACGCCGAGGCGCAGGGCACCGGCCTGACCGGAGACGCCGCCACCCGAGATACGGGCGATGACGTCGTAGCGGCCGTCGAGCTCGAGCACCTTGAAGGGCTCGTTGACTTCCTGCTGGTGGACCTTGTTCGGGAAGTAGTCCTCGAGCGTGCGCCCGTTGACCTTCCACTTGCCGGTGCCGGGCACGATGCGGACGCGCGCGATGGCGTTCTTGCGACGGCCCAGGCCGGCGGCCGGCTGCGGGTCGCCGAAGCGGCCGGCGAGCGACTCCGACGTGTACTCACCCTCGACGGGGACGTCGGACTCGGTGGTGTAGCTCTCGATGTCGACGAGCTCGGTCTCGGTCTCTTCGACCGGCTGCTCAACGGTGGTCTCGGCCACGGTTCTCCTCAGATTCTTTTCTGTCTTAGGGGGTGTGGCCGGAACTACTGCGCGACCTGGGTGATCTCGAACGGCACCGGCTGCTGGGCAGCGTGCGGGTGCTGGTCGCCCGAGTAGACCTTCAGCTTGCTGATCATCTGACGGCCCAGGGTGTTCTTGGGGATCATGCCCTTGATGGCCTTCTCGACGGCCTTCTCGGGGTTCTTCGCCAGCAGCTCGTCGTAACGGACGGAGCGCAGACCACCCGGGTAACCGGAGTGGCGGTACGCCAGCTTCTGGGTCTTCTTGTTGCCGGACAGGTGAACCTTGTCGGCGTTGATGATGATGACGAAGTCGCCCATGTCCATGTGCGGGGCATAGGTCGGCTTGTGCTTGCCACGGAGGAGGTTCGCGGCAGTGGTAGCCAGACGGCCGAGGACGATGTCCTGGGCGTCAATGACGTGCCACTGGCGAGTCACATCGCCGGGCTTGGGGCTGTACGTACGCACTTCGCAGCCTTCTTCTTCAGTGGATGGGTGCTGAAACATGGCATCACTGAAGCGATCGTGCAGCTTGGGACGACACTGCCGGGTTCAGCGCCCGTATGCCGTCCACTGGTAACTGCTCCAGGGAACCTACGTACGGCCTCTCGCGTGAGAACGACCAGACCGATACGCATAACGAACTGTAAGAGTACCCGCGCCGCCCTGGGCGGGTCAAAATGGCGTGGGCCCGCACCCCACAACAGCACACAGCAACTATCCGGGCACGCAACGTGACAACCCCAACGTCAGTTGCTCCAGGGCTTATTGAGGCGCACCTGTACGCCCGTTGCCCCGTCTAGGATGCGACCCATGAGCTTCGGACAGGGGGGACCCCAGTCCCAGTGGGATCCCTGGAAACCCAATTCGCAGCAGCCTTGGGGTGGCAACGTCGACGACGAGACCCCCGACTGGGCCGCGCTCGCCGACGCCGCGGAGACGCGCAACAGGCGCAAGAGACTGCTGCTCATAGGCGGCGGCGCGCTCGCGACGGTGGCCGTCGGCACAGCCGTGGCCATGGCCGTGATGTCGGCGAACGACGACACGAGCGCGTCGGGCAAGCCCACCAACCTGCCCGCGAGCGCCTCCGTGCCCAGCGCCGACGCCACCTCGCCGTCCTTCGCGCCGACCAGCGCGCCCCCGCCGCTGGACCCGAAGGATTTCATCTCCAGCAAGGCCAAGGACACGGCACCGCTGAGCCCCGCGACCCTCTTCCCGGGCACCCAGCTCACGGTCGCCTCGACCGTGTACAAGAAGGGCCCGACGGCCGACACCACGAACTGCGCCCCGGTCGCCTCGGGCACCCTCCCCAAGGTCCTCACCGCGAACGACTGCACCCGCCTCATGCGGGTCACGTACGTCAAGGGCAACATCGCGGTCACGGTCGGTGTGGCCCTCTTCGACACCGAGGCACAGGCGACGAAGGTCAAGGGCCAGGCGGACACCAAGAGTGTCGTCAAATCACTGTCCGGCAAGGGCGTCAAGGCCTTCTGCGACGGCGCGGTCTGCCGTACGACGACCAACTCCTACGGCCGCTACGCCTACTTCACGATCGCCGGTTTCACCAGCGGCAAGGACGTGACGACGAAGGACACCGAGGTCTTCACGATCGGCGACGACCTCGCCAAGTTCGCCTTCGACCAGATCCACGCCCGCGGCGAGGCACAGGCTTCGGCGGCGGCCCAGAACTAGGGCCTGTCTGCGGAAACCCCCATGTGAGACCCTCCTCCGACGATCACCGTCGGACCCAGGGGGGACCTGTCCATGACCTCGCACCACGCCACCTCCAGACGCCGCATGCTCGCCACCACGGCCGGCCTCGGCGGCGCCGCCCTCGCCACCACGGTCGCCGCGGCCGGTGAGGCCTCCGCGGCGGACACCGGCGCCGGCTGGCTGAACGTCAAGGACGTGGCCTACGGCGCGCTCGGCGACAACTCCGCCGACGACCGGCCCGCGATCCAGAAGGCGATCGACGCGGCGGGCCAGGGCGGCACCGTCTACTTCCCGCCGGGCCGCTACAAGCTCGGCGCGCCCCTGAAGCTCTCCCTGGGCGTGACGCTGCGCGGCGACTGGAACCCGCACTTCCCGGACCGCACGTTCATGGTCGGCTCCTTCCTCCGGCCGATGTACCCGAACACCGATCTCGGCACCGGCTTCGACGGCGACGCGCTGATCGTCGTCGACCCGGCCCCGGACGCCTCCTCGACGACCGACGCCTACCACAAGTCCGCCTACCAGGGCGGGCCCCGGCTGTACGGCCTGGCCCTGCGCGGCTGCCAGGACGACCAGAACCTCACCGTCCTGAACAAGGCGGGCACCGCCATCACCGGCGTCCGCGTCAGCCCCGGCGTCCGGGACGTCGGCATGGACAAGGTGACGATCTGGCGGTTCACCGGCGACGGCCTCAACGCCCAGAACTCGGCCGCCTTCCAGCTCAACCAGGTGCACTGCGTCGCCAACGAGGGCCACGGATTCACCTGGGGCGACTCGGCGGGCACCGGCGGCGGCCTGGTCGACGCCGACCTCTTCCAGTGCTACTCCCAGGGCAACAAGGGCCACGGCTACGACATCCTCAACCCCAACGCCGTGACGATGGTCGACTGCCGCGCCGAGTGGAACACGCAGCACGGCTACAGCATCACCGGCATCAAC
This sequence comes from Streptomyces sp. NBC_01478, assembly GCF_036227225.1. GTDB lineage: Bacteria > Actinomycetota > Actinomycetes > Streptomycetales > Streptomycetaceae > Streptomyces. The sequence goes on along the minus strand of NZ_CP109444.1, from coordinate 6,980,916 downwards.
TACTCGATGGTGATGGTCGGTTGCAACACCGACCGCAACGGCCAGGACGGCTTCCACCTCTCCACCGCGGCGGGCGGACGCTTCCTCCAGCTCCTCGGCTGCCTCGCCAAACGCGACGGAAAATCGACCACCGGCGCCTCCGGCTTCACCATCACCGGCACCTCCGCCGAGGGCGTCGTCCTCACCGGCTGCTCCACCACCGTGGGCCGCGACGACGACAACGCCGGCACGTACTCCCCCGCCTACGGCATCACCACCTCGGCCCTGAACTCCGCGAGCTGCGTCTCGGTCGTAGGAGGCGAATACGTAGGAACCACCGCCCCCTTCAACGACGCCGGCGCGGTCCTCGTCCGGCACAGCGGCGTCACCGCGGGCACCCAGACCGACACCACCCTGACCTGGGACAAGTCCGACGTCCACATGGTGTCCGGGGCCGCCGGAACCGCCCGGGACGTGCAGTTCTGGAGCCGCGGCAAGAACCGCCGCTGGGCCCTGCGCACCACCGACACCGCCGAGTCCGGCACGGGCGACGGCTCCGACTTCGCCCTGATCCGCTACGGCGACGACGGCACCGCCCTGGACACCCCGGTCACCGTCACCCGCAGCACCGGCCGTGTGTCGTTCACCACCCCGGGCGTCGTCGTCAACGCCAACTCCAGCCCCGGCGTGAACCTCCTCCAGACCCGCGCCGCCGGCCAGGGCTACGCCGTCACCGGCGCCGACACGTCCTCCCGCGCCTTCCAGTCCCAGGTCACCGGCGACGCCGTCAACCGCTTCGCCATCGAGATCAACGGCACCCAGAGCTTCGGCCCGGGCGGCACCACGGGCCGCGACACCAGTTGGGGACGCCTCGGCACGGCCCAGATAGGCAGCCCCGACTCGGACCTCGTGGCGGGCCTGGCGGGCAAGGGCCTCCGCGTGAAAGAGGGCACCAACGCCAAGATGGGCACCCTCACCCTGAACGGCGCCACGGCGGTACCGGTCCCCACCACCGCGGTCACGGCCACCAGCCGCATCTTCCTGACGATCCAGGCCCCGGGCGGCACCCCCGCCGGCATCGCCTACGTCTCCGCCCGCACGGCCGGAACGTCCTTCAGCGTCAAGGGAGTTGCGGGCGACACGTCAACGGTGGCGTGGCTGATCGTGGAACCGGCGTAGCGCCGGCGCTCCCCAACTCCTCAGTGCACAGCGCCTCTTACCCGGCGGGCCTGCGTCTGCCGCTCCGCGAGCAGCGCGTCCGCCGGGTACGCGACCTCCTCCAGGGTCAGCCCGTGCGGCCGTACGACATGCACGGCACTGTCCCGCACCCGCGCGTCCAGCACCTTCCGCGGCCACTCGGCGCCCCGGTGCCCGTCGCCGACGAACACCAACGCGCCCACCATGGACCGCACTTGGTTGTGGCAGAAGGCATCGGCACGCACCTCGATCTCGACGACACCGTCGCCCCGCCGCCGCACCCCGAAGTCAAGAATCTCCCGCACGGTCGACGCACCCTCGCGCTTCTTCGCATAAGCGGCGAAGTCATGTTCCCCCACAAGGGACTTGGCAGCGGCGTCCATCACGTCGACGTCCAACTCCCAGTCGTGCCAGAGGACATGGTTCCGCAGCAAGGGATCGACACCCCCCGCCCGGTCCCCCACCCGGTACACGTACCGCCGCCACAAGGCCGCGAACCGCGCGTTGAACCCCTCAGGGGCCTCCGCCACCCCCCACACCCGCACATCCTTCGGCAACCGCCCCGCAAGCCGCTTCAGCAGCTTCTCCCGGTGCTCCGCCCACAACTCCCCCGGCAGATCGACATGAGCCACCTGCCCCCGGGCATGCACCCCCGCATCGGTCCGCCCGGCCACGGTCAGGTCGTACGCCGCCGCCCCCGACCGCGTCACCGTCCGCAGCGCGTCCTCGATCTCCCCCTGCACGGTCCGCCGCCCCCCGGCCTGCTTGGCCCACCCGGAGAACTCGGTCCCGTCATAAGAGAGATCAAGCCGCACACGAACAAACCCGACCGCTACGTCATCACTCACACCGAGATCCTTTCACCTACACAAAAGCGGGCCCGCCCCTGGAAAGGAACGGACCCGCCACACGCCCTGCTTTTGCTTTTAGGGGCGCGGGGAACTGCGCGACCAGCCACAGCGGACCGGCAGCCAAAAACGGTGTTACGCGTCCTTGGACTCTTCGTCGGCCTCGACCTCAGCCGGCTTCGCGTCCTCGACGACCTCAACCGGGGCAGCAACCTCGGCGTCCTTCGCGGCACGCTTGGTCGCGGCCTCGGCCTCACCCGTCGCAGCCTGTGCGACGGTCAGCGCCTCGACCAGCTCGATGACAGCCATGGGCGCATTGTCCCCACGACGGTTACCGATCTTGGTGATACGGGTGTAGCCACCGGGACGGTTCTCGTACCGCGGACCGATCTCGGTGAAGAGCGTGTGGACGACGCTCTTGTCCGTGATCACCTGGAGCACCTGACGGCGGTTGTGAAGGTCACCCTTCTTCGCCTTGGTGACCAGCCGCTCGGCGTACGGCCGCAGCTTGCGGGCCTTCGCCTCGGTGGTGGTGATACGGCCGTGCTCGAAGAGCGACTTCGCGAGGTTCGCGATGAGCAGCTTCTCGTGCGCGGCACTGCCGCCCAGACGGGCACCCTTGGTGGGCTTCGGCATGGTCTTTCTCCTCAGTGTCTGCCCCGGCCGTATCAGGTACCGAGGTCAGTGTCCGAGCGGGCGATCGCCCGTCGGAGACCCCGCGCCCCGTAAGGGGCGCGGGGAACTGCGCGACCAGCCACAGCCGGTCCGCAGCCAAAATCCGGCGTCCTCGCGGAGCGCCTAGTACTGCTCGGTCTCCACGAAACCCGCGTCCACGTCATCGTCCGCGCCAAACGCGTCCGCCGCGGCCGTCGGGTCGAATCCGGGCGGGCTGTCCTTCAGGGCCAGGCCCATGCCGGCCAGCTTCGCCTTGACCTCGTCGATGGACTTCGCACCGAAGTTACGGATGTCCAGGAGGTCGGCCTCGGAACGCGCCACGAGCTCACCCACGGAGTGGATGCCCTCGCGCTTGAGGCAGTTGTACGACCGAACGGTGAGCTCGAGCTCCTCGATCGGCAGGGCGAGATCAGCGGCAAGGGCGGCGTCCGTCGGGGACGGGCCCATGTCGATGCCCTCGGCGTCGATGTTGAGCTCACGCGCCAGACCGAACAGCTCCACCAGGGTCTTACCGGCGGACGCCATGGCGTCACGGGGACGCATGGCCTGCTTGGTCTCGACGTCGACGATCAGCTTGTCGAAGTCGGTGCGCTGCTCGACACGGGTCGCCTCGACCTTGTACGTGACCTTCAGCACGGGGCTGTAGATGGAGTCGACCGGAATACGGCCGATCTCCTGGCCCACCTGCTTGTTCTGCACGGCGGAGACGTAGCCGCGACCGCGCTCGACGGTCAGCTCCATCTCCAGCTTGCCCTTGCCGTTGAGCGTGGCGAGGACGAGGTCGGGGTTGTGCACCTCGACACCGGCCGGGGGCGCGATGTCGGCGGCGGTGACCAGACCCGGACCCTGCTTGCGCAGGTACATCACGACGGGCTCGTCGTGCTCCGAGGAGACGACGAGCTGCTTGATGTTGAGGATCAGGTCGGTGACGTCCTCCTTGACGCCCGGCACGGTGGTGAACTCGTGCAGAACGCCGTCGATCCGGATGCTGGTGACAGCGGCACCGGGGATCGAGGAGAGGAGCGTACGGCGGAGGGAGTTGCCGAGGGTGTAGCCGAAGCCCGGCTCCAGCGGCTCGATCACGAACCGGGACCGGAATTCGTCGACGACCTCTTCGGTCAGAGACGGACGCTGAGCGATCAGCATGCTGCGATTCCTTCAGTCATGGACACCCACTATTTGATGTCCTGCTGTTACTGCAAGGGTACGGGCGATACGTCTCCGAAGAGCCGTACCGCCCGAAAGCCCGGAACTACCGGCCGTGCGTCAGACGCGGCGGCGCTTCGGCGGACGGCAGCCGTTGTGCGGGGTGGGGGTGACGTCCTGGATGGAGCCGACCTCGAGGCCAGTGGCCTGGAGGGAGCGGATCGCGGTCTCGCGACCGGAGCCCGGGCCCTTCACGAAGACGTCAACCTTGCGCATGCCGTGCTCCTGCGCGCGACGGGCGGCCGACTCGGCGGCCATCTGCGCGGCGAAGGGGGTGGACTTGCGCGAGCCCTTGAAGCCGACGTGGCCGGCGGAGGCCCAGGAGATCACGTTGCCCGAGGGGTCCGTGATCGAGACGATGGTGTTGTTGAACGTGCTCTTGATGTGCGCGTGGCCATGAGCGACGTTCTTCTTTTCCTTGCGGCGCACCTTCTTGGCAGCGCCCTGACGACCCTTGGGGGGCATCTATTACTCCTACGGGGAGGTGGTCGGTCCTACAGCGAAGACCGCTGGTGAAGCGTTGTCCGCTGCGGACTACTTCTTGCCCGGCTTCTTCTTGCCGGCGATGGCGCGACGCGGACCCTTGCGGGTACGAGCGTTCGTGCTGGTGCGCTGACCGCGTACGGGCAGACCACGACGGTGACGGAGACCCTGGTAGCAGCCGATCTCCACCTTGCGGCGGATGTCGGCCTGGATCTCGCGACGGAGGTCACCCTCGGTCTTGATGTTGGCGTCGACGTACTCACGAATCGCGACGAGCTGCTCTTCCGAGAGGTCGCGAACGCGGGTGTTGGGGTCGATGCCGGTCTCGGCCAGCGTCAGCTGGGAAAGGGTCCGACCAATGCCGAACACGTAGGTGAGGGCGACCTCCACGCGCTTTTCGCGCGGGATGTCGACACCGGAAACGCGTGCCATTCAATGGCTCCAGTTGATCTTCGGAGGTCTTCCGCAGAACCGGATCCCAGCCGCCGGCCTCTTCTGTCGAAGATTTGGTACGGCGTGGGTCCCCAGCCTCCGAGCCGGGGGTGTCGGGCGCCTACTACGCCCGGGTCCTGCGTATGAACATGTATTGCTCGCGTCGCGCGAAACTCTGCGAAAGATGCAGAGGGAAGGTCCTGCGTCAGCCCTGGCGCTGCTTGTGGCGCGGGTTCTCGCAAATGACCATGACCCGACCGTGACGGCGGATCACCCTGCACTTGTCGCAGATCTTCTTGACGCTCGGCTTGACCTTCATTGGTGAGGTTCTCCGGGTCAGTTGCCTTCGGCGCCGCTTGCGCGGAACCTGGGCAAGATCTACTTGTAGCGGTAGACGATCCGGCCACGCGTGAGGTCGTACGGAGACAGCTCCACCACGACCCGGTCGTCAGGGAGGATACGGATGTAGTGCATACGCATCTTGCCGCTGATGTGTGCCAGGACCTGGTGGCCGTTCTGGAGCTCGACCTTGAACATGGCGTTCGGAAGAGACTCGACGACAGTGCCCTCGATCTCGATGGCACCTTGCTTCTTGGCCACGCTTCGCCCTTCGAATCGACTACCTTGATCGACTCGGTGCGTTCCCCTTGCGGGGTGCATGCGGACATGCGGGTGCACGAGAGCCGACGAGTCAGTCTACGTCAGGGCCCTCGGAAAGACGAATCGAGGAAGGATGCCCGAGGACGGAGATCATTAAGCACGCGGGGCTATTTAGTGCCCCGAGGAACGCGCCCCAAAGGGGCGCGGGGCTGTGACATTTGCGGCTCCGCCGCGCGGGCGCGACCAGCCCCCACCGGCCGTCACACAGGCAACTACGCGAGCGGATCCGGCGCAGCCGTGATCCCGAACTCGGCCAGCTTCGCCTTACCCCCATCAGGAGCCGTCAGCACAAGCGGCCCCTCCTCGGTCAAAGCCACCGAGTGCTCCCAGTGGGACGACCACGTCCCGTCCGTCGTAATGACCGTCCAGTCATCCGAGAGCACCTCGGTCTTCGGGGTCCCCAGAGACACCATCGGCTCGATGGCGAGGCAGAACCCCGGCACCAGCTTCGGCCCCTTCCCCCGCCGCTTCTCCACGTAGTTCAACAGATGCGGGTCCATGTGCATCTCGGTACCGATGCCGTGACCGCCGTAGTCCTCGACGATCCCGTACTTACCCCCACCCGGCTTCGGCTGCCGCCGGATGTACGTCTCGATCGCACGGGAGATGTCGACGAGCCGATTCCCCAGCTTCATCGCGGCGATCCCGGCCCACATCGACCCCTCGGTCACCCGCGACAGCTCAAGAAGCTCCGGGGAGTGCCCCGAGCCCACGAACGCCGTGTACGCCGCGTCCCCGTGCCAGCCGTCGATGATCGCGCCGCAGTCGATGGAGATGATGTCGCCGTCCTTCAGCACCACCTCCTCGGAGGGGATGCCGTGGACGACGACCTCGTTCACCGAGGTGCAGATCGTGGCCGGGAAGCCGCCGTAGCCAAGGAAGTTGGGCTTCGCGTTGTGGTCGGCGAGGACCTTGCGGGCCACCTCGTCCAGATCCTTCGTGCTCGCGCCGGGCACGGCGGCCTCACGGGTCGCCGCGTGGATGGCGGCGACGACCAGTCCCGCCTCGCGCATCCTGGCGATCTGCTCGGGGGTCTTGATCTGCACCATGGGGGCCTGCGCTCTCCGTCTTCCACGTAACTGAGGAATGGCCGTACAAAGGAATGGCCGTACACAAGAGCCGTACACGAGAAAGGCTCTGTACAACAGTACGGCCGCGACACCCCTGCGGGCACCGCGGCCGGATCTGCCTGCTGACTACTTCGCGCTCTCGTCCTCGCGCTTCAGCGCGTCCAGCGCCCGCTGCGTGATCTCCTCCACCGGACCGAGCGAAGAGATCGTGACTACCAGGCCCTGGGCCTTGTAGTAGTCGATGATCGGCTCGGTCTGCGTGTGGTAGACCTCCAGGCGGGTGCGGACCGTGTCCTCGGAGTCGTCGTCGCGCTGGTACAGCTCGCCGCCGCAGACGTCACAGACGCCGTCCTGCTTCGCCGGGCTGTACGTCACGTGGAAGACGTGGCTGGAGTCCTTCCGGCAGATGCGGCGGCCGGCGATGCGCTTGACCACCTCGTCCTCGGAGACCTCCAGGTCGAGGACCGCGTCCAGCTTGATGTCCTCGGTCTTCAGCAGCTCGTCCAGCGCCTCGGCCTGCGACACATTGCGCGGAAAACCGTCCAGCAGAAAGCCGTTGACGGCGTCCGGCTGCTCCATGCGGTCCTTGGCCATCGCGATGGTGACCTCGTCCGGGACCAGGTTGCCCGCGTCCATGTAGGACTTCGCCAGTTTGCCGAGTTCCGTGGCCTGACTGATGTTGGCTCGGAAGAGGTCGCCCGTGGAGATGTGCGGGATGTGCAGCGTCTTGGCGAGGCGCACAGCCTGCGTTCCCTTACCGGCACCCGGCGGCCCGACGAGGACGATTCGCATCAGCGGAGGAACCCTTCGTAATTGCGCTGCTGGAGCTGGCTCTCGATCTGCTTCACCGTCTCGAGACCGACACCCACGATGATCAGGATGCTGGTCCCGCCGAACGGGAAGTTGCCGCTTGCGTTGAAACCGACCAACGCCATCGTCGGTACGAGAGCGATCAGACCCAGATACAGCGAACCCGGCCAGGTGATCCGGTTGAGTACGTAACTCAGGTACTCAGCGGTGGGCCGGCCAGCCCGGATGCCCGGGATGAAGCCACCATACTTCTTCATGTTGTCGGCGACTTCCTCGGGGTTGAACGAGATCGCCACGTAGAAGAACGCGAAGAAAACGATCAGCAGGAAGTAGCTGACCAGGTAAATCGGGTGGTCACCCTTGGTCAGGTTGGTCTCGATCCAGGTCTTCCAGCCGGACGTGCTGCCGGAGAACTGAGCGACCAGAGCCGGGATGTAGAGCAGCGACGACGCGAAGATGACCGGAATCACACCGGCCTGATTGACCTTCAGCGGGATGTAGGTCGACGTACCGCCGTAGGAACGGCGGCCGATCATGCGCTTCGCGTACTGGACCGGGATGCGGCGCTGGGCCTGCTCGACGAAGACCACCAGGCCGACCATCACCAGACCGACGAGGATCACGGTGCCGAACTCGATCCAGCCGCCGGCCAGGGTGCCCTGCTTCTTGATGGCCCACAGCGCGGACGGGAAGGTCGCGGCGATCGAGATGAACATGAGGATCGACATGCCGTTGCCGATGCCGCGGTCGGTGATGAGCTCGCCGAGCCACATCACGACGCAGGTGCCGGCGGTCATGCAGACGACCATGGTGATGGTGGTGAAGATCGACTGGTCCGGGACGATCTGATTCGCCGTCGGGCAGCCCGAGAAGAGGGCGCCGCTGCGGGCGGTGGCCACCAGACCGGTGCCCTGGAGGATGGCGAGCGCCACGGTCAGATAACGCGTGTACTGCGTGATCTTCGCCGTGCCGGCCTGGCCCTCCTTCTTCAGGGCTTCCAGACGCGGGATCACCACGGTCAGCAACTGCAGAATGATGCTCGCCGTGATGTACGGCATGATGCCGAGCGCGAAGATCGTGATCTGGAGCAGCGCGCCACCGCTGAACATGTTGACCAGACCGAACAGACCCTGGTTTCCGTTCGAGACGTCGATACAGGTCTGGACGCTCTTGTAATCGACGCCCGGGATCGGGACGTGCGTACCGACGCGGTACACCACGACGATCGCGAGCGTGAAGAGCAGCTTCTTGCGCAGGTCGGGTGTCCTGAACGCCCGGGCGAACGCGGTGAGCACGGTGCCTCCTGCGACCCCCGCGTGTGCGCGCGTGAGGTGACGACTAAGTGTGGTTGATGGCCTGTGGAACGAGATTACGGCATGCCAAGACGACGCTGGGTACCAGCCGCACAGCCTACCTACATCGACGGCCCTTAGGGATACCGATCGAACGTCCCCTGAGTCACGACGAGCACGCGAGCCACTTCACACGGCTCCCGTGCACCCCATCCGAATACGAACACACGCACGAAAAGGTCGGTTGACTGCCTCATGAGCATGTCACATACTCCTGCCAGACCGGCTGATCATCTCAGCCTCGCAACGTCGAGGGACAGCGGCTGACCAGCCACAACCGGGGGTTTCTCCACCACGGACGACGGCAACCGCAGCAGCACCAAGCTCTGTGTCTTCAACGACTACGGGCACGACAAGAGCAAGGGTCACAACGACCTGGACTCCCCTGCCCTCACGAACGTCCACGGCCGGCACTACTTCAACTGCCAGACCCACCGCGGACGAACCTGGCCGGTTGCTCGGATGCGCGGTCGCCGGCGCGGACCGACGGCACCGACGCCTCATCGACGCGGCCGGCCATACGGAGCGTTCGGTGGTACCCGTCGAGCGGCTCCAGGTGGCGCGGCCCCTGGACAAGTACACGCCCGACGACAGTGAGGGCACGCTGCTGAAGCGCGCCGAAGCGGTGGTGGCGAACCGCTGCCTGCGCGGTCTCCGCTACCGGAGTCATCCGCTCGACGAGCACCCGCGGTCGAACCCGGAGCCCAACGTCTACGAGTTCTGCTGGTTCCCGCAGGCCGCCCGCACCTGCACCGCGGCCTCCGACGCGGCCCCGCCCGGATCGACCTGGGACGACACCGCCTCCCGGACCGAGAAAGAACTGCTGTCAGGGAAACCGACGGCCTACCAGGGTCACCGGTTCCGGCAGGACGGCTGCTACGGCCAGGCCGGACGGGCGCTGACCAAGAACGCCCAGCCGCCCCGGGTCTTCGACGAACAGGGCATGACCGTCACACGGGTCGCGGACACGAGCCCGGGCGGACACATCGGCTCCTAACGGGAGCGCGATCCGGCAGGCGTTGTCGTACCGGATGGTGAAGGACAGCCGTATCGAGCGGGCCGTCTCGCAGTCGTCCGCCTGTATGGAGTCGAAGGGGTACGACTACCGGTCGCCGACCCAGGCCGCGGCGGATCAGCGGCGGCGGTCGGGCGGGGGTGCGGCTGCGAGCAGGGCCGAGATCGCGACCGCGACAACGGACATGGCCGCAAGAAGCGCGTGCGCTGTCTGGATGTGGTGGTCGCCGTCGAGTCCGCGTACGAGAACCGGTACATCGAGGAACACCCGGCCCGGATAAAGGAGTTCCTGCGGCTGCGCGACCGCCGGCGGCACAACGCCCAGGCCGTCCTGAGCCGAAAAAACGGCCGGGGCCGCCCCTCGTGAGAGAGGCGACCCCGGCCGCTGTTGCCGACGTAGGTCAGACGAGCTCGGTGACCGTACCGCCCGCGGCAGTGATCTTCTCCTTGGCGGAACCGGAGACGGCGTCCACCGTCACCTGCAGCGCCACGGAGATCTCGCCCTGGCCGAGGACCTTGACGAGGCTGTTCTTGCGAACCGCACCGTTGGCGACGAGACCCTCTACGGTGACCTCGCCACCCTCCGGGTACAGGGACGCCAGCTTGTCGAGGTTCACGACCTGGTACTCGGTCTTGAACGGGTTGCGGAAGCCCTTGAGCTTCGGAAGACGCATGTGGAGGGGCATCTGGCCACCCTCGAAGCGCTCCGGAACCTGGTAACGGGCCTTCGTACCCTTGGTTCCACGACCGGCCGTCTTACCCTTCGACGCCTCACCACGACCCACACGGGTCTTGGCGGTCTTGGCGCCCGGGGCGGGACGGAGGTTGTGGATCTTGAGCGGGCTGTTCTCCGCCATGATCAGTCGACCTCCTCAACCGTCACGAGGTGGCGGACGGTGTGCACCATTCCGCGGAACTCGGGGCGGTCCTCCTTGACGACCACGGTGTTGATCCCCTTGAGACCAAGCGACCGCAGCGTGTCACGGTGGTTCTGCTTGCTGCCGATGTACGACTTCGTCTGCGTGACCTTGAGGCGAGCCATTACGCACCCGCCCCGGCACGTGCACGAAGGAGAGCCGCGGGGGCGACGTCCTCGAGGGGCAGACCGCGGCGGGCCGCGATCTCCTCGGGACGCTGCAGGCCCTTGAGGGCCGCCACGGTCGCGTGCACGATGTTGATCGCGTTGGACGAGCCGAGCGACTTCGACAGGATGTCGTGAACGCCGGCGCACTCGAGCACTGCACGCACCGGGCCACCGGCGATAACGCCGGTACCGGGGGAAGCAGGCTTGAGCAGGACGACGCCCGCGGCCTTCTCGCCCGTGATCGGGTGCGGGATGGTGCCCTGGATACGGGGGACCTTGAAGAAGTGCTTCTTGGCCTCTTCAACACCCTTGGCGATCGCGGCCGGCACCTCCTTGGCCTTGCCGTAACCGACACCGACGGTGCCGTCACCGTCGCCCACCACGACGAGCGCGGTGAAGCTGAAGCGACGACCACCCTTGACAACCTTGGCGACGCGGTTGATCGCGACTACGCGCTCAACGTACGCGGTCTTCTCGGCGGCAGCAGCGCCGCCGTCACGGCCCTTCCGGTCCCGCCGCTCGCCGCCACCGGCACCGCTTCCACGGCGCTGGGGTCCAGCCATTGGATTACCTCTCTCTTTCCGCTAGCTACGGAAGCGACTAGAACTTCAGTCCGGCTTCGCGGGCGGCGTCCGCCAGGGCGGCGATGCGCCCCGCGTACTGATTGCCACCGCGGTCGAATACGACAGCCTCGACACCGGCGGCCTTGGCGCGCTCGGCGACCAGGGCGCCGACCGACTTGGCCTGCGCGGACTTGTCGCTCTCGCCGCCGCGGATCGAGGTGTCCAGGGTCGACGCCGACGCCAGGGTGTGACCCTTGATGTCGTCGATGACCTGGGCCACGATGTGGCGGTTGGAGCGGGTCACGACCAGGCGCGGACGCTCAGCCGTACCGGAAATGTGCTTCCGGATGCGGATGTGACGACGCTTGATGGCAGCACGCTTGTAAGCGTCGCCCTTAGCGATCTTCGTACCGTATGCCATGGCTTACTTACCCGCCTTTCCGACCTTGCGCCGGATGACTTCGCCCTCGTACTTGACGCCCTTGGCCTTGTACGGGTCGGGCTTGCGCAGCTTGCGGATGTTCGCCGCAACCTCGCCGACCTTCTGCTTGTCGATGCCCTCGACCGAGAAGTGCGTCGGGTTCTCGACCTTGAACGAGATGCCCTCGGGCGCCTCGACGGTGATCGAGTGGCTGTAGCCGAGCGCGAACTCGAGGTTCGATCCCTTGGCCGCAACGCGGTAACCGACACCGCTGATCTCGAGCTTCTTCACGTAACCCTCGGTCACGCCGGTGATCATGTTCGCCACCAGCGTGCGGGACAGGCCGTGCAGGGCCTTGTTCTGACGCTCGTCGTTGGGGCGGGTGACGCTGAGCACGCCGTCCTCACCCTTGGCGATGTCGATCGGCGCTGCGACGGTGTGGGTCAGCGAGCCCTTGGGGCCCTTGACCGAGACCGTACGGCCGTCGATGGTGACGTCCACGCCGGCGGGAACCGTGATGGGGAGCTTGCCAATACGCGACATAGCTTCTTCCGATTCCTTTCCGCTACCAGACGTAGGCGAGAACTTCTCCGCCTACGCCCTTCTTGCCGGCCTGCTTGTCGGTGAGGAGACCGTGCGACGTGGAGATGATCGCCACGCCGAGGCCACCGAGCACCTTGGGCAGGGAGGTGGACTTCGCGTACACCCGGAGACCGGGCTTGGAGATCCGCTTGATGCCCGCGATGGAGCGCTCACGGTTCGGGCCGAACTTCAGCTCGAGAACGAGGTTCTTGCCGACCTCGGCGTCCTCGACCTTCCAGCCCGTGATGAAGCCCTCCTGCTGGAGGATCTCCGCGATGTGCGACTTGATCTTCGATGCCGGCATCGTCACTGAGTCGTGGTATGCCGAGTTCGCGTTCCGCAGACGCGTAAGCATGTCTGCGATCGGATCAGTCATGGTCATGAATTGGCCTTCGGCCTCTCTCGCCGGGGTTTCCAGGTGCCCATCCCTCTCCTCGATCCGAGACGAGGCGGGTGCGGTGCGGTGGACCTACGGCGTAGTAAGTCGTATGGGCGGCAATCAGGCGCCCAACCCTCCTAGCCTAAGCCATGGAGGGGTGGGCACCTGACCGTGCCCTCTGCTTACCGAGAGCTTCGGGAGTCCGGAAGTACCGGACTACCAGGAGCTCTTGGTCACGCCCGGCAGCTCGCCACGGTGAGCCATCTCACGAAGGCACACGCGGCAGAGGCCGAACTTGCGGTACACGGAGTGCGGGCGGCCGCAGCGCTGGCAGCGGGTGTAGCCACGCACACCGAACTTGGGCTTACGAGCAGCCTTGGCAATCAGAGCCTTCTTCGCCATCTCGCTTACGCCTCCTTGAAGGGGAAGCCGAGGTGACGGAGAAGGGCACGGCCTTCGGCGTCGTTGGTCGCCGTGGTCACCACGGTGATGTCCATACCCCGGACGCGGTCGATCTTGTCCTGGTCGATCTCGTGGAACATGACCTGCTCGGTGAGACCGAAGGTGTAGTTGCCACGACCGTCGAACTGCTTGGGAGACAGACCACGGAAGTCGCGGATGCGCGGAAGCGCGAGCGACAGGGTGCGGTCCAGGAACTCCCACATGCGGTCGCCACGGAGCGTGACGTGGGCACCGATCGGCTGACCCTCGCGCAGCTTGAACTGCGCGATGGACTTGCGGGCCTTGGTGATGGCCGGCTTCTGACCGGTGATCGTGGTCAGGTCACGGACGGCACCGTCCATGAGCTTGGAGTCACGGGCGGCGTCGCCGACACCCATGTTCACCACGATCTTGACGAGGCCGGGGATCTGCATGACGTTCTCGTAGGAGAACTCCTCACGCAGCTTGCCCGTGATCTCCTCGCGGTACTTCGTCTTGAGACGCGGGCTGGTGGTGGTAGTCATCAGATGTCCTCACCCGTCCGCTTGGCAACGCGAACCTTGTTGCCCTCGTCGTCGAAGCGGTAGCCGACACGCGTGACGACCTTGTTGCCGTCCTTCTCAACGACCAACTGGACGTTGGAGACGTGGATCGGCGCCTCGGTCGTGACGATGCCACCGGCCTGCGAACCCTTGGCGGTGGGGCCGGCCTTGGTGTGCTTCTTGACCCGGTTGACACCCTCGACCAGGACGCGCTCGTCGCGCGGGTAAGCGGCAATGACCTTGCCCTGCTTGCCCTTGTCCTTGCCGGTGATGACCTGAACCGTGTCACCCTTCTTGATCTTCATGCTTACAGCACCTCCGGAGCCAGCGAGATGATCTTCATGAACTTCTTCTCGCGCAGCTCGCGCCCGACCGGGCCGAAGATGCGGGTACCACGAGGGTCGCCGTCGTTCTTCAGAATGACGGCGGCGTTCTCGTCGAAGCGGATGTACGAGCCGTCCGGACGGCGGCGCTCCTTGACGGTGCGAACGATGACGGCCTTGACGACGTCACCCTTCTTCACGTTGCCACCGGGGATCGCGTCCTTGACGGTGGCGACGATGACGTCACCGATGCCCGCGTAGCGGCGACCGGAGCCACCGAGCACACGGATGCAAAGGATTTCCTTCGCACCAGTGTTGTCGGCGACACGCAGTCGCGACTCCTGCTGGATCACGTCTATCTCCTGATCGTCTGCCGGTTCCCCAAGGGCCGTTCAGTGAACGGCCCTTGGAGCCTGGCGGAACTGTCCTGCGAGGTTGCCCGCAGGAATTACTTGGCCTTCTCGAGGATCTCGACGATGCGCCAGCGCTTCGTCGCGGACAGCGGACGCGTCTCCATGAGGAGGACGCGGTCGCCGACGCCTGCGGCGTTCTGCTCGTCGTGGGCCTTGAGCTTGTTCGTACGGCGGATGACCTTGCCGTACAGCGCGTGCTTCACGCGGTCCTCGACGGCGACGACGACGGTCTTGTCCATCTTGTCGCTGACGACGAGACCCTCACGGGTCTTGCGGAAACCGCGGTTGGCGGTCTGCTCTTCAGTCACGTTGCTCTCGCTCATCAGGCGCTCTCCACCGTCTCGATGCCCAGCTCGCGCTCACGCATCAGGGTGTAGATCCGCGCGATGTCCTTCCGGACGGCCTTGAGCCGACCGTGGTTCTCGAGCTGACCGGTCGCCGCCTGGAAGCGGAGGTTGAACAGCTCTTCCTTGGCTTCGCGGAGCTTGTTGAGAAGCTCCTCGTCACCCAGTTCGCGCAGCTCGGACGCCTTGGTACCGGCCGACATCACGCTTCACCTGCCTCGCGCTTGACGATCCGGCACTTCATCGGCAGCTTGTGCGCTGCGCGAGTGAGGGCCTCACGGGCGATCTTCTCGTTGGGGTAGGACAGCTCGAACATGACCCGGCCCGGGTGCACGTTCGCGATCCACCACTCGGGAGAACCCTTACCGGAACCCATGCGGGTCTCGGCAGGCTTCTTCGTGAGCGGGCGGTCCGGGTAGATGTTGATCCAGACCTTGCCGCCACGCTTGATGTGGCGGGTCATCGCGATACGCGCGGCCTCGATCTGGCGGTTCGTCACGTACGCCGGCGTGAGGGCCTGAATGCCGTACTCGCCGAACGAAACCTGCGTACCGCCCTTGGCCTGACCACGACGCTTGGGGTGGTGCTGCTTGCGGTGCTTGACCCTACGGGGGATCAGCATGTCGGTCAGGCCTCCGTTCCGGTGCTCTCAGCCGGCGCGGCAGCGGCGGCGGGAGCGTCGGCCTTGGGGGCCTCGGCAGCCGGCGCGGACTGCTGCTGCGGCTTGCGGCCGCGGCCGCCACGCTCGCCACCGCGGCCACCGCCGCGGGCCGGGCGGTCGCCGCCGCCACCCGCGCCACCGCGAGCCGGGCGGTTACCCGCACGGGCCGCAGCGTTCTCGGCGCGGACCTCGGCGATGTTCTTGACGTCGCCCTTGTAGATCCAGACCTTCACACCGATACGGCCGAAGGTCGTCTTGGCCTCGAAGAAGCCGTAGTCCACGTTCGCGCGGAGCGTGTGCAGGGGCACGCGGCCCTCGCGGTAGAACTCCGAGCGGGACATCTCGGCGCCGCCGAGGCGACCGCCGCACTGGATCTTGATGCCCTTGGCGCCGGCCTTCATCGCCGACTGCATGCTCTTACGCATGGCACGGCGGAAGGAGACGCGGGAGGAGAGCTGCTCGGCGACGGCCTGCGCGACCAACTGAGCATCCGTCTCGGGGTTCTTGACCTCGAGGATGTTGAGCTGGACCTGCTTGCCCGTGAGCTTCTCGAGGTCGCCGCGGATGCGGTCGGCCTCGGCGCCACGGCGGCCGATGACGATGCCCGGACGAGCGGTGTGGATGTCCACACGCACGCGGTCACGGGTGCGCTCGATCTCCACCTTCGAGATACCGGCGCGCTCCATGCCGGACGTCATCATCCGACGGATGGCGACGTCTTCCTTGACGTAGTCCTTGTACAGCTTGTCGGCGTACCACCGGGACTTGAAGTCCGTGGTGATGCCGAGCCGGAACCCGTGCGGGTTAACCTTCTGGCCCATTACCGGGTTCCTTCCTTGCTGCTGACGACCACGGTGATGTGGCTGGTCCGCTTGCGGATCCGGTAGGCACGGCCCTGGGCACGCGGACGGAACCGCTTCAGGGTCGGACCCTCGTCGACGTAGGCCTCGGAGATGACGAGGCTGCCGGCGTCGGTGTGGTCGTAGTTGTGCGCGGCGTTGGCAATGGCGCTGTCAAGCACCTTGCCGACCGGCACGCTCGCGGCCTGCGGGGCGAAACGCAGGACCGCCTGAGCCTCCGTGGCGTCCATGCCACGGATGAGGTCCACCACGCGGCGGGCCTTCATGGGCGTGACGCGGATGTACCGCGCCTGGGCCCTGGCTTCCATGGTTGTCCCTTCAGTGTTTGTCATGGTCAGTCACCCCGCGCTAGCGGCGCTTCGACTTCCGGTCGTCCTTGACGTGACCCCGGAAGGTGCGCGTCGGCGAGAACTCGCCGAGCTTGTGGCCGACCATCGACTCGGTGACAAACACCGGGATGTGGATCTTGCCATTGTGCACCGCGATCGTGTGGCCGAGCATGGCCGGGACGATCATCGAGCGGCGGGACCAGGTCTTGATGACGTTCTTGGAGCCGGCCTCGTTCTGTACGTCCACCTTCTTGATGAGGTGGCCGTCGACGAAGGGCCCCTTCTTGAGACTGCGCGGCATCTAAACCCGCTCCTAGCGCTTCTTGTTCGTCTTGCGGCGGCGGACGATGTACTTGCTCGAAGCCTTCTTCGGCGAGCGAGTACGACCCTCCTTCTGACCCCACGGGCTGACCGGGTGGCGACCACCGGAGGTCTTGCCCTCACCACCACCGTGCGGGTGGTCGACCGGGTTCATCGCAACACCGCGGACGGTCGGGCGGACGCCCAGCCAGCGCTTGCGGCCTGCCTTGCCCCAGTTGATGTTGCTCTGCTCGGCGTTGCCGACCTCGCCGACCGTGGCGCGGCAGCGCTGGTCGACCAGGCGGATCTCACCGGAGGGCATACGAAGGTGGGCCATCGTGCCCTCCTTCGCCAGCAGCTGCACGGAGGCACCGGCGGAGCGGGCGAACTTGGCGCCGCCACCGGGACGGAGCTCGATCGCGTGGATCGTGGTACCGACCGGGATGTTGCGGAGCGCCAGGTTGTTGCCCGGCTTGATGTCGGCCCCGGGACCGTTCTCGACGCGGTCGCCCTGCGACAGGTTGCGGGGGGCGAGGATGTAGCGCTTCTCGCCGTCCGCGTAGTGCAGCAGCGCGATGCGCGCGGTGCGGTTGGGGTCGTACTCGATGTGCGCGACCTTCGCCGGCACGCCGTCCTTGTCATGGCGACGGAAGTCGATGACGCGGTAGGCGCGCTTGTGTCCGCCACCCTGGTGGCGAACGGTCACACGACCGGAATTGTTACGGCCGCCCTTGCTGTGCAGGGGGCGAACCAGCGACTTCTCCGGCGTGGACCGCGTGACCTCGACGAAGTCGGCGACGCTGGAGCCACGACGGCCCGGCGTAGTCGGCTTGTACTTGCGGATTCCCATTTCTCAGTCCTCGTCCGATATCGGACGATCCGACCCGCTTACGCGGCCGGACCGCCGAAGATGTCGATACGGTCGCCTTCAGCGAGGGTCACGATCGCGCGCTTGGAGCCCGCGCGCTGACCGAAACCGGTCTTGGTGCGCTTGCGCTTGCCCTGGCGGTTGATCGTGTTGACCCCGGTGACCTTGACCGAGAAGACCGCCTGGACGGCCTGCTTGATCTGGGTCTTGTTGGCGCCCGGGGCCACGATGAAGGTGTACTTGCCCTCGTCGAGGAGCGCGTAGCTCTTCTCCGAGACGACCGGCTTCAGCAGCACGTCACGGGGGTCCGTGAACGACTTGCTGATCGGCGTCTCGACAGTGTTCTTGCCCTCGGTCTCGTGGCGCTTCGCCTTGGCGATGCGCGCGACCTTCTTGGCCTTGGCGGCCTTCGAGGCGATGCTCGGGTGACGCGTAGCCATCAGGCTTCGCTCCCTTCGGTGTCAGCGGCCTGGGGGCCAGACACGAAGGACTCGAAAGCGGCCTGGGTGAAGACCACGTCGTCCGAGACGAGAACGTCGTACGTGTTCAGCTGGCCCGGCTCCAGAATGTGGATCTGGGGCAGGTTGCGCGCGGAAAGCAGCGCGGCCTCGTCGGAGCGCTCGATGACCAGGAGCACGTTCTTGCGCTCGCTGACCTTGCCGAGGAAGCTCTTGGCGGCCTTGGTGGAGGGGGTCTCGCCCTCGATCACGCCGGTGATGACGTGGATGCGAGCGTTGCGGGCCCGGTCGGTGAGGGCGTGGCGCAGGGCCGCGGCCTTCATCTTCTTCGGGGTCCGCTGCGAGTAGTCGCGCGGCGTCGGGCCGTGCACGACGCCACCGCCGGCGAACTGCGGGGCGCGGGTCGAACCCTGACGGGCGCGGCCGGTGCCCTTCTGGCGGTACGGCTTCTTACCACCACCGCGGACCTCGCCACGACGCTTGACCTTGTGCGTGCCCTGACGGGCGGCGGCCAGCTGCGCGACGACGACCTGGTGAAGCAGCGGAATGCTGATCTTCTCTACGTCGAAGATCTCGGCCGGGAGCTCAACGGTCCCGGCGGTGTCGCCGGAGGGCGACAGAATGTCAATGGTGCTCATGTCAGGCCCCCTTGGCGGCGGTACGGACCAGGACGAGGCCGCCGTTCGGACCGGGGATGGCTCCCTTGATGAGGAGCAGTCCCTTCTCCGCGTCAACAGCGTGAACGGTCAGGTTCTGGGTGGTGACCCGCTCGTTGCCCATACGGCCCGCCATACGCATGCCCTTGAACACACGGCCGGGGGTGGCACAGCCACCGATGGAACCGGGCGAGCGGTGCTTGCGCTGGGTGCCGTGTCCGGCGCCGAGGCCCTTGAAGTTGTGACGCTTCATGACACCGGCGAAGCCCTTGCCCTTGCTCTTGCCGGTCACGTCCACCTTGACGCCGGCCTCGAAGGTCGCGGCGGTGATCTCCTGGCCGAGGGTGTACTCGCTGGCAGCAGCGGTACGGATCTCGACGAGGTGGCGGCGGGGGGTGACGTCGGCCTTGGCGAAGTGACCCTTGAGGGGCTTGTTCACCTTGCGCGGGTCGATCTCGCCGAAGGCGATCTGGACCGACTCGTAGCCGTCGGAGTCATTCGTACGGACCTGGGTCACGACGTTCGGGCCGGCCTTGACGACGGTGACCGGAACAACACGGTTGTTCTCGTCCCACACCTGCGTCATGCCGAGCTTCTCGCCCAGGATGCCCTTGATCTGCTTAGCCATCTTCAGCTCACCGGCCCCTAGAGCTTGATCTCGATGTCGACACCGGCCGGGAGGTCGAGTCGCATCAGAGAGTCAACGGTCTTGGGGGTGGGGTCGAGGATGTCGATCAGGCGCTTGTGCGTGCGCATCTCGAAGTGCTCGCGCGAGTCCTTGTACTTGTGCGGCGACTTGATGACGCAGTACACGTTCTTCTCAGTGGGCAGCGGCACCGGGCCCGCGACCGACGCACCAGTGCGCGTCACCGTCTCGACGATCTTCTTCGCCGAGGAATCGATGACCTCGTGGTCGTAGGCCTTGAGCCGGATGCGGATCTTCTGTCCCGCCATGGCTACTCAGTAGTCCTGTCTCTAGTAACGCTCTGCACCCCGGTAAGCCCTCCTGCTCGCTTCGATTCCTCCGACCCACGCGGTCGGGTGTGTCGCGCTCTCACCGACACAGAAGTCCCATGGTTCGGAACTTCCCTACTGGGAAAGCACGGCCCTTCCGGAACCGCAAGCCGAGGGCGAAGAAGCCCACCGGGTGCCTGGCCGGCGCCGCACTGACACTTCCCGAAAGATTCCCGTACGTCCGCCCCAGCGCTGCCGTAAGGCAGTTGGGACGACGAGTACCGTGGGACTCGCTTCCGGTCCTCCCGACGGGAGGCGCGCAGCATCAACACTCGACCGAGCAACTCCGACAGTCTGCCATATGGGGCAGGCGGCTGGCCAATCGGGGCGTAGAGATTACCCCTGGAGTGACGCAGGTCAAACACATGCGCGCGGCGGGCGTCTCACCCAGCCCCCATCGATGTTCACCCCTGTGAATAAGAATCAAGTACGCGTCCATTGACGCGTCCATAGCAAGCGCTTACGGTCCCTCACGAGAACACGGGAAAGCGCTTTCCCTTGCACGGCACCCCTGGTCATGGGACGACCCTGGAGGCAGAACGATGCAAGTGAGACCAGTCATGGCGTGTGTCGGCCTGGTGGCCGGCACGCTCGTAGCACTCTCCGGCACCCCGGCGCAGGCCGCGAGCGCCACCCAGTACGTGTCACCGACCGGCACCGCGAGCGCGGCCGGCACCCTCTCCGCCCCCACCACCCTCGCCACGGCGATCAGCCGCATCGCGTCCGGCGGCACGATCTATGTGCGCGGCGGGACGTACGCCTACGGCTCGACGATCACGATCCCCGCGGGTGCCGACGGCACGGCGTCCGCCCGCACCACGCTCACCGCCTACAACGGCGAGACCCCGGTCCTCAACTTCGCTGCGCAGAGCGAGAGTTCGTCGAACCGCGGGCTCCAGTTGAACGCCAACTACTGGCGCCTCTACGGCCTCACGGTGTCGCACGCAGGGGACAACGGGATCTACGTCGGAGGCAGCAACAACGTCATCGAGCGCACGGTGACGTCGTACAACCGCGACACGGGCCTCCAACTGGGCCGCATCTCCTCCAGCACGCCGAGCTCGTCCTGGCCCTCGAACAACCTGGTCGTCAGCTCGGAGTCGCACGACAACGCCGACTCCGACGGCGAGGACGCGGACGGCTTCGCCGCGAAGCTGACGACCGGTACCGGGAACGTCTTCCGCTACGACGTCTCCCACAACAACATCGACGACGGCTGGGACCTGTACACCAAGACCGACACGGGCGCGATCGGCCCGGTGACCATCGAGTACAGCCTCTCCTACGGCAACGGCACGCTGACCGACGGCAGCCAGAGCGGCGACGGCGACCGCAACGGCTACAAGCTCGGCGGCGACGACATCGCGGTCAACCACGTCGTCCGGCACGACATCGCCTACGGCAACGGCCATCACGGGTTCACCTACAACAGCAACCCGGGCACGATGGCGGTCTCGAACAACGTCGGCATCGACAACGCGGAGCGCAACTTCTCGTTCGACACGGGTACGTCAGTGTTCCGCACGAACACGTCGTGCCGGTTCGCGGTCAGCGGCTCGAACGACAAGACGGTGGGCGACGCGGACAGCTCGAACCAGTTCTGGACGGGGACGAACGGGGCACGGTGCTCGTCCTATTCCGGGAGCCTGGGCTGGTCCTTCACCTCGGGCGGCCAACTCGCCGTGACGTTCGGCGGCAAGGTGGTGAACCCGTAAGGGACGGCCCCTCCGGCTGACTGCCTGCCTGGACCGACCGACTTGGTGCTACTCGGCGGCGTACGCCACGAAGTCGGTCCAGGCGGTGGGGGCGAGGGTGAGGCGGGGGCCCTGGGTGTTCTTGGAGTCGCGGATGTGGATGGTGTGGGGGGTGGTGGCTATCTCGACGCAGTCGTTGCCGTTGCTGCTGTCGCTGTAGCTGCTCTTGAACCACAGCAACTCAGTAGCCTCGCCGATCATGTTTCTCCCAGCACTTGCTCGATAAAGGCCAGCGACTCCTCTGGCGTAAGAGCCTGGGCCCGGATGATGCCATACCGCAGCTCAAGGACCCGGAGCTGCCTCGGGCTGTCGACCGGTCGGCCTCCGAAATCGTCGTCCATACGCCCTGCCCCCGAACCGTCCGCGAACTTCAGCACCTGGATCCGCCCGCCCGTTCCAGGATGGCTCGCGCGGGCCGTTGGCATCACTTGGAGTTCCACGTAAGGCAACTGAGCCACCTCCAGCATGTGCTCAAGCTGTCGGCGCAACACCATTGTGCCTCCGACCGGACGGCGCAGCGTCACCTCTTCCTGTACGAAGCTCAGTTCAGGCGCGGGCTCACGCTTGAAGATGGACTTGCGCGCCATACGCCCTGCCAGCATGCGTTCCAGCTCGCCTTGCGAGTACGTCGGCCGCCACGTCCCCAGCAGCGCCCGCGCGTACTCCGGTGTCTGCAACAACCCATGAATGTTGTGGTTGCTGTACAGCTGAAGCTCGACCGCCATGTCCTCCTTCTTCTTCAGGTCCCGCACCTTCTTCGGGTACTGGGCCTTCTCCACATCCTCCCGGAATGCCCGCAGATGCCCACCCGCGTTCAGGACGTCGTCGGCCCGGTCCAGGAACTCCACCCGGGGAATCCGCGCCCCGCGCTCGATCTTGCGGATCATGTCCTCGCCGTACCCCATGACTTGGGCGAAGTCGGCCACCCGCATCCCGGCCTGCTCGCGGCAGAACCTGACGAGTCGCCCCACGGCCTCCACCAACGGCGCGCTCTCGTCGCCGGGTTCGAGGTCCCAGCCGGCCTCGTCCACGCCTTCGTTCTCGTTGCTCACGCTTTCGTCACTCATGGCCACCCACCTCCAACGCGCACCCGTACCCGTACGTCGTCGGAGACAGCCGAGACAACGCGAGACAACGACGGGACAGGGCGGATACGTACAGGCGTCATCGCACGTCAAGGCAAGCACGGTCGGCCACGCTGAGTGACATGAATCAAGAAACCTCGGAGCCCGAGGCCCAACTCGCCAACCCCGTCCGCAACTTCAGCGCGCGCCTGCCACCCACACCCCACGGCGCCCGCCAGGCCCGCCTGCTGGCGGTACGGCAACTCCGCGACTGGGGCCTCCCGTTGGACCCGGCGCAGCATGTCGTGGCCGAGCTGGCGGCCAACGCGGCCACGCACGGCCGCGTACCGGGCCGGGACTTCAGGCTCACGCTCTACGTCGTCGGCGGCATCCTGCGTATCGAGGTCACCGACACCTGCGGCGACCGCCTGCCCCACCCCCAACGCCCGGCTGCGGAAGCCGAATCCGGCCGAGGCCTCCTCCTCGTCGAGGCGCTCACCGACCGCTGGGGCGTCGCCCGGGGACCGCGCCCGCGCAAGACGATCTGGGCGGAACTGGACCTCGCACCGGAACCGGAACCGGAGCACGGATCCTCGTGCTCCGGTGCGAGGGGCGCTCTTTCCCAAGAACCACGACGGTGAAAGAACCCCCACCAAGCCCCACCCCACCCTCCCGGCAGCCAGGCTCACCATTCGCCCATCTGGGTGAACATCACCAACTGGGCTGGATTCCGGGCAGGTTGCGTGATCTACGCTCAGCGCAAACAACCCCAGACATACGACGGCCCTCGCCGGGACGGCAATCCCAAGGCGAGGGCCTGACCACCTAGGAAGATTGCAGCTTCCCGATGGATACACGCGACATTACCGCGCCCCCGCGCGCCCAGTCCCGGCACACCGCCGACAAACACCCGAACCAGCGGCACCGTCCCTCCGGCGGCGGGCTCACGCACGAGAACGCCCGCCACACCACCCGCTTCACGGTGATCGGCAACCACCTCGCCCAGCACCCGGAGTTGTCGGCCCTCGCGATCGGCCTCGGCGTCCACATCCAGTCCCTCCCCGCAGGCGCCCGCGCAGACATCAAGACGCTCGCGGCCCGTTTCCCGGAAGGCACGACCCGAATCGCCGCCGCGCTACGGGAGTTGGAGACCCACGGCTACCTCCGCCGCGAACGCCACCGCATCCCCGACGGCCGCATCATCACCCGCACGATCTCCTGCAACCAGCCCGGCGGCCGCCGTAGAGACCGCAAAGAACCCCACACGCCACCGAAAGCACCCGCGCCCCGGCGCGAACGGGCGCCCCGCAAGCCGCTTCCCGCCGTACCGCGCCCCGCATACCCGGCCCCCGCCCTCCTCCAGACGGCCACCGACCTGCTCGCAGACCTCCGCCGCCACAGCCCCGACCTCCTCCTGTCGGCCTGCGACACGGCCCACCTGGCCCCCGGTGTCGCGGCCTGGCTGGAGCGGGACGTCACCCCCACAGCCGTACGCCACGCACTGACCGCAGACCTCCCGCCTGAAGGCCTACGCCGCCCCGCAGCCCTCCTGGCCCACCGCCTGACAGTCCAACTGCCGCCCCCACCACCGTTCCGCGCCCCGGCACCACCACCAGCCGTACGGCACCCGCTCCACAACTGCGAAGGCTGCGACCGCGCCTTCCGCTCGCCCACCCCAGGACGCTGCCATGACTGCCGAACCGATCTTCCGGGAGCCGCCTAGCATGAAGGGGACGATCCTTGCCCCCGGGCACAGACGACGAGGAGCGAGCGCCATGACCATCGCCTCGGACAACGCGCAGCAGGGCGCTTCCCGCTTCTACCGGGCCATGAGGGACTTTCTTGAGTCCATGGACGACACCATCCCGGGCAAATTCGAGATCACCAAGGAAGGGATCGTCCACGACATGATGTCCCCCGTGAAGCCGCACGAACTCACCGTGCTGCACCTCCGGAAGCGCCTTGAGAAGGCCATGCCGGAGGAACTCGTGGCCCACACGGGAGAGCCGGACGTGGAGGCCGCATCCGAGGGCATCATGCGCCACCCCGATGTGATGGTGATCGCCATGGCGGACATGGAGGGCGACGGTGCGTTCGACCCGCGTACTCTCATCGCCGCCATCGAAGTGGTCTCCCGCTCCAACCCGGACAACGACTGGGTGAGCAAGATGCGTGACTATCCCTTGCTCGGCATTCCCGTCTACGTGATCTTCGACCCCCGCACGGGCGAGGGCGCCGTCCTCACCGACATCCACGCCACCCCCGACGGCCCCCGCTACGCCACCCGCAAGGACTTCGTCTACGGCGAGGACGTCACCATCGCAGAGTGGACGATCCCGACGGAGGGCCTGCCGCAGTACCCGGATCAGGGCTCCGCGAAACAACCCTGACCGCCCACCGGCACAAACAACCCCGATCCGGCCATAGGGGTACCGATCAGCGACGGCGCAGCGTAAGACTCCCGGCACACGCCTTAGATGCGTATGCAACGGGGGAAAAAGTGACTGACCTGTTCCGTTTTGTTGCGCTGCGCGCGCCCGCGCGCAGCGCACCGACACATTCCATAGATCTGCAGTCGTCCAGCGCGTTCCAGAAGGCGCTGGCCTCAGCCCGTCAGAGCGAGAGTCCGGTCGACACCGCGCAGACGGTCGCCGGGCGGTATCTGATCGGCGACTACGGCCTGGGGTTCATCAAGGAGAGCGACGCGATCCCGGACCAGGGCGCCTACGACAAGCTGACCGCGACCGCCGCGACGGCTCAGCACGCCGCGGACCTGACCGCCGTGATCAAGTCGGGGTTCGGGAAGACGCCGCAGGTCCTGGTCGCCGACGCGGGTTTCAAGCTCTTCGTGCAGAACGTGCACGACACGATCGTCGCCCTCTTCCTGCTGCCGGCCACGCGTTCGCACCCGATCAGCGATCTCGCCCAGCTCACCCGTCTGACGGGGCTGATCACACGGGTGGCGGCCGCCGACACCTCGCTGGAGAACGCCGGTGAGATCCAGCGCGCGCTGAGCGAATCGCTGGTGCTGCCGACGGCGGTGTTCCCGTTACGAGGCGGCCTGCCGCAGCCGGTCGGTGTCGGGGACCTGCTCGTCGTCAAGCAGCAGCTCACCCGGTACGAGCCCGGGGATGTCGCCAACATCGAGAACATCCTCAAGGGCGAGAAACGGGAGAAGCTCACGCACCACAACCTGACCCTCGACACGACCGTGGTGACGGAGACCTCGAAGACGACGGAGACGACGACCTCGCTCGACGTGACCGAGCGGTTCGACTTCAAGAACGAGGTGCAGAACACCGTCAGCGAGGATCTGTCGATCAACGGCGGTGTGAACGTCTCCGCGAAGTACGGCGCCGTGGAGATCAACGCGAATGCCAGCGTGGCCTACAAGCTCTCGAAGGAGGAGTCCACCAAGGTCGCGACCGATCACGCGCGGGATGTGACGAACCGGGCGGCGACGAAGGTCACCGAGACCGTGCGGCGGCAGGAGACGACCCGCACCATCGAGGTGCTCAAGGACCGGGAACTCCACTCGTTCGAGAACACCGGCCCGGGCAACGCGAACGTGAGCGGCGTCTACCAGTGGGTCAACAAGGTCTACGAGGCACAGACCTTCAACTACGGCAGCCGCCTGATGTTCGACCTCACGGTCCCGGAACCGGCGGCCTTCATCGTCGACGCCACCACCGTGAAGGGCGTCCAGGCGACGATCACACCGCCCGAGCCCTTCGTCGTCGTCAGCGACAGCGCGAACACACCGCCCTGGCGCGCGGTCCGGCCCGGTGATCTCGGCCCGGACGGGCTCCTCAAGCCCACGGTCGTCTCCCGGCCGCTCACACCGGCCGACGTGTCCTCGGAGCTCAACTCGGCCACGTACTACGGCACGTTCATGGGCAAGTACGGCGCCCTGGGCGTCAACGCGCCCCCGGAACCCTTCACCACCGTCGCGAAGAGCCTCACCGGGAACAAGGACGACCACGACCACCTGGCGGTCGTGGACGACCTGACGATCCCGCAGGGGTACCAAGCGACGGCCATCACCGCCCAGGGCGCCTTCACCCTCTTCGAGGAGGAGGACGGCGACGAGCGGATGTGGGTGTTCGTCGGCAAACACCGCTTCGAGTGCAAGGGCGCCGGCACCCTGCCGCCCGGCGCCGCGCTGCTGCCCGACCCCGACAACACGCTGATCAACGAGCAGGGCAGCATACCGATCGCCGTGGAGACCCAGCAGGCGCGGGACTTCGCGGTCACGGTCGAGGTGGCGTGCGCACGGACCGACACCGCGCTGGAGCAGTGGCGGCTCGACACGTACAACTCGCTGGTCAACGCCCACGAGAACCTGGTGAGCGTCTACCAGGACAAGGTGAAGGCCCAGGCGGTGCAGACGGCCACCACCGTGTCGCTCGGCCGCAATCCGGCGCAGAACAGGCTGATCGAGCGCGCGGAACTCAAGAAGGCGTGCATCTCCCTGCTCTCCGGCACCGATCTCTACGACGCGGACATCGACGACGTCAGGGTGAACGCCACCGCGCCCGCATTCCCGCGCCCGAACGTTCCGCCGCACTCGAACCAGAACGTCGTCGGCTCCGACCCGGAGGCGTTCATCCGCTTCTTCGAGCAGGCCTTCGAGTGGGAACACATGATGTACGTGTTCTACCCGTACTACTGGGCCCGCCGCGAGACGTGGTACGCCAACGCGCTCGCGGACGATCCCGACCCGCTGTTCGCCGAGTTCCTCAAGGCGGGCGCCGCCCGGGTCGTCGTACCGGTCCGCCCTCAACTCGAAGGCGACGTACGGTACTTCCTCATGATCGGGCAGATCTGGAGCGGCGGTGCCGTGCCGGGCATCACCGACACCGACTACCTCCCGATCACCGAGGAGATCCGCGCCCGCGACGACGCGCCCGGCGACGAGGTGCCGCAGGGCGATCCCTGGGAGGTCTCTCTGCCGACCACCCTCATCAGGCTCAGGGCGGACGAGACACTGCCGGAGTGGCGCAAGTTCCAGGTCGACGGCCGTGACTTCTGGGTGCCCGGCCGCATCGTGGCCGGCAAGTGGACCCCCGATTTCGGGAAACTCGACAGCCACGGCAACTGGACCCCTCAGTGAAGGGCCGGTGACCCTTCATGACCGCGAACAGCTATGTCTTCTTCGGCTCGGAGCCGCAGTTCGTCCTCATCGTGGCGGGGATCCACGAGAGCGAGCAGGGCGGCATCGAGGTGGCGCACTGGATCCGGACCAAGCTGGCAGCCCGGAAGAAGCCGACCCGCTTCGGGGCGGTCGTCATCCCCGACGTCTTTCCCGAACGAGGGCTCCTCGCCCGCGCCGACGAGTGGACGCGCGGAGACACGGACAACACCTGGCGGGATATCCCGCGCCCCGGCGGTGCGAAATTTCACCCCTCCCGCCATTTCCCCCCGCCGGGAGAGCCGTTGAGCGCCCTGAAGAAAGGGCTGCTGATCGGCCGGGACGGCACCGAGTTGCGGGAAGCCAAACTGACGCTGCCCCAGTTGCCGGAAATCCGGTACGTCATCCAGTTCGTCGAGCAGTTCCAGCCGATCAGAATCGTCAGCGTCCACGGCACCCATCCGGTGACCAGGGACGATCTGCCGGGCATGAAGGCCCAGACCGGTATGAGCGACGACGACATCAAGAACTGGGACGGCGTCTCCGCCATCAAGGGGGTGAACTTCGCGGGCATCTTCGTCGACCCGAGATACAAACTCGGCAAGGACTGCCCGAAGTTCGACCTGGAGATCTGCAAGTTCGACCCCCTTCTGGACCCGGCCTTCCCGGTGCAGAGCGCGGGAAAGGACGGCAAGGGGACGGACCGGCGCTTCGATTCGGCACGCACCCAGGAAGGCAGGGCGGACGACGCTCTCGCCCTCAAGGCCGCACAGGCCATCGCCAAGCTGGACCCGACGCTCGTACGCGGCAATCACGTGGCCGAGGCCGTTCCCGTCGTCCACTACGCCAAGGCGAGCACTACGCCCGAGGCCTTCTCCCTCGGCGACTGGGGACCCGTCGAAGTCCCCTCCTCGAAGGGCCTCGGGGCACGTCCCGGCGCCCCCGTGTTCACCGTCGAGGTCGACGACAACCAGGAGAGCTGGGCCTTCCTCGACGGGGTTCAGGTGATGTCCGAGAGCGGTAAGCCCCTGCCACAGCCCCAGTCACCGGAGGAACGGGCGGCCGGCGGCCGCAGCAGGAAGTTCCTGCCGTCGCCCGGGTTCACCAAGAAGTTCAACCAGAAACGGTCCGAGCAGTTGCAGGCGTACGCCCAGGGGATCATCGACACGATCCTGGAGGTGCCCTGACAGTCGTCGTCGCCCTGGCTGGGGGGGGACCACACCGGCCTCCGCAGCCAGGGCCGCCACATCGTCATGCTTCGTCTGTCACCCGCACCCCAAAGTCTTGAGAGTCGCCGGGAAGTAGGCCCGCATGAACTTCTCGATGTCCTTGCGTGGGTCGCCGTAGCGCAGACCAGCACAGGCCGCCGGAAAGCGACGCAGGGTGAACAGGAGACGGATCCGTTGCCGGCTCGGCACCTCGCTCGGCTGACGGCTGTCAACTCACCGGCTGTCAACTCGCCTTACCTGGAGAGGAGTTGACAACGATGCGGATTAGTCACGGTAGCGGCGGGGAAGGGTTCCGCCGTTCCGGTGATTCGTTCGTGTATCGAAAGGAGGTGCTGTGATGAAGCTTCTCTTCGCCGTCCGCAACAAGGTCGCCGCTCGCAAGAGCCTGAAGGCGAGCGCCTGGTACCTCTGGTACTGAGCCCGACCCGCCCGTCCTGGCCGGACACCCTTCCGACATCGTTGTCCCACGTCCTGGCGGCCCCGCGAGGCGTGGGACAACGATGTCTTCCCACCGACAGCCCCGGAGCGCCCATGTCCCTGTCGTCCGTGCCGAGAGAGCGCGCCACCGAGTTCGCCCCGCGTCTGGCCGCCCTGCTGCGGGACCATCCCGGCCAGGACGTGTTCCGGCTGGAGCCGGACACCGTCGGGGTGGCCGGCCCCGAGGTCGCCGACCGCATTCTGGCCGCGCGTCGCGCCAGGGAAACCGAGCGGCCCACGTTCAAACCGCTGCACGGACACTCCATCTCCAGGACTGAGGCTTCGGCAGTCACCCGGACCGTCGGCGATGACGTCCGTGCGGCACTCGCCGGGCCGCTGCCCGAGGGCGTGGACCTGTCGGGTTCCTGGCCGCTGACCGGACACCTCTTCCTGCGCGACCTGATCCTCGGCGGCGATCCGTACCGGCTGCGGATGCTGATGAGCCGCAACCTCGAACTCACCCCGAAACTCACCTGGTCCGTCATCGCCGTCGGAGCCGCCCTGCCGGGCTGGCCCCGCCCCGCGCCCCACCTCACGGGCCTGGCCGCCCGCGCGGCCGAGGCGGTCGGTTACCAGAACCGCCGCTACGCGATGGGGATCTACCGGCGCGCAGCCGCCCCCGTGTGCTTCACGGTCTCCACACTGGTGGCGAACGCCCTGTGGCTCGGCCATCCCTTCGAGGACGGCATGCCGAACCGGCACATCATCCACGAGTCCCTGCGGCTGCTCCCGCCCTCCTGGAACATCCTGCGCAACGCGTCTCCCGAGTATCCGGCCATCGACGGCCGGATAGGCGAGGGCGACGACGTTCTGGTGCTGCCCCTGCTCTTCCACCGGGATCCCGCCCTCTGGGACGCCCCGGAACGCTTCCGCCCGGAACGCTGGAACGACCTCGATCCGGACACCGCCCCCGGCTATCTGCCCTTCGGCCACTCCTCCGAGCGCTGCTGGGGGCGACACATGGTGATGCCGCTGGCCGAGTTGCTGCTCGACCTGGTCCGTAAGTCCGGCCTGGAGGTGGACCGGGACCAGCGCGTCGGCAAGGTGCCGCTGCTCGGCTTGCTCGGCGTCGAGGACGTACGGCTGACAAAGCGCGCCTGACGCCCCGGGGAAGCCGAACAACACCTCAGAAACAACACCCCAGGAACAGCGAAAAGGCCCGTACGACCGAAGTCGTACGGGCCCCTTCGAGACCTACCAGTCAGAGACCGGTCGGATCAGCCAAGACTACTTGTTGATCTTGATGACCTGGCCGGCGCCCACCGTGCGGCCACCCTCACGGATGGCGAACTTCAGGCCCTCTTCCATGGCGACGGGCTGGATGAGCGTAACCGTCATCTCGGTGTTGTCGCCCGGCATGACCATCTCGGTGCCCTCGGGGAGGGTCACGACGCCGGTCACGTCCGTGGTGCGGAAGTAGAACTGGGGACGGTAGTTGTTGAAGAACGGCGTGTGACGGCCACCCTCGTCCTTGGACAGGATGTACGCCTGGGCCTCGAACTCCGTGTGCGGGGTGACCGAGCCGGGCTTGATGATGACCTGGCCGCGCTCGACGTCCTCGCGCTTGATGCCACGGAGGAGGAGGCCGACGTTCTCGCCCGCCTGGCCCTCGTCGAGCAGCTTGCGGAACATCTCGATGCCGGTGACCGTGGTGGTGGTCTTCTCCTGCTTGATGCCGATGATGTCAACGGTCTCGTTGACCTTCAGGACACCACGCTCGATACGGCCGGTGACGACCGTACCGCGACCGGTGATCGTGAAGACGTCCTCGACGGGCATGAGGAACGGCTTGTCGGTGTCACGCGGCGGGGTCGGGATCGCCTCGTCGACGGCGGCCATCAGGTCGAGGACCGTCTGGCCCCACTCCTTGTCGCCCTCGAGAGCCTTGAGCGCCGAGACCTTGACGACCGGAAGGTCGTCGCCCGGGAACTCGTACTCGGAGAGGAGCTCACGGACCTCGAGCTCGACGAGCTCCAGGATCTCCTCGTCGTCCACCATGTCGGCCTTGTTCAGGGCGACAACGATGTACGGAACGCCGACCTGGCGGGCCAGGAGCACGTGCTCCTTGGTCTGCGGCATCGGGCCGTCGGTGGCCGCGACCACGAGGATGGCGCCGTCCATCTGCGCCGCACCCGTGATCATGTTCTTGATGTAGTCCGCGTGACCGGGGCAGTCGACGTGGGCGTAGTGACGCGTCTCGGTCTGGTACTCGACGTGCGCGATCGAGATCGTGATACCGCGCTGGCGCTCCTCAGGAGCCTTGTCGATCTGGTCGAAGGCCGAGGCCTCGTTCAGGTCCGGGTACGCGTCGTGCAGCACCTTGGTAATGGCGGCCGTGAGGGTCGTCTTACCGTGGTCGATGTGACCGATGGTGCCGATGTTGACGTGCGGCTTAGTCCGCTCGAACTTTGCCTTCGCCACTGGGGTCCTCCTGCGGAGTGGTTCTGGTACGCCTTACTCATCGGCGCCAGGTGATCTTTGCTGGGATGCCGCCCGCCGGGCTCTGCCCTCCCGGGTGAGCCCCGGCGGTCGGTGTCAAGCCTAAAGCGTGCAAACGGTGTGTGTTACTCGCCCTTGGCCTTCGCGATGATCTCCTCGGCGACGTTCCGGGGAACCTCGGCGTAGGAGTCGAACTGCATCGAGTAGCTTGCGCGACCCGAGGTCTTGCTGCGGAGGTCGCCGACGTAGCCGAACATCTCCGAGAGGGGCACGAGGCCCTTCACGACGCGAGCACCGGCACGCTCCTCCATGGCCTGGATCTGACCACGGCGGGAGTTGATGTCGCCGATGACCTCACCCATGTAGTCCTCGGGCGTGGTGACCTCGACGGCCATCATCGGTTCGAGAAGCACGGGGGACGCCTTGCGCGCGGCCTCCTTGAAGGCCTGCGATCCGGCGATCTTGAACGCGAGCTCGGAGGAGTCGACCTCGTGGTAGGCACCGTCGAGAAGCGTGACGCGGACGCCCGTCATCTCGTAGCCGGCCAGGATGCCGAACTGCATGGCCTCCTGCGCACCGGCGTCCACCGACGGGATGTACTCCCGCGGGATACGGCCACCGGTGACCTTGTTCACGAACTCGTACGCCGGGCCGTCCGACTCGGTGATCGGCTCGATCGCGATCTGCACCTTGGCGAACTGACCGGTACCACCGGTCTGCTTCTTGTGGGTGTAGTCCACGCGCTCGACGGCCTTACGGATCGTCTCACGGTACGCGACCTGCGGCTTGCCGACGTTGGCCTCGACCTTGAACTCGCGCTTCATACGGTCGACCAGCACCTCGAGGTGCAGCTCGCCCATACCGCCGAGGATGGTCTGGCCCGTCTCCTCGTCCGAGTGAACGTGGAAGGAGGGGTCCTCCTCCGCGAGACGCTGGATGGCTACACCCAGCTTCTCCTGGTCACCCTTGGACTTGGGCTCGATCGCGACCTGGATGACCGGCGCCGGGAAGTCCATGGACTCCAGGATCACCGGGTTCTTGTCGTCGCACAGCGTCTCACCTGTGGTGGTCTGCTTCAGGCCCATGACGGCGACGATGTCGCCGGCGCCCACCGCCTCGATCTCCTCACGCTTGTTCGCGTGCATGCGGTAGATCTTGCCGATGCGCTCCTTCTTGCCCTTGACGGAGTTCAGCACCGCGGTGCCAGTCTCCAGGCGGCCCGAGTAGACCCGGACGAAGGTGAGCTTGCCCAGGTGCGGGTCGCTCATGATCTTGAACGCGAGCGCGGACAGCGGCTCGTCCACGGACGGCTTGCGCTTGACGACGACCTCGGGGTCCTTGACGTCGTGGCCTTCGATGGCCTCGACGTCGAGGGGGGTCGGCAGGTAGCGCACGACCGCGTCGAGCAGGGGCTGGACGCCCTTGTTCTTGAACGCGGTGCCACAGAACACCGGGGTGACGGTGATGCCGTTGGACTTGCCGGACGCGATGGTGACGCGACGGATCGCGGCGTACAGCTGCTCCTCGGTGGGCTCGATGCCCTCCAGGAACAGCTCCATGATCTCGTCGTCGTTCTCGGCGACGGCCTCGACCAGCTTGCCGCGGTACTCCTCGGCGGCCTCGGCGTGCGTGGCCGGGATGTCGACGACGTCGTACATCTCGCCCTTGGCGGCCTCGGCGGACCACACGAGCGCCTTCATGCGGACCAGGTCCACAACGCCCTTGAAGTCCATCTCGGCACCGATCGGAAGCTGCATGATCAGCGGGACCGCGCCGAGGCGGTCCTGGATCATGTCGACGCAGCGGTGGAACTCCGCGCCGGTCCGGTCGAGCTTGTTGACGAAGCAGATGCGCGGCACGCCGTAACGGTCGGCCTGACGCCACACCGTCTCGGACTGCGGCTCGACACCGGCGACACCGTCGAACACGGTGACGGCGCCGTCGAGGACGCGGAGCGAACGCTCCACCTCGACGGTGAAGTCGACGTGCCCGGGGGTGTCGATGATGTTGATCGTGTAGTCGTCGTCCTCAAGCGGCCAGTGACAGGTGGTAGCAGCAGAGGTGATCGTGATGCCACGCTCCTGCTCCTGCTCCATCCAGTCCATGGTGGCGGCGCCGTCGTGGACTTCACCGATCTTGTAGCTGACGCCGGTGTAGAAGAGGATCCGCTCAGTGGTGGTCGTCTTGCCCGCGTCGATGTGAGCCATGATCCCGATGTTGCGGACCCTGGCCAGGTCAAGTGAAGTGGTAGCCATAAGGCTTCGGTCTTCTCTCGGTCTCGTCGTGGGTAGCGACTACCAGCGGTAGTGCGCGAAGGCCTTGTTGGACTCGGCCATCTTGTGGGTGTCCTCGCGCTTCTTGACGGCCGCACCGAGGCCGTTCGAAGCGTCCAGAAGCTCGTTGAGCAGACGCTCGGTCATGGTCTTCTCGCGACGGGCGCGGGAGTAACCGACCAGCCAGCGCAGCGCGAGCGTGTTGGCGCGACCGGGCTTGACCTCGATCGGAACCTGGTACGTCGCACCACCGACACGGCGGGACTTGACCTCAAGCGTGGGCTTGATGTTCTCCAGCGCGCGCTTCAGCGTGATGACCGGGTCGTTGCTGGTCTTCTCGCGCAGGCCCTCCATGGCGCCGTACACGATGCGCTCGGCGGTGGAGCGCTTGCCGTTCAGCAGCACCTTGTTGATCAGGGAGGTGACAAGAGGAGAACCGTAGACCGGGTCGATGATGACCGGGCGCTTCGGGGCGGGGCCCTTACGAGGCATTTTCTACTTCTCCTTCTTGGCGCCGTAGCGGCTGCGGGCCTGCTTGCGGTTCTTGACACCCTGGGTGTCAAGCGAACCGCGGATGATCTTGTAGCGAACACCGGGCAGGTCCTTCACACGACCGCCACGCACGAGCACGATGGAGTGCTCCTGCAGGTTGTGTCCCTCACCCGGAATGTAAGCGGTGACCTCGATCCCGCTGGTCAGACGCACACGCGCGACCTTACGCAGGGCCGAGTTCGGCTTCTTCGGGGTGGTCGTGAACACACGCGTGCAGACGCCGCGACGCTGGGGCGAACCCTCGAGTGCGGGCGTCTTGTTCTTCTCGACCTTGTCCTGCCGGCCCTTCCGGACCAGCTGCTGGATCGTAGGCACTACTTCTCCGGTTTCTGTGTGCCGATGGTGAAGCTAACCTGGAACGTCGCCGACCCACGCGGTCGGGTGTGTCGGATCGCGCAGACTTTCGCCGGTGAGCAAAAGGGGCGCAGATCGCGGTGGCCGGTGTCGGCTCCCTTAGTGCGGTTCAAGGCACGCACGGGAGCCAGGGCACACCCCAGGCACAAGGTCTGAGCGTACCTACCTCATTCGCTGCGGTCAAAACAAATGGGTGGCACCCACGGCTCGGCACGGAACATGCCGAAGCCGCACCCCCTCAGCGATCTTCGAATCTACGGCCCGGAGCCCTCAGCCGGAGGACGCGGAGGCCGCTATCAGGCCCAGCAGGATCAGCAGCGCCCAGGCCGCGATGGAGAGCCAGCCGAAGACCAGTCCGGTCAGCGCCATCCCGTCGCCGACCTCGTCGGTCCGCCGTATCTCCGAGCGGGCGGTGTGACCGAGGACCACCGCGGGGATGCCGGTGAGTCCGAGCGTCGGCACGGTCAGCAGGCCGCAGACCAGCGCGCCGACCGCCTTGCCGTTGGTGGCCGGCATCGGGTGCGGCAGGAACGTCGGCGGCACCGGCCGGAAGCCCGTCGGCCCCTGGAGGACCGGGGTCGCCTGCGGGCCCTGGGGCAGATCGGCGACCAGCAGCATCAACTCGCCCACCGTGCGGGCGTCGTAGGCCCGGGCGACCCGCTTCTCCAGCTCGTCCGCCCGCAGCCGGCCCTCGGCGAAGCCCGCCCGGAGCACGTCCACGGCCCGCTCCCGGTCGGCGGTCGCGGCCAGCATCGAGGCCCCGCCCTGTCCCGGCGACGGCTGGTGCGGCCACTGCCCCTGCCACGGTGTCGGGTACGACACGGAACACCTCCCCCGGCGCCGGAGACCGAATGCCTCCATGATGCTCCAACGCACCGAAAACGGCACGGGTTCCCCGCGGACACCGACGATACGGAAAGAGGCCGGCCACCCCGCTCCCGTATATAAGGGGAGCGGTGTGGCCGGTGTCAGCGGGTGCGGCGGGCGGTGCGTTCCGCGGCGAACACGTCCTCCAGGCGGAACAACTGGGCGCGGCCCGCCCGGCCGGCCGCCCGGAGCCGGCCGACCTGGACCCACTTGCGGATGGTGGCGGGCGCGACCCCGGCCTCCCGCGCGGCGAGCGGTCCGGGGATCAGGGTCGGCGGTCCGGTCCTCGTCGGTGTCGTCATCGGCTCCACTCCCCCTCGTCCCAGGTGTGCCGGTAGGCCGGGTCGTCGTGGCAGCCGCAGTCGGGCGCCGAGCAACGGCAGGCCGGGTTCACACACAGCACCGCGCCCCGGTCCGGGAAGGCCCGCAGCGACACCGAGTCGCACCAGGGGCAACGGCCCGACACCCGTACGACGGTCTCGGTGTCCCCCAGCGCGCGGGCGCACCGCCGCGCCATCCGCCGCGTCTCGTCCCGTACGTGCGCCGCGAGTACGGCGTCGCCGGCGACCTCGTCGAGCAGCCCCGCGATCCGCCGCAACCGCTCGGTCACGGACGCCCGCCGCACCCGCGGCAGCCCGAGCCGCTCCCGCACGGCCTCTTCCAGTTCTACGACGCCGTCCGTGATGTCCCGGATCGTGTCGGAGATGTGCAGGCGCAGCGGGGCCGCGCCGTGGCCGGGGGCGACGAGTCCGTGCCGCTGCTCCAGGAGGAGGGCCTCGGCGCGCTCCTCGCGGAGCCGGTCGGCGAGGTCGGGCGGGGGCGGCGGGGCGGGGGCGCGGTGGGCCGGCGCGGTGCGGCCGGGGGCGAGTTCGACGGACAGTTCGGGGAACTGCTGGAGCAGCGTGCCGATCCAGAGGGCGGCGTGCGCGGTCGGGTCCGTCGCGGCGGACGCCGGACTCGGGTCAGGCAAGGGAGCCTCCCCGCGCGGCGGGCGGCACGGGCAGCGCCGTCAGGGCGGCCGGGAGGAGGTGCGCGGGGAGCTCGACCGGGCGGCCGGAGCGGTAGAGGCGGCCGCCGCAGACGCCGTCGAACCAGTTGTCGGCCGGGGCGACGATCCGCTCGCAGTCCCGCCGTACCGTGCAGCGGGCGCAGGCGCGCAGGACCGGGGCGGCCTCCTTGGCCTTCTTGGAGAAGACGGCCTTGGGCGGGAGCCCGGCGCAGGCGGCGGCGGTCTGCCAGCCCGCGGGTGTGGCGTGGGGGCGGGGTGGTGAGCACGAGTCGGTGGACATGGGGCCTCCCTGTCGGTCGGGTGGGGCACGAGCGTCTGGCACGTGCCACCCGGGCCGTCCAGGTTTACAGATTGCGCGCGCGCTCGCAACGTAAACTTTCGTCACTCGCCCCACAGGAGCGACGACCACGCGTCACGAAACCGGTGATCACGCCCCCATCTCCACCGAACCTCCCCCGAATTGGGCCGGTTTTTCTCAGTGCTTGCACGCGAGCACGTAATTCTGTGCGCGCAAGCAAGCTAAACTCGCTGCCATCCAAAGGAAGCGAGCACACAGATGACCAGCCAGGATCTGGACGCGTTCGCCGCGTGGGTCGAGGACCTGATGCGCGACCGCGGCTACGACATCGACAGCCCGCGCGGCGGCGGCAAGTCCCGGATTGCGGACGAGGCGGGTGTCCACCGGGCCGCCGTCACCCGCCTGCTCCAGCGCCAGAGCATGCCGGACCTCGAGACCACCCGCAGGCTCGCCCGGGTGCTGGGGGTGCCGGTCCGCGACATGCTCATCCGCTCCGGCCGGCTGACCGCGGAGGAACTCGCCGACCCCCACGACTACTTGGCCTCCCCCGCGCCCGGCGCCGAGTTCGCCCGCCGCCCCACGCTGGAGGAGGTCGCGGATCTGCTGGGGGTGCCGGCCGACCGGCGGGAGATGTTCGTCCGCGTGGTCGAGCAGTTCCTGCCGAACGACGTGCCGGCGGCGCCGGACATGGAACACGAGGACGCACGACTGCTGGTCACCGACTGATCGGCCGGCCGGTCACCGGTCGACGAGCGGCCGTCGGCGATCACAGGTCGGCCGTCGGCGATCACCGGTTCGCGGTACGGGGGAACTGGTCCCTCCCTCCCCGCCCTCAGACTTCTCCCCCCACCCTCACCCCCGCCTCCACCCCCCACCCCATTCCGCGCCCCCTCTGTTTCCACTCCCCCTCGGTTTTTAGTTGCGTGCGCGCACGCTCGTCTGTCACAGTTGGTGCAGCGGCGGAGCTGCGCCCGCAGGTCGGCCGCTCAGCGCCTCGTCGCGTCCCGCACGCTCTCCCGAAGCTGCCCCGAGGTGACCCGGCATGACCACACCCACTCCACCGAGCGCCTTCCCCGACGTCGAGGCGATGATCGTCGACATCCTGGAGGACGACTCCCGGCTCTCCGGCGCGATCGTCGCCGTACAGGCGCCGTCGGACTTCGACGGCACGGCCGCCGCCGTGTTCGTCAACCGGCGCGGCGGCGCCTGGGTCGGCGAGCGCCACGTCGACCAGCCGCTGATCGAGCTGGAGGTGTACGGCCCGACCAAGCAGGCCGCGCACGTCCTGGCCAACGACGCCCGTCAGGCCCTCCTGGCGATGGCGAACCACAAGTACGGCACGAACCTCGTCACCGAGGTCGAGGAGCAGGACGGCCCGCGCTGGCTGCCCGACTACCTGTACTCCGCGGCCAACCGCTACGTCACGGTGATGAAGGTGTACGTGGACGTCTACTGACCCGCACGGCGCTCCACGCCCCACAGACCGAAGGCCCCGCCTCCCCCCGGCGGGGCCTTCTTCGTACCCGGAGCTCCCGAGTACGACAACTCCCCATGAGAACAAGGAGATTCACCCATGGCAGGAACCAACTCCTCCGAGATCCGCATCGCCGGCGTAGGCCGCCTCTACGTCGCCCCGGCCGACACCGACGTCCCGTCGACGTTCTCCTCCGACACCGCCACCGACTGGGCGACCTGGAAGAACCTCGGGTTCACCTCCGGTGACGGTGTCACCTTCAGCAAGAAGGACAAGCTGGAGCCGATCGACGTGTGGCAGGCCGTCAGCCCGGTGCACTTCGTGTACTCGGACCGCGACCTGACCCTGAAGTTCTCCCTGATGCAGTTCAACGAGGACACGCTGCCGTTCTTCATGGGCGGCGGCGGGGTCAGCGCGGTGACCGGCGCGACGGGCGTCTACCAGTACGACATCGCCGACCGGCCGTTCGCCGATGTGCGCGCTCTCGGGCTGGAGTTCACGGACGTCCGGGCCAGCGACGGCTCGACGGTGACCTACCGCTTCGGCATCCCGCGCGGCCAGGTCACGGCGGCCGACGACATCAAGCTGGCCCGCAAGTCCGCGGCCCAGCTCGGCATCACCTTCACCGCGATGTCCGCCGCCGACGGTTCGGCGCTGGCCAGCTTCGTGATGAAGGACGCCGCGTACGCCGCGTCCTGACCCACCGGGGTGGGACAGGCAAGCCCGTCTGTCCCACCCCGGGCCCCAACTCCCCTTACTACTGAGGCC
Organism: Streptomyces sp. NBC_01478; assembly: GCF_036227225.1. Lineage (GTDB taxonomy): Bacteria > Actinomycetota > Actinomycetes > Streptomycetales > Streptomycetaceae > Streptomyces. The sequence continues at coordinate 6,941,263 of NZ_CP109444.1, read as the reverse complement.
TGTTAGGCCCGTTAAGGAGCACTCATCCCCATGGCCCGTTTCGACGTCAACGCAGCCCGCGCCCAGCGGCTCGAAGCCCTCGGCCGCACCTGGTCGTTCGAACTCGACACCGAGAGCTACACCCTTCCCACCGAGCTGACCCGCGCCACCGCCAAGGCGCTGCGCAAGCTCGACGACAACGACGTGGACGGGCTGCTCCGACTCCTCCTGGGCGAGAAGCAGTTCGCCCGCTTCGAGCAGCACGAGGTGACGATGCAGGACATCGCCGCCATTCTGGAGGCCTACGGCAAGGAGACCGGGCTCGGCCTGGGGGAAGGCTGAGCCTCGTCGGGTTCGTCGACGAACACGCCGAGGCCCTCGAAGCGGATCTGCTCCGCTATTACGGCATCGATCTGCTCGACTGGCACCGTGACCGGCTCTCCGCGCGCCGACTCACCGTGCTCATACGGCAGTTGCCGCACGACAGCGCCCTCAACCGGGAGCTGCACGGCGAGGCGGCCGACTGGTCGGTGACCGACCATCTGCTGGCCGCCGCCGTGGACCATCTCGCCGCCGCGAACTGGATGTTCGCCTCCGTCAACTCCGAGGAGGGCGACCAGCCGGACCCACCGGCACCGGTACCGCGCCCTTCGTACGAGCAGCCGGAGACCGGGGACGAGGAGACACCGGGTGGGGACACCGAGGAGACGGCGGCCGCGGACACGGCACCGTCGACGGTCCAACTGGCCCGGTTCTTCGGCTGATTGTCAGTCAGCCGGCTCAGTCTCCCCGTCCCGGCGCCCGCCGGAGGCCCGGCCCTCCAACTCATCAGCGAGGGCACGGGCCTTGGCGGAAAGCCGGGGGCGTCCCTCGCTCCGGATGGTGCCGGGCTGGGCCGGCGAGGATTCGGACGACTCCGCTCTACGTCCCTTGTCGCGCCCGGTTCCGGCGGTCAGCGGGGGCACGCTGGGCCGCCCGTTGCGCCGCACGACCGAACGCCGTTCGGCGGGTGCGAGGCGCTTCTCCCGCACATCGCGGGCGGTGACAAGGATGTCGGGGTCGGTATCGGCATCGGCATCGGCATCGGCATCGGCATCGGCATCGGCATCGAGGGCGATATCGGGTTCCACCTGGCCCCGAGGACCGTCCGCCACGCCCCGCTCCTGTTCCCCGCGCTCTTCTACTCGCGTCAACTCGGGCGGAGGGCTCAGCAGTTGGACGTACGGCAACTGGATGACGTCACCGCCGACGTGATCGCGATCCCGCACCCGGCGCGGCCGGCGCCCGGTGCGAGCGTCCTCCTGCCCCTGGATGTAGGCGGCGGTGATCCGCTGCTCGTACGCCCGCCGCACGGCCGGGAGTTGCTCCTCGACGACGTCGGCCCAGCCCGCGCTGTAGGCGGCCAGTTCACGCCGGTCGAGTTCGGCGCGGGGCAGGATCACCAGGTCGTCGGGGGCATGGCCGAGCCGTAGCACGAGTTCGGAGAGTCGGGCGATGAGATGAGGAAGATCGGGGGCCTGTTCGAGCCAGTCGGTCACATGCGTCTGCCGCGCGTTGCTCGCGTTCCCATCCACCCCGTAGGCCTTGCTCTCGTCCCTGCCCCACCGCGCCCCCCGCGCGAGGACGGCCGCCCTGTCGGCCACCCACCGTCGTAGACAGGCCCTCAAATGCCTCACCGGGCCTGGTAATTCACCTTTCATTCACCGACGGGAGAACGGCCGGATCCTACTTCACCAACCTGGCACAACTGCCACCGCACCCCACATCACCGCAGGTCCGGACCGCTGAGCGGGCGACGGTCTTCGGCAAACACGGAACGGCACCCCAGGATTACTCGTACACTAGTTCGAACAGACGCTTCGGACGCCTCGGGAGCGCCACCTGTACCACCAGCCGAGCGGACAGACAGGAAAGCAGGACGACGACATGGCGACTGGCACGAGTCACTCCCCGCAGCAGCCGATCGACACCTACACCCGCCTCGCCCACCTCCTGCACTCCCCGGCCCCCGACCGCACGGCCCTGCTCGACCGGCTGTACGAGGAGTTGCTCACGCGGGAGTCGCGGGCGTACGCGGCGGGTTGGACGGACGCGCTGACGGAGGCGGGGCGGGGGCGCGGGGGCCGGCCGTAAGCACCGCTCGCCGCCTACCGCTCACCGCTCACACGGTGAACGTGCACCACACCTGCTTCTCGTCGAACCCCGTACGGTGCCACCCCCACCGCCGCGCCAACGCCTCGACGAGCCGCAGCCCCCGCCCGCCCTCGTCCAACAGGTCGGCGCACGCGGGCAGTTCGGGCACCAGCGCGGGGGCGTGGTCGGTCACCATCACCCGCAGAAACGGCGGAGCGAACTGCCGCCCGACCCCGAGCGTCAGCTCCAGCCCCGCGAGCCCACCCCCGTGCCGTACGGCATTCGTGCACAGCTCCCCCACGGCGAGCTCGACGGAGTCGGCCAACTCGCCCAGTTTCCAGTGCTCTTGAAGCCATACGCGGGTGCGGTGCCGGGCCTCGGCGACGGGGCGGAGGGGGTCGAGGGCGGAGGTGTCCCAACCGACGCGGGTGGGGGTGGTGTTGAAGGGAGGGAGATCCATCGTTCACCTCGCGGGGAGTCGATGAGTGGCTTGAGCGACACCGTAGCGGCGATTTCCAACCCGTGAGACCAAGTTAACCCCAACAGGTTAAATTTTGGTGTTCGATGGACGGGCCCGACACCGGTGGGCACACTGTGCGCGAGCGAGGAGAGGACGACATGGCACCGAGGCAGGCCCCGACAGTCCGGCAACGCCGTTTCGGCGCCGAGCTACGACGGCTGCGGGAAGCCACCGGCATGTCCGCACCGCGAGCCGCCGAACTCCTCGGCACGGACCGCACCACGATCTCCAACACGGAAGCCGGCCGCTTCGGCATCAGCGAGCAACGCCTGCGGCGTCTGGCCGCCATCTACGAGTGCGACGACCCGACGCTGATCGACGCGCTGGCCTCGATGACGGGTGGGCGCAGCGGAGGCTGGTGGGACGAGTACCGGGGCAAGGTGCCGCCCGACTTCCTGGACCTGGCCGAACTGGAGCACCACGCGGTGTCGCTGCGCACGCTCCAGACCGCCCATCTGCCGGGCATGTTCCAGGTCGAGGACCACGCACGCGCGCTCTTCGACCTGTTCATCCCGGCGCTGCCGCGCCTGGAGGTGGAACTGCGCATCGCCCAACGCCTCGCCCGCCACGCGGTGATCACCAAGGAGCCCGCGGTGCCCTACCAGGGCGTGATTCACGAGACCGCGCTCCGCATGCAGGTGGGCGGCCGGCAGGTGGCCCGCACACAGCTCACCCACCTGCTCTCGGAGAGCGAGCGGGACAACGTCACGCTCCTCGTGATCCCGTTCAGCGCGGGCGGGTTCCCCATGGCAGGCGACTCCGTGCTCTACGTGGCGGCCGACAGTCCCCACCTGGACACGGTCCAGGTGGACTCACCCACCGGGGCCGTCTTCTTCGACGCCCCCGCCCAACTGGCCAACTTCCGGCGCCGTATGGACGCGGTCGAACAAGTAGCGTTGAATCGCAGCCAGTCGAGGGACGCCATCCTCGACATCATCAAAGAGCTGTAAGAGGAAGAGCCGCCGTGCCCGAGTTGAAGTGGATCAAGTCCTCGTACTCCGAGGCGTCCGCCAACAACTGCGTCGAGATGGCGACGGCCGGCCCCCGCATCGCCCTCCGCGACTCAAAGCACCCGGAACTGCCCTGGGCCGCCGTGAGCCGCGCGGCATGGTCGGAGTTCACCGGCGCCCTGGGAGCAACTCCGCTGCGAGGGGAACCTCAGGAGTAGCCGTGAAGTGGTTCAACCGCACCAACACGGCATCGCAAGCGGTCCCAGCAACTGCCGTACCGGCTACCGCAGTCCTCAAGACCAGCGACCCTCCCGAGCCGTCACCACAGTGGCGCAACCGGCCACCGGCACGGACCCGGTCATCCTCGCCATCACGCACCACGGGACCAGGCACTTCGTCGTGGACACCCTGAACGAGACACTGCGCAACGGCAGCCAACTCGGTTACACCGACGGCCCGTTCGCCTGCCGCTCCTGATCAACGCCGACGACCGCCCCGTAGTCGCGCCGCGCGTCGAAGCGGACGGCCCCTGGACGATCAAGACGGCCTCGCCGCCCGTCGCCCTGTCTCTGGACGGCCACGCACGGCGCCCAGCCTCGGACGTACTGCGCTACGAGGGCGGACCGGCGATCACCGACCTCTCCTACGAAGATGACCCGCACTCACCCGACGGCGGCTATTTCCCCGTCGACATCTTCGAGCCGGACAGCCACGGGTTCCTCGCCCGAACCGGCCAACCACGTCGGTCCCCGACAGGGCGAGGCACCACCACCCGCCCCCTGTCCCGTCCTTGCCCGCTCCGACGGACCATGGTCGATCAACGTGCGCCCCCTGCCCACTCACGCTCGCTGACCAGAGCCCACAAGCCCGACGCGCACGAACCCGGTGCCCAGAACGCCATCACGCCGACCCGTCACATCCACAGCGGTTTTCGAAGTCCAGCGGCGCTTGAGGCTTCGGCGCGTCCCCAATCTCAGCAGCCGTCCCGCCTCACAGTGAGTAGAACAGCACCATGAGCGCCAGGCTTGCGAGCCCACCACAGGCCCACGCGGCCACATGTTTGGGCTTCCGCGGGTATTCCGGATCAGTTCGCGCCGTATTCCAGATGGTCACGGAGACCACGAAACAGATAAACGCAAGCACAATGAATCCGGCCCCAATGAACCAGTACAGAATTCGCACGACAACTCCCCCTCCGCGTGACCGATCAACGGGTACCCGGGTTCGCGGGACAACTCAGCGACTGCGGGCGCTCACCACCGCACTGAAGTCGCCGGGCAGCTTGGTCGGCACCGCGATCTGAAGAACGAATGCCCTGGATCACTTTCACCAATCAAAGCGTAAGAACAAATACGGCGAGCACCAGGAAAACCACACCGACCCCAGCCCACAGCGCAACACGCTTGGGCTTCGACTCAATCGTCGAGACCCTCCGCGCACTCTCCCACAACGAGAACGAAACAAAGAAGGAAGTCGCCGAAATCGCCAAGAATCCCACGGAAATAAAGAAGTACCAGAGCTTCATTTTTCTCCCCCACTCCTCCGATTGAGCCCGTTGAAGAATACCGAAGGTCCGGGAACTTGAACAAGAGTGGATCACGTGGCGACATCTTCACGCCCGCCCTATTTGGGAGCATTAGTGACGCTTCGGGGATACGCAGCCACCGAAAGGAAGTCAACACATGGGACAGCACACCACGGATGCGGTGTACGACAAACTGACGGACGTTGAGCAGAAGATCGACGAAAATTCGAAGTCCTCTGTAACTACCGGGCACTTCGACCAGAAGATCGCCGACCTCAAGACAGCAATCCAGAACGGAGGAAAGAAGGAAGACGAACCACAGACATGGCAGGACATCCTCAAGGACATGTCTCCGGTAAAGGAATTCCTCGCCGTCCTCAAGGGTGAGGATCTCTTTGCCAAGATTATCCTTTCCGTCACCGCCTTTATCGCTGCCGTCGGGATCGTCGCCGGCATCGTGGCGAAAATCAAAGAACTGACCCTCTCGTACACGGGACGCACGCGGCAGGCCGGCCTCTTCGGAGCCGTGATTCCGGAGGACGAACGGATACGAATGTCCTTCGGCCGGGCCGAGAATGGTAAATGGGGACTTCAGCCGGAGCAGCAGACGGACGCCCAGTCACCGCGCCTGCCTTCGGTCGAACAGATCAACGCCGTCAAGGAAGCGATGGGCCACCTCAACACCGAGGTCGGCACCTACCGCGACAAGGTGCGCGGACTCGCCACCCCCAGCGCCATGCGGAAGATGGCCTCCGCCGCCAAAAAGCTGGAGAGCGCGGCCAAGCAGCACCAGTCCGTCGACACCCTCGCCACCTCCGTCCGCAATCTCAACACGGAATTGCGCGCCCTGGCCGGAACCGCAAACTGACCCACGTCGAGGAGACACAACATGAGCCTCGTCAGTTCACTGAAGAAGGCATCGGATTCCCTCCAGGACTTCAAGACGAAGGCCTCCGGAGCAGGCACGGCCGCGAAGGACCTGGGCAGCGCCGGGCAGAAAGGAGGCACTCAGCTCAAGGGCCTCAAGTCGGCGGCGCAGGACTCCGAGAAGGAGCTGAAGGACCTCAAGTCCGCCTCGGACAAGGCGGAGACGTCCATCGGCAAGGCCGGCAAGACCGGTTCCAGCGCCGGCACGAACCTCGGTAAGTACGAAACCGGGGCAGGCAAGGCGGCCAAGGGCCAGGACAAGATGAACAAGTCGATGAAGGGCAACTTCTTCGGCCTGCTCATGAGCCTGCTCCAACCGCTCATCGACAAGGTCATCGACATGGTGACCAACTCGAAGACCATGCAGAAGGTCCTGAAGCAGGCTTTCGAGGTCATCAAGGCCGTGATCAGCAGCGTCATGAAGGCCATCGAGCCGATCATGAAGAACGCCGGCAAACTGATCAAGTCGGTCTGGAGCGGCATCAAGACGGCGATCACGAACATCGTCAAGGCCGTCGCCACGGTCATCAGGACCTACGTCAACGTATGGAAGTCGATCATCACCGGCGTCCTGAAGGCGATCAGCACGGTCGTCTCGAACGTCTGGAAGGGCATCAAGGCCGTCATCTCGCCGGTCGTCAACTGGGTCAAGTCCGCGATCCCGGAGGCCTTCCGGGCCGTGAAGGACCGCCTGTCCAGCATCTGGGGCGGCCTGAAGGGCATCGCAGGCCGGGCCTTCGACGGCATCAGGGGCGCGGTCCGCGACCCGATCAACGCGGTCATCGGTCTCATCAACCGCGCGATCGGCGCCCTCAACGGCATCCACGTCTCCATCCCCGGCTGGGTCCCGATGGTCGGCGGCAAGACCTTCGGCGTCAGCCTGCCGAGGATCCCCGCACTGGCCACCGGCGGTGTCGTCATGCCCCGCTCCGGCGGTGTCCCCGCGCTCCTGGCCGAGGCCGGCGAGGCAGAGGCCGTCTTGCCCCTCAGCAAGCTCGACCGACTCCTCAAGGCAGCGGCCTCGCGGGGCCGGGCGTACGCGGGAATGTCCGCCACCGACGGCAGCGCACTGCACATCGAGCACTACTACGCGGCCGAGACCAGCAGCCCGCAGCGCACCGCCGACGCGCTGATGTTCCTGGCGAAGGCACGCGGATGAGTGCCGCACTCGGCGCTGTTCCGGCCAACCCGGTCGGGGGTCTGCTGCCCGCCGTCAAGTCCCTGAGGTCCCGGGCCGAGCAGAGTGTCACCACCCTGCGTTCGGTCACCGGCCGCTTCAAGGACGCCATCGCCGGCATCGACCGCCTCGCCCCCGGTGCCGCCCAGACCACCACCGCCGTACAACAGATCAAGACGAACGCCGACACCACCGCCCGCTCCGTCACCAGAACCGCCCAGACCGCCACCACCGCCACGTCCGGCATCAAGTCCACCGCCACCAGGGGCAGGTCCGCCGGAAAATCCCTCGGCAGACTCACCACAGGCCTGGGCGGAGTCTTCGCCGTCGTCGGCACCCTCATCGCAGCCTCCGGTGTCCTGGGCGGCCTCCTCGACACCTTCGGCACGGCCATGACCATCGGCTCCGGCGTGATGATCGTCGTCAACGCCCTCACCCGAGCCAACCCGATCGGTTTCGTGGCAGGCCTGCTCCTCCCGCTGGCGGGCTGGCTGCTGGACATCGCCCTGAACTCCGAGACCGGCCAACGCCTGATGGACCAACTGGCCACGCTGATCCTGAAGTACGTCCAGAGCTACCTCACGATCCTCGGCCCGATCCTCAAACTGATCGCCGGCGCGGTGAACACCTACGTCACCGGCTACCTCACCCTCATCACCACCACCCTCTCCGTCCTGGGCACGGTCATCAACACCGGCTTCGCCGCCGCCAGAGCACTGACCACCGGCGACACCCGCGCCCTGAGCGGCAGGGTGTCCGCGATCTGGAGCGGCTTCAAGAACGCCGTCAAGCCGGCCCTGAACTGGATCACCAAGGAGATCCCCCGCGGCTTCACCCGGATCAAGGACGCCACCGCCAACACCCTGCGCGCGATGGGCCAGTTCGTCACGACCGGCGCACAGACCGTAGCCGGAGTCGTAAAGGGACCCATCGAGGGCCTGGTCGCCTTCGCGAACTGGGTGATCGACGGCCTGAACAAAATCAGCTTCAGCATCCTCGGCAAGAAGTTCGGCGTGCACCTGAGCAAGATCCCGATGCTCGCGGAGGGCGGCATCGCGGTACCCGGCGCACGCACCGGCAAGGTCCTGTCCCTCACCGCCCTGGACCGCCGGCGCGCCCTGTCCCGCAGAAGCCGCACGCGGCCCCAACCCGCCCACCGCATCCAGGAGTTCCACGAGAGCAACGGCACCGGCGCCCACGGCACCGCGGCCGACCTCCTCTTCCTGGCCTCCGCCCACGCCCGCGCATGAAACGGCACGCACCCTGACTGCGAGGTGAGGCCCAAATGGCCGATCAGACATCCACCACACTCACCACACTCACCACCGACGACGTACCCCCCGGCTCACTCATCACCCGCGACGGGCAGATGCAGTGGGCCGGACTGCTGCTCGGCCCCGGTACGCCGTACGAGATCGGCAGTGACGGCCTGACCGGCTGGGAGGACCTGCCGGACTACGACACGACGGACGCCGACCACCCGACCGCGCACGGCGCCTGGCCGGGCGCGCGCTACGCGAAGCCCCGCAAGGTGGGCGGCTCGGTGTGGACCGTACCGACGAGCGACGACACCGCGTCCTCCCTCTCCGCGATGCGCGCCCTGCGCCAGGCCCTGCTGCTAGGCGACTCGGAGCGCTGGCTGGCGGTACGGCTGCACGGCGAGACCCTGGCCGTCCGAGCCCGGGTCAGCCAGCGCGTCCTCGCAGCGGACCGGACGTACACCACCCAGGGCGTCTCCAAGGCATCCGTGCAGTGGTACGCCACCGACCCCCGCCGCTACACGGTCGACGAGCAGACGGCCGTCACCGGCGCCCCGCAGCCGGAGAGCGGCCTCACCTGGCCGCTGACCTGGCCGCTGTACTGGGGCCAGGCCTCGTCCACGGGTGACGTGGGCGCGGACAACTCCGGTTCGGCACCCACCCACCCGATCCTGACCTTCACCGGCCCGTGCACCAACCCCACGGTCACGGACCGGACTTCGGGCCGACGCCTGCGCTACGAGATCGGACTGGCGACCGGCGACGAACTGGTCGTGGACACAGCGGCCGGCACAGTCACCCTCAACTCCACGGCCTCCCGCCGCCACACCGCGGCAGCGGACAGCAGCCCGGAAGAACTCTTCGCCTTCGAACCGGGCCGAGCCGAGCTGGCGTTCCGCCCCGACACCTACGACACGGGCGCACAGCTCTCGGTGCGCTGGCGCTCGGCCGACTGGTGATCCCGTGACGGTGACGTCACCGGCTGGTCCGGGTCCAAGACGTACACCGTGCCGAGGGCGGGTCGGTGGCGGGTGAACTGCACCCCCCTTACCCCCGCCTGGAACAGACCGGGATGGAGCGGGATGGACCACGACCCGCAGCCGCCATCTCAACGGGAGCGGGTCGTGGCGGTACGGCGCAGCCCGCCGCGTACCTGGTCCCCACCCGTTCGACTGTGGCAACCCCAGAGGGGCGCAACCTGCGGCGGGCTCGCCGTACCGCCACGACCCCGACCCACGCACCACCAGCGGGCGCCCCCACAGCACCCCCACTCCCACCCCACCCCGCCCCACCACAGGAGACCCGTACATGAACCTCCGCAGCTCATGGGTGGCCGAGACCGGCCAGACCCGCGAGGACACCCGGCTGACCCAACTGGGCGCGACCACCCCCGCCAACCCCCTCGAAGTCCGCTCCGGCATCCTCCCGGGCTCCTACGACGGCCTCAACCGCATGTCCGGCTTCTGGATGGAGGGCGCCTCGGGCGCGATGACGGCGACCGTCCACGAGGGCCGCGCCGTCATCGCGGCCGGCGCCACCCGGGGCGCCTACCCGGTCACCCTCCCCGAACCGGCCCCCCTGGCCTTCGCCGACGGCGACGCGACCAACCCCCGCATCGACCTGGTCGTCCTCAGGATCTACGACTCCCTCTACGACAACTCCGGCCAGACGAAGGCCGCCCTGGAGATCGTCAAGGGCACCCCGGCAGCCACCCCGACCGCCCCCTTGGTCCCCGGCACCGGCCTCGCGATCTACCAGGTCAGGGTCGCCGCCGGCATGAGCGCCGGCAAGGGCGGCATCAACTGGAGCACCGACGTCACCGACCTGCGCACCCCCGTCGTCGCGATCGGCGGCATCCTGCCCGCGTACGGCGAGACCGGCACCGGCGCCTACCCGGGCCAGTTCCGCGACTCCGGCGGCGCGCTCCAGCGCTGGGACGGCTCGGCGTGGGTGTCGTACCCGAGCGCGCTGGGCGGCATCGCCCCGGCCGGCGCGGTCACCACCGCGAGCTACACGGGCCAGTACCGGGACACCTCCGCCGGGGTCCTGCAACGCTGGAACGGCACGACCTGGGTGAGCTACCTGCCGTCGCCGACCTGGACCGACTACACCCCGGTGTGGGGCGCCGAGACCGGCACCGCACCCGTGATCGGCAACGGCACGCTGGCGGGGTCGTACACGAAGCTGGGAACGGTCGTACACGTCCGGATCTATCTGAAGATCGGTTCGACGACGAACCTGACCGCCCAGGACGTCAACGCCAACTGGACGTTCCGCCTGCCGGTCGCCCCGGTCGGCACCCCCACGTGGAAGCTGGACGGGCGGGTCCTGAACGCGGAGTACTTCGACTCGTCGGCCAACCTGTTCTACCAGGGCAGCGGCCTGCTCGCGGTGACGGGCACCACCGGCTACGTCCGCTCGCTGCGCGACACCCTCGCGGTCAACGGCAGCATCTGGGACAAGTCGGACCCGGTCGTCTGGGGCACCGGCGACGTGCTGTCGATCCACGGCACGTACGAATCCGCGTCATGACCGTTCGTTGCGGATGGCTGTCACCGGACGGCCAGAGCCGGTCGGACACCCGCCTCACCGCGCTCGGCGCGACCACCCCGTCCGGCCCGCTGGAGACCCGCTCCGGCGTCCTGCCGGGCACCTACGACGGGCTGTACCGGGTGGGCGGCCTGTGGATGAGCGGCACGACGGGCACGATGACCGCGGTCGTCCAACCCGGCAGGGCCGTCATCCAGGGAACCGCCGCGCAGGGCGCCTACCCGGTCGCCGTCGACGAGAACATCACGGTGACGTTCGCGGACGGCGACGCCCAGTACAGCCGTATAGACCTGGTAGTGCTGCGCATCTACGACGACGAGGCCGACGGCTCCGGCCGCACCGAGGCCGTGGTCGAGACAGTCCAGGGCACCCCCGCCGCCGTACCCACCGCACCGGCCGTCCCCACCCTGGCCCTGCTCCTGTTCCAGGTCTCCGTCCCGGCCGGAGCGAGCGCGGGCACCGGTGGCATCCCGTGGGCCACCGCGAACACGGACCTGCGGACCACGCTGGTCTCGGCCGGCGGGATCCTCCCGGTGTACAACAACGGTGCGGTGGCGGGCAGTTACCCCGGCCAGTACCAGGACAGCGACAACTCCAACTCCCTCCAGCGCTGGAGCGGAACGGCCTGGGTGCCGTATCCGAAGGCGATCGGCGGTATCGCCCCGGCAGGCGTGCTGAGCACCGGCGGCTACACAGGCCAGTACCGGGACACCTCCGCCGGACAGCTCCAGCGCTGGAACGGCACCGCCTGGCAACCCGCCGTCCCCGGCCCGGTGTTCGCGCAGTCGCTGGACGCGGGTTACACCACGTCGACGACGTACACGGCCGCGCTCACGGACAGCGCCGTCACCGCCCTGACCCTCAACTTCACGGCCCCGCCGTCCGGTTCGGTGATCATCGGCGTAGGCGCACGCGTCTACACGACGAGCAGTGAGACCACAACCGCTCACATGTCCCCGCAGGTCACCCTGGGCACCACGGTGGTGTGGGCGGCGGACGACGAACGGGCCGCGTCCGGCTCGGGCGCCTACCCCCGGTCGGTCTCGACCCAGTTGCGGCTCAACTCCCTTGCCGTCGGCTCGACTTACACGATCACCGCCATGCACCGATCCTCGTCCTCCACGGTCCCCGGCTGGTTCGACACGATCTACCTCCGCGCAGACCCGGTCGCCTGACTGCGCGCGGAGACGCTCCCCCAACCCCCCTCCCTCCCAAAGGAGTTCAACCATGGCCATACGCTCCGGCTGGCTGTCCCCGGACGGCCAGTCCCGCGAGGACACCAGGCTCATCTCCCTCGGCGCCCTCACCCCGACCTCGGCCGTCCAGACCCGCTCCGGCATCCTGCCGGGGTCGGCCACCGGCCTGTACCGCATCAACGGCTTCACCCTGACCGGCACCACCGGCACCATGAGCGGCACCGTCAGCCCCGGCCGCGCGATCGTGCAGTCCACCGACAGCCGGGGCGCCTACCCGATCGCGCTGACCGAGTTCGAGAACGTGACCTTCGCGGACGGCGACGCCCAGTACGGCCGGATCGACCTGCTCGTCCTGCGGATCTACGACGACGTCTACGACGGCTCGGGCCGCACCGAGGCAGTCATGGAGATCGTGAAGGGCACCCCGTCGGCCACCCCGGCCGTACCCACGCCCCCGGACGTCTCGCTCCCGCTGTTCGAGGTCACCGTGCCGGCCGGTACGAGTTCGGGCACCGGCGGCATCCCGTGGACCACCGGTCTCACCGGCCGGCGCACCGCCACGGTCGGCGTCGGCGGCATCCTCCCGATCACCACGGACACCGCCAACGGCTCCTATCCCGGCCAGTACCGCGACCTGAACGGCCAGCTGCAGCGCTGGAGCGGCACCGCCTGGGCCGACTACCCGGTCCTGCCGACCTGGCAGAACTGGACCCCGGCGTGGACCACGAACACCGGATCGGCGACCCCGTCCTTCGGCAACGCGAGCCTGAGCTGCCGGTACGTGAAGTTCGGCACGACCGTGCACCTGAACTTCCAGATCGTCTTCGGCACCACCACCTCCTTCGGCACCAGCCCCACCACCGGCGACAACTGGCGCTTCTCGCTGCCGGTCGCCGCGGCCGCGACCCGTATGTCGATCGGCTTCGCGGAGATGTCGGCCAACACCGCCGGCAACCGCGTCATGGCCCGGCTCTACCCCACCACCACCGGGGCCTTCGAACTCGTCACCGCCTCGGGCCAGGGCACCGCCGTCGCCCTCACCAACACCGGCGGAGTGGACTCCCTCACCCCGTGGACCTGGGCGAGCGGCCACACCATCTTCGGCTCGGCGACCTACGAGGCCGCCGCATGACGACCGTCAACACGCCCTACCGGGCGATCTTCTGCGATCTGCGCACCGACAGGACGATCGACATCCTCCCCCTACGGGATGTCACCGTCGACGACTACATCGGCAAGGCCGGCTCGCTCTCCGGCACCATCCCCGTCCCGGACACGGCGATGGCCGCCCGGGTCCGCCGTATCGAGGAGGGCCGCACCTCGGTCTACCTCCAGCGCGGCAGCGACCTGTGGTGGGGCGGCATCGTCTGGACGAGCACCCTGCAGAGCGACGACCAGGGCGTCCTCACCCTCGGCATCCAGGCGGCGACCTTCGAGTCGTACGCGAGCCGCCGCCTGATCCGGGCGACCACGCCCGAATACGACCCCGACTACGAACTGGCCCTGACCGGCGACCAGTTGGACGTGGCCCGCGCCCTGTGGACGGACCTCCAGACCGCGCTCCCAGGCGGCGACATCGGCGTCAGCTACGGCACCGAGACCTCCGGGGTGACCCGCGCGGCGAGCTACCGCGACGGCGACGAGACGGTCTATCTCGACGCGCTGGACGCCCTGGCCGCGCTGGAGAACGGCTTCGAGCACTACATCTCGGTGTACACCGACCCGACCACCGGAGCCCGGGTACGCCGCCTCCGGCTCGGCAGCCCGAAGATCCTCACCGGCGCCACCGACCTGGTGATGGACCGGCCGGGCACGATCCTGTCGTACTCCTTCCCGCGCGACGCGACCCGCGGCGGCACCACGGACCGCGCCCGAGGCGCCTCCACCAACACGGACCAGGCCAGCGAGTCCCGCCCCCTGTGCTCCACGGTCGCGGTGGCCAACGACCTGATCGGACAAGCGGGTTACCCCCGCATCGACCTGACCTCGGACCACAACGACATCACCGACACGGCCACCCTGACCGCGCTCGCCCGCACCGAACTGGCCGCGGCCACCGGCGCGGTGGTGATCCCCGAGATCAGCGTGCGCCTCGACGACCTGGTCCCGGCCGCGCTGATCGGCCGCACGGTCCGCATCCGGATCACCGACGAGTGGTACGCCGAGGACCTCGACACCCGCTACCGGATCATCGGCGTCAAGGTCAGCCCCGCCCAGCGCGGCCGCCCCGACACCGCCGACCTCTACCTGGAGGAGGTCTGATGCCCCAGCTCCCCGAAGACATCATCGACCGGCTCACTCAGATGGAACGCCGCATCCAGCAGCTCTCCACCGCCGTGAACACCCGCCCCGCCCTCAACACGGTCACGGGCGGCACCCTGGAGGTCGGCCCGTCGTCCGGCTCGCCGGTCTTCAAGGTCGGCAAGTGGCCCGGCACCAACGAGTACCGCGTCGAACTCCGCCGCCAGACCGGCCAGTTGGCGCTGAGCATGTACAACGGCGACGGCACCGCCGGCTCCCTGCAACCGCTGCGCCTCTACGACAAGGCGGAGCGCGAGATCGTCTCCGACGACATCAACACCGGCGGCCTGGCCCGCCCCTGGCTGAACATGCTGCCACCACAGGACTCGAACACGGCCCGCTGGCCGCAGACCTCGCTGACGACGATGACGACGATCGCGATGTCCTACAACGTCGTCTGGCAGCCGAAGATGCGCCTGGTCATGAACACCCGCGCCAGCTCCGGCGCCACCGGCTCCGTCCAGGTCCTCGTCAACGGCGCCCAGTGGGGCAGCACGGTCGCCGCCGGCACGGACTTCATCTACGAGGCCCCGATCAGCTCCGACTTCGGCTCGGTCTACGGCACCCAGCTCAAGGTCGAGGTCCAGGCCCAGGTCACCAGCGCCTCCGGCACGGTCTACGCCAACCCGATCCTGATGTACGGCCGCCAGACCTGAGAAGGGACACCACCACTTATGGACATCGACACGACCCAACCCTGGGGCCTGGCCATCGACTTCGCAGGCCGAGCCACCATCACCGAGGCCGGCCACACGATCTACGTCAACGTCTCCGACTCCAGCTACAACAGCATCATCGCCCCCGACTCGGTCAGCGGCACCTACGCCCCCGTGACAGTGGCCGCCCAGTTCACCGAAACCGGCGCCAACGGCTCCGCCATCCGCGGCAGCGCCCGCACCACGATCATGCCCATCGGCACAGCCATGGTCGTCCCCGACCAGACAGCGATCCAGAGCGTGGTCGCTGCAGCCCTGGCCAACTTCGTGGACAACACGGCGGCTTATACGGCGTTGAGCGCCAAGTGGACGCCGGGGGACGGCGGTTCCGGCGACGGTTCAGGCGACGAAGTCGCCTCTTAGGGGCGCGAGGCTGTATCGAATATGCGGCTACCGCCGCGTGGGCGCGACCAGCCCCCACCCACCCGCACTCCGCACACAACCCGAGCCCCCACCCCCGGCCCGGGTTTTTTCATGCCCATCTCCCGACCGAAAAGGCACCCCATGGCCACACCCCTCTCCCCGGACGCCCTGATCAAAGCCCTCAAAGCCGAGGGCGTCACAGTGATCGAACACCCCGGCTGGCGCACCAACAACCGCAACACCAAGGGCAGTTGGGGCCCAGTGAACGGCGTCGTCATCCACCACACCGTGACCACCGGCACCACCGCCTCGGTCAACCTCTGCTTCAACGGCCACTCAGAACTCCCCGGCCCCCTCTGCCACGGAGTCATCGCCAAGGACGGCACGGTCCACCTGGTCGGCAACGGCCGAGCCAACCACGCGGGCAGCGGCGACGGCGACGTACTGAAGGCAGTCATCGCCCAGAGCGCGACCCTCCCCGCCCCGAACCAG
Organism: Streptomyces sp. NBC_01478; assembly: GCF_036227225.1. GTDB lineage: Bacteria > Actinomycetota > Actinomycetes > Streptomycetales > Streptomycetaceae > Streptomyces. The sequence goes on along the minus strand of NZ_CP109444.1, from coordinate 6,925,175 downwards.
AACAACACGGACGGCAACGTCCACTTCTACGGCTTCGAGTGCGTCAACCTCGGCGACGGCAAGGACCCTTGGCCCGCCGCCCAGTTGGACGCGATGGTCCGCGCCTCGGCCGCCCTGTGCCGCGCACACGACTGGAACGCCCACTCCGTCATCGGCCACAAGGAGTGGACGAACACCAAGATCGACCCACGCGGCTTCACCATGGCGGACTTCCGCACCCGGGTCGCGACGCGCCTGGGCACGAAGACCACCACAAGCCCGACCGAGCCGCCCGCCTACCAGCCCTTCCCCGGCGCCGACTGGTTCAAGAAGAACCCCAGGTCGGCGATCGTCACGGCGATGGGCAAGCGGCTGGTCGCCCTCGGCTGCTCGGCGTACACCTCTGGCCCCGGCCCCCAGTGGACCGCCGCCGACAAGGCCTCCTACGCCAAGTGGCAACGCAAGCTCGGCTACACCGGCACCGCCGCCGACGGCTGGCCCGGCGCCACCTCATGGGCCGCGCTGAAGGTCCCGTACAGCTCCTGAGGAAGGACGCCCCCATGTCAGAGGCCGCCAAGCGAACCCTCCGTACCGTTCTGCAAACCGCTGTCGGCCTGTGCGTCCTGCTGCCGACGGTCGTCGACGCCGCCGGCGTCCCCGAGACGATCCCCTGGGTGGCCGGAGCCCTGGCCGTCGCCGCCGGAGTGACCCGGGTGATGGCTCTGCCCGCCGTACAGGCCCTGCTGCCGAGCTGGCTGCGCACGGACACCGGGGGTGACGGATGACGCCCCCGGAACAGCGCGACGTCGCACTCGAACTGGAACGCCTGCGTGGCACCGTCGAGGCCGGCTTCGCCCGGGTCGACGGCTCGCTCGCGCTGCTGGTCCAGCGCAGCGACCAGACCGACAAACAGCTCGCGGACCATGAGCAGCGCCTGGACGCGCTGGAGCGGTCGCGCTGGCCGCTCGCCAGCATCGGCGCCCTCGCCGCCATCGCGACCGTCGTCGTGACGGCCTGGGAGCTGACACCGCACTGAGAAACGCCGAAGGGCGGCACCCCGTACGTACGGGGTGCCGCCCTTCAACTCGTTTCAGCTACTCACTGGTTGTACGGACCGTAGTCGTAGTCCTCCAGCGGGACGGCCTGGCCGGAGCCCGTGCCGAACGGCGAGTAGTCGATGTCGTCGTAGCCGACGGCCGAGTACATCGCGGCCTTGGCTTCCTCGGTCGGCTCGACCCGGATGTTGCGGTAGCGGGACAGGCCCGTACCGGCCGGGATGAGCTTACCGATGATGACGTTCTCCTTGAGGCCGATCAGGGAGTCGGACTTGGCGTTGATCGCCGCGTCCGTCAGAACCCTGGTCGTCTCCTGGAAGGACGCCGCCGACAGCCAGGACTCCGTGGCCAGCGAGGCCTTGGTGATACCCATGAGCTGCGGACGACCGGAGGCCGGGTGACCGCCCTCCTGCACCACACGACGGTTCTCCTGCTCGAAGCGCGAACGCTCGACCAGCTCGCCGGGCAGCAGCTCGGCGTCGCCGGACTCGATGATCGTCACGCGGCGGAGCATCTGCCGGATGATGATCTCGATGTGCTTGTCGTGGATCGACACACCCTGCGAGTTGTAGACCCTCTGGACCTCGCCGACCAGGTGGACCTGGACGGCACGCTGACCCAGGATGCGCAGCACGTCGTGCGGGTTGGTGGCACCCACGGTGAGCTTCTGGCCCACCTCGACGTGCTCGCCCTCGCTGACCAGGAGACGGGCACGCTTCGAGATCGGGAACGCCGTCTCGTCGCTGCCGTCGTCCGGGGTGACGACGATCTTCTTGGTCTTCTCGGTCTCCTCGATCCGCACGCGGCCCTGGGCCTCGGAGATCGGGGCGACACCCTTCGGCGTACGAGCCTCGAAGAGCTCGACGACACGGGGCAGACCCTGGGTGATGTCGTCACCGGCCACACCACCGGTGTGGAAGGTACGCATCGTGAGCTGCGTGCCGGGCTCACCGATGGACTGGGCGGCGATGATGCCGACCGCCTCACCGATGTCGACCAGCTTGCCGGTGGCCAGCGAACGGCCGTAGCACATGGCGCAGGTGCCGACGGCGGACTCGCAGGTCAGGACCGAGCGGGTCTTGACCGTCTCGATGCCGTGCTTGACCAGCTCGTCGATGAGGACGTCGCCGAGGTCGGTGTTGGCCGGGGCCAGCACCTTGCCGTCGACGGTGATGTCCTCGGCCAGCGCACGGGCGTACACGCTGGTCTCGACGTTGTCGGCCATGCGCAGGACACCGTCCGCGCCGCGCTCCGCGATGTGCAGCTTGAGGCCGCGGTCGGTACCGCAGTCCTCCTCGCGGATGATGACGTCCTGGGAGACGTCGACCAGACGACGGGTGAGGTAACCCGAGTCGGCGGTACGGAGGGCGGTGTCGGCCAGACCCTTACGGGCACCGTGGGTGGAGATGAAGTACTCCAGCACGGACAGGCCTTCACGGAAGGACGCCTTGATGGGACGGGGAATCGTCTCGTTCTTGGCGTTCGACACCAGACCACGCATACCCGCGATCTGACGCATCTGCATCATGTTTCCTCGGGCACCCGAGTCGACCATCATGAAGATGGGGTTGGTCTTCGGGAAGTTCGCGTTCATCGCCTCGGCAACCTCGTTGGTCGCCTTGGTCCAGATCGCGATGAGCTCCTGCGTGCGCTCTTCCTTGGTGATCAGACCGCGCTCGTACTGCTTCTGGACCTTCTCGTCCTGCGCCTCGTAGCCCTTGACGATCTCCTTCTTCGCCTCGGGAACGACGATGTCGGAGACGGCCACGGTGACACCGGAACGGGTCGCCCAGAAGAAGCCGGCCGCCTTCAGGTTGTCGAGCGTCGCCGCCACGATGACCTTGGGGTAGCGCTCGGCCAGGTCGTTGACGATCTCGGAGAGCTGCTTCTTGCCCACCGAGTAGTCGACGAACGGGTAGTCCTCGGGCAGCAGCTCGTTGAAGAGCGCGCGGCCCAGGGTCGTACGGAGGCGGAAGGTGTCACCCTGCTGCCACTCGGGCTCGCCCTCCTCGCGGACCGGCGGCACCCAGCCACGCGGCGGGATGGTGCCCACCGGGAAGCGGATGTCGACGGCCGACTGGAGCGCCAGCTCGCCACCGTCGAACGCCATGGTCGCCTCGGCCGTGGAGCCGAACGCGCGGCCCTCGCCCTTGACGTCACGGAGCTCACCGTCGGTGGTGAGGAAGAACAGACCCAGCACCATGTCCTGGGTCGGCATGGTGACGGGACGACCGTCGGCCGGCTTCAGGATGTTGTTCGAGGACAGCATCAGGATGCGGGCCTCGGCCTGCGCCTCCGCGGAGAGCGGCAGGTGGACGGCCATCTGGTCACCGTCGAAGTCCGCGTTGAACGCGGTGCAGACGAGCGGGTGGATCTGGATGGCCTTGCCCTCGACGAGCTGCGGCTCGAAGGCCTGGATGCCGAGGCGGTGCAGCGTGGGCGCACGGTTCAGCAGAACCGGGTGCTCCGCGATGACCTCTTCCAGCACGTCGTACACGACCGTGCGGCCGCGCTCGACCATGCGCTTGGCCGACTTGATGTTCTGCGCGTGGTTCAGGTCCACCAGGCGCTTCATCACGAACGGCTTGAAGAGCTCCAGCGCCATGGCCTTCGGCAGACCGCACTGGTGCAGCTTGAGCTGCGGACCGACGACGATCACGGAACGCGCGGAGTAGTCCACACGCTTGCCGAGCAGGTTCTGACGGAAGCGGCCCTGCTTGCCCTTGAGCATGTCGGACAGCGACTTCAGCGGACGGTTGCCGGGGCCCGTCACCGGGCGGCCACGACGGCCGTTGTCGAAGAGCGCGTCGACGGCCTCCTGAAGCATGCGCTTCTCGTTGTTCACGATGATCTCGGGGGCACCGAGGTCGAGAAGGCGCTTCAGGCGGTTGTTGCGGTTGATCACACGGCGGTACAGGTCGTTCAGGTCGGAGGTCGCGAAGCGGCCACCGTCCAGCTGCACCATCGGGCGAAGGTCCGGCGGGATGACCGGGACGCAGTCGAGGACCATGCCCTTGGGGCTGTTGGAGGTCTGCAGGAAGGCAGACACGACCTTCAGCCGCTTCAGCGCACGGGTCTTCTTCTGGCCCTTGCCGGTACGGATGATCTCGCGGAGGCGCTCTGCCTCCTCGTCGAGGTCGAAGGACTCCAGGCGCTTCTGCAGCGCCGCGGCACCCATCGAACCGTCGAAGTACGTGCCGAAGCGGTCACGCAGCTCGCGGTAGAGCAGCTCGTCACCTTCGAGGTCCTGGACCTTGAGGTTCTTGAACCGGGTCCACACCTCGTCCAGGCGGTCGATCTCGCGCTGCGCACGGTCGCGCAGTTGCTTCATCTCCCGCTCGGCACCTTCGCGCACCTTGCGGCGCACATCGGCCTTGGCACCCTCGGCCTCGAGCTCGGCCAGGTCGGTCTCGAGCTTCTTGGCGCGGGCCTCGAGGTCGGAGTCACGCCGGTTCTCGACCTGCTGACGCTCCACGGAGACATGCGCCTCCAGCGAGGGCAGGTCACGCGTGCGGCGCTCTTCGTCGACGAACGTGATCATGTACGCCGCGAAGTAGATGACCTTCTCGAGGTCCTTCGGGGCGAGGTCGAGCAGGTATCCCAGACGCGACGGGACACCCTTGAAGTACCAGATGTGGGTGACGGGCGCGGCCAGTTCGATGTGGCCCATCCGCTCACGGCGCACCTTGGCGCGGGTCACCTCGACGCCGCAGCGCTCACAGATGATGCCCTTGAAGCGAACGCGCTTGTACTTGCCGCAGTAGCACTCCCAGTCCCGGGTCGGACCGAAGATCTTCTCGCAGAAGAGTCCGTCCTTTTCGGGCTTGAGCGTGCGGTAGTTGATGGTCTCAGGCTTCTTGACCTCGCCGTGGCTCCACTGACGGATGTCGTCAGCGGTGGCCAGACCGATCCGGAGCTCATCGAAGAAGTTGACGTCGAGCACTATGCGTCAATCCCTCTCAGGGTTGTAAGTCTTGGGGTCTGATACGGGGGTCCTGGGGCCGGAGACCTGCGTGGCGCAGGTCTCCGGACTCCCGTCAGACCTCTTCGACGCTGCTCGGCTCGCGCCGGGACAGGTCGATGCCGAGCTCCTCCGCTGCGCGGAAGACATCCTCGTCGGTGTCACGCATCTCGATGGACATACCGTCACTGGACAGCACCTCCACGTTCAGGCAGAGCGACTGCATCTCCTTGATGAGCACCTTGAAGGACTCGGGGATGCCGGGCTCGGGGATGTTCTCGCCCTTGACGATGGCCTCGTAGACCTTCACGCGGCCGGTGACGTCGTCGGACTTGATCGTCAGCAGTTCCTGGAGGGCGTACGCGGCGCCATAAGCCTCAAGCGCCCACACCTCCATCTCGCCGAAGCGCTGACCACCGAACTGCGCCTTACCACCCAGCGGCTGCTGGGTGATCATCGAGTACGGACCGGTCGAACGGGCGTGCAGCTTGTCGTCGACCAGGTGGTGCAGCTTCAGGATGTACATGTAGCCGATCGAGATCGGCTCCGGGAACGGCTCGCCGGAGCGGCCGTCGAACAGGTTGGCCTTTCCGGAGGCCTGGACCAGCCGGTCGCCGTCGCGGTTCGGGATCGTGGCCTCGAAGAGACCGGAGATCTCGTCCTCGCGGGCACCGTCGAAGACCGGGGTCGCGACGTTGGTGCCGGGGGCGACCTGGTCGGCGCCGATGACCTGCAGGCGGCGCGCCCAGTCCTCGCTGAGCCCGGAGACGTCCCAGCCGCGGCTGGCGAGCCAGCCGAGGTGGATCTCCAGGACCTGTCCCGGGTTCATTCGGGACGGGACACCCAGCGGGTTCAGGATGATGTCGACCGGAGTTCCGTCCTCGAGGAACGGCATGTCCTCGATGGGCAGGATCTTCGAAATAACACCCTTGTTGCCGTGGCGGCCGGCCAGCTTGTCGCCGTCGGTGATCTTGCGCTTCTGCGCAACATACACCCGGACCAACTGGTTGACGCCGGGCGGCAGTTCGTCGCCCTCCTCGCGGTCGAAGACGCGGACGCCGATGACCTTGCCGATCTCGCCGTGCGGCACCTTCAGCGAGGTGTCGCGCACTTCGCGCGCCTTCTCACCGAAGATCGCGCGGAGCAGGCGCTCCTCGGGGGTCAGCTCGGTCTCGCCCTTGGGCGTGACCTTGCCGACGAGGATGTCACCGGCGATGACCTCGGCACCGATACGGATGATGCCGCGCTCGTCGAGGTCGGCGAGGACCTCCTCGGAGACGTTCGGGATGTCCCGGGTGATCTCCTCGGGGCCGAGCTTGGTGTCACGGGCGTCGACCTCGTGCTCCTCGATGTGGATCGAGGAGAGGACGTCGTCCTGCACGAGGCGCTGCGACAGGATGATCGCGTCCTCGTAGTTGTGACCCTCCCACGGCATGAACGCGACGAGCAGGTTCTTGCCGAGCGCCATCTCGCCGTTCTCGGTCGCCGGACCGTCGGCCAGCACCTGGCCGGTGACGACCCGGGCGCCCTCGTCCACGACAACCTTCTGGTTGACGGACGTGCCCTGGTTGGAGCGCGAGAACTTCGCGAGGCGGTACGTGGTGTACGTGCCGTCGTCGTTGGCGGTGGTGATGTAGTCCGCGGAGACCTCCTGGACCACACCGTCCTTCTCCGACCTCAGGACGTCACCGGCGTCGACCGCGCAGCGGTACTCCATGCCGGTGCCGACCAGCGGCGCCTCGGACTTGATGAGGGGCACGGCCTGACGCATCATGTTCGCGCCCATGAGGGCACGGTTGGCGTCGTCGTGCTCCAGGAAGGGGATCATCGCGGTCGCGACGGACACCATCTGGCGCGGGGAGACGTCCATGTAGTCGACGTCGTCACCGGGGACGTAGTCGACCTCTCCGCCACGACGGCGGACCAGGACGCGGGTCTCCTCGAACCGGAAGTCCTCGCTCAGCGGCGCGTTGGCCTGCGCGATGACGAATCGGTCCTCTTCGTCGGCCGTCAGGTAGTCGACCTCGTCGGTGACGACACCGGCGGTGACCCGGCGGTACGGCGTCTCGACGAAACCGAACGCGTTGACCCGGCCGTAGGAGGCGAGCGAGCCGATCAGGCCGATGTTCGGGCCTTCAGGGGTCTCGATCGGGCACATGCGGCCGTAGTGCGAGGGGTGCACGTCACGGACCTCGAAGCCGGCCCGCTCACGGGAGAGACCACCCGGGCCAAGAGCCGACAGACGGCGCTTGTGGGTGAGACCCGACAGCGGGTTGTTCTGGTCCATGAACTGCGAGAGCTGGCTGGTGCCGAAGAACTCCTTGATGGAGGCGACGACCGGCCGGATGTTGATCAGGGTCTGCGGCGTGATCGCCTCGACGTCCTGGGTCGTCATCCGCTCGCGGACGACTCGCTCCATACGCGCCAGGCCCGTACGGACCTGGTTCTGGATGAGCTCGCCGACGTTGCGCAGACGACGGTTGCCGAAGTGGTCGATGTCGTCGGTCTCGACGACGATCGTCGTGCCGTTGTCGCCAACGGTCTCGGTCTCGCCGGCGTGCAGCTTCACCAGGTACTTGATCGACGAGATGATGTCCTCGACGGTCAGCACACCGGCGTCCAGCGGGGCTTCGCCGCCCAGCTTCTTGTTGACCTTGTACCGGCCGACCTTGGCGAGGTCGTAGCGCTTCGGGTTGAAGTAGAGGTTCTCCAGAAGCGTCTGCGCGGCCTCGCGGGTCGGGGGCTCGCCCGGACGCAGCTTGCGGTAGATGTCGAGGAGCGCGTCGTCCTGGCCCTGGGTGTGGTCCTTCTCCAGGGTGGCGCGCATGGACTCGTACTCGCCGAACTCCTCCAGGATCTGCTCGGTGGTCCAACCGAGAGCCTTGAGCAGGACGGTGACGGACTGCTTGCGCTTGCGGTCGATGCGGACACCGACCATGTCGCGCTTGTCGATCTCCATCTCCAGCCAGGCACCCCGGGAGGGGATCACCTTGGCGGAGAAGATGTCCTTGTCGGACGTCTTGTCGATCGAGGAGTCGAAGTAGACGCCGGGCGAACGGACGAGCTGCGACACGACGACACGCTCGGTGCCGTTGATGACGAAGGTGCCCTTGTTGGTCATGAGCGGGAAGTCGCCCATGAAGACCGTCTGGGACTTGATCTCGCCGGTCTCGTTGTTGGTGAACTCAGCGGTCACGAAGAGCGGGGCGGCGTACGTGAAGTCGCGCTCCTTGCACTCGTCGATGCTGTTCTTGGGAGGTTCGAAACGGTGGTCGCGGAAGGTCAGCGACATCGACCCGGAGAAGTCCTCGATCGGAGAGATCTCCTCGAAGATCTCCTCCAGACCGGACTTGGTGGGGACGTCCTGACCCGACTCCAGAGCCGCCTCGACCCGACTCTGCCAGGCGGTGTTGCCGAGCAGCCAGTCGAAGCTCTCGGTCTGCAACGCGAGCAGGTTGGGAACCTCGAGGGGCTCCTTGATCTTTGCAAAGGAGATGCGCAGCGGGGCGGTGCTGGCGCCGTTGTTCATATTCGCGGTCGAGGCAGTGCGCGAGGCGGCCAAGAGGGGGTCCTTCCGAGGGCTCGGACTCACTACGCGCGTACCGGCCCCTCGCAGGGGCAAAGAGACATGGACTTCCTGAGACGGCCCGGAAAGGCCAGGTCAGAGTTGGTCCGGTCATCGATGCTCAAGTGAGGGCATGCCCCTGGTGACGGGCAGGGGACAGCTAACAGGCAGCGCAAAGGGTCAGTGTAGCCACAAGGCACACTGATGTCCAGTGCGGGTTTTTTGAGACCCTCGTTGTTCTCGACACCTGCGCAAGCCCACGCCCTCAATGCACGTTGATACTGCCCTCTTCGTCGCCGATCCATGCCTCGGATCCGGATCGTTGTGACGACGCGTCCTGAGAATTGCGCGCTGCGTGCGGTTCGTCAAGGCCTCTCTTGCCCAAACCGGGTGCTGCCATCGTCACGTTGCAGCCTGCCACCAGGGGTCCTCGAGGGCACGACGAAGATCACCATACTCCGCGGACCCCTTGGCGCAAGGCAGTCGCGCGCCGACCCTCGGATACGCCGAAGAGCGACCACCCGGATGGATGATCGCTCTTCGGTGCGCTCGCGTTACAGCCCCCGTGAGGGCCGCTACGGCGCGCTGAGGCCCTGAGAGGCCTCGAAGGTGTTACTTGACCTCGACGGAGGCGCCGGCGCCCTTGAGGGACTCGGCGGCCTTCTCGGCGGCGTCCTTGGCGACCTTCTCGAGGACCGGCTTCGGAGCGCCGTCCACGAGGTCCTTGGCCTCCTTCAGACCCAGGGAGGTCAGCTCACGCACGACCTTGATGACCTGGATCTTCTTCTCGCCGGCACCCGTGAGGATGACGTCGAACTCGTCCTGCTCCTCGACGGCCTCGGCGGCAGCGGCCGGGCCGGCGGGGGCGGCGGCAACCGCGGCGGCGGCGGTGACGTCGAACTTCTCCTCGAACGCCTTCACGAACTCGGAGAGCTCGATGAGGGTGAGGGACTCGAACTGCTCGAGCAGCTCTTCCTGGGACAGCTTCGTCGCCATGGGGGCGATCCTTCCACTAATTCGGCTGGTGCCGGATGTACGGGTGAGGCGGGCGTACTAACGGCCCGCTGCGACCGCTGCCTGGGCGGCGGTCAATGCGCGAGCCGAATTACTCGGCACCGCCCTGCTCGGCCTGCTTGGCACGAAGCGCCTCCGCGGTGCGGACGAACTTCGAGGGAAGCGCCTTGAAGAGCTGAGCAGTCTGGGTCTGCTTGCCCTTGAAGGCACCCGCCAGCTTGGCGAGCAGAACCTCGCGGGACTCGAGGTCCGCGAGCTTCTTGATCTCGTCGGCGGACAGCGCCTTGCCGTCAAGGACACCGCCCTTGATGACGAGGTTCGGGTTGTCCTTGGCGAAGTCACGAAGACCCTTCGCCGACACCACCGGGTCACCGGTGATGAAGGCGACCGCCGTCGGACCGTTGAAAAGGTCGTCGAGCGTGGAGATCCCGGCCTCGTTGGCCGCAATCTTGGTCAGCGTGTTCTTCACCACGGCGTACTGGGCGTCTTCACCGAGCGAACGACGCAGCGTCTTGAGCTGCGCCACGGTGAGACCCCGGTACTCGGTCAGCACGGCGGCGTTCGAGCCGCGGAACTGGTCCGCGAGCTCGGCTACCGCGGCAGCCTTGTCGGGCCTTGCCATGAGCGTGGCCTCCTTCCGGGTGATGAGGACCGCTCAGAAGGGGCTGGGACAAACAAAACGCCCCGGCGCAGGCGCACGGGGCGTAGCTCGACCGGCAATGACACACCGGGAGCACATCCAGTTCACCTGCGCGGGTCGTCCACTGTTCAGCGGATCCTTCGGTCACCGCGCCCTCTTACGAGCACACGGCAACGACCAGCGGTCTTTGGCTTCTCCCGAAGAGTACGGGACCCACACACGCCCAAGCAAATCCGCCCGTACGGCGCAGTCCTGGGCGTCCTTGATCCCGACGGCCCGCAGAACCCCGTACAGAAGCCCCCTCCCGAATCCCCTTGCCCCTCAAGCGAGTTGGAGCCTGAAGGAGCCTCAGGAACTGGTGCCGGACCCCGTCGCCGTGTCGCCGCTGCCCGGTGTCAGGCCCTGCTGCTTCAGCAGCGCCGTGAAGTCCTCGGTGTCGCCGGCCGGGGGCACGGTCGCGTCGACCTTCACGCCGTAGTCGCTGTAGTAGGCGGTCTGGGTGTACCGGCCCGAGGTCATCTCGCCCTTCTCGACCTTCTTCACCAGCAGGTCCTGGGCGTTGACCCAGATGTCGACCTGCTCGGTCGAGACACCGGCCTGGGTGAGCTGCTTCTTGAGGCCGGCGAGCTGGCTCGCGGTGAGGCTGGAGTTCTTGGCGGCGAGGTCGGCGACGTCCACCGTGCCCGAGTAGTGCGTGGTCTGCTGGCCGCGCACCGACTCCGTACCGACCTTCTTGACGTCACCGGAGGCGAGCAGGAGCTTCACCGACTGGTTCGGCGTGGAGTTCTGCATCTGGTCCTTGAGGTACGCGCCGGAGCTGCCGCCGAGCTTGGCCAGGTCGTCGTACGCGTACTTCAGCCAGTGCTTGCCGCCCGCCTGCGCGGCGAACTTCTCGCCCATCTTCGCGTAGTAGGCGTCGGGCAGATAGCGGGCCTCCATCGACGTGCTGCCGGCCGCGCGCATCGTCTGCGCCATGGTGCCGCCGGTGTACGTCATCGTGAGGGTGCCGGTGATGCCGTCGCCCCAGCCGAGGCTGCCCTTGGCGTCCATGGACATCAGGGAGCCCATCACGGTGGAGGACTCGATCTTCGCGGAGTCCGCCTTGTCGGTGGACTTCTCGGCGCTGCGCAGGGCCGCTATGGGGCTCACCCGGGTCGAGCCCTTCCCCGCGGCCTTGTCGTCCTTGCCGGAGCCCCCGGAGGAGCCCGAGGAACCACAGGCGGCCACCGAGGCCAGCGCGGTCGCCACCGCGATCGAGAGGCCCATCCGGCGCACGGTCGTGCTCTTCATTCGTCCCCACCCCTATGCGATTGCTGTGCCTGCCCAAAACGCTAGCGCAGCGCACTGACACCCCGTACGAAAAGGGACGAGCCCCGCACCTCGAAGGTTGCGGGGCTCGTCCGATTCTGACGCGTGCGACGCGGCTGCCGGGGTGAGCGCGGAGCTCAGACGGCGGCCGGGTCCTCCTCGACGAGGAGGTTGCGGGTGCGGTTCGGGTCGAGCGGAATGCCGGGGCCGATCGTGGTGCTGATCGCGGCCTTCTTGATGTAGCGACCCTTGGCGGCGGACGGCTTCAGACGGAGGATCTCGTCCAGGGCCGCGCCGTAGTTCTCCACCAGCTTGGTGTCGTCGAAGGACGACTTGCCGATGATGAAGTGCAGGTTCGAGTGCTTGTCGACGCGGAACTCGATCTTGCCGCCCTTGATCTCGTTGACGGCCTTGACCACGTCCGGCGTCACGGTGCCGGTCTTGGGGTTCGGCATGAGACCACGGGGACCGAGCACGCGGCCGAGACGGCCGACCTTGCCCATGAGGTCCGGGGTGGCGACGACGGCGTCGAAGTCCAGCCGGCCCTTCGCGACCTCGTCGATGAGTTCGTCGGAGCCGACGATGTCGGCGCCCGCGGCGGTCGCGGCCTCGGCACGGTCACCGGTCGCGAAGACCAGGACCCGGGCGGTCTTGCCGGTGCCGTGCGGGAGGTTCACGGTGCCACGGACCATCTGGTCGGCCTTGCGCGGGTCGACACCCAGACGGAAGGCGACCTCGACGGTGCCGTCGAACTTGGAGGTGGAGGTCTCCTTGGCGAGACGGACGGCCTCGAGCGGGGCGTAGAGCTTGTCCCGGTCGATCTTGGCGTCCGCAGCGCGGAGAGACTTGCTGCGCTTGCTCACTACTGCTCCTGTGTGTGTTCTGAGGAGTCGTGGTGTGGGCCGAGCAGGCCCTGCCACGGTCTTTCCTACGAGGTGAAGGTCAGCCCTCGACCGTGATGCCCATGGAGCGGGCGGTGCCGGCGATGATCTTCGACGCGGCGTCCAGGTCGTTGGCGTTCAGGTCGGGAAGCTTGGTCGTGGCGATCTCACGGACCTGCGCCTGGGTGATCTTGGCGACCTTGGTCTTGTGCGGCTCGCCCGAGCCCTTCTCGACACCCGCGGCCTTGAGGATCATCTTCGCGGCCGGCGGAGTCTTGGTCACGAAGGTGAAGGAGCGGTCTTCGTAGACCGTGATCTCCACCGGGATGACCCAGCCACGCTGCGACTCGGTCGCAGCGTTGTAGGCCTTGCAGAACTCCATGATGTTGACGCCGTGCTGACCGAGCGCGGGGCCGACCGGCGGGGCCGGGTTCGCCGCACCGGCGTTGATCTGGAGCTTGATAAGCCCCGTGACCTTCTTCTTCTTGGGAGGCATTGCTCTCTCCGGGTCCTAGTGAGAGTGTTCGGCCGCCGTCCGGTTAATCCGGATGGAGGCATACCGCACCACGATAACGGGTATCCATGCGCGGCTAAAAACCGAGCAGGTCAGAGAGGCTTTTGACAGCCCGTCTGACCTGCGCGGAAGACGTACGTCCAGGAAGAACTAGTTCTTCTGGATCTGGTCGAAGGAGAGCTCCACCGGCGTCTCGCGGCCGAAGATCTCGACGAGGCCCTTGACCTTCTTCGAGTCGGCGTTGATCTCGTTGATGGTCGCCTGCAGCGTCGCGAACGGGCCGTCGGTGACGGTGACCGAGTCGCCCACCTCGAAGTCCAGCACCTGGACCTCGACCTTGCGCTGCGGAATCGGCTTGCCCTCGGCCTCGGCGGCCTCACGCGCGGCCTTCTCCTCGGCCTCCGGGGCGAGCATCTTGACGATCTCGTCCAGGGTCAGCGGGTACGGGTCGTAGGCGTTGCCCACGAAGCCGGTGACGCCGGGGGTGTTGCGGACGACACCCCAGGACTCGTTCGTCAGGTCCATACGGACCAGGACGTAGCCCGGGAGCTTGTTCTGCTTGATGGTCTTGCGGTCGCCGTTCTTGATCTGGACGACCTCTTCCTGCGGCACCTCGGCCTGGAAGATGTAGTCCTCGACGTTCAGCGAGACGGCGCGCTGCTCCAGGTTGGTCTTCACGCGGTTCTCGTAGCCGGCGTACGTGTGGATGACGTACCACTCGCCGGGAAGGAGACGCAGTTCCTCGCGCAGGGCGACCACGGGGTCGACGGGCTCGGCCTCTTCCTCGTCGTCCTCGGCCGTGTCCTCGTCGTCGAGGTCCTCGGTCGCTTCCGCGTCCTCGTCCTCGACGTGCAGGGCGGCTTCCTCGGCGGGCTCGCCCGCGTCGGCGTCTGCAGCCTCGACCTCGTCCAGGTCCTCGTCCGCGCCCTCGACGATGTCGAGTTCGTCTTCCACGGACTCGTCCGGCTCGACGGCCTCGTTCAGCTTCGGGTCAGACACGGTGGCTGCTTCTTCCTGGATACATGGGGGTGGAACACGCGAAAGGGGCGCCGGTCAAGGCGCCCTTCGCTTCCGGCCTCAGCCGAAGACGTACTTCGCGGCGTGATTGAGTCCATAGTCAATCACGGTCACCAGACCGATCATGATGACGACGAAGACGATGACAACCGTCGTGTACGTCGTCAACTGGTTGCGCGTGGGCCAGACGACCTTGCGGAGCTCCGCGATGATCTGGCGGTAGAAGGTGCCGAGCCGCTTCAGCGGGCCCTTCTTGGCGCGCTTACCGCCCTTACGGGCCTTCTTCTTGGACTCCGACACCTCGTCCTGGGCATCAGGCATGTCGATGGAGCCCACGGCGTCCGCCATTCGTCCTCACCTGTTCCCGGGTCGTGGCCGTGCCGCGCCCGGTCTGAGCTGCACGGCGGTGCATTGCTGTGTAAACATGCGCTGCGCACACATCCTGGCGAAGGAGTGTGTAGCAGGGCCGGAGGGACTTGAACCCCCAACCGCCGGTTTTGGAGACCGGTGCTCTACCAATTGAGCTACGACCCTTTGTGACATCCCCAACGTACCGCATCCACCCGGGTGCTCGGTGTGCACCAAGTAGGGCGCGGCTGTTGAAGGCCAACGAGCTAGGAGTGTACGTGCTCCGGGGCCGGTCGTCGAACAGAAAGTGCCTGTACGGGGATTGCGGGAGGAAGATCGCCCAGGCCGGGGCCGGAAACCGGACGGTTGTTCAATGTCTGCCCGATGTCTTCCCGATCCGGTTCAGTCTGTGAAACCGGTGTGCCGGGCGGGTTTCCGGTCTGAAACGATGGGTCCATGAGCGCCTCAACCCCTCCCACCGAGCGCCGGGTCTCCGCCCGAGTCGGCGCGATCTCCGAGTCCGCCACCCTCGCCGTGGACGCCAAGGCCAAGGCCCTCAAGGCCGCCGGGCGTCCGGTGATCGGCTTCGGCGCGGGTGAACCGGACTTCCCGACTCCGGACTACGTCGTCCAGGCCGCGATCGAGGCCTGCTCGAACCCGAAGTACCACCGCTACACCCCGGCCGGCGGTCTGCCGGAGCTGAAGGCCGCGATCGCCGCGAAGACGCTGCGCGACTCGGGCTACGAGGTGGACGCCTCCCAGATCCTGGTCACCAACGGCGGCAAGCAGGCCATCTACGAAGCCTTCGCCGCGATCCTCGACCCGGGTGACGAGGTCATCGTCCCGGCGCCGTACTGGACGACGTACCCGGAGTCGATCCGTCTCGCGGGCGGTGTCCCGGTGGACGTCGTCGCCGACGAGACGACCGGTTACCGCGTCTCGGTCGAGCAGTTGGAGGCGGCCCGCACGGAGAACACCAAGGTCGTCCTGTTCGTCTCGCCGTCCAACCCGACCGGCGCCGTCTACAGCGAGGCCGAGGCCGAGGCGATCGGCCGCTGGGCCGTCGAGCACGGCCTGTGGGTCATGACGGACGAGATCTACGAGCACCTGGTCTACGGAGACGCGAAGTTCACCTCGCTGCCCGCGATCCTCCCCGAACTGCGCGACAAGTGCATCGTGGTCAACGGCGTCGCCAAGACGTACGCCATGACCGGCTGGCGGGTGGGGTGGATCATCGGCCCGAAGGACGTCGTCAAGGCCGCGACGAACCTCCAGTCGCACGCCACCTCGAACGTCTCGAACGTCGCCCAGGTCGCCGCACTGGCCGCCGTCTCCGGCAATCTGGACGCCGTGGCGAAGATGGGCGAGGCCTTCGACCGTCGCCGCAAGACGATCGTGCACATGCTGAACGAGATCGACGGCGTGCTGTGCCCGGAGCCGGAGGGCGCGTTCTACGTCTACCCGTCGGTCAAGGCGCTGCTCGGCAAGGAGATCCGCGGCAAGCGCCCGCAGGACTCGGTCGAGCTGGCGGCGCTGATCCTGGAGGAGGCCGAGGTCGCGGTCGTCCCGGGCGAGGCCTTCGGGACCCCCGGTTATCTGCGGCTGTCGTACGCCCTGGGTGACGAAGACCTCGTCGAGGGCGTCAGCCGCATCCAGAAGCTGCTGGCGGAGGCCCAGGACTGACGTTTTTCATGCTCCACGCGTGTGTGCGGGCCGTTTCCCTCCGGGGAGGCGGCCCGCTGCTTTGTGCGAGCAAGACCACGATCGGGGAAAGCGGTACCGGGACGACAGGAACGTACGGCAGGATTCCCGGATGGAGCGTGTACGTGATGTCTCTGAACTGCCGAAAGCCCATCTGCACCTGCACTTCACCGGGTCGATGCGGCCGACCACCGTGCTGGAGCTCGCCGACAAGTACGGCGTACGACTGCCGGACGCCCTGACCGAGGCGCTGACCAGCGGGGAGCCGCCGAAGCTGCGGGCGACGGACGAGCGGGGCTGGTTCCGTTTCCAGCGGCTGTACGACGCGGCGCGGTCGTGCCTGCGGGAACCCGAGGACATCCAGCGGCTGGTCCGCGAGGCCGCCGAGGAGGACGTCAGGGACGGCTCGGGCTGGCTGGAGATCCAGGTGGACCCGACGTCGTACGCGCCGCGCCTGGGTGGGCTGATCCCGGCGCTGGAGGTCATCCTGGACGCGGTGGAGACGACCTCCCGCGAGACCGGGCTGGGGATGCGGGTGCTGGTGGCCGCGAACCGGATGAAGCACCCGCTGGACGCCCGCACACTGGCCCGGCTGGCCGTGCGGTACGCGGACCACGGAGTGGTCGGTTTCGGCCTCTCGAACGACGAACGCCGGGGTATGGCACGGGACTTCGACCGGGCCTTCGCGATCGCCCAGGAGGGCGGCCTGCTGTCCGCCCCGCACGGCGGTGAGCTGGCGGGCCCGGCCTCGGTACGGGACTGCCTGGACGACCTGTACGCGACCCGGATCGGCCACGGCGTGCGCGCGGCGGAGGACCCGAGGCTGCTGAAACGACTCGCCGACCGGGGCATCACCTGCGAGGTGTGCCCCGCGTCGAACGTGGCGCTGGGCGTCTACGAGAAGCACGAGGACGTGCCGCTACGGACCCTCTTCGAAGCGGGCGTCCCGCTGGCGCTCGGCGCCGACGACCCGCTCCTGTTCGGCTCCCGGCTGGCGGCCCAGTACGAGATCGCCCGCCGGTACCACGCCTTCTCGGACCGCGAACTGGCCGAACTGGCCCGGCAGTCGGTACGGGGATCGGCGGCCCCGGAGGACATGAAGACGAAGCTCCTGTCGGGCATCGACGACTGGCTCAGCGCCCCGGTCGCCTGAAGTGCGCGTAGGGCGGATACGGCTTGAAACAGATGGCGACCTCGGGGCAGCGCGAGCCGTTCGGGTAGGGAACCAGTTCGCTGCTCAAGGAGGTCACGAACGCCGAGTGCCCTTTGACGACCCGTTTCTCCCGCGGCCCCCAGCCGGCCGCGTAGGCGAAGTGGGTGGCGGCGGTGGCGAGGACGTCACGGTCGCCGATGAGGAAGTACGTACGCGCGTGCGTCGTGTGCCGCAACTGCCCACGGGCGTACGGCCGCTCGGCCCACGCGCGCGCGTGCCGCTCGGTACGGGCCTCGTCCGTGCGCACGGTGAGCGGGTTGCCGCGCCCGAGCGCCCGGCGCAGTTCGGGCCACTTGGAGGGCCGCAGCCCCGCTTCCGAGTGGGCCAGCACCAGATCCACCAGTTCCCCGCACCCCTCGTCGGGCGGCACGCTCTCGCGCAGCGGGACGTGCACGATGGTGTGCCGCGAGTGGGCCGCGAACGAGAACAGCCCCGCCAGCCGGTTCAGCCCGTCGTGATCCCCCAGGAGCGTCCCGTACGGCGCCGGGTCGCGCAGTGAGGTGTGACGCAGGGGTCGCCCGGGCTGGACGACACGGTGTTCGTGCGGACCGATCCGGGGTCTGAACTCGCGGAGTCTCAGCTCCATGTGGGGTGCCTCATGGGGCAATCGTCGCGGTCAGGAGGGGGCCTCGGCAACGGAGATTCCGCCCAGCAGCGTCCGGGCCAGGCGTGGCGCGAACTCGTCCACGGGCGGTCGTACGCCGGTCCCCGCGGCCTCGTAGGCGAACGCGCGCTGTGCGCAGGCGCCCAGGAGGAGGGACGCGGCCGCGAAGGTGTCCGCGTCGGGGCGGACGCGGCCGACGGCCTGTTCGGCGCGCAGATAGGCGTCCAGGGCCTCGATCGGCTTGTGGGGGCCCGAGCCGAGCTGCCGCAGCGCCTCGTCGTGGCGCCGCTTGAGCTGGGTCTCGGCGTACAGGGAGGCCGCGATCGGGAAGCTCTGCTCGTAGAAGAGGGCCGCCTGGCGGGCGATCTCGGTGAGGTTGTCCTCCAGGGAGTGCTGTCCGGGCTCGGCGGCGAGGCTGCGCAGCAGCGGGGTCAGCCGGGGCAGCCGTTCCGTGAGGACGCGGATGAACAGCTCTTCCTTGCTGGCGAAGTACTTGTAGAGCGCCGCTTCGGAGCAGCCGGCGGCCTTCGCGATCTCCTTGGTGGTCGTCTTGGCCAGGCCGACGGTGAGCATCAACTCGTGGGCGGCGTCGAGGATGCGGACCCGGGCGGGTTGCTGCGCGACGGGTTCCGGGGCCTGTTTCTGCTGCATGGGGCCCAAGGATTCCATGGCCGGTCCGTTCGGGCTTGACGGGTGGGTGATTACTTACCCACTCTAGAGAGAGGCAGGGGTGAGTGAACACTTACCCACCTCGTTGAGCGGAAGGAGTACGCCATGAAGCTCACCGTTTTCGGTGCCACTGGAGGCATCGGCCAGGAGATCGTCCGCCAGGCGCTGGCCTCGGGCCACGAGGTCACGGCGGTCGTACGGGACCCGGCGCGGCTGACCGTGCGGGGCGCGGGCCTTGAGGTGTTCCGCGCGGACCTCACCGACCCGGAGGCGGTACGCCCGGCGGTCGCGGGCCGGGACGCGGTCCTGTCCGGGCTCGGTGCCCGCAGCCGCAAGGACGCGGGGGTCGCGACCCGGCTCACGCGTACGGTCCTGGCGGCCATGGAGGCGGAGGGGGTGCGCCGGGTGCTGGTGGTGAGCGCCGGTCCGATCGGCCCGGCCCCGGAGGGCGCCGGGTTCCTCGACCGCACCGCGCGCGGGCTGATCTCGGCCCTTCTGAAGGACGTCTACGACGACCTGCGGGAGATGGAGGCGGCCCTCGCCGCCAGCGCCACGGACTGGACGAGCGTCCGCCCGCCACGCCTGCAGAACAAGCCGCTGACCGGCACGTACCGCACGGTCGTGGGCGGCTTCCCGGACAAGGGCCGCTTCATCGGCCGCGCCGATGTCGCCCACGCGATGCTGGCGATGACGGACGAACCGCGGACAGTGAAGCAGGGGGTAGGGCTGGCCTATTGAGGTCGCCGGAGGGCGGCGGACTTACTGGCTGTCGAGGCTGACGCCGACGGTCACCGGTTCGTTGACGAGCGTGACCCCGAAGGCGTCGTGAACCCCGGCGACGACCTCACGCGCGAGGGCGAGCAGGTCGGCCGTGGTCGCCTCGCCCCGGTTGGTGAGGGCGAGGGTGTGCTTGGTGGAGATCCGGGCGGGCCCGCTGCCGTACCCCTTGGTGAAGCCGGCCTTGTCGATCAGCCAAGCGGCGGAGGTCTTGGTGTGCCCCTCCCCCGCCGGGTACGCGGGCGGCTCCACACCCTCCCCGAGACGCTCCTCCACGCGCGCGTGGAACGCGGTGAACTGCGCGTCGGTGAGGATCGGATTGGTGAAGAAGGAACCGGCCGACCAGGTGTCATGATCCTCGGGATCAAGCACCATGCCCTTCCCGGCACGCAACGCGAGCACGGTCTCCCGGGCCTGCGCCAACGGCACCCGATCACCGGGTTCGACGCCGAGGACGCGGGCCGTCTCGGCGTACTTCACGGGCGCGGACAGCCCATCTGCGTCCTCCAGTTCAAAGCGAACGCGCAGCACGACATACCGCTCGGGCTCGGCCTTGAACCGGCTGTGCCGGTAGGAGAAGGCGCACTCCTCGTTGGTGAGCGTGACCGTCTCGCGGGTGGTGCGGTCGTAGGCGACGACCTCGGTGATGGTGGCGGAGACCTCCTGGCCGTACGCCCCGACGTTCTGGATCGGGGTCGCACCGGCCGACCCGGGAATCCCGGCGAGGCACTCCACACCGGCGAGACCGGCCTCCACGGTGCGGGCGACGGCGTCGGCCCACACCTCACCGGCCGCCAACTCCAGCCGCGTGCCTTCGAGTTCAAACCCGCGGGTGGCGATGCGCAGGGCCGTGCCCTCGAACCCCTTGTCCCCGATGACGAGGTTCGACCCGCCCCCGATGACCAGCAACGGCGTCCCGGCGTCATCGGCCTCGCGCACGGCGTCGATCACCTCGGCGTCGGTGCCGGCGGTGATCAACCGGGCCGCGGGACCGCCCAGCCGGAAGGTGGTGAGGGGGGCGAGGGGAGCGTCGTGGAGTTCCTGCACGGGGCCAAGCGTACGAGACGGGACTGACAAGTCCGGGGTGGCGGGGGTGGCCGGCCGTTCGGCGCCCTCGCCGCTCCCGGCAGCGAGGCCTGCGCCCGGCCCGGTGCGCCGCATCCGTCGGAGGCCGCTCACTCGCATGCGGGGCCCTGGCGGCCATCGCCCTACCGTCCGCAGTAAAGCCGGTCCCCCACATCCGTGGAACTCGCCGCCGAAGCCGGACGCGTGCATGCACGCACGCACGCACGCGTGGAGCCTCACCGTCAGAGCCGGGCGCACGCACGCGTGGAGCCCCGCCGACAACAGCGGGGCCCACGCGTGCGTGCAAGGTGTTCCGGTCGCCGCCCGGTCAGCGACCGGCGTTCTCCAGTACCGGGTCGGACGCGGCGGCCCCGGCCGGCTCCGCACGCTCCGCCGACTCGGCGGACTCCGCCGCGAGCTCCGCCGCCCGCCGCCGGGTCGGGATCAGCAGCGTCGCGACCCCTGCGAGGGCGACCACCGCCGCGCCGGTGACCAGCGCGGGCTTCAGGCCGTCGACGAAGGTCTGTGCGGTCTGGTAGCCGCCCTGGGCCGAGAAGATCGACGCCATGACGGCGATGCCGAGCGCGCCGCCCACCTCGCGGAGCGCGTTGTTGGCGCCGGAGGCGATGCCCTGCTCCTGGGGGAGGACGCTGGACATGACCAGGTTGGAGGCCGGCGCGAAGAACAGGGCCATGCCGATGCCGCTGAGGATCAGGCCGGGCAGTTGGGCGCCGTAGGAGACGTCGGTGGTGACGACGTAGGACATGTAGCCGAGGCCTGCCGCCTGGAGGAAGAGGCCCGCGGCGACGACCGGGCGGCCGCCGATGCGGTCGGAGAGGATGCCGGCGATGGGGGCGACGAGCATCGGCATGCCGGTCCAGGGGAGCATCCGCAGGCCCGCCTCGGTGGGCGAGTAGCCGAGGACGCCCTGCATGTACTGGCTGAGCAGGAAGATCGACCCGAACATCCCGAGGAACATCAGCAGGCTCGCGGCGTTGATCCCGGAGAAGGCGCGGGAGCGGAACAGCCGCATCGGGAGCATGGGGTTCTTGGCGTTGACGCTGTAGATGACGAACCCGGCGAACAGCGCGCTCCCCGCGAACAGCCCGGTGAGGACGAGCGAGCTGGTCCAGCCGTCGGCGGGCCCGCGGACCAGGCCGTAGACGATGCCGAAGAGGCCGCCGCTGGCGAGCAGGGTGCCGGGGAAGTCGAGCGGGGCACCGGTGCCGTGGGACTCGGACAGGCGCAGGCGGGCGAGCGGGAGCAGGGCCAGGCCCAGCGGGACGTTCAGCCAGAAGATCCAGTGCCAGGAGATGTGCTCGGTGAGGCTGCCGCCGATGAGCGGTCCGGAGGCGACGGCGAGTCCGTTCACCGCGCCCCATATGCCGTACGCCATCCCGCGCTTGGCGGCGGGTACGGCCGCCGTCAGCAGGGTCAGTGTCAGCGGCATCATGATCGCCGCGCCGACGCCCTGGACCGCGCGGGCCGCGATGAGGGAGTCGATTCCGGGCGCCATGGCCGCGGCGGCCGAGGCGACGGTGAAGACGGTGATGCCGACCAGGAAGAGCCGCCTGCGGCCGAACCGGTCGCCGAGCGCAGCGCCGAACATCAGCAGGACGGCGAAGGTGAGCGTGTAGGCGCTCACGGTCCATTCCAGGTCGCCCAGCGCGCCTCCGAGGTCCTTGCGGATGGACGGCAGGGCGGTGGTGACGACGAGGTTGTCCAGGGCCGCCATGAATCCGGCGACGCTGGTGATGACGAGGGCCCAGACCATTCCCCCGCGGCGTTCCGTTGGCTTTGACATCGCTCCCCCAGAGGGTGCTCGTACCGATGATTAGTTATTGATGACTAACTTTGACGCTCATGAAAAGGCGCAGAATCCGCCTCTCCCCTGCCGCTACGACTTCTCCAGCCGACCGGTGACACGGGCCTCCGGGTACAACCCCTCCCAGACCCGGTGCTCCGGCGGAAAACCCATGGCCGCAAGGGTGTTGATCAGCATTCCGTACGCCAGGAAGGTCGTGGTCTGGTCCACATCCGCCCCCAGGGGCAGATGCACGACGTCCCAGAGCTTCAGCCAGCCCTTCCGTACGGCCTCGCCGAACTCGTGGTCGCCCTCCGCCTCGGCGGCGGCCACCGTGATGTACGTCTGCATCTGCATCTGGAGCTTCTCGGGGTGCTCCGTGATGAGCCGCACATAGCCATTGGCCATGGCATGCAGGGCCTCTTCGCCCTCCAGCCCCTTGGACGACTCCTCCATGACCCGGCACACGTCATCGACACACCTGAGCGCGGCCGCCGCGAACATCGCCTTCTTGCCCGGGAAGAGCCGGAAGAGATACGGCTGCGAGACACCGACGCGCTTGGCGATCGCCTCCGTGGAGGTGCCGTAGTACCCCCGCTGCGCGAACTCGGCGATCGCCGCGCGGACGACGCTCTCGCGCCTCTCTTCTGCGCTCATCCTGACCATGCGAGAAAGTTAGTACTCAATCACTAACTTAGTCAAGGGGTGTGGGGCACGGCACATGAGCGGGCGGGCCCGGGGCCGGCGATGTCACTGCCAGTCACCGGGGTGTCCGACACGTAAGGGGCGCCCGCAATGGCGGACGCCCCTTACCTCGGCTCACGCCAGTCGTACGACCGCTCGTGACATCCCGAGCACCTTCTGGCCGGCGCTCGTCGCCACCAGGTCCACGCGGACCGTGTTGTCGTCGAGCTTGACCGCGACCTTGGCGCTGACCTCGACGGTCGCGCCCTGGTCGTCGTTCGGGACGACGACCGGCTTGGTGAAGCGGACGCCGTACTCGACGACCGCGCCCGGGTCACCGGCCCAGTCAGTGACCACGCGGATCGCCTCGGCCATGGTGAACATGCCGTGCGCGATGACGTCCGGGAGTCCGACCTCCTTGGCGAACTTCTCGTTCCAGTGGATCGGGTTGAAGTCCCCGGAGGCGCCCGCGTACTGGACGAGGGCGGCGCGGGTCACGGGGAAGGTCTGCGCCGGCAGCTCGGTGCCGACCTCGACGTCGTCGTACGCGATCTTCGCCGTCATGTCAGCTCTCCTCCGCCGCGCGGGCCACGAGCTTGGTCCAGGCGGTCACGACATGCTCGCCCGCCTCGTCGTGGACCTCGCCGCGGATGTCCAGGATGTCGTTGCCCGCCATCGACTTGATCGCCTCGATCGTCGAGGTGACCGTGAGACGGTCACCGGCGCGCACGGGACGGACGTAGACGAACTTCTGGTCGCCGTGCACGACCCGGCTGTAGTCGAGGCCGAGCTGCGGGTCCTGGACGACCTGTCCCGCGGCCTTGAACGTGATGGAGAAGACGAAGGTCGGCGGGGCGATCACATCGGGGTGACCGAACGCCTTGGCGGCCTCCGGGTCCGTGTACGCCGGGTTGGTGTCCCCCACCGCCTCCGCGAACTCACGGATCTTCTCCCGGCCCACCTCGTAGGGGTCGGTGGGCGGGTAGGTCCGCCCTACGAAGGACTGGTCGAGCGCCATGGCCCGGTACCTCCTGATGCTCCTGCTGCCGTGTGGCCTGCTGCTGGATGGAGAACGACGCGAGGCCGCCCCCAGACTTCGGGGACGGCCTCGTGTACGAGCCTGATACTTATCGCGTTTCGCGGTGCGCGGTGTGCGCATTGCAACGCGGGCAGTGCTTCTTCATCTCCAGTCGGTCCGGGTTGTTACGCCGGTTCTTCTTGGTGATGTAGTTCCGCTCCTTGCACTCCACGCAGGCCAGCGTGATCTTCGGGCGGACGTCGGTGGCAGCCACAGGAGTGCTCCTTGACGAACGGATGGGACTATGAACGCATAACAGAGTAGCCGATCGAAGGACCGACCCCGCAATCGGCTACTGTCAGTAGCGGTGACCGGACTTGAACCGGTGACACAGCGATTATGAGCCGCTTGCTCTACCGACTGAGCTACACCGCTGTGATGCGATCAGCTCCCGTCTCGCGACGGGAACCTTTCACACCAGAGCCCCAATACGGAATCGAACCGTAGACCTTCTCCTTACCATGGAGACGCTCTACCGACTGAGCTATTGGGGCGAGCGATGAAGACATTACACGCTCCGTCGCCGTTCACCCAAATCCGTTTCGCGGCACCGCTCCAGCCGCTTCCACGGCCCTCTCGGAGGCCTCAGGACCCCCTCCCGTACGGGGGACCACACCGGTACGACTATTGCGCTCCTCCCGGCCACGAGCGGATCACCGCCCTAGGCTCGACTCACTCTGCGTGATCTTGCGCCCCTTTGCGCAGCCCCAGTCCTGAGCCCCGAAGCCCCGAGCCCGCGAAGCCCTGAGCCCCTGGAGCGCGATGCCCGACAGCCAGCCCCAGCCGTCCCACTCCTCGTCCGGCCCGTCGGGTTCCTCAGGCTCGTCGGGACCGGCCGACCCGGCCGCGCTCCTGTTGTGCGGTGCCCGGCTGACCGACGGTCGGACCGTGGACGTACGGCTGGGCGGCGGGCGCATCGAGGCGGTCGGCACGGCCGGCAGTCTGGCGACGGACGCCACGCACGCGTGCGGGTCGCGCGTGGACCTCAGCGGCTATCTCCTCCTCCCGGCCCCGGCCGAGCCGCACACGCACAGTGACACCGCCCTGTCGGCCGAGAACGGCGGACCGGTCTCCTACGACCCCGACGACGTCCAGCGCCGCGCCACTGAGGCCGCGCTGCTTCAACTCGGACATGGGGCAACCGCGCAGCGGGCACACGTGCGCGTGGGGGACGTCCAGGGGCTGGGCGCACTGGCCGCCGTACTGCAGGCGCGGCGGGCGCTGCGCGGGCTGGCGGAGTTGACGGCGGTGGCGATGCCCCGGCTGCTGACCGGGGTGGCGGGGGCGGACGGGCTCGCGATGTTGCGGGACGCGTTGAAAATGGGTGCCTCCGTAGTGGGCGGTTGTCCAGATCTGGACCCCGATCCGACGGGGTACGTGGAGGCCGTCCTGGAGGTCGCGTCCGAGCACGGCTGTCCGGTCGACCTGCACACGGACGCCGCCGACCCGACCCGGCTGGCCCGGCTCGCGGCGGTCGCGGGCGGGATGCGCCCCGGGGTGACGCTCGGCCCGTGCGGCGGCCTGGGACGGCTGCCGGCGGACACGGTGACGCGGATCGCGGACCAACTGGCCGCGGCCGGCGTGACGGTGGTCTGCCTGCCGCAGGGCGGCTGCGGCGGCGTCGACCGCCGGGGCACGGCTCCCGTACGACTGCTGCGCACGGCCGGCGTCCAGGTGGCCGCGGGCAGCGGCGCCCTGCGTGACGTCTCCAACCCGGTCGGCCGCGGGGACCCCCTGGAGGCGGCCTACCTGCTGGCCTCGCGCCACGGGATGCGGCCCGAGGACGCCTACGACACGGTGAGTTCATCGGCGCGCGCGGCGCTCGGTCTGCCCGAGGTGCGGGTCGAGGCGGGATTTCCGGCCGAACTGCTCGCGGTGCGCGGCAACCGGCTCGCGGGTGCGCTCTCGCTGGCGTACAGCCGGATCGTGGTGCACCGGGGGCGCGTGGTGGCACGGACGAGCGCGGTGCGGGAGTACTGCAACACGGCGGCGGGCTCGGAGTTGGGGCTGCCCCGGCAGGGACGGGGCGAGTTGTCGTGAGCCGCCTGGGCTGCGCCGGGGCGCACGCCTGAGGCGCTGCGGCTCCGGCCCGCGCGCCCGGCGCGTCCAGTGCCGGTGTGCGCTGCTGGGACACAGCCGAAGTCATGCGGCGCGTGCGGCCGTCCGGGCGTACGGTCGAAGGCATGCGCATTGTCATCGCTGGAGGTCATGGTCAGATCGCGCTGCGGCTGGAGCGCCTGCTCGCCGCACGCGGTGAAGAGGTCGCGGGCATCATCCGCAACGCCGAACAGAGCGACGATCTACGGGCGGCCGGCGCCGAACCGCTCGTGCTCGACCTGGAGTCGGCCTCGGTCGAGGAGGTCGCGGCGCTGCTGCGGGGCGCGGACGCGGCGGTCTTCGCGGCGGGCGCGGGCCCGGGCAGCGGCACGGCCCGCAAGGACACGGTGGACCGGGGTTCGGCGGTGCTGTTCGCCGACGCGGCGGTCCTGGCGGGCGTACGACGTCATGTCGTCGTGTCCTCGATGGGCGCGGATCCGACGCACTCCGGGGACGGCGTCTTCGACGTGTATCTGCGGGCCAAGGGCGAGGCCGACGCCTATGTACGCGGCCTGGACGCGCTGGACTGGACGATTCTGCGCCCCGGTTCGCTGACGAACAGCGCCGGCACCGGACTGGTCCGGCTGGAGGCCCACACCGGTCTCGGTTCGATCCCGCGCGACGATGTGGCCGCCGTACTCGTGGAGTTGGTGGAGACCCCGGCGACGGCCGGTCTGACGCTGGAGCTGATCGGCGGGTCCGCGCCGGTGTCGGTGGCGGTGAAGTCGGTGGCGGGGAACTGAGGTTCCCCGCCGGGTGGTGGGCCGTCGCTCAGAACAGCGGCATCTGGCCGGGGAAGTCGGGCACCACGTACCCGTCCAACGAGGGCTGCGCCGCCCCGAGTTCCGCCTGCCGGCGGGACCCGGGGCACGACACGAGGTCCCCGCTCTCCCGCGCGCCGGGCGGGTCGTGCCGCGCGTATCGGCCGGCCACGACGGCGATTTCACGACGGCACTCGGGGCAGCTTCTGCGGCGTGACGACATGGGATCAGTCTGCCCCGCCGCAGGCCGAGTCGGCTGTCGGGGCTCGCTCAGCTATGGGCGACGGTGAGGCCGTAGAAGGCGACCCGGGCGCCCTTGGTGGTGCTGTCGGAGGACGACTGGTTGTACGAACCGGCCTTGAAGTACTGCTTGTAGGCGTTGAACGACGACGGGATGGCGTAGTGCGTGGTGCTCCCGTTGACCGTGAGGTTGATGGTGTTTCCGCCCGAGACGCCGATCGTGTAGCTCCACGTCTTGCCGACCGCCACGTTGCCGACGGTGTGCAGGGTCTGCCCGCCGGAGGGCGAGTTCTCGGTGCCGAGGACGATGTCGCCGCTCGACCGGTAGTACAGCTCCAGCAGCGGCTTGGTGGACGTGCCTCCGGTGCCGAGGTGGATCTGGCCGACGCAGACGTTCGACGTGACGGACACGACCCGCAGCGTCGCCTTCATCGTGTGGGTGCCGCTGAGCGACCAGTCGGCGGCGCTGCCGCTGCGGTTCATCTCCCGCAGTTCGGAGCGGGCGTAGTTCGAGTTCGGGGTGGTGACGCCCTTTTCGGGCGCCCAGAAGGTCATCGCGCCGTCGCGGGTGTCCGTGTAGAAGTACGCGTCCTGGAACCCGTTGGCCCCTTGGAGCCGTGACGACGAGATCGTCGTGGGCGAGCCCGGGGAGCCGATCGGCTCCTGGAGCTGCCAGACCGACAGGTCGAAGTTCCCGCCAGGGGCGACGGAGGGATCCGCGAGAGGTGAGGCGGCGACGTGTGCGGCGCCGGTACTGCCCGACGCGGCGGGCGCCGTGAGGGCGAGGCCGCCGGTGACGGCGACGACGGTGGCCAGGGAGGTGAGCAGCGTACGCATGCGCATGGGGGGTGCCTTCCTGTCTGCTCCATGGACTCGGTTGGCGCACGCCCATGTGTTCACGATGTTCATATACATGAACTTCGTGTTTCAACATGAACGCGGTGTCGCGACAGTAGGACCGTGGCACGGGCACGTCAAGACTGGCGGCGGGGCGGGGGGTGCCGCGGCGGAAGGCTCCGGGAACGACGAAAGGGTCTGTGATCAGCATTGCTGCTGATCACAGACCCTTCGATCATGTGGCGGCGCCAGGGTTCGAACCTGGGTAGGCTAAGCCGGCAGATTTACAGTCTGCTCCCTTTGGCCACTCGGGCACACCGCCGGGGATGTTGCCGCTCGAACCGCTTTTCGGCGGTGCTCCGTGGCAACGACGTAAACGATACCCGATGCCCAGGGGTGCTTCGCCACCCGATTGACCGGCGCTCGGAGGGGAGGGGGTGGCTACGCTTATGCGGATGCGGCCCGGGGCCTACACCGGGCTCGGCGGCTGCCCCCACGCACGCCGATACGCAGTGACACGCATCGATACGCACCCCGATACAAGGAGCCACAGGACATGGCCGACTCCAGTTTCGACATCGTCTCGAAGGTCGAGCGGCAGGAGGTCGACAACGCCGTCAACCAGGCCGCCAAGGAGATCTCACAGCGCTACGACTTCAAGGGCGTGGGTGCCTCGATCTCATGGTCCGCCGAGAAGATCCTCATGGAGGCGAACTCCGAGGAGCGGGTCAAGGCGATCCTCGACGTCTTCCAGTCCAAGCTGATCAAGCGGGGCATCTCGCTGAAGGCACTGGACGCCGGTGAGCCTCAGCTCTCCGGCAAGGAGTACAAGATCTTCGCGTCGATCGAGGAGGGCATCTCCCAGGACAACGCGAAGAAGGTGGCGAAGATCATTCGTGACGAGGGCCCCAAGGGCGTGAAGGCCCAGGTGCAGGGCGACGAACTGCGGGTCAGCTCGAAGAGCCGCGATGACCTTCAGGCCGTGCAGGCCCTGCTCAAGGGCAAGGACTTCGACTTCGCGCTGCAGTTCGTGAACTACCGGTAGAACCGCGCTTCGCGCGTCCGCCGCGCGCGAATCACCGAGTACGAGGAAGGGTGGGCACCCGTCGGTGCCCACCCTTCTCGCCTGCCGACTGCGGCACGGGGCGCGCTAGTTGCGCGAGTTGCCGAACAGGATGCGGTAGGCGATCAGGAGGACGAGCGCGCCGCCTATCGCCGAGGCCCAGGTGGCGCCGTCGTAGAAGTTCTTGGCGACCGGGTGGTCCAGCCAACGGGCCGATATCCAGCCGCCGATGAACGCACCCGCGACACCGATGATGGTCGTACCGATGAAGCCGCCCGGGTCGCGGCCCGGCAGCAGGAATTTGGCGATGGCTCCGGCCAACAGTCCCAGGATGATCCAACTGATGATGCCCATGCCGTGAACCTGCCCTCTCACGCTGTGCTCGCACTTATCCGGAGCTGTGAATTCCGCCCGGACAGGCTGTGTTCGCTGGTCCTTGCGCACGGCCTGTCGCTGCATGTTCTGCCGTGTCGATGAACAGGACGTCACGGATGCGTGTGGTGGTTGCAGGCATCGGTGGCGGGCGCGGTGATGATGATCGGTGGTCGGGTGCACTGGTGGTGACCGGTGCCGGAACTGGTGGCGGTGCCGGAACTGGAGCCGGAGCTGGACCTGGAGCCGCTCAGGATGCCTGTGCCGTCGTGCGTATGCGGAAGTCGGTCCACGGCGTCGGTTCGGCGTCGCCTTCGTGGTCCTCGTACCAGCCCGTGCCGTCCAGCCAGGAGCGCAGCCAGTCGGCGAGGCTGGGCGCGTCGACGTACCACGCGTGGTCGGCCTCGTCGGCGTTCGGTTCGTAGAGGAGGACCGTGGCCTGCGGGGTTCGGCAGTCCACGCACGCGTACATCGCGCAGCCCCAGTGGGATATCGGCAGGACTCCCTCGGGCCAGGGCCAGTCGGGGTCCTGTTGTCCGCTCGCGCGGTTGGCGAGGTACTGCGTGACCGCGGCGGGCTCGCCGGCCGGTGGGTTGTCGAGGAGGGGCAACAGGCCGTACTCCGGGCCGAATCCGCCGTCTCCTATGCGCGAGTAGAGCGCCGCGAGCAACGGGGGCAGACGGAAGCCCAGGGCGGCCTCGGCGCGGGTCACCGTGGTCTCGTCCACGGGGGCGGGGAGTGAAGTCCAGCCCCACGGGCGGGTGTTGCGGGCCTCGGCGGCCACCCGTGTCAGCAGTTCCTGCTCGTTCTCGGTCATGGCTTCATGGTGCCGCCCGCCACTGACAATCGGGCCGGCCTGTGGACAACCCGGCGGTTGTGGAGAACCTCCTGGTCATGAGCCGGGGGTCGGCGGGCGTCGGCCTGTTCGCAGCTCGACCTCGGGTGTGCAGCCGAGCAGTTCGTACGTCTCCCGCGTAGGGCCTCTGCCCTACGTCAGCGGGCCGCGAACGGCTGGTCCGTGGGCACGATTTCACGGCCCAGGGGGAACAGCGAGACGGGGATCAGCTTGAAGTTGGCGATGCCGAACGGGATGCCGATGATCGTGATGCACATGGCGATACCGGTGACGATGTGGGCGAGGGCCAGCCACCAGCCGGCGAGGATCAGCCACAGGACGTTGCCGATGCAGGAGGGCGCGCCCGCGTCCCGGCGCTCGACCGTCGTGTACCCGAAGGGCCACAGGGCGTAGACGCCGATACGGAACGCGGCGATGCCGAACGGGATGCCGATCACGGTGATGCACAGCAGCGCGCCCGCGAAGAGGTACCCGAGGAACAGCCAGAAGCCGCTCAGGACGAGCCAAATGACGTTCAGGATGGTTTTCACTGAGGGCGACCTGCCATCTTCTCGAGCCGGGCGATACGCTCCGCCATCGGCGGGTGTGTCGAGAACATCTTGGAGAGTCCCTGGCCCGGGCGGAAGGGGTTCGCGATCATCATGTGGCTCGCGGTCTCGATGCGGGGCTCAGGGGGCAGCGGCAACTGCTTGGTGCCCGCGTCGAGTTTCCGCAGGGCGCTCGCGAGGGCGAGGGGATCTCCGGTCAGTTGCGCGCCGGACGCGTCCGCCTCGTACTCCCTGGAGCGGCTGATGGCCAACTGGATGAGGCTGGCCGCGAGGGGGCCCAGGATCATGATCAGCAGCATGCCCAGGATGCCGGGGCCGTCGTCGTCGTTCGAGCGGCCGATCGGGATCAGCCAGGCGAAGTTGACCAGGAACATGATCACCGAGGCGAGGGCGCCGACCACCGACGAGATCAGGATGTCGCGGTTGTAGACATGGCTGAGTTCGTGGCCGATGACTCCACGCAGCTCGCGCTCGTCCAGGATGCGCAGGATGCCTTCCGTGCAGCACACGGCGGCGTTGCGCGGGTTGCGGCCCGTGGCGAAGGCGTTGGGGGCCTCCGTGGGCGAGATGTACAGGCGCGGCATGGGCTGGCGGGCCTGGGTGGAGAGGTCACGGACCATCCGGTACAGGGCCGGGGCCTCGAACTCGCTCACCGGACGGGCGCGCATCGCGCGTAGCGCCAGTTTGTCGCTGTTCCAGTACGCGTATGCGTTCGTGCCCAGCGCGATCACGACCGCTACGACGAGCCCCATGCGGCCGAAGAAGCTGCCGATGACGATGATGAGTGCGGACAGTCCCCCGAGGAGAACTGCGGTCCTGAGCCCGTTGTGCCGGCGGTGCACGGTACGCCCTCCAAATCGTGCAGCAGGGGAACCCTTTGCTTGCTGATCTCTGAATGCCACCGGTGTCGTGGTGTCACGTCCAGTGGACCCTCCCGTACTGGTCAACGCCAGGCGAGGGGCTCTAGTTCCCTTGTGCGTGCGGCGCCGGGGGTGGGCCGTCCGGGTGAGGACGGTGGTATGTGCCGGTGGCTCAGAAGAGTCCGGTGCCCGCGAAGCGCAGGACCAGTTGGGGTGCTCCGGAGAGGGCGATTCCGAGGGCGCCGGTGAGGGCGAGCGCGGCGGTGAGGGGCGCGGGGACGCGGTGCTTGGCGTGCTCGCCCTCGGGGGCGCGGAACAGCAGGGCCGTCCACTGGAGGTAGTAGAAGAGCGCGATCACCACGTTGACGGCCATGACGACGGCCAGCCAGCCCAGACCCGCGTCGACGGCCGCCGAGAAGACGGTCACCTTCGCGAAGAGGCCGATGACACCCGGCGGCAGTCCGGCGAGGCACAGCAGGAAGAAGGCCAGGAGGAGGGCCGCGAGGGGGTTCGACGCGTACAGGCCGCGGTAGTCGCTGATCCGGTTCAGTGCTCTGCTACGGCCCACCAGGGCGGCCACCGCGAAGGCGCCGAGGTTCACGGCCGCGTACATGAGGGCGTAGGCGACGGTGGAGCCGATCGACTTCTGGGCGTCCTTGGAGTAGGCGGCGGAGGCGATCGGCACGAGGAGGTAGCCGGCCTGTCCGACGGAGGACCAGGCGAGGAGTCGTACCGCGCTGTACGCGCGCGTGGCCTGTTGGCGCAGGGCGCCCAGGTTGCCGACCGTCATGGTGAGGGCGGCCAGTACGGCGAGTGCAGGGCCCCACACGTCGGCGTACGACGGGAACGCGACGACGGTGACGAGGATCAGGCCGGAGAAGCCGACCGCCTTGCCGACGACCGACAAGTAGGCGGCGATCGGGAGGGGCGCCCCTACGTAGGTGTCGGGTACCCAGAAGTGGAAGGGGACGGCGGCCGTCTTGAAGGCGAAGCCGATGAGAGTGAGGACGACGCCGGTCTGGGCGAGGGTGTGGAACTGGCCGTCGACGTGCTGGATGCGTTCGGCGATGCGGGTCAGGTACAGGGTGCCGGTGGTGGCGTAGACGAAGCTGACGCCCATCAGGCTGACCGCGGTCGCGGTGACCGAGGACAGGAAGAACTTGAGGGCCGCTTCGGCGGACTTCTTGTCGCCGTGCCGGATGCCGACGAGGGCGAAGGCGGGCAGGGAGGCGACCTCCAGGGCGACGATCAGGGTCGCGAGGTCGCGCGAGGCGGGCAGGAGGGCGGCGCCCGCGGCGGAGGACAGCAGCAGGAACCAGTACTCCCCTTCGGGGAGTCCCTTGTCTGCGTCCTTCAGGGCGGTGATCGACAGGAGGGCCGCGAGGAGCGCGCCGCCGAGGACCAGGAACTGGATGACCAGGGTGAAGCGGTCCGCCGTATAGCTGCACGCGGTCGCGTCGCCGGTGAGGCAGAAGGTGGCGCGGTCGCCGTCCAGGAGGGGCAACAGCATGAGCGCGGAGGCGGCCAGGCCGGCGACCGAAACCCAGCCCAGGAGCGCCTTTTTGGCGTCCTGGAGGAACAGGTCGGCGACGAGGACCACCAGGCCGACGACCGCCGTGATGGTGGGCGGTGCGATCGCGAGCCAGTCGACGGACTGGACCGTCGACTCCGCGAGAGGCTGGGCCAGGGCGCTCATCGGGTGCCTCCTGAGAGGAGCTGCTGCACGGCCGGGTCGGTCAGGCCGAGGAGTGCCTTGGGCCACAGGCCGGCGGCGACGGTGAGGGCGACGAGCGGGGTCCAGGCGGCGAACTCGTACGTCTGGACGTCGGCGAGCTTCGGTGCCTCCTGCGCCACGGCGCCCATGCAGACGCGGCGGACCACGGCGAGCATGTAGGCGGCGGTCAGCAGGGTGCCGAAGGCCGCGATCGCCATGAAGGTGAGGAACGCGGGGCGGCTGAGGTCGGCGGCGGGCTTGAACGCGCCGAACAGCGCCAGCATCTCGCCCCAGAATCCGGCGAGTCCGGGCAGTCCGAGCGAGGCGACGGCGGCGAAGGCGAGCAGGCCGCCGAGGCGCGGGGCCTTGCCGTAGAGGGCCGCGCCGGTCTCCTCGGCCAGGGTGTCCAGGTCGGTCGTGCCCGTGCGGTCCTTGAGGGCGCCGACGAGGAAGAACAGGAGGCCGGTGATGAGGCCGTGGGCGATGTTGGCGAACAGGGCGCCGTTCACGCCGGTCGGGGTCATCGTCGAGATACCGAGCAGGACGAAGCCCATGTGGCCGACGGAGGAGTACGCGATGAGGCGCTTGAGGTCGCCCTTCGCGCCCTGTCTGGCGAGGGCGAGGCAGGCCAGGGAGCCGTAGATGATCCCGACGACGGCGAAGGCGGCGAGGTACGGCGCGAAGGTGCGCATGCCGTCCGGTGCGATCGGCAGCAGGATGCGGACGAACCCGTACGTGCCCATCTTCAGCATCACGCCGGCCAGCAGGACCGAGCCGACGGTCGGGGCGGCGGTGTGGGCGTCGGGCAGCCAACTGTGCAGCGGCCACATCGGCGTCTTGACCGCGAGCCCGATCCCGACCGCCAGAACGGCGATGACCTGCACGGATGTGGTCAGCGACCGGCCGTTGTCAGTGGCGAGTGCCACCATGTCGAATGTGCCCGCCTTGATTCCGATCAGGAGCAGGCCGAGCAGCATGACGACGGAGCCGAGCAGCGTGAAGAGGATGAACTTCCAGGCGGCCTGGGTCCGTTGGGCACCGCCCCAGCGGGCGATGAGGAAGTACATCGGGATGAGGACGGTCTCGAAGGCGAGGAAGAAGAGGATCAGGTCGAGGACGGCGAAGGTGGCGAGGGTGCCGGACTCCAGGACGAGCAGCAGGGCGACGAAGGCCTTCGGGGACGGGCCCGCGGGCATCTTGAAGTAGGAGTAGAGCGCGCAGAGGAAGGTCAGCAGCGCGGTCAGGACCAGGAGGGGGAGGGAGATGCCGTCGATGCCGAGGTGGATGCGCACGTCGAGTGCGGGGATCCAACTGATGTCGGTCGTGGCCTGCATCTTCGACGGATGGTCGTGGTCGAAGCCGAGCGCGAGGACGATCGCGGCGATGAGGATCACGCCGGTCACGGTGATGCCGTGCCGTAGTACGGCCTGCTCGGGCGACTTCCCCTTCAGCCCGGGCGGGGCGGGCAGCAGAGCGGTGACGGCGCCGAGGAGCGGGCCGACGACGATCAACGCCAGAAGGACCTGCATCACGGACTCGTTGATATCGATCACGCCTGCTCACGCTCCCGTGGCGACGAGGAGGACGGCGACCGTCAGGACGACGGTGCCGGCGAGCAGCGCGCTCACATAGGTCTGCAGATTGCCGGTCTGAGCGCGCCGTACGGCGGCTCCGAGGAGGCGGGGCAGGGTGCCCGCGCCGCGTACGTAGGTGTCGACGACCTCGCGGTCGAGGAACCGGACGAGACTCGCCGCGGCCATCACCGGGCGGACGAACAGGGCCGCGTACACGGCGTCCAGGTGGAAGCCGGTGGCCGCGTGGCGGTGCAGCGGGCCGAGCAGGAGGCGGCCCGGGTCCGCCGGGTCGGGCGCCGACGCCACGTCTCCGTAGGCGGCCGCGTGGCTCGCGATGGCCTCGGCCTCGACGAGTCCCGCGTCGCCCTCCGGGTGGGCCGCGACCGCGCCGATCGGTGCACCGGCCACGAGTGAAGTGGTCTGCCGCCAGGCGCCGTAGGTGACGATGCCGCCGACGAGGGCGACGCCCGTGCCGAGGACGGACGTGGTGAGCGTCGGGGTGAGGTCTCGGCCGTCGAACCAGTCGGGCAGCACACGGTAGGCGAGCCCGCCGAGGGCGAGGGACGGGACGGCGAGCACCCACAGCACGGCGTTCATCGCGACCGGCTGCCTGCCGTGGTCGGGGGCATCGGCTCCCCGGCCGTTGAAGGCGAGCAGCCACAGGCGGGTCGCGTACGCGGCGGTGAGCAGGGCCGTGAGCAGGCCGGCGACGAGGACGATCCAGCCCGCGGCACCGGGGATGTGTGCGTCGTCCCCTGTGGCCGCGTGTTCGGCGGCGCCGAGGACGGATTCCTTGGAGAAGAAGCCGCTGAACGGCGGGATCGCGGCGAGCGCGAGGAGCGCCACGGTCATCGTCCAGAAGGCGTCGGGGACGCGGGTGCGCAGGTTGCGCATGCGGGACATGGCGGCCAGGGAGTTGGTGCCGGAGGCGTGGATGATCACGCCGGCCGCGAGGAAGAGCAGTGCCTTGAAGGCGCCGTGGGACAGGAGGTGGAAGACGGCGGCACCGCGGTCGCCGACGGCGAGGGCGCCGGTCATGTACCCGAGTTGGCCGATCGTCGAGTAGGCGAGGACGCGCTTGATGTCGTCCTGGGCAAGCGCGGCGAGGCCCGAGCCGGCCATCGTCACGGCGGCCATGACGGCGAGGACGACCATCGCGGCCGAGGAGGCCTCGAAGACAGGGAGGAGACGCGCGATGAAGTAGATACCGGCCGCGACCATCGTCGCGGCATGGATCAGCGCGGAGACAGGGGTGGGGCCCGCCATCGCGTCGGGGAGCCAGGTGTGCAGCGGGAACTGCGCCGACTTGCCCGCAACGCCGGCCAGGAGCAGCAGGGCGATCAGCGTCGGGTGGTGCAGTCCGCCGCTCGCGACGGTGCTCAGGATCTTGGTGATGCGGAAGGACCCGGCGTCGGTGGCGAGCGCGAACAGGCCGATCAGGAAGGGGACATCACCGAGTTTGGTGACGAGGAAGGCCTTCATGGAGGCGGCGCGGGCCTCCGGGGTCTCCCAGTAGTGGCCGACGAGGAAGTAGGAGCAGATGCCCATGACTTCCCAGCCGACCAGCAGCACGATCAGGTCGCCGGAGTAGACGACGAGGAGCATCGCGGAGGTGAAGAGGGAGACGAGGGCGGCGTACGAGGGGTAGCGCGGGTCGTCGCGCAGGTAGCCCGTCGAGTAGATCTGCACGCAGGTGGCGACGAAGGCGACCAGGACGGCGACCAGTGCGGCGAACCCGTCGATGTGCAGGGCGAGTTCGACGGGGACCGAGCCGGTGGGCGTGAGTTCGGTGGCGGAGTCGATCGCCGCGTGGCCGCCCTGGCGTACGGCGACGATCGCGGCCAGCGCGAGCGCGGCGAGCGTCGGCAGGACGGCGAGCGGGCGGACGAAGCCGGGGGCGGTACGGCCCAGGAGCAGGCCGGCCGCGGCGCCCAGGAACGGAAGGAGGGGGACGAGGACGGCGAGGGTGGTCGTGGTCACGCGGTGGCCTCAGCCTTCTCGGCCGCGGGGGGCTCGGTGGTGCCGTCGGTGTCGACGGCGTCGCTGTCCGGGCCGTCGGTTTCGTGGCCCTCGGCGGAGTCGCGGAGCCTGTCGATGTCCGAGGTACCGCGGGCTCGGTAGACGGCGAGGACGATCGCCAGGCCGATGCCGATCTCGGCGGCGGCGATGGCGATGGTGAACAGGGTCAGGGCCTGGCCGGAGTGCAGCTTCTCCTCGGCGGTCCGGCTGAGCCATACGTCGAAGGCGACGAGGTTCAGGTTGACGGCGTTGAGCATCAGCTCGACCGACATCAGGACGAGGATCGCGTTGCGGCGGGCGAGGACGCCGTAGATGCCCGTGCAGAAGAGGAGGGCGGCGAGCACGGCGGGATAGACGAGGTGCATCAGCGGGCTCCCTTCTGTTCGGCGGGGTTGGTCTGCTCGGTCGCGTCGTTCCGGTCGGTCGGGGTGGTCTGCTCGGTCGGGATGTTCCGCTTGGTCGGATCGCTGCCTTGAGAGCGACCATTTCGCCCGAACGTGTGATTGCGGGAATCCGGGACGGATGGGGAACTACCGCTCGCGCCCCGGGAGTTCACAGGGGGAGAGCTCAGCTCCGACTTCGTCTTGCGGGACAGGACGATCGCGCCGACCAGTGCCGCGAGGAGAAGGACGGAGAGGGCCTCGAAGGGGAGGACCCAGTTCTGGAACAGGCTCGCGCCGGTCACCGCGGTCGAGCCGGCGGCCGGACCGTCCAGGTCCACCCAGGTCGCGCGGAAGGCATCGACGACGACCCAGACCAGGGCCGCCGCGGCGGCGACGGCCACGGCGAGGGCGGCCCACCGGTTGTCCGAATCGGCGTCCGGGGAGCGGCCGATGGGGGCCCTGGTGAGCATCAGACCGAAGAGAAGGAGGACGACGACGGAGCCGACATAGATGAGGACCTGCACCCAGGCGATGAACTCAGCGGTGAGGAGGAGGTATTCGACGGCGAGACCACCGAGGGTCACCACCAGCCACAGGGCGGCGTGCACGAGCTGCTTGGTGGTGACGGTGACGAGAGCGGCGCCGAAGGTGACCAGTCCGACGAGGAGGAAGGCGATCTCGACACCGGTCGGGGAGAGGAAGCCGTGGGTGTGGGGGGCGGCGAGGGTTGCCGTGGCGGTGACGGTTTCGGCGAGGGTCACGATCGTCCCTCCGGCGGCTCAGTGGGGTCGTTGGGCTCGGCGGGGTCGGTCGGGTTCGTGGGCGCGGTTGGGTCGACGGGCTCGGTCTGCGCGACCTCGGCGCGGTCGGCCTGCGCAGGTTCGGTGGGCTCGACGGGGTTGGACGGCGCGGGTTCGGTGACCTCAGCGGGCTTGGACGGCGCGGCTTCGGTGACGTCTCCGGCTTGAGTGGCCCCTCCGGGCTTGGACTGCGCGGTCCCGGTGGCGTCTGCAGGCTCGGGCGGCGCGGTCCCGGTGGCCTCTCCGGGCTCGGGCGGCGCGGCTTCAGTGGCGTCTGCAGCCTGCGTGACCTCTGCTGGCGGCATGGTCTCTGCCCGCTTGGGCTGCGCGGTCTCGGTCACCTCTGGGGTCTGCGCGACCTCTGCCGGCTTGGTCTGCGTGGCCTCCACGGCACCTGTGGCTTCCGCAGTTTGCGAGGCCTCTGTGGCTTCTGCGCTCTGCGTAGACCCGGCAGTCTGCGAGGCCTCCGCGGCTTCCGCCGCCTGTGCTGCCTGGGTCGCGGCCAGTTTCTCCGCGGTCTTGTGGGCGGCGGCGATCTCCTTGGGTTCCTCGGCGCCGGGGTCGAGGGCGGGTGGGGCCGGGACGGTCCACATCCACTCGCGGAGCTTGTCGCGTTCGTGGGTGAGTTCGTGGATGTCGGTCTCGGCGTACTCGAACTCCGGGGACCAGAACAGTGCGTCGAAAGGACAGACCTCGATGCAGATACCGCAGTACATG
Source organism: Streptomyces sp. NBC_01478 (assembly GCF_036227225.1). GTDB lineage: Bacteria > Actinomycetota > Actinomycetes > Streptomycetales > Streptomycetaceae > Streptomyces. Next base: position 6,886,457 of record NZ_CP109444.1, on the reverse strand, counting down.
CACAGGGAGAAGTCGATGGCGAAGCGGTCGAGGACGTTGCGGCTGCGCTCGCGACCACCGGGGGCCGCCGCCGGGACCGTCTCCTTGTGGGAGTCGATGTAGATGCACCAGTCGGGGCACTCGCGGGCACAGAGCATGCAGACCGTGCAGTTCTCCTCGAACAGGCCGATGACTCCGCGGGTGCGGGGCGGGAGGTCGGGCTGGGTGTCCGGGTACTGCTCGGTGACGGTCTTCTTCGTCATCGTGCGGAGGGTGACGGCCAGGCCCTTGGCCAGGCCGGAGCCGGGGAACGGGGTCACTGGAGGAACACCACCTTCACGATGCCGGTGAGGGCGATCTGAGCGAGGGAGAGGGGGACGAGGAGGGTCCAGGAGAGCTTCTGGAGCTGGTCCTCGCGCAGGCGGGGATAGGTGACGCGGAGCCAGATGACGACGAAGGCGAGGAGTGCGGTCTTCAGCAGGGTCCAGACCCAGCCGAGGCCGTCCGCGCCCCACGGGCCGTGCCAGCCGCCCAGGAAGAGGACGGTGGTCAGGCCGCACAGGACGACGATTCCGGCGTACTCGGCGAGGAGGAAGAGCGCGAAGCGGAGACCGGTGTACTCGGTGTAGGCGCCGAAGATGATCTCGGAGTCGGCGACGGGCATGTCGAAGGGAGGGCGTTGGAGTTCGGCCAGGCCCGCCACGAAGAAGACGATCGCACCGACGATCTGCCAGGGCAGCCACCACCAGTGGAAGGCGTCGAGGATGCCGGGGAGGGAGACCGTGCCGGCTGCCATCGCCACGGAGGCGGCGGTGAGCAGCATGGGGAGTTCGTAGGCGAGGAGTTGTGCGGCGGTGCGGAGGCCGCCGAGGAGGGAGAACTTGTTGGCGGAGGCCCAGCCGGCCATGAGAGAGCCGAGGACACTCACACCCATCACCGCGAGGACGAAGAAGATGCCCGCGTCCAGGAGCTGGCCGACGGCGCCCTCGCTCGGGCCGATGGGGATGGCGAGGAGGACGAGCAGGTACGGGAGGAGGGCGACAGCGGGGGCGAGTTGGAAGACACGGCGGTCCGCGCCGGCCGGGACGATGTCTTCCTTCTGGGCGAACTTCACGCCGTCCGCGACGAGTTGGGCCCAGCCGTGGAAGCCGCCGGCGTACATGGGGCCGAGGCGGCCCTGCATGTGGGCCATCACCTTGTGCTCAGTCTGACCGACGATCAGGGGGAAGGTGAGGAAGACGACGAAGACGATCAGGAGTCGCAGGGCGACGTCGAGCGCGTCGTTCACTGCGGGCCTCCTGTGGGGGTGTCGGGGGTTGGGTCTTGGGGGGTGGGGTCGTCGCGGCTGGGAGGTGAATCGGGCTGTTCAACTGCCTCCGGGTCAGGTGCAGTTGATTCATAGTCCGGCTCAGGTGCGGGCGAATCGGGTCCCGGTCCGGGGCCGGCCTCAGACTCGACCTCGACCTCGACCTCGACCTCGGGCTCGGGCTCGGGCTCGGGCTCGGGCTCGGGCTCGGGCTCGGGCTCGGGCTCGGGCTCGGGCTCGTCAAAAGCTGGGCGGGCGTTGTGCCACGGTGCGTCCGCGCTGAGGGGTGCGGTGGAGGGCTGGGCGGTGTTGCCCTCGCGTGCTGATGCCGATCCTTGTGACGACTCCGCCGGAGATGTCGATTCCGGTTCCACCACCGGTGCCGGTGCCGATTCCTGGGCCTGCGCTTGGGCCTGTGCCTCCGCCTGTTGCGATGCCGAGCCGTCGCTCGCGCTGCGCGAACGGCGCGGGGTTGCCGCGCCCGTCCCCTGTTGACTCGCCGAACCTTCCGAGGCGCTGCGTGCGCGGCGCGGCGCGACCGGGGTTCCCGAACCCCGCTCCCCGCGATCGGTACCGGTCCCGTCACCGGACTCCTGGCCTTGACCCTGGCCTTGGCCCTGGCCCTGGCTCACCGAACCCTCGCTCGCGCTGCGCGCCCGGCGCGGCCCAGCAGGCGGCACCGCGGGGGCACGAACGCCCTCGGCCGACTGAGCCTGCCCCTCGGTCGACGGCACCGCACCGTCACTCGCCTGCCCTGCCCTCTCAACCGGCGACGCTTCGCTCCCGGCCGACGGCACCGTGCCTCCAGCCGACGGCACCGCCCTCCCAACCGAGGGCACTTCACTCCCGGCCGACGGCTTCACGCCCCCAGCCGACGGCACCGTACCCTCACCCGACGGCGCTGCACCCCCAGTCAGCGACACCGCGCCCCCATCCGAAGGCGCCGCACCCCCAGCCGAAGGCCCGTCACCCCCAGCCGCTCCCCCCTGACTCACCGACCCCTCCGAAGCCGAACGAGCCCGCCGCACAGGGCGATCGCCCACCGCACGTGCCGGAGCGTCGCCCCCCGCGCGAGCCGGAGACTCGCCCGCCGCAGCCACCGGGCGCTCACCCTCCGCCCGTGCCGGGCGCTCACCCGCTGCCCGCGTCGCCCGTGCCGGACGTTCGCCCGCTGCTCGTGCCGTGCCGCGGGCGGGGCGGGTCGGGGCCGCTGGGAGTTGGCCCTTCAGGGGGCCCCACTCGTTCGGGTCGGGGACGCCCGGCGGGAGCATTTGGCGGCGTTTGGGGGCGCCGTGGTCGGACTCGCCGGGTTCCTTCGCGCCGGGCCAGGCCTTGGCGACTCGGGCTGCGAGGACGAAGTCCTTGCGGAGGGGATGGCCTTCGAAGGTTTCCGGGAGGAGGAGGTGGTCCAGTGCCGGGTGGCCCTCGAAGTCGACGCCGAACATTTCGTGGGTCTCGCGTTCGTGCCAGGCCGCGCCCGCGTAGACGTCGACGGCGGTGGGGAGTGCGGGGGTCTCGTGCGGGACCGTCGTACGGACGAGGAGTCGGCGTACCGGTGCCAGCGCCACGACGTGGGCGGAGACGCGGAAGCCGGTGCCTGGTTCGTCGACCGCGCTCAGCCAGTCGAAGTAGGTGCAGCCCAGGTCGTCGCGGGCGGTGCGCAGGGCGGCGAGCCAGATGGTGGGGGGTACGTCGACCGTGAGGAGGTCGTAGGACCGCTCGGCCGTGGCCTCCGTACCGAACAGTTCCTCAACCGGAGCGGGCAGCCAACCGACGGCGGTCATCGGGCGTCCCCCGAGCCGGAGTTGGAGCCCGAGTCGGAGCCCGAGCCCGAGCCTGAGTCGGCGGACGAACCCGCGCCCTTCACACCCTCGTCCTCGTCCTCGCCCTCCGAACCCGAACCCCCACCAGCCACCGGCGCTGCCCCCGACCCCGACCCCGGCCCCGCCACCAACCCACTCTGCAGTGCCGCCGTAGAAGGCCGACCCCCCGCGGTCCCGTACCCGTACCGCTCCCCCAGCGACTCCCGGGCGATCTTCTCCTGGAGTTTGAGGATGCCCTGGAGGAGGGCTTCGGGGCGGGGTGGGCAGCCGGGGACGTAGACGTCGACCGGGATGATCTGGTCGACGCCCTTCGTGACGGAGTACGAGTCCCAGTACGGGCCGCCGCAGTTGCTGCACGCGCCGAAGGAGATGACGTATTTGGGCTCGGGCATCTGCTCGTAGAGGCGTTTCACGGCCGGGGCCATCTTGTCCGTGACCGTGCCCGACACCACCATCAGGTCCGCTTGGCGCGGGCCGGGCGCGAAGGGGATGACACCCAGGCGGATGAAGTCGTGGCGGGCCATGGACGCGGCGATGAACTCGATGGCGCAGCAGGCGAGGCCGAAGTTGAAGACCCAGAGGGAGTAGCGGCGGCCCCAGTTGAGGACGACCTTCATGGGTTCGGGGGCGAGGCGGGCGAGGGTGCCCAGCCGTTTCGGCTCCGGCAACGACACGGGCTCGGGGGTCACGTCCATGCCAGGACGCCCTTCTTGTATGCGTACAGCAGGCCCACGGCCAGGAAGCCGAGGAAGATGAACATCTCGACGAGGGTGGTCGCGCCGTAGCCGGGCGCTGCGAAGACCGTGGCCCAGGGGAAGAGGAAGATCGAGTCGACGGCGAAGACGACGTACAGGAACGCGTAGACGTAGTACCGGACTTGGGTGTGGGCCCAGCCCTCGCCGACGGGGTCGACGCCGCACTCGTACGTCAGGAGTTTCTCGGGGGTGGGAACGACCGGGCGCAGCAGGCGGCCGGCGCCGAAGGCCACGGCGACGAAGAGCACGCCGACGACGGCGAGCAGCCCCACGACGGAGTAGGACCGGAAGTAGTCCGCCGCGACGACCACGGTCGGCTCCCGCAAGGTGCCCAAGGTGTCCGGCAACGTCTCCCGCAAGTCCGACCCCTCCTCATCCCTGGCAACCGGCGACCGGCAGTTCGGCCCGATGTCCCGCTACCCCGGTGACCCAAGTGAACTCTGTGTTCGACGATCTGTACGCACGGGAGTCTAGGCCCTGTTAAAGGCACGGTAAGCAGCCCGTCACGCCTCAAGGTCTCCCCGAGATCTCCCTGAGATGCCGTGGTGGGGTTTTCCCCAGGAGACCGGGGCGGCGGACCTCATGGCGCTGGGGCGCGTCGCGCGGCACGCTGGCCCATATGACCGTACGCAACCCCTACGCCGACCCGGCGGCACCCGGCGGCGGGCTCAACGATCTCCGCGATCTCGACGAGCCGCTGCCGCCCGCCCGCTTCGCCTACGACAGACACACCTGGAAGGAGATCGCGCATCTCCTGACGAATCTGCCGGTGTCGGTGTTCGGCTTCGTCTATGTGGTGACGATGCTGTGCGTCAGCGCCGGGCTGACCGTCACCGTGGTCGGGTTCCCGCTGCTCGCGCTGGGGTTGATGGGCGCGCGGCTGATCGGGAAGTTCGAGCGGGGCCGGGCCCGGCGGCTGCTGGGGGTGCGGATCGACGAGCCGAGCCCGTTGCCGTGGCGCAAGGGCGGCGGGCTGCTGCAGCGGGTGTGGATGGCGCTGAAGGACCCGGTGGGCTGGCGGACGGTGCTGTACGACGGGATGCGCCTGCCGTGGGGCATCGTCACCTTCACCGTCACGCTGACCTCGTTGTTCGTGCTGTGGCCGGTGCTGCCGTTCATCGCGCGCGGGCTGGCGAACGCGGACCGGGCGATGGTGCGCGGCCTCCTGTCCCCCTCCGACGAACTGGAGCGCCGTATCGCCGAGTTGGAGTCCGATCGCGGGGTCGTGGTCGACACGGCGGCGGCGGATCTGCGACGGATCGAGCGCGATCTGCACGACGGGGCGCAGGCCCGGCTGGTCAATCTGGCCATGGGGCTCGGGCTGGCCAAGGAGAAGCTGCTGGAGGGACAGGCCGACGAGCAGGTCGCCGCGATGGTCGACGAGGCGCACGGTGAGGTGAAGCTGGCACTCCAGGAGCTGCGGGACCTGGCGCGCGGCATCCATCCCGCCGTGCTCACGGACCGCGGGCTGGACGCCGCCCTGTCCTCCGTGGCCTCGCGCTGCACGGTGCCGGTGAAGGTGACGGCCGACATCGGCGCACGCCCGGCCGCCGCCATCGAGGGCATCGCGTACTTCACCGTCTCCGAGCTGCTGCAGAACATCAGCAAGCACAGCGGCGCCCGTACCGCGTCGGTGGACGTGTGGCGGGCGGAGGACCGGCTGCTGATCCAGGTGTGGGACGACGGCCGCGGCGGCGCGAACCTCGACGGCGGCACCGGCATGCGCGGCCTCGCCGACCGGCTGGGCGCGGTGGACGGCCTGTTCGTCCTCGACTCCCCACCCGGCGGCCCTACGACGGTGACCGCGGAACTGCCCTGGCGCGAGCGGACCGCCGAACCGCGCCAGAAGTAGAGGGGAGCGGGGTAGGGAAAACCCCCCTCCCCAGAGGCCGACGGACTCCATGGTCCACGGACCTGCGGCCGAGCAGTCTGGAGATACGACGGCGGGCATACGCCGGCACGGCGCACGGCCGCGGAAACGAGTAGAACGGGACGACGTCAATGGCCACGGAGTACGGGCACGGACAGGGATACGGGCAGGGGTACGGATCGCAGGGCGCGTTCGACCTCGACGAGCGGCCCCGGCGCCCGCACCGCCTGCCGGCCGCGTTGCGCGCACCCCTGGAGGCGCGCAGTTGGCGCGAGTTCGGCTACGTACTGCTGAGCCTGCCGATCAGCATCCTGCTCTTCACGTACGCGGTGACGATGGTGGCGCTGGGCGCGGGCCTGCTGATCACCTTCCTCGGCGTGCCGGTCCTGGCGGGCGCGCTCGCCGGCTGCCGCGGCTTCGGCGCGCTGGAACGGGCGCGGGCCCGCAAGCTGCTCGACCTGGACGTCGCCGCCCCCGAGCCGCTGCGCATGAAGAAGAACGGCCCGATGGCCTGGATGGGCGCCGTCCTCAAGAGCGGCGCGTCCTGGCGCCAACTGCTGTACGCGGTACTGCACTTCCCCTGGGCGGTCTTCTCCTTCGTCGTCGCCCTCAACTTCTGGGCGTACGGCTGGGCCCTGCTGACGTATCCGCTGTGGTTCTGGCTCTTCCCGATGTACGGCGGTGGGGGCGGCCTTCAGCTCTACGGCGACGGGCACCACCAGATCTATCTGGACAACCCGTTCGAGATCACGGTGACCGCGCTGGTGGGACTGCTGTTCACGCTGGCCACGCCGTGGATCGTGCGGGCGCTGACGATGGTGGACCGGGTGATGGTGCACGGGCTGCTGGGCCCGTCGAGGCTCGCGACGCGGGTCGTGGAGCTGGAGTCGGACCGGGGTGTCGTGGTCGACACGGCGGCGGCGGACCTACGACGGATCGAGCGCGATCTGCACGACGGGGCGCAGGCCCGGCTGGTGGCGCTGGCCATGGATCTGGGGCTGGCGAAGGAGAAGCTGACGGAGGACCCGCAGGAGGCGGCGCGGATGGTGGGCGAGGCGCACGGTGAGGTGAAGACGGCGTTGCAGGAACTGCGGGATCTGGCGCGCGGGATCCATCCCGCCGTCCTCACGGACCGGGGGCTCGACGCGGCCCTCTCCTCCGTCGCCTCGCGGTGCACGGTGCCGGTGCAGGTGGACGTGGATCTGCCGGCGCGGCCGGCGGCCGCGATCGAGGGGATCGCGTACTTCACCGTCTCCGAGCTGCTCCAGAACATCAGCAAGCACGCGAAGGCGACCTGGGCCGCGGTGGATGTGTGGCGGGTGGAGAACCGGCTGATGCTTCAGGTGGTGGACAACGGGGTGGGCGGAGCGGACGCCTCCGGCGGTTCGGGGTTGGCCGGTCTTGCCGGGCGGTTGGACGCGGTGGACGGGATTCTGGTGGTCGACTCACCGGCGGGTGGGCCTACCCGGATCACGGCGGAGCTCCCCTGGCGGGGCTGAGGGTGAGGGGGTCGGGGGGGCGGAGTCGAGGGGTTGAGCCCCTGCCCGTCCCCCTGGGGGCTGCGCCCCCAGACCCTTCTTCGGCCTGAACGGCCTCGCCCTCAAACGCCGGACGGGCCGAGAGTGCCCACCCTGAGGACGACCTTCCCCTTGTTCCGCCCCTCCCCCAGCAGCCGATGCGCCTCCACCGCGGACTCCAGCGCGTACTCCTCGGTGACATCGATCCGTACGGCACCGGAGGCGGCCAGCGCCAGCGCGCTCAGCGCGTGGGCGCGTACCGTCTCCGGGTCGCGGCGGGCCAGGTCTCCGATGTTGTAGCCGGTCAGGGTGCGGTTGTGCTTCCAGATCGGGAGGACCGGGAGCTGAAGGTCGGGGTGGCGGGCGGCTTCGCCGTAGACCGCGAGGCGGCCGAAGGGGGCCAGGACCTCGAAGCTCGCCAGGCGGGTCGGGCCGCCGACCGGGTCGAGGACGATGTCGACGCCCCGGCCGGAGGTGGCCGCCAGGACCGCCTCCGGGAAGCCCTCGCGGACGAAGACCTCGTCGTAGCCGAAGGAACGGCGGGCGTACTCCGCCTTCTCGCGTGTGCTGACGGTGCCGTAGACCTCGGTCGCTCCCAGCGCCCGGGCGAGCTGCGCGGCCACGCCGCCGACGCCCCCGGCCGCCGCGTGGACGAGGACCGTGTCGCCGGGGCCGATCCGGGCCGCCCCGGCCAGCACGCCGTACGCCGTCGTGAGGACGAGTGCGGCGGCGCCGGCGGTGCGCTCGTCGAGGCCGTCGGGGAGCGGGAAGACGAAGGGGGCGGGGGCGACGGCGTACTCCGCGTAGCCCCCGCCGTCCGGGAGGTACGCCGTCACCGCGTCCCCGACCGACACCTCGGTCACGCCCTCGCCCAGCGCGGCCACCCGGCCGGACGCCTCCAGACCCGTGACGGTCTCGCCGTCGGGTTCGCCGAAGTCGCCGAGGCGGTGCTGGATCTCGCCGTAGTTGACGCCGGCGTAGGCGACCTGGATCAGGACCTCGCCCGGGCCCGGCTCGGGGTCGGGGAGGTCCACGAGGCGCAGTACCTCCGGTCCGCCGGTCTCCTTGAACGCGCTCGCCCGCACGGGCCCACCCCTCCGTGTCCGGTGCCCGGCGCCCGGTGATCGGGACCGGGTCGTGCGGAAGGCCGAAACCGGCGAGATCCTCCCCTTATTCCAGTCGCCCGGACGCACCGAGGTCCGAATACTGGAATGCTGGAGCTGTCGTGTGGACGGACGCGAATCGACGTGGGCCGGCAGGGCGGGCTGTGGGGGGCCGAACATCGTGGAGGACAGGGTGCGCGTGGTCATCGCCGAGGATTCAGTGCTGCTGAGGGAGGGCCTGACCCGGTTGCTGACCGACCGCGGACACGACGTGGTGGCCGGGGTGGGTGACGGGGACGCGCTGGTCAAGACCATCACCGAGCTGGCGGACCAGGGCGCGCTGCCGGATGTCGTCGTGGCCGACGTACGGATGCCGCCGACGCACACCGACGAGGGCGTGCGCGCGGCGGTGGAGCTGCGCAAGGCGTATCCCGGTCTCGGGGTGCTCGTGCTGTCGCAGTACGTGGAGGAGCGGTACGCCACCGAACTGCTGGCCGGTTCCACGCACGGTGTCGGCTATCTGCTCAAGGACCGGGTGGCCGAGGTGCGGGAGTTCGTCGACGCGGTGGTGCGGGTGGCCTCGGGGGGTACGGCGCTCGACCCGGAAGTGGTCGCGCAGTTGCTCGGGCGCAGCCGTAAGCAGGATGTGCTGGTGCGGCTCACCCCGCGGGAGCGCGAGGTGCTGGGGCTGATGGCCGAGGGGCGGACGAACTCCGCGATAGCCCGGCAACTGGTGGTGAGCGACGGCGCGGTGGAGAAGCACGTCAGCAACATCTTCCTGAAGCTGGGGCTGTCGCCGAGCGACGGGGATCACCGGCGTGTTCTGGCCGTCCTCACCTACCTCAACTCCTGACAAACTGACACTGTGTCAGCCATCAACCGTTAGTCGAGCCGAGAACCGGACAATGCATGGGAGCGTCTTCAAGGGAAGCGCCGGGGGGCCAGAAATCATGACAAGTCAGGGCGTCAGGCCGTCTCAAAACAGCGTCCATCATGCGAACGGCCGAAGGAAGGCGACCCTTACGGACGTAGGGTTGATCCTGGGAGGGTCGGCAGTTCGACCATGCCCGGACAGCGTCCTCGAAGAGGAGGTCCAGTTCAGTGACCAGCCAGGTCAGTAGCCCAGCGGAGCAGGCCGACGGAGCCGACAGCACATTGGTCGGGGAACAACGCAAACCGGCGGGGGTGAAGGACGTCCAACGCCTGGACCGGGTGATCATCCGGTTCGCCGGTGACTCGGGTGACGGTATGCAGCTCACCGGCGACCGCTTCACCTCGGAGACGGCGTCCTTCGGGAACGACCTCTCCACACTGCCGAACTTCCCGGCCGAGATCCGCGCCCCCGCAGGCACCCTGCCGGGGGTTTCGTCGTTCCAGTTGCATTTCGCCGACCACGACATCCTGACCCCGGGCGACGCGCCCAACGTGCTGGTCGCGATGAATCCGGCCGCCCTGAAGGCGAACATCGCCGATGTGCCGCGCGGTGCGGAGATCATCGTCAACACGGACGAGTTCACCAAACGCGCGCTGCAGAAGGTGGGTTACCCCGCCTCGCCCCTCGACGACGGGTCGATGGACGGCTACAGCCTCCACCCCGTCCCCCTCACCACCCTCACCGTCGAGGCGCTCAAGGACTTCGGCCTGACCCGCAAGGAGGCCGAGCGCAGCAAGAACATGTTCGCGCTGGGCCTGCTGTCGTGGATGTACCACCGGCCGACCGAGGGCACCGAGAAGTTCCTCAAGTCGAAGTTCGCGAAGAAGCCGGAGATCGCGGCGGCCAACATCGCGGCGTTCAGGGCGGGTTGGAACTTCGGCGAGACGACGGAGGACTTCGCGGTCTCCTACGAGGTAGCCCCGGCCGCCACCGCGTTCCCGACCGGCACCTACCGCAACATCTCCGGGAACCTCGCCCTGTCCTACGGCTTGGTCGCCGCGTCCCGACAGGCGGACCTGCCGCTCTTCCTGGGCTCGTACCCGATCACCCCGGCCTCGGACATCCTGCACGAGCTGAGCCGGCACAAGAACTTCGGCGTACGGACCTTCCAGGCCGAGGACGAGATCGCGGGCATCGGCGCGGCACTGGGCGCGGCCTTCGGCGGCTCGCTCGCGGTGACGACGACGAGTGGCCCGGGTGTGGCCCTGAAGTCGGAGACGATCGGTCTGGCCGTCTCCCTCGAACTCCCGCTCCTCGTCCTGGACATCCAGCGCGGCGGGCCCTCCACCGGACTGCCCACCAAGACCGAACAGGCCGACCTGCTCCAGGCGATGTTCGGGCGCAACGGCGAGGCGCCGGTCCCGATCGTCGCCCCGTGCACCCCGGCCGACTGCTTCGACGCGGCGATCGAGGCGGCACGGATCGCGCTGACCTACCGCACCCCGGTGATGCTCCTCTCGGACGGCTACCTGGCCAACGGCTCCGAGCCCTGGCGCATCCCCGACATCGACGAACTCCCGGACCTCACCGTCCAGTTCGCGCAGGGCCCGAACCACACCCTGGAGGACGGCACCGAGGTCTTCTGGCCGTACAAACGCGACCCGCAGACCCTCGCCCGCCCCTGGGCGATCCCCGGCACCCCCGGCCTGGAACACCGCATCGGCGGCATCGAGAAGCAGGACGGCACGGGCAACATCTCCTACGACCCCGCCAACCACGACTTCATGGTCCGCACCCGCCAGGCCAAGATCGACGGCATCGACGTACCGGAGCTGGAGGTCGACGACCCGCACGACGCGCGGACGCTGGTCCTCGGCTGGGGCTCGACGTTCGGCCCGATCACGGCGGCGGTACGGCGCCTGCGTGCGTCCGGCGAGTCGATCGCCCAGGCGCATCTCCGCCACCTCAACCCCTTCCCCCGCAACCTCGGCGCGGTCCTGAAGCGCTACGACCGGGTGGTGATCCCCGAGATGAACCTCGGTCAGCTCGCCACGCTGGTGCGGGCGAAGTACCTGGTGGACGCACACTCGTACAACCAGGTGAACGGCATGCCGTTCAAGGCTGAGCAGCTCGCCACGGCTCTCAAGGAGGCCATCGATGGCTGAGACGTCCACGGAAGGCACGGGCACGATCGAGGCACTTTCGCTCGTCCCCAAGGCCGAGGCAGTGCAGTCCATGAAGGACTTCAAGTCCGATCAGGAAGTGCGCTGGTGCCCCGGCTGCGGTGACTACGCGGTCCTCGCGGCGGTACAGGGTTTCATGCCGGAACTGGGCCTGGCCAAGGAGAACATCGTCTTCGTCTCCGGCATCGGCTGCTCGTCCCGCTTCCCGTACTACATGAACACGTACGGCATGCACTCCATCCATGGCCGCGCGCCGGCGATCGCGACGGGCCTTGCCGCGTCCAGGCGGGACTTGAGCGTCTGGGTGGTCACGGGCGACGGCGACGCGCTCTCCATCGGCGGCAACCACCTGATCCACGCCCTGCGCCGCAACGTGAACCTGAAGATCCTGCTCTTCAACAACCGGATCTACGGCCTCACGAAGGGCCAGTACTCGCCGACCTCCGAGGTCGGGAAGATCACCAAGTCGACGCCGATGGGGTCCCTGGACGCCCCCTTCAACCCGGTGTCGCTGGCCATCGGCGCGGAGGCGTCCTTCGTGGCCCGCACGATCGACTCGGACCGCAAGCACCTGACGCAGGTCCTGCGGGAGGCGGCGGCCCACCCCGGCACGGCCCTGGTCGAGATCTACCAGAACTGCAACATCTTCAACGACGGCGCCTTCGACGCCCTGAAGGACCGTCAACAGGCCGAGGAGGCGGTGATCCGCCTTGAACACGGGCAGCCGATCCGCTTCGGCCCGGCGGGTGCGCGGGGCGTGGTCCGGGACCCGGCGACGGGCGACCTGAAGGTGGTCGACGTGACCCCGGAGAACGAGTCCCGGATCCTGGTCCACGACGCCCACGCGACCTCGCCGACGACAGCCTTCGCCCTGTCCCGCCTGGCCGACCCGGACACCCTGCACCACACCCCGATCGGCGTCCTGCGCTCGGTGCAACGCCCGGTCTACGACACGCAGATGGCCGACCAACTCGACTCCGCGATCGTGCAGAACGGCAAGGGCGACCTGGCCGCGCTGTTGGCGGGCGGCGACACCTGGACGGTCGTGGGCTGACGCCACCGGTCACACGGAGGAGGGCCCGGGTGCGATGCCCGGGCCCTCCTGTCCGTTCACGTCACGCGTCGGGGATGTCCCGCCTGGCCCGGATCAGGGTCTCGCTGGTGATGACGACGATGCGTTCGTGATCGGCACGGGAGGCGTCGGCGGGGAGCACCTGCTCCAGTTCCTCGGTCCGGTCGGTCCCGACGACGGCGAAGTCCCCGTCGGCCGGCTCGAAGAGGTCGGGACAGTTCGCACCGGTCGCGGACCCACGCCGACTCGGCGAGTCGCCAAAGCGGCGGACTGTCCGGGCGGTTGAGGGCTGGTGGCTCATATGCGTGGGCTCCTCTCGGGCGGGCACACCCGCACGGCGGCCGGTCGACGGCGTCTCTCCGGGGACACATGGCCCGGAACACCCACTACGTCCGTGAACCGGGAAACCCCAGGGGGGGACTACAGCGCGCCCGCGGTACCGGATCGCTCCTTCGCCGTGTCGTACGCCTCCCGTGCCTTCTCCACCTCGCCCATCCGCGACTCGGTCCACGCCGCCAGCCCCCGCACCTGTTCCGCCGCCTCGCGGCCCAGGTCGGTGAGGGAGTAGTCCACCCGGGGCGGGATCACCGGCTTGGCGTCGCGATGCACGAAGCCGTCGCGCTCCAGGGTCTGGAGTGTCTGCGCCAGCATCTTCTCGCTCACCGGCTTCACCTGCCCGACCGCCCGGCGGAGTTCGCTGAAGCGGTAGGGGCGGTCGAGGAGTTCGATCAGGACCAGGACGCCCCAGCGGGATGTCACATGCTCCAGGACCAGGCGGTACGGGCACATCGCCTCGCCCACGGCGTTCTTCTCTGCCACCTCACTACTTACCGTCATGCCAGTACCTTACTTCAAAGTGGGTACTTTCGCAGAGTTAGCGCATCCCCTAAGGTAAGTGTCATCGCACCCCACAAGGAGTTGTCACCCATGAGCATCGTCGTCACCGGAGCCACCGGACACCTCGGCCGCCACGTAGTGGAGCAGTTGCTGGAGAAGGTTCCGGCCGACCAGGTCACCGCCGTCGTCCGCACCCCGGAGAAGGCCGCCGACTTCGCCGAGCGCGGGGTGAAGATCGTGGTCGCGGACTACAACACCCCCGAGACCTTCGACACCGTCTTCGCCGCCGGCGACAAGGTGCTGCTGATCTCCGGCAACGAGTTCGACAAGGGCCGCGTCGCGCAGCACCAGGTCGTCATCGACGCCGCCAAGGCCGCCGGTGTCGCGCTCCTCGCCTACACCAGCGCCCCCGGCACCCTCACCGCCGCCCTCGCCGACGACCACCACGGCACCGAGAAGGCGCTGCTGGCCTCCGGTCTGCCGTACACCCTGCTGCGCAACGGCTGGTACAACGAGAACTACACCGAGCAGCTCGCCCCGGTCCTGGAGCACAGCGCCGTCGTGAACGCCGCCGGTGACGGCCGGGTCTCCTCCGCCTCCCGCGCGGACTACGCGGCCGCCGCCGTCGCCGTACTGACCGGCGAGGGCCACGAGAACCAGACGTACGAACTGGGCGGTGACGAGGCCTGGGGCTTCGCCGAGTACGCGGCCGAGCTGAGCCGGCAGACCGGCAAGGAGATCGCCTTCACCAACGTCCCCGGCGAAACCCTCATCGGCATCCTCACCGGCGCCGGCCTGCCCGAGCCCTTCGCCGCGATCCTCGCCGGCGTCGACGCCTCCATCGCGAAGGGCGAGCTGGTCGTCGACAGCGGTGACCTGTCCCGCCTCGCGGGCCGCCCGACCACGCCGATCAGCGAGACGATCGCGCTCGCCCTCAAGGGCTGAGCCACCCCGTTTCCGCCGCGGCCCCGGCTGTCATGACCGTATAGCGATACGGGCATGACAGCCGGGGCCGCCCGGCGCTACCTTCGTGCTGGCTGCACGGACGCAGCCGGGCGTGGCGCGCGAAGGAGGGGCCCGTGAGCGGGAAGCAGAGCGGGAAGCCGAAGGGCGAACAGCACCACATAGGACTGCTGAACGGCTTCGCGGCCTACGGCATGTGGGGGCTGGTCCCCCTGTTCTGGCCGTTGCTCAAGCCCGCCGGCGCCGCCGAGATCCTCGCCCACCGCATGGTGTGGTCGCTCGCCTTCGTCGCCGTAGCGCTCCTGGTGGTCAGGCGCTGGGCCTGGGCCGGTGAACTGCTGCGCCAGCCGCGCAAGTTGGGGCTCGTCACGATCGGCGCGGCCTTCATCACCGTCAACTGGGGCGTCTACATCTGGGCCGTGAACAGCGGCCACGTCGTCGAGGCCTCCCTCGGCTACTTCATCAACCCCCTCGTCACCATCGCGATCGGCGTCCTGCTCCTGAAGGAACGGCTGCGCACGGTCCAGTGGACCGCGGTCGGCGTCGGCCTCGCCGCCGTGATCGTCCTGACCGTCGGCTACGGCCGGCCGCCGTGGATCTCCCTCTGCCTCGCGTTCTCCTTCGCGACCTACGGCCTGGTCAAGAAGAAGGTCAACCTCGGCGGCATCGAGTCGCTCGCCGCGGAGACCGCGGTCCAGTTCCTGCCCGCGCTCGGCTATCTGCTGTGGCTGGGCGGCCACGGGAACCTGACCTTCGCGACCGAGGGCACCGGGCACGCCGTCCTCCTCGCCTCCACCGGCATCGTCACCGCACTCCCCCTGGTCTGCTTCGGCGCGGCGGCGATCCGGGTGCCGCTGTCGACGCTGGGCCTGCTCCAGTACCTGGCACCGGTCTTCCAGTTCCTGCTCGGCATCCTCTACTTCCACGAGTCGATGCCACCCGCGCGCTGGGCGGGCTTCGCCCTGGTGTGGCTGGCCCTCGTCCTGCTGACGACGGACGCCTGGCGCACGGCCCGCAGGGGCAGGGCGGAGGCGGCAGCACTCGCGCGAAAGGCCGAGCTGCCGCGCACGGACCCGGTGAACGTCGTGGACGCGTAGCCCGGCGTCCCGACCGTCCAAATGCCAGAGTGAGGGGCATGACACAGACGCCCACGCCCCTCCACTGGAAAGTGGTCATCGACGCCGCCGACCCGCACGCCCAGGCGGACTTCTGGGCCGCCGCGCTGCACTACGAGGCCGAGGACAACAGCGCCCTGGTCGAACTGCTCCTGGAACAGGGCGCGTTGCCCGCCGCCGCGACCGTCGACTTCCACGGCCGCCCCGCCTTCCGCGACCTGATCGCCGTACGGCACCCCGACGACCCCTACGACAAGGAGCGCGGCACCGGCCTCGGCCGCCGGCTGCTGTTCCAGCGCGTACCGGAGGCGAAGACCGTCAAGAACCGGCTCCATCTCGATCTGCACCCGGGCCCGGACCGGCGCGA
The DNA here is from genome assembly GCF_036227225.1 of Streptomyces sp. NBC_01478. Taxonomy (GTDB): domain Bacteria; phylum Actinomycetota; class Actinomycetes; order Streptomycetales; family Streptomycetaceae; genus Streptomyces. The sequence goes on along the minus strand of NZ_CP109444.1, from coordinate 6,870,693 downwards.
GGCCGAGGTGGAGCGGCTGACGGCCCTGGGCGCGAGCGTGCTGCGCCGGGTGTCGGAGCCGGCCGGCGCGTGGGTCGTGATGACGGACCCGGAGGGCAACGAGTTCTGCGTGGCGTAGCCGACCGGGCTCAGTCGTTCGCCCTGCGCGCGCGTTCCGTGAGGCGGCCCATCCGGGCGCGCGCGGACTCCAGTTGCTCGATGTCCTCCACGGCGGGCCCGTCCTCGGCGGCGAGTTCGGTCCACAGGTCGATGAGGTCGCGGCCGAGGGCCAGGCCCTGCTCCGGGTCGCGTACGGCACGCCAGGCCGTGGCCGCGCTCTGCACGTTGCCGTAGGCGGCCTCCGCGTCGTGGGCGCGGTGGCGGATGCGGGCGAGGTCGAGGGAGAGGCGGAAGGAGTGCACCGGGTCACCGGCCAAGTAGGCGATGTACGCGGCGAGTTCGCGCAGCCGTAGGACTTCGGAGTGCTCGGGGCCGAGCGCGCCCGCCGCGTCCGCGACGGTCCGTTCCGCCAGCCCCACCGCCTCCTCGATCCGCCCCGCCTTGACGGCGTCGTTGATCCGCACCATCGGCTCGACGAGAAACGCGGTCCCCGCTCCGTCGGTCGTCACCGGTTCGTCCCCCAGCACGGCCTCGGCCACGGCGTCGAACCCGCGCGCGGGCGTCGGCTTGGGGTCCGGTTCCGGAGCGGTGAGGGCGAGATCGGGGATGGGCGCGGGACGGGGGGCGCGCTCCGGAGTGTGGGGCACAGGGGCGGAACCGTACGCCGTGTCCTGTACGTCCGCCACGACCGGCCTCGCGTCGACGAACGGCGGGACGACGTCCGCGACCGGCTGCCCGCCCACGAAGGGCTGCCCATCGACGACCGGCGCCGAGTCCATCACCGGCGGCGGCCCGAACGCCCCCGTCGGCGGCTGGACCGAGCCCAGCGGCACACCCCCCTGCGCCGACTCCGGCACCGCGTGCAGCGGGAACGTCGGCGCCGACTCCCCGGCCGACTCGGGCACCGCCCGCAACGGGAAGGTCGGCACCACCTCCGGCTCCGGAGCCGCCACCGCCCGCAGCCGATGAGTCTCCGGGTCCCCACCGGGCCGACGCCGGTCCTCGACTTCCCGTTCCGCTTCTACGACGGCTGCGGGCGCCGCGGCAGGTGCGGCCGGCGGGAGCGCGGGCGGCGGCGGAATCTCGTCCGCGCCCTCCCCCGCACCGGGGATCGCCCACGGCTCCGCCGAGAAATGGCTGGAGCCGTCCGGATCGACCTGGAGCGGGACGACGTACCCGATGCGGGCGTCGTGGATCGTGGCGTGGACGGGGTGGCCGGTGGCCGTCGCGATGCGGTGGAGGTGGCCCAGGACCACGTGCTGGATCTCCTCACCGGGGGGCACGCTGACCGGCACGCCGCCGATGGAGGCACCGCCGGCGCCCGGGCCGTCCACGGGTACGCGTACCTCGAAAGGAGACGCTGCGGGTGCCGAGCGTGCGGCTCGCTTCTGTTCCCGCTTCTTCTCGCGGCTGAGTCGAGTCATCGGTTCCCTCACTCGCATCCGTCGGGGAGCCGACTGCGCTCCCCAGCGTCAAGATCCGTTCCTACGCGTACTGTTGAGTCTCGCCGTTCCCTTCCGGTTCTCGAGTCACCGCGACGTCACAGCCTCGTCCCAGGAGTGAGGAGCTCGGTCATGCAGACAGGTGCACGGCAGGGGCCGGAGATCTGGCTCCGCGGACCGGTGGACACCGGCCCGCACGCGGGGGCACCGGAAGCACCCGAGCGCTCCTCCAGTATCCCCGTCGGCATCCCCACCGGTATCCCCGCCGGCCCGCGCCGCTTCTCCTGGGTCGCCACCCACGGCGGCACCGGCACCACCACCCTCGCCGCCGTCTTCGGCGGCCGGGACTGCGGGCGCGACTGGCCGGGCCCCGAGGATCCGCCGTCGGTCCTGCTCGTCGCCCGCACGCATGCCGCCGGGCTGGCCGCCGTCGCCCGCGCCCTGGAGGTCTTCCGGCGCGGCGAGGCACCGGCCGGGCTCGACCTGGACGCCGTGGTCCTCGTCGCGGACGCGCCCGGGCGGCTGCCGCGCCAACTCGCGCAGTACGTCAAGGCCATCGAGTCGATGATCGACGTGTACCGAGTGCCCTGGGTACCGGCCTGGCGCATCGGCGACCTGAGCGGCGAACCGCCCCGCGAGACGGAGGCGCTGGCCCGGCTCACGCGGGTGACCCTGGACAGATGATTGCGCGCGCATATAATGCACGTGCCTGTAATCCTCGCGCGCCGATCGGCCGTGACCGAATCTGGGGGACCCATGACCCGCCGTTTCCTCTTCGTGCTGGGCAGCGCCCGCAGCGAGGGCAACACCGAACTGCTCGCCCGCAGGGCCGCCGAACAGTTGCCCCCGGACGTCGAGCAGGAGTGGATACGCCTCGCCGACCACCCGCTCCCGGACTTCGTCGACATCCGGCACGACGGTGTCGTCCGCCCGCCCACGAACGACGACGTCAAGGTGCTCCTCGACGCCACCCTCGCCGCGACGGACGTCGTGATCGCCTCGCCGGTCTACTGGTACTCCCTGTCCGGCCTCACCAAGCGCTACCTGGACCACTGGTCCGACTGGCTGCGCGTCCCCGACGCCGACTTCAGGGCCACGATGGCCGGCCGCACCCTCTGGGGCGTCTCCGTCCTCGCCGAGGAGGAAGAGACGGTCGCCGACCCGCTGACCGGCACCCTCAACAACTCGGCGGCGTACCTGAGGATGCGCTTCGGCGGGGTCCTGCTGGGCAACGGCAGCGCACGCGGCGACGTACTGAAGGACGAACGGGCGCTGTCCCGCGCGAAGACGTTCTTCGCGCAGGGGGCCCCGCTCGCCCGCTTCCCGCACGAGACCGAAAACCGACCGAGCCCTACGGCGTGATGCCCTACGCCGTGATGTCCTTCGCCGTGAACCGCGCCCACGCCGCCGACCCGAACACCGCCGCGTACAGCGCCTGTAGGCCGAGGTTCTTCACCAGGTCGTCCCAGTAGACCGGTTCGCGCATGAGGTCGGCGAAGGACAGCCAGTAGTGGGAGAAGAAGTACGGCTGGAGCGCGTGCAGTTGGGGGATCTGGTCGAGGATCTGGACGGTGATCAGCAGGCCCACGGTCGTCGCCATCGCCGCGATGCCGCTGCTCGTCATCGTCGAGACGAACAGGCCGAGCGCCGCGATGCCGATGAGGGACGCGGCGACCGCCAGCGCGATCAGCAGGGCCCGGCCGAGGCCCTCCGTGAAGCTGATCTGGGTGCCGGAGATCGTCGTCAGGTCGCCCAGGGGGAACAGCAGTGCCCCGACCGTCAGCGCCGAGAGCGCCACGACCAGGGTCGCCACCAGGCAGAAGGTCATCACCGTCGCGTACTTGGTGAGCAGCAGGCGGGTACGGCCGGCCGGGGCCACCAGGAGGTAGCGCAGGGTGCCCCCGCTCGCCTCGCCCGCGATCGCGTCGCCCGCGATGACCCCGATGGCCATGGGGAGGAAGAAGGGGAGCGTCGCGGCCAGCGCGGTGAACACCAGGAACAGGCCGTTGTTGGTGATCTGCGCGATGAAGGCGGGCCCTCCGCCGCCGTCCCCGCGCCCGGGGCCTGCCCCGTCCTGGGTCTCCAGCTTGACCGCGATCCCGACCAGGATCGGCACGGCGGCCAGCACACCGAGCAGCGCGAGCGTGCGCCAGCGCCGGAACGTGGTCACCAGCTCGCTGCGCAGCAGTCCGAAGGTCCAGATCAGGCGGGGTGCCCGCACGGCGAGGTCAGCCTGCGACATCGAAGCCCTCCCCGGTGAGCGCCACGAACGCGTCCTCCAGCGAGGCCCGTTCGACCCCGAAGCCGCGCACGCGGACTCCGGCCGTCACCAACGCCCTGTTCACCTCGGCGAGTTCACGCTCCGGCGGCTCCGCCGTCACCCGCTCCTCCGCCACGACCACGTCGGCCAGCCCCTGTTCCTTCAGCACCCGTGCCGCGTCCCCGGTGTCGGGCGTCGCGACGAACAGCCGGCCCCGCGTCCCCGCCGCCAGCTCGGTCACCGAGCCCTGGGTGATCAGCCTGCCCTGGGCCATCACCGCCGCGTGGGTGCAGACCTGCTCGATCTCGTCGAGGAGGTGGGAGGAGAGGAAGACCGTCGTGCCGTCGGACGCCAACTCCCGGATCAGGGAACGGATTTCACGCATGCCCTGCGGGTCGAGGCCGTTCGTCGGCTCGTCCAGGACGAGCAGTCGGCGGGGCTGGAGCAGCGCGGAGGCGAGGCCCAGCCGCTGCTTCATGCCCAGGGAGTAGGCCTTGGCCTTCTTGCCGGCCGCCGCCGTCAGCCCCACCCGGTCCAGCGCGGCGGCGACCCGGTCCCGCCGGGTGCGCGGGTCGGCGGTCGGGTCGGCGGCGTCGTAGCGCAGGAGGTTGTCGCGCCCGGAGAGGAAGCCGTACAGGGCGGGTCCCTCGATCAGGGCGCCGACGTGCGGCAGGACGGTGCGGACGGATCTCGGCATCGGGCGGCCCAGGACACGGGCCGTGCCGGAGGTGGGCTCGATCAGGCCCATCAGCATGCGGATGGTGGTGGTCTTGCCGGAGCCGTTGGGACCGAGGAAGCCGAAGACGCTGCCCGCCGGGACGGTCAGGTCGAGACCGTCCACGGCGAGCTGTCCGCCGCGGAAGCGTTTGGTGAGACCGCGGGTGGCGATGATGCCGTCACCCGCGCCCACCTGGCCGGACTCCCGTTCCGGGCCGGAATCCTGCTCGGACTCCGGCTCGGTGGCGGACGGTTCGCCCATCGGCTCCCTCAATTCCCGTTCTCCAGAAGGTACTTGCCTACTTCGCCGCGTCGGCCGCCTTCACCAGCGCGCTCTTGGTGACCGCGCCGACGTACACCTTGCCGTCGTCGGTGACCAGGGCGTTGACCAGCCGGGTCGAGTAGACCGTGCCCGAGCCGAACGAGCCCTTCACCTGATCACCGAGCGAGCTGAGGAAGCCGCCGAGGTCGCCGCCGCCGGACGAGGAGCCGGACGGGATGCCCTCGCCGCCGGTCTCGAAGACGGCGATGGAGTTCCAGCCCTTGCCGAGGACCGTGTGGTCGTCGGCGCCCTTGTCGAGCGACTTCTCGGACGGGCCGGACCCGGTGGAGTGGTCCGGGGTCGGCAGCGCCTTCGCCGCGCTGTCCTCCGTGGTGACCTTCGCGCCCTTGGGCGTCTTGAAGTCGAAGGTCGAGGCGGCCGGCTTGGCGAGGCTGAGCTGGGTGAAGCCGACGTCGACGACGGCCGCGCCGCCGCTCGCGGGGGTGAGCGTGAACTTCAGCGGCAGGCCGGTCTTCGCGTCCACCGCGATGCTGATCGCGCCGACCGTCGTACCGGACTGCTTGGGCTTGATCAGCAGCTTGTAGGCGTCGCGGCCCGCGACGTGCTCGGTGCCGTCGACCGTGACGGACGTCGTGTCGTCGACCGACTTCAGCGCCTCGTCGGTGAGGCCCTTGGGCGTGGTCCGGGTCTCGTCGCCCTTGGACGCGTCGGCGGCGGTCGTGCCGTGGTAGACCTCGTTCGACTGGCTGTCGTAGCCCCAGATGTCCTTGCCGTTGTGGATGAGGCTGTACTCCGCCGCGTTCTCCAGCAGGGAGACCTTCTGCTTGTCCGGGCCGTCGGCCGCGACGCGCAGGGTGTGGGTGCCGGTGGCCAGCTCGGTGAGCTTGGCGGTGGGGTCGGCGGAGGAGCCGTCGCCGGACTGCGTGGCGCCCGACATGAGGCTGCTCTCCAGGCCGCCGAGGTCGGGCAGGCCCAGGTCCGTGCTGATCTTCACCGTGCCGGACAGTTGCTGGACGTCCGAATTGGCGACCTTGTCGAGGAGTTGCTGTGCGGTGATCTTCGGGAGATTCGGGTCACCGGAGTCGGCGAGCGCGGGGACCAGTCCGATGGTCGCGGCCGCCACCCCCACCACGGTGACCGGGACGATGTACCGCGCCGCCCTGCGCCGCCCGGACCGGAGCTCGTCGAGCTCTCCGGTGTCCGTGCTGTCGTCGGTTTCGTACGGTGCCATGTCTGCCTTACCTCCGTCGTCGGCGGCGGCCTGCCCCCTGTACTGGTCCCACTCTCAGCCGCCATTCTCACCCGAATCGGTGAGGAGTGGTGTTTTCCGTGTTCTCCATCTGACCAAATCCCCGAGAGATAAGCGTCAGACCCGGGAGCCAACTCCGCGTACACCTGGGGTATGACACACGGAGGCGGCGCCTCCCCAAACCCCTAGGGGGAAGACGCCGCCTCCGTACGGCAGTTGCTCAGGACCTCAGCCCGCCCGGTGCACCACCGCGTCGCACATCTCCAGGAGCGCGACCTTCGCATCGCACTCGGGGAGCGGCGCGAGGGCGGCGCGGGCGTCCTCCACGTAGCGGACGGTGTCGCGGCGGGCCTGCTCCAGCGCCGGGTGGGCGCGGAGCCGGGCGAGGGCCTCGGCGAGCCGGGCATCGTCCGTGAGGTCGGAGTCGAGCAGTTCGCACAGGGCGCGGTCCTCGGCCAGCCCGAGACGGTCCGCCCGCTCCCGCAGGCGCAGCACCGGCAGGGTGGGGATGCCCTCGCGCAGGTCCGTGCCCGGGGTCTTGCCGGACTCGTGGCCGTCGGAGGCGATGTCCAGGACGTCGTCCGCGAGCTGGAAGGCGACGCCGAGCCGCTCGCCGTACTGGGTGAGGACGTCCACGACCGTGTCGTCGCAGCCGGACATCATCGCGCCGAACCGGCAGGCGACCGCGACCAGGGAGCCGGTCTTGCCGCCGAGCACGTCGAGGTAGTGCTCGACCGGGTCGCGCCCGTCGGAGGGTCCCGCCGTCTCCAGGATCTGGCCGGTGACCAGCCGTTCGAACGCCTCGGCCTGCACGCGGACCGCTTCGGGGCCGAGGTCGGCCAGGGTGTGCGACGCGCGCGCGAAGAGGAAGTCGCCGGTGAGCACCGCGACCGAGTTGCCCCAGCGGGTGTTGGCGCTCTCCACCCCGCGCCGTACGGCCGCCTCGTCCATGACGTCGTCGTGGTACAGCGTGGCGAGGTGGGTCAGCTCGACGACGACCGCCGAGGGCACGACACCCGGCGCGTAGGGATCGCCGAACTGCGCCGCGAGCATCACGAGGAGCGGCCGGAACCGCTTCCCGCCCGCGCGCACGAGGTGCTGGGCGGCCTCCGTGATGAAGGGGACCTCGCTCTTGGTGGCTTCGAGCAGACCCTCCTCGACGGCCGTCATTCCGGCCTGGACATCGGCTTCCAGAGCCTGGTCCCGCACGCTCAGCCCGAACGGCCCGACGACGGTCACGAGGGGTCTCCTGTCTGCTGGTGTCCCTGGGCGGTCACACGGTTTGTCGATAGGTCGCTGGCATCACTCAAGTCAGCGTATCCGGTCGGCTTTCGATCACCCATGCCGCCCACCCCGTCCAGCAGGGGCGGTATCGGATCATGACCGGTATGTTTTTGATCACCTGATAAGAACGGATATTTATCGACTTACGCGGAAGCAGTGGATCGTGTCGCGAACCGCACTGGAAGCCGAGCCCGACGACAAACCGCCTCCCGAGGACGACCACGCCTTCTTCGGCCAGCCCAAGGGACTGCTCACGCTCTCCGGTCTGGAGGTCTGGGAGCGCTTCTCGTTCCTGGGCATGCAGGCCATCCTCGTCCTCTACTTCGCGGATACCGTCGCGCACGGCGGCATGGGCATGTCGTCCGGAACGGCCGCATCCGTATCGGCAGCCTACGGAACGTTGGTCTATCTCGTCTCGGTCGCGGGCGGCTGGCTCGCCGACCGCATCCTCGGCTCGTACCGCGCGGTGCTGTGGGGCGGCGTCCTGATCGCCTGCGGGCACTACGCGATGGCGGTGCCCACCCCCACGATGACCTGGGTCGGCCTCGGTCTGATCAGCGCCGGCACCGGCCTGCTCAAGCCCAACGTGGCCACCATGGTCGGCAAGCTCTACCGCACCGACGACGACCGCCGGGACGCCGGTTTCGCGCTCTACTACATGGCGATCAACATCGGCGCCTTCGCCGGTCCGCTGATCACCGGCTGGCTCGGCGACCACGAGGGCTGGCACTGGGGCTTCTCGGCGGCCGCGGTCGGCATGACCTTCGGACTGATCCAGTACGTCGCCGGCCGCCGTCACCTCGCGGGCCGCAAGAACACCGCGGAGTTCGCACTCGCACCGGACGCGCTGCGCCGCGCGGTGCGGCTCGTCGTCGTGGGCATCCTGGTGGCCGCCGTGCTCGCGACCGGCCTGGCCCTCGCCGGCCGGCTGACGATGGGCCGTTTCGTCGACCTGCTGACCGTCATCTCGGTGATCGCGCCCGTCGTGTACTTCACGGTGATGTTCACGAGCCCGCGCGTGACCCCCGAGGAACGCGGCCGGCTGCGCCCGTACATCGTGCTCTTCCTGGCCTCGACCGTTTTCAACTTCATTCTCTTCCAGGCCTATTCGACGATGATGCTGCTGGCCGCGTCGAACGCCGAGACGACCATCCTGGGCTTCGACTTCCCCGCGAGCTGGTACGCAAGCGCGCTCGGCGCCTTCGAGGTCGGGCTCGCGCCCGTGGTCGCCGCGCTCTGGGTCCGCATGGGCCGCAGCCAGCCGCACGCCTCCAACAAGATCGCGATCGGCGTCGTACTCGGCGGCCTCTCCTTCCTCCTGATGGTCCTGCCGACCAGCGGGCACAGCGGCGACGCCTACCGGATGTCGGCCTGGTGGATCGTCGGCTCGTACTTCCTGCTCGGCCTCGGCGACATCCTCCTGGAGACCTCCGGCATGTCGGCCACCACCAAGCTCGCCCCGGCCGCCTTCTCCAGCCAGACCATGTCCCTCTGGTTCCTGTCCCTCGCGCTCGCGAACGGCATCCAGGCCCAGACGGTGAAGCTCTACGACGACGTCTCCAAGCCGGCCTACTTCGGCGTCAACGGCGCGATCGCGGTGGCCGCCGGCCTCGCGGTGACGGCCGCCGCGCCCTGGCTGCGCCGCACCATGCACCCGGTCCACTGAACCCAGGGGTCCCCATGCGCATCCGTACGTCCTTCCCCCACGAGACGGCCCACGAGGACATCCGCATCCCGATGCCCGACGGAGCACGCCTCTACGCGCGCGTGTGGCGCCCCCTGACGGACGAACCCGTGCCGGCGCTCCTCGAATACCTCCCGTACCGCCTGACCGACTGGACCGCGCCCCGCGACGCCCAGCGCCACCCCTGGTACGCGGGCCACGGCTACGCCTCCGTCCGCGTCGACGTCCGGGGCCACGGCAACAGCGAGGGCGCGCCCGGCGACGAGTACGACGCCCAGGAGCTCGCCGACGGCGTCGAGGTCGTCAACTGGCTTGCCGCGCAGCCCTGGTGCACCGGCAAGGTCGGCATGTTCGGCATCTCCTGGGGCGGCTTCAACTCCCTCCAGATCGCGGCCCTCGCGCCGGAACCCCTGAAGGCGATCGTCACCGTCTGCTCCACGGACGACCGCTACGACAACGACGTCCACTACATGGGCGGTTCGGCCCTCGCCGTCGACCTGCACGCCTGGGCCGCCACCATGCTCGCCTTCGTCGCGCGCCCGCCGGACCCCGAGTACGCGGGCCTGGTCTGGCGCGACATGTGGCTCAAGCGCCTCGAACGGATCGACCCGTTCATCCACACCTGGCTCGCCCACCAGCTCCGCGACGACTACTGGAAGCACGGCAGCGTCTGCGAGGACTACGGCGCGATCCGGGCGGCCGTCCTGGCGGTGGGCGGCTGGCACGACCCGTACCGCGACACCGTCCTACGGCTCGTCCACCACCTCCCGCCCGACCGGGTGCGCGGCCTGATCGGCCCGTGGTCCCACCAGTACCCCGACCGGGGCCTGCCGCCGGGCCCCGCGATCGGCTTCCTCCAGGAGACCCTCCGCTGGTGGGACCACTGGCTGAAGGGCGAGGACACGGGCGTCACCACCGACCCACTGCTCCGCGCCTACGTCAGCGACTCACACCCTCCCGCCACGGTCTACGACACCCTGCCGGGCCGTTGGGTCGGCGAGCCCGCGTGGCCCTCGCCGCACGTGAAGACGACGACGTACGGCCTCCGGGGCGCGCCCGTGATCGTCCGCTCCCCCATGCACACCGGGGTGGACGCGGGCCGTTTCTTCCCCTTCGGGAACGACGCCGATCTGCCGCCGGACCAGCGGGACGAGGACGCGCGGTCGGCGTGCTTCGAGTTCGAGGTGCCGGCCGAGACATGGGTGCTGGGGCGGCCGAGGGTGCGGCTGCGACTGGCCTGTGACGTGCCGCGCGGGCAGGTGATCGCCCGCCTGTGCGACGTGGCCCCGGACGGCGCCTCCACGCTGGTCACCCGAGGCGTGCTCAACCTGTCGGCGCGACACGGGCGGGACCGGGCGGTGCCGTGGACACCGGGGACCGCCGAGGACGTGACCTTCGAGCTGAACGGCATCGGGCACGCGTTCCCGCCCGGGCATCGCATCCGGCTCGCGGTGTCGTCGGCGTACTGGCCGTGGATCTGGCCCCAGCCGGAGTCGGCGGCGGGGTTCACGCTGGACCCGGAGGGCAGCGCGCTGGAACTTCCGGTGCGGGAGCGGGAGTTGGGTCCTGTCATTCGGTTCGACGAGCCCGAGGAGGCCGAGCCGCTCGGGGTGAACTACCCGGCCACGCTGGACGAACCGCGGCCCGAGCGGCTGGTCGTGCGGGATGTGGCGAAGGGTGAGTGGCGGCTGGAGGTGGATCCCCGGTACGGCGGCACACGCGTGTATCCGGACGGGCTGGAGTTCACCGAGGACGCGCTGGAGACGTACACGATCGACGAGTCGGACCCCTTGTCCGCCCGTACGCGGTCCGACTGGTCGATCCGGCTGCACCGGCCGGAGCTGGGCTGGGACACGACCGTGCGGACGCGGTCCGAGATTACTTGCGACGAAACGGACTTTATTACCTCGAACGAGGTCATCTGCATCGAAGGCGAAGAGGTGATCTTTCATCGCACATGGGAGAAAAGGATTCCGAGAACTGCCAGTTGAGGCCGAATGCCCGATTTGCCGTTCTTAATCCTCCCGTGAGTTGGGTCACGCGTTTCTGTGTGTGACCTGTGTTCCTGCGTGTTCACGTTTCCCCTTGCGGCGATTGACAGTTGACCCTTGGCTCACGCAAAGGATCAAGTGCCCCATACGCCTCAGACCAAGGTCAATAGGGGTTAGGTGTGATTCCGCCACTTGTTCCGGACATGTGCTCTCGCATAGTTTCCCGGCCTGTCGGGCGGAACGCCGAATCCTGCCGCCGCCCGATATCCCAGTCACGAACATCTCGCACGGCAGGAGCGGGGGAACCAGGTAAGTCGCCGGACCGGTCGTCTCGACCGGGACGGCTTGGGGTTAAGTCACGTCCGCGAGGGCGTGGCCGGGCACCTCCCAGCCCGAACCCGACAGCTCACCTCGCAGGCGACGGAGAGGAACCTCGTCATGCCTGCATCCGCTCAGTCCCGCCGTACCCGACTCTTCCGCACGCTCGCCGTCGCCGGTACGGGTGCCGCGATCATCGCCCTGCCGATCGTGGGGGCGACCACCGCTTCCGCGGCCACGACCGCGTCGACCACCGCCGCCGGGTACTCCAACACCCTTGACGGGTGGATTCGTGAGTCCCTCGCGATCATGGCGCAGAAGGGGATTCCGGGGACGTACAACGGGATCTACCGGAACGTGATCCGTGAGTCGTCCGGTAACCCGTACGCGATCAACAACTGGGACTCCAATGCGGCGGCCGGTACGCCGTCGAAGGGGTTGCTTCAGGTGATCGACCCGACGTTCAACGCGTATCACGTGGCCGGGACTGCGTTTGATCCGTATGACCCGGTTGCGAACATCACGGCGGCTTGCAACTACGCGGCGGCGGTGTATGGGTCTATCGACAACGTGTACGGCGCTTACTAGGAAACGTTGGACCAGTCACGACGGGTCGTTGTTTGTCTGCGGCTGCGTCGTGGCTGGTCGCGCAGTTCCCCGCGCCCCTAAAAGAAGGGGCGCGTCTCAGTTCAGCAGTCTTTCCAGTACCGCCGCGATGCCGTCGTCCTCGTTCGAGGACGTCACCTCGTCGGCCACCGCCTTGAGTTCGGGGTGGGCGTTGGCCATGGCCACTCCATGGGCTGCCCAGTCGAACATCGGGATGTCGTTCGGCATGTCGCCGAAGGCGATGGTGTCGGCGGGCTGCAAGCCAAGGTGTCGGGCGGCCAGGGCGAGGCCCGTTGCCTTGGTGATGCCGAGTGGCTGGAGTTCGACGGTGCCGGGGCCCGACATGGTGACCGAGGCCAGGGAACCGACCACCGAGCGGGCCGTGGCCGCCAACTCGTCGTCCTCCAGGGCGGGGTGACGGAGCAACACCTTGCTGATGGGTTCGCACCAGAGGTCGTCTCGCCGGCCCACCCGTACCGCGGGGAGCGTGGGGTGCGGCATCAGGTAGCCGGGCTCGATGAGGGTGAGGCCGTCGACTCCGTCCTGGTCGACCGCCGCGTACACCTGGCCCACTTCCGCCTCGATCTTGCCGAGCGCGGTCTCCGCCAACTCCCGGTCCAGGGTGACCGACCAGAGCAGACGGTCCGCGCCTGCGTCGTACAACTGCGCGCCCTGTCCGCACACCGCGAGCCCCCTGCTGCCGAGGTCCTCGAGGAGCGGTCGCACCCTCGGGGCGGGCCGGCCGGTGACGACGAGGTGCCGGGCGCCGGCCGCTGTCGCCCTCGCGAGTGCGATGCGGGACCGGTCGGAGAGTGTGTCGTCGCCGCGCAGCAGCGTTCCGTCCAGGTCGGTGGCGATCAGTGCATATGCGAGGGGTGCGGCCATGATCAGAGAATACGGATGGAACGCCCCACCGACTCGACACGAACCGGACGGCTCCTGCCTTCACATCCGTTGACCCGTGTTCCGGTTGATTTGACAGTTACGGCGGTTATGCCGACTCCCGGATCACCAGTTCGGTGGGCAGGATCACGCCGGCCGTGTCCTCGCCGGCGATCTGCGCGAGAAGCATTCGCACCATTTCGGCGCTGATGCGGTCGTAAGGCTGGCGCATGGTCGTGAGGGCCGGGGTGATGGAGGTGGCCGCCGCCGAGTCGTCGAAGCCTCCGACAGCGATGTCATCCGGGACCGAACGGCCGGATTGTTGAAGGGTGTTGACCACGCCGAGGGCCATCAGGTCGGAAGCGACGAACACCGCGTCGATATCGGGGGCCTGGGTCAGGAGTCTGCGGGCCGCCTCCTCGCCTCCGGTGCGGCGGTAGTCGCCCTCGACGACGAGGGTCGGGTCGTGGGGCAGGCCCGCCTCCGTGAGGACGTCCCGGTAGCCGGCCAGGCGGTCCGGGCCGCCGGGGGCGTCCAGCGGGCCGGTGACCATGCCGATGCGGCGTCTGCCCCGGGAGATGAGGTGGCGGACCATCTCCTGGGCGCCGTCGCGGTCGGCGGCGGCCACATAGCTGTACTTGGAGGCGGTGCCGAGCGGCTTGCCGCAGGCCACCAACGGGATGCCCGCGTCCCGGAGTTCGGCCGCGACGGGGTCGCCGCTGTGGTTGGAGACGAGGAGTACGCCGTCCACGTGGCCCGAGGTGATGTAGCGGGTGAGGCGGCGGCGTTCGTCCTTGGAGGAGGCCAGCATCAGCAGCAGGGGGATGTCGTGGCGGGCCAGGTGTTCGGTGCAACCCCGCAGCAGGACATTGAAGTTGGGGTCCTCGAAGAACTTCTCCTGCGGCTCGGTGAGGAGGAACGCCACCGAGTCCGACCGTCCGGTGCTCAGGGAGCGGGCGTGCCGGTTGACGACGTACCCCGTCTTCCTGATCGCCGTCTCCACGGCGGTGCGGGCGGCCGGTGAGACGTAGTGGCCGCCGTTCAGGAACCGGGAGACGGTCCCCCGGGAGACCCCTGCCTCCCGGGCCACGTCGTGGATGGTGGGCGGTTTGCGGCGTCCGTTCGGACTGGTGGTCATGGTCCTCGTTCTGCCGGTTCAGTGGGGGGAGTTGGAGCTCGGTACTTATCTCACGCCTTGACCGATCCGCTCAGCAGGTCCAGCGACCAGAAGCGCTGGATCACCAGGAACAGCGCGATCAGCGGCAGGATCGCGAGGAAGCAGCCCATGATGACCAGTGTGTAGAGCGCCGGTTGCGAGGCGCCCTGGTTGAGCAGGGTGTAAAGACCCAGCGTGAGCGGGAACTTGGTGTCGTCCGCGAGCATCACGAACGGCAGCAGGAAGTTGTTCCAGATGCCGACGAACTGGAACAGGAACACCGTGATGAGGCCCGGCATCATCATCGGTACCGCGATCCGCGAGAAGATCCGCCACTCGCTCGCGCCGTCCATGCGGGCGGCTTCGAGGAGTTCGTTGGGCACGGACGCGGCCGCGTAGATACGGACGAGGTAGACGCCGTAGGGAGAGAGGATCGACGGCAGCAGCATCGACCAGTACGAGTCGGCCAGGCCCGTCTTCGAGAGGAGCAGGTACTGCGGGACCGTCAGCACGATGCTCGGGACCAGGACGCCGGCCAGCATCAGCTTGAAGACGAACTCCCGTCCCCTGAAGGCGAATCGGCCCAGCGCGTAGCCGCCGGCGGCCGAGACCGCGGCGGAGAGCAGGGCGCCGCCGCCCGCGTAGAAGAGGGAGTTGAGCATCCACTGCCAGAAGATGCCGTCCCGGTAGGAACTCAGGTCCTTGAAGTTGTCGAGGAAGCCGGTGCCGGGGGCGAAGGTGAACGTGGAGAAGAGTTCGCCGCGGCCCTTGCTCGCCGCGATGACCACCCAGATGACGGGGATCAGGCAGTACAGCGAGCCGAGGACCAGCACCAGGGTGGGCACCCAGGCGGTGCGCTTCGGCTTGGCGGGGCCCGGGCGGGCGTCGGTGGCGGTGAGGGTGAGGGGGGTCATGCCCGGTCCTCCCGGGTGTAGCGGTCGGAGACGCGCAGCAGCGTGAAGGAGAGCGCGAAGGTCGCGAGAGCCAGCACCACGGCGGTGGCGGAGGCGCCGTAGATGTCCGACCTGAGGAAGGCGGCGTCGTAGATGGCCATCAGCGGACTCCAGGAACTGGAGAGGCCGTTGGTCAGCGGCTTGAGCGCCATGGGCTCGGTGAAGACCTGGAGCGTGGCGATGACCGAGAAGAAGAACGTGAGCACGAGGGAGGGCATCACGATCGGGATCTTGATCCGCAGGGCGATCTTCAGGTCGGACGCGCCGTCGATCTTCGCGGCCTCGTAGATCTCCTGCGGGATCGCGCGCAGGGCGGTGTAGATGACGATCATGTTGAAGCCCGTGCCGCCCCACACCGCGATGTTCGCGAAGGACAGGTACAGGTTGCCGCCGTCGAACAGGTCCGGCTGCGGGAGGTTGAACTCACGGAGCAGGTAGTAGAAGGGGCTGACCGTCGGGAGGTACAGGAAGCCCCACATCAGTGCGGCGATGATGCCGGGGACGGCGTACGGCAGGAAGATCGCGAGGCGCGCGAACTTGGCGCTGCGTGCCTGCGGGGTGTCGAGCATCAGCGCGAAGACCAGCGCCAGACCGAGCATCGTGGGGATGACGATCAGGCCGTAGCCGAAGGCGCGCAGGACGCTGTGGCCGAACTCGGAGTCCTCGAACACGGCGGTGTAGTTGCCGATGCCGTTCCACACCTGTTCGCGGGCGCCCTTGCCGAGGCCGATGCCCTTGACCTGGACCTTGTGGAGGCTGAGCCACACCGCGTACCCGATCGGTACGACGGTGAAGGAGATGAACAGGAGCACGGCCGGTACGAGGAACCAGTACGGCGCGCTGCGGCCACGGCGACGGAGGCGGGGGCGGACGGGTGTGGCGGTGCCGTCCGCCAAGGGCCCGGCCGCGAGCCGGTCGGAGCCCTTGAGCGGAGTGCTGGTCATGCCTCGGTCACCTTGAAGCCCTGCTTCTTCATGTCCGTGAAGGTCGACGACTGCATGGTGGCGAGCGCGGTGTCGAACTGCGCCGCCTTCTTCGCCTTGGTGGCCGTGCCGAACGCGTCGCTGAAGGTGTCGTAGGCGACCTGGACGTTCGGGCCCCAGGCGGAGGCGGCCGTGGTGGCGGCGATCTTCGCGGCCGTGTCGTAGAAGTCGGTCTGGTTCGGGAAGAACTCGGGCGGGGTGAGCACCGAGCCGGACTGGCCCTTGGTGGCCGCCGGGTAGATGGCGACTTCCTTGACCAGAGCGGCCAGCGCCTCCGGGTCGGTGTTCAGCCAGGTCGCGAACTTGGCCGCGGCCTCGGCGTGCTTGGAGTCGGTGGAGACACCGGTGGAGGAGCCGCCCCAACTGCCGGTGACGTCCTCGCCCGCGCTCCACTGCGGCAGCGGTGCCATGCGCCACTTGCCCTTGGTGTCGGGGGCCGAGCTGACGAGCACACCGGGCGCCCACACGGCGGAGACCCAGGCGATGTTGGTGCCCTTGTTCAGGGCGTTGTTCCAAGCCGGCGTGTACATCGGCTGGTTGTCGATCACGCCCTCCTGGACGAGACCGCCCCAGAAGTCGGTCACCTTCTTCGTGGCCGCGTCGTCGATGCCGACGGTCCACTTGCCGCCGCTCTGCACAGTCCACCACTTGGCGCCGGCCTGCTGCGACAACCCCGCGAACAATCCCGGGTCGTTGGAGGAGAACGTCGTCAAGTAGGCGTTCGGGAGGGCCTTCTTGGCGGCGCGGGCGGTCTTCGCGAAGTCGTCCCAGGTCGCCGGGACCGTCAGGTTGTGCTGCTTGAACAGGTCCTCACGGTAGAAGAACATCAGCGGCCCGGAGTCCTGCGGTATCGCGTAGACCGCGTCCGTGCCGAGCGTGACCATGCCCCAAAGGCCCTCGGCGAACTGGGACTTGGCGGACTTCGCGTACTTCGAGATGTCCGCGAGGACGTCGTTCGAGACCAGCGTCGGCAGCGACTGGTACTCGACCTGGATGAGGTCGGGGGCGTTGCCCGCCTTCTTCGCGGTGATCAGCTTGGAGACGATGTCCTTGCCCGCGGCCTGCTTGGACACGGTGACCGTGATGTCCGGGTTCTTCTTGTTCCAGATCGCGGCGACCTTTTCCATGTTCGGCGCCCAGGCCCAGTAGGTCAGCTTGACCGGCCCGCTGCTCTTGCCGGAGTCGTCGTCGGAACCGCCGCAGGCGGCGAGGGTGCCCGTGAGGCCTACGGCTGCCGCCCCGGCAAGAATGCTGCGCCTGCTGAACTGGTGGCGGTGGATCGACATCTTCATCTCCCCTGACTGGGTGCGAGCCGGTCACGGCTCTGTGACCGTGCACAGTAGAGAATTGTTTCGGACCCTTGTCAATGGATGACGCCTGGGGTTACCTACTTGTTGCTGACGGGTGGCAGCCACGACCATCCATGTGCACGATCACAGAAACGGCCGCGATTCAGCCGTGCTGTGGTCGCCTCAGTCCTCGATCCCCGGGAGTGAACCCATGCCGTCCCCCGCCCCCCACGACCGTCTGCCGCTCGCCTTCGGAGGTGACTACAACCCCGAGCAGTGGCCGCAGGAGGTCTGGGAGGAGGACGTACGGCTGATGCGGGAGGCCGGGGTCACGACGGTCTCCCTCGGCGTCTTCTCCTGGGCCCGGATGGAACCGCGTCCCGGTGAGTACGACTGGGAATGGCTCGACACGGTCGTCGAGCTGCTGCACGCGTCCGGGATCTCCGTGAACCTCGGCACGCCGACCGTCGTACCGCCGGCGTGGTTCTACCGCGCGCACCCCGACGCGCTCCCGGTGACGCGCGAGGGAGTCCGCCTCGCCTTCGGCTCGCGGGGCGCGATCTGCCACTCGAACCCCGCCTACCGGGCGGCGGCGGCCACGATCACGACGGCCCTCGCCGAGCGCTACGGCAGCCACCCGGCCGTGGTCCTGTGGCACGTCCACAACGAGTACGGCGCCCCGGTGCTCGCCTGCTACTGCGATGTGTGCGCGGTGGCTTTCCGGGGCTGGCTGCGCGAGCGCCACGACACCCTCGATGCCCTCAACAAGGCCTGGGGAACGGCGTTTTGGGGCCAGCAGTACGGCGACTGGGAGGAGATCACTCCGCCCCGCGCGACCCCGTCCGTATGCAATCCCACCCAGCAACTCGACTACCACCGCTTCGCCGACGCCCAGGCCCGCGCCAACTTCGTGGCCGAGCGGGACATCCTGCACCGCCTCTCCCCCGCCATCCCGGTCACCACCAACTTCATGGTCGCGCCGAGCCAGGGCCAGACCGTCGACTACTGGGCCTGGGCGAAGGAGGTCGACCTCGTCACCAACGACCACTACCTGATGACCGACGGCCGCCGCACGCACGTGAACCTGGCGCTGGCGGCCGACTTGACGCGCTCGGTGGCGGGCGGCGGCCCGTGGCTGCTGCTGGAGCACGCCACGTCGGGGGTCAACTGGCAGCCGTACAACCCCGCGAAGCGCCCCGGTGAGATGGCCCGGAACTCACTCGGGCATGTGGCGCGGGGTTCCGAGGGCGCGATGTTCTTCCAGTGGCGGCAGTCGCAGTCGGGCGCGGAGAAGTTCCACACCGCGATGCTGGCGAACTCCGGTACGGACAACCGGGGTTGGCGCGAGGTGACGGAACTCGGCCGCCGGGTCTCGGACTTGGGCGAGGCCGGCCTGCGCGGCACCCGGACGCGGGGTGACGTGGCGATGGTGTGGTCGTGGGACTCCTGGTGGGCGCAGAGCCTGGAGTGGCGGCCGAGCCAGGATCTGGACGCGCGGGAACGGTTGGATTCCTTCTACGAAGCGCTCTACGACCGGCACTTGACGGTGGACTTCCTGCCGCCGACTGGGCTCGGCGACCTGGACCCGGAGCGGTATCCACTGCTGGTGGTACCGCAGTTGTACGCGGCGCCGGCCGGGGTGGGGGCGGATCTGGAGCGGTACGTGTCGCGGGGCGGGACGGTGCTGGTCTCCTTCTTCTCCGGGATCGTCGACGAGAACGACACCTTGCACGCGGGGCCGTATCCCGGGGCGCTTCGGGACGTACTCGGCCTGACCGTCGAGGAGTTCGACCCGCTGCTGCCGGGGGAGACGATCTCGGTCCAGGGTGCGGACGGTTCGTCGTACACGGCGGATCTGTGGTCGGAGGTCGTGATCCCGGGTGCGGGCTGCGAGACGGTCGCGGTGTTCGCCGAGGGGCGTACGGCGGGTGGGCCCGCGTTGACCCGGTACGGGCTGGGGTCCGGTGCGGCCTGGTACTTGGCGACGCGGCTGACGGGCGCCGACCTGGCGGCCGTGGTGGACCTCGCCCTCGCGGACGCGGGGATCACGCCGGTCGATCTGCCGCGCGATGTCGAACTCGTCGTACGGGAGGGCGAGTCGGGGACGTTTCGCTTCGCGGTGAACCACACCGGAAGCGAGGTGAAGGTGGTGCTGCCGGACGGGACCCGGGCGGCGGTGCCGGCGGGCGGGGTGGAGGTGTTCCGCACCCCGCGCTGATCAACTCCCGTGTTGTGAACCTCAGTTGCTCGTGCTTCTTTTCTGTCGGTGAGAGGGAACTTCGTTATGCGCAGACGCAGTGTTCTTACGGCGGCGGGTGCGGTCGGTGCCGCCGCGCTCGCGGTGCCGGTGTTGGGTGCGGCGCCGGCGGTGGCCGCCGACCGGCGCCGGCTGGAGATCCGGGGCATGGACATCTCGTCGTTGCCGAAGGACGAGGCGTACGGCGCGGTGTACCGCCGTGCGGACGGCCGCCGGGACGACCCGATCCGCATCCTGGCCGACGCGGGCGTCACCCACGCCCGCCTGAAGGTGTGGGTGAACCCGGCCGACGGCTACAACAACAAGAGGCACATCCTGCCGCTGGCGAAGCGGTTGCGCCGGGCGGGTATCGGCATCTGGGTCGACTTCCACTACTCCGACACATGGGCGGACCCGGCGCACCAGACCAAGCCGGCGGCCTGGGCGGACCTGGATGTGGCGGGCCTGACGAGGGCGGTCTACGACCACACCGCCGACGTGCTGGGCGCGTTGCGCCGCCAGGGCACTCCGGCGGACCTGGTGCAGATCGGCAACGAGATCAACGGCGGCCTGCTCTGGCCCACGGGCAAGAACTGGGGTGACGACGGCGGGGGTTGGGGCAACCTCACGACGTTCCTGAAGGCCGGCCTGACCGCCGCCCGCGACACGACCCCCCGCATCCGCACGATGCTCCACATCGCCTCCGGCGGCGACAACGGCACGTCCCGCTGGTGGTACGACAACGTGGTGGCCGACGGGGTCGACTTCGACATCATCGGCCAGTCGTACTACCCGTTCTGGCACGGCACCCCGGCAGCGGCGGCGGCCAACTTGGCCGATCTGGCTGCCCGTTACGACAAGCCGGTGCTGATCGCGGAGACGGCGTATCCGTTCACGCTGGAGAGCGAGGACGCGACGAACGACATCATGTACGACCCCTCGCAGTTGACGGAGGGCTACCCGGCGACACCGGCGGGGCAGGCGGCGTGGCTGCGGACGGTGGCGGACCTGATGGTGGACGTGCCTGGGGGCAAGGGGCTGGGCTACTGCTATTGGGAGGGCGTCTGGACGTATCGCAAGGGGGACGGCTGGGACCCGACCGATCCGACGTCCGGCAACGCGTGGGAGAACCTGGCGTTGTTCGACTTCCAGGACAGGGCGTTGCCGGGGTTGAGGACGCTGGGCGGCTACCGGTCGTAATGCCGCGGCACGGTCGTACGACGCCGGGCGCGGGATGAGTGTCGAGAGCGAGCCCGAGCAGGAGCTCGACAGCGAGGCGGCTCAGGGCTGAACAGGCCGGCCAGGAGGCCGGGTTGGGTCATAGTGCGTGCGGGCGAAGGCATCGTTCGCACGGTGCACGGTGTCGGGTCCAGGCGGCGCCGGCCACACGCTGAGGAAGTGCTCCTCCACCGGGGTGTCGCCGTCGTGCCCGTCGCCGTCGTTCCCGTCGCCGTCGTCGCGCCCGCGTGCCTGCACGCGGACGCGATACCAACCCGCCCCGGCCGTCGCGAAGTTCCCGGCGTCCTCCTCGACGTCACCGCCCCACCGGAACAACCACAGGCTGCCACTCGTGCTGCAGATGCTCACGTCCACCACGGTCTCCCACTCCTCGCCCGGGAGCGGTGGTTCGTCCGCGCACTGCCGAGTGGTCAGGCGTATCCGGCCGGTGTGGGTGCCCGCGCACACCGTGAGGTGTTCCGGTCCCCCTGCCGCCAGGCTGTTCCCCGCGAAGATCCGCCGGACCGTGTCGGAATCGTCGTACTCGCTGAGAAATTCGTCGCCCTGGAGGTAGTACTGCCGGTAGGAGACGAACATGCGATCCGAGGTCCACGTCGTGTAGCGCATCCACCGGATCATGCCCTGCCCCACTGACAACGAGCGATGCTCAGCGCCGCGCTGCCACGGCTTCCGCCGCCGCGGCCAGGATGCGGTGGAGGACGGGGACCGGTATCGACGGATTGGCGGCCGCCGCGATGGCCGTGTCGCGGTCGTGCAGCAGCGCGGCGAGGACGCGGGCCGGCAGCCGCGGACTGCGTATCGCGGTGTCGCGGATGTAGTCCGCCGGGTCGTTCAGCAGCCGCACCGCGTCGGCCGGTGACAGCCGGGGGTCCTCGGCCGCGCGACGGCGCACCTCGGCTTCCGGGTCGCGGGCGAGACGAGCGACATCGGCGGGCGTGGACTCCGGATCGTCCAGGACCAGGCGGCGCATCCGCCCGGCGGGGTCGCCGGCGTGGCGCAGCAGGCCCGTGCGGGGGAAGTTGGGGTGGCTGCGGGGGCGGCCGGGATAGCTGAAGCTGCCGTCCCACCAGCCCCAGACCTCCAGCAGCATCTCGGCGGGCGCGTCGTCGCACGATTCGGCGAGGAACAGGCGGACCGTGCGGTCCTCGTCCCGCGCCAGCCGCTCCACGACGTCCGGTGGAAGATGCCGGGCACGGGCCACGCTCCCGCGGATGAGCGGATGGGACGACACGGCGAGGCGGCGCATCGCGTCGGCGTCACCGTGCAGGTCCGCGACCCAGGGCAGAGTGCGCACCATGGACGTCGAGTCGAAGTCATGGCGCACCGCGGCACGCTGCTCCTCGTCGAGGTCGGGCCGCAGCGCCACCGCCGAGCGGACGTCGTCGTACGGGTCCTCCGCCAGGACGGCGACACCGTGCACGCCGAGCCGCGGGTTGGCGGCCAACGCCAGGCGTACTCCCGCGTCCCCGTCCCGGACGACCTCCGCCTCCAACTCGGGCGCAAGACGGCACTGTTCGAGCGCGCGCCGGGGCTCGGGCAGCGCGGCGAAGACGTGCCGAGGCATGGGGACGTCGTGGTGGTGGGCGAGCAGCGCCGCCGTACGCACCGCGTCGTCGGTGTCGGCCAGCAGTCGCACCCGCAACGGCACGGCGAGGTCTTCCCACCGGGCGCAGGCGGCCACCCGCACCCGGGGGTCGGCGTCGGCCGCGAGGCCGGGGAGGTGGTGTGCGGGGAGCCCCGGGAGTTCGGCGGCCTGAGCACGGGACGGGCCGGTGAGGAGGTCGTCGTACAGGTCCCCGGGGAGTTCGACGCCCCAGGCGCGGGCATGTTCGGCCCAGAGCACGCGCCGGCTCGGCGACGGTTCGGCGCGGACCATGCGTAGCCACTGATCGGACGTGAGCTTGGGCCGGAAGGTGTCCGCGGGCCGCGAGCGCACCTGCGGATCGGGATGCGCCACGGCGGCGTCGAGTACGGCGGGCCGGTCGCAGCCGTGGAGGAAACCCACCTCCACATCGAGCAGCCGGATCAGCAGCTCGTCCGGCGCGGCAGGGTTGGACCCGATCCCCTCCGCCCAGTGCAGGGGCCGTGCCGGCCGGCCGGGCACCGCCGCCCACACGTCGGCGCGCTCGGCCTCCGTCTCACGCCCGGCGCTCTCGGCGGCCTCCTCCAGCCGCTCCGGCAGTCGGTCGAGGGCCGTCACCCGAGGCCCGTCCACGCCGGGCACCTCCGCCAGCAGCACCTGCCCGTCGAGGGAGAGCGCCACGAACCCGGGGTCGCCGGTCAGCCCCGGCACACCGCCGCCGGCGTGGCGGACCCGGGTCCACCGGGAGTCGTTGCCGCCGATCCGATGTCCGAGGACGGCCACCAGGAACTCGCCGTCGGCATCCGCGAGGCGCCGCCACCACACGCCGTCGAGCGCTCCCCGGACCGCGCCGTCCGGCGCCGCGATCCCTCGCGCGATCCGCCAGCCTGCCTCCGGCGGAAACAGGCTGCCCGGACTCACGTCCTCAACAACCGTGAGTCCGACGCGGCCGAGCAGTTCGTGAAGTTCCTGTCCATGTCGCACGCGGTCATGATCCCCACCACCTCACGACGGGACAAGGCCCTTCGGCCCGGGGCCAACGCCAGGACTAGGGCCAGGACTAGGGCCAGGGCCAGGGCGACAAGACCGGCGATGCCGAGCCGGAGCCACACCCACACCCACACCGGCTCGCACGCGACCGGCACAGGCGACCGCTGGTCGGAGACGGACCTCGTGCTGGCCGTACGCGGGGAAGTGGACAAGGCCGCGAACGGCTGGACGGCTGGACGGCTGGATCTATCTGGATCTACGGCGAGTTCGGCGCCCGGGGGGGGCGGGCAGTCGGCCGCGTACGGCGCGAAGGGGCCGTGTCGGGGGGTGTCCGCCCGCAGCGGTTGGCGCGTCAACACGAGTGCGTTGGTAGGCAACCGATTCCGCGCCGTTCCGAGGACGGACACCCCCCGACGCGGCCCCGACCCACGACGCCCCCCAGGCGAACCACCCGCACACCGCCGACCACCGCCGACCACCGCAACCCACCGCCCAACCCACCACCTCACCGAACCAGAACTCCGCCGCACCTGGAATGCGACAATCACCACCACGCCAACGGAACCGACCCACTCGGATCCCCAACTCGCGGCCCACCTACGGCCGATGCTCACGGAGCTGACGTAACCCATGGGCACCACCACCCACATCGACCTCACCCCCGTCCCACCCGGCCAGGTCACCCTCTCCGACCGCCGCACGGAACGCAGATGGACGGTCGACCTCGCCCCCTTCCACCTCGGCACCCTCCCCGTAACCCAGGAGCAGTACGCCCAGGTCACCGGCGAACACCCCAGCACCGCGCACGGCAGCGACCGCCTCCCCGTGGAGACCGTGTCCTGGCAGGACGCGGTCCTCTTCTGCAACTCCCTTTCCCAGCAAGAGGAGTTGACGCCCGCATACTCCTTCGACGACCACAACGAGGCAGTCGAAACCGTCGTATGGGCAAACCCCTCCGCCGACGGCTACCGCCTCCCCACCGAAGCCGAGTGGGAGTACGCGTGCCACGCCGGAACGAGCGGCCCGCGCTACGGACCGCTCGACGACATCGCCTGGCACCGCGGCAACTCCGAGGAGCGGCCCCACGAACCGGGCGGCCGACTGCCCAACCCCTGGGGCCTGCACGACATGCTGGGCAACGTGTGGGAGTGGTGCTGGGACCTCTACGACCCCGAGGTCTACGGCACCTACCGGGTACTGCGCGGCGGCGGCTGGTTCGACGAGCACTGGAGCTGCCGCGCCTCCGTACGGCGCCGCAGCCACCCCACGTTCCGCGTGGACGACGTGGGCTTCCGCGTCGCCCGGTCGTCGCCCACACCGAAGTGGCTCCCCGTCAACTAACCGCACGCTGCGGCCAGATACCTCGCCGGTCACGGTGACGCGATCCCCGTGCCGCACACGAACCGCATCACCGGCCCATACGACGACGCGGCCGGCAGCCCCCTCCGACAAGGCCTATCCGGACATTGCGAACTCTTCAGACACTGCCGGTTCCCGCAACTCACCCGTAACGTGTGGCGCGGCCACATGCGAGTACGTACGAGAGTGAGGCAGCACCCATGCCCCCCTTCGATCTTCCCGAGGGCGACCCCTTCGGCCCGCACAACCTGCCCTACGGCGTCTTCTCGCCCGCCGGCTCGGACGAACGGACCGTCGGCGTCCGGCTCGGCGACCATGTGCTCGACGCGGGCGCGGCGGCGGAGGCGCTCGGCTCGCCGTACGTCTCCCTCCTCGCGCACCCGACCCTGGGCCCGCTGCTCGCCGCGGGCCACACGGCCTGGTCGGACGTCCGGCGCGCGCTGACGGCGTGGGTGACGGTGCCCTCCCACCAGGAGACGATCACCCCGTACCTCCACCCGCTCTCGGCGGTGACCCTGCATCTGCCCTTCGAGGTCGCGGACTACGTCGACTTCTACGCCTCGGAGAACCACGCCCGGAACGTCGGCCGCATCTTCCGCCCCGACGCGCCCGACTCCCTGACCCCCAACTGGAAGCACCTGCCGATCGGTTACCACGGCCGCTCCGGCACGATCGTGGTCTCGGACACGGACGTCGTACGACCCTCCGGGCAGCGCAAGTCCCCGTCCGACCCCGCGCCGGTCTTCGGCCCGTCGGTCCGCCTGGACATCGAGGCGGAGGTCGGATTCGTGGTCGGCACGCCGTCGGAGATGGGCCGGCCGGTCGCCCTCGCCGACTTCCGCGAACACGTCTTCGGCCTGTGCCTCCTCAACGACTGGTCGGCCCGCGACATCCAGGCCTGGGAGTACGTCCCCCTCGGCCCGTTCCTCGGCAAGTCCTTCGCCACGTCGGTGTCTGCGTGGATCACCCCGCTGGACGCGCTGGAGGACTCGCGGGTGGCCCCGCCGGAGCGCACGCACGAACTCCTCCCCTATCTGGACGACTCGGCGGAGGAGCCCGGCGGCTACGACCTCCGTATCTCCGTCGCGATCAACGGCCATGTCGTCTCCGAGCCGCCGTTCTCCACCATGTACTGGACGGCCGCGCAGCAACTCGCGCAGATGACGGCCAACGGCGCCTCCCTGCGCACCGGCGACCTGTACGGCTCGGGCACGGTCAGCGGGCCAGCGGAACACGAGCGCGGTTCGCTGCTTGAGCTGACCTGGAACGGCCGCGACGCCCTCGAACTCCCGGACGGCAAGCGGACGTTCCTGGAGGACGGGGATGTCGTGACCCTGTCGGCGTGGGCGCCCGGGGCGGACGGTACGCGGGTGGGGCTGGGCGAGGTGACCGGGCGGATCGTGGGCCGGGAGTGAGGCGAGGGGCGCGGCCGGTGAGGTGGATCCGGTGCTCGCCGTACACCTGACGTCGGCCGTCCGTGCGGTCATACTGACGGCGGGCGGCACACACGCCGCACCCCCGCCTTCGGGCAAGGCCGCACCGCACGTTCTGTTCCGCTCTGTCCCACCTGTTCCTCCTGTTCCTTTCGCCCCTTTCGTTCGTACCGTTCCTTCCTTTTGTCCCGCCGACCAGGATCCGGAGCCCGTGGCATGACCGTCTGCCTGCTCCTGCTGAGCGTCGTCGCCCTCTCGGCCGCCGTTCCGGCTCCGCGCGCGCTGACCCGGGCCGTGTGGCCCGAGCGGGAACCCGTGGTCGGCCTGTGGGTGTGGCAGTGCCTGGTCGCCACGGTCCTGCTCTGCTGCCTGGCCGCCCTGGTCCTCGGCGCCGCCGCCGTCTTCCACACCGTCCGCGATCATGTCTTCGCCCCCGCTCCGCCCGCCGTCACCGCGGCCTACGACCTCTCCGCCGCCCCCGTCTGGGCGGTCGCCCTCACGCTGTCACTGGCGTGCGGGGCCGCCTGGACGACGGCGATGCTCGCCCGCGAACTCGCCGAGGCCCGCCGCCGTCGCGGCCAGGCCCGCGCACATCTCCGCGAACGCGCCCCCGACCTGCCGGCCGGCCTGCCCCCGGCACGCGGCCCCCTCCTGGTCCTGGAGGACGAGTACCCGGACGCCTGGTGGATGCCCGGCCACCCGCCCCAACTGGTCGTCACCACAGGCGCGTTGCACCGCCTCACCGGCCACCAGCTCGACGCGGTCCTCACCCACGAACGCGGTCACGCCCGCGCCCACCACGACTGGCTGCTGCACCTCTCGACCGCGCTGGCCTCCGGTTTCCCGCGTGTCCCCGTGTTCGCCCACTTCTGCGACCAGACGCACCGGCTGGTCGAGTTGGCCGCGGACGACACCGCCTCCCGGCAGTGCGGCCACCTGACCACGGCGCTGGCCCTGATCGAACTGAACAACCACCGAGGCGTCCTCTCCTGCGCCTCCAGCCACCGCCTCCTCGGCGAACGAGTGGACCGCCTCCTGGACCCCCGCCCGAGACTGGGCCGCCGACGCCGCGCCCTGACGACGACAGTGGCGGCACTGGTCCCACTGCTGCCCCTACTAATCGTGTTCGCACCGGGGCTTACGGCTCTGGGCTGAGGGGTTTGGACTCACGGGCTTGGGCTGAGGAGCCTGGGCTGAGGAGCCCCCGAGGCTGACGGCCCTGAGCCGAGGGCCTTACCAGGCCACCTGCACCCCGGCCCCACCCCTGCCCTTGCCCCTACACCCCAGTCCCGACCACCTCTACATCCAGTCCTCGGGCTCCGGCTCCGCGTCCATCTCCGGCCAGTAATCCGCCCCGGGATCAACGTCCTTAGCCGCCCGACCCGCCGCGGATGCCGACACCTGCGCCTGCACAGGTACCGGTACCTGTGCAGACTCCCGCGCCACAGCCGCAGGCTCCTCCGCACCCGCACTCGGCGCCTCGCCCAGCCCCGCCAGCACCCCGATCACGCCCTCCCCGTACGTCGCCAGCTTCTTCTCGCCGACGCCGCTGATCTCCCCCAACTGCCCCACCGACGTGGGCCACACCGCCGCGATCTCCCGCAGCGTGGCGTCGTGGAAGATGACGTACGCCGGAACCCCCTGCTCACGGGCCTGCTCCGCACGCCAGGCGCGCAGTGCCTCGAAGGCGGGCTGCAACGACGCGGGCAACTCCACCGCCGCGGCCTTCGCCTTGCGCTCGCCCCGGCCCGAGGACGACGACCCCGACCGCGAAGCCGCCGGCTTCTTCGGCTCCTTGCGCAACGGCACCTCCCGCTCGCGCCGCAACACCGTGCCGCTCGCCTCGGTGAGCACCAGCGTGCCGTACTCCCCCTCGACCGCGAGCAGCCCCTGCGCCAGCAACTGCCGTACGACGCCTCGCCATTCACCCTCGGCCAGGTCCTGGCCGATGCCGAACACGGACAGTTGGTCGTGGTCGAACTGGATCACCTTGGCCGACCGGCGCCCCATGAGGATGTCGACGATCTGCAGGGCGCCGAACTTCTGGCCCCGCTCCCGCTGCAGCCGCACCACCGTCGACAGCACCTTCTGCGCGGCGACCGTGCCGTCCCAGGTCTCCGGCGGGGTGAGGCACGTGTCGCAGTTGCCGCAGCCCGCGGCGTCCGGGTCCTGGCCGAAGTAGGCGAGCAGTTGGCCGCGCCGGCACTGCGCGGTCTCGCACAGCGCGAGCATGGCCTCCAGGTGGGAGGCGGCCCGGCGGCGGAACGCCTCGTCGCCCTCGCTGGACTGGATCATCTTGCGCTGCTGTATGACGTCGTTGAGGCCGTACGCCATCCACGCCGTGGAGGGCATTCCGTCACGCCCCGCACGACCCGTCTCCTGGTAGTAGCCCTCCACCGACTTGGGCAGGTCGAGGTGGGCGACGAACCGTACGTCCGGCTTGTCGATGCCCATGCCGAAGGCGATGGTCGCGACGACGATCAGCCCGTCCTCGCGCAGGAACCGGGACTGGTGCGCCGCG
The DNA here is from genome assembly GCF_036227225.1 of Streptomyces sp. NBC_01478. Classification (GTDB taxonomy): domain Bacteria; phylum Actinomycetota; class Actinomycetes; order Streptomycetales; family Streptomycetaceae; genus Streptomyces. The sequence continues at coordinate 6,842,137 of NZ_CP109444.1, read as the reverse complement.
CGCGTACCGGAGTCCAGGCCCGCGTGGTACGGCACCGCCTCGATGCCGTTGCGCGACAGGAACTCGGCGGTCGTGTCGACGGACTTGCGCGACAGGCAGTACACGATGCCCGCGTCACCCGCGTGCTCCTCGCGCAGGAAGCTCAGCAACTGCTTCTTGGGGTCGGCCTTCGGCACGATCCGGTACTGGATGTTGGGCCGGTCGAAGCTCGCCACGAAGTGCCGGGCGCTCGGCATGTTCAGCCGCTGGGTGATCTCCTTGTGCGTCGCGTCCGTGGCCGTCGCCGTGAGCGCGATCCGCGGGACGTCGGGCCACCGCTCGCCGAGCACGGAGAGGGACAGGTAGTCGGGACGGAAGTCGTGGCCCCACGAGGAGACACAGTGCGCCTCGTCGATCGCGAACACCGAGATCTTGCCGCGCGAGAGCAGATTCAGCGTGGCGTCGAGCCGTAGCCGCTCCGGCGCGAGATAGATCAGGTCCAGCTCGCCGGCGAGGAACTCCGCCTCGACCACGCGCCGCTCGTCGAAGTCCTGCGTCGAGTTCATGAACCCGGCGCGCACCCCGAGCGCCCGCAGCGCGTCCACCTGGTCCTGCATCAGCGCGATCAGCGGGGAGACGACGACACCCGTACCGGGTCTGACCAGGGAGGGAATCTGGTAGCACAACGACTTGCCGCCGCCGGTCGGCATGAGGACGACGGCGTCGCCGCCCGCCACCACATGCTCGATGACCTCTTCCTGCTCGCCCCGGAAGCTGTCGTACCCGAAGACCCGGTGGAGCGTGGCCAGCGCCTCGCTCTCGCCCTGTGCCGCCGGCGTCCGTACTTCGGTCGTCACAACCGTCCCGCCCATCCCGTGCATCGCTCGTCCCCCGTACGTCGTCCCTCGACCACTGCGTCCACGATAGGCGTCCGCGCTGACAGCGTCGGAGTTATCCACAGGCTGGCGACGGTGACCGGGCGTGGTCATTCGAATGGCTCCCGTCACATGGCGCGCCCCCTACGGCCGGAACATGCTGCTCGGGCGGGACCGCGGAGACCCGCCATGCCCTCGAACGGACGGCGCCGCGTGCGTGTGGACGCCTCCCGAAAGTCCAAGGAGCCCCACCATGTCCCCTCGGTCCTCCGGGTCCTCCCGGTCCCCCCGGCCCCTGCGGAGCACCGTCAAGACCGCCGCCATGACCGCCGTCGCGGTGGCGACGACCGCGGCCTTCGCGCTGACCGCCGCCCCGGCCCACGCCGCGTCCGACCCCGCCCCCGACCCGTCGGTGTGGACCACGCTGAGCAAGACGTACCAGGCCACCTCGACATACGGGTACGAGGGTTTCGCCGCGGGCGGCGGCTACGTGCGCAGCGACACCTGTGTCGCCGACCAGGCCGAGGGCGGCATGGGCTACCACTACCGCAACCCGGCGAACATCGATTCACTCGATCCGCAGAAGCCGGCGGCCCTCGTGTACGCGGACGGGTCCGACTTCGCCGAGGGGCGCAGGCTGGTCGCGGTGGAGTGGGTCGTGACGGACACGGGCCAGACGACCGCGCCGACGCTGTTCGGGCAGACCTTCCAGAAGGGCCGGCTCCCCGGCTACTTCACCCTGCACGCGTGGCTCTACAAGCCCAACTCTGCGGGCCTGTTCGCCGCGGGGAACCCCGAGGTCGTCTGCCCGACGGTCTGACCGGCCGCAGCCATGCGAAGGGCCCCGACTCCTCAGTGAGGAACCGGGGCCCTTGGCATGCGCTCAGCGGACGAAGACCCCCGCCTGGTTCGCCAGGTCCAGGAAGTACTGCGGGGCCACACCGAGGACGAGCGTGGCCGCCACGGCCACCCCGATCGTCGCCATGGTCAGCGGGGACGGCACTGCGACGGTGGGGCCGTCGGGCCTCGGCTCGCTGAAGAACATGAGCACGATCACGCGGATGTAGAAGAACGCCGCGATCGCCGAGGAGAGCACACCGACCACGACCAGCGGGGCCGCGCCGCCGGCCGCCGCCGCCTTGAACACGGCGAACTTCCCGGCGAAGCCTGCCGTCAGCGGAATGCCCGCGAAGGACAGCAGGAACACCGCGAAGACGGCAGCGACCAGGGGCGACCTGCGCCCGAGCCCCGCCCACTTCGACAGGTGCGTCGCCTCGCCGCCCGCGTCCCGTACGAGGGTGACGACCGCGAAGGCGCCGATCGTCACGAACGAGTAGGCACCCAGGTAGAAGAGGACCGACGAGACGCCGTCCCGGGTGGTCGCGATGACACCCGCGAGGATGAAGCCCGCGTGCGCGATCGACGAGTACGCCAGCAGCCGCTTGATGTCGGTCTGGGTGATCGCGACGATCGCGCCGCCCAGCATCGTGATGATCGCGACGCCCCACATGACGGGCCGCCAGTCCCAGCGCAGGCCCGGCAGCACGACGTAGAGCAGGCGGAGCAGCGCTCCGAAGGCGGCCACCTTGGTCGCGGCGGCCATGAAGCCGGTGACCGGGGTCGGCGCGCCCTGGTAGACGTCGGGCGTCCACATGTGGAACGGCACCGCGCCCACCTTGAACAGCAGCCCCATGACGATCATCGCGCCGCCGATGAGCAGCAGCGCGTCGTTGCCCATGGTGTCCGCGAGGGCCGGGTTGATGTTCGTGATGGAGCCGTCGACGACCTGCGCGATCGTGGAGTACGACATCGAGCCCGCGTAGCCGTAGAGCAGCGCGATGCCGAACAGGGTGAACGCGGAGGCGAAGGCGCCCAGGAGGAAGTACTTGACCGCCGCCTCCTGCGACAGGAGCCGCTTGCGGCGGGCCAGGGCGCACAGGAGGTAGAGCGGGAGCGAGAAGACTTCCAGGGCCACGAACAGGGTCAACAGGTCGTTGGCGGACGGGAAGACCAGCATGCCGGCGACCGCGAAGAGCAGGAGCGGGAACACCTCGGTGGTGGTGAACCCGGCCTTGACCGCGGCCTTCTCGCTGTCGCTGCCGGGCACGGACGCGCCCTGCGCGGCGAAGGAGTCGACCCGGTTGCCGTGCGCCTCGGGGTCGAGCCGCCGCTCCGCGAAGGTGAACAGGCCGACCAGTCCGGACAGCAGGATCACGCCCTGAAGGAACAGGGACGGTCCGTCGACCGCGATCGCGCCCATCGCGGCGATGTGCGCCTTGGTGGTGCCGTACCCGTCCGCCGCGAGCGCCAGGACCGCCGCGAAGGCGGCGCAGAGCGCCACGGCGGACACGAACACCTGGGTGAAGTAACGGGACTTGCGCGGGACGAACGCTTCGACCAGCACCCCGATGAGCGCCGCGCCGAGGATGATCAAGGTGGGCGACAATTGCCCGTACTCGATCTTCGGCGTGGGGATCTTCGAGATCGGGTCGGCCGCCGTTGCCGCCGTTGTCCACAGGCTGTGGACGGCTGTTGCGCTCACTTGGCCGCCTCCACCGAGGGCTTGGGATCCTTCTTGTGTACGTCGGACAGCGTCTGCTTGACCGACGGGTTCACGATGTCCGTGATCGGCTTCGGGTAGACGCCCAGGAAGACCAGCAGCACGATCAGCGGGGCGACGACCAGGAGTTCACGCGGTCGCAGGTCCGGCATCGTGGCGACCTCGGGCTTCACCGGGCCGGTCATCGTCCGCTGGTAGAGGACGAGGGTGTACAGCGCGGCCAGGACGATGCCGAAGGTCGCGATGATCCCGATCGCGGGGTAGCGCGAGAACGTGCCGACCAGGACCAGGAACTCACTCACGAACGGTGCGAGTCCCGGTAGCGAGAGGGTGGCCAGACTGCCGATCAGGAAGGTGCCCGCGAGCACCGGGGCGACTTTCTGCACCCCTCCGTAGTCGGCGATCAGACGCGAGCCGCGCCGCGAGATCAGGAATCCGGCGACCAGCATCAACGCGGCCGTTGAAATACCGTGGTTGACCATGTAGAGCGTCGCGCCGGACTGGCCCTGGCTGGTCATCGCGAAGATGCCCAGCACGATGAACCCGAAGTGCGAGATCGACGCGTACGCCACCAGCCGCTTGATGTCCCGCTGCCCGACGGCGAGCAGCGCGCCGTAGATGATGCTGATCAGGGCGAGGACGAGGATGACGGGCGTCGCCCACTTGCTGGCCTCCGGGAAGAGCTGGAGGCAGAAGCGGAGCATCGCGAAGGTGCCGACCTTGTCGACAACCGCCGTGATCAGGACGGCGACCGGGGCGGTGGCCTCGCCCATCGCGTTGGGCAGCCAGGTGTGCAGCGGCCACAGCGGCGCCTTCACCGCGAAGGCGAAGAAGAAGCCCAGGAACAGCCAGCGTTCGGTGTTGGTCGCCATGTGCAGCGTGCCGTTGGCCCGCGCCTGCGCGATCTCCGCGAGCGAGAAGTTCCCGGCCACTACGTAGAGGCCGATCACGGCCGCCAGCATGATGAGCCCGCCGACCAGGTTGTAGAGCAGAAACTTGACGGCGGCGTACGACCGTTGGGTGGCCGCCGCCTCGTCGCCGTGCTCGTGCGCGCTGTCTCCGAAGCCGCCGATGAGGAAGTACATCGGGATCAGCATGGCTTCGAAGAAGATGTAGAAGAGGAAGACGTCGGTGGCCTCGAAGGAGATGATCACCATCGCCTCCACCGCAAGGATGAGGGCGAAGAATCCTTGGGTGGGCCGCCAGCGCTTGTTGCCGGTCTCCAGGGGGTCGGCATCGTGCCAGCCGGCCAGGATCACGAACGGGATCAGCAGGGCGGTGAGCGCGATGAGCGCGACCGCGATGCCGTCGACACCCAACTCGTAACGGACCCCGAAGTCAGCGATCCAGGGGTGCGATTCGGTGAGCTGGTAGCGGTCGCCGCCCGGGTCGAAGCGCACCAGGATCGTGATGCCCAGCGCGAGCGTCGCCAGCGAGACGAGCAGCGCCAGCCATTTCGCGGCGGTGCGCCGGGCGGCCGGGACGGCGGCCGTGGCCACCGCCCCGAGGGCCGGGAGCGCCGCCGTCGCTGTCAGGAGGGGAAAGGACATCGGTATCAGACCGCCCTCATCAGCAGGGTCGCGGCGACGAGGATGGCCGCACCGCCGAACATCGAGACCGCGTACGACCGCGCGTAGCCGTTCTGCAGCTTGCGCAGCCTTCCGGAGAGTCCGCCCATGGAGGCCGCCGTGCCGTTGACGACGCCGTCGACCAGGGTGTGGTCGACGTAGACCAGGGAGCGGGTGAGGTGCTCGCCGCCGCGCACCAGGACGACGTGGTTGAAGTCGTCCTGGAGGAGGTCGCGGCGGGCGGCCCGGGTGAGCAGCGAGCCGCGCGGGGCGACGGCCGGGACCGGACGGCGGCCGTACTGCGCCCAGGCGATCGCCACACCGACGACCAGCACGACCATGGTGGCCATAGTGACCGTCAGGGCGCTGACCGGGGAGTTGCCCTCCTCGTGGCCGGTGATGGGCTCCAGCCAGTGCAGGAAGCGGTCGCCGATGCCGAAGATGCCGCCGGCGAAGACCGATCCGAAGGCCAGCACGATCATCGGGATCGTCATCGTCCTCGGGGACTCGTGCGGGTGCGGTTCGTTGCCGTTCTCGTCGGGCTGCCAGCGCTTCTCGCCGAAGAACGTCATCAGCATCACGCGCGTCATGTAGAACGCCGTGATGGCCGCGCCCAGCAGGGCCGCGCCGCCGAGGATCCAGCCCTCGGTGCCGCCCTTGGCGAAGGCCGCCTCGATGATCTTGTCCTTGGAGAAGAAGCCGGACAGGCCCGGGAAGCCGATGATGGCGAGGTAGCCGAGGCCGAAGGTGATGAACGTGACCGGCATGTACTTCCTGAGGCCGCCGTACTTGCGCATGTCGACCTCGTCGTTCATGCCGTGCATGACGGAGCCGGCGCCGAGGAAGAGCCCGGCCTTGAAGAAGCCGTGCGTCACCAGGTGCATGATCGCGAAGACGTAGCCGATGGGGCCGAGGCCCGCGGCGAGCACCATGTAGCCGATCTGCGACATGGTCGAGCCGGCCAGTGCCTTCTTGATGTCGTCCTTCGCGCAACCGACGATCGCACCGAACAGGAGCGTGACGGCGCCGACGACGGTGACGACTAGCTGTGCGTCGGGCGCCGCGTTGAAGATGGCTCCGGAGCGGACGATCAGGTACACGCCCGCGGTCACCATGGTCGCCGCGTGGATGAGGGCCGAGACCGGGGTCGGGCCCTCCATCGCGTCGCCGAGCCAGGACTGCAGCGGCACCTGGGCGGACTTGCCGCAGGCGGCGAGCAGCAGCATCAGGGCGATGCCGGTGAGCTTGCCCTCGGAGGCGTCGCCGACGTGGCTGAGAACCGGCCCGAAGGCGAAGGTCCCGAACGTCGTGAACATCAGCATGATGGCGATCGACAGGCCCATGTCGCCGACCCGGTTGACCAGGAAGGCCTTCTTCGCGGCGGTGGCCGCGCTGGGCTTGTGCTGCCAGAAGCCGATCAGCAGGTAGGAGGCGAGACCGACGCCCTCCCAACCGACGTACAGCAACAGGTAGTTGTCGGCGAGGACGAGGATCAGCATCGCCGCGAGGAACAGGTTCAGATAGCCGAAGAAGCGGCGGCGGCGCTCGTCGTGCTCCATGTACCCGACCGAGTACAGGTGAATGAGCGAGCCGACGCCGGTGATCAGCAGGACGAAGGTCATCGACAACTGGTCGAGGCGGAAGGTGACGTCCGCCTGGAAGCCCTCGACGGGGACCCAGGTCCACAGGTGCTGCATGAGCGTCCGGTGCTCGGCGTTCTTCCCCAGCAGGTCGGTGAAGAGGACGACACCGATCACGAAGGAGGCGGACGACAGGAGCGTGCCGATCCAGTGGCCGACGGCGTCGAGCCGCCGGCCGCCGCACAGCAGGACGACCGCTCCGAGCAGAGGCGCCGCTACCAGCAGCGCAATCAGGTTCTCCACGATTCAGCGACCCCTCAGAGCTTCATCAGGCTGGCGTCGTCGACCGAGGCCGAGTGGCGGGAACGGAACAGCGACACGATGATCGCGAGCCCGACCACGACCTCCGCGGCGGCGACGACCATCGTGAAGAAGGCGATGACCTGACCGTCGAGATTGCCGTGCATGCGGGAGAAGGTGACGAACGCGAGGTTGCAGGCGTTGAGCATGAGCTCGATGCACATGAACACGACGATCGCGTTCCGCCTGATCAGTACGCCGGTGGCGCCGATCGTGAACAACAGGGCGGAGAGGTAGAGGTAGTTGACGGGGTTCACTTCGACGCCTCCTCGGTCCGCTTGAGGTTCGCGGGCTCGATCGGGGTCCGCTCCAGGCGCTCCTCGGCGCGCTGCTCCAGGGCCCGCAGGTCGCCCAGCGCCTCGCTGGACACGTCACGGATCTGGCCGCGGTCACGGAGCGTCTTGCTGACCGTGAGCTCGGACGGGGTGCCGTCGGGCAGCAGGCCCTGGACGTCCACCGCGTTGTGCCGGGCGTAGACGCCGGGGGCCGGGAGCGGCGGGAGGTGCTTGCCCTCGCGGACACGCTGCTCGGACAGCTCGCGCTGGGTCTTGGGCCGCTCGGCGCGCTCGCGGTGCGTGAGCACCATGGCGCCGACGGCGGCCGTGATCAGCAGGGCGCCGGTGATCTCGAACGCGAACACGTACTTCGTGAAGATGAGGGCGGCCAGGCCCTCCACGTTGCCGTTCGCGTTCGCCGTGCCCAGGCCGTCGAACTGGTTGAGGGAGGCGTTGCCGATGCCCGCGAAGAGCAGGATGCCGAAGCCGAGCCCACAGAGAAGGGCCAGCCAGCGCTGGCCCTTGATGGTCTCCGTCAGGGAGTCGGCGGCCGTGACGCCGACCAGCATCACCACGAAGAGGAACAGCATCATGATCGCGCCGGTGTAGACGACGATCTGCACGACGCCCAGGAAGTAGGCGCCGTTGGCGAGGTAGAACACCGCCAGGATGATCATGGTCCCGGCGAGGGAGAGCGCACTGTGCACGGCCCTCCTCATGAGGACTGTGGACAGGGCGCCGATCACCGCGACCGTGCCGAGGATCCAGAACTGGAAGGCCTCGCCGGTGGAGGTGGAGTAGGCGGCGGCGAACTGCGCGCTCATGCGCCCACCCCCTCTTCCTCTTCCTTGGCCGCGCCCGGAGGGCTTGCCAATGGACTCAGTTCACCCTTGGAGACGGCGACTTGGGGCACCGTGCCGGGCGCGGCCTCCGTCACCAGGCCCCGGTAGTAGTCCTGTTCGTCCATCCCCGGGTAGATGGCGTGCGGGCTGTCGACCATGGTGTCGTCGAGGCCGGCCAGCAACTGTTCCTTGGTGTAGATCAGGTTGGCGCGGCTGCTGTCGGCCAGCTCGAACTCGTTGGTCATCGTCAACGCGCGCGTGGGGCACGCCTCGATGCACAGGCCGCACAGGATGCAGCGGGCGTAGTTGATCTGGTAGACGCGGCCGTACCGCTCGCCCGGCGAGTAGCGCTCCTCGTCGGTGTTGTCGGCGCCCTCCACATAGATGGCGTCGGCGGGGCAGGCCCAGGCGCACAGTTCGCAGCCGACGCACTTCTCCAGGCCGTCCGGATGACGGTTGAGCTGGTGCCGTCCGTGGAACCGGGGGGCTGTGGTCTTCTGCTGCTCCGGGTACTGCTCGGTCAGCCGCTTCTTGAACATGGCCTTGAAGGTCACGCCGAAGCCGGCCACGGGGTTCTGGAAACCGGGTTTGGTCTCCTTGGGCTCCTCAGCCATCGGACGCCTCCTTTCCATCCAGAGATCCGTCACTGCCAGTGTCCGACCCACCACTGACAATCAGCTCCCGCTCGCGGCGCGAGGGGCGCCGAGGCACCGGCGGCAACTCCTGTCCCGGCAGCGGCGGTACGGGGAATCCGCCCGCCATCGCGTCGAAATCGTCGGGTTCGTCGACCAGTCGCGCGTCCTCGTTCGCCTTCTGGCGGAACATGTCCGCGATGAAGGAGAGCAACAGCAGGACGAGCACACCGCCGCCGATGTAGAGGGCGATGTCGGCGAAGTCGTAGTTCTCGTTCTTGAGGGTCCGCACGGTCGCGACGAGCATCAGCCAGACCACGGAGACCGGGATGAGGACCTTCCAGCCGAGCTTCATCAACTGGTCGTAGCGCACGCGCGGGAGGGTGCCGCGCAGCCAGATGAAGAAGAAGAGCAGCAACTGGACCTTGACGACGAACCAGAGCATCGGCCACCAGCCGTGGTTCGCGCCCTCCCAGAAGGAGCTGATCGGCCACGGGGCCCGCCAGCCGCCCAGGAAGAGCGTGGTCGACACCGCGGAGACCGTCACCATGTTCACGTACTCGGCGAGCATGAACAGCGCGAACTTGATGGACGAGTACTCGGTGTTGAAGCCGCCGACCAGGTCGCCCTCGGACTCCGGCATGTCGAAGGGGGCGCGGTTGGTCTCGCCGACCATCGTGATGACGTAGATGATGAAGGAGACCGGCAGCAGGATGATGTACCAGCGGTCGTGCTGTTGTTCAACGATCGTCGAGGTCGACATCGACCCGGAGTAGAGGAACACCGAGGCGAACGCGGCGCCCATCGCGATCTCGTAGGAGATCATCTGCGCGCAGGAGCGCAGGCCGCCGAGGAGCGGGTAGGTGGAGCCGGAGCTCCAGCCCGCCAGGACGATGCCGTAGATGCCGACCGAGGCGACCGCGAGGATGTAGAGCATCGCGATCGGCAGGTCGGTGAGCTGCATCGTGGTGCGCTGGCCGAAGATCGACACCTCGTTGTCGGCGGGCCCGAAGGGGATCACCGCGATCGCCATGAAGGCCGGGATGGCCGCGATGATCGGCGCGAGGACGTAGACCACCTTGTCCGCGCGCTTGACGATCAGGTCTTCCTTGAGCATCAGCTTCACGCCGTCGGCGAGCGACTGGAGCATGCCCCAGGGGCCGTGCCGGTTGGGGCCGATGCGCAACTGCATCCAGGCGACGACCTTGCGTTCCCAGACGATCGAGAACAGCACAGTGATCATCAGGAACGCGAAGCAGAACACCGCTTTGACGACGACCAGCCACCAGGGGTCGCGGCCGAACATGGAGAGGTCTTCGGCAGCGAGGTACGGGTACGGGCTCATGCCTCCACCTCCTTGGGGGCCTCGCCCGCGAGCGTGGCCGGGCCGATGCGGACGAGTGCGCCGGGCAGCGCCCCGGTGTCGGAGGCGACGCCCCCGCCGGTGGAGTTCAGCGGGAGCCAGACCACCCGGTCGGGCATCTCCGTGATCCGCAGCGGGAGTTCGACGGTTCCGGACGCGCCGGTCACGGCGAGGGCGTCGCCGTCCTTGACGCCCGCCTCGGCGGCCGTGGCGGCCGATACGCGCGCGTGGGCGGCGTGCCGGGTACCGGCGAGTGCTTCGTCGCCCTCCTGGAGCGCGCCCTGGTCGAGCAGCAGCCGGTGCCCGGCGAGTACGGCCTCTCCGGCGGCCGGCCGGGGCAATACGCCCGCGGTCTCCAGCGGATCGGAGGCCCGCGGCCCGTCCCAGGCACCCAGCCGGTCCAACTCCGCGCGCGTGGTGCGCAGATCGGGCAGCCCCAGGTGGACGTCCATGGCGTCGGCCAGCATGTGCAGCACGCGCGCGTCGGTGGGCGCGAGGGTGCGGGGCATCTGGTCGGGCTTGAGCGCGGCGTCGAAGAAGCGGACCCGGCCCTCCCAGTTGAGGAAGGTGCCCGCCTTCTCGGCGACCGCCGCGACCGGAAGGACGACGTCGGCGTGTTCGGTGACCTCGCTGGGCCGCAGTTCGAGCGACACCAGGAAGCCCACTTCGTGAAGTGCCGCACGCGTGCGTGCCGGGTCGGGCAGGTCGCCCGCCTCCACACCGGCGACGAGCAGCGCCCGGAGTTCACCACCGGCGGCGGCCTCGACGATCTGACCGGCGTCGCGGCCGTAGCGGTGCGGGAGTTCGGCGACGCCCCAGGCGACGGCGACCTCGTCACGCGCGCGTGGGTCGGTGGCCGGACGCCCGCCCGGCAGCAGCGACGGCAGCGCGCCCGCCTCGATCGCCCCGCGTTCCCCGGCCCGGCGCGGAATCCACACCAGCCGGGCACCGGTCGCGAACGCGGCCCGTACGGCGGCGGTGAGACCCCCGGCGACGGCGGCCAGCCGCTCGCCGACGACGATCACGGCGCCCTCGGTGCGCAGCGCCTCGGAGGCGCGGGCGCCGTCGTCCTCCAGACCGAACCCGCTGGCGAGCGCGTCCAGCCACTCGGTCTCGGTGCCGGGAGCGGCCGGCAGCAGCGTGCCGCCCGCCTTCTCCAGGCCGCGCGTGGCGTGGGTGGCGAGCGAGAACACCCGCTGCCCGTGCGTGCGCGAGGCCTTGCGCAGCCGCAGGAAGACGCCGGGCGCCTCCTCCTCGGACTCGAAGCCGACCAGCAGAACGGCGGGCGCCTTCTCCAGGGAGGTGTACGTGACGCCGTTGCCGTCGAGGTCCCGGCCGCGTCCGGCGACCCGGGCGGCCAGGAAGTCGGCCTCCTCGCTGCTGTGCACGCGCGCGCGGAAGTCGATGTCGTTCGTGTCGAGCGCCACGCGCGCGAACTTGCTGTACGCGTAGGCGTCCTCGATGGTGAGCCGGCCGCCGGTCAGGACACCGGTCCGGCCCCGCGCGGCCGACAGGCCCTGGGCGGCGGCCTCCAGGGCCTCCGGCCAGGACGCGGGCTCCAGGACGCCGTCCGCGTTGCGCACCAGGGGCGTCTGAAGCCGGTCGCGCTGCTGCGCGTACCGGAAGCCGAAGCGCCCCTTGTCGCAGATCCACTCCTCGTTGACCTCGGGGTCGACGGCGGCCAGGCGCCGCATGACCTTGCCGCGCCGGTGGTCGGTGCGGGTAGCGCAGCCCCCGGAGCAGTGCTCGCACACGGAGGGCGTGGAGACCAGGTCGAAGGGGCGGGAGCGGAATCGGTACGCCGCCGAGGTGAGCGCGCCCACCGGGCAGATCTGGATGGTGTTCCCGGAGAAGTACGACTCGAAGGGGTCGCCCTCACCGGTGCCGACCTGTTGCAGCGCGCCGCGCTCCAGGAGCTCGATCATCGGGTCGCCCGCGATCTGGTTGGAGAAGCGGGTGCAGCGGGCGCACAGCACGCAGCGTTCGCGGTCGAGCAGCACCTGCGTGGAGATCGGGAGGGGCTTCTCGTAGGTCCGCTTCCTGCCGTCGAAGCGGGACTCGGCGTTGCCGTGGGACATGGCCTGGTTCTGCAGGGGGCATTCGCCGCCCTTGTCGCAGACCGGGCAGTCCAGCGGGTGGTTGATGAGGAGCAGTTCCATCACACCGTGCTGGGCCTTCTCGGCCACGGGCGAGCTGAGCTGGGTCTTGACGACCATGCCGTCCGTGCACGTGATCGTGCAGGACGCCATCGGTTTGCGCTGGCCCTCGACCTCGACGATGCACTGACGGCAGGCGCCGACCGGGTCGAGGAGTGGGTGGTCGCAGAACCGGGGGATCTCGATGCCGAGTTGCTCGGCGGCGCGGATGACCAGGGTGCCCTTGGGCACGCTGATCTCGGCGCCGTCGATGGTCAGCGAGACGAGATCTTCCGGCGGGACCGCCGCCTCTCCCCCACCGGAGGGAGCGCTCGTGGTCACCGTCATGCGTTCACCTCCGTGCGGTCGGCCCAGGCCGTGGACTTGGCCGGGTCGAAGGGGCAGCCCCGGCCCGTGATGTGCTGCTCGTACTCCTCGCGGAAGTACTTGAGCGAGGAGAAGATCGGCGAGGCGGCGCCGTCGCCGAGGGCGCAGAAGGACTTGCCGTTGATGTTGTCGGCGATGTCGTTCAGCTTGTCGAGGTCGGACATGACGCCCTTGCCGGCCTCGATGTCGCGCAGCAACTGCACGAGCCAGTACGTCCCTTCACGGCACGGTGTGCACTTGCCGCAGGACTCGTGGGCGTAGAACTCGGTCCAGCGGGTGACGGCACGCACGACGCAGGTCGTCTCGTCGAAACACTGCAGAGCTTTTGTGCCGAGCATGGAACCCGCGGCACCCACTCCTTCGTAATCAAGAGGGACGTCGAGGTGCTCGTCGGTGAACATCGGCGTGGAAGACCCGCCCGGCGTCCAGAACTTGAGGCGATGCCCGGCCCGGATGCCGCCGCTCATGTCGAGCAGTTGGCGCAGTGTGATGCCGAGCGGCGCCTCGTACTGACCGGGACTGGTGACATGGCCGCTGAGCGAGTAGAGCGTGAAGCCGGGAGACTTCTCGCTGCCCATCGACCTGAACCATTCCTTGCCTTTTTGCAGAATGGCGGGAACTGACGCGATCGACTCGACGTTATTCACCACAGTCGGGCACGCATAGAGGCCCGCGACCGCAGGGAAAGGGGGACGGAGCCGCGGTTGACCACGGCGGCCTTCGAGCGAGTCGAGCAGTGCGGTCTCCTCACCGCAGATGTACGCGCCCGCGCCCGCGTGCACGGTGAGCTGCAGGTCGAGTCCGCTGCCCAGGACGTTCTCGCCGAGGTAGCCCGCCGCGTAGGCCTCGCGCACGGCCTCGTGCAACCGCCGCAATACGGGGACGACTTCACCACGCAGATAGATGAAGGCATGCGAAGACCTGATGGCATAGCACGCGATGACAATGCCCTCGATGAGGCTGTGCGGGTTCGCGAAGAGGAGCGGGATGTCCTTACAGGTCCCAGGCTCCGACTCGTCGGCGTTGACAACTAGATAGTGCGGTTTTCCATCCCCTTGGGGAATGAATTGCCATTTCATTCCGGTGGGGAAGCCGGCGCCACCGCGACCGCGCAGACCGGAGTCCTTCACATACGCGATGAGGTCGTCCGGCGACATGGCGAGCGCCTTGCGGAGCCCCTCGTATCCCTCGTGCCTTCGGTACGTGTCCAGAGTCCAGGACTCGTCCTCGTCCCAGAAGGCCGACAGCACGGGTGCGAGCAGCTTCTCGGGGCTGTGGTCTTTCAGTTCGGGTGCCAAGGTCATCACTCCCCCTCCTCGGCGACAGGCCCCGCCGGGTGGGCGGGGTCGGAGGCCGACGTGTCCTGCGGCGCATCGTGCGAACTGAGGTGCTCGGGCGGCGACTGGTCCTGCGGCGCTCCGGAGCCGCGCGGATGGACCACGCGCGCGGGTGCGGTCTCTCCCCTGGCCAGGCGGAGGCCCACCAGCGACGCGGGTCCCGCACCGCCGCTCGCCTCGACGGCCCCGGGCCGCTCGTCGGGGAAGCCGGCGAGGATCCGCGCGGTCTCCTTGAAGGTGCACATCGGCGCCCCGCGCGTGGGCTCCACGGGTGCGCCCGTGCGCAGGTCGTCGACGAGGCGCCGGGCGCTGGCCGGGGTCTGGTTGTCGAAGAACTCCCAGTTGACCATCACCACCGGCGCGAAGTCGCAGGCCGCGTTGCACTCGATGTGCTCCAGGGTGACCTTGCCGTCGTCGGTGGTCTCACCGTTGCCGACGCCCAGGTGCTCCTGGAGCGACTCGAAGATCGCGTCGCCGCCCATCACCGCACACAGGGTGTTGGTGCAGACCCCGACCTGGTAGTCACCGCTCGGCCGGCGCCGGTACATCGAGTAGAAGGTCGCCACGGCGGCGACCTCCGCCGTCGTCAGCTCCAGCAGGTCCGCGCAGAACTGCTGCCCTGTGCGCGTGACATGACCCTCCTCCGCCTGCACGAGGTGCAGCAACGGCAGGAGGGCCGAGCGGGAGTCCGGGTAGCGGGCGATGATCTCCCGCCCGTCGGCCTCCAGCCGGGCCCGGACGTCGTCCGGGTAGGCGGGCGCGGGCAGTTGGGGCATGCCCAGACTGACGCCCTGCTCCGAAGAACTGGTGGTCACCGGTCGACGCCTCCCATCACGGGGTCGATGGACGCGACGGCGACGATGACGTCGGCGACCTGGCCGCCCTCGCACATCGCCGCCATGGCCTGAAGGTTGGTGAAGGACGGGTCCCTGAAGTGGACCCGGTAGGGGCGGGTGCCTCCGTCGGACACGGCGTGCACCCCGAGTTCGCCCTTGGGCGACTCGACCGCCGCGTACGCCTGTCCCGGCGGTACGCGGAAGCCTTCGGTCACCAGCTTGAAGTGGTGGATCAGGGCCTCCATGGAGGTGCCCATGATCTGCTTGATGTGGTCGAGCGAGTTGCCCAACCCGTCCGGCCCGAGCGCGAGTTGGGCGGGCCAGGCGATCTTCTTGTCGGCGACCATGACCGGGCCGGGCTGCAGCCGGTCCAGGCACTGCTCGACGATCCGCAGCGACTGGCGCATCTCCTCCAGGCGGATGAGGAAGCGGCCGTAGGAGTCGCAGGTGTCGGCGGTCGGGATGTCGAAGTCGTACGTCTCGTAGTCGCAGTACGGCTGCGCCTTGCGCAGGTCGTGCGGCAGACCGGTGGAGCGCAGGATCGGGCCGGTGGCGCCGAGGGCCATGCAGCCGGCCAGGTCGAGGTAACCGACGTCCTGCATACGGGCCTTGAAGATGGGGTTCCCGGTGGCGAGCTTGTCGTACTCGGGGAGGTTCTTCTTCATCTTCTTCACGAACTCGCGGATCTGGTCCACCGCGCCGGGCGGCAGGTCCTGGGCGAGTCCGCCGGGGCGGATGTACGCGTGGTTCATCCGCAGGCCCGTGATGAGCTCGTAGATGTCGAGAATCATTTCACGATCGCGGAATCCGTAGATCATGATCGTGGTGGCGCCGAGTTCCATCCCGCCGGTGGCGATGCACACCAGGTGGGAGGACAAGCGGTTCAGCTCCATCAGGAGCACCCGGACGATCTTCGCCCGCTCGGTGATCTGCTCCTCGACGCCGAGGAGTTTCTCGACGGCGAGGCAGTAGGCGGTCTCGTTGAAGAAGGACGTCAGATAGTCCATGCGCGTCACGAACGTGGTGCCCTGTGTCCACGTGCGGTACTCGAGGTTCTTCTCGATACCGGTGTGGAGGTAGCCGATGCCGCAGCGGGCCTCGGTGACCGTCTCGCCGTCGATCTCCAGGATCAGACGGAGCACACCGTGCGTGGAGGGGTGCTGGGGCCCCATGTTGACGACGATGCGCTCGTCGTCGGCCCGGGCCGCGGACTGGACGACCTCGTCCCAGTCGCCACCGGTGACCGTATATACGGTCCCCTCGGTGGTCTCGCGCGCCGAAGCGGCCGAAGCGGATGCTGACTGCGTGCTCACGAGTACGACCTCCGCTGGTCCGGAGCCGGGATCTGGGCGCCCTTGTACTCGACGGCGATGCCGCCGAGGGGGTAGTCCTTGCGCTGCGGGTGGCCCGGCCAGTCGTCCGGCATCATGATCCGCGTCAGTGCCGGGTGACCGTCGAAGACGATGCCGAAGAAGTCGTAGGTCTCGCGCTCGTGCCAGTCGTTGGTCGGATAGACCGGGACCAGTGACGGGATGTGCGGATCGCTGTCCGGGGCGCTGACTTCGAGGCGGATCAGCCGGTTGTGGGTGATCGAGCGCAGGTGGTAGACGGCGTGCAGCTCGCGGCCCTTGTCGTGCAGGTAGTGGACCGCGCTGACGCCGGTACAGAGTTCGAAGCGCAGGGCCGGGTCGTCGCGCAGGGTCTGGGCGACGCGGACCAGGTGCTCGCGTTCGATGTGGAAGGTGAGTTCACCCCGGTCGACGATCGTCTTCTCGATCGCGTTGTCGGGCAGCAGTCCCTGTTCCTCCAGGGCGCCCTCCAACTCGTCGGCGACCTCGTCGAACCAGCCGCCGTAGGGCCGGCTCGCGGCTCCCGGCAGGCGGACCGAGCGGACCAGGCCGCCGTAGCCGGAGGTGTCGCCGCCGTTGTTGGCGCCGAACATGCCGCGCTGGACGCGGATCTCCTCACCGCCGTCGCCGCGCTGGCCGGGGAGATTGGAGCCGCTGAGGTCCTTCTCGGGGTTGGTGCCGTTCGCGTCGCTCACCGCAGCAGGCCCTTCATCTCGATGGTGGGCAGTGCCTTGAGCGCCGCCTCCTCCGCCTCGCGGGCCGCCTCCTCGGCGTTCACTCCGAGCTTGGAGGACTGGATCTTCTGGTGGAGCTTGAGGATCGCGTCCAGCAGCATCTCGGGCCGTGGCGGGCAGCCCGGGAGGTAGATGTCGACCGGGACGATGTGGTCGACGCCCTGCACGATCGCGTAGTTGTTGAACATGCCGCCCGACGACGCGCAAACGCCCATGGAGATGACCCACTTGGGGTTCGGCATCTGGTCATAGACCTGGCGCAGCACCGGCGCCATCTTCTGGCTGACCCGGCCCGCGACGATCATCAGGTCCGCCTGGCGGGGAGATCCGCGGAAGACCTCCATGCCGAAGCGCGCCAGGTCGTACCGTCCGGCGCCGGTCGTCATCATCTCGATGGCGCAGCAGGCGAGGCCGAACGTGGCCGGGAAGACGGATGCCTTGCGCACCCAGCCCGCGGCCTGCTCGACGGTGGTCAGCAGGAAACCGCTCGGCAGCTTTTCTTCGAGTCCCATGAGTTAAAGGCCCCTCAGTCCCATTCCAGGCCGCCGCGCCGCCATACGTACGCGTACGCGACGAAGACGGTGAGCACGAAGAGCAGCATCTCCACGAGCCCGAAAACACCCAGGGCGTCGAAGGTGACGGCCCAGGGGTAGAGGAAGACGATCTCGATGTCGAAGACGATGAAGAGCATCGCCGTCAGGTAGTACTTGATAGGGAAGCGCCCGCCGCCGGCCGGCGTGGGGGTCGGCTCGATGCCGCACTCGTACGCTTCGAGCTTGGCCCGGTTGTATCGCTTCGGACCGATCAGCGTGGCCATGACCACGGAGAAGATCGCAAAGCCTGCCCCGAGGGCTCCCAGTACGAGGATGGGCGCATACGCGTTCACCGCTCCTCGCTCCTCTCAGTCGGCACTGACTGCTGGCGATGGCATCGGGTCCGCTTCCGCCTCACCTGCCGCTCAAACCCCGTTCGTCCCAACGAAGATCGCGAACATGTGAAGCAGGTCACAAGCCCAACTGCCTCGCATCTTATGCCCGGCGCTCTGTGATCTGCGACACGGGGTATTACACAAGCTTTGTGATCTCCACCACCTGACGGTGGATCATCAAGCCGGAGGGGCGGTGATCTTCCCACGTGAAGCGTCCGGGCGATCACCAGAGGTGACATTTGCGCTCGTCATCGCAGGCCGCGAAGGGCGTCTCAATATCAAGAGGCTTCCCTTGCATGCAAATTGGAGTTGGACGGGGCTGCTTGATAGTGGAAGCCCGTTCACACATCAGAGGGAGGCGCGCGGCACGGTGTGGACGCGTGCACACATTCACGAAGTCACCCGCCGGCGGTACCTGCGCGAGACGCTCGCATTCCGGTAACCGTTCCGTGACCTGCACCACACTCATGAGAGGCGCATGAGAACCGGGCTTGGCCACCTGTCCCAACCAGTGGTAGTCGTCCGGCAATTCGGGCGTAACGACGAAAGCCCGTGATCACGGGCCTGATCGGTCAGGTCCGCAATGTCCGTTACGGCGTCAATAAGGAACGAGACAGCCGAAGTTCGTGGTCTCCGTTGAACAATTGTGGCGCAGCACACGTTTCTTGAAGGTATGGAGGAGTCCCTGATACCGGTTGGTCTCATGTCCCACACCGCTCACATACGCAGCCACCGGAAACCCCGCCGCAGCGCGACGTCGAACATCGCCGTGCGTGCCGGAGTTGCCGGTGGCGTTCTCAGCATGGCGGCGGCTGGTGCAGCCTCGGCCAACGCTGCCGAGACGACGCAGACCTTGCAACTGCCCACCCTGACGGCCGATCTGTCCGCGCAGGTCGCACAGTCCGCCGAGGCCACTCAGCAGGCCGCGGCGAACTACCAACTGCGCGCCGAGCGCGACGCGGCCGCCGCAAACGCCGCGAAGCAGGCCAAGGCGGACCTCGCGGACGCCAAGAAGAAGGCGGAGGCAAAGAAGAAGGCCCAGGAGGCCGCCCGTAAGGACGCTGCGGCCCGCGCCGCGTCGCGCAGCACCGAGAGGACCACCCTGGCCTCTTCGGCGACCACGAGCGCCTCCACGAGCACGAGCTCGTCGACGGCGACCGGTTCGGCCGCGGCCGTCGTGGCCTTCGTGAAGGCCCAGATCGGCAAGTCCTACGTCCTGGGCGCCACCGGCCCCAGCGCCTACGACTGCTCCGGGCTCGTCGGTGCCGCCTTCAAGCAGGTCGGCATCAGCCTGCCGCGTGTCTCCCAGGACCAGTCGACCGCCGGTACTCAGGTGTCCCTGAGCAACCTGCAGGCCGGCGACATCCTGTACTGGGGCAGCGCGGGCAGCGCCTACCACGTGGCGGTGTACGTGGGCGACGGCATGTTCGTCGGCGCGCAGAACCCCTCCACCGGCATCGTGGAGCGGCCGCTGTCGTACGACATGCCGACCGGTGCGGTGCGGGTGCTCTGAGCCCGCGCACGACGCCGTGAGCATGGGACCGTTGCCTCGGGGGCAGCGGTCCCCTCGGCGTACCCCGAGCAGACTCCACGCTCTCCGGGCGTCCCTGTCACCGGAGTTCGCGGCTTTCCCTACCGAAGTCCGCGGCTTCCCTGAAAGGCTCTTCTCTCAAGGTTCTTCAGTTCGGCTAACCACTCAGCCGGACGCCAAACCCGAGGAGGGCAAGTCATGCCACGTGTCTTCGTCCAGGGAAGCCCCGTCGACTCCTACCCCCGCCCCGCACCCGAGGCCGGGCGGGGTTCCGTGCGGCGCGTCACCGAGGTCGGTGAAGAGGTCCTGCACCGGCCGTGCCGGGACGTGACCGAGTTCGGGCCCGATCTCGCCGCGCTCATCGACGACATGTTCCTCACCATGTACGTCGCCGACGGCGCCGGCCTCGCGGCCAACCAAGTGGGCGTGGATCTGCGCCTGTTCGTGTACGACTGCCCTGACGACGACGGTGTCCGACATGTCGGGCACATCGTCAACCCGGTCCTCGACCCGCTCGCCCCGGCCGGCCGCCGGCTGCTCGACGAGGGCGAGGGCTGCCTGTCGGTACCGGGCGCGGTTATGGATGTGCCGCGTCCCGACCGGGCCGTGGTGCGCGGGCTCGACAAGGACGGCAACGCGCTGGTGATCGAGGGCACGGGGTACTTCGCGCGCTGCCTCGCCCACGAGACCGACCACGTCAACGGCCAGGTCTATCTGGACCGCCTCTCCAGGCGGGACCGCAAGGAGGCGCTGCGGCAGGTGGCGGACCGGCGGGACGAGGTGTTCGCCCGCCGGGCCGCCAAGACAGCCGCGCTCAGCGGCTGATCGCGCCCGAGCCCGAAGCCCGCCCTACGGCTACGCCTTCGGCGCCACCTTGCTCAGCCCGTTGATGATCCGGTCCATCGCGTCGCCGCCCGTGGGGTCGGTGAGGTTGGCCAGCATCTTCAGGGTGAACTTCATCAGCAGGGGGTGCGTCAGGCCGCGCTGGGCCGCGATCTTCATGACCTTCGGGTTGCCGATGAGCTTCACGAAGGCGCGGCCCAGCGTGTAGTAGCCGCCGTAGGTGTCCTTGAGGACCTGCGGGTAGCGCTGGAGGGCCAGTTCGCGGCTCGCGGGGGTCGGGCGGGCGTGGGCCTGGACGATGACGTCGGCGGCGAGCTGGCCGGACTCCATGGCGTAGGCGATGCCCTCGCCATTGAAGGGATTCACCAGGCCGCCGGCGTCGCCGACCAGCAACAGCCCCTTCGTGTAATGGGGTTGGCGGTTGAAGGCCATCGGGAGGGCGGCACCGCGGATCGGGCCGGTCATGTTTTCGGGGGTGTAGCCCCAGTCCTCGGGCATGGACGCGCACCAGGCCTTCAGCACCTCGCGCCAGTCCAACTCCTTGAAGGAGTCGGAGGTGTTGAGGACGCCGAGGCCGACGTTCGAGGTGCCGTCGCCCATGCCGAAGATCCAGCCGTAGCCGGGCAGCAGACGGTCCTCGGCACCGCGGCGGTCCCACAGTTCCAGCCAGGACTCCAGGTAGTCGTCCTCGTGGCGGGGCGAGGTGAAGTAGGTCCGTACCGCGACACCCATCGGGCGGTCCTCGCGGCGGTGCAGGCCCATCGCGAGGGAGAGCCGGGTGGAGTTGCCGTCGGCGGCGACCACCAGGGGCGCGTGGAAGGTGACTTCGCGTTTCTCGTCGCCGAGCTTGGCGTTGACGCCGGTGATACGGCCGGTGCGCTCGTCGATGATCGGGGCGCCGACGTTGCAGCGCTCGTAGAGGCGGGCGCCCGCCTTCTGGGCGTTGCGGGCGAGCTGCTCGTCGAAGTCGTCGCGCTTGCGGACGAGGCCGTAGTCCGGGAAGGAGGCGAGATCCGGCCAGTCGAGCTGGAGGCGGACACCGCCGCCGATGATGCGCAGGCCCTTGTTGCGCAGCCAGCCGGCCTCCTCGGAGATGTCGATGCCCATGGCCACGAGCTGCTTGGTGGCGCGCGGGGTGAGTCCGTCGCCGCACACCTTCTCGCGCGGGAACTCGGTCTTCTCCAGCAGGAGTACGTCGAGTCCGGACTTGGCGAGGTGGTAGGCGGTGGCGGAGCCGGCTGGCCCCGCGCCGACGACGATCACATCGGCGGTGTTTTCGGAGAGGGGCTCGGTCACGGCGGGATCTCCCCAAGTTCGCAATCTGCGTGCCGACCGGCACTGGACATGGGCAGTCTATTCAGCGTCGCTGATCACCAGGCTGAAGGGCTGCCCCGTGAACCGAGCTCTCCCCGCAGTACGGCTGCGTGTCCCCACCGACGAGGACGCCGTCGCCTGGCACCGGACCTTCGACCACCCGGACGTCATGGAGTTCCACGGCGGGAAGTCCGCGGAGCTGTCCGTCTACGAGGAGCTCACCGCCCGTCAGCGCCGGCACGACGCGGAGCGCGGTTTCTGTCTGTGGACCATGCTCGACGACTCCGACCGGGTCATCGGTTTCACCGGCGCCCAGCCGTGGCCGCAGGACTGGGGACCGAAGGGTGAGATCGAGATCGGCTGGCGGCTGGGGCGGGAGTTCTGGGGCCAGGGGTATGCCACCGCGGCGGCGGAAGCGACCCTGGAGCGGGTGCGGGCGGCCGGGGTGCCGAGCGTGGTGGCGATGGTCCTGGCCCGCAACACCCGGTCCATCGCGGTGACCCGGCGGCTGGGCATGAGGCTCGAAGAGGTCTTCACCACGCCCTCGCGCGCGGAGGAGGGGCACTGCTACCGGCTCGTACTGTAACTCAGAGTAACTAACAGCTACAGAACGACACTTGACGCTTCCAATCGGTACCGGAGCGGGGTTACCCTTCCGGTACCGCTGGGGGTGACATCTGTGCGCTTAACACCCAAAACACCCGAAGTGCGCGTACCGCGGCTCGTCGGCCTGATGGCCGTGGACGCGCGCGAGACGGCCCAGTCGCGCGGGCTGTTCATCAACTCGCCGGACCGGCCCGACTTCCATCTCGCCGTCGTCGACTACGTCGTACGGCAGTATCCGCAGCCCGATGCCGAGGTGGCGCGGGATTCTGTCGTCTACGTGTGGTTCGACTTCGGTGAGGGCGACGGCGGGGGCGGTATGCGCGAGCCGCGCGTACCCCGGCCGCCGAGCGGGGGGATGCAGCGCGAGCTGGACGAGCCGCCGGGCGACGCGTTCTTCGCGGCGGTGATCGGCTAGCCGCTGATCAACCAGCCGCCGATCAGCTCGCCGTTGATCAACTGGCGGAGTCCAGGCCGTCCTTGAAGCCCCGGTGCAGGGCCACGATCCCGCCGCTCAGGTTGCGATAGGCGACCTTCGACCAGCCGGCCTCGCGCAGCCGCTCGGCCAGCGCGGGCTGGTCGGGCCAGGCGCGGATGGACTCGGCGAGATAGACGTACGCGTCCGGGTTCGAGGACACGGTCCGGGCGACCGGCGGCAGCGCGCGCATCAGGTACTCGGTGTAGACCGTGCGGAAGGGCGCCCAGGTCGGGTGCGAGAACTCGCAGATCACCACCCGGCCGCCGGGCTTCGTCACCCGGTACAGCTCGCGCAGCGCGGCGTCCGTGTCCTGCACGTTCCGCAGCCCGAAGGAGATGGTCACGGCGTCGAACGTGTCGTCCTTGAACGGCAGTTTGGTGGCGTCGCCGGCCGTGAGCGGCAGCCAGGGGTGGCGCTTCTTGCCGACCTGGAGCATGCCGAGGGAGAAGTCGCAGGGGACGACATAGGCACCGCTCCGGGCGAAGGGGAGCGAGGACGTGGCCGTACCGGCGGCGAGGTCCAGGACCTTCTGCGCGGGGCGGGCGTCGACCGCCTTCGTGACCTCCTTGCGCCATCGGCGGTCCTGGCCGAGCGAGAGCACGTCGTTGGTGAGGTCGTACCGTTCCGCCACGTCGTCGAACATCGAGGCGACTTCGTGCGGCTGCTTGTCCAGGGATGCGCGGGTCACGGGCCCATTGTGGCAGTACGGGCCGGGCACACCGAAGGCGCCCGGCCCGTACTGCCCTCTTTGGAAAAGAAGCTCACGACTTGAAAGAGAAGCTCACGACGGCAGCAGCCTCGGTTTCTTCTTCGCCGCCACGTCCTCCACCCAGCCGCACAGCACGATGAAGAGCGCGATGAGAATCCAGCCGATGCCGAACATGAACCACTGGCTCCCCAGCGGCAGCCACTTCTCGAAGGCGGGCACCTTCCAGAACTGGTCGGTCAGCGGCACCGCGAGCACCAGCGCGATCTCGTGCCACAGATAGATCGTCACGGCCCGCGAGTTGAAGATCGTGACGATCCGGTCGAGCCGCTTGAAGCGGGTCAGCCAGGCGAAGTCGATGTTGAAGTAGGCCTTGGCCCACATCAGCAGCATGACGTAGCCGGCGGACCAGTAGGTCTGGGCGAGCGGGTTCTCGTCCAGGTCGTAGGTCCCGGCCTCGGCCTGGTGCGTGAAGGCGTACCAGCCGCCGAAGACGATCGCGGCGACCGAGAGCGTGACCACCAGGAAGGGCTTCAGCTTCTGGAGCACCCCGTCGCGGTGCGCGAAGCCGAGGACCCAGCAGAAGAGGTACGTCGACAGGTCCCACAGGGCGTTGCCGAAGCGGTTGTCCGGCCCCGCCCACACGAACTTCAGGACCACGATCGGCACCAGGGTCAGCAGCAGCACCGGGATCGGCGCCTTGCGGAAGATCCACAGCAGGGCCGGCGACAGCATCACGAACCAGAGATACGTCCGCAGGTACCAGAGGATCTCCCAGGCCTGCGTGCCCCAGGCGTTGCCCGGCGGATCCCCGACCGGCACCACCCAGAACACGATCTGCCAGCCCGGCATCCAGTCGTGGATCATCATCGCGACAAGCACGAAGAAGCCCCAGAACCAGAACGGCGGCAGCAGCCTCCGCATCCGGCTCTTGACCACCTTGAACGCGGGCCGCTCCAGCGACTTCGCCATCAGCGTCCCGGCCAGACCGAACATGATCCCCATCGAGGGGAACACCATCCCGCACCAGGCCCACCCGAAGGTGTGGTAGGTCACGACCCGGATCAGCGCGACGGCCCGCAGGGTGTCGAAGTACCGGTCCCGGCCCGCCGGTTCGGGCGCGGGCGCGGCCTCCTCGACGACCTCCTCGGCCACCGGCTCGGGCTGCGTCTCCGGCTCCGGCTCCACCGGAGGCAGCGTCGCCGTCTCGTCCACGGCGGGCGCCCCCGCGCCCTGCGGGCCGTAGTCCGTCGCCGTGTACGGCTGCGGATACGGCGGCTGTTGTTGCTGGTACGGCTGCTGCTGATACGGGTACGGCTGCTGCGGCTGGCCGTACGGCTGGGGCTGGCCGTAGCCGTCGTAGCCGTACGGCTGTTGCGGCTGCTGGGGATGCCCGTAGCCGCCGTAGCCCTGCTGCTGTTCCCAGGTCATCAGCTCGCCCCCGCCGGGGTGCCGACCTCACCGGTGCGCTTGAGTTTCTGCCAGCGCAGCCGGCCGCCGGTCAGGGCGGTGATGGAGGAGTGGATGAGGACCAGGTACATCATCTGGCGGTAGGCCAGTTGCTGGAGCGGCATCATCAGCAGATAGCGGTACTTCTCCTTGTCGAGCCTGAACGCGTAGGCCGCGCACAGGAGTTGGATGCCGAGGACCGCGAACCACATCGCGAGGGACGCCCAGAAGTCGACGAAGATCATCGAGTAGACGGTGAAGACGTCGATCAGCGGGGCGAAGACCGGCGTGATGATCTGGAAGATGACCACCAGAGGCATGCCGACCCGGCCGAAGCGGCCCGAAGGGCCCTTGTCCGTAAGGGACTTGCGGTGCTTCCACAGGGCCTGCATGGTGCCGTAGGACCAGCGGTAGCGCTGCGACCAGAGCTGCTTGAGGGAGGCCGGGGCCTCGGTCCAGGCCCTGGCGTGCTCCTGGTAGACGACCCGCCAGCCCTCGCGGTGCATGGCGATGGTGATGTCCGTGTCCTCGGCGAGGGTGTCCTCGCTCATGCCGCCGACCTGGAGCACCGCCTCGCGGCGGAACGCGCCGATCGCGCCCGGGATGGTGGGCATGCAGCGCAGCAGGTCGTACATGCGGCGGTCGAGGTTGAAACCCATCACGTACTCGATGTGCTGCCAGGCGCCGATGACGGTGTTGCGGTTGCCGACCTTGGCGTTGCCCGCGACCGCGCCGACCTCGGGGTCGGCGAAGGGCTGCACCAACTGCCGTACGGTGTCGGGTTCGAAGACGGTGTCGCCGTCCATCATCACGACGATGTCGTAACTCGCGCTGCGCACACCGTTGTTGAGGGCGGCGGGCTTGCCCGCGTTCTCCTGTCGGATGACCCGGACGTTGTCCATGCCGAACGAGCGGGCCGCCTCGCGGGCGATCTCCGAGGTGCCGTCCGAGGAGCCGTCGTCCACGACGATGACCTCGATCGGGTGGGTGCTCTTCGCCAGCGACTCAAGGGTGTTGGCGATGCACTCCTTCTCGTTGTACGCCGGGACGATCACCGTCACCGGGCGGGTGACGGTCGGGCCCCAACTGAACCGGCGTTTGTTGCGCTGTCTGTAGTGGCGCCGGGCGAGGATCAGCATCATCCCGAAGCGGCTCATCACGGCGACGCCGACGACGGTGAGGCCCGCCGCAAGTCCCGGCACCACCCACTCGGCGACCGTGACGGCGTAGATGAGCGCCTTGCCCTCGTAGAGGGTCATGCCGGTGGCCTCGCGGTGGGCGCCCTGGAGGACCGAGATCTGCCGGGTGCCGTTGCGGTTGGTGCCGTTCCCGGTGCCACCGCCCGCCGCGCCCGCACCGCCGACGGCCGAGTCGACCGGGGTCGTGCCGTTGCTGTTGCCGTTCGCGGCGCCGGTGCCGCCGGTGCCGCCGGGGGCGGCGGACGGTGCCGCGGACGGCTGGGCGCCGGCCTCGACCGTGCCGGTGCTCGTCCCGGCGGCCGCGCCCGCGCCCGCCCCCGCACCGGTCCCGCTCGCCCGCTCGGCGGCGGTGTTCTTGGCGATGGCGCCGCTCACGGTGGTGAACGTGTAGCCCTTCGCCTTCATCTTCTCGATGTAGGTGGGCAGCGCCTTCATGGTCTGCGAGCGCACCCCGCCGGCGTCGTGGAAGAGCACCGAGGAACCCGAAGTCCCGGACGGCGTCGCCCACTTGATGATCTTCGCGACGCCGGGCTGCTTCCAGTCGTCGCTGTCGGTGTCGACGAAGACGCTGGTGTAGCCGGACGCGCCGAGCTTCTTGTAGACGGGGTAGCTGTAGTTGTCGATGGCGTCCGTCTCCGAGGAGTACGGCGCGCGGAACAGCGTGGTGGTGATCCCGGCCGCGCCCGCGAGCGCGAGCTGGGTCTGTTCCATCTCCCGCTTGATACGGGCGTCGCTCTGGTAGGAGAGGTCGACGTGGGTGAAGGTGTGGATGCCCACCTCCTCGCCCTGCTCGACCATCTGCTTCACGATGTCCGGGTAGCGCGAGACCATCGAGCCCACCAGGAAGAACGTGGCCGGCACGTCGTACTTCTTGAGGATCTTCAGGACCGTGGGCGTGTAGGTGGGGTTCGGGCCGTCGTCGAAGGTGAGGACGATGGTCTTCTTCGGAATGGTCTGGGTGACGGGCGAGCCGTTGCGGAAGGTCAGGATCGGGCCGCCGTTGAGAACCTTGTCGGGGACCTTGCCTGCGCTCGCGCCGTCCCGGACGC
Source organism: Streptomyces sp. NBC_01478 (assembly GCF_036227225.1). Taxonomy (GTDB): domain Bacteria; phylum Actinomycetota; class Actinomycetes; order Streptomycetales; family Streptomycetaceae; genus Streptomyces. The sequence continues at coordinate 6,815,225 of NZ_CP109444.1, read as the reverse complement.
GCTGGTCGCCGCCGACTTCCGCGCGCAGGTAGCCGTCGAGCAGCATCACGCAGGTGAGGCCGAGGAGAAGCAGCAGGGCGAGAATCACTCGGGGGCGCTGGAGCGCGGAGGCCTTTCCGGCCGCGCGCTCCATCCGAGTGGGGGCGCGCCGGCGCCCACGCGAAGGAGTCGTCGTAGTCATGGCTGCGGTGGCGCTCCGGTCAGTGTGCGGTGGCTGAGGAGGACGGGGCCGCGCCCGTGGGGGCGCCCGAGGGGATGTCGGTCGGAGCGCCGGTCGGAACACCGGAGGGCGCTACGCCGCCTCTGCCGCCGTTGGGGCCGTAGCCACCGCCGGGAGCCGAACCGGCCTGGCCGCCGCCGAACGGCAGCAGCGAGGAGGGGTTGATGGAGAGGCCCCAGCCCATGAACGCCATGCCGAGTACGAACGCGTACCCGAGGCAGATGGTGCCCATGAGGAGGCCGATCCGGCGCAGCACCTTTGACCGGCGGCCGGAGTTGTCAACGAACACGGGCCCTTCTGCGGACCCGTTGCCGGCTTTGCGGCGGCGACCGCGCGCAGAGGCGTGGTTATCGATGGCGGACTCGGATTGCATTCCCCAGACATTAGGGCGCCTTTATGTGACCAAAACTCTGATTCTCTTGTGAGCCCGCCAAGAAAAATGCCGGAACCTGTGCCTTCCCTTAGAGAACCCAGGAAATGCCATATGAGCGGCCAGTGTCGGTAGTGTCATCAATATTCCGCTTCGTCGCCCGACTTGACCGTTTCGCGTCTCGATACCCGTGGGTTTCCTATGTTTTCTCTGTCTTCGTGAGACACAGCCCCATGTGCTTCATTTAGGCTCCGGAAACCGACTCTGTTTCCATCCTGAGACAGAAATCACCGTCCCCACGCGGAAAGGGTGCATGCTCAATGAGGAGTTTCCTGAAACCGGCGGCCGGGCTCACCTGCTTGTTTGCCCTCACGGTCACCGGATGCTCCTCGAGCTCCGACGACTCGTCGGGCGCGGCCCCACCGGCAACACAAGACGCGAGTACGACCCCCTCCGAAAGCGCCTCTCCGACGCCTTCGGCCTCGTCGTCGACCACGTCCTACGCGCCGTACGTCAGCGTCACGACCGCCGACGACACGGACAGCACGGGGGCACCGTCGGCGTACAACCTCGCTTTCGCCATCGCCAAGGGCAGCACGTGTACGCCGGAGTGGAACGGCACGACCGCGATCGACAACGCGGCCGTGAAGTCCCGGATCTCGGCGCTCAAGACGTCCGGCGCGACCGTCCGGGTCTCCTTCGGCGGAGCGTCCGGCAAGGAGCTGGCGGAGACCTGCACCAGCGCGACCGCTCTCGCGAAGGCGTACGGCGAGGCGCTGGACGCGGCCGGTTCGACCCAGGCCGACTTCGACATCGAGGGCGACGCCCTCACCGACTCGACGTCGGTCGCCCTGCGCTCCAAGGCGATAGCCCTGCTCCAGAAGGAACGCACCGACCTCCTTGTGTCCTTCACGCTGCCCGTGATGCCGTCCGGTCTCGACTCCGACAGCCTCGCGCTGCTGGAGTCCGCGAACGACAACGCGGTCGAGGTCTCCACGGTCAACATCATGACGATGAACTACGGCGAGTCGTACACCAAGGACATGGGCGACTACGCGATCACGTCCGCCACGGCCACGCACACCCAGTTGAAGAAGGTGTTCGGGCTTTCGGACGCCGGGGCGTGGCAGGGGATGGCGCTGACCTCGATGATCGGGGTGAACGATGTCTCCGGTGAGACGTTCTCCCTCTCGGACGCGGCGCAGGTACGGACGTTCGCCGAGTCGAAGGAGGTCGCGTGGGTGTCCATGTGGTCGACGTTTCGGGATCAGCAGTGTGAGAGCGGGTCGTCCGATGATGACGCGGCGACCGATTGCAGTGGGGTGACGCAGAGTTCGGGGGCGTTTGGGGAGGCGTTTGCTGGGTGACGGGTGCGTTGTCCGGTGACGGTTCGTTGTCGCTCGGTGCGCAGTTCCCCGCGCCCCTAAAGGCAAAGCCCCTAGCGACGTCTGTGGACTAGCCGCCCCGCACACACCGTTGCGATGCATGAGCCGGACTCGTCGAATACGGCCAGGTCTGCTCGGCCCAGGTCTGCAAGTGCTGTGGGGCGTGGGGCGGCGAGGATCAGAACATCGTTCCGCTGCGCCGCGGACCGGAGTTCGGGTGAGTCGACGTGTTCCGCCATGACCGCGGTCGCGCCCGTCTTCAGTACGGCGTGGATGCGTTCGCGTGGGCTGGGGGCGGCCGGGAGTGGCCCCTCGTGGATGCGGGCCGGGCCCAGGACGCCCGGCCAACTCCGCACCCGTGCACCGGGAAAGCGCTGCTGGAGCTCCGGCAGCGTCCCGGTACCCGCGATCCGGGAACCCTCGACGGCGACGGCCCCGCCCTCGTCCGCCGTGTGGATTGTCAGCACAGGCAGGTCAGTTGGCCGACAGGAGCTTCAACTCCGGGTGGGCGGTGCCACCTTCGATCGCCGTGGACGAGATGTGGGACATGACCCGCTCGTCGACGGGGTCGTTCGCCGGGTCGTCGTGGACGACGATGTGCTCGTAGGTGGTGGTCCGTTGGGCGGGCACGCGGCCCGACTTGCGGATCAGGTCGATGATCTCCATGCGGTTGGAGCGGTGCTTGGCACCGGCCGAGGAGACGACGTTCTCCTCCAGCATGATCGAGCCGAGGTCGTCCGCGCCGTAGTGCAGGGAGAGTTGGCCGACCTCCTTGCCGGTGGTGAGCCAACTGCCCTGGATGTGGGCGACGTTGTCCATGAAGAGCCGCGCGATGGCGATCATCCGCAGGTACTCGAAGAGCGTGGCCTGCGTGCGGCCCTTCAGGTGGTTGTTCTCGGGCTGGTAGGTGTACGGGATGAAGGCCCGGAAGCCGCCCGTCCGGTCCTGTACGTCACGGATCATGCGCAGGTGCTCGATGCGCTCGGCGTTGGTCTCGCCGGTGCCCATGAGCATGGTCGACGTGGACTCCACGCCCAACTTGTGCGCCGCCTCCATGATCTCCAGCCAGCGCTCGCCGGACTCCTTGAGCGGGGCGATCGCCTTGCGGGGGCGGGCGGGGAGGAGCTCCGCGCCGGCGCCGGCGAAGGAGTCGAGACCGGCCGCGTGGATCCGCGAGATCGCCTCTTCGACGGAGACCTTCGAGATGCGGGCCATGTGCTCGACCTCGGACGCGCCGAGGGAGTGGATGACCAGTTGGGGGTACGCGGCCTTGATCGCGGCGAAGTGCTTCTCGTAGTACTCGACGCCGAAGTCCGGGTGGTGTCCGCCCTGGAACATGATCTGCGTACCGCCGAGTTCGACGGTCTCCGCGCACCGGCGCAGGATGTCGTCGAGGTCCCGCGTCCAGCCCTTAGCGGTGTCCTTGGGCGCGGCGTAGAACGCGCAGAACTTGCACGCGGTGACGCACACGTTCGTGTAGTTGATGTTCCGCTCGATGATGTACGTCGCGATGTGCTCCGTACCCGCGTACCGACGCTTGCGTACGGCGTCGGCGGCGGCGCCGAGCGCGTGCAGCGGGGCGTCGCGGTAGAGGTCGAGGGCCTCTTCGGGAGTGATGCGCCCGCCCTCGGCGGCACGGTCGAGGACGGACTGAAGCTCGGCCTTCTCGGTCACCGGGAGGTCCCTTTCGTCAAGGGTTGTGGACGGACCTCGCCAGCCTACGCCAGCGCATATCGCATCCCGACCTCAGGCCGTGTACGCCCCGACCAGCAGGCCGAGGAAGGCACCGGCGAGCAGAAACGGGCCGAAAGGGGCCGCCGCCCTCCCCCTCCGGGCAAGGACACCCCCGTAGACGGCCCTGAGTACGAACCCCGCGAACGCGCCGAGCATCACCGTCGGCCAGCCGTACCACCCGAGTACGACCCCCGCCGCGACCCCGAGTTTCACCTCCCCGACGCCCAGCCCACCGCCGCCGGGGTCCAGGCGCGACAGCGCGAAGTACCCGGCGCCCAGCACGAGGGCCCCGAGCAGCGCGGTCCTCCAGTGCCCGGCGTGCTCGGGCAGGAGGGTCACGACACCGAGGAGGGCGAGGGCGACACCCGCGGCGGGCAGCGCCAGGTCGGCGGCGGACAGGACGGCGACGGGTGCGAGCAGCAGCCAGACCCCCACCTCGGGCCTGATCCCGGTGGCGACGGCGAGCGCGACGCACAGCAGCACCACGAGGAGAGCGGTACCGGCACCGCGCCGCCCGACCCGCGCCACCACCGCTCCCGCACCGGCGCCCCACACCCCCGCGAGGGCGATCAGGAGATGGTCGTAGTCCACTGGACGGTCCCGGCCCCTACTCGACCTTCGACATCCGCGCGGTCGGCGAGCCCTCGGCCGAGCTGTCCGACGCGTACTTCAGGTCGTCGCCGACGGGGGTGAGGGTGACGGTGTGGGCCGCCTGGTTGCACACGTCACGGTTGGTCTTCGCGCCCGCGGCCGACGCGACGAGCTGCGTCTTCGTCACCCGCTTCAGGGTCAGTACGTCGTCGCAGACCCCGCCGAGCTGGTCGGTCTGCCGGAGGATGCCCACCTGCTGTCCTACGGCCGCCTTGCTCACCGTCAGCCGGAAGGTCCCGTCCGGGAGCGTGCCGCCGAGTGCGGTGCCCTCGCCCTCCCAGGTGCCGAGGTAGACGGCGGGCACGGACGTGAGCGGGGTGCCCTCGGCGGTGCTGGGCGCGGGGCTCGGCACGTTGGTCGTCGTGCTGGTCGACGTGCTGCTCGGTGTGGGGCGCGGCACGTCGCTCGGAGCCTTGCTCGTCGTCGGCTCGGTGGCCGAGCCCGCGGAGGTGTCCGTGCCCTTGTCGCCCGGCAGCAGGGAGTACACCGCGAGCGGCCCCAGGACCACCGCCGCGAACCCGGCGACGACCACCACCAGCGTGCAACTCACCCTGCGCCGACGCTTGTCGGCCCCCGGAGCCGCCGTGGCGCCGAGGGAGAGGGAGACCTTCCCGGGGTGACGTCCCGCATCCGGGGGGAGGGTGTCGTGCGGGAGCGCGTCACGGGGTTCGGGCACCACGAAGGGCGGCACGGTGGGCGCGGCCACCGGCATCACCGGCGGCGGACCGAAGGCACCGGCTCCGGCCCCGGCACCCCCCACCGAGGGACTGCTGAACCCCACCGGCCCCGAAGGCACCCCCTCGGCCACCCCCGCGGCCTCAAGGTTCAGCAACTGCACGGCACTTCGGCTGACCTGCTCCACCAGCGCCCCCGGCAGCCACCCGCCCGCCACCAGCCGGGCGGCCCCGTCCGGAGCGAGCGCCCGGGCCACCTCGCCCGGAGTCGGCCGCGCGGCAGGGTCCTTCGCCAGACAGGCGCTCGCCAGCTCCCGCAAGTCCCCGCTCATCTGCCCCAGTTGAGGCTCCTCGTGGACGACCTTGTAGAGCAGCGCGGCCGAGGAGTCGCCGGGGAAGGGCGATTCGCCGGTGGCCGCGTAGGCCAGCACGGCACCCAGCGAGAAGACGTCCGACGCGCCGATCGCCCCTTTCCCGAGGATCTGCTCGGGGGCCATGTAACCGGGCGAGCCGACGGAGACGCCGGTGGAGGTGAGGGAGGCGGTGCCGTCCGTGGCGCGGGCGATGCCGAAGTCGATGAGGAGGGGCCCGTCGAGGGTGAGGAGCACGTTGGACGGCTTCACGTCCCGGTGCACCAGCCCCAGTTCGTGGACGGCCGTCAGCGCTTCGGCGAGCCCCGCGCCCAGCGCCCGTACGGTGGCCGTGGGCAGCGGCCCGCCGTCCGCGACGGCGCCGGAGAGCGACGGACCGGCCGCGTACGCCGTGGCGACCCACGGCACGGCGGCCTCCGGGTCCGCGTCCAGGACGGGGGCCGTCCAGGCGCCGCCCACCCGGCGCGCGGCGTCGACCTCGCGGCGGAAGCGGGCGCGGAACTCCTCGTCGAGCGCGAAGTGCGGATGCACGATCTTGACCGCGACCGTACGGCCGCCCGCGCTGCGCCCGAGATAGACCCGGCCCATCCCGCCGGAACCGAGCCGGCCGAGCAGCCGGTAGGGCCCCACGACCGTGGGTTCGTCGTCTCCGAGCGGCTGCATGCCGTCCACCCCTCCCCCGTACGACTTCCAGCAGGGTAGTGGGCCACACCCCACCGGTGACGACGGCCGGAGCAGAACCGTCCGTTGTCTTCCACGTCTCTTACGGCTGGAGCAGTTCCACGTTCACGTCGGCCGGGAAGCCGGTCGTGGGGCCGACCCGGCGGGCGAACTCGGCGACCGCGGCCAACTGGTGGGCACCGAAGCGGAAGTCGAGGGTGGTGAAGTACCGCTCCAGGACCTCCTCGTCGAACTCCTCCCAGCGGGCGGCCTGTTCGGCGACCTTGCCGACCTCTTCGAGGGAGAGGTTGCGGGAGGCGAGGAAGGCCTCGTGGACCTTGCGGGTGATGACGGGCTCGCGCTCCAGGTAGTCGCGGCGGGCGGCCCAGACCGCGAAGACGAACGGCAGCCCGGTCCACTCCTTCCAGAGCGCGCCGAGGTCGTGCACCTGGAGCCCGAAGCGGGGCCCGTCGAGCAGGTTGGCGCGCAGGGCCGCGTCTCCGATGAGTACGGCGGCCTCGGCCTCCTGCATCATCAGGCTCAGGTCGGGCGGGCAGGTGTAGTAGTCGGGCTGGACGCCGTAGCGCTCGGAGAGGAGGAGCTGGGCGAGGCGGACGGAGGTCCTCGAGGTCGAGCCGAGGGCGACCCGGCGGCCGTCGAGCTGGTCCAGCGGGACCTGCGAGACGATCACGCAGGACATCACCGGGCCGTCGCAGCCGACGGCGATGTCGGGGAAGGCGACCAGGTCGTCCGCGTTGCGGAGGAACTCGACGAGCGTGATCGGCCCGATGTCGAGGCCCCCCTGCACCAACTGCTCGCTGAGCTTCTCCGGGGTGTCCTTGGTCAGCTCGAAGTCGAGAAGCGTGCCCGTCCTGGCGAGCCCCCAGTACAGAGGAAGGCAGTTCAGGAACTGGATGTGGCCGACGCGCGGCCGGGTGCGAGAATTGTCCACAACGTGAGGCTAGACCTCATGCGGTACGCTCCATACTTCGGCCCCACAGTCAAGCGTTTGGCGATCTTCAAACGTCCGAGTGATGTGATCTTGGCCTCTATTGCTTTCGGCTGCCCGCGTGCTAGGCTCGCCGCCAAGTTGCAGTTTGGTTTCCCTTGCAGTACAGAGCCTGCGGAGCATGTAACCGCGGGCTCTAGTCGTTTTCAGACGTATGCAGTAGTGCGGGACTTGTTTTCACACTTGCAGGGTTCTGGAGCAGGGCAACCCTTTGGGCCCAAGGAGGGCTTATGGCTACCGGAACCGTGAAGTGGTTCAACGCCGAAAAGGGCTTTGGCTTCATCGCCCAAGAAGGCGGCGGCCCCGACGTCTTCGTTCACTACTCCGCGATCAACGCGAGCGGCTTCCGTTCGCTGGAGGAGAACCAGCAGGTCTCCTTCGACGTGACCCAGGGTCCGAAGGGCCCGCAGGCGGAGAACGTCACCCCCGTCTGAGTCACCTGATCGCAGTTTCTTCGGTCTCGGAGCCTGGTGCTTTGATCCGGAACAGATAGCAGTACCCAAGGAGCCCCGCGCCGCAAGGCGACGGGGCTCCTGCCTTTGCCTCCGGCGGTCGGGCGGGTTGTCGGTGGGGGTCGGTAGGGTCCCCGGCCATGACATCGACGCCTGCGACGCCACCCGCCGAAGCCGACTTCGTGACCACCACCCGGACCTTCTACGACGCGGTCGCCGAGGACTACGCGGACATGTTCGCGGGTGAGCCCGGCGGCCGGCCGCGCGACTGGACGGTGCAGGCCGCCTTCGCCGAGCTGGTGGCCCGTGGCGGGGGCGGGCAGGTCGCCGACCTGGGCTGCGGGCCGGGGCGGACGACCGCACATCTCACCGCCCTCGGCCTGGACGTCTTCGGCCTCGACCTGTCCGAGTCAATGCTGACGATCGCCCGCCGCGAGAACCCGGGACTGCGCTTCCTGCAGGGCTCGATGCTGGAGCTGAACATCCCCGACGGGGCGCTCGCGGGGGTCGTCTCCTGGTACTCGTCCATCCACACCCCGGTGGACCGACTCCCGTCCCTCTTCGCCGAGTTCCATCGCGTCCTGGCACCCGGCGGCCATCTGCTGCTCGCCTTCCAGACCGGCGACCAGCCCCTCACCCTCGACCGGCCCTTCGGCCACCCGGTACGCCTGGACTTCGAACGGCGGCGGCCGGAACCTATGGCCGAACTGCTGGAGACGGCGGGATTCGAGCCGCGCTCGCGGACGGTTCGGGAGGCGGACGAGGAACTCAGGGAGACGTCAGCGCAGGCGTTCCTGACCGCCCGGAAGACGGCGACTGCGCTCCAGGGCCCGGCGGGCGCCGACCTCGCTGGGGTACTCGCGGACCGTGAACGCCGCGAGCACCCAGCCGACGCAGCCCGCCGCGAACGCCGGGGCGACCGGCGCCGCGACCAGCAGTAGCACGCGCCCCGCGACGGCCAGCCCGACGGAGCGGCCGGTCTCGTTCCGCTTGGACCGGCGGGCCTGGCCCGGCGAGGGCGGGTCGAGGAGTTTCTTGTGGTGGTCCCGGCGCTGCACCCGCCACCCCCAGACCAGGGCCACGAAGGACAGGACCACCTGCGCCCAGTCCCACACGGCGCGCACCGTTGACGGCAGGCTCGTGCGGAAGCTGCCGTAGAGGACGAGCGCGATGTAGCAGAAGAAGGCCAGCACGACGAACCAGAGGAGGGCCCCGGAGGCCCGGCGCAGCCAGTAGCGGGGACCGCGCTCGTACCAGGTGGTGCCGAGTCCGGGCAGGGCGGGGATCCGGGCCGGGGTTCCGGAGGCGGCCTCAGAAGATGCTTTTGATGCCATGCCAGACGTCATCCTTCAGTCGTACGAAGTCATGCCCGGTCTCCGTCATGACGTTGCCCGTGCCGTGCAGCACACCGCCCACCACCCCGTGGTCGTGGATGTCCTCGCTCCAGTGCTCGTGGAACGCGTGGTCGATGACACCGGTCGCCCCGACGACGATCGCGCCGCCCACCCCGGCCACGACGATCGCGGGCGCTTCGAAGGGCGCGGCCGCCACCAGGCCGGCCGTGATGGCCGCGCCCGTGACCAGCCCGGCCACGTTGGCACCGCCGTCCACGGCGACGGAGTGCTGCCAGGACCAGCCCTTGTCGTGGTCGTCGGAGGCCTCCAGCAGCCCGCAGGCACCGGCCGCGGCGACGTCCAGGACCGGGATCTCCTTGAGGAAGTCCGGCAGCTTGTCCAGGCTCTCGCCCGTGCGCAGCGCGTCCGCGGCATCGCCCAGCTTGACGTTGAGGACGCGGTCGTACGGCAGTTTCGTACTGCCGTTGTCCGCGGCGGCGATGTCGTCCTCCAGGGACCGCACCTTGGCGACCGCGTCGGCGTAGGCCCCCTTGGCGGGAAGATCCTTGGGCAGGGCACGGCCCGCCTTCTGGAACGCCTTGCGTTCCGCGCGGAGTTCCTTCTTCGCGGCCTGCGCCTCGGACTTCGCGTCGTCGATCTCCGTGCGGGCCTTGGCGCCGTCGACCCGGGTGTCCTCGGCGTCGAACGCGTACAGGCCCCGCAGATAGTCCGCGAGGGTGACCTTGTCGCCGGTCGACACCGACGCGGTCACCTGCTCGTACAGCCCCGCGAGCCGGTCCGCGGCCACCAGCCGGGCCTGCTGTGCGGTGTGCAGGACCTCCTTGCGGACCGTGTCGTACTCGGTCATCGCGGAGATCGTCTTCTGCTCCGCCGCACTCGGCGGATTCGCCGTGACCATGGCCAGGGGGACGCCCTTGTCCCCCACGGGCACGCCTTTGCCCGTGGCGACGTGTTCGGCGTTCTGCAGCGCCGTCTCGCACGCGGACAGCGCGTCGGCGAGGGTGTCGAGGATCTCTCCGGCGGAGTGCACCAGACCGGCGAAGGCCCCGGCGGTCACCGCGTCCTCCGTGTACGTGGCGCGGAAGGTCTCCGCCGATTCGCCCTTCCAGCCCGCGTCGTCGACCAGGGCGTCCACGGCACGCGTGAGCGGAGCGATGACGTCGTCGAGCTTGTCCTTGGCGTTCTTGTACGTCGTCGCCATCGTGCGGAGCCCGCCGATGTCGCCGCCCACCCAACTGTCCGTCATCCGCGCCTCATTCCGCCATCAGGTCTTCGAACACGCCGTGGACGTCGACGTCGTGCCGGTGGAAGGAGTCGCGGGCGTACGCGACCTTGTCACCCCGGTCGTCCAGCCGGTCGGCGAAGCCGATGTGGAGGGCGACGATGAGATCGGCGACCTCCTTGATGGCGTGGTCGAGGCCGGAGTCCCCGCCGCTCACCACGGGCGGGGCCACCTGGTCGTGCAGCTTCCGGTAGTCCGTGGCCTGGTCGTGGAACGTCGAGGCCATCGAGGTCAGGTCACTCATCACCGCCTTGAAGTCCGCGGACATCAGCGCACCTCCCGCGCGTAGGCGGCCAGATCGGCCGGCTCCCAGTTCGGTTGTCCGGCGGCGACCCGCGGGTCGAGGAGTACGGTCGCTCCCCGCTCGGCCAGCCCCTCGGCCAGCGGCCCCAGCGAGGTCGCGACCCACGGCTGGGCGTCGCCGAGCGCCTCGACCAGGTGCTCCAGGGTCGTGAAGGCGAAGGCCACGGTCCCGCCGGCGGGATGCCCGAAGAGTTCGTACGCGATGAACGGCACCCGGACCGGGCGGCCGTCGTCGTACGTCGTGTCGACATGCCGGGGATGGGCGGGCACGAAGACGGGCGTCTCGTACGGCGGGACGCCGGGCCTGGGACCGGGGCGTCCGGCGGCTGCCGGGAGGGGCGGTGGCTCGGCCTCGGCGTAGTCGAGCAGGCTCGACCGGCGTGGCTCCGGCATCCCCGCCGGCGGGCCCTGCGTGTAGTCAAGAAGGCGTGAACGGTTCGGCTCCCCCACCGCCGTCTCCTCTTCCCCGTAAGTCGTCGTAAGTCGTCGTAGGTCGTCGTGGTCGCTGTGGACGTGTTCGCGCCATCACAGTAGCCACCGGCCCAGGGCCCAAATCCGGCTATGTCAGCCCTCCGAGCCCGTTGCATGCGCAATGCATACGGCCGCTTGGTCCCGGCCTGGCCATCCCTTGACCACACGATGACCAGACCAGGACACCGGCCCTACGACGGCTGCAGCGCCCCCGCCAGATCCAGCGCCGCCACATACCCGAACGTCATCGCCGGACCGATCGTCGAGCCCGCGCCCGCGTAGCTGTGCCCCATCACCGCCGCACTCGCGTTCCCCGCCGCGTACAGACCGGGGATCACCGAACCGTCCGCCCGCAGCACCCGCGCCCGCGCGTCCGTCCGCATGCCGCCCTTGGTGCCGAGGTCGCCGGGGACGATGCGGAGGGCGTAGTACGGGGGCAGCCAGAGCGGGGCGAGGCAGGAGTTGGGGAGGATCGAGGGGTCCGTGTAGTAGTGGTCGTACGCGCTGTCGCCGCGCCCGAAGTCGGTGTCCTTGCCGCTCGCCGCAAGGGAGTTGAAGCGGCTGACCGTGGAGCGCAGGGCCGCCGCCGGGACCCCGATGGACGAGGCCAGGGCGTCCAGTGTCCACGCCTTGTACGCCGCGCCCGAGCTGTACCAGTCGTCGGGGAAGGCGAAGGTCGGGAGGACGTCCTTGAAGAGGTACCGGTTGCGGTAGTTCTGGTCGACGATCAGCCAGGCCGGGATGTCGGGGGCGGTGCCGTCGCGGTCGTACATGATGTGGACGACATCGCTGTACGGTGCGGCCTCGTTGACGAAGCGGGAACCGGCCTGGTTGATCAACAGGCCGCCGGGGAGGGTGCGTTCGGCGAGGCAGAAGTACGGCGTGCCGGGGAGCGGGATGGTGGGTCCCCACCAGGCGTCGTCCATCAACGCCAGGGCCGCGCCCGCCCGTTGGCCCGCCTGGATGCCGTCGCCGGTGTTCTCCTTCGCGCCGACGGTCCAGTCCGTGCCGATGGGCTGGCGCTGGTACTGGGCGCGCATGGCCGCGTTGTGCTCGAAGCCGCCGGAGCCGACCACGACCCCGCGCCGGGCGCGCACCAGCCCGGCGGTTCCGTCGCGGGTGACGACCGCTCCGGTGACGGTGCCGCTCTCCAAGTACAGGTCGGTGAGCGGGGTGTTGAGCCACACCGGCACCTGCGCGGACTGCAGCCCCGCGCGCAGGCCGGCGGCGAGGGACTGGCCCATGGTGAGCGGCTTCTGGCCGAGCAGCGCCGCCTTGGTCCCCCGGGCCAGACACTCGGTCGCGACGGCCGCCCCCTTCACACTCACCGCGGACAGCGCGAGCCACTTGTAGTCGGCGCTGAAGACGACCATGCCGCTCGGGACGGCCATGTACGGCGGGTTGAGGTGGGCGAGTTCGGCGCCGAGGATGGTGCCGTCGAGCTGATCGGGTTCTATGGAACGGCCGCCCGGGAGCCCGCCCGCCAACTCCGGGTAGTAGTCGCTGTATCCCTCCATCCAGCGGAACCGCAGCGGGCTGTTGGCCATCACGAAGGAGATCATGGCGGGCCCGTGGGCGAGGAACGACTGCCTGCGGTCCGCGGGGACATCGGTGCCGACGACGGCGGCGAGATAGGCGGCGGCCTTGGCCGGTGTGTCCGGCACCCCGGCCGCCAGGATCACGGGGTTGTTCGGTATCCAGATCCCGGCCCCCGAACGGGCCGCCGACCCGCCGAACGTCGGCGCCTTCTCCACCACCACGCAACTGAGCCCCTGCTTGGCGGCGGTCAGCGCGGCCGTCATCCCGGCCGCCCCCGCCCCGATCACGACGACGTCGTAGGTACCGAGCAGCGGAAGGTCGGCGGCCCGCGCCGAGTACCGCCCCACTCCACCGACCACACCGAGCGCGGCGACCGCACCACCGGCCAACACGCGTCTACGACCGGGGAGTTGTGCGTGCGTGTCCGTGCTCGGGGTCATGGCGGCTCCAGCCCGACGAGGAAAGGAGCTGGGAATGTCGCGCGGGGGTCTTGGGAAGTCAATGACTAGGGGATGTCCGGCAGTACCGCGCGACAGTCGTTCCACGCCGGTTCGCTCAGCAGCGGGCGCCAGCCGGTGAACAGGGCGAGGAGAGCCGGGCCCCATGCGGCACGGAAGGCCATGTTCCCTTCTGCCAGGTCCAGTTCGTTGGCGGCCGTCAGCTCGGCGAAGTCCGCGCACGGGCCGGGTGCGGGGACCGAGCCGGTTCCCGTGAAACGGTCGTGGAAGCGGGCACGGAAGGCGTCGTGGCCGCGGTCCGCGAGCACCGGATATGTGGCCTTGCGGTCGCAGCTCGCATAGAGATGGACGATCGCCTCCGCCTCCGGTCCGATCACGGCGCGCAGTTCGGCACGACGGTCGAGGGGCAGCAGCGCCCCGGGAAAGCCGTCGGTGCCGTAGAACGCGTGGCAGAGGCCCGCGAGTTGGAGTGCGGGGCGCGCACCCCACCCGGCCAGCCGTCCACGCACCCGGTCCAGGTGGGCGAAGAGCGAGCCGCCGGGATGAGGGACGGTCTCGGCGCCCAACTGACGTAGCAGTTCCCGTACTTGCTCCGTGTCTACGGCCATGCGGACACCTCCGGCCGGTCATGCGGGTCGGCACCCACCCCTCCCCCGCGGTGGTCGGGGCGGGTTGCCGCCCGGGCCCTGCCGAGATCGTCGCCCATGCCGCCGAGGCGAGTCAATCCTAAGGTTCTGTCGTCAAACCCCAGTGTTAGCTTGGGTGTTGTGACACTCGACGACCTGCGGGTCTTTGTGGCCGTGTGCCGTGCCGGGAGCCTGAGCGCGGTCGCCAGGGAGCTGGACTGCACCCAGTCGGCGGTGAGCCAGCATGTGAAGCGGCTGGAGCGGGAGACGGGGGTCGCGCTGCTGGAGCGGCAGCCGCGCGGGGTCCTGCCGACGCGGGCCGGGCGGGTGCTGGAGAGCGCCGCGGCGGAGGGCATCGCCGGGCTCGATCTCGCGCTGCGGCACCTGCGGGATCTCGTCGACGGCGAGAGCGGGACGGTGCGGGTGGCGACCGGGGCGACGACCGTACGGCACTTCATGGCGGAGGCGGTCGTCGCCTTCCGGCGGCAACACCCCCGTGTCCAACTGGAGTTCCGCACCGAGAGCTCCAGCCGGGGCTGTTTCGACGCGCTGGCCGACAGCGATCTCGACCTCGCCTGGATCACCCTGGGCGCCCCGGTGCGCGGCATCGAGCAGCGGCCGGTGCGGGAGCTGCCGTGGGTGCTCGCGATGCGCGCGGACGATCCCCTCGCCGACCGGTACCGCGCCGACGCCGCCGACCTGCGCGAACTGAGCGGCCTGCGGCTGATCCGGCTCCCCCCGGACTCCACCTCCGCCACTCAACTGGAGGCGGCCTGCTCGGAGTTGGGGGTGCGGTTCGGGTACGACACGAGTGTCGCCGACTGGGACACGGCCCTGCTGCTCGCCGGACTGGGTCTGGGCCGCGCGGTCGTCCCCGCTTTCCCCGGCCTGCGCGAGGACGGCGAGCTGCGCCTCGTGCCGCTGCCCGCGCTGCGCCCCCTGGCGGTCGGCTGGGCGGTCCGCCGCTGGGACGCGCTCAGCCCGCCGGCGCGGGCGTTCGCGGACACGGTGGTGGAGTGCTGCGCCAAGTCGGCCTGAGGCGGGCCTAGTTCGCGTACAGCTCCTCGATGTCCTTCGCGAAGTCCCGCATCACGACCTCGCGGCGCAGCTTCATCGACGGTGTCAGATGGCCCGCCGTCTCCGTGAAGTCGCCCGGCAGGACGCTGAAGCGGCGGATGGACTCCGGGCGGGAGACCAGTTGGTTGGCGTCGTCGACGGCGCGTTGCAGGACCACCCTCAACTCCTCGTCGTCGACCAGGAGTTCGGCCGGTACGGGATGCTTGCCGTTCATCTGGCGCCAGTGGGTGATGCCGTCGAGGTCGAGGGTGATGAGGGCGGCCACATAGGGGCGGCGGTCGCCGACGACTATGCACTGGGCGATCAGCGGATGGGAGCGGAGCCAGTTCTCCAGCGGGGCCGGGGCCACATTCTTGCCGCCCGCGGTGATCAGGATCTCCTTCTTGCGGCCGGTGATGGTGAGGTAGCCCTCGTCGTCGAGGCGACCGATGTCGCCGGTGGCGAGCCAGCCGTCGGGGGACGCGGGGATCACTCCGTCGCCGTGCGGGTCCCAGTAGCCGCGGAAGACCTGGCCGCCGTAGAGGAGGATCTCGCCGTCCTGCGCGATCCGTACCCGGGTGCCGGGCATCGGCCAACCCACCGTGCCCAGGCGGGGTTTGAGCGGGGGTGTGCAGGTGGCCGCCGCCGTCGTCTCGGTCAGGCCGTAGCCCTCGAAGATCTCGATGCCCGCGCCGGTGTAGAACGCGGCGAGGGGACGGCCGAGCGGTGAGCCGCCGCAGATGACGTAACGGAGCCTGCCGCCCAGCGCGTTGCGGATCTTGCGGTAGACGAGCGGGTCGTAGAAGGTGCGGGCGGTCTTCAGCGGGCGGCTCGGGCCGGATCCCGTGCCGGACTGGCGGGCCTCCAGGGCCTCGCCGTAGCGGCGGGCGACGTTCGCGGCGCGGTCGAAGACCTTGCCGCGGCCGCCCTTCTCCGCCTTCGCCCGCGCGTTGTTGAAGACCTTCTCCAGCATGTACGGGATGGCCAGCAGGAAGGTCGGCTGGAAGCTCGCCAGATCCGCCAGCAGGTCCTCGGACTTGAGGCTCGCGGCGTGGCCGAGGCGGACCCGGGCGCGGACGCACGCGATCGCGACCATCCGGCCGAACACATGGGAGTAGGGCAGGAAGAGGAGCGTGGAGGGCTCTTCGTTCGGCTTGTTCTTGAAGACGGGGTAGAGGAGTTCGATCGCGTTGTCGATCTCCGCGAGGAAGTTCCCGTGGCTGATCGCACAGCCCTTGGGGCGGCCCGTGGTGCCCGAGGTGTAGATGACGGTGGCGAGCGTGTCGGGCAGCAACACCCCACGCCGTACGGCGACTTCCTGGTCCGGGACGGTCCGGCCCAGCTCGGCCAGCCGCTCCAGATGGCCCTTCTCGAAGACCCACATGTGGCGCAGGTCGGGCAGCCGGGGCGTCTCCGGGCCGAGCGAGGACGCCTGCGCGACCGTCTCGGCGGCCATCGCCACCGCGCCCGTGTCCTGGAGGATCCACCGGATCTGGAAGAGCGAGGAGGTCGGGTAGATGGGGACGGTGACCAGGCCCGCCGCCCACGCGGCGAAGTCGAGGAGCGTCCACTCGTACGACGTCCGCGCCATGACCGCGATCCGGTCGCCCGGCGCGAGCCCCTCCGCGATCAGCCCCTTGGCGACGGCCTGCACCTGCTCGGCGAACTCCGCCGCCGTCACGTCCGTCCAACTCCCGTCCTCCGCCTGCCTGCTGAGGACCCGGTGGTCGGGTGCCGCCGCCGCGTTCTCGAACGGCACGTCGGCGAGCGAACCGTGCGTCACCGGCGGCACCAGCGGCGGTACGGACACCTCCCGCACCACACCGTCCAGCCGCCGGATCTCGGGCTCGACGAGTACGGGCGCGCCGTCGTAGTCGTGGCCGGACGGGTACGCGAGGGACATGGCAGCTCCTGTGGCGTGCAGCTTGTACCGCTCTGCTGCATTAGGTACGCATGATGCGTACCGGGGTGTTCATCCCGGCCCGCAACCGGGGTGTTACCTCGGGTCAGGTCGCAGATCGTACGGGGCCCGCGTGGGGAGTTCGTGCGGTTTCGGAGGTGGTACCGGGCCGGGCCTGTGCAACCTCGGCGGGTTCGCGCGGCTTTGTCGGCTATACGTCCGCCTTGCGTTGCCTCTGCGTCACCCGTGCGCCCGCCATGACGCGTCCAGCTCGTCCCACTTGGCCTTACCTGCGGTAACCTTACTGCGAAGTAAGCCGAAAAGAGCCACCCAGGACACCACCCGGGAGTGGGACATGGCCAACCCCTATCCACCCCTCACCGACACCCCCGCGCTCACCCCGCTCCTCCTCCGCGGCGCCCTCCTCTCCCCCTTCAAGCGGCCCCGCCCCGACGCCGCGTTCCCCCGCACCCGCCTGGTCCTGCCCGGCGTCCGCGTCGACCTGGCCAAGCTGGCCGCCTACGAACGCGTCTGCGGCTTCGCCACCGGCGACGACGCCCTCCCGGTCACCTATCCGCACGTCCTCGGCTTCCCGCTCGCCATGCGCCTGATGAGCTGCCGGGCCTTCCCGCTCCCGCTGCTCGGCCTGGTCCACACCTCGGTGGAGATCACCCGGCACGTGGCGACACCGGCCACGGGGAACTACGAACTGACGGTCTACGTCGACGAGTTGGCCCCGCACCGACGCGGCACGGAGGCGACGGTCACGACCGAGATGCGGGCCGGGGGCGCGGGCGGGTCCGGCGGCGTGGGGGCGCTCGGGGGCACGGCCGGGTCCGGGGGCGCGGGCAAGCTCGTATGGGAGTCGCGGAGCACGTATCTCGCCCGGCACCAGCGTCCCGAGGCACGGGCGCCCGAAGTCCCGGAAGCGCGGGGCGTGTTGCCCGGCGTCGCGACATGGCGGCTCGGGGAGGACGTCGGCCGGCGCTACGGTGCCGCGTCCGGTGACCGCAATCCCATCCACCTCTACCCGCTCACCGCCCGCCTCTTCGGCTTCCCGCGGGCCGTCGCACACGGCATGTGGACGGTGGCGCGGTGCCTGGCGGCGCACGGGACGCCCGAATCGGCCCATGTGCGGGCGGAGTTCAGGGCGCCGGTGCTGTTGCCGGGGGTGGTGGAGTACGCGGCGGAGGGCGGGCGGTTCGTGCTGCGGAGCGGGGAACGGGTGCACGTCCAGGGACAGGTGCGCCCGCTCCCGGTCTGAACCGTCGGGCGGCCCGGCCGACGAGGGGGCCGGCACGGTGAGGACGAGGGGCAGCTGGGTCCTGCGAGCGCCGGCATCCGCCGAGCCACCCGTAGGTCGAGCCGGTACCGGCCTCCAACGCGGTGCCGTACTCGTCGTAGTGCTGGACCGATCCTTTACGGAACCGTGATCGGCGGCGTCCAGGGCCGCCCCTCCATCAGGCCGCCGAGACCCGCCCACGCGAAGTTCATCAGGGTGGCCGCCGCCTGCTTGGCGGTGACGCCCTCGGTCGCGTTGGACCAGGCCGCCAGGGACTCGGCGGCGCCGACCAGGGCCTCGGCCAGGCCGGCCACCTCGCGGTCGGCGAGGTCGGGGTCGCGGTGCGCCTCGCGGGCGGCGACCGCGATCAACTGGGTGACGAACGCGACGAGTTCGGCGCGCATCGCCGCCACCTCGGCCGCGAAGGGCTCGCCGTGGGTGCGGGCCTGGAGGTGCAACACGGCCCAGCCGTCCGGGTGTCGCGCGGTGTGCGTGAAGAACGCCCGCAGCCCGTCCCAGAGTTGGCGGTCGGCCGCCGACCCGGTGTCCACACCGGCCCGTACCGCCTCGGTGAGCGCCTGGCCCTCGCGCCGGATGCACGCGGTGAACAGGTCTTCCTTCGAGTTCAGGTAGAGATACACCAACGGCTTGGACACGCCCGCGAGTTCGGCGATCTCGTCCATCGACGCGGCCATGTAACCGCGCTGCCCGAAGGTCTGCACGGCGGCGTCGAGCATCTGCTGCTCACGGACCGCCCGCGGCATCCGCTTGGTCTTCACGGCACCCATGGGGCAAGGGTAGTTGGGCCGGATCGCGGGGCTGCCGACAGAAGGTCTAGGAAGACTGGCCCTGCGGGTGGGAGGCCGGCTGGGCAGCGTCCACGGTCTCGTCCTCCTGGCTGCGGCTGGCGTCCAGGTTCGCCTTCATCCGGTCGACCCGCTCGACGATCTGCACGGAGGCCCGGTCCCGCACCCCGCGCAGCACCACGAAGCTGATCGGCGCCGAGATCACCAGCGCGAGCAGGACGATCCACATGCCGTTGGACTCGCCGAAGCCGCGCGGGAAGACGCCGAGGTAGACGAGGCCCCAGACGACTCCGAGGCAGCCCGCGAAGACCCCGAGGCGCCACAGCGTGTAGCGGAACATCTCAATCCACTCTTCCGTAACGAACAGACTTAACCGAACAGTCCTACTCAGTGAAGCACGCGCCCCCACCGATCTTCGGGCGGGGTCGGCGGCTCACAGCAGGGGCAGCAGCATGAAGATGTCGTCCCGGTCGTCCCCCGGCGCCACCCGGATCGCGCCGGGCACCCGGCCGACCTCCTTGTAGCCGCAGGAGCCGTAGAACCGCTCCAGACCGTGGCCGCCCCGGCAGGTGAGGCGGATCGCCTCGATGCCGTCGAGGCCGCGGGCGGCCTCCTCGGCGGCGGCGAGCAGGTCGCGGCCGTAGCCCTTGCCCTGGTGGCGGGGGTGGACCATCACCGTGTAGAGCCACACCCAGTGCCGCATCAGGCGGTGGGTGTTGAAGGCGATGAACGCCGTCGCGGCCACCTCGCCCGCCTCGTCCCGGCCGACCAGCAGCCGGATGCGGCCCTCCACCATGGCCACGAAGTGCTTCACCAGCTCGGGCCGGATGTCGTCCACCGTGACCGGCGCCACGAATCCGACCGAGCCGCCCGCGTTGCTGACGTCCGCCCAGAGGGCGAGGAGGCCCTCGCGCAGAGCAGGGGATATCGCGGGGTCCAGTTCAAACGTCAGTGCCATCGTGCCGTTCTCACACGCGCATCGGCTGCGGGGACTCGCGCCGCGCCGGGTCCGGGCCGTCGTACTCGCGGATGATCTCGTAGCGCGTGTTCCGCTCGACCGGCTGGAAACCGGCGTCGCGGATCAGGTCGAGGAGGTCGTCGCGGGTGAGCTTGTTCGGGGTGCCGTAGTTGTCGGCGTCGTGCGTGATCTTGTACTCGACGACCGAGCCGTCCATGTCGTCCGCGCCGTGCTGGAGGGCGAGCTGGGCGGTCTGGACGCCGTGCATGACCCAGAAGACCTTGACGTGCGGGACGTTGTCGAAGAGGAGGCGCGAGACCGCGAAGGTCTTCAGGGCCTCGGCGCCGGTCGCCATCTGCGTCCGCGCCTGAAGGCGGTTCCGTACCTTCCCGTCCTTCATGTCCACGAAGTCGTGCTGGTAGCGCAGCGGGATGAAGACCTGGAAACCGCCGGTCTCGTCCTGGAGTTCACGCAGCCGCAGCACGTGGTCCACGCGGTGGCGCGGCTCCTCGATGTGGCCGTAGAGCATGGTGCACGGGGTCTTGAGACCCTTCTCGTGCGCCAGGCGGTGGATCCGGGACCAGTCCTCCCAGTGCGTGCGGTGGTCCACGATGTGCTGGCGGACCTCCCAGTCGAAGATCTCCGCGCCGCCGCCGGTGAGGGACTCCAGCCCGGCGTCGATGAGTTCGTCGAGGATCTCGGAGGCACTGAGCCCCGAGATGGTCTCGAAGTGGTGGATCTCCGTCGCCGTGAAGGCCTTCAGCGAGACGTCCGGGAGGGCCTTCTTCAGCTCGCTCAGGGAGCGCGGGTAGTAGCGCCACGGCAGGTTCGGGTGCAGGCCGTTGACGATGTGCAGCTCGGTGAGGTTCTCGCCCTCCATCGCCTTGGCGAGGCGGACGGCCTCCTCGATGCGCATCGTGTACGCGTCCTTCTCGCCCGGCTTGCGCTGGAACGAGCAGTACGCGCAGGACGCGGTGCACACGTTGGTCATGTTGAGGTGGCGGTTGACGTTGAAGTGGACGACATCGCCGTTCTTCCGCGTCCGCACCTCGTGCGCCAGTCCGCCCAGCCAGGCCAGGTCGTCCGACTCGTACAGCGCGATGCCGTCCTCGCGGGACAGCCGCTCACCGGAGCGGACCTTCTGCTCCAGCTCGCGCTTGAGCCCGACATCCATGCCCATACCTCTTCCTCAGACAGACTTCTTGAACCGTACTCCCCCACCCTTCGGGCGGGAGGGGCCCCCAAACGGCGCTTCGCGCCTACGCCTCTTCGGGCAGCTCTCCGACCCGGTTCTCCCACTTCGTGGAGAGCACGATGGTCGTACGAGTCCGGGAGACGCCCTTGGTCCCGCTGAGCCGCCGGATGGTCTTCTCCAGCCCGTCCACGTCCGGTGCCCGCACCTTGAGCATGAACGAGTCCTCGCCCGCGATGAACCAGCAGTCCTCGATCTCGCTGAGGTCCTTCATCCGGCGCGCCACGTCCTCGTGGTCGGCGGCGTCGGAGAGCGAGATGCCGATCAGGGCGATGACGCCGAGGCCGAGGGAGGCCGAGTCGACGGTCGCGCGGTAGCCGGTGATGACACCGGCCGCCTCCAGCCGGTTGATGCGGTCGGTGACACTGGGTCCCGACAGGCCGACGAGGCGCCCCAGCTCCGCGTAGGAGGCCCGGCCGTTCTCTCTCAGGGCCTGGATGAGCTGCCTGTCCACCGCGTCCATGCGATCGATTGCCTTCCGGTGATGACGATGATGAAGATGAATGAGCCGATGCCGTACGTCAGTTGATGGTGCGGGAGCCCCCGAGGTCGCCCGCCCACCGCCGGTACAGATCGTGCGCGACACCCGCCGAGTCCAGGACCCGCCCGGCGACGAAGTCCACCAGGTCCTGGATGTGGGTGGCTCCGGCGTAGAACCCGGGCGAGGCCGGCACCACGGCGGCCCCCAGGTCGTCCAGGGTCACGAGGTGCCGCAGCGTCTGCCCGTTCAACGGCGTCTCGCGTACGGCGACCACCAGCTTGCGGCGCTCCTTGAGGGTCACGCTCGCCGCCCGCTGCAACAGGTCCTTGCTCAGCCCGAGGGCGACCCCCGCGACACAGGCGGTCGACGCGGGCACGACGATCATCCCCTTCGAGGGGTACGACCCCGAGGACGGCCCCGCCGCGAGGTCGCCCGCGCTCCAGTGCCGTACGGCGTCGGTGTCGATGGCGGGCTGGAAGGTGCCGGGCTTGCCGTCGGCGCCGCGGGCCAGCCATTCGCGCAGGTCGTCCTGCCAGTGCGCGTCCCGGAACGAGATCCCCGTCTCGTCGAGGAGCGTGAGCCGGGACGCCCGGGACACCACGAGGTCGACACTCTCGCCGGCGTCGAGGAGCGCGCGCAGCACGGCAGCCGCGTATGGGGTGCCGGAAGCGCCGGACACCCCTACGATCCAAGGCGTACGCGGCGTCTCTCCTGGCTTGACTGGGTTCACGACACCGAGCCTAGCTGGCGTCGCGGGGCGGGAACCGGCCAAGGGTGCCGGGGCGTTCTTCTGTGGGGACGAGTGGACCGTGGGGGGTGCCATGTCCGGTACGCAGTGGGAGTGGTCGCAGGGCGACCGTGCGAAGGCCGCGGCCAAGCTGATGGTGGGCTGGGTCGGGCTGTTGTGGCTGCTCGAAGTGGTGGACGTGGTGACCGGCCACGCCCTCGACAGCTTCGGGATCGTCCCGCGTGAGCCGTCCGAGCTGCTCGACATCGTGCCGGCCGCGTTCATCCACTTCGGCTTCGCGCATGTGGCGGCGAACAGTGTGCCGTTGCTGGTGTTCGGCTTCCTCGCCGCGCTGGGCGGCATCCGGCGGTTCGCCGCGGTCTGCGCGCTGATCATCGTCGCGGACGGCCTGGGCGTCTGGCTCATATCCCCGGCCCACACCAACACGGCGGGCGCCTCCGGCCTGATCTTCGGCCTCTTCGGCTTCCTGCTCATCAGCGGCTTCGTCGAGCGCCGCCCGCTGGGCATCGCCGTCGGCCTGATCGTCGGCGCGGTCTGGGGCACGTCGATCCTGCTCGGACTCGCACCCACACAGTCGGGGGTGAGCTGGCAGGCGCACCTGGTCGGGCTGGTGGCGGGGGTGGGGGCGGCGTTCGTGTTCCGGCGGCGGGCCACCAGCGAGCAGCGCGGCGCGCTGACGGCGTAGGCCGACCCGCGCCGCGGACCGCGCCTACACCGTGAGCCCGCGCACCAGCAGATCCAGCAGCGCACACACGAACAGGGCGATCCCGATGAACCCGTTGACGCTGAAGAACGCGCGGTTGAGGCGGGACAGGTCATGCGGCCGGACGATCGAGTGCTCGTACAGGAACGCGCCCGCGACGATCATCAGGCCGAACCAGAAGAAGGCACCCGCGCCGGTCGCCGCGCCGTACCAGGCGAGGAGGGCCGTGGTGATCGCGTGGCAGACGCGCGCGCCCCAGATGGACGCGGGGATGCCGAAGCGGGCCGGGACCGACATGACGCCGATCTCGCGGTCGGTCTCGATGTCCTGGCAGGCGTAGATCAGGTCGAAGCCGCCGATCCAGATACCGACGGCGAGACCGAGGATCACCGCGTCCCAGGACCACTCGCCGGTGATCGCCAGCCAGCCGCCGACCGGGCCCATCGCCTGGGCCAGACCCAGGATGGCCTGCGGGAAGTTCGTGAACCGCTTGCCGTACGGGTAGACCACCATCGGGATCACCGCGATGGGGGCCAGCGCCAGACAGAGCGGGTTGAGGAGCGCCGCCGAGCCGAGGAAGACGACCAGCGCGACGAGCGCGCCCGTCCACGCGTGCTTGACCGTCATCGCACCGGTGACCAGCTCCCGGTGCGAGGTGCGCGGGTTACGGGCGTCGATCTCCCGGTCGATGATCCGGTTCACCGCCATCGCGAACGTGCGCAGGCCCACCATGCAGATGGTGACCAGCAGCAGGCGCCCCCAGTGGATGTTCCCGTCCAGCCGGAACATCGCGGTCAGCGCCGCGATGTAGGCGAAGGGCAGGGCGAAGACGGAGTGCTCGATCATGACGAGGCGTAGGAACGCCTTGGTGCGCCCCGGCTGCGGGATCGCGGCTGATGCGCTGCTCACGAAAGTCCGTACTCCTTCCACCGGCGGTCGACCTTCGCCGCCGTCTCCGGGTCGGACAGGACCATCTCGGGCCAGCCGCCGTCCCGCGTGTAGCCCTCCTCGGGCCACTTCCTCGTCGCGTCGATCCCCGCCTTGCCACCCCAGAACTGCTGGTAGGAGGCATGGTCGAGATGATCGACGGGTCCTTCCACGACCGACAGGTCCCGGGCGTAGTCCGTGTTGCCCAGCGCCCGCCACGCGACCTCGTGCAGATCGTGGACGTCGCAGTCGGCGTCGACGACCACGATCAGCTTGGTCAGGGACATCATGTGCGCACCCCAGACCGCGTGCATCACCTTCTGCGCGTGCTTCGGGTACTTCTTGTCGATGGAGACGATCGCGCAGTTGTGGAATCCGCCCGCTTCGGGCAGGTGGTAGTCCACGATGTCCGGCACGATGATCTTCAGCAGCGGCAGGAAGAACCGCTCCGTCGCCCGTCCCAGCGGTCCGTCCTCCGTCGGAGGCCGCCCTACGACGATCGACTGAAGCAACGGCCGCTTCCGCATCGTGACGCAGTCGATGGTCAGCGCCGGGAACGGCTCCTGGGGCGTGTAGAACCCCGTGTGGTCCCCGAACGGCCCCTCCGGCAGCATCTCGCCGGGCTCCAGCCACCCCTCGATGACGACCTCGGCCTGCGCCGGCACCTGCAACGGCACGGTCTTGCAGTCGACCATCTCGATCCGCTTGCCCGCGATGAACCCGGCGAACAGGTACTCGTCGATGTCACCGGGAAGGGGCGCGGTCGAGGCGTACGTCACGGCGGGCGGACACCCGAAGGCGATCGCGACCGGCAGCCGCTCCCCGCGCCGCGCCGCGACCTGGTAGTGGTTCCGGCTGTCCTTGTGGATCTGCCAGTGCATACCGATGGTGCGCTTGTCGTGGCGCTGGAGCCGGTAGAGCCCGAGATTACGGATCCCGCTCTCGGGGTCCTTCGTGTGCGTGAGCCCGAGGTTGAAGAAGGACCCGCCGTCCTGAGGCCAGGTGAAGAGGGCGGGCAGCAGGTCGAGGTCGACATCGTCCCCTTGGAGGACGACCTCCTGCACGGGCGCGTCCTTGACCTTCTTCGGCGGCACATGGGTCATCGACCCCAGCTTCCCGAAGGCGTCCCGCACCCCGACGAACCCCTGCGGCAGTTCGGGCCGCAGCAGCCCGCCGATCTTCTCGGAGATGTCGCCGTACGACTTCAGCCCGAGCGCTTTCAGCAGCCGCCGGTCGGTCCCGAAGACGTTCATGGCGAGGGGCATCGAGGACCCCTTCACGCTCTCGAAGAGCAGCGCGGGCCCACCGGCCTTCTGAACCCGGTCGACGATCTCCCCGACCTCGAGACAGGGGTCCACCTCGGCCTTGATGCGCTTGAGGTCGCCCTCGCGCTCCAGTGCCCTGAGCAGGGAGCGAAGATCGTCGTAAGCCATGTGTCCCAGTATCGCCGAGTGCTCGCTGTCTCCTGACGTCCACCCCTGCCTTCTGCCGGGGGTCCGGGGGTTGTCCCCCGGGATAGCACGGCGGCCACCCGCTAACCTGACCCCGTCACCGGGGCCGTCCCAGCACTCAGGAGAATCTCGCCGCCATGCTCAGGTATCTGCCTTTCCTGCTGGTCCTGGCTCTGTGGATCTACGCCTTCGTGGACTGCCTGAACACGCCCGAGGAGGACGTACGGGGCATGCCGAAGCTGGCGTGGGTGTTCGTCATCCTGCTCTTCGGCGAGGTGCTGGTGGGCCCGATCGCGTGGCTGATCGCGGGCAGGGCGCGGCGCGACCCGGCCGAGGCGCAGGCCGCGCAGGGCCGGTGGGTCGCGCCGGACGACAACCCCGAGTTCCTGAAGTCCCTGAACAAGGACGACCCCGAGCGGGACCCGAAGACGGAGTAGGAACCCCGAGGGATACGTGCAGGTTGTACGCCGCCGGGCGCCTCGATGCGGACAATGCGCCTCTGGGCCCGGACCGGCAGGAACCGGACACTTACCTCGCATGACGACTGCTCCCGCCGACTCAACCGGCACCCTCGCCCCCGAATACGGTGACAAGGTCATCGCCGTAGAGACGGCCGGCGCCGAACCGATCCCCGACGCCGAACGCCACGGCAGCCCGCTCCAGCTCCTCTGGACCTGGGCCTCCCCGAACATCGAGTTCGCGACCGTCTACATCGGCGTGATCTCGGTCCTCTTCTTCGGCCTGAGCTTCTGGCAGGCGACCGCGGCGATCGTCCTGGGCACCGGCCTGGGCGCGATCACACAGGGCTTCCTCTCCCTGGACGGCCCACGCTTCGGCGTCCCGCAGATGGTGATCGGCCGCTTCTCCTTCGGCTTCCGCGGCAACATCATCCCCTCGGCGGCCAACGGCCTTGTGGCGGGCGTCGGTTGGTTCGCGGTGAACAGCGTGAGCGCGGCATTCGCGCTCAACACACTCACGGGCCTACGCCCTCTGCCGTCGCTGTTGTTGGTGGTGGTGGCCGAGATCCTGATCGGCTTCATCGGCCACAACTTCGTGCACACCTTCGAGAAGTACGCGTTCCCGGCGCTCGCGGTGATCTTCCTGCTGGCCGGCGTATGGACCTTCAAGGACGCGCACCTCGGCGGGGGCGGCACGGGCGGCGGCATAGGCGGCTTCCTCCTCGCGCTCAGCGCGGCCTGGGGTTACGCGGCGGGCTGGAACCCGTACGCCACGGACTACTCGCGCTATCTCCCGCGCACGGCGAACAAGTTCAAGACGGTCCTGTACCCGGCGGTCGGCCTGTTCGTGTCGGTGACGTTCGTGGCGGTGATGGGCGCGGCCTCGGCGACTCTCCTGGCCCCCAAGGACGCGACCCCGACGGCGGCCTTCACCGGTCATCTCCCGTCCTGGCTCGCCGACTTGGTACTGATCGCGATCATCCTCGGCGCGATCTCGGCGAACGCCCTGAACGTCTACTCCGGCGCGATCTCCCTCACCGCACTGGGCCTGAAGCTCCCCCCGTGGCTCAACCGCAGTGTCCTGGTGGTGGTGTCGGGCGTGGCCGGTACGGCGGCGGCGTGGGCGTCACTGTCCGACGCGGGCTCGGCGTACGAGGCGTTCCTGCTGGTCATCGCGTACTGGGTGGCCCCCTGGCTCGGCGTGGTCCTGGTGGAACGCTGGTCCCAGTCCCGCACGCCCACCGAGGAACTGGCCCCCCGCCTGACCGACCCCACCTTCACCAACTGGCCAGGCCTGGCAGCCCTGTTGATCGGCGTCGCGGTCTCGGTCCCCCTCTTCTCCAACCAGGAGGACTACGTCGGCTACGTCCCGAAGCACTGGCCGTCCTTCGGTGACAGCACGCCGATCGTGGGGTTCGTGCTGAGCGCGGTGCTGTATGCGGTGCTGCGCAAGGTCCTGGGCCCGAAGGGGCAGGCTCAGCCGTCGGCTGCCTGATCCTTCCCGCGGGCCTCAACGAACCACCAGCGCCAGCAGTCCGGGGAACCGGGCGTCGAACTCCTCCCGGCGGAGGCGGTTGACGCGCCTGGGGCCCTCGTCACGCTGCTCGACGAGGCCCGCGCCGCGCAGCACGGCGAAGTGATGGCTCAACGCGGCCTTGCCCACCGGCACATCGAAGCTGCCGCAGGTCCGGGTCCAGTCGGCCGACCCCGCCAACTCCCTTACGAGGGTGAGGCGTACGGGGTCGGCCAGGGCGGCGAGGGCCGTTTCCACGGGGACGTCGTCGGGGTGGGTGTGTTCGGGGGCGGCCCGATGACCGACGGTGTTCCGCTGTGCCATGCCCGCCTCCCGCGCTCTCCGCTTGCCGAGTGTTCGACGAAAACCATACACTCACGAGTGTTCGCTTTTCATTGAACAGTCGAGCGGGGAGTCCGGCATGCGCGCGGTCGAGATCCAGGAATACGGCGGTCCCGAAGTCCTGAAGGTCGTGGAGACGGAGGTCCCGCGACCCGGCGCCGGCCAGGTGAGCATCGACGTGGCGTACACCGGGGTGAACTTCGCCGACCTCAAGGCGCGGGGCGAGGGCTACCGGGTGCCAAGTCTCCCCTTCGTACCCGGACTTGAGGTATCGGGGCGGGTACGGGAGGTCGGCGCCGGCGTCGAGGGTCTCACCGTGGGCCAGGTGGTGGCGGCCCTGACGGCGGGCGGCGCGTACGCGGACGTGGCCGTCGCGGAGAGGGAGACCGTCTTCCCCCTCCCCCCGACCTTGGACCTCCGCACGGCCGCCACCCTCCCCACCGTCCTCCCGACCGCCTACGCCCTCGTCCACTCGGTGGGCCGACTGCAACCCGGCGAGACGCTGCTCGTGCAGGGTGCGGCGGGCGGGATCGGCACGGTGGTGGGGCAGTTGGCGCGGGCGGCTGGAGCGGGTTCCGTGTACGGCGTCGTATCGAGCGCGGCGAAGGCGGAGTTCGCGCGCGGGTACGGCTACGACGAGGTGTTCGTGGGCGAGTTCGAGGCGCCGGTGCGGGCGGCGACGGGTGGGCGCGGGGTCGATCTCGCCCTGGACCCGGTAGGCGGCGAGACCCTCCGGCGCAGCCTGGCCTCCCTGGCGACTTTCGGCCGCCTGGTCTCCTTCGGCAACGCGAGTTCGGCGGCACCGTGGCAAGTGGGCCAGCCCGAGTTGTACCCCGGCGCCCTGTCCGTCTCCGGCTTCTCGATCCTGACCCTGGCCCAGACTGACCCGACAGCCCTACGAGCCCTGACCGAGCGGGCGTTCGCAACCGTGGTCGACGGCACGGTGTCCTTGCCGGTGACGGCGGAGTTCGGGTTGGAGGAGGCGGCGGAGGCACATCGGGTGATGGGGGCGCGGGCCAGTACGGGGAAGTTGCTGCTCAGGGTGGCTCAGGGGTGAGCTGGACGTGACGCCGGTGTGCAGTGGGCGCCTGTTCGTACGTGACCGTTGGGCCACTCGCTTCTTTGCCAGTGTCGGGCTTCCACGGCCCGAGTAAAGGGCGCTCCCTGCGGTCGCGTCGGCTACGCCGATTCCGCTCCGCTCCACCCTTGACTCGGTCCGCTCCAGCCCGTTTCAGAAGCGAGCGAGCGGCCCGGAGGAATGGGTGGCCGACGCACTAGTTCCCTTGGGTGAGCTGCGTTCCCGGCCGGGATGGAGGGGGCGCGCTGGCGTCTCGCCTGCACGCCGGGCAGGCTTAGCGGCCAACGGCGAGTGGGGACTTCCGTACGAGACCCCGGGCCTGCGTGCGCAGGGGCGCGTTCACGCCTCGCCTGCACGCCGGGTCGGCTCAGCGGCCAACGGCGGGCAGGAACTTCCGTACCAGACCCCAGGCCTGCGCGCGCAGGGACGTGTTCGCGTCTCGCCTGCACACCGGGCAGGCTCAGCGGCCAACCCCCGGTGGGGACTTCCGGAGCAAGACTCCGGACCTGCGCGTGCAGGGGCGCGTTCACGCCTCGCCTGCACGCCGGGTCGGCTCAGCGGCCGACGGCGGGTGGGGACTTCGGTACGAGCACTCCGGGCCTGCGGACGCAGAGGCGCGATCACGCCTCGCCAGCACGCCGCGTCGGCTCAGCGGCCAACCCCCGGTGGGGCTTCCGCACGAGACCCCGAACCCGCCCGCGATTCCGTATGAAGCCCCCGGGCCTGCGCGAGCAGGGGCGCGGTCGCGCCTCGCCGGCACACCGGATCGGTCGACTCAGCGGCCAACGGCTGGTGGGCGTCGGGTGGGTGGGTGCTGGAGGCTGGAGGTAAAACTAACCACCGTCACAGGCTTTGACCGGTTAGGAAAGACCCCAGCTTCCAGACAGGACACGGTCGGCGGCGGGAAGGAAGCCCCGGGAGCGAAGGCTGCCGGGGCCGGGAAATGCCACACCTCAACCCCCGACCCTCACATTTCCGCGAACCGGCACCCCGGGCGAGAGACCCGATCGACGGACGGGGCCCACCGCCCGCACCCCCACCCAGCCCAGGACAGCCCAGGACGGCCGAGCCCAGCTCAGCGCAGGACCGACCGACTGCCACAGGCCCACCCTCCCGCCCCGGAACCTCCCTGCCGACCCGGAGCCCTCCTGCCGACCCGCCGTCTTCTTGCAGAAGTCCCCACCAGGGGCTGGCCGCCGAGCCGACCCGGCGTGCAGGCGAGACGCGAACGCGCCCCTGCGCCCGCAGGCCCGGAGTCTTGCTCCGGAAGTCCCCACTCTCCGTTCGCCGCTAAGCCGGCCCGGCGTGCAGGCGAGACGCCAGCGCGCTCCCTCACCCCGGCCCAGAACGCAGTACCGGCAAGGGAACTCATGCGTCGGCCACCCATTCCTCCGGGCCGCTCGCTCGCTTCTCAAACGGGCTGGAGCGGACCGAGTCAAGGGTGGAGCGCAGCGGAATCGGCGCAGCCGACGCGACCGCAGGGAGCGCCCTTTACTCGGGCCGCGGAAGCCCGACACTGACAAAGAAGCGAGTGGCCCAACCCGCACATCACAACTGGCGGGGTATCAACGAGGGGCCCCGCGTCAGGACAACGCGAGAACGCAGAACTCGTGGGCTTCCGGGTCCTTCAGGCACGTCCACGGGACATCGCCCTGACCGACGTCGAGATCGGTCGCGCCGAGGGCCCGGAGCCGGTCGACCTCCGCTGCCTTGTCGTCGTCGGGGTACGGCAACAGATCGAGGTGGATACGGTCCAGCACGGTTTTCGCGTCAGGTGTGCGGAGGAATTCCAGGTACGGGCCGACGCCCTTGGCGGAGCGCGACGATGCGTGGTCGTCGGCCACTTCGTGCACGGTCCAGTCCGTTGCCGTGCCCCAGAAACGGGCCATCGCTCGCGGATCCACGCAGTCGATCACCACCGCGGCGATCGGCCCGTTGTCCAGGTAGATCTCACGGGGTTCCAGCACACAGAACTCGTTGCCCTCCGGATCGGCGAGGACCGTCCACGGCACATCGACCTGGCCCACGTCGACCGGCGTCGCACCGAGGGACCGGAGGCGCGCGACCAACTCCGCCTGATGGGTCGTAGAGGTGGTGGCGAGGTCGAGGTGCAGGCGGTTCTTCGTCGGTGTCTTGGGTTCGGGGACGGGGACGAGGTCGATGCCGAGGCCGAGCGGTTCGGGCCAGACGAGGCCGTCGGCGGGGCCCACGTAGGTCGTCACGCCGGGGCTGGCGAGACCCCAGCCGAGCGCCTCCGCCCAGAACCGGCCGAGCGCCGAGACGTCGACCGCCTTGATGTTCACCTGAACAGGACGCAGGGGCATGCCGGCGATCCTATGCACCGGTTCGGTCCGGCGCCGGGCCCGCGGCCATCCGTATCCCCCGAGACTGACGGACGCGGGCCCGGCTACCGGCAAGTCTGGACCGGCGAGTGATCAGACCGGAAGGGCATTCCAGAAATCTGCTCTAGAAATTCACTCTAGAACCCGGTCCCCATACGCTGTCCCGCATGAGCCCCAAGCAACAACGCGGCGAGGTCACCGCAGACCTGCTCCTCGACGCCGCGCTGCGCCTGTTCGCGGAGCAGGGTGAACAGGGCCTCACCGTCAGCGCCGTGACCAAGGCCAGCGGCGTCAGCCTCGGCAGTCTGTACCACCACTTCGGCAGCCTGGACGGGCTGTTCGACGCGCTGGCGGAGCGGTGGCTGAGCCGGTTGCTGGGTGAGTTGGTGACCGCGCTGCACGCAACTCGTACCGCCCGTACGGGAATTCGCGCGATCGTCCGGACGCATCTGGCCTTCGCCCGCGAACACCGGGACGCCGCCCTGCTGTTGCACTCCGCGAGAACCGACCAGCGGAACATGACCCAGGCCAGGGAACTGCGTGACTCCCAGGAGGCCCGGCTGTCGGTGTTCGCCCTCTGGATCCAAACCCATGTCGAATCAGGTGAGTTGGCGCCGCTGCCGCTTCCCCTGATCGAGTCCCTCGTGCTGGGGCCGTTGGTCGGTGTGGTCCGCCGCTGGCTCTCCGGCATCGACGACGTCGAACTCGATCTCGACGAGGCCGCGCGCGTCCTGCCGGAACGGATCTGGCGCTCGGTCGCCGCCGACCCCAAGTAGCGCCGGCCCGAAGTGAAGCCGACCCGAAGTGAAGCAGCCTTGGACCGAAGTGCCCCTCGACTCTGGACAATCCGGGGCGAATTTTGACACGGTGCGGTGTCATGCCCCTCGACTTCCGCGCCTTCTACGCCGCCCAGAGCACGTACTCCGACCCCGGCGCCCTCGCCCGCCTCTACGCCGGCCTCCCCCGCGCCCCCGCCCAACTCGCCCGCATCACCCGCGACTTGCTCATCCACCGCCTGGAAGCCGGCCTCTACGACCACACCCACCCCACCGACCGGCTCCACAACGACGCCGAGACCCGCTACATCGACGACATCCTGCGGATCCTCGTCGAGCGGAACGACGCCCCGCTCACCCTGCGGCGCGCACCCGGCGACCGGTTCGTCGGAGTGTGCCGGGACTTCTCGCTGCTGCACTGCTCGTTCCTGCGGCACCTCGGTGTCCCGGCCCGTATCCGTTCCGGCTTCGTCGACTACTTCGGTTCCGACGGCTTCCACAGCGACCACGTCGTCACCGAGTACTGGCACGACGAGAACGGCTGGCTCCTCGCCGACTCCCAGCTCACCGACCCCGCCGTCACGGACCACTGGAACATCGACTTCGACCCGATGGACGTACCCCGCGACCGCTTCCTCGTCGCGGGCGAGGCCTGGCGGGCCATCCGCACGGGCGGCGCCGACCCCAGGACCTTCGGACTGCATCCGCCGGAGGAGGGTCCGCTCTGGGGCGAGTCGTTCGTCGCCGGCGCCGTCCGCCTCGACCTCGCCGCCCTGAACAAGGTCGAGACCCTGCTCTGGGACGTGTGGGGCGAGGACGCGGGCAGGCCCGGCGAGCCGTTGCCGGAGTCCGCACGCGAGCTCTACGACCGTGTCGCCCCCGTGGTCAGCGGCGACGTCTCCTTCGACGCCGTACGCACACTGTTCGCCGAGGACGACATCCTGCGCACCCCGCCCACCGTGACCTGCTACGCCCCGTTCAACGGGCCCAGCCTCGTCACCCTGCGCTGACCCCCTACGCCACCGTCCGCAAGCCCCGCACCTGAGCCGCCCCCATCCCCCGCACCACCCGGTGCGCGCACACCGCCGCCAGCAACTCCCCCAGCAGATCCGGGTCGTCGATCTCCAGGCCGAGCAACGACTCGATGCGTTCGAGGCGTTGGTAGAGGGACTGGCGGCCGATGTGGAGCAGGGCTGCCGTGCGGGTCGGGGAGCAGCCGTGGCGCAGGTGTACCTCCAACGTCCGTACGAGGTCGCTGGGATGGGCCGCCTCCCACGCCAGCAGCGGGCCCAGCGCGTGTTGGACCAGGCGGGCCAGGCGGTCGCGGTTCGTGTCGATGCCGCCGCGTGTCAGCTCCCGTTCCAGCGCCAGTGCCCGCGCCGAGGTCACCAACGGGCCGTCCGGGAGGGCGGGTTCGGCGGAAGGGACCGTCAGCGCCAGCTCCAGTGTCGTACGGGCCGCCCGTAGCGTGTCGCTCCAGCGGAGCCAGCCGCTGCCCGCCTCGACGGCGTGGCCGACCGCGACGGTCAGCCCGGGGTCGGCGGCCGTTCGGAAGGCGTCCTGGACCGCGCGGATGGGGTCGCCCGCGACCGTGCCGGGGAGGGCCAGCAGCGCCAGTACGTCGCCCGGGAACGTCGCCCGCAGCGCGCTCGCCCCGCCCAGCAGCCGTACCGCCCGGTCCACGGACGTCACGTCGCGCGCGCCGTGCACCGAGACGCCGATCAGGCGGGCGCCGGGGCCGGGGTGGAAGCCGGCCAGTGCCGACCGCGCCTCGACCTCGGGCTGGTTCAGCGCGGCCCGGTCCGCGAGGTCGGCCAGGAGCGCGGCCGTGTGGTCGTCGCCCCACGGTCGTACGACGGAACGGCCGGACAGGCCCCGGGCGACGATCGCCCGGTTGGCGGCCTCGGTGATCCGTACGAAGGGGACGACCCGGTGGAGGGCCAGGAGGGGCAGGCCCAGGCGGCGGGCCTCGTCGGTGACCTCGGGCGGCATCGTCGGGAGGGAGCGGCCGATCTCCACCGCCAGGCCGGACGCGCCGCGCGCCGCCAGTTCGCGGACGTAGCGGCGGCGGATCTCGGCGTCCGTGTCGGTGAGGCCGAAGCCGTTGGTGAGGAGGAGTTCGCCGCCGTCGAGGAAGTTCGCGCCCTCGTAGACCTCGCTGGAGTGAACCCAGCGCACGGGGCGGTCGAGGGCGGCCTCGCCGGCGAGGAGCTCGGGCTCGGCGGCGCGGACCGGGTCGAGGGCCAGGACCTCACGGAGGGTGAGTGCGGGCACGGGAACCTCCAGAGGCGCGGACAGTTCGTCCGGTTAAGGGTTGCGGGGAGAGTACTTTCCGCACGTTGCCCTCGTGTTTCGGCCACTGGAGAGTGGGAGCCATGAACCGCATCGATCAGGCACAGGCACGGACCTGGCTCGCCACCGCCGTCGCGGAGGCCCGCGCCGGGCTCGCCGAGGGCGGCATCCCGATCGGCGCCGCGCTCTACGACGCCGACGGCACCCTGCTGGGGCGCGGCCACAACCGGCGCGTCCAGGACGACGACCCCTCGATGCACGCGGAGACGGCCGCGTTCCGGGCGGCGGGACGGCAGCGGTCGTACCGCGGGACGACCATGGTCACGACCCTCTCGCCGTGCTGGTACTGCTCGGGGCTGGTGCGGCAGTTCGGTATCTCGCGGGTCGTCGTCGGCGAGGCCGCCACCTTCCACGGCGGGCACGACTGGCTCGCCGAGCACGGTGTGGAGATCGTCCTCCTCGACGATCCCGAGTGCACCGGGCTGATGCGCGACTTCATCAAGAACAACCCGGAACTCTGGAACGAGGACATCGGTGACTGAGCCCCAGACCCCACCCCGCATTCCGACGATCGATCTCCGTCCCTGGATCGAGGGGGACGAGGAGACGCGGAAGGACATCGCCCGTACCGTCGACGAAGCCCTGCAGACGGCCGGGTTCCTGCTGGTCACCGGGCACGGGGTCGATCCGGAGCTGCGGTCCCGGATCCGGGAGGCCGCCCGTTCCTTCTTCGCGCTGCCGGTCGACGTGAAGGAGCCGTACAGCGCCAAGGTCGGCGGGCGCGGGTGGCTCGGGCCCGGGGCCGAGGCCAACGGGTACTCGGAGGGGACCGAGACCCCGCCCGACCTGAAGGAGTCGCTGACCTTCGCCACGCACCGGCCCTTCGCGGACCCGGTGGTCAACGCGGAGTGGTACGCGCCCAACGTGTGGCCGGACGAGATGCCCGAACTGCGGGCGCTCTGCGAGGAGTACCTGGACCGGATGGGCGAGCTGGAGAAGCAGTTGCTGTCGCTGCTCGGGGTCGCGCTCGAGCTCGAACCCGACTTCTTCTCCCGGCACATGGACCATCCGACGTACGGGTTCAACATCAACTGGTACCCGGGGATGGAGGTCGTCGGGGAACCGGAGCCGGGGCAGTTCCGGATCGGTCCGCACACCGACTTCGGGACCGTGACCATCCTCGACCGGCAGGCCGGGAAGGGGGGACTGCAGGTCTTCACCGACGAGGGCGGGTGGGAGGACGCGCCGTTCGACGCGGCGGCGTTCACCATCAACATCGGTGATCTGATGGCCCGTTGGACCGGCGACCGGTGGCGGTCGGGACGGCACCGCGTGCTGCCGCCGCCCGCCGACGCGCCCGCCGAGGAGCTGATGTCGCTCGTCTACTTCGGCGAGTGCACCCCGGGCACGCTCGTGGAGTCCGTGCCCGCGCCGGTCGGGCGTGTGGCGTACGAGGCTGTCGATTCGCATGTCTACCTGCGGGAGAAGCTGGACTCGATCACCGTCGACTGAGCCCGTCACCCAGAAGTCCGCCGTTCCGACATTTTCGTAACCCAACGGACACCACTCGCTCTAGTCCGAACCAACTCCCCCTATTTACCCTGGTGTTGATAGAACCGGTTGCAGTGCCGGGCGACCGCTCAGGGGGAGATGCGGTGGGGAGAGGGCTGCATGGACGCGTGGCGCTGTTCGAGGCACAGCCGCCCGGTCTCGCCGCGCGGCTGACCGGCCTGCGCCCGTACGAGCTGCTCACCTCGCCGTACGAACACCCGGAACCGCCCTTCGTGGTGCTCGCGGGCGCGCGCGGGCTCGGCAAGAGCATGGCGCTGGCCGAGCTGCGGACCGCGTACCGCGGGCACACGCCGGTCGCGCTGATCGACTGCGAGGCCGACCGGCTCGTACGACTGCCGGAGGGGCGGCCCGCCGCGACCTGGTCGCCGGTGTGGCAGGCGCTGACGACGATCGCGGAGCAGCTCAGGGAGCCGGTGGTGCACGGCGCCGGGAGCATCGACTTCCCGCGCCTGGAGGCCGGGCTGCTGGCCGTGTGCGCGACCGGCTGGGGTGCCCGGGACGAGGACAGTGCCCGCGAGGAGGCCCGGCGGATCCTGCTGCTGAGCGACCCGGCGCGGCGCTGGGCGGTGATCGCGCAGGGCTGGGCCGGCAAGGTCGCCTCCCGGCTCATCGCCAATCTGTCCGGTACGGGGCCGGTGGGCCAGGCCGTCATCGAGGCGACCCTGGACACCCTCTTCGACCTGGTGTGGACGCCGAACGGACTGCTGAAGTCGGGCGCGGACTGGTACCGCGACTACCCCGGTGCGAGCGGCGAGGCCAGGCGCGGGCTGATCGAGATCGCCCGGGACTTCCGCGCCGACGGCACCTCCCGCGCGGACGCCGAGCGCTGGCTGCTGCGGGCGCTGCTCGCCGACCTCGGCGACACCTACCGGCGCCGGTGGGAGCGGATGCGCCGGGTCGGGCGGCCGGTCGTGCTGGTGGACAACGTGCAGTCGGGTCCTGGTCCGGGGCTGATGAAGGCCGTACTGAAGGAGCGGGCCGACGGCAACGGCGACCAGGTGGTCTTCTTCGCCGGCCTGCGCGGCCACCGGCATCCCGATCTGCCGGACGCCGTACGGCATCCGCTGCCGGAGGTGGCCCGTGCGAGCGGCTGGGTGCCGGGCGCCTCGCCCTCGTCGCGGGCCCTGTTGGTGTCCTTGCCGCCGCTGACCCCGGAGGAGGCGCGGCGCGTCATCGCCGACGTGTGCGCCGCCGACGGCGACGCTACGCGTGTCGAGGTGCCGCCCCAACTGCCGTACGCCATCCATCGGTTGACGGCCGGCAGTCCGCTGGGGGCGGCGGTGCTGGGGCAGGCCGTACGGCAGAACCGGCCCGTCGGGGCCGTCAGTCCGGGCGAGTTGCTGACCGCGGGGCTCAAGCCGGAGGGGGACGAGGAGAGCGATCGGCGGCCCGGGTACCGGGAGTTGCTCGACCGGCTGGTGCCGCCGGGGCTCGCGGAGGAACTGGCCGTGCTCGCCACCGCGCACGACGGGGACTCGGCGCGGGTGCTGGCGGAGGCACGGCTGGGGGACAGTTTCGGCGCGGCCGGGGTGAACCGGCTGCGCACCCAACTCACCGCGGAGGGACTGCCCCCGGCCGAGGGCTACTTCGTCGGCGACCCCTTCCTGCGCACCCTGCTCCTGCTGCGGCTGCACCTCGACGACGCCGACCACGGACGCTGGCGTGCCGTGCACCGCTCGCTGCTCTCGCACTACGACGGTCTGCCCGGCAATCCGGACACCCCGGCCCGCGCCCGCTACCGCCTGCACCACGAACTCGCCCTGGGCGACACGGCGGACGCGGTGGCGTATCTGCGGAACACCTTCCGCACCATCACGCCGTACGCCTGGCTGGAGACGCTGCTGTTCGTCACCGCCGCGCCGTACTACCACGCGCACGATCCGCACGGCCGGGACATCGGCGCCCCCGGCGACCACCGCAAGGCCGTCGCGCTCGCCCGCACGGATGCCGAGGAGGAGCCCCCGGCCGGTGTGGACCCGGCCCTGCATCTGACCGTACGGCGGCTGCTGCACGCGGTGTGGCAGGTGACGGACCCGCTGGTGCTGCCGGACGTGGAGGTCGCGGGCCGGATGCACTTCGATCTGGAGCAGCTCTCGAACATCTGGCCCGCGGGCAGCGAACCGCTGTGGCGGGCCGCCCAGCAGTGGCCCGAACAGGCCCTGGCGGGGCGCCCGTTGCGGGTGCCGGCCGGCGACGAACGGAACGGGGGTCCGCGATGAGGCCGTGGCTGCGCGAACTGGTCCAGCGGATCCGGACGATCCCGATCTACCGTTTCACGGCCCTTGTGGTCGCCGCCGCGCTGGTCTTCGGCCTGGTCGTGCTGCTCCGCGCCGTCCTGCACGAGGACCGCTCGTGCGCGGCCGGGGTGGCCCGCCCCGAGGACAGCGGGGAGTGCGTGGGGGTGTCGGCCTCGGCGTTCGACTTCGGGCAGCGCCGGTTCGCCGACACCATCCGGGCGGTGGCCCGCGAGAACAGTTCCCTGAAGGCGGGTACGTACGTCACCGTCGCGCTCTACGAGCCGTTCACCGCGACCGACACGGACACCCTGAACGACGTGGGGCACGAGTTGCAGGGCGCGTATCTCGCGCAGTACCGCGCCAACCACGACAACAACGGCGAGACCCCGTACATCCGGCTGGCGCTCGCCAACCCCGGTGCCACGGGCGTCTATTGGGAGCGGACGGTCGACCGGATCGTGACGATGACGAAGTCGTCCGACCGACTGCGGGCGGTCACCGGGATAGGGATGAGCACCGACAACAACAAGAAGGCCGTGGCGAAGCTGACCCGGCTCGGTGTGCCGGTGGTCGGCTCGTCCATCACCGCCGACGACCTCGCCAACGGGCAGCGGGGCAAGGACCCTTACCCCGGGCTCGCCCGGGTCTCCCCCACCAACACCGACGAGGCGCGCGCGCTGGCCTCCTTCGCCAAGGTGACGGCGGACCGGGCGCTGCTGGTCTACGACAAGCCCGGCGACCCGTACACGAAGACGCTCCAACACGCCTTCAGCACCCTGCTCAAGGGCTCGCCGTACGGCTCCTGGCCGTTCACCCCGCCCGCCGACCGCAGCCAGGAGGGCAGCACGCCCAACACCTTCCGGCAGATCACCGACCTGGTCTGCGACACGGACGCGCCGCTGGACACGGTGTTCTTCGCCGGCCGGCACACCCAACTGCGCCAGTTCATCAACGCGTTGGGCCGCCGCGGCTGCCAGTCACGGACGTTCACGGTGCTCACCGGCGACGAGGGCTCGTACCTGACCGGCGACGACAATCTCGAGACCAGTGCCCTCCAGCACGGTGTCTCCGTCCGCTTCACCGCCCTCGCCCACCCGGACGCCTGGCTCAACAAGGCCCCGGCGACCGGCGGTTCGGCCCAGGACACGCAGGACCTCGACAAGTTGCTGGCCGCCGCGAAGACCGCGCCCGTCGGCCCGGTCGGCCCGCTCTCCCTCGACGACGGCCAGGCGATCATCGCCTACGACGCGATGCAACTCGCCGTCCACGGCATCCGCGAGGCCACCCCCGACCAGCAGAAGATCCCGCCCCTGTCCGACGTCGGCCTCCAATGGCCGCAGGTCAAGGGCTCGTTGCGGGTGAGCGGGGCGAGCGGCTGGATCTGCCTGGACGTCCACGGCAACCCGTACGACAAGGCCGTACCGATCGTGGAACTCACCCGGCAGGGCCACGCCCGCTTCGTGAAGATCGCCTGGCCGGAGGGCAGGCCCCCGTCGAAGGAGTGCCTGCCTCCGGCCTGAACAGCGCTGATTCCTACGGCCGTTGGCCCGCCCGGTCCACCACGGCCCGGCGCAGGACGGCGGTGTTCGCGGTGACCGTGCCCTTCTTCACGCCGGCGTTGTCCTTGGTGGCCACCTCGCGCTCGCCCAGGAACTCGTAGGTCTTCGCGTCGAAGATCCACTCGTCCCGGAGCGGGTTGTCGGGGTCGGTGCGGGCGATGGCGACACCGGGCCGGCCTTCGGCGTCCACCACGTGCTCGACCGTCGTGATGCCGGGAATCCTGGCCACCGCCCGGAAGAGGGCCGCGCTCTGCTCCGGTGGCACGATCGAGTTCCGCAGGAGGTCGCCGACCAGCACGAACATCGCCTGGTTCTGCTCCTGACCGCCGTACTTCAGGGCGGACTTGGCGAGGTAGTCGTACATCGCGTCGGCGTCGGTCGGCAGTGTCCTGACGTTGTTGTAGAAGGAGGAGACGTCCCAGCCGGCCTTGCCCGGCTTCACGTCCGGCGGGACGGAGTGCGACCCGACGCCCGTCTCCCGCACCAGGCCCGTGTGCAGGCCGTCCACCGACATCCACACCTCCTGCCGGTGCAGCGGGTCGATCGTGCTCTTCGCTCCTCCTTCGTCGTGTGCGTACGACACCTTGCTCTCCACGTACACGAACTGGTCGTCGCGGACGGTGCCGTAGGACTTCTCGTGCTCGGCCGCCAGCGCGATGTCCTCCAGGAGGGCGACCGCGGACCTGCTCGACGGGCGCGCGGACGTGCCCGGGCCGCCCGGGCCGTCCGGGCCATTCGGGCTGGAGGAGGACGGCAGGACCACGAAGGCGACGGCCGCGGCGGTGGCGACGGCGGTCGCGGCGAGCGCGGGCCGCAGCCACTTCCTCCGCACGGGGGCGGGCTTCTCGACAGTCGCGGTCGCGTGCCGGATCTCGGTCATCAGATGCTCCTTGAGGAGTCGGTGACGGCCCGGCGGAAGGTCTCTCTCGGGGAGTTCCGGGAGCTGGTTCATCGCTTGTCCTCCCTCGGGGGCCCGACCGCGGGGCCGCGGTCACCTTTCATCTGTCCGTCCCGCAGGGGGAGTTCCGTGCTTTTGAGATGTTTCGCGA
The DNA here is from genome assembly GCF_036227225.1 of Streptomyces sp. NBC_01478. Taxonomy (GTDB): domain Bacteria; phylum Actinomycetota; class Actinomycetes; order Streptomycetales; family Streptomycetaceae; genus Streptomyces. Next base: position 6,774,883 of record NZ_CP109444.1, on the reverse strand, counting down.
GCTTTGCGCGCGCCCGCGAGAGCCGCGACCGTACGGTCCCCACGGGCACCCCGAGCGCCTCGGCGGCGGCCCGGTAGTCGAGCCCGGACCACACGCACAGGGCCAGCACCTCGCGCTCGGCGCGGCGCAGGGTGACCAACGCGGCGCGTACGAGGGCCAGTTCGGCCCGGTCGTCGATGCGGGCGGCGACCTCGTCGGCGAAGTCGCGCTCGGCCTCGGCACGGGGCAGCCGGGAGACGGCGGCCGCGTGTCTTCGGGCGGCGCGGCGGGTGTTGCGCGTGACATTGGTGGCGATGCCGAGCAGCCAGGGCCGTAGCGAACCGCCCTCCTCGTCGACCTTGCCGCGCAGGCGCCAGGCGTCCAGGAAGGTCAGCGACACGAGGTCCTCGGCCTGCGCCCAGTCCCCCGTGAGCCGGAAGGCATGGTTGTAGACGGAGCGTGCGTACGCGTCGAAGAGCTCACCGAAGGCGTCGTGGTCCCCCGCGCGGATGCGTTTCCTCAACTGGAGATTCGTATCCACACCCCTCTACCTGTCCGTACGACGAAGGCCGGTTCCGGTGACCCATGTCACACGGAACCGGCCTTCGCCGTACGGGAGTTGCCGCTTACACGCCGGCGTAGGAGTGCTTGCCGCCGACGAAGATGTTGACGCCGTAGTAGTTGAAGATCCAGCAGCCGAAGGCGATCAGGGCCAGGTAGGCGGCCTTGCGGCCCTTCCAGCCGGCGGTGGCGCGGGCGTGCAGGTAGCAGGCGTAGGCGACCCAGGTGATGAACGCCCAGGTCTCCTTCGGGTCCCAGCCCCAGTAGCGGCCCCAGGCCGACTCGGCCCAGATCGAGCCCGCGATGATCGTGAACGTCCACAGCGGGAAGACGGCCGCGTTGACGCGGTAGGAGAACTTGTCGAGGCTCGCGGAGGCGGGCAGCCGCTCCAGCACGGAGGTGGCGAAGGCGCCGGGCTTGCCGCCGTTGGCCAGCTTGTTCTCGTAACTGTCCTTGAAGAGGTAGAGCAGCGTGCCGACGGCGCCCACGTAGAAGACCGCGCCGCAGATGATCGCCGTCGAGACGTGGATGTACAGCCAGTACGAGTGGAGCGCGGGCACCAACTGGTCGCTGGCGGTGTACAGGACGGTGACGGCGATGCCGAGATCGAGGAGGACCGTCGTGACCAGGAACAGGCCGAGCCAGCGCACGTTCTTCTTGAGCAGCAGCAGCGTGAGGTACACGCCGACGGCGACCGTGGAGAAGGTGATGTTGAACTCGTACATGTTGCCCCAGGGCGCCCGCTCCACCGAGGCCGCGCGGGCGATGACACCGCTCAGCTCGACGAGGAAGGCGAGCACCGTGAGGGACACGGCGATACGGCCGTAGAGGTCGCCCTGTTCGTCCCCGCCGTGCGCGCCGGGACCGTCCGGCACATCACGCGAACCGGACGCGGCCCGCACGACGACCTTCGGCCGCTCCAGCACGGTGGTGCCGCCGGCGTTCTTGACGGTGACGGCGGGCGCGTCCGCCTTCTTCACCCCGGCACCGGTCAGCGCGGCGGCCGTACGGCCGATCTTGCTGCGGCTGCCGAAGGTCCATTCGGCGATGTACGCCAGGAAGGCCAGCGTGTAGACGGCCATCGAGGAGTAGATCAGCGTGTTGCTGAGGTTGGCCAGGTGCTCGTTGGTGGCAGTGGCCAGATTGGTCGCGGAGGCGAAATCGGTTGCGGCGGCGAGAGTCATTTCTCAGCCCCTTCGGCGGGTACGGGCGGTTCGACGCCGGGGTCGGAGTCGGAGTCGGGGGTGTCGGCGTCGGGGTTGGGGGTCTTCGGGGCGTTGGCGGATTTCGGGGCGTCGGCGGTCGTCGGGGCGTCGCCGGACTTCGAGGCGTCGGCGGCCGTCGGCCCATCGGCGGCCTGCGAGGCGTCGGCCGTCTTCGGGGCATCGGCGGTCGTTGAGTCAGCGCCGGACTTCGGGGCGGTGGCGGCCTTCGACCCACCCGTGGCCCGCGAGGCATCGACCGTCTTCGGAGCATCGCCGGTCTTCGAGGCGTCGGCCGTCTTCGAAGCGTCGGCGGCCTTCAACCCATCGGCGGTCGTCGAGTCAGCGCCGGACTTCGGGGCGTCGGCCGTCTTCGGGCCGTCGCCAGACTTCGAGGCGTCGGCGGCCCTCGGCCCATCGGCGGCCCGCGAGGCATCGGCCGCCTTCGGAGCATCGCCGGTCTTCGAAGCATCGGCAGTCTTCGGAACGTCGGCCGCCTTCAACTCATCGGCGGTCGTCGAGTCAGCGCCAGGCTTCGACCCATCGGCGACCTTCGACCCACCCGTGGCCCGCGAGGCGTCGGCCGTCTTCGGAGCATCAGCGGTCGTCGAGGCGTCAGCCGCCTTCGGAGCACCGCCGGTCTTCGAAGCATCGGCCGTCTTCGGAACGTCGGCGGCCTTCAACTCATCCGCGGTCGTCGAGGCACCGGCGGTCGTCGAGCCGGCGCCGGACTTCGCGGCGTTGGCGGCCTTAGGCCCGGCGGCCGTCTTCGTCGGGGCCCGGTCGTGTACGAGTGCGGCCAGGTCGCCGAGTTCCTCGGGGAGTTTCGCGGACTCGCTGCGGCCGAGGCCGGCCATTTCGACGAGGGTGGTGCCGTCGGGGGTCGTGGTCGCCCGTACCCAGACGCGGCGGCGCTGGATGAACAGGGAGCCGGCCAGACCGAGGATCGCGGTGAGCGCTCCGGCCAGCGCCCAGCTCGTGCCGGGCTGCTGGACGACCTGGAAGCCCGCCCACTCCTTGATCTGCTTGTCGAAGGTGATCGACCCCGCGCCGTTCGGCAGTGTCATCGTCTCGCCCGGGAGCAACTGGGCCTTGAGGATGGCGCCCTTGGCGGTCTTGAACTGCTTCAGGTTCTTGGTGTCGAGCTGGTACACGTTCTGCGGGATGCCCGAGTTGACGCCGAGGTCTCCGTGGTAGCCGGTCACGTTGAGCACCGGGTAGTCGAGCCCGGGGTACTGGGAGAACATCGTGCCGCTGCCCTTGCCGTACGTCGGTACGAACAGGGCCGCGAAGCCGAGCTGTTCGGCGACGCCCTGGGCGTTCTTGTAGCCGTCGAGGACCTTGATGGCGCCCTGCGAGGTGATGTTGGAGTCGATCGGCAGCATCGGTACGGCCTGGTGGAGGACCACGTTGCCCTTGCCGTCCCGGACGGTGACGACGGGGGCGTAGCCGTGGCTGACGAGATAGACCTTCGAGTCGCCGATCTCCAGCGGCTCGTTGACCTTGATGGTGTGCTTCTGCGCCTTGCCGTAGGCACCGAGGCTGTAGGTGATGTCGGCCTGGAAGGTGCTCGGGGTGCCGCGGTTGGGGCCGGTGCGCTCATAGGTGCCGACGAAGTTCTTCAGGTTGAAGCTGAAGGGCACGAGGTCGTCGTCGCTGAAGAGGTTGCCGGACTTGAAGTCGTCGTACTGGGTGAGGGTGTTGGAGAAGCCGTCGCCCTCGACGATCAGTTTGTCGCCCTCGGACTTGAAGAGCTGGCCCCAGGCGAAGGCGATCAGCATCACGATCAGCGCGAGGTGGAAGAGGAGGTTGCCGGTCTCGCGGAGATAGCCCTTCTCGGCGGCTACGGCGTCCCCGGCGACGTGGGCACGGAAGCGCCGCTTCTTCAGGGCCGCGAGGGCGACTTCCCGGACCTCGTCCGGCTCGGCGGCGGTGCGCCAAGTGGCGTACGCGGGAAGGCGGTTGAGGCGCTTGGGGGCACCCGGCGGCCGGCCGCGGAGCTGGCCGACGAACTGCCAGGTGCGCGGGATGATGCAGCCGATGAGGGAGACGAACAGGAGCATGTAGATCGCGCCGAACCAGGCCGAGCCGTAGACGTGGAAGAGGCCGAGCTTCTGGTAGATCGGCCCGAGCGTCTTGTGCGCGTCCTGGAACTCGGACACCTTCAGCGCGTCGGTGCCGGACTGCGGGATCAGCGAGCCGGGGACCGCGCCGAGCGACAGCAGGAACAGCAGCATCAGCGCGACCCGCATCGAGGTCAACTGCCGCCACATCCAGCGGGCCCAGCCGAGCACTTCGCGCCCGGTCCAGGCGAGCCATCCGGTGAGACCGGGGGCGCGGTTGCCGCCGAAGGAGCCGGGCATGGCGGTCTCGACGGGGGCGGTGGAGAGCTGGGAGCCGGCGGCGCCGAGGTCCTGGTCCTCAGCCGCCGGGTTCTCGGGCGCTTCCGTGGACGTCTTGCTCATCGATCAGATCCCTACAGTGAAGCCGTCGGACCAGCCCTGCATGTCCTGCACCAGCGCGTCCCAGGCGCCGGTGAGCAGCAGCACGCCGGTCACGATCATCATGGTGCCGCCGACCCGCATCACCCAGACGTAGTGGCGCTTGACCCAGCCGAAGGCACCGAGGGCCTTGCGGAACGCGACCGCGGTGAGGACGAAGGGGACACCCAGGCCGAGACAGTACGCGACGGTCAGTATGGCGCCGCGACCGGCACTCGACTGCTGCGAGGAGAGCGCGATGACGGAGGCGAGCGTGGGCCCGATGCAGGGCGTCCAGCCGATCCCGAACAGCGCGCCGAGCACGGGCGCCCCGATCAGCCCGGCGGCGGGCCGCTTGTGGAAACGGAACTCACGCTGGGTCAGCCAGGGCATGAGCCCCATGAAGAAGACGCCCATGAGGATCATGAACACGCCGAGGATCTTGGTCATGACCCCCTGCTGCTCCTGGAGCGTCTGCCCGAAGTAGCCGAACAGCGCCCCGCCGGAGACGAACACGACGGTGAAGCCGAGCACGAAGAGGGAGGCGCCCGCGACCATCCGGCCCCGGCGGGCCTCACCGAGGTCGGTGCCGCTGACTCCGGTGACGTAGGAGAGATAGCCGGGGACGAGCGGCAGTACGCAGGGCGAGAAGAAGGAGACGAGCCCGCCGAGCACCGCGATCGGCAGCGCGAGCAGCAGGGCCCCGCTGTAGACCGTGGAGTTCAGGCCGGTGGATGCGGCGATGAGCACGTCAGCTCACTTCTCCGCGATGACCGGGTCGAGCATCTCGCGCAGCTTGTCCTCGCTGAGTGCCTGGAGTGCGCGTGCCGCGATCTTCCCGTCCCGGTCGATGACGATCGTGGAGGGGATGGCCTGCGGGTTGAGGGTGCCCTTCTTGAACCGGAGCATCAGCCGGCCCGTCGGGTCGTAGAGACTCGGGTACGGGACCTCGTACTTCTTCTCGAAGGCCACGGCCGGTTCGGTGCTGGTGTCACGGGTGTTGAGGCCGACGAACTGGACGTCCTTGTCCGCGGTGGCCTTGGCGACCTGGACCAGGTTGTCCGCCTCGGCGCGGCACGGGGAGCACCAGGAGCCCCACACGTTGACGACGAGGACCTTGCCCTTGTAGTCGGCGGTGTTCAGCGTCTTGCCGTCGATGGTCTTGCCGGACAGGTCGGGGGCGGCCTGGCGGTCGCCCTTCTTGACGGTCGCGATGCCGTCGGAGCCGGTGATGAAGTTGGTGTTGCCGGAGCCTCCGGAGGTACCTCCGGAGCTGCACGCGGACAGCACCAACGCGGCGACGGCAACGCCGGCGGTCGACAGGACGGAGCGGCTACGGGCGCGACTGGCGGCACTCATGTGAAAAGTTTCGCATGCCCGTTCTGAGGATCTTGCGCGCCCCCCTCAAGGGCGTCCGGCGGGCGGAAACCCGCATTTCAGGCGGCGTCTCCGCTGGCCGTGGAAGAGGCGCTGGAGGAAGTGCTGGGGCTCGCGGCCAGGAAGGACTTCCAGCCGCCGGCCGGCGCCTGGCCGACATCGAGGGTGCGCAGTTGGGCCAGCACCTCGGGCTTCTGCACGTCGATCCAGTCGGTGAACTGCTTGAAGGAGACCATGCGCACGTCCTCGCCCTTCTCCTTCAACCGGGCGATGTGCTTGAAGGCCTGCTCCACGGCGTCCATGTAGATGCCGCCGTTCCAGTGCTCGAAGTGGTTGCCGATGAAGAAGGGGGCGCGGTTCGACTCGTACGCGCGCTGGAAACCGGAGATGTAGGCCTGCGCGGCCTGGGTACGCCAGCCCGGGTAGTTGTAGGCGGGCGCGTTGGTGGAGTTGACCGACTGGTTGGCCAGCATGTTGTAGTCCATCGAGAGGACCTCGAAGCTGTGCCCGGGGAAGGGGACGGCCTGGAGGGGGTAGTCCCACACGCCGTTGCGCTTCACGGGCCAGACCTGGCGGCCGCCGGGCGAGGAGGCGTCGTAGCGCCAGCCGAGGGAGCGGGCGGTGGGCAGCAGGTTGTCCTGGCCGAGGAGACAGGGCGTACGGCCGCCGACGAGTTCCTTCTCGTAGTCGAAGGGCAGCGACGGCAGGTCGTGCCAGCCGGTGTTGGTGCGCCACTCCTTCACGAAGGACTTGGCCTGGTCTATCTCGCTGCGCCACTGCTGGGGCGTCCAGTTGCCGACCGTGCCGTAGCCGGAGCAGAAGTGGCCGTTGAAGTGGGTGCCTATCTCGTGGCCCTCCAGCCACGCGCGCCGGACGTTGGTGAGGGTCGCCTTGACGTGTTCGTCGGTGAGGTAGCCGATGTCGGAGGCGCCCTGCGCGTTGTTCGGCGGGTTGTACAGGCGCTTCTTCGACTCGGGCAGCAGATAGATGCCGGAGAGGAAGAAGGTCATGCTCGCGCCGTGCTGCTTGGCGAGGTCGAGGAAGCGGGGGAACAGGCCGTTGCCCACCTCGCCCGCGCCGTCCCAGGAGAAGATCACGAACTGCGGCGGGGTCTGCCCCGGCTCCAGCGGCACGGGCTTCGCGGGCTGCTTGGGCTGGGCGCCGGTGAAGGACGTCGAGCCGTCACCGATGGGCTTGGCGCGGGGCTCCAGGGCCTTGGTGGGACCGCCGGAGGACCCCTTCCCGGAACCGCCGGAGGAGGGCTTCGGCCCGTCCGAACCGAGCGTCCCGCACCCCGCGAGTCCTACGGCCGCCGCGGCGCCCGCACCGACTCCGAGCGCTCCCCGTCGAGTGAGACTCCGCATTGCTTCCCCATCCGTCGCGTCCTCTGTGGTCTACCTGTGAGAGGACGCGACGGTCGAGAAAGTTCGCCGGGAACCATGTGGGTTGCGAAACAAATGTCATAGAGCTGTCACGACAGCCGACTCCGACGAGTGATCAAACCCGTCGTTCCCGCCTTTTTCCCTGTCTTGGTCAGGCGCCGAACGCTTTGTCCTTCCCCTTGACCGGCTTCGCGCCGGCGAGGAGATGGGCCGGGACGAGATCACGGGCCGGCTCGGTGTAGCCGACGGACACGATCTTGTCGCCGCGGTAGGTGAAGGTCGTCAGGGACGCGAGGGTGCACTGCCGCTTGCGCGGGTCGTGCCACAGCTTGCGCCGCTCGGCGTAGGACCGCACGATCCAGATCGGCAGTTGATGGCTGACCAGCACGGCTTCGTGACCGCGGGCGGCGTCCTTGGCGCCGTCCAGCGCCGCCATCATCCGCACGACCTGGTCGACGTAGGGCTCGCCCCAGGACGGCTTGAACGGGTTGACCAGGTACTTCCAGTTCCCCGGATTCTTCAGCGCCCCGTCGCCGACCCCGAAGGTCTTGCCCTGGAAGACGTTGTCGGCCTCGATGAGCCGCCCGTCGGTCGCGAGGTCGAGCCCGTGCGCCTTGGCGATCGGCGTGGCGGTCTCCTGCGCGCGCTCCAGCGGGGAGGCGACGACATGCGTGACATCGCGGGAGGAGAGGTGCTCGGCGACCCGGTCGGCCATCTGCCGCCCGAGCTCGGAGAGGTGGTAACCGGGCAGCCGCCCGTACAACACCCCTTCGGGATTGGCGACTTCGCCGTGCCGCATCAAGTGCACGACGGTGATGTCGCTGCTGCCGCTGGTACCACTGCTGCCATTGCTGCCACTGCTGCTCATTCGGTGGCCTCCGCCGCCGCTCGGGCCGCCGCCGGGAGGGCGTCGGCGATCCGCTGGATGGCCCGTTCGTCGTGGGCCGTGGAAACGAACCAGGACTCGAAGGACGAGGGAGGCAGATAGACCCCGCTCGCCAGCATCGAGTGGAAGAAGGCGGTGAAGCGGTACGACTCCTGCGCCTTGGCGTCCTCGTAGTTGCGCACGCTGCGGTCCGTGAAGAACACGGAGAACATGTTGGAGGCGTTCTGCAGCCGGTGCGCGACACCTTCCTTGCTGAGCGCCTCGGTGACGAGCGACCGGATCTGCGCCGATACGGCGTCGATCGTGTCGTAGGCCGCGTCGTCGAGGAGTCGGAGCTGGGCGAGGCCGGCGGCGGTGGCGACGGGGTTCCCGGAGAGGGTGCCTGCCTGGTAGACGGGCCCGGCGGGGGCGAGGTGCGCCATGATGTCGGCGCGCCCGCCGAACGCGGCGGCGGGGAAGCCGCCGCCCATCACCTTGCCGAAGGTCATGAGATCGGGGACGACCCCGTCGATCCCGAACCACCCTGCCTTGCTGGTCCGGAACCCGGTCATGACCTCGTCGGAGATGAAGAGGGCACCGTTCTTGCCGCAGGCGTCCTTGAGCCCCTGGTTGAACCCGGCGGCAGGCGGCACGACGCCCATGTTCCCCGGCGAGGCCTCGGTGATAACGCAGGCGATCTCACCGGGATGCCGGTGGAAGGCCTCGTTGACGGCTTCGAGGTCGTTGTACGGCAGGACGATCGTGTCGCCGGCCTGGGCGCCGGTGACGCCGGGGGTGTCGGGCAGCGCGAAGGTGGCGACACCGGAGCCGGCGGCGGCGAGGAGCGCGTCGACGTGACCGTGGTAACACCCGGCGAACTTGATGACCTTGGGCCGCCCGGTGAACCCACGGGCGAGCCGGATCGCGGACATGGTCGCCTCGGTGCCACTGCTGACGAGCCGCACCTGCTGCACGGGCTCGACGCGGGCGACGATCTCCTCGGCGAGCGCGACCTCGCCCTCACCGGGGGTGCCGAAGGAGGTGCCGCGCGAGACGGCGTCGTGGACGGCGGCGATCACGTCGGGCTGGGAGTGCCCGAGGATCATGGGGCCCCAGGAGCAGACGAGGTCGACGTACTCGCGCCCGTCCGCGTCCGTCAGATAGGGACCGGTGCCGGAGACCATGAACCGGGGCGTGCCGCCGACGGCGCGGAAGGCGCGCACCGGGGAGTTCACGCCGCCCGGTGTGACGACCGACGCACGGTCGAAGAGAGCCTGCGAGACGGGCGCTTCGTAGGGATAGGGCGGTGCGCTGGGCAACGCGCTGGGCGTTCCGCTGGGCGTTTCGCTGGGCGTTTGGCTCATGACCTGCGACTTCTCCGACTTCTCGGACTCCGGGACCTCAGTTACCTCCTCAGAGTAGGCGGAGGGACGGCGGGCACGGGCCCCCACCCATCTGCGAGACTGGGAGGTGATACACACGGACACACACGGATACACACAGCTCATGCGGGCGTCCGGTCGGGCGCTCGGTGTTCAGGGCTTGCGCAGATCCTGCGGACAGGTGTTTCAGCGCACGTTTCGGCGGGCGGCCGTGGGGGAGGTCACTGACACGATGATCGGGTTGCGCGGCGGGGCCACGCGTCCCAGAAAAGCAGTCGGGTGGAGATATGCATCGCGGTGGCGGGCTGGGCGAGGGGACTGACGACCTGGGTCCTCGGCGTGCCCAACGGGGGAAGCACCGACGCGACGCGGAGGAAGCCGCAGAGGCACGGCAGGGTGGGCCTGGGTCGGGTATGGGTTCGGGGACGGGGTCGGGTTCTGGTTCGGGTTCCGGCCCAGGTTCGGGTTCTGGACTGGGCTCGGGTTCTGGACTGGGCTCGGGTTCGGGTTCTGGCCCCGGCTTGAGTTCGGGCTCTGGCCCGGGTTCAATTCCCGGTCCAAGCTCCGGTCACGGCTCGGGTCCGGGTTCTGTTTCGAGCTCTGGTTCGGGTTCAGGTGAGTCGGATCGGAACGAGCGACGTATCGAACGTCGGATCGATCAGTTGCGGGCGGGGAGCAGGAATGGTGGTCGGGTGGGGGTGACGTACAAATACTTCGGAGCGCCGGACGGCGCGACCGCGGCCCGCGTCCCGATCTCGATGCGCCCCGAGGAACTCGGCGGCGACGAGCTCGGGATGAACGGCATGTTCACCAAGATCAAGCCGGAGACGATGGCCGCGATGGTCCTCACCGGCATCGAGGGCGTCCCGCTGAACAAGGTGCCCCCGCTGGAACTGGTGGTCCTGCACCCCGACTACGCGGTCGTCAAACTCCCGATGACGGTCGTCGACCCCCTTCGGGGAATCGGCGAGGAGGCGGTCGGCGCGGCGGCGTTCATCTGGTCGACGGTGCCGGACCGGGGCGGGCCTCGGGATGCGTTCAACGTGTACCAACTGCTGCACGAGTGGCAGGACTTCAGCCATCGGTTGCATGAGGCGGGGCATCAGCCTTATTGCCTTGTCTGGCCGTGAGTTGAGGGTTTGGCGGTGAGGTGGTGGGCGGGGTCTTCGGGCCTCGCCCTTTGTGTGTTCTGTGTTCCGGAGGTGGCGGGCCGGGTCTGGCCGTACCAGGTTTCGACAGCCTGTTTGTAGCCGTCCGGCATGTTCAGGTCGGGCACCTCGTCGGCGGTGAACAGGCCCAGTTGCTTGTGTTCGTGGCTGAGGGCAGGGGCCGGTCCGGGGTCAGTACGGTGCAGCCGTACGTCACGATCAACACCCGTCGGCCCGGGACGGGTTGGTAGACCCAGACCCCGCCGCCGATGAGCGGGCCGGCCTTCACCTCCCAGCCGGTCTCCTCCTGGATCTCGCGTTCCAGGGCCGACTCCGGGCCGGCGTCGGGCAGTTGTGCGTCATCGGGGCCGCCGATCTCCAGGCGGCCGCCGGGCAGCTCCCACTCGTCGCGCTCGTTCTTCAGGAGCAGGACACGGTCTCGTGCGTCGAGCGCGACGCCCTTCACGGAGACGGGCCAGAGCGGGGGCGTGTATGTCATGGCGATCCCTCTACGTCACGGCGGTACTCATGGCGGGCCTCGTCCTGCGGGGTGCCCGACCCGGTCCCGGCCGAGCACATGGCAGTGGACGAGGGCCTCAGGGTCGAGATCGTCGAGCTACGGCGGGCCGTCCGCGCCCTGTTCGCCCAGGCGGTAAGTCCCGTTCCTCCCAGCTCTGCTGACGACCGTCACCTGATGCCGGCCGACGAGGCACTGGCCCATCTCAACGCCGTCGCCGCGCGGGAAGCGGTCGTACCGCAGATGGCGTGGCCGCCGGACGGTGGCGCTCCGACCTCCCGGCTGCTGTCGGCGGAGAAGGATCCGAAGGTCCGGCTCGTGGCAGCGCTGGCCCGCGCCACCGTCGACTTCCTGACCGGCCCGCAGCGCACGTACCTCCGGGCCTGCTCCGCCCCCCGCTGCGTGCGCTACTTCGTCAAGAGCCACGGGCGGCAGGAATGGTGCAAACCGTCCTGCGGCAACCGCGCCCGCGCGGCTCGCCACTACCAGCGTCACCGCACGGCCACCGATGACGGGCCCACCCTGCCCTGAGGGCCGCCCGTCCCTCTTGCCCGGTGCGGCCCTGAGTTCGGCGTCGGGCATGTCAGGATGATGATCTGACAGCCACTCACCAAGACGGAGCCTGGCCCCATGACCTCTCCCCGCGGGGACGGCAGTGGCGCGCAGCCACTGATCATCGACACCAGCAAGCCCCACCCGGCCCGGATGTACGACTACTTCCTCGGCGGCAAGGACAACTACGAGGTCGACCGTGAGGCCGCCGAGCAGTTCATCAAGGCGGCGCCGGAGGTGCGGGAGGGGGTGCGCGCCAACCGGCGCTTCATGCACCGGGCCGTCCGCCATGTCGTGGCGGAGGGCGGGGTACGGCAGATCCTCGACATCGGCACCGGACTGCCCACCGAGCCGAACGTGCACCAGATCGCGCACGCCATCGCCCCGGACACGCGGATCGTCTACGTCGACAACGACCCGATCGTCAGCACCCACTCGATGGCCCTCATGGAGGACACCGACACCTCGGTCATCCTGGCCGACCTGCGCGATCCCCGCGCGATCCTCGACCACCCCGAGGTCCGCAAGGCCATCGACTTCGACCGGCCGGTGGCGGTGCTGCTGGTCGCCGTCGTGCACTTCCTGCCGGACGACGGGGACCCGTACGGCATCGTCGCCACCCTGCGCGACGCGCTGCCGGCCGGTTCCTACCTCGTCCTGTCGCACGCCACGGGCGACGTCCACGAGGACGGCCGCCACGACGCGGCGTCCGTCTACAACCGGGCCACCGCCACCCTCAACCTCCGCAGCCACGCCCAAGTCCTGGACTTCTTCGGCGACTTCACCCTCGTCGACCCGGGCCTGGTCCGCGTCACCCACTGGCGCCCCGAGGAGACTCCCACCCCGGGCGCCGCGCCGATCGGCATCTACGGCGGGGTGGCCCGGAAGAACAACTGACGCCCCGGACCGGGCAGTTCAGCCGGCGGCCGGCACCGTCTCGCGCAGGAAGCCGGTCAGCAGGGCCGTCACCTCGGCGGGCCGTTCCAGGCCGGGGAGATGGCCGGCCCACGGCAGTTCGAGATGCCGGGTGTCGGCGAGCAACTCCGGGAGCCGGGCCGCGATCTGCCGGAAATCGGTCAGGTCGCGGCCGCCCGACACGGCGAGACACGGGGCCTTGATCGCCGCCAGGTCGACCTCCACCTTGTTCCGCCCGGCCCCTTCGGGAGCGGCCAACTGCACCTCGAAGGCGCGCCGTTGCATCCCGCGCACCGCCTCCCGGGCCGACTCGTCGGCGTCCTGCCCCAGCCAGGTTTCCACGTTCAGTTCTACGGCCCCCTCGACATCGCCCGCCTCCAGCAACTCGTCCTCCCGCTCTCCGAACGCCCGTAGTTCATCGGTGGGTTGGTGCCCCGGCAGCCCGGCGCACAGCAGCGCCATGGCGGACACCCGGTCCGGACGGCGCGCGGCGATCTCCACGGCGACCTCTCCGCCGTACGAGGAGGCGATCAGGGCCGCGCGTTCGATGCCGAGGGTGTCCAGCAGGTCCAGTACGTCCTCGGCGTCGTTGTGGCGCCGGTCCGGCAAGGGGGTCTCGCCGAAGCCCCGGAAGTCGCAGCGCACCACCCGGTATCCGGCGTCGATCAGGGCCTGCCACTGCGGATCCCACATCCTCCGGTCGCACACCCCGGAGTGCAGCAGCACCAGGGCCGGACCGTCTCCGGTCGCGTCGTTGTCGTGGTCGTAGCCGTAGTCATAAGCAAGAGTCATGCGGGCGACCCTAGGCGGCGGGCGGTCGAGGCACCCGTGAATTTCACGGCCTACGGCGGCGGGGCGTCAGTCGCCGATCGTGATCGTCCTGCCCTGCCGGGCCGGAAGCGAGAAGCCCAGCACGGTGCTCGTGTCGCGCAGGGTTTCCGGGAGGGCTCCCGCCGCGCCGATGCCACGGGCGCGTTCGAGGCGTTGCGGGCGGGTGAGGGTGAGGCCGAAGTCCTTCGCGAGGTCGGCGCCGTCCAGCAAGTCGCAGAGGAACAGCATGTGTTCGTCGAGCGGGACCTGTTCGGCGCGGACGGCGCGGACTCCGTTGAGCAGGGCGGTGCGGAGGGCGGGGTCCGGGTGGTGGCGTGTTCTGGTGAGGAGGGTGCCGGGGCTGTGGCGCAGTACGCCTCGCTCGGTGAGGGCGGTCGTGTGCAGCGCGAGTGCCGCTCGGCCGCGTTCCCTCAGCCAGCGGGTCACCGTCAGGGGGCGGGGGGTGAGGGTGGTGGTGCGGGTGTGCAGCGCGGAGAGCAGGTCGTCCGCCCAAGTCAGGCCGGTGCCGGTCGTGTTGGCCGACAGTTCGATCTCGCCACGGTTCTGGTAGATCTCAAGGCCCAGTTTCCTGGTCTTCCTCGGCCTGATCAACAGCCTTCTCCGCAGGGCCAGTTCGCCGAGTTCCGCAGCGGCGCAACCGGCCGCAGTCTGGGCCGGGCTGGGCACCCTGCCGTTCTCCCCGTACGACAGCAGGGCGAACTCCTCGGGCAGGGACAGGCGTTGGAGCGGCGCGGGTCCGAACATGCGGTGCATTCTGCACGGCGGGCCGGTCGGCCGTGGTCAGGATGGACCGTCCGCGGCAAGGATGGGCCGTCCGTAGCCATGATGGTGACGGTGGAGCCAGCCCCACCCCCGACTGGGCAGCTCACCCCCTCGTAGCGGCAGCCCGCTCGCGGGATCGTTGATCTCACAAGGCCAAGGCCAAGGACAAAACCAAGGCCAAGGACAAGGCCATGGCCAAAGTCAACGACTCGCCGGAAGGGAACCGACATGCCCCACACCGCCCCCACCTCCCTCACGAAGAACGCCCGTACCGCCCAGCCGTCGGCCGGCGCCCCCACCCCGCGAAGCCCCCGCTCCACGCCCCGCGTCATGCCCCTCTGGCAGGCGATGGCCCACCTGTTCGCCCCGGCGGAGAGCGCGGTACGGCCGTAGGCTCTCGCAGCGATACGGCCGTAGGCCTCGCCTCACCCCCGGACACCCGCGAGTGGAGCCCCCACAGTCACCCCAAGTGCACCCGGCGTTCACGTCCCCCGCGAAACATGCGGCCCATGAGACGTGTCACCCCCGCCCTGGTCCTCGGCATGGCCGCGCTGCTGGCCGGCCCGTTCGCCGCCCAGGCCGCCCCCGGCAGCGGCAACGCCCACACCGACAGCTACGGCACCAAGGCCGTGTACCAGCCGGAGCAGAACTCCCGCTCGTACCAGAAGGCCCCGGCCGGTTTCACCCCCGTCTTCACCGAGAACGTGTCGCGGCACGGATCCCGTTCCGCGACCGACAGCTCGGACGGGGATCTGATCCTCGCGCTCCTGGACAAGGCCCAGGTCGAGGGGCAACTCACCGCGAAGGGGCGGGAGTTCGGGCCGAAGGCGCAGGCCCTCGAAGCCGCCATGAGCACGATCGGGTACGGCAACCTCAGCGCGCGCGGCAAGGCGGAGATGCAGGCCACCGCCACCCGGATGGAGAAGCGGCTGCCCACGCTCTTCGCGACGATCGCGAAGGACAAGGAGCCCATCGACGTCGTCAGTTCGGGGCAGGGACGGGCCGTCGACAGCGCCAACCTCTACGGCGCCGCCCTCGCCCAGACCGACTCCGAGCTGACCTCCCTCATCGGCGCGACCCGTACCGACAAGGACCTCCTCTACTTCCACAAGGCCGCCGGTGGCGCCGCCTACCGCGACTACATCGCCAACGACCAGCGGCTGGCGACGACCCTCACGTCCATCACCGACCAGCCGAAGACCCACCGCGCCGCCCGCGACGTCCTGAGGAAGCTCTTCAAGCCGGCGTTCGTGGACCGGATCACCGCGGGCGAGTTCGCGTCGATCGGCACGGACGTCGAGGCCGCCACCGCCGTCTACAACCTGTACGCCATCGCCCCCGCGATGAGCGAGGAGAGCCCGGGCGGCAAGGGCTGGGGCATGGACCGGTACATCTCGGCGGGCGACGCCGACTGGTTCGGGTACATCTCCGACACCGAGGACTTCTACGAGAAGGGGCCCGGCTTCGCGGACAGCGACATCACGTACAAGATGGCCGACGTCCTGCTCGACGACTTCTTCAAGAAGGTCGAGGCCAAGCGCGACGGCACCAGCGACCTGGGCGCCGAACTCCGGTTCACCCACGCCGAGGAGATCATCCCGCTGGCCGCGCTGATGGGCCTGCCGGGGAGCACGAAGGCCGTCACGGTCGAGCAGCCGTACACCTACGCGAGCAACCCGTGGCGCGGCGCCGCCGTCGCCCCGCTCGGCTCGAACATCCAGTGGGACGTCTTCCGCAAGGGCAGCACCTATCTCGTCCGCATGCTCTACAACGAGAAGGAGACCGCCTTCAAGGCCGGCTGCCGCCCCGTCTCCAAGGGCAGCAAGTTCTACGACCTGAACGAGCTGGAGCGCTGCTTCGGGCGCACGGCCTCCAACGGCTGACCAACTCCCGCCACCGGCACGGGCGTTACGACGGCCCCGCGCTCCCCCGGGCGCGGGCCGCCGCCGCCCCGAACGCCCGCCCGCTCATCCCGGCCCGCCGGTACGCGGCGACCGCGGCCGTGTTGTCGGCGTCCACCATCAGCGCGGCGCGCCCGTGCTCCCGTACGAGGGCGTCCACGACGAACCGCGAGACGGCCGCCCCCAGGCCCCGCCCCCGCGCCTCCGGACGCGTCACGACGCCGGCCATGAAGCCGCACCCGGCCCCGGACCACGCGTCCCCGGCCACCGCGAGCAGCGTTCCGCCGCCGTCCGGGTCGTAGGCACCGGCCCAGCGGTGTGTTCCGGGGCGGCCGGGCTGGGCGTAGGAGTCGGGGAAGCAGGTGTCGAAGAGCGCGGCTGCTTCCTGCTCCCCTTCCCCGTCGAGCCACTCCACGCCTTCCGGGACATGGGACGGCGGGGCCGTCGTCTCCATCCACAGGAACTCGGGACCGCCCGCGGCCACCAGCCCGGGGATCCCGCGCACCAGCGTCGCGATCAACTCCGCGTCCCCGAAAGGGCGGTAGCCCGGTCCGGTCTCCGTCAGGACCTCGTTCCGTACGAGGGCCAAGGCGTCCGCCGCCGCTCCGTCGACCGCGATCCGGTCCCGGCCGGACAGTCCGGGGCTGACCACCGCGGTCGCCGAGCCGTGGCGGAAGACGCGTACGCCGGGTCCGAGGCGGCCGTCGGGGCGCAGTTGCGCGGCCCAGAGCAGGTGTCCTGCGGTGTCCCCGGCGTCGAGTCCGTCAGCCTCGGCCACGTGCGCCCGGCTCTCCGACGCCCCCCACGCCCCCGACCGTGAACCCGATCACCGAGCCGCCGCCGTCCCGCCGTAGCGCGAACGGCGCTCCCCCGTGCGCCAGGGCCACCTCGCGGACGATCGACAGGCCGAGGCCCGAGCCGGGGAGGGAGCGGGCGTCGGCCGCGCGGTAGAAGCGGTCGAAGATGCGGAAGAGGTCGGTCTCGGAGACTCCGGGGCCTCGGTCGAGGACTTCGACGCGGACCGTGCCGGGGCGGGCGGGGCCGGAGACGGAGATCTCGATGGGGGTCTGGCCCGCGCGGTCGAACTTGGCCGCGTTCTCGACCAGGTTGGAGATCGCGCGCTGGAGCATGCCGGGGCGGCCGTCGGTCGTCGTGTCGCCGCTCGCGCTGACGGTGATGTCGCGGCCGGTGCGACGGCGGGCCAGGCCCGCCACGTCCTCCGCGATGTCGGCGAGGTCGACCTGCTGGGGCGGTTCGGTGTCGGACTGGCCCGCCGCCAGATCCACCAACTCGTTGACCAGGTCGGTGAGTTCGCGGGCCTCCTGCGAGAGGTCCGCGACCAGTTCCTCGCGGGTGCCGGGCGGCAGTTCGTCCATGCGGCGGAGCAGGGAGATATTCGTGCGCAACGACGTCAGTGGAGTGCGGAGTTCGTGGCCCGCGTCCTGGATCAGGCGGCGCTGGTCCTCCTCCGACTGCGCGAGGCGGCCGAGCATCCGGTCGAACGCGCGGCCGAGGCGGCCCACCTCGTCGTAGCCGGTGACGGGGACCTGGACGCCGAGGCGTCGGGTGCGGGCCACGTCCTCGGCGGCGGCGGTGAGGATGATGAGGCGACGCGTGATACGCCGGGCCAGCCACCAGCCGCACAGTCCGGCGAGCACGACCACCGCCGCCATCAGCACGAACGTCCGCTGCTGCAACGCCCGCAGCAGATCCTCGGTGTCGCTGAACTCCTGCGCGACCTGCACCGCGCCCCGTCCGGCGCCGAGCGAGACGGTCGCGATGCGGTACACGTCCTCGCCGACGGCGACGTCCTTGTGCTCCACCGTCTTCCCGGCCACCCGGTCGCCCGCGACCGCCCGGTCGTCGCCGGTGACGGGCAGCGCCGGGCTGCCGCTGTCGAGGACACCGCCGTCCCGCCCGAGCACCTGTACGTCCGTACGGGCGGGCCGCACGATGTCGTGGCCGGGCGCGGAGGAGGAGAAGTCATCGGTCGTCATCTGGTGCGTCCGCACCTCGTCCTGCAGATCCTGGACGACCTGGTCGAACACGGACTCCTGGTCGACCCGGACCAGCCGGGCCGCCGCGCCGTACGACAGCACGCCGACGAGGAGCGTGACGACGGCGGTGACCGCCGCGAAGGACAGGACGAACGTGGTGCGCAGCGAGACCAGCCGGGGTCGCCTGGTCGCCACCAGCCGCCGCAGGCGGCCCACTCAGTCCTCCCGCAGCACGTAACCCACGCCACGCACCGTGTGGATCAACTGCGGCGCGCCGGGCGCGTCGAGCTTGCGGCGGAGGTAGCCGACGTAGACGGCGAGGTTCTTGGAGCCGGGGCCGAAGTCGTAGCCCCAGATGCGGTCGTAGATCGTGGAGTGGTCCAGGACGATGCCCGCGTTGCGCACGAGCAGTTCGAGGAGCTCGAACTCGGTCCGGGTCAGCTCCAGTTCGCGCTCCGCGCGCCAGACGCGGCGGGCCTGGAGGTCCATGCGGAGGCCCGCGGCGGTGATCTGCTTGTCGGAGGCGGGGGCGGTGGCCGAGGCGGAGAACGCCGAGGCCGGCTGCGGGCCGTCCCGCAGTGCGTCGGAGGCACTTGCGGTACCGGGGACGCCGTTCGCCGGGACCGGGCTGGTGCGGCGGAGCAGGGCGCGCAGCCTCGCGAAGACCTCCTCCACGTCGAACGGCTTCACCACGTAGTCGTCGGCGCCCGCGTCCAGGCCCGCGATGCGGTCGGCCGTCTCGACCAGGGCGGTGAGCATCAGGATCGGGGTGCGGTCGCCCTCGGCGCGCAGCACCCGGCAGACCTGGAGGCCGTCGATGCCGGGCATCATCACGTCGAGGAGCAGCACGTCCGGTGGGGTGCGGTGGGCCTGCGCGAGCGCCTCGACACCGTCGGCGACCGCGGTCACCTGGTAGCCCTCCAGGGTCAGGGCCCGCTCCAGGGCATGACGGATGGCACGGTCGTCTTCGGCGAGCAGCACAGTCTGGGGCACGTCTCCCAGTGTGCCAAGGCCTCCGGCGGTGGGGCGGTGGGGGCAGGTCTACGATCACCCTTTTTACCTGGCTCTCACCGAGGTGGGCGCAACCCGGGTTCAGCTCCTACCGTCTTCTCACTGTCGGGTGGGGCGGGGGTACGTGCCTGGGGGCTGCGCCCCCAGGCCCCCGCTTCGGCCCTGAAGGGGCCTCGTCCTCAAGCGCCGGACGGGCTGGTTAGTGCTGGCCCGCGATGATTTGTTCCGGTCCACGATGAAAAGTGCGGCCGGACGTCACGCGCTCGGCGAAGCCGACAGTGCCGCCAGTTGTTCCGCGAACGGTACGACCGTCGGCTTGCTCGCCGGGCGCTCTGTGGACAGTCCTGTCATCAGGGCCGCCAGCTCGCCCGCCGCCCGCTCGATCCGCTCGGGCAGGCCCTCCGCGCCCCAGTCCTCGGAGGCGGCGTAGACCCCGGTCGGGACGACCACGGCGCGCAGGTAGGAGAAGAGCGGGCGCAGCGCGTGGTCCAGGACCAGCGAGTGCCGCGCGCTGCCGCCCGTGGCCGCGACGAGCACCGGCTTTCCGGCCAGCGCGTCCTTGTCCAGGACGTCGAAGAAGGACTTGAACAGTCCGCTGTACGACGCCGAGAACACCGGCGTGACCACGATCAGCCCGTCCGCCTCCGCCACCGCGTCCAGCGCGGCGGCGAGGGAACGGCCGGGGAAGCCGTTGGTGAAGTTGTGCGCTATCTCCACGGCGAGGTCGCGCAACTCCACGACCTGTGTCTCCGCCGGCGTACGGCCCGCCGTGGCCGTCGCCAGCCGGTCGGCCAGCAGCCTCGTGGACGACGGAACGCTCAGCCCCGCCGAGACGACTACGAGCTTCATGCGACGGTCACCCCTTCCGGTGCGGCGGCCTTGGCGGCCTTCAGCGACTCGTGGGTCGGTGCCTCCGGCACGTCCGCCGGGCGGTTCGCCGCGAACTCCTTGCGCAGGACGGGTACGACCTCCTCGCCCAGCAGGTCGAGCTGCTCCAGGACCGTCTTGAGCGGCAGGCCCGCGTGGTCCAGCAGGAAGAGCTGGCGCTGGTAGTCACCGGCGTAGTCCCGGAACGCGAGGGTCTTCTCGATGACCTCCTGCGGGGAGCCGACGGTCAACGGGGTCTGGTCGGTGAAGTCCTCCAGGGAGGGCCCGTGGCCGTAGACCGGCGCGTTGTCGAAGTACGGGCGGAACTCGCGGATCGCGTCCTGGGAGTTCTTGCGCATGAAGACCTGGCCGCCGAGCCCGACGATCGCCTGCTCGGCCGTGCCGTGGCCGTAGTGCGCGTACCGCTCCCGGTACAGCTCGACCATCCGCTTGGTGTGGTCGGCCGGCCAGAAGATGTTGTTGTGGAAGAAGCCGTCGCCGTAGAAGGCGGCCTGCTCGGCGATCTCGGGGCTGCGGATCGAGCCGTGCCAGACGAACGGCGGTACGTCGTCCAGCGGGCGGGGCGTGGAGGTGAAGCCCTGGAGCGCGGTGCGGAACTTGCCCTCCCAGTTCACTACGTCCTCGCGCCACAGGCGGCGCAGCAGGGCGTAGTTCTCGATGGCGAGGTTGATGCCCTGGCGGATGTCCTGGCCGAACCAGGGGTAGACCGGGCCGGTGTTGCCGCGGCCCATTATCAGGTCCACGCGTCCGTCGGCCAGGTGCTGGAGCATCGCGAAGTCCTCCGCGATCTTCACCGGGTCGTTGGTGGTGATGAGGGTGGTGGAGGTGGAGAGGATCAGCTTCTCGGTCTGCGCCGCGATGAAGCCGAGCATCGTCGTCGGGGACGAGGGCACGAACGGCGGGTTGTGGTGCTCGCCGGTCGCGAAGACGTCGAGGCCGACCTCCTCGGCCTTCAGCGCGATGGCGACCATGGCCTTGATGCGCTCACGCTCGGTCGGCGTCCGTCCGGTGGTCGGGTCCGGTGTGACGTCGCCGACGCTGAAGATCCCGAACTGCATGGTCGTTCACCCTCCAGGTTGTTGATCATTCAACTATACCCTCCAACGGTCACCCCCTCGCACATATTCCGCGCGCTGTCAGTGCCTCGTCCTACGATCCCGACATGGCCGCCCCACGCCGCAGCGCCTCCGGAGAAGCCGACGACACCCGCGGAATCGTCGACCCCGCCGAACTCCTCACCCGCGTGCACTTCCGCCGCCCCGAACCCGCCCCGCCCCTGCGCCCGTACATCGAGCACTACTGGCTCATCGACTGGGACCTGACCGAGCCCTACGTCTCCCATGTCGTCCCGCACCCGGCCGTGCACATCGTCTTCCAGCGGCTCGCCGGCGAGGACGCCTTCGTCGAGATCGCCGGCATCCCGCACGGGCTCTTCGCGCAGAAGCTGGAGGGGCGGGGGCGGGTGTGCGGGATCAAGTTCCGGCCCGGTGGCTTCCGTGCCGTCGCCGTCGCCCCGGAGCGGCCCGTGTCGGAGTGGACCGGGAGGCGGGTGCGGCAGCCCGAGGTGTTCCCTGACACCGACCCCGCCACCGTCCTCGACCTCGCCGACGACTCCGCCCGCGTCGCCGCCCTGGACGCCTTCCTGCTCGCCCTCGGCCCCCGCCCCGACCCGCAGGCCGAGCTCGCGACCACCCTGGTCGACCGCATCCGCACCGACCGCACGATCCGCCGCGTCACCGACTTCGCCCACACCGAGGGCCTGTCCGTACGACTGCTCCAGCGCCTCTTCGCCGCGTACGTCGGCGTCGGCCCCAAGTGGGTCATCCTGCGCTGCCGCATCCACGAGGCCCTGGAGCGGGCCGGCGCCGAGGAGCCCGTGGACTGGGCGGGGCTCGCCGCCGACCTCGGCTATGCCGACCAGGCCCACCTGGTCCGGGACTTCACGGCGACGGTCGGGGTGACACCGACGGCGTACGCGCAGAACGCACAGGGTGTGCAGGGCGGAGAGGGTGCGCGGGGCGGGCGCTGACCGCCGTCACCGACCGCCGCCCACGGGTCCATCGGCACGCTGATAGCTTTCGCAGCGGCCGGACGACAGCGGGGAGTGAGACCTGATGAACCGAACTCAGGCCCTGGTCCGCTGGTCCACGGCGGACAACAACCCCATCCAGGTCTTCGGCACCGCGGCCGCCGTCACCGTCGGCGCGATCACCGTGCGCCCGATCGGGATGTCCGGTACCGGGCTCGCGGTGCTGTGTCTGCTCGTCCTGGTGTCGCTGCTGCTGTGCACCCGGCTCGTCCCCGAGGGCCGCTTCTCACCCCGCGTGCAGCTCGCGGTGCTGTGTGCCTGGTCGGCCGGGGCGGTGGCCCTGATGGGGCTGGACCGCTCCGGGGCCGCCGCCCTGTTCGCGTACTTCGCCACCGGCCACGCCGGATACCGCCTCGACAGCCGCCGCTCGCTGCCCTTCGCGGCGGTCACCAGCGCCCTGTGCGCCGGTGTGCTGCTGTTGCCCTGGAGCGCCCACGGCGCCTCGTGGATCGTGGGCGCCTTCACCGGTGTCAGCGTGCTGGTCGGTATCTCCAACCGCGCCCACACCGACGCGTTGCGCTCCGCACGGGCCGCCGCCGAGCAGGCCGAGCTGGCCGCACGGGCCGAGGCGCGGGCCGAGTCGCTCGCCGAGCGGGCCCGCATCGCCCGGGACGTGCACGACGTACTGGCCCACTCGCTGGCCGGGGTGAACATGCAACTGGAGGTCACCGACGCCCTGTTGGAGTCCGGTGACGTCGAACGGGCCCGGCAGGCGGCCCAGCGGGCGCAGAGCCTGGTGCGGTCGGGGCTGACCGAGGTGCAGCGCACGGTGGGCGACCTGCGTGAGGACGCGCTGCCGCTGGTGGAGACGCTGCGGTCGCTGCTCGCCTCCGCCTCCGACGCCGGTACGCTGACCGTCGACGGGCCACCGCTTGAACTGCCCGTCCGCCTCGCCCAGGTGATCGTGCGCTGCGCCCAGGAGGCGCTGACCAACGCGCACAAGTACGCGCCCGGCGCACCGGTCCGCATGCGGCTGGAGTACCCGGCGCACCAGGAGGGACAGCCGGAGGAGACCGTCTTCGAGGTGGTCAACTCCGCGCCGCCGGAAGGCTCGCGGCCGCTGGCCGGTGCCGGGAGCGGGATGGGTCTTGTCGGGATGCGCGAGCGCCTCGACCTGGTGGGCGGCACGGTCACGGCCGGGCCGATCGTGGACGGCGACGACACTGGAGGCTGGCGCGTGCGCGTGGTGATCCCGGGATGAGCGACGAGCGACAGGGGCAGGGACAGGGGCAGGGCGAGCCGCAGGCCGTCGTACGGGTGGTCGTCGCCGATGACCAGACCGCGGTCCGTGAGGCGCTGGCGACCGTACTGGACCTGCAGCCCGGCGTGGAGGTCGTGGCGACGGCGAAGGACGGCGGGGAGGCCGTGCGGGCCGCGGAGGAGCACTCCCCCGACGTGATCCTGATGGATCTCAACATGCCGCGGATGGACGGGGTGGAGGCCACCCGGCTGCTCACCGAGCGCTTCCCACAGGTCGCCGTGGTCGTGCTGACCACCTTCGCCGACGAGGAGTACATCCTCGCCGCGCTCGGCGCCGGTGCCCGCGGCTACCTCACCAAGGAGTCCGGCCGGCAGGACATCACCCGGGCGGTGCGGGTCGCGGCGGCCGGGCAGTCCGTGCTCGACCCCGCCGTACGGGACCGGCTCGTCGCCGCGGCCGCGCGGGGCGGTGCTCCCGTCGAGCGCTCGGGCTCGGGACTCGCACCGGATCTCACGCCCCGGGAGGTCGAGGTCCTCACGCTGATCGGCGAGGGGCTCACCAACCGGGGGATCGCCGAGCGGCTGGTGGTCAGCGAGGCCACGGTGAAGACTCATATCAACAACCTCTTCGCCAAGGCGCATCTGCGGGACCGGGCGCATGCCGTGAAATACGCGTTCATCCACGGACTGGTGAAGACCCCTGGGTGAGGGCCTCGCCGCGGGCACCGGCGACCGGCAGGAGACGCACGCGGGCCAGCAGCAGGAACACCCGGGTGAGGACCATGGCCAGCGCCATGATGACGAAGAACGGTGCGATGGCGTCCTGCACTATCTGGTGCTCCGTCATGAACGTGCCGAGGTGGTCGCGGAACCCGGTGTTGTGCTCGGCGAGGTAGATGAACGCGACGCGCAGAGCGACCACCGCCGTCCAGATCGCCACGAACCCCACGCCGCACCGGGTGTGGACCTGGCCCGAGGCCGGGTCGCGCTCCACGCCGGTCGTGAACGTGGCGACGACACCGCAGGCCAGGCCGATCGCGGCGCCCACCAGATAGACCACGATGTCGACGTGCTGGGTGGGCATCCCCTTCAGATAGAAGTAGCCGACCGCCGACACCGTGCCGATCGGCATCAGCACCTTGTGCAGGTCGTACTTCCGGCGCCCGTACTGCGTCAGCATCATCACCGCGAAGATGCCCCCGCTGATCGTCAGCGCCTGCTCCATGTCCGTCATGACGTCGCACTCCTCGGTCTCCGGCGGTGTGCCCGCCGCGCGTTTTCCTGAGACCGACTCTCCCGCCGATGCCGGAGAAGCTCCCGGACCCACGGGTGGAAATCCGGGTGGAGACGCAGGTGGAGGCTCCCCCTAGGGGCTGCTCAGGGACCTTGCCGTCGTCGTACGGCCGTCGAAGCGGAGCAGGGGCCGGCTCTCACGGAAGTCGCCGTACTCGACGGGGTGCCCCAGGACCAGCATGTGGTCGGCGACCGGCACGGCACTGTGCACCCGGCACACCGCCGTGGCCATCGCCTCCTCCAGTACGGGGACACCCTCGACGAGACGATGGGGCACCGTCGCGAACCGGTCGCCGGGCATGGTCGCGAAGCGGTCGGCCAGCGCGGCCGCATCCTCGGAAAGAACGTTGACGGCGAACACGCCCTGCTCCTGGACCGCGGCGAGGGTACGGCTGCCACGCCCCAGCGAGACCAGCAGAAGGGCGGGCCGCAGAGACACCGAGGCGAACGCGGTGACCGTACAGCCGAACAGCCGCTCCGCCCGCCGAGTGGTCACCACGGTGATCCCGGTGGCCCAGGTACGCATGAACCGATGGAAACGGTCCGACACGATCGTGGACTCCGCCAGCCCGTCCCCGGAGATCGGCTCCGCCAGCCCGTCCCGCGAGACCTCCCCCACCACCCCGCCCCTGGGCATCGGGTGGAACGTCATGCCGCACCCACCGCTACAGCCGGGCCGGAGGCCGCTCGGGCGTCGTTCAGGTCGGTTTCCGCTGCTGTGGGGTTGCCGAGTTGCCGGTGGCAGCGGGCGCGCTGTCGGAGGAGTTCGGGCAGGTCGGCGCCCGGGAGGGTGAGGGCGTGGGTGTAGTCGTCGGCGGCGGCCTTCCAGTCTCCGGTCGCCTGGTGGACGTGGGCGCGGTTGTGGCGCAGGTCGGGGTCGTCGGGGCTGACCTCGATCGCGCGGGTCAGGTCGCGCAACGCGGCGACGGGCTCGCCGTCCTCGAACAGGAGCGTGGCGCGGCCCGCCAGCGCCGGCACGCACCCGGGGTCGGCGTCGAGCGCGAGGTCGAAGTCGCGGCGGGCGGCATCCCGCCGGCCGGCCTCCCAGGCGAGCTGCCCCCGGAGCTGGAGCAGCCGCGCGTCGCCGGGGTCGAGCCGCAGCCCCTCCTCCAGGACCGGGAGTGCCGCCTCCACGGCGTCGTTCTCCAGGAGCAGTCCGATGAGGTTGACGCGGGCGTCGAGCTGGTCGGGTTCGAGTTCGACGACGCGGGCGAGGTCGGCGATCGCGCCCTCCGTGTCGCCCGACCTGGCCCGCAAGTCGGCCCGGTTGTAGTGCAGTTCCCAGAACGGCGGACCGAGCGTGATCGCCGTGCCGTAGTCGGCCAGCGCGGCGGCGTCGTCGCCCAGTTTCTGCAGGACGTCGGCGCGGTCGAAGTAGTAGTCGGGGTAGTTCGGGTCGAGCGCGATGACCGCGGTGAAGTCGGCCAGGGCCTCGGTGGGCCGGCCCAGCGCCCCGTGGACCCTGGCCCGGTTGTGGAGCAGCGCCGAGCGGTGCAACCGGTGCCGGTCGGCCGGGAGTTCACGCTCCATCCGGCGCAGCCCATCGTCCACCAGACGGAACGACTCCTCCAGGTTGCCCATGTGCATCTCGACCAGGGCGAGCCCGTTGAGCTGGAACACCGTGTGGAAGGTGCGCAGTTCGGGATCGGGCAGCAGGGTGGCCAGGGTGACCGAGTTGTTGACGTACGCCTTCGCCACCGCGTGGTCCCGCCGCTCCGGCGGATGCAGCCGGGTGTAGAGCATGGACAGCGCGTAGCCGGTGAATATCTGGGTCAGCGGAAGGGTGTACCGGCCGCGTACCTCCAGATAGCAGCGTTCGGCCTCCGCGGTGCGTCCGAGGAAGGCCAGCGCCGAGGACATCTTCCCGGTGACGTGCGCGTACAACTCCGCCCGTCCGGGCCCGACCAGGGTCCGCGCCCGGGGGGCGTAGTCGAGGATCGCGTGCCAGAAACCCATCCCGGCGCAGTGGTAGACCGCTTCGTAGAGGGCGTCGCCGGCCGCCGCGGCCGGGTCGCCGCCGTGTTCGAGGTGGTACGGGATCGCGCCCAGCCGCAGGCTCCGGTCACCGTCGCGCCGTAGCCGCTCGGCCCGTTCGTCGTGCAGTCGGGCGCGGGTGTCCGGGTCTGCGGCCCGGTAGGCGGCCAGTTCGTCCGGGTCGTCGGAGGCGCCGTCGGCGTCGATGTAGTCGTGCAGCAGCCGGTCCTGGTCGCGTGCGGGGCGGGGACCGGGGGCGGGTACCTCGACGGGGCGGGCGTACCGGTCGAGTGCGGCGGCGAGTTCGTCGGTGAGTTCCCCGCCGCGGCTGCCCACGGCGACCGCGACGGGGGTGCCCTGGGTGCGCCGCAGCAGAATCGCCAGGAACTCCTGGTCGGTGTGGTCGGCCTCGTCGGCGTCGGTGAACGCCAGCCGCAGTACGCCGGGAGTGCTCAACCGCGCGTAGGCGACGAGGAGTTCGACCAGGCCGTGGGCGAGCCGGCGCGTGCGCACCGCCGCGTAGATACGGGTCTGCTCCTCCGGTATCGCCAAGGAGGTGAGGGTCTGGGGGCCGGCGCCGATGCGGTCCTGCAACTCCGGTGCCACCGAGAGGATCTCTATGGCGTGCCGGTCCACCAGGTCCGGCCGCCGGTCGTACACCGACGGCACCAGCGCCCTCATCAGGGAGCCGGCTCCGGTGTAGGGACCGCGCAGCCGCCTGTGGCAACTGACGGACACGTCGGCCGGCTCCGGAGCGGATGCCTCGGGGCCGCTGTGCCACAGGCGGGTGTTCATGGAGTCTCCTTACGTCAAGTCATGTCGTATTACGCCGGGTTCACGGCGTTGAGAGTGTTCAGCGCGTTCATCGGGGGAGCTTTCGGTTGCGGGCCGCCTCGCGGCGGGAGACCACGAGCAGCAGGGCGAAGTCGCCGAAGAAGAGGACGAGCGACACGATCGAGTCCCAGAACCCGGCACCGCCCGCCGTGCCGTGCGCCAGTTGCGGTCCGAGCCGGGTGGCGAAGCCCCACAGCAGGGGTACGACGGCCAGCGCGGCGGTCGCCAGCAGGAAGCCCCCGCCGCAGATCGTCAGCAGCGCGAACCACGGCGCCATGAGCCGGTCCCGCGGTGACCACGCCGAGTCGTCGATCGCGTCGGGCGACCGTACTCCCGGCAGTCGGCTCAACCTGCCGCGCACGTACGCGGAGGTCGCCTCGTGCAGGGCCGTGCAGCCGAGCAGGGTCGTGACGACGTAGTACAGGTCCGTGCGCAGGAAGAGATAGAACTGCCAGACCAGCCGCAGCACGATCGTGTAAGCCACGGCCAGCGCGATTCCGCCCGCCCAGGACGGACCGACCGCCGCCACCACGGTCAGCGCGCTGAACAGCAGCACGTCGGCGAGCATCCCCGCGAGGAAGGGCAGATACCGCTTCCTGCGGGGGACGCCGTAGAGCGCGTCCAGATGGGTCTCCACCACCAGGTAGATCAGCCGGCGGCTCATCGTCAGCCTGGTCGGCAGGCCCAGCCTGCGCCCGGCCAGCACGTGGAAGAACTCGTGCCAGCTCACGGCGGGCACCTGTGCCGCCGCCAGGGACAACTGCACCAGCACGAGGGAGGGGCTGAAGAACACGTTGGCGGTGTGCGGGCGCAGTCGGGGCTCCGTCGCCAGCAGGGTGACGCACGCGGTCACCAGGGCCGTGTACGCGGCCCAGGCCGGTGGTGAGAACGCCCACACGCCCAGGCGCTGGAACCGCAGCGGCCGGGGGCTCTTCTCCGGCTCGGGCTCCTCCCCGCCCTTCTCGGTCTCCTCCTTGACGAAGCCCAGTTCGCGCAGGGTCTCGATGAAGTCGCCGATGTCGACGGACTCGCCGAACTCGGTGAGGTACCACCGCGCGGCGTCGTCGCGCGCCATACCGTCGGCGAGCCGGCGCAGCAGCGCCGCACCGTCGTCGGGCAGTACGGCGTAGGACTGGGTGTCCGAGCGGCCCACCACGACACCGTCGGCCTCGTCGACGAACGTCAGGGGGTGGAATTCGATGGCCGACATGGTGTCCCGGGCCTCCTCGCCGGTCCGCAGGGATGTCGATGTCACGGTGCGGGTCCGTACCCGTACCGCCGCCGGTGCACGACGGGTACGGGTACGGGTACGGACCGCAGGCGTCAGCAGCCCTCGGGGCTGTAGAGCGCGGCGGACGACGTGAGCTTGATAGAGCCGGTCTTGCGAACGGTGATCTTCTTCATCTGTTTCACCTCCCTGTGTGGTTCGGGTTGTTCAGCGGTGCCACCCGGTGAGGAGGCGTCCGGCGACGACACTGTCAGCGGGGCGGCGCGGGGACATGGGGGAACGGCACCCGTGTTTCCGGGGCGCCCGCACCCGCGAAAATGGGGGCGCCGCCCCCATACGGCGGGGAGCGGCGCCGGGCAGGGTGGGCGCATGCGAGACGACACCCTTTCAGTCATCGTCTGCGGCTCCAGCGCGGCGAATCAGCTCCCGGCCTACCTGACCTGGTTCCGCCAGGAGATCGACCTCGGTCTGCGCGTGCTGCTGACCCACAGCGCCGCGCGGTTCGTCCAGCCGCAGGTGGTCGCGTGGTACGCCGACGAGGCCTACACCAGCGACGATCCGACGCTCAACCCCACCGAGTTCGCGAAGCGGTCCGCGGGGATCGTGGTGCTGCCCGCCACCGCGAACACGCTCGCCTCCGCCGCGCTCGGCCTCGCGGCCACGCCGGCCCAGACCGCGCTGCTGGCCGCCGACCGGCCCGCGCTCTTCTTCCCGAACATGAACCGGAGCATGTGGGTCAAGGCCCCCGTGCGCCGCCATGTCGCGACGCTGCGGGCCGACGGTCACACCGTGGTCGATCCGCAGGAGCGGGTGGTCTTCGAGCTGTGGCAGCGGGAGAACGCGCTCGGCATCGCCATGCCTCCCCCGGACGAGGCGACCGAGACCGTCGTCGCCTGGCTGGAGAAGACCCTGTCCGCGGAAGAGACCGAAGGCACCGAGGACCCGGGGACCCCGTAGTACCCGTAGTACCCGCAGGTACCTGAAGTCCCCGAAGGCGCCGAGGACTTGGCGGCCTCCCCCGCCGCCCGGCCTACCGCCCCGCGCCCCGCATCGCCGCCGCATACGCGCTGAGCTCGGCCCGGTTGGGCCGCCCGGTCTTCAGCATCAGGCTCGCGACATGCTTCTCGACGGTGCGCGGAGAGATGAACAGCCGGGCGGCCAGGCTGCGGTTGTCGGGCCGGTCCACGAGCAGTTGGAGCACCTCGTACTCCCGCCGCGTCACCCCGAGCAGCCGCAACTGCCGCGGCACCCGGTCGGCGTCCGTACGGTGCGGCACCACGACGCCGATGTGCCGCAGCAGCCCGCGCGACGCGTGGGCGACCGCCGGCACGCCCGTCCGGTGGAAGTGCTCCTCGGCCCGGCGCAGCCAGCCGACCGGATCGCCCCAGCCCGCGCCGTGCGCCTCCTCGGCGACCAGCCGCAGCCCCAGATGGACGGCCATCGGATACGGCTGCCCGAGCGCCCCGGCCTCCCCCACCGCGCCGGCGGCCTCCTCGCCCCGCCCCTGGCGTCCGAGCAGCACGGCCCGGGCCAGCAGCACGAAGTGCCGGTTCCAGCGCAGCCCGCTCGCCTCGGCGGTGTCGACCTCCTGGTACCGCGCCCAGTCGGTCTCCCCGGCGAGCACCTCCAGGAGCAGGGCCAGCCCGTACTGTCCGGCGAGCGGAAACGGCGCGGGCCGTACGGTGTCCTCGGCGGCCGCCCGCGCGAGGTCCGCCCGGGCCCGGTCCCGGTCCTCCTCCAGCAGCGCGCACACCGCCCCGGCCAGGCCGTGGGTGAGCGGTTCCCAGGGTGAGGCCGCCCGGTTCCCGGACCCGTCCGGCGGCTGTTCCGGTGCCGTACTCCTGCCCTGGTGGGCGGCGCAGACGGCCCGGACCGCCGCGAGGCACCCCGCTTCGCCACCGGCGAGCCCGGGGTGGCGGGCCCGGGCCGTGTACACCGCGATGAGGTACTCGGCCGCCGCGTACTCGCCGCGCAGCACATGGTCCAGCGCCAGCAGCAGATCCGCCGTGGTGCGGACGGCCGTGGTGCCCAGGTGCCGGGCCTGCCGGCGCACCCGGGTCAGCGCCGTCCGTTCGCCGCTCGCCAGCCACTCCTGCCCGGCGAGGTGCAGTCTCGCGTGCATCCGCCACAGGGGCAGTTCGTGCGCGTCGGCCAGGGACTGCATCCGGGCGAAGTACGCGGCCGCCTCGTGCGAACCGCGCTGCTGGGCCAGCAGACCGCGCACCCGCCAGGCCCGCCCGGCGATCGCGGGCAGCCCCGCCCGCTCGGCCTTGTGCACCGCGCGTACGGCGAGCCGCTCGGCCCGCTCGGGCTCGTCCAGCGCCAACTGCGCGGCCACGGCGTCGACCTGCGCGGTGTGCCGGTCCTCGGCCTGCGGTCCCAGCACCGCGAGGGCGGCGTCCACATGGGTCAGCCCGTGCGCCTCGCGGCCGTCGGCCTGGCACATCCAGGCCAGCCGGGTGTGCAGCGCGGCCACCCGGACCGCGTCCACGCCCGGTCCGCCCAACTCGTCGAGGGCAAAGGTGAGTTGACGGGCGCGGTCGGTCCGCCCGGTCTCCACCAGCGCGGACAGCAGCTCGTCCAGGACGTCGGCGCGCAGCTTCATGTCGTCGCAGCCGTGCAGCAGTTCCCAGGCCCGCGTCAGCAGATCGGCCGCCGTCTCGGCCCGTCCCGCGGCCAGCATCCGGCGGCCCTCCTCGGCCAACAGCCGTGCCCCGCCGGGCAGATCGTCGGCCGTACAGGTGAGTGCGGCGGCGAACCGGCACCACTGCCCCGGCAGCCCCGGATGCAGCTCGGCCACCGCCTCCGCGGCCCGCCGCGCCAGCCCGGCCCGGTCCGCCGGGGTGAGCCGGGTCAGCAGCGCCTGGGCGGTCATCGGTCCGCAGAACGCGTACCAGTCGGACGAGTGACCGTCCGCGGTCAGCAGGCCCGCGGTGACGGCCGCCCGCAGTCGGCTGAACACCAGGCTTTCGGACAGGTCCTGCGCCTGCCGCAGCACCGAGACCGGGAACCGTTCGCCGATGACCGCCGCCGCCGACAGCAGCCGTAGTCCCTCGGGCCCCAGCTCCGCAGCGCGCCGGGCGATCTCGTGCCCGACCGCGGCCGGAACCGTCACCGGCAGGTCCCCCACCAGCCGGCACCCCTCGGGACCGGACACCAGCACGCCGGTGTCGACCATGGCCCGCAGCACCTCCTCGGCGATGAACGGGTTGCCCCCGCTGTCCCGGTACAGCCGTTCCCGGACCTCGCGCGGTACGTCGCCCACGCCGACGCCCAGCCTGGACGCGGCCAGGTGCGCGACCTCGTCGCGGCTCAGCCGGCCCAGCCGCAGCAGGGTCGCGCTGCGCCGTCGCGCCAGGGCGAGCGCAAGGTCCCAGGCGGCACCGGAGTCGGAACGGAAGGTGGCGAGCAGCACGAAGCCCTGCTCGGAGATGTTGTCCGCCAGGTATTCGACGACGGCCGTCGTGGCCAGGTCGGCGTCGTGCAGGTCCTCCAGGACGAGCAGGCCGCCCCGGCCGGCCCCGGCGGCGGAGACGAGCCGCAGCACCGACTCGGCCAGCAGCGCGGGGGAAACGGGCTGCGCCGCGGGCCCGGGCGCCGCGTACTCGGGCACGAGCCGGCCCAGGACGCCCCGATAGGACCCGAGGGTCCCGCTGTCGGGCCCTTCGCCGTCGCGGAACAGGCGGGCCAGCGCCTCGGTCAGCGGCCGCAGCGGCACCTCCGGGCCGACCGAGGTGGCCCGGCCCTCCAGGACCCGCATCCCGCGAGCGCGCGCCGAAGCTGCGGCCTCCCGGGCCAGCCGGGACTTCCCGGCACCGTCCTCGCCGGACAGCAGGACCGCCGTGCCGCGCCCGTGGCACGCCTGGTCCAACGCCTCCTCCAGCACACGGAGTTCCAGGTCACGGCCCACACACAACGGCGATTCGTCTTCGTTCACGGCCGACATGTCCACCCCCGTGCACTCGTCGTGTCGTCTTGTGGCGCCGTGCGTCGCCCCTTGTGTCGCTCACGAAGCGGCGGCCCTGGGTGAGGGCGCGGCGCTCGGCTCCGCCCGCCCGCCGGACCGCGGTGAGCAGCGTGCTGCGCCGGCACCGGAGTGTCACGCCGAGTTCCGTTGAGCGGACTGACCGCCCGCCCCGGAGCGGGCACCCGGCGCCAGGACCTGTCCGGCGGATCGGGTCGCAGGAAAGGGACAGTGCCTGATCGGCGCCGGTGAGCGGGGTCTGGTGCGTCCAACTGCAAGGCGGAGGAGGGAGGCGACGCGGAGCCGTCGGCGACCGACGACAACGCCGCAGGTGGGCGTGCCAGACCCCGCGTCTGCGACAGGATCCGCCGGACAGGTCCTAGACCTCGCCCGCCCGCAACCGCGCGATCTGCCGGCCGCTGAACTCCACCGTCCGCCTCATGTGCCCGACGATCACGGCGAGTTCGGCGTCCCCCAGGTCGTCGAAGAGGGCGAACCAGCCGCCGCCCAGTCGGTTCCACATGCGCCCGAACTCGGTGATCTTCTCCGGGACGGTCGCCACCAGCACCCGCCGCCGGTCCTCCGCGTCCCGCTCCCGGACGACGTACCCGGCCCGCTCCAGCCGGTCCACCAGCCGCGTCGCCGACCCGGTCGTCAGCCCGGTCAGCTCGGCGACCCGGCCCGTGGTCACGGGCCCGGCCTCCAGCGTGAGCAGGTTCAGACACTGCAGATCGGTCGGGTGCAGCCCCAGCCGGTCGGCGACGGCCTGGTTGAACAGGGCGTACGACGCCATGTACCGCCGTGACACGGAGGACAACTCGTCCAGCAGCCGCGCCCGCGCGTTCCCGGACATGTCGTACCCCTCGTCGCCTGTGCCGTACGGAGATCGAGATCGTACGACGTGGTCGGGAGCGTGGCTCAGGGGTACTGCGGGCGTGGCTCGGAAGAAGTAGCTGTCACCGGGAGCGGGTGTCGTCAGAAGGAGAAGGTGTCGTCAGAAGTAATAGGTGTCACCGGTGTCCAGGACGAGCACCCGCTGCTGGTCGTTGGCCCGGTTCCCGTCCACCGCGCCGCCGCCCCACACCGTGTCCAGCTCCAGCAGCACCTCGGAGGACACGTCCCGCAGGTGCACCCGCAGCTCGATCCGCTCGCCCGCCTCGTCCGCGGCCAGCGCGCCCGTGCGGCACACCACCACCCGCTCCCCCGACCGCGCACACCCCTCCGGCAGCGTCTGCCGGTCCGCGAGCGGCTTCGACCAGCGCAGCCGTACGGTCGCGTCGGGCACCGCCGACGGGCCGTGGTTGCGCGGGGTCAGCCGGACGTCGACGCGGCCCCCGGTCATGACGGCGGAGCCGTGATAGGCGAGATCCGCCTCCGGACCCGGCACACCGGGGGCCGCGCCCATCACCGCGAGCGCGGCACCCGCCACCACGCCGGCCCGTACCACCCGTACTACCCGCATGCCATCCACGTCCCATCCACTCCTCTGTCCGCCCGTACACCCGGTGCACCGCCGCTGCGGTCGTACGGATGTATCCCACGCGGAGCGCACGACAGGCGCCGTCCATCAGGTGACAGCCCCCGTGATGTGATGGCGGCCATGCCCGTCCTCCGCTCCGCAGCCCTCTTCGTCGTCGCCGCCGTCTTCGAGATCGGCGGCGCCTGGCTGGTCTGGCAGGGGGTGCGCGAACACCGCGGCTGGCTGTGGGCGGCCGGCGGGGTCATGGCCCTCGGCGCCTACGGCTTCGTCGCCACCTTCCAGCCCGACGCCCACTTCGGCCGCATCCTCGCGGCCTACGGCGGGATCTTCGTCGCCGGTTCACTGGCCTGGGGCGCGGTCGCGGACGGCTACCGGCCCGACCGCTGGGACATCACGGGCGCCCTGGTCTGCCTGGCGGGGATGGCCGTGATCATGTGGGCGCCGCGCGGAAACTGAGCCCCCCTATCCTGGAGGGAGTCGTACGCACGAACCCGTTGATCCCTCCCGAGGAGCAGCCCCATGGCCACCGCCGCACCGTCCGCCGCCTCCCGTATCGCGGTCGTCACCGGGGCGAGCGGTGGAATCGGCGCCGCCACGGCCCGCCGGCTCGCCTCGGCCGGTTACCGCGTCGTCCTCACCGCCCGCCGCAAGGACCGCATCGAGGCGCTCGCCGAGGAGATCAACGCGAACGGCGGCCAGGCCACGGCGTACGCCCTGGACGTCACCGACCGCGCCGCCGTGGACGAGTTCGCGACCGCCTTCAAGACCATCGGCGTGCTGATCAACAACGCGGGCGGCGCGCTCGGCGCCGACCCGGTAGCGACCGGCGACCCCGCCGACTGGCGCACGATGTACGAGACGAACGTCCTCGGCACCCTGAACATCACCCAGGCCCTGCTCCCCGCCCTCACCGCCAGCGGCGACGGCACGGTCGTGGTCGTCTCCTCCACGGCCGGCCACGGCACGTACGAGGGCGGCGCGGGCTATGTCGCCGCCAAGCACGGCGCCCACGTCCTCGCCGAGACACTGCGCCTGGAGATCGTCGGCACGCCGGTCCGGGTCATCGAGGTCGCGCCCGGCATGGTCAAGACGGACGAGTTCGCGCTGACCCGCTTCGGCGGCGACGCGGAGAAGGCGGCGAAGGTCTACGCGGGCGTCGCCGAGCCCCTCACCGCCGACGACGTGGCCGACACGATCACCTGGGCGGTCACCCGCCCCAGCCACGTCAACATCGACCTCCTCGTGGTCCGGCCCCGCGCCCAGGCCTCGAACACGAAGGTCCACAGGGAGGTGTGATGCCCGACCAAGAGGGCAACCCGGACAACTCCCAAGAGGCCCTGGACAAGCGCAGGTTGGCCGAGGAGACCAGAAACGAACGCAAAGTCTGGTATTTTCTCGGCTACTTCCTCTTCGGCATCCACATCGTCGCCTTCGTGATGATCTACGCGGTGACGCACGCACCGAACAAGTAGCGCCGGCCGGCCACCGCATAAAGTCACCGTCCGTGGACAGACACCTCCCCTTCGACGACCTCTCCAACTTCCGTGACCTGGGCGGATATCCGACCCCGGACGGACGACGAGTCCGCCCGGGACTCCTCTACCGCGCCGACTCCCTGGGCAGGTTGAGCGAGAACAGCGAGAACACGGACGACTGGACCCGCTTCCTCGACCTCGGCATCGGCACGGTGATCGACCTCCGCCACCCCTGGGAGATCGAGCGCAGGGGCCGTGTCCCCGAGCACGCGTCGTTCACGTACCACAACCTGAGCATCGAGCATCGCCCTTACGACCAGGCGGTGTTGACCCCCGACATCGACCCGGGACCGTACCTGGCGGAGCGGTACGCGGAGGTCGCCGAGGACGGCACGGAGGAGATCGGCCGGGCGCTGGAACTGGTCGCGGCCGCAGCCGAGCGGAACACTCCCCTCGTCTTCCACTGCGCGTCCGGCAAGGACCGCACCGGCCTGCTCGCGGCACTGGTCCTCGGCCTGCTCGGCGTCGCCGAGGAGACGATCATCGAGGACTTCACCCTCACCGAACTCGCCACCCCCGCCCTCCTCCTGGCCTGGCAGACCCGCAACGGCGGACGCTCTCCCGTCTGGCCGGCCTGGGGCCACGCTCCGGAAGCGGTCATGCGCCTGTTCCTGGCCGGCCTGACCAGTCGCTACGGCTCGGTCGAGGGCTATGTGACCAAGGCCCTGTCCCTGGACGCGACGGCCCTCTCCACCACCCTGCGCGACCACCTGCTGGAGCAACGGCCCACCGCCTGGCCGGAGTTGACGTACCGCGAGGCCACCGAGGCGGACGCCGCCGCACTCGTCCGCCTCCGGGACGGCGCGGCCCTGTGGCAACTGGCCCGGGGCATCGACCAGTGGAAGCCGGGCGAGAAGGACGAGGCCCACTTCCTCCGCCGCGTGCGGGAGGGCGAGGTCTGGCTGGCGTACGCCGACGAGACCCTGGCCGGCGCCTGCGAACTCTGGTGGGACGACCCGGCTGCCTGGGGCCCGCGCCCGCCCGACGCCGGTTACATCCACCGCCTGATGACGACCCCGCACACGGCACCGCCGGGCACGGGACGCCACCTGCTCGCGCAGGCGGAATCCCGCATCACCGCGACGGGCCGCCCGTACGCCCGCCTGGACTGCCTCTCCTCCAACCCACGCCTGCGCGCCTACTACGAGTCGGCGGGCTACACCGTCGTGGGCGAACAGCGGGCGAAGGACGGCGGGTTGGGGAACCCGTACGCGGTGACGCTCCTGGAGAAGCGCCTCGGCGAGTGACGGAACCACCGGCCGCGCAGGCCTATTTCCGCTGCTGGAAGATCCACTCCCGGATGCCCTCGACGGTGTAGGCGATCGGCCAGGTGGAGTTGTGCTCGACGCCGTGCGCGTTGGCCAGGCCTCCCGCCAGGGTCGAACCCTTCTTGAACGTCGAGTAGTTGACCGTGGTGCCCTTGGCCGTCATGGCCTTGACGTCCGCGGCGAACTCCGCCGCCGTGGACTGGCCGTCCCAGACCGCCCGGCCGACTTTCGTGCCGGCCTTCTCGACGACGGCCATGATGGCGTTCTCCCCGGGATAGGCCTTGGTGTCGCCCTGCGAGACGGTGACCCAGAGGTTCTTCTTCGCCAGCGGCGCGGCCTGGGCGGCGGGCCACTGACCGGCGACGACCCACGAAGCGGCGAAGAGGTCGGGGTACTTGATGTTCAGGCCGAGGGTCATCATCGCCCCCATGGACTGCCCGGTGGAGTACAGCCGGTCCATGTCGATGCTGTACTTGCCCGCCAGCTCCCGGACCAGGTCCACGGTGGTGTCGAAGAGCGAGGTCGGCTTGTAGTCGTCGCCGACGACCACCTCCGGGTACTGCGGCGCCAGCACGAACGCGGGCCGCTCCGCCTGCTCCCCGGGAGCCGCCCAGCACACCGCGCCCAGCCCCTGCACCAGCGTCGCCCGCACGGTGGTGCTGATCAGGCTCGCGTCGTGCATGAAGAGGACCAGCGGATAGGACTTGGCGCGGTCGTAGCCCTTCGGGACGTAGAGGTTGTACGGCAGTGACCTGCCGGTCTTCGGGTCCTTGTACGTGAACTGCCGGAAGTCGTCGACGATCAGGTTCACCGTGTGGCCGGTGGCGACCTTGGTGTCGTCGTCGGCGGCGTAGCGGGTGCCGCCGGTGGTCGTGACGGTGCCGGCCTGGACGACGGTGCCCTTCGCCGCCTTGATGGTGGCCGGCCCGCCCGTCGAGCCGACCTGCGGGCCCGGGATGACGTACGGACTGCTGGAGTCGGACGCCGAGGGCGATGACGACGCCGATGGCTGAGCGCTCCCCGACGCGGCCCCGCCGCCCGAGCCCACACCGCCCCACAGCAAGGCTCCGTCGTCGTCCGGGGAGAGCTCGACGATGACGTACGGCCCGTCCTTGCCCTGGCCGGCGAGGGCCGCACCGGTGTTGGCGTACACCTTGCTGACGGTCCGCCCCTCGACGGCGAAGGACGCCTTCGTGAGCGTGGACGTGTCGATCGCGCTGTCGTACTCGACGGCCACGGCGATGAACTTCTGCCCGTCGCCGTACACCTGCGTGATGGCGGTGGCACCCTTCACATGCCCGCCACCACCGTCACCACTGTCAGCACTGTCACCACTGCTGTCGCTGCTGGAGTCACAGGCCGCGAGGCCCGACGCGACAACGACCGCCGTCGTCCCGGCACCCACGACCCGCGCTAAAAAAGCGCGCCTTGTCGTCATTTTCCACACCTCAGTTCAGGGACTTGATAATGCGCCCGATGCGGGTGGCCGCCTTCTCCGCGGTGCCATGGATGTAGAAACCGTCGACCGCCTCATAGGTGACGTGATCGAAGTTCCATTCATCGGGCATGTTCTTGGCGCCGCCCTCGAACATCGACATGACGAAAGTGCTGGAGAACGACGAATTCTCGCGGATCGCGGTGGCGGTCGTGGTGGACAGCTCCGGTTCCACACCGGCGAAGACACCCTTGCCGACCTGGAAGACCCAGATCGGCACCTGGGCGGTGCCGGTCGGGGTGAAGGTGACGGACTTGGTCGGCGCGCCGGCCTGCGGTCCCTGTACCTGCGTGGTGGTGATGTCGTCGACGACCAGCCGCACCACGACCTTCTTGCCGCTCTCGTACTTGCCGATCCCCTCGGCCACCCGCACGATCTCGTTCCCGAGCCGCTCGCCCTGCGCGGTCAGCAGCGCGAAGCCGGCGTCGTGCAGATCGACGCCGTAGGTCCAGCCCTTGTCCTTGTCGATCGTGTACCGCTTCGAACGGTAGGCCGGGAACTGGTCCCCGCACGCCCCGACCAGCCAGAAGCCGACGGCACCGGGGTACTGCGTCTCGACGTGCGCCACGGCGGCCCCCGCGAGGTCGGCGCTGATCGGCAGGGTGCCGTCGGCCATGACCGAGTCCTGCATCACGCAGGACTGCACGTTGTAGTTGGTCAGGACGGCGATCGGGTTGCCGTCGAGGTCGTTGAAGCGGGCGACGTACACGCCCTTGTCGGAGGGCAGTTGCTCGTTCACGCCGAGCCAGTAGCCGTCGGCGGTGAGGACGTTCCGGTTGACGTTGACGTCGGACTTCCCACTGCCGTAGCCGACTTGGGCGTCCCGCAGACTCTCGACGGCATCGGCAACCGCACTCCTGGTGGCGGCGACGATGTTCTGCACATACGCGGCCGCCCCCGCCGAGGACGAACTCGCCTGCACATGCGGCGCGGAGAAGCAGTGCGTGACGGTGACCATGATGTCCGCGGCGGCGACACCACTGGCCGCGGTGATGGCGGTCCGCATCAGCGCGATCGCCTCCGCGCTGATCGAGGTCAGATCCAGCACGGCCAGCGCGATACGCCGGGACCCGGACTCCACCAGCAGGACCCGGACGTTGAGGTCGTCGTGCACGGCGGTGAAGTTGTCCAGCGGCAACAGCGAGGCGGCGGGCGTGAACACGGCCTTCCCGACCCCCACCTTCAGCCCACCCACCGCCTTCGTGGCGGCCTGCGCGGAACCGGCCCCACCGACCACGGTCGCCGCGAGGGCGGTCGCCGCCCCTGCGACGACGACAGCCCGCCGACTCATCTCACTCTGATTCCGGTACGACTCCATCATGTGCTGTCCTCCGAGACGCTGCGGGTGGGATGGGCTTAACACCCGGGCAGCATCACAGCGAATTTCGAGGCCAGCAATGAGGAACGCGCGCAAACAATGCTTTCACGAATTGAGCATGCATTTGACGTGGGCCGGTGGCCGGAATTCACAGAAATAGGCCTCGAATTCACAGCGATCTCAGAGCGACCGACACCTTGACGACTGCGGGCGACCACACATCCCCAGATTCACCCTAAAGAGTGAATCGTCTAGATCACCCGCACTGCGTCCGAACTGTCGATCCAGGCTCCCGCCACAACATCAACACGACGGCCCCCGACCGGGACTGCCATCCCGACCGAGGGCCTGACCAGCACGGAAGTGGAGCTTCCCTGTGGCTGATTGCGAGCCTATCGCTCACCGGTTCATGGACCTGACAGTCCCTGAGTACGCGTACATGTTCGGGTTCTTGCAGGCGGACGGGCACCTGGCCCAACAGTCGAGGCAACGAGGGCGACTGACCGTTGAGATCAGCGCGCGGGACATCGATCTCCTGCGCAAGTTCCAGAAACTGACGCCGTACAACAGCAGCATCACCGAGCGCACGCGGTCAACGAACTTCGCCGAGACCGCTCACTCTGCGATCTGGACACTGTGCTCGCTTGAAGCCCGCACGAAACTCAACGACCTCGGCCTGCCATACGGTCGTAAGTCGAAGACGATCGCCCCGCCACACGGCGAGTTCTCGCGCCGCGACTACATGCGAGGCGTCATCGACGCAGACGGATCGGTGGGCCGCACGAGCAAGGGCTTCCCCTCCGTCTCCCTCACCACGGCCAGCACGGCCATCGGCACTTACCTGTGCCATTACGTACAGGAGGTCACGGGCGCCGAGCGCAGCATCAAGCGCAACGCTCGCGACGACATCTACAACGTGCTCTACATGATGGAGATCGCCCAAAAACTGTCAGCGCACCTCTACTACCCAGGTTGCCTGTCCCTGGACCGAAAGCACGCAGCCGCCAAGTCGATCGCCACCTGGCTACGCCCTTCTGGCATGCGGGCCGCCCATACCGCACGCCGCTGGGAAGAGTGGGAAGACCGGGTCCTGCTGGAACTCAACAGCCCATCGGCAGCAGCAGAGAAGCTGGGCAGGACCGCCCAAAGCTGCAATCTCCGCGGTTGGCGCCTGCGAACCGGCCAGGTCCCCATGCCAGACCCTCAGTGACTCGATGTGCGAGGCCCCGGGTGGCCGGGGCCTCGCACATCAGCCCTTCACGCAGATGAACTGCTTCAGCTTCGCCACGACCTCGACGAGATCCCGCTGCTGCGCCATCACCTGGTCGATGTTCTTGTACGCACCCGGGATCTCGTCCAGCACGCCGGAGTCCTTGCGGCACTCCACTCCCCGCGTCTGGTCCTCCAGGTCCCGCACCGTGAAGTGCCGCTTCGCCGCGTTGCGGCTCATACGCCGACCCGCCCCGTGCGAGGCCGAGTTGAAGGCCTTCTCGTTGCCGAGGCCCTTCACGATGTACGAACTGGTGCCCATCGAGCCCGGGATGATCCCGTACTCGCCGGAGCCGGCCCGGATCGCTCCCTTGCGGGTCACGAGCAGGTCCATGCCCTCGTAGCGCTCCTCGGCGACGTAGTTGTGGTGGCAACTGATCTCCGGCTCGAAAGTCGGCTTCGCCTTCTTGAACTCCTTGCGGACCACGTCCTTCAGGAGCGCCATCATGATCGTGCGGTTGTACTTCGCGTATTCCTGCGCCCAGAAAAGGTCGTTGCGGTACGCCGCCATCTGCGGGGTGTCCGCGATGAAGACGGCAAGATCACGGTCGACCAGGCCCTGGTTGTGAGCAAGCTTCTGGGCCACACCGATGTGGTGCTCGGCCAGTTCCTTGCCGATGTTGCGGGAACCGGAATGCAGCGTGAGCCACACCACCCCCTCAGAATCGAACAGGAGCTCGAGGTAGTGGTTGCCCCCGCCGAGGGTCCCCATCTGCTTCGCAGCCCGCTCCTCCCGGAACTTCACCGCGTCCGCAACCCCCTCGAACCGCCCCCAGAACCCGTCCCACCCGCCGGTGGCCAGACCGTGCAACCGCCCCGGCTCGACCGGACTGTCATGCATCCCCCGCCCCACCGGAATCGCCTGCTCGATCTTCGAGCGCAGGCGGGACAGGTCGCCGGGGAGGTCGTTGGCCGTGAGGGAGGTCTTGACCGCGGACATTCCGCAGCCGATGTCGACCCCCACCGCCGCCGGGCACACCGCACCCTGCATCGCGATGACCGACCCGACCGTCGCACCCTTGCCGTAGTGCACGTCCGGCATGACGGCCAGGCCCTTGATCCAGGGGAGGGTGGCGACGTTGCGGAGCTGCTGGAGTGCGCCCTCCTCGACCGACGCCGGGTCGGCCCACATGCGGATCGGGACCTTCGTGCCCGATATCTCTACATACGACATTTCGTCCTCATTCCCCCGAAAAACAGCAGAAGTCTAAAATCGCAAAACCGGCGCCAAGGTCAATGAAAGGGACACCGGACCGGCGTTCACGGCTGTGCGTGCGATAGACATTGTCTCCAGGGGGTCCCCCGGTGCGGCAAGCGATTAACCAGCGGGGACACTGGCAGGACCCTTGATCATCGCCCAGAGCCCTTGATCGTCGTCGAGAGGAGCCCGACCGTGCAGCGGAAGGCCTACGTACCCGGCACCGCCGCGCTCCTCGTGGCGCTCCTGGCAAGCTGCACGAGCGGCTCGGCCGACAGCGGTACGACGGACGACGCGAACCCGGGCGAGGCCGGCACGGCGACGTCGGTGGCCCAGCCGGGCAAGTACCGCACGCTCCCGGAACCCTGCGGCGCGGTCGGCCACGGCACGCTGGACTCCCTGCTCCCCGGC
This sequence comes from Streptomyces sp. NBC_01478, assembly GCF_036227225.1. Classification (GTDB taxonomy): domain Bacteria; phylum Actinomycetota; class Actinomycetes; order Streptomycetales; family Streptomycetaceae; genus Streptomyces. Next base: position 6,732,577 of record NZ_CP109444.1, on the reverse strand, counting down.
ATCAAGCAGATCGCGGACGCGGACCAGCGTGAGACGGCGTACGCGGGCGACGCGACGCTGACGTTCGACACGGACCGCAAGGTGGGCTGCCGCTGGAAGGTGGAGTCCACGGACGCGACCGACCATCTGCTGGTCGACTTCGAGCGGGTGGTGTCGTACGACAACGCGGTGAGCGACGCCGCCGAGGCGCAGACCATCTTCGCGACGAAGGAGACGGCGGCGGATCTGCCGGAGCCGACGGCGAGCGCCACGGCGTCGGACTCCGCGACGCCCACCGCCTCCTCCTCCGCCACCCCCTCCTCATCCGCGTCGGCGTCCGCCTCCGGCTCGACCTCTGCTTCCGCCTCCGCCTCGGCCTCGGCCACCGCCTCCCCCACCGGCCTCGAACCCCGCACCCTCTCCGATCTCGGCGACGAGGCGTTCCTCGACGACGCGTTGAGCAGTTCGGGTTCAACGGCCCAGCAGCGCACGGTGACTGTGGTGTTCCGCACGTCCAACGTGGTGGTGACCATCGAGTACGAGGAGCAGCCGGCGACGGTCGGTGTGGTGCCGGACAGCCAGAAGATGCAGGACAGGGCGCGGAAACTGGCCGCGCAGTTGGCCGACGCGCTCAACGGTTAGGGCCTCGGGGAAGGCCTTTCGCGGGGTCGCGCAAAGCCCGTGAACGGAAACCGCACAGGTGGCTCACCGCGTACCGTGGCCCCTCGGACCCGATCCGACGGCAGGAACCACGAGCGTCATGAGTGAAGGAACCATGCATCAACCAGCGCAGCGAGACCTCAGCGACCACCGGCGAGCGAAGCGTCTCCACCGCGTCCTTGTCTGCGCGGCCGCGGTCCCGGTGATGCTGATCGCGGCCGGCTGCTCCTCCGACTCCGGTTCGGACGACGGCGCGGGCAAGGACACCTCGGGCCTCGGCGCGACGACCTCCGCCGACGCCACCGCCGCGCCGACCGTGCAGGCGGCGGCGTACCGGAAGCTGCCCGAGCCGTGTGCGGTGGTGTCGGCGAAGACGTTGGCCGAGCTGGTGCCGAAGGGTGCCAAGTCGGGCAAGGAGGGCACGTCGAGCGACACGGCGTCGCGCGGCAGTTGCTCCTGGACGAGCCTGGACAACAACGGCGTCAAGGGCTCGCAGTTCCGCTGGCTGAACGTGTCGTTGCTGCGGTTCGACTCGTCGCAGACGCAGGGCGAGGGCGACCAACTGGCGAAGGAGTACTTCGCGAAGCAGGTGCAGGAGGCGCAGTCGGTCACCGGCGCGAAGAACGCCAAGTCGGAGCCGATCGCGGGTGCGGGTGCCGAGGCGACGGCGGTGCGCTACGACCTGAAGAAGAAGGAAGGCGCCTTCAAGCAGCAGACGGTGGTGGCGCGGGTCGAGAACGTGGTCGTGACGATCGACTACAACGGCGCGGGCCTCGCGGGCGACAAGGCGCCGAACGCGGACACGCTGACGAAGGCGGCGGAGAAGGCCGTGAAGGAGGCCGTGGCGGCGGTGACGTCGGCCAACGGCACGGGCACGGGCACCGGCACGAGCTCGGCCCCCAAGTCCCCCTCCGCCTCCCCTTCCTCTTCCAAGTCGGCGTCCAAGGCCGCGAGCGCCTCTCCCTCCCCCTCGGGCACCAAGAAGAACTGACCGTCACATCAAAAAACGCGTTCCGGTCTCAACTCGCAGGTCAATAAAGCGTGTTGAGGAAGCCCGGCCCCTTCCTGGGCCGGGCTCCTGACGGACCGGCACCCAGGACGCCGCACACATGTGCCACCCTGTTGCGCGCAACAACATGTAAGGGGAGGGGAGTCCGGGTGTCCGCGCCCATTCAGCTCACACGTATGCACCGGGTACTCATCGGTGTGGTCGTCTCCGGTGCGGTCGTCATCGCCGGTATCGGCTTCGCCGGTTCGTACGCCGCCGTACGCGAACTCGCCCTGAAGAAGGGGTTCGGGAACTTCGCGTACGTCTTCCCGATCGGCATCGACGCGGGCATCTGCGTCCTGCTCGCCCTCGATCTGCTCCTGACCTGGATCAGGATCCCCTTCCCGCTGCTGCGCCAGACGGCGTGGCTGCTGACGGTCGCGACGATCGCGTTCAACGGCGCCGCCGCCTGGCCGGACCCGCTCGGTGTCGGCATGCACGCGGTGATCCCGATCCTGTTCGTGGTCTCCGTCGAGGCGGCCCGGCACGCGATCGGCCGCATTGCCGACATCACGGCCGACAAGCACATGGAGGGCGTCCGCCTCACCCGCTGGCTGCTCTCCCCGATCCCGACGTTCCTGCTGTGGCGCCGGATGAAGCTGTGGGAGCTGCGCTCCTACGAGCAGGTCATCAAGCTGGAGCAGGACCGCCTCGTCTACCAGGCGCGGCTCCATTCCCGTTTCGGCCGCGCGTGGCGCCGCAAGGCTCCGGTGGAGTCGATGATGCCGCTGCGTCTGGCCCGCTACGGCGTCCCGCTCGCGGAGACGGCCCCCTCGGGTCTGGCGGCGGCGGGCATCGAGCCCGTACTGCTGCCTCCCGCCCCGCAGTTGGAGGCGGCCCGCGAGCCGGAGCAGCAGGCGCCGGCCGTGCAGAACGCCCCGGCGCCGGTCCGCGAGCAGCTCCCCGGGCCGGCCGCGAACGAGCCCGCGGGGCAGCCGCAGCAGGCCGAGCCGCAGAATCCGTGGCTGCACTCGCGGGATCCGCAGACCGTCGCGTACCAGGGCGGCTACGACCCGACGTACGACCCGGACTCCGCGTACCAGGAGTGGTACGCGGAGCAGCAGCAGGCCGAGCAGTTCCAGCAGTACGAGGAGGAGCAGCAGCAGTTCGCGCAGCAACGGCGGTTCGAGCAGCAGCAGTTCCAGGAGCAACAGCAGTTCCCGCAACAGCAGCAGCGGTACGAGGAGGAGCTGCCGGAGCCGGAGCCCTCTCCGGAGGACACCGGCACCTTCCCGATCCCGGCGGGCCCGGGCCGTACCCGTGAGCTGGGTGCGGGCGGCGGCACGGAGCCGACCGAGGACGACTACTACCTCATCTTCAAGAAGTCGATAGACGGCAGCTACCCGACCGGGGGCCAGTTCCGGGGTGACGTGGAGGCCACGTACGGCATCCTGCTCCCGCAGCGCGAGGCCGACCGCATGGCGACCCGCTTCACCAACCGCCACACGGCGGAACTCCAGGAAGACCACATCGCGTAAGCAGGATCCGCGGTTCTCCTACGACGACGAGGGCGCCCCGTGCCGGTGAGCACGGGGCGCCCTCGTCGTCGTAGCGGCGTCCTACTCTCCGAGGAGCCTCCGCACCCGCTCCTGGCCCACGGCGAGCAGCAGCGTGGGCAGGCGCGGCCCGGTGTCGCGGCTCACCAGCAGGTGGTAGAGGAGGGCGAAGAAGGTCCGCTGGGCGGTCTTGATCTCCGGCGGGAGTTCCTTCGCGGTCGCGTCGGCGGAGAAGCCGGCCTGGACCTTCGGGACGCCGTAGACGAGGTGGCTCAGGCCGTCCAGGGACCAGTTGTCGGCGAGTCCGTCGGTGAGCAGTCGCAGGGACTGCCGGGCGGGCTCGTCGAGGGACTTGAGGAGGTCGGTGTCGGGTTCGTCGCGCACGATGGTCCGCTGGTCGGCGGGGACGTGCGTGTTGATCCAGGCCTCGGCCTTGTCGAGCCGGGGGCGGACCTCGTCGAGAGTGGACAGCGGGTCGGTGGGGTCGAGTTCGCTGAGGATGCGCAGCGTCTGGTCCTCGGCCCCGGCGGTGATGTCGGCGACGGACGCGAGGGTCCGGTACGGCAACGGGCGGGGCGTGCGCGGGAGTTCACCGGCCGCGGTGCGTACGGCGCGGGAGTGCGCGGCAAGGTCGGCGGGAAGGGCTGCCCCCTCCGCGACCTTCCCGTCGAGCTTGTCCCACTCGTCGTAGAGGCGCTGGATCTCCTGGTCGAAGGCGATCTTGAAGGACTGGTTGGGGCGGCGGCGGGCGTAGAGCCAGCGCAGGAGCTGCGGTTCCATGATCTGGAGCGCGTCGGCCGGGGTGGGGACCCCGCCCTTGCTGCTGGACATCTTGGCCATGCCGCTGATGCCGACGAAGGCGTACATGGGTCCGATGGGCCGCTCGCCACCGAAGATCCCGACGATCTGCCCGCCGACCTGGAAGGAGGACCCGGGAGACGAGTGATCGACACCGCTCGGCTCGAAGATGACGCCCTCGTAGGCCCAGCGCATGGGCCAGTCGACCTTCCAGACCAGCTTGCCGCGGTTGAACTCGCTGAGCAGGACGGTCTCGGTGAAGCCGTCCTCGGTGCAGACGTAGGTCAGCTCGGTGGTGTCGTCGTCGTACGCCGTGACGGTGGTGAGGTCCTTGCCGCAGGTGCCGCAGAAGGGCTTGTACGGGAAGTAGCCGGCGGAGCCGGAGCTGCCGTCGTCCTCCTCGGCCGCGCCGGACCCGGCCTCGGCCTCCAGCTCGGCGGCGTCGACAGGCTTCTGCGACTGCTGCTGCTTCTTGGCCGGGGCCTTCTTGGTGCGGTACTGCTCGAGGATCGCGTCGATGTCGCCGCGGTGCTTCATGGCGTGCAGGATCTGCTCGCGGTAGACCCCGGAGGTGTACTGCGCGGTCTGGCTGATCCCGTCGAACTCCACGCCCAGCTCGGCGAGCGAGGCGACCATCGCGGCCTTGAAGTGCTCGGCCCAGTTCGGGTACGCGGAGCCCTTCGGGGCCGGGACGGAGGTCAGCGGCTTCCCGATGTGCTCGGCCCAGCTCGCGTCGGTCCCCTCCACCCCGTTGGGAACCTTGCGGTAGCGGTCGTAGTCGTCCCAGGAGATGAGGTGCCGGACCTCGTGACCCCGGCGGCGGATCTCGTCGGCGACGAGGTGCGGGGTCATGACCTCGCGCAGGTTGCCGAGGTGGATGGGCCCGGAGGGGGACAGTCCGGACGCGACGACGACCGGTTTGCCCGGGGCCCGACGCTCCGACTCCTCGATGACCTCATCCGCGAAACGGGAGACCCAGTCGGTGGTCTCGGTGCTCTGAGCCACGATCGGCACGTCCTTCTTTCTGACACGGGGCAGCCGGTACGGTCGCACGACTGACCGTTTCATTGTCCCAGGCGAGCCAGCATCCACGAAAACGCCTTTTCCAAGCCCGTGACTGTGAAGCGCGGGGGCTGAGCCTTGGATGGCGGCGCAGCCGCCTTCAAGGGGCGCGGGGCAGTATCGATATGCGGCTCCGCCGCGTAGGCGCGACCAGCCCCCACCGGACCCGCACCCGAAAAACTCGCTTTACCCCCCGTGGGATACTGACCGTGTCTACCAAACCCACCAGGAGAACGGCCCCCACCCCATGACCTCGGTCACGTCGCTCACCGACCAAGTCCACCAGCGCCTCGCGAACGCCCTCACGGCAACCCTGCCGGAGGCGGCCGCGGACCCTCTGCTGCGACGGAGCGACCGTGCCGACTTCCAGGCGAACGGCATCCTCGCCCTCGCGAAGAAGGCCAAGGCCAACCCCCGCGACCTGGCGACCCAGGTCGTGGCGAGCGTGGTCACCGGTGACCTGGTCAAGGACATCGAGGTCTCCGGCCCCGGCTTCCTGAACATCACGATCACCGACCAGGCGATCACCCGGAACCTCGCGGAGCGCTACGCCGACGACTCGGCCCGCCTCGGCGTCCCCCTCGCGGAGCACCCCGGCACGACGGTCATCGACTACGCCCAGCCGAACGTGGCGAAGGAGATGCACGTAGGTCACCTGCGCTCCGCGGTGATCGGCGACGCGCTGGTCCAACTCCTGGAGTTCACCGGCGAGTCGGTGGTCCGGCGGCACCACATCGGCGACTGGGGAACGCAGTTCGGGATGCTGATCCAGTATCTGGACGAGCACCCGGGCGAGTTGGACCACGGCGACGCGGAGATCACCGGCGAGGAGGCGATGTCGAACCTCGACCGGCTCTACAAGGCGGCACGCAAACTCTTCGACTCCGACGAGGAGTTCAAGACGCGGGCCCGGCGCCGGGTGGTCGACCTCCAGGCGGGCGAGCCCAACACCCGTGCCGCATGGCAGAAGTTCGTGGACGAGTCGAAGATCTACTTCTTCTCGGTCTTCGAGAAGCTGGACATGGAGATCCGGGACGCGGACATCGTCGGCGAGTCGGGTTACAACGACATGCTGGACGAGACGTGCCGCCTCCTGGAGGAGTCCGGGGTCGCGACGATCTCGAACGGCGCGCTGTGCGTGTTCTTCGACGAGATCAAGGGCCCGGACGGCAACCCGACCCCGCTGATCGTCCGCAAGTCCGACGGCGGCTACGGCTACGCGGCGACCGACCTGTCCGCGATCAGGGACCGTGTCTTCAACCTGAAGGCGACGAACCTCCTGTACGTGGTCGACGTCCGCCAGTCCCTGCACTTCAAGATGGTCTTCGAGACCGCGAAGCGGGCCGGCTGGCTCAACGACGACGTGACGGCGTACCAGTTGGCGTTCGGCACGATCCTCGGTAAGGACGGCAAGCCGTTCAAGACGCGTGAGGGTGTGTCGGTGAAGCTGGAGGACCTCCTCGACGAGGCGGTCCAGCGGGCGACCGCGGTCGTACGGGACAAGGCCGAGAAGGTGGGCCTGACCGAGCGGGAGATCGTCGACAACGGCCGGGACGTGGGCATCGGCGCGGTGAAGTACGCCGACCTGTCGACGTCCGCAGTGCGGGACTACAAGTTCGACCTGGACCAGATGGTCTCGCTGAGCGGCGACACGTCGGTGTACCTCCAGTACGCCTACGCCCGTATCCAGTCGATCCTCCGCAAGGCCGGCGAGGCCCGCCCCTCGGCCCACCCGGAGCTCGAACTGGCCCCGGCGGAGCGGGCGTTGGGCCTGCACCTGGACCAGTTCGGCGAGGTGATCGCGGAGTCGGCGAAGGAGTACGCCCCGCACAAGCTGACGGCGTACCTGTACCAACTGGCGTCCACGCTCACGACGTTCTACGACCAGTGCCACGTGCTGTCCCCGGACAACGCGCCGGAGGTCGTCGAGAACCGCCTGTTCCTGGTGGACCTGACGGCTCGGACGTTGCAGCGGGGGATGGCCCTGCTGGGCATCAGGACGCCCGAGCGCCTCTGAGACCCGTACCGGCCCGTGTCGGGCCGGATCAGCAGCCGGTGGAGTTGAGGTCCGAGAACGCCGACTTGGTCTGCACTCCGAAGATCCCGTCGACAGCGATGCCGTAGCCGAAGAGGTTCAGGTAGCGCTGCAACGGAACGAGCGTGTTGGTTGCGGGGTCTCCGTCGACGGGGCCGGCGCGGAGGCCCAGGTCGTTGAACATGCTCTGCGCCGCCCTCCAACTCTCGGAGCCGAGAATCCCGTTGATCGGGCCGGGGTCGTAGCCGTTGTCGCGCAGCCGGCACTGCCAGTTCTTCGCCCGTTCCGTGGTCAGGCCAAAGTTGTTCGACGGGATGGGGACACCGATGGTCGGTGCGCTCACCGCCGACTTGGCGGCCGGCCGGGATGCCGCGAAGCTCGTGCCCGCGGTCGCCAGGCTTCCCACGGAGAGCCCCACGACGGCGGTGACGCCCACCAGGGTCCGGGCCAGAACGTTCGATCGCATGCGGGTGCCTTTCGAGTCGTTGTTTCGGCTGTCGCGGCCGCGGCCCGTCCTCCTCCCCGGGAAGAGAACGGGCCGCGGTGCGTGTGCGATGACTTCGGGCCGGATCAGCAGCCGTACGCGTTGAAGTCCCAGAACGCGGCCCGGGTGTTCGTCCCGGCCTGCCCGTCGACGCTGAGGCCGTAGCCGAAGAAGTTCAGGTAGCGCTGCAGCGCCCTGATCGTGTTGGGTCCGGGGTCTCCGTCGACGGTGCCGGCGTTGAGGCCCTGGGCGTTGAAGAAGCGCTGCGCCGCCTTCCAACTGTTGGTGCCCAGGTCCCCGTCGATCGTGCCGGGGCTGTAGCCGTTGTCGCGCAGCCAGCACTGCCAGTTCTTGGCCCGCGCCGTGTTGAGGCCGAAGTTCTCCGACGCCAGGGCGCTGGCGGGCTGTGCGCTCACCGCCGAGTTGGCGGCCGTCTGGGACGCCGCGAAGCTCGTGCCCGCGGTCGCCAGGCTTCCTATGGAGAGCCCTACGACGGCGGTGACGCCGACCAGGGTCCGGGCCAGAACGTTCGATCGCATTCGGGTGCCTTTCGAGTCGTTGTTCGGGCTGACGACACGAGACTGCGCGGCGACCGGTACGGGCAGCCACAGTTGCCACGAAGGTGACGACCTCGCGGGACGTCGCATCCCTGGGCCTGCGGGGACGCGGTCCGCCGGGACGGTATGACGGGACGGCTGTGGCGCGCGGTGGCCGGTTCCCGACCCGGGCGGGAACCTTTTGCCGCCGCCCCTCGTGCACATGCGTGGGGGAACAGGGGCCGTTGACCGCGCAGCCCTTGAACTGAACGCGAGTGGGGGACACATGTCGCGTTGGAAGCAACTGCCCGCAGAACTCAACCCGCGCGCAAGGCAGTTGGTGATCCGGTTACGCCGACTGAAGGATCACAGCGGGCTGAGCATCCGTCAGCTCGCGGCGAAGACGGGGTACAGCCCGAAGTCCTGGGAGCGCTATCTGGGCGGCCGGACCCTGCCGCCCCGAGAGGCCGTCGAGGCCCTGGCCCGGATCGCGGGCGACGACGATCCGACCCGCCTGCTCGCGCTCCACGAGGTCGCGGCGGAGGGCTGGGCGTCACCACGACACCTGACTCCGACGCAGGAACCCGAGCCCGAACCCGAGCCCGACATGGAACTCCTCTCGGCCGGCCCCGAGAGACCGGCCCCACCGGGGCGCTCCCTGCTCATCGCCCTCGTGGCGGGCGCGGTGACCCTGGTTCTGGCCGTCTCCTCGGCGGTGCTCATCACCGTACGGATCATGAACGACGACAACGACCACGACCACGACAGCAGCAGCGCCGGCGCCACGGCGTCCATCGCCCCGCTCGCCGCCCCGGCCAGTTCCTCGAGCGCGCCGCCGGAGCTGTCGTACACCTGCCGTCTGAAGCGGGTCGACGGCCTCTGGTACGCGGGGAACAGCCGTACCCGGGAGGACACCGTGGCGTACGGCAACGACGGGGTGGAGGTGGCCGAGGCGCAGTGTCTGCTGCGGCGGGCGGGGTTCTCGCCGGGCGGGATCGACGGGGACTTCGGTCCGCTGACCTTCGGCGCGGTCAAGGCGCTGCAGAAGCACGCGGGGCTGCATGTGGACGGGATGGTCGGGCCGCAGACCTGGAAAGCTCTCCGGGGATGAACCAACTGGTCTCCTCTCTACGGGAGTTGAAGACGCGCACCGGGCTGAGTCTGGCGGGGCTGGCGGCGAAGACGCCGTACAGCAAGTCGTCGTGGGAGCGGTATCTGAACGGCAAGACCCTGCCGCCGAGGGAGGCGGTGGAGGAGCTGTGCCGGCTGGCCGGGGAGCCGGTGGGCCGGTGTGTCGCGCTGTGGGAGATCGCGGAGGCGGAGACGAGCGGACGCGGCGCGTCGGAGGGGGTGACCGCGCCCGCACCGCCCCCGGCGCCTCCCGCGTCCCCGGTGCCGGACGTCGCGGAGTCCGGTCATCGCCGGGGCGTGGCCGCCCTGGCCGTACTCGGGTCGGTGTGTGCCCTGGCGGTGGGCGGTGTGGCCGTCGCCCTGCTGCTGCTCCCCCACCATCCCTCCCCGCAGGCGTCGTCCACGCTCCCGTCCACGACCGGCGCCGTCACCGGCCCGCGCTGCCACGAGGCGAGCTGCGAGGGCAGGAGCCCGATGACCATGCACTGCGGCGCCCAGCCGGACACCCTCGTCACGTACCGGACGGCCACCGGGGCCTATCTGCAGTTGCGGCACAGCGGCGAGTGCGGGACGACCTGGGCGCGGATGTGGGGCGGGCGGATCGGCGACCGGATCGAGATGGACGTGAGCGGCCGGACGGGCGGCCGGGCGGCCACCGTACGCCGCGCGCAGGTCAGGACGTCCGACGAGGCGAACACGTACATCTACACCGTGATGGCCGTGACCGGCCCCGGGACCGTGGTCCGGTCCTGCTTCCGCCCGGTGGCGGGCGGCAAGGAGGAATGCGTCGACGGGCGCGTGAGGTAGCCGCGCGATGGACGTACGGTGGCCGTGCGGGTGACCGTACGGGCGACTGTGTAGGGTCCTGGGATGCCGAGAGTCAAAGTCAGCGTGATCGTTCCCGTCTACAACACCGGGAAGTACGTCGACGAGTGCGCGCCGTCGCTGTTGGGCCAGAGCCTGCCGGCGGACGAGTACGAGGTCATCTACGTCGACGACGGTTCGACCGACGACACCCTGAGCCGACTGCGGAAGATCGCCGCCGGGCACCCGAACGTCCAGGTGCACACCCAGCCCAACTCGGGCTGGCCGGGCGCGCCCCGCAACGTCGGCATGCGGCACGCCAAGGGCGAGTACATGCAGTTCGTCGACCATGACGACAAGCTCGGGACCGAGGCCCTGGAGAAGCTGTACGAGCACGCGAAGCGCAACGACGCCGATGTCGTCCTCGGCAAGATGTCCAGCACGATGGTGCGGCCGAGGCGGCTGTTCCGGTACACGGTGGACGCCTGCACGATCGAGAACGACGAGCTGATGCAGAGCATGTCGCCGCACAAGATGTTCCGGCGGGCGTTCGTCGAGGAGCACGGGCTGCGCTTCCCCGAGGGCCCGTGGATCCTGGAGGACCTGGCCTTCGTCAGCGCCGCGTATCTCAAGGCGGAGCGGATCGCGATCCTCGCCGACTATCCCGTCTACTACTGGATGAAGCGGGACGACGGCGGCAACAACACCCAGCACCGCTTCAACCCCCGGCACGGTTTCTGGTCCAACACCCGCACGATCATCGGCCAGTTCAAGGACGGCACGCCCGCGTCCGACGACATCGACGCCCTCCAGAACCGTCTCCTCCACCGCCTCTACCACGTCGAGGTCCTCTCCCGCGCCCGTGAGCCCGAGATCCTCCGCGAGGACCCGGCCGAGCAGCGGCAGCGTTTCGAGGCGGCCCGGAAGGTGGCCCTGGAGGAGTTCCCGGCGGCCGTACGGGAGGGGCTGCCCGCCGTCTCCCGGCTGCGCGCCGAACTGCTCGAAGCCGACGACTTCGACGGCGCGGTCGCCCTCGCGGAGCGCGTCCGCGAGGTGAAGGCCCGCAGCGAGGTCGGCGAACTGCGGTGGGAGGACGGCCGGTTGGTCGCCGACGTCACGCTGGACCTGCTGCGCGGCGACGGCGAGCCCCTCGTCCTCGTCGAGCGGGACGAGAAGTGGTACCTGGACCCGGAGTTGCTGACCGGCGTGCCGGGCACCGACGACGGCTGGGAGGTCCCCGACCCCTTCCGCCTGGCGTACGCCGAGCTGGTGGTGAAGGACCGGGACCGCGAGGACTGGTGGTACCCGGAGGGCGACCTCGCAGTGCGGCTGCGGCCGCTGGGCGAGGGCCGTTCGCAGGTGATCGCCACCGGCCGGCTGTCCCTCGACCCCGAACGCATGGCGGGCGGGCGCCCGTTGGAGCGGGGCGTGCACGACGTGTGGGCGTTCGTCCAACTCCTGGGCGTGGACCGCCTGGTACGCGTGACGGGCACCGGCACACCGGGCGCCCCGGCGACGACCCCGGCCCTCACCGGCGGCCGGCTCGCCCTCCCCTACTGGACGGGCAGCGGCCAGCTCGCCCTGGACGTGGACCAGCGCCAACGCAAGCTGGGCCAGGACATTTCCGCGGCCGCCGCGACCAACTCCGAGCGGATCGAGGGCAGTTCGCTCCCCCTCCCGTACGTGGCGGCGACACCGGACGGCACCCCCGCCCACCTCAAGCTCACCGTGGGCACGCTCGGAGTGACCGCCGACCTGCTCCCCGCCCCCGGCACCACCACGGCCCGACTCCGCCTCCCCGCCCGCCTGAAGCTCCCCGACGGCCGCCACCCGGTCGGCCTCCCGAAGACGGCCGCCCCCCTCGCGTACGCGATCGTCGGCGACGGCGCGCTGCTCCGCCTGGAGGGCCCGGCGTATGCGGTCGGGGGCGGGCGGCGGTTCCTGGACGCGGTCGCGGACAATCGTCAAGTACGGCGGGTGCGGCGGATGTTGGGACGCCGGGTTCAGCAGCCGGTGGCCGACACGGAGACCTCGGTGTAGGCAGGGTCGTCCTCGCCGAAGGCGTTGTTGCCGTAGGAGTTCTGCTCGGCGTGCAGGGTGTAGGTGCCGGTGCCCTGGCAGTCGTACGCCTTGTAGGCGTCGTGCACGCCGTCGGTGATGGAGTCGTACGTGAACGACCCGTTCGTCAGCTCCTTCCCGTCCTTGCTCAACGTGTAGATCGCCTTGACGACGCAGGTCTCGTAGTGCCACGAATAGGCGGTGGACTTGTCCTGGATCTGGCACTCGCCCCAGAAGTACATCGCGGGCTTGCCGTCCTGGACCTTCAGGCAGGCTTCCGCCTTCATCCACCGCCGCTTGTACTTGCTGTAGTTCTTCACCGTCTTGCACGCGCTCGGAGGAGCGGCCGCCGTGGTGGTGGTCGTCGTCACGGACGCCGACGCGGCGGGTGTCGGCATCGCGATCAGCGCGGCACCGACCGCGGCCGTCAGGCAGAGGCGTCCGGTCGCAAACAGAGATCTCATGGATCAGATACTGGATGACGCATATGCATTCATAGGTGGACGTGAAGCGGTTTTCCCCCTTACGGCCTACGGAAGCGGCGAACTCCCGCCGGGTGACTGCTCGGTGAGGATTCGCCGCTGTGTCCGCCCACTGCCGGTCCGGTCGATCCGGTCGATCCGGTCGGTCGGTCGGTCGGTCTACGACGTTCAGTCCTGGTGTACGACGTTGCGGCCCGCCCCGCCCGAGAGCCTGTCGTGGCCCGGGCCGCCGTACAGCTTGTCGTTGCCGGCCTCACCGTAGAGCGTGTCGTTGCCGCTGTTGCCGTACAGGATGTCGTTGCCCGCGTCGCCGTGGAGGACGTCGTTGCCGGTGCCGCCGCGGATGGTGTCGTTGCCCGCGTCGCCGTTCAGGGTCTGCTTGCCCGCGCCGCCGTAGAGGTGGTCGTTGCCCGGGCCCGCGTCCACCCAGTTGCCGACGCCGTCGGCGTAGACCGTGTCGTTGCCGGAGAAGGTCAACGCCTGGGAGCGGGCGCCGAGTCGGACCGTGTCGTTGCCCGCGTCGCCGAAGACGATGGCGTCGGTGCCGACCACGACGGAGTCGTTCCCGTCCTCGCCGTCGATCTCGTTGCCGTCGACCTTGCCGGTGTCCACGGCCTTGTCGTTGCCCGAACCCAGCATCAGCAGGGCCGAGTTGAGAGCCTGGCCGGTGGCGTTGTCGTAGCTGATGGAGTCGTCGCGGTCGCCGAGGGATATCAGGATGACGGCGAACGGGGAGCCGCTCGACCCGCCGGTGGCCTTGCAGGAGATCTTGGTGAGGTCCGAGGCGCTGGGGTGGGTGCAGGGGACGCCGGCGGCGATGCCGACCGGGACCACGTCGTCGATGACGTAGGTGATGCTGTCGCCGCCGTCCGTCGAAGTCGCCTTGGCACTCACCTTGTTGACCTGTCCGGGCGCCGCCTTGTACACGAGCCGGTTGTCGTTGGTCTTCGTCACCGTCGCCGACGCGGTCGCGGCTCCGGCGCTGGTGGGCAGGGCGACCGTCATGGCCAGCCCGGCACCGACGGCCAGGCCGAGGGCCGAGGCGGCGCGCAGGGTCCTGCGGCTGATACGGGGAGCGGGCATGGCACAACCTCCGTGTGAAGCAGGGGATTCCGACACTCACGAGTGACCGGCGGTGCGGGTGGAGGGTTGTGCCCCGGTTTGCGGAGTTCACGGTTCCGTTGAGCACTGTTCAGTCGCCCCGACCGATGCCCAGCCAGGCGCCGTACAGGCCGCCCATGGCCACGACCACGATCGCGAGGGAGTTCGGGGGGACGCCGATGAGCAGCAGAACGACGCCGGTTGTCAGGACGGCGAGGAAGGCGAGCAGGTCGAGGGTGCGGGGGTGTGTGCGTTTGGGCGCGGGCATGGTCGGTTCTCGTTTCTCCGTGGGTGGGCTGCGAACAGCGTGCGCAGGACGGCGATTTGTCCTCAACCGCGATGCGGAAGTGCCTGACCACGGGCCCTGCGTTGCCGGACAATGCCCTTTGTCCATGGACATATGGGCATCGGAACCGGGGGACAGATGACCGAGCAGCAGTCGCCCCGTCGGGCGGGCCGGAAGTTCGCACCTGTGCGGGCGGACACGGAGGAGTACAAGGCTCTCGTCACGTTCCTACGCAAGCGCATGGAGGTCGCGGGCATGACAGTGCGGGCGCTGGCCGAGACGGACGTGACCGGTCTGGGCAGGGCCGCGATCGGTGAGCGGCTGGCGGGGGCCAAGCTCGACGCCGGGTTCGTCACGGCGGTCGTCGAGGCCTGCACGACCGCGCCGGAACTACGGCCGAGCCGCCAACGCCTGCTCAAAGAGGGCCTGGACCTGCTGGCCAGGGCGGGGGACCGGCGTACGCCAGTCCTCGACGTGAGGAAGGAGAAGGACCCGGTCATCAGAAATGTGGCGGTGGCCGCCCAGGCGAGAACGATCGAGCTGTATGAGGAACTCCGGGTCAAGAACGACCAGTTGGAGTCCCTCCACCGGGTCCGATACGAGTCCGAACTGGCCCTGCGTGACGCAACCGGCCTCGTGTCCGGGCTGTCCGTGTGGGTGCGCGTACTCGTCGACGAGGTGGAACACCTCACCCGTGAGCGGGAGTTGACCATGGCGGCCATCCCACCCGACCTGTCGCGTCTCCGGAGCATCGACTCGGAACTGACCCGCACGATCGAACGCCACGACCGCACCAGCTCCCAGTTGGCCCTCACGGAACGCGACCGCCAACTGGCCATCGCGCTCCTCGCGGAGGCCATGACCCGAACCAGGGAGATCCGTCGCGAGCGGGGGGCCGCGCAGCTTCCGGGGCCGGGCGCGGAGGAGGTCACCGCGCAGAATGCCTACGGCGACGACGTGGACACGGCCCTCGACCGGGCCGAGGCGGTCAGCCGGACGATCGCGGACCGTCTGCGCGGTGCCGTGACCGCTCTGGACGACGGTGCGGAGACGCTCCCGCTGTCCACCGTGGACAACGCGGACAATGGCCCGACCAGCGCGGACGCCACGGACAACCCGTTGTGGTGGGACATGTTGGCCGAGGTGCCGACGAGCGCCTTCACCAAGGCCGAGGAGGCCGCGGTCGCACTGCTGGCCACGCGGGACCCTGCGGATCCGTCCTTCGAGGCGATCGCATGGAACTGGTGGCCACGTGATGTCATGCTGCTGGCGGACCGACTCCTGGCGCATCGATGGTCGGAGGGTTCTGTACGGCTGCGGGCCGCGCTGGCGCTCTCCTTGCCGCCGGAAAAGCTCGCGCCGCTGGTTCTGGCGCTGACCGCGAGGTCGGGCTCCATGCGACGGGCCGAGCAGGGTGCGCAGATGCTGCTGGCAGCGGTGCTGCGGCGCACCCCGGGCGATGTGCTCTCCCTGACCGTGGAACTGGTCGGCGCCTGTGACGAACTGCCGAGGTTGGTCCGATCGGGGATCACCGCATTCGTCCAGCGACCGCGAGCGGATGTCACGGACTACCTGCGGGAGCAACTCGACCAGGGCCGCCGCCTGAGCGTGCGCAACAGCCATGTAATCCAGACCGTCGTCCGCGAGTGGCCAACCAAGGAGACCCTCGCCCTGCTCGACGAGCTGAGGGACGAGGACGAGCAGAACGATACCCGCCTGGACTGGCTCCTCTTCGATGCGCTGCCCCAACCTCCCATCGCCCAGACCGAGTTGCTCCTGCACTTGTGGGTCAAGCCGCCTCGCGTGTATCTCTTCGAGATGCTCCCGGTCATGTACAAAGGCGACTGGCAGGATCTGGCCGACGTGGTAGCGGCCCTTCACCGGAAGTGGCCGCCGCCCCTCGACCGTGCCGCTCGGGAACTGGCCGCGGAAGTAATGCCTCTGATCATTTGCAGAGAGTCAGCGACGGAACTCGACCGGATCGCCAGTGTGCTCGCCGACCAAGAGCTCTCCCCGGATCAGATCTTCGGGCCCTACCGAGACCTGCTCATCCCGAGGTTCATGACCCGCCCCGAGAGCGAGACCTGAGACCCCACCCCCCTCACACGCGAACTCCGCCCACACCACCTTCCCGAAGTCCCGTTCCCGCACCCCCCACTTGTCCGAGAGCGCCGACACGAGCAGCAGCCCACGCCCACCCTCATCCGTACCGTCGGGATGGTCGCCGACGCGCGGAACCCCACCCCCGCTGTCATGCACCTCGGCGTGCAACACCCGCCCGTCGCACCGCAGCACCAGCCGGAACTGACGCCCCGGCGGCACCCCGTGCACCAGTGCGTTGGTCGCCAACTCGCTGACGCACAGCAGTACATCGGCGCCGCGCTCGGTCCCGGCGAGCCCCCACGCGGCCAGAAACGCGTGAGCGAAATCCCTGGCAGCGGGAACGGACCGGCGTTCGCGCCGGAAGAACTTCTCACTCAGGTTCACGGGACAAGAGTTGCGCAACGTCACTACCGTTGACAGGGCGTGAGCCCTGGATCCGTTTTTGTACGGGTGGAGTACGGGTTCGCGCGGGGTCCGAAACGGGTGGATGTGGGGAGCACCACAGAATGAACTCCAAGAAGAACCGCTCGGCGATGCGGCTGCTGGGCTCACAGGTGAAAGCAGCCCGCATGGCCGCCGGGTTGACACAACGCCAGCTCGCCGAGCGGGCCATGGTCGACGAGGAGACGATCGCGTCGGTAGAGCAGGGCAGGCGCCGGCTGATGCCCTCGCTCGCGAGGACGCTGGACAAGATCCTCGACACGAAGGGGACGTTCGAGGCGGGAGTCGAAAACCTGCCGGAGATCGACCAATTCCCGCTCTACGCCGAGGAGTACATGCGCCAGGAGCGCGAGGCCATCTCTCTGTCCTGGTACGACAACGCGGTCGTCCCGGGGTTGCTCCAGACCGAGGCATACGCCCGTGCGCTGCTGAGCAGTCGCCTTCCGGCGTACGACGAGGACGAGTTGGAGACGAAGGTTGCGGGCCGTATCAGCCGCCAGGAGATCTTGCAGCGCAAGACTCCGCCGACGATGAGCTTCGTCGTCTGGGAGCCCGCGCTGCTGTGGCCCAACGGAGGCCACGAGACGCACCGCACCCAACTGCACGCTCTACGCGAGTACTCCCAACTCCCGGGTCTGTCCTTTCAGATCCTCCCGCTGAATCGGACCTCTCACGCAGGAGACGCGGGCCCCTTCATCCTCCTGGAGACGCCCGATCACCAGCACCTCGCCTACGCAGAGTCCACACGTGGCAGCCAGTGGGTCTCCGACCCGGATGAGGTGTCCATCCTGACGCGTAAATATGCAATGCTGCGGACGCAGGCACTCACCATCGAGGACTCACGAAGCCTGCTGGACCGTCTGCTAGGAGATCAATGAGCACCGGACTTCAGTGGTTCAAGTCGAGCTACAGCAACAGCGAAGGCGGCGCCTGCCTCGAAGTCGCTTACACCTGGCGCAAGTCCAGCTACAGCGGCGACGAGGGCGGCCAATGCGTCGAGGTAGCCACCTGCCCCCACACCATCCACATCCGCGACTCCAAAAACCCGGACGGCAGCGGCCCCACCTTCACGGTCTCACCCACCGCCTGGACCGCATTCACGACGTACTCGGCAGCCTCCTAGGAGACCAATGAGCACCGCGCTTCAGTGGTTCAAGTCGAGCTACAGCGGCAGCGAAGGCGGCGCCTGCCTCGAAGTCGCCTACACCTGGCGCAAGTCCAGCTACAGCAGCGACGAGGGCGGCCAATGCGTCGAGGTAGCCACCTGCCCCCACACCATCCACATCCGCGACTCCAAAAACCCCGAAGCCAGCGGCCCCACGCTCCAACTCGCCCCCGCCGCCTGGGCCGCGTTCACCGCCACCCGGTAGTCACGGCGCGGCGGGGCGACTGTCAGTGGGCGCCTCTAAAGTCACTCTCATGGCGACTCTTCCCAACCCGCTGCCGAAGCTGGCGGCCGACCCGAGCGGCAGTTCGCTCGGGCTTGTGCTCCCTCCCGGGAGACTGATCGACGTGACGGACGAAGGCCCGTCGGACGAACCGCTGTTGTGGTGCGCGGACGGACCGGCGAGGCCCGGTGACTACGACGCGCTCCAGCCCGCTCGCCGGGCCGCCGGGCTGCTCCCCGTGCTGGTGGAGGGGGACAGCGAACTGGGCGGGCCCGAGGGATGGCAGTTGCTGCCCGACGAGGTGTCGTATCCCGGGGATCACGACGCCGAAGAGGTGCTGGAGGCGTTCTGGGAGGAGTACGCGGCGGACGAAGCCGCCCCGGCCGAGGACTACCCCGGCAAGGAGGCCGCCGCCCGGATCGTCCTGGAGACCTTCGGCGAGCAGGCGACGTTCGACGAGACGATCGCGCCGTACGGTGCCGAGTGGCCGGGGCTCGCGCCCGCCACGCAGCAGGCGCAGCCCGTCGACCCCGACGCCCACGCCGCCGAGATCGCCGACTCCCTTACGGGCAGCGACTCTTGGTTCAAGGAGCCGCGTCTCGCGCTGGTACCGGCCCGCCGCAGCGCGGACATACCGGCGGCGATCGGATGGACCGGCGCGATCAACTACGAGGGGGACGTGGCCCGGCTCTGTGCCGTCCTGCGCACCTGGGAGGACCGCTTCGGCATCCGGGTCGTGGCCCTCGCCTGGGACCACTTGACGCTGTCGGTGGCGGCCCCGCCCACGACACAGGAGGAAGCCGAGGCAGTGGCCGCCGAGCACTTCGCCTTCTGCCCCGACAACATCACCGGGGGCGACTACAACACGCTGCGTGTGTACGCCCAGCACAAGGTGCTCAACCAGCAGGAGTGGTCCTTCTGGTGGGACTGACCTGAGCTCAGCCGAGCAGCTTCATCCCCTCCGGCGCCTCGATCCCGAACTCCTCGTCCAGCACCCGCCGCACCTCCCCCTCGTCCGCCAACTCCCGCTCGCTCACCGCGCCGTCGGCCCGCGTCTCGGTCAACAGGCGTCCGTGCAGCAGGAGATGACGGTCGGTGGTGACGCGCTGGACGAAGAGCCGCTGGGTGAAGGGGGAGCGCGGGTTCGTGGCGATATGCCAGTTGATGACGTCGAAGTCGACGTGCTCGAAGGGTTCCAGCGTGAAGGCGTACTGCGGCTGCCAGGACCCGCCGACGTACGCCTGGAGGACCAGGAGGTCCAACGGTCCCCGGTGCGGCACCCGGACCAGCCGGTGCCGGCGCCCGGCGTCCTCGAACTCGGCGCCGACCCGCAGCGGAACCGGCTCCAGCAGCGCCCCGATCGCCCCGAACCCGACGTCGGCCAGATACGGCTGCGGATCGCCCGGTACCTCCACGAGGAGCGCCATGTGGGTGCGCGGGCGGCTCTCGATCCGGTCCGTGCCCACGACCACCCGCGCCGTCAGCAGGGTCACCCCGAAGCCCAGTGCCCGCAGCGCGGCGGCCAGCAGCGTGTTCTGCTCGTAGCAGTAGCCGCCGCGCGGGCTGTGCAGCAACTTGGCTGCCAGGTCCGGCAGTTCGAGGGAGGGGGCCGTCCGCCGCAGAGCGTCCAGGTTCTCGAACGGGATGCCCCGCATGTGCGCGAGGTGGACGCCCCGCAGCGTCTGGGTGTCGGGGCGCCGCTCCCCCTCCCAACCGATGTGCGCGAGGTAGTCGCCGAGGTCGAACGCATCACTGTCGGACATGCGCCCAGCCTAGGCAACGCACGGCACGGCTCACTGCCGCACCGCACCGCTCACTGCTGCGTCACCGACTCCAACGCCTCCACCGCCGCTGCCGCCGCCGACGAGTCCTGGCCGTAGAAGATGTCGATGTCGACCTCCTCGCCGCCCATCGTCAGGGTGTCCCACGCGCCGCTGAGGACGAGCATGCGCAGGGTCCTGGACTCCAGGGTCTGGAGGCGTTCCAGGATCGCCTCGTCGTCCGGCATGCCCGCCAGCCGGGGCGCGAGCCTGTCGCGGATCGCCGCCATGCGTGCCAGCAGCGTCGCGGTGTCCGCCTCGCGGTCGGGTTCCTCCGCGATGCCGTCGATGCCGTGGTCGATGATGTCCTTGATCGCCCAGGTGACGCCCTGGTCGTCGGTGGTGACCATCGCCTTCCAGGCGCGGCTCTTGTGCCGGTACTGGAGCATCGACATGGCGGCTTCGTGCCGTAGGAAGTCGGCGTCGCGGAACGGGCGGCCGTTCCAGGCGCTGTTGAGCGAGCGGGCCAGTGAAATGGCCGACGCCAGGCCGCTGTTGAGGCCCCGGCCCGGCCAGAAGTGGATGGAGTTCGCCGCGTCGCCGAGCAGGAAGCCGTAGGTGCCGGGCGAGTTGACGGTCGGCGGCAGCAACTCGGCGGAGAAGCGTGGGCGTTGCACCATGTCGAGGCGGAAGCTGGTGACCGCGGACAGGTCCTGGGACTGGACGTCGAAGAGCCGCAGCCCCTCGTGCACCCGCTTCCACAAAGGGGAACCCTTGATCAGCGCGGGCAGGAACAGCGTGCCGTGGGTCGCGCACTGGAAGTCGCCGTGCTCGTCGCGGTTCATCAGGCACGGGCGGGAGGCGATGCACTCCTCGAAGACCCGGCGGACCGGGTCGATGCCGATGACCTCCGTCAACTCGGCGTCGGTCAGCCGCATGTTGAGGAAGCCCTCGCCGCGCAAGGAGTTGAGCAGGAAGCGGTTCTGAGCGACCGTCAGCAGGATCGCCATGGGGTCCGGCAGTTCCGACTTGACGCGCAGACCGAGGACGACGTCCCGCAGGTGGACGCCGTCGAGGGAGTAGATCGACTCGTCGGCCTTGCCGAACCGGGCGGCGAAGTGCTCCCGCGTGCGCGACCGGCCGCCGTCGCAGATGGCGAGCACATGCTGCGAGGCGAGTTCGTCGCGCTGTTCCGCCGGGTCGAACTTGGCGGGGATCAGCCGTATGCGGTCCCGCTTCTCGTTCGCCAGCTCCAGCAGCTTGTCCTCGATGTAGGCGATCCGCATGTTGCGCGGGTGGTGGTCGCCGATCGAGTCCGGGCCCGAGGGCCACATCTCGGTGTAGTGCTCGGGGTCGAAGAGCCGCTCCTGCACGTACTGCGGCCAGGCGAGGTACTGCCGGCTCTGCACGGTCACCACCTGCTGGCGCCGTACGTTGCCCTCGTCCGCGCTCTTCCAGACGACGGTACGGCCCTGCCTGCGCCACCGGCCCTCGTAGACGGTGATCTTGACCTGGGCGCCGAGGAAGTGCTCCAGGAGCAGGGCCATGGACAGCCCGACCGGGCCGCCGCCGACGACGGTGACCCGCAGCAGGGAACCCTCGTCGGCCTCCTCCGGGTGGGTCACGGAACGGGGCAGGTTGAGCGCCATGAGGGTCTGCATGGCGTCCGCGACCTCGAAGCGGAACTCCTGGTCCCCGATGGTGATCCGGTCACCGGGCTGGAGCAGCCGGGACTCCACCTCCTCCCCGTTGACCTGTGTGCCGTTGCTGCTGCCGCAGTCGCTCAGGACGTAACCCTGGTCCTGGTCGAAGACGATCTCCGCGTGGAAACGCGAGACGCTCGGGCTGGCGATGATGACCGTGTTCCCCGCGTTGCGTCCGAAGGTGACGCGGGTGTCGACCATCGGGATGCGCTCTCCCGCCAGCAGACCTTCACGTCCGACGAGCACCGGTGCCATGGCACTTCCTTCCAGGGGTGGTGACATCGACAGCGCTGTGACGATCGACTCTATTCTTGCGTGATCAAGTATTCCAGAGGGCAACTCGACCCGTTGCCAAGGGGATTCGGGTATTCGCCCCCAGTCCACCCCTCAGCCCCTCAGCCCCTCCTCAACCCCTCCCCCAGCCTCCTGAGCCCCTCCCTGATCTCCCCCGGCGTCTGCGTCACGAAGCACAGCCGCATCGTCGAGCGGTCGGGCTCCCCGGCGTAGAAGGGCGCACCCGGCACATAGGCCACACCCCGCCCCACCACCCGCGCCAGCAGTTCCGTCGTGTCGTACGACTCCGGGAGCCGCGCCCACAGGAACATGCCGCCCTCGGGACGCTCCCAACTCGACTCCTCGGGGAGGGCGTTGGCAAGACCCGCGAGCATGGCATCGCGCCGTTCCCGGTAGACGGCGGCCACCCGTGCCACATGCGCGTCGAGGTCGTTGTCCGCCAAGTACCGTGCGGCGGCCAACTGGTTGACGGTCGGGGTGTGCAGATCGGCGGCCTGTTTGGCGACGACACAGGCCCGCAGCAGGTCCGTGGGCGCCCGCAGCCACCCGAGTCGCAGGCCGGGGGCCATCACCTTCGAGAAGGAGCCGAGCAGGACCGTACGGTCCGCGGCGCCCTCCTGCGCGGCGATCCACGGCAACCGCTCGCCCTCGAAGCGGAGTTCGCCGTAGGGATCGTCCTCCACGATCCACAGCCCGCGCCGCGAGGCGATCGCGGCGACGGCGGCCCGGCGGTCGGCGGGCAGGGTGCGGCCGGTGGGGTTCTGGAAGGTCGGCACGGTGTAGAGCAGCTTGGGCCGCTCCCGCACGACGAGTTCCTCCAGCGCCTCGGGATCGACCCCGGCCTCGTCCCCCGGCACGGCGACGACCCGCGCGCCGGCGAACGCGAAGACCTGAAGTGCCGCCAGATAACAGGGGCTTTCGACGAGGACGACGTCTCCCGGTTCCAGCAGCGCGGTCGCGAGCAGCGAGAGCGCCTGCTGCGAACCGGTGGTGACGAGGAGGTCGTCGGGCTCGGTGGGCAGCCCGCGCGCCGAGGTCCGCTCGGCGAGCGCGGTACGCAGCACCGGCTCGCCCTCGGTCGTCGCGTACTGGAGCGCCCGCGCGGGCGTCTCGGTGAGGACCGCCTGGTACGCGGCCGCGATGCCGGTGGCGTCGAAGAGTTCGGGGGCCGGGAGCCCGCCCGCGAAGTTGATCACCTCGGGGCGGGCGGTGACGGAGAGGATGTCCCGCACCGGCGAACCCCCGATCGCACGGGCGCGCGCGGCGAGCGGCGGCACAGAGGCATGGACGGGAACGGGGACGGGCTCGGTGACGGTCATGCCGCCAGCCTAGGAAGGTACGTGCCGCCTACAAGCAGGTTTTCGCGATCCGGACGAGCACCCGTCGCAGGCGGGGGTGTCAGGCCTTCTTGCCCGTCGCCCCGTACACGTTGATGTCGTCGTCCGTCACGTCGTTGATGTCCCGGTAGGTGATCTTCTCGATGTCGTCGAGACTCTCGAAGTACGCCTGCTCCACCACCGGCGGCGCGGGCGCCGGGCCGGGATGCCACTGGTGCGCGGGGAGCACGCCGGGCTCGTCCAGGGTGATGCCCGGGGTCTCGGTGAAGAACCGCTCGACCTCGTCCTTGGAACGGAACACGAAGGTGAACCCCCGCTCCGTGTACGTCCGTTGGACCGCGCGGGTCGGGATCGGGTGGATCTCGTCGGTGAGGTGGCTGAGCACGAGGTGGCTGCCGGCGGGCAGCACGTCCACCAGCTCACGCACCAGCGGATACGCCTCCTCGTCCTCCACGAAGTGCAGGATCGCGACCAGGAGCAGCGCGATCGGCTCGTTGAAGTCGAGCGTCTTGGAGGCCTGTTCGAGGATGTCGGCCGGTCGGCGCAGGTCCGCGTCGATGTAGTCGGTACGGCCCTCGGGGCTGCTGGTGAGCAGGGCGCGCGCGTGCGCGAGGACCACCGGGTCGTTGTCGACGTAGACGATCCGCGACTCGGGCTCGATGCCCTGGGCGATCTGGTGCACGTTCTCCGCGGTGGGCAGCCCGGTGCCGATGTCGAGGAACTGGCGGACGCCGTGCTCCTGCGAGAGGCGGGTCACCGCGCGGCGCATGAAGTCCCGGTTGTGCCGTACGTCGAGATAGCCGCGCGGGTTGGCGGCGAGCGCGGCGGCGGCGGCCTCGCGGTCGACGGGGTAGTTGTCCTTGCCGCCGAGGAAGACGTCGTAGACACGGGCCGGGTGGGCCTTGGTGGTGTCGATCCTCCTTCTCAGCTCGGCGGGGTCTTGGCTGAGGGCGTCACCGGGCATGGGCGTCTCCCAGGAGAGTTGGTCGTCAACGGACAACCAGGGCAGCGTTCATCAAGTGCAGTGGTCAACAACCTAACTCTCACGGGGACTTGATGGTGCCCAAGTCCGGGGGACGTCCCGCGACGGGCCCGGAAGGAGAGACATCCCCGCAGGTCAGCGTGGGCGGGACGGTCCCGGCGTCCCGAATCCGGCGACAGCCGTAGACCCCGCCCCGCCCGACCGCCCAAGCTGCAACCCGCACCCGATGCCTCACCCGATGACCCGATGCCGCGCATCGCATCGCATCGCTTCCGCAGGAGGAACCCATGCCCGCCCGCATCACCCGCGCCCGCGTCCGCGTCCTGGCCACGACGGCGGCGGTGCTCGCCACGCTGCTGCTCTCGGGATGCAAGGACGGCACGGGCGTACGCGACGAGGGCCCGTCGGGCGTGAGCCCCACGTCGATGTCGACGGGGTCCACGCCCTGACGGGCCCTCGTGGCGGATGCGATCAGACCTGCGCCGGGATCCCGGCGGCTTCCTTCGGGTTCGGGCCGTACTGGTTGGCGCCGGGCGCGCTGTCCGTGCAGACGAAGACCAGCAGGATGATGGCGCCGACGAGCGGGACGAAGGAGATGAAGAACCAGCCGCCCGAGCGGCCCGTGTCGTGCAGACGGCGAACGGTGACCGCCAGGCTCGGCAGCAGGATCCCGACGTAGAAGATGCCCAGGAGCGCGAAGAGGGCCGCCTGCTTGGTCGCGACGGCCAGAATGGCCAGCACGACGTAGATGATCCCGGCGAACAGCGCGTACATCCAGTACTCCTTGCGACGCGCGCGCCCGCTGAATACCGCGTACTTCTTCAGTGCCTCGATGAAATAGCTCATGGTGTCCCCCAGGGATCGACGTCCAGACCGTCCAGAACGGATCAGGCCAGGCGCAGAAGGTAAGGACAGTGATGCGGACGCGTCAAATCCACATAAGTGCCGGACACTGAAGCTTATTTGGGGTCACATCACCCCACAGCAACCATCGATTTCGGGCCAGAACCCGCCGGCACCCCGAACCGAGATCGCCCCGACGCCGGACCGATCTCGAAGCGTTGCCTATTGACGCGTGTTCAGCGGGTGATCGACATTCAGCGCAGCTTCTGCGCCGCCTCCACCGCCCAGTACGTGAGGATGTTCCGCGCCCCGGCCCGCTTGATCCCGGTGAGCGTCTCGAAGATCGCGCGGTCCCGGTCGAGCCAGCCCTTCTCGGCGGCGGCCTCGATCATCGAGTACTCGCCGGAGATCTGATAGGCGGCGACGGGTACGTCAACGGCGTCGGCGACCTTGGCGAGGATGTCGAGATAGGGCCCGGCCGGCTTGACCATCACCATGTCGGCGCCCTCCTCCAGATCCAGCGCCAACTCCCGCAGGGACTCACGGGCGTTGGCCGGGTCCTGCTGATACGTCTTGCGGTCGCCCTTGAGCGAGGAACCGACGGCCTCGCGGAACGGCCCGTAGAACGCGGACGAGTACTTGGCGGTGTAGGCGAGGATGGCGACGTCCTCCCGCCCGATCTGGTCGAGCGCGTCCCGGACGACCCCGATCTGCCCGTCCATCATCCCGCTGGGCCCGACGACATGCGCTCCCGCGTCGGCCTGCACCTGCGCCATCTCGGCATACCGTTCAAGGGTGGCGTCATTGTCGACGCGCCCTTGCTCGTCGAGCACCCCGCAGTGCCCATGGTCGGTGGTCTCATCGAGACACAGATCGGACATGACGAGCAGCTCGTCCCCGACCTCGGCCCGCACATCCCGCAACGCGACCTGGAGAATCCCGTCCGGATCGGTCCCCGGCGTCCCGAGGGCGTCCTTCTTGCTCTCCTCCGGCACCCCGAACAACATGATCCCGGAGATCCCCGCGGCCACGGCCTCAGCGGCAGCCTTCTTCAGACTGTCCCGCGTGTGCTGCACCACCCCGGGCATGGCCCCGATCGGCACCGGCTCACTGACCCCCTCCCGCACAAACGCCGGAAGAATGAAGTCGGCGGGGTGCAGCCGCGTCTCGGCGACCATCCGCCGCATGACGGGAGTGGTCCGAAGCCGCCGGGGGCGAGAGCCGGGAAAGGATCCGTACGTGGTCATGGCTTCTACGCTACGCCCGGGTCGGGGGCGCCTTTGCCGACGGGAGGTCGGCCGACGGCAATGCCGGAACCTCGGGACGGGGGCGCCGCGCGTCTGCGAGGCTGGCGGGTTATGACACCGCGTGTGCGGGATGCGCGGGGCGAGCGGGGCGGGGATTCCCGGAGGGGGCTGGGTATTTATGGGGCGACGGGCGATTCTTATCGCGGGTTCGGATTTCGATTTCAATCTCGGCAGTGAGGGAGAGCGTGCGGGATATCCGCCGATTCCGATTGCCGCGGAACGGGTGACACGCCTTTCCGAAGTACTCGCCCGGTTTGATTTCGAATGTGACGTCCTGATGAATGCGACTTCCCAGAGGATGAACGGGGAGATCCTTAAGGCTTTCCATGACGCGGGCCCCGAGGACTTCCTCGTCGTTCACGTGCTCAGCCACGGCCGTCTACGACCTGACGACGACCTGGAAATCGTGGGGACCGACTGGCACACGGAACAGTCCGCCTCGGTGAACGACTGGATCAACACCTTGAGGGACATGGCCGAGGGGCCGCAGACCCTGTTCCTCCTCGACCTCAGCAACGGCGAGGCCCCGATGCCCATGGCCCCGTACGCGAAGCTGCACCGCCCAGCTCCGAACGAGCGCATCTGGGTCATCGCCGGAACCGACACCCGCGACGAAATGGCATTCAACGGGAACTTCACGCAGGCGATCACTCGTGTTCTCAGATCCATCAGCGACGGAGACAGCAGCCTGCGGCCGGATCTTGCCTATGCGCCGTACTCGTACCTCACCCGAGAGACACAGCGCGAACTCACCTCTGTCTCGCGAGGAACCCTTCCCCCGAAAGTCGCCATCGGTCTGGGAAACACCCTGGACGCGTCGGAATTCCGGTTCTTTCCGAACCCCGATCACATCGCGCCCCCGGACACCAGTTATAGCAACCGCGTCCGGTGCGTTTCACCCCTTGGCGAGACGCACGGGACACCACTCGTCGCGGTCGGCAGCGACGATTCGCTCCGCGTCTTCGACCTGCGCACCGGAACCTGGACCGCCACGACCCCCGCAGACGGTGTTTTCGCCGTGGTGCCGGTGCCAGGGCAGGATCTGCTGGTGTGCGCGGGAAGAAGCGGCGCCGTGGAGGTCCGGTCCACCGTCGACCTGGAGTTCCGCCGAGAACTCTGGTCTCACTCCGCGCAGGTCAACGATCTGGACTGTGTTGTCGAGGACGGACACTTGACGGTGTGGTCCGTCTCCGACGACGGCTCCCTGTGGAGCGGCGACATCGACGGGGGCACCCGGGTCCACATCCCCAGGGCGCATCAAGGTGGCGCCAACGCGGTCGTCATCATCGGCTCCTTCGTCGTCTCGGCAGGCTCGCATGGGGACCTGGCGGTCTGGAGCTCCACCACAGGTGACCTAAAGTGGCGCCTGTCCGAGCTCTCCGACCCCGTGCACCGGCTGGTCGCTCTGACGGTCGAGGGCCGACAGGTGTTCGTCAGCGGTGGCGAGGACGGCACCCTCCAGGTCGTAGACGTGGCCGACGGGACACTCCTGCGCATCCTCCACGCCCGCTCGACACCAATCCGGGCCATGACCGTACTTCCCGGGCCGCGCCCCTGCGTGGCGGTCGGCGGTCCGACCGAGCCAGTGAGCGTCTGGGACGTGGCAACGGGCGAGCAGGTGGCAGCCCTGGCCGAGGGATCGGACATTTGGTCACTGGCCGCCGCCGAGGTGGACGGAGAGATCCGGCTGATCACCGGAGACGAGAACGGCCTGGTCCCGCTTCCCCTCCCCGACCTGACAGCGACTACCACCCCCCGACTCCCGCCCCCACCAACCACCCTCCACGCCGGCTACACCGCCGACGTGGCCGAGGGCACCGACCGGCTGGGCATCGCCCAACAGGTCGACACGCTCTGCCAGTTGATCATGGCCCGCGAGGTGCGACCGCCCCTGTCGATCGGGCTCTTCGGCGACTGGGGCACCGGCAAATCCTTCTTCATGGCCCAGATGCGGCAACGCGTCGAGGAACTCGTGCACAGGGCGAAGCAGGCCGACCTGGAGCAGGTCGGTTCCGGGCTGTGCGGTGGTGTGTGCGAGATCCAGTTCAACGCCTGGCACTACCTCGACGCCAACCTCTGGTCCGGCCTGGCATCCGCCATCTTCGACCGGCTCGCGCTCGGTGACGCCCCTACGCGCGAAATCCTGCACGACCTCCCGTCCGTCCAGACACTGCGCCAGGAACTGTTGGCCAAACGGGAGGCAGCGCAGGCCCAACTCGACGAGGTGGCCCAGGATCTGGCCCAGGAGGACCCTGTCGGCATCCGTGACGTCCTCACCGTCGACCATCTGAAACAGGTCCAGGACGTCCTCACGGAACCGGTGGTGAAACAGACCAAGTTGGCGCTCACCGAGGCCGGGATCTCCCCCAAGGAGATCGGCGCACTGGAACTGCGGGCCAAGGAATCCGTGGGCTACGTCCGGAGGTTCTGGCTGCTGCTCCGCAGGGGCAAGCCGTCGGTCCGGCTGCTCATGCTGCTGGCGATCGTCCTCTTCGTGGTCGTCGGCCCGTTGCTCTCCGTCGTACTGCGGAACCTGCTGGGCACAGGCATCAAGGCCATCGCGCCCTTCCTGCTCTGCTGCGTCGCGGCCTCCGCCATCGCCGGGCCGTACCTGTCCCGGCTGGGACGGGCACTCCGGCTGGCCGAGGACGCCGTGCAGCAGGTCGACGAGCACCGCCGTATCCCGTTGCGCGCCAAACAGGAGGCCCTACGACGCCGTATCACTCGTATCGAGGAGGAGACCGCGTCGATCGACGACAGCATCCGGGAGCTGCGACAGGAGTCCAGCCTCCGCGCCTTCGCCCTCAAACGCCTGGCCGAAGACGACTACCGGCAGCACGAAGGCCTGATGGCCCTGCTCCGCCGGGACCTCGAAGAACTCAGTCGCCGGTTCACCGCACCGGATTCCGGCCGCACCGCCGCACCCGACCTCGAACGCATCGTCCTCTACATCGACGACCTCGACCGATGCCCGCCGCACCGAGTCGTCGAGGTCCTCCAGGCGATCCAACTCCTGCTCGCCTTCCCGCTGTTCGTGGTGGTCGTCGGCGTGGACGCGCGCTGGCTGCTGCGCTCGATCCACACGCACTACCGGGACGTACTGGGTTCCGACGGTCTGTCCACGGTGGCGAAGGACAGCCGGCACTGGGCCTCCACACCGCAGAACTACCTGGAGAAGATCTTCCAGATCTCCCTGTGCCTGCCGCCCATGTCCGAGGACGGGTACACCAGCCTGGTCGGGGCCGACCTGGGCGAGTTCCTGCCCGATGCCTCCGGCGAGCACACGGACATCGACACCGGGCGACCCGCAACGCGTCCGGAGCCGGCTGCGCAGCCGGGGCCTCAGCCCCTGCGGACGGCACCGACCGCCGCACCCGAAACCACCCGCGATCCCACCCACGACCCCACCCCCGAACCCGCCGCCGATCCCCAGACCCGCAGGGTCGACGCCCGTGAGTTGCACCGGTTCGAGGATGTCGTCGGCCCTATCGCCGCCGTCGCTATCCGCGACGATCACCCGTTGCTCCTGTCCGTGAACTCGTCGGCCGTCCTCACCCACCGGGACCTCCGGCAGCGCGAAGCCCCGACGCTGACCCGGAAGATCACCAAAGGCCGGCTCACGACCGCCGAGATCACCACGGACGGACGGGTGCTGCTGACCGGCGACTTCGGAGAGTCCGGCGAGTCGAGGCACACCGTGGCGCTGACGACGGACGCACTCGGCAACGGGGTGAGCAGAGTCGAGCGCGCGGTGCCCCTGGTGCGCCCGTCCACGGCTTCCGTGATCTTCTCGGCCGGCGGCACCGAAGTCGCCCTGTCGTGGCGCGCGGCGTTCGGAACCGTGGTGCACATCCGGGAAAGCGTCCTGCCGGGCACCCACGAAACGGACACCACCGCGCTGGCACCAGGCGCCTTGCTCGCCTGGACCGACTCATGGCAACTGACCGAGGAGCCCGACGGCGTCCGGCTCCACCCCGCCGACGACACCTCGTCCGACGTCCTCGTCAGCACCGCCCACGTCGAGCGCGCCGTACTGGACCCGACAACCGGACGACTCGCGCTCATCGGCGCACATACGCTGCTGGGGCTGTGGTCCACGACCGGCACACCGGAACCGATCAGACCGGTGCAGCCTCTGCCGGAGTTGCAGGGCACCCTGCAGATCGCGTTCAGCACAACCAACCTGATCGCTATCGCCGATGACACCCGGGTCCGCGTCTGGGACCTCGTCTCCGGCGCCCTCCACACCGAGTTGACGGCCGCCTCCCCCGTGACCGCGCTGGCGTTCTCGCCCAACGGCCGTCGGCTCGCCACGGGTTCCCAGGACGGCACCACGCAGATCTGGGCGGTCGAGAACCCCGATCCGGACACCGCCCGCAAACTCGAGGCGCTCCGGCTGACCCGCGCCGAGCACGACATGATCACGTCCGTCGGGCCCCTCATCTCCACGCCCCGGACCGCGAGACGGCTGGTGAACACCTACCGTCTGCTGCGCACCTGCCTCAGCGGCCCGGACGTCGAACGCGTCCGCTCAGGGGACCACGCACCGCTGATCCTGCTGCTCGCCGTACTCATCGGCTATCCCGCCCAGGGGGCGGCGGTCCTGGAGGACCTGCTCCACGCCGACGACCTGCCCCGGACGTTCACGGCCCTGCTCCGCCGCGAACACCGCGAACACATGGGCCAACTCCCGGCGGCAGACGCCGACTCCGACTCCGACTCCGAAGGTCCGCGGTACATCTGGAGCCGCCTCGCATCGGTCACCGCCGGCATCGCCACCAAGACCGGAACTTCGGACGAAACGGCCGACTACCGGCATTGGGCCCCGTACGTCGCCCGGTTCTCCTTCCGCACCGGGCACCTGCTGTGACCGGGCACGGCGGTACGGCGGACGTGCGGGGAGAACTCGCGCATCCTCCCCGCGACCACCTCGGACTCGGACTCGGCCCCCAGGTTCAGGTCGTCCGACGCCGCCGCGCACCAGGCCGACGCTCACTGGGCCGGGTCACCGGATCCCCCGCCTCCTGCGCCGCCGCCCGCCTACGCAACCCGAAGTTCGCCAACGCCTCGGCCAACTTGTGCACAGACGGCTCCGGAGCCATCACATCCACCCGCAGCCCGTGCTCCTCGGCGGTCTTCGCCGTAGCGGGACCAATGCACGCGATCACGGTCACGTTGTGCGGCTTGCCCGCGATGCCGACCAGGTTCCGTACGGTCGACGACGAGGTGAAGAGAACGGCGTCGAAGCCACCCCCCTTGATCGCCTCCCGCGTGTCCGCCGGCGGCGGCGACGCCCGCACCGTCCGGTAGGCGGTCACGTCGTCGACCTCCCAGCCGAGGTCGATCAACCCGGCGACCAAGGTCTCCGTAGCGATGTCGGCCCGCGGCAGGAACACCCGGTCGATCGGATCGAAGACGGGGTCGTACGGCGGCCAGTCCTCGAGAAGGCCCGCGGCCGACTGCTCCCCGCTCGGCACCAGATCCGGCTTCACGCCGAAGGCGATCAGCGCCTTGGCCGTCTGCTCACCGACCGCCGCGACCTTGATCCCCGCGAACGCCCGGGCATCGAGCCCGTACTCCTCGAACTTCTCCCGCACGGCCTTGACCGCGTTCACCGACGTGAAGGCGATCCACTCGTACCGGCCGGTCACCAGCCCCTTGACCGCCCGCTCCATCTGCTGAGGCGTCCGCGGCGGCTCGACGGCGATCGTCGGCACCTCGTGCGGAACGGCCCCGTACGACCGCAGTTGGTCGGAGAGCGACGCCGCCTGCTCCTTCGTGCGCGGCACGAGGACCTTCCAGCCGAACAGCGGCTTGGACTCGAACCACGACAACTGGTCGCGCTGCGCGGCGGCGGAACGCTCACCGACCACGGCTATCACCGGTCGGCCCCCGTCCGGGGACGGCAGCACCTTCGCCTGCTTCAACGTCTGCGCGATCGTGCCGAGCGTCGCCGACCAGGTCCGCTGACGAGTGGTCGTACCAGCCACTGTGACCGTCATGGGTGTGTCCGGCTTGCGGCCGGCAGCGACCAGTTCACCGGCGGCAGCGGCCACCGAGTCCAGCGACGTCGACACGACCACCGTGCCGTCCGACGCCCCCACCTCGGTCCAGCACCGGTCCGAGGCGGTACGGGCGTCCACGAACCGGACGTCCGCCCCCTGCGCGTCCCGCAGCGGGACACCGGCGTACGCGGGCACGCCGACGGCCGCGGCGACACCGGGCACGACCTCGAAGGGAACACCCGCCGCGACGCAGGCGAGCATTTCCTCGGCGGCGTACGTATCTAGTCCGGGGTCCCCGGACACCGCACGTACGACCCGCCTGCCGCCCCGCGCGGCCTCCATGACAAGATGTGCCGCATCCCGCACAGCGGGTAGGCCAACGGTTGTTGACGCACCGTCAACAACCGTTAGTTGAGGCGTGCCTGTGCCCGGGAGCGAGCCCGAAGAAGGACTCGGATCCGGATGCACGACGGCTACGCCCTCTCGGGCGTGCGCACGTACGACGTCGAGCACCTCGTGCTCGGCGACGAGGACGTCCGCGTTCGCGAGCGCCTCTACGGCGCGCAGTGTGAGCAGTCCCGGATCTCCGGGTCCGGCACCCAGGAAGGTGACGTGCCCGTGTTCAGGACCGGCGGGAAGAGTGGTGGGGCTCACTTGGCTTGCTCCCCCATGAGACCGGCCGCGCCCTGGGCAAGCATCTCGGCGGCGAGTTCGCGACCGAGCGCCAGTGCTTGGTCATGCGTCTCGGGCACGGGACCGGTGGTGGACAACTGCACCGTACGCGAGCCGTCGGTCGTGCCGACTATTCCGCGCAGGCGCATTTCCTTGACAATCTGCCCGTCGGCCAGAAGGTCGGCCAGCGCGCCCACAGGGGCGGAGCAGCCGGCCTCCAGGGCGGCGAGCAGGGACCTTTCGGCAGTCACGGCGACCCGCGTGAACGGATCGTCGAGTTCGCCGAGTGCCGCGATCAGGTCCGCGTTGTCCGCGGCACACTCGATCGCCAGGGCCCCCTGGCCGGGGGCGGGCAGAACCGTGTCGACCGACAGGAAGTCGGTCACTTCGTCGAGGCGGCCGATCCGGCTCAGTCCGGCGGCGGCCAGGACCACTGCGTCCAGCTCACCGTCCCGCACGAAGCCGATCCGGGTGTCGACGTTGCCCCGGATCGGGACCGTCTCGATGTCGAGGCCGTGGCTGCGCGCGTACGCGTTCAACTGGGCCGTGCGGCGCGGGGAGCCGGTACCGATGCGCGCCCCGCGGGGCAGGTCGGTGAACTTCCGGGCGTCCCTCGCGACGAGCGCGTCACGCGGGTCCTCGCGCTCCGGGATCGCGGCGAGCACCAGCTCCGCGGGCTGCGCGGTCGGCAGGTCCTTGAGCGAATGAACCGCGAAGTCGACCTCACCGCCGAGCAGCGCGTCACGCAGCGCGGTCACGAAGACCCCGGTGCCGCCGATCTGCGCGAGGTGCTCGCGGGAGGTGTCGCCGTAGGTGGTGATCTCGACGAGCTCGACGGGCCGTCCGGTCACCTGGCTCACGGCGTCCGCCACCAACCCGGACTGGGCCAGGGCGAGTCTGCTCCGCCTGGTCCCGAGCCTCAGTGGTGCCTTGCTTCTCATGCTGGCCCTCGGTTCTTGCTGTTCTCGTTCTCAGAGTCTTGTTGGGCCCTGGAGACGGAGGCCACCGTCTCCTGGTCGAGGTCGAACAGGGTGCGCAGCGCGTCCGCGTACCCGGCGCCGCCGGGCTCGGCCGCGAGCTGTTTGACCCGCACGGTCGGCGCGTGCAGCAGCTTGTCCACGACCCGTCGTACGGTCTGCGTGATCTCGGCGCGGTGCTTGTCGTCGAGGCCGGGCAGCCGTCCGTCGAGCCGGGCGATCTCGCCCGCGACGACCTCGGCGGCCATGGCGCGCAGGGCGACCACGGTCGGCGTGATGTGCGCGGCCCGCTGGGCTGCCCCGAAGGCCGCGACCTCGTCGGAGACGATACGCCGGACCGCGTCCACGTCGGCCGCCATCGGAGCGTCCGCCGAGGCCTCGGCGAGTGACTCGATGTCCACCAGCCGCACCCCGGCCAGCTTGTGCACGGCGGCGTCCACGTCACGCGGCATCGCGAGGTCGAGGAGCGACAACACCGGTGCGGGGCGCGGGACTTGGGCGAGCGGCTCGGGCCTGCGGCGCTCGGGGATGCGTCCGACGGTCGCGGCCATGGCGGCTAGTTCGGTGATGAGTTCGGCCTCGGCCTCGGGCGTACGCCGGGCCGCCTCGCGCCGGTCGAGGGCACTGCCGCCGACCCAGGCCGCGTGCTGCTCCAGCGTCGCCGCGTCCATCCCGGCCACGGCGGCCTCCCCCATCACGGAGAAGCCACTCGCCCCCTGCACCGCGGACAGGTCCAGCGGACACCCGTCCTCGGTCCCGACGGAGGTCGGCGGAAGCGTTCCGCGTACGTCGTCCGGCGCGGCCGTACGACCGGCCGTCGCGTCCTGCGGCACCCGGCCGCCGACCGCTTCCGCGACCGTCTCGGCGGTCAGGACCAGCCCGGTCGCGCCGGTGCAGGACACGGCGACATCGGCACGTGTCAGCTCGAACGGCACCGAATCCATCGGTACCGCGCGGGCGGACACGTCCGTTCCGGGGCTCTCCGTGATGATCTGGGCGAGGCGCTCGGCGCGGTCGGCGGTGCGGTTGGCGACGACGATCTCGGCGACGCCGGCCCGGACGAGGGTCGCGGCGGCCAGCGACGACATGGAGCCGGCGCCGATGACCAGGGCCCGTTTCCCCTTCGCCCAGGCCTCAACTGCCGTACCGGAAGAGAGCTGTTGAAGGCCGAAGGTGACCAGGGACTGGCCCGCGCGGTCGATGCCGGTCTCCGAGTGGGCGCGCTTGCCGACTCTGAGGGCCTGCTGGAACAGGTCGTTCAACAGCCGCCCGGCGGAGTGCAGTTCCTGCGCCTTGGCGAGGGAGTCCTTGATCTGGCCGAGGATCTGGCCCTCGCCGACGACCATCGAGTCGAGACCGCAGGCCACCGCGAAGAGATGGTGGACGGCCCGGTCCTCGTAGTGCACGTAGAGATAAGGAGTGAGCTCGTCCAGGCCGACGCCGCTGTGCTGGGCGAGCAGCGTGGAGAGTTCGGCGACGCCCGCGTGGAACTTGTCCACGTCGGCGTAGAGCTCGATGCGGTTGCAGGTGGCCAACACCGCGGCCTCGGCGGCCGGTTCGGCGGCGACCGTGTCCTGGAGGAGCTTGATCTGGGCGTCCGCGTTCAGCGTCGCCCGCTCCAGGAGACTGACCGGCGCGCTGCGATGGCTCAGCCCGACGACGAGGAGACTCATGCCGGCATCACGGCGGGGACGTCCCCGTCAGGGCCCTGCTCGGTGGAGTCGCCCCGCTGCGCGGCGGTCGGGTGCGCCGCCTGGGCGGCGGCCTCCTCGCCGGCCTTGCGCTGCTCGTGGAAGGCGAGGATCTGCAGCTCGATGGAGAGGTCGACCTTGCGGACGTCGACGCCGTCCGGGACGGTCAGCACGGTCGGCGCGAAGTTCAGGATGGAGGTCACACCGGCGGCCACAAGGCGGTCACAGACCGGCTGGGCGGCACCGGCGGGGGTGGCGATGACGCCGATGGAGACGCCGTTGTCGCTGACGATCTTCTCGAGCTCGTCCGAGTGCTGCACCGGGATGCCCGCGACGGGCTTGCCGGCCATCGCCGGGTCGGCGTCGATGAGGGCGGCGACCCGGAAACCGCGGGAGGCGAACCCGCCGTAGTTGGCGAGGGCGGCGCCGAGGTTTCCGATACCGACGATCACGACCGGCCAGTCCTGGGT
This sequence comes from Streptomyces sp. NBC_01478, assembly GCF_036227225.1. Classification (GTDB taxonomy): domain Bacteria; phylum Actinomycetota; class Actinomycetes; order Streptomycetales; family Streptomycetaceae; genus Streptomyces. The sequence continues at coordinate 6,696,644 of NZ_CP109444.1, read as the reverse complement.
CAGGCCCAGCTCGCGGGAGATCTGGTAGACGAGGTACTCGACGTCGTAGCCCACACCGCGGGTGCCGTAGGAGCCGAGGTAGGAGAAGTCCTTGCGCAGCTTCGCGGAGTTGACCCCCGCGGCGGCCGCGAGCTCCTCGGAGGAGACCGTGGGTACCGAGCGCTCCGAGAGTCCGGTCAGCGCGCGGAGGTACAGCGGGAGACGGGCGACGGTGGCCTCGGGAATCCCTCGGCTACGGCTCGCCGGTCGGTGAGTTCGGCCAGTTGCCACGGTGCTCCTGCGGGTAGAGCGGGGCTGTGGGCGGTCACACGTACCCAGACCGCCCCGTCGGAAGCAGGCTATGTCTTTGTGAACGCGTGCACAAAGATGGTGTCCGATTTGCCCACCCAACGTGACCGGGGTCACGCACACGCGTTCCCTACGCATTCCAGGGGGCAAAACCGCCACACTCCTCGTAATTCCCGCCCCCGAGACCAAACCGCCGTCGATCCTAAGCGACGTTCGGGTGCGCGTTGAACTACTTGGTCAGTTCCTTGCGGAGGCGACCCTCGTCGACCCGCCAGAACGTGTGCTGTTTCCCATCGACCAGGACGACCGGGATCTGTTCCCAGTACGCGTCGTGGAGCTGCTGGTCCTCGGTGATGTCCTTCTGTTCCCAGGGGACTCCGAGGTCGGCGCAGACCTTCTCGACGACGAGCTGCGCGTCCTCGCACAGATGGCAGCCGGGCTTGCGGATGAGAGTGACCAGATGACTCATGCACACCATTCTCGCGCCATCGGTGCACTTCTTTAACGGCCCGGTCGCGGAGAGTTCACAGCCTCCGAACCTCTCGGCTCCGGAACCACCGAACAAACTGGCTATGCTCACGACATGGCCGCTCTCGGATGGCTCACTCCCCGTAGGCGCTCCGCCACGGCGCGGAGCGTGTTGGCAGGCGAGGCCTCTGCGGAGGCAGCGCGCAAGTCGTCGCAGGACGCGCAGGACATACAGGACGCCCGCGCGGACGAAAAAGCAGCGGAGGAGCCGGAGTTCCCGGTCCTCGGCGACGACAGGGCCGCGGCCTTCTTCGACCTGGACAACACCGTCATGCAGGGCGCGTCGATCTTCCACTTCGGCCGCGGCCTGTACAAGCGGAAGTTCTTCGAGACCCGCGACCTCGCCCGATTCGCCTGGCAGCAGGCCTGGTTCAGGCTCGCCGGCTTCGAGGACCCCGAGCACATGCAGGAGGCGCGCGACTCCGCGCTGTCCATCGTCAAGGGCCACCGCGTCGCCGAACTCCAGTCGATCGGCGAGGAGATCTACGACGAGTACATGGCCGAGCGCATCTGGCCCGGCACCCGCGCCCTCGCCGAGGCGCACCTGGCCGCCGGTCAGAAGGTGTGGCTCGTCACAGCGGCCCCGGTGGAGATCGCCAATGTGATCGCCCGCCGCCTCGGCCTCACCGGCGCGCTCGGCACGGTCGCCGAGTCCGTCGACGGCGTCTACACCGGCAAGTTGGTCGGCGAACCGCTGCACGGCCCCGCGAAGGCGGAGGCGGTACGGGCGTTGGCCGCGGCGGAGGGCCTGGACCTCTCACGCTGCGCCGCCTACAGCGACTCGCACAACGACATCCCGATGCTCTCGCTGGTCGGGCACCCCTACGCCATCAACCCGGACTCCAAGCTGCGCAAGCACGCGCGCGAGCTGGACTGGCGGCTGCGCGACTACCGAACGGCCCGCAGGGCGGCCAAGGTCGGCATCCCGGCGGCGGCCGGCGTGGGTGCGGTGGCGGGCGGCACGGCCGCGGCGATCGCTTTGCACCGCCGACGCCGGTGACGCGGTAAACGCAGCCAATCCACGGGTCGTACCCGCGTAACCCGCTGTCCAGTCACGTTGGCTGCACACGGCCACAACACGCCCTGGTCCCTGACTGAATTCGGACCGTTCTGATCAACAACCGGTCACTCTGCGGTACTTGATCGGGCGTCAATCGGTTACAGAAGCGACGTAATCGATGATTTGAGCAACTGGGTGTAGCAGCGCCTGCACGAAGCGTTATTCTCCTCAGACGCAATCCGGTACCCCTCCGTCGCTACGACGGGTGAATGTTCCGGTACTGCACGTGATGGAAGCTCTGCCTCTGGGAGTCCCGTGTACCCACACGTCGGGGTTGACGCCTCGGGCCTGGCTACGCTGCGCGCAACGGTCCAAGACCTGTTGCGCGGCTTCGTCCCCACCGCGTACGCCGTCCCCGCCGCCTTCGCCACCACCGCACCCGTCGGTCCGTGCTACGCACTGGCCGACGGTGGCGCCGCGGTGGGCAGACGAGGGCGCTCGGCCGGCGCCGCCACCGCACGCCGTCCGGCCGCTGACAGCGACAGCGCCCGGATGATGGACCTCGTGGAGCGTGCCCAGGCCGGCGAAGCCGACGCCTTCGGCCGCCTCTACGACCAGTACAGCGACACTGTGTACCGGTACATCTACTACCGAGTGGGAGGCAAAGCCACCGCCGAGGACCTCACCAGCGAGACCTTTCTGCGCGCCCTGCGCCGCATCGGCACGTTCACCTACCAGGGGCGCGACTTCGGCGCCTGGCTGGTGACGATCGCCCGCAACCTGGTCGCCGACCACTTCAAGTCGAGCCGCTTCCGGCTGGAAGTGACCACCGGCGAGATGCTCGACGCCAACGAGGTCGAGCGCTCCCCCGAGGACTCCGTCCTGGAGTCCCTGTCGAACGCCGCCCTGCTCGACGCCGTACGACGGCTCAACCCGCAGCAGCAGGAGTGCGTGACGCTGCGCTTCCTCCAGGGCCTCTCCGTCGCGGAGACCGCCCGGGTGATGGGCAAGAACGAGGGTGCGATCAAGACCCTCCAGTACCGGGCCGTGCGCACTCTCGCCCGGCTCCTCCCGGACGACGCCCGCTGACGGCACACGCTCGGTAGCGCCCAACTCGCGCTCAGTGAAAGTCCGTTGAGTTCGCGGTCGGATCATCCGTCGTCCGTAACCCAAGTGCCGCGCCACTCGTTGTGCGGGATACAGGCTCCCTGTGGTCACGACCTGACCCTCCCCGATCACTCGATCGTGTGGATGCGGTCAGGCTGTGCAACCCTCAGGACCCCCTGGGGAGTCGACCGTCATGACGCGAGAGGAGGTGCCGCCAGTGATCGCGAACGTATCGGCGCACCGGCGGGCGAACGCCTTCGCCCAGGCCCTGGAAGAGGAGCAGTCCGACCAGGGCACGGCGGCCGAGCAGTCCGAAGGACCGGCCCCGGCCCCGGCTGCTGCGGAACAGACCGAGCAGGGCCGCATGCTGGCCTTCGCCACCGGTCTCGGCGAGCTGCCCAAACCCGTGCTGGACCCCGAGGTCAAGGTGGTCCAGCGGGCCCAGTTGGTCGCCGCGTTCGAGGCCATGCTGCAAGGCGAGGCACCCGAACCCTCGGTACCGGAGCAGCGCTCCCACCGGTCCCGGGGTACGCACCGGGCCACCGGTCTGGGCAAGCTGCGACCGCGGTCCCGGCTCACCAAGGGCCTCGCGGCCGGCGGACTGAGCGTCGGGGTCGCCGCGGGTGCCTTCGGCGGAGTGGCCGCGGCGAGCTCGGGCGCCCTGCCCGGTGACTCGCTCTACGGCCTGAAGCGCGGCATCGAGGACTTCAAGCTCAACTACCTGTCCGACGGCGACGACCAGCGCGGTGTGGCCTACCTCGACCAGGCGTCCAACCGCCTGAGCGAGGCACGCCGGCTGATCGAGCGGGACCGAAGCGGCCACCTCGACCACGAGCAGCTCGGCGAGATCCGCCGCACGCTGTCCGGGATGACGCACGACGCGTCCGAGGGTCATCGTCTGCTGCACGAGGCGTACGAGCAGGACCCGAACTCGCTGGGCCCCATCCAGGCCCTCTCCGCGTTCTCCCGCTCGCACCGCGAGGCCTGGGGCGCCCTGCGCGACCGCCTCCCCGTCCAGCTCGGCGACGTCAGCGACCAGGTCTCCTCGGTCTTCGACGCCATAGACGAAGAGGTCGCCCCGCTCCAGTCGCTGCTGCCCCAGCCCCCGGCGAAGACCAGCGGCGGTGGAACAGGCAAACACCGCGCTCCCGGTACGACGTCCACGGGCGGCTCCACCGGCACGCACCGCTCGACGACACCGAGCACGACGGACGGCTCCGCGGAGACCGGCCGCTCCAGCGCCCCCAGCGAGGCCGCCACCACCGGCGACGGCCTCCTCGGCGGCAACACGGGCGGCCTCCTGGACCCCCCGAAGTCCTCCGGCACGGCGTCCCCGTCCACGACCAAGCCGTCCCTCACCGAACCGGACGTCACGCTGCCGCCGCTGCTGCCGGGCTTGCTGCCGGGTCTGGGCATCGACGGCGAGGACGCGAACCAGTAGTCCCTGACCACGAGATGGGGGCGCCCCTCCTGCGAGGAGCGCCCCCATCGTCGTACAGCCGGCCGTCAGGTTTCTCAGAAGAAGACCGAGCGTCGCTGCACCAGCAACTTGTACAGCGTGTGCTGGATCTGCTCCCTCACCTGGTCGGTCAGGTTGAACATCAGCATCGCGACCATCTACATTGCCGCCCTCGCACCGCTTCGCGGGCTTCGCACGGCTGCGCCGGACTCCGTCCGTCGGCTCCAGGCCGACCGGGCCACTGTCCCCGCCCCGCCGTTACAACCAGCCGGCCGTCAGGTTTCTCAGAAGAAGACCGAGCGTCGCTGCACCAGCAGCTTGTACAGCGTGTGCTGGATCTGTTCTCTCACCTGGTCCGTGAGGTTGAACATCAGCATGGGGTCCTCGGCCGCCTCCGGCGGGTAGCCGTCCGTGGGGATCGGCTCGCCGAACTGGATGGTCCACTTCGTGGGGAGCGGGATCGCGCCGAGGGGGCCCAGCCACGGGAACGTGGGCGTGATCGGGAAGTACGGGAAGCCCAGGACCCGGGCCAGCGTCTTGGAGTTGCCGATCATCGGGTAGATCTCCTCCGCGCCCACGATCGAGCACGGGATGATCGGCGCGCCCTTGCGCAGGGCCGTGGAGACGAAGCCGCCGCGGCCGAAGCGCTGGAGCTTGTAGCGCTCACTGAACGGCTTGCCGATGCCCTTGAAGCCCTCCGGCATCACACCGACCAACTCGCCCCGGCCCAGCAGCCGTTCGGCGTCCTCCGCGCAGGCCAGCGTATGACCGGCCTTGCGGGCCAGCTCGTTGACCACCGGCAGCATGAAGACGAGGTCCGCCGCGAGGAGGCGGAGGTGCCGGCCCGCGGGGTGGTTGTCGTGCACGGCGATCTGCATCATCACGCCGTCCAGCGGCAGCGTCCCGGAGTGGTTGGCGACGATCAGCGCGCCGCCCTCCGCCGGGATGTTCTCGATGCCCTTGACCTCGACCCGGAAGTACTTCTCGTACAGCGGGCGCAGCGCCGGCATCAGGACCTCGTCGGTGAGCTCCTCGTCGTAGCCGAAGTCGTCGACGTCGTAGTCCCCGGTGAGCCGGCGGCGCAGGAAGGACAGGCCGTGGGCGACCCGGCGCTCCAGGCCCCCCAGCACCTGCTGGATGTCCTCGTCCGGAGTCTGCTCCGGCTCTCGTTCCTCACGCGTCACAGGAACATCATCCTGCGCGAAGTCCCGGCCCGGCAGGGGCTGGACCTCACGGACCAGCGCGGGCTCGCCGTTCTTGCGCCGGCTCCCCGTGCTCCGGCGCCGCTGCGGCCGCTGCACGCCGTTCGCGCGGGACCGGTCGTCGTCGAACGGAATGACCTTGGCATCCGCCATCGTTGATGCGCTCCTCAGTTGGCGCTCGGCGTCGGGGGGTGGCCACTGCCCGGCAGGGACAGCGCGGCGATCCGGTCGACGGCCCCCGCGACGGCCGCCGGCGGCAGCAGCCCCGGGCCCTGGCCGCGCGCGAAGTCCGCGAAGGTCTCGGCGGTCGTGTACCGGGGCTTGAACCCCAGCGTCTCGCGCATCTGGACCGTCGACACGACCCGGCCGTGGGTGAGCAGCCGGATCTGCTCCGGGGAGAAGTCCGTCATCCCCAGCGTACGCACCAGGGAGCCCGCCCAGGTGACCGCGGGCAGCAGCAGCGGCACGGTCGGGCGGCCCAGCCGCCGCGAGCACTGGGAGAGCAGCAGGACGCCGTCCCCGGCGATGTTGAAGGTGCCGCTGTTGAGCGTGCCCCGCTCCGGGTCGTGCGAGGCGATCCGCAGGACGTCGATCACGTCGTCCTCGTGGACGAACTGCAGCCGCGGGTCGTAGCCGAACACGGTCGGCAGGACCGGCAGCGAGAAGTACGACGCGAGCGGCGAATCCGCCGTAGGACCAAGGATGTTGGCGAACCGCAGCACGCACACGGCGACGTCGGGACGGCGGCGGGCGAAGCCGCGCACATAGCCCTCGACCTCGACGGTGTCCTTGGCGAAGCCGCCGCTCGGCAGGGACTTCGGCGGGGTGCCCTCGGTGAAGACGGCCGGGTCGCGCGGGGCGGAGCCGTAGACGTTCGTGCTGGACTTCACCACCAGCCGCTTCACGACCGGCGACTTCTGGCAGGCGCCCAGCAACTGCATGGTGCCGATGACGTTGGTCTCCTTGACCGTGGTCCGGCTGCCGCTGCCCAGCGCGGTGCCCGTCACGTCCATGTGGACGACCGTGTCGGCGCCCGACTCGGCGAGCACCCGCGCGATGGTGGGCTGCCGGATGTCGGCCTGGATGAACTCCGCGCCCCCGAGATGGTGCCCGGGCACGACCGCGTCCACGGCGATCACCCGGTCGACCTCCGGGTCACGCTGAATGCGTCGTACGAACCGGCCCCCCAACTGACGGGCCGCTCCGGTCACGAGCACGACCTTCCCCAAGATCAGCGCCTTCCTTTTGAGTTACCCGTGTGCGGCCAACCTAGCGGTTCGGTGTTGCGCTGTGATGACCGCCCGACGCACGAGAACCCGAGTACCCACTTTCGGCACATGACACGGTCACGGGCATAACTGTGGCCCCCCACCGAATACGGTGGGGGGCCACAGGAGACGCTCTCGCGGCGCCGCGTCGCCTACTTCTTGTTGCGACGCTGCACGCGCGTGCGCTTCAGCAGCTTGCGGTGCTTCTTCTTAGCCATCCGCTTGCGCCGCTTCTTGATAACAGAGCCCACGACTACCCTCGCTCACTTCTCATCACTCGGTGCTGGGCATCATGGGCCCATACGACCTACAAGGGGCCAGCCTACCCGTCCGAGCGCTGAGGTCGTAATCGAGGTATCACCTCAGGCTGTCTCCACCCCCACATAACTCTCGCGAAGGTACTCGTGTACCGCTTGCTCGGGGACGCGGAAGGACCGCCCCACCCGGATAGCGGGCAGATGACCGCTGTGCACCAACCGGTACACGGTCATCTTCGACACTCGCATCACCGAGGCGACCTCCGCCACGGTAAGGAACTGAACCTCGTTCAGAGGCCTCTCGCCTGCTGCAGCCATGACACACCCGAACCTTCCGCACTCGACGGTCACCGGCTTCCCCTTCCGGTGACTCTTCGTCGTTGCGTGCTCACTCCCCAATGTAGGGGCGTGTGATGCGAGTGGGGAAGAGGTGCACCCATCGGCGGCCTACTGTGACAGACACGCTCGATTGAGTACGTAGCGGGTAAGCGGCCGGTAGTAAGCGGACCGCACGGCGTCATCAAGCGGAACTGCGACGGACACCGACCCCTCCGCCTCACCCACGAAGAGCGCGGGGTCGTCGGTATCCGCCAGCCCAATGGCCTCAAACCCGAGCTGACCTGCTCCGCAGACCCATCCGTGGTCCCCGATCACCAGCTCCGGAAGCACCCCGCCGGCCTCCGCCGCCGCACCCAGCACCGTCCGAACCGGGAGCGGTGAGTGCGTGTGTGCGCCCGGCTCACAACCGGTGCGTTCAGGGCCGGGTTCACGGACGAGCGCGACGCCCTGTACGTAATCAAGGTTGTACGTGCGTAGACCGAACCGCGTCGTTATGTCGACAGAGAGACCCTGCGCAGGGGTGAGAACAGCACATCCCGCCGCCGACAACGCGTCCGCCAACGCGGCGTAGAACCCGAGCAGCCGATGCGGATGCCCGGTGCCGAGCAGCACGGGTCCGTTGCGCTCCGCCACCGCACCCAACCGGTCGGCGAACGCGTCCAGGGCGGTCAACGTGCGCTCCGGGTCGATCACATCATGCCCGGAAGTGTGCGCCGGGTCGGCCGAAACCCCACACTTGTCCGCCATCAGACCGATCAAGTCCCGCTGTTCCCACGTCCATTCGGGATCGAGTCCGATCAGCACCCGGGGATCACGGGCGGCGAACGCGCGATAGCTCCGCAGACTCTCCTCCCGCGAGGTGGCCACGGGTCCGGCCAGCCGGGCGGCCAGCAGATGGGCGCGGAGCGCGCCGGTGGTCAACACGGAAGCGATGCTGACGGACACCGACACCGGGCACGCGGGAACGCGGGAAACACCGCGCGGTTGGCGTAACACCGGTGACGGAACGGTGACAAAAGCGGCCACAACCGTCGTACGGGTTCCCGGGTCTCATCTCACGTGGACGGCAACGACCAACCGTCCCAGGCAAGTTGATCATCAAGCACGCCAACAGGGGGAACACCACGATGAAGATGAAGCTGTCCCGTCGCACGACGACCGCCGCCGCACTCGCCACCCTGGCACTCGGCGGCACGCTCGCCGCCACCGCCCCGGCCTCGGCTGCCACCACCACCAAGGCGGCCGCCACCGCCACCTACAACGGCGCCTGCGGCACCGGCTACAAGGTCATCGACTCCACGCCGGTCGGCAACGTCGGCAAGGTCTTCCTGACCTGGAACGAGTCGACCGGCAAGAACTGCGCCGTGACCATCCGCAACACCCCGGGCTCGAAGATCCACATGGCCGTCGAGCTCAACATCGCCGTCGACTACGAGCACAACCCGGTCGTCGACAGCGGCCAGTACACGACGTACGCCGGCCCCGTCTACATGTCCGCCCGCGGCTACTGCGCCGTCTGGCAGGGCGTCATCGGCACGGCCACGGGCGGCGACTCCGGCCACTGCGGCTGACCCACGAACGCCGGGGGCGGCCTGACCGACCGCTCCCGGCAACCGGGCTTCGACATGGGCCGGCCGCACCTTTCAGTGCAGGCGGACACAATCCAGCCCGTCCGGCCGCACCTTTCAGCGCAGGCCGCACCTATCCAGCCCGTCCGGCGTTTGAGGACGAGGCCGTTCAGGCCGAAGCGGGGGTCTGGGGGCGGCGGCCCCCAGGGACGGGACGGGTAGGGGCGGCGGGGGCGAAATCCCCGCAACACCCGCCCCCACCCACCCGCACAACCACCGGAGACCTACGCCAACAACCCCCGCAACGGAAACACCGCCCGCCGAGTAGCCACAACAGCCTGATCAAGCCGATCCGCAGGGTCGTACCCCGACTCCCACCCGGCGTAAGCCACCGGCCACCGCCCATCAGTCATCCGCTGCGGCCCCAACTGCCGCGTCCGAGCGAACACTTCCTGCCGCCACCCCTCAGGGATCACCGCCTCGGGCGCGATCTCCCGCCCCGCGGCGATCGCGACAAGATGCGTCCACGACCTCGGCACCACCTCCACCACGGCATAACCACCCCCACCGAGCGCGACCCACCTCCCGTCCGCGTACTCGTGCGCGAGCTCATGACACGCCACCTGCACAGCGCGCTGCGCGTCCAGCGACACCGCGAGATGAGCGAGCGGATCCTCGAAGTGCGTATCGGCCCCGTGCTGCGTCACCAGCACCTGCGGCCGGAAGTCCGCGATCAGCTCCGGCACGACGGCGTGGAAGGCCCGCAGCCACCCCGCGTCCCCGGTCCCGGCCGGCAACGCCACATTGACCGCCGAGCCCTCCCCCCGCCCGGCCCCGGTCTCCTCCGGCCACCCCGTCTGCGGGAACAACGTCCGCGGATGCTCGTGCAAGGAGATCGTCAGCACCCGGGGGTCCTCCCAGAACGCCGCCTGGACCCCGTCCCCGTGATGCACGTCCACATCGACATACGCGACCCGCTCGGCCCCCAGCTCCAACAGCCGGGCAATGGCGAGCGAGGCGTCGTTGTAGATGCAGAACCCAGAGGCAGCCCCCGGCATCGCATGGTGCAGCCCACCCGAGAAGTTCACGGCATGCAGCACATCCCCGGCCCAGACAGCCTCAGCCGCCCCCACCGACTGCCCGGCAATCAGCGCCGACACCTCATGCATCCCGGCAAAGGCAGGATCATCCATGGTCCCGAGCCCGTACGCCCCGTCCGCCGACTCAGGATCAGCAGAGGCGGCCTTGACCGCCTCGACGTAGTCCTCCCGGTGAACCAGCCGCAGCGTCGAATCACCGGCAGGCTTCGCCGCCACCACGTCCACGTCCTTGTCGAGCCCGAAGGCATCGACGAGTCTCCGGGTCAGGTCGAGCCGGACCGGGTCCATCGGATGGTCCCGGCCGAAGTCATAGCCCGTTACTGCCTCGTCCCACATCAGCCGTGCGCGCCCGCTCATGCCCGTCACCGTATCGGTCCTCGTGCGGCGCGAACGAGCGGGCGTACACCAACGTCACCAGCACCAACACCATCGGCACGAGCATCGCCCCGCGATAACTCCAGGCATCGCCCAGCGCCCCCACCAACGGCGAACCGATCAAGAACCCCACGTAATTGAAGACATTGAGGCGTGCGATGGCCGTATCCGAAGCCCCCGGGAACAACCGCCCGGCCGCCGCGAAGGTCTGCGGCACCAGCACACACAGCCCGAGCCCCAGCAACGTGAACCCGAGCATCCCGACCCCGGCCCCCGGCGCCACGGCCACCACCGCGAACCCGAGCGCGGCCACCACCGCCCCCAGCCGCACCACTGCCACGGCCCCGAACCGCCGCACCCCGAGATCCCCGATCCCCCGCCCTACCAGGCACATCACCATGTAGACGTTGTACGGAACGGTCGCGACCTGCTCCGAACTCCCCAGCACGTCCTTCAGGTACTTCGCGCTCCAGTTGGAGACGGTCGAGTCCCCGATATAGGCGAAGGTCATCACCAGACACAGCGGCAGCAGCAACTTGAAGACCAGCGGCCCGGCCTCGGCCCCCTCGCCCTCCGCCTCCGGCCCGCTCCCGTCGACGTACCACCGACTCCCCACGAAGGCCGCCGGCAGCAACACCGCCACCACGGGCAGATACGACACCCACAGCGCGAGATGCCAGTGCGCCCCCGCCCACGCCAGCGAGGCCCCCAATATCCCGCCCAGGCTGTACGCGGCATGGAAGCTGAGCATGATGCTCCGCCCGTACGTCCGCTGGAGACTCACCCCGAGCATGTTCATCGAGGCGTCGAGCGCACCCACACCGAGCCCGAACGCGCCCAGCGCGACCGCCAGTTCGGCCATGCTGTCGCCCGCCCCGACCCCGAGCAGCGCCAGGAGGACGACGGGCTGGGACCAGCGCAGCAGCACGCTGGGACGTATTCGCTTCACCAACTGCTCGGTGGTCACACTCCCGACGCCGGCGAGGATCGGCACGGCGGCCAGGAAGACGGGCAGCAGCCCGTCGGAGACCCCGTACCGGTCCTGGATCGCGGGGATGCGTGTCACGAGCAGCGCGAAGGTGGCGCCCTGAGCGAAGAAGCTGAACGCCAAAGAGGCCCTACCGCGCCGCAGCACATCTGTCATGGCGGCGAGCGTAAGGGCCCCGGCGTACTCGTGGGTAGATCCAGCCAAAGATGAATTCGGTTCACCTTTATCGAGCGACGGCCGACACGGGAACAACCGCAGGTGCGGGGGCATCCCCGCCCGCCAGTTGCCCGTCGATCATCTCCGCCATCGGCCCGACCGCGAGCCCCCCGCTGACCACGGACGTCACGGCGATCGCACCGACAGCAGAACCAACCGTCCGGACCTCGACATGACAAAAGTCAGCCGAGCAGGTCAGACAACTCCCGCATATCACCGAAGAGTCGCGTGGCCCCACCAAGCCGCTCAGCAGGCGTCATGGCAGTGAACCCATACACATCCATCCCGGCCGCCACACCCGCCCGCACCCCCAACGGACTGTCCTCTACGACGACACACCGCTCCGGCGCGACCCCCATCCGCTCGGCCGCGTACAGGAAGAGATCCGGCGCGGGCTTCCCCCGCCCCACGTCCTCGGAGCTGAAGACCCATTCCTCCTCGAACCACTCGTCCAGCCCCGTCGTCCGATGCCCCACCCGAATCCGCTGATGGCTTCCCGACGACGCCACGCAGTACGGCACCCCGTCCGCGACCAGCCTCTCCAGCACATCGACGGCCCCGGCCACGGGCTTCAACTCCCGCTCGAACGCGGCGAATACGCGAGCGTGGAAGACGTCGTCGAAGTCGTCGGGCAACCGCTGCCCGGTCCGCTCCTCGACGAGATCGTGGACTCGGTGCATCGCGGCCCCCATGTAGTCACGGAGGGACTCCTCGTAGGAGGTCGGGTACCCGAGCTCAGTGAGATAGCCGGCCAGCAGCCTGTTGGAGATCGGCTCACTGTCGACGAGGACACCGTCGTTGTCGAAGATCACGAGGTCATAGCGCATACTGCTGAGCCTAAACGCAGAAAACCCCCGTACCGATTTAACGGTACGGGGGTTTTCGCAATATTTGTTCGGCGGCGTCCTACTCTCCCACAGGGTCCCCCCTGCAGTACCATCGGCGCTGTAAGGCTTAGCTTCCGGGTTCGGAATGTAACCGGGCGTTTCCCTCACGCTATGACCACCGAAACACTATGAAACAGACAACCGCACCACACCCCGCATAACCCAGGGGTGTGGGGTTGTTCGTGGTTTCAGAACCAACACAGTGGACGCGAGCAACTGAGGACAAGCCCTCGGCCTATTAGTACCGGTCACCTCCAGCGGTTACCCGCCTTCCAGATCCGGCCTATCAACCCAGTCGTCTACTGGGAGCCTTAACCCCTCAAGGGGGTGGGAACACTCATCTCGAAGCAGGCTTCCCGCTTAGATGCTTTCAGCGGTTATCCCTCCCGAACGTAGCCAACCAGCCATGCCCTTGGCAGAACAACTGGCACACCAGAGGTTCGTCCGTCCCGGTCCTCTCGTACTAGGGACAGCCCTTCTCAATGTTCCTGCGCGCGCAGCGGATAGGGACCGAACTGTCTCACGACGTTCTAAACCCAGCTCGCGTACCGCTTTAATGGGCGAACAGCCCAACCCTTGGGACCGACTCCAGCCCCAGGATGCGACGAGCCGACATCGAGGTGCCAAACCATCCCGTCGATATGGACTCTTGGGGAAGATCAGCCTGTTATCCCCGGGGTACCTTTTATCCGTTGAGCGACGGCGCTTCCACAAGCCACCGCCGGATCACTAGTCCCGACTTTCGTCCCTGCTCGACCCGTCGGTCTCACAGTCAAGCTCCCTTGTGCACTTACACTCAACACCTGATTGCCAACCAGGCTGAGGGAACCTTTGGGCGCCTCCGTTACTCTTTAGGAGGCAACCGCCCCAGTTAAACTACCCATCAGACACTGTCCCTGATCCGGATCACGGACCCAGGTTAGACATCCAGCACGACCAGACTGGTATTTCAACGACGACTCCCCCCGAACTGGCGTCCGAGGTTCAAAGTCTCCCAGCTATCCTACACAAGCCGAACCGAACACCAATATCAAACTGTAGTAAAGGTCCCGGGGTCTTTCCGTCCTGCTGCGCGAAACGAGCATCTTTACTCGTAGTGCAATTTCACCGGGCCTATGGTTGAGACAGTCGAGAAGTCGTTACGCCATTCGTGCAGGTCGGAACTTACCCGACAAGGAATTTCGCTACCTTAGGATGGTTATAGTTACCACCGCCGTTTACTGGCGCTTAAGTTCTCAGCTTCGCCCAACCGAAGTTGGACTAACCGGTCCCCTTAACGTTCCAGCACCGGGCAGGCGTCAGTCCGTATACATCGCCTTACGGCTTCGCACGGACCTGTGTTTTTAGTAAACAGTCGCTTCTCGCTGGTCTCTGCGGCCACCCCCAGCTCATGAAGTAAATTCAATCACCGGTGATGGCCCCCCTTCTCCCGAAGTTACGGGGGCATTTTGCCGAGTTCCTTAACCATAGTTCACCCGAACGCCTCGGTATTCTCTACCTGACCACCTGAGTCGGTTTAGGGTACGGGCCGCCATGAAACTCGCTAGAGGCTTTTCTCGACAGCATAGGATCATCCACTTCACCACAATCGGCTCGGCATCAGGTCTCAGACTATGTGTGATCCGGATTTGCCTAGACCACGTCCTACACCCTTACCCCGGGACAACCACCGCCCGGGATGGACTACCTTCCTGCGTCACCCCATCACTCACCTACTGCAGGTCTGGTCCGTCGGCTCCACCACTTTCCATTCCCCGAAGGGTCCGGAACGGCTTCACGGACTTAGCATCGCCTGGTTCAATGTTTGACGCTTCACAGCGGGTACCGGAATATCAACCGGTTATCCATCGACTACGCCTGTCGGCCTCGCCTTAGGTCCCGACTTACCCTGGGCAGATCAGCTTGACCCAGGAACCCTTAGTCAATCGGCGCACACGTTTCTCACGTGTGTATCGCTACTCATGCCTGCATTCTCACTCGTGAACCGTCCACCACTAGCTTCCGCTGCGGCTTCACCCGGCACACGACGCTCCCCTACCCATCCATACAGGCGTTGGCCCTATTGTATGAATGACACGACTTCGGCGGTACGCTTGAGCCCCGCTACATTGTCGGCGCGGAATCACTAGACCAGTGAGCTATTACGCACTCTTTCAAGGGTGGCTGCTTCTAAGCCAACCTCCTGGTTGTCTCTGCGACTCCACATCCTTTCCCACTTAGCGTACGCTTAGGGGCCTTAGTCGATGCTCTGGGCTGTTTCCCTCTCGACCATGGAGCTTATCCCCCACAGTCTCACTGCCGTGCTCTCACTTACCGGCATTCGGAGTTTGGCTAAGGTCAGTAACCCGGTAGGGCCCATCGCCTATCCAGTGCTCTACCTCCGGCAAGAAACACACGACGCTGCACCTAAATGCATTTCGGGGAGAACCAGCTATCACGGAGTTTGATTGGCCTTTCACCCCTAACCACAGGTCATCCCCCAGGTTTTCAACCCTGGTGGGTTCGGTCCTCCACGAAGTCTTACCTCCGCTTCAACCTGCCCATGGCTAGATCACTCCGCTTCGGGTCTTGAGCGCGCTACTAAACCGCCCTATTCGGACTCGCTTTCGCTACGGCTTCCCCACACGGGTTAACCTCGCAACACACCGCAAACTCGCAGGCTCATTCTTCAAAAGGCACGCAGTCACGAGAGTGCATGCAAGCATGCACTCCGACGCTCCCACGGCTTGTAGGCACACGGTTTCAGGTACTATTTCACTCCGCTCCCGCGGTACTTTTCACCATTCCCTCACGGTACTATCCGCTATCGGTCACCAGGGAATATTTAGGCTTAACGGGTGGTCCCGCCAGATTCACACGGGATTTCTCGGGCCCCGTGCTACTTGGGTGTCTCTCAAACGAGCCGTTAATGTTTCAGCTACGGGGGTCTTACCCTCTACGCCGGACCTTTCGCATGTCCTTCGCCTACATCAACGGTTTCTGACTCGCCTCACAGCCGGCAGACTGTGAAAGAGAGATCCCACAACCCCGTATACGCAACCCCTGCCGGGTCTCACACGCATACGGTTTGGCCTCATCCGGTTTCGCTCGCCACTACTCCCGGAATCACGGTTGTTTTCTCTTCCTGCGGGTACTGAGATGTTTCACTTCCCCGCGTTCCCTCCACACTGCCTATGTGTTCAGCAGCGGGTGACAGCCCATGACGACTGCCGGGTTTCCCCATTCGGAAACCCCCGGATCAAAGCCTGGTTGACGACTCCCCGGGGACTATCGTGGCCTCCCACGTCCTTCATCGGTTCCTGGTGCCAAGGCATCCACCGTGCGCCCTTAAAAACTTGGCCACAGATGCTCGCGTCCACTGTGCAGTTCTCAAACAACGACCAACCACCCGTCACACACCACTCACGCGATGCTTTACCGGGGTCGGCACTGAAGGCGGCTTCACAGCCGTACCCTCAGACACCCAACAGCGTGCCCGGCATCCCCACCGCTCTGATCAGCTTTCCACGCTCCGAAGAGCAGTACTTGCAGCCCGAGACGGACGGCGACACCGAATAATCAACGTTCCACCCTTGAGCAACCAGCATCAGACGTTCGCTGATGAACTGGCCTCTGACCTCACCCCGAAGGGATCGGTAAGAAGTGCTCCTTAGAAAGGAGGTGATCCAGCCGCACCTTCCGGTACGGCTACCTTGTTACGACTTCGTCCCAATCGCCAGTCCCACCTTCGACAGCTCCCTCCCACAAGGGGTTGGGCCACCGGCTTCGGGTGTTACCGACTTTCGTGACGTGACGGGCGGTGTGTACAAGGCCCGGGAACGTATTCACCGCAGCAATGCTGATCTGCGATTACTAGCAACTCCGACTTCATGGGGTCGAGTTGCAGACCCCAATCCGAACTGAGACCGGCTTTTTGAGATTCGCTCCACCTCACGGTATCGCAGCTCATTGTACCGGCCATTGTAGCACGTGTGCAGCCCAAGACATAAGGGGCATGATGACTTGACGTCGTCCCCACCTTCCTCCGAGTTGACCCCGGCGGTCTCCTGTGAGTCCCCGTCACCCCGAAGGGCACGCTGGCAACACAGGACAAGGGTTGCGCTCGTTGCGGGACTTAACCCAACATCTCACGACACGAGCTGACGACAGCCATGCACCACCTGTACACCGACCACAAGGGGGGCACTATCTCTAATGCTTTCCGGTGTATGTCAAGCCTTGGTAAGGTTCTTCGCGTTGCGTCGAATTAAGCCACATGCTCCGCTGCTTGTGCGGGCCCCCGTCAATTCCTTTGAGTTTTAGCCTTGCGGCCGTACTCCCCAGGCGGGGAACTTAATGCGTTAGCTGCGGCACCGACGACGTGGAATGTCGCCAACACCTAGTTCCCACCGTTTACGGCGTGGACTACCAGGGTATCTAATCCTGTTCGCTCCCCACGCTTTCGCTCCTCAGCGTCAGTAATGGCCCAGAGATCCGCCTTCGCCACCGGTGTTCCTCCTGATATCTGCGCATTTCACCGCTACACCAGGAATTCCGATCTCCCCTACCACACTCTAGCTAGCCCGTATCGAATGCAGACCCGGGGTTAAGCCCCGGGCTTTCACACCCGACGTGACAAGCCGCCTACGAGCTCTTTACGCCCAATAATTCCGGACAACGCTTGCGCCCTACGTATTACCGCGGCTGCTGGCACGTAGTTAGCCGGCGCTTCTTCTGCAGGTACCGTCACTTTCGCTTCTTCCCTGCTGAAAGAGGTTTACAACCCGAAGGCCGTCATCCCTCACGCGGCGTCGCTGCATCAGGCTTTCGCCCATTGTGCAATATTCCCCACTGCTGCCTCCCGTAGGAGTCTGGGCCGTGTCTCAGTCCCAGTGTGGCCGGTCGCCCTCTCAGGCCGGCTACCCGTCGTCGCCTTGGTGAGCCATTACCTCACCAACAAGCTGATAGGCCGCGGGCTCATCCTGCACCGCCGGAGCTTTTAACCCCCACACATGAGTGCGGGAGTGTTATCCGGTATTAGACCCCGTTTCCAGGGCTTGTCCCAGAGTGCAGGGCAGATTGCCCACGTGTTACTCACCCGTTCGCCACTAATCCCCACCGAAGTGGTTCATCGTTCGACTTGCATGTGTTAAGCACGCCGCCAGCGTTCGTCCTGAGCCAGGATCAAACTCTCCGTGAATGTTTTCCCGTAATCGGGAACGACACACACGAGAGCGGAACAGTCAGGCGGAATAAGCCCGACCGTTCACAGCGTCCTCGCTGTATGTTTTCTTCAAAGGAACCTCGTCCCAGACATCAGATGATGACTGGAGACGGGGTATCAACATATCTGGCGTTGATTTTTGGCACGCTGTTGAGTTCTCAAGGAACGGACGCTTCCTTTGTACTCACCCTCTCGGGCTTTCCTCCGGGCTTTTCCCTTCGGTCTTGCGTTTCCGACTCTATCAGACCGTTTCCGGTCCCGATTTCCTCGGTGCTTTCCAGGTTTCCGCTTCCGCGTTTCCCTTTCCGGCGGTTCCGACTCTATCAGATCCTTTCGGGCCTGACTCCCAGTCAGAGTGGGCTGCCTTCCCGGCCCTTGGGCCGTTCCGACGAGTGAGACTTTAGCGGATTCCTGAGTCCCGAGCGAATCGGGGGTGCGTCCTTTCGAACGCGGATTCCTCATTTCGCAAATACGCATGACAATGCACGCGACGACGGATCGTCGAATATTTGTAGGTACTTGCAGAATGGCTGTCCGGGGACCGACCGGAGTCGGCGCTCACGTCGGACAACTCGGAGAACACTACGTATGCGGTCGGGGCGTGTCAACTCCGCTCCGGAGAGCACTGCGCAGGCGTACGCTGTGTGACGTGACTACACATACGTGCACCCAGCAGTGGTGGGCCGCCTGACGGCGGCCGTACACACGTATGTACTCAACGGCCGCCGCATCGGCGGCCGTTCGCGTTTCTCCCTCCAGAGGGTCGGCCGGCCAGGTGCGGCGGTCTCTATCAGGAGGTGGAGAGATGACGCGGGTCTTCAGTGGGGTCAAGCCGACCGGGCATCTGACGCTGGGGAACTACCTGGGGGCCATTCGGCGGTGGGTCGACGTGGATCAGCGGCAGAGCGACGCCCTGTTCTGTGTGGTCGATCTGCACGCGCTGACCGTGGACCACGATCCGGCGCGGGTGCGCAGGCTCACTCGGCAGGCGGCGACGCTGTTGCTGGCGGCGGGGCTGGATCCTGAGCTGTGCACCGTGTTCGTACAGAGTCATGTGGACGAGCACGCGCGGCTGTCGTACGTCATGGAGTGTGTGGCCACTGACGGCGAGATGCGGCGGATGGTGCAGTACAAGGAGAAGGCCGCGCGGGAGCGGGAGCGCGGCGGGAGTGTGCGGCTGTCCTTGCTGACCTATCCCGTGCTGATGGCGGCGGACATCCTGGCGTACGGGACGGACGAGGTGCCGGTCGGGGACGATCAGACGCAGCATGTGGAGCTGACCCGGGATCTGGCGGTGCGGTTCAACCAGCGGTACGGGCACACGTTCGTGGTGCCTCGGGCGACTCGGCCGGGGGTGGCGGCTCGGGTGATGAATCTGCAGGAGCCGACTTCGAAGATGGGGAAGTCCGACGACTCCGGGCCGGGGATCGTCTATCTGCTGGACGAGCCGGACGTCGTACGGAAGAAGGTCATGCGGGCCGTGACCGACAGTGGGGCGGAGGTCGTCTACGACCGGGAGGCGCGGCCGGGGGTGGCCAATCTGCTGGAGATCCTGGCCGCTTGTGGGGGTGGGAAGCCCGAGGACTTGAGCGGTGCGTATGCGTCGTACGGAGCGTTGAAGAAGGACACCGCGGAGGCTGTGGTCGAGCTGCTCAGGCCTGTGCAGGAGAGGCACAAGGCGCTGTGCGCGGATCCCGCTTATGTGGAAGGGGTGTTGCGGGATGGGGCGGGGAAGGCGAGAGAGATGGCGAAGCCGATGGTCGACAGCGCGTATCGGGCCATCGGGCTTCTGCCTGCGTAGCGGCCTGGCCCTAGTTGTTTCTGGCTAGCTGTTTCCGGAGGCCAGTTCGCGGCTGCGGTCGCGGGCTGCCTCCAGGGCGGCGATGAGTGCGGCGCGTACGCCGTGGTTCTCGAGTTCGCGGATGGCGTTGATCGTCGTGCCGGCGGGCGAGGTGACGTTCTCGCGGAGCTTCACCGGGTGTTCGCCGCTGTCGCGGAGCATGACGGCGGCGCCGATCGCGGACTGGACGATGAGGTCGTGGGCCTTGTCGCGCGGCAGGCCCAGCAGGATGCCCGCGTCCGTCATGGCTTCGACCAGGTAGAAGAAGTACGCCGGGCCGGAGCCGGAGAGTGCGGTGCAGGCGTCCTGCTGGGACTCGGGGACGCGGAGCGTCTTGCCCACGGCGCCGAAGATCTCCTCGGCGTGCGCGAGGTGGGCCTCGGTGGCGTGGCTGCCGGCGGAGATCACGGACATGGCCTCGTCGACGAGGGCGGGGGTGTTCGTCATGACCCGGACGACGGGGGTGCCGGCGGCCAGGCGCTCCTCGAAGAAGGAGGTGGGGATGCCCGCCGCGCCGCTGATGATCAGGCGGTCGGCGGGGACGTGCGGGGCGAGCTCGTCGAGGAGCGTGCCCATGTCCTGCGGCTTGACCGTGAGGATCAGGGTGTCGGCACTCTTCGCGGCCTCCGGGTTGGTGACCGGGGTGACTCCGTGGCGGGCGCGGAGTTCCTCGGCGCGCTCGGGGCGGCGGGCGGTGACCAGGAGGTCGGCCGGGGCCCAGCCCGCTCGGATCATTCCGCTGAGCAGGGCTTCGCCGATCTTGCCGGTGCCGAGGACTGCGACTTTCTGGGTCATGGGGCCATCCTCGCACCGGCGGTGCGCCCTTGAGACGGCTGTCCGGCTGGCGGAACAACACCTCCGGGTGGACCGCCTCTGTGCCGTACGTCTCCTCTATGCCGTACGCCTCCTCAGGGTCGCCGCGCCCAGGCACAGCACCAGCAGGGCGCACCCGGCCACGATCAGGGCGTCGCGGACGAAGGTGGCGGTCATGTCGGTGTGCAGGAGGACCTCGTTCATGCCGTCGACGGCGTACGACATGGGCAGGACGTCGGAGATGGCCTCCAGGGCGGGGTGCATCTCGGAGCGGGGGGTGAAGAGGCCGCAGAGGAGGAGTTGGGGGAAGATCACCGCCGGCATGAACTGGACGGCCTGGAATTCGGAGGCCGCGAAGGCCGAGACGAAGAGGCCGAGCGCGGTGCCGAGGAGGGCGTCGAGGAGGGCCACCAGGAGCAGGAGCCAGGGGCTGCCGATGACGTCGAGGCCGAGGAACCAGACGGCGAGGCCCGTCGCCAGGGCGGACTGGATGATCGCGAGGAAGCCGAAGGCGAGGGCGTAGCCGGCGATCAGGTCGCCCTTGCCCAGTGGCATGGCAAGGAGGCGTTCGAGGGTGCCGGAGGTGCGTTCGCGCAGGGTGGCGATGGACGTGACCAGGAACATCGTGATGAGGGGGAAGATGCCGAGGAGTGAGGCGCCGATGCCGTCGAAGGTGCGCGGGCTGCCGTCGAAGACGTAGCGCAGCAGGACGAGCATCACACACGGGATGAGGATCAGCAGCGCGATCGTGCGGGGGTCGTGGCGGAGCTGGCGGAGGACCCGGGCGGCGGTGGCGATGGTGCGGGCGGCGCTGAGTGCGCTGGTGGGCGCGGGGGCGCTGCGCGTCGTAGCGGCCGTGGTCGTGGGGGCTGTCGTGCTCATCGGGTCGTCTCCTTCTGGCGGGCGGTGGCCACGGCCTCGTCGACCAGGTGCAGGAAGGCCTCTTCGACCGTGTCGGAGCCGGTGTCGGCGCGGAGGGCGTCCGGGGTGGCGTCGGCGAGGATCTCGCCCTCGCGCATCAGGAGGAGGCGGTGGCAGCGCTCGGCCTCGTCCATGACGTGGGAGGAGATGAGGAGGGTGGCGCCGCGGGAGACGGCGATGTCGTGGAAGAGGGCCCACAGGTCGCGGCGGAGGACGGGGTCCAGGCCGACGGTGGGTTCGTCGAGGACGAGGAGTTCCGGGGTGCCGAGGAGTGCCACGGCCAGGGAGACGCGGCTGCGTTGGCCGCCGGAGAGGTTGCCGGCGAGGGAGCCGGCGTGGGTGGTGAGGTCCACGTCGGTGATGGCCCGGGTGACGTCGTCGTGGCGGCGGGTGGCGGCGGCTCGGCCCGGGTCGAGGATCGCGGCGAAGTAGTCGAGGTTTTGACGGACCGTCAAGTCGTCGTAGATGGAGGGGGCTTGGGTGACGTAGCCGATGCGGGTGCGGAGGGTGGGGTGGCCTGCGGGGCGGCCGAGGACGTTCAGGGTGCCGGTGACCTTGGCCTGGGTGCCGACGATCGAGCGCATGAGGGTCGACTTGCCGCAGCCGGAGGGGCCGAGCAGGCCGGTGATCTGGCCTCGCGGGACGGTGAAGTCGAGGGTGCGCAGGACGGTGCGGGGGCCGCGGGCGACGGTGAGGGCTTCGGCCTGGACGGCGGGGGCGGGTTTCGCTCCGGGTGAGGTGTCCGGCGATCCGGATGGACCGGGAAGGTAATTCATCATGCGATGAATAATGCTCTCGCGAGGCAGGGCCGTCAAGCGGGTTCGGCCGTGTCGTCGCACGGGTGCGCGGGACGGCGCAGGCGCGTGGCGGCGTGATCGGAAGCAGGCGCTCCGGTATGGACGCTTCCGCGTTCACGGGGTGGTCACATGAATCGGGTGCGGGGCCAACTCCCTTTCCCGACAATGGATTTCAGTTCGCCGTGCCCTCCCCCGGTGCGGCGCCCACGCATCTCCCGTCCGGCTCTGTCCTGTCTTCGGAGGTGCCGTTGTCATGCGTGTCGTAGGTGTAGTGCGCTGTGGTGTGAGCAAGGCCGATCTGTTCGCTTCTCTGGTCGTCTTTCTCGTCGCGCTCCCGTTGTGTGTGGGCGTGGCGATCGCCTCCGGGGTGCCGGCCGAGTTGGGGCTGGTCACCGGGATCGTCGGTGGGCTCGTCGTCGGGGCGTTGCCCGGTAGCAGCCTGCAGGTGAGCGGTCCGGCCGCCGGGCTGACCGTGCTCGTGTACGAGGCCGTGCGGGCGTACGGCGTTCAGGCGCTCGGGGTGCTGGTGTTCGCCGCCGGAGTGGTGCAACTGGGGCTCGGGGTGCTGCGGCTGGGGCGGTGGTTCCGGGCCGTGTCCGCGGCCGTGGTGCAGGGGATGCTCGCCGGGATCGGGCTCGTGCTGGTCGCCGGGCAGGTGTACGCGCTCGGTGATGTGGCCGCGCCGGCGGACGGGCTCGGGAAGCTCGCCGGGCTGGTGTCGTTGCCGGGGCTGGTGGATCCGGTGGCGTTGTCAGTGGGCGGTGCCACGATTGCCGTATTGCTGCTCTGGCCTCGGTGGCGGCGGGGGGCTCGGCTGGTGCCGGCGCCGTTGGTGGCGGTGGGGCTGGCGGCGGCGGTGACCGGAGGGTTCGACCTGTCGGTGCGGCGGGTGGAGGTGCGGGGGCTGGTCGGTGCCGTGCGGGTGCCGGAGTGGGGGGATTTCGGGCGGCTCACGGAAGTGGGGGTGATCGGGACGGTCGTCGCGTTCGCGTTGATCGCGTCGGCGGAGTCGTTGTTCAGCGCGGCGGCGGTGGACCGGCTGCATCGGGGGCCGCGGACGGACTACGACCGGGAGTTGATCGCGCAGGGCGCGGGGAACGCCGTGTGCGGGGTGCTCGGGGCGTTGCCGATGACCGCGGTGATCGTGCGGAGCGCGGCGAACGTGCAGGCCGGGGCGCGGACCAAGGCGTCGCGGGTGCTTCACGGTGGGTGGCTGTTGCTGTTCACGGCCCTGCTGCCGGGGGTGTTGGGGCTGGTTCCGGTGGCGGCGCTGGCGGGGCTGCTCGTGCATGCCGGGTGCAAGCTCGTGCCGGTGCGGCAGGTGCGGGGGCTGTGGGCCGGGCATCCGGGTGAGGTGGTCGTGCTCGGGGTGACCGCGGTGGTGATCGTGGTGGGGAACCTGTTCGAGGGGGTGCTGGTCGGGCTGGCGTTGGCCGTGGCGAAGACCGCGTGGGACATCAGTCATGTGCAGGTGGAGACGGAGGATCTCGGGGACGCGGGGATCGTCGTACGGGTGCTGGGGCATGCGACGTTTCTGCGGTTGCCGAAGCTGTTGGACGCGTTGGAGGCGTTGCCGTACGACCGGGTGGTGCGGCTGGAGTTGGGTGGGCTGCGGCATGTGGATCATGCGTGTGCGGCGGCGTTGGAGGGGTGGGTCGAGGGGCGGGCGTGTGCGGCGGGGGTGGGGTGAGGGGGTGACTGCCGTGACGGGGGCGGGAGTTGGTGGCCGTCGGGGGGTGCGGTGGCCGTCGGGGGTGCCGTCAGGAGGCCGTTGCCGTCAGGGAGTCAGGGTGTGCGGGCGACTACCAGTTCCACGACGTAGGTCTCCTCCACAATCTCGTCCGGGAACGCGGTGCGCAGGTGGTTCCGCTCCTCGGTGAGGAAGTCGGTGGTGCTCTCTTCGTCGTGGACCAGGAAGGCCGAGTGGCTGCCGATGTTGGCCAGGTGGGTGTCGATCGGGACGCGGCGGCTCCAGCGGACCCTTCGGTGGGCGAAGTCGAGTTTGCCGGTGGGGTCGGCGAGTGCGGTACGCAGGCCGCTGCCGTTCTGTTCCACGACGGGGTCGAGGCCGAAGTGGATCCTGATGCGTTCCGCCTGTTCGGCGATCCACTGGACGTCGAGGGCGCTGGTGTTCCACCACAGGGCGAGTGCGCCGCCCGGGCGTAGTACGCGGAGCGCCTCCGGGACCGACTCGGCGGGGTTGGTCCAGTGCCAGGCCTGGGCGTAGGTGAGGAAGTCAAGGGAGTGGTCGGTGAGGGGGAGGGCGTTGCCGTTGCCTCGGACGATCGGGACGCCGGGGAGGGTGCGGCGGAACTGGGCTGCCATGCCGTCGCCGGGTTCGATCGCGATGACTTCGGCGCCGCGGGCGTGCAGGAGGGTGGTTGCGATGCCGGTGCCTGCGCCTACGTCTCCGACGCGCGCGCCGGTGAGGGGGTGGGCTGCGAGTTCTTCTATGGCGTCGAAGAGGGCGGGTGGGTAGGAGGGGCGGTTCTCGGCGTATTGGGCTGCGGCTGCGTTGAAGGAGTGGGCTCGGGTGGCGGGCGAGGGAGGGGTTGAGGAGGTGGTCATGTCGTCATGGTTGCTGGGGTGGGTGCGGGGTGCAGGTGGATTTTGGTGAGAAATGGGGTTGAGGGGGAGAGGAGGGGAGCCGGGGGGTGGGGGGCGGTTCGGTTTCGTTGGTGGGTGCGGGTGCGTGGGGGCTGGGCGCGCAGTTCCCCGCGCCCTTGGGGGGAGGGGCCGGGCGGGGTTTGAGGGGCCCCGGTGGACTCCGGGGGGCGTAGGCGGTCGGCGTCGACGTGCCTGAGCCGCGCTTGGCCCGGGGATCGTAGGTTCCCAAGGTCCAGGACCGTGGTCGTCCGGCGTGTCCCCTACGACGTCTCCGGTGAATCTTGGCGTCGTCTTCGGGCCGGAGCGGGTGGGCCTGATGAGGCGACGGGCGTCGAGCCGAGAGCCGTCAGATTGGCGCCGGCCATGCATGCCGGCCGGCGCGAGGTGCCCCGGGGTGTCAGCGGCCGTAGGCAGCTCGCGCACCCCGCGCCATGCATGCCCAGCGAGTCCCGCACGCCCGAGGGATCGCCGGCCCGCCCCGCAGAGTCACGCACTGCCGCACGACCGACTCTCATCCGTACGAAGAGCCGACGCTCACCTGCCCGAGGACTCGACCCGCACGTGCCGGAGGGGTCGGCCGCTTCTCACCTGCCCGAGGAGTTGCCCCTGCCCGGAGTCTCGTAGCTTCCCGGAAACCGGGCCGGGCTCCCGGGTCAGGCGTCCCGGTGCTTCTTTGAGGGGTTGCGGGTGCGGCGGGAGGTGCGCTTCTCGTGTTGGGTGAGGGCCTTCTCGTACTCCTGGCGGTGGAGGGTTTCGCCGGGGGCCTCCGTGAGGGAGCGGGCGAAGTAGGCGAGGAGGGAGCCCACGAAGCCGATGGCCAGGAGGCCGCGGAGGGAGGCCTGGCGGTCGGGGTCGGGGCGTTTTTTGAAGGCTTCCCAGGTGTGGCCGAAGGCCAGCGCGCTGCAGATCGCGAACATGACGATCACGAGGAGGGTGACGAAGCTGCCGACGTTCGCGATCTGGATGCCCTGGTAGGCGAAGCGGAGGACCAGGCAGGCGGCGACGGCGGCGACGAGGGAGCCGGCGGCCGTGCCGATGCGGCGGGCGGTGTAGCCGTCGTCGTGGTTCACCCAGGTGGTGCCGAAGAAGCGGAGGGGTTCGGGGCGGGGGCCTGTGCCGGTGCCGGTCTCGTCGTTCACGGGACGATTATGGCTCCGGGGGTGGGCTCGGGCTTCCGTCGGGGCGCGCCGGCCGTGGCCGGAGGCCGCCTTCAGGAGGCGGGCTCCGGCCACGGTGGTGTGATCAGGAGCAGTGCGGGCGGACGTAGCCGTCGCTGCCGGTGTTCACGTAGGCGTCGGAGATGTACTCGCCGTCGTCGATGTTGTCCCAGATGTTCGTCGTGCCGTAGTAGCCCGTCACCGTGGTGCCCGGCGTCTGGCAGTAGATCGGGACCTGGGAGCCCTCGGCCAGGACGCGGACGATGGTGTAGCCGGTGCCGGGGCCGCTGCGGACGTTGACGCGGGTGTTGGGTGCGATGGAGTAGTAGTGCAGGGCCGCGGCCGCCGCCTCTGTCGTGACGGCTTCCGTCGTGCTTGCGTTCTCGGCCTCTGGCGCACGGTCAACAGACATGAAAAACCTCCCCCGTTGGACCCCATGACTGCCATGGGGCAACGATGATTCCCCTAAATCACGCCACGAAACACATGTGCGCAATTCGCACGCGTAGGTCAGCAAGCCGCCTCTGTCGCGTACGGGTCATCGACTAGGCTCCGTGCGTCGCGCGCGCGGACGATCAGCACGGGGGTGGACCCATGGCGCCACAGCGCAACACCGGAGCGGGCGCGGAAGCGGAACTTCCCGAGTACGCCGGTCACTACCGCCTGGAGTCGTGTCTGGGCTCCGGCGGCATGGGCGTGGTCCATCTGGCGCAGAGCACCTCCGGCAAGAAGCTCGCCGTGAAGGTCGTCCACGCGGAGTTCGCCCAGGACCCCGAGTTCAGGGGGCGGTTCCGGCAGGAGGTGGCGGCGGCCCGGCGGGTGAGCGGGGCCTTCACCGCGCCGGTGGTCGATGCCGACCCGGAGGCCGAACGCCCTTGGATGGCAACGTCGTTCATCCCCGGGCCGACCCTGTCCGAGCATGTGAAGCGGAACGGCCCCATGGCGCCCGGTGAGTTGCGCCGGCTGATGGCCGGACTGGCCGAGGCGCTGCGTGACATCCACCGGGTCGGCGTCGTGCACCGGGACCTGAAGCCCAGCAATGTGCTGCTCGCCGAGGACGGTCCGAAGGTCATCGACTTCGGGATCTCGCGGCCGAAAGACAGCGAACTGCGTACGGAAACGGGCAAGTTGATCGGCACGCCGCCGTTCATGGCGCCGGAGCAGTTCCGGCGGCCGCGCGAGGTCGGGCCCGCCGCCGACATCTTCGCGCTCGGGTCCGTCCTGGTGCACGCGGCGACGGGGCGCGGGCCCTTCGACTCCGACAGTCCGTACGTCGTCGCCTATCAAGTCGTCCATGACGAGCCGGACTTGGCCGGTCTGCCGGACAACCTCGCGCCGCTGGTGCTGCGTTGCCTCGCCAAGGAGCCCGAGGACCGGCCCACGCCGGACGAGTTGATGCGTGAACTGCGGTCGGTGTCGGCCTCGTACGACACGCAGGCGTACATACCGACACAGCGGGCCGGTGTCACGCCGGTGTCGGAGCCCTTCGCGGAAGAGCCCGGACAACCCGAAGAACCCGACCAGCCCGAGCGGCGGCGCGGGAGACGGTTGCGGAAGCGGGTCGCACTCGGGGCGGGCGCGCTCGGCCTGGCCGCGATCGGCACGCTCTCCGCGCTCCAGTTGTCCGACGACGGCGACGCGGCGCCGAAGAGCGCCACTCCGCACACCACGCCCAGCGCCACGTTCAGCGGGTGGCAGACGGCACCGGTCTCGAAGAAGAGCACGCCCCAATGCTCGTACGGGGACGGGAAGTTGCTCTGCGCGCAACCCGGCGTGGTGTTCGCCCTGGACCCGTCCGACGGCCGTGTGCTGTGGCGGCACTCCGTCGCCACGACGCACCGGAGCGGGCCGCCGGTGCTGTCGGGCGGCCTGGTGCAGCCGTCGTTGGACACCGGCCGGCATCTGGAGGCGCTCGATCCCGCCTCGGGCAAGGCGCGTTGGCGGAAGACCGTCCCCGCGTACACCGGGCTCGCGGACGCCGGCGGCATGCTGCTGCTCACCCATGCGGACGGGACGGTCACCGGTGTGGACGGCGCTTCGGGCGCCACGAAGTGGAGCCATCGGATTCCGGGCCAACAGGCGCCGTACTTCGCCTCGTTCGAGGGGGACCCGGCGGCGTACGCGACGAACGCGTCGGACGACGGGGCGAGCACGCGGGTGGCGGCGGTCGATCCGGACACGGGCGAGGTGCGCTGGGACGCACGCCTGGAGGGGACGTTGAAGCCCGTCGGCACGGCCGGCGGGTCCGTCTTCCTCCTCGCGGTCGACACGATCTACAACTCCGCGAAGGCCGTGGTCCGTTACACCCCTGGCACCGGGGACTCGCGGCGCGTGACGCTGCCCGTGGCGCTCGACCAGGGCCACGGGACCGTGCACGGGCACGTCGTGTACGTCATGGGGGCCGGCGGATCGCTGGTGGCCGTGGACATGGACGCGCGGAAGCAGTTGTGGAGTCTGGAGACGGCCCTGGTGCGGGGTTCCACTCCGGTCGCGGACGGGCGGCAGGTGTATGTCACCGCCGCGGACGGGCGGTTGCTCGCGGTGGACGCCCGCGCGGGACGACTCGTCGGACAGACGCCCGCCCGCCTCGACTCGAACTCGGACCAGATCAGCGCGGCGCTGCCCGAACCCGTCGTAGCGGACGGTCGGGTCTACGCCGCCGCCCCCGACGGTACGGTCTTCGCCGTCAACTCCCTTACGCCTGGGGCCTGGTAGCCGTAGCGAGGCGAACTCCCGTGCAGCCGGGGCTTGGTGGCCGTAGCGAGGGGAACTCCCTTGCGCCTGGGGCCTGGTGGCCGTAGCAAGGCGAATTCGGTAGCCGTAGCAAGGAAAAGGGCCGCCCCCGTCGGAAGAACGGAGGCGGCCCCACGAAGCGATGTGTCTCAGCCGAGCTTGCTGACGTCCCGCACGGCGCCCCGGTCCGCGCTGGTGGCCATCGCGGCGTACGCGCGCAGGGCGGCCGAGACCTTGCGCTCGCGCTGCCTGGGGGCGTAGCGGCCGTCCAGCGCGGCCTCGCGGCGGGCCAACTCGGCGTCGTCGACGAGGAGTTCGATGGAGCGGTTCGGGATGTCGATGCGGATGCGGTCGCCGTTCTCGACGAGGGCGATGGTGCCGCCGGAGGCCGCCTCGGGGGAAGCGTGGCCGATGGAGAGGCCCGAAGTGCCGCCGGAGAAGCGGCCGTCGGTGATCAGTGCGCAGGTCTTGCCGAGGCCGCGGCCCTTGAGGAAGGACGTCGGGTAGAGCATCTCCTGCATGCCGGGGCCGCCCTTGGGGCCCTCGTAGCGGATCACGACGACATCGCCGTGCGTCACCTGTTTGTTGAGGATCTTCTCGACGGCTTCTTCCTGCGACTCGCAGACGACCGCCGGGCCCTCGAAGGTCCAGATGGACTCGTCGACGCCGGCCGTCTTCACGACGCAGCCGTCGACGGCGAGGTTGCCCTTGAGGACCGCGAGGCCGCCGTCCTTGGAGTAGGCGTGCTCGGCGGAGCGGATGCAGCCCTCGGCCGCGTCCTCGTCCAGCGCGGCCCAGCGCTCGGACTGGGAGAAGGCCTCGGAGGAGCGGACGCAGCCGGGCGCCGCGTGCCACAGTTCCACGGCCTCCGGGGACGGGGAGCCGCCGCGCACGTCCCAGGTCTTCAGCCAGTCCGCGAGGGACGGGCTGTGGACCGAGTGGACGTCCTCGTTGAGCAGGCCCGCGCGGTGCAGCTCGCCCAGGAGGGCGGGGATGCCGCCGGCGCGGTGCACGTCCTCCATGTAGTACGTGCGGTTCTTCGCGACGTTCGGGGCGACCTTCGCGAGACACGGCACGCGGCGCGAGACGGCGTTGATCTCGTCCAGGCCGAACTGGACGCCACCCTCCTGCGCCGCCGCCAGCAGGTGCAGGATCGTGTTGGTGGAGCCGCCCATCGCGATGTCGAGGGCCATGGCGTTCTCGAAGGCCGCGAAGGTGGCGACGTTGCGGGGCAGAACCGTCTCGTCGTCCTGCTCGTAGTAGCGGCGGGTGATGTCCATCACCGTGCGGGCCGCGTCCTGGTACAGGCCCTTGCGGGCGGTGTGCGTGGCGAGGACCGAGCCGTTGCCCGGCAGCGACAGGCCGATGGCCTCGGTCAGGCAGTTCATCGAGTTGGCGGTGAACATGCCGGAACAGGAGCCGCAGGTCGGGCAGGCGTTCTCCTCGATGTTGAGGACGTCCGCGTCGGAGATGCTCTCGTTGGCGGCGTCGACCATCGCGTCGATCAGGTCCAGCGTGCGGACCGTGCCGTCCTGCAGCGTGGCGCGCCCGGCCTCCATGGGACCGCCGGAGACGAAGACCGTCGGGATGTTCAGGCGTAGCGCCGCCATGAGCATGCCGGGGGTGATCTTGTCGCAGTTGGAGATGCAGATCAGGGCGTCGGCGCAGTGCGCCTCGACCATGTACTCGACCGAGTCCGCGATCAGGTCACGGGACGGGAGGCTGTAGAGCATGCCGCCGTGGCCCATCGCGATGCCGTCGTCGACCGCGATCGTGTTGAACTCGCGCGGGATGCCGCCGGCCGCGGTGATCGCCTCGCTGACGATCCGGCCGACGGGCTGGAGGTGGGTGTGGCCGGGCACGAACTCGGTGAAGCTGTTCGCCACCGCGATGATCGGCTTCCGGCCGATGTCCGCACCGGGTACACCGGAGGCGCGCATAAGGGCGCGTGCGCCCGCCATGTTGCGGCCGTGGGTGACTGTGCGGGACCTCAGCTCGGGCATCGTCGATCGCTCCTTCAGGCAGATAGGGCTGCTATTGAGCGTACGCCGGTCATCCAGGGGGCGGACACGGTGTCCGCATTACGGGACGCCCGTCTCGCCGTAGAAAGGTGTTGCGGGACGACCTTCTCGCCGTAGGACGACGTCACGGCCCGGTCAGATGCCCCTGCACCACCGGCGCCACCCGCACGATGATCTGCTCCACGTCCGCCGAGGCCAGCGGTTCCACCTTGATCACATAGCGCAGCATCGCCGTACCCACGAGCTGGGCCGCGGCCAGTTCGGCGCGGAGTTCCGCGTCCGGAAGGTCGAGCTGGGCGGCGACCCGGCCCAGCACCTGGGCGACCACGAGCCGGCGGAAGACGGCCGCGGCGGCCTCGTTGTTGACGGCGGAACGGACGACCGCCAGCAGGGGCTTACGGGTGGCGGGGTTCTCCCAGACGCCGAAGATGAAGCGGGTCAGCCGCTCGCCGACACCGTCCAGCGGCCCGTCGGCCACCGCCTCCGGCGCGTTCGTCGCCGGGGCGAAG
The DNA here is from genome assembly GCF_036227225.1 of Streptomyces sp. NBC_01478. Lineage (GTDB taxonomy): Bacteria > Actinomycetota > Actinomycetes > Streptomycetales > Streptomycetaceae > Streptomyces. The sequence continues at coordinate 6,665,461 of NZ_CP109444.1, read as the reverse complement.
GCGACCTCGATGGACGCCTCGAAGACCTGCTCCTTGGTACCGAAGTAGTGGTGGACCAGCGCCGAGTCGACCCCGGCGGCCTTCGCGATCCCGCGCACGGACGTCTTCTCGTACCCCCGCTCGGAGAACTCCTCCCGGGCCGCGGTCAGGATGCGGTCCCGGGTGTCGGCGGATTCCGTACGAGGGGGTCGGCCCCGGCGCTTGGCGGTGGCGTCGGTCACCGGCGGGGCACCTTCACGGCCGAGGCCAGATGCAGCCGCGTGAAGGCGAGTGCCTCCGCGAGATCGGCCTCGCGTTCGGCGCTGGACATCGCGCGCCGGGTGTTGACCTCGATGACGACATGGCCGTCGAAGCCGGTCGTCGCGAGCCGTTCCAACAGTTCCGCGCAGGGCTGGGTGCCGCGGCCGGGGACGAGGTGCTCGTCCTTGTTGGAGCCGTTGCCGTCCGCGAGGTGAACATGGCCGAGACGGTCGCCCATGCGCTCGATCATCTCGGTCGCGTCGGTGCGGGCGGTCGCGGTGTGGCTGAGGTCGATCGTGAAGTGCCGGTAGTCGTCCTGCGTCACGTCCCATTCGGGGGCGTAGGCGAGCATCTCGCGGTCGCGGTAGCGCCACGGGTACATGTTCTCTACGGCGAACCGCACATCCGTCTCGTTCGCCATCCGCCAGATCCCGCTGACGAAGTCCCGCGCGTACTGGCGCTGCCAGCGGAACGGTGGGTGCACGACGACCGTGCTCGCGCCGAGCTTCTCGGCGGCCGTCTGGGCGCGCTGGAGCTTGATCCACGGGTCGGTGGACCACACCCGCTGCGTGATGAGCAGGCAGGGCGCGTGCACGGCGAGGATCGGGACCTGGTGGTAGTCGCTGAGCCGGCGCAGCGCGTCGATGTCCTGGCTGACCGGGTCGGTCCACACCATGACCTCGACGCCGTCGTAACCGAGGCGCGCGGCGATCTCGAAGGCCGTCGCCGTCGACTCCGGATACACGGACGCCGTGGACAGCGCGACCTTCGCATCCGGGATGCGCACGACTGGTTCTGCCACGGGGGACAGACTACGGGGCGGCGCTTTGCGCGGGGGAGCCGGTTGCTGTGCCCGCCCTGTGCGGGGTGCGGCAACCGGCCATCTCCGGCGTGGGGGTGCGTTGTGGCGATCGCGATACTTCATGCGGGTCTGATACGTCACTTGGTGGGTGGGCGTTCAGTGGGGGTGGGTGGGGTGTGTGTTGGGCCGGGGGGCGTGCGCGGGCGGTCGTTAGCGCCGGGGGTGTGTACCGGGAGGGGTACGCGTGCGTGCGCTGCGGATAGGGAGGGGCCTGTGCGTCATGGTCGAGGGGGCGCCACGGAACGGACACGGACGGTCCAGCGCCGCGAGTGGGCACTATGTCGGAGTGAGCAGGGGGTTCGCGCGGGCCTGGGTGGACGCGCGGCGCGGGGCGGCACCACGAGCGGGTACGCGTCCGTGTCCCACGGCCCCACGACCAAGCCGACGAAGGTCTCGGGCAGGTCCCAGGCAGGTTCCACGCCGACAGCCGGCGCAGCTTGCATGACCCACGCGTGCGTGCGCCGCCGCCCCTCGCAGGCGCGCGCAGCACAGCCACGCGAGCGAAGGCTTCGGCACGCCTCACGCGGACTGCCGCGCGCCCCTGCATCACGCCCGTGGGCGCGGGCGGGACGGACAACCACGCGTGCGTGCACTGCCGTTGACCACGCGCGCGTGACACGACCACCGGGCGGGCGGAGGACCGACCAGCCCCGGCGGACAGCCGCGCCGGTACGGTCACGGCCACCGCGCGCGCACCGGAGATGCCCAGGCGTGCGTACACCACCACCGGGCGGGCGGAAATCCGACCAGCCCTGGCGGACAGCCGCACCGGTACGGTCACGGCCACCACACGCGCGGTGCACCGCAGATGGCCACGCGCGCGTGCACAACGACCAGACCGGCGTACGTTCGACCAGCCCCGCCGGACAATCACGTGGCTACGTCACAACGACCACGCACGCGTGCACCACGGCCGCACACTCGCGTCACCGCCACAGTCACGCGGAGCCGCACCGAAGCCATTCACCCGCTCTGCGGCCACGCGCGCGTGCACCACCGCCACGCACCCACCCCACAACGCGGCACGGCAACCCCGCACCCCGCCTACGCCTACGCCGACGGCATCTGATCCAGCCGCCGCAAGATGACGCCCTCCCGCAGTGCCCACGGGCAGACCTCCAGGGTCTCCACGCCGAACAGATCCATCGCGCCCTCGGCCACCATCGCGCCGGCCAGGAGCTGTTCGGCGCGGCCCTCGGAGACGCCGGGGAGGACGGCGCGCTGGGCGGTGGTCATGCCGGCCAGGCGCGGGACCCAGGCCTCCAGGGAGCCGCGCTTGAGCTCGCGCTGGACGTAGAGGCCGTCGGCGGAGCGGGCGGCGCCGGCCAGGCGGGCGAGCTGCTTGAAGGTCTTCGACGTGGCGACGACGTGGTCGGGGGCGCCGAAACGGCTGAACTCCCCCACCGTACGGGCGATCTGGGCCCGCACATGGCGGCGCAGGGCCCTTATCGCGTCCGGTTCCGGCGGGTCCCCGGGGAGCCAGGCGGCGGTGAGGCGGCCCGCGCCGAGCGGCAGCGACACGGCCGCGTCGGGCTCCTCGTCGATGCCGTACCCGATCTCCAGGGAGCCACCGCCGATGTCGAGGACGAGCAGCTTGCCGGCGGACCAGCCGAACCAGCGGCGGACGGCGAGGAAGGTGAGCCGGGCCTCCTCGGCGCCGGTGAGGACCTGGAGTTCGACGCCGGTCTCGGTCTGCACGCGCGCGAGGACCTCGTCCGCGTTGCTGGCCTCGCGGACGGCGGAGGTGGCGAACGGGAGGAGTTCCTCGACGCCCTTGTCCTCGGCGGCCTGAAGCGCCTCCTGGACGACGCCGACGAGTTTGTCGACCCCTTCGGGGCCGATCGCGCCGTCCTCGTCGAGGAGTTGGGCAAGGCGGAGTTCCACCTTGTGCGAGTGCGCGGGCAGCGGGCGCGCGCCCGGGTGTGCGTCCACCACCAGCAGATGCACCGTGTTCGATCCCACGTCGAGGACACCGAGTCTCATATACGGAACGCTACTGCCACCTGCACCGATCTCCGTCCCCGGAGCGGTTTCTGGGGTCGCCTCGGGCGACTTACCCTGGACGCGTGCCAAAGACGAAAAAGGCGAAGAACGACAAGGCGGCCAAATCACCCGGCGATTCTTCGCCGGTGACGTCGGCCAAGCCCCCGAAGTCGTCGCAGATGTCGAAGAAGGCCCTGAAGGACGACGAGAAGGGGCTCGACTTCGCGCGCGCGTGGGTGGAGTTTCCGGATCCGGCGGACGAGGAACAGCTCTTCCGCTGCGATCTGACATGGCTGACCTCTCGCTGGAACTGCATCTTCGGAAGCGGCTGCCAGGGCATCCAGGCGGGCCGCGCGGACGACGGGTGCTGCACCCTGGGCGCGCACTTCTCCGACAAGGACGACGAGAAACGGGTCGCCGGGCATGTGGCGAGGCTCACGCCCGACATCTGGCAGCACCACGACGAGGGCGTGGAACACGGCTGGATCTCGGAGGACGAGGACGGCGATCGCCAGACCCGCCCCTACAAGGGCTCGTGCATCTTCCAGAACCGCCCCGGTTTCGCCGGCGGCGCGGGCTGCTCGCTGCACATCCTCGCCGTCAAGGAGGGCCGCGAGCCCCTGGAGACCAAGCCGGACGTCTGCTGGCAACTGCCGGTCCGGCGGACGTACGAGTGGATCGACCGGCCGGACGACACGCGCGTGCTCCAGGTGTCGATCGGCGAGTACGACCGCAGGGGCTGGGGTTCCGGCGGCCACGAACTGCACTGGTGGTGCACGTCGGCGACCTCGGCGCACGGTGCGGGCGACCCGGTCTATGTGTCCTACGGCCCGGAGCTGACCGAACTGATGGGCAAGGCCGGATACGACCGCCTGGTCGAGCTGTGCGAGCAGCGCCTGGCCTCGCAACTCCCGCTGCTGGCACCGCATCCGGCGGACCCGGTCGGCTGACGGCTCAGGACGAACCCGGGTCGCCGCCGTCCTCGGGCGGCGGCGTCGAGCCGCCCGGGTCGGCGGAGGACGAGTCCGTCGGGTTCGGAGTCGGATCGGCGGACGAGGGCGGCGGGTCGCCCGGCGTCGGATCACTCGGAGCCGTGGGCGTCGGGTCCGGATCCGGGCCGGACGAGGGCGGGCCACCGGGATCGGGATCCGACGGGTGCGGGTCGCTCGGCGCGGTCGGGGCGGGGGCGGTGCCGTAGCCCTCGATCGAGACGATGGCGCCGGCGGGTGAGACGGCCACGCGCGCGGTCCAGTGGCCGGAGGGCTCGCGCAGATGGTCGACGTACACCTTGATCGTCAACGATTCGCCCGGGGCGAGGGTTCCCGAGGACTGGCTGAGGTAGAGCCAGGGCGCCGCGGTGGTCGCGGACCAGCGGACCGGGGACGCGCCGGACGCGGTGAGGGTGATCAGCGTGGTGTCACTGCTGTTGGCGGCCGAGACGGCGAGGTGACCGGCGCCCTTCTGGCCGGCGCCGGTGACGCTGATGACCTCTACGGAGACGTCGTTCTTGCCGTTCTCGCCGGCCCGCGCGCGGGGGCCGGTACTGGCGTTGCCGGTGTTCTCGTAGCCGCCGCTCGCGACCTCGCCCTCCAGGGCCCCGGCCCCGTGCTGCTCGCTCGCCGTGGCGGCCCGGCCGTCGACGCCCTCGCCGGTCGGGGTGCCCCGGTAGGCGGCCCACAGGGCGAGGACGGGCGCCGCGATGACGGTGGCGACGACGGTCGTCGTGACGGCACGCGCGCGGAGACGGTCTCTTCGGGCGGCGCGGTCCTTGGGGTCCATCGGGAAACCGCGCCGGTCGAAACGGGGTGCCGCGGCTCCACGCGCGCGTGGGAGGTGCGCCATCGCCACGTGCAGGGCCGCGCGGGGCGCCTCCAGGACGGGCAGTTCGGCGGGCGTGACACCGGCGCCCGGCCAGGTGCCGGGGACCGCGCGCTCGGCGGTACGGCGGCAGTGCGGGCAGTCGTCGACGTGCCGGACCAGTTCGCGCCGCAGGGCGCTGCTGAGCACGAGCTGGTGGTCGTCGGTGAGACGGGCGACGCTCGGGCAGCTCCCGGTCTCGACGACGGCGAGGGCGGCACGCGTGCGTTCCACCTCGCAGGCGGCGGACGCCAGCAGTTCACGGGCGGTGGCGAGGTCCATGCCGAGGACGGCGGCGACCTCGTGGGCGGCGAGCCGGTGGCGCACGGCGAGTTCGAGCGCCTCGCGCTGCTCCGGGGTGGTGCCGGCGGCCTCCGGCCAGGCCAGCAGGGCGAGTTCACGCCGCCGCTGCTCGCGCAGTTGCTCGGGAACGACCGTTTCCTCGGCCTCGGCCCCGGCACGCCCCGCCGCGTGCGTGCCCTGACGTTTCTGCTTGGCCTCGGCCAGCTTGCGCAGACAGGCCCAGCGGGCCAGCGCGTACAGCCACGCCCTGCGGTCACCGGCCGTCTCCGGCACGCGCGCGCCCCGGCGTTCGGCCAGCGCCAGCACGTCTCCCAGGGCGGCGGTCGCCGCGTCGTGGTCGCACAGCACGGACAGGCAGTACGTGAACAGGCCGTCCAGATACGGCTCGTAGCGCGCGGGCGGGCGCTGCGCCAGCGTGCGCGCCGCGGCGCGGTCGCGCGCCTCCCGATGCGCCCCGTGTGCGCCGGTGGTGCGGGTCGAGGTCTCCGGACTGCTGCTCATCACCCGTGCGACCGTAGGCGGCGGTCGATGCCCCCTTCCGCCCCCTTGAGCACTTTTAATCCGTACGGGTGAAACGATCCCTCATAAGGGGACAGGCACCCTCGCCTCCATGGCTCGTTCCTGACGGCCGGTGGCCGGATCCCGAACCACGACCGTCCGTCCGCCGACCGTGTTGTCAGTGGCGGCGGTTACGGTTCACGCATGGCTGCCCGTACGAAGACCACCAAGGACCGTCCGTCCTACCGCTGCACCGAGTGCGGTTGGCAGACGGCGAAGTGGCTCGGCCGCTGCTCCGAGTGCCAGGCCTGGGGGACGGTCGAGGAGTACGGCGCGCCCGCGGTCCGTACGACGGCACCGGGCCGCGTCACCACCTCCGCCGTGCCCATCGGCCAGGTCGACGCCCGCCAGGCCACCGCCCGCTCGACCGGCGTGCCCGAGCTGGACCGGGTGCTCGGCGGCGGCCTGGTCCCCGGCGCGGTCGTCCTCGTCGCGGGCGAACCGGGCGTGGGGAAGTCGACCCTCCTCCTCGACGTGGCGGCCAAGGCGGCGAGCGACGAGCACCGCACGCTCTATGTGACCGGCGAGGAGTCGGCGAGCCAGGTCAGGATGCGCGCCGACCGCATCAAGGCGATCGACGACCACCTGTATCTCGCCGCCGAGACCGATCTGGCCACGATCCTGGGCCACTTGGACGCGGTGAAGCCGTCGCTCCTGATCCTGGACTCGGTGCAGACGGTGGCCTCCCCGGAGATCGACGGCGCTCCCGGTGGCATGGCCCAGGTCCGCGAGGTCGCCGGCGCCCTGATCCGCGCCTCCAAGGAACGCGGCATGGCCACCCTCCTCGTGGGCCACGTCACCAAGGACGGCGCGATCGCGGGCCCCCGCCTCCTCGAACACCTCGTGGACGTAGTGCTCTCCTTCGAGGGCGACCGGCACGCCCGCCTGCGCCTCGTACGGGGCGTCAAGAACCGCTACGGCACGACCGACGAGGTCGGCTGCTTCGAGCTGCACGACGAGGGCATCACGGGCCTGGCCGACCCGAGCGGCCTGTTCCTGACCCGCCGCGCGGAGCCGGTCCCCGGCACCTGCCTGACCGTCACCCTGGAGGGCCGCCGCCCCTTGGTGGCCGAGGTCCAGGCCCTCACGGTCGACTCCCAGATCCCCTCCCCCCGCCGCACCACCTCGGGCCTGGAGACCTCCCGCGTCTCGATGATGCTCGCGGTCCTGGAGCAGCGCGGCCGAATCAGTGCCCTGGGCAAGCGGGACATCTACTCCGCCACAGTCGGCGGAGTAAAACTCTCGGAACCGGCCGCGGACCTGGCGATCGCCCTCGCCCTGGCCTCCGCGGCGAGCGACGTCCCCCTCCCCAAGAACCTGGTCGCGATCGGCGAAGTGGGCCTGGCGGGCGAGGTCAGACGGGTCACGGGCGTCCAGCGCAGACTCTCCGAAGCACACCGGCTGGGCTTCACCCACGCCCTCGTTCCGGGCGACCCGGGCAAGATCCCGGCCGGCATGAAGGTCCTCGAAGTAGCCGACATAGGAGACGCTCTCCGGGTCCTTCCGCGCTCCCGTAAGCGAGAGGCCCCACGGGACGACGAGGACCGCCGGTAGACTTTGCCCTGGTCTCGCCCGTCCGTACGAACCAGGTACGCGAAACGGGAGCACCAGAAAGACCTGCGACCCGAGGAGTGCAGTGGCAGCCAACGACCGGGCGTCAGCTCCCGGAAAGTCCGGCGGGAGCTCCGGTGCCGATGGCCTGATGCGCGCCTCCCTGAGCGCCGTGGCACCCGGCCAGGCCCTGCGCGACGGCCTGGAGCGGATTCTCCGCGGCAACACGGGCGGACTCATCGTGCTCGGTTCCGACAAGACCGTGGAAGCGATGTGCACAGGCGGTTTCATCCTGGACGTGGAGTTCACGGCCACCCGCCTACGCGAACTCTGCAAACTGGACGGCGGCATCGTCGTCTCGTCCGACCTCTCCAAGATCCTCCGCGCGGGCGTCCAACTGGTCCCCGACCCGAACATCCCCACCGAGGAGACAGGCACCCGCCACCGCACGGCGGACCGAGTCAGCAAACAGGTGGCCTTCCCGGTCGTCTCGGTATCCCAGTCCATGCGCCTGATCGCCCTCTACGTGGACGGCCAACGCCGCGTCCTGGAGGACTCCGCGGCAATCCTGTCCCGCGCGAACCAAGCCCTGGCCACCCTGGAGCGCTACAAACTCCGCCTGGACGAGGTGGCGGGAACACTGTCGGCCCTGGAGATCGAGGACCTCGTCACGGTCCGAGACGTATCGGCAGTGGTCCAACGCCTGGAAATGGTGCGCCTGATCGCCACCGAGATCGCCGAGTACGTACTGGAGTTGGGCACCGACGGCCGCCTGCTCGCCCTCCAGTTGGAGGAGTTGATCGCAGGCGTGGAGCCGGAACGCGAACTGGTGGTGCGCGACTACGTCCCCGAACCCACGGCAAAACGCTCCCGCACGGTGAACGAAGCCCTGGCCGAACTCGACGCGCTCTCCCACGCCGAACTCCTCGAACTCCCCACAGTGGCCCGCGCGTTGGGCTACACCGGCTCCCCCGAGGCCCTCGACTCGGCGGTCTCCCCCCGAGGCTTCCGCCTCCTGGCCAAGGTCCCGCGCCTCCCCGGCGCGATCATCGACCGCCTGGTGGAACACTTCGGCGGCCTGCAAAAACTCCTGGCAGCAAGCGTCGACGACCTCCAGACGGTCGACGGCGTAGGCGAGGCAAGGGCAAGAAGCGTACGAGAGGGCCTCTCCCGCCTGGCGGAATCCTCAATCCTGGAGCGCTACGTATAGGGCGCCCCGGCGTCAGTCACTCGCCAGCACGAACGAGGTCTGCGCCTTGGCGAACCCGGAGGCCTCCGCCTCCACCAGATAGGTCCCGGCCCCGGCCGAACCAGCAGCCGGAGTAGCGCACTCGGGCGCACTGGGCTTGCGATCCCACTTCAGGGTGTAAGTGACACTGCTCCCGGCGGACACCCGATAGAAGACACTCCCAGACCCCTTCGGGCAGTCGGCGGACGACCAGAAATCGGCACTGCCCCCCGCCTCCGTGATGGTCAACACCGCACTCTTAGGCCCGAGATCGACCTTGCAGTCACTACCAGACGAGTTCTTGGCGGTCAGCACAAAGGTAGGAGTCTGATCCGGCGAGTACGAGTTGTGCAGACTCCGCAGAGTCAACTGCACAGAGCCGGCAGCGCAGTTGGGAAGCGTCGAGTCGGCAGGAACCGTAGTCCCCGTACTACTCCCCCCGGACCCACCGTCACCTGATCCCGATCCAGATCCGGCACTAGTGCCACCGGAGCCCCCGCTACTCCCACTACTGCCACCACTCCCACTCCCGCTGCTGCCACCACCACCGCTCCCGCTCCCGCTGCCCGACTCATCACGCCCGCCCGGGTGTTGGCTGATGGCGGGACCAGATCCCGACGGCCCGGCAGTGATCGTAGGAGCGGGCGTCTTACCGTTCTTCGCCCCATCCGCACCGTTCTTGCCGCCCCCGCCACCCGACGTGACGATCCAGGTGATCAGCAGCGCCAACAAGGCGACCACGGACACCATGAGGACCCTCCGACGCCAATAGATGGAGGAGGGAAGCGGCCCGACCGGATTGCGCATAGATCCCACGGCGCAAACTCTACGAGAGATCAGCGAGTTACCTCGCCCCACCCGCCGCCCCAGCCCCAACTTTTCCGGATCATCATCCCGGCAACCCCGCCTGGAATCAGGCGGGATGGCCCACGGGCCCGCACCCGCCGCCGTACGCGAGCGGGTCGTGGCGGTACGGCGAGCCCGCCGCGTAGCTGGTCCCCACCCGTTCGACTGTGGCAACCCCAGAGGGGCGCAACCTGCGGCGGGCTCGCCGTACCGACACGACCCCGACCCCCCACCGGCCGTGGCAGGATCGGAAACGCCATGACTGCGCCCACGAAACCCCCGCACACCACGTCCGCCACCACACCGGCCACCACACCGGACGGAGCCCACCTCCACACCCCGGTCATCGACTGGTTCGAGGACAACGCCCGCGACCTCCCCTGGCGCCACCCCGACGCCGGCCCCTGGGGCGTGATGGTCAGCGAGTTCATGCTCCAGCAGACCCCGGTCAACCGCGTCCTCCCGGTCTACGAACAGTGGCTGGCCCGCTGGCCCCGCCCCGCCGACCTCGCCAAGGACGCCCCCGGCGAAGCCGTCCGCGCCTGGGGCCGCCTCGGCTACCCCCGCCGCGCGCTGCGCCTGCACGGCGCGGCCACCGCCATAACGGAACGCCACGGCGGCGACGTCCCCACCGACCACGCCCAACTCCTCGCGCTCCCCGGCATCGGCGAGTACACGGCCGCCGCAGTCGCGTCCTTCGCCTACGGCCAGCGCCACGCCGTACTCGACACGAACGTCCGCCGAGTCTTCGCGCGCGCGGTCACCGGCACCCAGTACCCCCCGAACGCCACCACCGCGGCCGAGCGCAAGCTGGCCCGCGCCCTCCTCCCCCAGGACGACGAGACCGCAGCCCGCTGGGCCGCGGCATCCATGGAACTGGGCGCACTCGTCTGCACCGCGAAGAACGAGACGTGCCACCGCTGCCCCATCTCGGCCCAGTGCGCCTGGAACCTCGCGGGCAAGCCGGAGCACGAGGGCCCGGCCCGCAAGGGCCAGACGTACGCCGGCACGGACCGCCAGGTCCGCGGCAAGCTCCTGGCCGTACTCCGCGAAGCGCACACCCCCGTCCCGCAGTCCGCACTCGACCGCGTGTGGCACGAACCGGTGCAGCGGGCCAGGGCGCTGGACGGCCTGGTGGCGGACGGCTTGGTGGAACCCCTCCAGGACGGCTTCTACCAACTCCCGGCGACCCGCACCTGACACACGGTCAACTCACAGCCACGCACCCCACCCCAAGCCACATCACAGCCCACACCCAGCCCCCGCAACACTCCGGCAATGCCCAAACCACCTCATACCCACCCCAAAAACCCCACCCCCTTACCCCGGACCTACTTCCGTTACACAACCGACGGACAGCCGAGCGCTCCCCGCAGGCTGCTCCGCACAGCTCCGTGACAACCCCTCCGTAGCTTCGTTCCTGTGCCGCAGACCGGCGGGACGCAGCAAAGAACAACCGGCAGCAGGCGGGTCGGAAACGGGGATGGAGGCGGTTGATCATGGCGCAGGGCGAGGTGCTCGAATTCGAGGAGTACGTCCGCACCCGACAGGACGCGCTGCTGCGCAGCGCCCGCCGGCTGGTGCCGGACCCGGTCGACGCACAGGACCTGCTCCAGACGGCGCTGGTACGGACGTACGGCCGCTGGGAGACCATCGAGGACAAGCGCCTCGCGGACGCCTACCTGCGCCGCGTCATGATCAACACGCGGACCGAGTGGTGGCGGGCCCGCAAGCTCGAAGAGGTCCCCACCGAGCAACTGCCGGACGCGAGCGTCGACGACGCGACCGAGCAGCACGCGGATCGGGCGCTTCTTATGGACATCATGAAAGTTCTCGCTCCGAAACAGCGCAGTGTTGTCGTCCTGCGACACTGGGAGCAAATGTCCACCGAAGAGACGGCCGCCGCCCTGGGCATGTCGGCCGGTACGGTCAAGAGCACGCTGCACCGGGCGCTCGCCCGGCTCCGGGAGGAGCTGGAGGCCCGCGACCTGGACGCACGCGCGCTGGAGCGTGAGGAGCGGGAGCGTTGCGCGGCCTGAGCGACGACACCCCTGGGCCCGGTCTGAGCGACGCTCCCGGGCCCGGCAGGGTGCGCGGAAGCCTGGAGGCGGCGTTCACGGCGATGGTCGTGCTCGCCGCCCTCGCCCTTTTGGTGTCCGGCTGCGCCACGGGCGGCACCGGCGCCCGTGACGAGGGCCCGGCGCACTCCGACTCGGTGGCGGGTGTCGCGGAGGCCTCCGCTCCCACCCCCTCCGCGACGGTCGACGACCATGTGGACGCGGTCAAGCTGGTGATGGACGACCCGAAGGTCTCGGCGGCGGTCAAGCACGAGCTGAAGCCGTGCGTCGCCGACGAGTACGCGGTCGACGTGTCGTACGGCGAGCTCACCGGAGGCCCCGCGAACGACGTCGTCGTCAACGTGATGACCTGCGGCGATGCGGTGGGGATCGGCTCGTACGTGTATCGCGAGACGGGTGGGACGTACGAGAATGTGTTCAAGGCCGAGGAACCCCCGGTCTACGCGGAGATAGACCGCGGCGATCTGGTCGTCACCAAGCAGGTGTACGAGAAGGGCGACCCGGTGTCGAGTCCCTCCGGTGAGAACGTGATCACGTACCGCTGGAGCACGGGCCGTTTCGTCCAGGAGTACAGCACCCACAACGAGTACAGCAACGCGGTCGGAGGCGACGCCTCGCCCGCCCCGAGCGGAAACTGAATCGCCCGGACCGTGGCGCCGTGAACCGATCGGATGGCCCGATCCGATCCTTCGGTGAACGCGGACGCCCCTTCCGGCGTCCCATGCTTGAGAACGACCCACACGAGGACTGAGAGCACCGGGATGGCAGACCAGACCCACGTCCTGTTCGTCGAGGACGACGACGTCATCCGCGAGGCCACCCAACTCGCCCTGGAGCGGGACGGCTTCGCGGTCACGGCGATGCCCGACGGGCTGTCGGGCCTGGAGGCGTTCCGGGCGAACCGCCCCGACATCGCGCTCCTCGACGTGATGGTCCCCGGCCTGGACGGCGTGAGCCTGTGCCGCCGTATCCGAGACGATTCGACGGTTCCGGTGATCATGCTGTCGGCGCGCGCCGACTCGATCGACGTGGTGCTCGGCCTGGAGGCGGGCGCGGACGACTACGTCACCAAGCCCTTCGACGGCGCCGTCCTGGTCGCCCGGATCCGCGCGGTGCTGCGCCGCTTCGGACACGCGAGCGGCGGCGACCGTACGGCGGACACGGAGGCGGCACCGGTCGGCGGCGGGGTGCTGACCTTCGGCGATCTGGAGATCGACACCGAGGGCATGGAGGTGCGCAGGGCCGGACAGCCGGTGGCGCTGACGCCGACGGAGATGCGCCTCCTCCTGGAGTTCTCCTCGGCACCGGGTACGGTCCTGTCCCGCGACAAACTCCTGGAGCGGGTGTGGGACTACGGCTGGGGCGGTGACACCCGGGTCGTGGACGTCCATGTGCAGCGGCTGCGGACGAAGATCGGCCAGGACCGGATCGAGACGGTCCGCGGCTTCGGCTACAAGTTGAAGGCCTGAGCAGGGGTATGCGGGGGAATTCACAGCGCAGGGTCCCGTCGTTCATGGACAGGGCGGGCATCCGTACGGGACTGAGATGGAAGCTCAGCGCGGCCATCGCACTGGTCGGCACGCTGGTCGCGATCGCACTCAGCCTGGTCGTGCACAACGCGGCCCGCGTCTCGATGCTGGACAACGCGCGCGACCTCGCGGACGAGCGGGTGCAGATCGCGCAGCGCAACTACGAGCTGTCCGGGCGGCCGAACTTCCCCAGCATCAAGATCGACGACCCGAGCCTGCCGCCGGCGCTGCGCGAGAAGGTCGCGGAGGGCCGGCGGGCGACGTACGTCACCGACCGGCCGCACGGCGTACCGGACATCTGGGCGGCCGTACCGCTCAAGGACGGCCATGTGATGTCCCTGCACACCGGGTTCACCGACCGCAGCACGGACATCCTCAAGGATCTCGACCAGGCCCTGGTCATCGGCTCGATCGCGGCCGTGCTGGGCGGCAGCGCGCTCGGTGTGCTGATCGGCGGCCAGCTCTCGCGCCGGCTGCGCAAGGCGGCGGCCGCGGCGAACCAGGTCGCCAAGGGCGAGACGGACGTACGGGTGCGGGACGCGATCGGCGGGGTCGTACGGGACGAGACCGACGACCTCGCGCGCGCGGTGGACGCGATGACGGACGCGCTGCAGCAGCGGCTTGAGGCGGAACGCCGAGTCACGGCGGACATCGCGCACGAATTGCGCACCCCGGTGACGGGCCTGCTGACCGCGGCCGAACTCCTGCCCCCCGGCCGCCCCACGGAGCTGGTCCTGGACCGCGCGAAGGCGATGCGCACGCTCGTCGAGGACGTGCTGGAGGTCGCCCGGCTCGACGGGGCGTCCGAGCGGGCCGAGTTGCAGGACCTCATGCTGGGCGACTTCGTGAGCCGCCGGGTGATCGCGAAGGACCCGGACGCGGTGGTGCACGTAGTGCACGAGTCGGAGGTGACCACAGACCCGCGCCGCCTGGAACGCGTCCTGTTCAACCTCCTCGCCAACGCGGCCCGGCACGGCAAGCCGCCGATCGAGGTCTCCGTCGAGGGCCGGGTCATCCGGGTCCGCGACCACGGCCCCGGCTTCCCCGAGAAACTCCTCGCGGAGGGCCCGAGCCGCTTCCGCACCGGCAGCGAGGACCGCGCGGGCCACGGCCACGGCCTGGGCCTGACCATCGCGGCCGGCCAGGCCCGCGTCCTCGGCGCCCGCCTGACCTTCCGCAACGTCCGGCCCGCGGGCGCACCGGACCACATACCGGCGGAGGGCGCGGTCGCGGTGCTGTGGCTACCGGAGCATGCGCCGACGAGTACGGGGAGCTATCCGCTGCTGCCGTAGCCTCCGGCGGTTGGGGGGTGGGTGGTGGGCGGTGCTGGTGTGGGTTTCGGTGGTTGTTGGGTGGCTGGTGCTGGCGCTGGCGCTGGTGTAACTCTCCGCGGTTGAGCGGTGGTTGAAGGCCCGCGCTGGTGTAGCCATCGGCGGCTGGGCGGTGCTTGACGGCCCGTACTGGTGTAGCCATTGGCGACTGGCCGGTGGTTGGCGGCCCGTACTGCCGTAACTCCCGGCGACTGAGCGATGGTTGACGGCTCGTGCTGGTGTAACTTCCCGGCGACCGGCCAGCGCTTGACGGCCCGTACTGCCGTAACCCCCAACGACCGGCCGGTGCCTGACCGCCCGCGCTGCCGTAACCCCCAACGACCGGCCGGTGCTTGGTGGCCCGCGCTGCCGTAAATCTAAGCGCCTGAGCGGTAGTTGACGGCCCATGCCGCCGTAGCCCTCGGCGGTTGCAGGGCCCTCACGCGCTCGCCACCATCACCTCCTCCCCCCGAGACGGCGCAGCCCCCTCCACCCGGCCCCCGAAATACCGCTCCGCAAGCTCCGCGGCCGGTACATGCCGCACCTCCCGGAACCCGCACTCCCGCCCCAGCGCCAGCATCTGCTCCGGGGTGAAGAAGCTCAGGAACGGGGTGCCCGCGGCACGAGCCCCGCGCACCGCGACCTCCAACTGCGCACGCTGCTCCGGCTCCACGTCGTCCACGGGTCGTAGGAACGTGGTGACCAGGGTGGAGCCCGGGGCGAGGCCGGCGACCCGGCGGAACATCGTGGTGATCGCGTCCAGGGTGAGGTACATGGTCACGCCGGTCGCGGCGACCACGGCGGGCCGCCCGGTGTCGAGGCCCGCGGCGGCGAGTTGCTGCCACCAGTCGCCCTCGAAGTCGACCGGCACGAACCGCAGCCAGTCCGGGATGCCGTACCCCAGTTCCGTCAGGCGTCGCCGCTTCCAAGCTTGCGTGCCGGGCTGCTCGACCTCGAACACCCGGAGTTTCGCGCCGAGTTCGGGCCGCCGCTGGGCGAAGGTGTCGAGACCGGCACCCAGGATGACGTACTGGTCCACACCCCGACCGACCTGCTCCTCCACCACGTCCTCGACGTAGCGGGCCCGGGCCACGATCGACGCACGGATACGCCGCGTGGCCTCGACGTCCATGTCGGGACGCTCGCGCCAGTCGTCCCCGGGGTCCGCGAGCCGCAGCCCGACCTCGTCCTCGATGACGTGCGGCGGTGGATCGGCCAGGACGTGCAGGGCCCGCCACAGGGCGACCCGCACCGCCGTGTGGTCCGGCTCGACCTCCGCCGCCGGCTGCTCCAGGCTCACCCGAAGTCCTTCGAGAAGTCCAGTTCGGCGCTGCGCTCGGTCAGCGAATACCAGTTGCCGCTGTCGTCACGGAAGATGGCCTCGATGCCGTACGGCCGCTCCGTCGGCTCCTGGAGGAACTCGACCCCGCGCGACTTGAAGGCCGCGTGATCACCGCGGCAGTCATCGGTGGTGAACGCCCCGGCACCCAGCACCCCCTTGCTGATCAGCTTCTTCAGCGCCTCGGCGGACTCGGGGTCGAGGCCCGGCCCGTCCAGGCTCATCAGCGTGAGCGCGAGGCCGGGCTGGTTCTTGGCGCCGACGGTGACCCACCGCATGTCGCCCATCGAGATGTCGTCGCGCACCTCGAAGTCGAGTTTCTCGGTGAAGAAGGCCTTGCTGCGCTGCTGGTCGAAGGTCCACACGGTGGCGATGCCCAAGCCTTGGATCATGACTCCGCACTCCTGTCGGACGAGATTGATGCCGAGATCGATGTCGAGCCGGCTTCCTGCTCATCACCGTAGGCAGGGCGGACGTCGCGACGCTTCTTCAAAGTTGCGGTGGGGAAACCGCCGGCCCAGAGCATCGCGTAACACCCGGGGATGAGCGCGGCCCCGCGACCCACGTGCTTGGTCCGGTACTCACTCGGGGTCAGCCCGGTCCGCGCCTTGAACCGTGCCGAGAACGTACCGAGGCTGCTGAACCCGACCAGATGGCAGATCTCCGTCACCGAAAGATCGGCGCTACGGAGCATCTCCTCGGCCCGCTCGATACGCCGATGCGTCAGATACTGACCGGGCGTCTCGCCGTACGCCTCCTTGAAGGCCCGGATGAAGTGGTACCGCGAATATCCGGCATGCGCAGCCACCACGCCCAGATCGAGCTCCGGCTCGGCCCAGTCGCGATCCATGGCGTCCTTGGCAAGACGCAACTGCCGCATTTTGTCCATGCGTCCGATGGTGGCACGCAGCACTGACAACAGCGCCGGTCTCACCAGCCCGTCCGGCACCTCTCAATTCAGGCCGGCACCATCCAGCCCGTCCGGCACCCCTCAACTCAGGCCGGCATTAATCAGTCCGTCCGGCGTTTGAGGACGAGGCCTCTTCAGGGCCGATCGGGGGTCTGGGGGCGGAGCCCCCAGCAACGGCGCCGCACACAGCCGCACACAAACGAAGCACCCGCAGCCAAACACATGCACGCACGCGTGCCCGCACACACGAAGAAGGCCCCCCGGGGCGGACACCAACCGGGGGACCTTCAGCTCACTGTCGGCGAATCACACGGCCTCGACGATCGACGCCGGCGCCACCGCTTCCGCGCCCTCGCCCGAACCCTCAGCCTTCGGCCCCGCCCCCTTCAGCGGAACCTCCTTCACGAACACCGCGGCGATCATCGCGACCACGGCAACCACGGCCCCCAGCAGGAACGCGGAGTGGACACCCGCGGACACCGCGTGCTGATACGCCTCACGAGCCACCGCCGGCAGCTTCGCCAGACTCGCCGCGTTGAGCGTCGCGGACTGCTCGGTCACCTTCGACCCCAACGCCCCGGCCCGCTCGGCCATGACGTCCTGGACCCGGTTGTTGAACAGCGCACCCATGATGGCGACACCGAACGAGGAACCGAGCGTACGAGACAGGGTGCTCGTGGAGGACGCGACGCCCATGTCCTTCATCTGCACACTGTTCTGCGCGACCAGCATGGTGATCTGCATCAGGCAGCCCATACCGAGACCGACGACCGCCATGTACACACCGGACATGACCCGGGTCGTATCCGTGTCCATGGTGGAGAGCAGGTACAGGCCCACCCCCATCAGCACACTGCCGACGACCGGAAACACCTTGTACTTACCGGTGTTGGTGGTCACCCGCCCCGCGACCATCGAGGTCACGAGCATCGCCCCGAGCATCGGCAGCAGCAGCAACCCCGAGTTCGTAGCGGACGCGCCCTGCACGGACTGCTGGTACAGCGGCAGGAACAGCGTCGCCCCGAACATCACGAAGCCGGTGATGAAGCCGATGATCGCCATCAGGGTGAAGTTGCGGCTGCGGAAGATGTGCAGCGGTACGACCGGCTCGGCGGCCTTGGTCTGCCAGAACACGAACCCGACGAGCGAGGCCACACCCAGCCCGATCAGTTCCATGATCCGCGCGGAGGTCCAGTCGTACTGCGAACCGCCCCACGTGGTGACGAGCACGATCGAGGTGATGCCGACGGTCAGCAGCCCGGCACCCAGGTAGTCGATCCGCGCCTGCGACCGCTTCTTCGGCAGGTGCAGTACGGCACTGATCGCGGCCAGCGCGACGACGCCGAGCGGCAGGTTGATGTAGAAGGACCAGCGCCAGCCCCAGTTGTCGGTGATGGTGCCGCCGACCAGCGGTCCGCCGATCATCGCGAGCGCCATGACGCCGGCCATCATGCCCTGGTACTTGCCCCGCTCACGCGGCGGGATGAGGTCACCGATGATCGCCATGACGCCGACCATCAGACCACCGGCACCGAGACCCTGGATGGCCCGGAAACCGATCAACTGCCCCATGTTCTGCGCCATACCGCTCAGCGCGGAACCGGCGAGGAAGATCACGATCGAGGTCATGAAGGCGCCCTTGCGCCCGTACATGTCACCGAGCTTGCCCCACAGCGGGGTCGAGCTGGCGGTGGCGAGCGTGTACGCGGTCACGACCCACGACAGGTGCTCCAGCCCGCCCAGTTCGCCGACGATCGTCGGCATCGCCGTACCCACGATCATGTTGTCGAGCATCGCGAGCATCATCGTGATCATCAGCGCGAGCAGGACGACCCGCACGCTCCTGGGCTGTTTACCGTCCGCCCCCGACCCGTCCGTCGTCGCCCCTGGCCCGGGCTCGACCGTCTGCGTGTCCGCCATCTTTCCCACTCCCCTGAATACCGCCACCGTCCGGCTACTTACTTGCCGCCCGGCTAGTTGACTACACTCAGGGAAAGTAGACCGGCAACTAGCCGGGCGTCAAGTAAGTTTGCTGGAGCATGAGAAGAATGGGCGGCACCATGGACGGCACCAAGCGGCAACGTCGCGGAGACACCCGCCAGCGCATCCAGGACGTGGCGCTCGAACTCTTCGCCGAGCAGGGCTACGAGAAGACCTCGCTGCGCGAGATCGCCGAGCACCTGGACGTCACGAAGGCGG
Source organism: Streptomyces sp. NBC_01478 (assembly GCF_036227225.1). Lineage (GTDB taxonomy): Bacteria > Actinomycetota > Actinomycetes > Streptomycetales > Streptomycetaceae > Streptomyces. Next base: position 6,646,668 of record NZ_CP109444.1, on the reverse strand, counting down.
CGCTCTACTACCACTTCAAGACCAAGGAAGAGATCCTGGTCAGCATCTTCGAGGACCTGACCAGGCCGATCGAGGACCTGATCGAGTGGGGCCGCGACCAGCCGCACACCCTGGAGACCAAGCAGGAGATCGTACGGCGCTACGCCGTCGCGCTCGACGGCGCGACCCCGCTGTTCCGCTTCATGCAGGAGAACCAGGCGACGGTACGGGACCTGCGCATCGGCGAACGCTTCAAGGAGCGCATGCGCGGTCTGCGGGAGATCATGATCGACCCCGGGGCGAGCTTGGTCGACCAGGTCCGCTCGCTCAGCGCGATCTTCACGCTGCACGCCGGCATGTTCGCCGTACAGGACCTCGAAGGCGACCCCGAGGACAAGCGCAAGGCCGTCCTGGAGGTCGCCACCGACATGATCACGCAGGCCCACGCGGGCACGAAGCCCGCTCAGGACGGGTCTTAGACGGTCACACCCTTGCCGCGCAGGAACTTGACCGGGTCTATGGCCGAGCCGTAGTTCGCGGTCGTACGGATCTCGAAGTGCAGGTGGGGACCGCTGGAGTTGCCGGTGTTGCCGGACAGCGCGATGTGCTGACCGGTGCTGACGACCTGGCCGACCTTCACGTCGATGCGCGAGAGGTGGGCGTACTGCGAGTAGGTGCCGTTGCCGTGCTTGATGACGATGGCGTTGCCGTACGCGGCACCGTCACCGGCGCCGTTGCCACCGGCCTTGACGACGGTCCCGCCGTGCGCGGCCATGACGTTGGTGCCGCTGGCCACGGCGAAGTCCTGACCGCTGTGGGTGGACTGCCACATGCCGCCGGCCTGGGCGAAGGTCGCGGAGAGCGTGTACTTCTTCACCGGGTCGACCCAGGAGGCGGCGGTCTTCGCGCTGACCGTCTTGGGCGCGACGGCCGCGGTGGCGGTGGCGGCGCTCGCGACCCCGGTGCCCAGCACGGCGGTGGCCCCCAGCCCGACGGCCAGGACGGCCACCCGGGTGCGGAGCGGAGACGTACGGGAAGAGCGGGACGTGGCGCGCTGGAACATCGAAACCTCACGGGGGACGGGGACAGAAAAACCACCCGGCACACATACGGCCGCCGGATGGCACGTTCATTGGTAACCCCGGACCCCGCGGACCCCCAAACACCCCTTCTACGACGGAACCTAGTACTTCACCACAAAACTTCCATCTCCTTGACAGAGCACCCATGCGTCACGAATCGCCCCCCGGACGGCAAAATCCGGCATTTGGTTCCACGGGTTTCACGATATAAGTCCCTTTTGCCCAATTCTCGACCCGCCACTACCTGTCCTAGTAGAGCTCGAATCGCCTGTGCGGCTTGTCACCGGCCGGGGCGATCGCCGGTACGGGGAATGTGACCGGGACTACCTCGAACCCATCCCCCGGGAATCTCGTCCCGCGCCCCAGCGGCCGCGCCGGACCCGCCGGCGGCCGTCACCACCAAGCTCGGGTGACGCAAGCCTCTATACACCTACCGTCCAGTAACCTTACGGTTCCCCTCACGCCACCCGCGCCCGCGAGCATGCCTTCCGCACCGGCAGCCGCACAGACGTGAGAGGAACCCCCACCCCCATGACGAGACGACGCCCCTGGGCTCGCCGTACCGCCATAGCCACCGTGACCGCGGCCGCCCTCGCGGCGCTGACCGTCCCCGCGGAAGCCGCGACGGCGACCAGCAGCACCGCCACGGCCACCGCCACGGCCGCAACCGTCGACTACACCACCTGGCAGACGGACTGCCAGACGGTGATGAACCAGGCCCTGCCCTACCTGAAGCAGCGGATCGCGGCCACCAAGCCCGGCGAGAAGCAGGCGATCGTCTTCGACATCGACAACACCACCCTGGAGACGGACTTCGGCTTCAGTTGGCCGCAGCCGGCCAACAAGCCCGTGCTCGCGGTCGCCAAGTACGCCCAGGAGCACGGCGTTTCGCTGTTCTTCGTCACGGCCCGCCCCGGCATCATCTACCTGCCGACCGAGTACAACCTCGAACACGACGGCTACGACGTCGACGGCCTCTACGTCCGCGGCCTCCTCGACCTCTTCAAGGACGTCGCCGCCTACAAGACCGCCCAGCGCGTCGACATCGAGAACAAGGGCTACACGATCATCGCGAACATCGGCAACAGTGCCACCGACCTGTCCGGCGGCCACGCCGAGAAGACCTTCAAACTGCCGGACTACGACGGCCAGTTGTCCTAGTCGTACGGTCACCGCCGGATCGTCGATAGGCTCCATCCGTTTCCCAACGGCTACGGGGGTGGCGGATGGAGCCCGCGGTACTCGGCGGCAAACTGGCGTCCAGCCTGATCGCACCGCTGGTGAAGAGACTGTTCGTGGCGGACGGCCCCGGCGCGGGCCTGGTCGACAAACCGGTGCGACTGTCCAGCCTGGTCTCCTTCAAGGGCGAGAAGCGGCGGCTGGACGACAGGGACGTCCACAGACTCGCCCGGCACTTCGTCCAACAGGCGATGGACTCCCCCGGCGAACACCCCTTCCCTTCCGCCGAACAGACCGCCGTGGCCGACGCGTTGGCCAGCCGACTGCTCGCCCTCGGCGACCTGGACATGGACGACGTCCAGGCCGTACGACTCGGACAGCGGGAGCTGGCGCGGCAGTTGAAGCACGGCGCCCCGGCCCCCGACGGACTCTCGGCCGACGCCGGCCACTTCCTCGACTCGGCGACCGAATGGGCCTGCCTCCAGATCCTGGAGTTCTTCACCCGCCGCTCCACCTTCGTGGCCCGCACCCTCGTCGAGCAGACCCGCACCCAGGCCGAACTGATCGCCCGCGTCGACGAGTTGATCGCCCGCACCCCACGCCCCGGCACCCACGACCGCGCCTTCGAACGCCGCTACCTCCCGTACGTCGCCGAGCGCCACAACCACATCACCATCTACGGCATCGATCTCCGCGACTCCCCCGACCGCTGGCCCCTCGAAGTGGCGTACCTGAGCCTGGAGGCGACGGCGACGGAGGAACGGCAGCTCCCCGACGAGCACCCCGGCGCCGCCCTCACCGTCCAACTCCCCGCCGAGGAAGCCCTCTTGACCCACGACCGCGTGCTGCTGCGCGGCGACGCGGGTTCGGGCAAGACGACGCTGGTGCAGTGGCTCGCGGTGACGGCGGCGAGGGACGGCGACCGCATCCCGTACGTCCTCCCGCTCCGCACCCTGATCCGAGCCGGCCAACTCCCCTCCCCCACAGCCTTCCTGACCGCCACCGGCTGCCCCCACACCCCACCCGAGGGCTGGACCGAACGCGTCCTGACCGCCGGCCGGGGCCTGATCCTCGTCGACGGCCTGGACGAGATCCCGTCCGCCGACCGCCACCGCACCCGCGACTGGCTCCAGGCCCTGATCAGCGCCTTCCCGGGCAACCGCTGGCTCCTCACCTCCCGCCCCACCGCCGTACGCCCCGACTGGCTGGCCCCCGAAGGCTTCCGCGAACTGACCCTGGCCCCGATGCGCCGCCCCGAGGTGAAGACCTTCGTCGAACGCTGGCACACGGCGGCGGACGCCCCGGAGTACGAGGGCCCACTCCTGGACTCCCTGCGCACGAAACGCGACTTGGCCCGCCTCGCCACCAACCCCCTGATGTGCGGCCTGATCTGCGCCCTCCACCGCGAACGCCGGGGCTATCTCCCCACCGGCCGCAAGGAGTTGTACGACGCGGCCCTGACGATGCTGCTGGCGCGGCGGGACCGGGAGCGGGGCATGGGTGCACTGGAGGGGGCCGAGCTGGGCGAGGAGGCTCAGCTAGAGATCCTCCAACGGCTGGCGTACGCCCTGGTGTTGAGCGGCCGCACGGAGATGGGCATCGAGACGGCCGAGGGGATCGTGGAGCGCGGCCTGCCGACCGTAGCGGGGCAGGGCGACGCCAGGACGGTACTCCGGGACCTGCTGCTGAGAAGCGGTCTGCTGCGCCAACCCGCCGACGGTGTCGTCGACTTCGTCCACCGCACCTTCCAGGACTATCTGGGTGCGCGGTACGCGGTGGAGGAGGGACACCTCGACGTTCTCACCAGCCGCGCGGACGACACCCAGTGGGAGGACGTGATCCGGTTGGCCGTGGCGCATGCCCGGCCGCGGGAACGAGCCCGGCTGCTGAAGGAGTTGCTGTCCCGGAACATCCCCAGGCTGACCCTGTTGGCGCTCGCCTGCCTGGAACACGCCACGGCCCTGGACCCGGGAACACGAGCACAGGTCGAGTCACAGGCCGCCGCGCTGATCCCGCCCCGTACGGCGGACGAGGCGAAGACCCTGGCGGAGGCGGGGCCGCTGGTACTGGAGCTGCTGCCCGGTCCTGAGGGGCTCACGGCCGAGGAGGCCAAGAACGTCACGGTCACCGCATCGCGCCTCGGCGGGGAGGAACCCGAGGGCGCGCTCGCGGTGCTGCGGCGCTTCCGGGAACACCCTCAGATCGACGTACGACGTCAACTGGCGGGCACCTGGGACCGGTTCGACACCGCGGAGTACGCCACCGAGGTCCTGGACCACCTGGAGCGGGCGGGGCTGTTCCTCACGTGCAAGTCGGCCGAGCAGCGCTCGGCCGTCGCCCGGATGCGGCCTTGGCACTGCCTGTCCTTCCTCGGCCCGCACCCGGCCGAGGAGATCCTGACCGCGGTGCCGGCACCGGGAGCCGTGACGAGGCTGGAGCTCCGAGACAACCCGCTCCTCACCGACGCGGGCGCACTGCTGGGGTTCGACTCGCTCCGTGAACTGTGGCTGTCGTACTGCCCGACCGAGGGGCTGGACCGGCTCTCCGCGCTGCCGCTCACCCGTCTCAGCTTCAACCTCCTCGCCGACGTGACCGGGCTGCGTGTCCTCCCGTCAATCCGCCGTCTCACCCTCAGCCAGGAGTTGCCCGGCACCGCACTCACCGACGTGCTGCCGGTCCTCTCACCACTGGAAACCCTCTTCCTCGGCCAGCACAGCACCGACCACACAGGCCTGCGCGGGCTGCGCCACTGGGCCGGGCTGCACTCGCTCAGCCTCGGTGCGCTGACCGCCGAGCTGACGGTCGCCGACTGGCAGGAGGTCGCCGCACTGCCGGAACTGGCCCACCTCCGCCTGAACGCGGCGATCATCCGGGACTTCCCCCACTCCGTCCACGCGATGCCGGAACTGCCCGGCATCGAAACGTTGCAGGTGACCTCGATGGGCACCGCCGAGGACCTTTCGGCTCTGGTGCCACGACTGCCCGGGCTGCGTTCGCTGCATCTCATGAATGACATCGGTGACGAGATTCCCGCCGCTCGCTATGCGGGCCTCTTCCCCGGCGTCGCGATCAACGCGAACCAGGCATGAGTCAGTCCTGAGTCAGCCCGTAGTCGATCCTGAGCCTGTCCTGTGCCAATCCCGAGAACGCGAAAGGGGCCGGTGCCAAAAGCACCGGCCCCTTTCCCAGCCGTAAAGCCCAAACCGCTGAGCCTTACGCCTCCTTGCTCAGATTCGGACCGGCCCCACCCGCGGCCGCGTCCTCGATCGGCGGCACATCGGGAAGCGCCGACTTCTCCTCACCCCGGAAGGTGAAGGTCTTCGCCTCGCCCTCGCCCTCCACGTCTACGACCACGATGTGGCCGGGACGCAGCTCTCCGAAGAGGATCTTCTCCGAGAGGGTGTCCTCGATCTCGCGCTGGATCGTGCGCCGCAGCGGACGCGCGCCCAGGACGGGGTCGTAACCCTTCTTGGAGAGGAGCTCCTTCGCGGCCGAGGAGAGCTCGATGCCCATGTCCCGGTCCTTGAGGCGCTCGTCGACCTTGCCGACCATCAGGTCGACGATCTTGAGGATGTCCTCCTGCGTGAGCTGCGGGAAGACGACGACATCGTCGACACGGTTGAGGAACTCGGGGCGGAAGTGCTGCTTGAGCTCGTCCGAGACCTTGTTCTTCATGCGCTCGTAGTTGGACTTCGTGTCACCCGTGGCCGCGAAGCCCAGGTTGAAGCCCTTGGAGATGTCCCGCGTGCCGAGGTTGGTCGTCATGATGATGACCGTGTTCTTGAAGTCCACGACCCGGCCCTGGGAGTCGGTCAGGCGACCGTCCTCCAGGATCTGGAGAAGGCTGTTGAAGATGTCCGGGTGGGCCTTCTCGACCTCGTCGAAGAGGACGACCGAGAACGGCTTGCGGCGGACCTTCTCCGTGAGCTGGCCGCCCTCTTCGTAGCCCACGTATCCGGGGGGCGAACCGAAGAGCCGCGACACCGTGTGCTTCTCGCTGAACTCCGACATGTCGAGGGAGATCAGCGCGTCCTCGTCACCGAAGAGGAACTCGGCGAGGGCCTTGGACAGCTCGGTCTTACCGACACCGGACGGACCGGCGAAGATGAACGAACCACCGGGACGCTTCGGGTCCTTGAGGCCCGCACGCGTACGACGGATCGCCTTCGAGAGCGCCTTGACGGCGTCCTTCTGGCCGATGACCCGCTTGTGGAGCTCGTCCTCCATGCGCAGCAGACGCGAGGACTCCTCCTCGGTCAGCTTGAAGACCGGGATGCCGGTGGCGGTCGCGAGGACCTCGGCGATCAGCTCGCCGTCGACCTCGGCGACGACGTCCATGTCGCCGGCCTTCCACTCCTTCTCCCGCTTGGCCTTGGCGGCCAGGAGCTGCTTCTCCTTGTCGCGGAGGGAGGCGGCCTTCTCGAAGTCCTGCGAGTCGATCGCGGACTCCTTGTCGCGGCGCACGCCGGCGATCTTCTCGTCGAACTCGCGCAGGTCCGGCGGCGCGGTCATCCGGCGGATGCGCATCCGGGAGCCGGCCTCGTCGATCAGGTCGATCGCCTTGTCCGGCAGGAAGCGGTCCGAGATGTACCGGTCGGCCAGCGTGGCGGCCTGCACGAGCGCCTCGTCCGTGATGGAGACACGGTGGTGCGCCTCGTACCGGTCGCGCAGACCCTTGAGGATCTCGATGGTGTGCGGCAGGGACGGCTCCGCGACCTGGATGGGCTGGAAGCGGCGCTCAAGGGCCGCGTCCTTCTCCAGGTGCTTGCGGTACTCGTCCAGCGTCGTCGCACCGATGGTCTGCAGCTCACCGCGGGCCAGCATCGGCTTCAGGATCGAAGCGGCGTCGATGGCGCCCTCGGCGGCACCCGCACCGACCAGCGTGTGCAGCTCGTCGATGAACAGGATGATGTCGCCGCGGGTGCGGATCTCCTTGAGGACCTTCTTCAGGCGCTCCTCGAAGTCACCGCGGTAGCGGGAGCCGGCGACCAGCGCGCCGAGGTCCAGGGTGTAGAGGTGCTTGTCCTTGAGGGTCTCGGGCACCTCGCCCTTGACGATGGCCTGGGCGAGGCCCTCGACGACGGCGGTCTTGCCGACGCCGGGCTCACCGATCAGGACCGGGTTGTTCTTCGTACGGCGGGACAGCACCTGCATGACCCGCTCGATCTCCTTCTCGCGCCCGATGACCGGGTCGAGCTTGGACTCACGAGCGGCCTGGGTGAGGTTCCGGCCGAACTGGTCGAGGACCAGGGACGTCGAGGGGGTGCCCTCCGCGGGGCCGCCGGCGGTGGCGGTCTCCTTGCCCTGCTGGTAACCGGAGAGCAGCTGGATCACCTGCTGCCGCACACGGTTGAGATCAGCGCCCAGCTTGACCAGGACCTGGGCGGCGACGCCCTCGCCCTCACGGATCAGGCCGAGCAGGATGTGCTCCGTGCCGATGTAGTTGTGGCCCAGCTGAAGGGCCTCGCGGAGCGACAGCTCCAGGACCTTCTTGGCACGGGGGGTGAAGGGGATGTGCCCGGACGGGGCCTGCTGCCCCTGCCCGATGATCTCCTCCACCTGCTGGCGGACCGCCTCGAGCGAAATCCCGAGGCTCTCCAGGGCCTTAGCGGCGACACCCTCACCCTCGTGGATGAGACCCAGGAGGATGTGCTCGGTGCCGATGTAGTTGTGGTTGAGCATCCGGGCTTCTTCCTGAGCCAGGACGACAACCCGCCGCGCGCGGTCGGTGAACCTCTCGAACATCGTTAATCGCTCCTCAGAGCGGTCAGGCAGTAAGGGGACGCTCCCCTCCCTGTCCTTCCGCAGCTTAGTCCCGCAAGCGGGGACCGCTCATTCCAACTGCCGACACCGGACCGAGAACCAACACTGCCTCCTGAACCCGAACGCCGACATCTGCTCCAACCTGATGGTGCGAGACGATGTTCCCGCAGGCCAGGCAGTTACCCTCACCATGAGTACGCCGATGGCGAACGTGAGACGCCCTTTTCTGCGTGTCGCCCCCTCCCACTAGGGATTGTCTTACCCGCACGGACCGACACTCCATGCCGTTCGCACCGATTCCCTCCGCTACGGGCGAACAACCTTGCGCGGCCCGGCACCCCCGAACACTCCCATTTACCGCACCCAGCGCATTCGTTGGACCACCCAGCGTAACTCTCGGCCCGCTTCGGCGGTTGCTCTTGGCATGGTTGGCACAGTCCCCCCTATCGCCACGGTCCCGCTCCCCCGTCGCCCGCTCGATCGAGCCGATCGACAGCGGCACTGGTACGAGAACGAACTGGGGTGGCGCACGGTGCCCGGGGAGCCGCTGCGGCTCGTCACGGGCCTGCGTTTCGACGTCCTGGACGTGCCGGTCGAGGCCGGCGTCGCGGCGCTGTGGCGGCTGGGCCCGGACTCTCCGGTGGCCGTACGGGGCGACCGGATGCGGCTGCTGGTGGCCGCGGGCAGCGCGGAGGAGCTTCCGGGGCTGCTGGACTGGCTGGAGTGGGGCGCTCTGGCGCCGACGCTGGATCTGGTGGCGCTCGGCGCGGACGGGCACATGGAGGCTCCGTCGCTCCCCGGGGCGAGGCCCACAGGGACACCTCAGCCCGGCGCGGGGCCCACGAAGGGGCAACCGCTTCCCGCGGGCTTCTCCCGTCCCTTGCAGGGGGCCGCCGTGTGGCTGCGACCCCCCGAGCCGGGGTGCGAGGTCGAGGCCTCGCTGCCGACAATGCCGGCCGTGGGGGGCGTGGGGAACACCCCTGATCTCGTACGACTTGTGGACACGGTGGCCACACAGTGCCACCGGGTACGGCTGCGGCGCTCGTGCGCTCAGCCGTTGGCCTTCTCGTAGGCCTCGCGAATGGCCGCGGGAACACGACCGCGGTCGTTCACGTCGTGGCCGTTCTCCTTGGCCCACGCGCGAATCTGCGCGGTGTCCTGGCTGCCGCCGGTGGCGGCACGCGCCTTTCCGCGACCACCCGAAGCGCGGCCACCGGTACGGCGCCCACCCTTCACGTAAGCCTCGAGAAGTCCACGGAGCTTGTCCGCATTCGCGGTGGTGAGATCGATCTCGTACGTCTTGCCGTCCAACGCGAACGTCACTGTCTCGTCCGCCTCGCCGCCGTCGAGGTCATCGACAAGAAGGACCTGAACCTTCTGTGCCACCGGATTTCCTTTCATCGATTACTTGCGGGCCTGGGGTCTGCGGCGTCCGCCGTTTCGCCGTCCCCTGTTATATGCAGTACTGCAGTACGTCGGAAAGCAAACCGCTTTTGCTGGGAAAACACAAACCCCTGGGAGAGACCGAGTGACCTCGCCCGCCCAGAAAGATGCGCGTTTCGGACATAGGGAACCTGGGCAGGGCGACCCGGCCGAATTGTGGGCCGCGATCACAGATGCAGAAGCATCCGGCTGTTGCCCAAGGTGTTCGGTTTCACTCGTTCGAGACCGAGGAACTCCGCCACGCCCTCGTCATAGGAACGCAACAGCTCCGCGTAGACATCGGTGTCAACCGGTGTCTCACCGATCTCCACGAAGCCGTGCTTCGAGAAGAAGTCCACTTCGAAGGTGAGACAGAAAACGCGACGAACGCCTAGCCAGCGAGCCGTGTGCAGCAACTTCTCCAGCAACTGATGACCTACACCGGCACCCTTCAAGCCGGGCTTCACGGCGAGAGTGCGGACTTCCGCGAGGTCTTCCCACATGACATGCAGTGCCCCGCAGCCGACGACCTCGGCGTTGTCGTCCCGTTCGGCGACCCAGAACTCCTGGATGTCCTCGTAAAGAGTCACCGTCGCTTTGTCGAGCAGGATGCGACCGCGGACGTAGGCGTCAAGGAGTCGGCGCACCGCCTCGACATCGCCGGTCCGGGCCCGCCGGACGGTGATGGCTTTCGCGGTGACTTCGGGGTGCTCTGCTGACATGAGCGGACGCTATCGCCCGCCGCCCGAGGGTGCGGAGCCGGGGTTCTGGACGCCATCCGCGGGTTCGGGTGTTTCCGGTCCCTGGACGATGCGTACGGCGCTGCGCAGGGCCTCACGCTGTTCGTCGCTCATCATCCCGAAGAAGGCGACGAGAGCCGCCGCGGGGTTGTCGCTCTGGGACCAGGCGTCGTTCATCAGGGCGGCGGAGTAGGCGGCTCGTGTGGAGACCGCCTCATATCGATAGGCCCGGCCTTCCGCCTCGCGACGCACCCAGCCCTTCTGATGGAGATTGTCCAAAACGGTCATCACCGTGGTGTACGCGATGGACCGTTCCTGCTGAAGGTCTTCCAGGACTTCTCGAACGGTCACCGGGCGGTTCCACTTCCACACCCGCGTCATGACCGAGTCTTCGAGTTCTCCCAATGGGCGAGGCACAGCTCAGAACCATAGTGGAAAAGGAACAAAAAGGGCGTACGACTCGGAAAGCACGCGTGCGCGTGCGGGAGTCGTACGCCCTGGAAGGCGCCGCCGAAAGGGGAAGGTTCAGGCGTCGGTGGTCGAAGTGGCCTGACGGGCGCTCTCCGCGCGCGCGATGGCGGCGTCGACGGCCGCGTCCTCCTTGGCCTTCATGGCCCCGCCCTGGGTCTTCACGATGACCCGGATCAGTCCGATGAAGAACACGGCCATCACGACCGGGGGCACGAGCGCGGAGACATAGTCCATGTCTCCAGAGTAGCCACGGGCCCCCGGGGGAACGGGGCGGGGTCGGTTCAGCCGGCGGCGAGTTGCTGCGGCGGGTTCGTCGGGGGCGGTACCGGTTTGCGCCGGGGGAAGACCTCGCCCGGGGTGGGGACGGGCCGGGGCGGCTTGGGCGCGGCGGGCGCGGGCGTGGGCGCCGGCCGCTCCACGGGCTTGCGCACGGGCTCCTTGGCGTCCCCTGCGACAGGTTCCCCCAGGGCGCCGGAAGAGCCCCCGGAGAGGCCTCCAGGGAGCGCCAGGAGGCGCGTACGCGAGGCGGGAACGGTCGGGGCGGGCCGGGCGGCCGTACGACGGGCGAGACGCATGCGTACGTCCTGCTCGGCGAGGGCGAGGCAGCGGTCCAGGAGCGCGGCGGCGGACGGGTTCCCGCGCAGCGCCCGCAGGGCGGAGAGGTCGTCGACGTCCGGGCGGTACCCGGCGCCGAGCGCCTCCTCCAGGAGGGTGAGGTACCCGGCGGTGGTGCCGGGCAGGGCGGCGCGGTACCGGGCGAGGTCGGCGACCAGGAAGGCACGCAGCCGGACTCCCTCGCGTACCGCCTCGTCGAGGGATTCGGCGAGCCGGAGACAGTCCTGGACGTCCTCGGCCGAGGCGGCTTTGGGCTGGAGGGCGAGGGCGAGAGCGCGACGGAGCACACGCAGCTCCTCCGCACCGAACGCCATGCCGCCGCGGGATCCGTATGGCGTGGGCATGCGGCGACGATACGCGCTAATCAGACAAATTCTACATAGGGGGCGGGTGTGGCGCGGGGTTTTCGCCCGACGGCGGGCAACGGTGGCCCAGCCTCCCCAGGGCCGGTGGTCGGTACGAGGGTTCCGTCGCGGGGAGGCAGGCGGTGTTGGGCGAGGCGGCACCCTGTGGGGATGCGGCGGCGGGATTTCACGGGCGCATGGGGGAGGCGCCGCCCGGCAGCACTACGGCTCCGCCGCGCGCGGCAGCCGTCGGCGGGCGTGACGGCACCCTGCGGGCGAAAGCGACGGCGACACCTTGCAGGCGCGCGTCTGAACCACGCCTACGGGACGGGACGCCACCCCGGCGGTACTACGGCCCCGTCGCGCACGCGGCAACCCTGCACAGCGCGACGGCACCCTGCGGACGGAAGAGCGGCACCCGCGGGCGCGCGTGAGCGAGGCCGGCGACGCCCCGCCCACCCCGTGCGACGGATCCATCCCGCGCACGGCGGCCGCCCTCGGACGCGGCGACACCCCGTGGAGCAAGTAGCGCCCGCACCTCGTGGGCGCGCCTGAGTGACGCCGGCAGGGCGCCGCCCGCCAGCACTACGGCGGCTCCGCCGTGCGCGGCGGCACCCTGTGGGCGGAAGCGGCGGCGGCACCTCGCGGGCGGGGCTGAGCGGCACTGGCAGGGCGCCGCCCGACGGTGCTACGCCTCCGTGACGTGCGGCAGCCTCCGTCGGGTGCGACGGCACCCTATGAGCGGCAGCAGCCGCGTCCCGCACCCCGGTGGCGGGTCACATCCGCGAGACGTTCCGCTCGTAGACCAGCCGCAGGCCGATCAGTGTCAGCCAGGGCTCATGTTCGTCGATCACCGAGGCCTCGCCCAGGACCATCGGGGCAAGGCCGCCGGTGGCGATCACGGTCACGTCCTCCGGGTCGTCGGCCAGCTCCTTGGCCATGCGGGTGACGACGCCGTCGACCTGGCCGGCGAACCCGTAGACGATGCCCGACTGCATCGCCTCCACCGTGTTCTTGCCGATCACGCTGCGCGGGCGGGCCACCTCGATCTTGCGGAGCTGGGCGCCCTTGACGCCGAGAGCCTCGACCGAGATCTCGATACCGGGGGCGATGACGCCGCCGATGTACTCCCCGCGCGCGGAGACCGCGTCGAACGTGGTCGCCGTACCGAAGTCGACGACGATCGCGGGGCCCCCGTAGAGCTCGACCGCGGCGACCGCGTTGATGATGCGGTCCGCGCCGACCTCCTTGGGGTTGTCGGTCAGGATCGGGACGCCCGTCTTGACGCCCGGTTCGACGAGGACGGCGGGCACGTCGCCGTAGTAGCGGCGGGTCACCTCGCGCAGTTCGTGCAGGACGGACGGCACGGTGGCGCAGATCGCGATGCCGTCGATGCCGTCGCCCAGCTCCTCTCCGAGGAGCGGGTGCATGCCCATCAGGCCCTGGAGGAGTACGGCGAGTTCGTCGGCGGTGCGGCGCGCGTCCGTGGAGATGCGCCAGTGCTCGATGATCTCCTCGCCGTCGAAGAGACCCAGGACGGTGTGCGTGTTGCCCACGTCGATCGTGAGGAGCATGACTACTGCGCCTCACGGAGGTCGAGGCCGATGTCCAGGATCGGCGCGGAGTGGGTCAGGGCCCCTACGGCGAGGTAGTCCACCCCGGTGTCGGCGTACGCCTTGGCGTTGTCCAGGGTGAGCCGTCCCGAGGCCTCCAGGGCGGCGCGGCCGTGCACGATGCCGACGGCCTCCGCGCACTCGTCGGGCGTGAAGTTGTCCAGGAGGATCAGGTCGGCGCCCGCGTCCAGGACCTCGCGGAGCTGGTGCAGGGTGTCGACCTCGACCTCGATCGCCACGTCCGGGAAGGCCTCCCGTACGGCCTTGAAGGCCTGGGCGACGCCGCCCGCGGCGACCACGTGGTTGTCCTTGACGAGGGCCGCGTCCGAGAGGGACATGCGGTGGTTGACGCCGCCGCCGCAGCGGACCGCGTACTTCTCCAGGGAGCGGAGACCCGGTGTCGTCTTGCGGGTGTCGCGGACCTTCGCCTTCGTGCCCTCCAGGGCGTCGGCCCACGCGCGCGTGGCGGTCGCGATACCGGAGAGGCGGCACAGCAGGTTGAGCGCGCTGCGCTCGGCGGTCAGCAGGTCACGCGTGCGCGTGGTGACCGACAGGAGCTTCTGTCCGGCCTCCACACGGTCGCCGTCCTCGACGTGCCGCTCGACCTCGAACTCGTCGGTGCAGACCACGGAGACCACCGCTTCGGCGACCCTGAGGCCCGCCACGACGCCGGCCTCGCGCGCGGTGAAGTCGGCGGTGGCGACGGCCTCTTCGGGGATGGTCGCCACGGTCGTCACGTCGACGCCGCCGGCCAGGTCCTCCTGGAGGGCGACGTTGGCGATGTCCTCGACCTCCAGGGGGTCGAGTCCGGCGTCGGCCAGGAGCCCGGCGAGCGCGGGGTCCAAACCGCACTCCATGTACTCCGCGTCGGCGCCCGCGCCACAGGCACAGCCGTCGCCGCAGCCGCCGCTGTCGGCGAGGGGAAGGTCGTGGGTGCTCACTTCTGTCACTGCTCCTGGGGACGGTGCTGCCGGGTCGGGGGGAAGTCTGCGGTGTCCGTGGTGCTTACGGCCAGCGTGCGGTCGGGATTCAGCCGTACGACGATGTGGCGGCGCCAGGCGGTGTCGTCGCGCTCGGCGTGGTCCTCGCGCCAGTGGCAGCCGCGGGTCTCCTCGCGACGGGCGGCGGCGGTGACCAGGACGCGGGCCACGCACAGGAGGTTGGTGGCCTCCCAGGTGTCGACTCCGGGCTCGGCGGTCTTGCCGTTCTCGTCGAGGGCGTCGCGGGCGTCGGTGTGCAGTTGCTGGAGCTGTTCCGCGGCCTGGGCGAGGGAGTCGGCGGAGCGCAGGACTCCCGCGCCCTCGGTCATGATCCGCTGGATCGCGAAGCGGGCCTCGGGGGCAAGCAGCGGGTGCGCCGGCTTCTGGGGGTGCGGGACCGGCTCGGGCACGCGCGCGTGAAGGGCGTTTCCGGCCTGGCTCGCGGTGATGTCGGCGACGATGCGCTCGGCGTAGACGAGGCCTTCGAGGAGGGAGTTGGAGGCCAGCCGGTTCGCGCCGTGCACGCCGGTGCAGGCGACCTCGCCGCACGCGTACAGGCCGGGGACGGTCGTACGGCCCCGGGAGTCGGTGCGGACGCCCCCGGAGGCGTAGTGGGCGGCCGGGGCGACCGGGACGGGCTCGGTGACCGGGTCGATGCCGTGGCTGCGGCAGGCGGCGAGGATCGTCGGGAAGCGGTGCTCCCACATGTCGGCGCCGAAGTGCCGGGCGTCCAGGAACATGTGCTCGGCGTCCTGCTCCTGCATGCGCCGCATGATGCCCTTGGCGACGATGTCCCGGGGCGCGAGCTCGGCGAGTTCGTGCTGGCCCACCATGAAGCGCACGCCGTCGGCGTCGACCAGGTGGGCGCCCTCGCCGCGTACCGCCTCGGAGACGAGGGGCTGCTGGCCCTCAGCGTCGGCGCCGAGGAACAGCACCGTCGGGTGGAACTGCACGAACTCCAGGTCGGAGACCTCGGCGCCCGCGCGGAGGGCGAGTGCGACTCCGTCGCCGGTCGACACGGACGGGTTGGTGGTGGCCGAGAAGACCTGCCCCATGCCGCCGGTCGCGAGGACCACGGCGGGCGCGTGCACCGCGCCCACCCCGTCGTGCTGGCCCTCGCCCATGACGTGCAGGCTCACGCCCGCCGTACGCCCCTCGGCGTCCGTCAGGAGGTCCAGCACGAGCGCGTTCTCGATCGTGCGCAGTCCACGGGCGTGCACGGCCTCGACGAGCGCCCGGGAGACCTCCGCGCCGGTCGCGTCGCCGCCCGCGTGCGCGATGCGGCGCCGGTGGTGGCCGCCCTCGCGGGCCAGTTCCAGTCCTCCTTCGGAGGACTCGTCGAAGTGGGCGCCGGTCTCGATGAGCCGCCGTACGGCGTCGGGGCCCTCCGTGACGAGGATCCGTACGGCCTCCTCGTCGCACAGGCCCGCGCCCGCCACCAAGGTGTCGTCCAGGTGCTGTTCCGGGGTGTCGCCCTCCCCGAGGGCGGCGGCGATACCGCCCTGGGCCCAGCGGGTGGAGCCGTCGTCGAGGCGGGCCTTGGTGACGACGACCGTCCGCAGCCCGGCCGCCTCGCAGCGCAGGGCCGCGGTCAGGCCGGCCACTCCGGAGCCGACGACCACCACGTCCGCGGCGATGGACCACCCTGGGACGGGCGCGTGCAGTCGTATGCCTGTGCTGGTCACGAGGCGGCTCCGAGGGTTCCGAAAGCGAGTGGGATGTTGTCGATCAGCCGGGTCGTCCCGACCCGGGCGGCGACGGCGAGGACGGCCTCTCCGGTGAAGTCCTCGTCCACGTCGGTGAAGTCGGACGGGTCGACCAGGGCGAGGTAGTCCAGGGCGAGCGGCGGGTCCAGACGGGCGGCGTCGTCGAGGACCAGGCGGGCGGCGGCGCGGACGGACGCCGGGCGGCCGGGGCCGGGGGCGGCCTTGGCGACGGCGTGCGCGTCGGCCGCCGCGCGGGACTCCCCGATGGCGCTGAGCGCCTCGGCACGCGCGTGCGTGGCGGGCACCTCACGGGCCCGCGCGCGCAGCGCCTCCTGGGCGGCGTGCCGGTCGCGGCCGGCGAACAGGGCCTGGGAGAGGGCCAGCGCGGTGCGCCGCTCCCGGGGGGACAGATAGCGGTTGCGGCTGGAGAGAGCGAGGCCGTCTGCCTCGCGCACGGTCGGCACGCCGACGATCTCCGTGCCGAAGTTCAGGTCGCGCACCATGCGGCGGATCAGGGCGAGCTGCTGGGCGTCCTTCTGGCCGAACAGGGCGATGTCGGGGCGGGTGAGGTGCAGCAGCTTGGCGACGACGGTGAGCATGCCGTCGAAGTGGCCGGGGCGGACCGCGCCCTCCAGGCGTTCGCCCATGGGGCCCGCCGAGATGCGCACCTGGGGTTCGCCGCCGGGGTAGACCTCGTCCACGGAGGGCGCGAACACGACGTCCGCGCCCGCGAGTTCGGCGATCTTGAGGTCGGCGTCCAGGGTGCGCGGGTAGCGGTCGAGGTCCTCGCCCTTGCCGAACTGCAGCGGGTTCACGAAGACGGTGACCACGACCTCGCCGTCCGGTCCGGCGAGTTCGCGCGCGGTGCGGACCAGCGTGGCGTGGCCGTCGTGCAGGGCGCCCATCGTCATCACGACGGCGCGCCGGCCCGCACGCGTGCGTGCGTGCAGTTCGTCGGCGGTGCGCAGCAGGGTGGTGGTCATCCGGCATCTCCCTCGGTGCCGTTGGCGAGCACTCCGAGGAGGTCCTCGGCGAGTTCCGGCTTGAGCAGGCCGTGGGCCAGGGCCCGGTCGGCGGTCGCGCGGGCCATCGCCAGATAGCCGGCGACGGTCTGCGGGGCGTGCTTGCGCAGCTCGGTGACGTGCGCGGCAACCGTGCCCGCGTCCCCGCGCGCGACGGGGCCGGTGAGCGCCGCGTCGCCGGAGCGCAGGGCGTTGTCCAGGGCGGCGCCCAGCAGCGGGCCGAGCATCCGGTCGGGTGCCTCGACGCCGGCCGTGCGCAGCAGCTCCATGGACTCGGCGACCAGGGTCACCAGGTGGTTGGCGCCCAGCGCGAGGGCCGCGTGGTAGAGCGGGCGGTTCTCCTCGGCGATCCATTCGGGCTCGCCGCCCATCTCGATCACCAGGGCCTCGGCGGCCAGCCGCAGTTCCTCGGGCGCGGTGACCCCGAAGGAGCACCCGGCGAGGCGCTGCACGTCGACAGGAGTACCCGTGAAGGTCATCGCGGGGTGCAGGGCCAGCGGCAGCGCGCCGACCCGCAGCGCGGGGTCCAGGACCTTCGCGCCGTACCGCCCGGAGGTGTGCACGAGCAGTTGCCCGGGGCGTACGGCGCCGGTCTCGGCGAGGCCCTCGACAAGCCCCGGCAGGGCGTCGTCCGGGACGGTCAGCAGCACCAGGTCGGAGCGCTCCAGGACCTGCGCGGGCGTGACGACCGGTACGTCGGGGAGCAGCAGCGCGGCCCGTCGCCTGGACGCGTCGGACACTCCGGAGACGGCCACCGGGCGGTGCCCGGCCAGTTGGAGCGAGGCGGCCAGCGCGGGGCCCACCCGGCCGGCGCCGACGACACCGACGGCGAGCCGCGCGGGGCGGTCCTTGGGCTCTGGCTGTTGGAATGTACTCACGCGACGGCGGCCTTCCCGTTCCAGTCCGCTCCGGGTACCGGACGATTTCTCGTCATGTTAACGCGATCGGTTCGAGGGGCGTCCGGTTGTCCACAGGCTGTGGGTTGTCGCACAGCCGCGACGCACGGCAATGCCTGTGGAAATCGGGGTGCTGTCGCGGACCCGCGCCAGGCATCATCCGGGCATGAGCGATACGGCGGAACAGGGCGAGGACCAGACGGAACGGACCGGGCAGGGAGCGGAGCCGCCGACCGACGAGGAACGGTTCCTGGAGCGCCGCGAGCGGCGGATCAGCGCGAACCGGAGTGCTGAGCGCGCCCTCGCCCGCTTCGGCTTCCTGGGCACACTCCGGGAACGGCTCGCGTTCGTCCAGGAGGCGGCCGAGTCGTACGACCTGGACGAGACGTCGGACATGTACGGCGGCGGCATCGTCGAGACCCTGGAGAAGCGAGTCGCCGAACTGCTCGGCAAGGAAGCCGCGGCCTTTTTCCCCACGGGCACGATGGCGCAGCAGGTCGCCCTGCGCTGCTGGGCCGGCCGCACCGGCAACCCGACCATCGCCCTGCACCCGCTCGCCCACCCCGAAGTGCACGAACGGGACGCGTTCAGCCAGCTCAGCGGGTTGCGCCCGGTCCATGTGACGAGCGAGCCCCGGCAGCCGACCGCCGACGAGGTGCGCGAGTTCCCCGAGCCCTTCGGGACGCTGATGCTCGAACTGCCCCTCCAGGAGGCCGGTTTCGTGCTGCCCTCCTGGGAGGAGCTCTCCGCCCTCGTCGAGGCCGCGCACGAGCGCGACGCGGTGGTCCACTTCGACGGCGCCCGCCTGTGGGAGTCCGCGTCCCACTTCGGCCGCCCGCTCGACGAGATCGCCGACCTGGCCGACAGCGTCTACGTGTCGTTCTACAAGTCCCTCGAAGGCATCGGCGGCGCCGCGCTCGTCGGCCCGAAGACCCTGATCGACGAGGCGAAGACCTGGCGGCACCGCTACGGGGGCAGGATCCTCCAGCAGTTCCCCACCGTGCTGACGGCCCTCGCGGGCCTGGACCGGGAGCTTCCCCGGCTCCCCGCGTACGTGGCCCACGCGCGCGTGGTCGCCGAGGCACTGCGCGAGGGCTTCGCGGCGGCCGGGATCCCATGGACACGCGTCCACCCGGAGCAGCCGCACACCAACGACTTCCAGGTCTGGCTGCCGTACGACTCCGATGCCGTCATGGAGGCGGCGATCCGACAGGCCGAGGAGACGAAGACCGCCCTCTTCGCCAATCCCTGGGGGGCGAAGGGCCCGGGTCTGGCGTTCACCGAGGTCTACGTACGGGCCGCCGCCCTGGAGTGGACGGCCGACGACGTGAAGTCGGCGGTCGCGGACTTCGTGGTCCGACTGAAGGAGGAGGTGGCCCGCCAGGAGGTGGCGGGGTAACCGGATCGGCAGCGAAATGCGGGGGAAGCGGCCGCCGGCCGGGAGGGCGTGCACGGCGGTCGGGGCCTGTAAGCAAGCGGCCCGCGCGCGGGCCGAGCGCGCGGGCCGAGCGCGCGGGCGGGGCACAAGAAGGCTGCCGGCGGACGGTACGCGGGAGCGACCACCGGACGCGCGGAACACGAGGTCGGATACCAACAGGCGGCACGCGCGCGGACCCCGGCAACCGCACCTGCACGCCGTCAGCAAGCCGAGCGCGCGTGCGGGTGCAGCCACCTGCCCAGGGTCCGCCGTAGCCGACCGTGGGCCGGGCGTTCCGCGACGACCGCGCGGAACTGCCAGTAGCCGCGGAGCTCGCGGGCGGTCCGCCAGTCGTGGGTGCCGGGTGGGGGCGGCGGGGCCTCGCCGAGCCGCTGGGCCCGGTAGGTGTCGAGGAAGTACTGCTGGGTGATGCTCATGTCTCCAGGCTGCGCCGCCGGCCGGGGGCTGTCGCGTCGATTGACGGGCGCCGTCAAACGAGGGGGCGTTGTCAGTGGCGGGGTGCACGATTGAGGACATGAGCGTGCACATCGACATCACCGGGCTGCGGCCGGAGCGGATCACCTTCGCGCCCTCGCCGCTGGGCGAGCTGTGCATGGCGCTGCACGCCATGTCCGAGCCGGGGCACCATCCGGGCCTCCAGGGCTGGGTGACCGGAGTGACCGCCCGGCTCGATCCGCATCTGGCCGACCGGATGTGCGAGGCGGACTTCCTGTGGCGGTCGACGTTCTCCGACCTGTTCCTGCCGTACGCGGGCATCCCGGGCCAAAGCACGCTCCCCGGGGCCACGCTCGCCGAGGAGCTGGACCTGCTGGACAAGCTGACGGACGAGCAGTTCGTGGACGCGGCGATGGAGTTCACCACCTGCGCGATCTCCTACAGCACGGGCGGACCCGGCCCGCTCACCGACGCAGGGATCCGGCGGCGCGCCCTGGAGCAGGCGGCAGCGCGCGGCCCGCATCAACTGGCGTTCACCGAGCGGCTGTTGGCCGATCCGCCGCGCACCAGGGCCTGGCTGCGGCAGTTCCTGGAGGACTGCGACGAGGCGTTCTTCGCGGACACCTGGTCCCGGATGCACCCCCAACTCGCCACCGACGCCCGCCACAAGACGGACCTCCTGCACCGCAAGGGCCTGGCGGAGGCGCTGACGTCGATATCCACCGCGGTGACCCTCGACGAGGCCGCCACACGCATCACGGTCGACAAACTCGGCACCGGCCGCACGGCCACACAGGACGGCGGCCTCCTCCTGGTGCCCACGGCCCTGGGCTGGCCGCACCTGACGGTCCTGTACCGGTACGGCTGGCAGCCCGTCGTGCACTACCCCGTGCACAACACGCCCAAGCTCGCCGCACCGACCTCCCTGGACCAGTTGACCCTGCGGATGACCGCCCTGTCCCACCCGGTCCGCATGCGCCTGTGCCGCAGCCTGGCCCGCAGCGCGTTCACCACCAGCGAGCTGACCCAGGTGCACGGCATGACCGCCCCCGAGATATCCCGCCACCTCGGCGTCCTGAAGAAGGCCGGCCTGATCACCACCCGCCGCCGCGGCCGCTACGTCCTGCACCAACTGGACGTCACGATGGTGGCCCGCCTGGGCAGCGACTTCCTGGAGGGCATCCTCAGATAGCCGCCAGATCCTCGGACGGCCGGCGGAAGGCAGCCGCCAGTCGCCCGACCACTGGCCCCGACAGACGGCCGACCACGAGGGGCCGGCGGCCGCCGACGGCGGCCAGGGCCGATCAGCCGTGCCCGCCCGCCCGCACCAGCCCCGTCTCGTACGCCAGGACCACCACCTGCACCCGGTCCCGCAGGCCGAGCTTGGTCAGGATGCGGCCGACGTGGGTCTTCACGGTCGCCTCGGACAACACCAGACGGGCCGCGATCTCGCCGTTGGACAGGCCCTGGGCGACGAGGATCATGACCTCGCGCTCGCGCTCGGTGAGCCGCTCCAGCTCCTTGTGCTGCGGCTCCTTGCCGGTGGCGGGCAGCATCGGGGCGAAGCGGTCCAGGAGGCGGCGGGTCGTCGAGGGCGCCACCACGGCGTCCCCGCTGTGCACGGAGCGGATCGCGGTGAGGAGCTCGCCGGGCGGCACGTCCTTGAGCATGAAGCCGGAGGCGCCGGCCTTCAGCCCGGAGAAGGCGTACTCGTCGAGGTCGAAGGTGGTCAGGATCAGCACCTTCGGCGGGTTCTCGCCCTGGCAGATGCGGCGGGTGGTCTCCACCCCGTCCAGCTTCGGCATGCGGACGTCCATCAGCACCACGTCGACCGTGGTCGCGGCCAGCACCTGAAGCGCCTCGACGCCGTCGCCCGCCTCCGCGACGACCTCCATGTCCGGCTGGGCGGCGAGCACCATCCGGAAACCGGTGCGCAGCAGCACCTGGTCGTCGACGAGCATCACGCGGATCGCCATCGGGTCCTCTTCCGTTCCATCAGCAGGATCGTTCAACAATCGGTTCAACAGGCCGTTCAACAAGTCGTTACAGGTGTCAGTACTCGGCGTACGAAAGGTCAGTGCGCGGGTTTCAGCGGCAGCAGCGCGCTGATGCGGAAGCCGCCGCCCGGCCGCGGGCCCGCGTCCAGCGTGCCCCCGACCATGCCCACCCGCTCACGCATACCGATCAGACCATGCCCCTGGCCGTCGGCGCCGCCCTCCTCGTACAGCTCGTGCGGGGCGCCCTTGCCGTCGTCCTCGACGAGCAGCCCGAGGCCGTCGTCGAAGTAGACCAGCCGCACGCTGGCGCCCGTGTTCGGGCCGCCGTGCTTGCGGGTGTTGGTGAGCGCCTCCTGGACGATCCGGTAGGCGGTCAGCTCGACGCCGCTGGGCAGCGGGCGCGGGGTGCCCTCGACCTTGAAGTCGACGGGCAGTCCGGACGTACGGCACTGCTCGACCAGGTCGTCGATCTGCTCGACGTCCGGCTGCGGCACGTACTCGCCGGCCTCCTTGTGCTCGCCGGTGCGCAGCACGCCCAGCAGGCGGCGCATCTCGGCGAGGGCCTGGCGGCCGGTGGAGGAGATCGTCTCCAGGGCCTTCTTCGCCTGGTCCGGCGCGGAGTCGAGGACATAGGCGGCGCCGTCGGCCTGGACCACCATCACCGACACGTTGTGCGCGACCACGTCGTGCAGCTCACGCGCGATCCGGGCGCGCTCGGCGGCGACCGCGACCTTCGCCTGCGCCTCGCGCTCCTTCTCCAGCCGGGCGGCACGCTCCTCCAGTTGCGCGAAGTACGCGCGCCGGGTGCGCATCGAGTCACCGAGCACCCAGGCCAGCGCGAACGGCACCGTCTGGAAGATCGCCAGCGCGATCAGCCCGGCGGAACTGGTGTGTTCCTGGGGCCAGCGGATCTGTGCCAGGGTCGCCGCGGACAGACCGGAGGCCAGGGCGAAGCGGGAGGCCCAGCGGGCACCGACCGCGGCGACCGTGTAGACGATCACCAACATGGCGAAGTCGGCCACCACGGGCTCGATGTCGAGGACAAGCTGCACCAGGCCCGTCGCCCCGGCCAGGACGAGCATCTTCTCCGGCCAGCGGCGGCGCAGCGCGATCGCCACACACATCACGGCGGACGCCGCGAGCGCCCCGGCGGCCGTCCCGTGCCGGCCCGACACATAGCTGGTACTCGCGATGCTCACGCCGCTCAGCCCCAGCAGGAAGACAGCCCAGAAGGTGTCGACCCATGTCGGGTGTCTGCGGAGGAAGTCATAGAGGCGCTGCACGTAACCCAGCGTAGGGACGCGTGAAGTGTGCCGGGGTCAACCGGAGGACCGATCCGTATACGCCCCGCGTACTCCCCAAGGTGGAGGCCCCGTTGTCCTGTGCACTTAGTCTGACCACGTGACGGAAGACACCACGGGCCGGTGGCGCGGCTGGCGGGCGGCGACGGAAAAGGCCCTCTACGGGCCTCAGGGGTTCTACCGCAGGCCCGAGGGACCGGCCGGACACTTCCGTACGTCGGTGCACGCGTCGGCGATGTTCGCCGGGGCCGTGGCGCGGCTGCTGTGCCGGGTGGACGAGGCCCTGGACGAGCCGGCCGCGCTGGACTTCGTGGACCTGGCCGCGGGCCGCGGTGAGCTGACGGCCGGCGTGCTGGCCGCGCTGCCCGCCGGAGTGGCCGCACGCGTGCGTGCGTACGCCGTCGAGATCGCCGACCGCCCCGAAGGACTCGATCCCCGTGTCGAGTGGCTGGCCGAGCCACCGAAGGGGATCACCGGGCTGCTGTTCGCCAACGAGTGGCTCGACAACGTGCCCGTGGAGGTCGCCGAGGTGGACTCCGGCGGCGTACCGCGGCTCGTGCTCGTACGGGAGGACGGGACCGAGCGGCTCGGGGAGCCCCTCTCCGGCGCGGAGGCCGCGTGGCTCGCGCGGTGGTGGCCGCAGGCGCCCGAGGAGGGGCTGCGCGCCGAGATCGGCCTCCCCAGGGACACGGCCTGGGCGTCCGCCGTCGCCGGCGTCGACCGGGGCCTCGCGGTCGCCGTCGACTACGCGCACACCAGGGACACCCGCCCCCCGTTCGGCACCCTCACCGGCTTCCGCGAGGGCCGCGAGACGGCACCCGTCCCGGACGGCTCGTGCGACATCACGGCCCACGTCGCCCTGGACGCCTGCGCGCAAGCGGGTGCTACGGCGGCCACGACAGCGGGCACGCTCCCCGGCGTACGCCTGCTCACCCAACGCGCCGCCCTGCGCGCCCTCGGCGTCACAGGCGCGCGCCCCCCGCTCACACTGGCCTCCACCGACCCGACCGGCTACGTCCGCGCCCTCGCGGGCGCCGGCGAGGCGGCCGAACTCACGGCGACGGGCGGACTCGGCGACTTCGGCTGGCTCGTCCAGTCGGTTGGAATTCCGGACCCGCTCGACGAACCGTGAACAGCCTCTACTTGTCGATTGCTTGTCGAAGTCCCGGGCTACTTGTCGATGTCCCCGACCACGAAGAACAACGACCCCAGGATCGCCACCATGTCCGCCACCAGCGTCCCCGGGAGCAGCACCGCGAGCGCCTGGATGTTGTTGTAGGACGCCGAGCGCAGCTTCAACCGGTACGGGGTCTTCTCGCCCTTGCTGACGAGGTAGTAGCCGTTGATGCCGAGCGGGTTCTCGGTCCACGCGTACGTGTGCCCCTCGGGCGCCTTGAGGACCTTCGGGAGCCGCTGGTTGATCGGGCCGGGCTCCAGCGCGGCGAGCCGGTCGAGGCAGGCGTCCGCGAGGTCGAGCGCGTTGTGGGTCTGCTCCAGGAGCACCTCGAAGCGGGCGAGACAGTCGCCCTCCTGGCGCGTGACGACCTTGAGGGTGTCCTGGAGTTCGCCGTACGCGAGGTACGGCTCGTCGCGCCGCAGGTCGAAGTCGACGCCCGAGGCGCGCGCGATGGGCCCGCTCACTCCGTAGGCGTGCACGGCCTCCGCCGACAGCGCACCGACTCCCCGGGTCCGCCCCCGGAAGATCTCGTTGCCGAGCACCAGGTCGTCGAAGCGGTCCATCCGGGAGCGCACCGCGGCGACGGCTTCACGCGCGCGTGAGGCCCATCCGGCAGGCAGGTCCTCCTTGAGGCCGCCCACGCGGTTGAACATGTAGTGCATGCGCCCGCCGGAGACCTCCTCCATGACGTTCTGGAGGACCTCGCGCTCCCGGAACGCGTAGAACACCGGGGTGATGCCGCCGAGTTCCAGGGGGTAGGACCCCAGGAACATCAGGTGGTTGAGCACCCGGTTCAGCTCGGCGAGCAGGGTGCGCGTCCACACCGCGCGCGGGGGGACCTCCATGCCGAGCATGCGCTCCACCGCGAGGACGACGCCCAGTTCGTTCGAGAACGCCGACAGCCAGTCGTGGCGGTTGGCGAGCATGATGATCTGGCGGTAGTCGCGCGCCTCGAAGAGCTTCTCGGCGCCCCGGTGCATGTAGCCGATGACCGGCTCCGCGTGCTGGATGCGCTCGCCGTCCAGGACGAGCCGCAGCCGCAGCACTCCGTGCGTGGAGGGGTGCTGGGGGCCGATGTTGAGCACCATGTCGGTGCTCTCCGCGGCGCCGCCGATCCCGACCATGGTCTCCGTCGTGGGAGTCATGGACACAGTCTCTCGTACGTACGCTTGCGGCATGGAAACGGGGACTGCCGACCAGGACGGCGCGGCGCGCGAGCCGGTGTGGACCGGGCTGCCGCCAGGGCTGCTGAAGATGCGACGCCTGTTGCTGGTGGTGTGGCTGGGGCTGCTGACCGTGGTCCTGGGCACGCTCCTGAACCTGTTCGCAGGGCTCGCCTGGGCGGCGTTCGCGCTGCTGCCGCTCGGCGTCATGGCCTGGGGCTGGGTGGTCCTGGGCCGCAACTGGCGCTCCTGGAGGTATGCCGAGCGCGCCGACGACCTGCTGATCAGCAAGGGCGTGCTGTGGCACCACGAGACGATCGTGCCGTACGGGCGGATGCAGCTCGTGGAGGTGACCTCGGGACCCGTGGAGCGGCACTTCGGGCTCGCGAGCGTCCAGTTGCACACGGCCGCCGCGGCGACCGACGCGACCATCCCGGGGCTCGTCCCGGCCGAGGCCGAACGGCTGCGCGACCGGCTCACCGAGCTGGGCGAGGCCCGATCGGCGGGGCTGTGACGACGCCGGGCGCCGACAAGGACGTACCCGAGGCGACCGAGGCCGTACGGGAGCAAGTGCCGCTTGTGGAGCGGCGGTTGCATCCGGTGACGCCCTTGCGCCGGGCGTGGGCGCCGGTCGCCGTCATCATCGGGTGGGCGGTGCACGACCCCAACCAGGCGCAGGAACAGCTAACGCGGCTGACCACCATCACCCTTCTGATCGCGCTGGCCGTGATCGTGCCGGCCGCCGGTCTGTACGGCTTCCTGACCTGGTGGTTCACGCACTTCGCGGTGACCGACACCGAACTGCGCATCCGCACCGGCCTGTTGTTCCGGCGCACCGCGCACATCCGGCTGGAGCGCATCCAGGCCGTCGATGTCACGCAGCCCCTCCTCGCGCGCGTGGCGGGCGTCGCCAAGCTGAAGCTGGACGTCGTAGGGGCCGACAAGAAGGACGAGCTCGCCTTCCTGGGCGAGGGCGAGGCGCGTGCCCTGCGGGCCGAACTGCTCGCGCGGGCGGCCGGGTTCGCGCCCGAGACCGCGCACGAGGTCGGCGAGGCGCCCGCGCGGCAACTGCTGCACGTGCCGGCCGGGGTCCTCGCGGTGTCCCTGGTGCTGACCGGCGCCACCTGGGGCTCGCTGGCCGCCGCACTCGTCGTACCGCCGCTGCTGTGGTTCGCCACCCACAGCGTGTGGACGGTCCTCGCGACCGCGCTGCCGCTGCTGGGCGCGGCGGGCGCGAGCAGTGTGGGGCGGTTCGTCGGCGAGTACGACTGGACGGTGGGCGAGTCCCCGGACGGGCTGCGCATCGACCACGGGCTGCTGGACCGCACGCACGAGACGGTGCCGCCGGGGCGGGTGCAGACCGTGCGGATCGTGGAGCCGCTGCTGTGGCGGCGGCGTGGGTGGGTACGGGTCGAGCTGGACGTGGCCGGTTCGTCCAACTCCGTGCTGGTGCCGGTCGCCCCGCGTGAGATCGCCGAGGCGGTCGTCGCGCGCGTGCTGCCCGGCGTGACGGTCCCCGCGCGCTCGGCGCTGTCCCGCCCGCCGCGACGGGCCGGCCGGTGCGTGCCGCTGTGGTGGCGGGGCTACGGCCTCGCGGTCACCGACACGGTCTTCGCGGCCCGGCACGGACTGCTCCGCCGGAGCCTGGCGCTGGTACCGCACGCGAAGGTGCAGAGCGTACGGCTCACGCAGGGGCCCTGGGAGCGGCTCTGGGGGCTCGCGGAGGTGCATGTGGACACCGGGGCCAACGCGACCGTCACAGCGCGTCTGCGGGGCGCCGAGGAGGCCGCTGAGCTGCTCCGCGGCCAGGCCGAGCGGTCACGGACGGGCCGCAGGGACGCACGGCCGGACCGCTGGATGGCCTGAGGCCGGACCGTCGGCCGGACGGCGTCAGGCCGTCCAGCGGTCCGGCGCCGGTCAGGAAGCCGCGCTGCGCAGCCCGGGAAGGTTGATCTGCTCGGTCTCGTCGTGTGCCGTCAGGTCGATGACCTGCACCGCGCCGACCCCGCGCGACCGGTCGTCGGCCGGCTTGAACTGCGCCTCCGCCTCGGCCTTGTGCACGGCGAGGGCCTCCTGGCCCACGACGTCGGCGAGATCCTCGTTCTGTACGGCGTCCATCTCGGCGGACGCCGCGCCCTTCTGCATGCCGAAGAAGTCGAACCCGCCCTCGATCATCGGTCGCCGCGCGGGAGCCGCCGGTACGACCGCGACCGCGGTCGGCACGGTGAAGTGCCCCGACGGGTGCGCGGGTTGGGCCGACTTCGCGGCCGGGGGGACGGCGGCCGCGTGCTCGTGCCCGTCGACCGCCTCGGGCTTCCCCTCCGCCTCGTCCTCCTGCGCGGCCTCCGACTCGGCGGGGCCGTTGTCGACCGCCACCGGGGCGGGCTCGGCCTGCGCGGAGTCGTCGTCCTTCGGCGCGGGCACCCCGGCCTCGTCGTCGTCGAGCCGGACCAGCGCCGCCTTGGCCCGCAGGAACAGCTTGGACCCCTCCGGGGAGAACACCGTGGAGACCGCGGGCTCGGGCTTCTCCTCCTCGACGGCCTCCGCGGCCGCGGACTCCTCGTCCTCGTCCTCGGTCGCCGCTTCCGCATCCGCTTCCGCGTCGGTCTCGTCCTCGGCCTCGACCGGGGCAGCCACAGCCCCGGTGTCGTCCGTCTCGACCTCGTCGTCCAGGAGGTCCATGTCCAGGTCCGCGTCGACGTCCACCGCGGCCTCGTCCTCCGCCCGCACCGCCGGCAACGCGCGCGTGGGTTCCGCGGCCTCTATCTCCAGCAGGCGGCGGCCCTCCAGGGCGCTCGCGCGCTCGGTCTCCGCCGTGGCGTACCGGCGCAGCAGCGCCGCGTGTTCGTTGCGCAGGCCCGCCAGTTCCGTGCGCTTGGCGCGCAGCTTGTGCTCCAGCTTGACGCGGAGTTCGCGCGACTCGTCGAGATCGGACTCGAGTTCGGCGAGCCGCTCCTCGTAGCGCCACTCGTCGCTGGTACGCGCGCGTACCAGGTCGGCGACCTGCTTGCCCGCCTGAGTGTCCCAGCGGCGCATGAACGCCGCGCCGACGAGCGCGGTCGCGGCGGCGATCGCCGCGACTATGCGGAGCGCCGCCGGTTGCGAGAAGACCCACGGCCCGAAGGCGCAGACGAGCGACACGCCTGCGATCGCCGAGGGGGGCAACAGCCGGTGCAACGGCGGGGAATGGCGGTGACGTCCACGTGGCATGGCCAGAAACTTACCGCGCGTAGGCGAATCGTGGTGCCCCGCCCGGTAAAAACACAGCCACCCCTATTCCCTCACAGGGGTTTGGTGGTCACTTCCACCAGTCGGTGAGCCGCCCGCTGATCCACTGGAGGGCCGGCGGGATCTCCCGTCGCCAGGTGTTGAAGTTGTGGCCGCCGCTCTCCAGGATGATCGACGAGATACGGGTGGAGTTCCTGGCCTTCACCTGGGCGATGAATTTCAGGGTGTCGTTGTAGTTGTGTTCCCCGATCCTGCTGCTGGTGACGAGCAGTGAGGTGTCGGGCGCGGGCCGGTGCTCGATGTACCACGACAGGTCGGCCTCGTTCCGCAGCGTCTCGTCGCCCTGGAAGAGGTTTCCCGTGGTGGCGTCGCTCGGCGCCTTGTAGTACGGCGACAGGCCCGCCGCGGCGGCGTACACCTTGGGGTGGTGCATGGCGAGTTTCAGGGCGCAGTAACCGCCCGTGGAATCGCCGATGATGCCCCAGCTCCCGGGCTTTTTACTCACCCTGTAGTGGGCCAGTACGGCGTCGGGGAGGTCCTTGGCGAAGAACGACTCGGTCTGCGGCCCGCCCGGGACGTCCACGCACTCCGTGTCGCGCGGCGGCGCCACCGTGGGCCGCATCATCACCAGGATCATCGGTTGCATCCGGCCGGCCCTGGCCAACTCCAGTGCCGTGCGGGGGTAGTTCAGCTTGTCGACGAGTGCCTGGGCGGTGCCCGGGTACCCCGTGAGGACGACCGTCGCCGGGAACGAGCGCGTGCGGTTACGCGGTTGGAAGTACTCCGGCGGCAGGTACACGTACGCGGGGGTGGCGATGTGGGTCGTACGGCCGACTATGTCGACGCGCTGCACCTGGCCGACGCTCTGCGGCCGCGAGGAGCCGCCCGGTGCGTCCACCCGCCGGGTCTCGACCACTTGGAGCGGTCCGCCCGTGCCCTGGAGCGCCGAGTTGTCGACGACCACTCCCTGGTCGGTCTCCTTGCCGAACAGGTCGGCCCAGCTCGCGTAGAACCCGAAGGCCTGGTTGGCGCCCAGGCCCACCGAGGCGAAGAGCACCAACTGCGTTGCCAGCAACAGCCCCACGCGTCCGCTGACGGCCCGCCAGTTCCGTCGGGCCAGCCGCGGCCACAGCCACACCGTGCCGATGAACAGCAGAGCGGCACACGCGAACGCCAGTACCAACACCTTGTTGCTCGTGAGTCCCATGAGCTGTCCCCGCCTGCGCTTTCCGCCCGCGGCACCCGCGTTTTCGCGAGGGCTTGCCCCAGGCTTTCCTTGGCCTTTGAACCGGCTTTTCGGTAAGGAAGGAACCTCCTTCCCGTAGACACCGTCCTAGAGGGCGCAATGTCGCCGGATGCCCGAATCGGGCCCGGATCCAAGGTCTCTCGCAGAACTACGGGATGCGATGTCTGTCAGGATAGATGGGGAAATGTCGGGTGGGGTTCCGAGCCGTTCAGGCCGGGTCCGGCGCATAGTCCGAGGTCCGCGCCCCGAGGTCGTTCCCACGCTCGTCGCCAGGGCCTGCGCCCTCGTCGGCCTGCTGGACATCGCCGCGGGGGTGTTCCCGCGCTTCCGGCACAGCCGTATGCACACGATGGCGGAGGTGCTGCCGGGCGCGCTCGGCCCCTTCGCGGCGGCTCTCGCGCTCAGCACCGGCGTGCTGTTGCTGCTCCTCGCGCACGGGCTCCGGCGGCGCAAGCGCCGGGCCTGGCGGGCCGCCGTGGCGCTGCTGCCGGCGGGCGCGGTGGCTCAGTTCGCGTACCGGCACTCCCTCATAGGAGTCGTCATCTCGGCCGCGCTGCTCGCACCCCTGCTGCTGCACCGCGACGAGTTCCGGGCGCTGCCCGACCCGCGCAGCCGGTGGCGCGCGCTCGCCAACTTCGTGCTCATGGGCGCCGGTTCACTCGTCCTCGGACTGGTGATCGTCAGCGTCCACTCCAAGCGCATGGTCGGCGACCCGAGCCTGGCCGACCGGATCACCCACGTCCTGTACGGCCTGTTCGGCTTCGAGGGCCCGGTCGACTACGAGGGCAGCACCTCCTGGACGGTCGCCTTCTCGCTCGGCGCCCTGGGGCTGCTCACCGCCGTGACGACGATCTACCTCGCGTTCCGTCCCGAGCACCCGGCCGCACGCCTCACCCCGGAGGACGAGACGCAGTTGCGCGCCCTCCTGGAGAAGCACGGCCGGCGCGACTCGCTCGGTCACTTCGCGCTGCGCCGCGACAAGGCCGTCGTCTTCTCGCCCAGCGGCAAGGCGGCGGTGACGTACCGCGTCGTCTCCGGGGTGATGCTCGCCAGCGGTGACCCGATCGGCGACGTGGAGGCCTGGCCGGGCGCCATCGAGCGGTTCATGGACGAGGCGAAGGCCCACTCCTGGACGCCGGCCGTCATGGGCTGCTCGGAGACGGGCGGCGAGGTGTGGACCCGCGAGACCGGCCTCGACGCCCTCGAACTCGGCGACGAGGCGGTGGTCGACGTGGCGGATTTCTCGCTCGCCGGGCGCGCGATGCGCAACGTACGCCAAATGGTGAAGCGCATCGAGCGGGCCGGCTACGAAACCCGGGTACGGCGTGTACGTGACCTCGGCGAGGGCGAGTTGGAGCGGATCCGGCTCGCCGCGGAGGCCTGGCGGGGCACCGACACCGAGCGCGGCTTCTCCATGGCGCTCGGCCGCATCGGCGACCCGGAGGACGGTGACTGCTTCATCGCGACCGCCCACAAGGCGGACGAACAGCCGGGCGAGTACGGCGACTTGAAGGCGATCCTGCACTTCGTGCCCTGGGGCACCGACGGCATGTCGCTGGACCTGATGCGCCGCGACCGCGCGGCGGACCCGGGGATGAACGAACTGCTCATCGTGGCCTCCCTCCAGGCGGCACCGAAGCTCGGCATCACGCGCGTGTCGCTCAACTTCGCCATGTTCCGCGCGGCACTCGCGCGGGGCGAGAAGATCGGCGCGGGCCCGGTGCTGCGCGCCTGGCGCGGACTGCTCGTGTTCCTGTCCCGCTGGTTCCAGATCGAGTCCCTGTACAAGTTCAACGCGAAGTTCCAGCCCCGCTGGGAACCCCGCTTCGTCGTCTACCGCGCCTCCGGCGACCTCCCGCGCATCGGCTTCGCCGCGATGCAGGCGGAGGGCTTCGTCAACCTGGCCCTCCCGCTGCCGCGCTTCCTGCGCCGCCGCAAGGCCGTGGCTCCGGCGTGCACGCACGGCTTGGCGGAACGGGACGTACGGGCGGCCTGACCGACGGGTCCGGCCCGAGCGAGAACCTCAGTTCCGGCTGGGGGTATCGCTCGGGCCGGACCGGAGCTTTCCGCCCGGCCCGGCCCGGAGGCCCTCGCGCGGGGCGCTACGGCGATGGGCCCGGTCCACCGCACCACGGCAACCACGGCAAGGCTCGGCGGCCGCCGACAGGCGATCCACGGCCGTAAGCCAGTACGGCGCAACCGCGCACCACCGCCGCGAAGGCAGGCCGCCACCGGACGGTCCACGGCAGAGGGCCCCGCTCCCCGGCTCTCGCGCCCCCTGCGGAGCACGCCGACCGGCGGAGCGCTGTCGAGTCGGGCGAGGCCCGTACCCCGCCCGCCCCGCAGGCAGAACGACCCACGACCCACCCCGCCCCGGAGCCCCCCTCCCGCACCGGACCAGCCCCTTCCACCCGGCCCGCAGGGCCGCACCCCCTCGCTCTGGGCCTAGGCTGAACGTATGAGCAAGCAGAGCGGACGCGGGCGCGTCACGGGCCTTCCGGAGTGGGACCGGTGCGCGGTCATGGGAGTCGTGAACGTCACCCCCGACTCCTTCTCCGACGGCGGCCGCTTCTTCGACACCACGGCAGCCGTCAAGCGCGGCCTCGGCCTGGTCACCGAAGGCGCCGACCTGGTCGACGTCGGCGGTGAGTCCACCCGCCCCGGCGCCTCCCGCGTCGACGAGGCCGAGGAACTCAAGCGCGTCATCCCCGTGGTCCGCGGCCTCGCCTCCGAGGGCGTCACCGTCTCCGTGGACACCATGCGCGCCTCCGTCGCCGAGCAGGCCCTCACCGCCGGCGCCGCACTCGTCAACGACGTCAGCGGCGGTCTCGCCGACCCCGCGATGATCCCGGTCGTCGCCGCCTCGGGCGCCCCCTTCGTGGTCATGCACTGGCGCGGCTTCCTGGAGGGCGGCAACGTCAGAGGCGTCTACGACGACGTCGTCACCGAGGTCGTCGACGAACTGCACGCACGCGTGGAGGCCGTTCTCGCGGGCGGTGTCTCCCCGGACCGCGTCGTCGTCGACCCGGGCCTCGGCTTCTCCAAGGACGCCGAGCACGACCTCGTCCTCCTCGCCCACCTCGACCGCCTGCTCGCCCTCGGCCACCCCCTCCTGGTCGCCGCGTCCCGCAAACGGTTCCTCGGCCGCGTCCTCGCAGGCCCCGAGGGGGCGCCCCCGCCCGCGCGCGAGCGCGACGCCGCCACGGCCGCCGTCTCCGCGCTCGCGGCGCACGCCGGCGCGTGGGCGGTGCGCGTCCACGAGGTCCGCGCCACGGCCGACGCCGTACGCGTCGCACGCGCCGTCGAGTGGGCGCGCGCCACCGGCGCCCCCGCGGCCTCGCACACCAGCTCCGAGGGAGCCCTGTGACCGCCCCCCACACCGACGTCGAGCAGGTGGAACTCGCCAACACCGCGTTCTACGAGACGCTGGAGCGCGGTGACTTCGACGAGTTGTCCGCGCTCTGGCTCACTCCGGCCGACCTCGGCATCGACGAGGAGTACCACGACCCGGCGGACAGCGGTGTGATCTCCTGCGTGCACCCGGGCTGGCCGGTGCTCACCGGACGCGGCGAGGTCCTGCGGTCGTACGCGCTGATCATGGCGAACACCGAGTACATCCAGTTCTTCCTCACCGACGTGCATGTCTCTGTGACCGGCGACACCGCGCTGGTCACCTGCACGGAGAACATCCTCAGCGGCGGCCCCTCCCCCGACGACAGCGACGAACTGGGCCCGCTCGTCGGCCAGCTCGTGGTCGCCACGAACGTGTTCCGGCGCACCCCCGAGGGCTGGAAGCTCTGGTCGCACCACGCGTCCCCGGTGTTGGCCGAAAACGACGAGGACGACAGCGAGGACACCCCCACCTGAGTGGGTAGGCGCCCATCAGGCCGAAGAAGTGGTTGGAATCACGAACCCCGGGGTAGGGGCGGCTACCGACCCATGAGCCACCGGGTTCCCCAGGGGAAACGCTCCACGAACCCCCTGGCCCCGGACAGTGCCCACGCCCTCGTGGCCCGGCATTGTCAGTGCCCGCAGGTAGATTCGTTCGAGGCCGGGGTACCGCCCGCACACGGTACGAACCGGCCACCACCGACGATTGCAGGAGTGATTCGCGTGGATCGTGTCGCGCTGAGCGGCCTGAAGGCCCGCGGGCACCACGGCGTGTTCCCCAAGGAGCGCGAGGAGGGCCAGACCTTCATCGTGGACCTCGTCCTGGGGCTGGACACCCGGCCGGCCGCCGCCGACGACGACCTGACGAAGACCGTGCACTACGGCGTCGTGGCGGAGGAGGTCGTGGCCGTCGTCGAGGGTGAGCCCGTCAACCTCATCGAGACCCTCGCCGAGCGCATCGCGCAGACCTGCCTGAAGCACGAAGGGGTCGAGGAGGTCGAGGTCCGCGTCCACAAGCCGGACGCCCCGATCACCGTCCCCTTCGACGACGTGACCGTCACCATCACCCGGAGCCGAGTATGACCTTCTCGTTCACCGAGGGTCACAGCGACCCGACCGTCCAGCCGGTGCCCGCCTCCGTGGTGCAGCAGGTGGACGCCGCCGACACCACCCTCAGCAACCCGAGGCGCGCCGTGATCTCCATCGGCGCGAACCTGGGCAACCGCCTGGAGACCCTCCAGGGCGCCGTCGACGCCCTGGAGGACACCCCCGGCGTCCGCATCAAGGCCGTGTCCCCGGTCTACGAGACGGAGCCGTGGGGCGTCGAGCCCGGCAGCCAGCCGTCGTACTTCAACGCGGTCGTCGTCCTCAAGACCACCCTGCCCCCGTCCTCCCTGCTGGAGCGGGCGCACGCGGTCGAGGAGGCGTTCCACCGGGTCCGCGAGGAGCGCTGGGGCGCGCGCACGATCGACGTCGACATCGTCGCGTACGCCGACGTCGTCTCCGACGACCCGGTGCTGACACTCCCCCACCCGCGCGCCCACGAACGGGCCTTCGTGCTCGCCCCCTGGCACGACGTGGAGCCCGAGGCGCAGTTGCCCGGCCACGGCCCGGTCGCCGCCCTCCTGGACGACATCACCCGTGACGGCGTCGCGCCCCGCAAGGACCTGGAACTCCGGCTGCCCGAGTAGTCGTTAAGGTCGAGACGACCACAACGCCCGGACAGGGCACGGGGAGCTGAAGGGACACCGTGAGAGAGCTGCGGATCAGGGTGCTGGCCGGCGTGTTCGTGATCGCCGGAGTGCTGTCCTGGGCGGGGGCCCGCCTGTGGAGCGCGGTGGGGACCCTGCCGAGCGTCCCGCTGGCCGCGCCCGTCGTGCTCGCCGTGATCGCCGTGGTCCTGCTGGCCACGGCGCTCTCCCTGCGCGCCCGCCTCAAGGCCCAGCGCGAGCGCCGCCCCGGCGCCAAGGGCGTCGACCCCTTGATGGCCGCCCGCGCGGTCGTCTTCGGCCAGGCCAGCGCCCTGGTCGCCGCCCTCGTCGCCGGCATGTACGGCGGCACGGGCGCCTACCTCCTGGAGTCCCTGGACATCCCCGCCCGCCGCGACCAGGCCATCTACGCCGGCTTCTCGGTCCTGGCGGGCATCGCGGTGATAGTGGCGGCCATCTTCCTGGAGCGAGTCTGCAAACTCCCGGAGGACGACGACAACAACACGGCAGGGGCAACACCGGTCACCTGAGAGCGCCCCCGACTTGAGCGCCCCAAAGGGGCGCGGGGAACTGCGCGACCAGCCCCCACAGACCCGCACCCAACCGAGGACCCGCCCCGGTCCTTCCAGCGAAGCGATCCGTCAGCGCGCCATGATGAGACTCATCGCCTCATTACGCGTCGCCGAGTCCCGCAACTGCCCCCGCACCGCCGACGTGATCGTCTTGGCCCCCGGCTTCCGCACACCCCGCATCGACATGCACATGTGCTCGCACTCGACCACGACGATGACTCCACGCGGCTCCAGAATCTCCATCAGGGAGTCGGCGATCTGCGTGGTGAGCCGTTCCTGCACCTGCGGCCGCCGAGCATAGACGTCCACCAGCCGGGCCAGCTTCGACAGCCCCGTGATCTTGCCGTCGGCGGACGGGATGTAGCCGACATGGGCGACGCCGACGAACGGCACCAGATGATGCTCACAGTTGCTCAGGACCTCGATGTCCTTCACCAGGACCATCTCGTCGTGCCCCAGGTCGAACGTCGTCGTCAGCACATCCTCGGGCTTCTGCCACAGCCCCGCGAATATCTCCTTGTACGCCCGCGCCACCCGCGCCGGCGTCTCCCTGAGCCCCTCCCGGTCCGGGTCCTCACCGACCGCGATCAGCAGTTCGCGTACGGCGTTCTCGGCACGCTTCTCGTCGAAGACGCCGATCGCTCCCTCGCCGTCCAGCGTCACGGGATCGGTCATGTCGTGCCTCGTTCCTGTGCGGGTCGCGCGTGTGCGGGACACACGCCTCAGTTGCGGGCATATGGAAAAGCCGCGCCCCCCAGGCTAAATCCAGGGGGGCGCGGCATCCATTTCAGGCCGTGTGAGACGCGCGTCAGTTCTCGGGGCGCTCCTCCGGGGCCTTCTCCAGCGTGGGAGAGGACTCGGCGGTCGCACCGGCGGTGATCGCGGGACCCACGCCGTTCGTGCCGTTCGTCAGTGACAGCTCCTTGGGGGAGAGCACCGGCGGGCGGGTGGACGGCGTACGGCGGGAGGAGCCGGTCCACGAGGGACGGGCCGGACGCCGGACGATCGGAGCGAAGACCTCGGCGATCTGCTCCTTGTTCAGCGTCTCCTTCTCCAGCAGTTGGAGCACGAGCGCGTCGAGCACGTCACGGTTCTCGACCAGGATCTCCCAGGCCTCGTTGTGCGCGTTCTCGATGAGCTTCTTGACCTCTTCGTCGACGAGCGCGGCGACCTCTTCCGAGTAGTCGCGCGGGTGCGACATCTCCCGGCCCAGGAAGGGCTCGGTGTTGTCGCCGCCGAACTTGATCGCGCCGAGGCGCTCGGTCATGCCGTACTGCGTGACCATCGCACGGGCCGTCGCGGTGGCCTTCTCGATGTCGTTCGCGGCACCGGTGGTCGGGTCGTGGAAGACCAGTTCCTCGGCAGCGCGGCCGCCCAGCATGTAGGCGAGCTGGTCGAGCATCTCGTTGCGCGTGGTCGAGTACTTGTCCTCTTCGGGCAGGACCATCGTGTAGCCCAGAGCACGGCCTCGGGAGAGGATCGTGATCTTGTGGACCGGGTCGGAGTTCGGGGAAGCCGCCGCGACCAGGGCGTGTCCGCCCTCGTGGTACGCGGTGATCTTCTTCTCCTTGTCCGACATGATCCGGGTCCGCTTCTGCGGGCCCGCGACCACACGGTCGATCGCCTCGTCCAGCATGAAGTTGTCGATCAGCTTGCGGTTGCCCCGGGCGGTGAGCAGGGCGGCCTCGTTGAGGACGTTGCTCAGGTCCGCGCCGGTGAAGCCCGGCGTACGACGGGCGACCGCGGAGAGGTCGACGTCCGGTGCGACCGGCTTGCCCTTCTGGTGAACCTTGAGGATCTCCAGACGGCCCTGCATGTCCGGACGGTCGACCGCGATCTGGCGGTCGAAGCGGCCGGGGCGCAGGAGGGCCGGGTCGAGGATGTCGGGCCGGTTCGTCGCGGCGATGAGGATCACGCCGCCCTTGACGTCGAAGCCGTCCATCTCGACGAGCAGTTGGTTCAGCGTCTGCTCGCGCTCGTCGTGTCCACCGCCGAGGCCGGCGCCGCGATGGCGGCCGACCGCGTCGATCTCGTCGACGAAGACGATCGCCGGAGCGTTCGCCTTGGCCTGCTCGAACAGGTCACGGACCCGGGAGGCACCGACACCGACGAACATCTCGACGAAGTCGGAACCGGAGATCGAGTAGAAGGGCACCCCGGCCTCGCCCGCGACGGCGCGCGCCAGCAGGGTCTTGCCGGTGCCGGGCGGGCCGTACAGGAGTACGCCCTTGGGGATCTTGGCGCCGACGGCCTGGAACTTCGCCGGCTCCTGGAGGAACTCCTTGATCTCGTGCAGTTCCTCGACGGCCTCGTCGGAGCCCGCGACGTCCGCGAACGTCGTCTTCGGGGTGTCCTTGGTGATGAGCTTGGCCTTGGACTTCCCGAAGTTCATGACTCGGGAGCCGCCGCCCTGCATCTGGTTCATCAGGAACAGGAAGACGACCACGATGAGGACGAAGGGGAGCAGCGACAGCAGGATCCCGACGAAAGCGTTCTGCTTCGTCGGCGAGACCGTGTAGCCGTCCGGAATCTGCTTGTCCTGGTACTTGGTCTGCAGCGTGGCCGCGAGGTCCACGCCTTGGTCGCCGATGTAGCTCGCCTGGATCTTGGAGCTGCCCTCGACCTTGGAGCCGCTCTTGAGCGTGACCTTGACGGTCTGCTCGTCGCCTGTGGTGATCTTGGCCGACTCGACCTTGTTGTCATTGATCGCCTGGACGACCTGGCCTGTGTCCACCGTCTTGTAGCCGCCGGACGAGCCGACGACCTGCATCAACACGACCACGGCAAGGACGGCCAGCACGATCCACATGACCGGCCCACGGAAGTATCGCTTCACGTCCATCCATACGGAGCGAAGTCGCTCCGTCCCTCCTGCCATAGTGAGTTTGATAAAGACAGTTCTTCTGACCGTACCCCAGCCATGTTGCCCGAAGTCTCACGGGACGGCTGGGAGACGCGTCTGCATGCTCCAACGGCGCGAAACCCGCTGGGGTTCCCGATCGTCTTACAGGGCTTGGGCCGAGTGGCTCTAGCCGCCGTAGACGTGCGGCGCGAGCGTACCGACGAACGGGAGGTTGCGGTACTTCTCCGCGTAGTCGAGGCCGTAGCCGACGACGAACTCGTTCGGGATGTCGAAGCCGACCCACTCCACCTCGATGGCGACCTTGGCCGCCTCCGGCTTGCGCAGCAGGGTGCAGATCTTCAACGAGTCGGGCTCGCGCGAGCCGAGGTTGGAGATCAGCCAGGACAGCGTCAGTCCCGAGTCGATGATGTCCTCGACGATGAGGACGTGCTTGCCCTTGATGTCGGTGTCGAGGTCCTTGAGGATCCGCACGACACCGGAGGACTGGGTGCCCGCGCCGTACGACGACACGGCCATCCAGTCCATGGTGACGGGGGTGGACAGCGCCCGGGCGAGGTCCGCCATGACCATCACCGCGCCCTTGAGAACGCCGACGATCAGCAGATCCTTGCCCGCGTACTCCGCGTCGATCTTCGCGGCGAGCTCCACGAGCTTCGCGTCGATCTCTTCCTTGGTGATGAGCACCGACTGGAGGTCGTCACCCATGTCTTTCGCGTCCACCCGCATCACTTTCGGTCGTCCCACCGGCTACTACCTGGCCCCGCCCCCGGAGGTCCGGAGGGGGTGTCGATTCAGCCTTGCCGAATCACCAGTCTGCCACCCTGGCGCCGGGCGACGACCTTGCCCGGGAGATTGATGGCTCCCTGGCCGCGCCAGCCGGTGATCAGGCGGTCGACTTCCTCGATGTGCCGGGCGAAGAGCGAACCGGCGGGGGCGCCGGCGTTGATGGCGGCCCGGCGCAGGATGCGGCGGCGTACGGCGGGCGGCAGGGCGTAGAGCTTGGCGCACTCCAGGAGGCCCGTGGCGTCGCGTACGGAGGCCTCGGCCTGGCTGGCCCAGGTGTCGAGGGCGTCGGCGTCGTCCCGGGAGAGTTGCGCCGTACGGGCGAGTGCCTCCACGACCCCTTTGCCGAGCGCCTTCTCCAGGGCCGGCAGGCCCTCGTGGCGCAGCCGGGAACGGGTGTACGCGGGGTCGGCGTTGTGCGGGTCGTCCCAGACGGGCAGCGACTGGGCCATGCAGGCCTTGCGGGCGGTCTGCCGGTCGAGTTGCAGGAAGGGGCGGCGGTAACGGCCGTCGGCCCCCGAGACCGCGGCCATTCCGGACAGGGAGCGGATGCCCGAGCCGCGAGCGAGGCCCAGCAGGACGGTTTCCGCCTGGTCGTCGCGCGTGTGGCCGAGCAGGACGGCGGCGGCGCCGTGCCGGGCGGCGCAGGCGTCGAGGGCGGCGTAGCGGGCGTCCCGGGCGGCTGCCTCGGGGCCGCCCTCGCGGCCCACGGTCACTGCGGTGGCTTCTACGGGGTCCAGGCCCAGTTCGCGCAGGCGCAGGACGACCTCGTCGGCGCGCAGGTCGGAGCCGGCCTGGAGGCCGTGGTCGACGGTGATGCCGCCGGCCCTGATGCCGAGCTTGGGTGCTTCGAAGGCGAGGGCGGAGGCGAGTGCCATGGAGTCGGCGCCGCCGGAGCACGCCACGAGCACGAGCGGCGAGGGCGGGCGCTCGTGCGAGGTGTGCCGGGAGGCGCCCGCGGTCTGCAGGGCCTCGTGGTCGGTGAGGATGTCGTGGAGGACGCGGCGGACCGCCAGGCGTATCGCCGCGACCGCAGGATGGGGACCCATGTCCGGTTCCCTTCATGAAGTTTTCGGGGGGTTGGCCCGAGGTTCGGTCACTCAGAGTGTGTAGATGGTGACAGAACCGGGGCGTTCCCCGAGCATCGCACGCCTACCCATCGCTCACGGTCCCTCGGACGGGTGATTGCGGGGGCGTTCGCCTGCCGTCGGCCGAATCCGTCTCACCACCTCCGCGACCGGTTCACGACTCGGCCTTGCGGTGCACCCGCGCGACCCAGTCCGCCGGTTTGGCGATCTCGGTCTTCGTCGGCAACGTGTTCGGGGAGGTCCACACCCGGTTGAAGCCGTCCATGCCCACCTGTTCGACGACCGCGCGTACGAACCGCTCGCCGTCCCGGTACTGCCTCAGCTTGGCGTCCAGGCCCAGCAGTTTGCGCAGCGCCGAGTCCAGCCGGGAGGCGCCCTTGGCGCGACGCTGCTGGAACTTCTCGCGGATCTCGGCGACGCTCGGCACCACCTCCGGGCCGACGCCGTCCATCACGAAGTCGGCGTGCCCCTCCAGGAGGGACATCACGGCGGTGAGCCGGCCGAGGATCTCCCGCTGCGCGGGCGTCTGCACGATCTCCACGAGGGAGCGGCCCTCGTCGTCCTCCTCGCCCTCGGGCCGGCCGCCCGCCAACGACTGGGCGGCCTCCCGGATGCGCTCCAGGACGGTCATCGGGTCGACCTCGGTCTCCCCCAAGAACGACTGGATCTCACCCTCCAGGTGGTCACGCAGCCAGGGCACGGCCGTGAACTGCGTGCGGTGCGTCTCCTCGTGCAGGCACACCCACAGGCGGAAGTCGTGGGGCTGTACGTCGAGTTCGCGCTCCACGTGCACGATGTTCGGCGCGACCAGCAGCAGCCGCCCGCCCTTCGCGCCCGCCGGCAGCTCGCGGGACGCCGGGGCGAAGGTCTCGTACTGGCCGAGCACCCGCGAGGACAGAAACGACAGCAGCATCCCCAGCTCGACACCGGTCACCTTGCCGCCGACCGCGCCGAAGACCGCGCCCCCGGGGGTGTTGCCGCGCCGCTCCTGCATCTTGTCGAGCAGCGGCTTGAGGACCTCCCGGAACCCGGCGACGTTCGCCCGCACCCAGCCGGGGCGGTCGACGACCAGGATCGGGGTGTCGTGGAGGTCGTCCGTGCCCATCCGGGTGAAACCCCGGACGTGTTGCTCCGAGGCCTTCGCATGCCGGCGCAGCTCCGCGACGACGGCCCGGGCCTCGTCACGGCTCACGTCGGGGCCCGGCCGTACGAGTCGGGTCGCGGTCGCCACCGCGAGATTCCAGTCGACCATCTCGGCACCACCGATGCTCGTCATGCGTCAACCGTACGTGGTCGCTCCCACTTGGGGCAGGCCGCGACGGTCGGTCAGGTGGACGTCTGTTGCGCGGGCGCCCGGTGTTGTCGGCTGTGCCCGCCCTCCCCCCACTCTCGGCTTCGCTCGAGCGGGGGGATCCCCATCGCCTTGCGGAACGCCTGCCCGCAGCGGTTACGAACTACAGCCGCAGGCCGCCAACGCCGTTGCCGTGTGGTCCAAGGCCGCCTGGGCCTCCAGGGCGTTCGTCGTGTCGGAGGCCAGGAACGCGAAGGCCAGGAGTTGGCCGTCTTTGTCCACGACCGTGCCGGCCAGCGTGTTGACGCCCGTCAGGGTGCCCGTCTTGGCGCGGACGACGCCGGCCGCGCCCGTCGCGTCCGTGTAGCGGGTCGTCAGGGTGCCCGTGAAACCGGCGATGGGGAGACCCGTGAGGACCGGGCGGAGTTCGGGGTGGGCCGGGTCGCCCGCCTTGACCAGGAGGGCGGTCAGGAGGTCGGCGGTGAGGCGGTCGGCGCGGTCGAGGCCGCTGCCGTCGTTGAACGCGGCGCCCTTGACCGGGAGTCGGAGCTTCGCCAACTGGGCGGCGATCGCGGCGGCGCCGCCTTCGAAGTCGGCGCGCTTGCCCGTCGCCACGGCGGTCTGGCGGGCCAGGGCCTCCGCGATGTCGTTGTCGCTGTTGGTCAGCATCCGCTCGACGATGTCGGACAGCGCCGGCGAGGAGACCGTGGCGAGGGTGTCCGCGCGGGCGGTCGCCTTGGAGGGGCCCGGGGACGTCGTCTTGATGCCGCGCTCCTCAAGGAAGCCCGCGAACTTCTCCGCCGCGTCCGCCGCCGGATCCGTCACGCGCCGCACCGGCCCGCTCGACGAGTCGTCCGTACGGCCCTCGTCGGCCATCAGAGCGCTGACCGGGGCGAGGTTCTCGTTGACCCCGATCGGGTGGAGTTCGGAACCCGAGTACAGGGTCTTGTCGTACGACAGCGTCACCGCGCGCGTGCCGCGCTTCTTCAGGGCCGTCGCCGTGCTGTCGGCGAGGGTGCGCAGGCCGGCCCAGCCGTCGGCGTCCTTGTGGGCGGTCAGCGTGGGGTCGCCGCCGCCGACCAGGACGAGTTCCTTGGTGTCGGGCTCCAGGGCGGTGCGGGTGGTGAAGCGGTGGTCGGCACCGAGGGCGGAGAGGGCGGCCACCGCGGTGGCGATCTTCGTCGTCGAGGCCGGGGTCAGGGCGTCGTCCGCGCCGACGCCGTAGAGGCGCTTGCCGGTCGACACGTCCACCACGGCGGCCGTGTGGCGGGTGCCGAGCGCCGAGTTGCCCAGGAGGGGGTTCAGGACGTCCGCGAGGGCCGTGCCGGTCGGCGCCGACTTCACGGTGCTGGCGGAGCCGCCGAGGGCGACCAGGACGGATGCGGCGCTGGGGGCGGGGCGGGGTGCCTTGGCGGACGTATCGGAATTACGGCCGTGATCTACGCCACCTGAACGTTCCTGTGCGACTGCGTGGTCCCGCTCGGCCGTACGCTGACCGGAGGAGTCCCAGGGACCGGCGGCGGTCACCACACCGGCGGCCAGTGCCATTCCGGCGGTGGCGGCGACGGCGGTGAACTGCCAGGTCTTGTTCGGCCGCGGCAACTTCGCGACCTGCGGTGACACGGATGCGACGAGCCGGGCGACGCGCGGTGACACGGCGTCAGTGACCCGCGCGACCTGTGGCCCCACGGCTTGGGCGACCCGTGTGACCTGCGGTTTCACGGATTGCGCGGCCCGCTTGAGACGGGGCCGGA
Source organism: Streptomyces sp. NBC_01478 (assembly GCF_036227225.1). Taxonomy (GTDB): domain Bacteria; phylum Actinomycetota; class Actinomycetes; order Streptomycetales; family Streptomycetaceae; genus Streptomyces. The sequence goes on along the minus strand of NZ_CP109444.1, from coordinate 6,603,421 downwards.
CGGCTCGCGCGACCCGCGCCACTTGCGGTCTCGCGGCCCGCCAAGGCCTCAGCTCCGGCACGACCACCAGCCCCTTTCGCGATCACACACCTGCGTGAGGGACACTTAACCACCAGAACTATGTGCTGATCATGGAGGAGCCACCGGTGGAGTTCGACGTCACGATCGAGATCCCGAAGGGTTCGCGGAACAAGTACGAGGTGGACCACGAGACCGGTCGGATCCGCTTGGACCGTCGACTCTTCACCTCGACCAGTTACCCGGCCGACTACGGCTTCGTCGAGAACACTCTCGGCGAGGACGGCGACCCGCTGGACGCGCTGGTCATCCTGGAGGAGCCGACTTTCCCCGGCTGCCTCATCAAGTGCCGCGCGATCGGCATGTTCCGGATGACCGACGAGGCCGGCGGCGACGACAAACTGCTGTGCGTCCCGGCGTCCGACCCGCGCGTGGAGCACTTGCGTGACATCCACCACGTGTCGGAGTTCGACCGCCTGGAGATCCAGCACTTCTTCGAGGTCTACAAGGACCTGGAGCCCGGCAAGTCGGTCGAGGGTGCCAACTGGGTGGGCCGTACGGACGCCGAGGCGGAGATCGAGCGCTCGTACAAGCGACTGAAGGAGCAGGGCGGCCACTGAGCCCCCTTGTCCGCGGGCGGGCCGCACGCGCACGCGTGCGGCCCGCCCGCCCGTCGCCCGATCACCACCCCTCACCGAGGCGCTACGCGCCGCCCCTTCTGATCGTCTGTGCGCATACTGAGGATCACTGGAGGTGTCGTTCAGGGAGTGCTACGGAGTGACCGAAGCGGAGGACCGCAAGCCGCAGTCGGACGAGGTCAGGAGTGCGTTCACGGCTCCCTCGGGTGTCGCGGCCGCTGACGGGGAGTCGTCCACGACGTCGGAGTTCGCCGTTCCGCGCGGGCTCGACGTGACGGCGCCGACCGTCGAGGAGTCCGAGGGATCGGCGTTCAGTACGCCCAGCACCTACAGCGCCAGAGAGGCACCGCCGGCCTTCACACCGCCGAGCGGGATCCCGCTCGTCAGCCTCACCAAGGACGTGCCCTGGCAGGACCGGATGCGGACGATGCTGCGCATGCCGGTGACCGAGCGGCCCGCGCCGGAGCCGGTGCAGAAGCCTGACGACAGCGGCCCCGCCGTACCGCGCGTGCTCGATCTGACGCTCCGCATCGGCGAGTTGCTGCTCGCGGGCGGGGAGGGCGCCGAGGACGTCGAGGCGGCGATGTTCGCGGTCTGCCGTTCCTACGGCCTCGACCGCTGCGAGCCGACCGTCACCTTCACACTCCTCTCGATCTCCTATCAGCCCTCCCTGGTGGACGATCCGGTGACCGCGTCACGGACCGTGCGCCGCCGGGGCACCGACTACACGCGGCTCGCGGCCGTGTTCCGGCTGGTCCAGGACCTCAGCGACCCGGAAACGGCACTCTCCTTGGAGGACGCCTACCGGCGGCTCGCGGCGATGCGGCGCAACCGGCACCCGTACCCCGGCTGGGTCCTGACCTCCGCCAGCGGGCTGCTCGCGGGCGCCGCCTCCGTGCTCGTCGGCGGTGACATCGTCGTGTTCTTCGCCGCCGCGCTCGGCGCGATGCTCGGCGACCGGCTGGCGTGGCTGTGCGCGGGGCGCGGGCTGCCGGAGTTCTACCAGTTCACCGTCGCCGCGATGCCGCCCGCCGCGATAGGGGTCGCGCTCACGGTCGCCAACGTCGACGTGAAGGCCTCCGCGGTCATCACCGGTGGGCTGTTCGCCCTGCTGCCCGGGCGGGCGCTCGTGGCGGGCGTACAGGACGGCCTGACCGGCTTCTACATCACCGCGTCGGCCCGGCTCCTGGAAGTCATGTACTTCTTCGTCGGCATCGTGGCCGGCGTCCTGATCGTCCTGTACTTCGGCGTGAAGCTCGGCGCCCAGCTCAATCCGGACGTGGCCCTCGGCAACTCCGACCGGCCGCTGTGGCAGATCGGCGCGTCCGTCCTGCTGTCGCTGACCTTCGCCGTACTGCTCCAGCAGGAACGATCCACCGTGCTGCTCGTGTCCCTCAACGGGGGTGTCGCCTGGTCGGTCTACGGGGCGATGAACTTCGTCGCGGGGATCTCGCCGGCCGCGTCCACGGCTGTCGCGGCGGGGCTGGTCGGGCTGTTCGGGCAGTTGCTGTCGCGGTACCGGTTCGCCTCGGCGCTGCCGTACACCACCGCGGCGATCGGGCCCCTGTTGCCGGGATCGGCCACGTACTTCGGTCTGTTGGCGATTGCTCAGAACGAGGTCGACAAGGGGCTGGTGTCGTTGGCCACGGCGGCGTCGCTGGCCATGGCCATCGCGATCGGGGTGAATTTGGGGTCGGAGATCTCGCGGTTGTTCTTGCGGGTTCCGGGGGCGTCGGCCGGGGCGCGGCGGGCTGCCAAGCGGACTCGGGGTTTCTGAGCGTCCAATAGCTCGGGATGCGTTGAGCATTGGCGAGTGCGGGTCGCATGTGGCTGGTCGCGCGGTTCCCCGCGCCCCTTCAGGGCGTGTTGCAGCTAGGCCTGTGGGTAGCCCTGGTTGTCGTACGGCGGGTACTGCTGGTTGCCGTACGGCTGTTGCTGCTGCGGCTGGTACGTCTGCTGGGGGTACTGCTGGGCGTACGGCTGCTGCTGGGGCTGCGCGTAGTACTCGTCGTAGCCGTTGTTCTGGTCGTAGCCGTTGTTCTGCTGTTGCTGGGGCTGCTGCTGGGGCTCGTCGATGCGGCGGAGCTGGGTCGTCGAGTCGTCCATGATCACCGGGAAGGGCTGGGTCGCGGCCGGGTCGCCGGGCTGCTCCTGGCGCTGCTCCTGGGGGTTCTTCTTGGCCTTGGAGCGGGCTCGCAGGAACTCGATGATGATCGGGACCACGGAGATGAGGACGATCAGGATGAGGATCGCTTCGATGTTCTTGTGGACGAAGTCGATGTTGCCGAGCCAGGAGCCGAGCAGGGTCACGCCCGCGCCCCACAGGACGCCGCCGATGACGTTGAACGTGATGAAGGAGCGGTACTTCATGCCGCTGACGCCGGCGATGATCGGCGTGAACGTGCGCACGATGGGCACGAAGCGGGCCAGGACAAGGGACTTGGGGCCGTACTTCTCGAAGAACTCGTGCGCCTTGACCACGTTCTCCTGCTTGAAGAGGCGTGAGTCCGGGCGGTTGAAGAGCGAGGGGCCGACCTTCTTGCCGAAGACGTAGCCCGCCTGGTCGCCGAGGATCGCGGCGACGCAGATCAGCGCGACGGCCGCCCACAGCGGGAAGTCGAGGGTGCCCGCGGTGATCAGCAGGCCGCAGGTGAACAGCAGGGAGTCACCCGGCAGGAAGAACCCGATGAGCAGGCCGGACTCCGCGAAGACCACGAGCAGGAGGCCCCAGATACCGAACCGGTCGAGCATGGTGTTCGGATCGAGCCAGCTCGGGCCGAGGGCGAGCGTCATCACGGTTCCGGGCTCCTGAGGGGTGGAGGGAGGTGCCAGCGTCCAGGTACAGCCGCACAAAGCTATCAACGCGATGTGTCCGTCCCAGGTTCCACCGGTGTCTCCAGGATGCACTGTGCATCCCATAGGACAAAGCTGTGAGCCATGGGTATCGAAGAGTACGGCGGCGGCCAGGGGCCGCAGGCCGATGTGCTGGTCGTGACGACGAACGACGTTCCCGGCTACCGGGTCGAGCGGGTGATCGGCGAGGTGTTCGGGCTGACCGTGCGCTCACGGCATCTGGGCAGCCAGATCGGCGCCGGTCTGAAGTCGATGGTCGGCGGTGAGCTGAAGGGGCTCACCAAGACCCTCGTGCAGACCCGCAACCAGGCCATGGAGCGGCTCATCGAGCAGGCACACGCGCGTGGGGCCAACGGCGTCCTGGCCTTCCGCTTCGACGTCACCGAGGCGGCGGACGTCGGCACCGAGGTGTGCGCCTACGGGACGGCGGTGGTCCTGGCCCGGGAGTGACCCCGGACCAGCCGCCTACGAGGTGTGCCGGGACGCGTTCGCCAGGATCGCGTCCCGGAGGTGCTCGGCCAGGCCGGGGGCCATGGAGTCGTAGAACGCCTTGAAGCGCTCGTCGGAGACGTACATCTCGGCGAGGCAGACGTGCATCTCGTAGGAGCACTCGTAGAACCAGCGGTCGATGTGCAGGCGGTGTTCCTCGGCGAGGTCCATCGGCGCGTCGGCGGTGGGTGGTTCGCCGGCGGTCACCAGGGTGGCGTAGCGCTCGCTCCAGGCGTCGACCTCCGCCTGGAGGCGCTTCCAGTCGGCCTTGGTGTAGCGGGCGGCCCTGCGCTGCGACTCGGCGTAGGACTCGGTGCCGCCCCAGCGCTGTTCGGCCTCTTCGGCGTACTGCTCGGGGTCCTTGTCACCGAAGACCTCGAAGCGTTCCTCGGGGGTGAGGTTGATGCCCATCGTGCGTGCCTCCATGGCGTGTTCCACGGCCTCGGCCATCTTCTGGAGCTTCTCGATCCGGGCGGTCAGCAACTCGTGCTGCCGGCGCAGATGCGCGCGCGGGTCCGTCGCCGGGTCGTCGAGCAGGGCCGCGACCTCGTCGAGCGGGAAGCCGAGTTCCCGGTAGAACAGGATCTGCTGCAGCCGGTCGAGGTCGGCGTCGGCGTAGCGCCGGTGACCCGCGTGGCTGCGCTCGCTGGGGACGAGCAGGCCGATGTCGTCGTAGTGGTGCAGCGTGCGCACGGTGACCCCGGCGAACCCGGCGACCTGTCCTACGGAGTAGCTCACTTCCGCTCCCTTCTGTGTCCGCACCCCACGCTGAGGCCTCACGTCACGTGAGGTGCAAGCCCCGTACTCCCGAGATGTTCGGTCCGTTTTGCCCGCTTATGGTGAGCGCGTGGCCCAGGACAGCGCGCAACAGGCACCCGCCGCCCCTACGACCCCGGCGCGCACCCTGCTGCCGTTGATCGTCCCCGCGCTGGTCGTGGGCGTGCTCGCGAGTCTGCTCTTCATCTCGGTGAGCGAGGTGGCCGAGCAGTTTCAGCACGTGCTCTGGAATGACCTGCCCGACGCCCTGGGCATCGGCCGGTACTCGGTGCTGTGGATGTTCGTCATGCTGACGGCGACCGGCATCGTGGTCGGGCTGGTGGTGTGGAAGGTCCCGGGGCACGCCGGTCCCGATCCGGCCACCACCGGCCTGGAAGCCGTACCGCTGCCGCCCGTCGTGCTGCCGGGTCTCCTGCTGGCGACCGCGCTGATGCTCGCGGGCGGGCCGAGTCTCGGCCCGGAGAACCCGATCATCGCGGTGAACGTGGGTCTCGCGCTGTGGGCGGGGCGCAGGCTGGCGCCGCGGATGCCGGGCGGGATGTGGGGGGCGCTGGCCGAGTCGGCGACGATCGGCGCGCTGTTCGGGACGCCGGTCGCGGCGGCCCTGCTCATCTCGGAGGCGCTGGCCAAACGGCAGACCAGGGGCGCCCTGTGGGACAACGTGTTCGCGCCGCTCGCGGCGGCCGGGGCGGGCGCCATGACGACCACCCTGGTGGCCCATCCGACCTTCGACCTGCACCTGCCCGCGTTCGGCCGACCGGGATGGGGCGACCTGCTGGCGGTCCTGGTACTGGCACCACTGGCCGCACTGCTCGGAATGGCCGCGGTCTACGCGCTCCCCTACGCCCACGGCGCCTTCTCCCGCCTCGGGCACCCCATGCTGGCGCTTCCGGCCGGTGGGCTCGTGCTGGGCCTTCTGGCGGCCGTGGGCGGCCATCTGACGCTCTTCAAGGGGCTGGACCAGATCGGTGCGCTCGCGGCCGATCCCGAGGGCTGGTCGGCGGGCCAGTTCGCGACGATGACCGTCGTGAAACTGGCGGCAATGCTGGTCGCCACGTCCTGCGGCTTCCGGGGCGGCCGGATCTTCCCGTCGGTGTTCGTCGGCGTCGCGTTCGGCCTCTTCGCCCACGCGGTCGTGCCCGCCGTGGACCCGGCGCTCGCGGTCGCGGCGGGCGTCCTGGGCATGCTCCTGGCGATCACCCGACAAGGCTGGGTGAGCCTCTTCACGGCCACGATCCTGGTGGCCTCCCCCGCCATCCTCGCCCTGCTCTGCGTCGGCTCGCTGCCGGCCTGGCTGCTGGTGACCGGGAGACCGCAGATGCAGTTGCGCGCGGACGGAACTCCGGTTCGCTAGTACCCGTTGGTTCTTTTGATCCTTATCGGAGGCACGCCCATGCCGTTGCACGAAGGTCCCGACCAGCACGCCGAGCGCCCCATGTCCGTGAACCCCTTCTACGGGGAGGCCAATCCGGTCGGCGGCATGACGGAGGCCCCGCCCAAACACCGGCTCCCGGACGCGCCGTTGCCCCCGATGACAGCGGCCCAGCTCGTGCACGACGAGCTGATGCTGGACGGCAACTCCCGCCTGAACCTGGCGACGTTCGTCACCACCTGGATGGAGCCGGAAGCCGGCGTCCTGATGACGGAGTGCCGGGACAAGAACATGATCGACAAGGACGAGTACCCACGCACCGCAGAGCTGGAGAAACGCTGCGTGGCCATGCTCGCGGACCTGTGGAACGCACCGGATCCATCCGCGGCCGTCGGCTGCTCGACGACCGGCTCCAGCGAGGCCTGCATGCTCGCCGGAATGGCCCTCAAGCGCCGCTGGACGCAACGCAACAAGGACCGCTACCCAGCGGCCCGCCCGAACCTGGTGATGGGCGTGAACGTCCAGGTCTGCTGGGAGAAGTTCTGCAACTTCTGGGAGGTCGAGGCCCGCCAGGTCCCCATGGAGGGCGACCGCTTCCACCTCGACCCACAAGCAGCGGCCGAGTTGTGCGACGAGAACACGATCGGGGTCGTCGGCATCCTCGGCTCCACCTTCGACGGCTCCTACGAGCCGATCGCCGACCTGTGCGCAGCCCTGGACGCACTCCAGGCGCGCACCGGCCTCGACATCCCGGTCCACGTGGACGGCGCGTCCGGCGCCATGGTCGCCCCCTTCCTGGACGAGGACCTGGTCTGGGACTTCCGCCTCCCGCGCGTGGCCTCGATCAACACCTCGGGACACAAATACGGCCTGGTCTACCCGGGCGTCGGCTGGGCCCTGTGGCGCGACAAGGAGGCCCTCCCCGAGGAACTCGTCTTCCGCGTCAACTACTTGGGCGGCGACATGCCCACCTTCGCCCTCAATTTCTCCCGCCCCGGCGCCCAAGTAGTGGCCCAGTACTACACATTCCTCCGACTCGGCCGAGAGGGCTACCGCGCCGTACAACAATCAACCCGCAACGTGGCCCGAGGCCTGGCAGACCGCATCGAGGCCCTAGGCGACTTCCAACTCCTCACCCGGGGCGACGAGTTGCCGGTCTTCGCCTTCACCACAGCCCCCCACGTCAAGGCCTACGACGTGTTCGACGTCTCCCGCAGACTCCGAGAACACGGCTGGCTGGTCCCGGCGTACACCTTCCCGGCGAACCGCGAGGACCTCTCAGTCCTCCGCATCGTCTGCCGCAACGGCTTCTCGGCAGACCTCGCAGAACTCTTCCTGGACGACCTGACCCGCCTCCTCCCCGAACTACGCCGCCAGCCCCACCCCTTCACCCCCGACAAGGGAGCGGCAACCGGCTTCCACCACTGAGCCACAAGGGCGCCAGGGGTCGCCGTGCGGCCCGCAACCCGCATACGGCGAGAAGGTGCCGTGTCGGGGGGTGTCCGCCCGCAGCGGTTGGCGCGTCAGCAAGGCCCCCTTCTTGAGTGACCGATTCCGCGCCGTTCCGAGGACGGACACCCCCCGACGCGGCACCGACCCACCACGAACCGCAGGCGAACGACCCACACACCCGCACCAAGCTCACCCCCCAAGCCCCCGGAACCGCCGCACGGCAAGCGGAAAGAAGACACCCAAAAGGACCACCGGCCAGACCACAGCAGCCCAGACATGCCCCGGTTCACCCCCCGGCCCACCGAAGAGTTCCCGCACGGCCGTAGCGGTCTGGGACATCGGATTCCACTGCACGACCCTGCCCAGCCACCCCGGCATGGCCGCAGGCGTGGCAAGCGCGTTGGACAGAAACCCGACCGGCCACACCAGAATCTGCACGGCCTGCACCATCTCGGGCCGCCCCGCCACCAGCGCCAGTTGGATGCCGACCCACAACATGGCGAACCGAAAAAGCAACAGCAGCCCCACAGCCCCCAGAAATCCCCCAGGCCCACCCTGCGGACGCCAGCCGAGCACAAGACCGACCCCGATCAGCACGACCAGCCCGATCGCCGACTGAAGCATGTCCGCGGCCGAACGCCCCACCAGCACCGCTTCGTCGGCCATCGGCATGGACCGGAAGCGGTCGATCACCCCCTTGTTGAGGTCCTGGGTGACAGCGAGCATCGTGCCCTCCAGGCCGAAGGCCATGGTCAGCGCGAGCATCCCGGGAACGAGGTAGTCGACGTAGGCACCCTCGACCGCCCGGCCACCCCCGACCAGATAGCCGAACATCAGCAGCAGCATCACCGGAAAAACAAGACTCACCACGACCTGCACGGGCTGCCGCGCCCAGTGGGCGAGTTCACGCCGGGTCATGGTCCAGGAATCCGTCAGGACATACGCGCTCACGCGGCCTCCTTCTCCGCCCCGGTGAGATGCAGGAACACCTCGTCCAGAGTCGGCCGCCGCAACGCCACGTCCTCGGCATCGATCCCGCCCTCCTCCAGCGCCCGTACGACTCCGGAGAGCGCCGTCATCCGGTCGACGACCGGCGCGCTGAGCAGCCGACGGTCGGCGTCGACCCGGACGTCGGCGGCAGCCAGCGGCAACAGGGCGACGGCGGCGCCCAGTTGACCCGCGTCACGCAGGACGACGTCGATACGGTCGCCGCCGGTGCGGGACTTCAGCTCGTCCGGGGTGCCGTCGGCGATGACCCGCCCGTGGTCGACCACCGAGACGCGGTGGGCGAGCTGGTCGGCCTCCTCCAGGTACTGGGTGGTGAGCAGAACCGTCGTACCACCACCGACCAGGGAGCGGACCGCCGACCACACCTCGGCCCGGCCGCGCGGATCGAGGCCGGTCGTCGGCTCGTCCAGAAACAGGATCTCCGGATTGGTGACGAGCGAGGCGGCGAGATCCAGACGGCGGCGCATACCCCCGCTGTAGGCGCGGACGGGTTTGCGGCCGGTGTCGGCCAGACCGAAGCGCTCCAGAAGCTCATCGGCACGCACGCGCGCGTGACGGCCACCGAGATGATGGAGACGAGCGAACATCTCCAGGTTCTGCCGACCACCCAACTCCTCGTCCAGAGCGGCGTGTTGACCGAGCAGACCGATCCGGAAGCGGACCGCGCGGGCCTCGGTCAGCACGTCGTACCCGGCCACCTCGACGCGCCCGGCGTCGGGCCGCAGCAGGGTGGACAGGATGCGGACCAGGGTCGTCTTGCCGGCACCGTTGGGCCCGAGCACACCGTGCACGGTGCCACGCCCAACGTGAAGATCAAGCCCGTCCAGCGCCTTCTTAACACCGGCACCCTCGCCCTTCTTAGCCTTCCTGCCGCCGTACGTCTTGTGTGCGCCCTCGACGGTGATCGCCGTGTCGGCCACGTGAACACTCCCTCGCTAGTCAAGTTTGACTACTTACTCGAAGACCTCGAAGGTAACGCCACCGATCACGTTAGTCAAACTTGATTAGCGAGCGTCCCCGGGATGCCGCTCCCCCGTCGCGTACGGGTTCTCCTCGCCGTCCTTCAGCACACCGACGAACGGCGCGCCCTCCCCCGCGAACGTGTACGCCCCGCCCTCGATGCGCTCGATGAGCCCCTGGGTCCACGCGGCCTCGGCATCGGCCGTGTGGATCCAGAGGTTCATGATCTCGCCGATGTGGCCCAACTGTTCGGGACCGTCCTCGGGGATGTAGTGCTCGGTGACCGAGGCCCGCCACTGTTCGATGCCCCGCGTGCGCTCTTGGAGCAGCGCCACCGCCTCCGCCCTCGGCAGGTCGACGATGCCCCCGATCGCGGCCGACTTCACGTCCATCTGCTGGTCGTACGACTTCAACGCCTCGCGCAGCAGCCGGAAGTACTCCTCGGTGCCCCAGTCGGTGATCTCGTACTCGGTGCGGGGCGGGCCCCCGACCGTGGACGGCGCGATCTCGTGGGCGTGCAGAAAGCCCTGCTTGGCCAGTTGCTTGAGCGCGTGGTAGATCGAGCCGGGCTTGGCGTTGGACCACTCGTGCGCGCCCCAGTACTCCAGGTCGTTGCGCACCTGGTAGCCATGGGCCCGCCCGTGCTGGCGCACGGCGTTGAGCACGAGGAGACGGATCGCTGACATGGGCTCAGCGTAGAACCCGCCAGGTCAGCCTCCGGTCGCGCCCCGCTCCTTCGTGACCAGCTCGAACGCGGTGGCGCCGTCCAGGGACTCGCGGATGATGTCGGCGTGACCGGCGTGCCGGGCGGTCTCACGGATCAGGTGCAGGCACACCCACCGCACGGAGACACTCCCCTCGGGGAACCAGGGCTGGTCCGGCAGCGGGAAGGTGTCGTCGAGACTGGGCACCGAGCGGATGTACGCCTCCGTCTCGGCGGCGACCTTCTCCCAGTACGCGAGCTGCGACTCGACGGTCTCGCCGCCGACCAGTTGGAAGGTCTCGTGCCAGTTGGCCTGGTCACGCTCGACGGCCGGCGGTTCCTGCTTCGCCCGGGCGATCCAGCCCTGCTCGACGTCGGCACAGTGCTTGAGCAGCCCGGAGAGGGAGAGCTCGCTCGCGCTCGGCTTGCTCGCGGCCTGTTCCTCGGTCAGCCCGAGCAGCGCCCTGCGGATACCGCCCCGCTGCTCCTCGATGAACGTGAGCAGCGACCCGCGCTCGTCGCCCTGTGTGTCCGCCGCTACCTGCGTGACCATGGCCTTCGCCTTTCGCCGGTGCCGGCCGGAAGCCTGTCCCCCTGCCCGACGTCGATGAAGCTACGGGCCATCGAGGTCAGGTTCTGTCCTCAATGGCCCGGGCTTCGGCGTCGTACTCAAAGAATCAGCCGCTCAAAAACAGCCGCTCAAGAAGACCGGCCGCTCAAGGGATCAGAACGGGAACCCGCTCCGCCCGTGCTGCACCGAGATCCACTTCAGGCTGGTGAACGCGTCCAGCATCGACTCGCCGTTGAGGCGGCCCAGGCCCGAGGCCTTCTCGCCACCGAAGGGGACGATCGGCTCGTCGTGGACGGTGCCGTCGTTGACGTGGAACATGCCCGTGTCGATCTGCTTGGCGAAGTTCACGCCGCGCTCGATGTCACCGCTGTGGACGGCGCCGCTCAGGCCGTACGGCGTGTCGTTGACGATGCTCACGGCCTCCTCCTCGCCGTCGAACGGGATGAGGAAGGCGATCGGGCCGAAGACCTCCTGGCGCAGCAGGTCCGAGTCGGCGGGGAGGCCGGTGAGGACCGAGGGCGCGACCAGGTTGTCGGTGGTCGTGCCGTGCACCAGGGCCGTCGCGCCCTCCGCGATCGCCTGCTCGACGACACCCGAAAGGGCGTCCGCCTGCGAGGAGTTGATGACCGGGCCGATCACCGTCTGCGGGTCGGTCGGGTCGCCGACCTTGAGGGACTTGACCTTGGCGACGAACTTCTCGGTGAACTCGTCGGCGATCGCGCGGTCGACCAGGACACGGTTCGCGGCCATGCAGACCTGGCCCTGGTGGACGTAGCGGCTGAAGACCGCCGCGTCGACCGCGTAGTCGATGTCGGCGTCGTCGAGGACCACGATCGCGCTGTTGCCGCCGAGTTCGAGGACCGCGCGCTTGAAGTGCGAGGCGCAGACGGTCGCGACGTGGCGGCCGACCTTGTCGGAGCCGGTGAAGGAGATGACCTTCGGGATCGGGTGCTCGATGAACGCGTCGCCGATCTCCGCGATGTCCGTGATGACGACGTTGAGCAGACCGGCCGGCAGGCCCGCGTCCTCGAAGATCTTCGCGACCAGGGAACCGCCGACGATCGGGGTGTTCTGGTGCGGCTTGAGGACCACGCCGTTGCCCAACGCCAGTGCGGGGGCTACCGACTTGAGGGAGAGCAGGAGCGGGAAGTTGAAGGGGCTGATCACGCCGACCACGCCCACCGGGACGGTGTAGACGCGGTTCTCCTTGCCGTCGACCGGCGAGGGGATGATGCGGCCCTGGGGGCGCAGCGCGAGGTGGATCGCCTCGCGCAGGAACTCCTTGACGAGGTGCAGCTCGAAGCCGGCCTTGAGGAACGTGCCGCCGAGTTCGGCGACGATCACCTCGGAGATCTCCTGCTCGCGGTCCTCGATGATCCGCAGAGCCTTCTCGAACACCGCGCGGCGGGCGTAGGGGTTGGTCGCGGCCCATGTCTTCTGGGCGCGGGCAGCCGCCTTGTACGCCTCGTCGACCTCGTCGACCGTGGCTATGGTGATCGACGCGAGCTTCTCGCCGTCGTACGGGTTGAAGTCGATGATGTCCCAGGAGCCGGTGCCCGGGCGCCACTCACCGTCGATGTACTGCTGCGCCAGGTCGGTGAAGTAGGACGACATGTGATCCCTCAATCGCTCAATCGTCAGCAGGCACGATCAATGGCAGACACGATCAACAGCAGACCGGACCATCCATCACGATCACGATCATCACGGTCTGATCACACGTCATCGTACTTGTGTTTCAAGAGAGTTGAAGCAGTCCCCGAAGAAGATCCCGGCTCTCGTCCGGGCCCGGACTGTCCTGCTGGAGCTCCTTCAGCGCCTTCTCGTACTGGGCCACGTCCTCGGCCTTGTCGAGGTACAGCGCGCTGGTGAGCTGCTCCAGATAGACGACGTCGGAGAGGTCGGACTCCGGGAAGGACAGGATCGTGAAGGCGCCGGACTCGCCGGCGTGACCGCCGAAGCCGAACGGCATGACCTGGAGCCGGACGTTGGGGTGCTCGGAGACCTCGATCAGATGCTGGAGCTGACCGCGCATCACCTCGCGGTCGCCGTACGGGCGGCGCAGGGCGGCCTCGTCCAGGACGATGTGGAAGTCCGGCGCGTTCTCGTTCACCAGGTACTTCTGCCGCTCCAGGCGCAGCGCCACGCGCCGCTCCACGTCGGCCTCGCTCGCGCCCTTCATGCCGCGCCGGACGACGGCACGGGCGTAGGCCTCGGTCTGGAGAAGTCCGTGGACGAACTGCACCTCGTAGACGCGGATGAGCGAGGCGGCGCCCTCGAGGCCCACATAGGTGGGGAACCAACTGGGCAGGACGTCCGAGTAACTGTGCCACCAGCCCGCTACGTTGGCCTCCTTCGCGAGGGAGAGGAGTGAGATGCGCTCCGCCTCGTCCGTGATGCCGTACAGCGTCAACAGGTCCTCGACATCCCGCGTCTTGAAGCTCACTCGCCCCAGTTCCATGCGACTGATCTTGGATTCGGAGGCGCGGATCGAGTACCCCGCGGCCTCGCGCGTGATCCCGCGTGCTTCACGCAGTCGCCTGAGTTGCGAGCCGAGCAGCATCCGCCGCACCACCGATCCGGGCTCTTGCGCGCTCACGTTCGCCAGCCTCCCCAACCGTCTTCAGGGGCCGCAGTCTGCCACTAAAACACTTCGAGCAGTACTCGTTCGATTACAGAAATGGAAAGAAGAGGCTCCTGTTCACAGGAAGTTGTCAGGAAGACGTCAGCAAGATGCAAGGTCCGGGGCCGAGATCGGCGCGAAGTTGGCGGAAAAAATGGCCAACAAGCGGTACGGGAGGGTCCAATTCGGTCACCTGCACGTGCATCTGCCCTTGCATCTGCTGTACGCATCCGAAACCATGGTCTCGCGCCACCGCTGCATCGCAACGACCGCGAATTCCCGGGAGTGCCTCGCATGGGGACGAATGGATCGACCATGCTCGAGCCGTTACGGCAGGGCCTTCCGCCGCTGGACCCCTCAACCGTGTCCAGCGCCGCTTCTTGTGCTCTGCCCGCCCGCTACGAAGCGGTGCGCGAGGCACGGCAGTTCACCCGTCGCACGCTCGACCAGTGGGACGTCGGCGACCGCTTCGACGACGTCTGTCTGGTCGTCTCCGAACTGGTCACCAACGCGCTGCGGCACGCCCTGCCGGCCAACACCCCGCGCGTGCCGGAGCAGAACCCGCCCGTGCGGCTGCACTTGATGCGCTGGACCGAGCGGCTGGTGTGCGCGGTGCGCGACCCCAGTCACGACAGTCCCGTCGCCTGCGAGTCGGAGGACTTCTCGGCGGAGTCGGGCCGCGGCCTGTTCCTCGTCGACTCGTTCGCCGACGGCTGGGGCTGGCATCCGCTGGCGGGCACGCTCAGCGGCAAGGTGGTCTGGGCGCTGTTCCGGCTGCCGGACGAGACGGCACGGCAGGAGGCGTGAGGAACCGCGGCTCTTTTTCGGGCCGCGGTTCTACGCGCGTTGCCGACAGGTGGGCACGTCGGTCCGCTATCCCACTATCAGGTGGTCGAACTCGCCGTCCTTGATGCCCAGGAGCATCGCCTCGATTTCGGCGCGGGTATAGACGAGCGCCGGGCCGTCGGGGAAGCGCGAGTTGCGCACGGCGACGTCTCCGCCGGGCAGCCGCGCGAACTCCACGCAGGACCCCTGCGAGTTGCTGTGCCTGCTCTTCTGCCAGGCCACTCCGTCTAGCTGCGTGGCAGCCATGCCGTTGTACACGTCGAACCCCAAGTACACGCTGTCAACGCGGTGGTCCACAGGTCGCTCCCGGTTGTGCACTGGCTGGTGTGGCCATTGATGCAGTGGTCAACTGTTCCGGATCATAGCCCTGTTCATGTGCAGATGCATGGGCAGATGCACGTGCACGGGGGGTGCTCCTCCGGTTACAGCTTTGACGACCGCTTTACCGATGCCGTTCCAGCGTCTGCCCCAGTCCCCGCAGGACATGTGCCGGTGCGGGGCATGTCCTAGTGAAGACGCGTACCGGGGCGCCCGTGTTCCATCGGGGGGCGGCTATCGCGTCGAGTAGGGCAACAATGCCATCTCCCGCGCGTTCTTGATCGCCGCGGCCAACTGCCTTTGCTGCTGCGCGGATACGCCTGTGACCCGTCGGCTGCGGATCTTCCCGCGGTCGGAGACGAACTTCCGCAGCAGGTCGGTGTCCTTGTAGTCGATGTACGTCACTCCGGCCGCGTCCAGGGGATTACGGCGGGACTTGGTGGGCCTGCGCTCGGGTTTGCGGGGCACGGTCAGATCTCCAGGAAGGCGTCGAAGGCGGACGGGAGGCGTTTCCAGGCGGCGCGGCCCGCGGCGTACTCGGTGTCGGTCAACAGGCAGGACTCCAGGAGCCGTTCGAGTCCCTCGCGGTCGAGCCCGGGGGACGTGAAGACGAGGTGCTGGCAGCAGTCACCGTGCTCCGGGTGCCAGTCGAGCGCGGCGGCGGCCCGGCGCACCGGCGGCACCAACTCCCAGGCGGCGTCCGGCAACGAGGCCAGCCACGGTCCCGCGCTCTCCACACACAGCGCACCGCCGGCCGCGTCCCAGTGGATCAACGAGTCGGGCCGGTCGGCGAGCCAGAACCGCCCCCGGCTGCGGGCGGCCGCGCAGGTCAGATCCTCCAGCGCGGCGTACAACCGCTCCGGATGAAAGGGCCGACACCGATGCCAGACGAAAGTGCCGACCCCGTACGCGTCGGCCTCGACGGGGAGCAGGGCGCAGGCGGGGTGCTGGGCGGCGGCCGCGGCTTCCACGTCGAAACCGGACAGGGCTGCGGATGCCAACGGGGTGAGTGGGGGCGGGAGTTGACCCAGCGGATCGCTGTACGGGAGCGGGAGTTGCCCCAGCGGATCGCCGTAGGGGGGCGGGGGTTGCCCCACCGGGTCGCTGTACGGGGGCGCGGCGAAGCCTGCCGGGTCACCGGGCGGGGGCGAGGGCGAGGGCGAGGGCAGGACGGAACCCGGCGCGTTGCCGTGCGGGAACTGGAGGTGGTCGTCCGTCGACTCGCCGGGCGCGGGGGGAGCGGAGGCCGCCGGGTCGCCTTGCGGGAGCTCGCGGGAGCCGGCCGGTTCACCATCCGGGAGTTGGCGGGGGCCAGCCGATTCGCCAGTCGCAGGGCGGGCGGAACCTGCCGGATCGCCCTGCCGGAGTTCGCGGGAACCCGCCGGTTCGCCAGTCGCAGGGCGGGCGGAACCTGGCGGATCGCCTTGCGGGAGTTCGTGGGAGGCTGCCGAGTCGCTGCGCAGGGGCCGGGCGGCGTCTGCTGGGTCAGCATGCGGGAGCTGGTGGGAGCCCGCCCATTCGGCGGGCGCAGGCCGGGCGGCACCCGTCGGCTCGCTGTGCGCGGGGCCGGCGGAACCCGGCGCGTTGCCGTGTGGGAGGTCGAGGAAGTCCGCCCAGTCGCTGTATCCGGGCCGGGCGGAGTCCGCCGAGTCGTCGCCCTGCGGGAGCCGGTCCGAGTTCGGCGGGGCCTCGCGCCCGCCCCCGGTCGCCGTCGCCAAGTCGTCCTGGCTGAGCCGGATTTGTCTGGCCGTCGGGTGCAACTGTGCGAGCAGTTCCCGGTCTTCGTCGTCCGTCTCTGCCGAGTCGAGGACGGCGAGGGTCGGGGCGTACTCCAACTGGCGGGCGAAGGTGTCCGCGACGGTTCGTTGGTCTGTGGCTGCCGCCGCGAGGCCCGTTTCGGCGAGGTCGTCGCCGTTGGCGAGGTACGGGAGGAGCAGTGCCGGGTCGACGGCGGTGATGACGCCGGTGACCGTGAGGCCGCCGGACGTGATCACCTCGGCCATCGCCTTGGGCTCGACGGAGTCCCACAACTCGACGATCGCGAGCCGGACTTGACCGGCTCCGGCGATTCGGCGCAGTTCCGGGACCAGGTCCTCGCGCAGTGCGCAGCACGCGCAGTCGTTGACGAGGGGGGTCTCACCGGCGGAGACGATGCCCGTGGCGTCCCTGATCGTGCGGACGACGGTGCCGGCGGCCGCCGTAGCGAGGTCGTGGTGGAGTACGACGCTGCCGGGGACGTCGGTGAGGAGTCGGGCGACGGTCGCTCTGCGGGCGTCCGCGTGCAGGCCGGCGACGATCGCGACGGAGAGGTCGGGCACGGTCAGTCCTGCTTCCCGTACCGGCGCTCGAAGCGCTCCACGCGGCCGGCCGTGTCCAGGACGCGGGCCGTGCCGGTGTAGAAGGGGTGGCTGACGTTCGAGATCTCGACGTCGACGACGGGGTACGTGTGGCCGTCCTCCCACTCGACCGTCTTCGCACTCGTCATCGTCGAGCGGGTCAGGAAGGCGTGGTTCGCGGCGCGGTCCCGGAAGACGACCGGGCCGTAGGGCGGGTGGGTGTTCTCGCGCATCTCGGTCAGCGCTCCTCTCGGAAGTCGACGTGGCGGCCGGCGGCCGGGTCGTACTTGCGCAGGGTCAGGCGGTCGGGGTCGTTGCGGCGGTTCTTGCGGGTCACGTAGGTGTAGCCGGTGCCGGCGGTGGACCGGAGTTTGATGACCGGACGGAGTTCGTTGCGAGCCATGCCTGATACCTTAACGAAAATGAATTCCATTAGCATCATCGGCTACGGCCCCGATCGAGGAGAGGTACGTCACTCATGTCCGCCCATTGCATGCTGACCGGCGCCCGGCCCGGTTTCGGCAACCGCATCTCCCACTCCCACCGGCGTACGTCGCGCCGCTTCGACCCGAACATCCAGTCCAAGCGCTATTGGCTGCCCGGCGAGGGCCGTTACGTACGGCTGCGGTTGAGCACCAAGGGGATCAAGACCGTGGACGCGATCGGCGTCGAGGCGGCCGTGGCCCGGATCCGTGAGCGCGGGGTGCGAATCTGATGGCGAAGAAGAGCAAGATCGCGAAGAACGAGCGGCGGCGGGAGATCGTCGCGCGGTACGCGGTACGGCGGGCCGAGTTGAAGGAGATCGTCCGGCGGCCCGGCTCCACCGAGGCCGAACGGGCCGCCGCGCAGCGGGAGTTGCGGAACCAGCCGCGGGACGCCAGTGCCACCCGGGTTCGCAACCGCGACCAGGTCGACGGGCGGCCCCGTGGTTACTTCCGTGCCTTCGGGCTGTCCCGGGTGAATCTGCGCGGGCAGGCTCACAGCGGATACCTACCCGGCGTCCGCAAATCCTCCTGGTAACCCCTGGTAGCTTGCTGCGGTCGTTCCGGCCAAGGCCGACCGGGCGGCCGTCCGGCTACAGCTTGGGAGCTACCAGTGACTACGGCGAATTCGACGGTGTCGGCGGTATCGACGGGGTCGGCTGTGACAACCAGGGCGAACGGGGCGAACGGGGCGGCGGTACGGATCGTGGCTGCCGCTGCCGCCGGGCTGGTGGGCGCGCTCGTGCTGACCGGGTGCAGCGGCGGGGACTCCAAGGACGACTCCTCGTCGACGCCGAGCGCGTCCGCGACGGCTGCGGCGAGCACGCCCGCCGACTCCGGCAGCAGCCCGTCGGCCGCGTCCGACGGGCTGCAGGGCAGTTGGCTCGCGACGACGGACGGCAAGGCCGTGGCCCTGGTGGTCACCGGCAAGCAGGCCGCGCTCTTCTCCACCGGCGGGAGCGTGTGCAGCGGGACCGCCGGCGAGGAGGCGGGCATGCAGATGATCCACCTCAAGTGCACGGACGGCAGCAAGACCCGGGCGACCGGAATGGTCAGCTCCGTCAGCAAGTCGGGACTCGCGGTCACCTGGTCGGGGAGCCTCGGCAAGGAGACGTACACGCGCTCGGAGGGCGGACAACTCCCTTCGGGGCTGCCTACGGCGAGCCTCGGGTCGTAGAGGTCGTAGAGGTGGGGTGGCTCGGGAGTCGTCGGGCTCGGGGCGGTGGCGTGGCGTGACTTCGGGGCGTGGACCTGGCGTGGCCCGCGAGTCGCGCATCTCGGGCTGGGGGCATGGTGCGGCTCTGGAGTCGTAGACGTCTCGTGGCCTGGAGACGTGGGCCACGGGGCGACAGCCAGGCGTAACTCCGGGTCGTAGACCTGGCGTTGCCCGCGAGTCGTACGCCTCGGGCCAGGCACATGGTGCGGCTCTGGAGGCGTAGGCGTCGCGTGTCGCTGGAGTCGTAGGCGTCGGGCCGGGAGCCCGGCCTTGCTCTGGGGGCGTAGACCCGGCCCAGCCCGCAAGTCGCCCGCCTCGGGCCGGCAGCCCGGCGTAACTCCGAGATCGCGGGCCCCGGGTCGGGAGCCCGGCACAGTTCCGGGGGCGTAGACCTGGTGTGGCACTGGAGGCGTAGTCCTCGGGGCGGCAGCCCGGCGTAGCTCCGGGGGCATAACCCCGGCCTAGCCCGCGAGTCGTACACCTTGGGCCGACAGCCCGACGTAACTCCAGGGTCGTAGACCCGGCCCAGCCCGCAAGTCGCACGCCTCGGGCCGGCAGCCCGGCGTAACTCCAGGGTCGTAGACCCGGCCTGGCCCCGGAGTCGCAGAGCCCCGGGCGGGAGGCCCGTGTGGGTCTGCGGGCGTAGGGCTGTCGGTGGGGTGGGGTTCGGTGCGGGATGATCGGGTCATGCGCACCATTCCCCTCGCCGTCGCCGCACTCGCGTCGGCTCTGCTTCTGACCGCCTGCGACAGTGGCAGTGGCGGTGGTTCCTCCGACAGCAAGAACGGGTCGGCCTGTTCCTTCGACGGGGTCGCTGTCCAGGTCGGGCCCGCCAGTACCGCTCCGGCCGCCGGTGACACCGGTGAGGTTCCCGTCTCGCTCACCAATCAGAGCAAGCCGTGCGAACTGGACGGGTTCCCTGGTGCCACGCTGGAGGGCGGCGGTACCAAGGTCGTCCTCAGCGCGCAGAAGGGCGCCAAGGCGCAGAAGCTGAAGCTCGCCAAGGGCGACGCCGCGTCCTTCACCATCACCTACGTCCGCGGCAAGGCGGGCGACAAGCTGAGCCTGGCCGCGACGAAGCTGGTCGTCACCCTGCCCGGCAGCGACGACAGCGCGAGCTACAAGTGGTCGTACGGCCCCGTCCAGGGCAAGACCTCCGTGAGCGACTCGGATGCCTCGGTCAGTGCCTTCACTCAGGCCGGCGACTGACCCCGTCCCGCAAAGACTCCCGTCAGTCGAGCGGCGGCCTGGCCCTCACCTGTGCCCGGTCCGCCGCCTCCGCGCCCTCCGTCCAGCCCGCCTCGTCGGTGACCCCGCGCAGCCGGGTCGTGGTCGTCTGCGGGAACATCGCGTCGACGCGGTCGGTGACGGCGACCTCGCGGGTGGCGAGGACCGGGAGCAGGTCGTCGGTGACCTGCGTCTCGGCGGCCTGCGCCAGCCGGTCCCCGATGCGGTGGGCGTAGGCCGCGAGGAAGGACTGCCGGAAGGTCTTGGTCCGCCGGCGGCCGCCCGCGCGCTGGGCCGCCTCCGCCTTCGTCATCGCGGTCGTGGCCTGCACGAGGAGAGAGGTGTAGAGGAGTTCGACCACCTCCAGATCGCCCTCGAAGCCGACGACGGTCGAGAAACCGAAGGCCTCGTTCCACACGGCCCGGCAGTGGTTCGCCCCGGCGACCGCGTCCAGCAGCACCGCCTTCGCCTGCTCGTACGGCGCCTCGACCCCGATCCGGCACGCGCCGGGCGCGTCCTTCGCCGGCGCCTGCGCGTCGAGCAGCGCCTCGTCGATACTGTGCCGCGCCATCAGCTCCTGCGCCTTGGCGCTCAGCGCCTCCGCCTCCTCCGGGAACCCGGTCGCCTCCGCCTTCGCGAGCAGCGCGCGGACGCGGGTGAGCATGCGGGAGGCGGGCCGACGGTTCTCGTGCCGTTTCGGTTCGTGTCCGTCGTCCAGGGGTTCCAGGCTCGGGAGCCGTAGCAGCAGGCGGTACAGCTCCAGGACGGTGGTGGCGTGCGTGAAGCGGTCGGTGCGGAACGGCGGCTCGGCGGCGGCCAGTTCGTCGAGCTGGGCCGCCCAGCGGGGGCCGCGCGCCCGGTCGTCCGGCGCCTGCGCCCGGATCAGCTCGGACACGAGCCGTACGTGCACGTCGTCCGACTCCCGCCGAACCAGCCGTACGACATCTGCGGGCTGCCAGCCGCGCCGCCAGGCCGCCGCCACGAACTCCCTGCCTCGGCGGGCCAGTTCGGGGTCCGCTTCGGGGGCGGCGGCGAGGATCGAGGCGCCCGCGTCGAGGGCGTCGTGGGTGTCGGTGTAGAGGGCGGCCTCGAAGGCGCGCTCCACGGGGGTGGTCGGGCTGCTCACCTGGTGATCGTGTCATGGGGGCGAGGAGGGAGGGGGTGGGGCTCGTTGCCGGGGTTTGTTCGTCCACACCCTGTGGACAACCAACTCCCAGTGGAACTCGGGGTGTTGACCGGGGTGGGATTGTCCGCCTCTGGGCCGACCCCGTCACACGCGGGCCGCTCTCGCCTCGCCGATCAGCTCGACGAGCGTGGCGTTCTGGGCCAGGTAGTGGGTGTCGGTGGGGTGTGCGGAGAACTCCGAGAAGGCCGCGTAGTAGGGGTCTGCGGCGGTGTCGGCCGCGTAGGTGCCGCGTGCCGCCGCGACGGCCGCGGCGTGGGCGGCGGCGCCCGCCGCGGCGGCCGTGTGGGCGGCGGTGGCCGCGCGGTCGGCGGTGTGGGCGGCCTCGATGCCGGCCGCGACGTTGTGCACCGCCGCGTACACGGCTATCAGCGCCTCGGCCGCCTCGACGGCGTCCGCGGCGGCATGGGCCGCGTACGCCGCTGCCGCCGCGGCGGCCGTCCACGAACCGGCGTCACCGTCGGCGGCGTAGGACGCGGCGATCGTGGCGGCGACGGCGCGTCCCGTGTCCGCGCCGGCGGGCGCACCCGCGGCGATGGCACCGCCCGCGGCCCGGCGCCCCTCGATCAGGTCCCCCTCGCCGAGCCCGCCGTCGAGAAAGTCCTCCGTGGCCCGGAGGCACTGGCGTACCCGGGCGTCGAGCGGGTGCCGCCGCTCCAGACGGTCGAGGGCGTCCTGCGCGCACCGGACCGCGAACCGCCGTAGAACCGCTGCCGGGATCTCCTCCACGAGCCGCATCTCGCTCGCCGCGAACTTGTGGGTCTGCCGCGATATCCCGCCCCTCGCCTCCGCGAGGAACCAACGGCGGCCGTAGACGTGTCGCAGGGAGTCCCTCGGGGTCGGTGCCGCGTGCAGGCCGTTCGAGCAGCAGCGGATCGGTCCGCTCGTCCGCTGCCATTCACCGATGCGCCAGGACACGTCTCCGTTCGCCGAGGTGAGGTCGTCCTCGACGAATCGGTAGCACTCGATCGTCTGGATCGTCTCGATCGTCTCCGTGGTGTCCACTGCGTTCCTCCTGTGCCGATGACGTCAGTGCGATACAGCGTATCGGATACACGTACAGCGTATCGGCCGAGCGTACTGCGCACCGTTAGACTTCGCCCGTGCCGACGAAACGCCCTCCCACCCCGAACAACGGTGAGCCGATCTGGCTGCGCGAGGCCAAGGCCGAGGCCGAGGCCGAGCGCGCGGCGAAGACGCCGTTGACGCGCGAGCGGATCGTCCGGGCCGCGATGGCGGTCGCCGACAGCGAGGGGCTCGACGCCGTCTCGATCCGGCGGATCGCCGGCGAGTTGAAGGCGCGGCCGATGAGTCTCTACGCGCACATCGAGAGCAAGGACGACCTCTTCGAGCTGATGCACGACGCCGCGGTGGAGGAGACGCTCGTGGGCGAGGTCCCGGCCGACTGGCGCGAGGCGTTGCGCCTGCTCGCCCGGTTCAACAGGGCCGCCGCGCTGCGCCACCCGTGGCTGCTGGCCACCCGGGACACGGGGTGCCCGATCGGCCCCGCCTCGCTCAAGCGGATGGACGAGTCCGCGGCGGCGGTACGTGGTCTGGACGCCGACAGCGCCGTGCTGCGGGCGCTGATCCTCGCGGTCGACACGTTCACGCTGGGCCATGTGACGGCCGAGCTGTCGGGCGGGATCCGCCGCCGCACCAGCGAGGCCGTCAGCACCGCCCGGCGCGAGGCCGGCACGGAGTACGTCCGGACGCAGATCGACGCCGGCAAGCTGCCCCATCTCGCCGAGGCCGGCTTCTCCGAGCTCCTCTACGACGACGATCCGGCGGCGAGTTTCGAGCGCGGCCTCGACTGGCTGCTGGCCGGGGCCGCCGGATCGCTCGACCAGTAGCCTCACTGTCAACTCAGGGTTGACACCCCCTACCTGTCAACCTACGGTTGACACATGACGACCAACCCGAACGTCACCTCATCCGTACGCCTCGACGACCTCATCGACGCCATCAAGAAGGTCCACCCCGCGCCGCTGGACCAGCTCGAGGACGCGGTGATCGCCGCCGACCACCTGGGCGACGTGGCGGACCACCTGATCGGCCACTTCGTGGACCAGGCCCGGCGCTCCGGTGCCTCCTGGACGGACATCGGCAAGAGCATGGGCGTCACTCGGCAGGCGGCCCAGAAGCGCTTCGTGGCCAAGGAGTCCGCCGACCTCGACCCCAGCCAGGGCTTCAGCCGCTACACCCTGCGCGCCCGCAACGTGGTGATGGCCTCCCACAACGAGGCCGTGGCCGCCCGCAACCCGGAGGGCCGGCCCGAGCACCTCGTCCTCGGTCTGCTCGCCGAACCGGACGCCCTGGCGGGCAAGGCGATCACCGCGCAGGGGGTCCTCCTGGACGCCGTACGCCAGGCGGCCACCGCGGCGCTCCCGCCGGCCGGCGAGGAGGTCCCGGACCTCATCCCCTACGGCCCCGACGCCAAGAAGGTCCTGGAACTCACCTTCCGCGAGGCCCTGCGCCTGGGCCACAACTACATCGGCACCGAGCACATCCTGCTCGCCCTGCTGGAGCACGAGAACGGCGAGGGCGTGCTGAACGGCCTGGGCATCGACAAGCCCACGTCGGAGCGGCACATCGCCGAGATGCTGCACCGGCTCCAGGGCTGAACCGCGAGCGAGGGGCGAGCCCCGAGCCACGAGCCGGGGGGCTGAACCGCAGGTCACGGGGATTGTCAGTGCCGCCTGCCACACTCGCGGACATGACCGGCCGCTGGGCGCTCGCTCCGGCCGAGGGCGGTGGCGCGGAGGTCGCCGCCCTCGGTCCGGACGGGCTGCCCGTGGGGGCGGTGCGGCGGGAGCCGGATCTCGTCGAGGCCGTGCGCGGCCGTCCCGACGTGGCCCGGTGGGTGTGGCGGTCCACCGCCGAGGTGTATCCCGTGCTGCTCGCCGCGGGGGTGCGGGTGGAGCGGTGCTACGACATCGAGGACGCCGAGACCCTGCTGCTCGGGCACGAGGGGAGGCACGGCGAGCCGCGGTCGGCGGCGGCCGCGCTGGCCCGGTTGCGCGGTGGGGCCGTACCGCCGGATCCGCCGCAGCGGGCCGCCGAGCCCGGCGCGCAGTCCTCGCTCTTCGAGCCGCAGAGCGTCCGTCTCCCCCTGGCCGACCTGCTCGCCGTGTACGCCGAGCAGCAGCGGCGGCACGACGCCACCACCCACCCCGACCGGATGCGGCTGCTCACCGCGTCCGAGTCGGCGGGGATGCTGGTCGCCAATGAAATGAACAGGGCGGGGCTGCCGTGGAGCGCCGACGTGCACCGGGAGCTGCTGCACGAGTTGCTGGGCGAGCGGTATGTGGGAGGCGGTGAGCCGCGGCGGCTCGCCGAGCTGGCGGACGAGGTGTCGGCCGCCTTCGGGAGACGGGTGCGGCCCGATCTGCCCGCGGATGTCGTCAAGGCCTTCGCCAGCGCCGGAATCAAGGTCAAGTCGACCCGGCGCTGGGAGATCCAGTCCCTCGACCATCCGGCCGTGAAGCCGCTGCTGGAGTACAAGAAGCTGTACCGGATCTGGGTCGCCCATGGCTGGTCCTGGCTGCAGGACTGGGTGCGGGAGGGGCGGTTCCGGCCGGAGTTCCTCGCGGGCGGGACCGTCACCGGGCGCTGGGTCACCAACGGCGGGGGCGGGCTGCAGATCCCCAAGGTCATCCGGCGGGCCGTGGTCGCCGACCCGGGCTGGCGGCTGGTCGTGGCCGACGCCGACCAGATGGAGCCGCGGGTGCTCGCCGCGATCTCCCGCGACCCCGGGCTGATGGAAGTGGCCGGCCGGGCCAGCGACCTCTACCAGTCCGTGTCCGACCGCGCCTTCTCCGGCGACCGCGACCAGGCCAAGATCGCCGTGCTCGGCGCGGTCTACGGCCAGACCTCCGGCGACGGCCTCAAGAACCTCGCGGCGCTCAGACGCCGGTTCCCCAAGGCGGTGGCGTACGTCGACGACGCCGCGAAGGCGGGCGAGGAGGGACGGCTCGTCCGGACCTGGCTGGGGCGGACCTGCCCGCCGGTGGCCGGGGGCGAGGACGCGGCGGAGGAGGCGGGCATCCCCCAGGACGATCCCGTCACGGCCTCCGCCGACCAGGGCTGGGTGCCGGGGTACGCCTCGACCAACTCCCGTGCCCGGGGCCGTTTCGCGCGCAACTTCGTCGTCCAGGGCAGCGCGGCGGACTGGGCGCTGCTGATGCTCGCCGCGCTCCGCCGGTCCTGTGCGGAGCTGTCGGCCGAGCTGGTCTTCTTCCAGCACGACGAGGTGATCGTGCACTGCCCCGAGGAGGAGGCCGAGGCGGTGGCCGCCGCGATACAGGAGGCGGCCGACCTCGCCGGGCGGCTGACGTTCGGGGAGACACCGGTGCGGTTCCCGTTCACGGTGGCGGTCGTCGAGTGCTACGCCGACGCCAAATAAGCCCTACGGCCGCGCCGGTCGACGCGCGTCACACTGCGACAACAGCTCGCCGAGTTCCCTGACGACCGCCTTCTCGTCCGTCCCGTCGAGCGCGTCGAGGGCGGCCCGCCACTCCTCGTACGCCTCCTCCGCGCGGCCCTGTTCCCGTAGCAGCAGCCCGAGTTGGTGCCTGGCCAGGCCGCCCATGTAGCGGTCGGCGCGGGCGTCCGCGCGGCGGAGCAGTTCGGCGCACTCGGTGCCGGCGTGTTCACCACGGCCGAGGAGCCGCAGGGCACGGACCAGGCCGAGGCGGGTCTGTGACTCGCCGTGCCAGTCGCCGTGGCCGCCGAGGATGCGCAGGCTCTCCTCGAAGTGCGGTACGGCGGCGGCCGGTTCGCCGAGGGTGAGATGGGCGTAGCCGATGTTGCAGTGCGCGGAGTGCTGCACGATGACGGCGCCGATCTCGTCGCCGATGGCCAGGGAGCGGCGGTGCTGTTCGACGGCGGCCCGGGGGTCGGTGTGCTCGTACAGGTTGCCGAGGTGGCTGTAGGTCACGGCCTCGCCGTACGGGTCGTTCAACTGCCGTGAGTACGCGAGGCTTTGGCGCAGCGCGACCCCGGACTCGGCGTAGCGGCCCAGGCCTTCGAGGAGCAGACCGCGGTTGTTGAGGCAGCGGCGGATCCAGGAGACCGCGTCGAGCCGCCACCAGATCGCCAGCGCCTCGTCGTTGAGCCCGAGGGCCTCGTTCTGCCGCCCGGTCAGGAAGTGCAGCCCGGCGAGATCCCCCAGCGCGTACGCCTCCGCCGCCGCGTCCCCGAGCCGCCGCGCGGCGCCCAGGGCGACCCGGCCGAGCACCTCCGTCTCGGCGACGCGGCCGCCCCGCAGGACATAGGGGAAGAGGAGCCGGACGAGGGTCGAGACGTGGGCGGTCCGGCGGAGATCGGGGGTGTCGCGGTACCGGGTCACGAGCGTCACCACGTTCTCCAGCTCCAAGTCGCCCCAGGCGAAGGCGTCTTCGGAGCGGGGGAAGGGGGCGGTGGCCGCAACCTCCGCGGTGTGGCCGGGGAGTTGGGCGGCGGTGGGGCGGCGGCGGTCGTCCTGGTCGAGGCCGGGTTCAACGATGGCGGTGAGGGTGCGTTCCGCTACCGCGGCGTACCAGGCGAGGGCGGTGTCGATGGGATCGCCGTTCCCCTCCGTGCCCCCGCTCATGTCCCCTTCCCCCTGCGCCAGTTCGCGGGCGAAGTCGCGCACCAGGTCGTGCGGGGTGTAGCGGCCGTACGCCGTCTCCTCCAGGAGGGCCACGTCGACGAGGCGGTCGAGGGCGGATGCGGCGCGGTGTTCGTCGGTGCCGGCGAGGCGGGCGAGGAGGGGGGCGCCGTAGGCCGGGAGGTCGAGGGCGCCGATGCGGCGGAGGGCGAGGGCCGCGTCGCGGTCGGTCTCGCGCCCGGAGGCGGCGAGCGCGTCGTGGGCCACCGCCAGGGAGCGGCGGACGCTGAGGTCGTCGTACTCCAGGTGGGGCAACCGGCTTTCCGTGGCGGCCAGTTGACCGGCGAGGACGTCCGGGGTGAGGGCCCGGCGGGCGGCCAGCCGGGCGGCGACGACGCGCAGGGCGAGCGGGAGACGGCCGGTGAGTTCGACGAGCGGGTGGGCCGCGTCGAGGCCCTCGCGGCCGGAGACCGCGCGCAGCAGTGCGGCACTGTCCTCGCCGGACAGCGGCGCGAGCGGGAAGCGGCGGGCGCCGTCGAGCGCGGTCAGCGGCGAGCGGCTGGTGACGATCACCGCGCACCCGGTGCCGGCCGGCAGCAACGGCCGTACCTGAGCCGCGTTCTCCGCGTCGTCCAGCACCAGCAGCGTGCGGGTGGGGGCGAGCAGGGAACGGAGCAACGCGCTTGCCGCGTCCGGGTGTTCGGGGATGTGCCGGGGTTCGGCGCCGAGGTCGCGGAGCAGGGCGTGGAGCGCCTGGCCGGAGGTGAGGGGGGTCATGCCGGGGGTGGCGCCGTGCAGGTTCACGTACAACTGCCCGTCGGGGAAACGGGTTCGCAGCGCGTGGGCCGTGTGCAGCGCGAGCGCGCTCTTGCCGACGCCGGCCGTGCCGCTGATGACGGCGAGGGGGTGGGAGCGGGGTGGGGAATTCGGTTCCGCGGACGGGCTCGCGAGGGTGTCGCGCAGGGCGTGGAGGGTGTCGGTGCGGCCGGTGAAGTGGGCCGGTGGGGGCGGGAGTTGGGCGGGGTGGGGGGTCGGGGGTGAGTGGGCGGCGGGCATGTCGGGGGCGGCGGTCGGGGCGGTCGCGCCGGGCGGGTGGACCGGTTCGTCCGCGCCGACGGCTCCGACGACTCCGACTCCGGCTTCGACGCCGCCTTCGACGGGACCGGTGGCGCCCGCCCCCTTCCCTTGAACCTCGCGAACCTCCACCCCGCGCAACACCTCCACATGCGCTTCCCGCACCCCCGCCCCCGGCTCGATGCCGAGTTCCTCGACCAGGCGGTTGCGCAGGTCGCGGTGGACGGCGAGGGCCTCGGCCTGGCGGCCGGTGCGGTGGAGGGCGAGCATCAACTGGCGGTGGTAGCGCTCCCGGAGGGGATGGTCGGCGACGAGGGCGGCCAACTCCGGTACGAGACCGCCGAGTCGGATGCCACCCAGGGCCAACTCGGCGTCGTAGCGCCATTCGAGGACGAGGAGACGGGCCTCGGTCAGGCGTTGGGCGACGGCGTAGCCGCCGAGGTCGGCGGGGAGGCCGCTGAGCGGGGTGCCGCGCCAGAGGGCGAGGGCCGCCGTGCAGGCGCGGACCGTGCCGGGCCAGTCCCCGGCCGCGTGCGCGGTGCGGGCCTCGGCGACCCGGGTCTCGAAGACGTGGACGTCCAACTCGCCCTCGTCGACGCGGAGAAGGTAGCCCGGGGGTACCGCGCGCAGCCGCTCGGGGTCGTCGAGCAGGCGGCGCAGACGGGTCACGTGGTTGTGCAGGGAGGCGTGCGCGGACGCCGGCGGTGAGCCGCCCCACAGGGCGTCCTTGAGGGCGTCGACGGAGACCACCCGGCCGGGTTCCAGGAGCAGCGCGGCCAGCAGGACCCGCACCTTGGGGCTGCCGATGGGTTGCACACCGTCACCGTCACGGCCGTAGAGGACAGTCGTGCCCAGCAGTCCGAACCGCAGCTCGCACCGCATCACACCGAACCGTCACCCTTCCGCGCGGCCGCTCACGGCCGTGCTCCGCGGCGGAGGTCTCCGCCGTCCCTGGCGGATTTCCGCCCTGCTCACAGCGGTTTCCCGCCACCTTCTCCCAGCGTCCGAGAGCCGGAATCCGTTACCGTACCGGCTGTCTCCCGGCGCCGCCCCACGACTTCAGGCCACACTGCTCCGGGGCATCGTGCGCACCATTGGCCACATGTTAGCGATCTGTTGGTGCGACCTGATGTGATCACTTCATCGGAGCTGGCCCGACGGTGCGCGCGTACGACGCGCAACTCGGGGGAGTGTCGCCGTCGTGGCCGGGTCCGGGGACGCGAGAGGGCCCCGGTCGGCGGAGGTGAACGACCGGGGCCCTCGTCCCTTACGACTTTGGTACTACGGGTCAGATGACGGGCGGGCGGCCCAGGCGCGTCAGCCGCCACACCGTCCGCCAGCGCATCGGGCGCCGCTCCCCCGCCGGTTCGCGCACGCCCTCCATGAATCCGCCGAACCAGGCCCGCAGTCCGGCGCGCGACCGTGTCCGTACGAGGGTGAGCAGCGTCCAGACGCCCAGGTGCACCGGGATCAGCGCGAGCGGGAGCCGGCGGCGGACCAGCCAGACGCGGTTGCGGGCGGTGACCCGGTAGTAGATGGCGTGCCGGGCGGGTGAGGTCTTGGGGTGCTGGAGGAGCAGCTCGGGGGCGTACAGGATGCTCCATCCGGCGTCGGCGGCGCGCCAGGCGAGGTCGGTCTCCTCGTGCGCGAAGAAGAACTCGGCGGGCCAGTCCCCCGTCTCGGCGAGCATGGCCATGCTGAGCGCGTGCCCGCCGCCGAGGAACCCGGTGACGTATCCGCCCTGCATCGGGTCCCCCGCGCCGACCCGCGGCACATGGCGCCGCTGGGTCTCCCCGTGCTCGTCGGCGATCCGGAACCCGACGATGCCCAGGCGCGGTTCGGCCGCGTACAGATCGCGTACGCGGCGCAGCACGTCCGCGTCGACGAGCAGTCCGTCGTCGTCGAGTTCCACTACGACGTCCACGTCGCCGAACGCGCGGAGCCGGGCCAGACCCACGTTGCGGCCGCCGGGGCAGCCGAGGTTCTCGTCGAGGTCGATGGTGGTGACCTCACCGGGGAGGGAGAGGCGGTCGGTGAACTCGGGGAGCCGGCAGCCGTTTCCGACGATCACGATGCGGGTGGGCGGGATGTCCTGCTTGGCCACGGACTCGAGGAGCGCGTCGACCTCGGCGGGCCGGTTTCCCATGGTCACCACGGCGACGGCGATCCTCGGCTGCGCCATGTCCCTCATTCCATCCGGCACGTCTTTCGCTCCATCCGGCCATCCGGCGCTGCCCGCGCACCGATCGCGCGGCACTCGCCGTTCACCAAGATGTTTCCCTACATCGGCCGGTTGCCCCAACTCACGTTCATTTTGCGGGACCTTTATTGCGGCTTTGCCGGTTTTCCCTCCGCCGTACGAACTTCAGCCCCGACCAGTCGTCGCCGAGCGCGGCGACCTTCACGTCGACGACACCGAGCGGGAGGAAGAGTTCGCGCAGGCCGTTCTCGGTGATGTCGCTGACATGCCCGGCGGCCTTGCGGGGCCAGGCGACCCACAGCATGGCGGCATCGTCGAGACCGAGAACCAGATCTGGGGCTTCCGCCTCCAGGTGCCGCCGTTCCTGGTAGAAGGCGACGGTGACGTCCGCGCCACGGGGGCCGCCGGAGGTGACGTCGCAGTCGTCGGGGAGTCCGGGGATGGTCCAGTGGTCGGGGGCGTGGTGCAGGTGCACCTCGTGGCCGGGTTTGACGCCGATCTTCTTGGCGAGGGGGGTGCCGGAGTAACCTCCGGCTGCCGCAGGGGAGTTGACCATGCTCTTCTCCGACCTTCTACGAACTTCTGACCTTCTACGGCCTTCTACGGCCTTCTACGGCCTTCTGCGACAACGACCGGTGCCCCGTCTCGATCGAGACGGGGCACCGTATCCCAAGTGACCGCGTGCTGGCGTCAGCGTGCCGGTGTCAGCCGGTGATGTCGAAGGTGGCGGCCTTGGACGCGAACGTCGTGTCGCCGTCCTTGGCGGTCGCGAGTGCCGAGACGTACCAGGTGCCCTTGGCCGCGGCGGCCGCGTCCTTCTTGGAGATCTTCAGCGTGTAGGTGCAGCGGGAGGTGTCGTCCGAGGTGGTCTTGCACGTGGCGGACTCGACGGACCGCAGGTCGGTCGCGGTCGGGTTCAGCTTCGAACTCGCGGGCCAGGCTACGACCTTGAGGCCGCGGATGCCCGAGTCGTCGCTGACGTCCACGGTGTAGGTGAAGGAGCCGGCGGCGTTCGCGGAGGGCGCGGTGTAGTGGGCCGAGCCGTTCTTCAGGGCCGGCTTCTCGGGGGCCGCCGAGGCGGCGGACGCGGCGAGCCCGCCGGCGACGACTCCGCCGACCGCGGCGACGCCGGCGAGCGAGAAGAGGAGAGTGCGCTTGGTCATGGACATGGGAGATCCCCCTGTGTGGTGTGGATGGTGTGGGAGGCGGTGGTCGACCGCTTCCCTCGATGTGATCGAGCCTAGGAGCGGGACGGGGCCCGGTCCTCGGGCGCAAGGACGGTTGCCGCGTTGAACCAGAGGTAGAGAAGCGCGGGGCCGTAATCCCCCTTCAGCCTGAGCCGGGCCGTTCACCTGCGCCCCTAGCCTTTGGGTGTCATGAAACGAACCGACGACCGGCTGCTCCCGGTCCTGCTGATCTGTGCCCAGGCCCTGGTGTGGCCGGTGGCTCCGCTGCTGCGCGGCACCGTGCCGACCGCGGCCGACCTGCTCGTGGCCGCGCTGGTCGCCGGACCGGTGACGGCCGCGCTCGCCCTGCGCCGCAGCCGCCCGGTGATCACGCTGATCGTGGTCGCCGCCGCCTGCGCGGTGGGCGCCGGCCCGCTGCCCATCGGCGCGATCGCTCTCTTCGGCACCGCGGGCGTCGCGCTCGCCCTGTTCACCGTGGCGGCCGAGCGCGACACCTTCACCACGGTCCTGTGCGTGGTCACGCTCGCCGCCTGGCAGTTCCTGCAGAACATCACCCTGCACGGACTCAGCGACAACAACGGTCTCGACCTCGTCCTGATCGCCCTGCTCTACGCCACGGCGTGCGGCGCGGGTTTCCACGTACGGCGAACCCGGCGCGCCCGCCACGCGGCCGAACTCCTCCTGAACCGCGCCGAGACCGAGCGCCACCGGCTCCCGGCGGCCGAACGCCGCCGCATGGAACGGGAGTTGCACGACGTCAGCGCCCACCACCTCACCGCCGTGGTCGTCACCGCCGGCGCCGCGCTCGGACTGCGCGAACGCCGTCCCGAACTAGCCGCCGAGGCACTGGAGTTCGCCACCGAGACCGGCCGCGAGGTCACCCGCGCACTCGGCGCGGTCCGCGCCCCGGCCCCCTCACGCGAGGAACTCCCCTCCCCCGAGGAGCGGTTGCGGTCCCTGATCGCCGGCTTCCGCCGCCTCAACCAACCCGTCGACTTCGAGATCGACCCCCTCCCGGACGGCGCCGTCGCGGACGCGGCCTACGGCATCGTCCGCGAGGCCCTGACCAACGTGGCCCGCCACGCACCGGGTGCCCACACGACGGTCGTCTGCCGCTACGGCGACACCCGCACCGACATCGTCGTCACCAGCGCGGCACCACCGTCCGGCACACCGGCCCACGGCGCGGGCCTCGGCGGCGGCCGCGGCCAGGGCTTCCTCCGCTCCCGCGCCCGCGAAACAGGCGGCACGCTGACCACCGGCCCCACGGCGGACGGCGGTTGGGAGGTGCGCGCGATCCTCCCTGGCCGTACCGCGGCCCCGGTGGAACACTCCGTCCCGCGCAGCTACCGCGTCGCCCAGATCGTCGCCGCGATCGGCCTGTGCTTCCAGCCCCTGCTACCGGTCCTGATCATCCGCGCGGATGCGACATCGAGCAGTTCGCATGTGTCGGCGGGAGTCCTCTTCGCCCTCCTCGCGGCAGCCCAGGCGGTGGCACTGCTGTGGCTGCGCAGAGCGCCCAGAACCGTCCAACTGACCTTGATCGGCCTGGCGTTGCTGTGGCCGGTGGCGATGGAGGTGGGCGACTACACGGGCCCTGTGCTGCTACCACCAGCGCTGAGCATCCTGGCAACATGCGCAGCGGTGACGTACCTAAAGGGGCGCGGGGCTGTATCTATATGCGGCTCCGCCGCGGGGCGCGACCAGACCCCACCGGCTCGCACCTACCGACTACCTCAAGTCCCTCTCTCCGTCTTTCCCATCGCAGCGACAGCCGCATACGCCACGGCCCTGACCATCGCCGTCCTGCACCACGGCACAACCATCCCCGCCTGGGCGGTAGCCACAGCCGCAACTACCGCTGTCGCACTGGCAATTGGCGCGGCCTACTACGCCGGATCCCTGACCGCCCAACGCAACCGGGCAACCCAGGGCACCCAGACAGCACAACTCGCCGCCTGGACCGAGGAAGCCGTAAGAGACGCCTGGGCAGAACGCCGCCGCATCGCAGCAGGGCTGGAGACCACCGTCCTCGCCCGCACCGCAGACATGATCACAGAAGCAGAGGCAGGCCGCCTGGACGCAACGGCCACCCGCGCCCGAGAGGCCCTCGCAGCAATGCGCGCCCTCCTGGACGCAGTCCGGGACGCCGACGAAACAGCAACCCCCGCCCTACGCCCCCAACCCACCGTCCAGGCCCTCGACCTGCTGGCCCACCAGTGCCGAGCCACCGGCCGCGACGTGGAGATACGCCTCACCGACCGCGTCCCG
This sequence comes from Streptomyces sp. NBC_01478, assembly GCF_036227225.1. Taxonomy (GTDB): domain Bacteria; phylum Actinomycetota; class Actinomycetes; order Streptomycetales; family Streptomycetaceae; genus Streptomyces. Next base: position 6,570,030 of record NZ_CP109444.1, on the reverse strand, counting down.
GACCGGCTCCCCACCGAGGTGGACCTGGCCGCCTACCACGTCGCCGAGACCCTCCTCGCGACCGGCGACGACGAACCCGCCGTACTCGAACTCGACGTAAACGACAGTACGTTGACGATCACGGCCACCGGCGTGCCCCGCGCCGCCGACCCCGCCGTACGGGACCGTCTGACGGCACGGATCGCGCCGCTCGGCGGCACCCTGACGGCCGGCCGGCCGCCGGGAACGGTCCATCTCCGGCTGCCGCTCGCGGCGCCGGACGACGAGGAGAGAGAACGATGAGCCTCAGGGTGCTGGTCGTCGACGACCAGGGCATCGTCCGGGCGGGCTTCGCCGCCGTGATCGACGCCGAGGACGACATGACGGTCGTCGGCGAGGCCGCCGACGGCGCCACCGCGGTGGTCCTCGCCGCGGAACTCGCCCCCGACGTGGTCGTGATGGACGTACGGATGCCCGAACTGGACGGTATCGCCGCCACCCGGATCATCACCGCGCGCCCGGACGCGCCCCGGGTGCTGGTGCTGACCACCTTCGACCTCGACGCGTACGTCTTCGACGCGCTGCGCGCGGGAGCCTCCGGCTTCCTCCTCAAGGACGTGCACGCCTCCGAACTCCTGGACGGCATCCGGGTGGTGGCGAGTGGCGAGAGCGTGCTCGCCCCGTCCGCGACGCGTCGGCTGATCGGCCACTACGCGTCCGGGGCGGGCACGGGATTCCGCTCCGGCCCCGACTCCGGTGCGGGGAACGGCCCGCGCGAGCTGGAGAGCCTCACCGGCAGCCAGCGCAACGTCCTCTCCCTGCTCGCCTCCGGCCTCAACAACGCGGAGATCGCCGCGGAGTTGGACATCACCGTCGGCACGGTCAAGTCCCATGTCAACGCCCTGCTCCGCAAACTCGGCCTGCGCGACCGGGTCCAGGCCACGATCCTCGCCTACGACCTCGGCATCACCCGTCCGAACCCGCCGGGCGCGGACCATCTCTGACGAACCCTCAATATCGCCTCACCCGAACGTACTCAGGAGTACAGCCATGCCCAGTTCCGACGGCCACGCCGACCGCTCCCCCCTCCACCGGCTCGGCCAGAACCTCCGCAACCCCTTCGCCCTCGGCTACCTCGCGGTCTGCGTGGCCATCGTCGTCTGGACCGTCGTCGTGACCGTCATGGACGACTCGGGCGAGTCCATGGCGGGCGTCGTCCCCGTCCTGGCCACCGCACCGGCCAGCCTCGTGCTCCTCGTACTGCCGGACGGCAGAGCCATGTTCGTCGTCGCCGTCGTCCTCGGGGCGCTGGTGAACGCCTCGGTCATCGGCTGGTGCGCCCGCGCGCTGAGCCGCGGCAGCCGCCCGGATCCGACCCACTGAACTCTCGGGTCAGGCACAGCCGTAGCCGCCCGAGTGGTCGTCGGGGTCCTCGGTCGCGTAGAAGGAGGGCCCGAGGCGGGCCGCCACGATGTCGCCCGCGATGAGCGTGCTGGTGACCGTGCCGTCGTCGTTCGACGTCAGCTCCGCGTAGTAGCCGAGGGTCATCCAGTCCATCGGGCGGTGGAGGAAGAACTCGGCGGTGTCGTCCGGGTATTCGGCGCGGAGCAGGGGAAGCACCGTCTCCAGGTCGTGCTCGGCACTGCTGCCGCTGATCGCCACGGTCACCCGATCCGGTGCCGTCCGCCACACCCGCACATGCGCGTAGCCGTACCAGCCCTGGACGGACTGCCAGGACTGCTCGTCGCGAATCAGCTCGGGGTGAACGTCCTCAACTCCCATACGGGGACCTCTCCTTCGGCCGCTCGGTCGCGTACGGCCACGGTAGGGACGGCTCGGCGGCCGGAGTCCGCCGCTCGCAACCGCCCACCCCGTACGGCCAGTTCAGCGGTGGCCGGGCGGGCGGGCACCGGTTCCCGTTGCGGGCCGGACCGGGGAGGTGTCGTCGAACTAGACTCCCCTCGCAGAGCAGACAGGCAGACAGGCAGACAGGCAGGTCGGTGGTCGGTCCCGGGGGGAGAGACGCGGGTGGGCGGGCGTGAAACCGATGACGATCCCAGACTGGCGTTCGCGGCGGCCCTGACCCGGCTGCGCCGACAACTGCCGGACGTGTCGGACGAGACCCTGGCGCAGCGGGCCAGCGCGGTGACGTTGCCGTCCGGGCGGCGGGTCGCGGTGAACGCGCGCAGGCTCGGCGAGTGGCTCAACGGGCAGTCCGTGCCGCGCCGGTTCGAGGCGGTCATGGCCTTGGTGCAGACCGTGGAGAAGGCGGCGGGAAGCCGGCCGGGCGGCGGGCCGGGCGGGCAGCTCGGTGTGGCGCAGTGGCAGCGGTTGTGGCGGGCGGCCCACGAGTACCGGAGTGTGCCCGCCCCGGGTCCTGGACAGCGGGTGCCGGTGGAGGTCCGGGCGCGGATCGTGGTCGGCCGGCCGCCGGGGGACGCCGCCGCGCTGCGCACCCGGGAGGAGCTGGCCGCGAGCATCGACGCGGGTCTGCTGGATCCTTCCGTACGGCAGGTCCTGCTCACGGGGGCGGGCGGGGTCGGCAAGTCGCAGTTGGCCGCGGCGGCGTTCCACCGGGCCGAGCAGCGGGCCGAGGTCCTGCTCTGGGTGTCCGCGGGCGACCGGGTGTCGGTGCTGAGCGGTTACGCCCGTGCGTGGCGGGCGGTGTCGGGGGCGAGCGTCACGGGTGCCGGGCACGTCTCCGGCGGGGACGACGAGACCCAGGCCGATCTGTTCCTCGCCTGGTTGCGGTCGACTGCCGTTCCCTGGCTGGTGGTTCTGGACGACATCGACGACCCCGCCGAGCTGGCCGGGCTACGGCCCGCCGGTGACGCCGGCCGGACCGTCCTGGTGACCCGTCGAAGAGACGCGGCACTGCTGCGGCCCGGGGTGCGGGTGATACCCGTAGGGGTGTTCACCCCGGACGAGGCCACGGCGTACCTGACCGACCGGCTCCGGCTGGACCCGGGTGATTCGGGTAATTCTGGTTACTCTGGCGATTCGGGTGATCTTCGCCATCTGGGAGATCCGGGCTCGGCCGCACCCCGCCACGACGACCTGGCGACCCTCGCCGCGCTGCTGGGCCACTTCCCGCTCGCGCTCTCCCAGGCCGCCGCCTTCCTCATCGACACCGGCATGGACCTGCCGACGTATCTGACCCTGCTGGCCGACCGGAGGGAGAGCGTCGCCGGGCTCCTCCCGCCCTCCTCCCCCGCGGACGAACACGGCGCGACGGTGACGGACACCCTCCAACTCGCCCTGGGCCGGGCGGAGTCGCTCGCGCCGCCCGGCACGGCCCGCGCGATGCTCGAACTGATCTCGATGTTCGCGCCGGACGGCATTCCCGACGCGGTACTGCTCGGTCCGGCGGCGCGCGCGTGGCTCGGCGGCGGCGGCTCCGATCCAGACCTCGTGCCGGAACGGGGCACCCTGCTGGCACTCCGGGCGCTGCACCGCCTGAGCCTGGTCACCCACCACGGCCCCGCCCCCGCCGACGGCGCCCTGTCCGTCGTAGAGGTGCACGCCCTGGTCCAGCGGGCGATCCGCGACGGCATACCGCCCGACCACCGCGAACGTCTCACCACGGCCGCGGCCGACGCACTGGAGGAGGCCTGGTCCACCCCGGGCTGCGCCCCCGAGACGGAGAGCGCCCTCTACCGCAGCGCGGAAACACTCCTGACCCACGCGGACGGCCACCTGTGGCACACCGCCCAGCCACCTCACCGCGCCGAGCCGCAACACCCGCTTGAGCCACGGCCGTTGGCCGACGCACAGCCCCTGCCTGGCCCACGGCCCTCGTCCGGCCCGCGCCCCCTGCCCGGCCCGCGGCCCTCGTCCGACCCGCAGCCCCTGCCCGACCCATGCACTCTGGCCGACTCGCACCCCTTCCCCGGCCAACACCCCCCGCCCGGTTCCCGAACCACAACCGGGCCACAGACTCTGCCCGGCTCGCGCACCCCGGCCGGCGACCAACCCACCCCGGCCGCGCAGCCAACGCCCGACCAGCAACCCCCTCCCGACCCATGCACTCTGGCCGACTCGCACCCCTTGCCCGGCCAACACCCCTCACCCGATTCCCGAACCACAACCGAACCGCAAACCCCGCCCGGCCCGCGCACCCCGACCCGCGACCAACCCACCCCGACCACGCAGCCAACACCCAACCAGCAACCCCCTCCCGACCCATGCACTCTGGCCGACTCGCACCCCTTGCCCGGCCAACACCCCTCACCCGATTCCCGAACCACAACCGAACCGCAAACCCCGCCCGGCCCGCGCACCCCGACCCGCGACCAACCCACCCCGACCACGCAGCCAACGCCCAACCAGCAACCCCCGCACCACCCGGCCGACCCACACCCCTTGCCCGGCGGGCAGCCCCTCCCCGACTCATACCCGCCGACCAGCCCACATCGGCCGACCGGCCAGCCCCCAAGCCATGTCCCGCGCCCCGCCGAGCCCGCACCCCCCGGCCGACCCGCCCCTCTCCCCAATCCCGCGCCGCCCACCCGCCCCCGGTCTCCACCCCCTGTTCCGTCGGTTCGGGCCGTATCTGGCCGGGTTGGGGCGGCCCGCCGCGGCGCGGGACATGGCTTGGGGGCTGGCCGAGGCGGCTCGACGGCGGCTGGGCGACGATCATCGGGACGTGCTGACGCTGCGGGCGCAGGCGGCCCAGGCCGGCGGTGATCTGGGGGATCCGGCGGCGGCCCTTCGGTCGCTCGCGGAGCTACGGCGGGCGGCGGAGGGGAGCCTCGGCCGGGCCGACCCGGACACGGTGTCCATCCGGCTGCACGAGGCACGGTTTCGTATGGAGTCGGGTCTCATCGACGCCGCGCTCGCCGACTTCGTCGTCCTGGCCGCCGAGGCGCGGGCGGCACTCGGCCCCGGCGACCCGGTCGTGGCCCTTGCCGACAATCACGTCGCGCTGTGCCGCGGGCTCTCCGGGGACGCACGGGGCGCGCACGAGGGGTACGCCGCGCTCGTCAGGGAGTTGGAGCGGGATCTCGGGCCCCGGCACCCGACGACGTTGAAGGCGCTCACCGACCTCAGCCGGTGGATCGGCGAGACGGGGGACGTGGAGCTGGCCGTGACCACGTACCGGCAGGCGGTGGAGGGGCTGGTCGCGGTGCTCGGCCGGCTGCACCCCGAGACCCTCGTCGCCCGGCACAACCTCGCCTACTGGCACGGAAACGCCGGCCAACTCGACGCGGCGATCGAGCAGTTCGTCACCGCGGCCGACGACGCCGAACGCGCGCTCGGCGCCGAACACCCCACCACCCTGACCTACCGCGTCAACCTCGCGTTCTGGCGCGGCGTCGCCGGGGACACCGCCGCCGCACTGTCCCAACTGGAGGAATTCCAGCGGACCTTGGAACAGGTACTGGGCGCCGACCACCCCCGCACCCTGCGCATCCGCCAGCAGCGGGCCGAACTCCTGCACCGCCACGGCGATCACACCACCGCGGCGGCCCAACTCACCGCACTGCTGGCCGACATGGTCCGCGTCCAGGGCGCCAACCATCCCCGCACCCAGGAGGCCGACCACCTGCTGGCCCGCTGGTCCCGGCCGGGGTCACCGGAGCTCAGCGCGACGGTGAAGGAGTCACGGGCCGAGGACCGTTCTTCCGACGACCGTTCCTGACCACCACAACCCCGACCACGGCCACCACCGTCCCCCCGATCGCCACCTGGATGTTGAGCCGCTCACGGTCCTCGACGCTCGCCAGGTCCTCGCGCGCCAGCACCTCGTCCTCTCCGGAGAGCTGAAGGTCGTAGAGGCGGTGTTCGGCGAGCCGCCGATCGTCCTTGTCCGCGTACGTCAGCAGACTCAGCAGGGCAAACGCGACGCCCACCACGATCATGAGTACGCCCACCACAGACCTGGTCCCGCGCATGATGCCTCCCTGCCGCCACCGACGTTCCCGAGACTCCCGAAGGTAGGACCGGATCCCATCCGCCGCCCCGCCGGCACCCGCATCGCCCCAGCTCGGAAGCGACATCGCACGTCCCCGCTCCGGCCCGGTACGGGAGACATAGGGTCGCCCGCGTGACACGAACGCCGAACGGCCCTCGTCCTTACGGCCGATGCCGGCGCTCCCAACCGGCCGTTGTACCGAGGCGGCGGGCGCGGGCGCGACGGCAGGCTCTGAGGACAGCGGCCGGCGGGGACCGGCCGCACCGCGAACCGAGGAGCTCAGCATGAAGCGCATCGTCATCGCCCTGGCCGTGGCCGCCGTCCTGGCCGCCGGTGTCGTGGTGGCCTGGAACGTGTTCGACAACTCGTCGGTCGCCACCGCGAGCGGCGCCGACCACACGGTGCCGCGCGCCGAGGTCGAGAAGCAGGCCAAGGAGAACTACGCCATCCCCTTCTTCCAGGACGGCCCGCAGTCCGTGAGCTGCCCCGGCGGGCTGCGCGCGAAGATGGACTACACCGTGGAGTGCACCGCCGTCTTCAAGGGCCGGACCAAGAAGATGCTGATCTCCGTCACCGGGGTGCACGGCGACCGGGTGAGCTTCGACTACGGCCTGACGAAGTAGAAGTGGGTGGGAGGAAGTAGGCGGGAGGGCGAGGGCCTTCCCGTGCGACGAGGGCGACGAAGGCGGTCAGCGGCCGCCGACCACTCCGGACCGCCACGCCCACGCGGCGATCTCCACCCGGTTCCGCAGCTTCAACTTGCCCTGGACGCTGGCCATATGCGTCTTGACGGTGGAGAGCGACACGAACAGCTCGGCGCTGATCTCCTGGTTGGTCCGTCCTTCGGCGACCAGCCGGACCACGTCAAGTTCCCTGCCGGTCAGGGGACTTGAGGACGTCCCGGCCCGCCGGGCGGCGTCCGCCGCGGGCCGCTGCTCGCCGATCCGCTCCAGCAGCCGTACGGTCACGGCGGGCGACACCAGCGCGTCACCGCGCGAGGCCGCGCGTACGGCCTCCACCAGCAGACCGGGGCCCGCGTCCTTCAGCAGGAACCCGCAGGCGCCGCCGTGCAACGCGCCGTAGACGTAGTCGTCCTGGTCGAAGGTGGTCACGACCACCACGCGCAGCGGGTCGACGGCCTTCGGCCCCGCGAGCAGCCGGGTCACCTCGAGGCCGTCGAGTTTCGGCATCCGGATGTCGACGAGGCACACGTCCGGCCGCAGCTTCCGGGCCAGCTCCACGCACTCCGCGCCGTCCGCCGCCTCGCCCACCACCTCGATGTCGGGCTGGAGTTGGAGGATCAGCCGGAATCCGGTGCGCACCATGTCCTGGTCGTCGGCGATCAGGACCCGGATGCGTTTTCCCGAACCACTCCCGCCGGCACCGGCGTTGGCATCGGTCATGCGGGCGATCCTGTCACAGCCCGGACGACGAGAACTCCGCCGTCGCCCCGCGCAACGGAAACTCCGCCGTCAGCCGCCATCCCCCGTCCTCCGCCCGGCTCGCGTGCAGCGTGCCCCCGACGGCCTCGGTGCGTTCGGCGAGCCCGACGAGGCCCAACCCGCCCCGCCCGCCGAGGGGTTCGGCGTTCGGCGCGGTCCGCCGCGCGGGCGGCGCGTTGTGCACCTCGACGCGCAGCCGCCGGGCATCGCCGTCCCCCTCGCCCGACAGCCCGACCCGCACGGACACGGACGGCGATCCGGACGCGTGCCGGCGTACGTTCGTCAGTCCCTCCCGCACCACGTTCCGCACGGACGTCTCCACCTCGGGATCGGGGCGCGCCTGCCGTACCCCGTCCGCGACCTGGAGGGTGGCGGGGGCGTCGCGTTCGGCGAACGCCGCGACCAGTTCGCCCAGTTCGGCGAAGAGGTCCCCCGGCCGCACCGCCCGCGCGTCGTCCTCGCGCAGCACCCGCACCAACTTCCTCATGGACTGGAGGGTTTCGGACCCGGCCCGCTCGATGTGCCCGAGCAGCACGTCCACTTGCTCCGGCGCGCTCTCCCGGATCACCCGCGCGGCCTGCGCCTGTACGACGATGCCGGTGACGTGGTGCGCGACGAAGTCGTGCAGTTCCCGGGCGAGTTCGAGCCGCTCGCTCTGCCGGACCTCGGCGACCGCGCGCTTTCTGCGGTCGTCGAGGCTGCGCAGGTGGCAGCCGAGGGCGACGGCCCCGCCCGTAGGGAAGGTGAGGAGGAAGGAGTAGCCGACTCCGCCCCCTTCCAGGCGCATCGGTGCCGCGATCACGGCGACGGCGAGTGCGGCACCCAGCGCGGCGGCCGGCCAGGGAGGCGTCACGTCCTGCGTCGTCCGCACCAGCAGGAGCAGCAGGCAGAGCGTCTCCAGCAGTCCCCAGCCGGCGAAGGCCGGCGGCACGGACGAGAGAAGGCTCAGCGTGACCGCCCAGGAGACGAGCACCGCGGCACCCGCGGCCCGGGCGAGCACCCGCGGCCCGCCGGGCGACAGCAACGCCGCGGCGGCCACGACCCCGGGGGCCAACCGCCACCACACCCCGTTCCCCTCAAGCCCGGCGACGGTCGCGGCACCGGCGACATCGAGCACCCACAACAGCGCCATGACCACCGCCAGTGCGGTCACGGCGGTACGTCGGGACAGTTGAGAGAGGGGCGTCAGATCGTCTGTGTCTCGCACAACTCGCAGCGTAGGGGCGGCCCTTGCCGTGCGGCCTCGGCCGAAAGGACGACGCGACGGAGCCGCACCGGGCGACCCGTCAGGCGCCGAGGCTCAGGCCGCCGTCGACGTCGCAGTCCGGGGACGGCCCGGCGGATCGCCTCCTCGGGGCCGACGAGCACCACCTGGTGGGGTGCGTTGAGCGCGGCGAGGTGCAGACCGGGCGCGCCGAGCAGTCGTAACGTCTCCTGGATCCTGTCGCTGTCGATCCCGCTGACGGCGACCATTCCGCCCGGGGTGGCGTCCATCCACCCGGGGCGACCTGGTCTTCGTGGGGGTCGCCCCGGCCAACCACGACCCCCGCCGCTTCCCCGACCCCGACCGACTGGACGTCGCCCGCCGGGACAACCCCCACCTGGCCTTCGGCCACGGCCCCCACTACTGCCTGGGCGCCCCCCTGGCCAGGCTCGAACTCCAGGTGGTCCTCGCCACACTTCTGCGCCGGCATCCACACCTGGAACTGGCCTGCCACCCCGCCGAGGTGCCCTGGCGCCCGCTCGGCCCTGCGCGACCCGGCCCGGCAGCGGAGACCGGCGCCTCCACGCCGTATCCGGCAAAAGCAAAAGCCCCAGGTCACGGCGAGTGAGTCCTGAGGCTTCCACAGAGTGCGGCCGACCATTGCGGGGCTACCGACCCGCACCGTAATTCAGCGCAGAGGTTCTGGTCGGACCTCGGAGCTGTCGCACGGGGTGCCGGTCAGCGGGGTTGAGCGAGTTGGGCGGCGAGGAGGTGGGAGTCGAGCAGGGCGGTGTCGGTGGTGCGGGCGGCTTTCGCGTAGCCGGCGAGCATGTGTTTGGTCAGGACGAGCGCCTCCGGGGAGCGCCGGGAGAGGGGTCTGGTCCAGGCGGCGATGGTGTCGTCCAACCGGTCGAGGGGGGCGACCTTGTGGAGAAGTCCGAGGCGGTGGGCGGCGGGGGCGTCGAACTCGTCGCAGGTGAGCATGAGTTCACGTACCCGGGCGGCACCGGCCTCCGCGATCAGGCGCCCCATCGCGCCTCCCCAGGTGGGTGCCATTCCTAGGCCGATCTCCGGCATGCGGAAACGGCAGGTGTCCGCGCCCGCGCGCAGATCGCAGTAGGCGGCGAGCGCGAGGCCGGCGCCGACGACCTTGCCGTGGAGCCGGGCGATGGTGACGGCGTGGGTGTTCTCCAGTGCCTGGCACAGGCGGTGGGCCTTGTCCGCGATGCGCCGCAGCGTGGCCCCGGTCGGATCGACGGCCAGGGTCTCCTGGAACTCCCGGCGGTCCCCTCCCAGAGAGAAGTCCTCGCCCAGGGAGGAGAGCACCAGGATGCGGATGTCGGGCTGTTCGTGGAGGCCGTCGAGGACGGCGACGAGTTCGTCCAGGACCGCGGAGCTCAGGACGTCGTCGTCCTGAGCGGACGGGTTGAGCCGTACATGGAGGACGGACCCGGTCCGGGTGAGGCCCACGGCGGCGGGAGGTTCGGTCTCCGCATGGTCCACGGGCTCCCGGACGGGGGCCGGTGCGGCGCTGGGGGTTATTGGCGGGTTCATGTCAGGGAAACGTCCAGGTTCAGGAGTCGCCTGAACGCCACCCGGGGTGCCATCGCGGGGCGGCGGACCAGGGCGAGTCTCGGCAGGCGGGCGATCATGCGGCGGAGCAGGGTCTGCGCCTCCAGCCGGGCCAGGGGTGCGCCCAGGCAGTAGTGGATGCCTCCGCTGAAGGCCAGGTGGGTCGCCTTGCGCCGGGGGGTGAAGGAGTCGGGGTCGGTGAACCGCGCGGGGTCGCGTTGGGCGGCGCCCACCATGAGGTGGGCCATCTCCCCGGCTCGGACCTCGGCGCCTTCCAGGAGGCAGTCCTCGGCGGCGACCCGGCTGATGACGTGGGTGGGAGGGTCGTAGCGAAGGGTCTCCTCCACGAACGCGGGGACCAGGTCCGGGTGTTCGGCGAGCAGGGTCCAGCGGCCGGGGTCCTCGACCAGCAGGAGGGTCATCGTCGACAGCAGCGTCGCGGTCGTCTCCAGAGCGGCCAGCAGGACGAACAGGGCGAGGAAGTAGACGGCTTCGTCGGCCTTGTCCTGGTCCGGTTCGAGCTCGTCCCAGGTGCGTATCCACCCGGAGACGGGATCGTCCCCGAGATGTCCGCGCCGCTCGCGTACCAGGGCGAGGAAGTAGGCGCGCAGTTCCACCATGGCGGCGTCGGAACGGGCCAGTTGGCTGGCGTTCGGGAGAAGTTCCTGGGTGAAGACCTGGTCGTGGGTCAGTTCGCGCAGCCGGGGCCAGTCCGCGCTGGGCAGCCCGAGCCAGTCGCCGATGGTGGCGACCGGGAGTTCGTCGCTCACCAGGGCCGTGAAGTCGGCCTCTCCCGCGTGCAGGCGCTCGTGCAGAGTGTCGAGCAGCCGGTCGACGACCTGGCTCACCCGGCGGCCGATCTGTTCGATGGAGGTGCGGTCGAAGGTGCCGGCCGACCGGCGCACACGGGTGTGCTCCGGAGGGTTCAGGGCCGGCATGGTCCGGCTGATCTCCCGTGAGGAGGGAGCGCTCCAGCGGGTCCTCTCGCCCTGCCGGGCCCGCCAGTCGGTGTCCGGTTCGAGCCAGAGGCCGTTGCGCAGTACCTGGTCGCAGATGCCGTAGCCGGTCACCAGGTGACCGCCCCAGGGCGCGGGGCTGACCGCGCCGCGCGCCCTGAGTTCTGCGTAGATGGGGAAGGGATCGGCCTGTCCGTCAGCCGTCCGGAGACGGGAGAACAGGGAGATGGTGGCCCGACGGTCCGTGGACGGAGTCGTGACGCTTCCCACGATGGTGGCTCCTCTCTGCCAGCCGCCATCCGTACCCGTGGGATGTTTGAATCATCCAATAACACAGTGCTTTCGTAGGGTTACTTACGTCACTCGCCATTCACCCAGGCCCGGAAGCGGCTGAACATCCCGCCCTTGGGGCGCGGAGCGGCGTGCGACGGCCGGCTGAACGCGGCCGGCTGCGGTACGGCGGCGGCCGACTGGGCGAGCTGGGCGGGCGACGGCCGCGGCCGGGCCTTGGCCGCGGACGGCACGGTACGGGGGGTGTACCGGATGGGCACGGTCACCAACTGGCGGCTCCACGGCGCCGGCACCCAGGAGAGTTCCTTGAAGGGGACGCGCATCTCGACGTCGGGGAGCCGGTTGAGCAGGGACTCGACGGCCGTGGCCGCGATCATGAACGCCGGGTCCTTGGCCGGGCACGCGTGCGGGCCCGCGCCGAAGGCCAGATGGGCCTTGGAGCTGAGCTGTTCGCGGTGCACGGTGAGCTTGGGGTCGGTGTTGGCGGCCGCGAAGGAGATCAGGACCGGGTCGCCCGCGTGGAGCGTCCGGTCGCCCAACTCGACGTCCTGCGTGGGGTAGTGGGCCGCGTAGTTGGCGATCGGCGCGTAGTTCCACAGCGTCTTCACGACCGCGTCCTCGACCGGCAGGCCGCTCGGCCAGTCGTCGCTGAGGTACAGCGCGGCGCTGGTGCCGATCGAGGCCGACAGGGGCGCGGTTCCGCCGGAGAGCAGGGTCACGAGCTGGTGCAGCACCTCCTCGTCGGTCAGCCGGGAGGAGTGCACCATCAGTTGGGTGGTGAGGTCCTCGCCGGGCTGCCGGCGCTTGAGGGCGATCAGTTCGGCGAGCGCGCCGCCCAGGGTCTCGTCGGCACCCGGGGTGCCCTGGAAGATGCCGGTGATCCCGGCGATCACACGGTCGCCGAGCTCGGGCGGGCAGCCGAACAGCTCACCGAAGACCAGCAGGGGCAGCGGCTGGGCGTAGGCGGACATCAGCTCCGCCTGGCCGAGGGCCTCGGAGCTGAACTGGCTGATCAGGTAGTCGGCCGACTGCTGCGTCAGCCGGACGATCCGGCCCTGGTCGACGGTGGCGAGACTGTCCGTGACCGCCTGCCGCAGCCGGGCGTGCGCCGCGCCGTCGCTGAACAGGGCGTTGGGCCGGTAGCCCATCATGGGCAGGGCCGGGCTGTCCGCGGGTATCTCCCCGTGGTTCAGGGCGTTCCAGCGGCGCGAGTCCCGCACGAACAGGGTCGGGTTCTGCAGGATGTACAGACTCGCGTCGTAACTGGTGACCAGCTCGACCTCGACGTCCGGCGCGATGTCGACCGGGGCGCTGGGCCCCAGCGTGCGCAGCCGGGCGTACATGCTCTCGGGGTCGGAGCCGAAGTCGGACCCGTACAGCGGGACGTTGCCGTGCGCGGGGCGACCGGCCGGTGCCCCGGACGTGTCGAAGGGCTGTTGCATGCTGGCTCCTAGCCGAGTGAGGACAAGAGGTGCTTCACGAGCGTGATGAGTGCCTGCATCGAGGAGTCCTGGTCACGGACGTCGCAGTGGATGACCGGGGTGTCATCGGAGATGTTGAGCGCCTCGCACACTTCCGACAGCGGGAACTCGTGCTTCCCCTCGAACGTGTTGACGCCGATGACGTAGGGCAGACCGAACGCCTCGACCAGGTCGAGGACGGGGAACGTCTCCTCCAGCCGCTCGGGGTCCGCCAGGACCAGCGCCCCCAGCGCTCCCCGGGACAGCCCCTCCCACATCTGCTTGAACCGTTCCTGCCCGGGGGTTCCGAAGATGTAGAGGACCAGGTCCTCGCCGAGGGTGAGCCGCCCGAAGTCCATCGCCACGGTCGTGGTCGTCTTGTCCGGGGTCTCGGAGAGGTCGTCGAGCCCCTCGCTGGCTTCGGTGATCTCCTCCTCGGTCTGCAGCGGCTCTATCTCGGAGACACTTCCGATGTACGTGGTCTTCCCGACCGCGAAGTGGCCCACGACCAGGATCTTCACGGAGCGGGAGACGTCGGGATCCAGATACACGGGACTACGCTCCGGTTCGAATTCGCATCAGGCCGTCGAGCACGGCGGTCAGCAGGACGGGATCATGGCGTTCGGCATGGGGCACCGGATTGCGCACATGGATCAGGCCGTCCTCGGCCATCTGCGCCAGCAGAATGCGGACGATGCCCAGGGGCAGCCGGGTGTGGGCCGCGACCTCGGCGACCGAGAGGAAGCCGTCCGCGATCAGATCCATGACCGTACGGGCTTCCGGGGACAGCGTCCGGGCCGCCGCCACGGCACCGTCCTGGGCCGTGATGATCGTGGTGTGCTCGTACTCGCTCTCCCGTGGCAGCGCGCGACCCTGCGCGATGACGAAGAGTGGGACTAATGGGGCCGTCAGCTCCAGCTCGCCGTCCAGTTCGTCACTCATCGCCCGTCCTTCCTCCCCGCGGGGCCGACCCGGCGGTCAGCGCCGGCATCGTGTCTCCCAGACGTACGGTGAACTCCTCGATGTCACAGCCGTGTTCGGCGGCCGCCGCGAGGAACGCTCCCTCGCCGGCCGCGATCAGGAACACCCAGCCGTGCTCGAACTCGATGACCGTCTGCAGCCATTCGTCGTCCTGCTGCCCGCCCGCGAAGGGCGCGGTCGCCCGGCTGTAGGCGTGGATGCCGGTCATGGCCGCCGAGATCGTGTCCGCGAGATTCCTGCCGATCCCCGAACTCGCCCCGCGCGGCAGACCGTCCGCGCCCAGCAGCAGCGCGTGCAGGGCGCCCGGCACCGACGCCACCGCCTTGTCCAGCTCCGCGAGCAGGAAGACCCCGCCGCCCCCGCCGTCCAGCGGTGCCCCGGCACCGTCTCCGGGGTGGGCCACCTCGCTTCCGGCCACCCGCGCCGGGACCGTGAGGTTGTTGCCCAGCCGGGAGACCAGCCGGTTCATCCGGAACGAGAGCTGCTCCATGTCGACGTCGGGCTCCGCGGCGGCGGCCAGGTAGGCACCCTGACCGGCCCCGATCAGGAACACCCAGCCGTGCTGGAACTCGATGACCGTCTGGATCCAGTTCCGGCTCGGGGCCAGTCCTGCGAAGTGGGCGGTGGCCCGGCTGAGCGACTGCATCCCCGCCATGGCCGCGGAGATGGTCCGCACGTCCTGGCCGGTCAGGTCGTCCGTGGACCCGCGCGGCACGCCGTCCGCGGACAGCACCACGGCGTGCCGTGCTCTCGGCACGTTGTCCACGATGTCCTGGACCATCCAGGACAGGTCTGCTGTACTCATGCGTTTTCGGACCCTCCGGGCGTCGGAATGTCGAAGGAGGCCGTGTCGCGCGCGGACTGCGTACCGCGCTGCAGGGCCGCCAGGCTGCCGGTGCCGCGCCGGGCACTGCGCCGGGGCGGCTGCTCCCCGCCGGTGGGGACGCCGGTGGGCGACATACGGGAGCCACGCTTCGGCAGACCGCCCGCCGTACGCGCCGACCGTCCGGTCTCCATCGGCCGGATGGTGCTCACGGGCGCCTCGGTGGCCGGCGGCAGGGTCTCCTCCATGGTCCACAGCTCCTCGGGCAGGAGTACGACGGCCCGTACGCCGCCGTACCGGGAGACACCGGTGACATCCACCGTGAAGCCGTGCTGACGGGCGATCAGACCGATGACGGGGAAACCGAACTTCGGCTGGGTGCCCAACTGGGACAGCCGGGGCAGGCCCTCGCCGGACAGCAGCGCGCTCGCCCGCTGCCGGTCCTCGTCGCCCATGCCGACGCCGGCGTCGTCGATGACGATGCACAGGTTCTTCTGGGCCTGGCGGAAGGTGACCTCGATCGGGGCGTCCGCCTGGGAGAAGCTGGCGGCGTTGTCGAGGAGTTCGGCCACGGCCAGGGCGACCGGGGCGACGGCGGAGGCCTTCAGCGCGATGCCGCTGGGCTGCATGATCTCGACCCGCTGGAAGTTGCGGATCTGGCTCTGCGCGCTGCGGACGACGTCGTAGACGCTGGCGGGCTGGTTGCGGCGGCCCAGCGGCGCGCCGCACATGACGGCGATGCCCTGCGCCTTGCGGGCCATCTGGGCGTTGGCGTGGGTGATGTCCATGAGGTCGGAGAGGACCGCGTGACCGCCGTACTCGCGCTGGACCCCGTCCAGCAGCGTGGTCTGCTCGGCCGCGAGGCTCTGCAGGAAGCGGGCGGCGCCCTTGAGGACCGACTTGGTGTTCTCCTCTGCGGCCTGCTCCGCCTCGCGGATGACCCCGTCCTGCTCGTCCCGCAGCGCGGTCAAGGCGGCCTGGGCGCGGTCGAGTTCACCCTGCGCATACCGCAGCCGCGCCTCCAGCGCGGCCTCGGACTCCTTCTTCCTCCTCCCCAGGGCTCTGCTGCGGAGCATGAGCGCCACGACTGCGGCTACGGCTGTCACCGCTATCGCAACCAGGCACCAAAGAAGCACGTCTTGAGTCATGGAAACCTTTCCCGGCGCGTGGCACGCAGGCGTCATCGGGGGTACGCCTTGCAAGGATCCGCAACCCGTCCAGGGGACTGCATGACTGATCTACGCGGGGAGATGACCGCGTTCAGACTCGAGGCCTGAACAAAAGTGGATCAAGGTCGCAGACGGCGGAATGCTATCACCGTCAACCGTGGTATCAGAGGTCGCTCCATCGGGTTAACACGGAGTCAACATGTCTGCCCCGTAAGGGGTGTTGACCGCACCGAGACACCGAGCCGCCGAGGCCCCCGGCACCGAGAGGTGCCGGCCTCGCCGATTCGGTTGGGTTGACGAGATGTCGGTGATCGTCAACCGTCGTGTGAGCGGCGTATTTTCACTGCTCGGGCATGCCGGTGTTCCGGCGCCGCGGTGGCTGAGGCGTCGATCGACCAGCCCCGGATCGGGGCCGTGGCCGACAAGGAGGCCCAGGCCGAGTTCGGTGCGGACCCGGCGGGCGGCGGTGTGGATGCCCGCGACGGCCTCAGTCAGTCAGGCGTGCGGTCGGTTGTCGGGACCGTCGCGCCGTACCGCGTTTCTTGAGCCGGTCGCTCCCGGATCGGAACTGGGCGCGTGATGCGGCCCGGTCAGGGCGTCTCGGTCCCCCAGGTGAACACCAGGCGGCTGTTCGGCTTGTCCAGCACGTGGCCCGTGGGCAGGTCCCGGTCGGGGGTGCCCGTGGGGAAGACGGCCAGCTCGGGGTAGCCGCGGGGACGTACGTGCCGGTCCCACGAGCGCACCGCGGCGGCGAGGCGCTCGGCGAGGCGGGCGCCGTCGGGGCCGTAGGCGTGGGCGATGAACTCCGACCGTCCCCGCTCGGAGGTGCCGGGGTCGGTGACCGGGACGTGGGTGAGGTGGGCGAGGGAGCCGGCGCCGAGCACGGTGGGTGCGTTTGCCCCGCGGGGCACGGCGACGGTCCGGGTGTCCCGGGTGCGGTCGAGCGCGAGGCGGCAGAAGCCGGGCAGGGTGGTGGCGAGGTAGAGCTGGAGGGTTTCGAAGGATTCCATGGGCGCGACGGTCACGCCGGTGGGCAGTTCCTGCCGTGGCCCGCACAGGGCGTCCTCGATGCCGGACACGTCGGCCGGTTCGCCGTCCTCGAAGCGGAGTCGCAGCTCGCCGCCGCGCAGATCGGCGACCGGGGTGGTGCGGGAACCGTCGCCGAGGTCCCGTACGAAACCGCAGAACGTGAAACCGCGGGCATGCAGCACGTCGCCGTGCTTCTGGAGGGTGATGGCGCGGGTATAGCCGTGGATCTCCAACGGCAGTACCAGGTACCGGCCTTCGGAGAGCTGCTCGCGCCAGGCCGGAGCGATGTCCCAGCAGTTGTGGGTGACGACGCAGCCGTCGAAACCGGCGCCCGGCACGTGCCCGGGTGCGCCGAGGCGTCCGTCGCCCGGCAGCACGGTGACCCGACCGCTGCCGGCCTCGGCCGTGAACCGGCGGGCGCGCGCGACGACGTACGGGTCGATGTCGACGCTCACCACCCGGCCCGCCGGTCCGACGACGTGGGCGAGGAGTTCGGCGTTGTAGCCACCGGACCCCACCTCGCACACGGCCGTACCGGGCCGCAGACGGAGGCTTTCGATCATGTCGGCCTGGAGCCAGGCGGCGGACACCGAGCTGGTCGCCTGCCCCTCGTCGTCGCGGCGCGTGATGACGGCCAGGTCGTCGTCGTACGCCGTGGCCAACGGGCTTTCGGGCGTGAACCGGTGCCGGGGCACCGCCCGCAGGGCCTCCTGGACCGCTTCCGAGGGCGCCCATCCGCCGGCGAGGACCCGCGCGGTCATGTCGTGCCGCAGCCGCACCGCCTGGGCCGGCTCGCCGTCCACGCGCGGGTGGGCGATCGCGTGCGGGTAGGCGCGCACGGGCGGCAGACCGGGGAGGACTCCGGGCCAGACGGCATCCAGCGCCTGCGCCGACGGGGCGAAGATCCGGTCGAGGTGGGCCAGGGTGTGCGGGGGATGCCACTCCCACCGTACGAACGTGTCGGGCTCTCGGCAGGCGAGCGTGCCGGAGTGGGCGGTGACGCGGACCGCGGCGGTCAGGCGGGAGATGCCGTGGTTGTCGTCCCAGAGCATGCTCAGCAGATGCGCGTCGGCCGGGTCGGCGACCAGGCCGGTCTCCTCGGCCAGTTCACGCACCGCCGTCTGCTCGAACGGCTCGGACCCCTCGGTACGCCCGCCCGGCAGTTCCCACATGTCGCCGGTGGAACGGCCCAACAGGACCCGGCCATGGGCGTCGGTCACGACCGCGCAGGCGCCGGTCACCGCGTGCGCGGCGGGCTTGTCCTTTTCCGCCACCGCGATCTTGTCGAGGCGCGGGCCGCGCAGGATCACCAGGGCGAGCCCGTCCGCGTCGAAGCGCCGGACCTGTTCCCATCCGGCACTCAGCAGACCGATCTCGTCCTCGTCCAGGGCGATGTCCCGGTTCTCGGCCGGGGTGTTCGCCGCGAGCGGGGTGATCACGACGATCGCGCCGTTCTCGCGCAGCCGGAGCCCGAGGTCGTGCATGACCCGGGTGCGGTCGCCCAGGAACGCGTACGCGAGCCGGAGGGTGATCAGGTCGTACGTGTTCTCGTCCAGAAGCGCGAGGTCGTCCCGCTCGACGTCGAGCCGCAGCCGGCGCACACCGGTCGGCTGGGTGGCGCGGGCACCTTCGAGGGCACTGTGGGACCGGTCCACGGCGTCGACCGTGTAGCCGGCCGACGCCAGGTGGAGGGCCAACTCCCCCAGGCCGCAGCCGACTTCGAGGGCCCGGCCGCCTGCATCGGGAGCCGGTACATGCTCGGCCAGCAACGCCCGTTCCGCGTCCCCCAGGGGCCGGGAGCGTCGCGCCCGCGAGTAGGGGGCGTTCCCTTCGCGCGGCTGTAGGTATCCCAACGGGGCTGCTCCTTCTCGCCGTTCGGGCGACGGGTGGGTCATCGGTCGGTGGACAGGGTGAGGAGGTCGGCGAACAGACCGCCGCCGGCGGCGAGTTGGTCGAAGGTTCCCTGCTCGGCGATGCGGCCGTGGTCCATGACGAGGATCCGGTCGGCGATCTTGGTGTTGACGAGCTGGTGGGTCACGACGATCGTGATGCAGCCGCCGGAGAGTGCCTTGATCTGCCGGAGGATGGTGTGCTCGCCCCGGGCGTCCATCTCCGAGGTCGGCTCGTCCAGGATCAGCAGTCCCGCCCCTCGGTACAGGGCCCGCGCGCAGGCCAGGCGCTGCCACTGGCCACCGGACAGCTCGCTGCCGCCCCACACATCCCGGGCCAGCAGCGTGTCCAGCCCGGCCGGAAGCCGGTGGACGGCCTCGGTCAGGCCGACCGCGTCGATCGCCTCCCACACCAGCGCGTCGCCGTCCTCGCGGGGCTGGCCGAGGGTGACGTTGTCCCGCACGGACAACGGCCACTGCGCGAAGGACTGCGGCACCAGCCCGGACCGGACCCACAGGCTGTCGGGGTCGAGACGGGTGATGTCCTGGCCGTTCCAGGAGACCGTGCCCTTGTCGGCCAGGAAGATCCCGGCGAGCAGCCGGACCAGGGTGGACTTCCCCGACCCGTTCTCACCCACCAGAGCCAGGATCTCCCCCTGGCGCACCGTCAGCGACACCCCGGCCACAGCCGGGTCCTCCTTGCCCGGATACCGGTAGGCGGCCTCCTCCACCCTGATCTCGGCGACCGGCCCCACGACCGTCGACTCACCGCGTTTCGGGGCGTGTTGGTCGGCGTAGTCGAGGAAGGAGTCCATGTCGGCGAGGTAGAGCGACGTGTGGAACATGGCCGCGCCGTGGATGACGACCTGGGAGAGCGCGGCGAGGGTGGTCTGCACGGCGACGACCGCGGTCCCGGCGATCGCCGGCTCGATCCTCCCGGTGCTCACCAGCCACGCCAGCATCGCCCAGGTGGCGACGAGGAACGTCCCGCCGATCGCCGAGCCGGACAGGACGATCTTCAGCATCCGGGGTGCGGAGGCCAGGGTGCGGGCGTCGATCCGCTCCGAGATCGTCCGGTACCAGAAGTCGAGGTAGCCGGTCATGGTGTTGGCGCGGATCTCGTCGGTGAACTTCGCGCTGGTCGCCCAACCGCGCAAGTTCTGCCGCACGTTGCGGTCACCCACGTTCGCGTAGTGCGTCTCGTAGGTGACCCGGGCCTGCAGGACGGCTCCGACGCCGGCCGGGACCACGGCGAGCAGCAGCAGAGGCAGCAGCAGCGGGTGCAGCACCGTCAGCACCCCGCTCGCGGTGACCATACGGACGACGGCCGCGACCAGACGGGTGGCGTCCTGCACCATGAAGTGGCTGCGGACCACGCCCATCTCCGCGGCCTCCTGCCGGTCCGCACAACCGTCCTCGGCACGGGCGGCGGCCTCGATCCGGCACACCGCCGCCACCAGAGAGCTGTCGGCCTCCGTGGTCAGCACCGGCGTGATCCGCCCGTCGGCGTACGACGACAGTGCGCTCGCTACGCGGCTGGTGATGGCGGCCACCGTGATGACGAGCAGGGCGGGCAGGGCCTGGTGGAGGCGGTCGGGCACCGGGCCGGTGCCGAAGACCGCACGCATCGCGTGCGCGGTGGCCGTCAGTTGGACCGCGGCGCCGGCGCCGATGGCCAACTGGCAGCCGGCCAGCAACAGTACGGCCCGGCGGTCGATGACCCAGGCCATCCGCGCGGTACGCGCCAGCACCGACGGCAGCCGCCGCACCATCGCCGCGAACGCGGCCTCCTCCAGCGGGTTCTTGCTG
The DNA here is from genome assembly GCF_036227225.1 of Streptomyces sp. NBC_01478. Lineage (GTDB taxonomy): Bacteria > Actinomycetota > Actinomycetes > Streptomycetales > Streptomycetaceae > Streptomyces. Next base: position 6,549,512 of record NZ_CP109444.1, on the reverse strand, counting down.
TACTTGCCGCCGTAGCGCAGCTCGGCGGGCGGGGGCGGCGCGACCCGCCCCGCACCCACCGCCCCCGCGGGCGCCGTCGGCCGGGGAGCGGCGCTCACCAGGCACCTCCCTGCACGTCGCCCGGGCGGTGCACGAACGGCCTGCCGGACAGGACGGTCCTCGGGTCGGGCCTCACACGCTCACCTCGTTCCTGAGCCGGTCCAGTACCGTCCGGGCGGTCTCGCCGGTTTCCCGGTCCGCACGGGCCGGGCCCTCGGCCAGCGAGCGCACGGCGTGCAGGCCCGTCAGACAGTGCAGGGCCTGCCGCTCCTCGGCGCCCAGGGTGCGGCCGTAGCCGTCGAAGAACGCGGTGCGCACGCGCGGCCGATCGGCCCACAGCCCGTAGGCGAGGTGGACGAAGTCCACGACGACCGGGGCGAAGCGCGACCGGTCGAAGTCCTGGAGGGCCGGCCGTGACGTGCCCGACCACCGGAGCCCGGCTTCGATCCCGCGTCCGTGGATGAACCCGAGGGGCAACCGGTCCAGGACCCGCAGATGGTCGGCGAGCACCATGACGAACTTCCGGTCCTCCGCGGACAGTTGGTCACCGGCCGCCCCGATGTGGCGAGTCGACGCGTCGGCGAGACGGGACAGGAGCGCGGATGCCTCCCGGCGCGCGGCAGTGGTGGGCCGTCCGGCCTGGTGCAGCTCGGCGACGAGCATCCCGGCCCGCCAGTGGACCGTCTTCTGCGCGGCCTCCGTCAGCCGCGCCCGGGGCAGGGGCGTACCGGGCAGGGCGGTCAGGATCAGCGCCAGGTGCCGGGCGGAGGTGGCCACCAGACGCGGCGCGCTGCCGGGGCCGAGGGCGGGCACGGCATGCCGGTAGGCGAACGTCTCCCGGGTGAACGCCCCTGCTGACGGGGCGGTCTTGAGGTGGAAGCGCGCGTTGTCGGACCCGCGGACCAGACACCACACCGTGGTGGGCGCTGCGCCGGGTGGCAGAGGGCGTACGGCGGCGAGCGGGCCCAGGATGTTGTCCGCCCAGGCGCGGAGTGGCGCCGACAGGAGTTTCGGATCGGTCATGCCCCCCACCTCGGTGTCGGGCGTGAGATATCCGCGAGGGGCGACTGGGCGGCGTCGGCACCGACGGTCACGTGGGGGCGAGCGGTCGCCCTGGCGGCCTCGGGTCGTCCGGGGACAGGATGGGCGAAGACGGGGGCGGGGTGGTTCATGGATCCTCCTGAGATCGACCGGACGAACTTCTACCGGTGCCGGGCCGGAATGGCGCCGCCGGTATTCATCACCAACAGGGCGGCATGCAGGCCGGGTTGGGGATGACTGATGATGACCGGAACAACGAAGCGACTGCCGCTTTCGAACACGCGTGTTTGAGCCGCGTCCCCGCCCCACGATTGCGGGGCGCAGGTGACGCCCACCCCTGAATTGAGCGGTGCACGGGGGTGCCGATCGTGGCCGAATCGCCGCGACCCGTTATCTCGACGACTCACGAAACGTGACGGGGCCCCGAACTGGTCGGCCGCGCCTGGGGGTTGTCCTGTTACTCCTGGACGTGGAGACGTGGGGGCATGGGGGCATGGGGGCTGGCATGATGCCGGTCATGACCGCACACCGAAAGGCGAATGCCGCGTAGACGGCCTGGCGCGTTGCGCGCCGAACATCATGGTTCCCGCGTCTGGGAGGATCCGCCGCCGGCACGGATCCACGGGCTCTCGGCCCGCACCAGCCTGGCGATACATCGGGTAGAGGGTCTCTCGGGCGACTACTACGTCTGTCCCGGCGTCACTGATCGCGCCCTGCGGCGGTATGCAGCGTTCCTCGAACCACCGGGGCGCCGGCCGCTCTACCCGCAGGACGCGGAGTGCTCATGCCTCGACTGCTCCTTCGACGACGTGAGACACGCCCGCGACGTGTTGGAGGAAGTCCTGCGACAGTTGCCTCCGCTGGCTCGCGCCGAACTGAAGCGCCGAGTGTTTTCCCTGGACACCGTGTACCGCGTCCGCACTCTGCCTGATCCATTTGCCGATGGCCGGCAGTGGCGGCCCGACCTCTGGTGGCGCCGCTGCCTCGCGGGAGGCAGAGGGGCTGGCTGAAGGCCGCGATCCACAACCGCGGTGGAGTGATCACGACGTGGCTGGTGTGGTTGCGGCGTCGGGGACGTCCTGGACAGCCGCCGCTGGAGGACCGGGTGCTGCTGGTCGCCGCGTAGTGGCGCACGAGCCTGACGATGCGCCGACTCGCGCGGCTGTTCGGGATCTCCGAGTCCGCGGCCTACCGCATCATCGACCACCTCGGGCCACCGCTCGCGCTCCGGCTCCGTAGACGGTTCCGCAAGGGCATGGTGCTCATCGTGGACGGCGCCCTCGTCCCCACCCGCGACCACACGATCGCCGAACAGTCCAAAAACTACCGGCCCTCCACCAACCACCAGGTCGTCATCGATGCCGACACCCGTCTGATCGTCGTGGTCGGCAGCCCCCTGCCCTGCAACCGCCACGACTGCAAGGCGTGGGGGATCCGCTGCGAAGGCCGCCGTGGCCAAGTCCCTGACGATGGCCGACGGCGGCCATCCGGGCACCGGGCCTCATGCCCCACCGCCACACCCCGGGCGAGGAGTTGTCCGACTGGAAGCGGAAGCACAACCGCCCGCACAAACTGGTCCGCGCCCGCGTGCAGCACGTCTTCGCCCGCATGCAGCCTTGAAGATCCTCCGCGACTGTCGGCTCAAGGGCGACGGTGTCCACCAGGCCCGGAAGCAAGGCCACGCAAAAGCAAAAGCCCCAGGTCACGGCGAGTGAGTCCTGAGGCTTCCACAGAGCCGCCTTCGGGATTCGAACCCGAGACCTACGCATTACGAGACCACGAGCGAGCGTGTTTCCTGGTGTCTCACTGTGCTACCCGGTGACGTTTTCCTGATCAGAGCACGTGCAACAGGTTGGTCGATGCCTCCCCGTGATGCACCAGGCGTCTGTCCACCGGCTGTCCACCGGACGGGGTCGCGCCCACGTCGCAAGGGCCGGGCAGCCGACCATCGGGGGCTACCGACCCGCACCGTAGTTCAGCGCAAAGGCTCTTGTCGGCAACTGCCAACCCACCCCAGCGTGGCCATATCGCTTGGCCATCACGACGGACCACCCGACTCACCGGAGTCCTGACCGTACTCCCACGCCGAGACCTCGACCGTCAGCCGACCACCGTCCTCACTCACCATGATCAAAGCCACGACCGGCATCGTTGCAGCCACGTCCACCCCATTCCGCGCAGCCCGGTATCGCGCCTCCTCCTCGGCTCGTTCCATGTCGTGCACCAGCGTCGACTCCCTTGCAAACGCGGACAGTTGACCGATGCTTTGCATGTTGCTGATCCGATGGACGTTGCCTGCATCAGTCCGCGTGTGTGAGCATGACACTTTGTTCACTGGTCGAAAGTATCCGCAGTCGAACAAGACATTTCCGGTTGGGGGAAGGCGCTGTGGGCGGCGGGGAGCCGACGGAATCGGCGGGGGCAACGAACGAGACCGAGACCCAGTCGCCCAGGTCGGCACTTGCGGACATCGCGGAACAGACCCTTCTGTACGCGGGCCACGCGTCAGCGCCTCCTGTCGAGGCCCTCCCTGCACCACGACCACCCTCGGCCAGCAGCAAGTTCGCCATCGCGAAGTCAACCTCAGTGGTGACAACCACGGCGACCGGCACGGTACCGGCCGGTCCGGAATCCACACCCGCAGCCGCAGCCGCAGCCGCAGCCGCACCGCAGGCTGCTCGGTCAGAGGTACCGCCCTCTCCCGAACAGGCCACGCGACTCCGCGCACACCGACGCGAAGTCACGGCGAGAATCGGCGAGTTCCGTCGCCGCCGCGTCCTCGTCCCGTACGGGGAGAACGGCGCCGTCTTGACGGTGGAGATGCACGGAGCGCGGTGGCTGCTCGCGTTCACCGACGAGGCCGCGCTCGCGAGGTACGCGAGAGCGCGCGGGGAGAGCAACCGGCCGTGGCGGTACCGAGCGGTGTGGGGCGCCGCGGTGCTGGACGCCGGTGTACCGGCGGTGGCCGAGGCCGGGCTGCCGTGCGGGGTGCTGGTGGACGCCGGAGACGGCGAGAGGGGACTGGTGCTGCCGCCAGTGGTCGGAATCGTGCCGGAGTCGGTCGCCGTGGACCGGCCGGACATTGACGGTGGAGCACCGGAAGCGGAACCGGAACACGTATGAGTGGCGTGTGGGGCATGGACTCGGGTGCCGAGGCCGGACGACCGACGGGGGGACGGTAATGACGACGCCGGACGGGGGCGAACAGCCGGATCTGCGGGTGCAGGGGCTGGAGTTGATCGCGGAGGGCGTCAACAAGGCTCTGAGCGAGCTGGATTCGCTGGGGACGATGAAGGGATGGGCCGGCGCGGGCCGCGGTTTCACCAGCCTGGAGATGGACGGCAAGGACGTCGGCGACGACCAACTGGGCGCGATGCTGCACACCTTCTGCGAGCGGTGGCAATGGGGAGTGCGCGGGCTGATGGACGAGGGCAACGCCTTCGCGGAGGCGATGGGGCTCTCGGCCGGCACCTTCCACCAGACGGACGAGTACGTGAGGGGATCGCTGAAGGTCGCCTACAACTCCGTCGTCGGAGATCCCTTCGCCGCCAACGACAAGGTGGCGCAGGAAAGCCTGGACCAGATCAACCATGCCGCGCTGACGACGGGTTACGGCGAGAAGGACCGCGACAACCTGGTGCACTCCGCGAAGGAGACGGGCAAGGGGATGCTCTGGGACGTCGCGACGACCGAGGGCATACCGGGCGACCCGGTCACATCGGCCGTCACGGGCATCGCCGGGGTGGATGACCAGGCACGCGACGCCGACCTGGAGAAGCTGCTGGGGCCGCGGCCACAGGGCGGGGACGGCGGCTGATGTCGCTCACGGACGGGTTCAAGAGCGGGTTCAACAGTGTCACGGGGGCACTCAAGTCCGGGTACGACGACGCCAAGCGGACGGCGGGCCACTACATCGACGAGGGCGCCCATGGTGTGGGCGACGCGCTCGACTACGTCGGTGCGCACGACGCGGCCGACAAAGTCGACGACTGGGGTGACAACACCGCGTCCACAATGGGCGCGCACGTCGACGAGCAGCAACTGGGCGAGACCGAGGACCCCAAGGAACTCATCCACGGCAACCCGTCGATGCTCCGCGAGAACGCGGGGCATTTCCAGCACTTCGCGCAGGCTTTCGGCGCCGTGGCGACGGGCATGCGGAACCTCGACTCGTCGGGCTGGAAGGGCGAGGCCGCCGACACCTTCCGGCAGAAATTCGCGACGCACTCGGTCAAATGGAGCCAGGCCGCCGAGGCGTGCGGGGAGGCTGCCTCGGCCCTGGAGAACTTCGCGCACACGGTGGAATGGGCGCAGGCCCAGGCGCAGGAGGCCGTGGCGCGGTATCGCGAGGGAAAGGCTGCCTCGAACACCCACCGGCAGAAGGTGGAGACGTACAACCGCGCTGTCGAGCTGGGCAAGGAGGCCCCGGGTCCGAAGCCCTCGGAGCAGGACCCCGGCGACGAGGTCAAGCACGCGGCCGAGCAGATCCTGGCCGCTGCTCGGCGGCAGCGCACCCGCCTGGCCGCGGAGGCCGCCGACCGCATCAGGCTCGCCCTGCAGCACGCCCCCAGTGAGCCGTCGGCCCTGAGCCAGCTCAAACTCGACGGTGTCGACGCCTGGGATGCCGCCAAGACGGAGGACATGCGTTTCTTCGGCGGTTTCATGCGCGGGCTCGGCGACCTGAACAACCTGGCCCGCAACGCGAACCCGCTCGATCCGTACGCGATCACGCATCCGTACGAAGCGCTCCAGGCCAAGCTGGACCTCCTCGGCGGCGCCGTCAACCTCGTCACCCACCCCACCCAGACCGCCGACAACCTCTGGAACTCCTTCCTCCAGGACCCCGGCGGGGTCGGTGGCGAACTCGCTCCCCAGTTCCTCATCCCGGAGGCGGGGGCCGAGGAGGCCGCTGTCGACGGCGCCCGGCTCGCGGAAAACGGGGCGAAGGGGGCCGAGGACGTCGCGCGGGCGCGCAAGCCGATCGACGACGCCCCGGACGGTGCTCACAGCACCCCGGACGGCGAGCGCAACGCCGGCGGCGACCCGGTGGACCTCGCCACGGGCCGGATGTACCTGCCCCAGACCGACGTCGAACTCCCCGGTGTCCTGCCGCTGGTCTTCACCCGCCGCACCGAGTCCGGTTGCGCGGTCGGCCGCTTCCTGGGGTCCGCCTGGACATCCACCGTCGACGAACATCTGCAGATCGACGCCATCGGCGTCGTCCACGTCACCGCCGACGGCCTCCTGATCCCGTACCCGCACCCGGCCCCCGGCGCGCCCACCACGCCGGAATCGGGCAGGGCCCGCACCCTGCTGGCCCGCGACGCCGACGGTGACTACACGGTCACCGACCCGGACAGCGGTCTCACCTTCCACTTCACCGCCCCGTCCGGCAGCGAACCGGGAGGCGACGGCGAGGCCTGGCTGTCGGGCATCACCGAACGCAACGGCCACACGATCACCGTCGACCGCGGCGAAGACGGCCTGCCACTGGCCCTGGTCCACTCGGCGGGCCACCAGGTGAAGCTGTCCGTCACCGACGGCCTGGTCACCGCCCTGTCCCTGGCCGGCGCGGGCGAGGGCGGCGCGGATCTGCCCCTGATGAGCTACGGCTATCAGGACGGCAACCTCACGACGGTCACCAAGCCGTCAGGTGCCACCACCACCTTCGTCTACGACGACCGCCGCCGCGTCATCGCCTGGATCGACTCCAACGCGAGCCGCTACGACTACGTCTACGACGACCACGACCGCGTGGTGGCGGAGGGCGGCGAGGCCGGCCACGTCCAGATCGCCCTGGCCTACACCGAACCCGACCCGGAGACAGGCCACCGCACGACCACGCTCACCACCGCCGAGGGGCACGCGACCCGCTACCTGTTCGGCCCCGGCTGCCGTCTCCTGGCCGTCACCGACCCGCTCGGCCACACCACCCGGTTCACCCACGACCGGCGCGGCAACCTCCTGACCCGCACCGACCCGCTGGGCCTCACTACCACCCTCTCCTACGACGAGCACGGTCGGTTCGTCTCCGCCACCCGCCCCGACGGAAGCGAACTGCGCACCGTGCGCGGCCCGTTCGGCCTGCCGGTGGAGGTCATAGGGCCGGACGGCGCCAGCACGTTCCACGAGTTCGACGAACGCGGCAACCGCACGGCGGTCACCGACCAGGCCGGCTTGACCACCCGTTACACCTACGACCACGCCGGCCGGCTCACCTCGCTCACCGACGCCCTCGGCGCCACGACACGCGTGGTGTGCGACGCGGCAGGGCTGCCCGTGGAGGTGACCGACCCGGCCGGCGCCACCACCCGCACGGAGCGCGACGCCCTCGGCCGCCCGGTCCGCATCGCCGACCCGACGGGAGAGGTCACCCGCCTGGCATGGGACGCCGACGGACAACTCGCCCGCCGCACGGGCCCCGACGGCGCGACGGAGTCGTGGACCTACGACGGCGAGGGCAACCCGCTCACCCACACCGACGCGTCCGGCGGCGTCTCCCGCTTCGAGTACACCCACTTCGACCTGCCCCTCGCCCGCACCCGACCCGACGGCGCCCGCTACGAGTTCGAGCACGACGCCGAGCTGCGCCTCACCCGGGTCATCAACCCGCAAGGGCTGGCCTGGACCTACGAGTACGACGCCGCCGGCGACGTCGTCTCCGAGACCGACTTCGACGGCCGCACCCTCGCCTACCGCGTGGACGCCGCGGGCCGGCTCGCCGCCCGCGTCGACGCGCTCGGCGGGACCATCGCGTTCGAACGCGACCAGCTCGGCCAGGTGGTCCGCAAGGACGTCGACGGCCACGTGACGAACTACGTCTACGACAGGGCAGGACGCCTGGTCGAGGCCGCCGGACCGGACAGCGAACTCCGGTACCAGTACGACCGTCGCGGACTCACCAAGGCGGAACTGGTCGACGGCCGCGCCATCCTCTACGCCTACGACGTCCTGGGCCGCCGCACGCGCCGCACCACGCCCACCGGTCACGTCACCTCCTACTCCTACGGCGCCGATGGACTACCCGACCGCCTGACCAGCGGCGATCACCGGATCGACTTCACACACGACGCCGCCGGCCGGGAGCTCGCCCGCGTCTTCGGCGACGCGATCACCATGACCTCGGCCTGGGACGAAGCCGGACGGCTCGCCACGCAGCAGATCACCGCCGGGGGCCGCGACGTCAACAGCCGCGCCTACTCCTACCGCGCCGATGGCCGACTGACCTCTGTCGTGGACCGACTGTCGGGCTCCCGCACCTTCGATCTCGACCGCGTGGGCCGAGTCACCGCCGTCCACGCCCAGGGCTGGACGGAGCGGTACGCCTACGACGACGCCGGCAACCAGACCTCGGCGTCCTGGCCCTACGGCCACCCCGGCCGCGAGGCCACCGGATCGCGCGCCTACACCGGCACCACCCTCACCCGCGCCGGAGACGTCCGCTTCGAGCACGACGCCCTCGGCCGGGTCGTCCTGCGGCAGAAGACCCGCCTCTCCCGCAAGCCGGACACCTGGCACTACACATGGGACACGGAGAACCGCCTCACCTCCGTGACCACCCCCGACGGGACCCGGTGGAGATACCGCTACGACCCGCTCGGCCGCCGCACCGCGAAACAGCGCCTGGCGGCCGACGGCGAGAGCGTGGTCGAGGAGATCCGGTTCACCTGGGACGGCCTGACCCTGTGCGAACAGACCAGCCACCAGCCGGATGTCCCGCACGCAGTCGCCCTCACCTGGGACCACCGTGACGTCGTCCCCCTGGCCCAGACCGAGCGCATCCTCACGGCCGACGACCGCCAGGAGGAGATCGACCGGCGGTTCTTCGCCATCGCCACGGACCTCGTCGGCACACCGACCGAACTCATCGACGAGACGGGCGACATCGCCTGGCGCACCCGGAGCACACTCTGGGGCACCACGGCCTGGTCCCGTGACGCCGGCGCATACACCCCACTGCGTTTCCCCGGCCAGTACTACGACCCCGAGACCGGCCTCCACTACAACTGCTTCCGCCACTACGACCCCGAGACCGGTCGCTACATCTCGCCGGATCCGCTCGGCCTGGCTCCCGCCCCGAATCCCCTCGCGTACGTGGACAACCCGCACAGCGGGTGCGACCCGCTGGGCCTGATGCCCAACTACACGAAGGAGGAAAAGGCGCGGAAGCGGGTCGACAAGATCGTGGACGACGTCCTCGCGAGGGCACAGAACGGCGAGTTGAAGAAACACGCCGACTACCACGGGGACACCGGCCACGGCTTCACCGACGAACGGGTCCTGGAGATCCTGAAGAACCCCGATGCCGTCTACCAGTCATCGGGCCAGGCAGGAAACCTCATCTTCCGGAAGGACAATGACATTGCCGTGATCTACGGGCCCGGCCCCAAGCAAGGCCAGGCCATCACGGCGTACGGAGACTCGGGTATCAAGGGTGAATCCGGTTGGAAGGCGCTCGGCGGCAGTCCGTCGGACCCGGGCAAGCCGGTTACCCACGAGGACATCGTGGAGGGCAGGATCCCCGGCAAGTTCGGCAACCTGGCCCCGGGCGTGCAGATCAGATGAGGCAGGAATGACCACGAAACTGTCGTTCGACGGCGACTGGCACGCAACGGTGACGGACGATCCGCTGCACATCACCCCCCGCTTCGAAGGCGACTCTGTGCGCGTCACTGACTACGCGGACGTGATGGAGCGTGAGCGGTTCATCACGAACACCTTCGGTAGCCAACACTGGCTGTGGGACACGCCCGACGTCTTCCGGTTCGCCCCGGACAGCCGGAAACTGGTCGGGGCCGAACTCCAGATGCCGTACGTGTCCGCCGCCGCCGAGACCACCACCCGCCTTCCCGTCATGCCCGCCGTACGCCCGGGCGGGCTCCGCGCGGACGAGGTCCGGGACTTCCGGCATGAGACGTGCACGGTGCTGTGCCGCGCCCCCGGGGACGCCGTACTGATCAGTCTGCGCGACCTGGACGTCCTCGACGAGCCACTGGAGGCCGGCATCGGCATCGCCCCCGACGTGACGCTCCTCGTCCAGCACGGCACCGTCGTCGGCTGGAGCCTCACCGACCCCGCGCGATACCTGACCACCGCGTACGCCGAACCCGACCCCAACCCGCCGTCGCCTGCCACCCGTCGGCTGCTCACAGAGTGCCTGGACCTGGTCACCACGCCGTTGGTCGACGACCTCGTGGACGGCGAACCGCCCGCCCTGGCCCGGCTCCGGGCCGCCGACGAGTCCCTGCGCAACCAGCGCGAGGACCGACACCGGGCCGACGCGCTGCTCGCGCTGATCACCACACTGGTCGAGGACTACGGGAACTGGTGACGGTCGGGCGGCCACATGACTCCGGCGGAGCAGATCCACAGCCCCGGTGCCGGCGACGGACCTGAGCCGTCGCAATCCAAGGTCGTCCTTGGACATCAGTCCCTCCGAGACGAGGAAACGTTCGACATCCGCCTCACTCCCGATGACTGTCAGTCCGTCACCGTCGCTGAAGCTGAATCTCGTTGTCCATCCGGCTGATTCTTCACCAGCCGCCGTATCGGCCCGCCCATTTTATGGAAACCCCCAACAGCATCGCTGCCGACAGCCCGAGGGACCCGGACCCGGACCCGCACCCCCTTCACCTCCGGCGCGACAGGCCAATCCACTTGAGCGCACTCGACCACCGCTCTGCACGCCCACTGCACGCGTGTCCACCGGCGGCCCTCAGCGACGGTTCTCGGACTGGGCCGTCACAGCGACACAAGGCAATAGAAAAGCAAAAGCCCCAGGTCACGGCGAGTGAGTCCTGAGGCTTCCACAGAGCCGCCTTCGGGATTCGAACCCGAGACCTACGCATTACGAGTGCGTTGCTCTGGCCATCTGAGCTAAGGCGGCGCGCTGTCCACACCATGGTGCGATCAGCAACGTCGGAAAGTCTACACAGTTTCCGGGGGTGCTCCGTACACCCCCCAGCCGCACCCCCGCACCGGCCCGCCCGGAGCTACGAGCAGCGCTTCCCCTCCCCCGGCGCGGTCCCGCGGAGCAGATACGCGTCGATCGTGGAGTCGATGCACCTGCTGCCGCGCCCGTACGCGGTATGGCCGTCGCCGACGTACGTCAGCAGGCGGGCCGAGGAGAGCTGGCGGGACAGGGACTGGGCCCAGCGGTACGGCGTCGCCGGGTCGCGGGTGGTGCCGACGACCACGATCGGGGCGGCGCCCTTCGCCTCGATGCGGTGGGGTTCGCCCGTGGCCCTGACCGGCCAGTACGCGCAGCTCAGGGAGGCCCAGCCGAGGCCCTCGCCGAAGACCGGGGACGCCTTCTCGAACGTGGGGAGCGCCCGCTCGACCTGGTCGGCGGTCGAGAACGCGGCCGGGAGGTCGAGGCAGTTCACGGCGGCGTTGGCGAACATCAGGTTCGAGTAGCGGCCGTCGGCGTCCCGCTCGTAGTAGCTGTCGGAGAGGACGAGCAGGCCCGCGCCGTCGTTCTCCTTCATCGCCGACGTGAGCGCCTCGCGCAACTGCGGCCAGGCCGCCTCGTCGTACATCGCCGCGATCACGCCGGTGGTGGCGAGCGCCTCGCCGAGCTTGCGGCCGTCCGCGTCGCCGGTGGGGATCGGGTGCGCGTCGAGCTTGCGGAAGAAGGCCTTGAGGTTCGTCCCGACCTTCGCGGGCGTTGTGCCCTTGCCGCCGAGCGGGCAGTCGGTCTGCCGTACGCAGTCCTTCGCGAAGGACTGGAACGCCGTCTCGAAGCCCGCCGTCTGGTCGAGGTTCATCCGGCGCGCGGGCAGGGACGGGTCCATCGCGCCGTCGAGGACGACCCGCCCGACCCGGTCGGGGAACAGCCCCGCGTACGTCGCCCCGAGGAACGTGCCGTACGACGCCCCGACGTACGTCAGCTTCCGGTCCCCCAGCACCGCCCGCAGGAGGTCCATGTCCCGGGCCGCCTCGACCGTGGAGACATGGCGCAGCAGGTCGGGCGAGTGTGCGCCGCAGCCCTCCGCGAACTTCTTGTACTCGGCCACGAGTTCGGTGGTCTCGCGCCGGTCGTCGGGGGTGGTGTCGGTCTGCGTGAACGCGTCCATGGCCCGCCCGCCGAGGCACTCGACGGGTTCGCTGCGGGCGACGCCCCGGGGGTCCATCGCGACCATGTCGTAGCGGGCGCGGACCTCGGCGGGGTAGCCGATCCCGGCGTACTGCTGGAGATAGCCGACCGCCGAACCGCCCGGCCCGCCCGGGTTCACCATCAGTGAACCGAGCGGCTTGCCCTTGCCGGTGGCCTTCTTGCGGGCGACCGCGAGCCGGATGCTCCCCGCGCCGGGCTTGGCGTAGTCCAGCGGCGCCTTCATCGTGGCGCACTCGAAACCGGGGACACCGCACGTGTGCCAACTGAGCTTCTGCCCGTAGTACGACGTCAGCGCGGCCGGCGTCGACCGCGGCAGCGGGGCCAGCGCCACGTCCGCCGCCGGAATCGTCGCCGTCGTGGAACTCCCCGGGGAACACGCGGACACGAGCAGCGCGGCGACGGTGACGGCAACGGCGAGCAGCGCGCCACTGGTCCGACGACTGCCGTGGCTGCGGCTGCGGCGACCTCGACGGGACTCGGCCTCGCTGGGCTGACTCGGCTGGCTGCTCCGGCTGGGCCGGCGAAGGGGGCGCCTGATCTGCATCGGACGAGAGTAACGCTGAGCGATCACTTGAATGCGCAGCGTGCGTGATCCACCCCAGACGAGTTACGCCGTCAATCTCACGCCCGAAAGTTCAGCCCCCTCAGCCCCCGCTCGGCCCGCGCAGCCGGCTCAGCCCGCTCTGAGCGCCAAGGTCATCGCCTCCACCGCCAGCAACGGCGCCACATTCCGGTCGAGCGCCACTCTGCACGCACCGATCGCTTCGATGCGGCGCAGCGTGGACTCCGGGGAACCGGCGCGCGAGAGCCGCTCCAGTGCGTCCTCGGCGTCCGCGTTGGCGATCGCCACCCGGGAGCCGAGCTGGAGGGCGAGGACATCGCGGTAGAACGCGGTGAGGTCGGTCAGCGCGAGGTCGAGGCTGTCGCGCTGTGTACGCGTTCTCCGGCGCTTCTGCTTGTCCTCCAGGTCCTTCATCACCCCGGCCGTGCCTCGCGGCATCCGGCTGCCCTGGCCGCCGCCCATCGCCGCCTTCATCTCCTCGGTCTCCTTGTCGTCCACCTCCTCGGCCAGTTGCTTCGCGTCCTCGGCAGCGGCGTCCACCAGCTCCTGGGCGGCCTTGAGACACCCGCCGACGTCCTCGACGCGCAGCGGCAGCTTCAGTACGGCGGCCCGGCGCTCACGCGCGGCCGGGTCCGTCGCCAGCCGTCGGGCCCGGTCGACATGGCCCTGGGTGGCACGTGCGGCGGCCGCCGCCACGGCCGGCTCGACACCCTCCCGCCGCACGAGCAGGTCGGCGATGGCGTCCACCGAAGGGGTGCTCAGGTTCAGGTGGCGGCAGCGGGAGCGGATCGTGGGGAGGACGTCCTCGATCGAGGGGGCGCAGAGGAGCCAGACCGTGCGGGGGGCGGGCTCCTCGACGGCCTTGAGGACCGCGTTGGCCGACTTCTCGTTCAACCGCTCGGCGTCCTCGACGAGGATGATCTGCCAGCGGCCGGTCGCCGGCGACGTGAAGGACTTGCGGACCGTGTCCCGCATGTCGTCGGCGAGGATCTGCGTGCCCACCGCGGCGACCGTGGTGACGTCGGCGTGGGTGCCGATCAGCGCCGTATGACAGCCGTCGCAGAAGCCGCAGCCGGGGCTGCCGCCGAGCGCGCGGTCGGGGCTGACGCACTGGAGCGCGGCGGCGAAGGCCCGCGCCGCCTGGTTGCGTCCCGCGCCGGGCGGGCCCGTGAACAGCCAGGCGTGCGTCATCTTCGACGCCTCCGGCGGGGCCGTGCCGGTGGTCGCCGCGGTGACGAAGGCGTCGGCGTCCCGAGCAGCGGCGTCGAGCTGCTCGCTCACCTTCTCCTGGCCCACCAGGTCATCCCACACCGTCATGGGTCACCGGCCCTTTCGTCACACATCGGGTTACGCGATCCATTGTGCGGGCCACCACTGACAACGGAGGTCGGGGCGGGGCGCGGAGGCCGGTCCGGGGGCGCGGAGCGCGCGTCACCGCACCCCGCTGCCCTCAGCGGCGTCAGCCCCTACGGCCCCGACCGCGCCCCCGCCCAGGCCCACGCCCGGTGTCGTCGTCCCGGTCGAAGTCGCCGTCCTCGCGCGGACCGAGCAGCTCGTCGGCGAGCGAGGGCAGGTCGTCGAGGGGGGTCTCCTCGGCCCAGTCGGGGCGCGGCCGGCGCCGGGGTGTGCCCTGTTCGTCGACCTGGGGGAGCTCGCGTGTGCGGTCCTCGCCTCCGTCGGGCCGGCCGGACGGACGCTCGTCCCGGAAGAAGCCCGTGGGCACCCGGTCCGACGGGCCCTGCCCACGCACCGGCGGCAGCACAGCGGTCTCGTCCGCCGCACCGACCGGCGGCAGCACGGCCGTCTCGTCGGCGGCACCGGACGGCACGGGCGGCAGTACGGCCGTCTCGTCCGCGGCACCCGCGGGAGCGGGCGGCTGCGGCAGCTCGGCCGTCGTCTCGGAGTCGCGCGCCTCGGGGTCCCCGGACACCGACCGCAGCACGGCCGTCTCGTCCCCGGCACCGGACCGCACCGGCCGCAGCACGGCCGTGTCCTCCGCCGATCGCCCACCCGCGGGCTTCACCAGCGGTGTCTCCACAGTCGACGCCTCGGGCCTGGCCTCCGGAGCGGCCGGGACCACGGGTGCCGTCGGCTGTCGGGCGGCCAGTTCCGCCGCGGCGGCCGCCTCCGCCGCCAGGCGGCGGGCCTCCTCGGCCGCGAGCAGGGCCGCCTCGGCCTTGCGCTGCTTCTCCCGGCGGCGCTCCTCCGCCTCGGCGCGCAGCCGGGCCTCGTCCTCGGCCTGCTTGCGCAAGCGATCTGCCTCGGCCCTGCGGCGGGCCTCCTCTGCGGCGCGGGCCTCTTCCTCGGCGAGAAGGCGGGCCTTCTCCTCCTCGGCACGCCTGCGTGCGTCCTCGGCGCGCTGCCGGGCCTCCTCCGCCTGGCGCTCGGCCTCGCGGCGCTGGGCCTCCTCCAGCTCGCGCCGCTTGCGCTCCTCCTCCTCGGCGCGCAACTGGGCGAGCTGCTCCTGGCGCTCGCGCTCGAGGCGCTCCTCCTCGGCCTTGCGCGCGGCCTCTTCCTCGGCCTTGCGGCGGGCCTCCTCCTCGGCGGCCTTGCGCGCCTCCTCCTGGGCCTTGATCTCGGCCTCGGAGAGCGGCAGGACCGTGTCGAGGCGGTGCCTGATCACCGTGGTGACGGCCTCGGGCTCCTGGCCCGCGTCCACCACCAGGTAACGGCTCGGGTCGGCCGCGGCCAGGGTCAGGAAACCGGACCGTACGCGCGCGTGGAACTCGGCGGGCTCCGACTCCAGTCGGTCGGGCGCCTCCGTGAACCGCTCGCGTGCGGTCTCCGGGTCGACGTCCAGCAGGACGGTCATGTGCGGGACGAGTCCGTCGGTCGCCCACCGGTTGATCCGGGCGATCTCGGTCGGGGAGAGGTCACGGCCCGCGCCCTGATAGGCGACGGACGAGTCGATGTAGCGGTCGGAGACGACGACCGCGCCGCGCTCCAGGGCGGGCCGTACGACGGTGTCGACGTGCTCCGCGCGGTCGGCCGCGTACAGCAGGGCCTCCGCGCGGTGGGACAGTCCCGCCGACGACACGTCGAGCAGGATCGACCGCAGCCGCTTGCCGACCGGTGTCGCCCCGGGCTCCCGGGTGAGCACGACCTCGTGTCCCTTGCCCCTGATCCAATCGGCGAGGGCCTCGGCCTGGGTGGACTTCCCGGCGCCGTCGCCGCCTTCCAGGGCGATGAAGAAGCCGGTGGTCGCGGGCACGGTGTCGGGGTCGTCGCCGCCGAGCAGCGCGTCCCGCAGGTCGTGCCGCAGCGGTACTCCGGAGCGGTCGTCGACCTTGGCAAGGACCAGCGCGGCGACCGGCAGCAGCAGCGCGCCGACCAGCATCAGCGTGAACGCGGCACCGCCGTGCGCGAACACGAACTTGCCGTTCTCCAGGCGGTGCGGGCCGATCAGCGCCGCCACCAGGGGGGCGATCAGCGCGCCGAGCGCCACGGAGACCCGTACGACCGCGTGCAGGTGCTCGGCCGTGCGGGCCCTGCGGTAGTCCTCGGCCTCCTGGTCGAGCAGGGTGTGCCCGGTGTTGGCCGCCACGCCCGCGCCGATGCCGGCCAGGGCGACGATCAGCAGCACGGTGGTGACGTCCGGGACCAGGCCGGCGGCGAGCAGCGCGATGCCGGTGAAGGCGATCGCCAGCGTCAGCAGGCGGCGCCGCGACAGCGTCGGCAGCAGCGCGGGCGCCGTACGGATGCCGATGACGACCCCGCCGGTCAGTCCGAGGACGAGCAGCCCGAAGGTCACCGGCCCGCCGTGCAGATCGGTGGCCTGGAGCACGGACACCGCGACGGCGGCGGAGATCGCCCCGGCGACGGCCGCGCAGGCCACCACGAGCAGCGCGATCGCGCCCGTACGGCCCTTGTCGACGCCGGTGCCGGTCCTGGGGCGGCGCAGCCCTTCGAGCGGTGACCGCGCGCGCGGGGTACGCGTTCCGGGCACTTCCAGGGCGGTCAGCACGGAGAGGGACGCGGCGAACAGTCCGGCGGCGACGTACGAACCGAGCGCGGCCTGGTGCTGGTCGAACCAGGCGACGCCCGTGCCCAGCAGGTTGTTGAGCAGGGCCGCCACGACGAGGGCGGCGGCCGCGACGGGGATCGCCACGAAGCTCGTGCGCAGCGACAGCCGGCGAAGGGCGTCCAGGTGGTCGGGCAGCGGCCGGACCGTGGCGCCCTCCAGCGGCGGGGCGGGCAGCAGGGCGGGCCCCGCGCTCTCGCGGCACACCGTCCAGAAGCGCTCGGCGACCCCGGTCACGAAGGCGGTCACCAGGAGCACGGCCAGCGCGTTGTCCGGAGTCCAGTCGATCCACAGCGGGGCGACGATCAGCAGCGCGGCCCGCAGACCGTCCGCGCCGACCATGGTCCAGCGCCGGTCGAGGGGCCCCTCCTTGGAGATGAGCGAACTGAGCGGGCCGAGCAGCACCGCCCCGAAGAGCAGCGTCGCCAGGACGCGCACCCCGAAGACGGTCGCCACCGCGAACGCCACGCCCCGGTAGCCACCGCCGAAGGAGCCCTGGAAGATCGCCGCCTGGAAGGCGAGCACGACCAGGACCAGCAGGGCGAGGGTGTCGCCGACCCCCGTCACGAACTGCGCGCTCCACAACCGCTTGAGCTGCGGCTGGCGCAGCAGGGCGCGGACGGCACGCTCGCGGGAGTCCGCGACAAGGGCGTCGTCGGGGGCCGGCTGGTGGGCCGTTGGCTGCTCGGCTGGCGTCATGCTTTCAGCCTATCGGCAGCCACCGACAACAAGCCGCGCCCGCCCGGACCTGCGCACGCCCCGACACCAAAGTGATGCCGGGGCGTTCGTTTCGCGAAGCCGAAGTGACCGATGTGGAGGACGCGAAACCGACGTCGACGAACCGAAGCCGACGACCGGTGCGGGTCAGTCCTCGGACGTCACCTTGGAGGTGGCCGTCTTCTTGGCCGTCGCCGTCTTGGCGGCCGTGGTGGTCTTCTTCGCGGCCGTGGTCGTCTTCTTGGCGACGGTCTTCTTGGCCGTCGTCGTCTTCTTGGCGGGCGCCTTCTTGGCCGCCGTCTTCTTCGCCGGGGCCTTCTTCGCCGTCTTCTTGGCGGGCGACTTGGCCCGCTTCTCGGCGAGCAGCTCGTAGCCGCGCTCCGGGGTGATCTCCTCGACGCTGTCGTCGGACCGCAGGGTCGCGTTGGTCTCGCCGTCGGTGACGTACGGCCCGAAACGGCCGTCCTTGACGACGACGGGCTTCTCGCTGACCGGGTCGGTGCCCAGTTCCTTCAGCGGCGGCTTGGCGGCGGCCCGGCCGCGCTGCTTGGGCTGGGAGTAGATCTCCAGCGCCTCTTCGAGGGTGATCGTGAAGAGCTGGTCCTCGGTCTGCAGCGAGCGGGAGTCCGTGCCCTTCTTCAGGTACGGCCCGTAGCGCCCGTTCTGCGCGGTGATCTCCACGCCCTCGGCGTCCTTGCCGACGACGCGCGGCAGCGACATCAGCTTGAGGGCGTCGGCGAGCGTCACCGTGTCGAGGGACATCGACTTGAACAGCGAGGCCGTACGCGGCTTGACGGCGTTCTTGCCGGTCTTCGGGGTGCCCTCGGGGAGCACCTCGGTGACGTACGGGCCGTAGCGGCCGTCGCGGGCGATGATCTGGTGGCCCGACTCGGGGTCGGCGCCCAGCTCGAAGTCGCCGCTCGGCTTGGCGAGCAGTTCCTCGGCGTGCTCGACGCTCAGCTCGTCCGGCGCCAGGTCCTCGGGCACGTCGGCGCGCTGGTGGTTCTCGGAGTCCTTCTCACCGCGCTCCACGTAGGGGCCGTAGCGGCCGACGCGCAGCATAATGTCGTTGCCGACCGGGAAGGACGACACCTCGCGGGCGTCGATCGCGCCCAGGTCGGTGACGAGCTCCTTGAGGCCGCCCAGGTGGTCGCCGTCGCCGTTGCCGGCCTCGGCGGCGCCGGTCGCCTCGCCCTCGCCGAAGTAGAAGCGGCGCAGCCACGGCACGGCCTGCGCCTCGCCGCTGGCGATGCGGTCGAGGTCGTCCTCCATCTTGGCGGTGAAGCTGTAGTCGACGAGCCGGCCGAAGTGCTTCTCCAGGAGGTTGACCACGGCGAAGGACAGGAAGGACGGCACCAGGGCCGTGCCCTTCTTGAAGACGTAGCCGCGGTCGAGGATCGTGCCGATGATCGACGCGTACGTCGACGGGCGGCCGATCTCGCGCTCTTCGAGTTCCTTGACGAGGCTGGCCTCGGTGTAGCGGGCCGGGGGCTTGGTGGCGTGCCCGTCGACCGTGAGTTCCTCGGCGGTGAGCGCGTCGCCCTCGGCGACCTGCGGCAGCCTCCGCTCGCGGTCGTCCAGCTCGGCGTTCGGGTCGTCGGCGCCCTCTACGTAGGCCTTCAAAAAGCCGTGGAAGGTGATCGTCTTGCCGGAGGCGCTGAATTCGACGTCCCGGCCGTCGGACGAGGTGCCCGCGATCTTCACGGTGACGGAGTTGCCGACCGCGTCCTTCATCTGGGAGGCGACGGTCCGCTTCCAGATCAGCTCGTAGAGCCGGAACTGGTCGCCGGTCAGGCCGGTCTCGGCGGGCGTGCGGAAACGATCACCCGAGGGGCGGATCGCCTCGTGCGCCTCCTGGGCGTTCTTGACCTTCCCGGCGTACACGCGCGGCTGGGCCGGCAGGTAGTCGGCACCGTACAACTGCGTCACCTGGGCGCGGGCGGCGGTGATCGCCGTCTCGCTCAGGGTCGTGGAGTCCGTACGCATGTAGGTGATGTAGCCGTTCTCGTACAGCTTCTGCGCGACCTGCATGGTGGCCTTGGCACCGAAGCCGAGCTTGCGGCTGGCCTCCTGCTGGAGCGTCGTCGTACGGAACGGGGCGTACGGCGAGCGTCGATACGGCTTCGACTCGACGGACCGGACGGCGAACCGTGTGTCCTCCAGGGCGGCGGCCAGCGCGCGGGCGTTGGCCTCGTCGAGGTGGAGGGTGTTCGCGCTCTTGATCTGGCCCAGGGAGTCGAAATCGCGCCCCTGGGCGACCCGCTTGCCGTCGACCGCCTGGAGACGGGCGACAAGGGTGGACGGGTCGCTCGCGTCGCCGGTACGGCCGGTCCCGAAGGTGCCCGTCAGGTCCCAGTACTCGGCGGAACGGAACGCGATGCGCTCACGCTCCCGCTCGACGACGAGCCGGGTGGCGACGGACTGGACACGGCCGGCCGACAGGCGCGGCATGACCTTCTTCCACAGGACCGGCGAGACCTCGTAGCCGTAGAGGCGGTCGAGGATACGGCGGGTCTCCTGGGCGTCGACCAGGGGCTGGTTGAGGTCGCGCGGGTTGGCGACGGCGGCGCGGATCGCGTCCTTGGTGATCTCGTGGAACACCATGCGCTTGACCGGGACCTTGGGCTTCAGGACCTCGAGGAGGTGCCACGCGATGGCTTCGCCCTCGCGGTCCTCATCGGTGGCGAGGAAGAGTTCGTCGGAGTCCTTGAGGAGGTCCTTGAGCTTCTTGACCTGGGCCCGCTTGTCGGCGTTGACCACATAGATCGGCGCGAAGTCGTGGTCGACGTCCACACCGAGGCGGCGCACCTCGCCGGTGTACTTCTCGGGCACCTCCGCGGCGCCGTTGGGAAGGTCGCGGATGTGCCCGACGCTCGCCTCGACGACATATCCGGGGCCGAGGTAGCCCTTGATCGTCTTCGCCTTGGCAGGGGACTCGACGATGACGAGTCGGCGGCCGCCGTGTGCGGTCTCGCTGGTCGGGGACAACTTCGCTCTTCTCTCCGGTCGACGCTGGGGGCCTCCCCCGGGGTCGCTTGCCCCGGGGTCGGGTCATGGTGACGCTGCGGAGTGTGACGGTACATCCCGCCCCCGTGTCAAACGGGAAAAGCCCGCAACGGCCACTCGAACGGTAACCCGACTACCGCCATTCCTGCCGCCCGGAGTCCCCACCGGCCTTTTCCGAGCCATCCGGAGGGTGATCCCCCGGTTACCCGTGCCCCAGACCGGGCGCGGCGCTCAGACGTGCAGGAAGCACCAGGTTCCGAGCAGCAGGGCGGTCACCCCGACGAGGGTCGCGAGGGTCGCCGATGCGACCGGGTTCACACCCTCGGCGACAGGTTCGCGGTGCCGGACCCTGACCGCGGTCCACAGCAGCAGCGCGCCTCCGAACAGGGCGAACACCAACCCCGCGAAGATCGCCGGCCCGCTCTCCATGTGTGTCCTCTCCCGACCCGATACCCCGGTCCGGGAGGCTGGCACCCGCGGGCGACGGGCAGGCCAACCCCCGGTGAATTCGCGGCGGACAGCCCTCAGGCGACCGTGCCGGAGGACGATATCGCCCCGGTCGTCCGGGAGCGATCGACCTGCCCCACCGTGCACACGACCGAGTTGAAACCGGCCTTCCAGTTCTTCTCGTCGGACAGATACCCGAAGACGGAACGGTCGGATCCGGGCGCCCAAGTCGACTCGAACTTGTTGCCACAGAGCTTGTTCCCCTGCTGCAGCGCCTCCGAGAACGCCATCGTCCTGGGGGCCGTCACGAAACCGATCACCTGGTCGGTGTGCTCATCGGCACAGTCGGTCAGGGTCGCGGTGAAGTAGGTCGTGTGGTCGACGTACAGCCAGCAGTCTCCGATGCTCATCTCGGTGGTCCACACGTTCGACTCGGTGCTCCGGAAGCGCCCTATCTCGCCGCCTATCGGCACATGCCGGCCGAGTACGAGACACGCCGTACCGCCCCCGGCCGTCCCGAAGCCCGCCTCCGTCGGCGTCAGCGCGTACACGTCCGCGTCGGCAAGTGAGTCGGCCGCCGCCTTCGCCTTGCCCGCGCACCGCTCGGCCCCGTGGTCACGGGCGTCGGCGAAGTCGCTCGCCGTGTCGACCGCCATCACCTGACCGTCCGGATCGTCGTGCGCACAGCTCACGACCCCCAGGTTGGGCCGCGACGCGAACGCCGTCCCGGTCCACACCGCGTGCACGCAATCCCCGGTCTGCAGCGCCTTCTTGAGCCCGACGTCCTGGCCGTACGGATACTCGGAGCCCGTCGGTGACGACGACACGGACGGGCTCGCCTTCTTCGTCGCCGCCGTGTCCTGGTCACCGGTCAGCGAGGTCGCCGCCCACACCCCACCGGCGATCACCAGCGCGACGGCCACCACCAGGGCGACAACCCCCGCGACCGGCTTCCGCCGGCCCCCACCGGGTGGCCCGCCGACGAACCCCGGGCCACCCGGATACGTCGGCCCCTGACCGCCCGCGTACGGCGGCGGAGGCGCGCTGCCCTGATGAGCGCCCTGGTAGGACATCGTGGGGCTGTTCGCGTACGGATTCCACTGGCCGTACGACCCACCGCCCCCGCCCGAACCGGCCTGCGCCTGGGGGTCGTACGGCGACGCGGCGCCGTACGGGGTGTTCGGTGTGTTGGGTGTCGGTGGGGCACCCGGGGTCGCCGGCGTCCCCGGGGTGGGCCGGCCTGCGGGCGTGGCACCCCCGAGGAGGGCCGCGGGCCGGTCACCGTACGGCGCCGGGCCCTGGTCGGTGGCCCCGGGACCGACCGGGGTCTGCGGGGCGTAGGGGCCGCCCACGTAGGGCGCGCCCATGGCGTATCCGGGCCGCCCGCCCGGGACTTGGCCCCCGGGGCCGCTCTCGGCACGGCCCGGCCCGCCCGGCGGACCGCTTCCGACGTAGCCCTGCGGACCGCCCCAGACCTGGCCGGGCGCGCCGTCGGCGACGGACCCCGGTGACTGATCGGCCATGGGCCGACCGCCCTGGCCCGAGCCGAAGCCGTCCGGCGGCGGGCCGAACCCGCCCGGCATCCGGCCGAACCCGTCCGGCGTCGAGACGCTCCCCGGCACCGCACCGGCCGACCGCGCCACCCGCTCCAACCCCTGTGCCGCGGTCTCCGGTGCCGACCGCAGGACCGGGTCCTTGACCAGCAACCCCTGGAGTACGGGCGCCAGTTCGCCCGCGCGGACGGCGGGCGTCGGCTCCTCGCCGAGCAGGGCGGTCAGAGTCGCGTAGTCGCCGTGCCGGTCGAAGGGGCCGCGGCCCTCGACGGCGGCGTACAGCGTGGCGCCGAGGGAGAACAGATCGGCGGCCGGGGTGGGCGGCTCGCCGCGGGCGCGCTCCGGGGCGAGGTAGCCGGGGGTGCCGAGGATGCCGGCGGTGGCGGTGAGGCGGGGTTCGCGCGACTCGGGCTGGAGGGCGATGCCGTAGTCGGTGAGCAGCACGCGCGCGTACGGATCGCCCGAAGCGTTGGGCGCCAGAAGGATGTTGGCCGGTTTCACATCCCGGTGCAGGATGCCGATGCGGTGCCCGGCGGTGAGCGCGTCGAGGACGGCGAGACCGATACGGGCCACCCGGGCGGGCGGCAGCGGGCCCGAACGCCGCAGCACCGCCTGGAGGTCGACGCCGTCCGGGACGTACTCCATGACGATCCAGGGCAGGCCCTCGTGGATCACCACGTCGTGCACGGTCGCCACATGCGGATGCCCGCGCAGCCGGGCCGCGTGCCGCGCCTCGCTGCGCGCCCGCGCGATGCGCTGCGCGGGCTCGCCGCCGTCGACCGGCGCGTCCGGCAGCGAGATCTCCTTGACGGCGACCTCGCAGGCCAACTCCTCGTCGTACGCGAGCCATACGCGGCCCATGCCTCCCGCGCCGAGCATGCGCAGCAGCCGGTAGCGCCCGTTGACCACCCTGCCCTCGCCCTGTTCCGGCGTATCCCCAGCCATCACGCCTCCCCCGAGACGGCGCGCCTCCCCCGAGAACGCGCGGAACCTGTCTCCGAAGGTAGCCTCGCACCCGCCACTGACAAGAGGGCTTTTCCGCACCAATCCTGCCAATCCAGCCGGCTGGTGACCCATGCGGCCCAGGGGTACGACGGGGCCTCAGGCGTGACAGGCGCGGGCGGGCCCGCGGCGGGGGTCGACCGGGATCTACGGGCGGGATCGATGCCGGGATCGACGGCGGTTTCGGTCGGTCCACGGCGGACGGACGGACCGGCCGGGGGTGCGATCGGTCGGCCGTGGGGTCAGTCGGCCGCAGGAGAGGTCCGTCGCGGGAGCGGCCCGCCGCAGAAGCCGTCCGCCCCACGCGGGCAAGGCGGCTGAGCCGGCGTCAGCCACCTGGAGGCACGATCACCGCGCACCGGACCACGGCTCGGAGGCGCGGTCGCTGCCTACCGGACCGCTCCACTGCCCGGAGACGCGATCGCCGTCTACCGGTCCACCGCCCGGAGGCACGATCACCGCCTACCAGACCACCGCCCGGAGACGCGATCACCAGCCACCCCAACATCACCGGGAGAGACGATCGCCGCCCGACGCATCGCCCCCGGCGACACGTTGACCGCCCACCGCATCACCCCGCCGGCGCCGGTCACCCCCGCGAGTCGTTCACCTCACCGGCTCCAGGAACCCCTGTTCCACCAGCAGCCTGATCTGCGCCGGTGTCCGGTCGCGGAGCAGGACCGGGTCCTCGCCGACGAGTTGGGCGATGGCGTCGAGGATGCGGCCCGCGCTCAGCGTGCCGTCGCAGACGCCGGCGAAGCCCGCGCCGACCGTGTCGACCTTGGTCGCCCGGCGCATGCCGCGGTGCTGGCGCAGCACGACGTGCTCGGGGTCCTCGGCGCCGGGCAGCCCGACCTGTTCCTGGATGACCTCGTCGGCCAGCCTGAAGCGGGCGGCGAGCAGGGCCGCGTCGTCGTGGGTGCGCAGATAGTCGACGCGGTCGAAGTGCACGCGCACGGTGTCGCCGAGCGGCTGCTCGATCGAGTGCGGCCACTCCTCGACGGTGATCGAGGGCGCGTCGGAATCCGTCCTGCGCAGCGTGATCCAGCCGAAGCCCACCGCCTTGACCTTGCGCGCCTCGAACTCGTCGAGCCACGCGTCGTAGAGCGCCTCGTACGCGGCCGTGTCGCCCTGGTGGTCGCCCGCGTCCCTGAGCCACAGCTCGGCGTACTGCGTGATGTCCTGGACCTCGCGCTGCACGATCCAGGCGTCGCACCCGCGCGGCACCCACGACCTGAGCCTGTCCTGCCAGTCCTCCCCCTCCACGTGCTGCCAGTTGGCGAGGAACTGCGCGAATCCGCCCTCGCGCAGCCGGTCCCCCGCCTGCTGAACGAGCGACCGGCACAGATCGTCCCCGCCCATCCCGCCGTCGCGGTAGGTCAGCCGGGCAGCCGGCGAGATCACGAACGGCGGGTTCGACACGATGAGTTCGTACGTCTCGTCGTCCCGGACCGGCTCGAACAGCGAGCCCTCGCGGAGGTCCGCGGCCGGTGCGCCGGACAGCGCGAGGGTGAGCGCGGTGATGTGCAGGGCGCGCGGGTTGAGGTCGGTGGCCGTCACGCGCGTGGCGTGCCGGGCCGCGTGCAGCGCCTGGATGCCGGAGCCGGTGCCGAGGTCGAGCGCGGCGGAGACCGGCGTCCGTACGGTGATGCCCGCGAGGGTGGTGGACGCGCCGCCCACCCCGAGGACGACGCCTTCCTCCCGGCTGCCGATCCCGCCGGCCCCGCCGACCGCGCACCCCAGGTCCGACACGATGAACCAGTCCTCGCCGTCGGGCCCGCCGTACGGCCGTACGTCCACGGTCGCGGCGACCTCGTCGGCGCCCACGGACGCCAGCCAGCCGCTCTCCAGGCACGCGGCGACGGGCAGTACGTCCGCCACGCGTGCGTGCGGCACGGGCTGCTGGAGGAGGAACAGCCGGACCAGCGTCTCCAGCGGGGTGTCGCCTCTCGTCGCCCGGAGGGCCGGCACGGTCTCGCTGCGGGCCAGCGCCGCGTACGCGGGGGCACCGAGCAGGTCGAGCAGTCCGTCGGCGGTGAAGGCGGCGCCGAGCAGGGCGTCCCGGAGCCGGGCGGCGACCTCCGGGCGGTCGGATGCGGGCAGCGTGGGCAGGCTGGAGTTACTCACTCCCCCATTGTGGCCGCTCGCACCGACAACATGCCCGTGCGTGCGAAGGCCCCGGCACGCACGCGTACCGGGGCATCTTTCAGCAACTGAAAGATCGCTGCCTACGGGAGGGGTCAGGCCGCCGACGACGAGGCCACCGGAGACGCCGTCTTGCAGGCCTCCTGCTTGGTCATCGCCTTGCCGACGTCGCCCTCCTCGAGGGTCTTCAGGGCGTCGTTCCCGCTCGTGCTGAGCTTGTCCAGCGAGCTCGCGATGCCCTTGAGGCCGTCCGCGAACTTCGCCTGGTCCTTGATGTCGAGCCCGTCCACCTGCTTCTTCAGGGTGGCGTACGACGTGGCGATGCCGTTGAGCTCCGTGACCGCGTCCTGCTGCTTCTTCGCGCCGTTCTCGACGTCCGGTGCCCCGGCGGAGTTCACGGCTGCCCCGATCGCCTTGTAGGCGTCGGACATGTCCTGGAAGGCCTGCGAGTCGGTCTTCTGGACGTCCTGGGGGGTGCTGTTGTCCGAGGTCTCCTTCTGGATCGCCGTGTTGGCGGCCTCGATCTTCTTCGCCTGCGGCTGCACCGCGAGGCACACCTGCTTGGCCCAGGCGTCCAGTTTGGCGTCGCTGTCGTCGCTGCTGCCGCCGCATCCCGACAGCGCCAGTACCAGTACCGCACCGCTGGACAGTGCGGCCGCGAGCTTCTTGTTCACCGGGTTGGTCCCTTCCATGGCTCTCGGCCCCGGAACATACACGCCGGACGGACCGCACCCCCGGGCCGGAAGACCGATAGAAGACGTTTTGGGGCCATCTGCACCAAGCGAGAGAAGGCTCACGGCGAGGGCCTGAACACACCCGGAACGGGCGGGCGGCGCCCACAACTCGCGCCACCCGCCCGCCTGTTGGAACCGACTCCGGACGACCGCCTACGAAACCACCGCGGCGTCCGCCGACTTGGCCGCCTGCTCGGTGTCGTCCTCCTCCCCCACGGCGATCCCGCGCCGCTTGGAGATGTACACCGAGACGGCGATCACGAGGAACGCGAGCACCGCGATCGCGATCCGCACCCCGGTGTTCTTGTCGTCGCCGTAGCTGAACTTGATGACCGCGGGCGCGATGAGCAGCGCGACGAGGTTCATCACCTTCAGCAGCGGGTTGATGGCCGGTCCCGCGGTGTCCTTGAACGGGTCGCCGACCGTGTCGCCGATCACCGTGGCGGCATGGGCCTCGCTGCCCTTGCCGCCGTGGTGGCCGTCCTCGACGAGTTTCTTCGCGTTGTCCCAGGCGCCGCCCGAGTTCGCGAGGAAGACCGCCATCAGCGTGCCGGTGCCGATCGCGCCCGCGAGGAACGAGCCGAGCGCGCCGACGCCGAGCGTGAACCCGACCGCGATCGGCGTGAGCACGGCGAGCAGCCCCGGCGTGGCCAGTTCGCGCAGCGCGTCCTTGGTGCAGATGTCGACGACGCGGCCGTACTCGGGTGTCTCGGTGTAGTCCATGATCCCGGGGTGCTCGCGGAACTGCCGCCGCACCTCGTAGACCACGGCCCCCGCGGACCGTGAGACGGCGTTGATCGCCAGCCCGGAGAAGAGGAAGACGACCGCGGCGCCGACGATGAGACCCACCAGGTTGTTGGGCTGGGAGATGTCCATCATCAGGTTCAGTGGCGCGCCCGGTCCCGAGACCTTCTCGCCGACCTCGTTGGCGGCGGTAAGGATGGCGTCCCGGTACGACCCGAAGAGCGCCGACGCCGCCAGGACGGCGGTGGCGATGGCGATGCCCTTCGTGATGGCCTTGGTGGTGTTGCCCACCGCGTCCAGGTTGGTGAGCACCTGCGCGCCCGCGCCCTCGACGTCGCCGGACATCTCGGCGATGCCCTGCGCGTTGTCGGAGACCGGCCCGAAGGTGTCCATGGCGACGATCACGCCGACCGTGGTGAGCAGACCGGTGCCGGCCAGCGCCACCGCGAACAGCGCCAGCATGATCGACGCGCCACCGAGCAGGAACGCGCCGTAGACGGCGAGACCGATCAACAGCGCGGTGTAGACGGCCGATTCGAGGCCGAGGGAGATGCCCGCGAGGATGACGGTGGCCGGGCCGGTGAGCGAGGTCTTGCCGATGTCCATCACGGGACGGCGGTTCGTCTCCGTGAAGTAGCCCGTGAGCTGCTGGATCAGGGCGGCGAGCACGATGCCGATGGCCACGGCGACGAGCGCGAGGATCCGCGGATCGCCGTCCTTGGCCTTGATCGCCGCGTCGGTGACGCCGTCGAGGTCGGCGTACGACGACGGCAGGTAGACGAAGACCGCGACCGCCACCAGCACGAGCGAGATCACCGCGGAGATGAAGAACCCCCGGTTGATCGCGGACATGCCGCTGCGGTCGGTCCGGCGCGGCGCCACCGCGAAGATGCCGATCATGGCGGTGATCACACCGATCGCCGGCACGAGCAGCGGGAAGGCGAGCCCGGAGTCGCCGAAGGCCGCCTTGCCGAGGATCAGCGCGGCGACCAGCGTCACGGCGTACGACTCGAAGAGGTCGGCCGCCATGCCCGCGCAGTCGCCGACGTTGTCGCCCACGTTGTCGGCGATGGTCGCGGCATTGCGCGGATCGTCCTCCGGAATGCCCTGCTCGACCTTGCCGACCAGGTCGGCGCCGACGTCGGCGGCCTTGGTGAAGATGCCGCCGCCGACCCTCATGAACATGGCGATGAGGGCGGCACCGAGACCGAATCCCTCCAGCACCTTCGGCGCGTCGGCCGCGTACACCAGCACCACGCAGGAGGCGCCGAGCAGACCGAGCCCCACCGTGAACATGCCGACGACGCCGCCCGTGCGGAAAGCGATCTTCATGGCTTTGTGCGAGACGGCGGTGAGATCCTTTTCGGGCTCACCCTCCGCCGGGGTCGCTTCCCGGGCCGCCGCGGCGACACGGACATTACTGCGTACGGCGAGCCACATGCCGATATAGCCGGTGGTCGCCGAGAACACCGCGCCGATCAGGAAGAAGATCGATCGTCCGGCGCGCTGATTCCAGTCGTCCGCGGGCAGCAGCAGAAGCAGGAAGAAAACGATCACGGCGAATACGCCGACCGTGCGCAACTGCCGTCCCAGATAGGCGTTGGCGCCCTCCTGGATCGCCGTCGCGATCTTCTTCATGCTGTCGGTGCCCTCGCCGGCCGCGAGTACCTCGCGGACCAGGATGCCCGCGACCACGAGCGCTGCCAGCGCCACGAGGCCGATCACCATCACGAGGATGCGGTTGTCGTCGGTCAGGACTGCGGCTGCGAAGGTTGTGGGGTGGTCAAACTGCTGAGGGGTAGAAAGCCCCGCCATTCGTCCTCCTTGACGCCTGTGCTGAGCTCAAGATGTGGACGGATTGTAGGTACCGGAACCTGATCAAAACAGTGCGCGGCAAACGGAATTGGCCTTCGCATAGTAATGCCTTAAAAGCATTGGCGCTTGATCAAATTACCGGTGGATTGATCGTGAATGAATTCACGAAAACGCTGTACGTGATCACTGTACGGCTGTCACCCGGGGCCGGACATGCCGAAGGGCCCTACTCAGTAGGGCCCTTCGGGGTAATGATATTGAGCCGGAACGGCTCAGAACTCAGGAAAGCGTCGCGGCCGGCGGGGTGGTCGGCCAGGTCATACGGATCGACCCGCCGTGCTCTCCCGCGGTGACCTCGACGTCGTCGACGAGCCCGCTGATGACAGCGAGGCCCATCTCGTCCTCCTCGGTCTCCGCGTCCGGATCGTCACCCAGGGACCCGGGCGCCTTGTCGCCGGGAGCCGAGCGTGGTGCCTCGTCGCCGACCTCGATGGAGAACTGCTTCTCCTCCTCGATCAGCAGCACCTTCACCGGGGCGGTGATCCCGCTGCTCTGGTGCAGCCCGACGGCGCGGGTGCAGGCCTCACCGACGGCGAGTCTGACCTCGTCGAGTACGGCCTCGTCCACTCCGGCCCTGCGCGCCACCGCTGCCGCCACCAGTCGGGCGGTCCTGACGTGCTCGGGCAGCGCGCTGAAGCGGAGTTCAACGGTGGCCATGCATCCCCCTCGGGACTACGGGCGTGCTGTCGGAGGGCCGGGCCGCCGAAAGCCCGGTCCACCGGTCGTCTATACGGCCGATCGGGGAACGGTCGGGTGACCGCTCCCTGAACGGTCGGTCAGTCGGTGGCCGCCACCGCTTCCTCGACCGAGGTGTGAATCGGGAACACCTTGGTGAGGCCGGTGATACGGAAGATCTTCAGAATGCGCTCCTGGTTGCAGACCAGGCGCAGCGAGCCCTCGTGGGCACGCACCCGCTTCAGGCCGCCGACCAGCACACCGAGCCCGGTGGAGTCGAGAAAGTCGACGCCCTCCATGTCGACGACGAGGTGGAAACTCCCGTCGTTCACCAGCTCGACAAGCTGTTCGCGCAACTTGGGCGCGGTATATACGTCGATTTCGCCACCGACCTCGACGACCGTACGATCGCCGACGGTACGGGTCGACAGGGACAGGTCCACGGATCCTCCAGCACCTTGCTATCGAGCGGTCATCCCATGGGACACCTCGGCAGAGCCCCCAGGACGGTTCGCCAGCCGCGATGGCATTCAATCACTTACCGCAGGGCGTGCACGACGCCTTGGCTCCATTGTCCGTCACGCCAGTGACACACTCGGTGCCGATGGCCAAGAATCAGCGAACCGATCGACCCTCGGCGGACCCCGTGTCCGGCCTCTCGCCGAGCACGGTTCTGGACCGGCTGGCGTCGGGACCGAGCCGGGCTTCGCGCATCACTCATACGGAGCACTTGCCCCCACGTGCGGGCCGCCATGCCGTCTGGCCTGACCGGATTCGTGCCGAGGTGATCGCCACCGTCCAGGAAGCCGGTATCGAACACCCCTGGGCCCACCAGGCACAGGCGGCCGAGCACGCCCTCGACGGCGAGTCAGTGATCGTTGCCACAGGCACCGCCTCGGGCAAGTCGCTCGCTTATCTGGTACCGGTCCTCTCGGCGCTCCTCGACGGCTCCGAGGCGCCGAACGGCCGCGGCACCACCGCCCTCTACCTGGCCCCCACAAAAGCCCTGGCAGCGGACCAGCTCCGCTCTGTGAAGGAACTTTCACAACCGCTGGGCAATGCCGTTCGCCCGGCCGTGTACGACGGCGACACTCCGTTCGAAGAGCGCGAGTGGGTACGCCAGTACGCCAACTACGTCCTGACCAACCCCGACATGCTCCACCGCGGCATATTGCCCTCGCACCCGCGCTGGTCCTCCTTCCTGAAGTCCCTGAAGTACGTCGTCATCGACGAGTGCCACACCTACCGGGGCGTCTTCGGCTCCCACGTCGCCCAGGTGCTGCGCCGGCTGCGCCGCCTCTGCGCCCGCTACGGCTCCTCCCCCGTCTTCCTCCTCGCCTCCGCCACCGCCGCCGAGCCCTCGGTCGCCGCCCGCCGCCTCACCGGCCTCCCCGTGGTCGAGGTCGCCGACGACGCCTCACCGCGCGGTGAACTGGTGTTCGCCCTCTGGGAGCCCCCACTCACCGAACTGCACGGCGAGAAGGGCGCCCCGGTCCGCCGTACGGCCACCGCCGAGACGGCCGACCTGCTGACCGACCTCACCGTCCAGGGCGTCCGCTCGGTGGCCTTCGTACGGTCCCGGCGTGGCGCCGAGCTGATCGCGCTGATCGCCCAGGAACGCCTCGCCGAGGTCGACCGCTCGCTGGTCCGGAGGGTCGCCGCCTACCGCGGCGGCTATCTCCCCGAGGAGCGCCGCGCCCTCGAACGCGCCCTCCACTCCGGCGAGTTGCTCGGCCTCGCCGCCACCACCGCCCTCGAACTCGGCATCGACGTCTCGGGGTTGGACGCCGTACTGATCGCCGGCTACCCGGGCACCCGCGCCTCCCTGTGGCAGCAGGCGGGCCGCGCCGGACGCTCCGGCCGGGGCGCCCTGGCCGTCCTGGTGGCCCGCGACGACCCTCTGGACACGTTCCTCGTCCACCACCCGGAGGCCCTGTTCGACCAGCCGGTGGAGTCGACGGTCCTGGACCCCGACAACCCGTACGTCCTGGCCCCCCACCTGTGCGCGGCAGCGGCGGAACTCCCGCTCACCGACGACGACTTGGAACTGTTCGGCCCGGCCACGGCGGACCTGCTGCCACAACTGGAAGCCGCGAAACTGCTCCGCCGCCGGGCGAAGGCCTGGCACTGGACGCGCCGGGAACGGGCCGCCGACCTCGCCGACATCCGCGGCGGGGGCGGAAACCCGGTCCAGATCGTCGAGAACGGCACCGGCCGCCTGCTGGGCACGGTCGACGAGGCCGCCTCCCACACGACCGTCCACGAGGGCGCGGTCCACCTCCACCAGGGCCGCACGTACCTGGTGCGCTCCCTGGACCTGGAGGACTCGGTGGCCCTCGTCGAGGAGGCCAACCCCCCGTACTCGACGGTCGCCCGCGACACCACGGCGATCTCCGTCCTGGAGACGGACATCGAACTCCCCTGGGGCCAGGGCCGGTTGTGCTACGGCTCGGTCGAAGTCACCAACCAGGTCGTCTCCTTCCTCCGCAGACGTGTCATCACCGGTGAGGTCCTCGGCGAGTCGAAACTCGACCTCCCTCCTCGTACGCTCCGCACCCGCGCGGTGTGGTGGACGGTCACCGAGGACCAACTCGACGCCGCCCGCATCAACCCCGAGATCCTCGGCGGCGCCCTGCACGCCGCCGAACACGCCTCGATCGGCATGCTCCCCCTCTTCGCCACCTGCGACCGCTGGGACATCGGCGGCGTCTCGGTCCCCCTCCACCCCGACACGCTGCTGCCGACGGTCTTCGTCTACGACGGCCATCCCGGCGGCGCGGGCTTCGCCGAGCGCGCCTTCCACACCGCCCGCGCCTGGCTCACCGCCACCCTCCAGGCCATCGCCTCCTGCGAGTGCGACGCCGGCTGCCCGTCCTGCATCCAGTCCCCCAAGTGCGGCAACGGCAACGATCCGTTGCACAAGCGGGGGGCCGTGCGGTTGCTGACGGAGCTTTTGCGAGAGGCACCGGAGGATGTGCGAGCGGCGCCAGGAGAAAAGGTGGGCGGGGTCTAGAGGGCGGCTGCCTGCGGCTCAGGGGGCCGGTGGCGCGAGCGCAGGTGGAGGGGCGGGCCCTGGTGCGCAGGGGCCGGTGGAAGGGCAGCCACCGGTGGTGCAGGGGCCCGTGGAGGAGCCGGCACCGATGCCGTAGAGGGCGTCGCAGGCACGGCAGGCGCGGCAGGCACCGGTGGCGGTACCGGCCCCGCAGGGCCCGCCCGTGCCCTGACCTCCGCCGCGAACGGTCCCCCGCCCGCCGACGCCGTCACGTCCGACGTCTCGCCCACGATCGCGCACCGCACGAGCCGCGTCCCCTGCGCTCGCGCCACCCGCTCCGCCCGGGCGCAGGCCCCCGCACCGCCCTCCGCCCAGTGGTCGGCCGCCGCGAGCGCCGCGAGATCCGCACCGCCGGCCGCACGGTGCCGGGCCACCACTGCCTGCCCCAGGGCCAGTACGACCCCGAACAGGACACACAGCACGGCCATCGCAGCGAGACTCCACACGGTGGCGGACCCCCGGTCGCCCGAGTGCCCCGCGGCCGGGACCCGCCGCCTCGCGCCGACCTGGCCACGACAACACCTCACGGCCCGGCCCTCCCCTCGCCCACCGTCTCCTCCGCCACCGCCACGGCCTCCTCCCGCACCTCGAAGGGCAACCCGCTCAGCACCGGCGGCCTGGCGACCACGACCACATGGACCTGGTCGCCCTCTCTGCCCACCGTGACCTTCGCGCCACGCGGTGCCGTCTCCCGGGTCACCTGGACGACCGCGTCGGCCGGGTCCTGCCGAGCCGCCGCCCGGGCGCCCGAACGGGCCGCGTCCACGCACTGGATCTGCGCGGCCACCACCAGCAGCCCCCACACGAGCGCCATCGCGAACATCACCAGGACGGGCAGCACCACGGCCGCCTCCGCGGTCACGAACCCCGCGTCCCCGCCCCGGCGTTCACACCTGCGCATCGAGGGCCTTCTTCACGATGCTCTGCAACTCCGCGCTGACCGCACCGCTGGTCACCACCTTGTAGAGCACCACCGCGAAGGCCACCGCCGCGGGCGTTATCTCTGGTCGGGATGAGATCTGCGCAGTTCAGGTGGCTCTGCATAAGCGAGGGACGTAAGGGACGTTGGCGAGCGGGCGGCTCCCGGGCGCATCAAGATTCTTTTCAAGATTCTTTGCGTCAGGGCAGGCGCCATTCCGAGGGAACGGGCTGGCCGGACTGCGTAACTAGCAGTAGCGAGGCGCCGTGGATCCGTTGAATCGAAGGTTTCAGGGGAAGTGGATTTAGCTAAATCGACTTGTGAAGCCCCAGGAGCCACAGAATCGCAGGTATCCTTCGTTTGTTTGAAGGAGTCCGCCGGGCCACCCGGCGTGGAACCTGCGGCCCGACGCGGACTCTCATCAAGATCCCCTCGAAGAAAGGTGATCCATATGAATGATAAGGGTCCCCAGCGCCCGCGTAAGCGCATAAAGATCCAATTGGCATCCCTGGCAGGTCACGCTGCTCGTGGTGTCGCCTATGCCGCCGGCAGCACTGCATTCGGGATGCTGATCCTTTGGTGGCAGCAACACTGATCAGTCAAGTCCGCCCCCAAATAGGGCGATTGACTGTCCGTCGCAGGCCGACCCTGTGTGAAGAGGGTCGGCCTGCTTGGATCTTGCGACCGAGGGCTGACGCTCTGGGGATCTAGGCATTCTGTTCGCGGATCATGCGCCGGAGGCTCGTCCGGGCTGCCGCAAGGTCATCTTCGAGCTGGGTGACCTTCTGCTCCAGCGATCTGTTCGTGGCGGCGACTTCGCGTTCCGCCACCGCCAACCGCACGTTTTCTTGCGAGAGTTCAGTGATCCTGGTCGCGAGGTCCTGACTGCCGAGGTGGTCGAGTTGGCGGCCCAGGTGGTGCTGGAGTCCTTCGCGGAGTTCAGCCACTTGCGCTCGCAGCCTCTTGATCTCTTCTCGGGCGAGAATGAGGTCGGTCTGTTCGCTGGCCTTGCTGGCCCGGACCCCGGATTGTTCTGCGCGGACGGGCTGGGCAGCCTGTCGAGTTCGGGCCTGGTCGATGTGTTCACGGACGCCTGGGGCATAGACGAGCCAGCTAGAGACCTCTGCCCGCCGGGCGACCAACGCGAAGGTGATCCGCTCGCCGTCCCTGATCATGTCCTGGACCGTCTTGAGGACACGGCCGCGTTTGGCCGCGCTGTCTCGCTGTCTTGCCGCCTTGAGGACCTCGGCGGGGGCCCGGGACGTGGCTTCAGCGGCCATCAGGAGGCCCCTGAGGGGGGATGACGGTCAGCGGCAGGAGCTTGTGGTCGCGTGTCGCCCGGACCTTCCGCAGCACCGCACTGGCTTCTTCGATCTCCTGTCGTTCCTCCTCGGGCATGTCGCTCAGCTGCTTCCGCATTCGGTGGGAAACGTCGGTGAACGCGGTGATCTGGTCGCTGAGGTTGCGGATGACGAAGCCATCGGCGTCCATGGCTGAGGCGGTTTCGCGGTCTGCCCGCAGGGAGTTGACGTGCTCCTCGATCGCGGGCAAGAACGACGGATCGGGACGGTAGAAGCCGCAGCCAGCGCACTGAAAACGCAGCGGGCAGCTCTTGCCGCCGGCCTTCACGTTCGAGGGTTCAGTGCAGTTGCCGAACGGAACAGCGACCGACCTCGCTTCGTAGGCGGTGGTGCTGGGAAACGGTGCCGGGCGGCCTGAGCGGTCGACTGTGTGCAGCCGCATAGTCCTGACGGCCTGGCGCTTTCGCTCCAATGAGACCTTGTAATACGACATCGTGGTGCTGATCTGCCTGTGATCCATTAGCTCTTTGAGGACATCGACCGGGACGCCGGCGTCAGCATGCCGCTGCGCGTAGGAATGGCGGAACGCATAGGGAAAGATTGATGCACGATCTGCAGCCAATCTCTGGCCCTGGCCGTCGAGTTGATCGCTGACCAGCTCGGGAATGGCAGCGACCCACTCCCTCACGGCACTGGAGAACGATCCGGGCACCATGTGCTTGTGGCCGCTGCGTGCGGTGACCGCGGGAAACAGGTAGTCCTTGCTGCGGGCCGGTGCCGGGATCATGTCCCGGCGCGCTTGCCAGCGGCGGATGGCGTCGGCGGTCTGCCGCTCGATCAACAGTCGACGGCCGTAGCGGCGCTTCTTGTGGTTGTCCCAGATGAGGGTGACCTCGTCGCCGTCGGTCTCCAGGCAGTTGCGTCGCAGGCTGACGATTTCGAGCGGGCGGCGGCCGGTGTCTCGGAGCACGAGGTAGGCGGTGGTCATCATCAACTTCACATCTTCAGGGGCGACTTTCCCGTAGGAAACGCCAGCTCCCAGCAGGTCCAGATGGGTGTCGAGTTGGGCGATGACAGGCTCCGGGATCGCCTTGCCGGCTGAGTCCTCGGTGATCTCCTCGCTTGGCATCACCAGTGATTTGTCACGGCCGAAACCGCCGGACAGATGGTTCAGAAGCTCGGCCTGGCGCCCGAAGTCCAGCATGGCAAGGAACCGGCCGAAGACATTCTTCCGCCAGGTGCGGGTGCACAATTCGCCGTCGTCCTGGCGGCGTAGCTCACACATGGTCTTGAAGACCGCTTGCATGTCGGGCCACCGCAACGCGGCAGGGTCTTGCCCGCCGCCAGGGCGGGCGTGAAGAGTGTCCGAGGCCAGCACGCAGGCCTGGAAGGTGCGCTGGAAGAGGCTGCTGTCCGGCTTGGTGCTGCGAGCCCATTCCTTGACGACTTCGCGTAGCCACGGTTGCCGGATCTCGGTGAAGTCCGCCTGGCCGCCATGCTGGCGGAACCCGCTGTAGCTGACCGAGGCGAGTTTGACCGCGGTGAGATCCCAGACGTCACCGTCGGTGGGCTTCATCCCGCGAAACTCCAGCGAGCCGGCGCGAACCGCGCGTGCGATCTCCCGCAGGTTGGCGTTGTAGTTGCTGGTTCGTCCGTCGAGAATGGCCGTCACCTCGGCGGGGCTCATGGTCAGCAGGCTGGTCTTGCCGATGAGCCTTTTGGAGAGGAACCGGAGGGGGCTTGGCTCGATTCTTCCGCCGCGGGCGTCGCGTTGCTGCAGCCCATAGAGCAACTCCCAGCGCAGGGGGTCCTCGAGGAAGGACAGCGTGAACTGGTTGGCCAGGAGGTAGGGAGCATTCTGCCTGGCCCAGGTCTCCCGGTCGGCCGTCGTCTTTCCCTCTCGCTTCTGGCTCAACCAGACCACGTCGTGGGAGTGACAGAGCCCTCTGACCAGCTGCTGGTTGTCGCAGGACCGGACGATGCAGCGGATTCGAGGGGTCAGCGGCAGCTCATCGCTCGAGACGGCCCAATCGGCTGATGACGTGCTGCGATCACTGCGATACCAGCGGAAGTAGTGGGGGCGGCAAAGATCACGGGAGTAGGCGGGGCGGCCGCAGCGGGTGCCCGCACGCTCGAGTACGCAATTCTCCCCGTCCTTGCCGGGGACGGAGCGCTGCCGCTGAGGCCGCTGGTAGGTGGCGGCGAACACCTCCCGGCTCAGGCCGCTGCGGGGGAAGGCCGCGAAGCAGTGCCGGCAGAGTTGATCATTGGACCGAAGCAAGGACCAGCAGGATTCGGTGATGCATTTGATGACGCCGGTGCGCGGGTTGTTCGGATCGCCGTCGAAGAACCAGGCTTCCTGTGACCACTCACTCGGCCGCCAGGCCGGATCAACTGCCTCCTGCAACCACCTTGTCCAAGCGGTCAGGTCCAGCGACGCGACATTCTGATCAAGCGGCGCGACGACCGCGGCTTCGATCATCCTCGTGCTCTCGCGGCCGCGACCAGTCTCATGGCCTCGCGTTTATCGTCCTCGGTCGGATGCAGATACGGCTCGAGGGAAGTCGGCGAGACGTGCCCCATCATTTCCGAGACGACGTCACGCTCGACGCCCGCACGAATCCAGGCCGTGCAGGCCCCATGCCGCAGCATGTGCGGCCTGGCCGTGAGCGTCGTCTTCGCGGCCAGCCGGTCGAAGAGCTCTTTGGCGGTGCCGTAGCGCATGGGCTTGCCCAGCGGGGCATGGAAGAGATTGACGAACACCATGTCGCACTCGCCAGCCTCCGCCACGGTCTCACGCTCAAACTGGTAGTCGGCGTAGAGAGTGACCAGTTCGGGCTCGACTGGGATTGACCTGGGGAAACGAGACTTAGCCAAAGCGCCGTTGGAGTTCTCTGCCCGGCGCCGGACGTGGATGTGCGGGCCGACGATCTGGCAGCCCAGCAGCTGGGAGTCCGCCAGCAGGTGCATGTCCTGCCGCCGCAGCCCCAGGGCTTCCCCGATCCGGACGCCCGTCTGGGCAAGTAACGCGACGAGGAATCTGTCCCGGGCGTGTGTCGCAGCCCCGAGCAGGCGCTCAACGTCCTGCGGCTGGAGCCATTCGTAGGTGTCCTCGCTCACTCCGAACTTGAGCAATCTGGCCCGTACTTCCCGGAACTGGCCGTCCTCACCCGCCTCCATCCCCGGCGGCATCCAGTGCAGGTACTTCGGATCCGACAACCGCGCCACGGCCACCGGATCCACCCACTCCTGCTTGGTGGCGAAGCGCAGGAACTCGACGACCGCCGTCATCACGGCATTTGCGGTCTTCTTCGACCGGAACCGCGGCTCAGAAGCCAGTTTTCCCCGCGGCGGTAGCGGCTCGTTCACGAGACAGCGCAGGAACCGGGCCAGGTCGAGTACCGCAGCCCGACGCCAGTCGACCCCGCGCTCTTCGCACCATGCGAGGTACAGAGCAACGCGGCCAGCGTACGCACGTTGGGTGTTGACCGAACGTCCCATGTCCCGCAGACCTACCAAGAAGGCACTGCCCTCGTCATGAAGCCGGCACCGGCTGTCGATCACAACCCAGGACACCTCGCCGTCAGTTGGCGAGATCGCTCGCTCGGCACGAATCCTCATAGCTGCTAATGGGACCGCAGCCACGTGCCTCACTACCGGCAGATACCTCACAGTCACACGAAGGGGTGACACATGTCCCTCATGTAACAGGCACTCCGATCTTGACCAGAGATAACGACCAACCCCATCGCGTACTCGGCGGTGGCCATCCCCGCGTCCCCGCGCGCCATGGCCCTCATCCGCACGGCGCGCACCGCCCGTACCGCCACCGTCTGTACTGCCTGCATCGCCTGCACTGCCTTGTACATCTCAACCCCCGTGAGGTTCTTGTCAGTTCACTGGCTCGATGAGCCGTTCGTGGTCATTCGGTCCTACGTCCGTCACCGCTCGCTCTCCCCGTCAGCCGCCACCCCCTCCCACTCCCCCCGCTCCGCCCGCGAGCCCGATGACCACGGGCAGCACGCCGACCGCGATGAACGCGGGCAGGAAGCACAGGCCCACCGGTGCGGTCACCAAGACGGCGGCCCGCCGGGCCCGTGCCGTCGTGGTGCGGGTCCAGTCGGCGCGGGCCTCCGCCGCGAGCCGGGCGACCGGTCCGGCGGCGGGGAGCCCCGACTCGTCGGCCCGTTCGAGCAGCCGGGCCAGCGGGCCGGCGCCCGGAAGCGCGGCCAACCTCCGCCAAGCGTCCGCCGGTTCACCGCCGAGCCGTACCTCCGCCGCCGCACGCGCCAGCCGTTCCCCCACGGGCCCCGCGAGGGCCTCTCCGACGGCCTGGGAGGCGATCACCGGCGAGGCTCCGGCGGCGATGCAGGCGGCCAGCAGATCGGCGGCGAGGGGGAGTTGGCGGGCGGCGGTGGCGGCATCGCGCTCGGCGACGGTGTCCTCGGCCGCCTGTTGACGGCGCCACCGCCACAGCCCGACCGCGACGGCGGCCCCCACCACGACTCCGACGACCCCACCGACCAACACCCACCCGGCGCCCACGACACCCACGGCGGGCAACCACCGCCGTGCAACGCCCCGAACCTCGAACCGCCGCCCGGCAGACGGCACTTCCCGAGCTCTCCGAACTTCCCGAAGCAGCAGCCCGGCCAGCCGCCGCCGAGCCCTCCGCTCCCGCCGCAGCTCGTCCAGCCACCGCACCGAACACCCCACGACCAGCACCGCCCCCAAGACCACCCCCAGCCTGTGGACAACTTCCGCACTCACGCCGCCTCCTCTCTCCGACTCCGGCCGACTTCCACTTCCGCAACCACGCCCACGCCCACACCTCTCCCAGCCATCGCCGTGCACCTGATCGCCTCAATCCCGCCGACCCCGAATCCCAACGGCGGGCCGATCACGCCCTGGTGACGCTCTGATTCGGCATCGCGTTGAGGCCTCTGGCACCTCCCAGTCCCAGTCCCGACCGCTGGCCCCCCGTGGCCTCGCGCCATCCCCGGCTCAGTAGAGCCACGGAGACGTCCGGCACGGGTCACCCCCGCATCCCGACCGCCGATCCCGCCGATCCCGCCGATCCCGCCGACGCCACCGCGTCCTCCGCACGGCCGACCCATCACGCCCCGCGCCGGCCGATGACGCCCTCGTGCCACCCCGGCTCAACACCGCGACCGAAACCCCAGCACCGCCAACTCCGCATCTGGCCGCCGGCCCACCGCGCCCTCATATCGCCCCGGACCAACACACCCACCGCGACCTCCGGCACGACCAACCCCGAACCCCGGCCGCCGGCCCACCACGCCCCCGGGCCACCCCGCCCCAGCAAGGCCACCAAGGCCCCGGCGCCGCCCGTGCCCCTCCGCCACCGGCGACCACCGCTCCCCCGCTCACGCCGTCTCCACCCCCCGCACGATCCGCAGCGCCCACCACAACCCCAAGCCCTCCAGCAACCCCCCGACCACCAGGCACCCCAACCCCGCCCCGCTGTGCAGCAGCACCCGCAACGGATCCGCACCCATCGCCGCGCCCAGCAACAACCCGAGCACCGGCAACCCGGCGAGCATCACCGCGGTGGCCCGCGCCCCCGCCAACTGGGCGCGGAGATCGGCCCGTTGATCCCGGTCGGCGCGCAACGCCCCTTCGAGCCGGTCCAGTCCCGCCGCGAGCCCGGCTCCCTGGTCCACGGCGACCCGCCAGCACGCCGCCAGCCCCAACAGGCCGTCCCCGCCCGGCTGTCGTGCCGCCGAGGTGAGCGCACCCGGCACATCCCCGCCGAACCGCGCCGCCGCCAACACCCCGGCCTGCGCCTCACCCAGCCCGCCGGAGTCACGCGCCGCCCGCAGCAAGGCCTCCCCCGGCTGCCGCCCGGCACGTACCTCCCCGGCGAGCGCCGAGCACAGCGCGATCACCGCGTCCCCGCGCAACTCCCGTGCCCGCCGCGCCTCCCCGGCCAGCCGCACCCGGCGCAGCAACGGCACCCCGACCGCCCCCGCGACGACCGGAATGACCGAGGCCCCCAACACCGCCAGCACCACCCCGGCACCCAGCGACCACCACTCGGCCCGCAACCGGCCCCGGATCCGCCGCAGTTCGCCCACGGCCCGCTCCCACGAGGGCGGCCCGGCACCCACCGCCCCACCACCCGCGAACAGCAACTCCGCCCGCCGCACCCCGGATTGCCGCCCACCCATCGACCAGACCAGGGCCCCGATACACAGAGCGGCCACCCCGACCGACACGTCACCCAACCCCACACTCATCGCCACTCCCACTCCCACTCGCTGTCACTGCCACCCGACCCGCACGCACGTCCATCACCACTCCCACTCGCCGCAGCGGAGGCCCACACACGCCCTCATCACCCCGCCCCCGCACCGAAGTTCACCCCCCTAACCCCCGTCACCCCCACTCCGAATCAACCCCCGCAACCGCTCCCACCCCCGCTCATACGCGAACGCCTCCGCACCCCACCGCAGCGCCGGCACCGTCCGCACCAGCCCCGACGGGTCCCGCTCCAGGACATGGACCTCGGCGATCCGTCGCCGCCCGGCCCGGTCCCGTACGAGGTGCAGGACCACCGACAGCGCGGCCGCCAACTGGCTGTGCAGCGCGGCCCGGTCGAGGCCGGCGGCCGTACCCAGGGCCTCCAGGCGGGCGGGGACATCGGCCGCCGCGTTCGCGTGGACGGTCCCGCAGCCACCTTCGTGGCCCGTGTTGAGCGCGGCGAGCAGGTGAACGACCTCCGGGCCGCGCACCTCGCCGACGACCAGCCGGTCCGGCCGCATCCTCAGTGCCTGGCGGACCAGGTCCTGGAGCGTGACGAGCCCGGCGCCCTCCTGGTTCGCGGGTCGGCTCTCCAGCCGTACGACGTGCGGATGGTCCGGCTTCAACTCGGCCGAGTCCTCGGCGAGCACGATCCGCTCACCCGGCCCGACCAGTCCGAGCAACGCGCTCAGCAGCGTCGTCTTGCCGCTGCCGGTGCCGCCGCTGATCAGGAACGAGAGCCGTGCCTCGATCAGCGCCCGCAGGATGCGGTCCCCGCCCGGCGGCACCGTGCCCGCCGTCACCAGTTCGCCGAGCGTGAACGCACGCGGTCGTACGACACGCAGTGACAGACAGGTGCAGCCGACGGCGACCGGGGGCAGTACGGCGTGCAGGCGGGTCCCGTCTGGCAACCGGGCGTCGGCCCAGGGCCGTGCGTCGTCCAGTCGGCGTCCGGCCACCGCGGCCAGGCGCTGCGCGAGACGTCGTACGGCTGCCGCGTCCGGGAAGGAGACGGTGGTCAGCTCCAGGCCGCCGCCCCGGTCGACCCACACCCGGTCCGGGGCCGACACGAGGACGTCGGTCACCGAGGAGTCGGCGAGCAGGGACTCCAGCGGGCCGCTGCCCACCAGCTCGGACCGCAACTGCTCGGCCGCGCCCAGCACTTCGGCATCACCCAGCACCCTCCCCTGCTCCCGCAACGCCTGTGCCACCCGCGCGGGCGTCGGCTCACCCCCGCTCTCGGCCAGCCACCGCCGCACACCGTCGAGCAGCCCGACAGGCATCCCCGCCCCGCCGCTCGCCCCGACCTCATGCGAAGCCCACCGCCCCGGAGCACCCGCCAAGTCCCGCACCCGCTCGGGCCCGACAGCCCCGCTCGCCCGGATCTCATCCGAAGCCCACCGAGCCGAAACCCCCACCGAATCCCGCACCCGCTCAAGCCCGACAGCCGCCCCGCTCGCCCCCGAAGCCCACCGCCCCGAAGCCCCCGGCTGCTCCAGCCCGACCGCCCCACTAGCTGGCGGGACACCTACCGAACCTCCGTCGGCAAAGGCCACGCCCCTCCGCGCAGCCGCGGCACCTCCCTCCACCAAGGACGCGCCCCTCAACACGCCCGCCGAACCACCCGTCCCCGCAGGCCCAGGCAAACCGCTCCCCAGGCTCCCCGCCGAACCACTCCGGGAGGAGAGCGCACCGCCCCGCCCGGAATTCCCCGCACCCTTCACCAGCCGCCTCATACGCCACCCGCCTCGACCAACGCCCGCTCCAGGAACTCCCGGCAGAACCGCGCCAGCGGCCCCCTCCCGGCCGCCCCCGGCGGTGCCTTGCCCTCGTGCGGCCGCAACAGGCCCGATTCGAGCGGCACTTCGCCCGCCAGTGGCAGGCCGAGCAGGCGGGACACCTCGCGGTCGTCCAGGCCGGGGGCGTACGGCCCGCGTACGGCCACGCGCAGGTCGCGCAGGACCATGCCGACCGCGGACGCCACCCGTCCGGCCGCGGCCACGGCGCGCAGTTCGGCGGGGACCACCAGGAGGCCCACATCGAGTTGGGCGAGGGCCTCGGCGACCCCGTCGTCGATGCGGCGGGGCAAGTCGACCACGACCGTGCCGCCGCGCCGTCGGGCCGCGGCGAGCACCGCCCGCACCGCCTGGGGCGGGATGGCGACGCAGTCGCCGCGGTCCCAACTGAGCACCCGGAGCGAGTGGAGCTCGGGGAGCGACTCCTCCAGGGCGCCGCCGCCGACCCGGCCGCGCGAGGCGGCGAACGCGGGCCAGCGCAGGCCTTCGGTGCTCTCGCCGCCGAGGAGTACGTCGAGTCCGCCGCCCAGGGGATCCGCGTCCACCAGGAGCGTGCGCAGCCCCTCACGCGCGGAGGTGACGGCGAGGGCGCACGCGAGCGTGGACGCTCCGGCCCCGCCGCGGCCGCCGATGACACCGACGGTGAGCGCGGGGCGGCCGACGCCCTCGGCCACATCGGCGATGCGGTCGACCAGCCACTGCTCGCCGTCAGGAAGCATCAGGACGTGGTCGGCGCCGATCTCGACGGCGCGCCGCCAGACCCCCGAGTCGTCCTGGTCCCGGCCGACCAGCACCACCCCGCGCCGGCGCGCGGCCCCGCGCACCCGCCGGGCCGCGTCGTCGCCGACCAGGACGAGCGGCGCCGTCTCCCAGCCGCCCTGGCGCTCCGGCACCCCGTGGTGGACCTCGGGTGTCGCGCCGGCCGCCGCGCACAGGCGCAGCAGGTCGTCGAGGAGTTCGGCGTCCTCGGTGACGATCAGCGGTCCGCCCTGTCGCCCTCCGGTGGCGGGCGGCGGATCGTGTGTGACAGTTCCGGCCATGTGCTCCATCCCCCATCGCTGTGTCTCTCGCGTCGCCCCTGCGGTCCCGCGATTCCCAAACGTGCGGAAAACCGGTGTCCGGCCTCCATATGCACGGCCGACAGAAACCGGCCAAACGCGTCCGACAAACGGAACCGG
Source organism: Streptomyces sp. NBC_01478 (assembly GCF_036227225.1). Lineage (GTDB taxonomy): Bacteria > Actinomycetota > Actinomycetes > Streptomycetales > Streptomycetaceae > Streptomyces. Next base: position 6,505,325 of record NZ_CP109444.1, on the reverse strand, counting down.
CCATGAACTCGCCGCGAGCGAGGACGCGTTGGAATCACAGTGCGGGCATCGCGGAAAGCGTGTGGATCTTGGTCGAAATCTGTGGACAACTCAGGGCCTGTGAATATCGCCTTCACCCATACCGGTGACCCCTGTACCGGCCTCTGCGCGAGTTCCACAGCGCAGTCCGCCAGCTACACACGGTGACGAGCCCTGGGCATGAAAAAGAGGCGGCACCAGCCGCCTCGGGATGGCCTCACGACCACGTGCAGGGAGGGAAAATGCGTCCGGACATGCGACGACCCCCACCGGGGGGGAGAGTGGGGGTCGCCTTCACGGCCGACTCGGGGGGGGAGGAGTCGGGCCGCGTTAGCACGGTCGCGAACGATCCGTGACTTCCATGGTGTACCCGAGAGGCCTCTCAGGCAAACCCACGCGCCTCACCTTACGCCGAATGGGCTGCACCTATGCTCTGGGTTGTGGAAAGCCACTCCTTGCCCCGCACAGCAGCCTTCTTTGACCTGGACAAGACGGTCATTGCGAAGTCGAGCACGCTCACCTTCGGCAAGTCCTTCTACCAAGGCGGACTGATCAACCGCAGGGCCGCCCTGCGGACCGCCTATGCGCAGTTCGTCTTCCTCACCGGCGGCGCCGACCACGACCAGATGGAGCGGATGCGCAAGTACCTGTCCGCACTCTGCCGCGGCTGGAACGTCCAGCAGGTCAAGGAGATCGTCGCCGAGACGCTGCACGACCTGATCGACCCGATCATCTACGACGAGGCCGCCTCCCTCATCGAGGAGCACCACACGGCCGGCCGTGACGTGGTGATCGTGTCCACGTCCGGTGCCGAGGTGGTCGAGCCGATCGGTGAACTCCTGGGCGCGGACCGGGTGGTGGCGACCCGCATGGTCGTCGGCGACGACGGCTGCTTCACCGGAGAGGTGGAGTACTACGCCTACGGCCCGACGAAGGCCGAGGCGATCAAGGAGCTGGCCCAGTCCGAGGGGTACGACCTCGACCGCTGCTACGCCTACAGCGACTCCGCGACCGATGTACCGATGCTCGAGTCCGTGGGCCACCCCTACGCCGTGAACCCGGACCGCGCACTGCGTCGCGAGGCCCTCGCGCGCGGGTGGCCGATTCTCGACTTCAACCGCCCCGTCCGGCTCAAGCAGCGGCTGCCCGCGCTCTCCGTACCGCCCCGCCCGGCGCTGGTCGTGGCTGCGGCCGTGGGTGCCGCGGCGGCCACGGCGGGGCTCGTCTGGTACGCGAGCCGACGCAAGGCGGCGACCGTTTAGACCGGTTGATAGCCCTTTGAACGTAAAAGTAAAGAAGCGCGGCCAGGGGTTCCGCTTCCTCCAGGGCTGGAGTACAAAGGATTCAACGGCCCGCGAGACCAAGGACATCCGAAAGGATCACCTTAATAACGCATTTGGCCCCACGGACCGCGCATGAACACCGAGCACCCACGCGACGTCGACCCGTCGATTACGGGCCAGCCGCACCAGGCGACGGGCAATGTTCCCGACCTGATGGGCAATATTTCGAGGACGCTTGGTAACCCGGTTGAACATGCCAGCGGCGGTACGAATCCTCGTACCGCCGCATCCCTTTAACGGCCCTCCAGTAGAGGGCCATTTCGCTGTCAGGCGGCTCCGCGCTGGAGCGCCTCGCACACCGCCGTCGACTCGCGCGCCCCCAGCTCGACCGCCCTGCCGCAGTGCGCGATCCAGGCGGCCATGCCCTCCGGGGTGCCGGAGACGTACCCGTCCAGCGCCGCCAGATAGGCCGCGCGCCCCAGTTCGGCGTGGCCGACCTCCGCCGGGCAGACGGACTTCGGGTCGAGGCCGCTGCCGATGAGGACGATCCGCTCGGCCGTGCGCGCGACCAGGCCGTTGCGGGAGGCGAAGGGCCGCAGGGCGAGCAGCTCGCCGTGCACGACGGCGGCCGTCACCAGCGCCGGCGCCGAACCGCCCGCGATGATCAGGTCCGAGAGTCCGTCCAGGCGGGCGGACACCTCGGCCGCGCCGGGCAGCGGGAGTTCGACGAGCGGCTCGTCGACCGGCTCCCCCTGCTGCCTCGGCCGTCCGACCTCGTCGCCGTTGCTCGCGGCGGCCACCAGATGCAGCCGGGCGAGCACCCTGAGGGGCGACTGCCGCCAGATGGACAACAGTTGGCCCGCCTCGGCCGACAGCCTCAGGGCCGCGCCCATCGTGCGGGCCTCCGGGTCGCCGCTGAAGTCGGTACGCCGGCGCACCTCTTCGAGTGCCCAGTCGGCCCCGGACAGCGCGGCCGAGCCACGCGCGCCGCGCAGTGCCGCCTCGGCGGTGATCTCGTTGCTCCGGCGCCGCATGACCCGGTGCCCGTAGACGCGGTCCACGGCCTTGCGCATGGACTCGACGGACTCGGCCACGGTGGGCAGCGTGCCCAGGGCCGCGAGCGGATCGGCGGTCGCACCTGTCGTACTCATGAGTACGACAGTAGCCATCCCGGGGGTGCGCTCCACGATTGAGTGGTCTTCTTCACGCACACCTGCCACTTAGAGCTATGACCCGACTACGCTTCGTGAACATGAAAATTGCTTTCGTCGGGAAGGGCGGCAGCGGGAAGACCACCCTGTCCTCCCTGTTCATCCGCCACCTCGCGGCCACCGCCCAGCCGGTCGTCGCCGTCGACGCCGACATCAACCAGCACCTGGGCCCCGCCCTCGGCCTGGCCGAGGCGGAGGCCGCCGCACTGCCCGCACTCGGCGAACACCTCCCCCTGATCAAGAACTACCTGCGCGGCACCAACCCGCGCATCGCCTCCGCCGACACGATGATCAAGACCACCCCGCCCGGCGAGGGCTCCCGGCTGCTGCGGGTGCGTGAGAACAATCCTGTCTACGACGCCTGCGCGCGACCGGTGGAACTCGACGGCGGCGCCGTCCGTTTGATGGTCACGGGCCCCTTCACGGACGCCGACCTGGGGGTCTCCTGCTACCACTCCAAGACGGGAGCGGTGGAGCTGTGCCTGAACCACCTGGTGGACGGGCGCGACGAGTTCGTCGTGGTGGACATGACGGCGGGCTCGGACTCCTTCGCCTCCGGCATGTTCACCCGCTTCGACATCACGTTCCTGGTGGCCGAGCCGACTCGGAAGGGGGTCTCCGTCTATCGCCAGTACAAGGAGTACGCCCGCGACTTCGGGGTCGTCCTGAAGGTCGTCGGCAACAAGGTGCAGGGCCAGGACGACCTCGACTTCCTCCGCGCCGAAGTCGGGGACGACCTGCTCGTGACGGTGGGGCACTCGGACTGGGTGCGCGCCATGGAGAAGGGCCGGCCGCCCCGGTTCGAGCTCCTGGAGGACGCCAACCGCCGCGCCCTGCGCCTGCTGGAGATCGCCGCCGACGCGACGTACGCACTGCGTGACTGGGAGCGCTACACGCGTCAGACGGTGCACTTCCACCTGAAGAACGCGCAGAGTTGGGGCAACGAACGCACCGGAGCCGACCTGGCGGCGCAGGTCGACCCCGGTTTCGTACTCGACGAGAACGTCAGCGCCACCGTGTGAGGCGCGCTCCTTCCCGACCGCCTACTGCTTGACCGCCGGCGCCCCGGGCACGCCCTTCGGGGCCGGGGCGGGGCGGCCGGTCAGGAAGGACGTCCAGCCCGGCTTGGGTGCCTCGCCGACGTTCAGGGTGCGCAGCTTCGCCAGGGTCCCCGGGTCCTGGGCGTCCAGCCAGTCGGACAGTTGCCGGAAGGACACGCAGCGTGTCTCGGGCTTGTTGCAGACCTTCTCGATGACCTCGTCGAGGGCACGCATGTAGGTGCCGCCGTTCCAGGACTCGAAGTGGTTGCCGATGACCAGGGGCGCGCGGTTGCCGTCGTAGGCCCGGTCGAAGCCCTTGAGCAGGCCGTCACGCATCTCGTCGCCCCACTGGTCGAACTTGGCGGGGTCGCCCTGGGTCTGCGTGCCGGACTGGTTGACCATGAAGTTGTAGTCCATGGTCAGTTGCTCGTAGGTGTGGCCGGGGAAGGGGACGAGCTGCATGGACAGGTCCCACAGCCCCTCCTTCTTCTTGGGCCAGATCTGGTCGTTGACCCCGCTGGTGTCGTAGCGGAAGCCCAGCTGGCTCGCCGCCTTCATGAAGTTGGCCTGGCCCTCCAGGCAGGGCGTGCGGGCGCCGACCAGTTCCTTGTCGTAGTCGAAGGGCAGCGAAGACGCCTTCTTCATACCGGAGTTGGTCTTCCAAGTCTTCACGAACTGCTTCGCCTGGGCGATCTCACTCTTCCACTCGGCGACCGACCACTCGCCGACCCCGCCGTTCTTGCCGCAGAAGTGACCGTTGAAGTGAGTGCCGATCTCGTTGCCCTCCAGCCACGCCAGGCGCAACTGCTTCACGGTGTCGGAGATGCCCTGCTCGTCGTTGAAGCCGATGTCCGAGCTGCCCGGCGAGTGCTCCGGGGGCTTGTAGAGGTCGCGCTTGTCCTCCGGCAGCATGTACACGCCGCTGAGGAAGTACGTCATGTTCGCGTGGTTGGCCTGGGAGACCTTGCGGAAGTGGGAGAACAGCTTCTGACTGTCCTCGCCGGCGCCGTCGAAGGAGAACACCACGAACTGCGGGGGCTTCTGGCCGGGCTTGAGCCGCTCGGGTCTGGGCAGATGCGGCTGCGCCCCGGTGTACGACGTGGAGCCGTCCCCGATCAGACGGACTCCGCTCTTGGGCGCCGGGGCGGGCGCCGCCTTGTGCAGACCGTGCGCTCCGCTCGGGGAACCGTTGTCACCGATCGCACAACCGGCGAGCGACGCGGCACAGGCCGCGGCGATCACGGCGCCCGCGGTGAACCTCTGGGTGGCGGCCATGTCCGCCCACCTTCTTCCTTCGTTCGGACCGACGCCGGTCAGGGCGTTTTCTGGCGATGTGCCGGGATTCCCGGCAGCGCCGCCAAGGTCGCACGGGGCCGAAGGTGGGATTAGTACGACAAGCCGATGAAATTGGCACTTCACTCAGCTCGGTGACTTATTAGCCCATTTGCCCGCAAAGTCTATGCTCGACCTTTACTCTGCATTACGATCCATTTACCGAGCGTTGAGATATCCCGCCGCTGCACGCCGTGACCCACGGCCGCGACCGACCCCCGCCATCGACGGGGACCACCAGTTCCGCGACCGCGCTGCCCCGGAGGAGACGGGAAGACATGTCAGCCTGCGTACGCACCCGCGCCACCGACTCGGACACGAATCGGACGAAGCGCGTCCACCAGCCCCACAGCCCACCGCCGCCCGCGCACCGCCGCTTCCGCATCGCGGGCGCCGATGTGTCGGCCTCCGTCGCGGTCTTCCTGATCGCCCTGCCCCTGTCCCTCGGTATCGCCCTCGCCACCGGCGCGCCCCTCCAGGCCGGCCTGGTCGCCGCCGCGGCGGGCGGACTGGTCGCCGGCCTGCTCGGCGGCTGCCCCCTCCAGGTCAGCGGGCCGGCCGCCGGACTCACCGTGGTCACCGCCGACCTGATCCACCGCTACGGATGGCGGACGACCTGCGCGGTCACCGTCCTCGCGGGCCTGGCCCAACTCGCCCTGGGCTGCCTGCGTGTGGCCCGCGCCGCGCTCGCCGTCAGCCCCGCGATCGTGCACGGCATGCTGGCCGGCATCGGTGTCACCATCGCCGTCGCCCAACTGCACATCGTGCTGGGCGGCACCCCGCAGAGCTCGGTCCTCGCCAACCTCCGCGCGCTGCCCGCCCAGTTGGCGGACCTGCACCCGGCCGACGTGGCGATGAGCGTGCTGACGCTGGCCCTTCTGCTGCTGTGGCCGCGCGTCCCCGGCCGGCTCGGGCGTCTGATGCGCAAGATCCCGGCCGCGCTCGTCGCCGTCACCGGGGCCACGCTCACCGCCTCCTTCGCCGGGCTGAGCCTGGCCAAGGTCGACCTGCCGTCCTGGAGCAGCCACGCGCTGGCCGGACTTCCCGAGGGTCCGGTGCTCGGCATCGCCGCCGCCGTGCTGACCACCACGCTGGTGTGCAGCGTGCAGTCGCTGCTCGGCGCGGTCGCCGTGGACAAGCTGGTCGCCGGGCAGCCCGGGCTCTCCGCCCGCGTCGGCCGCTCCGACCTGAACCGTGAACTGCTGGGCCAGGGCGCCGCCAACATCGTCTCCGGCGCGCTCGGCGGACTGCCGGTCGCGGGCGTCGCCGTACGGAGTTCGGCGAATGTGCAAGCCGGTGCCGTGAGCCGGAACTCCACGATGCTGCACGGCGTTCTCGTAGTGATCGCCGCGCTGCTGATGGTCCCGGTGCTGGAGCTGATTCCCCTCGCTTCGCTCGCCGCACTCGTGATGGCCGTCGGCATCCAGATGGTGTCCCTGCACCACATCCGCACGGTGACCCGCCACCGAGAAGTGCTGGTCTACGCCGTCACCACCCTCGGCGTGGTCTTCCTCGGCGTCCTGGAGGGCGTGCTCCTCGGAGTCACCGTGGCCGTCGCCGTCGCCCTCAGCCGCCTGGCCCACACCCGCATTACCCACGACGAACAGGAAGGAGTCCATCACGTACACGTCCGAGGGCAGTTGACGTTCCTCGCGGTGCCGCGGCTCAGCCGCACCCTGCATCTCGTACCCCAAGGCGCCCACGTCGTCGTGGAGTTGGACGGTTCGTTCATGGACCACGCGGCGTACGAGTCACTGCAGGACTGGCAGAACGCACACACCGCGCGCGGAGGCTCCGCCGAACTGACCGGACGGCGTACGGGAGTTCGCGTCGCAGAGCCGGGCCGCACCGGGGGCGAGGCGACACCGGCCGACACCGCGACCGGCGCGACGAGCGAGGCTCGGACCGGCACCCCGACCGCGTCCACCGCATCCACCGCCTGCCGCTGCCACCCCTGGACGCCCTGGCGCAACCACCATTGCGAGCACCCACGGTCCGCGCCCCCGAGCGACCCCACCCCCGAATCAACCGACCGTCCAGCACCGGGCACCGCACCCGGCACCGCCACCCCGAGCGGCACCGGCACGAACACCCACCCCGGCCCCGGTGGTCACCAACTGGCCCGTGGCATCAGCGCGTTCCAGCGCAACACCGCGCCCCTCGTGCGGAGCGAGCTGGCCCGGCTGGCCAGGGAAGGGCAGCAGCCCTCGCAGCTCTTCCTGACCTGCGCGGACTCTCGGCTGGTGACGTCGATGATCACCTCCAGTGGTCCCGGCGACCTGTTCGTCGTACGGAACGTGGGCAACCTCGTGCCGCCGCCCGGCGAGGAGAGCGGGGACGACTCGGTGGCCGCGGCGATCGAGTACGCGGTGGATGTACTGCGCGTGAGATCGATCACGGTGTGCGGGCACTCCGGGTGCGGAGCCATGCAGGCGCTGCTCAACTCCGCGCCCGATTGCCTCGACTCCGAGCCGGGGAGCGCCCGGACGCCGCTGAAGCGGTGGCTGCGGCACGGGCTGCCGAGCCTGGAGCGGATGGCCGACGACGGCCGGCCCTGGGCGAGGTTGGCCACCAGGGCGCCCGCCGACGCCGTGGAACAGCTCTGTCTGACCAATGTGGTGCAGCAGTTGGAGCATCTGCGGGGGCATGAGTCGGTGGCGCAGGCCTTGCGGGAGGGGGCGTTGGAGCTGCAGGGGATGTACTTCCACGTCGGTGAGGCGCAGGCGTACTTGCTGAGCGGGGAGAGCGGGGAAGGCGAGGACGAGTTGTTCACCGATGTGGGGGCGGTGGACATGTCGGCCTGAACCTCCTTCACCCGGCGTCCGTGGGTACGAAAGACCCCCGCCACGCAGGTTGTCCGCGGGTCCGGTGACAGGTCTAAACCAATATTTCGACGACCCTTGTCATCGGACCCCCGGGTCTGATGAGCTGGCCCGGGACACAACGGACACCCTGGGAAAGGCAGATGCCGTGAGCAACGAAAGCCTGGCCAACCTGCTCAAGGAAGAGCGCAGGTTCGCACCCCCCGCGGACCTGGCGGCGCACGCCAACGTCACCGCGGAGGCGTATGAGCAGGCCAAGGCTGACCGGCTCGGCTTCTGGGCCGCGCAGGCCCGCCGCCTGAGCTGGGCCAAGGAGCCGAGCGAGACGCTGGACTGGTCGAACCCGCCGTTCGCCAAGTGGTTCAAGGACGGCACGCTCAACGTGGCGTACAACTGCGTGGACCGGCACGTCGAGGCGGGCAACGGCGACCGGGTCGCCATCCACTTCGAGGGCGAGCCCGGCGACAGCCGCGCGATCACCTACGCGGAGCTGAAGGACGAGGTCTCCAAGGCCGCGAACGCCCTGCTGGAGCTGGGAGTTCAGAAGGGCGACCGGGTCGCCGTCTACATGCCGATGATCCCGGAGACCGCGGTCGCGATGCTCGCGTGCGCCCGGATCGGCGCCGCGCACTCCGTCGTCTTCGGCGGCTTCTCGGCGGACGCGCTCGCGACCCGGATCCAGGACGCGGACGCCAAGGTCGTCATCACCACGGACGGCGGCTGGCGGCGCGGCAAGCCGTCCGCGCTCAAGCCGGCCGTGGACGACGCGGTCGACCGCCCGGACAGCGGCGTCGAGCACGTCCTCGTGGTCCGCCGTACGGGCCAGGAGGTCGCCTGGAACGACGAGCGGGACGTGTGGTGGCACGAGATCGTCGACCGGCAGTCGGCGGAGCACACGCCCGAGGCGTTCGAGGCGGAGCAGCCGCTGTTCATCCTCTACACGTCCGGTACGACGGGTAAGCCCAAGGGCATCCTGCACACCTCCGGCGGCTACCTCACCCAGGCCGCGTACACCCACCACGCCGTCTTCGACCTCAAGCCGGAGACCGACGTCTACTGGTGCACGGCCGACGTCGGCTGGGTCACCGGCCACTCGTACATTGTCTACGGCCCGCTGGCGAACGGCGCGACCCAGGTCATGTACGAGGGCACGCCCGACACCCCGCACCAGGGCCGCTTCTGGGAGATCGTGCAGAAGTACGGGGTGACGATCCTGTACACGGCGCCGACCGCGATCCGTACGTTCATGAAGTGGGGCGACGACATCCCCGCGAAGTTCGACCTCAGCAGCCTGCGCATCCTGGGGTCCGTCGGCGAGCCGATCAACCCCGAGGCGTGGATCTGGTACCGCAAGCACATCGGCGCCGACAGGACGCCGATCGTGGACACCTGGTGGCAGACCGAGACCGGCGCGATGATGATCTCGCCGCTGCCGGGCGTGACCGAGACCAAGCCCGGTTCGGCGCAGACGCCGCTGCCCGGCATCTCCGCGACGGTCGTCGACGACGAGGCGAACGAGGTGCCGAACGGCGGTGGCGGTTACCTGGTCCTGACCGAGCCGTGGCCGTCGATGCTGCGCACCATCTGGGGCGACGACCAGCGGTTCCTCGACACGTACTGGTCGCGTTTCCCCGGCAAGTACTTCGCCGGTGACGGTGCGAAGAAGGACGACGACGGCGACATCTGGCTGCTCGGGCGCGTGGACGACGTGATGCTCGTGTCCGGGCACAACATCTCCACCACCGAGGTCGAGTCGGCGCTCGTCTCGCACCCGTCCGTGGCCGAGGCGGCCGTGGTCGGCGCGGCCGACGAGACGACCGGGCAGGCGATCGTCGCGTTCGTCATCCTGCGCGGCACGGCGAACGCGGACGACGAGAACCTCGTGAGCGACCTGCGCAACCACGTCGGCGCCGTCCTCGGCCCGATCGCCAAGCCCAAGCGGGTCCTCCCGGTGGCCGAGCTGCCGAAGACCCGCTCCGGCAAGATCATGCGCCGCCTGCTGCGGGACGTGGCGGAGAACCGCGCGCTCGGAGACGTCACGACCCTGACCGACTCCTCCGTCATGAACCTCATCCAGGCGAAGCTTCCGGCGGCGCCGAGCGAGGACTGACCTGCGCATACGACGACGAGGGGCGCCCAGCGGAGAACGTGCCGGGCGCCCCTTTCGCGCATAACGTGAGATCCGCAGGACCCGTCCCGCCGCACCTTAGGTAAACTAAGCAAAGCGTCAAAGACGCGACAAGGTGCGCCGGGAAGTCTGGTCGGCAAGTGCTCTGTGCTGCCCGCCACCCTGGAGGTCTCCCCGTGACCGCGCCCCGCCCCACCACCCCCCGCAAGGTGTTCGGACGCCTGTCCCTGCCCGAGCGGAACTTCGTCGCGGACGCGCTGCGCACCGAGACCGTCGGCGGTGTCCTCCTCCTGATCGCCGCGGTCACCGCGCTGATCTGGGTCAACGTCCCCGCCCTGCACGACAGCTACGAGAGCGTCAGCCACTTCCACCTCGGCCCCGCCGCCCTCGGCCTGCACCTCTCGATCGCCCACTGGGCCGCCGACGGCCTCCTCGCCGTCTTCTTCTTCGTCGCCGGCATCGAACTCAAGCGCGAACTGGTCGCCGGCGACCTGCGCGACCCCAAGGCCGCCGCCCTGCCCGTCGTCGCGGCCCTGTGCGGAATGGCCGTACCGGCACTCGTGTACACGCTGACGAGCCTCACCGGTGGCGGCTCCCTCCAGGGCTGGGCGGTGCCGACCGCCACCGACATCGCCTTCGCGCTCGCCGTCCTCGCGGTCATCGGCACTTCGCTGCCGAGCGCCCTGCGCGCCTTCCTGCTCACCCTCGCCGTCGTCGACGACCTCTTCGCGATCCTGATCATCGCGATCTTCTTCACCGCCCGCATCGACTTCGTAGCGCTCGCCGGGGCGGCCGTGGGCCTCGCCGTCTTCTGGCTGCTGCTGCGCCGGGGCGTGCGCGGCTGGTACGTCTACGTCCCGCTCGCGCTCGTGATCTGGGCGCTGATGTACAACAGCGGCGTCCACGCCACGATCGCCGGTGTCGCGATGGGCCTGATGCTGCGCTGCACCACCCGCGAGGACGAGGACCACTCCCCCGGCGAGCACATCGAACATCTCGTGCGGCCCCTGTCGGCGGGCCTCGCGGTGCCGCTGTTCGCACTGTTCAGCGCCGGGGTCGCCATCTCCGGCGGCGCCCTGGGAGACGTATTCACGAAGCCCGAAACCCTTGGCGTGGTCCTCGGGCTGGTCGTCGGCAAGGCGGTCGGGATCTTCGGCGGGACCTGGCTGACGGCCCGTTTCACCCGGGCCTCGCTCAGCGACGACCTCGCCTGGCCGGACGTGTTCGCGGTCGCCTCGCTGGCCGGCATCGGCTTCACCGTGTCGCTGCTCATCGGGGAACTCGCGTTCGACGGCGACCAGGTGCTCACCGACGAGGTCAAGGCGGCCGTCCTCGTCGGCTCCGTCGTCGCGGCCCTCTGCGCGACCGTGTTGCTCAAGCTGCGCAACGCCCGGTACCGCAGGATGTACGAGGACGAGGAGCGCGACGAGGATCTCGACGGCATCCCCGACATCTACGAGCAGGACGACCCGGCGTACCACCTGCGCATGGCCGAACTCCACGACCGCAAGGCCGCCGAGCACCGCAGGCTCGCCGAGGTGAAGGCCGCCGAGCAGCGGCGAGGGCTTGCCGAAGTGGCGGGCGGGGCAGGCGAGGACAACGACGGTCCGGCATGATCTGACCAGACGGCACAAAACACATGGGGAAGAGGGAGTACGCGATGAGCGCACCCGACGGCAGCCCGGTCGGCGCCGAACGCAGCATCGGCCAGTTGTTCGCCTCGGCGACGACCGAGATGTCCGCGCTGGTGCACGACGAGATCGCACTGGCCAAGGCGCAGCTCAAGCAGGACGTCAAGCGCGGCGCGGCGGGCGGCGGCGCGTTCACGGTCGCCGCGGTGGTCCTGCTGTTCTCCCTGCCGATGCTCAACTTCGCGCTGGCGTACGGCATCCGTACCTGGAGCGGCTGGAACCTGGCGCTCTGCTTCCTGCTCTCCTTCGCGGCGAACGTGCTCGTCGCGGTCGTCCTCGCACTGATCGGCGTGCTCTTCTTCAAGAAGGCCGCGAAGAGCAAGGGCCCGCAGAAGGTGGCCGCTTCGGTGAAGGAGACCGCGGGCGTCCTGGGCAACGCCAAGCCGCATCCGCGCCCGGCGATCGAGGACCGTGTCCCCGAAGCCATCGAGGCTGTGGCACGCTCGTCCTCATGACGGACCCCGCTCATCCTTGGGCACAACCTGCTTCGGTCGTACGACTCGACATTCCCGGCGGGCGCGAGGTGACCCACCGGGATGTCGCGGCCAACGGCGCGCGCTTCCACATCGCGGAGGTGGGCGACGGGCCGCTGGTGCTGCTGCTGCACGGCTTCCCCCAGTTCTGGTGGACCTGGCGGCACCAGTTGGGCGCGCTGGCCGACGCCGGGTTCCGGGCCGTCGCCATGGACCTGCGGGGCGTCGGCGGCAGCGACCGCACCCCGCGCGGCTACGACCCGGCCAACCTCGCCCTCGACATCACCGGCGTGATCCGCTCGCTCGGCGAGCCGGACGCCGCGCTGGTCGGCCATGACCTGGGCGGCTATCTGGCGTGGACGGCCGCCGCGATGCGCCCCAAGCTGGTGCGCCGGCTCGCCGTCTCCTCGATGCCGCACCCCCGGCGCTGGCGCTCCGCGATGCTCTCCGACGTCAGGCAGTCGACCGCGAGTTCCTACATCTGGGGGTTCCAGCGCCCCTGGCTCCCCGAGCGGCAACTCCTCGCCGAGGACGCCGAGTTGGTGGGCAAGCTGATCCGGGACTGGTCCGGCGCGAGCCTGCCCGACGACGAGGCGATCGAGGCGTACCGGCGGGCCATGCTGATCCCGTCGACCGCCCACTGCTCGATCGAGCCGTACCGCTGGATGGTGCGGTCGATGGCACGCCCGGACGGCATCCAGTTCAACCGGCGCATGAAGCGCCCGGTGCGGGTGCCGACGCTGCATCTGCACGGCTCGCTCGACCCGGTGCTGCGCACCCGCAGCGCGGCGGGTTCCGGGGAGTACGTCGAAGCGCCGTACCGCTGGCGGCTGTTCGACGGTCTCGGGCACTTCCCGCACGAGGAGGACCCGGCTGTGTTCTCCACCGAACTGGTCAACTGGCTGAAGGATCCCGAACCCGATCGGTGACCGATCAGTGACCGTCCCGCCGCGCCCGGTATCCGGATCTGAACACCTGTACTACGAACGGCCACTTGCCTCGCGCATACGCCAATTGGGGCCCCAAGGGGTGGTTATCGACCTTGGGGCAGGGGCAGACGGAGGGGTATGGGCTGGACGCACGACTACAGTGACGCAGCACGCAATCGCCGCTCGGACCACGGTCTGAGCTCCCACCAACGGGGCGCCCCGCAACTCCAGGGCACAGACCTCAGGGTGGGGATCCCGCGCATTCTGCGCCGCCGGGCCCGCTGGGTCTCGGTACGGCTGCGTCATCCTCGAGGCTGACGCACCCCCCTTTTTTTGAAGCGACCGGCCGTGCCAAGCCGGGCTCACAGCGCGCAACTGTCGCTGTCCACCTGCTCGTTCGCACTGCGCCCCTTGACGATGTCCTCCTGGATCTCGTCGGCGGTGAGCGCGTACCCGGTGTCGGGGTCGTCGAGGGACTTCGCGAAGACCACGCCGTACACCTTGCCCTCGGGCGTGAGCAGCGGGCCGCCGGAGTTGCCCTGGCGGACGGTCGCGTAGAGCGAGTACACATCGCGGCGGACCGTGCCGCGGTGGTAGATGTCCGGGCCGTTGGCCGTGATGCGTCCCCGCACGCGTGCGGCCCGGACGTCGTACGACCCGTTCTCCGGGAAGCCGGCGACGATCGCGCTGTTGCCGCTCGTGGCGTCCTTGGTCGCGAACTGGAGGGAGCGCGCCTTCAGGTCGGGTACGTCGAGTACGGCGATGTCGCGGTGCCAGTCGTAGAGGACGACCTTGGCGTCGTACTTGCGGCCCTGGCCGCCTATCTGGACGGTGGGTTCGTCGACGCCGCCGACGACGTGCGCGTTGGTCATCACCCGGCGGTCGCCGAAGACGAAGCCGCTGCCCTCCAGGACCTTGCCGCAGCTCTGGGCGGTGCCCATGACCTTGACGATGGACTGCTGGGCGCGGGTGGCGACGGCGCTGGAGGCGAGGGCCGGGTCGGGCGGCTGGACGTCGTTGATCGGCTCGTTCGCGAAGGGGCTGAAGACCTGCGGGAAACCGTTCTGCGCGAGGACCGAGGAGAAGTCCGCGAACCAGGTGTCGGCCTGCGAGGGCAGCGCCCGGGAGACCCCCAGCAGCACCTTGGAGCTGCGGACCTCCTTGCCGAGCGTCGGAAGGGTGGTACCGGCCAGGGCGGAGCCGATCAGCCAGGCGACCAGGAGCATCGCGAGGACGTTGACGAGGGCGCCGCCGGTCGCGTCCAGTGCGCGGGCCGGGGACCAGGTGATGTACCGACGCAGTTTGTTGCCGAGGTGGGTGGTCAGGGCCTGGCCGACGGAGGCGCAGACGATGACGACGATCACCGCGACGACGGCCGCGGTGGTGCTGACCTCCGACTTGTCGGTCAGCGCGTCCCAGAGCACGGGCAGCGTGTAGACGGCGACCATGCCGCCGCCCAGGAACCCGATCACCGACAGGATGCCGACGACGAACCCCTGGCGATAGCCCACGATCGCGAACCACACGGCGGCGACCAGCAGCAGGATGTCCAGCACGTTCACCGGTTCAGGCCTCGCCTCAGCACTTCGCGATCACTCCAGGTCGGTCGGGGGGCCGGCCCGCCGCGCAGCGGCAATCGGATACGGCGTCCCCCGGGAAGACACAGCACGACGGACACCTTGTCATGACCGCCAGTCGAGGGGGACCTGCTTCTCGCGGTCCCAGGGGCGCTCCCAGCCCGCGTAGTGCAAAAGGCGGTCGATGACTCCGGCCGTGAAACCCCAGACAAGTGCCGATTCGACCAGAAATGCCGGACCCAGGAAGCCGCTGGGGTGCGTGACCGTGACTCTGTTGGCCGGATCCGTGAGATCCGCCACGGGGACCGTGAACACCCTCGCCGTCTCGTTCGGGTCGACCACTCCCACCGGTGTCGGCTCCCGCCACCAGCCCAGCACCGGTGTCACCACGAAGCCGCTCACCGGGATGTACAGCTTGGGCAGCACCCCGAAGAGCTGCACTCCGGCCGGGTCGAGCCCGGTCTCCTCCTCGGCTTCGCGGAGAGCGGCCCGCAAGGGCCCGTCGCCCGTCGGGTCGCCGTCCTCGGGGTCGAGGGCGCCACCGGGGAAGGACGGCTGCCCGGCATGCGACCGCAGCGAGGTCGACCGCTCCATGAGCAGCAGCTCGGGCCCCTGATCGCCCTCCCCGAAGAGGATCAGCACCGCCGACTGCCGTCCCGCCCCGTCCGCCGGGGGCAGAAACCGGCTCAACTGCAGCGGCTCGACCGTCTCCACGGCGTGCACCACCGGATCCAGCCAGTCGGGCAGCCCCTCCTTGCTGAGCCCCACACCCTGGGTATTGCTCGCGCGTGTCATCCCCCACCCCCGTTCACACTGATCAACGCCCGATACCTCCGAGATCGTTCCGTCATCCGGCCCCCGATGTCCCCGCTGCCGCCGTCACGCCGACCCGAGCGGCGGCGCCGGTTTCCCGCCCGCGTCCAGGTAGGACTGCGGAGGATTCAGGCGCTGGCCGGGATAGCCGCCCTTCTCGTACTTGAGCAGCTTCCTCGCCTTCTCCGGGTCGGTCTCGCCCTCGCCGTACGCCGGGCAGAGCGGGGCGATGGGGCAGGCGCCGCAGGCGGGCTTGCGGGCATGGCAGATCCGGCGGCCGTGGAAGATCACGTGGTGCGAGAGCATCGTCCAGTCGCTCTTCGGAAAGAGCGCTCCCACGGCGGCCTCGATCTTGTCGGGCTCCGTCGCCTCGGTCCACTTCCAGCGCCGTACGAGCCGCTGGAAATGCGTGTCCACGGTGATGCCGGGCCGCCCGAAGGCGTTGCCGAGCACCACGAAGGCGGTCTTGCGGCCCACACCGGGCAGCTTGACGAGATCTTCGAGCCGGCCCGGGACCTCGCCCCCGAAGTCCTCGACCAGGGCCTTGGAGAGGCCTATTACCGACTTCGTCTTGGCCCGGAAGAACCCGGTCGGGCGGAGGATCTCCTCGACCGTCTCCGGGTCGGCGGCGGCCAGGTCCTCGGGGGTCGGGTACTTGGCGAACAGGGCCGGCGTCGTCTGATTGACCCTCAGGTCGGTGGTCTGGGCGGACAGGACCGTCGCGACCACGAGCTGGAAGGGGTTCTCGAAGTCGAGCTCCGGGTGGGCGTACGGATAGATCTCGGCCAGCTCGCGGTTGATGCGGCGGGCGCGGCGGACGAGGGCCGTGTGCGATTCACTCTTCACACCCGCCACCACTTTTGCCCCCTTTGCCACTTTCTTTCCGCCACTCCTGCCGCCGTCAGGGCCCTGTTCGCCCACAGCGGAATCACGAGGTACAACCATCCGCCCAGCCCCCTTGGCCTGTGCTCTCACCGGCGATTTGGACACCCGGCCAGCCTAGAGCCCGGCACTGACATCCGCCCCGGACCCCGAAGATCAGCCCCCAATTGGACCCCTGCCGCTTACCTCGGGACACCTGTGCGGCATCCTTGTGACAGATCACACTGTTTGGACGGTCCAGCAAAATGGGGAGCACGGTCCCCTGGTAACAAGGGGGAGCACCATCCCCTGAGCAGGTCGACAAGGAGAGAACTCGTGGACGACGTTCTGCGGCGCGCCCCGCTCTTCGCGGCGCTCGATGACGATCAGGCCGCGGAGCTGCGCGCCTCCATGAGTGAGGTGACCCTCGCGCGCGGGGACTCCCTCTTTCACGAGGGCGACCCCGGCGACCGGCTCTATGTGGTCACCGAGGGCAAGGTGAAGCTTCACCGCACCTCCCCGGACGGCCGCGAGAACATGCTGGCCGTCCTCGGCCCCGGCGAGCTGATCGGCGAGCTGTCGCTGTTCGACCCGGGCCCGCGTACGGCGACCGCCAGCGCGCTGACCGAGGTCAAGCTGCTGGGTCTGGGCCACGGCGACCTCCAGCCCTGGCTGAGCGCCCGCCCCGAGGTGGCCTCCGCGCTGCTGCGCGCGGTCGCCCGCCGGCTGCGCAAGACCAACGACGCGATGTCCGACCTGGTCTTCTCGGACGTCCCCGGCCGCGTGGCCCGCGCCCTGCTGGACCTCTCCCGCCGCTTCGGCGTGCAGTCCGAGGAGGGCATCCACGTGGTGCACGACCTCACGCAGGAGGAGCTGGCCCAACTGGTCGGCGCGTCCCGCGAGACGGTCAACAAGGCGCTCGCCGACTTCGCGGGCCGCGGCTGGCTGCGCCTGGAGGCCCGCGCGGTGATCCTGCTGGACGTGGAGCGGCTGGCCAAGCGCTCCCGCTGAGGACCGCCGGCCGACGACCGCTCGCTGCTCGCTGAGGACAGTTTTCGTACGACTACGAAGGGCCCTGCTCGTACGGCGGGGCCCTTCGCGTGTGGCCGGGTGGGGACCCAAGGGGTGGGGATGGACGAGGACAGAGCACCGGAGTCGGCCTGGAAGCACTCCTGGTGGCGAAAATCGGCGCGCTCCCTGTGGAGAAGCCCCGACGACCACGCCGACGGCGGCCTGAAGCCGCTGGGCCTGTGGCTGACGGCCGACGCCGTCGTCATCGCCCACGCCGACCGCTTACAGGCGTTCCGGGCCACCACGGGCGAACCGCTGTGGACCTGGCGGCCGCCGGGCCGGCAGGCCGTCGCCCTGGTCTCCCCGGACCTCGATGACGGCACGGTCGTGGTGCTGCACTGCGACGACGGGCGCCGGGACGTGAGACGCGTCGGCCTCACCTGGCTGGCCGTCGACACCGGCGAGGTCGTACGGCGCCGGAAGCAGGACGCGGCCCTCCTGGGGCACATACCGGCCAAGGTCGCCCTCGGCGGGGGTCTCCTCGCGACGGCCGGCGAGTCCTGGAAGGACTGGGAGACGCGGCCGGTGATGCGCGCCCTCGACCTCCGCACCGGCGAGATCCGCTGGAAGCACGACCTCACGGACCCGGCCCTGGAGAGCGTGTCCGTGATCAGCGCGCACCCCTTCGTGGCGACCCTGCGGACCCGCGCCCGCGGCGCACGCGCCGAGCACCGGCTCCTCGTGCTGGACGACGACGGCACGGACGGCGTGACGCTCGCGCCGCCGGACGGCTACGAGAGGTTCGGCGAGCGGATCGCCGTCACCGGTGACGTCCTGGTGGTGGGCCTGGTCCCCCGGGACAGGACCGAGCTCGACCGGGGCAACCGGCTCGGGGCGTACTCCCTCTCCACCGGTGTGTTCCTGTGGGAGTGGCACGGCGAGGAGACCTACCAGGACACCCACCTCGCCCACCGGGGCAGGCTGCTCGTCGTCCACGAGTACGGCGGCCGGCTCAGCGTGCTCGACCCCGCCGACGGCCGGGTGGTGGCCCGGCGCAAGCTGCGCGGCACCGCGTTCGAATCACTGGTGGCCGTGTCCGGCGACCTGGTCGCCGTGGGCTGCGAGGCCGGCGACTACAGCCGCGGGCTGAGGATGTTCCGCTGGCGATGACCCCGTACGACGTCGGGACACCGGAGGACGACGACCGGAAAAGCACTCCCACGGTGCCCGTCTCCCGGCACAGTGATCCCATGGCCGAAACCGTCCCCCACAGAGGGCTCGACGCCCAGGGATACATCGAGCGCGAGGGCTCCCTGGGGCGCGTCCCGCACGCCTTCCGACCGGTCGTCGCCACCGCGCGGGACCGGCTGATCGACCTCTACGGGGGACGCCTCAACAGCGCGTACCTCTACGGGTCGATCCCGCGCGGCACCGCGCGCGTGGGCCGCAGTGATCTGGACCTGCTGGTGGTGACCCGCCGGGAGCCGACCGAGGAGGACCGCTCCGCGGCCCACGACCTCGGCGAGGCGCTCGACAAGGAGTTCCCGGAGATCGACGGCGTCGGCACGCTGCTGTACGGCCGGGCACGGCTGCTGAGCGAGCCGGAGACGTACGACCTGGGGTGGTTCGTGGCCTGTCTGTGCACACCGCTGCTCGGGGAGGACCTCGCCGAGGACCTGCCGCGCTACCGCCCCGACTCGCTGCTCGCCCGGGAGAGGAACGGCGACCTGGGGCTGCTGCTCCCCCGCTGGCGCGAGCGGATCGCGTCCACGGAGGACACGGACGCGGCCCGGCGCCCCCTGGTGCGCTTCATGTCCCGGCGCCTGGTCCGCACCGGCTTCACGCTGGTGATGCCCCGCTGGAACGGCTGGACCAGCGATCTCGGGGAGATGGCCGAGGCGTTCGGCGCGTACTACCCCGAGCGGGCGGAGGAGTTGCGCGACGCCGCGGTGTCCGGATACCAACCGACGGGCGACGCGAGCATCCTGCGGTCGTACGTCGACGATCTGGGCCCGTGGCTGGCCGAGGAGTACGCGCGCGTGCACGGCGTGAAGACCCCGCGCCCCCACGGTGACTAGATCAGACCGTGTTCCTTCAGGTAGTCCAGTTGAGCCCGCACCGACAGTTCCGCCGCCGGCCACAGGGAGCGGTCGACGTCCGCGTACACGTGGGCGACGACCTCGGCCGGGCTGCGGTGACCGTTCTCGACGGCCGTCTCGATCTGGGCGAGCCGGTGGGCGCGGTGGGCGAGATAGAACTCGACGGCGCCCTGGGCGTCCTCCAGCACCGGCCCGTGGCCCGGCAGCACCGTGTGGACGCCGTCGTCGACCGTGAGGGACCGCAGCCGCCGTAGCGAGTCCAGATAGTCGCCCAGGCGGCCGTCAGGATGCGCCACGACGGTCGTACCGCGCCCCAGGACGGTGTCCCCGGTCAGGACCGCCTGATCGGCCGGGAGATGGAAGCACAGGGAGTCTCCGGTGTGCCCGGGCGTCGACACGACGACCAGCTCCAGGCCGCCGACCCGGATCACGTTCCCGGCGGCGAGCCCCTCGTCCCCGAGCCGCAGCGCCGGGTCCAGCGCGCGGACCTTCGTGTCCGTCAGCTCGGCGAAACGGACGGCGCCTTCGGCGTGGTCGGGGTGCCCGTGCGTCAGCAGGGTCAGGGCGATCCGCTTCCCCGCCTTCTCCGCCGTGTCGACGACGTTGCGCAGATGTCCCTCGTCCAACGGCCCCGGGTCGATCACCACGGCCAGCTCGGAGTCCGGCTCCGACACGATCCACGTGTTCGTCCCGTCCAGGGTCATCGCGGACGCGTTGGGCGCGAGCACGTTGACGGCACGCGGGGTGGCGGGGCCGGTGAGGACCCCGCCGCGTGGCTGGCCGGGGAGGGCGGCTGCGTCGGTCATGCGGGGGTGCCTTCTTCGGGGGTGACGGGGTGGGGGTGGGATTCGGTGGGCTGGTCACACGGGTCGGCCGCGCGGAGGGCGTTTTTCGTGGGGGTGGTGGCGCGGGAGGTCTCTTTCCCCGGACCGGTCATGCGCAGGGTGTTGTCCACCGGTGCGGTCACACGGCAGGCGTCTCCCCCGGGACCAGCCGCACGAGAAGGTCCCCTCGCCGCACCACTCACACCGCACGCGTCTCCCCCGGCCCCGATCATGTCGGCGCCCCACCCACAGGAATGTGCTTCGTGAACTCCTCGTGGCCCGGCCACGCCAGGACGATCTCGCCGTCCTCCAGGCTGGCCCGGGCGAGGACGGGGGTCAGATCGCGCTCCGGGGCCGACGACAGCGCCTCGGCCGCGCTGCCGTACGGGATCAGCCCGCGCAGGGTCGCGATGGTGGGCGGCATCATCGTCAGGTCGCCCTTGTCGTAGCCGGTCGCCGCCTCGCCCGGGGTGATCCACACCGTACGGTCGGCCTCCGTGGAGGCGTTGCGGGTGCGCTGGCCCTCCGGGAGGACGGCGACGAAGAACCACGTGTCGTAGCGACGGGTCTCGAATTCGGGGGTGATCCAACGAGCCCACGCGCCCAGCAGGTCGGAGCGCAGGACCAGGCCACGGCGGTCGAGGAACTCCGCGAAGGACAGGTCACGGGCGACCAGGGCGGCCCGGTCCGTCTCCCAGTCGGCGCCCGTGGTGTCGCCGACGACCGAGTCGGGGGTCGGGCCGGCGAGCAGGACGCCCGCCTCCTCGTACGTCTCACGGACCGCCGCGCACACGATCGCCTGGGCCGCCGTCTCGTCGACGCCCAGCCGGTCCGCCCACCACGCGCGCGTGGGGCCCGCCCAGCGGACGTGACGGTCGTCGTCACGCGGGTCCACACCGCCGCCCGGGTACGCGTACGCGCCCCCGGCGAAAGCCATGGAGGCGCGTCTGCGCAGCATGTGGACGGCGGGGCCGGTGCCGGTGTCCCTGAGGAGCATCACCGTGGCCGCCCGCCGGGGGTCCACCGGTGTGAGTCGGCCCTCCGCGAGCGCCCTGATGCGCTCGGGCCACTCCTCCGGGTACCACTGACCGTTCGCCATGGGCGGAGGCTATCCCGTAGCGCGCGGATGTTCGAGAGGCAACAACGTGCACTCCAGGACACCGATCACGCCCGATCACGCACTCCGGGACAGCGACTACGCCTGCGTCAGCTCCACCTGGATCTCGACCTCGACCGGTGAGTCCAGCGGCAGTACCGCCACGCCGACCGCGCTCCGCGCGTGCACGCCCTTGTCGCCGAGGACCTCGCCGAGGAGTTCGCTCGCGCCGTTGACGACACCCGGCTGACCGGTGAAGTCGGAGGCCGAGGCGACGAAGCCGACGACCTTCACCACGCGCGCGACGCGGTCCAGGTCACCGGTGACGGACTTGACCGCCGCGAGGGCGTTCAGCGCGCAGGTGCGAGCCAGTTCCTTGGCCTCCTCCGCGGTGACCTCGCCGCCCACCTTGCCGGTGACCGGAAGCTTGCCGTCCACCATGGGCAACTGGCCGGAGGTGTACACGTAGACACCGCTCTGTACGGCGGGCTGGTACGCGGCGAGCGGCGGGACGACCGCCGGGAGGGTCAGGCCGAGTTCGGCCAGCCGGGCCTCGACGGCGCTCATGCCTTCTCCCGCTTGAGGTAGGCCACCAGTTGCTCGGGGTTGTTCGGCCCGGGCACGACCTGGACGAGCTCCCAGCCGTCCTCGCCCCAGGTGTCCAGGATCTGCTTCGTGGCGTGGACGAGCAGCGGCACAGTCGAGTATTCCCACTTGGTCATGCGGCCGACTTTAGCCGCTGCGAACGGGCCGCCCGCGGTCGCGTTGTCCGTCGCGTTATCCACAGCCTCCCGGTTGGTTCGGGCGCGGACTGGTTAGGCTCGAAGACGTGAGCAGGCTCCAGGTCGTCAGTGGCAAGGGCGGTACCGGCAAGACCACGGTGGCCGCGGCCCTCGCGCTGGCCCTGGCCACCGAGGGGAAGCGGACGCTTCTCGTCGAGGTCGAGGGTCGCCAGGGCATCGCGCAGCTCTTCGAGACGGAGACGCTGCCTTATGAGGAGCGGAAGATCGCCGTCGCTCCCGGGGGCGGGGAGGTGTACGCACTGGCCATCGACCCCGAACTGGCCCTTCTGGACTACCTCCAGATGTTCTACAAACTGGGCAGCGCGGGCCGCGCCCTGAAGAAACTCGGCGCGATCGACTTCGCGACCACGGTCGCGCCCGGCCTCCGGGACGTCCTCCTGACCGGCAAGGCCTGCGAGGCCGTACGCCGCAAGGAGAAGAGCGGACAGTTCGCCTACGACTACGTCGTGATGGACGCGCCGCCCACCGGCCGCATCACCCGCTTCCTGAACGTCAACGACGAGGTCGCCGGGCTCGCGAAGATCGGCCCGATACACAATCAGGCGCAGGCGGTGATGCGGGTCCTGAAGTCCCCGGAGACGGCCGTGCACCTGGTGACGCTCCTTGAGGAGATGCCCGTCCAGGAGACCGCGGACGGCATCGCCGAACTGCGGGCGGCCCGGCTGCCGGTGGGCCGGATCATCGTGAACATGGTGCGCCCCGAGGTGCTGGACACGGCCGACCTGGATCTCGTACGGGCCGTGCCGCGCACCGCCGTGGCGCAGTCGCTGTCCGCCGCCGGGCTCGGCGGGGCGCGGCGCGGCGGCAACGCCGAGAAGCTGGTGGACCCGCTGCTCGCGCAGGCCGAGGAGTACGCGGAGCGGTACGCCCTGGAGCACGACCAGCGGGCCGTACTCGCCGAGCAGGGCCTGCCGTTGCACGAACTGCCGTTGCTCGCCGAGGGCATGGACCTCGCGGGCCTGTACGAACTCGCCACCGAGCTGCGGAAGCAGGGGATGTCATGAGTCCGGACCCGGCCCGCGCACAGGACACCGCCCGTGCCTCCTCCGCGCGGGACACCGCCCGCTCCCACCACATCTCCCACACGCGCGTGCTCGACGTCGACCCGCTGCTCGACGACCCGGAGACGCGGATCGTGGTGTGCTGCGGCTCGGGCGGGGTCGGCAAGACGACCACCGCGGCGGCGCTCGGACTGCGGGCCGCCGAGCGGGGGCGGAGAGTCGTCGTCCTGACCATCGACCCGGCCCGCCGGCTCGCCCAGTCCATGGGCATCGACTCGCTGGACAACACCCCGAGGCGGGTGAAGGGCGTCGACGGGGACGGCGAACTGCACGCCATGATGCTCGACATGAAGCGCACGTTCGACGAGATCGTCGAGGCGCACGCGGACCGTGAGCGGGCGGCCGCGATCCTCAACAACCCCTTCTACCAGTCGCTCTCGGCGGGCTTCGCGGGCACGCAGGAGTACATGGCGATGGAGAAGCTGGGCCAGTTGCGCGCCCAGCACGACTGGGACCTCATCGTGGTGGACACCCCGCCGTCCCGCTCGGCGCTCGACTTCCTGGACGCGCCGAAACGTCTCGGCTCGTTCCTGGACGGCAAGCTGATCCGGCTGCTGACCGCCCCGGCGAAGCTGGGCGGCCGGGCCGGGATGAAGTTCCTCAACGTCGGCATGTCGATGATGACCGGCACGATCGGCAAGCTGCTCGGGGGTCAACTCCTCAAGGACGTCCAGACGTTCGTGGCCGCGATGGACACCACCTTCGGCGGGTTCCGCACGCGCGCGGACGCGACGTACAAGCTGCTTCAGGCGCCCGGCACGGCGTTCCTGGTCGTCGCGGCCCCGGAGCGGGACGCGCTGCGCGAGGCCGCGTACTTCGTGGAGCGGCTGGCGGCCGAGGAGATGCCGCTGGCCGGTCTGGTCCTCAACCGGGTGCACGGCAGCGGAGCCGCCCGGCTGTCGGCCGAGCGGGCACTCGCCGCCGCGGAAAATCTTGAGGAGTCCCGCATTGTCGATCAGATGGGCGGGAAAGCTGGACTTCGTAACTCTCCCGACACGTACGGCAGTTCAGAATCTCCCGCTTCCGAGACAACAGCTCGCGCCGCAGCTCCTGACGAAGGCTCCCCCGCCGACACGGACCAGGAGCGGTCCGCCGCCACGGACGACAAGCCGTCCGACGACGAGCGATCCGTGGAACAACTCACCGCAGGTCTGCTCAGGCTGCATGCCGACCGGATGCGGCTGCTCTCGCGTGAGCAGCGCACACGTGACCGCTTCACCGCACGTCACCCCGAGGTGGCCGTGGCCGAAGTGGCCGCGCTGCCCGGCGATGTGCACGACCTCGCGGGGCTGCGGGACATCGGGAACCGGCTCGCGGCCGGTCGGCCTGAGCTGCCCGAGACGAAGGTCTGACGCGGACCTCCGGGCTCGTGCCCCGGGGATCGCCCGAGGTCGGCCCCGAAGGGACCGGTGGGAGTCAGCCCACCGCCGCGTAGTTCTCGTAGATCTCGTCGTCGTCGAGGGGGATGATGCCGACCCCTCGTTCGTACTCGATGCGCGCGGTCTCCAGTAGCCGGCGCCATGAAGTGACAGTGGGCCGCCTGCGCAGCAGTGCGCGGCGCTCCCGCTCCGTCATTCCTCCCCACACGCCGAATTCGACGCGGTTGTCGAGCGCATCGGCGAGGCACTCCGTGCGTACCGGACATCCGGTGCACACTGCCTTCGCCCTGTTCTGCGCTGCTCCTTGAACGAACAGTTCATCCGGATCGGTAGTGCGGCAGGCCGCCTGCGCACTCCAGTCGGTTACCCAGCCCATACCGGCGCCGTCCTCTCCCGAATCGAGGCTCCCCCACGGCGGCAGCGGCATATTCACCGCCGCCAGTTGAGGACGTTACGGAAGGTGGGCACAGCGCAACACCCCCTTCGGGCCCAATCTTGAATGGCCCGAACGGACTATGGGTAAGCGGCAGATCACCCGGGGGAGTGAGCTGACGACATGCGTGACTTTCCCGGCAAACCGGGGCAGTTGACATGCGCCACAAGGGGCACCGGGTGACACAGGAGGCGGATTCGGACACGCCCCCGACAAAAAACTCGGGAACGACCGGAACGATTCGGGGTCGCCGGACGTATTGATACGTGACCGCTCTGCTGTGACAGTTGAGAGCAGCTTAGGCCAAGGCCTATACACGTGTCCGGCGAATGAGAACGTAGGCTGCCCCCATGCCAAAAAAGCGCTCGGGTGGTGGTCTGTCCCCTCTGCAGCAGGCCACCAAGTTCCTCGGTGTCAGTGTGCTCGCCGGTGCCGTCATGGCCGGAATCGCGTTGCCCGCGGCCGGCGCGCTGGGGCTCGCCGCCAAGGGTTCGGTCCAGGGGTTCGACGACATCCCGGACAATCTGAAGAGCCCTCAGCTCAGCCAGCGCACCACGATCCTGGACAGCAAGGGCAACCAGATCGCCTCGGTCTACTCCCGTGACCGCACGGTGGTGGAGCTCAAGGATGTCTCGCCGTACATGCAGAAGGCGATCGTCGCGATCGAGGACTCGCGCTTCTACCAGCACGGCGCGATCGACCTGAAGGGCGTCCTGCGCGCCCTCAACAAGAACGCGCAGAGCGGCGGAGTCTCCCAGGGCGCCTCGACCCTGACCCAGCAGTTGGTCAAGAACTACTTCGTCGAGGAGGCCGGTGACGACCCGACGAAGGTCGCCGAGGCCACTCAGCAGACGCTGGGCCGCAAGGTCCGCGAGCTGAAGTACGCGATCCAGATCGAGGAAAAGCTCGGCAAGAAGAAGATCCTCGAGAACTACCTCAACATCACCTTCTTCGGAGAGCAGGCCTACGGCGTCGAGGCCGCGTCCGAGCGTTACTTCTCCAAGCACGCCAAGGACCTGAACCTCCAGCAGTCGGCGCTGCTTGCGGGCATCGTCCAGTCGCCCACGCGCTACGACCCGATCAACGACGAGGCCGAGGCCAAGAAGCGGCGCAACACCGTGCTGGCCCGCATGGCCGAGGTCGGCGACATCTCCGCGGCGGAGGCCCGGGCGGCCGAGAAGACCGACCTCGGCCTGAAGGTCAGCCAGCCGAAGAACGGCTGCATCACCGCGGTCAAGGGCGCCAGCTTCTTCTGCAAGTACGTCGAGAAGGTCTTCCTGGGCGACCCGGTCTTCGGCAAGACCAAGGAGGCCCGGGCGAAGATCTGGAACCAGGGCGGCCTGACGATCCGTACGACCCTGGACCCGCAGGCGCAGGCCTCGGTGCAGGCCTCGCTCAAGGACCACATCTACAAGTCGGACTCGGTCGCCGCGGCGGCCACCCTCGTCGAGCCCGGCACCGGCAAGATCCTCGGCATGGGCCAGTCGAAGCCGTACGGCTACGGCAAGAACGAGACGGAGTACAACTACTCGGTCAACGCCGACATGGGCGGCTCGAACTTCGGCTTCCCGACCGGTTCGACGTTCAAGCCGTTCGTCGCGGCGGCCGCGCTGGAGCAGGGCCTGCCGGCCACCCAGCAGTACCCGGCGCCGTACTCGATGGACTACCCGAGCCCCGTCTCGACCTGCAGTGGCAAGAACTGGGTCAACACGGACGGCGCGACGGTGGAGAACGAGAGCGAGTCGGAGAAGGGTCCGTACGCGCTGAAGGAGGCGATGGCCAAGTCGGTCAACACCTACTTCGTGCAGATGATCTCCGACATCGGTCTGTGCCCCGTGGTGAACATGACCAGCAAGCTCGGGGTCGTGCAGGGCAACGGCGACAAGATCCCCGAGGTCCCGGCCATCGCGCTCGGCTCCAAGGGCCTCTCGCCGCTGACGATGGCCTCGGCGTACGCGACCTTCGCCAACGAGGGCACGTACTGCACGCCGGTCGCCATCGAGTCCATCACGCAGAAGGTGGGCAACGCACAGAAGTCGCTCGCCGTCCCCAAGTCCACCTGCTCGCGGGCGATGAGCAAGAAGACCGCCGACACCATCAACACCGTGCTGCGCGGCGTGGTCGACTCCGGCACCGGCCGGGAGGCCGGCCTCACCGACCGCGAGAGCGCCGGTAAGACGGGTACGACGGACTCCCGCAAGAACGCCTGGTTCGTCGGCTACACCCCGAACCTGGCCGGTGCGGTCTGGGTCGGCAGTGCCAAGCAGAACATCGAGATGACCACCATCCGCATCGGCGGTGTCTGGCACGACCAGGTCTACGGCGCCGACACCCCGGGCCCGATCTGGAAGGACGCCATGACCGGCGCCCTGGAGGGCAAGCAGGTCGAGAACTTCCAGCTCGTCAACATCCCGGACCCCGTCAAGGACAAGGACAAGAACAACGACGGCGGCAAGAACAACGACAACGGGGGCGACGACAACGGCGGAGTGACCACCGACGGCACCACCACCGGCACGACCGACGGCGGCACCACCCCGGACCCGACGTTCTCCCTCCCGGACGGCTTCATCCAGGGCACGTCGAACGGCGGCGACAACGGCAACGGGAACGGCGGCAACAGGGGGTAGGCACCAACTCCCCGGCGGCCACCCGCTGTTCAGGCTCTTCGTCTACGACGACGGGGGCGCCCCTTCTGCAAGGGGCGCCCCCGTCGTCGTAGACACATGTCTGTGTACGGCGGGTGGGTCAGCCGGCGAGGAGCTTCTTCACCACGGCGGCGACGCGGCCGCCCTCGGCCAGGCCGGCCACCTTCGGGTTCACGATCTTCATGACGGCACCCATGGCGCGCGGGCCCTCGGCGCCGGCGGCCTTCGCCTCCTCGACCGCCTGGGAGACGATCGCGGTCAGCTCCTCGTCGCCGAGCTGCTTGGGCAGGTACTCGGCGAGGATCTCGCCCTCCGCCTTCTCCTGCGCGGCCGACTCGGGACGGCCGCCCTGCGCGAAGGCGTCCGCGGCCTCGCGGCGCTTCTTCGCCTCCTTGGTGATCACCTTGAGGACCTCGTCGTCGGAGAGCTCGCGCTTCTCCTTGCCCGCGACCTCCTCCTTGGTGATCGCGGCGAGCGTCAGCCGGAGCGTGGCAGAACGCAGCTTGTCGTGCGCCTTGATCGCGGTGTTGAGGTCTTCCTGCAGCTTCGACTTGAGCGTGGTGGTCATGGGTTTGATTCTCGCAGGTGCGTGAGGTCGGCCGCCCGCCGATTTAGGAGGCGGCGGCGGACGGGGGGTCAGGCGTGTCAGTGGGGTCTGACACGATGGAGGAATGCGCGCGCGATACGGAGTACCCCTGGGAATTGCGGCGGCCGGTGCCGCCGGTCTGGTCTACGCGGCGGGCTTCGAGACCCGCTCCTTCAGACTGCGCCGGGTGACGGTCCCGGTCCTGCCCCCCGGCATGCGCCCGCTCAGAGTCCTCCAGGTCTCCGACATCCACATGGTCGGCGGCCAGCGCAAGAAGCAGCGCTGGCTGCGCTCGCTGGCGGGCCTGCGCCCCGACTTCGTGATCAACACCGGTGACAACCTCTCCGACCCGGAGGCCATCCCCGAGGTCCTGGACGCGCTCGGCCCGCTGATGGAGTTCCCGGGCGCGTACGTCTTCGGCTCCAACGACTACTACGGCCCCAAACCCCGCAACCCCGCCCGGTACTTGCTGGAGAAGAGCGCGGGCCGCCACGGCCTGAACGGCAACCCGCCCGTCGTGGGAATCATCCACAACCCGTGGGAGGACCTGCGGGACGGCTTCGACGCGGCGGGCTGGCTCAACCTGACGAACACGCGCGGCACGCTGAAGCTCGAGGGCGCGTCGGTCGAACTGACCGGCCTCGACGACCCGCACATCAAACGCGACCGCTACGCGCGCGTGGCCGGCGGCCCGTCGGACGACGCCGACTTCTCGATGGGCGTGGTGCACGCGCCGTATCTCCGGGTACTGGACGCGTTCACCGCGGACGGCTACCCCCTGACCCTCGCGGGCCACACCCACGGCGGCCAGCTCTGCATCCCCTTCTACGGCGCCCTGATCACCAACTGCGACCTGGACACGGACCGGGTGAAGGGCCTTTCCCGGCATACGGCGGAGGGTCGGACGTCGTATCTGCATGTGTCGGCGGGGTGCGGGACGAATCGGTATACGCCGGTGCGGTTTGCTTGTCCGCCGGAGGTGACGTTGATGACGTTGGTGGGGCGGGAGTAGGTAGTTGGGGGTGCGGCGGTAGCGGGGGGTTGGTGGGGGTGCCCGGGCGGGGAGGGCGGTGCAGGAGGTGGAGGGCGGCCCGGAGAGCAGGGGCAGGGTCGCCTGGAGCGGGAGTGTGCGGGGCGGGAGCAGGTAGTAGCGCCGGGCCGTGGGAGCGGGGGGACCGGGGGTTCGGCGAGAGTGGGATGCCGGGTGCCGGCAGCAAGCCAGAACGGGGCTCGGGGCTCGGGGCTCGGGGCTCGGGGCTCGGGGCTCGGGGCTCGGGGCTCGGGGCTCGGGGCTCGGGGCTCGGGGCTCGGGGCTCGGGGGGAGTGTAGGTGTGGGGAGACGGGCGCTGGGCGGCCGGGAACTAGGGGGAAGGCTGCCGGGGGCCGGGAGTGGGGAGTAGCCGGGCCAGAGACATGGGCAGGTTCAGGGGCAGGGCCAGGGTCGGGGCCGACTCAGGGTCGGAGGTAGGGGCAGAGCCGCCGGGGTCGCCCGTCCAGCCCACCCGGATCGCCCGTTTCGTCCCCGCTGCCTAGCGTGAGGGCATGACCGCCCCGATACCCAGGGACATCCCGGACCTCCCCGCGGTACCCGGTATGCCCGCGCTGCTCGCCTCACCCGTTCCCGCCACCGCGGTGGTGGCCCCGTACCGTCGTCCGCTGACGGCGGTGTACCGACTGCTGGTCGCGTTGGTGGCGGCAGCGGCGGTGACCGTCGACCTGTTCCTCGGCAGCCCGATCCGGGTGCTGACCTACTTCACGATCCAGAGCAACATCCTGCTGGCCCTGGTCATGATCGCCACGGCCCGCCGAGCCTGGACCGCCCGCCGCCCCCTCTCCCCCCTGGTCACGGGTGCGGCACTGCTCTACATCACGATCACCGGCCTGGTGTACCACCTGATCCTGGCGCACGCGTCGAGCCCGTTCGCGATGGCGGGCGGGACGACGGCCCCCACGGGCTGGCAGGCGGTGACCAACCAGGTCCTGCACACGGTGACACCGATCGCCGCGGTGATCGACTGGCTGCTCCTGACCGCCCCCGGCCGGCTGCACCTACGGATGGCGGCGACGTGGCTGCTGTACCCGATGACGTACCTGGCGGTGTCATTGGGCCGAGGCGAACTGATCCTCCCCGGCACACCGGGCCGCTACCTCTACTCCTTCCTCAACGTCGAACAGCACGGCTACAAAAGCGTCCTGGGCAACGCCCTCCTCCTCGGCCTCGCCTTCTACGCCCTCTCCGTCCTCCTCGTGGCCCTCGACCACGCCCGCCCCAACCCGATCCGCCACCGCGCCAAAACCGGATTTCGTCTCTAGCCAGCGGTGGGCTAAAGTAAACGACGTCGCCGCGATGAGCAGTAACACCGGCAAGATGAGTGGCGACATCGGGGTGTAGCGCAGCTTGGCAGCGCGCTTCGTTCGGGACGAAGAGGTCGTGGGTTCAAATCCCGCCACCCCGACGCTGGTCAGAGGCCCATTCGCTTGATCGCGAATGGGCCTCTGTCGCGTTCGGGGGGCCAAACAGGGGGCCAAACGAATCTGACCTCAGGCTTGAGTCTCGGAAGCTAACCCCAGAGCAGGCGGAACGGGACCTCATGCCGCCACCCGCAGGATGCGAGCCGTGGAAGCCCGATCTGATGACGCAGCCACTCTGAAGGCGTTACGCCCCTGCTGGCCGAGGCAAAGGGCCCCACCTGATCTCAGTACCCTCGAACGTCGCGCTGAGGTCGACGGCGTCGGTGAATGTCGCGCCCTCGAAGTCGACGGTGCCCCTGCTGAACGTCGCTCCACCGAAACCGACGACGCCACCGAACGTCGCGCGTCTGAAGTTGACGATGCTGCCGCCGAACGTCGCGCCAAGGTGAACAGTGTTCCTGAATGTCGCGCCTTCGAAGTCGACGGTGCCTCTGCTGAACGTCGCGCCCTCGAAGTCGACGATGCCGCCGAACGTCGCGCTACCGAACTCGACGATGCCGCCGAACGTCGCGCTACCGAACTCGACGACGCTCTCAAACGTCGCACCTGTGAGATCGACGTCGCCGCTGAACGTCGCGCCGCCGAAATGGACGATGCTGCTGAACGTCGCATCACCGAAGTCGACGTTGCCGTCAAACGTCGTAAAAGCGAAGTCGACGCTGCTGAACCTCGCACGGCCGAAGCTGGCGCTGCCACTGAACGTCGTGCCGCCGAAGCTGACGGTGCCACTGAACGTCGCGCGGCCGAAGGTGACGCTACTACTGAACGTGACACTGCTGAAGTCGATCGTGCGATCGAAGCTCGCGCCGGTGAAGTCGAAGGCAAACTCACACCATGAGACGTCGGCATCTGGATCGACTAGGTGGTCGCGGATGACTCGGTTGATCGTTTGGCGGACTTCGCGTTCGCCTTCCTTGTGCCCAGGAGCCGCGGGGTCAGCTTCGTAGGGCATGCGGAGATAAGCACACAGGACGTCGATGCAGACCTGGCGCTGTTCGGCCCAGTCGTCAGCAAGGCGAGCAAGCGCGTAGACACCAGCGAGGCGTACGGCAGCCTGGTCGTGACCGAGCTGTTCCGCAGCAGTGGTGTATCGGTCGGCAAGCTGGCTGGCGTCAGACCGGTGGGCGTCGCCCTCGGCAAGGCGCTGTTTGCGGTAAGCGTAGATGCCGGCGAGGACGGCACCAATGAGGGTGAGGATGGTGACCGTTGTCTTGATGGCGTCGTTGACGTTGACTGGCTTCCGCGGCTTCTGGCTCTCGGCCGCGTGCGCGAGGAGGTCGTAGACGTTCCAGTAGATCACGTAGCTGAGGGCGCCAACGACCAGCAAAGTCATCGGCGCCACTAGCCACACAGACCAGAGTCTCGGGGCGTATCTGCCTCGCGGAGCCTGACGCCGCCTGAACGAGAAGGACACGTCATAAGCATGGAGGCAGGTGGCTGTCTGCCATAGCCCTTCCCTCGCTCAAGTACATCCGCGATACGCCCTAAGGTCGTCTTCCCGGGGTCAATCCGCCCATTCCGCCGCGTCGCCCCTTTCTAGTCTTCGGCGAAGATGTCGTCCATCGCTTCGGCCCCCTTCGTGATCACGGGCCGGAGTTGTTTCCGGTAGACCGCCTCCGTGGTGGTCTGGCTGCTGTGGCCGACCAACAGGGCGATGGTCTCCAGCGGGATGCCATGGTCGGAGAGCAGGGACACGAAGCTCTGCCGCGTCTCCCGAGTCGTCCACTCGTGCGGCTTCAGGTCGATGCCGGGCAGCTTGGCGGCCTTGGCGATGATGGCGCGGAAGTCCCGCCGGACGTTGGCAGCATCGAGCGGTTCGCCGCTCCGAGTCGTGAACACGAGCCCGCTCGGGTCCCACTCCTTCCCTTGCGCGGCCCGCTCCTGCTTCTGCCACCGCATGTGTTCTTCGAGTACTTCGACCACCATCTTCGGCAGAGCGATGGTCCGTCGGCTCTTCCTGGTCTTGGTCTCGCCGTGTTTGCGCACCGAGCGCCACACTGCGACATGGGACGGGATGTCGTTCGCTGTCTCCAGGAAAACGTGATCCCACGCGAGGGGTCTCGCCTCTTCTGTGCGCACGCCGCTGAGGAACGAGAGCACGAGGTAGGCGTACAGCCGCGACGGCCGGGCAGAAATGAGTACCGCCTTCGCCTGCTCCAGGTTCATCGCCTTGCTCGGACGGCCAGGGCGCCCCTCCGGTGCAGTGACGAGCAGGGCGACGTTCCGCGCGGCCTTGTCCCTGCGCTGAGCATGCGCGGTTGAACGGCGAAGGATGGCGAGTAGGTCGCGAAGGCTTCGCGTCGCGAGGAATTCCGCCCTGCCGTCCAACCAGTCGTCGACATCGTCCGCGCTGAGTTCCTTCAGCTTGGCCTTGCCAATGAACGGGATCAGGTGCTTGTTCGCCATCGAGCGGTTCTTGCCGATGGTGCCCTTCTCGTCGCGCCCCTTAAGCCCGCGCTCCAACCAGTCGTTCACCGCGTCGGCCACGGTGTAGTTGGCCGGCGCCTTGACGCCTGTCTGCACCTCCTTCTTCAAGTCCCTTATTTTCTGGCGGACTTCGGTCTTCGTCTTGCCGTACACCTTCGGTCGACGGCGCTTTCCGTTAGGGGCGTGTCCCAGGGAGACGGCTCCCACGAAACTCTTCTTGACGGGGTCCCAATAGATCGTGTCCGCACCGTGGCCTGCCCTTTGGGCGCGCTTCGGGGTCTCGGTCATGCTGTGCTGTGCCTCCAAAGGACAGGGTCGCGCCCTTGAGGACGCGGCCCTGTCGCGGTGGGTGGTTGGGAGTTCAGGCGGCGGCTTCGGCCTCGCGCTTGAGGAGTTCGACGTACTGCGAGATGTACTCAGGCGGTACGAGTCGACGACGGCCTATGCGAACTGTCTGGAGACGTCCGAGCCGTATCTCCTCATAGACCATCGAGCGGCCGATCCTGAGAGCTATGGCAGCCTCTTCAGGCCTGTAGAGGAGTTGTTCAGCGGGTGAAACAGCGGTGCTCACGCGGCGGTGCCTCCTCGGCAGGGAGTCGGGGGCGGTGACCCC
The DNA here is from genome assembly GCF_036227225.1 of Streptomyces sp. NBC_01478. Taxonomy (GTDB): domain Bacteria; phylum Actinomycetota; class Actinomycetes; order Streptomycetales; family Streptomycetaceae; genus Streptomyces. The sequence continues at coordinate 6,471,695 of NZ_CP109444.1, read as the reverse complement.
CTTCCTGTCAGGTCCGCTACTTCCGCTACCTCCGCTACCTCCCTGGTCAAGGGCATGATCCAGGTAGCGGATTGAGGTGGCGGTAGCGGATGAATCCGCTACCGGCCCTGGGGGTGGTGCGGGACCGGTAGCGGATGAAGCGGTGCGGGTAGCGGACGAATCCGCCCTTGCCGCTACCTTTTTCAGGCCTCCGACCTGCGCGGTAGCGGCGGTAGCGGAAGTAGCGGACTCTCAGGGGGTGGGGGGCAATAGCGCTCCCACGCGTCATGGAGGTCCGCGGCGTAATAGCCCTTCATCACGCTGCCGCCCGCTTTGATGTTCCGTGCCGCGACCGGGGTGTTGTCCGCGGTCATGTACTCGCGCAACATCCGCGCCAACCCCCGCGCGTCCAGCGGCTTGCCGCTCATGTCCGCCCACGGCGCCTCATCGAGGCTGTGCAGGCGGTCGAGAACGGCGACGGTGGGCAGGCGGTCGATGCCGTTGAACACGTGGTCGCGCAGATCCGTGAGCAGCCGGATACCGGTGCTGCCCTTGTCTCCGACCTTGGCCGCGTTGACCAGTTCCACACATGCTGTGCGGGCTCGCTCCGGCCATTCGCCCCCGGCAGCGTCGGCAACCGCGAGAAGCGGTTCCCAGACGTCCGCGGGTCGGTCCGTGACCTCCGGGGGCAGTTCGGGGAACACTCCGTCGACCAAGTGCGCCACGGACTGTGCCCAGTTGGTGAGCCTGTCGCGCAGCGCGTTGCCTTCCTTCTCGTGAATACGCTGGCGGTAGGGCTCCACGTACTCATTCCTCGCGCGGCGGCGCATCCGGATGATGACTGAGCGGGTCAGGATCGTGTCCGGCAGCGAGCCGAGCCCTGCCATCGCGACAGCGCAGTACGACGGGAACTCCTGTACTTGCTGGTTGGCTCCGTCTCCGACGCAGCGCCACATGCCGACCCCGCGGCGGTGGCCGGCGTTGAGGAACCCGCGCAGCGGTTCGTTGTCCCCTGCCTTGGGCCCGAAGACCGTGTCGACCTCGTCGAAGAGGATCGTGGGACGGGTCTCCAGGGTGGACACGGCACGGAAGAGCACCGAGGCGGACGCGTTGGCCGCAACGAGCGGCTTGGGCACCAGGGTTTCGATGATCTCCAGCGCTCGCGACTTCCCGGAGCCTGGCTCCGGCGACAGGAACGCGATACGGGGTGTGGCGTCGAAGCAGTCGAGCAGGTGCGCGTGCGCGTTCCAGAGTGTGACCGCGACGTAGGCGGCTTCGAGGGGGAAGACGTTGAAGCGACGGTGGAAGGCTTCGACCTCATCGAGCAGGGCGGAACCGTCCGTGGGGTGCGCCGGCGGATTGGTAGTCATGCCGCGGCCCTCCCTTCCTGGGTGGTGCGGAGCGGGCATTCGTCGCGGTGGGCGGTGTGGTCGGCGATCAGGGCCAACACCTTTGTGTGGCCAATGGCGCTGCGGTCCCTGCCGCACAGGCACTTCGAGGTGGCGGTAGGCACGGCGCCGCGCGGGGCACTGATGCACAGCCACGCGACCAGGTACCGGCCGTCACCCCTGCTCGGGTCAGAGCGAAGAGCAGTGCGGACGCCTACGGCGACGCCTTTCGGCTCGCCCACGGCCGGACCGGGCGCCGGTTGTGCAGCGGCGCGCGGACCGGTGGGGGTGGCCGGAAGGCTCTTCAGGGAGGGGCGGGGAGGGGTGTTCATGCCGCCCTCCGCTGGCTGTTGCGGGCAATCGACCAGTTCAGACCGCTGCGAATGGTCGCCTCACAGGACCGGGGAGCGAGACCAGCCTGCTCCCCCGCCCACTGAAGAGCCTCCTCAACCTGCTCCCTGGGTAGGTCGCCCCACGCGATGAAGCGCCCCAAGGCTCGCGCTGCCCGGAGCAAGGTGGCGTTGCGCTCGCCCTCCGGTGCCGTGCGCACGCTCGCGATTTCGGCGTTCAGGCCCGATGCGGCGTAGCTGGACGCTCGAACCGATGACGGTGCAGCCGTTAGTGCCCGCGGAGCTTGACGGGCCGTCAGAAGGGCGTACAGCCACTCCGGCAGTGGGGCGGGCGGTGTGTCGTCGATGATCGCGTAGGCACCGGTGGGGGTGAGACTGCCGGGGGCGACGACGTAGCCACCCCAAGCACGGGTGTCGATGCGCTTACCGAGCCGTCCGGCCGTGTTGCCGAGCCGCGCGCCGGGTGGGGCGGCGAAATACAGGTGGACCCCACCGCTCGCGGTCCGCGTCGTGCGGGTGGTGGGAATGGCCTGTCCGGCGCGCTCGCAGAGCGCCGCAAAGGTCGTCACGCCGGAAGGCGTGTCCGCACTGCTCTTGCGCTTGGGCATGTCGAGGTCGACGACAACCAGCCCGGACGGACCGGTCGCAATGCCGACGTTGAACGGCAGGTCGCCCCACGCGCGGCGGATGCGGTCCGGGTCGATGGTGGCGCGCTCTTCCCACTTGCGGTGACCGCCGGCGCAGTCTCCGATGCCGGGGCAGACGTCTTCACCGTGCAGGGCCGGACGCTTGTCGCCGGGGCGCAGCGGGAGCACCGCCCATCCTTGCTCGGCTGCGTGCAGCGCGGCGTATAGGAGGTGGTTGTTCATGCCGCCACCCCCAGCACACGGGAGGCGATGAAAGCGCGGCCGATCCACTCCATGTACGCGGGCGGGATAGCCTCCGTCAGTTCCTCACGCACGTCCGTCCATGTGATGCCCATCGCGGCCTGAAGCTCCGGGATGGACGGCTTGCCCCCGCCGTTGCCGTATGCGGCGACATACGGACCGTCGAAGTACTGGCCGTGTCGCCAGCCCTTCACGCGTCCGCGGTGGGCGACGTGCGCCGGCTGTTCAGCGGTCCATCCGCCCAACTCGAAGTTGCGGTGGCGGATGACCCCGAGCCCGAACATCTCGCCGCACAGCCATAGATCCTTGCGGATCTCCGCACGTCCGTTGGGCTGCTCGATGATGTACGGCAGGCCCGTCTTGTCGAGCAGGTCGCGGGTGGGCGCCACGAGGTCTTCGTGGATGCGGCCCCAGCCCTGGGAACGGTTCGTGCCTACGGTCAGAGTGCACTTGTCCTGGCACGGCGGGGACGCGTGCACGAACGCGTACCGCTCGATCTCCCCGGAGAGGATCAACGCGGCGAGCCGTTCGAGCGCGTCGCCCTGGTGGTAGGGGAACGGGTAGTTCGGCCGGTCGCCGATGTCGACACCATCCACGACGAATCCGGCACGGACATAGCCCATGGCAGCGCCGCCGGCGCACGAGAACAGATCAAGCAGGCGCGGCCGGAGTCGACCCCACCTCATTGGAGTGGCGTGGGCCGGACGGCCCTCGCCGAATGCACGACGTTGGGTCATGCTGTAGGTCTCCTGCTCTCTTGGAGGGACTGGAGAACCGGGGCGGGCGCAGGCTTGTGGTGAGACGGCGCCCGCCCCGGGCCTAGCTGTGGAAGTGGTTGCGCTTGAAGACGGCCTTGCGGATGTTGACCGTTGTCCCGCTGCCATGGCCGCTCGCGCTGAACACCTGCACGGCGACCCAGCCTCCGAAGATGACGGCGGCGAGGACGATGAGCTGATGGATCAGCGCGGCCAGGGCGGCGATGAACGTGGTGAGCAGGACCAGGCCGCCGCACACGGCGCTGAACCCGATGCCTCCGAGGGCGATGTTCACCGCCGTACGCGAGACGGCCGGCTTGGTCGCGACGGGTTCGGGCTTGGCGGGCTCCATGGCGTAGCCGGTGACGACGCGGCCGTCCGGCAGGATGATGCTCGTCACCGCGGGGATGCTGCCGGGCTGTACGTGCATGAGCGGCGCGGCGTGCGGTACCGGGGCGAGCGGCGTGGGGTGGTGGACCTCAACGACCGCCGCGTTGTGACCGGCGAGGCGGTGGTGGTCGTAGGCCGTGAGGGGTTCGTTCATGGCAGCTCTCCCGTTCAGTTGCCGAGGGCGGACAGGGTGTCGGCGGATGCCTGCACGAGGTTGTGGATGGGCTCGTAGGCGCCGGTCCCGGCGACGAAGAACCCGAACAGGAACAGCACCAGGGCGGCGCCTCCGCCGGCGGACTTGGTCTTGACGGCGAGGGCGGAGGCGGCGCCGAACAGCAGCACGGCGGAGATGTTCAGGATCATCGGGAGCCTTCCGGGCGCGGGGTGTCGGTGCCGGCGCGGTAGATGCGGGCCCAGCGGTTGTAGAGCCAGCGGCCGATGCGTATGCGTTTGCCGGTCGCGTGGCAGCGGCGGCAGTCCTTGCCGCGCTTCTGGCGGCCCTTGCGGTCGGTCTTCATCTGGAAGCCCCAGCCGTTGCACTTGCGGCAGTTGCCAAACGGCGAGGCAGCACACACAGTCGCGTAACACAGAGTGACAGCGAAGGGCATGGCGATAGCGAGCAGGGTGGGGGTCATCAGAGCCCTCCCAGGCGGTTTTCAGGGGTTTCCGCAGGTGGGCCGCTATCCGCTAGCGGCCTGATCAGATCGGGTTTGGGGCGCTAGCGGGGCCGCTAACGTTAGCGGGGTGTGCCGCTAGCGCTAGCGGCCCCGGAGCGTCAGCCCGCGTCCCGGCTTCCGTCACGCTCCGCAATCGCCGTGACGATGTGAGAGCGGTCGATACCGCGCCGGTTGACCACCTTGCCGTTCACCCGGCGCCCCACCTGGATGGTGGAAACGCCGTGCGGCTTGAGCGCCGCGGCGAGCCCCTCGGGGTCCCAGCCGTCGTAGACGTCCTCGCGCAGGTCGGCGAGGCGGGCCACGACAGTCTCGGACCACACCTTGGGCTCATCGGCCGCAACGACGGCGAGGATGTCGCGCAGCAGGTCGTACGCGCTGCCCGCGTCCACCTCCGGCTCTTCCCCGAGCGCGTAGCCGGAAAGGGTGCCGGCGAGTTCGCGCGCCTTGCGGGCACGGGCACCGATGGCATCGGCGGCCGGGGCGTCCACGTAGACCGAGCCGACGATCCGGGCGTCCGAGCCTTCACCCACGAAGTAGTGAATGCCCTTGTCACCCCAAGAGAACATGGTCGCGCGCACCCCGCGCTTGTACGCGGACGTGCCGAGCACCATGTCGTTCTCCAACTGGCCCATGACCTTCAGGCAGAACCGCGCCGACGCGTTCGCAGAGATGCCCGTGGGCAGCGCCTTCGCGTCCGGCCGCTGCGTCGCCAGCAACAGCACGATCCCCGTGGCCGGACCGCGCTTGACCAGGTCGGTGCAGATCTCTTCGAGTTCCTTGCCGTACTTGTCGTGCTCGAACCAGACCTGGCACTCATCCGCCCCGACCACGATCGGGTGCAGTCCCAGGTGCTTCATGTCGGCAAGCTGGGACGTCACCTTGGACTCGGGGCAGATGTCGCGCGGCAGTGAGCGAATCATCTTGGCGCGGCGGCGCAGTTCCTCACGCAGTGCGCGCAGGTCCCGCACCGCGTACTCGATGTCCTCTTCCTCGTCACCCGCGCGGTGGCGGTAGGACACGGCGTTGCCGACCGGGTCCAGGTCACCGGTGCCCTTGAGGTCGTAGGTGTGGAGCTCCGCACGCGGGTCCAACGCGGCGATGAGCAGCAGCAGTCGAAGCAGGAAGGTCTTGCCCATGCGCGGGATCGCGCCGATGACGGCCGCGATGTACATGAGCGTGATCTCGACCCAGCGTCCGCGCTGGTCGGTGCCGAACGCGACCGGCTTGAACAGGTCCGTGCTGCCCGACTTCGCCAGCGGCCACGCGGGCTTCTTCGCCTTGGACATGTCCTGGTCGCCGACCCACAGCACCAGGTGACCAGTGTGCTCATCGGCCACCGCCTCCGGCCACACGCAGCCCAGCGGGCGGCGCAGACCGGACGCGAGCCGGTCGCGGCGCTCGATGACGTCGGTCACCGTGACGCCATACGGGAGGTTGCCCTCCGCACGCCACCCCGGACCGTCACGCGTGATGGGCGCGGTGAACTCGAATCCGTCGCGACCCTTGCCCTGCGCCTGGTTGATGGCGGGAATGCCGAGCGAGCCGAGCGCACGCAGCACGATGTCACTGGTGAGCTTGACGGCCTTGGGCAGTTCCACCGCCCTGTGGATAACCGGGGCATCCGCCTTGCGGCCGGCGAACCCGAGCGCCATCACAACCGCGCCGACCGAAACGGCCTGAAGCCAGTCGGGGGCGAGGACGTACAAGGCCAGTGCGGAGCCGAGCCCGATGAACATCGCGAGCACGGTGACGAGGGTGCGCAGTCGGACGCGTCCGTCGCGCTGCCGTGACAGCTTCAGGTACTCGGCTGCGTCCTCGCGGCGGACCGCGGCGAGGCGGACCGGTTCGCCCTCGCGGTCGGCCATCCACCGCAGCGTGCCGCCCACGAACTTCGCTGCACCCGACGGGGCTTGGAGCGTGAGGCGTGCGGCGTAGACCGGGGAGCGCAGGGCGTGATAGCCGACCGAGTGCGCGTAGTGGCGAGCCACCCACGCGGTGGCGGTCTTCAGTTCCGTCACGGACTGAAGCCACGGCGGAACGACCGGACGGCGCTGCGCGGCGAGCAGCCGACCCAGGTAGCCCGGACCCGTCGCCTTCGTGGTCGGAACGTCGACCATCACGCGGGCGGTCGGGTCGCCCGACTCGGCACCCGACCGACCGGCCTCCGGGTCGGAGTCGGGTCGGGCGGTCGGGTCGGGCGACTCGGTACGGGCCGACCGTGCCTTGTCGAGGTCGACTACGTCGCCCCCCAAGTCGGACGCGTGGTCGGTGTTCAGTTCTGCTTCGAGTCGGTTGAAGAGTTCGTTCTCGTCGTCGGGGTGCTTCACTGAAGGTTCCTTCCAATGGGAGGAAAGGCGGGGTCCGGCCGTCGCTGTAGGAGGTGGGCGGACGGACCCCGCACGCGGTGGTGCTACGGGGGTGGCATGGGGAAAACTGAGTCCAGGACGCGACCGTGCGAGTGGTGCGGCAAGCCGGTGCAGCAGCCGGAAAGCCGCTGGCGCAAGCGGCGTTATTGCAGCAAGGCACACCGGCGCAGGAACCGAATCGCGGAAGCTCTCTGGGAGTTCCTGGACTTCTGGTAGGTCAAGCGGCGCGCTGTTCCTCGGGGTAGGCGCAGGGCACGCACATGCCGAGCGAGGTGGGGATGACGTATCCCGCGTCGGTGCGGCACTGCGGGCAGGTGCGGCGGGCGCACATCGCCTTGGCGAGCGCGGCCCGTTTGCCGGCCGTCATCGGCCGGACCGGCTTGGCGCGGTCGACGCGGTAGAGGTAGGCGACCAACGGGCCGCGCCGGTAGCGCGGGCGCAGCACCTGAGCCGCTATCGGCTGACCGCCCGGACGTAAGCCACGGGCCCGGAGCTGACGGCGGGTAACCAATCCGTCCGGGGCGTAGCGCCACGGGTAGGTGGGCACTCCGTAGGTCGCGCCGGTCGGGTCGAAGCACTTGCCGAACATCAGGCGGCCTCAGCCGTCGTGTTGTCGCTCTCCGCAGCGTCCACGGAGTGCAGCGGGCGGCCGTCGGCGCGTTCGGCCTTCAACGCGTCGCGCAGCGAGCGGGCGTTGGCCTGCGAGACGTGCACCGCTGTACGGATGCGGTCCGCGGTCAACTCCCTGTCCGGCCAGAGTGCGGTGAGCGTGCGCGCCTCGGTCAGTAGCTCCTCGAAGGTGCGCTGTGCCTTGGCCTTGCCTTTGGCGGGGGTCTGCCGGCGCGGCCGGGGCTTGGCGTCGACCGACGGCGCTGCCGGGGGCGGGGTGGTGTCTTCGGTGGCGGGGGTGAGGTCGCCCATGCGCAGCATCACGCGCTCACGCCGCGGGGTCTTCCTGCGCCAGTTCCAGCCGAAGCGCTCATGCAGGTCGGCACGGGCCAACAGCCGATCGCGCTCGCAGGTCAACGCCATCGTGTAGGAGGTGACTTCCCACAGCGTCATACGGCGCCACAGCGCGAACGTCGACACCGGCGCCAACAGCCATCGGGAGAACCGGATCTTTTCCATGCGGCGGCCGGTGGCCGCGCCGATGCGAACGGCGTAGACGTGCGCGCCGATCTCGGAGAACACCACCCACAGCAGCGGCATCGTGCCGTGCGCGACCTTCGCCGACAGCGAGTGTCCGGCCGCGATGTTCAGCCCGCACGTGATCAGCGTCAGCGCCCAGGGCACGAACCGCACCCACGCAAGCGCCATGTCCATCCGGATAAGGAGGAGGTTGGCGACAGTGAACACCGGGATGGACACGTCGATGCCGACCGGCAGCATCCACGGAGCGGAGAACCCCCAACTCGCCGCGGCATCGGACACCGCGTCGAAGGAGGAGATCAGACCGAGCGCGCCGACACCGGCGGCGGCAAGCGCGCCAACACCGGCGAGGCCCAACTCCGGGCGGGTCAGCGGCGGTACCCCGGAGGCGGTCGCCTCGGGGGCGGGGGGCGTAGTGACGGTCATGCCGCGGCCTCCGTCCCGCCGTGTGTACCCGAGCGGCCGGCGCGGCGGCCGTTGACCGTCCCGCTCTGCAAGGTCAGGTCCAGGGCGGTGAGCCAGTCGGCACCGGAGTGCTTGGCCGTGTACATCTGCTCATCCGCCAACCGCAGCAGCGTGGATAGGTCCACGTCGTCTGTGCGCGGGTCGTAGCCGACCGCGCCGATGGAGGCGCCTACCGTGAGGGGGCGGCCGTCGACGGTGACCGGCTGCTCGATGGCGCGGGTCAACTCGCCCAACGTCCACGACAGATCAGCGAGGCTGTACACGCGGGCGACCGCGGCGAACTCATCGCCACCCAGGCGCACCACGATGCCGGCGTTGACGTCGGCCCATTCCGCGAGCCGCTCACCGGTGGCCGCGATGATCGCGTCCCCGGCAGCGTGCCCGTAGGTGTCGTTGATCTCCTTGAACCTGTCGAGGTCGATGACGTAGACCGCGCTCTGGCCGCCCGCCAGAACCTTCGGAGCGCGTTCGGCGAACGCGTCACGGGTCCACAACCCGGTCAGCGGGTCGCGCCGGGCTGTCTCGATACGGCGGCGCAGGCGCAGCGCGTGCAGCGACCATCCGGCCGCCATCGGTACACCCGACGCAGCGGCAAACAGCAGCTCACTCATGCCGCACCGCCCTGGAACGAAGGGTTGACCAGGCCGGTCAAGTCGGCGATCTCGTCGCCGGTCAGCACGGTCCGTTCGTCCATGGCGTGTGCCACGGTGCGGATCTCGCGCCACAGGTGACCGACCTTGCGCCGCGCCATGCCCTGCACCATCCCCCAGGACTTGCCGCCTTCGGGAACGCGGGTGCGACCGAGGCGGTAGCCGAACTGACGGAGGACGTCGATAGCCAGCTCACAGTCATGGGCGGCGGCGCACGCGGCAGCGCGCTCCGGGGTCCACAGGCCGTAGGCCATCAGGTAGGTGACGTGGGCGAGTTCGCCAGCCGCGCACTGTGCGGCGTAGTGCCACGGCGGGGTGTCCTGCGTCTGATGCGCGGTGTTGCCGGTCACGGCCCACGTGCCGGGCTCCGGCTCCCACGCGATGACCTCGGACGTGATGACGTGCATGCCGTACGCCATGGACAACACGGCGTGCCCAGCCTCATGAAAGGCCATGCCCAACCGGGCCTGCCCGTACGTCAGCGGCATGTTCAGGAACGGACGCGGCTCACCGTTGTGGTCAGCCAACACCTCAGGGGCGGGAGTCGTCGTCCTCATGCCGCCGCTCCCTTCCGGGAGACCCGACGCCGGACGGCCGGCCGGGTCAGCGGGACGACGTTGAACAGCTCCGGGGCGTGCGCCTCGATCACCTCGACGGCGATACGGGCCACGGTGTCCGGGAGACCGGGGTTGTCGGCGAGGATGTCGCGCGCCGCGTCCAGCCGGGCCGCGCGCTCTTCCTCGCTCTCGCCCTCTTCCCCGAGCCACAGCTCAGGCGGAGTGCCCAGGGCCAGTTCGATGAAGTCGTTCGTGGTGACGGCCTGATGGCCGCCGATGTATGAGCGCATGGCGAAGCTCCTGAATTGGAGGGACAGGAAGCCGGAGCAATCGCAGGCGTTTGGTGAGACGGCGACTGCTTCGGGAGGGCGAAAGTCGTTGTAGAACACCGGAGTTCGGCTCCTCTCAACCCCGTCCGTACGGGAGCGCTCCGCAGAGCGCCCGGACGGACGGGGCGAGCAACCGGCGCGGCGCTAGCCGCCGCGATTCGGTGGAAGGTGACCGGTTGGGCGCGGCACCAGTGGTGCCTGCGGACCGAGGATGGAGCGGCGCCGCCGTGCCGGTCGATCACGGCCACGCCCATCACATTCGTCGACTCACTGAAGCTCCTTCGACTTGCTGACCAGGGGTTACGCACTGCAAGGGGGACCATGTCCCCACTCGCCGGCCGTTGCTCGCGGTCACCGGGCCACCTCGCCAGTCGGGCCGAAGCCCTGTCCCCTGGCCTTTAGCGGGATTGCAGCGTCCCCGCCCTATGCATTCGTGCAGGTCAAGCGGTTGCTGCTCCGAGATTTCCGGAGCCCGCTCGTTAACTAGCTTGCACTAGTCTGCTGTGGTGCACAACCCTCGTGAGTGATGCGCTCTAGTTCGCTGTGGTGGGTACGCTTCAGAGCATGACTGTCACAGGAGGGCCGAAGCCGAAAGCGGCGCAGGTCGCGGACGCACTGCGCGCTGACATCAAGAAGATGAAGCCGGGCGACAAGCTCCCGTCACAGCGCGAGTTGATCGACCGGTTCGGGTTCGCAAGCCAGACCATCCAGAACGGCCTGGCCTCACTCAGGGCCGAAGGGCTCATTGTTTCGGCCGGGAACCTCGGTAACTTCGTCAGTGACGGAGCTTCTCCCAGCAACGACGCGCAGGACGACATCAAGGAAATCCGCTCCCAGATTCAGGCGTTGACTGAACGGGTCGCAGCGCTCGAAGAACGTTCCGCCCCGGATGGTGCTTGATCTGCAACCAGCATGCGAGGAACGGGAGTTGAGACGTAAGTGACAGCCAGGGGACGGAAAGGCGGAGGTGGGGACATGTCCAGTGACACCCCGGTGTCCCCTTCCCTGTCCCCCTGGCACGCGGGTGAGACTCGGAGCAGGCACTCGGAGGAGGGCACATGACCGACGACAGGCCCGCATGGGCGCGGCGCATCGCTGCCGAGCGAGCGGCACGCGACTGGTCGCAGCGCGACGCAGTCAGGGCACTGCGGGTGCACGCTCCCACGGAGCTGCCCGCAGAGGAGAGCATGATTCGCCAGTGGAAGCGTTGGGAGTCGGGCCAGATGCCGAACGACTTCTACCAGCCGATCATCGCAGCCCTCTTCGGTACCGTGACGCACGCGCTCTTCCCGGCGCCGGCACGGCGGGACGGCGACCGGGAGATCCTGGCGGCATCCGGCATGGAGACGCTGGAGATCGTGAGCCGCCTCAACCGGTCCGACGTCGACAACTCCACGCTCGATGCTCTGCGGATCACGGCAGACCGGCTCAGCTCGGAGTATCCGTTCATGCCGAGCGAGCAGCTCCTGATCGAGGGGCGGCAGTGGCTCCGGCGCGTCGTCGACCTCCACAAGAAGAGCCTCACGCTCGCGCAGCACCGCGAGGTTCTCGCTCTGTCCGGTTGGCTCGCGCTACTGGTCGGCTGTGTCGAGTACGACACGGGCGCCCGCCACGCTGCCGAGTCGACGCGACAGGCCGCGCTCTCGCTCGCGACCGAAGCTGAGCACGCAGAGGTCGCCGGGTGGGCTCACGAGATGCGGGCATGGTTCGCCCTCACGACCGGCGACTACCGCGGCGTCATCGCAGCATCGCGGGCCGGAGCGGACGCCGCGCCCCATCACGGTGAGGCTGTACAGCTCGCAGCCCAGGAGGCCAAGGCATGGGCGCGGCTTGGGGACCGCCGGCAAGTTGAGGTCGCGCTGGACAAGGGGCGACGCATGCTCGAAGCAATGCCGTACCCGGAGAACCTGGATAACCACTTCGTCGTGGACCCTGCCAAGTTCGACTTCTACGCGATGGACTGTTACCGCCTGGTCGGCGAGAACCAGCTAGTGCCGCATCAAGCAACGTTGGCCCTGTTGTGATGTGACGCGCCGTCCGGATGCTGTGCCGGGCGGCGCGTGTCCGACACCCTGTCCGAGTGGCAGAGCGAGTACGTGTCCGAGAGATCGACGATGACGAGGGGCGGCGGCTTCTGCGGATCATCCGCAGGGGGACCGGGTCGGTGGTGACCTGGCGCCGGGCCCAGATGGTCCTGCTGTCCGCGCAGGGCATGCCGGCAGCGAAGATCGCCGAGGTGTCGTTCACCAGCGACGACCGGGTCCGCGATGTGATCCACAACTTCAACACCGACGGCTTCGACTCGCTCTACCCGAAGTACAAAGGCGGCCGCCCCAAGACGTTCACGCTGCCCGAGCGCCGTGAGATCAAGAAGATTGCCAAGTCCAGGCCCACCGAGCACGACCTGCCGTTCTCGACCTGGAGCCTGGCCAAACTGGCGGACTTCCTGGTCGCCGAGGGGGTGGTCGACGACATCAGCCACGAGGGCCTGCGCATCCTGCTCCGCGAGGAAGGCGTCTCCTTTCAACGCCTGAAAACCTGGAAGACCTCCCGCGACCCCGACTACGCGGCCAAGAAGGCCCGCGTCGAGCACCTCTACGCCATCGCCGACGGCGAGGTCACACCCGAGGACGGCGAACCCGATGTCGTCTTCTGCATGGACGAGTTCGGTCCGCTCAACCTGATGCCGCACCCCGGACGGCAATGGGCCGAACGCGGCGGCAGGCACAAAGACCCCGCCCGCGAACCGCGCCGCAGACGCCGGGCCACCTACAACCGTTACGGCGGAGTCCGGCACCTGTTCGCCGCCCTGGACCTGGCCAAGGACAAGCTCTACGGCCACATCAAGCCGGTCAAGAGGCGCACGCAGTTCCTGGAGTTCTGCCGCTACCTGCGCACTCTCTACCCGCCGGACACCCGCATCGCGATCATCTGCGACAACTTCTCCCCGCACCTGACCACGAAACGCTGCCGGCGGGTCGGCACCTGGGCCGCGGACAACAACGTCGAGATCGCCTACACCCCGACGAACTCCTCCTGGCTGAACCGGATCGAGGCCCAGTTCACCGCCCTGCGGTACTTCACCCTCGACGGCACCGACCACGCCACCCACAAGGAACAAGGCAGCATGATCCGCCGCTACATCATCTGGCGAAACCGCCATGCCGACGACCGGCGCCTACGCGCGGTCGTCGACAGGGCCAACGTTGCTTGATGCAGCACTAGCTCGCACGCTCGCTGAAGAGGTGTTGAGGGCAGGGACGGACTTCGACGGTACCGAGCGCTCACCGATGCGAAACGCTGAAGCCCGCGTAACGCTGGGCGTCACGGCGGCACGTGAAGGCGACTTGGAGCAGGCACTCATCATGGGTGAACGCGCCCTCGAAGGGGACCGTCAGTCGGTGCCGTCGCTCATCATGACCAGCCGAGAACTCGCAGCAGAGATGCGGAGCCGATACGTGTCAGAACCTGCGGCCCAGGAGTACATTGCACGGCTACACACCCTGGGACAGGAAAAGCCTGGCTTCCTGCCTCGATAACAGGGGAGCAGTGATTTCAAGTGCCGACTTCACTCACCGCGCCACTTACCTCACTCGCATCTTCCTCTACAACAGAACCATGAAATCTCAAAACCTCAAGCAAAAACGCTGGAATGCCCATACGCGTCGATAGTTGCTGAATAAACTCTCGCGCATAAGGGCGGATTACCAGGCGCCCAGTAGAGTTCGCAAATTTTTCAAGCTCCGCCTCATCCGGATCTTCTTCCCGAACGACAGAGAAAGCAGCAACGAAAGACGCTTTAATGACGGCAATTCGATCCCCGTCCGAATTTATCAATTCTGCCGTATATCGATCCCTGCAAGCAATCAATCCCTTAGAAGCATCTTTGGGATTGCGACTAAAACTTCCCTGAGACTCGACCGACACCTGAGCATCACCGGGATTATAGTGCTTTGCTGGCCCGCGCCTAGCTGAAGCGTCCCCCAACACTACTTCCACCAAAGAAGAAGCGTCTGTAATGACCTCGCCATCCGCATGCGTTTGGGAATTGCGAGCTGACATTACTTACCCTCCAGAGAATGAGCCGGAGAGTCATCCTCGCGAGATTCACTCACCTCGGGCGCCTCTGCCGTAAAGTGCGCTAGCCAAGAAGGGCTTTCAAGGACATGCCACACTTTGGGTGTCTCTTGATGCTCTCGGGTTACGGCCCGGGTTACATCAAAATCTTGATCGGGCATGACGAACAGGACCGACAAAGCTGGTGCCACAACGTCACCATCCGTGACGCTGCATCGCGAAACCGACACACTCATCCGCTCTACACGTGATGTGCCGATCACTTCCGAACTCTTTTCGATCCGCTTGCGTACACGCCGCGGGGCAGTCGGCAAAGACTCGCCGCCATCGACAGGCTCAGCACTCAACCGAGGTTCAAATCCCATAGCGCGCAGGTACCGAGCTAGCGTAGAGATTCGAATGTTTCCGTCACTATTTAGCACCTGAGAGACAGCCCCCTCCGATACACCCAAGAGTGACGAAAGCTCCTTGTTCGACTTTCCAGATACCCTCTTAGCTTGCTCCAGACAACTAACCACACTCTGGGCCAGGCTCGCCGCAGAAAGTTCTTGAGCCCCGCGAGGAAAACTGGCGTAGTTCTCAATCAAGCTCTTTTCGTCACGGCTTGTCATGCTCTACGTCCTCCTCTCGTACCAGCAATGCAAGTTCAATTGCCTCCGGTGGAGCCTTCGGACCTTCCTTCGCCCATCCATTGGTAAGACGCAAGATGGGGTCCAGCTCCGGGTACCACCAGAAATCATCGTTTGATTCAGGGTCAGCAATCCGACGATCGTCGACCTTATCCTTGGGTTCATACCCCCCGTCACCATAGGTATCAAAGTATGCGATCCGATGATGATCGTGCTTAACCTCCCATATACCATCCTCTAGGAAGTTGACGGCCCGCTGATAGGGCGGATAGCCCTTTTCCCCAATATGCCTGAGATGCACAAACAGCTTGGCTGCGTTATGTAGTTGATTTTCATCCGGCGGGCTTTGAAAGTATGGATCAGCAGACCAGTCCCCAACCTTGAGATCTGCCCAAAACGCTGCCGCCGGTGAAGATCCGTCTTCCCTCGTCGCACATTCGATACGATCATGGAATGAACCCTTACGGCCCCGCCAGACCACACACCTACTACCTTTAGTAAACACTAAAGTCCCCCTCGCCGTGAAGGCGTATGCCGTGATCCTTAATGACACTCAGTACTTTCCCCAGGTAGAAGCGACGTAGGCCAGCAAAAAACCACTCGACTGGCTGATTGTCGACAAGTCACCAGAGGAAGCACAGGTCACAGGCGCATCAAGCCCTGTCACGCCCCTCAAATCGCACAGAGTTACGACCGTCCGTGCACGCATCCCCCAAAGACCCCACCCTCAGTGAAATGGAGCTAGATAGTAACCAGCGAGCGCGCTGAGCGATAGCTGTTCTTCGCTTCCGATAGGTCACGAACTTGCTGCGGCTACCACGGCTCAGATCCACTTCCGATCAGCTCAACATGCGGTCGCAAGAGGCTGTTTGGGCTCTCAGTGCGAGACTGCAAGCAGCGTTTGAAGCCATGTGCCACGTGACTCTTCAACTGGTGCGGAGCGCTGCCCGGTCTCACGCTGTGTAATGCTTCAGCGTGCCCCCACGATCTTCTTGCTCTGGCTGACGGCTTGCCCAGGGGGCCAAACGGGGGGCCAAACGTTGCAGCCTCACCAGCACTCGTGCGGACTGTCTTGGACAGCCACGGAACCGAACGAGCAGCCCTGGTACCTTGGCTGCCAGCTCCCGAGAGCCCCTGATCGCGTTCGGGACGAAGAGGTCGTGGGTTCAAATCCCGCCACCCCGACAGTGAAGTACCAGGTCAGGGGCCTGATCCGCGAGAGCGGGTCAGGCCCCTGAGTGGTTTCCAGGGCCAGTTGGGGGAAATCTGGGAGAAGATCTTGGAATCTCTCTCCCAGAGGCCACTCACTGGGGGTGGGCGCAGACGCTCCCGCAAGAGGTCGTGCGCAGGGCCATGGGAGACGGTGGTGGACTCGGCCGAGCGTGTCGACTGGTCCCGTTCGCGCTAGAAGCTCGAAGAGCGCGGTCCTTCAGGAGCGGCGCTCTTCAGTCCCGGTTCTTCGCCTACAGGGCGGCGGGGGCCTTCTTGTACCAGCCGGTGATAACGCCTACCAGGTGGACGATATTCTGCGTCCGCATGATCGGTGCCGAAGCGTTCGGCTCGAAGTCGGCGTTGGCCCCGGTAGTACGCCAAATGCTGGTCTCGGATACAGGCGCAGCCATGTGCGAGTCGAGGCGCTTGAAGAACTCGGTGATGTCGTCGAGCTCGACCGGATTCTCGCCCGCTCGCAGTTCTCGGAACACGCCACCGAGAACGCGAAGCATACCCACCGAGCCGAGCAGCGAGGCCCGGCGTACTTCCTGGGCCATGGTGAGATCCCCAGGATGACGCTCCGCCTCGGTGTCATCCTCGGTGAGGGCGGCAAGGTCGGTGAAGGCGTTGGAGATAACGTCCAGGAAGTCCTTGACCTGCTCGATCACCTCACCGTCAGTGAGAGTCTGCTCGGCCTTCTTACTGATCCGGCCGCCGGCACCGGCGATGACGGCACGGGTGATGTCGGCGACGTGCTTGGCACCCATGAAGTTGGGGTTCTTAAGAGTCATGCGGTCCTGCTCGGCGTCGACTCGACCCTTCAGCAGCGGGTGGTCGATGACGTCGGACAGGGTGCGGTTGGCGACCTTGTAGCTGTCGAACCGGGCGCGGACGGCACTACTGATGCCCTTGGCGTTGTCGGCAACGTCCACGAACATCTGCTGAGACTTGATCGGGTCCGGCTCGACATAGATGTCAAGGCCGACGTACTCGGCCTTGAGCCGATTCATCTGGCCGATGAGCTTCTCGCGCTCGGCCTCGAGTTTCGCGGCCTTCTCCGGGCTGACCTTGCGAGCCAGCTCGCGGTCGACCGCGGAGATGGCATCCGTGATGCGCTGCTTCTCGATGGCAACGCCCAGCACACGGTGTTGGCCGTCGATGGTCCGCAGGCTAGAGATGCCTCCGATCGCCCACGGAACGACGAGGTAGCCGACGGCGCCCTGGTCATCCACCTTCTCGAAGGTGCATCCGCCGCCATCCCGGGCCAGCAGAGCAGGGGCCACCCAGTCCTGCTTCGTGTCGAGGTACTCACCGAAGTGCTTGGCGTGAAGCCGGTCGACCTTGCGGTTGTCCTTGTCGACGTTGTTCGGATCGGGGACAGGGAGGATGGTCGGAAGGTCGAGGAGGGGAACGCGCACGCTGTAGACCGTGCGGCCGCCCTGAGGGGTCCTGATGGCGAGGTACGTGCTGGAGTCCTGCGGCTTGGACAGACGCAGCGGGTCGACGGAAATGCTCACGAGAAGCCCCTCAATGGGATCAGCCACGCACTTGGCTGGCGCAGCAACTACCCAACCGTAGACTTCAGTTGGCAATCAGGGCGAGTAATTTCTTACTATCCAGACTAAGTTGGTGACTTCTGAACTCAAGTTGTAGACAAGAGACCGAATTTGATGACTCTTGACCGACCACGTCCATCGGCCTGGCCAGCCACCAGGTTCTAGAGAAGGGCGGGCATGCAGATGGGATGAGCGCTCCATCGTGGCCCGGTGGCCCGGTAGCTGGAACGCCGAAGTGGGCCAGCTACTCACATGGGTAGCTGGTTAGGGCACATGCCCAACCGAGCATCCAGGGACGCCTCCCACTCAGCGGTGAGATTCGCCAACAGTTCGTCCCGCATCTCTCGGGTGATGTGGGAGTAGCGCCGGCTCAACTGCCGCGTGCCGGATGCGATCTGCGAACCTGCCTGAATGCGTGCGTGCCATGCTGTCGTCAACGGAGCCCGGCTTGGCTCCTGTTGACCGTTAGGGGGAGCTGTGGCAGGGCGGGATCTTCGAACGTTGTTCAGCTCGAACGACCGGAGCATCGCCGCCAGTGAGGCGTTCACGAACCGGCAGGCACAGTGGCAGGCCGTAACGGCCGGCCTCGCCGAGCACACACGGCACGTGACCTGTGCGGACTTCGATGTGGAGGACCTGGAAGCTCCCCGCCGCAACATCCTCGTGTTCCACGGTGTGGGCGGGATCGGCAAGTCCACGCTCTCCCGCAAAATCGAGGCATCGCTGGCCCGCAGCGATCACCGCCCGGCGCAATGGGAAGCGCCGACCCACCCTCAGGAGCGGACTCTGCCGGTCCGTATCGATCTCGCGCGCGCCGCGGGGACGGACTTCGAACGCGTCATCCTCACCATCCGTCTTGCCGTCGCCGCGCTCGGCCAGCCGATGCCCGCCTTCGACCTCGCCCTGCGCCGCTACTGGGAGCACAACCACCCGGGCGAAACGATCGAGGATCACCTGCGCCGGAGCGGGTTGCTGAGCCGCTTCAGCGCCGCTGCCGCGCTGCCCCAGCAGATGCAGTCCGCGCTCAGCGATGTCGCCCAGGTCCTGCTCCTGCCCGGCACAGTCGGCAGTGCCCTCGGGCACGGGGCCGGAGCGCTCATCAAGGCGTTACGCGAACGGCGCCAGTCCGTACGCGCCCTAGCCGGCTGCTCCCGCCTGGCCGACCTCCTGGAGGCCGAGCCCGACCTGGAAGCCCTCAGCTTCTACCCGCACCTCCTCGCCTGGGACCTGACCCAACTCCCGGCCGGCAAGAGCCCACTACCCGTGATCCTGCTGGACACCTTCGAGGACACCGGCGACCGCACGCACCGCGACTTCGAACGTCTGCTCCAACGCATCGTGTGGTTGATGCCCAACGCGTTCTTCGTCGTCACCGGACGCAACCGCCTCCAGTGGGCGGAGACGAGCCTGGAGGGGCAGCTCGACTGGGCTGGGCCGCACGCGTGGCCCGGTCTCGCAGCAGCCGACACGGCACATGTGCAGCAAGCTATATCGGGCCGTCAGGTCCTGATCGGCGACTTCTCTCCCGAAGACTGCGAGGACTACCTGGTCCGCAGGCTGAGCCGCGACGGGCAGCCGCTGATCGACGAACCGCTCCGCCGGATCATCACCGAGCGCTCCCACGGATTGCCTCTCTACCTAGACCTGTCGGTCATGCGCTACCTGGAACTCCGACGCGGCGGCAGACAGCCGCAGGTCACCGACTTCGACCACGACTTCCCCGCCCTGATCGCCCGTACCCTCAGCGACCTGACCGCCGATGAGCGCCACGTGCTCCGCTCGGTCAGCCTGCTCAGCGCATTTTCTGTCCCCCTGGCCACCCAAGCCGCCGGCATGGACCACGACGCACCCGCCCTACGGCTGGCCGAGCGCCCCTTCATTCGGGAGTCCTCTTCCGGTGTGTGGCCCTTCCATGTCCACGACTTGATCCGCTCCGCCATTCGCAATGCGGACGACGGCAGTGACGACCGCTGGTCGGAGCAGGACTGGCGGCGCGCGGCCCAACGAGCCTTCCACGCCCTGGAATCCCAGTGGTGCCAGGACCTGCGACACGATCGCGCCGTCCTGGTCGGCTGTCTCCAGCAAGGACTGCTCCTCGCACGGGACTTCCATTTCGATCTCGGCTGGCTCGCCGATGCCGCATTCCAGTATGTAGGGGACTCCGTCTGGGAACCGCTGGCGCTTCCCGCCGCCGATGCCACGTCGTCAGGTGGCCTGCAGACCGCGGCGGATGCCCTGGTGGAAACGCTGAGCGCCGTCGCCCGACGCCAGCACGAGCACCGCGAACGCACGACCAGTCGGCTCTCGGCCGTCCTCGCCTCGGAGCTGCTCCCCGATGACCTGGTCGAACTGGCCACGTATTACCTGGCGAAGGCCCAGCGAGACCTCGGTCTGACCGATGATTCGCGTCGCGGGATGCACCGCGTCGCCTCCGCCGACGGTCGGCTCGCTTCCGCGGCTCGGCGCGGCCTGGCACACCTGAGCCGACTGTCCGGAGACTTCCCGACCGCGGTCGAAGCCGCGGGGAGGCTGGGCTGGGAGGGGCGGCACCATCGGGTGTTGGGAGACGTGTGGTGGGTGCAGGGCGACATGGAGCGGGCGATAGCCGCCTACCTGGCAGGCCGGAACGAAGCTGAGGAGCACGGTGTGTTCGGCGAGACCGCCATGGTGCAGGCTCATCTCGCCTTCGCCGTCTCCTTCTCCGATCCGCTTCGGGCCGACGACGAACTCGATCTGGCGGAACGGCTGTTGTCTCACCTCAGCCTGCGCTCCAGCGAGATGACCGCTCGCATCGCCGTGCTCGTACGCGACGCCGGGTTCGCCGCCGACCTGCCCGGCCGGGCGGCCGTCCTGCTCGCCGAAATCGGTGTCTCCGGCATTGCCTACGCCGCGGCGAAACTGCAACTGGCCCTGTGCTTCCACCACGCCGTCCTCAACGCCCAGGACGACCTCGCCACCGCGATCACACGCCTGTGCGAACTCACGCAGAGCGGCGACTACGCCTACTACGTCGACATCGCCCACTTCATGGCTGGCCTTTCGCTTCCCGAGCACACCGCGCGAGCACGGTGGATCGACGGAGAACAACAGACCCGTGACCGATGGCGCCACCTGGTTACGACACGTCGCAATCAGCTCGTCACGACTCGTTAGGCTTTCCACACATGCGCAGATCGCTGGTCAACGAGGCGCGATTACGATCACCGGTCATGGACTGGCTGGAGCGCACCGCGCAACTAAGGCAGTGGACCAGAAGCGGGACCCGCGCTCCGCACAAGCCGTTGCTGTTGCTGTACGCCCTCGGCCGGTTCCAGCAGGATGCCGCCGTCGAACTGCGGTACAGCGCGGTGGAGGAGGATCTGCAGCGGCTACTGACCGAGTACGGTCCGCCGAACAGGACGACTCCGGCCTACCCGTTCCACCACCTGGTGAGCGACGGTGTGTGGGAGGTGCGCACCGATCGCGGACCGGGCAGCCCCGGCAGCGGGGTGCGGAAGTTGCGGGGCGCGGGGGCCGCGGGGCGGCTGGCGCCGGAACTGCGGGCGGCACTGCGGCGTGAGCCGGAGCTGCTTGGCCGGATGGCACGGGTCCTGCTCGACCTGCACTTCCCGCCTTCGCTCCACGGCGACCTGTGCGAATCCGTCGGCCTGGAGCTGGAGCCGGCGGAGACCGGACAGCTCTCGGCCGCCGTGCGGAGGCGGCGGGATCCGCGGATGCGCGAGCAGGTCCTGACGGCCTACGAGTATCAGTGCGCCTTCTGCGGCTACGACGGCAGAATCGGCGCGGTGCCGGTCGGGCTGGAGGCCGCGCACGTGCGCTGGTGGGCGTTCGACGGCCCGGACGACGTCGACAACGGACTGTGCCTGTGCTCGCTGCACCACAAACTCTTCGACAAGGGCGTCCTAGGTGTCGGCGAGGGCAACCGCGTCCTGGTCTCCCAGCGCTTCGTCGGCCACAGCCCCGCCGCCCGCGAACACGTCATCGCACTCGCCGACCGACCACTCATCGGACCTCAGCCCGGCACCCACCCCATCGCCGCGATCCACCGCTCCTGGCACGCCAGCCAGGTCTTCCACGGCAGCCCACGCCCCGCCACGACCACCTGACCGTCGAATCATCGACCTCGACCCACTGGTAAGGAGTGCACCGCCACCCGCCGAGGATCCTCCGTCAGATGCCGTTGACCTTTCGGCCGTTACTGCCGACGCCCTGGCTAAAGCTGTCGTGTGCGCAGGATCTCGAAGGTCCTGCGCACACGATGAAGCGCCCGTGGAAGACCGAACCCCTTTGAGGCCCGTTCAGACGGCCGGAGGGATCCGTTCTGGGGTGCTCAGTTCATCCGCTTCAGGTCCCGGGCGCTCATTCCGAACAGCACATTCGGCTGCACGTACTTGAAGGTGTAGCCAGCGACGAGAGCGGCGGCGATGAACTCGCCATTGGTGACGTACCTGCCGGTTGCCCGCTCCATCACGTGTTTCACGCTGTAGCTGCTGGCGGTAGGGGTCTTGATCGGCGTGATGTTCTCGCGCAGCCACGCGGCCGTCTCCATCACCGTGGCCCCGCTCCCGGCCAACTCCTCGCGGCCGGCGGCGAGGTCGGTCCGGCGCTGCTCGGCCGTCTTGCGAAGGGGATCGAAGACCCCGATGCCGAAGGAGTTGAGCCACGGATGCTGCTGCATCACCTCGGCCAAGGCAGCGACCTGTCGGCGGGCCACCAGATACGCCGTTCCGGTGGCTGCCTGGTGGGCGTGAATCTCAGCCTTGCGGCGACGGTTCGTGGTCATCGTGTGCTCCATCTGGCGGGACGCCCCACATCCACCCCGCCACGGATACTTGGATGACCTGGCGGAACGCTGCTGCGCGATTCGGGGAACCTTGTCTTCGCCGCCACGATGGACGTGGGCCACCATGACTCGGAGCGGGCAGGCGCGATCTGCCATGTATAGCGTACGCCCCAACCCAGCCCCGGCGCGGCAAATCGGGGAGATCCGCCGTCGCCTTACCAGTACGACCACCAAGGCCACCGAGCCGCACACGTCGCGCGCTAGAAGGGCTCCATTCGAGGTAACCGGAGCCCGTCTCCCGACCATCCGGCCATCGTCGTAGCGCGAGCGCGCAGCAGCCGATCGAGTACGGCAACCGGCGAGCGCGGGTGCAGGCCACGCCGGGCATCGAGCGCTGCCTCCCACTTATCGGTCAGGCTGGCCTTGAGGCGCTCGCGCATGCCAGGGGTCACGTGGGCGTAGCGGGCCGAGACCGAGCCGTCGATGTGGCCCATGCGCTCGTCCATGAGCACCTTCTCGGTGCCGAGATCCTCCATGTGCGTGCGATGAGAGTGGCGCAGGCCGTGCGGGGTGAGCCCTCTGGCGACAGGCAGCCAGCAGGCGTCGGCCCTGCCTTGGGCGTTGCGGCCTCGGACCGGGATGCCGGGCCAGGGCTCGCCGAGCAGCGGGACCGGGCGGGCCTCCTGAGGTGCCTTCTTCGGGTACCAGCCGGAGGTGGCCGGCGCGAACAGCCAGGTGGCGAAGCCGTTGCGGCGCCAGTGGGCGGCGTTCTCCGTCGGGACGCCTCCTCGGACGAACTTCAGCTCGGCTATGGCGCGTTCAACACGGACGCGTGTGTCCTCCCGTACCCGCTCGGGATGGTTGAGAACATTGGACACAGTGCCGCTGGAAACCTCCGCGCGGCGAGCGACGTCCACGAGCTTGGCGCCCGTGTGTCCGCCGGTGCGAGCGGTGCCCTGGCCACGGAACACGTACCTCTTGCCGTGGCAGGCGCACGGTGTCGGCTTCGTACGGGCGATGTGGTCGGCGACCAGGGCCGACAACCAGTCCGTCACATCGATGGTGCGGTAGCTGTCGTCCTTGGGCGGGCAGCGGATCAGCTCGCCTGAGTCCAGCTCGTACAACTGGTGCTCCACCCGTTGAGGGGCCCCGAAGTTTCCGGACAGGCACCCAATAGGGTTGTCCTGAACGAGGAAACGAGGAAGAAGTGGCGCCACCCAGTAAGTACTCGCCGGAGTTCCGCGAGGAAGCCGTCCAGATCGCGTTGGGGTCAAGCAAGACGATCTCCGAAGTTGCCCGGGAGCTTGAGTTGAACTCGGAGACGCTACGCGGCTGGGTGAAGAAGCACCTGAAGCAGCAGGAACCGGCTCCCGATGCAGAATTGACGGTTAATGAGCGGGCGCGCCTGAGGGAACTCGAACGACGTATCCGTGAGCTGGAGATGGAAAATTCTTTCCTGAAAAAAGCCGCCTTAGATTCAACCGGTCAGAGCAACAGTGCAGGTTGAGGGCGGTAGAAGTGGCGAGACTGGGACGGCCGGGGATGTCGGACGAGATGAAGGCCGACCTGTGGCGGCGGTGGAGGTCCGGGGAGTCGATCAGCGCCATCGCGACGAAGCTCAACAACCGTCCGCGCAAGTGCCTGGGTTTCCGGACACCAGCAGAGAGCGTTGCCTTGACCGGTTGAATCTAAGGCAGCGTACTTCGCGAAGGATCCCCGGTAGCAAGCAAGTACGAGTTCATCGACGAGATGCGGCTCGACACCGAGGAGTACGCATACAGCGTCGAGTTCATGTGCGGTCGGCTCGGTGTATCCCGATCCGGCTACTACGACTGGCGCTCCCGCCCGGAATCCGCGACGGCCCAGCGGCGCGAGGAACTGAAACTGCTCATCAAGAAAGCCTTCGATATGTCCGACAGCACCTACGGGCACCGGCGCCTCCAGGCCCAGCTGCACCGCTGGGGCGTCGTCGCGGGCGTGGAGCTGGTCCGCCGCCTCATGCGCGAACTCGGCCTGGTGTCGTGCCAGCCACAGCCGAAGAGGTTCAACCTCACTCAGGCTGCGGCCGACCAGGTGCCGGACCTCGTCGGCCGCGACTTCACCGCGGATGCGCCCGGTGAGAAACTCGTCGGTGACATTACCTATGTTGCGACCGGGGAAGGCTGGCTGTACCTCGCGACGGTAATCGACTGCTGCACTAAGGAAGTCATCGGGTACGCGATGGACGACCACTATCAAACTCCGCTGATATCCAGGGCGATCCGTAACGCGGCACGGAACAGGAACCTCTCGGCCGACGCGATATTTCACTCGGATCGCGGAAGTAACTACATGTCGGCCGAGTTCGGGAGGACGCTGGACCGGTTCGGGCTCCGTAGATCCGCCGGCCGCACCGGGATCTGTTTCGACAACGCCATGGCCGAATCATTCTTCGGCGCCCTGAAGAACGAGCGCGTATCAAGGGTGACTTACCTGACCCGCGAGGCCGCTCGGCAGGACATCACTCGATACATCGAATTCTGGTACAATCGCAAGCGCCTCCACTCGGCGGTGGGTTACCGCCCTCCGCGCGAAGTCCACGCCGAATACGAGAAGTTGCGAATCGCCGCGTGATGTAAACGGTCAGAAGCCTGTCCGGAAAACGCGAGGCCCCTCAACCGTCTTTCTGCCGAACATCCAAGCCATGCGTGACCTCGTCATCCGGCACGCCGACCTTCTGAGCGAACCCGAGATGCCGCCGCTTCTGCTGCAACTCTGCGCGCATGTGTCGGGTTACGAGATCACCGTCGCCAGGTGGGCGCAGGGCAGCTACGACCAGCACCAGTCGGTGGTGTCGTTCCCCAGCGAGAAGATCGGTGTGTATGCGCGGGAGGGGTTCGCCCGGCTGAAGAGAGAACAGGCCCGCCTGCTTGGACGGCGAGACGACGGCTGACCACACAAGCGCCAAGTGGGACGGCATCTCTCCAGGCTTTACTCAACGTCGTCGTACGCCGCTACGGTGAGCGGCGGCTACGCCGCCAACCGCCGGATCCCAGTCGAGGTGACGACCGACGGAGTTGAGCCGATGCCGACGACCTCAACCTGGACACCCCATGCTTCGAGCGTCCTGGCCGTCTGCACCAAGGTGACCTGCGAGAACGGGAACAGGGTATCGGCGGTGAGGTCAGTGCCGTCCTTCAGCAGGATTGCGAAGACGACCTTCGAAGGCCGGAAGCCTTCCGGTAGACCGCGCCCCTGCCGAGCCGCAGCCACCTTCTCGGCGAACCGTTCCCTGCCCTCCGGGGAGTTCCGCAGCGTCTGTACAGCGACGAGGGCCTGGCTGAAGAGGTGGCTCAGCGCGTCGGAGCCCTTGGCGCGCTTCACCATGACCAGGACATTGTCCGGGCTCAGCAGGTCGCAGATCTCCACGCCGTTCCCGCGGTGCAGCGCGGTCTGAACGTTGTCGCGGTCGAAGCAGACGTACCCGGGCCGCTGGTCAGGCACGGACTCGTTGTAAGTGCGCTCCTTCTCTCCGAGCACCCACGGGGGCAGGTCGACGGACGGGGAGTGGGTGATCAGCCGCTCGGCGTGCGAGCGGATCGCCTTCAGATACGCCTGGTCGATCTCATACCAGTGCTCGTCCATCAGGAAGAACCGGCGAGAGTCGAGAAACACTTCCGCCTCGATCCAGCGAAGCGCGCTGGACGCCCAGATTTCGTCGGCCCGGTCGGCGCGGTGATGCCGATACAGAGTGACAGTTCCTTCCCGGAGCGCTGCCACGCGGCTGCCCGCACGCTGGATGCGTGCGCGGCAGAGGACGTACTCAAGGTCGAAGTCGTCGGCCGACCGGCCGGCCGCATCGCTGTTGATCCTGGCCCTGAATGCCCGGGCGGCCATGTAGTCGTCCCAATGGTCGGCGGGGACGGCGACGTTGATTCTCCCGTCGGGCTCCTGCCCCAGAAGGTCGTCGAGGATGGCCTCCAGGCCGGTGACAAGGCTGGGATCGTCGACAGGCACGACGTGTTCGACGAATTCCAGCTCCGGGCTCGGCTTCTCCTCGCGCAACACGCAGGCGATCGCCCGGATGTCGGCGATCAGGTCGGCACCCTCCACACCGAGCCGCATGCGCAGGCCGGCGCCGCCCTCGGCACTGGAGATCTTCCCCGGGTTGTCCCGGGAGATGGTGAGCGGGATGTTGTCCAGGTGGCCGCCGAGGCGGCGCACGATCTGCGCGTGCTCGACGATGCCCAGGCTCCATACCGAGGCCCCGCTCGGGATCAGGGTGATGTCGGTACGCCCTCCGCCGGGAGTGTGCGACACCAGGTCCCGGATCTTCGCGGGGTCCACCCGGCGGGACGCGAAGCTCAGCCCGAAGCGGTGGTCCTTCAGGCTGTCGGGCACCAGGCGGAAGCCCTGGTCGTAACCAATCGCGTACACCTCACCGTCGACGGCCAGCATCGGCAGGCCGGCCGAACGGTTGACGGGCCGTGACACCTCGATACCCGTCGTTCGGAAGATCTCGTCGCACCAGCTCGCCACCGGCTGCTCGAAGCTGCCGGTGACCAGGATCGCCGGTACACCGAGGTTCTCGGGGACGTCGAAATCCGCGTAGACCCTTTCCAACTGGTCCGCGTCCAGGGCGTCGAACATCGCGTCGACAGTGGGAGGCACGCCTCTGAGCCGGTACAGGGTTCGCTTGGACGTACGGGCCGTCATGGTGTTGCTCCTCATTCTGGTCTTTGTGGACGGCCGCGATAAGCGTCCTCGTGGTGTCGTTCTCACGTGTGTCTCCTCCCGGCAGCGACTCTCCTGGCGCCGATGCGGGTCAGAGGGCCAACAGGGCGACGATCGCAGCGACTTCGGTACGCCAGTCGCCGACCTGCTCCTCCGTCGGACCTATCTCGTACTGGTGGTAGTGGCATCCCAGGCAGAGCTGGCTCCACACGGCCTTCGCGCGGCGGGCCGTTCCCGCTTCGGCGCAACCGCGGAGCCAGAGGAACGCGGCCCGCTGGGAGCCCTCCCGGATCGCGCGCGGCGCCCGGTGGGCGGTGAGGCGGTCGGCGACCGCGCTCTCCAGCGCGACACGGAGGGCGAAGGCGGCACCTCGACACCGGCTCGCCGTAGTGGCAGCGGACGCGGCGGGTACGGTCGTGGCAGCGGGCGTGGCGGGCTCGCTGGTGTCCGTGAGGAGCAGGTCGGCGGTGTCAAGTAGCTGGCGAATCGTCTGGTTCACGGCCCCTCCTCGGGCTTGCGTACCGTCAGGGCAACGGCCTTGATGCCGTCCACGAACCGGTGGGGGTCCGGCATCGAGGTGCCCGACGGGTGGGCACCCTCCTGGCACTGTCGGACGAGGTCCACCGCCCCAGGGCCACACCGCCTGCCCAGCTCGCGATAGACGTCACTGGCCCTCTTCGACGGGTCTCCGAAGAGCCCCAAGGCGGCGATGTCCATCAGCGTGACGGCCCCCGCGACGGTCTTCTCCGCCTCGTGTTCGGCCAGCCCCGCCCGGTGCAGCCGCAGCCACGCGGCCTCGGAGAAGGCCCGTTCCAGGACGGCACGGCAGAGACTGGGCAGCACATGGGTCAGCGCGACCGGCGGGAGGTTTCGCGTGCGGATGAGGGCGCGTGCGTCAGCCAGTGCCTGACCGACCGGATCGGTCACCCGGTTCACGGTCACCACGGACCGGCCAGCCCGCTCCACCTCCAGGACGGTCACCGGGAATTCCTGGTTGGTGAAGGCCCGCTGGAGCCGCGTGTCGTGGGTGAAGACCACTACCTGCCGGGTCTCCCCGAGGTCGTGCAGGACCTTCGCGAGGCCGTGAACCTTGGCGGGATCCATGGACTGCACGGGGTCGTCGATGACGACGAATCCGAAGGGGCTGTCCGGCGCAGCGGCGCGCGGCAGGAAGAGCGAGAGCGCGAGGGAGTGCAGTTCGCCCTGGCTCATGATGCCAAGGGCCGCCGCCTCGGTGCCGTCGACGGACACATCCATCACCAGCTTGCGCACGGTGGCCTTCTCGCTACCGGTCAGGCGCACGGAACGCAGGTCCACGTTGCTCTGCTGACGCAGTTCCTCCCAGATCCGCTGCGAGTGATCCTCGAACGGCCGCAGCCGCTCCTCGCGCAGCTCGGCACGCGCCTCCTTGAGCCACTTACGGGCCGCCCTGACCTGGCACAGCCGGGGCTTGCCGGCGTACGCGGGCCGGCCCCGGTCGAGCCAGCCCGCCAGGCGGGTGACACAGGAGCGCCACTCCTCGTCGAGCTTTTCCAGCTCCCGCAGCGCCTCGTCGCGCAGCGCGGCGCAGGCGTCGGCGAGGACGAGCGCGGCGGTCTCGGCGCGGGCTGCGAGCCGCTCGGCGTCGTCGATCGCCCGGCACGCCTGCCACTCCTCCCACGGGTCCACGAGCGGGGCGGGCAGCCACGCGGGGACCGGGGTGACCAGGTAGCGGAGGGCGTCCACCGCGTCCCGCAGCCCGGTACGGGCCTCCCGCGCGGTCGCGGCCTCCTGCCGCAGGATCGTCACTTGTTCGGCGGCCCGCTCGGCCCACGCCTCGTCGAGCGCCCGGTCGGACCCGCACACCGGGCAGGTGTCCTCGTCCTCGTGTCGGCGGCTGTGCTCCAGGGCCTTGGCCAGCAGCTCCGCGCGCTGGTGGGCGTCCTCGGCGCCCGAGGCACGTACGTCGTCGAGTACGGCGACGGCCTCGCGCAGCCGGTCCACGGCCGCGCCGACCGCGCCGAGGTCAGGTCCGGTCAGCGCGGCGGTCGTCCGCAGTTCCCGGAGACGGCCCTCGTCCGCGTCGGGCAGTGAGGTCACGAGGGCGTCGAGCTCGACGAAGTCGGGGTCGCCCGCCTTGCCGACGACCGCGAGCGCGCGTACCGCCCTCGGGTCGTCCAGCGCGGACAACGCCTCGGCAAGTACGGGCCGTTCCGCCTCGGCCTGCTTCAGCGCGGAGTCGAGCGCCTTCTCAATGCCCTGGAGCCGCTCGTCCGCGTCGGTCAGTTCGCGGAGTCCGAGGACGGCGGCGACCGAGTCGTACTGCTCGCTGGGCCTGCCATTGAGAACCTTGTCGAGATCCGCGTACGACAGAAAGGGGCTGTAGTCCTTCAGGGCCCGCTCCCACCCGATGCCAGCGAAGGGCCGACGGCCGTGGCCCGGCCGCCTGAACTCGACCTCGGGGGCGGTGACGTCGTCGCCGGACCAGGTGCACATCAGAGTGGACAGCCGAGGGTCGCCCGCGATGGCGAGGCGGACCTCGACCTTCGGGTCGGCCCCGTCGTGCAGGTTGCGCCAGTGCCGGCGCCACACCTCTCCCCGCTGCTTGTCCAGGCGAGCGGTCCGGCCCGTGAGCGCCGTCTCAGCGCCCTCGGCGAAGCTGGACTTCCCCGAGCCGTTACGCCCCACGACGAGGGTGACTCCGGGCTGCGCGGTCAGCGGCAGACGAGCCTTGCGGCCGATGCCGCGAAAGCCGTTGACGCTGATGGAGTCGAGGAACACCCGCTGGTCCGGGTGCGCAGCAGCGGGGGTGCCGGAGGACTCCGTCGCGGTGGCGCCCAGTGCCTCTCGCAGGAGTTCCCGAGGTGCCTCGGCGAGCGCCGAGCTTTCGAGGCGGGCGGTCAGGCGGGAGACCGTCGAGGAGGCGCCTCGGCGACGATCGGCCTGATGGTCAGATGCGTTCGGCTCGCTCTGTGCGGGGTGTTCCGTCATGGTGCTCTCCGCCCTCTGTGGTCGGTTCCAGGTCCGGATTCGTGCGGTGAGCGAGAGGGGTGAGCCTCTCGCTTTGCGCGAGCCCGGTGTTACGGAACAGACGTTAGGGGCGAAGAAGTTACTCAATCCATGTTTTCAGCGATAACTGGGGTTATCAAAGAAACCAAGACAAGGACCATCCATCATGAAGCGCGGGGTGATGTCGTACGGCACGACCGCGTCGAGCGCACCTGGCCGTGACGGGAGGGCGCCCCTGGTGTCGCCCTCCCGTATGCGTTGCTACTTCGCGGCGGGCGCCCAGAGAGCGGCCACGATCTCCATCTGCTTGAGAACCAGGTCGACCGCCTCGCGCTCCTCCTCCGGCGGGTAGTCGAACATCGCCAGCACGCGGCGGATGCGGGTACGGAGCTTCGCCCGGACAGGTTCGCGGGAGAGCCAATCGACAGAGAGGTTCTTCTGGATGTCCTTGACGAGGGCACGGGCGATCTTGGCGAGGGTGTCGTCGCCACCCTCCATGGCCTCGGCCATGTCGCGGTGTGCGACGGCGTCGTAGAAGGCCAGCTCGGCGTGGGTCAACGGCGGGTCGAACCGCTCGCCACGGCGGGCCTCCGCCGACACCTCCCGTGCCAGGGCGGCGAGTTCGGCGATCACCTGGGCGCTGGTGAGCTGCTGGAGCATG
Organism: Streptomyces sp. NBC_01478; assembly: GCF_036227225.1. Lineage (GTDB taxonomy): Bacteria > Actinomycetota > Actinomycetes > Streptomycetales > Streptomycetaceae > Streptomyces. Next base: position 6,441,134 of record NZ_CP109444.1, on the reverse strand, counting down.
TAACGCCTCATCAGATCATTCAGACGCTCGGTGAAGCTCTCGTTGCGGACGACGTTGTGCTTGGTCACCTCGCGCATCTTCTGCTGGATCATGCGGCGCAGGGCCTCGGTGACCAAGTGCGGGGTCTCCGAGTTCTCCAGATTGCGCAGCTGCGCCTCGTTGAGACGGGTGATGTCCAGCCGGCCGATACCGGCCTCCGCGTACAGGTCGGTGATGTCGTCGGCGTCTACGACCGAGGCCGCGAGGGCTTGCAGGTAACGCTGGACCTCGGCGCTGAGCGGCTCCCCACTCGCCTCGCGCTGGGCGGCGTCGAGCTTGATCATCCAGGCCCGGACCTCGCTGAAGAAGGAGATGTCACGACGCCAGTCGTCCAAGTCCTCGCAGCGCTCGGCGATCTCCTTGCTCATCGCGCAGACACGGTAGAAGCGGTCCAGCCGGGCGGCGCTGTCCTTGAAGCGGACGGAGAGCGGCTTGGCGGGAGGCTCGACTTTGTTGCCCGGGTTCTTCGGGTCACGCAGGAAGTCGGCGGTCAGACGCAGCGCGCGCTTGCGGGAGTCGGGACGGCTGGTGTCGGCCAGCCACTCCTTCCATCGGCTCCCGGCCAGCAGCCCCTTGATGGTGGCGATCTCGTTCTTGACCTCGGTGACGGCCCGTTCGATGTCCGCGCCGAGGGTCTGGTCCTTGCGGTCCTGGTCCGAGTACTCGCGCAGGGCCTTGGTGAGGTTGTCGGTGAGGGGCGCGTAGCCGACGAGCAGACCATCCTGCTTGCCGCGGAAACGGCGGTTGACGCGAGCGAGCGCCTGCATCAGGTTGGCGCCCTGCATCGGGCGGTCCATGTACAAGGTGTGGATGGGCGGGGCGTCGTAGCCGGTGAGCAGCATCGAGTGGACGATGAGCAGTTCCAGCTCGTCGTCGGGGTCCTTGGCGCGCTTCTGGACGACCTTCTGCTGGGACTTGCGCAGCGAGTGCTTGCGCATGTGCTCGGGGTCGGAGCGGTCGCCGTGGAAGACGATCTTCATGACGCCCTTGTCGACCTCGTCGCTGACCCAGCCGGGCCGCCGCTCGGCCAGCGCGTCGAAGACCCGTACGCAGATCTCGCGGGTCGCGCACACGATCATCGCCTTGCCCGGGGCGCCGATGTCGGGCTTGACCAGCTCGCGGCGCTGCTCCCAGTGGGCGATCAGGTCGTCGGCGAGCTTCGCTATGCGGTCCTCGGAGCCGTAGATGGTGTTCATCGTCGTGGCGTACTGGATGGCGCGGCGGCGCTCTGCGTCGTCCATGCCCTCGGTGACGGTGTTAGCCTGCTCGTCGATCTTGTTTGGGTCGACACCCTTGGGCAGGTCAACCTTGATGACACGCGGCTCGTGGAAGACGCGGACCGTAGCCCCGTCGTCTACGGCGCGCTTCAGGTCGTAGATGTCGATGTACTCGCCGAAGACCGCACGGGTGTCGGCCTCGGCCTTCGAGATCGGCGTACCGGTGAAGGCGAGCAAGGTGGCATACGGCAGGGCGTCGCGCAGGTGGCGGGCGTAGCCGTCGAGGCTGTCGTAGTGCGAGCGGTGGGCCTCGTCGACGATCACCAGGATGTTGCGGCGCTCGGAGAGGAGCGGGTGCGACTTGCCGGCATCCTTCTCCTCCTTGCTCAGGCCGAACTTCTGGAGGGTGGTGAAGACGATGCCGCCGACGTTGCGCCGCGTCAGCTCGGTGCGCAGCTCCTCGCGCGTGTCGATCTGGTGAGCTTTTGTCTCCAGCAGGGACTCGCTGTCGAGGAAAGTGTCGTAGAGCTGGTCGTCGAGGTCATTGCGGTCGGTGATGACAACGATGGTGGGGTTGTTGAGTGCCGGATGGCGGAGGACGAGCGCGGCCGTCTCCACCATCTCTTCCGACTTTCCCGCGCCCTGCGTGTGCCAGACGACGCCGGCCTGGCCGTTCGTCCGCGACGCCTCGACGACGGCGTCCACCGCCTTGTTCACCGCGAAGTACTGGTGCGGCTTCGCGATGCGCTTGCCGGAGAGAGGCTCGCCCGGCTTGGGCGGAGGGAAGTTGACGAAGTTACGGGTGAGGGAGAGGAACCGGTCCTGCGTGAACAGGCCGTGCAAGGCCAGGTTCAGCGCGTCGAGACCGTCGTAGCCGGGCTCGTTGGTGTCGACGCGCTCGCCCTCGTGGTCGACGTTCCAGGGCGCGAAGTGTTCGTACGGCGTGAATGCTGTGCCGTACTTGGCGGTTATGCCGTCCGAGACCAGGCAGAGGACGTTGTAGCGGAACGCGATCGGGAACTCCGAGACGTACGTCTGGAGTTGGGCGTGCGCCGACCTGAGGGTCGCGTTCTCGTCGGAGGCGCTCTTCAGCTCGATGACGGCGAGGGGCAGGCCGTTGACGTACAGGACGATGTCGAAGCGGCGGTGGCTGCCGTCGGTGTCCCTGACCGTGACCTGGTTGACGGCGAGGTAGCTGTTCGCGCCGGGGTCCGTGAAGTCGACGAGGCGGACGGTGGGGGTCTGCTCGGCGCCGAACTCGTCGGTGTAGGTGAGGCGCATGCCGGTGGTCAGGTACTCGTGCGCCTGCTTGTTCTCCGGGTATGCCTCACGGGAGGCCGGGTCCGTGGCGATGCGGAGGGCTTCGTGGACGGCGGCGGCGGTCAGCTCCGGGTTCAGCTTCTCGACGGCTGCCTGGAGCTCGCCGTGGAGGATCAGGTCGTCCCAGTCTCGGCGGTGGCCGGTGCCGGGGGCGAGGTCTTTGCCGGGCCTGGATTCCCAGGCGAGTTGGGCGAGTTCGTCCAGGGCCAGGTGCTCCCAGGTGGACTCGGTCATTTTGGCGTCGAGGTGGGCAGGGGTGGGGCTGTCAGGGGTGTGCTCGCTGCCGCTTTCGGTGGTCATACGGCTTCCTCCACGACCTTCTCAGCGTCTCGGACCCGGAGCTTGCCGGACATTAGCTGGGGGAGGAGAGCGTCACGGAGAGTGACCAGGGTGCGAGATTCACGGTCAAGTGACCGCATGTGCGTGAAGGAATCCGATGCCACTTCACCGAATTCAGTGAGCAGATTTTCGTCAGGTCGGTTGATGTGAAAGTTCGCCGCGTCCACAGCAGCAACCCGCTGACGCCCCGATGAGCCAATCATGTTCCGGATGGCATGCTCACGGAATCTATTACTACGCGCCAGGAAATAGCCGAACTCGGGTGGGATTCCCTGGACTGAACGCATCACGATGAACTCAGTAGAACCCACCCCGATTTCACCATCATCCATAAAGTCGACATACCCCGTCTTGCCGTTCTCCAGGCACGGCGTGATACGGGCCAGAAGCGTGTCCCCATTGGCGAATCGAGTTCCACCCTTCGGGTTCCTCGTTGCCCAACTCCCGATACCTGCCCGACTCGTAGAGAGAGCAGCCATATCCACATAAACAGCATCTGCGGACGGCTTCGCAACCTTGGGGTTGAAGCGAACAAACTCGGTCACGGGCACAGCAGATTCACGGTCTGGCTCGACCTCCAGCCCCATACGCTCGACCTGCAGCTTGAGCAAGTCCTCGTACGTAACGGCGATGCGCTCGTTGGCCGCGACCTTGTCGTCCAGTGCCCCAAGTACGGCCGCGACGGACTCCTGCTCCTTCCGTGAAGGAACGACAACTGGGACAGCGCCGAGAATCTTAGTGTTCAGGTTCGGCATAGTCGCACCGACAGCGTGTTGCTTAATCCACTGCCGCACGCTGGGATGACCTAGGTAGTAGGAAAGGTAAGCAGAGTTAATCGCGTCACCTGACCTAATTCGCAGACACCCTGTCCCGCAAAGCCAGCCTTCCTGGACTGGGCGAACCAGCGCTCTCCGCTCCACGTCGCCTCTGCGCGAGTAGACAATGTCGCCAGCCTGAAGAAGATACCGGGAAAGCCTCAAAGAGTCCTCAACAGTGATGCGTGCAATGAAATCCTCCCGGATTACATTGTCCCCAATATCCTGGGGCATCACGCTCGGAACTCCAACTGGAACATAGTCCGAGGCGTGGAGTTGACTACCGAAGGGGCCCGTTTGGATATTGCCGCCACCGCGCTCACAGATCTCTGCCAGCGTGGATTGCTCCCAAGCGGTCGGTACACCAGCAACAATTGCTTCAGTCACCGATCCTCCCCAACTGCTCCCGCACCACCGCATCCAACCGAGCCGACTCATCCAACTGCTCGAACAGCTCCTTGGTCAGCCGAGCGATCTGCTCCTCCACCGGCTCCGCGTCCGGGTCCTCCTCAACCTCCGCTGCTCCCACATATCGCCCCGGCGTCAGCGCATAGTCGTGCTTCTCAATCTCCTCCAGCGTGGCGCTGTAGCAGTACCCCGGAACGTCCTCGTAGGAAAGACCCTTATCCCGCGCCGACTTAGTGCCCCGCCACGCGTGATACGTGTCGGAGATCTTCTCCAGGTCCTCCTCCGTGAGGACCCGCTCCGTGCGGTCGACCATCGTGCCCATCGCGCGCGCGTCGATGAACAGCACCCGGCTCCGCCGGTCCTCCAACGCCTTTGTGTTCTGCGGGGACTTGTCCTTCGTCAGGAACCACAGGCACGCCGGGATCGCGGTCGTACGAAACAGGTTGGCCGGCAGGGCGATCATGCAGGACACCAGGTCCGCCTCGACCATCGCCGCGCGGATCTCGCCCTCGCCCGACTGATTGGACGACATCGAGCCGTTTGACAGAACCACACCCGCGCTGCCCCGGTCCCCCAGCTTGGACACGATGTGCTGGAGCCACGCATAGTTGGCGTTCGACTGGGGCGGGGTGCCGTAACGCCACCGCCGGTCGTCCGACTTCCTCGCCCAGTCCGACATGTTGAAGGGTGGGTTGGCCATCACGAAGTCGGCCTTCAGATCCGGCAGTTTGTCGTCCGCGAACGTGTCCGCCCAGCGATCTCCGACGCCCTTCGGGTCCATGCCGTGGATGGCTAGGTTCATCTTGGCCAGGCGCCAGGTGCGCTCGTTGGCCTCCTGGCCGTAGACCGCGATGTCGTGCGTGTGGTCCTTGCCTTTGCGCCGTTCGACAAACTTGCCGCTCTGCACGAACATGCCGCCCGAGCCGCACGCCGGGTCGTACACCCGCCCCTCGTACGGCTCCAGGACCTCGACGATCAGGCGGACCACGCTCGCCGGTGTGTAGAACTCGCCGGCCCGCTTGCCCTCCGCCCGCGCGAAGCGCTCCAGGAAGTATTCGTACGTCTCGCCCAGCACGTCCTGTGCCGGGCGGTCGCCATGGCCCGTGAAGCGCGCGTCACTGATGAGGTCGACGAGTTCCTTCAGGCGCTTCTGGTCGACGTTGTCGCGGTTGAAGATCTTCGGGAGGACGCCGGTGAGGGTCTTGTTGGCCTTCATCACCTCGTCCATGGCCGTGTCCAGAAGTGCGCCGACACCGCCTTCTGCGCTGGCCGCGTTCTCGGAGATGTGGTCCCAGCGGGCGGTCGGGGGGACCCAGAAGACGTTCTTCTCCGTGTACTCGTCCTTCTCCTCAAGGAAGGCCGCCCGGCGGTGCTCGGGGATCTGGGCCAGCTCGGGGTCGGCGGCCAGTTCCTCACGGCGTTCGGTGAAGGCGTCTGAGACGTACTTCAGGAAGACCAGGCCAAGCACGAACTCCTTGTACTGGGCGGCGTCCATGGAGCCGCGGAGCTTGTCCGCGGCCTTCCACAGGATGTCCTGAATCTCCTTGGTGCTGGAGACACTGAGCAGTTCGCCTTGTCCGGCGGCTGCCGCGGCTCGCTTGCGGGGTGGCATCGTTCCTTCTTCCGACTCGTCGGTTGGTGGGTGTGGATTGGTTACGTGCGGTTGATGGTTCGGTCTTCGCCGAGGGTGAGGGTGCCGTCGGCCAGGCCCGCGATGGTCAGGCGGCGAGCCTCGGCGAGGGCGTCGGACTGGGCGCGCAGCAGGCGTTCCCGGCGTTCGGTCTCGGCGAGGAGGGCTTCGAAGCGCAGGACCTCGTCCGGGTCGAGGTCGGGGAGCTGGTAGTCCTCGATACGGCGGGCGGGGCGTACGGCGCTGGGACTGCGGGCAGTGCCACGAGCCGCGCCGAGCAGGGCCGCGAGGACCCGGGGAGTGAGCGGACGGGTCGCGCCGGCGTTGACGCGGAGGACACGGGCCGGGAACGCGACGACCGAGAAGCCGTCGTGGTCGACGTACACGCCGAGGCGGGGCGCGAGGGTGTAGACGACGTCACCGGGCTCGGTGAGCACCGCCCGTTCGTACGCCGTCGCCAGCAGCAGGCGGTCGATGCGGCGGTCGCCCACGGGGCGTTCGCCGGTGATCTCCTCGGGCCCCAGGACGGTGTGGTGGCCGTCCCGGGTGAGCTGCTTCTCGTCGATACGGTGGCCGGGGAGGCGGGTCACCCTGCGTGCGGTGACCAGCTTGCCGAGGGTAGTACGCCTGGGCAGGCGACCGACCCTGCGCATTACGGCCCCTCGGTAGGGGCCTCGCCCGTCCTCGTACGTGCGGGTGCCCGCCGTCGCGCGCTCCAGGCGGGCCTCGGCCTCGGCGATCAGGGCGGGGCGTTCGGTGACCTTGTCGGACCAGATCGCGGAGGCGGGCGGCGCAGGCGGGGTCAGAGGACCGCCGAAGGCCCGGTCCAGGTCGGCGACGGGGACCACACGGCCGTAGCGCGGGTCGTGACCGTCGAGTCCTCGGAAGCCTTCCGCCCGCCAGAGAAGGACGTCCTCGGCGAGTCGCATGCGCACACCCGGCGTGAGCTGTTCCGAGCTGATGTCGGCCAGTAAGACCAGGCCCTCCGCCTCCCGGACGGGACCGCGTGTGAGCGTCCATAGGGCGGGACGGTAGCCGGGGCGGAAGGGCAGGACCCCACCGGGAAGCGCGATGACCGATTCGACGATGTTCTCGCGCAGGAGGGCCGAGCGGAGCTGGGCGGCCTCGGTGCTCTTCAGTTCATCGACGAGCGCGTCGGCCGGTCCGAGGACGAGGGCTGTGCAGCCGGGGCGGAGGAGGTAGGCGACGCGTTCGAGCTCCGTCAGGGCGGCGAGTACCGAGCGGTCCTCGCCCGGGCGGTACGGGAGCTGGGTGACGACGATGTCCGGGTCCGCGAAGCGTTCTTCCAGGTCGGAGCCGGTCTGCACGTCCAGGTCGAGTTCGCTTACGCCCGCCAGCAGGAAGCGGCGGCGGGTGATGCGGGTGAGCCGGTCGTCGGGGTCGGCGGCGAGGACGGTGACGCGGTCGCGGTCCTCCGTGTTGTCGAGGAGCGCGGCGAGCAGGTCACCAGCGCGGGCGTGCGGATCAGCGAGGGTGAGGGACTCGCCTCGCTCAAGACGGACGCGGAGGTCGGTGAGCTGGGTGAGCAGACTCCGCAGCTCCGGGGTGACCGCGTCGGCGGCGAGGGAGTCCAGTCCGAGCCGGGAGCGGGCGGCGAGCAGCCACTCATACGCGCCGCGCTCGTCGTAGGCGGATTCGACCAGGTCCTCGGTGAGGCGGGCGAGCGGGGCCGCCGTGGCGTCGATCGAGCGAAGCTCGCGGAGTACAAAATCGTCCTCGGCGTCGATTCGTTCGGCCCGGCGCAGCAGCGCAGACCAGAGGGCCTCGTCGGCTTCGGCGTCGGGCAGGGAGGCCGGGGAGACGTTCGAGTCGTCGGCCAGTGGCCGGCGGTCGAGCTGGCGCAAGCACAGCAAGCTGCCCAGCGTCTCGACCAGCTGCCACGGCGTGAAACGGTCCCGCAGCGCGATGATGCCGAAAAGGGCCAGCTCGGATCGGAGCTCCTCCTGGGCGGCGTTGCCAAGGCCGGAGGCGATCAGCCAGTCGGTCACCTGCGCACCGTCGAACAGCGGCCGTCCTGAGTTCTCGGAGATGGCGGCAGGGAAGTCCGGGTGGCGTCGGCGCCAGGTGGACACGACAGGGCGCTTCACCCGGGCGAACGTCGCGATGTCGGACATCGACACCAGGAGGGGCGCCGGTGCTGGGGAGCGGAGTGCCGGGTTTGGCAGACCAGTGACCACGGTGCGCATCCCTCCCCCGCTCATCTATCGTCACATCAGCCGCTTCGGCCATCAGGCCGGGCCTTGTCTTGCGTCACGGCTCCGCTTGCAGTGGATTCTCACCCGACGTCACAAGACGATACGCCGACCCTGGCTACGTGAGTGCGCCTTCATTTGATAATGACGGTTATCAGACATGGAGGCAGATTCACCCCATCGGGCTGTCTCATCCGGCTGGGTGATTCACATCCGAAGTGCCTCTGCCTCCCGAGAGATGCGCCAGAATGACGGATCAGTTTCCCGACTGAACAGCACTGACTGAGGGGGTGACAGCGGGAAATGGTCGAGCGCAGCCGCGGACTGTCTTGCCGCAAAGGGCTCACTGCGCGGCGCACCCACCGGCCAGCGGCGTTCAGCTACTCTCGGTCCGATGGTTGAGCGCATGGTCGCTGCCAGTGGCAAGAGGCAAACACCGGAGCTCGTGGACGGACCGGGCTGGAACCGCCCCGGACTGGACGTCGCCGCGGGCCGTTATCCGCTCTCGGTGGAGCGGCATGTGGCGCGCATGGTCGATCACCTGGTCCCCGGGGTGACCACGCAGACGCCGCACGGGCGTTACTACGCACTGCACGGGCTGATCGCGGCGCAAGCCGACAGGGAGGACCTGACGGTCCCGGCCGCCCAGACTCTGCTGCGCCGCGCGGAAGTGGCATTGGCCGCCGTGTCGTTCGCGCATCATCCGCAGGCTCTGGACTGGCTGCCGCGTGCTCATGGGGTCGATGCCCTGGCCCGGCGGCTGCACGCCGGCACGGTCGCCATGTCCGAGGCCGAGGTCCCGGGCAAGGACGGGTACGTAGGCAACTCGTGGGGATTCTGGGCGCCGTACGCCGGATCCGAGGTCGCGCTCGGCATCCTCGGTGCGGGCCCCATGCCGGTTCCCGGACCGCGGTTGGAGACCACGGCACTACGAGCTGGGCTGGGCGGGCTGCTCGAACTGGCCGCCGAGGACACGCTGAACGTGGATGATCTCGCCTCTTTCGGTGACCGGCTGTGCGTGTGCGTGGGCGGTGAGCATCCTGATGGGGCGTGGCTGGCGAACCTCATGTGCGAGCCCGGTGCACCGGCCGAAGCAGGCTCCCGCTCGGCAACACGACGACAGACGATTCAGCTTCTGGCTCGTGTGGTCGCCACACATCCCGTCCGATATTTCACCCGCGACATCGGCCATGTGCTCGCTTTCGGCGACTTCCTGACCACCGATCCCGTGACCAGCGGCATCGACGCGGCCGGCGCCTGGCGCGGAGTGGTGCTGCGCAACTACTCCGTCGGAGCCTGGCGCCGCCTGTGGTCCTGGCTCGTGGAACAGGTCGACGGACTGCTACCGATCGAGGAAGTGGCGGACCGCTTCGCCGCAGAGCTTCCCGACATGACGGTGGACGCGTTCCTGTCCTCCCTTCCCGCGACGCAGAGCACGACCGGAGCGCCGTTGCCCGCCGAGCACGACCTGAGGTGGGCGGGTGATGATCCCTTGCCCCTCGCCGAACTACGGGTGCTCGCCACCAATGCCCGTCGGGTGGACGAACTCACCGGTCGGGTCCGGGACGCGTTCCTCGGCCAGCGCGGTGTCGAGCTCGGCCCGGAATGGGTCCAGCGGCGGCTTGACGAAGCGCGGCCCATGAAACTGCGCGATGTGGGCCGCCGACTCACCTACGACCTGGTGGCGCGGTCGCAGCGGATCGCGCTGGCCAAGGCCCGCCGACGTGCTGACGGCACGCTGTGGTTACCGACCCGGCTGCACGAGCGGGGCGGGCTGCTGTACCGGACGAGCCAGGAGGGGCGCGGTGACGTCGGGCTACGGCTGGATCAGCTCGGGACCGTCCTGGCCACCTGCGGCGTACTGCACTACGACGACCAGCACTGGTCGGTGACCAGTAGCGGGAGGGCTCTCGTTGACTGAGACCGCACCGGCACCGGTCGTGGTGGAGCCACCAACCGCGTTCGCCTCTCCCTTGACCCTCATCCTCGACGAGGAACGCACGGGCGGGCGGAACCTGGAAGAAGCACTCTTCCTCAGCTTCACCGCCGATCTCGGCTTCTTCGAGGAGGTCGCCCTCGGCGTCACCCAGGCCACCGGCGCACGCGTCACGGTGGCGGGAGATGTCTCCATGACTCGGAACGATCCCCGCTCCGTCCGGCGGGCCGGCCGGAGCTACCTCGCCGGTCTGGCATACGCCCACGGTCCCGCGTTCCATCCCAAGCTGATGGTCCTCGCCGGACCGGAGCACGCCACCATCGCCCTCGGCTCCGGCAACACCACGTTGGCCGGCTGGCAGGCCAACGCCGAACTGTGGACGGTTCTGCGGGTGGACGGTGAGCAGAGTCCCACCGCGATCCCGGAGCTGTCGGCCTGGCTGCGTGACCTCCCGGAAAAGGTGAGATTCTCCGCCGGCGTGCCACAGGCGATGCACCGGGTCGCAGCGCTGCTGGACCGGCTCCACCGCGACAGGACACCCACAGCGCCGCAGGTCCGCGTCGTCAGCAGTCTGCGTTCGCCGATCATCGATCAGCTGCCGCAGGGGCCCGTCGACGAACTGGCCGTGTTCGCGCCCTTCTACGACCGACGCTCGATGGCACTGCGGCGGCTGCTCGAACGTTTCCGTCCGAGTCGGTTCACCCTCGCCTACCAGCCCGGGCTCAGCGATCTCGACGGTCCGTCGGTCGCCGCCCTGGTGAAGGAGTACGACGGACGCGTCATCAGCGACAACGGCCAGCGGTACCGCCACGGGAAACTCGTCGAGTGGGTCTCCGCAGGGCAGCGTTGGGCCCTGACCGGCAGCCCGAACCTCTCCGCTGCGGCCCTGCTGCTTTCCCAGGGCGATGGCGGCAACTGCGAACTCGGCGTCATCACCCCCATCACCGCCACCCTTCTTCCGGACGGCACCGACGAGCCCGCCGCCCGGCTGAACACGGCCCCACCTCTTCCCCGCCCTATCGCTGGCAGTGGGCCGCTGCTGCTTGGTGCTCTACGTGTATCGGACGGCCTGGAGATCAGCGTGGCTCGGCCTCTCTCCGACACTGCTCACCTGGAATTGTCTCAGGCGGCAGCACCACCGGAGTCATGGGAGCGCATCGCCGAAATCCCGCCCGGACAAGCCACGCTGACGGTGACGGCTCCGGCTGATGCGGGCAGCCGTGTGCGCCTGGTCGTAGTCGACAGCGACGGCGTACCGAGCTTCGGCAACATCGTGTTCGTCGTCGACCCTGACCGCGCCCTGCGCCGAATGACCCCGCCCCAGTCCCAGGCCCCAACGACACGGCCACCCGACCTGTTCGCGGATCCCCGGCTCGCCGAACGATTCCTGGGTGACCTGGAGACCCTTCGTACGGGACTACCCCCCACCCCAGCGGGCGTATCCGCGAGCAGCAGCACCGGCGGTGCGGCTGCGACGGCCCCGCTGGACGGCGACGAGGACGGCTGGGAGCGCTATCTGGACGAATGCGCCGGACGCGTCGGACACCCGCTCACGCGCTTCGCGCTGGGGCTCCCCCTGCCCACCGACATCAGCACGCCCTTTCAGGACCTGCTGCCCGTCTCCTGGGACGAGCGGTTCAGCGACGACACCGAAGCCGCCCTCGACGATGACGACGCCGAGCCCATGGCGGCAGAGCACGATCCCGAGGCAGCCGATGCCGAAGCGAGCAGCACCGCCACCCTGCCCGACCTCCGGCAGGCCGACCAGGAAGTCCGCCGTAGATACCGGCGCTGGGTGGAGCGCCTCGTCGCCCTCGCTCCCCACCTGGGCCCTCCCGAGCGCATGCTCGTCGTCCGGCTGACCCTGTGGACCGTCGCGGCCAGCGCCTGGTCTCCAGCACAAACCGACTGGCTGCCGCTGCTCTCCCGCGCCGTCCGCGCACTGAACCGAAACGATCTCCCCGAGCGGATCGAGCCCCAGGTCGGCAGCCTCGCCGCAGTCGCCCTCGCCGTGCTCCGAAGCCACGCCCCGCGCTACGAGATCACCCCTGAGACACTCGCCTTCAACGAAGCCTCCCAGGCAGTCGGCCACCTGCTTCCCGCAGTGGACTCCGCGTACATCGCGGAATACACGGCGCTGCTCGACACAGCCTTCGGCCAGGCCGTCGACCAAGCCGCCGTGCTCGATGTCGCGTCGGACGTCGTCCAGGACGATCCCCTCGCTGACGCCGTATGGTCCCTCGCCGAGAAGGGGCGCGACGTACACCGCCACGGACGACTCCTGCTCCATGTCACCGGCCGCTTCAGCAACCCCGCGCTGGTGGCACTCGAAGCAGTCGGCTCCGCCGAGGATGCGCCCCTGGTCGGGGCCTGGGCCGACTCGGGCTCGGAGTCCGGCGGGGGAGGTTGGGCGCTGGTTGTCTGGCGTCGACCCGACCTCATCGTGGTCGATGCTCGCCGGCCGATTCCCCTCTGGCGGCATTACCGGCTCACTGGACTTGTAGGCCCCCGAGCTCTCGCCGCACAGCGCAGCTTCGAATCCGCTGCCTCCGTACCCCACGGCCCCCGCAACCAGCCATTCGAACTGGCTCACCAAGTCCTGTCGGGCCTCCGTCTGGCCGGGCCACGGCCACCACAGTGCGAGCCATAGTCCGTGGGCTACTCCGCGTGCTCGCCCCGGAGGACACCGTGGCCACCGGCCACGGGTGGCCACGGTCCTCAGGATCTGTCTATGGCAAGGTGCGAGCGCAGGGTGCTGTACGCCTATGGGGTCAGGGGCCGTCAGTCCGCTGTTGCCTCGTCCGGGTCGATCGTGGCCAGCCATGCGGACATCTCTTCCTCAGCCTGACGTTCGTCAGCAGCGCTTTGTTCCTTGTCCTCCTCCCAGGCCACACTCTTAAAGATCTCCTCTGATTCCCACTCATCAAGCAGCTCGTGAGATCTGTGGTCCCAGTCGCCGAGCTCCCCGTAGCACTCCTTGGCGCTGTACAGGAGTCGGAGATCCGCTTCGATGAGTCGATAGCGAGGGCTCACCCCGTAGAAATGCTGGTGCGTCGGGCGCCGCAAATTCACCTCGACCGCCCCGAGGTAGCTCTCCGACTCGGCCAGGAGCGCTTGGTGCAGGTCATCGAGTTGGCCTCTACGCACGCCACGGACGAGGGCGAAGGCCACTTCCACGTCCGCCAGCAGAGTGCCCAGGCCGTTGATGGAGTGCGTCGACCACACCTTGGGCTCGCCCGCCAGGTGGGCCGCTGCGATGTCAAGCGGCTTCGGCAGGCCGGTCAGCCCCGAGTGAGTGAAAAGAGTGCCCACGGCGACCGTGAGATCGCGCCGGAACTCCGGCACGACCCGCATCAGTTGCCGGAACGTCTCACGCTGGATCTGCCCCGGGTCGACCTCAAGTTCGTTGAAGTGCAGTGCCACAGTGACGTCATCGTTGCTCGGGTCACGAGTAGCGCCCAACAGCTGCGATGCCGACCCGCGCGACGACAACCCTGTCTCGAAGTCATCGACAGAAACCGTCCTTGCGGTCTCGTCCTCGCCCTGTATGACGTACTTCATGAACGCCCCTTCTGCGGTTTGCGGCTTCCCAAAGAACAGTGCGGAGATCCGAATCGCATCGGCGGATTCACCCACGACAAGGCCGATCCCCGCATAGGTGGCCTGCTCTGTCGCTGCGCTGACCAAGTCCGTGCCGGCGGTAGTGGTGGTGAGCCATTGCGGGTCATACCGGATCATGACCGTACGTCCGTCCAGTCGAAAGGACAGGTAGGGGTCGTCTTGCCATGTTCCGGTGAGCGGCCGAGGAAACGGCCGGTTGGACACGTTGCGGCTACGCATCGGCGCGTTGAACGCCACGTACATCCCCTGCCGAATCGCGTCCGGACGGGCTTCGTCGAGAGGAACAGCGTGCCCCCGCCACGACTCGAAGACGGGACGCACAGTCCCGACGAACATCCCGGGGGCGAACCCCTGCCCAGAGAAGGGCCGCGTCGGGTCGAGGCCAGCACGTTGAGCCGCCTGTTGCACGACGTCGCCGCCCGGAAGCATCGCAACTCTCGGCACGTTGAGGTAGTCGATGCTGCTGTAGCTCATCCTCCACGCCTGCCCGGCTTTCCTCAGGGCGGCGGTCCAGGTCTCGTGCTCCGCCTTGAGCCTGGACAACTGCTCAACGGTGTACGCCTCTCCGTTGTTCTTGTCGACGATGTCGTGGCAGGTCGAGCACAACAACAGGAGGTTCGATACGGCGTTCCTGGCCTCGATCGGCAGGGTGGGGTCCGCTCGGGGCCCATGATCGCCGAGTGCCACATTGTGTGCCGTCTGAGCCGTTGGGGTGCGTCCGGCAGTCCCAGGGTCCAGCTCACGCCGACATAGCTGGCACATGCCATTTGCCAGCCTCCAAAGCTCCCGACGAACGCGCTCATTGGCCTCCGGCCCTCTGGCCATACCGCCCCACCCCGTTGCTACTTCGAGCCGTACGCGTGTTCACGCTACTCAGGGGCACCGATACTGCCAGCGATCAAGCCTCCAAGTGGTAACTCCACATCATCTCTTGAGGCACCTCACGCGACATTGGCCGATACCGCGTGGTGTCAGCCGTCATAAAATCGTCCTCGTGCCCGTTCTGGGTTGAGCAGCTACCCATCCGGATGACCGTGAAGCTCCTCAGGATCTCGAGAACACGGTGAAGCGAGTGCTGGCCATTGATCGGCAGTCGAGGCAGCGACGGCTCTGAAGGGCTCGGTTGGGCGCGCCTGCGAAGCACGGACCGCAAGCTGCCAAGTGAGACGGTGACGATACCGAGCACCGGGATCGTCGATCGGACCGGCCAGGAGTTGGCGCAGCCGCCGCCTCAGCCAAGCCATCCGGCAATGGCGTGAGCGAGCGCATCACCCCCCTGCTGCACCACGGTCCCCGCCACCAAGGCCGGCAACGCTTGCACGGCCCCGCGCAGCGCCCCAATCGCCGGTGTATCCGAGGCCGTCAGCGAGGTGTCGATAGAGTCCGCCATGGCACGGAGCACCTGCGCGTTCGGCAGGACCGATCCGTTCTGATCCACCTCGGTGCGGAATGCGGCAAGGAGATCGCGCACGGTTTCCATGCTGACGGCGGGACTCCCGACGGACGCGGACTGGTGGACGTTCGAGATGTTCTGCCCGACCACGTTCTGGAGCGGGGCGATGTTGTTGCCGCCGATGCTGATACCAGACCCGTGCCCCTGTTCCGGTTCGGGGCGGCGACGTCCTGCAACCATCAACTTCCTCCTCCTTGAGTCTTGTTGTCCTGGCCGACATTGCTGATGCCGCTGCCGGCGACGTTCTGGATGGGTGCGTTGTTGTCGCCGTAGACCTGGATGTTGGTGATGACCGCGGCCACCTGCCGCTCATACGCAACGGTGTCGACGCCCAGTTCTTCGAGGTACGCGGAGACAGTGCGGAAGACACAGGTCTGCATGAGGACGACGTGCCGCTTCGCGTCGTCGGCCTGGTGCATGTCGGTGACCTCTTCGGTGGAGTACCGATCACGGAGGCTGACCGGATCCTTTTCCTCGGCCCGATTGCCCTCCGACTGCACTCCGAGCGCGAGCCGGGTCACCAGCCGCCACAGTGTGAGCGGGCCGTGGACGGCGTCCAACAGGGCCTGAACCACCACCCAGCCGTACAGTCTCGCTCCGCGCTTGGCCACGGGGGACTCGGTCACCCTCAGCTCGTTGTAGAGGGGCGTCATCACGTGAGGGCGCAGGGTAAGCCGTAGTTCGCCTGCCTCCAGGGCGGCATGCGCAAACAGGGTGACCACGACCTGGCCGTCCCAACTGACGCACTGCGCCCGCAGATACAGTCGGTCCGGCACGCTGGACGGTGACCGGCGGCCCCGGCCGCGCAGGTCCGGCAGCTCCAACTTCGCGGCACGGGTCCGTCGCAGCCACATCTCGGACGGCAGCCCGAGAATCTCCGTAACGGAGAGGCCGGGCAGGGGATCGGTGATCTCCCGTGCGCCACGGCCCAGTTCCCTGAGGGCGTCACCCATCCGCCGCAGCAGTTCCCGCTCACCGAAGGGCTTGATCGATACCTCTGGGTCCTTGGGCCTGAGCGGGATACCTATGTCAGCCACGCCCCATACATAGCGTCCGGCTCCGACGAAGGTTTCCGGATGGTCATAGGGCAGCTCGAGTCGAGTCTGCTCGTCGCTGATGAGAGCCATCCGATGCGTGGCCTTCGCCGACGCCCAGGGCAGGCGGTCAGACACGATGCCGTCCTGGACAATCCTGGACAACCCCGTCCGCGCCATGAGGCGATCCACGGCACAGACCAGCACGGCCCCGGCCAGCAGGGCGAACGGCAGTAGCAGCAGCCCGGTCCGCAGAGCGACCGCCTCGCCGCGTATCGGCTCGTAGGGCACCACCGCGAGTATCCAGGGCACACACAGAACGAGATACGCCAGACGGGGCGAGGGTGCCAGCCTCGGCTTCTTGCCCTTGCGGGCTGCCCGCAGCCCGGCCCACGACATGAGGCAAGCCAGCAAGGCGGCGCCGCCCCACACGACGGCGGCCCGGGGGACTTCGTACGCAACAGCGACGGCAAAGAGCAGGACGAGAGTTCGCCGCAGCCGTCTGCGTCGTCGTGCGCGCAGACTGTGTGCGATGACGGGCACAAGGTCGAATCCGTACGACGGGACAGGCAACGGCGGCCCGTGGAGGACGTGATCACGTACCCACTGGGCCATGGGCTCACCCAGGGGAGGGCAGTCATCACTGCCGTCCAGGTAGATGCGTCTACGAGTGCTGCGCCGCGGCTTGTTCGGTTTCTGATCCTTGCCCCGGATCTTGCTCCACCACGCCTTGACGGCCTTGACCCGATCGGGGCGGGTGTAGACGGCTTGGCACAGCAGCCTGGTCACCTCCGACGAGGTCGGGTCCACCTCACCAGAGCCGCCACCGTCAGAGAAGGCAGGCCCGGCTTGAACGGGCACCGCGGGCCCGTCGACCATTCCTACTGGGGCACGCCCCTCTCGTACACGCAGTCCCCGACCGAACCCCATTCCTGCCCCCCGTTCGCCGATACGGCGGGCATCATCACGGTGAAGTCCCGGAACCACCAGACCGCAAACGCGACAATGCACTCAACCGGCCTGGATCGGTGAAGGTTTGACCGAATACCGCTCTCGGTCGAAAGTTCGTCGCGCACAGCATCAACGCGGCCCTCCGCCACCTTGCTGGCATGGACGGCCTTGACCGCTGTCGGCCCGCGTTACAGAACGGCCCACGAGGCCGCGGCATCGGTCGTGCTGATCGTGCTCGGCAACAGCGACAAACCGCGGTCGCACTTCGACGCCAGCCGGACCTCATATCCGCGCCGGAGGAGTGGCAACAGCTCGGAGACATCCTCGACCCTGACGCAAGGGAACGGACTGGCTAAGGGGCAGCGACCTCGAAGTGACTGCCGAGCGCGACATCACACCTGCGCAAATTCCCGTGCGCAACGCAGAGCACAGAAGCACTTATAACCCCGCCGCTCGATCAACTGGGAGAAACCTGGGAGAAGATCTTCTCTCAGAACCTCTCCGAGACCGCGCCACACCAACCGACACCAACCGCCTGACCTGCATAAACAGAAAAGAGGCAGGTGTCGCCCCCACCCGACCCTCATTCAGGACGAAAAGGCCGTGGGTTCAAATCCCGCCACCCCGACAGTGAGTAAGCGAGTAGCAGGTCAGGGCCTGATCCAGTGAGTGGATCGGGCCCTGAGTTGTTTCGCCTCGCCCACAGGCTTTTCCGGTGTCTCTTGGTGACGTCGGGACGGCTATGAAGTGGCGAGCAAGTCGTCGATCTCGTGGGCCCGGCGTAGGACCTCGCCGTGGCGGGGGTCGCCGAGGGTGGCGAGGATTTCGGCGAGGTTGGCCAGGGCGGCGAAGAGGAGCAGGGTGGGTTCGTCCCACTGTTCGCACAGGGCGATGAGGTCTTCTAGTACCCGGGTCGCGTCCTCGGGGCGGTCGAGTCGGCGCAGGGCCTCGGCGCGGTTCAGCATGATCTGTTCCGTGCCGTAGCCTCCGGTGCGGCCCGCGGTCTCCGCCTCGTCCAGGAGTCGTAGTACCTCGGCTGCCTGCGACTTGGCCGAGACGCCCTGTTCGGGCGCGTGGTGCAGGAGGTGCACGGAGTAGTCGTTGAGGACCATGACGAGTGTTTCCGCGTCCTCTTCGTCGCCGGAGTCCTGGTGGCTGTGGCGGGCGATGTCGAGGGCCTGCCGGAATGCCTCGTCCGCCTGTTGGGACCGGCCGGCGCTCTCCAGGATCGAGGCGTAGAGGTTGAGCGTCTGGGCGTGGTCGGCGTCTAGCCGGTTCACCTGCTTCGCCGGACCCGCCTGGTTCACCTGCTTCGGCAGATCCGCCCGGTTCACCTGATCCGCCGTGTCCTCCGTGCCCGCCGAGTCCGCAGGGTTCATCTGGTCTCCCTGCTCCACCCGGCCCACCCCGCCTCCCTCGTCCACCTCAATCGCGAGTGCCCGCTCGATGGATTTCAGCGCCGCCTCCGCGCCCTCCACCGCGCGCACAGCCATCGCGTGGTTCGTGAGGTACGTGGCGTATGTGGCCGGGACGGGGGTGTGTGCTCGCTCGTAGAGGTGGAGTGCTCGGGCGGCGGCTGTCAGGGCGGCCGGGTCGTCGCCGCGGACGCGGTGGAACACCGAGAGGCGGTCCATCAGGTCGGCGGCTTCTGGGAGGCCCTCGCCGTGCTGGTCTGCCAGGTTCACGACGTGCAGGACGTGGGGCAGGGCGTCGCGCCACTCCGGCCATGCGTCGTGGTCGTGGGTGTCGCCGCGCAGGGCCGCGCCGAGGAAACGCAGGGCGATGTTGGCCCGGCGGCGGCGTTGCGGCGCGTCCAGGGTTTCCGTGGGCAGGGGGTGCAGGAGGCGGGGCATGGCGACCAGGCGGGTGTCGCCGCGGGCGGTCACCAGGAGCAGCCCCCGGTCGAGCAGCCGTCGTAGCGCGAGGGCCATCAAGGCGGTGCTGTTGCCCAGGTCGCGCAGGGGGTCGGGGAGCGGGCCCCAGGCCTCGGCCAGGAAGGAGACCGGCAGTGGGGCGGGGGCGAGGGTGCTCAGCAGGGTCAGCAGTTCGCGTTCGGGCTCCTGGCCGAGGCGGGTGAGGCGGTGCCATTCGTAGCCGAAGTGGGCGCGGGCGAGCTCGCCGTCGGTGTCGTCCTCGCGGGTGGGGAAACGGTCGCGCAGCGCGGCCTGCACCTCGTGGTACAGGGTGTCGATGCCCGGGCGGGAGCGGCTGGTCGGGCGGGCGCTCAGCCACATCCTGCCCTCGATCTTCTGGGCCAAGTCCCGTCCGTGCAGCGGGGGTTCGATGTCTCCTTGCTGTGCGGCGCCGAGTTCGTCGAGGGGGATGCCGAGCGCGACGTGCAGGCACCAGAGCACAAGGGCCTGCTCCGCTGCGCCGCGGAGCCCGCCCGGTACGACCTCGGGGACGGTGTCGCGGGCCCGTTCCACGCCCCGGACGACGCGGTCGGCCAGCCAGCGTCCCCGTTCCTCCTCGGTGCAGCCGTCCCGTGTGCAGAGGGGGCCGAAGGGGGCGAAGGCCGGGGCGGCGGCCAGCGCCCGCAGTGCCTCGGACTCCGCCTCCCGGTCGTCACGCAGGCCGTACGCCACCGCCGTATGGACCTGGCGCAGACCTGACCGGAGTGCCTGCCAGGCCGCCAAGTCCGGTGCCGACACGTCCGGTGCCAGCAAGTCCGGTGCCAGCAGGTCCGGTGCAAGCAGGTCCGGTGCCGGCACGGGGTTCTCAGCCGGGTTCTCGACCGAGTTCTCGACCGAGTGTCCGCCCGGGTGCACGCCCTCGTATCCGCCCTCGTATCCGCCCTGCTCGCGGGCCGTTTTCACCTTGAGGCCGTTTTTTTCACCCGGCGCCTCGCGGTTCGATCCAGTCATGAGAACTGACACCCCGGCTTCGATGAAACGGGGGCGACCGAACGGCCGGCCCCCGACCCGTGTCTTCATCAACTACCGGACCGGAGACGAACCGTACGGCGCGGTTCTGATCGACACCGCGCTGTGTGCCCGGTTCGGACCCGAGGCGGTCTTCCGGGCCTCTCGGTCGATCCGCCCCGGCGAGGACTTCGCGGAGACCATCCTCGGCGCGGTGCGGGAGTCCTCGGTCCTGCTGGCGGTGATCGGTCCGCGCTGGCTCGACGCCGTCGACGCGCACGGCAGGCCGCGCCTGCACGATCCGGCCGACTGGGTGCGCCGCGAGATCCTCCAGGCGTTTCACAGCGGGGTGCGGGTGGTTCCGGTCCTGCTGAACGCCAACCTACCGCAGGAGCAGCAACTGCCCCCGGCCGTCGCACGGTTGAGCGGGCAGCAGTACTTGCGGCTGCACCACAGGTACGCCCCGGCCGATCTGGAGCGGCTGGTCGACGAGGTGGCGGAGCTGCTGCGGCGGCCGGCGCGGTGACGGCGGTACGTGCGGCCGGCCTGGGTTCATCCGGAATCGGCGGACAAGTATTCACTTCGGCCGATATTGTCCTGACCCACCGCTCTCGGCAGGAGTACCGCAGTGCCGCCATCCCGCTTCGGTCCCGCACTCCAACTGCGCCGAATACGGGCCGGGTTGTCCCTGTCGGGGCTGTCCGACCTGGTGCACTTCTCGCCGTCCTACCTCAGCCGGGTGGAGTCGGGGGACCGCACCCCGAGCCCGCAGTTGGCCCGGCTGTGCGACACGGCGCTGGGCGCCAACGGTGAGTTGGCCGACCTGCTGGCACCACGCGCGCCGCGGGCGGCCTCGACCCCGCCCCCGGCCCCGGCCGCCGGCAAGTCTCCCCGTACGGTACCGAGTTCGCCGCGCACCGAGGGCGACCCCGACTCCGGGACGCCGGCCCCGGCCGGCTGTCCGGTGGCGTTACCGGCCGTGGACGACGGGGAGGACGTACGGTCCGTCGCCCACTTCACCGGCCACCTCGGCGAGTTGCGCCGGCTGGCCCAGCGGGTGTCGCCAACTCCCGTGCTGCAGCAGGTCGGTGGCGCGATCCCGCTGCTGGAGTCGTTGGCACGGGCCGCGCGGACCCCGGCGGCCCGCGACCAGTACCTCGAACTCCTCGCCTTTTACTGCGAGTTCGCGGGGTGGATGGCGCAGGAGGCCGGGAAGCACGCGGAGGCCGAGCGGTGGATCGGGCGCACCGAGAGCCTGGCCAGGGAGGCGGGCGCACACGACCTCGCCGACCACACCCTGATCCGCCGGGCCGGTCTGGCGCTGTATCAGGGGAACGCCGAAAGCGTCGTCGAGTACGCCGCCGAGGCCGGGCGGCGCGGCCACGGCAGTCCGCGGATCAGCGCGCTGGCCGCCTTCCGGGAGGCGCAGGGTCTGGCGCTCGCGGGGCGAGGGAAGTCGTGCGCGGCGGCGCTGGACCGGGCCGGCGAACTGCTCGACGCGACCGCCGTCACCGCCGTCACCCCCGTCACCGCCGTCACCGCCGTCACTGCCGCCCCCGCCGCGGGGTCGAGCGAGGGCTCCCGGGCACGGCCGCCCGCGCTGGTCATCGGCTCGGATCTCGCCGTACGGCTCGGCGGCCCGGTCGGCGGCTGGTGCCTGTACGACCTCGGGAGACCGGACGAAGCGGCGGAGGTGATCCGCGACGGTCTCGGCCAACTGCCGGACCGGGCGGCCCGTATGAGGGCACTGTTCACGGCCCGGCTCGCCCTGAGCCTCGCCGACGCGGGCGAGCTGGACGCCGTCGTCCCGGTGGTGGACGGTCTGTTGAAGGACTCCGAGGGACTGTGCTCGGACGCGGTCCGGACCCAGCTCCGGCAGCTCGCGATATCGCTGCGCCGCAGACACACCCGACCCGCGATGCGGGAACTGCGTGCCAGGGTGACGGCCGCACTGAGCTGCACGGGCTGCGTGACGCCCAGTTGACCAGGCAACCCGCACGCCGACCGGACCTGGCCCGAGCCGATCGCCGTACCGCCCCACCCCAACCACACCCCACCCCACCCCACCCCACCCCACCCGCCATACGAGAACCACGCGTCCGAGCGACAGCCACACCGCGCTGCACGGGCCGCGCGGAACCCCACCGCCCTGGCACCTCAGGCACCAACCAGACCCAGCGCCAGCCGCTCGCGATACCTCTGCGCCGCAGAGACGCCCGGCCCGTCCTACGGGAGCCGCGCGCCCGAGTAACGGTCACACCACGCTGCACGACCTGCGTGGAACCCCGTTGACCTGGCAACCCGCGCACCCCCCAAACCGAGTTCCAGCGCCAACCCCAACCCCTCGCCGTACCACCCCGCCCCAAACCCCACCCCACGTACGACACCACCCACGTACGACAACCCCACCCCCAAGCAACAGCCCCATCGCGCCACACCCGCCCCACAACCCCCGTGGTGCCAACTTGACTTGGCAACAGGCAACGATGGTCGCGGCGACCGCGCCGGTCATACGCTCGATGCGTCGCGAGGGGGCCGGGGCCAGTGGTGCCGGGGGCAGGAGGGAGGCGGGGGAGATCCCGTCTCCCTCCGCTGTGGCGGTGTGGCGGCTGTGTCCGCCGTTTCTCCTTCGCACTCACTCTCCTGCGGTGGGATGTCGAGAGCCGCACAAGGACCAGAGGTCGGTACATGGGAAGCAAGCAGACGCAGTTGACCACCACGCTCACGGTGAAGCAGTGCGCCGAGGTGTTCCGCATCGGTGCGGCGGGAGCACGCGGGGTGGGTTCGGTGCTCGGCGGGGCGGCGGCGAAACTGATGGGCAACGATGTGAGCGGGTACTTCACCCCGACCAACGACTCCCCGTTCTCCAGCCTGGACGACGACCAGCCGGACTTCACGGTGGGGGCGTACGTGCCCAAGTTCAGCGGGGGCGGTCAGGGCAACGGGACGGCCGTACACATGTATGTGTGGGACCGCGGAGCCACCCGTACCGTGGAGCTCTACTCACCCCACGGCATCGGCGGCGGCATGCACGCCCGCAAGCTGATCACCAAGGTCTCCGACGCGTTCACCGAGGCCGACCCGCGGGTCCGGGTCACAGCGGGCTGACACCCCGCACGGGCCACCAGGCAGGCACGGATGCGCCAGGCGGCACGGGTGCACCACGCACGGGTTCACCCGGTGGGCACGGCGAAGGCCTTGGTGGACACGTCGCGTTCCAGGCTCGCCCGCTGGAAGCCGTACGTGGCGATGGACGAGATCCGTACGACGACGCAGAACCGGTCGATCGAGGGGACGGCCCCGGCCAGCTCCCGGTGAGCGCGTTTGAGGAAGTGGATCGCGGCGTGGTTGGCCAACGAGCTCTGGCCGCAGACCAGCAGGACCGGGCGGGCCGACTCCGGAGGCGTGAACTTGGCGACGAGCGCGTACTCCTCGTTCCCCCGGTCCCAGAGGAAGCGGTCGTCTCCCACCACGATCGCGCTGGAGTCGGGGCCGGGGCCGAAGGGACGCCAGTCGACCCCGGGAAGGTGAGCCGCGAGATGGCCGCCGGTGCGGATGTTGGAGCCGCCCCAGGGGCCGCCGATGCAGAACTCGGTCCGGCTGTCGTTGCTCGCGTGGAAGTCGCCGCTCGACTCCACGGACACCTGGCAGCCGAACTCCCCTGCCAGCGTGGCCACTTCGATCATCGCCCGGACGTCCTTGTGGGCGGCGCTGCCGGGACGGTCGTACTTGTTGTTCATCACGATCAGGCACTCGCCACCCGGCCGCAGCCCGAAGAACGCCGCCTTCCGCCGCAGCGCGCGGGCGTGCTTGCCGCGTTGCCACAACCACACACCGGAGCCGCTGATGACACTGGTCACCAGCCCGACCGCGATGTTGACCACTACCGACAGAATCTCCGCCGCCTCCCCCCGTGCGTCGGCCACGCAGGGGTACATACCCGTGTTCGAGGGATTAGGCCCCTACGACCCGCACAATCCCTCCGACCTGCACGATCCCTCCGATCTCCACGACACGGTGCCGGCGGCGGCTCATCCGCGTCGCCCCTCCACGGCGCGGTCGACGGCCTCGGCCAGCGTGCGGGCGGTCGTACGCCAGTCGAGCCGGCCGGCCAGCCGCGCCCGTACGTCCTCGGCGTAGGCGAAGGCCTCGTCCATCTCGGAGGTCACCTTGGCGATCGCGTCGCTCCAGCGGCGTACGTCGGTCTCCTCGTCGTCGGACATCTCCACGATCATCGGCTCGGCGGCGCGCCCCAGTTCGGCGCGGAGCAGCTCGGCCGCGCCGCTGCTCCCGCTCACCAGCACCGGTGTGCCCGCCCCGATCGCCTCCAGGACCACCAGGCCGAAGCCCTCGACCCGGGAGGGCATCACACACAGCGCGGACCGGGCGAGGTCGCGCCGGAGTTCCGCCGGGTCGACGGTGTAGGGGCGGACGTCGACGCGCTCCCGGGCCAGCTTGGAGAGCTCCACCAGCGTCCCGTGCAGGTCGTCGCACTCGGCCTCGGCGGCGCCCCGGACCAGCAGGGTCAACGGCGGCCCGCCCAGGACCGGTACGCCGGCGACGGCGCGGGCCGCGAGGTCCAGCCCCTTGAGCCCGATGTCCTCGGTGCGCCCGAGCACCAGCACATTCCGCTTGGCGAGCGGGCGCCTCGGGTCGGGGCCGGACGGCGTGATGCCCGGATCGAGCTGGACGACGCCGCCGCACGTGGTGTCCCCCGCCGCGAGCAGATCGGCCGTGCAGCGCGCGATCCGCGGTCCTACGGCGGCGACGACATCGGCCGCCGCGCCGAGCCGGCGGATGATCCGCTCCCGCTCCTCTATCCGCGAGGTGGCCCGGCCCGAGTCCTTGTAGCGTTCGATCTCCGCGGGCACGGTGTGCGCGATGTACACCAGCAGGCCGGGGGCGTACCGGCGGGCGTAGGCCCACGCCTCGCAGCCGGTGAACCGGTCGTGGCCCACGATCACCTCGGCGCCGAAGTCCACGGCGGCCGACGCGGGCAGCATCAAGTTCGGGCCGGCCGGGGTCTGTTCGGCGGTCAGCAGGGTCACACCGCGGCGCCGCGCGTCCTCGTGCTCCTCGGCGGTGGCGCTCAGCACCAGGCACGCGACGCGGTGCCCGGTCTCCGCCAGCCCGGTCGCGGCGAGTCGGTTGAACGCGGGCACGCCGCCCCGGGTCGGCGACCACATCGGGCACAGCAGCAGATACGACCTCGGTGTGCGAGGTCCGTGCTCCTCGTGCTCGGTACGCGGTTGCGCTGTCATGCTCGTCGCCGTTCTCGCTGCCTGTCCGTACCCCGGGCCAGGGCGGCCCGGAGCTGGTTCGCGGTGCGAGCCCAGAGTGGGTTCCAGGAGGCCGTCGGCGGCCGAACGCCGGAACCGCCGCCGAAGAGACAGGCGTTCTCGCAGGTGAACGGAGTGCGCGGGCGCATCCCCCACTGGAATTCAGCAGCGGGGCCACCACAGGAGGCCAAGACGTGACCGATCAGCAGAAACAGGTACTGGGCCGGGAACTCGCCCGCCTGCGCGAGGAGGCCGGGCTCCGGCAGGGCGACCTGCAGAAGCCGACCGGCAGATCGGACGCCACGCTCTCCGCGATCGAGCGCGGCCGGTGGAAGCGCCCCGTGGACCGTTCCGTGGTGGAGAAGTACGTCAAGCACTGTCTGGGCGTCATGGACCTGTCCAAGGACGCCTCGGACCGGCGGAGCGCCTACGTGCTCGGCCTGTTCGACGCCCTGGAGGATCTCTCGGCGGCGACCGAGGCCGCGGTCCTGGTGCCGCCGGGCAACCAACTGCCCCGGGACACACCCCACTTCACCGGGCGGGAGCACGAACTCCAGTTGGTCCTCGACGGGGTGCGGGCCGCACGGGCCGGCGGCGGTGTGATCGCCGTGCACGCGGTGGACGGCAAGCCGGGCGTGGGGAAGTCGGCCTTCGTCAAGCACGTCGGCCGCAAGCTGAGCCGCAGGTTTCCCGACGGGCAGCTCTTCGTGAACCTGCACGCCCACTCGGGGGACGACCGGCCGGTACCGCCGGCAGAGGCCCTGGCGCAGTTGCTGTCCGCGATCGGGGTGTCGTCGCAGCAGGTGCCGAACGGCCTGGAGGAGCGCGCGAAGCTGTGGCGGAGCCTGCTGGCCGACCGCAAGGTGCTGCTGGTCCTGGACAACGCGCTGGACGACGCGCAGGTCCGCCCGCTGCTGCCGGGGTCGCCCTCGTCCCTGGTCCTGGTGACCAGCAGGCACCGGATGATCGGCCTGGACGCGGTGACGATCGCCCTCGACGTGCTCCCGCCGGAGGACGCGGCCCTCATGTTCCGCCGGACCGCCCAGCGTCCGCTGCCGCCGGGCAGCCCGGTGGCCGAACTGATGGAGCTGGCGGGTCGTCTGCCGCTGGCCATCGACATGCTCGGCGGGCGCATGAGAAACCGGAAGGCGCTCACCGTCGAGTATCTGGTGAACGAGATGCGCGAGACGGTGAACCGCTTATCGGTCCTGCGAGTCCGCAACGTCGAGGTGGCGGCCGCCTTCGAACTGTCGTACCGGGCACTGCCCCCGGACCGCCAGGACTTCTTCACCCTGGTGGGTCTGCACCCGGGCCCGGACCTGGACGCGTACGCGGGCGCCGCCGTCACGACGGGCACCGTGCGCGAGACCGGACGGCAACTGGAGGCGCTGTACGACGACAACCTGATGGACGAGCACGTCCTGGGCCGCTACGAACTCCACGACCTGATCGCCGAGTATCTGCGCGGACTGAACGAGGACCGCGACCCGGCCCTGCGGCAGGCCGCGGTGGACCGGCTGCTCGACTACTTCCAGGACGCCACCCGCAACGCCGACCGCCTCCTGCGGGACACGGCGGACCCGGCCGAACCCGTCCAACCGGCCCGCTACGACGGCGAGTTGCCGCCGGTCGCGGACCGCGGGACGGCGCTGGCCTGGCTCACGGCGGAGCGCGGCAACCTGCTCGCCTGTCTGCGCACCGCCTCGGACAGCCCGCCCCGGGTGGTCGCGCTGACCGCCGCCATGGCACGGCATCTGCGGCTGAGCGGGCCGTGGGACGTCGCCGCCCAACTGCACGAGGACGCGGTGACGGCGGCCCGGGCGGTGGAGGACCGGCCCGCCGAGGCCACCGCCCTGCTCGAACTCGGCACCGCCCACCGCAACCACGGCGACTTCGACTCCGCCGAGCGGATCACGACGGCCGCGCTCGACGCCCGCACCGCCTCGGGCGACCAACTCGGCTGGCCCGCAGCCCTGTTGGAGCTGGGCTCGATCCACTTCCTGACGGGCCGCAACGACACCGCCCGGGACCAGTTCCGGCAGGCGCTGGAGCTGAGCCGCACGGCGGGCGACCGGGCGGGCGTGGCGGACGCGATGATCGAACTCGGCACCCTGGCCTACTGGGTCGACGACTACCCCGAGGCCGAACGGCAGCTCACCGAGGCACTCGCCCTCCACGAGGAGCTGAACAGCACGCTGGGCCGGGTCACGGCACTGAAGAACCTCGGCAACACCTGGTACTTCATGGACCGTTACGACCAGGCCCAGGACGCCCTCGGCCAAGCCCGCGCGCTCTCCCGGGAGTTGGGCATCGCGCTCGTCGAGGCGCAGACGACGACCAAGCTCGGCAGTGTCCTGCGGCTGATGGGCCGGTACGAGGAATCCGTCGAACTCCTCGCCACGGCAAGGAAGTTGGCCGCCAGACTCGCCGACCGGGCGCTGGAGGCCGAACTGCTCATCGACTACGGCGCCGCGCTGCACCAGCTCGGAAAGAACGGCGAGGCAGCGGACGCCTTCGCCGCGTCGCTGGACCTGTACCGCGAGATCGGCGAGGAACTGGGGATGGCGTGCGCGCTGAAGGAGTTCGCCGATCTGCTGACGGACACCGGCCGCTCCACCGAGGCACGGCAGAAGCTGGGCGACGCAAGTGACCTGTACCGGAAGCTCGGTGACCGCCTGGGCCTCGCCGCGACCGAGAACTCGCTGGGGCGACTGGAGCTGTCCGTCGACAGGGCGGCGGAGTCCTCGGCCGCGCACGAGGTCGCCCTGGGCATCGCCCGCGAGCTGGGCAGTCCGCTGGAGGAGGCGGACGCGCTGCTCGGACTCGGCCGGGCCGCCGCGGCCGCGGGCGACCTCGCGACCGCCCGTGAGCGGGTGGGCGAGGCGCTGCGCATCCAGCGGGACATCGGCGCGGCCGGCGCGACCACTACGGCCACGCTCCTGGCCGAACTGACCTCTGCCTAGAGGTAGTTACACAGCTCGGGCCCGATCCTCACCGAGGATCGGGCCCCTGCCGCTCAGTAGGTCAGCGCGTCCTGCACATCCGACAGCCAGTACGTGACCCGCAGCGAGTCGTCGACGTACACACCCTTCGCCGGCAGCGAAGGCGTGGCCGCCGGGCTGATGCTGTTGTTGTTGCGGTCGAAGAAGTAGACCGAAAGCAACTTCACCGTACGGCCGTTGGTGCCGCTGCCGTCGTCCCCGCCGGCGAGGGCCACACCGGCGTAGCCCGACTGGCCCGGGGTGAGGGTGGTCACCGCCTGGGGCTGGGACTCCTTGATCACCGGCGGTACGGACTGGGCGTCGCCGAAGTTGACGGCCGGGTAGTAGTAGAGGTCGCAGTTCTTGGAGCCGGTGTTGGTGACGGTGAGCAGCATGTGGTTGATGGGGCGGCTGACGGTCTGCGCGGTCACCTTGGTGTTGGCGCCACTGCACGGGACGCTGCTCGCGGAAGCGTCCGAGCCGGAGCCGGAGCCGCTGCCCGAGCCGGAGCCCGAGCCGCCACTCGCCTTGCCGCCGCCCGTCGAGGAGCCCCCCGACGTGGACCCCGTGGACCCCGTGGACC
Source organism: Streptomyces sp. NBC_01478 (assembly GCF_036227225.1). GTDB lineage: Bacteria > Actinomycetota > Actinomycetes > Streptomycetales > Streptomycetaceae > Streptomyces. The sequence goes on along the minus strand of NZ_CP109444.1, from coordinate 6,412,454 downwards.
CCGTGGACCCCGTGGAACCGGTGGACCCGGTCGACCCGTTGGACCCGGTCGATCCGGTCGTCTGCCCCGCCCCACCGGTCTTCGCCCCGGACGTTCCCGCCGGCGCCACCGTGGACGAGTTCGGGCTCGCCGCGCCCTCGTCCTGTACTCCCAGCTTGTCGTTGCAGGCGGTGAGCGAGAGCGCGGCGAGTGCGACGGTGGCGGCGGCGAAGAGGCGGGTGCGGGGACGAGCGGTGAACGCGGACATGGTGGTGATCCCTTTCGGAAAGGTGGGAAGGAGCGGCCAGCCCGGCCGGTCGGCGGGCGGCGTGCTTTGATGACCGCAGCTTGTGTCGCTTTCCGTCCCACCCGCTACGACAGCCGGGATCTACGGGAACCTGGAACGTTCGCACCGGCTCTTACCTGGGGGAACAGTGACTCCCTGGAACGCGGGACTGGGATGGGGGCAGGGTGGCAACGCCTGAGGAGACGGCCGATTTCGCGGCGCTGATACGGGAGTTCAAGGACCGTTCGGGGCTGAGTTACGGCGTCCTCGCGAAGCGGCTGCACATGAGTACGTCGACGCTGCACCGCTACTGCAACGGCGATGCCGTACCCACGGAGTACGCCCCCGTGGAGCGGTTCGCCCGCCTCTGCAAGGCGACCCCGGAGGAACTCGTCGAGGCCCACCGCCGATGGATCCTGGCCGACGGGGCACGCCAGCGCGAGCGGAAGGCCACCGCCGCGACAGCCACAGCATCAGCAACACTGGCGGCACCGACAGCACCGGCAAACGGGACGGACCAGGCCCCCACCCTCGAAGCAACCCCGCCCGAGGCGACCCCACCCACGCCGCCCCCACCCGACACAACCCAACCCCCCGCCCCGGACCCCGCCCCCCGCAACCGCCGCCGCATCACCCTCCTCACAGCCGCCGCCGTAGCCGTAGTCCTCGCCGCCACCGCGCTCGTCCCCCGTCTGCTGTCCGGCGACGGCGGCGGCGACCGCAAGCAGGAGGCCGGTTCCGTGACCTCCACCGGGCAGAGCACCCGTTCCGCGTCCGCCTCGCCGACGTCGAAGGCGACCTCGACCTCGACGGCATCGCCCTCCTCGTCCTCCTCCCCCTCCGGCAGCGCGAGCCCTTCCGGGTCCGCCACGGCGAAGAACGGGACGTCGGGGAGCGCGAAGGCCGCCGGGGAGGACACGGCCGTTCCGCTGACGGTGACCTCCCGGCCGTATGCCTGGGAGAGTCCGTGCAGTCAGACCTACCTGGTCGACGAGGACGCGGCCAAGGTGCCGCCGCCGCCCACCGAGCAGGACGCCCCTAGCTGGGTGAGCGCGCTGGGGGCGGTCTCCGCCGGCAGCCAGTTCCTCGAACTCACCGTGCAGGGCACCGGCAAGGACACCGTGGTGCTCGAGACCCTGAACGTGCGGGTGGTCGAGAGCGGTGCGCCCCTGGCCTGGAACGCGTACGCCATGGGGTACGTGGGGGTCGGCTGCGGCGGCGGGGTCCCCACGCACTCCTTCGACGTCGGGCTGGACGCGACCCGTCCGGTGGCCACGCCGAAGTCGGGGCAGACGGGACTGCCGTACAAGGTGAGCGAGAGCGATCCCGAGGTCCTGTACATCACGGCCGCCGCCGCGTCCCACGACGTGCGCTGGTACCTGGAGCTGGGGTGGACCAGCGGCACCCGGCACGGCGTGCTGCGCATCGACGACCAGGGGAAGCCGTTCCGCACCAGCGGGATGAGCGGACGCCCGGGCTACGGCTACTCGCTGGACGACAGCGAATGGGTACCGCACCAGGCCGACTGAGGCGACCATGGATACGACCACGGACGGACGGGAAAGGGCGCCGGAAAGGGGTGATCGCTATGGCCCGCGAACGACGTCTGGCCGAGATCTTCGTGGAGGTCGCGGACTCCCTGGTCGAGGACTTCGACGTCATCGACCTGCTGCACCGGCTCTCCGCGCGCTGTGTCGAGCTGCTCGACGTGTCGGCGGCCGGAATTCTCCTGGTGGACGCGTTCGGCGAACTGCAGGTCATCGCCGCCTCGGACGAGCACACCCGTCTGCTGGAACTCTTCGCGCTCCAGCACGACCAGGGTCCGTGCGTCGAGTGCTACCGCACCGGCGCCGCCCGCACCGACATCGACCTGACCGGCGAGGCGGCGACCACCGCCTGGCCACGCTTCGCGGCACAGGCTCGCGCCACCGGGTACGTCAGCACGCATGCCGTCCCGCTCCGGCTGCGCAACCGCGTCGTCGGCGCGCTCAACCTCTTCCAGACCACCCCGCACCTCCTCGGCGACGACGACATCGCGCTCGCCCAGGCACTCGCCGACGTGGCCACCATCGCGATCCTCCAGCAGCGCACCCTGGAGCAGTCGCACGTCGAGAACAGCCAGTTGGAGAACGCGCTGACCAGCCGCATCCTGATCGAGCAGGTCAAGGGTGTGCTGGCGGAGCGCTGGAACACGTCCGTCGACGACGCCTTCGCCGCGTTCCGGTCCTACGCCCGCTCCCGTCAGCTACGGCTGTCGGACCTCGCCGCGCGGATCATCGGGGGCGACTTCGACACCGCCGCCATCCCGGCACCGCAGCGGTCGTAGCGCAGGTCACGCGCGGCGGGCGGCGACCCGGTCCGGGGTCGGCCAGCGCACGTCGTGGACCCAGCCGGCGCGCTCCATGAGGCGGATGACGGCGGCCGACGGGTCGATCTGGCCGCGGTCGACGCCGTGCCGGGCGCTGGTGGGATCGGCGTGGTGGAGGTTGTGCCAGCTCTCGCCGAAGGAGAGCAGGGCCAGCGGCCACAGGTTGGTGGCACGGTCGTGGCGCCGGGTGCGGAAGGGGCGCTCACCGATCATGTGGCACAGCGAGTTGACGCTCCAGGTGACGTGGTGGAGCAGCGCGATGCGCACAAGTCCCGCCCACAGCAGGCCTGTCAGGCCGTACAGCCAACTGCCGCCGATCGCCCAGCCGAGCCCGAACGGCAGCGCGAGCGTGAGCAGGCACAGCCACGGGAAGGCGCGGGAGACGGCCCGGATGTCGGGGTCGGCGAGGAGGTCGGGGGCGTAACGCTCGGGCGGTGTCTGCTCGTTGCGGAACAGCCAGCCGACGTGGGCGTCCACGAGCCCGTGCAACTGGCCCCGCAGATGGGTGCCGTAGCGGTACGGCGAGTGCGGGTCGCCGGGCCGGTCGGTGAAGGCGTGGTGGCGGCGGTGGGTGGCGACCCAGCCGATGACATCGCCCTGGAAGCTCATCGACCCGGCCACCGCGAGCGCGACGCGCACGGGGCGGATCGCCTGGTACGAGCCGTGGGTGAGCCCGCGGTGGAAGCCGACCGTGACGCCGAGACCCGTGAGCGTGTAGAAGACGACCGCGAGCACGATGTCGACGGGGTGGACGAGCCGCCCCCACAGCAGCCAGCCGGCCAGACCGAGTCCCAGGAACGGCAGCACGACGATCGCCGCCGTGACGCTCACGTAGATCCGCGCCGCGCTGTCGCGGACGGGCGGCGGCCCGTCGTCCGGCGGGAAGGGGGAGCTGCCGTCGTAGACCGGGGGCGGCGGGTCGGTGCCCGCCGGGACGCCCGTCGTGGACGGGGTGGAAAGGGTCGACATGGCGGGACTCCTCGGCCGTCGCTGCGAATGGCGCGGCCGGGGTCACGGGCTGCCCCTGGGGAGGGAAACACGAGGACAGGACGCCGGACCGGACACCGGTATGTCGAGAGCCCTCGGTTACTTCACCGTACTCCCGCCCACGCCGAAACGGGGCGGCCCGGACCGCACGGCCGTCGCGTTGACATGAACCGTCGCCGCACGTTGACTGGCAGCACGGCGCAGGGCAGTGGCCGGTGGACGGACGATCCCAAAAACGCCTTCGGGCGGAACGGAAACGACACCCGATGATGTACGACCAGACACGCGCCCAACAACCCGCGGGCCAGAACCGGGTCCCCTCCGAACGCCGCACCCCGGGCCCGGAGCCGCTGCTCCCGTCGAGCGAGCGGGACAAGATCCTCCAGCGGCTGCGCCACGCCCTCAACACCTTCGCCGACACCCCGCGCGACGCCCTCAAGGAGGCGGAGAGCGCCTACGACGAGGCGACGGCCCAGCTCGTGAGCGCGCTCGCCGCCCGCCGCGACCTCCTGCGCGCCGCCTGGGCGGAGCAGGACTCCGAGTCCCCGTCCGAGTCCCCGGCCCCGTCCGAATCCGACTCCGAGGAGTTCCGGAACGCGCTGCGGCAGTACCGAGAGATCACCCAGCGGCTGCTTCAGTTGTAGCCGACCGCCCGGGTGATCGCCGCCTCCACCGCTCCGACCCGCTCGGCCAGTACCCCGAGAGCCGCCACCGCACGGCGCAACGGGTCGTCCTCCGCCATGCCCCGCTCCCGCACGTACGCCGCCTTCAACTCCGCCCACCGCACGGCCTGTTCGGCGGTCAGCGTGCCCCGCAGCTCCCCCAGTTTCAGCAGGTTCGCCTCGGCGCCCGCGCCCAGTGTCTGCGCCTCGGCGGTGTAGTGGTCGTCCAACACCGCTGACAGTTCGGGGGAGTTCATCACCGGATCGATGCGCTGGGCGATGCGGTTCATGCTGCGGTACGACCCCTGGAGCCGGAACGGCGGTTCCGTGCGGGCCGCGTCCGCCGTCGCCGCCGACGCCATGTACGCGGAGTTGACCGCGAGCACGGTGTCCCTGGCGGTGACGAGATGCCGCAACACCCCTACGATCCGGGCCAGTTCGGCGGGATCGCAGGCGTAGGACAGCCGGTCCGCGCGAGCCGTCGCGTCTCCTTGTGCGAGACGGATCAGCAGGTCCAGGTCGTCCCGGTCGCGGCCGGCGAGCGGGGCGAGCACCGGGTTGGAGGTCAGCGCGTTCTCCAGGAAACTCAGCGCGAACACCGCCTCCTTGCCGGTCAGCACGTCGCCGAGGTTCCAGACGTCGGCACGGTTCGCCAGCATGTCGGGCACCCGGAAACGCCCGCCCGACTCGGTGTAGGGGTTACCGGTCATGCAGACGGCGAACCGTTTCCCCCGTAGGTCGTATGTACGCGGTACGCCCTCCCACACACCCTCCACCCGCCGCGTGGCATCGCACAACGGGATGAATTTCTGGAGGAGTTCGGGCGAGGTGTGCTGGATGTCGTCGAGGTGGAGCAGCACGTTGGTGCCCGCCGCGAGCGCGAAGTTGACCTTCTCCACCTCCTGGCGGGCGGTCGCGTTCGGTGCCTCGGCCGGGTCGAGGGAGGTGACACCGTGCCCGAGGGCAGGCCCGCTGACCTTGACCAGCACCAGCCCGAGCCGGTCGGCGACGTACTCCATGAGGGTCGTCTTGCCGTACCCCGGCGGCGAGATCAGCAGCAGCAGACCGCCGCCCGCGCCGGTGCGCCGCCCCTCCCCCGTCGTACCGATCTGCCGCGCCAGGTTGTCGCCGATCAGGGGGAGATACACCTCGTCGACCAACCGCCCCCGGACAAAGGACGACAGCACGCGCGGCCGGTACTCGTCGAGGCGCAGCCGGGTCCGTTCCGCCGCCACCAAGGCCGTACGGCGACGCTGGTACGCGCGGTGACCGGGCACGTCCACCGCCCTGAACTCCCGTGTCCGGGCCAGGAGTTCATCAATCCGCACCGACAGCGAGCCCGCCTCGATCCGCGGGTGGGTGCCCAGCAGTCCCGTGACTGTCTCCGTCAGCCGGGCGTCCGACTCGTGGCGCGGTACGTCCGGGCAGAGTTCGGCCGCCACCGCCTCGGCGAGGTCCCCCGGGTCGGCCTCCGTGCCGGACGCCGTCGTGTACGCCGTCAGCCACGCCTCGACCAGTTGGCGCCGCGCGACCGGGTCCTCGACGGCTCGCACATCGTCGTCGTAGGCCGAACTCCCCACCGTGCGACGGAACTTGTCGAGCCGGGTGCGGGCGGCTGCGCTGATCACGAACCCCTCGGGCCCGGTGGTCAGTTCGTCGAAGAGGTACGCGGCGGCCGGATCCCCCGTCCGCCGCGCCAGCTCCGCCAGGAAGTCGGCGACGGCCGGGGTCGGTCCGAAGGTGTCGCGGACCCGCGCGAGCGACCGCGCCCGGCGCGTCCAGCTCGCGCGCTCCTCCGCACTCGCGCCGTGCGTCCAGAACAGCAACGCCCGTGCCCGGGCGGCCGGTTCGTGCCGCAGCAGCCCCGCGCCCTCGTACCGGCGGAGCAGCGCGCGGAGGATCGCGGTCGCGTCGTGGTCGTGCACGCCGCGTTCATAACCTTCGTCGTACGACTCCTGCGCCGCGCGGCGGACCAGGGCGGCGAGGTCGGGCTCCTGGGCGAGGGCCTGGGCGCCGAGTTCGTCGAGGAGGCGGGCGGCGAGGTGTTCCGCGCGGTAGACCAGCGGCGACTCGGAGGGCAGCGGGCGGTCCCAGAACGCGCGGGTGGCCGCGAACTCCGGGTCGGCGACCGGGGATCGGTAGTCCGTGCCGGTGAGGGCGAAGGCGAGGCCGTCGCCGGAGGGGACGAGGGTGAGGTCGAGGGGCTCGGTGTTCACGGCGAAGCGGTGCCGGCCCAGGCGCAGGGTCCGGCCGCCGTCCGTGTAGAGGTCGGTGCGGTCGCGCAGGGCACGGACCGCCTCCTCGCGGGCCTCCGCGAGCCGGCCGGTCAGCTCCTCCGCCCTCATCCGGTCGCCCAGGTCGCGGAGTCGGCCGACCGTCCGGCGGATCTTCGTCACCATCGGGTCGGAGGCGAAGTACGTACTGACCGCGTCGGCGTCGGCGAGCGTGGCCGCCCGCCGCTCCACCGTCTCCAGGACCCGCACCCCCGAGGCCGCCAACTGCTCCGCCCTGCGGGCGCGTTCGTCGGCCAGGGTCTGTTTGCGGGCGGAGAAGACCTCGTAGATCTCGGCGCGTTTGTCGGCCAGTTCGGCGAGGAAGTCGTCGAAGTCCGTGAAGCGGGCCTCCAGGTTCTCCAACTGGACCAGCAGCCGCGCGAGTCGGGTGTCACAGGCCTCGGGTGTCGCCGCGTCCGCGAGGGCACCCGTCACCGACTGGCCGAGCAGCGCGAACTCGGCCGCGAACTCCGCCCGGCCCTCCCGGTCCTGGAGTTCCCGGCGGCGGGCGTCCAGCGTGGCGCGGGCCCGGTTGACGCCGCCCAGCACCTCGGCGATCCGCTCCAGGATCGACGTACGGACCGTGGCGTCACCGATGTCCAGCCCGGCGATCACCTCGGTCACCGTCCGCAGCCCGTCGGTCAGTTCGTCGAGCCGGGCGGCCACCGGCGCCGATTCGGCGACCGTGGCCGACTGCCCCGCCCGTGCGACCAGTTCGCCGATGACCTCGTGGTGCCCGGCGAACGCGTCCGCGCGCGCCAGGAACGCCACCGCCCGCTGCCCGAACGCCCCGAGCTCCGTCTCCGCCCCGGCCACCGCCTCGTCGATCCGCGCGAGATCCGCGTACCGCAGCTCCTTCAGCGTCAGCAAGTGTCCCTGCGCACGCCGGAGTTCGGTCAGCCCCGTGACCCATCCCGCCGCGTCCCGGGGCGCCTCGCCCCGCAGCCGCCGGACGAGCCCGGTGAGCCGGTCCGTGGCCTCGGCGAGGGCGTCCGCCGCCCGGCGGGTCAGGGTCCGGACCGTCTCGAACTCGGCCAGAACTTGTTCCGCCGTGCCCCGGACGTCCTCCAACGGGCCGCCCAGCGCGCCGAGTTCGGCGTCCCCGAGCCAGTGGTACGAGTCCGCCGCCCGCACACACGCGGCGACCAGCGCCTCGTACACCTCCGCCGTGGGCTCCGTCCCCGCGACGGCGCCCGCGAGGGAGAGACAGTCGGAGATCCCGCGCACGAGATCGGCGTTGCCCACCCGGAACAGCGGTCCGGAGCCGACGAGTCGAGCGGCGGCATACGTGTCGGAGACGAACGGAGTACGCCAGATCCGCACCGGATGAACGCGCCCGGCCTCCCCCTCGCCGGCCCCGCCCAGCACCATCAGCACACCGTCGTCGAAGAGCGCCCAGCCCTGACCGGACAGCGGGTTGGCGACCTCCTTGCGGATCAGGTTGTACGGCAGCAGGAGGCCGCGCCCCGGCACCCGCGCCCGGTAGGCGAACAGCACGTCCTCACCGTTGGGCGAGCGCACCACCCGCTCCAACTCCAGCCCGGCGGTGTCCACTTCGAAGGTCTTCCACACGCCGGTGGCCAGGCAGTACCCGCCCGGGAACACGATCCCCTGCTCCTCGGGCAGCTTCCGGCACGACAGCCCGATCCCGTCGAGCCGTACGACACCCTTGGTCAGGGTGTTGAAGACCAGATACCGGTGGGCCTCCTCCTTGTAGGGCCGCACCCGCAGCAGCACCAGCGCGCCCACCCGCGCGTACGCGATCTCGGCGTCGGCCGGCGACTGGAGCGGCTCGTCCACGGGCTCGGAGTAAATCCCCTCCCCCGTCTCGGTGTTGTCCTCCACCTTGACGGTGAGCGCGCCGCCGACCGTGTCGACGTACAGCCCGTCCTGGATCCGCACATGCGGGTGCCGGCCGGGCACCTGGTCCTCGCGGCTCGTCTCCGTCCACTCGACGTCGTGCGACGGCGGGAAGACATGGTCGCGCTCGCCGTGCGCGTCCAGGAAGGCCGCCGACCGGCCGTCGTCCGCGAGCACCCAGCGCAGCACCCGGATGTCGTCGGCCTTCTCACCGGTGCGGAAGACGGCCAGCAACTTGCCGTCCACAGAACGGAGTCGAAGCAGCCGCGCCTGCCGGTAGTACCGGTGCAGGGCGCCGAACTCCCGCACAAAGTCCGGGTCGTCGAGGAGTCCGGGTACGGCGTCCTCGGGCAGCCTGCGCAGGTCGTGGCGGTCGTGCAGGGCGAGGACGTCGGCCACCGTCGCCTCCCGGGTGCCCCCGAGGGCGACCTGGCGGCCGAAGAGCAGGGCGTCTCCTACGGCGACGAGGTCGCGCGGCACGGCCGGGTGCTCGGTGTCGAGGCGTGCGGTGCCGGTGAGTTCAAGCCGGGTCGAGCCGAACTCCTCGGTGCGGCGGGCGTTGAGCGCCTCCGCGCGGCGGGCGAGTTCGGCGGCCTGTGCGGCGAGGCGGTCGCGCAGGACCTCGTAGGTGCCGGTGTCCAGGCCGGTGGTCATGGTCCCTCTCAAGCTCTCGGGGTGGGTACGGCTGGGTCCGGAACTGCCGTCCCCTGTGCGGCAGTTCCGGACCGTCGGTGGGGTCAGGCCTTCGCCGGGTGGCCGTTGAGCGCGGCCAGCGGAGTGTCCGCCAGGCCCAACTCGCCTGCCCTGTCCAGCAGTTGCCGTACCTGACCGGCGTTCGCCGAGTCCGCTGACATGAGCTTCATCAGCAGCGCGGACACGGTGAGGTTCTGCACGTCGGCCGTGGAGACCTGGCCGAGGACGCGGGCGAGGTCGTCGGCGATGTTCGACGTGCCGTCGAGCCACGGACGCGCCAGCACCTGGGCCGTCTCGGAGTTCTGGACGAAGCCGTCGACGCTCCGGCCGAACGAGACCGCCGAGACGAGCCGGTCGAAGAAGACCGAGTCACCGCCGACGATGTCGATGTCGGCGTTCTCCAGACCGGTCGCGAGCACCGTGGCCTGCGCCTCGGCGACCTGCCGCTGCACATCGAGCCCGGCCAGCCGGATCTCCTTCTCGGCCTGGAGCCGCAGCCGGTACTCCTCGTGGCCGCGCGAGGCGTCGTCGAGGGCGGCCATCGCGGCGGCCTTCTCGGTGAGGCCCGCCGCCTCGGCCTTGAGCTTCTCGCCGATGCCGGTGGCCTCCGCGAGCGCGTTCGCGCGTAGGCCCTCGGCCTGCGCGAGCGCGTTCGCGCGTAGGCCCTCGGCCTGCGCGAGCGCGTTCGCCTGCGCGCCCTCGGCCTCCGCGAGCGCCTTGGCCCGGGTGCCCTCGGCCTCCGCCCGCAGCCGGGCCTCGGTGCCTTCCGCCTCCGCGCGCAGCCGCGCCCCCGTGGCCTCGGCCTCCGCGCGGCCGGCCTTCACAGTGACCTCGGCCTCCTTGTCACGGACCTGGACCTCGGCGAGTCCGGCCGCGGCGGCCTCGGCCTGGATGCCCTCGGCGAGCCGCAGCTTGGCCCGGGCGTCGAGGTCGGCGGACTTCAACCGGGCGTCGGCGAGGGTGAGTTGCTCACCGGCGCGGTGCTTGGCTGCGGCCTCCGCGGCCTCGGCCCCCTTGATGTCCTTGACCAGTTTCTCCTGCGCCTCGGCCTCGGCGGCGATGATCACCGCCTGCCGGGTGCGCTCGGCCTCCTCCACCACCCGCAGCTTCTTGATGGCCTCCTCCTGCTCGGCCACCGTACGGTCCACGGCGATCCGCTCCCGGACCACGTCCGCGACCTCGCGCCGCTCCGCCTCGACCTCCTTGTCGCGGGCGATCCCCGACAGGCTCGTCTCCCGTTCCCTGGCGATGACCTCAAGGAGCCGGTCCTTCTCGATGCGCTCGTTCTCGACGGCGATGACCCGCTCGCGGTTCTTCTGCGCGACGGCGATCTCGCGGGCCTGGTTCTCGCGCTGGACGCCGAGTTGCTCCTCGGTACGCAGGAACGCGGCCTGCGCGCCCAGCCGTTCCTCCTCCTGCACCTTCGCGGTGGCGGCCTCCTCGCGCGCCCGCAGGACCTCCACCTCACGGCGCTGCTTGATCTCCGCCTCGGCCTGCCGGCGCTCCAGCTCCAGGATGGTCTCCCGGGCGTCGACGTTCTGCCGGGTGATCTCCTTCTGCTCGGTGCGCTGGAACTCGTTGGTGCGCACGTGCTCGATGGTCGTCAGCTCGGTGATCTTGCGGATGCCCTGCGCGTCCAGGATGTTCTGGTTGTCGAGCTGGGTCATCGGTGTCTGTTCGAGGAAGTCGATGGCCGCGTCGTCGAGGTGGTAGCCGTTGAGGTCGGTGCCGATGACCTGGATGATCCGGTCCCGGAACTCCTCGCGCTTGGTGTACAGATCGACGAAGTCGAGCTGCTTGCCGACGGTCTTGAGCGCCTCGGAGAACTTCGCGGCGAAGAAGTCCTGGATCGCCACCGGGTCGCTCGCGGTCTGGGTGCCGATGGCCTGCGCGACCTTGATGACGTCCTCGACGGTCTTGTTGACCCGCACGAAGAAGCTGATGTGGATGTCGGCGCGGATGTTGTCCTGGCAGATCAGGCCCTCACGCCCGGTGCGCCGGATCTCGATGGTCTTCACCGAGATGTCCATGAACTCGGCCTTGTGCAGCACCGGCAGGACGACCGCGCCGGTGAAGGTGACGTCGACCTTCTTCGTCTTGGAGACGATCAGCGCCCGCCCCTGCTCCACCTTCCGGAACAGCCGTCCGACCATGAGCAGCAGAGTGAGCGCGATGAGCAGGAGAACGGCGACGAACACACCGATACCGACGGTGATGGCGTTCATGACATGGGTCCTCAAGGGATGAGAAGGGTGATCGACGAGCGGGCAGGAATCAGCGAGGGAAGACCAACGAGCGGGCGGGCGGCCTGAGTCGGCGGTCTATCCCGTCGTGCCCGGGCCGGTCCGGGGGTCCAGCGCGCTGTCGTAGGGCGCGACCCAGAAGAACTCGCCGGTCTCGTCGTAGGCGTAGAGCAGTCCGGTGCTGCCACTCGCGAGGGCGTCGTTGCCCGGTTGCCGGACCTGGACCACCGCGGCGGAGCCGTCCGCCGCCCTGACCTCGGCCTGTCCGAACCCCGCGTCCACCCGGCCGGTGCGGATGACGCAGGTCAGCCCGACGAAGTCCAGCCGGGACGGCCCGTGTCCGTCGGGGAACAGGCGGTGCAGGGGCCGTACGAGCAGCTTGGTCGTCCACCAGGAGACGTACACCGTGCCGATCAGCACGGCCACCCCGACCAGGACACCGACGGGGCCCGCGGGGACGAACAGCACGCTCGCGCAGAAGCTGATCAGCCAGCCGACCGCGACGAACAGCGAGAAGGCGAGCGTCACCGGGACCCCGCCGAGTCCCCAACCGCCGTTGTGCGAGCGGGTGTTGAGGTGCAGATGGGCGTGTCCGTGCGCGTCGGCCGCGCCGAGCGCGACCAGCAGCCAGTACAGGACGACCACGACGAGCGCCGCGGTGAAGACGATGGCGGGAAACCCGACGGCGGCCGTGACGAACGCCCCCATGACCCCGGCCCCCCGTTCCCTCACTCGCCCGACAGCCCACGGGGATGCGCGGTTCGCGGAACCGGTGCGGGACACCTGCCGGTGTCCGGCACCGGAACCTTCCGCGGTGCTCCCCTGGCGCCATGGTGCACGCGGGGTGCGCGCCCGCGCATTGCCGGAACCCGGCAGTGTTCATTAGGGTCTTGATGCCGGTGGCGCGCTAAGAAAGCGTCAACGGGGCGTCAAGAAGACAGGGGGCGGAGTTGCCGGAGCGCGGCAGACCTGAGCAGTACCTGGCGGGGTTCGCGCGGCTCCTGGCGGAGTGCGCCGACACCGGACGCCGGCTGACCCGGGCCGAGTTGGAGACCCGCCGCGCCCTGGGCGAGCAGGCGGCCGAGGCCGGTCACGAACTGCGCGCCCTGGTCAGCGCCCATCTCACCGCCACCCGCACCGCCTGGCCGCAGACCCCCGGTTCCGCCGACCGCACCCTCGCCGCGGTGCAGCAGGCCGTCGACGCCTTCGCCGAGGGCTACGAACGCGCGCAGCGACTCGCCGTACGCCAGGAGGAGGCGGCGCGGCGGGAGTTCATCGACGACCTCCTCTACGGCCGCGGGGGCGTTGGCCGCCTCGCGGAACGCGCCGAGCGCTTCGGCCTGCGCCTCTCCCACACGCACGCCGTCGCCGTGGTCCAGGGCCCGACGCCGTACGACGAGAGCGCGCCGGTGCCGCGGCAGGTGGAGCGGGCGATGATCAGCCGGTTCGGTGACCGCAACATCCTGCTCACCACGAAGGCCGGCCGGATGCTGTGTGTCGCGCCCGGCGACCAGGACGACGTGCTGGCCCACTTCGCCAAGCAGGCGTACGCGGCGGCGGACGGCACCCGCGCGGCGATCGGCCGCCCGCAACCGGGCGCGGGCGGGATCGTCCAGTCGTACGAAGAGGCCCTGAACACCCTCGAACTGGCCGAGCGGCTCAGCCTGGAGGGACCGCTGCTGCGCGCCGCCGATCTGCTGGTCTATCCGGTGCTCACACGCGACCGGCAGGCGATGGCGGATCTGGTCCTCGACGCGCTGGGCCCGCTGACGAAGGCGCGCGGCGGTCCGCGTCCGCTGCTGGACACGCTCTCGACGTACTTCGACTGCGGTTGTGTGGCCGCGGAGTCCGCCCGCCGGCTCTCGCTGAGCGTGCGCGCGCTGACCTACCGGCTGGAACGCATCCACCAGCTCACCGGCGCGGATCCGACGGACCCGGGCCAGCGGTACACGCTGCAGACGGCGGTCATCGGCGCCCGCCTGCTGGACTGGCCCGACAAGGAGCTGTGACGGCGGTTCCCGTCGGGTCGGCCGGGACGCAAAGAGCGACCTCGCGCCCGGATGGTTCGATGGCGGCGTGGTCGCTCGGGGTGTGCGGGGACGTACGGGCGGTGGCGTCAGCCCAGGGTGGTACCGATGTACGAGGTCGACTCGGGGCCGGAGTCCACGGTGGTGTCCTCGGCGGGAGCCGGTGCGGCCGCGGGCGTGGCGGGCGCGGGCGGCGTCTCGTGGCAGGTGAAGCCGAGCCGGGTCAAGGCCCTGGTCACCTCGAAGGCGGTGAAGTCACGGCGGTCCTGCTTGGTGATCACCTCGCCGACCTGCTTCACCGGGTACACCTTGCGACTGATGACGGCGCAGGGACCGGTGACGGGCTGCTCCGGGCGGATGCCCTTGAGCATCGCCTCCACCTCGCTCTTCGTCAGATCGAAGGGATAACGGGCGATCACGCAGCGCATGGTGCCTCACCAAGGGGTTCGAGCGGGAGGAGAGGGGAGGATTTCTCCTCGGGGAAAGCCGGGGAGACCGAAGAACGGCCATGGAACGGCGGGTACCGGCCGGGGAACGGCAGGTAAATGAGCGGATACGAAAAGGGACCCGCACCCAAGGTGCGGGCCCCTGTTTCGCAGCTTCGCGTGCTTAGGCGGGAACGATGTTCTCCGCCTGCGGGCCCTTCTGGCCCTGCGTGATGTCGAAGGTCACCTTCTGACCTTCCTGCAGCTCGCGGAAGCCCTGGGTGGCGATGTTCGAGTAGTGGGCGAAGACGTCAGCGCCGCCGCCGTCCTGCTCGATGAAGCCGAAGCCCTTTTCCGCGTTGAACCACTTCACGGTACCGGTGGCCATGTCTTAACTCCTAGGCAGTGCACGAGATCCGCACTTTACGAATCTCCTCCATCGCCGTGATGATCACCTGCCCGGAGAACCGGTTCAAAATTGGCAACCACAACTGCAACTGAAGTCAGCCTAGCACGGAACCCATTTCCGCGACGGTGGAATTGGGTTCGAAAAGCCTCGCCCAAAACAGTGAATTTCTGTTTCCCCGACATCAGATTTTCTCACCATGGGACGAGCCGTGCAGCTCCCCGCCGTCCCGCAGCTCCGCGTTGACACGCAGGGCCTCGTCCAGCCGGTCCTCCAGGCTGATGATGCGGCAGGCGGCCTCGATGGGGGTCCCCTGGTCGACCAGCTCACGGGCGCGGGAGGCCGTACGGAGCTGACGGCGCGAGTAGCGGCGGTGACCGCCGTCCGACCGCGTCGGGGTGATCAGCCCGGCCTCGCCCAGTGACCGGAGGAAACCGGGGGTGGAGGAGATCAGCTCGGCGGCCCGGCCCATGGTGTAGGCGGGGTAGTCGTCGTCGTCGAGCCGGTCGGCCGCGGGCTGCTGGCTTTCTGCGGGCATGTACACCTTCCTGCGGACCACCGGGGCGGGGACTGCCTGCCTCGGTGGAGCGGGTTCCCCCGTACCCGGAACTCTAGTCGCACCCGGGGAATCTCTGTCGCGGCGAGCACAGATGTCCTGACGCCGGTTGACGCGGTCAGCGGCCCAGCACCAGCATCCGGCAGGCGCCGGGAAGCCGTGGATCAAGACCGTCCGGGCCCGTCGCGACGTCCTCCCAGCCCCAGGCCCGGTAGGCCGTCAGGGTCTCGGTGTCGGTTCCGGGCACCAGGGCGACGCCCAGGGCCGGCGCGTGATCGTCGAGCAGCCGGCGCTGGAGGCGCCGGGCGAGATTCCAGTCCCGGTCCTGGTAGTGGGTGCGCACGCGGGGCGGGACGACGATCCCGGAGACCGCGAAGAACCCGCCGGTGACCGCGAGCCCGCGCAGCAGCCGGGGCAGCCGGGTCTCGTGGCCCTGCCACCAGGGATCGGCGGCGCGCACCGGGAAGCCGTAGGCGCAGGCCGTCAGGGTCGTGTTCTCGGCGATCAGCAGGGCGAACCCGGGCCGCCGGACGTCACCCGCGAGGCGCCGCAGGAACGCGGTGCGGGAACGGCTGCCCGTGCGGGCCCCACCGCAGGTCTCCTCGTACAGCACGCCCAGGTCCTCGAAGCGGTCCTCGATCTGGCGCCGGCTGAGCGGGCGGACGCGGTCGCCCTCCCAGGGTGAGGGGCCGCGCTCGCGACGGGACGACCACGTCTGCTCCCCGCGCGTCCCGTCGGCGCCGCCGTGCGTGACGAAGGCCGCGGTCACCGGCCGACCGGGCATGTTCACGGTCATGGGCTGAGCCCTGCCCCGGGCGCGGACACGTCCGCCCCGGTGTCGTGGTTCGCCGAGGACGGCACCGGTGTGATCCGGCGCGCGAGAAACCCTCGGTCCTTTCACGGTACGCCCGCGGGGGTGGCGGGGGCGGGCGGCGATGCGGGCCCCCGCCCGGCACCGGGTCCCTTACCGGGTCCGGCTCTCGCCCTACTGGTTCCAGCTCTCGTCGTACGGGTCCTTCGGGGTCGGGACCGGTTTGGCGAGGGAGACCTGGAAGTAGGGGATCGGGCCGTTGTTGATCGGGTCCTTGGTCTGCTTGGGGCTGTAGGTGCCGGTGACCTCCAGCCAGGTGTCGGGCTGGAGGACCGGCGGGATCTTGCCGGTCAGCGCGATCTTGACCGGCTGGGCGTCCGCCGCACAGCAGTTGAGGGCCATGCGGACGAGGTAGGGGGAGCCGGACTTGTCCAGGGCTATGAAGCCGGTGACCTTGAGCTGCCGGGTGCCGAGGGAGTGGCCGTGGTCGTAGACCGCGCGGCTCGCGTAGTCGACCAGGCCGATGGTGAGCGGGTCGCTGTCGGGGAGCTTGGAGAGGCCGTAGGGCTTCATGAGGGCCGTGCCCGTGCGGACCGCGCTGTAGGAGCCGAGGGCCGGCGGGGCGACCAGGATCAGGGCGAAGAGGGGGAGGACCAGGAGCCAGGAGATACGGGGTTCGCGGTGTACGTGAACGCCGTGGCCGCCGTGGCCCGCGTCCGCCGTATCCGCCGTCTCCGGGTGAGCCGCTGCGTGGGTCTCCGCGTGGGCCTTCTCCGCCCGTGCCCGGCGCCACTCGTACCAGGCCGTCGCCAGTGCCGCGACGATCAGTACCGCGCCGGAGAGCAGCAGGAGCGGCTGGAGTCCGGCCTTGACGTAGCGCAGGTAGAGGTTGGTGAAGCCCGCGTGCAGGAGGGCCGCGCCGACCAGGAACAGGACCGCCGCCTGTGCCTGCCGGTTCACAGGAGCACCGCCCCGGTGACGACCGCGCCCGCGATGGCGAGGACGAAGGTGGCGGGCGCGAAGCGCAGGGCGAACCCGCGCCCGAACGTCCCGGCCTGCATGGCGAACAGTTTCAGGTCGATCATCGGGCCCACCACCAGGAACGCGAGTTTCGCCGTGAGGGAGAACTGGGTGAGCGACGCGGCCACGAACGCGTCCGCCTCCGAGCAGATCGACAGCAGGACGGCCAGGATCGAGAGGGCGAGGATCGCGACCACCGGGTTGTCGGCCGCCGTCCGCAGCCAGCTCGCCGGCGCGACCGCCTTGAGCGTCGCCGCGGACATCGCGCCGAGCACCAGGAACCCGCCCGCCTGCATCACGTCGTGCCGCACCGAGCCCCAGAACGCGGCCCCCTTGGTCTCCCCCTCGTGCGGTTCGTGCGCGGGCAGGCGCAGCCAGTCGGTGCGGCCGATGCGCTGCCACAGCCAGCCCATCACACAGGCCACCAGCAGGCTGCCGGCGAACCGGGCGAGCACCATCTCCGGGTTGCGCGGGAACGCCACCGCCGTCGCCGTCAGCACGATCGGGTTGATCGCCGGGGCGGAGAGCAGGAACGCGATCGCCGCCGCCGGGGTGACGCCCCGGCGCACCAGCGCTCCGGCCACCGGCACGGACGCGCACTCGCAGCCGGGCAGGATCGCGCCCGCCATCCCGGCCACCGGTACGGCCAGCACAGGGTTGTTGGGCAGCGCGCGGGTGAACCACGTGGCCGGTACGAACACCGCGATCGCCGCCGACAGCAGCACGCCCAGCACCAGGAAGGGCAGGGCCTGCACGACCACAGCCACGAACACCGTCATCCAGCTCTGCATCACCGGCGCGGACAGCGCCTGCCGCACCGGCCCCTGCGCCAGCACCGCCAGGAGCAGCACCATGGTGAGCACGAGCGGCGAGCTGAGCTGCCAGCCGTCCTTCGCGGGCGCGCTCTCCTTCGAGGGCGCGAGCGGCTGTGGGGGCGCGTCCGGCGTCGCCGGGGGTTCCTGGGGTACCTCCGCGGTCGGCGCGGCTGGTTCGGTGGTGATGGCCACGGGTGAGGTACCTCCGGCAAGCGCATGGTTTCGCGAGTTTTGCTCCCTCACTCTGCATACGGCAGTCGGGGCAAGGGTGTTCAGCCCAATACTGGAACCACCCACCTCCTTGGGGCAGTCTTTCCCCTCGTGGCGAGCAGCGTTCCGAATCAGAGTCCTCCGGGCGGTGCCCGTGCGCACATGGTGGTGTGCGGCGACGACGCGCTCGCGCACCGGCTCGCCGTCGAACTGCGCAGTGTCTACGGCGAACAGATCACCCTCGTCGTCCCGCTCTCCGAGGCCACCGCCCGCCAACCCGTCGTCGGCCGCGCGCGTGCCGCCTCGGTGGCCCTGCGCGACCGGGTCAACGCGGCGGTGGCCCGAGCGAACGGCAACGGCAACGGCGTCCCCGCCGCCCCCGAACCCCCGCGCGGGGAGCGGGTGTTGGAGGTCGCCGAGCTGACCGAGGCCGTGTTCGCCGAGGCCGGCGTGGAGCGGGCGACCGCGCTGGCCCTCGTCTACGACGACGACGAGACCAACATCCGCGCCGCCCTCACCGCCCGCCGCCTCAACCCCCGTATCCGGCTGGTGCTGCGCCTCTACAACCGCCGGCTCGGCCAGCACATCGAGGAACTCCTCGACCAGGCGGCCGCGTTGGCGACCGGTGACGGGACGAGTGGCGGGCCCGGTACCGGGTTCGACGCCTCCACCACCGTCCTCTCCGACGCCGACACGGCCGCGCCCGCGCTGGCCGCCACCGCGCTCGCCGGAACCAGCAAGGTCGTCCAGACCGACGGGCTGCTGCTGCGCGCGGTGGAACGGCCGCCGCCGGGGCCCGGTCAGGTCGCCGACCCGGGGCTGGCCACGCTGGCCCTGCTGTCGGCGACCAACAGCGACCCGGCCGGCGCGGACGGCTCCGAGGGCATGGGCGAACAGGGTCCGCGGCTGCTGCCCGACGCGGCGGCCATCGCCTCGGCCACCGGGCGCGGCACCATCGTCCTGGAGCAAGTTTCGTACGCCGGGCCGCAGTTGCCGGGCGGACGCGGCGGCGGTGTCGTGCCCGCCTTCTCGTCCCTCTTCTCTCGGCGGCTGCGGTGGTCGCTCGCGGGCATGATGGCGTGCGTGGTCGCGCTGGCGATCTCGTTGTGGCTGGTGACCGGTATCCATCCCGTGCGGGCCTTCTATCTGACGCTGCTCGATCTCTTCGCGATCGACGACCCCGCGATCGGGGCGCCGCTCGGCCGGCAGATCCTTCAACTCCTCTCCGGTCTCGTCGGGTTGCTGATGCTTCCGGTGCTGCTGGCCGCGGTGCTCGAAGCCCTCGGCACGTTCCGTACGGCGTCCGCGTTGCGCAAGCCGCCGCGTGGGCTCGGTGGTCATGTGGTGCTGCTCGGGCTCGGCAAGATCGGCACCCGGGTGCTGACCCGGCTGCGCGAACTCAACATCCCCGTGGTGTGCGTCGAGGCCGACCCCGAGGCCCGCGGCCTCGCGGTCGCACGCCGGCTGCGGGTCCCGGTGATCCTGGGTGACGTCACCCAGGAGGGCGTCCTGGAAGCCGCCAAGATCCACCGCTCCCACGCCCTCCTCGCGGTCACCAGCTCCGACACCACGAACCTCGAAGCGGTGCTGTACGCGCGATCCGTGCGGCCGGATCTCCGGGTCGTACTCCGGCTCTACGACGACGACTTCGCGACCGCCGTGTACCGGACGTTGCGCGCCGCCCACCCCGGTGCGCTCACCCGGAGCCGGAGCGTGTCCCATCTGGCCGCGCCCGCGTTCGCCGGGGCGATGATGGGGCGGCAGATCCTGGGGGCGATCCCGGTCGAGCGGCGGGTGCTGCTGTTCGCGGCGATGACCGTGGGCGGGCATCCCCAGTTGGACGGGAAGACGATCGCCGAGGCGTTCCGCGCCGGGTCGTGGCGGGTGTTGGCGCTGGACACGGCGACGCGGGACGCCTCCGAGGACGTACGGCGGTCGGGGTTGGTGTGGGACCTTCCCGACACGTATGTCCTGCGGAGCTCGGACAGGGTTGTGCTTGCTGCTACTCGGCGGGGGCTGGCGGAGTTGCTGGGGCGGCGACCCCGGGATCGGGCCGGGATGTGACGGAACCCTGTGCCGAAGCGGGCGTTGCTGGGGGCTGCGCCCCCAGACCCCCGCTTCGGCCCTGAACGGGCCTCGTCCTCAAACGCCGGACGGGCTGAATTTGCGGGCCTGTGCCGAAAAGGCGCCGGACCGGCTGGATGATGCCGGCCCGCGCTCAGAGGAACCCTATTGCGCAGCCCCCAAGTGCCGCTCCGCGAAGTCCAGTTCCAGCTTCACCTGCTTGATGCGCTCGTCCACCACCAGCGAGCCGTGCCCCGCGTCGTACCGGTACACCTCGTGGACGGCGCCGCGCTGCTCCAGCCGCTTCACGTAGTTGTCGATCTGGCGGATCGGGCAGCGGGGGTCGTTGACGCCGGCCGAGATGTAGACCGGGGACGTGACCTCGTCGACGTAGGTCAGCGGGGAGGACGCCTCGAAGCGGTCGGGGACCTCTTCGGGGGTGCCGCCCAGGAGCGTGCGGTCCATGGCCTTCAGGGCTTCCATCTCGTCGTGGTACGCCGTGACGTAGTCGGCGACCGGGACCGCCGCGATGCCCAGGGTCCACGCGTCGGGCTGGGTGCCGATGCCGAGGAGGGTGAGGTAGCCGCCCCAGGAGCCGCCGGTGAGGATGAGACGGGCGGGGTCGGAGAGGCCCGAGGTGATCGCCCACTCCCTCACCGCCGCGATGTCCTCCAGCTCGATCAGACCGACCCGGTACTTCAGGGCGTCGGTCCACGCGCGGCCGTACCCGGTGGAGCCGCGGTAGTTGACCCGCACGACCGCGTACCCGTGGTCGACCCAGGCCGCCGGGCCCGCCGAGAACGAGTCGCTGTCGTGCCAGGTCGGGCCGCCGTGGATGTCGAAGACCGTGGGGAGGGGGCCCGTGGCGCCCGCCGGCTTCTGGACCAGGGCGTGGATACGGCCGCCGGGGCCCTCCACCCACACGTCCTCGACCGGGACCGAGCCGGGTGACTTCAGGCCGGGCGGGTCCAGGACGACCTCGCCCGTCGTCGAGCGCACGGCGGACGGCTCGGCGGCCGACGACCAGAGGTATTCGACGCTGCCGTCGGGGCGGGCCGTGGCGCCCGAGACCGAACCGGGCGGGGTCGGCACCTTCTCCAGGGCGCCCGAGGCGAGGTCGTAGCGGAAGACCTCGCTGCGGGCCTCGAAGCTGTGCGCGATGAGGAGGGCCGAGCCGTCCGGGTACCACTCGGCGCTCACGTCGCCGGGCAGGTCCAGGGACAGGTCGGTCTCGCCGCCCTTGACCACGTCCCACACCAGGGGCTCCCAACGGCCGCGCCGCTGATGGCCGATGAGGAGCCGGGTGTCGCCCTCGACGGGGGCGAAGCCCAGCACCTCCAGGCCCAGCTCCTCGGTGCCGCCCTTGGTGTCGTCCAGGTCGGCGACCGCCGTGCCGTCCGGGCGCAGGACGCGCAGCGCCGAGTGCATCGCGTCGCCGTGCTCCGTGTGCTCGATCGCGATCAGCGAACCGTCGTGCGAGAGGTCGCCGACGCCCGCCGACTCGCGGTGCCGGTAGATCAGCGTCGTCTCGTCACCGGTGCGGGCGAGGTGGATCGTCGTACCGTCCTCGTCCGTGGAGCGGCCCACGACCGCCGTGCGGCCGTCGCGCGCCAGGGCCAGCCCGGCCGGATAGGACGGCTCGAGGCCCGGCACGGCCGGTTCGTCGGGGCCGCCCTTGAAGGGCTGGCGGCGCCAGACGCCGAACTCGTCGCCGTCCTTGTCGTCGAACCACCAGATCCACTCCCCGTCCGGGGAGAGCACACCGTCCGTCGTGCCGTTCAGCCGGTCCGTGACCTGGCGTTGCTCGCCCGTCGCCCGGTCCCAGGCGTACAGCTCATACGTCCCTGTCGCGTTCGACACGAACAGGGAACGGTCGGGTGCGTCCTCCGCCCAGTCGGGCAGGGACACTCGGGGCGCCCTGAAGCGCTTCTCCCAGTCCGGTGTGGTCTCGGACCCGTTGCTCTCAGTCATGGCCCCATACTGCCCGCCCACACAGACATTGCACTGATCGGATCCTCAGCCTGTGGATAACTTCGACCAAGACCCGGCCGGAGCATTGCCGACAGCGGGTGAACCTTCGGGCCGACCCCCGGACCGAGGGCCCCACGACAGCCCCGTACCGTGGAAGGCGTGTACCGGTTTCTGCTGACATCGCGCTGGTGGGGCATCAACGTCTTCGTACTGCTCGCCATCCCCTTCTGCATCTTCATGGGGTCATGGCAGTTGAGCCGGTTCCAGGCGCGCGTGGACAGCAGCCACCAGGCCACCCGCCAGGTCGAGACCGACCGCACGGAAGCCGCGCGCCCCCTCGCCGAACTGCTGCCCGTCGACCAGAACACCTCGGGCCGGCAGACCACCGCCACCGGCCGCTACGGCAAGCAACTCCTCGTCCCCGACCGCCAGTTGGACGGGAAGAACGGCTACTACGTCCTGACCCTGCTGCGCACCGACGACGGCAAGGCGCTGCCCGTGGTCCGCGGCTGGCTGCCCGGCACGCCCGACGCGGCGAAGGCACCGGCCCCGCCCACCGGCGAGATCACCGTCACCGGCTCGCTCCAGGCCTCCGAGACCCCCGGCGACAACGGCGTCAGCGCCCAGGGCGGACTGCCGTCGGGCCAGACCGCCGCGATCAGCGCGGCCTCACTGGTGAACCTCGTGCCGTACCACCTGTACGACGCGTGGATCACGCTCGACAGGGGCGACTCCGGGATGCGGACCGTACCGGCGACCGCGCCCGCGAACACCGGTCTCGACCTGAAAGCGTTCCAGAACCTCGGCTACACCGGCGAGTGGTTCGTCTTCGCGGGCTTCGTCGTCTTCATGTGGTTCCGGCTGCTGCGCCGCGAGGTGGAGTTCGCGCGGGACGCGGAGCTGGGGCTGGTGCCCGAAGAGGACCCCGAAGGCCCCCAAGGCCCCGAAGAGGCCACGGAAGCAGACGGGCGACAGGCTCACGAACCTGCCAGCAGGTCCGTCCGGTAGATCGTGCCCGCGCACGCGTTGGACACCGTCGCCGTGCCCATCAGCGAGCCGTTGGCCCCCCGGTAGGAGATCTGGACGCTGCCGTCGAGCGTGCCGTCCTCCAGCAGTTGGGTGGACGTACCGGTGTCCCCGGTCGTGGACCCGCTGCTGGTGGTGGCGTCCTCGCTGGGCGACGGGCTGGCCGTCGAACCGCCGGTGGTGGTACCGCCGGTGCTGCTCCCGCTGGTGGGACAGGTCTCGGAGGGCACCCAGGCGAACTTGACCTGGAAGACGGAGCCCGGCAGCAGCACCAGTTGGGAGACCGCCGTCGACGGGTCGGGGAGCCCGGCCGCCGAGTCCCCCGCGCTGTGCTGCGCCACGCCGATCTTGCTCGCGTCGGCGGCACCCTCCACGGCGAAGCCCACGGTGCCGGGGTCGCTGACCGTACAGCTCGTGGGAGAGACGTTCGTGACGCTGAACGTGCCGTAGACCGCGCCCGCAGCATCGGGGGCGTCCAGGGACGCCGTGGCCGAGCCGTACTGTTCGGCCGAGCAGATGGGCGCGGACGTCCCGGCGCTGGCCGTGGGGTTCGCGCTCACGGTGCCGTGGCCGGGGGTCTTGCCCGTGCCGTCGTTCTTGGGGCCGCCCGGGTTCTGCGAGGCCTGCCCCGATGAGCCGCCGGACGTGCTGGAACCGCCGTCCGGGCCTTTGCCCTGACTGGTGCCGCCCTGCGCCTGGGAGCTGTTGCCCGCGATGGACGGGTCGACGGAACCCGTCGCGTTCGAGACGTGCACGAGGGCCGGGACGGCGGTGCCGAAGAAGAGCGCGGCGGCGGCCATGCCGACGAGTGCCTGGCGCTTGCGGGCCCGGCGGGCCGGTACCGCCTTGCGCAGGTGCTCCAGCGTGCCGTCCCGCGGCTCGACCTCCTGGACCGCCTGGTGGAGCAGCCGGCGCAGGACCAGCTCGTCCGCGTCGAACCCTTCGGTGTCCGGATCTCCGGGGCCGCCTGTGCGTCCGGGTCCTCCTAGGGGTCCCAGGGCTCCGAGAAGGCCTTCGAGTCCGCCGGATCCTTCAGGTGCCGCGGTTACTACGGGTCCTACGGGGTGCCGTCCCTCGATGCCCTCGGAGTTGCCCGGGTTCTCAGGGTTCTCGGGGCTCTCAGGGTTCCCGTCGAGGCTCGGCCCGTTGGGGCTCTGTTCGTCGGGGCCGTGGTTCACAGTTCCGTTCCCAGCGTGCGATTCGTTCGGTTCTTCCTTGCGCGCCCAGGTCGGACCGCGCCGGACTTCCGGCTCGCGCCGCGCGCGCGAGCCGTTTCCCTCCACGTTGTCGCTCATGCCGATGCCTCCATCGCGATCCGGAGGGCGGCGATCCCGCGCGAGCCGTACGCCTTCACCGAACCCAGCGATATGCCGAGCGACTCGGCGACCTGCGCCTCGGTCATGTCCGCGAAGTAGCGCAGGACCAGGACCTCGCGCTGGCGGCGCTGCAACCCCTTCATCGCCTTGATGAGGGAGTCGCGCTCCAGCAGGTCGTAGGCACCCTCCTCCGCGCTGGCCATGTCCGGCATCGGCTTCGAGAGGAGCTTGAGGCCGAGGATGCGGCGGCGCAAGGCCGAGCGGGAGAGGTTGACGACGGTCTGGCGCAAATACGCCAGGGTCTTCTCGGGGTCACGAACGCGTTTGCGCGCCGAGTGGACCCGGATGAACGCCTCCTGGACGACGTCCTCGCAGGAGGCGGTGTCGTCGAGGAGGAGTGCGGCCAGGCCGAGCAGCGAGCGGTAGTGCGCCCGATAGGTCTCGGTGAGATGGTCGACCGTCGTTCCGGCCGCGACGGCGTCGTCGACACCGTCGCGCTGGTTCGGGATGCGGGCGGGCCGCGCTGCGGGCATCGGCGCGATCACCGGCATGCCACCGGGCGCACGGGATCCACGCGGAGGCCGGAGGGCCGTGCCGCGTGCCGCAGTGAAGTCGAGTACCTGAGCCACGCCAGTTGGACGCGCTTCCCCCCTTGGGGGTTGTACGCGTCGGCCGTCACATTTACGTCAGACGAAACAGACAGTCCACCCACCCGTCCGCTGTCACCACCCACCCGTCTGGTGTCAGGCAGCACAACCGGCAGTGCGTCGAACACCCTCATGCCTACCCGCTCTTCCCCTGTGTCACGAAAGTCCGGGGCGTCCCCACGCCCCTCACCGCATCCCCACGCCCACCTGAAGGGCGTTCGCAAAGACGCTCCCCGCTCGTCGCGCGGTTGCGGAGAGCGGGGAGTGAAATCTTCGGATGCGAAGGTGGCTGGATTCAAGTGGTCCCAACCATTAATCCGGCCACATCGCGCACAGTGATCCTACAAACCCGTGCGCCACTGGCCAGCGGATTTATGGCCGGGCAGGGTGGGCGGGGCCCGCGCTCACGCCAGCTCGCGCGCGACCAGTTCGGCGATCTGTGCCGTATTGAGGGCCGCTCCCTTGCGCAAATTGTCCCCGCAGACGAACAGTTCGAGCGCCGTCGGATCGTCCAGCGCCCGCCGCAGCCGCCCCACCCAGGTCGGGTCGGTGCCCACCACGTCGGCCGGCGTCGGGAACTCTCCGGCCGCCGGATCGTCGAAGAGGACGACACCGGGGGCAGTGGCGAGGATCTCGCGCGCCCCGTCGACGGTGACCTCGCCCTGGAAGCGGGCGTGGACGGTGAGGGAGTGCGTGGTGATCACCGGGACGCGCACGCAGGTCACGGCGACCGGCAGCGCGGGCAGCCCGAGGATCTTGCGGGACTCGTCCCGCACCTTCATCTCCTCCGAGGACCAGCCGTCCGCGCGCAGGGACCCGGCCCACGGCACGACGTTCAGCGCGACCGGCTCCGGGAACGGCCCGGTGTTGTCCCCGACGGCCCGCCGGACGTCTCCGGGCTTGGTGCCCAGGTCCGTGCCGGCGACGAGGGCGAGCTGCTGGCGCAGGGTGTCGACCCCGGCCCGGCCCGCCCCGCTCACCGCCTGGTACGACGACACCACCAGCTCGCGCAGCCCGAACTCGGCGTGCAGCGCGCCCACGGCGACGATCATCGACAGGGTCGTGCAGTTCGGGTTGGCGATGATCCCGCGCGGGCGCCAGCGCACCTTGTGCGGGTTGACCTCGGGGACCACCAGGGGCACCTCGGGGTCCATCCGGAAGGCGCCCGAGTTGTCGACGACGACCACGCCCTTGGCGGCGGCGATCGGCGCCCACTGGGCGGAGACCTCGTCGGGGACGTCGAACATCGCGACGTCGACCCCGTCGAAGGCCTCCTCCGTCAGGGCCACCACCTCGACCTGCTCCCCGCGCACGGCCAGCTTGCGGCCGGCCGAGCGCGGAGAGGCGATCAGGCGGATCTCGCCCCAGATGTCCGCATGCTGGGACAGGATCCCGAGCATGACCGTGCCGACGGCCCCGGTCGCGCCGACCACGGCGAGCGTCGGACGCACGGTCGCTCCGGTGGTGGCCATCAGCGGCCGGTGCCTCCGTAGACGACGGCCTCGTCGCTGTCGGAGTCCAGGCCGAACGCCGTGTGCACGGCGCGGACGGCCTCGTTGACGTCGTCGGCGCGGGTGACCACCGAGATACGGATCTCGGAGGTCGAGATCAGCTCGATGTTGACGCCCGCGTCGGCCAGGGCGGTGAAGAAGTCGGCGGTGACTCCGGGGTTCGTCTTCATGCCCGCGCCGACCAGGGAGATCTTGCCGATCTGGTCGTCGTAGCGCAGCGAGTCGAAGCCGATGCCGCCCTTGTTCTTCTCCAGGGCGTCGATGGCCTTGCGGCCCTCCGCCTTGGGGAGGGTGAAGGAGATGTCCGTGAGGCCCGTCGAGGCCGCCGACACGTTCTGCACGATCATGTCGATGTTGACCTGGGCGTCGGAGATCGTCCGGAAGATCACCGCGGCCTCGCCCGGCTTGTCGGGCACGCCGACGACCGTGATCTTGGCCTCGGAGGTGTCGTGCGCGACACCGGAGATGATGGCCTGCTCCACCTTCTGGGCTCCTTGCTTCGGCTCACTGCTGACCCAGGTGCCCTGAAGTCCGCTGAAGCTGGACCGCACATGGATCGGGATGTTGTATCGGCGGGCGTACTCCACACAGCGGTGGAGCAGCACCTTGGAGCCGGAGGCGGCGAGCTCCAGCATGTCCTCGAAGGCGATCCAGTCGATCTTCTTCGCCTTCGACACCACCCGCGGGTCCGCGGTGAACACACCGTCGACGTCCGTGTAGATCTCACACACCTCGGCGTCGAGCGCGGCGGCCAGCGCCACGGCGGTGGTGTCACTGCCACCCCGCCCGAGGGTGGTGATGTCCTTCTTGTCCTGGCTCACACCCTGGAACCCGGCGACGATGGCGATGTTGCCCTCGTCCAACGCCGTACGGATCCGACCGGGCGTGACGTCGATGATCCGCGCTTTGTTGTGGACCGAGTCGGTGATGACGCCTGCCTGGCTGCCCGTGAACGACTGGGCCTCGTGGCCCAGGTTTTTGATCGCCATGGCCAGCAGCGCCATGGCGATCCGCTCTCCGGCGGTCAGCAGCATGTCGAACTCACGCCCGGCGGGCATCGGAGATACCTGCTCGGCGAGATCGATCAGCTCGTCCGTCGTGTCGCCCATCGCGGAAACGACGACGACCACTTGATGGCCGTTCTTCTTCGCTTCGACGATTCGCTTGGCGACGCGCTTGATGCCCTCGGCATCGGCTACGGAGGAGCCTCCGTACTTCTGCACGACAAGGCCCACGTGCGCTCCTCGCTCAGTCCTGGTGTGTCGGCTCAGTTTAACGAGCACCCGAAATTCGCTTCCGTGGTATCGCATCGTGAGATTCGGAAGCTTCGGACGCCCAGGTCAGCGCATGCCCACTCAGGGGGTGCGGGAAAAGTGCCGAGCGTCACAAGTCACGCCTGTGAATTAAGTTTCAAGCACTAAGGTGCGCGATGTGCGCGTACTTCTGGTGGAAGACGATGAACCCGTGGCCGAGTCGCTACGACGCGGACTGCTGCGCTACGGCTTCGAGGTCGACTGGGTCACCACGGGCGGCGCGGCGCTGAGCCACAAGGCCCCCTACGACGTCGTCCTCCTCGACCTGGGCCTGCCCGACACCGACGGCCTCGACGTGTGCAAGGCGCTGCGCGCCCGCGGCGACGTGCCGATCATCGTGATCAGCGCGCGCAGCGACGAGACGGACCGGGTGGTGGGCCTGGAGCTGGGCGCCGACGACTACGTCTCGAAACCGTTCGGGGTCCGCGAGGTCATCGCCCGCATAAGGGCGGTGATGCGCCGCGCACAGCCGAGGGCGGTGGCGGAGGCCGCCGGCCCCGACGCCTACGGCACCCGCCTCACCATCGACCGCAAGGCCGCCCGCGTCCGCCTCGACGGCGAGGAGGTGCCCCTGGCTCCCAAGGAGTACGACCTGCTGTCGTTCCTCACCGAGGAGCCGGGCGCGCTGATGTCGCGCGAGCAGATCATGGAAGCGGTCTGGGACGCGAACTGGTTCGGCCCGACGAAGACGCTCGACGTCCATGTGGCGGCGCTGCGGCGGAAGTTGGCGGGCGCGATCACCATCGAGGCGGTACGGGGCGTGGGCTTCCGCCTGGAGATCGCCGACGGGCCTCCGGCCTCATGATCCGGCAGCTCATCGTCAGCTACGTCCTGCTCGTGGCCGTGGCGCTGACGGCGTTCACCGTGCCGGTCGCGTTCACGCTGACCGCCCAACTCCGGGGCGACACCGAGCAGTCGGTGCGGCGCGAGGCCCGGACGATGGCGTTGCTGCTGAGCGGCGACGCCGCCTCGCGCGCCGCACTGGACCGCATGGTGGTGGCGTACGCGCAGGAGACCCCCGGCACGGCCGAGGTGCTGCCCGCCGCACAGGCGAAGACGGCGACGCACTGGGGCGACGGGAAGCTGGAGGTGACGGCACCGGCGCGGCGCGACGGCCGGACGGTCGGCGCCGTACGCATCACGTACCCGACCTCCGACCTGACCCGGCGCCTGGTGCAGATCTGGGGCTTCCGTGCGATTCTCGCCCTCGCCGTCCTGGCGGTGGCGGCCGGACTCGGCGCGCTCGTGGCCCGCCGCCTGACCCGCCCGCTCCGCCAACTCAACGACATGGCGAGCAAGTTCAGCGACGGCGATCTGACGGCCCGCTCCCCCGTGACGGGCCCGCACGAGACGCAGACGCTCGCCCGCACGCTGAACCAGGGTGCCGAGCGCCTCGACACCCTGATCGCCTCGCAGAGCATCTTCGTGGCCGACGCCTCCCACCAACTCCGCACCCCGCTCACGGCGTTGAGGCTCTCGCTGGACAACATCGCGGACGGCACGGACGACGAGTTCGTGCGCGAGGACGTGGAGCAGGCGACGGCCGAGGTGGTCCGGATGAGCCGTCTCGTCAACGGCCTGCTGGTGCTGGCGCGGGCCGAGGCGAAGGTGACGGCGGCGGAACCGCTGCCGCTGAAGGAGATCGTGGCCGAGCGTCTCTCGGTGTGGAGACCGGCCGCCGACGAGCGCGGGGTCCACATCGCGCTCAGGGGGGAAGTAGCCGACGGCCGGCCGCTCGTGCTGGCCAGTCCCGGTCATCTCGAACAGGTTCTGGACAACGTGCTGTCGAACGCCCTGGAGGTGTCGCCGGACGGTGCGACGATCACCGTCCGGGCTCAGTCACGGGGCGACGAGGTCGAGTTGACGGTGGTGGACGAGGGCCCCGGCATGTCCGACGCGGAGAAGTCCCGCGCCTTCGACCGCTTCTGGCGCGGCCAGGGCCTCACCGGGCGCACCGGTTCGGGCCTGGGCCTCGCCGTCGTACGTCAGTTGGTGACGGACGACGGCGGGACGGTGGCCCTGCGGGACGCTCCCGGAAGCGGGCTGTCGGTGGTCATCACCCTTCGGGCATCACCGAGGAGTGGTGGTTGACGATCAGCCACTTGCCGCCGCGCTTCTCGTACTCGTAGGTGTAACGGGCCTCGACGACACGCTTCTCGCCGGTCTTCGGGTCGGTGAGCGTGATGTCGTAGGCACCCGCGTCGATGGCCGAGTTGCTGTCGAGGACGTTGATGTACGTCTCGACCTTCTTCGCGACCGGCTTGTTCGGCAGGAAGTGCTCGAAGTAGTCGACGATCTCGGCACGGTCGGTGCGGATCTCGTTGGACACGGTCGGCAGCAGTACGGCGTCCGGCGCGTACCGGTTCGCGACCTTCTTCGGGTCACCGGTCTGCAGCGCGGCGTTCCAGCCGTCGAAGAGGGCGGCTATCTGCTTCTTGGTGGGCTTGGCGTCGTGCTGGGGGCCGGCGGTCGCGGCGACGGTGCCGAGGGTGCCGAGGGCCAGGACGGTCGTGACGGTGACGACGGCTGCACGCTTGCTGATGGACCGGCGGGTCATCTCAACTCCAGTTGTACTGGTGTGTTTTGGGATGACTCCAGCCTCGCTTTCGGCCGGTTAGCGCCCGTGCAACGGACGTACAGGGGGCGGCAAGGACGGCTCCAATTAACGCGCGGTGTCCGCCCGACCACGGTCACGGACCAGGCTGACCCCGGCGCCGAGCGATACGACACCCATCCCCACGGCGGTCATCACGCCCTGCGTTCCGTCGACCACGAAGGGTGCGACCGCGGCGACGGTGAGGTTGAAGAGGAAGAGGAACCAGAGGACGGGCCTGGAGGAGAGGAGGTTCTTCATGACGGGCACCTTCGGGATCCGGGCCGGTGGCTCTTTCACCGGCTGACGAGTTCAACGATCCCGTTTCCGCAGGTCCGCGACGAGGGAGTGCGGTCCCGAACCGGGGGTGTAGCGGGCTACACCCCCGCCCATGAATGATGTTGGTCCATGACGACCGACGTACTGCTCGGCGCGATAGTCCTGCTCGGCTCCTCCGTCCAGTGGCTCACGGGCATGGGCTTCGCCCTGGTCTCCGTACCGGCCCTGGTCCTCCTGCTCGGCCCGGCACAGGGGGTCGTCCTCGCCAACTGCGCCGCCGGCGCGATCAGCGTCGTGGGCCTGGCGGGTGGCTGGCGTCAGGTGCGGGCGCGCGCGATGGTCCCGCTGTGCGCGGCGGCGGCCTGCACGGTGCCGGCCGGCGCGTGGATGACCCGCCAACTCCCCCCGCCAGTCCTCCTGTTGGTGATGGGCGGCTTGGTGACGGTGGCTGTCCTGCTGGTGATGCGCGGCGCCCGGGTGTCGGCACTTCGGGGCACGCGCGGTGCCGTCGCGGCGGGTGCGGCGGGCGGTTTCATGAACGCGGCGGCGGGGGTCGGCGGTCCGCCGATCTCCCTCTACGCGGTCAACGCGGGTTGGACGGTACGGGAGTTCGTCCCCAACGCGCAGTTCTACGGCGTCGTCGTCAACGCGTTCTCGGTCGCGGCGAACGGGGTGCCGTCGCTGAGTACGGCACGGTGGGTCGCCGTCGTCGCCGCGATGGCGGTGGGCGGGGTGATCGGGCGGGGGCTGGCGGGGCGGATACCGGAGCCGCGGGCGCGGGCACTGGTGTTGACGCTGGCGTTGGCTGGTGGGGTCACGGCGGTGGGGAAGGGGGTTTGGGGGTTGTGATCAGTCGACGAACTCCTTGAGGGGGTCGGTGTCCAGGGTGATGTTCACCGGGCCGGGGATCTCGACGGGGGCGCTGAACGGCGCGTTCACCTGTTGCCGATATCGGCCGTCCTCGGGATGAGTGAACACGGTGACTGTGCAGTCGTCCCGGTCGATGAGGACGTAGACCGGGATTCCGGCGGCCGCGTAGCCATCAGGCTTGTCGAGCCGGTCCCGCTGAGCGGCATCGGCGTCCCACGAAGTCACCTCTACGGCCATCGGGGCTGTCCCCGTGTCCGACCATTCGCCGTGTCCCTTGAGGCCGCCCCGGGGAACGAGGACGCCATCCGCACGAGCGCGCCCCTTCCCACAGCTCTCCGTCTTGAGCCCACGCTCCGCGTGCAGCCACAGGTCGGGAAGGTGCTGCATGCACACCCTCTGCAGCCAGGCGACGATCTCACTGTGGTTGCCGTCCGGCGCGGGCTTGACCTGGACCTTCCCCTTGATGAACTCCAGCCGCACGGTCTCGGGGGCATGGCGTTCCAGCTGCTCGAATTCCTCGACGGACATCTGGGGCTGCCGCTCGGTCCTGGGGGTCATGGCGCCGCCCTCTCCTCCGTGCCGCTTCCCGACCGTCACGGCTTCCATCGCCTCGGCGGGAGGCCGTTCGCGATGCGGTCGCGGTTGTCGCGGTAGTGGTAGTGGACGCGGTCCTCGATCGGCACGGGGCGGAACGTGTCGGGCACGGGCCCGCCCGTACGGCGTTCCAGCTTCTGCTTCAGGAGGCGGGCGGTCGTGGTTCCCAGGTAGGCGATCTCCTCGAACCCCTTCTTGATCTCCTCCTCGCTCATCTCAGGCTCCGCACGGCATTCCTCGCAGATGCCGTTGATGATCTTCGCCGTCCGCTCGTCGGCGTCGCAGGTGGCGCAGGCCATGAGCACGCGGGTCACACGGGCGCGGAGGGGGCGGGTCGTGGCGGTGTCGTTCTTCTTCGGGGGCATCTTCGTCTCCAATCGGGTGCGGGCGAGTCCGCCCGGGTTCGTGACGGTGGGTGGCAGTCCGTCGGTCAGCGCGCGGGCCATGTCGGCCGGGGTGGCGCCTCGTGCCAGCCACTCGGCGGCGAGGGGTTCGAGGGCTCGACACTCGGCTTCGGAGAGCGACATGCGGGGGTCCCTGGCGCGGAGTTGGGCGAGTGCGCGGTACGCGGCGCTGGGCTCGGGGGTCTGGTCCGTCTCCGGGGTCGGGTCCGTCTCCGGCGTCCCGTCGATCTCGCTCTCGCTGTCGCTCTCCGGCGCAGGGGTCGGGGTCGGGTCTTCCGTCCTCGCCAGGCCCGGCTGGTAGTCGTGCGTGACGTCCCTGCCGTGGCGCTCGCGCGCGAACTCGGCCCACCACTGGGCCGACCTGGGCGTACGCGACCAGTACGTCCGCGTCACCCACCGCATCGAGTTGTCCTCGACGGTGATGTGTTCCTTGATCCAGCGCAGGTGGCCGGCCTCGGTGAGGCTCTTGAGCGACGTACGGCAGGCCTGCTGGCCGTAACGGGGATGCTCGGCCGCGATCACCTTGTGGCCCATGGCATGGCCGTTGTCGAGGTGGTCGATGAAGACGGCGATCTCGGCGTCTCGGGGGAGCAGGTGTGCGAAGTCCGGGTCGGCGTGCGGGTCTTCGTCACCCGTGGCGCGTTTTCCGTAGCCCGTATTGGCCATGGGGTGCGACGGGGACGGCAGGGCAGAGCTAGGCTGGGCGTAAGCCACGATCGAGTCTCTTTCGATCCGTAGGTCTAGGCCCCGGAGCCGGTGTTGGTAGCACCGACCGGGGCCGATCTATTTGCTTGTTTGCCGCGAACCTAGAGTGGCTTTGCCTTACGGCGCAAGCCGATCATGGAATGTCACCCGTTCGGGTTAAACCCCCCTCAACTCACGTACAGGCTTGGATGGTTGGGTTGTTTTTCAACCAGCCCAGAACCCAAGAAAAGAGCTCGAAGCCCGGGGCTCAAGCTCCGGGCTGAACTGCGGAGACTCCGGAGAGGAACGCCGTCCAGGCGGGGGCGGGGACGGCCAGTTCGGGACCGGTGGCGTTCTTGGAGTCGCGTATGTGGACGGTCAACTGCGGTGTGGGGAGGGCGACCTCGACGCAGTTGCCGCCCTCGTTGTCGCTGTAACTCGACTTGAACCACTTCAGTTGGTCACTCATGGCTGATCCACCATCCGTTCGACGAAACGGGCCGACTCAGCGGGACTGAGAGCCTGCGTGCGGATCATGCTAAGCCGCTCGGTCACCCGGCTGACAACCTCCGGATCGGCCGACAGTTCGCTCGCGAACGGGCCCTCCGCATAGGCGAACCGCTCGTGGTCGCGGGTCTCCAGCAGCACCATGGGCCCCATGAGCGCGTCGCTGGTGGCCCGTTCGAAGGGGAGCACCTGCACGGTGACGTTCCGCAGCCGGGACACCTCCAGCAGACGGCGCAGTTGTTCGGTGTCCACCTGGGGGCTGCGCAGCACCGCCTCGTAGAGGACGAAGCTCAGGGCCACCGGCGGTTTCCGCTCCGTGAGGATGGCCTGCCGCTCCATGCGTCCCTCGATACGCTCCTCCACCGTCTCCTCGTCCAGAGGCGGACAGCGGTTCTCGATCAGCGTGCGCGCGTACCCCGGCGTCTGCAACAGCCCCGGGACGACCGTGGTCTCGTACGACCAGTGACTGATCGCTTCCTTCTCCCGCTCCATGAAGTCCTGTGCCCGCGACGGGAACTTCTCCTTGTTCAGGTAGTCCTTCGCCGCGCTCAGCAACCCCTCGGCCCGGCACAACCCATCGGCCACGTCGAGCACGCGCGGCGTCGGCATCCGTACGCCCTGCTCCATGGACTTGATGGTGTCCGGCGCGTAGTTGGAGGCGGCGGCCAGCTCCTCCCGGCTCACGTTGGCCTTGGTGCGCCACCGCTTGAGCTGGTTCCCGCTGTACCGCCAGGCCACGGGCGGCAGGGACTTGGCGTTGGACTGGCCTGACACAGCACCCACCTCCGACCGATACACCCCGGCGTGTATCACCTCAGTCACTACCGAGCGTAGCTTCGCAAACGCCACCGTGTGACCATGACCGACTCAATTCACCTGCCGGACTGGATCCCCGCGTCCGGTCACCAACTCCGGCTCACCGGCGTCCACTTCGACGCCGTACGCATCGAAGGCGTACGGGGAGAACGGGTCGCCGCGCGTCTCATCGAGGCCGCCGACGGGGACGCGGGGCCCGTCGTCTGCGAGGCCGCCGGGTTCCGGTGGATGTACTTCCTGCTGGCGCCTGGGGAGGTGCGCCGGCACAACTGGCCTTTGGGTGTGCAGCAGTTCGGGGGACGGGGCGCTCGTACCGTCACGTACATCGGGATTCCGGCGCTGGACGGGAACACGTGGCCGTTGCGGTGGTACAGCGAGCCTACGGTTACGGCGCCGTTTGTGGAGGCGGGGAGGTTGCAGGCGTTGCTGTAGTTGGTGGGGCTGTAGGTCAAGGTTCCTGGGCACGCGCAGCAGTCAGATTTCTGCGGACGTCCGTTGTCATCGGATGGTCCTCTCCGAGCACCCGGAGACATCCGGCCAGCGTCTGCTCGTACAACGGGATCGCCCGCCTTACATCCCTCACCGACACATACGCGCCAGCCAGATTGTTCCGCGAGACCAACGTGCTCGGGTGATCCTCACCCAACACCCGCACACGATCCTCCAACGTCCGCACGAGCAACGGGATCGCCCGCTCCAGATCCCCCGCCGACGCATACGCGCCAGCCAGATTGTTCCGCGAAGCCATCGCGTCCGGGTGATCCTCACCCAACACCCGCACACGATCCTCCAACGTCCGCACGAGCAACGGGATCGCCCGCTCCAGATCCCCCGCCGACACATACGCGCCAGCCAAATGGTGCCGCGAGGCCAGCGTGTCCGGGTGATCCTCACCCAACACCCGCACACGACCCTGCAACGTCCGCTCGTACAACGGGATCGCCCGCTCCAGATCCCCCGCCGCCTCATACACCCCAGCCAGATTGCCCCGCGAGACCAGTGTGCTCGGGTCATCTTCGCCGAACAGCCGAATGGCAGCCGTCAGAGAACGGCCGAAGTAGCCAGTAGCCTGCCGCAACTGGCCTTGTCCTTCGAGGAACTGCCCTGCCAGCGTGAGAATCAAATCAACCTCGGCTGTATCCTCTTCCGGCTTTCCCGCGTCAAGAAGCGCTTCGACGTGTGGGAGCAGGGCCCTCCAAGTAGGCCAACCAGAGACATTCCGGGTGGGTTCCCCAGGAAGCTCGCCGCGCATCAACTCCGCCGCTCGGTCATGCGCTGCCGTGATGCGGTCGGCATCGCGATGGGGGTCTCCCCCAGACCCCGACGGGGTACGCGCGACCATCTGGACCAGCCGATGGACTGTGATCCCCGCCCGGTCGAGCGTGATCATGTTGTAGTCGGCCAACAGCCCGAAAAGCTGCGCAAGGTCAATCGGATCCTCGGCAAGCGCTGCGAACAGGGCGCGTGGAATGCCCGTCGGTGCATACCACGCGGCGATCCGCAGGATGTCCACAGCCCGGGGATCCCGCCCCTGGAGGGCGTCCAGCGTAATGCGCCAGATCCGGGCAACCGTCCGCGCAGGATCCGAGCCTCCCGGCGCCGCATCCGTGGTGCGCTCCGGATACCGGCGCAGCATGTCCCGGTACTGGGCGATCGTGATCCCGGTCTGCGCGATGAAGGCTCCCGTCTGTTCCAGGGCCAATGGGAGGTGGCCGAGGTCGTCCGCCAGCACGCGAGCCTCGTCCTCGTCGTCGGTCCCGCCGAGACGTGACAGAAGGCTCAGCGAGGCATCCTCATCCAGCACGGACAACGAGATCGGGTCGCAAACCCACCCTCTCTTGTATCGGCTGGTGATCAAGTGGCGGCCGGACGTACGTAGTTGTCCCGTCCAGGCGTGCACATCGCCTGGCTCCTCCGCGTTATCAAAGACCAGCAGCCACCCCGGGTGGGTCTGCAACCATCCGACCGCCCACTCCGCAGCCTGCGCGGTCGTGAGCCCAGCCGCCACCCCGCCGCCTAGCAAGCGGAGCGTGAGGGCAGCGAAGCCCGCCTCGATCAACTCAGGGGTGTCTGAGCGGATCCACCAAATCAGGCGGTACGCCCCCACATGGTGGTGGGCGTAGTGCAGTGCCAGTGTCGTCTTGCCGACGCCACCCAGCCCGTGCAAGGTCTGCGTGATCGTCTGCGAGTCCCCAGCAAGGGCCCGCTCCAACTCAGCCATCACCTCCGCCCTGCCGACGAAGATCGATGACGGCAGTTCCGGCAGGTTGTTCACGCCGCGCGGGACGTTGATGTCGTATGCCGTCCGCGAGTGTTCGGCGCCCCCGGCCGTGACATCCTCGGGAATTAGCTCGGCTCCAGCCGCCTTCACCTCTACGGTGAACCCGGGACGAGCTGCCAGCGACACCGCCGACACGGCCGTCAACTGGTTGGCGTCGTAGTCCCGTTGCCGGTCCACCGTGACGACCCCGATAAGCCGACCTCTCGCGAACAGCGCCGCCCCCGAAGCCCCCGCCCACCGCGACTGCACGTCCGGCTTGCTGGGAACGGCGACCCCGTCGACGTAGGCCGTGATCAGGCCGTCGGACTTGAGCCCGGTGAGCGTCTCGATGTGGCCGCGGATCTCTTTGGTGTCGCGGACCCCGTCCCGTACTTCCGCCCGGGGGAATCCGACCGCGACGCATCCCAGCCGCTCCTCCCCCACCGCCAGTCTGTCGATCCGGCCCCATCGGACAGGTTCGCCGCCCGCCAGCACCCGCCATGCCGGATCCGTGATCGCGACCAGCGCCGCGTCGGCCTGCGGCTCCCTATTCAGGTCAGGTGCGGTATCCGGCCACCGCACCTCGGCCATGGCCCACGCAGACTCCTCTGAACCCAACTGCCGGACTTCCAACGTCCGGCAGCCGAGCACATTGTGAAGGGCTGTCAGAACCAGTCGATCCGCAACCAGATAACCGGTCCCCGAACACTTCCCGACCGGATTCCAGATCTCCACGACCCGCCGCACGTCCACAGCCACAGGCCAACACCCCCGTGCTCCCCGTTACTTGGGGCGTTCCCCCGAGTCGTCCGCGATACGCCGATCCGCGCCCTCGGCATCGACCGGCTGGAGTGTGAGCTTGACTCGGCTCGTCGTGCCCTTCGATCGCGAGGCCTTCGCCTCCGCGCCGAACGGGAGCACCAAGACCTTCGCCCGTGCCTCCCCGTCCTTCTTCATGTCCACGGCGAACTCGATCTCCACCGGCCCCGTCCGGAACTGGATCTCCTGCCCCGCTCCGTCCCGCGCCGCCTGCTGAAGCTCTGCGCGGATCGCCCCGATCGCCTCGGCCAACCCCATCCATACCTCATCGGCCATCGGGCGTCCCCCCAGTCCCCGTACACGCGTTGTGGGGCGCAGCGTACTCGCCGCACCCCACAACCTGTGGAAAAAGACCGCTAGTTGACTACTTCACCGGCCTGATCCCCAGCGGCTCGCCGATCTCCTCCGCCATCACCCGGCCCGCCTCGAACTCCAGCGTCTCGTCGCCCATGCTCACGTCCGTGTCCAGGCCGTCCAGTTCCGGGAGGGGCTGGTTGAGGCGGACGTGGGCGACCAGGGACTGGAGGGCGCGCAGGGCGGCCGAGGCGGTGGAGCCCCAGTTGGAGAAGTAGGAGAACTGCCACCACCACAGGGCCTCCGTGGTGCGGCCGGCGCGGTAGTGGGCCATGCCGTGGCGGAGGTCGGTGATGATGTCGGCAAGGTCGTCGGAGATGCGGGCCGGTACCGGGGCCGTGCGCGGATCGTAGGGGTCGAAGACCTCCGAGTACACGTCGATCGGCTCCAGCATCACCGCGAAGCGCTCGCGGATCTCGTCCACGTCCGGCTCCGGGCCCAGGTCGGGCTCGTAGCGCTCGTCCGGGAGGATGTCCTCGTGCGCGCCCAACCGGCCGCCCGCCAGGAGGAGTTGGGACACCTCCAGGAGGAGGAAGGGGACCGCCGAGTCGGGGTCCTCGCCCTTCGCGACCTCGAACACGGCCACCAGGAAACTCTCAACCTGGTCCGCGATCTGGACCGCGAAGTCGTCCGGGTCCGGATCGGTGGCATGCAGCGTGGCGTCAGACATCTAGGAGTCGTCTCCCCTCGAAGGCGCGGCCGAGGGTCACCTCGTCCGCGTATTCCAGGTCGCCGCCCACCGGGAGGCCGCTGGCCAGGCGGGTGACCTTGAGGCCCATGGGCTTGATCATGCGGGCGAGGTACGTGGCCGTGGCCTCGCCTTCCAGATTCGGGTCCGTGGCAATGATCAGTTCCGTGACCGTACCGTCGGCCAACCGCGCAAGAAGTTCTCGTATACGCAGGTCGTCCGGTCCGACACCTTCGATCGGGCTGATCGCGCCGCCGAGGACGTGGTACTTGCCCCGGAATTCGCGAGTGCGTTCGACCGCTACGACGTCCTTGGGTTCCTCGACCACGCAGATCACCGAGAGGTCGCGGCGCGGGTCGCGGCAGATGCCGCACAGCTCTTCCTGCGCAACGTTTCCGCAGGTCGCGCAGAAGCGGACCTTCGCCTTGACCTCCATCAGGCACTGCGCGAGCCGGCGGACGTCCGTCGGCTCCGCCTGCAGGATGTGGAAGGCGATCCGCTGCGCGCTCTTGGGACCGACGCCGGGGAGCCGCCCCAACTCGTCGATGAGGTCCTGGACCACGCCTTCGTACAACGGACTGCCTGCCCTTCCTGGAGTCGTGCGGTGTGGGCGGTACGTACGTACCGTAGTTGGCCGCGGGCCGTCTTAGAAAGGCAGACCCGGGATACCGCTGCCGCCGCCCAGGCCCTGCGCGAGCGGGCCGAGCTTCTGCTGCTGGAGGGTCTGCGCGTTCTCGTTGGCCGCCTGGACCGCCGCGACGATCAGATCCGCGAGGGTCTCGGTGTCGTCCGGGTCGACCGCCTTCGGGTCGATCTTCAGTGCGCGCAGCTCGCCGGCGCCGGTCACGGTGGCCTTCACCAGCCCGCCGCCCGCCTGTCCGTCGACCTCGGTCCGCGCCAGCTCCTCCTGCGCGTTCGCCAGGTCCTGCTGCATCTTCTGGGCCTGCTGGAGCAACTGCTGCATATTGGGCTGGCCACCACCGGGAATCACGATCAGCTCCTGGTTTCGTACGGCTTTACGGGCGAGGTTTCTCCCGCTCGGCACGAGCCTACGTGCTCCGGGCAGTCATCGCTTCAGCACTCTTTCGAGTGAGTCTTCACCGTGTCCTATACCTGATCAAGACCCACTTCCGGGCGGAAAAGAGGTGAAACCAGATCCTTCGCCACCCATTGGGCGGTAGGAAGGATCCGGCACATCAGCATCAGGTGTCACACGACGTAAGGGAGTGCCGGGTGGGTCAGCCGGAGATTCAGCCCGAAGGCGGCGATGTGGCCGGTCGGACGTTTCCGCTCGGGGACTGGGGCGAGCCGACGGCCCGGCTGGACGAGCTGTACCGGTGGGTCGAGCGCGGGGCGCTGGAGACGGCGGACCGGTATCTCACGGACCGGGTGTGGAAGCGGCGCGGGGCGCGGGCGCTGCGCGCGGGCGCGGCGCTGGGCGCGCTGGCGGGGGCCGCGCTGCCGCTGCTGGACCTGGCCGGGGCGGTGGGCGGGCTGGCCGACTGGGGCTATCTGGCCCTGCTGCTGGGGGCGGCGTGTCTGGCCGGGGACCGGTTCTTCGGGATGACGTCCGGGTGGATGCGGGACGTGGCCACGGCACAGGCCGTGCAGCGGCGGCTCCAGGTGCTCCAGTTCGACTGGGCGGCGGAGGGCGTCCGGGAGTTCCTGGGCCCGGCGGAGGGCACGGCGAGCGAGGCCGCGGACCGGTGTCTGGGGGTGCTGCGGCGCTTCTCGGAGGACGTGACGGAACTGGTGCGGGTGGAGACGGCCGACTGGATGGTGGAGTTCCGGACCGGGGCGGGGCCGCTGGGCATCCAGTCGGCGCTGGTTCCCGGCGGGCGGCAGGAGGGGACCGTCGTGCAGGGCAGGTTCCCGATGCCGCCGGGGGGACCGGGCGGCAGCCGGCCGAACATGCCCCGGCAGCGGCCGCCGGAGCCCCGGTGAGGTGAGGTGGGCCGCCGGGCTAGGCGCAGAGCTTCAGGCCCTCCGGTGTCCAGCACGGGATGTGGCCGTGGGTCCGGATCACGTCCTGGCCGTTGCCCCGCGAGAGGTAGGTCAGGAAGCTCGACGCGAGGGAGTCGGCCGGCGGCCGGCCGTAGGTGTAGGCGTACTCGATCTCGCGGTACGGATACGCGCTCGTCCCGTGCTCGATGGCGTCCACGGAGGGCGGGTGGCCGTCCAGTTCGAGGGTGTGCAGGCCCTTGGCGCCGGAGGCGAGGGTGAGTTCGCTGTAGCCGATCGCGCCCTTGAGTTCGGCGACCTCGGTCAACACCTGGTCCGTGGAGTCGAGTTCACAGCGGATGACGGGTGCGGTCGGGTCGTCCTTGTGAACGCAGTCAACAGAGGAGTTGGCGATCTCGCCGCGCTTCAGCACCCGGCGCTGGAACACCTGCCGCGTCCCGGAGTTGGCGTCCCGGCTGACCAGATGCACGGCGAGGTCCGGTCCCCCGAGCTGCCGCCAGTTGGTGATCTCGCCCCGGTACAGGCGTCGTACGTCCGCGGTGGACAGGTTCTTCAGCCGGATGCCGTCGTTGACGACGATCGCGAACACCGACATCGCGATCCGGTTCTCGCGCAACCGCGGCATGTCGCTCGGCTTGGGGCCGTCCGACAGGGCTACTACGGCCGGTGAGCCCTTCGTCGACGCGAGCCCGGTGGCCTCCAACTCCCGTACGCCCGCGGTCGATCCGTGCGGGTCGACGACGATCCGCGCGCCCTCGCAGTCCTGCTCGTACTTCTTCGCGACCTCCTCCACCACCGGCGCGAAGGCGGTCGAACCGGTGACGGTGAGGGTGCCGTGGGCGCAGCCGATCGGGGGCGGGTTGTCGTCGCGGACCACGACGATCGCCGCCAGGGTCACCACGCACACCGTGAGCATGATGGTGATCAGCCGGGAGGCGCGGCTGAACAGGGGCAGCGTCTCGTCCGGGGTCGCGCTGCGGTTGGGGTGGACCTCGCCGTCGCGGATGCCGCCGATGAGCCGTATCGGGCAGCCGACGTCGCCGCCGGAGAGCAGCACCAGCAGTTTGAAGTGGTCGCCGCGGTTGAGCGGGACGCGCGGGATGCGCAGGGTGTTGCCGTCGTAGCCGAGGCCGGCCGCCGGGGTGAAGTGGTCCATCAGATGGTCGGTGCCAACCGGCTGGGTGACCGAGACACCGCGGATCGTGCGGTCGGTGAACAGCGCGGTGAGGCCGTGGAGTTCGCGCCCGGTGTAGTCGTTGTCGGCGATGCTCTGCGAGCCGTCGTTCTCGATGCGCAGCAGGACGAGGGTGGCGTCGGACATGCCGGGGGCCTCGTCGAAGAGGCCGAGGCGGCGGTTGGCGCGGCCCGAACGGACGTCGTCGCCGATGGGGTTGTCCATCTGCACGCGGTAGCCGATGCGCTTGCGGCGCGGCACCCGGCGTTCGTACCAGACCATCACGCCGGACGCGACGATACCGAGCAGCGCGGTACCCAGGGCGACGACGTTCTCCGCGCTCAGCCACTCCACTGCGGGCCCCCGCTCCCCAGTCGGATCGTGGGGTCACCGTACGGGCGGCACCGGAAAACACGCAGGGGGTCCTGGCCGAAGTTCGGGTGACGTTCAACTGGCCCTGCGGTGAAGGGAGTTCAGCCCAACGATCAGCCGGCCTTGGTGTACGTCAGCTTCTCCCCGTTGCTGGTGCTCACGCGCTCCAGCGTGGTGTCCGACAGCAGGGTGATCTCGGTGGCGGAGCCCGGGTTGCAGGACGACAGCGGCTTCCCGGAGGTGACGGTGGAGGCGCCGATCGCCAACGGGCTCTCGCCGCCCGGTGCTTGGGCGAGGTCGGCGGTGAACTCGCAGTGGTAGCCGGGGCCGTCCGCGACCAGGGTCAGCACCGGGGACCCCACCTTGCCCTGCCGGATGGTGAGTTGACGGGTGTTGTGGCCGGTGGCGTTGTCGATGGACGCGTTCCAGGTGCCGAGATAGCCGCTCGGTACGGCGCCGTCGCCGGTCGAAGTGGCGGAGGGGGACGGCGAGTTCGTCGGCGACGGTTCCCCGGTGGTCGGACCCGGGGTCGTGGGCGCGGCGCTGGTGGCCCCGCCGCCCGAACCGCTCGCCTTACGGCCGTCGTCGTCGCCGCCCTTCATCAGCGCGTACACCGAGCCGCCGGCGCCCAGCGCGACGACGAGCGCGACGGCGACGAGGAGTGCGGTGGACCGGCCGTTGCGGCGCGGTGCCTGGGGCTCCGGGTGGGGACCCGGACCGTAGGGCGGGGTGGCGCCGAGGCCGGGGTTGTGGGGGTACGGGTTGTACGGGACCTGGCCGCCCCAGCCGACGAGCTGCCGGGCGGGCAGTTGCGGATAGTCGGCGGCGGGCTGGACGGGCTGTTGCGGGTGGCCGTAGTCGGCGGTGGGCTGGGGGTGCTGCTGCGGGTAGCCGTAGGCCGGGTGCGGGGTGGGCGGGGTGCGGGGTGCTCCGGGCTGCTCCTCGACCACCGTCGGGAAGTGGCCGTCCGGCGCGGCACCGGCCGCCGGTGCGGGTGGTGCCGGGGAGGAGTCGTCGGAGGCGGGGGCGTGCTCGGGGGAGGCTTCGGCGAGGGCGGCGGGTGTGCGGGCGACGGGTGTCTTGCCGAACAGGTCGGGCTTCTCCGCGGGGGCGGGGGCGGAATCGTGGGCGGGGGCGGGGCCTTGGGCCGGAGCGGGACCCTGGACGGGAGCGGAACCGTGGGCCGGAGCGGGGCCTTGAACGGGGACGGAACCTTGAGCCGGAGCGGGACCTTGGGCGGGAGCAGGGCCTTGGGTAGGAGCGGAGCCCTGGACGGGAGCGAAGCCAGGGGGAAGCGCGGGCATGGGAGGAAGAGCAGGCGTAGGAGGAAGAGCGGGCATG
The DNA here is from genome assembly GCF_036227225.1 of Streptomyces sp. NBC_01478. Lineage (GTDB taxonomy): Bacteria > Actinomycetota > Actinomycetes > Streptomycetales > Streptomycetaceae > Streptomyces. Next base: position 6,369,268 of record NZ_CP109444.1, on the reverse strand, counting down.
GGCGCAGTGGCGGGCTCAGGTGTGGCCCCCTGAACCACGGCGGCACCTTCCGCCTCCGCGACCTCCCTGCCCCTCGCGCCTTCCGCCTCGGAACCCTCCACCCCCGGGCCCTGCGCCTGCGCGCTCCCTGCCTCCGGACCGGCCGTTCCCGGACCGGCCGTCGCCGGATTCACCCGCTCCAGTTCCCTCGTCTCCGGGTCCTCCGTGTCCAGCAACCGCACCGCGTGGCGGCCGAGTTGGGCGACCAGCGCGCCCGGTAGCCACGGGTCGCGGGAGCGGCCGCCGGAGACGGTGTCCTCGGCGCCGGTGCGGTCGAGGATGCGGTTGAGGGTCGGGCGGGTGGCCGGGTCCTTGCGGAGGCAGTCGCGGACTAGGTCGGCGATGCCCTCGGGGACGCCCGACAGGTCGGGTTCCTCCTGGGCGATGCGGAACATCAGGGCGTGGACACCGCTGTTCGCGGCGCCGAAGGGAAGGGTGCCGGTCGCGGCGTAGGCGAGGACGGAACCGAGGCAGAAGACGTCGCACGCCGGGGTGATGCGGTCGCCCCGCACCTGTTCCGGCGCCATGAAACCGGGCGAGCCGACCAGCGAACCGGTCCGGGTGAGCCCGTCGCCGGCCTGTGCCTCCAGGGCCCGCGCTATGCCGAAGTCGATGACGCGGGGGCCGTCGATGGTCACCAGCACGTTGGACGGCTTGAGGTCGCGGTGGACGATGCCGGCGGCGTGGATGTCCTGGAGCGCGTGCGCGAGACCGGCCGCGAGGATCCGTACCGACCGCTCGGGCAGTGCCCCGTGGTCCCGGCCGACGACCTGCTGCAGGCTCGGTCCGGCGACATACCCGGTGGCCACCCACGGCACCTCGGCCTCGGTGTCCGCGTCCAGCACGGGCGCCGTCCAGTGTCCGCCGACCCGGCGCGCGGCCTGCACCTCCTGCCGGAAGCGCGCCCGGAACTCCTCCTGCGCGGCCAGCTCCTCCCGCACCAGCTTCACGGCGACCGTGCGTCCCCGGTCCGACCGGGCCAGATACACGTGCCCCATGCCCCCGGTCCCGAGCCGGGCCAGCAGCCGGTACGCGCCGATCCGCTGCGGATCGGCCGCCCCCAGTTTCTCCACGACCGCGCCGCCTCCCCTGAATTCCCCGGTCACACCCCTGTCGCACCCCCGTGCTCCGCGACAGACCGAGAATAGTGCGGGGAATCGACGAGACGGACGGCGTGGTGTCTACGGTTCCGTAACGGGAGACCGGCCCACCTCTCCACAGGCTGGGGTCACTCCTAACCGGTCACGGGGGTGGACAGCGGTTAGTTTCACCCCCAGCTTCTCTGGACAACCTGTCGCGGAAACCCGGCGACCGCAGACAGGACGCCGATTCCTTTTCCGCATCGCGGACATTTACGCTCACCCGCATGACCCCTCAGCCCAACCCCCAGGCCGGCGCCGCCGTGAAGGCCGCGGACCGTGCGCATGTGTTCCACTCCTGGTCCGCGCAGGAACTCATCGACCCGCTCGCCGTGGCCGGCGCGGAGGGGTCGTACTTCTGGGACTACGACGGCAATCGCTACCTGGACTTCACCAGCGGGCTCGTCTACACCAACATCGGCTACCAGCACCCGAAGGTCGTCGCCGCGATCCAGGAGCAGGCCGCGACGATGACGACCTTCGCGCCCGCGTTCGCGATCGAGGCCCGCTCGGAGGCGGCCCGGCTGATCGCCGAGCGCACGCCCGGGGACCTGGACAAAATCTTCTTCACCAACGGCGGCGCCGACGCCATTGAGCACGCGACGCGCATGGCCCGGCTGCACACCGGGCGGCCGAAGGTGCTCTCCGCCTACCGCTCGTACCACGGCGGTACGCAGCAGGCGATCAACCTCACCGGGGATCCGAGGCGTTGGGCCAGCGACAGCGCCTCCGCCGGGGTCGTGCACTTCTGGGCGCCCTTCCTGTACCGGTCCCGTTTCTACGCGGAGACCGAGGAGCAGGAGTGCGAGCGGGCGCTCGAGCACCTGGAGACGACGATCGCCTTCGAGGGGCCGGGCACGATCGCCGCGATCGTCCTGGAGACCGTGCCGGGCACGGCCGGGATCATGGTGCCGCCGCCCGGTTATCTCGCCGGGGTCCGGGAGATCTGCGACAAGTACGGGATCGTCTTCGTCCTCGACGAGGTGATGGCCGGGTTCGGGCGGACCGGTGAGTGGTTCGCGGCCGATCTGTTCGACGTCGTACCGGACCTGATGACCTTCGCCAAGGGTGTCAACTCCGGCTATGTGCCGCTCGGCGGGGTCGCCATCTCCGGCGCCATCGCGGACACCTTCGGCAAGCGGCCCTACCCGGGCGGACTGACGTACTCCGGGCACCCGCTGGCCTGTGCCGCGGCCGTCGCGACGATCAACGTCATGGCCGAGGAGGGCGTCGTGGAGAACGCGAAGCACCTCGGTACGACCGTCGTCGAGCCCGCGCTGCGGGCGCTGGCCGAGCGGCACCCGAGCGTCGGCGAGGTGCGCGGGGTCGGCATGTTCTGGGCGCTGGACCTGGTGAAGGACCGGGAGACGCGCGAGCCGCTGGTGCCGTACAACGCGGCCGGTGAGGCGAACGCAGCGATGGGCGCGTTCGGGGCCGCCGCCAAGAAGCAGGGGCTGTGGCCGTTCGTCAACATGAACCGCACGCACGTCGTGCCGCCGCTGAATGTGACCGAGGCCGAACTGAAGGAAGGCCTCGCCGCACTCGACTCGGCCCTGTCCGTGGCCGACGAATACACCTCGTAACACCCGGAATGGGCGGGTCCGTTCCGCTGGTGCCCGCATTCGGGCAGGGCGGGAACCCGAACGCGTAAGGTGGCGTGCTCGTAGACATATACGAGTACGCCATCGAACGCGACGAGGGAGACGCTCCGACGATGCCCGGAAGCAGCGGCAGCGGCGCCGTGACCCGCAGCACCCTGCGGCAGCAGATCGCCGACGCGCTTCGCGACGAGGTCCTGGCCGGCCGGCTCCAACCCGGGCAGGAGTTCACGGTGAAGGAGATCGCCGAGCAGTACGGCGTCTCCGCGACCCCGGTCCGGGAAGCGCTCGTCGATCTCTCCGCGCAAGGCCTCCTGGAAGCCGACCAGCACCGCGGCTTCCGCGTCCACGAGTACTCGGTGACCGACCACCGCGGCATGATCGAAGCCCGCTCCCTGGTCACCGAAGGCATGTTCCTCGCCCTCATCGAGGGCCACCCCGTCTTCGACCGCACCGACGACCCGCGGACGGTCGCCGCGCTCGCCGGGGTGCGCCGCCGCGGCGAGGAGGCGCAGCGCGCCGCCGACGCCGGTGACCTCAGCGTGCTGATCGGCTACGACCTGCGCTACTGGCGCGAGCTGAGCGCCATGTTCGGCAACCCCTACCTCGGTGACTTCCTGCACCGGCTGCGCGTCCAGTCCTGGGTGTGCACGGTGCAGCATCTGCGCCGACTGACCGATCTGCGCGGGCAGTTGTGGTCCGAGCACACCGAACTGGTCGACGCCCTGGCGCGCCGCGACACCCCGACCGCGCGCTCGATCGTCCTGGCGTACAACAAGCACTCCCTCGCCCTCATCGAGCGGCTGGCCGCCCGGTGACCGGACCGGAAAGGGCCGCTCCGGCCGTGGACAGTGTCGCCGTTGACCTCAGTGTCGTCGTGCCCGCGTACAACGAGGAACAGCGGCTCGGGCCGACACTCGACGCGATCACCACGTATCTGGGCGACAACGAGGGCCGCTTCGGCGGCTGGGAGATCATCGTCGCCGACGACGGCTCCGACGACGGGACCCGCGAGGTCGTCACCTCGCGCGCCGATCCGCGCGTGCAGTTGGTCACCAGCCCCCGCAACCGGGGCAAGGGCAACGCCCTGCGCCTCGGGGTGGCCGCCTCGCGCGGGCACCGGGTGCTGGTCACGGACGCCGATCTGGCCGCGCCCATAGAGGAGTTGGAGAAACTCGACAAGGAGCTGGGCGAGGGCCGCTCGGCGGCGATCGGCTCGCGGGCCGCGCCGGGCGCGACGATCGAGAGCCACCAGCATCCGGTCCGTGAACTCCTGGGCCGCGCGGGCAACTTCCTCATACGCCGGGCCGCGGTGCCCGGCATACGCGACACCCAGTGCGGCTTCAAGCTCTTCGAGGGCGACCGCGCCCGCGAGGCCTTCGCCGCCTCCCGCATCAACGGCTGGGGCATCGACGTGGAGGTCCTCCAGCACTTCCGCCGCGCGGACTGGGAGGTCGCCGAGGTCCCGGTCCGCTGGGCCCACCAGTCCGGCTCGAAGGTACGGCCCCTGGACTACGCCCGCGTCCTCACCGAACTCGCCCGCCTGCGCGCCCGCTCCCTGCGCCCGGTCGACGTCCTGGTCACCGTCCTCTTCCTCCTGATGTCGATCGGCCTCTACTCGGGCCGCTTCTTCGACCCGGGCCACCGCTACCTGGAGGACTCGCTCCAGGACCAGAACCAGTGGGAGTGGTTCTTCGCGGTCACGGCCGACAACGTCGCCCACTTCCACAACCCGTTCTTCTCGAACCTCCAGGGCTTCCCCGACGGCGTGAACCTCATGGCCAACACGGTCATGCTGGGCCTGTCGGTGCCCTTCACACCGCTCACCCTGATGGCCGGACCTGCGGTCTCCCTCAGCGTCTGCATGGCGCTGGGCCTCGCGGCCACGGCCGCCGCCTGGTACTGGCTGATCGTGAAGCGCGTCGTACGGCAACGGGCCGCGGCCTTCGTCGGCGCCTCGCTCGCGGCCTTCGCCCCGCCGATGGTCAGCCACGCCAACGCGCACCCCAACTTCGTCATCCTCTTCATGATCCCGCTGATCATCGACCGCGCCCTGCGCCTGTGCGCGGGCACCCGGGTCGTCCGCGACGGCATCGTGCTCGGCGTCATGGCGGCCTACCAGATCTTCCTCGGCGAGGAACCCCTCCTCCTGGCCTCCATCGGCATGCTCCTGTTCGCCGCGTCCTACGGAGTCCTCAACAGGGAGGTCGTGAAGACCGCCTGGCGCCCGCTCCTCAAGGGCCTGGGCATCGCGGCGGCGGTCTGCGCGCCGATCATCCTGATCCCCCTCTGGTACCAGTTCGCGGGTCCGCAGAGCTACAAGAGCGTCCTGCACGGCGACAACGCGGGCAACAGCCCCCTCGCCCTGCTCTCCTTCGCCGAACGCTCCCTGATGGCGGGCAACGAGGTGCGGGCCAACTCGCTCTCCCTCAACCCCACCGAACAGAACGCCTTCTACGGCTGGCCGCTCGTCCTCCTCACCCTCGCGATCGTCGTACGACTGTGGGAACAGGCGCTCGTCAAGGCGCTCGCGTTCACGGCGGTCGCGGCGGCGGTCCTCTCCATGGGCCCCAAGATCCGCATCCCGCTCACGGACACGGTCTACCCCGGCCCCTGGGCCCTGCTCGCCCACAAGCCGCTCTTCGAGTCGGTGATCGAGGGCCGGGTGGCGATGATCTGCGCCCCCGCGCTGGGCATGCTGGTCGCCCTCGCGGTCGAGCGGCTGGCGGCGACACGGCGGATCGGCACGCAGTACGTGGGCCTGCTCGCCGTGTGCATGGCCCTGATGCCGATCATCCCGGCGCCGCTCAAGGCGGTCGACCGGGCGGCGGTACCGGCCTTCTTCACGGACGGCACCTACAAGTCGTACGTCCGCGCCGGCGAATCGATCGTCCCGGTCCCGCTCGCCGACCCCGGCGCGGCGGAACCCCTGCACTGGCAGACGGCGTCCGGCCTCGGCTTCAAGATGCCGGGCGGCTACTTCAACGGCCCCTACGGCGACGACCGCATCGGCATCTACGGCTCCCCGCCCCGCTACACCTCCAACATGCTGCGGGACGTGCGCTACACCGGCGTCATCCCCACCATCGGCAAGAACTGGCGGGCGCAGGCCAGGACCGACTTCGCGTTCTGGCACGCCGGCGCCCTGGTGGTCGCTCCACAGCCCAACGACGACAAGCTCCGCACCGCTGTGGAAAAGCTGGTGGGCAAACCCGGTAAGTGGGTGGACGGCGTGTGGGTATGGGACCTGCACGAGGGGAGCTGACCCGGGCCGCACCGACTACTCTTCCCCCTACTCTTGCCTGACCACCATGCGAGATCCACGCTGCGCAGCGAGTAACCGAGGAGCCCTCTTTTGGCCTGTGACCTGTGGCTGGTCCCGCTCGTCGACGTGTTGTGCCACACCCCCGACAATCCCTTCGCCGACGAACTCGCGCTTTACAACTCGCTGTTGGCCGAGGCCGGGCTCCCTCCGGTGCCGGTGTACCAGTACATGCCGGGACTGTCCGGCGAGGTCGCCCCGGTCGCGGGCTTCGACTACGACGCGCTGCACTTCCTGCGCCGGGCCTACCTCCTCCAGGTCTGCGGGCTCCCGGTGACCCCGGTGGACGACCTGGGCGGCGACTACGAACAGCTCCTGGAGATGTTCGAGACCACCGCCCAGCAGTCCCACCTGGTCTGGCACTACGACCACGCGGGCGCCTACGTCCCGGTCGACTTCCCGCACCCGCTCGCGAACGACGAACTCCTCGCCGGCGGCGGCCCGTTGGGCTCGTCCCAGACCCTTCTGCGGGAGCTGGAGTTCGTGGCCCCGACGATCGGCATCGACCCGGCGAACCCGCCCACTCCGCCGCAGCCCCCCGCCGCGCCCACGGAGCTGGAGGAGCCGGCCGTGCCCGCGCCGTACGACCCCAGCCCGTTCGCCCGCGAACGCCACGTCTGGCTCGGGCTGCACGCGGCGGCGACGCGCAGCCTGGCCCAGGGCTCGATGATCGTGTTCAGCTAGCGTTTCAGCCGGTGGTGCGGGAGGTGTTCTCGGTCGCCGCCATGTCCTGTGTGCCGATGACGCCGAGCAGTTCGAGCTGGGCGGCACCCTCGGTACCGGGCGGGGCCGTGAACCACAGCAGGCGCTGGCGGCCGTCCTCGCTGAACAGACTGTGGCAGTCCAGCTCGATGACGCCCAGCGCGGGATGCACGATGCGCTTGTGATCGGCGCGGCGCAGACCGACCTCGTGGGTGTCCCACAGGGCGGCGAACTCCGCGCTGCGCCGCCGCAGTGCCGCCGTCATCCCGGCGACCTCGCCGTCGTTGCTCCGGCGGGCGGCGACCGCGTGCAGATCGGCGACGAAGACCCGTGAGTGGTGCGGATGGTCCTCGGGCGGGTAGACCGCGCGGGCGGCCGGATCGGTGAACCACCGGTACGCGAACCCGCCCGCCGGACCGCGCGCTTCCGGCGCCCGCCCGAGCAGGGCGGCGGCCAGTTCATTCTGTACGAGGGTCTCGTGCAGGTCGGTGATGACCTGGGCCGGGGTGGTGGCCAGCCGGTCCAGCAGCCCGAGCAGGGCGGGCTGTACGTGCCGCGCGCCCGTGCCCCGTGCCGATTCGGGCAACGGTCGGTCGGCGAGGTGGAACAGGTGGTCGCGCTGGTCGCCACCGAGCCGCAGCGCCCGGGCGAGGGCGGCCAGGGTCTGGGCCGAGGGCTGGGCGCCGCGTCCGCGCTCCAGCTCGGTGTAGTAGTCGGCCGACAGCCCCGCCAGTTGCGCGACCTCCTCGCGCCGCAGTCCGGGCACCCGGCGCCGGGGCCCGACGGGCAGCCCGACATCGGCCGGCCGGACCCGGTCACGCCGGGACCTGAGGAACGCCGCGAGCTCGGGAAGGTTCACCCGCTCATCGTCTCCTCTCCGGCGGGGTCGGAGCCAGGGGCTGCCAACCCCTGGGTGGGTTCAGCCCTGGCCGGGCGGCCGCCGGAGACGGATGGTTGCCCCCTGCCCACCCCGTACAAGGAATGAGAAGAACACCATGCCTTTCGCGAACTTCAAGGTCCCCGCCGGCGCCCTCACCCCCGAGCAGAAGGAACAGATCATCACGCGCACCACGGACCTGTACGCCGAGATCTTCGGCGACGGCGCCCGCGCCACCACGCTCGTCCTGGTGGAAGAGGTCGCCGACGCGGGATGGGGCATCGGCGGCGGTGTCCTGACCCTCGCCAAGATCCAGGGGACACCGCGGGAATGACGGCCTAGCGGATCTTGGAGAGACCGCTCGCGACGTCCTCCGCGTTCATCACCGGGGTGTAGGTCAGCTCGGCACCCAGGTTGAGGAAGAACGGCTCGCTGATCGACGGAATGTCGGAGGGGTCCTTCAGGTCGAAGAACAGGAACGCGGTGCGCTTGCCGCCGTCGGCGGTGAAGTAGGCCGCCTCGGGCTTGATCTGCTCCATGGACTCCTCCATCAGCTTCCCGAGAGTCCCGTTCCGGATGGCCTCGTTCCCCTTCTCGGTGTCCATGGACGCTTTCAGCATCATGCGCATCGCAGTCACCTTCTTCTGGTCGGCGTGCACGGGTGGACGAATGGATGACTTCAGGATATGCCCGGACAAAGGGGGCGTCCCGGCGAGGACGCCCCCTTTGCGGTCAGCTCTGCTCGACGATCCGGATCGTGCGGATGCCGGTACCGCGATACCGGTTGGGTGTCCTGGTCAGGACGGGTCGGCCGCGCGGCCACTCGACGGTGGGCAGAGCGAGGCGCAACACATGGGCGCCGCTCCAGCCGGCCTCACCCTTGTCGCCTTCGCCTTCACCGTCACCGGCGACCCGCAGCCGCTTGCCCACGGCCGCAGCCGCCGCGAAGTCGAGCCCCTCGATGGCCACGGACGGCAACGCGCCGACGTGTTCGGCGACCCCGGCCCGCTCCCGCTCGGCGACGGCGAGACTGAGCGCCGGGATGTAGACGCGCAGGGCGGGATCCTTCTCGGCCTCGACGACGAGCCGGGAGGCCATGACGTTCCCCGCGCCGAGGGCCAGCGCGGCGGTGTCGTCGAAGACGACGGCACGAGGCAGTGGGTACCGCTCCTCCCCCGTCACTGGACCTCCCCGATGCGCCCGGCTTCGAGATCGGCCCACAGCTCCTCGCCGGCCTTCTCGTCCTCTTCCGTGTAAGGCCGACCGAGGAAGTGCTCCTCGACGTACGCCCTGGTCTCCTCGTACCGCTCGCGCAGCTCTTCCTTGGTGGGCGTGGCCCCGGCCAGCTCGGCCACTAGGTCCCGCATGGTGATCCCGCGCTCCCGAGCAAGCTCCTGAAGACGGTCGCGGACAGCTGGGTCGACCTTGATCGTGGTGTCAGCCATGAGCAAAGTATACCGGCGGTATACCTTCTCCGAGCGTACGAGTGTGACGGTCATCAACGCTCCGTTCCTTTCGAAGGACCCGGCACTGCACGGACGTGCGGCCGGGAGTCTGTGAGCGGTTAAGCGAGCGCGGCCCGCCCCTGCAACAGCGCGCGGGCCAGCGCGCCGCCCCGCTGCGCGGCCTCGCGGTAGCCGGAGGCGCCGGGCTTGCGCGGCTCGACCCGGACGGTGGTGACCGGCGAGGTCGCGGGAGCCGCCGGGCATTTCCGGCGGAGACGGTTCTCGACGATGGCGCCGGGCGAGTACATCCGGCGCGGCAGCCCGCCCGTCAGGGCGGCACGCACCTGAGCACTTGTCGCACCCCGGTCCCACCACTCCTCGACCAGCGGCGCGAGCCGCGCGGCATCGGCGGCACCGAGCGTGAGCCGGGGCTCGGTCCGCCCCAACGAGCCGAGCAGTTGCGCGGCGAGCGCCGTGCGCTCGCTCAACTCGGCCTGGGGCGGCGGGGAGGGAGGTTCTTGTTCCCTGGTTCTTTCTCCCGAAGGGAGAGCGCCCGACGGCGCGAGGGCCGACTCACCGGAGGCCAGGTTCTCGACTTTTTCGTCTTCACCCGCAGGCGGCCCGTCCTCGTACGGAGTGTCGAAAACCTCGTACACGGTGAAGAGTTGGCCGCTCTCCGGGTTCTTGTGCACCACGCGCCTCAGATACCGCGAATCCTCCAGCTCATGCAGGGCGGCGGCGATCCGCGACCGCCCCTCCTTGCGCTGATCGGCGAGCGTGCGGATGGTGACACGGGCCTCGCTCGGGAGGCTCAAGAGGTACGTCAGTACGCCTACCGCGCACCAGGAGATGCTCCGGTCACGGAGAAGAGCGTTGGAGAAGACTGAAAAGGCGCGCGTGGGCGTCGTACGATGGATACGCATCGGGAGTTGTGGCTCCAGGTGTCGGGCCCCCGGGTGTTGGCACACCGCGGGGGCGTTTTCGTTGGCGTGACTCTATGCGCACGCAAAGCGACGAACGCAAGCCGTAACCGGCTTTCCCTGGACCGGAGTTGGCGTTCTTCACTCTTGAGGGTGAAGGGCGGTCCGTAGCAGCAGCGTGTGGACGAAGTGGTCCGGTGCCGTCGGGCGGTAGCGCCAAGTCAGGGGCCAGGTCTGGCCGTTGAGGGCCGGGACCGGGATGTACGACATGTGGTTCGGGCCGGCGGTGAGGCGGGTCACTCCGGGTGGCCAGGGGCGGTGGGACGTGCTGCCGACCGGGACCAGGAAGTAGACCGCCCTGTTGCCCGTCGCCTCCTCCACGACCGGGCCCGGCGCCCCTCCCGTCATGCGCGCGAGCCTGTCCGCGAGGTCTCTGCCCTCGTCGCCGTCCACCCGTACCGCGTCGAACTGGACCCCTGCCTTGCGGAGTTGGATGCCGGTCGCGGGGATCCATTTCAGGTCACTTTGCGTATCCATACGGAAAGTCTCGACCGTCACAACTACCGTCTTCCATAACTCTGCGTCGACCATCGGCAACGGTTGGATACGAATGCGGGGCGCTGTTGACCGGTTGAGTTCGGTTGAGTTCGGGGGTGACCGCGATGGCGCGGGCGGAGAACAAGGAGGAGGCGAGTGGCGTGGCGCGACTCGTCGCCCTTCTCGCGAAAGCACTGCGTGAGCAACAGGGGCTCACGCAGGTGGAGTTGGGCAAGCTGACGGGTTACACCGGGTCCGCCATCAGCGCGATGGAAACCTGCGCGCAGCCCGCGAGCGACAAGATGCTCGCCAAGTTGGAGGAGCAGGTCGGAGGCGGGCTCGGAGTCTTCGAAGAGGCGCGCAAGTGGATGCTGTTGGAGAAGTACCCGACCCGGTTCCGTGGGTTCGCGGAGATCGAGGCGGGGGCCGTCACACTCTCCTCGTACGCGACGCTCGTCGTCGACGGCTTGTTTCAAACCGAGGCCTACGCACGGGCGTTGATCGGCGGCGGCTATCCGCCGGTGTCCGAGCAGAAGCGGGAAGAACTCGTCGAGGCGCGGCTGGCCCGCAGGAAACTCTTCGACCGGGACCCGGCCCCGATGATCGAGCTGATCCTCGAAGAGGGCGTACTGCGGCGGCCGTTCGGGAGTTGGGAGGTGCAGCGGGAGCAGTTGCGCTCGCTCGCCGAGGACGCGCGGCGGGACAATGTGTGTGTTCAGGTGCTGCCGATGGATCGTGGACTGCGCGGAACGTACGCTGGCGATCGTGGCGCCATGAAGCTCGTGGTGACCAAGGACCACGAGCACGTCGTCTACATGGAGATCGAGGACCAGGGCATCCTGATCAGTGATCCGCCGGAGGTGTCTCAACTGACGCACCGCTATGCGAAGATCCGCGCACAGGCTCTGAGCCCCGACGATTCCTTGAGCCTCATCGAGCGGTTGGCAGGAGAAGAAAGATGAGCGACACCCGCGTCCTGCGGTGGTTCAAGTCCAGCTACAGCGACAGCGGTGGCGGCGACTGCGTCGAAGTCGCCTTCGACTGGCGCAAGTCCTCGTACAGCGACGGCGGCGGCGGGGACTGCGTCGAGATAGCCCCCTGCCCCCACTCCCTCCACATCCGCGACTCCAAGAACCCCGACGGCCCGCACCTCACCGTCTCCGGCGAAGCGTGGGCCGCCTTCCTCGTGGGGCGATAGGCCGATCTATGTAGTGTGCGGAAATGACAAGAAGCGAGCAGCTCGCGGACCAGTTGGACTGGTACTGGCGCACCAACCTGCGGCCGCGGCTGGACGGTCTCACCGACGCGGAGTACTTCTGGGAGCCGGTGCGCGACTGCTGGAGCATCCGCCCCCGTGGCACCTCGGCCGCACCGATGTCGGAAGGTTCCGGGGAGTGGACGATGGACTCCGCGCCCCCCGACCTGGTGCCGTCACCGGCGCCGGTGACCACGATCGCCTGGCGGCTGGCGCACATCGTCGTCGACTGCCTGGGCTATCGGGTCGGATGGTACTTCGGCGGCCAGGACTTCGACTCCGGGACATTCGCCTACGCGGGGACCGCCGACGAGGCGCTGAAACAGTTCGACGAGATGTACGGGAGATGGAACGCGGGGGTCCGCGCGCTCTCGGACGCCGACCTGGAGAATCCGCCCGCGGTGGGTCCCGAGCCGTATCCCCTGGAGAACAGGGTCCTGCACGTCAACAGGGAGCTGATCCATCACGGCGCCGAGATCTCCCTGCTCCGCGACCTCTACCTCCGGCAGGACGGAGCCGTACCGCACCGCGTATGAACCCGGGGACCAGGGGACCAGGGGACCAGGGGACCAGGGGCCTAACGGCCGTAGAAGACCCACAGGGACACGGTCAGCACCGCGACCCCGCGTACGGCGATCAGGCCCAGGCGCGCGGTGTTCGGCCGGCCGCCCCGGAGCGACCACGTCCACGTCACCGCCAGGGACGCCGCGAGCACGAGGACCAGCGTCAACTCGGGCCGCGCGTAAGGGTCGTCGCGCCAGGGCCGGAGCAGGAACGACCACCACATCACCGCCGCCGTGGTGAGCACGGACTCCAGGACCAGGGCGGTGCGGGCCTCGGCCCGCCCCAGGACTGCCATGGACATCCGTGCTCCTCACGTGTGGGTCCGGAGTCTAGTGCTGCATCAAGCAACGTTGGCCCTGTCGACGACCGCGCGTAGGCGCCGGTCGTCGGCATGGCGGTTTCGCCAGATGATGTAGCGGCGGATCATGCTGCCTTGTTCCTTGTGGGTGGCGTGGTCGGTGCCGTCGAGGGTGAAGTACCGCAGGGCGGTGAACTGGGCCTCGATCCGGTTCAGCCAGGAGGAGTTCGTCGGGGTGTAGGCGATCTCGACGTTGTTGTCCGCGGCCCAGGTGCCGACCCGCCGGCAGCGTTTCGTGGTCAGGTGCGGGGAGAAGTTGTCGCAGATGATCGCGATGCGGGTGTCCGGCGGGTAGAGAGTGCGCAGGTAGCGGCAGAACTCCAGGAACTGCGTGCGCCTCTTGACCGGCTTGATGTGGCCGTAGAGCTTGTCCTTGGCCAGGTCCAGGGCGGCGAACAGGTGCCGGACTCCGCCGTAACGGTTGTAGGTGGCCCGGCGTCTGCGGCGCGGTTCGCGGGCGGGGTCTTTGTGCCTGCCGCCGCGTTCGGCCCATTGCCGTCCGGGGTGCGGCATCAGGTTGAGCGGACCGAACTCGTCCATGCAGAAGACGACATCGGGTTCGCCGTCCTCGGGTGTGACCTCGCCGTCGGCGATGGCGTAGAGGTGCTCGACGCGGGCCTTCTTGGCCGCGTAGTCGGGGTCGCGGGAGGTCTTCCAGGTTTTCAGGCGTTGAAAGGAGACGCCTTCCTCGCGGAGCAGGATGCGCAGGCCCTCGTGGCTGATGTCGTCGACCACCCCCTCGGCGACCAGGAAGTCCGCCAGTTTGGCCAGGCTCCAGGTCGAGAACGGCAGGTCGTGCTCGGTGGGCCTGGACTTGGCAATCTTCTTGATCTCACGGCGCTCGGGCAGCGTGAACGTCTTGGGGCGGCCGCCTTTGTACTTCGGGTAGAGCGAGTCGAAGCCGTCGGTGTTGAAGTTGTGGATCACATCGCGGACCCGGTCGTCGCTGGTGAACGACACCTCGGCGATCTTCGCTGCCGGCATGCCCTGCGCGGACAGCAGGACCATCTGGGCCCGGCGCCAGGTCACCACCGACCCGGTCCCCCTGCGGATGATCCGCAGAAGCCGCCGCCCCTCGTCATCGTCGATCTCTCGGACACGTACTCGCTCTGCCACTCGGACAGGGTGTCGGACACGCGCCGCCCGGCACAGCATCCGGACGGCGCGTCACATCACAACAGGGCCAACGTTGCTTGATGCGGCACTAGAAGACCGCCGTACCCGCCTGCGTCAGCTTCCAGTTGACCGCCGCGAACGTCGTCGGGTCGACCGAGCCCTTGGCCGTGGCGTACGCGATCATCAGGTCGCGGACCTGGTTCGTGGAGCTGTACGCCGTCTCCGCGGCGGCGATGTGCGGGTAGCCGCTGCCGCCGTTGGCGCGGTAGTTGTTGACCGCGACGACGAAGACCTGGTCGTCGGCGACCGCCGTGCCGTTGTAGGTCAGGTTCTTGATGCGGGAGCCCTCGGCCGCCGCGATGTCGATCTCGTAGTCGACGCCGGCCGCCGTGTCGTACATGTAGTCCCAGAAGCTGTTGGCGTTGGTGAGGGTCGCGGTGTCGACCTTCGTGCCGGCCGGCACCTGGTGGTAGTACTTCGCCGCGAACTCCAGGTAGTCCTTGAGCTGGGCGCCGGTGAGCTTCTTGCCGTACAGCGTGTTCTCGTAGATGTAGAGACCCGCCACGTCACGGATCGTCACGTCGCCCGCCGGGATGGTGGCCGTACGGCTGAAGCACGCGGCCACCGAGATCAGCGGGAGCGCGGCGTCCGCCGTGGACAGGCCGGACTTCACCGCGTCCATCTGGACCTCGTGGATGAAGTCGATCGCGGGGACGTCCTTCCAGCAGGCCTCCGCCGTCGACATGGCCTCCGTACACGTACCGATCGCCGTGTTGACGTACTTGACGACCAACTCGTGGTCGGCGGTGAGGAGTTCGGTGATCCGCTTGTCCTCCGCGACCGTGTTGCTGTTGAGCGTGGTCGCCGTCTTGCTCGTGATCTTCCAGCAGCCGCGCACCAGTTCAAGCTCGAAGTCGAAGACGGACAGGCGGTAGCCGTAGCAGTACGGCTCGGACAGGAGGACGTCCTCGCCGGTCTCCTCGTTCTTCACCGTGTAGGTGGGGACGTCGACGTGGGTGTGGCCGACCAGGATCGCGTCGATGCCGGGGACCTGCTGGGCGACCAGGTTCGACGCGTTCTCCACGTACGGGAGTTCGTCGCCCCACGACGTCGAGCCGTCCAGGCCCGAGTGGTCGGTGAGGAAGACGACGTCACAGCCCAGGGCGCGCAGCCGGGGCACGTACTTCTTCGCCTGCTCGACCAGACCGGTGAAGGTCATCTTCCCGGAGACGTTGTCCTTGTCCCACAGGGCGATGCCCGGGTTGGTGAGGCCGAGGATGCCGACCTTGATGTCGGGCGCCCCGGGCACCTTGATGTGCTTGACGGTGTAGGGCTCGAAGGCCGGCTTGAGCGTCTTCGCGTCCAGCGCGTTGGCGCCGAGGAGCGGGAAGTGGCACTGCTTCTCGAAGGTGCGGACGACCTCGATGCCGTAGTTGAACTCGTGGTTGCCGAGGGCGGCGGCGTCGTAGCGCATCTCGTTCATGGCGATCGCCATGGGGTGCTTCGGGCCGCGCTTGCCGTTCTTGCCCGTGATCGGGTCGACGCTCGCGTAGTACGACGCGAGGGACGTGCCCTGGATGATGTCGCCCGCGTCGACGAGGAGCACCCGGCCCTCGCCCTTCTGCGCGCGCAGGTTCTTGACCAGGGTGGCGATACGGGCGATGCCGTACGTGTTGCCCTTGGAGTCCACCGGGGCCGCGTTGGTGTAGTAGTCCCAGTTGAAGACGTGGCTGTGCAGGTCGGTCGTGCCCAGGATGGAGAACGACCAGGTCTTGGGCTTGGGCTTCGGCTTCGGCCGGTGCCGGTCGGCGGCCTCGGCCGGGGTCGCCGCCGCCGTCCCCGCGACGGCGACGACCGCACCGGTCACGGCCGACTTCTTCACGAACTCCCGGCGGTTCAGCGGATTGACGGGCATTCAGCACTCCTGGGTGGCTGGGCGACTGCGGGAACTGCGGGGACTACACGCGTAGATCGTGGCGGCCCGCAGGGCCATCTAGGAACCAAGAACAAGCCATGACAGACCATGTCCAGGTCAATTCAAGGGAAAGGCGGCGGCCACACCCGCCCCGTTAACCTCCTGTGAACCTGCCGTCAGTGGCGTCACATAGAGTTTTCCAACTGGCCCCACCGCGGGGCACTTTCGTACCGGGGGGTTCGAAATCACCGCACACAGACGCACTCTGCCGACCGCGCTCGCGGTCGCGCTCACTTTCGGCTCCGTCGCGCTCACGACCGGCGCGGCGGGTACGGCCATGGCGGACGACCAGCGGGATCTGGGCGTCTTCTCGGTCGGTGACATCGTCGTCGACGGTGTCCATCAGCGGGTCTTCGTCAGCGACCCGGACACCGGCAAGATCGTCGTCACGGACTACCAGGGCAACGGCGTCCGGCAGTTGACCGATCTGCCCGGCGTCCGGGGCCTGGAGCTGTCGGCCGACTCGGGCACCGTGTACGCGGCGGTTCCCGGCGGCGCGGACGGCACCGGCGACGCGATCGTCGCCGTCGACACCGCCACGGCGACCGAGTCGGCACGGTACGCGACGGGGAACGTGGACCCGCGCTATGTGGCCCTCGCCGGCGGCAAATTGTGGTTCGGGTACGGCACCGACGGCAACAGCGACGACAGCGGACACGGCGACATCGGCTCGGTCGACCTCACCGGCGCCGACCACCAGGTCACGCTGGACGCCGACGCGGCACACCCTTGGACCGCCGCCCCCGTCCTGGACGCGGCACCCGGTTCGGGCACGCTCGTCGCGGGTCTGCCGTACGGCGGCACGAACCAACTCGGCGTGTACGACGTCTCGTCGGGCACCGCGAGCGCCACCGCCCGCGCGAGGGTCGAGGGCAGCCTGCTGCGGGACCTCGCCGTCACACCGGACGGCAAGGACGTCGTCGTAGCCGCCTGGTCGCCCTCGTACCACGCGGCGTACAAGACCTCCGACCTGACGGCGGACGGCCGGTACCCGACCCGGGACTACGGCAACGCGGTCGCGGTCGCTCCCGACGGCACGGTCGCGGCGGGCGCCGAGCAGCAGTACAACGGCCCGGACATCTACGTCTTCAAGCCGCGCGGCACGACCTCGGTCCGGGAGTACGACTTCCCGGCCGGCGACGGCAGCGCAGCCGTCCTCGACGCGGCGAGCCTCGCCTGGGCACCCGACAAGTCCCGGCTGTTCGCGGTCACGACGAGCAGCCAGGGCGTGTACGAGCTGCGCATCCTGAACAACGCGGCCAAGGCCGTCACCACCGTCTCCGTCACCGCCCCCGCCAAGGCCCCGCGCGCGAAGAAGCTCACGGTCAAGGGCAAGGTCACCTCCAAGGTGGCGCTGCCCGCCGGCACCAAGCTCCCGATCCTCCGCACGGACCTGGAGAACCCCAAGGGCCGGAACATCGGCACGGCGACCCTCGCGGCGAACGGCACGTTCTCCTTCACCAACAGCCCGCCGGTCGGCGGCAAGGTGACGTACAAGCTGTCGTACGCGGGCGACGCGGACCATGTGGCGGGCAGCGGTTCGGCCTCGGTCGACGTCTCGCGCGCGGCGGCGACGCTCCGGCTGACCAACAACAAGAAGACCTACGGCTACGGGCAGAGCGTCAAGTTCACCGCCCACCTCGGCGCGACCTACAAGAACCGCAAGGTCGAGATCTGGGCCGACCCGTACGGCACCGACAAGCCGAACAAACTGGTCAAGTCCGGCACGGTGAACAGGAACGGCGACTTCGCGGTCACGTACAAGCTCACCCGCGACACCCGCCTCACGGCCCGCTTCACGGGCGACGCGCGCTACGCGCCCAAGTCGGTCGCGAGCACGGTCTACACCCGGGTCAAGGTGTCGACGTCGGTCGGCCGCCAGTACAAGAACAAGAAGGTGTACGGCCAGACGTACGCCTACTTCCACAAGAACACGAACCCGCTGTTCACGACGGCGATGACGGCGTACCCGGGCCGCGAGCAGCAGATGCAGATCCAGGTCTACTACCAGGGCACCTGGTACGACGGCGGCTCCCGGTACTTCCCGCTGGACGCGTCCGGCGTCTCCCGCGTGGAACTGGGCGGCACCCACGACGTCGGCTACCGCTTCCGCCTCCGCTCGTCGTATGTCGACGGGGCGTCCGGCGACAGCGTGAACACGACGACGCGCGGGGCGTGGAAGTACTTCATCTTCACGAGCTGAACGGCCTGGACGGCCTGGACGGCCTGAACCGCAGAGCAAAGGAGGGGCGCCCCGACGGGTGCCCCTCCTTTACCGGACTACCGGACGTACTGACCGGACGTACTAGATGAACGAGTTGATCTCGATCGTCTCCGTACGGCCCGGGCCGACTCCGATCGCGGAGATCGGGGCGCCCGACATCTCCTCCAGCGCCTTCACGTACGCCTGCGCGTTCTTCGGGAGGTCCGCGAAGGTCTTGGCCTTCGTGATGTCCTCGCTCCAGCCGGGCAGGTTCTCGTAGATCGGCTTCGCGTGGTGGAAGTCGGTCTGCGAGTACGGGAGTTCCTCGACGCGCTTGCCGTCGATCTCGTAGGCCACACAGACCGGGATCTGCTCCCAGCCGGTGAGGACGTCGAGCTTGGTGAGGAAGAAGTCGGTCAGGCCGTTCACGCGGGTCGCGTAGCGGGCGATGACCGCGTCGAACCAGCCGCAGCGCCGGTCGCGGCCGGTGGTGACACCCCGCTCGCCGCCGATACGGCGCAGGGCGTCGCCGTCCGCGTCGAACAGCTCGGTCGGGAACGGGCCCGAGCCGACCCGGGTCGTGTAGGCCTTCAGGATGCCGATGACCCGGCTGATCTTCGTCGGGCCGACACCCGCGCCCGTGCACGCGCCACCGGCGGTGGGGTTCGAGGACGTGACGAAGGGATAGGTCCCGTGGTCGATGTCGAGGAGGGTGCCCTGACCGCCCTCGAAGAGGACGACCTTGTCCTGGTCCAGCGCCTGGTTGAGGACGAGGACCGTGTCGGCGACGTACGGCTTGAGGCGGTCCGCGTAGGACAGCAGCTCCTCGACGACCTGCTCGATGGCGATCGCGCGCCGGTTGTAGAGCTTGGTGAGCATCTGGTTCTTGATGTCGAGGGACGCCTCGACCTTCTGCGTCAGGATCGACTCGTCGTAGAGGTCCTGGACCCGGATGCCGACGCGGTTGATCTTGTCCGCGTAGGTCGGGCCGATGCCACGGCCGGTCGTCCCGATCTTCCGCTTCCCGAGGAAGCGCTCCGTCACCTTGTCCACCGTCACGTTGTACGGCGTGATGATGTGAGCGTTACCGCTGATCAGGAGCTTGGACGTGTCGACGCCGCGCTCGTTCAGCCCGTTCAGCTCGGAGAACAGGACCGACGGGTCGACGACGACACCGTTGCCGATGACCGGAGTGCACTCCGGTGTGAGGATCCCGGAAGGGAGCAGGTGAAGGGCGTACTTCTGATCGCCCACGACTACCGTGTGGCCGGCGTTGTTGCCGCCCTGGTAGCGCACCACATAGTCGACGGACCCACCTAGCAGGTCCGTCGCCTTTCCCTTGCCTTCGTCACCCCACTGAGCACCGAGCAGCACAAGTGCGGGCACGCGCGTACACCCCTTCCGGGCGGGGCATGTCCAAGGTCAGAGACGTACGCGGCACAGCGTGTGCCTCGTACGCCAGCGACCCTCGTCGGCCGCAACCCGTCGGACCGGATGCCCCGGAATAGACGAAGCCCCTGGCGCAATAGCGCAAGGGGCTCTTGCACAAAGATGCTACCCGAGGAAGCGAGGCATGGCCGAGGTGGCGACTTTCGCGACTTCCGATCAGCTCCTGGTCGTCATCGATCCGGTCGCCCGGCGCGCCGACGCGGAGTCCGTCCGCATCGCGAAAGACGTGCTCAGCGCGGGTGCGGCGACGAAGGTGTGCCTGCCGGAGGGGCCCGAGGAATTCGCCCGGGTGCTGGCCCGGCGGGGTTCGCGCCGGCCGGTGGTCGTCGGCGACGACCGGGCGCTGATGCGTGCGGTGTCCCTGCTGTACCGGCAGCGGGAGCTGGCCGGATGTGCGCTGTCGATGGTGCCGGTGGGGGGTGCGCTGTCCCTGGCGGGGGCGCTGGGGGTGCCCACGGGGGCGGTGGCGGCTGCGCGGGCGGTGCTCGACGGGGCCGTACGGCGGATGGATCTGCTCGTGGACGACAGCGACGGGGTGGTGCTCGGCGCGCTGCGGATTCCTTCGCTTCCGGTGCGGGAGGCTCCGCCGGAGCAGCCGACACCGGTCGCGGCCGGCTCCGGGCATCTGTGGCTGCGGACGTGCCAGTCGCTGGTACGGACGCTCGTGCCGACCCGGCCGTCACGGGAGCCGCTGACCGGTGTACCCCGGCTCGGGCCGGCCCGGCTGCGGGTCGAGGTCGACGGGGTGACGCTGGTGGACCTGGACCAGCCGGTGGAGGGGGTGTCCGTGACGCCGGGGGCCTCGGGGTTCGCCGTGGTGGAGGTGCGGCCGGTGTCGGTGGGGGCGGAGGCTTCACCGCTGTGCGCGAGCGGGCGGAGCGTGACGGTGTCGGGGGCGGATTTCCGGTACCGGGCGGATGCGGTGGTCGGCGGGCCGGTGCGGACGCGGACGTGGGTGGTTCGGGAGGGGGCTTGGGGGCTTACGTTGCCGGCGGTGTAGGGGGCTCGAAGCCGGTGGTGTCGAGGGTGCAGTCGAAGGGGGCGGGGATGGGGAGTTCCTCGCCGAACGGCACCGTGCAGTGCGAGTCGTATCCCTTGTCGGAGGGCGTCCAGAAGACGGTCGCCTGCTCCTCCTGCATGTCGAGGACCAGGTAGACGGGGACGCCCGCCTTGCCGTAGACGCGAACCTTGTCGGTCAGGTCGTCGCCACGCGTGGACGAAGAAGTCAGCTCGGCGACGAAGACGAGGGCCTCGCCGTCCAGGTGATTGCTCAGCGACTCGAACGTCCGCTGGTGTGCGACATAGATGTCGGGCCCGTAAGCCCGCTCATCACCCGGGAAGACGTAGAGAAACGGGCTGGAACCGATGCGGTGCTCTTGCGGTGCATGCGGCCTCAGCCGATCACACACCAGATCCATGACACGGAAGTAATACGCCCTCGACCACGGCGACACGACGATGCTCCCCCTGATGATCTCGGCCTTGTAGCCGTCCGGCACATGCAGCTCGTCGAGGACATCCAGAAGCTCCTCGAAGTCGCTGTGGGGCTCAGTGCCGTCGATCACCGGTCGCTCTGCCATGAGTGTCATGATGCGCCCTCCCCTTGATGCGGACCAGCCGCAACTTAGAGTAGTCGCTCACTTACTTCCATGTGATCGGATTCGTCCTTCAGTCCAACCCCCGTGATCTCCAGCTCCCTTGCTCTCCCCATCAACCCGGCCAGCTTCGCCGCCGCCGTCTCGTAGGTCAGGCCCAACGGCGGCCGAATGTTGCTGAGGCAGTTCCGGTCGGCGTCCGTCGTCACTCCCGGCTTCGGCCGGTACGTCAGGTACGCGCCCAGTGAGTCCGCCGCCGACATCCCGGGGCGTTCGCCGACCAGGACCACGACCATCTCCGCGCCCATCGCGGAGGCGACGTCGTCGCCGAGGGCCACCCGGGCCTGTTCCGCGAGGACCACCGGGGCCACCTGCCAGGCCGTCGGCAGGAGTGCCGTCGTCGCCCGTACCATCGCCGCCCCGTGCTCGTGCACGGCCCGGCTGGACAGGCCGTCGGCCACCACGAACACGACGTCCCACTCCCCCACCGGAAGGTGCGCACGGTCGGCCGGGTCCAACCGGCGGCCCAGGTCCGGGCGTTGGAGGTAGGTGAGGCGGTCGGGGGCCGCGCTGCGGACCCGTACGGTCGGCTCGCCCCGCAACGCCGTCGCCACCACGTCCGGCTCGAACGGCGAGTGGACCGCGTCCCTCGCCGCCGCGTGCGCCGCCTGCAACTCCAGCCTGTGGTGGGTCGGAAGGCCCGTGCCCGCCCGGCCCAGGCCGATCCTCGCCTGGGTGTGGCGGCGCAGGGACGGCCACAAGTCCCGGTCCACAGACACTTCTTGACTGATCGTCATGCCGCCAGTTCCCTTCCGATCGCGGTCAACGGGTGGGTCGTACCGGACACGTCCCTGATCTCGCCGCCCTCGCCCAGCAGTCCGATCGAGTCGAGCCAGGCCTCGAACTCCGGTGCCGGGCGCAGCCCGAGGACCTCACGGAGGTACAACGCGTCGTGGTACGAGGCGGATTGGTAGTTGAGCATGATGTCGTCGCCGCCCGGGGTGCAGATCACGAAGGACGCGCCGGCCACGCCGAGCATGGTGAGCATCGTGGCGATGTCGTCGTCGTCCGCGTCGGCGTGGTTGGTGTAGCAGATGTCCAGGCCCATCGGCAGGCCGAGCACCTTGCCGCAGAAGTGGTCCTCCAGGGCCGCCCGGAGGATCTGGCGGCCGTCGTAGAGGTACTCCGGGCCGATGAAGCCCACCACCGTGTTCACGAGGAGCGGGTCGTAGCGGCGGGCGACCGCGTACGCCCGTGCCTCCACCGTCTGCTGGTCGACGCCGTGGTGCGCGTCCGCCGACAGTGCGCTGCCCTGGCCCGTCTCGAAGTACATGACGTTCGAACCGACCGTGCCCCGGCCCAGCGCCTTCGCCGCCTCGTACGCCTCGTCGAGCAGCCCCAGCGTCACGCCGAAGGACGCGTTCGCCGCCTGGGTGCCCGCGACGGACTGGAAGACCAGGTCCACCGGCGCCCCGCGTTCCATCAGGTCCATGCTCGTCGTGACGTGGGAGAGGACGCAGGACTGGGTGGGGATGGCGTACCGCTGGATGACTCCGTCCAACAGCTCCAGCAGGTCCCGTACCGCCTTCGGGCTGTCCGTCGCCGGGTTGATGCCGATCACCGCGTCGCCGGAGCCGAGCAGCAGCCCGTCGAGCAGGGCCGCGGCGACGCCCGCCGGGTCGTCGGTGGGATGGTTGGGCTGAAGGCGGGTGGCGAGGCGCCCCGGCAGCCCGATCGTCGACCGGAACGCCGTCACGACGCTCACCTTCCGCGCGACCGCGACCAGATCCGCGTTGCCCATCAGCTTGGACACGGCGGCCACCATCTCCGGCGTCAACCCGGGCGCCAAGGCGGCCAGTTGGGACGTGTCCGCGGCCAGCAGCCACTCCCGGAACCCGCCCACCGACAGCCCGGCCACCGCCGCGAACGCGCCCGTGTCGTGCGTGTCGAGGATCAGCCGGGTCACGTCGTCGGTCTCGTAGGGGATCACCGGCTCGGCGAGAAAGGCCGTCAGCGGTACGTCCGCCAGCGCCCACCGCGCCGCCACCCGCTCCTGGGCGCTCTCGGCCGCCAGCCCCGCCAGCCGGTCGCCGGAACGCTCGGGGCTCGCGGCGGCGAGCAGGCGCGCGAGGGAGCCGAAGCGGTAGTGCCGGCCGCCGAGGGTCGAGGTGTACGTACTCATGGCGGTGACCGTACGAGGGGCGTGTTGCCCCCAGGTTTCCTCAGATTTCTAAAGGTCTGGTTGACAAACATTTAACGCACCGAGCCCCTTTCCCGACTCATTCGGCCTACAGAGTTCCGGTTCGAAACACCAGCCGAGCAGCAGGAGAGGAGCCATCCCGATGGCAGTGGACGAAGGAGTCGCCCCCGCGGCGAACACAAGCGAGGACGGCGCCGTTCACCGGCTCAAGCCCAACGCCATCGGCCTGCTGGGCGTGGTCTTCATGGCCGTCGCGACCGCCGCCCCGATCACCGCGATGACCGGCAACGTGCCCTTCATGGTCTCGTCGGGCAACGGCATAGGCGCCCCGGCGAGCTACCTCGTCGCAATGGTCGTCCTGGCAATCTTTTCCGTCGGCTTCACGTCGATGGCGAAGCACATCACCTCGACCGGCGCCTTCTACGGCTTCATCTCCTACGGCCTCGGCCGCACCGTCGGACTGGCGTCGGGCCTCCTCGCCACCTTCGCGTACGTCGTGTTCGAGCCGGCGCTGATCGGCATCTTCTCGGTCTTCGCCACCGGAACCCTCAAGGACCAGACGGGACTTGACGTCCCGTGGTGGGCCTGCGCGATCGTGATGCTGGCCGTCAACGCGACCGGCACCTGGTTCGGTGTCTCGGTCGCGGAGAAGCTGCTCGTCGTCCTCCTCGGCACGGAGGTGACCGTCCTGGCCGCGATGGCGATCTCGGTCGCCCTGCACGGCGGCGGCCCGCACGGCTTCACCTTCGGCCCGGTCAACCCGGTCAACGCGTTCAAGGGGACGAGCGCCGGCCTCGGCCTCTTCTTCGCCTTCTGGTCCTGGGTCGGCTTCGAGTCCACGGCCATGTACGGCGAGGAGTCCCGCGACCCGAAGAAGATCATCCCCAAGGCGACGATGATCTCGGTCCTCGGCGTCGGCGTCTTCTACGTCTTCGTCTCCTGGATGGCCATCATCGGCAACGGCGAGACGGAGGCCGTCAAGGTCGCCTCCTCGGCGAACCCGCTCGCCCTCTTCTTCAACCCCACCGAGCACTACGTCGGCCACTGGGCGGTCGACCTCATGCAGTGGCTGATGATCACCGGCTCGCTCGCCTGTGGCATGGCCTTCCACAACTGCGCCAGCCGCTACATGTACGCCCTGGGCCGCGAGGGCGTCCTCCCCTCCCTCAAGAACACCATCGGCCGCACCCACGCCAAGCACGGCTCCCCGCACATCGCGGGCTTCGTGCAGACCGTGATCAGCGCCGTTCTGATCCTCGCGTTCTGGGCCACGAGCAAGGACCCGGCGAACGCGATGTACGTCCTGCTGGCCATCCTCGGCACGATGGCGATCCTGGTGGTGCAGGCGGTGTGCTCGTTCGCGGTGCTGGCGTACTTCCGCAGCCACCACCCCGAGAGCCGGCACTGGTTCAAGACGTTCACCGCCCCGCTGCTCGGCGGTGTCGCGATGCTGGCGGTGGTCCTTCTCCTCGTCTCCAACATGAGCGTGGCGGCGGGCGCGGAGTCCGACTCCCCGCTCCTGAAGGCAACGCCGTGGCTGGTCCTCCTGGTCGCGGCGACGGGCATCGGCTACGCCCAGTACCTGAAGCGCCGGGCTCCTGAGCGGTACGCGCTGCTGGGCCGCACGGTCCTCGAAGAAACCAAGGAGCGCTGACGGCCTTTGTCTTCAGGGGCGCGGGGAACTGCGCGACCAGCCCACCACCGGGCCGCGGGTAAGTACGGACCTGCGGGAGCGTCGTGGCTGATCGCGCAGTTCGCCGCGCCCCTTCAGTGCGCTCCACCGAAGCGCGTTTCACGGTGCACCCTCCACCGCTCCATCATCGCCACGATCTCGCCGTCGACGAATTCGAAGAAGGCGAGGGTCTCGGCCATGCGGCGTCCCGCCGGGGTGTCCGCACCGAGGCTCGCAACCCCCTCGCTCAGAGCCGCCTCCCACCGCTTGAGGACAGCCTCGCGATTGGTGAGCGCCTCGTACCACTGGTCGCCCTGAACCCGGTACCGCTCGCGCCGCGAACCCGGCTCGCGCTCCCGCGAAACCATGTGCTGCTGAGCCAAATACCGCACCCCACCAGACACCGCCGCCGGACTGATCCGAAGCTGCTCCCCCAGTTCGACGGACGTCATCGCCCCCTCGTCGGAGGACAGCAGCGCAGCGAAGATCCGCGCCGGCATCCGCTGCATCCCCGCCTCGACAAGCTGCGCGGCGAAGGACTCGACGAACTTCGACACGGACTCCGCGTCCCGCCCACCGGTTGTATCCGTCATGGACCCACCCTACCCGCGCTTCACACAGTTCCTTAACTTCACAAATTTCTGAACGTAGCGTACGTTCGGCTCCATGACGAAGGCAATCACCGTCTCCGGGCTGCACAAGTCGTTCGGCAGGACACAAGCCCTCGCGGGCCTCGACCTGGACGTCGAGACCGGCGAGGTGCACGGCTTCCTCGGCCCCAACGGCTCCGGCAAGTCCACGACCATCCGCGTCCTGCTCGGCCTGCTGCACGCCGACTCGGGCGCCGCCCAGCTCCTGGGCCAGAACCCCTGGACGGACGCCGTCGAACTGCACCGCCGGGTCGCCTACGTCCCCGGCGACGTGACGCTGTGGCGCAACCTCTCCGGCGGCGAAGTCATCGATCTCTACGGCACGTTGCGCGGCGGCCTCGACAAGTCCCGCCGCGCCGACCTGATCGACCGCTTCGAACTCGACCCCACCAAAAAGGGCCGCACGTACTCCAAGGGCAACCGCCAGAAGGTCGCCCTGGTCGCCGCGTTCGCCTCGGACGTCGACCTGCTGATCCTGGACGAACCGACCTCGGGACTCGACCCCCTGATGGAGGAGGTCTTCCAGCGCTGCGTGGAGGAGGAGCGCGACCGGGGCCGGACGATCCTGCTCTCCTCCCACATCCTCAGCGAGGTGGAGGAGTTGTGCGACCGGGTGAGCATCATCCGCAAGGGCCGCACGGTGGAGAGCGGTTCGCTGGCCGACCTGCGCCACCTCACCCGCACCAGCGTGAGCGCCGAACTGGTGGGCGCGCCCAACGGGTTGGCGGCCCTGCCCGGCGTGCACGACCTCGCCATCCAGCAAATTCAGAACAGCCAGGGCACGCGCGTCCGCCTCCAGGTGGAGACGGACCAACTCAACGCCGTACTGCGGTCGTTGACCGAGTCGGGCGTACGCTCCCTGACCTCGAAGCCGCCGACGCTGGAGGAACTGTTCCTGCGCCACTACCAGGAGCAGGAGGCGGAATGACGACCGCCACGTTCCCCGCACGCACCGGCACCGGTACCGGCGCCGCGCGCCAACTGGCGGGCACCGGC
Source organism: Streptomyces sp. NBC_01478 (assembly GCF_036227225.1). Classification (GTDB taxonomy): domain Bacteria; phylum Actinomycetota; class Actinomycetes; order Streptomycetales; family Streptomycetaceae; genus Streptomyces. The sequence goes on along the minus strand of NZ_CP109444.1, from coordinate 6,342,656 downwards.
GCCCTCTTGCGCTTCAACCTGCGCCGCGACCGGGTGGTGGTCCCGACCTGGGTGGCGGTGACGGCCCTGCTGGTGCTGTCCCTCCCCGGCTCGCTGCGCAGCGTCTACTCCACGCCCGCCGAACGCGCCGACCTCGCCCGCCAGATGCTCGCCAACAGCTCGCTGCGCGCCACCTACGGCCCGGTGTTCAGCGACTCCCTCGGCGGCCTCACCGCATGGCGCATCGGCGGCTACGCGGCGATCCTCGCCGGGATCATGAGCCTGATCGTCGTCGTACGGCATACGCGTGACGAGGAGGAGAGCGGCCGGCAGGAACTCGTCTCGTCGGCGATGGTGGGCCGCCGCGCCCCACTGACGGCGGCGCTGCTGACGGCGTTCGTCGCCAACTCCGCGCTGGCGCTGCTGATCACGGCCGGGTTGGCAGGGCAGGGGTCGGCGGGAGCCCTGGCGCTCGGCCTCGGCATCGGCGGCGTGGGCATGGTGTTCGCGACGCTGGCGGCGATCGTCGCGCAGTTCACGGACAGCGGGAGACTGGCGAAGGGCCTGACCGGCGGCCTGGTGGGAACGGCGTTCGTCCTGCGAGCGGCAGGCGACGCGACGACCAACGACGCTTCCTCCCCACTGACTTGGCTCTCCCCCATCGGCTGGCTGGAGAACCTGCGCCCGTTCGCGTCCGAACGCTGGTGGGTCCTGGCCCTGTTCGCGGCGGCGGCTCTCGTACAGGGCCTGGCCGCCTACGAGTTGGCGGGCCGCCGGGACGTCGGCATGAGCTTCCTGCCGGCCCGCCCCGGCCCGGCCCACGGCCGCCTCGGCACGGCGGCCGCCCTGGCCTGGCGACTGCAACGGGGGGCCGTCCTGGGCTGGAGCCTGGGCTTCTTCGCGGCGGGGGTCGCCTTCGGCGGCATCACGAAGGGCGCGGCGGACCTCGTCGGAGACAACACCAAGACCCGCGAGATCATCGAGCGGATGGGCGGCCAGTCGGGCATCGAGAACGCGTTCCTGGCCACGATGGTCGGCCTGTTCGGCATGCTGGCCGCCCTGTACGCGGTCTCCTCGGTCCTACGACTGCACAGCGAGGAGACCGGCGGGCGCGCCGAACCGATCCTGGCGAACGCGGTGGGCCGCCTGCGCTGGGCGGCCGGCCATCTGGCGATCGCCTTCGGGGGCGCGCTCCTGATCATGCTCCTGAGCGGCCTGGGCCTGACCCTCGGCTACGGCGCCGCCCCGGGCCCGATCCTGGCGGCCACCCTGGTCCAACTCCCGGCGATCTGGACCCTGGCCGCCCTGACGGTCCTGCTCCACGGCCTCTCCGCACGCCTGGCCCCCCTCTCCTGGGCAGCGGCCGGCCTGACCCTCCTCCTCGGCTGGATCGGCCCCGCGCTGAACCTCCCCCAGGCGGTCCTGGACCTCTCCCCCTTCGGCCACGTGCCGAAGCTCCCTGGGGGCGACATGACGTGGGGACCGGTGGTGGTCCTCACGGGGATCGCGGTGGTGTTGACGGGGGTCGGGCTGGCGGGGTTGAGGAGACGGGACCTGAGTACGTGAGGGAGCCGTCGGCGGCCGTGCGGCCAGGTCAGTGGTCAGTGGTCAGTGGTCAGGCCGCGTCGAGCGCTGCCGTGATCTTCCGGATCATCGCCGCCTCGGCGGGTCCGGCGGCGCCCTTGTGGGCGCGGGACGCCGCGTCCACGACCGTGGTGACGGTGGCGCGGAAGTTCGCCGCCTCGGCCGGTGCCTTCGCCTTGAGGAGGGTCATCGAGTCGGTCAGTGCGGTGAAGACCCGGTCGGCCAGGTCGGCGGTCGAACTGGCGCCCAGGTCGAGGCCCTTGGCCTTCTCGGCCAGGACCCGGCCGACCAGCCCGGTCGCGGTGGACAGGGCCTTGCCGCCGGCCGTCCCGGAGCGGGTGGAGGAGATCGGGCCGGGGTCGGCCGCCGCCATCAGGGAGACGACGCCGTGGGCCGCGGTCTGGAGGGTGAGCTTCGCGTCGGCGGTGAGGGCGGGGGTGGCGTTCTCGGTGTTCTTGGACATGAGGGGGTCTCTATCGTTCCGTGGACGAGCGTCAACTGCCGTACGGCACAGGCCTGTCAGAGGGCGGGCTCGGCCTGGTTGCCGACCGCCTTGCGGGGCAGGGTCAGGCACAGCACCGCGCACAGCAGATACGCGCCGATGGCCCAGGGACCCGCGTGGACGATCGCGTCGGTGAGCCCCTTGTCCGCGTGGGAGAAGAACGCGTTGCCGATGACCGCGACCCCGAGCGCCCCGCCGAACTGCTGGGCCGTGGACAGGATTCCGGAAGCGCCGCCCGCCAACTCGCCCGGCACGGTGCTCAGGATCGTGTTCACCAGCGGGATGATCAGGAAGATCAGGCCGACACCCGCAAGGAACAGGCCCGGGACCAACGGCCAGGCGCCGGTGTGCAGTTGGGCCGAGTTCTGGGCCTGGTGCCGGACCCAGAACAGGCCGCCCGCCATCACCAGCGCGCCCAGGATCAGCACCCCGCGGCCGAACCTGGCGACCAGCGGGTCGACCGCGGGGGCGGCCAGGATCGAACCCGCGCTGAAGGCGACCATCAGCAGACCGGCACCGGTCGGGGTGTAGCCCTGGCCGGACTGCAGCCAGACGGTGAAGACCAGGAAGAAGCCGGACATGCCGCCGTAGAAGAGGAGTTGGATCAGCAGGCCGGCGCTGAAGGCGGGTTTCTTGAACAGGTCCGTGGGGAGGAGGGGGTGTTCGAGGCCTCGCTTCTTCTCCGAGACCGTCAGGGCGACGATCGCGAGGACGCCCGCGGCCAGGCATGTCCAGCCCCACAGCGGCCAGTTGTTGGAGCGGCCCTGGACCAGCGGCAGCACGATCGCGACCAGGCCCGCGGCGAGGACGACATTGCCGAGGACGTCGATACGGCCGCTGAAGGCGTGGTCCTTCGAGGCCGGGATCCACTTCACGCCCAGGACCAGGACGAGGGCGGCCAGCGGGAGGTTGATGACGAAGATGGTGCGCCAGCCCCAGCCGAACAGGTCCCAGTCGGTCAGTACGCCGCCGAGCAGCACGCCCACGGCCGTCGAGATGCCGGCGATCGCGCCGTACAGGGCGAACGCCTTGCCGCGTTCCTCGCCGTCGAACATCGTGCGGAACGAGGCGAGGATCTGCGGCATGATCACGGCCGCGGCCACCCCCTGGAGGCCGCGCGAGGCGACGAGCACCCCGGCCGAGGTCGCCAGCGCGCTGGCCAGGCTCGTCAGCGCGAACGCGGTGACGCCGAGCAGGAACAGTCGCTTGCGGCCGTAGCGGTCGCCGAGGTGCCCGGCGATGATCAGCGTGGCGGCGAAGCCGAGCATGTACGCCGACACCGTCCACTGGAGGTCGGCGGGGGTGGCCTTGAGGCCCTTGCCGATGGAGGGCAGCGCGGTGTTCACGATCGATCCGTCGATCATGTCCAGCAGCGCCGCGAGGATCATCACGAACGCCGCCGCCCACCGTTGGGGATAGGGCACCGGCCCGCCGCCGCCGTCAGCGGCTACGTTCGTCGTGTCGGTCGTGCTGGACGACATGGCGTTGACTCCTCAGTTCAGCTTGACTTTCATATATCTTGGCTTTCAAGTCAATTACTGATGGCTACGATGCGGGGAGATATCTCGAATGTCAAGCGGAATGGACTCGGAGGAGTTGGAGGACGGCCCGGGGTCGGTGGAAGCGCGGCTCGGGGCGGCCGTGCAGGGCTATCAGAGCGCCGTCGACGACTTCGACCGTGAGCTGGCCCGTCTGATGGGCGTCAACGAGACCGACCTCCGCTGTCTGGAGATCCTTCTCTCGGTGCCGGAGATCACCCCGCGCGAGCTGAGCCGGCAGCTCGGGCTCACCACCGGGAGCGTCACCACGATGCTCGACCGGCTGGAGAAACTCGCCTACCTCACCCGCACCCCGCACCCCGACGACCGGCGCAAGACCCTGATCCGCGTCACCCCCGAGGCCGCCCGGCGGGCCTACGGCCTGATCGGACCGTTCATCGAGGACGCCACCCGGCGGGTGCGCGGGCGCTACACCCCCGAGCAGTTGGAGCTGGTCATCGACTACCTCGCCTTCACCCGCGACATCCAGCAGGAGCACGTCGAACGGCTGAGGGAGATGCCCGCGTCGCGCGCGACACGGACCGGCGGACGGCAGTCGCCGGGGCCGCGGGGCGGGGCGGCGAGGTAGACCGGCGACCTGAACCGGGAACCCCGCGACCGCCCGTCCGCGTCCGTCCCTGGCATGGGACAACGCACGCAGGCCGCCGCCGGATGTCTGACCATGGCGCTCGGCGCGGGCGCGGGGCTCGCGCTCTGGTCCGTCGACGTCCGCACCCGCCTCTGGCGCTTCGAGGCGGCCCCCGACTGGAGCGTCCTCTACGCCGAACTGCCGCTCGCCGTGCTCGGCGGGCTGGCGGTGGGGGCCGTGTCATGGGCCCTGGTCAGCCGGATCAGGGCGCGGGGTTGAGCTGGTCGGGGTGCGGGGCTGAACTGGTCCGACCGCGAGGCTGAACCGGTCCGGCCGCGGCGCTGAAGCTGTCCGACCGCGGGGCTGAGCTGGTCGGGCCGCGGGACTGAACCGTTCCGGCCGCGGCGCTGAGCTGATCCGACCGCAGCGCTGAGCCGGTCTGACCGCGGCGCTGAGCCGTTCCAGCCGCGAAGCTGAGCCTGTCCGACCGCGAGGCTGGACTGGTCCGGCCGCGGCGCTGAGCCGGTCCGACCGCAGGACTGAACCGTTCCAGCCACGGCGCTGAGCCAGTCCGACCGCAGGACTGAGCCGGTCCGACAGCGGCGCTGAGCCAGTCCGGCCGCGGGACTGAGCCGGTCGGGCCGCGGGGCCGAGCCGGTCCGGCTGCGGCGCTGAGCCAGTCCGACCGCGAGGCTGAGCCGGTCGGGCCGCGGGGCCGAGCCGGTCCGGCCGCGAGACTGAGCCTGTCCGACCGCGCCGCTGAGCTGATCCGGCCGCGAGGCCGAGCTGATCCGACCGCAGGACTGAACCGTTCCAGCCGCGGCGCTGAGCTGATCCGACAGCGGCGCTGAGCCGGTCCAGCCGCGAGGCTGAGCTGATCCGGCCGCGAGGCAACGGGGCGACGGACGCGCCCGCCCATCGATCCGGCCTCGCTCCGAGGCTCAGCCCACCTCGGCGCTCACCCCCACCTCTACGCTCAGCCCACCTCGACGCTCACGCCACCTCTCCGCTCAACCCACCTCGACGCTCAGCCCCTCCAGCCCCCGGATCACGAAGTTCGGCTTGCGGTCCGGGTCCGTTGCGAGCGTCAGCGTCGGGGCCCGCTCCAGCAACGCCCGCATGGACGCGGCCAGTTCGATGCGGGCCAGGGGTGCGCCGATGCAGTAGTGGATGCCCGCGCTGAAGCTGATGTGCGGGTTGTCCGCGCGGGTGAGGTCCAGGCGCTCGGGGGACGCGAAGACCTCCGGGTCGTGGTTCGCGGAGCCGAACAGCATCGCGATCTCCGCGCCGCGCGGGATCGTCGTACCGTCGATCTCGATCTCGTCCAGCACCCACCGCTCGAAGAGCTGGAGCGGGGTGTCGTAGCGCATCAACTCCTCTACGGCGGACGGGATCAGGGAGTGGTCCGCGCGCAGGGCCGCCAACTGGGCCGGGTTGCGGAACAGCGCCCACCAGCCGTTCACCGTGGCGTTCACCGTCGCCTCGTGGCCCGCGTTCAGCAGCAGTACGGCGGTGGAGATCAGCTCCTGTTCGGTGAGGCGGTCGTCGGCCTCGTCGTGGGCCGCGATCATGCCGGAGACGAGGTCGTCGCCCGGGTCCTTGCGGCGGGCCGCGATCAATTCGCGCAGATAGGAAGAGAATTCGTTCGAGGCGCGGACCGCTCTCGCCGCCGTGTCCTCGGACGGGCTCAGTTCGTACATCCCGCAGATGTCCGCCGACCAGGGGCGGAGCGGGGCGCGGTCCGACTCCGGGATGCCGAGCATCTCCGCGATCACGGCCACCGGGAGCGGTTCGGCCACGTCCGTCAGCAGGTCGCCGCCGCCCTTCGTCACCAGACCGTCCACCAGCTCGCCCGCCAACCGGCTGACGTACGGCTTGAGTTGCTCGACCGTGCGGGGAGTGAACGCCTTCGAGACCAGGCGCCGGATGCGGGTGTGGTCCGGGGGCTCCAGGTCGAGCATCCCGTGGTCGTTGAGGGTGTGGAAGGGCTCGTGCTCGGGCGGGGGTGCCGTACGGCCGAAGTCCTCGTGGGTGAAGCGGTGTTGATAGGTGCGGCCGAGGCGGCGGTCGCGGAGGAGTGCCGAGACGTCCGCGTGGCGGGGGACGAGCCACTGGTCGGTGGGCGCGTAGTACGTGACCCGGCCCCGGTCGCGCAGCTCGGCGTAGGCGGGGTACGGGTCGGACACGAACGCCGGGTCCCAGGGGTCGAAGGCGAGGTCGTCAGCAGCAGCCATGGACGGACGCTAACCGGTGGACGCGCTGCTGACCAGGGGCGACATGAGGTGACCTGGGGTGTCCCGGGGGTGGAACCCAACCGTCCGCCGCTGATCGACGTCCCCTCGAAGCCCGCCCGCACCCGGCGAAAGACCCGTCCCTAGCCCGGTCGCACCAGCCTCGCCTCGTACGCGAACACCGCCGCCTGCGTCCGGTCCCGCAGTCCCAACTTCACCAGAATCCGGCTGACATGGGTCTTGATCGTCGACTCGGCGACCACCAGCCGCTCGGCGATCTCCCCGTTCGACAGGCCCTGCGCGATGAGGACCAGCACCTCCGTCTCGCGCTCGGTCAGGTCGCCGTACGTCCCCTGGTGCGCGGCCGGCATCAGGCGGGGTGTCTCGGACAGTTTCGAGAACTCCGTGATCAGCCGTCGGGTGACGGAGGGGGCGAGCAGTGCCTCGCCGGCCGCCACCACCCGTACCCCGTCGGCGAGTTGGCGTGCCGAGGCGTCCTTGAGGAGGAAGCCGGAGGCTCCCGCCCGCAGCGCCTGGTACACGTACTCGTCGAGGTCGAAGGTGGTGAGCACCAGCACCTTCGCCGCGCTGTCCGCGGCGACGATCTCCCGGGTCGCCTCGATCCCGTTCATCTCCGGCATGCGGATGTCCATCAGCACGACGTCCGGGGCCAGTTCACGCACCCGCTCGACCGCGTCGCGCCCGTTCACCGCCTCGCCGACGACCTCGATGTCCGGCATCGCGCCCAACAGGACCGAGAAGCCCTCGCGCACCATCATCTGGTCGTCCGCGATCAGTACGCGGATGGTCATACGTCTCCTTCGCCCGCACCCGGCGCCGGTTCGCGCGCACCGGTGACCGGCTCGCCCGTACTCGGGACCGGCAGGAACACCGTCACCTCGTAGCCGCCGTCGGCCGTCGGGACCGCCGTCATCTCGCCGTTCAGCATGGAGACCCGCTCCCGCATCCCGGTGATGCCGTGTCCCGCGCCGGGCGAGGGCTTCACCAGGCTGGGCTCGGGCGCCGGGCCGTTGACCACGCGCAGGCCCAGCCCGCCCAGCACATAGCCGATATCGACCTGGGCACTGGCGCCGGGCGCGTGCCGCAGGGTGTTGCTCAGCGCCTCCTGCACGATGCGGTACGCCGACAGCTCGACGCCCTGCGGGAGTTCACGCACCGCGCCCGTCACCGCCTTGTCGACGCTCAGGCCGGCGTCGCGCACATTGGCGAGCAGGGCGTCCATGTCGGCGAGGGTGGGCTGCGGGGCGTCGGGCGCCTCGTAGTCCTCCGCGCGGACCACGCCCAGGACCCGGCGCAGCTCGGTCAGGGCCGCCACCGCGTTCTCCCTGATCGTGACGAACGCGCGCTCCAGCTCCGGCGGCGGGTTCTCCACGCGGTAGGGCGCGGCCTCCGCCTGGATGGCGACCACCGACATGTGGTGGGCCACCACGTCGTGCAGCTCGCGGGCGATCGTCGTGCGCTCCTCCAGCAGCGTGCGCCGGGAGCGTTCGTGCGCCGTCACGGTCTGCTGGGCGGTGACCTCCTGCTCGGCGTCGTGGCGGATGTGCCGGACGGTGACACCGAGCAGGACCAGGGCGGAGAGGAACGCCATCTGCGCGCTGTTCGAGCCGAAGGCGTGGCCGCCGGCGACGGTGGCGGCGCCGATGCCGTAGACCACCGTCAGCGCCCACATCCAGGCGGCCGTGCGCGGTCGGGTGCGTATCGCCACGATCGTGAGCACGCACAGGTGGCAGACGAAGCTGCCGGTCCGCCACGGCCACTCGTCGTCGAACTCGGTCGCCAGGGCGGTGGCGACCGGGGTCGCGGCCATGGACAGCCAGAACGCGCCGACCGGCCGCACCATGGTCAGCAGCACCGGCACCAGGGCGAGCAGGCCGAGGATCACGTTGCTGCCCGAGCCGCGGGCCTCGTCGTTCGTCGCGACGAACATCGCGAGCAGGCCGGCCGCGGTGATCAGGGCGTGCGGGCTCCAGGCCGCGTACTCCCGCAGCCGCCCCTTCAGATGCCGGGCCAGCGGACCGTCGGCGGTGGAGCGGGGCAACGGACGGTAGGCGAAGACGTCGTGGAACAGGTCCTGCCGCAGCCCGCGCAGGGCGTCCGCGGCCAGCCGGAACTCCGGGCTGCGCGGCTGGTACGCCTCGTACGCGCTGTCCTCTGGCATCGTCTGCGTCTGGCTCGTATCGGTCACGCTCAAAACGGTAGGCGGCGGGGCGGTGGCCGTCGTCACCTGTGAGAAGGGTCCTGGGGCGTCCGTCTCAAGTACTACGGGTGTGACCGGGGCGGGTGCGGGGCGCTCACCACGCCAACTGTGCGATCTCCTCCGCCACCACCGCGCACGCGTCCGCCGCCGGGTCGATCAGCGGGAAGTGGCCGACGTCCTCCAGCAGCGTGAGGCCGACGACCTCGCCCGACTTCGCCGCCGCGTCCGCGTAGGACTCGGCGACCGCCTGGGGGACGACGTCGTCGGCGCGGCCCTGGACCAGGGTGGTCGCGATGCCGGTGGGGAGCAGGAGCGTGGGGTCGGCGTACGGCAGCCGCTCGGCGAACTTGGCTCCCCCGCCGAGGAGTTGACCGGCCGCTCCGCCGCACACGGCGAGTTTCTCGGCGACCGTGAAGTCGGCGATCGGGGCGAGGGCGACCACACCGCGCAGCGCGGCGGGGGCGTCGGTGCGCCAGGGGGCGTCCTTCGGGAGGACGTGCCGGGCCGCGGCCCACAGCGCGAGATGGCCGCCGGCCGAGTGCCCGGTGACGACCGTGCGGCGCGGATCGGCCTGCGGCAGCGCCTCCCGGACGAGCGCGGGGAGCGCGTCGAGCGCCGCCGCGACATCGTCGAAGGTGTCGGGCCAGCGCCCCGCGACCGGGCCCCCGGCAGCGCCCTCCGCGGGACTCCCGGCCCCCCGCCGGTACTCCACGTTGGCCACCGCGAACCCCCGTCGGGCCAGGAAGTCCGCGAACGGGGTGATGTGCCCGCGGTCGTACGGTGCGCGCCACGCGCCCCCGTGCAGGACCACGACCAGGGGTGCGGCCTCGCCCGGCACGCGTTCGCCGCGCGGGACGTAGAAGTCGATCACCTGGTCCGGGTGGTCGCCGTACGCGGCGGTGCTGTCGGGGTCGACGGCGGGGTGCGAGAAGGCCGACTCCTCTTCTGCGGCACGTGCGGCGTCGTCCGGCATGCTCCAACCTCTCAGCGACGAAACGGATTTGGACAGTTCGGATGTGGCGGATCTGGAGTGATTACGACCGTTGGCGGGACGCTACCAGGCCGATGACGTGGGCGGACACGCGGATGTCACGCTGGGTGAGGGTTAAACGGTTCTGCTGTTTCGTTACGCTGACGCCGTGTCCATCACGGCAGCTCATCGGCACCCTCAGGAGCCCGTCATGTCCGCCGAACCCGAACCGGAACCCGGCAGGCTGCGCCCCGGTGGCCGCACGGCACGCGTCCGTACGGCCGTGCTGCGGGCCACGGGTGACGTGCTGGCCGAGCAGGGCGTCGACCGGCTCGACCTCTCGGACGTAGCCCGGCGGGCGGAGGTCGGCAAGACCACGGTGTACCGGCGCTGGGGTTCGGTGACCGCGCTGGTCGCGGACCTCCTCGTCGACATGGCCGAACAGCCGCTGCCCCGCGAGGAGACGGGCTCGCTCCTCGGCGACCTGCGCGCCAACGCCCTGCTGGTGCAGCGCACGCTCGCCGACCCCCGGCAGGGCGCCCTGTTCCGCGCCGTCATCGCCGCCGCGACCTGCGACGCCCGTACGGCCGAGGCCCTGCGCCACTTCTACGCGGTGCGGGCCGCCGAGTGGGCGCCCTGCGTCGAACTCGCCGTGGCGCGCGGGGAGTTGCCCGCCGGCACCGATGCCTCCCAGGTCGTACGGGCCGTGTCGGCACCCCTCTACTACGAGTTGCTGACCACCGGGACCGCCCCGGACGCCCCCGCCGCGGAGCGGGCCGCGCTCGCCGCGCGGGCCGCCGCCGTGGCAGGGGTGTACGTCACCGGTGTCACCGCCGAACTAACCGCTTCGGTTCCCTACAGCGGTTAGGCCGAGGTACAGCTTCTAGCGGGTCACGTCTCCCAGCACCCGCGCCGCCCGCTCCACGTCCCCGAACCCGACGTACAACGGCGTGAATCCGAACCGCAGGACGTCCGGATGCCGGAAGTCGCCGACCACGCCCCGCTCGATCAGCCGCTTCATCACGTCCCCGGCGTCCGCACATCGCAGCGCGACCTGGCTCCCCCGCTCGGCATGAGCCGCCGGAGTCACCGACTCCACCCGCCCCGCCGGGACGTACGACGCCACGCACTCCAGGAAGAAGTCCGTCAGGGCAAGGGACTTGGCGCGCACCGCCTCGATCGAGACGCCGGCGCCGTCCCACACCTCCAGGGCGGCTTCGAGAGCGAGCATGGAGAGGATGTCCGGAGTGCCGACCCGCCCGCGCAACGCGCCCGCCGCCGGTTCGTAGCCGGGCCGCATGCCGAAGGGCTCGGCGTGCGAGTTCCAGCCGGGCAGCGGGGAGTCGAAGCGGTCCTGGAGACCGGCGCGCACATACAGATACGCCGGTGAACCCGGGCCGCCGTTCAGGTACTTGTAGGTGCAGCCGACCGCGAGGTCCACGCCGTGCTCGTCGAGATCGACCGGCAGGGCGCCCGCGCTGTGGCACAGGTCCCAGACGACCACGGCACCCGCCGCGTGCACGGCGGCCGTGAGCGCCGGCAGGTCGTGCAGCCGGCCGGTGCGGTAGTCGACGTGGTTGAGGAGCACCGCCGCCGTACGGTCGCCGAGCGCGCCCGGCACCTCGGCCGGAGCCACCGGCCGCAGCGTGCACCCGGTCATCCGGGCCGCCGACTCGGCGATGTACCCGTCCGTGGGAAAGGTCGTGGCGTCGACGACGATCTCGTCCCGCCCCGAGCCGTCCGCCATCCGCACCGCCGCCACAAGTGCCTTGAAGACATTGACACTGGTGGAGTCGCCGACGACGATCTGCCCGGCCGCGGCCCCGACCAGCGGAGCGATCCGGTCGCCGATCCGCTCCGGCGCGGTCCACCAGCCGCTCTCGTCCCAGGAGCGGATGCGCAGCTCGCCCCACTGCCGCCGGACGACGTCCTCGACCCGGCCGGGGACGGAGGCCGGCAGCGCGCCGAGCGAGTTCCCGTCCAGGTAGACCACACCGTCGAGGACGAACTGCGCCCGGGCGCCCGCCAGTTCATCGGCGGCGTCCAACTTCTCCGCTTTCACCACGAGTTCAGACATGGGATCGCGCCGTCCACAGCTCGGGGAACACGTTCTTCTGCGCGCGCTTCTCCAGCCAGGCCACTCCGGCGGAGCCGCCGGTCCCGGTCTTCGCGCCCATCGCGCGCCGGGTGGCGACGAGATGGTCGTTGCGCCATCGCCACACCAGCTCGGCGACATCGGTCAACGCCTCGCCGAGCCGGGCGAGTTCATCGCCGACGTCACCGGAGTAGAGGGCGGTCCACACCTCCTCCACCGCTTCCGACGGCTCGTACCGCAGCGACACGTCACGCGCGAGCACGGCCTCCGGGACCGCGTGCCCCCGCCGGTCGAGAAGCCTCAACACCTCGTCGTAGAGGCTCGGTTCGTGCAGGGCCTTCTCCAACTCGGCGTGCACGCGCGGCGCTCCGCGGTGCGGGACGAGCATGGACGCGGACTTCTCGCCGAGCAGGAACTCCATCCGGCGGTACATCGCGGACTGGAAGCCGGAGCCCTCGCCGAGGGCGGCACGGTAGGAGTTGAACTGCGCCGGCGTGAGCTGGCCGAGGGGCCGCCACGAGGCGTTCAGCGCGTCGAGTTCCCGTACGGAACGCTTCAGCGCGTCGATCGCGACCGGCACCCGGTCCTCGCGCAGGGCCCGCGCGGCGGTCTCCCACTCGTGGACGATGACGGTGAACCACAGCTCCATGACCTGGGTGGTGACCAGGAAGACCATCTCGCCGGGGTCGTCGGAGCGGGTGTGCTGGAGGTGGGTGAGGACGTCGGCCTGGACGTAGTCCTCGTACGGGGTCGTCCCCTGGAAGTCGAGATGCGGGGCCTCGGGCTCCTGTGCCTGCTGAGCCGGTTGGGACATCGCTGTCTCCTGATGCGTACTCCGGGTAGCGGTCCGCCCCTGCCGAATTCCGACACGGGGGCCCCGGTCCCCACCGGGCATCCTCCCCAATCGTCCCCCGAGACCGCAAGGTCCGCCTGGTCACACCAGGCGGACCCGCATCACCGATCCCGGGCTAGCCCAGCGTCTGGGCCGCCGTGGGCGAGGAGTCCTTCAGGAACTGGCTGCACCGCGCGTACTCCTCCTGCTCCCCGATGGCCTGCGCGGCCCGGGCGAGGGCGTGCAGCGCCCGCAGGAACCCACGGTTCGGCTCGTGCTCCCAGGGCACCGGTCCGTGCCCCTTCCAGCCGTTCCGCCGCAGCGAGTCGAGCCCGCGGTGGTAGCCCGTACGCGCATAGGCGTACGACTCCACGACGCTGCCCCGCTCGAACGCGTCGTCGGCCAGCAGGGCCCAGGCCAGCGAGGAGGTCGGGTACTTGGCGGCGACATCGGCGGGCGTCGCACCACTCGCGAGGAGGTCGCGGGGCCCGGGGTCTTCGGGGAGGTGGGTCGGGGGCGGTCCCCCGAGGAGGTTCTCGTGAATCGTCATGGGTTCCAGTCTCCCCCAGGGGCGGCCATTACCCGGCATCTACCCCGCCTCCAGCCGCCCCTTCCCCAACCGTGGCTCCAGCGGCGGCGCCGTGATCGAGCCGTGGGTGAGGCACTCGGGGCGGCGGCAGTCCGGGGCCGGGCGTCGTACCGTCGCGAAGGCCAGCACCGACCCCACCACCAGCACCCCCGCGCACCACAACATCGCCCGGTCGAAGGCATGGTCGAAGGCCGATGCCGAGCGGTACGCCTCCGAGCCCATTCCCGCGAGCAGCGGCAGCGCGGCGATCGCGATGAGGCCGGCCGCGCGGGCCGCCGCGTTGTTGATGCCGCTGGCCAGGCCCGCGCGAGCCGTGTCGACGGAGGCCAGGACCGTGGCCGTGAGGGGGGCGACCAGGACGACCATGCCGGCGCCCATCACGAGGAGGGCCGGTACGACGTCGACGAGGTACGAGGCGTCCGGGCCGACGCGCAGCATCATCAGCATCGCCGCCGCGCACAGCAGGGGGCCGACCGTGAGGGGGATGCGGGGGCCGATGCGCTGGGCCAGTTCGCCGGAGCGGGCCGAGAACAGGAGCATGAGGGCGGTCGTGGGGAGCAGCGCCGTGCCGGCCTCCAGCGCCGAATAGCCTGCCACTACCTGGAGTTGGAGCGCGGTGAGGAAGAAGAAGCCGCCGAAGGCCGCGTAGACGCAGAGCGTGACCAGGTTGACCGCCGTGAACTGGCGCGACGCGAAGATGTCCGGCGGCATCATCGGGTCGGCGCTGCGCTTCTCGACGTAGACGAACGCGACGCCCGCGGCCACGCCCGCGACGGCGGTGACGATCACGACGGGCAGTGAGCCGTCGCCCGCCTCGATCAGCGCGTAGGTGACGAGGGCGAGGGCGATCGCGCCCAGTGCCGCGCCCAGGATGTCGAAGCGGCCGTGGGTGCGGCCGTCCGCCGACTCGGGGACGTGGCGTACGGCGATGGGGGCGCACACCAGCGCCATCGGGACGTTGATCAGGAACACCCAGCGCCAGCCGGGGCCGTCCACCAGCCAGCCGCCCAGGAACGGGCCGATCGCCGCGCCGACGCCGCCGAAGCCGGACCACAGGCCGACCGCCCTGGCCCGGTCGTCGGGGTGGAAGGAGGCCTGGATGAGGGCGAGGGAGCCCGGGGTGAGGAGCGCGCCGCCGACGCCCTGGAGCGCGCGGGCGGCGATCAGGACCCCGGCGCTGGGGGCCAGGCCGCACAGCAGCGAGGCCGCCGCGAACCACACCACGCCCAGGACGAAGATCTTGCGGCGGCCGTAGCGGTCGCCCAGGGAACCGCCGAGGAGGATCAGCCCGGCCAGCGTCAGCATGTACGCGTTGACCGTCCACTGGAGCGCGGCCAGGTCGGCGTTCAGATCGCGGCCGATGCGGGGCAGGGCGACATTGACGACGGTGGAGTCCACCATGGCCATGCTGGAGCCGAGGACCGTGGTCAGCAGGATCCACTTGCCCTGGGGCGAGGCGAGCCGGACGTCGGAGGACATGCCCCAGGTATACAACGAGCCCGGTGCCGTAGCACCGGGCTCGCGAAAGGCGGTCGTGAACAGACGCCTCGGAAGGACTTACTTGATCTTCGTGCCCGTCGAGCGCAGGTTCGCGCACGCCTCGGTGACGCGCTCGGCCATCGACGCCTCGGCGAGCTTGCCCCAGGTCCGCGGGTCGTAGGTCTTCTTGGAGCCGACCTCGCCGTCGACCTTCAGGACACCGTCGTAGTTCTTCAGCATGTGGTCCGCGACCGGGCGCGTGAACGCGTACTGGGTGTCGGTGTCGAGGTTCATCTTCACCACGCCGTTCTCCAGCGCGGTGGCGATCTCCTCCGCCGTGGAGCCGGAGCCGCCGTGGAAGACGAAGTTGAACGGCTTGCTGCCGGCCGGCTGACCGTACTTCGCGGCCACACCCTCGTTGAGCTGCTTGAGCAGCTCGGGGCGGAGCACGACGTTGCCCGGCTTGTACACGCCGTGCACGTTGCCGAACGACGCGGCCAGCAGGTAGCGGCCCTTCTCACCGAGGCCGAGCGCCTCGACCGTACGGATCGCGTCCTCGACCGTGGTGTAGAGGGAGTCGTTGATCTCGTGCGAGACACCGTCCTCCTCGCCGCCGGTCGGGGTGATCTCCACCTCGAGGATGATCTTCGCGGCGGCGGCGCGGGCCAGCAGCTCCTGCGCGATGGCGAGGTTGTCGGCGAGGGTCTCCGCCGAGCCGTCCCACATGTGGGACTGGAACAGCGGGTTGCCGCCGGCCTTGACGCGCTCCTCGGAGACGGCGATCAGCGGGCGGACGTAGCCGTCGAGCTTGTCCTTGGGGCAGTGGTCCGTGTGCAGCGCGACCGTGACCGGGTACTTCTCGGCGACGATGTGCGCGAACTCGGCCAGCGCCACGGAGCCCGTGACCATCTCCTTGGCGTACTGGCCGCCCAGGAACTCGGCGCCACCCGTGGAGATCTGGACGATGCCGTCGCTCTCGGCCTCCGCGAAGCCGCGCAGCGCAGCGTGCAGGGTCTGGGTCGAGGTCACATTGATGGCCGGGTAGGCGAACTTGCCTGCCTTCGCCCGGTCGAGCATCTCGTTGTAGACCTCGGGGGTTGCGATGGGCATGGTCCGCTCCTTGGTATCTGCGGGTTGGCGATCTTCGCGATCTGCGTACTACGGCCCTGACCTAGACCTTGGGTGCGACGTCATCGTCGGCCCCATCTTTCCAGACGCGGCCGGATGCCAAGCGCGGGCGGTCAGTCCAGGCCCAACTCGTCCTTGGAGTAGGCGAAGAGATACGGCACTCCCGCACCCGCCTCGATCTTCTCGGCCGCACCGGTCGCCCGGTCCACGATGGTCGCGACGCCGACGACCTCGGCACCGGCCGCGCGCACCGCCTCGACCGCGGTGAGCGGGGAGTCGCCGGTGGTGGAGGTGTCCTCGACGACCAGCACCCGGCGGCCCTTGATCTCGGGGCCCTCCACCTGGCGCTGCATGCCGTGCGCCTTCGCGGCCTTGCGCACGACGAAGGCGTCCAGCTTCTTTCCGCGCGCGGCGGCGGCGTGCAGCATCGACGTGGCGACCGGGTCGGCGCCCATGGTCAGCCCGCCGACCGCGTCGAAGTCGAGGTCGGCGGTCAGGTCCAGCAGCACCTGCCCGACGAGCGGGGCGGCCTCGCCGTCGAGGGTGACGCGGCGGAGGTCGATGTAGTAATCGGCCTCCAGCCCCGACGACAGGGTCACCTTGCCGTGCACCACGGCCTTGTCCTTGATCTGCTGCAGCACCACGCCGCGTACGTCCGTCATGCCTGCCAGCTTAGAGGCGATGCCCGCGGGCTCAGAGGCGCGTCCAGGTCCAGGTCGTCGTGGCCTCCAGCGGCTCGATCGGGGTGACCAGGCGCGGCAGGGTGTTCAGGCCGTTCGGCGGACCGGTCTGCGGTTCCACGCAGACGGCGGCCTCCTGCTCGTCGTAGACGACGACCCACTGCTCCGGGCTCGTCACCTTCAACTCCAGTTGTCCCGGCCAGGTGAGCGTCACGTCCACGCCGTCCGGCATGCCGAAGCAGTCGTCCCAGGGTCCGGGCTTCACGTCGACACGGTTGCCGGTGGGCAGGTGGTCCTCGCCGCGCTCCTCCTGCCAGGCGGGGCTGAAGTCGACGCGCACGTCCTCGCCGCCGAGGTTGCGGTGGAACCACGGGTGCCAGCCGATCTGCGCCGGGAACGAGTCGCCGTACGCCTCGATCGCCATGGTGAGCGTCAGGGCGTCGGCGGTCAGCGCGACGGCCTGGGTGACGCGGCCCGGGAAGGGCCACGGCTCGACCAGGTCGTACGTGATGACCGCCTCGTCGGCCGTCCGGCGGGCGGTGCGCCAGGCGCCGTCGCGGACAGTGCCGTGGATGGCGTGCGGCGGGGAGTTGAGCGGCATCTGGTGGACGGTCCCGCCGTCCCGGAACCGGCCCTCGCGGATCCGGCCGCACCAGGGGACCATCGGGAAGCACCCGAACCGCTCGCCCTGGCGCAGGAGTTCGGTGCCGCCGACACGGAGCCCTCCGATACGGCCGCCGTTGCCGGGCTGCACCGTCACTTCCGCGTCGCCCGCGGTCAGCGTGATCTCTTCGTTACTCACGGCACGACCCTACTGGGCGGATCAACGGCGCTTGCGCAGCACCCTGTTCACCACGATCGCCGACGCCAGGACCAGCGCGGCGGCGGGCGCCGCCCAGCGGAGCGTGGCGTTCGCCGAGACGGTCTGGGGCGCGGGGACGGGGGCGTACCGGCCGCGCGGCGGCGCGTGGTCGACCTCCTCCGCGCTGCGGCCGATCATCGTGCGGCGGGCGTGCGCGGCCTCGGCGGGGGGTTCGGGGGTCTCGGCGAAGGTCTCGGTGACGTGGAGTTCCTCGATCGGGGCCGCCGTCAGGTCCACGTCCGAGTCGTCCAGATCTACGTCGTCTGCGGCTACGTCGTCCGCGGCTACGTCATCGCCGGCATCCGTGACTTCTGCCTGGTCCGGCTCCTCCGCCGGGTCCGTGTCCGCCTCCGCCCCCAGGTTCTCCGCGAAGCGGTCCAGCAGCCTGGTCGCCGCCGCCCGTACCGCGTCCGGCGCCAGTTCGGTGATCCGGCCGGCCACCGTCGCCGTACCGTCGAAGGTGAGGGTGGAGCCGCCGTCCGTCTCCCGGACGCGCAGGCCGAGGGCGAGTTTCACGGAACCGGTGCCGCGGGCCTCCGTCGCGTCGCCCTCGATGGCGTACGTGCCGTCGTCCTGCGCGGAGACGCGGACGGACCCCCGGTAGGTGATGGAGTGACTGCCGACGCGGACCTTCAGGCGCCCGGCGACGGGTTCGGTGCCGGCGTCCTGCTGGAGGCCGGGGACGGCGCGGGCCACCCGGACGGGGTCGCCCAGCGCGGATCGCATCCGCTCGGGTGTAACCGGAACGTGCACCTCATGCTCCATGCTTGCCGAGCCTACCTAGGTTGGGCGGGGCTACACCTGTCGTTGCCCTTAAGTGCTGGTGTGTTTGGTGCGGGCGTTCGCGGGGGCCGCCGCCCCCCACTTCCTCAGTACCGCGGATGCACCAACGTGGAAGCCGCCACCCCCGGCACCCACATCCGCTCCGCCGCCCGTTCCTCCCCCTCCAGCCCCACCTCCGCGGGCACCACCCCCCGCGCCGCCAGCACGAACCCCCAGTCCCGCGGAGCCCCGGACGTCCCGGTCGTCCGATCGGGCCCCGCCGCGAAGCCGGAGGCCCGCCCGCCGACCCGATAGGGCACGGTGTGGAGTCCGGCCGCGCGCATCGTCGAGACCACCGTCCAGAAGACATGGCGCCGGGACGCGACCGGACCCGCGTGCACGACCAGCCGGCCCCGCTCGGTGAGGGCACGGCGGGCGAGGCCGTAGAACTCCTGGGAGTACAGCTTCGTGCTGGCGGTGATGCCGGGGTCGGGGAGATCGGCGATCACCACGTCGTACGTGCCCGGGCGGACCGCGCGCAGCAGGTCGAAGGCGTCGCCCGTGGTGACATGGACGCGCGGGTCGTCGTAGACGTGGTCGTTGAGGGCGGACAGGGCGGGGTCGTGGCGGGCCAACCGGACGACGCCCGCGTCGAGTTCGACGATGTCGACGCGGCGCACGCCCCGCTGGCGGAGCACCTCGCGGGCGGCGAGGCCGTCACCGCCGCCGAGGACGAGCACGCGCGCGTGGGGGCCGTCCATCGCGGGGTGGACGAGGGCCTCGTGGTAGCGGTGCTCGTCGCGGCCGCTGACCCGGAGGCGGCCGTCGAGGAAGAGGTTGAGGGGCCGGCCGTGGGTGCCGCCGGTGAGGACGACCTCCTGGACGTCGGTCTGGAGGGCGACGCGGACGTCCTTGCCGTAGACGGCCTGCCGTGCGGCCCGTTCGAAGTCGTCGACCAGGACGGCGGCGGAGGCGAGCAGGCCGAGGACGGTGAGGTTGGTGATCACCAGGAGCCAGCGGCAGCGGCGGCTCAGGTCGCGGCGGAACAGGCCCAGGACCAGACAGCCGCCGGCGACCACGTTGACCGTGCCGGTGAGCAGGGTGCCGGTGAGCTGGCCGAGGAAGGGGAGGAGCAGGAAGGGGAAGGCGAGGCCGCCGACGAGCGCGCCGACGTAGTCCGCCGCGAACAGGTCGGCCACCGCGCCGCCCGCGTCCTGGCGGCGGATCCGCTGGATCAGCTCCATCAACAACGGGACTTCCGCGCCGATCAGCAGCCCGATCGCGAGGGAGAAGGCGACCAGCAGACAGCGCGGGCCCTGCGCCCACAGGCCGCCCCAGTTCCCGGTCCAGGCGAAGACCGCGTACAACGCCATCGCGCTGCACCCGCCGATCAGCGCGAGGGCCGCCTCGACCGCGCCGAAACCGGCCGCCGCGTGCCAGCGCAGGCGCTTCGCGGCGAGCGAGCCGATGCCCATTGCGAACACCATCACGGACAGGACGACGGACGCCTGGGTGACCGAGTCGCCGATCAAGTACGAGGCGAGCGCGACGAGTTCGAGTTCGTACACGAGTCCGCAGGCCGCGCAGACGAAGACCCCCGCGAGCACCAGGAACCGGCCCGTGCCCGGCCGTACGGGCAGCCGCGCGGGGCCTGCCCACGGTGGCTGGGTACCCGGCCGGGCCGGCGCGTGCGGTTCGATCACGCTGCGACGTTACGTCACATGAAGGGCACGCTTCGTCACCCACACGTGTGGAATGTGTTTACGGCGACCGGAGTCGGTGTCGGCCCCACGGCTCATACCGGAGACGGCACGGCGTGCCCCACCGGCACCGGCACCCGCACCCCCACCCGGGTCCGTGTCGCCACCAACTGCCCGTCCTGCGGATAGGCGTGCCAGGTGCGCCAGTGCACCTGGCCCTCGTGCCGCTGGGCGAGCATCGCGGTGAAGGCGTGCGGGCTGCCGGGGAAGACCCCCGCCAGGCCGTTGGGATGGTCGGCGACCAGGGCCAGCAGTTCCTGGGCGCGGCCCGCGAACTGCCCCGGGGACAGCACCTCGACCCGGGCCGCGAACTCGTACTCCCAGTCGCCGATCCGTTTGGCGACCCCGAGCGGCAGCGGTGTGCTGGAACCCGGGATGCACGCGACCGTCTCCGAACAGCAGCCCCGCGCCTCGTCCAGGAGTACCTGGTGGGACGCGCCGAGCAGTCTCAACTGGAGCTTCGCACCGGCGAGTTCGAGATCGAGTGTGGCCAGGGCGGGAAGCGGCTCGCGCCCCAGGGTCCAGGCGAGGTCGGCCGCGCGCGTGTCGGTGTAGGAGGTCTTCAGGGTCGTGAGCATGGATCGGCTCCGCTAGCACGCAAAGAAAGGGGAGGTGTGGGGGTCTGGCACACCCCGGCCGACACCGGGGCATCGGCCCGGTCGGCCCAGTAAGGAGAAGGTGTCTGCAGGCGCCCGAAGGGTTGCGTTGGGGCTGCGTCGGTGTTTTAGAGGGAATCATGAGCGGTGGCGCCACCACAGCGTTTTTACCCAACTTCGTGGGGTTTCCATCCCTCAGGGGGCTGCACAGCTCAACTGTTCAACGAAGGCGTACGCCCAGGCGTGTAAGGCGCGCGCCGGGGCGCCCGCCGGGAGCGATCTCCCGACGAGCGCCTCGACCCCGGGCAGGGCCCCTTGCAAGGCTCCTTACGGGGCCCCTTCCGCGGTGCTCAGCCGCCCCGTGCCGGCTGTCACCGCGTCCGCTCGGTTGCCCCCGGCCGACCTTTCTCGGTCGGCTCCTGCCGGCTTCGCGGTCGGCCCCTGCCGGGCCTTCTCGGTTGCCCCCGCCGGCCCGCTCAGTTGCTCCCGCCGCTCCGCTCGGTCGCCCCCTGCCGACCCTTCTCTGTCGGCCCCCGCCGGCCCCGCTCAGTTGCCCCCGCCGCAGCCGCCCCCGCCCCCGCCCCCGCAGGACGAGCCGCCGCCGCACGACGACCCGCCCCCGCAGGACGAGTGCCCGCCGCCGCAGGAGTGGTGACCGCCACCGTGGTGACCCCCGCCCGAGGACGACGAACCACCGTCCCCGGCCCACCAACTGCTCGTACCGGCCGCCGTTCCACCGCTGCGGAGCCCGGCCCCACGACCCGACCCCTTGCCGATCCTGCTCTTGCGCCCCGCGCGGACGATCGCCGTGACGAAGAAGACCGCGATCACCGCCAGGATGACGAAGAAGAACATGACGTCACCCTCCTTCCGATTCCCCCGAAGCGGCCCCCCGTGGGCGCCTCGTGTGGTGCGTGACACAGGGATGCCCGGCCGTCTCACGTGCCAAAGCAGAGTTGAGGAAGTCCAGAGCTTGGGCGCAGGATGACGGGCATGACCTCCACCGCACGCCCCCTCCTCAACCGCCGGCTCGCCGAGTTCGGGACGACGATCTTCGCCGAGATGTCCGCCCTGGCCCTGAAGACCGGGTCGATCAACCTCGGCCAGGGTTTCCCCGACACGGACGGCCCCGAGGAGATCCGCGAGGCGGCGGTCCGCGCCCTGCGCGACGGACGCGGCAACCAGTACCCGCCGGGCCCCGGCGTCCCCGAACTGCGCACCGCGATCGCCGCCCACCAGGAGCGCCGCTACGGCCTCTCCTACGACCCCGACGCCGAGGTCCTGGTCACGGCGGGCGCGACGGAGGCCATCGCCGCGGCCCTGCTGGCCCTGGTGGAGCCCGGCGACGAGGTCATCGCGTTCGAGCCGTACTACGACTCCTACGCGGCCTGCATCGCGATGGCGGGCGGCACCCGCGTACCGGTCACCCTGCGCCCGCACGAAGGGTCGTTCCGCCTCGACCTCGACGAACTGCGCGCCGCCGTCACCGACCGCACCCGCCTCCTCCTCATCAACACCCCGCACAACCCGACCGGCACCGTCCTCACCCGCGAGGAACTCGCCGCGATCGCCGAACTCGCCGTAGAACGCGATCTGTTGGTGATCACGGACGAGGTGTACGAGCACCTGGTGTTCGACGCGGCCGAGCACATTCCGCTGGTGACGTTCCCGGGGATGCGGGAGCGGACGGTGTCGATCGGTTCGGCGGGCAAGACGTTCTCGTTCACGGGCTGGAAGGTCGGGTGGGTCACCGCGACGGCACCGCTGGTCACGGCCGTGCGCTCGGCGAAGCAGTTCCTGACGTATGTGGCGTCGGGCCCGTTCCAGTACGCGGTCGCGGAGGCGCTGGCCCTCCCCGACTCCTACTTCGACGCCTTCCGCGCGGACATGCTGGCCAAGCGGGACGTCCTGGCGACGGGCCTGGCGGAGGCGGGCTTCGAGGTCTTCCGCCCGGCGGGCACGTACTTCATCACGACGGACATCCGCCCCCTGGGCCCCGAGCTCTCCCAAAACGGCGACGGCTTCGCCTTCTGCCGCGCCCTGCCGGAACTCGCCGGGGTCGTCGCCATCCCGAACGCGGTCTTCTACGACCACCGGGAGGAGGGCGCGCCCTTCGTGCGGTTCGCGTTCTGCAAGAAGGTGGGCGTGCTGGAGGAGGCGGTGGACCGGCTCAAGAAACTGGCCGGCTGAGCGGTACGACAACGGCGCCCGTCCACAGGCTGTGGACGGGCGCCGTTACGTTCACACAGGTCGAAAGGGGCCGAGGTGGTCTACTCCTCGTCGCCCTCGTCCTCGGGCTTCTCGGCGGCCTCGTCGACCTCCTCGGTGAGGCCGAGCTGCTCGACCAGCCAGCGGTCGAACTCGATCGCGGCCCGCACCCAGCTCACCGTCGAGGAGACGAAGTGGTTCAGGTCGACGCCGGTGCCGATCAGCATCTGCGCCTCACCGATCAGACGGACGGTGCCGTCGTCGTGGGTGTGGCTGTAGACCTTGGGCCACAGGGTGCGGCGGTTCCAGTCGTCGATGGACTCCAGCAACTGCGGCTTGGCGTCGATCTCGTGGGGACGGTCGTAGAACGTCCGCACCGAGAAGACGAGCTGGTCGTCCTCACCACGGAACATGAAGTACGTACGGAACTGCTCCCACGGCGCCGCGAGGTCACCCTCGTCGTCGACGACATACTTCAGCTCCATCTGCTCGAGGAGCTGCTTCACAAGGTCCTGATCCGGGACGACGGGGCCCGCCGGTCCTTGGGGGTTCGGCTCGGGCTGGCCCCCGAAGTTCGGAATCGAGGACGGGTCGATGCTCACCGTGTATTTCCCTTCGTACGGATTCCGCCATCCTCCCCCATCCGGGGAGGGGGGTGGCAACCCCTGCCGGGACTGTCCGCCCTGGGCTGACCTGATCCGGTCGGCCCAGGGCCCTACGGTGCCACCTACAGCGTCTTACCGGTCGCCGGCCCCACAATCAGCCCGTCCCCGAACGCGTCCACCCGGACCGTGTCCCCGTCCTTGACCTCACCCGCCAGGATCTCCTTGGCGAGGCGGTCGCCGATCGCCGTCTGGACGAGGCGGCGGAGGGGGCGCGCGCCGTACGCCGGGTCGTTCCCGTTGTCGGCGAGCCAGGTCAGGGCCTCGTCGCTGATCTCCAGGGTGAGGCGGCGTTCCGCGAGGCGCTTGGCCAGGCGGCCGATCTGGAGGGCCGCGATACGGCCCAGTTCCTCCCGGTCGAGAGCCGAGAAGACCACCATGTCGTCCAGGCGGTTGAGGAACTCCGGCTTGAAGCGCTGCCGCACCACCTGCAGAACCTGTGCCTTCTTCTCGTCCTCGCCCGTGTCCGGGTCGATCAGGAAGTTGCTGCCCAGGTTCGAGGTGAGGATCAGGATCGTGTTGCGGAAGTCGACCGTGCGGCCCTGGCCGTCGGTCAGGCGACCGTCGTCCAGTACCTGGAGCAGGATGTCGAAGACCTCCGGGTGCGCCTTCTCCACCTCGTCCAGCAGGATCACCGAGTACGGGCGCCTGCGCACCGCCTCCGTGAGCTGACCGCCCTCCTCGTAGCCGACGTAGCCGGGAGGCGCGCCGACCAGCCGGGCCACGCTGTGCTTCTCGCCGTACTCCGACATGTCGATGCGGACCATGGCCCGTTCGTCGTCGAAGAGGAAGTCGGCCAGGGCTTTGGCGAGTTCGGTCTTGCCCACGCCCGTCGGGCCGAGGAAGAGGAAGGAGCCGGTGGGGCGGTCGGGGTCCGCGATGCCCGCGCGGGTGCGTCGTACCGCGTCGGAGACGGCCTGTACGGCCTCCCGCTGGCCGATGAGGCGGCGGCCCAACTCCTCCTCCATGCGCAGGAGTTTCTGGGTCTCGCCCTCCAGGAGGCGGCCTGCGGGGATGCCGGTCCAGGAGCCGACGACGTCCGCGATGTCGTCGGGGCCGACGTCCTCCTTCACCATCGTGTCCTTGGAGCCCCCGCCGGAGGCGGAAGACGTCAGCGCCTCCTCCTGCGAGGCCTCCTCCAAGTCCCGCTCCAGGGAGGGGATCTCGCCGTAGAGCAGCTTGGAGGCCGTGTCGAAGTCGCCGTCGCGCTGGGCTCGTTCGGCCTGGCCGCGCAGTTCGTCGAGCTTCTCCTTCAGCTCGCCGACCCGGTTGAGGGACTGCTTCTCCTTCTCCCAGCGGGCGTTGAGGCCGCGCAGTTCCTCCTCGCGGTCGGCGAGGTCGCGGCGCAGCTTCTCCAGGCGCTCGATCGAGGCGGCGTCCTTCTCCTTGTCGAGCGCCAGCTCCTCCATCTTCAACCGGTCGACGGAGCGCTGGAGTTCGTCGATCTCCACCGGGGAGGAGTCGATTTCCATCCGCAACCGGGACGCCGCCTCGTCGACGAGGTCGATCGCCTTGTCGGGGAGGAAGCGGGAGGTGATGTAGCGGTCGGAGAGGGTCGCGGCGGCCACCAGCGCGCTGTCCGCGATGACGACCTTGTGGTGCGCCTCGTAGCGTCCCTTCAGGCCGCGCAGGATCGCGATCGTGTCCTCGACGGACGGCTCCGCGACCAGCACCTGCTGGAAGCGGCGCTCCAACGCCGGGTCCTTCTCGATGCGTTCGCGGTATTCGTCCAGGGTCGTCGCGCCGACCATGCGCAGCTCGCCGCGGGCGAGCATCGGCTTCAGCATGTTGCCCGCGTCCATCGAGGAGTCGCCGCCGGCGCCCGCGCCCACGACGGTGTGCAGCTCGTCGATGAAGGTGATGACCTGGCCGTCGGAGTCCTTGATCTCGGCGAGGACGGTCTTCAGCCGCTCCTCGAACTCACCGCGGTACTTCGCACCCGCGACCATCGCACCGAGGTCGAGCGAGACCAGCCGCTTGTTCTTCAGGGACTCGGGCACGTCCCCCTTCACGATCCGCTGGGCCAGCCCTTCGACGACGGCGGTCTTGCCGACGCCGGGCTCGCCGATGAGGACGGGGTTGTTCTTCGTGCGGCGGGACAGCACCTGGACGACCCGCCGGATCTCCTGGTCCCGCCCGATGACCGGGTCGAGCTTGCCCTCGCGGGCGGCGGCCGTGAAGTCCGTACCGAACTTCTCCAGCGCCTTGTACTGCCCCTCGGGGTCGGGTGTGGTCACCCGGCGCCCTCCCCTGCTCTTCTGGAACGCGTCCAGCAGCTTCTTCGCACTGGCCCCCTGCTGGGAGAGTACGTCCCCGGCCGCACCGCCCTTCGCGGCGATCCCGATCAGCAGGTGCTCGGTCGAGAGATAGTCGTCGCCGAGCTCCTTGGCGCGCTCGTCGGCGTCCGCGAGCACCGCGAGCAGCTCACGGCTGGGCTGCGGGGGCGCGACGGTCGACCCGGTCACGCTGGGCAGCGCGGCGAGCACCCGCTCGGCCCCGGACCGTACGGCGGCCTGGTCGGCTTCGACGGCGGCCAGCAGGTCGGTGATGTTCTCGTTGTCCTCCCCCGCGAGCAGCGAGAGAAGCAGGTGGGCCGGGGTCAGGTCGGCGTGCCCCCCGGTCACGGCTCGTTTGCTGGCCGCGTTGATCGCGTCCCGGCTCCTGTTGGTCAGCTCGGCGTCCACGTTCCGGTGCTCCTCCTCCTACGGCCTTCGTACACGGACTGACTCCGTCAACGTGCACAAAGTTGAGTCTATTCCACTCAAGGCGGTGGCGGGGAGGTTCGGGGGACTAAGTTCCGGGACCATGGCCGCATATCCGGTGGACCCGGGCGATCCCGACCCGTCGTACCTCACCTTCTGGCAGGAACGGCACCTGTGCACCCTCACGACCCCGCGCCCCGACGGCAGCCCGCATGTCGTTCCCGTCGGAGTGACATACGACCC
Source organism: Streptomyces sp. NBC_01478 (assembly GCF_036227225.1). Taxonomy (GTDB): domain Bacteria; phylum Actinomycetota; class Actinomycetes; order Streptomycetales; family Streptomycetaceae; genus Streptomyces. Next base: position 6,316,444 of record NZ_CP109444.1, on the reverse strand, counting down.
GGAGGCGCGACTGGCTCGGGTCATCGCGAACAAGTCGAGCAGGAAGGTGCTGAACGTGCTGTCGGCCGGCCCCCTCGGAGCACGGGTCGCCGTGTGCCAGGTGGACGGGCGGCGCTGGGCGACGCTGGAGGGCCGGGCCTCCGTACGCACGGAACCCGACCGGGTCGCGGAGGCGGAGCGCCGGTACGCCGAGCGCTACGGGCGGACACCGTCACCGAACCCGTCCCGCGTGGTGATCGAGATCGAGCTGACACGGGCGCTGGGGCCCGTCCGGCGGATCGGGTCGCAGGAAAGCAACGGTGACTGACCGGCGTCGGCGCGCGGGGTCCGGTGCGCCCAACCGCAAGGCGGAGCAGGAAGGCGACGCGGAGCGACGGGGGTCCCTCCCGGTCGAGCGAAGCCGAGACCGGGGGAGACCGACGACAGCGCCACAGGTGGGCGTGCCGGACCCCGCGTCTGCGGCATGACCCGTCGGACAGGCCCCAAGGAAGGGCTGAGCGGACGGCCCATGAGGCGCCGAGGCGATCACTTCCGGCCACTGACGCAGGGCCCATACCCGCACATTCCGCACAAACTGCAGCGGCGTCACCGTGTTCAGGTCACGGTGACGCCGCTGCGGGGGGAAGCACCTGAGCGATCTTGTTACGACGGGGGAATCGCGTCAGGCACTGCGGGGGGTGGCTGAGATGGTCTGGATGTCGGGGGCATCCGTCTCCACCAGCCGGTGGTCTCGCTGGTCCAGATTCACAAAGATCATTCCGTACCGGATGGCGCATCGCACTGGCTGCGGCGCCCCCCGAGGCCGCCGCAGACACCGGTACGCCCGGACGTCCTCGTCCTCGTCCCGCGTCACCACGACCGGCTCGCCGAACACGGTCACCATGAGCGAGTCACCGCTGTGGGGGATCGCGGTGGCCAGATCGATGAAGTGCCAGCCCGAGCGGTAGGCCGTGGCCATCTCTCGGCGGAAGCTGCGGTCGTCGGGAGGTGTCGTCATGTCACGACCATTGGGTGTCGCCGGGTGTGGCCACGACGTCGTCGACGGCCGCGTCGGCCTGCACCGACGACCATTGGGTGTCCCCCGCCCGCGTGTCGCTCTTCGCACCAGAGAGGCCACTCAGCGTTCCGAAGGCCACAACGGCGGAGAAGGCGGCGACAAGCACCGAGCGAAGCATTCTCTTACGCATAGTCGGCTTCGTCCTCACTTGAAGGTCCCCTCTTCCCCCGTCTGATAAGACGATGGCTCATTCAGGCACGTCATGACCACACAATGAGTGCATCATGTTCCTGCATGTTCAGGACCCTGGGGGGTGGAGATTTGACTATAAATCCGACAGAAGAGACACATCCCCACACCATCGCTGAACTGTGTGAGGAAGGAAGACGCGTATATGCCAACGCACTACGCACGGGACGCGTAGCCCGCGCGGATGTGGCGGACGCCCCCTGCCTCATGGAGTTCGCCCTCCTGCACGCCGATCCGGACGACGAGAACTGGCTCCGGCCGGTGCCCCCCTCGGTGGCGCTGTCGCTGCGGCTCAACCCGCTGGAACGCGAGATCTCCGAGCGCAGGCGCACGTCCATGGAGCTGGCCGAGGTCTTCGAGCCGTTCATGACGCTCACCGCGCAGGGCTCGACCCCGGAGCACTCGATCACCGTGCTGGAGGGCCTCGACCGCATCAACGGAGCACTCGACCTGGCCACGGACCAGTGCCGCAACGAGGTACTGACGGTCCAGCCCAGCGTCCGCCACCCCGAGCGCCGGATCATGGAGGGCCTGGAGCGCGACAAGACCCTGACCGACCGCGGCGTACGGATCCGGACGCTGTACCAGCACACCGCCCGGTACATCCCGGAGCGGCTGGCCTACGTGGACCAGTTCGCCAACGGCAAGGTGGAGTACCGCACCATCGACGAGCTGGTCGAGCGCCTCGTCATCTGTGACGAGACGGTCGCCTTCATCCCGATACGCGACGACCGCCAGGTCGCCCTGGAGCTGCGGCACCCGGGGCTGGTGAGCTACCTGATCAAGGTCTTCGAGTTCATGTGGAGCCGCGCGGTCCCGCTGAGCGCCGGCAGCCCCTACGAGACCGCCGCCGACGGCATCACCGACATCCAGCACTCCATCGCCAAGCTGCTCGTCGAGGGCCACGTCGACGAGGCCATCGCCCGGCGCCTGGGCATGAACGTGCGCACCTGCCGGGCACACATCGCCAAGCTCGCCACGGCCCTGGGCAGCGGCAGCCGCGCCCAGCTCGGCTTCCTCATAGCCCAGTCGGGGATCCTGCAGCAGGACCAGCCGGCGCAGGAGGGAGAAAGCGGACCGTGACCGAGGCACACACGCACGGAGCGGAGGACCTGTGCGCGGAAGGCCTCAGCCTGTACGTCCGCGCGCTGCGCGACGGCCGGGCCCCCGCAGACGAAGCGGACAAGGCACCCTGCCTGGTCGACCTCGGCCTGCTGCATCCCGACGTGGGGGACCCCCACCACCTGCGGCCGGTCGCCCCCGCCGCCGTCCTGCACCGTCTGCTGCGGCGGTCCGCCGAGCGCATCGCGGACGAGCGGCGCCGCGAGGAGCGCCTGGAGAGCGCCTTCGCGCCGCTGCTCCAACTCGACGGCTCCCGTACGGCGGACACGGCGAACCCGACGCTCACCGTCCTCGGTGACAAGGACCGCATCAACCAGGCGATCACCGAGGCCATGGCGGACGCCACGGACGAGCTCCTCGCCATCCAGCCCAACGTCGGCCCTCGCAATCACGAGGCACAGGCCGTCGCACTCGTCCGCGACCAGGCCCTGCTCGACCGCGGCGGCCGTATCCGCACCCTCTACCAGCACACCCAGCGCCACAGACCCCTCGTCCTGGCCCGCTACGAGCAACTGCGCGGCGACGCCGAGGCCCGCACCCTGGACGAGGTCACCGAGCGGCTCCTGGTCATCGACCGGCAGGTGGCGTTCATCCCCGCCAGCAGGGACCGCAGCCTCGCCCTGGAGGTCCGCCACCCCTCGCTGATCGACTGGTTCGTCACGGTCTTCGACCGCCTCTGGCATCTCGCCGTCCCGATGTACCCCGACGCCGTCCAGCGTCCTTCCCTCAACGGCATCAGCCAGCGCCAGCGCGCCATAGCGGGCCTGCTCGTCGAGGGCCACACCGACGCGGTCATCGCCGACCGCCTGGGTATGAACATCCGCACGGCCCGCGTCCACATAGCCAAGCTGGCCGCCAGCCTCGGCAGCGAGAGCCGGGCCCAACTCGGCTATCTCATCGCGGAGTCGGGAATCCTCAAGCGGGAAGGAGCCGCGCGGTGAACACGCCGCCGCACCCCGAGCACGGCGTGGAAGACCTGTGCGCGGCGGGGACCGAGGTGTACGAACAGGCCCTGCGCGAAGGCCGGGTGAGCGGCGCCGAGGCCGAACGGGCGCCCTGTCTGGTCGACTTCGGCCTGCTGACCCACTCCGTGACGGACCTGCTGACACTGGAGCCGGTCGCCCCCGCGGTCGCCTTCCACCGAATGCTGCGGGCCATGGAGGACCGCGTCGCCGAGGAGCGCCGGCGCGAGCAGCGGCTGGCGGAGACCTTCGAACCGCTGCTGCGGATCGACGGCCGCCGCGCGGGCGCGGAGCGGATCCCCACGCTCGCCGTGCTGAGCGGGCTGGACCGGATCGGCTCGGCCATCACCGCGGCGATGGCGGCCAGTTCGGGCGAGGTGCTGGCGATCCAGCCGCACATCACGCACACGACCTACACGGCGCCCGAGTTCCACGCCGAGGCACTCGCCCGCGACCAGGCCCTGCTGGACCGCGGCGGCCGTATCCGCACGCTCTACCAGCACACCCTGCGCCACGCGCCGTCCATCGTCGCCCGCTACGAGCGGCTGCACGGCAATGTCGCGGTCCGCACCCTGGACGAGATCCCCGACCGTCTCATCGTCATCGACGGCGCGGTGGCCTTCCTCCCGGCGAACGAGGACCGCACCCTCGCCCTGGAGGTCCGCCACCCGTCCCTGGTGGCCTTCTGCGTCACGGTCTTCGACCGCCTCTGGCACCTGGCCACCCCCATGTACCCGGAGCGGGTCCACCAGCCCTCCCTCAACGGCATCAGCCAGCGCCAGCGCGCCATAGCGGGCCTGCTCGTCGAGGGGCACACCGACGCGGTGATCGCGGTCCGCCTGGGCATGAACATCCGTACCGCCCGGGTCCACATAGCCAAGCTCGCGGCCACCCTCGGCAGCGAGAGCCGGGCCCAACTCGGCTATCTCATAGGGCGGTCGGGGATTCTTGATCCACCGGCGTGAGCTGCACGGGCACGTCCGGCAGCCGTGACGCGGTGCCGTCCAGGCCCACCTGGGCGATGCGCACGCCGAGTTGGGTACGGCTGGCCGCGCCCAGCGTCTCCGACAACCGGGCGATATGGGCGCGGCAGGTCCGCACGCTGATCCCCAGCCGTTCCGCGATCACCGCGTCCTGGTGGCCGTCCGCGAGCAGGGCCGCGATGGACTGCTCCCGGTGCGAGATGCCCTCGATGCCGGTGTCCGGCAAGGGGGCGGCGACCGGGATCGCCAGGCGCCACAGGCGGTCGAAGACCGTGACGAAGTAGTCGATCAACGCGGGGTGGCGCAGCTCCAGGGCCATCGTGTGGTCGGCGTTGGCGGGGATGAAGGCGACCGTGCGGTCGAAGAGGATCAGCCGGTCGACGACCTCGTCCAGGGTGCGCGCCTCGACCGCGTCGCCCATCAACTCCAGGTAGTTCAGGAGGCCTTGGCCGTGCCGGGCCACGTGGGTGTAGAGGTCGCGCATCCGGACCCCGCGCGAGCGCAGCGCCACCGCCCGGTGCAGGCCCTCCGTGAGCTCCGGTTCGCGGCGGATGCCGCCGGGCTGGACGGTGAGGACCTCGCTCGTGCAGGCCTCCGTCGCGTCGTCCATCGCCGCCTGTATGCGCGAGAGGCCGTCCAGGACACGGATCGCGGCGCCCTCCAGGGAGCCCGGCGCCGCGGCGGACGCCTGCACCCGGCGGCCCAGACCGGCGTACCGCTCGAAGGCCTCGACCGCCGAACCCACCCGCCGGTGGCTCTCGCTGACCTCGTCGTACACCCCGCGCAGCAGCCGGGTCATGACCTCCTGCGGGGAGGTCGGCACCAGCCAGGCCATGTCGTCGGGGTCGGGGTGGAGGAGGGCCAGCTCCAGCAGGCACGGCACCGGTTCGGCGTCCGTGCGCGGCACCCGGCCCCGTCGTACGGCCCGGGAGTACACGCGCTCCCCGGCGTCGCAGAGTCGGTCAGCACCGTGTGGATGCTCGTCCGTCCCGTGCCCGGCCATCGCCCATCCCACCCCCGGTTCCCGGCTCTTTGCAGCGCAACTATGCGCGGAGCGGACCTGCTCCGCAACACGGCTCCCGCTCGAACAGACCCCGAAAACCTCCGGTATCATCCACTATCTCCCGGCCTCCGAGCCTCACCTTGCAACAAGCTGGGGGGTGTCCGGCCAGTAGCACCCAGTCCCTCGCCGTATCACTTTCCGCGTGAGCTGCCGGAAATCACTCAGAGATCGCCGTGTTACGTACCGCACTTAACGTCCCCTCATGGCGGACATATTTGACGCATACGCATTGGCCGATGCGTGGGACGAGATGTTTGTGCGGCCGGGTGAGGTCAGAACCGCCTACGAGCCGGTACTGGCGGCACTCCAACCGATCGAGCCGAGTGAACTGCGCTTCCGCGCGGACCAGATGGCCCGCGCGTTCACCGACCGCGGGGTGACCTACGCCTTCGCGGGCGAGGAACGGCCCTGGCCACTGGACCTGGTGCCGCGGATCATCGACGCGCTGGAGTGGGATCTCATCCAGCGCGGAGTGGCCCAGCGGGTAAGAGCACTCGAGGCCTACCTCTCCGACGCCTACTCCCACTGCCGCGCCTTCGAGGACGGGGTCGTGCCCTGGCGGCTGCTCCTCAACTCGGCTCATTTCCATCGGGCCGCGCAGGGCGTCGAACCACCGGGCGGGGTCCGCATCCACGTCGCCGGCATCGACCTCGTCCGGGACGAGGCCGGGGACCTTCGGGTGCTGGAGGACAACGTGCGGGTCCCCAGCGGGGTGTCGTACGTCATCGAGAACCGCCGGGCCATGACGCGGATCTTCCCCTCCCTCTTCGCCGAGCAGCACGTGGTCCCCGTCGACGGGTACGCGGGGCGGCTGCTGGCCGCGCTGCGCGCCGCCGCGCCCGCCGGGACGCAGGACCCCCGGGTCGTGGTCCTCACCCCGGGACCGGGGAACGCCGCCTACTTCGAACACGCCCTGCTCGCCCGGCTGATGGGCGTGCAGTTGGTGGTCGGGCACGACCTCACCTGCCGCAACAACCGGGTGTGGATGCGCACCACCCGCGGCGAGGTGCCCGTCCATGTCGTATACCGGCGGCTCGACGACGACTTCCTCGACCCGCTGCACTTCCGCCCCGACTCGGTGATCGGCTGCCCGGGCATCATGAACGCCGCGCAGGCCGGGAACGTCACACTCGCGAACGCGGTAGGCAACGGCATCGCGGACGACAAGCTCCTCTACACCTACGTCCCCGACCTCATCCGCTACTACCTCTCAGAGGAACCGATTCTCCCCAACGTGGAGTCGTACCGCCCTGACGAGCCCGGCCAGTTGGAGGCGGTCCTCGACCAGATCGAGCACCTGGTCATCAAGCCGGTCGACGGCGCGGGCGGCCAGGGCATCGTCATCGGCCCCAAGGCGGACACGAAGACCCTCGAACGCACTCGCAAAGCCGTCGCCGCCGACCCGCGCGGCTGGATCGCCCAGCGCCCCGTCGCCCTGTCCACCTCCCCCACCCTCGCGGGTGAACGCATGGCACCGCGCCACATCGACCTGCGCCCGTTCGCCGTGAACGACGGCACCGACGTCTGGGTGCTGCCCGGCGGCCTCACCCGCGTCGCCCTCCAGGAGGGCAACCTGATCGTCAACTCCAGCCAGGGCGGCGGCTCCAAGGACACCTGGGTGCTCGCCGAGGGACCCGCCGAGCACCCCGAGCCACTGACCCCGAACGGCGGACTGCCCGAGGTGGCACCCCGCCAGCACGGCCCCGACGGCAACCCCACGGTCGTACAGGAAGGGGCGCAGCAGCAGTGAACGACGTGATCCTCTCCCGGATAGCCGAGGCCCTGACGTGGACGGGCCGTTACGTCGAGCGCGCCGACACCACCGGACGCATCCTCGACGCCTATCTCCACCGCATGCTGGAGGACCCCTGGCGCGACGAGGACGTGGCCTGCCGGTCCCTGTACGCGATCCTCGGCGTCGACGCGGGCGGTGAACGCGTGGACATGCAGCAGGTGTTGGACCAGCTCGCGTTCGACGCCCGCTCGACCTGTTCCATCGAGGGCGCGCTCGGCGCCGCCCGCCTCAACGCCCGCAGCGCCCGGGAGGCCGTCTCCTCGGAGATGTGGGAGTGCCTCAACTCCACCTGGCACGCCCTGGCCGACCAACGCCTCGCGGCCCGCCGTACCGGCCCCTACGCCTACCTCGAACTCGTGCGCAGACGCGCCGCGTTGTTCTTCGGCCTCGCGGACTCCACGATGAGCCGTGACGACAGTTGGCGTTTCGTCGTCCTGGGCCGCAGCCTGGAGCGGGTGGACATGACCGTACGACTGCTGTCGGTACGGGTGTTGGACGCGGCGCACGCGCCCGACTGGACGACGCTGCTCAGCGCGAGCGGTGCCGACGAGGCGTACGCGCGCGTGTACGGCGGTTTCGGCGACACCCCTCGCGTGGCCGAATTCCTGCTCCTGGACCGGGACTTCCCGCGCTCGGCGCTGCACGCGCTGACGACGGCCGAGGAGTGCCTCACGGCGCTGGGCCGGCAGCGCCAGGACCCCGCGCGCCGCCCCATCGGCCGGCTCCGCACCCGCCTCGAATATCTGGACTCGCACGCCTTGGAAGAACAACTGCCCGCCCTCCTCAAGGACTTGCAGCACGCCTGCATGGACTCGGCGGAGGCGGTCGCGGAGTTGTTCTTCCCGTACCAGGGCCCCGTCGAGTGGGCCCAGGAAGGAGCCTGAGATGACCCGTAGGCTTCGCATCCGCCACACCACGCGCGTGTCGTACGCCCAGGCGGCGGTGTCCTCCCACAACGAGGTGAGGATGACCCCGCTGACGCTCCTCGGCCAGACGACACTGGACGCGCGCGTCACGGTGAACCCCACGACACCCACCTGGTCGTACTGGGACTACTGGGGCACCCAGGTCACCGGCTTCGACCTGATGGACCCGCACGCGGACCTCACGATCACCGCGTCGAGCCTGGTCGAGACCTCCCCGCCGGAGCTGCTCGGCCCCTCCCCCACCTGGCAGGAGATCACCGAACGCACCACGAACTCCCGCCTGTTGGAGTTCATCGGCCCCACGGTCCGTACGACGGTCCCGCCCAAGCTGCTGAAGAAGGCGCGCAAGGCGGCCGTAGGACTCGATCCGCACGAGACGGCCGTGGCGGTCTCCGCGCTCGTCGCCGACCGGGTGGCGTACCTCCCCGGCGTCACCGGCGTGAACACCTCCGCCACCGAGGCCTGGGAACAGGGCGCCGGCGTCTGCCAGGACATAGCGCACGTCACCATCGCCCTGCTGCGGGGCCTCGGTCTGCCGACGCGCTACGTCTCCGGTTATCTCCACCCCGAGCGCGAAGCGGAGCTGCACCGCCCGGTGGCCGGCCAGAGCCACGCCTGGATCGAGTACTGGGCGGACGACTGGTGCGGCTACGACCCGACCAACCGCACCCGCCCCGACGAGTCCCACGTGGTGGTCGGCCGGGGCCGGGACTACGACGACGTGACCCCGCACAAGGGGATCTACCGGGGAGTGGCGGGCGGGCCGCCCGAGGTGACGGTGGAGTTCACGCGGGTGGCATAGCCCCCGGGGTCATGCCGGGGTCGTGCCCCGTCTCAGCCCCGCTTCGGGCCGGTGATCGCCTCGCCGATCACGAAGCCCTTGGCGGGGCCGTCCGGGATCTCGACCTCCGTGCCGTAGGGGACGCGGTGGATGTCCTCCCAGTCGGCCTTGTCGGGGCGGGGGCCGGTGAAGAGGGTTACGGCGCCCTGGCCGTCGTAGTCGTCGATGAGGACGTACATGGGGATGCCGGCGCGGGCGTATTCGCGGCGCTTGCGGATGCGGTCTCGGTCCTGGTTGCGTTTGCCCGGACTGACGACTTCGACGACGAGGTGAAGCGCCTTGGCCTCTACCCCCAGGCCGTCTTCATCTGCGTACGGGTCAAGGTCTTCGGGGGCGACAAAGGCGTCAGGGATCCATCCCTTGCGTTTGTGGATGACGTTGGCGTCCTGATGGCAGGCGTACTCGCCGTCTTCCAGAAACCTGTCCAGCGCCCGACGCAGACGATTGATGATCTGCGCGTGGGACAGACGACCAGTGGGCGACACCTCGATGGCTCCCTCGATGATTTCAGCGTGGTAGCCCTCGGGGAGTTCCATGGCTTTCCATGCCTGCCACAGGACCTCGTCCAGCTCGGGTCCGTTCTCCGACAGGGACACGGACTCGGTCCTGGTCTCAGTCATGGTCTCGGGCCTCTCGTGCGCAAGAGCGGTCATGGCGGCATCACCTCCTCAAGTGTGGGCTTGGCGTCCCTCGGGGCACAAGCGACGCGATCACGGTAGGTACGGCAATAGGGCTGACCAGGGGTAATAAACCCGCTTCACCCGTTCGAGTGGAGGCGGAACGATCCACGGTCCCCACCCAGCTCGAACCACACCCCCTTCGCGAACCGCCCCGCCCTCTCGTCCGCGACGCCCCACGTGTCCGCCATCTCCGCGACGAGCGTGAGACCCCTCCCCCAGCAGGCGATCGCCCCGGCCGCGGGATGCGTGACAACAGGCGGGTCGGGACTCTCGTCGAAGACGCTGACCCGGAAGCGGGCCGGGGTGAGGCGGAGGCGGATCATCGCGGAGCCCTTCGTGTGCAGGTGGACGTTGGTGACGAGTTCCGAGGTGCACAGGGCCGCCGGCATGACGAGGGGTTCGCGGTCGTGGGTGAAGAGGACGGCGCGCACGAAGTCACGACAGACGCGGGGTGCGGTGGCGTCGGCGGGGGCGAACAGGCTGTAGTCGTGGGTCAGTTGGGCGGGCCGGTGAGGGGCTCGGCGGGCTGGGTCCACGGGGAGCGGCTCCTTGGGGTGAGGGGTGGTCGGACCTGGCGATGGCGTCGCCCTCGGGGCGCGGGTGCTCTGTCGGCTTATGGGCAGGGGGAGTTGAGCGGCTCCGCAGTGTTATCGGCGCCACACACAAGGTAGCCATAAAGGGTTCTCGCGAGCAACCTATTCGGGAGATCCGGTGGACTAACTCCCCCACGCGGGGCAGACTTTGGAGCGATCGACGAGGAGAACCCGTGGGACTGCGCACCAACATCAGCGAACGACAGCACCGACTCGGCATCGAGCTCAAACAACTGCGCGAACAGGCCGGGTTGACCACCAGTGAAGCCGCCGAGCGGATCGGCATGACGCGCGGACAACTGGGCCACATCGAGGCCGGCCGGACCTCGGTCCTCACCGAGCGACTGCTCGACCTGAGCCGCGTATACGGTTGCCCGGAGGAGCCCTATATCGAGGCGCTGGTCGCCATGTCCGAGTCCAACGGCAGAGGCTGGTGGAGTGCGTTCAGGAAGCACATGGGGCCCCACTCCCTGAACCTGGCCGAACTCGAATCAGCGGCCGTGGCCATCAGGACGCACGAGCCACTGTTCATCCCTGGGCTCTTCCAGACCGAGGACTACACCCGCTCCATCTTCACCAGCTCCGACCTCGGCTTCGCGAACATCGAGGAAGGGCTGAGGTTCCGCATGGAACGGCAGAACATCCTGACGCGCGACAGCCCGCCGTCCGTGCACGCCGTCATCCACGAAGCTGCGCTGCACATGCGATTCGGAGGCGCCGAGGTCGCCCGGGAGCAGTTGCTGCACCTGATCGAACTGGCGCGCCTGCCCAACGTGACCATTCAGGTCTATCCGTTCACCGCTCAGGCGAACGCCGCCCTTACAGGCAACTTCGCACACGTCGTCCCCGCGAACCCGAAGTTGGGCACCGTCGTGGTCGAACAGCTCCTGGGCTCGCACTACTTGGTGCAGTCGCACCAACTTGAGGAGTACGACTCCCTGTTCGCCCGAATCGTAAAAAACGCCCTCGCACCTGTCGACGTATCGTTGGCCCCCGAAACACACTCGGTGAAGGACTCGCTGGCCCTCATCCAGCATGTGCTCTACACCCTCTGAGGAGGCACGGATGCCCGAACTGCACTGGCAGAAGTCGTCGTACAGCGGCGGCCCCGAGGGCAATTGCCTCTACGTCGCCCCCACCCCCGACGGAACGATCCGCCTCCGCGAGAGCGACGCCCCGGACGTCATCCTGGCCGCCGCGCCCGAAGGGCTCGCCGCCCTCCTGAGGCACCTCAAGTCCCCTGGCTGAGACCCGGCGAGGTACATCGACTTCCCGGAAAATCACCGGGCAGGCATCATGGCTCACCACACTGGGAGTTACGGGGAAGGTGTGCCATGGACGTGCTGCTGGGACTGGCCCCGGACGGTGACACGGACCGCGAGGAGAACGAGCGGTTCGTGTCCAGGGTCCGGGCCGAGCTGCGGGGTCTCGACATCGACGCGCTGCGGGTGCAGGCGTCGGTGTCCAGCGACGTGCCGCCCGAGGGGGCGAAGGCCGTCGACCCGGTGACGGTGGGCGCCGTGGTGCTGGCGCTCAGCGCCTCGGGCGGGGTGCTGCCCGCGCTCGTCGAGACCCTGCGGGACTGGCTCGGCCGGCAGTCCGCCCGGCACCGCGTCTCGGTCACGATCGACGGCGACACCATCGAACTGGAGCGGGCGTCCGCCGACGAACGCCGGGAACTGGTCGACGCGTTCGTCCGCCGGCACGGATCGGGTGCCGAGTAGCCGTGGAACGCAGACTGGCCCTCCTGATCGCCAACTACACCTACGAGGACGAGGGGTTGCGCCGGCTGACCGCGCCCGCCCACGACGCGGAGGCGCTCGCCGAGGTGCTGCGCGACCCGGACATCGCCGGGTTCGACGTCACGATCCTCGTCAACGAACCCCACCACCGCATCGGCGAGGCGGTCGGCGCGTTCTTCCACGACCGCCGCCACGACGACCTCATCCTGCTGTACTTCACCGGCCACGGCCTCAAGGACGACGAGGGCCGGCTCCACCTCGCCGCGGCCAACACCCGCCGCGACAACCTCCTGTTCACCTCACTGCCCGCCGAACAGATCGACCGGGCCATGAGCGGCTGCCTGTCGCGCCGCCAGGTGCTGATCCTCGACTGCTGCTACAGCGGCGCCTTCCCGGCCGCCGCCCGGCTCACCAAGGGCGACGCCGACGTGCACACCCTGCAACGGTTCCAGGGGCGCGGCCGTACGGTGCTCACCGCCTCCGACGCCACCCAGTACTCCTTCGAGGGCGACCAGGTCAGCGGCAGCGCCCCGCAGTCCGTCTTCACCCGCCATCTGGTGCTGGGCCTGCGCGACGGCGGCGCCGACCTCGACGGCGACGGGGACATCACCCTCGACGAGCTGTACGCGTACGTCCACGACCGGGTCGTCGACGAGATGCCGCGGCAACGGCCCAAGAAACAGGACGACGTCGAGGGCCGGATCGTCATCGCCCGGAACGTCAACTGGGCGCTGCCCTCCCATCTTCGGCACGCCCTGCGCAGCCCGATCGCGACGGACCGGCTCGGCGCGGTGGAGTCCCTCGCGCACCTGTACCGCACCGGCAACGAGACGGTACGCGGCCTCGCGGAGGAGGAACTCCGGCACCTGACGGAGGACGACAGCCGCAGCGTGTCGGGGGCGGCGGCCTCCCACCTCGGGGACCGGCCCGTCGCCGAGGCCGCCCCGGTACCGCCGGCCGCCGCCCCGGTACCGCCGCCGGTATCCGCCCCAACGCCCGCCCCCATCAAGGCCGTTCCGCCATCAGCCGACCCAACTGCCGTGCCCGTCAAGGCCGTTCCCCCGCCCGCACCCGCACGCCCGGCGCCCGGCACCGCGTTGTGGAGCTTCCAGACCGACAACTGTGTCCGGTCCACGCCGACCGTGGTGGACGGTGTGGTGTACGTGGGCGGCGACGGCGGCTCCCTGCACGCCGTGGACGCCGCCACCGGACAGCGGAGGTGGAGCCGCGCGCTCAACGCAGGACCCGTGCGGTCGACCCCGGCCGTCCGCGGCGAGCTCGTGTACGCCACCGCCGGCCGGTCCCTGTACGCGACCGACACGGGCACCGGAGAGGAGCGCTGGGACTTCGGCGAGCGGCGGGCCGACACGTCCGCGACGGTGGGAGTCGTCGGCGACCGGGTGTGCGTCGGGAGCAGCGGCACGTTGTACGTGCTGGACGCCGAAACAGGAACCAAGCACTGGGGATACGCCGTGGGCATGACACCGCATCGCTGGGTGGTCATGGACGGTCCGCTGGCGATCGTCGGCAACACGGGCAACCGCGTGTACGCCATCGACGCGTACGCCCAGCGGCGGAAGTGGGGCACTCGCCTCGTCGACAGCCCCGTCTCCGGCGCCTCGGCCCTGTCGGACGGCCACCTCTACGTCGGCAACCGGCGCGGCGAGGTGCACGCCCTCGACACGTCGGACGGGCAGCGGAAGTGGCGCCACGACACCGGCAGCGCCATCCAGGCCGCCCCCACGGTCGCGAACGGCACGGTCTACGCGGGGAACGACGACGAGCGCCTGTACGCCCTCGACGCGGCCACCGGCGAGGTCAAGTGGCGCTTCACCACCACGGGCCCGGTCCGCACCACCCCGGCCGTCACCGGCGCCACCGTCCACTTCGGCAGCGACGACGGCTTCGTCTACGCCGTGGACACCGTCACCGGCCGGGAGCGCTGGCGCTTCCCGACCGGCGGTCCCGTGGTCTCCTCGCCCGTCGTCGTGGGTGGAGTGCTGTACGTGGGCAGCGACGACACCCGGCTCCACGCCATCGAGGCCGGCGGGTGAACCGGCCCTACTTCAGCCCGGCCGCCTCGCAGTCCGACTTGAACGCGGCCGTGCAGATGTCGGAGATCTTGTAGATCCCGTCCGCGACCACCGTCGATTTGATGTTGTCCTTCGTCAGCGCGACCACGGACACCAGCTGGGCCGGGATCTTCTTGTTCGTGGGGCTGTCGACCGTGTCGCGGGTGAGGGCGTCGAACTCGATGTCGTGGCCCTGGATCAGGGACACCGCCATCTTCGCGGCGGCCTCGGCGAGGTCGGGGTACGGCTTGTAGACGCTCATGTACTGCTCGCCGGTGACGATCCGCTGCACGGCGGTGAGTTCGGCGTCCTGGCCGGTGACGGGCGGGATCTTCGTCAGGCCCGACGCCTTCAGGGCCTTGATGATGCCGCCGGCCATGGCGTCGTTGGCGGAGTACACCGCGGCGATGTTGTTCTTGCCCAGCTTGCCGATCGCCTCGGTCATCTCCTTCTGGGCGATGTCCGGGTCCCAGGCCTTGGTGTTGTAGCTCTCGGCGATCGTCACCTTGCCCTGTAGCTCGGACAGCGCCCCGCCCTTGAACACCGCGGCATTGGGGTCGGTCGGCGAGCCGTTGATCATGACGATCTTGTCGGAGGTGTCCACGTTGCCGCCCAGCGCCTCGACCAGGGAGCGGCCCTGCACCTCGCCGACCAGCTCGCCGTCGAAGGAGACGTACGCGTCGATCGGCCCCTCGGCCAACCGGTCGTAGGCGATGACCGGGATGCCTGCGGTCTTGGCCTTCTTCACCATGGTCCGGATGGCGTGCGAGTCGACGGCGTCGAGCACGATGATGTCGACCTTCTCGTCGATCATCTTCTGCATCTGCCTGTCCTGCGTGGCCGCGACGCCGCCGGCGTTCTCGTACTCGGCCTTGCCCTTGTTCGCGGTGAGTTCCTGGATCTTCGCCTTCATGATCGGGAAGTCGAACTCCGCGTACCGCGTGTTCGTCTTCTCGGGCATCAGTACGCCCACCGTGATGTCGTTGCCCTTGGCCGGAGTCTCCTCCGCGCTGCTCCCTGAGGAGTTGAGCACGCCACAGGCGGCCAGCGGGAGGGCCAGCGAGGACGCGGCCACGGATATGGCGATACGACGCATTGGGGTGCTCACTTCTGGTGCCGTCCGGACGAGGGTGCAGCATTGCAACCCAGGTGACTGAAAAGCCAACGCGGCTGCGACCACCGGCGTCAAGCGGAACCGCTTAACGAGATGGCAACAGCACGTTCCGTTTGGTATGTGGAGGTGCTGAGGAATCCCATCCAAACGCTCTTTACGGACCCTTCACTCAACGGGAGTTCATGAACGGGCAAAGATCAGCACAACCAAGTCCGTTCCTCACGAGTCGTGATCGTCAACGGCCGTCTGTCGCCGTGTCCGATCCGACTGGGAGACGCATGAACCGAGCCCGACACGCGACGGCCACCGCCGTCGTATTCTCCGTCGCGGGCGGCCTGCTCGCCGGCGCGACCGCGAGCGCCTCCGCCGCCACGACCTGCAACTCCCCTGTCTACAAGCGGCAGTTCTTCGCGAACACCACTTTCTCGGGCACCCCGAAGAAGACGGACTGCGACAACGCGATCGACCAGACCTGGACCGGCGCCCCCGCCACCGGCCTCCCCAAGGACAACTTCGCCGTCCGCTGGTCCGTGACCCGCGACTTCGGCTCCGGCGGCCCCTTCTCCTTCGCCGCCAGCGCCCAGGACGGCATCCGCGTCTACCTCGACGGCACCCGCAAGATCAGCCTCTGGAAGAACACCTCGACCACCGCCAAGAAGACGGTGAACCTCACCGTCCCCAAGGGCAAACACACCCTCCGCGTCGACTACGTCAACTGGACCGGCAAGGCCAACGTCAAGTTCGCCTACGCACCCAGGACTTCGGCCACCGTCGACAAGGTCAAGCCGCTGGCCCCGACGGGTGCTTCAGTGACGTACGACACCACCACCGGCAAGGCCAAGCTCACCTGGTCCAAGAACAAGGAGATGGACCTCGCCGGGTATCACGTCTACCGGCGCCTCAAGGACGCCTCCTTCGGGAGCAGACCGCTGGCGACGACCACCGCCACGTCGTACACGGGTACCGCGCTCCCGAAGACGGGCGACACCTACTACTACGAGGTCCGTGCCTACGACAAGGCCGGCCGCGAGTCGACCGGTAGCGCCGACCAGGGTGTCACCACCGTCGACACGACAGCTCCCGCCGCGCCCACCGGCGTGGAGGACAACTGGGCCATCGGCGATGTCACCACGGCCCGCCTGTACTGGGGGTCGAACACCGAGTCCGACCTGGCCGGTTATCGGGTCTACCGGTCGACGGCCTACCCCGTCGCCGTCACCGCCGCCAACCTGGTGAGCGGCCCGACTCCGATCAGCGACAGCGCCTACGTCGAGGACCTGCCCACGACCGGCGAGACCTTCTACTACGTCGTCACCGCCGTCGACATCCACGGGAACGCCTCACCGCGCTCGGGCACGGCCGAGTACTCGTCGAAGGACATCGACACCGTCGCCCCGGTCTACGCCCCGGACGACGTGACGGCCGTCGACGGGGAACGCGGCGTCACCCTGAACTGGACCTGGAGCACGGACGCGGACGACGACATCGCGTACTTCTCCGTCTACCGGGACGGCGTCGGACTCGCCGGCGACACCGCCGGAGAGTCCTACACGGACACCGAGATCGAGCGTTCCACGACGCACACCTACTGGGTCCGCGCCGTGGACCGGCACGGCAACATCGGCCCCGTCTCGAACTCGGTCACCATCGACCATGTCGGCGACTACACCGCCCCCGCCGCGGTGACCGGCCTGACCGCGACGCCGAGGGGGTACGGCATCCGGCTCGACTGGGACGACAGCCCGGCCGAGGACTTCGCCGACTACCGGATCCACCGGGGTGTGTACGTCGACGGCGCCTGGACGTACACGGACATCACCGACACCCTTCCGTTCGGCAGCATCTGGTCCCAGAACCGGGACGTGAGCCTGCCCGACGGGGAGAAGCTGCGGTACGTGGTCGTGGCCGTCGACCACGACGGCAACACCCTGGATCTCGGTTCCGCCGCCGGCGTCGAGGTCACGGAGCTCGACATCGTGCCGACGGAGACCTACGCGGACGAGTCCGCCTCGGGTGCCCTGTACGTGGACGCGACGGACATCGCCCAGGGTCCCGACATCCGGCTGGACTACAACGCCCAGCGCGACCCGAACGGCACCGCGACCGGCTTCAACGTCTACCGCTGGGACACCTCGACCGGCACCTACACGCTGCTCACCGACACTCCCGTCGGGCTCGGCGACGGCTACTCGGACACCGGTGCGCCCACCGACACCACCGTCTTCTACAAGGTCACCGCCGTGTACACGGACGGCACCGAGGCAGAGACGGTCGGCGACCACGTGTTCCGGATCGGCACCTCCGCGTAGGCACGAACGGAAGGGGCCCGGAGGTCGGTGAACCTCCGGGCCCCTTCGGGCTGCGTGCGCGTCGGTCGTCAGTCCGAGGACTGCCGCTTCGGCCGCCACACCACCAGCGCACTCGTCTGCTGGACCTCCTGATACGGCACCAGGTCGCGCCGGTACGAAGCGTGTACCGCCGCCTCCCGCTGCTGCATCGTCGCCGCCGCGCCCTCGACCGCCGACTGGAGTTCGGCGACGCGCTGCTGGAGCGCGACGACCTGGTTCTCCAGCTCGATGATGCGCTTGATGCCGGCCAGGTTGATGCCCTCGGTCTGCGACAACTGCTGGACGGTGCGCAGCAGTTCGATGTCGCGGGCCGAGTAGCGCCGGCCGCGCCCGGCCGTGCGGTCCGGGGAGACCAGGCCGAGGCGGTCGTACTGGCGCAGCGTCTGCGGGTGCAGGCCGGAGAGCTGGGCCGCCACCGAGATGACGTAGACCGGGGTCTCTTCGGTCAGTTCATAAGGGTTACGTCGACGGCCGTCCATCTCCTCATGCTCCCTTCGCGGCCTGGAACAGCTCCGCCCGCGGGTCCTCGCCCGCGGTCGCTTCTCGATACGCCTCCAGCGCGTCACGAGCATTCCCCGTGACGTCCTTCGGGACACTCACCTCGACGGTCACAAGGAGGTCACCCCGGGTGCCGTCCTTGCGGAAGGCGCCCTTGCCGCGGGCCCGCATGGTGCGGCCGTTGGGCGTGCCCGGCGGCAGCTTCAGCGTCACCGGCGGCCCGCCCAGGGTGGGCACCCTGACCTCGCCGCCGAGTGCCGCCTCGACGAACGTCACCGGGACCGTCACCGTGAGGTTGTCGTCCTTGCGGCCGAACACGGGGTGCGTGTCGACGTGCACCATGACGTACAAGTCGCCCGCGGGACCGCCCCGTTCACCCGGAGCGCCCTTGCCGCGCAGCCGGATGCGCTGGCCGTCGGTGACCCCCGCGGGGATCCGGACCTGCATGGTCCGCGACGACTTGGCGCGCCCGCTGCCCTTGCACTCGATGCAGGGGTGCTCGGCGATCAGGCCGCGCCCCTTGCAGTCCGGGCACGGGTCCGTGAGCGAGAAGCCGCCGCCGGAGCCGCGCGCCACCTGGCCGGTGCCGACGCAGGTCGGGCACACGCGCGGTGTGCCGTTCTTGTCGCCGGTGCCCGAACAGGCCTTGCAGGGCTGCTGCGAGGACATCCGCAGCGGGACCGTGGCCCCTTCGATGGCCTCCGTGAAGCTGAGCGTGACCTCGGACTCGATGTCCTGGCCGCGCCTGGGCTGGGTACGGGTCGTGCCCGTGCCGCCGCGGTTGAACAGGCCCCCGAAGACGTCACCGATCCCGCCGCCGAAGCCGCCGGCACCTCCGCCGCCGCCCTGGGCGCCGCCTCCGAAGAGGTCGCCCAGGTCGAAGTTGAAGTTGCCGCCGGCCGCGCCGCCCGGCCCCGGGCGGAAGCCGCCGTTGCCGAACAGGGCGCGGGCCTCGTCGTACTCCTTGCGCTTCTTGGGGTCACCGAGGATGTCGTGGGCCTCGGAGATCTCCTTGAAGCGCTCCTCGGCCTTGGAGTTGCCCTTGTTGGCGTCCGGGTGGAACTCGCGGGCGAGCTTCCGGTACGCCTTCTTGATCTCGGCCTCGGTGGCGTCCTTGGGGACGCCGAGGACCTTGTAGTAGTCCTTCTCGATGAAGTCCTTGGTGCTCATCCTCGACGTCCCTCCTTTCCTGCGCTCGCTGCGTCAGCCCTCCTCAGGGCCGTTGTCCTTCTTCTCGTCGCCGGCCTCGGACTCGTCCTCGGCCTTGACGGCCTGGGCGCCGGGCTGCGGCTCGGCGACGGCCACCCGCGCGGGGCGGATGGTGCGCTCTCCGATGCGATACCCGGGCTGCAGGATCGCCACGCAGGTCGTCTCGGTGACGTCCGGCGCGTACGAGTGCATCAGGGCCTCGTGGATCGTCGGGTCGAAGGGCTCGCCCTCCTTGCCGAACTGCTGCAGTCCCATCTTCGCCGCGGCGGTCTCCAGCGACTCCGCCACCGACTTGAAACCGCCGACGAGTTCACCGTGTTCCCGCGCGCGGTTGATGTTGTCGAGCGTGGGCATCAGCTCGGTCAGGAGGTTCGCCACGGCGATCTCCTTGACCGCGATCCGGTCGCGCTCGACGCGGCGGCGGTAGTTCTGGAACTCGGCCTGGAGCCGCTGGAGGTCCGCGGTGCGCTCGTCGAGCGCCTTGCGCACCTGGTCCAACTGGGCCGTCAGACCGGCGATCTGAGCACTTGCGTCCCCTGCCGGGGCCGCCCCCTCCCCACTACCGGAGGGGGAGGCGGCCTGCGGCTCGGCGTCGTCGGGGGTGGCGCCGGAGGGGACGTCGGGCTTCTCGTCGAAGCCCGGGGTCTCCTCCGTCACGCGGCACCGTCCTTGCGCTCGTCGTCCACGATCTCGGCGTCCACCACGTCGTCGTCCGCCCGGGGAGCCTCGGCACCGGGGGCGTCGCCGCCCGCGGCCTGCGTGGCCTGGGCGTCGGCGTACATGGCCTGGCCGACCTTCTGCGAGACCGCGGCGACCTTCTCGGTGGCGGTGCGGATCTCGGCGGTGTCCTCGCCCTTGAGCGCGGCCTTCAGCTCCTCGACGGCGGCCTCGACCTCGGTCTTGACCTCGCCGGGGACCTTGTCCTCGTTGTCCTTGAGGAACTTCTCCGTCTGGTAGACGAGCTGCTCGCCCTGGTTGCGGGACTCGGCGGCCTCGCGGCGACGGTGGTCCTCGTCCGCGTACTGCTCGGCCTCCTGGCGCATGCGGTCGACCTCGTCCTTCGGCAGCGAGGAGCCGCCGGTGACGGTCATCTTCTGCTCCTTGCCGGTGCCGAGGTCCTTGGCCGTGACATGCATGATGCCGTTGGCGTCGATGTCGAAGGAGACCTCGATCTGCGGGACACCACGCGGGGCCGGCGGCAGACCGGTCAGCTCGAACATCCCGAGCTTCTTGTTGTACGCCGCGATCTCGCGCTCGCCCTGGTAGACCTGGATCTGCACGGAGGGCTGGTTGTCCTCGGCGGTGGTGAAGATCTCGGACCGCTTGGTCGGGATCGTCGTGTTCCGCTCGATCAGCTTGGTCATGATGCCGCCCTTGGTCTCGATACCGAGGGACAGCGGGGTCACGTCGAGGAGCAGGACGTCCTTGACCTCACCCTTGAGGACACCGGCCTGGAGGGACGCGCCGATGGCGACGACCTCGTCCGGGTTGACGCCCTTGTTGGCGTCCTTGCCGCCGGTGAGCTCGCGCACGATCTCCGCGACGGCGGGCATCCGGGTGGAGCCACCGACGAGGACGACGTGGTCGATCTCGTTGATGGAGATGCCGGCGTCCTTGATGACGTTGTGGAACGGCGTCTTGCAGCGCTCCAGCAGGTCGGCCGTGAGCTGCTGGAACTGGGCGCGGGTGAGCTTCTCGTCCAGGTGCAGCGGGCCCTCGGCGGACGCCGTGATGTAGGGCAGGTTGATCGAGGTCTCGGTGGAGCTGGACAGCTCGATCTTGGCCTTCTCGGCAGCCTCGCGCAGACGCTGCAGGGCCATCTTGTCCTTGCCCAGGTCGACGCCGTGACCGGCGGCGAACTGCTTCACCAGGTAGTCGACGACCCGCTGGTCCCAGTCGTCACCACCGAGGTGGTTGTCGCCGTTCGTGGCCTTCACCTCGACGACGCCGTCGCCGATCTCCAGGAGGGACACGTCGAAGGTGCCGCCACCGAGGTCGAAGACGAGGATCGTCTGGTCGTCCTTGTCGAGGCCGTACGCCAGCGCCGCCGCCGTCGGCTCGTTCACGATACGCAGGACGTTCAGGCCCGCGATCTCGCCGGCCTCCTTCGTCGCCTGACGCTCGGAGTCGTTGAAGTAGGCCGGAACGGTGATGACCGCGTCGGCCACCTTCTCGCCCAGGTACGCCTCGGCGTCGCGCTTCAGCTTCTGCAGGATGAAGGCGCTCATCTGCTGCGGGTTGAAGCTCTTGCCGTCCAGCTCGATCTTCCAGTCCGTGCCCATGTGACGCTTCACGGAGCGGATGGTCCGGTCTACGTTCGTGACCGCCTGGCGCTTGGCCACCTCGCCGACGAGCACCTCGCCGTTCTTGGCGAAGGCGACGACGGACGGCGTGGTCCTGGCGCCCTCTGCGTTGGTGATGACGGTGGGCTCGCCGCCTTCAAGAACGCTGACGACGGAGTTAGTCGTGCCCAGGTCGATGCCGACCGCACGTGCCATGGTTGATTCCTCCAGCAATGACTTGAGTGGAACAGGCTCAAGTGTGCACGACACTCACCGCTGGGTCAACAGAGCTGAGTCACCCAGACTCAACTCTTATCCGTTCCTTACACGCAACTGAGCCCTGACCTGCGAAGACACGGCACGCCGACCCCCGTAGACAGAGACTTTAAGCAGTCCGAACACGACGACCAGGACCCCGCCCGCCACCCACATGACGGCGGATTCGCCCGCCCACCCGTTGTGCACGAGCACCCCGACGAGCACTCCGGAGAACGCCCCGGCCGACACGAGCACCACCGCCCCCTGCGGAGTGAGCCCCAACCGCCGCAGCCGGTGGGCGAGATGGTCGGGCCCGCCCCGCAGCAGCGCCCGCCCGGCCAGCCGCCGCGACAGCAGCACCAGTACGGCATCGGCGCCGGCGACGGCGGTGAGCGCGAACAGCACCCCCGCACCGGACGCGAACCCGCGCCCGGCCTGCGTGAGCACGGCCGCCGAGGCCAGCAGAAACCCCGTGAACAGCGACCCGCAGGCGCCGAGCGCGATCCGCGCGGGATGCCAGTTGTGCATCAGGAACCCGGTGAGCGCGGCGGCCAGCACACTCGACAACACCGCGAGCCCGTCCATCACTTCCATCGCGGCACAGGCCCCGATCCCGAAGGCGGTGACCACACCCACGGTCCCCGCGAGCCCGTCGGCGTGATCGAGCCCCTTGAAGGCGCCGGCGACACACACGATCCACACCACCGCCAGCAGCCCGCCGGGCACCCCGATCTCGCCGTACGGCACGACACAGGCTGCCGCCACCGCCGTACCGAAGACCAGGAACCGCGCCTTCAGCCGCCAGACGTCGGCGACGAGCCCCAGCGCGGCGACCGCGGACCCGGCGGCGAGCAGCCCGCCGACGCCGTCGCCGAGCGGGGCGACGCCGGTCCGGTCGCACGCCCAGGTCACCGATACGACGGCGAGGGCGACGGCCAGTCCCCCGAGCAGCGGTACCTGCCGTGTCCGCCGTCTGCGGTCGACAACTCCCGCCCGCAGTGCGGGCACCCGGAGCAGTGCGGCGAGGAGGGCGGCGAGGAGAAGGGCGGTCGTGGCGGCGAGAATCCCGTAGAGCACGGTTCTAAATTAGACGCAAATGTACCAATTCAGTACGAATAACACGATCGGACCGTCACAGGTTTTTAAGGCGACCCTCAGCGACATAGATCACCGCACGGCTGGCTACAGTGCGACGGAGAATGAGGGTAATCTCGGTCGGACCGATTAAGTTACCGCTTAGTAATGTTCTTGGTCATGCTCTTGGTTATGCCTTGACCCCTCGCAGGCCCGAGGAGCCCTGAAATGCAACTCGCCGCGATCATCGTGTCGCTGGTTCTGATCGTGGTCGGTGTGGCGCTGTTCGCCCGCGCCGTCCTGCAGATCTACACCTTCATGCGACTCGGCCAGAACGTGCCCGCGGGCACCCGCACCGACGAGCCCGTCCAGCGCACAGTCACCGTGGCCAAGGAGTTCCTCGGCCACACCCGGATGAACCGCTGGGGTGTCGTCGGCGTCGCGCACTGGTTCGTGGCGGTGGGCTTCTTCTCACTGCTGCTGACGATCGTCAACGCCGTCGGCCAGCTCTTCCAGGCCGACTGGCTGCTGCCGATCGTCGGCGAATGGGCGCCGTACAACGTCTTCGTCGAGTTCATCGGCACGATGACGGTCCTCGGCATCCTCGCCCTGATCGCGATCCGCCAGCTCAGCAAGCCGAACAGGCCGGGCCGCAAATCCCGCTTCGCCGGCTCCAACTTCGGCCAGGCGTACTTCGTCGAGGCCGTCATCCTCATCGTCGGCGTCTGCATCTTCATGCTGCACGCGCTGGAGGGCGCCCAGCACCACGTCGACGGCTACGAGGCCTCCTTCTTCATCTCGTACCCGGTGGTGTCGGGCCTGGAGCACCTGGACGTCTCCACACTCCAGAACCTCACGTACCTCTTCGCCGGCGTGAAGATCGCGACCTCCTTCATCTGGATGATCACGGTCGCCCTGAAGACCGACATGGGCGTGGCCTGGCACCGTTTCCTGGCGTTCCCGAACATCTGGTTCAAGCGCAACGCGACCGGCGAGACGTCCCTGGGTGCGCTGCTGCCGATGACGTCGGGCGGCAGGCCGATCGACTTCACCGACCCGGGTGACGACGACGTGTTCGGTGTCTCGCAGGTCGAGCAGTTCTCCTGGAAGGGCCTCCTGGACTTCTCCACGTGTACGGAGTGCGGGCGCTGCCAGTCGCAGTGCCCGGCCTGGAACACCGGCAAGCCGCTCTCCCCCAAGCTGCTGATCATGTCCTTGCGGGACCACGCGCACGCCAAGGCCCCCTACCTGCTCGCGGGCGGCGGCAAGTCCATGGAGGGCGAGGAGAAAGCCACCGCGGAACAGCTCGCCGGAGTCCCCGCCGCAGCCCTCGCGGAGGCCGAACGCCCGCTGATCGGCACACTCGAAGAAAACGGGGTCATCGACCCGGACGTCCTGTGGTCCTGCACCACCTGCGGCGCCTGCGTCGAGCAGTGCCCGGTGGACATCGAGCACGTCGACCACATCGTCGACATGCGCCGCTACCAGGTGATGATCGAGTCCGCGTTCCCCTCCGAGGCCGGCACGATGCTGAAGAACCTGGAGAAGAAGGGCAACCCCTGGGGCCTGGCGAAGAAGCAGCGCCTGGAATGGCTCAAGGAGGTCTCCTTCGACATCCCGGTCGTCGGCCGCGACATCGAGGACCTCACCGAGGTCGAGTACCTGTACTGGGTCGGCTGCGCCGGCGCCCTGGAGGACCGCGCCAAGAAGACCACGAAGGCCTTCGCGGAACTCCTCCACATCGCGGGCGTCACGTTCGCGATCATGGGCGGTGACGAGAAGTGCACCGGCGACTCCGCCCGCCGCCTGGGCAACGAGCCGCTGTTCCAGGAACTGGGCATGGAGAACGTCATGGCCCTGAACACGGCGTTCGGCGAGGAACTCGACGACGACGGCAAGGTCGTACCGGCCTCGGCGAAGCCGAAGTCGGTGAAGAAGATCGTCGCGACCTGCCCGCACTGCCTCAACACCATCGGCAACGAGTACCCGCAGCTCGGCGGCGACTACGAGGTCATCCACCACACCCAGCTCCTCCAGCACCTCGTGGACGAGGGCAGGCTGGTCCCGGTGACGCCGGTCGAGGGCATCATCACCTACCACGACCCCTGCTACCTGGGCCGCCACAACAAGATCTACACACCCCCGCGCGAGATCATCGCTAGCGTCCCGGGCCTGCGCAACGAGGAAATGCACCGCCACAGGGAACGCGGCTTCTGCTGCGGCGCCGGCGGCGCCCGCATGTGGATGGAAGAACGCATCGGCAAACGCATCAACAACGAACGCGTCGACGAAGCCCTCTCCCTCAACCCCGACATCGTCTCCACGGCCTGCCCCTTCTGCCTCGTCATGCTCACCGACTCCGTCAACGGCAAGAAGAACGACGGCACCGCCAAGGAATCCATCCAGGTCCTCGACGTCGCCCAGCTGCTCCTCGACTCCGTCAAAACCCCCGCCGAGGACGAACCCCCGGCGGGCACCGCGGAACCGGAGAACGCCCCAGAGCCCGAGCCGGTGAAGTAACAACCAGCCAGTCCGCTACGACGACGCCCCGCACCCTCACCAGAGGGTGCGGGGCGTCGTCGTGCCGTCCGCCCTCCGTCCCCATGGTGTAGCGCGCTACACCATGGATCCGGGAGAGCGGGCCCTCGTGGCGGCGAGCGCTCCACGGAATCGTAGAAGGCAGAGATCACGCCCCCTACCTCCCCTAGGAATTCCCGTGAAGTCGCTGCTCGCCACCGTGAAGTCGTTCATCGCCAACCTGCTGCTGTGGTCGTTCTTCGTGGGCGGCCTCGCCGCGAGCACGGCCTCCGGGGCGGTGCTGGACGGTACGGCGAAGAACGCCGCCACCTACACCGGTATCGCCGTCTCCCTGCTCGCCGGTTCACGCATCGCGAAGAAGCCGAAGATCAAGGCGTTCCTGTCGAAGCCGTCGACGCTGTGGTTCCTGTTCCTCTTCAACGGCGGTGTGGCCGCGTTCTGTTACTTCTCCATGGACGGCATCAAGGGCATCGCGACCGCCGCCGGTATGGGCCTGGTCTCCCTCGGCGCGGCGGGCGGTCTGGTCGCGGCCCACCGCGCGCCGGCCGCCGAGGCGCGAGTGGAAGAGCCCTGGGCCTGACGAGATCACCCGCAACGCCTCTCTCCCCCAACCTCACCCGAGAAGGAAACACCCATGAACCGTCGCCGCCGTACGGCCACCCTGACCATGACCGCCGCAGCCATAGCCCTGACCACCGGACTCCTCACGGCCTGCGACCCCACGGACACCTCCGACGCCTCCAACTCCCTGAACTGCCTCAAGAACTGGAACTCGATCTCCGACAGCCTCAAAGCGATCCACAACGCGGGCGTCGACGCGGCCAAGGACCCGACCAAGACCGCCGAATCCATCGACACGATCAACAAGAACATCGACAAGATCGACGCCAACTCGGACGACAGCAAAGTCGACAAGGCAGTCGACGACCTCAACAAGGCGATCTCCGACTACAACAAGTCGATCCTGAACGGCGATACGAACCCCGACTCCAGCAAAATCGACACGGCAGCAACCAAACTCAAGAACGTCTGCACGTCATAGCGACACTGAGCGCCCGTTCGTACGTGACCGTTGGGCCACTCGCTTCTTTGTCAGTGTCGGGCTTCCGCGACCCGAGTAAAGGGCGCTCCGCTGCGCTACGCGTCGCCTGCGGCGATGGCCCTGCGGGCCACCCTTGACTCGGCCCGCTCCAGCCCGTTTCAGAAGCGAGCGAGCAGCCCGGAGGAATGGGGGCCCAGCCATGAGTTCCCTTGGGCGAGCTGCGTTCCCGGCCGGGATGGAGGGGGCGCGCTGGCGTCTCGCCAGCACGCCGGGCCGGCTCAGCGGCCAACGGCGAGTGGGGACTTCCCTACAAGACCCCGGGCCTGCGGGCGCAGGGACGCGCTGGCGCCTCGCCAGCACGCCGCGTCGGCTCAGCGGCCAACCCCCGGTGGGGACTTCCGCAAGAAGACGGCGGGTCGGCCAGAGGACTCCGGGTCGGCAGGGAGGTTCCGGGGCAGGAGGGTGGGCCTGAGGCAGTCGGTCGGTCCTGCGCTGAGCTGTCCTGGGCTGGGTGGGGGCGCGGGCGGTGAGCCCCGTTCGACGATCGAGTCTCTCGCCTGGGGCGCCGGTCCGTAGAAATGTGAGGGTCGGGGGTCGAGGTATGGCATTTCCCGGCCCCCACAGCCCTCGCCCCCGGGGGCTCCCTTCCCGCCGCCGACCCTGTCCTGTCTGGAAGCTGAGGTCTTTCCTAACCGGTCAAAGCCCGTGACGGTGGTTAGTTTTACCCCCAGCCTCCAGCGCCCACCCACCGCCCACCGCCCACTGTCCACCGGTCGTGGGCCGCTGAGCCGACCGATCCGATGTGCAGGCGAGACGCGACCACGCCCCTGCTCGCGCAGGCCGGGGTCTCGTGCGGAAGTACCCGCCCGCCGCTGGCCGCTGAGCCGACCCGGCGTGCAGGCGAGGCGCGAACGCGTCCCTGCGTCCCGCAGGCCCGTGGTCTCGTGCGGAAGTCCCCACCGGGGGTTGGCCGCTGAGCCAGCCCGGCGTGCTGGCGAGACGCCAGCGCGCCCCCTCCATCCCGGCCGGGAACGCAGCTCGCCCAAGGGAACTCATGGCTGGGCCCCCATTCCTCCGGGCTGCTCGCTCGCTTCCGAAACGGGCTGGAGCGGGCCGAGTCAAGGGTGGAGCGGAGCGGAATCGGCGTAGCCGACGCGACCGCAGGGAGCGCCCTTTACTCGGGTCGTGGAAGCCCGACACTGGCTAAGAAGCGAGTGGCCCAACGGTGACATTCGAACTGGCGGCCACAGCAGCTCCCAACCCCAGCATCCAGACAGCCCCCGCCACGCCTCAGAGTTCACCGAATTCAAGCTCGACGACGTCAACGGCGACGGCGCGGTGACCTACCTCCCCTCCAACGGCACGAAGATCACCACTACCGGCTCCCGCACGATCTCCCCGAGCACAGTGGGCGTCTCGACCACGGGCACACCGCAGTACGACGCCCCGTTCGCCGACTAGCAATCAAATCGCCGACCAGGTCGGGAATATGACGAACCGTCACATCTCCAGCCCACACCCATACCCCACCTCTCACCTCCCCCTCCCGGAGCCAACTCCCTTGCGCAACCGCCCCCTTCCGCCCGCCGCAACCCCATCACGAGCCTGCTCACCGACACGACGGGCGACGGCAGGGCGGACCTCGTCATCGGGTCGGACGGCGAGAACAACCAGGTGGGCCTGGTCACCTTCCTCAAGGCCACCTCCACCGCCTACGGCCCGAGCGGCTTCGCTATCTCCCCCGCCGGCCCGCCGTACCTGGGCACAACCTTGGTCGGCCGACCCCGGACGTGACCCCCATGCCCGCCCCTTAGGGGATGTCACAGCTCGGCAGCAAAGCCCCACCCGAAACCCCCGGCCCGACACGTGTCCGCGCGGAACCAGGTACGTTCGATGACGTGGCTGGATTCAGGATCGGACGCGGCGGCCGGGACAACAGGGCACCGCAAGCGCGCCCTCAACAACCTCCGTACGGGCAGCAGGCACCCCCGGCACCCCAGGGGGCACCGCAGGGACGGCCGTACGGCTACCCCTCGGCGCCGCAGCCGTACCCGCAGCAGCAACCGCAGTACGGAAACCCTGCGGGTGGCGGCGGCCGGCAGTGGTCCCAGGGGAACGGCGGCAACGGCGCCTACGGCGACGAGCCGGAGTACTTCGGCGACGGCGGCGGGTATGCCCACCCGGGCACCCCGGACCCGTACGCGGCGAACAACCCCGGCAACACCCAGGCCTTCGGCGTAGGTGAGGACCCGTACACCCAGGGCGGTACGTACCGCGCGGGCTCCACCCAGGCCCCCACGGGCCCGGTCGGCCCCCGCCTGCACTGGAAGGACCTGCTGAGAGGCATCGTCCTCGCACCCCAGCAGACCTTCCTGCAGATGCGGGACTACACGATGTGGGGCCCCGCCCTGATCGTGACGTTCCTCTACGGCCTGCTCGCGGTCTTCGGCTTCGACGGCGCCCGCGCGGACGCCATAAACGCCACCCTGGCGAACGCGGTCCCGATCGTCCTGATCACCGCCGTGGCGATGGTGCTGTCGTCCTTCGTCCTGGGCGTGGTCACCCATACCCTGGCCCGCCAACTGGGCGGCGACGGAGCCTGGCAGCCCACGGTCGGCCTGTCGATGCTGATCATGTCCCTCACCGACGCCCCCCGCCTGATCTTCGCCATGTTCTTCGGCGGCGACGCGACCTTCGTCCAGGCCCTCGGCTGGGCCACGTGGGTAGCGGCCGGCGCCCTCCTCACGATGATGGTCAGCCGCTCCCACGACCTCCCCTGGCCCAAGGCCCTGGGCGCCTCGGCGATCCAACTGATCGCCCTGCTGTCGATCGTGAAGCTGGGCACGTTCTAGAGACTTCTCCGCTACGACGGGGGGAATCCGGAAATCGGTTGTTCATGCGGCATGTCCATGCGAAAAGGTGTGGGCATGATGCGACCCCCACGTGCGCTGCTTCCCCTTTTCCTGCTGCCAGTTCTCCTCACAGGGTGCGCCGCGGACAAGAACGGCGGGACGGCCGCCGACAGCGCCGAACTCGACGCCGCCGCGCGCACGTGGGGCGTGGCGCCGGAACTCGTCTATGTCACCAAGGTCTCCGGCTACACCGTGTTCCAGGCGTCGGTCGGCGAGTACGACGACGAGTTCGTCGCCGCGTACCGGTCCGAGAAGGGTGCCACCAAGTTCGGCCTCTTCGCAGGTCACGGCACTCTGACAGCGGAGAGCTGCCCCAAGCAGCCACTGGGCGAGGTGTCGGGCAAGCGGGTCACCTGTGAGCACGACGGCGACGCCTGGTACCGCAAAGCAGGTGCGAGCCACGAATACGCGGTGCCCATCGACGCCGTGGTGGTTCATCTGATCGCGGACGCGGACAAGGTCGACCGCGCCGTTCTGCGCAAGGCGGCCGAGGCGGTCCACCGCCCGGACGACACCGAATTGGCGGCGCTCCTGCCGACCATCGACGGCGCGGACACATGAGAGAAGGGGGGCCGGGCCGGGTCTCCGCGCTTGCCGCCATTCCCCGTCTCGCTCCTAGAGCGGTGGCTTCCTGGCAACCAGCGGCAGCGGCCAGCCGGCGCAGGCCACTAGTGCGCTGCCGTCCTCGGTGAGGAAGAGCAGGGTGGTCCATGTCCGATCGGCAGAGTCGATCATCCCTGTGCGTACGGGCCGGCCATGTTCGCGGACGAGCTGCACTGCTCGTTCCAGCCCAAGAGGTTCGAGTCCGTGCATCCGCATGCGCTGAAGTCGGCGATGGAAGACTCCGGCATGCTGGCCCGCGGGTTGTGCCTGGTCCGCCACCCAGTAGGTAGCGCCGCTGCGGAGGGTGGCCAGAGCAATCACGGACGCCTCGTCATCACCGGCCAACAGCGATTCCAGCACACGCCGTTCCATGATCACCCCCGCCGGGATCCTGCAGTACAGCAGCCAGGTACCGCAACCCCGGAGCTACGGAGAGTCCCTCGCCGATCTGGCGAGGAACTCCCTCAGGAACCTGGAAAATGTGCAGGTCAGAGTGCTTCCTGTTCAGGATGTGGCCGGATAGCGGTACTGATCCACCTCGGGGTCCGGTGGTCCGTCCATGCCCAGGTCTCTACGCATGGCCTCTCGAAGATGAGCGTTCTCCCTCCAGAGGTCGGCCCTCACCCGAAGGTACGGGTCGCTACTGACATCCGGATCCTCGATGAGCCCGTCCCGCAACCGAGTCAGTGCCTCACACGCGCTCACCGCCAGTTGGATGATCTCGGCCGAGGCGGTGAGCGACAGGCTCTGTCTCAGCCTCCAGACGCCCGAGCCGTCCAGGGCTCGATGAAGATCACCGTATAGTCGCTCGCCGGTCGGGCGGTCAGGTTTGAGAACAACCATCCGCATCTCCGAGTGCCCTCGGCTGAGTGCCATGAGGAAGTCGGAGTAAACCGCCCTTCGTGTTTGCGCGCCCTCCCTCTCCAGGTCGCGACGTGAGCGGATGCGCTCAGCGATCAGTGCGGAACCCACCCCGACCACGGCGCCGGCCAGTGTGCTCACCGGAGATATCCAGTCCACTCAGGTGTGTTACCCACATGACCGATATCCGCTAACACGGGGGCCAACGGCCGTGCACCTTGAGGGCTTGCTAGAGCGCTTCCGTGTTGGGCCTCGCCGCTTCCCCCGACCTGTGTACTGGAGGCAGCACACTCCACGGGAAGTTGATCCAGTCGTCGGTGCGCTTCCACACGTACTCGCACTTCACCAGCGACTGCGACTTCTCGTAGACGACCGCGCTGCGCACCTCGGCGACGGCGTCCAGGCAGAAGTCGCGGACCAACTTGAGCGTCTTGCCGGTGTCGGCGACGTCGTCGGTGATCAGGACCCTCTTGGAGGAGAAGTCGATCGCGTTGGGGACGGGGGCGAGCATCACGGGCATGTCGAGGGTGGTGCCGACGCCGGTGTAGAACTCGACGTTCACGAGGCTGATGTTCTTGCAGTCGAGGGCGTAGGCGAGGCCCCCGGCGACGAAGACCCCGCCGCGGGCGATGCTGAGGATGACGTCGGGCTCGTAGCCGTCGTCGGCGATGGTCTGCGCGAGCTCGCGCACGGCGACGCCGAACGCGTCGTAGGTCAGGTTCTCCCGTACGGCGTCCACGCTCACACCTGCGTCCGGTGGAAGTTGAGGAAGGAACGGGAGGCGGTGGGCCCGCGCTGCCCCTGGTAGCGGGAGCCGTAGCGCTCGCTCCCGTACGGGAACTCGGCCGGTGAGCTGAGCCGGAACAGGCACAGTTGGCCGATCTTCATGCCGGGCCAGAGCTTGATGGGGAGCGTCGCGAGATTCGACAGCTCCAGCGTCACGTGCCCGGAGAAGCCGGGGTCGATGAAACCGGCGGTGGAGTGCGTGACGAGCCCGAGCCGGCCGAGGGAGGACTTCCCTTCGAGGCGGGAGGCGAGGTCGTCGGGGAGCGATACGACCTCGTAGGTCGAGGCGAGGACGAACTCGCCGGGGTGGAGGATGAACGGCTCGTCACCCTCCGGCTCCACCAGCCGCGTCAGATCCGCCTGTTCGACGGAGGGGTCGATGTGGGGGTAGCGGTGGTTCTCGAACACCCGGAAGTAGCGGTCGAGGCGCACGTCGACACTCGACGGCTGCACCATGGATTCGTCGTAGGGATCGATCCGGACCCGCCCGGCGTCGATCTCGGCCCGGATGTCCTTGTCTGAGAGAAGCACGCCCCGAGGATACGCAAGACGCGCGGACCGACCACAATCGGACGGACCCGCGCGCCAGCGACTACTGCCTTGCTCCTACTTCTACTGCTTCTCCAAGGTCACCAGCACCACGCTGCGGAGCCGGGCACACCGCGGACACCGCACGAGCCGGCCGGGGCCGAGCCGCTCCGCCTGCTGCATCGGGAACGAAGCGGTACTGAACACGTGCCCATCGGCACATCGGACGACGGTGCGCTCCATCAAGTCCATGAGTCCCTTCCCCAAGAGCCGCGTCCGGCTGCTGCTCGCCGGACGCCAAATGCCACATTACGGGATGAAAGGAACGACTCTCCAGGCGGCACTCCGGTCCCACCCAGACCCTCTTCCACGCGTCCACCGTACGCCCCAACTCCGGCCCGCCGCAGCCGTGTCCGCCCTCCGAAACACGACCGGGCCCCCGCGGCCTCAGCGCCAGGGACCCGACATGCGGTACAGTGACAGAGCGTTCCGACACCGGTTCAACCGGCGTCTCACGCGGGTGTAGTTTAGTGGTAGAACATCAGCTTCCCAAGCTGAGAGTGCGAGTTCGATTCTCGTCACCCGCTCCAGGATTTGCCCCCAGGTCAGTGGCCTGGGGGTTGTTTGTTGTCTAGTCCAATTCGAGGGCGGCGCGCCCTTGGCGTGCCCTAAGTGCAGGTGGGAGGCGCCGCCGGAGTCTCCTCGGGGCTCGATTTTCGAGGCGGAGAGGCAACTCGTCTCAAATCGCGAGACGCCTTTCTAGTGACCCACGCCACAGAGCGTTCGCCTGCGTCCGAAGTCGCTTACGCAAAGGGACAGTTGCGCCCAACCTGGTTCCCGTCAGCCGACGGCGACTGTGCGCCAGTGGATCGGAGCCGTGCCCCGGCTGAGCGGCAGTCCCGTGCCGCGGCGGGCGTGGGCGATGATCTCCACCGTGATGGAGATGGCTGTCTCCTCGGGCGTACGCGCTCCGAGGTCCAGGCCGATCGGGGAGCGCAGCCTGGACAGGTGTGCCTCGGGCACGCCGGCCTTGCACAGGAGGTGGAGGCGTTCGGTGTGAGGCTGAGCGCGTCCGCAGTCGGCGGGACGCCGCCCGGGGTGGCCGCCGCGATCCCGTACCCGGCCTCCTTGAAGTCCGCGTACGGGCCAAGCGCCTCCTCGGCCCAGAATCCGGCCGGCTGCTTCGTGCCGTCAGCCAGCGTCCAGTGGTCAGGCGGCGGTGATCAGAAGGAGGATCTTGGTCATGGGGAACCCCTTGAGGTAGTGAGGGTCAGCCGTTCAGGAGCTGGTGGAGTACGTGGCTGTCCTCGGCCTGCTGGAGGTGGGCGAGCCGGTCGTCGCGGAGCGGCCGCACGCCGACCGCCGAGTGGTTCCTGGTCATTGCCGCCGTCCTCGGACGTACGGTTTCAGCGGTCGGCCGGCCGACTCGGCTCCGGGAGATGGATCTTCGCCCACTCCGCAAGTTCTTTGAGCGCGGGCTCCAACGCCGCGCCCGCTTCGGTCAGTTGGTAGGACACCCGTAGCGGCGGCCCCTCGTCCACTTCGCGCACGACAAGTTCCGTGGCGGCAAGCTCGGTCAGCCGGTTGGAGAGCATGCGCTCGCTGATTCCGGGGATCGCCCGGCGCAGGTCGGCGAAGTACGCCGGCCCCGCAGTCAGTACGGACATGATGGGGCCGTTCCAGCGCTTTCCGAGGAGTTGGAAGACGCGTGTGATGCCCTCGTCGACCTGGGTACGGGTCTCCGCGTCGTGGCGGGCTGCGCTCTCGCGGGCCCAGTGCGTCGGCCGCTTCATACGCCGGGTGCGGCGTAGAGGTATCCATGGGCGGTGTGCCGACAGAAGCCCTCGCCAGAACAGCGGTCCCAACTGGTCTGCCTGGAAAGGTGGTTCACCATACGAAATGCCCCCGCACCCGGCGTGCGCAGTGCTCGGACGGCGGAACATGGCCCGCTCGGGAGCGGCGGAAGCCACGGCGTGATCTCGCGGTCGCCCGCGCAGGTCATGACTTCTCCTCGCCGGGCAGATGCTGGGACGACGTGGGGTGTGGTGCTCCTGGCAGGACGATCAGCCGTGGGTCAGCCTCCGAAGACTCGCTCGGCCTGGTCGCGGTCGGTGGTGTGCAGCTCCCAGTAGACGGGGGAGATCTCCTCGGGCTGGGCCGTCGGGAACCCGGGGACGGCCGGGGTGCCGATCGACACGTCGATGCCGACATGAGCGGCCTGGATGCCGGTACCGTCCAGCTCCTTGTGCAGGTTGATCACCCAGTTGCGGAGCGCCGCCGCGGCCGCGTTGACATTGCCGACCTGCGGAGCGGGGTCGATGGAACCGGCGCCGGTGGTGTAGAGCAGGGTGCCCGCGCCGGCCTCCCGCATCGCGGGCAGAACCTCCTTGGTCGCGGCGATGGCTCCGTAGAGCTGGAACTCGATCTCGTGCTGCACATGGGACGGTTCGGTGTCCGCAGGAGTGGTCAGGACGGTGGAGCCGAAGGTGCCGACCGGGGAGTACTCCAGGACGTCGATCCCACCGAACTGCGTGGCGGCGTCCTTCAGTGCCTGGGCGAGGGCGTCACGGTCCAGCACGTCTGCCGGAAACGCGGCGGCGGTGATGCCTTCGGCGGTGAGTGTGCCGACGAGATCGTCGAGCTTGGTGCGGTTGCGGGCGATCAGGGCGACGTCGTAGCCCTGGGAGCCGAAGGTACGGGCGATGGCCAGGCCCAGCTGGGGGCCGGCTCCGACAATGGCGATGCTGGTCACAGCGATCCTTTCGTGCGACGTCCGCCGAGGAGACGGACGTCGTTGAAGAGATGAGGAGATGAGGAGATGAGTGGCGATACGGAATGAGCTATCCGTTTCGAGATCCGGATAGCCCTTTCCGATTCACTGCAACCACCGTAGCACACGAAACGGATAGGGCTTTCCGATTGCTAGACTGCCCTCATGAACCCCGGCGACCAGCACTCCGACGCCCCCGCCGCCCAGCCTGTGCGCAGTGACGTCGAGCGCAACCGGGGGCGGATCCTCGCCGCCGCGCGCACCGTGTTCGGACGCGACGGCCTGAGCGCCTCGATGGCTTCCGTGGCCCGCGAGACAGGTGTCGGGATCGCCACCGTCTTCCGTCACTTCCCCACGAAGGAAGCGCTGGTCGCAGCCGTCTTCTCCGATCGCATGGACGCCTACGCCGACGCGGTCGCCACCGCCCTCGAAGACCCCGACCCCTGGCACGGTTTCACCGGCTACATCGAGGCCGCCTGCGCGATGCAGGCCGCCGACAGCGGCTTCGCCGACGTACTGACCATGACATTCCCCACCGCCAGGGCCATGGAGAAGCGCCGGAACGAGGCGTACGAGGGCATGGTGGAACTCATCGGCCGCGCCAAGGCCACGGGCCGGCTGCGCGAGGACTTCGACCCCTCGGACCTGGTACTGCTGCACATGGCCAACCTCGGCGTCGTCAACGCCTGCGGCGACGCCGCTCCCGACGCCTGGCGACGCGTCGTAGCCCTGATGATCCAGTCCTTCGAGGCCCCGGCCCGGGCCCCCCTTCCCGCCTCGCCCGCGCACGACGACCTCTACAGGGCCATGCTCCGCGCCCTGCCGGCAGGCGACACCGTCGCGCGGAAGCCCGACCCGAGCATCTGACCTTCCGGCCCCCTCCACCGACCAGGGGAGGGCGACAGACGCGGCACGGGCTCACAGGTGGAGTCGGCCGGCAGGCATCGCCATGGCGAGTCCGGCACGTGAGCCGTCGCGACAATGGGCACTCGACGCTCTGCTCGCCGGTCCGGAGGACCCTCGCGATCTGCTTGTTCGTCAGCCCCTTGGAGACGAGCGCCCCGAACTCACCCAGGAAACCCCCAGGTCGATGACCCGGGGGTTCTTTGTTGTCCGGACCGGTGGGCGGGGCGCGCACCACAGCCGCACCATGGTCGACAGCCGCACCATGCGGGCGGGGCGGTCCGCCGAGCAGGTCGCGATGGTCTTGCGTGGGCCCGAAAGCCGTCCCGCCCATGGCGCTCCACCGCTTCCTGGAGATCCTGTACCCGTGACCGATCCCGGCAGCACCCCGCCACCGACCCGACGCCGCCCCGCGTGGCTGACCCGCAACGTCAAGGTGCTGTGCGGGGTGTCCTTTCTCCAGGACGCGGCCAGCGAACTCCTCTATCCGATCCTGCCGATCTTCCTGACCGTGGTGCTCGGCGCCCCGCCCGTCGCGGTCGGTGCCATCGAGGGAGCGGCCGAGGGCGCCGCCTCGATCACCAAGGTGGCCGCCGGGCGCCTGGCCGACAGGTTCGCCCGCCGTCCGCTGATCGGTGCCGGATACGGCCTGGCCGCGGTCGGCAAACTGCTCATCGCGCTCGCGTCCGCCTGGCCGCTGGTCCTCGTCG
The DNA here is from genome assembly GCF_036227225.1 of Streptomyces sp. NBC_01478. Lineage (GTDB taxonomy): Bacteria > Actinomycetota > Actinomycetes > Streptomycetales > Streptomycetaceae > Streptomyces. The sequence continues at coordinate 6,279,983 of NZ_CP109444.1, read as the reverse complement.
CCAGGGTCACCGACCGGCTCGGCAAGGGCATGCGCGGGGCGCCTCGCGACGCCCTGCTCGTGGAAGGCGTTCCGAGCGGACAGCGCGGCAAGGTGTTCGGGCTGCACCGGGCGGCCGACACCGCCGGCGCGGTGGTCGGCCCGCTCGTCGGGCTGGTCCTGTACGAGGCGCTCGACCACCGGTTGCGCCCGCTGTTCTGGATCGCAGTGATCCCCGCCGTCGCATCGGTCGCGCTGGTCGCCGCCGTCCGCGACCCCCGGGCCAAGGGGACGGACGGCTCCTCGACGCCGACCGCACGCACGCCCCGGCGGTCCCTGCCCCGCCCCTACTGGCGGGTCCTCACGGTGCTGCTCGCCTTCAACCTGGTCAACTTCCCCGACGCGCTCCTGCTGTTGCGCGCCCACGAACTGGGCCTGTCGACAGCCGGGGTGGTGGGCGCGTACGCGGTCTACAACTTCGTCTACGCCGCCCTGTCCTACCCCGCGGGAGCACTGTCGGACCGGCTCCCCCGCCCGCTGGTCTTCGCCACCGGTCTGGTCTTCTTCGCGATCGGCTACCTGGGCCTAGGCCTGATCCACAGTCCCTGGGCTGTGTTCGTGGTGCTGCCGCTCTACGGCGGTTTCGCCGCCTGCACCGACGGGGTCGGCAAGGCCTGGATCTCCACGCTCGTCCCCGACCACCAACAGGGCACCGCGCAGGGCCTTTTCCAGGGCGCCACCGGCGCCGCCGTCCTGCTCGCGGGCGTGTGGGCCGGGCTCGCCTGGGGCGCCGACGGCCACCTTCCGCTGCTGATCTCCGGCGGCATCGCACTGGTCCTCGCCGGTGTGCTGCCGGTCGTCGCCCGCGCGCGGACCGCGGCGCTCTGACCCGGAGCCCCGATGAAGACGCGATGAACGGGTCTGCTTCCGGCCATCGATAGTGACAGGTTCTGGTCAAGGGCTGTCCAAATGCCGGACTCCTCCCGCCCCCGGTGGTCGGGTCGTCCCCAACGGCTGTATCCGTGCCCGCCCGGGAGGACCTGGTGTCAGTACCGACCCGCAAGAGACGTTGGTTCACGATCTGCGCCATCACCGCATCCGCCGCACTCGTGGCGATACCCGCCGGCGCCGCGCCCGGTGGGGACAGCAGCCCCTTCGGGGCCCGCGCACTGGCTCAACTGGCCGCCGAACGAGGGCAGTCGGTGGGTACCGTCAGCCCGAAGGCCAAGGCGGACGACGACGGCGGTGACGACGGCAACGAGGCCGACGAGATAGCCGAGGGCGCGGACCAGTACGCCGAGGCCCGCACCTCACCCGGCATCGTCGCACCCGGCGCGTACGGCGCCGCCTGGACGAGTCTGGCCAACCTGCCCAGCACCGGTGGCAGTTGGCGCAACATCACGAACCTGCCGTACAACTCCGACGACCCGCGCTACCGCGACTACGACTCCAACTCCAGCGGCGGCTCGGGCAATGTGACCGGCCGGATGGCCGCGATGGCCGCCGACGACGACGGGTACGTGTACGCGGGCAGCGCGGGCGGCGGAGTGTGGCGCTCCCGTACCGGAGGCGGCCGTTGGCAGCCCATCAGCGACCAACTGCCCGCCCAGTCCACCGGCGCGCTCGCGCTGGACGGCGCCGGTCGGCTGTGGCTGGGCACCGGCGAGGCGACGACCAACGCGGACGCGTATCTCGGCAGCGGGGTCTACGTCCTGTCGAACCCCCGTCACGGCACGTTCTCCTCCCGCAGCCGGGTCGGCGGCGACGAGCTGGAGTCCACCACCATCCACGAACTGCGCTTCGGCGGCGGCAAGGTGTGGGCGGCGACCAGCGAGGGCGTGTGGAGCCACTCCACGAAGAAGCTGAGCGGCGCCTGGAAGCTGGAGTTCGCGCCCAACCCCGCCTATCTGCCGGGCGGTTCACTCGCGAGCGACGCCTCGGCCGCGTACAAGAACATCGCCAACGACATCGCGATCGACCCGAAGGACCCCTCGAAGGTCGTCCTCGCGGTCGGCTGGCGCAGCGGTGACGACTACAACGGCTTCTACACCAAGGGCTCCGACGGCAGTTGGACCCGCATCACCAGCGGCCTGGGCGACCTGCCGGCCGACGCGGACAACGTCGGCAACGTCACCTTCGCCCGCTCCGCCGACGGCTCGCGCTACTACGCCATCGACCAGTCCCCGGAGCAGCTCAACACCAACCCGGACAGCGGCCTGGAAGGCATCTACGTCTCCAAGTCCGGTTCTCCCACCGGACCTTGGACGAAGATCGCCGACTACCAGGGCCTGGCCGCCGACGGTTCGGCGCTCACCTCCAGCGGCTACATGCCCGGCGTGCAGGCCTGGTACAACCAGTTCCTGACCGTCGACCCCGCGAACGCGGAGCACGTGTACGCGGGCCTGGAGGAGGTCTACGAGACCAAGGACGGCGGCACCAACTGGTCCACGGTCGGCCCGTACTGGAACTTCGGCTTCCCCTGCTGGAGCATCGACCCCACCAAGCAGACGGGCGACTGCAGCCCGACCACCCACTCCGACCAGCACGGCGTCGCGATCGGCAGCTACCACGGCAAGAGCTTCGTCTACGTCGGCAACGACGGCGGCGTCTACAAGCGCCCGCTCGACGGCTCGCAGGACGCCTCCGGGCACGCCACCGACTGGACCTCGCTCAACGACGGCACCATCGACACCCTCCAGTACTACTCGGTCGGCGTCGGCAAGGACCTGACCTACGGCGGTGTCTCCGTCACCGGCGGCCTCCAGGACAACGGCCAGTCGATCCTGCGCAGCAATGACACGGTGATGGGCTCCAACTTCGGCGGTGACGGCGGCGACACGCTCACCGATCCGGCCAACGGCTGCAACATCGCGGAGGAGTACGTCTACCTCTCGATCCAGGTGACCCAGAACTGCGCCATCAACGACGGGAGTTGGGTCACCGACCCCAGCAAGATCACGTCGTACAACGTCGCCCCCGCCGACAACGCCACCGGCGAGGCCCGCTTCATCGCCCCGATCACGGCCGACATGAAGAACAGCTCGACCTGGATCGCCGGCGGCCGTCACATCTGGGTCCAGACCCACGGCTACGCCATCCGCAGCGGCGACGAGTGGACCAGCGTCTACGACCTCGGCGCCGGACGCACCGCGACCGCCGTCGCGGCCTCGGGCGGCAAGGTGTACGCGGCCTGGTGCGGCCCCTGCAACAACCAGGGCTTCGCCCGCGGCATCTCCGTCGGCAACGCGGACGGCACCGGCTGGCACGACATCACCCTCCCGGCGACCGGCGCGGACGGCACCGTACCCAACCGCTACCTCGCCGGCTTCGCCGTCGACCCGAAGAACGCCGACCACGTCTACCTCGCGGTCAACGGCTTCTCCCGGCACTGGACCGAGGGTCCCGGCGCCGGCGTCGGCCACGTCTTCGAGTCCACCGACGGCGGCACCACCTGGAAGGACATCTCGAAGAACCTCCCCGACGTGCCGACCAACTCCGCGGTCGTCACATCGAACGGCGGCCTCGCCGTCGCCACCGACCTCGGCGTCGTCTACCGCGCGCCGGGCCGTACGACCTGGGAGCGCGTCGGGAACCTCCCGGCCGTCGCCGTACTCCAGTTGAAGCTGAGCCCGGACGGCAGGACGCTGTACGCGGCCACGCACGGCCGCGGCATCTACACGATCGACGTGCGCAACTGCCGCTGACGCGGCGGCAGTCGGAGGGGTGATCCCGGGTCTCCGGGGTCACCCCTGCGTCGTGTACGGCACCACACTCACGTGCAGCGTGAAGGCGACCCGCGCCGCACCCGCCACATCCGGCGCCTTCGCCGACGCGGTGACGTCCGCCGTACCGCCCCTCGTCCCCGCACACCGCAGCGAGGCGTGGGCCGTACCGTCCGCGTCCACCCGCCATCCGGACGCCAGGAGGAGAGCCGGCGCGGAACTCCGCACGGCCGTCCACCGCTTGTCGTCCGGGCGAGGCCGCAGGACGAGCGACACCACGGTCCCGGGCCGCACACAGAGCCGCTGTACGACCGCGTCACCGGGACTGACGGTGACCTCCGCGTGCCCGGCGGCACAGCTCCCCGGCGAAGTGGAGGAGCCGGTGGCCGACACCGACGGGCTTCCCGCGGTCGCACCGGCGGACGGCGCCGCCGGCGTATGCGTCGACGCACTGGCCGACGGCCCCGCCGAGTCACCGCTGCGCGACGACCCTCCCACCGATCCACCACCTTCCGACGCGTGGCACCCCGCCAGGACAACCGCCACGGCGACCGTCCATCCTCCGGCCCACCACCGCATCCCAGCACCTCCCGGCCCGCACGCAGGACCACCAGCATGCCCCGACGACGCCGGGCTTGTGTGGTGGAGGGGTCTTTCGGCGGCCTCGGCGACGGCTACCGCGACGCGGTCCTCGCTAGGCCTCGCTCTCCGTCACGCCGGGCCGCTGGTCCGGATCGCCCGGGCGGGAGGCCTCGGGCGGGGCGAGCGCGTAGCCGGAAACCAGGCCTGCCACTGCCAGAAGGCAGTTCAGGTAGACCTCCGTCGGCTGTGCTGTGCCGTTGACCGCCATGATCAGAACGATCCCGGTCACGAGCACGGCAAGAAATGTCATGTAGTGGCGGCGGAGCGACATCCTCAGGTCGATCGGCATGCTTGCTCACCTTCCCCGTCTTTTCCTCGGCTGGAGCTGTCGGCCATTCGACCAGCCGTCCCACCACGCGGTCCAAGGATTCCTGCGCAGTCCGGCTTTCTCGGAAGCATCGGAAGAATTCGGGCTTCTTCGGTGGGATTCGGTGAAGTTCGGCGGGTGCCGGGCGAGAGTGGGACGATCGCGGTCGTCGGACCTGGCGAGGCTCTTGGGGGGAACCATGGACGCCCACCTGCGCGGCGCGCCGTTACCCGTGCGGCAGTTCGCGTCGGAGCTGCGCCGGTTGCGTATCGCCAAGGGGAACCTTCAGATCAAGACGATCGCCGCGCGGGCGCAGTGCAGTCCGTCGACGGTCTCCGAGGCCCTCAGCGGGCATCGGCTGCCCGGCGAGATGGTCACCCGCCGCCTGGTCGCCGTACTGGGCGGGGACTGGAGCCAGTGGCAGGCGCTGTGGCGTGAGGCCAGGACGGAACTGGACACGCTCAAGCGGGAGGGGCCCGAGGCGCCGGTGGAAGCGCTGCGGGCCGAGATGGTGCGCTACCCGGACCCGACCTCCTTCTACCGCGCCATCGCCGACCGGGTCCGGACGGCTCGCCGCGAGATCCGGCTCACCTACGTGCGGCTCCACCCGCCCGGTCACTGGGGAGCGGCGGAAGTGGCGGAGTACTTCAGCACGGTGCTGGAGTGGGCCAGGGACCACTCCGGTGCGGGTGCCAGTGTCCGGCGCATCATCGGTGTTCCCGAGCGCAACGGAGCGCCCCGGGCGGACTACTTGCAATGGCTGCGCGAACACCAGGAGGAAACGACGGACATCTACTCCTACGAGGCGCGCGTCATGCCCTGGACCGCCTCCTGCGCCTGGCACAACACCGGCCTCGTGGACGACTCCGTCACTTTTCTGTCCTTCTCCGGTGCCGGCCGTCAACAACTGACGGGATTCAGCGTGGAGGGGTCGGCCTTCCTGACGTACTTCGCGGACAGCTTCGACCAGGCGTGGGGCGCGCTGGAGCCGCTGGAGGCGTATGTGGCACGCCACTGCCGTTGACGGGGGAGCACGAGGCCGTCGCCGTGCGGGGGCTCACTCGTCCCCCGTCCCCTCGGACTTCGACATCGGCCGCCCGGTCAGGAGTTGAGCCCTCGTCCGGACGGGCGAACCGTCGCGCGGATCAGGCCCTACTCTGATCCCCGTGACGTAGGCAGGCCCTGGGAAGGATGATCGGCGATGACGCCCCTGAACACCGGGGACCCGGAGTCCATAGGCGGCTACACCCTTCTCGGTCGGCTCGGGGCGGGCGGCATGGGGGTCGTCTATCTGGGAGTCTCCCCCTCGGGACGGCAGGTCGCGGTCAAGGTCGTGCGCGGGCCGTATGCCCAGGAGGAGGAGTTCCGGACGCGCTTCCGGCAGGAGATCGAGGCGGCGCGCAGAGTGAGCGGCGCCTTCACCGCGCCTGTCGTGGACGCCGACCCGGACGCCGGCCAGCCGTGGATGGCGACGCTCTACGTGCCGGGGCTCAACCTCGCCGAAGTCGTGCGGAAGGACGGCCCGTTGAGCCTGCGGGAACTGCGCGCGCTGGGGCTGGGGCTCACCGAGGCGCTGCGCGACATCCGGCGGGCGGGCCTGGTGCACCGGGACCTCAAACCGGGCAACGTCCTGATGACCGAGGACGGGCCGCGCGTCATCGACTTCGGCATATCGCGGGCTTCCGAGCACCAGAGCCTCACCACGACCGGGCGGATGATCGGCACTCCGCCCTTCATGTCACCGGAGCAGGTGTCCTCTCCCCGGGACGTCACCCCGGCCTCGGACGTGTTCTCGCTGGGGTCGCTGCTGGTGTTCGCGGCCGTCGGCACGGGACCGTTCGACGCCGACAGCCCGTACATCACCGGCTATCAGGTGGTGTTCGGGACCCCTGACCTCGACGGCGTGCCCGAAGCGCTCCTCGGCATCGTCGAGCGCTGCCTGGACAAGGACCCGGCCGCACGGCCGGAACTGACGGACATTCACCGCATGCTCCAGGCGCTGCCGGAATCGGACGCCATCGGGTCCCCGAGGACCGGGCCGTCCGCGAAACCCCTGCGCGACTCCATGTCCCGGAGCGCACCCGCCACCCCGGCCGCAACCCCCGCGGACGCCACGACCGGCATCGGTACCGGCGGGCGACGCCGGGCCCGGACACTGCTCACCGGCCTCGGTGCGGTGCTGGCCGTCACGGGGCTGTGCGTCGGAGTGGGGGTCTTCGTGTCCGACTCGGACACCGCCACCACCGCTGCCACCACCGCCACCGCCACCGCCCGGGCCGCGGCACTGCCCGCCAACTGGCGGCCGTGGCAGACGCGGTTGCGGTACGACGTGAAAGGCATCCCGCTCGACTACGACGGCCCCGGATGCGTGGCGGAGGGAAGCGCCCTGTTCTGCGGCGGTACGGGTTTCACGGCCGCCCGGATCGACGCGGCCTCCGGCCGCATCCGGTGGCGGACCGGCACCCGCCCGCAGGGGGCGCAACCGATCGGCGTCCGCGACGGGCTGGTCTACGTGTACGAGGATCCGGACGACAACACCAGGCGCGTGGTGGCTGTCGACGCCACGACCGGACAGCGGCGGTGGCAACGCGACATCAACAAGTCCGAGGACCCGGTCCTGTACGACGGCGGACTGCTGACCATGTCTCCCGACTACTCGTCGTTCGTGGCCTACGGGCCGTCCGGCAAGGAACTGTGGCAGGCGCCCTCGCTGGACGAGTACTGCACTCCGTCGGCGCTGGGAGGCGTCCCCTACGCCCTGTGCTCGCAGGGCAACGAGCCAGGCCAGGCCCCGGTCGAGCTGATGACGCTCGGACCCGACAGCCTGGCCGAGACGGCCACGCTGCCCAGGAAGGCGGAAGCGCTCGGCGCCGTCGGCGGGCAGCCCCTGTTCCTCGCCCCCCAGACCGCGAAGGACGTGTACGAAGCGGGGTACGAACGGCCGTACAACGCGCTGTTGCGGGTGACCCCGGAGACCGGGCAGGTCAGACGGATACCGCTGGCGCGTCCGCTGACCGGCGCGGCCACTCTCGTGGACGGCGTCGTGTACTTCGTCCGGTCCGACGGGACGGTCACCGCGGTGTCGGCGGACAGCGGCAAGCGGCTCTGGCAGCGGACGACGGACGTGGAGAGTCTGTCCGCGCCCGCGGTGTCGGCGACGTACAAAAGGGTCTATTTCTCCAACCGATTCGGCCGTCTGCTGGCGCTGGACAGCCGTACCGGGGCGGAGGTCTGGAGCACCTCCGCGCTGGACGACCCCGGGGACAAGGTGCAGAGCTATCCGCCGCGCGTGCTGCTCGTCAAGGACGCGATCGTGGCGACGGCCGGCGACACGGCCTTCTCCCGGAGCCCTGCCGGGCCCACCTGACCGGCCGTACCGGATCCGGCCGCGTGGCATGCGGCCGGATCCGGCGGGGCCGCCGGGATCAGGTCACGTACAGGTAGCTCTGCCAGTTCGTGGCGATCCGCGTACGGGCCGCGAAGGAACCCGCGCTCGTGCCGTTCAGCCGCCACAGCCGGCCGGCGGTGTCGCGGGCGACCAGGTCGGGGCGGCCGTCGCCGGTGAGGTCGCCGGGGACGGCGAGCATGTTGTACGCGGCGAAGCCCGAGGAGAGTCTGGTGCGGGGGGCGAGGCCGGACCCGCCGGTGCCGAGGAGCCGCCAGAGGACGCCGGCCTTGTCCTGAGCGATCACATCGCCGATGCCGTCACCATCGAGGTCGCCTGCGCCCACCAGCCGCTGATGGATCTGCTGGTTTGCGACGACCTTGACGCGGGTGCCGAGGCCGCCCGTCGCGGTGCCGGGGAAGGTCCACAGGACGCCTGCCGCGTCGCGTGCCAGCAGGTCGGCGCGGCCGTCGCCGGTCAGGTCGCCCGGCGAGGTCAGGACGTTGTAGGCGTTGAAACCGGTGCCGAGCAGGACGTGCGCGGACTTCGGGGAGATCGCCGTACCGCAGCCGCCGTCGTAACGCGTCAGCGCGCCGGCGGAGTCGCGGATCAGCAGGTCGGCGCAGCCGTCGCCGTTCATGTCGCCGAAGGGGACCGGGGAGGAGCCCCTCGGCCAGCCGCCCGCCAGCGCCTTGTGCGCCGAGTCGATCCCGCCGCGGCCGTCACCGGGCTGGATCGCCAGCCGTCCGGCGGTGTCCATCGTCACGACGTCGCCGACACCGTCCTTGCCGAAGTCGTGGCGCCGCGCGACCGACGACCACACCGCCAGCGAACCCGTCGCGGTCACGAGCTTGCCCGCGTGGTCGGCGGGCAGCGCGGTCAGCTTCCAGCGGTAGGTGCCCGTGGGGACCTTCCCGCCGTCGGTGCCGGTGCCGTCCCACGTCGCGGAGATCCTGCCGTTGGCCCGGCCGCCGGTGAGGGTACGGACGGTCTTCCCGCTGCCGTCGGCGATCGTCAGCTTCCAGCTCGCCGCCGGCCTCGACAGGTGCCACACCCCCGTGTACCGACTGCCGTCCGCACGCAGATCCACGCCGGCGGGGCTGTCGGTGGCGATGACGGCAAGGGAAGAGGTGGCGACCTGCGGCCACTTGACCGTCACGTCTCCCGCGTCGGTGAGGTAGGCGACGGGGCCGCCGAACCGGTCCACGGCCCAGAACCGCCCACGCCGGTCGGCGGAGGCGCCCACCTGGTCCTTCAGCGGGGCCAGTGCGCTGGTGCCCACGCGAGCGGCGGGAACCGCGCCGGGGAAGTAGGTGATCTCCAGCTCCGCCGCCGCCGTGTTCTGGCTGACGAGGTAGCCGTCGGCCAGTTCCGCGTAGCCGGACGGCACCGTGATCACGTGTTTCGTGGTGCGGTCGTAGACCCCGGCTTTCCCGTTGGGACCGCAGGACCAGTAGATCCACCGGCCCACCACCTGGATCTCCTCGGGTGTGCAGGGGGCGCCCACGGACACCGCGGAGCCGAGTGCCTTCATCGACGGCAGGGACACCGCGGAGACGGTGCCGCTCCTGCTGCCCGCGCTCCATAGCTGGTTGCCCCACAGGGAGGCGGCGTGCCAGTGGTCGGTGTGGCTCAGTTCCCTGGTTCCGTCGAGGACGTACTGGAACCGTGAGTCGGGGCGCTGAATGCTGTAGCTGCCGGATGCCGACAGCGTGGGCACCCAGCGTTCCGCGGTGGACCGGACGACGTCGCCCTCCCCGGTGCCGGCCAGCCGCAGGCACTCCCCGGTGCACTGCGAGTCGTAAGCGGGCTCGCCGTCCGGCGGGTGCCACCCGAGGTCGCCGACGTTCCGCGGGGGCGTGGCGTTGAGCGTGCCTCCCGCGGTCAGCGACAGGGAGGAGCCGGAGAGATACGTGGTCGCGCGGGAGACACCGCTCGGTACGTGCAGCGTGCCGGCCCGCAGTTGTCCCTGGTCGACCGCGATGCCGCCGACGTCGTACACCGTCTGCCGGGGCAGCGGTACGAGGACGCCGACGGCCGGGGTCCCGTCGGCGCCGAGCGAGATGCGCCGGACCGCCCAGTCGTCCGTGCCCGAGCCGCCCGCGACGTAGACGGCGCCGTCCGCCCCCATGACGGGCTGCATGTCGGACTGCGGAAGCAGGGTGCGGACCGGGCCGCCGGCGGCGGGCTGGGCCAGGATCCGGCCGTCGGCACCGGGGTAGACCGCCCAGTCGCCCACCAACTTCAGGCTGACCGAGGAATCCACCTTGAGGAGAGTCGGGGGCGCGTCCGGATGGTCGCGGTCGACGAGGTACTCGTGACCGTCGGTGTACGAGGAGTAGAGAACCCTGGTGGCGCTGAGCGACGCCACCTGCGTCGCGGAGGCGCCCTCCTCGGGCACCACGGTCAGGCGGGCGGTCGCGAAGTCCAGCAGCGCGTGGAAGCCGGTGGTGCCTCCGAAGTCGATGGCGGCTCCGCGGGAGTCCACCAGCGCTCTGCTGACGGTTCCCGGCAAGGGGTCCGGGACGCCGGACACCTGGTGGTCGACCGGCGTGCCGCCTGCCGCGGGGATCTCCAACAGGTGCAGCGACCATGTGCCGTGCGTGTTCCGCAGCGTCATCAGGCGGTTCCCGGTGAACACCGTCGTGGCCTTGTCACTGGCCGGCAGGTCGAACTGCACGGTCTTGCCGGTGTCGTAGTTCCGGATCCGGTAGGTGCGGGTGGTGCCGACCTGCTCCAGGCCGAAGCGGCCGTTGACGCCCCACAGGTAGCCGAGTTGGAGGGGCTTGGGCAGGCCGTTCACGTACGTGCCGTCCAGCCGCTCCCAGGTGAATTGCTCCCCGTAGGACAGGAAGCCGGAAGCGTCGGCGCTGATCGGGGCCGCCGTCTTCGTCTGCGGCCCCAACTCGCCCTTGAGGGTGACCGACGGCATCACCGCGCTGTCCGCGGCCGCGGACCCCACTCCCGCCCACGGCAGCAGCCCCGCCCCGACCGCCAGGATTGTCACGGCCGAGGCGACCGCCCCCGACCTGGTTCTTCGCCATCTTCGCCGACGTCTTTCGCGCGCCATGCGCCCCACCCCTGGTTCGTTGGTCCCTCGAACACGACGTGTGATCGGCTGAACACCGTGGACGGCGTTCAGCCGATGTGCCGACCATGTGACGCCCGGTCCCGGCGGAACGTTGTACGAGGACGGTGTGGCGTGCTGATCCGGTGCCCGTATCGGGGAAGCCGTCGGGCGGATCGCGGCCTCTGGTAGCGTGACTAGCACGTGCAAGTGATGATGCCGGTGCCGGTGTTGGTGCCGCTGCCGGGCGATCGACAAGAGGAAGCGGCCGTCGGGAGCCGACCCGCGGTGAACTCCCCGCGACTCACGGAGACGACATGATCCGCTCGTCCTTCAACGACAACTGGCAGACGCGGTCCAAGGTCAATCCCTTCGCCGAACTGTCCGGTACGAAAGCGCCGTTCAGGCCGGTGACGCTGCCGCACGACGCGATGATCGAGCGGGAGCGCTCCGCGCCCGGCGGCGAGGTCACGATGGAGGGGGGCGCCGGGGCGTACTTCCCGGGCGGGACCTACGAGTACCGCAAGACGTTCACCGTTCCCGAGGAACACCGGGGCAAGCGGATCCTCTTCGAGTTCGAGGGCGTGTACCGCGATGCCGTCGTGTACATCAATGGGGACTACGCCGGCCAACGGCCCTTCGGCTACTCGCACTTCCACATCGACGCCGGCCGTTTCCTGCGTTTCGGCGAGGACGGGGACAACGAGATCCGCGTCGAGGCCCGCACCCACCGCGACTCCCGCTGGTACACCGGCGCGGGCATCTACCGCGACACGTGGATGCTCGTCGGCGAGCTGGTGCGGATCGCGCCCGACGGGGTCCGTGTCACCACCCCGGACATCGACGCGGAACGGGCGGTGGTCGAGGTCGCGACGCGGGTCGAGAACGACTCGATCGCGATCCGTACGGTCGATGTCGTCACCGAGATCCGTGACGGCGGCGGGAGTGTCGTCGGGAGCGACGTCTCGAAGGTCACGGTGCTGCCGGGCGAGCCCGCGACGGTACGCCAACGCCTGTACGTCCGGGCTCCGTTGCTGTGGAGCACGGACACACCCGCCCTGTACACCGCCACCGTGACCCTGAAGGGCCTGGACGGCGAGAGCGTCACCTTCGGCATCCGTTCCCTGCGCCTGGACCCCGAGCACGGGCTGCGGATCAACGGCGGGACGGTCAAGCTGCGCGGCGCGTGTGTCCACCACGACAACGGAGTTCTGGGCGCCGCCACCTTCGCCCGCGCCGAAGAGCGGCGGGTCCAGCTCCTCAAGGACGCCGGGTTCAACGCGCTCCGCATGTCCCATCACCCCATGAGCAAGGCGATGTTGGACGCGTGCGACCGCCTCGGCATGCTCGTCGTCGACGAAGCCTTCGACGTGTGGACGTCCGGCAAGAGCGAGTTCGACTACAGCCTGGACTTCCCCGAGTGGTGGGAGCGCGACATCGAGGCGATGGTCGCCAAGGACATCAACCACCCCAGCGTCATCATGTACTCGATCGGCAACGAGATCCCCGAGACCGGCACCCCCTCCGGCGCCGCGCGGGGACGCCAACTCGCCGAGAAAGTGCGCTCGTTGGACCCCACGCGCTACGTCACCAACGCGGTGAACGGCATGCTCGCCGTCATGTCCGAGCTGACGGCGATGCGAGAGAACGCGCCGGCGGACGGCGCCGGCATCAACACCCTCATGGCCGACGCGGGCGACATGATGAACGCGATCAGCGCCTCCGCCCTCGTGACCGAGAAGACGGCCGAGTCCTTCGCCGTGCTCGACGTCGCCGGCATGAACTACGCCGAAGCCCGCTACGCCCTGGACCGCGACCTGTTCCCCCACCGCATCATCCTCGGCACCGAGACCTTCCCCACCCGCATCGACGGCAACTGGCGCCTGGTCGAGCAACTCGGCCATGTCATCGGCGACTTCACCTGGACCGGCTGGGACTACCTCGGCGAGGTCGGCATCGGCCGCCCCCAGTACCTCACCCCCGATGCCCCCCGCCCCTCGCACACCGCGCCCTACCCCCACCTCCTCGCGGGCTGCGGCGACCTCGACATCACCGGTCACCGCCGGCCCGCCTCCTACTACCGCGAGATCGTCTTCGGCCTGCGCACCGAGCCCTACATCGCGGTCCGCCGACCCGAGCACCACGGCAGGACCTGGGCGGGAACGCCGTGGGCATGGAGCGACACCGTCCCCTCCTGGACCTGGCCCGGCTGCACGGGCGAACCGATCACGATCGAGGTCTACGGCGACGCCGACGAGGTCGAACTCCTCGTGAACGGAGGCTCGTTGGGGCGCCGGCCGGTGGGCAGGGGGCACCGCTTCCGCACCGAGTTCGAGACGTCGTACGAGCCCGGCGAACTCCTCGCCGTCGCCTACCGCGACGGCGCCGAAACCGGTCGTACCGTCCTGCGTTCCGCCACCGGCCCGGTGCGACTGCGCGCCGAGGCCGACCGCCCGGTCATCACGGCGAACGGCGGCGACCTCGCGTACGTCACCCTCACCCTGACGGACCCGGACGGCACCCTCCACCCCGCCGCGGACCGCCCGGTGCGCCTCGAAGTCACCGGCGCGGGCGTCCTGTTGGGCTTCGGCAGCGCGGACCCGTCCACCGAGGAACGCTTCGACGCGACCGAACGCCGTACCTACGAGGGCCGCGCCCTCGCCGTCCTCCGCCCGACCGGCCCCGGCAAGATCCACCTCCTCGCCACCGCACCCGAATGCGACCCGGTCGACGTCGTGGTCACCGTCGAGCAGCGGCCTGCCGGACAGCACGTGCACCTACCCTGACGAGGAAACAAGGCACGGGAAACAAGGCACGGGACGGGCGACTCGTGAGGGAGGAGCGAGGCACGGTGGGTGCGACGGGACGGAAGCGGGTCACGGCGGCGGACGTGGCCCGGTCTCTGGGGCTCTCGCGGGCGACCGTGGGCTTCGTGCTGAACGACACCCCCGGGCAGACGATCCCCGAGAGCACCCGCGGCCGCGTGCTCGCCGAGGCGGCACGCATGGGGTACCGCCCGCACCGCGCGGCGCAGACGCTGCGACGGGGCAGCAGCAAGGTGATCCTGTTCGTGCTGCCGGACTGGGCGGGCGGTCTCACCCTGCGGCAGCACCTCGACGAGGCCGCGCTCGCGCTGGACGAGGCGGGCTATTCCCTGGTCACCTGCGCGCGGTACGCGGCGGGCCGGGCGCGTCCCCTGTGGGAACTCCTCACCCCGGACGTCGTCCTCGGCTTCAGCCCCTTCGACGCCGACGAACTGGCCTCGATGCGCGCCTGCGGGGTCACCAGGATCGTCCCCGCCCCCGAGCACCCGACGACGCTGGACGACTGGCCGGCGCTCACGGCGGGAACAGCCCTGCAGATCGAGCACCTGCACGAACAGGGACACCGCCGGATCGCCTTCGCCGCCCCCGCCGACGCCCACACATCGCTGCTCGACCACCGCGTGCACACAGCCCGGCGGACCGCCGCCCGGCTCGGCCTCGGTCCGGTCGACATCCGCCCGGTGGACCACCGGGACGGCTCCGCCCGCGCGGCGGTCCGCCGTTGGCGCGCCGAGGGCATCACCGGTGTCGCCGCCTACAACGACGACAGCGCGGCGGCCGTGGTGGGCGCGGCGGTCCGGGCGGGTGTGTCCGTCCCCGACGAACTCGCGGTAATCGGCCACGACGACACTCCCCTGGCCGCCCTGTTCGTCCCCTCGATCTCCACCGTACGGATCGACGTCGTCGGCCTCGGCCGCCACTTCGCCGCCTTCGCCCTCCACGAGGCCGACGGCCGTCCGCTTCCCGCACGGGACACCGGGACCGACACGGTGGTGGTCGCCCGCGAGTCGACCGCCCGTCCTCAGCGGTCGCACGCGCCGGCCACCGCCGTGTAAACATCGTGGTACCCGTGTCCGGGGCCGACCGGGGGACGGGCCCGGGGATTATGGTGGGTGCGGACGTCCCAGACCCCGGCGGGCCACGACTGCTTGGCCCACATGCCTGCGGAGAGCGGATCTCTCGTCCCCTCGCCCCACGCATCCCCGAGGGAACCGACCGGGTCCCACACCCCGAACTTCGGCTGCCGGACCGGTCGTTCACCTGCCCGCACGACAGTACGACCGTACCGGGAACCCGGCGCGGTCTCGTGAACCGAGGCACCCCACTCATGCGTGTCCCACCAGTCCTGAACGTCCACCGGCACGACACCGGCGGCCGGGCGCTGATCACCCTGACCGGTGAGATCGACCTGGACTCGGCGCCCCTGGTGCACGCGTCACTGGAACGGTGCCTGCACGACGGCATCCGCGCCATCGACGTCGATGTCACCGCCGTGACCTTCTGCGGCCACAACAGCCTCAACGCCTTCCTCTGCTCCCTGCTGCACACCGCCGCGGCCGGCGGATCCCTGCAACTGCACCATCCCAGCCCGGCGTTGGAGCGCCTCGTCGAGCTCACCGGCTCCGGTTCCCTCTTCGTCACCCTCCCGGACGCCTTCGCCGGCACCCGGCCGCCCCCGCTGTTCTCCCCCTTGCACGCGGCCTCGTACCCGCTCCTTCCGGGCCTGTCCGCTCTCCCGGGCGGTGTGCTGTGACGGCCTTACCCGGGCCGGGCCGGCCGCGGCCGCGCACGGGTCGCCCGCCGCTCGCCGCGCGCACGACGCCCCTGAGTCTGCGCAGCCTCAACCGCTGGCAGGCCGAGGGACTGCGCGAGGACCTGGCGGACCTGTACGCGGAGTCCCGCGCCACCACGCCAGGTTGGGAGCACCGCGGCCGGAAGGACTTCCTGCGCCGCCTCACGCATGACACCTGGCGGCCGGGGTTCACCATGCTGACCGCCCAGGCACCCGGCCTGGTGGGGTACACGTTCGGATTCCCCGTGGCGCGCGACGGCTCCTGGTGGGCGGGATTCCGGGGACCGCTCCCGCAGCACGTCGCTCAACTCACCGCGTGCGGAGGGGCCTTCGCCATCAGCGGGACAGTGGTGCGTCCCTCCGAGCGGTACCACGGCCTGGCCGACCGACTGCAGGAACGTCTGCTCGCCGACCACCGGGCCCTGCTCGGCGTGACCCTGGTGGACCGGACCCATCGTGCGGCCTGTGCCGGATTCCGGTCGCGAGGGTGGTACGACATCGGCCTGCTCTACAGGTCACCGGGCCCCACCGTGCTGCGGGCCCTGGTGCTTCCCCTCGCGGAGCGGACGGCCGAGGAGCCGGGGGACCTCGCGCACCCCGCACGCATCCAATAGCCGTAGCGGGACCGGGAGTCGGGCGCCTGTCCGACGTGGCCCGTGCCTTCGTCGACGACTCCGCACCCCTCCGGTGTTGTCACCTGGCCGGCCGTGAGCCGAACGTCTCGCCTGTAGACATCCGCCGGCAGGTTCCTGGCCGGCCCGGGATGGCAGGGGACCAGGACCATCACCATGCCGCAGGCCTGGTCGACGACCGCACGGGCGGCCGGCGCCCGCCGCAACCGGTCGACCTCGGCACGCAGCGCCGCGGCATCCTGTTCCGCCGGATTCCCCACCGCGGTCTCGGCGCGTCCTCCCTGGCCGAAGCCGACCCGGATCCGCCGTATGTCAGGCAACTTCATCGGTCACCCGCGTTGTCGCGATCCTGGTGATCCCGACGGTCCCGGCAATGCCGGTGCTCTCCGGGACCGGAGCCGTCGCCACCGGTCCGGCTTCCCTGCGAGATCGCGGCCGTAGCGGATGACGCTGAAAGACCAGCATGGCCGCGGCCAGCCACCAGAGGGGGTTGAGGAACCCGAAACCGAACAGGATCAGGGCGACGACGAGAAGCAGGAAGAACACTGCGGGCCTCCCCGGGGCGGCACAAGACAGCACTGCCGGGGGCTGGGGCCTGTCCGAACAGCCTAGCTCCGCCCGGGAGTTGCGGGTAGCGCCGATGTGAGGTCTCGGCCACCCGGGACAGATGGCCACTTGTACATCTGTCCCGGAAGTGCCGCGAGGGCTAGCGTGCGTGGTACGGCCCGAGCCCCCGGCAGCGTGGATCACCTCTCGCGCTCCCTCGGGGGCGCACCTCGCGCATCTGTGCCGGAACCGTCCCCGCCCCCAACGGGCCACTCCCGCACCGCCGTTGCCACCGGAACCCGGCACGGCATCGATGCGCTCCAGGCGGGCACCCTCTCGCGCCCGCCGCCTCGCACGCACACCATCGCAGGCGGCACACATGTACGCCCTGATCCTTCCGGCCTCGACCCCCTTCGTCCTGCTCGCCACCGTGATGGGCCTGTCCTGGTGGGAGGACCGCATCCTGCCGACACCGGCCGCGCCGGTCGACATCCCCGCGGAGGCTCCGTTCGTCCCGGCGGCCCCCGTCCAGCTCACAGGGCTCGTCAGAGTCGACACTCCGTTGACACCGGAGGTCGCCAGGCGTTGACTGACAGCACGGCGTAGGACTGTGCCACTCCGATTGTTCGGCGGCATTCCACCTCCCCCGTTTCGCCCGGACCCCGCGGAATCAGGAACTTCTCGCGATCCGGAGCCCCGGCGATGATCCTGCGGATCTCCGGCTTCGCGAGGCCGTCGGTACGGCCGTGGCCACAGGTGGTCCGGGAGCCCGTCAAGCGAACAAGCAGAGGACAGCCATGAGCCTCAAACAGACGATCAAGCACAAGACCCAGTCGTTCAAGGGACGGATCACCGAACGCATCGGCCGGACCACCCGCAACAGGCGACTGCAGCGGCAGGGCAGGACCGACCGGATCTCCGGAAACCTGAAGCAGTCCGGCGACAAGGCCAAAGACGCCTTCAAGCACTGACCGGGACGGCCCCGGGTGGCGCCCAGGTCAGTGGCCGGGCCTCAGTGGATCGACGGTGCGGACTGCGACGGCACGAGTGCCGGTTCTCCGCTCGGCGGAGCCACCTTCTTCCAGGCGTCCGGCCGCCTGCTCGCGCGCGGCCACAGGCGCCCCAGCGACCGGTAGAAGCGGTCCGGCAGGAACACCGCGTCCGCGATGATCATCGCGCCGGAGAAGAGCGGCAGCCCCATGAGGACGGCGATGCCCAGGTGCATGCCGAACAGCATGGTCAGAACCGGGTACTTGAACCGTCCGAACAGGACGAACGGGAAGGCGACCTGCAACAGCACCGTCAGATAGCAGGCGACGGCGATCAGCACGTCGTGCTCGTCCACCATCAGGGAGAGCTCGGGCCAGGGCCGGAACAGGTCGAGGTTCAGGACGTAGTGGAGGGCGGTCCCGTTGCCCCAGGAGGCGCCCTGCACCTTGTAGAGGCCCGCGGACCCGTAGAGGAAACAGACCTGGGCCGCGATGACGAACATGCCGCAGTTGTGCAGCACGGCCGTCAAGGTCCGGCGGGACGAGCCGAGTTGGTGCCGGAGTCCGTCGGCAGCCGGGCCCGCCGAACTCCTCGCCGTCTTCTCCGTGGAGCCGTGGAGACGGGTTCTGCGCGCGTCCAGGGACCAGTGCCGGCCGCAGGCCGTGAAGACGAGGTACAGGGCCATGAGGAGGATGAGGTTGTCTCCTCCGTCGGTCATGAAGATCGCCCTGGCGTGGAACGACGCCACCACGACCGCGAACAGCACGGACACCGCTCTCGTCCGCCAGCCCAGCATGAACAGCGCGGACGTGACGACGGCCAGCGCGTAGCAGGTCTCGAAGTACGGCCGGCTGTCGGACAGCGTGAGGATGCTCAACCACCCTGTCTGGCCGAACAGTTGCCTGGCCAGCTCGGGCGTCCAGGGTGACCCGGGTCCCCAGATCTCGTCGCGGTGCGGAAACTCCCGCAGGAGGAAGACGAGGTAGAGGAACCCGTAGCCGATGCGCAGAACGGCCGCGGCGTAGAGGGAGACCGGCCGCTCGGTCAGGACGGTGAGAAACGCACCGGTCTTCTCCGCTACGCGGCGCGGAGCGGGTGCCTGCTCAGTTTCCACGGGAGGTCACCTTCCACCAGGGCAGACAGCGCGTTTCGACAGGGTTCGGCGCGGCAGCGGACGAGTCGGGGCCGGGCCCCTCGGCGGGTGCGGCGATGGGCAGGGTGATCACCCGCAGTTGGACGGACTCGAAGGTGCCGCCGCGTTGGTCTTTGATGCGGTCCGCCGCGATGTCGGTCAGGTACTTCTGCATCATCAGCGCCCGCTCCGTGCGAGGCCGGTCGTCACCGCCATGGGTTTCGAGGTACGAACTCCACGCCCGCCGCAGCATGTTCTGCGCGGTGTGACTCGGGAAGACGTCGTGCTTCACGGCCGAGTCGTCGACACCGCTCAGGTCGAACCAGCCGCTCACCCGCACCCTGCCGTCCGGGGTGGTGTGCATCGTCCTTGCCGAGATCTGCCGGTTGACCGACTCCGGATCCGGGGCGAAGAGCCGCCAGTTCTGCTCGAAGAGGGGGAAGACCCAGGCGTTGACCTGCCGGCTGTACTGCCGGGAGAGGGGGTTCGGGGGTGCCACGTGCAGAAACACCAGGAGAACGTGGACCAGGGCTGTCGCCAGGCACAGGGCCACGGCGGCGTTGGTACCCGCCTTCAGAAGGACGGCCGCCTTCAGGGGGTTCGGGAAAGGCTTTGAAGGCCCTTGGCGCGGAAGGGTTGTCCCGCCCCGGTCCCGGTCCCCGCTCCGGTCCGGTTCGTCGACGGCCGCCGTTTCGATGCCGCCCGGCACGGCCCCACCCGGGCTTTCCATCCTGGCTTCTCTCACTGTGTCTCCTGAGATCGCGCCAACGGCGCGCGACGGATTCGCTCACGATCCGTCGCGCGCCGCTCGTCCTGCCGGCTCAAGGGGAACTAGGCGGCTTTCCTGCCGTAGCCCTCGGGCTTGTGGGGCTTGTCGGGCTTGCCTTGATGCCCGCCATTGTCGCCATAGCCGCCGTGCTCTTCGGGCTTCCCGCCGTGATCGTGGTCGCTGGGCTTGTGGTCGTGGTGGCCGTTTCCACCGGTCGAGCCACCGGTCGAGCCGCCTGTCGCACCACCGTTCGTACCGCCCGTGGTGCCGCTTGTGGTGCCACTAGTGGCACCACTCGTGCCGCCCGTCGTACCGCTCGTGGTGGCGCCCGCGATGACACCGCCCAGCACGCCGCCGGTGGTTCCGCCCGACGTCAGGACACCGCCGACAAGGCCGCCGGTTCCGCCGCCCGTCGGCACGCCGCCGAGGACGCCGACCGTGGTGCTGCCCGTCGTGCCCGTCGTGCCCGTCGTGGCGCCGCCCGACGTGGCACCGGCGACGACGCCGCCCGTGATCAGACCACCGGTGGTTCCGCCGGGGGCGCACGTACCGCGGTCGATCGTGTTGTTGTCCAGCGTCACGGCGCCGGTACGGGCCAGTGCCCGGCCGGCGATGGTCGTTCCCGTCGTGACGGTGATCGACTCCTGGGCCATGATCGTGCCCACGAAGGTGGAGTTGGTGCCGAGCGTGGCCGAACTGCCGATCTGCCAGTACACGTTGCACGGCGAGGCGCCGTTGACGAGCGACACGTGGCTGCCGGATGCCGTCGTCAGGGTCGAACCGATCTGGAAGACCCATACGGCGTTGGGGTTGCCGTGCGCGTCGAGCGTGAGCGTGCCGGTGATACCCGCGGAGATGGGTGCCTTGTAGACGCCCGGATTCAGCGTCCTGCCGCCGAGCTCCACGGGGTCGGGAGCGGTGGGGTAGGTGACGTCCGGCGCCTGTCCGGCGGCGTTGTTGTACCCCGTGACCAGGTCGCTCTTGGCCTGGAGCGCCACCGCGTCCGCAGCGTGCATGGCCCCGTTCACCGTGCCGGGCGGAAATCCGGTGATGGCCGTTCCCGGCGACACTCCTAGATCACCGGTGATCAACGACGGCCCGGTGTTGGTGACCTGGGAACCGGCCAGCACGGCGAAGCTGGTGGCCGTTCCCAGAGGCACGGGCGTGGCGACGGCGCTCGCGCTGGTCGGCGTCATCGCGAGCACGACGGCGGCGATCACCACGGCCGTCACCGCCGCGATCCACACCGACAAGGTGCGCCGTTGCGGCACTTCAGGGATATTCAGCGTCATCGAGGGGCCAACTCCTTTTAGCGGATGGTCTTGGCGGTTCCCGGTCGCACAGAATCGCCCGTTTCTGGCGTTGGCATATTACCGAGGAGTGTGCCGATCGATATTTTCCGCAAGGGCCCCGCGAAATACATAGAAATGCTTAATGGGCCGGGTGGTTGCACAACCACAATTCTCGCCAGGAGCGACCACCCGGCCCGGCAGAGCCGCCGTATTACGGCATTCCGTGCCTGGCGGGGCGACGGAAAGGGGGCGGTCGGCGCAGCGCTCGGAATATCCCCGAGCCGCACTGTCCGCAGTATTATTGACTGCGGGCCGGTTCACTCACACGTGAAACTGTCTGGAATTCTTTACTCCGGCGTGTCCGCGCCTCAAGTGCGCCGCACCGGGAGTTCAGGGGGTAATGAGGGCCTTGAGGACCTGGCGGTCGGCCATGGCCCGGTAGGCGTCCGGGGTCCGGTCCAGGGGGAAGGTCCGGTCGAAGACGCGGCCGGGGGTGATGGTGCCGTCCAGGACGTCGGGCAGCAGGTGCTCGATGTAGGCGCGGGCGGGGCTGACGCCGCCGGTCAGGGTGATGTTGCGCAGGAAGACGGCCCGGCCGATGGGGCCCTCCTCGTACTGCGGGGCGCCGAGTCGGCTGACGGTGCCGCCGTCCCGGACCGCGCCGAGAGCGGTGTCCAGGCTCTGCCGGGTGCCGACGGCCTCGATCACCTTGTCCACGCCGCCGGTCAGCTCGCGGACGCGCGCGATGCCCTCCTCGCCGCGCTCGGCGACGACGTCGGTGGCCCCGAACGCGCGGCCCAGGCCGGTGCGCGCCTCGTGGCGGCCCGCGAGCAGGATCCGCTCGGCGCCCAGCCGCCCGGCGGCGATCACCGCGCACAGGCCGACCGCGCCGTCGCCGACGACGAGCACGGTGTCGCCGCGGCCGACACCGGCGGTGACCGCGCCGTGGTGGCCGGTGGTCATCACGTCCGCCAGGGCCAGCAGGGACGGCAGCAGCGCGGAGTCGGCGGCCACCGGCAGCTTCACCAGGGTGCCGTCGGCGTACGGGACGCGGACGGCCTCGCCCTGCCCGCCGTCGACGCCGTCGAAGCCGTAGCGGCCGCCGTCGCGGCAGGAGATGTGCAGGCCCTCGGCGCAGTAGTCGCAGGTGTTGTCGCTGTAGGTGAACGGCGCGACGACCAGGTCACCGGCGTTGAGTCCGATGACGTCCGCGCCGGTCTCCTCGACGACTCCGAGGAACTCGTGTCCCATGGGGCGGCCGGTGTCGGTGGCTGGCATCGACGCGTACGGCCACAGGTCGCTGCCGCACACGCACGCGGCCACCGTGCGCACCACCGCATCCGTGGGCTTGACGATCTTGGGGTCGGGCCGGTTCTCGACGCGGACGTCTCCGGCCCCGTACATCACTGCTGCGCGCATGAGGGGGTCTACTCCGATACGGGGGTTGGGGCGGGTGATCGGCGATCAGCGTTCGAGCATCCGCGCCTGCGCCTCGGTGTGGGTGTCGCCCGCGGCGGGCGGCAGGCTGCCGAGCTTGTCGAGCTGCTCGCCGGTCAGCTCTACGGCGTCGGCGGCGGTGTTCTCCTCGACGCGGCCGACGCGCTTGGTGCCGGGGATCGGGGCGATGTCGTCGCCCTGGGCGAGCAGCCAGGCCAGCGCGATCTGGGCGGGTGTGACGCCGACCTCGGCGGCCACGGCCTTGACCTCGTCGGCGAGCGCGAGGTTGCGCTGGAAGTTCTCGCCGGTGAAGCGCGGGTTGTCGCGCCGGAAGTCGGAGGCGTCGAACTGCTCGGGGGAGCGGATGGCGCCCGTCAGGAAACCGCGGCCCAGCGGGGAGAACGGCACCAGCCCGATGTCCAGCTCCCGCAGCACCGGCAGGACACGGTCCTCGATCCCGCGGGTCCACAGCGAGTACTCCGACTGCACCGCGCTGACCGGCTGGACGGTGTGCGCGCGCCGGATCGTGTCCGGGCCCGCCTCCGAGAGGCCGAACGCGCGCACCTTGCCCTCGGCGATCAGCTCGCCCACCGCGCCCGCGGTCTCCTCGATCGGCGTGTTCGGGTCGACGCGGTGCTGGTAGTAGAGGTCGATGTGATCGGTGCCCAGCCGCTTGAGGGAGCCCTCGACGGCGGTGCGGATGTTCGCGCGGCCGGAGTCCTGGTTCCAGGCGCCCGCACCGGCGTGCGAGACCAGGCCGAACTTCGTGGCCAGCACCACCTGGTCCCTACGGCCCCGCAGCGCCCGGCCGATCAGCTCCTCGTTGGTGTAGGGGCCGTAGATCTCGGCCGTGTCGATGAGCGTGACCCCCAGCTCCAACGCCCGGTGCACGGTCCTGATCGACTCCGCGTCGTCGGTGCCGGAGCCGGTGTAGCCGTGGGACATGCCCATCGCGCCGAGGCCGATCCGGGAAACTTCCAGGTCACGCAGTTTGATGTAGCGCATGTCGCCCTCTCCGGTTCGTTGCGTCGCCCGGCCCTCTCCGCGTGCTCCCCGCGCCCGGCAGATCGTGCCGGGGGCTGGGGCGGGGCCGGGGTGTCGGCGTCTTCCTCGTTCGTCTTCCTCGTTCGCCGTTCACCTTCGCCCGGATCGCGACGGTGTGGCAGGGCGGGCTCTTCAGGGGTAACGACAGGGCCCCCCTCCCACCTGCGCGGCGGGCGGGGAGCGGGCGAGACTGGGGACATGGCAACCGAGAGCGCGCACAGCGAGGGCGCCGAGCTGGGCCGCTATCTGCGCGCCCGCCGCACCCAGACCCGCCCCGACCACGTCGGCCTCACCGTCGGCGCCGGTATCCGCCGCACCCCCGGGCTGCGCCGCGAGGAGCTGGCCACCCTCGCCGGCATCAGCATCGACTACTACGTGCGCCTGGAACGCGGCAAGGAGACCCGCCCCAGCCCCGCCGTCCTCGACTCGCTCGCCCGCGCCCTGCACATGGACGACCAGCAGCACCAGCACCTGCGCGAACTCGCCGCCCGGGCCGCCCGCTACGTCCCGGAACCGCCGCCCGCGCCCAGCCGCGTCGTACGCCCCCACCTCCACCTGCTGCTGGAATCGCTCCGCCCGAACCCGGCGTACGTCATCAGCCGCAGCCTGGACCTATTGGCCTGGAACCCCGGCGGCCTCGCCCTCTACGCGGGCCTGGACGACTGGCCGGTCAAGCAGCGCAACCTGGCCCGCTACTTCTTCCTGCACCCCACGGCCCGCGACCTGTTCGCGGACTGGGAACGGCAGATCGCCACCTGCGTCGCCCGCCTGCGAGCCATCGCCGGCACGGCCCCCGACGCCCCCGACCTCACCAACCTCGTCGGCGAACTCCTCCTCAAGAGCCCCGACTTCGCCGGACTGTGGGAGCGCTACGAAGTCACCGGCCGCAAACCGGCCCGGAAGACCTTCCACCACCCCCGGGTCGGCACGCTCACCCTCACCTCCCAGTCCCTGCACATCGAGGGCACCCCCGGCCAGCGCATCGGCGTCTACACCGCCGAACCCGGCAGCCCCGACCACGACGCCGTGCTCCTGCTGGACATGACGGCACCGCGACCGGCACAACGCGCCGCGCCCGAGCGGGCGTAAAGATCGCGTCCGATGTCGGCCCGGCCCGGGTCCTCCCGTTGACCGCTCCGGCGCGCCACCCCACGATGGTCGCCGTGACGACTCTCGCCGATCTCGTCGGCTCGGCTCCGCCAAGTGCCCCGCCCAGCACGGCCGGTGCCGTCCTCTTCGTCTTCGTGGGTGTCGCCCTGATGTGCGGAGGGATCGTCGTCGTCACCGACTACAAGGGGCTGGCGTCCCTCCTCCACGCGAAGGCGACGAGCACGCGGCGGAACAAGTCGCCGCGCATCCACGGCGGTCCCCCGGCCGGGGTGTCGAACTTCAGAATGTTCGGATTCGTGCACATCCTCGGCGGGAGCGGCGCGATCGCCGTGGGCATCTACCTGCTCGGCAAGTAAGCGGTGACGTTCATGGCGCGGTGGGCGCATGCTCGTATCGACACGAGGAGGACTCAGGATGGATCTCGGACTGAACGGACAGGTGGCCGTGGTCACCGGTGCCAGCAGGGGGATCGGGCTGGCGGTCGTACGGGCGCTGGTCGCGGAGGGGGTCACGGTCCATGCCGGGGCCCGGCACTCCTCGGCCGGGCTGGAGGAACTGGCCGCGACGGGGAGCGTGCGGGTCGTACCGGTCGATCTGGGCGACGCGTCGGGGCCCGCGCGGCTCATCGAGGCGGCGGGCGACCGGATCGACATCCTCGTCAACAACGTGGGCACGGCTCCGGCCCGTACCGGAGGGTTCCTCTCGGTCACCGACGAGGAGTGGCTCACCACCCTGAACCTCAACCTGATGGCGGCCGTCCGTACGACCCGCAGCGCCCTGCCGGTGATGCTGGCCCGGGGACGGGGCTCGATCGTGAGCATCTGCTCGGTCAACGCGGCGCTCCCCGACCCGGCGGTCATCGACTACAGCGCCTCGAAGGCGGCCCTCGCGGGCTTCTCCAAGGCCCTGTCCAAGGAGGTCGGCCCGAAGGGGATCCGGGTCAACACCGTCAGCCCGGGGCCGGTCGAGACCGATCTCTGGCTGGGGGAGGGCGGCGTCG
The DNA here is from genome assembly GCF_036227225.1 of Streptomyces sp. NBC_01478. Classification (GTDB taxonomy): domain Bacteria; phylum Actinomycetota; class Actinomycetes; order Streptomycetales; family Streptomycetaceae; genus Streptomyces. The sequence continues at coordinate 6,254,313 of NZ_CP109444.1, read as the reverse complement.
CCGCGACGGTCTCCGAGGCGACCGGCATGAAACCCCAGGACGTCATCGACAACGCCGCGCGGACCACGGTGACCGGCCGTTTCTCCCGGCCCGCCGAGATCGCCGACGTCGTCCTGCTCCTGTCCGCGGACCGGACGGCGAACGTCACCGGCGCCGACATCACCGTGGACGGAGGCTTCATCCCCACCTGGTGAGCACACCGGCACCCGCCCTCACTCGAGTTCCCCCTCCCGCGGGGACTCCACGGATGTGCCCGCGGTTGGAGGGCCGTTGCTACCAGCAGCCCTCCACCGTCGCCGCGAGGCCGTCCAGTCCCTGGGTGACCGCGGCCGTCGGCGCCGTGCCGTTCTCGACGAACGCGAAGCTCTTCCAGCGGCCGTAGGAGGTACTGAGGGTGCCGTCGACGCCCTGATCGACGGCCAGCGGGGCGCCCGCCCCACCCGCTGGTCGGTGAAGACGCCTCCCGAATTCCCGGACATGCAGGGCGCGTTGGTGACCTTGCTCCGGCACGGCAAGCGGGTCACCGGCCTCCAAACACCCGCACGCACGCGCCGCGTTCAGTCCGGGGGTGGCCGCGACCATCGGCAAAGTCCTGCACCTCACGAAGTCCGCCTGGTTCGTCGGCTGCGCCGAGGACCGGTCCACCGCGATCACCCTCTTCCGCAACAAACCCGGCCAGGATCACGAGCTGAGATGCTCGTGCAGCATCCGCCAGCCGCCGTCCCGCCGCGCGATGACATTCGTGCCCCGACCTTGGCCGGAGCGTGATGCACCGTCGATGACGCCGGTCCAGGCAAATCGATACCGGCACACCGCGAAATCCGCGGTGAGTACGGGCCACTCCACTTCCCGGATCGCGTACACCTCGTCGAGGATCGTCGCGAACGTCTTCTCGATCGCGGACCGGATCGCCTCGATGCCCTGATAAGAGCCGTCCGAGAACCAGTACGTGGCGTCATCGGCGACGAACGGCACGACCCGCTCGATGTCATGGCTGTTGTTGGCGCGCTCGTACTCGCCCATGAACGCCGTGAGTTCGGATTCCAGGGATATCTGATGCGTCACGACGGACATCATGCCGAGCCTCTACACCCGCACTCGCCGCGACCAACCGTGTGACGTGGCTCACGCCGTAGAGAAAACCGGTGGCCCTTGCCCGGCGTCTAGCCGGTGTGAGATCAGTCAGGGAGGCAGCGGGCGAGTTGGACGAGGAGCGTCTCGTCCGGCTGGTGGCCAGGGGCGACCGCGCGGCGTTCGACGAGCTGTACCGGCGTACCGCGCCGTGGATGGCCGTGCGGCTGCGCCGGCGTTGTGCCGACGAGCAGATCGTCGCCGAGGTCATGCAGGAGACGTACCTGGCGGTGTGGCGCGCGGCGGGCGCGTTCGCGGGGGCCTCGGTGGGCGGGACGGCCCTCGGGTGGCTGTGGACGATCGCGGCGCGCCGCCTCGTCGACGCCTTCCGGCGCCGGGCCCACCATGCCGAGCCGCCGCCCGCCGCCGCTCCCGTCGGCGCGGCACCCGCCGCCGAGGAGGAGGCGCTCGCGGCGACCGTCGGCGGGGACGTCGGCGACGCGCTGCGGCAACTGGCCCCGGAACTCAGGCAGGTACTGCAGGCCATGGTCCTCGACGGGCTGTCCGTGCGGGAGACCTCCGTCCTGCTCGGGCTGCCCGAGGGCACGGTCAAGACCCGGGCCCGGCGGGCCCGCATCGCGATGCGGAGGGCGCTGACGTGAGGCGGATCAAGAAAGCGGAGGGTGTCGAGCAGGGCGCGGCGCACGCGTCGCCTCGGCTCATCGACGGTTACGCGCGCGGCGGCACGGATCTCGCCGCCGACGAGGTGTGGGCCGTAGAGGCCCATCTGGAGGGGTGCCGGGTCTGCCGTGACCGGTTGTCGGCGGCCGTGGTGACGCGGGCGCCCGACGTGGTGGCGCTCGTCGACGCCGTCCGGTCCGGCCTCGAAGCCCGACTGGCCGCCGTCGCGCCCCTGCCCCGCCGACGGCACCGGTCGGTACGGCTGTCGAGCTGGCTGACGCCCGCGATGGTGCCGTGGCTGGCCATGATCGTGAGCGTCACTGGGCTCGCGCTGCTGCTCGACCTGGCCGGCGGCGGTTTCGGCCTCGGCGGAGGCACGGGTTCCGGCTCCCGTCAGGTGTCGCTGGTGCTGCTGCTCGCCCCGGTCCTGCCCGTGCTCGGCGTCGCGGCCTCCTGGTCGCGGGCGCTCGACCCGGCGTACGAACTGACGGCCTCGGTGCCGAGGGCCGGGCTCCATCTGGTGCTGCGGCGGACGGCGTCCGTGCTCGCGGTGGTCGTGCCCGTGCTGCTGGCGGCCGGTTGGGCGACGGGGGTGCCGGGTGTGACGGCCGCGCAGTGGCTGCTGCCCTGCTTGGCCTTCACCTCCACGACCCTGGCGCTCGGCGGTGTCGTCGGGGTGACCCGTGCCGCCGTCGCGCTGGTCGCCGTATGGGCCGCCGTGGTCGTGATCCCGACCGTGGCCGCGAGCCGTGCGACCTTCGCCCTCCAGACGGGCGGCGGTCTGCCGGTGTGGGGGCTGGTCCTCACGCTCGGCGTCGGGGTCGTGGTCGTCCGCAGGGGCGCGTACTCCGTCCTGGGAGCGCACCGGTGAACGCGGGCGGTACGAACGACATGCCCACCCCTCAACTCCTCGGAAAGGACCACCACATGATGCCCGCGGTGAGCGCGGCCGAGCTCGCGCCGACGCCCTACGCCTGGGAGATCCGGGCCGTCGGGCTCAAGGTCAGGGCCGGCCGGAAACGGATGGCGGTCGACGGGCTCGACCTGTCGCTGGGTACCGGCGTGCACGGTCTCCTCGGGCCCAACGGGGCCGGCAAGACCACCCTCATCAGGGCGTTGGCCACAGTCCTCCGCCCCGCCGAGGGCATCCTCGAACTGCTCGGCGAGTCCGCGGGCGGCCTGGGCGAGCACCGTGCGCTGCGCCGCAGGATCGGCTATCTGCCGCAGGAGTTCGGCTACTACAAGCGCTTCACCGTGCGCGAGTTCGTGGAGTACATGGCATGGCTGAAGGAGGTGCCCAAGGCGGACATCCCGGGGGCGGTGCAGCGGGCCGTGGAGCGGGTGGGTCTGGCCGACCGTGCCGAGGAGAAGATGAAGGCGCTGTCGGGCGGCATGGTCCGGCGGGTCGGCATCGCCCAGGCCATCGTGAACGATCCGGCGATCCTGCTGCTCGACGAACCGACGGCCGGCCTGGACCCGGCGCAACGGCTGCGCTTCCGCAGGCTGTTGCAGGAACTGGGCACGGACACCTGCGTGGTCGTCTCGACCCACCTGGTCGAGGACGTCGCCGCCGCCTGCACGGACGTCGTGCTCTTCGCGGAGGGCCGGCTGGTCTTCCAGGGCACCCCGGACGAACTGGCCGCCGCGGGCGGCCCCGACCACGTGGGCGACAGCCCGCTGGAGCGCGGCTACTCGGCACTGCTGCTGGCCCCCGAGCGGGAGAGGGGTTCCTGGTGAACGCCCGCGCCCCGCGCGCCGCCCTGAACGTCCGTCCGAACCTCCGCGTCCTGCGTATCGAGCTGAGACGTTCCGTCGCCCCGTGGGCCGGAGCCGTGGTCCTGGCCAGCGCACTGGCGTTCCTGTACCTGCTGAGGAGCGCCTCGTGGTGGAACGGCACCACCGCATGGACGGCCCAGTGGACGTCCCTGGCCATGTGGACCCGCAGTCTGCTGTTCTATCTCTGGCCGCTCGCCGTGGGATTCGGCGCCCTCCAGGGCCTGCGGGACCACCGCTCGAAGATGGTCGAACTGCTGACGAGCACACCCCGGCCGGCCCGGCACCGCGCGGCCGTACCGGCAGGCGCCACGGCGATCACGCTGGCCTCGGCCTTCGCGCTCGTCGTCCTCGTCGGCGGAGTCCAGGTCCTCGCCCACACGTCGTACACGCATCTCGACTGGCTGCCGATCTCCCTGGTGGGAGCCTTCTTCCTGGTCGCGGGAGCGCTGCTGGGCATGGGCGCCGCGCGGACCCTGCCGTCCGCGCTGACCCCGCCCCTCCTGACCATCGGCGCCTTCACCTTCACCGCGCTCATGCACATGTCCCTCGGCCGTACGACGACGGTCGACCCGGCGACGGGCTTCGACAGCACACGGCCGAACCGTCTCTCCCTCCTGTCACCGGAGGTCGACGAGGTCCGCAGCGCACTCGTCACGCTCTCCGCCCCCGTCCACATCGGGCAGACGATCTGGCTCCTCGGCATGGCCCTGACCGGCTTCGCGCTCCTGGTCGCCGCGACCCCGCGCGCCCGGCTGACCGCCCTGACCCCGGTCCTGGCGGGCGCGGTCCTCGCCCTGCTCGTCCTCCCCTCCGACCCGCGCCGGATGTACGTCGTCGACAGGACCGCCGCCGAGCCGGTGTGCGACGGCCCGGTCTGCGTGACCAGGGCACACCAGGACCGCCTCGCCGACCTGGCGGCCCCGGGCAAGAAGGCGCTACGGCTGCTGCGAGCGGCCCTCGGCGACCGGGCGCCGGTCTCGGTCCGGGAGGACACCGCCGTACTGCCGGAAGGCTCCACGCCGAAGTGGTCCCGTACGACTGTGCTGTTCACCTTCGACGACGCCATCGTGGCCGGCGCTTCGAAGGGCGACGAACTGACCTGGGCCCTGCTCGCCGAAGGCCTCGCGCCGGGATGCACTCCCGTCGGCTGGAGCGGCTTCGGGGACGACGAGTACGCGCAGGCCGTGGCGGTGGGCTGGGTCCTCGGGGACCTCAAGCCACTGCCCGGCACACCGGCGGCGGCGAGCGAGGTTGCCGCCAGGACCGGCCCCGTATGGAAGAAGCTCAAGGCGCTTCCGCCGGCCGAACAGCTCGCGCGGATCAACGCGATGCGGGCCGCCGCGCTGTCCTGCGAGGGGGACCCGTTCGAGGTGCTGTCCGGTGAGGGGTCCCGGTGAGATGGCTGACGCTCTACGCCCGCTCGCGTCAGGTGCCCGCGTCGCTGGCCGCGATGGTGATCGGCGCGGCCGCGGTGTGGGCGCCGGCCCGGGGCGGCGGCGAGGGACCCGGTGACGGCGATCCGCGGCTGGCCGTGCTCGTCCTCGCCATGGGGGCGATGGCGGCCTCGGTCGGGCTCGGCGGGCAGGACCTCGCGCTGGACCGGACGGCCGCGATCCGCTGGCTGCCGCGGAGAGCGGCGCATGTGCTGCTGGCCGGCGCGGTCGTCGCCGCGGTGCCGCTGGCGGTGCGGGCGACGGGCTCGGACCTGGGGGCCGGCGTCGCGTTCGTCGTCCGGGACAGCGCGGGCCTGACGGGACTGGCCGCCCTGGGCGCGGCCCTCTCGGGCGGCCAGTACGCGTGGACGCCGCCGTTCGCCTGGCTCGCGGTCTCGTTCCTCGCCCCGCCCGGCACGGGTACGCCGACCCGGGTGGCGGCCTGGCCGCTGCTGCCGTCCGGCACACCGGCGGCCACCTGGACGGCCCTGCTCCTCCTGACCACCGGCACGGCGGCCTATGCCGTGGCGGGACCGAGACGGTAGGAGGCGATCTCGGGTTCAGGACGAGGAGCCGGTGACCGACAGGACGCTGCCGATCTTCGCGTTGTCGTAGAACCACTTGGCATCGGCCGAGTCCAGACCGATCCAGCCTCCGCCGGCGTCGCGCGCGCCCGTGTCCTTACCGTTCCCCTCCTTGTAGGAGTCCCCTTTGTAGGAGAAGGCGAGGCCGACGTAGACCGGCTCGCCGTGGACGTCGCGGAGTTCGACCGCGAGCGAGACCTCCGTGGTGTAGGCGGCTCCGGCGGTCAGGACGGTCACGGTCACCACCTTGGTCGTGTGCTTCTTGTACACGGTCAACGGCCCCACCACCTTGGGGCTGTCGGGAAGGCTGGAGGTCAGCGGCATGACCCGGTCCCCGACGAACAGGGCGCGCTTGCCGAGGGCGACCGTGCCGGTGACGGGCGCGCGGGGCTCGGGAGCCGACGTCTTCCCGGACGTGACACGAGGGGAGGGGACGGCGGGCGTGGTGGCGGCCGGAAGCTGACGCGGCTTCCCCTCCCCGGCGGGGTCCGAGAAGCCCCTGAAGTCCGTGAAGCCCAGGGTCACCGCGGAGGCGACCAGCGCGAGGGCCACCGCACCCGCGCCCAGGGTGCCCGCCATGCGGCGGCGCGCCCGGCGCCCGGCACGGCCGCGGATCTCGGCGCCGGTGAGGACCGGACGCGTCTCCTGTTCCACGGCCAACTCGCGCAGGGCGGTGGAGAGTTCATCCGACACGGCCGTGCTCCTTCCGAACCGGCGCGTCCGCCTCGTCCACCGCGAGCCGCTTCGCCAGCGCCGCTCTCCCCCGGGACAGCCTGGCCTTGACGGTCCCCACGGGCGCACCCGTGTCGGAGGCTATCTGCTCGACACTCACGTCACACAGATGGTGCAGGACGATCACCATCCGCTGGGCCGTGGGCAGTTGGCGCAGTGCGGCGACAAGTGCCGTGTGATCGGGGCCGGGTCCGGGCGTGGAATCGGGCGCCGGCGTACGGCGCACCAGCTCCAGCCAGCGCCTGGCCCGGCGCCAGCGGCTGACCGCAAGCCGCATGGCGACCGTGCGGATCCACGCCTCGGGTGCCTCGTCGGCGAGGAAGTCCCCACGCCGGTCCCAGGCTCGTACGAACGCCTCCTGGACCACGTCCTGCGCCTCCTCCCGGTCTCCGGTGAACGCCGAGAGCTGGCCGGTCAGACGGGGAAACGCGGCCGCGTAGAAAGCGTCGAACTCGTCCTCGGTCATGACCTCACCGGAGTCTCGGAATTCCCGTGCAACCTGACCGCCCTCGCGGTGCGTACAGGTCCCGAGGCCGCGCCTGTCGACCACACGCCCCACAGGAGAGACGACAAACACGCGTCCCGGGATCCACTTCCCCCACACCCGCACCGGAGGACCACCGAAGTGCCGCACCCCCGCCATGACTTCGCCGCGTACGCGCACGCGGGCCTGCCCGAACTGGTCACCACCGCCCACCTGCTCCACGGCGACCCGGGAGTCCCCGGTGACCTGGGCAGCTCCCGGGAGGCGACCGAGCTGGTGCGGAGAACCCTGGTCGAGGTGTGCGCGCGATGGCGCCGGATTCCGCGGGACGACGTGGACTTCTACGTACGGCGGCTGCTCGTCGAGGAGTACCTGCGCGGAGCCAGGACGCGCCGCGGAAAGGCCGTGCCGCACGGTGCGTCGGGGACCCTGTCCGCACGGCAGCGAGCCGTCCTCGTGCTGCTGCACTGGGAGGGCCGGCGAGAGGCGGAGATCGCCCAGTTGCTGGGCTGCTCGACCGGTGCGGTCAGGAGCCATGCCCGGCGTGGACTGGCGCTCTGCGGGGGTGACGCGGAGCGACTGCGGGGGCTCTTCGCGGCCGCCGCCGAGGCTCCCGTCGAGGTCGTCCCGGCCGACGTTCCGCTCGATGCCGTCGAGCGGCGCGGCCGAACGCTGCGCCGCCGCCGCAGAGGCGTGGTCATGGCCGTCTGTGCGCTGTTGCTGGTGCCGGCGGTCGGGTTCGGGGCGGGCCGGTTCCTGGGCGCCGGGTCCTCGGGCGGTTCGGGCGGCGGGGTGGCCGGCGTGGCCGCCCAGAGCCCGATACGGATCGTCGCGCCCGGCGAACGCGTGGACGCCGTACCGGGAGTGCGGGTCTGGCTGACCACCGACGGCAAGCACTGGTCGACGCCGGAGCGGCCCAACCAGTTCCGCGGATCCGAGGGCGGGAAGCCGGGCGTCTCCTCGCAGCCCGACCCCGTGAACAGCGGCTACTTCCTGTCGGGCCTCTACCACGGCCTGTCGGCCGACCCGGCCCGTGTCGAGGTCACCGTCGCCGACGACAGGATCACCGGTACGGTCCTCACGCTCGCGGGCAGCCCGGGCTGGGGCGTCTGGTACGCACGCGCGCCGCTGTCACCGGAGGAGCTCAAGTCGAGCTTCGCGGACGGCGGTCCGACCGTCACGGTGTACGACGCGTCCGGCAAGGTCGTCGTGCGGGGCGGGGGCTACGAGTGAAGCGCCCGACGGCGCCGCACTGGAAGAGGCCCCGACGCTCGAAACACCGGCCCGGCACACCCGATGTCCCCGCCCGTGTCCCCGTCCGCCTGCGCATCCCGCTCCGCCTGCGCCTCCGCCGTACCCGGGGCCGCCTGTTGCGCAGGCTGGTCGTGACCCTCGTCGTCCTGCTCGCGGCGCTGTGCACGGCCGCGGTCGTCGCGTACCGGATGACGGGCATTCCCGAGCCGCACCCGGAGACCGTCACGCAGAGCACGGTCTTCCTCGACGACAAGGGCTCCTATCTGGGCCGACGCGGCCCCGTCGACCGCCAGGAGGTGCCGTTGTCGCAGGTCCCGCGGTATGTGCAGGACGCCGTGATCGCGGCCGAGAACCGTTCCTTCCGTACGGACGACGGGGTCTCGCCGCGCGCCGTCGCCCGCGCGGTACTGGCCTCGCTGACCGGCGGCGAACGGCAGGGCGGTTCCACCATCACCCAGCAGTACGTGAAGAACGCGCTGCTGAGCCCGGAGCAGTCCCTGTCGCGCAAGGCACGCGAGGCGCTGATCGCGATCAAGCTGGATCGCACCCGGTCCAAGGACGACATCCTGGCGGGTTATCTCAACACCGTGTACTTCGGCCGGGGTTCGGCCGGCATCGAGGCCGCCGCACGCAACTACTTCGGCGTGGACACCCGGAACCTGACCGTGTCCCAGGGCGCCGCGCTGGCATCGATCGTCAACATCCCCTCGTACTACGAGAAGGCGGGCTCGGACCCCGAGGTGACGGCGACGCTCAGGGCCCGCTGGGAATGGGTGCTCGACGCGATGGCGGCCGGCGGCGCCATCACGCCGAAGCAGCGCGCCGACGCCGCCTTCCCGGCGTTCCGTTTCTATCCGCCGGGCACGACCGACGGGCAACGGCAGTACATGATCGACGTGGCGGCGAAGGAGGCGGCCGACCGGCTCGGCATCACCGAGGACCAGTTGGCACGCGACGGCTACACCGTGCACACGACGTTCGACCTGGCCCTCCAGGACGCCACGACCGAGGCGGTGAAGGACACCGCCGACACCAAGAACACCCAGGACACCAAGGACGGTCGGGGAAACAAGGACGGCAAGGGCGTCACACTCCACACCGCCGTCGTGGCGATCAAGCCCGGCGACGGGGCGGTCCGGCTGCTGTACGGCGGGGCGGACTACGCCCGTCAGCCGTTCAACGACGCGGTGGGCGGCGCGGTGGAGGCGGGAACGGCACTGGACCCCTTCGCCGCGGCCCGGCTGGACGCCCCGCTGGCCTACCTGCGGAAAACCGCCGCACCGACCCCCCTCCAACTGGCCTCGGCATACGCGGCGGTCGCGGCGAACGGGCTCTACGCGGCCCCCTACACGGTCACGAAGATCACCCGTGACGGACGCCCGGTGTACACCACCCACCCGGACACCCGGCGCGCGCTGGACGAGAAAGACGCGTTCATGGTGAACACCCTGATGTCCAAGACCGGCACGACGGACAAAGAGGCGATCCCTTCGGCCCTCCCCGTCCAGAAGATCCCGCAGCTCTTCTTCACCGCCGGAGCGGGCGGCGGAATCACCCGCCGCACCGTCTGGTCCACCGGCCTGGACTCCCAACTCACCCTGACGGTCGCCCTCTTCGCCGACCACCCCGGCAAGAGGAAGAACACGACCGCACCCGCCCAGCTCCCGAACGATCCGCCCCCGGCCGAGTCCGCGCAGGAGACCACGGCGGAGATCTGGCGGCTGGCCACTTCGGGCACGGGATAGCGGGACGGGCGGAAGCCGGCACCCCATGGCCGAGCCCCGGGTCGTCGACCCGGGGCTCGGCTTCTGTCCGGTCGGACCCGGGCTCAGGCCCGTCGGGTCCGGAGCAGGCGTTCCGTCCGCGCGTCCAGGTCCGTGCGTTCACGGACCGAGCGTTCCGCCTGCGCCGCGCGATAGCGGTGTTCCAGGGTCCGCATACGGTCGTCGGTGTCCAGCTCGACGTGGTGGCGCCGCGCCTCCTGTTCCATCCGCGCGCACTCCTGCCGTACCTGGAGTTCCTCGGTGTGCAGGCGGCGGGTGGCCTCGAAGCGGGCGCCGAGGAGGGTGTCGTACATCGTGCTGCCGCTCATGAACTTGGCCAGCACGGGCAGGGCGTCGAAGCCCACGAGCAGCAGGTGCAGGACGAACGTCAGGAACAGCGCGAAGCCGTCGGAGCCGGCCACCTCCCGCAGGCCGTGTGCCCGGGTCAGGATGCCGTCCGTGTCCAGGTCGGCCACGCGCTCCCGCGTCTTGGTGTTGACGGCCTGCTGGAGCAGCGGCTGGTAGGTGTCCGCGGCCTTGTCCTTCTTGGCCTGGAGGCTCTGGCCGTCGGCCCGCAGCGCCGCCAACTGCTTCTCGTACGTGTCGATCTTGCTCGTCCTGCGGTACGACGAGGAGTCCGTGCGGGCCCGTTCGCAGGTGATGGTGACGTCCAGGCCCGCGCCCCGCCGGATCCAGTTGTCCCGGCCGCACAGCTCCTGCTCGGTGGCCATCTTGTCCTTGAGCGTCGTGTTGAGCGCCGTGACCTGGGTCTGCAGGTCGGTGGTCCGGGACGTGTTGTTCGCTATCTGCTCCGACAGTTCCGCCGGTGAACCCGCGACTTTCAACTGGTAGCGGCGGCACTCCGGGCGGTCTGCCGTGGACGCGCCGTCCGTCGGGTTGCAGGCGACGAGCATGCCCCGGTAGTCGGCCACCTTCTGGTCGTTGCCGACGGCGATCTCCTGGCGGATCTCCTTGTCGAAGATCTGGAACAGGATCGGCTCCGCGATGAACAGGCCCAGCAGCACGGACAGCAGCAGCCGCAGCCCGAGCGACCACTTCTTGACGCCCGCGCCGTGGGTGCTGGAGACCAGCCAACTGTCCATCACCAGCACCACCCAGAACCACACCGCCGCGACCACGAACACGGCCGGCAGCGGCAGGTCGGAGCGGAAGCTGCCGAGTGCCAGCGCCATGGACAGGGCGCCGACCAGGGCCGTGTTGAGGACGATCGCGCCGTACCAGGTGTAGCGCGTGCGCTCCTCCGGCACCCAGGCGAGGAGTTCCTCGCGGACGCCGATCAGCCGGCGCAGTCGCGCGGCCGGGCCGCTCGCCGGGGAGATCGGGCGGACCGAGCCCCGGTCGTCGTCGATCACGGCGCTGTCGGCGGGGCGCAGTGAGGTGTCAGTGGCCAAGGCTCGCCTCCGAGTCGGTGCCCCCGAAGTCGAGGTCGGCGTTGTCGTCGTAGTCGATGTCGCGGTCGTCGTCGCGGCCGGTCCGCTCGCCGGTCTCGGCCGGCTCGGACGCGCCTTCCAGCTCGCCCTGCGTGTCCCCCTCCACCACCTCACGCCCGTCGGCACGCTGCTTGTACGGCACGTCGCCCACGCCGTTGATGAACTGCCCGGCGTCGCGGATCGTGCTGTCGAACAGGCCCCGGTCGATGGCCCGCCTGCTCAGGTCGGCCTTCACGGTGAGCACGTCGTTGGCCCAGACGCGCTCGTCGCGTTGCAGCCGTTCGGTGTCGGCGCGCTCCTCCTGGCGGCGGCGCAGCCCGTCCTCGTGGTCCAGTTCCCAGCGGTGGGCGTCCTCGCGCCGCTGGTCCGCCGCGTCCGCGCGATCCTCCGCGCGGGTGAGCTCCTCGCGCCGGTCGTCGCGCTCGAGCTTCCAGCGTTCGTCGTCCCGGTCGACGGACATGCGCTCCAGCTCGGCCTCGCGGTCGGTCTGGCGCCGACGGTCCAGCCGCTGGGCGAGTTCGTCGGAGGTGATGTCCCCGTTGCGCCAGGCCAGGAAGTCGGCGGCACTGGGGTCGGCGCCGATCAGTTGGAAGTCCTTCTCGAGCTGGCCGCGCGTGAAGGTCTCTCGCACGTCCTGCTGGCCGAGTTCGTGCCGCTGCTGCTCGATGTCGGTGGCGCGCTCGAAGCGACTGCGCTGCCGCTCCTCCTCCTGCCGGTGGCGTTCCTGTTGCAGGGCGCTGGTGTTGCGCAGTTCCTCGCGCCTGAGCTCCAGTTCGGTCTCCAGCAGGGCCCGGCGCAGGGCCGCCTCCTGTTCCCGTTCCTCCCGCTCCCGCTTCCATTCCAGTTGGCGGCGTTCGTCGTCCTCCTGGGCGAGGGCGTCGGCCAGTTCCGCCGGCGAGAAGACCTCGACGATTCCGTGCCGGGCGCGCAGCCCGGACAAGGTGGTGGGCCGCATCTCGTGGTAGGCGGTCAGCCGGGCGTCGATCCGGTCGCGCACGGCGAGCGAGTCGACGATCGACCGGTCGCTGCCGTCCTCGACCAGTCCGGGCACCGACCGCAGATGACCCAGCAGCAGCGCCTCCACATCCGTGATCCCGTCGCGGACGACCGTGCACGGGTCGGTGACGGTGCAGTAGAAGGTGGTCCGCACGGTGAAGTCGCCGGCCTCGGCGGACGGGATGCGGGTCTCCACCACGACGGGCACCTCGACCCTCCGGTCGACGACCGTGACCGAGGCGGCCTCGACCACCGTGGGGTGGTCGGGGCGTAGCTGCCCCTGGTCCTCGACGTACTCCACGCCGACCCGGAAGACCCGCACATGGTGGGCGGCGAGCCGGGGCAGTTCGTCGTCGGCCCGCGTCACGCGCCGGCCCAGGAAGCCGGCGCGCCTGCCGGCCCGTCCGTACTCCCGCTGTTCGACGAGCGGGTAGTTCTCGGCCATACCTGTCAGTCCTCCGTGCTCAGTACGGCATCAAGGAAGATGTCGATCAAGGGAAAGGGAGCCGGTGCGTCCGGCTCGGCGCGGGTGGCGACCTGTTCCAGGCCGGCCCGCAGTCCGGGGCGTTCCGCCGGCCGCAGGGCGGTGCCGACGGCCTCGCCGAAGCGGGCGGCCACCGGTTCGGGCTCCTCGGACACGGCGGGCAGCGCCCGCAGGGTGGCGTGCAGCCCGGCCAGGGCGAGCGTCCGGCGCGGCAGACTGCCCAGCGCGCCGGCCCACAACTCGCCGATCTTCTCGGTCTGTTCGGGGCTGCGTACCAGCACGTCGGCGCAGACCGGGCGCCCCGTGCGTACGTCGCGGGCCCGCAGGACGGTCAGCGTGGCGTCGAGGATGCCGTTCTTGAGGCGGCCGGCCACCATGTCGCGCTGGGTGCGCAGCCGGTAGGCGAGCGGCCGGAACACCGCGCCGGTGTCCTGACCGCACTCCACGAGCACGGCGACGAGCCCGGCCAGCGCGAACGCCGCCTCCGAGTTCCGGCCGCCGCCCCGCCCGACCAGCCGCAGCAAGGTGTACACGGCGTCCGTCGGGAAGCGCACGCCGAGCGCGCCGCTGAACGCCGCGGTGGCCATCGACCGCAACTGCGGGTCGGGGGAGCGGGCCCAGTCGCGGGCCACCCCGAGCGCCACGGCGGCGAGGCTCTCGTCGAGGCACATGCAGTGCAGCACCAGCGTGGCCGTGGTCTGCCCGGCGGGGCCCGCGACACCGGACGCCCAGGGGTGCAGGTAGTTGTCGGCGACCTCGTCGAAGGCGGACTGGGTGAGGAGCGCCAGCCCCTGTGCGACGGAGAGCTGGGTCGCCAGGCTGGGCCGGCCCCGGCGCAGCAGTTCGGTCAGCCAGTCCCGGACGCCGTTCCAGTAGGTCGTCGAGCGCAGGTTCCACAGTTCCTGGAGCACCCACAGCCGGTACTGCGGGTGCTGGAAGACCAGGGCGCTGCGGGTGAGCCCGCCGCTCTTGCGCTCCTCGACGGCGACGAGGGTGTTGCGGCTCAGCGAGAGGCGGCGGTCGGTGGCACGACGGGCGGCCGCGGCCGCCGCCTGGTCGTCGACCGGCGGCGGGAAGGCGGGAGCCACCCAGTGCTCCAGTTTTTCCTGGCAGGTCTCGAAGTCGCGGAAGCCGGCGCCGGTGACGAAGGCGAGCGTCGTCGCCTCGGCCCACTCCTGCGGACAGCGCTCCTGCGCGAACCAGTCCCGCACGGGTGCCGCCGCGCTGCTGCCGTACTCCGTCCACACCACATCGGGCTCGGCGCCCCGCCCGATCCGGTCGGCCGCCGCGACGACCTCCGCGATCCGGCATCCGGCGGGCATCAGCCGTACGGCCCGCTCGACGGTCTCCGGCCCGCACTCCGCGCGCGTCAGCCGCACCCGCAGCACGGCCGCCACGTCCGGTATCCGCCAGGGCACATGGCGTACGGACTCGGGGGCGCGGCCCTCCATCTCGTGCACGGTGGTCACCACCAGGTGCGCCCCGTGCTCGCGCACGGTGTCCCGCACGCGCCGCCAGTCGAAGTCGGCGGTCGCGGAGGGACTCTCGTGCATCCGGTCCAGCAGGACGTAGCCGACGCCCTTCTCGAACTCCACCCGCCCGTTGCTGAGTTCCTCCAGGCTGCGGCCCGGCGAGAGCACCACGTACTCGCTGCCTCCCGCGACCGTGGCGACGAGCGCGACGGCCGCGGCCCGCTTCCCCGTACCGGGCGGACCGACCAGGACGACCACGCCGTCCCGCTGCAGCGCCGTCACCGTCTCCTCGAAGCAGTCGGGCTCGACGTACGAGGCGAGGACCGCGTCGGCCTCGCCCGCGTCGAGCCGGCCGACGGCGCGCCGCCGGGCGTTGGCGGAGTCGGCGACGCCGATACCGAAGTGGATCTCCGGTGCGTCCAGGGCACCGAGGAAGTACTGGTTGACGCTGTTGTGGTGCACCTGGCTCGCACCGGCGCGGGCCTCTTCTCCGGCCTTCTTCCGCGCCACGGCGTCACCTGTGTCCTCGCCGTCGGAAGTGGCGGTCTCGTCGGGCTTCTCGGACTCCTGCGGTACGTCGGGTTTCTGTGGGCCGCTCTCGCCTTCGGCGGCCGCCTCGGGGGCGGCGGGGGCGGACTCCTGCGGGGTCGGCTCGGGTGTCTCCGGGTTCCCCTCGGGGGACGAAGCGCCGCTCTGGCCGACCTGTTCGTTCTCTTGCTCGTCCATTCTCAGCCGTCACTCGGTTCGATCGGCGTCAGTTGTGGATCCCGAAGACGGCACGTTCTGTGTGGATGGTTCCGTAGTTGACGGTAACCACCTTGTTCTCCGTGGGCGTTGGAGCACTCGGGGGGCGCACGGCAGCGGCTTCACCACCCCCGTCGCCAACGGCCTCACCGCCCCCGCCGGCCACGGCGGCACCGTCCCCCTCGGCCACGGCGGCACCGTCCCCGCCGCCCAGCTCCAGCGCCCGAAGATCCGCCCCCGGCACCCAGACCCAGGCCCGCCCGACGTACTCCTTCTCGGCGATCCGGACCTCGCGGAACTCCTGTGCCCGGAAGGTCGTGTACGCCTCACCCACCACGTCGTTGAAGACGGTCGCGGAGACGGCCAGTGCCAGACAGGCGTCCGGTACGGCGGCCAGCGCCGAGCGCAGCACCGCGCTGTCCAGGATCCGCCCGATCTCGACGGGCGCCCGGCCCACGAACCCGGTCGGGGCCGGCGACGCCGTACCGAAGTGCACGGCGGCCCTGAGCCGGAGCCACGCCTCGGGCAGCCGACCGTGGTTGAAGGCCCGCAGTCCGGCGTCCAGCCGGCGCATGAACGGATCGACGAGGTCGGGCTCGGAGGCCCCGTCCGGCAGGACCGCGAGGACCGAGTCGCCGCCTTCCTGCGTCTCCCACCGCTCCCGGTCGAGGCCGGACGCGTCGGCGGCCTCGGCGAGCAGCCGCTGGATCGCCTCCTGGAACTGACGCTGCGTCAGCACGTCTACACCGCCGTACCCCTTGGCGTCCACTGCCAGCAGCAGTCTGCGACCGAATGTTGCCATGTTCGAACTCTCCGCTCATTTCCTTGGAGTCACGCTCTGTGGCCGTGCGTCCAGGAGCACGCACTGGACAGACCGGCGTCCGCTCCCCCGAACACGACACGCGGACGCCGGCACGCCAGTCGTACACGCCTCGCGCATGGTGGGACCCCGTCGAAATACGGGATGCGGAAGAGAGCGGAACATACTGCGGGAGACGGAAGTTACGGGCTGGTACTTGTACGGCGAGGGCGATTACCGGTCATACGGGATCCCGCATAAATGCGGGGTCCCGCGTTCCGGGCAGGTGCTTACTGGTGTCCCGGTCGGACCGCCCACCGCAGGAGGAACGCGTATGCCGCGCAACAACGTCGCCCCGGAGAGCCGACCCGAGCACTACATGTTCAGCGCCCTGCAGTCCACACATCAGCACGCCGACACCAAGGCCGGGATCCTGGCCGCCGCACAGGCCGCGATGGTCGGTACGGCGGGGTCCTGGAGCGGCCGGGCCCTGCACACCGTGCAGGGCGGCGGTATACGAGGCGTAGTGGCCGGAAGTCTGCTGTTTCTGTTCGTGTGCGGGCTGCTCGGCGGCGCCGTGTTCCTGGCCGCGGCCCTGCGCCCGCGGGTGATGCGGCCCGACGGCGTCAACCGCTACAGCTTCGTGCACCTCTCGGCCGGGCCCGACATCCTGCCGCCCGCGGGCCACGGCGACCAGGAGGAGCGGCTGCGTGCGGAGTTGTCGTGCACGATCCGTTTTCTCGCGCGGGTGGCCGTGCGCAAGTACCTGTGCCTGACCGTGGCGGTGCTGTGCACGACGACGATGGGCGTCAGCGCCGGGCTGCTGGTGGTGGCCCGGCCGCTGCTGGCCTGACGGTTCCCCGTCACTCCGGCGGCAGGTCCGCCAGCTCCTTGAGCCGGGCCAGATCACGGATCGTCGTCGAGCGGTATCCGGTCTCCAGCAGTCCTTTCCCGCGCAGTTCCCTGAGGCCCTTGTGGACGGTCGTCTCGGCGGCCCCGGTGAGGGCGGCGAGTTCCGGCTGGGACAGCAGGCAGCCGACGACCACGCCGCCCTCCGTCGGGCGGCCGTAGGCAGTGGCCAGTTCCACCAGGAGCCGGGCCAGCCGGACCTTGGCCGGGTAGCCCCGGAAGTCCAGGCGCCGACGGTTGGCCCAGCGCAGCCGGTCGGCGATGATCCTGGTGAGGGCCACGGACACCTCGGGTCGCCGCATCAACAGCTCGTGCAGCAGGCCGGGTTGGAGGATACGCGTCGCCATCGCACCGCAGGCGGTCACGGTGGCCGAGCGCGGCGCCGAGCCGTCCACGGCCGCCATCTCCCCGACGGTGTCACCGCCGACCCGGACGGCGAGCAGCGAGGTCTCGCCGTTCTCCACCCGTGCCGTCACCTTGGCGAAGCCGGAGAGCAGCAACACGGCGTGCCGGTCGGGCGCCCCCTCGCTCAGCAGCACGTCACCGGCCTCGAACTCCTTCGGCACCCCCAGTCCGAGCAGTTCCTGCCGCGCCGGCGGCGACAGCACCCCCAACAGACTGCGCGCGGGCCATTCCATGGAGCTGTACGGCATGAGCGGTCCCCCTGACCGTCGGCGAGCACCCGGAAATCCTGCCCCTTCCCACCCTCCCCCGCGGCCGGTCCACACAATCGACCCGACCGTCACCATGTCCTCGTCCGCGTACGGAAGCCCGCGCGCCACGACACAGGCGTCAGTCGGCGTACGGCCCCCCGCCCGGCCGGATCAACCCGCTCTCGTAGGCCAGGATCGTCGCCTGTACCCGGTCTCGTAGCCCCAGCTTGGTGAGGAGGGCGTTGACGTGGGTTTTCACGGTTCCGATGGTGACGCCGAGGGCGGTCGCGATCTCCGCGTTGGCCAGGCCCGAGGCGATGTGGAGGAGGACCTCGCGTTCGCGCGGGGTGAGTCCGTCGAGGGCACCGGTGACGGCCGGCGGTGGGGGCGTGCCCTGGGCGTAGGTGTCGATGAGGCGCCGGGTGACGGCCGGGGCGAGGATGCCCTCGCCGGCGGCGACGACCCGCAGCGCGCTCAGGAGTTCCTCGGGCCGGGCGTCCTTGAGCAGGAAGCCCGAGGCGCCGGCCCGCAGCGCCTCGTACACATGGACGTCCAGGTCGAAGGTGGTCAGCACCAGGACCCGGGGTCGCGTCCGCAGCCCGGTGATGAAACGGGTCGCCGTCAGACCGTCCATGCCGGGCATCCGGATGTCCATCAGGACCAGGTCGGGCGCCTCTCGGGTGGCCAGTTCGACGGCACTCGCGCCGTCCCCGGCCTCGGCGACCACGGTCATGTCGGGTTCCGCGTCGACAATGGCGGCGAACCCCGCGCGGACCACCGCCTGGTCGTCCACGACCATCACGCGTGTGGCGACGGGGACACCTCCTGGGCACAGGCCGGCACCCGACTCGGTCCGGCCGGCAGCGGCAGCAACACCCTTACCGTACCGGCCTGTTCGAAGCTGATGCGGGCTTGAGCGGCGGTGGCCTGCGCCCGTAGGCGTTCGGCGGCCGGGCCGTTCACCGCCAGGCGTACGCCGGTGACCGTGAGGCGCAGAGCCGCTCCCCGGCGTCCACGACGTCGCGGCTTCCGTCCCACTCCCCGGTCCCGTACCCGCCTCAGTCGTATCCGGACGGGGTCACGGTCTCCCGCGCCGAGTGCCGTCTCCAGCAGTCGGTACGTCGTCAGGATCACCGCCTGCGGCAGACCCGCGACGGATTCCGGGACGCCTCGCACCGTCACCTTGCGAGCGGCGGGACCCGCGGCCCGGCAGAGTGCCTCGACGTCGGCCGCGGTCGGTGCGGCCACGCGTGCGTGGTCGTCGTCCTGTACGGCGTTCATCTCGTGCAGCAGTTCCCGCATCGCGGCGAGCGTCGCGCGGGCCTCGTCGGCGACCTCCGCCAGCTTTCCCTCGTGGGCGAGTCGGACAAGTGCCGAGGTGCGGTGGAGCACCGCGTCCCGCAGTCGTGCCGCCAGCCTGTGGCGTTCCGCGCCCGCCGCGGTCCGGGCCGCCCAGCGGGAGTTGCCGAGGGCGAGGTCGTCGCGGGCCACGGCGCGCAGCCGTCGGGCGCGGACGATCAGACCCACGCCCCAGGCCAGGGCGAACAGCGGACACAGCAGCATGCCCAGCGCCACGGCGATCAGCGCGACGGTGAGGACCGAGGACGGCTCGCCGGCCAGCGCGCCGTCGGCGGCGGCCGTCAGGGTCAGCGCACCGGCGCTCGCTGCGGCGGTCACGAGCGGCGCGGGCCAGGTGCGGGCGGCGCCGCGGCCGTAGGCCCCGAGGGTGTAGACGGTGAGTGTCTCGGTCAGCAGGCCGCCCGCCAGGAAGGGGGACACCTGTCCCGACAGTGGCGCCCATGCGCAGGCCGGCGGCCACAGCCACGCTGTGGCCAGCACCGCGGCGAGGACCGGCCAGGGTGCGTGCCGCCGCCACAGCAACGGCAGCGCGTGCACGGCGAGAAGCGCGGACACCAGGCCGACGGCCACGGCGCCGGTGGTGCCTTCGTGGTGTGTCCAGCTCTCCGCCGCCGTCAGCAGGAGGACCAGCGGAAGCGCGGTCGTGGTGAACGCGAGCGCGCCGTCCGTCAGCGCCCGGAGTCTTCGTTCACGCGGGAAGCCGCGTCGGCCGGGGCCTGCGGGGGACGGCAAAGGCCCTGTGGTGTCGGGCAGTTGGGCGTGGACGCGCCAACCTCCGTCGGGTGCCGGACCGGCGGTCAGTTCTCCCGCCACGGCCGCCGCGCGCTCCCGCATGCCCGTGACGCCCCGGCCGGAGCCCATGCCCGCATAGTCGGCCGTGCCGCGCGCCGCCGTGTTGTCCACGGTCAACTCCAGTGTTCCGCCCGCTCGGTGTACGACAACCCGGACGGCCGCTCCGGGTGCGTGGCGCAGGGCGTTGGTGAGGGCCTCGCGGACGATGCCGTGCACCGCCTCGGCGGCGGGGCCGGCCAGGTCGTCGGGTATCTCGGTGGCGATCGGGCGGCCCAACCGGCCGAATCCGGCGACGAGTTCATGGATGCGTCCGGTCATCGGCCGTATGTCGGCCTGGCCCGCGTCCCGCATCACGGCGACCAGCCGATGGATGGCCGTCAGGGTCTCGCGGCCCGTCCGCTCCGCGAACTCCAGTGCTTCCGCGACCAGTTCGGGCCTGCGGTCGCCAAGTCTGCGTGCCACGTCGGCGGTTACCACCACCGAGGTCAGATGGTGTGCGCTGACATCGTGCAACTCGCGTGCCAGTCGGGCGCGTTCGGTCTCGCCCGCCCGCTGCCGCTTCTCCTCCGCCCCGGCCAGCAGGCGGGCCGCCGCCAGTCTCCTCGCCGACCACTGGCGCCGCGTGAGCCCGAGTCCCGCGCAGACGACGTACACGGCCGCCACGATGGCCAGTTGGGTGGCGAGCGCGGGGTGGAGACCGAGCCGTACGGCCGCCGCGGACCAGGACACTCCCACGGCCGCGGCGAGGGCCCGCGAGGTGACGGCGGCGGGGCAGCGGACCGCGACGGAGTAGACGGCGACCGGCAGACCGAGGTCGGCGTAGGCGTCGTAGGCCGTCGCCTGGCCGAGTGCCGATGCGCACAGGGCCCACCGGAGCGCCCGCACGGGGGTGTGCCGGCGTCGGCTCAGTGCGACGGTCTCCACCGTGACGGCGACCAGCAGGCCCACGACGCCCAGCGGGCCCGGCGTGCGGACGTCCAGGAACGGGGCCGCGGGACCCAGTTCCGCCACCTGCACGCCGACGAGCAGCACCGGAAGCGCCCAGTCCCGTGTCGTCTCCATATCGGGCACGAGCGTAGGGCGGCGGCACCCGGGACGTCACGGGGGCGCGTCTCTATCCCGAGGTAGAGAACCCACTCCTCCCCCGCGCCGACGATTCGACCTCCGGCCGACGGAATGCTTACGGCCATGGACATCACTTCGCTCACCGTCGTACTCAGCGTGATCGTGGTCGTCGCGGCCTCGGTTCTCATCGCCTTCAACGAACCGCCGCTGTGGGTCTACCTGTTGAGCTGCGCGGGCTCGCTCCCGCTGGGCAGCGCGCTGCTCAGCGGGCCCGACTTCACTTCCTCCATCGCGGACGGTTCCGCCGCCGCCTGGGCGCTGCGGCTCGCGGTCACCTCCACCGTCACGGTCGTACTGAGCTTCTTCTTCGGCAAGGACTGCCGCGCGGGTGCGGAGGACGAGGACGATCCCGATCACGCGCCCGGCCACGGCGAGCCCTTCACCGAAGGCGTCGCGCGGCCGCCCGCGAGGCACGGCAGTACGGCGCCCACTGAACTCCCCCTCGTGAGTCCGAACTCCCCTTGGCGAGCCCCGACTTCCTGATTCCACCCGTGATTCTTACGGACCCCGGACATCAACCCAAAAGTGCACCTTATGACCGTTTTACCCCCTCCTCGCGGTCTAGCGTTGCGAACCGTCCGGCGATGCGTGAGACGCCGCCGGCTCTCCCGTCCCGCACAGAGGAGTACGCACGCATGACTCTCGACAGGGCCCGCACCCCCCGCGCCTCCCGCATCGCCCGCACCCTCGCCACCGGCACGGCCGTCGCCGCGGCAGCACTCCTCGCCGCACCCGCGGCCGGTGCCGCAGACAACCACCAAGGCCTCAACTCCCCGCACCACGCCGGCAGTTCGACCGTCTTCGTACAGAGCGACGACACCACCGCGAACACCGTCGTCGCCTACGACCGCGCCACCGACGGCACCCTCGCCCAGCAGGGCGTCTACGCCACCGGAGGCAAGGGCGGCATCCTCCCCGGCACCGTCGCCGACCACCTGGCCTCGCAGGGCTCGCTCGCCTACGACCGGAACCACCGGTTGCTCTACGCCGTGAACGCGGGCAGCGACACCGTGACCGTCTTCGCCGTGCACGGCACCCACCTCCGACGGGTCCAGGAGATCTCCAGCGGCGGGAGCTTCCCGGTGAGCGTCACCTTCCACGGCAACCGGGTCTACGTCGCCAACACGCTCGGCGGCGGTTCCGTCCAGGGCTTCGTGCGGACCGGCGAACGCCTGGTGAAGGTGGACTCCTGGCACCGCGACCTCGGTCTGGACAAGGCGACTTCGGCCGTCGGGCAGATCTCCTTCACCCCTGACGGCTCGAAGCTCGTGGTCACCACCAAGGCCTCGGGGCAGAGCATCGACGTCTTCCCGGTCGGCGCGCACAGCGGACCCTCCGCGCGTCCCGTGGTGACCGCGACGCCCGGTGCCGTGCCGTTCGGTTTCGCCTTCGACCCCGCCGGACAGCTCCGGGTGACGGAGGCCGGCACCAACTCGGTGGGCACCTTCACCGTCGGCCGCGACGGCGGACTGACCGCGAAGGGCACCGTCCCGACCGGCCAGACCGCCACCTGCTGGGCGGTGACCGCCGGACACCACCTCTACGTCTCCAACGCCGCCAGCGGCACCCTGTCCGGCTACCGGGTGGGCCCCGAGGGCGAGTTGACCGCCCTGGGCAACACGGCCACCCACGCCGGCACGGTGGACGCGGCGGCCTCCTCGGACGGGCGGTACCTGTACGTCCAGACCGGCGCCCAGGGTGTCGTGGACGAGTTCCGGGTCGGCGCGAACGGTTCGCTCACCGCGATCGGCTCGGTCGTCGTACCGGGTGCCGTCGGCGGCGAGGGCATCGCCGCGGGCTGACCGGGCAGGAGGCGGAGAACGGGCCCGCGCACACCGGTGCCGCCCGCGGGGCATAAGACTGCCGGTCAGGGGCACGGGCAGGAGTGGTGGATCCGCGGGTGGACCGGTGGACCGGGTGAGAGGCGGAGGTGGACGGTCATGAGCACACCGTTCGTCGGAATGATCGCGGGCATGGCCCTGGCGTTCGCCGGCTGGTTCGGCGGATTCGGCGCCTTCCTGCTCGTGGCCGCGCTCGGCGGCCTGGGCTGGGCGGTGGGCCGCTGGTTCGAGCGCGGCGGCACGGTCCAGGACGTACGGAACGCGTTCGAGCGGAACCGCCGATGACCACAGCCGCCACCGAGGCACCGCCCGGCCGTACGACCCACGCCGCCCCCGGGTACGCCCGCCCGACGCTCTCCCCGGCCGAAGCGGGTGTACGGGGGCGGACCTCAGCGCGCCGCTGGTCCAGGCACCAGGTCCCGGTCACCCTGCTCACCTCGCTGGCCGCATTGGCCGCGTCGGCCTGCGGTGCGCTCGCCCTCGACCTGATCGGGGTACACACCGCGCACCGGCCGGCGGCCGTGATCGCGGTCGGACCAACGGCGCTGCTCGGCGTGTGGATGGTCGCCCTCGCCCCGACGCCAGGCCTCGGGCGCCGGTCCACCCTGATCCATGACACGGTGGCGGACGTGAACGGCATCACGACGGTGCGGGTCCGGGTACGGGTGACGACCACCCCGGAGCAACCGTCGGCCACCTCCGCCGCCCAGGAAGTCGACCAGTGACCACGCCCCCGTACACCCCGCTCCGGCCGAGCTCCGCCGCGCACCGCACGCCCCATGTCCGCTGAGTCGTACGTCGGCCGGGCCCGCCGGATCGCCGGATTCAGGCCGCCGGCGGCCTGGTGGCCGGCCCTACGGCGGACCCCGGTGTCGTTGTGGAACGACGACATCTCGGACTACGCGGCGGCCCTGACGTACTACGCGATCCTCGCGGTGCTGCCGGCGATGCTGGCCACCGTCATCGCCTTCGGCATGATCAGCCCGGACACGGCCGAGGAGTTCGTCATCCACGTCACGGCGTACGCGCCCGCCGACTCCGGTGCGGAACTGAACACGGCCCTGAACCACGTACTGCGCACGGACCGCACCGCGTGGCCCCTGCTGGTGGCGGGCTCGGTCAGCGCGCTGTGGTCGTCGACCAGTTATCTCGCGGTGTTCCGCCGCGCCCTGCACCGTATGCACGGCACCCAGGACCGCCGTTCACCCTGGCGCAAGGCACCGCGCATCGTCCTGACCGCGCTCGGACTGCTGGGCCTGCTCCTGGTCGGCTCGCTCACCCTGCTGCTGACCGGCCCGCTCGCGGAGGCGGTCGGCCGGACGGCGGGCGTCGACAGGTCGGCGGCCTGGGCATGGAACCTGCTGCGCTGGCCGGTCCTGCTGTGCCTGGTAGCCCTCCTGGTCGTGGTCGTCTTCCACACCGGCCCGGCCGGCGCCCGCCACCGCGGCCGCAGCCTGCCCGGCGGCATCCTGTCCGCCACCCTCTGGCTGACCGTCTCCGCCGCCTTCTCGACCTACGCCTCGACCCTAGGCGCCTACAGCAGGCTCTACGGCTCCCTCTCCGGCAGCGTCGTCTTCCTCATCTGGCTGTGGCTCTCCAACCTGTCCCTGCTGACCGGCGCCCAGTTCGCAGCAGAACTGAGCAAACAGCCCCAACACGGGCCGGCAACAACGAGCCCATCCGGCGCCTGAGGGTCCGGCGTCCGAGCCGCAACCGTCCCCACACCGGCCGCCACCACCCAGCCCGTCTGGGGGTCCCCCCTCTGGGGGAGTTTGAGGACGAGGCCCCTTCAGGGCCGATCAGTGACATCAGCCCAACACAACAGGCACCACTCAGATCACCGGAAACTCCCCCACCCCATAAGCCCCCGAAGGCAAGGGGTCCGGAACAACCCCGGGGTCAAGCAGATGGGCGACCAGCGCAGCAGCCGTGCGATGCCAGAGGCCCCCGCGCCGCAGCATCCCGTGGTCCCCGTTCGCGACAACGACCATTCCCGCTCGCGCCGTCACCCCCTGCGCCCGCCGCACGCACTCGGCCGTCTCGCCCGGAGACGTAACCCCGTCCCACTCACCGTGCAGGGCGACAACATGACGCCCCGCCGCCTGCGCGACCGGTTCGCCCGGCGGCCACCAAGGGGCGAGGGCGACCACCCCCGTCACCAGCGGATGCCCGGCGGCACGCAGAGCGGCACGCCCGCCCATGGAGTGCCCGAGCAGCACGGTCGGCACAGTCCCGGCGAGTTCGGCGACAGCGTCCAACGCCCGCAGCGTGTCCCGCACAGGGTCCGCACGGTCACCGTTCCAGCCCCGCACCCGGTAGCGGGCCTGGGCCACCAGCACATCCTCGTACGGCAGCCCCGCGCTCACCGCCCGCACCACCGGCCCCATCCGCAACGCGGCCAACTGCCAGGGCCGGGCGGCGCGTTCACTGTCCGCCTGGCCCCCGTGCAGCACCAGGACGGCCGCCCTCGGGCATGCGGGACGCCGTCGTACCGTCAAGGGTTCGTGTTCTGTGGTGCGCACCCCCGCATCCTCCCCGAACCCGCCCGTCACCCCCGCTCCGGCCCCTTCGCGGCGGTCGGCCCCACCACCCCGGCCCCACCAGGAGCCGGGGGAGTTTCCGGCCGTGTCCGGCCTAGCGGGTGGGGGCCACCCCGTCGTAGACGTGGTCGGGGGTGGCGATCCCGGTGACCGCGCGGGCGACCAGCGTGGACGGCTCCTGGCCGCCGGTGGTGATGTCGGTGTTGAGCAGCACGACCAGGGTGGCCTTCTGCGCGGGGAGGTAGACGGTCACGGACTCATAGCCCGGGATGGACCCGTTGTGCCCGATCCAGCCGCCGGTCTCGAAGATGCCGAGTCCGTAGCCGAGGCCGGGGAATCCGGTCGGCAGCGTCTTGAGGCGCTGCTTCTGGGTCTCCGGGCTGAGCAGTGTGCCGGTGGCGACGGTGCGGGCCCAACTGCGCAGATCACGCATGTCCGAGATCATCGCGCCGGCCGACCAGGCCCAACTCGGGTTCCAGTCGGTGGAGTCGGCGACCTCGCCGCTCAGCGTCTGGTTGGTGTAGCCGTGTGCGTGCGGCTCGGGGAACTCGCGGACGTTGGGCCCGTCGGGGAACAGCGTGTTGTCGAGGTGGGCCCGCCGGAGCACCCGATGGTCGATGACGTCGGCGATGTGGTGACCGGTGACCTTCTCGACCACCAGACCGAGGAGGACCAGGTTGCTGTTGTTGTAGACGAACACCTTGCCCGGCGCGGAGGTGTTCCGGTGCTTGAAGCCGTACGCGAGCAGCTCCGGCGGGGTGAACGAACGGGTCGGGTCGCTCAGCAGGTCGTGCACGAAGCCGGGGTCGGCGCTGTACGGGAACAATCCGCTGCGCATCTCGGCCAGGTGGCGCAGGGTGATGTGACGGCCGTTCGGCACGCCGTGGACGTAGCGGTCGATGGGGTCGTCGAGGCGGATCCGCCCCTCGTCGACGAGCTGGAGCAGCGCGGTGACGGTGAAGGTCTTGGTCTCGCTGCCGATCCGTGAGTAGAAGTCGGTGCGCATCGGTTCGCGGGTGGCGGTGTTCGCGACGCCGGTCGCGCGGACGTAACACCCCTTGCCCTGAATCCACAGCCCGACGGCGACACCGGGGATGCCGGCCTCCCGCCGGACATCCGCGACGGCCTTGTCCAGCCGGGCGGCCACACCACGCCCGAGCCCGTCGGACGGGCACGCGTCGTGGACACCCACGGGGTGAACCGGGCCGGCGGCGGAGGCCGCCGTCGCCGGGGCGGCCAGTGCGGACGCCATCAGCAGCAGCACGCCTGCGAGGAGGCGTCGGGAAGGGATACGTCTCATGTGTCGGGCCACTTCTTCCGGATCGGGACTGGGTCTGCCACGGCACCATCCGGAATCGGGCGCGAGGTCCTCCTGGGGTACGCGTCCCCGCGAGTCCACTCGTTCGGACCGATGTTCGCCTGCGGCGGCCGGCCGGCCCGTATCTGCGGCGACACCCAGACCCTCGATGTACTCGCCCCCGATGAACCCGCCCCCTCACTGCCCCCGAATCGCATCAGCCGCCCCCGTCCGCAAAGCCTGCCGCGTAGGAAGTTCGACGGTGAGGAACGCCGTCGCCGTGACCAGGACCGCGAGGCCCGGCAGGAGCCAGGTCGGGCCGGCCGGCCAGGGGTGGCCGAGGAAGCCCTGGCCCAGGAGGGCGAGGGGGATCGCGGAGAGCAGCAGGGCCGTGGTGAGGGCGGTGGCGGCGGTCATCGCGGCCTCGCGGCGCATCATCGCGCGGACCTGGCGGGGGGTCGTCCCGTTGAGGCGGAGGGCGGCCAGTTCCACCCGGCGCTGGGCCGTCGCCGCGACCAGCTTGTTGGCGATGCTCAGCAGGAGGTAGACGAGTAGGACGATGATCGTGGCGAGGTTGATCCACACCTCGGGCGGGGCGTCCTTCAAGCCGCCGGTGGAGGGGGAGTTGGCGGGGCCGAGGGTCAGGCCGGGGCGGGCGGCGGCGAGTGTCGTGAGGTTCTGGCGTGCCGTCGCCGTGCCGTCGGTGCGGATCAGGAGGGACTGGTCGAGGGCCGTCGTGGTGTGTCCGGCGGCCAGGTCGTGAGACAGCACCACACTGCCGAAGCCGAGACCCCGGCCGTACACGGCGACGACCTTGGCCACGACCGGTGTGCCGTCGCCGAGGACCAGACTCACCCGGTGGCCCACCGTCGCGGAGCGCGCGCGGGCGACCTCGCTGCTGACGGCGACCGTCGCGCCGGTGAGCCTGCTCAGGCTGCCGTCCCGTACGTCGAGGTCGAGGACGCCCGCCGCGTCCGGGGTCAGGATCGTCGCGGCACCCGACTCGGACGCCGGGTCGCCGAACTGCTCGTACTGCCACACCACCGTCGTCGTCCCGACGGGAGCGGCCGCCCGTACGCCCTCCGTCTTCCGTACGGCGGCGGTCGTACCGTCCGCCAGCCCGCCCAACGCCGGTGCGCTCAGGCGGAGTTGGGCGAGAGTGCCGGTGCGGGTGTCCTGGGCGGTGGCGGCCAGCACGGTGGTCTGGGTGAAGGTGTACGTCAGCACGAACACGACCGCCATGGCCAGCGTGGAGACGATGCCCGCGTTGCGCAGGGCGTACGCGCGCAGGTTCGCCATCGCCAGCCAGGTCGGGGCGGAGCCGCCGTACCGGGTCGCCCGGGCCGCCGCGCCGCCGATGCCCCGCACCAGCGCCGGACCCGCCAGGGCGAGGCCGATCGCCCCGATGATGCCGGCGAGCGAGGTGGCCGTGGCGCCGATGACCGTGCGGGAGAAGAGCGGCAGCGCGGACATGGCGGTCGCCACGACGATGACGGCCACGCCGACGCGCGTGCGGACCCGGGACGGTTCGCGCGGCTCGCTGCGCGACTCGGCGACCGCCTCGGTGGCCGGCATCCGCGAGGTGCGCCAGGCCGAGCAGCGGGCCGACACCTGGACGGCTAGGACCATGAGGACGATCGCCGCGAGGGCGGGCAACGGGCTGTAGGTGAGGGGGAGTTCGGCCGGGATGACGCCCTTGTCCGCGAGCAGCCCGCGGAACTGTCCGGCCAGCACATAGCCGAGTCCCACACCGGGTGCCACGGCCACGGCCGCGACGACCGTGGACTGCGCGGCGGCCAGCCGCCGGATCTGCTTCGGGGTCGCGCCGACCGCCCGCATCAACGCCAGGTCCCGCCGCTGCCCGCCGATCGCCACGGCCAGCGCGCTCGCCATCACGAACCCGGTGATCAGCACGACGATCCCGGACAGCGAACCGGCGAGCAGCACCAGCAGCGAGCGCGAGGCCCCGGCCCCGGGCGCGGCCGTGTCACCCCGCCCGGCTCCGGTGACGGCCAGCAGCCCGGTGCCCTTCAGCTTCGTACGGACCTCGGCCGCGACCCGGTCCTCGGCACCGGGCGCGGTGCGCAGACCGATCAGGTCGACACGGTCTCCGCGACCGGCCACGCCCGAGAGACCCGAGATTTCTACGGCCGTCTCGTCGGCGAAGTAGACACCGGCACCCGGAGCGTCGACCACCGCCGAGACCCGATAGCCGCTCGCAGGGCGGGAGTTGACGACGACCTTGACCATGTCACCCGGCTTGAGACCGGCCGAGGCGGCGGTGGCACTGTCCACCGCGACCTCACCGAAACCGCTCGGTGCGCTGCCCTCGACCCGCGCACTCGCCAGCAGTTTCGTCGAGGACCAGCCGTGCCCCGACACCTGAGGATCCCCGGACGACGGTACGACCCGACCGTGCGCGTCGACCAGCACGGCCGGAAAGCCGATGTCGCCGACGGATGCGGTGACGCCCGGCAACTCGCCCAGTTCTCCGACCAGTTGCGCCGGGATCCTCCGGCGTTCCGGGAGCGCGAGCGGGAGATCGCCGGCCGGGTGGAACTCCTGGTCGGCCGCGACCACGACGGACGCTCCGGCGAGCCGCCCGGCCGGCAGGTGGGAACGGAGGCCGGACTCGGCCAGGACACCGGTCGCGGTGATCAGCGCCGCACCGCCGAGTACCGCGCAGGCCACGGCGATCAGCGCGGTGACGCGGTGCCCGACCATCTGTATCGCGAGACGGAACATGACTCAGACCCTCCCCAACTCGACCAGACGGGCGGCCAGTTCGTCGGCGGTCGGCGCCTTGAGGGCGTCGACCACGCGGCCGTCGGCCATCACCAGCACGTGGTGCGCGCGGGCGGCGGCGGCCGGGTCGTGGGTGACCATCACGACCGTCTGGCGCAGGTCGTTCACGAGGTCGCGCAGCAGGTCGAGGACCTCGTGGGCGCTGCGCAGATCGAGCGCGCCGGTCGGCTCGTCGGCGAACACGACCGCCGGACGGGCCACCAACGCCCGTACGACGGCGGCCCGTTGCTGCTGCCCGCCGGAGAGCTCGGCCGGACGGTGGGACAGCCGGTCGGCCAGCCCGACCCGCTCCACCAGCGTGCGCAGCCAGTCGCGATCCGGGGTGCGGCCCGCCAGCCGGAGCGGCAGCGTGATGTTGTCCTCGATGGAGAGGGACGGGATCAGGTTGTACGCCTGGAACACGAACCCGACGCGCTCGCGCCGCAGTTGGGTACGCCTGTTCTCGTTCAGCCCGGCGATCTCGTGACCGTCGATACGGACACTGCCCGACGTCGGGGAGTCGAGCCCGGCGGCGCAGTGCATCAGCGTGCTCTTGCCGGAGCCCGAGGGTCCCATCACGGCGAGGAAGGTGCCGCGTTCCACGGTCAACGACACGTCGTCCAGGGCGCGTACGCCTCCGGGGTAGGCCTTGCTGACGCCTTCAAGGGCGATGGCGGCGGCGGTTGTCGTGGTGTTCATCGCCGGCCCCGCAGGTTCCGTACGGCGAGGGTGCCCGCGCACAGCACGGTGACCGCGCCGCACACCAGGTGCACCCAGGTGTCGGCGCCGCCGAAGGAGGCCGCCATGTTGGTGAGCGCGCTGGCCACCACCACCGTCCAGAGCAGGGTGCGGGCGATGTCCCCGGAGCCGATCCGGTCGGCGGGATCGGGGGTCGTCGTGTGCTGCATGGGGGCTGCTCCCTGCGTCTTGGACCGTTCCTGCTGTCGTCACCGACGCTATGGACCGGCACCCCTGACGGCCGATCCCGCAGCCCGCCCGGTTCGGGGTACAGCAGGCTGTACTCCCCTGTCACCGCGCCCGCGAAGAACTGCCGTACGGCATAGGGTCGTTCGCATGACAGCGAGCACGAGCGAGATCGGCGGCGGGCCGGCCGGCGGTGGAACGGCCGCCCCACGCGAGAGCGTCGGGCACATCGCTCTACGGACCCTGAGCGCCGCCGGCCGGGCGATCGCCCAGCTCGCCTCCGGGCTCAACACGGCAGTGCTCGCGGCGCTGTTGCTGCTGTGGCTGGCCCTCACCGCGCTGACGAGCGTCGTCGGGTTGGGGCTGCTCATCGCGCCCGCGTCGCTGCGCGCCCTGCACGCGCTGGCCGGACGCGAACGCGACCGGCTCGCCCGCCGGGGCCCCGAGGTCGTCGCCCCGCCGCCCCCGCCCACCCGACTGCGGCTCGCCCTCGTCGACCCCACCACCCACCGCGAACTGCGCTGGCTGGTACGGCACTCCACCCTGGGCCTGCTGCTCGGGCTGCTCGGCGTCCTGCTCCCGATCACCGCCGTACGGGACACCGCGTTCCCGCTGTACTGGACGTTCATGCCGGAGAACACGACGGCCACGTCACTCGGCATCGGCAACGCGCACACCTGGCCGGACGCCCTCGCCGTGGCGCTGCTGGGCGTCGGCTGGATCGCCATCATCCTGGGGCTGGCCCCCGGCATGGCCCGGCTCCAGTCGGGCCCCGGACGGCGGCTCCTCGCGGCCGGTCCCGACGTCGATCTCTCCCTGCGGGTCGCGGAGTTGACCGCCACCCGCGCCGCCGCGCTCGACGCCCACGCCACCGAACTGCGCCGTATCGAGCGGTCGTTGCACGACGGCGCGCAGAACCGGCTGGTCTCCGTGGCCGTGCTGCTCGGCGCGGCCCGCCGCATGGTGGCCCGCGACCCGGACGGCGCCGACGAGTTGCTCGAACGCGCCCAGTCCGCCACCGAACAGGCGCTGGCCGAGCTGCGGACGGTCGCGCGCGGCATCCTGCCGCCGGTGCTCGCCGACCGGGGGCTCGCGGGCGCGCTCTCCGGTCTCGCGGCGGACTGCGCGGTGCCGTGCCGGATCGACGTGGACGTACCCGAACGCTGCGCGGCCTCCGTCGAGGCGACCGCCTACTTCGTCGTCGCCGAGGCCCTGACCAACATCGCCAAGCACAGCGGCGCCCAGCACGCCACGATCACGGCACGCGGCAGCGGCAGCCGACTGGTGCTGCGCGTCGAGGACGACGGCCGGGGCGGCGCCGACGCGGAGGGCGGCTCCGGCCTCACCGGCATCCGCCGCCGGATCGCGGCCCACGACGGCGGCCTCACCCTGACCAGCCCACCCGGCGGCCCGACCGTGCTGACGGTGGATCTCCCCTGCGGTAGGTGAGTTGGGGATCGTGACGAGCAAAGAGAGCCTGCGATGCGGAACTTGAGCTGTGGAGTGTGACTGACATGCGGATCGTGATCGCCGAGGACGACCCGTTGCTGCGCGAGGGTCTCGCCCTGCTGCTGCGCGCCGAGGGGCTGGACGTGGTGGCCACCGCGGGCACCCCCGACGAGGCGCTGGACGCCATCGACACCCACAAACCGGACGTCGCCATTCTCGACGTACGGATGCCGCCGACCCACACCGACGAGGGGATCGTCGCCGCGGTCGAGGCCCGGCGCCGACGCCCCGACCTGGCCGTACTCGTCCTGTCCGCGTACGTCGAGCAGAGCTTCGCCACGGAGCTGCTCGGCGGCGGGGTCAGCGGTCTCGGCTATCTGCTCAAGGAACGGGTCGGCCGGGTCGAGGAGTTCCTCGACGCGCTGCACCGCGTGGTGGCCGGCGGCACCGCCATCGACCCGGAGGTCGTCGCCCAGCTCTTCACCCGCTCCCGCCAGGACACCCGCCTCGACCGGCTCAGCCCCCGCGAACGCGACGTACTCGCCCTGATGGCCGAGGGGTTGGGCAACTCCGCCATCGCCGAGAAGCTCGTCGTCACCGACGGCGCCGTCCACAAACACATCCGCAGCATCTTCGCCAAGCTCGACCTGTCCCCGACGGACCAGGTGGACCGCCGGGTCGCGGCGGTCCTGCGGTATCTGGAGGATCTGCGCCGGCTGGCCTGACCCCTCCGGGACCTGCCCCCTCCCCGAGGGGAACGGCCTTGGTACAGCAGGCTGTACGGCGGACCGGCCCGCGGGCTGGATCGATCACCGCGCGCGGTCTTCCTAGGTTGGTGAACGCACCGGACGCCCGGTGCGACGAACCCCAACTCCCAGGGAGACAGCCCATGATGACGATCCGTCACCTTGTGTCCACGGCCGTGCTGGCCGCGGTCGGCCTCGGCCTCGCGACACCCGCCGCGAGCGCCACGGAGAACACCACGACCTCCCGGCAGCGCACACTCCAGGCGAGCGTGGACGCCATCGAGAGGACCGGAACCGTCGCGGTCGTAGCGCAGTCGACGGGCCCGAACGGCCGTCGCTACACCGCGACGACCGGGGTGTCCGACACCGCCACCGGACGGGCCGCCCGCGTCACCGACCGCTTCCGGATCGCCAGCAGCACCAAGACCTTCGTCTCGACCGTGCTGCTCCAACTGGTCGGCGAGGGACGGGTGTCGCTGGACGACACCGTCGAACACTGGCTGCCCGGCGTGGTGTCGGGGAACGGCAACGACGGAAACGCCATCACGGTAAGGCAGTTGCTGAACCACACCAGCGGACTGTTCAACTACACCGCCGACTTCCCCGCGATCAGCACGGTGGCGGACTTCGAGGCCGACCGGTACACCACCTGGACCCCGCGACAGCTCGTGGGCATCGCGATGCGGCACGCCCCGGACTTCGCGCCCGGCACCGACTGGGAGTACTCCAACACGAACTACATCCTCGCCGGAATGATCGTCCAGAAGGCGACCGGCCACACCTGGCAGCAGGAGGTGACCCGGCGCATCATCCGCCCGCTGGGCCTGCGCGACACCTCCGCCCCCGACACCTCGTCCCGCATCCCCGGCCAACACCTGCACGGATACTCCGACTTCGGCGACACCGGCCCGACCATCGACGTCACCGACCTCAACCCGACGATCGCCGGTTCGGCCGGCGCCATGATCAGCACGACCGGTGACCTGACCCGCTTCTTCTCGGCACTCCTCGGCGGCCGACTGCTGCGCCCGGCCCAACTCGCCGAGATGAAGACGACGGTACGAGCCGCCTCCCTCGACCCCGTGTGGCCCGGCGCCCGCTACGGCCTCGGCCTGATGGAGATCCCGCTGACCTGCGGCGGCGTCTACTACAGCCACGCCGGTGACCTGATGGGCTACACCACCCGCGACGGGGTCAGCGCGGACGGCCGCCGGACCGTCGTCCTGGAGGCGACGGGAGACGGAGCGTCCGACCTCTCCACGGAGATGGCCCAGAACGCCCTGATCGACACGGAACTCTGCGCCGCCGGAGGGAAGTAGTCGGCGTACCGAGTGTCGGGTACCGGGTCTCGGCGTGCCGAGTGTCGGGCACCGGATTGCGGCGTGCCGAGTGTCGGGTACCGGGTCTCGGCGTGCCGAGTGTCGGGCACCGGATTGCGGGCCCGGCCTGCCCCTGACAGGGGCAGGCTGTGGGCGGTCACCCGTTCCAGACTCGGAGTCCACCACCCGTAGCACCGACGAAGAGGGAACCGCCATGCCCACGCTCTACACCACCGAGGCTCTGTCCACCGGCGACGGCCGCAACGGCGAAGTCCGTTCCCTCGACGGCGTGTTGGACGAACTCCTCGCCGTCCCGAAGGAGATGGGCGGCCCCGGCGGCGACAGGACCAACCCCGAGCAGCTCTTCGCCGCCGGATACGCCGCCTGCTTCCACAACGGCCTCCGCATCGTCGCCGCCGAACAGGGCGTCCGACTCGGCGCCTCCACAGTCCAGTCGAAGGTTGCCCTCCTCACCCGGGACTCCGGCGGCTTCACCCTCGCCGTCACCCTGACCGCCCACCTCCCCGGCCTGGACCGGTCCACCGCCGACCAACTGGTCAAGGCCACGCACGAGGTGTGCCCGTACTCCAACGCCACCCGGGGAAACATCGAGGTCACGCTCAAGACGACGGTGTGACAAGGGACTTGGCCCCGCTCCCGCCCGACCGCCCACAGCCCCGGTGCCCGACAGCCTCCCCCGCTGTCGGGCACCGCCCATGCGCGCGTCACCCTCCGGCAGAATGCAGCCGTGCCCCTAGCCGCGATCGACGCCGTGAACTGGTCGGCGATACCCAACCCCACGGGCCACGACTGCGACGACCCCCAGCGCGTCGCCCACGCCCTGCGCCTGCTGACCGTGTCCACCACCGCCAACGAGACAGGCGACGCGGCAGGCCTCCTCGCCGGCGGCGGCTTCGTGTGCGGCCACGCCGGCATGGTGTTCCCGGCCGCCTACCCGGCCACCCCGATCCTGCTGGACCTCGTCGAACACGGCCGCCGTCCCCGCATCAAGGACGCCGCCCTCGGCCTCCTGTCCGACGCCCTGCGCCTCTTCCCACTCGCGGGACTCAACCGAGTGGACACCCCCTACGGCGGCAACGTCCCGCTCTGCTGCGCGATAGCGCGCCACATCCGCACCCACCGCCCCACAGCTCTCCTGGCCCACGGCCGGCACGGCAGCCGACTCCTCGCGGAAGCGGACCTCCACTGGCGCCTGACCATCGAGGAGACGGAACTCCGGCCCGACGGCGGCACGACAGCGATCGCCACCCTCGAAGGCACGCCCTTCCCCACCCCGGCCGAGGCCGAACTGCACACCCCGTCCTTCGCCCGACCCGCCCTGCCGGTACGCATAGAGGCCCTGACCGCCGACACGTCCGGCGCCGCGTTCATCCGACTCGGGCAGACGCCTCCCGCGATCGCCGCCCCGGGCTCTACGCTCCACCCGGCCGAGTGCGGCCTCCGCGAACACTGAACGCCGTACAGCAGAAGGGGTGTTGATGACCCGGTCGAGTCCCGACTGCATAGTGGTCACCCTGGTCGAGATCCAGGGAGGTCCGGCCAAATGGGAGCGGGTCGAGCGGCACTTGGGCGAGCTGGCGTGGTCGTTCCGGACACCGTCGGCAAAGGAACGCCGGACCGCGCGGCGGGCGTTCGGCGCCGATCCGGCGGACTCCCGCTTCCTCTGGGTCGACGTCCCGGTCACCGGTTCGCCCTGGCGCGCGGACCGGGAGGCGTCCTGGTCCGTGGCCGACGTGCGCCGGGCGACGCGCGACGCTCGGCGCTCGCGGAGAGCTCGGTGGAGATCGACCTGGCCGCCGTCCGGGCCTGCCACCTCGTCCGTTCCACGGCGGCCCACGGACCGACCTCGGCGCTCGAACTCGACGACGAGGACGGGCGATGCGTCGCGATGATCACGCAGTTCGGGATGGTCGGGGAGGACGTGCACGGGGCGTGGGAGGACCTCGCGGCTTCATTGCCGGACGCCTGACTGCCGGGACGGGCGGGGGAGTTAGAGGATCCCCCGCCCGCCCTCCCCGTCAGCCGATCTTGTCGGTGAAGCCCGACGACAGGACCGTGTGAAGGGTGACCTTGCCCTTGCTGGGTCCCGCGGTCCAGGTGAAGGTGTACTCCAGGATCGCGCTGGTCTTCGGGTCGACGATCACCCGGCCGACGCTCTTGGCCTCCGCGAACTCCACGGCCGTACCAGCGCGCCCGGTGCTGTCCTTGACCTGGCCGACCAGCTTGACGGCCTTCAGCCCGGCCATCGCCTTGAAGAGCCCGGCCCGCAGCTTCGGGCTCGCCGGTGAGTCGCTGAGCAGGGTGGCCGCCTGGTCGAAGGGCGAGATGCTCTTGGGCCGCGGCGGAGTCTGCAGCAGCGCGAGCAACTGCGCCGGGTCGGTGGTCAGTTGCTCCAGACCCTTCCAGTCCAGGTCCTTCGGCCCGATCTGCCAGTCGGGCCGCTTCCCCTTCGTGGCGGCCTTGCCGTTGGTGACGACGTAGTACTGCATGGACTGCGAGATGTACGTGTCCGCGACCGTCGTGTGGCTCTTCCAGTACTTCCCCGTTGCGGCCGACTGGGTGGCGGCCACCGTGGAGATGTCGTCCAGGAAGACGGTCGCGGTGTCCGCGCGCACCCCGCTGTGCGTGCCGGTGCTCGACGGGGTCGTGCCGGGGTGCGTGTACGTCACCACACCGGCCGCGACCGCGGCCGTGGTGAGCATCCCGATGAGGACCCGCCGGCGCCGGGACGGCCCCCGGATCGGCGTGACGGTCCCGCCGCCGGCCTTCAGCCCGCCCCGTCCCGTACTGCCCGTGGCAGCCGTGATCCCCTCTGTGGCTACGGCTGCCTCGACCTCCGCCAGCACCCTGGCCAGGGCCGGCTCCGACAGCGGTTCGACCAGGCCGGCCGCCGCCAGTTCGTCGGCGCCGGGGAAGTCCAGCAGTGCGCTTCGCTCGTTCATACCGATCTCCTCGGTGTTGTCGTACATGGTCATGCGAGGTCTCCTGTCGCGGTCAGGTTCCGTCCCGTCGGTCCGGTCGGGCGGGGCAGCGCGAGCAGGTCACGGAGTCGGCCCCGGGCCCGGTGCAGCCGCGAACGCGCGGTGCCGGCCGGGATACCCACGACGGCGGCGGCCTCGGCCGGGGTGAGCTGCTCCCAACTGATCAGGAGCAGCAACTCCCGCTCCTCGGGCGGCAGTTCGGCCAGGGCCCGGCGCAGTGCGGGGGCCAGCGCGGCGGCGTCGAGCCGCTGGTCCACCACCTGCCAGGGGTCGACGACCTCCGGTCCCGGCGCGGGCTCCTGCCGTCCCGCCCGCCGCAGATACTGGGCGAGCACGTTGTGCGCCACCCCGAACAGCCAGCCCCGGGCCGAACCGCGCGCGGGGTCGAACGTGCGCCGGGCGGCGAACGCCTGCAGCCAGGTCTCGGCGAGCAGATCCTCCGCCGCGGTGGGCATGCGCCGGGCGAAGTAGCCGTACAGCGCGGCCGAGTGCGTCTTCACGAGGTGCGTGAAGGCCGCCGAGTCACCACGCGCCGACCGCGTCAACTGGGCTTCGCTGTCGCCGTGTTCGGCACGATCGACGCCGTGCTGATCGCTGTCACGATGACGGCGGCTGCCACGTCGCCGGTTGCCCGGTCCATCCGGTTTCACCGAGTCTCCGTTCCCGACCGCCGGACGACGGTCTCACCCAGTACTTGTCATCGAACCCCAGGAGCGTTCGCACACCCACCCAACCAACATCTCACCCTCATCATGAGAGTTGACTTGCATAAAGAGAGGGCACCCCCTACCTTAATGAGAGCCAGCTCTCAGCAGCACCCGAGAACGACCGAGCCCGACCGAGACCAACGGACAAGGACCTGCCCTCATGACCACCCCCGCTTCCTCCCCCACCGCCACCCGCACCGTCACCCTCCCCGGCGGACTCTCCGTCACCATCCAGGAGTTCGGCGAGAACACCGAGGGCACAGGCGTGCTGGTACTCCACGGCGGCGCCGGCCCGCGCACGGTCGCGGGCATCTCGAACGCCCTCTCCGAGCACGCGTACGTCGTCACACCGACCCACCCCGGCTTCGACGGCACGCCCCGCCCGGAACGCTTCGACACGGTGGTCGACCTGGCCATCGCCTACCTGGACCTGCTCGACACGCTGGACCTCAAGGGCGTCATGGTG
Organism: Streptomyces sp. NBC_01478; assembly: GCF_036227225.1. Lineage (GTDB taxonomy): Bacteria > Actinomycetota > Actinomycetes > Streptomycetales > Streptomycetaceae > Streptomyces. The sequence continues at coordinate 6,216,676 of NZ_CP109444.1, read as the reverse complement.
GTCGGCAACTCCGTCGGCGGCTGGATCGCCGCGGAGATGGCCCTGCGCGACAACCAGGGCCGGATCGGCGCCCTGACCCTGCTGAACGCGGTCGGCATCCACGCCCACATGGTCGAGAACCGCGTCGTGGACCCGCGCACCATGTCCCCCTCCGACATCAGCCAACTGTCCTTCGCCAGCGCCAAGTTCCGCCCCGACTTCGCGTCCTTCACCGACGAACAGCGCGCCGCGGGCGCCGCCAACCAGAAGACCCTCGCGATCTACGGCGGCGACCACTTCACCCACGACCCGAAACTCCGCGGCCGCCTCCACCGCGTGACCGTCCCGGTCCTGGTCATCTGGGGCGAGGAAGACGGCATAGCCCCCCTGAAGTACGGCCGCGGCTACGCCGACGCCTTCCCCAACGGCCACTTCGCCCCGATCCCGGACGCGGCCCACTTCCCGCAGATCGAGCAGTTGGGGGCGACGCTGGGGGCGATCGGCGACTTCGTCGGCACGGTGGTGAAGCCGGGGGGTGCGGGCTGAGGGTGCTTCAGCTCCACAGTCGGGGCCCAGGTCGTTGACTTGGGCCCTGACTGCCGTACCTGACGAACCGCGATCAATCCACTCCCCAGGCATCGGCCACCACAAAGGAAACAACCGTGCCGCCATAGCAACTGGGCCCGGAATGCCAGGAATCGACGAGGAGCAGCCCGCGCCCGTGCGCATCGTCGGCATCGGGACACCGCAGCAGCACACCTGCCGGGAACCCCGGGTTGTGGACATCGACCCGGAGCGAAGTCCCCTCGCGGAACCATTCCACTCGCACGACCCACGGGTCCTCCGACCATCCGTAGACGATGGCGTTGGTGACCAACTCCGAGATCATCAGCACGCAGTCGTCGATCGAACAGGCAGGGTCGTACGGAGCGATGAACTTCCGGAACCAGCGCCGCGCGATCCCTACCGAGTCGGGTAAGGGATGCAGGGTCATCGCTCCGAGTCGTGGTGAATCCTCAGAGGGATGGCGGTCGATCGCGCAGATCATCCGTGCTCACTCCTTGCCGTTGCCGTCGCGGTAGAGGCAGCACCGTCGCGGAGCGGCACACCTCCTCAAGTGGCCTTAGCCACTTACTGGATAGTGGCATTAGCCACTCGCGCTACGCAACCGATCCGGCGAAACGTCGACCCATCAGGTGAGCGGGTACCCCTGCTCGAAAGCCCAACGGTGCGGCGGATAGGTGGCTTCGGCGAACTCCAACGGCCGGTCCTGGAGATCGAATACGACGTGATGCACAACCAAGACGGCTGATCTGGGCTCTAGTTGGAGGTCGGCGGCCTCCTCTTCGGTCCCTTGCCGAGCACACATGCGATCTTCGGCGTAACTCCCTTGCCGGCCGGTCATGTTCTCGACGTACATCAGGGTGCCTTCTTGGATCCTTTCCGGTTCCAGCAACTTCGGCGCCCGCTCGCCCACATCCGGCGCGAACCACGCAATGGACAGATTGATGGGCCCGTCCTGGTTGTTGGTCACGCGCCGCCGGTGCACTGCCCGACGCTCCTTCGTCAGGCCGAGCGCCTCAGCGACATGATCCGGAGCCTCCCGCCAACCGGTCGAGGTGATCACCGCATACTCGCCCGGGGTGTAGATCTTCCCTGTCTGCCGAGCCCGCCCGTACAACTCCCGCGCCCGCCGGTTGACTTCAAGGCTGCGCACATACGTGCCCGACCCCTGCCGCTTCTCGACGAGCCCCTGATGACTCAGCGCCTCCAACGACCGAGCGGCGGTCGGCCTGGACACCTTCCAACTCGACGCCAGTTGCCGTTCCGAGGGCACCTCGTCCCCCGGCCTCAGGTCACCCCGAAGGATCTGATCGCGGATGTAGTGAGCGATCTGGAGATACTTCGGCTGCGCCTCTTCAATCTGAGGCATGCACACACCCCTCTTCGTCCAACTCAATCCAAGTGGCTATAGCCTCTAGCCACTATAGAATGAGGGACTGTCGCAGGAACCCCTAGCCTTGGGCACATGACGCGATTGATCGTCGCAGCAGGAGGCGGAGGAGACGCCGTCGCAGCAGCGATGCTCGACGCCGCCCTATACGGCACTAAGAACCCGGCAGTGATCCTCACGTACGCCTGGGATCGCTTGTTGATCGACCCACTCCCGGGCCCCCGAGCCCCCTCCGACTTCACGCACCTCGAACCCCTCACACGGCACGTCTGGTCAGTACCGACCGAGGCCCGCCCCATCGCGCCGGCGGGGTCCACCCTCCCCCGGCTCGCGTCGGAACTCCCGCACACCCTCGCCCTGATCGACCCGTACAACGGCACCCAAGGTCTGGTACGCCAACTCCAAGACCTGGTATGCCACTTGGAACCAACGTCGATCGACCTCCTGGACGTGGGCGGCGACATCCTCGCACGAGGCGACGAACCAACCCTCAAGAGCCCACTGGCCGACGCCCTGACCCTGGCCGCATGCTGCCAAGTGAACGCGCCTGTGCGCCTCTTGATCGCCGGCCCCGGCTTGGACGGCGAACTCCCCGTCGCCGAGGTACAGAGCCTCCTCGGCCCCCTCGTCCACACCTTCACGGCGAAGGACACAGAGCCGGTCGACTCAGTGCTGGAGTGGCACCCCTCCGAAGCAACCGGGATGCTCGCCGCAACGGCACGAGGAGTAAGAGGCATCTGCGAAGTACGCGACGCCGGCCTCCCCATCCCCCTCACGGACACCAGCCCGACAGTCCACGAAGTCGACCTGGACGCCACCCTGAGCCGCAACAAGCTGGCCGACGCCATCCTGTCGACGACGACTCTGGCCGAGGCAGAGACCCAAAGCCGTGAAATCTGCGGCCACTCGGAAATCGACTACGAACGCAAGAAGGCCGCTCGGCTCAAGAACCACTCACCAGCGGAGGAGTTCAACCCCAGTGCTGTGCTGTCTCGGCTCAACCGGTTCGAGAACGAGGCCCGAAACCGCGGAATGACTCACACAACGTTCCGCCACCTCACCGAGGCACTGGCCCTTCCCGGCAACCAGCGAGAATCTCTACGGGCGCTACTCATGCAGACCAAACCAGAGCGGTACACAGCTCCGCTATGGAATCTCACCACCACCGAGCCCAGGACCCCCACACCATGAGCGTCTTCAGAAGCGACCTCAACTTGACCGCGCAGGACGCCACCGGCACCGGGGCAGGAGTAGACGTCGCCCTCAACCTGATGACCGGCAACATCAGACTGTCGATCCTCTGGACCCAAGAGATCCAACTCTCCCCGGAGAACGCCGAGCAGGTAGCCCAGGCCCTTCAGCGAGCAGCAGCGGAATCCCGAACCATGACAGCAACCTCGAAGCCCGCGAGCGCATCGGGCCTACAACACCCACCAGGCACTGTCTAGGTTCAGTTGAGCTTTGACGGATGTATGTCGGTTGATGCTTTCCGGTTCCTAGCCTGTTGTGCGGTTCTTCGTGCCGTAGGCCTTGAAGCGGGTCACCTCCTTGCTGGTGGTGCGGGGCAGGGTCCGCAGGCGGTGTCCGTCGTGGTCGAAGACGTGCAGGGTGGTGTCGGTGACCTCGACGGTGACCACGGTGCGGGCATGGACCATGCCGACCTGGACCTGCTGGCCGCAGACCTGGATGCTGCCGCGGGCGGACACCTTCCGCCCGACCCGGACCGCCTCCTGCGGCGCCTTCGGCGGCAGCGGGCTGAGCTGGGCATCACTGATATAGGCCCGCCGCCGGGGCGGGATCGGACACGGCAGTGTCCGCACCAGCACGCCGTCAGCGATGACCTGCATCAAAGGGCCGTCCAGCCGAAGGACCACGCGCTGTCCGGCCAGCAAGACACCGACGGTGATCTGCTGTCCGGCCAGGCCCACCACTCCGGAGGCGTTCACGGTGCGGGCCACCTGGACGGGCAAGCGGGTAGCCAGCGGACCGGCGAGCCGGCCTGCCGGGGCGGGACCGGCCGCACGAGCCCCGGACGCCCGCAGCCGCACCAGATCCGCGGTGCTCAGCCGCGACGGCACGGTCTTGATGCGCCTGCCGTCCAGACTGACGTGGACAGTAGTGCTGTCCATCCACAGCGTCACCGCAGCGCCCGCATGCCGGGGACCGAACCAGAACTGCTGACCGGCCACCGCGAGATTCCCGCTCGGCGGCACCACCCGGTCCACCTCCACCGCCTCCGGCGAACCCAGCACCGCCTCCCCGACCCGCTCAACCCTCTGCCCCGTCCGTCCCTCGCCGGCCGTCACGTCGGTCAGCCGGGCCGGAAGCCGCAGTTCAACCCCGTCGGCCGCGGCGGGACGGAACCGGCTCGCCGGGACGGCCATGTCCAGCGACTGGTGCGGACGCACGGTGTTGTAGTCCTCGCGCCAGCCGTCGATGACCGCCTGCGCCGCATGCAGATCCGCGAACGGCCCCAGGTCGTCGAGGAGTTCACGCCGCAGCGACTGATGGAACCGCTCGATCTTCCCCGTGGTTGTCGGCGACCGCGGTCTGGTCAGCCGGTGCTTGATGCCGTTCAGCCGGCAGATCCGGTCGAACAACACCTCCGTGGACGGCCCCGGAGTCCCGAACCGGCCGGTGAACTGCTTCCCGTTGTCGGTCAGCACCTCCTCCGGACAGCCGAACCCCACCAGCGCAGCAGTGAAAGCCGCACACACCGCCCGCCCGGTCGCCCGCTCCACCACCGAGGCGATCACACAGAACCTCGAATGGTCATCGACGCCGGTCACCAGCTTCAGCTCACGGCCGTCGGCCAGCCAGAACCCGCCCATCACATCCATCTGCCACAACTGCATCGGCCCCGGCCGCTCCCACCGCCGGTAATCCTCCCGACGCCGGCGCCTCCTGACCGGGACGATCATCTGATGGCGCACCAGGATCCGATACACCGACGCCTCCGACGGCACCGGCTCCACCCCACGACGCCCCAGCTCATGACGCAACCGGCGCTGACCCCACCGCGGATGCAGCCTGCGCAGCTCCAGCACCGCCGCCTCCACACCGGCCGGCATCTGCCACGGATGCGACCTCGGACGATGCGACCGGTCCGCCAGACCCGCCAGACCACCTGCCTCATACCGGCGCACCCACGCATGCACCGACTGCCGCGAGACCCCATACCGGGCCGCAACCTCCGTCTTCGATGCTCCAGCAGCCACTTCCATGACCGCGTGATAGCGCTGCTCGACCACGCTCAGCTCCACTAACACCGGCCTCGCCCCGCCTCCACGACAGCAGTCGCAGACAGCAAAGCCGAGGACGGAACCGTCAAGCATCAAGTGACGTCAACACGTCAAGCATCAAACGAAGTAGGACAGCCCCATACGACCTACTGAGTTACAACTTTCTCTACTGGTTCAAGCCCCGGCTGCGCTCCGCTCCGCCGGGCGGGCTTCCCGGCTCCGCTCGGGGCGCCGCTCCTGCCTCCGGCCCGCTCCGCCCCGGCTGCGCCGACGCCCGCCCACATGTGGATAAGCCCGGAGGTCATGAGTCGAGCACCCGACGTTCATGGCCCACGGTCACCGACGATGCCTCCGGCGGGGGATCGGCCGGCACCGGGATGGAGGGGGCGCCGTTCCCGGCTGCGGGCACATCGTGGCAAGCGTGGCGAGCTCCCATCCCGTCCACCATCGACCCAGGCGGAGCCGAGCAAACGCGGCCCATGGCGTCCAGGTCGTTCGTACGGTGGCGCGCTCCACCTGGACGCCATGAACCACGCCCGCTCCACGGTGTGTGGGTCGACGGCGGACGGGATGGGAGCAGGGGAAGAGTAGGGCTGAGGAAGTTATTCGCCCTACCGCTGCTTGCTCTCTAGAACCCCCACCCTCATACCGTAGGCGACGGCAGTTCCTGGTTTGGGACCCAGACGGGGGCCAGAGTTTCTAGCTGCCGCGACACCAGTTCGCAGCTTTCGAGGTAATCAAGCGCGGCCTCGGCCGTAACGCTGGCATCCCCATGTGCGACACGATTCCGCATGGATGACAGTCGGATGATCAATGAGCTTGAGGAGCTGGGAAGTCCGAGTTCAGAGAGCTGCTGGATCGCCCTTCCAACAGGGATGAATGGAGCGTCCCGTAGATCGTAGTTACCGCTCAGCACACGCCGATACGTGGCTTCCACTTGCCGCCAGCCAAGTACCACAGCTGCGTTCGGCGAGGTATCAAGCACCTCCAGCGCTTCATCCATGACCGACCGGTGACGATCGCGGCGTTCGGGTGCCTCCTCAGAGGTGTCTCCATCGAGTCCTGGAGTCTCGATCTCAGCTGCTTCCTCATGAACGGCACGCGCCTCAGCAGCGAAGTCCATTGCACCAGCGGGCGTTTCCAGGCGCGTCACGCGACTGAACATCTGCTGAAGCTGGCGCCGGAACAACCACGCCAGAATCGTAGTCACCAACGGCCACGCAAGGGCTTGGATGAACTTGAGCACCAACTCGGCGATCTGCACAGCGTAAGTGTGAATCACTCTGGGATCGGGCGCAATCAGTTCAATCAGAATGCGACCGTCATACCACCGGCCTGCCTGCCAGATCGAGCGGGGAGCTACGGGGAATCGCGAATATTCAGGCGGCGTCGGCCCTTCTTAGAAGTCATCTCATTTGGTTGGGTAAGCTGTCAGTCGTGGCGAGGATCGTTGAGCGGCTGGTGCCGGATGAGTTGTGGGAACTGTTCCAGCGGGTGGTGCCGGATGCGCCCTCGCGGCCCCAGGGTGGGGGCCGACGCCGGCACGGTGACCGCGAAGTGCTGGCCGCAATCGTCTTCGTGGCGACCTCGGGCTGCACGTGGCAGCAGTTGCCGACCGCGTCGTTCGGGCCGTCCGGCGCGACGGCTCACCGGCGTTTCACCGAGTGGTCGAAGGCCCGGGTGTGGGCCAAGCTCCACCGTCTGGTGCTCGACGAACTCGGCTCCCGTGGAGAGTTGGACTGGTCGCGGTGCGCGATCGACTCGGTGAACATGCGGGCCCTGAAAAAGGGGAACTGACAGGTCCGAATCCTGTAGACCGGGGTAAGTACGGGTCAAAGATCCACTTGATCACGGAGCGCACCGGACTGCCCCTGTCCATCGGCATCTCGGGCGCCAACACGCACGACAGCCAGGCACTGATCCCCTTGGTGCAGGGCATACCGCCGATCCGCTCCCGCCGAGGACGCCGACGGCGCAGGCCCCACAAACTCCACGCCGACAAGGGCTACGACTACAACCACCTGCGACGTTGGTTATCCAGCCGGGGCATCCGGCACCGCATCGCCCGCAAGGGCATCGAGACCTCGCAGCGACTCGGCCGCCACCGTTGGACCATCGAACGCACCATGTCCTGGCTCACCGGATGCCGACGCCTGCACCGCCGCTACGAACGCAAAGCCGACCACTTCCTCGCCTTCACCAGCATCGCCTGCACCTTGATCTGCTACCGCAGACTCACCAAATGAGATGACTTCTTAGGCCACCCCCTCCGCAGGTCAGATGCCTAGATCACCCAGGCTTCCCAAGCAGATGCCCTACAGATCGGACCCGTAGCTACGCGGTGCAGTTGCCCCATTTGACGCTCTCGGTCGCGTAGGCCCTGCCAGACTCCGCCCATGAGTCGTTGTTCGGGCGTGACACGGCGGGGGCGAACGTGCGGCAACCCAGCTGGGCGGAACGGCTACTGCCACTTGCATGGTGGTGGTCGCCGAAGTCAGAGCACCAACGTCCGTCCGCCGTGCGGGCCTTCACGCATATCAGTCAACCCGCAGCCGCAGCGAAGGCAGCGAGGTTGGTGGTGGCGACTGCGGTGGCTCTTCATGAGCTGGCTTGAGAGGCTCCGCGACGTCATCAATCGCCGTAGGTGAAGCTGTTGGCTGGGCCGTCCCTGGGCCGTCCGAAACCGCTCAACACTGGCCAACAACGACCAGTCAGGCGACCATGACCAAGCCCGGAAGTGCAGAAATGCAGGTCCCCAAAATCCCCGACAAGACCCAGGGCGGGAAGTAAGCGCCTACGAGTGAGCCCCGTAGAACTAGACGTCACCTGTTCCGGAACTGCGGCCTGGCTCGACATGGCGTGATCAGTCACAGCGAGCAGAGCCACAGCCCCTGTACACCGACCGGATGCCACGGATGCCGCCCGAACCGTCCCGACGCTCGCCCTGAATCCCCTATATTCATAGGAGTTTGAAATCAAGTCAACTGAACTGAGGAGCGTCTATGACACAGGGAACCGTGAAGTGGTTCAACGCGGAGAAGGGATTCGGATTCGTCTCCCAGGACGGTGGCGGCCCGGATGTCTTCGTGCACTACAGCGCGATCAACGCATCGGGCTTCCGCAGTCTTGAGGAGAATCAGCGAGTGCAGTACGACGTCAAACAGGGCCCCAAGGGGCCGCAGGCGGAAAACGTGACACCCATCACGGAAGCCTCCTGGGATATCGCATAGACGGCCGCCTCAGTCACTTCACCGGCCACCTACTCGACGGTAGCCATCCCCTGTTCTTTCCTTGCAGTAGCCGTTCGATTCCAACCTGGTGGGGAAACGCAGCCTGTTCCGCGCCCGCGTCCGGCAGCGGGGCGAGCCGGGCGCCAAGGCGGGCCAGTGCAAGTTCGGCTCTCTCAAGATCCCAGCGGTAGGTGAAGCGGGGGCCGTCTGCCCACGCCCGTCGGCGCGCGAGGAGGGCACACTCCACCGCCTCCGCCTCGCGGCCGAGCAACTCAAGTGCCGTTGCCAGGAGTTGATGAGGTCGATCGGACTCGTGCAGGCGGGGCATCGCCATACGACACTCCTCGACGGCGGCCGCCGCCTCCTCACGTCGCCCCAGGTGAGCCAAAGCGAGGGCGTTCTCGGCGGGTAGTACCTCCTGCCCGCCGACCCTGCGCAGCCGGTCGATGTCATCGGCGACGGACTTGGCGCGGAGATGATCGCCCTTGTCAACCAACATCTCGAACTTCAAAGTGGAAAGACGAACCCTGTTCCGCCAATCGGAAGATTCGCGTTCAGCCTGTTCGATCTCCGCGACCTCCAGGCCGACACCAGCTCGATGTCCGAGTACAAGTCTCCAGTATCGGACGTCACTTGCGAACCAGGGGTTGTTTCCCGACCTCATGGGCGGCGCTGCGTCCAGAACGGCGAGCGCGTTGCGGGCAGCGACAGCATCTCCGCTGATGGCTTCGAGAATTGCCATGCGCAGACGCAGCGCGAGGCCGTCACCTTGGTGTTCTCTCGTCAGCCCCGTTCCCAGCAAAGCGAGCGCCTTCGCGTACATCGCCAGTCGTCCCATGGACCGGTAGTGGGTAGCCGCTCGCCCCAGGGAAGTGCGGACCTCATAGATGTCTCCGAGCGTGAGCAGATCGCCGAGCAGAGCAAGTTCGAGCGACAGCCCACGGCTGTGCCGGCCGGCTAGATGTAGAGAGATGGACAGGCAGGCACGCATCTGGATCTCACTGGTGGCTTCGTAGGGCTCCAGCAGTTCCGCCACGGTGGCGTTGGCTCCGAGACCGACGAGCAGGGGGTTGGCCAACTGCCTGTTCCAGAGCGATGAGGCCGCCCCGTGCTGCTGGGCTCCAGTGAGGGCACGGAACAGCGCGATGGTCTGTTGTAGATCCTCGACACTGGTCACCTGCCCGAGGTCCGCTGGCGGATTGGCCTGGAAGTAGTCCCTGATGCGCTCATTGGCGCCGATGCGCTCACTACTGTCGAGCTGATTGTGTGCGTAGGCGCGCACCACGGGATGCATGTCGTACGTGTTGGCCGTCCTGTTCCACCACAGCAGGCCGCGGACTTCCAGGCTGCGCAGCGCACTGTCCAGGAGCGCCCCCGCCTTGTCGGGTCGGCCTCCGGTCAGTTCCGTATACGGGTTGATACTGCTGAGCAGGTCCCAGCCGACCGCCCCAGTCAGTACCGAGACCCAGCCCAGCAGCCTCGACTCGGCCGAGTCGAGGCCGTCTAGAGCCGCGGCAAGAACGTGGTTGCGGCGGGCGGTGAGGTTCACCTTGTGAATCTCGAAGGGCTGCGCCCTGCGCCAGCTACTGAAGTCCCCTGGTGCCTGCCGATGGTCACGCACCAGCCCGGCGACGATCGTGATCAACAGCGGGTGGTTGCCCAGCGGGCAAAAGAACTCTCTGATTTCTTCCGCGCCGCCGGTGACGCCGAGCCGACCGAGCAGTTCCTGCACGTCGCGGTCGCTGAGACCGGGAAGCCGCAGGTGCCGGACCCCGGGCAGCAGTCCCCCGCCCGGCCCCTCCAAGGCGTCAGGGACCATCCTCGTACTGACAAGGATCTTCGACGGGCCGACCGCGACAAGGCGGCGAACGAAGTCGTAGCCGTGGCCTTCGATCATCGCATGCTTGTTGGCCCGGCGGTCGGCGTCGATATCGTCGTCCGTGACCTTGGAGGGATCGCTACGGTGATAGGCCATGAGAAGCCGCTCGAACCCATCGAGCACAACAAGGAACGGGCGCCTGCTCAGTTCGTTGATGACGAGACTCGGCACCTGGTCCCTCCGGACCCTGCGCATGTCGAACGACTGGTTCGGCCTCAGGTAGCCGAGCAGCTCGTACATAAACCGCTCCATGTATGCGGAGCCGTCGTAGAAGCTCCACCAGAAGCTGCCCGCCCGCTCGTTCATCACGGTTGGGGCGCGCTGTGTCGCCCACTGCCACGTGAGGGCACTCTTGCCCGTGCCACCGATCGCGTCGACCACCATGACGGGATCGGCCGACTGCGCCCACCCATCGAGGTCAGCAAGTTCAGAGGAACGGCCGGTGAACGGTGTGCCGCCGATGTAGACAGGCAGGGCACACATGTCCGGCGGCGACGGCAGGCTTCGGCCTACCGCCTGCCACTGGCGTCGATCGGTTTCCCTGTGGCTCTGGCGGGGCGCCAGGTGGCGGGTGATGGCCTGGAAGAGTTCCTCCCTGAACTTCGCCGGTGACGAGAGGGCCCTGGCCGCGTGCCGCGCCTCAAGACGAGTTCTGAAGTCAGCGAGGTCCCGCGGTTCCGCGACGGACCACTCCGACACGACTGTGTCCGGGGCCGACCCGAGAGGCTTGGGACCGGCGAGGAACGGCAGAACGACGATACGGTCGTCGGCTGTCGCAGCCTCGTATTCCAACTCAGTGCAGTCTGCAACGTCTTCGGGCGGACATCCGCCGGCTCGATCGCCGAGGAGGAGAACGAAGATACGGCACTCAGCGATCCGTCCCCGGCGTTCGCTCATCGTTGGTGGTGGCTCGGGCGAGAAGCCGTCCGGGAGAACAGGAACCAACCCATGACGGCGGCAGACATCGGCGGCGACCTCGCGGTAGGGCTCGGGTACGCCGAACCCGCAGGAGATGTAGACCTTCGCCCCGGCCCGCAACCCGACCGCGGCCCGTGGCAGTCCCGCACGACCGGATGCGCCTGCGACGGTTCGGGACTCGGCCTCCTCGACTTCGGGAAACACTGCGCCGATGTCGCTGATGCGTCGACAGATGACGCTGCCGCCGAGTGCGCCGTCGTCTCCGGCCGCCCTCGGGTATGAGGTGACGATGCCTACGACCCGCTCAACGCCGTCCGGAAACCGCCGCAGCAGAGGGCCGCCCGACATGCCGTCCGGCCACTCAGCAAAGCGCGCGGCGAATGCGTCTGCCGACACCCGGACCGCCAGCCTGTTCCCGATCACCTGGTCGGCCGTCTGCACCTTCCCGACGTACAGGGTCGCGTAGTGCGCCGCGTTGCGCAGGGGGAAGCCCCCGATCCTGACGGCATCGTGGGCGGACACCTCCGATGCCAGAGGAAGGGCGATCCGTTCGAGGTATGCGAGGAGATGCGCACCGCTGGGCCGCTCGATCCTGCTCTCATCGACGGTCAGCAGTGCCGCGTCAAGTGCGGGGCAATGGGCCTCGTATTCCACGGGGACTTCGATGAAGTCTGCGGCGGTCTTCGCCTGTGGCTGTAACCGGAGCCAGAGACGGGCCTTCGTCCCTCCCAGGGGCCGTACACAGTGCCACGCGGTCAGTACGTGGCGCTTTCCGATCACGAAGGCACTGCGCAGATCGCCGCCCTGGGGCCAGTCACCGCGTTCCGCCTCACTGAGCAGCCGCCCCACCGCAGCCTCGGTCGACATCATGATCAGGTCCCGGCCACGGGCCGTTTCTGTAGCCTCAGAGTCACTTCGACTGTTGCTTCACCAGAAGCCGTGAGCAGTGCCTCTACGGCTTTTCCCGCACCCAGTACTGCCTTGACACCGAACTTCAGCTCGACATCTCCGATATCGAACGACCCCGTATCGAGCACGCCCTCCCCGGAATCGGCACCGCGCGCGTCGATGCCCCCGACGACGCCCGCTACCACCAGGGCCACTTCGCGTCCGACCGCCTCGGCCGCGCTACGCAGGACGTCCTCGCCCATCACGACCATGTGGTTCCTGATGCCGTTTTCCCGTCTCCGACGTCCCGCGGCAGGAGCGTGTCCGGTCTCATCCAATTCATCGGTCGTGCGGTCGGAGTCATGGGCCTCGCCCAGCAGCACACCCACCGTAACGTCCACAAAGCCCCCAGAGATCCCAGAAACGGCAGGGCATCACCCTAGGACATCGGCACGTCATGCGCTGTGGGAACCCAGGGATCCATCAGCGTCCCCCAGACTGCTAGTACTCCAGTCTGACTTCGCGATCTTGCGGCGATCCCGGCTGGAAACAGGTATGGCCACCGCCTGCAGTACAACAGCGGAGTACCGCGCCTCAAGCTGCCGCATCGGCCGAGGTCCACGGAGGCGCGGTACTCCACAATGGCGCGAGGGTAGTGACGTCGATGTGAGCGATGACCATAAGGAAGAGCTACGCAGTCTCGTCAGCCACTGGACGCCGGCATCCGTTACACGCACTACCGACCTGTGTACGACGCAGCCGCGAATTTCTGCTCCGGCATCTTCGACATCGTCCCCATAGACCTCCACGACGTCGTACACGAGGCGGTCATGGCCGGATACGCAGCCGCACTGAGCGACCGGAAGGAAGGCAAGCTGGACGAACAGGTTCGAGAGCGGTCCGAGATCATCGAGTGAGATTCCGCGCCGTGGGCCGTCTCAGTTTCCGTCTCATTCAGCCCTGTTCACGGTCGTTCAGGCAAGACCCGGAACCGTTCCCACGCCAGTGGGCGACCACGAATGAACTCAGGTGAACGCCCCCGAACGCCGCCCAAGACCCCACCCCCACAGTTGGAAAGCGTGCTGGGATCTCAAGCGGTGCTGACCACTTCCCTCGCGGAGGATGAGTGGGTGGGGATCCACGGCCTGCAACATAGTCCCGAGGTGGCCCCCGGGGACCTTTGCCCCCTGACCGCAAACCTCGAAGGTTCTCTGACCGGTCTACCTCCACTAGGCAAACTGGCAAGCAGCACTGACAGCGACCCGGCGCCAGGAGGACCGCCCTACGAGGTCCTCGTCGAGCGGGAGTCCACCTCAGCTCCCCAGGTTTGGCCATCCATCCTTGTTGGAGTAGCTCTCGAAGCAGTACGGGGTTGAGCGGTCCCACTCCTTCCTGGTGGCGAGTTCGTATGCCCGATCCGGCACATACAGCAGCCACTCCCCCTCACACTCGGCGGAGGTGTACGGGGCGAACTTGTCGGCATCGAAGAAAGCGCCTTCCCATGCGGCCTGTCCTGCGGCGACGACAGCGCAACGGGCGTACAGGAACCCGTCGGCAGACTGCGGCAAGGGCCCGCCGTTCCGGCCCGTCATGTCGGCAACGGGAAGCGTCCCGAACTTCTCTTGGTCCAGGCGGTACAGAGCCTCGGCATGTCGTTCCGCGAAGCCGATGATGTCGGGAACGGAACGGCGACTCAGCTCCTCAGCCAGGCGCCGGCAACTCGCCTGCGTGGCTTCGCCGTTCAGGGTGGCTATCAGCGCCCAGAAGGCGGCCCATGTCATTCTCACTGGCGCAGGATGTCAGAGCCGTTGACATCCACGGCTGACATCAACGGGGCCGGACGGCGGCGCACAGCAACACCGCCCGGGCGACCGTCGGACCAGTCGTCGACGGCCCAGGGGGTGTAGGTCGAACTCCTAAAGCGGTGGGCAGCGCACCGTGGACTGTCCGTGGACAAACGACCACCAATCGGCTAGCCAAAGGGCGACGGCCTGCGCACATCTCGGGGACCGAAGCACCCACCGGAGCCGTTGCTGCCTCTACTGAGCCCTACCCCTGCGGCGGGCTGCAAAGTGCCAGACAACCTCAGCAACGGCGGCAGCGAAGCACATTCCGCTGGCTACCCATCGAAGTCCCACATCTCTCTGGCCTACAGGAGCAAGTACCGCCCCTAGGCCACAGAAGAGCAGCACAATCGCGGTGTCGTAGGTGTCGCTCGCCACACGCACCCAGATCCTGTAGCTACCTGTGGAAGTCGCGTAGTACTCCGCGAGCTGAAGAAAGCTCCCAGGACGGCTTCTACGTGCCCAAAAGCCAGCCTGCACACAGGTCACGAACAGCAGCACGGCCAAAGTCAGCAGGAGTAGCGCCCATCCGGCCCAGCGGAAGTCTTCGGGACCCGAAACGATCAATCCAATCAAAGTTAGGGTGAAGCCGCCAAGGAGTGGTGCAGCAACCCCCGTTGCTGAGTCGACCGCATCAGCCATCGCCTTCTGATCCGGACAGTCTGGCGCATGTCTGTCAGGTTCAAATCCACGACAGGCCGCACAACGACCCTCCTCCGGCGGTGACGCTGGCATCGCCATCGCAACCTCTCAACCCTGCCGGTTCGGATGCACCGTCAGAACCCAGATGGGTAGTCACACTGGGAGATCTTTTGGGGCCGTTCCGAATACGTGTCGACGTTCAGGTATTAGCGATGCCAGCCCAAGGCCAAGTGGCAGGTCAAGCTTAGAGCCCGCAGGCGTTATAAGCGCCAGTCCGCCTCCTTGTCGTCCTACCAGGTGAGTGTCCAACTGCGTGACAACGCTGACGCACAACAGCGCACGAGCACGAACACCTGCAAACCATCAGCCCAGTTGAGAAGCGCACCAGCCCTAGGCAGCTCCCCCACCCAAGTTGCTTCGGGACGAAGGGTCATCACACAAGGTGCCACCCACGGGGGTGGCCCTCAGTAAACGATCACCCGCCACCGCTCAACCCACCGCACCCACTCCCCACCCACACCCCGCACCCCGCACCCCGCACCCCGCACCCCGCACCCCGCACCTGAACGCGATCACCCTCCACCCCCCAAACGCTGCCGTAGAGCGTGGCGTTGGGAAGGTCCACCCTGACAGCGTCGTAGACGTCCAGGTCGTCCTCAACCGGCCGAATCCACGCGTGCGCGCAGCGATCGCAGAGGTAGCCGACGACATCGCACCCACCAACCGTCATCGGCTTGCCCAAACGGACCGCTTCGACGAAGCATCGCGGGCACGGGTCGGCAGTGTGCGCGCCTGCTGATCGGGACATCGTTCGATCCTGCGGTACAGCAATGAAGTACGGCAATCCCAGCAACCGGCAGGGTCCGGCGCCAGCCCGCAATGCCGCCCCTGCTTGCGTCCTCTCTGTCTGGACACGCATCCACGGGTCCAGACGGGCCAGTTACCTTTGGCTCGTGAGCGACAGAGCAAGGTGGATCGGGTGGATCGGCGCGGCGGCATGGTTTGCCGTCTGGTGGTGCCTGGTCACGGTGGTGTTCCGCCTCTTCGGACTGCTCATCGCCGACTACAAGAGCTGGACGACGTGTGCCGGAATGGCCGCCGCCTCCGTCGTGACCGGGGAGCTGTCGGAGCGCTGGCGCCAACGCCGGCGAAAGACGAAGTCACCGGTGTCCCCCAGTACCGCACCGGGAACGGGCCTCACCACAAGCACACCAGATCCCGCGGGGCGCAGCGGAGAATCACGGTGAAACCCACGCCGCTCCAGGAGACATCAGCCGGCCGTCCGCCGATCCCGCCCTTCACCGGCATTCAGCGCGTTACTGATCTCCAGCAGGCGGCCCCCAGGCAGAGCAAAGGCGTTGCCGGGATTCCGGTACGAATGGCTGCCGTCGTTGATGCGGACGCCGTTCGCCGAGGTCCAGTAAGCAGGAGCCCAATGACCCTGGTTCTCAAGGAGCAAGCTCGCCACGTCGGCGGGCTCTTCGATCCAGGTGAGAGTCCTGAGCGCGGTGGTGAGGGCAATGGCCGCGTCGTCGGGCAGTTGTGCATCGCCGAGTGCGGGGAAGAGCAGCAAGAGGCGGGAGTCATGGTCGCCAACTCCCTTCGCTGACTGCTGGCTGGCAGCAGACAGCAACTCCGGCCAGCCCAGCCCAGGGCCCATGAAGTGGCCGTCGACCACAGCCAGGATTTCCGCCGACGGCCAAGTCGGGTGATGGATCAGGTAGTCCACCCCTCGGTCACCGTCGTAGTTGCGGTAGACGATGTGGATGGTGTGGCCGGAGCGGAGAGGCACGCTGAACGTCGGCCACTCCTTCTCGGCGGAGAGCACGTTGTAGAGCCGCATCGCCGCGTCCCAGTCAGCTCCGAACGCGGCTCGTTGCGCGTCCTCGCCGCGCAGACAACTGCCCAGATGCACAGGCCAGAACAACGGATTGTCCAGATGCCCACCGCCCTCGACCAGCGGGCCGCCTTCATAACCGGGGATCTTCAACACGCGAGGATGATGGCACGAAGGGCTGACATCACCGAGGTGTGAGGGGCCGGTCAACGTTGGGCATACAGCATGCCGACGCCGACCTCGCGTGATCAGCTTGCCGCGTGGAGACCATCATCGCCAGTGGCATAGCCGTCCTGGGGACTCTGCTCGGTTCGGGGATCACCCTGGCGTTCCAGCAGCGCACCACCGACCGGAGTCACCAGATCGCGCGCCGCGAGAAGCTCCGGCAGGAACGGCTCGACGCCTACTCCGTCTACGCCGGCGCGCTGATCAACTATCGCCGCTGCCTGGTCCACCTCTGGTTCTGCGAGCACGAACAGCCGCCACCGGAGGACGCCGACACGGTGCGCATCCGAGCCTACGGCCTCCGTTCCCACGCCCAAGAGGCCCTGTTCCGGGTGCAGATGCTCACGGACGACGAGGCGCTGGGCCGGGCCGCGGAGGACGTGCTCGCCGACATCACGGTGGTATCCAAGGCCGACGGCAGGGACGAGTTCGACGCTCGGAGGGCTCGAACTCGCGCCGGCATCAGCCGACTTGTCAGCCGGGGCAAGCAACACCTTTGAGACACCTGCCCCGTGAGGCAAAGTGTGCCCGGCCGGCGCCGGCAGGTCACCGCTTGGTCATCGGCTGAGCCCGACCGTCGGCTACTGATCTTTTCGGGCTGTTGTCGGGTGCTGATCCCCGCAGTAGGCCGGTGGCATGCGGTACGCGCATGAGTACGTCATGCTCGGCGCAGGCGGCGGCGATGCGCCGGATCCGGTCCGGGCTGATGTCGTTGGCCTCGACGTACACACCTCGGAAGGGGTGCGCGAGGACCTTGTGCGCCACGTCCTCCGCCGCGTGCGGCGGGCAGACCGACAGCATGAAGTCGCTTGCGGCCAGGGCGGATTCGAGAGATTCAGCCGACTCCAGGCGTGCCTCCTGGGCTCGTTGGAGGCTGGCGGGGCCGCGGCCGGTGGGAACGTACAGCACCCGGGCTCCCGTGCGGGTCGCCTGGCCGCGGACTTTCGTGCCCATGGCGCCGGGATACAGAAGGGGCAATGTGGTTATGGGGCTCACGTTGCGAGGGGGCCGTCACCGGGCCCCTGCGCGTGATGCCGACAACCATGCGCGGGCCATGACTTCCTCTCCGTCGGTTCCGGCGTACTAAAACATTCAACAAAGGGATCTTCGGGACCGGCAAAGGGCTCTACCCGCATAGATGATCCCGGTGCTGTCATGCTCACGACCGCCCGGAATTCCTGCCGGGCACCGCTCCGGGAGATCTCCCCCATGCCCCGAATATCCCGCTCCGTGGTCACCGCCTTCTCCTCCCTCGCCCTCGCCGCCGCCGGCCTCACGGTCGCAGCCGGCACCGCGCACGCGCAGAGCTGCAGCCAGGACTACCTCCCCCTCCCCGACCCCACCTGCCAGCCCGGCGACTTCAACCCGGACGTCACCCAGTCCACCATCGACTCCACCATCTGCGTCTCCGGGTGGACCGCGACCGTCCGGCCGTCCAGCTCCTACACCACCGCGCTGAAGAAGAAGCAGATCGTCGAGTACGGCTACACGGACACCAGCACCTCGGACTACGAGGAGGACCACTTCGTCCCCCTCGAACTCGGAGGTGCCCCCAAGAGCGAGCTCAACCTCTGGCCCGAGCCGGAGTACGGCACCAAGACCGCCGGCAACAAGGACACCGTCGAGAACAAGCTCAAGAAGGCCGTCTGCGCCGGCACCGTCACCCTCTCCGACGCCCAGGACGCGATCGTCACGGACTGGACGACCGCGCTGTCGGACCTCGGCCTGAGCTGATCCCGTCCGCTCGACGTAGGGGTCGGTCTCCTCCTCCGGGAGTAGCCGGCCCCTCTCGGCTCCCTCTCAGGAGGCAGACCAAGTGCCTCCGCGCGGGCGGTGTTCTTGAGCATCGCGAGGACGAGTGCGGGGCATAGGAGTTACTGAGCTCGTCGGATTGTTGTCTGGTGCTCGGTGAGGGTGTCCGGTACCGGCAAGGCAGCCGTCGACGAGGTCGCGCCGGAGCTGGATATGACGCAGGCCCCGACACAGGGTGCGTTCAAGATGCTCGTCGTCAGTGAAGGCGGTGTTGTGCGGCCGTGTACTCACGCATCCCGGCGACCCGGTGGGTGTTGAGATTGTCCCAAATCAAGACAATGGGGGCGCCGGGCTGGATGTGGGCGCGGACGACCAGGTCGCGTAGTCGCTCCAGGCGAAGCTGTCGCGTCCGGTTCCCTTGTGCTTGCGGTGCCGCCGCAGTCATTCCGCCCGCGGCCACACATCCTCCTTCCACAGTTCGACCGCATGCTCGTCGCCTTCCATGGCCCGGCGCGCGGGAGACTGCCAGGACCAGCCGTGGCGGTGCAGCAGCAGCCGCCATACCGCCGCCATCAAGCAGTCGATCCGGAACCTGAAGGCGATCAGGACTCCGATCCGTGCCAGGATCCACCGCTGGTCCCCTCCCAGTCGTGCTCGGCGGGTCCGAGAGCCAAATCCTTCTCCAACTCCGCGAACTGGTCGTCGGACAGCTTGGGCAGTTTCGGCGGCCCTGCGGTGGCGAGGGCATCCATCCCGCCTTCCCGCCAGGCACGCCGCCAGTGTTCCGCCAACCGCTCACTCACCCGCAGATCCTTCGCGATCACCGCGGTCTTCTCGCCGCGTGTGAAACGTCCGCCCGCCTCGTACCGGATCCGCTCACGAAACTGTCGCCGCTCGGCGGTCAATCCGCCGCCCTGCGCGTACCGCATCAGGGACGGACCGCGCAACGCCACAACGCACAACCCCCAGGCCATGAACCCAGAGGTTGTGCGTTGCTCGCCCCCGCCAAGGGGCAGTACGCAGTGTTACGGCAGCTTCACCACCGTGAAGTCGTCGCAATAGCCCGCCGCCGAACCGGAGTTCTTGTAGCAGTACACCGACGCCGACGTGTTGGACACACCCGTCGTGAAGAAGACCGGTTCCTGTGCGTACGACGTCGTCGACGCCCGCAGGTACGTCTCCGTACCGCCGAAGCTCTTCACGCCTACGGCCACTTCCTCACCGGCGGTGCCCACCTTCGCCCACGCCGCCAGCAGGTAACTGCCGCCGGAGGCAAGGCCGCTCACCGTCTGGATGGCGCCGCTCGCGCTCACCCCCGTCTGCAACGAGTACGTGCCGGTACGGGAGTTGGACGACACGACACTCGACGCCGTACCCGCGCTCTGGGTCCACGGAGTCAGCGCGCCCGTCTCGAAGCCCGGGTTCGTGACCGCGTTGGTGGCGGACGTCAGGGGCTCGACCGCGAGGTCGTCGCAGTAACCCGCCCCCGTTCCACCGGCGTTCTTCCAGCAGTAGACCGTGGCCGTCGTGCTGGAGGAACCCGTGGTGAAGACGATCGCCGCCTGGGAGTACGACGAGGACGCGATGTTCGTGTACGTCTCCGTGCCGCCGAAGTTCTTCACGCCGATCGCCAGCGTCTCGCCTGCCGTCGCCACCTTGCCCCAGCCCGTGAGCAGGTACGTGGTGGAAGGCGAGAGGCCCGTCAGGGACTGGTTCGCGCCGCTGCCGCTCGCCGCCGTCGTCAACGCATCGGCTCCCGTACGGGAGTTGGACGCCGTGACCGAGGACGCCGTACCGCTCGCCTGCGTCCACGGAGACAGACTGCCCGTCTCGAAGCCCGCGTTGGACAGCAGGTTGCCGCCGGTGCCGTTGTAAGCGCCGATGTTGGGGGCCGCCGTGGCGGAGACCGCGTTGCCGTAGGCGTCGTAGCCGCCGTTGGACGCGATGACCGCGCCCGCCCGGACGACCGGGGACGACGGGTGGACCTGGTAGGCGTTCTTGCCGGTGTAGGAGGAGGACGTGTTGGCGTTGCCGGCGTTGCGGAACTCCGGGTCCGCCGTCACCTTGGCCGCGTCCGCGGGCTCGCGGGACGGGTGGTTGCCGTAGAAGAGGTTGTTGGAGTAGGTCGAAGTGCCGGTGGTGGTGAAGTAGTTGCCGGAGCCGTAGTTGAAGACCGCGTTGTTCTTGAAGGACAGCGCGCCGCTGATCGACGTGCCCGCGCGGGAGTAGAGGATCGGGGTGCTCAGGCCGTCCCGCACCGAGAACGTGTTGTTGTAGAAGAGCGGGACCGCCGACGAACTGCCGCTCTGGTTCGGGACTCCGCCCACGAAGTGGAGGACTCCGCCGCCGTGGGTCTGCGTACCGGACGTGGGGCAGCCGGAGTTGCTGCCGTCGTTCTCGCTGATGTTGTAGCGGACCACCGTGCCGTCGCTGGGGACGGTCGACGTGGGCTCGTTGGCGATGGTGAAGGGAGGCATCACCAGCAGGAAGCCGCCGAGGTTCTGGTGGCTGTAGTTGTACTGGAACGTGGTGTTGTGGTTGCCCCAGTCCACGTCGAAGCCGGTGCCGTCGGCGCCGTTGATGTGGCAGTAGACCTCGTTGTTCTGGACGACGGTGTTGCTGCTGCCGGACATCCAGATGCCGGCCGAGGCCCCGTTGCAGTACTGACCGGAGGGCGGGCAGGTCGACTTGGCGCCGCCGTAGCCCGCCTTGTTGCCGTCGATGAGGGCGCCGTCGTTCTTCACGACGAGGATGTCGTCCGCGCCGTCGTACGTCATCGTGTTGTTGCGGATGACCGTGCCGGTCGTGAGGCCGGTGCCCTGGCCGTCCGCGTCCGGTGTCACCGCCACCGCTATGCGGTCCACGTGGTCGAAGGTGTTGTTCTCGACCACCACGTCGTTCCAGGTGGAGACCGGGGTGGTGTGGTCGGTCTGGACGCCGACGCCCGCGTTTGTCGAGTACCAACCGCCGCCGTAGCCAGCGATGTTGTGGATGTACATGTCGTGGACGCGGATGTGGTTGAGGACGCCGCCGGAGCTGTTCTCGGCCAGGACGCCCGAACGGTAGGCGGGGGACGAGGAGTTGTCGATCAGCTCCAGGCCGCCGATGTCCCAGTACTGCTGGTTCAGGAGGTGGATGACCGCGCCCGTCGCGCCCGCCGCGTCGATGACCGGCTTCGCGCCGCTGCCGTACGACGCCATCGAGATGTTGCTGCCCGAGGAACCCGAGCCGCCCGGGGCGAGTTGGCCGGTGCAGGTGGTGCCGGCCTTGAAGAGGATGCTGTCGCCCGCTGCGAATGTCGTGCTGTTGACGGCTGTTACCGAGTTCCAGGGGCTGGCGCTGGTGCCGGTGCCGTTGGTGGAGGCCGAGCAGTCGACGTAGTAACTCGTGCCCGCTGCCGCCGCGTTGGTGGCGGCGACGGGGACGAGCAGGGCGCCCGCCATCGCGGCGAGCAGGGCGAGGACCCCTGGCCTTCGTCGGGTTGTGGCGAAAACGGGTCCGCCGGGAGAACCGAATCTGCGACGCTTCATTGCGCGCTCCTTGGATGGGTGGATGTGTCCCTTGCCGCTGCGTGCGGCGAGATTCCCCTCTTCACCAGGCGCGATGACCGGTTGCCGCCGGTGCGCCTGGAGCGTGTGGCGCTGTCCCGACGCCGGATTCGACGGCGTCGGGGCAGCGCGGTGCCAACAGCCCTGCCCTTTACGGCACTTGGGCTACCAGGACGCGAGCGAACCGTCCGCGTTGCGCCAGACCGGGTTGCGCCAGCGGTGGCCGCGTTCGGCGGCGGCGCGGACCTTGTCCTCGTCGACCGTGATGCCGAGGCCGGGGGCGGTCAGGCGGTGGATGTAGCCGTCCCGGACCTCGAAGGGGGAGGCGTCGGCGAGGTAGCCGAGCAGGCCGCTGCTGTCGCCGTAGCCGATGCCCAGGGACTGTTCCTGGATGAGGAAGTTCGGTACGGCGAAGTCGAGTTGGAGGCTCGCGGCGAGCGCGATCGGGCCGAGCGGGCAGTGCGGGGCGACCAGCACGTCGTAGGCCTCGGCCATCGCGGCGATACGGCGGGTCTCCGAGATGCCGCCCGCGTGGCTGATGTCGGGCTGCGCCACCGCGATTCCGGCGCCGAGCACGTCCCTGAAGTCCCAGCGGGAGAAGAGGCGTTCGCCGGTCGCGATGGGGATGGAGGTGGCGCGGACCACGTCGCCGAGGTCGCGGGTGAATTCCGGGAGGACCGGTTCCTCCACGAACATCGGCAACAGCGGTTCCAGGTACGGGAGTACGCGACGGGACATCGCTCCGCTGAAGCGGCCGTGGAAGTCGAGGGCCACATCGCGGTCCGGGCCGATCGCTTCCCGTACGGCGGCCACCCTGGCCACGATCGCGTCGATCGCCGCGGGGGTCGCCAGCGGCTCAAGTTGTGCGCAGGGGTTCATCTTTACGGCCGTCAGGCCCTTGGCGACCTGCCCGGCCGCCGACTCGGCGAGTTCCTCGGGGCTCTCGCCGTAGAGCCAGCCGTAGATGCGGACGCGGTCGCGGACGTGGCCGCCGAGGAGTTGGTGCACCGGTACGCCGTGGGTCTTGCCCGCGATGTCCCACAGGGCCTGGTCGATGCCGGCCAGGGCGCTGCTGAGGACCGGGCCGCCGCGGTAGAAGCCGCCCTTGGCGAGCATCTGCCAGTGCTCCTCGATGCGGGCGGGGTCCTGGCCGGTCAGGTAGTCGAACATCTCCTCGACCGCCCGGGCCGTGGTGTGGGCCTTGCCCTCCACGATGGGCTCGCCCCAGCCGGATATCCCCTCGTCGGTGTCGACGCGCAGGAAGAGCCAGCGCGGTTCGACGAGGAACAGCTCGTATCCGGTGATTTTCATGCTGCGGACCTCCGGGTCCTACGGGTATGACGAATACGCGTACGACTAGTACGGGTACGGGTACGGGAGGGGTGAGAGGGCGCCGAGCGCTTGATCCGGGGAATCCGGGGGTCTACTCCTGCGAGCTGATGCTGCGCCCGCCGTCCACGACCAGGTTCTGGCCGGTGATGAACGACGCGTCGTCCGAGCCGAGGAAGGCGACGGCCGCGGCGATGTCCTCGGGTTCGCCGAGCCGCCCGACCGGGGTGCGGGCCGCCGTCTTGGCCCGGTACTCGTCCGGTGCGTCGGTCCAGAGACCGGTCTCCACGGCACCGGGCACCACCGCGTTGAACCTGATCCGGCCCGCGTACTCGACCGCCAACTGCCGTACCAGCGCGCTGACTCCGCCCTTCGCCGCCGCGTACGCCGGGAAGCCGCTGAAGCCGAGCACCGCGTGCACGGAGCCCGTGACGACGACCGCGCCGCCGGATGCCGTGAGCAGGGGGACCGCGGCCCGGACGCCGTAGAAGACCGAGTCGAGGGCGAGGCGGAGGTGGTCGTGCCAGGAGGTGTCGTCGAGTTCGTGGATCGCGCCGGGGAGATTGCGGCCGGCGTTGAGGTGCAGCAGGTCGAGGCGGCCGGTCCACTCCTGGGCCGTGCGGATCGCCTCCGGCCACGCCTCGGGGTTCGTGACGTCGAGCCCCAGGTGACGGGCACGGCCGCCCTTGGCGCGGACCTCGTCGGCCACCTTCTCCGCACCCGCCGCGTCCACGTCCGTGACCAGCACGGACGCGCCCTCGTCGGCGAGGCGCCGGGCGGTGGCGGCGCCGATGCCGGAGGCGGCGGCGGTGAGGAGGGCCGTACGCCCGGTGAAACGAGAGGCGTGACGGTCGGGAAAGCTGTCGGGGGTGGTGCGGCTCATGGCGTTCCTCTCGGCGTGACCGGCCCGTCCGGTCATCCGTCCTACGTCCGTCCTACGGGGGTGCCCTTCCGGGTCGGCCTACGGCTCGGGCCGACCCGTCCGGTCGGATCGTGCGGGTCCTAGGGGTACTGCGGGTGGTGCGAGTCCTACGGGTCCTACGGGCCCTACGGGCCCTACGGGGTACTGCGGGTCGTAAGGGTCGTACGGGTCCTAGGGGATCTAGGGGTCCTACGGGTCACTCCACCCCGCCGGCCCCCGGCCGCGCCGTGGACCCCCGCAACACCAGACTCGGCTCGGTCGGCACGACCACGTCCCCCGGCGGCTTGCCCTGGATCTCCGCGACCAGGGCGTCCACCGCCGCGGTGCCCAGTTCGTGCAGCGGCATCGCGACCGTGGTGAGCGGTGGGGTGAGGTACGCGGCGACGGGAAGGTCGTCGTTGCCGACCAGCGAGATGTCCTCGGGGATGCGCAGGCCACGTTCGTGGATGGCCCGCATCGCCCCCATGGCCTGGGCGAGCGAGCTGGTGTACAACGCGGTGACCTGAGGTTTCCCATCGGCGGGGGTGAGGAGTTCGCGGGCGGCGGAGGCGCCGCCCTCCTCGGTGAAGTCGCCGGAGGCGACCGGTGCCGCGACGAGTCCCAGTGCGGCGGCGTGCCGTAGGAACGCGTCCCGGCGGTCCTCGCTGGGGGTGATCCCCGAGGGGCCGGCGATGTGGCCGATCACCCGGTGACCGAGTGTGTGGAGGTGGTCGAGCGCGGTGACGCTGGAGCGGGCCACGTCCATCGTGACGTTGCGGCCCGAGCCCTTGACGGCGCGGTTGAGGAAGACATGCGGAACCGGGTTGCGGCTCAGGGTCTCCAGTAGGGGATGGCCGGGTCGGGCGGAGGCGATCAGCAGGCCGTCCACACGGCCTTCCTTCACCAGGTCGTTGAAGGTGTCGTCGGCCTCCTGGCCGTCGAAGTCCTCGGCGAGCAGGGAGAGATAGCCCAGCTCACGGGCGCGTCGGTAGGCGCCGCGCGAAATGGTCACGTACGTCGGGTTGTTGAGGGCCGGCACCAGCAGGGCCAGGGCGTGGGTGCTGGCCCCGGCCAGGGCGCGGGCCCCGGAGTGCGGGCGGTAGCCCAGGGCGGCGGCGACCTCGTGGACGCGCTGTCTGGTCTCGGGGCGGACGGACAGGTCCTGCCGTCCGTTGAGCACCTTGGAGACCGTCGCCTTGGAGACTCCCGCCTCCCGTGCGACGTCCACCAGCCTTGCCCGTACGGGCTGTTCAGCCACGCGAGTCCTCCCTGTCAACCACGCTGTCGACGACCCCGGCCGTCCTGCGAATCATGCCCTGCTGCCGGATTCGCCTGGGGTGTGGCGTTCGGCGTGCAGTGTTGCGTTTGACCTCTTGACACCTTCTGGCGCCGCAACCTAGCGTTCGCCGAAGTCGTTGGTCAACCGGTTTCCCTGGATGGATTTCAGTGATATATCCATTCAGGCCCGACAAACCACCATGGTCCTCGCACCGCCGACGGGACTCGGCGAACATCGCGGACCTTCAACTTTCTTCACAAACCCCTGCAAGCACGACGAAATCGGCATGCGCCGATGATGGGTGAGGTGTGCAATGAAGCGCTCCGGGAGACTGCTCGCGGTCGCCACCACGGTCGCCGCCCTGGCGACGTCGCTCGCCGCCTGTGGCGGCGGCTCCGACTCGACCTCGGCGGACGGGACGGTCACGCTCCACGTGGAGGCGTGGAAGGGCGGCGGCGCGGAGCCGGCGAACATCGCCGAGATCAACAAGGCCTTCGAGAAGGCCCACCCGAAGATCAAGATCGACTTCAAGTACACCACCGCGGACCCGACCTACACGCAGAAGCTGCAGCCCGAGCTGCTGGGCGGCAAGGCCGGCGACGTCATCATGGTCGACGCGGACAAGATGAAGAAGTGGGGCGCCTCCGGCTACCTCGCGGACCTGTCGAACGAGTCGTGGGTCAGCTCCATATCCTCCGCCGCGAAGCCGTTCACGCAGAGCGACGGCAAGACGCTGGCGATGCCGATGGAGCTGATCGGCATCGGTCTGTACGCCAACATGGACCTGCTGAAGAAGGCCGGGATCACCGAGGTCCCCGCCGACTGGCCGACGTTCCTCGCCGACCTCGCGAAGATCAAGAAGGCCGGGATCACGCCCATCTCGCTGCCGGACAAGGCCGGTTGGACCGGCAGCTCGGTCTTCCAGGCGAGCGGTTCGACGACCGTCTACCAGAAGAACAAGCAGTGGGACACGGACTTCCTGGCCGGCAAGGCGTCCTTCGCCTCGGACTGGAAGGAGCCGCTCGCCCAGCTCAAGACCCTCGATGACAAGGGCTTCGTGAACTGGAAGAACGAACTCGGCGTCGACGAGTGGTCGCAGGGCCCGCAGGACTTCAGCGCCGGCAAGAGCGCCTTCTGGTACCAGGGCGCCTGGCAGGTCTCCAACATCAAGAAGGCCGGTTTCCCGGTGTCGTTCGCCCCCTGGCCGGGCGGTGCGGCGGGCACCAAGCCGAACGCGATGCTGTTCTCCGGCACCGCGTGGGGCGTCAACTCCCAGTCGCAGCACGCGGATGCGGCGAAGGAGTACGTCAAGTTCTGGTCGCAGAGCGCGAATCTGGCGAAGTACCTGGACGCCGAGCACGCCGAGTCGCCGTTCACCGGTGGCACCACGCCCGACTCGACGGAGACGACCATCTTCAACACCGCCTTCAGCGAGGGCCGTTACCGGGTCCTGCCCTCCAACACCTGGTACGGCAGCCAGTCGGAGACCGACACCGGCTCCAAGATCCAGTCGTTCCTGCTGGGCCAGTCCGACGCGGCGAAGACGCTGAAGGACATCCAGACGGCGGCCTCCGCCAAGTAGCCGTATCGGTGGGGCAATTGGGCCGTCCGGTCAGTCGAACACCGGCCGGGTGATCGAGCCGGCCGGCCCACCCCCGTCCCACCCACTCCCCCAAGGGGCCTGACGGCCAAGGAGGTTGATCCCCCGTGTTCCACCGACGGCGTGCCACCATGGCCGCCTTCCTGCTCCCCGCGATCGCCGTGTACGCGCTCTTCATCCTGTACCCGCTGTTCAAGGGCGTGTACTTGAGCTTCACCGACAGCGTCGGCGGCCCGATCTCCCACTTCGTCGGCACGGACCAGTACAAGGCGATGGCGGACGACCCGGCGGTCTCCGCGGCGCTGTGGCACACGGTCCTCTACGCCGTCGTGGTCGTCGTCGTGCAGAACGGCCTCGGGCTGCTCTTCGCGTCGATGCTGTTCCGCCGCCCGAGGGTCCGAAAGGCCCTGAACGTCGTCCTGTTGACCCCGACGCTGATCTCGCCGCTGATGGCCGCGTTCATCTGGTCGTACCTCTTCGCACCGAACGGCGGGCTCAACGCCCTGCTCGACGGGGTCGGCCTCGGCGCGCTCAAGCACGTCTGGCTCGGCGACCCGTCGACCGCGCTGTACTCGGTCGCGACCGTCAACATCTGGATGTTCACCGGCTACTCGTGCGCGATCTTCCTCGCCAGCTATATGAGCATGCCGACCGAACTCCTGGAGGCCGCCGCCCTGGACGGAGCGAGCGGCTGGCGGCGCTTCCGCAGCATCGAATGGCCGCTGCTGGCACCCGCGTTGACCGTCAACGTGACGCTCAGCCTGATCGGTT
The DNA here is from genome assembly GCF_036227225.1 of Streptomyces sp. NBC_01478. Taxonomy (GTDB): domain Bacteria; phylum Actinomycetota; class Actinomycetes; order Streptomycetales; family Streptomycetaceae; genus Streptomyces. The sequence goes on along the minus strand of NZ_CP109444.1, from coordinate 6,188,858 downwards.
CGCTCAAGGTCTTCGAGTTCCCGCTCGTCCTGACCAACGGCGGCCCGGCCGGCGCCACCGACACCCTGACCCTGCTCGTGTACCGGAACATCTTCGGCGGCGGGAAGTTCGCCTACGGCGTCGCCCTCGCGGTGCTGCTCCTGGTGACCGTGGTCGTCCTGTCCAGCGCGACCAACTCCCTGCTCAGGCTGCGCGAACGGCGCGTGTGACGCCGTACGGACGCCTCCAAGGACGTACGCACCCCGTCGGCACCGTTGGAATCGGACGGATCACCCCATGACCTCACCCCTCTCGACTCCGGTCTCCGCACCGGAGATCAGCCGCCCCGCCGGGCAGCGCGACACACCCCGGCCCCCGGACCGGTCCCCCAACTCCGCCCCGTGGACGCCGCGCAGGCTCGTCGCCGGCCTCGGCACGGCGGTGCTCTGCCTCGGCACGGTCCTGTTCGTGCTGCCGTTCGTCTTCACGATCGTGACCTCGCTGCGCACGGCGGCGGACGTGGCACGCTCCCCGCTGGGCATACCGCACTCCTTCACCCTGAAGAACTTCACGAACGCCTTCAGCCAGATCCACTACGGCACCAGCACCCTCAACACCCTTCTGATCACCGGGCTTTCGTGCATCCTCATCACGGTGCTCGGCGCGCTCGCGGGCTACCCGCTGGCCCGGATCACCGCGGGCTGGTCGACGGCGGTGTACCGGCTGTTCATCCTCGGCACGTCGATCCCGGTGTTCGTCGTCGTGGCACCCCTGTACCTGCTGATGCGCGACCTGAACCTGCTGGACACGTACGCGGGCGTCGTCTTCATCTACACCGCGCTCAACCTGCCGCTCGCCGTGTTCTTCTACACCAGCTTCATCCGCCAGGTCCCGACCGACCTGGAGGAGGCGGCGGCCCTCGACGGCTGCGGCGCGCTGCGCACGTTCTTCGTCATCATCCTGCCGCTGCTACGGCCGGTCACCAGCACCCTGTTGACCTTCATCTCGCTCCAGATCTGGAACGACCTCCTCGTCCCCCTCGTCTTCCTCCAGGACCCGGGCAAGCGCACGGTCATGGTGAACGCGTACTCCTTCATCGACCCGCACACCGTGCAGCCGACCACCCTCTTCCCGGCCGCGCTGCTCGGCGTCCTGCCCCTCTTCGTCATCTTCATCTTCTTCCAGCGCCAGATGGTCGCCGGAATGTCGGCGGGAGCGGTGAAGTGACGGACCGTCAGGCAAGTAGTTCCATACGACAGTTTCAACGGCCCCTGGTGACCGGCCAGTTGACCGGCACCCGGGTCATGGCCATCCTCAGGTCGGCCGACGCCTCCGGGCTGCCCGCCGCGGCCCATGCCCTCGCGGCCGGCGGGGTGACCTGCCTGGAGGTCACCCTCACCACCGCGGGCGCGCTGGAGGCGATCGCCCGCATCAAGGACGAACTCGGCGCCGCCGTCTCGGTGGGCGCCGGTACGGTCCTCACCGCGGCCGACACCCGGGACGCGCTGGCCGCGGGCGCCGAGTTCCTGGTCTCCCCGAACGTGGAACCGGACGTCATCCGCACCGCGGCCGACGAGGGCATCCCCTTCTACCCGGGGGCCTGGACGGCGACCGAGGTGATCACGGCCTGGCGGGCGGGCGCGGCGGCCGTGAAACTCTTCCCTGCCTGCACCGGAGGCCCCACCCATCTGGCCCAACTCCGCGCCCCGCTACCGGAGATACCGCTCATGGCGGTCGGCGGCGTGGACCTGGAGGCGGCGGGGCTGTACGTGGCGGCGGGGGCCCTCGCCGTGGGCGTCGGCTCCCCCCTGCTGCGCGGCGCCGACCGGGACCCCGCCCCGGAGGCGCTGAGCGCCCTCACGGCACGGGCACGCGCACTGCTGAAGACGGTCAGGCCCGATACCGGGGCCAAGGAGCGACATCTGTGAACAGCCGCAAGCCGGTCGAGAGCGACGAGCCCTACCTCGTCACCGTGGGCGAGACCCTCGGCGTCCTGTCCGCCGCCGGCCCCGGCCCGCTCACCCTGGGCACCACCCTGCGCCTCGGCATCGCGGGCGCCGAGTCGAACGTGGCCGTGGGCGTCAGCCGCCTGGGCGGCAGGGCGACCTGGATCGGCCGGGTGAGCGAGGACGAGCTGGGCGAGTTGGTGCTACGAGAGCTGCGGGCGGAAGGAGTCACGGCCCTGGCGGTACGCGACCCGGCCCCGACGTCCCTCCTCCTCAAGGAGAAACGCACCAGCACGCACCACCGGATGCGTTACTACCGGACGGCGACGGCGGGCGTCCGGCTGGCCCCCGAGGACATCCCGGAGGAGACGGTGGCGGGGGCGGCGGTCCTCCATGTCACCGGCATCACACCAGCGTTGGGGGAGGGACCGGCGCGCGCGGTCCGGCGCGCGGTCGATATCGCCCGCGACGCCGGGGTGTTGGTGTCCCTCGACATCAACTTCCGTTCCCTGTTGTGGAACGAGGACGAGGCGAGGGCGGCGGTGCTGCCCCTGCTCCACGACAGCGACCTGGTGTTCGCGGGACCGCACGAGGCCCGCCTCGCGGTGCCGGACCGCCACGAACCCGAGGAACTGGCCAAGGGAATCTGCGAGTTGGGCCCGACCGGCGCGGTGATCAAACTGGGCGCGGAGGGAGCCTTCGCCCTCGTCGACGGCCACCCCTACCGCCAACCCGCGCTGCCTGCCCGCGTCCATGACTCGGTGGGCGCGGGGGACGCCTTCGTGGCGGGCTACTTGGCCGAGCTGCTCGCGGGCGCTCCGCCGGAAGTCCGGCTGGACACGGCGGCCCGGCTGGGCGCGTTCGCGGTCGGCACGGAGGGCGACTGGGAAGGCCTGCCGCGCCGCGCCGAACTGGCCCTGCTGGACCACCACGACGACGTACTCCGCTGAGGAACTGAGCACCAGATGACCAGTATTGCGAGCATTACCGGGCAAGTTACCGTCCTGACAGGTTCGTACACACCGGACACGGGCGGCGAGGGAGTGGGCCTGACGACGCTGAGCCTCACGCCCGGGGACGCAGACGCGGTCGGCCTGAGGGTGACGGACACGGTGGCGGCGAGCGGCGCCTCGTACCTGGCGGCGCACCCGACCCTCCCCGTCGCCTACACCACGCACGAGTCGACGGCGGGTGCGGTGAGCGCGTTCGGTCTCCGGGAGGGCGCCGCGCCCGTGCCGTTGGGAGCGCCCCTGACCGGCGGCGCGAACCCGTGCCACCTGACGGTCCACCCGAGCGGCGACTACCTCCTCACCGCCAACTACGGCACGGACACACTGCCCGGCACGGTCGCCGTACACCGCCTGAACGGCGACGGCAGGCTCGTGGACCTGACGGACGTGGTCGAACACAAGGGTTCGGGCCCGGTGGTCGGCCGCCAGGAGGGCACCCACGCCCACCAGGTCCTCGTGGACCCGGCCGGCCGCTACATCCTGGCCACGGACCTGGGCGCGGACACGGTGTTCACGTACGAACTCGACGTCACCACCGGCACGTTGAAGCCGGTCGCCGCCTCCCAACTCCGCCCGGGTTCCGGCCCCCGCCACCTCGCCTTCGCCCCGACCGGCGACCTGGTCCTCAGCGCCGACGAACTCTCCTCGACGGTGACCTGCCACCGCTACGACGCCGAGACCGGCACCCTGCACGAACTGTCCCGGGTGCCGGCCACGGCCGTGGCGGACATCCCCAACCAGCCCGGCGGCATCGTCACTTCGGACTGCGGCCGCTACGTCTGGGTCACGAACCGGGGTGCGGACACGGTGGCGGCGTTCCGCCTCACGGCCACGGACCTTGAACCGCTGGGCGAGGTCCCCAGTGGGGGGAACTGGCCTCGTGGGCTCGCGTCGGTGCCGGGAGGTCTGGTGGTGGCGAACCAACACAGCGGGACGGTCGCGGTGTTGGGGGTTTCGGGGGACGGGTCGTTGGGGGAGGCGGGGGTTGTGGTGGAGGTGGCTTCGGTGGTGTGTGCGTTGGTGATCTGAGCGGTCTGCCCGGGCGACCAGAGCCACTCGACGACGAGAACCGCGCCGCATAGGCTCGCAGGCGCGGCATCGCGTGTCGGTCACCGGCCGGGTGAGGCATGGAGGTGTCCGCGAGGTGCCTTACGGAGGCATTCCGCACATGCCAGTCGAGTTGAACCACACCATCGTTCACGCCCGGAACAACCGGGAATCCGCCGAGTTCCTGGCGAGGATCCTGGGCCTTGAAGTCGGGGTCGAGTGGGGTCCGTTCGTTCCGGTCGCCACCAGCAACGGCGTCACTCTGGACTTCGCCGGCATCCCGGCCGAGTCGATCACCCCGCAGCACTACGCCTTCCTCATCTCCGACGACGAGTTCGACGCGGCGTTCGAGCGGATCCGGCAGGCCGGGATCACGTACTTCGCCGACCCGCACATGAAGCAACCGGGCGAGATCAACCACCACCACGGCGGCCGCGGCCTGTACTTCCTGGACCCGGCAGGCCACGGCATGGAGATCATCACCCGCCCCTACGGCAGCCACCCGGAGACGCTTCAGCGCTGAGACGGCCGCCCGCTCCTCGGCGCCACGGTGGTTCGGTGGAACACGGGCGCCTGGCGGAACACGCGTCAGGCGCCTTCGAGGGGCAGTCGGTCCCGGTGGTACTCCGAGTCCAGCCACTCCTCCTTCACCACGAGCGAACGCGACAGGCGTACGTCCCCGACCCGCTGTGAGCGCAGAAGCAGCCCCAGATCGGTCAGAGAGAGGGAGTTGTCCGGGGTGTAGAGCAGGCAACTCCCGTGTTCCGCCGCGTAGTCGAGGAGGAACTGCTGGGTCTGTTCGGGATCGCCGCCTGCCAGGGGCGATCCCGCGAGCAGGACCTGGGGGCCCGTGACCGCGTCCAGTGCCACGCACGCCAGGCCGTCCTCGTCGTAGAACACCTTCACCCCGTCGGCGAAGTCCTCCTGGCCGTACGGGCCGCCCACCCGTTCATGCGGCCCGGGGACCTGAAGGGCGTCGGCGACCTCGGCCGGGCTCATCCCGAACCGCAGGGGGCCCAGGCCGGCTTCGGGCAGCAACTCCCAGTGCTGCCGTTGCCCGCTCGCACTCACCTCGCCCACTGATCTCCCCTCTCCCCCGGCAGCACCTCCGCGCAAGCGACCGCATACGGCCAGACCGCCGCCCCGATCTCCTCCGGCGTGCCGGGACAGTCCCGTCGTAGCCAGTCGATGACCGTGCCCAGTACCGCGCCCGCGAGGAACGCGGAGACCGGGTCGTGCGGGGTGTCCGCGGCGGTTCCCTCACCGGTGCGCAGGCCGCGGCTGATGCGGGCCGCGAGGGTGATGCGGTGCAGGAGGTGGTTGATCATGCGGGCGCTGCCCTCGTCGCAGAGGAGGGCGCGGTAGAGGGGGGCGTGGTCGGCGACATGGGTGAAGAGGGAGGGAAGCGGGTTCGGCAACGGGCTGCCGTCCGGGGTCAGTTGGCTGTGCGGGATGGGGGCTGCGGCCACCAACTGGTCGTACGTCGCCGTGCACGCCGCGACCGCCAGGTCGTGGACGTCGGCGTAGTGCTCGTAGAACGTGGAGCGGTTGACGCCGGCGCGTTTGGTGAGGTCGGCGACGGATATCTGGCGCAGGTCCCGCTCGGTGACCAGTTCGCGCAGGGCCGCTTCGAGGGCGGCGCGGGAGCGGAGGACGCGGGGGTCGGGGAGACCTTGACGTTCCGGTTGACGTTCAGGGGGTTGCGCTGGCATGAGGCAACCGTATTCTCTCCAACACCTGTTGGTTATCCGGCAGTTGTCGGACAGCCCGAGTCCGGAACACGACGGAGGCCCCGCATGGCCACTTACGTTCTCGTGCACGGCGGCAGTCACGGCGGATGGTGCTATCAGCGCGTCGCGCGGATCCTGCGCGCGGCCGGGCACGACGTGTACGCCCCGACTTTGACCGGGCTCGGCGAGCGGGCGCATCTGCTCGGGCCCGGGGTCGACCTCGACACCCACATCACCGATGTGGTCCAAGTGCTGCGGTACGAGGGGTTGTTGGACGCGATTCTGGTCGGGCACAGCTATGGCGGGATGGTCATCACCGGTGTCGCCGACCGCGCCCTCGACCGCGTCGGTCACCTCGTCTATCTGGACGCGGCCACCCCGGCGAACGGGCAGTCCCTCGCCGACCTCGCACCGGAGTTGACGGCGGCGTCCCGCGCCATGGGGCGGGTGGTGGACGGGGTCGAGCTGGTGAACTTCCCCGGTGAAGGGCCCATGCCCGACTACGGGTTGACCGATCCGGACGACATCGCCTGGCTCGCGCCGAAGATCACGCCGCACCCCTGGAAGTGCTTCACCCAGCCGCTGCGGCTCACGGACGAGGCGGGAGTGCGAGCGCTGCCCCAGTCCCAGATCGTATGCACGTCCACGCTGCCCTACCGCGCTCCCGCCGACCTCGAACCGGCCCGCGCGGCCGGGCGGTTGTGGGACATCGACACCGGTCACGACCTGATGGTGAGCGAGCCGGAGGCGGTCGCCGGGTTCCTGGAGCGGGTCGCGGTGGCGGTGGGCTGACGGCCGCCCGACACTTACCGATCACACCCGACTGACCATTCGTCACATTACCGAAACGTAACCTACCGACGGGTATCACGAGTAACTTACCCACAGGTAAGTTCGAGGCGAACCACTTCCTGACGGCCGCTCCACAGGAGGTTCGCCATGCCCCCCTCGTCTGCCATGCCCGCACGCCAACGACGCCTGCTCGCCGCCGCGTTCACCGCCGCCGCCTGCCTCGGCGCCCAATCCCTCGCCCTCACGACGGCCGGCGCCGCAACGGAGTCCACCGCCTCCGCCGACGTCGTCTCCCGAGGCGTCACCATCCCCGCCTTCTACACCCCGCCCACCACCCTCCCCACCGCCGACGGCACCCTGATCCGCACCGAGCCGCTCCCCCTCGCCCTGAGCCTGCCCGGACTCGACGGCACGCTCCCCGGCACCGCGACCCGGCTGATGTACAAGTCCACCGACTCCAACGGACAGCCCGTCGCCGTCACCGGTGCCTACATCGAACCGTCCGCCGACTGGTCCGGCACCGGCCCGCGCCCCCTCGTCGCGGTCGCCCCCGGCACCCTCGGACAGGGCGACCAGTGCTCCGCGTCCATGGGCCTGGAACACCCCCTGTCCCTCAACAGCCAGACGGTTTCGGTCGGTTACGAGGACCTGGCGATCTACCGCCTCCTCGCCGAGGGCGTCGCCGTCGTCGTCACCGACTACGTCGGCCTGGGCGCCACCGACCGGCTGCACACCTACGTCAACCGGACCGACGAGGCACACGCGGTGCTGGACGCCGTACGCGCCGCCCGTTCGGTCGGCGGGGCCTCGGTCACCGCCGCCTCGCCGGTCGGGCTCTACGGCTACAGCCAGGGCGGCGGGGCCACCGCCGCGGCCGCCGAACTCCAGTCCTCCTACGCCCCCGACGTCACCCTCGCCGGGACCTACGCCGGTGCCCCGCCCGCCGACCTGACCTCCGTCACCGAGGCCATCGACGGCAGCGAACTCGCGGGCGCGCTCGGCTGGTCGCTCAACGGATTCCTGCAGTCCGACCCGGACTTGAAGCCCCTTGCCGAGGCGCATCTCAACGACGCCGGAAAGGCCGCGCTCACCGACCTGTCGACGATGTGCGTCGCCGACGCGCTCCTCGGCTACGGCTATACGAAGAGCACCAGTTGGACCACCGACGGGCAGTCCATCAGCGACATCATCGCCTCGACTCCCGCGCTCAAGGACTTCCTCGACAGCCAGCGCATCGGCACGCTGAAACCGTCGGGGCCCGTCCGCCTCGCGACCGGCGTCAGCGACAACCTCGTCCCGCACGCCCAGGCCCGCGGGCTCGCCCTCGACTGGTGCGCGAAGGGCGCCAACGTCACGTACAAGGCCGTCGTCCTGCCCGGCGTCGGCAGCGCGCTCCTCAACCACTTCGCGCCCCTGCTCACCGACCAGACCGACGCCATCTCCTGGCTCACCGACCGCCTGACCGGCAGGCCCGCCGTCTCCAACTGCTGGACCATGCCCGTACAGCCCTGAGCACGACCCTCATCGCACGGGCAGTCGCTTCGCGATGTTCCCCACGACCCGTCCCGCCAACTCCTCGGCCACACCGCAGAGTTGCCTGCCGGGCCGGGGTGCGTACACGGTGAGCTGGAACAGTTCGGTGGTCTCATCGCCGACCGAGTCCGGGTAGGTGCGGTGCGGGGTCCGTACGGTGCAGCTCCCGTCCTCGGCCTCGTCCGCGACGTAGTAGCTCTTGGTGCCGGCGACGTTCACCAGCGTGCCGTCGTCGGCGTCGAGGGCGTTGTCCCGGCTGAACTGGATCTCCACCTCGCGCTTGCCGTCGTCGCTGGACCAGTCGCAGTCCCAGGCGCCGAACCCGCGGTCCTGGTTGGCCGGTTGGACGCCGGGGACGCGGGTGAGGTCGGCGGCGTCGACGAGGGTGCAGGCGTCGAGCCGGGCCAGGGAGTCGGCGGCCGGTGCCGACGCGCGCCGGGGCACCGGGCCGTCGGCGAGGACGCCGACCACGTGATCGGTGGCCGCGTCGGCCAGTTGGCACGGGTCGGGTGACGAGGGGGCCAACTGTCGTCCGACGACCCGGATCTGGGTGCCGTCGGTGGGCAGGACGGCCCGTTCGCAGGTCTTTCCGTCCCGCTCGACGGTCACGACCGTGAGGTTGCCGACGAGACGGGTGGACCGGACGTCGTCGAAGTCGTTCCGGTCCGCGTCGAGGTTGACCTGGAGGTCGGCGATGTCGTCACCGCTGGTGTTGTGCACCAGGACGTCGCACCGGTCGATCTCCCCGTAGTCCGGGTCGAGTCCGGTGTGGCCGAAGCGGCTGAGCGAGGCGGCGTCGACCAGCCCGCAGGGGTCAGCCGTACGCTCGTCGCCCATGGTCCCGGCCCGTGCGCTCGCGGACGGTCTGGCGTCGGCGAAGCCGACGTCCTTGTGGCCGGCGCCCGTTGAGCCCCAGGGGTCGAGGACGACGAGGCCCGCCGCGACCGCGCACACCGTGACCAGCGTCGCCGCCGTGATCGCCAGCGGGCGGCGGCGTACGGGGCGCGGCAGCGAGAGGGTGAGGACGTCCCGGGTGCGGCGGGCGGCGCGGCCCAGCCTGAGGGTCGAGGACTCCAGGTCCAGTGTGCGGCGGTCGTCCAGCCGTTCCTGGATGTGCGCGGGCGGCGGTGCGGCGCGCGTCAGGAGCTTCCGGGCCTCCGCGGCGTCGGGTCTGTTCCCGGGGTCGACCTCCAGCAACGCGGCCAGCGGCCCGGCCAGTTGACCGGCCCGGCGCGCGGGCTCGATGTGCCCCTCGACGGCCCGGGCGAGATACGTCATGAGGTGCTCGGCCTCGCCGTACGGCGACTGCCCCTCGACCGCCGCGAACAGCGAGGCACCCAGGGAGAACACGTCCGCCTTCTCGCCCGCGGACTGCCCCTTCGCCAACTCCGGTGCCAGATAACGGGGTTTGCCCCGCACCGTGCCGGTCGTGCCGGTCGTGGCGTCGTTGCCCAGGGCGCGGGAGATCCCGAAGTCGGTGAGCCGGGCGACGCCTTCGTCGGTGACGAGGATGTTCTCCGGTGTCACATCGCCGTGCACGACACCCGCGCGATGCGACTTCACCAGCGCGTCCGCGATCCGGCAGCCGATCGACCCGGCCTCCTCGGGCGCCAACGGGCCCCGCTCGGCCATGAGTTGGGCGAGGCTGCGGGAGGGGACGTACTCCATGACGATCCAGCAGGTGGTGCCCTCGTCGACATAGTCGAAGACGGCCACGATGTTCGGGTGGTGCAGCTTCCCCGCGTTGCGCGCCTCGCCCATGAGCCGCCGGGTGGCCCGATCGTCGTCCAGGCGGGCGCACTTGACCGCGACCCAGCGCTGCAGCCGCTCGTCCCAGGCCCGCCATACGACGCCCATGCCACCGGTGCCGATGGGCTCGTGCAGGAGATAGCGGCCGTCGATCCTGTCCCCGGCCGCAGGCGTCACCGACACCGTCCCACCTCTCACCCTCACACACGGTTCCGACGGGTGACGGAGTGCACAGACCGGGCACTTGGGGGTGATCGGATTCACGGGACGTGAAGGGGACCCACGCCGAACCCCCACACGATGCGGGGACAACAGAGCGATAGTGTGACTCTCCTCTCCGAGAATTACATTTTCATTTGTTGACAGTGCCATGTCCAAACGCGCTACGCTCCCGGCGACTCGCACTCCCCCTACGGTTGCCGGAGTCCCCCCATGCCCGAACACACCTCCCCCCACCCCGCCCTCAGCCGCCGCAGCCTGCTCGGCGCGACCGCCCTCGGCGCGGTCGCCCTGGCCGCCGCCGGACAGCCCCGCGCCGCGGCCTCGACCAGAGCCGCCGTCACCGAACTTCGCGAACGGGCCGTCGTCGTCGGCACCGGTTTCGGCGGCGGCGTCACCGCCCTGCGACTGGCCCAAGCCGGCGTCTCCACCCTGGTGTTGGAGCGCGGACGACGCTGGCCGACCGGCCCGGACGCGACCACGTTCTGCCGCTTCGCGAACATGGACAACCGCTCCGCCTGGCTCACCGACCACGCCATCGTCGGCGGCGGCACCCAGACCTGGACCCCCTACACGGGCGTGATCGAGGCCGTCGCGGGAAACGGCATGACCGCCATGTGCGGAGCGGCGGTCGGCGGCGGCTCGATCATGTACCACGGCATGACCCTGCAACCGACGAAGGCCGACTTCGCCACGTCCATCCCGCAGGCGGCCGGCCTCTACGACGACCTCAACCTCTGGGCGTACCCCACCGTTTCGCGGATGCTGGGTATCACCACCATCCCCTACGACGTGCTCGCCGCCGACCCGTACAAGTCGTCCCGGCTCTTCCAGGACGTCGCGCCGAAGGCGGGCCTGACCCCGTTCAAGGTGCCGCTGCCCATCGACTGGGCGTATGTCCGGGGCGAGTTGGAGGGTCTGTACGACCCGACGTACACGACCAGCGACATCGCGTTCGGCGTCGACAACGGCGGCAAGCACTCCATCGACGTCACCTATCTCGCGCAGGCGGAGTCCACCGGACTCGTGCAGGTGGCGCCCCTCCACGTCGTCCGCGATCTCGCGATGGACGCGAACAAGAAGTGGGTGCTGTCCGTCGACCGCATCGACACCGGCGGCACCGTGCAGGAGCAGATCCGGATCACCGCGGACGCGGTCTTCCTCAACGCGGGCTCGCCCGGCACCACCCGGCTGCTGGTCAAGTCCCGTGCCAAGGGCCTGATTCCGGACCTGCCCGACGCCATCGGCACCGGCTGGGGCAACAACGGCGACCGCATCTGGGCCTGGATCAACCCGACCGGCAACGCGGGCACCCAGCAGGGCGGCCCGGCCTGCGTCGGCGGCCGCGACCCCAGCAGCAGCATCCCGCTGACGGTCGTGCACGCCGGTTCACCGATCCAGCAGACCGGCGTCACCGCCCTCACCGTCGTCGGCTTCGGCATCGTCGACGGCGCCGGCACCTGGGCCTACGACGCCGCCACCGACGACGCCGTCCTCACCTGGCCCACCGACACGGACGCGGCGCTGCAAGCGCTGATCGCGGCCAAGATGCAGGACATCGCCACGGCCGGCGGCGGCATCATGATCGACACCAACGCCCAAGCCCCGTCCACCTGGCACTCGTTGGGCGGTGTCCCGTTCGGCGACGCCGTCGACCTCACCGGCCGCGTGCTCGGCCACAGCGGTCTCTACGTCCTGGACGGCGCCCGCATCCCGGGCTCGACCGGCGCCTGCAACCCGTCCATGACGATCGCCGCGCTCGCCGAGCACAGCATGCGGACGATCGTGCGGCAGGACCTCGGGCGGGTGTTCTGACCAGCGTGCTCGGATGCCTCGGTCAGGCCCAGGTCACCGGGAGGGCGCGCAGGCCGTACACGATGTTGTCCTGGTTGTAGGTGAGTTGGTCCGCCGGGACGGCGAGGCGCAGCGCGGGCAGTCGGCGCAGCAGCGTGGTGAGGACGGTCTGGAGTTCCACGCGGGCCAGGGTCTGGCCGAGGCACTGGTGGACGCCGTAGCCGAAGGCGACATGGCGGCGGGCGTCCCGGGTGAGGTCGAAGTCCGCGGCGGCCGCGAAGAGTTGCTCGTCGCGGTTGGCCGTGGAGAGCATGCAGATCACGCCCTCGCCCGCCCGGATCGTCACCTCGCCCACCCGCACGGTCTCGGTCGCTGCCCGGCCCAGGCCCAGGTGGATGATCGTGAGGTGGCGCAGGAGTTCCTCGACGGCACCGCGGATCAGCGCCGGTTCGGCGCGCAACAGGTCGGCCTGGTCGGGGCGTTGGAGCAGGGCGAGCACGCTGACGGCCGTCATGTTCGCGGTGGACTCGTGCCCGGTGACCAGCAGCAGGAAGCCCAGCGACGCGGTCTCCTGGTCGGTCAGGTCCTCGCGGGCGGCGAGCCGGCTGAGGATGTCGTCCCCGGGGTGCCGTCTCTTGTGCTCCGCCAACCCGGCCAGATAGCCCATGAGTCGGGTGTGCGCCCGCTCCGCCTCCGGCCGGGTGGTCCGGTTGTCGAGGAGCGTGCGGCTGAGCGACTGGAACAACTCGTGGTCCTCGTACGGCACTCCGAGCAGCAGGCAGATGACCAGCGAGGGGATCGGCAGCGCGAAGTCCGCCACCAGGTCGGCCGAGGTGCGGCCCTCGGTCATGCGGTCAACGGCCCGGTCGACGATGTCCTGGATGCCGGGGCGCAGTTCCTCGATCCGCTTGACCAGGAAGTCCTTGGTGACCATCCGGCGCAGCCGGGCGTGCTCGGGGTCGTCCATGCGGATGAAACTCGGTTTGGCGGTGGCCAGTTCACGCTGCCCGGCGGAGAGGAAGGGAAAGCCGGGCGTGCGCGCGTCCGCGCTGAACCGGGCGTCGGCCAGCACGGCCCGTACCTCGTCGTAGCCGGTGACCAGCCAGCACGCGGTGCCGTCCGGCAGCGCGGCACGGGTGACGGCGGCCTCGCGGGCGGCGGCGGTGTAGGCGGGCGGCGGGTCGAAGGGGCAACTGCCGTAGGGGGCAGGCAGTTCGAGGGCGGTGGCGCCGGTCATGGGTGGGCTGTCTCCTCGTGGTCGAGCAGCGTGATGGCTCCGCCGGGGCACAGGTCGGCGGCGAAACGCACCTCGTCGGCGTACCGCGCGTCCGGGTCCGGGACGAGCAGGGCGACCCGGCCGTCCGACTCGTCCTGCTCGAACACCTCGGGCGCCGCGCCGACACACTGGCCCGCGCTGCAACAGCGGTCCCGGTCCAGGAGCACGGTGAGAGAGGGCGGCCGGTCGGAGGGGGTGCGGAGGGTGTTGAGCGTGGTGCACATGGTGGCGGTCTGGCCGGCCAGGACCAGGAGCTCGACGAGTTGCCCGGGGCTCAGGGCGTGGGCGAGCCGATCCCAAAGTCCCTCGGAGAGCGGGGAGTTGGCGGCAAGCAGGTCAGCCGCTTCCAGGAGGGCACGGTCCTCCGCCGACCAGGGGTGAGCGGTCGGGTCGGCCGCCGTCGCGTCGATCTCCGCGGCCGTCAGTCCGGCGTCCGCGGCCGGGATGCGGTGCCGACGGTGGACGTAGCCCGCGTCGAGCCGGTGGGCGACGCGCAGGACGATCAGCTCGCGCCTGCGGTGGCCGAGGGCGCCCTCGTGGGTGAGGACACGGGCGAGGGAGAGCCAGGCGTGGGCCAGGACGGGGTGATGGGCGAGGGTGCCGAACAGGTTCTCCCGGCCGGGACCGTCCTGCCGGGAGTCGGCGAGCAACGACCGCAGGTCCGGGGGCCATTCGGCGGGCGGGAGGGGAGCGATACGGGGCGGGGAGGTCGTGGGGGTCGTGGTCATGGCGCTTCCGGGGGTCGGTTCGGTGCGGGAACTTTCGTACGGCGCCGGGGCCGGCGCGTTGTCGTGGTTCACCAGCGGCAGACGACCACTCCCGCGCTGGCCCCGCTAGCGAAGCCGAACATGCCGACCAGGTCCCCGCGTTGGAGGCGGCCGCTGTCGAGGGCCGTGGCCAGTTGCAGCGGGATGGTGTTGGTCGCCACGTTGCCGTGCGTGGGGAAGGTGGCCAGGATACGGTCCGGGTCCACGCCCACCCAGTCGCACACGACCTTGGTGAACGGCACCGACGGCTGGTGCACACAGACGAGGTCGAGGTCGTCGCCCTCGACACCCAACTCCTCCATCGCGCCCCGTACTTTGCCGGGCAGCCCCTCGAACGACCCCACCAACTGGGCCGAGTCGATGCGGAGATGGCCGAGCCTGCGGTGCTGCGCGTACGGGTTGGGCAGGGTCGCGGCCCGCCAGCCCCAGGAGTTGGCGAAGAACCGCGACCCGAGGATGCCGGGCCGCTCACCCGCCTCCACCAGCAGCGCCGAGCCCATGTCACCGGTGCTGAGGCTGGGCAGCGCGGTCAACAGGTCGGCGGGATCGTCCAGTTGCCAACGGCTCTCCCGGGTGCTGACCTCGGCGGTGGTCACCAGCACCCGCCGGTACTGCCCGCTCCGGATGAACGCGTCGGCGACCTCCAGCGCGTTGAGGACTCCGTTGCAGGCGTTCTTCAGGTCGAACACCGGGCAGCGCAGGCCCAGTTTGTCGGCGACGACATGAGCGGTGGCCGGCTCCTCCATGTCGGCGAGGATCCCGGCGTAGAGGAGCAGGTCCACCTCCCCCGGACCGGTGCCGGTGTCCTCGAACAGGCGCCGGGCCGCGTGCACGGCCAGGTCGGAGGGCTGTTCCAGGTCGTGGGCGACGGTGCGCTCGGCCAGCCCGTACATCCGCTGGAGCACCCCGCGCGACAGCGGTACGGCGGGGCTGCCCGCCCGGAACCGGTCCTCCACCGCGGCCACGCTCTGGCGTCCCTCGGGGATGTGGACGGTGGCGTGAACGATGGTGCTGTGAACGGTCATCGGCCCTTCTTCAGTTCAATTCGGTTCGGTCCCAGGCGAGTCCGGTCAGTCCTCGGCGGTGAGGAGCAGCACCACGTTGTGTCCGCCGAACCCGAAGGAGTGGCTGACGGCGGCCCGCACGCGCTGCTCTCGGGGCGCGCCCGTGACGCAGTCCAGGTCGAAGGGGAGGTTGTCCGGGGTGAGGTTGGCGATCGGCGGGACGGTGGAGCGGTGCACGGTGAGGGCGGTGAGCGCCGCCTCGATCGCACCGGCCGCGCCGAGACTGTGCCCCAGAACTCCCTTGGCCGCGCTGACACTCGGCCGGTGCGGCAGCACGCGCTCGATCAACTCCGCCTCGGTCAGGTCGTTGAGCGGGGTCGAGGTCCCGTGCGCGTTGACGTGATCGACGTCGGCCGGACGCAGCCCCGCCTCCGCGAGCGCCGACCGCAGCGCCGCCTCGGCGTGAACTCCCCCCGGGGCAGGGGCCGTCGGGTGATACGCGTCGGAGGTCTGGCCGGCCCCGGCGAGCCGGGCGTAGCGCCGCTGTCCACGGGCGCGCGCGTCCGCCTCCCGTTCCAGGACGAGGATCGCGGCCCCCTCCGAGATCACGAACCCGTCCCGGTCCGCCGCGAACGGCCGTGAGGCCAGGCCGGGTTCGTCGACGCGGGACGACAGCGCGCCCATCCGCTGGAAGCCGGACGTGATCACCGGGGTGACGGCCGCCTCCGCGCCGCCCGCCACCGCGATGTCGCACAGCCCGGCGAGCAGCAGCCCCCGGGCCACGGCCAGGGCACTGGCCCCGGAGGCGCACGCGGTCTCGGTCGCCAGCGACGGACCATGGGCGCCGAGGTCCAACAGCACCTCCCCGGCGGCCATGTTGGAGATCAGCATGGGCACGAGCGCGGGCGACACCAGCTCGGGACCGCCCTGGTGATGGCGGATCGTCTGGTCCTCCAGATGCACGGCTCCGGCCAGCCCCGAACCGATCACCACGGCGACCCGCGCACCGTCCCACCCGGCCGGGTCGAGCCCGGCGTCGGCGACGGCCTCGCGCGCCGCGAGCACGGCGAGCTGACTGAACCGCCCCATGCGCCAGGCCTTGCCGCCGCCGATCCGGGCCTGCTCCGGCGTCATCAGCGGGATACGGCAGGACAAGTCGACGGCGCAGCCCTTGAGTTCGGGATCCGTGGCGGCGGCGGACCGCCCGCTGAGCATCCCCTCCCAGGTCGCCTCACGGCCGACCCCGGCCGGGGTGATGAGCCCCAGGCCGGTGACGGAGACGGGTGCGCACGATGCCTTCATCACGCCCGCTTGGCGTTCAGCGCGGCGACCAGCTCACCCACGGTGCTGTGCTTGGCGGCCTCTTCCTCCGCCACCGGAACCCCGAGCGTCTCCTGGAGCGCCAGGGCGAGTTCGGCCAGCGCGAGGGAGTCGAGGTCGAGGCTCTCCAGGGTGGCCTCCGGACGGATGCTGTCCGCGCTGACCTCGAACTTCTCGGTGAGTACGGCGGTCACGGCGGTCTGGACGGGGGACATGGCGTTCCTTTCGACGGGGCGGGCGGAGTTCCGGGCAGAACAACTACTGGAACAAGGTCTTCCGACCTGTTTTTTGCGTGACAGACACCCGTGGACGAGCCGGGGAGAGCGGAGTGCGCACCCGAGGGCGGCCCGGCAGTCTCAGGCGATACGGGTGTCGCCATGGGTGTCGACGTCGATGTCACCGTTGATGTCACCGTTGATGTCGACGTCGACGTCGATGTGCGGCACGGTCGGCAGCTCCGGCCACACCAGGGCCACCGAGCCCCAGGTGAGCCCGGCACCGAAGGCGGTCAGCAACACCCGTTGCCCGGCGCGGAGTTCATCCCGCGCGGCGGCGTCGGCCAGGGCCAACGGGATGGACGCGGCACCGGTGTTGCCGACGCGCGCGATGTTGGTGACATGCCGCTCGTCGGGTACCGGGATGCGGTCGCCGACGGCGGACAGGATGCGGGCGTTCGCCTGATGGGCGCAGAACCGGTCCACATCCTCGACGGCCCAGTCCGCGCGCTTGAGCACGGCGTGGGCGGACTGGGTCATACGGACGACCGCGTGCTGGAACACCTCACGTCCCCGCATACGGAAGTAACGGTCCTCCGGGCCGTACGCGTCGGGGCGCGAGCGTTCCCGCGCACCGCCGCCAGGCACCTGGATCAGTTCGTCGAACGAGCCGTCGCTGCCGAGGTCCAGCGCGTGTACGGCGCCGGGTTCGTCCCGCTCACCGCGCCGGAGGACCACCGCTGCGGCGCCGTCGCCGAACACGATTCCGGCGGAACGATCCTGCGGGTCGAGCAGGGTCGAGTACACCTCGGCCGCGACCAGCAGGACCCGGTCCGCGCACCCCGAGGTCAGGGCGCCGACGGCGGCCGCGAGGCCGTAGACGAAACCGCTGCACGCGGCGGAGACGTCCCACGCGGCGATCTCGCCGAGGCCGAGGCGGGTGGCGAGCCGGGGTGCCATGGCGGGCATCGGCCGGTCGGGGGTCGAGGTGGCGACGACGACGGCGTCCACCAGGGGGCCGCCCGCGACGGCGAGTGCCCGGCCGGCCGCCCGCAGCGCGAGGTCGCCGGTGGTCACCCCGGGTGCCGCGCGGCGGCGCTCGCCGATGCCGGTGCGTCTGCGGACCCAGGCGTCGTCGACGTCCCACGCGGCGGGCAGGGCGTGGTTCGGCACCGCGTCCGGGGGGACGAAACCGGCGATGCCCTCGAGGACGGCCGTCTGCGGCGTCTTCAAGAGCGGGGCTGCGCTGGGCAGTCGGAAGGTCACACACGCCTCGATGGGGAAGTGATCTTGGACGAGCGGGACGACTGTAGAACGGATCAAGATCGGGGCGGGGGCGCGACGCGATTCGAACGCGTGTGCAGTTGCGGCCCGTTTTCAACAAAGGCGCAGCTCAGCGACCATAGTGAGGAAACGTTACGTCTGTTATGTTGCGCGCAGATCACCCGAAAGAGGGCGGTTGGAGGCGGCCGTTCGACGCACAACCGCCCCCGGGGTCATGTCAGTTCGTGAGGTCGAGCGTCAAGTGCCCCGGCGCCAGCGCGGTGAGGAAGTCGCGCGCGTCCGCGAGGGCGCCGGCGGTGACCACCCCGGACGGGCGGTGCGGGTCGGCGAGGACACGGCGGACCGCCTCCACGACCAGCGGCGCGGTGACCGCGTAGATGTCCTGCCCGGAGGCGACGGCACGGCGCGTCTCGCCGTTCCGGGTCGCGACGACCTCGACGAGGAACGTCTGCGCGGAGCGGCCGGAGTCGTCCACGGCGACCGGGCCCGAGGTGTCGGCGGAGCGCAGGTCCTCGACGGCGTTCAGCGTCATGCAGGTGTCAATGTCCGGTACGGAGAGGTGAGTTGGGATCGTCGCGCTGTCGGCCATGGTGAACTCGCCGACGACGGGCCGGACTCCGATCGGCTCCGGGAACGCCCAGTCGGCGCGGGGGGCGTCACCGGACCGGGCCTGCAGACGGCCGTCCGCGTAGAGGATGCGCCCGCCGGAGCGGCGGCCGGCCGACACCTGGCCCGTCACCCGGGTGCCGCCGGTGGGCCGCCAGTCGCTGAGCGCGTACGCGATGCTGATCCGGTCCGCGGTTTTCCCGTCCGAGGTTTTCCCGTCCGAGGTCTTCTCGTCCGAGGTCTTCCAGTCGCCGACCGCCGCCGTCGCGAGGAGGTCGCCGAGACCGCCGTAGAACGCCACCGCGGGGACGACGAGTCCGCCGGCCTCGCGGACGCGGTCGCCGTAGGCCGCGATCGTGTCCAGGACGACCTCGGTCTCCGCCGTGACATCGAGATACGGCACTCCGGCGCGCAGTGCCGCGTCGATCACCGGGGCCGCCGTCGAGGCGAACGGGCCCGCGCAGTTGATCACCGCCGCCGCGCCCGCGAGGGCACGGTCGAGCGAGCCGGGGTCGTCGACCGTGGCCGGGCGGGTCTCCAGCTCCGGGTACAACTTTCCGAAAACGGCGAGCCGTTGGGGGTCGCGGCCGGAGAGGATCGGGACGAGGCCGCGGCGGAGCAGTTCCGCGACGACGAAGCGGCCGGTGTGCCCGTAGGCGCCGATGACGGTGACGAGTGAGCCCTGGTGAGCGGTCATGGATCAAGCATCGGGGTCGCGCGGCTCGCTCTCCAGTGGCCGGAATGCCGCTGCCCGTACAGTTTCGGACATGCAGACGATGGCTCACACCGTGGCGCTGGCCGTCGCGGACGGCACTCCGCTCTTCGAACTCGCCGCCGCCTACGAGGTGTTCGGCGTGGACCGGGGGATCGCCGAGCCCTGGTACGAGCTGACCGTGTGCGGTCCGGCCGCCGCCGGTGTCGGCGGCTGGCTGCGGGCCGACACCCGGCAGGGACTCGACGCGCTCGCCACCGCCCGTACGGTCGTCGTCCCCGCCTGCCACGACGTCGACGAGGAGCCGACTCCCGCGCTGGTACGGGCCGTTCGGGAGGCGCACGACGCGGGTGCCCGGATCGTCTCGCTCTGCACGGGTGCCTTCGTGCTGGCCGCCGCCGGACTGCTGGACGGGCGGCGCGCCACCACCCACTGGGCGCACACCGACGTCCTGGCCGCCCGCCATCCCGAGGTCACGGTCGAGCCCGACGTGCTCTACGTCGACGAGGGCAGCGTCCTCACCTCGGCGGGCAAGTCTGCGGCGATGGACCTGTGCCTGCACATCGTCCGCACCGATCACGGCGCGGCGGTGGCGAACACGCTCGCCCGCACCCTGGTCGTACCGCCCCACCGGCTGGGCGGGCAGGCCCAGTTCATCCCCGCGCCGGTGTCCCCGCGCACGGAGCACGCCCTCACCGAGCTGCTGGCCTGGGCGACCGCCCGCCTCGACGAGCCGCTCACGGTGACCGACCTCGCCCGGCACGCCGCGATGAGCCCCCGCAACCTCACCCGCCACTTCCACGCGGTCACCGGCACCAGTCCCCTCCAGTGGCTGCTGGTCCAGCGCGTCAACCGCGCGCAGGAGATCCTCGAACAGACCGACCAGGGCATCGACCAGGTCGCCGCCCGCTGCGGCCTGGGCAGCGGGGCGACGCTGCGGCGCCACTTCAACCGGGTGCTCGGGGTACCGCCGGAGACGTACCGGCGGACTTTCCGCGAGGACGGGCGGACCCGGCGCGTCAAAGGGTGAGGTCAGGGCGTGAGCTGCTGATGCCCTATGACGGAGAGCAGTTCGAGCTTGCCCTGGCTCTCGGTGCCGGGGCGGGCGGTCATGACCACCAGGGTCTGGGCGCGGTTCTCGGTGAACAGGACCTGGGCGTCGACGTCGATACGGCCGAGGGAGGGGTGCAGGATCGTCTTGCTCTCACCGTAGCGCTGCGCGACCTCCTGGAGTTCCCACACGCGGACGAACTCCGGGCTGCGTTCGCGGAGTTCGGCGACGATCCGGGCCGCCCGGGGGTCGCCGCCGTCGGCCGTGAGCGCGGCGCGCAGCCGGGCCGCCTGGGTGCGGCTGTGCCGGGGGTGGTCCTCGTCCGGGTACACCAGCCGGTCGGCGGGGTCGGTGAACCAGCGGTAGTAGGCGCTGCGGGCCAGGCCCGTGTGCCGTGTCTGGTCGCCCAGCAGCGCGGTGGCGATCGGGTTCATCGCGAGGGTGTCGGCCATGTCGGTCAGCACGATCGCCGGGGTGTCGTCGTTCAGGCGCTCCAGGACCCGCAGCAGGGTCGGGCTGACGTGCTCGGAGCGCTGGAAGCGGACGGGGGCGTTGTGGCCGATGAGCGCGAAGAGGTGGTCGCGTTCGTCCGGGGTCAGCCGTAGGGCCCGCGCGAGCGCCGTGGTGATCTGCACGGAGGGCTGCGGGGCGCGCTGCTGCTCCAGGCGGGCGTAGTAGTCGGTGGACATGCCGGCGAGCTGGGCGACCTCCTCGCGGCGCAGCCCCTGGGTGCGCCGGCGCGGGCCCTCGACCAGCCCGACGTCATGGGGGCGCAACGCCTCGCGCCGCCGGCGCAGGAACTCCGCCAGCTCCTTCTTCTCCATGCCCGCCATCGCCCTCTCCCGTCCGTGACCTCCGTCGCCGGCTTCCGTCGTCGACCTCCATCGTCCGACCTCCGCCGTCGACCTTCATCGTCGCCGCTTTCCGTCACCCCAGCCAGGGATCCCCGATCCATGGACAAGCCTTCCTCTCCCGCCCCGGCGAAGCCGCTTCTACGGTCGAGGCAGCGACAGCCCCCCTCAAGGAGAAACCCCGCATGAAGATGACCGGCAACACCATCCTGATCACCGGCGGCACCTCGGGCATCGGCCTCGGCCTGGCCCTGCGCCTGCACGAGGCCGGCAACAAGGTGGTCGTCGCCGGCCGGCGCAAGGAACTCCTCGACGAGATCACGGCCGAGCACCCGGGCATCGACGCGCTCGTCCTCGACGTCACGGACCCGGCGTCGATCGCCCGCGCCGCCGAGCGGGTGCGGGAGGGGTATCCGGAGCTGAACGTCCTGGTCAACAACGCCGGCATCATGCTGCCCGAGAACCTCCTCGACCCGGCCTCGCTGCCGGTCGCCGAGGACCACGTCACGGTCAACCTGCTCGGCACGATCCGGATGACGTACGCCTTCCTGCCGCTGCTTGTCGGCAAGGACGACGCGGCCGTCGTGAACGTCACCTCCGCGCTGGCGTTCGTACCGCTGCCGATCACCCCGACCTACAACGCGACGAAGGCCGCGCTGCACTCCTTCTCGGAGAGCCTGCGCGTGCAGCTCGCTCAGGCCGACGCCGGCGTCCAGGTCATCGAGGTCGCGCCGCCGGGCGTGCGCACCACCATGCTGGACCAGGAGAACAACGAGAACTCGATGCCGCTGGACGACTTCCTCACCGAGACCCTCGACCTGCTGCGCGAGAAGCCCGACGCGAAGGAACTCGTCGTGGAACGCGCCCGGTTCGTGCGCGACGCGGAGGCCAACGGCTCCTACGACACCATCCTCGCCCAGCTCAGCGGCGTCGGGGCGTGACACCCGAGGACGTCCCCGCCGAGCGGTCCGACGCCGCCCGCAATCGGGTCCGGCTGCTGGAGGCCGCCGCCCGGCTGGTGGCCGAGCGGGGCGCGGAGCACGTGACGATGCACGAGGTCGCGGAGGCCGCCGGCGTGGGAAAGGGCACGCTCTTCCGCCGGTTCGGCGACCGGGACGGGCTGCTGCTCGCGCTGCTCGGCGAGGCCGAGGCCGACTTCCACGAGGCGTACACCTCGGGTCCGCCGCCGCTGGGACCGGGGGCGCCCGCGAGGGACCGGCTGACCGCGTTCGGCAGTGCCCTGATCGCACGCGTCGCCGCCGACGCGGACCTCGGCGCCGCGCTGGGCCGACAGGTCGTCCACGAACGCCGGCACGCCTCCGGCACCGGCCGCGCCTTCCACCAGCACGTCTCAACCCTCCTGGCGGAAGCGGGAGTCGACGGCGACCACGACATGCTGGCCCACGCGCTGCTCGCCTTCGCGAACTTCGAGACGGGGGACTATCTGCACGTCGGATGCGGCATCCCCGTAGCCCGTCTCCAGACCACCTGGGTGGACCTGGTGCGACGGGTGACCCGCGACGGGTCGGGTCCGGCGGCGACTGTGAGAATGGGCCCATGAGCATCGTCAAGATCAACGTACTCACGGTCCCCGAAGAGCAGCGCGAGACGCTCGAGAAGCGCTTCGCCAGCCGGGCCGGGACGGTGGACGGCTCGGACGGTTTCGAGTGGTTCGAGCTGCTCCGGCCGGTCGAGGGCACCGACACCTATCTCGTCTACACGCGCTGGCGTGCCGAGGAGGACTTCCAGAACTGGATGTCCGGGATGGGCCAGGCCGCGCACCGGGGCGGCCCTCAGGACGGTTCCCCGCAGGGCGAGCGGCCGAAGCCCGCCGCGACGGACGCCACGCTGTGGACGTTCGAGGTGGTGCAGCAGGCCGGGCCCAAGGAGGGCTAGAGAGCCAGAGGGCTAGAGATTCCGGACGGTTCGGGGGGGGCGGCACGGCCGTCGGCGCGACTACGGCGCCACGCCCGTTTCGCCCCCCGGGACTTGGCGCCCCGCGCGAGAAAGCCGTCACCGCTCGCGATGGTTGTGGTGGATCGACGGGCCACTTCGTGAACTCGCGCTGAATGGCGGCTGACAGTTCACGGGGAGACGACACCCGTGCGTGGGGACGCACAACCAAGCCTCCAAGGCGGGGGTCAGACGCTGTGCGGGAACCCGAACTCCTCGGATTCCGCCAACTCCCCATACGTTTCACGGAGGTTGTGCGATGCCCTCTCGTCCTCTCGGTCGCCTCGTCACCCTGGCCCTCGGCGCCGGTCTGGCCGCACCGCTGTTCCTCGCCGGGACCGCGGGCGCCGCCACCGCCCCGGCCACCGCCGCGCTCGCCAACGGCGACCACGAGATCCTCTACACGGCCGCCACGGGCCAGGCCAACAAGGCGGTCGTCACCGCGACCCACGTGACCGGCAGCGACACGATCACGTACGTCATCGACGACGTGGTCACGGTGAAGCCGGGCGCCGGCTGCGCGTACCCCACCGCCTCGGACCACACCAAGGTGTCCTGCACGGTCACCCTGCTGGACAGCCAGGACCCGTACCCCACCGTGGAGTTGAAGCTCGGCGACGGCAACGACACCCTCAGCTACCACAACAGGACCGGCCAGACGTACTTCTTCGCCTCGACCGACCTGGGCGCCGGCAACGACAAGTACACCGAGGACGGCAGCGTCGACGGCAACTACGCCTCGGGCGGCACCGGCAACGACACGATCACCCTCGGCAAGTACTCCGTCGGCTGGGGCGACAACGGCAACGACACCCTCCACGGCGGCGCTTCCACCATCGCCCAGGGCGGCAACGGCAACGACACGATCACCACCACCGGCAGCGCTGCCGACGGCGGCGCGGGCAACGACGTCATCACCGCGGGCGCGGGCAACCAGAGCCTGACCGGCGGCGCCGGCAACGACAGGATCCACGGCGGCGCCGGGAACGACTTCATCTACGGCGGCACGGGCAACGACGTCCTCTACGGCGGGGCGGGCGCCGACACCATCTACGGCAACTCCGGCAACGACACGCTGTGGGGCGGCGCGGGCAAGGACGTCCTGTCCGGCGGACCGGGCCGGAACGTCGTCCACCAGAACTGACGCGACAACGCTCCGCGGAGTGCAGGGGGGCGGAGTGCGGGGGGATGGGGACGGGCTAGGGCGTCACGGCAGCCCTGGCCGTCCTGGCCGTCCTCCGGCGGGCGGCGAACTCCATGCCGAACCCGACGAGGGACAGCGCGAGCCCGGCCCAGAAGAACAGCGCGCTGTGCCACTCCAGCGTGCCGAGCAGCATCAGGTCCACACCGACGACGGGCAGCAGGATTCCTCCCGCCGCGTACCAACGCCCCTTGCGCGCCTGGACGATCGCCGAAACCGCGCCGAGCACCAGGATCACAGCCATGATCGTCGTCCACATGGGGACATCGTCCCAGCGCAGGGGTCCCGCGCTCAACCCATAAACCCCTTTCCCACCTGTCACAGACATGCCATACGCTGCTCTCGGCAGCCGCGCCCCGCGCGTCACCGCGTCTCTCATCCGCGGTCGAGTCCGGGTGTTGCGCGGCGCTCTCAACTCCCGGTCTCCTGACCGGTTTTCCTTGTGGGGGGAACAGCACGTGCGGATGCGCAGCATCTCGACCGCGACAGCGCTCGCGGTCCTTTTCGGTTCGGCGGCACTCAGCGTCGTAGCGACGGGTACGGCCTCGGCGGCCACCGTCGGCGTGACCACGCCCGGGGGCCTCGTCGCGGACGGCGCCCTCAAGCGGGTGTTCGTCGGCGACCGTTCGGCCG
This sequence comes from Streptomyces sp. NBC_01478, assembly GCF_036227225.1. Lineage (GTDB taxonomy): Bacteria > Actinomycetota > Actinomycetes > Streptomycetales > Streptomycetaceae > Streptomyces. The sequence goes on along the minus strand of NZ_CP109444.1, from coordinate 6,164,186 downwards.
GGACGGTCGCGGCCACCGACTACGCGGGCAATGTCCTCGCCTCGGCGGGTGGCATCAGCGGGGTCACCGACCTGGCCGTGTCCGACGACGGGGCGACCGTGTACGCGGCGGCCCAGGGCACGCACGAGATCGTGGCGCTCGACGCGGCCACCCTCGACGTGAAGGCCCGCTATCCGGTCGCCACCACCGTGGGCCCGCGGTATGTCGCCTTCACCGCCGGCAGGCTCTGGTTCACCTACGGCGACCAGTGGGACAGCAACGTCGGCTCGGTCGACCCGGCCGTGGACCCGGCGAGCGGCACCGACCCGGTGACGCTCGGCCAGAAGCCCGACGGCGTCTCGATCAACGACCCCGGCTTCCTCGACACCGCCGCGTCCAGGCCCGGTGTCCTCGCCCTCGGCGAGACCGGCATCTCCACGGACTCGATGGCCGTCCTGGACGTCTCGGGAACCACCCCGCAGAAGGTCGCCTACTACAACGGCGACTACACGCTCAACAGCGGTATCTACGACATCGACCTGGTACCCGGCGCCGACGAGGTGCTGATCAACGGCACGACGCGGGACGCCTACGCGAACGGCGCGTTCACGCAGGCCGGCACCTACCCCGGCGCCCAGCGGGCCGACATCGCCCCGGACGGCACGGTCGCCCAGGCCAACGACGGCACGATCACGACGTACAGCCCGAACGCCACGAAGGCGATCCGCGCGTACAACGTGGGCCCCTACGGCTCGGCCGATCTGACCTGGGCCCCGGACAACTCGCGGATCTTCGTGCTCGCCGGGAAGTCGGGCGGCGGCTACACGCTCAAGGCGCTGACCGACCCCGAGAAGAACGTCCCGACCCTCACGGTCAGCGCGCCCTCCTCCGCCCCCCGCGCCAAGAAGCTCACCGTCACCGGCAAGCTCTCGGCGACGGTCGCGCTGCCCGCCGGCGCGAAGCTCCAGGTCACCCGCACCGACGTGGAGTCCACGAAGGGCAAGGCGCTGCCCGTCGTCACGGTGAAGGCGAACGGCACGTACTCCTTCACGGACACCCCGCCGGCCGGCGGCACCGTCACCTACAAGGTGAGCTACGCGGGCGACGCCGGGCACACCGCGGTCAGCGCCTCGGACAAGGTCGCCGTCTCCCGCGCGGCCACGACCCTGAGCCTGAACAACAACGGCAAGCTGTACGCGTACGGCGCCGACGTGAAGTTCACCGCGCACCTCGGCAAGACGTACAAGAACCGCACGGTCGCGATCTACTCGGACCCCTTCGGCGCCGACAAGCCGAAGAAACTGATCAAGACCGGCAAGGTCAACTCCAGCGGCAACATCTCCGTGACCGTGGACATGACCCGCGACACCGCCGTCAGCGCGGTCTTCGCGGGCGACGGCCGCTACGCGTCCAAGACGGTGAAGGTCACGTCGTACGCCAAGGTCAAGGTCTCCACCGCGATCAGCAAGCACTACAAGACGGCGAAGATCGGCTCGACGTCGTACTACTGGTTCCACAAGAACTCCGCGCCGATCGTCACCACGACGATGACGTACTACAAGAACCGCCAGGAGCGGCTCGACCTGCAGGTCTACTACAACGGCCAGTGGTACGACTCCGGCTCGGAGTACTTCGGCCTGGGGACGAACGGCAAGGTCGCCGTGAACCTCGGCGCCCCCGGCGAGTCCGGCATCAAGGCCCGCGTCCGGGCCGCGTACATCAACGGTTCGTCCGGTGACAGCGTCAACTCGACGACGTACACCGGCTGGAAGTACCTGTACTTCTCCAACTAGCCGCCGTTTCCCGGGCATTGGGGTGCACCGGGTGAAGGGGTGCACAGCAGCCCCGTCTCGACGACCATCGGTCGCCGGGCGGGGCTGTTCGCATGTCCACCCCGCCACTCATTCCGCCACTGACTCCGCCGTCCACCCCGCGTCCAGGCCCTTCATGAGCTGTCCGTACGCCCCCTGCGCGGTCGTGACCGCGTCGTCGTACGCCTCGTCGGCGGTGCGGCCCGCGGCCATCGTCCGCCAGTTCTCCAGGGCGAGTTCCTGCTGTGCGGCGATCAGGTGGGTCGCGGCGAGGCGGCGGGTGAACGGGGTGGAGGCCCCGGAGTCGGGGAGGGCGGCGGCGAGCACGTCGATCTCCTGGCTTCGGTAGCGCTGCACCAGGCCGGTCTGCAGGCTCGGCGTGCCGTACAGCAGGTCCATGAAACCGAGCACTTCGGGATGGTCGTTCAGGCCGGTGATCGGGTCGCGCGCGATGAGGCGGGCCAGGAAGTGGGCACACAGGGCGGCGGTGGGGGTCTGGCCGGGCCGGCGTTCGCGCACGACGCGGGCCGCTTCGCCCTGGTGGTCGGCGAAACGGTGCAGGACCAGGTCCTCCTTGGTGGGGAAGTACCGGAACAGCGTGGCCTTGGAGACCTCGGCCGCCGCCGCGACCTCGACGACGGACACCTCGTCGAAGCCCTTCTGGCGGAACAGGCGCAGGGCTTCCTGCGCGATGAGGTTCCGCGTGCGTTCCTTCTTGCGCTCGCGCAGACCGGCGGGTTCGTCCATGCGGACCACTTTACCAGGCAGGTGAGACCCGGGATCGAGTGAGACCGAGAATCTTCTGATACCCGGTTGCATTTTCTCTTCGTTCGGTGTTCCCTGAATGCAGCGGGACACAACGACGACGAGAGGACCGCCATGAGCGAGGACGACGTCCTGATCGTGGGCGCCGGACCGACCGGTCTCACGCTTGCCATCGAGCTGGCCCGGCGCGGTGCGGGGGTGCGGATCGTGGACGCGGCCCCGGTCCCGCACCGGGAGTCCCGGGGCAAGGGCCTGCAGCCGCGCACCCTGGAGGTCCTGGAGGACGTCGGCGTCACCGAGCGCGCCCTCGCCACCGGGACGACACGGCTGCCGTTCCGCAAGTACTTCGACGGCGCGCATGTGAACGACACCGACCCCTTCGCGGACGCCCGCCCCACCCCCGACGCGCCGTACGAGCGGGGGGTGCTCATAGGGCAGTGGCAGGTGGAGGAACTCCTGCGCGAGCGGCTCGCGGAGTTCGGGACCACCGTCGAACTCGGCACGGAGGTCACCGGGTTCGAGCAGGACGCGGACGGCGTCACGGCCGTCCTCGCCGACGGGGAGCGGATCAGGGCCGGCTATCTCGTCGGCTGCGACGGCGGGCGCAGCCGGGTGCGCAGGGCGATGGGGGTGCGCTTCGACGGTACGACCGAGGAAGCGCAGTCGATGGTCGTCGGTGACGTGGAGGCCGAGGGGATCGGCCGGGACGTCTGGCATCAGTGGTTCACGTCGGACGGGAGTGGGGTGGCGCTGTGCCCCATGCCCGGCACGAACTCCTTCCAGTTCCAGGCGAGTCCCGAACTCGACGCGAGCGGCGAGCCGTTGCCACCGTCGCTGGAGAGCTTCCAGCGGATCTTCGACCGGCACGCGCGCGTGCCCGGCATCACGCTGACCGACCCGACCTGGCTCTCCGTCTGGCGGGTCAACGTCCGTATGGTCGACCGGATGCGCGTCGGCCGGGTCTTCCTGGCCGGGGACGCCGCCCACGTCCACCCGATCGCGGGCGGACTCGGCATGAACACCGGCATCCAGGACGCCTACAACCTGGGCTGGAAGCTCGCCCTCGCGACCGCGGGGCAGGCCGGACCCGGACTCCTGGACACCTACGAGGAGGAACGCCTCCCGGTGGCCGCCTGGACCCTGGGCATCAGCACGGAGCTGTACGCCCGAGTGCTCGAAGCGGTCAAGGAACCCGGCACCGGCGTCGAGGCCGCCGCCCCGCCCCCCATGGGCACCGGCTACCGCTGGAGTTCCCTAGCCACCTCCACCACCACCTCCGCAGGCGACCCCGACACCCTGCGCCCCGGTGACCGCGCCCCCGACGCCCCCTGCCTGGACGCCTCCGGCCGCCCGGTCCGCCTCTTCCAGGTGTACGCGGACCCCCGCTTCACGCTGCTCGGCTTCGGCCCCGAAGTCGCGGACGCGGTGGGCAAGTTGGCGGCCGAGTACGCGGGCCTGGTGCAGGCGTTCGCGGTGGACGCCGGGGACCTGGAGGACCACGAGGGGCACGCGCGGCGGGCGTACGGCGTCACCGACCCGGCACTCGTCCTGGTCCGCCCCGACAACCACGTGGCACTGCTGACCCGGGACCCGGCAGACGTGGCGAACTATCTCACCCACATCGCCACATTCACCCCGAAAGAGTGATACTCGGACTATGAGCACGGCAACGTATGAACTACTGGCCGCGTCGCACAACACCCTCAACGTGGGCGCAGCCTTTCTCGGTGGCCTGGTGATCGCAGGCGCGCTGGTCTGGGCCATACATTTCGGCATGAAGGTCCGTGACCAGGAACTTCCACGGCCGCTCCCCGAGGAGCAGCCCCACCTCCCGGTCGGCGGCGCGGTCCACGAGATGCGCGAGATGCGGGAACCCGACGAGATGCCCCTCGCCTCGGAGGAGAAGGAGCGGCTGATGCCGTACCAGCTCCACCACTCCGGGAGCAGAACGGGAAAGGACCAGAAGCGGCTGCGCTGGCTGCCGGGACGGAGTGGTTCCTTCGGTGGGGGCGGCATAGGTCACGTGTGACCGCGCCCTGAGAGTTTCTTCGCGCCCTGAGAGTTCCTTTGGGGGCGGTCAGGCTTCCGCCGCGGGCAGCGTCACCTCGAAGCGGCAGCCGCCCGACACATTCCGTACGGCGGCCCGTCCCTGGTGCGCCTCGACGATCCCGCGCACGATCGCGAGCCCCAGTCCGGCCCCGGCGGGGGGAGTGCGCGCGTGGGTGCCACGCCAGCCGGTGTCGAAGACGCGGGGCAGATCGTCCTCCGGGATGCCACCGCACCCGTCCGTCACGGACAGGACGACACCGTCCGGACTCCGCTCGGCGGCGATCGCGACCGTGCCGTCGGCGGGCGTCCGGCGGATGGCGTTGACCAGCAGGTTCCCCAGCACCCGGCTCATCTCCTTGCCGTCCACCTCGACCGGTACCGGTGCGATCCGGTCGCCGACCAGCCGTACGCCGTGCTCGCGCGCGAGCGGGTCCGCGCCGGCGAGGGCGTCGCCGATCAGGTCGTAGAGGGACATGCGGGAGCGGGTGAGGGCGAGGGAGCCGGCGTGGATGCGGGAGAGTTCGAAGAGGTCGCCGACCATGTCGTTGAGGCGTTCCACCTCGGTGCGGATCTGCCGGAGGTAGCGCTCGGGCTCGGCGGCGACGCCGTCCTCCAGGGCCTCGGACATCGCGCGCAGGCCGGCCAGCGGGGTGCGCAGATCGTGCGAGATCCAGGCGACGAGTTCACGCCGTGACGACTCCAACGCGCGCTCGCGGTCGCGGGATTCGGCGAGTTTGGCGCTGGTGGCGGCCAACTCGCGGCTGACGTCGGCGAGTTCGGCGGTGGCGGGGCGGGCCGGGGCGGAGTAGTCGCCGCCGTCGCCGAAGTCGCGGGCGGCGAGGACGAGTTCACGGCTGCGGGCGACGACCCAGCGGCCGAGCAGCAGGGCGGTGAGCAGGGAGACGACGGCGGCCATCGCGACCACCGTCGTGACCACGGACAGATCGTGCCGGGACAGGAACATCGCCTGCGCCACGGCCAGCGTCCCGGCGAGCATCGCGGTCACGGCGACCGCGGCGACCACGGACACGGACGCGGTGAGGGACCGCCGGCGCAGCAACCACAGGGCGCCGGCCCCGAGCACACCGGCGGCAGCGGCGCCGAGAAAGGCGAACAGGGCGATGAGGAGGGCGTCACGCATGATCGGTTCCCTCGGTGCCGGCGGTGCCTTCGGTACCGGTGGCGCCCTCGGTACCGGCGGGTTCGAAGCGGTACCCGACGCCCCACACCGTCTGGATGAACCGCGGCCGCCCCGGATCGTCCTCGACCTTGCCGCGCAGTCGCCGTACATGCACGGTGACGGTCGACAGGTCGCCGAAGTCCCAGCCCCACACCTCGCTCATCAGGTCCTCCCGCCCGTACACCCGCCCCGGGTGCCGGAGGAAGAAGGCGAGGAGGTCGAACTCCCGGTGGGTGAGGGCGAGTTCGGCACCGTCCTTGGTGGCCCGGCGGGCGGCGGGGTCCACGGCCAGCCCACCGGCGCTCAGCGGCGCGGCGGAACCGACCGGCGACCGGGACCGGCGCAGCACGGACTCCACCCGGAGCACCAGTTCCCGCGGGCTGAACGGCTTGGTGACGTAGTCGTCGGCCCCGACCTCCAGCCCCAGGATCCGGTCGTCCTCGTCCCCCCGGGCGGTCAGCATGATCACCGGAACGGGCCCCCGCTCCCGCATCCGCCGGCACACCTCCAGCCCGTCCATCCCCGGCAGCATCAGATCGAGCACCACCAGATCGGGCCAGTGCGCATCGGCCCGGGCGAGCGCCTCCGGCCCGTCGGCGGCCCGTTCCACGACATACCCGGCCCGGTCGAGATACCCGGAGACGACTTCGGCGACGGTCGGATCGTCGTCGACCACGAGAACGCGGGTGGCTCCGCCGGTTCCGCGGGGCTCGCGGGATTCCCAGGGTTCAGAGGACCCGTGGGGCTCGCGAGATTCCCAGGGTTCAGAGGACCCGTGGGGCTCACCGGACTCACGAGGTCCGCGGGGATCATCACCGGGCACACGAGACTGACGGGACTCAGCGGGCACACGAGGCTGACGAGACTCACCAGATTCCACGACCCGCCCGGGACGACCGGGCGCGCCGGCTACTCCGGCTACTCCGGCTACTCCGGCTACTCCGGCTACTCCGGTCGTCGCGGTCACTCCGGATACTCCGGGCCTCGCGGTCGCCCCGGTCACCCCGGATACTCCGGGCCTCGCGGTCGCCCCGGTCGTCGCGGACGCTCCGGGCCTCGCGGTCTTCCCGGTCACCGCGGGCACTCCGGCCCTCGCGGTCGTCGCGGTCACCCCGGATACTCCGGACACTCCGGACACTCCGGGCCTCGCGGTCTTCCCGGTCACCCCGGGCACTCCGGCCCTCGCGGTCGCCCCGGATACTCCGGACACTCCGGAGCTCGCGGTCGCCCCGGTCGCCGCAGTCACTCCGGACGCTCCGGGCCTCGCGGTCACTCCCGACGCCCCGGTCCTCACGGCCTTCCCGGCCACCCTGGTCACCCCGGGCCCCGCGGCCCTCCCGGTTGCCCCGGACACTCCGGGCCTTGCGGATACCCCGGGCCTCGCGGTCACTCCGGCCGCCCCGGTCCTCACGGCCTTCCCGGTTGCCCCGGACCCTCCGGGCCTCGCGGTCGCCCCGGCCGCCACGGTCCTCGCGGACACCCCGGTCACTCCGGGCCCCGCGGCCTTCCCGGTCACCCCGGACACTCCGAGCCTCGCGGTCGCCCCGGTCGCCCCGGTCCTCGCGGGCCTCTCGTACGGCTGTTGCATGGCGTCAGCCTCGCACCACATCCCCCGGCGGTGCCGCCCCGGACCGGCTTCGGGCGCCGGACGTCCTTATTTCGTAAGAACCCCGGCGCCCGTTGTCGCCCTACCGCTGGCCTACTGCCGTGCCCCGGACCGCTCCGGGCTGTGCACCGCCAGTGCCCAGATCACGAACACGTCGACCGCGATCATGATGACCGACCAGATGGGGGCGTACGGGAGGAACATGAACTGGAGGATGGCGCTGAGGCTCGCGAGGACGATGCCGCAGACGCGGGCCCAGCTCATGCCTCTGAGGATGCCCCAGCCGGTGATCAGGCCCACGGCGCCGAGGCAGACCAGGATGACGCCCCAGCCGGTGAGGTTGATGCTGTAGATGTAGTCGCCGACGCGGGCGTACACGTCGTCCTTGGCGATCGCGGAGATGCCCTGAAGGACGGCGATGACGCCGTTCATCAGCATCAGGACGCCGGCGAAGACCGCGCCGCCGGCCGCGAGACCGCCGCCGGACGGCGGCGCGCCGTAGCCCCGGGTGCCGGGGGCCTGGCCGGGCCGCCCGCCGGAGTCGCTCCAGGCCGACTGCTTCTCCTCGCCGCCGGCGGACGGCGAGTGCGGCTGCTGCGTCGAGTGCGGCTGCTGGGTCATGGCCGTACCCCACCTCTCTGTGGTGTGTGGTGCTTCGACCATCCGGCCGGGGCACGCCCTCCACCAGGGGGGTTACGCCATTCGGGTGACACCGGGGACGGCGACCAGCGACCGCACCCGGTTCCCAGGCCACGGCCGCGCCCTACCGCACCGCCCACCCACCTGGCCCGGAAACCCGCGAACCGGCCCCCCGGCCAGGCACCCGCCCGGCAGCATGCTGCGTCTCGTCGCCTGTCCCGGAAGCCGCCTGTCGTGGAAGTCGCCCGACCTGGAAGTCACCCCGTCCTGGAAACCGGAGCCGCCTATGTCGTGCAAGCCCCCGCCCCTGGAGATGCAGTCGGTCGCCGGGCTCTACTCACAGCTCTCCGGGGTGCTGGCCGGATTCGCGCTCACGGCCGTGTTCATCGTCGTCGCCCACTTCCTCGGCGAGGCCGCGCCGACCGGCCGTAGGGAAGAAGCGCTCGGCCAAGCCCTTCCCGCGCTGCTCGCGGCCCTGCTCGGGCTGGTCTTCACCTCGCTCACCTACTGCGTCGTCGCGGCCGACCGGGACAACCCCGGCCGAGCGCTGTTCGAGCACGTCGTGGCCGGCGTCGGCTTCTCCGTCTCCGGGGCGCTGCTCATCCTCGCCGCCGTCCTGCTCATCGAGGGCGTGCTGCCCTACGACCCCGTCCACTACGCACGGCGCCTGCTCGGCCAGTGCGCGCCCCTGCCGATCTTCGCGCTCCTCTGCAACGGCGCGTACGCCTACGGCAAGGCGGCCCACGGGGGTCGGGCACCCGACTGGCTGGGCGTCCTCATCGCGCTGCTGCTGTCCGTGGTGCTCGCCGTCTCCGTCCTCGGCTACGCGGCCTACGGCCGTCCCGGCCTGGACGGGATCCGGGCGACCGGTGGCGGGGCCACCCGGACGATCGCGGCGGGCGGACTGTCGGTCGTGACCGTGTGCCTGCTGAGCGTGGTGACGACGATGGAGGTCGCCGACACGGGCTGCTCCGCGCCCGTCGGCGCCGTCGTCCTCGTCCTGCTCTGCGGATTCCTCGCGGCGCTCGGCCTGTGCGGCTGGCTCTTCGTCACCCGCCCGGCCCGCCCGACAGCCCCGGACCCGGATCCCGCCCCGTGAACACGGAGGTGCCGAAGTCGCCGTAACAGCAAGGGCGTTGGGGTCAGGCCATCCAGAAGAAGACGGCGGTCATCCGCTTCTCCTCCAGCGTGCTGCCGTGGTAATCGGTCGCGCTGTGCACGAGGTTGGCGTGGTAGAGCAGCAGGCTGTTGTACTTGTGCGGCACGCGTACGTCCTCTTCGAAGGCGTCCGGCGCGACGAAGCGCGTCCCGAGGGCGTCGACGAGGTTGTTGTGCGGGGCCTGCACGACGTTGCCGCCGAGCCGTCCGCCCGGCAGGTGCTGCCGGTAGAAACTGGTCCCGCAGTCCTTCGGCACGGAGGGGTTGAGATACAGCACGGCGGCGTACCGGCACAGGGAGCGGGAGTCGGTGTGCGGCCGGGGCTCGCTCTCGCCCTTCCCCACGACCTGGATGCAGTTGTGGTTGAGCGTCCCGCCGCCGGGCGCCTTCTGCACCCACAACTCCTTTGCCCCGGTGGCCTGTTTCACCAGCCGCTCGATCCGCCCCAGCTCCGACGGCTCCAGCCCCGGCATGGTGCGCAGCCCCGGCCAGGTCTCCGACGTGTACGGATACCCCTTCACCCAGTCGTCCTTCGCGAGACACCGTTCCCGTACGGAGTCCACGTCCGGGAGCACGTCGTTCAGCACCCAGTAGTCACGGCCCTTGGTGGGCTTGCGGTACGGGAGGACGGGGAGCGGGGCCTGACGGGCCGTCCGCCGGGGCTGTGGGGGGAGTGGTGGCATGAGGCCGAACGTATAGCCGGGGTTCGCCAATGCTGTGCCATACACCGGTCAACATTCCGTCAACGTAGGGTTGTTGAAACGCAAGGTCAGGTCGGTCGCGGGGTGCCGTCCACCGGGCTCTCCGCCTCTTCGGCGAACAGGTCCTCCGCGCGTTCGACCGTACCGGCGCGGTCGAGCCAGTCACTCAGTCGGTCGAGGTCGGTGCAGGTCGCGATGCGCTCACGGATGTCATCGGAGATGACGAACCCACGCACCTCCAGGACGCGCAGGATCCCTTTCGCCTCCCCCTTCGCCTCGCCCTCGAGATAGGCCCTCTCCATGAGGTGGCCACGGCCGGGGAAGTAGTTGACGAAACCCATGATGCTCCTCCATTTGTCTCCGGCGGGGGTGTCCCCCAGGGTGACGTCCAGGAATTGGTAGATGTAGTCGGAGGCGTCGGTGTCCATGCCCGCGAGGGCCTGGTCCAGTGCGTCCAGTAGGGCGTCGGACTCGGGGTTGTTGGCGTGTGTCAGGGCGGAGAACGCGGCCATCGCGGGGTTCTTCGCCGCGCTTCTCACGTCCGTGATCATCGGGAGGTTGTCCGGTCCGACGACGAGGGGGCACGTGCGCTGGACGGTCCAGCCGCGCGTCCCGCAGTCGAACGGGCCGGCCGCCCACTTGGCCGTGGCCCGGTCGCGGCACACCACGAGCAGCAGCACCGGCAGCTTGTACTTGGACTGGAGATACGCGACGTAGAAGGCCCAAGCTCCACTCCTTCCTGTCGTCCCGCCGCTCCTGTGCCTCGACGGCGAGCAGGAAGTCGTCGCCGTCCGACGGGCAGATCCGCAGTGCCGTGTCGATGTGACGGGCCATCGGCCGCGTCTCCGTCGCGTCGGTGGTGATCGCGTACACCGCGGCCTTCTCGGGTAACGCGATGCCCAGGACGCCGAAGACGGGCGTCAGGATCTCGGGCCGCTCCTGGAAGATGCGGTGCATGCCCTCGTGAGCTGATGTGACCATGTGCGCAACCTAGGTGGATCAAGGACCGGGCTGTCCGGCCGATTCGGGGTCGTTCACTCTTTCGAGGGGCGGAGGAACGTTCAGGCCGCGCCGCCCAGTTCGCACCAGACGTACCTGCCCCGGTGACCGTTCCTGGACAGCGGCTGCCAGCCCCACTGGTTCGCGCAGGCTTTGACGAGGGCGAGCCCGCGCCCCTCCTCCAGATCGGCGACGGACGTCAACTCACCTGGTGGCTGCGGGGGTTCGGGGTTGGCGTCCCAGGCGCCGATGCGGAGGATGTCCGGCGACTTCCTGGATTTGTCGGAGCTTGAGCATCACGCGAGATTCCTGCGGGTCATCGGCACGGCGCACGTGCCGGGGATACTCCAGACCGAGGACTACGCGCGGGCCGTCTTCTCGTACATGGTTCCCGAACTGCCGCCCGCTGAGCCGGACTCCTGGGTCGCACACCACCACACTCACCACCACCCCCACCCACCTCACCCACCTCACCCAGGCGATACACACCCGCACCCTCCACCCCCACCCCACCCATAACCACCCGGCGAGATCCAGCTCACAATCAGGGCTGTCACATTCGCAGGGGGTCGTTCCGTCAGAGCTGTGTAACCACCAGCCGTGACAGAACAGAGGAGCCCACCATGGGTGCTCGACTGAACCCCTTCGCCAGCCCCCTCGCCGGCAAGGCCCTGAAGCACTTCGTCGCCGCGGGCAAGGTCATCGAGGAATCGTCGCTGCCTCCCGTCACTCAGGAACTCGTGAAGATCCGGGCGAGCCAGATCAACGGGTGCGGGTTCTGCACCGACATGCACACCAAGGACGCGGCGGCCGCGGGCGAGACCTCGGTACGGCTCAACCTTGTCGCCGTGTGGCGCGAGGCGACCGTGTTCACCGACGCGGAGCGGGCCGCGCTGGAGCTGACCGAGGAAGGGACCCGGATCGCGGACGCGTCCGGCGGGGTGTCGGACGAGGTGTGGGCCAACGCGGCCAAGCACTACGACGAGGACCAGCTCATGGCGCTCGTCTCGCTGATCGCCCTCATCAACAGCTTCAACCGCATGAACGTCATGCTCACGATGCCCGCCGGAGACTACAAGCCCGGCCAGTACGCCTAGGCCGACGAACCGAGGAGCAGCGCCGTCGGCGCCCGGGCCGTGGCTCTACGGTCCTGGCGCCGGCGGCGCTGCTCCGGACGGGTGCGGAGGGTGAGTCGAACCCCGCCGCCCCGGGATGCCCCAACCCCGCACTTATCCGGAAGTACCACCCGCCACTTGTGACGCGCCCCACTCCGGCTTTACCAAAACCAAAGACTTCGCGCGCTCCCCCGATCCGTACTGATGACTGTCCGTACCGCCGACGGGCGGTCCACGACACAGGAGGTACGGTGCGCTTTTCGCGGAACGCGACGGGAACGATGGTTGTTGGGGGTGCCCTCAGCCTGACCCTCGTCGCACTGGCCTATCCGGCAATGCTGGGCGTGACCACGGTCTCCAGCGCTCCCGCACGCGTGATCGCCAACACGCAGTGGGGGCCGCTGACCGAGGCCGACCGGGACTTCGTGGTCAAGGTGCGCGCGGCAGGGCTGTGGGAGTACCCCGTCGGGCAGATAGGACTGAAGAAGGGGGCGAGCCCAGCGGTCATCACCGCGAGCAAGCACCTCATCGACGGGCACGCGGCGCTGGACTCCACCGTCCGCAAGATCGCACCCATGCTCAACATCACGATCCCGAACCAGCCCAGCCCGCAGCAACAGGGATTCATCAACACCCTGAACGCGGACAGCGGCAAGCAGTTCGACACGGACTTCGCCAACATCCTGCGGGTCACGCACGGTTCGATCTTCGCCACCATCGCGAAGATCCGCGGGACGACCGAGAACACCCTGGTGCGGGTCCTGGCCAACCAGGCCAACGCGACGGTTCTGGACCACATCACGGTGATGGAGGACACCGGACTGGTCAACTTCAGCCAGGTCCTCTTCCAGGAGACGACCCCGCCGAAGCTGCCGGCCGTGGACCTGACCCCGCCGCCGCCGGCCGCCGGCCAGCCGGAGGTGGTGCTCACCCCGCCGGTGAACAGCACCACCCAGCCGCCGGTCCTGCCGGGCGAGGCGTCACCCAGCGCCACCCAGACCCCGACCGTGGGGTGAGCGCGCCGCAGAGCGCGCTACGCCCCCAGCCACACGGTCGTGTCAGGACCCAACTCACCGCCCCCTGCCGCCGGTTCGCTGCTCAGCAGCACCTCCCCCGGCGGCAGGGCGACCGGCACGTCCGACAGGTTGGTGACACACCGCCAGCCCTCGGAGCGTGCGAACTGCAGCACCCCGGGCGGGCTTTCGGGGGCCCAGGTCAGCGACTCCCCTTCGAGCAGCTTGCGGCGCAGCCGCAATGCCCTGCGGTAGAGCTCCAGGGTCGAGCCCTCCGTCCCGTCCTGTGCCTCGACGGCGTACGACCCGAAACTCGCCGGCTGCGGCAGCCACGCGGGACCCGGCCCGAAGCCGTACGACGGACCGGTCCGCGTCCAGGGGATCGGCACCCGGCAGCCGTCGCGGCCCTTGTGGGTGTGGCCCTGTTGCTCCCAGATGGGGTCCTGGAGGACCTCCACGGGCAGGTCGGCGACCTCGGGCAGACCGAGTTCCTCGCCCTGGTAGACGTACGACGAACCCGGCAGCGCCAGCATCAGCAGGGTCGCGGCCCGGGCTCGGCGCAGGCCCGCCGCCGTATCGACGGGTGGCGTGCGGCCGTTGGACAGGAGCCAGGTGTTGGGGTCCGTGCCCGGGGGCAGCATCAGGCGCGATGCGTGGCGTACGACGTCGTGGTTGGACAGCACCCAGGTGGCCGACGCGCCTGCCGCGCGGGCCGTCGCGAGCGAGCCGGTTATCACCTCGCGCAGTTCGTCCGCGTCCCAACCAGCCTTCAGGTACTCGAAGTTGAAGGCCTGGCCGAGTTCGTCGGGGCGGGCGTACAGGGCGCGGCGGGCGGCCGGGACCCAGGCCTCGGCGACCGCCATGCGGGGCGGGGTGTAGGTGTCGAAGACCGTGCGCCGCCAGTCGCGGTAGATCTCGTGGACCGCGTCGCGGTCGTAGTAGGGGTGGGTGCCGGGCGGGATCGAGTCGAGGATCGCCTCGGCGTTCGCCGCGAGCGGGCCGATGTCGCGCAGCGGCTCGGTGAGGTCCTTGGCCAGGGCGTGGGCCACGTCCACGCGGAAGCCGTCGACGCCTCGGTCCGACCAGAAGCGGAGCGTGGTGCGGAAGTCGTCCCTCACCTCCTCGTTGTCCCAGTCGAGGTCGGGCTGTTCGGGGGTGAAGAGGTGCAAGTACCACTGGCCGTCGGGCAGTTGCCTCCACGCGCTGCCGCCGAAGACGGACGGCCAGTCGGTGGGCGGGAGTTCACCGTGCTCGCCGCGTCCGTCGCGGAACACATAGCGGCCGCGGGCGGCGGAACCAGGGCCGGCGGCCAGCGCCTCCTGGAACCAACTGTGCAGCCGCGAGGTGTGGTTGGGCACGATGTCGACCATCACCTTCAGGCCCAGCCGGTGGGCCTCGGCCACCATCGCGTCGAAGTCGTCGAGGGTGCCCAGGCGCGGGTCGACATCGCGGTAGTCGGCGACGTCGTAGCCGCCGTCGGCGAGTTCGGAGGGGTAGAAGGGGCTGAGCCAGAGGGCGTCGACGCCGAGGGCGGCGAGGTGGGTGAGGCGCTCGGTGACGCCCTTGAGATCGCCGAGACCGTCCCCGTCCGCGTCGGCGAAACTGCGCGGATAGACCTGGTAGACGACGGCTTGCCGCCACCAGTTCGGGTCATGGGAGGACAGGTCGGTCACGTGGTCTCCTTATGAATTCCCGCTGCGCTGACGGAAGTTGACAGTCAACTTCCGGTAGACCCACGATGTGCACACGCTGTGGCGCATGTGACCAATGAGCCCGGTGTTTCCTTCGCTGCTCAGCTCCTCCACTCTTTGCCAGGCCAAGATGGGATAAGTATGTCCATAGCGAGTCGTGTCACCGTGCGTCGCCTGTTGGGGACAGGCGCCGCCTCCCTCGCCCTCGCCGCAGCCTCCGTCGGCGCCGCCTCCGGTGCCTGGGCCCACGGCGGCGGCGGTGACGGCTGGGAGTCCGGCGGCCACTACCGGCCCGGCTCCGGCGCCGGCACGGTCACCGAGACCGAGGGCTGCCAGTTCTCGCTGAACGGCACGGACTTCTTCCCCTCCGTCAAGGTCGACGACCAGAACCTGAAGCCCACCGACGACGGCAAGGTCCACATCAAGGTCCGCACCGCCGGTGACGCCGCCACCTGCACCGCCTCGCTCGCCTCGTACATCGCGCACGGCCCGACCTTCGCCACCTCCGGCCAGCAGGTCTTCGTCGACTTCGACACGGTGACCGTGAAGAAGGGCCAGACCGACTCGCTCGACATCGCGGTGCCGGACGAGGGCTGCTTCGCGCAGATCGACCTCTACCGCGGCGCGGTCAAGTACGACGGCAACCCCGCCGCCGGCGACGGCCTCGTTCACGGCGACCTGCCCAAGGGCCCCGACCACACGGTCATCAAGGACAAGCTGATCGCGGCCTGGAACGGCGGCACGAAGGACTGCACGACCACCGAGTCCCAGCCCCCGTCCCCGTCGGCCCCGGCCTCGGTCCCCCCGTCGGCCCCGGAGTCCACCCCGCCCGCGTCGGAGTCCTCGACCCCGACCCCGAGCGCCTCCGAGTCGACCCCGGAGTCCGCCACCCCGACCCCGTCCGACTCCGAGTCGACCACTCCCCCGGCGGCCCCCTCGCCCAACGGCGGTGGCGGTGGTGACCTCGCGGAGACCGGCGGCGGCAGCAACACCGGCGCGCTGGTCGGCGGGGCCGCGGTCCTGCTGGCGGGCGGGGCGGCGATCGTGGTCGCGACGCGTCGCCGGCGGGCTGCGCAGTCGTAACCCCAGGTCGAGCGAGTAGCGCGCAGTAAACAAGACGCCGGGCCGGGACAAGATCCCGGCCCGGCGTCTGCCGTCCTACCCCCCCCTACGCCCCTACGCCTCGACCGTCCCCAGCCACAGCTTCACGTACCGCTCCACATCCACGTCCAACCCCACGTCCACCAGGGCCTGTTCGCGTGCCCCGTCGTGAATCTCGGACTCGCCGTGGCGCGGGCGCCGGTCGACGATCGTCTGGCCGCGGGACGGGCCGGGGGCGAGGGAGACCTCGACCGGCAGGAGGCGGGTGGTGAGGCCGCCCGGGTCGGCGACCGCGCACACCGCGCCCGCGTCGCCGAGGCCGCCGGTGGGCGTGGGGTCGCCGGAGGCGACCGGGTCGCGGTGGGCGAGGAGGTCGCCGGCCAGCTTCAGCCGGGGTGCCGAACTCTCCCGCAGGCGCTGCACGTCGGCGGCCGGTACCTGGACGCGCTCGAACACGTCCAGCCCGTACATCGTGATCGGCACCCCCGCGGTGAGCAGGATCGCCGCCGCCTCCGGGTCGTGCCACACGTTGAACTCCGCGACCGGCGTGGCGTTCCCGACCGCCACCGCGCCGCCCATGAACACGATCCGCTCGATGTTGCGGGTGACCTCGGGGAACGTCCGCAGGAGCAGCGCGATGTTCGTCAGCGGGGCGGTGGGGATGAGGGTGACCGGGCGGGGAGAGGCCAGGATCTCGCGGCGCAGCAGGGTCACCGCGTCCACGTCGACGGGCGTACGTGCGGAGTCCGGCAGCCCCATGTCACCCATGCCGTCCTGCCCGTGGACGTGCGCGGCCGACCGCGCCGGTTCGATCAGCGGCCGGGCCGCACCGCGCGCGACCGGGATGTCTCCGGCACCGGCGTGGTCCAGGACGATCAGCGTGTTCCGTACGACCTGGTCCACGTCCGTGTTCCCCGCGACACAAGTGACCGCGCGCAGGTCCAGGCCTGGGTGCCGGACGGCGAACAGCAGCGCCAGGGCGTCGTCGACCCCCGTGTCGCAGTCGATGATCACGGGGATGGGCTGACCGGTCACGGCAGGCTCCTCTCGGGGACGGTTCGGCGGATCACTGGTGACCTTACGCATCCGCCCACAGCGCGGTGCCGCGCGCCTCGACCCGCGCGCCGACGGCGTGCAGGAGTCCGGCGGACGACAGCGGTTCGACACGGCGACCGTCCCGCAGTCGTACGGCGACCAGGTCCGCGGCGGCCTCCCGTTCACCGATCACCGCCTGGTACGGGACGAGTCGTGCCGCCCGGACCCGGGCGCCGAGGCTGCCCTCGACGGACACCTCGGCGCGCAGTCCGCGGGCGCGGGCCTGCTCCACGAGGTCGTACGCCTGTGCCGCCTGCGCCTCCGACACCGGCAGGACCACCAACTGCACCGGCGCCAGCCACGGCGGGAACGCGCCCCCGTGCTCCTCCAGCAGATGCGCCACCGCCCGTTCCACACTCCCGATGATGCTGCGGTGCACCATCACCGGCCGGTGTTTCGCGCCGTCGGCTCCGATGTAGTGCAGGTCGAAGCGTTCGGGCTGGTGGAAGTCGATCTGGACGGTGGAGAGGGTGGCCTCGCGGCCGGCCGCGTCCGCGATCTGGACGTCGATCTTCGGGCCGTAGAAGGCGGCTTCGCCCGCGGCGGACTCGTAGGCGACACCCGATCCGTCCAGGACCTCCCTCAGCAGCGCGGTGGCCCGCTCCCAAAGGGCCGGATCGGCAACGTACTTGCCGCCCTCGGCGGAGACGTCCTCACCCGGCAGGGAGAGGCGGTAGCGGGAGGCGCGGATGCCGAGGTCGGCGTAGGCGCGGGCGATGAGGGCGAGGGCGGTGCGGGCCTCCTCGACGGCCTGGTCCAGGGTGCAGAAGATGTGCGCGTCGTTGAGCTGGATGGCGCGGACGCGGGTCAGTCCGCCGAGCACACCGGAGAGTTCGGAGCGGTACATGCCGCCCAACTCGGCGATACGGAGGGGCAGTTCGCGGTAACTGTGCGAGCGGGAACGGTAGATGAGGGCATGGTGGGGACAGAGGCTGGGGCGCAGGACGACCTGCTCCGCGCCCAGTTCCATCGGCGGGAACATGTCGTCGCTGTAGTGCGACCAGTGCCCGGATATCTCGTACAGCTCCCGCTTGCCGAGGACCGGCGAGTACACGTGCCGGTATCCGGCCGCGCGCTCCAACTCCCGTACGTACTCCTCCAGTTCATGCCGCACGGTCGCACCGTCGGGCAGCCAGTACGGCAGTCCCGCACCCATCAGCGGGTCGGTGTCGAACAGGCCGAGTTCGCGGCCGAGACGTCGGTGGTCGTACATGGTGAACTCCTCGCGGGACAAAGGGCCGAGAGGCGAGCACCGCGCGACGACAAAGCCCCGGGGCACTCGCCCCGGGGCTTCGACTTGGGTCAGCAGTCAGCGCGCCGGGACACTCTCCGGCGTCGTCGTCCAGGCGGACGGGAACGGCTTGGCGCGCTTCATGCGGCGGACGGTACCAGTCGTACGACCGCCGCGGCCATGGATTTTCAGGCGCTCAGCTTCTTGAGGAGTTCGTCCGCGACCGGTGCGGAGGACGCCGGGTTCTGGCCGGTGACGAGGTTGCCGTCGACCACGACGTACGGGGCCCACGGCTCGCCCTGCCGGAAGTCCGCGCCGAGCTCCACGAGCCGGTCCTGGAGCAGCCACTTCACCTTGTCGGCGAGGCCGCCCTGGGTCTCCTCGGCGTTGGTGAACCCGGTGAGCCGCCGCCCGGCGAAGGCGTTCGTACCGTCCTCCCGAGTCGCCGCGAGCAGCGCGGCCGGCCCGTGGCAGACCACGCCGAGGGGCTTGCCGGAGGAGAGGGCCAGGGTGAGGAGCCGGCCGGAGTCGGCGTCCACGGCGAGGTCCTCCATCGGGCCGTGGCCGCCGGGGTAGTAGACGGCGGCGTAGTCGGCGAGGTCGACCTCGGAGAGCTTGACCGGGTGCTGGAACTCGGGGCTCGACGCGAGCACCTCCGCGACCCGGTCGGCGTTCTCCTGGCCGCCGTTGTAGTCGGCGGCCAGGCTGCCCCGGTCCACGGGCGGCACGACACCGCCGGGCGTGGCGACGACGACCTCGTGACCGGCCGCCCTGACGGCCTCGTACGGGGTGACCGCCTCCTCGGCCCAGTAGCCGGTGGGGTGCTGGGTGCCGTCGGCCAGGGTGAGGTGATCGGCGCCGGTGAGCACGAAGAGGATCTTCGACATGGGGACTCGTCTCCAGGGGGTCGGGGGGATGACCGGGTCGGTGGGGGTGACGGGGGATCGGGTGGGGTCTCCCCGACAGTAGGCCGGGCGCGGACGGGCGGCCAATGAGGAATCGAATGCCCGGTATCGGTTTTCCGATGGCCCGCAGGGAGACCGGTGATCACCCGGACGGCCCGGCGCGCTGGTGGGCGGGCGCGGGCGATGGTGCCGTGGGAGCGAGCACGCGGCGATTCCGCGTCCGGCACCGCGCCCGCCCCAGGAGGGATCCTCGATGACCCGTTCCCCGGCCCGTGTCCTCCTGCTCGCCTCGGCACTGTCGGCGGGCACTCTGCTGACCACGGCGAGCTGTGCGAACGAAGGCATCCTGCACCAGGTGACGACCGCGCCCTCCCCCTCGGCCGTACGCACCCCCGCCGCCCACGCGTCCCCGGCCGCCGCCCCCGTCCTCACCCCCGCCCAGGCACAGGCCGCGCTCATCACGGACGCGGACCTGGGCGCCCCCTGGACCCCGACCCAGGGCACGGCGACCTGGCGCGACGGCCTCCTCAAGGCGCAGACCGCCGTCCCCGACTGCCAACGTCTCCTGGACGCCCTGTACGCCGACGAACTCCTCGGCACCCCCGCCGCCAGCCAAGCGGTGACCGCCCTCGACGACACCGACGACGAGGCCCAACTCCGTTACCAGGTAGCCGCGTTCCCCCCGGCCGACGTGGACCGCACCCTGACCTGGCTGAAGACGCTCCCGCAGACCTGCGCGTCCTTCACGGCGACGACGACCCGCTCCGGCCCCCAGACCGTGACCGTCACGGAGGCGACCCTCCCGAACGTCGGCGACACCCGCGAGGGCCTCCGCCTCACCTTCACCGGCACGACCCCCGAGGGCGACCGCTCCGTCCTCACTCTCGACACCGCCGCCGTCCGCATCGGCGACGACACCATCACCCTCACGAACGGCGGCCTGGCGAACGTGCCCCCGGCCGCGACCGGCCAGGCGCTGGAGGTCGGCGCGCAGCGGTTGACGGAGGTGCAGAGGCAGGGGCGGGTGCAGATCTAGCGACCGGCCGCAGCGAAGTGCCGTGGCGGACGGCCGTAGCGAACGGCCGCTCCCGAAGCGGGACTTCAGGCGTCGACGGGTCGGCGGGCGCGTGCCGGGCGCCCGTCCAGGTGCACCACCACACTCGCGTGGAAACGGTCCACGGATTCGTCGACGCTGCGGATGAAGCCCGATTCGGCGGTGCCCCGGGTGTTGCCCATGCCCCTGAACAGGGACAGCCGGAAGCCGGTGATCTGCGCGCCGTTCTTGGGGAGGATGTCGGCCGGTTCGGGACGCAGGCGTTCCAGCGTCCCGCGCGGTCCGCCCGTCTCCCCCTCCAGCACGGCCTCGACGTGCAGATCGGCCGGTGCCTCGGCGAGCCGGCGGACCAGCCGCTTGGCCCAGGTGAGGGGATAGCCCTGGTCGGGTGCGGCGATCTCGATGGACGTCCGCAGCTTCCCGGTGCGCAGGTCCGCGCAGAGGGCGAGGACACCGGGCGTGCCCTCGATACGGAGTTCGGCGTCGAGCCGGCCGTCGGCGCAGAGCCGGTCGGCGAGGGCTGAGCGCCGGGAGGCCGGATCGGTCCCGCGCCTGGCGCGCTGCACGGGCAGCACCTTCGCGCCGAGTTCACCACCGAGCCGCAGACACACCTGCCGGACCAGCCGTTCCCAGCTCTCCACGACCTCCACCGCCCGCGGGTCGCCCTGGCACAGGGTCTCGGCGTCGATCGCGTTGCGCACCGGGACCCAGGAGCGGCCCATGTTCTGGAAGCCGTGACAGCCGGAGTTCTCGTGCTGGAGATAGTGGAGCAGTTCCTGGAGCAGCCAGGCGTGCGCCGCGTTGCCGACCCCCTCGTGCCGGATCAACAACTGCGCCTGGTGGGCGACTTCGGCCCAGGACAGATGCCAGAGCGCCACCTTGTGCTTGCGCCGCCCGTCGAGTTTGACCTCCACCAGCGGGCTGCCCTCCAGCTCGACGTCGTTGGAGAGCGTGATGACCGCCTCGTATCCGCGCCGGGCGGCTATGTCGGCGTAGGCCTGCACCTGGTCCGGCTTGAGGGGGTTGCCGTTCGTCTTCGTCTCGACGAGCGCGGTCCACAGCTTGCCCGCCCGCTCGACCCGGATCACCCCGTCGGGCCGCCGAGGGGACTCGCCGTTGGGCAGCGTGACCTCGGTGAACGTCTCCATCCGGCCGACCGGGGCACCGAAGGCCGCCGTCAACCGCCGCCCGAACTCGGGCACTTGAGCCATCACCGACAGCAGCACGGAGGTCGCCCGCGTCTCCCGCTCGTGGTCGCTCTTGAGCGCGGAGGCCGGGAAGAGCCGGGCGGCCCGCCAGGAGTCGTTCTCGGCGAGCGACTTCTTGGCCACCTTCGGCAGGGTGACCTTCTTCTTCGCCGTACGAGGCCGGGCGGGCCGGGACGCGGCCTCACCCCCGGCCTCGGGAACCGACTCGACCGCCGGGCTCGACGGCTGGGCCGGAATCGCGGGGATCTCGACGACGGCCTCGGGCGTACGGACGTCCGTGTCGGCCCCCGTCTCGGCCTCGGCCTCGGCGTCCGAGGTGCTCTCCGTGCCCGCGTCGTCGTCGATGTCGACGCCGAAGTCCGTTGCCACGCCCGCCAGTCCGGACTCGTAGCCCTGTCCGATCGCCCGGAACTTCCAGTCGCCGCCCCGCCGGTAGAACTCGCCGAAGA
Source organism: Streptomyces sp. NBC_01478 (assembly GCF_036227225.1). Lineage (GTDB taxonomy): Bacteria > Actinomycetota > Actinomycetes > Streptomycetales > Streptomycetaceae > Streptomyces. The sequence continues at coordinate 6,142,437 of NZ_CP109444.1, read as the reverse complement.
GCAGCGCGCTGACCTCGCCGGGGTCGTCGATCGAGAAGCGCAGCAGGCTCTCGCCGGAGCCGTCGGCCAACGTCAGGCGCAGGTCCTGGAGTTCGGAGAACCGGGCGCTCTCGTAGCGGCTCGCCGCCACCACGATCTGCTCGACCCCGGCCGGGATCGCGGTCAGGTCGAACGTGATCCGGTCCTCGCTGCCGTCCGCCGTCGGTGCCTTGCCGAGCAGTTGCACACTCCCGTCGGCGGCGACGGGGTTGTTGTAGAAGTAGAAGTCCCCGTCGCTGCGCACCTTTCCGTCGCCGGTGAGCAGCAGTACGGAGACGTCCGCGTCGCCCTCCCCCGTCGGGCTGCCCCAGCTCAGGCTCATCATCACCGAGCCGGTGTCCTCGCTCAGCGACGCCAGACCGACGTTCCCGCCCTTGACCATCTCGTGCATGAGGCCCCCCGGATGCACGGCCGCACAGCGCTCCCGGCGGCCCCTGTTTCGTAGCGATGTGTGACGCGCCCCACACCCAGCGCATCAGAGGCACCTTAACGCCCTCATCGCACGGGAATCACCGGAAGCATCAGAACAAGTCACCGCTTGTCGTACGGATCCGCCGGCTGCTTCACCTGCTTGACCGAGGTCGACTCCAGCACCGGCGGCCAGGCGGCGTCCGTGCCGAGCTTGCCCTTCGGGACCCAGGTGCCGGTGACCGTGACCCAGGTGTCGGTCTGGGGAGCGCCGTCGGACGCGTCGCCCCGGATCTCGACCTTGCTGATCGTCGCGTCGGCCGCGCAGCAAGTGACCAGGAGGCGGGTGAGGTACCAGGTGCCGTCGGAGCCGTGGGTCACGAAGCCGGTCATGCGCAGGGTGCGGCCCTTGAGGGAGTGGCCGGTGTCGTAGATCGCGCGGGAGCTGTACTGGGCGACCGAGATGTCCAGCACCTTCCCGGCGGGGAGGGCGGGGAACGAGCCCACCCCCTGCGCCGCCCGTTGCGCCTCCTCGCGCGACGCGCTGTACGAGCCGAGCGCCGGGGGCGGGAAGAGGAGCAGGGCGAGGGCGGGGAGGGTCAGCAGCCAGGCGATGCGGGGGCCGCCTGTATGGGAGTGACCGTGGTCGTCGTGATCGTCCTCGTGCTCATGATCGTCGTGCTCGTGCTCTTCGGCTTCCGGGGTCTTCCGCATGCCCCTGACCGCCGCCACGAGCCCCAACACGATCAGCAGCGAACCGGAGATCACCAGATACGGCCGCAACGCCGCCTGTACATACCGCAGATACAGCTCGCTGAAGAGTGAGATCCGCAGGACCGCCCCGCCCGTCAGCAGGAGCAGGACCGCCGAGCCGTAGCGCCTCACAGCAGCCACCACCCCACCAGCGTGCTGCTCACCACGGCGACCAGCCAGGTCGTCGAGGAGAAGCGGAAGGCGAAGGAGCGGCCGAACGTGCCCGCCTGCAACGCGATCAGTTTCAGGTCGACCATCGGGCCCACCACCATGAACGCCAGTTTCGCCGCCGGGGAGAAGCCGCTGAGGGAGGCCGCGACGAAGGCGTCCGCCTCGCTGCACACGCACAGCACCACGGCCAGCGACGCGAGCAGGAGCAACGACAGCCAGGACGAACCCGTGAAGACGTCCAGGACCGAGCGCGGTACGGCGATGTTGAACGTCGCCGCCGCTGCCGCGCCCAGGACCAGGAAGCCGCCCGCGTGCAGGAAGTCGTGCTGCAGGCCCGCGACGAAGGCCTTCACGCCGGCGGGCGAGGACGCGGCGGCCTGCTTGCGCTTCGGGAGTCGTAGCCACTCCTCCCGCCCGAACCTCGCCCACAGCCAGCCCATCACCACCGCCGTCGCGAGGGACGCGACCAGGCGGCCGAGCACCATCTTCGGCTGGCCGGGGAAGGCGATCGACGTGGCCACCAGGACGACCGGGTTGATCGCCGGGGCGGAGAGCAGGAAGGCCAACGCCGCCGCCGGGGCGACTCCGCGCCGCATCAGGCTGCTCGCCACCGGTACCGACGCGCACTCACAACCCGGGAGTACGACTCCCGCCGCGCCCGCGATCGGGACGGCCAGGGCCTGGTTGCGGGGGAGGAGGCGGGTGAACACGCGCTCGGGGACGAACGCGCCGATCGCCGCCGACACCACCGTGCCCAGGAGCAGGAAGGGGACGCCCTGGACCGCCACCGCCGTGAAGACCGTCCACCAGGCCGCAACGGCGGGGGTGTAGAGGTCGATCGCCAGCATGGGGCCGAGGACGGAGACGACCGTCGCGATGGCGATGAGCGCCGCGCCGCCGAGGACCGCGTAGACCATGGCGCGTACGGCCAGGCGCAGGCCGTCGACCACAGTCCGTTCGTTCTGCACGCGCCTGTCTCATCCCGGTTCGTACGACTACGCCTCGTAACTCATGACTCGTACGTCGCACGGTAACCGGCGGCGCTGTGCGCCATCCCGGATTCGTCAAAGAGGAGGCTGTGCGGGCGCCGGGCCGAGCGTCGTGGTCCCGGGAGCCGTACGGTGCCCGAGGCCCGTGCGGTAGGCGTCGAGGGCCGCCTCCACCCGGCCGGTACGGCGCAGCAGGTCGCCGAGCATGCGGCACAGGTCGGCCAGGTCGCCGGCCGCCCCCGCCCGCTCCAGCAGGCTGAGCGCGCGGACGTAGTGCTCCTCGGCCGCGTCCGTGTCCCGGGCGTCCTCGGCGATGATGCCGAGCAGACGGTGCGCGGCGGCGGAGTGCAGGGCGCCGCGTTCGGAGCTGAGGTCGCTGAGGACGTCGTGGAGGAGAGCGGCGGCCTCGTCGGACTTGCCGCGTTTGTGGAGTACGTCGGCCAGCTCCACGGCGACCTGACTGCTGTAGAGGGCCGCGCGCTTCGCCGTCAGCATGTCCAGCGCCTGTCTCAACTCGACCTCGGCGCGCTCCAGTTCGCCGTCCTGGGCGTAGACGTAGCCGCGCATCCAGTGGCAGTTGGCCAGTTCGGTGCGGAACTGGAGCTGCCGGTACAGGTCGGCGGCCTTCACGAGGGAGGCGTCCGCCTCCGCGACCTTGCCCTCCGCTATCAGCGTCCGCGCCACCGACCGGTGCATGCGGGCGAGCAGCGCCGGGTCCGCCACCTGCGGTGCGAGGGCGAGCGCCAGCTCGGCGGCCTGGGCGGCCCGCGCGTGCGCGCCCATGTCCATGTACGGCCCGATCGCGCTCGCGTAGAGCAGCAGCAGCGCGTCGGGGTCGTGCAGCCCGCCGCGGTTCAGCTCGTCGAGCGTGGACTCCAACAGGTAGACGGCGTACCGGAGTTCACCGGTGAGGTAGTGCGCCACGGCACGGCCGCGCAGGGCGGGTACGCGGGCCGGGAGCGGCTCGTCGGCCAGTCGCCGTTCGGCGCGCTCGAAGTACAGGCGGGCGGCGGTGAGATCACCGGTGTCGAGCCCGCACTCGCCGAGCCCGAGCAGCGCCACCGCCTCCTCGTCGACCAGCCCGTACGACTCCGCCTCCGCGAGGAGGTCGGCGTACTGCTCGGCGGCCTCCTCCGACTCCCCTGTCGCCAGGGTGCGTTGGGCCTCGGTCAGATGCAGGCGGAGCTCGGTGGCGAGCCGGGCGGGGCGGCCGGTCGCCAACTCGTCGTAGGCGACGCCCAGTCGGTCGGCGAGGTGGCGCAGCGCGTCGTCGGAGGGGCGGACCCGGCCGGCCTCCAGGGTGGAGATGTACGCGGGCGTATAGGCGGGCTCGGCCAACTGCCGCTGGGTGAGCCCACGTTCGCGTCTGAGCTGTTGCACCCTGCGCCCGATGACTTCCGGGTCGTCCCGTCTCACCATGCGATTAATCATGCCAGTAAGCCGAGTTACGGACTGGCCGGTAACTCACTTACACGGGGGGCGAGTTGTTGAAGACCCGACCGAACGGTTACGGCCTGTCGCCGAGCGTAATCGCCGCGTGGCGTTCCGGTGACGGGTATCACGTGACTCCCCCGCGCCCGCCTGCCGTATGGTGAAGAAATGTCCCCTTTGGCCAAGATCAGCAGCGCGTACGAGCCCCGCTTCGCGGAGTTCGCCTTCGAGCCCGCCTTCACGGCCGCGGTGGACCAGCACGTCGCCGAGCTGCGGGAACGCCTCTCGGCGGGCGGCCCGGACCTCACGCCCCCGCCCCCGGACCACGCCGATCTCACGGACTACGCGCTCGGATTCCTGGACGCGCTCGCGGAGCTGGACTGGCGGGAGCCGGTCGGCCACGACTACGCGGTGTGCAGGCTGACCGCCATCAGTTGGCTGGTGCACCGCCACGGACTGCTGCCCCAGCAGCGGCGCGGTGACTGAAAAAGGGTTTCCGATGACTCAACTCGCCCTGAAGCCCTTCCCGTTGCCCGCTCCAACCCCTTAAGTTAGGCACGCATTAAGCGTGCTTAACTCGTTGCTGTCGTTGCCGCTGTCACTGTCGTTGCGAGGTTGGTATGTCCGCGCGTTACGTCAGAGGATTCTGCGCCGCCGTCATCGCCGTAGCCGCCCTGATCGGGGCGGCGGCGGCAAGCCCGGCCAAGGCGGCGGACCGGTCGCCGGCCGAGCACCACTCCGCTCACTCCGGCGGAAGCATCATGTCCTTGCGCGAGTAGAGCGGCAGACCGCTCGTGTCGAGCTTCCAGGTGCCCAGCTCGGAGGTGATGGCGAGCGGGGTCCCGTACGGCTGCCGCAGCAGACGGTTGCCGTAGGCGGGCCGTCCGCCGCTGGTGTCGATCTCCCACTGGTACGTCCACGTGCCATCGCGTGGGTCCAGGATCAGGTAGTGCGGGATGCCCATCGCCGGGTAGTCGTGGCTCTTGGCGTCGTAGTCGTTGCCGGGGTTCGACGGGGAGACGATCTCGATGGCCAGCAGGATCTCGTGCGGGTCCAGCGGATCGTCCGTCTCCATGGCCGAGCGCGGGACCACCAGCAGGTCAGGAATGCGCAGTGTGCCGAGGGACGCGTCATCCGTGTCCGTGGCTTCTGCGGCGATTATTCCGGGCGGTAGTTGTCCGGCCAGTTGGTCGCGCACGTCTACGGCGGTGAGCTGGTGCCGCGGGCGGGGGCTCATCATCATGACGAACGTCCCGTCGCTGATCTCGGGATAGGTGAATCCCGGCGGGGGCGTGAAGTGATCGCGCAGACCACGCAAGTGCCGGTAAATGGCCTGCTCCGTCATACCGCCATCTCCGAACGTTGCCTGTGGCCTGCCGGTGGAACCCATGGTAGCCAGGGCCGGTGTCTTCAGGCGGCCCCGGCCACCGCCGGATGAAGCGGGGTTCAGCACTTCCAGGTGGCCCAGTAGAGCTCACCCTTCAGCGAGCCGTCCGCCCAGGCGACGGGCGTGTCGATGTGGATGCCCGCGGAACCCTGGCCCGGGTAGTACCAGTAGTAGTGGCCGTCGACCCGCTTGCCGTAGTGGACCTCCAGCCAGCCCACCGAGTGCCGGACGTAGGGCGCGAACCAGTACGCGCCCTTGTAGCCGGGGCGGATCGTGTTGGTGATGGTGCTGCTCGCGGTGCGGGTGTTGCCCAGGGTCCAGGTCTCGGAGGTCGTCGAGCTGGCCTTCATGCCCGCCTCGAAGGTGTCCGACAGTCCGGCGCTGACCTCGATGCTCTGCCCCTGCTCGTAGGAGTACGAGGTGTTCGTCGAGTAGCTGTAGTTCACGGCGTACGTGCCGTTGTCGGTGCCCGCGCAGTTCGCGACCACGTTGCTGGCCTGGTGCCGCTTGCCGAGCGCGGTCCAGGCGTTGACCTCGTGGTACTGGCACGAGTCGGGCTTCCGGCTGCCGCTGTCGTGGTTGCAGCTCGCCAGCACGTCCGGCTTGTCGTCGCCCCAGCCCGGGCTGGAGTTCGCGCTGGCGGTCCCGGTGGAGAAGGGAATGAGCACCAGGGCGAGAGCGGGCGCCAGCAGAGCCAGTCGGCGGCGGCCGCGCGGGAACACCTTCATGGTCGTTCTCCTTGTCGATACGTCGGTCGGCGCCACCACCCGCGACGGGTGGCGACGCCTCCGATCGTCATCGCCGGGAGGTTGATGCGACAGTCCCGCCCATGGCGCGAATCAACTCCGGATCACGACCCTCACCTGCGCTTACGTCGCGCTACATACCGGAAGACCCCGGCATGTCGTCGCGCCGCGCGTCCGTCCCCGTGCCCGTCCCCATGCCCGTGCCCATGTCCGTCCGCTCGCGCGCCGGCTGGTTGGTCATCGCGTCCTGGCGGCCCGCCTGGTAGGCGGTGAGGCTGCCCTTCGCGTTGGTGGTCTCGCGCTCCGCCGCCATCAGCACACGCTCCATGCGCCGGCGCATCGGGGCGATCATGCCGCCGCCGACACCGACGATCAGGATGCCGGCCACGGTCGCGAGGGCGGCGTAGAGCACCGGCTGGGTGACCGAGGTGGCGATGCCCGCCTGACCGAGGGCGGCGATCACGCCCAGCGCGACGATGCACGCCCAGACGAGGGTCGCGAGCATCCTGCCGTACGACATCGACGACAGGGCGCTGCCCACGATCCCGCGGACCGCGTTCGCGATGGCCATCGCGACGACGACCAGGACCACCGCGACGATGCCGCGCGGCAGCCAGGCGACGATGCCGTTGATCATCGTGCTGACCGGGTTGGAGCCGAAGACGCCGAGCGCGAGCTGGAGGGTGATCAGCATCAGCGCGTAGTACACGATCTTGCAGACGATGCCGGTCATGTCGTACTTGGAGTCCCGCAGCATCCGTGCCGTACCGGCCCGTTCGGAGAGTTTCTCCGAGCCGATCTTGCGCAGCACCCGGTCCAGGACCCGGGCGATCATCTTCGACACGAACCAGCCGATGGCCAGGATGACCAGGAACCCGACGAGCTTGGGCACGAACTGCGCGACCTTCGACCAGGCGTCGTTCAGCCCCTGGGTGAAGTTGACGGCGAGGTTGGCTTCGGGGACTGCCATGAGCGGCACTTCCTTCGGTGGGTACTGCCGGCCCCCTACCTCTGTGGATAGCAGTGACACCCGGCCAGGACCGTGGTGGAGACACCCGTACGAGTGACAGGCTGCTCTCGTGACCTCTTCCGTTTCCGCCGCCGCGCGCGCCGCACTCGACCTCACCGCCGACCTCCCGGTCCCCGACCTGGAGGACTTCTACCGGGACCTGCACCGCCACCCCGAGTTGTCCGGACGCGAACACCGCACCGCCGCGAAGCTCGCCGAACGGCTCACCAAGGCGGGCTACGACACCGTCGAGGGCATCGGCGGCACCGGCGTCACCGGAGTGCTCCGCAACGGCGACGGCCCGACCGTGCTGCTGCGCGCCGACATGGACGCGCTGCCGGTGCCGGAGGAGACGGGACTGCCGTACGAGTCCTCCGTCCCCGGTGTGATGCACGCCTGCGGGCACGACCTGCACGTGACCTGGCTGGCCGGCGCCGCGCAGGCGCTGGCCGCCGGGCGGGACACCTGGTCGGGGACGCTGGTACTGGTGGGCCAGCCCGCGGAGGAGACGGGCGAGGGCGCGGCGGCGATGGTGGCCGACGGCCTGTACGAGCGCGTCCCGCGTCCGGACGTGGTGCTGGGCCAGCACGCGGCACCCGGACCCGCCGGGTTCTACCCGCACGTGCCCGGCCTGATCATGTCGGCCACGACGGACATCGAGATCGTGATCCACGGTCGCGGGGGCCACGGTTCACGCCCCGAGACGACGGTCGACCCGGTCGTCACCGCCGCCTACCTCGTCACCCGGCTCCAGACGGTCGTCTCCCGGGAGATCGCCGCCCGCGAGTCCGCCGTGCTGACCGTGGGCCGCATCGAGGCCGGCACCCGGCACAACATCATCCCGACCACCGCCCGCCTGCTGCTCAACCTGCGCACCCAGTCCCCCGACGTACGGGACCGGATGATCGCCGCGATCCGCCGTATCGCGTCCGGCGAGTGCATCGCCGCGGGCTGCCCGACCGAGCCCGAGGTCACGGTCGGCAACAGCTTCCCCATGACGGTCAACGACGCCGACACCGACCGCCGGATCGCCGCCGTCCACACCGAGGTCCTCGGCGCGGGCACGGTCTTCGACCCCGGCCCGGCGATGGGCAGCGAGGACTTTCCCCACCTGGTCCCCGACGGGGTGCCGTACTCCTACTGGTTCGTGACGAGCACCCCGGCGGACGTGTGGGACGCGGCACCCGGCACGGACCTGATGGAGAAGTTCCTCGCCGTCCCCAGCAACCACAGCCCCCAGTTCGCCCCGGACCTGGTGACGGTGACGCCGGGTGTACGGACCCTGGTGTCGGGCGCGTTGGAGATCCTGACGGTGAACTGACTAGCCCAGCAACTGGAGTTGGACCAGGTGCTGCTGTACGTGATCCAGGGCGCCCGCCCGGCGCCCTGGCACCCGGCTCCTCAACTCGGCCAGTTCGGGCCCGAGTTCACGAGCGCGGGCCGGTTCGTGGATCTGCCCCCACTGATGGTGGGCACGGTCCACGGCCGCCTCGACAGCGGGCGCGTCAGCCGCCTGCCCCGCCGCCAGCCGCGCCCCCGCCACCGCGAGCCAGGCCCGACAACTCCGCACCGGATCCCCGGCCAACATCGCGAGATCGGCCCGCACTTCGCTCCAGTGCAGAGCTTCTTCGGAACCCCGGCCATGCGCCCGCACGGCGGCCTGCTCGTGCTCGGCGGCCAGGGCATCGGCGTCGGCGTGCCGCCCGGCTTGGACGGCGTCCGTGACGGCGGTGTGCGGGTCACTGTCCCGGCTTCGCGGGTCGCTTTCCTGGCTTCGCGGCGCCCTGTCTGCGCTTCGCGGGTCGCTCTCCTGGCTTCGCGGCGCACTCTTCCGACTCAGGCCGGCATCATCCAGCCCGTCCGGCGTTTGAGGACGAGGCCCGTTCAGGGCCGACGGGGGTCTGGGGGCGAAGCCCCCGGGAACGCCGGCACCAACGCCCGGCGCCGACAAGACAACGTCCGCATACCCCTCCGCCCCGAGCCTCCCCAACGCCTGCTCATGCAACTGCTCAACCGCCGGACGGTACCCGCTGCGCAAGATCGTCGCGACCGCCTTCATGTACGACGGCACAGCCACCACCCGCCGCCCGGGAGGCGGCGCGATGCGACCGTAAACGGCATGCGTGCGGCCCGAGTCGAGCGGCCGGTCCCGCAGCCACTGCCAGGTCTCCGCGTCGGTGTGCAGATCGAGCAGCAAGGTCGTCGTCCCCGGCGCCCGCAACCGCAGCTCCTCACGGACCCAGGCCCACGGGAACCCGGTGTAGCGAACGGTCGCCGGCGTCGTACGGGCGAGGGCCAGATGCGGAAGGTGCTGTTTCCGGTCCAGTTGGAGCTGCCCGGTGACGAACACGGTCAACGGACCCGGCGCCGTCGCGGCGGCCCGCAACCGGGTCAGCACAGCCTGCGGCTCCAACGGGTCGGCGAGTTCGACAACGTTGGCGGTGTCCGTGCCGGACAGCACCGCGGGGTCGACGGCCGCGAGCACGGGGAGGACGGAGGCCGCGTCCACCAGTCGTCCCTTGCCGACCGGCGAGGCCGCGAGCAGCAGCACCGTTCCAGGCATGCGCCCTCCCCCGAACCATTCTTCACTCACGTACGTACCGCAGCACCGTAACCTCTGCCGAACCTCTGCTGTAGCAAAGGGTGATGTCAGGACCGCCGTACCGCGAAGATCGTGGTGTCGTCGGCGAGATGTCCGCCACCGTGCCGCAGGGTGCCGTCCCGGACGTAGGCGACGAGCCGGTCCGGTTCGGCGAGGGACGGATCGGCCAGGACCCCTTCGGCGACACGGGACTTGAGGGGGTAGAAGACGCCCGCCCCGTCCCGCGCCTCCGTCACCCCGTCGGTGACGACGAGGAGGGTCTCACCGGGGGCGAGGGTGATCCGGAGGGTCGGCGGCGGCCCGTCCATGTGGGCCAACTCGCCCAGCCCCAGCGGGAGTCCGTGCCCGGGCGGCAGGGACCGTACGCCAAGGGGGCCGACCACCAACGGCGGTTCGTGACCGAAGTTGACGACCTCGACCGTGTCCGGCTCGGCGACGGGGAAGCTCAGCAGGACGGCCGTGGCGAACCGGTCGATGCGCTCGTCGACGGCCGCACGGTCATAGTCCTCGCGGTCGTCGTCCTCGCGGTCGAGCGCGGCGAGATGCAGCCCGTGCCGGTGTATCCGGGTCTCCAGCCGCGCGGCGACCGTCGCGAGGTCCCGCTCGTGGTAGCCCGCCTCGCGGAACGTGCCGAGCAGCGCGGCCGCCGCCTCCACCGCGCCGAGGCCCTTGCCCTGGACGTCGCCGACGAGGGCGCGGGTGCCGTGCGGGCCGGGCTGGATGTCGTAGAAGTCGCCGCCGACCCGGGCGACGGCGTCCGCGGCGAGATAGACGGCCGCGTGGTCGAGGCCGCCCCAGCCCGGCGGCAGCGGGCGCAGCAGGGTGCGGCGGGTGGTCTCGGCGACGTCCCGCATGTGCAGCATGCGGCGCTCGCCGCGGACCCGGACCGCGCAGGCCAGCACGGCGAGCACGCCGCCGACGCCGACGAGGATGAAGTCGGGCAGGCCGGTCTGGTACTGGCGCGGCCAGGCATGGTCGGCGAGGACGTAGGTGGCGAGGCCGAGCACCGCGAACACGGCCGTGCCCCGCACCCCGCAGATCGCCGCGGCGATACCGGGCACGAGCACGATCCACGAGACGGTCCGGAACTCACCGCCGGTGTACCAGTCGACCAGCAGGATGGAGACGAGCACCAGCAGCGGCGGCACCCAGGCGACACTGCGCCCGCGCACCCGCAGCAGATGCTGCCGGCGCAGCGCGTCGGGATCCCCGGCGCGGGGCAGCCCGTCGTCGAGCGGGGAGCGCGCGAAGGCGCCGTAGCGCACCGGTCTGTGCCCGCGGCCGCTCACGAACGTCAGTATGCGCCGGACATCAGTACGCGACCGACATCCGGCCGCGCGGGTGGGCGTCCTGCTCCAGTTCGTCGACGAAGGCGACCGCGTAGTCCTCGGCGCTGACGAGGCTGCGGCCCTGGTCGTCGGTCATGAGCTGGTCCCCGTCGACGCGGAAGCGGCCGGTGCGGGTGCCGGGGGCGATCTCGGCGGCGGGGGAGACATAGGTCCAGTCGAGGTCGTCGAGGGAGCGGTAGTAGGCGAGGACGGCGCGGTGGGCGCGGGCTTCGGGGAGGTAGGCCTCGGGGAAGCCGGGCTGGTCGCTGAGGGCCTGGCCGGGGGCGACCTCCAGACCGCCGGCGCCGCCGACGACCAGCAGCCGCCCGACGCCGGCCGCGCGGACGCCCGCGACGAGCGCCTCGTTCAGGGCGAGGAAGGGACCGCTCGGGTCGCTGCCGTCGCGGGGCGGTACGCACGCGGAGGCGACCGCGTCGGCGCCGCGCGCCACCTCCGCCACCTTCTCCGGGTCCGACGCGTCGGCCGCCGTGGCGGTGACCCCGGGGACCGGTGACTGGCCGGAGCGGCTGACCGCCAGGACCTGGTGTCCGCGGGCCGAGGCCTCCATGGCGATCCGGCTGCCGACCATGCCGGTGGCGCCGAAGAGTACGAGCTTCATGCGCCCCAGCGAAACATGGGGCAACCGAGGCCGCACCCCGACTTGCCACCGCCCGCGCCGAGGTGTGCATTGGTAGACGGGGGCGAGAGAGAGGAGTGCTCTCATGGCTCACGCGGCACCCACGCCCGGCTCCGGCGGATTCACTGCCCCGAGCGGTCTTCCCGACATCTTCGACGCCCGCGTCCACCGCGTGGCGAAGGTGGCGATCCCGGTCGTCCTGGGGCTCGTCTACGGCTACTGGGCGGCCGCCAACCGTCGCAGCGGCGGTCCCGTCACCGGCTGGAACATCCTGTTCGGCTTCGTGACGGCGCTCGCGTTCATCGTGCTGTGCCTGGCGGTGGCACGGTTCGCGCCGCTGCTGAAGCGCGAACTGCACTCGCTGGTCAAGTCCGGCTTCGCGGGCGCCTCGCTCGGCTTCCTGTACAGCCAGACCGGCGAGAGCGTGCTGCGCTCCACGGCCATCGGGCTCGCGACCACGGCGGGCGTCTTCCTGGTGTTCTTCTACCGCTACTACACGCGCGAGGACGGAGAGGGCAACCGCATCCGCTGACGGACGCGCGGCACGCGTGTGGGCCCCGGCACCAACTCGGTGCCGGGGCCCACCTGTTCTTGTACTGCTACGGCGCCCAGTTCCAGATGCCGCCGCCGGTCGACGAACCGGAGGCGCTCCAGCTCCACGAGCCCGAGACGCTCCACGACCCGGAGGCCGAGGTGCTCCACGAGTTGGAGTTGTCGCTCCAGTTCGGGTCGTTGTTCCAGTTGGAGTTGCCGGAGTCGCCGCTGCCGCCGTCCTTCCAGCCCGGACACGGGTCCGAGCAGGACGGCACCCACTGGCCGCCGGTGTCGACGAACGCGGCGCTGGCCCAGCCCTGGGCGCCGACGAGCCAGTACCAGTCGGAATTCCCGTTGACGCTCTGTCCCCTGACCACGCATTGGACGCGGTCCTGGCTGCCCGGTGAGAGCGTGTCGACGGCGGGTGAGTGCGTGGTGGGCGACTGCCGCACGTTCAGATCCGTGCGGGAGACGATCGTGCCCCAGATCGGACTGCCGCCACCGCCGCCACCGCCGTGTCCTTCGGCGTACGTGGACGGTGCTGACGGTGCTGCCGCCGCCGTGGTGCCCGCCGCCGCGACGGCGAGGGTGCCACCGGTGAGCAGGGCCGCGGCGAGAGTCCGCAGGGCCGGAGTGGTGCGCATGTTCGGCCTCCTTCTCCCCAGCTCCAGGAAACACCCGTTCGGGTGAAGCCTCCACCCGAGAGCGGACTCCCCAGTTCCGCCAAGGGTTCCGGGCCCACCCCACCCGATCCGGCTGGACCTTTAACCCATATGCAGTCAAAAACCCTCGACCCGCTCGCGTACGACGCCCACCGGCCCTGTGCTGGAGGGGTGCCCCCACGTCTCCGGAGCGCCCTGTCGGCCGTACTCGTCGCCCTCTCCTGCTTCCTCACGCCCTTCGGCGCGCTGGCGGCCTGGGCGGCCTACGACCTGACCGACTCCGGCCGTTACGTCACGGCGATGGCGCCCCTGGCCACGGACCCGGCCGTACGGGACGTGATCGCGGACACGGTCGGCGCGGGCATCCTGCGCGAGGTCCGGGTGCGCCGGGTGCACGGCGTGACGGACCGGACGCCCGGCACCGCGCCGTTCGTGCACGAGGCGGTGCGCTCGTTCACGAAGACCCAGGCCTTCCGCGTGGCCTGGGACGAGGGCAACCGGGCCACGCACGACGCCGTACTGGCGGCCCTTCAGGACGAACGCCGGGACGGCACCGTCACCGTCGACCTCGCCCCGGTCACCGCCCAGGTCAAACACCAACTCGCCCGGGAACACGTGCCGTTGGCGAGCCGCATCCCGGTCCAGCACACCGAGGTGGCGGTTCTCCAGGCCGATGAACTGGGCCCGCTCCGACAGGAGTTCCACGTGCTCGAGGTCGCCGGTTTCTGGCTCCCCGTCGCCGCCGCCGTCTTCGCCGTCACCGGCATCGCCGTCGCCGTGCGCCGCCGCCGCGCGATCACCGCGACCGCGCTCGGCACGGCGCTCGGCGGCGCGCTGCTCGGCCTCGCGCTCGCGATCGGCCGCCACTTCACCGTCGCCGACCTGCCGGCCGAGGTCTCCCAGGCGGCGGGCGGCGCGGTCTACGACGCCCTGACCTCGACCCTGCGCCAGGTCGCCTGGCTGCTGCTGGGCGTGGGCCTCACGGTGGCCGCGACGGCCTGGCTCACCCGGTACGCCCGCCCGGTACGGGAGTTCCTGCTGCTGCGCCTCGTGCGAGACCGGCGAGCGTCCGCAGCGCCCGCCGCAGATCGGGCACAGCAGCCGACGCGAGCCCAAGCCTGACCGCGTCCGGGGTCCGCTTCGGATCGACGCCGAACGCGGTCCCGGGTGTGACGGCGATCCCGTGCGCCGCCGCGGCGGCCGTGAAGGTGTCGGCCCGCCACGGCGCGGGCAGCTCCCACCAGGCGTAATAGGCGAGCGGATCGGCCCGTACGGCGAACTCGCCCGACTCGCCCAACTCCTCGGCGACCACCCGCTGTCGGACCCCCGCGTCGGCCCGCTTGGCCTCGACCAACCGCGCCACGGTCCCGTCCGTCATCCACCCCACTCCCGCCTCCAGCGCGAACCGCCCCGCACTCCACCCGCCCGACCGGATCGCCGTGCCCACGGCCTCGACCCGCCCCTCCGGCACGACGAGAAAGCCGACGGTGAGCCCCGGCGCGACCCGCTTCGACAGCCCGTCGACGACATGCACGAGTCCGGGCGCGTGGGCGGCGAGCGGTGCGGGGGAGTCCGGGTGGTCCGGGTGGTCCGGGTGGTCCGGGTGCAGGAACGACCAGATGCGGTCCTCGACGACGGGCAGCCCCAACTCCCGGACGGTCTCGGCGATTTCATGTCTCCGCGTCTCACCGGTCGTCACCGAGGTCGGATTGTGGAGCGTCGGCTGGAGATAGAGCGCGGAGAGGGGAGCGGTGCGATGCGCGGCCCGGACCGACTCCGGGCGCAGTCCGCCGCCGTCCGCCTCCAGCGCCACGAGCGTGACCCCGAGCCGCCCCGCGATCTCCTTGACCAGCGGATACGTCAGCGGCTCGACCCCGACCCGGCCGCCCGGCCGGACCAGGGAGGCGAGGGTGGCGGCGATGGCCTGCCGGGCGTTGCCGGTGAACAGCACGCGGTCGGGATCGGGCCGCCAGGTGGGCGTGGCCAGCAGGTCCGCGGTCGCCTCCCTCGCCGCCGCCGTGCCCGTCGCGGGCGCCGGACGCAGCGCCTCGGTCAGTACATCGGGGCGGAGCAGTGGCGCGAGAGCCGGCGCCAGCAGCTCCGACTGGCCGGGCGCGGAAGGGTAGTTGAGCTCCAGATTGACGGGCGCCGCACTCGCCGCCTCGACGATCGCCTGCCCGTACGGCCCCGCCGCCGCGGCCCGCACGAAGGTGCCGCGGCCGACCTCCCCCACCACCAGCCCGCGCCGCACGAGTTCGGCGTACACCCGCCCGGCCGTCGACCCGGCGATCCCGCGCCGCCGGGCGAACACCCGCTGCGGAGGCAGCCGTTGACCGGGCCGCAGCCGCCCGGAGGCGATGTCGCCGGCGATGCGGTCGGCGATGAGCCGGTAGTCACCCATCGTTCCCCCGTCGTCGAGATTGCACCGAGGGCAAAGATCTTATTGCACCGAGGAGTTGAGCCGACCTAGGGTCGAGGACATGCCACCCCTTACGGACCCATACATCCCCCTTGTCCTCATCCACGGCCACCCTTTCGACCACACGATGTGGACCCCGCAGACCGAGGCGTTCTCCCCCGCCCGCCGGGTCCTCGCCCCCGACCTGCGCGGCTACGGCCGCTCCCCCTCCACCCCCGCCGTCACCCGCTTCTCGGACTTCGCCGCGGACCTGGAGGCGCTGCTGGACGAGGCGGAGGTGGAGACGTTCGTGCTGGCCGGGCTGTCGATGGGCGGCCAGATCGCGATGGACTGCTACGGCCGGTTCCCGGGCCGCGTCCGGGGTCTGGTCCTCGCCGACACCTTCCCGGCGGCGGACACCCCGGAGGCCGCCCGCACCCGGAACACGACGGCGGACCGCCTGCTGCGGGAGGGCATGCGCGGTTACGCCGACGAGGTCCTGGAGCGGATGGTGGCGCCGTACGCGGACCCCGAGGTCAAGGCCCACGTCCACCGCATGATGACGGCCACCGATCCCGAGAGTGCGGCGGCCGCCCTGCGCGCCCGTGCCCAACGCCCGGACTACCGCGACCTGTTGACCCGGGTGAGCGTCCCGGCCCTGGTGGTCGTGGGCGCCGACGACACCTACACCCCGGTCGCCGACGCCGAGGCGATGCACGCCGCGCTCCCCAACTCCACGCTCCATGTGATCGGGGGCGCGGCCCATCTGCCGAATCTCGAGCGCCCCGAGGAGTTCAACGGGATCCTGGGGGAGTTCCTGGCACACGTGGGATGATTCGGGCATCTGCACCTACGGGCGGAAGGCTGTCACTTGGGTACCGCGACCTCCGAGTGGACCGCCGCCGACTTCGTGCCCGAACCCCATCGGGGGCGCCGCTTCACGAGATGGTGCGCGGGGCTCCTCTTCGCCGGCGTGAGCGTGGTCGTCGGCTGCCGTACGGCCGACACCGACGCCGTCACCCCCGTCCCCCAACTCCTCGCCTTCTTCCCCTGGTTGCTCGCCCCCACCGGCGTCGGGCTGTTCCTCTCCCTCTTCACCCGCTGGCGGCTCGGGCTGGTGTGGGGCGTCGCGCTGCTGGGCCTGCTGGCGTGGTTCATCGAGCCGTACGGGAAGAGCAGCGACCCGGGCGGACCGGCGATCGCCGAGTTCCGGGTGCTGACCTCGAACGTCGAGTTCGGGCAGGGGACCGGTGCGCTGGTGCCGGTGATCCGGCGGGAGCGGCCGGACGTGGTGTTCGTGGAGGAGTGCGACCACACCTGCCAGGCCACGCTGGAGCGGGACTTCGGCACCGAGTTCCCGTATCGGCGGGCGGTGGCGGCGGCCGGTTCGCACGGCTCGGTGATCCTCAGCCGCTTCCCGCTCAAGGGCACGCGGGGCGTCACCGGCACGATGGGCATGCCCGGCGCGGTGGCCGACGTGGACGGTCATGCCGTACGGCTCCAACTCGCGCACCCCATGCCCCCGTTGCCGAACCAGGTCGCCCTGTGGCACCGCGAGCTGGCCCGGCTGCGCGCCTTCGCCGCCGCCGACCCCTCCACCCCCACCGTCCTGGCCGGCGACTTCAACTCCTCCCAGGACCACGCGGCCTTCCGCCGCATCCTGGACACCGGCCTGCGCGACGCGGCCCGCCTGGACGGCCACCCCCGCACCCCGAGCTGGCCGGAGCGGCTGCTCCCCGCCTTCGGCACCCAGATCGACCACGTCCTCCTGTCCCCGGACTTCTCCGCGAACAGCGCCCGCTTCCTCGACCTCGCCGACACCGACCACCGCGCCCTGCTGGTCGACATCACGCTCCACCAGCACGAATAGCCCGGGCACGGTCCTTTCCCCGCCGGACGCGCCGCCCATAATGGGCGCATGTCCCGCGAGTTCCCCATCGGCCTCACACCCCCCGACTGGCTGGTGAGGAACCTCCAACCGCAGCAGGCCCCCCTCAACCGGCCGGCGATCGCCCGCGCCGCCGTCGCGATGTCCCTGCCCCTCGCCGTCGGCCTCGCCACCGGACACACCGCCTACGGCGCGCTCGCCTCCATGGGCGCCCTCTCCGGAGTCATCGGCGACACCGCCGACGCCTACCGCATGCGCATCCTCAACATCGCGATCCCCCAGCTCTTCGGCGCGGTCGGCGTCACGCTGGGGGCGGCGGTCTACGACCACGGCTGGCTCGCGGTCACCGCCCTGACCGCCGTCGCGCTCGTCTCCGGGATGATCTCGACGATCGGCGCGGTGGCCTCCGTATCGGGCCTGCTGCTGCTCCTCAACTCGGTGATCGGCGCGGGACTTCCGCTCCCCGGCGCATGGTGGCTGGCCCCCGTCCTGATGTCCGGCGGCGGCCTCCTGGTCCTCCTCCTCGCCCTCCTCGCCTGGCCGTTGCGCTCCGGCGTCCCGGAACGGGCGGCGGTCGCGAACACCTACCGCACCGTCGCCGACCTCCTCGCCACCTGCGGCGACGACCCCACGGCGGCCTACGACGCGTCCCGCCAGGCCGTCACCCAGTCCCTGAACCAGTCGTACGACCTCGTCCTCGCCCGGCGCGCCCGCCACCACGGCCGCAGCCCCGAACTGACCCGCCTGCTGGCCCAGTTGAACGCGATCACGCCGGTGGTCGAGGCGGCCCCCGCGGTCCACCAGTCCGGCAAGCCCCTCCCCCCGCAGATCCGCGACACGGTCCGCCACCTCGCGCACGCCGTGGAGACGGGCTACACCGGCCCGATAGGACTCGCCCTCCCCGCCCCCACCGGCCAGACGACCCGCGCGATCGACCACGCCCTGCGCCACGCGGCCGAGGTCGTCACCGCCCCGGACGTGGACCCGCGCGGCATCGACGACCGCCTCGGCCGCCCGGCGGCCCTCCGCATCCGCGCGGCGCGGGCGGCCCGCAACGTCGTCCTGTCCGCCGGCTCCTGGCGCTACGGCCTGCGCCTGGCCCTCTGCATCGGCCTGGCGCAGGTGCTGGTGTCCACCGTCCCCGTACCGCGCTCGTACTGGATCGCCCTGACGATCACCTTCGTCCTCAAGCCCGACTTCGGCTCGGTCTTCTCCCGGGCGCTGCTGCGCGCGCTGGGCACGGTGGCCGGGCTGGTGATCGCGGCGGCGGTGCTGTCGGCGGTGCCGAGGGGGTGGTGGGACGTACTGGTCCTGCTCCTCCTGGCCCCCTTGATCCCGGCCCTCACCCCACGCGGCTACGGCTACCAGACGATGGCGATCACGCCGGTGATCCTGCTCCTCTCCGACGTCCTGAACCACCAGGGCACGGCGCTGCTGCTCCCCCGCCTGGTGGACTCCCTGATCGGCTGCGGAATCGCGCTGGTGGCGGGGTATCTGCTGTGGCCGGAGAGCTGGCACACGAGAGTGGGGGACCGGTTGGCGGAGGCGGTGGCGGACACGGCGACGTATGTGGAGTCGGCGTTCGGCACGGCTGCGGCTGCGGCTGCGGCTGCGGCTGCGGCTACATCTGCGGGGGCTGGTGCCAATGCCGGGGCTGGAGTCGGAGTTGGAGCCGGGGCTGGAGGTGGCGCCGGTCGGGAGGTCGACCCGGCGGCCCGCGCCCGTATGCGCCGCCGCCTCTACCGCGACCTGTCCGTCATCCGTACGGAGTTCCAGCGCGCCCTCACCGAACCCCCGCCCACCGGCCGCCTCGCCGCCGGCTGGCTCCCGCTGGTCGTCGCCGTGGAACGGATCGTCGACGCGACGACGGCGGCGAGGGTACGGGTGAAGCACGGGGCACCACCGCCGTCACCGGCCGAGGTGATCCAAGTCGCCCTCCAACTGCGGGAGTTGTCGAAGGGCGTCCGCGAGTCGGAGGTCCTGGTGGAGGTCCGTACGGATCTGACGGGCCCGGCGGAGAGCGTCCTGGAGCCGCTGCGGCAGGAGGTAGCGGCGGCGCGGGCGATCGCTTCGCCGCACTGAGGACGCGATTTCATGTGAACGGCGCGTGAACCGGTCGGCGGGTAGTCCGCGGGCGGGCCGGTTAGTCCGCAGGTGAACGGGCGAGCGAAGTGGTGGCTGAAACAGGCGGTGTTGACAGGACGCGTCCCGCGCGCCTTGCCCCTGCCTAAGATCGCCATCCGAGGCCGCTAACCTTACGTGTCCGTCCTGGCCAGGGATTGACGGCTTCAACTCACGCGAAGGGTTGCGCACATGGGCATTCTCACTCTCCTGCGGAATGCGTTCGGCAGGTCACGCAAGGAGCGTGCCACCGGAGCAGAGGGTGCGGAACGCACTCCTTCGCAAGAGCAGCCGACCGCGGTGGAACCGGACGCGAAGGTCCCGTCCCCGTCCACCGAACCCGACCTCACATCGACGCCGAAGCCGTCACCTGCGGCAACGGCCCAGGTCCCGGAACCCCGCCCGTCCTCGACCCTTGAGGACGACGAACACGATCTCGTGGCACTGGCCTTCGACAACGTGACGGTGCCCAAGCCGGCGACGTCGGAGGAGGGGTCGGAGGGTACCGGGGCGGGCGGTGAGTCGGCGGCTGCGGCTGCGGCTGCGCCTACGGCTGAGGTTGTTGCCGAGCCTGCGGCTGAGGTTGTTGCCGAGCCGGTCGCCGAGGATGTTGCTGAGCCCGCGGCTGAGGTAGTTGCCGAGCCGGTGACCGAGGCTGTTGCTGAGCCCGCGGCTGAGGTAGTTGCCGAGCCGGTGACCGAGGTGGCTGCTGAGCCGGTCGCCGAGGATGTCGTCGAGCCTGCGGCTGAGGTAGTTGCCGAGCCGGTCGCCGAGGTCGTGGTTGAGCCGACGGCGGAGGCGAACACGGACGCGGAGCCCGAGACCGAGCCGGTCGCGGAAGCCGAGTCTGTAGCCGAGTCTGCGGCCGAGGTAACGCCGGAGCCCGAACCGGTCGCGGAGGCAGAGGCGGAAGCCGAGCCTGCGGCTGAAGTGACGCCGGAGCCCGAGGCCGAGTCGGTCGTCGAGCCGGTCGCCGACGTCACGCCTGAGCCGGAGGCCGAGCCCGAGCCCGTCGCGGAGCCGGTCGCCGAGAGCGCACCCGAGGCTGAGCCCGTGGCCGCAGAGGTGGCCGAGCCTGTGGTCGACGAGGTGGCCGAGCCGGTCGCGGCGAAGGTCACAGCCGCCCCCGAGCCGACCACCGAACCCGCCCCGGAACCCGTGGCGGAGCCCGCCGCGGAGGTTGTCGTGGAGCCCGCGGCCGTGGAGACCGTTGTCCCGGAGCCCGTGGCCGCGGCCGCCGACGGCGAGTCCGCCCCGCAGGGGCCACCCGCACTCGACGACGAGAGCGTCACGGGTGGTGCGGGTGGGGAAGACGTGACGGCCGAGGGCGTAGCCGAGGCCGTGGGGACCGGTTCCGCCGCCGTCGCGATCGGCAAGGCCGGCCTCACCGGTACCCGAGCGAAGGTCTACCTCGTCCTCGACCGCTCCGCGAGCATGCGCCCGTACTACAAGGACGGTTCCGCCCAGGCCCTCGCCGACCAGACCCTCGCCCTCGCGACCCACCTGGACCCGGACCCCACCCCCACCGTCCACGTCGTCTTCTTCTCCACGGAGGTCGACGGCACCACCGACCTCACCGCCACCTCCCCCGAGAACGCGATCGACGAGGCCCACGCCGGCCTCGGCCGCATGGGCCGCACCAGCTACCACGCCGCCGTAGAAGCCGTACTGGCCCACTACGACAAGAACGCCACCCCCGGCGCCCCCGCCCTCGTCGTCTTCCAGACGGACGGCGCCCCGGACGCGAAGACCCCGGCCACCCAGTCCCTCACGGACGCCGCGAAGTCCCACGCCTCCGTGTTCTTCTCGTTCGTCGCGTTCGGCGACCACGACAACAAGGCCTTCGACTACCTCCGCAAGCTGAAGACCGACAACACGGCCTTCTTCCACGCGGGCCCGACCCCCCTGGAGCTCACGGACGCGGAGCTCTACGACGGCGTACTGATCGACTGGCGCCCGTAACCGTCACGGGCAAAAAACGCCGACGGGGCCCGGCACAACCGGGCCCCGTTGCCGTTGTCGTTCCCGTCAGCCCGTAGCCAGGCCGAGAAGAGCCAACGCCGAGGCCACGAGCGAGGTCACCGGCTCGACGTCCGCGCACAGCCGGCTGATCTGTCCGAGCATCGACCCCGTCGCCCGACGCTCTCCGTCGTCGGTGATGCGCTGGTCACGGATGAGCCGCAGCAGGACCCTGCACCCCTCGGGATCGGTGATGCCGGCCCCGCCTCGGGCGAGCGTGGTCTCGAGTTCCCCGAGAATCCGTGCCCACTCTGCGGCCTTGGCGTCCGCCCCGCCGGAGACGGTCACATGGTGCGCCACGGAACCGGCCGAATGCGCCAGGTTCTGTACGTCGCCCATCGTCCCGGTGTTGTAGACACCGCTGTTGGAGCCCCCGGCTGTCTGACCGTCCTGTGCGTCACGTCGGTTGAAGATCGTCACGAGCCGTCTCCTCCGGAAGTGGATGTCTTGTTCATGGTCGCGGTCGAGCCCCGGGCCCCGGCCAGGTTCTGGACGTCACCCATGGCACCGGAGTTCACGACACCGCTGTTCTGCAGGATGTACGTGGCCTGCCGCAGGAACGCGCTGATGTCCACGTTGTGCTCCTGGAGGAAGCCCAGGGCGGCACGGAAGACACCGCGCTGCATCCACTCCACGTGCCTGCGCGCGTCGTCGTACTGGAGCATGTCGTCCATGAAGCGCGAGGAGTAGACCTCGCGCAGGCTGACCGGACCGCGGCCCGGGTCCATCGGTGCGCGTGCCGGACTCAGTGGCGCGCGCAGGCGGTTGAGCAGTGCGAAGACGTCGAGCAGCGCGTTCAGCGCGGTGCGCGCGTGCCACCCGGCCCCGCCGCGCTCGGCGTCCTTCACCCCGGTGCGCAGGGTGGGATGGATCGGATGGATGACCTGCACGCGGGTGGTGATGCGCAGGAAATGGTGCTCATAGGCGAAGCTCGCGTACAGCGCGGCGACGAGTTCACCGTCCCAGGACACGATGCGCGTGCACAGCAGCCGGCGGGCCTCCTTCGTGGCGGAGCTGGCGCCCTCCGCACCGGTGCCCAGCCGGGCGAGGGTGAGCAGGGAATCCCATTCGGCGGCGGTGATGTCGTTCCAGCGTTCCGCCGAGACCGCGGCCACGTCGAAGACGTCGAGCCTGTTCTCCGGATGGTGGGAGGGGCGGTGGTCGATCAGCCGGTGCATCTCGCCCGCCACATGCCGGTGCAGTTCGTCGGGGGTGAAGGGGATGACGCCCTTGCCGCCCGTACCGCGCAGGATCTCGTCCACGCTCTGGAACGTCTGGCGTACGAGCTTCTCCTCCTCCGTCTCGTCCTTCAGCGCCTCCTTCTCGGTGGCCGACGTGACGTCGATCCCGATGACCTCCTCGGACCACAGGTTGCCGGCGCCCACCAGGTGGTGCACGCCGTCGCCCCGGTCCCGCAGGCGCAAGGTGTACGGGACCACCAGACCGTCCCTGTCCCGCGGGTCCCGGCGCAGCATGCGCCGCCGCCAAGGTCCTATCCACCAGCGCAGGTCGTGCGACGGGGGCCGCCCGGCCCAGTGCGCCCGGCGGAAGCCGACGTGGGCGAGGAGACGGTCGGCGTAGCAGGCGGCCCAGGCTCCGCCGATCAGGACCGGCACGACCGGAGCGAACCCGGCGGCCAGGCCCGTGAGCACCGCCGAGGCGAGCACTCCGAGGAGCAGGACTCTGCGCAGGATGGTGAGTTTCTCGGAACTCGCCGCGCTCTGCAGGACGGGCGTGAGATGGAAACCATGGGGCGGAACGGGATATCCGCGGCCGACCCGGCGGCGGACCCAGCGAACGTACCCGTGGCCGAGCGGCACCGGCCACTGGACGTCCGTGGGCTTGAGGTTCCCGGCCGCCGCGCGCAGTGCCTCACTCCGCTTGTCCTGGTCCCGGCGGGTGAGGAGTATCCACGCCAGCCGTGGGACGAGGACCGCGTAGGTGGAGGTCCGTCTGGCCAGGACCACGACATGGTCGTCACGAAGGTAGGCCGCCGCGCAGAGCCAGTTCGTCGTGTCGGAGAGGTGGGTGCGACAGGCGCCGTCCGCCGGTTCCGCACGGCGCGTGCCCGCGCCCGTGCCCGCTACGGCCGCCCCTCCGTCGGGGAGCGGCATCACGGGCTCTCTGCGCAAGGTAAGACGACGCCATTTCAGCATCGCCGGACCTGCTGGAACCCCCGATGAACTGCCGTGATCCAGGCCTTCGGCGCTCTCGTCGACGTGCTCGAAATCCGTGCCAAGCCCCATGGGCCGCCCCCTCCACCGTCCAGTGGTGGATGCCAGGGTGCTGACGACAACCGCTCCGGGATAGGGGGCCGACATCTCCACGAGCCCTTTTCAGCCAGTCACCGCAGCCCCTCCCACCCCGTAAAACGGGAGGCGGGCGGCACACCCATGTCGGCTACGATTTCAAGGTTCGCGGCAACAGCAGCACACCGACCTGGGAGCAGCCCTCCAATGGCTCGACACCTCATCACCAGCGCCCTTCCGTACATCAACGGGATCAAGCACCTGGGCAACATGGTGGGGTCCATGCTCCCGGCGGACGTGTACTCCCGCTACCTCCGCCAGCGCGGCCACGACGTCCTGTACATCTGCGCGACGGACGAACACGGCACCCCGGCCGAGCTGGCCGCGAAGGAACAGGGCATCCCCGTAGCCGAGTTCTGCGCCCAGGCGCACGACGCGCAGAAGGCGGTCTACGACGGCTTCGCGCTGGCCTTCGACTACTTCGGCCGCAGCTCCTCCCCGCAGAACCTGGAGATCACCCAGCACTTCGCCCGCCGCCTCAACGAGAACGGCTTCATCGAAGAGCGCGCGATCCGCCAGGTGTACTCGCCCACCGACGGCCGCTTCCTCCCGGACCGCTACGTCGAGGGCACGTGCCCCCACTGCGGCTACGACAAGGCCCGCGGCGACCAGTGCGAGAACTGCACCCGCGTCCTGGACCCCACGGACCTCATCAACCCCCGGTCCGCGATCTCGGGCTCGACCGACCTCGAGGTCAGGGAGACCAAGCACCTCTTCCTCCTCCAGTCGAAGCTCCAGCACGAGGTCGAGGAGTGGGTGGCCGCGCACGAGGAGGAGTGGCCGCAGCTCGCCTCCTCCATCGCCCGCAAGTGGCTCACCGAGGGCCTGCACGACCGCGCGATCACCCGCGACCTGGACTGGGGCATCCCGGTCCCCGCCGACACCTGGCCCGAGCTGGCGGCGGAGGGCAAGGTCTTCTACGTCTGGTTCGACGCCCCGATCGAGTACATCGGCGCGACGAAGGAATGGTCGGACGCGGCACCCGAGGGTGAGACCCGCGACTGGAAGTCCTGGTGGTACGAGGCGGACGCGACCGTCCGCTACACGGAGTTCATGGCGAAGGACAACGTCCCGTTCCACACGGTGATGTTCCCGGCCACCCAGCTCGGCGTCCGCGAGCCGTGGAAGAAGGTCGACTACGTCAAGGCCTTCAACTGGCTGACGTACTACGGCGGAAAGTTCTCCACGAGCCAGAAGCGCGGTGTCTTCACCGACCAGGCCCTGGACATCCTCCCCGCGGACTACTGGCGCTACTTCCTGATCGCCAACGCCCCCGAGTCCGACGACTCGTCCTTCACCTGGGAGCACTTCACCGCCACGGTGAACAAGGACCTGGCCGACACCCTCGGCAACTTCGTCAACCGCGTCCTGTCCTTCTCGAAGAAGCGCTTCGGCGACGAGGTCCCGGCGGGCGCGGCGGCCGGCGAGCCCGAGACGAGGCTGGGCGAGCAGACCGCCGAGCTGCTCGCCGAGTACGAGACCCAGATGGAGGCCCTCCAGTTCCGCAAGGCCGCGGCGGCGCTGCGCGCCCTGTGGTCGGCGGGCAACTCCTACCTGGAGGAGAAGGCCCCCTGGCTGGAGATCAAGACCGACCCGGAGGCCGCGGCCCTCACGCTGCGCACCGCGATGAACCTGATCCACCTCTACGCGGTGGTCTCGGAACCCTTCATCCCGGCGTCCTCGGCGGCGATGCGCGCGGCGTTCGCGTTGCCGGACGACACGGCGACGTGGGTGTCGTCGGACGAGGCGAAGTCGCTGTCCGCCGTCCCCGCGGGCACCCCCTTCACCGTCCCGCCGGTCCTCTTCGCGAAGCTCACGGACGAGGACCTGGAGACGTACAAGGAGCGCTTCGGCGGCGACCGGGGCTGACCCGGTCGACCCGGTCGCGGCTCCTCACCCGAGCACGCTGAACGTCGCCTCCGCCCGATCTCGCCGCGCCGCCAACTCCCAGGCGGCGTCGGCGAGTTCGTCGGGGTTCAGGGTCCGCTCACCGATGTTCCCGAAGCGCTCCGGGTGAGCCGTCAGCAGTTGATGGATGTCACCGCGCTCGATGAGTCCGCCGATGACCAGGTTGCCGACGTAGATCTTCCGGTCGGCGAGCGCGGCGTTGAGGGTCAGGGCGTAGTTGCGCAGGGCGGCCGAGGACACGGCGAGCGCGCCGAGCGTGGGCATCGGCACCACGGCACTGAGCCCGCCCGCGAAGACCAGCACTCCGTCACCGCGCTCGACCATGCCGGGCAGCACCTTGTTCACCACGTCGACGGCCGGATACATCCAGCTCATAGCCTCCCGGACGCCCGCCGAGTCGGTCTCGGTGATCGATTCGGGGCGCGCGTCGAGATCGAGGGCACCCGGGCCGTAGTAGACGGCGTCGATGTGCCCGTACCGCTCCGCGACGGCGTCGAGCACCGCCCCGAGACGCTCGCTGTCGCGCACATCGGCGACGTACGACCCGGCGTCGATCCCCGCCGCCGCGAGCGAGGCGACGTAGTCGGCGTGCCGGGTGTCGCTGCGGGAGACCAGCGCCAGGGCGTACCCCTCGCGGCCGAAGCGATGCGCGACGGACATGCCGAGGCCGGGTCCGACGCCGATGACGACGGCGACCTTGGGTGTGGACATGACGGTGCCCTTCTAGGACGGACGGGTGCACGGACGCGGAGAAACAGACATGGAGAAACGGACAGAGAGACGGACGCGGAGAGACGGACGCGGAGAACTTGAGGGCGTCCTCAACTTCCCTTCGACCGTAGCACTCAACCTGAGGCCTGTCTCAAGTTCCTTATGATGAAGCCATGCACCAGCCCGCACCCGCACCCGGCACTCCCCCCAAACCCCTGCGGGCCGACGCGGCCCGCAACCGCGCGAAGCTGCTCACCGCCGCCACCCGGCTCTTCGGCGAGCGTGGCCTGGACGCGCCGCTGGAGGAGATCGCCCGGCAGGCCGGGGTCAGCATCGGCACGCTGTACAACCACTTCCCGACCCGGGAGGCGTTCTGGGACGCGATCTTCCCGGAGCGGCTGGCCGCGCTGGAGCGGATCATCGAGTCGGCGCTGGCGGCCCCGGACCCCTGGGACGGGTTCGTCGGGTACCTGGAGGGGCTCTTCGCGCTGCAGGCCGAGGACCACGGCCTCAACGACGCGCTGGCGCAACGGTTCCGGCCCGCGGGGGAGGTCGAACAGGCCTGTCACCGCGGCTTCCGGCGCGCGGAGCTGATCATCCAACGGGCCCGGGACAGCGGGCAGTTGCGCCCCGATTTCCAGCCGGAGGACCTGGTCACCCTGATCTGGGCGATGTCCCAGGTGATCCGGGAGTCGATGGCGATCGCGCCCGACGCCTGGCGCCGCTGCCTGGCGTTCTTCCTCGACGGTCTGCGGGCTGGTGCGGCGCATCCCATCGCGGTGCCACCATTGGCCCAGGGCCAACTCAGCGAGGTCATGCGGGCTCGGTGACGGCCCCCGACGTAGACGTGTTCGCGCCAACCCGTAAGGTTCCGCCATGGCAGTCCCCGAGGTCATTCCGATCGCCTACGAGCCGAATCAGCGCAGCGGTGCCGTGGGCCGCTACGCGGACGGCCAGTTCCTGGCGTCGGTCACCTACGCGTTCCCCCAAGGCTTCCGTCCCGACGACGGCTGGGAAGAGCAGAAACGTCTCTACACGGTGCTCCACACCTTCGACGCCGCGGGCCGGTACCGCGACTCGGAGATCTGGTGCGCCGGCACCTGGGCCGAGCAGCAGCGCGCCCCGCACGGCGACGACTCGGTCCTCTCCCAGGCCCGCATCCACCTGGCGAAACTGCTCCGCGCCCTGCCCCGCCGCAGCTACACCGACATCGCGGTCCGCCCCTTCCAACGCACCGTCGACGGCGTCCTGTTCGGCCTGCTGATCGAGGAGGACGAGGACGGCGTCTGGGCGGAGCTGTACCCGGACCGGCACGCCTTCGGGCCGCCGTGGGACGGCACGTACGACGGCTGAGCACCTGCCCTAAAAAATCGAACTCCCGCACAGCCAGGGCCTTTACACTGCGCGTCAGTTGTCGGCGCACAGGGGATGCGCCCGGGGTGGGAGGGGACTCGTATGGTCAAGTCACGGACGGCCAGGGGCAGATGGAGATCCGTCGCGACGGTGGTCGCGGTGCTGGCCGGCGGCTCGCTGCTGCCCGCCGCGCCCGCGTTCGCGGTCCACGGAGCGGTACCCGGCGACTTCAACGGCGACGGTTACCGCGACGCCGTACTGCCCGCGCCGGGCGCGGACGTGGCCGGCAAGGAGGCGGCGGGGGCGGTCGTCATCCTGTACGGGTCCTCGTCGGGTCTCTCGGCGACCCACCGCAAGACGATCACCCAGAACACCGCCGGGGTACCGGGCACCGCAGAGGCGGGCGACTGGTTCGGCGGGTCCACAGCCACCGCCGACCTCAACCGCGACGGCTACGGGGACCTCGTGGTCTCCGCGCCGTACGAGGACACCGCCCGCGGCAAGGACGCGGGCCTGGTCACCGTGTTGTGGGGCGGAAAGAACGGGCTGACGACGGCCACCGACCTGCCGGCGCCGTCGGACTACCTGGAGCGGTTCGGCATCGACCTGTCCGCCCTGAGCATCGGCGCGGGCAGCAGGACGCAGGTCGCGGTCGCCGGATCGGAGGGCTCCCTGGTCTTCAAGGGACCGTTCAGCCGCACCGGCACCTTCGGTTCGATCGCACGCGAAGACGTCACCGCCTCCCCGGCGAGCGTCGCGCTCGGCGACTTCGACGGCAACGCCGTGCTCGACCTGGCCGTCGCCACCCAGGGCCTCAGCGATCTGAGCGGTGGCGAGGTCTACGTCGACCCGGCCACCACCTTCAGACAACCGAAGCGGGGCAACGGACTCATCGCCGCCTCGGGAGACGTCAACGGCGACGGGTACGCCGACCTCGTGGTCGGTGACCCCTGGGAGCCCGACGTCGCGGGTGTGGACGGCGCGTTGGGCGGACGCGTGCTGGTCTACTACGGCACGGCGAGGGGCATCGCGTTCGACGCCGAGCCCGTACAGCTCACCCAGGACACCGCCGGTGTGCCCGGCGCGAGCGAGAAGGAGGACGAGTTCGGCGGCGCCCTGGCCGTGGCCGACCTCAACCGGGACGGGCTCGCCGACATCGTCGTCGGCGCCCCGTCCGAAGGCGTCGCGGGCAAGACCCGGGCCGGAGCGGTGACCGTGATCCCAGGCCGCCGCACGGGCGCGCTCGGCACGGGCGCCTATTCGTTCACCCAGGACACGGCCGGCGTCCCCGGCGCCTCCGAGATCGACGACTTCTTCGGTACGACGGTCTCCGTCGGGGACGTCAACAACGACGGCAAGCCGGAGCTGTTCGTGAGCGCGTCGGGCGAGAACCTGGACACGGGCGCTGTCTGGGTCATCCCCGGGGGCACCTCCCGCCCGACGGCCACGGGCACCAAGCTGTTCACCGCCCCCGCGGTCGGCCTCACCCAGAAGAGCCTCACCACCCTGGGCGGATACGGGCTGCTCTCGCTGATCTGAGGCCACTGATCTGAGGCAACAGCCGTTCGCCGCAGGTTAGTTGAGGACGCCGGCGCCGGTCGTGTTGGAGAGCTCCGTCGGGAGGTTCTTGGCGGAGGTCTCCAGACCGGCCGTGAGGGTCGGCGTCCAGTTCACGGTGGTCTTCAGCTTCTTGGAGTTGGCGGCGTTGTAGGCGGCGACGAGGTCGGTGGCGGTGCCGTTGACGAGGTTGCCGCTGCCCGCGATGGACCCGGTGCCGTCACCGCTGAACAGCTTGCCGACCTTCTGACCGGCCGAAATCTTCCAGTAGTTGTTCTGGACGACGACCTGCGCCTTGGCCCGCGAGTTGACGCTGTACTGAAGGACGTACCCGTTGAGGTTCGTGGTGTCGTAGTAGTTGTTGTAGATGTGGATCTGCCCGATCCGGGCCAGCGGAGCCCTCTGAACTATCCCCTTCCACACGTTGTGGTGGATGGAGACGCGCAGCTTGCCGACGCTGTCGGTGTCGCTGCTGCCGATGAGCATCGTCTTGTCGTGGTTGGTGAACTGGTTGCGCTCGACGGTCACCAGGTCCGAGCCCTTGGTGATGTCGAGGTCGCCGTCGTGGATCTGGTACTGGCGGCCGTAGTACGTCGGGTCGGACGTGTCGAGGCCGGGCGCGTCGGTGAACGTGTTGTGGTCCGCCCAGACATGCGTGGCACCGCGCAGCGTCACGGCGTCGTACTGCGAGTTCCAGTTCCCGCTGTCCCCGTCCGTCGGGTCCCACTGCGGGAAGCAGTCCTGGGTGGCGGCGAAGGTCAGGTTCCGCACGATGACGTTGTCCACGCTCTGGATCTGGAGCATGCCGCCGGTGATCCCGGCCTTGGTGCCGGGCACGCCCACGACGGTCGTGTTGGCGGGCACCCGGAAGACGATGTTCTTCCCCTGCTTGGTCTGCGCCGCCGCCCGCGCCTTCTCCTGCGTGCCGGAGGGCAGCTTGGAGGTGCCGTAGGCGGAGGGGGCGAAGGCCTTGAGGTAGGCGGACAGCGAGTAGCCGGTACCGGAGGAGTAGTCCGCGCAGGTGAGCTTCTTCCCGCTGTCGTCGGTGTTGGCGTCGATCGTGCCCTTGATCTTCACGATCCGGGGCGTGGTGTCGCTGGCGGACCCGAGCGCCTTCACGAGCTGCGCGCGGGTGCTCACGGTGAAGGTGTGCGCGGCGTCGGCCTTCGCGCCGCCGGTGGTACCGGCCCCGGACGAGGCCCAGCCGTCCTTGGCGGCGAGCGTCTGGTGGTACAGGTCGACGGTCGCGGTGGTACTGGCGGCGTTCGCGTTCAGCACGAGGAACCCGGCGCCGGCGCCCGCGACAGCCACGGCGGCGGTGACGACGATCATGCGGCGCGTGCGGAGCGAACGGCGGTGGGAGGGGGCGGGGGAAGGCGTGGCCACGGAGAAGTCCTTCGGTGCGGGGAGGGTTACGACTCCTCAGTGGCCGTCAGGGTCAAGAAGGTTGCCGCGAGCCGCCAACTTTCTTGACCCTGCGCACAGTTACCGCCTACGGCCGATCGCTCACGAGGACGCCGACGCGCTCGGCTGGGTGTCCGTGCTGTCGTGCGTCTCGTCCGGGGCGACGCCCATCGTCAGGTGGGCGCGGACCCCCTTGGCGATGCGCTTCTTGTCGTACTCCAGGTAGAGCAGGCCGCCTTCGTGGCCGTTCTGCGGGTAGATCGTGTCCTCGGTGAGGGTCGTGCGGGTGGTGGTGTTGGTGGAGTACGGCTCGACCGCCGCCGACGCGAGCACGGACTTCTCGTCGAAGAACAACTGGCCGGTGTGGCAGGTGTGTCCGCCCTCGTACCCGGCGTCCGTCCACTCGCCGTCGACGTGCACCTTGACGTGGATGTGGACGCAACGGCCCTGGTACCAGCCGGGGAACACCGTCTTGAAGGTGACCTGGCCGCGCTTGTCGGTCTTCCAGGTGCCGCGCAAGTACCGCTCGTCGTCGGTCGGTTCGGAGTGACCGCCACCGGTTCCGCCGGAGGGGGCGCCGGACGGGGGCTCGCCGGTAGGGGTACCGGTCGGCGTGCCCGAGGGCGCGTCGGTGGGAGCGCCGCCGCCTCCACCGCTGCTCATCGCCTCGTAGCCGGAGTAGATGCCGAGCGCGCTGCAGTGCCAGATGTCCACGGCCGCGTTCCGGAGCGGCTTGCAGGTCTCCGCGTCGATCACCTTGAGGGTGAGGGTCAGGGGAATGCCCACCTCGTCCTCGGTGATGTCCTGGCGGATCTTGTCGGCGTCGATGTAGTACGGCCCCTCGGTGGTCTCCGAGGTGAGCGTGTAACACGTCTCGCCACCGCTCGGCGTGCCCTTCGCGGACCCGGGGGAGGCGGCCCCGTCCGCGAACGCGCTCGCGGCGAGCCCTCCCCCCACGCCCACCGCGGCGACGGCGGCTCCGCCCGCGACGACGACCTTGCGTCGGGTCAAGTCCCGTTTGTGTGCGGGGGATTGGTTACGCGGTTGTTCGGGCGACTGGTTGGTTGTTTCGTTTCCCGTCATGCCCGGACGTTAGGTAAGAGGACTGTAAGGAGTATGGGTGTGGGCTGTGCTTTCCCATGAATCCTGAAGCTGTCTCCTCAGCTTGAGCGGGGGTGCGGCTCGCGGATGCGGTGGAGGAGAGTGGCCAGGGCAGTGGGGGTGAGGGGGAGTATTCGGGTGGGGTCGTCGCTTTCTCGGAGGAGCAACGAGGCGTCGACGTAGGTAAGTTCGACACACTCGTCGCCGTCGCCACCTCCGGAGAACGACGACCTCTGCCACTGGGGCACAGCTAAGGCTCCTCCCACTACTGCGGGTCGGCGCCAAGGCGGCGCAGGAGTCCGGCAAGCCCGGTGCAGGTGACGGGGAGTATTCGCGTGGGGTCGTCGCTCTCACGGAGGAGCAACGAAGCTTCGGTATAGGCGAGTTCGACGCAGGAGGACCCGTCCGAGCCGCTTGAGAAGGTCGACTTCTGCCACTCGATCACGGCTACAGCTCCTTGGCGAGGCGATGGACAAAGTCCCGCGACCGGGCGGGCTCAAGCGATGCCGACTCCACTTTACGGAAGAGCGTTCGCATCGCTTGAAGCTGTGCGGCCGCATCCACGAACGCCGCTCCGGACGGAGTGTCCTTCTGCACGGTGTCCAGCGCAGGTACGCGACCACCCGCGTACAGCAGGGCAGCGCTCGCTCCCGCGAACCCGTCGACGTCGAACGGGATCACGCGCAGGGTGACGCCAGGTCGCTCCGACTGTCCTAGGAGCTCATCGAGTTGACCCCGTGCCACACGCCGGTCGGCGACTCGAGTCCGTAGGACGGACTCATGCAGCACAGCCGTGTACGGGGACTCGCCGCCCCTCGCCAGGTTCACCTTGCGGCGCATACGGTGGCCGACTCTCGCCTCCAACTCGTTCACCGGAAGTTCCGGCCGCCAGTAGGTGAAGACAGCGCGTGCGTAGTCCTCGGTCTGCAGAGGACCCGTGACATGCGTGGTACCGATCTCCTCGACGAAGGCCGCGTGGTACTCCAGTTCCGCCAGATCCAGGAAAGACGGCGGGAGAGCGTCCCGGTACTCCTCCCACCACCCACCGCCCCGCTCCGTCGCCAACTCCACCAACGCATCGATCAACTGGGCGTCCGCGCATGTGTATTGAGCCGCAATCCGCCGCACCCGCGCCTCGCTGACGCCGGCGACCCCCGACTCGATCTGGCTCATCGTCACCGAGATCGTGCCCAGCGACTCGGCTGCCTGGCGTGCCGTCAGTCCCGCCGCCTCGCGCAGCCTGCGCAACTCCCGCCCCAGCCGCCGCTGTCGGGCCGTTGGCTGCTTCCGTGGCACCTACGCCTCCCCGCCTCCACCACATTGGGTGACCAGGTTACGACAACAGGTTGCGCCGTACTAACTTTATTCTCTACCGTCAGTGACGCGCCGCACACCCTGCGGAACACCGGGACCCCGGAAGCGCACCGCCCCGCCATGCCATGCCGGCCGCGACAAGCCACCGCCGACCCGCCAACTCCCCCTCCCTGACCAGGAGTCACGCATGCCCGAAACCGAAGAGCCGGCCGCACCTTGGGAATACACCCTCACCATCCCCCACGACCTCCGCGCCGTGACCGTCAGCCGCCGCACCCTCCGCCTGATCCTGACGATGCACGGACTGATCGGCCTGGTCGACACCGCCGAACTCCTGGCAACGGAACTGGTCTCCAACGCCGTACGCCACACGAAGGGCCCCGTAATCCTCCGGGTCTCCTGGAAACCCGGCACCCTCCGCATCGGCGCCTGGGACGCGAACCCCGAACCCCCGCAACAACCAAGGGAGTTGGGCCAGCTCCTGGACCTGGAGGAGGGCCGCGGTCTGGGTCTGGTCAAGTCCTGCGCCGACCTGTGGGGCTGGCAGCCGCTGTCCAGGAACGGCAGCAGAGGCAAGTACGTCTGGTGCGAACTGACCACGGCCGCCTGAACGTTCCTCCGCCCCTCGAAAGAGTGAACGCCACGCATTCGGCCGGACATCTCCGTCCTTGATCCACCTAGGTTGCGCACATGGTCACATCAACCCACGAGGCGACCCACCGGCTCTTCCAGGAGCATCCGGAGGCTCTCACCCTCGTCTTCGAGTCACTGGGCATCCCGCCGCCCGCGAAGTCGGACTTCGGCTCGATCACACCGGACGCCACCGAGATCCGGCCCCTGGAGCGCCGAGTGGACACGGTGCTCAAGTTCGAACCCGCCATGGGAGAGAGCTTCCTGCTCGCCATCGAGTCCCAGACCAAGAAGGACCCGGACAAGGCGAAGAGCTGGGCCTACTACGTGGCGCACCTGAGCGCGAAGTACGACATGCCGGTGCTGTTGGTGGCCGTATGCCGAGACCGGTCGACGGCAAAGTGGGCTGCCGGTCCCTTCGAGTGCGCCGTCGGTCCGTGGACGACCCAGCTCACACGCCCGTTCGTGCTGGGACCGGGCACTGTCCCAGTGATCACCGACGAGTCGATGGTGACCCGGCAGCCGGCGCTCTCCGTGCTCTCGGCGATCGTTCATAGCGATGACCGCAGAGCGCCCGCCATACTGGAAGCGATGGTCCGCGGACTCATGTCATTCGATCCAGGCACCACGGCGTACTGGTTCGAGGTGATGGAAGTCGGCCTGGAGAACACTCCGGCCAAGGAGAAATGGAGAGAGCTGATGTCGAACGTCATCACCCACTTCCCGGGCCACGGGACGATCTACGAGGAGAAATACCTGGAAGGGAAGGCCGAGGGCAAAGCCGAAGGCAGGACGCAGGGCAAGGCCGAGGAGGGTGCCTCGTTCATCCTGCGTGTGCTGGAGAAGCACGGTATCGACGTTCCTGACGACATCCGGGAACGCATCACCTCCTGCACCGACCTCGACACCCTCGCCCTCTGGTTCGACCGTTCCCTGACCGCCTCCACGGCCGAAGATCTGTTCGTCGAGACCCCTGAGGCTCCCCAGCCCCAGCCCGACACAGACCAGGTCTGACGACTGGAGGCGGAACGGGCACGCCCAGCCTGATCGCCCCGCTCTCCTACGCCGCCGAGTCCGCCAGTACCGGACCGGTCCCCAGCGCCGCACGCGCCGTAGCGATATGGGCGAGGCCCTCCTGAGCGACCCGGGTCGCCTGGGCGTATTCGTCCGCGGTGTGCGCCGCGGACAGTTGCACGCCGGCGGCCCGGTGGCATTCGGCCGCGTCGGTCAGGGCCCGCGTCGCCGCTTCGTCCGCTCCCGCCCAGACCCTCGCCTCGGGGACGGACAGGCTCGCGCCGAGCCGCAGTACCCAGCCGCTGGCCTCGACCTCCGCGTCCAGGTCGGACAGGTCGGACCCGCCCCGCGCCCCGTGCGAGCGCCGCAGAAGGACGACGGCGAACGCCGCCCCGGCGATCAACAGCAGTGCGAGCACGATGTATCCCATCGCTTCCTCCCGGCGTTCACGTGGTGCGCGGCCGGGCGGTTCCGACCTCGTACGTCCATGACACGCCCTGCCTCTGTGCAGGCACATCGATATTCCTGTGTGTCCGCTGCGAGGTTTCCATGGCGGGGGAGGCCGTCGTATGACGTACGAGGTCGGTCTTAGTTCGTGCGTCCGTCAGCCTGTCGTGGCCGACGGTGAGGCAGAAGGGGACGCCGACGGGCCCGGGCCTCCCGGGCCGCCCCCGCCCGTGCCGTCGTTCGTCTCGTCCGGCGCCACCCCCAGCGTCAGCCGCGCCCGCACGCCCCGCGCGATCCGCCGCCTGTCGTACTTGAGGTACAGCAGGCCGCCCTCGTGGCCGTTCTGCGGGTAGATCCCGTCCTCGGTGAGCGTCGTGCGGGTCGCCGTGTTCGAGACGTACGGCTCCAGGACCGCCGACGCCAGGACCGACTTCTCGTCGAAGAACAACTGGCCCGTGTGGCAGGTGTGGCCGCCCTCGTAGCCCGCGTCCGTCCACTCGCCGTCGACGTGGACCTTGACGTGGATGTGGACGCAGCGGCCCTGGTACCAGCCGGGGAAGACCGTCTTGAAGGTGACCTGGCCATGGCGGTCCGTGTGCCAGGTGCCGCGCAGGAAACGGTCGTCGTCGGTCGGTTCCTGGTGGCCTCCGCCACCACCGGGCGGCGGACCACCCGTCGGGGTGCCGGTCGGAGTGCCGGAGGGCGCGCCCGTGGGGGCCGGGCCGCCACCGCCGCCCGCCTCGTAGCCGGAGTAGACGCCGGTCGCGTTGCAGTGCCAGATGTCGACGGCCGCGTTCCGCAGCGGTCTGCAGGTGTCCGCGTCGATCACCTTGAGGTCCAGGGTGAGCGGGATGCCCTCCTGGTCCTCCGTCACATCGCGGCGGATCTTGTCGGCGTCGATGTAGTACGGGCCCTCGACCAGCTCCGAGGTGAGCGTGTAGCAGGTGTCCCCGGTCGAGGTCGCGGGCGCCGTGGTGGCCTCCTGCGCCGAGGCGTTCACCGTGAGGGCTCCGGCGACGCCCACCGCCGTCACCGCCACGCCTCCGGCGACCAGGACCGTACGACGCGCCAACTGTCCCTTGTCCTCGGGGACTTCAGAATCCATGGGGGGTACTCGGGAATCCGTCATGCCGGGGACGCTAGGGGCGCCCGACATGACATGAACATGAGAATGCGCTGTGAATCCTGTGCGTAAGCGAAAGGGCTCGAAACCGATGCCGGTTCCGAGCCCCAAGTTCCGCTGTTCGCTTACTACTTCGGCTGCGGCTTCCGCACCGACAGGTGCAGCTCCCGCAGGCGCGTCTCGTCCAGCTCCGTCGGCGCGCCCATCATCAGGTCCTGGGCGTTGCCGTTGAGCGGGAAC
Source organism: Streptomyces sp. NBC_01478 (assembly GCF_036227225.1). Lineage (GTDB taxonomy): Bacteria > Actinomycetota > Actinomycetes > Streptomycetales > Streptomycetaceae > Streptomyces. The sequence goes on along the minus strand of NZ_CP109444.1, from coordinate 6,106,204 downwards.
GCGATCGTCTCGCGGATGTTCGGCTCCTCCGCGAGCAGCATGACGATGCGGTCGACGCCGGGGGCGATCCCGCCGTGCGGCGGGGCGCCGAAGCGGAACGCGCGCAGCATGCCGGCGAACTGCTCCTCGACGGTGTCACGGTCGTAGCCCGCGATCTCGAAGGCCTTGAGCATGATGTCGGGCTCGTGGTTCCGGATCGCGCCGGAGGACAGCTCGACGCCGTTGCAGACGATGTCGTACTGCCAGCCCAGGATGTCCAGCGGGTCCTGGGTCTCCAGGGCCTCCAGGCCGCCCTGCGGCATCGAGAACGGGTTGTGCGAGAAGTCGATCTTCCCGGTCTCCTCGTCCTTCTCGTACATCGGGAAGTCGACGATCCAGCAGAAGCGGAAGACGCCTTCCTCGAAGTGCCCGGCGCGCTTCGCGGCTTCCACCCGCACCGCGCCCATGATCTTCGAGACCTCTTCGAACTCGCCCGCGCCGAAGAAGACCGCGTGCCCGGGGGCCAGCGACAGGCGCTTCGTCAGCTCCGCGACGTTCTCCTCCGTGAGGAACTTCGCGATCGGGCCCGTCAGCGAGCCGTCCTCGGTCACGCGGACCCAGGCCAGGCCCTTCGCGCCGAGGGTGACCGCGAAATCGCCGAGCTGGTCGAAGAACTTGCGGGACTGGGACGCCACGTCCGGTACCGGCAGCGCGCGTACGTGCTTGCCGGCGAACGCCTTGAACTCCGAGCCCTCGAACACGTCCGTGATGTCGGTCAGTTCGAGCTTCGCGCGCAGGTCCGGCTTGTCGGAGCCGTACTTCACCATCGACTCGCGGAACGGGATGCGCGGGAAGGGGGAGGTGACCGGCTGGCCGCCGCCGAACTCCTCGAACAGCTCGGTCATGAGCTTCTCGATCGGCTGGAAGACGTCTTCCTGCTCCACGAAGCTCATCTCGACGTCGAGCTGGTAGAACTCGCCCGGCGAGCGGTCCGCACGCGCGTCCTCGTCGCGGAAGCAGGGCGCGATCTGGAAGTAGCGGTCGAAGCCGGAGATCATCAGCAGTTGCTTGAACTGCTGCGGTGCCTGCGGGAGGGCGTAGAACTTGCCCGGGTTCAGGCGGGACGGGACCACGAAGTCGCGCGCGCCCTCGGGGGAGGTCGCGGAGAGGATCGGGGTGGCCATCTCGTTGAAGCCGAGGGCGACCATCTTCGAGCGGATCGAGGCGATCACCGAGGAGCGCAGCATGATGTTGCGGTGCATGCGCTCGCGGCGCAGGTCCAGGAAGCGGTACTCCAGGCGCCGCTCCTCGTTGACCCCGTCCTCGGTGTTGATCGTGAAGGGGAGCGGGGCGGCGGCGCCGAGCAGCTCGACCTCGCCGACCTCGACCTCGATCTCGCCGGTCGGCAGATCCGGGTTCACGTTGTCCGTGCCGCGGGAGACGACCTTGCCGTCGACGCGGACCGTCGACTCCTTGGTGACCTTGTCGAGGGCCTCGTACGCGGGCGTGCCGGGGCGGGCGACGAGCTGCGTGATGCCGTAGTGATCGCGCAGATCGATGAAGAGGATGCCGCCCAGGTCGCGCCGATTGTGCAGCCAGCCACTCAGCCGGACGTCGGTGCCGACGTCAGAGGCGCGGAGCTCGCCGCAGGTGTGGGACCTGTACCGATGCATCGTCGTTCATCCAGCCTTCGCGGATCGGGGAGTGTTTCACGTGAAACGTCCGGGGCCGGAGCCCGGACGTCCCAAGGGTACCGGCCACCCATACATCGCCTCCCCACCATTAACTCCGGGCTCCCTCGGTGGCAGGGTTCGTTCTCCTCTTCTTACAGTGGGGCAATGCGCACTGGTGAGCCCCTGCCCGCCGTGGGGGAGGTACTCGCCGCCCTCGCGACCGGCCTGTGGCATTGGGACACCGCCACGGAGCTGGTCACGGTGGACGCCGAGGCCGCACGGCTGCTCGGGCTGCCCGCCGAGCCGACCACCCTCACGGAGGCTCAGACCCGGGCCCGACTCCACCCCGTCGACTGGAACGAGATCGCCGGGGTCGTCGGCCTTGCCGTCGCCGAGGACACCCTCGCCGAGGTGCGAGTGCGGATCATGGACGAGCGGGGCCGGGTGATCCGCACCGTCCGCAGCCGTTCCAAGCCGTCCTACGACCCCGAGACCCGGTCGTTCGAGCTGATCGGAACCCTCCAGGAGGTCGCCGAGCCCACGCCGGGCACACCGGCCGGGCGGACGGCGGTCACCGGTGACTGGCGGCGCTCCCGCGAGGCGTTCCTGCTGGACGCGGGCCGGGCGCTGGCGGAGGCGCGGTCCACGGCGGAGGTGCTGCGGGTCGCGGCCGGCCTGTCGATGCCGGGCTTCTCACCGGACGGCCTCGCCGTGTTCGGCGTATCGGGCGACCGCCTCACGATCGTCGGCCACCACGGGCATCAGCCGGGCGACGAGGACCCGTTCTCGCACATGTCCACGGTGACCGACTACCCGGCCGCCGAGGTCGTCCGGACGGGCCGTGCCGTCTATCTGTCCACGCCCGAGCAGTACAAGGAGCGCTACCCGGTCACCTGGCCGCTCGCCCAGCACTTCCACCGGCAGTCCTGGGCGTTCCTGCCGCTGACCGTCGCCGGGCGCACGATGGGCGCCTGGATGGCCGCCTTCACCCACCCGGTGGCCTTCACGCCCGACGAGCGGTCCGTCCTCACCACGGTCGCCCGGATGCTCGCGCAGGCCCTGTCCCGCGCCGGGGTCGCCGAGTCCGAGCGCGAGCTGACCGACGGGCTCCAGCGCTCGATGCTGCCCACGCTGGGCCCGGAGATCCCGGGCATGAGCGTCGCCGCCCGCTACATCCCGACCGGCGGCGGGCTCCAGGTCGGCGGCGACTGGTACGACATGATTCCGCTGCCTGGGGGCACCCCCTCTGGGGGAGGCAGGATCGCGCTGGTCATCGGGGACGTACAGGGGCACGACGTGCGCGCCGCCGGGCTGATGGGGCAGCTCCGGATCGCCCTGCGCGCCTACGCCTCCGAAGGGCACCGGCCCGACGCGGTACTGTCCCGCGCCTCCCGCTTCCTGCACGGCATCACCAACGGCGACGCGGAGAAGGCCGACCCGCGCTTCGCGACCTGCCTGTACGTCGAGGCCGATCCGGCGACCGGCGTCCTGGAGATCGCCCGGGCCGGCCATCCCGACCCGGCGATACGCATGGCGGACGGGACGGTGCTGGCGCGGCCCACGGCGGGTGGTCTGCCGCTCGGCATCGACCCGGACGCCGACTATCCGACGACCACGCTCGCCCTGGAGCCCGGCGAGACCATGATGATCTGCACCGACGGGCTGATCGAGACCGGCGGCCATGACCTGGAGACGGGCTGGCAGCGCATCCGGACGATCCTGGAGGAGCACAAGGGCGACCTGGAGGAACTCGCCGACGCGCTCGTCCAGGCCGTCCACGGGCCCTCCTCGCACCACACCACGGGCCCGCTCGTGGACCGCCGCGAGGACGACATCGCCGTACTGCTGCTGTCCCGGGAGGGCGAGAGCTGCGGCTGCGGCGACACCGTGACCGCCCCGCCGACGGTCCGCCGCACGGTGCTCACGGTCGCGCAGGCCGAGCCCGAGCGGATCGCGGTGGCCCGGCAGCAACTGCGTGAGCTCCTCCACGACTGGACGACCGCCGACCAGGTCGACTCGGCGGTCCTGCTCGTCTCCGAGATGCTCACCAACGTTCTCGTGCACACCGACGCCGACGCGCTGCTGACCGCCGAGGTGTCCGGCGAGAGCGGTGAGCGGCGGATGCGGGTCGAGGTCACGGACGCCGGCGACGACCTCCCGCACAAGCGGCACCCCGGTGAACTGGCGTCCTCCGGGCGCGGGTTGCTGCTGATCGAGCTGCTCGCCGAGACCTGGGGCGTGGACCCGAGGGGCGAGGGCAAGAGCATCTGGTTCGAGCTCTACGAGTCCGACGGGGACGGCTCGGGGAACGGCTCCGGGGACGGCTCGGGCGGTGTCCCGGAGTTCGGGTCCTGGGACGCGTAGCGCTCCCGCAGTTCGTGGACGACTCCGAAGGCGGCGGCGGTCAGCGGTACCGCGAGCAGCATGCCGAGGACGCCGGCGACCGAGGCGCCCGCGGTGATCGCGATCATCACGACCGCCGGGTGCATCTGCACGGTCCGGCTCTGGATCATCGGCTGGAGGACGTGTCCCTCAAGGACCTGCACGGCGAGGACGATCCCCAGCGCCCACAGCGCGATGACGACACCCCGGTCGGCGAGCGCGACCAGCACGGCGACGGCGCCGGAGATGAGGGCGCCGAGGTAGGGGAGATAGGCGCCGACGAAGACGAGCGCGGCCAGGCCGAACGCCCCCGGTACGTCCAGCACGAGCAGCCCGATGCCGATACAGAGGGCGTCGATGAGGGCGATGACGGTGGTCCCGCGCATGAAGCCCTCGACGCCCTCGAAGGCCCGGCGGGCCATGGCCTCGACGAGGTCGGCGGTGCCGTGCGGGGCGAGCGAGCGCAGCAGGCCTGCGGCGCGGTGGGAGTCGCGGAGGAAGAAGAAGACGAGCAGCAGCGCCAGGACGGCCATGGCGATGGTCTCGCCGACGACGCTGACCCCGCTGATGACGTTCGAGGCGGCCGTCCCGCCGAACTTGGCGAGCAGTTCCTTGGCGTTGGAGGCGAGGTCGTCCAGCGAGGTGCCGGCGGCCCCGAAGTGGTCGGAGAGGGAGTTCGCCGCGTCCTTGAGCGAGGACACGATCTGGTCCCCGGTGTCGATCAGCGCGGCCACCACGATGTACACGGCCCCGCCGACGACGGCGACGACCGCGACACAGGTGATCATGGCGGCGACCGACCGGTTCACGTGCGCCTTCACCAGCCGCCGGTACAACGGCCCGAGCAGCGCGGTCCCGAGCAGCGCGAGCAGCACGGGCGTCACGGCGGTCTTCAACTCGGCACAGAGCCGGATCCCGACGTAGCCGACCCCCGAGACGAGCAGGACGACGGCGCACCAGGCGGCGAGCCGTCGTACGGAAACCGGGAGGAGCTGCACGCTCCCACCCGATCACGCGACGGGCGGTCCGTCCCGTCGGGACGGACCGCCCGGGTGACGGCGGGTCAGGACTGCGGGCCGCCGCCGGTCATGCCGTGCACGGCGGGGATGGTGCCCAGCCGGCCCTTCTGGAAGTCCTCGAAGGCCTGCTGGAGTTCCTCGCGGGTGTTCATGACGAACGGGCCGTAGTGCGCCATCGGCTCGCGGATCGGCTGACCGCCGAGGATGGCGACCTCCAGGTCCGGAGTGTTCCCGTCCTGCTGCTCGTCCGCGCGGACGGTCAGGGACGAACCCGCGCCGAACACGGCCGTCTGTCCCATGTGGATCGGACGACGGTCCGGGCCGACGCTGCCCTTGCCCGCGAGGACGTACGCGACACCGTTGAAGTCCTCGCGCCAGGGCAGGGTGACCTCCGCACCCGGCGCCACCGTCGCGTGGATCATCGTGATCGGGGTGTGCGTGATGCCGGGGCCCTGGTGGCCGTCCAGCTCACCGGCGATGACCCGCAGGAGCGCGCCGCCGTCGGGGGTGGTGAGGAGCTGGACCTGGCCGCCGCGGATGTCCTGGTAGCGCGGGGCCATCATCTTGTCCTTGGCCGGGAGGTTCACCCAGAGCTGGAGCCCGTGGAAGAGACCGCCGGACACGACGAGGGACTCCGGCGGCGCCTCGATGTGCAGCAGGCCCGCGCCCGCCGTCATCCACTGGGTGTCGCCGTTGGTGATGGTGCCGCCACCGCCGTTGGAGTCCTGGTGGTCGAAGACGCCGTCGATGATGTAGGTGACGGTCTCGAAGCCGCGGTGCGGGTGCCAGGGGGTGCCCTTGAGTAAATCCAGTTGGGTGCGTAGCCAGCGCGACGTACCTTCGGAAACCAAGGGGTGATGACCGTCATGGCAACAGCGATTGCGGAACCTATAGTCACCGAGATTTATGCAGGCGTGTACGGGCGCCAGTCCGAACGCCGACAGAACAAGTCCGAGGCTTCCACCGCCACCCAGCACACAGCTGGCATCGCCGAAGCCAAGAGGCGGGGCGCAGTTCGGATCGAGCTGTACGAAGATCTCGGAATCTCTGCCTTCACGGGTGTCGAACGGCCTGACTTCGAGCGCCTACTGAGCGACTGCCGAGCCGGAAAAATCAATCTCCTGATCGTTTACTACATCAGCCGCCTGTCCCGCATGGACCCGTTGGACGCGATCCCGATCGTAACCGAGTTGCTGAATCTCGGCGTGACAATCGTGAGCGTGACGGAGGGAACGTTCCGTAAGGGAAACCTTATGGATCTCATCCACTTGCTTATGCGTCTGGACGCGGCATTCAACGACAGCAAAAACAAAAGTAACGCCGTGCTCGACGCCAAGAAGAAAGCCCGCGAGTTGGGCGGCTACCTTGGCGGTAAGCCCCCATACGGATTCAAGTTGGTACCAGAGGTCCGGACAGTGGTCGGAGAGGGCGGGAAAGAACGCATCATCGTCATTCAACTTCTTGAGCACGAGATCAGCGAGACGGTAATAATTCAAGCCGTATGGGCAACCATCAAGCTGCATATGAACCTTCCCTACACTCCGGGCCCTGATAAGCACCATCCAGGATCGAAGACGGGTGTATGCGTCGATCTGAGCGTGAACAGGGTTCCCACGCGAGGTCAGACGGTTGGGAAAGAGAACGCAGACAGTGAATGGGACCCGAAAACCCTGGATCGAATCCTGAGAGACCCTCGCATCGCAGGGTACGCGGTCGACATTATTTACAAAGTCGGGAAGGACGACCGAAAGACAAGCACAATCGCCGAATACCGAATCAAGCGCGATCCGGAAACAATGGAACCCATCACGATGTGGGAGCCCATCATCTCCCCGGCAGAGTGGCATGAACTTCAGGAGTGGCTTAATAGCCGTGGCCGAGGGAAGGGCCTTTCTCGTGGTACGGCACTTCTCACCTCACAAGGCATCCTCTTCTGCGAGTGCGGTAAGCCGAAGAAGTCTCATCGGAATGAGAAGCCGTACAAGAGCGCCTATAGGTGTTCTCGCGCTCGTGGGCAGCGAAAGCCAGAGCACCACGAAGGCGACTGCACTATCAGCCAGCAGGCACTAGACGACTACGTGGCACGTCGGATCTTTGCCATCATCCAGACCGCCGAACATGATCCCGAAACCGCCGATGTGATCGCCGAGGCAACACGGCGCTTCGGCAACCGCTCAGAGTCGCCGGAGCGAGCGGGCGAGCGTAGCTCACTGGTAGCCAAACGCAACGACGCCGAACAGGCCCTAGAGACCCTGTACGACGACCGCCAGGCCGGGGGTTACAGCGGCGATGTAGGACGCCGTCGATTCCTGCGACAGGAGCAGTCGTTGAACAACCAGGTTCAGGCCGCACAGGAGCGCATAGCCGAGCTGGAAGCAGCGGAGACGCCGGCACTGCCTATAGGCCAGTGGCTACCCATGGACCCGAAAGCCGACCCTATTGGGGATGGTTCCTGGTGGGATAGGGCTTCCGTAGGCGAACGACAGGAGTTCGTAACCCTCTTCGTCGAAAAGATCACAGTCTTCAAAAGCGAGACCAAGCGGCGCAACCAGTGGACCGGATCCCAAGTTGCCGAACGTGTAGCAATAAAATTCGTCCAGCCCGAGAAGGTCACTTCCGAGGTGATCCCGAACTGACATCAACGAAGCAAAGAAAATAGGAGCCCCGGTCACTATGACCGGGGCTCCCATGTTTTCCTCAAAGTCCCTTTACCGGAACGGCCTCACAGCAGGTTTAACGTAGGTGACTACTAGCCCGCTCCTAGTCGGAAAGTTCACCGACTCCAAGGACAGCTCAAAGGGTTTCCCATTACTTTCCTTCATCAAGCTAGAACTTGCCTCCCTAGCGCTTTCAGCCATGTCCCACGAATTGGAATGGAAACTAAACATCCCCAGCTCGGGACATTCGCCCAAGTGGAAATATATTGACGTACTGGGTTGTGGTCCGACTCCATTTCTAGCATTCACCTTGCGATCTTCCATGCGCGAGGGACATCCACAAGAGGAACCAAGCATCTCCACCGGGGAAAGGAAGCTCTCGCCGTCACAGTGATGCTCCACTCCACCGCGACCCCACAAAATCATTTCCATGACTATCGATTCCGACCCGTCCACCTGAATTTGAAATCGAGAGACACCCGTTACTAGCTCCACCCCGACGAAGCCATCCGAATCGACGTCCCGAACCTTTCCGCCAAAAATCTCCCTAAGCCTGTCGGCGACGCCTGCCTTCTCTGCGCCAATCCGCCAGAATTGACTAGTTTCAGGTCGCTCGTCCTGTCGGCTGCCGAAGTGAAACCATCCCGCGCAATCGTCACGCAGCATATTTCCACCCCTCAGCGATCATGTCCCTTCTGATCTCGCGTATGTTCGCCAGATCTTCGGCTATGCCGTACGCAATGTCTGCTTCGGCCGGCGAGTGCCCAGAGCCCACATACCGCCAGGCTGATTCGGTGGCCGTCTCTCGGTCCTCCAGGGCGAACAGAGCGCCCCCGCGCTGATGCTCGGCCCGGACAGAGCGCAGTGCCCCGTACGTGGTGGAGTACTGGCGTGATTTGGTGAGGACGTGCCCCCGGAAACCGAGCGTGTGAGCCCAGGAGCGGAGGTTGAGCGCCTCCAGTTCCGGCAGGCCGCCCAGGCGCCAGCAGGCAGCCATGAGTGCGCGCAGGTGGGCATTCACCGGAGCAAGGCGAATGTTCTCGAAGTCGGTTATGCGGTAATCAATGCCGCCCGCGTCACCGACGCTCTTTGATACGTATTTCGCAACGTATGCAGCAACGGCGCTGTCAGTGACTGCCGAGGATTCCGTGAATGCGTCGCTGCGGATCGGGTGTGCGTCGATCTGCTCACCCCACCTGACGACCCGTTCACCGGTCGCCGGAGAATGAGAGGTGCGCACTTCCACCGAGGCCGCAGCCGAATGCACCACCCCCAAAAGCAGTTCGGTTGTGGCCCATAGAGGCGGGGGCGATGAGGGCCCCTCCGGCCCGTCGACCCGGATCACCACGTGGAAATGAACTGCACCCCGCCTTTGATATTCGGCGACTTTCGCGAACGAGACTTTCAGGTGTTCGCCGAGACAGGTTTGTGTAATTCCTGCGGCAGTCGCCAGATGCCGCCTGAGCATGTGGCAATAGCGGTTCCACAGTGAGCCAGCGCTTGCATGCCACAGAACGTGTCCGGGGTAGTCGTAGCAGTCCTGGCACAGTGGTTGGCCCACGGCGGAATCGTCGTCGGCATGCTTCTGACCGCAGCCGACAGGCCGCCCGTGTTGGCAGGCTCCGCCGTCGCGTCGAGGACGGCACACAACCCCGTCAGGACCGCTCGCACGGTGGACCGCACCGAAGGACGGGGCGGTGAGGGTGACGAAGAGCCGGGGGTGATGCCGTACGCCGGCTGTGACGCCCTTACCGCCGAGCAGCCCGGAGCGGACCAGGTGGAACGTGTCGCCTGCGTGGAGGTAGGAGCACGGCTCACAGCAGGTTTCACGGCGGTTGCGGCACCGCACCGGCATACGGCCACCCGGTTCCGCCGTTGTGTCGTAGTGCCGCAGCACTTCACCGGTGAGAGCGTCGCTGGTGGTGGTGCGCCCGGCGAGGTAGATGGGGTGGGCGCAGCCGCCAGTGGATTTGATCTGATCGAGCCAGCGCGAGAATCCCGGTTCATGGACGAGCCGGATAAGGTCACGCTCGGTGGACGAAAGAAGGCGCAGACGCTCAGCCTGATTCAGGACCGAGCGCCGCGCCTTATCCGATATCGGAAACATGGGGAGGACCCCTTTCGCGAAAGATAGGCGCGGCGTTCATAAATCAACTCCTGGCTTGTCTCTGCTTGGCTATAAATTCGACTTTGCTTCACTTAGCTGAAAGAGTGCAGTTTATATAATTGAGAGATTTCCTCTTGCAGCCTCAGCGGTTGTTCCCTTGCATCAGCTGAAGAAGATTCCGCCGATTTCCTGCACCATGAACCACACGGGATATGCGAACGGGGTTCCGGCCAGCAGGAATCCGAACATTGAGATAAGGGTTGCTTGGTACCAGCGGATTTCCCGTGACCGGGCGACCATGACGACGTACAGGAACAGGAACGAGTCGACGACCCACATGTCTGTCTGATTCATGACGCTGCCTCTCCTTTCTGGGATGTCGCGGAGTCGGGTTGAGTAAGGAACGGATTCACTGGGGGGTCGGTTCGGGTGATCTCGGCCGTATCGGCAGGGGTGACCAGTCGGGACCGAGCGCGCATCCACCGGCCGGCCATGGCGACCACGGCAACGCCCTGTTCGTCCTCCGTGATGTTCTGCGCGGTGACCACGGCGTCCGGGTTGATATCCCCGAGGGTCATCTCTGCTGACGCTTCGTCATGTGCCCGGTGGGCAACGCGTCCGCCGAGCTGTGCGCGCAGCGCGGTCACGCGGGGGCCGATATCGGAGCCGACCCGCTGGCCAGCCACCACCAGGTGGACGCCGAGCGCCGCGCCGAGCTGGGCGACGCGCAGCAGGAGCGTTCCGCACTGCTCCGCCTCGTCGCGCGACTCCCGCGAGCCGTCCGAGAGATACAGCTCTGCCAGCTCATCGACGATGACGACCAGGGGCACCGGCCGGTCGTAGGCGGGCAGTTCCCAGATGGACCGCTTGCCTGCCGCCCGGCACACCCGCATGCGTTCCTGGATCTCGTCGACCACACCGGACAACAGGCCGAGCGCCTGTGTACGGTCGATCGCCAGCGCGGACAGGCGCCCGCCGAACAGGCCCAGTTCCATGCCGCCCTTGCAGTCGATCCCGACCAGCGCGACCGGCTGGGGCGCCAGCGCGAGCACCAGCGAGGCCAGCAAGGACGACTTGCCGGACTGCGTGGCCCCCGTGATCAGCCAGTGGGGAATACGCCTCAGGTCGATCAGCCACGGCTCGCCGTCCTCGATGCGGCCCACGTCAGCAGACAGGAGCACAGGCAACGGCCCACGGGCAGAAGGGACTTCACCAGTCAGCGGATCGAGGGCCGTGACATGGATGAGGACCTGCCCCCGGCGAGGCGAGGTGACCCGCACGCCGTAGACCCGCCAGGCGTGTTCCATGGCAGGAGCCGCCTGGTAGTACGGCGCCGGAGTCTGCCCCGGATGCAGCAGCACCCGCAGCCGCAGCCCGGTCTTCGTCGGCACCGGCCAGACCAGCCGAGGAGGCCGAGGCCGCAGCGCCGTCACCTGCACCACCAGATCGCGGCCGATCACACGCCGGTCCGGCCGCATGCTCACCGACAGCCCATTCAGGTAGGCCAGCCGCCGCCAAGTCGTGAGGACCCGCAGCGCTGTACCCGGATAACCGGCCAGCCACCAGCGCCACGGCCACCGCCGAGACAGCACACCCCGAGCCTCAAGACGCGGTACCCACGACTTCCGGGTCACGATGCCGAGCAGGACCAGCGCGAACAGCACCCACGCGATCACGGAGCCGATCATCACTCCGCCTCCCCTTCCTGGGTCTGCGCCAGCACGAGCCGGGCGCGCATCATGGCCGCTTCGGCGTGACGGGCCGCCAGGGACAGCAGGAAGCGAATCGTGGGTATGTCGTCCGAGGTGGTGAGCAGTGCTTCGGTACCGGCCAGCGTCCGCAGGTCCCGCAGCAGGGAGCCGAAGGGGCCGTCGACACCAAACGGCGAGTCGTCACCCTGGGGTATGTCCAGGGCGGTGGTGCCCGTCGCCGTCCGCATCTCGCGCGCCATGCGCTCCGCCTCTTCGGCGATACGTTCCGCGCACGGTTCTTTGCATGCGAACACTTGCGATTCGTCCGCAGGTGACCGGCCGACCGCAACGGACGTGATCCTCTGCATCAGGAAATTCGCGGCACACACCACGCAGGCCAGACCGTCAGCCTGCGGTCCGCTCAGGTGCCAGAAATAGCGCTCCATCACGAATCACCGCCCGCCGACTTGCCACGCAGACCGGCCGGAGTAGCAGCCGGCGCCGCCCCGCCGCCCGAAGCCGACACGGGGATGATTGCATCGGCCCGGTAGGTCGTACCGGTCCGGCCGTCGACGGCCCATTCATTGGCCCACAGGTTCGTGACCTGTATTTCACTGCCCTCCGTGACGCCCTGCGGCTGACCGCTGGTGACCACGTGGACGACGTCCGTACGCCGCCCCGTCACCTGCCGGATGGACAGACCCGTGATCCACAACGGGTTGCCCTCACGGTCGCGGCGCTGATCACCTTCCAACGTCGTACGCGGTTCCGGAGCGATCACACAACGGATCGCACCCAGCCGCGCGACATCGATCGGCTTGTTATCCATGGGAGTTCACCTCTCTCCTGAGTACGCACCCCACCCGAACGTTCATCCGAGTGGACTGGAGCGATCATTTTCACTCGCAAACACTCATACGGTCAACCACTTATCCGAATGAGCCAAGCTCGATGTACGGCAGACGGACGACCACTTATCCTCATGAGTGGCAAGGCGGGCCCCTACCACGCACCACTGACAACCGGCCCGACGACCAAGCACCAGCCACCCGTTGACCCACCTACCGGCGACCGACAAGGACACCCGACATGGCAGCAGCCCGAGAGCACATCGAACGAGCCCCTTCCATGTACATGCAGGTCGCTCAGCGGATGGCCGGAGACATCAGGCGAGGCCGCTATCAGCCCGGCGAGCTGCTCCCGTCCGAGGCCGCGATGGTGGAGATGTACGGCATCGGCAAGCACACCGCGCGATCTGCCGTCGCCGAGTTGCGCCGTATGGGGCTGGTCGAGTCGCAGCAGGGAAAGGGCAGCATCGTCCTTCCCTCCGGCGGAGTCCTGCCCGCGACCCGTGTTGAACGCTCCATCCAGCGCACCACAAAGGGGAGTTGGCGCCTGCCGGAGACCGCCGAGACGGAGCCGCCCGCCGTCAGCCGGACCGCACTGGAGGGGCCCCCGGCACTGCTGTTGAACCAGCAGGACCAAGACGCCATCAGCGTTGACCGCATGATCCACGACCCGGCGACCGGCGCCCGCATGGCCCACCGCGTCCTGATCCCCTTGTCGACCGCAGCCGACGTGCCCTCGATCGCCGAGCAGCCCGACGCGGAGATCAGCGACCTGTACCAGCAGCTTGCCGACGCAGGACTGAATCTGACGTTCACCGAGCACGTCACCGCCCGCACCCCCTACCCGGACGAGCGGACCGCGCTGGGTATCGGCGACGCCAGCCCGCTCCTGATCACCTACCGGGTTACCAGCGACGCGGACCAGGAACGCCGGCTGTTGTGTGAGGAGTTGAAGGTGCCGGCCGCCACGTGTCAGCTCGCCTATCCCATGACACCGACCAAGGCCCCCGCCGCTAAGCGCGCTATTCGTCGCCAGGCCGGCTCGGAGTAGTTCTCTCCGCTCACTCAACCCCGCATCGAGACTTCGAACAGTTCCCTCCATCGTCACGGGTCCTCGTGTGTTGCGCGTGTGAAGGTCACCCGAACAGCGGCGCTGCTCTGAAGCAAGCTGCAAATGTCAGGTACCCGACAGCCATGCGATTACATGGAGACCCTCAATTTCCGAAAAGGACAACGGTACAGCTCGGGAAAGAGGTAACCTCCAGCCAGATTGATGAAGCTGTACGGTATACCCGGAGGGTGATTGTGCGCATTTCCAGTGCGACCATTAGAAATTTCAAAGGCCTGGCACACGCCTCCTTTCATAGTCTAGAAGATGAGCCAGTTGTAGTCATCAGTGGCCGTAACGGTACTGGAAAAAGCCAAGTACTCAGCGCAATTGCCGCCTTGTGGAATGGGCAATATAGCGCAACTCAACATGTCGGACCGTACGGGGATGACTGCACCATTTCCATGTCCATTCATCTCACAGAATCGGAATTTGAAGTTGTAAACGAATGGTCTCAGCGAGTGCACGGGCTAGCACGTGGAGCTGCTGACTCATACCCCATCTCAATTACTATGAACAGGCTCACCCAAACGGTCCACCATCCGGACCCTCTGCCTACCGACGAAGTCATTTCCATTCTGCGGAATCAAGGCTTTCAACAAGAACACCCCTTCGCTCGTCTCGACTACCTTCCCGCCACACGTTCACTGGCCTCTAGCGTTACTCCTACAGTAGACCTTGGCATGTTTCGTGCGGACAACGTACTGCAAGAACGACGCGAATTCCTAACTCAGAGCCTTCTTCAGGATTCGGCAATGGTTAGCTTGCCAGATATTTCCAGCTACCTAGCAACCTTGGACTACCAATCGCTCATCGGCGCCCGCCAAGGGCTATCGTTTCAAGATGAATATGATCTGATCTGCAAGGCCTTCAACGATGCTACGGGTAAGCGAATTCTGCGTCCCATCATGGATCGTGAATCCGGTACCAGTGGAATCTATGTGGAGGTATCCGCAGGTATCACTCATGCCATCGATAAACTGTCCAGCGGAGAAAAAAGCCTCCTCGGCCTCATGTACTTCGTCCGACGTGTATCAGCATCAGGTGGTGTCCTACTCCTCGACGAGCCGGAACAACATTTGCACCCGACACTTCAGGCCGCACTTTTTGAATCAATGAAGGAACTAGCAGACAGAGCACAAGTGTTTGTAGTCAGCCATTCCGCGAATCTCATCTCTACAGTCCCCCCTTCAGGCTTGCTCGAAGTACGTCCGGCCGGCACAGGCGACCAAATTCTTCGCCTTAATGACCAACCAGATAAAATGGAACTCCTTTCCCTGCTCGGCCTAACCCCCTCTCAAGTTCTACAAGCTGACGGATTGCTGGCTGTGGAGGGGAAGACGGACAAGACATTCCTTCAAGCGCTTTTTCCGGTAGAGATGGGAAGAGTGCATACAGTCGTAGCTGGCAACAGTAATCAAGTTCTTGCCACATACAAAACCCTCTCCGACCTGTCACTTGGAATCCCATGGTTGTGTTTGATGGACCGAGATCTCCTAACAGATGAGGCGAGATCGAATCTCTTGGACTCACGCGAAAACCTCCACATCTGGGAGCAGCGAGCAATCGAAAGTCATCTCCTAAGCGCCGACCTCGTTCATGCGGTAATGACATCGGTAGGCAAGGATATGGACCTAGGGGCCGTCAAAGACGCTATTCGTAAAGTCGTTGATCCATTGCAGGAAGAAGTCCTAGGTGGACTGGTCGATGCAGAGCTGACGCGTAAATTTCCGCCACCTGGATCTTCTTCAGAAGGATCCAGGTTCGACAAAATTAAATGGCATTGCCAACAGTACGCCGCTGTAAACCAAGCTCGCGCCGATGCAGTAGACGCCATCACCGAGGAACAGCGAAGAGTTCTAGCTGCCGCATGGAAAAGTGAGTGGGCGCGGCTCGTTGACCCTAAGATTGCGCTAGCTTCCCTAAATTCTGAGCTTCGTCTCTTCAGAACGGTGGAAAACCTGAAAAATGCGTTGCTCGTACGCGCGCGGGATGACCTTTCTGTGCGCCCCCCCGGCCTTGAAGCTCTACGGGCACGGTTGTTGGCCAAATTGGACCTAGCTCGCAAGAGCTAGAACAACGATCTTGCGGGCAGCGGTTCTGGCATCCATAGGTTTGCCGCTCACAGCTCTAGATGACCTTGTCAGTACGGCGCTGTCAGCGCGTGCGTGCAACGCCCGAGATTCATAGCTGCTCCCCACAGCGACGCACCGAGTGTGACCGCAACCGTCCGAAGAGCTGTAAGCACCTGCCGCCACATGGCAGCTCGCCTATCCCATGACGCCAGCGCCAGCCTCCGCCGCCAAGCGCCCCGCCCGTCGCCGCCCCGCATCGGAGTAACTTCTCTTTACTTGCTCAAGGGCGCGCCTCCGGCGCGCCGGGCGGTCCTGCCGCCCCGGACGGGCGTGCGGCCTTCGGCCGGTCCCGTCCGGTCGGCAACCGCCCGACACCACACACGCCCCGACCAAGCAGAGAAGCCCCCCGCGCAGTCAGCGTGAGGGGCTCCTGTCGTCTCTCTGTCCGGTCACCGGGGACAAGAGCGGCACCACCGGGGGCCCGCCCTCCATCACTACGAACGTCTACTCCGCTCGCTCACACCCTGACTTGCTCCATTGGATAGCTTGCGCCAGAGCGCGAAGTGAACGTCCGTTAGCAACGCAGCCCACCCTTGACCTGCAACGTTGCCCTCTAGCACATAGTCCGAGCCGTCTGACTCACGCTTTCCTCAAGTTATCCGATCGTGACACTCAGATCTCCCTCAGATGTACTGACGCGGGCAAGACGGGCTGCAACCGTGAGCCGCAAGCGATTGACGAACCGTCATCCGCTTGCAACCACGTCCAGGGGCAGGCTTATACGCCCCACGACAGGAGGCTTGCCGTGGCCGAAAGTCCGATGCCGGAAACGGCGCCCCCACCGGAGGAGCCAGAGCGAGCCCAGACGAGGGAGGCAGAGCCCTACTTCGTGCTCAAGATCGGCGGGTTCAGCATGACTGCGAAACAGGTACCAGCCCGGTTCGTAGCAATGATCGCTGGAGTGGCGATGACCGCCGTCACGTCTACACCGATCTGGAACCGCTAGTGATGCGCCTTCCCGAGCCCCGACCAGAGGGGCGAAGCCTCTATGGCTACGCCACACGGGACTGGCCGCCAACGCCGCTCAGCGCCGTTACGAGAGTGGTTGCGGGCGGTGGTACCAGGGGTGCTACAGCACACCCCTGGACCCCGCCCACGCGTGACAACCTCAATCGCAGATGCCGTTTCGTCGTGGCCCAGATCCGTATGCGATTGAGGTCATCACGCACGTTGACCAGTCACTTTCCGCTGCGCTCTGGTACTCAACAGACCGCTAGCCATGCGCCGGCCCAGCCTGCCCAAGCAGCTTTCGCGTCACCTGGTGCAGCTCTGCGTGTGCTGCCGAACAGCGAAGATCACAGGCCCCGCACCCGTGATCTTGATCCGGCGCCTGCATCCCGCGCACACGATGAACTCTCCGTGCCGATCAGTCTCGACGCTCACCCGAGAGCCCTTCGCCGTCTTCCAGTCATCCCGCGCCATCCCCGCTCCCCTTCCCTCTCATCTCTCAGCATGAGTCATCACTCCCGCCGTAACACCCGAGCTATCAGCCGGGCATCCTCCGGTCTCAGCCACACCACCGGCTCACCGTGCGCCCCCGCATGTGGCACCGCCCGCACAGCCCCCGCGTCGATGCCGATCGCCTCCAGGGCGCCGTTCACCTCATCAGCCGCTTCCGCCGCCATGCGCCAGCCCGCCACGTAGTCGATACCCGGCACATAGGCGACGTCCTCAGGCTCGCAGTAGTCCCCAACCGATCCGTTCGCCATCGCACACCATCCCCTATCCCCTTCGTCGCCACTCACACCCCAAGCAGAGACCGCCACGCCACGAGAGGTAGAGCATTTCTTAGCACGAGCAAATAGATCAACAGAATATGCTCACGCGTCACACGAGGGGTCAACCACCGGCAGTGCGGTCACGGAACTGAATCAATCACCACACCTTCTACACACTTCCTTCACTAGATCTCCATATCATCTGGCTGTGATCACACAGCAACGGCCCTCCCCCGCCGCAGCGGAGAAGGGCCGTCGATCTAGGTCAGACCTCCCGGCACTCGATCAGTACAGGTACATCTCGGTGACCCAGCCCGTGAAGCCACGAGGGAGACCGCTCGGCGAGGCCTTCACGAGCCGGACCTTGTCCCAGCGCTGCCCGTGACGGTCACGCGCCGACGCAATAGCCCGCACGCGCTGCCCCCTGTAGATCAGGCCGAGGATCATCCGGTTCGTGCCCGGACCCGTGCGCACCCGCAACCCGTTCACCGTGGCCGTCTTGTACGGCCCGTCGTTCACGCCGTTGATGGCGGCCACCTGACTGGACTGGACGCCCGACCGCTCCACGTCCGGAGTCAGCGCCGACGCACCCGAGACACCCACTAGGCCGACACCGGCCACGAGCGCAGTCGACACAGCCAGCGACCGCAGTGCATTACGCCCCATGATCAAAACCCCTTCGATTCGGAAGAGGACGAGCAGCCGCCGATCGATCACCAGGTAGCCACTCATCCGAATAAGTGGCCAGCATCAGACAACCGAACCATGTAGGTCAACCACTTATCCGGATGAGCTTCCCACCGCGCCACCCGCTACTCGTCCGGCCCCGGCGAGATGAGGTGGGCACAGTCAAGGCAGTGGGCCGTCTCGCGTGAACGACGAGGAGACCCCGCCCATGCGCCACGGGGGAACGACGCACGGACGGGGCGATTAGGAGAGTTCACTGGTGTCCGGGCCAATCGGGGTCATCCTGGGCTGTGGGAAGCTCACCGTCTCCCTCAGCCCAGTGGTTGACCCACCCGCACAGACCACAGGCGTAGCGCCCGTTCAGGCCTGAGACCTCAGCTCCGCACTCTCGGCACTCAGTTGTGGTGATCTCGTTGTTACTGAGGGGCGCACCCGCTGTAGGCGCGCGTTCCGACGGCCGCTCGGTGGTCATGCCCAAAGCCTACCGATGGACTCGGGGCGACCCCAGAGGACCATCCGCATTGATTCGAGCAGATCCACGAGCCGTTGGGCCCCTGGATTGCTGCCGCTCCACAGTTACCACAGGTCATTTTCTTGAACCTCCGCTAGCTCCGCAGACACCGCAGTGCCACGTTCCATCAGGGTTGTCGTTGACTAACGCACCGCAGGTAGGGCAGTTCACTTATGTCGTTACCTCTTTCTGAGACAGTGCACCCGTCTTATGTCGGTGCGGTCCGTTCTGGCCCGTTCGGCTACCGCCGTCTTCTGATAGCCGAACGGGGCTTTCCCGCCCCTGCCGGGATTCTGAATTTCCGTTGAGGTCGGATATTCAGTTGCATCCGACAGGGGCGGAGTCATTGTTTTGGAACTTCTTCGGGAAGGTCTCCAATGATCCATTCAATTGGTATGTCTCCCCCCTCGGTGAGCGCCGCGTCAAGGCCTTTCCAGAGGTGAGCAAGACGTAATGCTCCACTCTTCCAAGCGGCCAATGTCCTAAGCCCTCTTGTGTACTCAGGATCGGTCAGCTCCTCAGCCGCAATAGCTGTTTGGTCGTACAACTCGCGTGTTTCTATTTCGTCGCTGTCCATCAGGCTATTCGTAGCGCTCCCATGTGTGTCCTCCTCTGTGTGCGTCGTACAGCCAGCAGGCGTCTTCTTTCGACGGGCTCTTAGAAGGGCAATAGGGTCGGATCCGGACTGCGATGTCACTGCCATCCACATCCCAGGTAACCCAAACGTCTCCGTCGGCCTGCCCCGCTTCGAGATCCAGAAGTAGGGCAGAGTGATCGCCGTAACGGTGGGAATCTAGTTCACAACTCACGTATTCCCGAGCCATGTCCCGCGTGGTTGCATTGCTGGCAATTTCAAGCGCTGCGTTACGCATGCCTTCCGGCACGGCGAGCGCTGCGCCACACTCCGTGAAGAGGGATACCAGCATTTACGCCATACCAAGAACAGCACCAGCGATGAAGCCGCACGTACCGCTGAGCGCGATGATCACTAATAGGCCCACCCACTGAGCGGCGTAAGGGATTCTCCTCATGCCCTCACCCTCTCGACACGGGCCGGTTCAAGACCGGCCGGAAAACCCTGAACGGTCAACTCCGCGAAGTCGTCGAACCGGCGCCTGAAATGCATGTGCCCGGTCTCCTTCATATGCCCTCTCATCCAGTCGTCAACGTCGGTGGGGTTGTCGTGCTTTTCGGATTGGGCCCCGCAGGCTTCTTCGTCACCGGCCACGCAGTACGCGGAATACTCGGGTTCAACGGTGGGGTCCTGACGAGTCGTGTAGGACACGTACCGAAAGACGCTGCGACTCACTTCAAATTCCCCCTGCACTACGGGAATTGACCTCAGAGACGACCGTACTCAGGGCTTCGGACAGCGGCACATATTCGAGATTCATCGTCTCGGCGTCCCACTCTCGGCCACCCTCAAGGGGGCGAAGCTGGACGCGTCCGCCGACGTGGCCCATGACGCGGCCGACGGCTCCGCGCTGAGAGTCCGTGACAGTGGTCCCGACGGGAGGGTTCCCGTTCATGCGATCAGCCGCCGCAGTCCGGCTTTAACGGCCCGGAGGTCCACGGTGTCCGGGTCAGTGAAGCCACCGCGCGGACGCCAGGCGAGTAAGGCCCAGGGGCCCAACTCCCGCTGTAGCGCGACCAGCTCCGCCACGTCATCTGACGTGCCTGTGGTCGTGGTTGGGGTGCTGGTCATGGCCGGTTGCCGTACCTTCCGCATCTCGCTGCTGTGTGTGACTTCTCCCTCACACCATGGCGTGCAGACGCGTACGCTCAACAGAGGGAAGGGGTTTCCAACGCAGGTGGAAAGGCTGGTGAGTTGAACAGGTGAGCGAAGAGCCGGAGCCGGCGAACGGCCTTGAGTGGTTCGGGCAAGAGCTAGCCGCAGCGTTAGAGCACAAAGGGGCGACGCAACAGGAGCTAGCGGATTCCACCGGCTACAAGGCCCCGTACGTGTCGAAGGCCAAGAAGGGCAAGGCGCTTCCGTCACTCCACTTCGCGGAGGGGTGCGACCGCTTCTTCAACACCAGTGGGTCCTTCGTGCGGCTACTGACCAGGATCTCGCAGCACGGACACCCTGAGTGGTTCGTGCCGTACGTGGAGCTTGAGAAGGCCGCCACCAAGATTGAGGACTACAGCACCAGTTTCGTCATGGGCATGCTACAGACGCCCGAGTACGCGCAAGCAGTCTTCCGGGCGGCGCATCCTCGCGAGACTGAAAGCCAGATCAAAGGGCGGGTCGAACTCCGTCTCCGCCGCCGTGACGTCCTGGACCGGCCGGAGCCGCCGTTCCTGTGGGTCATCTTCCATGAGGCCGTGTTGCGCACGACCGTCGGCAATCCGGGAACCATGGCCGGACAGCTACAGCACCTTGTGCACATGGCGGAAAGCCCGCACGTCACGCTTCAGGTTCTGGCCTTCGAGGCGGGTGCCCCCGCGTCCGGTCTGCCGTTTATCCTGCTTACGCCAGACGACGGGGCGACGGTCTTGTACTCGGAGACCACCGGCAAGGGGTCCGTCAACGACTCGCCGTCTGCCGTGCGGGATTGGTCGGCTACCTATGAGCGGCTACGTGCGGCAGCAGAGTCAGAGACACGTTCCTTGGCCCTGATCCACTCGATCATGGAGGAGCACGCCAGATGAGCAACACCCCCGCCCCACGCGGCGATGTGTGGGTCAAGAGCACGTACAGCGACGGGCAGGGCGGCAACTGCATCGAGTGGGCACCGTCGTACGCCATGACTCACGGTGTCGTCCCGATACGGGACAGCAAGACCCCCAACGCTCCGGCGCTCATGCTCTCGCCCGAAGGGTTCGCTGGACTTGTGGCGTTCGCGCGCAGCGCCGACGTGTAGCCGATTCAACAGAGAACCCCATGTTTCCTGGTAGGCAGGAAACATGGGGTTCTGTCGTGTCAGGAACCAACCGCCAAGCCCCGCCCCGCACTTGGGGAGCGGGACTTGGCGGTTGGCGACGCTGAATTGCTCAGCTCTGCGAAGGCCTACAGTCCACCCTCGCTCATGCCGTGCAC
Organism: Streptomyces sp. NBC_01478; assembly: GCF_036227225.1. Classification (GTDB taxonomy): domain Bacteria; phylum Actinomycetota; class Actinomycetes; order Streptomycetales; family Streptomycetaceae; genus Streptomyces. The sequence continues at coordinate 6,084,649 of NZ_CP109444.1, read as the reverse complement.
GGCGGGGATGGTGCCCAGCCGACCCTTCTGGAAGTCCTCGAAGGCCTGCTGAAGTTCGTCACGCGTGTTCATGACGAACGGGCCGTAGTGCGCCATCGGCTCACGGATCGGCTGACCGCCGAGGATGACGACCTCAAGGTCAGGGGTGTTCCCGTCCTGCTGCTCGTCCGCGCGAACAGTCAGCGAGGAGCCTGCACCGAACACGGCCGTCTGGCCCAGGTGGATCGGACGACGCTCCGCGCCCACCGACCCCTTGCCCGCCATGACGTACACCAGGCCGTTGAAGTCCTCCCGCCAAGGCAGGGTGAGTTCCGCACCCGGCGCCACCGTCGCGTGAACCATCGTGATCGGGGTGTGCGTGATGCCGGGGCCCTGGTGACCGTCCAGCTCACCGGCGATGACCCGCAGCAGCGCGCCGCCGTCCGGAGTCGTCAGCAACTGCACCTGACCACCACGAATGTCCTGGTAGCGCGGGGCCATCATCTTGTCCTTGGCCGGCAGGTTCACCCAGAGCTGGAGCCCGTGGAAGAGACCGCCGGACACGACCAGCGACTCCGGCGGAGCCTCGATGTGCAGCAGGCCCGCGCCCGCCGTCATCCACTGCGTGTCGCCGTTGGTGATGGTGCCGCCACCGCCGTTGGAGTCCTGGTGATCAAAGACGCCGTCGATGATGTACGTGACGGTCTCGAAGCCACGGTGCGGATGCCACGGGGTCCCTTTTGGCTCTCCAGGCTGATATTCCACCTCGCCCATCTGATCCATCATGATGAACGGGTCGAGGTGGCGGTAGTTGATCCCGGCGAACGCGCGGCGCACCGGGAACCCTTCGCCCTCGAAGCCACTCGGCGCCGTCGTGACAGTGAGCACGGGACGAGCGACAGCGTCAGCCGAGGCGGCCACGCGCGGGAGCGTCAGGGGGTTGTCGACAGTTACAGCAGGCATGGTGACTCTCCTTCAGGTGGAAGTATCCGCAGCTCAGCGACCGTGTACCGATGTACGCACCCAACTGGTAGAGTCCTTCGGCTCGCCCGGCGCGTACTCCACCTCGCCCATCTGGTCCATCATGATGAACGGGTCGAGGTGGCGGTAGTTGATCCCGGCGAACGCGCGGCGCACCGGGAAGCCCTCACCCTCGAAACCGCTGGGCGCGGTCGAGACGGCGAGCACGGGACGTGCCACGGCGTCGGCCGGCGCGGCCACGCGGGGCAGGGTCAGCGGGTTCTCTACGGTCACTGCAGGCATGTCGGGACCTCCTTGTGCGTCGAGTTTAGTTGAGCGTTGAACTTTCTGCTACCCCACAACAGAAGAAGCCCGGAGGACATTCCCTCCGGGCTCCCGCCCGACCCGCCCGCACGGCGGACACACACAGCGGACACATCAGGGGCTCACAGCACGGCGCCCCGAGCCTCCCACAGCCGGGGGAAGAACCGTTCCCCGGTACGGCCCCGCAGATACGCGGCACCCGAACTGCCCGCCGTACCGCGCTCCCCGCCGAGCTGCCGCTCCACGACGCGGACGTGCCGGGCCCGCCACCGCGCCCACCCCTCGTCGTGGCCGAGCAGGGCGTCCGCGAGCTCGCCGAGGGGGCCCTCGCCGCGGAAGGCCGCGGCCCGGCCCGGACCCGGGAGGCCCGCCAGCGCCGCGAGGAAGCCGTCCCACAGGGTCGGTTCCAGCAGGCGGCGGTCCAGGCGGGCCCGCTCGGTGCCGGTGAGCCAGCGCATCCGGCGGGGGCGGTCCCGGCGGGCGGGGTCCCGGTGCGCCGAGAGCGCCTCGATCTCGTGGAACTGGGCCGACTGCCCGCCGCTGGCCGTGCCCAGCGCGCCGCGGAACTCCCGGAAGTCGCCCGGCGCCATGGTGTCCAGCAGCTCCAGCGTGCCGAGCAGCTCCCGCTCGATCTCGTGGCAGCGGCTCAGTCGTCGTACCGCTACGGCGTTCTCGCCCGCCAGCATCCGGTCGCGGGCGTCGGTGAGCTCGACGAGGAGCTGCTTGAACCAGAGTTCGTGGACCTGGTGCACGGTGATGAACAGATGCTCGTCGTGCGCGGCGGCGGCCTGCGGCACCTGCTGGCCGAGGAGCTGCGGCAGCCGCAGATACGTGCCGTAGGTGAGGCTCGTGGTGGTCGGGTTCACGGGGTCTCCTCGTGGCCGTCGTCGCCGGAGCCGTGGCCGTCGCCGAGGCCGTGGGCGGCGAAGTGCTCGCGGGCGCCCGGGAGTTCGAAGACGCCGACGGCCGCGCAGAGCCGTAGCGTCGAGCGGGCGGTCTCGTTCAGGCGGCGCGGGTCGGGGCCGGCCGCGCAGCAGTCGGCGGCGACCCGGCGCGCGGTGTCCGGGTCGAGGCCGGCCAACCGCAGGGAGCCGCGGACGGGGGCGAGGTCCCAGGTCAGGGCGGTGCGGATCAGCTCGGGCAGGGCGTGTGCGGCGGCGGCGCGGTCGGCGGCGGAGAGGTGGGTCCACGCCTCGCGGAAGAGGGCGGAGAAGAAACGGTGGTGGCGGCCCTCGTCCCGGGCGTGGTCGCGCAGCAGGTCGCGCACCACGCGGACGACGGACTCGTCGCCCGGCACCTCGTTGAGCACGGCCGTGATCAGCGTCTCGAACACCACCGCCTGAAGGAGTCCGGCGAGCGCGGGCGCGCCGGGCAGCGCGCGGTGCGCCGAGCCGCGCAGCCGGTCGACGAAGCCGCCGTAGTCCTGGTCGGGTATCGCGATGCCGGTCACGGCGGCGATCTGGTCGGCGAGGTCGAGGCTGTAGAGGGCGTGGTAGCCCTCGTCGCAGTAGACCTTGAAGGCGTCCGGGCGCAGGGCGGCGGGCAGGTCGAGTCCGGTACGGCCGTTGGCCACGGCTTCGGCGGCCGTGTTGACGACCCGGGTCTCCAGGTGGGTCGTCGACAGCAGGAACTGGTAGAGGTGCCGCACGGTCAGCTCCCGCAGCCGCTCGGGCGGCAGTTCCCGTACGGCGTCATGTCCGGCGTACGGCACCAGGGCGACCGGGAAGAAGACCTTGCCGCGCTCGGTCTCCTCGTGGAACATCCGGCGCACTCCGGTACGGACGCCCGCCTGCTCGTACCAGCGGTCGAGGGGGCCGGGCGGGTGCGGTCGGGGGGTGTCGGACGGCGTCACGGGGTGCTCCCTTCCGGGTGAGGGCTGCGTCGGGCGGGTCCCGTGGGTGTGGTCCGAGCAGCCGGCCCGGTCGAAGCGCGGGCTTCTTCACCAGGGCCTCCGTCACCACGGCTGGGTCGAGCCGGCCCTGCGGGTGCGATCGCGCGGCATCCCGTGTCGTCGTCGTGGGGCACACGGAGTGCGTGCGGTAGGTGCGGTGCGTGCGGTGCGCGGGGGGCATGGGACGCACGGGGTGTTCCGTTCGGGTTGAGGAGGTGGCCGAGCCGGGCCAGGGCCTCCTCCACCAGGGCCGCGTCGAGTGAGTGGCAGATGCGGAACCAGCCGGGGCGGGGGGCGTGGAAGGCCTCGCCGGGCAGGATGCTGACGTGGGTGCGGTCGAGGATCTCGTGCCAGAGCGCGCGTTCTCCGGCGAAGCCGGGGCGGGGCAGCCAGGCGGCCAGGTCGGCCCAGACCGAGCAGCCGGCCTGCGCGGGGGCGTACGGGATGCCGAAGCCGTCCAGGAGCGCGGCGGCCCGGGTGTACGAGGTGGCGAGGCGGCGCCGGTTCTCGACGAGGAAGGCGTGCACGCGCGCGGGGTCGGCCAGCAGCCGGGTGAGGTGGGCCTGGGTGTGGGTGGAGACGGGCGCGAAGTAGGCGAGGGCGCGGGCCGCGTCCCGGATCTCCGGGTCGGTGGTGTGCAGCACACCCGCCTTGAGACCGGGCAGCCCGAAGTCCTTGGCGAAACCCCACACGGTGTGGACGCGGGCGGGGTCGGGGGCGACCGTTCGCAGCGCGGTGAAGGGCAGCGGCCCGAACACCGACCCCGCGTAGATCTCGTCGGCGACGACGTCCACGCCGTGATGGGCCGCCACCGCGGCCAACTCCCGCAGTTCCACGGCCGGATGGACCGCTCCGGTCGGATTCGCGGGCGACGCCAGCGCGATGGCCCGTACGTCCACGCCGTCCCGCCGGGCCTCGGCGAGCGTCCGGTCCACGGACCCTACGGCGAGACCGTGGCCGTCCGCCGCGTCCGGCGGGGCGAGCAGCAGCCGAGCACCGGAACGGCCGCCGAGGTCGGTGTCGAGGGCGCCGTAGCAGGGCGTGGGCACGACGATCGCCTCACCCGGGTCGCACAGCGCGGTGGCGGCCACGTCGAGGGCCGCGGTCGCCCCCGCCACCACGACCAGGTCCTCGGGGTCGACGGGCCGACCGCCCATGGAGCCGAGATGCCGTGCGATGTGCTCGCGCAGCTCCGGGGTGCCGTACAGGGGCGCGTAACGGGTCTCGCGCGCCGTCAGGGGCGGTGGCGGCAGCTCGCCGTGCAGGTCCTGCACGAGCCGGTTCTCGGCGGTACCGAGATTGAGCCACCCGTCGGGGCGCAGGCTGGGGTGGTAGGGCAGTGCCTCGGCGCGGAAGTGGGCCTCGGCGATGGCGGGCGAACCGGAGACGAGGCGGGCGGCCTGGCGGGAGGGCGGGGTCACGGGGTGGCTCCGGGGGCCTCGGCATGGACACGCGGCTCCGCGACGGCGGACGAACCGGCGAGGAAGCCGGCGGCCCGACGGATGCCCGGGATCGTCGCTCCGCCTCCGGCACGGAAACGCACCCCTTCGACAACGCCCCCTGGCATCACCTCTCCACCCCCGCCCCTTCCACCACCCCGCCGAGCAACCCCGGCCGCACCCCCAACCCCATCGACGCGTCGATCACCGCCCCGTGCAGCAGCCCCGCGCCCGGGCCGGCCAGCCACCACACCAGTTCCGCTATCTCCTCGGGGTGGATCAACCGGCCGCCGGGCAGGGTGGATTCGAGGGCGGCGCGGCGGGACGGGGTGAGGCCCGCGAGGGTGCTGGCCTCGAACATGGGGGTGTCCACGGCGCCGGGGCAGATCGCGATGACGTCGACGGGGTCGTGGACCAGTTCCGCGGCCAGGTGGCGGGTGAGATACGCGAGGGCCGCCTTGCTCATGCCGTCCGCGACGCGGAAACCCGGGAACTGCGCGACGCCCCCGCCGACACTGGCGACGTTGACGATCGTGCCCCGGCCGCGTGCCCGCATGCCCGGCAGCAGTTGTTCACTGAGCCAGAGCGGTCCCACGGCGTTGATCTGGAGGAACGCGGCGTCCTGGGCGTGGCCGGGACCGGGGACGTACTGCTCGACCGTCTTCGAGCCGACCGCCGCGTTGTTGATCAGGACGTCGACCGGTCCCGGCAGTTCCGCGACCAGGCGCTCATGATCGGGCCACTCACCCTGCCGGAACTCGAAGGCCCGCGGCGCGTAGCGGCAGCCGTCCGCCGGTCCCGCAGGGCCCACCGATCCCGTCGGGCCCACCGATCCCGTCGGGCCCGCAGAGCCCCTCAGGCCCTCAGACTCCGACGGTCCTCCCCGGCCTCCCGGCCCCGCAGATCGCGCCGATCCCGTCGGTTCCGCCGGCTCCGCCGGCTCCGCCGGGCCGCCCGGAGATCCTCCCGGTCCCCTCAGTCCCGCCGATCCACCCGATCCCGCCAGACCAGCCTGCCCCCATGGTCCGGCCGATCCCGCCTGTCCCCGTGGTCCCGCCCATTCCGCCGGTCCCGCCAACTCCTCGGAGCGTCCCCCCGACCCCGACAACTCCGCCACCAGCCGAGCCGCCCGCTCCCGCCCCGAGTGGTACGTGAACCAGACATGGTCACCCCCGCGCGCGAACCGCCGCACGCACGCCTGCCCGATCCCCGCCGAGCCGCCTGTGATCAGTACGTTCCGTGTCGCCGCCATGCGGGCCCCCGTCAGTGTGCCGCGTCCGTTCTCTGACGGACCCGCACACTTCCAGCCACCCGGGGCGCACCCCCACGGCGCCGGACACACCGCCGACTTCTCGTCGGATCGCGCTCCGCACTTCAGCGACTAGGCCACCGAGTCGCCGGGTCACCGAGCCACGGCGCTGCTCAGCCGTACATCCTGCGCATCGCGAACTCCACCATCTGCTCGACCGCCTTCGCGTCGAACACCATCCGGTGCTCGCCCTCCATGTCGACGACGAAGCCGTACCCCGTCGGCAGCAGGTCGATGACCTCGGCGCCGGTGATGACGAAGTACTTGGACTCCTTGCCGGCGTAGCGGCGCAGTTCCTTCAGCGAGGTGAACATCGGGATCACCGGCTGCTGGGTGTTGTGGAGCGCGAGGAAGCCCGGGTTGTCGCCGCGCGGGCAGTACACCTTGGACGTCGCGAAGACCTGCTGGAAGTCCTCCGCGGCCATCTGCCCGGTGGTGAACGCACGCACCGCGTCCGCCAGCGAGGGCGGGGACGGCTCGGGGTAGAGCGGTGGCTGCTGGCCGTAGCCGCCCACGCCACCGGCCATCTGCTGCTGGGGCGGGACGTACCCCTGCTGAGCGCCCACGTTCTGGTCGTAGCCGTACATGCCCGCAAGAGTACTGAGTCACAGATGGACGGCTTGGGGTTGCGTCTTATTACCGACGGGTAGCATCATCGTAGCTACTGCTTAGTACAAGTCTCGTTGCACATCTTTCTACGGATCTTTCTACGGAGTCGTCGCCATGGGGCACTACAAGTCGAATCTCCGCGACATCGAGTTCAACCTCTTCGAGGTCCTCGGGCGCGACAAGCTGTACGGCACCGGTCCGTTCGCGGAGATGGACACGGACACGGCCAAGAGCGTCCTGGAGGAGCTGACCCGGCTCGCGGAGAACGAGCTCGCGGAGTCCTTCGCCGACGCCGACCGCAACCCGCCGGTCTTCGACCCGGAGACGAACACCGCGCCGGTGCCCGCCTCCTTCAAGAAGAGCTACAAGGCCTTCATGGACTCGGAGTACTGGCGGCTGGGCCTGCCCGAGGCCATCGGCGGTACGACGGCTCCCCCGTCCCTGATCTGGTCGTACGCGGAGCTGATCCTCGGCGCGAACCCGGCCGTGTGGATGTACTGCTCCGGCCCGGCCTTCGCCGGGATCCTCTACGACGAGGGCAACGACGTACAGAAGAAGATCGCGCAGCTCGCGGTGGAGCGGACCTGGGGCTCGACCATGGTGCTGACCGAGCCCGACGCGGGTTCCGATGTCGGCGCGGGCCGTACCAAGGCCATCCAGCAGGACGACGGCTCCTGGCACATCGAGGGCGTCAAGCGCTTCATCACGTCCGGTGAGCACGACATGGAGGAGAACATCCTCCACTACGTGCTGGCGCGGCCGGAGGGCCACGGCCCGGGCACCAAGGGGCTCTCCCTCTTCCTCGTGCCGAAGTTCCTCTTCGACGTCGAGACCGGCGAGCTGGGCGAGCGCAACGGCGTCTACGCCACCAACGTCGAGCACAAGATGGGCCTCAAGGCGTCCAACACCTGCGAGATGACCTTCGGCGACCGCCACCCCGCCAAGGGCTGGCTGATCGGCGACAAGCACGACGGCATCCGCCAGATGTTCCGGATCATCGAGTTCGCTCGCATGATGGTCGGCACGAAGGCGATCTCCACGCTGTCGACCGGCTACCTCAACGCCCTGGAGTACGCCAAGGAGCGCGTCCAGGGTCCCGACCTCGCGCAGTTCATGGACAAGGCCGCGCCCAAGGTCACCATCACGCACCACCCGGACGTGCGCCGCTCGCTGATCACGCAGAAGGCGTACGCCGAGGGCATGCGCGCTCTCGTGCTGTACACCGCGTCGGTCCAGGACGCGATCGCCGTCAAGGAGTCCGAGGGCGAGGACGCGTCCACCGAGCACGCGCTCAACGACCTCCTCCTGCCGATCGTCAAGGGCTACGGCTCCGAGAAGGGCTACGAGCAGCTCGCGCAGTCGCTGCAGACCTTCGGCGGCTCCGGGTTCCTCCAGGAGTACCCGATCGAGCAGTACATCCGGGACGCCAAGATCGACACCCTGTACGAGGGCACGACCGCGATCCAGGGCCAGGACTTCTTCTTCCGGAAGATCGTCCGCAACCAGGGCGCGGCCCTCAACTCCCTCGCCGAGGACATCAAGAAGTTCCTCGCGCTGGGGACGGGCGGCGAGGACCTGGCCGGTGCCCGTGAACACCTCGCCAAGGCGGCCGTCGAGCTGGAGGCCATCGTCGGCCTGATGCTGACCGACCTCGCGGCGACCGAGCAGGACGTCAAGAACATCTACAAGGTGGGCCTCAACACCACCCGCCTGCTGCTCGCCTCCGGTGACGTGGTCGTCGGCTACCTGCTCCTCAAGGGTGCCGCGATCGCCACCGAGAAGCTGGAGGCCGCCTCCACCAAGGCGGTGTCCGCCAAGGACGTGGCCTTCTACACCGGCAAGATCGCGGCCGCGAAGTTCTTCGCGGGCAACGTTCTGCCGGGCGTGACCCTGGCCCGCAAGGTCGCCGAGGGCGTAGAACTGGACCTGATGGAACTGGACGAGGCAGCCTTCTAGACAAGTCCCCGACACGTTCCAGGACAACACCGGTACAGCTTCGCGAAACCCCACATCGCCCTTGTGAGGGCCCGCTCCCACCCCCGGGAGCGGGCCCTCGTACGTCGTTAAGGTGAACCCCATGAGCGCACCCTCCCGCTTCGACCGCGGCCACACCGACGATCTGATGTCCTTCCTGGCGGCGAGCCCCACGCCGTACCACGCCGTGGCGAACACCGCCGAGCGCCTGGAGAAGGCCGGATTCAGGCAGGTCGCCGAGACGGACGCCTGGGAGGGGACGACCGGCGGCAAGTACGTGCTGCGCGGTGGCGCGATCGTGGCCTGGTACGTCCCCGAGGGTGCGGCCCCCCACACCCCCTTCCGCATCATCGGCGCGCACACCGACTCCCCGAACCTGCGGGTCAAGCCGCGCCCCGACACCGGCGGGCACGGCTGGCGCCAGGTCGCCGTCGAGATCTACGGCGGGCCGCTGCTCAACTCCTGGCTCGACCGGGACCTCGGTCTCGCCGGGCGGCTGAGCCTCCGGGACGGTTCGACGCGGCTGGTGAACGTGGACCGGCCGCTGCTCAGAGTGCCCCAACTCGCCATCCACCTGGACCGTTCCGTGTCGGCGGACGGGCTCAAGCTGGACAAGCAGCGGCACCTCCAGCCGATCTGGGGCCTGGGCGACGACGTCCGCGACGGCGACCTGATCGCCTTCCTGGAGGAGGAGACGGGGCTCGCGCCGGGCGAGGTCACCGGCTGGGACCTGATGACCCACTCCGTGGAGGCACCCGCCTATCTGGGCCGTGACCAGGAGCTGGTCGCCGCTCCGCGCATGGACAACCTGCTGTCCCTGCACTCCGGCGCCGCCGCGCTCGCCTCCGCCGCGGCCCGCGAGGACCTGCCGTACATCCCCGTGCTGGCCGGTTTCGACCACGAGGAGAACGGCTCGCAGTCCGACACCGGCGCGGACGGGCCGCTGCTCGGCGGGATCCTGGAGCGGTCGGTGTTCGCGCGCGGCGGCTCGTACGAGGACCGGGCCCGCGCCTTCGCCGGGACCGTCTGCCTGTCCTCCGACACAGGTCACGCGGTGCACCCGAACTACGCGGAGCGGCACGACCCGACGCACCACCCGCGCGTCAACGGCGGCCCGATCCTCAAGGTCAACGTCAACAACCGCTACGCCACGGACGGTTCGGGCCGCGCGGTGTTCACCGCCGCCTGCGAGAAGGCCGGCGTGCCCTTCCAGACCTTCGTCTCCAACAACTCCATGCCCTGCGGCACGACGATCGGCCCGATCACCGCGGCCCGGCACGGCATCAAGACCGTGGACATCGGCGTGGCGATCCTCTCGATGCACAGCGCCCGCGAACTCTGCGGCGACCGCGACCCGTTCCTGCTGGCCAACGCGTTGCTGGCGTTCCTGGAGGGTTAGCCAACTCCCCTTTGACGCATGGGTGTTGCCTCCCCGGGTACCCGGTGGCGGACCGGGCCGACCGGACCGGATCGGACAGGGAGGCGACACTCATGGGCCTGGGCGGATGCATCATCCTCATCGCCGTCGGCGCGATTCTGACGTTCGCGACCGACTGGCACATGCAGGGGGTCAACCTCGACCTGGTCGGCGTGATCCTCATGGTCGTCGGGCTGATCGGCGTCTTGACGTTCAGCAGCATGGCCCGGCGCAGGCGCGTGGTGATACCGGGTCAGACGACCGTCGTCGAGGACGACGAGACGCGCGGCTACCGCGGCTGATACGGCTCGTACGCCTGGTACGGCTCCCGATCCACACCTTCGACGGTGGATAGGTGGGCGTATCCCACACACGCACCGAATCGCCCGCACAGGACATACACAGCCAACCGTGAGCAATCCGTGACGCGGGGCGCATTGTGCGGTTGTGTGAACCTCGTGAAGACTTCGTGCAGTTGAGGGCCCGGGGAGAGGCAGCCCCGGGCCCGTCTCACGATCGTCGCGGGGGGGGAGCTGCTGCCGTGCTCGAACCACGGCTGGTGGTGCTCATACCGGCCCACAACGAAGCGGACCGCATCGGCGCCGCGATCGAGGGCTTGTGGCGGCAAACCCGCAAACCCGACCTGATCGTCGTCGTCACCGACAACTGCACCGACGACACGGCCGAAGTCGCCGCCTCGCACGGCGCGGACATCTTCGCCACCCGGGGCAACACCCACAAGAAGGCCGGCGCCCTCAACCAGGCCATCGACTGGGTCCTGCCCCACCTCGACGAACGCGACCTCCTCCTCGTCCAGGACGCCGACACCGTCCTCAACCCCTGGTTCAGCGAGACCGCGACGGCCACCTTCAACCGCAAGGTCGGCGCCGTCGGCGGAGTCTTCTACGGCGAGCGGGGCGGCGGACTCCTCGGTCTGCTCCAGCGCATGGAGTTCCAGCGCTACGCATGGGAGCTGGACCGCACCGGCGGCAAGGCCCAGGTCCTCACCGGCACCGGCACCATGTTCCGCGCCCGCGTCCTGCGCGAGGTGCGGGACGCCCGGCTCTCGGGCCTGATCGGCGGCGGCGACGGCTACTACAGCCTCGCCTCGCTCACCGAGGACGACGAGATGACCAAGGCGGTCAAGACCCTCGGCTACCGCGCCATGTCCCCGGCGGGCTGCGCGGTCACCACCGAGGTCATGACCAGCCTCCCCAAACTCTGGCACCAACGCCTGCGCTGGCAGCGCGGCGCCCTGGAGAACCTCCGCGACTACGGCTGGACCAAGGTCACCGCCCGCTACTTCCTCCAGCAGTTCCTGATGGGCTTCGGCGCGCTGTCGTTCCTGGTCTACCTGACCTTCATGGCCACGTACACCACGCTGTACGGCTGGCCCGGCCTCTCCCCGTTCTGGACCGCGATCGGCCTGATCTTCGTGGTCGAGAAGACCGTCTCCGTCCGCCGCGCCGGCCCCGTCGCGGTCCTGGTCGCCGCGCTGATGATCCCCGAGATGCTCTACGACCTCTTCCAGCACGCCGTCTACTTCACCTCCCTGTGGGGCCTGGTCCGCCGCAGCGAGGAGAAGTGGGTGGCCACCTAGCCCACCCCTCACACCACTTCACGCCCCCAAGGAGAAACGTTTATGTACGGAAGAGTTGTCGGCGCCGGCACAACCGGCGCCGGTGGAGCCACCCTGGCCGCGACGGGCCTGTGGCTGAACAGCATGGCGATGATGGTGGCGGCGACGACGCTGGTCGCGGCGGGCATGGCGGTGTACAAGCTGGCACCGCGGGCGCGTCGGCGGTAGCGCCTCCGGCAGGTCAGGGCGCGGGAGGTCGGCGGTGTCCGACGGGCGCCGGTGAGCGGGACGTGGTGCGTGCGGCTCTGCACGGCGGAGGAGACGTCGGCATCAGCGGCCGGCGCCGTGGGTGACGCCACGGGTGACGCCACGGGTGACGCCATGGGTGACGCGACGGGGTCCCCGCGCGAGGTCGTTCGAGCGTGGGGGAGTTGTCGGCGACCGACGACACCTCCGCTCTGGCCATTCTGATCGCTCCTGGTTGGGCGTCCGGCGCCCGATCCGCTCGCGGCCCGCCGCCGGGCGGCAGCGCGAGGCGCGTCTCCCCCGCCCTGAAGGCAAGGGGAGTGCGTGCCACATCTCGCGTCTGCGACATGATCCGCCGGACAGGTCCGTCACACCGGTGGATCCCGCTTGCCGCCCAGACCACGCGCAGCCCCGGCATCGCATGGGGGCAGCGGCTCGTGTCGCCGTAGGTGCGGGCTCTCGCGTGGCGGGCGAGTGTGCGGGGCGTCGCGGGACGGACGGGAACGTCGGACAGGCCCCGGCGCCCGGTCGTTACCGAGCCCCGCCGATCCCCCGTTTCAGGCGTCCTGGTTGTCCTGGTCGTCCCGGCCGTCGCGGTCGTCCATGCCCGCCAGAACGAGGGGGAGACGGTCCGCCCCGCCCTCGGTGACGCGGACCGGGACGCCCCAGTCCTGCTGGTGGACGTGGCAGGCGGGGTACTCTCCCCCAGTCTTCGACCGGGAGGTGCCCCCAGACGGATCGTCGTCGCAGGACGCGGCCATCGCGGAGACGTGCAACACGCCTTCCGCGACAGCCGCGTTGAGGGTCAGGGTGCGGTTCAGGTCCGTGCCCGCGCCCTCGCCGGCGACGAGCAGCTCGGGCGGGGTGGCGGAGACGAGGAGCCGGGTCGAGGGGCCGATGGGGGCGCCCCCGCGCGAGTCTGTTCGAGCGTGGGGGAGGGTGTCGAGCTTCTGCCCGGGCGGCGCCTGGAAGATGACGTCCAACTTCAGCTCGCCGGGGGCGACTTCGGTGGCCGCGCGCTGGGTGCGATGGGCCACGGACTCGACCCGGACCGCCTCCTCCGGCAGGCGCAGCCGGGTCAGCCGGTGCCGGGCCGACTCGACGACCAGGATCTCGTCACCGACCAGGACGGCATCGCTCGGCTCCTTCAAGTCCGTGGCCAGCGTGGTGACTTCGCCGGTCGCGGGGTCGTAGCGGCGCAGCGCGTGGTTGTACGTGTCGCTGATCGCCACCGAGCCGTCCGGGAGCGCGGTGACGCCCAACGGGTGCTGGAGCAACGCCTGTTCGGCCGCTCCGTCACGGTGCCCGAAGTCGAAGAGTCCGGTGCCGACGGCGGTGTGGACGGCCCCGTCGAGGTCCACCCAGCGCACGGCGGACGTCTCGGAGTCGGCCAGCCACAGCCGGTCGGCGGTCGCGGCGAGCCCGGACGGCTGCGCGAACCAGGCCTCGGCGCCGGGCCCGTCGACGAGCCCCTCGTTCGTGGTGCCGGCGGTGACGGCGACGGTGTTGTCGGCGGGGTCGTAGGCCCAGAGTTGATGCACACCGGCCATGGCGATCCAGAGCCTGCCCTGCCACCGGGCCACGTCCCAGGGGGAGGAGAGGCTGACCTCGCGGGCGGGGCCCGAGGTGGGCTCGCCCTGCATCCACTGACGGCCCGTACCGGCGAGGGTCGTGACGGCGCCGGTGGTGAGGTCGAGGCGGCGCAGCGCGTGGTTCACCGTGTCGGCGACGACGACGGACCCGTCCGCGCCGAGGGCGAGCCCCTGCGGTTCGTTGAAGGTGGCGTAGTCGGCAGTCCCGTCACCGAACCCGCGCGCCCCGGAACCGATCCGCCGTACGACGCTCTCCCCGTCCGCCGCCAGCTCGACGAGTTGATGCCGGGTGGTGTCGCTGACCAGGAAGGTGCCGCCGGGGAGGGCGATCGCCTTGCCGGGAAAGCGCAGCACGGTGGGCTCGGGCTCCGGTGCCACATACGGGCCGTCCCCGCGCCGGAGCGTCCCCTTCGCCGCGTGCTCGGTCTCCAGCTCCGTCACCAGCCGCTCGATGGCGTGCGCGTGCCCCTCGCCCGCGTGCTGCGCGACGACGTACCCCTCGGGGTCGATCACGACGAGCGTCGGCCACGCGCGCACGGCGTACTGCTTCCAGGTCGCCAACTCCGGGTCGTCCAGCACCGGATGCTCGACGCCGTACCGCTCGACCGCGTCCACGACCGCCTGATGCTCGGCCTCGTGCGCGAACTTCGGCGAGTGCACCCCGATGATCACCACCGTGTCCCGGTGCTTCTCCTCCAGCTCCCGCAGTTCGTCCAGGACATGCAGGCAGTTGATGCAACAGAAGGTCCAGAAGTCCAGGATGACGATGCGTCCCCGCAGGTCGGCGAGGGTGTACTGCTTGTCACCCGTGTTCAGCCAGCCGCCCCTGCCGGTGAGCTGGGGAGCGCGGACGCGGGCGCGTCGGGAGGTGCGGGGCGAGGATGCGTCGGTCATGGATCAAGAGTGCCACCGGCCACTGACAGTCACGCCAGCGCGTGCCCGGTCGTCGCATCGACATGGTCCGGTACGGCCTCGTGGTGGTCGCCGACCGTGAGCGTGCCCGTCGGTTCGAGGAGCAGGATCTCGGTGGGGACCGGGGCGTAGGGCTTGTGTTCCGTGCCGCGCGGGACCGTGAAGACGGAGCCCTTGGGGAGGACGACCGTGCGCTCCCCCGCCGGCTCGCGGAGCGCGATGTGCAGTTCGCCGTCCAGGACCAGGAAGAACTCGTCGGTGTGGTCGTGGGTGTGCCAGAGGTGTTCGCCCTCGACCTTGGCGACGCGTACGTCGTAGTCGTTGACGGTGGTGACGATGCGGGGGCTCCAGCGGTCGGTGAAGGAGGCGAGCGCGGTGGCGAGGGAGAGGGGTGCGATGGGTTCCATGAGGTCAGCGTGCGGGGTGTCGTACCCGCCGTACGAGTGCTAGGAATCGCACATGCCGCAAGGATCCTCTCAGCGTCCTCCCGTCCGTCCGCATCGCGTCGCCGTCATCGTCGACGAGGGCACCAACCCCTTCGAGGTCGGTGTCGCCACCGAGCTGTTCGGGCTGCCGCGGCCCGAACTGGGGCTTCCCGGGCCGCTGTACGAGGTCCTGGTGTGCACGCCCGCGCGTGAGGTGCGGATGAACCACGGGTTCTTCACCCTCACCGGAGCGCACGGTCTCGACGCGGTGGACTCGGCGGACACCCTCGTCGTGCCGGGCCGGCCCGACAACGTCGTACCGCGCGGGGTGGCCGTTCTCGACGCGATCCGGCGCACCCACGCGCGCGGGGCCCGTGTCATGAGCCTGTGCACCGGGAGCTTCGCGCTCGCCGAGGCCGGGCTGCTGGACGGGCGCCGGGCCACCACCCACTGGATGTGGGCCGACCGTTTCCGCGCCCTGCACCCGCGCGTGCGGCTCGAACCGGACGTCCTCTTCGTGGACGACGGGGACATCCTCACCGCCGCCGGCAGCGCCGCCGCGCTCGACCTCGGGCTGCATGTCGTACGGCGGGACCACGGTGCCGAGATCGCCAACGCGGTGTCCAGGAGGCTCGTCTTCGCGGCCCACCGGGACGGCGGGCAACGCCAGTTCGTGGAGCGGCCGTTGCCCGATGTGCCCGACGAGTCGCTGGCGCCGCTGCTCGCGTGGGCGCAGGAGCGGCTGGGGGAGCCGTTGACGGTGGCCGGGCTGGCCGCCCGCGCGGCCGTCTCCCCCGCGACCCTGCACCGGCGCTTCCGGGCGCAGCTCGGGACGACGCCGCTCGCGTGGCTGACCGGGGAGCGGGTGGCGCTGGCGTGCCGGCTGATCGAGCGCGGGGAGGAACGGCTGGACGTGGTGGCCGAGCGGTGTGGTCTCGGGACCGGCGCGAACCTGCGGGTGCGGCTGCGCCGCGAGACCGGATTGAGCCCGTCGGCCTATCGGCGGCGTTTCGGACCGGCTGCCGGGGAAGCCGTAATGTCATGAGATTCCTCGTACGCGATCGGATCCTCGGCTTCGGTGAGGATTACTGGATCGAGGACCAGCACGGCAACAAGGTGTTCCTGGTCGACGGCAAGGCCATGCGCATCAGGGACACCTTCGAGCTGAAGGACACGCACGGGCGCGTGCTCATCGACATCCACAAGAAGATGCTCGCCCTGCGCGACACGATGGTCATCGAACGGGACGGTGAGCCCCTGGCGACCATCAGGCGCAAGCGGTTCTCCCTGCTGCGCAACCACTACCGGGTGTCCCTCGTCGACGGCACCGAACTCGACGTCAGCGGCAAGATCCTGGACCGCGAGTTCGGCGTCGACTACGACGGCGAACTCCTCGCCCAGATCTCCCGGCGCTGGCTGCACATCCGGGAGACGTACGGCGTCGACATCGTCCGGGAGGACGCGGACGCGGCGCTGCTGATCGCGGTGGCGGTCTGCGTGATCCACCTGGCGGAGAAGGAGCGGGAGGACTAGGACCTGTCCTAGCGCACTTCCTGATCGGCGGCTGCGCGAGTGCGGGCCCGGCTGCGTTCCTTCATACGGCCCCCGACGTAACCGCCTACGACGGCCAGCGCGCCGAACACCGCGCTGGCCTGCCAGCCGTAGGGGTCGTCTTGCGTCCTGCCCACGAGCCAGATGAACACCGTCAGGGGGACCCAGGCGACGAGCATCGTGGCAAGCACTCTGCGGGGACGGGCGGACGCCCAGGAGCCGCCTGGCACGGTGTCGTAGCCGATGCGGTCGTAGTGGGCCTGGCGGCGGCGTTCGAGGCGCAGGATCGCCCAGAACAGCAGCCACGCGCACGTGCCGACGAGGACCGTCCGGCGCACCGAGGAGTCGCCGAGGAGTATCGCGACGAGCGGCGCGACGACCGTGGCGCAGCCCGCCGGGTGCCGGGCGGCGAACGCCAGGACTGCGGGCGGGGGGTTCCCTCCGCCCATGCCCCGGTCCAGGGCCAGGAAGGCGCGTTCGAGTGCGGCCAGGGCGCGCCTGGTTCTGCCGCTCACCGCGCCCGCCCTGGACGCTCCAGCCCCAGCACCCGGTCCTTCAGCGCCGGGAACTGGTCCCGGGTCACCGCCACCTTCCCCGGGTCGAAGTCCACCGTGAGGATCTCCTCCCCCGCGCCCGCCTCCGCGAGGACCTCGCCCCAGGGGTCGACCACGATCGAGTGACCGGCCTGGGGAACTCCGGCATGCGTACCGGCCGTTCCGCATGCGAGGACGAACGACTGGTTCTCGACCGCGCGGGCCTGGGCGAGGAGGGTCCAGTGGGAGCGGCGGCGTTCGGGCCAGCCCGCGGAGAGGACGAGGGTCTCGGCGCCGGCGTCGACGAGGCCGCGGAAGAGTTCGGGGAAACGGAGGTCGTAGCAGGTGGCAAGACCGAGAGTCGTCCCGGGCAGACGGACCGTCACCAGTTCGCCGCCCGCGCCCATCAGCACGGCCTCGCCCTTGTCGAAGCCGAAGCGGTGGATCTTGCGGTAGGCGGCGGCCAGTTCACCGGAGGGGGAGAAGACGAGGGACGTGTTGTAGAGGGGGCCGTCAGGGTCTCGTTCGGGGATCGAGCCCGCGTGCAGCCACACGCCCGCGTCGCTCGCCGCCTTGGCCATCGCCTCGTAGGTCGGCCCTTCGAGCGGCTCGGCCTCCTCGGCGAACCGCTCGTAGGCGAACGCACCGGTGGTCCACAGCTCCGGCAGGACGACGAGATCGGCACCGGCCTGCTCGCGGACGAGCGAGGCCACGCGACCCCGGCGAGATTCGACCGATTCGTCCTCTTCTACGGCGATCTGAAGGAGAGAGGCGCGCACACTACCACCGTCCTGGCATTCGAGCCGTTCACACGGGCCTACGATCGTCACACGAAAGCACTGCCGGGGTGCCTCACAGCAGCGTAACTTAGCGTTCCAAGACACCCGCCGACAGCCACCTCCCGCTGGCAACGCCGCCCGCCACCCGACCTGTACCGACCGCCGAGGGGTCCCGTTCCGTGAGTCTGCATCCCACTCTCCAGCCCTACGCCGACGCCTGGACCCACTCCATCGAAGCGATATCAGAGCTGGTGACCCCGCTCGCGGAGGGAGAGTGGAACCGGCGAACGCCGTGCCCCGGCTGGTCGGTGCGCGACGTGGTCTCCCATGTCATCGGGCTGGACACCGAGATGCTCGGCGACCCGCGCCCCATCCACACCCTCCCGCGCGACCTCTACCACGTCACCAACGAGCACCAGCGGTACATGGAGATGCAGGTCGACGTACGACGTCACCACACGGCGCCGGAGATGACGTCGGAGCTGGAGTACACGATCATCCGCCGCAACCGGCAACTGCGCAACGAGTCGCGGGAGCCCGGCCGGACGGTCCGCGGCCACGTCAGCACCGAGGTCACGCTCGAAGAGTCCATGCGCACCCACGCGTTCAACATCTGGGTGCACGAGCAGGACCTGCGCACCGCCCTCGGCCGCCCCGGAAACCTCGACTCACCCGGCGCGCACATCGCCCGTGACGTGCTGCTCGACGCACTCCCGAAGGTCGTCGCCGACGACGCGGGCGCCCCGCGCAGTTCGGCGGTCGTCTTCGACGTGCACGGCCCGATCGAGTTCCTCCGTACGATCCGCGTCGACATCCAGGGCCGCGGCACCCTGGAGACGGCCCCCGCGCTCGGCCCCGCCGCGACCCTGATCCTCGACTGGGAGACGTACGTCCGGCTGGCCTGCGGGCGGGTCGCCCCCGACGCGGTGACGGACCGCGTCAAGGCGGACGGCGATCCGGAGCTGTCGGCGTCGATCCTGCGGAACTTCGCGATCACGAAGTAACCCGCCCACGTCAGTCACCGGGAGCGGAAATTCGTTGTCGGTGATCGGCTGTGTGCCGCTAGCCTCCGCCGCATGTCTGACGTGACGTCCACCAGAACCGACAACACCGAGAACGCCGAGAACACCGAGCCCGGCGACGGTCCGCCCCGCCTCACCCGGCTCACCTTCCACGGTCCCCTCTCCGAGGAGCGCGCGACCCGGATCGTACGGCGGCTGGCGGGTGCGGCGCCGCGGACGGTGCTCGATCTGGGCTGCGGCTGGGGCGAGTTGATGCTCCGGTTGCTGACCGCCGTACCGGAGGCGCGGGGTACCGGAGTCGACCTGGACGCGCGGGATCTGGCCCGTGGGCGGCGCGATGCCGAGGCGCGGGGGCTCGCGGAGCGGGTCGCGTTCGTCGAGGAGTCGGCCGTGGGGACGACGCGCGGGCCGGCCGATGTGGTCCTGTGTCTGAGCTCGAGCCATGCCCTCAGCCCCGAGGAGCCTCCCCGGCACATCGCCGGAGCCCTGCGGGAACTGCGGCAGCTCGTCGCCGACGGGGGACGGGTGCTGCTCGGCGAGGGTTTCTGGCAGCGCCCGCCGACTCCGGCCGAGCTGTCCGGCATGTGGCCCGAGGCGCGTGCCGACGAGTACTACGACCTGGCGACGCTCGTCGACCTCGCCGTGGCGGCCGGGTTCCGTCCCGAGTGGGTCGAGACGGCGAACGCGGACGAGTGGGAGGAGTTCGAGGCGGGGTACCAGGCGGACACGGAGGTGTGGCTCGCCGGGCACGGCGACCATCCGCTGGCCGCCGAGACCCGCGAGCGCCTCGACCGGCACCGGGCCCAGTGGATGAGCTACCGGGGCGTGTTGGGGATCGCCTACCTCACGCTCGTACCGGCGTAAGAAAGTCGTGTGAGACTCGTGTGAGAAGGGGCGTGGGGTCGACGGGGCGTGTGGGCCGCACCGGCACCAGGCACCCGCTCCACCCCGGCAGGGGCTACGCGGGCACGTGGACCGTCTCCACCCGGCTCGCCACCAGCCGTTCGCGCTCGCGGCGGGCCGCCCTGCTCCGCAGCCGGAGGATCTGGCTGACGCCGATCGCCTGGAGCAGGAAGATCACCGAGAAGGCGATCGAGTAGTTGTCGTCGGTCGCGTCGAGGAGGACGCCGACCGCGAACAGGGTCGTCATCGAGGCCGTGAAACCACCCATGTTGGTGATGCCGGAGGCGGTGCCCTGACGCTCCGGCGGGTTGGCCGGGCGGGCGAAGTCGAAGCCGAGCATCGAGGCGGGACCGCAGGCGCCGAGCACGGCGCACAGCACGATCAGCAGCCACATCGGCGTGTGGTCACCGGGGTAGACGAGGACGACCGCCCAGATCAAGGCCGTAGCGCCGATCGTGCCCAGCGCGAGCGGCAGCCGTGCCGTGTGGTGCCGGGCGACGACCTGGCCGTAGACCAGGCCCACCAGCATGTTGGACAGGACGACGAGGGTGAGGAGTTCGCCGGCGGTGGCGCGGGACAGGCCCTGCGCCTGGACCAGGAACGGCAGGCCCCACAGGAGCAGGAACACCATCGCCGGGAACTGGGTGGTGAAGTGCACCCAGAGGCCGAGGCGGGTGCCCGGTTCGCGCCAGGAGGCGGCGATCTGACGGCGGACGTAGGCCGCGCCCCGGTGCGGGAACGGCTCCGGTTCGTGCCCCTCGGGGTGGTCCTTCAGGAACAACAGCAGCAGGACGAGGACTACGACCCCTGCGAGCGCGCTGCCCGCGAAGGCGGCCGTCCAGCCGATGCCGTGCAGCAGGCGGGCGATCACCAGGGTGGAGACGAGATTTCCGGCCATTCCGGCGAGGCCCGCGAGCTGCGCGACCATCGGCCCGCGCCGCGCCGGGAACCAGCGGGTGCCGAGCCGCAGCACGCTGATGAACGTCATCGCGTCGCCGCAGCCGAGCAGTGCGCGGGAGGCGAGGGCGGTGCCGTAGGAGGGGGAGAAGGCGAAGCCGAGCTGGCCGGCGGTGAACAGCACCACCCCGATGGTCAGCACCTTCTTGGTGCCGAGGCTGTCGACGAGCAGGCCGACGGGTATCTGCATGCCCGCGTAGACGAGGAGTTGGAGGATCGAGAACGTCGACAGGGCCGAGGCGTTGACGTGGAAGCGCTCGGCCGCGTCGAGGCCGGCGACACCCAGGGACGTACGGAAGATGACGGCGACGAAGTAGACGGAGACGCCGATGCCCCACACGGCGAGGGCGCGGCGGCCACCGGGCGGATCACCGGGCAGGGACAGCGCGGAACTGGAACTGCTGCTGCCGCTGCTGCTGCTGCTCATCGGACCTCGCCCCGAGCCAGGTGGGAGAACCAGTCGACGTGCTGGTGCACGATCCCGGCCGCCGCCTCGGCGTCGCCGGTGCGCAGCGCGTCCAGGATCGCCGCGTGCTCGGTGAGCGTCTTGGCGATGCGGTCGGGGTGCGAGTGCATGATGGCGACGCCCATCCGCAGTTGCCGGTCGCGGAGTTGGTCGTAGAGGCGGGAGAGGATCTCGTTGCCGCCGCTGCGGACGATCTCGGCGTGGAAGCAGCGGTCGGTGACGGCGGCGCCGGCCAGGTCGCCCGCGGCGGCCTGTTCCCGCTGCCGGTCGAGGAGTTCTTCGAGCCGCGCGATGAGGGTCGGTGACGCCGGTACGACCTTGCGGACCGCGTGCTGCTCGACCAGCATCCGGGTCTCCACCACGTCCGCGATCTCCTGCGAGGAGACGGGCAGGACGAGGGCGCCCTTCTTCGGGTAGAGCCTGATCAGTCCCTCGACCTCCAGGCGCAGCAGCGCCTCCCGCACGGGTGTCCGTGACACTCCGACGGCCTCGGCCAACTCGCCCTCGGTGAGCAGGGTTCCGCCTTCGTACCGCCGGTCCAGGACACCCTGTTTGACGTGGGTGTAGACGCGGTCGGCGGCGGGGGGTTGCTTGACGGCGGGCGACGGGGCGGAGGAGGCGGAACCGGTGGCGACGAGGGACGGGGACGACATGCGAACAGCATAGATACAACACGTACGCATGAGGACGGACGTCCAGGATGCGGACGGAACCAGACGGAACCAACGGGGGCCGGGGGCGCGTCTACGGTGGTGCATTTCCTCGGCCGGTTCTCGGGGGCGTTTCACACATTCGGGGAACCCGGCCCAGCAACCGCACAACCTTCTGTGCTACTTACGTGTCACACACGTGCGGCCCTCTCTTTCCCCCCTCCAACTGGGCCGTTCCTCAGGGGCATTCAACGTATTCGGGGTACCTCAGTTGATTACTGCCATTACCGGCATCAAGGGCAGCCGCTTCCGCAGAGCCGCCGCGGTCACCGTGACCGCAGGCGCCGTGCTCGCGACCGGCGCCCTGACCGCGGCACCCGCGCAGGCTGTTACGAAGCCGTCCATCGTGGCGGCGGGCGGCTATGTGATGAACAACGCCACCGGCAAGTCGCTCTACACGAAGGCCGCGGACACCAAGCGGTCGACGGGCTCCACCACGAAGATCATGACCGCGAAGGTCGTGCTCTCCCAGGCGAACCTCAACCTCGACGCCAAGGTCACCATCCAGAAGGCGTACAGCGACTACATCGTCGCCAACACCGCCTCCTCCGCCCACCTGATCGTCGGCGACAAGGTCACCGTCCGCCAGCTCCTCTACGGCCTGATGCTGCCGTCGGGCTGCGACGCGGCGTACGCGCTGGCCGACAAGTTCGGCTCGGGCTCGACGCGGGCCGCGCGCGTGAAGTCGTTCATCGCGAAAATGAACTCGACGGCTAAGACGCTCGGCCTGACGAACACGAAGTTCGACTCGTTCGACGGCATCGGCAACGGCAACAACTACTCGACGCCGCGCGACCTGACGAAGCTCGCCAGCAACGTGATGAAGAACGCCACGTTCAAGACGGTCGTCAAGACGAAGTCGTACAAGGCCAAGACGATCACCAAGACCGGCAGCACCCGCACGATGGCTGCCTGGACCAACACGAACACCCTGCTCAGCAGCTACAGCGGCACGATCGGCGTGAAGACCGGCTCCGGCCCCGAGGCCAAGTACTGCCTCGTCTTCGCCGCCACCCGCAACGGCAAGACGGTCATCGGCACGGTCCTCGCGTCGTCCTCCGTCACCCAGCGCGCGACCGACGCGACGAAGCTCCTCAACTACGGCTTCGCGACGATCGGCTGACATACCGACACGTTCTCCGGGGCCTGCCGCATGCCAGCGGCGGGCCCCTTTGTCGTCTACAACTGTCCCTTCCACGGCTGTCTCCGAGGATGCGCGTTGGTCATGCTGCCGAACCACCGGGAATTGGCCCGGTACGCCGAACTCTCGGGCGCCCGGACCCTGTTGGCTCGCTACGGGAACTTCGTCGGGAGCCCCCTCCCCGACGACGCCGAGAAGTGGCAGCGCGACCTGTTCCCGGTGATCCGCGGACTGTGGGTCGCCGAGGAGAGCGGCGGACGGAACCTGTACGAGATCGCGGCCCAACTCCGCCGCGCGGCCGACCTGTTCGAGCGCCACCCGGACGGCGGCCATCTCTCCCTGACACACCTGCCGCCGGCCACGTCCAAGGGCCGTACGCCCGAGGTCTACCGCGAGATGGCGGCGTACATCGAGCGCTGGAAGGCACCGTTCGACCGCGAGGCCATCTTCGGCACACCTCTGGCGACCGGTGAACTCGCCCTGCGTTTCCCTCGGTTGACCCAGCTCCTGGTGCTCTACTTCGGCCAGGACGGTCTGGCCGTCGACGACGACATGCAGGACGCGACACCCGAGGAAGGCCTCCGCCTGGTCGTCTCGGACACCCACCCGTGGTGCCCCTGGCAGCTCCCCGGCCTGATCGCCGAGTGCGCCGAGGCCCTGGCGGTGTTCCACACCGAGGACCAGTTGGCGAGGTTCTTCGGCAGAGCCGAGGCGGGCGGGGGCTCGGCCGGCGAACGCTTCACCGACTTCCTCCCGCTCATCGCCGGCGTCTTCACGGAGCACCTGCGGGAGGCGCACTCACCGAGGTGGGAACCGAGCTAGAGCACACCTAGGTGCGCGGTAAACGCGGCCCAGGCGGTGGGGGTGAGCCGGAGTATGGGTCCGTTGCCCTGCTTGGAGTCGCGGACGGCGATGGTGGTGGGGATGTTGCCGGCGACTTCGACACATTCGCCGTTGCCGCTGCTGTAAGTGGACTTGGCGAACTCGAAGTGCGGCACGGTTCACAGCTCCTTGCGGATGCGTTCGATCAGGGCGGTGGAATCGCGAAGCGCGAGTCCGCTGCGGGTGATGCGCTCGAACGTGGTGTTGTGACGTGCGGCGTCGGCCTCGCTCTCCAGCCACAGGGTAGATGAGGTGGTGTCCATGTAGACCACGTCCATTGCACCGGGTTCGGCGAAGGACACGACGCTGAACGCGCTGGTCATGCCGGGATGGGAACCCGCGAGGAACGGCACAACCTGAAGCCTGATGTTGGGCAGGCG
The DNA here is from genome assembly GCF_036227225.1 of Streptomyces sp. NBC_01478. Lineage (GTDB taxonomy): Bacteria > Actinomycetota > Actinomycetes > Streptomycetales > Streptomycetaceae > Streptomyces. Next base: position 6,060,669 of record NZ_CP109444.1, on the reverse strand, counting down.
GGCCACCTCCGCCAGGTGCGCCAGTTGCACCCGCATGACTTCCCGGCCACCGACAAGCTGACGCAAGGCCCCCTCGCCCACAACTGCCCACAGGTTGAGGGAGTTCACGTCCGTCAGCCGCGCCTGCCGCGCAATCTTCGCCTCGACGAAGCGCTCGACGTCGTCCGGATCGTCCCAGTCGGCGTTGCCGATCGCGAGAGCGCGGGCATAGTCCGGGGTCTGCAACAGGCCCGGGACAAAGGCGCCTTGCCACGTACGGACGCTGGTGGCGATGTCCTCCAGGGCCACGTATTCCACCAGGGAGCGCAGTTCCGGGTACTGGTTCCACCATCCCTTGGCCTTGCGGCGCTCGCGGTCAGTCCTGGCGAGGCTCAGCAAACGTTCCACAGCCTTAGGGCCGGTCACGCCGTACAGGTCGCACAGGATCCGGATGTCGGGGTCCCGGAACGGCACCCACCCACGCTCCATCTTGGCGACCTTGGCAGCCGTGGCGGACAGCGCCTCGGCGGCCTGCGGCTGGGTTAGTCCTGCCTCGTCCCGCAGCCTCAGCAGCTCACCGCCCAACTTGCGTGCAAGGACGGTGGATACGCGATTCCCGCGCATGAACTGGCCTGCGGTCACGTCGGATTACCTCCCGGGTCGCGGCCAGTGTGCAGTTCGCCAGCGCAGCACCGCAAGCAAATTCGGAGACAGATTTCCCCGAGACTGCTTGCACATACCTCAAAGATCTCGCTACCGTCAGTGCTCAACAAGCCACCCAGCGACACCAGTTGGCGGAAGTGCACCGCGCTGCCCGCATCCAGCACAGCCCGGCAGAGCCACCCCACCTGGCCCCCATCCCTCCATCGCACAAGGAGATGCACCCCGGTGACCGACTCCTGTCCTCCCGGACTCCCCAAGCCCAACGGCCCCTACGACCACTACGACCACTACGACGCCGTCACCTACACCCCGTACCCGAGCAACATCCCCCGCGCCCGCAGACACGTCGCCCACCTCACCGCCACCTGGGGACACCCCCACTCCGCCGGCGACGCGGCCCTGTTGGCAAGCGAGTTGTGCACGAACGCCTTACTGCACGGCTGCCTCCGTGACCGTCTGTTCCGCGTGGAGACGTCCCTGAACGGCAACGCCCTGCGCGTGGCGGTCACCGACCCGAGGGGCGAGCGGCTCCCGTGGCCCCAAATCTCCACCCCCGACGACCAGTTCGGCCGCGGCCTGCTCATCGTCCGTACGGTGGCCGCCCGTTGGGCCGTGGAAAGGCTCACCGTCGGCAAGACCGTCTGGGCGGAGTTGGACCTCACAGGCCCCTGAACGGCCTCGCTTCAGGCCCACTGCGAACCGTAGGATTATTGCAACAGCAAGTGACGTGTGATGCCGACGCGACGGGGGCGAGGATACGGCATGGCAGTGCCCGGAACCGGTGCGGACCAGGGCGGCGGCCCCAACCTGCGCGTGACGTCCAGCGACCTCACCAAGCTCGCCGGTGACCTCGACGACATGCAGGATCACCTCGACAAGCAGGTCGGACGCATGGACGCGATCGTCGACCGCGTCGAGGCCGGCTGGCGCGGCCCGGCGGCGACGGCGTACCGCGAGTTCCACCGCGCGGCGACCGAGGACGCCGTACGCATCCGCGAAGTGATGAAGCTGCTGGAGCAGGCGGTGAGGATGAGTCGGGACGGCTTCTCCGCGAACGACATCGAGGTGCTGGAGCAGATGCGGAAAATCCAGGTCAACGTCGGCAGCGAGGTCGACAAGCTGTCCACGCCCAACGCGGAGGCGACAGGCGATACGCCGACGCCACCCCGCAGCAGCCTCGACTCTTTCTGATCCCTCTGCACGCGAACCGCCAAGTGCCCATCACCCAGCCATAGTTGCCGACCGATATCCAGGGGGATCATGTCGACCGGGGCTTCCGACGACGACCACATAACCGTCTCCTTCGCCACGCTCCACGACCTCACCGCCGAGCTGGAGGACATCCTCAAGCAGCTCAACGCCAGACTCGAAGACCTCTACGACCGCGCCGAACCGGTCGTCCTGTCCTGGAAGGGCGAGGCCCGCGAGGTCTTCGTCGAGAAGCTGGACGAGTGGGACCGCTCGGCACAGGATCTGCAGGCCGCGCAGAAGTGGCTGCACGCGTACGTCACCACCGGTCACGCGAACTACGCGGCGGCGCATCGGGCGGTGCTGCGCGGCTGGGGAGCGGCCTGATGAGCACCCCGACGCAGCCGGGGAACGGGAAGATCGATGTCACTCCGACCGTCCTGTACGGCGTCTCAACGGGCATAGCAGGCCAGCAGGACCCTCTTGACCGTGGCATCAAGTCGTTCCTCGATGAACTGGCCCGGTACCCGGACGGCGGCGGGCGGGGTACGGCGATGAAGGACTTCACGACCGCCTACCTGAAAGTCGCCGAGCGCTTCCTCGAGGTCTGGGCGAAATCCGTGGTGAGCGTGGGAGGAGCCGCCGTCGGCTTCACGTCCACTGCCAACAACTACGCGGCGGCCGACGCGGCCACCAACCCCTCGCCGACAGGACAGCCGACGCCCCGGCCCACCCCGCATGTCATCGACAAAGCCCCCGCATACGGCCCGGTCACCGATTTCAAGTGGGGGGACATCGATCCGGGCCAGGACTTGATGCAGGAGGCCCTCGAAGGCCTGGAAGCCGTGGTCCTGGCTGTCATGCGTCCCCTGCTGGAGCACGAGTGCCGCTGGGGTAAGGCGGCAACGATCCTCCCGCTGCCCAATCACCTGCGCCTGTACTCGATCTCCCAGGCATGGCGCATGCCGCAGACCACGCTCGGCATGGTGGACGGAATGCTGACGGGCCTCGTCGGCAGCATCACCGACCAGACCGATCAGGACTGGTACAACGCGATGCGGACGTTCTGCAGCACGCTGTGGGGGACTTCCGCCTGGGGCAAGAACCGCGAAGGTTACGACTGGTCCAACGACGACGCGAAGAAGAGAGGAAGCAGCCATCCCGTCTTCGCCGTTCTCTTCGACACATGCGATGCCATGGTCGACGCGATCTACAACGTCGCGAAGGCCGCCGAGGACGTCCGGGACGATCTGCACCGGATCTACCGCCAAGCCGTTGTCGACAGTATCAAGCAACTCGACCCCAGAGATATCGACGTCACGGACGCGAAAAGTCTGCTGAAAGGGCTGTGGGAAACAGGAAAGGGCTTGGTCGCGGACGTCTCCGTCGGGATCGTGCTGAACATCGACGAGGGCGCCCTGAACGACGCCGTGTCGGCCTACAACAACCGTATCCATCGGCAGGTCGGCGAAATCAATGCGCTGCTTCCGGCACTGGACGAGGCATACACGAGCGCACCGACCTTCAATGCCGAAACGGCCAGGGCCGAGGCGTTCGGCGCGCGGGCATTGACGGACTTCAAAGGAGATCCGCTCTACACGGTTCCGGGAGATGACGAGTCCAAGCACCGCTTCCCCGTCGATCTCGCCAATCAGGAAGGACTGGCGGGTTCACACGTCATCGACAAGCATGTGGGAAAGACGGACGCACAACTGGAGCAGAGGCTTCGCGACCAGGCGAAGATACGTCCGGACGGTACGGTCGCGCCGATCGCCGCATCGACATTTACCAACCTGGCGTCGGCCCAGCGGTACACACAGGGTGTCCTCGACGACCCGGGCAACCAGCAGAAGATCGCTAACTGGCTGGCGAGCAACCCGAATCCGGACCGTTCCAAGCGAACCGTGGGACTCACTTTCAACGACACCGTGGGCCGGACTTGGACGCGAGGTGACTCCACTGCCCACGACTCGCATATCGTCAATGTGACCTTGAAACCCCGCCCCGGCGGCCATCCGCCCTACGTCGTCCTCACGTCAATGCCGAGCGACACGGTGCAGTCATGAGGAACAACAAGCCATGAAGGGCAAGAGATGATCGATTCCGCTTCGTGGAAATCGGCTCTGCTGGAACTTTTCGGCGGGGCGTGGACCTTCGCAGCGGTGGGCCCCCGGAACCATGACGACTGGCGCTACGACGTCCGGGCCGTCATGAAACTGAAAGTCAAAGACCCACGAAACTGGGGGTCTCTGAATTTCCCCCCGCCAGGATCCGGCAGCGAGAAGCGCCAAGAGACACCTTTTGCCGACCTAAGTCTCGATGAGTTCGATTCCCTTCTTTACCGAGTGGGAAAGAGATCCGCATCCCAACTACTGGTCGCCCTCCAAGGGCAGTACTACCAAGCTTCAAACATCCCGGATTTCGAGAACCGTAAAGAGCGACTTTTCGAGTGCGCCGACACGATTATTTCAAGGTTCACCCCGGAAACTTCCTACTACACCAACCTGGCCGTCGCTCGGGTGAACCCCGATGTGGATCTGCTGAATCCCGACGCTGAATGGAACTGCCTTTCCAACTTCACTACCGACTGCGGCCTCGTTGTCGTTTCGGACTCCGAAGTGGGAGTTTTCTGGGCCTTCGACGAAGACTGAGAGCGAGCAACGAATGCGCACCCGCACCGCCACCTACCCCGACCGCGAAACCGCCCAGTGGGCCACCCAACAGACGGTCACCACCAACGAGCAGGCAATCCACCGCTGGCTCGCCCAGTCCACCCGCCCCCGCCTGACCATCGAGGCATCCTGGCCCTCCCGCTCCGAACCGGTCGGCCGGGTCCTGCTCCAGGCGATGATGCTGGCCGGTCGGGAACCCGTCGATGTCCACGCGGCCCGGGTGATCCTGAAGCGGGACGAGTCCCGGCCGCACGGTTTCGCCGTCCACGCCACCTTCCCCGTCTACCTGTGACCCCGTAACCCCGTAACGATCCACCCGTAGCGACCCGATCCGTAGAGGCTGATCCCCGTGCCCCTGAGCCCCCTCGAACACGACCGCCGCTACGGCGAGTTGGACCAGGTGATCCGCGCCTACGCCGGGCAGTCGGCCGATGACACCCCGGACAAGCCGAGCGAGGCACTGGTCGCCTACCTCCGCCACACCTGGCACAGCCGACCGTGGGCCCTCGCCGTCGCGGAGCGACAACTGCGGGAGTACGGCGACAATCCCCCGGGCCGACTCCGCCTGCGGCTCGGCGAGTTCTACGCCGTCCCGGACGTCGGCCTTCCCGAATCCGACCTCCAACAGTGGCTGTACTGCCTCGCCGACCACATCAAACACAGCGTCGAGGAGGGCGAGGTCCCGCCCCCGGCCGCCCCCGTCACCCACTGGGAATGGCACGCCCGCTTCCCGGAACTCGGCCAGTTCCTCGGCGGCTGGTTCTCCCAGGACATGCCGGACGAGTTCGACGACCATGACGCGGCGGTCGACGACTACCGGGCCTCGACGGACCCGCAACTCGTCGCCCGCCTCGCCGGCGAACTGCACGAACTCCTCGCCCTGGACCTCGACGAGTCCGACTACGCCCTCGCCGTAGCCGAGTTGGGCATGGAGGTCGACCCACCGACGCCGTACTCACCGAGCGGCTGGCTCGCACTGGTCGCCGACCGGTTGACCGCGCCGCGCGCCGACTACGGGCCCCCGGCGTGAGAAGGACATCCAAGTGGCCCGGAACAGCGACGAGTTGTCAGTGCTGTTGAAGCGACTGGCGCACGCCCAGCGCGTGTACGTCCGCTCGGGGCGGCTGCGCCCGACCAGTGGTGGTGCGCGCGGCGTCCTGGCCGCCGTCGCCGCTGAAACGCACATCCTCGTCGGGCAGTTGCACGAGAAGGACTGGCAGCAGCACGCCAGCAACTCGGACGGTCCGGCATCCGTCGAACAGGTCGAGGAGGCGTTGGAGCCCCTTTCCGTGGAGAACGCCGCGGCCATGATGGGCCGTCTCGCCTCGCAGGACCTCGTCTGGCCGCAGTTCACCTTCATGGAGCGCGCCGAGGCCGACACCATCGCGGGCCTCGTGCTGGAACTCCTCGGGCCGGACGCCCTGTGGTGGTCCAACGGCGACGAACACAGTTGGAGCGCCGTGTCCGCCTGCACCTTCGACGGCTTGGTCGCCGGCACCGACGGCCACCGCTTCGCCGTACTCATCCAGGTCGGCGAGGACTGAGAAGACCGAGAAGGCTGAGCCGCGCACCCCCGACCCACAGAGACGCGCGGCCCATGAACGCAGCAACCACTAACCCCAGGTGATCAACCTCTTCGGCTGCTCCAGAATCGCCGCCACATCCGCCAACACCTTCGACCCCAACTCCCCGTCCACCAACCGGTGATCGAAGCTCAGCGCGAGCGTCGTCACCTGACGTGGCTTCACCTTGCCCTTGTGGACCCACGGTTGGAGTTTGATCGTGCCGACCGCGAGGATCGCGGACTCGCCGGGGTTCAGGATCGGTGTGCCGGTGTCGATGCCGAAGACGCCGACGTTGGTGATGGTGACCGTGCCGCCCTGCATCGCCGCCGGGGACGTCTTGCCGTCCCTCGCCGTCGACACCAACTCGCCCAAGGACTCCGCCAGTTGCGGCAGCGTCTTCGCGTGGGCGTCCTTGATGTTCGGCACGATCAGGCCGCGCGGGGTCGCCGCCGCGATGCCGAGGTTGACGTAGTGCTTGAGGACGATCTCCTGGGCGGCCTCGTCCCAGGACGCGTTGATGTCCGGGTTGCGCTTGATGGCCACCAGCAGGGCCTTGGCGATCAGGAGCAACGGGTTCACCCGCAGGCCCTGCATCTCCTTGTCCTGCTTGAGCTCCTCCACCAGCTTCATCGTCCGCGTCACGTCCACCGTCACGAACTCCGTGACATGCGGCGCCGTGAACGCCGAACCGACCATCGCCGCCGCCGTCGCCTTGCGGACGCCCTTGACCGGGACACGGGTCTCCCGGGTCGAGTCGTACGTCGCGGAAGGCACCGAAAGCGCGGCGGGCCGAACCACTTCCTGAACCTGAGGTGCAGCCACCGGTGCCACCGCCGCGTGCACGTCCTCACGCGTGATGACGCCGTCCGGGCCCGACGGCGTCACCGTCGCCAGGTCGACCCCCAGGTCCTTCGCCAACTTCCGCACCGGCGGCTTCGCCAGCGGGCGGGATTCCACGACTGCTCCTGGCGCGTGGCCGTTCAGCTCCGCCTGGACCGCCGCCGTCGCCGAGGACACCTCCTGGGCCGGGATCTCCGCGCCCTTGCGGGGGCGGCGCTTGGTGGCGGACGTGGAGACGCCGTAGCCCACCAGGACCGGTGTGCGGGCCGGAGCCGCGGGCTTCGCCTCCTCCTGTACGGGAGCGGCCGGGGTCTCCTCGGGAGCCGCGCCCCCGGACACGTCCACCGCGATGATGGACGTGCCCACGTCCACCGTCGTGCCCTCCGGGAAGCGCAGCTCGCGCACCACGCCGTCGTACGGGATGGGCAGTTCCACGGCCGCCTTCGCCGTCTCCACCTCGCAGACGACCTGGCCGTCGGTGACGGTGTCGCCGACCTGGACGTACCACTTGAGGATCTCGGCCTCGGTGAGGCCCTCGCCCACGTCCGGCATCTTGAACTCGCGTACGGACGCTTCAGCTTCAGTCATCGTCGTCACGACCCTCTCCTCAGTACGCCAGAGCGCGGTCGACGGCGTCGAGCACCCGGTCCAGGCTCGGCAGGTACTCCTCCTCCAGGCGGGCCGGCGGGTACGGGGCGTGATAGCCGCCCACGCGCAGCACCGGGGCCTCCAGGTGGTAGAAGCAGCGCTCCGTGATGCGGGCCGCGATCTCGCCGCCGGAGCCGAAGAACACCGGCGCCTCGTGGACCACGACCAGGCGGCGGGTCTTCTCGACCGAGGTCTGGATCGCGTCGAAGTCCAGCGGGGACACCGAGCGCAGGTCCAGGATCTCCAGCGACCTGCCCTCCTCGGCGGCCGCGTCGGCGACCTCCTGGCAGAGCTTCACCATCGGGCCGTAGGCCGCGAGGGTCAGGTCCGTGCCCTCGCGGACCACGCGGGCCTTGTGCAGGGGGCCGGGGATCGCCTCCGTGTTGACGTCGCTCTTGTCCCAGTAGCGCCGCTTCGGCTCGAAGAAGATCACCGGGTCGTCGCTCTGGATGGCCTGCTGCATCATCCAATAGGCGTCCGACGAGTTCGACGGACTGACGATCTTCAGGCCCGGGACGTGCGCGAACAGGGCTTCCGGGGACTCCGAGTGGTGTTCCACCGCGCCGATGCCGCCGCCGTACGGGATGCGAACGACGACCGGGAGCTTGACCTTGCCCAGGGAACGCGCGTGCATCTTGGCGAGCTGGGTGACGATCTGGTCGTAGGCCGGGAAGACGAAGCCGTCGAACTGGATCTCCACCACCGGGCGGTAGCCGCGGAGCGCGAGGCCGATGGCCGTGCCTACGATGCCGGACTCGGCGAGCGGGGTGTCGACGACCCTGCGCTCGCCGAAGTCCTTCTGGAGGCCGTCCGTGACACGGAAGACGCCGCCGAGCTTGCCGACGTCCTCGCCCATGATGAGGACCTTGGGGTCGGACTCCAGGGCGGCGCGCAGCGATTCGTTGATCGCCTTGGCCAGCGGCAGGTTCTTGAACGTCGTGGTCTCCGCCATGTCACTTACCCCCCTCTTCGTCCGCGAACGACGCCTGGTAGGCGGCGAACTGGGCCCTCTCCTCGTCGACGAGCGCGTGTCCGTCCGCGTACACGTGCTCGAAGATGGCGAACCGGTCCGGGTCCGGCATGGCACGGACCGCTTCGCGCACTCGCCTGCCCAACGCCTCGCTCTCCGTCTCGAGTTCCGCGAAAAATCCCTCGTCCGCGTGGTTTGAGGCCTCGAGATACCTGTGCAGGCGCAGGATCGGGTCCTTCGCCTCCCAGGACTCGCGCTCCTCGTCGGCGCGGTACTTGGTCGGGTCGTCGGAGGTGGTGTGCGCGCCCATGCGGTACGTGTACGCCTCGACGAGCGTCGGGCCCTCGCCGTTGCGGGCCCGCTCCAGCGCCCACTTGGTGACCGCGAGGCAGGCCAGGACGTCGTTGCCGTCGACGCGGACGCCCGGGAAGCCGTAGCCCTGTGCGCGCTGGTAGAGCGGGACGCGGGTCTGCTTCTCGGTGGGCTCGGAGATGGCCCACTGGTTGTTCTGGCAGAAGAACACGACCGGGGCGTTGTACACCGCCGAGAAGGTGAACGATTCGGCGACGTCGCCCTGGCTGGAGGCGCCGTCCCCGAAGTACGCGATGACGGCGCTGTCGGCGCCGTCCATGGTCACGCCCATCGCGTAGCCCGTGGCGTGCAGGGTCTGCGAGCCGATGACGATCGTGTACAGGTGGAAGTTGTTCGTGTTGGGGTCCCAGCCGCCGTGGTTGACGCCCCGGAACATGCCCAGCAGGTTGGTCGGGTCGACCCCGCGGCACCAGGCGACGCCGTGCTCGCGGTAGGTCGGGAAGACGTAGTCGTCCTCGCGGGTGGCCCGGCCGGAGCCGATCTGGGCGGCCTCCTGGCCGAGCAGCGAGGCCCACAGGCCCAGCTCGCCCTGGCGCTGCAGGGCGGTGGCCTCGGCGTCGAAGCGGCGGGTGAGCACCATGTCGCGGTACAGGCCGCGGAGCTCATCGGGGGTGATGCCGGCGACGTACTTGTCGTACGGGGCGGTCTTGGCGTTCTTGACTCGCTTGCCCTCGGGCGTCAGCAACTGGACGAGGTCCGGGTCGGCGCCCTTGGCCTTGCTTCCGGCGCTGCGTCGCGGCTTGCGCGGGGCAGTGCTCTCCACGGTCACGTGTGCTCCTCCGTCGGTCCGGCTCCCCGGGTTCGCCGGGTGCCAGTGCGGCTCACCTGCGCCCCACGGACGCACAGGGTGGGTGCGGTTCGTCGGGAGCAGGCGTGACAGGTGCCCCGGCGAGCGCCCTGCAACAGGCACGTTACCCAGTGCTCCACAATTCTGTGAAACCCCTCCTGACCTGCGATTTTGCTTGGATTTCCAAGTAAATCGGCAAAGTCGGGAACAAGTCCTGGTCACAGCCTTGCAGGGGGCCGGAACAACGGCACGTTATCCCGCTCACCTCGGGCACGGGAAGAGGCCGTATGTGAGACTTCCCGCGTGAGTGAAAACGGAAAAATCAGCGTTTTTCTCCTCGATGACCATGAAGTCGTCCGGCGTGGCGTCCACGACCTGCTCTCGTTCGAGGACGACATCGAGGTGGTCGGCGAGGCCGGTACGGCGGCCGACGCGCTGGCGCGGATCCCGGCCGTGCGCCCCGATGTCGCGATTCTCGACGTACGGCTCCCGGACGGCAGCGGTGTCGAGGTGTGCCGGGAGATCCGCGCCCTCGACGAGTCCGTGAAGTGCCTGATGCTGACCTCGTACTCGGACGACGAGGCCCTCTTCGACGCGATCATGGCGGGTGCCTCCGGGTACGTCCTGAAGGCCATCCGGGGCACCGAACTGCTGAGTGCCGTCCGGGATGTCGCGGCCGGGAAGTCGCTGCTGGACCCGGTGGCGACCGCCCGGGTCCTGGAGCGGCTGCGCAACGGCGGCGCCAAGCCGGACGACAAGTTCGACGGGCTCACCGACCAGGAGCGCAGGATCCTCGATCTGATCGGGGAGGGGCTCACCAACCGGGTGATCGGCGAGCGGCTGCACCTCGCGGAGAAGACCATCAAGAACTACGTGTCGAGTCTGCTTTCCAAACTCGGTATGGAGCGGCGCTCGCAGGCGGCGGCCTATGTGGCACGGAGACAGGCACAGAGTCAGGTCGAGCAGCAGCGGCATTAGGGACCAAAGACCCCTCCCCTGGGCGTGCGGTCCGGCCGACAGTGGTGACATGTCCTCCGACGCAGAGCTCGCCGTCGACCTGCTCGCCCGCACCGACCACGGCAGGGTGGCCACCACCCTGCGGGCGCTGCCCTTCCTGGCCTTCGCCAGCCACATCGTGCAGGACGGCCGACTGCTGCTGCGCATGCCCCGGAGCCACGGCTACCACCACGCGTGCGTGGGCAGCGTCGTCGCCTACGGGGCGGACAACCTGGGCTCGGCCCGGCCGGGCGAGGGTCTGTGGTCCGTGCAGGTCGTGGGCGCGTGCGAGACGTACGAGCCGACGGCCGACCAGGTCGAACGTTTCGGCGCCGCTCCGGACACGGTGGACGGCGAGTCGTACGAGCCGGTCTATCTGCGCATCGAGCCGCGACTGGGCACCGTGCACTCGACGGACGGCGGCCTCGAAAGGCACTTCGGGCGCACCCTGTGACCGAAAGCGACCATCGACGACCGAGCGGTGACTTTCTGTGACAAACCGCAGCTCACAGGCGCGTCTCGTGCCCTAGCATCGGCCGCGTGCCGCCCTTACGTGTACCACCCCCCGTGCTCCACGCGCCCCCGTTGGGCGCCCTCCTCCGCCAGTACGCCGCCGGGTCCGCCGTCGCCTGCGAACCCGTCGAGCAGGGCCTGCTGAACCGCGGCTACCGGCTCCGCACGACCCGGGGCCGCTACTTCCTCAAGCACCACTTCGACCCCGAGACCGCGGACCCGGCGGCGATCGCCCGCCAGCACACCGCGACCCGGAAGCTGGCCGACCTCGGCGTCCCCGTGGCACCCCCGCTCCCGGCCCGCGACGGCCGTACGGTCGCCGTCGTGGGCGGTCACGCCTACGCCCTGCACCCCTGGATCGACGGCAGGCACCGCCACGGCGGCCAGTTGACCACCGTCCAGTGCGGGCGCCTCGGCGCGCTGCTGGGCGTCGTCCACGCGAGCCTGGAGCGGGTCATGCCGGGGCGGCGCGAGGAGTGCGCGCCGGGCGCCGACCCCGCCGACACCTTCGCCCTCATCGACGACCTGCTCGGGCACGTCCGCCGGCACCGACCCGCCGACGCCTTCGACGAACTGGCCCGCCACCGGCTGCTGGAGCGGCGCGAGCTGCTGGAACGGCACGCGGACCGGCGTCCGCCGCGCGGGGCTTCCGTGGGGTGGGTGCACGGCGACTTCCACCCGTTCAACCTGCTCTACAAGGGCGACGCCCCCGCCGCGATCGTCGACTGGGACCGGCTCGGCGTACAGCCCCGCGCCGAGGAGGCCGTACGCGCCGCCGCGATCTTCTTCGTACGGCCCGACGGGACCCTGGACCTGCCGAAGGTGCGGGCGTACGCGCACGCGTACCGGCGTTCGGCGCGCGCCGCGCCCTCCGAACTCGCCGCCGCCGTGCACCGGGTGTGGTGGGAGCGGCTCAACGACTTCTGGATGCTGCGCTGGCACTACGAACGCGGCGACACCCGCGCGGACCCCCAGTTCCCGGCGGCCTCGGCGCTCGCCGTGTGGTGGACGCGCGAGTACGACGCGGTGTGCGAGGCGTTCGCGGAGGGCGCTCCCCAGGGGCACCGGTAAACGGCACGCGCGCGTGGACCCCCTTTTCGGGAGCCCCTCTCCAGGGGACCCGTTTCAGGGGCGCACGCGCGCGTGGATCGTTTGTGGGGCCGGGCCCGGTCAGCCGCCGAGGGCACCGGCGACGGTGTTGCCGCCGTCGTCACCGCCGTCGTCACCGGTGCCGCCCGTGTCCGTCGGGTCCACCGACGTCGTCGCGGACGGGGTGTTCGAGGGCTGCCTGGTGACCGTCGGGGTCGGGGTGCTCGAAGGCTGCTCGGTGGCCGTCTCCGTCGGGGTGTACGACGGCGTGGGCGTCGGCGTGTACTGCGAACCGGAAGTCGTGCCGCTGTCGTCGGTGTCGTTGTCCGTCGGCGAGGCGGTCGTGTCGTCGCTCGGCGACTCGGTGGCCGTGTCGTCGGTCGCGGACTGCGAAGTGGTCGGCGACTGCGTGGTGCCCGAACCGCCGCTGCCGTTACCGGTGGTGTTCAACGCCAGCGCCACACCCGCCGCGATGGCGATCACCGCGAGCACGGCGAGGATCCACAGCTTGCCCCGGCCGCTGCCGTGGTTGCCGTGACCCTCGAACCCGCCGTCGTCGCCGTTGCCGTAACCGCCGGGCAGGATCGGCTGCGGGATCTGCGTGGTCCCGGAGGAGTCGCCCTGGGGCATCACGGTCGTACCGGCGAAGCCCCCCGGAGGGGTGCCCTGCCCGTTCGCGACCGTCACGGGCCCGGTGTTCCAGGTCCCGGTGTGGCCGCCCTGGTCGTACAACATCTGCAGGCCGTACTGGACGAGGCCGCGCATCTCCTCGGCCGTCTGGAAACGGTCGTCCGGGTCCTTCGCGAGGGAGCGCATGACGAGGCCGTCGAGCTCCGGCGGGCACACGCCGTTCGAGGTCTGGGACGGCGGGACCGGGATGTCCTGGACGTGCTGGTAGACCACCGACAGGGGCGTCTCGCCGGTGAACGGGGGCCGCAGCGCGAGGAGTTCGTAGAGGAGGCAGCCCGTCGCGTACAGGTCGGAGCGGTGGTCGACGGCCTTGCCGAGCGCCTGCTCCGGGGAGAGGTACTGGGGCGTGCCCATGACCATGCCGGTCTGCGTCATCGTCGTGGACGCCCCGTGCAGGGCGCGCGCGATGCCGAAGTCCATGACCTTGACCGCGCCGTTGTGCGTGATGATCACGTTCGCGGGCTTGATGTCGCGGTGCACGATGCCGTGCTGGTGCGAGTAGGCGAGCGCCTCCAGGACCCCGGAGACGATGATCAGGGCCTGCTCGGGCCCGGGCGCCTCGGCGTTCAGGAGCAGGTCGCGGATCGTGCGGCCCTCGACGATCTCCATCACGATGTACGGGACCGACAGGCCCGCGGAGTAGCCGCCGGTGGCCACCGCGTCCTCGCCGGAGTCGTACACGGCGACGATCGCGTGGTGGTTGAGCCCGGCCACCGACTGGGCCTCGCGCGTGAAGCGGGCCTTGGAGGTCGGGTCCTCGGCCAGGTCCGAGCGGAGCAGCTTGACCGCCACCGTGCGCCCGAGCCGTACGTCCTCGGCGGCGAAGACCTCGGCCATACCGCCCCGACCCAGCCGGTGGGTCAAGCGGTACCGGCCGTCGCCGACCAGTCCGCCGTTGCCCCACAGCTCCGGTGCGTCCGACATTCCGCCGCCAGCCGCCTCGGGGTCGGACGGGCCCTGAGCGTGCTGCTGTGCCATCAGTCCTCGCCGTCGTTTCTGCCCGCGGTGCGCGCGGTGTTGTTACGGTCTCCGTCGGCCACGCTACAGGCTCGGCGCAAGCCGCCGGTCCGGGATCAGTGCCGGAATCGTCCGGAGACGGACCGGTCATCAAATCGGTATCACGTGCCGTCGTGCAAATTCTGTGTACCGCCGGTACAGCACCTGTAACGCTTCCACGGTTGTTCTTTCGCGTACGGTCACGGAACGGGCACCGCGCTTGACGTGTCAGTGCCCTCCGGCAGACTTGGCCGGGAATGGCACTTTCGATCACTGAGCCGGCGCCGATGGGGGACACGGAAGATGAGCCAGGACGGCCCACAGGACCGCTATGCGGGACGCGCACTGGCAGGTGGCCGCTATCAACTGCGTGATCTGCTCGGCGAGGGCGGCATGGCCTCGGTGCACCTGGCGTACGACTCGGTGCTCGACCGCCAGGTCGCGATCAAGACACTGCACACCGAACTCGGCCGGGAACAGGCCTTCCGCGAGCGCTTCCGCCGCGAGGCCCAGGCCGTGGCCAAGCTCACCCACACCAACATCGTCTCGGTCTTCGACACCGGCGAGGACGCCCTCGACGGCACGACGATGCCGTACATCGTCATGGAGTACGTCGAGGGCCGCCCGCTCGGCTCCGTGCTCGACGAGGACGTACGGCAGGTGGGCGCGATGCCCGCCGACAAGGCGCTGCGGATCACCGCGGACGTGCTGGCCGCGCTCGACATCAGTCACGAGATGGGCCTGGTGCACCGGGACATCAAGCCGGGCAACGTGATGATGACCAAGCGCGGGGTCATCAAGGTCATGGACTTCGGCATCGCCCGTGCCATGCAGTCCGGGGTCACCTCGATGACGCAGACCGGCATGGTCGTCGGCACCCCGCAGTACCTCTCGCCGGAGCAGGCGCTCGGCCGGGGCGTGGACGCGCGCAGCGACCTGTACTCGGTCGGCATCATGCTGTTCCAACTGGTCACCGGGCGGCTGCCGTTCGACGCGGACTCGCCGCTGGCCATCGCGTACGCGCATGTGCAGGAAGAGCCGGTCGCGCCCTCCTCGATCAACCGTTCCCTGCCGCCGGCCGTGGACGCGCTCGTCGCCCGCGCGCTGAAGAAGAACCCGAACGAGCGCTTCCCCAGCGCCGAAGCCATGCGCGACGAGTGTCTGCGGGTGGCGAACTCGCTGCACGCGGCGGCCCCGAGCATCGTCCCGGGCCCGCCCACGCCGAGCGGCGCCGGCGTCGGCTCCGCGGTGTTCCCGCCGGTCGACCAGGCGGCCCAGGCACCCAGCGGCCCCGTACAGACGCCGTACCAGCCGGGTCCCTACGGCGGCACCCCCGCGCCCGCGCCCGCGCCCTCACCTGCCTACGGCTATCCGCAGCAGGCCGGCTATCAGACGCCGGCCTCGGTCGGGTTCGGGCAGCAGGGCATCTCGACCCCGCCGCCGTACAACCTGGCGCCCTCGCCGGGGGGAGGCGGCGGCAAGAGCAACAGACCGGTGATCATCGGCTCGGCCGTCGTCGCCGTCCTCGCGGTCGGCGCCCTGATCGTCGCCCTGTCGCTGAACGGCGGCGGCTCCGACGACGCGAAGGGCGGCGACAGCAGCGCCAGTACGAGCACCTCGGCGACCGCGGTCGAGGGCCACCGCGACGGCGACACGTCGAAGACGATCGAGCCGACCGCGTGCACGGAGCCGGAGGAGTCGTACAACGACCCCAGCAAGATCCAGATCCCGGACTTCCAGTTCAAGTACATCGACTCGGTCAAGGCCTGCCTGCGGGCCGCGGGCTGGAAGGTGAAGGTCAAGTCCGAGAACGAGAGCACCTACGGCCAGGGCACGGTCATGGACCAGTTCCCGGCGGCCGGCACGGACGTGGACCCCAAGGAGATGCCCCAGATCCAGTTGGGTGTGTCGACGGGCAACCCGTCCTGACCCCGTGATCCTGACCCCGTGATGTGGAAGGGCCCGGCAGCAGTCGCTGCCGGGCCCGCTGGGCATGTGGGGGTGTCTACAGGTACGGGCCGCTCACGCGCCCGGCGCCCGGCTGCCCCTCCTCGGCGCCGTCACCGACACCCGGCGGCAGGGCCCGGCGCATCTGCTCCAACTGCGCCCGCGCGGCCATCTGCTGGGCGAACAGCGTGGTCTGGATCCCGTGGAAGAGTCCCTCCAGCCAGCCCACCAACTGGGCCTGCGAGATGCGCAGTTCCGCGTCGCTCGGCGTCACGTCGTCCGTGAACGGCAGCGACAGCCGCTCCAGCTCCTCCACCAGCTCGGGCGCCAGACCGTCCTCCAGCTCCTTCACGGAGCTGCGGTGGATCTCCTTGAGCCGAGCCCGGCTGGCTTCGTCGAGGGGAGCCGCACGCACCTCCTCGAGAAGCTGCTTGATCATGCTGCCGATCCGCATGACCTTGGCCGGCTGCTCCACCATCTCCGTCACCGGGATCTCGCGGGAGTCCTCGTCCCCGGTGCCACCGAGCGCCATCCCGTCCTGTCCCACGACCAGGATCTGAGGCTTCTCCGGTGACCTTTCGTTCCTCGGCATCTCCATGCCGCCATTCTCTCGCACTCGTACACCTCACCACCGTGGTGCCCCCCTCGTAAGGTGATCGACCTTTTCCACATGGCCGAACCCGGAGTGCCGGAGCGCCCACCCGATGTGACGCTGGTTCCGTCGATCTTGCCGCCTCGGCTTCGGGAGGGGGTCACGGACGTGACTCCATCGCTACGCACACCGCCCTCGCTACGCGCGACCGGACTACTGCTCGTCCTGAGCACGGGTGCGGTCGTGGGCCCTTACGGGGGTGTCCTGGCGTACGGCGCGGAGGTGGGGGGTGTGACGAGGGGTGCTTCGGGTGTGGTCGCCGTCAGGGACGATGCGGCTGCCTCCGCGTCTGGCCCCAGCTCCAGCCCCGGCCCCGGTTCCCGGCCCGGTCCCGGCCACCTCCCCACGCACGGCCGACCGGATCCGCATCCCCCGGCCCACGCACCCGGCCCCGCTGATGCCCTCGCCCCCGCGCCCGCCTCCCCCGATCCCTCCAGGGCCGGTAGCCGGGCGGGCGAAGGACGCGAACGGCCGGGCCGTACCGCGGAACCGACCGCCGAGGAGGACGAGGACGAAAGCGGCGGAGGAGACGGGGAGGAGAGTGGCGGCGACGAAACGGCCGGGCCGAAAGCCGACGGCAACGGCGACGCGAGCCGCGCGGACAGTCCCGCGCCCGCCGACTCCGCGTCTGCCCAGGAGGCGGCACCCGTGTCCTCCTCGCCGCCGCTCCGGCCCCTGCGCCAGACCGTCACCCACGCCGAGGACCCCGCCGAGCCCGTGCTGCGGATCCTGCCGCTGGGCAGCGGTCTGATCCTCATCGGGCTCGGCCTGGGGCTGGCCTTCATCGGTCTGCGGGTGCGCCGCGGCTAGGGCGTGCCCGGCCTACGGCGCGACGAGCAGCACCTTTCCGATGTGCCCGCTGTCCTCCAGCACCTGGTGCGCGGCCCCGGCCTCGCTCATCGGCAGCTCCCGGTCGACGACCGGCCGGATCTGACCGGCCTCGATCAGCGGCCACACATGCTCGCGTACGGCGGCGACGATGGCCGCCTTCTCGCCGAGCGGGCGGGCCCGCAGCGAGGTCGCGCTGATCGCGGCCCGCTTGCCGAGGAGGGCGGCGATGTTGAGTTCGGCCTTGATACCGCCCTGCAGCCCGATGATCGCGAGCCGCCCGTTGACCGCGAGGGCCTGGACGTTGCGGTCCAGGTACTTGGCGCCCATGTTGTCGAGGATGACGTCGGCGCCCGCACCGCCCGTGGCCTGCGCGATCTCGGCGACGAAGTCCTGCTCGCGATAGTTGATCAGGATGTCGGCGCCCAACTCGGCGCAGTAGTCGAGCTTCTCCTTCGTGCCGGCGGTGACGGCGACCTTCGCGCCGACGGCCTTGGCGAGCTGGATCGCCATGGTGCCGATGCCGCTGGAACCGCCGTGCACGAGGAGCGTCTCGGCGGGGCGGAGGTGGGCGACCATGAAGACGTTGGACCAGACCGTGCAGACCACCTCGGGCAGCGCCGCGGCCTGCTTCAGGTCCACGCCGGCGGGCACGGGCAGCAACTGCCCGGCCGGAACGGCGACCTTCTCGGCGTAGCCGCCGCCCGCGAGCAGCGCGCACACCTCGTCGCCGACCGACCAGCCGGAGACCCCGGGGCCGATCTCGGTGATCCGGCCCGAGCATTCGAGGCCGGGGTAGAGGGACGCGCCGGGCGGCGGGTTGTAGAAGCCCTGGCGTTGCATGATGTCGGCCCGGTTGACCGCGCTGGCCACCACCTCGACCAGTACCTCGCCCTCGCCGGCCACCGGATCCGGGACCTCGTCCCACACCAGCGCCTCGGGCCCACCAGGTTCGGAAATCGTGATCGCATGCATGAGCCCGACGCTACTCCTCGTCATACGGCCGACCGCCGAAGGCGGGTCACTGTCGACAGCGGCCGACGACGTGTCACTGCGGCAACGCCCGACGGGGTGTCACTGCGGCAACGGCCGGGTGTCCGGCGCGACCTGTGAACCCGGCGAGACCCGCACGATGGTGATGAGCCGGTCGGTGAGCTGAAGCGTCCCGATGGCCGGATCGTCGTAGCCGAGCACCCGGTGCCCGCGGACGACGCTCACCACCAGGTCGTCCGTGTCCCGCGGCGACTTGCCCACCTCGGCCTTTATGACCGGGCGTTCGGTCATGTCGAGCCCGCTGCCCTGCTGGATGAGGTCCTCCATGACCATGCCGGCGGCGGGGCTGAGCACGGACAGGCCGAGCAGCCGGCCGGCCGCGCTGGCGCTGGTGATGACGGCGTCGGCGCCGGACTGCTTGAGCAGCGGCGCGTTCTCCTCCTCGCGCACAGCGGCCACGATCTTCGCGCCCCGGTTGAGCTGCCGGGCCGTGAGAGTCACCAGCACAGCCGTGTCGTCGCGCTGTGTCGCGATGATGATCTGCCGGGCCTTCTGCACCTCGGCACGCTTCAGGACCTCGCTGCGGGTGGCGTCCCCGACGACCCCGACGTATCCGTCGGAGCTCGCGGCCTCGATCACCTTCGCGCTGGGGTCGACCACGACGACCTGTTCCTTCTTGAGCCCCGTCGCGCACACGGTCTGGATCGCGGACCGCCCCTTCGTGCCGAAGCCGACGACGACGGTGTGATCCCGCAAGGTGGACCTCCAGCGGTTGAGGCGCCATTCCTCCCGCGTGCGTTCGGTGAGGACTTCGAGGGTGGTGCCGACGAGGACGATCAGGAAGAACACCCGCAGGGGCGTGACGACGAGGATGTTGGTGAGTCGGGCGCCGTCGCTGACCGGGGTGATGTCGCCGTAGCCGGTGGTCGAGAGGGTGACCGTGGCGTAGTAGAAGGCGTCGAGGAAGTCGACCGAGCCGTCCGAGTTGTCGTTGTAGCCCTCGTGATCGGCATAGACGATCAACGCGGTCGCGACGAGCAGGAACAGGGCGATGGACAGCCGTTTGGCGACCTGCCGGAAGGGGTGCTCGACCACTTTCTTCGGGAGTTCCACCCGATGGGTCACGAGATGCTCGTCCGCCTGGCGGGCGATCGCATCATGGCCCGATTGTTTCACGTGAAACACACCCCGATCCCGGCGGCCGCCCAGGGCAGATCGATGAGTTCCGCCTGCTGCCCCTGGCGCGCACCACCGGGCGGTACGACCGCGAGCGCGTCGGCCGCCGCGATCCCGCGCAGCATGGCCGGGCCGTTGAAGTGCAGCGGAACGGCCCGGTCGCCGCGCAGAACGGCGGGGACGAGCCGGGTGTCGTACGGGTGCCCGTGCACCGCGTCCTGGAGAGGCAGCGCGTACGGCTCCGGGGCGGGGTGGGCCGACAGGGTCCGCAGCAGCGGCTCGGCGAGAGTGAGCAGGCCGGAGATCGCGGCCAACGGGTTGCCGGGCAGCCCGACGAGGTGCTGGTCGTCCTTGATGCGGGCCAGCAGCATGGGGTGGCCGGGGCGGACTTTCACGCCGTCCACCAGGAGTTCGGCACCGATGCTGCGCAGGGTGGGGTGGACGTGGTCGACCGGGCCGGAAGCGGTGCCGCCGGTGGTGACGACGAGGTCGGCGGCGCTTCCCGTGATGGCCTTGTGCAGCGCCTTCGCGTCGTCGCCGAGCCGACGGACCGCGGTGACCTCGGCACCGAGTGCGCGCAGCCAGGACGGCAGCATCGGGCCGAGCGCGTCCCGGATGAACCCGTCGTGGGGCAGCCCCTCGGTGAGCAACTCGTCGCCCAGGATGAGGACTTCGACCCGGGGGCGGGGTACGACGGTGAGCGTGTCGTAGCCGGCGGCCGCGGCGAGACCGAGCACCGCCGGGGTCACCAGGGTGCCGCCGGGCAGCAGATGGTCGCCGCTGCGGCACTCCTGGCCGCGCGGTCGGATGTCCTGGCCGTGTCCGACGTCCCGGGCCGCGTGGAGGCGGCCCTTGTCGTCGGTGCGGCCGTGTTCGCTGCGGATCACGGCGGTGGCGTCGGCGGGGACCCGGGCGCCGGTCGCGATCCGCACGGCCTCGCCGTCGCTCAACGGCTCGGGCTGCGCGTGCCCCGCGAGCACCCCGTCCTCGCGTACGGCCCAGGGGCCGGGCCCCGCGACCGCCCAGCCGTCCATCGCGGAGGTGTCGAACGAGGGCAGGTCGCTCAGCGCGACGAGCGGCGCGGCCAGGACCAGGCCGAGGGCGGAGTCGAGGAGCACGGAGACGGGAGCGCGGTGGCCACAGGAACGGGCGGCGCGGGCGGCGATCGCGCGGGCCTCGGGCCAGGGGGTGGCTCGGTGCCGGGACTCCGGTTTGCGGGGTGCGCCGGGGGTTGGGGGCGTGTCCTGCGGTGGGGGCGGGGGCTCGGCGGCGTCGCCGGTGCTGCCTGCGTTCACGAGGGCGAGTACCTCCTCGACGTCGAGATCCTCGACGTCCCGGGCGTGCTCGCCGGGGTGCGTGTGCGTGCCGCGGGCGGTCATGCGGTGGAGTCCGGGTGCGGGGTGGTGGACGGGGCGCCGGGGTTCGACCCGGGCGCGGCCTCCGGTGTGGCGCCGGGGATAGCGCCGGTCTCTGTCCGGGGCTTGGTGCCGGGGGAGGCGTCTGACTTCGCGCCGGGCGCGGATTTGGGAGCGGCCTCGAGCGCTGGATCGGACGTTGCGTCGGTGCCGGGGCCGGGCTTCGTCTCGGGGGCTGGCCCGGATGGGGCGTCGGGTGCGGCCCCGGAAGTCTCTTCGTCCGCCCAGCGCAGCGCGAGGGCCACGGCTTTGCGGGCGGCCTCGGCGACTGCTTCGGGTCCGCCCTTGCCCCGCGCCGCCGCGTAGCCGACCAGGAACGTGGTCAGCGGGGCGGCGGGCCTGGCCACTCCGTGGGCTGCGTCGCGGGCGAGGTCGAGCAGGATGCCGGTGTCGACGTCCAGGTCGATGCCCAGTTCGTCCTTGACTGCGGAAATCCATTCATCCAACACGTGCCCATGCTCCCTGATGCGTGCCCTGGCGGTGACGAGGTCGTCCCAGGTGTCGCAGTCGAAGGACGCGACGGGGTCGGGGACGCGGGTGAGATCGAGCGCGGCGGTCAGCCTGCGCAGGGGCAGCCCGGTGAGGCTGCCGTGCTCCTTGGCGAGTGCGGTCAGCTCCCGGCGGAGCGCCCGCGCGCGGTACGCGGCCACGAGCGGCTGGTCGCGTCCGTCGGCGTCGGTGAGCAGCGCTCCCTCGGCGCCGCTGCTTCGCAGAGCGGTCAACAGCCGCCGTACGGTCGCCACTTCGAGGAACGGCAGGTCGGCCGAGAGGACCACGACGGCGTCGGCGGTGGTGTGGCGCAGGCCGGCGTCGAGCGCGGCGACCGGGCCCGCGCCGGGCGGGTCTTCGCGCGCCCAGCGCACCGGCCGGGAGGTGGGCCGGGGGTCGGCAACCACGACCGTGGTCCGCGCATCGGCACAGGCACCGAGCACCCGGTCGAGCAGCGGCCGTCCCCCCACCCGCAGACCGGGTTTGTCGGCACCGCCGAGCCGCCGGGCGGCACCACCGGCCAGCACGATGGCGTCGTGGGAGGTGTCGGGGGCGGCAGCGGACGTGGCGTCGGGGTCGGCGGCGGGCGGGACGGCCAGTGCAGCGCTGGGGAACGCGCGGTGTGCGGCCCGGGAAGCGGCGGCCTCCGGCGCGGCGGGCGGGTCATCACGTGCGGCGCCGGGCGGGCCGTCGGCGGCGGCCTCGGGCAGAGCGGCCGGCGCCGCGCCGGGCAGGACGGCGTGCGTGACCGCAGGTGTGGCTTCCGGTGCCGCGCCGGTCATCTCACCGGGCAGGGCATCGGCGGCGCCCGGCGCGGAGCCGGTGGCACCCGGCGCGGGGCCGACGCCGTCGGGGGGCTCGTACGCGGTCACCCCCCGAGTATGCGTGCCGCCCTGATCACAGGGAACGTGTCCGCGCGGCCGTGATCATAGGATGCGCAACAGCACAGCCGGCTGTTCCACACAGTCCGCCACATACCGCAGGAAACCGCCCGCCGTACCGCCGTCGCACACCCGGTGGTCGAAGGTGAGCGAGAGCTGGACGACCTGCCGGACCGCCAACTCGCCCTCGTGCACCCAGGGTTTGGGGACGATACGGCCGACGCCGAGCATGGCCGCCTCGGGGTGGTTGATGATCGGCGTGGAACCGTCGACGCCGAACACCCCGTAGTTGTTGAGCGTGAAGGTGCCGCCGGTGAGGTCCCCGGGGGTCAGCGCGCCGGCCCGGGCCGCCTCGGTGAGCCGGGCGAACTCCGCGCTCAGCGCCTCCGCGCCCCGCGTGTGCGCGTCCCGTACGACGGGTACGACGAGCCCGCGTTCGGTCTGCGCGGCGAAGCCGAGGTGGATCCGGTCGAACCGGACGACCTCCCGCGCCTCCATGTCCACGCTGGAGTTGAGCTCGGGGAACCGGGTCAGCGCGGCCGTGCAGATCCGGGCGAGGAACGCCAGTACGGAGATCTTGGGCCCGGCGCCGGCGTTCATGGCCGCGCGGGCGCGCATCAGCTCCGTCGCGTCGGCGTCCACCCAGCAGGTCGCGTCGGGGATCTCCCGGCGACTGCGGGAGAGCTTGTCGGCCACGGCGCCCCGGATGCCGCGGAGGGGGGTGCGGGTGACTCCGTCAGAGGTGGCGACCGGGGTGGGGCTCGTGGCCGGGGAGAGGAGGGTCGCTTCCTGTGAGGTCGCTTCCTGGGCCGCCGCCGCGCGGAGCGCCTTCTCGACATCCGCCCGCAGGATCAGCCCGTCCCGCCCGGAACCCGTCAACTCCCGCAGTTCCAGGCCGTTCTCGCGCGCGAGCCGTCGTACGAGGGGCGAGATCACGGGTACGGGACCGTCGTCGCGACCGGCGGTCTCAGGGGCGGGGGTGTCCGCCACCGAGGTCACGACGTCCGCTGCCATCCGCCGTACTCGCCGCCGCCGAGCGGGAGGGGCTCCCGTGCCGTAGCCCACCAGCACGTTCCCCGAGCCCTCGGTCTCGGTGCCGGTTTCGACGTCGGAGGCAGGTGCCCCCACCGCGACCGTCAACAGCGGGGCGCCTACGGGCAGTTCGGCACCCTCCTCGCCGAAGCGGGCCGTGACGACGCCGCCGTAGGGGCAGGGGACCTCGACCATCGCCTTGGCCGTCTCGACCTCGACGACCGGCTGGTCGATGGCGACGACGTCGCCGACCTGGACCAGCCAGCGCACGATCTCCGCCTCGGTGAGGCCCTCGCCGAGGTCGGGGAGCTTGAACTCCAGTACCTGTGCCATCAGTTCTCCGCCTCCCACTGCAAGCGGCCGACGGCGTCCAGGATCCGGTCGACGCCGGGCAGGTGGTGCCGCTCCAGCATCGGCGGCGGATACGGGATGTCGAACCCGGCGACGCGCAGGACCGGCGCCTCCAGGTGGTGGAAGCAGCGCTCCGTGACCCGGGCCGCGATCTCGCCACCGGGGCCGCCGTATCCGCCCGACTCGTGCACGACGAGGGCGCGGCCGGTGCGCCGTACGGACGCGCACACCGTCTCGTCGTCGAAGGGCACCAGGGAGCGCAGGTCGACGACTTCGAGGTCCCAGCCCTCGGCGCGGGCCGCGTCGGCGGCTTCGAGGCAGACGGGGAGGGAGGGGCCGTAGGTGATGAGCGTGGCGCTGCGGCCGGGGCGGCGGACGACCGCG
Source organism: Streptomyces sp. NBC_01478 (assembly GCF_036227225.1). Classification (GTDB taxonomy): domain Bacteria; phylum Actinomycetota; class Actinomycetes; order Streptomycetales; family Streptomycetaceae; genus Streptomyces. The sequence goes on along the minus strand of NZ_CP109444.1, from coordinate 6,036,553 downwards.
CGGCCGATCGGGTCGACGGGGGTCGGCTCGTCGGGGTTCCAGGTGTCCTTCGACCAGTACAGGCGCTTGGGCTCCAGGAAGACGACCGGGTCGTCGGAGGCGATGGCGGCGCGCAGCAGGCCGTAGGCGTCGGCGACCGTCGCGGGGGTGACGACGTGCAGGCCCGGGGTCGCCATGTAGTAGGCCTCGGAGGAATCGCTGTGGTGCTCGACTCCGCCGATGCCGCCGCCGTAGGGGACGCGGATCGTGATCGGGAGGGGCATGGCGCCGCGGGTGCGGTTGCGCATGCGGGAGACGTGGCTGATCAGTTGCTCGAACGCCGGGTAGGCGAAGGCGTCGAACTGCATCTCCACGACCGGGCGCAGGCCGTACATGGCCATGCCGACAGCCGTGCCGAGGATGCCGGCCTCGGCGAGGGGGGTGTCCGTGCAGCGGTCCTCGCCGAACTCCTTGGCGAGGCCGTCGGTGACCCGGAAGACGCCGCCGAGGGTGCCGACGTCCTCGCCCATGACGTGCACGGTGGGGTCGGCGGCCATGGCGTCGCGCAACGCGCGCGTGAGGGCCTGCGCCATGGTGGCTGGTTTGAGGGCGACGGTGGTCACGAGTGCGTCCCCTCCCGCTCGGCCGCGAGCTCGGCCGCCAACTGTTCGCGCTGTTCGCGCAGTTGGGGGGTGGGCTCGGCGTACACGTCGGCGAACAGGTCCATGGGGTCGAGCACCGGGTCCTGGTTCATGTGCGCGCGCAGCTCGGCCGCCATGGTCTCGGCGGCGTCGCGGGCGGCCTGGATGCCGGCCTCGTCGATGAGGCCGCGCTCGGTCAGCTCGTGCTCCAGGAGGGCGATCGGGTCGTGCGCGCGCCAGGCCTCGACCTCGGTCTCGCCCCGGTAGCGGGTCGCGTCGTCGGCGTTGGTGTGGGCCTCGATGCGGTACGTGATCGCCTCGACGAGCGTGGGACCGCCGCCCTCGCGCGCGTGCCGTACGGCGTCGCTGAGGACCTCGTGCACGGCGACCGCGTCGTTGCCGTCGACCAGGCGGCCGGGCATGCCGTAGCCGACGGCCTTGTGGGCCAGGGAGGGGGCCGCGGTCTGCTTGGCGAGGGGGACGGAGATCGCGAAGCCGTTGTTCTGGACCAGGAAGACGACCGGGGCCTGCCAGACGGCGGCGAAGTTCAGCGCCTCGTGGAAGTCGCCCTCGCTGGTGCCGCCGTCGCCGACCATGGCGAGCGCGACCACGTCGTCGCCCTTGAGGCGGGCCGCGTGGGCGAGGCCCACCGCGTGCGGCAGTTGGGTGGCGAGCGGGGTGCTCAGCGGGGCGATGCGGTGCTCGCGCGGGTCGTAGCCGGTGTGCCAGTCGCCGCGCAGCAGGGTGAGGGCCTGCACGGGGTCGAGGCCGCGGGCGACGGCGGCGAGGGTGTCGCGGTAGCTGGGGAAGAGCCAGTCCTGCTCCTGGAGGACCAGCGCGGCGGCGACCTCGCAGGCCTCCTGGCCGGTGGTGGAGGGGTACACCGCGAGCCGGCCCTGCTTGGTGAGGGCGGTGGCCTGCGCGTTGTACCGGCGGCCGCGCACCAGCTCGGCGTACAGCCTGCGCAGCAGCTCGGGGTCGGCCTGCGCGGCCGCCCCGGTGCCGAGCACGCGGTACGGCGCGGCGTCGGGCAGCAGGGGCGCGGGGTCCGTGCGCGGCTGCCAGGCGGGCGGCGGTGTGGGCCGGTACGCGCCCCGCTGCTCCATGACCGTCATGACGGCACCTCCTCGGGGGAGTGGCTCGGAGAGGCGCGTCGGACGTGCCGCGCCTCCCTACCGATTGTTCGGTCGTCGGCACATTTTGGCTACAGGCACCTCCAGGCTGTGGACAAACGGTTCTCCACAACCTGAAATGAACGCAGTACGTCCATGGCAGGGAGGCGGGGGGACATGGCACCTGAACAAATGGCCGAGGGCCCGGACGACAGCAGCGCCCTGCCGCCCCCGCGTCCGCTCGACGCCATCGACCAGGACATCCTGAAGATGCTCCAGACGGACGGCCGCGCGTCGATAAGGTCGGTCGCCGAACGGGTGCACGTCTCGCGCGCCAACGCCTACGCGCGGATCAACCGGCTCATCGAGGACGGCGTCATCCGCGGCTTCGGCGCCCGGGTCGACCATGAACGCGCGGGGCAGGGCACGTCGGCGTACATCACCCTGAAGATCGTGCAGAACTCCTGGCGCACGGTCCGCGAACAGCTCAGGCTCCTGCCGGGCGCCTCGCACATCGCGCAGGTGGGCGGCGACTTCGACGTGCTGCTCCTGGTGCACACCCTGGACAACCGGGCGCTGCGCGACCTGGTCCTCAACCGGCTCCAGGCGATCCCCGAGGTGCTCAGCACGCGCACGCTGCTGGTGTTCGAGGAGGAGGACCTGGAGCCCCAGGGCTGATCCGCCCCTGAGGGACTCAGTTCTGCGCGCGCAGCCCGGAGAACACCAACTGGGCCACCGCGTCGGTCACTTCGCGCTCGCCCATGCCCCGCCCGTCGGGCCGGTACCACTCCACGATGGAGTTGATCATCCCGAAGACGAGCCGGGTCGCGAGCCGTACCTCCACGTCGCCGCGCAGATCGCCGTCGGCCGCCGCGGCCTTCAGCAGCTCGGCCACCCGGTGGTCGAAGTCACGGCGCCGCTCCAGGGCCCACCGCTCGGCGTCGGTGTTGCCCCGCACCCGCAGCAGCAGCGTCACGTACGGCAGCTCGGAGGTCAGCACCTCGACCATCCGCCGTACGACGTACTCCAGCCGCTCGACGGCGCGCCCCACGCGTGCGTGCTCCTCGTCGAGGATCCCGAAGAGGCCGTCCAGGGCGCGGCTGACCGCGCGGCGCAGCAGCTCCTCCTTGCCGGTGACGTGGTGGTAGATCGACGACTTGGAGATACCGGCCGCCTTGGCGAGGTGCTCCATGGAGGTGCCGTCGTAGCCGCGCTCGATGAAGACCTGGACGGCGACGGAGAGCAGGCTCTCCGGGGTGTACGTGTCGCGCTTGGCGGTGGTCATGGGGTGCCCTCCCGCTTCTCGGTGGCGTACGCGTGGCGGTAGAGCGCGAGGGACGGCGCGTACCGTCCCGACGGGTCACGCAGGTGCAGGTCGTCCAGGAGGTCGTAGGCCCAACTGCGGCCGAGCCTGCGGCTCCATTCGAACGGACCCAGAGGGTAGTTGACACCCAGGCGCATCGCGGTGTCGATGTCCTCCTCGGTGGCGACGCCCTTGGCGACGGCGTCGTGCGCCAGGTCGACGATCCGGGCCACCGTGCGGGCGACGATCATCCCGGGGGCGTCCCCGATGAGGCTGACGTTCTTGCCGAGCGCCTGGAAGAGGCCGACCGCCTCGGTGAGGGTCTGGGAGGCGGTGTCCTGGGAGGCGGACAGGGCGATGCGGCCGGCCCTGCGGTAGTCGAGGGCGAGGTCGAAGTAGACGACGTCACGGAACTCGACGGAGGTCTGCCCGTCGGCGAGCGCCAGTTGACCGCCGCCGGGCAGCACCATGCGGGTGCCGTGGTCCTCTTCCTCCTCGCGGACGACGATGCCCGCCTCGCGGATCAGCGCGACCAGGTCGGCCGCGGGGCCCAGGTCGCCCTCGACGACGACGTACGCGGGCGCCTGGGCGGGTTCCGCGGTGTGCGGCTCGGGCTGCTCGGCGTCGTCCCCGTGGTCGTACCAGCCGTGCCCGGTCTTGCGGCCGAGGCGGCCGGACTCGACCAGCCGGCGCTGCGCGAGCGAGGGCGTGAAGCGCACGTCCTGGAAGAAGGCCTGCCACACGGAGTGCGTGACGGACTCGTTGACGTCCTGCCCGATGAGATCGGTCAGTTCGAAGGCGCCCATCTTGAAGCCGCCGGACTCCCGCAGGACCGCGTCGATGGTGACCGGGTCGGCGGCCTGTGCCTCGTAGACCGCGAAGGCCTCGGCGTAGAAGGGCCGGGCGATGCGGTTGACGATGAAGCCGGGGGTGTCGGCGCAGGCGACGGGGGTCTTGCCCCAGGCGCGGGACATCTCGTACGCGCGCGTGGCCGATGTGACGTCGGTGGCGAACCCGGAGACGACCTCGACGAGCGGCATCAGGGGCGCCGGGTTGAAGAAGTGCAGGCCGACGAAGCGGCCGGGGTTGCGCAGGGCGCCGCCGATGGCCGTCACCGACAGGGACGAGGTGTTGGTGGCGAGCAGACAGTCCTCGCCGACGATGTCCTCCAGGTCGCGCATCAACTGCTGTTTGACGTCCAGCCGCTCCAGGACGGCCTCGACGACCAGGGTGCAGTCCGCGAGGTCGGCGAGGGCCTCGGCGGGCAGCAGCCGGGCGTGTGCGGCGTCCCGGTCGGCGGCGGTGAGCCGGTCCTTCTCGACGAGCCGGTCGAGCCGGGCGCCGATGGCGGCGGTCGCTTCCGCGGCCCGTCCCGGGACGGCGTCGTACAGCCGTACGACGTGGCCCGCGGTCAGCGCGACCTGGGCGATGCCCTGGCCCATGGTGCCGGCGCCGACGACGGCCACGGGGCTGCTGAGGTCGAGTGCTGTCATGTGCGCGATCCTCCCGCACGGGGTTTTCCACAGATGCGGCGGACCCCCTTGTCCCGACCGATCGTTCGGTTACTCTAACTCTGACCGCCTGTTTCCGCCCCTGATCCTTCCCCTGTTCCTGCCCAGGTCATGAGCTCGCAGACGAGTTCTTGAAACGAGGAGTTGGTCCCGCATGGCCGCCGAACCGTCCGCACCCGAGCTGATCGCCCGGCACCGGCCGACACTCGACCAGGCGCTCGAAGCGATCCGCACGCGCGCGTACTGGTCCCCCCACCCCGAACACCCGAAGGCCTACGGCGAGCACGGCAGCCTGGACGCGGCGGCGGGCAAGGCCGCCTTCGACGCCCTCCTGGGCACCCGTCTCGACCTCGGCCAGCCCGGCACGGACGACTGGGTGGGCGGCGAAGTGTCGCCGTACGGCGTCGAGTTGGGCGTGACGTACCCGCACGCGGACCTCGACGTCCTGCTGCCGGCCATGCGCGCCGGGCAGCGGGCCTGGCGGGACGCGGGCGCGGAGACGCGTGCCGTGGTCAGCATCGAGATCCTCAAGCGGATCAGCGACCGGACGCACGAGTTCGCGCACGCGGTCATGCACACCAGCGGCCAGGCCTTCATGATGGCGTTCCAGGCGGGCGGCCCGCACGCGCAGGACCGCGGCCTGGAGGCGGTGGCGTACGCGTACGCGGAGCAGGTCCGCACCCCCGCCGTCGCGGAGTGGACCAAGCCCCAGGGCAAGCGCGACCCGCTCGTGATGAACAAGGAGTTCACGCCGGTCCCGCGCGGTACCGCCCTGGTCATCGGCTGCAACACCTTCCCGACGTGGAACGGCTATCCGGGCCTGTTCGCCTCCCTCGCCACCGGCAACGCGGTCCTGGTGAAGCCCCACCCGCGCGCGGTGCTGCCGCTCGCGCTCACCGTCCAGATCGCCCGTGAGGTCCTCACCGAGGCCGGCTTCGACCCGAACCTGGTGGCACTGGCCGCCGAGCGTCCCGGCGAGGGCATCGCCAAGACGCTGGCCACCCGCCCCGAGATCCGGATCATCGACTACACCGGGTCGACCGGCTTCGGCGACTGGCTGGAGGCCAACGCCCGCCAGGCGCAGGTCTACACGGAGAAGGCCGGCGTCAACACGGTGGTCGTCGAATCGACCGACGACTACAAGGGGATGCTGTCCAACCTGGCGTTCTCGCTGTCCCTTTACAGCGGCCAGATGTGCACCACCCCGCAGAACCTGCTGATCCCCCGCGACGGCATCACCACCGACCAGGGCCCCAAGTCCTACGACGAGGTCGTCGCCGATCTCGCCCGCTCCGTGGACGGTCTCCTGGGCGACGACGCCCGCGCGAACGGTCTCCTCGGCGCGCTGGTCAACCCGGACGTGAAGGCCCGTCTGGAGGCGGCTTCCGGCCTCGGGGAAGTCGCCCTCGCCTCACGGGAGATCGCCAACCCGGAGTTCCCGGACGCGGTCGTCCGCACGCCGGTGATCGTGAAGCTGGACGGGGCGAAGCCGGACGACGAGGCCGCGTACATGAGCGAGTGCTTCGGGCCGGTGTCCTTCGCCGTCGCGGTCGACTCGGCGTCGGACGCGGTGGAGCTGCTGCGGCGGACGGTGCGGGAGAAGGGGGCGATGACTGTCGGGGCGTACACGACTGACGCCGGGGTCGAGGCTGCGGTTGAGGAAGTCTGCCTGGAGGAGGCGGCGCAGTTGTCGCTGAACCTGACGGGCGGGGTGTTCGTCAATCAGACGGCGGCGTTCTCGGACTTCCACGGGTCTGGGGGTAACCCGGCGGCCAACGCTGCGCTGTGTGATGGGGCGTTTGTCGCGAACCGGTTCCGGGTTGTTGAGATTCGTCGGGACGCCTAGGAGCTCGGGGGGTGCGGTTGTCGTGCGACTAACGGTCCGTTGTGGCTTGTCGCGCAGTTCCCCGCGCCCCTTCAGGGCGCTCCAGTGCTCCAGTGGTACAAGGTCATCGCCACGCTCGTCGCCAGGTTGTAGCTGGAGACCTGGGGGCGCATCGGCAGGGACACCAAGTGGTCGGTGCGGGCGCGTAGTTCGGCCGACAGGCCGCTGCGTTCGGAGCCGAAGGCGAGGACGGCGTCGTCCGGAAGCTTCAGGGCCCGGATGTCGTCGCCCTCCGGATCGAGGGCGAACACCGGGCCGGGCGGCAGTTCGTCGACCGTCAGTCGCTCCACGGCGGTCGCGTAGTGCAGCCCCGCCCCGGCGCGCACGACCGTGGGATGCCAGGGGTCGAGCGTCCCGGTGGTGACCACACCGGTCGCCCCGAAACCGGCGGCGAGGCGGATCACGGCCCCGGCGTTGCCCAGGTTGCGCGGGTTGTCGAGGACGATCACCGGCGCGCTGCGGGGCGTGTGCGCGAGCTTCCGGAGATTGGCGTCACGCGCGGGGCGTATGGCCAGGGCGGCCACCGCGGTGGGATGCGGGCGCGGCACGAAGGACCGGTACGTGTCCTCCGGGACCTCCGTCAGCAGCGCGTCCAGGGTGTCCCGTACGTCGGGGGCCAGTTCGGCGGCGAGGGCGAGGGCCGCCCGCCGGTCCGTGGTGACCGCCACGGGGACCTCGGCCCCGAAGCGCAGCGCGTGCTTGAGGGCGTGGAATCCGTCGAGCAGCACGGCGGTCTCGGCGAGCCGGTGCCAGTCGGCCGCTGCGGGGTCGGTCATGCGGTGAAGCCTACGTGGCTGTGCTCGGGGTTCTCCGGGGCATGCGGCTCCCCCCGATCCCCGTCCGGCACCGGACGGCCGCCCCACGTGAACCACCGTCCACGCGCGCGTGCCGCCCATCCGCCGAGCCGGCGCAGGAACGACGTCGGCAGGAAGACCGCGTCCGTCGCGATCATCGCCAGAGAGAAGAACGGCAGCCCCAGGAGTACGGCGATCACGGCGTGCTCGGTCATCATCGCGGCCAGCAGGACGTTCTTGACGCGCCGGTTGAAGAGCGTGAACGGGAAGGCGACCTGCACGATCACGGTCCCGTAGGTCACGAGCATGACCATCGTGCCGCTGCCGGCCAGCAGGTCGGCGAGGGCGGGCCAGGGGGAGAAGTAGTCGAGGTGGAGCGGGTAGTAGACGGCGGTGCCGTCCTGCCAGCGGGAACCCTGGATCTTGTACCAGCCGGCCGTCGCGTAGATCAGACAGGCCTCGCACGCGATCACGAACAGGGCGCCGTTGTGGATCACGTTCGCGACGACGTCGAGCAGCACCCGGGGCTCGTACGACCTCGCGTACCGCCCGATCACCCACCACAGGGCCTGCGCCAGCCAGACGCCCCACAGCAGCGCGGGCACGAACCAGGCGCTGTCGAACCGGCCGGCCGCGGTCACCGCGACGAGCGCCGCGCCGAGCACGATCCACAGGACGGGTCCGACCCGGTCGGGAATCCGCTCCCCACGCGCGCGTGCGTCCCGCGTACGCAGGGCCCGGCGTGCGTCGAGGGACCAGACCTGGCCGCAGCGGGTGAACACCAGGTACAGGGACATCAGGTGCAGGACGTTGTCGCCGCCGTCGCCCATGAAGACACTGCGGTTCTGCAGGGAGAGCACGCCGACCATGAACAGCACGGACATCGTGCGGGTGCGCCAGCCGAGCAGCAGCAGGACGCTCGCCAGTACGGCCAGCGCGTACACCGTCTCGAACCAGAACTGCCCGTCCGACCACATCAGGGCCGTGAACGCGCCGTTGTCCGCGATCAGTTGGCGGGCGAGGTCCCAGCTCCACGGTCCGTCGGGGCCGTAGAGCTCCTGGCGGTGGGGCAGTTCGCGGAGCAGGAACAGCAGCCAGGTCCCGGCGAAGCCGATGCGGATCACGGCGCTCTGGTAGGGACCGAGGGCCGACTCGGTGACGCGGGCGATGCCTCGCGAGACCGCGAGGGAGAAACCGTTCACCGGACGCCTCCCGCGGCCTCGTCCGCCGGGACCGGCCACCAGGGCAGCAGGCGGTACTGGGGGGTGGTCGACACCTGCTCGTCACTCCACTCGGGCGGGGGCACGTTGGTGGTGCGGGAGCGGACCTGGACGCGCTGGACGACACCGCCCTGCCCGCCGGCCGCGTCGTCCCGGTCCAGGCGCAGCACGACGATGCGCCGCAGATACGTCTCCGCGAGCGTGCCACGCAGGCCGATCGGGCGGTTGGCGCTGTCGTGCGTGGCGGTAAGGAAGTCCCAGGCCCTGCGCAGCTCGTTCTGCTCGGTGTGGCTCGGCAGGAGATTGCCGTCGATGGCCGCGCCGTCCTCGGCCGACAGGTCGTACCAGCCGGTCGTACGGGTCGTGCCGTCCGCGGTACGGACATCGGCGCGCACCTGGACCTCGATGTTCTGCTGCAACGGGTTCGGCGCGAAGAGCTTCCAGTTCTGCTCGAACTCGGGATAGATCCACTCGTCGATCGCCTTGCCGTGCTGCTTCGTCACCGTGTTCGACGGCGCGACGTGCAGGAACACCATCCCGAGATGGACCAGCGCGGCCACCGCGACGACCGCGACCGCCAGCGCGGCACCGATCTGATAGCGCAGGGACAGCGCGGAGACTCCGATACGGGCGTCCGCGAGATCGTGGGGCGGGTGCGGCTGTGCCTGCGGCTCGGGCGGAGGTGGGTACGGGGGCTGCTGGGCGGGCACGTGCGGCCCTTCGGGGGCGGCTGGCGTGCGCGGGGGGCCCTCGACGGAGGGAGCAGGCGCCTGCTCCCCCTCGGGGGCGTTCGAGCCTCCGTCGTTCGCGTCCATTCCGCCCCGTTTCCGATTCCTGTCCGTCGCACGGAACGGTACTCAGACGCACGCTCCCGGCACAGTCCTGATGCCCACAGGTCATGCACCTTGTCATGTTGTCCACAGGGGCTGCCCGCGGGTTATCCACAGCCGTTGACGCCCCACCTCGGCGCATTCGACCATGGAACGGACAAACCGAACGATCGGCAGGTGCGGGGCAACCGGCCGGACCGTTCCCTTCTTGTAGAACGTGTTCTATCTTGACGCTCCGTCAGATCAGGTCTTGCGGAAGGACGGGAACCGTGGACTTCACCTTCAGCGAGGAGCAGCAGGCGGCGGCCGAGGCGGCGGCGGGGGTGTTCGCCGATGTCGCGCCGGACGGTGTGCCCAGTCCGGCCGACACCACGGGCGCCGTGGCCGACGACTTCGACCGCGCGCTGTGGGCCAGGCTCGCCGGGGCGGACCTGCTGAGCCTGCTGCTCGACGAGGCGTACAGCGGCGCGGGCCTGGACGCGATCGCCCTGTGCCTGGTGCTGCGGGAGTCGGCGAAGGTGCTGGCCAGGGTGCCGCTCCTGGAGAGCAACGCGGCGGCGGCGACCGTACAGGCCTACGGCGGCGAGGAGTTGAGGTCCGCCCTGCTCACCCGGGCCGGCCGCGGCGACCTCGTGCTGACCGTCGCCGCGCACGGCCGCACCGGCCACGACCCGGCCGAACTCGCCGTGACGGCACGGCGGGACGGCGACCGGTGGGTGCTGGACGGGGTGCAGACGGCGGTGCCGTGGGCGTACAACGCGGACCTGGTCGTCGTACCGGCGCACACGGACGCCGGCCGGACCGTCCTCGCGCTTGTCGCCCCGGACCGCGAAGGCGTCGTCCTCGCCGAGCAGATCTCCACCACGGGCGAGCGGCTCGCCGAACTGCGCCTGGAATCCGTGCCGATCGCGCGGGTCGACGTCATCGACGCCGACGGCGCCTGGGAGTGGCTGCGCGATCTGCTGACCGCCGGCACCTGCGCGCTGGCCCTCGGACTCGGCACCGCCGTCCTGCGCATGACCAGTGAATACACCGGCAAGCGCGAGCAGTTCGGGTTCCCCGTCGCGACCTTCCAGGCCGTCGCCGTGCAGGCCGCCGACCGCTACATCGACCTGCGCGCGATGGAGGCCACCCTGTGGCAGGCCGCGTGGCGGATCGCCTCGGGGGCACAGGGCGCGCTGCCCGCCGCCGCGGACCTGGCCGTGGCCAAGATCTGGGCGGCGGAGGGGGTACGACGGGTCGTGCAGACCGCGCAGCATCTGCACGGAGGGTTCGGCGCCGACACCGACTATCCGCTGCACCGGTACCACGCCTGGGCCAAGCACCTGGAGCTGTCGCTCGGCCCGGCGGCGGCACACGAGGAGGCGTTGGGAGATCTGCTGGCGGCCCACCCTTTGGGCTAGACCCCGCCGACCGCAACCACGGTTGTGGCTACAGCACGAAGCCCGGTTGGCCCTCGTCCGTGACGACGGGTCGGCCGGCCGCGGCCCACACCTGCATGCCGCCGTCGACGTTCACGGCGTCGATGCCCTGCTGGGCCAGGTACATCGTGACCTGGGCCGAACGCCCGCCGGAGCGGCAGATCACATGGACCCGCCCGTCCTGCGGCGCCGCCTCGGTCAACTCGCCGTACCGGGCGACGAATTCACTGATGGGGATGTGCAGCGCCCCCGTGGCGTGACCCGCCTGCCACTCGTCGTCCTCGCGGACGTCCAGCAGGAAGTCGCCGTCCTTGAGGTCGCCGACCTCGACCGTGGGCACACCAGCTCCGAAACTCATGCCCCGACGCTACCCGACGGACCTTCCGACGCACGCGGCTGCGAGAGCAGGTCCGCCAGCTCGGCCTCCCGCTCGGCGACCTGGGCGAGCAACTGCTCGGCGATCTCGTCGAGAAGGTGGTCGGGGTCGTCCGGGGCCATCCGGAGCATGGAGCCGATGGCGCCCTCCTCCAACTCCCTGGCGACGAGCGTGAGGAGTTCCTTGCGGTGGGCGAGCCATTCGAGACGGGCGTAGAGCTCCTCGCTGGGGCTCGGGCCGCGCTCCGCCGGGGCCGGTCCCGCCGCCCACTCCTCGGCCAGCTCGCGCAGCAGCGGGGCGTCGCCGCGGCTGTAGGCGGCGTTGACCCGGGTGATGAACTCCTCACGCCGCTTGCGCTCGTCCTCGTCCTGCGCCAGGTCGGGGTGGGCCTTGCGGGCCAGCTCGCGGTAGAGCTTGCGGGCCTCCTCGCTGGGCCGCACCCGCTGCGGGGGCCGGACCGGCTGGTCCGTGAGCATCGCCTCGGCCTCCGGGAACAGGCCGCCGCCGTCCATCCAGCCGTGGAACAGCTCCTCGACCGCGGGCATCGGCATCACCCGGGCCCGGGCCTCGTCCGCCTTGCGGATGTCCTCGGGGTTGCCGGTGCGTGCGGCCATGGCCTCGGCGATCCGGGCGTCCAACTCGTCGAGCCGGGTGTACATCGGGCCGAGTTTCTGGTGGTGCAGCCGCGAGAAGTTCTCGACCTCGATGCGGAAGGTGTCCACCGCGATCTCGTACTCGATCAGCGCCTGCTCGGCGGCCCGTACGGCCCGGTCCAGCCGCTCCTCGGGCCGGGGCACCGCGGCGTCCGCACCGGCGCCGGTGCCCTCGCTCGCGGAACCGTCACCCGCCACGGCTCCGGCGGCAGACGGCACCTCGGCGCCCGCCTGCTCCGGCACCGGTTCACCAACGGGCGCGGACTGGGACTGCTCAGCTTCCGGGGTCGTCACCCGACCAGCGTAGGCCACGGGCCGACGGGCGACGGGGCATCGGCTGCGGCGGTGCCTACCGACCACGGGGCATCGGCTGCGGCGGTGTCTGGTGGAGGGCGGGTGGCGCTGCCGCGAGGGCGGGGGCATGGCGGGGGTGGGCTCGGAGGGGGCGGCCCGCTCGGGGCTCAGGATGGCTTGGGGGCGCAGTCCGGCTCGGCGGGCTCAGGCTGGCTCGGAGGGGGCGCAGTCCAGCTCGAAAGCGGGGTCCGGCTCGAAGACGGGTCCGGCTCGGCAGGCGAAGCCCGGCTCGGAGGCGGGTAGTTCGGGAGCGGGTGGTCGGGAGGCGTGGTTGGGAGACGGATGGTTCGGAGACGGGTGACTGGGAGACGGGTGACTCGGGGCTCCTCGCCCCGATCTGCTCCCCCGCTCAGGCGCTGATGGGGTCAACACCCAGACGCTGGTCGGTTCAGCACCCAGACGCTGGCGGGTTCAGCGCATCGCCACGATCAGCTCCCCCACCTCGACCGCGACCGACCTCACGCCCGTCTCCCGCTGAACCGCCAGCCGGCACGTGCCCCGCCTACACCCCCATCTCCGCCGCGATCCGCCCCGCCCGCACCGCCCCCACCAACTCCGCGTGATCTGCCTCGGTCCGGTCGGCGTAGGCCACGGCGAACGTCGCTATCGCCTCGTCCAGTCCGTCCTTCTTGCCGCAGTACCCGGCGACCAGGCGCGGGTCGGCGCTGTGCGCGTGGGCGCGGGCCAGGAGGGCGCCGGTCATCCGGCCGTAGTCGTCGATCTGGTCGGCGGCGAGGGCGGCCGGGTCGACGCTGCCCTTGCGGTTGCGGAACTGCCGTACCTGGAACGGCAGTCCGTCGACCGTCGTCCAGCCCAGCAGGATGTCGCTGACGACCTGCATCCGCTTCTGTCCGAGCACCACGCGCCGGCCCTCGTGCGCGACGGGCGGCGCCTCGAACCCGGCGGTCAGCAGATGCGGCACCAGCGCCGAGGGGCGAGCCTCCTTCACCTGGAGGACGAGCGGTTCGCCGCGGTGGTCCAGGAGCAGCACGACGTACGACCGCGTGCCCACGCTGCCCGTGCCGACGACGCGGAAGGCGACGTCGTGCACCGTGTGCCGGGCGAGCAGCGGGAGGCGGTCCTCAGAGAGCGTGTCCAGATAGTCCTCCAGGGACGCAGCCACCGCCGCGGCCTCCGCGTCCGGGATCCGGCGCAGCACCGGCGAGGCGTCGACGAAGCGGCGCCCGCCGTCCTCGACGGCCTCGGTCGACCTGGCCGCGAACCGCCCGCTGGTGTTGCCCCGCGCCTTCTCGGAGACCCGCTCCAGTGTGCCGAGCAGGTCACGGGCGTCGGCGTGGGAGACCAACTCCTCGTCCGCGATGGCGTTCCACGCGTCCAGGACCGGGAGCTTCGCCAGCAGCCGCATGGTGCGGCGGTAGGAACCCACCGCGCCGTGCGCCGCCGTACGGCAGGTGTCCTCGTCGGCGCCGGCCTCCCGGCCCGCGAGCACCAGCGAGGCGGCGAGCCGCTTGAGGTCCCACTCCCAGGGGCCGTGCACGGTCTCGTCGAAGTCGTTGAGGTCGATGACCAGGCCGCCGCGGGCGTCGCCGTACAGGCCGAAATTGGCCGCGTGGGCGTCGCCGCAGATCTGGGCGCCGATCCGGGTCATGGGAGTGCGGGCGAGGTCGTGGGCCATGAGGCCGGCCGAACCGCGCAGGAAGGCGAAGGGCGTGGCCGCCATCCTGCCCACCCGTATCGGCGTGAGCCCGGGGATACGGCCGCGGCCGGACTCCTCGACCGCGGTCACCGCGTCGGGGCGGGAGCCGTCCAGGTCGAGGGTGGCGTGCGCTCTGTGCGGGACGCTCTCCCGCAGCGCCTTCCCCTCTTCTTTGGGCGATCCCTCCACGGGCCACGTGGCGAAGCCCCGCACCCCGGGCAGCCTGCGCCCCACACCGATACCGGCCTCGGTCATACCGACCGCCTCCCCCGTGCACCCATCGCGCTCACGTGCGCTCGCCCGAACATCAACTCGCGACGACCGTACAGCCGGTGGCGAAAACACGTCAGACCCTGTGGACAACTCCACGGCTGTGGAAAACCCGGGACGCACGACAGACCCGTACCCGCTCTTCGCCTGGCGCCGGACGGGATCCACACCCTTTCGGGCCTCGCGTCAGACGGGATCCGCACCCCTTCGGGCCTCCCGTCGGAAAGGGATCCACACCCCACGGGCCCCGCACCGAAAGGAACCCGGAACCCACACCCACCAGCCGTCGCCCCCGACAGCCCCGCACCGTCTGGACCTCGCAGCGTCCGGGACTCACGCCGGGCAGGCCTCAGCACGGGCCCGACTGCCACCCCTCGGGCAGATGCATCTTGGCCCACTCGCCGAGTTCGCGAAGGGCCGGGTCCAAGGCCTTGCCCGCGTCCGTCAGCCGGTAGGAGACCCGCAGGGGCGGCCCCTCGTCGACCTCGCGGACGAGCAGGCCCGCCGCGCCGAGCTCCGTCAGCCGGTCGGACAGCATGCGCTCGCTGATGCCCGGGATCGCCCGGCGCAGGTCGGAGAAGTGCATGGGCTGGCCCATCAGGACGGCCACGATCGGCCCGGTCCAGCGCTTTCCGAATAGCTGGAAGACACGGGTGATGCCCTTGTCGACCTGCTTGCACAGGTGCGTGCCGTGTTCCTGCTCGACCGTCATGGCTTCAGGGTACTTCCCTCCCGGATAGGGATGAAAAAAAGTAAGTACCTGTGTTATCCATAGTCAAGTACAAAACTTCAGCTACTGAGAACAGCCTCAGTGCGCGCCACTCGGCACGCGCTCAACCCCCGGAGACCCCCATGGCCACGCTCCTGCACATCGACTCCTCCGTGTTCCCCTCCGGCGCCTCCGCGTCCCGCGCCGTGACGGACGCCTTCCGCACGTCGTGGGAGGAGCAGCACCCGGAGGGCACGGTGATCCACCGCGACCTCGCCGCGAACCCCGTCCCGCACATCACCGCCGACGCCCACACCGCCGGCTTCGCCGACCCGGCCACGCACACGCCCGAGCAGGCGGCGGCCTTCGCCGAGCGCGTGAAGCTCATAGAGGAGCTGGAGCAGGCGGACGCGGTGCTGATCGGCGCTCCGATGTACAACTTCGCCATCCCCTCGACCCTGAAGGCCTGGCTGGACAACGTGATCCTGATGGGCCGCACCGCGGGCACCGAGGACTCGAAGATCAAGGGCACCCCGGTCACCGTGATCGCCAGCCGCGGCGGCGCCTACGGACCCGGGACGCCGCGCGAGGGCTTCGAGTACGTGCAGAACTACCTGAGCGCGGTGTTCTCCGACGCCCTCGGAACGGACCTCGAGTTCATTGTCCCGGAGCTCACCATGGCCCCGCAGAACCCGGCGATGTCCGACCTGGTCCCGCTCTACGAGGCCTCCCGCGAGCGCGCACTCGGCGACGCGGCCACGAAGGCCAAGGCGTTGGCGGAACGCCTCGCCGCCTGACCCGGCACCCAGCCCCCGCACCTGGCACCCCGCCCCCGGCCTCCGCCTCAGGTAAGAACAGCGTGTGATTGTCCTCACCCGAGGCGGGGCCACCGGCGCATCACCCAGGCCGACGCCCGGACCGTTTCCCGCACTGCCACAGCACGGTGCCCGAGCTCACTCGCTCCCTCTGCTGCTACTCCGTTTCCTCATCCAGGACTGGCAGATCCATCGGGCGAACGCCCCCGCCAGCCCCACCACGAACGCGGCAACCCCGACCGACCGGCGTCGCACCTCCCCGGACTGCTCCCGCCCTTGCTGCTGATCGATCATGAACGGCTCACTTCGTGACGTGATGACACTGACTCACCCGCCGCACCCCGTTGACGTAGAGATGCGCACACGCCTTTCCATAACGAGGCAACGTCTGAGGAGAGTTGTTCCTCATCGGATCGATCTGGCACTCGGGGTGCGTTCACCCTCGGGATGCCCGATAGGCCCTGTTGCCGGTGTCGGCGTACGTGAAGTCAATCCGCCAGTTGCAGAACCCACTGCTCAGCGCGCCGACGAAGGCACAGTCGACGCCCGCGTCCGGTAGGTGATCTTCTTGCCGCCACCTCGGACGATGTGCGTGAACAGACAGCCGGTCGGAATCTTCACCGTCATGCCGCCGACGCTGTACTCGAAGGTCCGGACAGGAGTCGTCCCGACAGCACCGGCCTGAGCCGCCGAGGAACTCGTCAGCACGAGAGCGCACGCGGCGGCAAGTGCCGCGACAAGCTCTGGCCGATGGGATGGTTCACCGACTTGAGTGATCAAGAGGTAGTGCGCTGACCAGGTGATTCGTTTCCGCGGCACAGTCGCGCCTGCTCGACATACATGGCCGTATCGCCGTAGGCGACGATGAAGAGTGAGACACCCCACGCTCAAGCAGCCCACCAACGGCCAACGCCGCGGGCCCCGCCCCCGTCGACCTCACCCCGCCGGGCCCGGCCGACGCCGCACAGATCACGCGGCGGCCGGTGGCCGGCGGCCGGTGAATGGGTGGTCGACTTGCGCAGCCGCGTCGCGTTCGCCGAGGGGCATGTCGCGGGCCCGTTCGACTTCGAGGGCGCGGGCAGGCCGGCCACCTACCTGGCCTGGCTGATCCCGTGGGGCGAGCCCGTCACGCTGCTCGCCGACACGCCCGAGCAGATCGCCGCGGCGCAACGGGAGTTGGTCCGCGTCGGCATCGACCGGCCGGCCGCTGCCGCCACCGGCGAGCCGCGCGCGTGGGTGCCGGAGGGAACGGAGCCGCGCTCCTTCCCGCGCGCCACCTTCGCCGACCTGGCCGCCCACCTCGCCGATGTCCGTGACCGGGGCGAGACTGTGGTCGTCCTCGACGTGCGCCGCCGACTCCGAGCACGCGGACGGCCACCTCGACGGCTCGGTGCACATACCCGTCCACGAACTGCACGGCCGTATCGGCGAAGTCCCCGCGGGCGAGGTGTGGGTGCCCTGCGCGGGCGGGATGCGCGCGGCGATCGCCGGGCCTTGCGGGAAATCAACAAGCCGCAGGCCAGGGCCCTCTTGCAGAGTCGGTCGGGAACGCGGCTCCTTGATTCCGGGAACGCATCCGGCGTCGGTGCAGGTCAGCATGGTCGCAGCACGCTACTGCGAGACCTCGCGGTTCTCAGCCCTCGGGCGGCCATCGCTCCGCCACTGCTGCCGTGAAAGCTGAACGTCGACACTCTGGCTCTTGGCTGAGTCCTGGCCTTCCTCGCCTCAATGAGCCCCGTGCGTCGTGAAAACCGCCCGTCAGATGGCCTGGTGTGCGTGGGCGTCGGGGGCTCGGGCAGGTCCGGGGCGGCATTCCACGGACAGGATCATCCATCAGCAGGCGACTGCCCGGTTCGTCAGCACCTCCCCTCGAGCCACCAACGGGCTGACACACCCAAGCCACACCCGGCACCCCTGGGCCTTCCGATCCCACGAGGGACCGGAACCAACCCCACCAACAACGCAAGGAGGACACCTCGCAGTCATCGGACCCGTGGAACCCGACGCACCCCGCAGCGACACGCGACGGCCCGCCCTCACACACCGAGGGAAATTACGGACGAACCGCCAGACCGCTCAACGTCGAGACCCCGCTGAAGAATCGCCGAGGTTAAGAAATCAACATGAGGAAAGTTTCATTTCTGCCGGATTCTATCCAACGCGATGAGCCGGCGCTGCGGCAGCGTGCTTCATCAAGCTGATTCCCTGTCAATTATTGCCTCATACATCGAAGCCTCGATTTCTCGAACCTGACGCACCCGACCGTTGAGCTCTTCCTCGGTTTCGGCGGTCAGGAGGACCACTCCTGCGGCTGTAATCGCATCCTTCGTTATCATTTGGCGGTCACCCGCCGCATACTGATAACTGACATGCATCACGCCGCCGACACTGAGGAATTTGGAGAGATCAGCTTCTCGAACTCGCCCCTCCGTCTTGGCAATCAGGTACACGTAAGCAGCCCTCTGGGACCGTGGGACAGGCGGCAGGAGTTCCCGGGCCTCAGTGAACGCGGCGGGGTTCAGTGAAGCCTGTACCACCCACCTGACCTGCGAGTGTCCCAGGCAACTCTCGACAACATACGGATCGGCACCACCCGCGATACGCGCTCCGACCTCGATCAATACGGGGCCCCTGTCCGTAAGCATCACTTCGGCATGGAAAGGACCGTTCACAAGCCCGAGTGCACGGCATGCGTCACCGACGTACTCGGTTATCTCCGTAAAGCCCGGATCTTCTTCACAGAAGAGGTACTGCGTGTCGTAGACATGAAATCCGTGGTTGTCGACCTTGTCGGATTGCCATGCCTCCGTAATGGAGCAACGCCCTTGGCAGGCAATACCGTTGATCACATACTCGACACCGACCAGAAACTCCTGACATACCGCCGCATCGTTCCGGTTCCCAAACAGGTCGGTACTCCCGATGATCACATCGAGGGCTTTATGGGCTTCAGCATGCGAGTGACACACAAACACAGATTCTGTCGCCGCACTGAGCAGCGGCTTGACCACAACGGGATATGCGCCATGCGAGGTCAGCCAGGCATCAAGCTCCTCGGCATCGGTGACGCGAGCTTGCTTGATGCTCGCCACGCCCGCCTTTCGGAGCTGATCCTGCATGTCGAACTTGTCGCGTCGTGCCATGGACAGTTCTGTGTGATTGCGAAATGGCAGGTCCAAGCTGTCTGCCAGTTGATCGGCAAGGAGTACTCCGCCCTCGCTCCCCGCCAGCACAATCCGTGTTGACGCCGCACGCAGAGTCTCCACCAATGCGCTGACGTCACCATCGTTGACCAGGTGAATGTCGGCGCGGGCCGCCGCCACTTCGTTGTCACGAGAAAAGGGACCAACCGATCCGGACTGAACGTGAATGACCGGATATCCAAGAGATTGGAAGGCCGGGATCAGGTATCGGCCGCCCGAGTAGGCGTCCACAATTACTACGTGGTCTTTTTGGGTCAGTGTCGGCATGGTGACTCTTTCGTTGGGAGCGTTGGATGCACGGATAGAGCACAGACAGAGCAGGGAAGGGACAGAATGTGCTACTCGGGGCGCGCGATGCGGTACCGGGTCATCAGCAGGGCGGCGACCACAGTGAATCCGGCGCCGAGGAACATCACCGCGGACGGACCGGAAGCGTCCACGACCCACCCTCCGGCCAGCGCGCCCAGCGCGATGGAGACGTTGAAGGCGCAGATGTACAGCGACGTCGCTGCCTCGGGAGCCTGGGGAGCGCTGGCGAAGACGAGGGTCTGCAGGCAGACCGGCAGCGCGGCATAGGCGATGCCCCAGACCAGCAGCAGGGCGATTGTCCCGGGATGCCACCGGCCGTTGACCACGAGGAGTACGACGGCAGTGGTGAGCAGCAGGATGCAGGCAAGGGTGGCGGTACGCAGTGCGCGCGCCGCCGCGCCGCCCGCGAAGTTGCCGACCACGCCGGCCACCCCGTACAGCAGGAGCAGACCGCTGACCCAGCCGGACGGGATACCCGCGTCCTGCTCCAGGAAAGGCGCGACGTACGTGTACGCGGCGAAGTGGCCGATCACCACCGCCGCTGTGACGAGGGTGGCGGTACGGAGATTGCCGTCCCGCAGCAGCTTGGGCAGTTCGGCCAGGCGCACCACGGCACGAGGTTCGAGGGACGGCACAAGGAAGATCACAGCAACGAGGATCAGGACGCCGATCCCGGCGATCGCCCAGAACGCGATACGCCAGTCGGACTGACCGATCAAGGTGCCGAACGGCACGCCGACGACGGATGCGATGGAGATACCGCTGAAGACGACCGCCGTGGCACGGACCGCTTGGTCCGAGGAGACGAGGCGGATGGCGATACTCGCCGCAATCGACCACATCACGCCGTGGGCGAATCCCGTCAGCAGCCGCGAGACCATCAGGACCGCGTACGACGACGACAGCGCGGTGAAGACGTTCCCTCCGACGAAGACGCAGAGCACCAGAAGGAGCAGTCTGCGGCGATCAAGCCTGCGCGTCGCCACCGTGAGAACGGGTGCGAACAGGCCCGCGATCGCGCCGTACAGGGTTACCGACAGGCCGACAGTGCCCTCGGAGGCGCCCAGGTCACGGCTCATGGCGGGGAGCAGTCCGATCGGGACCATCTCGGTGGTGGTGAAGGCGAAAACGCCCATACCTACGGCGATGACCGCGAGCCAGTTGCGCAGGGAGCCGGATGACGAGGGGAACACGGCCGGGCGGTCGGCGCCGTCCGGGACGACGGCCGACTCCGTCGCCGTGTCCGGACGGGAGGGGGGCGAGGGTGTCACGGGGTTCTCCCAGATCATGTGGGGCCGGCCGAAGTGCCGCATGGCACACCGCGGTAGGCGAGCGCAGGAGTCCGGTGCTCGGGATGTTCCCCCGGCGTGACGCCGTACATGTACTCGGTGAGTCGAATCATGTCGGCAGGTGTGCCGGCGGAGTGATCCTGCAAGGGCATGGCCGCGGCGGCCATGCCGCCGCGGCCGATCGTCTCCGTGATCGGACTCCCGCCGCCGGCGTACGCCGGGTCGTCGGTCGTCCAGCCGTCACAGAGTCGGCCCCGCAGGGTGGCCTCCGGCGGCAGAGGAGCCGTGAACCAGCACTGCCCGAGCCCGAAGACCCGTAGCCCGGACCGCTTCCCGTCGAGGTGTGTCACGGTGACAGGCGGGCCGCCGACGATGCCGGAAGCGTCATCGGCAGCGGCCTTGGCGGCTGCCCCGGCACGGGTGGCCCGGAGACGAGAATCGTCCGTGCGGCACGTCGGGCCACCGCCTGTGCGTCGTCGACGTCGCACACCGCACGGGCGGTGTCGGCAGTGCCGGTGCGGCCGGTCAACGGACGGCTTCTTCCGGCGCCTCGACAGGCACGGTATGGATCGTGACGGACCGGGTCGCCCCGAGCACGGCAGCGTCGATGTCGTCGTCGAACGGAGCGTCCACCACGACGGAGACCGACCGGCCCTTGGAGTCGGACTGGTCACCCAGCACGTCGCCGTGGTGCCGACTCACCAGGACCGCGTGCCCCCGCGGCGGTGCCTCCTTCGGGATCGGCGACAGGTCCGGCCACCGGCCCTGCTCACTGACCCAGTGCACGGGTACGCCGTCTGCGGTCACGTCCGCGAGGAGGCCCCGGGGGTGGTCGAGATAGGCCTGCCGGGCCCGACGCTGCGGTGACGCGGTGACCGGTTCGACACCGAGCACGAGGTCCAGCAGGGCCGCATCAAGATCCATACCGGTGGCCAGCCGCCACAGGCGCGTGATGGCGTCACCAGGCGGTCGAGCGGCGGCCTCCATCAGGACCACCCGGTCATCGGCGGTCAGCCGGAACTCGGCGTGGCTCATGCCGGTGCCGAACCGAACGGACCGCAGGAACTCCGCGTTGGCCCCGAGCAGCAGCCGCTCCTGGTCCGGGGTGAGATGGGGCGCGGGCGAGGTGTGGCCGGTCTCGGTGAAGAACGAGGTGTCGGATTCATTGGTGTCCTTCGCCGTGATGCCCGCCCACAGCACAGAGCCGTCACGTACCAGCGTCTCGACGGAGAACTCACGGCCTTCGATCCGCTCCTCGAGCAACAGCAGCTCATCCGCACCGTAGTCGGGCAGGAGCGGGCGGACCGCGGTCGGCCCCATGACCGCTCGGACACCCGAACTCGACATCCGCGAGGCCGGTTTGAGCACGGCGGGGAACACCTCCCAGCCATCCGCGGCAGTACTGCGCGTCGTATCCAACAGGGTCCATCGCGGGGCCAGGGCGGGCGCTGCCAGACGCTGGAGCACCTTGTTGCGGCAGACCTGCGCCGCATGCGTCCCGGGACCGGGCAGGCCGAGGGTCTGGGCAAGAGCCCCGGCGGCTTCCACGAACACCTCACCGACGTTCAGCACCGCACGCACCTCGTGCTCGTGCAGCCATGGCGTGACCGCGCGCAGCACCGTCTCGAGCGATGTGTCCGTGACGTGGCGAAGGCCCTCGTCCGGGATGCGGGAGAGCGGGTGTGCCAGGTCACCGCGGTGCCGGGCGAGTTCCTCGGCGGGTGTCTCGGGCCCGAACACGAACAGCGGTGTCACGCCGCGCTGTTCGGCCAGGTCCAGAAGACGTAGATGCTTGGCCAGCACGACCAGGTCGGTGATGACGACAACGGCTGTCATGGCTTCCCTCAGTCGGGGGCGGGACGCGAGCGCGTCGCGTCCCGCACGGTGGTGGATCAGGCGGAGAGGCGTTCGGCGGACAGGGTCAGCTCGTGGACCTGGCTGCCCTCACGGGTGCGCAGGACGACCCGGGGGTCCGGCCCGTCGGGAAAGACCTGGAGGGTGCGCTCCTCGCTCCAGCCGGCGAAGCGGTACTCGTGGTCACCGAGGTGCACCAGCGCGAAGACCCGGTCGCCCGGCAGGCGCAGGACCATGCGTTCGCCGTCCTCCGCAAGGGTCGCCGTCTCCTGGGGCAGGTCGGCCGAAAGCGCGGTGTCGTCCTCCCACAGGTGGAACGTGGCAGGCAGGGAGAAGCGGGTGGTTCCTAGCCGTCGGCGTTCTTCGACGGTCTGCGGGCACTCCTGACGGTTGAAGAGGATCTCGCCGTCGCGGAAGTACTCCTGCCAGGTCTCGGGGAAGAGGGCCACCAGTCCCGGGGTGACCAGGACGTCGATGACCAGGTGCACCCGGGCGTCGCTGCCGGTGTTCTGTACGCGGTGGGTACGGCTGAAGTCGCCGAACCAGAAGTCGCCCGGCTGCCAACGGTGCTCGACGCCGTCGAGGACGAGCACGGCTTCGGGGTTGGTCACGACCGGCACGTGCAGCCGGCCGACGCCCCAGCGCGGCCCGTACTTGGGGTCGGTGTGGTCGATTCCGACCGTGTCCGGGCCGAGCGCCATGAACCGGACCGCGTGCAGCGGAGCCGGGATGGACTCCAGGATGTCGCGGACGTACGGGATGCGGTCGAGCCAGACGGTGTCCGCGAAGTCCTGCGGACCGGGACCGCCCGGGTCGGTGCGGTCGCCGTCGCCGCCGGGGCTGCGCAGGGCGAGGCAGCGCCAGTCGACGTCGGTCGAGGCGCCGACGCCGTCCTCGGTGTAGACGCGCTGCTGGTCCCAGGTGTGCTCACGCACCGAGGTGAGTTCTCGCAGTAGTCGGTCGGCGTCGAAGATGCGCTTGAGCCGGGCTGCCTCAGCCGGCATGGGCACGGTACCCAGAAGTGATGCAGAGGATGACATGGCGGTTCCCTTGCTCATGTACGGATTCGGACAGGCAGGTGGTCGGTGGAGGACCCGGGCGTCAGGCGTGGGCGGCAGCGGCCTTCTCGCGGGCCGGGCTGTCCTCCTGCAGTTGGTGCCAGCGCTCGAGCATGTAGAGCGTCCACAGCGCGTAGCTGTGCTCGGGGCGGAACTCGTGGACCGTGGAGCGCAGGGCATCCGGGTCGAAGTAGCCGCGTTCCAGGGCGGCTTCGGAGGTCAGCGTGTCGCTGATCGTGGACCGCAGCTCCGTGCCCAGCCAGCTCTCCAGGGGCACGGCCAGTTCCTGCTTGCGGCGGTCCAGGACCTGTCGGGGCAGGTAACGGGCGGCCACCCGCTTGAGCGGGGCCTTCTCCTCGCGGCCGACAAGCTTGCGGTCCGCGGGAATACGGCTCACGAAGTCGATCAGCCGGTGGTCGAGCAGAGGGCTGCGGGGTTCGACGGAGTGCGCCATCGACATCCGGTCGATCTTCACCAACTGGGCGTCGGACAGCCAGAATCCGCTGTCGACCTGCATGGCGCGGTCCAGGTCGGGGACCGAGGGGTCGGTGCGGTCGAAGCGGGCCCGCAGGTAATTGTGCGGCTGGCGCGGCAGCCGTGCGGCGAAGTCGGCCGCGTACAGTCGACTCTTGAGCGCGTGGGGAACGCCGTCCAGCAGGACGCCCTCGTAGCGATCGGCGAGGCTCCCTCCCGCTGAGAGGTCGCGCAGCCGCTGATACCGGCCGTAGCCGCAGAAGATCTCGTCGGATCCGTCACCGGTCAGCACCACGGTCACGTACTGCCTGGCCAGCTTGTACATGCAGGAGGCCGCAATCGCGGAAGGGAAGGCGTACGGCTCCCCCATGTGGCCGAGGATGGTGTCGACGGCCTCCATCGCGTCCTGCGGACCGATCCGGTACGTGTGATGCCAGGTGCCGCAGTGCTCGGCCACGGCGCGAGCGTGCACCGACTCGTCGAAGGCAGCGTGCTCGAACCCGACGGAGAACGTGTGCAGGGGCCCACCGAGCTGCTTGGTGGCCATGGCCACCACGAGGCTGGAGTCGAGCCCGCCGCTGAGCATCGCGCCGAGCGGCACCTCCGACTCCAGCCGGTCCTGCACGGCCTGCTGAAGCAGCGCGTCGATGCGCTCGTCGATATCGGCCTGCGGCAGGTCGGTGAGCTCGGCGGTGAAGTCGAACTGCCAGTACCTGCGGCGCCGTTCGGGCCGACCCCGTTCCAGGACCAGGGTCGTCGCCGGCTCCAGTTTGCGGACGTGCTGGTAGATCGTGTGCGGTGCGGGGACCACCCGGTAGCCGAGGTACTGGTCCACGGCAAGGGGGTCGATGTCCCGGCCGATTCCGGGGTGCAGCATCAGCGCGGGCAGCTCCGACGCGAACGCCACCGAATCACCATCAGGCTTCGCGTAGAACAGCGGCTTCTTGCCGACCCGGTCGGTGGCCAGGACGAGCCGGTCGTCACGGGTGTCGTACACGGCGACGGCGAACATGCCGTGCAGCCGCTCGACGAAGTGCTCGCCCAGTTCCTGGTAGAGGTGCGGCAGTACTTGCGCGTCGCTGCCGCCGTGGACAGGGCGTCCTCGCGAGGCGAGGAAGGCGCGCAGTTCCTGGTGGTTGTAGATCTCACCGTTGAGGACGCATACGACCGTGCCGTCGTCGCTGAAGACGGGCTGGGAGCCGTCGTGCAGGCCGATGACCTTCAGCCTGCACATCGCCAGGGACGCGTCCGGTGTGGTGAAGGACCCCGTCTCGTCCGGGCCTCGGTGCGCCATGGCCGCGCAGGCGGCGAGGGCGTACGAGGTATGGGCGGAAGCATGTCCCAGGGACACTGTTCCAGCTATTCCGCACACCGGTCAGCCCTCCTTCAGGTCGAGGCGTCGCTTGGCCTGGCCCGACCGGAGTCCGTCCGGCGTGACAGCCTGCACACGCACCGGTCCGACCAGTCCGGACGCGATCATCTGCGCGACATCGGGAGCCCGCCGGTCCACGGCCGCGCGGACCGCGGCGACCTGGTCGTCATCCACCGTTTCGGCGACGACTCTGATGACCAGGCCGTCAGCGTCACCCGCCTCGAACGGGCGGCCGGGGAAGACCTCCGCCATGATCTGCGCCAAGTCGTGGTTGCTGATCCGCTCACCGTGCTTGAAGTCGCCGGCAAGCCGCCCGTCGATGCGTTCGAACGCGAACACCTCGCGGCCCTCGTGACGGATGCGGCGCAGGCCGGTGACAGCGTCGCCGGTCACGTAACGCACCGCGGGGAAGTAGTCACGGGTGAAGGACGTGAGCAGGAGCGCCCCGCTGCCTTCCTGCCGGGACGGGACCAGTTCGTTCTCGGTGTGCCGGCTCAGCTCTTCGGGAGTCAGGACTTCGGGAACGATGTGGTCGTGGAAGTGGTACAGGCCCGTCTCGGCGCACGAATGGCCGATGGCCCCTATCTCGATCGAGCCGAACACGTCCAGGACGTCGTCGGGCCGCAAGCCGAATCGTTCCGCCACGTGGGCACGCCATGCGGGGGGCGCGACATCGCCCACGACCATGATCTTCCGCGGCCGGATGTCCAGAGCGGGCCGGGCCTGGAGGAGCCGGTCGAGGATCATCGGCATGGTGAAGAAGACGTCGGGCCGCCACGCGTTGAGCTTCGCGACGTGCTCTTCCACAGGACGGGTGAAGTCGATGTCGTGAGCCTCGTAACCGAGTTCCACGAAGACACGTCGGGCCGAGGCGGCGGCATGGCCGGTACCGAGGTCCGCGACGGCCACCGCGCCGCGCGGTACCCCCGCGGTGAACTCCCCGAACAATGCGCGACGTTGGGCAATGTACGCGTCGTCATCGGCGGTCGAGTAGAGGATGCGCTTGCGCTGTCCGCCGGAGGTTCCCGAGGTGTGGTACGCGGAGGCATCCGGCAACTGAGGGTAAGCGGCGGTGTAGTAGTGCGCGCCGAGCAGACCGGTGTCCACGAGAGGAAGATCGGACAGGGCTCCGGAGCCCAGGGCTCCGCGGCGCAGAAGGAGTTCGCGGTACCAGGGGAATCGCTGGGCGTGGCCGGCCGCGAGGGCGGCCAGTTCCGCACTCTGCGCGGATCGGGAGGCATGGAGAGCTGCAAGGGAAGCGGTGTTCGGCATGACGGCCTTTCGTGAGACGGGAAGTAGGCGCGTGCGAGCGTCAGCTCCAGCGCTCCGTCTCGCCGAAGAAGTCCGGCACCGAGACCGCAAGACCCTTGTCGACGGCCTGCTGGTAGAGGCGCTGTCCGACGGCGAGGTCGAGGACACCGAGGCCGAAGGGCGAGAAGATGCGCGGACGGTCGGCTGCGGGGGAGACCTCGCCGCGGATCACCTGCGCGAGGGTGCCGTCGATGAAGTCGCGGTGCCCGAGCTGCTGTTCCGCCAGGTGCGGGGAGGTATTGGCCGTCAGACAGTGGTCGACGTCGTCGAGGATGTTCTGCGCACCGGCGATGACGTCCGCGCCGAGGTCTCGCAGCGAGATGTTGAGGACGGTCTGTCCGGCGGCGAAGGCATCGGTCCGGGTCACCCAGGGCTCGGGCGCGGTCGTGGCGAAGACGACGATGTCGGCGTCGGCCGTGGCCTGTTCGAAAGAGTCCGCGCGCTCGGCACCGTATCCGAGTTCACCGATGTGCCGGGTGAGCGCATCCGCGTAGGAAGCGTTCTGGTCGTGCACGACGAAGCGGTTCACGGTCCACGACTGCCCGGCGAAGAATTCGGCGATGTTGCGCGCGATGATCCCTGCGCCCACCAGGCAGATCCGGTCCGCGGTACGGCCACCCGTCAGTTCCTGGGCACCCAGGACGGCGGACGCGGCGGTGCGGGCGGAGCTGATCTGGGACGCCTCCAGGCAGGCGAAGGGGTAGCCCGTCTCGTAGTCGTTGAGCAGCAGTGCGGCCGAGGCGCGTGGAATGTTGCGCTCGATATTGCGCGGGTAACTGGCGATCCACTTGATCCCTGAGACGCCGTAGTCGCCACCGAGATGGGCGGGCAACGCGATGATGCGGGCGTCCGGCTTCTCCGGGAAGCGCAGGAAGTAGCTGTTCGGGTTGACCGAATCACCGTCACCGTGGGTGAGGTAGGCGGAGCGGACCGTCTCGACGATGTCGGGACGAGAGGCGTCGATGAGGGTGCGCAGGGCGGCGCCGCCCACGACATGGAAGTCGAACATGCAGAAGTTTCCCTTGTCTCGTTGCTGGTCTCAGCAGAGGTGCGGGTGTGGCCTGGCGGGGACGCGGACAGCGGGTCACACGGCGACGGGACGTCCGGCGGAGTCGTCGAGGACACCCGTGCCGAAGGTGTCGGCCACCCACATGTCGTCGTAGATCGTCTTGACGTAGCGGTCGCCCATGTCCGGGGAGAGCGCCACCACGCGCGAGCCTGTGGGGACTGTGTCGGCAATCGATTCCAGGGCGGCGAGCACGGATCCGGTGGAGCCGCCGAGCGGCAGTCCGTGTTCACGGGCCATGCGTCGGCACATGCGTACGGCGTCGCGCTCGTCGACGAGGACCACCTCGTCCACCTGCTCGGGCCGGCACAGTTCGGGACGGCGGCTGGTGCCGAGGCCGGGGATGTGGCGTGGGCCGGGCGGGCCGCCGAAGGTGACCGATCCGGCGGTGTCCACTGCGACGATCCTCGTCCAGGGGGAGAACATACGGAAGTGACGCGTGCAGCCCATGAGGGTGCCGGTGGTTCCGGCACCGACCAGCAGGGTGTCGACATGCCCGATGTTCTTGAGTATCGAGGTGGCGGTCCGCCGCGCATGTGCCTGCGCGTTGGCGGGGTTGGCGTACTGGTTGAGCCATACGAGGTTCGGGTCGGCCTCGGTCATCTCGCGGATACGGTCGATCCGGGTGCCGAGATAGCCGCCGTTGTGGTCCCTCTGCGTGACCTGGAGGACCTCGGTCCCCAAGGAGCGGATCAGCGCCAGACTGTGCGGGGAGATGTTCGGGTCGGTCACGCAGGTGAAGTGATATCCGCGCGAGGCGGCGATCACGGACAGGGCGATGCCGAGGCTGCCTGAGGAGGACTCGACGATCCGGCCGCCGGGCAGGAGCACACCCTTGCGTTCGGCGTCCTCCACCATGCCCAGCGCGGACTTGAGCTTTACCGACCCGGCCGGGTTCATCCCTTCCAGCTTCAGGAAGAGGTGACGGTCCGGCAGGATGCCGTCCAGTTCGAGGAAGACCTCGTCGGTGACGATTTCGCAGGCGTGCCGGTAGATCATCGGTCCTCCTGCACGCCGGCCGACGACAGACGGGAAGCGTCTTCGCCTGATCTGCGCGGGTTCGTTCGGAGGGTGGCAAGGCGGCGCAGGAAGAGGACTTCGGCATGAGCCAGAGAGGCGATCTCGCTCGGGCTCACGCTCTCGTCCATACCGTGGATCTGCGAGGGCGGGTCCTCGACGCCGCACAGGAGGATCTCTGTGTCCGGGTAGAGCGTCCGGAAGACGGAGCAGACGGCGATGGAGCCACCGGCCCCCACGTCGCGGACCGGTGCGCCGAAGGCGTCGTGCAGGGCGTCGCGCATCTCGGCATGGGCCTGTCCCCCGGAGTCGGCGAGAAAGGACGGGCCGCTTGTGACCCGCCGGATTTCCATGTGCGCACCCCAAGGCACCTGCCGACGCAAGTGATCGGCCAGTTCGTCATGGACTCGGGCCACGTCCGTACCAGGCGGGGTGCGCACACTGATCAGCGCTTTCGCCGAGGGCAGCAACGCGGGAACGGCGTCGTCGAGTTGCGGCGACTGCACGGCGAGCACGGTGATGGCGGGCCGACTCCACAGCCGGTCGGCAATGCTGCCGGTGCCGATGAGCGCGACACCGTCCAGGACGCCGGCATCGGCGCGCAGGTCCGTCTCGGAGTACTCGGCGGCGGCACGGGGTCGCGCCGTCTCACCGGTGCCGGGCCCCGGCACACAGGGTGTCCCCTGACTGTCGTGCAACGTGGCCAGGAGGCGGATCAGAGCGGTCATGGCGTCGGGCACGGGCCCGCCGAACTGGCCCGAGTGCAGCGTCTTGGACAGCGTGGAGAGCTCGATCTCCACTACTGCCATGCCTCGCAGGGAGGTGGTAAGGGTGGGGATGCCGGACTCGACGTTCCCAGTGTCGGCGACGACGACCACGTCCGGCGTCGGCAGGTCCGGATGGGCTCGCAGTACTTTCTCGAGGCTGCCGTCGCCGGGCTCCTCACAGCCGTCGACGATGACGGCCAGGTCGACGTCCGGGTAGGGCTCGTGAGGCAGGGCTTCCTGAAGCGCGCGCAGCGCTGTGAGGTGCATGACAATGTTGCCTTTGCAGTCCGCACTGCCCCGGCCGTACCAACGCCCTTCGCGTTCGGTCAGCTCGAACGGGGGTGTACGCCAAGAGGTTTCGTCCTGCGCGGAGACGACGTCGTAGTGCGCGTAGAGCACCACGGACGGTGCACCGGGTGGTCCGGGGCGGCGGGCGTACACCGTCTTGGGGCCCTCGTCGGTGGAGAGCAGTCGAGTCTCGGGGAAACCGGCATCCGCGAGCATGGTGGCGATCCGGTCGGCCGCGCGATCGAACTGGTCCGGGGGTGAGATACCGACGACGGTGCGCAGCGCGACCA
Source organism: Streptomyces sp. NBC_01478 (assembly GCF_036227225.1). Lineage (GTDB taxonomy): Bacteria > Actinomycetota > Actinomycetes > Streptomycetales > Streptomycetaceae > Streptomyces. The sequence goes on along the minus strand of NZ_CP109444.1, from coordinate 6,006,725 downwards.
GTTCCGCGAGGTCATCGCGGGCTCTGGGTATCAGGGAGCGCACGGTCTCGGCCGAGCAGGGAGCAGACAAGGTTTCTCCAACATGCGGGGCAGGGGCGAATGCTCAGGCAGTGGTGGGTGTGCCGGGACCTGAAGCGGGGCCGGTGCAGCGAGGACCTTGCGGATGGCGTCCTGGCTGTGCGAAGTGCCTCGACGAGCACGGACTCATCGTCGGGACCGGCACGTGCCGTGTTGACCAGGTGCACAGTGGGCCGCATCGGCGACAAATCCTGAGCCCTGATGAACCTGCGGTACCGGTGGTCTACGACAGATACATAGGCACGACGTTGTTCGCCGAAAGAAGCCCGTCAATTCCGCCGAAGCGGAGATACTCGCAGACGGTTTCGGCGTATGGGGAATACACGAGGAAACTCACGGCGCGGCCTGCCGGTTCGAGGAATGCAGAATCCCTCTGCGTCACTCGCCGACTAAAAGGAGCCTTCCGCAACCATGAGGCGGTAGCGGAGGCAGGAAATGAGGCCCAACGTGAATTCGGGACGCTCAAGTAGCGCTGCGCACGATGCGGGACACCCGCATCAGGCAGCGCTACGAACAGGGCCGAGTCGCCATGGCCTCAACCTGGCGAACGTTACATGCGACCTTCAGGCCGCCATCAGCAGTAGCGGTAAGTTCGTTATTCAACATCACTAACGGTGAAGACAACGGTGAAGACATGAAGATCCCCCTACAAAGCGGCTCAGAACGGGTTCGACTGGTTCCGACAGCCGAGTGTTCGTTCGTTTCCGAAATAAGATTAGCGCCTGGGCTGATCTTCGGGAAGGGCACCCTGCGTCAGGACTCGATCAATTTCCGTAGCCGTCCGGATTGTTGGTTATGCCCAGGATGGGGAGCTCGCCGGGTTTCGTCGTGGATTACCCGAGTGGTCTTGGCAACGTTGTCGGCTCCGAGGGTTTCAGCACGCCGACGGCGAGATCGCGGAGGGGCGCCATGGCCCGTGCTTCGGTCCCGGCGTGGACGGTGGAGGCACCCTCGGCGGAGGTGACCTCCCTGATGCGGTGCGAGGAGTTCTCCCCTCCCCAGTGCCCACCGATCGCGGCGGCCGGCTCGGCCGGGCGGGTCTGGGGGGGCGGGTCTGGTGGGCATCGCGGCCGGTGCCGGCGTAGACACTCGCGCGGGTCTCACGCCCGCCGGTCTGCCGGTGGCGGCGGTGGACGCGGATGGCCGGGCGGGTATCAGGAAGGCGATTCCGCCGAGTTCACCGGCGCTTCCGCGGTCTTGATCGAGCGGGACTCGCGGCGTCCGTGTCCGGCCCCGGACGCGGTGTGCCGGACCGCATGGACTGCCGGGGCAGGGCAGCGAGTTGGGCGCAGGCGGTGAGCTGATCGGTCTTGATCACGGCGATGTGGTGGGCCCTCTTGGTCTCGACCAGCCAGGAGATATTCGCCTCGACCGAGTGCAGGGCGCCGAAGGTGACGACGGTGCCGGTCAGGTCCAGCGGTGCCGGCAGCGGACGGAAGCGGGTGGTTTCGTTCGTCTTCGCGCCGACCTCCACCTGGGCGAGGGTCACGACGGTGCCGTGAGTGACCGCGGAGAGCAGATGCCGGCGCGTCGCGGTGAGACGGGCTGATCCCTTGAGTCCTTTGCCGTCGACAGCGCTCGCGCGCGAGGGCCCGGACGCGGAGGACGACGGTACCTGGGCGGGTTCGGTGGCGGCACGGTGCCGGTCGGCCAGGTGGGCACCGACCGCCCGGTCCGGGGCGCCACCGTCAACAACCTCCAGCACACGGCCGATCGTGGCCGGCGACGGAGCGCGCCACCATCTGAGCAGGTGGCGGCGGATCCCGATCATTGTCAGGAGTGCGTTCGAGGCACGCTGACCCCCACTCGGCGAGTTCGTCGATGCTCCTCGCTCCTGAGACGACCGCGCGGGCGCGCACGATCCACAACCGGTCATCCGCCTCGGCCGGACGGGAGAGCGGCTCCAGTGCCGGCGGCGGACCGAGCCGCCGGATCACCTGGCACACGGTGGAGGAGGAGATCCCGAACAGCGGCCCGAGCTGTCGCACGGTCAGGTTCGTGCGGTAGTGGACGGCCACCACCAGGACCCGCTGGCCCGGCGGAAGACTCCAGGGCCGACCGCGCGAAGTCCCGTTGCCCCCACGATCTCGGACTGCCCGCAACAGTCGGCCGAACTGATCCATCCGCAGCCCGGTGAACGTCTCCACCCACATCCGCTCGGCCGTCAACACCCCAGCCGTACAACGGAGATGCTCAGCTCACGGCCTTGTGCAACACCCTTCGGGCCGGCGGCCCCTCCGTCGAACCCCGGATCTGCGGGGCGAGGCCCGGCTGAGAGGATTGTTGGCATGGTCAAGACACCCGCCGACACCCGCCTACCCACCCGCTCGTCCCGCAAGGCCGTACCGACCTGGGCGGTGGTGCTCACGGTGTGCGCGGGACAGTTCCTGGTCGTCCTCGATGTGTCGGTGGTCAACACCGCGCTGCCGTCGATGCGGGCCGGCCTGGGGCTCAGCGCGATCGGGCTGCAGTGGGTGGTCAACGCGTACTCGATCGCGTTCGCCGGGTTCATGCTGCTCGGCGGCCGGGCCGGGGACCTGTTCGGGCGCAAGCGGATGTTCCTCGTCGGGCTCGCCCTGTTCACGGCCGCTTCCCTCGCGGGCGGACTCGCCCAGGAGGGCTGGCACCTGCTCGCCGCCCGGGCCGTCCAGGGCCTCGGCGCGGCCGTGCTCGCCCCGTCCACGCTCACCCTGCTCACCTCGGCCGTGTCCGAAGGGCCCGCGCGGGTGCGGGTCATCGGGACCTGGACGGCGGTCGGTGCGGGCGGCGGTGCGGTCGGTGGCGCGGTCGGCGGAGTGCTCACCGATCTGATTTCCTGGCGCTGGGTGCTGCTCATCAACGTGCCCGTCGGTGTGCTCGTCCTCGCGGCGGGCGTGCGCTGGCTGACCGAGAGCCGGGGCGGCGAGCGGCGGCGGCTCGACCTGCCGGGCGCACTGCTTGTCACGGCGGGCCTCGCCACGCTCGCGTACGGGATCGTGCAGACCGAGGTCGAAGGGTGGACGGCGCCCGCGACGCTCGTGCCGCTCGTCACAGGGCTGCTGCTCATCGTGGCGTTCCTCCTGGTCGAGGCGCGGACCAAGGCTCCGCTGATGCCGCTCGGGCTCTTCCGGGTGCGGTCGGTGGCGGCGGCGAACGCGACGATGATGATCTCCGGCGCGGCCATGTTCGCCATGTGGTTCTTCATGACGGTGTACGCGCAGAACGTGCTCGGCTACTCGCCGGTCCAGGCCGGATTCGCCCTCGTACCGTCGTCGTTGACGGGGGTCGTCGGGTCGAAGCTGGCGCCGCGCCTGATGCCGGTGATCGGGGCGAAGAACGTCACGGTCGTCGGGCTCCTGGTGGCCGCGGCCGGGGTCGGCTGGCAGTCGACGATGACCCCGGACGGCTCGTATGTCACGTCGATCCTGCTGCCGGGCATGCTGATGATGCTCGGTGCGGGCCTGGCCTCGACGCCTCTCTCGTCCCTGGCGACATCGGGCGCTGCGCCCGGTGACGTGGGTCTGGTGTCCGGCCTTATCAACACGTCGCGCACGATGGGCGGCGCGCTCGGCCTGTCGATCCTGTCGACGGTCGCGGCGGCGCGCACGGCCGGAGCGCCGGGTGCGGCGGCCCTCACGGACGGGTACGCGGCCGCGTTCCGCACGAGTGGGCTGATCCTGCTCGGCGGCGTGGTGCTCGTCCTGCTGTGGATGCCCAGGGCCGACCGGGAACGGTGATTCATCGGATCGACCGGAGGCGCCAACTCCACTGATCCGTAAGACAGTTACCCCTATGACATTCGTCCCGCCGAAGTCCTGACGGTTGGTCCTGCCGCCGGGCGCCCTCGCCTCCGTACCGTCGGGCATGACATCAGCTCTGGAACTCGGCGGGGTCGTCCGGACCTCGGCGGCGTGCGTGCCGCGGCCGGCATCGACCTGACCGTCGCGCGCGGCGAGACCGTCGCACTGCTCGGCCGCAACGGCGCCACGCAGCCGGCCGAGCGATCGCCACGAGCGCCTCCTGGCGATGCGCACCGAGCGTCGACGCCGACGCCGCGATCGAGGAAGTCGACAACAGCCAACTCGTCCCACTGCTGGAGGAGTTCGTCCACCTCCCGCGAGGCCGCCACCGCACCCTGCACCTCAGAAACCTCCTGACCGGCCTCCACATCTGCACCCAGGACACCGGCGGCAAGATCGTCCTGGAGCGGGTCACGGACATCCTGTACGTCCGCATCGGCCAGCGGCTGCGCGCCCGGCTCGACATACCCGAGTACGAAGACCACGACCGGGGATTCGAGGCGGCATACGCCGTTGTCCGGCGTCTCTTCCACTCCATGAAGGACGCGATGAACCCCTCCCCGTTGCCGCCCGACGGACACCTCTCGCGAGAGAAGGCCGGCGAGCTGATGGCGGCAGCCGACATCGACGACCTGGCGGAGCGGGAGCGGCGCCTGGCGCTGTTCACCGAGTTCGCGCTGGATGCCTCCGTGCGGCCCCTCCACGGCCTCCTGGCGGAGCTGGCGGAGGTCTCCCTGGGCATCGCCACCCCTGTCCGCACGTTCTCCTGCGGCCGTGCCACGAACGGGCCCGAGCTCGCCACCGACCCCGACGCCGGCTGGTACGTACGCGACGGCGACCACCGCGACCCCGACGCACCGGTCTCCGACTCCATGCGCCCGCCTCCACCGCCCGCCAAGAAGGGCAAAGCCCAGACCTCCAAGCGCAAGAAGAAGACCTCGCTCAAGAAGAAGTACCTCTACGGCTACGACGCCCACCTCATCGTGACCCGTGACACCGAACACGACACCGTGCTCCTCGACGACGGCACCCCGAACCCCGACGTCCTCCCGGCCCTCGTCCTCGGCGTCGCCCTCGACAAGCCCGGGCAGCGCCCGGCCTACAACGGCCTGAAGGTCCTCAACCGGCTCCAGGAACGCGGATACAAACCCGGCTACCTCGCCGGCGACCGCGCCTACAACAACTCCGAGCCCACGGAGTGGCAGATCCCCGTCCGGGCCATGGGCTACAAGCCCGTCTACGACTACCGGGAAGACCAGCTCGGCAAACAGGCCGGAACGGAGGGCTCGATCCTCGTCGAGGGCCGCTGGTACTGCCCGTCCATGCCGGAGCCCCTCATCAACGCCACGATCGACCTGTACGCCGAGCGCATCGACCGGGAGACCTGGGTCCGGCTGATCGCCGCCCGCCGCGGCTACCGCCTCATGCCGAAACAGAACGCCGATGACGACGGCTACCAGCGGATGATGTGCCCCGCCGAAGCGGGCAAGGCCCAGTGCCTCATCAAGCCCCACACCCTGGGCCGCGGCATCCACCTCCCCCTCATCGACCCGAAACCCAGCCCAGCGGGCCCGGTCAAGGTCTGCCGCCAGAACGCCATCACCGTCAGCCCGGAAGCCGGCGCCAAGCAGTGGCAGGTCCTGGAGTACGGCGGCCCGGACTGGCAGAAGGTCTACTTCCGGCTTCGCAACAGCGTCGAGGGCTACAACGGCTACGCCAAGAACCCCCTCGCCGAAGGCATCGAAGCCGCGGGCTCACGCCGCATCCGCGGCATCGCGGCCCAGACGATCCTCCTGGCCTTCCAACTGGCCCACGCCAACCGCCGCAAGATCAAGAAGTGGCTCGAGAGCTCCTACTCGGAGGTGAGCGCCCCCGGCGGTGAGGTATCTCACGGCCGGGGCCCTGCCACGTCCCCGTCCGGGTCGTAGCCCGGCACACCAACGAGAAACGGACCCCCACCATGACTTTCGTCACTGGTGAGAGCCCGTTTCGTCGGTTTCTCTCTGTGCGCGAGGGGGGAGTTGAACCCCCACGCCCTTTCGGGCACTGGAACCTGAATCCAGCGCGTCTGCCTATTCCGCCACCCGCGCATTGGGTGTGTCCTCAGGCCCTTCCCCTGGGGGGCTGGCGCCTTCCGACATGCAGAAGATTAGCACGGTGCACGGGGTGGATTCACATCGCTTTCCCCTGAGCAGGACCCCCCGTTCCCCGAGCGGAACGCCCCGCCCGGGGCCCCCACCAGGCCCCCACTCGGCCCCCGCCGACGCCCGCCACCTCCCCCCAGGCCCACCCCACACCACCGCCCCCCACCCCGCCGAACACCCCACACCGCCCACCACGTATCAACGTGGACCGGTTCACGTATCAACCTCGTACCGGTAACCGCCATCTCCCCAGGAGGGGGGCAAGGTCCACAGTCAGGTGCGGGACACTTGTCTGCGGCCCCCTCTACGATCCTGGGCAGGAGTACTGACAGGAGTAGGGGCAGAAGGAGTTCGACCGGGCCGACAAGGGGGAACCAGCCGATTTACCGGCGCGTGGATACGATCAGTAAGCAGTACCAAGGCAGTCAGCACGACAATCACCACGACAGCCGGCACGGCGGTCGCTACGACAGCCAGTGCGGCGACGACGGAGGAGGTGCCCCATGGGAGTCCTGAAGAAGTTCGAGCAACGCCTCGAAGGTCTGGTCAACGGCACCTTCGCCAAGGTGTTCAAGTCCGAGGTCCAGCCGGTCGAGATCGCCGGCGCGCTCCAGCGGGAGTGCGACAACAACGCGACGATCTGGAACCGCGACCGGACCGTCGTACCCAACGACTTCATCGTGGAGCTGAGCACGCCGGACTTCGAGCGGCTCAGCCCCTACTCCGGCCAGCTCGGTGACGAGCTCGCCGGGATGGTGCGCGACTACGCCAAGCAGCAGCGCTACACCTTCATGGGACCCATCAAGGTCCACCTGGAGAAGGCGGACGACCTCGACACCGGTCTGTACCGGGTGCGCAGCCGTACGCTCGCCTCCTCCACCAACCAGCAGGCTCCCGGCACCCCCGCTCCGGCGGCACCGCCGGCCGGACGGCCCGGCGGCTACGGCTATCCGCCCGCCGCCCCCGCGAGCGCACCGCCGCCGATGCCGGCCGCACCGCCGCCCGGCGGTCGCGGCTCGGCGCCGTACCTCCAGCCCGCGCCCGCCGCCCCGGCGCCCGGTGTGCGGATGCGGTACTGGGTGGAGATCAACGGCGCACGCCATCAGATCTCCCGCGCGACGTTGGTGATGGGCCGCAGCACCGAAGCCGACGTGCGGATCGACGACCCCGGCGTATCCCGCCGGCACTGTGAGATCCGGACCGGAACGCCCTCGACGATCCAGGATCTCGGGTCCACCAACGGCATCGTGGTGGACGGGCAGCACACCACCCGCGCTACGCTCCGCGACGGCTCGCGGATCGTCGTGGGCAGTACCACCATCATTTACCGGCAAGCCGAAGGGTGAAGCGGGGGCAATGTCAGAGCTGACCCTCACGGTCATGCGGCTGGGTTTCCTGGCCGTACTGTGGCTGTTCGTGATCGTGGCCGTGCAGGTCATCCGCAGCGACCTGTTCGGAACGCGTGTCACTCAGCGCGGCTCGCGACGGGACGCGGGACGGCCGCAGCAGCAGGCCGCCCGCCAGGCGGCACCTCCGCAGCAGCGCCAGCAGCAACCGAGCGGGGGCGGCCGGCAGCGCCGTAACGCCCCCACCAAACTCGTCGTCAGTGAGGGAATCCTCACGGGTACGACCGTCGCGCTCCAGGGCCAGACCATCACCCTGGGCCGGGCGCACGATTCGACGATCGTGCTGGACGACGACTACGCGTCCAGCCGTCATGCCAGGATCTACCCGGACCGCGACGGCCAGTGGATCGTCGAGGACCTCGGATCCACGAACGGCACGTACCTGGACCGGTCCCGGCTGACGACCCCCACACCGATTCCGCTGGGCGCGCCGATCCGCATCGGCAAGACCGTCATCGAGCTGCGGAAGTAGTACAGACAATGAGCGAGCGGAGCGAGCACGCAGCGGCGGACCGCCTGGCGGACCCCGGCGCGCTCCCGACCGGAGGGTGGGCACCGTGCGGATGTACCCGGAGCCGACGGGCGAGGTGCGCATGAGTCTGTCACTGCGCTTCGCCGCCGGATCGCACAAAGGCATGATCCGCGAGGGCAACGAGGACTCCGGCTACGCCGGTCCCCGTCTCCTCGCGATCGCCGACGGGATGGGCGGCCAGGCCGCCGGTGAGGTCGCCTCCTCCGAGGTGATCTCGACCATCGTCTCGCTGGACGACGACGTGCCGGGCTCCGACATCCTCACCTCGCTCGGCACCGCCGTGCAGCGGGCCAACGACCAGTTGCGGATGATGGTCGAGGAGGACCCCCAACTGGAGGGCATGGGCACCACGCTCACCGCCCTGCTGTGGACCGGGCAGCGGCTCGGCCTCGTCCATGTCGGGGACTCCCGCGCCTACTTGCTGCGCGACGGCGTGCTGACCCAGATCACCCAGGACCACACGTGGGTGCAGCGGCTGGTCGACGAGGGGCGGATCACCGAGGAAGAGGCCACCACCCACCCGCAGCGCGCGCTCCTGATGCGTGCGCTCGGCAGTGGCGACCACGTCGAGCCGGACCTGTCGATCCGTGAAGTCCGCGCCGGCGACCGGTACTTGATCTGTTCCGACGGGCTGTCGGGAGTCGTCTCCCACCAGACGATGGAGGACACCCTCGCCAGCTACCAGGGCCCCCAGGAGACCGTGCAGGAGCTGATCCAGCTCGCGCTGCGCGGCGGCGGCCCCGACAACATCACGGTGATCATCGCCGACGTCCTCGACCTCGACACCGGCGACACCCTCGCCGCGCAGCTCTCGGACACCCCGGTGATCGTCGGCGCGGTCGCCGAGAACCAGCTCCACCAGCACGACAACGGCATCATGCAGACCCCGGCCGGCCGTGCCTCCGGACTCGGCCGCCAGGTGCCCGGACAGGGCGGCGGGGGCGGCGAGTTCGGCCCGCCCGGCTCCGGCGACACCACCGGCTACGTCCCCGAGGGCAGCTTCGGGGACTACACCGACGACGACTTCGTGAAGCCCTCCAAGGGCCGCAGGTGGTTCAAGAGATCCTTCTACACCGTGCTCGCGCTCGCCGTCATCGGCGGTGGCCTGTACGGCGGCTGGCGCTGGACGCAGACGCAGTACTTCGTCGGTGCCAACGGCGAACACGTCGCGCTGTACCGGGGCATCAGCCAGGACCTCGCCTGGGTCTCGCTGTCGAAGGTGGAGAAGGACCACCCCGACATCGAACTCAAGTACCTGCCGCCCTACCAGCAGAAGCAGGTCAAGGCGACGATCGCCGAGGGCGGTCTCCAGGACGCCCAGAAGAAGATCGCCGACCTGGCCGTGCAGGCCTCCGCGTGCAAGAAGGAGTCCGAGCGCGAGAGTGCCGCGAGCAAGCCCGGCGGCACCACGGGAACCACCAGCACCTCGCTCACGTCCAAGGCCACGCCGAAGCCGACTCCTTCGACCTCGACTTCGACGTCCCCGTCCCCGACCCCGTCTGCGACTCCCAGCCCCGGTCCCAGTCTTTCGGAGGAAGAGCAGCAGGTCGTCTCGCAGTGCAGCAAGTAATAGGCAAGCCGTGAGAGGCCCCGTCACACGATGAGCAGTTCTACCAACACGCCGTCGCACCACACGTCCACGATCGGCTCCATCGGCGCACCGAGCCGGCGCAACACCGAGCTGGCGCTCCTGGTGTTCGCGGTCGTCATCCCGGTCTTCGCCTACGCCAACGTGGGCCTGGCCATCGACGACAAGGTGCCGACCGGGCTGCTGAGTTACGGCCTGGGCCTCGGCCTGCTGGCCGGCGTCGCGCATCTGGGCGTGCGCAAGTTCGCGCCGTACGCGGACCCGCTGCTCCTGCCGCTGGCCACGCTGCTCAACGGCCTGGGGCTCGTCATCATCTGGCGGCTCGACCAGTCGAAGCTGCTGCAGTCCATCGGCCAGGCGGGCAACGCGGCGCCACGGCAACTGCTCTACACCGCGCTGGGCATCGCGTTCTTCGTGGTGGTGCTGATCTTCCTCAAGGACCACCGCGTCCTGCAGCGCTACACGTACATCTCGATGTTCGCCGCCCTGGTGCTGCTCCTGCTGCCGCTGGTGCCCGGCCTCGGGGCCAACATCTACGGCGCCAAGATCTGGATCAAGATCCCCGGCCTCGGCTCCCTGCAGCCCGGTGAGTTCGCGAAGATCGCCCTCGCCGTCTTCTTCGCCGGCTACCTGATGGTGAAGCGCGACGCGCTCGCCCTGGCCAGCCGCCGCTTCATCGGCCTGTATCTGCCGCGCGGCCGCGACCTCGGCCCGATCCTGGTCGTCTGGTTCATCTCGATCCTGATCCTGGTCTTCGAGACGGACCTCGGCACCTCGCTGCTGTTCTTCGGAATGTTCATCATCATGCTGTACGTCGCCACCGAGCGGACCAGTTGGATCGTCTTCGGTCTGCTGATGTCCGCGGCCGGCGCGGTCGGTGTGGCCACCTTCGAACCGCACGTCCAGCAGCGTGTCCAGGCCTGGCTGGACCCGATGAAGGAGTACAAGCTCAGCCAGGCGGGCTCGGCCGGCCACTCCGAGCAGTCGATGCAGGCGCTGTGGGCCTTCGGCTCCGGCGGCACCCTCGGCAGCGGCCTCGGCCAGGGCCACTCCGACCTGATCCGGTTCGCCGCCAACTCCGACTTCATCCTCGCCACCTTCGGCGAGGAGCTGGGCCTGGCCGGCATCATGGCGATCCTGCTGATCTACGGCCTGATCGTGGAGCGCGGCGTACGCACCGCGCTGGCCGCCCGCGACCCGTTCGGCAAGCTGCTCGCCGTCGGCCTGTCCGGCGCCTTCGCCCTCCAGGTCTTCGTGGTGGCCGGCGGCGTCATGGGCCTCATCCCGCTGACCGGTATGACCATGCCGTTCATGGCCTACGGCGGTTCCTCCGTGCTGGCCAACTGGGCGCTCATCGGCATCCTGATCCGCATCAGCGACACCGCCCGCCGGCCGGCCCCCGCGCCCGCTCCCAGTCCCGACGCCGAGATGACCCAGGTGGTCCGCCCGTCATGAACAAGCCCCTGCGCCGGATCGCGCTCTTCTGCGGCCTCCTGGTCCTCACCCTGCTGCTGCGCGACAACTGGCTCCAGTACGTCAAGACCGACAGCCTCAAGGAAGACCCGAAGAACCGCCGGGTCACCATCGCGCGCTACTCCACCCCGCGCGGCGACATCATCGTCGACGGCAACCCGATCACCGGTTCCACCGAGACCAGCACGTCCGGGCTGAACGACCTGAAGTACAAGCGCACGTACAAGAACGGCGCGATGTGGGCGCCGGTCACGGGATACGCCTCGCAGGCCTTCGGCGCCAACCAACTCGAGTCCATCGAGGACGGCATCCTCTCCGGCACCGACGACCGGCTCTTCTTCCGCAACACCCTCGACATGATCACGGGCAAGGCGAAGTCGGGCGGCAACGTCGTCACCACCCTCAACGAGGCCGCGCAGAAGGCCGCGTGGAGCGGTCTGACGAAGCAGGGCGGCAAGGGCGCGGTCGTCGCCCTCGACCCGTCCACCGGCAAGATCCTGGCGCTGGCGTCCTACCCGTCGTACGACCCGTCGTCGTTCGCCGGGAACTCCACCTCCACGGACTCCAAGGCCTGGCAGAAGCTCCAGAAGAAGTACGACCCGAACGACCCGATGCTCAACCGGGCGCTGCGCGAGACCTACCCTCCGGGCTCCACCTTCAAGGTGGTCACCGCGGCCGCCGCCCTGGAGAACAACCTGTACTCGTCCGCCGACTCGGCGACCGACTCGCCGCTGCCCTACATCATGAAGGGCACCACGACCGAGCTGAAGAACGAGGGCAGCATCCCCTGCAAGAACGCGACCATGCGCGTCGCGCTGCAGTACTCCTGCAACACCGTCTTCGGCAAGATCGGCTCGGACCTCGGCAACGACAAGATGCTGGCCGAGGCGAAGAAGTTCGGCTTCGACTCCGAGCAGTTCACCCCGATCCGCTCCAGCGCCTCGGTCTTCTCCGACAACATGAACTCCTCGCAGACCGCGCTCTCCTCGATCGGCCAGTTCAACACCGCGGCGACCCCGCTGCAGATGGCCATGGTCGCCTCCGCGGTCGCCAACGACGGCAAGCTGATGAAGCCGTACATGGTCGACAAGCTCCAGTCGTCGGGCGTCGACACCATCGCGCAGACCGAGCCGGAGGAGATGAGCCAGCCGCTCTCCTCGAAGAACGCGCAGATCCTGCAGTCGATGATGGAGACGGTCGTCGAGAAGGGCACGGGCACGAAGGCGAAGATCGACGGCGTCACCGTCGGCGGCAAGACCGGTACCGCCCAGCACGGCGTCGACAACAGCGAGAACCCGTACGCCTGGTTCCTCTCCTACGCCAAGCTCCCCGACGGCAGCTCGCCGGTGGCCGTGGCCGTGGTCATCGAGGACTCCAGCGCCAACCGTGACGACATCTCCGGCGGCGGCCTCGCGGCCCCCATCGCGAAGAGCGTGATGGAGGCGGTCATCGACAGCAAGAAGTGACCCCGATCACGTCCCCTTCACATCGGTGCACGTTGGGATACCGGTCCTGTATCGGGTGACGGGCTTGGCCAGGTCACACAGAGCCAGCCGGGTACGGTAGGCCCGGACGGCTAGCCTCCGACCGCACATCCGTGCGGGTCGGGACCGACGGAGAGGGCTGGTAGGGAACTATGGAAGAGCCGCGTCGCCTCGGCGGCCGGTACGAGCTGGGCCAGGTGCTCGGCCGTGGTGGCATGGCGGAGGTATACCTCGCCCATGACACACGCCTCGGCCGCACGGTGGCGGTGAAGACGCTGCGCGTCGACCTTGCGCGCGACCCTTCCTTCCAGGCCCGGTTCCGCCGGGAGGCCCAGTCGGCCGCCTCGCTCAACCATCCCGCGATCGTCGCGGTCTACGACACGGGCGAGGATTACGTCGACGGGGTCTCGATCCCGTACATCGTCATGGAGTACGTCGACGGCTCCACGCTCCGTGAGCTGCTCCACAGCGGCCGCAAGCTGCTGCCGGAGCGCACGCTGGAGATGACCATCGGCATCCTCCAGGCCCTGGAGTACTCACACCGGGCCGGCATCGTCCACCGCGACATCAAACCGGCCAACGTCATGCTGACGCGCACCGGCCAGGTCAAGGTGATGGACTTCGGCATCGCCCGCGCGATGGGCGACTCCGGCATGACGATGACGCAGACGTCCGCGGTGATCGGCACCGCCCAGTACCTCTCCCCGGAGCAGGCGAAGGGCGAGCAGGTCGACGCCCGCTCGGACCTCTACTCGACGGGCTGCCTCCTCTACGAACTCCTGACCGTGCGGCCGCCGTTCGTGGGCGACTCCCCGGTCGCGGTCGCGTACCAGCACGTACGGGAGGAGCCGCAGCCTCCGTCGGTCTTCGACCCCGAGATCACGCCCGAGATGGACGCGATCGTCCTGCGGGCCCTGGTCAAGGACCCCAACTACCGCTACCAGTCCGCCGACGACATGCGCATGGACATCGAGGCCTGCCTCGACGGCCAGCCGGTCGCGGCGACGGCGGCGATGGGTTCGGTCGGCTACGGCGGTTACGGCGACGACCAGCCGACCACGGCCCTGCGCTCCGACGCGGGTGCCGGCGCCACGACGATGCTGCCCCCGATGAACCCGGACGACGGCGGCTTCGGCTACGACGACCGCCCCGACCGGCGCCGCCAGCAGAAGAAGTCGAACACCTCGACGATCCTGCTGGTCGTGGCGGCGGTACTGGTTCTGGTGGGCGCGATCCTGATCGGGAAATGGGCGTTCAGCGGGAGCGGGGGCGCGGACAAGCCGTTCGCGGCTCCGAACTTCGTCGGCCAGACCTACGACACCGCGAAGACCATGGCCGTCAACTCCGGCCTGAAGCTGGCGGAACCCACCCGCAAGGCCTGCGAGAACGCGCCGAAGGGCAGCGTCTGCTCACAGGACCCGAAGCCGAACGCCGACGTCCACAAGGGCGACACCGTCAACCTGGTCGTCTCGACCGGGGCCCCGAAGGTCGTCGTACCGAGTGTCGTCGGCCAGAACGTCGACGACGCCACCTCGACGCTCGAGGGCGACAAGTACAAGTTCGTCGTGAAGACACAGCAGAAGGTGTCCGGCGAGGACCCGGGCACTGTTCTGGACCAGAACCCGGCACTCGGCGCGGAGGTCCAGAAGGGCACCACCATCACCCTGACCGTCGCCAAGGCCCAGGAGAAGTCCACGGTCCCGGACGTCAGTGGTCAGAGCTGTGACGACGCCAAGAAGCAGATGCAGCAGAACGACCTCGTCGGCAACTGCACCGAGGTGGCGACCACCGACACGAACCTGAACGGCAAGGTCGTCACGACCTCGCCCTCGGCCGGGACACAGGTCGACAAGAACTCGTCGGTCAACATCCAGATCGGCAAGGTCTCCCAGACCCAGGTCCCGAACGTCGTCGGCCAGACGGTGGCGAACGCCAAGCAGATCCTGCAGCAGAACGGCTTCACCAACATCCAGTTCGCCGACAACAGCGATCAGGGCGACAACGCGATCGTGACCCAGCAGGACCCGGGCTCGGGCAACCAGGTGGACAACCCCGGCAACACGCAGATCACCCTCACCAGCGTGGGCACCGGCAACGGCAACAACAACGGTGGCGGTGGCTTCTTCGGAGGCAACTCCGGATAGCGGCACCGGTACGACATGACGGAGCCCCGGCACCCTGAGAAGGGTGCCGGGGCTCTTTCGTACGTACGGTGCGCTACGGCCCCGCCGTCAGCGAAGCTCCTTCGGCGGTGTCCGCGCGCTGTCCACCTTGTCGACGCGGACCAGCTCGCCCCACACCACATACCGGTACCGGGACGTGTACACCGGCGTGCAGGTCGTCAGCGTGATGTAGTGGCCGGCCTTCTTCTTGCCGGACTCCGTGGGGATCTGGGCGAGGGTCTTCACGTTGTACTTCGAGGTCTCGGGAAGGATGTCGTAGACCTTGTAGACGTACCACTTGTCCTTCGTCTCGAAGACGATCGGGTCGCCCTTCTCGAGCTTGTCGATGTTGTGGAACTTGGCGCCGTGGCCGTCGCGGTGGGCGGCGAGGGTGAAGTTGCCGTTCTTGCCCGTGGTGGGGAGGGCGGCCTTGACGGGGTCGGTGTAGTAGCCGGCGACGCCGTCGTTCAGGACGCTCGTCTCGGTGCCCTTCTCGACCAGCACCTCGCCGTTCTTCATCGCGGGCACGTGCAGGAAGCCGATGCCGTCCTTGGTGTCGAGGGCGCCCGGACCGCTGTCGTTGTCCTTGGACCAGTTGTTGCGGACCTTGTCGCCCTGCTTGTCGGCCGTGCGGTCGGCGACGACGTTCGTCCACCACAGGGAGTAGACGACGAACAACCCGAGGATCAGGCCCGCCGTGATGAGGAGTTCACCGAAGACGCTGACCGCCGTCGCGACCGGGCCGGCGCCGCGCGGGCGGTCCGGTGGTGACGCGGGCGTGTCGGTCTGCTCTTCGGTGTCGTCGGTGGTCGCTGCCACGTTCATCTGCCCCTACTCGATGAGCGCATCCGGCTTGCCCTTGCTGCGCGGCCGTTCCTCGACCATCTTGCCCCAGACGATCAGCCGGTACTTGCTGGTGAACTCCGGCGTACAGGTCGTCAGCGTGATGTAGCGGCCGGCTTTGGTGAAACCCGAGCCCTTGGGGATGGGGTCGATGACGCTGGTGTTGCTCGGCGACGTCACGGGCAGCGTCTTCGTCATCTTGTAGACGTAGTACGTGGTCTGGGTCTCGACGACGACCTCGTCGCCCGGCTTGAGCTGGTTGATGTACCGGAACGGTTCGCCATGGGTGTTGCGGTGCGCGGCGAGCGCGAAGTTGCCGGTCTTCGCGTCCGGCATCGCGGTCTTGAGCTCGCCCTCGCTGTAGTGCCCGACCATGCCCTTGTCGAGCACCTTCTTGTTGCTGACGCCCTCGGCGATCGGCGCGACCACGTCCAGCTTGGGGATGTGCAGGATGGCGAAGCCCTGCCCCGGCGAGAACTCGCCGGGGGCGCGCTTGCCGCTCGCCCAGTCGTTCTGGAGCTGGCTCGCCTCGCTGCCGGCCTGCGCGTGCGCCCGTACGTTCGTCCACCACAACTGGTAGGTGACGAACAGCAGCATGAGTACACCGGTGGTGATGAACACCTCGCCGATGGCCCGGCTCGCGACGACCGCGGGCCCCGGCTTGTTCGCCCGCTGCCGCCGTCGCGCCTCGACGCGCGAGAGGGGTGCGCCCGCTCCTGGTGCCGCGTTCTCGGCACTCTCCGCGGACTCATCGGCCGCCCCACCGGCCCCATGACGCCCGTGCCGCCCCTTGGCGGCCTTTCTGCGGGCCGCACGCCCGCCTGTGGGGGTTCCTGTGGCGGAAGAGGCGGATGGGGCGTCAGACGCCGATATGGACCTGCCGTGGCCCGTCCGCTCCGGCGAGAGGTCGGCTATCCGCAGCGCCACGGTCTCTTCGTCGACCGGACCGTACGGCACCCCGGGCGCACCCTGCGCCTGCGCGCCGTGCCACTGCTCGAACCCGCCCTGCTCCCCGTACGCCTGCTCCCCGTACGAGGCCTCGGACTCGCGCTCGGGGCGCAGCGCGGTCACGCCGTGGCCCTGCCCACCACCGGGGCGAGCCCCGCCGACCTCGCCACGGCACCTTGGTCGCCGCACTCCACCAGCCAGTTGGCCAGCATCCGGTGTCCGTGCTCGGTGAGCACCGACTCCGGGTGGAACTGGACGCCCTCGACGGGCAGTCGGCGGTGGCGCAGGCCCATGATGATGCCGTCGTGCGTCCGGGCGGTGACTTCCAGCTCGGCCGGGACCGTGCCCGGCTCGGCCGCCAGCGAGTGGTAGCGGGTCGCCGTGAAGGGCGAGGGCAGTCCGGCGAAGACGCCCCTGCCCTCGTGCTCGACGAGCGAGGTCTTGCCGTGCAGCAGTTCGGGGGCGCGGTCCACGACGCCGCCGTAGGCCACCTGCATCGACTGCATGCCGAGGCAGACGCCGAAGACGGGTACCCCGGTCGAGGCGCAGTGCCGCACCATCTCGATGCAGACGCCGGCCTCCTCGGGGGTGCCGGGGCCGGGCGAGAGGAGGACGCCGTCGAAGCCGTCCTGGGCGTGCGCCGTCGACACCTCGTCGTTGCGCAGCACCTCGCACTCGGCGCCCAACTGGTACAGGTACTGGACCAGGTTGAAGACGAAGCTGTCGTAGTTGTCGACGACGAGAATCCGTGCGCTCACTGGTTGTCCACCGTCACATCGTTGAAGGGCAGCAGCGGTTCGGCCCACGGGAAGACGTACTGGAAGAGGATGTAGACGACGGCCAGGGCCAGGACAAGCGAAATCAGCGCCCTCACCCACGCGTTCCCCGGCAGATGCCGCCAGATCCAGCCGTACATGCCGTCCCTTCCGTCGCGCCACGGCACCAGACTCACGCCGTACGTCACCAGACTAACGGCGCAGCGCGGCTGGTCTCCCGGCCTCCACAGGCTGTGTGGAGTCGAGATGGGCCCAGACGATCAGCCGGTGGCTGTGCCCCCACTCCGGATCGCACGTGGTCAGCGTGAGATAGCGGCCCGAAGCCGTGTACCCGGACTTACGTGGCACAGGATCGATCACCTCAATGTCGGTGGGCACTGTTTTGTAAGGCCCTTTGTCGATCCGATACGTGAACCAGGTGGTCCCGTCCGTCAGCACCACCGCGTCACCCACGCGCAGCTCCGGAAAGTTCACGAAGGGGTTGCCGTACGTCCGCCGGTGCCCCGCCACCGCGAAGTTCCCGACCTGCCCCAGCCGCGCGGTGCCGGCGTAGTGGCCGAGCCCCTTCTTGAGGGTGCTGACGTCGGTGTCCTCGAGGACGGGCTTGTTCCACGTGAAACCAAGCCGCGGGATGTACATGATCGCGAAGGGCTTGCCGTCCTTGTACGCGGCCGGCTTCGCCGGAACGGGCGAGGGCGCTGCGGACACCTTCGGGCGCGCGGTCTGCTGCGCCCACTGGTCCTGCAACTGGTGGATCTGGTCGCTCATCGTGTGGTCGGCCTTCACGCCGGTCCAGAAGAGGACGTAGACCACGAAGAGGACGATCAGGGTGCCTACGGTGACGCAGAGTTCGCTGACGCTCCTGACGATCATGCGCACCGGCAGCTCCCGTACGGACGCCTACTCCACTGGCTTCGCGTAGTGCAGATCCACTGTGCCCGAGTACCCGGGAAGAGTCACCGTCCCGTCGTCGGTCACTTTCCACCCGAGCCCGTAGACGTCGACGTACACCATGTAGTTCTGAATCGCCTTGGACGCCGTCAACGCCTGCTGGAGCTTTTCCGGGTCCCCTACGGCCGTGATCTTGTACGGCGGTGAGTAGACCCGGCCCTGGAGGATCAGGGTGTTGCCCACGCAGCGCACGGCGCTGGTCGAGATCAGCCGCTGGTCCATGACCTTGATGCCCTGGGCGCCGCCCTGCCACAGGGCGTTCACCACGGCCTGGAGGTCCTGCTGGTGGATGACGAGGTAGTCGGGCTGCGGCTCGGGGTAGCCGGGGAGCTTGGCGGTGGCGTTGGGCGGGGCGTCGTTGAGGGTGACGGTGACGGCCTTGCCCTTGAGCTGCTGCGCGCCCGCGCTCCGCTCCAGCTTCGTGAGCTTCTCGTCATCGGCGCCCGTGCTGGTGTCGTCCTCCTTTCGGAGGGCGTCGACCTCGTCGCGCAGGACCCCGTTGGCGTCGTTCAGCCGGCCGTTCTTCTGGCTGCGGGTCTGGATGAGGTCGGACAGCTTCAGCAGGGAGGCGTCCGTGCGGATGTTGGTGCCCTTGGCCGTGTTGAAACTGGTGAAGAAGATGAGTCCCGCGAGGGCGAAGACGGCCACCGTGAGAATTCGCACGGGACGGAAACGGCGGATACCGGCAGGACTGGTACCCGTCCCGGGGGAGTCGGCAGAATTGCTCAACGTACCCTTATCTCCTTCGGCGCCGCGGAAGCACTACGCTAACGGACGCCCGGGGGAGCACTCAGTGTCCCCTTGTACGCTGCCCCGGAGCCCGCCCCAGTTCCCTGCGCGGCCACGCAGCGCATCGACAGGAGAGACCCTCGTGCCGAAGTCACGTATCCGCAAGAAGGCCGACTACACGCCGCCGCCGGCGAAGACGGCGACCGCCATCAAGTTGAACAGCCGTGCCTGGGTCGCTCCGGTCATGCTGGCCATGTTCGTCATCGGACTGGCCTGGATCGTCGTCTTCTACGTCACCGACGGCTCCATGCCCATCGACAGCCTGGACAACTGGAACATCGTGGTGGGCTTCGGCTTCATCGCCGCCGGGTTCGGCGTCTCCACGCAGTGGAAGTAGCGGCGGAAGCTGCGGCTGCCACCCGGTGAACGCAGCTCTGCCCACGGCTTTCCGCTGAGTTATCCACAGGCCAGAGAAGTATCCACAGCGAGCCTGGGGAAAAAGAACGACGATCTGTGGATAACCCACCGGGTGTTGACGCTGGTGTGACTGACACACCGGCAACCGCAAGCCTGTTCGCCCCCTGCCTGACCTGCACAAACACGGGTCGGTGACAGGGGGTGCAGCTTTTCTCCACGGTATGCACAAGATCCGCCACGCACTGTGGACAACGGTTTGATATCAGCCGAGCTGAGCCGTCCTGATCAGCGTCAACACCACGACGACGACCAGGACGACGGCACACGTGCCGTACTGGATCAGGGCCCGCCGCTCACGCGGGGCGTGGACCATCGCGTAGCCGGTGATGACTCCGGCGACCAGGCCACCGATGTGGGCCTGCCAGGCGATGTTGGCCCAGCCGAAGGTGAAGATGAGGTTGATCACCAGCAGGGCGATGATCGGCCGCATGTCGTACCGGAGCCGGCGCATCAGGACGGCGGTCGCCCCGAAGAGCCCGAAGATGGCACCGGAGGCACCGAGCGAAGGCTGGTTCGGGGCCGCGATGAGATAGGTGAGCGCGCTGCCCGCGAGGCCCGAGACGAAGTACAGGGCGAGATAGCGGGCACGGCCGAGGGCCGCCTCCAGAGGGCCGCCGATCCACCACAGGCTCATCATGTTGAAGATGATGTGGATCGGGCTGCCGTGCAGGAACATCGCGGTCAGCAACCGGTACGGCTGGCCCTCGGCGACACCCTCGACGGAGCCGAAGAGCGGGACGTACGCCTGGCCGAGGAGTTCGAAGTGTTCGGTGAAGCGATCCCCCACGACCCGCTGGACCAGATACGCGGCGACGCAGACGCCGATCAGGATCTTGGTGGCGAGCCGCGGATCCGCCGCCACCGTGCCGCCGGCGATCGTGCGGGGCTGGGCCGCGGTCGGGGCGTGACCTGTGCCGGAGCCGCCGCGGACGCACTCGGGGCACTGGAAACCGACCGACGCGCTGACCATGCACTCGGGGCAGATCGGACGCTCGCAACGGGTGCAGCGGACGCCGGTCTCACGGTCCGGGTGGCGATAACAGCCCGGCAGGCCCTGGGCATCCTGGGGCCGCTGCTCCTCCGGGCCCTGCGGGCTGCCTGGCGCCTGTTCCATGGGGTCCCCTCAATCCTTCGTACGCAATGCACCGCCCCGCCCATCCTTACGGATGAACGGGGCGTTTGGTTCCCGGCGGTAAGGGCCGGTGCCGAGCTGCGATCTAGCGGGTCTCGACGACGACCGACTCGATGACGACGTCCTCGACCGGGCGGTCGGTGCGCGGGTTGGTCTTCGTGGCCGCGATGGTGTCCACGACCTTCTGGCTCGCCGCGTCGGTGACCTCACCGAAGATGGTGTGCTTGCGGGTCAGCCAGGCCGTCGGGGAGACGGTGACGAAGAACTGCGAGCCGTTGGTGCCCGGCCCGGCGTTGGCCATGGCCAGCAGGTAGGGCCTGTCGAACCGGAGTTCCGGGTGGAACTCGTCCTCGAACTGGTAGCCCGGGCCGCCCGTGCCGTTGCCCAGCGGGTCCCCGCCCTGAATCATGAAGCCGCTGATCACCCGGTGGAAGACCGTGCCGTCGTAGAGCTTGTCCGTGGACTTCACACCGGTCTCGGGGTTGGTCCACTCACGCTCACCCGTGGCGAGCTCGACGAAGTTCTTGACCGTCTTGGGCGCGTGGTTCGGCAGCAGCCGGACTTCGATGTCGCCAAGGTTGGTCTTCAGGGTGGCGTAAAGCTGCTCAGCCACGATCTGCCTTCCGTTGTCTTCCGGTGACCTCACAGATCCTCGCACGCTCGCCGTGCCGCGTCGCCCGACGACCTTCGCTCAGGGCCTTTCCACAGGATCCGCTTGCAGAAAACCGGCCGAGTGGGTCCCGGGCAGGGGCACCGGCCGGGGATCCGTGGCATTGTCGACGACAAGCTCCCGTTCCCCCGGATTCATCCGTATTGCACGTGATCGTGACCCGGATGCCCGCCCTCACATGCCCGGTAGCCCTCTGGCAGGCATGATCCGTAATTGGGTGGATAGACGAAGAACCGTACGCCACCGAGGAGGAGGAACTCGTGACCCGCATCGACAGCGTGCGCTCCGCGACCGGATCGGCGAAGGACAGCGTGCTGCACGCCGCGGAAGTGGTGGCGCCCTACGCCGACACGGCCAAGGACAGGGCCTCGTACTACGCCCATGAGGCACGCGTACGACTCGCGCCCAAGGTGTCGCTGGCCGCGGACCAGGCCCGCGTCCAGTACGGCGCCCACGTCGTGCCACGCCTGGAACAGGCCCGCACCCATGTACCGCCGAAGGTCGACCAGGCCGCCCAGGAAGCCGCCGTCCGTACCCGCAGGGCTGCCCAGCAGGCCGCCGAGTACTCACGGCCGAGGATCGAGCAGGCGGTCGCCGCCGCGGGCCCGGTCAAGGACGAGGCCGCCGCGCGCGGTGCGGCCGCGCTCGCCGCGCTGCGCGGCCAGGTCTCGCCCAAGGAGATCCAGAAGCTGGTCCGCAAGCACGAGCGGCGGGCGAGGGCCGGCCGTCTCGCGAAGGGGCTGGCGGTACTGGGCATCCTGGCGGGCGGCGCTTTCGCCGCCTGGAAGTGGTGGGACAAGCAGGCCAACCCGGACTGGCTGGTCGAACCGCCCGCCGCGACCGAGGTGCCCGAGTCGGGGCGGCTCGCCGCGGTGGACGGCAGCCCCGAGGCTGTGCTCGACCCCGAGGTCGAGGCGAAGCAGGCCGAGGACGAGGCCGCGGAGAACGACGACCACCGCTGACGTTCGACGCACTTTCAACACCGCCGTGGGGCAGGAGACTTGAGGGTCTCCTGCCCCACGGCGATGTTTCACGTGGAACATCCGTCACCTCGCGGCCGTATCCGAACGGCCTTGATTCCTTGATGTACGCAAGTTGCCTGCGATGACGTTTGCAACGGCCCAGGTGTACAAGCAGCGCACAGACTCCCTTAACGGACTGCACACCCCTGATTACACGGCTGTATTCACACCAGCTCACACACCTCCCGCACACGCGGGCACACCTTCGCCACATCACGCCGATCGTCGACGCGACGCCCCTCACCCTCCGTCCGGCACCGGTATTTGCGCAAACAACTGCAACGAAGAGTCGCCCTTTGCGTGACGCACGTCACCTACCGGGCACAAAGAAACACCGGCCGGACGCCACTGAGGGCGACCGGCCGGTGCGGGATGTGGAGCCTAGGGGAGTCGAACCCCTGACATCTGCCATGCAAAGACAGCGCTCTACCAACTGAGCTAAGGCCCCGCTAGAGAAGCCCCTACCGGTAGAACCACACACCGATGAGCTTCGGAGACCAGCGTACCGGGTCACCCCGGGTATCTCGCAAAAATTTGGGGGTCCCGGTGAACGACCACTCTCCGTAAGATGCTCGTCGTGGTTCGCTAGAGCGAACCGCGGTTTTGGGGAAGCGATGGGGAGACGCAATGGACGCCGCACAGCAGGAAGCCACCGCCAGAGCGCGGGAGCTGCAGCGGAATTGGTACGGAGAGCCTTTGGGGGCGCTCTTCCGTAAGCTCATCGACGATCTTGGGCTCAACCAGGCTCGTCTCGCGGGGGTGTTGGGACTGTCCGCGCCGATGTTGTCCCAGTTGATGAGCGGTCAGCGGGCGAAGATCGGCAATCCCGCGGTGGTGCAGCGGGTGCAGTTGCTGCAGGACCTGGCGGGGCAGGTCGCGGACGGCAGCGTGAGCGCGGCCGAGGCGACCGAGCGCATGGACGAGATCAAGAAGTCCCAGGGGGGTTCGGTGCTGAGCAACACCACGACCACGACGAGCAGTTCGGGAGCGCCCACGGTCAAACGAGTGGTCCGCGAGATCCAGTCACTGCTGCGCTCGGTGGCCGCCGCGGGCGACATCATCGACGCGGCGGACACCCTCGCCCCGACCCACCCCGAACTGGCAGAGTTCCTCCGGGTGTACGGCGCCGGCCGCACCTCCGACGCGGTCGCGCACTACCAGTCCCACCAGAGCTGAGCCCCACGGCCCGGCCGCCGATCGGGGGTTCGGCAGCCGGGCACGCGGTCGGCGAGGGGCACGAGGGGGTCGTGCCGCTCACCGGAAGCACGTGCGGAACAGCCGCGAGGAAGTGCCAGGAAGTGCCATGAGGGGGAGTCGTGTCGCTCGTCTCGGGGGAAGCAACGGGGGTAGCCGAAGGGGGAGGAGCGACGCACAGCCATGGGTGAGGTCTTCGCCGGCCGGTACGAACTGGTCGACCCGATCGGGCGCGGTGGTGTCGGCGCGGTCTGGCGCGCCTGGGACCACCGGCGTCGCCGCTATGTGGCGGCCAAGGTCCTGCAGCAGAGCGACGCGCACTCCCTGCTGCGCTTCGTACGGGAACAGGCGCTGCGGATCGACCACCCCCATGTGCTCGCACCGGCCAGTTGGGCCGCCGACGACGACAAAGTCCTGTTCACCATGGACCTGGTGGCCGGCGGTTCGCTCGTCCATCTCATCGGGGACTACGGTCCCCTGCCCCCCGCGTTCGTCTGCACGCTGCTCGACCAGCTCCTCTCCGGACTCGCCGCCGTGCACGCGGAAGGTGTCGTGCACCGGGACATCAAGCCCGCGAACCTGCTCCTCGAAGCCACCGGCACGGCCCGTCCCCGCCTGCGCCTGTCCGACTTCGGCATCGCGATGCGGCTCGGCGAGGCACGCCTGACGGAGACCAACCTCGTGGTGGGGACGCCGGGTTACCTCGCGCCCGAGCAGATGATGGGCGCGGAACCGGACTTCCCCGCCGACCTCTTCGCCGTAGGACTGGTGGCGCTGTATCTGCTGGAGGGGGCCAAGCCGGACTCCAAGGCGCTGGTGCAGTACTTCGCCGAGCATGGGACTCCGGGGGCGCCCAAGGGGATTCCCGAGCCGCTGTGGCAGGTCGTGGCGACGCTGCTGCAGCCCGATCCGCAGGCCCGCTTCCGCACGGCCACGGGGGCGCGCAAGGCGCTCGCCGCAGCCGCGGAACTTCTGCCGGAGCCGGGCCCCGACGACGAGTTGATCGAGATCTTCGACCAAGTGGGGCCGCTTCCTTCGGGGTTCGCGCCCGAGGGGCCGCTGCAGCGGGCTTCCGGGGTGGACACGGGGGCGACGACATCCGCCACGCCGGCCGGAAGATCATCGGCGTCCCCCGAACCCGAGAACGACCTCGGCACCGGTGCAGGCACCAACGGCCAAGCGCTCGACTCGGCCTGGCCCGGCACGGACTCCGTCCCCGCGGATCCTCGGCAGGGCGTCGTCGCCCGGCCGACCCCCACTCCCACTCCGACCCCGACTCCGACCCCGACTCCGGCACCCCCGGCTTCCCCACCTGTCCCCCTTCCGTCCTCGATGTCGGACACCGGCAGCTTCCATCTGCCGCCCCCGCGGGCCCCGTACGTACAGCAGGCGGACCATGCGTACGAGGCGCGGCAGATGGTCCAGCAGCCGCGTGCCGATCCCTCCACTGCTTCGTACACCGCTCAGGTCCCGCAGGTTCCGCCCTCCGCGCCGCCGGTCGCGCAGCACCGCGGCAGACGGGCCCGGCGCCGTCCCGGGCCGCCCGCGAAGGTGGCGATCCCGGTCCTACTGCTCGCGCTGGCCTGCTACGCGGTGGGGTTCTGGGCGCTGACCCGCATCTGACCCGCATCTGAACAGCGCGGGGAAGTCGCGGAGAAGTCAATGGGCGGTCGTCGAAGCCCGGCGCCGGGCCGACACCGTCCACACGCCGAGCGTCGCCAGCAGCACGCTGCCCCCGCCGATCCCGGCCACCGCGAGCACCTTCATCGCGGTGTCGCCGCCTCCCCCGGTGCTACCGGCGCTCCCGGCACTTCCGAGGCTTCCGGCGCCCCCCGCGGCGGCCGCCTCGCGGTCCTGTGCGGTGACCTCGAAGATGTTCCGGGGATCGGGCCGGGCCGCGTACCCGGGACCGGCGTGCGCCGTACCGGCGACGCGCACGCGCAGCGTCACCGGGAACGGCCCCTGGCCGAAATCGTCGGCCACCTGCGCATCGAGGTGCACGACGAGGTAGTACGACCCGGCGAAGCGCATCCCGTTCTCGTGGTCGACGACGGAGTAGCGGTTGCGGTACTCGACGGGTGGCAGAGAGTCCAGTGCCACCGATCTCTCGCTGCCCTGGTAGCTGAGGCCCGCCTGGTCGACGGAGCCGCGCACGGGGTTGTAGAGGGCCAGGTCCAGCGCGCGGGTCACATAGCCGCTGCCGCCGTCCGTGGCACCCAACTCGGCGGTGACGGAAAGCTGTTGGCCCCAGTCGACCGGCACCTTGTAGAAGAGGGTCCGGCCGGGCGCGATGTCGTCCCGCCACGCGCCCTGCCCGACGGCGACCGCCCCTGCGAAGCCCGAACCGCCCGCACGGTGCCGGGCCTCCCCCGTGACGGCCTCGGGCGACGCGGAGTTCCAGTCCTGGGGCGGGCTGGTCGTGCCGGCCTGTGCCAGAGAGGGTTCCGACACCGCCGTCAGTTCCAGGCCCCAGGTGTCCGGCGAGGAGTCCGCCGCGTCGACGCGCTGGACGAACACGTAGTACTTGCCGCTGCCCTTGCACAGGATCTTGCCGGCCTCCCGCACGGCCCAGGCGGCCACGGGGTGGGGGCTCCTGCCCGCGCCGAAGGTGGCGCTCCGGTGGGTGCAGGCGGTGCCTTGGGCGTTCTGCATCGACACCTTGATGCCGTCGGTGGCGGCGACCGTGGTGCCCGCCGGAGGCACGGCGGTCACGGAGACGTAGGCGTTCGACGTGGGGTCGAGATCGAGGCCGTAGTAGACGCCGGCGCCTTTGGGGAGAGAACTCCGGTACGTCCCGCCGACCTTCAGTTCCTCGGCGTCGGCGGTGCCGGTCGCTCCGGCCACGACCCGGTCGCCCTGGTCGTAGCCGTAGGCTCCGGGGGACCCGGCCGCCATGGCGGGCCGGCCCGTGAGACCGACCGTCGCGCACAGCACCGCGGCGAGCACCACGACACGTCGTACGGCCCCGGAGACGGGCGTACGACCGCCCTGTATCCGTGTCCGCCACCACGCCGTACGCCGCCCCATCACGCGCCACCCCTCGTCGTTGCTCCGGACGTGGCCCATCCTGCCCCGCACGCGCGCGTGGCATCCGGGCAATCCGTGCGAGCGTCCGAAACTCCCGGGTCGTGGCGGCCGTAGCCGCACGGCGGCGGGGGCGCAACACAAAGCCCCGACCGCAAGGCGGCCGGGGCGTGCTCAGAACTGGATCTCGGTACTCACGAACCCGTGGGCACGGAGTCGGTCGCCTCCGTCCACAGATCCTGCTCGGCGCGATCCGCCTGGATCTGGCGGTACACGAGGAGCCCGCCGATGGCGGCCAGTGCGACCAGGAGAAGCTTCTTCACCGCGCGACCTCGTCTTTCCTTGACGTAGGGGACCTCTGGCGCCCGACTATACACACCGACCGAGACCGATCGGTGACCTGCGTCCGGGGCCAACTCCCGCCCGGGACAGCGCAGTAGAAGTGGATGCGACCGCTCCGATCGGAGGGTGATCACACCCCCACGGACGGTTACTTCGCCCGCCTTTCGCGCATCTTCGGCCATTTTCAGGCTCCTTGCACCCATCCGAGTGGTGTTCATCAGAACACCGACGCGCCATGGGCGTCGGTCCACCACTTCGCGACCTCCATACACATCATGAGGAAAGTACGCAAATCGCCCAACCTGAAAGTGAGGGGCCATGGCCCAGATCAAGGTCATGAAGTTGTGGAACGCCTTCGTCACCGGCTTCCTCGCGCTGTGCACGGCGCTCGGACTCATCACGGTCACCGCGGCGGCCGCCGCCGCGACTCCGCGGTCCGAGGCGACGAGCACGAGCGCGGTCGCCCAGGAGACGACACCGGCGCTCTCCCCCTGGACCTTCACCAGGTCCCTGCCCCCCACGATGAAGCAGCGCATCCGCGCCGAGGCCCACGGCAAGACCCCGAGCTGCCGCCACCGCCCGCCGACAGACACGGACGAGGCCACGGAGACTGCGGAGGCCGTGGACCAGGCTCAGCAGCCGGACCACGCCGAGCCGGGCGCTCCGCTCCAGCGCTGATCCCGGCGCCTGCTCCAGCGTTGATCCGGGTGCCTGCTCCAGCGCTGATCCCGGCGCCCGCTCCCCGGCCCGCGACGTCTCGACGGCCTTGCCCGACCCGTCGCCTGCCTCACCCGACCTGCCCGACCACCCGCCCCCTCTGACACAGCGGCGAACTTGCGTACAACGCTTCAGAGAAGACACAGAGGACCCCGGAAACCCTCAGCACTCCGAAGGCCCCCGACCGCAACCGGTCGGGGGTCTTCGTGCTTGCCGGGAAGCTCCTAGTCAGGCAACAGACCGAAGCCGAGCAGCACAGCGGCCTCGACACGCACCGCCCCGGGAGCGAAGACACCGGTGGATTCGGGATCGCCTCCGATACGGCTCCCATGACTGCGCAGCCCGACCGATTCCGGATCAACGTCCTGAATGTGCACTACAGGGCCAAGCCGCACACCACAGGCATCCGCGTAGACCTCGGCCTTGCGCCGTGCGGCCCCGACTGCCCTGCGGCGGGCCTCGTCCCGGAGCGCGGGCTTGTCCAGCACGTCGAAGCGCACCTCGTCGACCCGGTTCGCGCCGGCTCGGACGGCGTCCTCTATCAGAAGCTCGAGCCGGTCGAGGTCTTCGGTCTGCACGATGTACGTCGCCTCGCAGCGATAGCCGACGAACGCCCGCTCCGCGCCGTAGCCCTTGAATTCCGACTGGAGGGCGAGACGCGATCCGGAGACGTCGGAGTCGGGTATTCCATGCTCACGCAGCACGGTCCGCAGCCTGACCACTGCTGCTCCAGCCTGTTCGAAGGCTTCTTTGGGTGTCGCGGCCAGGAGGTCGACCGCGAGCTTTGCCTGGGCGATCCGGGGCTCCGCCGACACGTGCCCCGCACCGAGCACGCTGAGCCCCCAGGGCTCCTTGATCTCTGTCATCCGGGGATCGAATCAGCAACGCCCCACCGCCGCAACAGACTTGAAGACCGCCGTCGCGGCGATGACCAGTGGGTGCGGCACGCATCATGACGCCGGGTCGGGATGCGTCCTAGAGCTTGTCATCGCGTTCCAGGATCAGGCTGATCGAGCCGTCTTCGAGGTCGATGCCGCTGTCAAGGTGCTCGTGGTAGCCGCTCCGGAGCTCGGGATCGGCGAGACCTACGAGCCGCTCGGCCAGCTCCAGCAGCCCGGCGGCATTGCCCGCGACGGTGATTTCGGTGGCTGAGCCGTACACCCTGATCCGGGGTTCATCCATGCCGTCACGCTACCGAGGATGGCAGAAGACCCCCAGCCTGATCGGCTGGGGGTCTTCTGGCTGGTGGGGCTAACAGGATTTGAACCTGTGGCCTCATCCTTATCAGGGATGCGCTCTAACCAACTGAGCTATAGCCCCGCCGCGCTCTGCGGAGTGTGTCCCGCGCGCTGACTCCTGAAGATTAGCGCACGACATGGGCAGTCCCAAAATCGATAGTCACAGGACCGCCGGGGGAGGTTTCAACCCCCGTACACCCGCGTTCTCGTCCGGCTTCTCACTCGTCCTCGGCGAGCGTCAGCTCGATGCCGCCGACGAAGCCGGCGGAGAGGTTGTAGATGAACGCGGCGAGCGTCGCGAGGGCCGTGGCCAGGACGACGTCGATGACCGCGATGATCCCGGAGAACGTCAGGACGTGCGGGAGGGACAGGAAGGACTGCAGGTCGAAGCCGTTCGACTCGTTCGAGCCGGTCGCCTCCGAGATCGTGCCGCCGACCGTCGAGAAGACCCCCATCGCGTCCATGACCATCCACAGCACCGCGGACGCCACGACCGTGCAGATGCCCAGCGCGATGGAGAGCAGGAAACTGACCTTCATCACCGACCACGGGTCGGCCTTCGCCACCCGCAGCCGCGCCTTGCGGGTGCGGGGCGCCGTCCGCGCACCCGTACGAGGACGCCGTACGGCACCGCTCTGGGCGGCGGGCGCCTGCGTGGGATAGGCCTGCGGCGGGTGGTACGGCCCCGCCGCCTGCTGCGGCTGACGCTCACCGGGCAGGGGCGAACCCGGTAGCGGAGAACCCTGGAGCGGGGACCCCGTCGGCGGCGCGGCCGGTGCGGCCGGCGGGGGCGGCTGCTGCCCCTGGGCCGGAGCCTTCGCGCCGGGTGCGGCCGGGCCCGGTCCAGCGGACTGCTGCTGGGTGCCCGGACCTCGGGTGTCCGTCACAGTTCCCCCCTGGGATCCATGCGTGTCGGGCGCGTGCGAGTCGGCCTTCTTCACGTCGATCGCACGCAGTTGGGTCGTGTGCGGATCTGTCGCGTTCGCGGCGGAGCCACGGCCGCCGCCGTCCGTGTCCGTACCGGTCGATCCGGCGCCCGTGGCTCCGCTCACGATGACTCTCTCCTCGTGCTACTCGACCGAGGGTGCGTCACCCTCGTCCGTGCCGGTGGTCGCGACACCCTCGGTGGTCTCGTCGACGGCTTCGTCGCCGACGACTTCCTCCGCCTCGGATCCCGCCTCGGCGTTACGAGCGATACCGACGACGGCATCGCGCTTGCCCAGGTTGATCAGTTGGACGCCCATGGTGTCACGGCCCGTCTCCCTGACCTCGTTGACTCGCGTACGAATCACACCGCCGGACAGCGTGATGGCGAGGATCTCGTCGGTCTCCTCGACCACCAGCGCGCCGACGAGAGAACCGCGGTCCTCGACGATCTTGGCGGCCTTGATACCCAGGCCGCCGCGACCCTGGACGCGGTACTCGTCGACGGCGGTGCGCTTCGCGTACCCGCCGTCTGTGGCAGTGAACACGAACGTACCGGGTCGAACAACATTCATCGAGAGAAGCTGGTCGCCCTCGCGGAAACTCATGCCCTTGACACCGGAGGTCGCACGCCCCATGGGGCGCAGTGCGTCGTCCGTCGCCGTGAACCTGATCGACTGTGCCTTCTTGCTGATCAGCAGCAGATCGTCCTCGGACGAGACGAGTTCGGCGCCGATCAGTTCGTCGTCGGAACCGTCCTCCGTCTCACGGAGGTTGATCGCGATGACACCGCCGGAGCGGGGCGAATCGTAATCCTTCAGAGGCGTCTTCTTCACCAACCCTCCCTTGGTCGCGAGGACCAGGTAGGGCGCCGCTTCGTAGTCACGGATCGCGAGGATCTCGGCGATCGCCTCGTCCGGCTGGAAGGCGAGCAGGTTCGCGACGTGCTGCCCGCGCGCGTCCCGGCCGGCGTCGGGGAGTTCGTACGCCTTCGCGCGGTAGACGCGGCCCTTGTTGGTGAAGAACAGCAGCCAGTGGTGGGTGGTCGACACGAAGAAGTGGTCGACGATGTCGTCTTCCTTGAGCTTCGTGCCGCGTACGCCCTTGCCGCCGCGCTTCTGGGAGCGGTAGTCGTCCGCCTTGGTGCGCTTGACGTAGCCGCCGCGCGAGATGGTGACGACGATGTCCTCTTCGGCGATGAGGTCCTCGATGGACATGTCGCCGTCGAAGGGCACCAGCATCGTCTTGCGGTCGTCGCCGAACTTCTCGACGATCGCGGCGAGTTCCTCGCTGACGATGCCACGCTGGCGGACCGGGGAGGCCAGGATCGCGTTGTACTCGGTGATCTTCGCCTGGAGTTCGTCGTGCTCCTGGATGATCTTCTGGCGCTCCAGGGCGGCCAGTCGGCGGAGCTGCATCTCCAGGATGGCGTTCGCCTGGATCTCGTCGATCTCCAGGAGGCCCATCAGGCCCGTACGCGCGATGTCCACGGTGTCGCTGCGCCGGATGAGCGCGATGACCTCGTCGATGGCGTCCAGGGCCTTCAGGAGGCCACGCAGGATGTGCGCCCGCTCCTCGGCCTTGCGCAGCCGGAACTTCGTACGGCGGACGATGACCTCGATCTGGTGCGCCACCCAGTGCCGGATGAACGCGTCCAGGGAGAGGGTCCTCGGCACACCGTCGACCAGGGCCAGCATGTTGGCGCTGAAGTTCGACTGCAGATCCGTGTGCTTGTAGAGGTTGTTCAGTACGACCTTGGCGACCGCGTCCCTCTTGAGGACGATGACGAGGCGCTGGCCGGTACGGGACGACGTCTCGTCGCGGACGTCCGCGATGCCGCCGACCTTGCCGTCCTTCACCAGGTCGGCGATCTTCTGCGCGAGGTTGTCGGGGTTGGTCTGGTAGGGGAGTTCGGTGACCACCAGGCACTGGCGGTTCTGGATCTCCTCGACCTCGACGACCGCGCGCATGGTGATCGAGCCGCGCCCGGTGCGGTACGCCTCCTCGATGCCCTTGCGGCCGACGACGAGCGCGCCGGTCGGGAAGTCGGGGCCCTTGATGCGCTCGATCAGCGCGTCAAGGAGCTCCTCGTGCGAAGCTTCCGGATTCTCCAGGCACCACTGGGCGCCCGCCGCGACCTCACGGAGGTTGTGCGGCGGGATGTTGGTGGCCATGCCGACCGCGATGCCCGCCGAGCCGTTGATCAGCAGGTTCGGGAAGCGGGCCGGCAGGACGGTCGGCTCCTGGGAGCGGCCGTCGTAGTTGTCCGTGAAGTCGACGGTCTCCTCGTCGATGTCACGGACCATCTCCATGGACAGCGGCGCCAGCTTGCACTCGGTGTAGCGCATGGCGGCGGCGGGGTCGTTGCCCGGGGAGCCGAAGTTGCCGTTCGAGTCCACCAGCGGCATCCGCATCGACCACGGCTGCGCGAGGCGGACCAGCGCGTCGTAGATCGAGGAGTCGCCGTGCGGGTGGTAGTTGCCCATGACGTCGCCGACGACGCGGGCGCACTTGTAGAAGCCCTTCTCGGGCCGGTAGCCGCCGTCGTACATGGCGTACAGGACGCGGCGGTGGACGGGCTTGAGGCCGTCACGGACGTCGGGCAGGGCTCGCGACACGATGACGGACATCGCGTAGTCGAGGTATGAGCGCTGCATCTCCGTCTCGAGCCCGACGGGCTCGACGCGCTGGGCGATGACGCCCTCTTCAGGCGTACTGGGAGTGTTCTCGTCGGCCATTGCTGGTGAAGATCCTTCCTGATGCGGTCAGCTGAGACCGACTCAGATGTCGAGGAAGCGGACGTCCTTGGCGTTGCGCTGGATGAACTGGCGGCGCGCCTCGACGTCCTCGCCCATGAGGACCGAGAACAGGTCGTCGGCCTGCGCGGCGTCGTCCAGGGTGACCTGGCCGAGGACGCGGTGCTCCTGGTCCATCGTGGTGATGCGCAGCTCCTCGGCGTTCATCTCGCCGAGACCCTTGAAGCGCTGGATCGAGTCTTCCTTGATGCGCTTGCCGCTCTGCCGGCCCAGCTCGATCAGGGCGTCGCGCTCGCGGTCCGAGTACGCGTACTCGAAGTCGTCACGGCCCCACTTGATCTTGTACAGCGGGGGACGCGACAGGAACACGTGCCCGGCCTCGACCAGCGGCCGCATGAAGCGGAACAGGAAGGTCAGCAGCAGGGTGCTGATGTGCTGTCCGTCGACGTCGGCGTCCGCCATCAGGATGATCTTGTGATAGCGCAGCCTGGCGATGTCGAAGTCCTCGTGGACTCCGGTGCCGAAGGCGGAGATCAGTGCCTGGATCTCCTGGTTCTGCAGGATCTTGTCGATCCTGGCCTTCTCGACGTTGAGGATCTTTCCTCGGATCGGGAGGATCGCCTGGTACTGCGGGTTCCGGCCGGACTTGGCCGAGCCGCCGGCGGAGTCACCCTCGACGATGAAGATCTCGCACTTGGTGGGGTCGTTCGACTGGCAGTCGGACAGCTTGCCCGGCAGGGACGCCGTCTCCAGGAGGCCCTTGCGACGGGTGAGGTCGCGGGCCTTGCGGGCCGCCACGCGCGCGGTGGCCGCCTGGATGCCCTTGCGGATGATGTCCGACGCTTCGTTCGGGTTGCGGTCCAACCAGTCGTTGAGGTGCTCGTAGACCGCCTTCTGCACGAAGGTCTTCGCTTCGGTGTTGCCGAGCTTGGTCTTCGTCTGACCCTCGAACTGCGGCTCGGCCAGCTTCACCGAGATGATCGCGGTCAGACCCTCGCGGATGTCGTCGCCCGTGAGGTTGTCGTCCTTCTCGCGGAGCAGCTTCTTGTCGCGCGCGTACTTGTTGATCAGTGACGTCAGCGCGGCCCGGAAGCCCTCTTCGTGCGTGCCGCCCTCGTGCGTGTGGATGATGTTGGCGAAGGAGTACACACCCTCGGTGTAACCACTGTTCCACTGCATCGCGACCTCGAGGGACAGGCTCTTGTCCTTGTCCTCCGCCTCCAGGTCGATGACGGTCGGGTGCACCACGTCTCCCTTGCGGGAGTTGAGGTACGTCACGTAGTCGACGATGCCGCCCTCGTAGTGGTACGTGACGGTCTTGACTTCGTCCTTCTCGTCCGCACCCGCCTCGTCGGCACCGGCCGTGGCCTTCGCCAGCTCGCGCTCGTCAGTGAGTTTGATCGTCAAACCCTTGTTGAGGAACGCCATCTCCTGGAAGCGCCGCGACAGCGTCTCGAAGGAGTACTCGGTGGTCTCGAAGATGTCCGGGTCGGCCCAGAAGGTGACCGACGTACCGGTCTCGTCCGTGGCCTCGTGCTTCGCGAGCGGGGCCGTGGGGACGCCCAGCTTGTAGTCCTGCGTCCAGCGGTAGCCCTCGGTCCTGACCTCGACGGCGACCTTGCTGGACAGCGCGTTCACCACGGACACGCCCACGCCGTGCAGACCGCCGGAGACCGCGTAACCGCCGCCCCCGAACTTGCCGCCCGCGTGCAGCACCGTCAGCACGACCTCGACGGCGGGCTTGCCCTCGGACGGGACGATGCCCACCGGGATGCCTCGGCCGTTGTCGATGACGCGCACGCCGCCGTCGTGAAGGATCGTGACGTCGATCGTGTCCGCGTGTCCGGCCAGCGCCTCGTCGACGGAGTTGTCGACGACCTCCTGCACGAGGTGGTGCAGGCCGCGCTCGCCGGTCGAGCCGATGTACATACCGGGTCGCTTGCGAACCGCGTCCAGACCCTCGAGGACGGTGATGGCGCTGGCGTCGTACGAGGCGGTGACCTCGCCGTTCGAGGTGTGAGCCCCGCCGTTGGCGCCGGCGTCGGTGGACGGGATGTTCTCGTTGGGGTTGCCGGAATCGGCCACGAAGCGCCCTTTCTGGCACAGCACAAGCCAGGCACCCGGCGGTTGGCCGGAGCGGCTGCGGCGTGTTGCGTTGGTAAGCCTTAGTCAGCGTTGCTCGGTGTGTGTCCCACAAGTGGGGCGGGATTGCTTCCAGTCTACCGGTAGCGCCGACATGGATGGGGGTTTGCCGGTACCTGAGTCCTCATGTGCCGCCCTCAACCGGTCTCTCCCGACTCCCCATATGCGGAACGGGGCTCAAAGAGGCTCACGGAGGCACTCAGCGCTTCCGGGTGTCAACCCTTTGCTACTCAAGGGTCAGGTCGCTGTTCGCAACCGCGTCCGTTCACCCGCCGAGACCCGCGCTGTGATGTCAGTCACCCATAGGTGTCGCCGGGACCCGTGCTGCCCGGAGCCCGCAGCGGGCCGTAGCGGCGGGGCGGTCCGCCGGGATTGAGCACCTTGATCATCCGTACGGTGCCGTGCCCCAGGTCCTCGTTGAGCCTGGCCACCAGCGTGGGCGTGAGGTGCCGCAACTGGGTCGCCCAGGCCGTGGAGTCGCACTGCACGACCAGCACCCGCTCGTCCTCGTCGTACCTCTCCGGTACGCAGTGGTTGGCCAGATCCTCGCCGACGATCTGCGGCCAGCGGCCCATCACACCGCCCACCGCGGCCGGCGTCTCCCAGCCGCGCTCGTTCAGCAGCCGGTTGATGGCGGCGCCGAGCGCCATCGGGTCACGGCCGTCGGCGCGCGCGCCGGAGCGCAGGCCACCGCGCCGCGCCTGCTTCTTCTGCTGCGCCGCGTCCCCACGCGCGCGTGCCTGCTCTTTCGCGGCGCGCAACGCCACGCGCGCGAGGTCGACGCCGGAGGGCTCGGGGGCCTTCTCGGGCGCGGGTTCCCCCGCAGCGGGCCTGTCGGTGCTCATACGCGCTCCACCGCCCCCTCCGCCACGCTGTACCGCGTCCCCGCCAGCACGTGCGGCACGTCGTCGTCGACCGCGGCCGTCACCAGCACCTGCTCGCCGGGCGCCACCAGTTCGGCCAGCCGCTCCCGACGGCGCGTGTCCAGCTCGGCGAACACGTCGTCGAGCACGAGCACCGGCTCATTGCCCTCACCCCTGAGCAGGTCGTACGACGCCAGCCGCAACGCCAGCGCGTACGACCAGGACTCCCCGTGCGAGGCATATCCCTTGGCGGGCATCTGACCGAGTTTGAGAATCAAATCGTCCCGATGGGGCCCTACGAGGGTGACGCCCCGCTCGATCTCCTGCTTGCGCGCCTCGGCGATCGCCGCCATCAACTGCTCGTAGAGATCCTCGCGCGTGTGCGCCTCACCGGGCGCCGACGGCTTGTACTCCAGGGCCAACGGCCCACCGCCGGGCGCCAGTTGCTCGTACGCCTTGTCGGCGAGGGGCTGCACCGCCGCGATCAGATCGAGGCGCTGGGCGAGCAACTCGGCCCCCACGCGCGCGAGATGCTGATCCCACACGTCGAGCGTGGACAGGTCCATCGACCGCCCGCCGTGCCGACGCGCCAACGCGGCCGACTTCAGCAGGGTGTTGCGCTGCTTGAGCACCCGCTCGTAGTCGGACCGCACACCGGCCATGCGCGGAGACCGCGCGGTGATCAGCTCGTCGAGAAAACGCCGCCGCTCCCCGGGATCCCCCTTCACCAGGGCGAGGTCCTCGGGCGCGAACAGCACGGTCCGTACGATGCCCAGCACGTCACGGGGTCTGACCTGCGAGGACCGGTTGATGCGGGCGCGGTTGGCGCGGCCGGGGTTCAGCTCAAGCTCGACCAGTTGCTGCCGCTCGCCCTGTCTGACCTGCGCCCGGATGATCGCGCGGTCGGCGCCCATACGGACCAGCGGGGCGTCGGAGGAGACGCGGTGGCTGCCCAGGGTGGCGAGATAGCCGATGGCCTCGACGAGGTTGGTCTTGCCCTGGCCGTTCGGGCCCACGAACGCGGTGACGCCGGGGTCGAGCGGGACGTCGACCCCGGCGTACGAGCGGAAGTCGGCCAGCGACAGATGCGTGACGTGCATGGTCGTTCGCCGACCTCCCCCAGCTTGTGGATCCACGGGCCGGGGCCTGTGGATCTGTGGATTACTTGGTCTCGACCGCGTGGCCGCCGAACTGGTTGCGCAGCGCCGCGATCATCTTCATCTGCGGCGAGTCCTCCTGGCGCGATGCGAACCGCGCGAAGAGGGAGGCCGTGATCGCGGGCAGCGGCACGGCGTTGTCGATGGCGGCCTCGACGGTCCAGCGGCCCTCGCCGGAGTCCTCCGCGTAGCCCTTGAGCTTGTCGAGGTGCTCGTCGCCGTCCAGGGCGTTGACGGCCAGGTCGAGCAGCCAGGACCGGATGACCGTGCCCTCCTGCCAGGACCGGAAGACCTCGCGGACGTCCGTCACCGAGTCGACCTTCTCCAGGAGCTCCCAGCCCTCGGCATAGGCCTGCATCATGGCGTACTCGATGCCGTTGTGGACCATCTTCGAGAAGTGCCCGGCGCCGACCTTGCCGGCGTGCACGAAGCCGAACTCGCCCTCCGGCTTGAGGGCGTCGAAGACGGGCTGGACCTTGGCGATGTTCTCGGCGTCGCCGCCGACCATCAGGGCATAGCCGTTCTGGAGACCCCAGACGCCGCCTGAGACGCCCGCGTCGACGAAGCCGATGCCCTTGGCGCCCAGCTCCTCGGCGTGCTTCTCGTCGTCCGTCCAGCGGGAGTTGCCGCCGTCCACGACGACGTCGCCAGGCTCCAGGAGCTCGGCCAGCTCGTCGACGGTCGCCTGGGTCGGGGCGCCGGCCGGGACCATCACCCACACCACGCGCGGGCTCTTGAGCTTGCCCACAAGCTCTCCCAGGCTGTGGACATCGGCGAGGTCCGGGTTGCGGTCGTATCCGATGACGGTGTGGCCTGCGCGGCGGATGCGCTCGCGCATGTTGCCGCCCATCTTGCCGAGGCCGACGAGACCGAGCTCCATCAGTTGTTCCTTAAGGTGCGACGTGGCATGAAGGCACTTGCGTACCTGTGTCCGAGCCTAAACCCGGACGGTCATGCACACCTGTGGGCATACGCGCTCAAAAGTACCGAGCGGTATGCCCCGACCTGCGGTGTTCTCGTCGGTGCCGATCAGCCGCTGAGGCGCACCGGCATGATCAGGTACTTGTAGGCCTCGTCCGCCTCGGCGTCCAGGGCGGGCTTGCCGCTGAGCAGCGCGGGCTTGGTGGAGGTCGTGAAGGACAACTGGGCCACCGGGGAGTCGATCGCGCTCAGGCCGTCCAGCAGGAACGTCGGGTTGAAGGCGATCGACACGTCGTCGCCCTCCAGTTGCGCGTCGACCCGCTCCACAGCCTGTGCGTCGTCGCTGGAACCGGCCTCCAGGATGAGCACGCCCTGCTCGAAGCTCAGCCGCACCGGGGTGTTGCGCTCGGCGACCAGGGCCACGCGCTTGACGGCCTCCACGAAGGGCGCGGTCTCGATCACGGCGATGGAGTTGAACTCCGTCGGGAACAGCGAGCGGTACTTCGGGAGGTCGCCCTCCAGGAGACGGGTCGTCGTACGACGACCGGCGCCCTCGAAGCCGATGAGCCCCTCTCCCGCGCCCGAGCCGGACAGCGCCAGGATCACGCTGTCGCCGCTCGTGAGGGCCTTGGCGGTGTCCAGGAGCGTCTTGGCGGGCACCAGGGCGACCGCGGACGCCTCCGGGTCCTCCGGCTTCCACAGGAACTCGCGGACCGCGAAGCGGTAGCGGTCGGTGGACGCCAGCGTCACCGTGTCGCCCTCGATCTCGATGCGCACACCGGTGAGGACCGGCAGCGTGTCGTCGCGCCCGGCGGCGATGGCCACCTGGGCGGCGGCCGACGCGAACACCTCACCGGGGACGGTGCCGGTCGCGCCCGGCATCTGCGGCAGCGCCGGGTACTCCTCCACAGGCAGTGTGTGGAGGGTGAAGCGGGAGGAGCCGCAGACCACCGTCGCCCGTACACCGTCTGTGGAAATCTCCACCGGCCGGTTGGGAAGCGCACGGCAGATGTCGGCGAGCAGTCGGCCCGATACGAGGACCGTGCCCTCCTCCTCGATCTCCGCGTCGACCGACACGCGCGCGGAGACCTCGTAGTCGAAGCTGGACAGGCTGAGCTGCCCCTCCTCGGACTTCAGCAGGAGGCCGGCGAGGACCGGCGCCGGCGGACGGGCCGGAAGGCTGCGTGCCGCCCAGGCCACTGCCTCCGCGAGTACGTCGCGTTCCACCCGGATCTTCACTGTTGCCGCCTCCTGCTGTTGCCGGCGCTTCTCGGCCTGCCTGGCTTCGTCGTCTGTCTCGGTGTCGTCGGTCCCTGTGAGGGGAAGGACATCCGGGGAACAGTCTGACGCACGGCACTGACAGTAGGTGCCTATCGGGGTCAAGTCGTGACGAGGGGCTGTCGGGCGACGAAGCGCGAGTTGTGCACAGGCCCCGCTTCGAAACGGTTTCCCAGCTCTCTCTAGTTGCTAGTAGTAGTAGGGGCTGTGGATACCGTGGATAACCGCGTTTTCGCAGCTCAGGGCAGGAATTTTGTCCACCGACCCTGTGGGCGACGGCGGTGGACAACCTCGGGTTTCTGTGGAGAACGGAAAGTTCTGCACACCCCATGCACAGCCGAGGGCCACTTCTCCCCAGCGCCGTCCCCAGCTTTACCCACCTTTCCCACAGCCCAACCCGGCACCTTCGTGTGACGCCTTTCACTCGACACGGTGAGGTGGCGCGTTGCGTTGCCGAACAGTGGACAGCGGTGTGGAGAAGCTGGAGATCGCTGGGGACAACCGCCCCCAGCCTGTGGGTTGTCGGTGGACAACTTCGTCCCAAGCCTGTGGATCACGGTTTTGTCCACAGCCTGTGGAGATCTTTTGTCCACGAATCCACAAGCACCTGACCTGGTCTGATCGTCCCTCACCTGCAGCGCCTGTGGACACGATCTGGACAACTTCACAGTCCCCAGGATGTGGACGGAAGAAAGTCACCAAATCTGTGGAGGGCAGCCGTAACCCGGCGGGTATTCGAACAGCGGGCGGCGGACGGGCGGGCGGGAGAGGGCAGCGAACGTCCTCCGGAGCGGCCGTGGAGGGGCTTCGGATCGGCTCCGAGGGGCTGCGGAGCGCCTCAAGAAGGGCTACGGAGGGGCTGGGATCGGCATTGGAGAGGGCCTGGACGAGCCTCGGATTGCTTCAAAGCGACTCCGGATCTCTCCGGAGCACCTCCGGGGAGACTGGGGAGCGGTGCTCTCTCGGCACTGAGCGGCGCCGGACCGGCTGGGAATCGGTGGCGTCCCACCACGTCGCGCAGTCACCTGGATCGCGGCGGTCCGGAGGACCTGTGATCGGCCGGCCCGGCTGCACCATCGGCTCCCGCCGCGCGAGCCAGTCAGGGCGGTGCGGGTTCCCCGGTCCCGGGATGCCTGGCCGAACCCGGTCGCGAGCTGCGAAGCGGCGAAACCGCGAAGGCTGACCGGCTACACCGCTTGGTGGGACGCCTCCTGGGAATCCTCTGCGGATCGCCTCCGGACGCCTCCGGGAACTCCTCCCAGGACACCCTTCGGGCTCCTCTCCCCGGCGCCCGCCGCAGGACTTTCCGTCTCCCTCCGAGCGCCCCGTCCCGGCCGGCTCCCGGCAAGCCGAAGGGCGCCCCAGGAGAGATCCCTGGGCGCCCTTCGGCGTCGTAACTCCGTTGCTGTCAGCCGTTCTTGATGCGGTTGGTCAGTTCGGTGACCTGGTTGTAGATCGAGCGGCGCTCGGCCATCAGTGCGCGGATCTTGCGGTCGGCGTGCATGACCGTGGTGTGGTCGCGGCCGCCGAACTGCGCGCCGATCTTCGGCAGGGAGAGGTCGGTCAGTTCGCGGCACACGTACATGGCGATCTGCCGGGCCGTGACCAACTGGCGGCCGCGCGAACTGCCGCACAGGTCCTCGACCGTGATGCCGAAGTAGTCGGCGGTCGCGCCCATGATCGCCGTCGCGGTGATTTCGGGTGTCGAGTCCTCGCCGCCCGGGATGAGGTCCTTGAGGACGATCTCGGTGAGACCGAGGTCCACCGGCTGCCGGTTGAGCGACGCGAACGCCGTCACCCGGATCAGCGCCCCCTCCAGCTCGCGGATGTTGCGCGAGATGCGGGAGGCGATGAACTCCAGGACCTCCGGCGGGGCGTTGAGCTGCTCCTGCACCGCCTTCTTACGAAGGATGGCGATACGGGTCTCCAGCTCGGGCGGCTGGACGTCGGTGATCAGTCCCCACTCGAAACGGTTCCGCAGCCGGTCCTCCAGGGTGACCAACTGCTTGGGCGGCCGGTCGCTGGAGAGCACGATCTGCTTGTTCGCGTTGTGGAGCGTGTTGAACGTGTGGAAGAACTCCTCCTGCGTCGACTCCTTGTCCGCGAGGAACTGGATGTCGTCGACAAGAAGGATGTCCATCTCGCGGTACCGCTTGCGGAAGCTGTCGCCCTTGCCGTCGCGGATGGAGTTGATGAACTCGTTGGTGAACTCCTCCGAGCTGACATACCGCACGCGCGTGCCGGGGTACAGGCTTCGCGCGTAGTGCCCGATCGCGTGCAGCAGGTGCGTCTTGCCGAGCCCCGACTCCCCATAGATGAAAAGGGGGTTGTACGCCTTCGCGGGCGCCTCGGCGACGGCGACCGCGGCCGCGTGCGCGAAGCGGTTCGAGGCACCGATGACGAACGTGTCGAAGAGGTACTTCGGGTTCAGGCGTGCGGTCGGCTCGCCCGGGCCGGCCGCCGGCGCGGGCTTCGAGCCCAGCGGTCCCGGCGACCCCGGACCGCCGCGGTGCACATGACCGGAGTTCGAGGACGAACGCGAGTCGGACAGGTCGCGGCGCGCGTCGCGCTGGTTGTACTCCGCGCGGGACTGCTCGTACTCGGCCCGCGACTGCTCGTACTCCGCGCGCTGCTGCTCGTACGACGGACGCTCCATCGACTGCGGGCGGTAGTCCTGCGTCGGCGGCGCGTACGGGTCCTGCTGCGACTGGTACGAGTCCTGGGGCGGGCCGTACTTGTCCTTCGCCGGCGCCCCGTACTGATCCTGGGACGGCGGTCCGTACTGGTCCTGCGACGGCGAGGCGTACGGATCGCGCTCCGGGAAGCCGAGTCGCTGCTGCTGCCAGCCGTAGTCGTCCTGCGCCGGCCGCGGCCAGGCGCCCGGCTCGGGGCGCTGGTACTCCGACGGGTAGGCGGGGCGGGCGGTGGGCAGTTGGTCGCCCGGGCCGCCGGGGAGCGGCTCGGCGCGGTGCCGGCCGTAGCCGCCCTCGTACGGGTCGCGGCTCTGCTCGGGTTCTTCGTAGCGACGCTGGGGCTGGGCAGGGGGTGCCGGCGGGCCGGGGGGCTCGCCGGCGGAGTCGTCGACGGTGATCGCGATACGGATCGGTCGGCCGCACTCGCGGCTCAGGGTCTCGCTGACGATCGGCGCGAGGCGGCCTTCGAGCACGCCTTTCGCAAATTCGTTCGGTACGGCGAGCAAGGC
This sequence comes from Streptomyces sp. NBC_01478, assembly GCF_036227225.1. Taxonomy (GTDB): domain Bacteria; phylum Actinomycetota; class Actinomycetes; order Streptomycetales; family Streptomycetaceae; genus Streptomyces. The sequence continues at coordinate 5,964,773 of NZ_CP109444.1, read as the reverse complement.
GGTGTCTGCCACGAGTGCCAGGGGTTGGCAACGCCGGATCCAGTGCTCGTCCTTGGTCTCGACACCCTGCCCACGCCCCTCACCGAGAAGTTGCTCCAGCACTCGTGGCCACACTGCGGCAAGATCGGCAGGTACGTCAGCCACAGGGCACGCTCTCTCACGGGTCCCACGAACGTGTGGTTCGCGGACGGACGGGATGTACATCGGGTGGGGCGCTCGGGAAAAAGGTGTGGGGCGGGGGACAAAGGAACGAATCGGAGTCCAGCCACGGTAGTCAGGGCGACGGCTGCGGTTCAAGTTGTTGTCCCCAGCCTGTGGATAGTGTCTCCTCGTGACCCTTGGTTTGACCGGATGGCGTAGCCCCGCGTACCGTGACCAGGTCGAGTTGTCGATGGCTGCTGCCGCCTGCCTCCGATGGGCACAGATCACTTCGAGGTGATCGGGAAGCGGTGCACTCGGGCGTAACTGCGAGCTACTCGTGGGCGCACGGTGACAGCCAGGACGGCACCCGCCACCACCGATTTATTTCTGGAGCCCCCTCGTGAGCAAGCGCACCTTCCAGCCGAACAACCGTCGCCGGGCCAAGACCCACGGCTTCCGCCTGCGGATGCGTACCCGTGCCGGTCGCGCGATTCTCGCGAACCGTCGTGGCAAGGGTCGCGCCAGCCTGTCCGCCTGATCCCGATCAGGTCATGACGTCGTGCTGCCTACCGAGCATCGGCTGAGGCGGCGCGAAGAGTTCGCGACCGCGGTACGACGGGGTCGCCGGGCCGGCCGCCCGCTTCTCGTCGTCCACTTTCGTAGCGGTGCCACGGACCCGCACGCGCCAGGGGAGAGCGCTCCCCCGACGCGTGCGGGTTTCGTCGTCAGCAAGGCAGTGGGCGGCGCCGTGGTGCGCAACAAGGTGAAGCGCAGACTTCGCCATCTGATGCGCGAGCGAGTCGCCCTGTTTCCCCCCGGTAGCCTGGTAGTCGTACGAGCGCTGCCCGGAGCGGGCGACGCCGACCATGCAAAGCTGGCCCAAGACCTGGATGCCGCCGTTCAGCGGCTGCTGGGAGGGGGCGCGCGATGAAGTACCCACTACTGGCACTGATCAAGCTGTACCAGTGGACGATCAGTCCACTGCTGGGGCCGGTCTGCAAGTACTACCCGTCGTGCTCCCACTACGGCTATACGGCCATCGACCGGCACGGCGCGATCAAGGGCACCGCGCTCACGGCCTGGCGCATCCTGCGGTGCAATCCGTGGTCGCTCGGCGGCGTGGACCATGTCCCGCCGCGCAAGCGCCCTAGGTGGCACGAGATGCTGCGGGGCGCACGGCGCGCAGACAAGGGCGGGACCTCCGCCGCCGAAACGGCCACTGAAGGGCTGAGTCCTTCGAGCCCGGCCGCAGAGACACCGTCCCATGCCCAAGGAGCATGATTAGTGGACACGATTGCCAGTCTTTTCAGCTTCATCACGACACCCGTTTCTTGGGTCATCGTCCAGTTCCACTCGGTGTACGGGAAGGTCTTCGGTCCCGACACGGGCTGGGCCTGGGGCCTGTCCATCGTGTCCCTGGTGATCCTGATCCGCATCTGTCTGATCCCGCTCTTCGTGAAGCAGATCAAGGCGACCCGGGCCATGCAGACCCTGCAGCCCGAGATGAAGAAGATCCAGGAACGCTACAAGAACGACAAGCAGCGTCAGTCCGAAGAGATGATGAAGCTGTACAAGGAGTCGGGTACCAACCCGCTCTCCTCGTGCCTTCCCATCCTGGCGCAGTCCCCGTTCTTCTTCGCCCTGTACCACGTGCTCAACGGCATCGCGACGGGCTCGACGATCGGCGTCATCAACGACTCGCTGCTCGCCAGCGCGCGTAAGGCGCACATCTTCGGCGCCCCGCTTGCCGCGAAGTTCACGGACGGCAGCAGCAAGGTCGAGGCGCTCGGTGCCACGCTGACCGACGTCCGGGTCGTCACCGCGATCATGATCGTGATGATGTCGGCGTCGCAGTTCTACACGCAGCGCCAGCTCATGACGAAGAACGTCGACACCACGGTGAAGACGCCGTTCATGCAGCAGCAGAAGATGCTGATGTACGTCTTCCCGGTCATGTTCGCCATCTTCGGCATCAACTTCCCCGTCGGTGTCCTCGTCTACTGGCTGACCACCAACGTGTGGACCATGGGCCAGCAGATGTACGTCATCCGCAACAACCCGACCCCGGGTTCCAAGGCCCAGGCCGCCTACCTGGAGCGACTCACCAAGCACGTCACGCACCACGAGAAGACCCGCAGCCGCGGCGAGCGGGCCATCGTCAAGGCGATCGTCTCCAAGGGCCGTGACCGCAACGAGTTCGAGCGCAAGTTCGTCAACAGCCTCACCAAGGTGGGCCTCGTGGCCCAGGCGGACGGCACTGTGGTGAAGGGCGAGAACACGGCTGTGGAGTCCGAGGACGGTACGCCGACCACGGCCGCCCCCAGGCGTCAGCAGCCCAAGCGGCAGACCAAGGCCCAGCGCCAGTCCGCCGCCGCGAAGGCCGCCGACGACAATGCCGAGAACGCGGCCGACGACGCCGACGAGCCGAAGACCTCGCTGAGCAAGTCGGACGAGCCCGAGGACGCCAAGCCCGCCACCGCCGCGAAGAAGCCCGCCCCGAAGCCCGCCGGCGGCACCCGCAGCAAGGCCCAGTCCGGACAGCGCAAGGGTCCGCAGCGGCCCAAGTCCCCGTCCAAGAAGTAAGAAGGAGTCCATCCCGTGACGGAAGGCACCACCACCTCCGCCGCTGCCGAGGGTGCAGACACCCTGTCCCGCCTGGAGCAGGAGGGCGAGATCGCGGCGGACTACCTCGAGGGTCTGCTGGACATCGCCGATCTCGACGGCGACATCGACATGGATGTCGAGGCCGACCGCGCCGCTGTCTCGATCATCAGCGACAGCAGCGGCCGCGACCTCCAGAAGCTCGTCGGCCGTGACGGTGAGGTGCTGGAAGCACTCCAGGAGCTCACCCGCCTGGCCGTGCACCGGGAGACCGGGGACCGCAGCCGGCTGATGCTGGACATCGCGGGCTACCGCGCCAAGAAGCGCACCGAGCTCTCCGAGCTGGGTGCCAAGACCGCGGCCGACGTGAAGAACACCGGCGAGCCGGTGAAGCTGAACCCGATGACGCCGTTCGAGCGCAAGGTAGTGCACGACGCGGTCAAGGCCGCGGGACTGCGCAGCGAGTCGGAGGGCGAGGAGCCGCAGCGCTTCGTCGTCGTACTTCCCGCCTGATCGGTCCCGACGTTCCACCGGCCCCGTCTGTTGAGCAGACGGGGCCGAACTTTGTCAGCCTGATAGTCCTGTAGTTCTGGTGGTCCTGGTGATCAGCGCCCAATGCGCTTTTGCGGTACGGAAGGACGGTCCCCCGTGACGGAGGCAGCGGAGCTTCCCCCCGCGCCCGAGCAGGCGCGCGAGGTGTTCGGCGATCGCTTCGAGGACGCGGTCCGATACGCGGAGCTGCTCGCCGACGCGGGTGTGCAGCGCGGCCTGATCGGCCCACGTGAGGTGCCCCGCCTGTGGGAACGGCACCTGCTGAACTGCGCGGTCCTCTCGGAGGTCGTGCCGGACGGAGTGACGGTCTGCGACGTCGGCTCCGGTGCCGGCCTCCCGGGCATTCCCCTGGCCCTGGTCCGCGAGGACATCAAGATCACCCTGCTCGAACCACTGCTCCGCCGTACGAACTTCCTCACCGAGGTCGTCGAACTCCTGGGCCTCGACCACGTCACCGTCGTGCGGGGGCGCGCCGAGGAGGTCATGGGCACCCTTCAACCGGTCCACGTGGTGACGGCCCGGGCCGTGGCTCCGCTGGAGCGACTGGCCACCTGGGGCATCCCGTTGCTGCGTCCCTACGGCGAGATGCTCGCCCTCAAGGGGGACACGGCCGAGGAGGAGCTCAAGAGTGCGGCGACCGTACTGAGCAAGCTCGGAGCCGTGGAGACGTCCATCCTGCAGGTCGGCGAAGGCATCGTGGATCCGCTGTCCACGGTGGTTCGTGTCGAGGTAGGAGAGAGCCCCGGCGGGGTTCGCTTCGCGGCGAAGCGAGCCAAGGCGGCTCGTACGGGGCGTACTCGGCGGCGTCGTTGAGGGTGTCTCAGTGCCTGAGGCGGGTCGGCCTCAGCGCGTGAGATGCGTCGGTGTCGGCACGTGAAGCGCGTCGCTGATCCGTCCTGACGACGAAACTTACTCCACACAAGCTGCCAAACCTATACATGCCGGAGTGTCGCGACAGTTCGGCCTCGGCTGCTGTGCATCGTGTTTCACGTGAAACGTCGCTCACTGCTCCACGGCATCATCAGCCGCAGCCGCGCGGCTGAACCCCGCGATCGGAAGCCTCTCGGATCACTCGGAGAGGTCACGGAGTTGTCCACAGAGGTGGAATTCTCCACAGAACAACAGGCCTCACTGGTTCACGACCCTGAAGACATGGGAGGCTCTGTTCATTGCGAGCCTGAAGTCGAGGAGAGTGAATCCTTGCGGTCCGACGCCAACATCGCGGGACCGATGACCGATCCGGTCCCCGGTCCCCGTACCGAGTCGATGGGGGAGGATGTTTCACGTGAAACACCGCCCCCTATGGACGACACTCCCATCGGTCGTGCTGCCCAACTGGCGGTAGAAGCTCTAGGTCGTGCCGGCGAAGGCCTGCCACGTCCCGAGCAGACCCGCATCATGGTCGTCGCCAACCAGAAGGGCGGGGTGGGCAAGACGACGACGACCGTCAATCTTGCCGCTTCGCTGGCACTGCACGGTGCCCGTGTTCTGGTGGTCGACCTCGACCCACAGGGCAACGCGTCCACGGCACTGGGGATCGATCACCACGCGGAAGTCCCTTCCATCTATGACGTGTTGGTCGACAGCAGGCCTCTCTCCGAGGTCGTGCAGCCGGTTCCCGATGTCGAGGGTCTCTTCTGCGCCCCTGCCACGATCGATCTCGCCGGTGCGGAGATCGAGCTGGTGTCCCTGGTGGCACGCGAGAGCAGACTGCAGCGGGCGATTCAGGCCTACGAGCAGCCGCTGGACTACATCCTCATCGACTGTCCGCCCTCGCTCGGCCTGCTGACGGTCAACGCGTTGGTCGCCGGTGCGGAGGTCCTCATCCCGATCCAGTGCGAGTACTACGCGCTGGAAGGCCTCGGGCAGTTGCTTCGCAACGTCGACCTGGTGCGGGGGCACCTCAACCCCAACCTGCATGTGTCGACCATCCTGCTCACCATGTACGACGGCCGGACGCGTCTCGCGTCCCAGGTCGCGGACGAGGTGCGCAGCCACTTCGGCGACGAGGTGCTGCGGACGAGCATTCCCCGCTCCGTCCGTATCTCCGAGGCACCGAGCTATGGGCAGACGGTACTGACCTACGATCCCGGATCGAGCGGTGCCCTCTCCTACTTTGAGGCGGCAAGGGAAATCGCGTTGAAGGGTGTGGGCGTCAGCTACGACGCACCGCATGCGCACATCGGCGCTCAGAGCGACCAGAGCATGGTGGAGGGTATCCAGTGAGCGAGCGACGGAGGGGTTTGGGCCGTGGGCTCGGCGCACTGATCCCCGCAGCCCCGACCGGGGAGAAGACGGTGGCACCGGCCGCGGTGGGCTCCGCGTCCCCCACGGCTGTTCCGGTCATCACCGGCGACCGAGGGGTGGCCGCAGCGAAGGTCACCACGCTGCCGCCGGTCTCGTACGAGACAGAGGAATCGTCGTACGGCATCCCGCAGATGCCGGCGCCGCCCGTCGGTGCTTACTTCGCCGAGCTGCCGCTCGACGACATCACACCGAACTCGCGTCAGCCGCGTGAGGTGTTCGACGAGGACGCGCTGCAGGAACTCGTCACCTCCATCAAGGAAGTCGGCCTCCTCCAGCCCGTCGTCGTCCGGCAGATCTCTCCGACGGGCTACGAGCTCATCATGGGCGAGCGGCGCTGGCGGGCCTGCCGTGAGGCGGGCCTGGAGGCGATCCCGGCGATCGTGCGGGCCACGGACGACGAGAAGCTTCTCCTGGACGCACTGCTGGAGAACCTGCACCGCGCGCAGTTGAACCCGCTCGAAGAGGCGGCTGCCTACGACCAGTTGCTCAAGGACTTCAACTGCACGCACGACCAGTTGGCGGACCGCATCGGGCGTTCGCGTCCGCAGGTCTCCAACACCCTGCGTCTGCTGAAGCTCTCGCCGTCGGTCCAGCGCCGTGTCGCCGCCGGAGTCCTCTCCGCCGGTCATGCACGGGCACTGCTCTCCGTCGACGACTCGGAGGAGCAGGACCGCCTGGCCCACCGGATCGTGGCCGAGGGGCTCTCGGTGCGGGCCGTCGAGGAGATCGTGACCCTGATGGGTTCGCGGCCCCAGACTGCTCAGCGCTCCAAGGGACCGCGGGCCGGCGCCCTGGTCTCCCCGGCGCTGTCCGATCTCGCCACGCGTCTCTCTGACCGCTTCGAGACCCGGGTGAAGGTCGACCTGGGCCAGAAGAAGGGCAAGATCACTGTCGAGTTCGCCTCGATGGAGGACCTTGAGCGGATCCTCGGTTCATTGGCTCCGGGCGAGGGACCGGTCCTGCAGCGGAGTCTGCTGGACGACGACGCGGAGGACGAGGCCTGAGCCGTCCTGCCTTCGGCATGGTTTCTGTTCGTCCGACCAGCAGAGCGGGCCGTGTCCGGTGTGTACCGGAACGCGGCCCGCTCTTTGCTTTCTGGCGGTATCGATGAAATCACATCATGGATACGATGCGTTCGGGTATGGCGCATCCACCTGGCAGCACCTCTTAGGGGAGGCAGGGGCCATGCGAACGGTGAGCCGCACCGGACTGGTGAGCGCGGGTCTGGGCCTGGGGGCGGTCGGCGGGTTCGTCGGCAGTCTGCTCAGGGAACGCAGCGCTCTGACAGCCGCCCGCGACGCTGCGGGCGAAGGAAGCGAGGATCAGCCTTCATGGGGCGTCGGCTCGTACCGCTCACGCTGGACAACCTCCCGGATATTCCCAAGCGCTGTAGGTCGTGCGTCTTCTGGGAGTTGGACCCCGTCAGCGGGCAAGCCGCGCTGAAGGCGGGCACGGCAGCCTCGGAGAAGGAAGCCTGGATCTCCGCCGTCCTACTCGACTGGGGCTCCTGTGGGCGGGTGGTCTACGTCGATGACGTGCCGGTGGGCTTCGTCCTCTACGCGCCCCCGGCCTACGTCCCCCGCTCGACGGCGTTTCCCACGAGCCCCGTGTCACCGGACGCCGTACAACTGATGACGTCGTTCATCATGCCGGGCTACCAGGGGCAGGGACTGGGTCGGGTCATGGTTCAGACGGTCGCCAAGGATCTGCTGCGGCGGGGCTTCAAGGCGATCGAGGCCTTCGGCGATGCCCACGGGAAAGAGGCCGCCTGCGTGCTGCCTGCCGACCATCTGCTCGCCGTGGGCTTCAAGACGGTCCGTCAGCATCCCGCCTATCCACGGCTGCGGCTGGAACTGCGCACGACGCTCTCCTGGAAGGAAGACGTGGAGATGGCGCTCGACCGGCTACTGGGAGCCGTACAGAAGGAACCAGCGCTTCGACCGCTCTAACGCGAAGGGGCCGACTCCGGAGAGTCGGCCCCTTCATGTTTCACGTGAAACACGGTTTCACGTGAAACATCACTTGGCGGCGATGAACTCGTCGAGGTCGCGAAGGATCGCAGCCTTCGGCTTGGCACCGACGATGGTCTTGGCGACCTCGCCATCCTGGTAGACGTTCAGGGTCGGGATGGACATGACGCCGTACCTGGCGGCCGTGGCCGGGTTCTCGTCGATGTTGAGCTTGACGATCTCGATCTGGTCGCCGTGCTCGGCGGCGATGGCTTCGAGGGACGGAGCGATCTGACGGCACGGGCCGCACCAGGAAGCCCAGAAGTCCACCAGGACGGGCTTGTCGCTCTTGAGTACGTCCTCGTCGAAGGAAGCGTCGGTCACATTCTTCAGAGTGCCGGCCACGGCGGGCTCCTTAACTTGATCGTGCGGTGGGGAGGATGGGGGTCAGACGGTGGTCTTCGCGGGCTCTGCCTGTTCCTTGTCCGCGAGGGCGGCAAGGAAATGCTCGGTGTCCAGAGCAGCGGAGCAGCCCGTACCGGCAGCGGTGATGGCCTGGCGGTAGGTGTGGTCGACGACGTCACCGGCGCCGAAGACACCGGTCAGGTTGGTGCGGGTCGAGGGAGCCTCGACCTTGAGGTAGCCCTCTCCGTCCAGGTCGAGCTGGCCCTTGAAGAGTTCCGTGCGGGGGTCGTGGCCGATCGCGATGAACAGGCCCGTCACCGCGAGGTCGGAGAGTTCCCCGGTCTTCAGGTTGCGCAGCTTGAGGCCGGCGAGCTTCGGGTCGCCCTCGATCTCGGCGACCTCGCTGTCCCAGACGAACTTGATCTTCGGGTCGGCGAAGGCGCGCTCCTGCATCGCCTTGGAGGCACGCAGGCTGTCCCGGCGGTGGACGATCGTCACGGACTTGGCGAAGCGGGAGAGGAAGGTCGCCTCCTCCATCGCCGTGTCACCGCCTCCGATGACGGCGATGTCCTGGTCCTTGAAGAAGAACCCGTCACAGGTCGCACACCAGGAGACACCCCGGCCGGAGAGCGCGTCCTCGTTCGGCAGACCCAGCTTGCGGTGCTGGGAGCCGGTGGTGACGATGACGGCCTTCGCCTTGTGCACGGTGCCCGAAGTGTCCGTGACGGTCTTGATCTCACCGGTCAGGTCGACGGAGACCACGTCGTCCGGGATCAGCTCGGCGCCGAAGCGCTCAGCCTGCGCGCGCATGTTGTCCATGAGCTCGGGGCCCATGATGCCGTCCTGGAAGCCCGGGAAGTTCTCGACCTCGGTGGTGTTCATCAGCGCACCACCGGCGGTGACGGCACCTTCGAACACCAGCGGCTTCAGCGACGCGCGCGCGGTGTAGAGCGCCGCCGTATAGCCGGCGGGCCCTGAGCCGATGATGATCACGTTTCGGACGTCGCTCACGGCTTGGTTCCTCGTCTCTGGACTGCGTCAGTACGACCGGTGGGAGCCCCTCTCAGAGCCTCCACCCCACCCAACGGATCCTACGGGGCCCGCATTCCCGCTGTGTCCGGGCACACGAAGACGGCACGCAGCGGGGAGGCGCCACGACGGATGGAGAGAAGCCGTCCGGAGTCAGGAATGCGCGAAGGACTGCGTCAGAAGGACCTTGCCAGGAGTCGACGTCTGTCGGCTCACGCAGGTCGCGTCGACGATGTAAGCCGTGACCCGGCTGCTGTCGGAAGCGTCGGGCAGCACCACGAGATAGGCGGCGGTCCCGTTGTAGGTGCCCTTCTTGTAACCGAGGACATCCGTGGTGCCACGGTCCACGCCTTGCCGGATGCAGTCCGGGATGGAGCCGGAGGGTTCGATCAGGATTTTGGGAGTCTTGGTGGAAGACTCGGCTCCGTCGGGTTCCGTCGCGGCATTCCAGGGCCCCCCGCTCTTGACGCCCTGGCTTATGGCCGGCTTGGTGGCCAGGAGACCCGAGACCTCGCTCTCCAGCTTCCCCTTGGAGAAGGTGTCCGCGGAACTGGTCGCGTTCCCGTGGGCTGTGTCGGACGAGTTGTGATCGCCCAGCGACTGGATGAACAGAGAGCCGGCTCCCAGAACGGCCGCCGTGAATACGGCACCCAGGACGATCCTTCCGCGACGTCCGCCGCGATTCCGCTCCTTGCGTTCCTTACGATCCTTGCGCCCGGGACCGGTCGCCGCATGTGCGTGTCCAGACGGTCGGGCTGCCGCGGGCGATGTTTCACGTGAAACATGCGCCTCGGTGTACTCCCCGTCCTCGCTGTTCTCGCCGGACGTGGACCGGGAGGCGGTCACCAAAGTCGATGCGGCCAGGGACTCGGGAGTGGTGGCACCCAGCAGTGCCTCCGCAGCGAGGGCCGCGTCGATACGGCCGGCGATCTCGGCGGGCATGCGGGGCGGCCCGGGCATGGTGCCCAGCAGGCCCCGGATCTCGTCGAGTGAGTCGTGGACGTCCGCGCAGAGTTCGCACTCGTCCAGATGCTGTCGTACCTCCGCTGTCCTGGACGGCGGGAGAAGGCCCTCGGTGAGGTCGGAGATCTCCGCGACGTCCGGGTGCCCGGCCGTGTCTGTCGTGGATGTCACGCTCGCCCACCTCCGCCCTTCACAGCAGTTGAACCGCTCGGCCCTGCATCCTTGGGACCCGCATCGCGCGGTCCCGCTGCCGGTGGGACGGATGTCCCCTGCGCCCGGTTCCGTCCTGCGCCGGGTTCCTTGCCGTCACCGGCTCTTTCCGGCCGTAGGTGGGTGAGCAGCGGCAGCAGCCTCGCTCTTCCGCGGGCACAGCGGCTCTTCACCGTGCCGGTCGGCACATCGAGCATCTGAGCGGCTTCCGCGACGGGGTAACCCTGCATGTCCACCAGAACGAGAGCGGCACGCTGGTCGGGCGGAAGGGTGCCCAGGGCTTCCAGCAGTTGGCGGTGCAGGTCGTTGCGCTCAGCGGGAGCGGCGGCCGACTCGTGCGGTTCAAGGAGCTGTTCCAGGCGCTCGGTGTCGTCGACCGGAGACGTCTTCCTGGAGGCGGCCTTGCGGGCACGGTCCAGGCAGGCGTTCACCGTGATCCGGTGGAGCCAGGTCGTGACGGCCGACTGGCCGCGAAAGGTATGGGCGGCCCGGTAGGCGGAGACAAGGGCGTCCTGGACCGCGTCAGCGGCCTCCTCGCGGTCTCCCAGCGTGCGCAGGGCCACGGCCCAGAGCCGGTCCCGGTGCCGCCGTACGAGCTCACCGAAGGCGTCGGGGTCACCTTCAACATGGCGGGCGAGCAGATCCTGATCGCTCGTTCCGTCGTATCCGGCGCCTTCCGCCATCGGACCCCCTCCCCCTCCGATGAGACGTCAGCCCGTGAACTTCACGTCGGTGATGGCCTGCTTGTAGCCGGCGTCGCTGTACTGGTCGCCGTCCGCGTGCGGCAGAGCGGTGAGCCAGACAAGAACGTACCGGCTCTTCACCTGCTTGGTGACCTTCACCGTGGCACTGGTCCCGGTTGTCGTGACAGTGCCGATCTGCGTCATGGAGTCCAGCGAGGAGGGCGACAGCGAGTCGGCTGCGTAGAGCTTCACCGTTGTGTGATCGCCGCTGTAGTAGAGCCCTATGGTCGCCGCGGAGACGTTCTGGGCCGAACCGAGGTCGTAGACGATGCCCACGCCAGGCTTGTACGGCGCGAGCACCGGGCCCCCTATGAAGCTGGAGGTCCGCCAGTAGGTCGACGGGTCGCCGTCGTAGGTCTTGTCGACGTCGTTCGGATGCTGCGCGTCGCCCTTGGCCACGAACTCCTTGGCGCCCTGGATCGCGAGCGTCTTGACCGGCTTGGTCTTGTCGCCGCCCTTGTCGTTCCCGTCCGTGGTCTGCGTCTGCTTCGTGTCCTCGGACTTGTTGCCCTGGTCCATGAGCGCGTCCGCGAGCTGCCAACTGCCCAGACCCAGCGCGGCGATCAGCAGCGCGGACACGGCCCACTTGAGGGCCTTGCCGGTGCGGCTCTGCAGCGGGGGCGGTGGGGTCGGCGGAACCTGGGTGGCACCGGGCGGCGACGGACGGCCGTACGTGCCCTGTTGGTACGTCGTGCGCTGGTACTCGGGCGGTGCGGTGAACGCCGGCTCCGGCGGACGGATGCGGGGCATCTCGCCGATCGCCTTCACCAGCTCCTCCGGCGTGGTGCACGCCGATTCGTGCCGGGAGGCCGTGGCACCGTCGTTGGCGAGCGCACGCATGGCGAGCTCCGACAGACCGCGGTGGACACCCGCACGCACCTGGTCGGGGGCGATGAGGCCGACGCCCTTGGGCAGCCCGGACAGGCCGTAGGCGTCGCTCTCGTACGGCCAGCGCTGAGTGAGCGCCGCGTACAGCAGGGCGCCGATCGCCTCTGTGTCCGCGCGCTGCGGGGTGTCCGAACTGATGCCGCGCAGCGCGGCGTTGACGGCCAGGCCACGGATGCGCCACTGGCCGGACGAGGTGCGCAGCACCGCGTTCGGGTTCAGGCGCAGATGGGCGAGGCCCTCGCGGTGCGCGGCGGCCATGGCCGAGGCGATCTGGCTGACCATCTGGTAGGCGTCGTGCACTTCCAGCGGGCCGGGGGCCAGAAGCGCCGTCAGTTCCGTGGCGTCGGGCAGCCATTCGTGCACGACGTAGACGAGGTCGTTCTCCTCCACGGCGTCCAGGACCTGGACGAAGCGGGGATCACCCAGCAGCGCCGAGGAACGGGCCGCGGCCAGCACAGAACGGGCTCTCGAATGGTCTGCGGGCAGGATGTGGACGCCGACGGCACGGCGGAGTTTCTCGTCCACCGCGCGCCAACTGCTGAAGCCGTCCAGACGGGTGACGCACTCTTCGAGGCGATAGCGTCTGGCGAGCTTGTGACCGCTGTGCAGTTCGGGAGGCGAGGCCTTCTCGGTTTCCTCGATCCCGCCGCTCCCCTGTGCCTTGTCGCTCTCCGTGTCCCGCTCCGGGTTCTGGGCCACCCCGTCGGCCGTGGCCTGGTCCGCCTTGGCGGTCAGCGGCTCGTCGCCGCTGTTGTCTGCCACGTCGACGGCAGCCGTGCTCCGTTCCGCCACCGTCGCTCCTGCCTCCCCATCCGTTGCACGCTGTCCGACGCCGAAACCAATTGTGCCCACAGTCTGCCGCTATGCACGACACACAGCGGCGGACGATGGTTGTGCGTGTGCCCCCGCCTCAACGCCCCAAGCGCCCGCGCACCATGCCCACGAGGGAGTTGAGCTCCTCGATGCGCATGCGGCGGGCCGCGACGTAGAAGATTCCGAGCAGTACGGCACCGCCCACCAGGAGGGCGGCGAACGAGCCGACGACCCCCTGGCCGAGCGTATGTCCGATCCCGTAGCAAGCCGCACCACTGAGCAGTGCGGCCGGCACGGAGGCGATACAGAGCCGAGCGTACGTCCGAAGCACGCGCGCGCCGTCCAGGTCGCCGTTCAGCCGCTTGCGCAGCCGGTTCCAGGCGACGCCGACACCGATCGCGTAGGCGAGACCGTACGAGGCGGCCATGCCCACCACGGCCCAGCGGGCCGGGAGGACGAAGTAGCAGGCCACTGAGGCGCCGGCGTTGACGGCGGCCACGATGACCGTGTTGTAGAAGGGAGTTCGGGTGTCCTCGTACGCGTAGAAGGCGCGCAGGACGACGTACTGCACCGAGTACGGGATCAGGCCGAGGGCGAAGGCCATCAGCATGAAGCCCATGTTGGTGGCCTCACTGGTCCCCGAGGAGCCGAAGATCAGCGTGCACATCGGGATGCCGAGCGAGAGCAGGCCGAAGGCGATCGGCACGATCGCCACGGCGGTCGTGCGCAGCCCCTGGGAGATGTCGTCGCGGACGGCTCCTCCGTCGCCCTCCGCCGCCGAGCGCGAGATGCGCGGCAGCAGCGCGGCCATCAGGGAGACGGTGATGATCGCCTGTGGCAGGCCCCAGATGAGCTGCGCGTTGGCGTAGGCGGCGAAGCCCGTACCGTCGACGGGCGAGGACTTGCCCGCGGCGGTGGACAGTTGGGACACGACGATCGCGCCGGCCTGGTTGGCGAGGACGAAGAGGACGGTCCACTTGGCGAGCGTCGCGGCCTTGCCGAGACCGTGTCCGCGCCAGTCGAAGCGCAACCGCAGCCGGAAGCCGGTCTCCCGCAGGTACGGGATCATCGCGAGCGCCTGGACGACCAGGCCGAGCAGCACGCCGATGCCGAGCAGTCGCTGGCCCTCCGGCGGGATGTTCGTGACCTTCATGCCGGAGTTCGCGGAGGTGCCGTACACCCAGATGAACATGCCGAGCGTCACGATGATGACGATGTTGTTGAGGACCGGGGTCCACATCATCGCGCCGAACTTGCCGCGCGCGTTCAGGATCTGGCCCATCACGACGTGGACGCCCATGAAGAAGATCGAGGGCAGGAAGTAGCGGACGAAGGTGACGCCCACCTCGTTGGCCGCCGGGTCGTTGGCCACCGAGTCGGACAACAGACGGATCAGGAGGGGTGCCGCGAAGACCGCGAGCGCGGTGAGCGCGCCCAGCGCCACCATGACGAGGGTCAGCAGCCGGTTGGCGAACGCCTCACCGCCGTCGTCGTCCTCCTTCATGGCACGCACGAGCTGCGGCACGAAGACGGAGTTGAGGCCACCGCCCACGGTCAGGATGTAGATCATCGTCGGCAACTGGTAGGCGACCTGGAAAGTGTCGCCGAGCATGCCGACACCCAGCGCGGAGACGATCAGCGCGGAGCGGACGAAGCCGGTCAGGCGGGAGACCATCGTGCCCGCCGCCATCACGGCACTCGACTTCAGCAGACCGGTGGCCCGCCCACCCTTCTTGGGAGCGGCCGCGGGTGCCGGCGCCGTGGGAGTGAGCTGCATCGTGGCGTCGGACATCGGCGCCGGGGACGGCGCGACGGGCGCCTGGCCCGAGTGGGGTGCCGGGGACGGGCCGGGGACCGCCGGGGCGTCCATCGGCGGGCGTCCGCCGCCCTGGCCCTGGTCCCGGAAGAGATGAGCGAAGGCGTCCGGCTCGTGGTACTCCTCGCCGGCCCCGGTCACCAGGTCGTCCACGCCCACGAACTGGGTCGTCCGGGCGTCGTCGCCGTACGGCAGGTACTGGGTCGGGCCCTCCGGCTCGGGGGCCGGGGTCTGCGCCCACACGCGGGGGTCCGGGGCGTACGGGGACTGGGGCGGCTGTGCGTAGAGCGGGGGCTGCGGCTGGTACGTGCCCGGAGGGGGCGGGGGGTGGGCGGCACGGTCGTAGAGCGCCTCGGCGACCGGGTCCTGGGCGGAGAGGTCCTGTGCCCGGTAGGGGTCCTGGTCGTAGGCGTCTTGGAGGTACATGTCCGCGGGGGGCTGCGGCGGCACCTGGCCGTGCTCGGGCGGCGGACTCTCGGGGTAGTCCGAGCCGCCCGCGCCCTGACCGCGGTCACCGTCGTACGGCGCGTTCATGGTTACCCCACCTCATCGTCCCCGGGCCCACCGGCCACGACATCGCTCAACGGTCCACTCTCTCACCCGTGCCGGACGGGTCGGCGCTTTCCGGTGCGGTGTCCGGTGTCGGGTCACTCGGCTGCTCCGGGTCGTCTGCCCGGGACGGAGCGCCGGACTCCTCCTTGAGACGGTCCTGGGGGTCCTCGGGGTTCTCCGGGCCGCCGGGTTCCTCGGTCGCCTCGTCGTCGGGTCCGTCGGGACCCTCCTCGGCCTGGCGGGCGACGGCGCGCTTGCGGTGGGTGTACATCCGGAAGCCGGCGAGGACGAGCAGCAGGACACCGCCGCCGATGACCAGCATGACGGTGGCCGTGACCTCGGTGACCTTCACGTCGAAGTTGACGGCCTGCCCGTACTGCTGGCCGTCCTCGGTATACAGCTGGGCGGTCACGCCCACCTTGCCGTTGGCGTTGGCCGACGTGGTGAACTTCACCGACTGGCTGTGTCCGCCGTTCACCGTGACCCGCTGCTCGAAGTAGGCCTTGCCGCCGATCTTCAGTCGGGTGGGGTTCGTCGAGGTGAGGCGTAGGACCAGGTGTTCGACGCCCTGCACCAGATTGTTCTGCACGGTCACCGGGATGGTCGCGCTGCGGCCCGAGAGCTTGGTCTCGGACTTGTCGATCAGCTTCACCTGATTGGTGAGGTCGTCGAGATAGTTCAGCACGCTCTGGCGGAAGTTCGCCGCCTCGCCCGCCTGTCCCCGCCACGACGTGGACATCTCACGGTTCAAGGCCCGCCCGAACGGGGTCACGACCCGGGACTCGTCGGTGAGGATCACCCGGAAGTTGTCGAGCTTGTCCTGGGTGGCCGCGATCTGCTCGAAGGCCGACTTCGGCAGCTCCTGCTTGCGCAGCGAGGAAGGGTACGAGGAGGACGACGGGATCTTCGTGGTGGCGTTCGGGTCGGGCTTGGCCTTGGCCGCCGCAGAGAGATCCTGCGGCTCGCTCCAGGTGCTGCCCTGGAGGGTCGTCAGTGCCTCGGCCATCGTCTGTGCCTGGCTCGCGGTCGGCATGCGCTGTGGGGCGACCACGATGCTGCGCTGCTTGTCCGTCTGCAGGTCGAGCGTCAGGCTCTGGGCGAGGAACCGCTGCTCGGCGAGTGTGGCGGCCCCGGCCGTCGTCAGGTCCCCCTGGAACGCCGTCGAGAGCCGCGAGTCCGCGACCACAGCGGTCGTACCGCCGCCGATGGGACGGGCGGCGGAGGGGGTGTACGACAGGCCGCCGGTCTCCTGGAGGCTGTCGCTGCGGGCGATCACCTTGTCGGCGCCGGCCGAGGTGGCGACCTTGATGATCGACGGGTCCACAGCGCCGCTCACCGGCCAGGCGAAGTCCGTGGTCGGGGTCACGTGGAGCACTGTCTCCACGGTGGTCGCGGCGACGTCCGTGGCGTCCTTGAGGTGGCTCAGCGAGCCGGTGACGCTGGTGCCGTTGTGGGCGAGGGACGCCAGGTCAGGGTCGGCGAAGGGCAGGGCGACGACCTCCTTGTCCGCCACCGCCGACTGCAGCTCGGAGAGCCACGCCTTGGCGACCGCCTGGTGGGTGCCCGTCGTCGTGGTGTCGCCGTCGCCCTGGATGTTGTAGCTGCGGGTCATCGCGTCGACGGAGGCCAGCAGGTCCGGGTCGATCACCCAGGTGACGTCGAGATCCTTGCCGAGCGACAGCATCTGGTCGAGGCGCCCGCCCGGGGCGATCTCCTTGGCCAGGTCGTCGTTGAGGAAGACGGGTGTCTGCTGCTCGTTGGAACCCGTCTGTGCCGTCATGTGGACGCTGGAGACGAGCGGCCACAGATACGTCGTCTTCGTCTTCGTGTCCGCATCGTCGGACTGCCATGGCAGGAACGTCCGCTGGATGCCCAGCACCTGCTCCCACGGCTGCGCCGAGGTCTGGCCGGAGAGCGAGACACCGAGCGGGTAGACGCCGTCGTCACCGAGGTCCAGCTTGTCGACCGGTACGGAGAGGGTGAAGGGTTCGGCGACGCCCGGAGTGAGCTTGGAGAACTGCTCGGTGTACTTGTCGTCGAGTTCCGAGCCGTCGACGCCCTGGACGTAGTCGGTGCGCTTGGCGACGCTGTCGATCGCCGAGCGGGTACTGAGTGCCTGGCCCAGGCGCAGGCCCACATGGGCGTCGGTGACCGCCTGCTTGCCGTTGTTGGTCACCGTGCCGGAGACGGTCAGGGTGTCCCCGTCCGTGGGGATGCTGGGGCTGAGCGTGTCCAGGGAGACGGACACCGTCTGCGAGCCGGAGGCGGCCTTCGCGGACGTCTGCTCGGCCGCACCGGCGGGCGAGACGGCGGACAACTGGAGGAGGCCGGCCAGCAGAGGCGCCCCGGCGAGCAGTGCGCCGGTGCGCCGCAGCCACCGGCGGGCAGGTGAGGGACACGTCCCCTGGAAGTCTGCCGCCTCGGCCACGCGCTCGCCCGTCCCTCGTCATCGTCAGTGGTCGTCGCAATGTGCGTCCACGCATGGTAACGATGCGCGCTGAGGGGAAGTGCCGCGGTCTGCTCCACAAGATCGGAGAACAGCGCCGGGCTGTCCCGTATGCGCCCGTATAAAGGTGAGCGCTCAGGTACGTCGCAAGGGCATCGATCGCGCTGGTATCGGGGGATGTGTCCGCGCGCATTTAATGGAGGCGCTCTCAATGGCCGGGGCCACGTACCCTTTTCTGTTGTGCCGAACGCCAACGAAGACAACCCCAGTGCCCTGAGCCAGGTGCAGCATCGCGCGGTGAGCGAGCTGCTGCGGGTGGCTCCCGTCGCCGACGACCTCGCCCGCCGTTTCCAGGAGGCCGGGTTCTCCCTCGCCCTGGTCGGAGGCTCGGTCCGGGACGCGCTGCTCGACCGGCTCGGCAACGACCTGGACTTCACGACGGACGCACGCCCCGAGGACGTACTGAAGATCGTCCGGCCGTGGGCGGACGCCGTGTGGGAGGTCGGGATCGCCTTTGGCACGGTGGGGGCGCAGAAGGACGGCTACCTGATCGAGGTGACCACCTACCGGTCGGAGGCGTACGACCGGACCTCCCGCAAGCCCGAGGTGTCGTACGGCGACTCCATCGAGGAGGATCTCGTCCGGCGGGACTTCACGGTGAACGCGATGGCTGTCGCGCTCCCGGAGAAGGAGTTCATCGACCCGCACGGCGGCCTCGACGACCTCGCGGCTCGTGTGCTGCGGACCCCGGGCACCCCCGAGGCGTCCTTCTCGGACGATCCCCTGCGGATGATGCGGGCGGCACGCTTTGCCGCGCAGCTCGACTTCGAGGTCGCTCCCGAGGTCGTCGCGGCCATGACGGAGATGTCCGGGCGGATCGAGATCGTCTCGGCCGAGCGGGTGCGGGACGAGCTGAACAAGCTGATCCTCTCCGCGCACCCCCGCAAGGGACTGACGCTGCTCGTCGACACCGGACTCGCCGACCATGTCCTGCCCGAGCTTCCGGCTCTCCGGCTGGAGAGCGACGAGCACCACCGGCACAAGGATGTCTACGAACACACGCTGATCGTTCTGGAGCAGGCGATCGAACTGGAGGAGAACGGTCCCGACCTCACCCTCCGCCTGGCCGCGCTGCTGCACGACATCGGCAAGCCGCGCACCCGCCGGTTCGAGAACGACGGCCGGGTCTCGTTCCACCACCACGAGGTGGTCGGCGCGAAGATGACCAAGAAGCGCATGCTGGCGCTCAAGTACTCCAACGACCTGGTGAAGGACGTCTCACATCTCGTCGAACTCCACCTGCGTTTCCACGGCTACGGCACCGGCGAGTGGACCGACTCGGCCGTGCGCCGCTATGTCCGGGACGCCGGCCCGCTCCTCGACCGTCTCCACAAGCTGACCCGCTCGGACTGCACCACACGGAACAAGCGCAGGGCCGCCGCCCTGTCCCGTGCGTACGACGGTCTGGAGGATCGCATCGCTCAACTGCAGGAGCAGGAGGAGCTGGACTCGATCCGGCCCGATCTCGACGGCAACCAGATCATGGAGATCCTGGGCGTCAGGCCCGGGCCGGTCATCGGACGCGCGTACAAGTTCCTGCTGGAACTGCGGCTGGAGAACGGGCCGATGGAGCATGAGGCGGCGGTGGCCGCGCTCAAGGGGTGGTGGGCCTCGGAGAGCTGAGGTCGTGGAACGGGGTCATGTTTCACGTGAAACATGACCCCGGACAGCATCAGGGGCGGTGTTTCACGTGAAACATGAGACACCGCCCCTCGCCACATCTGCCTTACTTCGAGTAGTCCTTCAGGCAGAGCAGGAAGTTACTGCCGTCGCCGCTCTCGGTGTACGAGTACTGGAAGTCCTTCGCGGCCGCCGTGCATTTGGCGTCGGCCGCGGTCTCGGAGTACGTGCCGCTGATCTTGGCCAACACCACGTACTCGGCCTTCGAGTCGCTGCACTTCACGACCTCAAGGTCCGGGTTGGTGTCGCTGGTGCTGCCGCGGTGCATGCAGTCGCCGACCTTTGCGGTGTCGGCGTCGTCCTGGCTCGATATGTAGCTGAAGATGGCCGCGCCGGCAGCGATCACGATGATGACGACGAGCCGGATCATCTTGAAGCTGAACTTGCGCTTCGGCTGCGGCGGAACCGGGGCACCGCCCTGCGGCGGGAAACCGGGCTGACCGGGCTGCTGCGGGTAGCCGCCCTGCGGCGGGTACGGAGCCTGAGGCTGCGGCGGGTAGGGCGCTTGCTGGGACTGGGCCTGAGGCGGGTAGGGAGCCGGCGTCTGAGGCTGGCCGAAGGGCTGCTGACCCTGCGAGTACGGGTTCGGATCCTGAGCGTATGGGTTCTGGCTCTGAGGCGGCGGAGTTGTCATCGAGGTCCCCCCTGGAACGTGGACGCATGGCGCGGCATGGCACGCGGCATGGTGCGAAGTAAGACGCACGTAAGCTACCGGCCCCCACTGACACTGCTCAGACTCGGTTGGACTCCGTGTCAGGGATGTGACACTTTCCGGCGCTCAAAGTGGGCCATAGTCGCCGCAACCGCTCCGTAGACGATGGCCACGGTGATCACCAGCACCGCTGAGCGGCCGTCAGGGGGAAGCATCAGCGCGGCCATCGCGGCGGCGCCGACGAAGGCGACGTTGAACAGCACGTCGTAGACGGAGAAGATCCGGCCGCGGAAGCCGTCGTCCACCGAGAACTGCACGATGGTGTCCGTGGCGATCTTCGCGCCCTGTGTGGTCAGGCCGAGGACGAAGGCGGCCGCCAGCATGGGGACGGTGGTGAACGGGAGGCCGAGGGCCGGTTCGAGGAGTGCGGCGCCCGCGGCGCACATGGCGATCCAGCGGCCGGGGCCGAGCCGTCCGGCGGCCCAGGGTGTCACCACGGCCGCCACGAAGAAGCCGGCGCCGGACACCCCCAACGCCAGCCCCAGCAGGCGCAGTCCGTCGTCCGGGGTCGACGACAGGGCGTACCGGCAGAGCATCAGCAGCAGCACCGTCAGGGCGCCGTAGCAGAACCGCATCAGCGTCATCGCGCCGAGCGCCCAGACCGCCTCCCGGCGCTGCGGCGCGGCGAGGTGCCGTACCGCCGCTGTCAGGTCCCGGGCGGTGCCGGCGAGGGCCGTGGCGAGGCGGGGCCGGGTCAACGCCTGGTCGGGGCCGAGGAGTTCGGGGGCCATGCGCAGGGACGTGAGGGCCGCGCACAGGTAGAGGGCCGCTCCCAGCAGCACCACCGCGGCGTCGGTGTCCGCGACCAGCAGCCGTACGAGAAAGGCGAGGCCGCCGCCCAGCGTCGCCGCCAGTGTTCCGGCCGTGGGGGAAAGGGAGTTGGCGACGACCAGCCGTTCGTCGTCGACCACGCGCGGGAGGGCGGCGGACAGGCCGGCGAGGACGAAGCGGTTGACTGCGGTGACGCACAGCGCGGAGACGTAGAAGAGCCAGTCCGGGACGTGACTCACCATCAGGACGGCGGTCAGCGCGGCCAGCAGGGCGCGCAGCAGGTTGCCGTAGAGGAAGACCTGGCGGCGGCGCCAGCGGTCCAGGAGGACGCCGGCGAAGGGGCCGATGAGGGAGTACGGGAGGAGCAGGACCGCCATCGCTGAGGCGATCGCGGCGGCCGAGGTCTGTTTCTCCGGGGAGAAGACGACGTAGGCGGCGAGTGCGACCTGGTAGACGCCGTCCGCGCCCTGGGAGAGCAGGCGTACGGCGAGCAGGCGCCGGAAGCCCTGGAAGCGCAGGAGGATGCGCAGGTCACGGACGACGGCCATGGGCACAGCCTCACATACGAGGAGGGTCCCCGGGCGCAATGCCCGGGGACCCTCGACGACCGAACCGGTGGCGGGTCCTAGCGCTCGACCTCGCCCTTGATGAACTTCTCGACGTTGGCGTAGGCCTCGTCGTCGAAGTACTGCACCGGCGGGGACTTCATGAAGTAGCTCGACGCGGAGAGGATCGGGCCGCCGATGCCGCGGTCCTTGGCGATCTTCGCGGCGCGCAGGGCGTCGATGATGACACCCGCGGAGTTCGGGGAGTCCCAGACCTCCAGCTTGTACTCCAGGTTCAGCGGGACGTCGCCGAAGGCGCGGCCTTCGAGGCGGACGTAGGCCCACTTGCGGTCGTCGAGCCACTGGACGTAGTCCGACGGGCCGATGTGGACGTTCTTCTCGCCCAGGTCGCGGTCCGGGATCTGCGAGGTGACGGCCTGCGTCTTCGAGATCTTCTTGGACTCGAGGCGGTCGCGCTCCAGCATGTTCTTGAAGTCCATGTTGCCGCCGACGTTGAGCTGCATCGTGCGCTCAAGACGGACACCGCGGTCCTCGAACAGCTTCGCCATCACACGGTGCGTGATGGTGGCGCCGACCTGCGACTTGATGTCGTCGCCGACGATCGGGACGCCGGCCTCGGTGAACTTGTCCGCCCACTCCTTGGTGCCGGCGATGAAGACCGGGAGGGCGTTGACGAAGGCGACCTTGGCGTCGATGGCGCACTGGGCGTAGAACTTCGCCGCGTCCTCGGAACCGACGGGCAGGTAGCAGATGAGGACGTCGACCTGCTTGTCCTTGAGGATCTGGACGACGTCGACCGGGGTCTCGTCGGACTCCTCGATCGTCATGCGGTAGTACTTGCCCAGGCCGTCGAGGGTGTGACCGCGCTGGACCGTGACGCCCTTGTTCGGGACGTCGCAGATCTTGATGGTGTTGTTCTCACTGGCACCGATGGCGTCGGAGAGGTCGAGGCCGACCTTCTTCGCGTCGACGTCGAACGCGGCGACGAACTCGACGTCACCGACGTGGTACTCGCCGAACTGGACGTGCATCAGACCCGGCACCTTGGCCGCCGGATCGGCGTCCTTGTAGTACTCGACGCCCTGTACCAGTGAGGCGGCGCAGTTGCCCACGCCGACGATGGCTACGCGAACCGAACCCATTCCGGTTGCTCCCTGTGTGTGCGAGGTGAGGCCCTGACTGGACCTCATGTGGTGGTTTCGTCGGACGGATCCGGCCCGGGGGTGGCGCCCCCGAGCCGGGGCAGGCCGCCCGACTCCCCAGATGTGCTGTCCTGCTGAGCGGAACGATCCGAAGCGGGACCCTTCAGGTCCCGTCCGGCCCGCTCGCTCTCGATGAGCTCGTTCAGCCAGCGCACTTCGCGCTCCACGGACTCCATTCCGTGGCGCTGCAGCTCAAGCGTGTAGTCGTCGAGGCGCTCCCGGGTCCGCGCCAAGGAGGTACGCATCTTGTCGAGACGCTCCTCCAGCCGGCTGCGGCGACCTTCCAGTACGCGCATGCGTACGTCGCGTGACGTCTGCCCGAAGAAGGCGAAACGAGCGGCGAAATGTTCGTCCTCGTACGCGTCGGGCCCCGTCTGCGAGAGCAGCTCCTCGAAGTGCTCCTTACCTTCCGCCGTCAACCGGTAGACGATCTTGGCGCGACGTCCCGCGAGGGTGGCGGTGAGGGCGTCCTCGGGGGTGTTCCCCGTCTCCTCGATCAACCAGCCGTTGGCGACCAGCGTCTTGAGACAGGGGTAGAGCGTCCCGTAGCTGAACGCACGGAACACACCGAGTGACGTATTGAGTCGTTTGCGCAGCTCATAGCCGTGCATCGGGGATTCGCGGAGCAGGCCGAGGATGGCGAACTCGAGGATGCCGGAGCGTCTGCTCATCGTCGCCTCCTTCCTGTCCGCTGTCCGACCGTGACGGTCTTTATGCCGAGCTGATGTATCGACTCGATACATCCAGACGATAGAACGGCCTTCCGGATGCGACAAGTGGGGAGATGGTGACCGCCGTCACATCACTGATTCGTTGGAATCAAGTTGCCTGATTTGGGGTGAACTTCGGGGCTAAGCAGGTTTTGACGGTGCGTAGTCTGTGCGGCATGCACACCACCGGGAACCAAGTGACGCGTGGGGGCGTCAACGTCCCCGGTGCGGTACGGATGAATGCAGAACCGACCACATCCGTACTTCGGGGGGACCGGAAACCAGCCGCCGTTTCCAGGCGCGCACGGGTGCGCCTGCCCGAGGAGTAATCGTTCGATGAGCGAGCACCGTCGCAAACCGCCGCAGCCGCAGGGAGGCGGACGTGCCGCGGACCGACGCGGCCAGCCCGGACCGACCTCCGGCCGCCGCGCGGCACCGCGAGGCGCCACCACCGGGTCTCCTTCCGACGCCTATGGGTCCAACTCCGCCGAGCCGGGGGGTGAAGAGCGCCAGTACGGCAGCCGCGCCGAAGCCCGCCGGGCTGCCCAGAGAGGCGGTGGCCGCCGCAGAGAGCCCGCCGGTCAAGGTCCAGGGGGCCCGAACGGGCCCGGCCGGGGCAGAGGCCGCGCTCCCGCGCCCGGCAAGAAGCGGTTCATCGACTATCCGCGCTTCGACAAGTACGGATGGCGCCGCTGGATGCCCTCCTGGAAGCTTGTCTCCGGCCTGTGTCTCTTCTTCTTCGGCAGCCTCGTGGCCGCGGTCGGTGTTGGCTACGCCATGGTCGGCATCCCCAGCGAGAACACCGCGGCCAAGTCGCAGAACAACGTCTACTACTGGTCGAACGGTGACCAGATGGTCGCCACGGGCACCGGCACCAACCGCCAGAACATCAACATCGCGGAGATCCCCAAGGCCATGCAGTGGTCGGTGATCTCGGCCGAGAACAAGAGCTTCTACACGGACTCGGGCGTCGACCCCATGGGCATCGCCCGTGCCCTGGCCAACATGGCCCGGGGCGGTCAGACGCAGGGCGGCTCGACGATCACCCAGCAGTTCGTCAAGAACACCTACCTGAGCCAGGAACAGACGGTCACCCGGAAGCTCAGGGAGATGTTCATCTCCATCAAGGTGGGGACGTCGCTCAGCAAGCAGCAGGTGCTGCAGGGCTACCTGAACACCTCGTACTACGGCCGTGGCGCCTACGGCATACAGGCCGCCGCGCAGACCTACTACGGCGTGGACGCGGTCAAGCTGACGCCGAGCCAGTGCGCCTTCCTGGCGGCCCTGTTGAAGGGGCCGACGTACTACGACCCGATCGGCGCCACGAACATCGACCCGGCGGCGGACGCCAAGTCCAACACCGCCCGCTCCAAGGCGCGTTGGGCCTGGATCCTGGAGCAGATGCACGACGACAAGCGCATCACGGACGCCGAGTACCAGACGGCCATCAAGAAGTACCCCATGCCCCAGGGGCTCAAGGCGACCAAGGGCATGACCGGCCAGATCAGCTACCTGGTGGACACGGCCAAGAAGTACGTCCTGAACCACTCGGACATCTCACAGACCGAGTTCGACCAGGGCGGCTATCAGATCTACACGACCTTCCAGAAGGACAAGGTCGACGAACTGAGCGCGGCCGTGAAGAAGATCCAGAAGGACCGGATCGATCCGAAGAAGCGCGACCTGGACAAGTACGTCCAGTTCGGAGCGGCGTCGGTGGTGCCCAAGGACGGCGCGATCGTCGCCCTCTACGGCGGTGACGGCTACGAGAACGGCCACTTCACCAACAACGCCGACACCTCGGGTGTCCCGGTGGGTTCGACCTGGAAGCCGTTCGTGCTCGCCGCCGCCATGGAGTACGGCACGTACAAGACCGACGGCGTCGGTATCTCGCCGCTGAGCAAGTACAACGGCGACGACCATCTCAAGGTCAGAAACCAGGACGGCACATATGTCCTGAACAAGGACAACTCGATCTTCTACCAGAACAACGAGAGCAACTACCCCTGGGGTTACATCTCGCTGCGCAAGGCGATGGAGCAGTCCATCAACACGCCGTTCGTGCAGTTGGGCATGGACGTCGGGAACTCGAAGGTGCGGGACGTGGCCAAGGCGTCCGGGATACTGGACGACAGTTTCGCCACGCTCAACCCGTCCTTCGCCATCGGTACCTCGACCCCCAGCGCGATCCGGATGGCTGACGCGTACGCAACGTTCGCCGCGTCCGGCAAGCAGGCGGACCCGTACTCGGTGACGGCCGTGAAGGAGGGCGGGCAGCCGGTGTCCGGTTTCACCAAGCCGGCCGTGAAGCAGGCGATGCCGGAGAACGTGGCGAACAACGTCACGAACACCCTGGAGAACGTCATCCAGAACGGTACGGCCAAGAACGCGAAGGCTCTGGGCCGTACGGCGGCCGGCAAGACCGGTACCACCGACAGCAACAAGTCGGCCTGGTTCGTCGGCTACACCCAGCAGCTCTCGACGTCGATCGCGATGTTCAGGGAGAACCCCAAGGACGCCCAACTCCTCTCCATGAACGGCACGGCAGGCGTGGCGTCCATCCACGGTGGTGACATCCCGACGGCGGTGTGGACCGAGTACATGGAGTCCGCGCTGAAGGGGAAGTCCGACCTCGGCTTCCCGGACGCCACCAAGATCGACAATGTCGAGGACGAGTCCGGCGCACCGTCTCCCACTCCGACGCCCGTTGTGACGCCGAGCGAGACGCCCAGCGAGACGCCGAGCGAGACGCCCATCGTGACGACGCCGAGCGCGACGCCTTCGGCCACCGAGTCCTGCAAGTTCAGTTGGCAGTGCAGCAACGACGGTGGCACCGACGGAGGTACGACGACCTCACCATCGGCCACGGCCACTGCCACGGAAAGCAGCGGCAGTAACAGAGGCAGTGACAATGGGGGCATCTTCGGAGGCTCAACCGGCTAGCTGCCATATCGCTCGTGAAGGGTGTTTCACGTGAAACACCCTTCACGGGATGTTTCACGTGAAACGAGGGCCGCCGCACCCATCGGGTGCGGCGGCCCTCGGCGTATGTCTGGGTGAGTCGGCTTCCCCTCCGGTCAACGCCACTCGGTCCTGCCGTCGTTCATGAGGAGCCACGTCCGCACCTCCTGGGGGAACGGCACCCCCAGCGGGGCCGCCCGATCACGGCCTTGTGCACCAACCGGGGGCGGCGGCGAATCTCAGGTGCTGACGGCACGCTCCTAGGTGCGTACGGCAGGATGTGCCCCATGCCCAGTGCAGAACTGACGCCCACGAGCGTGCACGAGCCCGATCCGGTACTGCCGACCAAGGACGATCAGGTCGCCGCCGCCGGCAGTGAACTGATCGGTGGCCCCATCGGCCGGCGCGCTCTCCTGGGGACGTCTTGGTGGACTCCCGTACGGGTCGTCGCGCTGGTGGCGATCGGCATCTTCGCCCTCGGCCTGGTGCAGAAGGCGCCCTGCTACAACAGCGGCTGGTTCTTCGGCGCCAGCTCGCAGTACACGCACGCGTGCTACTCGGACATCCCGCACCTCTATCAGGGGCGTGGTTTCGCCGACGGGCTCGTGCCGTACTTCGACAAGCTTCCCGGAGACATGCAGTACCTCGAATACCCGGTGCTGACCGGTGTGTTCATGGAGGTGGCCGCCTGGCTCACGCCGGGCAGCGGCAGCATCCAGCACCAGGAACAGTGGTACTGGATGGTCAACGCCGGGATGCTGATGGTGTGCGCGGCCGTCATCGTCGTATGCGTCAGCCGCACGCACGCCCGGCGCCCCTGGGACGGCCTGCTGGTCGCCCTGGCGCCCGCCTTCGCGCTCACCGCCACCATCAACTGGGACCTGCTGGCGGTCGCTCTGACGGCCGCGGCGATGCTGATGTGGTCGCGGGGCCGTTCCCTCGCGTTCGGCGTCCTGTTGGGCCTTGCAACGGCCGCCAAGCTCTATCCCGTCTTCCTGCTCGGCCCGCTGTTCCTGCTGTGCTGGCGCGCGGGCAAGTGGCGGGACTTCGGGAAGGCGTTGGGCGGAACCGTCGTCGCCTGGCTGGCGGTGAACCTGCCGGTGATGCTCTTCGCCTTCGACGGCTGGTCGAAGTTCTACACGTTCAGCCAGGAACGGGGCGTCGACTTCGGGTCGTTCTGGCTGATCCTGGCCCAGAACTCCACCGACCCGCTCAGCACCGACACCGTCAACACGTTCGCGACCCTGCTGATGCTGCTGTGCTGTGGTGCCATCGCGGCACTCACGATGACGGCTCCGCGCCGGCCGCGCTTCGCTCAGTTGGCCTTCCTGATCGTCGCGGCGTTCATCGTGACCAACAAGGTCTACTCGCCGCAGTACGTGCTGTGGCTGGTCCCCCTGGCCGTGCTGGCCCGGCCGAAGTGGCGGGACTTCCTGATCTGGCAGGCGTGCGAGGTGGCGTACTTCCTGGGCATCTGGCTGTACCTCGCGTACACGACCAGCGGAGACGCCCACAAGGGCCTGCCGACCGACGGCTACCACTGGGCCATCGGCCTGCACCTGCTGGGCACGCTCTACCTGTGCGCCGTGATCGTGCGCGACATCCTCATGCCGGAGCGGGACGTGGTGCGCCTGGCGGGCGACGACGACCCCTCGGGCGGCGTGCTCGACCGGGCGGAGGACGCGTTCGTGTTCGGAGCCGCCGCCCGTCCCGGGCGGCACGCGGCCCCCTTCGACGGGCCGCAGGTGGAGTGGGGCAGTGAGGGAACGGCCGACCGTTCGCTCTGAGCGAACAGGGTGCCAGGAGCCCACGAAAGACGGAGAGACCACGCGAAAAGGCCGTACACGGGAAGCTCCGTGTACGGCCTTTTCGGCTGCTGTGAAGGGGTTCAGCGGTCCACGATGCGGTCGAACTGCGTGGTGGTGTGCCGCAGATGGGCCACCAGTTCCTCGCCCACCTTCGGCTCGGCCGCCTCCACCGGTACGAACAGGATCGAGACCTGCATGTGCGGCGGCTCGGCGAACCAGCGCTGCTTGCCGTCCCAGACGAACGGAGAAAGATTCCGGTTGACCGTGGCCAGGCCGGCGCGGGCGACGCCCTTGGCGCGCGGCATGACGCCGTGCAGCGCCTTGGGGGCCTCCAGGCCCACCCCGTGCGACGTACCGCCCGCCACGACCACCAGATAGCCGTCAGAGGCCGTCTTCTGCTGCCGGTAGCCGAAGCGGTCGCCCTTGGAGACGCGGGTGACGTCCAGGACCGCGCCGCGGTACTCGGTGGCCTCGTGGTCCCCCAGCCACAGCCGGGTGCCGATCCGGGCCCGGAAGCGGGTCTGCGGGAACTGCTGCTGCAGCCGGGCCAGATCCTCCGACTTGAGGTGGCTGACGAACATCGTGTGCAGCGGCAGCCGGGCCGCCCGCAGACGGTCCATCCAGCCGATGACCTCCTCGACGGCGTCCGAGCCGTCGGTGCGGTCCAACGGGAGGTGGATGGCGAAGCCCTCCAGGCGCACGTTCTCTATGGCGGAGTGCAACTGCGGCAGTTCCTGCTCGCTGACACCGTGACGCTTCATCGAGGACATCACCTCGATGACCACACGGGCGCCCACAAGGCCGTAGACACCGTCGATGGACGACACCGAGCGGATGACCCGGTCCGGCAGCGGTACGGGCTCCTCGCCGCGGCGGTACGGCGTCAGCACCAGCAGGTCACCGCCGAACCAGTCCTTGATCCGGGCGGCCTCGTACGTCGTACCGACGGCGAGGACGTCCGCGCCGAGCCGGGTCGCCTCCTCGGCCAGCCGCTCGTGCCCGAAGCCGTAGCCGTTGCCCTTGCAGACCGGGACGAGCCCCGGGAACTGCCCGGCAACGTGCTTGTGATGCGCCCGCCAGCGAGCAGTGTCGACGTAGAGCGTGAGCGCCATGGCCGGACCTGGAACCTTTCGGGTGGCTGCGGTGTATCAGGAGTAATGAGAGCTGTCGACGCTATCGAAACCGAAGCGAGGACCGTCAGGTCAGCGGCGCGACATGTAGATGTCGAGCGCCTTGTGGAGCAGCTTGTTGAGCGGGAAGTCCCACTCGCCGAGGTATTCGGCGGCCTGCCCGCCGGTGCCCACCTTGAACTGGATCAGACCGAAGAGGTGGTCGGTCTCGTCCAGCGAGTCGGAGATGCCGCGCAGGTCGTACACGGTGGCGCCGAGCGCGTAGGCGTCACGCAGCATCCGCCACTGCATCGCGTTCGAGGGCCGGACTTCACGCCCGATGTTGTCGGAGGCGCCGTAGGAGTACCAGACGTGTCCGCCGACCACGAGCATCGTCGCCGCCGACAGGTTCACGCCGTCGTGCCGGGCGAAGTACAGCCGCATCCGGTTGGGGTCCTCGGTGTTGAGGGCCGTCCACATGCGCTGGAAGTACGACAGCGGGCGGGGCCTGAAGTGGTCGCGCAGGGCCGTGATCTCGTACAGCCGCTGCCATTCCTCGAGGTCGTGGTAGCCGCCCTGGACGACCTCGACACCGGCCTTCTCGGCCTTCTTGATGTTGCGGCGCCAGAGCTGGTTGAAGTTCTTGTGGACCTCTTCCAGGGAGCGGTTCGCCAGCGGCACCTGGTAGACGTAGCGCGGCTGGACGTCGCCGAAGCCGGCGCCGCCGTCCTCACCCTGCTGCCAGCCCATACGGCGCAGCTTGTCGGCCACCTCGAAGGCGCGCGGTTCGATGAAGTCGGCCTCGATGTCGCGCAGTCGCTTCACGTCCGGGTTCTGGATGCCCGCCTTGATGGAGATGGCCTCCCAGCGCCGGATGATGACCGGCGGGCCCATCTTCACGGAGAAGGCGCCCTGGTGCTTGAGGTGGGCCAGCATCGGCTGGAGCCACTCGTCCAGGTTCGGCGCGAACCAGTTGATGACCGGGCCCTCGGGCAGATAGGCCAAGTAGCGCTTAATCTTGGGGAGTTGCCGGTAGAGGACCAGCCCCGCGCCGACCAGCTCGCCGGTCCGCTCGTCGAACCAGCCGAGGCTCTCGGAGCGCCACTCCGCCTTCACATCAGCCCACGCCGGGACCTGCATGTGGCTAGCCGAGGGCAGGCTCTGGATGAATGCCAGATGCTGCTCACGGCTGATGGTCCTCAGGGTCAGGCTCATTCGGGGCGCTCCTCGGGCTGGTGTGTCCCCATGGGTACAGGGGCTCCGGCTCTCGCGCCGAAGCCTACTGCGCCTTGCGAGCGCCCCGACTGGGCGTATGCAACCTTCGCCTCGGCCTGTCGGCCGCCAAGGCGTTCCGTGCTGTTTTACGTGGAGTTCGGACTACGGCGTCCTGGCCGTCGGCTTCTGACCCGCCGGCTTCCGGGCCGTTAGCTGATGACGCCGCCGAACAGGCCACCGTGCGCCATGCCGAGGAAGAAGCCGACACCCGCGGCACCGAGACCCAGGATCAGGCCGAAGCGCTCCCTCGTCGTCTCGGAGATCCACTGCCCGTACGCGCCGGTGAGGATCCCCAGCAGGCCGGTCCAGGAGCTGAGCAGATGCAGGCTGTGGAAGAAGCCCGTGATGAACGCGGTCAGTCCGAGCACCAGGGTCACCGCGAGCAGCGTGTCCTGGAGCGGATGGGGCTTGCCGTCTGTGGCGAAGAGAGAGCCGGCGGTGTTGGGTCGCAATGCCTGTGCCATGTGGCACCTCCTGCGGAAGGCGGCGCATCGTCGCGCCGGACACACCCGATGTGTACAGATTGACGCTCTCCGCCACCGGATTTCAACCGGAAGCCGGTGTGCGGGTACTCTGTACCCTCTGCACTGGTGTCTGCCCATGCCACGGCTCGGAATCCCCGCGAGGGGCACCCGATGTCAGTGGCGGCTGTTTTACTGGCACACACTGTTGCTTACGCATCACAACCCTCCTGCCACGGAACGACCGTGGCCGCTGAGTCCAAAGGAGGTGGGTTCCACATGCGTCACTACGAAGTGATGGTCATCCTCGACCCCGATCTGGAGGAGCGCGCTGTCTCCCCCCTGATCGAGAACTTCCTCTCCGTCGTCCGTGAGGGCAACGGAAAGGTGGAGAAGGTCGACACCTGGGGCCGTCGTCGTCTCTCGTACGAGATCAAGAAGAAGCCCGAGGGCATCTACTCGGTCATCGACCTGCAGGCCGAGCCTGCGGTCGTCAAGGAGCTCGACCGCCAGATGAACCTGAACGAGTCGGTCCTCCGGACCAAGGTCCTCCGCCCCGAGACCCACTGAGCATCCTGCTCAACTGATCTCGGGATTCGAGTAGCAGCACCAAGCAGCCAGCAGCAAACCCGCCGAGAGGTTCCCCCATGGCAGGCGAGACCGTCATCACGGTCGTCGGCAATCTTGTCGACGACCCCGAGCTGCGCTTCACCCCTTCCGGTGCGGCGGTCGCGAAGTTCCGTGTCGCGTCCACTCCCCGCACCTTCGACCGCCAGACGAACGAGTGGAAGGACGGCGAAAGCCTCTTCCTCACCTGCTCGGTCTGGCGTCAGGCGGCGGAGAACGTCGCCGAATCGCTCCAGCGAGGCATGCGCGTCATCGTGCAGGGCCGGCTGAAGCAGCGGTCCTACGAGGACCGTGAGGGCGTCAAGCGCACGGTCTACGAACTGGACGTCGAAGAAGTCGGCGCCAGCCTGCGCAGTGCCACGGCCAAGGTCACCAAGACCGCCGGTGGCGCTCGCGGTGGCCAGGGCGGCGGCTTCGGCGGTGGCGGTGGTGGCGGCCAGGGTGGCGGTGGCTGGGGTGGAAACTCCGGCGGCGGCCAGCCGGCCGGCGGCGCTCCCGCCGACGACCCGTGGGCTACCGGCGCTCCCGCCGGTGGCAACCAGGGCGGCGGCGGTGGCGGCGGCTGGGGTGGAAACTCCGGCGGCGCCAGCGGTGGCGGTGGCGGCGGCTACTCGGACGAACCCCCCTTCTAGGCCTTCGGGCCGAGGGTGGGTCGTACCCACACTTCTTGATCACACAGGAGATACACCATGGCGAAGCCGCCTGTGCGCAAGCCGAAGAAGAAGGTCTGCGCATTCTGCAAGGACAAGGTCCAGTACGTGGACTACAAGGACACGAACATGCTGCGGAAGTTCATTTCCGACCGTGGCAAGATCCGTGCCCGCCGCGTCACCGGCAACTGCACGCAGCACCAGCGTGACGTCGCCACGGCTGTGAAGAACAGCCGTGAGATGGCGCTGCTGCCCTACACCTCCACCGCGCGATAAGGGAAGGGTGACCGACAAATGAAGATCATCCTCACCCACGAGGTCTCCGGCCTCGGTGCCGCCGGCGACGTCGTCGACGTCAAGGACGGTTACGCTCGCAACTACCTGATCCCGCGGAAGTTCGCTATCCGCTGGACCAAGGGTGGCGAGAAGGATGTCGAGCAGATCCGTCGTGCTCGCAAGATCCACGAGATCCAGACCATCGAGCAGGCCAACTCCGTGAAGGCCCAGCTCGAGGGCGTCAAGGTCCGTCTGGCCGTCCGCTCCGGCGACGCCGGTCGTCTCTTCGGTTCCGTCACCCCGGCCGACATCGCTTCCGCGATCAAGGCTTCCGGTGGCCCCGAGGTCGACAAGCGCCGCATCGAGCTGTCTGCTCCGATCAAGACCCTGGGCGCCCACGAGACGTCCGTGCGTCTGCACCCCGAGGTTGCCGCCAAGGTCAACATCGAGGTCATCGCGGCCTGACCGCTGCGCTCGGCATAGCTGAGAGAGGGGCCGCACCCGTTGGGGTGCGGCCCCTCTGCTGTGTTCGGGACGGGACACTGCCCTGTGGTGCGTTCGGGGCGGCGCTACGGCGCTCATGTTTCACGTGAAACATGCCAGTGCGCGGTGTTTCACGTGAAACGGTCAGCGGGTCGCGCCCGTGACGACCCAGCGCCCCGAGCGAGCGCGCAGCAGGAGCGTGAACATCCGCACCGCCATCATCAGGGTCATCGCTCCCCAGAGTGCGGTCAGTCCAGCACCGAGGATCGGCACGAGCAGGGCCACTGGAGCGAAGACCGCCAGGGTCACCACCATCGCCCCGGCGAGATACGGCCCGTCTCCCGCGCCCATCAACACCCCGTCCAGGACGAAGACGACACCGCAGATCGGCTGGGAGAGCGCCACCATGATCAGGGCGGGCAGGGCGGTGTCCTTGACGGTGGGGTCGCTGGTGAACAGCGGGAGGAAGAGTGGGCGGGACAGGATCACCAGGAGGCCGAGCACCACTCCCGTGGCGATGCCCCACTGCACCATGCGGCGGCATGCGGCTCGGGCGCCCTGGGGGTCGTCCGCGCCGAGATAGCGGCCGATGATCGCCTGGCCCGCGATCGCGATGGCGTCGAGGGCGAAAGCCAGCAGGGACCACAGGGACAGGATGATCTGGTGTGCGGCGATGGCGGCGTCTCCGAGGCGGGCCGCGACAGCCGTGGCGATCAGGAGGATGGCTCTCAGGGAGAGCGTGCGCACAAGGAGAGGTGCGCCGGCCTGGGCCGAGGCTCTGATCCCTGCGGCGTCAGGACTGAGGGAGGCGCCGTGCCGACGCGCTCCGCGGACGACCACGACGAGATACACGGCAGCCATGCCCCACTGGGCGATGACGGTGCCCCAGGCGGAGCCGGCGATACCGAGGTCGGCGCCATAGACGAGTCCCACGTTGAGGACGCCGTTGGCGACAAAGCCGGAGACGGCGACGTAGAGCGGTGTCTTGGTGTTCTGCAGTCCGCGAAGGACTCCGGTGGCAGCGAGGACGATCAGCATGGCCGGGATGCCGATGGAGGAGATCCGCAGATAGGTCGTCGCATAGGGGGCCGCGGTGTCCGAGGCGCCGAAGAGTCCGATGAGAGCGGGTGCCGAGGGGAGGACGACGGCGATGACGGTGGCGCCGATCAGCAGGGCGAGCCAGATGCCGTCCATGCCCTGGCGGATGGCGGCCTGGAGGTCACCCGCGCCGACCCGTCGGGCGACGGCCGCCGTGGTGGCGTAGGCGAGGAAGACGAAGACGCTCACGGCCGTCGTCAGGAGGGCGGATGCCACGCCGAGTCCGGCGAGTTGTGCCGTGCCGAGATGGCCGACGATCGCGCTGTCGGCCATGACGAAGAGGGGCTCGGCGACGAGCGCGCCGAAGGCCGGGACGGCCAGCGTGACGATCTCTCGGTCCTGCTGTCGTCGGGTGGCCCTGGTGGCCGCGGGAGCCTGTGTCATGAGCACTAATCTAATCGTCCACAGGTAAGAGATGCAATTGCTTTGTGACCCTTACCTCTGATCTCGCCTCGTGTCCTCTCGCGCACTGTTCGAAGCGATCTTGGTCCGATGTGGAAAGTTTTTCTTCTGCACAGCCGGTGGATGGGAAAGGTGCAGGTCAGGTTGGGTTCGATCGAAGCGGCGAGGTCTTGTTCACAGGGCTGTCCACCGGGTCGTGCACAGGTTTTGACGGGTTCTCCACAGCATCCGGGCCGTCGTCCACATGGCCTGTGGATAACCAGATTGGCTGACGGTGCCCGCGGGCCTACGGTGGACCGGAACCCGCCCCGTCAGTCGGACTGAGAACCAACACAAAACCGACGCGCCCGTACCGGAGTTGGGCGTCTCATTTGTCAGTGCCGTGCCGTAGAAATAAGGGGCACGGCGAGGTCCGCTCGGCGGACGGGAGGAGGTGGCTCGGTTGAGTATTTCCGAGCCCTTGGACGACCCGTGGGCCGACAGCGGTCCCAGTGATCGTCTGCCCGCTTCCCGGCGACGCGGTGAAGGAGGCCGGGGCCGCGACGAACAGCACGACCGCGGCCGGGAAGGCGGCGAGTGGGAGGGCGCGGGTTCCGCCTTCGAGCGCGTGCCCCCGCAGGACCTCGATGCCGAGCAGTCCGTGCTCGGCGGCATGCTTCTGTCGAAGGACGCCATCGCGGACGTCGTCGAGGTGCTCAAGGGCCACGACTTCTACAAGCCGGCGCACGAGACGGTCTACCAGGCGATCCTCGACGTCTACGCCAAGGGCGAGCCGGCCGACCCGATCACCATCGCCGCCGAACTCACCAAGCGCGGTGAGATCAACAAGGTCGGCGGCGCATCGTATCTGCACACGCTCGTCCAGACCGTGCCCACGGCGGCGAACGCGGAGTACTACGCGGAGATCGTCCACGAGCGGGCCGTCCTGCGCCGCCTGGTTGAGGCCGGCACGCGCATCACACAGATGGGATACGCGGCCGACGACGACGTCGACGAGATCGTCAACCGGGCCCAGGCCGAGATCTACGCGGTCACCGAGCAGCGGACCAGCGAGGACTACCTTCCGCTCGGCGACATCATGGAGGGCGCGCTCGACGAGATCGAGGCGATCGGCTCACGCAGCGGCGAGATGACCGGTGTGCCCACGGGGTTCACCGACCTCGACTCGCTCACCAACGGTCTGCACCCGGGCCAGATGATCGTCATCGCGGCCCGTCCCGCCATGGGTAAGTCCACGCTCGCGCTCGACTTCGCCCGCGCGGCGTCGATCAAGCACAACCTGCCGAGCGTCATCTTCTCCCTCGAAATGGGGCGCAACGAGATCGCGATGCGTCTGCTGTCCGCCGAGGCCCGGGTCGCCCTGCACCACATGCGCTCCGGCACCATGACCGACGAGGACTGGACGCGACTGGCACGCCGGATGCCCGAGGTGTCGTCGGCACCGCTCTACATCGACGACTCCCCGAACCTGTCGATGATGGAGATCCGCGCCAAGTGCCGTCGGCTCAAGCAGCGCAGCGACATCAAGCTGGTGATCATCGACTATCTGCAACTGATGCAGGCCGGTGGCTCCAAGCGCCAAGAGAGCCGACAGCAGGAGGTCTCGGACATGTCCCGTAACCTCAAGCTCCTGGCGAAGGAGCTGGAGGTCCCGGTGATCGCGCTCTCGCAGCTCAACCGTGGTCCCGAGCAGCGCACGGACAAGAAGCCGATGGTGTCCGACCTGCGTGAGTCCGGCTCCATCGAGCAGGACGCCGACATGGTCATCCTGCTGCACCGTGAGGACGCGTACGAGAAGGAGTCCCCGCGCGCGGGCGAGGCGGACATCATCGTGGGCAAGCACCGTAACGGCCCGACCGCGACGATCACCGTCGCCTTCCAGGGCCACTACTCGCGCTTCGTCGACATGGCGCAGACCTGAGCGGGTGAGTGCGGGCGGCCGACCCGGTGCCGTTTCCTGAGAAATGTGCTCGACGTACGGTCGTCCCGCCGGATGGACTGGGGGCATGACGACATCTCAGGACGACTTGCTTCCCGGCACCCGCCGGGCGTTGTTGCATCGGATCGCCGTGGCCCAGGCCGAGGGGCGGGCGCCGTCGTTGGTCGCCGCGGTGGTGCGGGACGGGCGGACGGTGTGGCACGGCGCGCGGACCTCGGTGGAAGGGCACGGGCCGGACGAGAACGTGCAGTACAGGATCGGCTCGATCACCAAGACGTTCACTGCCGTCCTGGTGCTGCGGCTGCGCGACGAGGGCGTCCTCGACCTCGGTGACCCCCTGGAGAAGCATCTGCCGGGCACCGGCGCGGGTGAGGCCACCATCGCCCAACTGCTCGCGCACACAAGCGGGTTGGCGGCCGAGTCACCCGCACCCTGGTGGGAACGGACGCCCGGTTCCCTGCGCCCCGAACTCCGCGATGTGCTGGGCGATCAGCCTCTGCTGCATCCGGTCGGCCGCCGGTTCCACTACTCGAACCCCGGCTACACGGTGTTGGGCGCGCTCGTCGAGGAGCTGCGGGGTGCGCCCTGGGAGGACGTACTCCGGCGGGAAGTGCTCGAACCGCTGGGCCTCCATCGCACGAGTGGTCAGCCCGAGGCACCGCACGCGGGCGGCTGGGCGGTGCACCCGTGGGCCGACGCACTGCTGCCGGAACCCGCCGTGGACCTCGGTCTGATGGCGCCGGCCGGTCAGCTCTGGTCCACCACTGGTGACTTGGCCCGGTTCGCCGTCTTCCTGGCCAACGGGGACGACCGGGTGCTGAGCGCGGAGTCCGTGCGGGAGATGCGGACCCCAGCGGCACCGGCCGAGGCCGCCGATGTCGTGGACGGCTCCGCCTATGGTCTCGGCCTGCAAGTCCAGCACCGTGACGGCCGACTGCTCATCGGCCACTCCGGTTCGCTGCCCGGCTTCCTGGCGAACCTCAGCATCAGCCTGGCGGACGACGTCGCGGCGGTGGTGCTGGCCAACTGCACCTCCGGACCGCTGCTGGCATCGGCGGGCGCCGATCTCGTCCGTATCGTCGCCGAGGCCGAGCCGAGGATTCCCGAGTCATGGCGCCCGATGCCCGAAGTCGACGCCGCCGTACTGGAGTTGGCGGGGCAGTGGTACTGGGGTACGCACGGGTTCGCCCTGCGGCTGACGGCGGATGGCGGGGCCTCGCTGGAGCCGCTGGCCGGCAAGGGCCGCCGTTCGCGATTCCGGGCCAACGGTGACGGCACCTGGACCGGGCTGGAGGGCTACTACGCCGGAGAGCTCCTGCGGCCCGTACGGCGCCCGGACGGGTCCCTGATCCACCTGGACCTCGGATCGTTCGTCTTCACGCGTCAGCCGTACGACGAGAGTGCTTCTGTGCCGGGTGGGGTGGACTCGGAGGGGTGGCGGGGGATTCGCTAGCCGGCGCAGTCGGGGAGGCGTCGTGTTTCACGTGAAACATGGCGCCTCCTGCTGTCGGCCGGACGCCTCGCTCTCTTCGGAGGAGGGGTTTCTTCGGGAGGGCTTTTCAGAGAGGCAGCTTGAAGCCCACGTGTGAGGCGGTGAAGCCGAGCCGCTCGTAGAACCGATGGGCGTCGGTGCGAGTGACATCAGAGGTCAGTTGAACCAGTTGGCAGCCCTGGCGGCGTGACTCGGCGATCGCCCACTCGATGAGCTGCGTACCCAGGCCGCTGCCTCGCTCGTCCGCGTGGACGCGTACGGCCTCGATGATCGAGCGCGTGGCGCCCTTGCGGGACAGCCCTGGAATGACCGTGAGCTGGAGGGTGCCGACGACGCGACCCTCGCGGACGGCGACGACGAGGTGCTGGTTCGGGTCGACGGTCAGGCGGTCCAGTGCGGCCAGGTAGGGCGTCAGGTCGTCCGGTGACTCGCGTTGGGCGCCTAGGGGATCGTCGGCGAGCATGCCGACGATGGTGGGGACGTCCTTGGTGACCGCGGCCCGTATCTCAAGATCTCCCATGGTCACACCTTAGGCAGCGGTCGGAGTGCGGTGCGGGACGGACCTACGCGGGCACGTTCATCGACTCCACGACCCGGACCAGTGGCGCCAGTTCGGGGTTCGCGGCCGCCGCGTCGAGCGCTTCGCGCAGCGCGGTGTCGTTGGTCGGGCGGGCCTCTTCGAGCAGCGTGAGGCCTGCCTCGGAGACGTTCGTGTAGATGCCCCGGCGATCGGTCGGGCACAGGTACCGCGCGAGCAGGCCGCGGTCCTCGAGCCGGGTGACCAGGCGGGTGGTGGCGCTCTGGCTGAGGACGACCGCGTCGGCGACCTGCCGCATCTGCAGATGCCCTCCCTCGCCGTCGTGCTGTCGGCTGAGCACGTCCAGCAGCGAGTACTCGCGCATGCTCAGGTCGTGCTTGGCCTGCAGGGCGCGCTCGATGTGCGCCTCGATCCTCCCGTGCAACAAGGAGAGGGCGCACCAGCCCTGGGCGAGGGCGGTGAGCGCGGGGTCCGTCGCTGTCATTGGCGTTTCCTCCGTCCAGGAGCGGCTGAACCCAGGATAGAGCACAGGTGAAATAGTCCGCGCTTGCATATAGCACGCGTCTGCAACTATTGTGAACGCACGCAAAGCGCTCCTGCAATCTTCTGGGAAGGGTACCTCCACATGCCTCTCGCGCTTCTGGCCCTCGCGATCGGGGCCTTCGGAATCGGTACGACCGAGTTCGTGATCATGGGCTTGCTGCCCCAGGTCGCGGGCGACTTCGGCGTCTCCATCCCTACCGCCGGACTGCTGGTCACGGGCTATGCGCTGGGTGTGGTGATCGGTGCCCCACTGATGACCGTGCTCGGCACCAAGGTCCCCCGCAAGCGGATGCTGATGCTGTTGATGGGCCTGTTCATCCTCGGCAACCTGCTCTCCGCCGTCGCCCCCAGCTTCTCGGTGATGCTGATCGGCCGCGTGGTCGCCTCGTTCGCCCACGGCGCCTTCTTCGGCATCGGCTCGGTCGTCGCGGCCGAGCTGGTCGCCCCGGACAAGAAGGCCGGAGCCATCGCGATGATGTTCACCGGGCTGACCGTCGCCAATGTCATCGGCGTCCCGCTGGGCACCCTCGTCGGGCAGTCCGTCGGCTGGCGGGTCACCTTCGCCATCGTCGCGGGCCTCGGCGTGATCGGCCTGGCCGGTATCGCCAAGCTCGTGCCCGACCTGCCCAAGCCCGAGGGCGTACGACTGCGGCACGAACTGGCCGCCTTCAAGAACACCCAGGTCCTGCTCGCCATGGCGATGACCGTCCTCGGCTTCGGTGGCGTCTTCGCGGCCATCACCTACATCGCGCCGATGATGACCCACGTCGCCGGCTTCGCCGACGGCTCCGTCACCTGGCTGCTCGTCCTCTTCGGCCTCGGCATGGTCGGCGGCAACCTCGTCGGCGGCAAGTTCGCCGACCGCGCCCTCATGCCCATGCTCTACGTCTCGCTCGGCGCCCTGGCTGTCGTGCTCGCGCTCTTCACGGTCACCGCGCACAACAAGATCGCCGCAGCCGTCACCATCGCCCTCATCGGTGCCCTGGGCTTCGCCACCGTGCCGCCGCTGCAGAAGCGGGTCCTCGACCAGGCACACGGCGCCCCGACGCTGGCCTCGGCCGTGAACATCGGCGCCTTCAACCTCGGCAACGCGCTCTCCGCCTGGCTCGGCGGCATCGTCATCGCGGCCGGCTTCGGCTACACCGCCCCGAACTGGGTCGGCGCCGCCCTCGCCGCGGCCGCCCTGGTCCTCGCGATCCTCTCGGCCGCCCTGGAACGCCGCACCAGCGCCCACGGCGCCGTCGTGGCGGGCGGCACACCGAGCGCGGCGCAGCGGGCCGCCGTCCACCACTGACCCCGCCGGGCCGGAGCGGGGAGACGCGGGGCCAGGGCCGTCCCCGCGCATGCCTGCCGGCCCTGACCGTCCGACCAACGCCGGACACTCCGACCAACACCAGAAACAGCAACACCCGCAAGGAGAAACCCTGATGAGCACCACCACCGCCGTAGCCCCGCTGACCATCCAGGACGCCGAAGCGCTCGTCGCCGAGGCTCGCCGAGCCGCGGAGGCCGCCGGGGTCACCGTGAGCATCACCGTGCTGGACGCCGGCGGTCATCTGCTCGCCTTCCAGCGGGACGACCAGGCTGTGCTGATCTCCGGTGAGACCAGCACCCGCAAGGCGTACACCGCGCTCCAGCTCAACGCGCCCACCGCCGACCTGGTCGACGCCGTCCAGCCCGGAGGCCTCTTCCACACCCTGCCCACCGCGCTCGACCGGCCGCTGCTGTTCATCGCGGGCGGCATCCCGGTGCACCGTGACGGCCGGCTGATCGGGGCGATCGGCGTCGGTGGCGGCGCCCCGACGCAGGACCACGGCTTCGCCCAGGCCGCCGTAGAGGCGGTCGTCTGACGTCTCAGGCCGATGAAACGCCGGTTCCCGATGAGGTCGGGAGCCGGCGTTCTCCGTGTTCGGGGACCGTCAGCCGGCCGCGACCGTCAGGGGAGCGAACCTCCGGGTCCAGTCGCCGGGCAACTCCGGGATGCCGTACGTCATCACGGCGTTGAAGGCGATGGGGGCGAGTCCGCGTTCCTTCGCCCAGGACAACAGGTCTTCGTGGCGTACGTCGATGTCGGTGCGCAGCGGACGGTCGGTGCGGGCGGCGAGTGAGGCCAGGAGGGCCTTCGCCGTCTCGGCGTTCTGTGCGATCAGCGGGCCCACGACCTGGGTGTCCATGTTGGGCCAGGCGGCCGCGTAGCCGATGATCCGGCCGTTCTCCTCCGCCACCCTCAACTGGTCGGCGAAGGCGGGCAGTCGTGTGATGAGGGGCGTGCGATCGGCGCCGAACACCGCCTCGTCGAGGCGCAGGATGCCGGTGAGGTCCTCGGCCGTCGCCGCGCGGGTGGCGATCCGGGACTCAGGCCCGGCAGGTGTGAAATGGCCGCGCAGCATCTCGGCACGGCCGATGACCTTGAAGCCGAGCTCCTCGTAGAGCGGGCGGCCGTTCGGGGTCGCGTGCAGGGTCAGTGGTGTGGTGCCCATCGCCGAGATCAGGTGGCGCATCAGCCGGCGTCCCACGCCCTGCCGGGCGTACCGCTCGGCGACCAGGACCATGCCGATGGCAATGAGATCCGGGCGGTCCTGTGGGCCGTACTCCGTGGTGACGCATGCCGCGACGAGGCCGCCGTCGGGAGCGTCGATGCCGTAACCCTTCCCGGCGCTCAGGAGGAAGCCCCACTTGTGTTCCTCGCGTGGCCACCCCCGGTCCTCGGACAGGTCGGCGCAGGCGAGGCGATCGCGGAGCGTCAGCCGGCGGATGGGCAGAGCGGCGAGGGAAGGAGTCGGCACGCAGGTCAGGCTGTCTGACACGCGATGTCGGCGTCCACCTGTTTCCGGTGAGACGTACGTGCTTTTGGCCATCTCGTGATCAACGACGCAACGCATCGGCAGAAGCCGGATGTTTCACGTGAAACACCGGCGAAGGCGAGCATCCGGCAGGCTCGCCGAAGGCGCCACAGGTCCTCCCACTAATCTCATGGCTCATGGCGAGACTTCATCTCTTCGACCTCGACGGCACTTTGCTGCACGGAACCAGCGCGCCCCTGGAGATCTCCCGTCAACTCGGCCTGGAGTCAGAGACGGTGGAACTCGAGCAGGAGATCTCGGCGGGTCTGATCGGGCCGCCGGAGTACGCGACCCGCGTGTACACGCTGTGGGCGGATCTCACCGAGGCGCATGTGGCGGCAGCTTTCGAGGGTGCCCCTTGGCTGGCGCGGATCCGTGAGGTCTGGGCCGAGATCAGGAACGCCGGTGAATACTGCGCCGTCGTATCGCTCTCGCCTTCCTTCTTTGTGGAACGGCTCACGGGCTGGGGCGCCCACGCGGCACACGGATCGCTCTTTCCCGCCGTACCCTTCACCGCGCCGTCCATGGATCTGGCCGGCGTCCTCAACTCCGCCGCCAAAGTGGTGATCGCGGATCGACTGTGTGAGGAGTTCGGGGTGACGCGGGCGGACTGTGTGGCCTACGGAGACTCGATGTCGGACAAGGACCTGTTCGGCGCCGTGCCCGTCTCCGTCGCGGTCAATGCGGATCGCCATCTGGCGGGCCTCGCGACCCACTCCTATGCGGGGCGGGATCTGTGGGATGCCTACGAATTGGTGCGCGGCGCCCGGTAGTTGAGGGAACCGATGGTTCGCCCCTCGCTCTGTTCGTGGGGGAGCGAGGCGGCATGTGTGTGCGAAGCACGGGCCGGTAGGGTCGACTCCGGTTCTTGTCCGGGGCCGGACGCCGCGTGAGAGTACTGCGGGCAATGTCACACTCTCGCCTTACTTGTCCGTACGCGGTGGGAATGTGGGTTGGATATGGCTGTATCGGCAGCTTGATCGAACGGGGAGAGGGAAGCCGTCCGCGCGGAAAGCAGACAGCTTCCGGCTGAGGAAGCGCGCAGACCGACCGAAAGATGTTCGAGGCGAGGCACACCATGGACGCTCCGACCACCGCGTCGGCCGACAACGGCCCGTCCGGCGGCGGCAACGGCGGAAGCGGCTGGTTCAGTCCGCGCAAGCAGCCGGAGGTGCCTCCGGGCGAAGAGCGT
This sequence comes from Streptomyces sp. NBC_01478, assembly GCF_036227225.1. Taxonomy (GTDB): domain Bacteria; phylum Actinomycetota; class Actinomycetes; order Streptomycetales; family Streptomycetaceae; genus Streptomyces. Next base: position 5,921,960 of record NZ_CP109444.1, on the reverse strand, counting down.
AGAACGACGGAGGGACGGGGACGGCGCCCGGCCGTGCTGCGTCCGGTCCGCAGGGCCGCGCTGGAGAGCAAAGAGCTTCCGCCCACGGAGAGTTCGGGCCCACCGGCTCCGCCCACCTCACCAGCTCCGCCTGCCCTGTCCACGCCGCCTGCTCCGTTCACCCCGCCGGTTCGGAGTGGCGACGGCGCCGCGTCAGATCCGAGCCCGTACGCCGCTCAGCAGGACGTAGCGCCCGTAGCGCCCGCACAGCAGCGAATACCGTCGGCCGCGACCGTCCCGCAACCCTCACCTCCCGCCGGGCCCGTGGCTCCCGCACCCGCGCAGACAGCGCCCCCGCCTCTCGCACCGCAGCCCGCCCTCCCGGAGCCCGCCGCACCCGCTCCGACTGTCGCCGAGGCTGCCACGGTCACCTCGGTCGCCCCCGTGCGCGTGCCCGCCCAGCGTTCCGCCGGTCCCGTCACCGAGAAGGCAGCCTCCCCGGACGCCGTACTCATCCGCCGGACCATGACCGAGGTCGGCCCGGTGGCCGACAAGGTCACCTCGTACTTCTACGCGCTGCTCTTCGTACGCCACCCCGAGCTGCGGTCGCTGTTCCCGGCGGCGATGGACACCCAGCGCGACCGGTTGCTCAAGGCGCTGCTCACCGCCGCCGAGCACATCGACAACACCGAGGTCCTCGTCGCGTATCTGCAGAACCTCGGCCGCGGGCACCGCAAGTACGGCACCCGGGCCGAGCACTACCCGGCCGTCGGCGAGTGCCTCATCGGCGCGCTGAACAAGTACGCCTCCGCCGTCTGGGACGCTGAGACGGAGGCGGCCTGGGTGCGGGCGTACACGACGATCTCGCAGGTCATGATCGACGCGGCCGCGGCCGACGAACTGCGCGCCCCTGCTTGGTGGCACGCGGAGGTCGTCACCCATGACCTCCGGACCCGGGACGTCGCCGTCGTCACCCTCCGCCCGGACCAGCCCTATCCCTTTCTCGCCGGGCAGTACACGAGCCTGGAGACGCCCTGGTGGCCGCGGATCTGGCGGCACTACTCCTTCGCCTCGGCGCCCCGCTCGGACGGGCTGCTGACCTTCCATGTGAAGGCAGTCCCGGCGGGCTGGGTCTCGAACGCGCTGGTGCACCGCGCCCGTCCCGGCGACGTCATCCGGCTCGGGCCGCCGGCCGGTTCGATGACCGTGGACCACACCACCGACAGCGGCCTGCTCTGCGTCGGCGGTGGCACCGGCATAGCCCCGATCAAGGCACTGGTCGAGGATGTCGCCGAGCGCGGCGAGCGGCGCCCGGTGGAGGTGTTCTACGGCGCCCGTACCGATCACGACCTCTATGACATCGACACGATGCTCCGGCTCCAGCAGTCGTATCCATGGCTCACGGTCCGGCCGGTCGTCGACCAGCAGGCGCATCTCCAACTCCCGGACGCCATACGGACGTACGGGCCATGGGGCGGGTACGACGCCTATGTCTCGGGGCCGCCCGGGATGATCCGCAGCGGTGTCGATGTCCTGAAGGACGTCGGCATCCCGGCGGAGCGCATACGGCACGACTCGGTCGAGGAGTTGGTGGCCGCCGGGGACTGACCCGGTGCCGGAGGCGTCAGCCCAGGTCGGGGGCGTGCATCGCGCGGACCCCTTCGATGTTGCCGTCCAGGTAGTGCCGTAGAGACAGGGGCACGAGGTGGACGGACGCGATGCCGACCCGGGTGAACGGCACTCTGACGATCTCGTACTCGCCGAGGGGCTCGTCCACTTCGGGGCCGTGTCGTAGCGCCGGGTCCATGGACTCCAGGTGGCAGACGAAGAAGTGCTGCACCTTCACGCCGGTAGAGGCCGCGTCCGCGCCGATGTGCTCGACGGTGTCCACGAAGCAGGGCACCACATCGGTGATCTTGGCGCCGAGCTCCTCGTACACCTCCCGGTGCAGGGCATCGACGACGGTGGTGTCCCCGGGTTCGACCCCGCCACCGGGCGTGACCCAGTAGGGATCGACACCGGGCTTGGTGCGCTTGATCAAGATCAGGGCGTCGCCGTCGAGGAGAACGGCACGAGCGGTGCGCTTGACCACGGGTCGGACGGTCATGGGAGAAATGTGGCCCGGCTGGTTCCACGTGAAACATCGCAAGACGTGACCTTGACGGTTCGGAGCGTGATGTTTCACGTGGAACCAGCGGGTTCGTCGTGGAGCGGCGGCAAAGTCCCTGGTCAGAACCAGTTGGTGGCAGCCCGCTGCAGCCACTCGTGGGCCCGGGCGATGTGCGGCATCGCGAGAGTGCCGGTGCGCACCACGAGGAAATACGTCCGCAGCGGCGGTATCGCGGGTTCGTGGAGCGGGACGACCTCACCGCGCTCCAGCGCGAGGGCGCACAGATAGCGGGGCAGTACCGCGAGCCCGGCGCCGACGATCGCGCAGGCGAGGACCGCGCGGAGGTCCGGCACGATCACGGTGCCCGGGGCGGCCGGGCGGGAGTCGAAGACCGAGGCCCAGTAGCGGGAGACGAAGGGCAGCGACTCGTGGACCTCGATCACGGGGAGGTCGTCCAGGGCGGGTGCGTCCTTGGGGCCGAGCTTCTCGGGGTCGAGTTGTTCCGCCCGGTGAGGGGCGGCGACCAGGATGTGCTCCTCGTCGCAGAGGGTTGTCGCGGTGAGCAGAGCGCCCCGCGGACGGGCCGTGCTGATGGCCAGATCATGATGTCCGGCGGCCAGTCCTTCCAGTGTCTCCTCGGCATTCCCGAAGGACGCGCGCAGCGCGAAGCCCTGGCCGTCCTCCCCGGTCAGTTCCGTGAGGGCGGGCAGCGCCCGCTCGGCGGTGAACTCGGGGGGACCGGCGAGATGCAGGGTGCGCAGCGAGGAGTCGTTGTCGGGCCCGGTCTCGGCTATCTCCACGAGGGCGTCGAGATGGGGCGCGGCCTTGTGCGCGAGTTCGTCGCCCATGGTCGTGGGGGTGACCCCACGGGCCTGGCGCAGGAACAGGGGGCGGCCCAACTGCCGTTCCAGGGTGCGGATCTGGGACGTCACGGCCGGCTGGGAGAGGCCGAGCAGGGCTGCGGCGCGGGTGAAGGAGCCGGCCCGGTGCACGGTCACGAAGGTGCGCAGCAAGGCCAGATCCATGGCACGCACGCTCCTTTCCCCGCCCTTCCTCCGGCCCCGGGCAGGGCCCAACTATAAATAAGTCGATAGGCCGCTGTCGCTACCGTGATTGGACACTGACACAGAGTCAACTAGCCTTGTGCGCGCGGTTCTTCGCGCGCAGAACCGAGGACGGTCCGAGCCACGAGGGGGGAGGCTCGGACCGTCCGTTGTGCGTATCCGGACACCGACCGGCGGTACGTAAAGCGGTCACCGCGCCGACTCGTCCAGCGCACGCAGCACATCGGCCAGCAGGTCCTCGGGGTCCTCGGCACCGACCGAGAGACGAACGAAGCCCTCCGGTACCGCGTCCCCTCCCCAGCGGCCCCGCCGCTCGGCGGTGGACCGCACCCCGCCGAAGCTCGTCGCGTCGTCCACGAGCCGCAGCGCGTCGAGAAAACGCTCGGCACGCGTGCGCGTGGGCAGCGTGAACGACACCACACACCCGTAGCGCCGCATCTGCTGCGAGGCGATCTTGTACGAGGGGTCGTCGGGCAGCCCCGGATAGCGCAGGCCCGTCACCTCGGCCCGCTCGCGCAGGGCCTTCGCGAGGATCAGCGCGGTGGCGTTCTGCCGGTCCACCCGCAACTGGAGCGTGGCGATCGAGCGGTGCGCGAGCCAGGCCTCCATGGGCCCAGGAATCGCGCCGACGACCTTGCGCCACCGGCGTACGGCGGCCATCGCCGAGGCGTCGGTTCCGGCGACGTACCCGAGGAGGACGTCCCCGTGCCCGGTGAGCTGCTTGGTGCCGCTCGCCACGGCGAAGTCGGCGCCGAGCTCCAGCGGGCGCTGCCCCAGGGGCGAGGCGAGGGTGTTGTCGACGGCCACGAGGGCGCCACGCGCGTGTGCCGCGTCGGCGAGCCGTCGTACGTCACACACGTCGAGCCCGGGGTTGGACGGGGTCTCCATCCACAGCAGCTTCGCGCCGTCGAGGAGGTCGAGCTGGGCGTCCCCGCCGGTCGGCGCGGTGCGCACCTCGATGCCGTACGCCGTCAACTGCTCGCGTACCAGGGGCAGTACCTGATAGCCGTCGTCGGGCAGGACGACCGCGTCTCCGGCGCGCAACTGGGAGAAGAGCACCGACGAGATGGCGGCCATCCCGGAGGCGAACACGAGTGTCTCGACGCCGTCCTGCCCGGGCGCCTCCAGCTCGCCGATGGCGCGCTCCAAGTGGGTCCAGGTCGGGTTCTCGTCACGGCCGTACTTGTACGGGCCCGTCGCCTCGCCCGGGAGATGGAAGTGCGCGGCGAAGACAGGCCCGGGGAGCGTGGGTTCGTACTTGACCGGCTCGGGCAGACCGGCCCGCACCGCGCGCGTGCCGTCCCCCGCACCGCTCCCGACACCTCCGGCTGTAGCGGAATCACTCATACCGCTCGTCCCTCCACTTCGTCACGCACCGCGGCGAGCAGACCCGCGCTCGCCGCCTCCACCATCTCAAGACACTCCTCGAAGCCGCCCAGGCCCCCGTAGTACGGGTCCGGTACGTCGAGGTCGTCGCCGACGGCGGGGTCGTAGGAGCGGAGCAGGTGGACCTTCTCGACGTCCTGCTCGGTGGGTGCGAGGCGGCGCAGGGTCTTGCGGTGGCCGGAGTCGAGGGCGATGACGAGGTCCAGGCGGGGGAACCAGGAGCCCTGGAAGCGGCGGGCGACATGGTCGGTCCCGTAGCCGTGCTCCTCCAGGACGGCGACGGCGCGCGGGTCGGCGCCGTCGCCCTCGTGCCAGCCGTCCGTACCCGCGCTGTCGACCTCGACCAGACCGTCGAGCCCGGCCTCCGCCACCCGCGCGCGGAAGACCGATTCGGCCATCGGCGAACGGCAGATGTTGCCGGTGCAGACGAAGCTGACGCGGTACGTCATCGCGCGCTCAGTCCCCCTCGGGCAGGACGACGTTGAGCGCCCAGGAGACGACCGAGATGATGAGGCCGCCCAGGACGGCGGTCCAGAAGCCGTCGACGTGGAAACTCAGGTCGAGCTTGTCGGCCAGCCACGAGGTGAGCATCAGCATCAGCGCGTTGACCACCAGGGTGATCAGACCGAGCGTCAGGAGGAACAGCGGGAAGGTCAGCACCTTGACGATCGGCTTGACCAGGAAGTTCACCAGGCCGAAGACCAGGGCGACGAGGAGCAGTGTCCAGAACTTCTTGAAGGTGCTGTCACCGGTCAGAGTGATCTTGTCGAGCAGCCATACGGCGACCGCCAGGGCACCCGCGTTGGCGATCGTCTTGACTAGGAAATTCTTCATGTGTCTGATCGTGACAGAAGAGATCCAATCCGAGCATGGACGAGGGCGATGAAGGCATTCCGGTTGGATGAACTGGAGGCGGAGCGTGCCGTCAACGACGGTGCATACCTCCAGTTCCTGCGCGAGAAGAACATGTCGGTCGGCCTGTACGCGCTCGACGCCGGTGAGCACGACCGGCAGCAGCCGCACAACCAGGACGAGGTGTACTTCGTCGTGAGCGGCCGGGCCGCGATCACCGTCGGCATGGAGACCACCCAGGTGGCGCGCGGCAGCGTCGTCTATGTGCCGGCCGGGGTCGCCCACAAGTTCCACCACATCAGCGAGGACCTGCGCGTGCTGGTGGTGTTCTCGCCTCCGGAGGCCTGACTCTCCTCCACCCGAAGCCTGACTCGCGTCTCAGGGTTCTCTAGGGGAACGGTCAGGGGAGGACAAGGGATGCGAGGCCCCCGTTCGACCTTCGCCCGCTCTAGCATCGAGTGCAGACATCAGAGATCCGGCACCCGTGCCGGACACCGACAGAACCCGGTAAGAGCGACGGGCGGAGAGGTACAGGACGAGGACAATGCGAGAGATCTTCGCGGGACTGCCGTGGTGGGTGAAGTGGGTCGCGGTGCCGGTCATCGCCCTGTTCGTGTTCGGCGGACTGATAGCGACCGTCCTGCACTTCCTGATCGGGCTGCTCTTCAATGTGCTGATCTTCGTGGCGCTGGTCGGCGGACTGATCTACGTCGTGCGGAGGTTCATGTCGAGTTCCTCCTCACGCAGCGACTGGTGAGGCCCTTCCGGGCAACCGGTGATCGGTAACAGGAATCACCGGTTCCCTCGGGCGGGGGAAGTTTCCCGGACAGGCCGTCTGCGGGCGGTGGCGGGCGGTTAAAGTCCGGAATTCGACGCGGGGACGAACCCCGCGGGCGGCGCACCCCCTCCCCGTGTTCCCCGCACGGGCTGCCTCCTCGCGCTCCGGGAGTGACCCTTGGCCACGGTTGACACCGCACCCGTAGAACCACACGCACACCCCACCCTGCCCGTCCCGCCCGTCCCACCGATCCCGTCCACGTGGCCGCGCTCAGTGGCGGTCCCCACTCAACTGCGGCCGGTGGCACAGCCGGGTCCGGTGGTACTCCCGCGCCCGGTGTCGCAGCCGAGTTCGGTGGCACAGCAGCGCCCGGTGGCGACCCCGCCGCAGCAGCGCTCCGCGACGGCCACCGACCAGCAGCGCTCCACCGCGGCCCTTGACCCGCGGCGCGACGCGACGACCACCGACCCGCCGCAGCAGCCTGGCGCCACCCTCATCGGCTCCGTCCAACGGGCCATGCGTCTGCTGGAGTCCGTCGCCGGGCACGGACACGGAGCACCCGCCAAGCAACTGGCCCGCGAGACCGGCCTCGCCCTCCCCACGGCGTACCACCTGCTGCGCACCCTGGTGCACGAGGGCTATCTCCGCCGCGACAAGGGGCTGTTCTTCCTCGGGGAGGCGGCGGAGCGGCTGAGCAGCAGCGGAGCGCAGGAGAAACGTCGCAGCACGATCGTCGACGCGCTGGCGCACTGGCGGGATCTGATCGGTGCGCCGGTGTACTACGCGATGTACCGCGACGGCGAGATCGAGGTCCTGTGCGTCTCCGACACCCCCGGCAGTCCGGCGGTCGAGGAGTGGGCGGACTTCCGTGAGACGGGGCACGCGCACGCGATCGGCCAGTGTCTGCTGGCCCAGTTGGACGAGGGCGTCCGCCGTGACCACCTCGACCGCTACCCCGTGCGGTCCCTCACGCCGTACACCGTGCGCGACAGCCAGTCCCTGGTGCGGCGCCTGGACCGGATGCGGCGGACGGAGCAGGTGGTGGAGCGTCAGGAGTACGCGCTGGGGACGGTCTGCGCGGCGATTCCGATCACGCTCGGCGCCACGGCGGCCACGATGGCCATCTCCCTGCCCTCGCATCAGGCCGATCGGCTGCCGGCCGCGGCTCGGCAGTTGCAGACCGAGGTCGGCAGGCTTCTGGGGTCGCTCGCGCTCTCTATCAGTATCTGAAAACTTACTCCTTGTGATCTAACGTGTACGTTCAGCAATATTCCATCAGTGTCACGGGGATCATTCCCGGCCATACGACGGCAGTTGACGGGATAGGCGATGCGCGAGTCCGTACAGGCAGAGGTCATGATGAGCTTCCTCGTTTCCGAGGAGCTCTCCTTCCGTATCCCGGTCGAGCTGGGCTACGAGACATGCGATCCGTACGCCGTGCGGCTGACCTTCCATTTGCCGGGAGACGCCCCGGTGACCTGGACCTTCGGCCGGGAGCTGCTGATCGACGGGGTGGGCATCGCGTGCGGGGAAGGTGATGTGCGGATCGAGCCCGTCGATCCCGAGACGCTGGGCGAGGTGCTGATCCGGCTTCAGGTGGGCGGCGACCAGGCGCTGTTCCGCACCGGCGCGGCACCGCTCGTGGCGTTCCTCGACCGCACCGACCGGCTGGTTCCGCTCGGCCAGGAGGGCGCCCTCGCGGACTTCGACGCACACCTCGACCAGGCGTTGGACCGCATCCTGGCGGAGGAACAGAGCGCCGGCTGAGGCGTTGTCACGGCGGTGGCGCGGAGGTTGGCGTAACGCTTCGCCACGGGTGCTGAAGCGGCTGGGGACGCTGTGAGCTTGAAGGTCACCCCGTGCGCCTGAAGGCCATCGTGCGCTTGAAGGTCACCCTGAGCCAGAAGTTCTATGTGCGGTGGGATTGAAGCCCCTGTGCGAGTCCAAGGCTTCCCTGCGCGCTGAAGACCCTCGTGTGAGCCCTGAAGAGCCCGCGAGGCCCGGAGATCCGCAGTAACGCTTCTCCGGGGCCGTACGGCGGTTCTCGCCGCCGCCTCAGTGCTTGCGGCGACGGCCCTTCCCGCCGCGCGCCGCCCCGGGCTTGGCACTCGGCGCCGGCTCGGCCGTACCTGACGTGGCCGTGTCCGCCGTAGCCGCGCCCGCACCCGCCGGAACCGCCTCGGGTCCTGGTCGGTCCGCCGAGACCACCAGGGCCGCGAGGGCCGTGGTGACCGGTACCGACGCGACCAGGCCGATCGAACCCACCAGCGTGCGCACGATCTCCTCCGCGACCAACTCGCTGTTGGCGACCGCCCCCACGCTGCTCTGCGCGATGGAGAAGAGCAGCAACAGGGGCAGGGCGGCGCCCGCGTAGGCGAGGACGAGTGTGTTGACGACGGAGGCGATGTGGTCGCGGCCGATGCGGATGCCGGCGCGGTACAGCCCGCGCCAGCCCATCGAGGGGTTGGCCTCGTGCAGCTCCCAGACCGCCGACGTCTGGGTGACCGTCACATCGTCGAGCACACCGAGCGAACCGATGATGACGCCGGCGAGCAGCAGACCGCTCATGTCGATCGACGGGTACAGCCCGTGGATCAGGCCCGTGTTGTCGTCCGTGTTGCCGGTGAGCGCGGCCCAGTCGATGAAACCCGAGCCCAGGACGCCGATCAGCACCAGCGACATCAGGGTGCCGAGCACCGCCACGGACGTACGGGCCGACAGCCCGTGGCACATGTAGAGGGCGATCAGCATGATGGCGCTCGATCCGACCACCGCCACGATCAGCGGGTTCGAGCCGTGCAGGATCGCGGGCAGGATGAAGAAGTTCAGGATCATGAAGCTGATGGCCAGCGCGGCCAGCGCCATGACACCGCGCAGCCGGCCCACCACCACGACGACCAGCGCGAAGATCCCGGCGAGCAGTGCCATCGGGACCTTACGGTTCACATCGGTGACGGAGTACTGCAGATCCCTGGGCGCGGAGGGCTCGTACGCGACCACGACCTTCTCGCCCTGATGCAACTGCCGTGACTGGTCGGGCTGCACGATCTCCGTGAACGTACGGCCCTTGTCCTTGCCGCTGCTGACCGTGACCGTGGCCTTCTTGCAGGTGCCGGCCGCCTCCTGTGCCGCCGAGGAACCCTCTGCGGTGGAGGTGTCCCCGGTCGAGCCACCGCCCGAGGCGTTCACCGACGCGCAGCTCACGCTGACGACCTTGGTGACCGTCGCCTGCTGTGTCTGCCGGTCGAAGCCGACTCCGGTGCGCTTGTGCGAGGGGGCCCCGCCGGGCCACAGCACCACCATCCCGACCACGACCGCCACCGTGAACGGGATCAGGATCGCCGCGATGACCTTCCGGAGGTGACGGGAGACGGGGGCGGCGGGGCCATGGCTGTGCGAGTGACCGTGTCCGCCGCCCGCACCGGAACCGTGCCCGCCGTCCCCGTGGGAACCGTGGTCGTCCCCGGACCCGGAGCCGTGGTCGCCTCCCGAGCCGTGGCCGTGGTCGTGGCCATGCGGCGGCCCGGTCGGCGGGTACGGGGGCTGCTGTGTCGTGGTCACCGCCCGATCATCGCAAGAACGCCGGAGGCCCACTGTTCACCGCGTCACTTATGGCGCTAGCGTGGAGGCACCTTTGCACACGCGGGAGCTCGGAGCACCGGGCTGAGAGGGCGCTGACCTTCGTCTCTGCGATGTTTCACGGGAAACGTCACCTGAATCGAGTGATGTTTCACATGAAACATCGGCTGACGGAAGCCGCTGCGTCGACCGCCGAACCTGTTACCGGGTAATGCCGGCGTAGGGAGTAGGTCTCATGACCAACAAGGACGCACGCACGTCTGCCGTCAGCCAGGACGAACAGCCCATTTCGGGCGAGGAGTCGGCGCGGGCCGAGCAGCAGACGGGGGCCGATCAGCCCCCGGAGGCCGGGAAGTCCATCGGCTGGCACAAGGGGTACGTCGCGGGCTCGCGCCCCGATCTGCGAGTACCGGTCCGTCAGGTGCACCTCACCAATGGGCAGTCGGTGACGCTGTACGACACCTCCGGCCCGTACACCGATCCGCTCGTCGACACCGACGTCCGCAGGGGACTGGCGCCGCTGCGGGAGAACTGGATCATCGCCCGCGGCGACACCGAGGAGTACGCGGGCCGTCCCGTCCGCCCCGAGGACGACGGGATCAAGCACACCTCGCCGCGCGGCGGACTGCGCAACCTCGACGCGGTCTTCCCTGGGCGGCCACGTCAGCCGCGGCGCGGACGGGACGGCGTGGCGGTCACGCAACTCGCCTACGCGCGACGGGGCGAGGTCACGCCCGAGATGGAGTTCGTGGCCGTACGGGAGAACGTTTCGCCCGAAGTGGTCCGGGAGGAGATCGCGGCGGGGCGTGCGGTGCTGCCGGCCAACGTGAACCATCCGGAGATCGAGCCGATGATCATCGGCAAGCGGTTCCTGGTGAAGGTCAACGCCAACATCGGCAATTCCGCGGTCACTTCCTCGATCGAGGAGGAGGTCGAGAAGATGACCTGGGCGACCCGCTGGGGCGCCGACACGGTCATGGACCTGTCGACCGGCCGCAACATCCACACCACCCGCGAGTGGGTGCTGCGCAACTCCCCCGTCCCCATCGGCACGGTGCCGCTCTACCAGGCGCTCGAAAAGGTCGACGGCCGTGCCGAGGAGCTGACCTGGGAGATCTACAAGGACACGGTCCTCGAACAGGCCGAACAGGGCGTGGACTACATGACCGTCCACGCGGGCGTACGGCTGCCGTTCGTACCGCTGACGGCGAACCGCAAGACGGGCATCGTCTCGCGCGGCGGCTCGATCATGGCGGCCTGGTGTCTGGCGCACCACAAGGAGTCGTTCCTGTACGAGAACTTCGAGGAGCTGTGCGAGATCCTCGCCGCCTACGACGTCACGTACTCGCTCGGCGACGGCCTGCGGCCCGGTTCGATCGCGGACGCCAACGACGAGGCGCAGTTCGCGGAGTTGCGGACGCTCGGGGAACTCAACACGATCGCGAAGCGTTTCAACGTACAGACCATGATCGAGGGCCCGGGGCATGTCCCGATGCACAAGATCAAGGAGAACATCGACCTTCAGCAGGAGATCTGTGATGAAGCTCCGTTCTATACGCTCGGCCCGCTGACGACGGACGTCGCGCCGGCGTACGACCACATCACTTCCGGCATCGGTGCCGCGATGATCGCCTGGTGGGGCACGGCCATGCTCTGCTATGTCACGCCCAAGGAGCACTTGGGCCTGCCCAATCGTGACGACGTCAAGACCGGCGTCATCACCTACAAGATCGCCGCCCACGCAGCCGACCTCGCCAAGGGGCACCCAGGTGCGCAGGAGTGGGACGACGCGCTGTCCGACGCCCGCTTCGAGTTCCGCTGGGAGGACCAGTTCAATCTGGCCCTCGACCCGGACACGGCACGGGAGTTCCACGACGAGACGCTTCCGGCGGAGCCGGCCAAGACGGCGCACTTCTGCTCGATGTGCGGGCCGAAGTTCTGCTCGATGAAGATCAGCCAAAGCATCACAGCGCAGTTCGGCGGTACGGCGGCCGCCGGGGCGACGGCGGAGGAGGTTGCCGAGGGGATGCTGCAGAAGTCGAAGGAGTTCGCGGCCAGCGGGGGCCGGGTGTACTTGCCGCTGGCGGACTGAGCGGAGCGGCCACCGGACGGGCCCGTGGCTCATGGGGAGCCGCGGGCCGGTCACCAGCCGCTGTTGATCGAATGAGCCGTTGTTGATCGGCCCAGTGGTCGCTCGTTCGTCTTCCGAAGAGACCTCGAACCCGGCCGCATTCTCCACCCTCATGAATGACGCCCTCAGGACACGATGCGCTGTGCCTCATGGGTGATCGGCCGTGGGGCGGAGTCGTCGGTTGTGGTGCAGGAGTCTCGCAGGCCCAACGGATCCCAGAGAACGAGAACGCACGTACATGCCATGAACACGGCCGCCCGTTTCAGCGCGCGGTCTCTCCGCGTCCCGGAGCGCACCGGTCTGTATCGGTGAATGACGAAATTCTTGCTGGGGGTTGAGCTGGATGCCACCGCCATCACGAGGGCGGCCGGATAGATGATGAGTGTCTGGGCCCAACTCACCCAGCCGCAACCCTGCATGGTGAAAATCATGATCAGGCTGATGAGCGTGGTCAGGAAGGAAGTGATCAGCAGGAACAGCGTCATCATGTCGTCGCCGAACATGCCGACGGGGGCGGAACGTCGGTGGCAGGCCACTGCTGCGCAGCGCTGCTCCCAGGTCGGATGCGTATGCCAGATGCCGATGACCTCTCTGGCTCGCGCCCGCAGGACATTCCCGAGCCGTCCCGCCATCGTCTGGTTCGGTGCCGGCGTCGAGGCTTCCGCTTCCCAGACAGCGGGATCGGCGCCCCAACCTGCCGCGTCGAAATCCGCGTACAGTTCGCGCTTCCGCAATAACTCGGTGTACATCAGGTACGGCTGAGCCAAGAACAGCAGCCCGTAGAGCCAGAACTTCACGGTCGTCGTTGCCGCCTGGTCCAGTCCCATAAGCCATTCCCCGTACCCGACACACGGTACGAATACGAAGGTGGAAACCCGGCAAATGGCCAGGCCGGCGTAGGCGATCTGCACATCATGGTTACGTATGTGGGCCAGTTCGTGCAGTATCACCGCCTCGAAGGCCTTGGGATCCTGTTCCCGTCTGAACAGCAGGCCGGCGTGCAGGCACACGGTGTACTGGGCGGCTCGGCCGAAGACCACCGCTCCGGCGGTCATGGCCAGGCTGTCGAGCACGAACCGAGGAGGACGGCGGATTCCTGCGCGGTTCGTCAATTCCAGTAATTCCGGCATGAGTTCGCTCGGCACCTCGACGAGCCGGCCGCCTCGACTTCGCCATGTCGGTATCCACCAGTAGAGCGCGAATGAGGCAAGCAGTACAGATCCTGTGCCGATCAGTGCACCAGCCATGACCTTTGACGGTGAATCAACGAATTCTTCTGCCAGACCGCCGAACAGCAGCACGCAGGGCAGCATCGTGACCACCAGCAGTACTACGAAGCGCCGCGTCGTTCCGGCGCTCCTCTCCGTTCTGTAATCGGAGTGGCTCACCGTGGTACCGGCTCAAGGCGTCTGGCTTGTGGCTTGCTCGGAGCCGCGGAGATCTTCGGCGGACTCCCGGGCGAGACGCGATACGACCGCGTCGGCGAGTTGCTCAGCGGCGATCTCGTCGAGCCCCGCCACTTGTGCTCGCTCCCGTACGCGCTGATGCACGGTATTGATCTGCTGTGGTGACAACGACGGCATGGGGCGCGAAGGCTCGGGGCTCCGTCTGAGCACGCGACGTGAGACGCTCCGTGCCCGGACAATGGCGCTGTCGGTGGCCGCACCGGTCGCTCGGCGTGCAGCCTCGTCGACAACCAGCCACACGACAGGGGAAACCAGGGCGGCGACCTCTGTGAAGCCAAAGCCGAGCGGATCGCGGCGCACTTTACGAGGGTTCAGGAGGCGGGAGACTCCGGCGTCGTCACGGGCCGACAGAACTCCATCGAGTATCGGCAATTCCTGTGGTGCCGCTTTGGCGACTATGTCCCTGACCGTCGAGCGTAATGTGCTGTGTGCCATTTCGTCCCTGTACCCGTGCTGCTGCCTGGACGCGCCCGAACTGAGCGCCTGCCGGCAGAGGCTATCGCCTTGCCGCGGCACGGAGTTCTGCTTTGTTCGGATCGGCGGAGCGCGATGTGACAGCCGGGCGCGGGCCTGGGGGTTGCTGCTGAGTCAGGTCTGAAGCCGTCCTCGATGAAGACCGCCCAGGACATCCGCTGGCGTACTTGCCGATTGCCGACTGCCCAACGCCGACTGCCCAACGCCGACCGGCGACGGTCGATTGTCGACGGCCGGACACGGCCTAGCTCTCCGGTGAACCCTTGGCCGGTCGGTCGCACAGGGCGTGGTCGACGAGGGTGCCGGTGGCGCGGTTGAGGGCCGTGAGGTCCGGCGGCGCGGTGGTGGTCGTGATGGAGACGGTCGCCGCGCGGCGGCCGTCCGCGCTCACCGCGGGGCGGGTGTTGACGCCCGCTCCATCGCCTTCGTGGGTGTAGTAGAAACCGCCGCAGGAGAGCGGGATCCTGCGCAGGCCGAGGCCGTAGGTGCCCTCGGGCATCTCGGCCACGTCCTCCGGGTCGTCGGTCCTGGCCACGGTCTGCCGCATCTCGCGCCACTGGGCGGCGGGGAGCAACCGGCCGCCGACCAGGGCGCGGAAAAAGGTGTTCAGGTCGGCGGTGGTGCTCACCACACCGGAGTCCGCGGTGTGCTGGAGGCTGTGATCGGTGACGTCGAGACGCTTGCCGTCGGCGGTCGTCAGGTAGGCGTCCACGTGCGGGTCGGGCAGGAACGGGTTGAGCCCGGGGACGGAGGTGTCGCGCAGTCCGAGCTTCGCGACGATCCGGTGGGTGACCAGGTCCTGCCAGCTCGCGCCCCCGGCCTTCTCGGCGATCATCCCGGCCAGCAGGTAGTTGGTGTTGGAGTACGCCCACCGGGTGGCCCCGCCCGGCCGCGGTACGAACAGCGGGCGGTGCTTCATCGCGACCGCGACCATGTCCGCCGCCGGGGTGGCGTCGTAGCGGATCTCGTCGAAGTGGTTGAGCAGGCGGTCCTGGATCTCCGGGTCGTCGATGTAGTCGTAGAGGCCGCTGGTCTGGCGGAGCAGGTCGCGGACGGTGATGCGGCGGCCGTCGTTGCCGTTGCCCGTGACGACTCTCGGCAGCCAGTGCTCGACGGTGTCGTCGAGTGACAGCCGCTTCTCCGCGACGAGTTGGAGGACGACGGTCGCCACGAACGTCTTCGTCGTGCTCGCCACGCGGAAGTGCGCGTTCCAGGGGATCGGGTCCGAGGCGCCGGCCGTGCGGGTGCCGATGCGTGCCATGAGGGGTGCGCCGTCCGGTCCGTCGACCCTGGCCAGCACGTTCACATCGCCGCCGCCGGCCTTCCGTACGGCTGCCAGGTCCTGGCGGAGCACGGTCTCGTCGTACGTGTGGGAGGGGTGCCTCGGCACCGGGGGTCCTGTGGTGGCGGTCGCGGCCACGGGTGAGCCCAGGGCGAGCAGGGCTGCTGCCAGTACGGCGGCTCCGGTCTTCCTCGATGACGGCATCTGCATGGTCGGATCCCCCGGTGCTCTGCGTCTGCGTTCTGATCGGTGACGATCTCCAGCCAACCGGATCCGGGCGCGGGGGAGGATGGGGCTACCCTCCGAATGCGGGGTCGAGGTAGCCCCCTACGAGCCCAACGGGGCGAACGCCACTGGACGTCGTAACGGAGTGGACGTTGTAACGGGCGTGGACGCCGTAACGGAAGAGACAAGATCACGTGGGGTCCGATCAAGGTCTCTACGCTGCCTGGCATGGGTGGGATCGATCTGGCCAACGGGGTTGTCGGCGCGGTGCTGGGGATGCTGGTCGCGGTGGTGTTCCAGGATCCGATACAGAACGGCTGGTACAGACTGCGCACCCGCTCGAAGAGCGCGGTACGCGGCCTGCGTCGGCGGGAGGAGTCCAGCCCGGCGTGGAGAGCGTTCTCCCTGGGGCCGCTGCATACCTCCGCCCTGATCGTGGAAGGCGACGGGGAGTCGTCCATATCGGCGCAAGCCGTCCATATCCAGGTACTGGACCAGGAAATCGAGCTGCCCGCCGATATGGTCGACTGGCGGGCCGAGATCGAGGAAGAGAACACGCGGCTGCAAGCAGAGGGCCGGGCACCGTTGTGGAACGGACCTCGATATGCGGTCGAGACGGTCGACATCTCCCGGACCGGGCTCGACGAACAGCCGGAAATCCACCTGCGTTTGCGTCCGACGGACTACTACACTTTTCTCGCGGCCCAGCAATTGGACCGTCGGCTGTCCGATGGGACCACCCCTCGTTCGCGCTATCTCGAGCCCGATAACCCGCTGTCGGCACCTGCTTTTCTGCAATGCAGTTTCGCCGTGAACATCGCGGTGGTGACGGCCGACGACATGCTGATCGTCAGCCAACGCAGTGACCGGGTGCGCATGGCCCCGGGCGTCTGGAACTCGTCCGTCAACGAGGGCATGTCACGGTACATCGACTCCTCCGGCAGGAACGCCCCGGATCTGTACGCGGTCGCGCGGCGCGGCATGCGGGAGGAACTGTCCATCGAGCCGCACGAGTACGCGCTCGACATGCTCGCCTTCGTGCTGGACATCGAGAAGCGTCATTGGAGTGCTCACTTCTACGCCCGGCTCAAGGACGTGAGTTGCGCCGGTCTGCAGGAGCGTATGAGCAGAGGGGTGGCGGACAGATGGGAACACCAGACCATCGATTTCGTTCCCTTCCGTCCTTCAGCGGTGATCAAGTACATGCTGCGTGACGATCGTATTCACCGGTGGGCCCCTCTCGCACCGGCGCTCTTTCATCTCGCACTGGTGCACGTCTTCAGTCGCACGCCGGTGGAAAGGGCGGGGGCACAGATCATCCGCCGAATATAGGGAACCGGGCGGAAAGGAAATGTGGGAGTCAGGGGTGGATTTTCTCCCGGGCGGTCACGGCACGAGGACGATCTTTCCGGTGGTGCGCTTTGTCTCGATGGTGCGGTGGGCCTCGGCGGCTTCGGCCAGCGGGTAGGTGTGCTGGACGGAGATGCGCAGCCGGCCCGCCTCGACGCGTTCGGTGATCCGCTCCAGCAGGGCACCGGAGGGTTCGGCCGTGACCCACGTGTAGCGCAGGCCACGGGCAGTGGCCTGCTCCTCGTCCGTTCCCGGGTCGATCGACGCGCCGATGAGCAGACCACCCGGCCGGAGCACGTCGAGGGACTGCGGGCCGTAGGAGCCGCCGACCAGGTCCAGGACCGCGTCCACCGGGGCCACGGCGGTCCGGAAGTCGGTGGTGGTGTAGTCGACCAGCTCGTCGGCGCCCAGCTCGGTCAGGAAGCCGTGGTTGGCCGCGCGGGCGGTGCCGATGACGTACGCCCCGAGGTCCCTGGCCAGTTGCACCGCGACGTGACCGACCCCGCCCGCGGCCGCGTGGATCAGCACTCGGTCGCCGGGCCGGACTCGCGCGAGCACGGCCAGCGCCTGCCAGGCGGTGACCGCGACCAAGGGGACGGCCCCCGCGTGCGCGAGGTCGAGGTTCTTCGGCGCGGGTGCCAGTGCGTCGGCCCGTGCGGTGGTGAACTCGGCGTATGTGCCGCGCCGGGTGACGGGCAGCATGCCGTACACCCGGTCGCCCGGCGCGAACCGGGTCACGCCCTCGCCGATCCGCTCGACGACACCGGCCACGTCGTTGCCCGGCGTCCACGGCAGGGTCACCAGCTCCGGTACACGGCCTGCCCGGAGCACCGTGTCGCCCGGGTTGACCCCGGCACCGGCGACCCGCAGCAGCACCTCCCCGGGCCCGGGCTCGGGCACATCGGTCTCGACGTGGGCGAGCACCTCGGGACCGCCGAACGCGGACTGGACGATGGCATGCATGCGGGCGGACATCCGGGCTCCTCGGTGGTGGGGCGGTGTGCGTCCCATGCTCGATGTGGGGGATCACCGGGCGGAAGAGGGCACTTTTCTGATACCGAGGTTCCTTATGGATACCGGCTTCGACCTGAGGAAACACGGTGGTGTGGAGGTCTTCCTGCGCGACTGCCCCACCCGTGCCGTACTGGAACTGATCGCCGGCAAGTGGACCATGCTGGTGCTGGTGGCACTGGAGGACGGCCGGCCCATGCGGTTCGCCGAACTGCGGCGACGGCTGGACGGCGTGACACCGAAGGTGCTGACGCAGACCCTGCGTGCGCTGGAGCGTGAGGGGCTGCTGATCCGCACTGTGTATCCGACCGTGCCGCCGTGCGTGGAGTACCGGCTGACCGAGCTGGGCCAGGAGGTGGGCGGGTTGGTGCGGAGCATCACCGACTGGTCGCGGGCGAACATCACCGCGATGCGGGCCGCACGGGAGGAATTCGACGAGCGCGCCGCGCGTCGGCCCCCTGGGTCTGATGGGGAAGCGGCGCGGTGACGGGGTGACGGTCGGGCCGCGGGGTTCGTGACGCAGACGTGTGCCGGTGGCGCGGTGACGGCGGGGTCGCGGGGCTCGTGGTGCGGACGTGTCTCGGCGGCGCGGTGACGGCGGGGTCGCGGGGTCCGTGACGCGGACGCGTGCCGGTGGCGCGGTGACGGCGGGGCCGCGAGGGCCGTGATGCGGACATGTGTCGGCGCCGCTCGTCCGGCTGCCGGAACCCGAGCGGTGATCGGGCGGTGACCGGGCGGCGACCGGGCGTTCGGCTTGCGCTCCCCTGGGTGGGGGCGCAAGCCGAGGGGCTACTCCGGCTGGTGTTCGGGCCCCCCGAAGTCCGGGCTGGAGAAGTCCGGGCTGCTGAAGCTCGGGCGGTGGCCCGGCTCCGGGCCGTCGTCGGGGCTGGAGAAGCCCGGGCGGTCGTAGCCGAGGTGCGGCATGCGACTCGGTCCCGTGGGTGTCGTACGGCGCAGTGCCGCCGTGCCCGGAGCGGCGAGCGCCTCCTGGAGGAACGGCAGGATGCCGCGTTCCAGAAGGGCGTCGTGCCAGGCCTCCCTGGCGCGGGCCACTTCACCGCCGGACTCACCGTAGGGGTCGGTGTCGAACGTCGGCCGGTTGCGCAGGGCCGTGAGCAGCAGGCCGACGGCGGCGACGAGGATCGCCGCGGCGGTCATCGCGCCGAACACCCAGCCGGCGGTGAGCATGGTCTGCGCGAACGCGGGCTCGGGGGTGAGCATCTTGAGGATGTAGCCCACGAGCAGGAATATCGCCGCGGCCGTGCCGGCGAGGACGGGGGTGAGGACAGCGGCGACGGCGACGGCACCCGCACCCTCGGCAGCCTCCCCCAGAGTGGTGGCGAGCCCCATCGCGCCCACGCCGTCCGGCTCGGTGGAGCCGGTGTCGTGGATGGACGACGGGGTGGACGGCGCCGGCTGGCGCAGTTCCTCGCGGACCTTCACGTAGTGCTGGTACTCGGTCGCCGCGGCCGCCGTGATGAGTGCGGTGGCGTTCAGCGCCATGGTGCGCAACTGTTCGGGGTTGAGCCGCTTACCGACAGCGGCCAGTTCCGGGCGGGTAGGGGCGGAGCGCAGCGCCTCGTCGAGGATCCGCTCGTACTCCTGGCGGTCCTCGCTGTGCAGGTGCTGCGGAACGCTGTTCATGTGCATCCCCCGATGCTCCGTAGGGCTTGGGGCTCGCATGCCAACGAGCCGTCGGGCAGAAACGGAGGGGAGCCTGCTACGGATAAGCCGATGGTAGAGCGGCGACGGCACACGGTGACAGGGGGTTTCCAGAAATTGGCCCCTGGCCAGCGCTGTCGCTCGCCGGTCCTCCGAGGGGGACGTCTGCCCGCGAAACGCTCAGATATCCAGGGGCAGCCGCTGGACCAGCAGTTTTCCGGCCATGGTCACCCCGCCGTCCATCGCGATGGCGAGTCCCTCGGCGTAGACGTGCGGTCCCTCGACCACGGGACCGGAACTGTCCTCGCCGTCCTCGGAGCCGACGTCGCCCAGGAGATAGGGAATCGGGCTGTGGCCGTGCACGATCCGCGTCCCGCCGTACATGTCGAGCAATGAGCGGACATGGTCGGCACCGCCCTCGTCGCGGAAGGAGAAGCGCTTGGTGAACTTGCGGAACACGTCCCACACCTCGTCCGCGTCGTTGCGGGTGAGGGTCTCGCGGACGTTGTCGTTGACCGCCTCGATCGAGTCGCCGTAGTCGAGGTAGGCGGTGGTGTCGGAGTGGACGAGCAGATGGCCGTCGACCTCCTCCATGGCGTCCAGCCGGGACATCCACTGCAGGTGGACGTCCTGGAGGCGGTCCATGTCGGTCTTCTGGCCGCCGTTGAGCAGCCAGGCCGCCTGGAAGGTGGCGGTGCCCGCGCCGGAGTTGACGGGGGTGTCGCCGAACCGCTTGGCGCCGAGCAGCAGCAGCTCGTGGTTGCCCATGAGCGCCTTGCAGTAGCCGCCGGCCGCGGCCGCCTCGGCGGACAGCCGCATCACCAGGTCGATGACGCCGATACCGTCCGGGCCGCGGTCGGTGAAGTCGCCGAGGAACCAGAGCCGCGCGGTGCCCGCGCACCAGCTTCCGGCCGAGTCGATCAGGCCCTTCTCCCGCAGCGCGGCCACCAGTTCGTCCAGGTAGCCGTGTACGTCCCCTACGACGAACAGCGGACCGGGGCCCTCCGTCTGCTGCGGGGCGGCCACCGACTCCGGGTCCACCGCGACCTGAAGCGTGTCACCCCGATTGATGACGGGCAGATCGCGCTGAGTGGGCGTGTAGCCGTCCGGATAGACCTCGTCGAACGCCTCCTCGAAGGCCTCCTCGTCGGGTCGTACGGTCTCGCCGGGCTGCGCGCTGTCGGCGTACGGACCGGTCTCGTGGACGTACGCCGGTACCCGGAAGTCGCGCAACGTCGCCGTCCGCTCCATCTCGGGTCCCTGACCGGCCCCCTGAGTCATCGACCCCTCCACCATCGCGCCGCGTCTGCACCGCGTCGGACTGCCTGGTCGCAGCGGCCCGCGGTGTCGTGGGCCCATCATAGGAATGCGGATCGCGCCATGTGATGACCCAGGGGTGGTGAATCAGAGCAGGACTCCACTTCACCGCGGCTTTCGCCCCGATTGGACCGGGCTTCGGCTGGTCACCGTCTGCTTGACGGGGGTTGGTTCGCGCCTTGAGGGCGGCTGGATTTCGCCTGTGGGGGAGGTGCGGGGGCGCCTTGTCGGCGTCGCTGCGGGCTGGCTCTCCGGTGATGGTGCTGTTGCTGGTCGATCGCTCCAGTGCCGGTGTGGGGTGGCTGTTTTGGTTACGGGGGCTGGGGTCGCGTGAGTTTCCGGTGCTTGCCCTGTGGGTCAGGGGGTGGTTCCCGGGGCTCGGCTTGCCGATCCCGATCCAGGCGGTGGTGCGGGTCGCCTGGCTGCCGTGGACCCTGGTTGCTTGCTCCGGTGCTGATATTGGTTGCCTGCTTCGCGTCGGTTCACCGGACTGCCTTGCCCAACATGGTGCCGATCGCTCCGCGCTGTGGTGCCGGTCTTGTCGCCCGTCTTGTCGGCGCCGGTGCGGTTCGTCTGCCCAGCGCGGGTAACGGTCTCCCTCGCCCGCCCCCATCGCCGCCCTGCCCGCCCGGGTGCTGGGTTCCGGGTCCTCACCGCCCGCCCTGCCCGCCACGGTGCCGGTCTCACCGCCCGCCCCACCGCCCCGGCACCAAGCGGGAGTACCCGGCACCGTTCGGCCCGCCACGGGCGCCTGAGAGGTGCCCTGCGCGCCGCGGGCCGAGGGAATCCCCCGGTACTGCCCCGGCCCTCTCATGGCGCCTGACGGCACCGCCCTGGCCGCGCCCGCGACACCGGCGCGAGTACGCAGGGCCCTGCCTCGACCGGAACGGAACGGAGGGTGGAGCTCCGGCACCGTTCCGCTCACCACGGCACCCGAGGTGAGCCCTGCCCCCGCGCCCAGCGGCACTCGACGGCAGCCCCACCCCCGAGCTTCACGGTCACCCCGAACTGCCCCGGCCCCGCCAGCTCGTGCCCAACCGCGGCACCCAGCGGGGAGTCCGGGCCTCCTCCCCACCCGTCACGGCACTCGCAGGTAGTGCTCGCCCCGAGCCCCGAGCCCCTTGCTACGAGCACCTGGCACGACCTACGACACCGAGTGGCCGCCCCACGGGCCTGGCGTAACCCTCAACACCGAGCCGCTCCCCACGAGGCAGGGCGCGAGTCCGCACCCTGCCCCGCCGGACAGCGGCACCCGGTGGGAGTCCGAGCACCGCTCCGCCCGCCACCACGCCCCGAGGGAAGTCCCAGCACCGTCCCCGCCCCTGACGGCCTCGCCCGAGGTGAGTCTGGACGCGAGCCGTCCCTCCCGTCGGCACTGGACGGCATGCCCGGCACCGAGCCCCAAGAGCCCCTGGAACAAGCCGGGCCCCGTCCCACCTGCCCACGGCCCTCGGACCAAGCCCGACTCCAGCTTCACCGGGTCCACGCCACCTGGAACAAACCCGGTCCCCGCCCGCACCCGTCCCGGCAGCCGGCACCCGGGCACCCGGACAGAGTCCGAACACCGCCTAGCCCGCCCCCAATTCACCCAGCGTGCCCGGTACTGCCCACCCGTCCAAGGCACCCGGAGCGAATCCGACTTACGTCTCAGCCCGACCCCGACACCCAGTAGGAGTTCGGGAACTGAACCGCCTTGCCCGCTACCAACCCCCCGAGCCCACTCCAGCACCGCGAGCCCACTCGGAACCCCGACCCCGACCCCGACACCCGGTACGAGTCCGGAAACCGAACCGCCCCGCCCGCCACCAACCCCCGAGCCCACCCGGCACTACGAGCCCACCCGGCACCGCGCCAACCCCGCCACGCCCCCCAGCGCAAGCAAGGCCCCACCCCACACTCCCCCCCCGGACGACACCGGCACCGGCACCGGCACCGGCACCGACATCAGCCTCGCCCCCCGGGAGGGACCCCCTACTTCCCCTCAGGCGACCGAGGCGGACTAACAGTCGTCCGCGGAGGCCTCCGCTGCGACGACGTCCGCACGATCAGCTCCGTCGGTATCACCTGCTCGATCGGCAGATCGGAATCGACCCCCTCGATCGCGTCGATGAGAAGCTGCACCACCGCCGTACCGATCCGGCGCGGCTTCAGCGACAACGTGGTGATCGGCGGCTCGGTGTTGGCGTACACCGTGGACTCGCTGCAGCACACGAGCAGCAGATCCTCCGGCACCCGCATCCCGTAGCGCCGGGCCGCCGCCAGCAGATCCGTGCCGTTGGGGTCGAACAGGCCGTAGACCGCGTCGGGCCGGTCGGGCCGGGCGAGCAACCGGTCGGCGGCGACGGCCCCCGCGCACGGATCGTGCGCCGGGTACGACTCGTACACAGGATCCTGGCCCACCCGCTCACACCACCGGAGGTACGCCGTGGTCGAGAGGTGCGTGTACGTGTCCGTACTCGTGCCCGTGAGCAGGCCGATCCGGCGGGCGCCGGCGTCGGCCAGGTGGTCCAGAATGCCCAGGACCGCGGCCTCGTGATCGTTGTCGACCCACGCGGTCACCGGGAGCGAACCGGCCGGGCGGCCGTCGGAGACGACCGGTAAACCCTGCCGGACGAGTTCGCTGACCACCGGGTCGTGGTCGGACGGGTCGATGACGACCGTGCCGTCCAGGGCGACGTTCGACCACACGTCGTGGCGCGAGGTCGCGGGGAGGATCACGAGGGCGTAGCCGCGGGCGAGCGCGGCCGAGGTGGCGGCCCGCGCCATCTCGGCGAAGTACGCGAACTCGGTGAAGGTGAAAGGTTCATCCCCGTACGTCGTCACGGTCAGGCCGATGAGGCCCGACTTGCCGGTACGGAGTGTGCGAGCCGCCGCGGAGGGCCGGTAGCCCAGCCGGTCGGCCACTTCTCGGACATGGCGTCGGGTGGCGTCCGGGAGCCGGCCCTTGCCGTTGAGGGCG
The DNA here is from genome assembly GCF_036227225.1 of Streptomyces sp. NBC_01478. Lineage (GTDB taxonomy): Bacteria > Actinomycetota > Actinomycetes > Streptomycetales > Streptomycetaceae > Streptomyces. Next base: position 5,898,335 of record NZ_CP109444.1, on the reverse strand, counting down.
TCGGAGACGGTCGTGATGGAGACTCCGGCCGCGGCGGCCACGTCTCTGATTCCCGCCCGGCCCGGCCGGCTTCCTCGCCGAGAGGTTTCCGCGCGGCTCACCTGGTGCTTCCCTGCTGCTGTCATGGCGAGCCGATAGTAGGGCTCATGCGGTGGGGTAGTGCGGACGCATATGCACGCGTTGACAGGCACGTTTCTGCAAGGTCAAAAGCAGTCAACTACCTTAGAAACAAAGTCAGTTAAACGATGCAATGGCATTACGTGACTTGTCGACGCGCATGGGCCTGCCAAGACCCCCATGTTTCGAAGAGGTCTCAACTCACCTGCACGAGGGATGCGCGCCACGGCGCGAGCTACCGGCGCATAGATATATGTACAGCGCGCCCCCGGTTCGTGCGCCTTCGTGCGGTGTTGCCCCTGATGCGGATGTGACGTGTGGGGCGACCCGACGGGCCCCCGGAAGACGGCAGGCGGGGCACCCGGGAGACGCCAGACGGGCACCTGGGAGACGCCGGGCAAGCACCCGGGAGACGGCCGGCAGGATCCCAGGAGGCGGCCGACAGGATCCCGGCGGCTGCCCACGCGGACGCCGACGGCCACGGAACCTGTACGCGCCGGCCCCGAATCCTCATAAGGTGAGCAGTATTGGAACCCGGTGGTGGTCACAAGGAGGACTGCGGTGAGCGAGACGAGCCCGAGGCTGCGCGCCGAGCTGGAGGGTATCCCCACCTACAAGCCGGGCAAGCCTGCCGCGGCCGACGGTCCGGTGGCCTACAAGCTGTCCTCCAACGAGAACCCGTACCCCCCGCTGCCCGGTGTCATGGAGAGCGTGACGGCCGCCGCCGCGTCCTTCAACCGGTACCCCGACATGGCCTGCACCGGCCTGATGAACGAGCTGGCGGAACGGTTCGGCGTCCCGGTCTCCCACCTGGCCACCGGCACCGGCTCGGTCGGTGTCGCCCAGCAGTTGATCCAGGCGACCTCCGGACCCGGCGACGAGGTCATCTACGCCTGGCGCTCCTTCGAGGCGTACCCGATCATCACGCGCGTCAGCGGCGCTACGCCGGTACAGGTGCCGCTGACCCCGGGCGATGTGCACGACCTGGACGCGATGGCGGACGCCATCACCGACCGGACCCGGCTGATCTTCGTCTGCAACCCCAACAACCCGACGGGCACGGTCGTACGGCGGGCCGAGCTGGAGCGCTTCCTGGACCGGGTGCCCGGCGATGTCCTGGTCGTACTGGACGAGGCGTACCGCGAGTTCATCCGGGACCTGGAGGTGCCGGACGGCGTCCAGCTCTACCGCGACCGGCCGAACGTCTGCGTCCTGCGGACCTTCTCCAAGGCGTACGGCCTCGCCGGGCTGCGGGTCGGTTTCGCGATCGCCCATGAGCCGGTGGCGGCGGCGCTGCGCAAGACGGCGGTGCCCTTCGGGGTGAGCCAGCTCGCGCAGGACGCGGCGATCGCCTCCCTGCGCGCCGAGGACGAACTGCTGGGCAGGGTCGGCTCGTTGGTGAGCGAGCGCACCCGCGTGGTCGACACGCTGCGCGCCCAGGGCTGGACGGTCCCGGAGACCCAGGCCAACTTCGTGTGGCTACGACTGGGGGAGCGCACGCTCGACTTCGCGGCGGCCTGCGACCAGGCGGGCGTGGTGGTGCGGCCGTTCGCGGGCGAGGGTGTGCGGGTGACGGTCGGGGAGACCGAAGGCAACGACATCTTCTTGAAGGTGGCGGAGGGGTTCCACAAGGAGCTGTGAACGACAAGAGGTCGTGAACGACTGTCGCGAGTCCCGGGGCGTCTTGGTTCCACGTGAAACCAAGGCGCCCCGCGCCATAGGCCGATCGGCTCTGGGTGATGTGACGTACGGGACCTCCTTAGGGACCCCCCGCCCATCACGCATCGAACTGCCATGCGTCATAATTCCTTGTGAATGTGAACGCGTTCACAAGCGTGTCCCGCTTGTCCAGTGATGCATGTGACATAAGGGGCAAACTGCCGCTGTGACCACGGCGACATAAGGAGACCGACGACGTGCAAATGGCTCTGGCGCCGGAGACACTGGCGCGATGGCAGTTCGGCATCACCACCGTCTACCACTTCCTCTTCGTCCCGCTGACGATCTCGCTCGCCGCTCTCACGGCCGGGCTGCAGACCGCGTGGGTGCGCACGGAGAAGGAGAAGTACCTCAGGGCCACCAAGTTCTGGGGCAAGCTCTTCCTGATCAACATCGCCATGGGCGTCGTCACGGGCATCGTCCAGGAGTTCCAGTTCGGCATGAACTGGTCCGCCTACTCACGGTTCGTCGGCGACATCTTCGGGGCCCCGCTCGCCTTCGAGGCACTGATCGCGTTCTTCTTCGAGTCCACCTTCATCGGGCTGTGGATCTTCGGCTGGGACAAGCTGCCCAAGCGGATCCACCTGGCCTGCATCTGGATGGTCTCGATCGGCACGATCCTGTCGGCGTACTTCATCCTCGCGGCCAACTCGTGGATGCAGCACCCCGTCGGCTACAAGATCAACAAAGCCAAGGGCCGTGCCGAACTCACCGACTTCTGGCATGTGCTGACCCAGAACACCGCGCTCGCCCAGGCCTTCCACACGCTCTCCGCGTCCTTCCTGACCGGCGGAGCGTTCATGGTCGGCATCGCGGCCTTCCACCTGTTCCGCAAGAAGCACATCTCGGTGATGAAGACCTCGCTGCGGCTGGGCCTGATCACCGTCACCATCGCCGGCCTGCTCACCGCCGTCAGCGGTGACACCCTCGGCAAGGTCATGTTCAAGCAGCAGCCGATGAAGATGGCCTCCGCCGAGGCCCTGTGGGACGGCCAGGACTCCGCGCCGTTCTCGATCTTCGCCTACGGCGACGTCAGCAAGGGCCACAACAGCGTCGAGCTGTCCATCCCCGGGATACTGTCGTTCCTCGCCGACGACGACTTCAGCTCCTACGTCCCCGGCATCAACGACACCAACAAGGCCGAGCAGGAGAAGTACGGTCCCGGCGACTACCGGCCCATCATCCCCGTCACCTTCTGGGCGTTCCGCTGGATGATCGGCTTCGGCATGGCGTCCTTCGTCATCGGCCTCGCCGGACTCTGGCTGACCCGCAAGAAGTTCATGCTGGCCCAGCATCTGCGGGTCGGCGACGACGAAGTGCCGAACGTCGTCCTCTTCAAGAACAAGGCCCTCGGCCCGAAACTCACCAAGCTCTACTGGCTGGTGTCCATCTGGACCCTCGGCTTCCCGCTGATCGCCAACTCCTGGGGCTGGATCTTCACCGAGATGGGCCGCCAGCCCTGGGTCGTCTACGGCCTCTTCCAGACCCGTGACGCCGTCTCCCCCAGCGTCTCCCAGGGCGAGGTCCTCACCTCGATGATCGTCTTCACCTCGCTCTACGCGATCCTCGCCGTCATCGAGGTCAAGCTGCTCGCGAAGTACGTCAAGGCCGGCCCGCCCGAACTCACCGAGGCCGACCTCAACCCGCCCACGAAGATCGGCGGCGACTCCCAGGACGCCGACAAGCCGATGGCCTTCTCCTACTAGGCCGAGGGAGCTGCACAGTCATGGAACTGCACGACGTCTGGTTCGTCCTCATCGCCGTCCTGTGGACCGGCTACTTCTTCCTGGAGGGCTTCGACTTCGGGGTCGGCATCCTCACCAAACTGCTCGCCCGCGACCGCACCGAGAAGCGGGTGCTGATCAACACGATCGGCCCCGTCTGGGACGGCAACGAGGTCTGGCTGCTCACGGCCGGCGGCGCGACCTTCGCCGCCTTCCCCGAGTGGTACGCCACCCTCTTCTCCGGCTTCTACCTCGCCCTGCTGATCATCCTGGTCTGCCTGATCGTCCGGGGCGTCGCCTTCGAGTACCGGGCGAAGCGGCCCGAGGAGAACTGGCAGCGCAACTGGGAGACGGCGATCTTCTGGACTTCACTGCTCCCTGCCTTCCTGTGGGGTGTGGCCTTCGGCAACATCGTGCGGGGCGTGAAGATCGACAAGAACTTCGAGTACGCGGGCAACTTCTGGGACCTGCTCAACCCGTACGCCATCCTCGGCGGCCTGGTCACCCTGACCCTCTTCACCTTCCACGGCACGGTGTTCACGGCGCTCAAGACCGTCGGGGACATCCGGATGCGGGCGCGCAAGCTGGCCCTTCAAGTCGGGGTCCTCACCGCCCTGTTGGCGCTGGCCTTCCTGATCTGGACCCAGGTCGACAGCGGTGACGGCAAGAGCCTCGTCGCGTTGATCGTCGCCGTCGTCGCCCTGGTCGCGGCGCTGGGGGCGATCCAAGTCGGGCGCGAGGGATGGTCGTTCGCGTTCTCCGGCGTCACCATCGTGGCCGCCGTCGCGATGCTCTTCCTGTCGCTCTTCCCGAACGTCATGCCGTCCTCGCTCAACCCGGACTGGAGCCTCACGGTCACCAACGCCTCGTCGAGTCCGTACACCCTCCGGATCATGACCTGGTGTGCGGGGATCGCGACCCCGATCGTCCTGCTCTACCAGGGCTGGACGTACTGGGTGTTCCGCAAGCGGATCGGTACGCAGCACATCGCCGAAGCGGCGCACTGAGTCCGAGCATTGAGTCCGGATTGGGGCATGTTTCACGTGAAACATGCCCCCTTGGGGCCTACTGAGAAGTCGGGACCTCCCGAGAAGAGGGTGTGTTTCACGTGAAACCAATCGACCCACGGCTACTCCGATACGCCCGTGCCACCCGGCTGTTCATGGTGGCGGTCGTCGGCCTGGGTGTCGTCGGGGCGCTGCTGGTCATCGCCCAGGCGATGCTCATCGCCGAGGTCGTGGTCGGTGCCTTCCAGCACGGGAAGTCCGTGAGTGAACTCGGCACTCCCCTGCTGCTGTTGGTGGCCGTCGCGGCCGGCCGTGCCCTGGTCTCCTGGCTCACCGAACTCGCCGCCCACCGAGCCAGCGCCTCCGTGAAGTCGGAGCTACGGCGACGGTTGCTGGAGCGGTCCGTGGAGCTGGGCCCCGGTTGGCTGAGCGGGCAGCGGACCGGTTCGCTGGTCGCCCTCGCCACCCGGGGTGTCGACGCCCTGGACGACTACTTCTCGCGCTATCTCCCGCAGTTGGGGCTCGCGGTGGTCGTCCCGGTGGCGGTGCTGGCGCGGATCGTCACCGAGGACTGGGTCTCGGCGGCGATCATCGTCGGCACCCTGCCGCTCATCCCGCTCTTCATGGTGATGATCGGCTGGGCCACGCAGTCCCGCATGGACCGGCAGTGGCAGTTGCTCTCCCGGCTCTCCGGGCACTTCCTGGACGTGGTCGCGGGGCTGCCCACCCTGAAGGTGTTCGGCCGGGCCAAGGCGCAGGCCGAGTCGATCCGGCGCATCACCGGCGAGTACCGGCAGGCGACCATGCGGACGCTGCGGATCGCCTTCGTCTCCTCCTTCGCCCTGGAACTGCTGGCCACGCTCTCCGTGGCCCTGGTCGCCGTGACGATCGGCATGCGTCTCGTCCGCGGCGACATGGACCTCTACATCGGTCTCGTCGTCCTCGTGCTGGCGCCCGAGGCGTACTTGCCGCTGCGTCAGGTGGGCGCGCAGTACCACGCGGCGGCGGAGGGCCTCGCGGCGGCCGAGGAGATCTTCTCGGTACTGGAGACACCGGTACCGGCCACGGGAACTGCCGAAGTACCCTCCGACGCCCTGGCCTTCGAGGGCGTGACGGTCCGCCATCCCGGGCGCTCCGTGGACGCCGTGTCGGACGTGTCCTTCACCGTGGACCCCGGGGAGACGATCGCCCTCGTCGGCCCGAGCGGCTCGGGCAAGTCCACGTTGCTGAACGCCCTGTTGGGGTTCGTACGGCCCGCCGAGGGCCGGGTGCGGGTCGGGGGAGTCGATCTCGCCGACGTCGGCCTGGAGCGGTGGCGGTCGCGGATCGCCTGGGTGCCGCAGCACCCGCAGTTGTACGCCGGGACGATCGCCGAGAACGTACGGCTGGCCCGTCCCGACGCCGACGACACCGCCGTACGGCGGGCGTTGGCCGATGCGGGCGCCCTGGAGTTCGTGGACGCGCTACCCGAGGGGATCGGGAGTGTGCTCGGCGAGGACGGGGCGGGGCTGTCCGCCGGGCAGCGGCAGCGGCTCGCGCTCGCCCGGGCCTTCCTCGCCGACCGGCCCGTCCTGCTCCTCGACGAGCCGACGGCCGCGCTGGACGGGGCGACCGAGGCCGAAGTGGTCGAGGCGGTAAGGCGGTTGGCGGTCGGGCGGACCGTCCTGCTCGTGGTGCACCGGCCGGCCCTGCTGGCGGTGGCCGACCGGGTGGTGCGGGTGACGGAGGGCGTGGCCAGGCTTGGCACGGAAGCCGGGCCGACGACCACCGAGACACGACGGACAGCCGAGGAAATGTCGGTGAGTTCGACTGCCGCCGACGAGCCAGGGGCCCGGCTCGCGGCACACAAGGGCAGCGTCCTCGCCCGGGTCCGTGCGATGTCCGGTGCCCGGCGTGGCCGCCTCGCCCTGGCGCTGCTGCTCGGAAGTCTCGCGCTGGGCAGTGCCGTTGGGCTCATGGCCACCTCGGGGTGGCTGATCTCGCGGGCCTCGCAGCAGCCGCCCGTGCTGTATCTGATGGTGGCGGTGACGGCGACCCGGGCCTTCGGGATCGGGCGGGCCGTGTTCCGGTACGCGGAGCGGCTCGTGTCGCACGACGCCGTACTGCGGATGCTGGCCGACACCCGAGTCGCCGTCTACCGGCGTCTCGAACGGCTGGCTCCCGCCGGGCTGCGCGACACCCGGCGCGGCGATCTGCTCTCCCGGCTGGTCGCCGACGTGGACGCGCTCCAGGACTACTGGCTGCGCTGGCTGCTGCCCGCCGGGGTCGCGACCGCGGTCTCCGCCGCGACGGTCGGCTTCACGGCCTGGCTGCTGCCCGAGGCCGGTGCCGTGCTCGCGGTGGGTCTCCTCGCGGCCGGCGTCGGCGTCCCCCTCGTGACCGGTGCCGTGGCCCGCCGTGCCGAACGGCGGCTGGCCCCGGCCCGTGGAGTGCTCGCCACCCGCGTGACCGAACTGCTCACCGGAACCGCCGAGTTGACGGTCGCCGGCGCGCTGCCCACCCGCACCGCCGAGGCCGAGCGGGCCGATGGCGTCCTCACCCGGATCGCCTCCCGCGCGGCCACCGCCACCGCGCTCGGCGACGGCCTCACCGCTCTGATCTCCGGTCTGACCGTCGCCGCCACCGCTCTCGTGGCAGCCCAGGCCGTCGCCGCGGGACGGCTCGGCGGCGTGGTGACGGCCGTCGTCGTCCTCACCCCGCTCGCCGCCTTCGAGGCCGTCCTCGGACTGCCCCTCGCCGTGCAGTACCGGCAGCGGGTCCGCAAGAGCGCCGAGCGCGTGTACGAGGTCCTGGACGCCCCCGAGCCCGTGCGGGAACCGGAACGGCCCCGCCAGGCGCCCGCGACACCCTTCCCGCTCGTCGTACAGGGACTGGCCGCCCGGCACACCGGGCAGGACCGGGACGCGCTCGCCGGGTTCGACCTGACGCTGGAGAAGGGGCGCCGGGTCGCCGTGGTCGGGACCTCCGGGTCCGGCAAGACGACGCTGGCGCAGGTGCTGCTGCGCTTCCTGGACGCGGACGCGGGCTCGTACACGCTGGCCGGCGTGGACGCGTACGCGCTGGACGGCGACGACGTACGACGGCTCGTCGGGCTGTGTGCCCAGGACGCGCACCTCTTCGACAGCTCGGTGCGCGAGAACCTGCTCCTCGCGAAGAAGGACGCGACCGAGGACGAACTGCGGGCCGCGCTCGCGCGTGCCCGGCTGCTCGACTGGGCCGACGCACTGCCCGACGGCCTCGACACGCTGGTCGGTGAACACGGGGCGCGGCTCTCCGGCGGGCAGCGGCAGCGGCTGGCGCTCGCCCGGGCACTCCTCGCCGACTTCCCGGTCCTGGTACTCGACGAGCCCGCCGAACACCTGGACCTGGCGACCGCCGACGCCCTCACCGCCGATCTGCTGGCCGCCACGGAAGGCCGTACGACCCTGCTCATCACGCACCGGCTGGCGGGTCTGGAGGACGTGGACGAGGTGATCGTGCTGGACGAGGGGCGTGTGGTGCAGCGGGGGCCGTACGCCGGACTGGCCGCGGTGGCGGGGCCGTTGCGGGCGATGGCCGAGCGGGAGGCGGAGTCGGAGCTGCTGGTGGCGGCCGGGTAGGGGCCCGTGGCCGATGCGCTCGACTTTCCGTGACAAAGAGGACTAATTAGGCTCGGGGTATGTCAGCCGCCGAGCGTCCCGGTCCCCCGTCGCCCGCCTCGGGACTGTCGGCCGAACTGGCCGTGCGGGTGCCGCAGTTGCTGGAGGCGATGCGGTCCGTGGGGAGCGGGCTCGAACTGCACTCCACGCTGGAGCGGATCTGCGAGGCGGCGGCGACTCTCACGGACGCGCGCTACGCGGGGATCGGGGTCGTCGACGAGGACGGCGACGCCCTCGCGGACTTCGTCTTCCACGGGGTCGACGCGGGGACCGCGCGGCGCATCGGGCGGTTCCCCGACGGGCACAAGGGACTGCTCGGCGCGCTCATCCGGGAGACGGAGCCGGTGCTGCTGGCGGACGTGACCGAGGATCCCCGGTCCTGGGGTTTCCCCGAGCACCATCCGCGGATGCGCGGCTTCCTCGGTGTTCCGATCCGCGTCCAGGGCGAGGTCTTCGGGAACCTGTATCTCGGCGAGAAGCGCGGTGGGGCCCCCTTCGACGACCACGACGTCACCATGGTCCGGGTGCTGGCGACCGAGGCCGGTATCGCCGTCGGCAACGCCCGGCTGTACGAGGCCGCCCAGCAGCGCGAGCGGTGGATCGACGGGTCGGTGGCCGTCACGACCGCGTTGCTGTCCGGCGGGGACGCCGAGGAGGCCCTCCAGGTCGTCGCGGAACAGGCTCGCCGGTTGTCCGGGTCGGCGGCCGGGATCGTCCTGCTGCCCGCCGACGCGGGCGGCATGGAGATCGTCGCCGTGGCCTCGGAACAGCCGTCGGACCAACTCGGCAGGGTCGTCCCACCGGACAGCGAGATCGTCGCCCAACTCCTCGCCGGACAGCCGGTGTTCGTGGCGGACGCGGCCACCGATCCCCGTATGCTCAGCGCCCTCGCGCGCGCGTACGGGCCGATCATGGCGCTGCCCCTGCAGAGCGGAGGGCGCGTTCTGGGGGCCCTGGTCACGCCCCGCGCGCAGGGCGAGCGGCGGTTCACGGAGGCCGAACGCACCCTCGCGGTCCAGTTCGCCTCGCAGGCCGCGCTCGCGCTGATGATGGCCGAGGCACAACGCGACCGGGAACGGCTCGCGGTGTACGAGGACCGCGACCGGATCGCCCGTGACCTGCACGACCTGGTCGTCCAACGGCTGTTCGCCACCGGGATGATGCTGGAGGGCGCCCGGCGCGGGCCGCTCGTGCCCGAGGTGCGGCACGGTGTGGGCAACGCCGTCGACGAACTCGACGTCACCATCCAGGAGATCCGCACCGCGATCTTCGCGCTCCAGCGGGGCCCCGCAGAGGCGCCGTCCGGGCTGCGCACGCGGGTGCTGCGGGAGATCAACATGGCGGCCGTGCCGCTCGGTTTCCGGCCCGCGCACCGTTTCGTCGGCGCGGTCGACACGACGGTCGGCGACCTCACCGGCAAGAACCTCATCGCGGCCCTGCGCGAGGCCCTCTCCAACGCGTTCCGGCACGCGCGGGCGGCGCGGATCGAGGTCGTCGTCGACGCGACCGCGACGCTGCCGGACGGACGGCCCGGCGTACGGCTCACCGTCGCGGACGACGGCGTAGGCATCCCCGCGGGCGGCCGGCGCAGCGGGCTGAAGAACCTGAAACGGCGGGCCGAATCCCTGGGCGGCGACAGTTGGTACGGGCCGGGCATCGGCGCGGACGGCGGCGGTACGACGGTGGTGTGGCAGGCGCCCCACTGAGCCCCTCACCACGGCATTGTGCTGAGCCGTTCGCAGCAACGCGTCCCCCATGCGTACGACTTGAACAGGGCCCTCGTCCCCCGCGCGGGTCACGATCGCTGACATGCGCTCATCTCGCCGTCATCCACTGCTCGTTCCGGTGCTGCTGTGCGCGATCGCCGTTCTGGCGGCCCGCCCCGGCGACGACGATCAGCCCGCCGCGGGCGTCAGCGCGCAGGTCGCGCGGCTGTACGAGGACGCCGCCCTGGCGACCCAGCAGTACGAGGCCGGGCGGCAGGAGGCGGACGCGCAACGGGCCCGCGCCCAACAGGCCGAGGACCGACTCGACGGCGAACGACGGGAGACCGCACGGCTGCACGAGGACCTGGGCCGGATCGCCCGCGCACAGTACCGCGGCGGAGGCGGGATCCCGATGGCGGCCCGGATCATCCTCGCGGACAGCCCCGAGGATCTGATGCGCGATCAACATGTCTTCTCGCAGGCGGATCTCGCTGTCGGCAACGCGATCGGCAGGAGCCGGCGGGCCGAGGTACGCCTCGCGGCCGACGAGGCGAAGGCCGCGTCGCAGTGGCGGGCACTGGAGAAGCGGAACGCCGAACTCGCCGACCTGAAGCAGGGCATCCAGCGGAGACTCGACGAGGCGCGCGGGCAGTTGCAGGGCCAGGCGGACGCCTCGGTCGCGGCGGGCACCTGCCGGGGCGCCGTCCGTCTCGACCAGCCGCCGAACCGGGTCACCACCTCATGGGTCGCGCCGGTGGAGACGGTCGAACTGTCCGCGGGCTTCGGCAGCGGCGGCTCCCGCTGGGCGAACCGGCACACCGGCCAGGACTTCGCGGTGCCCGTCGGCACGCCGGTGCGGGCGGCCGGAGCGGGCCGGGTGGTCCGGGTGTCCTGCGGCGGCGCCTTCGGCATCCAGATCGTGATCGAGCACCCGGGCGGCTATTACACGCAGTACGCCCACCTCGCCGCCGTCACCGTCGACCAGGGGGACCGCGTCACCACCGGCCGGTGGATCGGCCAGTCCGGCACGACCGGCAACTCCACCGGCCCGCATCTGCACTTCGAGGTGCGGGTCACCCCCGAGCTGGGATCGGCGCTCGACCCGCTGCCCTGGCTGGCACAGCGAGGAGTTCCGCTCGGTTAGGCCACGGATTGCCCGGGTAAGGGGCGCGCTCCAGGACCACGCCCGTTACGGCGGCGGGAGTTACCGCCGCTCCGCCAGCATTCGCTCGATCACGACCGCCACGCCGTCCTCGTTGTTGTCGACGGTCCGCCCGGAGGCCGCCGCGAGCACATCGGGGTGCGCGTTGCCCATCGCGTACGACCGTCCCGCCCAGGTGAGCATCTCGACGTCGTTCGGCATGTCCCCGAAGGCGACGACCTCCTCGGGCGCGATACCGCGCTCCGCGCAGCACAGGGCGAGCGTGCTCGCCTTGGAGACTCCGGGCCCGCTGATCTCCAGCAGGGCGCTGGGGCTGGAGCGGGTGACGTTCGCGCGGTCGCCGAGGGCGAGGCGGGCGACGTCCAGGAAGACGTCCGGGTCCAGCTCGGGGTGGAACGCGAGGATCTTCAGCACCGGTTCGTCGGCTCCCGGGGCGTCCGGAGCCAGGAGTTTCTCGGCGGGGGCGAGGGTGTCCGGGATCTCCAGGTGCAGCTTCGGATACGCCGGCTCCTGGTAGAAGCCGTAGGTCTGCTCGATCGCGTACACGGTCCCGGGCGCCGCCTCGCGCACCAGTCGTACGGCGTCGAGGGCGTTCTCCCGGGCCAGTTCGCGGACCTTCACGAAGCGGTGGGCGCCGGGGCCGCCGTGCAGGTCGACCACGGCCGCGCCGTTGCCGCAGATCGCCAGGCCGTGGCCGTGGACATGGTCGCTGACGACGTCCATCCAGCGGGCCGGGCGGCCGGTGACGAAGAAGACCTCGATACCCGCCTCCTCGGCCGCCGCCAGGGCCGCCACCGTGCGGGGGGACACCGACTTGTCGTCGCGCAGGAGAGTGCCGTCCAGGTCGGTGGCGATCAGCCGTGGCGGGACGGCGGAGGCCGGGGTCTCGGGCTGTCGAGTAGCTGAGGTCACCGGGCCATTCTCCCGCATATGCCCGCACGGCTGTGCGGGAGTGTGCACAGGTGAGTGGTTACCGCCCCCACCAGGGCCGTTGCGCTCCACGGTCCCGGCGGAGCGCGGTGCGGCGGTGCCGACTCAGCGGAGCTGCGTCGGAGCCTCCATGGCGATCTGCTCGAAGATCTTCTCGTCCGCGGCGAAGTCGGCGTAGTCCGGGACGGGCCAGTGGATCACGATGTCGGTGAAGCCCAGTTCCTGGTGCCGGCCCGCGAAGTCGACGAAGGCGCCGAGGGACTCCAGCGGACGGCTGCGGTCCGGGGTGAAACCGGTGAGCAGGATCTTGTCGATCCCCGCCGCTTCCCGGCCGATCGCCGCACAGGCGTCGGCCAGTCTCTCGACCTGCCCGCGGATGGCCTGGACCGACTGCTCAGACGTGCCGTTCTCGAACAGCCTGGGGTCGCCGGTGGTCACCCATCCCTGCCCGTACCGGGCGGCGAGCTTCAGCCCGCGCGGACCGGTGGCGGCCACCGCGAAGGGCAGCCGGGGCCGCTGCACACAGCCCGGGATGTTGCGCGCCTCGTGCGCCGAGTAGAAGTCCCCCTCGTACGACACCGAGTCCTCGGTGAGCAGCCGGTCCAGCAACGGAACGAACTCCCCGAACCGGTCGGCCCGCTCACGCGGGGTCCACGGCTCCTGCCCGAGCGCGGTCGCGTCGAAGCCGGTGCCGCCCGCGCCGATGCCGAGGGTGACCCGCCCGTCCGAGACGTCGTCGAGCGAGATGAGGTCCTTGGCGAGGGTCACCGGGTGCCGGAAATTCGGCGAGGTGACGAGGGTGCCCAGCCGCATCCGCTCGGTCACGGCCGCGGCGGCGGTCAGCGTCGGGACGGCCCCGAACCACGGGCCGTCCCGGAAGGTGCGCCAGGACAGGTGGTCGTAGGTGTAGGCGGTGTGGAAGCCGAGCTGTTCCGCGCGTTGCCATGCCTCGCGGCTCCCCTCGTTCCAGCGGCGGTACGGGAGGATCACGGTGCTCAGGCGCAGGCTCATGATTCCCAGGTTATGGGCCGTGCGTGTTTCACGTGAAACCGTCACTGGATGCGGCTGTTGAGCCATGGTGTGAGGATGATCATCGAGATCCACTCCTCGTGCGTCCGGTCGCCGGGCAGCGGGACGATCAAGCGGCATGCGGGCGGGAAGCGGCGGGTCTTGACGTACGCACGGCCGTCGAAGACGGAGCGGAGGAAGGCGGGGACGTCGTCGCGGGCGATGTCGGGGCAGGCGATGCCCTCGACCGTGATCAGGGCGTCGTCCTCGGGATAGAGCCGCACACTCACCCGCGGCAGCCCGCCGAACTCGACGAAGGCCTCGTGCGGGAGCGAGCCGTCCGGGTCGGTGGTGACGCCGAAGCCCGCGGAGGTACGGCGTGAGGTCTGGTCGGCGCCGATGTCATGGGTGACCTCGATCTCGCGCGCGTACTCGGCGGCGAGGGCACGGAGGGCGGTGACGGCGGCCTCGGTGGTGGGGAAGTGGTCCATACCACTGATCATGCCGGGGCAGTGCGACCGAGGCCATAGCGGGTCAGCACTCTTCGGGCTCCTCGGGCCTCCTTGACCTTCGTAGGTCTTCTCCGGCCGTACGGGGTCAGTGCGACTCGGGGAACCGCAGGTAGCGCGCGGGCACCGCCTCCGTGAGCCACACCCCGTTCTCGCTGACCCGGAACACCTGGCCGTCCTTGTGCATCGCGCCCGCGTCCACGGAGAGCACGACGGGCCGGCCGCGGCGGGCGCCCACGCGGGTCGCGGTCTCGCGGTCGGCGGAGAGATGTACGGCGTGGCGGTTCATGGGCCTGAGCCCCTCGGTCCGGATCGCGTCCAGGTTGCGCGCGACCGTGCCGTGGAAGAGGTACGCCGGCGGCGTGGCCGGGGGCAGTCCGAGGTCGACCTCGATGCTGTGGCCCTGGCTGGCGCGGATACGGGTGCCCTCGATCGCGAAGCGGCGTTTGTCGTTCGTGGCCACCACATGGTCGAGTTCCTCGCGGCTGAACCGGAACCCGTGCGCGGCACAGGCCGCGATCAGCGTGTCGATCTCGACCCAGCCGGCCTCGTCGAGCGTGAGCCCGATCCGCTCGGGCTGGTGGCGCAGATGCTTGGAGAGGTACTTCGACACCTTCACGGTGCGTCTTTCATCCATCCGGTCAGCATGACGCGAGAGACGTGGATCACGCATTTTATTTTGCGGCCGATGTTTGATCCACAACCAACTGTAGTTATCCACAGGGGAATTGGCGTTTCTGTGGACAACTCCCTGTCATGTCACCCCTGTTCGTCAAGATCGGTCGGGGGGCCACCCTTTGGCATGAGCGCATCCAACGCCCTTGCCCGCAGCTCCCGTTCAGCCGCCAGCGCGATGAACTCGGCCGCCTTCGCCGTACCAACCAGCGCCTCCACGGCCCGCATTGTCGTCTCGGGCACGGCCACGGAACGTGACGAGGACACGGGGCGCGAGGGTTCCGCCGCCCCGAGGTGCCGGCGCAGGGACCGGTTGGCGAACAGGCGCATCGCGCGGGCGAGTTCGGCGTCCACGGTCTGCCGCGCGAGGGGGCGCAGTCGTCGTACGAGTGAGGCCGCTTCTGTGGCGTCCGCGTCCGTCGGACGGTGCGGTCCGTCGAGGTAGCGGGCGAAGACGTGCTCGGTGGTGAACTCCAGGAAACGGGAGGCGATGTGCTCGACCTGGACCCTCAACTCCCGTAGGTGGGACGAGATCGCGGACAGGGGAACCCCCGAGGCGTACAACTCGACGGCCACCGCGAGCTCTTGGGGGCTCGGCACGAGGAAGGAGTCGGGGTCCCCGGGGACCGGCTCCAGCACGCCGAGTTCGACGGCCTCGGCGACGGCCGTGGCGTCCGGGGTGCCACCGAAGCGCTGCTCCAGCTCGGCGCGCGAGACCCGGACCGCTTCCTCGTCGGTCCACGGCCCGTCCACCTCGGCGACCAGCCCGAGCACCCCGCCCAGCCCCCGGCCCGCGTCCCAGGCGTCCAGCAACTCCTTGATGGAGGCCAGTCCGTAGCCGCGGTCGAGCAGGTCCGCGATCTGCCGGAGCCGGGCGAGATGGACGCCGGCGTACACATTGGCCCGCCCGCGCCGCTCGGGCCGGGGGAGCAGACCGCGGTCCTGGTAGGCACGGATCGTCCGGACGGTGGCACCGCTGAGCCGGGCGAGGTCCTCGATGCGGTAAGTGGGCTCGCGGGGACCGGAGTCAGGACCGGACCCGGAGGTCACGCGGCCCCCGCCCGAGCCGCCGGTGAGCGCTTCAAGTACTCCGCCGCCCGGCTCGACGACCCCTCCCGGGACGGATGGTAGGAGCGCCGCAGATAGCGGGGGACCGCCGCGCCGAGCGATCTCCAGGTGGGCAGCAGGCCTTTTCGTACGGCCTTGTTGTGTTCGGTGAGGGAGTAGCGGACGTGGCCGGGGAGTTGGGGGTCGTGGCGTATCAAGTAGGCCGTGCCCCAGGCCCACAGGGCGAGCATCACGGGGGCCGTCACCGCCATGCCCACGACGCGGTGCGCGTAGCGGGGGAGGCCGTGGCCGCCGCAGTGCTGGAACATGTCGAAGGCGACCGCGCGGTGTTCGACCTCCTCCGCTCCGTGCCAGCGCAGCAGGTCCAGCATGATCTCGTCGGCGCCGGCCCGGTCGAGGCCCTCGGCGGTCAGGATCCAGTCGCCCAGCACCGCCGTGAACTGCTCGATCGCCGCGACGACCGCGAGCCGGAAGCGCAGCCACTCCCGCTCCGGCACCGGCGCGCCCAGCGGCGGGTGTTCGCCGAGCAGCCGTTCGAAGAGGAAGTCGACGTGCCGGGTGAAGTCCGCGGTGTCGAACCGCTGGGCCGTGAGCCGGTCCAGCACGTGCGCGTGCTGGACGCTGTGCGTGGCCTCCTGGCCCATGAACCCCTTCACGTCCGCGCGGAGCCGGGGGTCCTCGACCAGCGGCAGGCCCTCCTTGAGGACCTTCACGAACCACCGCTCCCCCGCCGGCAGCAGCAGATGCAGGACGTTGAGGACATGGGTGGCGGTCGGCTCGTCCGGGATCCAGTGCAGGGGCGTGCGCGACCAGTCGAAGGAGACCCGGCGGGGCGCGATCGTGTGGTGTTCGCCGGCGTGGTGCTCGTCCGCGGAGGTCACAGCGGCGGCTCCAGCCGGGCCATCGCCCGCAGCGCGCGCGGGGCGAACCGGGACATCAGACGGGCGCCGCGCGCCTCCGGAGTGACGGGCACGACGGCCTGGTTGCGGACGACCGCCCGCAGGATCGCGTCGGCGACCTTCTCCGGCGGGTAGTTGCGCAGCCCGTACAGGCGCGCCGACCTCTTCTGGCGCCGCTTCTCCTCGTCGGCGTCGACCCCGGCGAAGTGCGCGGTCGAGGTGATGTTGGTGTTGACGAGGCCCGGGCATATCGCCGAGACACCGATCCCCTGCCCGGACAGTTCCGCGCGCAGGCACTCGCTGAGCATCAACACGGCCGCCTTGGAGGTGCTGTAGGCGGGCAGCACCTTGGAGGGCTGGAACGCCGCCGCCGAGGCCGTGTTGACGATGTGGCCGCCCTGGCCGCGCTCGGCCATCTGTTTCCCGAAGAGCCGGCAGCCGTGGATCACTCCCCACAGGTTGACGTCGAGGACCTTCTTCCAGTCCTCCGGGGTGGTGTCGAAGAAGGAACCGGAGAGTCCGATTCCGGCGTTGTTCACCAGGACGTCCACCACGCCGTACTCGGCGGCGACCTTCGCGGCGAGCTTCTCCATGGCCTGCTCGTCGGAGACGTCGACCGTCTCCGCCCAGGCCTCGGGGGCGCCGATCAGGCGGGCCAGTTCGGCGGTGCGGGCCGCGCTCTCCGCGTCCCGGTCGACGGCCACCACGCGCGCGCCGGACTCGGCGAAGGCGAACGCCGTGGCCCGCCCGATACCGCTGCCCGCGCCCGTGACCAGCACGAGCTGCCCGCCGAACCGCTCGACGTACTTGCCGGTCGCCGGCGTCGGCGCGGGCCGGTCGCCCTCGTTGGCGGTCACGAACTCGGTGATCCAGGAGGCCAGTTGATCGGGACGCGTGCGTGGGATCCAGTGCTTGGCGGGCAGCGTGTGGCGCACCAACCCCGGTGCCCACAGCTCCAGTTCGTCGTAGAGCCGCTCGGACAGGAACGCGTCCCCCAGGGGCGTGACGAGCTGCACGGGCGCGTGCGCGTACGCGTCGGGGCGTGGCCTGCGCAGCCGGGCCCGGACGTTGTCCCGGTAGAGCCAGGCGCCGTGGGCCGCGTCCGTGGGGAGCGACGAGGTCGGGTAGTCGCCGCGCGGGACCTTCTCGACGCGCTCCAGGATCTTCGGCCAGCGCTTGCCGAGCGGGCCGCGCCAGGCGAGTTCGGGCAGCACGGGCGTGTGCAGCAGGTACACGTACCAGGACTTGGCCCCCTGGCCCAGGAGTTGGCCGACGCGGCGCGGGGTGGGCCGGGTGAGGCGCTTGTTGATCCAGTGCCCGAAGTGGTCCAGGGACGGCCCGGACATCGACGTGAAGGAGGCGATACGGCCCTCCGTGCGCCCGACGGTGACGAACTCCCAGGACTGCACCGAACCCCAGTCGTGCCCCACCAGGTGCACCGGCCGGTCCGGGCTGACCGCGTCCGCGACCGCCAGGAAGTCGTCCGTGAGCTTCTCCAGGGTGAACCCGCCCCGCAGCGGCTGCGGGGCCGTCGACCGGCCGTGCCCCCGGACGTCGTAGAGCACGACGTGGAAGCGGTCGGCGAGGCGGCCGGCCACCTCGGACCAGACCTCCTTGCTGTCGGGGTAACCGTGCACCAGGACCACCGTCGGGTTCGACGGGTCCCCCAACTCGGCCACGCACAGCTCGACTCCGCCGGTCCGCACCCGGCGCTCGCGCGCACCCTCAAGCGTCACTTGTCCTCCGCCCAGCGCCGCACGTGCGGCAGATCGTCGTCGAGCCAGAAGGCGCTCTGTTCGGGGTCCTTGGAGTCGGTGACGACCAGGATCTCCTCGAACTTGGCGCCCGTGCCCCGGAATCCGAGATGCGGTTCGACCGCCCACAGGCCCGGGTGCGGGGGATGGTCGGAGAAGCGGTACGGCGACCACAGCGGGGACCAGCCGTCGCGGTGGCCGTGCAGCGCGTCGCTCGCGAGGCCCTTCAGGGACTGCGTGCCGAACCCGAACAGGCGCGGGGACCAAGGGCGTTCGGCCACCCGGTCGACCTTGTGCGCGATCACGCCGAAGGGATACGCGCGGTGCCGGTTGGCATACCCCTGGCGGACCATGAGGCGGTCCACGTCCTCGTAGATCTCGCGCAACGGGCGCCGCTCGCGCACCTCGCGCAGGAGCAGTGCGCGGTGCGCCTCCAGGTCGGCCATCAGCCGGTCCTGCACCGGGTTGCCGCCCAGGGAGCCCGAATAGCCGATGTCGGCCGTGAAGCCCTTGTACACGGGGGCCATGTCCAGGATGAACGGCATGCCGGGCTCAAGACGCCGGCCCGTGGGGAAGAACTGCAGCGGCACCCGGAAGTTGGTGAACGCCGTGCGGTCGCCGAACCAGGCGAAGGGCAGATGGAACCAGTCCCGCACTCCCCGTGCGCGCAGCCACGACCGCTGCATCCGCGCCGCGTCGCGCTCGGTCACCCCGGGCTCCAGTCGGGCCGCGACGGCTTCGGCGCACTCGTACGCCAGCCGCTGGACCTCCCTGAACCCCCGCAGTTCCGCGGAGAGTTCGCGTGTCACCGCCGTAGTCATGCCACCGCCCCACCTGTCCACATCGACTGCGGTACGTGCTCGTAACTTGACACTGGTGAATGTGACAGTTGTTAGAGGCTCCGTCAATAGGCCTGATCTCCACCTGTGGACAAACGCCCAGGCGTCCCCGCGTAGCTCTCAAGCAGGGCATCCCCTACGGGCCCGTACGTCTGGAGTCTGACGCGAGTACAGCTCTGCGGGGTGACGACCGCAGTGGTCCGCGTCACTACCTTCGTAGACGTGACTGTGATCGCGACCGAAAGCCTGAGCAAGCGGTTCCCAAGGGTGACCGCGCTTGACCGGCTCTCCGTGGACGTCGGCCCCGGTGTGACGGGGCTCGTCGGTGCCAACGGAGCCGGCAAGTCGACCTTGATCAAGATCCTGCTGGGTCTGTCCCCCGCCTCCGAGGGCCGAGCCGAAGTGCTCGGCCTCGATGTCGCCACCAAGGGTGCCGACATCCGTGAGCGCGTCGGGTACATGCCGGAGCACGACTGTCTGCCGCCCGACGTCTCGGCCACCGAGTTCGTCGTCCACATGGCGCGCATGTCCGGCCTGCCACCGACCGCGGCGCGCGAGCGCACCGCCGACACCCTGCGCCATGTCGGTCTGTACGAGGAGCGCTACCGCCCCATCGGCGGCTACTCGACGGGCATGAAGCAGCGCGTCAAGCTCGCGCAGGCCCTTGTCCACGACCCGCAACTGGTCTTCCTGGACGAGCCGACCAACGGCCTCGACCCGGTCGGCCGCGACGAGATGCTCGGCCTCATCCGCCGCATCTACACCGACTTCGGCATCTCGGTCCTGGTGACCTCGCACCTGCTGGGCGAGCTGGAGCGCACCTGCGACCACGTGATCGTGGTCGACGGCGGCAAGCTCCTGCGGTCCAGCTCCACCACGGACTTCACCCAGACCACGACGACCCTCGCCATCGAGGTCACCGACACCGACGAGCACCCGGACGGCACCCGCGCGGTGCGCGACGCGCTCCACGCGCGCGGGGTGGACACCCACGACAGCAGCGGCCTGCCCGGCGCGGGCCACGTCCTGCTCCTGACGGCCTCGGGCGAGGAGACGTACGACGTGGTCCGGGACGTGATCGCGGACCTCGGCCTCGGCCTGGTGCGCATGGAGCAGCGCCGGCACCACATCTCCGAGGTCTTCACCGACACCGGCACCGACACGGGCGCCGGCCACGACGCAGAGCGGAAGGAGGCCGTAGGCCATGGCAATTGACCAGCCCCTGGTCCCCCAGCCGGGCGACCAGACCCGTATCCACAACATCGGCTACCGCCACTACGACGGCCCCCGCCTGGGCCGCGCCTACGCCCGCCGCTCCCTCTACTCGCAGTCCCTGCGCGGCTCCTACGGCCTCGGCCGCTCGGTGAAGTCCAAGGTGCTGCCGATGCTGCTGTTCGTGGTCATGTGCGTGCCCGCGGCCATCATGGTGGCCGTCGCGGTCGCCACGAAGGCCAAGGACCTGCCCGTCGACTACACGCGCTACGCGATCATCATGCAGGCCGTCATCAGCCTCTACGTCGCCTCCCAGGCACCGCAGTCCGTCTCGCGCGACCTGCGCTTCAAGACCGTGCCGCTGTACTTCTCGCGGCCGATCGAGACCGCCGACTACGTAAGGGCCAAGTTCGCGGCCCTCGCCTCGGCCATGTTCATCCTGACCGCGGCCCCTCTGATCGTGCTCTACGTAGGAGCGTTGCTCGCGAAGCTCGACTTCGCCGACCAGACCAAGGGCTTCGCCCAGGGCCTCGTCTCCGTGACCCTCCTCTCCCTGCTCTTCGCCGGCATCGGCCTGGTCATCGCCGCGGTCACCCCGCGCCGGGGCTTCGGCATCGCGGCCGTCATCGCCGTACTGACCATCTCCTACGGCGCCGTCTCCACCCTCCAGGCGATCGCCGACGCGCAGAACGCCACGAACGCCATCGCCTGGATAGGCCTCTTCTCGCCCGTCACCCTCATCGACGGACTCCAGTCGGCCTTCCTGGGAGCGACGTCGGCGTTCCCCGGAGGCGTCGGACCCACCCACGCGGAAGGCGTCGTCTACGTCCTCGCCGTCCTGGGCCTCATCGCCGCGACCTACGGCCTCCTGATCCGCCGCTACCGGAAGGTGGGCCTGTGACCACGCTCTCCATCGACCACGTCTCCCGCTGGTTCGGCAACGTGGTCGCCGTCAACGACATCACCATGAACGTCGGCCCCGGAGTCACCGGACTCCTCGGCCCCAACGGCGCCGGAAAGTCCACCCTCATCAACATGATGGGCGGCTTCCTCGCCCCCTCCACCGGCAGCGTCACCCTCGACGGCCAGCAGGTGTGGCGCAACGAGCAGATCTACAAGCACATCGGCATCGTCCCCGAGCGCGAGGCGATGTACGACTTCCTCACGGGACGCGAATTCGTCGTCGCCAACGCCGAGTTGCACGGCCTGGGAGCCAAGGCGGCCCAGAAGGCGCTCGCCACGGTCGAGATGGAGTACGCGCAGGACCGCAAGATCTCCACGTACTCCAAGGGCATGCGCCAGCGCGTGAAGATGGCGTCCGCCCTGGTCCACGACCCCTCGCTCCTGCTCCTCGACGAGCCCTTCAACGGCATGGACCCGCGCCAGCGCATGCAGCTCATGGACCTGCTGCGGCGGATGGGCGACGAGGGCCGCACGGTGCTGTTCTCGTCCCACATCCTCGAAGAGGTCGAGCAACTCGCCTGGCACATCGAGGTGGTTGTGGCCGGACGGCACGCGGCCAGCGGCGACTTCCGCAAGATCCGCCGCCTGATGACCGACCGCCCGCACCGCTACCTGGTCCGCTCCAGCGACGACCGCGCTCTCGCGGCCGCGCTGATCGCCGACCCGTCGACGTCCGGCATCGAGGTCGACCTGGCCGAGGGCGCGCTGCGCATCCAGGCCGTCGACTTCGGCCGGTTCACGGCCCTGCTGCCCCGGGTGGCCAGGGACCACGGCATCCGGCTGCTCACGGTCTCGCCGTCGGACGAGTCCCTCGAGTCCGTCTTCTCGTATCTCGTCGCGGCGTAGGAGGCCAAGAGATGTACGACCCCACAGTCGCCCGACTCACCTACCGGGCCCTGCTCGGCCGGCGCCGGGCCCTCATCCTGGGCGCCCTGCCCTTCCTGCTGATCGCGATCTCCGTGGTCGTGCGGGGCCTCACCGGCGCCGACGACCAGACCGCGGTCGACGTCCTGGGCGGGCTCGGCCTCGCCACGATGGTGCCGATCATCGGCGTCATCGCGGGCACGGGCGCGATCGGACCGGAGATCGACGACGGCTCGGTGGTGTACCTGCTGTCCAAGCCGCTGAAGCGGCCGACGATCATCTTCACCAAGCTGATCGTGGCGGTCGCGGTGACCATGGTGTTCTCGGCCGTGCCCATGCTGATCGCCGGGTTCATCCTCAACGGCAACGGCCAGCAGATCGCCGTGGCCTTCACGGTGGCCGCCCTGGTCGCCTCCATCGCCTACGCGGCCCTCTTCCTGCTGCTCGGCACGGTCTCCCGGCACGCGGTGGTCTTCGGGCTCGTCTACGCCCTCGTCTGGGAGGCCCTGTTCGGCTCCCTGGTCGCCGGCGCCCGCACGCTGAGCGTCCAGCAGTGGTCCCTGGCCGTCGCCCACAAGGTGTCCGGCGGCGACCTGGTGACCTCGGACGTCGGACTGACCACGGCGACGGTGTTCCTCGTCCTGGTCACCGCGGGAGCCACCTGGTACGCCGGCCAGAAGCTGCGCTCGCTGAAGCTCGCCGGCGAGGAGTGACAGGGCCTGATGGACGACAGGCCTGCTGCGGAGATGACAGGTCCTGATCTTGACGGGGGCTTCATCTCTGTCCGGGCACACTGGGCAAACAGGACGCGTGGCTAGGAGGAACGGGGATGGCCGGAGAGGCTACGTACGGCGGCGGTCAGGCGGAGTCCGGGGACGGCTGGGACAAGCTGGTCCTGGACGACGACTTCATACGGTCCGCCGAGACGGCCGAGCCGTCCGCCCGGGCCCGGATGCTCGCGGCCCGCTGGCGCAACGAGTCGCCCGAGCCACAGCCCTGGCGCTCGGACGAGCCGCCCGCGGGATGGTTCTTCAGCAAGGCGCGCAGGCGCAGGTGGCGCCGACGCTGACTGTCACACGGCCGCCCTTTTATTCGGTGGCGCCCAACTCGGCGTACAGGCACAGTTGTTGTGTCGACGCCGGATCAGCCGGCGCCACCGACTGGGAGAGGAGCTGGACGATGTCGATGCCAGACAGTACGTCCAACTCCCTTCAGGGCAGCCCGCGGCGGTCTCCGGAGTAGTTACCCCTCCGTCGAGCCGCCCACCACGGGGAGCTGCCCGGGGCGGCCGCTTCGAGCACGCGACTCATTATCGCGTGGGCCGCCCTCCCGGAGGATTGGCCGAGTGGTAAGGCACGGGCTTGCGCTGTGTTCAATTAACAGCGAGTCATGGTCGGGCCTGGAAAGCCCGCGCACGTTCGATCCGTGCATCCTCCGCAAGACGTTGTCACTGCAACTGCGCATCATGCGAAGCCAAGGACCGGTGCGCCCACCCAAGGGGCGCGGGGCCGTATCGACTTGCGGCTCCGCCGCGCGGGCGCGACCAGCCCCCACCGGCCCGCAGCCATACGACGACCTCAGCTCAGCAGTCGCTCCAACACCACCGCGATCCCGTCCTCCTCATTCGAAGACGTCACCTCGTTCGCCACCGCCTTGAGCTCCTCATGCGCGTTGGCCATGGCCACGCCATGGGACGCCCACCCGAACATCGCGATGTCGTTCGGCATATCGCCGAAGGCAATCGTGTCGGCCGCCTTCAGGCCCAGGCGGCGGGCCGCCAACGACAGACCGGTCGCCTTCGTGAGGCCGAGCGGGAGGAGTTCGACGATGCCCGCGCCGGCCATCGCGACCGAGACGAAACCGCCGGCGGCGAGCGTTGCCGCCTCGGCGAGTTCGTCGTCCGTGAGGGTCGGGTGCTGGACGTAGATCTTGTTCAGCGGCGCCGCCCACAGCTCGGACACGTCCGAGAGGGGCGTCGACGGCAGCGTGCCCGTGACCGCGTACCCGTCGCCGACCAGCACCTCGCCGTCCAGGCCGTCCCGGCTCGCCGCGAGGTACAGCGGGCCGACCTCCGCCTCGATCTTGGCGAGTGCCACCCCGGCGAGTTGCCGGTCCAGGGTGACCGAGGTCAGCAGGCGGTGCTCCCCGGCGTCGTAGACCTGGGCGCCCTGGCCGCAGACCGCGAGGCCCTCGTAGCCGAGGTCGTCCAGGATGTGCCGGGTCCAGGGGACCGCGCGGCCCGTCACCACGATGTGTGCCGCGCCCGCCGCGGCGAGGGCGTCCCGGGTGCGCGACGAGATCGACTCGTCGGAGCGCAGGAGCGTTCCGTCGAGGTCGGTCGCGATCAGCCGGTAAGGGAAGCCGGCTGTCACTTGGCGACCGGCGTCAGGACCTCACGGCCGCCCAGGTACGGACGCAGCACCTCGGGCACACGCACCGAACCGTCGGGCAGTTGGTGGTTCTCCAGGATCGCCACGATCGTGCGCGGTACGGCGCACAGCGTGCCGTTGAGCGTGGCCAGCGGCTGCACCTTCTTGCCGTCGCGCAGGCGCACGGAGAGGCGGCGGGCCTGGAAGCTGTCGCAGTTGGACGCCGAGGTCAGCTCGCGGTACTTGCCCTGGGTCGGGATCCACGCCTCGCAGTCGAACTTGCGGGACGCCGACGAGCCCAGGTCGCCCGAGGCAACGTCGATGACCTGGAAGGGCAGTTCGAGGGCGGTGAGCCACTGCTTCTCCCAGTCCAGGAGCCGCTGGTGCTCGTTCTCCGCGTCCTCGGGGAGGACGTACGAGAACATCTCGACCTTGTCGAACTGGTGCACGCGGAAGATGCCACGCGTGTCCTTGCCGTACGTCCCGGCCTCGCGGCGGAAGCACGGGGAGAAGCCCGCGTAGCGCAGCGGGAGCTTCTCCGCGTCGAGGATCTCGTCCATGTGGTACGCGGCGAGGGGGACCTCGGAGGTGCCGACCAGGTAGAAGTCGTCCTTCTCCAGGTGGTACACGTTCTCCGCGGCCTGGCCGAGGAAGCCGGTGCCCTCCATGGCGCGCGGGCGGACCAGCGCCGGGGTCAGCATCGGGATGAAGCCGGCCTCCGTGGCCTGCGCGATCGCCGCGTTGACGAGCGCCAGCTCGAGGAGGGCGCCGACGCCGGTGAGGTAGTAGAAGCGCGAGCCGGAGACCTTGGCGCCGCGCTCGACGTCGATCGCGCCGAGCGCCTCGCCGAGCTCCAGGTGGTCCTTGGGCTCGAAGCCCTCGGCGCCGAAGTCGCGGATCGTGCCGTGCGTCTCCAGGACGACGAAGTCCTCCTCGCCGCCCACGGGGACGTCGGGGTGCACGAGGTTGCCGAGCTGGAGCGCGAGGCGCTTGGTCTCCTCGTCCGCCTCGTGCTGCTCGGCGTCGGCCGCCTTGACGTCGGCGGCGAGCTGGCCCGTCTTCTTGAGCAGCTCGGCCTTCTCGTCGCCGGAGGCCTTGGGGATGAGCTTGCCGAGCGCCTTCTGCTCGGAGCGCAGCTCGTCGAAGCGGACGCCGGACGACCTGCGCCGCTCGTCGGCGGACAGGAGAGCGTCGACGAGCGCGACGTCCTCTCCACGGGCGCGCTGGGACGCGCGCACACGGTCGGGGTCCTCACGGAGCAGGCGAAGGTCAATCACGCGGACCAGGCTACCGGTGACAGGTTCCGGCTCACGACTCGGTATTCCGAACTGCGGCTTACATGTAGTTATGGGGTAATTGCGCGGAGTGTTCCCGGGCGTCGGCGCGGGTCAACGAAAAAGCGTCCCGCTCCCTGGAACGGGGCAGGCGTGCGGCGGCCTGTTGACTCGAATCCCTTGTGGGAAACGGGACTTGAGGTCGCGGTTGTCCACAGGAATCCACATCCCGGAAGAGTTATCCACAGGGTGTGCGAAAGATCTGTGGACATCGAAAACGATCATTTCCAGAACGTTTCGCGCGGTGGGTAATTCCTGCCCCAAAAGTGCCTCCCATCCACTTTCGGGTGGAAATGCGTCGCTCCATAGGATTGCCCGTAGGAAACAGGTGGACGAAGAGTGACCTACGCGCCGGTGGACGCGTGGACGGCCTGTAGGGAGATTTGTCGACTGGATCGTGCTTCGTTGTCGACTTGTCCCCAGGTCGAGAAGCGGACCTGTGGATAACTTCTGTGGATAACGAAGATACGCAGGTACTACCGGGGTGCCGCCGGTCAGAAACGGCCGTCCTGGCAGTGCGCGACCCAGTCGGCCGCGGCCAGGAAGTCCTCGTCCGAGGTCGCCGGGAAGAGCGGCCGCACCCCGTCCACGCCGACGTCCGCGCGCGGATACGAACCGAGGAAGCGCACCTGCAGACAGATCCGCTTGAGCCCCGCGAGGGCCTCGGCCACCCGGCGGTCGGAGATGTGCCCCTCGGCGTCGATGCAGAAGCAGTAGTTGCCGATGCCGGCGCCGGTCGGGCGGGACTGGAGCAGCATGAGGTTGATGCCCCGGGTGGCGAACTCGCCGAGCAGGTCGCGCAGACCGCCGGGGTGGTCGTCACGCTGCCAGATCACGACCGAGGTCTTGTCCGCGCCGGTCGGGGCCGCCGGGCGGGCCGGCCTGCCCACCAGCACGAACCGGGTCTGCGCGTTCTCCGCGTCGTGGATCTCGGTCTCCAGGGCCTCGAGACCGTACCGGGCGGCGGCGAACTCACCGGCGAACGCGGCGTCGTAGCGGCCCTCCTGGACCAGCCGGGCGGCGTCCGCGTTCGAGGCCGCCGACTCCCACAGGGCGTCCGGGAGGTTCGCCTTCATCCAGTTGCGGACCTGCGGCTGGGCGGCGGGATGCGCGGAGACCGTCTTGATGTCGGAGATCTTCGTGCCCGGCCTGACCAGCAGCGCGAAGGTGATCGACAGCAGCACCTCGCGGTAGATCATCAGCGGCGCGCCCGCGACCAGCTCGTCCAGGGTGGTGGTGATGCCGCCCTCGACGGAGTTCTCGATCGGCACGAACGCGGCCTCGGCCTCGCCGTTGCGCACCGCGTCCAGGGCGGACTGCACCGACACATACGGGATCAGCTCCCGGGTGGCCGTCTCGGGAAGCGTCCGCAGGGCGACTTCGGTGAAGGTGCCCTCAGGGCCGAGATACGCGTAGCTGGCTGGCATGACCTCACCCTAATGGGCCTTGCGAAACCCGGTACACGCTTCCCTGCCCAGCCACCCGTGAGGGCGACGGGCTCACCCCTCCAGCAGCCGCTGCCCCACGTACTCGCCCTTCGCCGCCCCGCCCGGCACCGCGAACAGACCGCTCGCCTCATGCCGGATGTACGTCGACAGGGCGTCACCGCGGTCGAGTTTCCGCTGCACGGTGACGAAGCCGCGCAAGGGATCGGCCTGCCAGCAGACGAAGAGGAGCCCGGCGTCCGGGGTGCCGTCGGCGGCGATGCCGTCGTGGTACGAGAAGGGGCGCCGGAGCATCGCAGCGCCGCCGTTCTGGTCGGGGCGGGCGATCCGGGCGTGCGCGTTGATGGGGACGACCAGGGCCCCCTTCGCGTCGGTCTTCTCCAGGTCCATCGCGGTCGTCTCGCCGCCCCCGGACAGGGGTGCCCCAGTGGACTTGCGGCGCCCCACGACATCCTCCTGAGCGCCGACCGACAGCTTCTCCCAGTCGTCGAGGAGCATGCGGATACGGCGTACGACGGCGTAGGAGCCGTTCGCCATCCACGTCGGGTCGGTCGATCCCGACGCCGGCACGAAGATCCGTTTGTCGAAGTCGGACTCGGTCGGCTTGGGGTTGCGGGTGCCGTCGAGCTGGCCCATCAGATTGCGGGCGGTCATCGTGTGGGCCGTGGCGCCCGGCGTCCGGTTGAAGCCGTTCATCTGCCAGCGGACCTTGGCCGCGCTGCCCGCGTCCTTCTGGATCGTGCGCAGGGCGTGGAAGGCGACCAACGCGTCATTGGCGCCGATCTGCACCCACAGGTCGCCGTTGCTGCGCGCCTTGTCGAGCTGGTCGGAGGAGAAGTCGGGCAGCGGGTCGAGGGAGACGGGCCGCTGCTTCTCCAGCCCGGTACGGGAGAAGAAGCTGTTGCCGAAGCCGAAGGTGATCGTCAGCGACGAGGGCCCCGCGTCCCGGGCGACCTCCGTGTCGTCGTGCGCCGCCGCCTCACCCGCCATCAGCCGCTCGGCGGTCGTCGACCAGCGGCGCAGCAGAGCCGCCGCCTCTTTGCGGCTCGCGCCCGCCGCCAGGTCGAAGGCGACGAGATGGCCGCGCGCCTGGAGGCCCTCGGTGATGCCGGGCTGATGTTTCCCGTGAAACATTGCCATGTCCGCGCCCAGCGAGGTCAGCGGTGTGGCTCCGGCCGGTGCGGACGCGTACCCCACGGCCCCGCCCGCCGCACCGAGCACGAGCCCGGTGGCACCGGCCGTACCGAGGAGCTGTCGGCGGGAAACGCCCTCCCTGGGGGAGGCGTTTTCGGAAACGGCCTCCCCGGGGGGTGCCTCTACGGTCGGGGCCTCGGGAATGGACTGGTCAGGCATGGCGTGGTTCAGCCGATCTGCGCGTTCTTGTCGACGGTCGTCTGGTCGATGTCGGAGGTCCGCACGGTCACCGAGATCTTCCAGTCGCCCGCCATGGGGATCTGGATTCCGTTCGCGGCCCAGTGCCCGGTGGTGATGCGGTCGGGCGTCACGGGCAGCGGGCCGATCTTCTTGGCGGCGAGGGTGAAGGCGACCTTCACCTCGGGCACGTCGAAGGCCCGGCCGTTGGGGCGCTGTACATAGACGTGCATCTCGTTGCCGCCCACGCGCGCGGGGTCGAGGTCGAGCCGGATGACGCCCTTGCCGTCCGTGCCTCCGGTGTCGAAGGACATGTCCAGGGTCAGGGCGCCCGAGGACGAGGTGTTCGCGGCCGAGGAAGCGGATGCCTTGGCCGCCTTGGCGTCCTCCTCGGTGCGGCCCGGTTCGGTGGCCGTCAGGGCCGTGGTGACGGCGAGGACGACGACGGCGACGGCGGCCTCGGCGAGCACCGAGCGGCGCAGTCCGAAGAGGTTCGGGTCGGCGTCCCGCAGCCGCTTCTGCCGTGTGGTGTCCACGGCGGCCTGCTGGCGGGCGAGTTGGGCGGCGCGCTTGGAGTCGCCGGTCGCGGCGGACCCGGTCGCGTGGGAATCGGCCTCGGCCGAGGCGTCGACGGTCGTGGAGTCGGTGGCTGTGGAGACGGTGGCCGTGGCGGACGCCTTGGCACCGGAGTCGGCGGCCTTGGCGGACGCGGTGACGTGCTCCTTCTCCGGCTCGCGTTCCTCGGACTCCCCGGCTTCCGTTTCTTCTACGACCGTCTCGGTCGTCTCGGCCGTGTCCGCGAGCCGTCCCGTCCAGCGGCGGGAGATCGACGCGATGCCGACGAGCAGCGCCACGAGGCCGATCTTCACGAGCAGCAGTTGTCCGTAGCCGGTGTCGGTGAACGCCGACCAGGAGCCGAGCTGGCGCCAGGACTGGTAGATGCCGGTCGCGACGAGTGCGATGACGCTGCCGAACGCGATGCGCGAGAAGTTCTGTACGGCACTCCGTCCGACCCGGTTGTCGGCGGGGGCCCGGTACAGCGCGACGAGGAGGGCGGACAGACCGCCGAGCCAGGTCGCCACGGCCAGCAGGTGGACGACGTCGACGGGCATCGCGATGCCGGGCTGCAGCCCGGTCGAGGCGTGCTCGGCCAGCGCCCAGCTCGCGGCGAGCCCGGCGGCCACCACACCGCCGCCGATGGAGAGCCCGAAGGTGAGGTCCCGCTTCTCCTCGTCCTCCCGCTTGTCGTAAGCCCCGAAGAGCACGGCGATGAACAGCGCGGCGGCGGCGAGCAGCAGCAGGCGGGAGACGAGCGCGGCGCCCGTCTTGGTTTGGAGCACCTGGCCGAGGAGGTTCAGGTTGAAGATGTCGCCGAACTTCCCGGTCGTCGTGTACGAGCCGCGCACCAGCAGCAGCGAGAGCGTGGCCGCGGTCAGCGAGACCCAGCCGGAGACGACCAGCCGCTGCAGCGCGCGCACCCCGGCGCCCCGCTGCCAGCAGGCCAGGATGAAGGCGGCGCCGCCCACCATGACGATGAAGCCGGCGTACGACATGTAGCGCCCGAAGCCGTACAGCCCGCCGACGAGCCCGCCGCCGACGTCCTGGTCGGAGACCGAGACGGTGGTCCTGGAGGGGGCGCCGACGGAGAAGGTGAAGGCGCCGGCCACGGGGTGGCTGTCGGCCGACACGACCTGCCAGGCCACCGTGTACGTGCCGTCGGGCAGCCCGCTGCGGACCTGGATGGCGTACGTCGTGCCGCTGATGTTGGACGGTTTGCCGACGTCGACGCGTTTGCCCTTCGGGTTGAGCACGCGCAGCGAGTTGTCGTTCGTCGCCACCTTCTCGGAGAAGGTGAGCGAGATCTGCGTCGGAGCCTTGTCGACCACCACCCCCGAACTGGGGTCGCTGCCGGTCAGCGCGGCGTGCGCGGACGCCGTCCCGGCCCCGGCGAAGAGCATGCCGGTGACGGCCAGGAGCAGCAGCACCAGGTTGCGGACGCGGGGGGTGATGGTCGTCTTCAAGGTGGGGGTCCCTCCCTCAGTGCCCGGTCGTGGGGTTGTACGTCGCCGACTTCACGGGCATCTCAACCGTGAGCGGGCCGGACTTGGCAAAGTGCAGCTTGACGGTCACGTTGTCGCCCTGCTTCAGCGTGTGCTTCAGCTTGTCGAACATAAGGTGGTTGCCCCCGCTCTTGAACACGAGTTGACCGTGTGCGGGCACATCGAGGGACGTGACCTCCTCCATCGCCTGGCCGACCGTCTCGTGCACGGAGACCGGGCCGAGGTCGCTGGTGACGGAGGTCAACTCGTCCTTCGCGCCGCCCTTGTTGGCGATGTCCAGGAAGCCCGCCGCCATGTCGGAGACCGGCTGGGGGATGTAGGCGGAGCTGACGGAGAGCTGGGCCTTCGTGTCGTCCGAGCCGCCGCAGCCGGTGAGGACCAGCGCGCCGGTCAGCACCGCGACGGGCCCGGCGAACCGCCTCACGGCGTCTCCCCCTTGATGATCTTGGGGAGGTCCTTGGTGTAGTCGTCGACGGTGGTGTCCTGGCCGTAGAGCAGGTAACCGCCGTTGGTCTTCGGGGAGAACGCGACGACCTGCGTGCCGTGGACGGAGACGAGCTTGCCGTTCTTGTCCTTCGAGGTGGGCTCGATGGAGATGCCCATCGTGCGGGCGCCGGCCTGGATGGTCGCGAAGTCGCCGGTCAGGCCGACGAACTGGGTGTCGATGCCCTTGAGCCACTTGCCGAGTTCCGACGGGGTGTCCCGCGCCGGGTCGGTGGTCACGAACACGACCCGCAGCTTGTCCTGCTCGGCCTTGGGCAGCGCCTTCTTCGCCACGGCGATGTTGTTCATCGTCAGCGGGCAGATGTCGGGGCAGTGGGTGTAGCCGAAGTAGATCAGCGTCGGCCGGCCCTTGGTCTCCGCCCGGAGGTCGTACTTCTTGCCGTGCGTGTCCGTGAGCACCAGGTCCGGCTTCTCGAACGGGGTGTCGAGCACGGTGGCGGCCTGTGTCGCGGTGTCCCCGCCGACCACGGAGACGGGGCTCTGGCCGTCGTCGCCGCTGCCGCAGGCGGAGAGCGTCAGGGTGGCGGCGGCGAGCAGAACGGCCGCCGCGAACGTCTTCTTGCGCATAGAGAAATGTCCCAGTTGTGAGAGCTCCGGCGCGCACCGGGGCCGTACGCAAGAGTCGCACGGACCCCTGTGCGCGCCATGAGTGACGGGCCTCAGACGGTCGTACGCCGACGACCGGCGAGAACGCCGTACGCCACGCCCGCCGCGCCGACGGCGATGCCGACCACGCCGAGGACGCGGGCGGTGGTGTCGGAGGAGTCGGCGGCGGACGTGGTGTCGGCGGCGGTGTTCTCGGTCTTCTCGGAGGCGTCCTCGGCGGTCGCGCCGGAGGCGGAGGTGGCGGCGGAGGTCAGCGCAAGCGTCGGAGCCGGGTTCTCGGGCTCCTCCTCGCCGTCCTTCTGGACCTCGATCCAGCGCACGACCTGCTTGTCGGAGTACGTCTGCAGCGCCTTGAAGACGAGCTGGTCGGCGTCCATGGGCAACATGCCGACGGAGACCGGGAACTTCTGGAAGTAGCCCGGCTCGACGCCCTTGCCGGTCGCGGTCCAGGTGACCTTGGTGACGGCCTCGGTGATCGTCTCGCCGTGCATCTCGGCCGGCTTGGCCAGCTTCGACTTGGTGACCTTGACGGTCCAGCCGCTGATCGGCTCCGGCATCACGGACGCCAGCGGGTGCTCGGTCGGGAAGGTGACCTCCAGCTTGGTGGTCGAGGCGTCGTCACGCTCGTTCGGGACCTTGAAGTCGACGACCGCGTAGCCGCCCTTGACGGCCGTGCCCTCCGGCTGCACGGAGACGTGCGCGAAGGCGGGGGAGGACAGGACGAGAACGGCCGAGCCGGCGACGGCAGCGGCGGCGGCGATACGAGAAGCCTTCATGGAAGGGAGCACTCCACTTCGAGTTCGAGTGAGTTCCGGTGGTGAAGAGGGGGCGCGTCAACACCTGGGTGACATCAGGGGTTTCCCGGCGGAAAAAGACGGGCACGCGCGTGTGCCGCACGACGGCGGCCTCTCCACGCACAGAACGGAGTGCGGGGCGGTGGTCGCGTCGCGTCAGGCGGCGAGGACGTGTGCGGTGGCGGTCGGCGGGCCGCGGCGGATCACCGAGTGCTGGAGCGCGGTGGTGTGCGGCGCGGGCGGCGCGCAGAAGGCGGTACGGCGCAGTCGCGGCCCCGCCTCGGGCGCCCCCGGCAGCCCGGCCCGCAGGGCGCGCACCAGGGCGAGGGCCCCGCGCAGGGACCGTACGAGCGCCCCTTCGGCGACTCCGTGCGCCGACAGTTCCATGAGGCGCAGCAGCGCCAGGTCCCCGCGCCGCAGCAGCCAGCCCGCGGCGAGTGCCGCGAGGACGTGACCGAGCAGCATGGACAGGGACGGGAACAGCGACATCGAGGAGCCGGTGGAGGTGGACATGGCGTCCGCGGGGTGATGCATCGACCCCGTGCCGCCGCTCATCGAACTCATCGAGCCCGAAGTCGGCAGCAGCCGTGCGTCGGTGAGGATCTGCTGGGCATGCGCCGGGCTGATCGCCGCCGCGGTGGTCCCGCACAGCAGATGCGCGGCCCGCGCGACCAGCGCGGCGTCGGACGCGGACAGGCCGCCGGTGGCCGGCGTACCGGCCGTACCGGCTGTCTGGCCGAGCCCGAACAGCGTGTGCAGCACGGTCTGTCCGACCGCGAGCAGCGCCGCGATCCCCGGCAGCGAGCGCTCACGCCCGGCGAGCGGGGCCACGACGAGGAACGTGACGAGGAAACCCGCGCCCAGTGTCCACAGCGGAACGGTGGCGCAGGAGGCGATCGCATGACCGGCCGCGGCCAGCACGACACAGACCGCGGCGAACACCGCGGCCCGCAGGACCCGGAGTTCACCTCCGGAGCGCGCCGTACGTGGGTGGGGGGCAGTCATGGCGGGCTCATCATCGCACCGGCCTTGTCGCCGCTATACGGCAGGTCCGCAACATCCGGACCGTAGTGTGTCGTACGTCACAAAGATCACTCTCCGACGTGAGCTACCTCCGGATACACCAATTACGTTTGGGACACATCCCCCATATGGGCGGCATCACGTCAACTCCGTGCTTACACAGGGGCACTGGCGGCAATAGGTATCACTATGTCGAGCCGCGGCCGGGAGGCTGGAGCATGAGCATCTGGTGGTCACTCCATCTGAGGCGCGAGGCCGCGAGCGTGCCACTCGCCCGGCGACTGTTCCTCGGCACGATGGAGACCGCGGGCGTCGACCCGGACATCTCCTACGACCTCTCCGTCGCCCTGAGCGAGGCGTGCGCCAACGCCGTCGAGCACGGCGGCGACACCGGGCACGGCACGCCCTCGGAGGCGTACCGGGTCACCGCGTACCTCGACGGCGAGAAATGTCGTATCGAAGTCGCGGATTCGGGCCCCGGTTTCGCCCGCACCCAGTCCGTCCGGTCGGCCCCGAGCGAGGCCGAGAACGGCCGCGGTCTGTGCCTCATCCAGGAACTCGCCGACCACGTCCACATCGGCAACAAGCCGGGGGTGGGCGGGGCGGTGGTGAGCTTCGACAAGATCCTGAAGTGGCGGAAGGACGCGCCGTTGATGGCGGTGTGAGGGCACGTTCGAGGCGGGTGCCCCGGCGTTCGAGGCGCGGCGGCAGAATCTGCGGATGGACATCCGACCCGAACAACTGGCCGACGATATGACGCTGCGGCTCGCCGAGCCGGCCGACGCCCCGGCCCTCGCCGCCGCCTTCGCCGAGAACCGGAGCCCCTGGGAGCCGTACCGCCCGGACGCCTTCTTCACCGCCGAAGGGCAGCGCGGGCGTCTGGGGGCAATGCTGCGGGAGTACAGGGAGGGCCGGGTCGTGCCGCTGCTCCTCGTCTCCGGCGGGCGGGTCACCGGGGCCTTCACGCTGGCCGGGGTCGTCCTCGGCTCCTTCCGCAGCGCTTCGCTCGGCTACTGGATCACCGCCGACCTGCAGGGGCGCGGTCTGGCCACCGCGGGGGTCGAGCGGGTGTGCCGGATCGCGCGGGAGACGATCGGGCTGCACCGGCTGGAGGCGACCACGCGGCTCGACAACCTGGCCTCCCAACGCGTCCTGGAGAAGAGCGGGTTCGAGCCGATCGGCATGGCTCCGCGCTATACACACGTCGGCGGGCAGTGGCGGGACCACCGGTTGTTCCAGCGGATCCTGCACGACGACGACCCGATGCCGGTCTGACGCCGACGACCCGGCTTCAGCTTTCTGAGAATTCTTATCTTGCGCACAGTGCACGCTCACGCCCTTGACGGCGGCCGTCCCTAGCTTCGCGACCATGACGGGAAACCAGGAAAATCACGGAAACCACAGAGACAAAACGATCAGCCGGCGCCGCGCCCTCGCGGTGACCGGCGGGACGGTCGCGGCCGGCGGGCTGGTGGCGGCCGGGTTCCAGTCGGCGTCCGCCGACACCACGGACACCGCTGACACGACGGCAGACGCGACCGCCTCGGCCACGGCGAGTTCGACCGGCGGCGAGTGCATGACGCTGATGACGAGCGTCACGGAGGGCCCCTACTACCTCGACGGTGCCTTGGTGCGCAAGGACATCACCGAGGGCAAGGCGGGCGTCCCGCTCACCCTGCGGCTGACCGTCGTCGACGCCACGGACGGCTGCACCCCGGTCTCCGGCGCGGCCGTGGAGATCTGGCACTGCGACGCCTGGGGCTACTACTCCGGCTACACCACCGCCAACCCGGGTGGCTCGGCCCCCGCGGAGAGCGAGGAGGGCGACAGCGCCGACGATCTCACCTACCTGCGTGGTTACCAGGTCGCCAACGCCAACGGGGTCGTCAAGTTCGAGACGATCTTCCCGGGCTGGTACACGCCCCGCACCTGCCACATCCACGTCAAGGTGCACACCGGCGGCGAGAAGGAGGACGGCACCTACGAGGGCGGCAAGGTCAACTACACCGGCCAGCTCTTCTTCGCCGACGACATCGCCGAGGAGATCTTCACCCTCGACCCGTACGCCAGGCACACGGGCTCGTACACCGTCCTCGCCGACGACATGGTCTACGACGGCGGAGGCGCCGCCAGCGGTCTGCTCACCCTCAAGGCCGTGCACAAGAAGGACCCGTCCAAGGGCTACAAGGGCTCCCTGACGCTCGGCGTCGACCCGGACGCGGAGGACACGGGCGGGGGCGGCGGCGGAGGCGGTACGCCCCCGAGTGACGCTCCGACAGGTGCGCCGCCGTCCGACAGCGTCAGCCCCTCCCCTTCGGCCTCCGCCTCCTCGTAAGGTACGACGATGCAGAGCCGCGAGGACGAGGCACTGGCGCGGGCCGCCGTGGACGCACTCACCGGGCAACTGGCGCTGGCTCCCAAGCCGGGCCTGCCCGACCCGCGCGACCTGGCCGCCCGCACGACCCGCGTGGACCACCGCGCCCTGCGCTGGTCGGCCAAGGCCCTGACACCCGGCCTCGCGGCGATGGCGGCGGCCGCCCGCCGCACGGGTGAGCCAACTCCCGTGCTCCGCGCGGAACTCGGCGCGATAGGCCGCTGCACGGAACACTCCGTCGCCCTCGCGGGCGGCGGCCACCGGGGTGCCCTGTGGGCGCTGGGCCTGCTGGTCGCGGCGGCCGCCCTGGACCCCCGTGCGGGGGCGCAGGACGTCGCCGCGACGGCCAAACGCATCGCCGCCCACCCCGACCGACGCGCCCCGCGCAGGCCCTCACGCGGTTCGTCGATCTCGGCGAAGTACGGGGCGGCCGGCGCGCGGGGCGAGGCGAAGGCCGGATTCCCGCACGTACGACGGGCGTTGGACACCCTCGCCACGACCCGCGCGACCGGAGCGACGGAGACCCAGGCCCGCCTGGACGCCCTGCTCACGGTGATGTCCACCCTCCAGGACACCGAACTCCTGCACACCGTGGGCCCGTTGGGCCTGCGCCAGGTCCAGGCGGGGGCCCGCGGCGTCCTGGAGGCGGGCGGTACGGCGACGGCGGCGGGCGCGGAGGCCCTGGCCGCCTTCGACACCGACCTGTCCACGCGCGCGTGGAGCCCTCGCGGAAGCGCGGGGCTCCTGGCGGGCGCGTTGTTCCTGGACTCGCTGCCGGTGGGCTGATTGGCGCGGGTGGCTTGAGCGGGCTGGTGCCGGTGGTCTCTTTGGCGCGGGTGGCTTGGGCGGGTTGGGCGCGGTGGGTTCGTTGGCGTGGGTGGTCCGACCAGGTTGGGCGCGGTGGGTTCATCGGCGCCGGTGGCCTGATTGGACCGGTGCCCATGGAACTCACCGGTGCGGGCGGCCTGGTGGGACCGGTGCAGGTCAACTCGTCGGCGCGGGCCGGCTGATCGGGCCGGGGCGGTGGTGGGTTCATCGGCGCCGGTGGCCTGATCGGACCAGCGCCCATGGAACTCACCTGCGCGGGTGGCCTGATCGGGCCGGGGCGGTGGTGGGTTCATCGGCGAGGCGGGTCTGATCGGATCGGTGCCAGTGGAACTCGTCGGCGCGGGCGCCCTGGTGGGACCGGTGCCGGGCCACTCGTCGGCACGGGCCGGCTGATCGGCCGCCAACGGGCAGGAAGTTCCGAGAGGTTCCGGTGGGTGCATCGGTGTGGTCCGCCAGGCTTTGCCGCGCACGGGCCGGTGTCCCGCTCGCCGCCCCTCGGCCCGTCGGCGCGGCCTGTCCGGTCGTCGCCCGCGACCGGGCTCGTGCCGGTCAACTCGCCAACACCGGCTGCCTGACGGTCACTTCACCAGTGCCGGAGGCCCTCCGCACCGCCGGCCCCATCGCGTACGACGCCACCAGGGTCGCCCCGCCCAGCAGCAGCCAGCCCGGCGTCCCCCACTCCAGCAGCAGGGACGTCAGCACCAGGGGACCCATCGTCCTGGCCACCGTGACGCCGGTCCCGAAGAAGCCCTGGTACTCGCCCACCCGGTCAACAGGTGCCAGATCGAAGGACAGTTGCCAGGAACCCGCCGACTGCCCCATCTCGGCGGCGACCTGGAGCACCGCACCGACCACCAGCGCGCCCACGGCCACCCACGGCGACGCGCCCGCCGAGAGCGCGAACACCGCGCAGGCCGCCAGCATGACCCAGCCGGACCGCCGCACCGCGCGCGTGGCCGACGCGAGCCCCGTGATCCCGCGGGCCATGCGCACCTGGAAGACCATCACCGCCCCGGTGTTGAGCACGAACAGCGCGGAGACCAGCCAGGTCGGCGCGTCCGTCCGCTCCGCGATCCACAGCGGCAGCCCGAGGCTGAGCAACGGCATCCGCAGCAGCAGCACGGTGTTGAGCAGCGTGACGAGGACGTACGGCCGGTCCCGCAGCACACCGAGACCACCCGCCTTCCGCGCCCGGCCGGACTGTACCGACGGCAGCCGCAGCAGCAGCCCCGCGCACACCAGGAAGCTCACCGCGTCCAGCGCGAACACCCCGAGGTACGCCGACCGCGTCCCCGCCCGCAGCGCGAGCCCGCCGAGGCCCGCGCCCACCGCGAGACCGGCGTTCAGCGTCGACTGGAGGTGCGCCAGCAGCCCGGTCCGCTCCCCGGCCGACACCAGCCCCGCCAGCAGCGCCTGCCGGGCCGCCGCGAGCCCCGACTGCGCGGAGGCGTAGGCACACGCGGCGATCACGAACGGCGCGAATCCCCGTACGACGAGGAAGGACGCCACCGCGCACCCCGTCGCCAGCGCCAGCAGCACCGCCGTACCGCGCGGCCCGCGCCGGTCGGCCAGCCGCCCCAGCGGCACCCCCACCAGCGAACCGACGGCCCACGCGAGGGTGAGCCCGAGGCCCACGCGCGCGGGGGCGAGCCCGACGACGTGGGTGAAGTACAGCGCCGAGGTCACGTAGTAGGCGCCGTCGCCGACGGAGTTGGTCAACTGGGCCAGCGCGAGGGTGCGTTGCGGGCCCGTGGGCGGGACGAGCGAGTTCGTCATGGCTACGACGATAGGGCGAGGTTGGGCCCATCAAGAGACCCAATCGGTCACCATTTCATTGGCCCAATTCGTCACACTCGCCCAGCCCAGCCCAGCCCAGCCCAGCCCAGCCCAGCCCAGCCCAGCCCAGCCCAGCCCAGCCCAGCCCAGCCCAGCCCCTGCCCCTGCCCCTGCCAGGTCCCTCACGCCCCCTCCAGGACCCGCCCCAACACCTCCAACGCCTCCGGGTAGACCCGCTCCCGAGGCGTCCCGTACCCCACGACCAGCCCCTGCGGCCGCCCCTCGCGCCCGTCCGCCGTATGCCAGTGCTCCCCGAGCCGCCCGACCGCGAGCCCCTCCTCCTCGGCCCGCGCGAGGACGGCCTCCTCGTCGGCTACCTCCACCAGCGCGTGCAGCCCGGCCGCGATGCCGTGCACGCTTCGGTGTGCCCCCAGTCGGCCGAGCAGTTGGTCGCGGCGGCGCCGGTACCGCAGCCGGCACGCGCGCACATGCCGGTCGTAGGCATGGCTGTCGATCAGTTCGGCGAGCGCCAACTGGCCGATGGTCTCGGTGTGGTGGTCGCTGTGCAGCTTCGCGTCGGCGACCGCGTCGACGAGGTGCGGCGGCAGCACCATCCAGCCGAGCCGCAGCGCCGGGCCGAGCGTCTTGGAGGCGGTCCCCAGGTACGCGACCTGCCCCGGCGCCATCCCCTGGAGCGCGCCCACGGGCTGCCGGTCGTAGCGGAACTCCCCGTCGTAGTCGTCCTCGACGATCAGGCCCCCACGCGCGCGTGCCCAGTCGGTGAGCGCCCGTCTGCGTTCCGGGTGCAGGGTCACGCCGGTCGGGTACTGGTGGGCCGGGGTCACCACCACGGCCGCCGCGTCCCCCAAGTCCTCGGCGCGGGCGCCCCGTTCGTCGACCCGTACGGGCACCACGCGTCCGCCGTTGTGCCGGACCACCTCCCGGTGGAACGGCAGTCCGGGATCCTCCATGGCGACCCGGGAACCGTCCAGCACGCGCGTGAGGAGCGCGAGTCCCTGCACATACCCGGAGGTGATCACGATCCGCTCCGGCGGCGCGATCACCCCGCGCGCCCGCCCCAGGTACCCCGACAGCGCGGTGCGCAGTTCGACACGGCCGCGCGGATCTCCGTAGTCGTACGCCAAGGAGGGTGCCGTCGCGATGGCGCGGCGCAGTGAGCGCAGCCAGGCCGCCGCCGGGAACGCGCCGACGTCCGGGCTGCCGGGCCGTAGGTCGAAACGGGGTACACGCGTGCGTGCCGCCGCGTCCGGTGGCTCCGCGTCGACGGAGGGCAGCAGCGCGACCTGGGTGCCCGAGCCCTGGCGCGCGGTCAGATAGCCCTCGGCGACGAGCTGGTCGTAGGCCGCCTTCGCGGTGCCCCGGGAGACGCCCAGTTCGGTCGCGAGCCGGCGGGTGGCGGGGAGGCGGGTCCCCGGGGCGAGGCGGCCGTCTCGTACGGCGTCCCGCAGCGCGCGTTCGAGACCGACCCGGCGGCCGCTCTCGGAGTCGGGTTCCAGATGCAGGTCGACCCCGACACCGGACCAGAAGTCGTTCATGAAAAAGCCCTCCCCCTAGGCACGTTCACGAAAAAAGCCCTCCCCTAGGCATACGACCGGCACACGAATGGCCGGGCACCGCACGTGTGCCCGGCCATCAGTCTTGTATCAGCTACCGGCTGTCGGCCATCAGCCCTTCAGGGACGCCATCCAGCTCTCGACGTCGGCCGAGCTCCGGGGCAGGCCGGCGGAGAGGTTCCTGTTGCCGTTCTCGGTGACCAGGATGTCGTCCTCGATGCGGACGCCGATGCCGCGGTACTCCTCGGGGACGGTGAGATCGTCGGCCTGGAAGTAGAGGCCGGGCTCCACCGTGAGGACCATGCCGGGCTCCAGGGTGCCCTCCACGTACGTCTCGGTCCGCGCGGAGGCGCAGTCGTGGACGTCCATGCCGAGCATGTGACCCGTGCCGTGCAGCGTCCACCGGCGCTGGAGGCCCAGCTCCAGGACGCGCTCCACGGGACCCTCGACAAGGCCCCACTCGACGACCTTCTCGGCCAGCACGCGCTGCGCCGCGTCGTGGAAGTCGCGGTACTTGCCGCCCGGCTGCACCGCCGCGATACCGGCCTCCTGGGCCTCGTACACGGCGTCGTAGACCTGCTTCTGGATCTCGCTGAAGCGGCCGTTGACCGGCAGCGTGCGGGTGATGTCGGCGGTGTACAGGGTGTACGTCTCGACGCCGGCGTCGAGGAGGAGCAGGTCGCCGGAGCGGACCGGACCGTCGTTGCGCACCCAGTGCAGGGTGCACGCGTGCGGTCCTGCCGCGCAGATCGAGCTGTAGCCGATGTCATTGCCCTCGACGCGCGCGCGGAGGAAGAACGTGCCCTCGATGTAGCGCTCGGTGGTCGCCTCGGGCTTGTCGAGGACCTTCACCACGTCCTCGAAGCCGCGGACCGTCGAGTCGACGGCCTTCTGCAGCTCGCCGATCTCGAACTCGTCCTTGACCAGGCGGGCTTCGGAGAGGAAGACGCGCAGTTCCTCGTCGCGCTCGGCGGTGACCTTGTCGGTCAGCGCGGCCTGGACGCCGGCGTCGTGGTCGCGTACGACCCGGACGGGGCCGGTGGCCTCGCGCAGGGCGTCGGCCAGCTCGCGGACGTCGGAGACGGGGATGCCGTAGAGCTGCTCGGCCTCGGTGAGGGAGTGGCGGCGGCCGACCCACAGCTCGCCCTGGCCGGAGAGCCAGAACTCGCCGTTCTCGCGGTCGGAGCGCGGCAGGAGGTAGAGCGTCGCCTTGTGGCCCTCGGTGGTGGGCTCCAGGACGAGGACGCCGTCCTCGGTGAGGTTGCCCGTCAGGTACGCGTACTCGACCGACGCCCGGAAGGGGTACTCGGTGTCGTTCGAGCGGATCTTCAGGTTGCCCGCGGGGATCACCAGGCGCTCGCCCGGGAAGCGCGCGGAGAGCGCGGCACGGCGGCGCGCGGTGTGCTCGGCCTGCTCGACGGGCCGCAGGTCGTGCAGCTCGGTGTCGGCCCAGCCGGACTTCATGCTCTCGGCCAACTCGTCGGAGACGCCCGGGTACAGGCCGTTCTTCCGCTTCTTGATGGGCTCCTCAGGCTCGGTTTCCGGGGTCTCCGGGTTGAGCTCGTCGGCCACGGTCATCCTCCTAGATACGGCACTGGACCCCCTCCATCGTACGGTCGTACGGAAGGGGGCCCAGGGCCGTATGGCCTGTTACACATGGCGTTCCGGCGACTACTCGAAGCGAGCCGCCAGGAGGACGACGTCCTCGTCGCTGTCGGCCGTGTCGAGGCCGTCCGGCAGCACGGTCCGCAGGACGTGGTCGGCGATCGCGGCCGGGTCCTCGCGCAGCGCCTTGGGGACGCTCGCCGCCGCCGCGTGGAGGCGGGCGAAGGCGCGGTCCATGGGGTCGCCGGTGCGGTGCAGCAGCCCGTCCGTGTAGAGCAGCACCGTCTCGCCGGGCTCCGTCTCGAACTCCACGCTCGGCGCCTCCCAGCAGGCGAGCATGCCCAGCGGCGCGGACACGGAGGTCTCCACGAACTCCGTGCGCCGCTCGCCGACCAGGAGCGGCGGGCTGTGACCCGCCCCCGCCAGGGTGATCTTGCGCAGCGCGGGCTCGCAGTAGGCGAACAGGGCGGTGGCCGAGCGGGCGGGCTCGGTGAGCCTGAGGAGCAGTTCGAGGTCGGACAGGACCGCGACCGGGTCCTCGCCCTCCATCACGGCGTACGCCCGCAGGGACGCCCGGAGTCGGCCCATCGCGGCGATCGCGCTCGGCCCGGAACCGGTCACCGAGCCGACCGCGAGGCCGAGCGCGGCATCGGGCAGCGGCAGCGCGTCGTACCAGTCGCCGCCGCCGCGCGGACCCGTGCGGTGCAGCGCGGCGAGCTGCACACCGGCCACGCGGGGGAGCCGGGACGGCAGCAGTTCCTCGGCGATGGTCGACATGCACGCGCGCGTGCGCTCGACTTCGAGGACCCGGGCCAGATGCTCGGTGGCGTACCGCGCGTACAGCCCGACGAGATGGCGCTGGCGCTCGACCGGCTCGGCGGGCTCGTCGTACAGCCACACGGCGGCGCCCAGCCGCCCGGCCGCGTCGGTCGCCAGGGGCAGCGCGTAACTGGCCGCGTAGCCCAGGCGTACGGCGACCTCGCGGTGGCGCGGGTCGAGGCCGTCCTCGGCGAACAGGTCGGGGTGGACGATCTCGCCGCCCTCGCCCCCGGGAGCGCCGTCCGGTCCGTCGAGGAGCTGGCCGTACGACATCGCCCCGCGCGGGACGGTCTCCATGTGGCCGAGGTCGGCGCGGCCCAGGCCCAGGCCGATGGTGGTGTCGGGGCCCAGGCCGTCGCCGGGTTCCAGGACGACGAGGCCGCGGCGGGCGCCCACCAGGGCGGCTCCGGCGCGCAGCAGCTCCTGGAGTGCTTCGTCGAGTGCGTCCGTGCGTGCCAGCCGCTCCGTGAGTTCATGGAGGGTCGTGAGATCGGACACCCAGCCGGCGAGCCGGTCCTGAAGCAGGGCACTTGGCGCGTTCTGGACCGTATCCGGCGGGTTCTGGGTGTTCGAGGAGGGGCTTGGAGGGGTACCGGTGGCGGCAGGCGCGGGCGCGACAGTGTGTGCGGGCGAGGGAACCGTTGAATCGATTCCAGCCACTTTCGAAGGGTGCGGGGCGGTCATGGCGTCCGGCTTTCCGACCGGTGCGTATTGCTCAAAAGCATCGCAAACCCCCATGTCATTCTGCGCCGCTGGCAGTGTCTCCACATGTACACGCACTCGTGAGGGGATGTCCAGCATTGTCCTGCCGGGATTCCTGGTGTCCATGGGTTTGGCGGGGGTATTTCGCTCTCCTCTTGCGGATTGGCAAAGTTGGCCTAAAACTGCATCAGGGGACGGTCCATTGAGGTCGACTGGGTTTGCTCGACGGAGCGTCACAGCGGTCGTGATGGGTACGTACTCGGAGAAGGCCAGGGGTGGCTGGGGGCCACCCGGAACCTGGTGAGGGACCCGGGCGTCTTAACCACCGACGATCGTGACCCATCCTCCCGTGGCGGAGGCGGAGAGAACTACGCGGGACGGCAAAACGCCAGACTTCGCCACCCCCACGCCACGCCCACGCTTTTCTTGCACGCACGGGTTCCCCTTGCCGAAGGCAGGGGTGTGATGCGCCAACAGGTACGCACAGTGAAGTGATCGACACATGGTGTGATGTGGTCCTCGGTGTTGCCAGCGGTGCAACGGAAAGGAACGAGCGCTCATGCGCGAGATCCTCGGAAAGCGACGCAGGCTCCTGTCCAGGCGAGACAACAGGAGGTCTGAGATGCTCAGCGCGGCCCTGACCTTCGCGACAGAATGGCAATGGCCCGTACTCCCGGGCGTGGCACCGGACCCCCAGGGCCGGGCCCGCTGCGGCTGTCCGGACCCTGAGTGCACGGTTCCCGGCGCCCACCCCTTCGACCCCGGCCTCCTCGCGGCCACCACCGACGCCCGCATGGTGCGCTGGTGGTGGGGCAACCGCCCCGCCGCGCCGATCGTCCTCGCCACCGGCGACAAGG
Source organism: Streptomyces sp. NBC_01478 (assembly GCF_036227225.1). Classification (GTDB taxonomy): domain Bacteria; phylum Actinomycetota; class Actinomycetes; order Streptomycetales; family Streptomycetaceae; genus Streptomyces. Next base: position 5,854,500 of record NZ_CP109444.1, on the reverse strand, counting down.
CTCCCTGCGCGGTCAGCCTGCCCGCACCCGCGGCCGCCCGGGCCCTCGCCGCGCTCGACCGACAGGGCATGCGCCTCGGCCCGGTCGTCGCCGCGCCCACCCGCTGGTCGCTGCTCGTCAAGCCGTACTCCCTGGAGCAGTTGGGCGAACTGCTCTACGCCAAGGACCACGTCCCCGGCTCGCTCCGCTTCCACGGCTCGGGCGGCTATCTCGCCCTGCCCCCCTCCGAGACCGGCCAGGGCCGGATCCGCTGGGAGCGCGCACCACTGCCCGGCTCGGCCTCGCCCTGGGTGCCCGACGTCGAGGCCGTGGTGGACGCCGTGGTCGAGGCCCTCACTCGTACGGGTGTGAGCGCGCCCGAGTTGTAAGGGTGTCGGGCGTGCGTGGAACGTGGCGCCCGTAGTTCGTCGTTATCTTCCGCTACATGAACCTTCGTCTGCTCGCCCTCGCGGGCGTCGCGGTGTGCGCGGTCGCGCTGCCGCTGGCCGTGGCGTCCGCGGGACCCGTACGCGACGAGGGTCACGCGGTCGTACGGTCCCTGGTGCGCTCCTCCGGGTCCCTCGGCTCGGCCGGCTCCTCCGACGCATCGGGCCCCGCCGGCTCCTCGGACGACGACAAGGTGCCGTCGGCCGTGCCCTCGCCGGCGCCCTCGCCCGTCCGCTCCCCGCTGACGCTCGGCCTGGGACTGGCGACGGCCGCGCGCTGCGGACCCGAACTCTCCTCCCCCGACGGCATCGAGGCGCAGACCTGTGTGATGACGCAGGGTGAGGACACCTGGGCGCGCACCTACTACCGCAATGCGACCGGCGACGGCCTGGACGCGGTGCTGAGCCTCATGGGACCGGCGGACCGCACTGTGCAGATGCGCTGCGTCGTGGAGGCCGAGGACGAGCCCGCGCTGTGCGAGACACCCCGGGAGCGGACCCAGGGCGAGCCGGGGGCCTACACGGCCGTCGCGGAGTTCGCCGGGCGGGGTGGGAACGGGCCGCTGTTGCTGCGCTCGGGGAGCAACTCCCCGGCGCCTACGGCGAGTTGACGGACGGCGTCGTTCCGTACACGGGGGCCGGGCATGCAAAGACCCGGTTGCTGGCGACGGGGGATGCACCAGCAACCGGGCTACTCGAACGGTAACAAGAGATCGGCGGTTCGCAAATTCGATCTCGGCTATTCGGACACCGACTTCCCTTTCACAACGGGGAGTTGTGACAGGAGTCACCGGAGTGAACAGGCCTGTTCCGACTGAACGGCCGTTCAGTCGAACCCCTGGCCCATTCCGGGTGTCAGCTCAGCGTGACCTGCCGGTTGGTGAGGCCGCCGCGCGCGCGGCGCTCGTCCGCGGTCAGCGGTGCGTCCGTGGCCAGAGCGGCGGTGAGCCGCTCGGCGAACTCGGCGGCCGGCTTCTCGATGTCGTCCGCGCCGAGCCCGCTCGGCAGGTCCCAGACGGGCACGGTGAGACCGTGAGCACGGAAGGACCCCACGAGACGGGTGCCTTCACCGAGACCTGAGCGGCCGGCCGCGTGCAGCCGCGCGAGTCCGTCCAGAAGCTGCTCCTCCGGGTACGGCATGACCCAGCGCAGATGGTTCTTGTCGGGCGTCTCGCACCAGTACGCGGCGTCCACGCCCTGGAGCTTCACAGTCGGGATGGCGGCGGCGTTGGCACGCTCCAGGGAGGCGGTCACCTCCGGCGCCGCGTTCTCCGCCTCCGGCACCCAGAATTCGAAGCCGGGGTGCACAACTGGCTCGAACGTGCCTTCCGGGTCGAGCAGTTCCTGCAGTCGTGGACCGTCGGCCGGGGCGCGGCGGGCCTGCACCGGAGTGCCCGGATCGGCGACCAGCGCGCGCTGGAGGGTGTCGGCGAGGTCGCGGCTGATGTCGCCGGACGCCGTGTCGTTCTGCAGGCCGAGCAGCACCGAGCCGTCGTCCCGGCGCAGGGCCGGCCAGGCCATCGGCAGCACCGTGGCGAGCGTGACCGACGGGACGCCCTCGGGGAGGCCGCCCCTCAGGGGCAGTGCGACCGTGGCCGCGGGCACCAGCTCGCGCAGTGCCACCCAGTCGCCCTCGCCGGGCAGCCCCTCGAAGGGACGCTGCACCAGCTCGGTCACCGCGTGGGCGGCCGCGCGGCCGTGGCAGGCCTTGTAGCGGCGGCCGCTGCCGCAGGGGCAGGGCTCGCGGGCACCGACCACCGGGACCTCTGTGTCGCTGAGCTGCGGCCGCTTGGCCGTGGTCTGGGGTCGCTTCTTGGCCATCGTGGGTGTCTCCCGGTTACGGCTCGTCTCGTACGGGCGGGAGCCTAGCCGTTCACGCCATGACCGACGGGAGCCTGTGGACAACCCGGCGACACGGCACGTCGGCCGACGCCCTGTGGACAACCCGGCCGGTGTGGACGGGCGCGTCAGTCCAGGTCGTCGAACGCGTCCGCGAACTCCCGCCGGGGGGCCGCCGGCGCCGTAGGAGAAGTGACGCGCGTAGCGAAGTCGTCGTGTCGGGGTCCGGCGTCCGGATCGTCGATGTCGTCCTGGTCGTCGTCCTGTACGACGACCCACACCGTGACCTCGCCCCGGTTCTCGTCCCGTACGCCCCAGTCGTCGGCCAGTGCGGTGATGATGTTCAGCCCGCGTCCGCCGCGGGCCGTCACCGACGGGGTGGCCGGAGCCGGGCGGGTCGGGCCGCCGCCGTCCGTCACCTCGACCGTGAGCCGGCCGCCCGTGTCCACGCGCCAGGCGCACCGGACGTCACCGTCACCGGCCAGGGCGTCGCCCAGGGGCCGGCCGTGCTTGCACGCATTGCTCAGAAGTTCGGAAAGGATCAGTACGGCATCGTCGATGACCGCTTCCGACACACCGCCCGTACGCAACTGGTCGCGCATGCGATGTCTTGCTTCCCCTACGCCCGCAGGGCCATGGGACACGGCCATGCTCGACGACGTGGGCACCTCCTGTGCCACCACCAACGCCACCCCCGAGACCTCCTTCGCCCCACGCCACGGTGTGGATGCCCCATTGGCCTGTACCGGAAACCGGCCAATCCACGTTCAGTGACGCATTCACAACGATCGAACACGGACCGAACGCGCCGGAGCACTCCCTGTAATCGAGTGGCTGGTTTTCGACGGTGTGGCCGGGTTCGGAGGATGGTGCAGGTGGGGTGCCCGGGTCAAGGGGTGTTTGGCGGTCTTTATGAGGTTCTTTAATGTTCCCTACCGAGCTGGCTCAGAACGGCCCCCGGCCGGTTGGTGATGATGGCGTCAATGCCCAGGTCAACGCAGAGATCGACGTCTTCGGGCTCGTTGACGGTCCACACGTGCACCTGATGACCGGCGTTTTTCAGCCGCTCGATATACGCAGGGTGATTGCGCACGATCCGGATCGAGGGGCCTGCGATCCGGACACCGGCCGGAAGCCGACCGTCCCTCAGGCGGGGCGAGAGGAACTGCAGCAGGTAGACCGTGGGCAGTGTCGGGGAGGCCGCCCGCACCCGGTGCAGCGAGCGGGCCGAGAAGCTCATGACCCGTACCGGGGAGTCGGCGGCGGTGGCCGGGGCGTCCAGCCCGAAGCGCTTCAGGAGCACCAGCAGCCGTTCCTCGACCTGCCCCGCCCAGCGCGTCGGGTGCTTCGTCTCGATGGCCAGCTCCACCCGCCGGCCCGCGTCCGCGACGAGTTCGAGGAGCCGCTCCAGGGTGAGCACGGAGGTGTCCTCGCGGTCCTCCGGAAGGTGCTCCCAGTCGGGCTCCTCGTCCCGCGTCGTCCGGGAGTCGCGGCCCTTCCAGGACCCGAAGTCGAGGGCGGCCAGATCGGCGAGCTCCAGCGCCGAGACCGCCCCGCGCCCGTTCGACGTCCGGTTGACCCGGCGGTCGTGGACACAGACGAGATGGCCGTCGGCGGTCAGCCGTACATCGCATTCGAGGGCGTCCGCACCGTCCTCGATCGCCTTCTTGTAGGCGGCCAGGGTGTGCTCGGGGGCCTCTTCGGAGGCTCCGCGGTGGGCGACGACTTGGATCCGGTGCTGCCGTGCGTGGGTCACCGCGTCATGGTGCCACCGCGACGGGGAAGGCGTGGAACCGAAGGGCGGTGGACGGGTGGCGGAGGTGGGCGGCGAGTATGTCTTTTTAGCCCGATAGACCCTAAATGGCCAGCCGTATCCCTTGTAAAGGTTCGCCATCAACCCACAGGCACCGCTTATGGTGCTCTGACGGCCGGTGGGAAAAGCTGACGGCATACAAAAGCACATGCACAGCTATGTCGCGCCGGACCGATCGACAAGCGTGAAGAGTGTGACCCCATGCTTCCGAGAACAACAGCCGTGGACCGAGGAGAAGAGCTGTGAGCACCGAGAACGAGGGCACTGAGGTACCCCCGGCCCCGTCTGCACCTCCCGTGCCGGTGGAATCTCCCGCAGCTTCCCCGCAGGCGGCCGCGCCCGAAGGGGGCGCTCCTACGACGCAGCTCCCGCCGGTGCCTCCGGGCGCCCCGCAGGAGCCGCTGCACGCGGGCCCCGCGCCGGCGTACGCCGGCGCACCCCCGCAGGGCACGGGATCCGCCCCCGACGCCGCCTGGCCGCCCCCGCCGCCCGCCACCCCGTCGTACGCCGACGGCGGCACGGGCGCGTACGGCGGCGAGGGCGTCGGCGGCTACGGCGGTGACGCGGCAGCAGGCGCGGGCGGGTACGGAGACGGCGGCTGGGGCACCCCGTACCAGCAGCAGCCCGCGCCCAAGAAGCCCGGCAGCGGACGCGGCGGCCTGATCGCCGCGGTGCTGATCGCCGCGCTGGTCGCCGGCGGCCTGGGCGGTGGCCTCGGCTACACCCTGGCCAAGGACAACGACAACAACAGCAACTCCACCACCGTCTCCGCCGACACCGGCAGCAGCGCCTCCGTGAAGCGCGACCCGGGCACCATCGCCGGGGTCGCCGCCAAGTCCCTGCCCAGCACGGTCACCATCGAGGCCGAGAGCACCAGCGGCGAGGGCGGCACCGGCACGGGCTTCGTGTTCGACACCCAGGGCCACATCGTCACCAACAACCACGTCGTCGCCGACGCGGTCGACGGCGGCAAGCTCACGGCGACCTTCCCGGACGGCAAGAAGTACGACGCCGAGATCGTCGGCCACGCCCAGGGCTACGACGTCGCGGTCATCAAGCTGAAGAACGCCCCCAGCAACCTGAAGCCGCTCGCCCTCGGCGACTCGGACAAGGTGGCCGTCGGCGACGAGACGATCGCCATCGGCGCCCCCTTCGGCCTGTCCAACACGGTGACCACGGGCATCATCAGCGCCAAGAACCGCCCGGTGGCCTCCAGCGACGGCAGCTCCACCAGCAAGGCGTCCTACATGAGCGCCCTGCAGACCGACGCCTCGATCAACCCCGGCAACTCGGGCGGCCCGCTGCTCGACGCCCAGGGCTCGGTCATCGGCATCAACTCCGCGATCCAGTCGACCAGCAGCGGCGGCCTCAGCGGCACCAGCCAGTCCGGCTCGATCGGCCTGGGCTTCGCCATCCCGATCAACCAGGCGAAGTACGTCGCCCAGCAGCTCATCAAGACCGGCAAGCCGGTGTACGCCAAGATCGGTGCCTCCGTCTCGCTGGAGGACAGCACCGCCGGCGCGACGATCACCGCCGAGGGTGTCAGCGGCTCCTCCTCGGTGGAGGCCGGCGGCCCGGCGGCCAAGGCGGGCCTCAAGGCCGGCGACGTCATCACCAAGCTCGACGACTCGGTGATCGACAGCGGCCCGACCCTCATCGGCGAGATCTGGACCCACAAGCCGGGCGACAAGGTCAAGATCACCTACAAGCGCGGCGGCACGGAGCACACGACCGACCTGACCCTGGGGTCGAGGGTCGGCGATAGCTGAAGCTGACGCAGCGCCACATGACCGGCCGACGGGCCGGGCGAGGACTTTCCTCGCCCGGCCCGTTCGTTTTCGTTCCGAACGACCTCCACGCGTGCGTGCATGACCGCCACGTGTGCGTGCACCACGGGGCCACGAGGGAACCTGATTCCTCCTTGCGGCGAAGTACGGGTGAAAGCCCAATCTTCATCAGCGTGTTCGCATGGACGAGAGGAGCCCCGATGACCGTCGAACCAGGCATCAGAGTGGGGCAGGACAGTGACGCCTCGACGAGTGACGCCTCGGTGATCGAACGGTCGTGGGACGAGCCCGAGGCATTCGCCGTGCTCTTCGACCGCCACGCCGACTCGGTGCACCGTTACGCGGCGCGCCGGCTCGGCACGGAGGTCGCCGAGGACCTGATGGCGGAGACGTTCACCACCGCGTTCCAACAGCGCTTCCGGTACAACACCCAACTGGCCGACGCCCGGCCGTGGTTGTTCGGCATCGCGACCAACCTCATAGGCCGGCACCGGCGCGCCGAGGCCCGAAGGCTGAAGGCGATCGGCCGGCTGCCGACGGCCGCACCCGCCGCCGGTTCCGAGGACACGGTCGCCGACCGGGTGGCCGCACGAGTCAGCGCACAGGCCGTACGCGGTGAACTGGCCCTGGCCATGGCCCGGTTGCCCGCCAGGCACCGGGACGTGCTGCTGCTGGTCGCATGGGCCGACCTCGGCTACGAGGAGGTCGCACGCGCCCTGGAGGTACCGGTGGGGACGGTCCGGTCACGGCTGCACAGGGCCCGCAGAAAACTTCGCGACGCATTGGGCGGATCCGACCCGACAGCCTTCCGAGAGGAATCCGAGGAATCCGACGATGAATGAACTGATGCGTGGACTAGAGCCCTTGAGGGAGTGGGACGCGGACACGACCCCGCTCACGGACGCCGCACGCGCGCGTGCCCGATTCCGCCTGTACGAGACGATGAACGCTCCCGCCGCCCCCGTGGCCGTCGGACGACGCCCCTTGCTGCGGATCGCCGTGGCCGGCGTCGCGACGGCGGCGGTCGTCACGACCGTGCTGGTCGCCAACGACTCCTCGCCCCGCACCCAGCCGGTGAGCGCGACCACCGTGCTGCACGGCGCGGCCATCGAGGAACGCAGGCTCGAGAAGTCGATCGCACCGCGCGACGACCAGTTCATCTACACCAAGGAGATCATCAAGGAGACCCCCACCAAGGGCGGCCGGACCCGCACCTACGTCGACGAGAGCTGGAACTCGGTCGACGGCTCCAAGAAGTCGTACGTCAGCGAACTGGGCCGCAAGCAGTGGGTCCCGGTGTTCCGGCCGGGCCAGGGCACCTGGCCGCCGACCAAGTGGACCGAGCTGAAGGAGCTGCCCACCGATCCGCGCAAGCTGGTGATCGCCCTGCGGGACATGGGCGGAAAGCCGGACTACAGCCAGCCGATGAAGCCCGCCGACTGGCCGATGACCCAGGTCTTCGTCTCCGGTCTGCTCCGCGCGCCCGTCCTGCCGAAGGGGCTGCGCTCCGCGGCCTACGAGGCGCTCGCCGCCGTCCCCGGCATCAAGGTCCTGCCACACCAGAAGGACGCCGACGGCCGCGAGGGCATCGGCATCCAGTTCGTCGGCGGCCCCGAAACCCCCTGGGCGCACGGCGGTCCGATCCTGGTGTTCGACGCGAAGACGTACCGGTACCTCGGCATGCGCGACCGGCGGACGGCGGGCGGGACGACGTACGACCAGTGGTCGTACATCGCCGTGAGCGCCGTGGTGGACCGGGTGATGCAGCGCCCGTAGAGGGGTGACAGGCAGGTTGGCAGGGGTGCCGTTCGCTGGGCGGCGCCCCTGTTCCGCGCGGGGAGTGGGGCGGCGTCGCTGTTCCGCGTGGGAGCGGAGCGGTGTTCCTGTCCCGTGCCGGAAGCGAGGCGGCGCCTCTGCCCGGCGCCGGGAGTCCGATGGGGAAGAACCACGAACGCAAGCCCGAGGCACGGGAAATCATGAACCATGCGACCGGCCGCCGACTGGCACATCACCGAAGACCTGGACGACTTCCTCTCCGGAGCCGACGACTTCCTGCGCTCGCGCCCCGCCTTGCACACCATGCAGTTGACGGTGATGGAGAGACTGAGAACGCACGGCTCGGCCCGATACGGCTACGGGACCGCCGGCTCGGCCCAATACGGCGACGGAGCCGCCCTGTTCGGCCGACTGGAGCGGGCGGGCGAGGTCGAGGCCACCTTCCACCGGCTCCCGTCCCGCGGCCTGGCACCCACCCCCCTCACCCCCGAGCAGGCCGACGGCCTCGCCGCCCGCCTGGCGGCCCTCGGGCACTCCCTTCCCTACGTCACCGCGGACCAGAACACCGCGACCGCGTTCGCCGAGGCATGGCAGCGGCACACCGGCGCGACGCCCACACTGCGCGCCCCGCTCCACCTGTACCGTCTGGGCACGCTCACCCCCCAGGAGCCCGTCCCGGAAGGACAGGGCCGGTTCGCGGGCCCGGAGGACCACGAGCAAGTCGTCCACTGGTGCCACGAGTTCGCCGCCGCCGTCGACGAACTCCTCCCCGACTCCTGGGCCGACACCCGCTTCGCCGACAAGCACTTCACGTTCTGGGAGACCCCGGACGGCACCCCGGTGTCCATCGCGGGCTCGACCTCGAAGATCGGCGGCATGATCCGCGTGGACCCCGTCTACACCCCGGCCCACCTCCGCGGCCGCGGCTACGCGGGCGCCGTGACGGCCGAGGTCACCAGAGCCGCACTGGCCAAGGGCGCGACGGACGTGGTCCTCTTCACGGACCCGGGCAACCCCACCAGCAACGCCCTCTACCGACGCCTCGGATACGTCCTGATCACCGACTGGGCCGTGTACGACTTCTCGGGCCCGACGCCGGAGTAGCCGCCCCCGGGCGCCGAAGCCGGACCGTGCACTCCGGGACCTGCGCGGTGCCGGTACGCTGTACCCGCTCCGTCCCTGGTGGGCGGGTGCGCAGGTGGGTTGCCCGAGCGGCCTAAGGGAACGGTCTTGAAAACCGTCGTCGCAGCGATGTGACCGTGGGTTCAAATCCCACACCCACCGCAGGCGAACGGCCCCTGACCAGGTAGATCGGTCAGGGGCCGTCAGGCTGTGCGATGGCCGTGGGTGACCGTCGGTCCCCGGTGTTCCCCGCTCGATCGGGCACGCCGGGGGCACGGTCAGTCTTCGGCGGGACTGGGCGCCGTGAGGTCGACCCATATCCAGGGCTTGCTGTGCCAATCGCGCACCTCGCCTATGACTAGATCGATGGTCGTCCCCACTGGCGGCAGTTCCCGCACGAGGCGCGTCACTCCCGGCTCGCTTCTGCGGCGAATCGTGTCCAGTGAGGCGCCCACCGGGTCGTACTCGTCGAGCTTTGCCGTGAGGCCCCATGGCTGGTGACCAGTGATCGTTGCTTGGACTGTCTCGCCTTGCCGAAGCTCGCTGAGAGGGCGTCTCGGTTCATCTGCCATGGCGGCATCCTCCTCCTCAACCCACCACTCACCCCAGCTCCCATCCCGTCCGCCGTCGACCCACACACCGTGGAGCGGGCGTGGTTCATGGCGTCCAGGTGGAGCGCGCCACTGTACGAACGACCTGGACGCCATGGGCCGCGTCTGCTCGGCTCTGCCTGGGTCGACGGCGGACGGGATGGGAGCACCCTACGCACGCCACTACGGACCGGTGGACGGGAACGGCGCCCCCTCCATCCCGGTGCCGGCCGATCCCCCGCCGGAGGCATCGCCGTGACCGTGGCATGCGTACGGTGATCAACCCATCGCCCCGGGCTTCCCCTCGTGGGCGCGCGTTGGCGCAGCCCGCCGGAGCGGGCCGAAGGCAGGAGCGGCGGCGGAGCGGAGCCAGGAGCGCGCCCGGCGGAGCGGAGCGCAGCCGGGGCTTGATGAGGTAGAGAAACCTGTAACAACCCTGGACAGTCCGCGATGTCCTACTTCGTTTGATGCTTGACGTGTTGACGTCACTTGATGCTTGACGGTTCCGTCCTCGGCTTTGCTGTCTGCGACTGCTGTCGTGGAGGCGGGGCGAGGCCGGTGTTAGTGGAGCTGAGCGTGGTCGAGCAGCGCTATCACGCGGTCATGGAAGTGGCTGCTGGAGCATCGAAGACGGAGGTTGCGGCCCGGTATGGGGTCTCGCGGCAGTCGGTGCATGCGTGGGTGCGCCGGTATGAGGCAGGTGGTCTGGCGGGTCTGGCGGACCGGTCGCATCGTCCGAGGTCGCATCCGTGGCAGATGCCGGCCGGTGTGGAGGCGGCGGTGCTGGAGCTGCGCAGGCTGCATCCGCGGTGGGGTCAGCGCCGGTTGCGTCATGAGCTGGGGCGTCGTGGGGTGGAGCCGGTGCCGTCGGAGGCGTCGGTGTATCGGATCCTGGTGCGCCATCAGATGATCGTCCCGGTCAGGAGGCGCCGGCGTCGGGAGGATTACCGGCGGTGGGAGCGGCCGGGGCCGATGCAGTTGTGGCAGATGGATGTGATGGGCGGGTTCTGGCTGGCCGACGGCCGTGAGCTGAAGCTGGTGACCGGCGTCGATGACCATTCGAGGTTCTGTGTGATCGCCTCGGTGGTGGAGCGGGCGACCGGGCGGGCGGTGTGTGCGGCTTTCACTGCTGCGCTGGTGGGGTTCGGCTGTCCGGAGGAGGTGCTGACCGACAACGGGAAGCAGTTCACCGGCCGGTTCGGGACTCCGGGGCCGTCCACGGAGGTGTTGTTCGACCGGATCTGCCGGCTGAACGGCATCAAGCACCGGCTGACCAGACCGCGGTCGCCGACAACCACGGGGAAGATCGAGCGGTTCCATCAGTCACTGCGGCGTGAACTCCTCGACGACCAGGGGCCGTTCGCCGACCTGCATGCGGCGCAGGCGGTCATCGACGGCTGGCGCGAGGACTACAACACCGTGCGTCCGCACCAGTCGCTGGACATGGCCGCCCCCGCGAGCCGGTTCCGTCCCGCCGCGGCCGACGGGGTTGAACTGCGGCTTCCGGCCCGGCTGACCGACGTGACGGCCGGCGAGGGACGGACGGGGCAGAGGGTTGAGCGGGTCGGGGAGGCGGTGCTGGGTTCGCCGGAGGCGGTGGAGGTGGACCGGGTGGTGCCGCCGAGCGGGAATCTCGCGGTGGCCGGTCAGCAGTTCTGGTTCGGTCCCCGGCATGCGGGCGCTGCGGTGACGCTGTGGATGGACAGCACTACTGTCCACGTCAGTCTGGACGGCAGGCGCATCAAGACCGTGCCGTCGCGGCTGAGCACCGCGGATCTGGTGCGGCTGCGGGCGTCCGGGGCTCGTGCGGCCGGTCCCGCCCCGGCAGGCCGGCTCGCCGGTCCGCTGGCTACCCGCTTGCCCGTCCAGGTGGCCCGCACCGTGAACGCCTCCGGAGTGGTGGGCCTGGCCGGACAGCAGATCACCGTCGGTGTCTTGCTGGCCGGACAGCGCGTGGTCCTTCGGCTGGACGGCCCTTTGATGCAGGTCATCGCTGACGGCGTGCTGGTGCGGACACTGCCGTGTCCGATCCCGCCCCGGCGGCGGGCCTATATCAGTGATGCCCAGCTCAGCCCGCTGCCGCCGAAGGCGCCGCAGGAGGCGGTCCGGGTCGGGCGGAAGGTGTCCGCCCGCGGCAGCATCCAGGTCTGCGGCCAGCAGGTCCAGGTCGGCATGGTCCATGCCCGCACCGTGGTCACCGTCGAGGTCACCGACACCACCCTGCACGTCTTCGACCACGACGGACACCGCCTCCGGACCCTGCCCCGCACCACCAGCAAGGAGGTGACCCGCTTCAAGGCCTACGGCACGAAGAACCGCACAACAGGCTAGGAACCGGAAAGCATCAACCGACATACATCCGTCAAAGCTCAACTGAACCTAGACACTGGACAGTCCGCGAGTTGATGACCGGATGCCTTCTTGCCGTTCGGCGCGGGAGTTGGTCCCATCACGGTGATGCGGCGTCGTCGGCGGGGGTGGGAATGCCTGGCTTAGTGGTCAAGCGGTGGAAGCGCCATGGGCACGATCGGCTCTACGTGACCGCCGAGGGCGGTGACACTGTTGCCTGGTACGACTGCAAGTCCGGGCATCTCAAGGTGCTTCAGGCGTCGTACCGAGATCAAGTATTGGATGTCCTGGCGCCCCATCTGGTGAGCCCCTCCGCCCCTGATGCTTCTGCCGCGCTGCCTTCAACGGCTGGTCTCCCTCCCTTGTCCCTGACCGACGATCTCGCCGTGAACCGACCCGGCGACTCCCTACTTCCTCAACTGGAGGGTGCACCAACCTGGTTGAGCAGGCAGGTGATGCGCCTGTGGCGTCAGAACGACGACAGCGACTCCTGGCGGAAGGGAGTTGTTGGGGAACGGATCGCCGGCGCCAAGCTTGATCGGCTCAAAAGGCGGGGCTGGCGTCCGCTCCACTCCATACCTCTCCCGAGCGGGGCAGACATCGATCACTTACTGATCGGACCCGGTGGCGTCTTCTGCCTGAACACCAAGTACTTCCGCAACGCCCGCGTCTGGGTCGGCGACAGCGCGGTGAAGGTGAACGGCGGTCGAGGGCACCCGTACGTCCGCAATAGCCGCCATGAGGGCAACAAGGCATCAGCGGTGCTGACCAGGGCCTGCGGTTTCCCCGTGAAGGTGGCTCCGGTGCTGGTCTTCGTTTCCGCGGCCGACGTCGTGGTTGCCCAGTCCCTCGGTGACGTCAAAGTGATCAAGGACCGGGAGATCTCGTCGTTCCGGCGACAAGCAGGTGCGCTCGGACCGGAGGAGATCGAGTTCGTCTATGCCGTCGCTCGCGATCGCCGAACCTGGCTCAGCTCATGATCGAGCTGAACGGGTCCCGCCGTCGTCCGCCCGGCTGGGTACGGTGACCACATGAAGCTTGCTTCTGCTGATGCTCGTACAAGGTTCGCTTCGTCGCCGGTCGCACGACTGGCGACTGCTGGTGCTGACGGTATCCCGCACGTCGTACCGATCACGTTCGCGATCAGCGACGATGCCGTGTTCTTCGCGATTGATCACAAGCCCAAGACCTCATGGAACCTTCGGCGACTCCGGAACATTAGAGAGAATCCGCACGTGGCGGTGCTTGTCGATCACTACGCCCCCGACTGGTCCACGCTCTGGTGGTCAAGAGGCGACGGTCAAGCTGAGGTCTGGGACAACGGCGACGATCGGCTAAAGGCCGTTGAACTGCTGCAAGACAGATATGAGCAGTACCGCGATCACCCCCCAGAGGGACCCGTCGTGATCGTCCGCGTCGAACGCTGGAGCGGGTGGGCGTTCACCGAGTGACTCTGTCAGTGCGGTCACGTAAGCTAGCTTGCATAGCCAAGTTGAGGTGACCTGGATGTCCGAGAAAGATCTTCCTACGTACAGAAGGATTGCGGATGAGCTTCGCGCATTGATCCTTTCCGGAGACCTGCCTCCGGGCGAGAAGCTGCGCTCAGAGAACGAACTCAAGGATCAGTACGACACAACGCGCGTCACGGTACGCAAGGCCCTGGCACTGCTCAAAGCTGACGGCTTGCTGATCAGCGAACAGGGGCGCGGGGTGTTTGTTCGCCCCCGCCCGAATGTCCAGATGCTCACCACGGGGGCGAACTTCAGGGAGCGTCGGCAGACCGGTGTCAGCAACTTCAACGCCGAAGCCGCCGCGCAAGGCCTTCGTCCTGAGCAGCGAATCCTGGAGGTTCGGACACTGCCGGCACCTCCCGAGATCGCGTCACGACTCGGGGTGGAAGAGGGCACATCCGTCATCGTCCGCCGGCGCGCGTTCTTCGTGAATGACGCACCGATGCAGCTCGTTGACGGGTACTACCCTGCCGCGCTGTTCGGTGGCACGGAGGTCGAAGAGCCACGTCGGATTCGAGGGGGCGTGAGCCGGCTGATCGAAGATCCCCAGGGGCCGGTGAAGCAGCGGATCGTCCAGTTCGTCGAAGACCTTGAGATCGGCATGCCGAGCCCTGCCGAGATCGACGCACTGAGCATCCCGCCAGGCGTGCCCCTGGCCCGCGTCTTCCGGACCGCACATACCGCCGCAGGTCAGGTGGTCGAAGTGCTCGATTCACGCGTCCCGTGCGATCGGCACGTCTTCCGGTACGTGATCGACGTTCCCTGACGCATCGGTCTGCGCGATCTCACCTAGAGGACCTTCGGGTCCTCTTTTTTTAACTACCCACTTGCATATCCAAGTTGAGGGTCCTATGGTGATGGCACAGCTTGGATATACAAGCTGCCGTGAGCGAAGAGCTTGGACTCTTCCGCCGTACAAGGGAGTGACGTATGCCGTCCTTCAAGATCGATGTTTCGACTGCCGTCGTGTTCGTGGCGACTGCGCCGGAACCGAAGGTGAAGAACTTCAAGACCGGTGAGCGGTCCGAGAACCAGGAGGGCAAGCCGTTGTCGACGGTCGGCCTGCTGATCTCGGACGAGGGGGAGGGCAACCTCCTGAAGGTCACGATCCCGGAGAACGGGTTCCCGGAAGGTCTCGCGCCCGGCATGCCGGTTCAGGTCCACGGCCTGAAGGCCAAGGACTGGGAGAACGAGTTCAACGGCCAGAAGCGGCACGGCATCGCGTTCAGCGCGGTAGCGATCACTCCGGCGGCCTGATCATGGCTGACGCGACGATGTGGCTGGAGACCACGGGCGCCATAGCGGCTGCCGGTGGTGTCGGCTACGCGAAGTACCGCGCTCCTCGCGCGTACTGGTCGCTGGTCGGTCTGCCCGCCACGTGGGGCCGCTTCACGGTGACGTACCGCTCGACGATGGATGTGTGCGGGTTGACGGTTCAGCCGTCCGGTCTGCGGGCGTTCATGGCGCGCAACGTCGCCCGCCGGCAGGTGCAGCCGGTTCCGCCGAAGATCCGCCGCGTGCGGGGCACGATGACCGGACTGCGGGTGACCCTTCGGCTTCCGGCCGGCCTGGAGCCTGCCGACGTGATCGCCTCCACGGAGCGGTTGCGGCATGCCTGGGGTGTGCACGCGGTGCGGGTGGCGGTGACGAAGCCGGGGTTCGTGGAACTGCGGATGACCGGGTATGACGTGCTGCGCCGGGTGCGGATGCCGCGCAAGGCACAGCCTCACGGCCTGGTGGTGCCGGTGGCGCTGCGGGATGACGGGACCGTGTTCGAGCGGGACTACCGCAAGGTCCCCATGGCGCTCACCCTGGGCGCGAACAACTCGGGGAAGTCCACGTATCAGCGCAACCTCATCAAGGGTCTGGCTCAACTGCCGGTGGCGTTGGTGGGGATGGACTGCAAGCGCGGGGTGGAACAGTCCGTGTTCGCGCCGCGGCTGTCGGCCCTGGCGACCACCCCGGACGATGCCGCCTCGCTGGCGGATGTGCTGGTCACGGAGATGGAAGACCGCTTCGACCTGCTGCACCTGTACGGCGCTGCGGACATCTGGGAACTGCCCGACGACATGCGGCCAGCTCCGATCGTGGTGCTGGTCGATGAGATCGCCGAACTCTTCCTGATCTCCCGCAAGGAAGACGAGGACCGCCGCACGCGGATCGTCACGGCGCTGATCCGGCTGGCGCAGATGGCCCGTTCGGTCGGCATCTACCTGGAGATCTGCGGGCAGCGCTTCGGCTCCGACCTCGGCAAGGGCGCCACCATGCTCCGTGCCCAGCTCACCGGGCGGGTCGTGCACCGCGTCAACGACAAGGAAACGGCCGAGATGGGGCTCAAGGACGTCGCCCCGACCGCCGTGCCGGCCGCCTGCATGATCCCTGCGAGCCGTGCCGGTACGGCCGTGGCCACGGATGCGGATGGCGGCTGGTCGCTGATCCGTACACCCGAGATCTCCCGCGAGGAAGTCGCCGCCGTCTGCCGGGACTTCGAGCATCTGGTGCCGGACTTGCCGTTCCTTCGGCCCTTCGCCCCCGCCACGTCCTCGCCGCTCGTCGGCAGCCCGTTGCTGATCAAGCCCTGACATCCCCTGCTTCATCGGTCGGCGTGACCGTCTCGCGCCAGGTCCTTACCCGAGCCATGTCGAAATCCGGAAGGAGCGCAGCTCATGGCCACTCCCGACACCGCCGCCCGTGAGGCCGACGCGAAGGACTGCCCGGTCTGCAAGGGCACCGGAGAGGTCTCCCGCACCGTCCAGGTCGGCCGCAAGCGCCGCGCGGTCGGCAAGCAAACGGGCTTCTGCCTCAACTGCCTGGGCAGTGGCGAAGCCCTCGCCGAATGACCTGCCGGGGTCGGGCGGATGGAGATCGCTTCCCCGCCCGCTCCTGGCCCAACTCTCCTGAAGGGAGGTGCCGTTCATGGCCCGCTCGGTCCGTCTGGACGCAGTCCTGATCCAAGCCGTCATCGCCGGCGCCCTCTCGTTCGCCCACCTGCACGACCTCGCCGAAGCGGCTCACCAGTCCGGTTGGAAGGCCTGGGCCTATCCGGTGTCGGTCGACCTGCTGATGGTCGCCGCCTGGCGCCGATTGCGCACCGCCCGCCGCGACCGCGCTGCCTGGACCTGGTTCGTGATCGCCCTGTCCGCCTCGCTCGGGGCCAACGTCGCCACCGCCGGACTCCTCGACCTCGACCACGTACCGGCCTGGCTGCGCATCCTCGTCGCTGGCTGGCCCGCCCTCGCCTTCCTGGGCGGAACCCTCCTGGTCCACTCACCCACCGCCGTGCCCGCTTCCCCACAGCCTGTGGACGAAGTAGCCGCGCCGGAAGTCGAGATGCACCGCACCGACGAGCCCGCCCCGGCTGCCGACCCGGCACCGGAACTCACCGCCGCACCCGAACCGCCTACGGCCCCGGCTCCCGTGGTTCCGGTCGCGCTCCTCGACCACGCCCGGAAGATCGCCGAAGCCCACCGGACCTCGACCGGATCGCCGATGCCCGTCGACGTCCTGTCGACCCGGCTCCAACTCCCCGCGCCGATGACCGCCGCGATCGCGGCACAACTCCAACTCGCCTAACTGGAAAGGAAGTTGACTCGTGAGCGCACGCCATCGCTTCCGGCACGTGGTCCGTATCGGCCCCGTCCAGGTCGCCACCTACAACGACGACCGGGGGCGTGAGAAGCACGCGACCGCCTGCACCGCGCCGGACTGCGGGTTCTCCAGCGACTACCACGACCGTGCCGCCGCCGAACTCGCCGCCCACACCCACCACTGCACGGCCTGAAAGGAGATCACGTCATGGCTGTTCCGCTCTGGTTCGCCCTGCTTGTCGTCGGATGGCTCGGCATCAAGCTCATCCGCCCGCCCGTATGGCTGGTGATCGTGCTCCTGCTCGGCGGCTACCTCATCGCCGGCAGCGTCCTCGCGCCCGCCATCGCCACGGTCCTCAAGTAACCCCGACCCGAAGGGAGACCAACCGTGTTCACCCCGAAGTACCCCCCGCAGGACACCGCCCCCGCCCCGGCCCCGGTCGTCTACGTGCCGACCGCCGGCGCCCCGGTGCCCGCCCCGCAGGCTCCGGCTCCGGTCGCCCCGGTCTCGAACCGTCCGACGGTGCAGCTCACCCCGGGCAGCGCGCTCGCTCTCGCGGCCGGCGGCGGTGCCGTGGTCCTCGTCGTCGGCGCGGTCCTGGTCTCGCTGCTGCTCGCGGTCGCCATCACGGGCATGTCCGTCGCCGTGGTCGCGGTCGTCCTGCGTTCCCTGCTGAAGGACCTCAACAACCAGCGTTAACCGGCCCCCGGAGCGGCCTCGGTCTGCCAACTTCCGCCGCTCCGGGCGCCTCACCCATTCCTGATCCAACGAACCCGAAAGGGACGCCCCAATGATGCACCAGCACGCCCCGAACACGCCCCTCTGCCCGGACTGCGACGGCTTCGCCACCGCCTCCATCACCACCGGTGGGCGCCACCGCGACGGCACCCGCGTCACCCTCCGCGTCGTCTGCACGACCTGCAAGGGCACCGGTCACACCGCCCCCGCCGCCCTCGTCCGCGTCGGGAGGTAGTGCCGTGCAGACCATCACCACCTCGGCCCACATCGAGCCGGACACCCGATTCCGCGTCACGCCCTTCCCGGACCGCACCAACCCCTTCGTCAGCCTCCGCATCGAGGGCGACTTCGCTGAAATCGCGCTGATCGCTCGTCTCGGCACCTCCCAGGCCCTGCGCGACCTGGCCGCCGCAGCGATCGAAGCCGCCGGTGCCCTGGACGCCATGGGCACCGACACGGCGGGAGGTGACCGCGATGTTCCGCAAGCTTCCCGCTGACCTCAGGCCGACCGAGGAAGAGCCCGGTCTGCGCGTCCGTGGCGGCACCCAGTACACCCGCTCGCAGGGCGACTACGTGTGTGGCGGCTGCGGTGCCGAGGACCACGCCAACGGCGACACCGACGTCAAGGCCCTGGTCGAGGACTACAGCGCCAACCACGGCCCCGTCCACCGCAACGGGGGCCGACGATGACGGTCCTCGACCTCTTCGCCGGCCCCGGTGGCTGGTCGCAGGGCCTGCGCGGTCTGGGAGTGCGGGAGGTGGGAATCGAGATCGATCCCGCCGTCTGCACCACCCGTGCCGCCGCCGGACACCTCACCATCCGCGCGGACGTCGCCGACTACCCCACCCTGCCGCTCCGCGGGAAGGTGTCCGGACTGATCGGCTCGGCCCCCTGCCAGCCCTACAGCGCTGCCGGCCTGCGCGCCGGAAACGACGACCTGCCCCTGTGCCACCAGGCCCTGAACGACCTCGCCCGCCGGAACGACACCCGCGCGACACTGCGCGATGCGTGCACCGACGCGCGGTCCCTCCTGGTCGTCGAACCCCTGCGCTACGCCCTGGACCTGCACCCCGAATGGGTCGCCCTGGAAGAAGTCCCCGCGGTGCTGCCCGTGTTCGAGCACACCGCCCATCTCCTGTCCGCCGCGGGTTACTCGACCTGGACGGGGGTTCTCAACGCCGCTGACTTCGGCCTCGCCCAGACCCGACGCCGGGCCTTCCTCATGGCCTCCCGCACCCGCTCGGCCCTGCCCCCGGAGCCCACCCACGCGGACGGCGGCACCCCCGACGACCTTTTCGGCGACGGACTAACACCGTGGCGCACCATGGGCGACGTCCTGGGCTGCCCGCCCGGCATCGTCATCACCCGCGGGAACCACACCACCGGCGGAAGCCGCTTCCGTACGACCGGCCCGTCCTGGGCCATCACCGGCCGCGCCCGCTCCTGGCTCCTCAAGGTCGGCAACCGTCCCGCCGCGACCCGTCGCCGCCTCGACCAACCTGCCCCCACGCTGCTGTTCGGCAACGCCCGCAAAGACGTCTCCTGGATCGACTCCGACGGCACCCCCATCCGCCGCTTGGACGTCACCGAAGCCGCGGTCCTCCAGGGCTTCCCTGCCACCTACCCGTGGGCCGGCTCCCGCACCAAGCAGTTCGAGCAGATCGGCAACGCCGTTCCCCCTCTGCTCGCCACGGCCGTACTGCGCCCCCTCGTGCCCGCCGTCCTGGAGGTGGCCGCGTGACCGACACCGCCACCCTGGCGGGACTCGACCCGGCCACCCTCACCGACGTGCTGAGGGTGGCCGGCTCGGCCCACTTCGACCGCTGGCAGGACCAGATCCGCCGCACCGGAGGCTGCTCCGACCCGATCCGCCTCGCCGGCGCAACCAAGACCATCGACCCGACCACCAAGACGATCCTGTACGCCTACACGACCGAGAACGAGCCCGGCGGCATGCTCCGGATCGCGTGCGGCAACCGCCGCGCTTCCCGCTGCCCCGCGTGCGCCTGGACCTACGCGGGCGACACCTACCACCTCATTCGCGCCGGACTCGTCGGAGACCCCGCCAAGGGCACCCCGCACACGATCCGCGACCACCCCCGCGTCTTCGCCACCCTCACCGCGCCCTCGTTCGGCCCTGTCCACAACCGCCCCGGTAACCGGCCGTGCCGCTGCGGGCAGCGCCACGGTGAGGACGCTCCCGAACTCGGCGCCCCGCTCGACTCGACGACGTACGACTACGCGGGCGCGGTGCTGTGGAACAACCACGCCTCCGACCTGTGGCGCTACTTCACGATCTACCTGCGCCGTGAGATCGCCAAGCGTGCTGGTCTCACGCAGAAGGACGCTCGCGAACAGTCCCGCGTGGCGTTCGGCAAGGTCGCCGAGTACCAGAAGCGCGGTGCCGTCCACTTCCACGCGGTGATTCGCTTCGACGGACCAGACGGGCCCGACAGTCCACCGCCGGCCTGGGCCACGCTCGACCTGCTCGATGGTGCGATCCGTGCCGCGGCCGCCCGCGTCGCGGTCGACGTCGACCCATCCGGGGATGAGCCGGCCCGCACGCTGCGGTGGGGCACACAGCTCGATGTCCAGCCGATCGGAGCCTTCGGCCACGGAGAGGAGATCACCGAAGCGGCCGTGGCCTCCTACGTCGCCAAGTACGCCACCAAGGCGGCCGAGACCACGGGCACGGTCGACCGCCGGATCGGCAACAAGGAAGCCCTCGTGCTGCTCGACGTGCCCGACCACCCCCGCCGGCTCATTGAGGCCTGCCTCGACCTGCACGCGCTCTACCCGGACCGCAAGCTCCGGGACTGGGCCCACATGCTCGGCTTCCGCGGCCACTTCTCCACCAAGTCCCGCAGCTACTCGACCACCCTGGGCGCCCTGAGACAGGTCCGCGCCGACTACCGCGCAGCCCAACACCGCGAAGCCCTCGGCCTGCCCGACCCCGACGACCACCCGGAGGCAACCACGCTCACCCTCGCCCACTGGACCTACGCCGGCCACGGCTACACCCCCGGCGAATCCTGGCTCGCGGCCAATATCCGCCGGGACATCCAACTCAACCGCGAGACCGCGCGCGAAGCCCTCGCAGATTTGCCCGACCCTGGCACAGAGGGGGAGTGGTGATGGCTGATCAACTCTTGGATGTCAAGCAGGTTGCCACTCGCCTTGGCACAGGCGTCCGCTTCCCTCGTCGGCTGATCGAAGAACGCCGCATCGCCTTCGTCAAGGTCGGTCGCAACGTCCGCATCTCGGAACGCGTGCTGGACGAGTACATCGCCGCGAACACCGTGGAACCGGTCGTCCTCCGACCGACAGGCCTTAGGAGTGCTGCCTGATGGCGGGGAAGCGCAAGTCTCGCCGTGGCTTCGGCAGGATTCGGAAGCTGCCCTCAGGGCGGTACCAGGCTCGCTACCCGGGGCCTGACGGCGTCTTGCGGCCTGCCGACCGCACGTTCGCCACGACCACGGACGCTGACCGGTGGCTGGCAAAGAAGCGCATCGAGATCGAAGACGGCCGTTGGATCGATCCCGTCGAAGGGCAGACGACGGTCCGGGACTGGTCGGCTCGTTGGCTGGCGGCTGTGTCACCGCAGCTCAAGCACAAGACACAGGCTTCGTACCGGTCGCTGATCAACTCGCTGATCAACCCGGCGCTTGGAGACCGTGAGCTGTCGAGCCTGCGGCCGATCACCGTGACGGAATGGGTCGCGCAGATGCGAACGAGGGGGCTCAGCCCGTCGCGCATCCGGCAGGCGTACCGGGTGCTGTCGCAGGTCATGGCCTCGGCGGTCGATAACGACCTGATCGCGCAGACACCTTGCAGGGGCGTGCGTCTACCTCGGATGCCGCAGACCGAGCCGCACATCCTGACGCCGCTCGAAGCCTCACGCGTCGTGCGGAATGCCGACAAGCCGCATGACCTGCTGATCGCGCTCCTGGCCTTCGCCGGCCTCCGGGTGGGTGAGGGCTTCGCACTGCGCCGCGATGATGTCGACGTCACGGGCGGCACGGTGCTGGTTGACGAGAACCTCGCTGAGGCGAACGGCGCCCTGGTCTTCGACACCCCGAAGTCCCACCAGAAGCGTCTACTGCGCGTGGCGCCCACCCTCGCGAAACGGCTCGGGAAGCACCTGGAGACCCTGCCGGACGATGGCCGTGCGCTGCTGTTCACCACGGCTGCGGGCAAGCCTCTGCACTACAACCAGTGGCGCAAGGCCTACTTCGACCCGGCCGTGTCGGCGGCCGGCCTCACCGACGTGACCCCGCACGATCTCCGGGCCTCGCACGGGACTTGGGTAGCCGACAGGTACGGTGTCATGACGGCCGCTCATCGCCTGGGACACTCGAACGCGAGCGTGACCACTCGGCACTACGCCCGTCCGGTCGCTGGCCGCGATGATCAGGTGGCCGAAGCCTCGGACGCGTGGGTCAACGGGCACGACCACGACCATGGGGCACGTAGCGGGCACGACGACGATGACGACGGCTTGGCGGGGGCACTCGTACCCGTCTGACCTGCGGCGGAGACCTCACCGCCCATGATCGGTGAAAGGTCTTGAAAACCGTCGTCGCAGCGATGTGACCGTGGGTTCAAATCCCACACCCACCGCCGGATGAGAGCCCCTGACCAGCGAAGACGGTCAGGGGCTCGTGTCGTGTCACCAGGATTCGGCCTGGAGGAACAGCGTGATCGCCTCCGTGACGAACCAGATGATGAACGCCAGACAGGCAAGCCACAGCCCCCACAGGACCCAGCGGGTCCAGCGGGTCCAATGGAGCCGGCGGACCTCTCCTTGTATGCGCATGAGGGGATCATCCCCCGTCGTGGTCCCGTGATCGGGGCGAGGTGGCGGACCCGAACCCCAACCGGCAGCCCACACCGCCGAGTTCGCGGAGTTCGCCGAGTTCGCCGAGTTCAAGGCCGATGCCCCGTCATCCGCGCCGCCGACGCGATAGTCGCCCGGGCCTCCCTCTCGGAGAGACCCGTGCCCAGGGCCGCCTCGACCAGGGGGTCGATCAGTGCGGGGCCGATGTCGTTCTCGTAGGCGCGGCAGGCCGCCCAGAAGAGGCGGGTGTTGCGTTGGCCCTCGTGGGCGGCCAGGACGAACTGGACCAGGCCCTGGCCGTGTTGGCCGGTCGAGGTGGGGGTGGGGTGGTTGGTGCGGGGTGGAGGGAGGAGCAGGCGTAGGAGTGAGGGTGGGCAGGGGGCCGGTGCGAGGTGGGCGGTGGCCGGGGCGGCGCCGTAGAGGCCGTGGTCGGTGCGGGAGCCGGGGCCGACGAGGTAGCCGCCGGCGCCGCGGATGTCGATGCCGGGGGCGAGCCGGCTCGCGGAGTTGGGGACGACCACGTCGGGCGGGCCGCTGAGCCAGAGGTGGCGGCCGCCGCTGGGGGTCAGGACGACGACCGTCTCGGGGATCGTGAACAGGTGGCGGAGGGCGAGTTCGCGCAGGGCGGACGAGGAGTCCGTACCGGTCTTGGTGTCGAGGTCGATGCCGATCAGGTTGTACGGCGGCAGTCCGCACGCGATGCCGTAGCCGGTGGCCCAGGGGGCGGCGGCGAACAGTTCGCGGATGCGCGCCGGGTCGGTCGAGGCGTCGTACACCCCGTGGCCGAGGCGTCCGCACTCGCCGTGGCAGGGCACCCCCACGGGGTCGGGGTCGAGGTCGGAGGCGTCACGGTGCGGTGAGCGCAGGGCCGGGAGTTTCGTCCGGGACAGGGGGATCACGGCCAGTCCGCGTTCGGCGGCTGACAGGGCGTGTGCGAGGGCCAGCGTTGTGGCCTGCCGGTCGGTGGTGGCCATGCCTCCATGTTCGTACGAGTGTTCGAAAAAGGGAAGAGGGGGAGGTCGCGACTCGCCGAAGCGGGGTGATGGGCCGGAATTGTGGAGGAACGCTTCGCCCCTTGGGGCGTCTGGGGTGAGCTGTCCGTACTGCGACTGATGGTGGCTTATGTGCAACCAAAGGGGTTTATCGACTTGTCATCACGCTTCAGGGGGAATAACCGCTTCCGCTCTGGTTCGCCGGGGATTCGGTGGGCAACTCTGATCTCGCGACGTCGTGCACAACACCGAGGCGGTCGGCCAACTGCCTTGGTAGAAGCCGTACTTGAAGCTGTAGTTCGTGTGCGTCCGGCTACGGAGCCGGTACGTACCCTGTTCTGGAGGAACAACATGGCAAGCATCCGTACCGCCCGCGTCATCGCCGCCGTCTCCGCCCTTCCGCTGGCAGCCGCCCTCTTCACCGGCGTCGCGGCGGCGGACAACGGCGCCATCGCGGGCAACGGATCGAACGCGGGTGTGGCGACCGTCAGCGGGAGCGGGGTCGGGCACGACAACAAGGGCAACTCGTCCACCACACAGCAGCAGGCGGTCGGCTCGGGGGCCTCGAACCAGAGCAACACCGCCCAGGTCAACGGTTCCGCGTTCACCGCCATCAACCAGGGAAACGAGAACGTCGCCGTCAACTTCGCCAACTTCTGGTAGCGGGGCCCGACTTCCGCGCGGGGATGCGCGGGGGTGTGTGAGGGCGTTCGAGGTGTGCTCCAAGGGGTCGTAACGCGTCTGTGCGGTGGTGCTTCGGTGCCGCCGCGCAGGCGTTTTTCGTGCACCACGCGCGCGTGCCCGGGCGGCAGGCCGCCCGTGCGGTAACGACCTTGACAGTGCACGTCATCTGACGGACAGTCAGAAACCCTCGTCCGTACGACTAAGACAGCTACGACGACTACGACGCCACGGAGGTCCGCCGTCGTGCACCTCGCCCCCACCGAACGCCAGCAGCGGTTGCGCGCCGAACTCCGCACTTACTTCGCCGAGTTGATGCCGGACGGACCACCCGGCGCGGACGACCCCCGGGGGCAGCGGGCCCTGCTGCGCCGCATCGGGGCCGACGGCTGGCTCGGGCTCGGCTGGCCGGTCGAGTACGGCGGTCAAGGGCGTGGCGCCGACGAGCAGTTCGTGTTCTTCGACGAGGCCTACCGGGCGAACGCACCCGTCTCGATGGTCACCCTGAACACCGTCGGACCGACCCTCATGAAGTACGGCAGCGAGGAACAGAAGGCCGCCCTCCTGCCGGGCATCCTGCGCGGGGAACTCGTCTTCGCCATCGGCTACAGCGAACCGTCGGCCGGCACGGATCTCGCGTCGCTGCGGACCCGGGCGGTACGCGAGGACGGCCGGGGCTGGCTGATCGACGGGCAGAAGGTCTTCACCTCCAACGCCCACAACGCCGACTGGATCTGGCTCGCCTGCCGCACCGACCCCGAGGCCCCAAAGCACCGCGGCATCTCCATCGTCCTCGTCCCCACCGACGCGCCCGGCTTCTCGTGGACGCCGATCGAGACGGTGGGCGGGCAGCGGACGACGGCCACGTACTACGACGGGGTCCGGGTCCCGGCGGGCAACCTCGTCGGTGCGGAGAACGAGGGCTGGTCCCTCATCACCAACCAGCTCAACCACGAGCGGGTCGCCCTCGCCGCGACCGGCATGCAGGCCGAGGACTTCTACACGGCCGTGCTGACCGCCGCCCGCACACCCGATCCGGTGACGGGGCGGCGCCGGGTCGACGAGCCGTGGGTGCGGTCCCAGTTGGCCGAGGCACATGCCCGGCTGGCGGCTACACGCCTGCTCAACTGGCGTCTGGTGGCTGATGTGGGGGCGGGCCGACTGGCACCCGGCGACGCGAGCGGCGTGAAATTCGCGGGAACCGAATCGACGGTGGCGGTGTACCGAATATGTCAGCACGTCGCCGGGACGGCGGCCGGATCGAACGGACCGAGCGGATCGAACGGACCGGACGGCTCGACGGGCCTGGCAGGGCTGGTGCGTTCGGGATCGCCGGGTGTCTTCGGGGACGGCGAGCTGGAGCGGTTGAACAGGGCGGCGCAGATCAACACGTTCGGGGGCGGGGTGAGCGAGGTGCAGCGGGAGATCGTCGCGACGATGCGGCTCGGGATGACGAGGGGGAGGCGGTGAGCACGGTGATCGACGAGCTGGGGGCGCGGCTCAAGACGTACGAGGGACGTGCGGCCGCCGTCGCGGGGAGGGGGAAGGACCCGGTCAACGAGCCGATGATCCGGCACTGGTGCGAGGCGATGGGCGACACGAATCCGGCGTACACGGGACCGGACGCGATCGCCCCGCCCACCATGCTCCAGGCATGGACCATGGGCGGCCTCTCCGGTCACACGGGACGCACAGGACGCACGGGGGCCCACGACGAGCTGTTCGACCTCCTCGACGAGGCGGGCTGCACCTCGGTGGTCGCCACCGACTGCGAGCAGGAGTATCTACGGCCCCTGCGGCCGGGTGACGAGGTCACGTTCGACGCGGTGATCGAGTCGGTGTCGGACCGCAAGACGACGAAGCTGGGCACGGGGTACTTCGTCACGACGCGCATGGACGTCCGGGTCGGCCCGGACCTCGTCGGCACCCACCGCTTCCGCATCCTCAAGTACGCCCCCGCCCGCCCGAAGGGGAAGCCGGAGGGGAAGCCGGAGGAGAAACGGGCCCGCGCCCGGCGCCCCCGCCCCGTCGTCAACCGGGACAACGCCGGCTTCTGGGAGGGCGTGGAGCGGCACCGCCTCCTCATCCAGCGCTGCACGCACTGCGGGACGCTGCGCCACCCCTGGCTGCCGGGCTGCAACGCCTGCGGCGGCCCGGACTGGGACACCGTCGAGGCGAGCGGCGAGGGCACGGTCTACTCGTACGTGGTGATGCACCACCCGCCCTTCCCCGCCTTCACGGAATCCGATGATGCCGCTGGCGCGGCGGGCCCTTACGCGGTCGGCCTGATCGAACTCGCCGAGGGTGTGCGGATCGTGAGCAACGTGGTGGGGCTGCCGTACGACAAGGTCCGCATCGGGCTGCCGGTACGGCTCGAATTCCGGCGCTACGACGATGACGGTGAGGACGCCGCGCTGGTGCTCCCCGTCTTCCGGGTCCAGGAAGGCCGAGAGGGCGAGGCGGGCTGACATGGACTTCACGCCCACGGAGGAGCAGGCGGCGGCCCGTGACCTCGCCGCCCGGATCTTCGGCGACCTCGCGACACCCGAGCGGCTCACGGCGGCCGGCACGGACAGCGACCCCGAGCTGTGGAAGGCCCTGTGCGCGGCCGGACTGGTGGGCGCCGTCGAGGAGTTGGGCCTGCTCGGGCTCGTGCTCCTCCTGGAGGAACAGGGGCGGACGACCGCGCAGGTGCCGTTCGCGTCGACCTGTGTGTACGGGCTGCTGGCGGTGGCGGCCCATGGTTCACCCGAGCAGCGGGAGCGGTTGTTGCCGGGGATCGGGGACGGGTCGGTGGTGGTGTGCGGGGCGTTTCCGGCGCAGGGGGGTGTACGGGCCTCCGAGCAGGGCGAGTTGAGCGGGACGGTTCCTGTCGTGCCCTGGCTGCGCGATGCCACGCATGTGCTTGTCGCCGACGAGCGTCGGGAGTTGTGGCTGACGCCGGTCACGGATGCGGCGGGCGTCGAGGCGGTCGAGCTGACGGCACCCTGGTCGGCGGGGCGACTCACACTCGACGGGGCGTCGGCGGAGCGGCTCGGGTCCTGCGCCCGCTCCTCGACCTTGCCTCCAACTTTCTCCCCCTACACCGACGTTCTGGCCACCGCCCGCACCGCGTTCGCCGGTCTCCAGGCCGGGGTCTGCGCGGGTTCGCTCGCCCGGGCCGTGACGCACGTCAACACCAGGGAGCAGTTCGGGCGCCCGCTGGCCACCCGGCAGGCGGTCCAACTCCGGGCCGCCGACGCGCACATGGACATCGAGGCGATACGGGTGACGGCGTACGAGGCGGCCTGGCGGCGGGACGCGGGACTGCCGTACGGCACGCACGCGCTGACGGCCGCCTGGTGGGCGTCCGAGGCGGGCAGCCGTGTCGTCCACACCGGTCAGCATCTGCACGGCGGGGCGGGGGCGGACCTGGACCATCCGGTCCACCGGCACTTCCTGTGGGGCCGGCAGTTGGACGCGTATCTGGGATGCGGGGGCGAAGTGCTCCAGGAACTGGGGGAGTTGATCGTCGGTGACGAGGAGCCGCGGCCATGAGGGCAGGTGAGGAGTTGCCCCCGCTGGAGATCGAGATCACCCGCACCCTGATCGTCGCCGGAGCGGTCGCCTCCCGGGACTACCAGGACGTGCACCACGACGCGGAGGCGGCACGGCAGAAGGGTTCCCCGGACATCTTCATGAACATCCTGACGACGAACGGTCTGGTGGGCCGCTACATCACGGACCACTTCGGTCCGGGAGCGACCCTCCGCAAGGTGGCCATACGACTGGGCGCCCCCAACTACCCCGGCGACACGATGGTGTTGACGGGCCGGATCGAGGAGACGGACGGCGACACCGTGACCGTACGCGTGCTCGGGGCGAACGGCATCGGCAGACACGTCACCGGCACGGTCACGGTCACCCTGCCGACGGAGGCCGGGGAATGAGCGCCCGCACCCGCGACACCCTCGGCGGACGCGCCGCGATCGTCGGGATCGGGGCGACGGAGTTCTCCAAGGACTCGGGGCGCAGCGAGCTGCGGCTGGCGGTGGAGGCGGTGCGGGCGGCGTTGGCCGACGCGGGGCTGACGCCGGCGGACGTGGACGGGATGGTCACGTTCACGATGGACACCAACCCGGAGATCACCGTCGCCCAGGCCTGCGGGATCGGCGAGCTGTCCTTCTTCTCCCGGGTCCACTACGGCGGCGGCGCGGCCTGTGCGACCGTCCAGCAGGCGGCGCTGGCGGTGGCGGCGGGGGTCGCGGAGGTGGTGGTCTGCTACCGCGCCTTCAACGAGCGGTCGGGGCGCAGATTCGGCTCGGGCGTGACCCACCGGGAGCCGTCGGCGGAGGGCGCGGCGCTCGGCTGGTCGCTGCCGTTCGGGCTGCTCACGCCGGCGTCGTGGGTGGCGATGGCGGCGCAGCGGTACCTGCACACGTACGGGCTGACACCGGAGGTGTTCGGGCAGGTGGCGGTGGTGGACCGCAGGTACGCGGCGACGAACCCGGCGGCGTACTTCCACGGCAGACCGATCACGCTCGCCGAGCACGCGGCCTCGCGGTGGATCGTGGAGCCGCTCAGGTTGCTGGACTGCTGCCAGGAGACGGACGGCGCCCAGGCGATCGTCGTCACGTCGGTGGAGCGGGCCCGCGGGCTGCCGCGTCCGCCCGTGGTCATCGCGGCGGCGGCGCAGGGTGCCGGGCGGGCGCAGGAGCAGATGACCAGCTTCTACCGCGACGATCTGACCGGGCTTCCGGAGATGGGCGTGGTCGCGCGGCAGTTGTGGCGGACGGCGGGGCTCGGGCCGCGAGACGTGGACGTGGCGATCCTGTACGACCACTTCACGCCGTTCGTGCTGATGCAACTGGAGGAGTTCGGGTTCTGCGGGCGGGGGGAGGCGGCGGACTTCGTGGCCGAGGAGCGGGTGCCGGTCAACACGCACGGGGGGCAGCTCGGGGAGGCGTATCTGCACGGGATGAACGGGATCGCGGAGGGGGTCCGACAGGTGCGCGGCAGCGCGGTCAACCAGATACCGGGGACCGGGCGGGTGCTGGTGACGGCGGGGACGGGGGTGCCGACTTCGGGGCTGATCCTGACAGGTGCGTGACCCTGACAATCGAGGGCGGGCCCCTTAAGGGGTGGCTGAGAGACGGGACGGAAGATCCGCGAGCACCAAGCGGCGGCGAACGTATTTTCTTTCATCGAACGCGTGACTCATCCCTGTGATGCTCGTTGTGTGAGGTGAAAGGGGCTTCACCTGGGCAGGGGGTGATCGAGTGGGTCAGGTGCGGGAGATGAAAGCGCCAGTTGTGGTGTCCGGTCCCGCAGGGGTGTCGGTCCGGGATCGACTCATGAATCTCGCGCTTGCGGACGAGGAGGTGCTGGTCGCCGTGGGCGGGCACTTGGGGCGGCTCGCTTCCCTGGACCTCAAGGCCACGTGCGCGGACGGTCTCGATCACGACGGTGGCCGATGGGCGTACCGCAAACGTGTCCTGACGGTCGATTCCTCGTCTCGCTGGGCCGGGAGTATCACCAAGGCCAGCCGGCACCAGTGGGCGTTGTCCCGCAGGTGTCTGCTCGCCCGCATCGATTCGCTCGAAGCCGGTGTCCGCACGGTGCGGTACCGGCTGTCGCGGCCGATCGGGGAGCGCGGCTCCAAGCGGACACCGGGCGGCTACCGATCCCCACGGGAGTGGCACGCGAAGTCCCGCCGTCTGGCCTGTCTGGAGGGCCGGCTGGCGGCCGCACGCGCAGACTGGCAAGCCGGCCGGGTGCGGGTGGTACGGGGTGGCAGACAACTCCTCAACACCCGACACCACCTTGCCCAGGCCCGGCTCACCGAAGACATGTGGAGGCGGCGATGGGAGGCCGAGCGATGGTTCCTCTCCGCGGACGGTGAGTCGGGCAAGAGGTGTGGCAACGAGACTGTCCGCGTCACACCGGACGGCGTCGTCAGCATCAAACTGCCCGCGCCGCTGGCGCATCTGGCCAACGCGTCACATGGCCGGTATGTGCTCGCCGCCCGTGTGCGGTTCAAGCATCGTGGTGAGGAATGGGCCGACCGTGTCAACGCCGACCGCGCGGTCGCTTATCGCATCCACCTGGATGTGCTGCGCGGCCGCTGGTACCTGACCGCGTCCTGGCAGCGCGCCGTCGTCAAGGCGCTCCCGTTGGAGGCCGCCCGCGCACACGGGGTGATCGGCGTGGACACCAACGCGGACCACTTCGCGGCCTACCGGCTTGATCGCCACGGCAACCCGGTCGGCGACCCCCACCGCTTCTTGTTCGACCTCACCGGCACCGCCGATCGCCGGGACGCGCAGATCCGACATGCCCTCACCCGTCTCCTGCACTGGGCCGAGCGAACCGGCGTGATGGCGATCGCCGTCGAGGATCTCGACTTCGCCACGGAGAAGACTCGGGAGAAACACGGCCGCCGCAAGCGATTTCGTCAGTTGATCTCCGGTATGCCCACGGCCAAGGTCAAGACGCGTCTTGTCTCCATGGCTGCCGAACAGGGTCTGTCGATCATCGCGGTCGACCCGGCCTACACCTCGTCGTGGGGCTCTGAGCATTGGCGCAAGCCGCTCACCACCATGAACCGCAGCATGACCCGGCACGATGCCGCCGGCATCGCGATCGGACGACGCGCCTTGGGGTATCCGATCCGGCGACGGGGGGTACCGCCCCGACACCACCAGAGCGATGGTGTCGGGCATCGGACCGTCCAGGCCGTCTCGGACACCTCAGGGCGTGAGGAAACCCGCCCCTGTATCCCTGGACCGCGCACACGATGCGCGCCGCCGGGTCACGGAGTGAAAGTGGGTGACCAGCGTGCCCAACACCGTTCGGGGCACGCGGCTGAGCGGCGGTCCCGGCACCGGGACCGGTTCCCACTCAGCGATGAGGATCGGTAAACCCGCAGTACATGTCATCCCCTCGTCCACCTTCAGGAGGTGGAGCCTGCCCCACCCCTACAACCTGAGGCGGAGCCCGCTTCGGGACCTGCGGCCGATCCGCGGGAGTGGGGGTCGCTCATAGCGTGGAGCCATGACCACAGCAGTCTGCACCAGCGCGTCGAACGCCACCGCACGGGCCGCCACTCGGCCCCAAGCACGGGGTACGCAGACCCTCGCGTACCCCTCCTTCTCGTCGTACATGAGGGCCAGGCAGCCCGTGCTGCTGCGCACCGCGCGCTCGCTGACCGCGAACGCGTGTGACGCGGAGGACCTGCTGCAGACCGCGCTGACCAAGACGTATGTGGCCTGGGAGCGGATCGAGGACCACCGGGCGCTGGACGGCTATGTCCGCCGGGCGCTGCTGAACACGCGGACCTCGCAGTGGCGCAAGCGCAAGGTCGACGAGTTCGCGTGCGACGAGCTGCCCGAGCCGGAGACGGTCGGCGGCGCGGAGGACCCGGCCGAGCAGCAGGCGCTGCACGACGCGATGTGGCGGGCGATCGCGAAGCTGCCGGAGCGGCAGCGGGCGATGGTCGTCCTCAGGTACTACGAGGACCTCAGCGAGGTCCAGACGGCCGAGGTGCTCGGGGTGTCCGTGGGTACGGTGAAGTCGGCGGTGTCGCGGGCGCTGGGCAAGCTGCGGGAGGACCCGGAGCTGGTCCTGGTCCGATAGTTGGTGCGGTCGGTCCGTACCGCTCGTGGCGACCTGACGAGATCGATCGCCCGTCCCTAGTGACATACCGTGCGGTATGTGCGCAGAATCAGCGCAACCCCAACTACCGCGCAGGCAATGTCGCCTCGGGAGGACGCCGTGCTGAGCACCATGCAGGACGTACCGCTGCTGATCTCCAGGATCCTGACCCACGGGTCCACGGTTCACGGAACATCGCAGGTGATCAGTTGGACCGGTGAGGGAGAGCCGGAGCGCCGTTCCTTCGCGGAGATCGGTGCCCGCGCGGCCCAGTTGGCGCACGCCCTGCGCGAGGACCTGGGCGTGGCGGACGGCGAGCGAACCGCCACTTTCATGTGGAACAACGCCGTTCACGTCGAGGCCTACTTCGCGATCCCCGCCATGGGCGCGGTGCTGCACACCCTCAACCTCCGTCTTCCGGCGGAGCAGTTGGCGTGGATCGTCAACCACGCGGCGGACCGGGTGGTGATCGTCAACGGTTCGCTGATCCCGCTGCTCGCACCCCTGCTGCCCAAGCTGCCGACGGTCGAGCACATCGTCGTCTCCGGGCCCGGCGACCGTACGCCCCTCGAAGGCGCCCACGCGCGCGTGCACGAGTACGAGGAACTGATCGCGGGCAAGCCGACGACGTACGACTGGCCCGAGCTGGACGAACGCCAGGGTGCCGCGATGTGTTACACCTCCGGGACCACGGGCGACCCCAAGGGCGTGGTGTTCAGCCACCGTTCGATCTACCTGCACTCCATGCAGGTCAACATGACCCAGTCGATGGGACTCACGGACCAGGACACGTCCCTGGTCGTGGTGCCGCAGTTCCACGTCAACGCCTGGGGCCTGCCGCACGCCACCTTCATGACCGGCGTGAACATGCTGATGCCGGACCGCTTCCTGCAGCCCGCGCCGCTCGCCGAGATGATCGAGAGCCAGCGCCCGACGCACGCGGCGGCCGTGCCCACCATCTGGCAGGGCCTGCTCGCCGAGCTGACCGCCAAGCCGCGCGACGTCTCCTCGCTCACCCAGGTCACCATCGGCGGTTCGGCCTGCCCGCCCGCCCTCATGGCGGCCTTCGACGAACTGGGCATGCGGGTCTGCCACGCCTGGGGCATGACGGAGACGTCCCCGCTGGGCACGGTCTCGCGCCCGCCGGCCGAGGCGGTCGGCACGGAGCGCGAGTGGGAGTACCGGCTGACCCAGGGCCGTTTCCCGGCGAGTGTCGAGGCCCGCCTCACCGGCCCCGGCGGCGAGCGGCTGCCGTTCGACGGCGAGTCGGCGGGCGAGCTGGAGGTGCGCGGCCCGTGGATCGCCGGCGCCTACTACAACGGCGCGGACGCCGAACCCCTGCGCCCCGCCGACAAGTTCAGCGAGGACGGCTGGCTCAAGACGGGTGACGTAGGCACCATCTCCGCCGACGGTTTCCTCACCCTCACCGACCGAGCCAAGGACGTCATCAAGTCCGGCGGCGAGTGGATCTCCTCCGTCGACCTGGAGAACGCCCTGATGTCCCACCCGGACGTCACCGAGGCCGCCGTGGTCGCCGTACCGGACGAGAAGTGGGGCGAGCGTCCGCTGGCGACCGTCGTCCTGCGGGAGGGTTCCACCGCCGACTTCGAGTCCCTGCGCGCCTTCCTCGCCGACGCGGGGAAGATCGCCAAGTGGCAGCTCCCGGAGCGCTGGACGGTCATCGAGTCGGTCCCGAAGACGAGCGTCGGAAAGTTCGACAAGAAGGTGCTCCGCAGGCAGTACGCGGAGGGCGGCCTGGACGTCACCGAGCTCTGACCGTACGTCCGTTGACGCCGGGCGGGGTGCCCCACGGCTCCTGCCCGGCGCATCGGCATGTCACCGCCGCACAGCCGTCGCCCCCCACCCGATCACGAGCCACACCCCCGCCACCACGCACACCCCGCCCCACCCGAAGTGGCTGAACGCCGGCCCCGCGAGGGACGAGGCGAGGGCGCCGCCGGTGAAGCCGGCGACGACGTACGCGGTGTTGGCGGTCGCCGGGGTGGAGGTGGTGGTGAGGGCGAGGGTCTGGTTGGCGACGTGGGAGGCGACCAGGGCCGCGTGGACGGCGATCGCGGCCACGAACAGTGCCCACAGGACCTGTCCGCCGAGCCAGAACAGCGGCACGGACACGGCCGCGAGCGCGTACGCGGACCGTACGACCTTCCCCGCGCCGAAGCGGTCGACGAATCCGCCCGCGAGCGGAGCCACCGCGCTGGCCGCCAGCCCGAAGAGGCCGAACAGGCCGGCGGTCGCGGTCGAGAAGCCGTAGGAACCGCCACCGGTGAGCAGCAGGGCGAGCGTGGTCCACAGGGCGCTCCACGCGCCGAACATCCCCGCCTGGCGCAGGCACGCGCGCCACAGGTCGGGCGAGGTGCGGACCAGGCCGGGCAGGGCGGCGATCCCGGCGAACAGCGGGCCGGAGCCGCGGCGCTGCTCGGACGGAAGGACGTACGCGGTGGCGAGGCCGAGGACGAGGGTGAGGGCGGCCGAGCCGACGAAGACGACCCGCCAGCCGTAGGCCTGGCCGACCAGGCTGCCCACGACGCGCGCGGCCACGATGCCGGTGAACAGGCCCGCTATGACGGCCGCGACATGGCGGGCGCGGTGGTGGGCGGGGGCGCGTTCGGCGACCAGCGGGACGAGGAGCTGCGGGACGACGGTCGCGGCGGCGGCGACGAAGACGGCCACCGCGAGGGCGGCGGTCCCGGGAGCCACCGCACCGGCGAGCAGGGCCGCCGTGGTGGCCACGGAGAGGGCGGCGACCAGGGGGCGCCGGTTCACGCGGTCGCCGAGCGGGGCGAAGAAGAGGAGGCCGGTGGCGTAGCCGAACTGCGCGACCGAGGCGATCCAGGCCACGGCGGACGGCGTCGAGCCGAAGTCGTGGGCGATGAGCGGGAGCAGCGGCCCCGCGAGGTAGATGTTGGCGGCCGTCACGGCCGTACAGACGGCGATGAGGACGAGGAAGAGGCGGCCGGAGGCGGTGGGGACGCCCGGCTTCTGGACCGATGTCTGGGTGACGGTGACGGAGGACATGAGCGGCGGCACTCCTTCGAGCCCACGAGCACTTTCGAGAGGGTTCCAGCACTTCGAGAGGGCTCTAGCAACTAACTGGTTGGTTGGAAGCTGGAACAGCATGCGGCGCCCGCCGATTCCCTGTCAACCAAACAGTTGGTTACCGTCGCTCGCCGAGTACGCTGGGACCCATGGGAGTCAGAGACCCCGAGGCCACCAAGGCCCGGATCTTCGAGGCGGCGGTCGCCGAGTTCGCCCGGCACGGCATCGCGGGCGCCCGCATCGACCGCATCGCGTCCGAGGCCAAGGCCAACAAGCAGTTGATCTACGCCTACTTCGGCAACAAGGCGGAGCTGTTCACCCGGGTCCTCGGCAAGTCCATGCTCGACCTGGCCGTCGCGCTCCCCGTCGACCCGGACGACATCGAGGGCTGGATCGACCGCCTCATGGACTACCACGAGGCCCACCCCGAACTGCTGCGCCTCCTCTTCTGGGAGGGCCTGGAGTACGGCACCGCCGAACTGCCCGACGAGACCGAGCGCCAGCAGCACTACGCCTTCAAGGTCGCCGCACTTCAGGACGGCCAGGACCGGGGTGTCGTGAGCGACGCGATCCCGGCCCGCGACCTGCTCTTCCTGCTGGTCGCGATGGCCAACTGGGGTGTCGTCGTCCCCCAGATGCGCCGCGTGCTGGTCGGCGCGGACGCCCCGGACCGCGACCGCCTCCGCGAGTCGGTCAAGGAGGCGGCGCGCCGACTGATCGCCAAGTAGCCCTGCCGCAGGGTCAGTTGGTACCGATCCGGGCGAGCAGATCGACGATCCGCGACTGGACCTCCGTGCTCGTCGACCGCTCGGCGAGGAAGAGGACGGTCTCACCGGAGGCGAGCCGCGGCAGATCGGCCTCGTCGACGGCGGCGGTGTAGACGACGAGCGGGGTGCGGTTGAGCTGCCCGTTCGCCCGCAGCCAGTCGACGATCCCGGCCCGCCGCTTGTGCACCTGGAGCAGGTCCATGACGACGAGGTTGGGCCGCAACTGCCCGGCCAGCGTCACCGCGTCCGCGTCACTCGCGGCCCGCGCCACCTGCATCCCCCGCCGCTCCAGCGTCGCGGTCAGCGCCAGCGCGATCTCCGCGTGCTCCTCGATCAACAGCACCCGCGGCGGATGCTGCTCACTGTCCCGCGGCGCGAGCGCCTTCAGCAGGACGGCGGGATCGGCGCCGTAGGCCGCCTCACGTGTCGCCTGTCCGAGCCCGGCGGTGACAAGCACGGGCACCTCGGCAGCGACGGCCGCCTGCCGCAACGACTGAAGTGCCGTCCGCGTGATCGGCCCGGTCAACGGGTCCACGAACAGCGCCGCCGGGAACGCGGCGATCTGCGCGTCGACCTCCTCGCGCGAGTGCACGATGACCGGCCGGTACCCGCGGTCGCTCAGCG
This sequence comes from Streptomyces sp. NBC_01478, assembly GCF_036227225.1. GTDB lineage: Bacteria > Actinomycetota > Actinomycetes > Streptomycetales > Streptomycetaceae > Streptomyces. The sequence goes on along the minus strand of NZ_CP109444.1, from coordinate 5,818,371 downwards.
CCTGCGTGGTCGTCACGTCCGGCGCGGGCCACACCAGCAGCCGACGTGGATTGTCGAGCGGCTCGGGCGGCAGTTCGTCGTCGAGTGGCTGAGGCCTCGGCGTATCCGCGATCTCGACAGCCCCGCCCGGCCCGTCCAACGGCTCGGGCCCTTCGGCCGCGTTCTCGTCCGGTGCTCCTATGGCGTACGACCGCCCGGCCCCCTCGGTCATCTGCGCGAGCCGCGACTGCCCGGCCATGGAGGGCTGCGGCTGCTCACCCTGAGGATGCGGACGCGCCGCCTGGGCGGTACCGGAATCGGGCCGCGTCCCCAACTTCCGCCGCCGCCCGCCCGGTTGATGCGGCGGAGGCGTGGCGGTCGGCTGCTGCACCTGAGCGGCCTGCCGCGTGAACGGCACCCCCTGCCCCAACGTCCGCACACTGATCGCCCGCCCCTGAGTGGAGTTGGGGTCGACAGGAGCGACGGGAACGGCGGCTTCGGCGGGAAGCGGCTGAGCGACCCGGGCCTGCGCGGCGACGGGGGTGCCGGGCGCGGGGGCGCTCGCATCCGGGTCCGGGTTCAACTTCGGGTTCGGCTGCGGTTCCGCGTTCGGCGCTACGGCGATGTCGGCGCCGTTCGCCGGTACGGGCGCGCCCGGGGCCACCGCCACGCCGGGGTTGCCCGCGGCCGGGTTCGGCTGCGCGGCGGGGAGAGCCTGCGGCGGGACCGGCTCACCGGGCCGGCCCTGCGCCGGGGCGACCTGACCGGGGATGCCGTGCGGGGAGACGGGCTGCCCCTGGGCGCCTTGGGCCGGCGCGGTCTGACCGGGGATGCCCTGGGGCGGAATCGGCTGACCGGGACCACGGGGGGTCTGCCCCGGGATTCCCTGGCCCGGGATCCCCTGGGGCGAGACGGGCTGACCAGGCAGCCCCTGACCCTGCACTCCCTGACCCTGGATTCCTTGCGGCTGGATTCCCTGCGGTGAGACCGGCTGACCGGGGTTGCCCTGTGCCGGGATGCCCTGACCGGGGACCGCCTCCGCCGGCAACGGCTGCCCCACCGGGGCCTGCCCCGGGGCGGGAAGATTCTGCGCGGGGGCGAGCTGCATGGCGGTACCGGGCTGCCCGACCACGGCCTGCCCAACTCCCGCCTGTCCTACACCCTGTTGCTGCCCCGCGCCGACCTGCGCCGCAACCGCCTGCTGCCCCTGCCCGGCCGTACCCTGCGCCGGAACCACCGCACCGGGCTGCCCCTGTCCCTGCACCTCGGCGCCGGCCTGGACCGGTACCGACTCCGCGCCCTGGGGCTGCGGCTGGGCAACAGCCCGACGCCGCCGCCCGGTTGGCGCGTTGGTGGGGTGCGGCTGAGGCGGAGTGTGGTCGTCGGACTGATCCAGCGGAACGGCATCGTGCCGCCCGTCCTCACCGGGATGACCACCAGGAGCGCCCCCGGGAACCTGACCGGGCAGAACCGGAACTCCCGGCACTCCCGGAGCCTGCGCGGCCGTAGCCGCGGAGACGTCCGGCGTCCGGTCCGCCTCGGCCGGCGGCAACGCGAACACCGTCCGCGCCCCCGCCTCCTGCGCCGCGGCCCGCTCGGCCGCGGCCGCCAGCGCCCGCCTGCGACGCCCGGTCGGCTGCCCGTCCTCGCCACCGGAGTCACCAGAGCCGTCGGAGTCACCGGAGCCGCCGCTCGCGGGCAGCGCGGCCGGCAGCGCCTGCCGTTCGCCGCCCGCCGGCACGCCCCGCGGCGACACGGTGCCACCCAGCCCCGTACCGGAAGCCGCGGTCCCGGCGGCATGCTCGGCCGCCGTCATCACAGCACCCTCGGACACACCTCCGGCGCCACCCGCGGCCACGCCTTCGGAATCACCGTCGGCCGCCCGCCCGCGCCGTCGCCCGGTACCGCTGGACGCACCGTCGCCGCCCGCTTCACCGGCCGCCGCGGCCACCGACTCGTCGCCCGCACGCCTTCTGCGCCGACCCGTGGGCACCGCGGCCTCGCCGCCGTCACCGCCACCGGTGTCGTCGGAACCGGGCACCTCGCTCTCCAGGAACGCGTCCACGGAGGACCGCCGGGCCCGCCGGCGTCCGTTGCTGCCCGCGGTGCCCGAAGCGGGCTCGGGCAGGGCGAGTTCGGCGCCGCCCCCGGTCGCGGCCGGTACCGCGACGGCCCCCGCCCCGCCCCCGATCGGAACCTCCAGGACATACGCGCTGCCGCTCATGCCCGGCACGTCGTGGGTCTGGAGCACACCGCCGTGCGCCCGCACGATCCCGCGCACGATCGGCTCGTGCACCGGGTCTCCCCCGGCGTACGGCCCGCGCACCTCGATCCGTACGACCTCACCGCGCTGCGCCGCCGCCACGACGACCGTGTTGTCCATGTAACCGCCCGTCGACGCGGGCGAGTTGCCGGTCGCGTCCACGCCGGCGACATCCGCGACGAGGTGGGCGAGCGCGGTCGCGAGGAGCCTGGGGTCGACCTCGGCCTCGATCGGCGGGGCGTGCACGGCGAACTGCACACGCCCGGGACCGATCAGCTCGACGGCCCCGTCGACACCGGCCGCGACCACGGCGTCCAGCATCACCTTCGTCCGCGCGATGCCGTCGGCGCCGGTCTCCAGCCGCTGATAGCCGAGCACGTTGTCGATGAGCTGCGTGATGCGCGAGTAGCCCGCCGAGAGATGGTGGAGGACCTGGTTGGCCTCGGGCCAGAGCTGTCCGGCGTCGTCGGCGGCCAACGCGGCCAGTTCCCGGCGCAGTTCGTCGAGGGGCCCGCGCAACGAGCGCCCGAGCAGCGTGAGCAACTGCTCGTGCCGCCCGGCGAGTTCCTCGTAGCGGTCCTTCTCGCGCTCCCCGAGCGCGGCGTACCGCTCCTCGTTCGCCGCGAGCTCCTCGTCGTGCCGCTCCTGGAGCTCCTCGACCTCGGTGATGTGCTGCTGGCGCAGGCCGGTCAGCTCGGAGGCGTGCTCCTCGTCGATCCGCTCCAGCTCGTCCCGGTGCAGCTTGTCGGCGGCCTCCTTCTCCTCGGCGAGCGAGTCGTAGGGCCGCCGGTCGGTGAAGGTCATCACCGCGCCGACGAGCTGATCGCCGTCGCGCACGGGTGCGGTGGTGAGGTCGACGGAGACCCGGTCCCCGTTCTTGGCGAACAGCACCTGCCCGCGCACCCGGTGCTTGCGCCCGGACCGCAGGGTGTCGGCGAGCGGCGACTCCGCGTACGGGAACGGCGAGCCGTCCGCACGCGAGTGCAGCACGAGGGTGTGCAGCTCCTTGCCGCCGAGATCGCTGGCGCGGTACCCGAGGATCTGCGCGGCGGCCGGATTGACGAGCACGACCCGCCCGTCCGTGTCCGTTCCTACGACGCCCTCGGCCGCCGCGCGCAGGATCATCTCGGTCTGCCGCTGCGAACGGGCCAGCTCGGCCTCGGTGTCCACGGTCCCGGAGAGGTCGCGCACGACGAGCATCAGGAGTTCGTCGGAGGTGTAGCCGTAGCCGTCGTAGGCCTGCCGGCCGTCTTCGAGGTTGGCGCTGGTGACCTCGACGGGGAACTCGGAGCCGTCGGTGCGGCGGGCGGTCATCCGGGTCGGCTTGGTCCGGCCGCGCGGGTCCATCGAGTCGGGGCGGCGCATGGAACCCGGGATGAGCCGGGAGTCGAACTCCGGCAGCAGGTCCAGCAGTCCGCGCCCGACGAGCGCGGTGCCCGGCGCCTCGAAGGCCTCCAGCGCGATGGTGTTCGCGTTGACGACGGTCCCGTTGGCGTTGACCAGCACCAACGCGTCCGGGAGTGCGTCGAGTATGGCTGCGAGGCGAGCAGCGCCTCGGGATGGCCTGCTGCTCACGAGACGCTTCCTCCCTGTTACCGCACCTTGCCGACCGCGGAGGCCATCTTGCCAACCGGCCCGCGACGTGTCACGCGAGGGAGTCTAAGGGCAGTCCTTGTGCTCGCGGAGTGAGATGAGAGGGAGGTCGCACGGTGAAGTGACGTAGAACGTGTGACCGACGGTCGTCGGCCCCCTACCGATGGAGGTCGGGCAGCAGCGGGACCATCCCGTTCCAGCGGGAGATCGCGCAGCCGTTGCCGCGGTCGTACGTCGTGTCGACGGGGCGTCCGGCCCAGGTGCCGGTGACATGGGCGGTGGCGGGGCCGCCGTAGATCATCGTGCACATGCTGTCCGGGGGCACCGGTGCGAAGGGGTCCTTCCCCCACTGGGTGTTGCGGCCGACGGCCGCGCAGGCGCCGGTCACGTCCGGGTGGGTGCCGCCGCCGGGATGGCAGTACAGCTCGTACGTCCCGTCGGCCCGGCCGCCCGCGTCCCGGACGGTGACGGTGAGGTGGTCGCCGCCGGACCGGTCCTCGTCACGGACGGGCGGTGGCGCGAGCGTGCGGGGAGTGGTGGGGGCGGTCTGCGCATGGGCGGCGGCGGGCACGGCGGCCAGCGAGCCGACGGCGGCGGCGAACACGAGGAGACGGTTGACCTGCAACATGACCTGACTAACGCCCGCCGTCCCCGGACGTTGCGGACCCGGCCGCCGGCGGCAACGGCTTTGCCCTGCGGCCCGCCTGCCTAGTACCGTGGGAGGCGATTGGTGACACCGCGCTCGTCTGTGTCATCATCTGCACGCACCTTCCGCGCTCGCGCGGGCGGTTGTGCTGGAGGCGTCGCCTAGTCCGGTCTATGGCGCCGCACTGCTAATGCGGTTTGGGACGCAAATCCCATCGAGGGTTCAAATCCCTCCGCCTCCGCACCTCGTCGAAGCCCCGGTCCACGCGACCGGGGCTTCGGTCGTCCCCGGGACCCCCAAAATTGCCGTCTTCGCAGCTCACAAGGGGTACGGCTAACGGATTTCACATGGCGGCGGCAGTCATGTAATGTTCTTCCTGTCGCCGCGAGCGGCCCGGAAGGGCAGGAAGCGGCGAAGAAAACCAAGAGAAAACAGGCACTCGTAGCTTAACGGATAGAGCATCTGACTACGGATCAGAAGGTTGCAGGTTCGAATCCTGCCGAGTGCACATCGACGAGAGGCCCCGGAGCGATCCGGGGCCTCTCGCGTGTGTGCCCACTCCCCTGTGCGTCCGTTGTTTCGAAGGCCGGCGGCGGTTTTCGGGCGGGTCCGGGAAGGGCCAGGTCAGGGGCGTGAGGGGTACGTCCGGGGGGTCGAAGTGGTTCCCGGGTGCCCGATCTGTGATGAACAAGCGATGTGGACGGCCTCAGCGAGTGGCGTGTCTAGGCCCATACTGGAGTCAATGACAAAGCCAGCTGCACCGAAGCGCTATTTGCCCACCAGTCCCTTCAAGGCCCCGGCCGCGGCGGCCCCCAAGCAGTTCGCCGTCGGCGACCAGGTCACACACGACATGTACGGCCTCGGCCGGGTCATCGGCATCGAGGACGGAATCGCCGTGCTCGTCGACTTCGGCTCGGTTCAGGAGCGCATCCTGAGTCCGTACGCCAAGATGAGCAAGCTGTAGGACCGCCGTGCCCGGTCACGGCACACCAGGTCCCAGCGGCCTGTAACGAACGGGAGACCTCTCATCGACCTGACCTCGCTGTTCTCCGCCCCGGAAGGGGCGACCCGCCATCCCAACGCGGGATCGCCCCCTCCGGCGACGAACCCCTTCCAGGCCCCGGACTTCGGGGAGGACGAGAGCCTGCCGCTCGACGACGGGCCGGCAGCCTTCTCGGACATGGACGAGGCCTACCGCAGGGCGGGCTAGTCAGGGCGGGCTGGGCTTCCACGGACGCGGTCCGGTTCTCACGGGCGCCGTCCGGCGAAGCCCGTCAACCATGCGCCAGTTCCTCGGCGGTTTTTCCGTGCTCCTTCGCCGGCCATCCGATGGCCCGGAAGACGGCGACGGGGCCCAAGTAGTCACGCCAGTGCGCCACTTCGCGGTTCTTGACGGTGATCACGGAGACGAAGTGGTTGTCGTGGGCCCGCCCGGTGCCGACCGCGTGTCCGTGCACCGCGTACTCGAGTACGACCACTGACGTCCCGGGGTCCCGGTGGACGGCCGGTTCGTCCGCGCTGTGCAGGATCATGACGTCGCCGTAGCCGCGGTACAGGTCGGCCACCGCCTCGCGTCCCCGCACCCGGCGCGGGTAGCCGGGCACGGAGACCACGTACTCGACGACCACGTCCTCGGCCGGCAGATCGAAGAAGTGGTCGCCGTCGACGAGGCCCGCCAGCCCCTCCTGGACGATCCGGAAGAACGGCTCCAGCGCGGCGAAGTCACCGATGTTCCCCACGTTCCCCATGGTCATGGTCACTTCACCGCCGGTGCGGTCGCCCAGGCGTCGGCGTCGCGCCGGGCGAAGTCCTCGAAGGCCGTCGGCGGCCGGCCGGTGACCTTCTCGATGTCGGCGTTGGGCGTGGAGCCGTTGCCGGAGGCGATGGTGCGGGTCAGCCAACGGAGCATGACGGCGTAGTCGGCGGGGACCAGGCCGGCCGCGACCGCACCGCCGATCCACGTCTCGGGATCGAGGTCCTGGTGGGTCACCGGGCGGCCGGTCACGGCGGCGACGGCGTCGGCGACCTCCGCGACGCCCTGGGCCAGACCCCGATGCAGTACCTGACCGACTGGCGGATGTCCCTGGCCCGCGACCACCTCCGCACCGGCGAGCTCACCCTCACGGCCGTCTCCCACGCGGTCGGCTACGGCTCGCCGTGCGCGTTCGCCGCCGCGTTCACCCGGCAGCACGGCGAGCCGCCGGGGAGTTTGCGGCGGCGGGAGTCCGGTGCCGCCAACGACCCTCATCCGCACGGGCGTTGACGCCCTCAGCAGACCCACGGTCCGGGCAGGTCCGCGCGAATCGTCTCCAGGTCGGCGGCCGTGCGGCCGCGTGCGTGGATCCAGGAGTGGTCGAGCAGACCGTCGCGGCGCAGCAGCCGGCCCGGGGCCGCGTACCAGCGGAGGGGTGAGTCACCCGCGGAGGCCCACATCGGGTGGTCGGGCAGGTCCACTCGCGTGTAGCGCGTCAGCAGGTTCGGCAGGAGCCCGTCCGGCAGTTCGCAGGCGTCGTACAGGCTTCCGGCGCCGAGGAGCGACTCGCTCAGCACGAGTTCCACCCAGGCCACGGACATCCTGTCCAGGAAGGGGGTCCAGCCCTCGTGCGACTCCATCACCACGGGGGGATCGTCCTGCTCGATCTCGTCCAGGGGGACACCCCATGACGCGCAGCCCTGGTTCTCGATGCGGAAGACCAGGACACCGCCGAAGTCGTCGACCACCTGGAGAGCGGGCGGCGGGACCAAGGGATCCTGCTGTCTCGTCAGGTCGGCACGACGGCCCAGCAGCGCGTATCCCTCGCGCAGCGCGGCGGGCAGTTCGAAGCCCAGATCGGCCTCCGCGGCGTCCAGTTCGGCCGCGGTGCAGCCGTCTCCGGGTCGCAGGGGCAGACCGGTCCACTCGTCGACGAAGCGGCGCAGGAAGCCCCAGGCATGGGAGCGACCGGCCACTCCGCCGCGCAGCGCGACCGATACGTCGAGGGGCTTCGACTGGGGTTCCGGCACGGTGCAGACGCTAGCCAGTCGATGACCGGGCTTCGTGGGGCGGGGTGCCGCGAACTCCGGTGACGACCTGTTCTCCTCGGGTGTCACGCCGCCGCGCTGAACGCGGGGGACGCGGGAGTCGGTCGTACCGGAATCGCGACCGGGGTCGAAGCCGTCGCCCGGGTGCCGTGGTCCGCGAAGACGAACAGGCGCAGGACCAGGAAGCGGCCGATGCCGGCGAGGCCGGAGGCGCTGAGGTAGACGATCTGTTCGGTGAGCATGCCGGGTGAGGGCTGGACGGTGTGGAGGACGAGTATCGCGGCTGACGTCGCCGCGTAGGCCGCCGTCGCCGAGCCCGCCGACTGCCAGTGCTCGCGCCAGCCGGGGCGGCGGCCGGTGCCGAAGGTGAACAGGGCGTGCAGCTCGGTGCACAGGACGGTCGAGGCGACCGTGATCAGCGCGTTCGCCGCCGCCCACGGCATCAGCGCGGCGAGCAGCGGAACCGCGAAGCTGGACAGGACCCCGACACCGCCGCCGCACATCACGAACCTGACGAAGGACGCGAACGGGCCGGGCTTCATGGGATTTCCCTCCGTACGGCGGCTGTTGGGCCTGCGCCGATCCCCTTGACCGGCTGAGGTCAACGATGCCGTCGTACGCTTCCGGGCACGATGAAGCGGTCTCCCGAACCGTTGGTGTAGCGGGCTCTACCAACGGGGTCGGGTTTACCCCCCGTCCCGCGCCCGGAGTTCCTCGATGTAGCCCTGCGCGAGCGCCGACGTCCGGGTGAACCAGTCGTTCAGTACGGCGATCTCGGCGGGGGAGTAGTCGGCGAACTGGGCGTTGAGGCGGTCGTAGTAGGGGCCGTAGAGGGCGACGACCCGGGTCACCGCGGCCGGTACCGAGGCCACGCGGACGCGGCGGCGGTCGGTGGGGTCGGGGACGCGGGTGATGAAACCGGCGCGTTCGAGGCGGTTGAGGATGCCGGTCACCGCGCCCGTCGTGACGTGGGCGTGTTCGGCCAGGTCACCGGCCGTGAGGAGGTTCTCCCCCGCCTTCAGGACGCAGGCGAAGCAGAGGAGATCGGTGACGTTCAGGCCCAGCCGCTCGGCCATTTCCTGCTGGCCGAGCTGGGCGGTGGCGATGAGGGAGTCCATCGCGTCCAGCGCCTGGGCCGGGGTGGCGGCGGGGCGAGGCTTGGCTTGCATCGTTATTGCCTTAGCTGGTGAGAGGTTTCTACTCTAAACTTCTTAGTCAGTGAGGTATATCGGTTGTCCGTCTGGGCTTCGAGGAGGCCGCACATGAGCGCACATCAGTATGACGAGGGACATACGGTCGCGGGCTGGACCGGATTCGGCATCGCGACCGTCGGGTCGACCGTCGCGGGGGTGGGGGTGTGCGCGGTGTCGGCCCCGCTGATCGGCGGCGGGCTGGGGATCGTCGCGGTGAGCGTTCTGGTCACCTGGGCGCTGCATCTCGCCGGGTGGGGCAAGCCGCCCGGGCGGCGGGACCGGGAGCAGTGGGGGATGCGGGCGCGGGATCCGCTGGCGCGCGCGGGACACCCCGGGTGTGTCGCGTGCGGGCTGGCCGGGCGGGGACGGGCGGCCGAGGCCCAGGAGCACGCGGTCGTGCCCGCGCCCCGCGAGTCCGCCCCGGTCGGTGAGACCGCGGGCTGAGGCGGTTGTCAGTGCCGCCGTCTAATCTCGTGAGCGATGGCAGAGACATCACGGGCGGCACAGAGATGGACGTGCTCGGGGCTGCGGTGGGCGGTCGGCGGTCCCGAGCTGAAGTGGGACGGCGGGCGCGGGAGCCCGTTGCCCCGGGGGAAGCGGGTGGCCTTCGAGGTCGTGGAAGGGGGTGGGCGGACATGTGTGGGAGCACGGGGGAATGCCTGCCCGGTGCGCGCGGCCGTGCCGGAGCGGAGTGCGGGGGCGCGGTGCGAGGAGTGTGCGCGGCTGGACCGGGCGCACTCGGTCGCCGCCGACACGATCGCGGACGACCCGCGGCCGTACCACGTATATCTGGCCTGGTTCGGCCCCGGTCTGCTCAAGGTCGGCATCACCGCCGAAGAGCGCGGCTCCGCCCGGCTGCTTGAGCAGGGCGCCGTCTGCTTCACCTGGCTGGGCCTCGGCCCCCTGATGGCGGCCCGCCGCACGGAGGAGCTGCTGCGCGCCGCCCTGCGGGTACCGGACCGGATCCCCTACGGCGAGAAGCGCGCCGTCCGTTCCGCGTTGCCGGGTTCGGCGGCGGAGCGGGCCGCCGAGCTCGCCGACCTGCACACGCGGGCCCTCGCGCTGCGCGAATGGCCGGAGTCGCTCCACCGCGAGCCGTATCAACCCGTGGACCACGTCGAGGTGTTCGGCCTCGCGGGACTGCCGGCCGCCGTCGGTGAGGTGAGCGGGCTGGCCGCGGGCGGGGTGGTGAGCGGCGAGGTGGCCGCGGCGGCGGGACCGGACCTCCACCTCGCGACCGGGCGGGGCGTGATCGTGCTCGACACGCGGCTGATGACGGGGTGGGAGCTGGTCCCTGCCGGGGGTGACACGGGTGAATTCACTGTGCCGGTACGGGAGTTCAGGCGGGAGGTGCCGGGGGTGCAGGAGGGGTTGTTCTGACACCTTTCCTGAGACTCGGGCCGAAGTGACTGGGGCCGAAGTGACTGTGGCTGAAGTGGCTGTGCGCGAAGTGACTGTGGCCGGAGGCGACCGTGATCGTCGAGCGGGGAGTGAGGGAGTCGTCGTGGAAGTACCCGTCACCGTCCAGTACGTCCGCACGTCCTGGACGAAGCGGTCGCGTGGCGGTGCGGCCGCCGTGCGGAGGAACGCGGGGCCGGTTCGACAGAGAGGGGCAGGGTGTGGACGTGGACGGTGAGGCGGCTGGGGTCCGGGCGTTCTGGCAGCGGCTCGGGCTGCCCGGGCTCGTCGATGTGCACACCCACTTCATGCCCGAGCGGGTGCTGCGCAAGGTCTGGGACTACTTCGACGCGCTCGGGCCGGCGACCGGTGGAGCGCTCGAGTGGCCGATCACCTACCGGCAGGAGGAAGCCGAACGGGTCGCGCTGATAAGGGAGTTCGGAGTACGCGCTTTCACCGCCATGCTCTACCCGCACAAGCCGGGGATGGCCGAGTGGCTCAACGGCTGGGCCGTCGACTTCGCCGCCCGCACCCCCGACTGTCTGCACACCTCGACTCTCTTCCCGGAGCCGGGAGTCGAGGCCTACGTGCGGCGGGCACTGGACTTGGGCGCGCGGGTGTTCAAGGCGCATGTGCAGGTCGGGGCGTACGACCCGGCCGATGAACTCCTGGACCCCGCCTGGGGGTTGCTCGCCGAGGCCGGGACGCCAGTGGTGGTCCACTGCGGGTCGGGGCCCGCGCCCGGCAAGCACACCGGGCCCGGGCCCATCGGACGGGTGCTGGCCCGGCATCCGCGGCTGCGGCTGGTCGTCGCGCACATGGGGATGCCGGAGTACGAGGACTTCCTGGACCTGGCCGAGCGGTACGGGGAGGTCCGGCTCGACACGACGATGGCGTTCACGGACTTCAGCGAACGCCTCGCGCCCTTTCCTCCGGGTGCGCTCCCCCGGCTGGCCGCGCTCGGCGACCGCGTGCTGCTCGGCAGCGACTTCCCGAACATTCCGTATCCCTACCTTCACCAGCTCCACGCCCTGGAGCGGCTGGACCTCGGCGACGACTGGCTGCGCGCGGTCTGCCATGACAACGGGGCGCGGCTGTTCGCACGATGAGGGCGAGCTGAGAGTACGACCGGTACGGGTGATGCGGGGAGAGTGTGGAGATACGGGAGAGGATGGGGCGGGCGAGGGCCTGGACCCGCGGCTTCATGACCGTCGGATGAGCGTTGGGCAAGCGGTTCCAAGGTGTTCCCTGAGTGGTCCCTGTGAGTTTCTCAGGAAAATCACAGACTCCGGAAAGCGTGTTCTTAGGGGACCCCGACAAGGTGTCCACTATGACCACGACCTCGCCCCAGGGGCGCACCGAACTGCTGAGGCCGGACGGGAGCCCCGTCCGAGTGCTTGTGGTGGACGACGAGCTGTCGATCACCGAGCTGCTGTCCATGGCCCTCCGATACGAGGGCTGGCAGATCCGTAGCGCGGGTGACGGGACCGGCGCGATCCAGACCGCGCGCGAGTTCCGGCCCGACGCCGTCGTCCTCGACATGATGCTGCCGGACATGGACGGCCTGACCGTCCTGGGACGCATGCGCAGAGAGCTGCCGGACGTCCCGGTGCTGTTCCTGACGGCCAAGGACGCCGTCGAGGACCGTATCGCCGGGCTCACCGCCGGCGGCGACGACTACGTCACCAAGCCGTTCAGCCTCGAAGAGGTCGTCGCCCGGCTGCGCGGGCTGATCCGCCGCTCCGGTGCCGCCGACCGCCGTTCGGACTCCGTGCTGGTCGTGGGTGACCTCACCCTCGACGAGGACAGCCACGAGGTGTCGCGGGCCGGCGAGGGCATCCACCTCACCGCGACCGAGTTTGAGCTGTTGCGCTTCCTCATGCGTAATCCCCGGCGTGTACTCAGCAAGGCACAGATCCTCGACCGGGTGTGGTCGTACGACTTCGGAGGGCAGGCCAACGTGGTCGAGCTCTACATCTCGTACCTGCGCCGGAAGATCGACGCGGGACGTGAGCCGATGATCCACACCCGGCGCGGCGCCGGTTACCTGATCAAGCCCGCGGCCTCATGAGCGGGCGACGACGGCCGCGTGCGCAGAAGAAGCGAGCGGGTAAGCCGCGCACCCTGCGGACCCGGCTCGTCGTCGCGTCCGTGACGCTGATCGCGGTGGTGTGCGCGGTGATCGGGACCGTGACGACACTGGCGCTGCGATCGCATCTGTACGAGCAGTTGGACAGCAGGCTCGGCGAGGTGTCGGCCCGTGCCTCGGGCGGCTTCGGACAGCCGCCCGGTGCGAACAAGGACGACTCGGTCCCGCCCAGCCAGAAGGACAAGACGGTCGTGCAGAAGGGAGAGGCGGTCGATCTCTCCCAGTTCGTCTCCCGGGGACCGCAACCGGAGGGCACGCTGGCCGCGAGCGTCCAGAACGGGATCATCACCGACGGCAAGGTCGGTGAGAAGAAGAAGGACAGCAGCACCGGGGTCACCAACATGAGCCCCGTGGCGCTCTCCAACGCCCAGAAGACAGCGCTCAACGAGGTCTCCCAGGACGGCAAGGCGCACACCGCGGAGCTCCCCGGGCTGGGTGACTACCGCGTCAAGTACGTCACCGGCCCCAACGGCAACTACTACGTCGCCATCCCCACCTCGGACACCCAAAGCACCATCAACACCCTGATCCTCGTCGAGGTGAGTGTCACCGCCGCCGGTCTCGTGGCCGCGGGCATCGCCGGCTACGTCCTCGTCGGCGTCGCCACCCGCCCCCTCCGCCGGGTCGCCGCCACCGCCACCCGCGTCTCCGAACTCCCGCTCCACACCGGCGAGGTCACCCTCAACGAACGCGTCCCCGAGTCCGAGACCGACCCGCACACCGAGGTCGGCCAGGTCGGCGCCGCGCTCAACCGGATGCTCGACCATGTGCACGGCGCCCTGCACGCCAGACAGCAGAGCGAGATGCGGGTACGGCAGTTCGTGGCCGACGCCAGCCATGAGCTGCGGACGCCGCTCGCCTCCATCCGCGGCTACGCGGAGCTGACCCGTCGTGGACGCGAACAGACCGGCCCGGACACCAAGCACGCCCTCGGGAGAATCGAGTCCGAGGCGGGGCGCATGACCCTGCTCGTCGAGGATCTGCTCCTCCTCGCCCGCCTCGACGCGGGCAGACCGCTCCAGTTCGACCAGACCGACCTCATCCCGCTCGTCGTGGACACCATCAGCGACTCGCGCGCGGCCGGCATGGACCACAACTGGCGGCTCGACCTGCCCGACGAACCGGCCCTCGTGTCGGCGGACGCGGCCCGTATCCAGCAGGTGCTGATCAATCTGCTGGGCAACGCCCGCAAGCACACCCCGCCCGGTACGACGATCACCGCCCGCGTGCAGCGGCGCGGACCGTGGATGTGCGTGGACGTCGAGGACAACGGCCAGGGCATCCCGCCGGATTTGCTGCCGCATGTCTTCGAGCGGTTCGCGCGCGGCGACTCGGCGCGCTCCCGCTCCACGGGATCGACGGGTCTGGGCCTCGCCATCGTGCAGGCGGTCGCGACCGCGCACGGCGGCGCGGTCACCGTGGACAGCGTTCCCGGACGCACGGTGTTCACCGTGCATCTGCCCGCGCTGGCACCGGCTGTGCCCATGCCCGCCCCCGAAACGAATTGGCAATCGCACTCACAGGCACAGCACAGTGCCACCACATGGGTGCAACAGGGCGTTTGAGGAGAGTCGGTTCATGCGAACCGACTCTTCTCCCGGCACCCTGCCGGCGCGGGAGCACCTCCCGGCCGGAGACGCCGGTACGCCTGTCCTGGACGTAGTGATCCCCGTCTACAACGAGGAGAAGGACCTCCAGCCATGTGTGCTCAGACTGCACGAGCACCTCAAGCGCACGTTCCCGTACGCGTTCCGCATCACCATCGCGGACAACGCGTCGATCGACACCACTCCTCAGGTGGCGGCGCGGCTGGAGTCGGAGATCCCCGAGGTCAAATCGTTCCGGCTGGAGCAGAAGGGGCGCGGTCGAGCACTGCGCACCGTCTGGTCCGCCTCGGACGCCCCGATCCTCGCCTATATGGACGTCGACCTCTCCACCGACCTCAACGCGCTGCTGCCCCTGGTGGCACCGCTGATCTCGGGTCACTCCGACCTGGCGATCGGATCCCGGCTGGCCCGCTCGTCGCGTGTCGTGCGTGGCGCCAAGCGCGAGTTCATCAGCCGGACGTACAACCTGATCCTGCGCGGCTCGCTGCAGGCCCGCTTCTCGGACGCCCAGTGCGGATTCAAGGCGATCCGGCGTGATGTGGCCCAGGCGCTGCTGCCGCTCGTCGAGGACACCGGCTGGTTCTTCGACACCGAGATGCTGGTGCTCGCCGAGCGCGCCGGACTCCGTATCCACGAGGTGCCGGTCGACTGGGTCGACGACCCGAACTCGACCGTCCACATCGTGAAGACCGCGACCGAGGACCTGAAGGGAGTGTGGCGGGTGGGCAAGGCCCTGGCCTCCGGTTCGCTGCCGCTCGACCGTGTCACACGTCCCTTCGGTGACGACCCGCGCGACCGCGACATCAAGGACGTGCCCAAGGGCCTGGCCCGCCAGCTCGTCGGGTTCTGTGTCGTGGGCGGCCTCTCCACCCTCTTCTACCTGGTGCTCTACAGCGCCTTCCGGCAGTTCTCCGGCTCGCAGATCGCCAACGCGCTCGCGCTGCTGGTCTCGGCGGTCGCCAACACCGCCGCCAACCGCAGACTGACCTTCGGGGTCCGCGGCCGGGGCGGCGCCGTCCGCCACCAGGCCCAGGGCCTGGTCGTCTTCGCCATCGGCCTCGCGCTGACCAGTGGTTCGCTCGCCGCGCTGAACGCGGCCAGCAGCAACCCGGCGCACTCCACCGAACTGGCGGTCCTGGTGGCCGCCAACCTCGCGGCGACCGTCCTGCGCTTCCTGCTCTTCCGCGCCTGGGTCTTCCCGGACCGCGGTGACAGCGCCGAGGAGTCGACGGTCGTGGCCGTCAACTCCCCTTCGTCGCCCACCTATTCGACGGCCGGGGCGATGCCTCAGCACACGCAGCACCCCGGTTCCTACGGCCCGCTGCCCCACCGGCAGCCCCAGCCCCACCAGGGGTCGTACGACACCACCACCCAGTTCCGCGCCGGTGAAGCCGCGGACGGCACCTGGAGGGACGCGACGATGCAGTTGCAGCCGGTGCGTCCCCACGACACCGATCCGAGGGACCCCCGATGACCACCGAAACCGATCAGACGACCTATCCGGGAGGAGGCGGCCCCTCGTCCTGGGGGGCGCCGACCGGTGACACCGGTACCGGTGCCAGAGACACGGCCGTGCACGAGCCGGTGGCGCCCTCGGACCCCGTGGCCCCCCAGGCCGGTGAGCCCAAGCAGCCGCTCGGGCGCCGCCTGTGGCGCGGCCGGCCCGAGGACCCGCGCTGGGCACGCCCCGCCTTCTGGGGCATGCTGCTCGCGACGGCGCTCCTCTACCTCTACAACCTGAGCGCGTCCGGCTACTCCAACTCCTTCTACTCGGCGGCGGTCCAGGCCGGCAGCAAGAGCTGGAAGGCGATGCTGTTCGGCTCGCTGGACGCGGGCAACGCGATCACCGTCGACAAGCCCTCGGCGTTCCTGTGGCCGATGGAGATCTCGGTCCGCATCTTCGGCCTCAACTCCTGGGCGATCCTGGTCCCCGAGGTCCTCATGGGCGTCGGCACGGTCGCCGTCGTCTACGCGGCGGTCCGCCGCCGGCACAGCCCCCAGGCCGGTCTGATCGCGGGCGCCGTGCTGGCGCTCACCCCGGTCGCCGCGCTGATGTTCCGCTTCAACAACCCTGACGCCGCACTGGCGTTGCTGATGGCGACCGCCTGCTACCTCGTCGTCCGGGCCCTGGAGGACGGCCGTACGAAGTGGCTGGTGTGGGCCGGAGTCGCGATCGGCTTCGCGTTCCTGTCGAAGACCCTTCAGGCCTTCCTGATCCTGCCGCCGCTGGCCATCGTCTACGCAGTCTGCGCGCCGGTGAGCGTGAAGAAGAGGTTCGCCCAACTGGGCCTGGCCACGGGCGCGTTGGTCGTCGCGGCCGGCTGGTGGGTGGCGCTCGTCGAGCTGTGGCCGGCGTCCTCGCGCCCCTACATCGGCGGCTCGCAGAACAACAGCTTCCTTGAACTGACCTTCGGCTACAACGGGTTCGGCCGCCTCAGCGGCGACGAGACCGGCAGCGTCGGAGGCGGCGGTGGCGGCGGTACCGGCCAGTGGGGTGCCACCGGCTGGGACCGGATGTTCAACTCCGAGATCGGCAGCCAGATCTCCTGGCTGCTGCCCACCGCGCTGATCCTCCTCGTCGCGGGCCTGGTGGCCACGCGCAAGCTCAACCGGACGTCGGTCAGGCGCAGTTCGATGCTCGTGTGGGGCGGCTCGCTGGTGACGACCCTGGTCGTCTTCAGCTACATGGCCGGCATCTTCCACCAGTACTACACGATCGCGCTGGCCCCCTACATGGCCGCCGTCATCGGCATCGGCGCCGGTTCCCTGTGGGAGCGGCGGAGCGAGATCTGGGCGTCGATCACCCTCGCCGCGGCGGTAGTTGCCGCCGGCGTGTGGGGTTACGTCCTCCTCAACCGCACCCCCGACTACCTGCCCTGGCTGAAGTGGCTGGTCCTCCTCGGCTCCCTGGCGGGCGCGCTCGGCCTGATCTTCGTCGCGAAGATCGGCCGCCAACTCGCCCTCGCGGCAGTCGGCTTGAGCATCGTGGCGGGCCTGGCCGGTCCTGCGGCGTACACCATGTCGACGGTCAACTCGGCGCACACCGGCTCGATTCCGACGGCCGGTCCGGCCGGCGCCGGCATGATGGGTGGCGGCGGTCCGGGCGGCGGCGGTCGCGGCGGCTTCGGCGGCGGCAACCGCACCGGCGGCACGGGCACGATGCCCGGCCAGCAGGGCGGCAACGGCGGCACCACCCAGAACCAGGGCGGCGGCTTCCCCGGCGGCGGCACGGGCACGATGCCCGGCGGCGGTACCGGTACGGCACCCGGTGGCGGCGGTACGACCCAGAACCAGGGTGGCGGCTTCGGCGGCCAGACCGGCGGCGACGGCGGCATGGGCGGCGGCGGTGGCGTCGGCGGCCTGCTCAACGGCGCGACGGTCACCTCCGCGGCGAAGAAGCTGCTCCAGACGGACGCCGGCAAGTACACCTGGGTCGCCGCGTCCATCGGCTCCCAGAACGCCGCGAGCTACCAACTCGCCACCGGAGACCCGGTGATGGCGATCGGCGGCTTCAACGGAACCGACCCGTCGCCGACGCTGGCCCAGTTCCAGAAGTACGTGGCGGACGGCAAGATCCACTACTTCATCTCGGGCGGCACCGGCATGGGCGGCAGCAGCACCGGCAGCTCCTCGCAGATCACCTCGTGGGTCGAGAAGAACTACAAGAAGGTGACGGTCGGTTCGGCCACCTTCTACGACCTGACGCAGAAGACGAGCAGTTGAGACGAGTAGTTGATACGAGCAGGTTGAGCTGACGACCGGCTGACCTGAAAGGGGCGGTGACCACCTGGTCACCGCCCCTCTTCATATCTCGGTTGTACGCTGTATGGGAGCTGTTCTACGGTGTACAACATGTCGACCTCCTCAGGCCCCCAGGCCCTCCAGGGCCACCCCCAGCGCTGGATCGTCCTCGGAGTCATCTGCCTGGCGCAGCTCACCGTGCTGCTCGACAACACCGTCCTGAACGTCGCGATCCCCTCGCTCACCCGCGAACTCGACGCGAGCACCGCGGACATCCAGTGGATGATCAACGCGTACTCGCTCGTGCAGTCGGGGCTGTTGCTGACGGCGGGCAGCGCGGCCGACCGCTACGGCCGCAAGAAGATGCTGATCACGGGGCTGGTGCTGTTCGGCACGGGCTCGCTGATCGCCGGACTCGCCGACTCCACCGGGCAGTTGATCGCCGCGCGGGCCGGCATGGGCGTGGGCGGGGCGCTGCTCATCACGACCACCCTCGCCGTCGTGATGCAGATCTTCACCCCCGAGGAGCAGCCGAAGGCGATCGGCATCTGGGCCGCCGTCAACGCGCTCGGCTTCGCGACCGGCCCGCTCCTCGGCGGCTTCATGCTGAACCACTTCTGGTGGGGCGCGATCTTCCTGATCAACCTCCCGGTCGCCGCACTCGCGTTGGTTGCGGCGGTGGCCCTGGTCCCCGAGTCCAAGAACCCGCGCGGCGACCGCCCCGACCTCCTCGGCGCGCTGCTCTCCACCGTCGGCATGGCCGCGCTGGTCTACGCGATCATCTCCGGCCCCGCGCACGGCTGGACGTCGGACCGGGTGCTGCTCACGGGGGCGGTGGCGGTCGTCGTCCTCGCCGCCTTCGCGTACTGGGAGAACCGTGTCCCGTACCCCATGCTCGACCTGGACTTCTTCCGCGACCGCCGCTTCACGGGCGCGGTCACCGGGGTCGTCCTGATCACCTTCGGCATGGCCGGCTCCCTCTTCCTCCTCACCCAGCACCTCCAATTCGTCCTCGGCTACGGCCCGTTGGAGGCCGGCGTGCGGACGGCACCGCTCGCCCTGGTGATCGTCGCGCTCAACTTCTCGGGGCTGGCGGCGAAGTGGACGGCGCGGCTCGGCGCTCCACTGGCCGTCGGGCTGGGCATGGTGCTGATGTCGGCGGGGCTGGTGTCGATCGCGTCGTTCGCGGCCGGTGGATATACGGGGACTCTGGTGGGGCTGATGCTGATCGGGGCGGGGGCCGCGCTGACGAACCCGGCGATGGCTCACGCGATCATGAGTGCGATTCCTGCGGAGAAGGCGGGGGTCGGGGCGGGGATCAACGGCACGTTGGGGGAGTTCGGGAACGGGCTGGGGGTCGCGGTGTTGGGGGCGGTACTGAGTTCTCGGTTCGCGGCGGTGTCCCTGCCGGTGGGCTTGGCGGCGGCGTCTTCGGTTGAGGAGAGGCAGAAGGTGACCGATTCCTTCTCTGCCGGGCTGGAGGTCAGTCAGTTGGTGGGGGCGGTTGCTGTTTTGGCCGGGGGGTTGCTCGCTGCGGCGTTGTTGTGGCGGGCGGAGCGGGCAGACTCGGAGATGGTGGTCGCCCAGTAGCTCGGGTGGCGGGGTGCGTGGGCGGCTGCGGGTGCGTTGTGGCTGGTCGCGCCCACGCGGCGGGGCCGTATATGTCACAGCCCCGCGCCCCTGGATACTGGCCCGGGATTGAAATGCTGAGGTAGGTGCGTCATGGCCAAGACAAGCCCGTCGTCCGGGCGTTCCGCGCGTACCAGTGTCTGGCTGGAGAGCCGGACGCGCCGGAGCGGACGTGGGGGCGGACAGCCCTCCGGGCTTGATCGTGATCGCATCACCGACGTCACCGTACGACTGCTGGACGCCGAAGGGCTCGCGAAGTTCTCCATGCGGAGGCTGGCCGCCGAGCTGAATGTGACGGCGATGTCCGTCTACTGGTACGTCGACACCAAGGACGACCTTCTCGAACTCGCCCTGGACGCCGTCTTCGGCGAGTTGCCGTTGCCGGATCCGGAGGCCGCGGGCGAGGACTGGCGGGACCAACTCCGCATGCTGGCCACGGAGTACCGGGGGTTGCTCGTACGGCACCCGTGGGTGTCGCCGCTCGCCGGGACGTTTCTCAACATCGGGCCGAACAACCTGTCCTTCTCCCGTGTCGTCCAGCGCGTGATCCGGCGCACAGGGCTGCCGGAGCACGGGCTGACGGGGGCGATCTCGGCCGTCTTCCAGTTCGTGTACGGCTACGGCACGATCGAGGGCCACTTCTTCGCCCGGGTCGCCGACACCGGCATGACCCCCGACGACTACTTCCGGCACGCCATGACGACGTTCGACGGGGCCCCGACGACCGCCGAGATCGTGGAGGAGTCGAAGAAACTCATGGCGGCCCGGGGCGGCGACACGGTCGCGGAGATGATGGAACGGGACTTCACTTTCGCGCTGGACCTGCTGGTGGCGGGCATCGAGGCGATGGTGAAAAGGGGGTGAACTCCCTTACGGGCTCTAGTCGTCGGTGGCCAGCCGCGCCGGGAAACCCCCGGTGGCAACCGGACCCCACCGCTCCGGTGTCACCCGGATGATCGACTTCCCCTGCTTCAGCATCGCCGCGCGGTACTCGTCCCAGTCCGGGTGCTCCCCGGCGATGTTGCGGTAGTACTCGACGAGCGGTTCCACGGACTCCGGCGGGTCGATGACCTCGGCCGTGCCGTCGATCTGGACCCACGGGTCGTTCCACTCGTCGCTCACGACGACGATGCTGACCCGCGGATCCCGCTTGGCGTTACGGGTCTTGGCCCGCTCGGGGTACGTGGAGACGACGATCCGCCCGGAGTCGTCCACCCCGCAGGTCAGCGGCGAAGCCTGCGGGCTGCCGTCGGCCCGCCGGGTCAGCAGCAGCGCGCGGTGCCGGGGTCGTACGAAGTCGAGCAACTCGTCCAGGGTGACGGTGGTGTTGGTCGCGATGTTCGGTGCCATACCGCCACCCTAGGCGCACCGCCCCCGCTCACGCCTGAGGCAGCGACTCCCCCTGCACCGCCTGGACGTCCAGTTCGACCTTGAGCGTCGTACCGATCGCGGCGATGCCCGCCTGGACGACCTGGTTGTAGTTCATCGCGAAGTCCTCGCGGTGCAGTTCCGTGGTGGCCCGGAACGCGGCCCGCGTGCCGCCCCAGGGGTCGGCGCCGGTGCCGAGGTAGGCGAGGTCGAGGGCGACCGGTCGTACGACACCGTGGAGGGTCAGGTCGCCGGAGACCGTCCAGCGGTCGGAACCCGCCGGGGCCAGGCCCGTGGAGCGGTAGGTGATCTCCGGGTGGCGGTCCACGTCCAGGAAGTCCGCGGACCGCAGGTGGGTGTCCCGCATGCCGTTGCCGGTGTCGATGGACGCGGCCCGGATGACCGCCTCCACCCGGGACTTGGCGATGTCGTCGGGCGCGATCTCGACCGTGGCCGTGAAGTCGGTGAACCGGCCGCGCACGCTGGAGATGCCCAGGTGCTGCGCGACCGCGCCGACCGTGGAGTGCGCGGGGTCGACGGTCCACGGGCCGGGCGGCGGGAGTTCGGTGCCGCCCTGCCGGGCCAGCGTGACCGTGCCGACCTCGGCCCGGCGGCTCGCGGTGACGATCGCGGTGGCGGCGGCGGGCGCGTACCCGACGGCGGTCACGATCACCGTGTACGGCCCGGGCGCCATCGGGTTCGGGTCCTGCACCGCCCCCTCCGCGTCCGCCTCGGCCCGCAGCACCTGAGCCCCGGTCATGTCGGTCACCGTGACGACCGCGTGCGACACGGCCCATCCGTCGCGGGTACGGATCTTCGCGGTCAGTCCGGTCGGTCCCATGTCCCTCAAACTCCTTGCCGTACAGCCTTGTTCAGTCTTATTCAGTATTTTTCAGCACCAACGAGACCGGCCCGTGGGGCGTGCCTCCGCTCGGGACACGCTCCACGGGCCGGGGTGGGTGGGCGAACTACTCGCCGGGGTGGGCCAGTTCGATGTCGTGGCCGTCGGCTCCGCCGCCGTTCAGCGTGAGGGCGGTGGCGACCGGCGGGTAGCCCGTCGCGATCACCGTGTACTCGCCGCCGCTCAGATCGGTGAAGGCGTACGCCCCGTCGGAACCGGTGGTGGCGGTGCCGACCACGTTGCCCGCCGCGTCCACGAGGGTCACGCGGGCGTCGGCCAGCGGGCCGTGCGGGGCGCGGACCACACCGAGGACCTGGGCACCGGAGTCGAGGTCTATCTCGACCCGGGTGACGCCGGTGCCGCCGACCTCGACGGGCAGCGCGCGCGGCCGGTACCCGGCGGCGTTCACCGCGATGGTCACGGCCCCCGGCACCAGCTCGGCGAACGCGAACTCGCCCTGCTCACCGGTGATTCCGCTGGACAACAGATCTCCGCGCACATCGGTCACGACGACCATCGCGTCCTTGACGGGCAGACCCGAATCGGCCGCCCGGACAAGGCCGTTGAGGCCGCTGGTACCGCTGAGGAGGACGTCGTACGACACCGGGTCGCTGCCGTTGACGACGACCGTCGACGCCTGCGGCTGGAAGGCGTCGGCGGAGGCGATCAGGACGTACGAGCCGACGCTCGGCGCGTCCAGCGCGTAGGAGCCGTCCGCCTGCGTGACCGAGCGGCCCAACTGGCGTCCCCCGAGGGAGATCAGCGTGACGGCGGCCTGCGGGACGGCCACGCTCTCGGCGCCCCGGACGAAGCCGCGGACGGGAATCCCACCCGAGACGGCTGTGGAGTCGGATGTGGTCACGGGTGTGGTCTCCTCCCCGGCCACCGTCGCTACGGCGGCGGCCTGGACGTTCGTGGCGACTACGGCGCTCTCCCGGGCCGGCGGCGGAACCTCGGCGGCGTCGAGCACGCCCACCGCCTCCTCCGCGGCCTGGGCCAGCCCGCCGGACGTCCGCAGCGGGACCTCCTTGATGAACATGACGACGACGAAGGCGATGAGCGCGAAGGGGGCCGCGTAGAGGAACACGTCGGCGATGCCGTGGCCGTAGGCGCTCTCCAGCCAGGTGCGGACCGTGCTGGGCAGGGCGTCCATGTCCGGGAGCGCGCTGCTGCCGACGGCCTTCGCGGCGGCGGCCTGCGACTGCGGGTCGAGCGAGGCGACGGTGTCCTTGGCGTAGTGCGTGATCCGGCCGGACATGACCGAGCCGAGCACACCGACGCCGACCGCGCCGCCGAGCGAGCGGAAGAAGCTCACGGTGGAGGAGGCGGCGCCGAGGTCCTTCGGGGTGACCTGGTTCTGCGTGGAGAGGACCAGGTTCTGCATCATCGTGCCGACGCCGATGCCCAACAGGGCCATGTAGATCGACAGTTCCCAGTACGGGGTGTCGTAGCGCATCAGGCCGAGCAGGCCCAGGCCCGCGGTGAGGAAGAGACCGCCGGCGACCAGCCAGCCCTTCCAGCGGCCGGTCTTGGTGATGAAACGGCCGGAGACCATCGACGCGACGAACAGACCGCCGATCATCGGGATCGTCATGACACCGGACATCGTCGGGGACTTGTCGCGGGCGAGCTGGAAGTACTGGGAGAAGAAGACGGTGCCCGAGTACATGCCGACGCCGACGAAGAGGGAGGCGAGGGAAGCGAGCGACACCGTGCGGTTGCGGAACAGGCGCAGCGGGATGATCGGCTCGCTCGCCCGGGTCTCGGTGAACACGAACAGCAGCGCCAGCACGAACGTGCCGCCCACCATCGTGTACGTCTGCCACGACAGCCAGTCGTACTTGTCGTCGGCGAAGGTCACCCAGACCAGCAGCAGCGAGGCGGCGGCGGTGATGAAGAAGGCGCCGGTCCAGTCGACCTTGACCTTCCGCTTGGTGACGGGGAGGTGCAGCGTCTTCTGGAGCACGACCAGCGCGATCAGCGCGAAGGGGATACCGACGAAGAGGCAGTAGCGCCAGCCGAGCCACGAGGTGTCGGTGATCACACCGCCGAGCAGCGGGCCGCCGACGGTCGCGACGGCGAAGGTGGCGCCGGTGTAGCCGGAGTACCGGCCGCGCTCGCGGGGGGCGATCATCGCGGCCATCACGACCTGCACGAGGGCGGAGAGACCGCCGGCGCCGAGGCCCTGGATGACCCGGGCGCCGATCAGCATCGCCGGGTTCTGCGCGAGGCCGGCGACGACCGAGCCGATGATGTAGATGACCAGGGACAGTTGGACCAGGGCCTTCTTGCTGACCAGGTCCGCCATCTTGCCCCACAGCGGCACCGAGGCCGTCATGGAGAGCAGGGCCGCGGTGACGACCCAGGTGTAGGCCTCCTGGCCGCCGCCCAGGCTGCCGATGATGGTCGGCAGGGCGTTGGTGACGATCGTCGACGAGATGATCGCGGCGAACAGACCGAGCAGCAGCCCGGAGAGCGCCTCCATGATCTGCCGGTGGGTCATCGGTGCGCCGTCGGGGGCCGCGGGGGAACCCCCTCCGTGCTTGGCGTGAGCCCGCACACCGGCTGGTGTGGTCGTTGCCATGGGCTTCCTTTTCTTCCGTGCTTATGCGGGTGTACGGGGGGTGTGTACGAGTTCGGGGTGGGGGGTCGTGTGACGGGGCGGTGCGGTACGGCAGTCGCCGAAGTCGGCGCGGAGCCGGGTCATCAGCCGGATGAGCTGCCCGACCTCCTCGTCGCTCCAGTCGCTCAGCCGGTCGGCGAGCAACTGGGCGGTCCGCCGGGAGAGTTCGTCCACCTTGGCCTGGCCGCCGGGGGTGAGGCGCAGGATGCGGGAGCGCTTGTCCGCGGGGTCGGGGGACCGTTCGATCCAGCCCCGGTCGACGACATGCGCGACATGGCGGCTGGTCACGGACATGTCGACGGAGAGCAGCTCCGCGAGCTTGCTCATCCGCATGTCGCCGTACCGGCCGAGCAGGGTCAGTACGGCCGCGGAGCCGCCGGGGCAGTCGGACGGCATGATCCGTCCCAGCTCCCTGCGCACGGCGCCGAAGGCACTGAACTGACGCATCAGCTCCTCGTACTGCGCCTGCTCGGCCATCACACCTCCCGTTGCTCTCCATGTTCGTTGCTTAGGGCAACCATAAGAGAGGTTGGTTGCTACAGGCAAATAAAACGGGTAGGCGCGGCATAAAAAGTTGGCAAAGGCAAGCATTGCCGAACGTAAACCCACAGGTGAGGGTGGCCGTTCGAGGCCCCGCACTTGGGTGTCCCCCGGGGATTCGCTAGTGTCTCGGCCCATGGCAAACACCCAGGGCCCCGAGGGCAACTACGACCCCGCCGGCAGCACCCAGATGTTCCGTGCCTTCGTCGACGAGACCCCCCAGGGCGGACCGCAGCAGCAGGCCGCCGCCTCCGCAGGACCCCGCATCGGCCTGATCGTCGGCGTCGTCGTCGCCGTGCTGGTCGTGGCGGCGGTGGTGTACCTGGCGGCGATGTAGTTCCGACCGCTTCAACCGGGCGGTGACCCGGCGGGTCGGCTCCACGGCGAACCGGTGGCCCGTCGGCTCCAGGGCTCGGAAGCCCGGTTGCTCGCACAGTCGGTGGGCCGCGGCGCGGTTCGGCCGCGAGGTGGGGTCGACGGTCCGGGCGCCGGCTTCCCGGGCGATCCGCAGCGCCTCGTTCGTGCGCGGCGATGCGCCGCCCCGGGGGCGAGCTGTCGACGACCATGTCCTCGACGCGCTCATGCGGCAGAGCCGCATATCGGCGCAGCCCGCGCCCGTGCGGGGCGCTGTCGCCCAGCGCCACTCGACGGACACGTCCCGCGTCTCGATGTGCGTGCCGAAGGTGACCGTGCCTGAACGCACTGCTGTGCCGCCGGAGTTGGTGGAGCGGGTGTTGAAGTCCCGCTCCTCTTACGTGACTTGGGTGCGTCCGGCGGTATCGGTGTCACGCCGCCGGTCGGGCGGGTCGCCACCCGGCCGCCGCTGTCACCGCCTTCTCCGCGCGCGGACGACGGCCGCCGACGCACCCGGCAGGGTGCCTCGGCGGCCAGTTGTCCGTGTCGGACGAAGTGTCGTGCCACCGCGCCATGGCGGCTGACACTCCGTCACATGAGAACCCTCGTGGCCCTGTTGGGGGTCAGTCGGAGATCAGGCCCTCGCGCAGGGTCGACAGGGTGCGCGTGAGGAGGCGGGAGACGTGCATCTGGGAGATGCCGACCTCCTCGCCGATCTGTGACTGGGTCATGTTGGCGAAGAAGCGCAGCATGATGATCCGGCGCTCGCGGGGCGGGAGCTTGGCGAGCAGCGGCTTGAGCGACTCGCGGTACTCCACGCCCTCCAGGGCCGTGTCCTCGTAGCCGAGGCGGTCCGCCAGCGAGCCCTCGCCGCCGTCGTCCTCGGGGGCCGGGGAGTCGAGCGAGGAGGCGGTGTACGCGTTGCCGACCGCGAGGCCGTCGACGACGTCCTCCTCGGACACGCCCAGGACCACGGCGAGTTCGGGGACGGTCGGCGACCGGTCCAGCTTCTGGGAGAGCTCGTCGCTGGCCTTCGTCAGGGCCAGTCGCAGCTCCTGAAGGCGACGCGGGACGCGCACCGACCACGACGTGTCGCGGAAGAAGCGCTTGATCTCGCCCACGACGGTCGGCATCGCGAACGTCGGGAACTCCACCCCGCGTTCGCAGTCGAAGCGGTCGATCGCCTTGATCAGGCCGATCGTGCCGACCTGGACGATGTCCTCCATCGGCTCGTTGCGGGAGCGGAAACGCGCGGCGGCGTAACGCACCAGCGGGAGATTGAGCTCGATGAGGGTGTCCCTGACGTAACCACGCTCGGGGCTGTTCTCGTCGAGTGCGGCGAGCCGCAGGAAGAGGGAGCGGGACAGGGTGCGGGTGTCGATGGCTCCCGTGGTCGGGAGGGCCGGGGCCGGTACGGCGGGTACGGCCTCGAGGACCGTAACGGCGTCGAGTGCGGGCTCAGCCTCGCTCTTGGTGAGCGTGAGCACCTTCGAGCTGCCCTGGTCTGCGGACATGCCACCCCCTTTGGGTCGCGGGACGGTCGCGGCGATCGCCCCCGTCTGGGGAGCGGTGCCTTCACCTGAATACCGGAGCCGGGGCCTCGGCAAACGCGCTTCCCGCAGAATGTCACATGTCGGCAACACGCTGTAGTGACATGTCGACTTGTCTGTTACGAATCGGCCCTGGAAACAGGGGGTCTGACGGCTTTTCAGCCCAGAACTGTCGGGAAGAGGCCCGATAGGCGATTCGTTCGTACCGGTGACATCTCGCTCGGGCTTTCGACCGGGCCCCGCCGCGGCGCTACGCCTCGATACGGTTCGCGGAGCGCAGTCGCTGGAAGCTGCGCGCGAGGAGCCGGGAGACGTGCATCTGGGAGACGCCGAGTTCCGCGCTGATCTGTGACTGGGTGAGGTTGCTGTAGTAGCGCAGGAGAAGGATTCGCTGTTCGCGCTCCGGGAGCTGGACGAGGAGATGGCGGACGAGGTCGCGGTGTTCCACGCCGTCCAGGGCCGGGTCCTCGTAGCCGAGCCGGTCGAGGAGTCCGGGCAGTCCGTCGCCCTCCTGGGCGGCCTCCAGGGAGGTCGCGTGGTACGACCTCCCGGCCTCGATGCAGGACAGCACCTCGTCCTCGCCGATGCGCAGCCGCTCGGCGATCTCGCCGGTGGTGGGGGTGCGCCCGAAGGCGGTCGTCAGGTCCTCGGTCGCCGCGTTGACCTGCACCCACAACTCGTGCAGCCGACGCGGGACATGGACCGTGCGGACGTTGTCACGGAAGTAGCGCTTGATCTCGCCGATGACGGTCGGCATCGCGAACGTCGGGAACTGCACGCCCCGGTCCGGGTCGAAGCGGTCGATGGCGTTGATCAGACCGATGGTGCCGACCTGGACGACGTCCTCCATCGGCTCGTTGCGGGAGCGGAAGCGGGCGGCGGCGTAGCGCACGAGCGGGAGATTCGCCTCGATGAGCGCCCCGCGCACCCGGTTGTGCTCCGGCGTACCCGGCTGGAGCCCCTTGAGCTGGCCGAACAGCACCTGGGTGAGGGCCCGGGTGTCGGCACCGCGGCTGCGCGGCGGAGCGGCTACCACCGGGGTCTGGGCGGGCGCCTCGTCCTGGGGCGGCGCCGTACTGGCCGACACGGTCAACGCCACACCTCTTCAATAGGTCAACTTCAATAGGTCAACTCATCCGTCAAAAGCGGTCATAGCATCACAAGACATGTGCACTGTGTGCAAGCACCGCCTAATACCGTGTTAAGCCGTGTTGCGCAACAAAAGCCCCCCGCCGTGACGGCAGGGGGCTTTCCGGGGAGGTACTCAGATCTCGTAGTCGGCGATCACCCACGTGGCGAACTCGCGCCACAGCACGACGCCCGCCTGGTGCGCGGGGTGCTCGACGTACCGCTTCAGCGCGTCGGCGTCGTCGACCGCCGAGTTGATCGCGAAGTCGTAGGCGATGGGGCGGTCGCTGATGTTCCAGCCCAGCTCCCAGAAGCGCAGTTCGTCGATCAGGTCGCCTAGCGGGCGGAAGGCCTCGACGCCGGCGACGACCCGCGGGTCGTCGCGCCGGACGCCCTCGTTGAGCTTGAACAGGACGAGGTGGCGGATCATCTGCGTGCTCCCGGGTGGTCGGCTACTGCGCCCCGTCGGCCAGCCAGGTCATGAAGTCGCCGATGGCCTTCGCGGCGTCCGATATGCCCTCGAAGCCTATCTGGACGTAGTCGGCGGCCTTGGACGGGTCCGTGATGATCACGTACAGCGCGAAGACCACGAGCACATAGACGGCGATCTTCTTCGCGTTCACCGCCATCGCGGCCTCCCCTGTGACTCCGTGCCCCGAGGGCCCCCTGCTGCCGGCCGCGAGTGTAACCTTCACGGCTCCTTTGTGGACCAACGGCCCGCAGGTGGAGGCCTCTTGCCGGGCCCACGGGGGCGGTGCGGGAGGCCTGCCCCCGGTGCCGCTCAGGCAGGTCCCCGCGCGCGGGTGGAGCGGTCGATCCACATCGACGTGCCCAGGCACGCCACCGAGATCACGCACAGGACCAGGGGCACCGAGCGCGCCCCGGCCGACTGGATCATCGCGCCCAGGGCGGGGCCCGCCGCGACCCCGCCCAGCATGGAGGCCGCGATGACGTGGGCGCCGGCCCGGCGGGCCAGCGGGACGGTGCGGGTGAGCCAGGGCAGGCCGGTGGGGAAGATCGGGGCGATGAACAGACCCACGCCCGCGTACATGAAGGGGGCGACGGCGGGGACGGTGGCCGCCGCCAGGCACACGGCCATGCCCGCGCAACTGACCTTGATGATCGCGTGGTCCGGCCAGCGCAGGGTCAGCGGAACCACCAGGAAGCGGCCCACCGTCATCATCAGCCAGAACACGGAGGTCGCCGAGGCGGCGAAGCCCGCGCCGTAGCCGACCGACTCCAGGTGGGTGGGCTCCCAGCCGCCGACGCCCGCCTCCACGCCCACGTGCAGGACGTAGAGCGCGATGAAGGCGGCCAGCAGGAGCCAGACCCTGGCGTGCGGTGTGCCGGTGGTCCCCCGGGGTGCCGGCCGGGGCGGTGGATTGTGCTGGCGCACGCCGCGCAGGAAGAGCAGCAGGACGGCCGACAGCACACCGCACGCGGTGAAGGCGACGGCGTAGTGGTCCGCGCCCAGGGCTCCGATCAGCGCCGGGCCCGCCACGGCGCCGATGCCGAAGAACGCGTTGAGGATGTTGAGCATGGCGGTGCTGCGGTTGCCGAAGCCGATGGCGAACAGTTGGTTGAGGCCGTAGTCGATGCCGCCGAAGCCGAGGCCCGCGACGAACGCCGCGGTCAGCGCCAGCGGCCAGGTCGAGGCGAGCGCGAAGCCGAGGGAGCCCGACGCCATGAGCGTGTAGGAGACGCCCAGCAGGGTGCGGTTGCCGACCCGGTCGTGGGCGCGGTTGAACGCGAGGACGCCGGCCACCCCGCCGACGAAGTGCGCGGTCAGGCCGACCCCCGCGGCGGCCGGGGAGAGCCCGAACTCCTCGCGCAGGGCCGGGATCGAGGGGCCGTAGAAGGACTGGAGGGCGCCGATCAGGGCGAAGCCCACGCAGGAGGCGACGAAGGCGGCCGTGGTGAACAGCCGGATCTCCGGTCCGGTCGCCGCGGGCCGGCGCTGTGCCATCTCCGTCATGCCACTGTCCCCTCGTCCTCGATGAAATGGGCGGTGATCTCGTGGGCGAAGGCCATGATCGTGCCCTGCGGGCTGATGCCCGTGACGCCCGGGAGGACGCTGGCGTCGCACACGCGCAGGCCCTCGAAGCCGTGCGGCCGGCCCCGCTCGTCGCACACCCCGCCGCGCTCCGCTTGGGCCATCCGCGCGGACGCCATGCCGTGCACCGACACCAGTTCCCAGTCGCCGGGGCGGACGCGGCGGCAGAACTCCTCGACCCCGGCCATGGTGTTCAGCGGCGGCGCCGAGGACACCGGGGGCGTCAGCCGGTCGGCGCCGGCGGCGAGGAGCAGGCGGGAGCCGATGCGGAACGCCTCGACGAGCGCGCGGTGGTCCACGGCCGTCATGCCGTGCCGCAGCAACTGGCCGCCGCCGGGCAGGGCTCGCACGGTGGCCGTGCCGTGCAGCCGCACCTGCGTGGTGTAGACGCCCAGCCGGTCGTAGTCGTCGAGGTACCCGGTGACCTCGGCCGGGCTGCGGCCGGCCAGCGCGGCGGCGAGCGCCCCGCGCGAGAGGTTGGACGGCATCATCAGGATGCCGCGGTCGCCGAACTCCTTCAGTTGCGCGGTGAAGATGGTGCCGTCCTGCGCGTCCACCCGCTCCGGGAAGCGCGCGACGGTCCGCAGGTTGACGTGGAGCGCCAGCTCCCGGCCCGCCCGGCGCTGCTGGATGTGGCTGCGCTGGAGCAGGGCGGGGGTGCCGAGCGGGCCGGCCGCCAGGAACACCGCGCGGGCCCGGTACTCGGTGCGGGTGCCGTCGGGGCCGGTGGCGAGCGCCCCGCGCACGGTGCGGCCGTCGTGCAGGAGGCGCAGGACGCGGGTGTCCGGGGTGATGCGGGCGCCCAGCGCCTCGGCCCGGGGGAGGTAGCTGACGGCCATGCTCTGTTTGGCCCCGGTGGGGCAGCCGGTGGTGCAGCGGTTGCGGTGCAGACAGCCCTGGACGACGCGGCGGGCGTGCTGCCAGCGCCAGCCGAGGCGGTCGGCGCCCGCTGCCAGGAGCCGGGAGTCGCGGTTGGCGTCGGGGCCGCCGTGCTGCTGCACGATGGCGCCGAGCCGGGCCGCGACCGTCTTCAGATGGGGCGCGAGGTCCGCCGCGCGGTAGCCGTCGATGCCCGACACCGCCGCCCAGCGCGCGAGCAGCGCGGGCGGCGGATCCCACAGCAGCCCGCCGTTGACCAGGGTCGTGCCGCCGACGGCGCGCCCCTCGCCGTAGACGATGGTGGGGGTGCCCAGGACGGGGGTGAGTCCGCCGTTGCGGTACAGGGTGCGCATGTTCTCGGCCGGGCCGGCCGCGGCGAGGGCCGCGGTGCCGACCCGGGGGCCCTCCTCCAGGACGGTCACCGAGCGGCCCGCCGCCGCCAGTTCGAGCGCGGCCACGGAGCCGCCCGCACCCGAACCGATCACCAGGACGTCCGTGTCGACGGTCCGCCGCCGCCCGTGTCGCGGCCTCACCGTGCCGCCTCCTTTCCGGTACGGCCGTCCAGGGCGCCCAGCAGGGCGAGCGCGGTGCTCGACCGGACGACCTCGCGGAAGCCCGGCAGCGCGGCCAGCGTCCCCAGGCCCGGCCGCCCGTCCCCGGCGCCGTCGGCCGGGCGGCGCAGCGAGCGTCCGCCGGTCGTGACCCAGTACGCCAGGGGCAGCGCCCGCAGGACGGCCGCGTAGCCGGCGCGCTGGGTCAGCGGCAGCGTCCGCAGGGTGCTCAGCAGATGCGCCTCGGCCGCCGCCATCGCGGGCGCCTCGCGCAGGTCGGGGTAGTGGCGGCGCCAGTACGGACGCAGCCCGCTCGCGCGCAGGGCGGCGCGCATCGGCCCGCCGCCGCGCGTCACCGCGGCCTTATCCGGGTCGGGGTGGTGGTGGCGCCGGTACGGGCGTAGGCCGCTCGCGTGCGGGGCGGTGCGCAGCGGTTCGTCGTCGCGTGTCGTCGCGGCCTCCTCGGGGTCGGGGTGGTGGCGTCGCCGGTACGGGCGTAGGCCGCTCGCGTGCGGGGCGGTGCGCAGCGGCCCGCCGCCGCGCGTCACCGCGGCCTCCTCGTCGTCGTCATCGCCGACGTCGCCTTCTCCTTCACGAGGTCCGCCAGCAGCCGGGGCGCGCCCCGGTCGAGCACGGAGTCGAGGGCGTCCAGGAAGAGCCGGGCCTCCTTCTCGCCGGCCACCAGCGGCGGTGACACGATCAGCGCGATCTCCTGGTTGGAGCCGAAGAAGGTGAGGACGTCGTGGTCCCGGTAGAGCGCGGCGATCACCGCGCTGGTGAGCAGCTTGGCGAACGCCTGCGGGTCCCTGGCCAGTCGGACGGGGATCCGGTCGCGCACGGCGGCCGGCAGCCGGGGTCCCGGACGGAGCCGGACGCCGTGCAGGGCGCCCCGGCCGGAGGTGCCCGCCACGAGGGAGGGGTGGCGGGCGGCGATGTCGGCGAGGCCGGGCGCGAGGATCTCCTCCAGGGCGCGGGCCCGGCCCGGGAAGTCCTCCTCGACGGCGACCGCGACCGCCTCCAGCGCCGTCGCCGTCTCCTCGCCGAAGCCGTAGTACGTGGTGCTGTGCAGGGTGGCGTCGCGCAGATTGTCGTAGGCGGCGCGGAAGAGCGGCTCGCGGGCGATGTAGCCGGAGATGGAGGACTTGCCGCCGCCGAACGACTTCGACGTCGTCACCACGTCGGGGACCAGGCCGGGGTGGTGCATGAAGTGGAACAGCCGGCCCGTCTTGCCCCAGCCCGTGTACACCTCGTCGAAGACCAGCACGATGTCCCGCTCGGTGCACAGCCGGCGCGCCTCGTACAGGAACTCGGCGGAGCACTCGCGCAGGCTGGAGGCGCTGAACGGCTCCAGCACCACCGCGTACACGTCGCTGCGCCCGCGTTCGTCGGTGTGCCGGTCCAGGGCGAGCCGGAAGGACTCGAGATCGCCGTAGCCGAAGGAGTCCGTGCCCGGCAGCCGCGGGTACGCGAAGTGGATCTCGGGGGACGCGGTGAGGCTGCCCGCGCCGAGCAGCTTGCCGTGGAAGGCGATGTCGGTGTGCAGCACTGTGCCGCGTCGGCCGCCGTGGTACTTGTACGCCAGTTTGACGGCGCCCTCGACGGCCTCGGCGCCCGAGTTCGGGAAGTACGAGACGTTCAGGTCGCCGGGGAGCAGTGCGGCGAGGTTGTGGCCGAGCGCGGCGACGTAGGGCGACAGGTAGTTCTTGTGCACCTCCATGCGCCGCCGCTGCTGGAACCGCTCGCGGGCCGCGAGGATCCGGGGGTGGTTGTGGCCGTGGTTGAGGACGCCGACCCCGCCGGTGAAGTCGAGGACGCGGCGCCCGTCCCGCAGGTGGATCCAGGCGCCCTCGGCGCTGTCGACGAGGTCGCGGCCGAAGCCGAAGGAGCCGATCAGCGAGACCTGGCTGTGGCTGACGTGCTTTCCGTACAGGTCGTGGATCTGGTCGATGCCGAGGTTCTCGGCCTGGTCGAGGGTGAGCAGCTCAGGCACGGGAGGTCGCCTCCGCTCGCCGCGCGGCCACGCCGCGGGCGGTGCGCAGCCGGTCGGCCATCAGCAGTCCGGCCCTGCGGCCCTCGCGTACGGCGTAGTTGGTGCCGCGGTCCTCCGGGAAGACCTGCGCCATGCTCGCCAGGTACAGGCCGTGCACGCCGGTCCGTGTCGGGGGCATCGCCCGGGTGTAGCCGGGGGTGATCACGGGCTGGGCGTACTCGGCGCGCCAGACGTGGTAGTCGTCGACCCAACTACGGTCGAAGCCGGGGAACATCCGGCGCAGGTGCGGGAGGCTGTACGCGAAGACCTCCTCGTCGCTCATCCGGTACAGCTCGGCGTCGGCCGGCAGGTACTTGGAGAGGTAGACGACGTGCCGGCCGCCGTACCGCCCGGGGGTTTCCATGTTGGTGTGCTCGATGACGCCGACGTAGGGGAACGACGGGTCGTTGACGTTGAGCCAGTAGGTGTCGGAGAGCCTGCGGTTGTTCTCCAGGACCAGGCAGACGTTGGCCAGGTAGCGGATGGCGCGCAGTTGCCGTCCGAGGGCGGGCAGCGCGGGGTGGGCCGGGTCGTCGGGGCCGGCGCCGGCGAGCAGGTTCGCGGCGATCCCGGGGGCGACGGTGAGCAGGACCTGCCGTGCGGGCAGGAGCGTGCCGTCCTCGGTGCGGACGCCGGTGACGCCGGTGCCGTCGGTGGTCACCGCGGCGACCGGGGTGCGGGTGAGCACCTCCACGCCGAGTTCGGCCAGCCGCCGGTGCAGGGCGTCGACCAGGGTCTCGCTGCCGCCGCGCAGGTAGTACAGGACCTCGTTGCCCGACTTGGTGCGGCTGCCGCCGCGCAGCGCGAGCTTCGTCCACATCCAGGTGGCCCCGACCTGGCCGGCGTACTGGCCGAACTTGCCCTCCAGCAGGGGCCGCCATACGACGTCGTAGACCCGGCGTCCGCCGAGGGAGACCAGCCACTCCTCGGCCGTGCGGTGCTCCAGGGTGCGCCAGTCGGTGACGCGCCGGGCGCGCACGGCGAGGAGGCCCAGGCGCAGGCGGTCCAGGAGCGACAGCGGGGTGAAGCGCAGCAGGTCCAGCGGGCGGGAGAGGCGGTGGACGGTGTTGGCGTAGTACATGCCGGTGCGGGTGAGGTGGGGCTCGACGGCGTCCGACGTGCCGAGCCGCTCGCACAGGTCGAGCATCTCGCGGTCGGAGGCGAACCAGTGGTGGTAGAAGCGTTCGATGCGCCGGCCGTCGCCGACGTCGAAACTCCCGGCCAGGCCGCCGAGTTCGCTCTCGCGCTCCACGACCGTCACGCGGTGTCCGCGCTCGGCGAGTTCCAGGGCGGCACAGAGGCCGGTGAAGCCGCCGCCCACGACGACCGCGTCCCGGGTGTCGCCCGGTCCGGGGGTGTCCGTTCCGCGGGGGGCGGCGTTCGTACGGGGGTCGGTGCTCATGCCCACTCCTTCACTCGGGCCAGGGGGGCCTGCGCGCCGGTGCCGCGGTGCGAGTCGGTGCTGCGGTGCGAGTCGGTCCGTTCCATGACGAGGTAGGGCGGGCGGTCCTGGACCTGGCGGAAGACGCCGATCAGGTACTCGCCCAGCACTCCGCAGGCCAGCGACTGCGCCCCGAAGGAGCCGAACCGGGCGGCCTGCCGGACGTTGCCGCGGGCCAGCGCGGCGCTCGCGCCCACCAGCGAGGCGGCGCCGAGACAGGTCGGGATCCGCAGCGGCAGGGCGGAGGCCCCGGAGAGGATGCCGGTGCGGGAGAGCGCCAGCATCTTGCGCAGGGTGTACTTGGTGGTGCCGGCGCCGCGGGCGTCCCGCTCGTAGGCGATGCTCGTCTCGGGGTAGCCGGTCCAACTGATCGCGCCGCGCAGGAACAGCTCCTTCTCGCCGAGCGAGGTCACGAAGTCGACGACCTTGCGGTCCAGGAGCCGGAAGTCGCCGGTGTCGAGGGCGACGGGCTGGTCGCTGAGCCGGGCCAGGAGCCGGTAGTAGAGGTAGGCGGTGGACTTCTTGAGCCGGGTCTCGCCGTGGCGGGTGGCGCGCCGCGCGGAGACGATCGACCAGCCCTTGAACCACTGCTCCGTCATGCTCGGGATCAGCTCGGGCGGGTCCTGGAGATCGGCGTCCATCAGGACGACGGCGTCCCCGGTGGCCTCGGCGAGGCCGGCCACGGCGGCGGCCTGGTGCCCGAAGTTGCGGCTGAAGCGCACTCCGCGCACGACGTGGCCGGGGGTGTCGGCGGGGGTCTCGGCGATGAGGTCCCGGATGAGCGGCCAGGTGCCGTCGGTGCTGCCGTCGTCGACGTAGACGATCTCGTGCGGGAGGTCGCGCAGGGCGTGGCCCAGGCGGTCGTGGGTGCGCCGCAGGACCTGCTCCTCGTTGTAACAGGGCAGGACGACGCTGATGAGGAACGAGCGCGGGGGTGCGGCGCTCGGCTGGTCGGTAGCGATGTGAACCCCTCCTGCGATGTGGTGCGGAGTTGTCGGTATGCGCTGTCCGGTCGGGTGCCTGTGGGCTGGCTGGGGTGTGGGGGTGCGGTGCGGTGCGGTGCGGTGTGGTGTGCGGTCCTTCGGTCAGAGGGACTGGAGCAGGGCGAACGGGGGCCTCGGCACCAGGTAGAAGTGGTCGCCCTCGACCACGTGCTCGCGGTGGGAGGCGGTCGTCAGGGTGCTCCAGGGGCGGAGGTCGGCGTCCGGGTCGGCGTCTCCTACGACCGTGGTCACGGGGCAGCTCAGGGGAGGGTCGCCGGGGCGGGGGAGGTAGGAGCGGAACATGCGGCCGTCGTCGCGGATGTAGGGCAGGACCAGGGACCGGAACTCGGGGTCGGCCGCCAGGTCCGGGTCGGTGCCGCCGAGGGTGAGCAGGTGTGCCACGACGGTGTCGTCGTCCTCGTCCTGGTCGGCGGCGAGCTCCTCGGGGCGGGGGTGGGGGGCGTCCCGGGAGCCGGACGCGACGAGGTGGGCGGGGCGGATGCCGCGCCGCTCCAGCACGCGGGCCGTCTCCAGGGCCACGGCCGCGCCCATGCTGTGCCCGAACAGCAGCAGGGGCCGGTCGGCCAGCGGTTCCACGGCGCTCGCGATGGCGTGGGCGAGGACGCGCAGGTCCCTGGCCGGGGGTTCGTCGATGCGCTCGGCACGGCCGGGGTAGCGCACGGTGTGCACCTCGGTGCCGGGCAGCCGGCCTCCCCAGTCCCGGAAGAACGCGGCGGATCCCCCCGCGTGCGGGAAGCAGATCAGCCGCCGGTCCGGGTCGGGCAGCGGGACGGGGCAGTGCAGTTGACGGGCCCGGGGTGCGAAGGCGGTGGGAGCGGTGGTCATGTCGGCTGCTCCTGGGTGGTGTGGGGCGCCCGCCTGTGGTGGGTGGGTCGGGGGCGTGGCGGTACGGCGACCCTGCGGCTGGTGGTGGGGGTGCCGGGGTCGTGGCGGTACGACGAGCCCGCCGCAGATTGCGCCCCTCTGGTGCTGCCACAGTTGAACGCGTGGGGACCAGCTACGCGGCGGGCTCGCCGTACCGCCACGACCCGCTCCCGTTGCGTCGGCGGCCGCGGGCCCGTGGGGGGTGCGGTGGTCATTTCGGCTGGTCCTGGTGTGTGTGGCGGCGGGCGCGCAGGGCGCGGGCGCGGCGGGCGGCTGTGCGGCGGGCCTCGGCCTCGGTGTCGTGGGCCTGGGTGCCGCCGCCCCTGATCAGCTCGGCCTGGGCCGCGACCGTCGTGTGGCGGAAGAGGGCGACGATCGGCGGGCGGCTGCCCGTGTGGCGTTCCAGCGCGTCCTGGAGGCGGAACATCGCGAGCGAATGGCCGCCCAGGTCGAAGAAGTTGACGTCGACGGGGATGGTCTGGGGCTGGGTCTGGGTCTGCAGGACCTCGGCCCAGGCCGCGCGGATTGCCTCGGTTGGGTCGGTGCTGGTGTCGGTGCCGGTGGGGCGTACGGCGGTGGGCTCGGGCGTGGGGTGGGGTGGCCGGGCGCTGTCGCGCAGGGCGGCGCGGTCGGCCTTGCCGTTGACCGTGCGGGGGAAGGCGTCTAGCACCTCGATCCGGGCGGGCACCATCGCGGCCGGCAGTACGCGGGCGAGGCGCTCCCGCAGGTCCTGGCCGGTGACGGGCGAGGGCATCAGCGCGAAACCGGTCAGCGCGGTTCCCGCCGGATCCGGTACGACGACCGCCTCGCGCACCCCGGTCAGGGCGCCCAACGCGGCCTCCACGGCGCCCAGTTCGATCCGGTGACCGTGGATCTTGACCTGGTGGTCGCGGCGGCCCAGGAAACCGAGGGTGCCCTCGGCGGTCCAGCGGACCAGGTCGCCGGTGCGGTACATCCGCGCGCCGGGGATGGGAGTGAAAGGGTCGTCCAGGAAGGCGTGGGCGGTGGCGTCCGGACGTCCGAAGTAGCCGCGGCTCACCCCGGCGCCGCCGATGTACAGCTCGCCCTCGGCGCCGCGCGGCACCGGGCGCAGCCGCTCGTCGAGCACGTAGAGCCGGACGCCGGGCACGGGGCCGCCGATGGAGACCGGCCCCGGGGCGTCGTAGCGGCGATAGCTCGCCCAGACCGTCGCCTCGGTGGGGCCGTACTCGTTGACGAGGGCCACCGGGCGCCCGTGCAGGGCGAAGTGACGGTGCATCAGCTCGGTGGGCAGTGGTTCGCCGGCCGTGATCACGGTCTCCAGCGTGCGGAGCCGTTCCGTTCCGTACCGTTCGGCGGCGTCGAGCAGCACGCTGTAGAGCGAGGGCACGCACAGCAGCCGGGTCACTCCGTGGCGCTCCACGAGCCGGGACAGCCGCTCGGGGTCGCGGACCTCGTCGGGCCCGGCCACGACCAGGTGTCCGCCGGCCGTCAGCGTGCCCCACAGGCCGGCGACGGAGGAGTCGAAGGCGAGCGGCGAGACGAGCAGGAAGGTGGGCCTGCCGGGGTAGACCGTGCGCCGGGCCAGGGTCGAGGCGGCCAGCTCGCGGTGCCCGACCTCGACGCCCTTGGGCTCGCCGGTGCTGCCGGAGGTGTAGATGAGATAGGCGGGGTCGTCGCCGGTGAGCGGGTCGTCGTCGTCGGTATCGGCGTCGGCGTCGGCGGTGGCCGCCGTGGTCGTGCCTGACTCCGTCTCCTCGACCACGATCAGCGGCAGGCACAGGCCGCTCACCCGGTCGGCGCCGGCCCGGTCGACCACGACGGCGCCGACGCGCGCGTCGGCCAGGACGTCGGCGATACGGCGGTCGGGGTGGGCGGGCTCCACGGGGACGTACGCCGCCTTGGCGCGCAGCACGCCGAGCACCGTCGCCACCATCGCGGTCGACGGCCCCACCAGCACGCCGACGCGGCTGCCCCGGCGCACCCCCGCCCGCGCGAGACGGTCCGCGATCCGGTCGGCCCACGCGTCCAGCGCCCGGTAGCCGATGGCGCTGTCGCCGCTGCTGACGGCCGTGGCGGTGGGGGTGACCCGGGCGAACCGCGCCACGAGTTCGTGCACCGGCGCCGGCTCGGCACGGGGCAGTGCCGGACCGTTGCCGAGCGCTTCCGGCTCGTCCCCGCGGATCCGCTCGGATACCGGTCGGCCGGGCAGCACGTCGAGCTGCAGTGACGTGGTCATCGGGACTCCTCTGGTGGGTGGGTGTGAACGCGGTGGGGTGGGTGCGTTTACTGCGTTACGGCCGGTGTCGGTGAGGCGTCGGCGTCGGCGTCGGCGGTGGTGGCGCCTGTGTCCGTGCCGGCCGGGTCGCGGTGCGCGAGGTACTGGAGCAGGCCCGTGGCGGTGAGCGTGACCGCGCCGAGGGCGGCCCAGTAGAGCCGGCCGTGGCCCTGGTCGTGGAGCGTGACGAACAGGGCGCCGCCCGAGAGCGCGCCGAGCGCCTCGCCGAAGGACCAGCACACCTGGCGCAGGTTGAACGCCTCCAGGCTGGAGGCGATGGGCAGTCCGGCGTACGCGGTGCTCACCATGGGGCCGAACGCCATCTCGGCGACGGAGAACACCAGGACGGCGAGGACCGCGCCGACGACGGGGGTCAGGCCCAGGCCGAGGGTGGTCATGGAGACGCCGAAGAGCAGGTTGGCGCCGCCGAGCACGGCGAAGGGGGTCGTACCGCGCCTCATCAGCCTGCTGATGACCGCGGTGACCCCGGCCTGGAGGACCACGATCCAGATCGCCGGTCCCGCCACCAGGAACGAGCGGAGCGCGGCCGAGTCGAAGTCCTGGGCGACGTAGAAGACGAAGGCCGAGTAGAACTGGGCGTACACGAACGTGCCGAGGACGCTGACCAGGATGACGCGGCGGATCCGGGGCACGGTGACGACCTGGCGCAGCACCGGCCGGCCGACCGGCCACCTGCTGGAGGCCGCGGGCGGCCGGATTCCGCGCGGGATGCCGGGCAGCATGACGACGGCGGCGGCCAGGTAGCACAGCGCCACCACGCCCATCAGCCGCTGCGGCCGGTCCGTTGAGTAGAGGACGTTGGCCAGGAACGGGCCGAGCGCCGCCGCCGCGTTCACGGCGATCTGGAGCATCGAGAAGAGCTGGTTGCGCCCGATGTCGTGGCGCACCACCTCCGCGATGAGCACCCGGGAGTACAGGAAGTGGGCGCTCACGCCGAACCCGGCGAGGACGAGCAGCGCGCACAACTGCCAGTCGGCGCCGGCCCGGGGCAGCAGCCCGAACGCGGCGGCCGTGAGCAGGACGGCACCCACCATGCCGGAGGCGTACGGCACCCTGCGCAGCCAGTGGGCGGCGAGGGTGGCGGACAGGCCCGCCGACGCGGTGTAGCAGAACAGGCCGACCCCGACGACCGCGGCGCCGGAGCCCGGGGAGCGGGCCGCGAGCAGCGTGCCCAGGACCGGAATGACGCTGTAGAGGCCGAGGGCGCCCAGGAGCGTCTCCAGCGCGAGGGAGGCACGCAGCCGCCGGGGGGCCGCCGGTCGGGGCTCGGCGGGTCCGCCCGCCGTTTCCTTGAGCACGGTCCCGGTCACGGGTACCCCTCCTCTTCCTCCGGCCGACTCCGGGCCGACCGATTCCGGCCCGATCGAGGCAACATGTTGCCAGGCTTGGCATATGAAGGCAACCTCCGTGGGAAGGTTGGGCCGAAGCGAGGAGGTAGACAGTGGCAACAGCAGAGGTGGCCGAGGCAACGGTGCGTACGGCGCCGTACGGCACGTGGACCTCTCCGATCACCGCCGCCGAGGCGGCGGGCGGCGCCACGCGCGTCGAGTGGGTCGGCTTCGTCGGCGAGCAGGTGTGGTGGATCGAGCTACGGCCCAGGGAGGGCGGCCGCTGCGCCCTGGTCGGCCGGGCCCCGGACGGCACCGTCACCGACCTGCTCGGCGCCGGCTGGAGCGTGCGCTCACGGGTCATCGAGTACGGCGGACGCCCCTGGCTCGCCCTCGGCCGGGACGCGTCCGCCGGGTTCGTCTTCACCAACGGCGACGACCAGCGGGTCTACCGCTGCGCGCCGGGGGCCGAGCCGGTGCCGCTCAGCCCGGAGCCCGACCTGCCCACCGGGCTGCGGTACGCCGACTTCGCGCGGGTCGGCGAGGAGGTGTGGTGCCTGCGCGAGACCCTGCTCGACCCGGCGGGCACGGAGGTCCGCCGGGCGCTGGTGGCGCTGCCGCTGGACGGCCGCGCGGCGCACGACCCGGGCGCGGTACGGGTGCTCGGTGGCGGCCATCACCTGATGACCGGCCCGAAGGTCGCGCCGGACGGCCGGCAGGTCGCCTGGATCGGCTGGAACCACCCGGACATGCCGTGGGAGACCACGGACCTGATGTGCGCCCCGGTGCGGACCGACGGGACACTCGGGCCGGCCCGGCGGATCGCGGGCGGTCCGGGCGTCTCGGTCGGCCAGGTGGAGTGGGCGCCGGACCGGCCCGGGGTGCTGTACGTGCTGAGTGATCCGGACGGCTGGTGGAACATCCACGAGATCGGACCGGCGGGGGACAGCCGCTGCCTGTGCCCGTGCGCCGAGGAGTTCGGCGAGCCGCTGTGGCGGATCGGCGCGCGCTGGTTCCTGCCCGCGGACGACGGGCGGCTGTTCGTGGCGTACGGGACGAGCGGGCGCAGGCTGGCCGTGCTGCGCCCCGACGGCTCGCTGGCCGACGTGGAGTCGCCGTACACCGAGTGGGCGCATCTGGCGACCGACGGGCGCCGGGTCGCGGGCACGGCCGCGGGGCCGCGGCAGCCGTCCTCCGTCGTCCTGGCCGACTTCGGTGCCGCCGGGGCGCCCCGCCTGGAGGTGCTGCGCGGCCCCGGCCCGGGGCAGGACGGCGTCCGGCACGCGGACTGGCTGCCGTACGGCCGGCACGAGGTCTTCCGCAACGCGGACGGCGACGACGTCCACGCGTTCGTCCACCTCCCGCACAACCCCGGATTCACCGCTCCCGAGGGAGAGTTGCCGCCGTTCCTGGTGCAGGCGCACGGCGGCCCCACCACCCGCAGCCAGATGGTCGTGAACCGGGAGATCGCCTACTTCACCAGCCGGGGCATCGGCGTGGTCGACGTCCAGTACGGCGGCTCGACCGGCTTCGGCAGGCCCTACCGGGAGCGGCTGCGCGGCGCCTGGGGCGTGACCGACGTGGGGGACTGCGCCGCCGTGGCCCGGGGGCTGGTGGCGCGCGGCCTGGCCGACCCCGGGCGGATCGGCATCCGGGGCGGCAGCGCGGGCGGGTGGACGGCGGCGGCCTCACTGGCGGCCGAGCCGTCCCTGTACCGCGTCGCGGGCATCTACTACCCGCTGCTCGACCCCGAGGAGTGGCGCGACCGCGGCACGCACGACTTCGAGTCGAGATACCTGGAGAGCCTGCTGGGCCCCTGGCCGCAGGCCGCCGAGCGCTACGCGCGCGTGTCACCGCTGCGGCGGGCCGGCCGGGTGCGGGCGCCCTTCGTCCTCATGCAGGGCCTGGACGACACGATCACCCCGCCCGTGCAGGCGGAGCGGTTCCTGCGGCAACTGGGCGGTACGGTCCCGCACGTCCACCTCACCTTCGAGGGCGAGCAGCACGGGTTCCGCAGGGCGGAGACCGTCGTGGCCTGTCTGCACGCCGAACTCTCCGTCTACGGCCAGGTGTTCGGCTTCGAGCCGCCCGGGGTGCCGCGCCTGGAGCTGTCGGTGTGAGCGACGTGAGCCGTCAGGCGGCCGGGCCGACGCTCTCCGCCGCCGTCACCACGTGCCGCGCCACCCGGGCGGCCTCGCGCAGCACGGTCTCCCGGTACCGCTCGCTCAGCCGCAGTACTGCGGGCAGCACGCGGCACTCCTCGACGCTCCCGCCGGCGAAGGGCAGCGCCAGGCCGACCAGCGGGAGAACGCTCGGCACGGTCTCGAACAGGCCCCGGACCGCGGGGTCGGCGATCTCGGCGGGCCGGCCGGCCGGGGCGGTCAGCGGGACGCCGACGACGAGGGTGTCCCGGCCGGCGACGGTGCCGCGCGCCACGCCGAGCGCGCCGTCCGGGCCGGGCACGATCGCCGCGATCTCGGACCGGGCCTCTTCGTAGCGGCGGTTGGCGCCCCACATGTCGTAGGCGCGGAAGAGTTCCACGTCCAGGGCGGGCCACTTGGTGAGGAAGTGGTCCATGTTGACGTCGAACTCGCGGAAGTTGGTCGAGACGTCGCGCATGTGCGGCAGATGCAGTCCGAACACGTTCTCACCGCGCACGATCGGGATGCCCGCCGCGTGCACCCGGTAGCCCCACTCCTGGTCCTCGCCGCCCCAGCCGTGGAAGTCCTCGTCGAACAGCAGCCCGTGCCGGCGGACGGACGCGGCGGGGATCACGATGAACGCGCCCCAGACCAGGGTCCAGGGCAGCACGAACGGATCGAACCGCCACCGCTTGTCGTGGCACTCGCCCGGCGCCGCCTCCAGGTCCGCGAGCAGGGTCCGGAACCGCCGGTGCTCGGGCAGGTCCGCGGTCTCCGCCGCCCGGTCCGAGCGCCCGTCGAGCCCGACGATCCGGCCGACCACGCACCGCTCCTGCCCGTCCGCGTAGTACCGGTCGTAGAGGGTCTCCAGACAGCGCGGCGGCAGGGCGAGGTCGGCGTCGAGGAAGACCACGACCTCGCCGGACACCTGGCGCAGCGCGAGGTTGCGCGAGCGGCACAGGTTCCACTCCTCGTCGACCAGGACGGAGACGACGGTCAGCCGCCCCGCGTACTCCCGGCACACCTCCAGGTACTCCGGCGAGTACTCCAGCGCCCCGACGACGATCTCGAACTCGGAGCCGGGCAGGGTCTGTTCGGCGAGCGCCGCGAGCGCGACGCGGAAGTTGCGCAGACGCTGTTTGTACGGGATCACGACACTGATCTTGGGACCACCCACCGCACGCCCTCCTTCGAGCCGTTCCTCGGTCACTTCTCTGGTCACTTCTCTGTCACTTCTCTGGACTTCACTTCTGGCAACACATTGACAGGAGCTTGCCTAAGTTGGCAATGCTTGGTTGGATCGGAGCCGGCCCTCGCACCGCGAGGAGCGTGATCCCGCACCACGTTGAGCGAAGGGGAGAACCGTATGAGCGAGGACACGATCGGCGTCGTGACGGTGACGCGAGGGCGTCCGCGACTGCTCAGGCGCGCCATGGACTCCGTGTACGCGCAGGACTTCGACGGCCTGATCGAGCATGTGATCGTCGTCGACGAGGAGGACGCCGGGACGGTCGCCGCCGTCGCCGCCGCCCCCACCCGCCCGGGACTGCGGGTGACCGTCCACCAGGAGCCGCGCCCGCAGGCCGAGCGCGACGAGCCGCCGGGCGACAAACGCCGGGTCTACCCCCGGCTCTCACGGCTGTTCAACACCGGCGTCCGGCTCTCCTCGGCGGACTGGATCGCGTTCCTGGACGACGACAACGAGTACGAGCCCCACCACCTGAGCAGCCTCCTGGACTGCGCCCGGCGGCACGGCGTGCGGGTCGCCCACTCCGGGCGGACCATGTGGTACGCCGACGGCGCCCCCTACCTCGACGAGGCCTGGCACACCGTCACCGACCCGGCCGAGGCGGCGCGCATCCACGACGTGATGTGCGACAAGGGCGTCCGTGTCCGGGGCACCAACATCCTGCTGGACCGCGCCGATCCGCGGGGCCCGGGGG
Organism: Streptomyces sp. NBC_01478; assembly: GCF_036227225.1. Classification (GTDB taxonomy): domain Bacteria; phylum Actinomycetota; class Actinomycetes; order Streptomycetales; family Streptomycetaceae; genus Streptomyces. The sequence continues at coordinate 5,774,177 of NZ_CP109444.1, read as the reverse complement.
ACGCCTTCCGCACCAGCAGCACGATGCGGGCCCAGGACCCGGTCTCCCTGGTGGACCAGAGCGTGTGGCTGGTGAGCCGGGACCTGCTGCTGCGGCTGCCGATCCCGGAGACCTTCACCGCCGCGGAGCACGAGGCCAACACCGCTCCCGACGACAAACTGCTCGCCACCCTCCAGGACAACGGCGTCCCGATGGTGTCGACGCGGCAGCCCACCGTCCGGTACTACCTCGGCGGCGTCTCGAACCGGATCACCCGGCCGCAGGCGGCCCCGGCGGCCGGGTAGCCGGCGGTGGCGGGCGCGCTGCTCACGGCACCCGCGCACCGTCGGCGCCGGGCTCACGTCCCGTCGTGAGCAGGACCGCCGCCAGGGCCGCGAGCAGCGCGCACACCCAGAAGACCCGGCCGTAGCCGAGCCGGCCGATGACCACGCCGGCGGTGGCGCCGCCCAGCATCACCCCGACCTGGAACGCGCCGGTGAACAGCGACGAGGCCGCCCCGACCCGGTCGGGCAGGGCCTCCTGAAGGATGGTCACGGGGATGCTCAGCACCACCGCCATGAAGAAGGCGTTGAGTGCCTGGAGCGCGAGCAGGGCGGGCCTGGACCCGGCCAGCGGCAGGGCGGCGAAGAACACGGCCGCGCAGCAGGCGGCGTAGCGCACGAGCCGTCGCTTGCCGATGCGGTCCGCGCGGGCGCCCAGGTACATCATCACCGGGATCTCCAGCGCCGAGGCGAGCCCGAGCAGCAGACCGGTGAAGCCCGTGCCGTAGTCGAGCTGCTCGGTGACGAACAGCGCGATGTCGATCTGGTAGACGCTGTTGACCGCCAGCAGCAGCACGGTCGCGACGAGCAGGGTCCAGGAGGACCGGCCGAGGCCGGTGAACGGGTTGCCCCGCGCCCGGGGCCCTCGCGCGGCGGCGGGCGCGGAGTGCTTCGGCAGCAGCCACAGGCACAGGACGCAGGCCAGGACGTACATCGCCGTGACGGTGAGGTACATGACGCCGAAGCCGCCGGCGTCGATCAGCAGGAAGCCGAGCGGCGGGCCGACGACCCAGGCCATCGAGGTGAGGGCGCGCAGCAGGGAGTTGAAGAACGTGGCGTCCAGCGCCCTGGTGTCGGCGAACTCCCGTGTGTAGGCGAGCAGTTGAGGGAAGCAGGCGCTGCCGAGCGCGAAGAAGACCGCGCCGAACGCGAAGAGCAGGTAGTAGTCGCGTACGACGACGTAGGCGAAGGTGCCGACCGCGGACAGCAGCGTGCACAGGGCGAGCAGCAGGCGCCGGTTGCCGATCCGGTCGGACAGCGCGCCGAAGGCGAGTCCCGACAGGACCCCGAGGACGCCCCGGCCGAGGAAGAACAGGCCGATCAGCAGCGGGCCGACGCCGATCCCCTCGGCCAGGAACAGGCTGCCGGAGGTGCTCATCATGGCGCCGGAGACGCCGATCAGGCCCGTGTTCGCGACCAGTCCGGCCAGGGCGCCGTCCCTGGCCAGCCCCGCCACCGAGCCGTACGCCGTCCGGGCACGGCCCCGTGCCGCCGCTGTGAAGCCTGTACCGGTCATGGCGACCCTCCATTTGGCAAACATGGCACGCCGATATTGCCAAGTAGGCACAGGCAAGGCAACACTTGAGGCAAATGATTGACAGACCGAGTTGGACTGACTGAGGAGGATCATGCGAGTCGTCATCACCGGTGGGGCCGGCTTCCTCGGATCGCATCTGTGCGACGCGTTGCTGGGCCGGGGCGACAGCGTCGTCTGCGTCGACGACCTGTCGACCGGGCGGCGGGAGAACCTCGAGGACGCGTGGCACAGCCCGGCCTTCCGATTCATCGAGGCGGACGTCACCCTGGGGTTCGACGTCCCCGGCCCGGTGGACGCCGTGGCCCATCTGGCCAGTCCGGCCTCGCCGCCGGACTATCTGCGCCGCCCCCTGCAGACCCTCGCCGCCGGCAGCCGGGGCACCGAGCACGCCCTCGCCCTCGCCCGGCGGCACGGCGCGCGCTTCCTCCTCGCGTCCACCAGCGAGGTGTACGGCAGCCCGCAGGTGCACCCGCAGACGGAGGACTACTGGGGGCACGTGAACCCGATCGGGCCGCGCAGTGTCTACGACGAGAGCAAGCGGTTCGCGGAGGCGCTCACCACCGCGCACCGGGGCGCGCTCGGGGTGAACACGGGCATCGTCCGCATCTTCAACACGTACGGCCCGCGGATGCGCGCGGACGACGGGCGGGTGGTCAGCAACTTCATCTCCCAGGCGCTCGGCGGGAACGCGATCACCATCTACGGCGACGGCGAGCAGACCCGGAGTTTCTGCTACGTCGACGACCTGGTCCGGGGCCTGGTGGCCATGCTCGACTCCGAGCACGCAGGACCGGTCAATCTGGGCAACCCGGCGGAGTTCACCATGGGTCAACTGGCTACGCTGGTAAGGGAGTTGACGGCGACAGCGGCGCCGGTACTGCACCGGGAGCTGCCGCAGGACGACCCGCCGCGCCGCCGCCCGGCCATCGAGCACGCCGTCCGCACCCTCGGCTGGCGCCCGGTCGTCGACCTGACGGAGGGGCTGGGGCACACCATCGACTGGTTCCGCTCCCGCTCGTCCGACCCGCGCGGGGTGGAGGCCGCGGTGGCCGGATAGCGGCAGCGGGTGCCGCGCCCCGCCAGGGGGGGTACGGCACCCGCTGCCGCTGTCCGCTCAGGTGAGGCGGGCGTGGTCGGTCAGGACCTCGTCGATCACGTGGTGCGAGGCGGCGTCCGGTCCGGTGTCGCCGGCGAGGCTCTGGGAGAGCACCAGCAGCGCCTTCCACAGGGCCCAGCCGCGGGCCCGCGCCCACATGCCGTCGTCCTGGGCGGTCGTGCGGCGGAAGGCGTCCCGGCTTTCGCCGGAGAACATCGTCCACGCGATCACCAGATCGCAGGCCGGGTCGCCGACGCCGGACGTGCCGAAGTCGATGACGGCCGTCAGCTCACCGTCCCTGACCAGCAGGTTGCCGCTCGCGATGTCCCCGTGGAACCACACGGGCGTGCCGCGCCACTCGGCGGCGAGGGCGGCCTCCCACACCTCGGCGGCCCGCCGGGTGTCGACGTGGCCCTCCAGGGCGGCGAGGCAGCGCCGGGTCTCGTCGTCGTAGTGGGCGGGCGAGGCGCCGCGGTACCAACTGTGCTCCCCGGCGAGCGGGCCGCCGGTGGTGTCGCAGCGCTGGAGGGCCAGCACGAACTCGCCGACGGCGGACGCGAACCGGGCCATGTCGTCGATCCGTCCGGGGGCGGAGGTCTCGCCGTCCAGCCAGCCGCGCACGGACCACGGGAAGGGGTAGCCCGCGCCCGGGACGCCCGCGCCCAGGATCGTCGGAACGGCCAGGGGCAGATCGGGCGCGAGCCGGGGCAGCCAGGTGCTCTCCTTGTCGACGGCGGGGACGTAGCCGGCCGCCGTGGGCAGCCGTACGGACATGTCGGCGCCGAGGCGGTAGGTGCGGTTGTCCCAGCCGTCGACTTCCACCGGGACCACGGGCAGGCCCGACCACTGCGGGAACTGGGCGTCGATCAACTTGGTGACCAGCGCGGCGTCGATGCCCGCGCGGCCGTCGGGGGGTGTGGAGACCATGCGGCGATGATTGCCCGAAACTGCCGTACCGCGCAATGGATTTGACAGTTCGGGATGTCAGTTCACCTCAACAGTGGGGCAATATATTGCCTCGATGTTGCCAGGTGCGGCAATATGGGAAGGCGGACGTCACCGAGGGAAGGGGTTCTCATGGCCACCAGCAGGAAGTTCGGCGATCCGGCGCTCTTCGGCGAGGTCTGGGCCGACGACTACGACGACCGGACGACCCTCGACCCGGCACCCGCCGTGGACTTCCTCGCCGGGCTCGCGGGCGGCGGACGCGTCCTCGAACTCGCCGTCGGCACCGGCCGGGTGGCCCTGCCGCTGGCCGCCCGGGGCATCCGGGTCGAAGGAGTCGAGGGGTCCGCGAAGATGGCCGCGCGCCTGCGCGGGAAGCCGGGCGGCGACGGTGTCCCGGTGACCGTCGGGGACATGGCCGAGATCCCGGTGGACGGCCCCTTCACCCTGGTCTACCTCGTCTACAACACGATCTTCAATCTGCTGGAGGCCGAGCGCCAGCAGGCCTGTTTCGACAACGCCGCCCGCGTCCTCGGCGCGGACGGCGCCTTCGTGATCGAGGCGTACGTCCCCGACCCGGCCTTCTTCGACCGGGGCCAGCGCGTCCACGCCCTGTCCGTCACGGAGGACTCCGCCACCATCGAGGTGTACCGCTTCGACCCGGCGGCCCAGCGCTTCCACAGCCAGAAGATCACCTTCGACGCCGACGGCGTCCACCTGCGCCCGCACGCCGAGCGCTACTGCCCGCCCGCCGAACTCGACCTGATGGCGGACCGCGCCGGCCTCCGGCTCGAACGGCGGATCGCCGACTGGTCCGGCGAGCCCTTCGGCCCCGACAGCACCGGACACGTGTCGGTGTACCGGTGCGCCCGATGAGGCCCGGCGCGATCGCCCTGGTCACCGGGGCCAACCGGGGCATCGGCCTGGAGACCGCCCGGCAACTGGCGCTGCGCGGCGCCGTCGTCCTGCTCGGCAGCCGTGACGCCGGGCGCGGCGCGGACGCGGCCCGCGCGCTGGAGCGGGACGGCGTCCGGGGGGTGACGCCCGTGGCGGTCGACGTGACCGACACCGGCAGCGTCGCCGCGCTCGCCGCCCGTCTGCGGCGGGAGCACGGGCGGCTCGACGTCCTCGTCAACAACGCGGGCGTGTTCGCCGGCGCCGCCGCGGCCGACACCGGCGCCGACCTCGTCCGCGGCCTCCTCGACGTCAACGTGGCCGGCGCGGTCGCCATGATCCACGCCCTGCTGCCGCTGCTGGCCCGCTCCCCCGCGCCCCGCATCGTCAACGTCTCCAGCACGACGGCCTCGTTCGGCCTGACCGTCTCGGGCGCGGAGCTGCCGGGCGACGCGTCGGTGCGGCTCGCCTACACCGCCTCGAAGGCCGCCCTGAACATGCTGACGGTCCAGTACGGGCTGGCGTTCCGGGAGGACCCCGGCCTGAAGCACGTGAAGATCAACTCGGCGTCGCCGGGCTGGACGGCCACCGCCATGAACGGCTTCCGCGCTCCCCGCACCGTCCAGGAGGGCGCCCGGTCCCTCGTCGCCCTCGCGACCCTCCCCGACGACGGCCCGAGCGGCGGCTTCTTCGACGAGCACGGCGCCCTGGCCTGGTAGGTCCCCGGTCCGCCGGTGCGGGCCCCGTGTCACCGCAAGGCAGCCCACCGACCCCGACGCAGTCAGAAAGAGCGCCCATGAACGCAACCCGGACCACCAGCGCACCCGTCCGCCCGGCCCTTCCCGCCCCCGACACCGAGGCCGTACGGGCCCGCGACCGGCGGCACGTCTGGCACACCTGGACCCCGCTGGCCGCCGACCGCTCCGCACTGACCCTCTCGCACGGCTCGGGCCACCACGTGTGGGACATCGACGGCCGCGCCTACCTCGACGCCTCCGCGCTCAACTCCACGTGCGGATACGCCCACCCCCACGTCCTGCGGGCCCTCGCCGAACAGGCCTCCCGCCTGCACCACTTCGACCTCTCCGTGGCCGGGCACGAACCCGCCGGACTGCTCGCGGAACGCCTCGCGGGGCATCTTCCGCCCGGCATGGACAAGACACTGTTCGTCAACAGCGGCTCCGAGGGCTTCGACGCCGCCGTCATGATGGCCGTCTCCTACTGGGCCCACCTCGGCCGGCCCCGCTCCCGGCTGGTCACCTTCGCCCGCTCCTACCACGGCGCCACGCTCCTCAGCCGCAGCCTGTCCACCCTGCCGCGCAGCACGCACCTGCTCGACCCGCCGGTCCCGGTGACCCGGGTCGAACTGCCGCTGGAACCGGCGCTGTTGCGTCACGAGGAGGCGCTGCCCGTCCTGCTCGCCGCCTTCGAGCGGGCCATCGGCGACGACCCGGACGACCTCCCGGCCGCCGTCGTCGTCGAACCGTTCCTGAACGTCGGCGGCGCCGTCGTCCTCCCGCCCGGCTTCCTGCGGGAGCTGCGCGCGCTCTGCGACGCCACCGGCACCCTGCTGGTCCTCGACGAGGTCTTCACCGCGTACGGCCGCTGCGGCGCGATGTTCGCCGCCCGCCGCGAGGGCGTCACCCCGGACGTTCTCGTCAGCAGCAAGGGACTGAGCGGCGGCTATGTGCCGATCGCGGCCGTCACCGTCGGGCAGCACGTCCACGACACGTTCGGCCGGGACCCCGTCATCGGCGGTCTGCGCTACGGCCACACCACCTCCGGTCACGCGGTGGCCTGCGCGGCGGCGCTGGCGACTCTCGACGTCCTGGAGGAAGGGGATCTGCCCGGCCGGGCCGAGCGGCTCGGCACCGGTCTCCTCGGCGAGCTGGCACCGTTGACCGGCGCCCGGGGCGTGGTGGACGTGCGCGGGCTGGGCCTGATCCTGGTCGTCGAGACCGCCTCGCCCGAGCTCGCGGCCCGCGTCCTGACCCGGGCCCGGGAACGCGGGCTGCTGCTGCGGCAGGTCGGCGCGGCGGTGATGGCGGTGCCGCCGCTGGTGATCGACGACGAGGGGGCGGCGGCCCTCGCGGCGGGCCTCACGGAGGCGGTGACGGACGTGGCGGGCTGACCCCGCCCGCGGATCGCCGAAGGAGGGGAGGCCCAGGGGGCCTCCCCTCCTTTCTTTCCCTTCCTCGGCCGCGGTGCGGAGGGTGGTCAGGACCTGCCGTCGCTGTAGGCGGTCGTGTCACCGCTGAGCACCGTGCTGGGCCGCCCGTCGACTCCCACCGGGACCGTCCCGGTCACGGTGCAGCGTTCCGCGCGCCGGTCCCGGGTGCCGTAGTCGAAGACCGCGTAGTGCTGGGTCGCCCGGTTGTCCCAGATCGCCAGGTCTCCCGGGCGCCAGCGCCAGCGGACGGTGTGCTCCGGGATCGTGACGTACTCCTGAAGGAGGCGCAGCACGTCGCGCGAGGCCTGCGGGGCGAGGCCGGCCGCCCGGCGCGCGAACCCGCCGAGCAGCAGGGCGCGTTCGCCGGTCTCGGGGTGGACGTGCACCGCCGGGTGCTCGGTCTCGAACAGGGTGGAGACGTACTCGCGGCGGGCCGCGACCGTGGCGTCGGTGTAGTCGGAGTCGTTGCTGTGCACGACCCGCAGCCGGTCGGCGAGGGCCCGCAGCGGCTCGGGCAGCGCCTCGTACGCGGCCACGGTGTCGGCCCACATGGTGTCGCCGCCGTACTCGGGGGCGATCTTGTTGTGGAGGAAGGCGATCGCCGGGGGCCGGTCGACGAAGGTGAGGTCCGTGTGCCAGTGGTTGGCGCGGGTGCCCTGCCGGGAGTCGATCTCCCTGACCTCGGGGCGGTTCTCGGGGGCCGCGTAGATGGGGTGACCGAGGGTCAGCTCGCCGAAGGTGCGGGCGAGGGCGGCCTGGCTGTCGTAGTCCAGGCCCTGGTCGCGGAGGAAGACGACCTTGTGGCGGAGCAGGGCCCGGCGCAGTTCCCCGACGGTCTCCGCGTCGGGTGTGACGGCCGTGTCGACACCGCTGATCAGGGCGCCGAGGGTGCCGGTCAGCGGGGTGACGGTCAGCCGGGCCGTCGTGACGGGGGCGGTGGTCACAGTGGATGCCTCTCTCTCGGGCTGCCGGCCGGGTGGGCCGGAGGGTCAGTTGGCCGCCGTGAGGGCGGTCACGAGTTCTGCCTGGCCGCTCAGGGAGCGGGCGGTCATCAGGTCGAGGACGGGGATCCGGACGCCGAGTTCCTGGGTGGCCCTGCGGGCGAGCCGGGTGGCCAGGAGCGAGTCGCCGCCCAGCTCGAAGAAGTCGGAGTGGCCGACGAGGCCGTCGTGGCCGAGGAGTTCGGTCCACAGCCGGGTGAGGAGGGCGGTGGGGTTCGGGGGTGCGACGGGCTCGGGCCGGGCCGTGTGCGTCGGCGCGGTCTGCGGGGCGGAGGTGGTTTCCCCGGTGGTCTCGGGGGATGGTGTCGGGTTCGTCGGTGGGTGGGTGTGGAGGGTGGTGGGGTCCTGGGGCGCGATGGGGCCGGGCCTGGCCGCTCGCGCGTTCTCCTGGGCGCGGGCGGTCTCCCCGGCCACCTGGACGGACCGTGCCGCGTCCGTCTGCGGCGCCGCCTCCGGGGCGATCCAGCGTGGGCCCGCGAAGGGGTAGGACGGCAGGTGGACCCTGCGGTGGCCGGGGTCGCAGAGGGCGCGCGGGGAGAGGGGCTGGCCCTGGGTCCACAGGGTGCCGAGGGCGGTGAGGACCTCGTCGGCCGGGTGGGCCGTACGGGACGGTGAGAGCGGGACGACGGACAGGCCGGCCGTCTCCGCGAGGGCGGACAGCACCTGGCCGGGTCCCACCTCCACGACCAGCGCGTCGGGGAGGTGCTCGGCGATCGACGCCAGCGCGTCCCCGAACCGCACGGTGCGCCGGGCCTGTTCGACGAAGAGCCGCGGCCGGATCTCGCTGTCCGGAGGGAAGAGACGCCCGGTCACGTTCGCCGCGAAGGCCACGGCGGGCCTGCGGACGGTGAGGGTGGCGAGCGTGTCGGTCAGCCGGGGCAGCGCGGGTTCGACGAGCGCGCTGTGGAAGGCGCGGTTCGCGGCGAGCCGGCGCAGCGGGATCCGGCCCGCGAGCCGTGCCTCGAACTCGGTGACGGCCTCGACGGGACCGGCCACCACACAGCTCTCGGGGGAGTTCACGGCGGCCGGCTCCAGACCGGGGAGGCCGGAGACGGCGATGAGTTCGCGGGCGTGTTCCTCGGTGCAGCCGAGCGCGAGCATGGCGCCCTCGGGGCACTCCTGCATGGCCTGCCCGCGGGCGGTCACCAGTCGGGCGGCGTCGGCGAGATCGAGGATCCCGGCGACACAGGCGGCCGTGATCTCCCCGAGGCTGTGCCCGGCCACCGCGGCGGGCCTGACGCCGAGCGCGGTGAGGGCGGTGGCGGCCGCGTACTCGAAGGCGAACAGGACGGGCTGGACCAGCTCGGTCGCCGTCAGCTCCGCCGCCGGGAAGGCGGGGTCGAGGAGCGCGCCGCGCATGCGTTGGGCGAGGGCCGGCCCGAACGCGGCGAGGCACTCCTCCAGCGCGGCCGGGAAGCCCGGCAGGGCCTCGGCGGCTGGCAGCGCCATGCCCGGGTACTGGGTGCCCTGCCCGGGGAAGGCGAACACGACGGGCGCGGGCCCGCGGGCGGGACGACCGCCGCGTACGGCGGCCGCGTTCCGGGTCAGCCGCAGCGCCACCTCGGCGGCGGTACGCCCGGTCACCGCGAGCCGCTCCGGCAGTTCGGCCCGTCCGGTGGCGAGGGTGGCCGCGACGTCCGCCAGGTCCGCGCCGCCGTCGGCCAGCCGGGCGCCCAGCCGGGCCGCCGAGCGCTCCAGGGCCCCGGCGTCGGCGGCGGACAGCAGCACCAGCCTCGTACGGTCCTCGGGCCCGGGACCCGCCGGGGTGGCAGGCGGCTGCTCGACGTCCGCCAGGTCCGCGCCGCCGTCGGCCAGTCGGGCGCCCAGCCGGGCCGCCGAGCGCTCCAGGGCCCCGGCGTGGGCGGCGGACAGCAGCACCAGCCTCGTACGGTCCTCGGGCCCGGGACCGGCCGGGACGGGGGGCGGCTGCTCGACGACCACGTGCACGTTGGTGCCGCCGATGCCGAAGGAGCTGACCCCGGCCCGGCGCGGCTCGGGGCCCGTCCACGGGCCGCACTCGGTGGGGACGTACAGCGGTGAACCGGCCGTCTCCAGCAGGGGGTTGAGGCGGGTGAACCCGGCCACCGGCGGCACCACGCCCGTCTTCACCACCAGCAGCGCCTTGATCAGGGCGGCCAGTCCGGCGGAGTTGTCGAGATGGCCGACGTTGGCCTTGAGCGCCCCCACCGCGACGGAGCCCTCGGGCGCGCCCGCCCCGCTCAGCGCGGCCGTGGCCGCCGACCACTCGATGGGGTCGCCCACGCGGGTGCCGGTGCCGTGCGTCTCCAGATAGCCGATCGTGTCGCCGCCGACGTCCGCCGTGGACAGGGCGGCGCGGATGACGGCCTCCTGGCCGCCGACGGACGGGGCGTAGTAACCCGCTTTCGCCGCACCGTCGTTGTTGATCGCGGTGCCGAGCACGACACCGTAAGGGTCGCAGCCGTCCGCCTCCGCGTCAGCCAGTCTGCGCAGCACCACGCAGGCCACTCCGCCCCCGGCGACGACACCGTCGGCGTGCTCGTCGAAGGGCCGGCACTGCCCGGACGCCGAGTGGATGCCGCCCGCCACGGCGAGGTGTCCGGCCTGCGGGTAGGCGATCCCGGCCGCGGCGACGAGGGCCTGGTCGCAGTCGCCGTTCAGCAGTGACTGGACGGCCATGTGCAGCGCGACCAGGGAGGAGGAGCAGGCCGTCTGCACCGCCACGGCGGGCCCGGTCAGGTCCAGCTTGTACGACAGGAGGCTCGCCATGAAGTCGGGCTCGGTGCCGTGGATCGCGTCCTCGACGGTCATCGGGTCCAGTTGCCCGCCCGCGACCATGGCGCGCAGATAGCCGCTGCCGCTGGCGGAGGCGAACACGGCCGTCCTCGGGGCTCCCGCCGCCCGGCCGCGCGGGGCGACACCCGCGTCCTCCAGGGCCGCCCACGCGGCCTCCAGCAGCAGCCGGTGCTGCGGGTCCATCATCTGGGCCTCGCGCGGGCTGACCCCGAACAGCGCGTTGTCGAAGCGGTCGGCGTCCGGGAGATGGCCGTACACGGGGACGTAGGCGGGGTCGTCCAGCAGGTCCTTGGGCACCCCCGCGGCGAGCAGGTCGGACGCCTCGTAGCGCCTGGTCAGGACCCGGCCCTCGGTCAGGGCCGTCCACCACGCGTCGAGGTCGGGGGCGCCGGGGAACCGTGCGGAGACGCCCGTGACGGCAATGTCCAGGGATCGGTCGCGAGTCATCGAAACCACCTTCTGCATCGGGGCACCTGGATAGGTTGCCAGCAATGGCAACCTATGGCAATGTTTTGCCAATCCTGGCAATAAGTTGATCTGTGCTCGCACGCAGGGCACGTCGAGGGGAGAGGGTGGGCTTGCAACCGAACGCCGCCTGGAGCGCGGGGCCCCCATGCGCCGCGCCCGACGAGGGCCTGCACGAGACGTTCGCCCGCCGGGCCCGCGCCCGGCCGGACGCGGTGGCCCTCCTCGACGGTGAACGCGCCGTCACCTACGGGGAGTTGGACCGCACCGCCGACGCCTGGGCCGCCCGGCTCGCCGCCGCGGGGGCGGGGCCAGGCGACCTGGTCCCGGTTCTGCTGCCGCGCGGTACGCGGCTGGTCGTCGCCCTGCTCGCGGTCCTCAAGACCGGTGCCGGGTACGCCCTGCTGGATCCGGCCTGGCCCGAGCGGCGGCTGAGCGACATCCACGCGCAACTCGACCCGCCCCTCGTGGTGGCCGAGCACGGCACCGAACTCCCGCCGGGCGCACGGCTGTCACCGGTCTGGGCACCGCCCGAGGACGCCGTCCGCGCAGCGGTGCCACCGGACTTCCGGCCCGCCCGCGTCCAGGGCTCCGCCCCGGCCTGCGTGTTCTTCACCTCGGGCACGACCGGCCGCCCCAAGGGGGCCGTGACCCCGCACCGGGCGACGGCCCGGCTCTTCCCCCCGGACGGCTTCGCGTCGTTCACCGCCGGCACCGTGATGCCGCTGGCGGCGGCCGTGTCCTGGGACGCGTTCTCCCTGGAGCTGTGGTCGGTGCTCCTCAACGGCGGCACCTCGCTGATCGTCGAGGAGCCCTACCTCTCGCCCACCGCGCTGCGGTCCGGCGTGCTGCGGCACGGCACGGACACCGTGTGGCTCACCAGCAGCCTGTTCAACATGGTCGTGGACGAGGACCCGGACGCGTTCCAGGGCCTGCGCCAGGTGCTCGTCGGCGGCGAGCGGCTCTCCGTCCCCCATGTGCGCCGCTTTCTGCGCCGCCATCCCGGCATCGCCCTGACCAACGGATACGGCCCGGTCGAGTCCACCGTGTTCACCACCACCCACCGCGTCACCGACGCCGACTGCGACCGCCCCGGCGGCATCCCCCTCGGCCGCCCCGTCCCCGGCACCCGGGTGTACGTCGTGGAGCCGGACGGCACCCGCCGCTGCGCGGTGGGCGAGACGGGCGAACTGTGCGTCGCCGGGGACGGGCTGGCGCTCGGCTACCTCGGCGATCCCGCCCTGACCGAGCGCAAGTTCACCCGCATCCCGCTCGGCGAGGACGAGGGCGAGGGCGAGGGCGTGCGCGTCTACCGCACGGGCGACCTGGTCGCCTGGGACCAGGACGGCCTGCTGCACTTCCGGGGCCGGGCCGACGGGCAGGTGAAGATCCGCGGCCATCGCGTGGAGCCCGCCGAGGTCGAGCGCCAGGTGGCGGAGGTGCTCCCGGACGTACGGTCCTGCCGGGTGCTGGCCCGCCCGGACGCCTCCGGCACCGGCCTGGAGCTGATCGCGTTCTGCGTGCCGCACCGGCCGGACGACCCGCTGCCGGACGCCCTCGCCACCCTCCACACGGCGCTCGTCCCCTACCAGCGGCCCGCGCTGCTGGTCGTCGTCGACGGCTTCCCGACCACCGACCGGGGAAAACTCGACGAACGCGCCCTGCTCGCCCTGACACCGGAGCCGCCCCGCCCGCCGTCCCCGCCCGGCCCGGACCGCACCGGGCCCGGAACCGACCCCGTCGCCCGGGCCGTCGCGGAGACCTTCGCGGCCGTGCTCGGCCGGGACTCCGTACCGCCGGACGTGCCGTTCCTCGAACTCGGCGGCACCTCGCTCGGCGCGGGGCGGGTCTGCGCCCGGCTCGCGGCCCGGTTCGGCCGCCCGGTCCCGGTCGCGCGGTTCTACGGCAGGACGACCGTCACGGCGCTCGCCCAGTGGCTGCGGGACACGGCCGGCCCGCCGGCGCCGCCCGAGCCGCCCGCCCCGGAGGGCACCACCGCGCTCACCCCCCTGCAGATCGTCTGCCTCACCCGCGCGCTCGTCGACCCCACCGACCTGACCTCGCACTGTCTGCTCACCTGGACCGTCGAGGGCGAGCTGGACCGGGCGGCCCTGCGCGCCGCCGTCGACGCGGTGCACGCACGGCACGAGGCGCTGCGCTCCGCCTATCTCGCGGATCCGGCCCCGGCGGCCGTGCTCGTGGACATCCCGCCCCCCGACCTGGAGTCGCTGGACGAGGAGCCGTCCGTCGAGGCCGCCGTCGCGGCGCTGCGGACCGAGCTGACCGACGAACTCGACCTGGCCGGGGGAGAGGTGTGGCGCACGGCCCTGGTGCCGGTGGCCGGGTCGGACACGACGGTGTTCGGCTGCGTGGTGCACCACATCGCCTTCGACGGCTGGTCGGAGTCGGTCCTCGCCCGCGACCTGGGCACGGCCTACGCCACCGCGCGGGCCGGCGCCGGCCCGCGCCCCGCTCTCCCGGCACCGGTCCGGCCGCCCGCGGCCCGTGTTCCGCACGCGGACCTCGACGCCGAACGCGCGTACCTGGTGGACGAGTTGACCGCCGTGCCGGAGCTGTGTCGGCCGTCGGGTGAGGCCGGGGACGCGGCCGACGCCGCCGCCCTGGCCGGCGGCGCCCCGCGCTCCGCTCTCCCGGCACCGGTCCGGCCGCCCGCGGCCCGTGTTCCGCAGGCGGATGTCGAGGTCGAACGCGCGTACCTGGCGGGCGAGTTGACCGGCGTGCCGGAGCTGTGTCGGCCGTCGGGTGAGGCCGGGGACGCGGTCGACGCCGCCGCCCTGGCCGGCGGCGCCCCGCGCTCCGCTCTCCCGTCACTGGTCCGGCCGCCCGCGGCCCGTGTTCCGCACGCGGATGTCGACGCCGAACGCGCGTACCTAGCGGGCGAGTTGACCGGCGTGCCGGAGCTGTGTCGGCCGTCGGGTGAGGCCGGGGGCACGGCCGACGCCGCCGCGCGGGCCGGCGGCGCCCCGCGCCCCGTTCTCCCGGCACCGGTCCGGCCGCCCGCGGCCCGTGTTCCGCACGCCGACCTCGACGCCGAACGCGCGTACCTGGTGGACGAGTTGACCGCCGTACCGGAACTGCGCTGGCCGCCGGGTCGGGCCGGGGACGCGGCCGGCGGCGGGCCCCGGCGGGTGACGGTCCGGGTGCCGACGTCCGACCTCGGGGCGGTCGACGCGCTGGCCGCCGCGTGCGGGGTGAGCCGGTTCGTCGCGCTGCTGGCCCTGTGGGCGGGGAGCGTCGCGGAGGTCACCGGGCAGCGGGACTTCGCGGTCGGCGTCCCGTGCGCGCAGCGCGATGCGGCGGGCCTGGAGGACGTCGTCGGATGCCACATCACCATGCTGTGCCTGCGCCTGCGCGGCACCGCCCTGGACGGCCGCGCGACCGCCCTGCGCGAGACCGGGGGGATCGTCGCCCGCGCCTTCGCCGCGCAGGACGTGCCCCTCGGGGACGTCCTCACCCTCGTCGACCCGCCCCGCACCGGTCGGCCCCCGCTCTACCAGGTCCTCTTCGCGCTCCAGGACAACCCTGCCCCGGACCTCCATCTCCCCGGCCTGCGCAGCACGTTCCTGCGCCAGCCCTACCCGGACCTGCCGCTCGAACTGCACACCGAGTGCTGGCCGGACGGCGCGGGCGGACTGTCCGTGGAGACGACGTTCCACCCGCGGGCCGTACCGCCCGCCGCGGCCCGCGCGATCACCGACCACTTCTCGGACCGGGTGGCCCGACTCGACCGACAGGCCCGACAGGACCGGCTCACCTCTGGAAGGGCACCGTCATGACGGCAACCGTCGTATCGCCCGAACACCTCCTCTCGCCCGAACACCTCCTCACCCGCATCGCCGACCCCGATCTGCACGCCGGCGGCGACCCGCACGCGCTGTGGCGCTGGATGCGCGAGTTCTCCCCCGTGCACCGGCACGAGGCCGGCGAACTGCCCGCCTTCTGGTCGCTCACCACCTACGAGGACATCCGGGACGTCTACCGCGACCCGGCCGGCTTCAGCTCGGCGCGCGGGGTGCTGCTGCGCCCGGCCCGACTGGGCGACGACCCCGGCGGCGGGCTGACCCTCGCCCTGTCCGACCCGCCGCGCCACAAGGAACTGCGGTCCCTGATGGCGGACTGGTTCAGCACCCGTGCCGTACGCGGCCTGGAGGACTCCATCCGGACGGCGGCCCGAACGGCCGTCGCCCGCGCCGTCGAGGAGGGCGTCTGCGACTTCGTGCACGTCGCCGGACGGTTCTCGCACTCCGTCATCTGCGGGATCATCGGCATCCCCGAGCGCGACCACGAGGACGTCTACCGGTGGTGCGAGGAGGCGTTCGCCGCCCACACCTCGCTGGCCGCGCACCCGCAGCTCATGGAGTACTTCATGGAGCTGCTCTACGACCGCATGGCCGAACCCGCCGACGACCTGGTCAGCGCCCTGGTCAACGGGACCGTCCACGGCGAGCTGCTGAGCGAGCACGAGGTACTGCTCAACTGCGAGAACCTCATCGGCGCCACCGAGAACGGCCGGCTCGCCCTGATCGGCGGCATGCTCGCCTTCCTCCGGCACCCCGGCCAGTGGCACCGGCTGCGGCAGGACCGGGCGCTGCTGCCGGGCGCGGTGGAGGAGATCGTGCGCTGGACCTCCAGCGCGACCCACAGCATGCGGACCGCCACCCGGCCCCGCGTCATCCGGGGCGAGCGCGTCGAGGCCGGTGACCGGGTCGTGCTGTGGCTGCCCTCGGCCAACCGGGACGAGGCCGTCTTCGAGGACCCGTACCGCTTCGACATCGCGCGCCGGCCCAACCGGCACATCGCGCTGGCCTCCGGCGAGCACTTCTGCATCGGCAGCACGCTGGCCCGCGCCGAGATGCGGGCCCTGTTCGCGGAACTCCTCGACGCGACGGACCTGATCGAACAGGCCGGTCCGCACACCCTCGTGCGGTCGAACGCGGTCAACGGGCCCGCGTCCCTGCCCGTGCGCCTGACCTCCCACCAGCCCGTGACACGAAGGAGCTGACCGTATGAAAGAGACCGGAGACGCAGGCAGCGCGGGGCGCTCCGTGCTGCTCGTCGGCTGGCGGCCCGACGCCGTCGCCGCCCTCCGGCGGCTGGGCGCCGACGTGACGTGCGTGCTCGCCACCGCCGACGACACCGAGGACCGGGCCGCGCTGCTCGACGACGCCCACACCGTGCCGGTACGGGACCCGTCGAGCACGGAGGAGACCCTGGCGGGGCTGGAACGCCGTGAGCTGTCCGCCGAGGACTTCGACGTCGTGTGCAGCCAGTTCGAGTTCACCCTGGTCAACGCCGCCGTCGTGGGCGGCCGGCGCAGCGGTACGACACCGCAGGACGCGCTGGCCCTGCGCGACAAGGACCTGCAGAAGCGCCGGATCCGGGCCGCGGGCCTCCCGGTCGCGGACTTCCGCACCGTCGTGCACCCGCGCGACGTGCGCGCGTTCCCGCATGCGCGCGGGGTGCTGAAACCGCTGGCCGGCTCCGCGACCCGGGGTGTGCACGCCTGGCGCGACCCGGCCGAACGCGAGGCCCTGGCACGGCGGTTGGCCGAGGAGGGTGCCGTAGGGCCGTGGCTCGCCGAGGAGTGGGTGGACGGCGCGGAACTGCACGTCGACGGCGTCGTCCGCGGCGGGCAGGTGCTGTTCGCGTCGGTGGGCCGGTACGCGCAGAACGTCCTCGCCATCCGGGACGGCGGCATCGTCGCCTCCGTCATGGAACACCCGGTGCACCGGGCCGACCTCTACGACCGCGCGCACGCCGTGGCCGAACAGGCCATGAAGGCGCTCGGACACCACGACGGCGTGTTCCACATGGAGGTCTTCGAACAGGAGGAGCAGGGCGGCCGGCTCGTCTTCGGCGAGTGCGGGGGCCGTATCCCCGGCGGTTCCTTCGACGAGATGATCCGCCTCCAGCACGGCGTGGACCTGCACGAGGAGTGGGCCAGAGCGGTACTCGGCCTGCCCCCGGCCCTGGACCCGGTACCCGCCGGGCAGTGGTACGGCGATGTGTTCCTGGCCGCCGACGCGGGCGTGCTGCGCTCCTTCCCCGGCGAGCGGGAGGTGTCCGCACGGGACGGCGTACGCCGGGTCGTCCTCACGGCCCGCCCCGGCGACACGCTCATCAGCGGCCGGGAGGCGTCCTGCGCGTTCGTCGGCACGGCCGTGGTGTCCGGGGCCGACGCGGAGCAGACGGGACGGAGACTGCGCGACCTCGCGGCATGGTTCGCGGCGCACACCGTGGTGACACCCGCGCCGGACGGACGACAGGACGGACGACGGGACGGACAACCGGGCGGACAACCGGGCGGACGACAGGACGGACAACCGGGCGGACAACCGGGCGGACTCCGGGCGCCGCGTGGAGAAGGAGGATCCTCATGATCACCGGGCGCACCGCCCTCACCCACATCTCCCGCCCGCCGGGCGTCCACCCGAGCGACGGCTACACCCATGTGGTGACGGGGCCGGGCCGCGTCGCCGCCGTGGCCGGTCAGATGCCGTTCGACGAGAAGGGCGACCTGGTCGGCGAGGGCGACCCGGCCGCGCAGACCCGGCAGATCTTCGCGAACATGCGCGGCTGCCTGGCCGCCGCCGGACTCACCTTCGACGACGTCCTCAAGCTCACCTACTACGTGACGGACATCGCGCACGTACCGGCCGTCCTCGCCGCGCGCGACGAGTTCATCGACACCGCGCGGCCACCGGCGAGCACCGTGGTCCAGGTGGTGGCGCTCTACCGCCCCGACCTGCTGCTGGAGGTCGACGCCCTGGCGCTGACCGGCGCGGACACGGCCGACTGACGGTCCCGCACTTCCCCGCGTACCACCGCACACCTCAGGAGCACCATGACCATCACGCCCGCACATCCACGCCCCGACGGGGCGGACGCAGGAGTGGGCGGTCCGCCGCCCTTCGACGCCGAGCTGGCGGCACCCCTGCGGGCCGTCCTCGACGACCTGCCGATGCCGCTGACCCCCGGACTCGTCGCCGACCGGCGGCGCAGGGCGGCGGCCGGCCGCATGTCCGACGCCGACATCCGGCGCGGCGGCCGGTTCGAGATCGAGGAGCGTACGGTCCCCGGGCCGTCCGGCGCCCCCGGCCTGCCCCTGCTCATCTGCCGTCCGACGGCCGCGCCGGGGCCGCACCCGGTGATCTACCAGACCCACGGCGGCGGCATGGTCGCCGGCAGCCACCGCGGCACGGAACTCTCCGGTGAGCTGGACCGGGCCCAGGAGCTGGACCTGGCCGTGGTCTGCGTCGACTACCGGCTCGCCCCGGAACACCCCGACCCCGATCCGGTGGAGGACTGCTACGCCGGACTCACCTGGCTCGCCCGCAACGCCGAGGACCTCGGGCTGGACCCGGACCGGATCGTCCTCAGCGGCAACAGCGCCGGCGGCGCGCTCGCGGCGGGCCTCGCGCTGCTCGCCCGGGACCGTCAAGGGCCCAGGCCGCTGGGGCAGTTGCTCCAGTTCCCGATGCTGGACGACCGGTGCGAGACGTTCTCGCACACGCAGATGGAACACGTCGGGCTCTGGGACGGCGCGTCCAACCGGGTGGGCTGGACGGCGCTGCTCGGCGAGCGGCGCGGCACCGACGACGTCTCGTGCTACGCGGCTCCGGCGCGGGCCCGTGACCTGTCGGGGCTGCCGCCGGCGTTCATCGAAGTCGGCTCGGTGGAGGCGCTGCGGGACGAGGGCGTCGCCTACGCCGACCGCATCTGGCGGGTGGGCGGACAGGCCGAACTGCACGTCTGGTCCGGCGCCTTCCACAGCTTCGACGAGTGGGTCCCCAGGGCCGTGATCTCCCGCGCGGCCCACCGCGCCCGGGTCTCCTGGCTGCGCCGCGTCCTGGCCGGGACCGCGACACCGGCGACGGCGACGGCGACGGCCGAGGGAAGGGGCACCCGGTGACCCCCGCCGGCCCGTCGTTGCTGCTGGTCGGCGGGGCGAACCCGCTGCCCTCCAGCGTCGACATCGTGACGCTCGCGATCGAGGAGGCGCGGGCGCGGGGCATCCGCGTCCATCTGACCCAGACGCGGTCGGCGCTCGCGCGCACGGCCGGGGTCGGCGCGCTGGCCGACGCGGTCTTCGCGCACGACCCGGACGACCCGGAGCTGTGCGAGCCCTGGCTGGCCGAGCGGCGGGCCGAGGGGGTGCGCTACGACCTGGTGCTCGGGCTGCGCGACAGCGTGCAGGAAGCGGTCGCCCGGTCCGGGGCGTATCTGGGGGTGCCGGGCAACCCGCCCGAGGCGGTCCGGCTCACCCGCAACAAGGACGCCTGCCGGGCCGCCCTGGCCGCCGCCGGATTCCGCCAGCCCGCGGTGCGGCTGTGCACCTCGGCCCTGGAAGCGGCGGCGTTCCTGCGGCGGTCCCGGGGACCCTGGGTGGTCAAACCCCGTGACGGCATGGCGAGCATCGGCGTACGCAAGGTGCTGGGCCCGGACGATCTGCCGGCGGCGCTGGCCGGACTCCCGGACCCCGACCTGTTCCTCGTGGAGGAGTTCGTCGAGGGACCCGAGTACAGCGTGGAGGGCGTCATCCTCTCCACCGGGCCGAAGGTCCTCGCGGTGACGGAGAAGGAGGTGCTGCCGCCGCCGCACTTCGTGGAGATCGGCCACGTCCTGCCGGCCCCGCTCCCGCAGGACACCCGAGCGGAGATCGACCGCCAAGTCACGGCCGCCCTCACGGCACTCGGCCTGCGGTTCGGGGTGTTCCACGCCGAACTGTGGCTCACCGGAGCCGGCGTCGTCCTGGGCGAGATCCACGCCCGCCCCGGCGGCGACTGGCTGCACCGACTCCTCACCCATGCCATCCCGGGCCTGGAACTCTTCGGCCTCCTCTACGACGACGCCCTCGGCCGGCGCGGCCCGCGGCCCCCGGCCACCACCGCGACCCGGGGCGCGGCGGTCCGCTTCCTGGTGGCACCGCCCGGCCGGCTGACCGCCGTCGACGGCTGGGACGAACTCCTCGCCCATCCGTCCGTCCTGCACGCCGAGCTGACCGTCGCACCCGGCGACGTGATCTCCCCGGTACGCCAGTCCGGCGACCGCGCGGGCTACGTCGTGGTCGGCGCACCCACACCGGAGGCGGCCCGCGAGACCGCGGCACGACTGGCGGACTCGGTACGGTTCCGGACCGCCCCGGCGGAGCAGACCGGCGCACTGCCGGCCGACACGGGACGGGCCCTGGCCGGCCGCTGATCCGGCGACGACAACCAAGACGGCCCGCCAGAAACCTGACGGGCCGTCAACATCGTTGTCCGGTTGGGCAGTTGGGCAGTTGTGTAGGCGAGTGGCCGTACCGGTGTCGCCCTACGCCCCTTCCGCCGCCGTCCTGCGCCGGCCCACGTCCTCCAGGCATTCGGCGAGGATCCGCCAGATCTCGGCGGCCAGGTCGATGTTGGACTGCTGCTGGGCCTGCTCGCCGAGGTCCTTCAGGAGGCGGATGCCCTCCTGCTCGCGGCCCTCCAGGATCATCAGCCGGCTGTCGAGGATGTGCAGCCGCACCTGGTCCCGGTAGGTCAGCCGCAGCTCGTCGCGGTTCAGCTCGTCGTACAGCCGCCGTGCGTCCGCGTAGCGGCCCTCGTGGAAGGCGAGCTGGGTCTGGAGGGTGAGCAGTTCCTGGTCGAGCACCGGGGTGCCGATGAGCGTGAGGGCGCTGGCCGCCTCCTGGAGACACTCCCGGCCGCGCTCGGTCTGCGGCGGGGTGCTCTGCAGGTACAGGGACGCGGCGGCCAGCCTCAGCCGCGTCCACAGCGTCAGGTCGACGCTGCTGTCCAGCTCCTTCATGGCCCGCTCCAGGCAGATGCGGGCGCCCTCGTGGTCGCCCTGCCGGAACCGCACGGTGGCGGCCGACCACAGTGCCTCGGCGGCCAGGGTGTCGGACCGTCCCGCCACCAGGTCGACCAGTTCGTCGACGTGCGCCCGGGCATCGGGCAGCCGCCCCGCCTCGGCCTCCACGGAGACGAGCGTGAGCAGCGCGCCGCCGGTGTCGGGCAGGTCGAGCGCGGCGTCCTTGGCCAGTTGGTAGGCGTTGAGCGCGAGGTCGAGCGCCCGCGACACCTCACCCGTCGACCGCAGCGAACGGGCGAGCTGGAAGCGGGCCCTGCACTGGAGTTCGGGCAGCGAGAGTTCGTCGGCCACCCGGACCATGTCCTCCAGGCACGCCTGTTCCTCGGCCCGTTCGCCGCGCCGCTGCCAGTACCGGGAGATGTGCCACAGGGCCTGCCAGCGCAGGAACGGGCTCTCCTCCCGCACCTGGGCGAGGACGGCGATGAGGTTCTCGCTGCCCTGGTCGCCCTCTGCGGAGGTGGCAAGGGAGAGCGCCTGGGCCAGGGAGCCACCGCTGGGCGGTGTGTCAAAGGCCGACCGCTCGACTCCGAGGATCCGGACGAGGTGGTTGACCACGCGCTCGGTGGGTTGCCTCGCGCCCGACTCGAGGCGTGACAGGTAACCGGTGGAGATCTCTTTGCCGGCCAGTGCGGCCTGCGAAAGACTGCGCTCGACGCGCAGTTCCTTGAGGCGTCGTCCGAAAGCTGGCTGTTCAAGCATATGAATCTCACTCTTCAGATGCGCGGAATGCGGTGACAGTACACCGCTCGGCCCCCTCCGTGATGCCCCGGCGGGAGCCGACCAACCGAAGGCGTTGTGTGCCTTCAGTTTAGGAAAAACGAACCCGCCTGGCAAGTAACTTGCCCACCCGGGTTGTCAACCGATCGCCCTGCTTCTCCTCGCTGACAAGCGCTTACTTGCCAACGTGAGGCAAGATATTGCCACTCTTGAGCGGGCGGGGCTACGTTAGAGGTCGTTTCGGGGAATCGGATCCCTGGAGCCTCGTTCACCTGCATCTTTTTGAATGGAGACGACCATGTTGAGGCGAGTCTGCGCGGCATCCACCGCGATCTTCTCCGTCCTGGCCCTGAGTGCCCTGATCGCTTCCGGGCAACAGAACATCGACTGGCCCAAGCATCAGAACGCGGCCGTCGCCACCGCTTCCGACGGCGGGATCGACTGGCCGTAACCAGGCTGGAAGCGGTTGTGCCGTCCCACCCGCAGCCGCGGCACACGCGCTGCGGTGCCCCACCTGTCCCACCTGCCCTGTCGGGCGGCACCGAGTCCCCTCGGTGGCACCCGCACGACTGGTTGTCCGACCGTTTGGCACATATTGCCAAGTTGTGGGCCGTCCCCCTTTCCTTTGACGCCCCGTGTGCGCAGTTCTCCGCGGCCGCCTCGGTGTCCCGTTCCCGTGACGGCCGGCTTCCTGTCTTCCGCGGTGTGACCCGGACCTCGTGATCCGGACCATGACCCGGACTTCGTGACCCGTGCGCCGAGGCGCGTCCGGACGCCGTCCATGCCGTCCGTGCCCTCCACGGGGTTCCCGCCCGCCTCGCGCCGTGCCCCACCCATCCCACCCCAGCGAGAATGGAGCGCTTTGTCATGACTCCGCACCTCACGCTCACCACCGAACCGGCCCTCCGGCCGAGCCCCGAGCAGCTCGACCGGTTCGCCCGGCTCGGATATCTGATCCTGCCCGGCTTCCTCCCCACCGACCTGGTGTCGCGGCTGCGCGGCGAGGCCGACCGCTGGGTGGACACGGGGCTGCGCGCGCGGTCGATCGCCTCGTGCCTGGACCCGGACGTCAACGGGGTTCCGCCCGTGATGGAGCTGGAGCTCCCGGCCCACGGCGAACTCATCGGCCACGAGCCGCTGCTCCACCTGCTCAGCGCGCTGATGGGCCCCGACTTCGTCTTCCACCACCTGCACAGCGACCGGCAGCGCCCGGACGTCCCGGGCAAGCCCTGGCACCACGACTACGAACAGCGGCCGCAGACCGACCGCGCCCACGCGATGATCCACGCGCTGCACTACCTGGACGGCCTCGACGCCGGCACCTCCTCGCTCGTCGTGCTGCCCGGCTCGCACCTGGAGGTGGCCGAGAAGGACGCCCGCGCCGGGCTGGGCACCGCCGAGCTGCCCGGCGAGGTCGTCATCGACCACCTGCCGCCGGGCTCCACCGTCGTGCTGCACTCCGCCCTGTTCCACGCCCGCCGCGCGCTGCCCGGCGGACAGCGCGGCAAGGACCGCTACTTCGTCGACGCCTCGTACTGCCAGGTCGGTCCGGCCTGGCTGCCGGTGAAGCCGTACTGGCGGCACCTGCTGCGGCGCGCGCAGGAGCTGGGCCTCGACCACGGCACCTGGCCGGAGCTGTTCGACGCGCGCCACTTCGCGGAGTACGTCCACCCCGCCTGAGCGGCGCCCGCCCCCAACCCGAGGAGTGCTGTCATGTTGTATGCGGGAATTGCGTGGGACGGCGACGGATACGAGGTCGACGTGGTCGACGAGGCGGGCCGGCCCGCCGTGCCACCGGCGCGGTTCGGCGCCGACCGGGTGCCGGAGCTGATCGGCCGGCTGCGCGGGCTGTCCGGGCAGCCGCTGGTCGCCGTGGTGGAGAGCACCAACGGCATCCTCGACGGCCGCCTGATGGCCGCGGGCCTCGCCGTCCACCGGGCGGACCCGCACCTGCTGCCGCCGCGGCCGGGGTTCGGCTCGGTGCCCGCCGCCGAGATCGCCCGGGCCGCCGCCCGGGCCCCGTCCGCGCTGGCCCACCTGGAGCGTGCGCGGGGCACCCAGACCGGCCGTGAGCCGGAGCTGGCGGAGTGGATCGCCGGCGCGGCGGCCGAGACCGCGGAGCTGACCGCCGCGGGCCGGTGCCTGAGCCACCGAGACCGCGACCGCAAGGAGATCGCGCTCACCTTCGACGACGGACCGCAGCCGGAGAACACCGGGCGCGTCCTGGACGTCCTCGAACGCTACGGCGTACCGGCGACGTTCTTCTGCGTGGGCATGAACGCCCGTGCCCACCCCGACCTCCTGGTGCGGATGCGGGAACAGGGACACGGGTTCGGCAACCACACCTGGTCGCACCCGTTCCTGCCCGAGCTGACCCGGCCGCAGCTCCGGGAGCAGATCGAACGCACCCAGGAGGCGATCACGGAGGCGGCCGGAGTGCCCGCGCCCACCCTGTTCCGGCCGCCGTACGGGGCCCGTACGCCTCAAGTCCTGGACTGGCTCGCCGAGTCGGGGCTGCGGATCGCGCTGTGGGACGTGGTGCCGGACGACTGGTCGATGCCGGGTGCCCGGACCGTCGCGGACCTCGTCCTCGAGCAGGCGCGCCCGGGCTCCGTCGTCCTGCTGCACGACGGCGGAGGCGACCGCGGCCAGACGGTGGAGGCACTCCCGGCCGTGATCGAGGGGCTGCTGGAGCGCGGTTACCGCTTCACCCTCGTCGAGGAGCCCGCCCCCGCGGCGGCCTCGGCGGCCTGACCGACGGGTACCGCCGAGCGACGACGGCCCGCACGACCTCCTTCTTTCCGGGGGCGTGCGGGCCGTCGTCGACGCGCTGCCGGAACCGCGCGGTGCGCCCGCGATCGCCGGGCGGGTCTGGCCGTACGGGAACTGCCTCGCACGACCCGCGTGGTGCGCCTGCGGTCGCCGGGCGGGTCTTCGGCCGTACGTGAACTGCCTCGCGCGGCCTGCTTCTTTCCGGGGGTGGTGCGGGCGGTCGTCGTCGCGTTGCGCGACCCGCGTGGTGCGCGTGCGGTCGCCGGGCGGGTTCTCGGTCGCACGGGAACTGCCCCGCACGGCCTCCTTCCTTGCTTCCGGGCGGGCGGGCGGGCCGTCTTCGTAACGTCGCGGGAACCGCGCGATTCGCCCGCCACCGACAGGAGGGCTCCTCGGCCGTAGGGGAATCGCCCCGCCGGACGGGCCGGCGGGGCGGAAGCGGGGTTCGGGAGGGGCGGGGGTCACACCCTCCGCAGGCCGGCCGCGAGGGTCGCGGCCAGGAGGACGAGCAGGCCGCAGAGCGTGGTTCGCAGGCCCAGGCCGCTCGCGCACCAGCCGACGAGGACCGGGCCGATCAGCAGGCCGCTGTAGGTCATGGTGTTGATCTTGGCGAGGGCGTCCGCCGTGCTCGCCGTGCCCATGTCCTCGCCGCCGTGGCCGACGGTGCTGAAGATGACCGGCACCAGCACGGAGAGCCCGAGGCCGAGCAGGGCGAAGCCCGCGACGGCGATCGCCGCGCCCGGGGCGAGCACGACCACCGCCAGGCCGCCGACGGCGACCGCGCCGCTGCGGGTGACCAGCGCACGGGCCCCGTACCGCCCGTGCAGCTTGTCCCCGACCAGCCGGCCGCCCGCCTCGCAGGCGCTGAACGCGACATAGGCGAGCGAGGCGGTGGCGAGGGAGGAACCGAGGCCGTCGTGCAGGTAGATGCCGCCCCAGTTGCCGACGACGCCGCTGCACACCAGGACGACCGTGCCGGTCGCGCCGAGCAGCAGCAGCCGGGGGGACCACCCGGTCCAGGTGCTGGAGCGGCTCTTTCGGTCGCCGCCGGCCGCCGTGCGCCGCCCGGTCCGGTCGGCCGAGGCCGGCAGCAGATGCCGTCCCGCCGCCAGGGCCAGCGCGACCATGACGGCGCCCACGACCTCGTAGTGCGCGGTGACGGAGAGGCCGGCCTTGATCGCGGCGCCGCCGAGCAGCGACCCCGACGCGGAGCCGATGCTCCACGCGGCGTGGCAACTGTTCATGATGTGGCGGCCCGTCGTCTTCTCCACCGCGATGGCGTGGCTGTTCATGGAGACGTCGATGACACCGTCGGCCGCGCCGAACACCGCCAGCGCGAGGCCGAACCACACCACGGAGCCCGACCGGCCCGCCGGGACGAAGAGGACGAGGGAGAGCGGCAGCGCGAGTGCCGACGCCCGTACGACGGGCGAGCTGCCGAAGCGCGCGACGAGCCCGCCGGTCGCCTGCATGGCCAGCAGTCCGGTGACGATGGGCAGCATCAGCAGCATGCCCAACTGGCCGTCCGAGAGCCCGAAGTCGGACTTCCAGAGCGGGATCTGCACGAAGTAGCTCGCGAAGACGAATCCCGTCAGGAAGAACGGCCCCCGGGACGCGAGGCCGACCAGCCGCGGGGCTCCCGAGGCGGCTCCCGCGGCGCCTCCTTCCCCTCCTTCCACGGCCGTCTCCACCCTGCCTCCGGCTTCTTCCGTCTTGCCGTTCTCGGCGTTCGTCATGTCGTCTCCAGCTCGTCGACTCGCTGCGGGGCACGCGGACAACTCCATTCAGGCACACTATTGCCAAGTTGGGCAACATTCAGTCACACTCCAGGCATGACTGATCTGAAGTTCAGTGTCGTGATCCCTTACAAGCAGCGGCTGGACAACATCCGTCTCGTCCTCTCGGCGCTCGCCGAGCAGACGATGGACCGCTCCGACTTCGAGGTCCTGATCGGCGCGATGGAGTACGCGCCGGAGTTCGTCTCCGTGGCCGGTGAGTTCACCGACCGGATCGACGTCGTGTCGGTCCTGTCCGGCGACGAGTGGAACCTCTGCCAGGCCCGGAACCTCGCCATGCGCCTTGCCCGCGGCCGGGTGACGCTCATCCTGGACGCGGACATGGTGCTGCCTCCGCACTTCCTCGACAACCTCTACGACCGGCATTACGCCCATGGGCAGAACGTCTGCGTCCTGGGCCAGATGATCGGCTACGACGACGCCGTCGAGACCGATGTCGAGCACGTCGAGGCGGTCCCCTTCAGCCACTACCGGGAGGTGCTCGCCGGCCTGGAGGAGCGCGACGAGGTGGTCATGGACGACCGCTGGAACGCCGACCAGCGCCAGGCGTTCGCGGCCTTCCCCTGGGTCTACGCCCGCGGCGGCCTGGTGGCCGTCCCGACCGCGACCGTCCGGGAGCACGGGATCACCTACGACGTGGGGTTCCGCGGCTGGGGTCCCGAGGACCAGGAGTGGGCGCTGCGGATCGCCCTGACCGGCACGCCGATCGTGCTCGGCCAGGAGGTGTACGGACTGCACCTCCCGCATCTGCGCAGCGTCGCGGACAACGGCCGCACGGCGTGGATCAACAACCGCTACTACCTGGCCAAGTGGCCCCGCCTGGAACTCGAACTCGCCCTCGCCTTCGGCTGGTCGGAGACCGCCCGGATCCTGCCCGGGGTACGTGCCGAACTGGCCGCGGCCGGCGAGAAGCTGGGCCTCGGCCCCCGCTACGAACTGGGCGCCGTGCACGGCACGGTCAACGGCCGCGGCGTCATCGCCGTCGGCGCGGCCGTCGACCGCGCCGCCGGGACACCCGGGCCCGAGACCGCCGCCCTGTTCGACGCCCGCTCACCGCTGACCGTCCTGCCGCTGGCCGGCTTCGCGCTGCCCTACGCCGACGGCGAGATCGAGGAGTGCCATGTGCTGCCGCCGGTGGCCGGGCTCGACGCGCGCTACCGGGACGCCGTCCTGCGCGAGGCGGAGCGCGTCGCCGTGAAGGTCTCGTCCTCGGCGGGCGCCGAGGCGCGCTGAGCGACACCCCTGGGCCGTGTCCGCAAAGTCCCGCCCGCCCCGCGACGCCCGGCACGCTCCCCCACTGCCTTGAGGGCGTGGGCGGTGCCCCACTCGCCGCACCGGACGAAAGCCCAAGTACGTCCAGTACGAGGGCTTCCGCCCGGCGCTCCCCCAGCCTTCGGCCGGGGGACCCCAGAGCACGCACCGGACGCCGCGGGGCCCGCCCTTCGGGCGGACGACGGGACTGTGCCGACACGACCTGGGACAGCCCCTCCCGGCGATGTCCGGGTCCAACGACCTCCGCGGATCGGAGTACTCATGTCCCGTACGCTCGAAACGGCCACCAACTGGGCCGGGAACATCACGTTCGGCGCCGCGCGGTGGCATCGGCCGCGGAGTCTCGACGACCTGCGGCGGCTCGTCGCGGGCAGCGACCGCATACGCGCCGTCGGCAGCGGCCACTCGTTCAGCGCCGTCGCCGACACCCGCGGGGACCTGGTCAGGCTGGACGGCCTGCCGCCCGCGGTCGAACTCGACCCGGCGGCCTCGGCCGTCACCGTCTCCGCCGGCCTGCGCTACGCGGACGTCATCGCCCCGCTCGAACGCGCCGGTCACGCCCTGGCCAATCTGGCCTCGCTGCCGCACATCTCCGTCGCCGGCAGCGTGGCCACCGGCACCCACGGGTCCGGCGACACCCTGGGCTGTCTGGCCGCGTCGGTCCGGGCGCTGCAACTGATCGGTCCCGAGGGCGACTTGACCGAGCTGAGCCGGGACACCGACCCGGACGTGTTCCCCGGCGCGGTGGTGGCCCTCGGCGCGCTCGGCATCGTCACCCGGCTGACCCTCGACGTCGAGCCGAGCTACGAGATGGCGCAGCGCGTCCATGTCGCGGTCCCGCTCGACGAGGTGGCGGCGGACTTCGACACGGTGTCCGGCGCGGCCCACAGCGTCAGCGTGTTCACCGACTGGGGCGGCGCGTCCGCCGAGGTCTGGCTCAAGCGCAGGACGGACCGGCCCGACCCGGGCTGGGACGGCGGCCGCCGGGCCGAGCGGCCCATGAACCCCGTCCCCGGAATGCCCCCGGAGTTCAGCACCCAACAGCTCGACGAACCGGGCCCGTGGTGCGAGCGCCTGCCGCACTTCAGGCCCGAACTGACCCCGGGGGCCGGCGAGGAACTGCAGTCCGAGTACTACCTGCCGCGCACCGCGGCCCCCGCCGCCTTCGCCGCGCTGCGGAGCCTGGGACCGCGTCTCGCCCCCGCCCTGCACATCGCGGAGGTGCGCACGGTCCGCGCGGACGACCTGTGGCTGAGCCCCGCCCGCGGCCGGGACTCCGTCACCTTCCACTTCACCTGGGTCAAGGACCTGGACCGCGTCCGGCCGCTGATCGCCGCCGTCGAGGACGTCCTGCTGCCGCTCGGCGCCCGCCCGCACTGGGGCAAGCTGACCGCGCTCACCCCGCGGGAGCTGGCCGCGCTGCACGAACAGCTCGGCGCCTTCGCGCAGTTGGTCCGCAAGTACGACCCTGCCGGCAAGTTCGGCAACGACTTCACGGACGGACTCCTCGGCACCGGGTGACGTCCCGCGAAGACGGCTGTGGCCCACGGGGACTCCCCTCCCCGTGGGCCACAGCCCTGCCGCCGCCGGGCCGCCGTCACCAGCGGTCGTGCACCAGGGCCCTGATCCGGCGGTCGTAGATCTCCTCGATCGCCTTCGTCGTGAGCCGGGGAAGTTCGGGCAGCCCCGCGGCCTCGGAGTTGGCGCGGGCCTGCTGCCGGGTGCGCGCGCCGGGGATCACCGTGGTCACACCGGGCTGCTGCACGACCCAGCGCAGCGCCGCCTGTGCCGGAGTCGTGCCGTCGGGCACGAGAGCCGCGAACTCGGCGGCCGCCTCGACCCCCACCTCGTAGCGCACGCCGGAGAACGTCTCGCCGACGTCGAACGACTCACCGTGGCGGTTGTAGGCGCGATGGTCGTCGGCGCCGAAGACCGTGTCCCGGCGGTACCGGCCGGAGAGCAGCCCGGAGGCGAGCGGGACGCGGGCGACGATGCCCACACCGGCCGCCCGGGCCGCTGGCAGGACGCGCTCCAGGGGCTTGCGCCGGAAGGCGTTGAGGATGATCTGCACACTGGCCACATGGGGTCGGGTGATCGCGGTCAGCGCCTCCTCGCAGGTCTCCACGCTCACCCCGTACGCCGCGACGCGCCCCTCGTCGACGAGCACGTCCAGGGCGTCGTACACCGAGTCGGCGGAGAGGACGGGCGTGGGCGGGCAGTGCAGTTGGACCAGATCGAGCGTGTCCACGCCCAGGTTGGCGCGCGAACGGTCCGTCCAGGAACGGAAGTTGTCCAGGGTGAACTCCTCCGGGTGCTGCGGCGCGCGCCGCCCCAGCTTCGTCGCCACGAGGATGCCGTCCGCGCGCGAGGGGCCGAGCCGCCTGAGGAACGAGCCGATGAGCCGCTCGCTGCGGCCGTCGCCGTACACGTCCGCCGTGTCGAGGAACGTCACGCCCGAGTCCACGGCGGCACCGAGGACGGCCAGCGCCTCGTCCTCGTCCACCGCGCCCCAGTCGGCGCCCAACTGCCAGGTGCCGAGCCCCACCACCGAGACGCTCCGACCGATCCTGCCGATTTCCCGTTGTTCCACGAGGACCACCTTGTGAGAGCCGTTGCCACCGAACCTTGTTGCCAACCATGTTGGCATTGAATTGCCTAGATGCAATGACTATAGTCAACTCATTGCCAATGAGGTTCTACGGGTGGCAACCCGGACTGGAGGCGGCGTTGACGCACATCGCCGGCACGACTGTTCTGCTCACCGGCGCGACCGGGGGCATCGGACGCGCCCTCGCGCACCGACTGGCCCGCGCGAACGCCACGCTGGTGGTGACCGGGCGGCAGCCCGAGGCGCTGGAGACTCTCGCCGCCGAGGTCGGCGCCAGGCCCGTCGTCGCGGACCTCGGCGACCCCGACGCCGTGGCCCGGCTCGCCGCGCAATGCCCGGACGTGGACGTGCTGGTGGCCAACGCGGCACTGCCCGCCAGCGGCGACCTCCTCGACTACACCCCCGCGCAGATCGAGCGCGCCCTCGCGGTGAACCTGACCGCCCCCGTCCTGCTGTCCCGGCTGCTCGCCCCCCGCATGGTGGCGCGGGGACGCGGTCATCTGGCCTTCGTCGGTTCCATGTCAGGCAAGGCCGCCACCCCGTACTCCTCGCTCTACACCGCGTCCAAGTTCGGCCTGCGCGGGTTCGCCCACAGCCTGCGCCTGGATCTCCACGACACCGGCGTCGGCGTCTCCCTCGTCCAGCCCGGCTTCGTCCGCGACGCGGGCATGTTCGCCGCGACCGGCGCCGAGGTGCCTAGCGGCGTGCGCACCGTCTCGCCCGACGAGGTGGCTGCCGCTGTCGTCCGGGCCGTCGAGGACAACCGCGGCGAGACCAACATCGCCCCGCTCGAACTGCGCCTGCGCTGCGCCCTGGCCGTCCAGTTCCCGGACTTCGCGGCCCGCTCCCACCGGCACGCCGACACCGATCCGACGGTCCACCAGGTGATCGAGGCCCAGCGCGCCTCCCGCTGACCCGTCCGTGCCCGCACGCACGACACCCCCCTGACCGTGTCTCAGGTCAGGAGGGTGTGAGAGCGGTAGCGGAGGGATTTGAACCCTCGGTGACTTGCGCCACACTCGCTTTCGAGGCGAGCTCCTTCGGCCGCTCGGACACGCTACCGAGAGAGACCTTACAACAAGGTGGGGTGTGGTTTGAAATCGGTAATCGAGGCCGACCGCCGGTACCGCTACCGGCCGCGGAAGAACTCCGTGAGCAGGTGCGCGCACTCGTCCGCGAGCACGCCCTCGATCACCTCGGGGCGGTGGTTGAGCCGCCGGTCCCGTACGACGTCGAAGAGCGAGCCGGCCGCGCCCGCCTTCTCGTCGCGGGCGCCGTAGACGACCCGGTCGACCCGGGACTGCACCAGCGCGCCCGCGCACATCGTGCAGGGTTCGAGGGTGACGACGAGCGTGCAGCCCGAGAGCCGCCACTCGCCCAGCTCCGCCGCCGCGCGCCGGATCGCGAGGACCTCGGCGTGCGCCGTCGGATCGCCGGTGGCCTCGCGTTCGTTGTGTCCGGTGGCGAGCACGGTCGTACCGTCCGGGGACAGTACGACCGCGCCGACCGGGACGTCGCCGCCCCGGGCGGCCGCTCCGGCCTCGTCCAGGGCGAGCCGCATCGCGGCCCGCCAGCGGTCGCGTACCGGGTCCCAAGGCCCTTCTGTGCGTGCTGTGGTCAGCGGACGGTCTCCAGGACCTCCGAGGCCCCCAGGGCCTCGGCGATGGAGCTCAGCGCGTCGTCGGCGTCCAGGAGACGCAGTTGCTTCTCGCCGACGCCCAGGTCGTCGAGGATCTGGACATCGCCGACGGGGCTGTGCGGAACGGCCTCGGCCGAGGAGGTGCCGTCCTCGTCGTCGTCCTCCTCCTCGGTGTCACCGTCCTCGGTACCGTCGAGGTCGAGCGAGTCCAGGTCGACGACATCGTCGTCGTCCGGATCCCGTCCGAGCAGCTCGTCGGTGAGCAGGATCTCGCCGTACGAGCTGCGGGCTGCCGCAGCGGCGTCCGAGACGTAGATCCGCGGGTCGTCCTCGCCGTCGATGCGGACGACGCCGAACCAGGCGTCCTCCTGCTCGATGAGTACCAGCACCGTGTCGTCCTCGGGCGAGGCTTCACGGGCCAGTTCGGCCAGATCCGACAGGCTCTCGACATCGTCGAGCTCTGTGTCGCTCGCTTCCCACCCGTCTTCGGTGCGCGCGAGCAGTGCGGCGAAGTACACCGTGACTCTCCCACTGGTCATAGGTGTGCCGGTTGGGGGTCCCCCCGGCGAGGTTACGGGCGGGGAGAGCTCGTGCTCCGAGCCCCACCCACTCGGAATCGTGGCAGAAACAAGGCGTTCAGGGGACGTCTTCGGCTCCCTGTGTCCGCCCGTTTTGATCGACCACCAGCGGGATCGTACGCGGCGATCGCCGTGCACACGCACCCGGTTGGGCTTACAAAGTGCTGTGAGACAGGCCTCAACTACCAGCGGAACGTGCGCATACGCATGGCGTGGCGCAGCTTGGCGGTCTTGGCGCGCCGGGGCTGGACCCGGTCGCGCAGCTCGCGGGCCTCGGCCAGATCGCGCAGGAACCGGTCCCGGCGCTTCTTGCGCTCGGCGTCGGTTTCCCGGCTGTTCCGCTGTGACGGGTCCTCGTGGGACTCACGGTCAGGCATCGGTGCACCACCCCGTTCCGTCCCTCCCACTTTCCCCCGGACGGGCGGTTTGATGCCAGTGCGGGTGGAATCGCGGCCGGTGGGGCCGTTGTCGCGGCCGGTCGGAGCGGGGCCGCGGCAGCCGCGGGGCCCGGCTACTGTTGTGGACATGCGTCTCCACGTCGTCGACCACCCCTTGGTCGCCCACAAGCTCACCACGCTGCGCGACCAGCGCACCGATTCCGCGACCTTCCGCCGCCTGGCCGACGAGCTGGTCACCCTGCTCGCCTACGAGGCCACGCGCGACGTGCGCACCGAACAGGTCGACATCACGACGCCGGTCGCCTCGACCACCGGCGTCAAGCTGTCCTACCCGCGCCCGCTGGTGGTGCCGATCCTGCGGGCGGGCCTCGGCATGCTGGACGGCATGGTCCGGCTGCTGCCCTCCGCCGAGGTCGGCTTCATGGGCATGGTGCGCAACGAGGAGACCCTCCAGGCCTCCACGTACGCCACACGCATGCCGGAGGACCTCTCGGGCCGCCAGGTGTACGTCCTGGACCCGATGCTGGCCACCGGCGGCACCCTGGTCGCCGCGATCCGCGAGCTGATCAAGCGCGGCGCCGACGACGTGACGGCCGTGGTGCTGCTCGCCGCCCCCGAGGGCGTCGAGGTCATGGAGCGCGAGCTCGCGGGCACCCCGGTGACGGTCGTGACGGCCTCGGTCGACGAGCGCCTGAACGAACACGGCTACATCGTCCCGGGCCTGGGCGACGCCGGCGACCGGCTGTACGGCGCGGCGGAGTAACACCCGCTCGCCGTCCGGCCGATGGACACCGGTCCGCTCGACACCCGCTCACCGTCCGGCAGTTCGACACCGGACGGATCAACACCCGATTCCCGTACGGCTCTTGCCTGCCGTACGGGTGCGCGCGTGCGGTGTCCTACGGCT
Organism: Streptomyces sp. NBC_01478; assembly: GCF_036227225.1. Classification (GTDB taxonomy): domain Bacteria; phylum Actinomycetota; class Actinomycetes; order Streptomycetales; family Streptomycetaceae; genus Streptomyces. Next base: position 5,740,693 of record NZ_CP109444.1, on the reverse strand, counting down.
GCTCCCGTACGGCTACGAGCACGCCTTCGGTGACGCACTGGCGGTCGGTGCGGCGGGCCCGCTCAGCGCGGCCAGGGCCTTGTCGGCGGCGGCCTTCGCCGTGAGGTTCTTGAACGCGGTGCCGATGATCAGGTCGACGGTGGCGCCCTTGCGGGTGGCCTCGGTGCGGCGCTCGGCGCCGGTGAGCTGGGTGGCGAGGACGGGCAGCGAGGTGTCGAGCGAGGCGGCGGGGCCGAGCAGTACGCCGGTGCCCTTGACCTTCTTGTCCCACTGCGCGGACGCGTTGCCCACGTCGCCGATCCGGAAGCCGCGCTTCTTCAGCTCGTCGGCGGTCGACTTGGCGAGGCCGCTGCGGGGCGTGGCGTTGTAGACGTTCACGGTGATCTGGGCCGGCTTGGGCACGGCGGCGTCCGTGCTCGCGCTCGCACTCGCCGAGGGGCTGGCCTTGGACACGCAGGCGGCCTTGGAACCGGCGGCCGAGGCCTGCTTGCCGCCACCGGTGAAGACGTCGATGAGCTGCAACGTGCCCCACCCGCCCACACCCACGACGGCGACGGACGCGACCATCATGAGGACGAGCCGCCCACGGCGCCGCGGACGGCGCATGCGCGGGTATTTGTCCCCCGTGATCCGGTACTGGCCGCCCATGCCTGGGGGAGTCAGCATGCTCATGAGCGCAGCGTAGTGCGCCCGGGCGGCGATGCCTACTAGATGATCATTCGACAGCGCCGAGACCAACCCGAAAGGGCGAACGGTTTACCGGAAGGCAGCCGTCCGCGGCTCGCCGAAGGCGCGACTCAGTCCAGCTCGAGCACGCGCGCGTGGAGCACCTGGCGCTGCTGCAACGCCGCGCGGACCGCGCGGTGCAGGCCGTCCTCCAGGTACAGGTCGCCCTGCCACTTCACGACGTGCGCGAAGAGGTCGCCGTAGAAGGTCGAGTCCTCGGCGAGAAGGGTTTCGAGGTCGAGCTGGCCCTTGGTCGTCACGAGCTGATCGAGGCGGACCGGGCGCGGCGCGACATCCGCCCACTGCCGGGTGCTCTCCCGGCCGTGGTCGGGGTACGGCCGGCCGTTTCCGATGCGCTTGAAGATCACACGGAAAGCCTACCGGTCATGACGTTCCGGGCGCAGCCATGGAGACGGAGTGCGACGCTGGAAAAGATGGGGCAAAGAAGGGCAAAAAGGGAACAGGGGTCTGATATGAGTGACAGCGAGTCGATCGCCGCGGGCTACGCCTTCACAGGACCCGCACTCGACCTCGGGGCCCTGCTGTGGGACGGTGCCCCGCTGCCCGACGCGCAGATCCGCATCCCCCTCCCCATGCTCAACCGCCACGGCCTGGTCGCGGGCGCCACCGGCACCGGCAAGACCAAGACGCTCCAGCTCATCGCCGAGCAGCTCTCGGCACAGGGCGTGCCGGTGTTCCTCGCGGACGTGAAGGGCGATGTGTCGGGCATCTCGGCGCCGGGAGTGGCGAACGACAAGGTGCGGGGGAGGGCGTCGGAGGTCCGTCAACAGTGGACGGCGACCGGATTCCCCGCCGAGTTCTACGCCCTGGGCGGCATCGGCCACGGCATCCCGGTCCGGGCCACGATCACCGGCTTCGGCCCGGTGCTGCTCTCCAAGGTCCTCCAGCTCAACCAGACCCAGGAACAGTCCCTCGGCCTGATCTTCCACTACGCCGACACCAAGGGCCTGGAGCTGATCGACCTCAAGGACCTGCGGGCGGTCGTCACCTTCCTGACCTCGGACGAGGGCAAGCCGGAACTGAAGAACATCGGCGGTCTGTCCACCGCCACGGCCGGCGTGATCCTGCGCTCCCTCACCGCCTTCGAGGCGCAGGGCATGGCCGACTTCTTCGGCGAGCCCGAGTTCGACACGAGCGAGCTGCTGCGCACGGCGACCGACGGCCGGGGCATGGTCTCGGTCCTCGAACTCCCTGCCGTCCAGGACAAACCGCAGCTCTTCTCGACCTTCCTGATGTGGCTGCTGGCCGACCTCTTCCACGACCTCCCGGAGGTCGGCGACGCCGAGAAGCCGAAGCTCGTCTTCTTCTTCGACGAGGCGCATCTGCTCTTCAACGACGCCTCCAAGGCCTTCCTGGACTCGATCACGCAGACCGTCCGCCTGATTCGCTCGAAAGGGGTCGGCGTCTTCTTCGTGACGCAGACCCCGAAGGACGTACCCGGCGACGTCCTGGCCCAGCTCGGTAACCGCGTCCAGCACGCGCTCCGCGCCTTCACCCCGGACGACCAGAAGGCGTTGAAGGCGACGGTCAAGACCTTCCCGAACTCCTCCTACGACCTGGAGGAGATCCTGACGGGCCTGGGCACGGGCGAGGCGGTGGTCACGGTCCTGAGCGAGAACGGCGCCCCGACCCCGGTCGCCGTCACCCGCCTCCGCGCCCCCGAGTCCCTGATGGGCCCGATCGACGCGGCAACCCTCGACCTGGCGGTCAAGTCCTCATCTCTCTACGGCCGTTACGCACAGGCTGTGGACCGCGAGTCGGCATACGAGAAGCTGACGTCCCGTCCGCAGCCGCAGGAGACACCGAAGGCGGCCGCGAAGAAGTCTCCGGCCAAGGAGGACGAGTCGATGGTCCAACAGGTCGTAGGCAGCGGGATGTTCAAGTCCCTGGCGCGTTCCGTCGGCACCCAGATCGGCCGAGAGATCACCCGCTCCCTGTTCGGCACGGCCCGGCGGAAGCGCTAACCACCGGGCCGTACGTCCGGCGGGTCAGCGCTTGTGTCCCTCCGGGGGCCGCTGCGGCTCGGGTCGGCGGACCTCCGGCTTGGGCGCGTTGCGGACGGCCTCCGCGCGCAACAGGGCGCGCAGGACCGCGTACGGGTCGATGGGCATGGCTGTGCTCCTGGCGTCGTACCGACGGATTGACCTGGGGGGGGCGGTCGGTCCGTCAGCAGCGCAGGACCACGGTGCGCAGGGAGCGGAGGGTGTACGGGGGCCGGGGCGGCGCGGGGAAGGAGCGGACCCGGGGTGCAGGGGATGCCGGGGCGGGCGCGGGCCGCAGGGGCACGGTGGGCCGGTGGACGGTGAGGGAGACGGGCCGTAGGGCAGCGGCCGTATCGAGGACGTCGTACTCGACGGTCGTCTCGGCGGACGCCGCGACCGGCGTCGCGCGCATCTGGGCGTCGGTGCCCGGGACGAGCAGGGCGAGCAGCAGCACGAGGGCCCGCAGCCAGGCGCGGCTGCGGGGGAGGTGTCGTGCGGGGCTCACCCTCGTGCTCATGGAAGGTCTTCTCCCAGCGGGCGTACGGAGTTCATCGCGGCGGGCGGGGAAACCGCCCGCACGGCCTACCAACGAGGCTCACAGGGCCGTGGGCACCTTCTTGGCGAGGCTCCTCATCCGGACGCCGGTGATGATCTCCACGACGCCGACCGCGACCAGCCAGATGCCGCAGACGAGGGTGAGGACGGCGACCGAGCGGAACGGCGAGTCGATCAGCACGATGCCGGCGACGAAGGTGACGATCCCGAGGAAGATCTGCCAGCCGCGCGCGGGCATGGTCCCGTCGTGGATGGCGGCCAGGGTCTGGGTGATGCCCCGGATCAGCCAGCCGATGCCGATCCACAGGGCGAGCAGCAGGATCGACTGCATCGGCCCGCGGAAGCAGAACAGGCCCAGCACGATCGACAGCGCGCCGCTGATGAACGCGAGTACGCGCAGCGAGGTCGCCCGGTGGGTGCCGAAGGCGGCGACCAACTGGAAGACGCCGCTGATCAGGAGGTAGAGACCGAAGAGGATGCCGGCCGCGAAGAGGGACGCGCCGGGCCAGACCAGGACCAGCACGCCCAGGACGAGAGAGGCGACGCCGGTGAGCAGGACGACCTGCCAGGCGGCTTTGGAGAGGGCGAACAGGGGCCCTTCGAATTCCTCTTCGCGTGGCGGCCGGTGTTGACGCCGGCTGTCGTGGACGCTGCGGTCGTCGTACTCCGGGCCCAAGGGGCCGCTCGGTGCCTCGGTCATGGTCCATGTTTTGACCGGGTCCTGCGGACCCGCCACCGGGGACGGGCCACCTGGCTGACGGGGTTGTTCGGTGCCGGGGTTACTTGCCGCCGGTGGCCTTCGCCGCCTTGTCCGCTTTCGCGGCGGCCTTCATCTCCTGCTTGTGGGCGCGGACCTTGGTGAGCGACTCGGGCCCGGTGATGTCGGCGACGGAGCGGTAGGACTTCGCCTCGCCATAGGCCCCGGCGGCCTCGCGCCAGCCCTTCGGCTGGACCCCGAGCTGCTTGCCGAGCAGGGCGAGAAAGATCTGCGCCTTCTGCTTCCCGAACCCGGGCAGCGCCTCCAGCCGCTTGAGCAGCTCGGCCCCGGTGCCGACGCCGTCCCAGACACCGCTCGCGTCCCCGTCGTAGTGCTCGACGACGTACTGGCACAACTGCTGGATCCGCTTGGCCATGGACCCCGGGTACCGGTGCACGGCCGGCTTCTCGGAGAGCAGCGAGGCGAAGTCCTCGGGATCCCGGGCCGCGATCTCGTGCGCGTCCAGATCATCGGCCCCGAGCCGGTCGGCGATCGTCCGCGGCCCCTTGAACGCCCACTCCATCGGCACCTGCTGATCGAGCAACATCCCGACCAGCGCGGCGAGCGGGGAACGGCCGAGGAGCGCGTCGGCGTCGGGGTCCTGGGCGAGGTGAAGGGTGACGTCCATGGGTCGATGATGGCGCGGATGGGAGCGGGGTGCCTTCCGGATCAATGGGTGGTCCGGCACCGGCAGCGGAAACTCACAAGGCTTCATCGGCAGCGGCTGGTTGCCTTGCCCGGCGCAGTTCCCTGACCGTGAGCGCCCCCGCGCCCGCTGTCCCGAAGAGCGGCAGTACGGGGAACAGGATCCAGATGCCCCATGAGACGAAGTCCGTCTTGACCGGTTCGTAGCCTCCCCAGAGAGTCCGTGCGGCCCTGACGGTCTCGCCCACGTGGCCCTTGTAGGCGACCTCTGCGGTGCGCGCGTGCGTGGTGTGCTGCACCGGACCGCTGCATACGGTTTCGGTGCCGCTCTTCACCGACTCTTGGTGGCACTCGGCGAACCGGACCTCCACGGCGTTCCCCGACAGGTTCAGCGTCGCGATGCTCATCGACACGGCCGCCGCTGTCGCCGCCACGCACAGCAAGGTGAGCGCGGCATAGCCGACGACCGCGCGTATCCGCCCCTTTGGCATGAATCAATCATGCTCCTTCCCCGTACGGGGGTCGGCCTCAGGTCGGCCGCCAGTACCCCAGCGCGTGCACCCGTTCCCGTCGTACGCCCAACTCCCTGCGCACGTACGACGACAGCCCTCGCGTCGTGGCCGTGTCGCAGGTGATCCAGACGTACGGGTCGGGGGTGGTCTTCAGGAGGTCCGGGAGTTCCGTCCGTACCCGCTCGGCGAGTTGGCCCCTGGAGAGGTGGCGGACCTCGTGCAGCGGCGGGTCCGTGCGGAACGGCAGGCCCTCGGTGGCGTTCTCGAACCAGATCGTCGCCGGGACCGTCGAACCGACCGACCCCAGCAGGGAGTTGATGGCCGGGAGGGACGCCGGGTCGCCGATCGCGAAGAGGTGCGACGGGGTTGGGGTGGGCGCCTCGAAGCCCGTGCCCTGGACCGTCGCCTCGATCGTGTCGCCGGGCTTCGCGGCGCGGGCCCAGTCGCTCGCGCTGCCCTCGTGCAGGGCGAATTCGAGGCCGAACGTGCCGGCCGCCGGATCGGGGTCGACCAGGGTGTACGCCCGCTGGTGCGGCCTGCCGGCGTTGTCGAACCAGAGGCGGACCCACATCGTCGGGTGGACGCCGGTCGCCGCGAGCATGCCGCCGTCGGTGAGGCGGAGGCGGCGGTAGTGCGGGGTGACGTCCTCGGCCCTCGTCACGGTGAACTCGAAGTCCTTCGCGCGCAGCAGTTTGAGTACCGCGCCCTCCCAACCGCGCCCCTGCACCATCGCCTCTTCACCCTTCGCGTACGCTTTCCCCACGAGTAACTTAGGCAAGGCTAACCTAAAAAACAGCCGCAACACAGAGCCGTACTCAACACAGAGCCGCAACACAGAGAGGTCGCAGGGTGACAACCCAGATCTACCGAGATGCCTGGGGAATCCCCCACCTGCGCGCCGACAGCGCCGACGAACTCGCCCGAGTCCAGGGCCGCGTCACCGCCCTCGACCGCGGCCGGCAGTTGGAGGTCGAACGGCATCGGGCGCAGGGCACCTCGGCCGCCCTTCTCGGTCTCGCCGCCCTGCCCTGGGATCTCTTCGCCCGACGGGTCCGGCTCGACGACACCGCGAGACGTTGTTTCGCCGCCCTGGAGCGGCGGGACCCGGAGACCGCGCGCTGGGTCCGGTCGTACGTCGACGGCGTCAACGAAGGCCTCAACAACGGGACTTCGGCTCCTGAGTTCGCCAAGTCCGGGCTCGCGCGCGGGCGTTGGGAACCCTGGACTCCCCTCGGGGTCTGGCTCGCCACGCACATCCTCTTCGCGGGGTTCCCGGCCAAGCTGTGGCGTGAAGAGGCGATACGGCGGCTCGGGCCGGACGCGGTCGGGCTGTTCGCCGCCGACGGGCCCGGTACCTCCGGCAGCAACGGCTGGCTGGTGAGCGGGGCGCGGACCACGACCGGGCGGGCCGTCCTCGCCGGTGATCCGCACCGCTTCATCGAGGAACCCGGCGTCTATCAGCAAGTCCACCTCTCCTGCCCGGAGTTCGACGTCGTCGGCCTCACCGTGCCCGGTGTCCCGGGCATCGCCCACTTCGGGCACACCGGCACGGTCGCCTGGGCCATCACCAACGCCATGGCCGACTACCAGGACCTGTACCGGGAACGGTTGCGCCGTACCGGTGCCGGTGTCGAAGCCCTTGGCCCGGACGGCGGTTGGCGGCGCGCGGCCCGGCACACGGAGCTCGTCGAGGTGGCCGGGGAGGAGCCCGTCGAGGTCGAGGTGATCGAGACCGAGCGCGGGCCCGTCGTCATCGGCGGGCCGGAGGGGCTCGACGGCGGAGTCACCGCGCCGCCCGGCGTCCCGCCACTCGCCGTCAGCCTCCGCTACCCGCCCCGCGTCACCGAAGACCTCGGCTTCACCGCCCTGCTCCCGCTCCTCCGCGCGCGCCAAGTCGCCGACGTGGACCGGGCGTTCGACGACTGGGTCGAACCCGTCAACGTCGTCCAGGCCGCCGACACCGAGGGCGGACTGCTGCACCGGGTCGCGGGCCGGGTGCCGTTGCGCGCCGAGGCCAACCGCATCCGGCTGGTCCCCGCCTGGGAACCCGGTCACGAGTGGCACGGCTGGCACGAGATGCCCCGCGCCGGACTGACCGAGGACGGCATCGCCGTCATGGCCAACCAGCGCGGCCCGGCCGCCCCGCTCGGCGTCGAGTTCGCCCCGCCCCACCGCGCCGACCGCATCACCGAACTGCTCGCCGAGCGCGCGAGGTGGTCCGCCGCCGACATGCCCGCGATCCACATGGACACCCAACTCGGCTCCGCCGCACCCCTGTTGGACCACCTGGCCGCCCTGACCGACCTCACCCCCGCCGCCTGCGTACTCCGCGACAAGCTGTTGGCCTGGGACCGCCGCATGGACGCCGACAGCACCGACGCCGCAGCCTTCGCGGCCGTGCGCGGCGCGGTCGTACGACGGCTCGCGGCGCACCCGGCGTTCGCCGCGCTGGCCGAGCCGCCCGCGTACCCGGAGGTGTTCCTGCCGTGGCTCGCGTTGCTCCCGCGTGTCGCCTTCGCGCTCGAACACCTGCTGCGGGCACGGGAGTTGTACGGCACCGACCGGACGGAGATCGACCGGGCGGAGATCGTGCGGGCGGCGGTCGAGGAAGTCGCCGCCGCACCGGCGGGCGCCTGGGGCGACACCCACCGCCTCGCTCCCTGGCGGGCGTTGGCAGAGGAGTCGACGTACAGCGAACAACCCGGCCTCTCCGGCGACCACGACTGTGTCCTGTGCACCTCTTCCGTCCCCGGGCTCACCGACCTGAGCGCGCGGGGGCCGGCGGCCCGGTTCGTGTGGGACCTGAACCGGCGGGAGGACAGCCTGTGGGTGGTGCCGTTGGGGGCGTCGGGGGTGCCCGGTTCGCCGCATCACCGCGATCAACTCCCCTTGTGGCTCAAGGGAGATCTGGTCCCGGTGATCACCGACTTCACCCGCCTCGAACCCGACATCCCCACCCGCGAACCGGTCCACGAACAAAACGTCGCCGGCTTCGGCACCGTCCGCATCCTCCCCCTGGACCCGGTGGCCGACGCGGAGACCATCCACCGCTGGGTCAGCGAGGAACGGGCCGCCTTCTGGGGCATGAACGGCCTCACCCGGGCCCAAGTCGCCGAGATCTACGCCCACATGGAGACCCTCGACACCCACCACGCCCACCTGGTGGTCAGGGACGACGAACCGATCGCCCTCCTCCAGACCTACGAGCCCGCCGCCGACCGCGTCGGCGACTGCTACGCCGTGGCACCCGGAGACATCGGCATCCACCTCCTCCTCGCACCCGCCGGACCGGACGGCGAACGGCCCGGCTGGTCGGCGGCGGTGATGGGGGTCCTCGCGTCGTACGTCCTGGTCGTGCTGGACCGGCGTCGGATCGTGGTCGATCCGGATGTGCGGAACGAGAAGGCGATCGCGCGGTTTCTGCGGCAGGGGTTCGTGGCGGGGCCGGAGGTCGTGCTGCCGGAGATCGACATCCCGGACGTCTTCCTGCCCGAAAAGCGCGCTCAACTGGCGTTTCTCCCTCGCGAGGTGGCCTTCCCGTAGCCTGCCGAGGTGACCGGAGTGACCCCAGAAGACCTCGTCGCCCACTACGGCCTGGAGCCGATCCCCCGCGAGGGCGGACTGTTCCGCCGGACCTGGGCGGGCCCGCTGCGCCCGGACGGCCGCCCGGAGGGCACGGCGATCGTCGCCCTGCTGACAGCGCCCGACTACTCCGCGCTGCACCGCCTGCCCGGCGACGAGGTCTGGCACTTCTACCTCGGCGACCCGCTCGAACTCCTCCTCCTCGCCCCCGACGGCAGCACGCGCACGGCGGTCCTCGGCCCGGACGTCCTGCACGGCCAGCACCTCCAGTTCACCGTGCCCGGCGGTACGTGGATGGGGGCGCGGGTGGTGGCGGACGGCGCGTGGACGTTCTTCGGCTGCACGATGGCACCCGGGTTCACCTACGAGGGCTACGAGCACGGCGAGGCAGGCGAGTTGAGCGTTCGCTACGCCCGCGACCCGTCCGAGGCCGCCCGCATCACCGGGCTGTGCCGCTCGTGAGCCGCCTGCTGGAAGGGCAGTTCGCCCTGGTCACGGGTGCGAGCGGGGGCATCGGCCGGGGCATCGCGCTGCGGTTCGCCGAGGAGGGGGCGGCGGGGGTCGCGGTCCACTGTCGTACGGCGGTGCAGGCGGCCGGTGAAGTCGCCGCGCGCGTAAGGGAGTTGGGGGCCCGAGCCGTCGTACTGCAAGCCGATCTGACCGACGAGGACGCCTGCCGCGGACTGGTCCGCGAGGCGGCCGAATGGGGCGGTGGACGGCTGACCGCGCTGGTCAACAACGCGGGTGTGCAGCCGACGCAGCCCCTGGACGGGATGACGGCTGCGGACTGGCGGGCGGTCGTCGACACCAACCTGACGAGCGTCTTCGCGTGCACCCAGGCGGCGGCCGAGGCCATGAGGGAGCAGGGCGGCGGCACGGTGACGCACATCGCGTCGATCGAGGCTGGCGCCCCGGCCGCGCTGCACGCGCACTACTGCGCGTCCAAGGCGGCCGTGGTCATGCACGCGCGGTCGGCGGCCCTGGAGTACGGCCCGTACGGCATCCGCGTCAACACGGTCTCGCCCGGTCTGATCGACCGGGAGGGGCTGGCGGAGGCCTGGCCGGACGGCGTGCGGAGATGGCAGGAGGCGGCGCCGACGGGGCGGCTGGGCCGGCCGGAGGAGGTCGGGGACGCGTGCGTGTTCCTGGCTTCGCGCCTCGCCTCCTGGGTCACCGGGCACGACCTGGTCGTCGACGGCGGCATGACGGCGCGGCCGGCATGGTGAGCGGGACGTGTGCTTCCTCCGTACATAACCGGAGGCCGACGTACCTGACCGTGGGCCGGAATGTCCGAAGACGGAGATGTGACGTGCGCCGACGACGGAATGAGGGACAGGGTCTTGGATACGACGGAGGCGGCGGAGGCGGAGGCGGCGGACACGTCGGCCGGGCCGGCCGGCGAGGAGTTCAAGGGCTGGTGCTGCTGGGCACCGTGCTGGTCCTGCTCCTCCTCGGCACCGCGGGCACCGCGTCCGCGCACGCCGCCCTCGAATCCACCGACCCTGCCGACGGAAGCGTCCTCAAGTCCGCCCCCCGCACCCTCACCCTGACCTTCTCCGAGTCCGTCGCCCTGCTCGACGACTCCTTCCGCGTCTACGACCCCGACAACCGGCGGGTGAAGACGAGTTCGGCGCACCACGCGCAGGACGCGGGCGACACGGCGAGCGTGACACTCCCCGCCAAACTGGGCACCGGCACCTTCACCGTCGCCTGGCGCGTGGTCTCGGCCGACAGCCACCCGGTCTCGGGCGCCTTCACCTTCTCGATCGGCAAACCCTCCGCCACCACCACCCCCGTCAACACGGCCCCGACCGAGGAGCCGCTGACGGGCAGCCTGTACGACATAGCCCGCTACTTCGCGTACATCGCCGCGGCCCTCCTCATCGGCACGGCCGCCTTCGTCACCCTGTGCCGCCCCCCGGACCCGTCCGTCCTCAACAAGCCGATCCGGATGGGCTGGTGGACCCTGCTGGCGGCCACGCTGGCCCTGCTCGTCCTCCGGGCCCCCTACGAGGCGGGCACCGGCCTGGCCACGGCCTTCGAACCCTCCGCCCTCCCCAAAACCCTGGCGACCCGCCCCGGCCTGGCACTCGCGGCCCGCCTCCTGCTCCTCGCCGCAACAGCCGTCTTCCTCCTACGACTTCGGGGGCGGGAGCGGTTCGGACGGGTGGCCTTGGGGACGGGTGCCGCCCTGGCCGTTGGGCTGGCGCTGACCTGGGCGTCGGCGGAGCACGCGTCCGCCGGGATCCAGGTGCCGGTGGCGATGACGTCGGCGGTGCTGCATCTGCTCGCGATGTCGGTGTGGCTGGGCGGCCTGACGGCCCTGCTCACCGTCCTCTACCGCTCACCGGCCCTCGACGCGGCCCCGGTGGCCCGCTTCTCCCGCCTCGCCTTCGCCTCCGTGACCGTGCTCGTCGTCACCGGCGTCTACCAGTCCTGGCGCGGCCTCGGCTCCTGGAACGCCCTGACCGGCACGTCGTACGGCCGCATCCTGCTCGTGAAACTCGGCGCGGTGGTGCTGCTGCTCGTGGTGGCGGGGTGGTCGCGGCAGTGGACGGGACGGCTGGTGGAGTCGGAAGTGCGGCTCCCCGTACCGGAGTTGGTACGGACGGGGGCGACGGTCTCCCCTCCTGAGGGCGACGGTGATTGTGCCGCCGACGGCGAGGGCGTCCCGGACTCCGGTGACGGTTCCCAGGGGCGGGACCGGTATCGGCGCGGTCTGCGTCTCTCCGTGCTGTTCGAAGTCGGCGTCGGTGTCGTGGTGTTGGTGATCACCACCTTGCTGACCAACACCCTCCCGGGCCGGGCGGCGGCGGACGCGCAGCAGACCGCGACAGCGGCCGGCATCCCGGCGGCGTCCGTCACCATGGTCCCCTTCAAGGTCGGCAACGCGGGCGGCAAGGTGCAGATCACCCTCGACCCCGGACGCGTGGGCCTGAACTCGGTCGAGGCGGTCGTCTACGGCCCCGACGGCGGCTTCGCCACCGTCCCCGAACTGCGCCTCTCCTTCACCCTCCCCGCCCAGAAGATCGGCCCCCTCGACGCCAAGGTCAAGGACGAGGGCGGCTATTGGGGGACCAACACCCTCAACCTGCCGATCGCCGGGACGTGGACGATGAAGGTCACGGTCAGGACGACGGATGTGGATCAGGTGAGTGTGTCCCGGAACGTGCGGATCGTTCGGTAGGCGCCCTGCACGCCGCATGTCATGCCGTGTCCGCGACGAGTTGGTGGCGCTCCACCCACGCCGATATCGCCGCGGCGATCACCTCCGGCCGGTCCTCCGGTGTGTGATGGCCGGCCACGGCGTCGGAGTGCTCGGTCTCCAGCCCGGCGATGTTGGCCGCGCACCAGGAGATGACCCCCTCGTGCATCATCGCCCCCGGCCCGGGCGCGAACGTGAGCAGCAACTTCGGTACGTCCGCGCTGGACTTGAGCCAGCGGTCGTACGCCTCGATCCTGCTGACGACGTCGGCCGGTTCGCCGCCCAGGGGCATCGAGCGGGCCCAGCGCAGGAGGGGGCGGCGGCTCTCCCGGGTCGGGTACGGCTCGCGGTAGACGGCGAGGTCGGCCGGGGTGAGCGGGGTCGCGGAGGCGGCGGGGAGAGCCTGTTCGATGAAGGCGTTCTCGTCGAGGATCATGGCCTCGCCGACGCCGGCCGTCTTGATCGCCCGGAACAGCTCCCGGCCCCCTTCCGGGAACTCCTCCCAGCTCATCGGCTTGACGATGGTCTCGGTGAACGCGATGCCCCGCACCCGGTCCGGATGGCGCGCGGCCCAGTCGAAGGCCAGGGCGCCGCCCCAGTCGTGCCCGACCAGCACCACGTCCCGCAGCCCGAGCGCGTCGAACCACGCGTCCAGATAACGGGCTTGGTCGGCGAAGTCGTAGGCGATGGCGGGCTTGCCCGACGCGCCCATGCCGATGAGGTCGGGTGCCAGCAGGCGCCCGGACGTCACCCCCGGCAGGACGTTCCGCCACAGGTGCGACGAGGTCGGGTTGCCGTGCAGGAAGACGATCGGTGCTCCGGTGCCGGACTCCCGGTGGGAGATGGTCGAGTCGAGGACCCGCGTCACCTGCGAGGCCGTCACCGGAAGGCCGCCGCGTTGCGCCGCGCCCAGGACGCGAAGGTGCCCGGTGCCCGGCCCAGCACCCGCTCCGCATCGGGGCTCACCCGCCGCTCCTCCTCGGTCGGTTCGCCCAGGACGGCCAGCGTGCCCTCGACCACGGGCAGCGGCATGAACCGGGCCATCGACTCGTGGGCCTCCGCACGGGACTGTTCCGTGAAGGCCACCTCCTCGCCCAGTGCCGCCGCTATCGCCGCCGCCCGCGCCCGCGGTGTCGTCGGCGCGGGGCCGGTCAGGGTGTAGGTCGCGCCAGCGTGCGCGTCCTCGCGCAGCACAGCCGCGGCGACCGCCGCCACGTCGTCGGGGTCCACGAACGGCAGGCCCACGTCACCGAACGGCGCCGCCGCCGTGCGCTCCGCGCGGATCGACTCGGCCCAGGCGAACGCGTTGCTGTCCAGGCCTCCCGACCGCAGGATCGTCCAGTCCAGCCCCGACTCCCGTACGGCCGCCTCGAATCGGCGGGGATGCGCGTACGCCTCCGGGCGGGTCCCCGCGCCCTGCGAGGACAGCAGGACCACCCTGCGGACACCGGCGGACTTGGCCAGGTCCAGGACGTCGTACGGCCGCTCGCCCGCCACCAGCAGGAACAGCGCCTCGGCGCCTTCGAACACACCTCGCAGACTCTCAGGTTCGCCCAGGTCACCGGCCACCGTCCCCGGCCCGCCGATGTTTCGGGCCACCGCCGTCACCGGGACCCGGCCCTCCGTGAGGATCCGCACCAGCGTCCGCCCCACGTTCCCGGTCGCACCCGTCACCACGATCATCTCGATACCCCCGTCGCCGTATGTGCAAGCAAGTGAGTTAGTTGACTGACTAACTCTGTCGGGAAGGACGCTAGCACGATCACCCCGCCCGTTGTCTATAGTTAGTCGGATGACTGACTCAAAGGATTCCCGGCCCGACAGGACCGACCGGCCCGCCGCCGTCGGCAAGCGGCAGCGGCTGACCACCGCCACCGCCCGGGTCCTGCACGAGCAGGGCGTGGAGCGCACGACCATCGCCGACATCGCCCGCGCCGCCGACGTCCCGACGGGCAACGTCTACTACTACTTCAAGACCAAGGACGAGCTGATCGAGGCGGCCCTCTCCGAGCACACCGGCTCCCTGGAGACCCTGACCGCCCGGCTCGACGAGCTGCCCGACCCGCGCGAACGCCTCAAGGCACTGATCGGCGGCTGGGTCGAGCAGAAGGACATCGCGGCCCGCCACGGCTGCCCCATGGGCACCCTCGCCGTAGAGCTGGACAAGCGGTACGAGGGTGGGCTCGATCTCGCCGCGGGGCAGGTCATACGGCGGTTGGTGGACTGGGTGGAGCAGCAGTACCGGCTGCTCGGCGCGGCCGATCCCGAGGGGCTCGCGCTGACCCTCGTCAGTGCCTACCAGGGCATGTCGTTGCTCTCGAACGCCCTGCGCGATCCGGAGATCATGACCCGTGAAGGGGCCCGGCTGATAAGGGAGTTGGACAGCCTCACAGTGGCGTGAGGAACGCCTACCGCTGTCCCCGGATGCGCTGCGCGACCTCGCTGTTCTCGGTCTCCCACCAGGGGCGGACGAGTTCCGGCCCGTCCACCGCAGCTTCCGCGGGTGTCGCCCGCTCCAGTTCCGTGTCCAGCCGCCGGTCCAGCGCGACCGTCTCCGCGCGTTCCGTGCGGGCCCACTGGACCAGGATCGCGAGCAGGAAGGGGACGGCGACCAGCTCGGCGATGCCGACCATCGCACCGCCGCCGAGCTGTTGGTCGTGCTGCACGTCAGGGGCCCAGGACGGGGAGTGGGCGAGGTACCAGGAGCCGGCGATTAGCGTGCCGTGGGTCATCACCACGATGCCCGGTACCGCGTCGATGATCCCGTCGACGAACACCAGGCCCGCCCGCACCGGGTGGGTGCACCAGGCGGGCAGTGCCTCCTCGCGGGTGAGCACCGGGAGGACGAACAGGCTCCCGGCGAGCAGCAGTTGGAGGTACATGAGCTGGTGCAGCCAGTTGTTGGCCAACGCCGTCTCGAAGTACGGCGTGAAGTAGATCGTGAGTTCCGTGGTCAGCACCAGGGCCGTGCTGACCAGGGGGAAGGTGAACAGCCGGACCAGGCGGCCGGTGAGCACTCCCTGCGCGCGCGCCGCCCCGCGTTCGGGCAGGGCGCGCAGGGCCAGCCGCAGCGGATCGCCCAGGGCCAGGCCGAGCGGGGCGATCAGGTCGAGGAGGACGTTCTGGACGGCGGCCGGCCAGAACAGCACGCGGTCGTACACGGCCAGCGCCGACATCGTGGCGATGACGAGCGTGCCGAGCCCGAGCACCGCGAACGCGGCGGTCCGCGCCACCGGCCAGCTCTCGCCGCGCCGCCTCAGCCGCAGGACG
Organism: Streptomyces sp. NBC_01478; assembly: GCF_036227225.1. GTDB lineage: Bacteria > Actinomycetota > Actinomycetes > Streptomycetales > Streptomycetaceae > Streptomyces. The sequence continues at coordinate 5,725,438 of NZ_CP109444.1, read as the reverse complement.
CCCCAGCCGTACAGGCCGCCGAGGAGTACGACGACCAGCAGCGCGGGAACGTCCGCCTGCCAGGAGGAGAACAGCCGTCCCATGGTGAGCTGCGGCGGGTTCTCCATCGCGATCTACCTCCACCCACGCCTGCCGGATCTGCCGCAGCACTCTATGCCGCCGAGTGCCGCGGCCGGGACCCGCCCCCGTGGCCGGGCACCCTTACAGCGACTGCCGCATGATCCAGTCCCGGATCCCGGGGATCGTGTACGCGATCTGCCAGGTGCCCATGTGCGCACTGGTCGTCGAGCCGGTCGGTACGGTCGTGCCGGTCTCGAACGCGGCGAAGTTCACCGGCGTCCGCTGGGCTTTCATGGCGCGGACGTCGGCCGCGAACTCGGCGGCGGTGGACTGCCCGTCCCACAGCGCGGTGCCGACCTGCGTGCCCTGCTCCTGGATGACCGCGGCGATGGCCTGTTCGCCGGGGTAGGCCTTGGTGTCGTCGGCGGAGACCAGGATCCACAGGTCCTTCTTCGCCAGCGGCGCGGCCTGCGCCTCCGGCCACTGCCCGGCGACGATGAACGCCGCCGCGAACAGGTCCGGGTACTTGATGTTCAGGCCGAGCGACATCATCGCGCCCATCGACTGACCCGTCGTATAACGGCGGTCGGGGTCGATGCTGTACTGCTGCGTCACGGACTCGACGAGGTTGGCGGTGGCGTCGAAGAGCGTCGACGGCAGGTAGTCGTCGTCGATCACGACGGAGCCGTACTCGGGGGCGAGCACGAAGGCCTCGTGCCGGGCCTGGTCCTCCGGGCTCGCCCAGCACACCGCGCCCAGGCCCTGCACCAGCGGGCCCTCGGTCGCGACGTTGACCACGCTCGCGTCGTGCATGAACAGCACCAGCGGGTAGCTCTTGCGCGGGTTGTAGTGCTCGGGCACGAACAGGTTGTAGTTCAGCGTCTGGCCGGTCGCGGGGTCGGCGAAGGTGAACTGCTGGAAGTCGTCGACGATCAGGTTCTTCACGGCGTCGGTGGTCAGCGCCGTGGTGCTCGCGGGGTACTGGGTGCCGTGGGCCGTGGTGACCGCGCCGGCCTGCGTGAGCGTCGCCTTCGCGGCCACGATGGTCCCGCCGGGGGTGGTGTCGCCCACCTTCGGGCCGCCCGCCCCGACCCCGCCGTCGGAGTCGCCCGTACCGCCCGTGCCGCCGGTGGGCGGGGTCCCGCCGCCCTGCTGGGTCACCCACAGGGCCGCCGCCGTGTCGTCGGTGGACAGCTCGACGATGACGTAACGGCCGTACCGCGCCTGCTCGTCGAGGTCGGCGGTGCGGTTCGTGTAGACCTTGGTCACGGTGCGGTCGGTGACCGTGAACGTCGACGTCGACAGCGTCCGGCCGTCGATCTCTCTGTCGTACTCGACCGCCACGGCGACGAGCTTCTGCCCGGCTCCGAAGACCTGGGTGATGGCGGTGAGACCCTTCACATGGTCTCCGTCCGAGCCGGTCGCGCCCGTCCCGCTCGCCTCCTGCGCCGAGCTGGGGGTCGCGCTGCCGAACACCGCCAGGGCCCCCGCCGTCGCGGTCGCGGTACCGGCCATGAACCTACGCCTGTCCATGAAGGTGAGCTCCTTCGATCGAGGTTGTCAGGGCTGCCGGGCGCCACTGTCCTGCCCCAATCTGTGAAGCGAAACGAGAAAGAAGAAGCTTTTTCACAGGAGACGCAGAAGTTCCCTGGTCGTACGGATGAATTCGCTTCGCGCAACCTTAGATGGTGGGAGCTATTGCGCTGCAATTATTGACCCGCATTCTCCTGATTTACCGGCGGCGAGAATTCGACGACGAAAACCGGTCATATTCAGAGCGAACTCAGAGGGAATGAACTCGGCGGGACTGGTCCATGACCCGGCCCCGGATGCCGGGGATCGTGTGGGCGACCTGCCAGGTGGCCATGTGCGCACTGGTCGTCGAGCCCTTCGGCACGACCGTCCCGGTCTTGAAGGAGGCGTAGTTGACCGGCGCCTTCTGCGCCTTCATGCTCCGCACGTCCGCCGCGAACTGGGCCCCGGTGGACCGCCCGTCCCACACCGCCGTCGCTACGGCCGTGCCCTGCGCCTTGACGGCCTTGGTGATGGCGTTCTCGCCGGAGTAGGACTTGTCGCCGTCCTGCGAGACGACGATCCAGAGTTTCTTTTTCGCCAGCGACTTCGCCAGCGACTTCGCCTGGTCCGCCGGCCACTGCCCGGCGACGACGAACGACGCCCCGAACAAATCCGGGTACTTGATGTTCAGGCCCAGCGTCATCATCGCGCCCATCGACTGCCCGGTCGCGTAGAACCGTTTCTCGTCGAGGCTGTACTTCTTTGTGAGCGCCTGGACGAGATGGGCGGTGGTGTCGAAGAGCGGCGACGGCTTGTAGGTGTCGTCGATCACGACGGAGTCGTACTCGGGGGCGAGCACGAAGGCCTCGTGCCGGGCCTGGTCCTCAGGGCTCGCCCAGCACACCGCGCCGAGGCCCTGGATCAGCGGCCCCCGGGTCGGTGAAGGTGAACTGCCGGAAGTCGTCCACGATCAGGTTCTTCACCGCGTCGGTCGTCAGCTTCGTGCCGCTCGCGGCGTAGCGGGTGCCGGAGGTGGTGGTGACGTTGCCGGTCTGGGTGAGGGTGGCCTTCGCGGCGACGATGGTTCCGCCCGGCGTGCTGTCCCCGACCTTCGGACCGCCTCCGCCTTGTCGTCCGGCGACATTTCCACGACGACGTAGCGGCCGTCCCTGCCGTGCTCGGCCAGGTCGGCGGTCCGGCCGGTGACCTTGAACGGCGACGTCGACAGGGCCGAACCGGTGATGTCCGTGTCGTACTCGACCGCCACGGCGACGAGCTTCTGGCCGTCGCCGTAGACCTGGGTGATCGCCGTGGCGCTCCGGATGTGACCGGCGGCCGGAGCCGTCCCGCTCACGGCCTCGCCCTCGGCCTCCGCCGTGCACGCGGACGTCGTGCCCAGCACGGCCAGGGTGCCGACGGCACCGGACCCCGCGATGAACCTGCGCCTGTCCACCACGACGGACTCCTTCGCCGAGCTGCGGTCTGCCGCCACCTCAACCCGGCCCCGGGAGCCTCGCAACGGGAGTCACCGAAGGCCCGTCGACAGTATTCGATATATCGTGATAGGACAAGAACGTATCGGTAATGCGACCTTGGAGTGACGATGCCCGCGCAGAATTCCCCCAGCCCGTTGCAGGACGCCCGGGTCACGGCTGTCCTGGACCGGCTCCAGGCCGAACGCCGGCGCCCCACCAACGGCGGCCCCCGAGGCGGCGCCGGCACCCACGACCCGCACGCCTACGCCGACATCGGCTTCTCGATCCACGCCGACCAGGGCGACCTCATCTACCTGCTCTGCCGGGCGATCGCCGCGACGCGGGTGGTCGAGTTCGCCACCTCCGTCGGCGTCTCCACGATCTACTTCGCCGCCGCCGTGCGCGACAACGGCGGCGGCACGGTGATCGGCTCCGAGATCGTGCCGGAGAAGGCGGCGACCGCTCAACGCAACCTGGCCGAGGCCGAGTTGGCCGACTACGTCGACCTGCGGGTGGGCGACGCCCGGGAGACGCTGCGCGACCTCGGCGGCCCCGTCGACTTCGCGCTCATCGACGGCTGGCCGATCAGTGACGGCGGCCCCACCCTCGCCCGCCAGGTCATCGAGATCGTCGCGCCCCAACTCCGCACCGGCGCCTTCGTGATGAACGACAACGCCGAACCCGACTACCTCGCCTACATCCGCGACCCGGCCAACGGCTTCCGCTCCGTGACCCTCCCGCTGAAGGGATCAACAGAGCTTTCCGTGAAGGTGAGTTGACGAGGGCCTGGGCCAGCAGGAACTCCGCGCAACGCTCCCCGATCATCACGGTCGGCGCATGCGTGTTGCCCGACGGCACCGCCGGCATGACCGACGCGTCCGCGACCCGCAGCCCCGGCACCCCGTGCACCCGTAGCAGCGGATCCACGACCGCGTCGGCCCCGGCGCCCATCCGGCACGTCCCGAACCTGGTGGTGATAACTGCTCAGATTGCGTTTGACGTACGCGGCGATCTCGTCGTCCGTCACGACCCCCGGCCCGGGCGCGACCTCCCGCGCCCGCCACTCGCCGAGCGCCTTCTGCTCCCCGATCTCCCGCGCCTGCCTGACCGCCGTCACCATCGCCCGCAGGTCGTACGACTCCTCGAAGTACCGGGGATCGAGTGCGGGCGCCTGTGCCGGATCGGCGGACCGCAGCCACAGCCGGCCCCGGCTGAGCGTTCGGATCGTGCCCGGCGCGACGCTGTAACCGTGCCCTTCCGCCGGCACGTCCTGGCCCACGACGGGCAGCGGCACATGGGACATCACCGGCTGGAGGTCGGGAGCGGCCGGCGCGGGATCGGTCTTCGCGAAGTACTGCGCCTCGATCTTGTTGGACGTCCCCGGCGGCACCGGCCCCTTGCCGGAGTCGGCGAGGATGTGCCGCAAGGTGCCCAGCCACCGGGAGGTCTGGCTCTTCACCGTGCTCACGCTGCACCCCGGCGCCGCCGCCGGGTCTTGTCGATGAACGTGCGGTACAGCACCCGCCGGGCGTACCCGTCCGGCGACTCCAACTGCCGTACCCGGCGCCACACCGCGTACAGCTTCGCCAGCGCCGTCTGCGTCAGGTCCTCGGCCAAGTGCCAGTCCCCGCACAGCAGATGGGCCGTACGCCGCAGACGCGCCCGCCCGGCACCGGCGCCGGGCGCGGTGAGGAGTACTTCATGCCTATGGAACGGGTGTACGGGCCAAGGAGGTTGTCACGTCCGGAGAATTTCTTTCGCGGACAGTTGCCCTCACAGCAACAATGGCGACAATGAACGACCGCGACGGACAAGCGGGACACCAGGTCAACGGGGGTGCAGTGGTGGACAGTTCGCCGAGACCGCGCTACAGCGCGACGGTGTGGCAGCGACTGGGGCCCGTGTTCCCCATGGCCGTCGTCAGCGCGATCCTCCTCGTCACGTCCTTGGCCGGGTCACCGCCCCCGGACGCACAGACCGCCTGGCTGGCATTCTGGCTCGGCCTGCTGGTCGTGGGCCTCCTGCTCCCCTCCTACTTCGGTGTCACCCTCACCGAGTCCGCGGCCGTGGTCCGCAACCTGCGCCGCCGGACCATCCCCTGGGCCGACATCCAGTCCATCCAGATCGAATCCATCATGGGCACCAGAACGGTCGTCCTCTACGAGGCGAACGGCCGCAGCACCCGCCTACGGGCACCCAGCACCGGCTTCCTCGCCTGGGACCGCCGCTTCGAGGAGAAGTTCCACGTCATTGGCCAGTGGTGGCTGACCCACCGGGGCCCCGACTGGACCCCGGCCCCACCCCCACGGGCCTGGTGGAACACCCCACCGAACACCCCACCGAACCCGGTACGGGACCCGGTACGGGACCCGTTCGCCGCTCCGGAGTAGACGAGGAGGCGCCATGACACTGACCCGCAAGGGATCCCGGCACATCGTCGTCGACGGCACGGCCTACCGATGGCGCCTGCGCCGCAGGCCGACCTACTCCCAGGCGCTGGCCTGGACACCGTGCACCTTCGCGGTCGAGCACGCGGACGGAGGCGGTACGACCCTCGTGGTCACCACCGCCCACCCCCACCCGGGCAACTGGCTGGGCCGCGAGTACAGGCCCGTACTGCCGACCGACGTCAGGCAGGCCGTCGAACACGCCCTGCGCGAAGGCTGGAACCCGGCGTCCCCCGGCTCTCCGTTCCACCTGGACTTCTCCAACGGCGGCACGGGCGTGGGGCACGGGTAGACCGCCACCTTCCGCACGGCACCGCGCCACCCCGCCCTGCTTACCCCCGCCCCGCTCACCCCCGGCCCAACGCGCGACTGGCCCCCGAGACGACCGCGGTGGCCAGCACCCATCCCGACGCGATCAAGAACACGGCCACCACTTTGTCCAAGCCGGCCGGGTCGAAAGCCGATCGGTAGCCCAGAGAGACCACGGGGATCAGCAGATCCACGCAGTACAGCACCGGATCGAACGTGCGCTGGCCGGATCCGCCGGCCGGGGCCGGCGCATGCACCGAGAACCAGCTCGAACCGCCCGCCACCAGCACCAGCAGCCACAGCAACGCCCGCCTGGGGGCGTAGCCGTAGCCGAACAGGACGTCCTGCAACGCCCCCCAGATACGGCCGGTGAGTCTGTCGCCGCGCCGCAGCCGCCGCTCACGCGCGTGCCGTACCGCTCTGACCGCCCGCTCGTCGCCCGCCGCCTGGTAGGAGGCGGCCAGTTGCTCGAAGACGCCCACGCCGGCCTCGTGGTCCAGGGCGAGCCAGTACAGCCGGTCCTTCAGCGACAGGGGAGTGATCGACCCCAGCCGCTGATAGACGAGCCCCTCGATGTCCAGCCGCCCCGCGGCGGGCCAGGTGGCGGAGTCGTCGACGAGTACTCCCACCCGGGCGTCCCGCAGGACGATCCGCCCGGGCGGCGCGGCCCGCAGATCAAGGCGGAGCCGGGACGTCGTCAGCCGGCTGAGTATCAACTCCCCGTGGGGTCCGGCCAGTTCGGCGTCGTGGAAGGTCACCACCGATTCGACCGTCGCCCCGCGCAGCAGGATCTGTCCATGGGAGCGAAAACCCCAGTCCGCGTAGAACCCGCGGCCGCACGAGAGGCCGGTGGCGTCGATGCCACCCACCTGCGCCCCGTCGAAGTACACCGCGTGCGCCACCCGGACATCCCGCAGATACACCGCGCCGGTCGCCCGCAGCCCACGCCCCTGTATCGCGCCGTCGACACGGAGGCGAGGAGCGAACAGGGACCACAACCCGCTGGATTGCAGCCGCAGTTCATCCGCCGTGAGACTGCCCGCGATCCGGGCGTCCGCCAGCCGCAGCGGAGCCTCGGCCGGCGGCTCCGCCACCCGTCGCGGGGCCCGTACGCCGTCGCGTACGACAGCGGTCTCGGTGCCCAGCGCCGTAGGCTCGCCCGAAGCCGTGCCGATGACGCATCCCGACAGGCGGACATCCCCGTCCACGGAAAGGCCGTCCGCCAGCACGGCAGGAGCACTCGAACCGCTCAGATCGAGCGAGACGGCCTGCATGCCGCGCAGATCCAGCGGATCCGAGAAGCGGCACTCGACGAACTCGAGGCCGAACTCCAGTTGACGGTGGGAGAGATCGACCGGTCCGGCCACCCGCGCACCTTGGATACGGCACGGTCCCCCGCTCGCGTCATGGTCGGCCACCGCCTGCTGCAGCACCCGCCCGCTGACGGTCCTGCCCCGCGTCGCCGCACGCTGCACACGACGCAGCGCCCCCGTCCACGCCATCCCCAGCCCCCTGACGTCCATCTTCCGGAGGCATAGCACCACAACTGCTCACGCTGTGACCCGGGTTCGGACAGACTGGAGCGATGAGTGGGTTGACGCACTTTGGCCAGGAGGTTGCCGCCGCGCTGGCGCACTGGCAGAACAGTCGGCGCAGTATCACCTTCGAGAAAGCATTGCCCGACGGCGGCAGCGGAGCACGCCTGGGCTTCGTGTTCCACGAAGGGGATGCGAAGCATCCACAGCAGAAGCTCCTGCTCAAGTTATGTGCCGGCGAGGAGGGGGCCGTCACCGAACCCCATGATCTCGAAGCGGCATGGCAGTCCCGCCCGCCCTTCCGCCAGGGCGGGCCCACGTTCGACTTCCCTGAACGCCGATTCATCAGCCAGGTCTACGATCCCCTCCGGGTCGGCGACACCTGGCTGATGTTCCTCGACTGCGCGCTCGACGCACGCGGTCGGCATCCGCTGAACCCGCTGACCGCGGTTTCACCTGGTGAGGGGAAAATCGATGTGGCCGCCGCCGTCATCGATGGCGTCTTCACGGACTGGAACCCCGACCGGCGTGCCGACCACGACATGGCGGCCCAGGACTTCCTGGCGAAGGCACTGGGCCACCGGGCCAGGCCCACCAGCGCCCTGGCCGGCGCCGCCGCACGGCTCCTGGGAGCCGATCTGCACAGCGAGTTCCTCACGCTGCCGGGATGGCCCCGCGAGCTGCCCAACCCCACCCCGTTCGCGGTCCCTTCCCCGCTGGCCGGTCTGAAACCGCCCACGGTGGCACTGGGCCGCGCCCACTACGACCTGCACCCCGGAAACATCATGGTGGCCACGCGGCCGGAGCTCGAACCCGACTCCTTCTGCCTCGTCGACCTGTCGCGCTTCGAGGACGAAGGGCTGCTCCTGCGGGACCCGGTGCAGTTGTTGCTGTACGTGGTCTGCGACTACCTTCCCCGACTGGAAGAGCCGGAACGGAGCGTGCTGGAAGAACTCCTGCTCAACGAGGACGAGGAGACTTCCCACCCGAACGAAGGCCGCCTGCCCAAGGATCTGCTGTACGCCCTCCGGAGCCTGCGAGCCGCCCCTGACCGCTGGCGTCAGACCCACCGTTACGCCCAGCCCGAATGGCACCCCCAGTACCTCCTGGCCCTGCAGGCATGCGCGTTGATGTTCCTCACGCGCCGGACGGAAACCGCCGAACAGCAGTGGTTCCTGCGCCTGGCGGCCCGTGCCTGCGAAGCGTTCCGGGCCGTCGCCGTACCGCACACGCAGGACAGTTCTACGGCTGAGCCGACCCCTCGAAGCCTCGGCCCGGCCACCGACGGGCAGGTCGCAGACGGGCCGGCCACCGACGGGCCGGTCGCAGTCGGGCAGGTCGCCGACGACCCGGCTGCCGACGGGCCGGTCGACTGGACCCGGTGGCGGGAGCAAGTGCCCGCTCCTGGTACCCCGCTGGCTCTCGTCACCCACGAGTGCTTCTTGAAGCCGGCGATCGCTCGGGAGATCAACCGTCAGGCCTACCGGGCCATGGGCGACTGGCTCGACCAGCGCTCCCCGCGTTCAAGGATCCTGAAGGTGGACGGTGCCCGCGGCTCGGGGCGCACCTGGGCGCTGCTGCGCAGCGTGGACGAACTCCACCAGATCAGGAAGGTCCCCGTCTTCGTCCTCGATCCGGCGGCCGAAGCGGACATCACGGCGCTGAAGGCGTTTCGTGCCGCGCAGCGACAGCCCTTCGTCGTCGTGCTGGACGCCGTCCCCGACCCCGATGATGTGCGGGCGATGCTCGGCCCCGTGCTGGACGAGAAGGGCGGCGGCGAACCCGGGCTGTACGTGGTGACCGAGTGCGACATCCCCACGTGGCTGCAGCCGTTCCAGGAAACGGTTCAGGTGGGACGGGTGCAGATCGGCGAAGTGCAGTCGCTCGCCGAGGTGTTGCATTCGTCCCGGTCCGGGCGGCACCGCATGACCCACAGCGAACAAGCGGACATGAGCCTTCGCCTCAGGAGTGACAGACCCCCGCTGATCGGTGAGATCGTCCGCATGCTCAGCTCCGACCGGGAGCAGGAGTTCCAGCGGTACGCAGAAGAACTGCACGGTCAGTACCAGAAGTACCCGACCGACACGGGCAAGTCGCTCGGCCTTCTGTTGCTCATGTCCTGCGGAACCCATCGGCTCCCCGTGCCCGACGGCGTTCTCAGTGAAGCGTTCGGCCTTGCGTCGGATGACCTGGAACAGGCACACGGCTACACCACGGGGAACGGTCAGCGCCTTGTCTGGCTGGGGCAGCGCACCGTCCTGGACCGGGCACTGAAGAAAATAAAGAAGCGGAACGGGGACGACACCTTCGTAAAATACAGGCGCGAATCTCTCCACAAGGCACTGAGAGGAGTCGATCCCGCCAATCGATTGCACTGCAAATTCGCGCGGGAGCTCATCACCAAGGCCTCGAAAGAGGACCGGTCCTGGTTGGTGAGGGAACACCGGGATCTGATCCTCTCCATTGCCGCAAAAAGCACCCAGGGATCGGTTTCGACACAGATCTACGCCTGGTATCCGCTCATTGTCGCGATCCACCGGCTGGACGGTGGAATGCTCCCGGACGTCAGATCCCTGGCGGACTACTGGCAGCGGGGTCTCTCGGACGAGCTTGCGCAAAATCTGGCTCCTCAACCGCGCAACCCGGCCGAAGTTCTGCACATGCTCCTCACGCTGGGCGGCGACGAGACAATGCTTCACTTGGTCCGCCGGTTACAAGGTGCCTCCGATTGGGATGTGAACCCCTGGGCGGACTTTTTCGAAATGGTGAAGAAGTTCCCCAGGGAGAAAGAGATCACGGACCTGCTGATGCCGGTTCTGCGCGGCGGCATCGTGGATGTGCCGAAACTGCTGCATGCAAAGAACACGGCGCAGTTGTTTCCGCCACTGGTCGCCAAGTACGGGCGGCCCGACGACCGGAACTGGCTGTGGCGTCATCTGTACAGCGCTGTGGCGGACGCGGAAACGGCGTCTTTGCAGGACCGCTTCAAGTGCTCGGACCACTTCGCGGATCTGACGGGCCGCTGCCTCACCCAGAAACGGCACGATCTGTCCCTGCGCATACTGAGAGCCTGCCTCCAGCCGTCGACCCTCGACGACGCCGCCTGTCACAGATTCGAAGCGGAGTTGGAGGCGATCCGCCGCGCGGAGTCCAACGACCGGCTAGGGGTGAGGAGCGTAGAGGTCCTGCTGCCGCTGGCCCGTGAACTCCCGCACAATCAGGCCGCGCACGTATGGCAGCGGCTGCTGAAACTCGCCAGGGCATGGCATCCCGACGAACTGCATTCCCTGTCCCGAATGTCACTGGACGCGGTGGGCCGGCTGCTGAACGATCCGCAGGTACCCATCAAGGATTTCCTGCCGCTGCATTTCTCCGCGCTGGAAACAGCGATCCACGCTCGCTCGCTGCGCCCCTCGGACGCGGAGAACTATCTGCGCGGCTTTCTCGACATACCGGAAACCGCTCAGCCCGAACTGGTGCTGCAATTGGCCACCGCGGTCGTACAGGCCAAGGACCAGGCCGACTCCTCCGCGGTGTCCAGGCTCCTGGTCGACTGCGCGGTGCAGGAAGACTGGCAAAAGCCCGCCGTGCTGGCGGACTGCCTGGTGGCCCTGACCGACTGGGCAGGCACCACTCCTCCCGTGCTGAACACGGCGCTCTCGCTGAATCCCCAGGCCTTGAAGCGGCTCATCCTTCTGCTGCGCCTGCTTCCGGGAGATCTCGACAAACAACAGCGCCGGATTCGTCACATCCTCGCGAACTATCCGGAGGAATCAGAGCGAGAGGTGTACTCGGTAGTCGTATCGGAACTTCTACGGGTCAGCTTGCCCGAGCGTGCCGATCTCCAAATGGGAGAGCGGTCGGACGGAAACGCGGTCGACCTCTGCGCCAGGGCACATGCGAAAACCCTTGAGGGCGATATCTCCGCGGCGCGCTCACTCCTGCGCCGTCTTCTGACGATCTACGAGAGAACCGGACGCGGTGCGCATCCGGCAGCCATGCGAGAATTGACCAAAACGATCGCCGGCCGGACTTCTGGACCCGAGCGGCGATGCTACCAACTCGTCAGCAGGTTGCAGACTCTCACTCCGCTGGCCAGCCAATGAGAATTCCGAATTCGGAGTCGCCGATCTGACTGGGGCGGAGTTCCAGGGGGTGGAGCGGGGCTCAATGCCGGAGACGTGGAGCGGGTTGCCGTCCGGACGAGCCCGTGTCGACCACGACCACGACCACGACCACGAGGACGAGCACGACCACGAGGACGAGCAGCCGCGGACTGTCCGCCGTCCGGCAAGACGACGAGGTGCTCGGCCCGGCCCGCACTGCTTCGACGGTCCGCGGATGTCGAGAACGTGCCACCGGCTCCGTCCCAGGTACATCAGCGGCCACCACCGACCAGCACCGCCCACCACCGGCCGCCCGAGGAAGAAGGAGAAACCGGCATGGCGATTCAGCGGATGGACAACGTCGGCATCGTCGTGGAGGACATGGACGCCGCCATCGCGTTCTTCGTGGAACTCGGTATGGAACTGGAGGGCAGGGGGGAGGTCCAGGGCCTCTTCGCCGACCAGTGCACCGGACTCGACGGCGTCCACTGTGACATCGCGATGGTCCGGACCCCGGACGGCCACAGCCGACTCGAGCTGGCGAAATACCGCAGCCCCGAGGCGACCGACGCCGGGCCGCGCAACCGGCCGCACAACATCCTGGGCACGCACCGCGTCATGTTCGCCGTCGACGACATCAAGGACACCGTGGCCCGCCTACGCCCGCACGGCGCCGAACTCGTCGGCGAGATCGCCCGGTTCGAGGACAGCTACCTGCTCTGCTACCTCCGCGGCCCGGAGGGCATCATCGTCGGCCTGGCCGAACAACTGCCATAAATCCAACCGCGCCGGCCAACGACGAAGGGCCCCATTGTGAATGGTGGGGCCCTTCGACATCGTGCCCGGTGAGGCACTGGCGGAGGATACGAGATTCGAACTCGTGAGGGGTTGCCCCCAACACGCTTTCCAACTGTGGGGGTGGGGAGGTGGGCGTCGTTCGGGGACGTTCACCTGCGTTCATCGGCGGCTGGGCCTCGGTCGGCGCTCAGGCTGTGGTCCTGGCTGAACGGCCGTGAACGTTGCTGAATGAGACGGAAACTGAGACGGCGGCACACGGTTCAACCACTGTCCTTGCAACTGGCCGCTGACGGCACGTCGTGGCACAACTGGTCCTGGTGAGACTGGACCTCACCCCCACCCAAGAAGATCATGAGGATCAGGACGGCCATTACGGCTTGGATGACAACCGTCACGACGGCGTCTACCCATGCGGCTGTCACGGCCGCCGCAATGGCGAGGACTCCGACTCCGCCGGCGGCGACCAGATAGCCCCACAAGGGATCGGTTGTGGGGGTCTTGTCCGAGTCGAGATCGAAGCCGGACAGGAACCAGAGTCCGAAGATCGCCGCCAAGGCAATCAGCTCCAGGAGTACGAGACCGCACCCGGCTGCGATGTCGGCACTCCGGTCCACACGGCGCCGCTGCCTGGAGCCGGTGGTGGCGTCGAAGGCCGGAGGGGCAACCGGTAAGTCCATACTCGCCACCCTGCCCACGCGCGTAGGGCGGCACATGAGTACGGGTACTCAGTTCCGCACCAGATGGATCCCGTGTTCCATCAGGCGCCTTTTCCGCGTCGACCAATCCGCCGGCGCCACGCCTTGATCCTGCACGGAGCAGCCGGAGAGGAAGGCCTGCGGGTCTGTGCCTCAGCCGACGCCAGTCAGCCACGACGGTGGGCGCGGCGACCGATCACGCACACGTGTGCCTCGCTGTACCCCCACGGGCCTCAGCCACGCTGTCGGGTGTTGGGCGGTGACCTCTTCGTCCCGAAGTAACTTGCATGGGGCATCCGCCTTGTACGGGTGCATCTCTCACCTGGGCCGATGGTCCGTAGGCGTCCGCGCTCGTTCGTCGGCGTTCGTCGGCTTTGTCACGCAGTTAGACACTCACTGCTCGGTGTCTCAGTTGCCTGCTAGGCGACTTGGCCAAGGATGTCCATCGGGAGATCGTTCCGCAGGTCGGCCCGCTCGGACGAAGTCGCCATATTCGCCCTGGACCAGGCTCTCGTTGACCCACCTCTCCCGCACTGCGCCCGTGGCCTCCTCGGCAGCGGCCAGTGCGGTAGACGGGTCATCTGCCGTGGCAATGAGTCGGCCGAACTCCTCTTCGTCCTCGTCGGCGTTGAGTGGTGGGAACTCGACCAGGTCGAGGAACCTCTCATGACCGACGTCTTCGACGGTATGGATGTAGACCTCATAGGCCGCCTTCGTTGGGCGGACCTCGACGTACGCGACTCCGAGACGACGGGGAGCGCTGACCGGACCGAGGAACTGTTCCACCGGCCGGCCTCGCTTCAGGGCCCCGATGATGAAGGCCTCTGTCAGGTAACGCACCACGCCACCCTACCCAGCGTGTCCGACCTGCGATGCCGACCAAGCTCTCAGCTTGGGAAACTTGGGTCTTGTAGGGCCGACTACCGTACTGGCCTGCGGCGGAAGGGTCATCCAGCCTTGGTGGCTCCGTGGCCTGGTCCCCGCTGTTCCCCGTGAGTCCCCGCTGGATCTGGCACGCGAATGGCACGACTTTCGGCCCTTCGTCTCGAAGCCCCTCGGGGGTTGGGGCTTGTTGGGCCTCGTACTGCCGTGGCCTACCTAACATGCCGAGTCAACAGACGGTGCCCACGCGGCTGGTGGCAGTTCGCGGCTGTTCTCCAAGGCCTGGCCGAAGCTCTTGCAGAACTCTGCGCTCGGACGCTCCCGGCGCGGCCGCTCCAAGTCTGGCACTCGTCAGACCGCTGACCGCATGCCTCCCGGCGGGCGTAACACCCAGAGAGGTGCGTCTACCGAAAAGGCCACACAAGAACCCCCTATCAGGCTGTACCCTTCCGGCCATGTCGAACTGGGTCCCTCTGTCCGTGCGCCGTGGAATTAAGCCTCCGAATCAAATCGAGGAGGGAGTTCCCCAGCACCTTGCTCCTGCCTTGGAGTATTGGGTTGAGGGCATCTTCGGATATCGGTCAAGCCGGGGAATGAACAGAGACCTTATCCACAATGCAGCACTGGCCGTACGCATTCCAGTCGTAAATGGGGATGGTTCGGCCATGATGCACCACCTACTTTCTCAATGTCTGCAAAACGGCGATCTTTTCCTCGACGTCATCGACTACCTGCTGAGCACATCGGTGGGAAATTCTGGCGCCCCACATTTGGAGCAGTCCTTGTCGATCGGCGGCTCCGCTTGGATGGCCGCAAGGGACCTGGGGGGACTTCGGCGCCGGGTTGACGAGACCGCACAACGAAGTTACGACGTAGCAACATCACCTACTGATCAGGCCAGCGACGAGCTGAAGCAGGCATGGGACCGGGCTTTTTCTCGTGACCCCGACGCCTCGGATGCGTGGGATCATGCCATCAAGGCGGTTGAGGCGGCTCTCATTCCAATCGTGGTACCAAAGCAAGACAAGGCGCAACTTGGCCACGTTGTGGGTTCGCTTCGCAGTCAGGGCGACCGTTGGAACTTCATTCTCCCCGGCGTCAAGATGGACCACAGTGTTCAGCCCCTAATCTCTATGCTTGACGCTCTATGGCCCAACCCAGACCGGCACGCTAACGGCACGCAACGCAAGCCGACATTGGATGAGGCTCAGAGCGCTGTGCATCTGGCCGTGAGCCTCGTCCAATGGGCGAGAGGGACCGTGCTGACCTTGCGAACCACGCAGTAGGGGCGGTCGTTAGGAGTCACCGAGGGCGCGCTCGGCGGGCCGGAATGGCCGCGTAAAGAGAATGCATCAGCGGGGAGGGGTAAATCAGCATGACTGGCGGGGCGGTATTCGTCGAAGACGATGATCTTTACCGCGCAATCGGTCGGGTAGCCACAGAGAGTGCACGCATGGATGAACTCTTGCGTGAACTAATTGGCGACATGTCGGGTGCCGATGAGATTTTGTGGGTCCTCCTGCAGGGGCAGGGTAGTGAGTGGCTATCCGATACCTGCAAATCCGTTCTGTGCCAGAGAGATCCATACTTCTCGCGTTGGCCGGAGAGTAGTCACGTCAAAGTGCTGGAGCTATTGAATGAATTCGCAAAGTATCGCCTTATTAGAAATGCAGTGATTCACGGCGTTTGGTATCCTTATGACCCTTTCGGTGAAGAGGGCCGTTTGCCTCGGCCGTGGGGTGCAGTAGATGACGGTTCTCCCGTTTATTACTGCATGCGCAGCAGGCATCGAAAGATCGACGAAGCGCGAGAAATTTCGGTTGGCGATGTTGAGCTTCTTGCCGAAAAAATTGCAGGCGTTCAAAGAGGGCTAGCTTCCGAGTTCAGGGCGATGACAAGGTGCTCATCTCCTCGAACCATGGAGCCCTTCCAGCGTTGGGGATTCTAAGTTTGCTGGAGCCCGAGCGGCAGTTCCTTATCCGCGAGGTCGGTGGAGCGGCTTTGGGGTGGCGCTGCTTTGGCGCGGGTGATCATGGCCCCGTATGCTTCCGGCGCGTCGGGCAGTCTGTGGACCTGCCTGGTAAAGCACGACGTTGGGGCCATGATCTTCGAGGCTCGCGCCAAGGTGGCTCCGTAAAGCCGTGGAGCCGACCGCCCCAGCCACGACGTACCCCTTCTCTGGCATCAGGCGGCTGAACACGTAGTGCGCGGCGCGGGCGCCGGCCGGGCTGGAGCGGGGCGGAGACAGGAGCGCAGGCCCGGCCGGGGCCCGGGCCGCGCGCGGGGAGCGGAGCGAGCCGCCTTGAACCAGTAGAGAAAGTTGTAACTCAGTAGGTTGGATGGTGCTGTCCTACTTCGTTTGATGCTTGACGTGTTGACGTCACTTGATGCTTGACGGTTCCGTCCTCGGCTTTGCTGTCTGCGACTGCTGTCGTGGAGGCGGGGCGAGGCCGGTGTTAGTGGAGCTGAGCGTGGTCGAGCAGCGCTATCACGCGGTCATGGAAGTGGCTGCTGGAGCATCGAAGACGGAGGTTGCGGCCCGGTATGGGGTCTCGCGGCAGTCGGTGCATGCGTGGGTGCGCCGGTATGAGGCAGGTGGTCTGGCGGGTCTGGCGGACCGGTCGCATCGTCCGAGGTCGCATCCGTGGCAGATGCCGGCCGGTGTGGAGGCGGCGGTGCTGGAGCTGCGCAGGCTGCATCCGCGGTGGGGTCAGCGCCGGTTGCGTCATGAGCTGGGGCGTCGTGGGGTGGAGCCGGTGCCGTCGGAGGCGTCGGTGTATCGGATCCTGGTGCGCCATCAGATGATCGTCCCGGTCAGGAGGCGCCGGCGTCGGGAGGATTACCGGCGGTGGGAGCGGCCGGGGCCGATGCAGTTGTGGCAGATGGATGTGATGGGCGGGTTCTGGCTGGCCGACGGCCGTGAGCTGAAGCTGGTGACCGGCGTCGATGACCATTCGAGGTTCTGTGTGATCGCCTCGGTGGTGGAGCGGGCGACCGGGCGGGCGGTGTGTGCGGCTTTCACTGCTGCGCTGGTGGGGTTCGGCTGTCCGGAGGAGGTGCTGACCGACAACGGGAAGCAGTTCACCGGCCGGTTCGGGACTCCGGGGCCGTCCACGGAGGTGTTGTTCGACCGGATCTGCCGGCTGAACGGCATCAAGCACCGGCTGACCAGACCGCGGTCGCCGACAACCACGGGGAAGATCGAGCGGTTCCATCAGTCGCTGCGGCGTGAACTCCTCGACGACCTGGGGCCGTTCGCGGATCTGCATGCGGCGCAGGCGGTCATCGACGGCTGGCGCGAGGACTACAACACCGTGCGTCCGCACCAGTCGCTGGACATGGCCGTCCCGGCGAGCCGGTTCCGTCCCGCCGCGGCCGACGGGGTTGAACTGCGGCTTCCGGCCCGGCTGACCGACGTGACGGCCGGCGAGGGACGGACGGGGCAGAGGGTTGAGCGGGTCGGGGAGGCGGTGCTGGGTTCGCCGGAGGCGGTGGAGGTGGACCGGGTGGTGCCGCCGAGCGGGAATCTCGCGGTGGCCGGTCAGCAGTTCTGGTTCGGTCCCCGGCATGCGGGCGCTGCGGTGACGCTGTGGATGGACAGCACTACTGTCCACGTCAGTCTGGACGGCAGGCGCATCAAGACCGTGCCGTCGCGGCTGAGCACCGCGGATCTGGTGCGGCTGCGGGCGTCCGGGGCTCGTGCGGCCGGTCCCGCCCCGGCAGGCCGGCTCGCCGGTCCGCTGGCTACCCGCTTGCCCGTCCAGGTGGCCCGCACCGTGAACGCCTCCGGAGTGGTGGGCCTGGCCGGACAGCAGATCACCGTCGGTGTCTTGCTGGCCGGACAGCGCGTGGTCCTTCGGCTGGACGGCCCTTTGATGCAGGTCATCGCTGACGGCGTGCTGGTGCGGACACTGCCGTGTCCGATCCCGCCCCGGCGGCGGGCCTATATCAGTGATGCCCAGCTCAGCCCGCTGCCGCCGAAGGCGCCGCAGGAGGCGGTCCGGGTCGGGCGGAAGGTGTCCGCCCGCGGCAGCATCCAGGTCTGCGGCCAGCAGGTCCAGGTCGGCATGGTCCATGCCCGCACCGTGGTCACCGTCGAGGTCACCGACACCACCCTGCACGTCTTCGACCACGACGGACACCGCCTGCGGACCCTGCCCCGCACCACCAGCAAGGAGGTGACCCGCTTCAAGGCCTACGGCACGAAGAACCGCACAACAGGCTAGGAACCGGAAAGCATCAACCGACATACATCCGTCAAAGCTCAACTGAACCTAGACATAGGTTGGATGGTGCTGTTGGGGGTGTGCCTCACGGCTGGGTGCTGTGCTGTCTGAGGAAAGGGCTCGCTCGTGCATCCCAGAAGGCGGTGGATGCAAGGGAGTGTCGTGAGCGCTGAGATCGGCTATGGAGCACAGCCTGATGTGATCGCGGCGCTTCTGGCCGCTGCTGGAGGCAGGGCGGTGGTGCTGTCGTATGACGAGGACCGATCGTTCGCCGCGGTGAGCTTGAGTCGCTTCGGTTCTGTGGGGTCATCTCGCCTGGACTGGAGTGGTGTTGAAGTACTCCAGAGCTCCCCAGTATTCGACGGTGGGGAGCTTCGGGGGCTGTTGGGCGGGCTCGCTCGTCCGGATGAGTTGGCAGTCGTGTTCTGGGGCAATCTCGCGGTGCCCTCGCTCGCCCTGGAGGTCGGCCTGGTGGCCACGCATGCCGACATGATTTTGGAGTGCTGTTCTGCGTGCTGGGTCTACCTCGTTGACAGTGGGATCCTGATCGAATTCCAGGATGGCGAAGGGTTCACCGCTGGCCGGGTGCCACGCTGACCTCTTGGTGAAGGCTCGTCAGCTACTGGAGCGCGGCTTGAAGTCGTATGCGCACGTGGGAAGTTCTGCGGCCTGACGGTGTGCCATCGGCAGGAAGGTCACTGGGCTTACGGTCCAGGTGATGAGTGTTCGGGCATGGATGACGGACACCGTCCAGGGCACGCGGCGCAACAGGGTCCGTCGGGTGTTGACGCGGTGGTCGTAGAGTCGTTCCCATGCCTCCTGGGAGGCGTCGGAGTCGAGTGCCGGTGAGATGGTGCGCAGGATCTCGGAGACCCAGTTGTTCGCCTCGGTCTCTGTGTAGGCGTCGTAGGAGCCGAAGAGCGTTGGCGGCCGGCCGTCGTTCAAGTGCCGGGTCCAGCACTCGCACCAAAAGCCCGGACCGATCGTCGTGCTCAGCACGGGTGCCCTCCTCGTCGTACGTCCGTGAAGAGTTCCGCGGTGACGGTGTGACCGCCGTCGCTGTCGTGGACCACGACCCGGTGCGCAATCGCGCTGACCATTCCCAGCCCCCGGCCGTGCTCCGCCTCCTGGTCCCGGTGCTCGACCTTCGGAGCGGTCCCCGCGCCCCCGCCATCCGTCACAGATAGAGCGACCACCTGCGAGGACACCGCAAGCGCCAGGTGGAAGCTGCCGGCCTCCCGCCCACTCGCCGTGTGCAGGATCGCGTTCGCGCTCAGCTCGCTCACGATCAGTTCGGCGTCCTCGGCCAAGGGCGAGCCGCGCAGGATGTCGCGTGTCCAGCGCCGCGCCCGGCTGACCTCTTCGGGGAAACCTGGGCAAGTGAGCCCCCAGACCCGTGCAGTGCTCGTATACTCGTGCATACAAGTTCCTTCGTGCTGGTAGGCCGCCATGTGCAGCGGGTTCGGGCTAGACGAGTTTCACGCCGTCATGGGCGCGGATGGCCGGCGGAGACGCCGCATCGAGTGCGTCCAGGACGCGGATCGCGTATGCCTCGTCGGCGAGTTCGGATACCTCTTCCCGGGTGGCCCAGCGCAGTGCGCGGGTCTCGTCCCCGGTGGTGGGTGTGCCGTCGGCGGCCTGGCAGCGGAAGACCAGGGAGACGATCAGCCCCGTCATGTTCTTGTAGACACCGGTGAGGGTCGCCGGAAGTGCGATCTTGATGCCGGTTTCTTCGAGGACTTCGCGTTGGAGGGCCTCGGGGAGGGTTTCGTCTCGCTCGACGACGCCGCCCGGGGGTTCCCACTTGCCGTTGTCGCGGCGCTTGATCAGGAGGGCGCGGCCGTGGTCGTCGACGATGACTCCGGCGACGCTCACGGAGTGCGGACGGTCAGTGCTCACGTTCCTCGGCCCTCCCGGCTGGCTAGGCTCTCCACCGTAGCAACAACACTCGCCCACTCGTCTAGATACCTAAAGGAGTACTCAACGTGAGCCCTCTCCGTTCCGGCCTGCTCGGCGATCTCGACCCCACGAGTGATCGTGCGGTCTTCCGGCAGATCGCCGATCAACTGCGCGAGGCCATCGACCGTGGGCGGTTCAAGGAGGGCGAAAAGCTGCCCTCGGAGGCTGACCTGGTCGAGCACTACGGGGTTTCCCGGATGACCGTCCGCAACTCCTTCTCCGTCCTCCAGGGCGAGGGCCTGGTGCATGCCGAGCACGGCAAGGGCGTCTTCGTCCGGCCCCGGCCGCCCGTACGGCGGCTCGCCTCCGACCGCTTCGCCCGCCGTCACCGCGAGCAGGGCAAATCCGCGTTCATCGTCGAGGCCGACGCCGCCGGCAGTCACCCACAGGTCGACAGCCTGGAGGTGAAGGAGGAGAAGGCCAGTCAGGACATCTCCACCCGGCTCGGCTCCGTACGGCGCGTGCTCGCCCGCCGACGCCGGTATCTGCTCGACGGGAAGCCGGTCGAGTTCGCCACCTCCTACCTGCCCCTCGACATCGCGCGCGGCACGCAGATCGCCGAACCCAACCCCGGCCCCGGCGGCATCTACGCCCGCCTCGAAGAACTCGGCCACCACCTCGACCACTTCGAGGAGGAGATCCGCGCCCGGATGCCCTCGCCCACCGAGGTCAAGACGCTCCGGCTGGCCTCCGGCGTGCCCGTGATTCACCTCATCCGCACCGCGTACGACACCGAAGGGCGGGCTGTGGAGGTCTGCGACACGGTCATGGCGGCGGACGCGTACGTGCTGTCGTACCAGCTCCCGGCGACATGAGCGCAAACCGCGTCGTGCCTGGCGAAGCGTGGACGGGCGATGACCGCGCGCACAACGACGCCTGTCACGAGCGCTGGTTGCAGGTGCAGAACAGGCCCACTCACCAGCCCGGATATCGAGACGACTGGTACGACGCGCAATGCGGTGGCTGTCGGTTCTGGATCGCGTTGAGCGGAGAGCTGGGGCGGGACTGGGGAGTCTGCACCCATGCCGGCTCGGCGTTCGACGGGCGGGCCCGTTTCGAGCATGACGGTTGCGAGCTGTTCACCGCCCGGGAGGACGGTTCCTTCGGGTGAGCTTGCTTGGGTCTGGCTGGTGCGCGGGGATGCTTCTCCGAACTCGTACACCCCAACGTGCATACTCGTATAGACGAGTGGTCGAGTTGTGTGGCAGGGTGGTCCGCACGAACCCGGAGATCGGGTTCTCGGATCGCTACATGTATAGACGAGTAGATAGGGAAACTTCCTTGCGTACCATCCGTGTTGAGACCGCCGCCGCGACGATCCTGCTGACCGAGGCCCCGGAGCCGAAGGTCCGCGACCGTCAGACCGGCGAGATCGCCAAGGACGCCGTCAGCGGCGAGGCGCTGATGACGCTCGGCGTCGTCTACATCGAGGAGGGCGAGTCCTCGCTGATCAAGGTCACCGTCCCCGAGGGTGGTGTCTCCGAGGGGCTGGCGCTCGGAGCTCCGGTCTCGCTGCCGGGGCTGGTCGCCCGGCCGTGGGAGAGCGTGTTCAACGGGCAGCAGCGCCACGGCATCGCCTTCCGTGCCGCCGCTGTCACTCCGGCCGCGTTCCCGGCCGTCGCCGAGGCCGCCGCCTGATGACCGACCTGACGACGCTCCTGGAGGTGGGTGGTCCCCTCGCCGCGCTCGGTGGTGGGGCCGCCTACACCCGGGCCAAGCATCCGGCCGCGTACTGGTCCACGATCGGCCTGCCGATATCCACCACCCGCCTGCTCAGCTCGTACGGCTCGGTCATGGAGGCCTGCGGCCTGACCGTGGCTCCGTCCCGGCTGCGCGTCCTCGCCGTCAAGGCCACCACCCGCCGCGAGGTCCGTCCCGTACCGCCCCGCCGGGGCATCATCCGACCCACCACAACCGGCCTGCGGATACGTCTGCGGCTCGCCCCGGGCCAGGAACCCGCCGACGTCGCCGCCTCCGCCGAACGGCTGCGGCACGCCTGGGGAGTTCACGCCGTCTACGTCACCACCCTCAAGCCCGGCATCGTCGAACTCCGGCTCGTCGGCTACGACGTGCTGCGCCGGGTCCGCATGCCCCGCACCCGCAAGCTCCCGTCCGGGCTCCTCAAAGTGCCGGTCGCCCTGCGGGAGGACGCCACGCCGTTCGTACGGGACTACCGCACCGTCCCGCACCAACTCACCCTCGGCGCAACGCTGTCGGGCAAGTCCATGTACCTGCGCCACCTGGTCACCGGACTCGCCCGCCAGCCGGTCGCCCTGGTCGGCATCGACTGCAAGCGCGGCGTGGAACTCTCCCCGTTCGCTGCCCGCCTCTCGGCCCTGGCCACCGACCCCGACCAGGCAGCCGACCTACTGCCCGCGCTCATCGACGAAATGGAGGACCGCTACGACCTGATCAAGTCCCGCCAGGGCATCGCCCCCAACACCCCCGACGAGGAGATCACTTCAGACATCTGGGGCCTGCCCGAGAGCGAACGCCCGGTCCCGATCGTGCTGTTCGTCGACGAGGTCGCCGAACTCTTCCTCGTCGCTACCCGCAAGGATGAGGAACGCCGCGACGAGATGGTCACCCAGCTCATCCGCCTCGCCCAACTCGGCCGCGCCGCCGGCATCTACCTCGAAGTCTGCGGACAGCGCTTCGGCGCCGAACTCGGCAAGGGCGCCACCATGCTCCGCGCCCAGCTCACCGGCCGCGTCTGCCACCGCGTCAACGACGAAGCCTCCGCCAAAATGGCCCTGGGCGACATCGCCCCCGAAGCCGTCGGCGCCGCCTGCGCCATCGCCCCCGAACGCCCCGGCCTGGCCGTCGCGGGCGACACCTCCGGCGGCTGGTCCCGCATCCGCACCCCCTACCTCTCCCTCGGCGACGCCGCAAAGATCTGCCGCGACTCCGCGCACCTGGTGCCCGACCTGCCCGCACTCAAGCGCTTCCAGCCGCACGTACCCGCGCAACTGGTCAAGACCCCGGGTCCCAACGTCCAGCCGCGCCCGGCAACCAACTGACCTTCTCCCACCCCGGTTTGGTGTGACCGCTTCGCGCCACGTCCCTACCCCTCCATGCCCGACCCCGGAAGGAGCCGCATCATGCGCGCCCAACTGGCCCGCGTCGACGCGGTACTCGTCCAAGCCTTCATCGCCGCCGCTCTCTCCTTCGCCCACCTGCACGACATCGCCTCGGCGGCCGGGCAGGACGGGTGGAAAGCATGGGCCTACCCCATCAGCGTCGATCTCCTGCTCGTCGCCGCCTGGCGCCGACTGCGGACCGGCGAAGCGAAGGCCTCCGGCTGGTGCTGGTTCGTCATCGCGCTGACGGCGTCGCTCGGCGCGAACGTCGCGACCGCTGGCCTGCTCGATCTCGGCGACGTCCCGGCCTGGCTGCGCATCCTCGTCGCGGGCTGGCCCGCCGTCGCCTTCCTCGGCGGAACCCTCCTCGCCCACTCGGCGCCCAAGGCGGTCGTCGCCGTCGAGGTGGTCGAGGACCAGGAAGACAAGCCCGAATCAGCCCCCGAGCTGCCCGCCCAACTCGCTGTCGAGGCGCCACCCAACCGCCCCGCCGTGCCGGTCCCGGCCGCCCTGATCGACCACGCCCGCAAGGTCGCCGCCGACCACCACACCCGAACCGGAACCCCCATGGACGTCTCGACCCTGCGCGCCCGCCTCGGCGTCCCGGCACCCATGGCCGAAGCCATCGCCGCCCACCTCACACCGACAGGAAGTTGACCCGTGCCCCTCACCTTCAACACCGCCGCCGACTACCTCGACGCGGCCCGCGAGATGGCCCGCAGCAACCGATGGGCACTTGCCCGGCTCCTCGCCGAGGAAGCCGCCGACCGGACCTCGGACCCTGCCCAAGCTGCCCGCATCCTCGCCGAGTTCCCCGCACCGAACCGCCGAGAGGAGGACTGAAGATGCCCGCCAACCGCCGCTTCCGCAACGTCATCCGCATCGGGCCCGTCCAGGTCGCCACGTCCTACGACGACCGGGGCCAGGAGAAGCACACCGCCGCCTGCACCGCCCCGCGCTGCGGTGCCTCGCACGACTACGACAGCCGCGCCGCCGCCGAGTTGGCCGCGCACACCCACCGCTGCCCCGTCCGCTGAAAGGGAGTTCCACCCCGTGACCGTCAGCCTGCCGCTCGTCGTCGTCCTCGGCTTCTTCGCCTGGGGAGCGGTCAAGTTCCTCGGCGTCCGTACCTGGATCGTCGTACTGATCGCCCTGTTCGGCTTCTGGCTCTCGCACACCTTCCTCGCCCCCGCCATCGAGTCCGGCACGCGTTCCGGAGTGGGTGTCGTAAACGGTTCACATGACTAGACGAGTAGATGAGAAAGGGTTCGCCGTGTTCCTGCCCAAGTACCCCGACAACCCGACCCCGCCGCCCGCGCACACCCACACCCCGGCCGACCCGACGCCTGTACGGCGCTCGCTTCCGCCGGTCGCCATCGACCGCAACACGGTCGTCGCCCTGGTCGTCGGCGGAGTCGTCCTCACCGCGCTCCTGGCCGCCGTCGCCGTAACGGCCATCTCCGTAGCCATAGCCGCCGTGGTCCTGCGCTCGATGCTCCGCGACCACCGCCGCTGAACGACTCCCTGAACAACCCCTGGCCTCCGGGGCGGCGGCACACGACCAAGCATTTCGCCGCCCCGGGGCCCGTCTCTCCTGACCGAGCCAGCCAGAAGGAGCAAGCCATCTTCACCCGCCTCACCCCGGCCCCACTCCCCGAACTAGCGAATCTGGCCGCGCAAGGCACCCTCCCGGGTATCCTCCGCCAACTCTCCGGCCTCGGCGGCTGCACCCACCCCATCCCCTCGACGGCCACCGCACCGAGTGCGACGTCAACACCACGACCGGCGAGATCGGCGGCATCCTCCACCACCTCAACTCCTCGACGCTCCCGGCCGGCCAACTCCTCGTCCGCTGCAACAACCGCCGCACCACCCGCTGCGCGGCCTGCTCCGAGGTCTACCGCCGCGACACCTTCCACCTGATCACCTCCGGCCTACGCGGCGGCAAGGGCACCCCCGAACACGTCGCCACCCACCCCCGCGTCTTCGCCACCTTCACCGCCCCCGGCTTTGGCCCGGTCCACAACCGCCGCACCGACGGCCGCCCCTGCCGCTGCGGCACCCACCATGCCCAGGACGACGAGCGACTCGGCACACCCCTCGACCCGGACACCTACGACTACGAAGCCGCCGTCCTCTGGAACGCACACGCAGGTCCCCTCTGGCGCCGCTTCTCCACCTACCTACGCCGAGAGGTCGCCAAGCGAGCGGGCCTCTCCCAGCGTCGGTTCCGCGACCACGCACGCGTGTCGTTCGCCAAGGTCGCCGAGTACCAGAAGCGCGGCGCCGTCCACTTCCACGCAGTCATCCGCATCGACGGCCCCACCGGCGGCGACACCCCGCCCCCGCCCTGGGCCACCGCCGAACTGCTCACCGACGCCATCCGTACCGCGACGGCCAAGGTCCGCGTCGACGGCCCGACCATCGACGGCCGCAATCACACCTTCACCTTCGGCCGCCAACTCGACGTCCGCACCATCCGATCCGCCGACTTCAACGACGGCCGGGAACTCACCGAACGAGCCGTCGCCGCCTACATCGCCAAGTACGCCACCAAGGGCGCCGAAACCGCGACGGGAGCTCTCGACCGCCCGCTCAAGTTCGCCGCCGAACTCGCCCACCTCGACATCAGCGACCACGCCCGCCGCCTGATCCGCACCGCCTGGACCCTCGGCGCCCGCAAGAGCCTGGAACACCTCCGCCTGCGCGCCTGGGCCCACATGCTCGGCTTCCGCGGCCACTTCTCCACCAAATCCCGCCGCTACTCCACCACCCTCGGCGCCCTCCGCAACGCCCGAGCCGAATGGCGCCGTGCCCAAGCGACCCCAACGCCAACAGAACCCCACACCAACACGACTTACGTCCTCGCCCACTGGGTCTTCGCCGGAACCGGCCTCTCGTCCACCGAAGCCTGGCTAGCCGAGACCCTCGAACCCGCCCTCGGAACGGAAGGAGAGCCCACCCGTGGCTGAGCCGCGAGCCTTGACCGCTGTCCCAGAACTCGCCGACCCGTCCTTGGTCCTGCTGACCGTCGAAGAGGCGGCACGGCGACTCCGTATCGGCCGTACAACCTGCTTCAAGCTCGTGCTCGCGGGCGAGATCGAATCGGTCACGGTAGGCCGACTTCGCCGAGTCCCGGCCGAGGCGCTGCCCGCATACGTCACCCAACTCCGCCGCCGTCCCGCTGTAGCGGCCTGAAGGGGGGAGACATGGCAGAGACGAAACGCACCCGCCAGCCCAACGGCGCCTCGTCCATCTACCTCGGCAAGGACGGCAAATGGCACGGCCGGGTGACCGTCGGCGTCAAAGACGACGGCAAGCCCGATCGCCGTCACATCGAGCGGAAGACCAAGGCCGAAGTGACCAAGGCCGTCCGCGAGATGGAGCGGGCCCGCGACGACAAGAAGCTTCGGAAGCCGGGCAAGGGATGGACCGTCCAGAGCTGGCTTGAGCACTGGGTCGAGAACATCGCCAAGTCGTACGTCTCCGAGAACACGTACGACGGGTACGAGGTCGACGTACGCGTTCACCTCGTCCCCGGCCTGGGCGCTCACAAGCTCGACGGCCTGGAGCCGGAGCACCTCGAACGCTTCTATCGGAAGATGCAGGCGTCCGGGAGCTCCGCCGGCACCGCCCACCATGCTCACCGGACGATCAGGGTCGCCCTCGGCGAAGCGGTCCGTCGTGGGCATGTCGTCACCAACGCCGCCGAGATCGCCAAGGCTCCCCGCCTCGAAGAGGAGGACATCGAGCCCTACACGATCGAGGAGGTACAGAGCCTGCTTGTCGAAGCGGCCAAGCTCCGCAACAGCGCACGTTGGGTCGTCGCCCTGGCTCTCGGCCTCCGCCAGGGCGAGGCGCTCGGCCTGCACTGGGAAGACGTCGACCTCGCCGCCGGGTACGTCCGCATCCGCAAGAACCGGCTCCGCCCGAAGTACGCGCACGGCTGCGGTGCCAACTCGTGTGGCCGGAAGGCGGGCTACTGCCCCAAGAAAGAGCAGACCCGCCGCGAACACAAGTCCACCAAGTCCCGAGCCGGACGGCGCACCATCGGCCTGCCCGATCCGCTGATCAAGATTCTCCGCCAACACCAGGAAGTCCAGGAGCGGGAGCGGATCGCTGCTGGCACTGACTGGGAGGACAAGGGGTATGTCTTCGCCTCGCCAGTTGGCGGACCGTTGAGCCCCAACACCGACTTCCACGTCTGGAAGCGGCTGCTGCGGGATGCCGACGTACGGAACGGCCGTCTCCACGACGCTCGCCACACCGCAGCGACCGTCCTCCTGATCCTCGGCGTCCCAGACGTCGTGATCGACTCGATCATGGGTTGGGAGCCCGGGGGAGCGGCCAGGATGCGAGCTCGCTACATGCACGTGACGGGGACCATGCTCCGCAAGGTCGCGCAGCAAGTCGGAGACGCGCTCTGGGTGCTGCCCGGGACCAACACCGATACCGGCACCGAAGAAAAAACAAACTGAGACGGAAACTGAGACGGCCAACGACGAAGGGCCCCACCGCGAACGGTGGGGCCCTTCGACATCGTGCCCGGTGAGGCACTGGCGGAGGATACGAGATTCGAACTCGTGAGGGGTTGCCCCCAACACGCTTTCCAAGCGTGCGCCCTAGGCCACTAGGCGAATCCTCCGCGGCAAACAATACAAGACGTTGAGGAGTGCTCGCGAACTCGTTCCCCCCCGCTCAGATCCTGTAGCCTGTGCGGAGCCCCTCACGCGGCGCTATCTGACTGAACTCCCCCAGGGCCGGAAGGCAGCAAGGGTAGGTTGGCTCTGGTGGGTGCGTGGGGGGCGCTTGCGTTCCCGCCGCCTGTGGTCGTGGCTCTGCCTGTAGCTGTAGCTGTAGCTGTAGCTGTAGCTGTAGCTGTAGCTGTAGCTGTAGCTCTGCGCCTGGCGGCCGAAGCTGCGCCGAGTTCGCCACCGGCCCCCGTTGTCAGTGGGCGCCTATAACCTCGTACGCGTGTCGTCTCTCGCGCTGTACCGCCGTTATCGCCCGGAGTCGTTCGCCGAGGTCATCGGGCAGGAGCATGTAACCGACCCGTTGCAGCAGGCGCTGCGGAACAACCGGGTCAATCACGCGTACCTGTTCAGCGGGCCGCGAGGCTGCGGCAAGACCACGAGCGCGCGCATCCTGGCCCGTTGTCTGAACTGCGAGAAGGGCCCCACCCCGACCCCCTGCGGCGAGTGCCTGTCCTGCCGCGACCTCGCGCGCAACGGACCCGGTTCCATCGACGTCATCGAGATCGACGCCGCGTCGCACGGTGGTGTGGACGACGCCCGTGAGCTGCGCGAGAAGGCCTTCTTCGGGCCCGCGAGCAGCCGCTACAAGATCTACATCATCGACGAGGCCCACATGGTCACGCCGGCCGGCTTCAACGCGCTGCTGAAGGTCGTCGAGGAGCCGCCGGAGCACCTCAAGTTCATCTTCGCGACCACCGAGCCCGAGAAGGTCATCGGGACGATCCGGTCGCGCACCCATCACTACCCCTTCCGGCTCGTGCCGCCCAGCACCCTGCGCGACTACCTGGGCCAGGTGTGCGGGCAGGAGGACATCCCCGTCGAGGACGGTGTGCTGCCGCTCGTCGTGCGGGCCGGTGCCGGTTCCGTGCGTGACTCCATGTCCGTCATGGACCAGTTGCTCGCGGGGGCGAGCACCGACGGTGTGACATACGCCATGGCGACCTCGCTGCTCGGTTACACCGACGCCTCGCTCCTCGACTCCGTCGTCGAGGCCTTCGCCACCGGTGACGGCGCCGCCGCCTTCGAAGTCGTCGACCGCATCATCGAGGGCGGCAACGACCCGCGCCGCTTCGTCGCCGACCTGCTGGAGCGCCTCCGCGACCTGGTGATCCTCGCCGCCGTCCCCGACGCCCTCGACAAGGGCCTCATCGACGCCCCGGCCGACGTGCTCGAACGTATGCAGGCCCAGGCCGGCACCTTCGGCGCCGCCGAACTCAGCCGCGCCGCCGACCTCGTCAACACCGGCCTGACCGAGATGCGCGGCACCACCTCCCCCCGCCTCCAACTAGAGCTCATCTGCGCCCGGGTGATGCTTCCCGCCGCCTACGGCGACGAGCAGTCGGTCATGGCCCGCCTCGACCGACTGGAGCGCGGCGTCAACTTCTCGGGCGGCGGCGGCGCGCCCGCCATGGGCTACGCCCCCGGACCCGACGCCCACGCCCACGCTCACACTCCTGCCCCTGTCTCTGCCCCCGCTCCCGCTCCCGCCCATGGGGGTGGCGCCCCCGTCCCGCCGGGCAGCGGTGCCGCCGCCGCGCGAGCAGCCGTACGAGGTCCAGGCGCGCCCGGCCCCGCCCCCGGCGCCCCCTTCGCCGCTACGGCCCCGCCCGCGATGCCGCCGGCGCAGGCCCCCGCCCCGGCCTACGCCCAGCCGACCCCGCCCGCCGAGGAACCCCAACAGCCGCAGCCCCAGGCACAACCTCCTGCCCCCACCCCCGGCGCCTGGCCCACCGCCACAGCCGTAGGCAGCGGTCGTCGCCCCGGCGGCTGGCCCACAGCGACACCCGCGGGCGGCGGACAACCCCCGTCCGCCCACAACACCCCCGCACCCGCCCCCGTACAGGCCCCCGCCCCCCAGGCCGCGACCCCCGCCCAAGCCGCCACCCCGCCCCCGGCCGGCGGCCTCGACCCCCGCATGCTCTGGCCGAACATCCTGGAAGTGGTGAAGAACCGCCGCCGTTTCACCTGGATCCTGCTCAGCCAGAACGCGCAGGTCACCGGTTTCGACGGCACGACCCTCCAGATCGGCTTCGTGAACGCCGGTGCGCGGGACAACTTCAACAGCAGCGGCAGCGAGGACGTGCTGAAGCAGGCACTGGCCGAGCAGTTCAACGTCACGTGGAAGATCGACGCGATCGTCGACCCGTCGGGCGGCGGCACCCCGCCCCCGCAACCGGGCGGTTCCTACGGCGGTGGCGGTGGCGCGGCGGGCGGCTACGGCGGAGCACCTGGTGGCTACGGCAGCCCCGGCCCCGCTACGGCCACCCCCCGCCCGGCATCCCCCCAGCCCACCCCCGCCTCCACGCCCGCCCCCACGAACACCACGAACTCCCCTTCGGCCCACGCGCCCGCCCAGCCCCAGCCCCCCGCAGCGCCCGCGCCGCCCCCCGCCCCCCGCACCGTCTCCGCCGAGGACGACACCCCCGAGGACGACGACCCCGACCTCGACGAGTCGGCCCTCTCCGGCCACGAACTGATCGTCCGGGAACTGGGAGCAACGGTGCTGGAGGAGTTCACCAACGAGTAGGGCGCCTCCTGTCGCCCCGCCCACCCCGATCCCCTCAGGGGCGCGGGGAACTGCGCGACCAGCCCCACCTACCCGCACCCCGCGAACAACACAAGCCCCCCACCCCCGACCCGGCCGCAACCCCGCCAACCCCCACCCCGACCCACCCCACCCTCACCGTGACCTAGGCTGACCCCGTGAAGGTCCTCGTCATCGGTACCGGTGCCCGCGAACACGCCCTCTGCCGTTCCCTGTCCCTAGACCCCGACGTCACCGCACTGCACTGCGCTCCCGGCAACGCCGGCATCGCCGAGGTGGCCGAGCTGCACCAGGTCGACCCCCTAGACGGCGCGGCCGTAGCCACGCTGGCGACAGCGCTCGGCGCCGAGCTGGTCGTGGTCGGCCCGGAGGCACCCCTCGTCGCCGGGGTCGCCGACGCCGTGCGCGAGGCGGGCATCCCGGTCTTCGGCCCCTCCGGGGAGGCCGCGCAACTGGAGGGCTCCAAGGCCTTCGCCAAGGAAGTGATGGCGGCGGCCGGCGTCCCGACCTCCCGCTCCTATGTCTGTACGACCCCGGAAGAGGTCGCGGAGGCTCTCGACGCCTTCGGTGCGCCGTACGTCGTGAAGGACGACGGACTGGCCGCCGGCAAGGGAGTCGTCGTCACGGACGACCTCGAAGCGGCGAAGGCGCACGCGGCCGCCTGCGAGCGCGTCGTCATCGAGGAGTTCCTCGACGGCCCCGAGGTGTCCCTGTTCGCGATCACCGACGGCGTGACCGTCGTCCCGCTCCAGCCCGCGCAGGACTTCAAGCGCGCGCTGGACGGCGACGAGGGCCCGAACACCGGCGGCATGGGCGCGTACTCCCCGCTGCCGTGGGCCGACCCGAAGCTGGTGGACGAGGTCATGCAGACCGTCCTCCAGCCGACCGTCGACGAGCTGCACCGCCGCGGCACCCCCTTCTCCGGCCTCCTCTACGCCGGTCTCGCGATCACCTCGCGCGGTGTGCGGGTCATCGAGTTCAACGCCCGCTTCGGCGACCCCGAGACGCAGGTGGTCCTGGCCCGGCTGAAGACCCCGCTGGCCGGCGTCCTGCTCGCCGCGGCGAACGGCACCCTCGACGACCTGGCCCCCCTGCGCTGGAGCGAGGACGCGGCGGTCACCGTCGTCATCGCCTCGCACAACTACCCCGACACCCCGCGCACCGGCGACCCGATCGCCGGCCTCGACGAGGTGGCGGCGCAGGACGCCCCGCACGCGTACGTGCTGCACGCCGGGACCAGGTACGACGGCGACGACGTCGTCAGCGCGGGCGGCCGCGTGCTCTCCGTCACGGCGACCGGCGCGGATCTCACACAGGCCCGCGAGCGCGCGTACGCGGCCCTGACCCGGGTCCGTCTCGACGGCTCCCAGCACCGTACGGACATCGCGGCGAAGGCGGCGGCGGGCGAGTAGTCCCAAGCGCTCCCGCGCACCGATGAACCCGACAGGCCCCGATTCCGTCTCAGGATTCGGGGCCTGAACCTTGCCCTCACCCTTGCCCTCTGTCATCCACCTTTCCCCTGAGCCATTCCATCGAGTGACCGATGCCCCAACCGGCTGACGGGGACCGGGGCCCCAACTATGGTGCGGCGCAAGCGTTCCGGCACTTGGCCCACCGGCATTGCGATGTCAGTGGCGGGTGCCACAGTGGGGGAGTGAGCAACGCCAGCAGAGCGGGACAGCACGGAGGGGGTGAGGTCCGGTCGTGACCGGTATGGGTGTGGAGGCGGGCGCGCAGGCGGCGCGTTCCCGGGCCTTGGCCGTGCTGCGGATCCGCAGCCGGGCGCTGGCCGTCGCCCTGTTGCCCGCCGCCGGCGCGGTGATCCTGTTCGCCGGGGGTTCCACCGGCCATCTCGTGGGCCAGGGCTGGGACCTCGCCCGCTGGATCATGGGCGTGGCCGCGGTGGTCGTGCTGCTCGCGGCCGGCGCGATCGCGCTGGTCGTGGCGCGCTCCCGCCCGGCCGTGAGCCCTACGGTCGCGATCGCCGAGGAGTCGGCCCCCGACCTGTACCGACTGGTGCGCGACCTGGCCGACCGCCTCGACGTCCCCGCACCGTCCGCGATAGCGCTCACCCCGGACTGCGACAGTTGGCTGGAGGACCGCACCCACCCGTCCCACGGCCCGCCCCCGAAGGAGAGCGGTGACGAGATCACCGGCGTACGCGGCCTCACCCCGGGGCGTTCCCGTCGTACGGCGACCGCGCCCGTCCTCGTCATCGGCTCGCCGTTCCTGTGGTGGATGCGGGTGGGCGAGCTGCGCGCGGTGCTCGCGCCGGTCGTCGCCGGTACGGGACCTTCGGCGCACCCGGACATAGCCGCGGCCCGCCGTTTCGTACGGGGCCTGGACGCGGCGGTGGCCGTGACCTCGGCGCCCCGCGCGCCCGTGTTCCGCTCGGTGCTCGCCGGTGTCGGCTGGGTCGCCCGGCTGCTGCTGCGCAGTTGCCGGGGGCACGCGGCCGAGATGGAGCGGGGCGTGGCCGCCGCGGCCGCCGAGCGTGCACAGGCTGTGGACTACGGCCTGCGGATCGTCGCGCAGGAACAGGTGGGCCTGGCGTACGCGGGCTGGGACCGGCTGCTGACCCGGGTCGCGTTGCCCGCGTGGCGGATGGGCCGCTGGCCGTCCCGGCTGGACGCGGGCGTGGTCGCGGCGCTCACGGAGCTGTCCCGCCGCGACCGGCTGGCCGAGGGCTTCGCCTCCCGCCTGGGCGAGCGTCCCGCCTGCGACCTGCTCGAAGAGCCCGGCGCGATCGACGAGGCGACCTCGCTGCTCGCCGCCCGCCTCTTCCACGGCGGCCCCGCCGAGCCCGGTCCCGACTGGGCGCCGGTGGACTGGCAGGAGTACCCGGAGGAGGTCGTCGACCGCAAATGGCGCACCGACGCGGCCCGCCTCCACCGAGTCCTGGACACCCTCGGCGTCCGCCGCGCCCCCGACCCCACCCCGCCCCACCACGACGCCCCGACCCTGGCCCGAGTGGTGGACCACCTGACGGACCCGACGGCGGAGGGGCGCTACGGCGAGACGGATCCGGTAGATGGAGGCGCGGAGGCCGATGGCACCGGCGTCGGCGGAACTGCCTCTTCCCCGGCGGCCGTTGGCTTCGACCCCGACGGAACGCCCCTTCCCACTGGGCCCGTTGGCCTACACGCACCCACTGAAGCCGACGGCACCAACCAGTCCGCGGAGCCGGACACGGCCGACGAAGACACCGAGTCCGACAGCACGGGCACGGGCACGGCCACCGGTGCCAGCGGCGCGGAACCCGGCGCCACCGCCACCCGCACTCCCCACCCCTACAAAGCTATGGCCGCCGAAGACGACGAAGAACTCGGCGAAACCTGCTCCCCCCACAGCGCGGCCCTCGCCGCAGGCCTCACCGCCGAGTTGGCGCGGGAGGAAGCGGCCACCCCGCCGGTCAGTTCGGCCCCGACCGGCCAGGGCCCCGACACCGCGCTCTGGGACGACGGCCTGCTCCCCCTCTTCCCGCTCCAACCGCCGCGCACAGGGCGGGAGTTGCTGGCCGATCACGTCACGGCGATGGTGTGCTGCGCGGCGATGGACACGGCCGGCGCGACCCCGGGCCTCGACTGGCTGGACGGACCGACCCTGCTTGTGAACGGCGAAAGGGCGGCCGATCTCGCCCCGAGGGTGCTCAGCCTCGTGGAGGACGGCGACCCGGCACCGCTGCGCGCCTGGCTGATGGACCTGGGCATACGCCCCGAGAAGCCGGTACGACTCGTCTGACGTCGCGCCCCCTTCACCTCCACCCGTATCGGAACCCCGAGCTCCACTTTTGGTCAATTAGCAACGACCAGTGACAGAGTGAGTGCTTAATGTGATGTGCTGGGGCCGATCCTGTGCAGGGCAAGGGCGCGTGACATGCGACAGCCGAACGAAGGATCACCACGGGGGCACGAGGGAGGGGTGAGGTCATGGGGTCGGAGCAGATCCGCCGCTGGGAGTCGGGAGCGCTGGCGCACGCCGTCACGGACCCCTTCGGGCAGGGCCCCGTCCCCTGGCTCCGGGGCAGCGAGACCTACTTCGACGACACCGGCCACGTCGTCCCCTGGTACGTGGACCCGGCCCCCGCCCACAACCCCGCCCAGACTCCCTCTCGCACCCCCGGCAGAAACGCCCCCAAGCTCCCCGCCCCGCGCACATCCGGCGGTGGCGGTGGCGGCCCCCGCTCCGCCGACGACGTCCACCGCCAGATCAAGGGATTCACCTCGGCCAGCGCCGTCGCACCAGGCGAGGCCCTCGACTTCCATGTCACGGTCGACCCGCCCCAGGAGTTCGCCGTGGACGTCTACCGCATCGGCCACTACGGCGGTGACGGCGCCGCCAAGATCACCACCAGCCCCCGCCTCTCGGGCATCGTCCAGCCCCCGCCGCTTGCCGCCGACCGCACGGTCTCCTGCCACCACTGGTGGCTGTCCTGGCGCCTGCAGATCCCGAGCTACTGGAGCATCGGCGCCTACGTCGCCGTCCTCACCACGGCCGACGGCTACCGCTCCCACATCCCGTTCACGGTCCGCGACAACCACCCCGCCGACCTGCTCCTCCTCCTGCCCGACATCACCTGGCAGGCCTACAACCTCTACCCGGAGGACGGCCACACCGGCGCGAGCCTCTACCACGCCTGGGACGGAGCCGGCCGGCTGCTCGGCGAGTCCGAGGCCGCGACGACGGTCTCCTTCGACCGCCCGTACGCGGGCGCGGGCCTGCCCCTCCATGTGGGCCACGCCTACGACTTCATCCGCTATGCCGAGCGCTACGGCTACGACCTCGCCTACGCCGACGCCCGCGACCTGCACTCCGGCCGCGTAGACCCCACCCGCTACCGGGGGTTGGTCTTCCCGGGCCACGACGAGTACTGGTCGACACAGATGCGCCGTACCGTCGAGCGCGCCCGCGACCACGGCACGTCCCTCGTCTTCCTCTCCGCCAACACCATGTACTGGCAAGTGGAGTTGGGGCCCTCCCCGTCCGGCGTCCCCGACCGCCTGCTCACCTGCCGCAAGCGCCGGGGCCCTGGCAAGCCGGTGCTGTGGCGCGAAGTCGACCGCCCCGAGCAGCAGTTGGTGGGGATCCAGTACGCGGGCCGGGTGCCCGAGCCGTACCCCCTGATCGTCCGCAACGCCGACCACTGGCTGTGGGAGGCGACCGGCGCCGGCGAGGGCGACGGCATCGAGGGCCTGGTCGCGGGCGAGGCCGACCGGTACTTCCCGCGCACCCAGCTCCCCCAGCACGAGGAGCGCATCCTGCTCGCCCACTCCCCGTACGCGGACGGCGAGGGCGCCCTCCGCCACCAGGAGACCTCCCTGTACCGGGCGCCGTCCGGTTCCCTCGTCTTCGCCTCCGGCACCTTCGCCTGGTCCCCGGCCCTGGACCGCCCCGGCCATGTGGACGCCCGTGTCCAGCGCGCCACGGCCAACCTCCTGGACCGCATCTGCAAGCACGACTGACCCACACGTAGAAGGTCGACATACCCCCTGCCGGGAGGCGGCCGCGCATACGGGACAATCGAGCCAGTTGGAGAGACCCACTGGAGGAACCGTGTCCGGATTCGTAGAAAAGCCCGAGCCGCTCCAGGTTCCGGGCCTGACGCACCTCCACACCGGCAAGGTGCGCGAGCTGTACCAGAACGAGGCGGGCGAGCTCGTGATGGTCGCCAGCGACCGCATCTCCGCGTACGACTGGGTGCTGCCCACGGAGATCCCCGACAAGGGCCGCGTCCTCACCCAGCTCTCCCTCTGGTGGTTCGACCAGCTCGCCGACCTGATCTCCAACCACGTCCTCGGCACCGACCTCCCGCCCGGCGCCCCCGCCGACTGGGCGGGCCGCACTCTCATCTGCAAGTCCCTCCAGATGGTCCCGGTGGAGTGCGTGGCCCGCGGCTACCTCACCGGCTCCGGCCTGGTCGAGTACGACGCGTCCCGCACGGTCTGCGGCCTCGCCCTCCCCGAGGGCCTGGTCGACGGCAGCGAACTCCCCGCCCCGATCTTCACCCCGGCCACCAAGGCCGCCGTGGGGGAGCACGACGAGAACGTGTCGTACGAGGAGGTCGCCCGGCAGGTCGGCGCCGAGACCGCCGCGCAACTGCGCCAGGCGACCCTCGCCGTGTACGGCCGGGCCCGGGACATCGCGCGCGACCGGGGCATCATCCTCGCCGACACGAAGTTCGAGTTCGGCTACGAGGGCGAGACGCTGATCGCCGCAGACGAGGTGCTCACCCCGGACTCGTCCCGTTTCTGGCCGGCCGAGGAGTGGGAGCCGGGGCGCGCGCAGCCGTCGTACGACAAGCAGTTCGTGCGTGACTGGCTGACCGGGCCGGAGTCGGGCTGGGACCGCAAGAGCGAGCAGCCCCCGCCCGCGCTGCCGCAGCAGGTCGTGGACGCGACCCGCGCGAAGTACATCGAGGCGTACGAGCGCCTGACCGGCCTGAACTGGGCCTAGGGGAGACGAGAAAACCCCGGTCCAGTGGACCGGGGTTTTCGTGGGAGCGGACGACCAGGTTCGAACTGGCGACCTCAACCTTGGCAAGGTTGCGCTCTACCAACTGAGCTACGTCCGCGCTGCGCCGTGGCGCGAGAGCAACTATACCCAACCTCGCTCGCGTGCGAGACGCACTGCCGTATGCCGGTTCTCGGCCCCGAGTTTCGAGACGGCGGAGGAGAGATAGTTCCGTACGGTCCCCTGTGACAACGCGGCCCGTTCGGCGATCTCCGCGACGGGCGCCCCGTCGGCGGCCAGCTCCAGCACCTCGGCCTCGCGGGCGGTCAGCGGCGAGTCCCCGGCGGAGATCGCGTCGGCGGCCAACTCGGGGTCGACATAACGGTTCCCGGCGTGCACCGTGCGGATGATCTCCGCGAGCCGCTGAGCACTGACGGTCTTCGGCACGAACCCCCGCACCCCCGCCGCGAGGGCCCGCTTCAAATGCCCCGGCCGCCCGTGCCCGGTCACGATCAGCACCCGGCACCCGGGCAGTTCGGCCCGCAGCGATGTGGCGACCTTCACACCGTCGGCCCCCGGCATCTGAAGATCGAGCACAGCCACATCCGGCTCATGCGCCCGAGCCATGGCCAAGGCCTCGGGCCCGGTAGCCGCCTCGGCCACCACCACCAGATCGTCCTCCAGCCCGAGCAGCGCGGCGAGCGCACCCCGGATGAGGTGCTCGTCATCGGCGAGCAGAAGTCGTACGACGGGGCCGGTCATGAGGTTCTCCTGGTCGAGGTTCCCCTGGTCACGGGGGACAGCGGGCGGGCGCACGAGGCGCCCCCGCTCATGGCGGACAGCGGGCGGGCGATGAGCGGCACGTTCACGAGTCGACCACCCCAGCCCCGGTCCCAGCCCCAGCCCCGGTCCCAGCCCCAGCCCCGGTCCCAGCCCCGGTCCCGGTCCCAGCTCCAGTCCCGGTCCCAGCCCCGGTCCCGGTCCAAGCTCCAGTCCCGGTCCCTGTGCCAGCCCCCGTCCCGGTCCCCGCAGGCACCGGCACCGTAGCCACCACCCGGAACCGGTCCCCGTCCACAGCCCCCGCCTCCAACTCCCCACCGACCGCGCTCAACCGCTCCCGCAACCCCACGAGCCCCGACCCGCCCTTGCCGCCACCACCGACGCCCGCAGGGACATCACCACCCGCCACCACCTCGGCCCCATCGTTCTCGACGGTGAGCACGACCCGCCCTCCAGCCACCCGCACCCCCACCACACACCGCCCGGCATCCCCGTGCCGCAGCACGTTCGTCGTCGCCTCCCGCACCACCCACCCGAGCGCCGACTGCACCTCGACCGGCAGCCCCGCCGCGTCGCCGGTCACCTCGCACTCGATGCCGGCGGCGGCCAACACGCCCTGCGCACCGGCCAGTTCGAGCCGGAGGTCGGCCTCGCGGTAGCCCCGTACGACATCGCGCACCTCCCGCTGCGACTCCCGGGCGATCCGCTGCACCTCGATCATCTGCTCCACGGCCTCGGCCCGCCCGCGCCGGGCGAGCTGCACGGCGAGTTCGCTCTTCAACGCGATCACCGACAGGTTGCGGCCCATCACGTCGTGCAGATCGCGCCCGAACCGCAGCCGTTCCTCGGCGACGGCGAGCCGGGCCCGGGTCTCGCGGGCCTCGTCGAGTTCGTAGACGGCGTCGAGGAGCCAGACGGAGAACGCGGCGGTGAAGGCGAGACCGCCGGCGGTGAAGAGGACGGCGAGCCCGGTGCCGAACGCGGCGCCCGCGGCCACGCCCAGCGGAAGCTGCAGCACCAGCGTGCCGACGACCGCGCCCGCGACCACCGCGAGGATCTGCCGCCGGCCGCGGACCCCGAGCGTCAGCGTGCCCGCGCCGAAGCCCAGCACGCCCACGAAGAGCGTGCTCGCGGCGGCCCGCGCCTGGTCGCCGCCGGGACCCCGCTCCCGCAGCACCAGCGCGACGACGGCGATCAGCACGGTCACCGCGCCGAGGAACCACAGCAGCCGTACGGGCTGTGCGCGCCGGCCGCGCGTCCAGTCGAGCGCCCGGGAGGCGGTGGCGGAGCAGAGCAGCGCGTGCCCGGTCACGACGGCCGCCATCCAGCCCGCGGTGTCCACCCCGACCTGCGCGAACAGCGGCAGCCCGATCGCGCCGACCTCGACCACGGCGAAGAAGTGGAAGGACCACCGGGTGTACGTCTCGACCTTCCCGGGCGTGCTCTTCCGCCCCCACCAGCCGCCGGAGCCGCGCGAGCCAACAAGTGTCCGCATGCCGTTGTGCTCCCCGTACTCCCCGTACCTCAGCGCCGCGGTTCCCAACGGAACCACCGCCGTACAGCAAACACCGCGAGGACGGTCCAGGCCAGCGCGGTCAGGACGGCGCCGAGCGCGTCGTAGCCGGACAGGTCGCCGTTCCAGCCGCCGCTGATCAGCCGGATCGCGGGGGAGAGGGGCAGGAACCGGCAGACATCGGCGACCCGGTCGGGCAGGAGCTGTAGCGGGACGATGATCCCGGAGCCGAGCATGGACGCGAACAGCACAGGCAGCGCGGTCACCTGCGCGCTCTCCGCCGTCCTGGTCACGCTGGCCGTGAGGGCCGCAAGGGCGGCACTCAGGAAGAGGCCGAACAGCAGCCCCAGGAGCGCGAGTTGGGGCATCGCGGGCGCCCCCGCGTCGAGCAGCGCCACGCACGCCACGGCCAGCAGCACGGACTGGACGAGCCCGAGGCACACGGACGGCAGCGCGGTCCCGGCGAGGATCTCGGGGTCGCCCAGTTCCCCGGTGCGCAGGCGCTTGAGGACCAGTTCCTCCCGCCGCGCGACGAACGCGCTCACCAGCGACGAGTACACGGCGAAGAGCAGCGAGAACCCGATCGCGGCGGTGAGCATCACCGAGCCGACGCTCAGCCCCTCCCCCTTGAGATCCATCTGGTCGACCGCGGGCCGCACGCTGAACGGCAGCGCCAAGGGCACGAGCAGCGCCGTGACCACGGCACTCCGGTTCCGCCCGAGAAGGCTCAACTCGGCCCGCCCCAGCGCCCGCAGCCGACCGGCCGGAGTAGTGGTCATCGCACTCACACCGCCACCCCCTGCTCCTGCTCCCGCGCGATCCCGAGAAACGCCTCTTCCAGCGAGGCCGACCGCACTTCGAGCCGCCGCAGTTCGATCCGCGCCCGCTCGGCCCACACCAACAGCCCGGTGGCCGCCCGCTGCAACTCATGCGTTTCCAGCCGTACGACTCCCCCGGCCACCTCGTGCCCGACGACCCCCAGTTCGCCGAGCGGCGGCAGGTCCCCCACGAAATATCCGGCGGGCAGTTCGAAGGAGATCCGCGAGGGCCGCCCCGCCGTCACCTCGGCCGGAGTCCCGGTGACCGCGATCCGCCCCTCGCTCATGATCGCGAGCCGGTCGGCGAGCCCCTCGGCCTCCTCCAGGTAGTGCGTGGTCAGCAGCACGGTCGTCCCACCGTCCCGCAGCGCCCGCACCAACTCCCAGGTGTCCCGCCGCCCTTCGGCGTCAAGGCCGGTCGTCGGCTCGTCGAGGAACAGCACTTCGGGCTTCCCGAGCAGCGCGAGCGCGAGATCGAGCCGCCGCCGTTCACCCCCGGACAACTGCTTCACCCGTACGTCCGCCCGCCGCGCGAGCCCGACCAGCGCGAGCGCCTCCGCCTCGGGCCGCGCCCCGCTCGTGCAGCCCGCCCACATCCGCGTGGTCTCGACGACGGTCAGCTCGGACGGAAACCCGCCCTCCTGCAACATCACCCCGGTACGCGGCCGTACGGCGGCCCGCTCGCGGTAGGGATCGTGCCCGAGGACGCGCACCCGCCCGCCGGACGCCGGCGCGAGCCCCTCCAGAAGTTCGACCGTGGACGTCTTGCCCGCGCCGTTGGTGCCCAGGAGCGCGAAGACCTCCCCGCGCCGCACGGAGAAGGTGATCCCCCGCACGGCCTCGAACCCGCCCCCGTACACACGGCGTAGGTCAGTGACCTCAATCACGTGTTCGTGTTCGTTGGTGTCCATGCCTTCAGCGTCGCGGCGAGCGGGGGCCGGCAGCAGTGCGCGGTGTCATCACTCGGCATGACAAATGTCAGACGGGCACCGGGCATACGAGAAAACCCCGGTCCAGTGGACCGGGGTTTTCGCTGGAGCGGACGACCAGGTTCGAACTGGCGACCTCAACCTTGGCAAGGTTGCGCTCTACCAACTGAGCTACGTCCGCATTGCCTCCGACCGCCAAGCCTCTAGGAGACTCAGCCGCCGATCGGCGCGAGCACCAGCCTACCCGATCCACCAGAGTGGTCCGGACGGCGATGCAGAGCGGGTGACAGGAATTGCACACTGCGCCTTCCCCCTGGAAGGGGGATGTTCTGCTACTGAACTACACCCGCATGTACTCCGTGAGCTGGGCCTTTCGGCCTCGCCCCTCGGCGTGCTCCGAACTCTAGCTGACCAGGAGGGGTGCAGCGCAAGTCGGTTGCCCCGAGGGCCCGATGACCGGCCGTAGGCCCAGCGGTTCACGGTCCGTCTACTGCGCGGCGGCGAACGCCTCGTAGACCTTCTTGGGGATGCGTCCGCGGGCCGGCACGTCCATCTTGTTCGCCTGGGCCCAGGCCCGGACGGCCGCCGGGTCGGGGGCGACCTCGGTCTGGCGGTAGGCCTTGCCCGACCTCGACCGCTTGCGACCTGCGTCCACGTAGGGCTCGAGCGCCTTACGCAGTTTCTTGGCATTGGCTTGATTCAGGTCGATCTCGTACGACTTGCCGTCGAGCCCGAAGGCGATCGTTTCCGCCGCTTCCGAGCCGTCGATGTCGTCAAAGAGAGTGACCACGACCTTCTGCGCCACGAATATCGGTCCCTTCGTGCGACACCTTCAGCCGCACTATCCGCGGGGACGTACGGAGACGCCACGGAGGTGCGGAGATGTCGACTGTCCGCCTGTTATTGGGCAAAGTATCGGCTATTGCCAATTCATTTGTACAGTGCCCGGCAATGCAATGTGAAGCCCGACTAAATCTTCCCGCGTGTCTTGGCGCAATAGCGAACCGGGATCGATCCGGGATCTTTCCCTGAACTTTTCGTGAAGACCCCTGTCCGACACCGGATCGTGATGGTCCTCACGTAGATTCCTACAACTCTACTCGCGTAGAAATTTTGTGCGGGTAGTCTGAAGACACCTGTCGAAGACCCGCAGGAACACGCTCAGCACCACAACACCGGGAGTGCCAGTGGCACGCGTCGTAGTCGACGTCATGCTCAAGCCGGAGATCCTCGACCCCCAGGGCCAGGCGGTCCAGCGTGCGCTGCCACGCCTGGGTTTCGAAGGCATCTCCGACGTACGTCAGGGAAAGCGATTCGAACTGGAAGTTGACGGCCCGGTCGACGAGGCCGCGCTCGCCCGCATCCACGATCTTGCGGAATCCTTCCTCGCCAACACGGTGATCGAGGACTTCACGGTCAAGGTCGAAGAAGTGGCGGAGGCCGCCAAGTGACCGCTCGTATTGGCGTCGTCACTTTCCCCGGCAGCCTCGA
The DNA here is from genome assembly GCF_036227225.1 of Streptomyces sp. NBC_01478. Taxonomy (GTDB): domain Bacteria; phylum Actinomycetota; class Actinomycetes; order Streptomycetales; family Streptomycetaceae; genus Streptomyces. The sequence goes on along the minus strand of NZ_CP109444.1, from coordinate 5,683,071 downwards.
CGACCGCGACACCCAGCGCGCGATCCGTCTCGCCGGCGCCGAACCGGTGGCCCTCTGGCACAAGGACAAGAACCTCCACCAGGTCGACGCGGTCGTCCTCCCGGGCGGTTTTTCCTACGGCGACTATCTGCGCGCGGGCGCCATCTCCCGTTTCTCGCCGGTGATGGAGACGCTCATCGAGCAGGCGAAGTCGGGACTCCCGGTCCTCGGAATCTGCAACGGCTTCCAGGTCCTCACCGAGGCGCACCTCCTCCCCGGTGCGATGCTCGGCAACAACCACCTGCACTTCATCTGCCGTGACCAGAAACTGCGGGTGGAGAACGCGGACACCGCCTGGACCGGTGACTACACCGCGGGCCAGGAGATCCACATCCCGCTGAAGAACATGGACGGCCGCTACGTCGCCGACGAGCGCACGCTCGACGAGCTGGAGGCGGAGGGCCGGGTCGTCTTCCGCTACCTGGACCTGAACCCGAACGGCTCGCTGCGCGACATCGCCGGCATCACGAACGCCGCCGGGAACGTCGTGGGCCTCATGCCGCACCCCGAGCACGCGGTCGAGCCGCTCATCGGGTCCGGCCGCACCGACGGCCTCCCCTTCTTCACCTCGATCCTCAAGAAGCTGGTCAACGCATGAGCCGGACGCCTCTGGACACGGTCGAGCACGCGGCCGAGACCCCCGACGTCGAGCTGCCCTGGGCCGAACTCGGCCTGAAGAAGGACGAGTACGAGAAGGTCGTGGAGATCCTCGGCCGTCGGCCCACCGGCGCCGAGCTGGCCATGTACTCCGTCATGTGGTCCGAGCACTGCTCGTACAAGTCCTCCAAGGTCCACCTCCGCCAGTTCGGCGAGAAGGCCCCGCAGTCCGACGCCCTGCTCGTCGGCATCGGCGAGAACGCGGGCGTCGTCGACGTCGGCCAGGGCTACGCGGTCACCTTCAAGGTCGAGTCCCACAACCACCCCTCCTACGTCGAGCCCTACCAGGGCGCGGCCACGGGCGTGGGCGGCATCGTGCGCGACATCATCGCGATGGGCGCCCGCCCGGTGGCGGTCGTCGACCCCCTCCGCTTCGGCGCGGCCGACCACCCCGACACCAAGCGCGTCCTGCCGGGCGTCGTCGCGGGCATCGGCGGCTACGGCAACTGCCTGGGCCTGCCGAACATCGGCGGCGAGGTCGTCTTCGACGCCTGCTACCAGGGCAACCCGCTGGTCAACGCGGGCGCCATCGGCGTCATGCGGCACGAGGACATCCACCTCGCGAAGGCCTCCGGCGCCGGCAACAAGGTCATCCTCTACGGCGCCCGCACGGGCGGCGACGGCATCGGCGGCGCGTCGATCCTCGCCTCCGAGACCTTCGACGACGCGAAGCCGTCGAAGCGCCCCGCGGTCCAGGTCGGCGACCCCTTCCAGGAGAAGCTCCTCATCGAGTGCACGCTCGAGGCCTTCGCCGAGAAGCTGGTGGTCGGCATCCAGGACCTGGGAGCGGCCGGACTCTCCTGCGCCACAAGCGAGTTGGCGTCGAACGGCTCCGGCGGCATGACGGTGACGCTCGACGACGTCCCCCTCCGCGACTCGACCCTCTCTCCCGAGGAAATCCTCATGAGCGAGTCGCAGGAGCGGATGTGCGCGGTCGTCGAACCGTCGAAGGTCGACCGCTTCCTGGAGATCTGCGAGAAGTGGGACGTCATCGCCACGGTCATCGGCGAGGTGACGGACGGCGACCGCCTGGAGATCTTCTGGCACGGCGGCAAGATTGTGGACGTGGACCCGCGCACGGTCGCGCACGACGGCCCGGTCTACGAGCGCCCGTACGCCCGTCCGTCCTGGCAGGACGCGCTCCAGGCGGACGACGCCAACAAGCTTGCCCGGCCCGGGACTTCGGAGGAACTGAAGTCCCAGGTCCTGGCCCTGGTGTCGTCCCCGAACCAGGCGTCGAAGAAGTGGATCACGTCTCAGTACGACCACTTCGTGCAGGGCAACACGGTGCTGGCGCAGCCCGAGGACTCGGGCATGATCCGCATCGACGAGGAGACCGGCCTCGGAGTCGCCATCGCGACGGACGGCAACGGCCGTTACGCGAAGCTGGACCCGTACGCGGGCGCGCAGTTGGCGCTTTCGGAGGCGTACCGCAACGTGGCGACGACGGGTGCGAAGCCCCTCGCGGTCTCCGACTGCCTGAACTTCGGTTCGCCCGAGGACCCGGCGGTGATGTGGCAGTTCGCGGAGGCGATCCGTGGACTGGCGGACGCCTGCCAGCAGTTGGGCACGCCGGTGACGGGAGGCAACGTCTCCCTGTACAACCAGACGGGCGAGGTGGCGATCCACCCGACCCCGGTGGTGGCGGTGCTGGGCGTGATCGACGATGTCGCGCGCCGCACGCCGGTCGCGTTCCAGGAAGAGGGCCAGCTCCTCTACCTGCTGGGCGACACACGTGAGGAGTTCGGCGGTTCGGCCTGGTCGCAGGTCGTCCACGACCACCTGGGCGGCTTGCCTCCGAAGGTCGACCTCGAACGGGAGCGGCTGCTGGCCGAGATCCTGATCTCCGCGTCCCGCGACGGCATGATCGACTCGGCGCACGACCTGTCCGACGGCGGTCTGATCCAAGCGGTAGTGGAATCGGCCCTGTTGGGCGAGAAGGGCGCACGCCTGATCGTCCCGGACGGCTTGGACGCGTTCACCTTCCTCTTCTCGGAGTCGGCGGGCCGCGCGGTCGTCGCGGTCCCGCGCTCCGAGGAACTCCGCTTCAACGACATGTGCGGCGCACGGGGCCTGCCGGTCACGCGCATCGGTGTCGTGGACGGCGACTCGGTCGACATCCAGGGCGAGTTCGCCCTGTCCCTGGAGGAGCTGCGCGAGGCGCACGAGGGGACGATCCCGGCGCTGCTGGCGTAGCGCACGGGTGGGGAAAGCGTCCGTGGAACGGTCACCATGACCGCTCCACGGACGCTTTCGCTTGTCAGGCCTCCTGGTCGAAGAAGGCGAACGGGTCCTGACCGATGGCTTCGTTGGTGGCCACGGCCTCGACGGCGGCTGTGGCGCTCCGGGGGAACAGTGCCTCCTCGTACGAGGTGAGCGCCTGCTCGATGTCGTCCGGGTACGCGGCGATGGCGAGGGCGAGTTCGGCGCCGTCCTGCATGGCGAGGTTGGCGCCCTCGCCGTCCGGCGGGGAGAGATGGGCGGCGTCGCCGAGGAGGGTCACTCCCGGCACCCGGTCCCAACGGTGCCCGATCGGCAGCGAGTTGAGGGGTCGTACGACCGGAGCTGTGTCGCTGTCGGTGATCAGGGCGGTGATCTCGGGGGCCCAGCCCTCGAACTCCGCGGCGATCCGCGGGGTGGCCGCGGCGGCGTCGGTGAAGTCGATGTCGTCGAACCACTCCTGCGGCCGAGCCAGCGTCATATAGGCGTGCAGCGTTTCGCCGCTCTCCCGGTGTGCCGCGATCCACCTCTCGCTCGTGCCCTTGTCGAACACGAACAGCGAGCCGCCGCCGACCGCCTTCGCGGCGGCGGGATGCCGGGTCTCGGCGTCGTACAGATAGGCCTCGACGAAGGCCCGGCCGAAATACTCCGGGCTGACGTCGGACAACAGCGGCCGCACCCGCGACCAAGCGCCGTCGGCGCCGACAAGGAGACTGGTGACGACGATGCCGCCGTCGGTGAAGGCCACTTCATGGCGGCCGTCGGCGAGGGTGCGGGTCCCGGTGACCTTGTGACCCCACCGCACGGTGCCGGCCGGGAGCGAGTCGAGGAGGATCTGCCGCAACGCGCCGCGCTGCACCTCGGGACGGGTGCCCGTGCCGTCGTCGGGCTTGTCGAGCAGAACGGTTCCGTCCGGGGCGAGGACCCGGGTCGCCTGCCGTCCCTCCAGGATGATGGCGCGGAACTCGTCCATCAAGTCGGCTTCTTCCAGAGCCAGTTGGCCGTTGTAGTCGTGAATGTCGAGCATCCCGCCCTGCAGCCGGGCCATCGGCGAGGCCTCCGCCTCGTAGACGGTGGCCGGTATGCCGTGGACGTGCAGGACGCGGGCCAGGGTCAGTCCGCCGAGTCCTGCGCCGATGATCGTGACGTGAGTGGTCATGCCGACTCCTTATGTGTCGCGGGCCTGCCGGACGGTCACCCGGCGGGATCTCTCCCAAGGCTTCAACGCCCCGCCGACAGTTCGCTGACGCGGCACCGACAGCTCCGACAGATGCCCGACAGGGGGTGGCTCACCGGAAGCCGGGGTAGAAACTAACCACTGTCTTGAGCGTGACCAGTTAGGAACGACCCCGGCTTGCAGAGGGGACAGGTCGGGCCACCTCCGCGGAAACCTGCCCGGCGTCCCGGGGACCCGAGTGCCTCGGCAACCGCAGTGCCATCACCACGCACACCCCCATCAACACCGCCCCGCACAGGAACACCGCGTCCATCGCGTCGACGTACGAGCTCACCCCCGCCACTCGCGCCGCCCCCGTCAGTGACGCGAGCGGGCCGGGGCCGTCGTACAGCCGAGTGATCACCGTGCCGAAGAGTGCCGCGCCCAGCGCCGTGCCCAGGGTCTGGAAGAAGCGGATGGCGGTCGTGGCCACGCCCAACTGGTGTCGGGGGGCCGCCTCCTGGACCAGTTGGATGAGCTGGCCGAGGAGGAGGCCGAAGCCCACGCCGACCAGGAGCAGATCTCCGCGCAGCAGCCAGAGGGACGTGTCCGTGCCCAGGGTGGACAGGGACAGGAACGCCACCGTGCCGATCACGGAGCCGGCTATCGCGAACGTCCGCTCGTGCCAGCCCCGTTCCGTCAGCTTGGCGGAGAGGAAGCCGACCACGGTCATGCCGAGGGCCATGGGGAGCAGGTAGAGGCCGGCCGAGGAGCTGGTGATGCCACGGGCCACCTGGAGATAGACCATGACGTAGTACATGGCGCCCACGATCGCCGCCCCCATCAACCCCTGGATCGCGAACCCCCACCGCAACTCCCGCACCCGGAACAGGGACAGCGGCAGGATCGGCTCGGGCGCCGCCTTCTGGCGCCACACGAAGAGGGCGAGCGCGGCCACCGCGGCCAGGGCCAGCCCCACGATCTGCGGTGACGACCACGCGTACTGCTTCCCGCCCCACTCGGTCATCAGCAGCAGCGCCGCCGAGAACGCGGCGGCAAGGGCCGCGCCCAGGAAGTCGATGCGGTGGCGGTGCGGCTCCCGGGGCAGTCTCAGGACGAGCGCGCCGAGGACAAGCACGGCCATGCCGAGCGGCAGGTTGACGTAGAAGATCCAGCGCCAGCTCGCGTGGTCCGCGAGCAGGCCGCCGATCCACGGGCCGACCGCCATTCCGCCGCCGGAGACGACCCCACCCATGCCCGCGCCCTTGGCGTCCCTCTCGCCGGGGCCTCTCAGCTCGGCGATCACCACCATCGTGACGCTCATCAGGCCGCCGGCACCGATGCCCTGCACGGCCCGCGCGGCGATCAACTGCGCTATGGACTGAGCCGCCCCGCACAGCGCCGAGCCGACCAGGAACACCCCCACGGCCGTCAGGAAAACGCGCTTCGCGCCGAGGGTGTCGCACAAGGTGCCGTACAGCGGGAGCACCGCGGCCGACGCCAGCGCGAACGCGCTGACCAGCCACGGGATCTTGTCGATGCCATGGGCGGGGTCCAGGTCGCGGACGATCGGCACGGTCGCCGCGGACACGATCTGCATGTCCAGGACGGCCAGAACGATCGTCACCAGACAGACGAGGAAGCCGATGCGGCGCTGGGTCTCGGTCATGCCTCCACGATGCGACACTTCCATATACCGAGTCAATCTTTTTTCCGAGACTATTATTCAGCCCGGCACACACTTATCCTCAGGCTATAATTCAGCTTGGTACAGTAAGGTTATGGCTGCTGCTGAGGCGACGATGGGACTGCGCGAGCGCAAGAAGATCCAGACGGAACTGCGGATCTACCGCACCGCCGTGGAGCTGTTCCTGGAGAAGAGCTTCGACGCCGTCTCGGTGCAGGAGATCGCCGACGCGGCCGAGGTGTCGAAGATGACCGTCTTCAACTACTTCGGGACCAAGGAGGACCTGGTCTTCCGCCCCATCGAGGACCACTTCTCCGACGCCGCCCGCGCCGTGCGCGACCGCGCCCCCGGCGAGTCCGCGGTGGCCGCCGTACGCAAGCAGTTCCTGGAGATGATCGAGAACCGCGACCCGTCGATAGGCCTGCACGTCGAGCCGTTCGGGCGCCGGATCCGCCGGCTCATCATGGAGACCCCGGTTCTGATGGAGCGCGCCTACCTCACCTCCGAAAAGGGCGCCCGCGAACTGACCGACCTCCTCAGGGACGAGACCGGCGACCCCGTCCTCGCCCTGATCGCCGCCGCCACCCTCACCGCCGCCCGCAACGCCCTGGTCGAGGACCACCACCGCCGCCTGGACGCCGGCGAATCCATCGAGGACGTCACCGCCGACGCCGCCACCCTGGCCACCCGAGCCTTCGACCTGGTGGAACGAGGCCTCGGAGACTACGCCCGCAAGCCTCTTGACCAGCAAGCCCTTTGACCACCGGAACCCCTGAACGGCAAAGCCCCGAACCCCCGCACCCACGTACGGGCCCGCACCCACGTACGTGCCGGCACCCACGCACAGGCCCTCACCCCCGCACGGGCCCGCACCCGCCGTCGTACGCGAGCGGGTCGTGGCGGTACGGCGGCCCGCCGCGTAGCTGGTCCCCACGCGTTCGACTGTGGCAGCAGGCAGAGGGGCGCAACCTGCGGCGGGCTCGCCGTACCGCCGCGACCCCGACGCCCCCACCGGCCGACGCCGGAACGAAAACGCCGGGTACCGCCCCACCCCGAGGATTAGGCTCACCGCCATGCCCACGGCCAAAAAGCGCGCCCGTACATACGACCCCGCCAAGACCCGCACCGCGGTCCTGGCCCAGTTCGGGAACGTACGAAAGGCCGTAGGAACCCTCACCCCCGAGCAACTCGCGCTCCCCACCCGCCTCGGCGAATGGACCGTACGCGAACTGATCGCGCACATCGGCATGGCGGTCACCGCGGTCCACCGCTCCCTGGACCGGCCGCCCCCGCCCGCGCAGGACGCCGTGATCCTCGACTGGCCCTTCGCCACCGCGGCCAACTCCTCGGCCATCGCCGACTTCACCCACCAGCTCGCCGCACAGCACCCCGACCTCGACACCTACCTCGCCGACATCGAGCGGACCCTCACCGAGCACCTCGACACGAACCCCGGCACCCGCCTCCTCGAAACGAACGCCGGCGCCATGCCCCTCGCCGACTACCTGGTCACCCGTACCGTCGAACTGGTCGTCCACACCGACGACTTGAACGCGGCCGTCCCCGGCCTCGACATCCCGTACGATCGCCAGGCCCTCGCCGCCTGCACCCGCCTCCTCGCCGACGCCCTCGCCACGAAGGCCCCCGGCGGCTCGACCGAGGTCCGCATCCCGCCGTACGCCGTCGTGCAGTGCGTCGAAGGCCCCCGGCACACCCGCGGCACCCCGCCCAACGTCGTCGAGACCGACCCCCTGACCTGGCTCCGGCTCGCGACCGGGCGGACGTCGTGGAAGGACGCCGTAGAAGAGGCGAAGGTCACAGCGAGCGGTGAACGGGCGGACCTCCGGGCACTGCTGCCGATCATGTCCTGACCAGACAACGACCCGGCAGCGACCCGACTGAGACCCGACAGCGCCCCGCCAACGACCCGATTGCGCTGCGCCAGGATGTGCGACGGCTCACCTCATACGGTGGGAAGCGCGACCGTCCCGGCACCGCTCCCGGCGTTTCCGCTGGTGAGAGCGGTACCGGGACCGAGTGATCCATTACAGCCGCGTAACCCGAATTCGGACCAGTGGTCGATCTCGCCTACACTCGGTGGCGTGCCACGTGGTGACGGTCGACTCAGTCATGATCTGCTCCCCGGCGAGAAAGGACCCCAGGACGCTTGCGGCGTCTTCGGAGTCTGGGCTCCCGGTGAAGAGGTCGCCAAGCTCACTTACTTCGGGCTCTACGCCCTCCAGCATCGAGGCCAGGAATCCGCGGGAATCGCGGTCAGCAACGGCTCGCAGATCCTCGTCTTCAAGGACATGGGCCTGGTCTCCCAGGTCTTCGACGAGACCTCGCTCGGTTCGCTCCTAGGTCATATCGCGGTCGGTCACGCCCGCTACTCGACCACCGGTGCCTCCGTGTGGGAGAACGCCCAGCCGACGTTCCGCGCCACCGCGCACGGTTCGATCGCGCTCGGCCACAACGGCAACCTGGTCAACACCGCGCAGCTCGCGGAGATGGTCGCCGACCTCCCCAAGCAGGAAGGCCGTACGCCCCGCGTCGCGGCCACCAACGACACCGACCTCCTCACCGCGCTCCTCGCGGCCCAGGTCGACGAGAACGGCAAGCCGCTGACCATCGAGGAGGCCGCTCACACGGTCCTCCCGCAGGTCAAGGGCGCCTTCTCGCTCGTCTTCATGAACGAGCACACCCTCTACGCGGCCCGCGACCCCCAGGGCATCCGCCCGCTGGTCCTCGGCCGCCTGGAGCGCGGCTGGGTCGTCGCCTCCGAGTCCGCCGCCCTCGACATCTGCGGCGCGGCCTACGTCCGCGAGATCGAGCCGGGCGAGTTCGTCGCCATCGACGAGAACGGCCTGCGGACGTCCCGATTCGCGGAAGCGAAGCCCAAGGGCTGCGTCTTCGAGTACGTCTATCTCGCCCGCCCCGACACCGACATCGCCGGGCGGAACGTCTACCTCTCCCGTGTCGAGATGGGCCGGAAACTCGCCAAAGAAGCTCCGGTCGACGCCGATCTGGTCATAGCGACTCCGGAGTCCGGCACCCCGGCCGCCATCGGCTACGCGGAGGCCTCGGGCATCCCGTTCGGTGCGGGTCTGGTGAAGAACGCCTACGTCGGCCGTACGTTCATCCAGCCTTCGCAGACCATCCGGCAGCTCGGCATCCGCCTGAAGCTGAATCCGCTGAAGGAAGTCATCAAGGGCAAGCGCCTGGTCGTCGTCGACGACTCGATCGTGCGCGGCAACACCCAGCGGGCGCTGGTGCGCATGCTCCGCGAGGCCGGCGCCGCCGAGGTCCACATCCGGATCTCCTCGCCGCCCGTGAAGTGGCCCTGCTTCTTCGGCATCGACTTCGCCACCCGCGCGGAACTCATCGCCAACGGCATGACCATCGACGAGATCGGCACCTCGCTCGGCGCCGACTCCCTGTCGTACATCTCGCTCGACGGCATGATCGAGGCGACCACCATCGCCAAGCCGAACCTGTGCCGCGCCTGCTTCGACGGCGAGTACCCGATGGACCTCCCGGACCCCGAGCTGCTCGGCAAGCAGCTCCTGGAGACCGAGCTGGCGGCCGGTCCGGCCGCCACGGCCGCGGCCGACGCGATCCGTCGCCCGTAAGCCCCGCCGCACCACTCAACGCGAAAGATCCCAGGCAATGTCTGAGACCAGTGCCAGCTACGCCAGCGCAGGCGTCGACATCGAAGCGGGCGACCGCGCCGTAGAACTCATGAAGGAGTGGGTGAAGAAGACCCATCGCCCAGAGGTCCTCGGTGGCCTCGGCGGCTTCGCCGGGCTCTTCGACGCCTCCGCCCTCAAGCGGTTCGAGCGCCCCCTGCTCGCCTCCGCCACGGACGGCGTCGGCACGAAGGTCGACATCGCCCGCCGCCTCGGCGTCTACGACACGATTGGCCACGACCTGGTCGCGATGGTCATGGACGACATCGTGGTGTGCGGCGCGGAGCCGCTCTTCATGACCGACTACATCTGCGTCGGCAAGGTGCACCCCGAGCGTGTCGCGGCCATCGTCAAGGGCATCGCCGAGGGCTGTGTGCTGGCAGGCTGCGCCCTGGTCGGCGGTGAGACCGCCGAACACCCCGGCCTACTGGGCCCGGACGACTTCGACGTCGCCGGCGCCGGTACGGGCGCCGTGGAGGCCGACCGGCTGCTCGGCGCGGATCGCATCCGCACGGGTGACGCGGTCATCGCGATGGCGTCCTCGGGACTTCACTCGAACGGGTACTCGCTCGTCCGGCATGTGCTCCTCGACCAGGCCGGTCTCGACCTGGAGGCGCGCGTCGAGGAACTCGGCCGCACGCTTGGCGAGGAACTCCTCGTGCCCACCAAGATCTACTCGCTGGACTGCCTGGCGCTGACCCGTACGACCGACGTGCACGCCTTCTCGCACGTCACCGGCGGCGGACTCGCCGCGAACCTCGCCCGGGTGATCCCGGACGACCTGCACGCGATCGTGGACCGCTCCACCTGGACCCCGGCGCCGATCTTCGACCTCGTCGGGAAGACCGGCCGGGTCGAGCGCCTGGAGCTGGAGAAGACCCTGAACATGGGCGTCGGCATGATCGCGATCGTGCCCGAGGAGTCCGCGGACGTGGCTCTGGAGACCCTGGCCGACCGCGGGGTCGAGGCATGGGTCGCCGGCGAGATCACCGAGCGCGGCGACCACACCACCGGTGCGGAAATGGTTGGCGACTACTCGGCCTGATCAAGGGCAGCCGCCTGACGAACGGCAGCACAAAACCCGGTCCGGCGGTGTTGCCCCGGACCGGGTGAAGTGCAGTTGTTCCGGAAATGGCGGAAACTGCGAGGGACGCTGTTGCGTCAAGCGCCGCGACGTTGAGACTGGGGACCGGACTCGTCGTCCTCGTCCTCGTCATCGTCGTTATAGAGATCCGCGTACTGAGCGTACGGGTCGTCTTCTTCCTCGTCGTCGTCTTCGAACGGCTCGCCATTCGGCGGCTGGCTCGAAGTCGAAGCGCCCAGCTCATTGGCCAGACGCGAGAGGTCAGTCCCGCCGCTGCTGTACTTCAGCTGGCGGGCGACCTTCGTCTGCTTGGCCTTTGCCCGGCCGCGCCCCATGGCTCGACCCCCTCGGATACGAGGCTCGGTGGCCTCAGAGTCTTGACACGCGTTCATGATCTGGAACGGACTCTCCGTGGAGAGACCGGTCCGTAGGGCTTCCACGGTACCTGAGCCCGCGCCCATACGGTACGTCGCCCGCAGCACGTGCCGGGCTCCAGGACCCGCGAGGTGCCCTGTACTCGCTGGTCAACCGCGATTTTAACCACTTCTTGGCAGGCGACCCGCCGACGAACGTGAGAGTTCTCTCTAAGTCCTCGCCGGCGGGTACCGCTCACCTGTTCCCGGCAGCCGCCTCGTGCATGCGCTGCTCGGCGATCCGGTCGGCCGCGGCGGCCGGCGGAATACCGTCGTCCTTCGCACGTGCGAATATGGCCAGCGTGGTGTCGTAGATCTTCGCGGCCTTCGCCTTGCACCGCTCGAAATCGAACCCGTGCAGCTCGTCGGCGACCTGGATCACCCCGCCGGCGTTCACCACGTAGTCCGGCGCGTAGAGGATCCCGCGGTCGGCGAGGTCCTTCTCGACGCCCGGGTGCTCCAACTGGTTGTTGGCCGCGCCGCACACCACCTTGGCGGTCAGCACCGGCACGGTCCGGTCGTTCAGGGCTCCGCCGAGCGCGCAGGGGGCGTAGACGTCGAGCCCCTCGACCCGGATCAGCGCCTCCGTGTCCGCGACGGCCCGCACACCGGTCGGGTGCTTGTCGAGGATCCGTCGCACGGACTCCTCGCGCACGTCCGTGATCACGACCTCGGCGCCCTCGTCCCGCAGGTGCTCCACCAGGTGGTGCCCGACCTTGCCGACGCCCGCGATGCCGACCGTACGGCCGCGCAGCGACGGGTTGCCCCACAGGTGCCGGGCGCTGGCCCGCATGCCCTGGAAGACGCCGAAGGCGGTCAGTACGGAGGAGTCGCCCGCGCCGCCGTTCTCCGGAGAGCGGCCGGTCGTCCAGCGGCACTCGCGCGCCACGACGTCCATGTCGGCGACATACGTGCCGACGTCGCACGCGGTGACGTACCGCCCGCCCAGCGAGGCCACGAACCGGCCGTAGGCGAGCAGCAGTTCCTCGGTCTTGTCGCGCTCCGGGTCACCGATGATCACGGCTTTCCCGCCGCCGTGGTCCAGGCCGGCCATGGCGTTCTTGTACGACATCCCGCGGGCGAGGTTGAGCGCGTCGGCGACGGCGTCGGCCTCGCTCGCGTACGGGTAGAAGCGCGTGCCGCCCAGAGCGGGGCCCAGCGCGGTGTTGTGGATGGCGATGACGGCCTTGAGGCCGCTGGCCCGGTCCTGGCAGAGCACGACTTGCTCATGACCGCCCTGGTCCGAGTGGAACAGGGTGTGCAGGACGCCGTTGTCTACGTCGGTCACGGTGGTGACTCCTGGGTGAGTGGCGGCGGTTGGAGACAGGCTCCCGTAGGGGTGGCGGGTGCCGTGGCATGAGCGTAGAGCCTGCGTGCGGCCGCCATCCGTGCAGTGTTCAGGATCACCTACCGAAGAGGGGTGATCGTGCGACGATTTGCATAGTTTTCCCGCGCGTTTGTGAGCGGGTTCCGGAGGTTTTCCTGGCGGACGGCGGGGGAGGGAGCAGGCGTGCCCAAGAAGGTGTCCTCGGTGACCGTCCCGTACGCGACCTATCTACGGGTCTATGAACCGCTGGCCGCTTTCCCGGAGCCGGAGCGCGGCCACTGGGAGCGTTACGCCCGCCGCCCGGACCGTCCGTCGTACCAGGACGAACTGCGCCGGGCGCTGGCCGACTTGCTGCCCACCCCGCCGGTCCCGGTGCCGGTGCACGAGAGCGCCGACGCCTTCGTGGTGGAGGTCGACGGCGTGGTCTGCGTCTGCCCCTGGCGCACCCGGCTGCGCGGCTGGCAGGCCCTGGGAGACCTCGCGGAGGAGCTTCCGCCGTCGGTCCTGGACGCCGTACTGCCGCCGCTCGTACGGCACCAGGCGACCCAGGACTACGAGCGCTGGCTGGCCCGGAATCCGGACGCCCGGCCGTGGATCCGGACGGCGACCTGGCAGGTGCCGCTGAACTGGTTCGTGCTCGTCGGGGACGAGGAGCGGCGCTACGACAAGGCCGCCGGGGACGATCCGCCGATGCTCCGGTACCGGACGCCCATGGTGCAGGCGCGGCGGCGCACGGCGCGGGCGCTGCGGACGCTGAAGGACGCGATCGACGACGGGCCGCTGATCGACGGTCTGGTGGACGTGGGGCGCTGGCTGGAGGAGTTCCATCCGCGGTCCCTGGTCGAGCTGGACTACGGCGGGCTCGTGCACGTCGTGCCGGCCGGCGAGCTGGAGGACGACCACTCGGCGGCGGACGTGGCGGCCGGCATCGAGGCGCTGCGGGTCGGGGACGGGCCGGCGGCGGGCGAGGCGTACGGGCGGCTCGTGGAGCGCTGGCGGTCGGTCAGGGACCGGCGCTCGGCGAACTGACAGTTTCGAACAAGTGCGCATAGGATTCTTACGGTTCGTCAACACGGGACGTAGGTCCCGATCCGGACGATTGATGCCAAGCGTGACGGACCGCACGTGCAGATCCCTTGCGCCGCTTGCCCCTCCTCATGCCAAAATAGGACAAGGAGTCCGGGGAGGACTCCATCCGTCATGCTTTGGGCGGAATCTCGGCATTGCGCGCTTTGGGGGGTCTGGATGACTCCTGATCGCCCCTGTGACTGATCGTCACAGTGGTGTGACTGTCCGCTATGGCATGGTCCATCGGCTTCCGTCGCTGATGGACACCTGGGAGGGCAATTCCATCGGTTTGGCCTACGCGGTTGGACAGATGGTGTAGTTGTAGTGCCGAGGACAAGCCGTTCGTCCTATAACCGACTCGACCCGCACACGCCATTTCGGGCAACGCGGGTCAAGGTGCAGAATTTAGAGGAAAGAACCGAGAAGGTTCGGTTCTCCCGAGGAGGCCGCTCATGACCGCTCGCACCCCTGATGCCGAGCCGCTGCTGACCCCGGCTGAGGTCGCCACGATGTTCCGTGTGGACCCCAAGACGGTCACGCGGTGGGCGAAGGCCGGCAAGCTCACTTCGATTCGCACGCTCGGCGGACACCGCCGTTACCGCGAGGCGGAGGTCCGTGCACTGCTCGCGGGCATTCCGCAGCAGCGCAGCGAAGCCTGACCAACTGAATACGGGCGAAACGGCTGGTCCCCCAACCGGTCAGGCGCCCGACAACACAGCTCCAAGCGACGCGGGTTCTGCCCCAACAGGTCCCACGCCCAACGCTCTTCAGACATGTGAATACAGGGTGCGTCGTCGGTCGCGCTGGACTCCGCCGGGTCCAGCGCGATCTTTTTTGTGCCTGGTCGCGGGCGTCTGTGAGGAACCTTGTCGGAGTCTGGGGAGGGGTGTCGGATCTTCTGTGGACCATCCCTCGTGGGAGTGCAATTGCACATATTAAATTGACCAGTTGTAGGTGAGGTGTAAGTTCCGACGTTTCAAAAACTTATGCGGTGACACCCGTCACATACCGGATGGCTTGTTGCCTCTGGCGTATGTGCGCTAGGAGATGCGCTGGGGGAGTTGATCCGGTGGATCGTCCTCGGGCTCCGGTGGCGGGGGCGGGGGCGGGGAATCCAGGGCCAGGCGCTGCAGGCGGTGGCAGATCGGGCAGTGCGGGGTCACGTGCCGGTAGGAGCTGGCGGCCGACAGATGCGCACGGAGCAGGGCCCGCGTCTCGTGCCTGACCGAAGCCGCCATGCGCCACCTCCAGTGGCCCTGCGGGAACGGGGCCTGGTTTCTGGGTACCTGGACCGCTGGGCGGCGTCAAGGGTGCGTGAGGCTCCGCCGGGTGCCGGGGTGGGATGGTGCCGTCCCTCTGAGGTGCCGTCCCTGGGGGCTGCGCCCCCAGACCCCCGCGTCGGCCCTGAAGGGGCCTCGTCCTCGAACGCCGGACGGGCTGGATGGTGCGGGCCGGTGCCGACAGGTCGCCGTACGCGCACGAAAAAACCCACCACCCGAAGGAAGTGGGTCTCGTTCGCTGGCGACCGGGCACGAATAAGGCCCGCGTCTCCGGAGAGTTGCGGGCCTTGGTCGTTCGCTGCGGTCCTGACGGGATTTGAACCCGCGGCCTCCACCTTGACAGGGTGGCGAGCACTCCAAGCTGCTCCACAGGACCTGGTTTCGCGGCACTTGATGGTGCGTTGTGCTGCGAGATGAGACTGTACAGGAGGGTGGCCCGCCTGGTCGAACTCACCCGGTGTGCAGGCGCCGTTACGGTGCGGCCGCGTCGATCGCCTTCACGATCCGCTTGTCGGAGACCGGGTACGCCGTGCCGAGCGCGTGCGCGAAATAGCTGACCCGGAGCTCCTCGATCATCCAGCGGATGTCACGGACGGAGGAGGGGACCGGGCGGCCCCGCGGGAGTTGTTCCAGGAGCCACGCGTACTCGTCCTGCATCTCGTGGACCTTCTCCATCCGCGTGGTGTCCCGCTGGACGCTCGTCGGCATCTGCTGGAGACGGCGGTCGGCGGCCACCAGGTAGCGCATCAGGTCGGGGAGCCGGCGTATCCCGGCCGCCGTGACGAACCCGGGCTTCACGAGGGCGTCCAACTGGGCGCGTACGTCCGCGAGGTTCGGCAGGAGCGCCGGGCTGTTCGCCGCCTTCAGACGGCGCTCACAGGCCTGCCAGGCGGCCAGCACCTGCTGCACCTGGCCCACGGCCCGCACCGTCGTGTCGACGATCTCGGCGCGCACCTTCTCGTACAGCTTCCGGTACGACTCCTCGTCCCACGCCGGGCCCCCGAAGTCAGCGATGAGCTTGTCGGCCGCCGCCAACGCGCAGTCGTCGAACAGCGCCTGGATCGAACCGTGCGGATTCGCGGACAGCGCGAGCTTCTGCACGTTCGTGAGCTTTTCGGACGCGAACTTCGCCGGATTGACCGGGATGTTGCGCACGATCAGCCGCCGTGTGCCCTTCCACATCGCCTCCGCCTGCTCCTCCTCCGTGTCGAAGAGCCGTACGGAAACGGTGTCGCCGTCGTCGACCAGCGCCGGGTACGCCTTCACCGGCTGGCCGGCCCGGCGGGTTTCGAAGACGCGCGACAGCGTGCCGATCGACCAGTCGGTCAGGCCCTTGCGTTCCAGGGACTCCCCGCCCTCGCGCTCGGCCGTCGCCGCGGCCGCCTGTGAGATGGCCTGCCGCGCCTTCGGCTTCAGCCGGAGCTTCAGCGCCTCCAGGTCCTTGTCCTCGGCGATCTTGCGGCGCCGCTCGTCGACGATCCGGAAGGTGATCAGGAGATGGTCCGGGACCTTCGACCAGTCGAAGTCGTCGGCGGTGAAGGGGACTCCGACCATGCGCTTCAACTCGCGGGCCATGGTGGTGGTGAGGGGTTCCTGGAGGGGGACGGCCGCGGCCAGGAAGCGTTGGGCGAAGTTCGGGGCCGGTACGTAGTTGCGGCGGATCGGCTTCGGGAGGGAACGGATCAGCTCCGTCACCACCTCCTCGCGCAGGCCCGGGATCTGCCAGTCGAAGCCCTCGTCCGTGACCTGGTTGAGGACGTGCAGCGGGATGTGGACCGTGACACCGTCCGCGTCCGCCCCCGGCTCGAACTGGTACGTCACCCGGAACTTGAGCGGACCCTGCCGCCACGAGTCCGGATAGTCGTCCTTGCTGATGTCGCCCGCACGCTCGTTGATGAGCATCGAGCGCTCGAAGTCGAGGAGTTCGGGCTCCTCATGGCGCTTGTGCTTCCACCAGGAGTCGAAGTGGGCGCCGGACACGACGTGTTCGGGCACCCGCTGGTCGTAGAAGTCGTAGAGCGTCTCGTCGTCGACCAGGATGTCCCGGCGGCGCGCGCGATGCTCCAACTCCTCGACCTCGGTGAGGAGTTTGCGGTTGTCGGCGAAGAACTTGTGGTGCGTGCGCCAGTCGCCCTCGACCAGCGCGTTGCGGATGAAGAGTTCGCGACTCGCCTCCGGGTCGATACGCCCGTAGTTCACCTTGCGCTGGGCGATGATCGGGACGCCGTAGAGCGTGACCTTCTCGAAGGCCATCACCGCCGCCTGGTCCTTCTCCCAGTGCGGTTCGCTGTACGTCCGCTTGAGGAGATGGCCGGCGAGCGGCTCGACCCACTCGGGCTCGATCTTCGCATTGACGCGCGCCCAGAGGCGTGACGTCTCCACCAGTTCCGCCGACATGACGAAACGCGGGGTCTTCTTGAAGAGCGCCGAACCCGGGAAGATCGCGAACTTGGCGCTACGGGCGCCCAGATACTCGTTCTTCGCGCCGTCCTTCACGTCCTTCATGCCGATGTGGGACAGCAGGCCCGCGAGGAGCGAGAGGTGCACGCTCTGGTCCGCCGCGTCGTCCTCGCTGAGCTGAAGGCCCATCTGCTTGGCCACCGTGCGGAGTTGGCTGTAGATGTCCTGCCACTCGCGGATGCGGAGGAAGTTCAGGTACTCCTGCTTGCACATGCGGCGGAACGCGGAGGAGCCGCGCTCCTTCTGCTGCTCGCGGATGTACCGCCACATGTTGAGGAACGCCAGGAAGTCGCTCGTCTCGTCCCGGAAACGGGCGTGCTGCTGGTCGGCCTGCGTCTGCTTGTCGGCGGGGCGTTCGCGCGGGTCCTGGATGGAGAGCGCGGCGGCGATCACCATGACCTCGCGGACACAGCCGTTCTTGTCGGCCTCCAGGACCATGCGGGCCAGGCGTGGGTCGACCGGGAGCTGGGCGAGCTTGCGGCCCGTCTGGGTGAGCCGGCGGCGCGGGTCCTTCTCGCCCGGGTCCAACGCGCCCAGTTCCTGGAGGAGTTGGACGCCGTCGCGGATGTTGCGGTGGTCCGGCGGGTCGATGAACGGGAACCTCTCGATGTCACCGAGACCGGCCGCGGTCATCTGCAGGATCACGGAGGCGAGGTTCGTCCGCAGGATCTCGGCGTCCGTGAACTCCGGGCGGGCCTCGAAGTCCTCCTCCGAGTACAGGCGGATGCAGATGCCGTCCGACGTACGGCCACAACGACCCTTGCGCTGATTGGCACTTGCCTGGCTGACCGCCTCGATGGGCAGCCGCTGCACCTTCGTACGGTGGCTGTAGCGGCTGATCCGGGCGAAGCCCGGGTCGATGACGTACTTGATGCCCGGGACGGTGAGGGAGGTCTCGGCGACGTTGGTCGCCAGAACGATCCTTCGGCCCGTGTGCTGCTGGAACACGCGGTGCTGCTCGGCGTGCGAGAGGCGGGCGTAGAGGGGGAGGACCTCGGTGAAGCGGTAGTTCTTCTTCGTCAGCGCGTCCGCCGTGTCGCGGATCTCGCGCTCGCCGGACAGGAAGACCAGGATGTCGCCCTTGCCCTCGCCCTGAAGCTCCTCGACCGCGTCGCAGATCGCGGTGATCTGGTCGCGGTCGGAGTCATCGGAGTCGTCTTCGAGGAGCGGGCGGTAGCGGACCTCCACCGGATACGTCCGGCCGCTGACCTCGATGATCGGGGCCTCGCCGAAGTGCCGGGAGAAACGCTCGGGGTCGATGGTCGCCGAGGTGATGACGACCTTCAAGTCCGGGCGCTTGGGCAGCAGTTGGGCCAGATAGCCGAGGAGGAAGTCGATGTTGAGGGAGCGCTCGTGGGCCTCGTCGATGATGATCGTGTCGTAGGCGCGCAGTTCACGGTCGGTCTGGATCTCGGCGAGCAGGATGCCGTCCGTCATCAGCTTGATGAAGGTGGACTCCTGATTCACCTGGTCGGTGAAACGGACTTTCCAGCCGACGGCCTCCCCGAGCGGAGTGTCCATCTCCTCGGCGACCCGCTCGGCGACCGTACGCGCGGCGATACGGCGGGGCTGGGTGTGGCCGATCATGCCGCGGACGCCGCGGCCGAGTTCGAGACAGATCTTCGGGATCTGGGTGGTCTTTCCCGACCCCGTCTCACCGGCCACGATCACCACCTGGTGATCACGGATCGCGGCCGCGATGTCGGCCTTCTTCTGGCTGACCGGCAGTTGCTCCGGATACGAGATCGCGGGGATACGGCGGCGCCGCTCGGCCATCCGCTCCTCGCCGCGGGCCACCTCGGCCTCGATCTCGGCGAGCACGGCGGCGCGGGCCTCCGGCTTACGGATCTTGCGCGCGCCTTCGAGCCTGCGCCCGAGCCGGTGCGCGTCGCGCAGGGTCAGCTCGGTCAGGCGGGGGGCGAGGTCGCCGAGGGCGGGGGCGGCGGGAGTGCCGGGGTCCGGGGTACCGGATGCGGAGGCGGGGTGCGTAGACATACGCCGTCCAGGATCTCACCTCGGCGAAATTCCTGGCGAGCGAATTGTCCGCGACGGCTGGGCAGGGGGTGTGCGGGTGGGGAAAGTGGACGCCCCGGGGGCTCCGCCCCCAGACCCCCGCGTCGGCCCTGAAGGGGCCTCGTCCTCAAACGCCGGACGGGCTGGATGGTGTCGGCTGCGTCTTGTTAGGTGCGCTCGCGTCTTGTGAAGTGCGCTGCGCCGGTGGTGTCGCCGCCGCTTTGTCCTCGCGTCTGCGGTCCGCGTCCTGGGACATCGACTGGGCCGTGTTCGACACGGCCTTGATGCCCAGGTACGCCGTCGTGAGGCTGGCCATCGCGGTGAACGCCGAGGTCAGGACGCCCACGATCACCGCCCGATCGCCGTTCAGTTGCCACACGCCGAACATCGCCACCCCGGTGATCCCGAGGTTGCTGAGCATCACCGCGAGCAGCCCGTACCGGGCCCGCACCTTCTCCAGGTCCGTGTCCCGGATGCCTCTCGCCTGGTCCTGGCTCATGGTTGATCCCCCCGCAGTTCCGCCACCCTGGCGCCGACAGAGCCGGATCGTATCCCTGGTGCGCGAGAGGCATACAAAAAGGCCCCGATCCGAAGATCGAGGCCTTGGTTGTGGCTGGGGCCGGGATCGAACCGGCGACCTATCGCTTTTCAGGCGATCGCTCGTACCAACTGAGCTACCCAGCCACGAGATTCCTCACGAAACCTCAGCGGTCCTGACGGGATTTGAACCCGCGGCCTCCACCTTGACAGGGTGGCGAGCACTCCAAACTGCTCCACAGGACCCAGCTACTGCGCACGAACTGGCGGAGCCAGTGTCGCACACGGTGTTACGTGCCCCCAACGGGATTCGAACCCGTGCTACCGCCTTGAAAGGGCGGCGTCCTAGGCCGCTAGACGATGAGGGCTATCGGCCCGCCTGGGCGCTTCTCAGCGCGTCGGGGACGTGAGAAGCATATGGGATGGCGGGAGGTATCGCCAAAACGGTTTACGGGGCCGAAGGGGACGCCGAAGGGGAAGGGCTCGGGGACGGACTCGGCGACTGTGGCGCGCCCGGCAGGTTCTCCTTCGGGAGGTGGCGGCTGACCTCTGCCGTCGTCAGGCCCAGGCCGCCGAGTTTGATCTCGTCCCAGGCCTGGAGGCGGTGGGTGTCTCGGTCGATGTAGAGGATCGACGCCTCGATCGGGTCGGGGTACTTGCCCTCGACCGCGCGCAGTCCGCTGCCGCCCGTGGAGCCTTCGATACGGAGGCGGGTGCCGTGCTTCATGACCTCGGTGCCCTCGTGGTGGAGGTGGCCGGCCAGGACGAGCGGGACCTCGCCGTCGGTCTGGCGGGCCGCCGACGGTTCGTGGACCAGGGCGATGTCGACCGGGGTGCCGGCGGCCCGCTGGTCGCGGAGGGCGGAGGCGAGCTGGTCGCCGGCCAGTTCCTCCGCCGCGTTGCCGCCCGGGGCGGTAGAGCGGTCGGGGGTGAACTGGGGGTCGCCGATGCCCGCGAAGCGCACGCCGGCGACCGTTTCCGCGCGGCCCTCGTCCAGGACGTGCACGTTCTTGATGTGCTCGAGGTAGCGCTGGGTGGCGAGGGAGTCGTGGTTGCCCCTGACCCAGACGTACGGGACGCCCAGGTCGGCGATCGGGTCGAGGAAGCCGTTCTCGGCGGTCGTGCCGTGGTCCATGGTGTCGCCGGTGTCGACGATGACGTTCACCTCGTACTGCTCCACCAGTGACGCGATGATCTTCCAGCTCGCGGGGTTCAGGTGGATGTCCGAGACGTGGAGCACGCGGATGGTCGCGGGGTCCGGCTGGTACGCGGGGAGCGTGGACGTGACGTCGTAGAGCTTGGTCACGTTGGTCACCAGGCGGGCCAACTCCTTCTGGTAGACGTCGAATTCGGTGACGATGTTGCGCGCGTTGCCGACCAGGGACGGGGCGGAGGAGAGCAGTCCCGAGAATTTCGGTTCGAGGATCGACTTGGGGTTCCAGGTCGCGTACGCCGTCGCTCCGGACGCCGCCAGGAGGGTCAGGGCGAGGCCGCCGGCGGCGAGGGCCCGGCGGGGGCGGCGGTAGACCGCGAGGCCGAGGGTGGTGGCGCCGAGGACCACGGCGGTGCAGGAGCGTACGGCGAGGTCGAGGGTGCCGTGTTCGACGTCCCGGGCGACCTCGTCCTGGAGGCCGGAGATGCGTTCTGGGTGGTCGACGAGGGCCTGGGAGCGTTCCGGGTCGAGCTGGTCGACGTTGACGTCGAGGCGGACCGGGGCGTGGTGGCTGTCCAGGGAGAGCGCGCCGAGCGGGGACACGTTGATCTTCGTGCCGCCGGTGAGGGACGGGCGCAGGGTCATGGTCGTGTTCATGGGGCCGACCTGGGCCCGTACGTTGCCGACGATCAGCAGACCGAGCCAGGCCCCGACGATGACGACCATCACGAGGCCGAGGGCGCGGGTCCAGGGGTGCGGCTGGGGGACGAGCTCGACGACGGGGCGGGGACGGCGGGCGCGGTGCCGGCGGATCAGGGCGTGCCGGGTTCGGCGGAGGCGGTTCAGGGCTGCGACGGGGACGCGGGCCATTGGTCCCGTATGCCCAGGGGTGGGGGCAGGTATGCGGGGCGGGGCGCGGGAGTGGGGCGTGGGGGAGGGATGCGCGGGGCCGGGGCCTGGTGTGCGGGGGTGGCCGCTGGAAGGCAGGTAGGGGCGGGTGTGTGGCGCGAGCCGCAGGAATGGGGTGGGGGGTGCTGGAGGCTGGGGGTAAAACTAACCACCTTCACGGGCTTTGACCGGTTAGGAAAGACCCCAGCTTCCAGACAGGACAGGGTCGGCGGCGGGAAGGGGGCCCCGGGGCGAGGGCTGCGGGGGCGGGTGCGGTGCGGGTCAGCCCCAGCCGAGTTCGTGCAGGCGTTCGTCGTCGATGCCGAAGTGGTGGGCGACTTCGTGGACGACGGTGACGGCGACCTCGTGGACGACTTCCTCGGTGGTGGC
Source organism: Streptomyces sp. NBC_01478 (assembly GCF_036227225.1). Taxonomy (GTDB): domain Bacteria; phylum Actinomycetota; class Actinomycetes; order Streptomycetales; family Streptomycetaceae; genus Streptomyces. The sequence continues at coordinate 5,661,013 of NZ_CP109444.1, read as the reverse complement.
GCAGTAGCGCAGGGTCGGGCCCATGTAGATGGAGATCCGGTCGGGGAGGACGCCGGCGTACCACTCGCCGCGTTCGGTGAGGGGTGTTCCTTCGTAGAGGCCGAGGAGTTCGGGGTCGGCGGGGTCGGGTTCGTCCTCGACGAAGACGGCCACGTTGTCCATGACCCGCGTCAGCTCCGGCGGGATCCGGTCCAGGGCCTCGCTCACCAGCTCTTCGAATGCCTCGCGTGTCATTTCCAGCACATGCCCATTGTCCGGGACGAACGCCGGTTCGGGGCGGTGGGCGCGGAGGCGGCAGAGCGGGCTTGTTCGGTATGTCCCCGAAGTCGGTTCTGGGGAAGGGGAGTTGGGGTGATTTGAGGGGAGATTAGATGAGTTGAAGGGGAGTGGGGGTTGTGGCGGATGCCGTAGCGGCGATTCTCGGCCTGTGTGGGGACGGGAACAGGTCGGGAACCGGTCGTCTCCGGGTCGGAAACCGGGGTGGGGCCGTGCGGTGCGTGTCTTCCGGTGGGCGGCGGGAGTTGAGAGGGGGACTCCCTTTTTCGCCCTCGGAGGTGGCCCCGTGCGCCCCATGTACGTACCCGTCCGTCTGGTCGCCGCGGTCGCCGTCGTCGCCGCTGCCGCCGGCTGTATGAGTGTGGGTGACGACGCGGGCGGCGGTGCCAAGCCCTCGCACTCCGCCGGGCGGCATGCCGGTGAGGTACCGGACGGTGGTTCGGGGGCGCCGGGGGGCGGGCTCGGGTTCGGTGGTTCGGCGGGGGACGGGAAGCACGGGCACGGCAAGCCCAAGCCCGGGGAGTCCGCCTCGGGTTCGGCCTCGCCGTCCGCGCCGGGAGCGGTGAGCCCGTCCGCCTCCGCCCCGCCGAGACCGGGGACGAGCGCGAAGCCGGGGGCACCGACGACGGCCGCGCCGCAGCCGACCCCGACGCGGACGCCGCCGCCCCCGGACCCGACGCCGTCCGCGCAGCCGTCGTCCGCCGCTCCGACGGTCGCGGAGCCCTCGTCGTCGGCCCACGAGGACCCCGTACCGCAGCTCGTGGACCGTGAGCCGGCGCCGGCGGCCGGCTCTCCGGCGTAGCGGCGGGTGTGACGCAGGTCAATGAAGGCTGGTTTGCGTTGGGGGGTGGTAGGTGCGTAAGGTGGTAGATCGTTTGATCCCATTGCCCGGCGCCACTGTAGAGCGCGCCGTGTGGCGCGTACTCTCCCTTGCCGTGGCGGACCGCATTGAGGCGGTCGATAGCGAATCACGGAGTTGACGGGCGCGTGCCGACGGATACTCCGGAAGGTTTCGCATTCGCATGTCCATTTCCAGTACTGATCACATCGTCATGCCCGAGAACGAGAACGAGGGCGACGAGACGGCCGTAGAGGCCACCACCGAGGCGGCCCCCGAGGTCACCTTCGCGTCCCTCGGTCTCCCCGAGGGCATCGTGCGCAAGCTCGCGCAGAACGGTGTGACAGCCCCCTTCCCGATCCAGGCGGCGACCATCCCGGACGCCCTGGCCGGCAAGGACATCCTCGGCCGCGGCCGTACCGGCTCCGGCAAGACCCTCTCGTTCGGTCTGCCGCTGCTGGCGACGCTGTCCGGCGGTCACACCCAGAAGAAGCGCCCGCGGGGCATCATCCTCACCCCGACCCGCGAGCTGGCGATGCAGGTCGCCGACGCGCTCCAGCCCTACGGCGACGTCCTCGGCCTGAAGATGAAGGTCGTCTGCGGCGGTACGTCGATGGGCAACCAGATCTACGCCCTGGAGCGCGGCGTCGATGTGCTGGTCGCCACTCCCGGCCGCCTCCGCGACATCATCAACCGCGGCGCCTGCTCCCTCGAGGACGTGAGCATCGCGGTCCTCGACGAGGCCGACCAGATGTCCGACCTGGGCTTCCTGCCCGAGGTCACCGAGCTGCTCGACCAGATCCCGGCCGGCGGTCAGCGCATGCTGTTCTCGGCGACGATGGAGAACGAGATCTCCACGCTGGTCAAGCGCTACCTGACCGACGAGGTCACGCACGAGGTCGACAGCGCGCAGGGCAACGTCACGACGATGTCCCACCACATCCTCATCGTGAAGCCCAAGGACAAGGCGCCGGTCACCGCCGCGATCGCCTCCCGCAAGGGCCGCACGATCATCTTCGTCCGCACCCAGCTCGGCGCCGACCGTATCGCCGAGCAGTTGCGCGACGCCGGTGTGAAGGCCGACGCGCTGCACGGCGGCATGACGCAGGGCGCCCGTACGCGGACGCTGGCGGACTTCAAGGAGGGTTACGTCAACGCGCTCGTCGCGACCGACGTCGCCGCCCGCGGTATCCACGTCGACGGCATCGACCTGGTCCTGAACGTGGACCCGGCCGGCGACCACAAGGACTACCTGCACCGCGCGGGCCGCACCGCGCGTGCCGGTCGTACGGGCACCGTCGTCTCCCTCTCCCTCCCGCACCAGCGCCGCCAGATCTTCCGGCTGATGGAGGACGCGGGCGTCGACGCCGGGCGTCACATCATCAACTCCGGTACGGCCTTCGAGCCCGAGGTCGCCGAGATCACCGGCGCCCGTTCGATGACCGAGGTCCAGGCCCAGTCGGCGGGCGACGCCGCGCAGCAGGCCGAGCGCGAGGTCGTCCAGCTCACCAAGGAGCTGGAGCGGGCCACGCGCCGCGCGTCCGAGCTGCGTGAGGAGTCCGACCGGCTGATCGCCCGTGCCGCGCGCGAGCGGGGCGAGGACCCGGAGGCCGCGGTCGCCGAGGCCGCCGCCGTGGTGGAGGCCGCCGCTGCCGAGCAGCCGGTCGCCGAGTCGCCGGTGCGCGAGGAGTCGTCGTACGACCGTCCGCGTCAGCAGCGTGACGAGCGGGGCAACTACGAGCGTCGTGACCGTCGTGACGACCGTCCGTCGGGCGGGTTCCGTCGGGACGACCGCGGTGGCAACGACCGTGGCGGCGACCGCGGTGGCCGTTCCTTCGAGCGTCGCGACGACCGTCCGTCCGGTGGTTTCCGGCGCGACGACCGTCCGTCCGGCGGCGACCGTGGCGGCCGTTCTTTCGACCGTCGTGACGAGCGTCCCTCGGGTGGTTTCCGGCGCGACGACCGTCCGTCCGGCGGCGACCGTGGCGGCCGTTCTTTCGAGCGCCGTGACGAGCGTCCCTCGGGTGGTTTCCGGCGCGACGACCGTCCCTCGGGCGGCGACCGTGGCGGCCGTTCTTTCGACCGTCGTGACGAGCGTCCCTCGGGTGGTTTCCGGCGCGACGACCGTCCCTCCGGTGGTGACCGTGGCGGCTTCCGCCGCGACGACCGCCCGGCGACGGGTCACCGGGGCAGCGACCGCCCGTTCAACCGTGACCGCCAGGGCGACCGTCCGGGCTTCCGCGCCGGCGGCCACGACCGTCCGTCCGGCCACCGCGGCACGACCGGCACGGGTACCGGCACCGGTACCTTCGGCCGCCGTGACGACAAGCCCCGTTGGAAGCGCAACGGCTGAGGTCATGTGACCTGATGTGAGCTGACGTAGTGAAGCGGCCCCTGCCCGGGAGATCGGGTGGGGGCCGCTTCACTGTGTGCGGGGACGTTTTCTGGCCACTTCGAGTCCTTATCGAGTCCTTAAGTGGCGCATGTCACGTCCCCGCCGAGGGAATCGCTGGGGGCATGACAGATGACGCCATAGCGAGTGGGCTGTCAAAGGGAGATGCCCCCGGTCTCTCCGACGAGGAACGACTTGCCCAGCTCGGCTATACGCAAGTTCTCGCCCGCCGCATGTCGGCGTTCTCCAACTACGCGGTCTCCTTCACGATCATCTCGGTCCTGTCGGGCTGCCTGACGCTCTATCTGTTCGGCATGAACACGGGCGGCCCGGCGGTCATCACCTGGGGCTGGGTGGCCGTAGGTCTGATGACGCTGTTCGTCGGCCTGTCGATGGCCGAGATCTGTTCGGCCTACCCGACGTCGGCGGGCCTGTACTTCTGGGCCCACCGCCTGGCGCCCCCGCGCAGCGCGGCGGCCTGGGCGTGGTTCACGGGCTGGTTCAACGTGCTCGGCCAGGTCGCGGTGACCGCGGGCATCGACTTCGGGGCGGCGTCGTTCCTGGGCGCGTACCTGAACCTCCAGTTCGACTTCGAGGTGACGCCGGGCCGCACGGTGCTCCTGTTCGCGGCGATCCTGATCCTGCACGGCCTGCTGAACACCTTCGGCGTGAAGATCGTCGCCCTCCTCAACAACGTGAGCGTGTGGTGGCACGTGCTGGGCGTCGGCGTGATCGTGGGCGCGCTGGCCTTCGTCCCCGACCACCACCAGTCCACGACCTTCGTCTTCACGAAGTTCGTGAACCACACGGGCTGGGGCAGCGGGGTCTATGTGGTGTTGCTGGGCCTGCTGATGGCGCAGTACACCTTCACCGGTTACGACGCCTCGGCCCACATGACGGAGGAGACGCACGACGCGTCGACGGCGGGCCCGAAGGGCATCGTCCGCTCCATCTGGACGTCGTGGATAGCCGGCTTCGTCCTGCTCCTGGGCTTCACGTACGCGATCCAGTCCTACGACGCGGAGCGGAAGTCGCCGACGGGGGCGCCCCCGGCCCAGATCCTCCTGGACGCGCTGGGAGCGACGAGCGGGAAGCTGCTGCTCCTGGTGGTGATCGGCGCGCAGCTCTTCTGCGGCATGGCGTCGGTGACGGCCAACAGCCGCATGATCTACGCCTTTTCACGCGACGGAGCGCTCCCGTTCTCGCGCGTCTGGCACACGGTGAGCCCGCGGACCCGGACCCCGGTCGCGGCGGTGTGGCTCGCGGCGGCGGGCGCGCTGCTCATGGGCCTGCCGTATCTGATCAACTACACGGCCTACGCGGCGGTGACGTCCGTCGCCGTCATCGGCCTCTACATCGCGTATGTCATCCCGACACTGCTGCGGCTGGCGAAGGGCGACGACTTCCAGCGCGGGCCGTGGCACCTGGGCCGGTGGTCGCGGCTGATCGGGGTGGTGTCGGTGATCTGGGTGGCCGTGATCACGGTCCTCTTCATGCTGCCGCAGGTCTCCCCGGTCACCTGGGAGTCGTTCAACTACGCGCCGGTGGCGGTGCTGGTCGTGTTGGGCTTCGCGGCGGCCTGGTGGGGCGCCTCGGCCCGACACTGGTTCCTGAACCCGGAACACGCCCGCACGAAGGCGCGGGAGGCGGCGCGGGCCGGGGCGCGCGAACCGGTAGATCCGTAACACTCCGGACTCGCCCGGCCGCCTTCCCCCGATCCGGCACGGCCGTGTCCCCGATACCCGATCGGAGACACGGCCACCTCCCGCTATGCTCGGGGAGGCAACATCGCCTGGGCCCTTAGCTCAATTGGCAGAGCAGTGGACTTTTAATCCATTGGTTGTGGGTTCGAGTCCCACAGGGCCTACGAGGTGGTCCCTCTCCGGAGGGCCTTGACCTGCAGTTCTACGGTGCCCCGGTCCTCTTCGGACGGCCGGGGCACCGCTGTGTCCGGCCCCGTGCGAGGGCCTGCTACCGGTCGGCCGTGAGGAAGTCCTCCAGGATCTCGACGAACCGCGCCGGCTGTTCCTCGGCCGGGTAGTGGCCGCAGTCGTCGAGGACGAACCCCGTGACGTCGTCGGCCGCCAGACGCATCGTCTGGGCGGCACTCGCGCCGCTCCACAGCGCGCCGCCGACGGCGAGCACCGGCAGCGTCAGCCGGGTCTTGCCGCGCTGCTCGTTCTGCGCGATCGTCTCGTCCAGCGCCCGGTAGTACGCGAAGCTCGCCCGCAGCGCGCGGGGATCCGCGGTGATCGCGTCGACGTAGACGTCGACGGCGTACGCGGGGATCGCGGTCGGCGTGGCGGCCTTGGTGGCGAACTGCCAGCCGAGGAAGAGCTGTTCCCGTCCCCGGACCAGTTCCTCGTTGAGGTCGTCGAGCCGGTTGAAGCCGAACTGCCAGAGCTTCAGGTTGGCCGCATCCGGGCCGAAGAACGGCGGGGACGGCGTGAGACCGGGGATCACCGCTTCGACGATGGCGAGCCGGCCCACCCGCTCGGGGTGATCGGCGGCGAGGGCGTATGCGGTCCACGTACCGATGTCGTGGCCGGCCACGTCGAACCGGTCGTGCCCGAGCGCGGCCATCAGCGCGACCAGATCGGCGGCGAGCGTGCCGGCGTCGTACCCGTCGTCGGGCTTGTCGGAGAGCCCGGCGCCGCGCGAGTCGACGGCGACGACGGTGTGTTGGCGGGCGAGCGCGGGCATCACCTCCCGCCAGGCGTACCAGGTCTGGGGCCACCCGCCGATCAGCAGCAGCGGCGGGCCGTCCCCACCGGTGACCGCGTGCAGCCGCAGTCCGTTCACCTCCACGAGCCGGCTGGTGAAGACGTCGAGGAATCCGTCGGGCAGTCGTAGCGAACTCAAGTTCGTCATGCCGGCGACCCTACCCATCTTTGAACGATCGTTACAAGATGTGTAGGCTGACGGACCATGGCAGGCCGCAAGCAATTCGACGTGGACGAGGCGCTCCGACGTGCGATGCACGTCTTCTGGCGCTGGGGTTATTCGGAGGCGTCGATCGATCGCCTGACCGAGGGCACGGGCCTGGGCCGGGGCTCGCTCTACGGCACCTTCGGCGACAAGAGCGCCCTCTTCCGGAAAAGCCTCGAACGGTACACGCAGACCTACCAACCGCTGTACGAGCAGGCGCTGTCCGGCCCCCACCCGAGCCCGAGCGCCGTCGTGGCCGCCTACCTGCAGGTCGCCCTGAACCGCATCGCCGACCCGACGGTCCCGGACGGCTGCCTGCTCACGGTGTCGGCAACGCAGTTCCCGGCGCTCGACGCGGAGGGCCGGGCGATGGTCCGCGCGATGATCGACGGTCTGCGGGCGAGGCTGGAGCAGGCGTTGCTGGCGGCGGGGGCCGGTGAGCGGGAGGCGGTGGAGCTGGCGTTGTGCACGCTGGCGACGAACAAATCCCTGGCGGTGCTGAGCCGCGCCGGCTTCTCGGGCGAAGACCTGGCAACCGTCGCGGCGGCCGCCGCCAGGAATGCCGAGGCTGTGCCGAACCGACCGGCCGAGCCGTCGGGGCCGCGATAGGCGGGAACGGCCCCGGTGGGAGCGTCGATTGTGCCGTCAAGGCTGCTGCACGGTGCCGATCCGGACCACGAGCGGCAGTGCTCGTCCGGCCGCCTCCACCGTGAGCGGGCCGAGCACGGAGAACCGCAGTTCCCCCGGCGATGGCCCGGACGGCCCGAAGCCGGGCACGTCGGCCGTCCCGCGCGTTGACCGCCAAGTGCAGGTCCAGGCTCTCGACGGTGGCGCCGAGCAGACCGGAGCCGGTGAGCCAACCACCTTTTCCACGGCCGGAGTTGGCGCTGAGAGGAGCTGTTCTGGCGTGGACCGCGCCCCATGGCGAATTCGAGTCCCACAGGGCCTACCGCGTCGCACCCAGCTCAGAGGTGGTTCGAGAAGATCGGTCGCAGACACCACGCTCACCGCGGTCTTCGCGGGCAACTCCCGTTACGCTCCAGGGGCCGTGGTGACGACGGCTTGACTGTCACGTCTTCGGCAAGTCCGAGGGGATCCTGGGCTACGACCCCTCAAGGTCGCCCCAGCCCCCAGCCCCCACCCCTCAGCCAGCCCATGGGAGGCATGCCGGTGTACACCGACCGCTACGCGGCCCGAGCGTGGAGCAGCCGGACCCACCTCACCATCAGGCCCGGCACCGCATGACCCTGCTGGTCGCCGCCGTCATCGTCCACGACAGGGCCGCGGGGCGTGTGGTCCTCATCCAGCGCGGCGAGCACGCCAAGTTCGGGTGTGGGATGTGGGATCTTCCCGTCGGCAAGAACGAACCCGGCGAGCCTGTCACCGCCACCGCCGTACGGGAGTTGTACGAGGAGACCGGGCTCGTCGTGGCGGCGGAGTCGCTGAAGGTGGTTCATGTCATCCACGCCGCCCTGGGGGTCGAGGCGCCGAACGGTTACCTCACGGTCGTCTTCGTCACCGACGAGTGGAGCGGCGAACCCGAGAACCGCGAGCCCCTCAAGCACGCGCAGGTGCGGTGGGTCGATGTCGACGCGGTTCCTGAGAACTTCGTCCGGGGCAACGCCCAGGCCCTTGAGCGCTACCTCGACTACCTCAACTCCCCCAACGCGAGCGGGACACAGGTGTCCTTGCACGGCTGGGCGTAGGTCATGCGGCTGGGTTCTCGGGACGGGCTCCGTCTCTCGACTCCCGTACCTGTGCCGCGAGTAGGTTGAGCGGATGTCCACTCCACCAGTGATCCTGCTGCTGTCAGGCAGCCTGCGGGCCGGCTCCTCCAACGACGCCGTGCTGCGTACCGCCTACGACGTGGCGGCGGACGCTCGGACGCGCGCCGTGCTGTACGACGGTCTCGCGGAGCTTCCGCACTTCAACCCCGATGACGACACGGACCCGTTGCCGGCGTCCGTGGCCGGGTTGCGGGCGGCGATCGAGCAGGCCGCCGGCATCCTGATCTGCACCCCGGAGTACGCGGGCACCCTGCCGGGTTCGTTCAAGAACCTGTTGGACTGGACGGTCGGGGGCACCGAGATCGGTGACAAGCCGGTCGCCTGGGTCAACGCGGCCGCACCGGGGCGGGGTTCGGGCGCGGAGGCCACGTTGCGGGGCGTTCTCGGCTACACCGGCGCCGACATCGTGGACGCGGCCTGCGTGAAGATCCCGGTGGACCGGGGGATGCTCGGCGCGGACGGGCTCATCGCGGACGCAGGCGTACGTCGTCAACTCGTAGAGGTGATACGGCTGTTGGCGACAGCCGGGCCCGACCACCGACCCACCCCGTGAGGGAGTGAACCGTGCCGCACACGCTGAACCTGTGGCGCCGACAGCTCGGAAAAGTACCCGAGTCGGTCTGGCGGCGCACCGAACTCCAGGTCCTCATCCTCGCCGACAACGGACTCACGGACCTGCCGCCCGAGGTCGGGCAACTGCGCCGGCTGACCACCCTGGACCTCGGTCACAACCGCCTCACCGCGCTGCCCGACGAACTCGGCGACCTGACCGACCTCGACGGCTTCCTCTACCTGCACGACAACGCGTTGACCGAACTCCCGGACGCCCTCGGGAAGTTGATCCGGCTGCGCTATCTCAACGTCGGCGAGAACACGCTCACCGCCCTGCCCGAGGCCGTCGGCCGCATGGCCGGCCTGATCGAACTCCGGGCCCAGCACAACCGGCTGACCACCCTGCCCGACAACCTCGGCGAACTCCGTGCCCTGCGCGAACTCTGGCTCCGCGGCAACGAGATCGACCGCCTGCCACCGTCCGTGGCCGACCTCCACGAACTACGTCACCTGGACCTGCGCGAGAACGCCCTCGCCGAACTCCCGCCGGTGCTCGCCGACTTGCCCCTACTGCGCCATCTCGACCTGCGAAGCAATCGCCTCACAGCCCTGCCGCAATGGGTGCCGACCATCCCCTCCCTGGAGAAGCTGGACCTGCGCTGGAACGCCTGCGAGCCTTCCGCGGCGCTGCTGGGCGAGTTGGAGCGGCGGGGGTGCGTCGTCCTTCTGTGAGGCGAGGGTTGTCGCTTGCTCTTCAGCTCCGGATGTCCGCGGTCGTGAGCCCTCCGGGTGCGAAGACAGCGGCGGCGATGCGGAGTTGGGCCGGTAGCGCCGACCACAGCTCTTCCATGAGGTCGCCGGGGGTGTGCGCGCCGGTGTGGACTTCCGTGAACGGGGCGCCGGTGGCGATCTGTTGCCCGTCGGAGCGGTAGGTCGTCATGAGGACGCCTTCGCCGGGAGCCGGGTCGCCGATGTGCAGGGTGAGCCGGTCGGTGGCCGTGCGCTTCCCGCTGCTGCGCCGCGCGGCGCCGAACCACGCTCGGCCCGTCTCGCGGTTGTCCGCGATCACGGTCAGGCGGGGAGTGAAGATCGGCGGGTCGGGTTCGTAGTCCAGGCCGTCCAGGGCGAGAGCCGGGGGCTGCCCCGAGGCGAGTCGGTCGGCCACCGCGGAGACCTGCTCGCCGTTGCCGAAGACCAGCCAGTCCTGGCTCTGCCGAGCGGCGACGTAGTGCCGGAGGTGGTCGTGGTGCCGGGTGTCGGAGGGGGCGACGATCAGTTCGCCGGCAGGAGTGCGGTGCAGGGTGCGGGCCTGGGACGCGGGGCTTCGGCCGGTGAGGAAATAGGCGCCGAGCGTTGAGCCGTCGCCGGTTCTGCACCACAGCACTCCGCGGCCGGGGTAGGGGTTGGTGGTCAGCGCGTCGGTCAGTGAGTCCATACCGTCAGCATGCAGGTCCGGCCGTGAGTGATCCATCGGCACGAACGGCGACCAGCAGGTCGGGCGAATCGTGCTCGACGGACCCCTCACCTCCTGACAGAGCCGGAGACGCGCGGCCCTAGTACTCCGTCCCCTGACCCTCCAAATACCCCTTCAAAAACGCGTACTTGGCCGGACTGTCCGCCGCAGGCAGCGTCGCGAAGTGGTCGCCCAGTTCCATCGACTCCGGCTTCGATGTGCGCAACGCCGGCCACGGCGGCAGGCCGTGCCCGTTCGGGTTGCCCGTTGCCGCGAAGTTCGCGACGTACGAGGACGTGGTGTCGGCGATGGCGTGGTCCGCCGCCGTCCACGGGCGGTCGGTGCCGTACAGGTTGCCGAAGAAGTAGTACTTCTCGGCGCCGTGGTACGCGCCCGCGCCGTTCGCCGGTTCGATCGGGTTGGTGGTGTCCTGGCCCGGGGGGACGTGGGTCCACCAATAGGCGTACACGGGGCTGCGGTTGGCGGCCGTGGTCCTGAACTGGGTGCCCCAGAGGAAGGTGGAGACGCGTTCCTCGTCGCGGGCGTAGTTGTTGTACTGGGCTGCCGCCTCCGCGTCCGTCGTCGCGGGGTAGAGGGCGAGGAAGTCGGCTGCCCGCTCACCGAATGTCGTCGCCGCGTAGGTCTCGTAGGCCGCGACCGTCATCGTCAGCGTCGGTGAAGCGCCGTTCTCGTCCTTGTTGTTGCCGGTGAGGACGGGGATGTCGTACTCGGTACGGGACGTCATGGCGGCCGTGTAGGTCCTCGGCAGGACGTAGCCGTCCAGTACGTTGCCGAAGCTCGTGCCCGCCGCCGGGGCGCCCTGCGCGTACACCTTCGTCACGATCTCGTCGGCCGGCAGGGCGCGCAGCTCCGGCAGCGAGGTCGCGCCCATGTATGTCGCGAACGCCGTGCCGTTCGCCTCCGCTGCGGCCAACTGCGCGTAGCCGCCCGCCACATGGCCCAGCGCGGGGTCCTTGGTGTACTGCACGCCGGCCGAGAGGAGTGCCCGGTGGAACAGGCCGCGTGCGAGCTTCGAGATCATCAGGATGTTCACGAAGGACGAGCCGTGCGACCAGCCCGCCAGGGTCACCCGCTCCGGATCGCCCCCGAACGCGGCGATGTTGCGGCGGATCCACCGCAGCGCGGCCACCGTGTCCTGCACACCCCAGTTGCCGGAGCCACCGTGCCCGCCCTCCGAACTCAGCGCCGGATGGGCGAGGTTGCCGAAGGCGCCCACCCGGTGGTTGTACGTCACCACGACCGCGCCCTTGGCCGCCAGGTTCGCCCCGTCGTACACCGGCTGCGAGGCCCACATGGCGCTGTTGCGGCCGCCGTAGATCCAGACGAAGACCGGGCGGAGGTCCCGGGGGGACGGTGAACTGCCCGCCGCCGTCCAGATGTTGAGGTTCAGGCAGTCCTCGCTCAGTGGGGGGACCTTGTCCGCCGCTATGCCCGTGACCGGCTGGGGGCAGGCGGCGCCCCAGGTGTCGGCCTTGCGGACGCCCTGCCAGGACGGGGGTGGTTGCGGAGCTCGCCAGCGGTTCTCGCCGGCTGTGGAGGCGGCGTAGGGGATGCCCTTGTAGACGGTGACGCCGGGGAGGGCGGCGGGGGCGCCCGTGACCAGGCCGGACCGGGTTCTGACGGGGTGGCTCGTGGGGGTGTGCGGGGTGGCTGACGCGGGGGTGGGGGGCAGGGTGCCGAGGAGTGTCGCGCCGGCCGTGACGCCTGCGGTGCGGCCGAGGAAGACGCGGCGGCCGACACCGTCGGGGGAGGGGTTCACTGGGGCTCCCGATCGATCGCTTGGGGACGAGTCGCCTCATGCTGTGCCGGGGGCGGGGGGAGGAGCCAGCGTGTTGTCGTTACTGACAGTGTCCACGAGTGCAACTTAGGTTGCGGGCCCGCGGGTTGACACTGTCGGCGCCTTCTACAGCGCCGACCTGATGGTGCGCAGGACCGCGTCCGCCATCCCCCGCTCCCCGCGCGCGTTCGGATGCACCGGAGCCGCCGGGCTCTTCGGTACGAGCGGCTCGATCCAGCGGGTGGCCTGCGCGGCACAGGCGTTGTGGTCCGCCGAGGGGGCGTACGTGTCGACGTAGCCGGCCCCGGCCTCCGAACTCCGTTGCCGGAGCATGGTGTTGAGCTGCTGCTCCTTCTCGCGGAGGAAGGTCACGTCGCCGGGTGCGAGGGACATGTCCCGGCCGCAGTCGGCGCTGTCGGCCGGCAGGAGCGCCGGGTACGAGACGACGTAGATCCGGGCTTCGGGGGCGCGGCGCTTGACCTCGTTCAGGACCCGGGTGAGGCGGGTGCCTGCCGTGGCGATCTTCTTCGTCACCGTGTCGGAGTCGCCCTTCACGTAGTTGCGCTCGCAGGGCGCGTCCTCGGCGAAGTACTTGCCGCTGCCCGCCATTTGGTACAGCGCGCCCATCGCGACGCACCGCTTGATCATCGAGCTGAAGCCGATGTCGTTGCCGCCGATGCCTATGGTGATCAGGCGGGTGGTGGACGAAATCGCCCTGAGCTGGGGCGGGTTGGTGCCGTCGTCGGTGCTCTGGGAGGTCGTGAGGTCGGTGGTCGTGGCGCCGCTGCAGCTCATGTCGCGGAAGTCGCCTGCCTTGACGCCGAGTTCGGCGGCGACCAGGGCCGGGTAGTTGCCGGCGGAGCGGTCGCAGCCGGCCGGGGTGCCGGTCGGGTCGGTGATGCCGGGGCCGGCGGTGTAGGAGTCGCCGAGCGCCACGTACGGGCCCTTCGACGGGGCGGAGTAGGTGACACCGGTGTGGCTGTCGCCGCCGTCACGGGTGGTCAGGACCACGGTGACCAGCGTGCCGCAGGCGAGCAGCCCGGCCACCCCGGCCTGCACGGAGGTTTTCATCGAAGTGCCCTCTCTGGTGGGCGAGTTGGTGAATGGGTGGGATCTGGACGTCCGCGGGCCCGGCGACGGGCGGGGGGAGTGCCCCGTCGCCGGGCCCGGGACTTGCGCCGGGTCCCCGTCCCCACGGGATCCGGGCGCCGCGAGGCCGCCTCCGCTCTCGGCGGCCCCGGTCTGCGGGGTCCCTAGGGGACCGGGGTGAGATGGACGGTCGGCGGGTCGGTCACCGGCGCCGGGACCTTGCGGCTCAGTGCCTCGCCCTCGACGTCCATCCGGGGGAGGACGCGGTTGAGCCAACTCGGCAGGTACCAGGCCTTGTTGCCGAGCAGGGAGAGGACGGCCGGCACGATCGCCATCCGGACCACGAACGCGTCGAACAGGACCGCGATGGCCAGCCCGAAGCCGATCATCTTGATCATCGAGGCGCCCGCGCCGATGAAGCCCGAGAACACCGCCATCATGATCAGCGCGGCGGCCACGACCACCCGGGCGCTGTGCCGGAACCCGGAGACGATCGCCTGACCGGGCCCGTCCCCGTGGACGTACGCCTCGCGCATCCGGGAGACCAGGAACACTTCGTAGTCCATGGCCAGGCCGAAGACGATGCCCACCAGGAAGATCGGCATCAGGCTCATGATCGGGCCGGTCTGGTCCACGCCCAACAGCGAGGCCCCGTGGCCCTGTTGGAAGACCGCGACCACCGCGCCGAGCGCCGCGAGGACCGAGAGCAGGAAGCCGAGGGCCGCCTTCAGCGGGACCAGGAGCGAGCGGAAGACCAGGAGCAGCAGCACGATCGCCAGGCCGACCACCAGGGCCAGATACGGGATCAGCGCGTCCTGGACCTTCTGCGCCACGTCGATGTTCAGCGCGGTGGTGCCGGTGACCTCGAAGTCGGCGCCGGAAGCCTTCGACTCGATACCCGGCCGTTCGTCGCGGATCGTCTGGACGAGCTGCTTGGTCTTCTCGTCGGTGGGGCTGGTGGACGGGGTCGCGGAGAACACCGCTGTGTCGCCTGCCGAGTTGAAGCGGGCGGGCGAGACGGAGACCACTCCGTCGGTGGCCGCGATCTCCTTCGAGACGGTCGCCACGGCGCTCTTCGCGTCGGTGGCTCCCTTGGCGTCCACGACGATGGTCAGGGGGCCGTTGAAGCCGGGGCCGAAGCCCTTCGCGAGGTCGTCGTAGGCACGGCGTTCGGTGGTGGAGGTGGACTTGGCCTCGTCGCCGGGCATGCCGAGCTGGAGGTTCAGGGCGGGCAGGGCCATCGCGCCGAGGCCCACGACGCCGAGCAGCAGGACGGGGATCGGGCGGCGTACGACGAGCCGGGCCCAGCGGCTGCCGCCGTTGTTCTCGTCGCTCTTCCTGCCGCGCCGGGTGCCCTTGCGGACCCCGCGCGACAGCACCTTGTTCGGCCAGAAGCCGAGGAGCGCCGGGACGAGGGTGAGGGAGATCAGGACCGACAGGAGGACGGCGCCGGCCGCCGCCAGGCCCATCTTCGTCAGCATCGGGATGCCGACCACGGACAGACCGGCCAGGGCGATGACAACGGTCAGACCGGCGAACACCACTGCCGAACCCGCCGTACCGGCCGCGAGTCCGGCCGCCTCGCGGGGCGCGTGGCCCTTCGCCCGTTCCTCGCGGTAGCGCGATACGACGAAGAGCGCGTAGTCGATGCCGCAGGCGAGGCCGAGCATCGTGGCGAGCGTGCCGGTTGTCTCGGAGAGGCCGAAGGCGCTGCCCAGGGCGAGGATCGCCGACATGCTGATGCCGACACCGAGGATCGCGGTGAGGAGCGGCAGGCCGGCCGCGGCCAGCGAACCGAAGGTGATCAGGAGGACCAGGGCCGCTATCGCGATGCCGATCGCCTCGGCGCTGCCGCCGGCGGCGGGCTGGGTGGCGAGCGCGTCACCGCCGACCTCGACGGTCAGTCCCGCCTTCTGGGCCGTGTCGATGGCCCGTTCCAGATGGGTCTTGGCGGTGTCGGTGAGGTCGTCGGCCTTCACCTTGAAGGTGACGGTGGAGTACGCCGTCGTCGCGTCCGCGCTCACCGCCTTCGCGGCGAACGGGTCCACGGTGGAGGCGACTTGGGAGCCGTCGGCCGCCTCCGTCACCAGCTTCTCGATCGCCGCCCTGTTCTCGGTCGCGGTGACCTTCTCGCCGTTCGGGGCGACGAAGACGATCCGCGCGCTCGCGCCGTCCGCCGCGGTGCCGGGGAAGCGCTGCTCCAGCAGGTCGAAGGCGCGCTGCGACTCGATGCCGGGCATCGTGAAGCCGTCGTCCGGGGCGGCGGGGGCCTTGGTGGCGGCGAATCCGACGGCGCCGAGGACCGCCACCCACAGGACGGTGACGAACCAGCGCCACCGGAAGGCCACACGGCCCAAGTGATAAAGGAGAGTAGCCATGGCTGGGGAAGGCCTCCACGTCGGCGGTCGGTCGAGATCCGGATCACGTGCGTGATCGTGGTCTCAAGCCTTCCGTCGGCCGCTCTCCGGCACGAGGGAGTGCTCTCCCGAATGGATGGTGTAGCCCGCTACACCACCGGCCGCGCCACCGGGCCCCTCAGCCCGCGTGCAGCTCCGTCAACTGGCCCAGCGGCAGCGTGTGTTGGGTCTGGAGGACCTTCGCGCGGAGATAGCGGACGTTGTGCGGGGTGGTGAAGACACCGGTCGGCACCCGGTCGTGCACGTCGATGCCGAGACCGCGCAACTGGTCCGCCTTGTCGGGGTTGTTGGAGAGCAGGTCCAGCGAGGTGATCCCGAGGGCGGTGAGCATCTGCGCGGCGGAGGTGTAGTCGCGGGCGTCCTCGGGCAGGCCCAGCGCGGTGTTCGCCGCGTAGGTGTCGAGGCCCTGGTCCTGGAGGGCGTACGCGTCGAGCTTGTTGTAGAGGCCGATGCCCCGGCCCTCCTGGCGCAGATAGAGCAGGACACCGCCGCGGTCGGCGATGCGCTCGACGGCCTCGCGCAACTGGGGTCCGCAGTCGCAGCGGGCGGAGCCGAAGACATCGCCGGTCAGGCATTCGGAGTGCAGCCGGACCAGCGGGGTGGTGCCGGGGGCGGGGTCGCCGAGGACGACCGCGACATGCTCCTGGCCGTCGGTCAGGCCGTGGAAGGTGACGAGTTCGGCGTCGACGCCGTAGCCGTCCTGGAAGCGCAGCGGTACCCGGACGCGGGCACGCGGGGTGGCGGCGGGGAAGTCGGGCATGCGGGTCTCCGTGGTCAGGCGGTAGGTATGCGGATGTGCTTCAGTTTTGAAGCACATCCACGATCACGGACACTACCTCATGCTTGAAATTTGAAGCAACAGATTTGTGGGACGGGTCACGAAGGCGGGTCATGGCGACGGGGCGCGAAGGCGGGTCACGAACACGACGGTGTGGAGCGGCGCCGCCACGGAACGTCCTCCGGCGTCTCCAGCGCCCGCGCGATCTGGGTGCTGATCTCCTCCAACTGGCCCACCTGCTCCGGGGTGAGATGGTCGAAGATCGCCGCGCGGACGGTCTCGACATGGCCCGGCGCCGTACGCTCCAGGACGTCCATCCCCGCGTCGGTCAGGATCGCGGTGCTGCCCCGCTTGTCCGACGGACACCCCTCCCGCCGCACCAGACCGTCCTTCTCCAGCCGGGTCACCGCGTACGTCAGCCGGCTCCGGGTGATCTTCGACTTCTCGGCGAGGTCGGTCATCCGCAGCCGGCGGTCCGGTACGTCGGAGAGGTTGGCGAGGATGGAGTAGTACAGGTGGGGCATGCCGGCCTCCTGCTGGAGCTGCCGGTCGATCGCGTCCTCCAGGAGGTGCGTCGCGGCGATGTACGCGCGCCAGGCGCGCTGCTCCTCGGCGGTGAGCCAGCGAGTCGTCATGCCCCCAGTGTAGGTTTGTTTCAAACTTGAACCAAGCCCCACTGTTCCAAGCCCCGCCATTCCGTCGAGCCGGGAGCGCGTCGATGTCCTTCCCCCACGTCCTGCTGTCCGCCGCCGTCTCCCTCGACGGCTACCTCGACGACACCGGCCCCGACCGGCTGCTCCTCTCCAGCCCGGCCGACTTCGACCGGGTCGACGAGGTCCGGGCGTCCGTGGACGCGATCCTCATCGGCGCCGGCACGATCCGCGCGGACAACCCCCGCCTCCTCGTCAACTCCCCGGCCCGCCGAGCCGCCCGCACCGCCGCGGGCAAGCCGGAATACCCCCTCAAGGTCACGGTCAGCGGCTCCGGCGAACTGGACCCGAGCGCCAACTTCTGGCACACGGGCGGCGACAAACTCGTCTATACGACGGACAAGGGCGCGGAGCGAGCACGCCAACTCGGCCTGGCCGCAGACATCGTGGCCCTCGGCCCCGACCTCGACTGGCGCCAACTGCTCGAACACCTCCACGCCGTCAGGGGAGTTGACCGCCTGATGGTCGAGGGCGGCGGCACGATCCACACCCAACTCCTCCAGCAGGGCCTGGCCGACGAACTCCAACTCGTCCTGTCCCCGCTCTTCGTGGGCACCCCGGACGCCCCCCGCCTCTTCGGCCCCGGCACCTACCAGGCAGGCCGCCTCCGCCTCCTCGAAACCCGCCCCATCGAGGACGTCGTCCTCATCCGCTACGAACCCACCGCCCCCGGCACCGGTGACCTCCCCGCCGCGGCCGACCACCACTGGCTCGCCCTCGCCTGCGACCTGGCCGCCGGCTGCCCGCCCTCGGAGACGGCGTTCAGCGTCGGCGCGGTGGTCGTGGCCGAGGACGGCACGGAACTCGCCCGGGGCCACTCCCGCGAGGCCGGCGACCCGGTGGTCCACGCGGAGGAGGCGGCCCTGGCCAAGCTCGACCCGGCGGACCCCCGCCTCCCCACCGCCACGGTCTACACCAGCCTCGAACCCTGCACCCACCGCGCCTCCCGCCCCAAGCCCTGCGCCCGCCTGATCCTCGACGCGGGTGTCCGGAGGGTGGTGACCGCTTGGCGCGAGCCGGACACGTTCGTGGCGGCCGCCGACGGAAGCGGGGCGCTGGCCGCGCAGGGGGTCTCCGTGCTCGTACTCCCGGAGTACGAGGAGCGGGCGAAGGCGCCGAACGGACATCTGCTGAGGTGACCGGAATCAGCCCGTGCGGCGCCTTTTCGGCACGGGTGAGCAGAATCGGCATGTGCGGCGCCTGGGTATGGGTGAGCAGAATCAGCATGTGCGACGCCGTTTCGGCAGGGGCAAGCAAAGTCAGCACGTGCGGCGCCTTTCTTCGGCACGGGCGAGCAAAATCAGCCTGTCCAGCGCCTCTTCATCACCGGCCCACAAAATCAGCCCGTCCGGAGCCTCTCCAGCACAGGTCAGCAGCATCCAGCCCGTCCGGCGCTTTTCAGCACGGGCCGGCGACATCCAGCCCGTCCGGCGCCTTTTCAGCACGGTCGGCAACACCCAGCCTGTCCGGCCCCTTTTCAGCACGGCCGGGCAACATCCAGTCCGTCCGGTGCCTGTTCAGCGCAGGCCCACAAAATCAGCCCGTCCGGCGTTTGAGGACGAGGCACTTTCGGGCCGAAGCGGGGGCCTGGGGGCGGCAGCCCCCGGACGCCCACACCAACACCCCCCAGCACGACCAATCGGCCCATCAAATCCTGCGGCTCCATCCCCGAAGGGCCACGCTGCGAATGACCCGGTAGGGACAACGCGGAGGTAGGACACATGAGGGCAGCGGCGGTGCTGGGCGCGACCGTGGTCGCAGGGCTTCTCGCCTCGTGCGGGGCGGCGGACACCGGCACCCGGACCATGGCACGGGCCCTGCCCGCCGACGCGGCGTTCACCCACCCCGGAGTACTGGTCAGCAAGGGCCAGTTGGACGCCGTACGGCAGAACGTGGCCGCCGGGAAGCAGCCCTGGCTCAAGGCGTACTTCGGGATGCGGGACAGCAAGTACGGGTCGTACAAGTACACGGCGAAGCCGTCCGCCGACGTCGACTGCCCATGGAACGGCAAGGCCGCGCACGGCTGCGTCGAGGAGCGCGAGGACGCGATCGCGGCGTACACGCAGGCCCTGCTGTTCAGCATCACCGGGAAGCAGCACCACGCGCTCAAGGCGCGGGAGATCATGGACGACTGGTCGGCGAGGATGAAGGAGCACACCTCCGACGACGCCGGGCTGCAGACCGCGTGGGCGGGGTCGACCTGGGCGCGCGCTGCGGAGATCGTGCGGTACGCGCCCGGCGCCGACTGGCCGGCGGACAGGGTCAAGCGGTTCGGGACGATGCTGCGTACCGCCTACGAGCCGGAAGTCACCAAGAACCTGCCGGACTACAACGGCAACTGGGACCTCGCGATGACCGACGCGGCGATCGGCATCGCCGTCTTCCTCGACGACCACAAGGCCTTCGATGCGGCCGTCAAACGCTTCCGCGACCGCGTGCCCGCCTACTTCTACCTGGCCAAGGACGGCAAGGTGCCGCTCGCCCCGGTCGGGTCGAAGCTCACCACCCCGCAGAAGCTGACGACGTACTGGTTCAAGCAGACCACCTTCAAGGACGGCGTCGCCCAGGAGACCTGCCGCAACTTCAAGCACGTCGGGTACTCGCTCGCGGCCACCGCGCACATCGCCGAGACCGCCTGGCACCAGGGCGTCGACCTCTACGCCGGGGTCAAGGACCGGCTCAAGGCAGCCCTCGACCTGCACGCCCGCTACCAGCTCGGCGAGCCCGCGCCCGCCTGGTTGTGCGGCGGCAAGGTCGACCGGAACATGGGGCCCGACCTGGAGGTCGCCCTCAACCACCTGGAGGGCCGGCTCGGCGAGAAGGTGCCCGCCGCGCACAAGCTCGCCGAGGAGAGCAGGCCGGCCGGCAGCGACGACCTCTTCGTCTCCTGGGAGACCCTCACGCACGCCGGGAACACCGCCGACTGAAACCCGTGTGACATCGGACCCCGCGAATGGCGTATAGTTGCAATCACAACGGCGCGGGGTGGAGCAGCTCGGTAGCTCGCTGGGCTCATAACCCAGAGGTCGCAGGTTCAAATCCTGTCCCCGCTACTAAGGCCAAGGGCCGGAATCCAGAAATGGGTTCCGGCCCTTGGTGTTTCCCGCCCGTCTCTCCCACCCCGTCTCTCCCACCCCGATTGGCCCGCCCCGCTCGCCGCCCTCCCCCCACCGGGAAAAACTGGTCGCGTGGAGGAGGAGGGTCCGTATGTGCGAGCCGGCGGGCGCCTGCCCGGCGATCCCACGCCCGACCCCGGCCTCGGCCCCGACGAGGGACGCCGGATCCCGTACGCCCTCGCCTTCGTCCGCTGCCTGCCCCCGCTGCTGCTGATCGTCGGGGCCTGCTACGACTACTTCACCCCGCAGGACTTCACGGCGGCCCCCTTCTTCACCGCCGCCCCGCTCGTCGCCGCCCCGCTCTACTCGCGGCGCGGCACCGTCCTCACCGGCCTGGCCTCCGTCGTCGTCGGCCTCGTGGTCCACATCAGGCTCGGCATCGTCTTCCGCATGGACGCGGTCACCGAGGCGGCCACCGTGGTGACGGTCGCCGTCCTCGCGGTCCTGATCAACCTCCTGGTCCGCCGCGGCAGAGAACAGCTCGCCTCCGCGCGCGAGATCGCCGAGGCCGCCCAGCGCGCCGTACTGCCCGAACCGGCCGAGCGGATCGGCGGGTTCGCGATCGCGGCACGGTACGAGGCGGCGCAGGAGGGCGCGTTCATCGGCGGCGACCTGTACGCGGTGCAGGACACCCCGCACGGCGTACGGCTGGTCGTCGGCGACGTGCGCGGGAAGGGCATGGGCGCGGTCGCCGCCGTCGCCGTGGTGATCGGGGCGTTCCGGGAGGCGGCCGAGCAGGAGACCACCCTGGAGGCGGTCGCCCAGCGGCTGGAGCGGGCGCTGGCGCGCGAGGGCACCCGGCGTGACGGGCTCGACGCGTTCGAGGGGTTCACCACGGCGGTCCTCGCCGAACTCCCGCACGGCGACGGCGTCGTACGGATCGTCGACCGCGGGCATCCGCCGCCGCTGCTCCTGCACGAGGACGGCACCGTGGGCACGTTGCTCGTCAAGGAGCCCGCACTGCCGCTGGGAATGGGCGAGTTGGGGGTCTGGCCCGACCGCGTCGAGGAGTTCGCGTTCCCGGGCGGGGCCACGCTGCTGGTGTACACCGACGGGCTGTCCGAGGCGCGCGACGCCTGCGGGGTCTTCTACGACCCGGGGGAGCGACTGGCCGGCCGGACCTTCCGCAGCCCCGAGGCGCTGCTCGACATCCTCGCCAAGGAGGTCCGCCGCTACTCCGGGGGCTGGATGACGGACGACATGGCGATGATCGCCGTACGCCATCCATGACCGTCCGGGCCGGATATCACGGGCCGTGATCGGGCGACCGCCCTCCGCATAACAACTGACATACCGTCAATACCTGTGGGAATTCTGAGACTTGGCCAACTCGCCCGTTTTTCGCCGGTGGTGGGCCGTTCGTCCAGCAAGGAAAGGTTAATGATCAAGCGGAACGGCTTGGAAAGGGGTGCCTGTGTCTATTAACGTTCGATAACGCAGCGCGGTCGTCCCAGTTGTCACAAGAGACAGCTCCGTGCGCACGCGCCGAATCCCGCGAGGGAACCGGGGAACCACCACTTGGGGTGAATCGCTCGTCGACAGCCGTGGGAACACGGCAGGTTTACGCGCGTAGGAGACCTTCCTGCTCCGAACCCGTCAGCTAACCCGGTAGGCGAGAAGGAAGGAAAGGAGCACGCCCACGTGGCGTCAAACCAGGCTGCCCCAGAAGCCCCTGTCGTCTACGGCGGTTACCGCCCCGACGAGGGCCCCTGGGAGGAGTGGAATCCCAGCGCGGAGTCCGTTGCTCCCAACCGCGGCAAGCACCGTGTCGCAAAGCAGCGTGGTGGCGGAGGATTCGCCCGCAGCTCCACCGTTCTGGGCGTCGGTGTCATAGCCGCCGTCAGCGCGGGCGGGATGGCAAGCGCCAACACCGGCAAGCCGCCGGTCTCGATCTCCATGCCCGACCTGCCCTCCGTGGGCCATCTGCTGGACGACTCCTCCAGCACCCCCAAGGGTTCCGCGACCGCGCTCAGCAGCGTCGGCGTGACCACCACCGAGACCGCCAAGGGCGCCTCGGACGCGGGTGAGCTGCTGCGCAACCGGATCATGGAGCAGGCCGAACTCCAGCAGCTCCAGGTCGACGGCAAGTCGAAGGCCGCCGCCGAGGCCGCCGTCGCCAAGCAGGTCGACGCCGCTGCCGCCAAGGCCGAGAAGGACGCGGCGAAGAAGGCCGCCGACGCGAAGAAGGCCGCGGAGGCCGCCGCCAAGAAGAAGGCCGAGGCCGCGAAGCTCGCCGAGCTGGCCAAGCAGTACACGCTGCCGGTCGGCTCGTACACGATCACCGGCACCTTCGGCCAGGCCGGCTCGATGTGGTCCTCCGGCTACCACACCGGACTCGACTTCGCCGCGCCCACCGGCACGCTGATCAAGGCCATCCACAGCGGCACGGTCACCGAGGCGGGCTGGGCCGGGTCGTACGGCTACCGCACGATCCTCACCCTCGACGACGGCACCGAGCTGTGGTTCTGCCACCAGTCCTCGATCAACGTCAGCGTCGGGCAGAAGGTCGCCACCGGTGACGTCATCGGCCGCGTGGGCGCCACCGGCAACGTGACCGGACCGCACCTCCACCTGGAGGTCCACATCAACGGCGCGGCCACCGCCAGCGACCCGGCGCCCTGGCTGCGCAGCAAGGGCCTCAACCCCTGAGCCTCTGGAATAGCGGGTTCCGGTCCGGCTGTTGAAGAGAGGCATGACTTCTCTTCGCAAGCTGGGCCGGTCCGACCTCGAGGTCTTCCCGCTCTCCCTCGGCGGCAACGTCTTCGGCTGGACCGCCGACGAGGCGACCTCCTTCGCCGTCCTCGACGCGTACGCCGCCGCGGGCGGCAACTTCATCGACACCGCCGACTCGTACTCGGCGTTCGCGCCGGGCAACCAGGGCGGCGAGTCCGAGACCATCATCGGCAAGTGGGTCGAGGCCCGCGGCAACCGCTCCGACGTCGTCATCGCCACCAAGGTCAGCCAGCACCCCGAGTTCCAGGGCCTGAGCGCCGCCAACATCAAGGCCGCCGCGGACGCGTCCCTGCGCCGCCTGGGCACGGACCACATCGACCTCTACTACACCCACTGGGACAAGGTCGAGGTACCGGTCGAGGAGATCATCGGCGCGCTGGACGAGCTGGTGAAGGCGGGCAAGGTCCGCCAGATCGCCGCCTCCAACATCTCCCCGGAGCGCCTGACGGCATCCCTCGACTTCTCCGACCGCGAGGGCCTGGCGCGCTATGTCGCCGTGCAGCCCCACTACAACCTGGTCTCGCGCGACACCTACGAGGGCGAACTGCTGGACGTCGTCGAGCGGAACGGCCTGTCGGCGCTGCCGTACTTCGCGCTGGCCTCCGGATTCCTCACCGGCAAGTACCGCCCCGGTACGACGGTCGACAGCCCGCGGGCCGGGCGCGCGGCGCAGTACCTCGAGTCGGAGCGCGGCCGGAAGGTCCTCACCGCCCTGGACGAGGTCGCCCGGGCCCACGACGCCCCGGTCGCCACGGTCGCCCTGGCCTGGCTCGCCGCCCGGCCCACGGTCGCGGCCCCGATCGCCTCCGCCCGCACGGTCGACCAGCTCCCCGCGCTGCTGGCCGTGGCCGAACTGGAGCTGACGGACACGGAGATCGCCAAGCTGACGGACGCCTCCGCCTAAGAGCCGTCAGGACCGGTACGGGTTGTACAGGGAAGTCCCGTACGACCCGTACACCGGCGGCCACGGCGGCACCACCACCGGCACCGGAGGCACCGTCCGCCGCGCCGCGTAGTCCAGCGCCGGCCGCGCCACCTCCCGGCGCAGCCACAGCTCGTGCAGCAACTCCCTTTCCCGTACGACGAATTCGGCGCCGGCGCGGCCCCGTGCGGCCCGGTGTCGCAGGAACGCCAGGGAGGTCGCGTACGCCTCGTACTGGGCGACCGAGCGGCCCGCAGGGCGGCCGAGGTGGTGGCGGGCGTACTCGCGGGCCAGCCGCCGTGCCTTCATCGAGCCGAGCACGGACGGTTCGGCCGGGGTCAGCCAGCCCGCGTACACGTAGACGGGCAACTCCTCGCGCACGGTGCGCAGTTCGCGCTGCCGGGTCCAGACCGCGAGCCAGGTCAGCAGGCCGAACATGGGGACCATGAAGACGCCGTAGACCTCGAAGAAGCCGTACTGGCCGAAGGTGGAGGAGCCGTTCCAGATCGCGTGCATGCCCATCGCGAGCAGCAGGCCGGTCAGCGGGACCAGGACGCGCCGGAGGTGGTGCCGGTCGGGGGAGAGCGCGGCGATGCCGAAGCCGATGCCGGTGAGGACGGTGAACAGGGGGTGCGCGAACGGGGACATGACGATGCGCACGAAGAAGGTCGCCGCGGTGACGGAGGTGAAACCGCGGTCGCCGGTGAGCTGGTCGGTGCCGAAGGCGGTGCCGAGGTAGAGGATGTTCTCGGTGAACGCGAAGCCGGTGGCGGTGACCCCGGCTATCACCACGCCGTCGACGATCCCGGTGAAGTCCCGTCTGCGGAACAGGAAGACGAGCAGGACGGCCGCCGCCTTCGCCGACTCCTCGACGATGGGGGCTATGACGGTCGCGCCCAGGGTGTCCGCGCTGGTCGGGTCGGCGGTCGTGGTCGCTATCCATCTGGTCGCGAAGCTGTTGGCGACGATGGCTATGAGGGCTGCGGCGCAGGCGCCCCACGCGAAGGAGAAGAGCAGGTTCCGCCAGGGCCCGGGGTCGACCCGGTCCAGCCAGCGGAACGCGGCGACCAGCGGCGGCACGGGCAGTACGGCGAGCCCCAGGCCCACCAAGAAGCCTTCCGTACCGGTCTGTTGGCGCACGAGTGCGAGGATGACCAGCCCGGAGAGCGTGAGCAGGGTGATCAGCGCGCCGTGCCGGACCCAGTTCCGCCGCCACCAGCGCTCGCGCCGCCCGTGCCCGGGCACACCACCGGCGAGGTGGCCGGGGTGTGGGGGGTACGGCGAAAACGTGGCCACGGCATCGACCCTAACGAGGTAAGGGCACGGCCCGCGATGGAGCCTGGCGTCAGCGCTGGTCGTCGTGGGGTACGCGACGGAACAGCAGATCGTTCACGACATGTCCCTTGTCCAGTCCCTGGCCCTCGAAACGAGTCAGCGGCCGGAAGTCCGGACGGGGCGCAAAACCGCCGTCGGGTTGGCTGTTCTCGTAGTCCGGGTGCGCACCGAGCACGTCCAGCATCTGCTCCGCGTACGGCTCCCAGTCGGTCGCGCAGTGCACGGTCGCCCCGGGCTTGAGCCGGGTCGCGGCCAGCGAGAGGAACTCCGGCTGGATCAGCCGCCGTTTGAGGTGCCGCTTCTTCGGCCAGGGGTCGGGGAAGTAGACGCGCAGCCCGTCGAGCGAGTCCGGGGCGAGCATCTCGCGGAGCAGGATGATCGCGTCCCCGTTGGCGACGCGGATGTTGGAGAGGCCGTGGTGGTCGGCGAGGCCCAGGAGGTTGCCCTGACCCGGGGTGTGCACGTCGGCGGCGAGGATGTTCGTCGCGGGGTCGGCGGCGGCCATCTGCGCGGTGGCTTCGCCCATTCCGAAGCCGATCTCCAGGACGACGGGGTTGTCGTTGCCGAACAACTCGGTCAGATCGAGGCTGCGTTGGCCGTCGATGTCCAGGCCCCACTTGGGCCACAGGCGTTCCAGCGCGTCGGCCTGCCCGGCGGTGACCCGACTCCGGCGCGGCTGAAAACTCCGGATCCGGCGTTCGAAGTGAGAACCGGCGGGGTCGGGCCGAGGCCCGTCGGGGAAACGGGGTTCGCCTTTGGCTCGGGTGCGGGGTGCGGGCTCGGTGGGGGTGTTGGCGGTGTCAGACACAATGCGTTGATTTTACGGGGCGTGCGCCCGAGCGCCTGCCCGGCTTGTGTTGTCGTGCGGGTGCGGGTGCGTCGTGGCTGGTCGCGCCCACGCGGCGGAGCCGCATATCGATACAGCCCCGCGCCCCTTCAGCGGGGTTGTAGTTCTCGGTGCAGTGAGGCCAGCGCGCGTCGGGCCACCTCTCTGCCGATCGGTAGGGAGGCTGTTGCCGCTGGGCTTGGGGCGTTGAGGACGTGGATGGCTCGGGGGCCCTCCTTGATCAGGAAGTCGTCCACGAGGGTGCCGTCCCGGAGTACGGCCTGGGCCCGCACCCCGGCCGGCGACGGCACCAGGTCCTCCGCCGTCACGGCCGGGAGGAGTCGCTGTACGGCTGCCGTGAACGCGCTTTTGGACACCGACCGGCGAAGCTCCCCCGCTCCGTACCGCCAGTGCTGTCGGGCCATCCGCCACACCCCGGGCCAGGCCGCCGTCGTCGCGAGCTCTCGGGGGCGTACGACGCCCCAGCCGTAGCCCTCGCGGGCCAGGGCCGGTACCGCGTTCGGGCCGAGGTGGACGCTGCCGTCGATGCCGCGGGTGAGGTGGACGCCGAGGAACGGGAAGGCCGGGTCGGGTACCGGGTAGACCAGGCCCCGGACCAGCTCGGGTCGGGTGAGGGTGTAGTACTCGCCGCGGAACGGCACGATCCGCATCTCCGGGTCGTCGCCGGTGAGGCGGGCCACGTGGTCGCAGTGCAGGCCGGCGCAGTTCACCAGCACGCGCGCGCGGACGATGTCGCCGCCGGTGGCGGTCACCGTGCGGACGGCGACCCCGCGCTCCGGGCGCCGGTCGATATGGGCGACGCGCGCGCCGTAGCGGATCTCCGCGCCGGAGGCCTCGGCCAAGTGGCGGGCGACCTCGGTGTAGTCGCAGATGCCGGTCGTCGCGACCTGTATGGCCGCGAGGCCGCGCACTTCCGGTTCGTACTCGGCGATCTGTCCGGCGCCGAGCTCCCGCACCGGGATGTTGTTCTCCCGGCCGCGCTGCACGAGCGCGTGCAGACGGGGCAGCTCGGCCCGCTCCGTGGCGACGATCAGCTTCCCGGTGACGGCATGCGGAACGCCGTACTCCGCACAGAACTTGACCATCTCGGCGGCCCCGCGCACCGCGTACCGCGCCTTGAGCGACCCGGGTTTGTAGTAGATCCCGCTGTGGATCACCCCGCTGTTACGGCCCGTCTGGTGCCGAGCGGGCCCGCTCTCCTTCTCCAACACCGTGACGCGAGTGCCCGGTGCGGCACGAGTGATCGCATACGCCGTAGACAGCCCGACGATCCCGCCCCCGACCACAAGCACGTCACAATCAAACCCGACCACGTGCACCACCTCCCGCCTCCGATAGTGCACTGCACCACTGACAGCCACTTCAAACGCCGGGAGGGCTTGTCGCCCTGAAGGGGCGCGGGGCTGTATCGATATGCGGCTCCGCCGCGTGGGCGCGACAAGCCACGACGAACCCGCACCCGCAAGACAACACAAGCCACGCAGACGACTAGGCGGGCGCCATCAACAACGGCCGAGCCCTCTCCCGCAACTCGACAACCCGCGGCTCGTCCCCGTACGGCTCCAGCCGGTGCAGAAGATCCTTCACGTACTCAGTCGTACGCGCCGACGAGATACGCCCAGCGACCTCCACCGCCCGAACCCCTTGCTCGCACGCCGCGTCAAGATTCCCCGACTCCAGCTCGGCCACCGCCGAGACGACGAGCCGGAGACCATGCGACCGCACGAACTCCTCCGTCGGCTTCGACAACGCCTGCTCCGTGAACCGACGGACCTGACGCGGCGCCTTCAAGTCCCGGTAGCACTCCGCCGCGTCCGCGGCGAACCGGTCGTAGCCGTAGAACCCGAGCCACGAGGGATCGTTGTCGCCCTCCCGGGACCGCTCCAGCCACCCCTCCGCCGCCTTCAGGGCAGCGCCGGCCGCCTGGGCGTCCCCCGCCTTCGCATGGGACCGCGCCTCGACGAGCCGGAAGAAGCTCATGGTGCGGGCGGTCGCGAGCCCCCGGTTGCGCTCCAGGGCGGCCTGCGCGAGGTCGACGCCCTCGTCGCCGAAGCCCCGGTAGGTCGCCTGCAACGACATCGACGCCAGTACGTAGCCCCCCAGCGGTACGTCCGCCGCCGCGCGGGCCAGCCGCAGCGCCTGGATGTAGTACCGCTGCGCCGCCTCCTGTTGCCCGGTGTCGAACGCCATCCACCCGGCGAGACGGGTGAGTTCGGCACTCGCGCCGAACAGCGCTCTGCCGACCTCGTCGGAGTACGAGCCGAGCAGCAGCGGTGCCGCCTCCACCCGCAGGCACTCCGGCACCATCGACGAACGCCAGTCACCGCCGCCGTACTTGGAGTCCCAGCGCCTCGCGTCCTCCGCGGCCTCCCGCAGTTTCTGCACATCGCTGTGGCCGACTTTGAGCGGTGTCCCGGAGCTCTCCGCGGAGTTGGCCTCGCGCGCCACCGAACTGTCGGCCGGGGTTATGAGCCACCGTGAGGCGGGCGTTGCGTATGCGCTGACTGCGAACGACCCGGCGAGGGACTGCCAGATGCCTCCGGAGCCGGCCCGGCGGCCGGCGAGGTCGAGGCGGTACAACTCCGTTGCGGAACGCACGGCTTGGCCGACGTCCCGGGGAAAGGCGAGGCCCACTTCCGGTGCGGGATCCGCGTCCGCCAGGCCGATCTCGTGGAGCGGCACAGGGCGGCCGAGCTTCTGGCCGATGGCGGCCGCGATGAGGTGCGGGGCGGCGCCCTGGGGCACCATTCCCTTCGACACCCAGCGCGCCACCGACGTCTTGTCGTAGCGAAGTGTCAACCCGCGTTGAGCGCCAAGATCGTTGACGCGACGCGCGAGTCCTGCGTTGCTGATTCCCGCGAGGGCGAGAACGGTGCCGAGTTTTTCGTTCGGCCCGCGTTGCTCCCTGGACATGCGCCACCCCTCGACACAGACGGCTGCCGCGCTGGCATAACCATGCGGCATTCGTAAACCCAGCGTAGTTCGCCGCATCCCAAGCGTTAAGGGGCATTGTTCCGGTTGGCGGGATTGTGGTCCGTACGCGAGTGCGGGGTTTGCACGCAGGGTTGCGACGTGCCCCCGTCGTGTGGCCGTGCGCCTGTGTGTGCGCTCTTCTCCGGCCATCGGGGGAGCGGTTCCATGGATCGTGCGTGGGTCGGCCCGCTGTACTGGATCCAGTGGGCTGGGGGACACCGCCGCCTACATCCCCGCGGGCGGCGGACCGGTCCGGGAGGCGTACTCCGCCTCCCGGACTGTGCGCGGTGCGAAGCGGTGCGCAAGGCGTGTACGGAGCGTGCGCGAGCCTGTCCTCGTCGCGCCGATTTGGCCGAAAATCGACCCTGACTCTCGGCGCCGAATACCGCTCCTACCACGGGAGTTGAGGGCGCGTTAGGTGTTTTGGGGGAGCGTATCGGGGGCGCATTCGCGTCGCGGACGTAGGGTCTTCCTTGTCCGGTTGTCCCTCGTCCAGGGCGTCTTCACGCGATCTCAAGCGGCTTCTCCGGCCCTCCGGAAGGCGTCCTTCATGGCAGCATGGTGCCCAGTTCGTGCGGTGCACTGGTTGTCCACAGCCTGTGGAGGCGTCGATGCGGTGGTTGGTGGGATGGAGCAGTACCGCCGCTGGAGCCGCCGCGATCGGTTCCGCGGGGGCGACCGGACTCGACGGTGAGACGGTGCACCCGGTGGGGTCCCAACTCCTGTGGGGAGACCCGGATCCGCTGTGGGCGGTCGGCGACTGGCGGCCCGACGAGGTACGGGTCGTGAAGGTCGACGCGGCGACACGTATCGCGGTCCTCGGTACGTGCGGTGCCACGGACGAGGAACTGCGCCTGAGCCTGTTCTCCGCGCGCGGAGGGGCACTTCGGCATCTGACGGCCTGGTCCGGCAGTTACACGGCAGTCGTCAAGGTCAACCGCCGCACCATGGTCTGCGGCGATCTCGCGGGCGCCAAGCCGGTGTTCTACACCCCCTGGGCCGGCGGTACGGCGTACTCCACGGCCGCGCTCCCGCTCGCCGACCTCATCGAGGCCAACCTCGACTTCGGGCACCTCGCCGCGCTCCTCGCCGCCCCGGACGTGCCGGCCGCGCTGCACGACTCGACGCCGTACGAGGGCGTACGGCGCATTCCGCCGGGGCATGCGCTGGTGCTGCGCGCCGGGGCGCGCGAGATCGCCGGGTACGAGCCGGTCGCCTCCCTCGCGGTCGCGGCGGCGGCCGTCGACCCGGACAGCGCGGTGGACGCCGTACGGGACGCCCTCGTGGACGCCGTGCGCGCGCGGCTGTCCGCGCCCCGGCATGTTCCCGACATCGACCCCGGGCCGGTGCCCGGCATGGGGCCCGCCGAACGGCGTGCCGCGCGCGGGATGCCGGTTCCCGGGATCGGGGCGGACCTCTCCGGGGGGCCCGCCTCCGGGACGTTGGCCTTGCTCGCCGCCGGGCTGCCGGGGGCTCCGGGCACGGTCCTGGGGCACGGCACCGGCGCGGGCGAGCGGCTCCTCGCCGTCACGTTCAACGATCTCGCCGTCCCCGGCCGCGAGTCCGAGGTGGAGCGCGCGGGCACGCTGGCGGCCAACCCCCGTCTGCACCACGTGGTGGTGACCGGAGGCGAGGACGTCCTCCCGTACGCCGAACTCGACGGCCCCCTCACCGACGAACCCGGCCCCTCCCTGATCACCGCGGCCCGCCACCGCGCGCGGCTCGCGGCCGGCAGCGCCGACCACTTCACCGGGTACGGCGCCCGACAGGTCCTGGACGCGCACCCGGCCCGTCTCGCCGACCTCCTGATGGACCGCAAACGACGTCATCTGGTGCGCCCGGTGGCCGCGTTGGCGAAGGCGGACGGCTCGGTGATGGTCCCCGGGCGCGTGTACGGCGCGGCCCGGCGCCTCGCCCGTACGCCCTACGGCGCCGGACTCGAAGTCCTTGCCGATCGACTTCTACAGAAGCGCTTCGACGAGCCGGGGGGCGCCGTCGGGGCCTCCCTCGCCGCGCTCACCTGGGCGAGACCGGGGCCCGCGGCCCGTTGGCTGACCGGTGAGGCCCTGGCTGAAGTATCGGTTCGCCTGCAAGGCGCGCCCAGCCGTCAGGGCAGCGGCCCGGGCCAGCGCCCCGGCGACTTCCGCGCGCGTGCGGCCCTCGCCCGCCACGCCTCGGACCTCCGCATCCTGGAACAGGCCGCCGAGATCCGCTCCCAGCGCCTGCACACCCCCTTCCTCGACAACCAGGTGGTCCGCGCCTGCCGGTCCCTTCCCGAGGCGCTACGGGTGCGCCCGGGCGCCCGTGCGGAGATCCTGCGCACGGTCCTGGAGGGCGCCGGCGTCGGCGACCTCCCGCCCGGCTGGGGCGCCCCCTCCCAGGCGTCGGCGACGGCCGCGGCCCGCAAGGGCCTCCGGGTGTCCGCGGACTCCCTGATGGACCTCTTCGCCACGCCTCTGCTCGCGCAGGCGGGTCTGGTGGAGGCCCGGGTCGTCCGCAAGGCGCTGCGCGCGGCGGCCCAGGGTGAGCCGCTGCCCCTGGACGGCCTCGCGGACCTGGTCTCCCTGGAGCTGTGGCTGGGCCGGCTGCTCGCCCGCCGGGGGACCTGCTGGACGGGGACACCCGCACGCGCGCGTGCGGTCCCCGAGGGGATCAGGCCGCAGCGGGGGGCGTTGGCCTCCGGCGGGTGAGCGGGGGTGGCCTCCGGGGGATGAGCGGAAGTGATCTCCGGGGATCAGCGGGAGTGGCTTCGGGGGATGAGCGGGGGCGCCTGCAGCGCGCGGTGTTCTGCCCGTCCAGGAAGGTCACCGGCACTTGGTCCGGTCGGCACACCGGCACAAACCGCCCCGCGTGCCCGCCCCACCGCCAAACGCCGTGACCTCGTGCCGCCCGCCCGGCGACAATGATCCGGTGCGGTACAGAATCCTGGGCAGCACCCGGGCGGAGGACGAACAGGGCACCGATGTGCCCCTCGGCGGTGCGCGGCTGCGCGCGCTGCTCGCCGCGCTCGCGCTGCACCCGGGGCGGGTCGTCCCCTTCGGCACCCTGATCGACGAGGTGTGGACGGAGGAGCCTCCCCAGGACGCCCCGGCCGCCCTCCAGGCCCTGATCGGCCGCCTCCGCCGCACCCTCGGCAAGGACGCGATCGTCTCCGAGCCCGGCGGCTACCGGCTCGCGGCGACCCGGGACGACGTGGACCTGTTCGTCTTCGAGCGGCTGGTGCGCCAGGGGACGGCCGCCCTGGACCGGGGCGACGCGACCGCCGCCGCCCGCGAACTCGGCGAGGCGCTCGCCCTGTGGCGCGGGCCCGCCCTCGCCGACCTCCCGGACAGGTCCGCCGCGGCCCGTCCGGACGCCCTGCGCCAGGAGGCCACCCGCACGCGGGTCGAGGCCGACCTCCTGCTCGGCCGCGCCGCCGACGCCGTACCGGAACTGAAGGAACTGACCGCGGCGCATCCCTACGACGAGCCGCTGCACGCCCTCCTCATCCGTGCTCTGCGCGCCTGTGGCCGCGGGGCGGACGCCCTCGCCGCGTACGAGACGGCCCGGCGTGCGCTGGCCGAGGGGCTCGGTACCGACCCGGGGCCCGAACTCCGGGCGCTGCACGGCGAGTTGCTCACGCCGTCGGCACCGGCGAGCGCGGCGCCCGCCGCCCCCGGGCGGCCCGGACGCGACGGCAACCTGCGTCCACGGCTTACCTCCTTCGTGGGCCGGGAACCCGAGATCGCCGCCATCCGTTCCGAATTGCACAGGGCCCGCCTCGTCACGCTCACCGGACCGGGCGGCTCCGGAAAGACCCGTCTCGCCGAGGAAGCCGCCGCCGGGCTCCCGCAGGCGTGGCTGGTCGAGCTGGCCCGGCTCGACCGGCCGGAGGCGGTGCCGGGCGCGGTGGTCAGTGCCCTCGGTCTGCGCGAGACCGCCCTGCTGACCACCGAGTTGATGACCACGCAGGACGACCCGGTCGCCCTGCTGGTGGAGTACTGCGCCTCGCGCGGCCGACTCCTGATCCTTGACAACTGCGAACATGTCATCGGCGCGGTGGCCGACCTCGCCGAAACCCTCCTGACCCGCTGCCCGGGGCTCACGATCCTCGCCACCAGCCGCGAACCCCTGGGCGTCCCCGGCGAGTCGGTGCGCCCCGTCGAGCCCCTCGTCCCCGACCAGGCGCACCGCCTCTTCACGGAGCGCGCCGCCGCCGTCCGCCCCGACGCGGAGACCGTGCTCCAGGACACGGAGGCGGTCGCGGAGATCTGCCGACGCCTCGACGGCCTGCCCCTGGCCATCGAACTGGCCGCCGCCCGGCTCCGGTTGCTCACCCCGCGCCAGATCGCCGACCGCCTCGACGACCGCTTCCGCCTCCTCACCACCGGGAGCCGCACGGTCCTGCCCCGCCAGCAGACCCTGCGGGCCGTCGTCGACTGGTCCTGGGAGCTGCTCGACGAGCCGGAGCGCACGGTGCTGCGCGAGGTCTCCGTGTTCGCCGGCGGCTGGGACCTCGCGGCGGCGGAGGCCGTGTGCACCGGCCCCGCGGCCCATCTCATCGGCTCCCTGGTCGACAAGTCCCTGATCGTGGCCACCCCGGGAGAGGCCGACGGCGGCATGCGCTACCGCATGCTGGAGACCATCCACGAGTACGCCGTCGAGCGCGCCGCCGAGACCCCCGGGCTGCGCGCCGAGGCCGAGCGCCGGCACGGCGCCTGGGCGCGCGCCCTCCTCGAGGAGGCCGAGCCACTGCTCCGCTCCGGCGACCAACTCCCGTGGATAGCCCGCCTGGAGACCGAGCTGGACAACATCCGGGCAGCCCTCGCCCGCTCCGTCGCCGCACGCGACGAGGCGGAGGCGAGCGCCCTGGTCCTCGCCGTCGGCTGGTTCTGGTGGCTGCGCAACTACCGCACCGAGGGCGCGGAATGGGTGATCCGCGTCCTCGCCCTGGCCACACCGGAGGGGTCC
The DNA here is from genome assembly GCF_036227225.1 of Streptomyces sp. NBC_01478. Classification (GTDB taxonomy): domain Bacteria; phylum Actinomycetota; class Actinomycetes; order Streptomycetales; family Streptomycetaceae; genus Streptomyces. Next base: position 5,627,119 of record NZ_CP109444.1, on the reverse strand, counting down.
GCCCAGGACCCGTACGAGGTCTACGTCGCCGACCCGGAGGCGGATGCCCGCCACCCCCTGCACGGCCGGCGGATGGACCTGCGGCTGCTGAACCTCTTCCTCAGGGCCGAGTCCGAGCTCCTGGGCCGGACGGAGGACGGTCTGCGGGACGAGCGCATGTGGCAGTACATGAGGCTGATCCAGGGCCACTTCGCCGTCGGCGGCCCGCAGGCGGCCCGGATGCCCGGGCTCATCTGGCCGCTCACCGCCTACTTCCTCACCGAGACGATGGACATCCGGCCCGCCATGGAGACGGCGGTCGTCAACGTCCGTGCCCACGGCGGCGACTGGGAGAACGCGGTCCTGCTGATGTTCCGGACGCACCTGCTCGTCGACTCACCGGGCGGCATGGCGGGCATCGACGAGGACCTGAAGATGCTGAAGGTGCTCTGCGGACGCGTCGGCGACCGCTGGCTGCGCGCCCAGGTCTCCAGCGCGGTCGGCGAGGCCGCCATGGTCCGCGGCCGCTTCGAGGAGGCGAAGTCGGCCTACGAGGAGGCCCTGGAGCTCGCCTACGAGGTCGGCGCCTACACCGAGACCCCGTTCCTCATCGCCCGCCTCGCCGAACTCGCCTTCCGCGCGGGCGACCGCGACAGCGCGCTGGCGGGCCTGGACGAGGCGACCGAGGAGGCCGAGCGGCACGGTGTACCGGACGCCCGCGCGTTCGTCCTGATGCTGCGCGCGCACATCACCCTGGAGGACGGGGAGATCCCGCGCGCGCGGGAGTTGAGCGACCGGGCCCGGGCGGAGAGCGAGAAGGGCACGCCCCCACCGCAGTTCAGGGCCGGCCTGAACGCGGTCGCCGCCCTGGTCACGGCCGCCGAGTCCGGTCCCGGCCCCGGGCTGGTGATGATGACGGCCACCCTGCGCGAGGCCGTGGAGCAGAGCTGCGCCGACGCGCTGATCGGGGCCCTGGTCGACCAGACGGCGCTGCTCTCCGCCGAGCTCGGCGAACTGCCGCGCGCGGTACGCCTGTTGGCCGCCGGAGACCGCTGGCGCGGCGACCATCCGCGCCCCATGCCGGAGCGCGCCCGCGTCGAGCGCACCGAGACCACGGCCCGCGCCGACCTGGGAGCCGAGCGCTACGCCGCCGAACGCGCCCGCGGGGAGACCCTCACCATGGACGAGGTGCTGGCCGAGCTGCCCGGCCCGACCGACGGGTGAACGCCCCTACCGAACGCTCCCACCGACAGGCGAACACCCTTACCGGCAGGTGAACTTCGACTCCGCCCAGTCCGCCAGCGCCAGGCTGTCGAAGGAGCTGTGCGGTTCGACCACGAGCCGTACGGTCGTGCGCCCGGAGAGGCCGACGTGGACGGGCACCGCCGGGTCCCCGCCGTCGATCTCCCCGGACCGCCACAGTCGGACCCCGTCGGCGTACACCGAGAAGGAGACCCTGCCGATCCCGAGCGTCATGTCGTCGACGCCGACCGTCGCGTCGTAGGAGACGCACGGGCGGTTGAGGTCGATCGTGACGGAGGAGCGGCCGTGCACGGTCACCCCGTGGGCGTACCGCGTGCCGCCGATCGAGACGCCGTAGCGCTGCCACACCCAACTGCTCGCGCCGAGCCGGATCTCCGGTGCGGTGCCGTCGCCGTTGACGTTGTAGGAGAGTTCGCTGACCTGGAAGACCGTCGGCGCGGGCGGGGGAGTCGGGGCCGGGGTGGGGCTGGGGGGCGGCGTGGGTGTGGGGGTGGGGGTCGGCCTCGGGGTCGGGGTGGCCTTCTGGGCGGGGCTGGATCTGGGCGTGGGCTTGGGCGACGGGGTCGGAGTGGGCGTGGGCGTCGGCGTCGGCGTGGGCGCCAACGCCGCGGGCTCCTGGGCGGGTTGCTTCTTCGGGGGCACCGGGGTCGGTGACTCGGGCTTGGCGACGGGGGAGGACGAGGGCGCCGGTTTCGCCTCGGGCGTCTTCGTGCGGTGGTCGGTGCCGCCGGTCAGCGCGAGGGCGATCGCCGCCGCGGTGGCCGCGGCGACCACACCGGCCGCGATGCCCGCCTTCACCGGCGCGCCGAGCCCCTCGGAGGCCACCGCGCCTCCCGCGCCGGCGCTGCCGGACGAACTCCCGCCCGCCGCCGCGGCGGCACCCGCGGCACCGGCGGCGCCCGCTCCCGCGCCGCCCGCGATGAGCGCGACCGCCTTGGCGTACCCGGCGGCGCCGAACCAGCCGATGACCGCGACCGGGACGACCGCCGGGATACCGCTGGCGACCTCCTCGATCTGCAGCGCGGCCAGCCGGCACTTGGCGCACTCCTCCAGGTGCTTGCGCAGCCCCCGTTCGGCACGCGTGCGCAGCCGGCGGCGGGCGTAGGTGCCGAGCTGGTCGGCGTAGCGCGCGCACTCCTCGTCGTCGGCGAGGGCGGCGCTCACGTGGGCCTGGAGATAGGCCTGCTTGAGGCCCTCGCGGGCCCGACTGGCCAGCACGCGCGTGCCGTTGGCGTCGAGCCCGAAGAGCGTGGCGACGTCGCTCGGCGACTCGTCCTCGACCTCGGTGTGCCACAGCACGGCCTGCCACCGCTCGGGCAGCGACCGGAAGGCCTGCATGGCCATCGACTGCTCGGCCACGTGCATGGCCCGGACGTCGGCGCCGAGATCGATCGTGTCGTCGTCGGACACTTCGGACACGCGCGCGGACTGCGCGGCGAACACCGCGAAGTCGTCGACGAGTTGCTCCCGCTTCGCCGACTTCGTCCAGTTCGCGGCGACGCGTCGCACGGAGGTCAGCAGATAGGCGCGTACGGCGTGCTCGGGCCCGGACCCGCCGCGCACCGCCTGGAGCATGCGGGCGAACACCTCGGCGGTGAGATCGTCGGCGGTGTGCCCGTCCCGGCAACAGGTACGGGCGTAGCGGCGCACGGCGTCCGCGTGGCGCCGGTACAGCTCCTCGTACGCCGTGTCGTCACCGGCACGCATCCGCTCGATCAACGAGGCGTCGGCGGGGGGCATCTCCAGCGGCGGCGGCAGGACACCGCCGTCGCGACCCTCACGCTGCGGCGGGACACTGCCCTCGCCCGGATCGCCACCCTGGGGGACCACGCTCGGCCCACCCTGACTCGGCACCTGTGGTGAGGTCAGCCCACCGGCCTCCGGGTCACCGTCACCCAGTGACTCGTCACGCCCGTCAACGCTCATCGCGGAAAGCCCCCGCCGCCTGCCCAACCGGTCCCGAACACCGGTCAGCGTAGCCATATTGGCTTTTGTTCAGGACCCCGTCGTACGGACGATCCACTCGTCCGTGGGGACTTCCCGCAACGCAGTACTAGCGTTCACCCCGGCGGGGAAGGCTCAACTGTCGGGCGCGGGGCGGGAGTTGGCGCCGATGTCCAAAATGCCCCGAACGCTCCGGGGCACTCCTCGGGGCGCGGGGTGCACAGCCCCCACGCACCACAGTCACCTATTCGAGTCACCCGCGTGCGGGCCACCCGACCCCGCCCCGCCCCTCACACCGGCCGGGACCGCAATCCCTCCAGCAGGATGTCCAGCAACCGCGCCGACGCCGCCGCCTGCTGCGCCGCGTCCGGCAGCGAAGGCGCCGCCGTGGCGATCACCAGCAGGACGTCCGACACCGACACGTCCGCCCGCAGTTGGCCCGCCGCACGCGCGCGGTCCACGAGTTGGCCCACGACCTCCAGCAGCGCCGTCGCCCCGGCGTCGTAGCCGCCGGCGCCCAAGGACCCCGCCGACTCCTCCGGGACCAGCCGCAACTCGCCCGTGCCCGGCTGGGTCCGCTGCTGCGGCACCCGTGCCTCGTCGAGCAGAGCGCCGCCCTCGGCGATCTCGTCGGCGACACCCACACGCAGCACCTGCGGCGGCAGCAGCCGCCCGGCGCCCGAGGCCACCGACGTCCGCAGGAAGCGCGACAGCGCCGACCACGGCTCGTCCTCCTGGCCGAGCGCCGAACGCGCCTGGTCGGTCAGCCGGGAGGTCTCCTCCTCGGCTATCCGGCGCACCAGGACGTCCTTGCTCGGGAAGCGCCGGTACACCGTGCCGACACCGACCCGCGCGCGTCGCGCGACGTCCTCCATCGGCGCGCCGTACCCGAGTTCGCCGAAGACCTCACGGGCCGCCCGCAGTACGTGCTCCAGATTGCGCTGTGCGTCCACCCGCAACGGCGTCGTCCGCGAGGAGTCCCCGCGTCCGTTTCCCGCCGCTCCGACCGCGCCGCCGGATGCGACGGCTGACGCGGATGTCCAATGAGAATCCTGAATATGCATACACGTTCCCCCGGTTAATGACGTCTCCCCCCGGAGACTCCCCGCCATCGGCAGCCGGAGCATCGTGAGACAAGCCCGGTTCGCGAGCCTCGCTCTTCGCGGACTCGCTGAGCGCATCCCCCTTCACCCCGTCGACACACGAACATAGTTGAGAGGGGGTCAATTCAGAAGGGGCAGGTTCCGCACGGAGCGCCCCCCGATCGGAGTACGGGTCGCATACGTCCCGGTTGCGTCCCCCGGCACCACCTCGATCACCCCCACTGACCTGCGCACCTGCGTCGTACTCCGGCAATTCCGGCGGCCCCGCGCGGCCTCCGCCGCCGGTCACACAATTTGTCGAGGCTGTGGACAAACTCCAGCGCCGGGTGCGTCATGGGATGGTGAAGGAACGCGCGCGCATTCTCGTTGTCGGTGGCGGCTACGTCGGGATGTACACGGCCCTGCGCCTTCAGAAGAAGTTGAAACGTGAAATCAAGCGCGGGCAGGTCGAGATCACCGTCGTCAGTCCCGACCCTTACATGACGTATCAGCCGTTTCTCCCCGAGGCCGCCGCCGGTTCGATCTCCCCCCGCCATGTCGTCGTCCCGCTCCGCCGTGTCCTCGGTCAATGCCGGGTCGTCATCGGCGAGGCCACCGCCATCGACCACGGCAAGCGCACCGCGACCCTCAGCACCCTCGCCACCGAGGAGGAGGGCACCGGCACCGAAGAGCTGTCGTACGACGAACTCGTCCTGGCCCCCGGCTCGATCTCGCGCACCCTCCCGATCCCCGGCCTCGCCGATCACGGCGTCGGCTTCAAGACCGTCGAGGAAGCCATCGGCCTGCGCAACCACGTCATCGAGCAGATGGACATCGCCTCCTCCACCCGCGACCCCGCGATCCGCGACGCGGCCCTGACCTTCGTCTTCGTAGGAGGCGGTTACGCCGGCGTCGAGGCGCTCGCCGAGCTGGAGGACATGGCCCGCTACGCCGTGCGCTACTACCACAACGTCGACGCCGACGACATGAAGTGGATCCTCGTGGAGGCCTCGAACCGCATCCTCCCCGAGGTCGGCGAGGAGATGGGCACCTACACCGTCACCCAGCTCCGCAGACGCAACATCCAGGTCCTCCTGGAGACCCGCCTCGAATCCTGCGTGGACCGCGTCGCCGTCCTCAGCGACGGCCAGCGCTTCCCGACCCGCACCCTCGTGTGGACGGCCGGCGTCAAACCCCACCCCGTCCTCGCCGCCACCGACCTCCCGCTCACCGCGCACGGCCGCCTCGACTGCACCCCGGAGCTGACGATCGCGGGCACCACGCACGCGTGGGCCGCGGGAGACGCGGCGGCCGTCCCCGACGTGACCGCCGACCGGCCCGGCACCCGGACCGCCCCCAACGCCCAACACGCCGTACGCCAGGCCAAGATCCTCGGCGACAACATCGTCCACTCCCTGCGCGACGAGCCCCTGGAGACGTACGCCCACAAGTACGTCGGCTCGGTCGCCTCCCTGGGACTGCACAAAGGCGTCGCGCAGGTCTACGGACGGAAGCTGAAGGGCTACCCTGCCTGGTTCATGCACCGCGTCTACCACCTCAGCAGGGTGCCCACCTTCAACCGCAAGGCCCGCGTGCTCGCCGAATGGACCCTGGCGGGGCTCTTCAAACGGGAGATCGTCTCCCTCGGTTCACTCGAACACCCCCGAGCGGAGTTCGAACTCGCGGCCGGTGGAAAGCCTCCGTACGACCCGAAGGGGTCGAACTGACCGGACCGAGGAACTCCACCGGCCGCCCCGGCGTCTGACGAATATCGACCGGGTCCGCCACACTGCCAGACTGGCCGCGACCGATGTGCGGCTCCCGCCGCGTGGCCCCCGGACCCCCGGCAGGGTCCGGAACCGGCCGACGACATCTACACGAGGCAAGGATTCGTGAACTTCACGCGTTGGAGCGCCCGGCTCCCCGGAACGCAGCGCCGCGCCGCTGCGCGGACCGACCACCCGGTCACCCCGGACCGGCGGGGAGAAGGTTCCGTGCCCGCGGCCCGCGCCGAGCAGCTCACCGACGAGCCGCCACCGGTCCCCGCCGTCGACGACCTGCCCGTCCGCGAGGTCCTCGACCGCGTCCCGGCCCTCGTCGCCCTCGTGCACGGCCCCGACCAGCGCATCGCGTACGTCAACGACGCCTACGTAGCGGCCTTCGGCACCCGCCCCCTGGGCGCACCGGCCCGCGAGGCACTCCCCGAGTTCGACGAACTGGGCCTGCTCCCGCTCCTCGACCAGGTCCTGCGCAGCGGCAAGCCCCGCACCCTCAAGTCCCGCAAGGCCCCCGGCGGCCGCTCGTACACGTTCACCTGCACCCCGGTGGCGAAGAGCGCCGACAGCGCCGAGGGCGGCGTCCTGATCTTCGCCACCGACGTCACCGACCACGCCGAGGCCGCCGAGCGCCTGCGCACGAGCGAACGCCGCCAGCGCGAGACGGCGGTAACCCTCCAGCGCTCGCTCCTCCCGCAGGAACTCGAAGAGCCCGACGACCTGCGCATCGCCGCCACCTACCAGCCCGGCGGCACCGAGGCCGCGGTCGGCGGCGACTGGTACGACGTGATCACCCTCGGCGGCGGCCGCACCGCCCTGGTCATCGGCGACGTGATGGGCCGAGGCGTCCGAGCGGCGGCCGTCATGGGTCAACTCCGCACCGCCGTCCGCGCGTACGCCCGCCTCGACCTGCCCCCGCACGAGATCCTCCAGCTCCTGGACGGCCTCGCCACGGAGATCGACGCCAACCAGATCGCCACCTGCGTGTACGCCATCTTCGACCCGAACGAGGGCCGCCTGGTCTACGCCTCGGCGGGCCACCTCCCGATCCTCGTCCGCGACGAGAGCGGAGCGGTCCAGCGCGCCGACGAACCCACCGGCCCCCCGCTCGGCACCGGCGGCTGGATCCACTCCTCGGGCTCGATCCCGCTCAGCCCCGGCTCCACGGCGGTCCTCTACACGGACGGCCTGGTGGAGCGCAGGGACGAGGACCTCGACGAGGGAATCGCCTCCCTGGAGCGCGCGTTGGCCGGCGCCACCGGCACCCCCCAGGTCGTCTGCGACCGCCTGGTGCGCTCCCTGGGAGTCACCGCGGACCACGACGACGACGTCGCCGTCCTGGTCGTCCGGCACCCGGCCCGCACCGGCCCGGCCGGCGAACTCTTCCGCAACGCCGCCCTGGAGCTGCTCGGCGGAGTGGAAGCAGCCCCACGCGCGCGTGCGTTCGCCTCCGGAGTCCTCACGAGCTGGCGCTTCCCCACCGAACTGCACGACCTCGGCGTCCTGGCCGCCAGCGAACTGGTCGCCAACAGCCTCCAGCACGGCACCCCACCCATGCGCCTGCGCCTGCGCCGCACCGACCGCCGCCTCATCGTCGAGGTCACGGACGGCGACGACCACCTCCCCCGCCGCCGCCGCGCGGAACCGGCCGACGAGTCCGGCCGAGGCATCGCGATCGTCGCCACGATCGCCTCCAACTGGGGCTCCCGCCGCACCCCCGGCGGAGGCAAGGCGGTCTGGTGCGAGTTCGTCCTCCCCAAGACCGCCCCGGTATGAGGCCCTACGCCTCCACGCCCACGGGCTCCACGGCCCCCCGAGCGACGACCCGACTCCCCTTCGCCCGCCACGGCTGATCCTGTACGGCGGTCAACTGCCGCCCCAGCTTCACCGCGAGCAGGCTGATCCCCAGCGAGAACACGAAGAACGTCACGACGTACGGGGCGGGCAGCGAGGCCCCGAGCGGCCCGCCCACCGCGGGCCCCAGGGCCAGCGCGAGCTGCTTCACCAGCGCGAAGGCCGAGTTGTACTGCCCGGCCATCCCCTCCGGCGCCAGATCGGCGACCAGCGGAGCGACGGTCGGCGACAGCATCGCCTCACCGAGCCCGAACAGCGCGTACGTCGACACAAAGGCGGCCGTCGCCATCTCCTGACTCCCGTGCCCCAGCCCCGCGAACCCGGCCGTGACCCACGCCAGCGCCCAGATCAGCCCTACGGCCGCGATCACCCGCGAACGCCGGCGCCGCTCGACGAACTTCAGCACCGCGAACTGCGCGACGACGATCATCGCGGTGTTGGCGGCCAGCGCGGTCCCGAGCACGGACGTCGAGATCCCGGCCGCCTCGACCCCGTACGCACTCAGCCCCGACTCGAACTGCCCGTAGCAGGCGAAGAACAGCACGAAGCCGAGCACGCTGAGCTGCACCATGGCGCGGTTGCCGAGCAGTTGCTTCCAGGCACCCCTGGCCGACGGCGAAGGAGCGTCACCGATCGCGGGCGAGTGCGGCATCCGCACGGTCGACATCACACCGGCGAGCACCAGGAACATCGCCGACTCGATCCCGAAGAGCAGCGTGAACGAGGACGCGCTGGTCGTGTCGACCAGATGACCGCCGATGAGCCCGCCGACGCCGAGCCCGAGGTTCTGCAGAAAGAACTGCATGGCAAAGGCACGCGAGCGCGTGTCCGCCGTAGAACAGTCCACGATCATCGTCGCGAGCGCCGGCTGCATCACGGCCTGCCCGGCCCCGAGCGCGGCGGCCGACAGCAGCACCGCCGTCGCACTGCCCGCCAGCCCCAGACTCATCGACCCTACGGCGGCCAGGACCAGGGCGACGACGAGAACCGGCCGCGGGCCACGCCGGACGATGGCCCGCCCGGCGAACGGCAGCACGATCAGCGCGGCCACGGCGAAGACGGCGAGTACGAGACCCGCCGTCATGGCTCCAAGGCCCCGCACCTGCGCCACATAGACGTACAGGTAGGGGACGGTGAAACCGAGCCCGAACGCGCTGAGTGCGTTTCCCACGTGGATCCGGCGCATCGCTGCGCCCATCGCCCTGGTCACGGTCACCTCAATCAGGTAGTTGGTCTCCTTCGGTACTTCTTAGCCCCGAAGACTTCGAAGCTAAACAGTACATCTAGAAGGACTTCAACGCCAAGCGACCTCCGTGCGATACTGCCGCCCATGGGCGAACCGACACTCGACGAGCAGATCGCCGCCTACCAGCGCGAGTTCAAGGACCTCGACCCCCAGGTCGAGAAGATCGTCTCGGCCCTGGGCCGCCTGACCCGCCGCATGAACGTCGCGTACGGCCGCCAGACCGCGAACCTCGGCATGAGCAGCGCCGAGTGGGAGGTCCTCAAGGCCCTCGTCCTCGCCGGTGCCCCCTACCGGATGGGCCCGAGCGACCTCGCCAAGCGCCTCGGCCTGACGCCGGCCGCGATGACCCACCGGATCGACCGCATGGTCGCCGAGGGACTGGTCACCCGGGAGCGGGACGAGTCCAACCGCGTCCGCGTGATCGTGGAGCTCACGCCCGAAGGCCGCGGCAAGTGGCTGGAGGCGATGCGCATGGCGACCGTCTTCGAGGAGGACCTCCTCCAGGACCTCTCCCCGGAGGAGCGCACCGTCCTCGGTGAGGTCCTGACCCGCCTGCTGCGCAGGGTGGAGCACGCCCAGCCGGACGCCGGCGGCCGGCTCAGCGACCTGGACTGAGCCCGACCGGCCTCGGCCGGTCTCGCAATAAAAGATCTTGACAGAGGGTGCTTGACAGCACCTTGCTCGATCCGTAAAGTTCTCCGGGTTGCCGCCGAGCCGTAACGGTTCTCCGGCAGCACCTCCGCCGCAACAGCGGCAACCCAAACCAACCGCACGATCTCCCAACGGGATTGATTTCGGCGTGCCCGAATTCAATTCGATTTGGGCCCGGCTGTGTTCGATCAGGTCACTGGACCTCGATTGGAACTCCACCGGGGGAATCGGCTAAGGTTTGAGACGTCGGAACGGCCCAAGGGCCGGGAAGGCAGCCCACTCTGACTGGGAGTCAGGCCCGAAAGGATCTGATAGAGTCGGAACCGCCGGAAAGGGAAACGCGGAAGCGGAAACCTGGAAAGCACCGAGGAAATCGGGACCGGAAACGGTCTGATAGAGTCGGAAACGCAAGACCGAAGGGAAAAGCCCGGAGGAAAGCCCGAGAGGGTGAGTACAAAGGAAGCGTCCGTTCCTTGAGAACTCAACAGCGTGCCAAAAATCAACGCCAGATATGTTGATACCCCGTCTCCAGCCATCATCTGATGTCTGGGACGAGGTTCCTTTGAAGAAAACATACAGCGAGGACGCTGTGAACGGTCGGGCTTATTCCGCCTGACTGTTCCGCTCTCGTGTGTGTCGTTCCCGATTACGGGAAAACATTCACGGAGAGTTTGATCCTGGCTCAGGACGAACGCTGGCGGCGTGCTTAACACATGCAAGTCGAACGATGAACCACTTCGGTGGGGATTAGTGGCGAACGGGTGAGTAACACGTGGGCAATCTGCCCTGCACTCTGGGACAAGCCCTGGAAACGGGGTCTAATACCGGATAACACTCCCGCACTCATGTGTGGGGGTTAAAAGCTCCGGCGGTGCAGGATGAGCCCGCGGCCTATCAGCTTGTTGGTGAGGTAATGGCTCACCAAGGCGACGACGGGTAGCCGGCCTGAGAGGGCGACCGGCCACACTGGGACTGAGACACGGCCCAGACTCCTACGGGAGGCAGCAGTGGGGAATATTGCACAATGGGCGAAAGCCTGATGCAGCGACGCCGCGTGAGGGATGACGGCCTTCGGGTTGTAAACCTCTTTCAGCAGGGAAGAAGCGAAAGTGACGGTACCTGCAGAAGAAGCGCCGGCTAACTACGTGCCAGCAGCCGCGGTAATACGTAGGGCGCAAGCGTTGTCCGGAATTATTGGGCGTAAAGAGCTCGTAGGCGGCTTGTCACGTCGGGTGTGAAAGCCCGGGGCTTAACCCCGGGTCTGCATTCGATACGGGCTAGCTAGAGTGTGGTAGGGGAGATCGGAATTCCTGGTGTAGCGGTGAAATGCGCAGATATCAGGAGGAACACCGGTGGCGAAGGCGGATCTCTGGGCCATTACTGACGCTGAGGAGCGAAAGCGTGGGGAGCGAACAGGATTAGATACCCTGGTAGTCCACGCCGTAAACGGTGGGAACTAGGTGTTGGCGACATTCCACGTCGTCGGTGCCGCAGCTAACGCATTAAGTTCCCCGCCTGGGGAGTACGGCCGCAAGGCTAAAACTCAAAGGAATTGACGGGGGCCCGCACAAGCAGCGGAGCATGTGGCTTAATTCGACGCAACGCGAAGAACCTTACCAAGGCTTGACATACACCGGAAAGCATTAGAGATAGTGCCCCCCTTGTGGTCGGTGTACAGGTGGTGCATGGCTGTCGTCAGCTCGTGTCGTGAGATGTTGGGTTAAGTCCCGCAACGAGCGCAACCCTTGTCCTGTGTTGCCAGCGTGCCCTTCGGGGTGACGGGGACTCACAGGAGACCGCCGGGGTCAACTCGGAGGAAGGTGGGGACGACGTCAAGTCATCATGCCCCTTATGTCTTGGGCTGCACACGTGCTACAATGGCCGGTACAATGAGCTGCGATACCGTGAGGTGGAGCGAATCTCAAAAAGCCGGTCTCAGTTCGGATTGGGGTCTGCAACTCGACCCCATGAAGTCGGAGTTGCTAGTAATCGCAGATCAGCATTGCTGCGGTGAATACGTTCCCGGGCCTTGTACACACCGCCCGTCACGTCACGAAAGTCGGTAACACCCGAAGCCGGTGGCCCAACCCCTTGTGGGAGGGAGCTGTCGAAGGTGGGACTGGCGATTGGGACGAAGTCGTAACAAGGTAGCCGTACCGGAAGGTGCGGCTGGATCACCTCCTTTCTAAGGAGCACTTCTTACCGATCCCTTCGGGGTGAGGTCAGAGGCCAGTTCATCAGCGAACGTCTGATGCTGGTTGCTCAAGGGTGGAACGTTGATTATTCGGTGTCGCCGTCCGTCTCGGGCTGCAAGTACTGCTCTTCGGAGCGTGGAAAGCTGATCAGAGCGGTGGGGATGCCGGGCACGCTGTTGGGTGTCTGAGGGTACGGCTGTGAAGCCGCCTTCAGTGCCGACCCCGGTAAAGCATCGCGTGAGTGGTGTGTGACGGGTGGTTGGTCGTTGTTTGAGAACTGCACAGTGGACGCGAGCATCTGTGGCCAAGTTTTTAAGGGCGCACGGTGGATGCCTTGGCACCAGGAACCGATGAAGGACGTGGGAGGCCACGATAGTCCCCGGGGAGTCGTCAACCAGGCTTTGATCCGGGGGTTTCCGAATGGGGAAACCCGGCAGTCGTCATGGGCTGTCACCCGCTGCTGAACACATAGGCAGTGTGGAGGGAACGCGGGGAAGTGAAACATCTCAGTACCCGCAGGAAGAGAAAACAACCGTGATTCCGGGAGTAGTGGCGAGCGAAACCGGATGAGGCCAAACCGTATGCGTGTGAGACCCGGCAGGGGTTGCGTATACGGGGTTGTGGGATCTCTCTTTCACAGTCTGCCGGCTGTGAGGCGAGTCAGAAACCGTTGATGTAGGCGAAGGACATGCGAAAGGTCCGGCGTAGAGGGTAAGACCCCCGTAGCTGAAACATTAACGGCTCGTTTGAGAGACACCCAAGTAGCACGGGGCCCGAGAAATCCCGTGTGAATCTGGCGGGACCACCCGTTAAGCCTAAATATTCCCTGGTGACCGATAGCGGATAGTACCGTGAGGGAATGGTGAAAAGTACCGCGGGAGCGGAGTGAAATAGTACCTGAAACCGTGTGCCTACAAGCCGTGGGAGCGTCGGAGTGCATGCTTGCATGCACTCTCGTGACTGCGTGCCTTTTGAAGAATGAGCCTGCGAGTTTGCGGTGTGTTGCGAGGTTAACCCGTGTGGGGAAGCCGTAGCGAAAGCGAGTCCGAATAGGGCGGTTTAGTAGCGCGCTCAAGACCCGAAGCGGAGTGATCTAGCCATGGGCAGGTTGAAGCGGAGGTAAGACTTCGTGGAGGACCGAACCCACCAGGGTTGAAAACCTGGGGGATGACCTGTGGTTAGGGGTGAAAGGCCAATCAAACTCCGTGATAGCTGGTTCTCCCCGAAATGCATTTAGGTGCAGCGTCGTGTGTTTCTTGCCGGAGGTAGAGCACTGGATAGGCGATGGGCCCTACCGGGTTACTGACCTTAGCCAAACTCCGAATGCCGGTAAGTGAGAGCACGGCAGTGAGACTGTGGGGGATAAGCTCCATGGTCGAGAGGGAAACAGCCCAGAGCATCGACTAAGGCCCCTAAGCGTACGCTAAGTGGGAAAGGATGTGGAGTCGCAGAGACAACCAGGAGGTTGGCTTAGAAGCAGCCACCCTTGAAAGAGTGCGTAATAGCTCACTGGTCTAGTGATTCCGCGCCGACAATGTAGCGGGGCTCAAGCGTACCGCCGAAGTCGTGTCATTCATACAATAGGGCCAACGCCTGTATGGATGGGTAGGGGAGCGTCGTGTGCCGGGTGAAGCCGCAGCGGAAGCTAGTGGTGGACGGTTCACGAGTGAGAATGCAGGCATGAGTAGCGATACACACGTGAGAAACGTGTGCGCCGATTGACTAAGGGTTCCTGGGTCAAGCTGATCTGCCCAGGGTAAGTCGGGACCTAAGGCGAGGCCGACAGGCGTAGTCGATGGATAACCGGTTGATATTCCGGTACCCGCTGTGAAGCGTCAAACATTGAACCAGGCGATGCTAAGTCCGTGAAGCCGTTCCGGACCCTTCGGGGAATGGAAAGTGGTGGAGCCGACGGACCAGACCTGCAGTAGGTGAGTGATGGGGTGACGCAGGAAGGTAGTCCATCCCGGGCGGTGGTTGTCCCGGGGTAAGGGTGTAGGACGTGGTCTAGGCAAATCCGGATCACACATAGTCTGAGACCTGATGCCGAGCCGATTGTGGTGAAGTGGATGATCCTATGCTGTCGAGAAAAGCCTCTAGCGAGTTTCATGGCGGCCCGTACCCTAAACCGACTCAGGTGGTCAGGTAGAGAATACCGAGGCGTTCGGGTGAACTATGGTTAAGGAACTCGGCAAAATGCCCCCGTAACTTCGGGAGAAGGGGGGCCATCACCGGTGATTGAATTTACTTCATGAGCTGGGGGTGGCCGCAGAGACCAGCGAGAAGCGACTGTTTACTAAAAACACAGGTCCGTGCGAAGCCGTAAGGCGATGTATACGGACTGACGCCTGCCCGGTGCTGGAACGTTAAGGGGACCGGTTAGTCCAACTTCGGTTGGGCGAAGCTGAGAACTTAAGCGCCAGTAAACGGCGGTGGTAACTATAACCATCCTAAGGTAGCGAAATTCCTTGTCGGGTAAGTTCCGACCTGCACGAATGGCGTAACGACTTCTCGACTGTCTCAACCATAGGCCCGGTGAAATTGCACTACGAGTAAAGATGCTCGTTTCGCGCAGCAGGACGGAAAGACCCCGGGACCTTTACTACAGTTTGATATTGGTGTTCGGTTCGGCTTGTGTAGGATAGCTGGGAGACTTTGAACCTCGGACGCCAGTTCGGGGGGAGTCGTCGTTGAAATACCAGTCTGGTCGTGCTGGATGTCTAACCTGGGTCCGTGATCCGGATCAGGGACAGTGTCTGATGGGTAGTTTAACTGGGGCGGTTGCCTCCTAAAGAGTAACGGAGGCGCCCAAAGGTTCCCTCAGCCTGGTTGGCAATCAGGTGTTGAGTGTAAGTGCACAAGGGAGCTTGACTGTGAGACCGACGGGTCGAGCAGGGACGAAAGTCGGGACTAGTGATCCGGCGGTGGCTTGTGGAAGCGCCGTCGCTCAACGGATAAAAGGTACCCCGGGGATAACAGGCTGATCTTCCCCAAGAGTCCATATCGACGGGATGGTTTGGCACCTCGATGTCGGCTCGTCGCATCCTGGGGCTGGAGTCGGTCCCAAGGGTTGGGCTGTTCGCCCATTAAAGCGGTACGCGAGCTGGGTTTAGAACGTCGTGAGACAGTTCGGTCCCTATCCGCTGCGCGCGCAGGAACATTGAGAAGGGCTGTCCCTAGTACGAGAGGACCGGGACGGACGAACCTCTGGTGTGCCAGTTGTTCTGCCAAGGGCATGGCTGGTTGGCTACGTTCGGGAGGGATAACCGCTGAAAGCATCTAAGCGGGAAGCCTGCTTCGAGATGAGTGTTCCCACCCCCTTGAGGGGTTAAGGCTCCCAGTAGACGACTGGGTTGATAGGCCGGATCTGGAAGGCGGGTAACCGCTGGAGGTGACCGGTACTAATAGGCCGAGGGCTTGTCCTCAGTTGCTCGCGTCCACTGTGTTGGTTCTGAAACCACGAACAACCCCACACCCCTGGGTTATGCGGGGTGTGGTGCGGTTGTCTGTTTCATAGTGTTTCGGTGGTCATAGCGTGAGGGAAACGCCCGGTTACATTCCGAACCCGGAAGCTAAGCCTTACAGCGCCGATGGTACTGCAGGGGGGACCCTGTGGGAGAGTAGGACGCCGCCGAACAAATATTGCGAAAACCCCCGTACCGTTAAATCGGTACGGGGGTTTTCTGCGTTTAAGCTACCGTGGCTCACATGAACTACAAGATCCGTTCGATACGCGCTGACGAGTGGGTCGCGGCGAAGGAACTGCGGCTCGTCGCCCTGCAGGATCCCGTCGCGCACCTTGCCTTCCTGGAGACCTACGACGAGGCGGCGGCCAGGCCGGACTCCTTCTATCAGGAGCGGGCCGTAGGAGCTGCCGAAGGGGCTTACGGCGCTCAGCAGATCATTGCCGAGGGGCCGGAGGGCGAGTGGGTCGGGACGCTGACCGTGCTGCTTGAGGAGGCCGGGTCGGTCGACTGGGCCGGCTACGAGGTCGAGCGGAAGCAGGGGCACATCGTCGCGGTGTTCGTGCGCTCGGAGGTCCGGGGCATCGGCCTGACCGAGGTGCTCTTCGACGCGGCGCTGGAGTGGGCCTGGGGGCGCGGGGCCGAGCGGGTGCGGCTCATCGTGCATGAGGACAACGAACGGGCCCGGCGCTTCTACGGCAAGGCCGGCTTCGCTCCCACGGGCGTCACCGTGCCCTTGGGCGAGCACGCGGACCAGCTTGAGGTGGAGATGGCGGTCGAGCGGCTGTAGGCGTACTGCCGTTGAGTCCTGTTGCTATGCCGGGAGTTCGTGGTGCGGCCAGCGGGCCCTGGCCTGTTCTCTGGAGCGGAGCAGGGCCAGGGTCGGCAGGCCTCGGTCCGCTCCTGTGGCCAGGAGCTCGGGGAGTTGCGGGAGCGGGGCCACGGCGGCTACGTCGTCCAGGACAAGGGTCATTGGTGGGTCGAGGCGACCGGCCGATGACCGTTCGGCCATGTGCCGGCCGCGCTCGACCACGCTTGATGCGAGGGCGGTGAGGAGAGGCATCGCGCCCGGGTTTGTACGGGGGTCCTCGATGGATTCACCGACCAGATAAAGCGTGCCCCCTTCGTTCGCGAAGGAATCCAAGGAGAGCGCGTCAGTTCGGTTGGGTGTGCAGGCTTCGCGGATGTTGACCGTGAAGAGGGAGGACAGCGCGCGGCTCGTCAACTCCTGGGCGATGTCCCGGCGTTCGGGGTGGGACGTGAGGGCCGCTTCCAGTTCGCCTGCCGCGCCGGGGGCCGCCTTGGGGTTGGTGCGGAGGATACGTACCGCGTCCTGGATCTGGGTGCCCTGGGACCAGCGGTGGACGTGGCGGACGGTGCGGCCGTCGATGGCGGCGGCGTGCAGGTAGCTGCGGAGGAGTGTTTCGGCGGTGTCCGCGGTTGTCCG
This sequence comes from Streptomyces sp. NBC_01478, assembly GCF_036227225.1. Taxonomy (GTDB): domain Bacteria; phylum Actinomycetota; class Actinomycetes; order Streptomycetales; family Streptomycetaceae; genus Streptomyces. The sequence continues at coordinate 5,610,219 of NZ_CP109444.1, read as the reverse complement.
GTCGATCTTTGCGGTGGGTCTTACCGGGAAGAGGAGTGCGGTGGCTCTTTCCACCGCTGTCCGTTTGTCCTCGCAGCCGGTGGTGGGGGACCAGTGGAGGCGGGCCGGGGTGTCGCAGAGGTGGGTGGGGTCGTAGAGGAGGACCGGGCCCAGTTTGGCTCGGGCATCCTTGGTGTCCTGCCAGACCGTCTTGTTCGAGGTGATCACCAGGGCTGGGCCTTCCGCGTCCCGTACTGCCTGGGTTGCGGTCGCCTGGCGGCTCTCCGGCGGTGCCACGAAGATTTTTTCCCACCCGCCAACCCGTTCGCCGTTCATTGGAGAGGCTGAGGTGAGGGGCGCCGCGCTCGGCGCCTGTTCGAGGAGCGCCGTCGGCTGTGGCTGTGGCTCTGGTCTCGGTGCTGGTACTTCCTGAACTTCCGGTGCCTGTACCTCCGTTCGGCTCCTCGCCCGTACCGCGCGCCATCTCGCCAGCGTGCCCATCACGAACACCGTCAGGACGACCAGGATCATCAACTGGCCGATGAACAGGCCCCAGAAGAGGCCGTAGCCGGAGAACTCGGCGGGTGGGGACTGGGGCCAGGCGCCGGCGATGTCGTGTGGCTTGGCGATCAGGTGGCGCATGGCCGTCGGGGTGCGGGCGAAGGTGACGCCGGTCGGCCAACTGCCCTTGGAGAACAGGGCGGCCAGGCCCGTCGCCGACCACACCAGCAGCGTCATGCCGATGAGGAACGCAAGCAGGCTCACCAACAGGCCGTCGGGGATGCCCCCTTGGCGTTCGCGTCCACCGTCGTCCGGTCTCATGTCATGCCACCGCCGTTCACGCCACCGTGGACTCGGAGGAGCCGTCGAGATCGCTCAACTGCTGTTCCATGAAGGCCGCCGCGCGTTCTTCCGCCTCCAACTCGGCGGCGCGCAGGGCGTCGTCGGTCACTTCGCGGTCGTGGTCGCGGGAGGACTGGGTCATCGCGCGGTCGGTGAAGACGAGGGGGCGTTCCGTCTCGGTGATCAGGTGTTTGACCACCTGGACGTTGCCGTTGACGTCCCAGACCGCGATGCCGGGGGTGAGGGTGGGGATGATCTCCACCGCCCAGCGTGGGAGTCCCAACACCCGGCCCGTGGCGCGTGCTTCGTCCGCCTTCTGGGCGTAGATCGTCCTCGTCGACGCCATTTTCAGGATCGCTGCCGCTTCCTTCGCGGCAGCTCCGTCCACAACGTCCGACAAGTGGTGGACCACCGCCACGAACGAAAGGCCCAGGCGGCGGCCGAACTTCAGCAGGCGCTGGAAGAGTTGGGCCACGAAGGGGCTGTTGATGATGTGCCAGGCCTCCTCGACCAGGAAGATGCGCTTCTTCCGGTCGGGGCGGATCCAGGTGTGCTCCAGCCAGACGCCGACGATCGCCATCAGGATGGGCATGGCGATGGAGTTGCGGTCGATGTGGGACAGGTCGAAGACGATGAGCGGGGCGTCGAGGTCGATGCCTACCGTCGTCGGGCCGTCGAACATGCCGCGGAGGTCGCCGTCGACCAGGCGGTCGATGACGAGGGCCACGTCCAGGCCCCATGCCCTTACGTCGTCTATGGCGACGTTCATCGCCTCGGCCGACTCCGGTTCGGGGTGCCGTAGTTGCTCGACGATGTCCATGAGGACCGGCTGGCGTTCGACGATCGTCTCGTTGACGTAGGCGTGGGCGACCTTGAGGGCGAAGCCGGAGCGTTCGTCCAGGCCGTGGCCCATCGCCACCTCGATGATCGTGCGGAGCAGGGCGAGTTGGCCTGTCGTGGTGATCGCCGGGTCGAGGGGGTTGAGGCGGATTCCCATGTCCAGGGCGGCTGTTGGGTCCAGGCGGATGGGGGTTATCCCCAACTCCTCCGCGATCAGGTTCCATTCACCCACTCCGTCCTCGCCCTGGGCGTCCAGGACGACCACCTGGCGGTCGCGGAAGCGCAGTTGGCGTAGGACGTACGTCTTCTCCAGGGCCGACTTGCCGTTCCCGGACTCGCCGAGCACCAGCCAGTGGGGGGCGGGGAGTTGCTGGCCGTAGAGCTGGAAGGGGTCGTAGATGTAGCCCTTGCCGGAGTAGACCTCGCGGCCGATGATGACGCCCGAGTCGCCCAACCCGGGGGCGGCCGTGGGGAGATAGACCGCCTGGGCCTGGCCTGTCGAGGTGCGGACCGGGAGGCGGGTGGACTCGATCTTTCCGAAGAGGAAGGACGTGAAGGCGTCGGTGAGGACGGACAGCGGATCCCGCATCTGAGTCCCTACCTCCGGATGCCGGTGGCGAACGGCAGTGTGTTCACAAACGCGCGGTGGTGCTCGCGGTCGCACCACTCCAGCTTCAGATACGACTTGCCGGCGGACGCCCTTATCGTGCGCTTGTCGCGCGCGAGGGCCTCGGGGTTGCGGGAGGAGACGGTGATGTAGCCGACGAGGTTCACACCGGCCGCGCCGCTCGCCAGGTCCTCGCCGCGCTGGTCCATGCGGCCGTGGGCGGCCACGTCACGGGGGTCGACGGTGCGGTTCATCTTGGCGGCGCGGGAGGCGTCGGCCTCGTCGTTCGTCTTCTCGGTCAGCATGCGCTCGATGGCGACCTCGGTGGGTTCGAGGTCCATCGTGACGGCGACCGTGCGGATCACGTCCGGGGTGTGGACCAGCAGCGGGGCAAGGAAGTTGACGCCCACGGGGGTCATCGGCCACTCCTTCACCCAGGCCGTGGCGTGGCACCACGGCTCGCGGGTCGACGACTCACGGGTCTTCGCCTGGAGGAACGTCGGTTCCATGGCGTCGAGTTCGGCCGGCCAGGCGTTGCGCTTCGTCATCGCCTGGAGGTGGTCGATGGAGTGGTCCGGGTCGTACATGGAGTGGATGAGCGAGGCGAGCCGGCCCTGGCCGAGCGGCTGCCGTACGCGGATGTCCGCCTCCTGCAACCGCGAGCAGATGTCGGTGAGTTCACGCGCCATGACGACCGCGAGGCCGGCGTCCCGGTCGAGCTTGCGGCCCGCGTGCGGGCGGGACGCGCGGGCCATCGCGTGGGCCTCGGCGGAGAGTTCGCGGGTGAAGTGCATACAGGCGACGAGGTAGGCGCGGTGCTGCTCGCTGCTGGTGGACACCATCGACTGCAGTTGGTCGTACGACTGCTGTAGCCAGCTCAGTGCCTTCTCGTCGCCGCGTTGGGCGACGTCCTTGGCGTGTGCGTCGGGGTCGGCGGGGAGCGTGCGGGCGAGCATCTGGATGCGGGTGACGAAGCCGTCGCCGTTCGCCACGTGCTTGAGGAGCGTGCCGAAGCGGTCGACGAGGGCTTCCTGGTCCTCGCTGTCGCGCAGGCCGACGCCCGGGCCCTCGATCTCGATCGCCGCGGTGACCGTACGGCGGTCGGCGTGCAGGAGTACGGCGATCTCGTCCGGGCCGAAGGGGGCGGCCAGCCAGTTGATGCGGCCGATGCCGGGCGGCGGGCCGATCTCGACCTCGCGGCCGTCGAGGTGGACGCCGGCCTCCATGACGGAGGAGCGGTACGTCGTGCCGTTGCGCAGGGTCCGCTTGTAACTGCGGTTGATCTCGAACCACTTGTAGAACGTGCGGCGCTTGTACGGCACGTAGACCGCCATCAGCGCGAGCATCGGGAAGCCGGTCAGCAGCACGATGCGCAGGGAGAGGACGGGGACGAGGAGTCCGCTCATCATGCCGAGGAAGGCGCCCAGGATGATGAGCGCGATCTCGCCGGTCTCGCGGTTCTTGCCGACGATCGCGTTCGGCCGGGCTCGGCCGATGAGATATGTCCGGCGGGGCGTGATCGGATGGGACAGGTGGGACTCTGTCGTCAACGCCCTTCACCTCCCGTGCGGTTGTTGCGGGCGTTGCTGGCGTGCGGGGTGTTCGCCGGGCTCTGGCGGGGCGGGGGCGCGGCGGTGGGGACTGCTCCGCCGCCGCCCGAGGAGGGGCGGCTGCTGTGCGCGGCCACGCCGCCGGAGACCGGGTTGGACGGGCGGGCGCCGCCGCCGGACTGGCCGCCACCGCCGCCTCCGCCGTCGTTCGTGCGGGCGCTGTGGGTCTTGATGCCCTGGGCGACCATGGTGGCCGGGGAGCTGATGACCGCGGCGGCCTTGCCTTCGGCGCCCTGCATGATGCGGTTGTTGCGGCCGCCGGCGATCTCGTCGCCGAAGCCGGGGACGAAGCGGTAGATCATCGCGCTGGCGAAGATGGCGAGCAGGATGATCGCGAGGCCGGAGACGACGGCGGAGAAGGAGTCCGGGCCGTCGGCGGAGGACAGCGCTCCGGCCAGGCCGAGCACGATGACGATGACCGGTTTGACCAGGATGACCGCGATCATGATGCCGGCCCAGCGGCGGACGTGGCCCCAGAGGTTCTTGTCGACGAGGCCCGCGTAGACGACGGTGCCGAGGAGGGCGCCGACGTAGAGGAGGGCGGCGCGGATGACGAGCTCCAGCCAGAGGACGCCGGCGGCGAGGATGCTGACCAGCGACACCACGATCAGCATGATCGGGCCGCCGCCGATGTTGTTGCCCTTGGCGAGGGCGCTGGAGAAGTTGCCGAAGAAGGTGTCCGTCTGGTTGCCGGTGGTTTTGGCGAGGACTTCTGTGATGCCGTCGGTGGCGGAGACGACGGTGTACAGGATCAGGGGGGTGAACGCGGAGGCGATGACCGTGAGCCAGAGGAAGCCGATGGCTTCGGAGATCGCGGTGGTGAGGGGGACGCCTCGGACCGCGCGCTTCGCTACCGCGAGGAGCCACAGGAGGAGGGTGAGGATCGTGGACGCGGCGAAGACGACGGCGTACTGCTGAAGGAAACGGGGGTTCGTGAAGTCGACGTTCGCTGTTTCCTTTACCGCTTCGCTGAGCTTGTCGATGGTCCAGGAGGCGGCTTCGGCGCAGCCCTTTCCGAGGGAGGAGAGGGGGTCGGTGGTGTTGGTGACGCTGGGCGTGGTGCCGGAGTTGGAACCCGCTTTGCCGTTCTCGCAGATGTTCTTGGCTTCGCCGACGAGGAGCTTGCACTCCTGGTCCGCCGACGTTGATCCCGACGGTGACGGAGTCGGTGAGGGGGCTGCGACGGCATGGGTGGCCAACAGCACGGCGGTGGTCTGTACGGCGGTGAAGGCGGCCACCACCTTGGCCGCGCGACGCGAGTTACCGGGCATAGGTGAACCCTCCGTACTCCTGGACGGCCTTGGCCATGGCGTCGGCGGTCGATGCCTTGTTGTCGCCGGGAACGGGGGCCGGGCCGTCGCTCTGGGAGAAGCTGTCGGCCTTCCAGTCGTTGTCGGCCCAGCGCAGGTGGAGCGTCAGGGTGAACCAGTCGCTGGTCACCGGGTTGGTCGAGGCCGAGCCCGCTGTGCCGTACAGCCCGGTGCACCAGACCTCCGCCGTTGCCGCGGTGTCCGAATAGCTCGTGACCTTGGTGCCGATGGGCACGGTGCGGGAGACGTAGGTGTTGCCCGCGGTCGCTTCGCCGTTCTCGTCCAGGCCGAGCTTGCTCAGGAAGTCCTTGGAGTAGGCCTGGTCGAGGCTGCTCTCCAGCGAGGCCTGCTTGTCGGAGACGAAGACCTGCCGCACGATCTCGGTCCGCCGGGCCGGCTGGAGGATCTCCGCCGAGACGAGGACCGTCGCGTAGTTGGTCGCCGCGCTCTCCACGCCCTGTTGGTCCTGCGCGAACCCCGCCGGGATCCCGTTCGCCTTCGTCTGCACCGGCTTCGTCCCGCTCGCCGCTGTTGATGCCGTGTCCGGTTTTGAGCCGTTGTTCGTGCTTCCGGTGTTGGACGAGGACGTGCCGTCGTCGCGGTTCGCGAAGGCGATGGCGGCGATGAGGACGACGACGACTCCGACGACCGTCACCAGGCTTCTCGACGACGAGCGGCCGCCTCTGCGGGCGCCGCCGTAGATGTCGCCGGGGGTTTGGGGGTAGCGGGTTCGGGTCTGGCCGGTGCCGCCGTAACCGCCGGAGGTCTCGTGCTCGTCTCCGGGACTCATGCCGGGTACGCCCCTTCGCCGTCGTCCAGAAACGCCTGGAAGTACGACGGTAGCCGTGCTGGTTCCCGCGCGGGCGCGGAGTGGTGACTCGACATCAGGGAAACGCAACCTCAGCCGGTGGGCGCGACGGGCGGGTGGGGTGGGGAGAAGGGGACTGGCTGAACTCGGCTATACGGCCATGCCGTACACGATCGTGAAGAGGGTGCCGAGGGAGCCGATGATGAAGACGCCGGTCAGGCCGGCGACGATGAGGCCCTTGCCCTGTTCCGCGCTGAACGTGTCGCGGAGCGCCGTCGCCCCGATGCGCTGTTTGGCCGCACCCCATACGGCGATACCGAGGCAGAGCAGGATGGCGACCGCCATCACGACCTCGATCATCACCTTCGCCTCGTTGCCCAGGCTGCCGAAGGGGCCCCAGTCCGGAGCGATCCCCCCGATGATGGTGTTGATGTCTCCCTTGTCGGCCGCGGAAAGCATGTAAGTCACCGCCCCTGGTGCGTAGTTCCGCATCCCCTGCTGGTGCGCAGAGGTCATTCGTCATTGTCGCCGACAAAGCCGCCGTCGGATGTCGACTTGGCGTCATTGATTGGCGGGTTTCGTACGAATACACCGTACGGTCACTCTGTGTATCACGGTAGGTAACGCCGGGCAACGAGGTCGGAGCGGAACCTGTCCGTGGTTCGGTCGTTAGCCCCTGATTACGGGATGGGGTTCGTGTCGATGTTCTCATGATGAACGGGCCGCGGCTGGATGCCGCGGCCCGTTCTCCCGTGCCAGGTGTGGCCCCCACGACCCACTGTGGCACGTCATGTGACGGAGGATCAGCTCAGGGTGGGGGGCAGGTCACCGTCAGTTGGCGAAGGCGGAGATGCCCTCCGGGGTGCCCCAGCCGGTCGGGCCGTCGTAGCCGGTGGTGGCGGTGCAGAAGTACGACGTGGTGCAGGAGCCGTTGTTGCCGCTCGTCACGTCGTTGAGGGACGAGGTGCCCGCGTAGTCGTACGGGTACTGCGCGGGGTAGGTGCCGCTGGCCGGGGTGCCGGCGAGGGCGTAGACGCCGGCGATGATCGGGGCGGAGACGCTGGTGCCGCCGAAGGTGTACCAGCCGGCGGTGACGCCGTAGGAGTCGTAGACGGAGACGCCGGTGGCGGGGTCGGCGACGGCGGAGACGTCGGACTCCATGCGCTTGGTGCAGCCGGTGTCGGTCTGCCAGGTGGGCTTGGCGTCGTAGGCGGAGCAGCCGGAGCCGGTGCCCTCGGTGCTGGACGTCTTCCAGACGGTCTCGGTCCAGCCGCGGGTGGTGGAGGAGGTGGAGAGCTTGGTGCCGCCGACTGCCGTCACGTACCGGGACGTTGCCGGGTACTCGGCGCCGTAGGCGCTGTCACCGGAGGAGACGGTGATGGCCACGCCGGCGTGGTTGTAGTACGAGGTGTCGTACGTCGTCTGGGAGGAGGACTCCGAGCCGCCGTAGGAGTTGGAGACGAACTTGGCGCCGAGGGCTACGGCCTCGTTCTCGGCGGTGCCGAGGTTGGCGTAGCTGGCGCTGGTGGCCTCGACGAGGGTGATGTTGCACAGCGGGCAGATCGCGCTCGCCATGTCGAGGTCGAGGGAGATCTCCTCGGACCAGCCGGCGTCGCTGGTGGGGAGGGAGGTCGTGGAGCCGGTCTGGCTGACCTTCTTGAAGCAGCCGTTGGCGACCGTGCAGGCCGAAAGGCCGTAGTACGAACGGTAGGTGGCGAGGTCGGCCTCGGCGTTGGGGTCGTTGTACGCGTCGACGATCGCGATCGTCTCGCCGGAGCCGTTGGAGGCGGCGGCGGAGGTCAGGCCGTAGGCCGCGCGGAGGTTGGTCGGGCTGTAGCCGGAGGGGGTCGTCGCGTCGGCGGCCTTGGGGGTGATGCCGGTCTTCGCGGCCTGCATCTTCTGGAAGGCGGTGAGGCCGCCGGTGACGCGGTAGGACTTGCAGGTGAGATCACCCGTGTGCTTGGGGGTCGCACAGGGGGTCGCGGCGTAGGTCACCGCGGTGGAGGTGGTGGCGCTCTGTGCCGCGTCGGCCTGTACGGCGGTGCCGAGGCCGGTGAAGACGAGTGCGGCGGTGGCTACGGCGGCGGACCCTATGCGGCGCCATCTACCGTGCGTGTGGGGGGAGTCGGGGGTCGTGGTACGCAAGGTGCAGCCTCCTGAGTCGGTGGAACAGGGGCGGTGCGGGTGCGTGTCGCCGGTGCGGTTTCCCCGGCGGTGGGGGGCGGCCCGCGATGACCATCTCTTGTTGAGTACGCGACAACAAGAGGCTGCTGGAATCCTGACTTCCGGCTTACCGAACAGGGTCTGGCCCTTTACCAAACCCACAGGTTTCTCATGGGAGTCGGCGGTTACGGCACGGCGAACGGGCCGCGGCTGGTTGCCGCGGCCCGTTGCCGTTTGCTCCGCCGAGGGGACCCCACGTCCCCCTCTGCCGGCGGCTCCCCGTGACCCGACGGGGAGGTTCTGCGGGGGTGTGTCAGCCGGTGAAGGCCGAGACGCCCTCCGGGGTGCCCCAGCCGGTCGGGCCGTCGTAGCCCGACTTCGCGGTGCAGTAGTACGAGGTGGAGCAGGTGCCGTTGTTGCCGCTCGTCACGTCGTTCAGGGCGGAGGTGCCGGCCGCGGCGTAGGGGTAGGAGGCCGGGTAGTCGCTGCTGCCGGGGGTGCCGGCCAGCGCGTAGACCGAGGCGATGATCGGGGACGAGGCGCTGGTGCCGCCGTAGGTGCCCCAGCCGGTGCCGTCGGCGCCGTAGGTGTCGTAGACCGAGACGCCCGTGGCCGGGTCGGCGACGGCGGAGACGTCGGAGATCATGCGCTTGGTGCAGGTGGCGTCGGTCTGCCAGGACGGCTTGGCGTCGTACGCCGAGCAGCCGGAGCCGGTGCCCTCGGTGCTCGACGTCTTCCACACGGACTCGGTCCAGCCGCGGGAGTTGGAGGACGTGGAGAGGGCGGTGCCGCCGACCGCGGTGACGTACTGCGAACCGGCCGGGTACTCGGCGCCGTAGGCCTCGTCGCCCGCGCTGGCGGTGATGGCGACGCCCGGGTGCTTGTAGTACGAGGTGTCGTACGTCGTGTCGGAGGAGGACTCCGAGCCGCCGTAGGAGTTCGAGACGAACTTGGCGCCCAGCTTGACGGCCTCGTTCACCGCGGTGCCGAGGTTGGCGTCGCTCGCGGACTTGGCCTCGACCAGGAGGATGTTGCAGTTCGGGCAGGTCGCGCTGACCATGTCGAGGTCGAGGGACTCCTCGCCGGCCCAGCCGCTGTCGGCGGTCGGCAGGGAGGTCGTCGAGCCGGTCTGGCTGACCTTCTTGAAGCAGCCGTTGGCGACCGTGCAGGCCGAGAGGCCGTAGTACGAGCGGTAGGTCGCGAGGTCGGCGGCGGCGTTCGGGTCGTCGTAGGCGTCGACGATCGCGACGGTCTCGCCGGAGCCGTTGTCGGCGGCCGCGTCGGCGAGGCCGTAGGCGGACTGGATGTCCGAGGGGCCGTAGCCGGTGGGGTCGTCGGTGGCGGCCTTCGGGGAGATGGTCTTCGGCGCGATGCCCTTCAGCGCGGCCTGCTTCTCCATGAAGGCGGTGGTGCCGCCGGTGACGCGGAGGGCGTTACACGCGGCGAAGCCCTTCTTCGGGGTGGCGCCGCAGGCGGCCTTCTCGTACTGCACATGGGCCTTGGCGACCTGGGCGGCGACGGCCTTGGCGCTGACCTTCTTGGTGCTCGAGGTGGTGTCCGCGGCGGCGCTCGCGTGGGCCGCGGTGCCGAGTCCGGCGATCAGGAGCGCGGCGGTCGCGGCGGCGGCGGAGCCGAGTCTGCGCCAGTTGCCGCGTATGTGGGGGGAGTTGGGCGGTGACGTACGCAACGTACAGCCTCCAGGGAGAGGTTGGCAGAGGCCTGCGGGTGGGGGGTCCACCGGTGAGGTTCCCGGTGGGGGCGGCGGCCCGCGACGACCATCTCTTGTTGAGTACGTGACAACAAGGAGGATTCCGGAACTCTGACTTCCGCGTTACTCAAGGGGGTTGGGGGATTGCTGATCAATGGCGCCGGGATGGCGTGGCGATGGCCCGGGCTTGACTCTCTCCATCGAATATCCACAGCGGGACGCGCGTTGACAGGCGTCAACAGGGGGCGCTGGAGGTGCGCTTGAACAGCGCTAGAAGTGCGCGAGGATCTGGCGCAGGGGGTGTCCGACCGCGGCTGCGACGGAGGCCAGCTCCTCCTCGGTGAGCCACCCTCGGTTCGGATACAGGGCCGCGATCCTGAAGCTCGCGAAGCCCATCGGCCAGTCGTAGGTCAGCTCGTTGAGCGATGTCTCGGCGCCGCAGCAGGGGACCGTGACCCGGAGGGTGGAGAAGCCTTCGTCGTAACGCTCCTGGACGGCTTCGCCCCACCAGTCGTCGGAGTCCGCGCCGCAGTGCGGGCAGCGGATCGCCGTCAGGTTGGCGCCGCAGTGGACCACCTCGACGGTGTCGTGCCAGGTGGCTTCCAGACCGCGGCGGGCGTCCGCGTCGGGGAGCAGGGCGGACAGGGCTGCCTCGGCGCGGTCCGCGGCCGCACGGGTGGGCTGCCAGTGCGGGTCGGTCGGGATCACCGTCAAGTAGTTGTCGCTCACTGCTCGTTGCCCCGGGGCCTGAGGCCGTTCAGCAGGTGGTGGATCAGGGGCGCTATGCCGGCCACCGCGGCCTCCGGGGTGAGCGTGCCCTGGGCCGCGAAGGAGGCCGTGCCGTGCAGGGCGGCGCCGATGACGAAGGCGATGGTCCAGGGCTCGCCGGGGATCATCTCGCCGCGCTTCTGGGCGTCGATGACGATCTGGACGAACTGGGTCGTCGTGCCGTCCACGGCCGCCCGCAACTGCTCGGAGATGTCCGGGTCGTGCTTGCGGGAGTACATGACCTCCAGCAGCTCGGCGTTCGAGACCGCGAAGTGCACGTAGGCCGTGGCCAGTTCACTGAGGCGGGCTTCCAGCGGCAGCTCGGGGCCGTCGGCGGCGCCCAGCTCCTCGGCCATGCGCTCGAAGCCGGCCAGGGCCAGGGCGTCGAGCAGCGCCTGCTTGTCCTTGAAGTGACGGCCGGGGGCCGCGTGGCTCACCCCGACGTCCCGGGCGAGTTCGCGCAGGGACAGGGCGGCGACGCCCTTCTCCAGCAGGGTGCGCTCCGCGCTCGCGAGCAGGGCGGAGCGCAGGTCTCCGTGGTGATAGGGGCGTACGGGCATGCGAGCCATCGTATCGCGATGTTGTCGGCGCCAGCATTGTTGCCGCCGACATCATTGTTGTCATTGACATCATTGTAGGCGTTGCCTACATTGGGAGGCATGGACAAGACGGACAGCACCATCAGCAGCAAGGGCCGGGCCAAGTGGGACGCGGGGCGGATCCCCGACCTCTCCGGCCGTACGGCGGTCGTCACCGGGGCCAACAGCGGTATCGGCCGCGTGGCCGCCGCCGAGCTGGCCCGGGCGGGCGCGCACGTCGTGTTCGCCGTACGGGACCTGGAGCGGGGGCGGGCCGCGGCGGCCGGGGTGCGCGGCAGTACGGAGGTGCGGAAGCTGGATCTCGCGGAGCTGGCGTCCGTGCGGGAGTTCGCCGCGGGCTGGGAGGGGCCGCTGGACCTGCTGGTCAACAACGCGGGCGTGATGCTGCTCCCCGAGCGGCGGACGCGCGACGGCTTCGAGATGCAGTTCGGCACCAACCACCTGGGCCACTTCGCCCTCACGAACCTGCTGCTGCCGCACATCACCGACCGCGTGGTGACCGTCTCCTCCGGCGCGCACCGGATGGGCGACGGCTACGTCCACTTCGAGAACCTGAACCTGGACGGGATCTACGCCCCGCAGCGCGCGTACTCCCAGTCCAAGCTGGCCAACCTGCTCTTCACCCTCGAACTCCAGCGCAGGCTCACGGAGTCGGGCTCTCCCGTCCGCTCCCTCGCGGCACACCCGGGCTGGGCGGCGACCAACCTCCAGAGCCATACGGCGAACCCGGTCTCGCGCGTGCTCATGGCCGTCGGCAACAAGGTCGTGGCCCAGGACGACAGGGGCGGCGCCCTGCCGACGCTCTTCGCGGCGACCCAGGATCTTCCGGGCGCGAGTTATGTCGGTCCGAGCGGGTGGGGTGAGATGCGGGGCGCGCCGACGCTGGTGGGGCGGAGCGCGGCGGCGAGTGACGTGGAGGCGGCGAAGCGCTTGTGGACGGCTTCGGAGGAGCTGACCGGGGCGGTGTACTCGTTGGCTGGTGCGGTGCGTTAACTCCAGGTGCGCGCCCGGGAGTTGAAGATCTCCGGGTCGCTGTGCACCGGCAGGACGCAGAGCAGATGGCCGCCGGGGGCGCGCAGTACGCGGCACTCCAGCCAGCGGTCTACCTGGGTCGCGCCGAGGGCGAGCAGGCGGGCGGTCTCCGCCTCCACGTCGTCGGTCTCGATGTCGATGTGGAAGCGGGGGTTGGGGTCGTCGATCGACTGAACCGCCGTGACCAGGCCGGGAATTGCCTCGTGGAGCGTTGTGAACTGCTCCTCCCCGCGGACCGGTTCCGCCGGGGCGCCGAGCGCCGCCGACCAGAAGGCCGCGGCGGCTGCGGCCTCCGGACCGGGGGTGTCGATCAGGAGGGCGTAGACGCGGCTTCTATGCATCTGGCCTGTTTCCCAGGCCTGTTGTGTCCGCAGAGTCCGCAGAGTCCGCCGGGTCTGCCGGGTTTTCCGCGCCCTCCACGCCCTCCACGCCCTCCACGCCCTCCACGAAGTGGTCGAACTCGCCTGCCTGTACGCCGAGTACGAAGGCGTCCCACTTGCGGCGGTTGGTGGTGACCACGTTCGTCGGGTCGCTGGTCTCGCGGATGTAGACCGGGGCCTCGCCGTCGTCCCCCTCGCCGAAGGCGAGCTCGATCCAGGGGCCCGGGCCCGTGGCGTCCGGTGGGGCGGCTCGTTCCCAGTGGAGGTCGGGGGGGATGTCGGACACGGGGTTTCCTTCGTCGGGTGCCGGGGAGACGTCGAGTATGGCGCAGGAGAGGCGGGAGGGACGGGCGGACAGTACGGTGGACTGAACGTGACCACCGGACCAACGTCGGCCGAAGCCGGAATGCGCCCTTCACAGGGAAATCTCAGCAAACGTCGACGTCCTTTCTCACCTTCGTGGGACAGAGTGAGGCCCGATGAAGCGCAGCTCACGCATCTCCCGTTCCGCGCACCTCGCGGGCAACCGCAGGTACGCGCTGTTCGTCGCCGTGGTGACGCTGGCGCTGACCTCGGCGTCCGTGGCGACCGCCGACGACGGTCCGGGCCCCTTCGGGGTGACCACCGTGACCGAGGTGAGCAAACAGAGCGTGCGGGTGGGTGCCCTGTTCGGTGCGGCCCACGCCACCAGCCTCGCCGGCGGGCACCACTGCACCGCGTCCGTGGTGCACAGCGCGGGCCACAACCTCATCGTCAGCGCGGCGCACTGCCTGGACGGGGACCCCGGAGACGTGTTCGTGCCCGGCTACCGGGACGGCAAGGCACCGTACGGGGTGTGGAAGGTCGAGCGGCGGTTCCTGCCGGACGGGTGGTCCAAGGCGCAGGCCGAGGACAGCGACATCGGCTTCGCGACGCTCGTCGAGGTGGACGGCAAGAACGTCGAGGACGTGGTCGGGGCCGACCGGTTCACGACCGGGATGGCGACCGGGGCCACGGCGGTGACGATCACCGGGTATCCCTCCGCCACCGACCAGCCCATTAGCTGCACCAACAAACCCACCCAGCACAGCAGCACCCAGCAGCGCATCGACTGCCCGGGCTTCACCGGCGGCACCAGCGGCAGTCCCTGGGTGAACGGGGACCAGCAGGTCGTGGGTGTCATCGGCGGACACGAGCAGGGCGGCCTGACGCCCGACATCTCCTACAGTGTCGTGTTCGGTAAAGAGGCGGCCGAGTTGTACAAGGACGCCACGACTGACCCGAAATAAGGAGCCGTATCCGGCACGGCCGACGCGCTGAATACGCGTCAGATGTGGCGGAAGCACGGCGAAATGCCGCCACCCTGCCCCGAAATGGCCTTGAACAGGGCTGACATGGGGGAGGGTTGAGCCGTGCGAAAAGTATGGGTGGCCGGTGGGGTCGCGGTTGGGCTGGGGCTCAGCTTTGTGATGCTGCTCGTCGTCGGGGTCTACCTCGTCGCCGGGAACCTCGCGGGCGGGGCCGGCGGTGGGAGCATCGCGCTCGCCAAGGGCTCGGTGCCGGCGGCGTACTCGGCGCTCGTGCAGAAGTGGGGCAACCTCTGCCCCGCCCTCAACCCCGCACTGCTCGCCGCCCAGCTCTACCAGGAGAGCGGGTTCAACCCGAACGCGAAGAGCCCGGCGAAGGCCGAGGGGATAGCGCAGTTCATCCCCGGGACCTGGGCCACGCACGGGATCGACGGCAACGGCGACGGCGTACGCGACGTATGGGATCCGAATGACGCGATTCCGTCGGCCGCGACCTACGACTGCGAGCTCGCCTCGTATGTGAAGGACGTGCCGGGGAACCTGACCGCCAACATGCTCGCCTCGTACAACGCGGGGGCGTACGCGGTCATCAAGTACGGGGGCGTGCCGCCGTACTCGGAGACCAAGAACTACGTGAAGACGATCACGACGCTGTCGCAGAGCTTCGCCGCGCCGGTCACCCGGGTCGATCCCTCCGAGCAGGCCGCCACCGCCATCAACTACGCCCAGAACAAGCTCGGCACCCCCTATCTGTGGGGCGGGAACGGCACCGCGGACCAGGGCGGGCGCTTCGACTGCTCGGGGCTGACCAAGGCCGCGTTCGAGGCCGCGGGGATCACGCTGCCGCGCGTTGCGAACGATCAGTACAACGCGGGGCCGCATCCGCAGCGGGCCGAATTGCTGCCGGGAGATCTGGTGTTCTTCTCGGACGACCTCACCAATTCCCGCGCGATCCGGCATGTGGGGATTTATGTCGGCGGCGGGTACATGATCGACGCACCCCGGACGGGTGCTGTGATCCGGTTCGACCCCATTGACACCCCCGATTACTTCGGTGCGACCCGGGTCACCGAAGATGGCGCGAAAGCACTCCCCACGACGGTGTGAACCGAGCGTGAACCCACCCCCTGAGCTGCGGCGATGAGTCTCTCTTCGATAACGTCTGAGTGATCATTCGGTGGAGGGTGGAACGTATTAAGCGGGACCGTGCGTTCCTGTTCAGTAATGCGCACGAGAGGTGCGCCCGGAACTACGACGTAGGAGCCGCAGCACCATGGCTGTACTCGCCGAATCCGGGTCCAATCCCGACGTCGATCTGCTCTACGACATCAATGGCCTCGCCAAGGACGCACCGCACTGGTTCGACCGGGGTGTGGAGTTCGTCGGTGAGTACGGGCTGCTGGCCGCGATGGTGCTGCTCGTGGTGTGGTGCTGGTGGTCCGTGCGGCGGCGGGGGGACGAGGACTCGGCCGCGTCCGTCGCGGGGCTGGTCTGGGCGCCGCTGGCCGCTGCGCTCGCTGTCCTCGTGAACGTGCCCATACGCGGGTTCGTGGAGCGGCCCCGGCCGTTCCTCGACCACAGCGGGATCGATGTGCTGATCTCCGGGAAGACCGACTACTCCTTTGTGAGCGATCACGCCACGATCACCATGGCGATGGGGGTGGCGCTGTTCGTTGCGGACCGGCGGTTCGGGGTGGCCGGGATCGGGGTCGCGCTGTTGGAGGGGTTCTGCCGGGTGTACATGGGCGTGCACTATCCGACTGACGTGATCGGGGGGTTCGCGCTGGGGACGGCTGTGGCTCTTCTTCTGTCGCCGCTTGCGATGGTGCTGCTCACGCCGGTTCTCAAGGCGGTTGAGGCTTCGGCGTGGGGTGGGTGGCTGGTTCGGTCGGCTGGTGCTCGGCGGGTGGGGCGGGACCCCTTGATTCCGGGGGCTCGTACGGAGGCTTCGGGGACCGAGGAGAGAGACCTCGCGGCGTGAATGTTCCGTCGTGAGGTGGGTTCTTTGTCCGCGGGTGCGTGGGGGCTGGTCGCGCAGTTCCTCGCGCCCCTAAAAGACGGGCGTTGCAGGGGCCGATGCTTACAGGCCCTGGGGATACGTGAAGAAGCGGTTGGGGTCGTACTGCTTCTTCAACGTTGTCAGGCGCGTTGACGCGTCGCCGTAGTACGCCTTGCGCCAGTTGGTGAGGGTCGGGTCGGTGTAGTTCTGGTAGGCGGCGCCCGAGGCGTACGGCTTCATCGCGGTGTGGAAGGACGTCAGCCAGGACTGGGCCGACGTGCCGGCCGTGCCGGAGGGCCAGGAGACTATGTACTGGGCCAGCATGCGGGAGCGGCGGTGGACGAAGGCCGTCGCCGTGGGGGAGACGCGGTTGACCGCGCCGCCCAGGGCCGTCAGCGCGATGTCGCCCGAGTTGCCGCGCACCGCCTTCATCTGGTTGAGCATCGTCTGGATGCCCGTGGCCGAGATCGAGCGGTCGAAGAAGTCGGAGCGGCCCACATAGGTCTCCCGCGCCAGCGCGCCCTGCGGGGAGCGGCCCGGGGTCGAGCCCGGGAGGTGGCACTGGGCGTCCGTGGAGAAGGACGAGCAGCCCGCGTAGGCCTCCATCGACTCCTCGTACGTGTGCCGCTTCAGCGAGACGCTCGACGCGTTGCCGCCGACCAGGTGGGCCAACTTGTCGACCGCGTTCTGGAGTTCGGTGTAAGTGCCCAGGGAGAACGCGGCCACCGAGACCTTGGGGGTGCCGCCCGGCGTGTTCGTCAGATGGCAGGACGACCAGATCTCGTCGGGCTGGTCCGGGCCCCACTCCTGCCAGGCCTTCACCACGGCCGCCGCCATCGACGACGGCCAGGTCAGATACCCCGATACGGCCTGGGGCGCGGGGTGCGTCTTGAACTGCAGCTCGGTGACGACGCCGAAGTTGCCGTTGCCCGCGCCGCGCAGCGCCCAGAACAGGTCCTTGTTCTCGCTCGCGTTGGCGACCAGTTGCTTGCCGTCGGCGGTGATCAGCGTGGCCTGCGTGAGGCTGTCGCAGGTCAGGCCGTACGCCCGGGAGACCACGCCGTGGCCGCCGCCCAGGGTGAGGCCGGAGACGCCGACGGTCGGACAGGAGCCGGCGGGGATGGTCACGCCCTTCGCGGCGAGACCCCGGTACACGTCGATCAGCTTGGCGCCGGCGCCGACGACCGCCGAGGAGCCGCTCGCCCGGATCTTGTTCAGCTTCGACACGTCGACGATGAGGCGGCCGTCGCCGGAGGACCAGCCCGCGTAGGAGTGGCCGCCGTTGCGGATCGCGACGCGGATGTTGTGGGCGCGGGCGTAGGAGAGGACCGAGCGGATGTCGTCGGGGTTCGCGACGTACGCCACCGCGGCCGGCTTCAGGGAGTCGAAGCGGGTGTTGTAGAGCTGGTGGGCCGTCTTCCAGGAGGCGTCACCGGGGCGGACCAGGGTGCCGTCCAGCTCCCGGGCCAGGGCGGCCCAGTTGGCGGCGGCCGCGGCGGTGGTGGTGCGCAGCCCTGACGTGCCCGTCGAGGAGGAGGCGTTGGTCGCCGTGGCCGTCGGGTCGCCGCCGGCCGTGTTCTTGCCGTTGCACGCGGTCGTCGCGACCGCGGCCAGCGCGGCCATGCCGCCACCTATGAACGAACGCCGTTCCATTTGCGCCTCCTGTGGGGGTTACGTGAAGTGAGATACGTCCGGCGCCCCACAAGTTCTCGCGCTCATGTCACGGGTTCGGAACAGACACATGCCCCGCGGCGTCCGTCCTGGCCTGGCTTCTCGCCCGTCTCGCCGGACCGCGCCAGCCGCACACGCACCGGCCGAAGCAGAACGGCCCCTGCTCGACCAGCGTCGTGCGATGTTCCGGATCCACGGGGGGAGCCTCTCGGCTGTCCTGCTGTGCCACTCCGACAACGTTACCGAGGTTCCGTAAAGGGTTCGTATGGCGGCCGTATGTCCTTGACCGCGGACCGGGCACGCGTGACGGGGCAACCTGCCCGCTCGTTAGGCGGAACGACAGGGGCCCGTGACGACGTACCGGGGGTACGGGAGCAATGGAGCGGCAGCACAGGCGTACCGGCGGGACGGTCGTCGCGGCGGGAATCGTGGTCGGGGTCTGTGTCGGTGCCGGTGGGTGCGGTGCCGGTGACGGGGTGGCGACCGCGGACGCGCGGGGCGGCGGGGACGCGGTCGCGGTGGTGCGGCGCGCGGCCGACACCCTTGTGGCGGCGGGGAGTTCACAGGCCCGTACGTCCATGGAGATGGCCACCGGCGGCACCCGGGTGACCATCCGCGGCGAGGGCGGCTACGACTTCCGCCGCCAACTGGGCCGACTGAAGGTGCAGTTGCCGCAGGATCCGGCAGGCGCCAGCGAGCACCGGCCGATCACCGAACTCCTCGCGCCGGGCGCCCTGTTCATGAAGAACCGGGGTGCCGGGGTGCCCGTCGACAAATGGGTACGGGTCGACACCGGGACGCTGTCCGACGGGAACCTCGTGACCGGCGGGGCCACCGACCCCTACGCCGCGGCCGAGTTGCTGCGCGGGACGACCAGGGCGACGTATCTGGGAAAGACGGAGGTGGCCGGGGCTCTGGTGCGTCACTATCGGGGGGTCGCCGATCTCGCCGTCGCCGCGCGGAGCGCGTCGGCGGGGAACGAGGCGGCCCTGAGGTCGGCGGCGAAAGGGTTCGCCACCCCTCGGGTGCCCTTCGATGTCTTCCTCGACGAGAAGGGGCGCATCCGCAAGGTCCGGCAGCGGTTCAGCTTCGTCAACGGGCAGCGCCGCAGCACCGTGGCGGTCGCCTCGACGACGTTGCTGTACGACTTCGGGGCCCCCGTGGACGTACGACTTCCGGCGTCGAAGGACATCTACGCCGGGCAGATCGCCGAGAAGTGACCTGAACCGATCGGTGTGAGTCCGGGTGAGGACTAGCCCGTCCGTGCCATGCGCGGTGTGTAGGCCGCTCCCTACTCTAGGAAGTCGGTGACGGCAGAGAAGAGGTGATGCGCGTGGCTCCGGTCGGCGGTACGGCAGTTCAGGACCACGTGGCCCTCGCCGAGATCGAGCTGTGCGGAGACCTGATCATCGCGGCCTCGGCCGCCGAGGACCGGCTCAGCCTGGAGAGCATCGACGAGGTGCTGAAGGTCGCCGAGGAACGGGATGCCTCCGGCGGGGCCAGGGGGTAGGGGCGGGCGTGACGCTTCGCTCGTCGGTGTGGGTCGCGGGCCACAGGTGTGGGGCCCCGGCCGCGTTGTCGTCGGGCGGTGATTTTTCCGCGTTCGAATGGCCTCGACTGGGCAACCTCCGTCGCGTCGCCGCCGCCGCATGCGCCGCGCTCGCTCACCGGCGCCCGTCAAGTACCGCCGGTTCCCCGCGACTTGATCCGCCGGCCAGGCGTTACGTGCGCAGGAGGCGGGCGATCGCCTTCGTCGCCTCTTCGACCTTCGCGTCGATCTCCTCGCCGCCCTTGACCGCCGCGTCGGCGACGCAGTGCCGCAGGTGTTCCTCCAGGAGCTGCAGTGCGAACGACTGCAGGGCCTTCGTGGAGGCGGACACCTGGGTGAGTATGTCGATGCAGTAGACGTCCTCGTCGACCATGCGCTGCAGGCCGCGGATCTGGCCCTCGATCCGGCGCAGGCGCTTGAGGTGCTCGTCCTTCTGCTTGTGGTAACCGTGCGTCACCGGTGCGTCGGCCGGTTCGATGGCCGGTTCGGAGGGCGCTGCCGTCGTGTCGGCCTCGGTGGTCGTCATCGCGTCCATTGCGTCCTCCAGACATATACCCCTAGTGGGTATATCGTAACGAACTTTGCTGGGTATAGGGCCCTTGGTACGCCCCCGTGCGGATCACTGTGCCTGATGGGCGACACTGGGGGACGGCCCATTAGCCGTGGCCGGATGATGCACTTAGCATCAGCCTGACCGAAACCGATGCATCCCGAGGACCCCTTGTGCGCTTTCGTCTGACCCCCAGGGAGACGAGCTTCTACGACATGTTCGCCGCGTCCGCGGACAACATCGTCACGGGCTCGAAACTCCTCATGGAACTGCTCGGGGCGGACACCGCCGGCCGGGCCGAGATCGCAGAGCGTATGCGGGCCGCTGAACATGCCGGTGACGATGCCACGCACGCGATCTTCCACCAGTTGAACTCCTCCTTCATCACGCCCTTCGACCGCGAGGACATCTACAACCTCGCTTCCTGCCTCGACGACATCATGGACTTCATGGAGGAGGCCGTCGACCTGGTCGTCCTCTACAACGTGGAGGAACTGCCCAAGGGCGTCGAGCAGCAGATCGAGGTACTGGCGCGGGCGGCGGAGCTGACTGCCGAGGCCATGCCGAACCTGCGCACGATGGAGAACCTCACCGAGTACTGGATCGAGGTCAACCGGCTGGAGAACCAGGCCGACCAGATCCACCGCAAGCTGCTGGCCATGCTCTTCAACGGCAAGTACGAGGCCATCGAGGTGCTCAAGCTCAAGCAGATCGTGGATGTGCTGGAGGAAGCGGCGGACGCGTTCGAGCACGTGGCGAACACGGTGGAGACCATCGCCGTCAAGGAGTCCTGACCTCTCCATGGACACCTTCGCTCTGGTCGTGACCATTCTGGTCGCGCTCTTTTTCACGTACACGAACGGTTTTCACGACTCCGCGAACGCCATCGCTACGTCCGTCTCGACGCGGGCGCTGACTCCGCGCGCCGCGCTGGCGATGGCCGCGGTCATGAATCTCGCCGGTGCCTTTCTCGGTTCCGGGGTCGCCAAGACGGTGAGCGAGGGGCTGATCGAGACGCCCGAGGGGTCGAAGGGGATGGGGATCCTCTTCGCGGCGCTGATCGGTGCGATCACCTGGAACCTGATCACCTGGTACTTCGGGCTGCCGTCCTCGTCCTCGCACGCGTTGTTCGGCGGGATGGTGGGGGCCGCGCTGGCCGGCGGTACCGATGTCATCTGGCACGGGGTCGTCGACAAGGTCATCGTGCCGATGTTCGTGTCGCCGGTCGTCGGTCTGGTCGGCGGGTATCTGGTGATGACCGCGATCATGTGGATCTTCCGGCGGGCCAATCCGCACAAGGCGAAGCGGGGGTTCCGGATCGCTCAGACCGTCTCCGCGGCCGGTATGGCTCTCGGGCACGGTCTCCAGGACGCGCAGAAGACCATGGGTGTCGTGGTGATGGCCCTGGTGATTTCCGGCCACTCGACCTACGGCGATCCGATTCCGGTGTGGGTGAAGATCGTCTGCGCGCTGATGCTGTCGCTGGGGACGTACGCGGGTGGGTGGCGGATCATGCGGACGCTCGGGCGGAAGATCATCGAGCTTGATCCGCCGCAGGGGTTCGCGGCGGAGACGACGGGCGCGGCGATCATGTTCACCACGGCGTATCTCTTCAAGGCGCCTGTGTCGACGACGCATGTCATCACCTCGGCGATCATGGGTGTCGGGGCGACGAAGCGGGTCAACGCTGTTCGGTGGGGTGTTGCCAAGAACATCGTGATGGGGTGGTTCATTACGATGCCGGCGGCCGGGGTCGTCGCGGCGCTGGCGTTCTGGGTCGTGGACCTGGCGTTCCTGTAGGCACGCACCCGGCGACGGTTCCCAGGAGACTCCGCCCCCGGGACCCCCGGCCTGTGCCCACCCACCACCCGTCTCGGTGGGGCGAGAAGGCGCCGTAGAGGCAGAACGAATGGACCCCGGGTCCGGAACCCTTGGCTGCCCGCTGCCCGCTGCCCGCGTTTACGGTCGGCCGAGAGGCGAGCCGTCGCGTGACCCGGGTCTCTTGAGTGGCTCACTTCTCGACCGACCGTAAACGGGTCGGCGGGTGGGAAAAGGTCGTGAACCGCCCGTCACTTCAAGTCGCCGAGTCGCGTGATGGGTGACCTCTCGGCCTGCCGAGTCGGGTGGGCGGGTGGGAAAGAAAACGCGAACGGGCCCGCCCCCGGGAGCCAGGGGCGGGCCCTTTTCGTCCTCGCGGTGGCACCGCCATGCAGCACCGCGAGGGGTTCCAGAAGAGGATGTCCCGGTTTAGCCGAAGCGGCCCGAGATGTAGTCCTCCGTGGCCTGGACCGACGGGTTGGAGAAGATACGCTCCGTGTCGTCGATCTCGATGAGCTTGCCGGGCTGGCCGACCGCCGCGAGGTTGAAGAAGGCCGTACGGTCCGAGACGCGCGCCGCCTGCTGCATGTTGTGCGTCACGATGACGATCGTGAAGCGTTCCTTCAGCTCGCCGATCAGGTCCTCGATCGCCAGGGTGGAGATGGGGTCGAGGGCCGAGCAGGGCTCGTCCATCAGCAGGACCTTCGGCTCGACCGCGATCGCGCGGGCGATGCAGAGGCGCTGCTGCTGACCACCGGACAGGCCCGAACCGGGCTTGTTCAGGCGGTCCTTGACCTCGTTCCAGAGGTTCGCGCCCTTGAGGGACTTCTCGACGACGTCCGACAGCTCGCTCTTCTTGTACGAGCCGGCGAGGCGCAGGCCCGCCGCCACGTTGTCGAAGATCGACATCGTGGGGAACGGGTTCGGGCGCTGGAAGACCATGCCGATCTCGCGGCGCACCGACACCGGGTCGATGGCGTGGCCGTAGAGGTCCTCGTCGTCCAGGAGCACCTTGCCCTCGACCCGGCCGCCGGGCGTGACCTCGTGCATACGGTTGAGCGTGCGCAGGAAGGTCGACTTGCCGCAGCCGGAGGGGCCGATGAAGGCCGTCACCGTGCGCGGCTCGACCGTCATCGAGATGTCTTCGATTGCCTTGTGTGAGCCGTAGTAGGCGGTGAGCCCACTGACGTCGATTCGCTTGGCCATGACTGCTTCACTTCCAGGGGGTTCAGAACGGTCGCTGAGGAGGTCGCGGTCAGCGACCGGTCTTGGGGGCCTTCCAGCGGGCGATGCCGCGGGCCACCAGGTTGAGGATCATCACGAAGGCGATCAGCGTGAGGGACGCGGCCCAGGCACGGTCGTAGGCCGCACCGGAACCCGCGCTCTGCGAGAACTGCTGATAGATGTACAGCGGCAGCGACGCCTGCGCCCCGTGGAACGGGTCGTTGTTGATGAACGGGTTGCCGAACACCAGCAGCAGGACGGGCGCGGTCTCACCGGCGATGCGTGCCACCGACAGCATGATGCCGGTGGTGATGCCGCCGATAGCGGTCGGGAGGACCACCTTCAGGATCGTGCGCCACTTCGGGATGCCGAGGGCGAGGGAGGCCTCGCGCAGCTCGTTCGGTACGAGTTTCAGCATCTCCTCGGTGGAGCGGACCACGACCGGCATCATCAGGATGGCCAGGGCCAGCGAACCGGCGAAGCCGAAGGGCTGCATGTCCCACATGATCATGAGGGAGAGGATGAACAGACCCGCGACGATCGACGGGATGCCCGTCATGACGTCGACGAAGAACGTGATCGCCTTGGAGAGCTTGCCCTGTCCGTACTCGACGAGGTAGATCGCGGTGAGCACACCGATCGGGGCGCCGATCAGGGTGGCGAGGGCGACCTGCTCCAGGCTGCCGATGATGGCGTGGTAGATACCGCCGCCGGGCTCGGTGTCGGCGACCACACCCATCGAGTGGGTCAGGAAGTAGACGCTGAGGACCTTCACACCGCGCGAGATCGTCGTCCAGAGGAGCGAGACGAGCGGGACCACGGCGAGGAGGAAGGCGACCCAGACGAGGCTGGTCGCGATGCGGTCCTTGGCCTGGCGGCTGCCCTCGACGCGCGACGCGATGACGTACGTACCGACGACGAAGAGGATCGCCGCGATCAGGCCCCACTGGATCTTGCTGTCCAGGCTGCCGACCAGACCGATGAGGACGGCCAGCACGATGGAGCCGCCGGCGATCGCGTACGGCGACCACTTGGGGAGCGTGGCGCCCTGGAGGGTGCTCACGGGCTTGTCGGCTACGGCTGCGTTGCTCATGCGTTGGCCCCCGAGTACTCCGCGCGGCGGGCGATGATGAGCCGGGCCGCGCCGTTGACCAGCAGGGTGATGACGAACAGGACCAGACCGGAGGCGATGAGCGCGTCCCGGCCGTCCTGCGTCGCCTCGCTGAACTTGCTGGCGATGTTCTGGGCGAAGGTTCCGCCGCCCGGGTTGAGCAGGCTGGCGTGGATGATGAAGTCCGGGGAGAGCACGGTGGCGACGGCCATCGTCTCGCCGAGCGCGCGGCCGAGGCCGAGCATCGAGGCGGAGATCACGCCGGAGCGGCCGAAGGGGATCACCGCCATGCGGATGACCTCCCAGCGGGTGGCGCCGAGGGCGAGGGCCGCCTCCTCGATCATCTGCGGGGCCTGGCGGAAGACCTCACGGCTGACGTTGGTGATGATCGGCAGGATCATGATCGCGAGCAGGATGCCGACGGTGAGCATCGAGCGCGGGGCACCCTCCTCCCACGAGAAGATCCCGGTCCAGCCGAAGTAGTCGTTGAGCCAGCCGAAGAGGCCGATCATGTGCGGGACCAGGATCAGGGCGCCCCACAGGCCGTACACGATGGACGGTACGGCGGCCAGCAGGTCGATCACGTAGGAGACCGGGCCGCGGAGCTTGCGCGGGGCGTAGTGCGTGGTGAAGAGGGCGATGGCGACCGCGACCGGGACCGCGATGACCATGGCGATGATCGAGGACACCACGGTGCCGAACGCCAGGACGGCGATGCCGAACTCCGGCGGGACCAGGCTGGTGTTCCACTCGAAGGTGGTGAGGAAGTTCGCGTGGTCCTTGCTGATCGCGAGCGAGGCGCGATAGGTGAGGAAGACCGCGATGGCGGCCATGATCACCAACAGCAGGATGCCCGACCCGCGGGAGAGACCGAGGAAGATCCGGTCACCGGGTCGGGTGGCGCCGCGGGCGGTGCGCTTCTGCGCGGCGGCGGAGGGCTCGGGGGTGGGAGGCGGTGCTTCTTCAGGGTTCTTTGTCGATATATCCATTGGGATTCTCCGGTCTGCGGGTCCACACGTGCGGTGTGCGGTCCGTGGCGGCGGTGCACCGGACGGTGCGGCCGGGCCCCTGGATCGGGGCCCGGCCGCACACTCGGACTAGCTGATGCTCGCGATGGTGCTGCGAACCTTGGCGATGATCGTGTCGGGGATCGGCGCGTAGTCGATGGTGGAGAGGACCTTCTGGCCCTCCTCGCTGGCGATGTAGGTCAGGAACGCCTTCGTGGCGGGCAGCGTGTCGGCCTTGTTGCCCTTGTTGCAGACGATCTCGTACGTCACCAGGGTGATCGGGTACGCGCCCTCGGCCTTGGTGTTGTAGTCGAGCTGCAGCTTCAGGTCGTCGCCGGTGCCGACGATCTTGGCGGCGGCGATGTCCTTGGTGGCGCTGTCGGTGCTGGGCGCGACCGCGGCCGAGGCGCCGGTGTTGATGCTGACGGCCTTGACGCCGTCAGCGACGTAGGAGAGCTCGAAGTAGCCGATGGCGCCGGAGGTCTGCTTGACCCCGGCGGCCACGCCCGCGGAGCCGGCCGCCGACTGGCCGCCCTTGGCCTGCCAGGCCTTGCCGCCGTCGTACTTCCAGTTGTCCGGGGTGGTGGCGATCAGGTACTTGGTGAAGTTGTCCGTGGTGCCGGACTCGTCCGAGCGGTGGAACGCCTGGATCTTGAGGTCGGGCAGCGTGGCGGACGGGTTCAGCTTCTTGATCGCCGCGTCGTTCCACTTGGTGATCTTGCTGTCGAAGATCTTCGCGAGCGTCGGGGCGTCCAGGACCAGGTTGTCGACACCCGGGACGTTGTAGCCGAGCGCGATCGGGCCGCCGACCATCGGGAGGTCGATGCCCTGGCCGCCGGAGCAGACCTGCTTGGAGGCGGTGACCTCTTCGGGCTTCAGCGCGGAGTCGGAACCGGCGAAGGCGAGCTGGCCCTGGTTGAAGGAGGTGACACCGGCGCCGGAGCCGCCGCCCTTGTAGTTGATCTGGACGCCACAGGCCGTGCTGAACGCCTTGACCCACGCGTCGATCGCGTTCTTCTGCGCGGACGAGCCGTCGGCGAGCAGTTGCTGGCCCTTCTTCGCGTCACCGCAGACGGCCGAGCTGGCGTTGGCCGCGGACGAGGAGCTGCTGCTCGACGAGCCACCGTTGTCGTCCGAGCCGCACGCCGTGAGGGCCAGGGCGCCGGAGACGGCGAGAGCACCGAGGGTGAGGGCCCGCCGGTTCATGCGCTGAAGCTTCACTTGAAAGAGTTCCTTCCGAGAGCCGCCGTCCTGAATTACGGCGGCGTGCGAAGACGGGGTGACGCGGGTGGCGACCCCCAGGTCGCGGCTCGCATCGCTTAAGGCCGAAATTAGGCAGAACAGGTGAAGGCGCCTATGGGCATAAGTGAACGGAGGGTGAACCCCTGTGGGCGGTGCGGTTAGGTCACGGAACGCTCACGTCGAGGACACGAGCTGATTCCGGACTATGCCAGGTGCAGAGCGGTCTCCAGCGCGTCCACGAGCGGGCGGTCCCTCGGCTGGGTGAGGGGCCCGCTTCGGCCCCCGTTGGCAACGTAACGCGAGGTGGGAGGTACGGCACCCGCGGGACGGCGGGCGTCCTGGGCGCGGTCGGGACCCATGACGACACCCCCTAGCCGAGCGGATCCTCGTCCGTGCGGACCGCGATCAGCACGAGGGAGATCAGGTCGCGGTCCCGTTCGTGGGTGAGGCGCGCGTGGGCCTCGTCCGGGTGGAGCCAGCGGAGTTCGCTGACCTCGTCGTTGGGTGCGAAGGTTCCGCCGGTCGCCTCGGCCGCCCAGTAGCGGACCTCCTTGGGCCGCCCGTGGTGGTCGATGTACTGGGCCGAGGGGAGCCGTGTCCCCAGCCGGCACGTGTGGCCGGTTTCCTCCAGCACCTCGCGACGGGCCGCCTCCTCGAACGTCTCGCCGCGTTTGAGCTTGCCCTTGGGCCAGGACCAGTCGGCCCACTTGGGCCGGTAGACCAGCGCCAGTTCTATCTCTCCGGCGGACCGGTGACGCCACAGGACGCAGCCTGCTGCCTGGACGGTGGTGTCGTTCGTGGAGGAAGTCACTGGTGTTCACCGTCTCCTCTGCGCGGTCGGTGCGGGCGTCAGGGGGTGCGCACCGCCTGTTTCTGCCACGACTGCTGGAAGGCGAAACGGGCCGCCTCCACCTCGTGGCGCTGGTCGGCGTGGAGCACTCCGAGCGCGTACGCGGTCGCCGGGGCGATGCGCGGGGTGCGGGCCGCCGACGCGGCGGCCGCGGCGGCCTCCGAGGCGTCCCGGTGCAGATTGAGGGCCTGGCCGGCCGTCAGCAGGCGTACGTCCGTCGGAGCGCCGTCCCCGCGCAGGACCTCGCCGGCGTAGCGGTGCAGCCGCAGCAGCAGGCGTACCTGGTGCCAGGGGCCGTCCTGGGGGTGCTGGGCGGGGTCGGGGGAGAGGCCGTGGATGAGGGCCTCCGCGTTGTACGGGTGCCCGGCGGTGACCAGGGGCAGCGCGGTGACCGCGTCGGTGAGCCGCTCCCCGGCGGCGGCGGCCAGCGGGCGCAGGTCGGCGGCGTTGGCGGCCGGGGTCAGCGGGACCTCGCTGGCCAGGACGGCGACCTTGTCGGCGACCGCGTGGAAGCGGGAGGAGCCGAGGGCCTGGAGGGCGGTGGAGTGGGCCCGGGTCCGGGCCAGGGTGAGCTGGCGCTCCAGGAGGGCGCCCGCCTTGGCCGCGCCCACGGTGAGGCTGCCGCGCTCGGTGGTGGTGGCGGTCGGCGTCGCCGGTCCGGTGCCCCGGGCGCCCGCGGCCGCCGGGACGCCCCGGCCCGCGCCGGTGACCCGGCCGCCCACGGCGGAGGCCGCCGACTGCACGGGGAACGCCGCCGAGCCGGACAGCCGGTGCAGGGCGAGCAGCAGCCGCTCCAGCCGGGCCGCGCACGCGTGCTCCAGGGCCAACGTGCCCGACAGCCACGCCAGTTCGGGGCGCATCTCCTCGGACCAGTCGGCGTCCAGCAGCGGCCGGAAGGTGTGCAGGCTGCCGCTGATCCGGCGGGCGGAGTGGCGCAGGGCGCGCGCCGCGTCGACGGAATCCTCCGTGCCGTTCTGGCCGTTGCCGGTCTCCCGGTGCAGCCGTAGCGCACGGAGGAACTCCGTGGCCTGGCCGCGCAGGTAGCCCGCGAGGGCGTCACCTGTCACGGCACGGGCCGTGGGATCCGTCGGGTCAAGGTGTTGCTGTGCCACGCCGGCGCCTCCGGGCGTCTATGAGCATCTCCTGGACGTTGCGCAGGGGTTGGCCTTCCGCGTCGGTCGCGTGCCGGGTCCATTCGCCGTCCGGGCCCAGGTGCCAGGAGGAGGTGGTGTCCGACACACCGGTCTCCAGGAGCCGGCTGATCGTGGCGCGGTGGGCCGGGTCGGTGACCCTGACGAGGGCCTCGATCCGACGGTCGAGGTTGCGGTGCATCATGTCGGCGCTGCCGATCCACACCTCGGGTTCGCCCCCGTTGCCGAAGACGAAGACGCGGGAGTGTTCGAGGAAGCGGCCGAGGATGGACCGTACGCGGATGTTCTCGGACAGGCCGGGGACGCCGGGCCGCACCGCGCAGATGCCGCGCACCCACACGTCGACCGGGACGCCCGCCTGGGACGCGCGGTAGAGCGAGTCGATGATCGCCTCGTCCACCATCGAGTTGACCTTGATGCGGATGAACGCGGGGCGCCCGGCACGGTGGTGCTGGACCTCCTTGTTGATCCGGGCGATCAGGCCGTCGCGCAGCGACTTGGGGGCGACCAGCAGGCGGCGGTAGGTCTCGCGGCGCGAGTATCCCGACAGCCGGTTGAAGAGGTCCGAGAGGTCGGCGCCGACCTGCGGGTCCGCCGTCAGCAGGCCGAGGTCCTCGTAGAGGCGGGCCGTCTTCGGGTGGTAGTTGCCGGTGCCGACATGGCTGTAGCGGCGGAGCGTGTCGCCCTCCTGGCGGACCACGAGCGACAGCTTGCAGTGGGTCTTGAGACCGACCAGGCCGTAGACGACGTGGCAGCCCGCCTCCTCCAGCTTGCGCGCCCACTTGATGTTGGCGTGCTCGTCGAAGCGGGCCTTGATCTCGACCAGGACGAGGACCTGCTTGCCGGCCTCGGCCGCCTCTATCAGCGCGTCCACGATCGGGGAGTCGCCCGAGGTGCGGTACAGGGTCTGCTTGATCGCGAGGACGTCGTCGTCGTTCGCCGCCTGCTCCAGGAACCGCTGCACCGACGTGGAGAACGAGTCGTACGGGTGGTGCAGCAGCACGTCCCGGTTGCGCAGGGCGCCGAAGATGTCGGGCGCGGACGCGGTTTCGACCTCGGCGAGGTCGCGCTGGGTGCCCGCGATGAACTTCGGGTACTTCAGCTCGGGCCGGTCGAGCGAGCCGATGCGGAACAGGCCGGTGAGGTCGAGCGGACCCGGCAGCGGGTACACCTCGGCCTCGCTGATCTTCAGCTCGCGCACCAGCAGGTCCAGCACCTCGCGGTCGATGGACTCCTCGACCTCCAGCCGCACCGGCGGCCCGAAGCGGCGCCGCATGAGCTCCTTCTCCAGGGCCTGGAGCAGGTTCTCGGCGTCGTCCTCCTCGACCTCGAGGTCCTCGTTGCGGGTCAGCCGGAACGCGTGGTGCTCCAGGATCTCCATGCCCGGGAAGAGTTCCTCCAGATGGGCGGCGATGACGTCCTCCAGGGGGACGTACCGGCCCGGCGAGGACTCCAGGAAGCGGGAGAGCAGCGGCGGCACCTTGACGCGCGCGAAGTGGCGGTGGCCGGTGACCGGGTTGCGGACGACGACCGCGAGGTTCAGCGAGAGCCCCGAGATGTACGGGAAGGGGTGCGCGGGGTCGACGGCCAGCGGGGTCAGCACGGGGAAGATCTGGTGCCGGAAGAGCGTGAAGAGGCGGGCCTGCTCCTTCTCGGTCAGCTCGTTCCAGCGGACCAGGTGGATGCCCTCCTCCGCCAGCGCGGGGGCGATGTCCTCGTGGTAGCAGGCGGCGTGCCGGGCCATCAGCTCGCGCGAGCGGGCCCAGATCATCTCCAGCACCTCGCGCGGCTGCAGGCCGGACGCGGAGCGGGTGGCGACACCGGTGGCGATACGGCGCTTGAGGCCGGCCACCCGGACCATGAAGAACTCGTCCAGGTTGCTGGCGAAGATCGCGAGGAAGTTCGCCCGCTCCAGGAGCGGGGTGTTCGGGTCCTCGGCGAGCTCCAGGACTCTCTCGTTGAACGCGAGCCAGCTCCGCTCCCGGTCCAGGAAGCGGCCCTGCGGCAACTGGGGCCCGTCGTACGGCGACTCCTCGTACTCGTCGAGGTCGGCGTCGATGTCGGGTTCCAGATCGGAGACCGCCGCCGACACGGTGTGCGGGCGGTGCGCGGCTATGGAGCCCACGGAGGGCTGCGCGTGCTGGACCTGTGCCTGGGCGTTGGGCTGGCTGCTCATGTGCCCATTGTTCCGCGCCACCGGTGATACGGGCGCGTCGGAGAGCGCCGGAGGGAGTGTGAGGGCGGCCCCGTTGCTCCCGTTCACCTCGGGAGGTGGCGAAGGCTCTGGCACGACGGGCTTCATTCGCCGAGCGTCGCAAGCCCGTCTGAACCGTTGGTTACGGCGACATGGCGTGCGGGATATCGGGGGGCGGCTCCCGGACGTCTACGGCACGGAAACGAACGTAACGGATGCCTGGGAGCCGCGGGGAGGTGGGTTCCGGTCAGGCCGTGCGGCGGCGCAGCAGGGTGAAGGCGGCGGCGGCCGCCAGGGCGGCGACGGCGAGGACGAGGGCGGTTTCGGTGAGCTGGAGGGGCCAGAACTGGGAGGAGGGGTGGTACTCGCTGTAGTAGCCGACGATGTCATGGGCGGCCGGGCAGGCCTTTCCGCCGCCGACGCACGGGTCGGGGATGTGGGCGCCGGTGGAGGTGACGGCGCCTTCGCCGCCGTAGATGACGTTCGCGGGTGCCGCGTAGCCCTCCTTCAGGTCGCCGACGCTGGTCTTCCACGGCACGAGTCGGGGGCTTGCCCAGGAGATGAGGTACGACACGCCCGTCAGTGCCACGGCGCCGGGGACGCCGGCCAGGGCCCGGCGCTGGACCAGGCCCGTGAGGGCACCGACGGTGAGGCCCAGCAGGGGGAACGCGATCGCGACCGTGCCGTTGGCGTAGAAGGTGTTGTGATCGTTCCAGCCCCAGCCGTCGGGGACCTGGTGCGCGTCGAAAAGCAGACGGTGCAGCAGGACGAGCAGGGTGGTGCCGGCGGTGAGCAGGGCGGCCGGGACGGCGAGTTTGGTCGCCAGCCAGCGGGCCGGGCTGATCGACTGGGTCCAGGCGAGGCTGGCGGTGCCGTTCTCCAGTTCGCGGCCGATCAGCAGGCCGCCCGCCCAGACGGCGACGAGGATCGGCAGAAAGCCGATCGCGACTTCGCTGAGGGTGTAGGCGAGGTGGTAGCCCTCGATCGCGTCGTTCCAGTCACAGACGTCCTCGGTGCACTGCTGCTGCCACGCGGCGTGGGCCGAGTTCCCCAACGGCCCGTACGCCCACAGGAGCACCGCCGAGATCACGGCGACGAAGACTCCCCAGGCGATCAGCGCGGGCCGGTGCAGCCGCAGCAGCGCGCGGCGCGGGCGGGCCGGTCTCGGCGGGGCCGTCCTGGTGAGGGCCGGGGCGGTCATACGGTGGCTCCCTTGATGTTCGTACGGCGGCCGAGCAGCGTGAACGCGGCGACCAGGGCGAGTGCGGTGAGGGTGAGGAGTACGGCGGTCGCGGTGAGCTGGACCGGCCAGAAGTGGCGGTCGGGCCAGATGTCGTCCCAGGTGCGGCCGAAGAAGGAGCGCGCCGCGTAGGTGACGCCGACGGCCACCGCCAGCGCGGGCAGCGCGCGGCCGAGGGCGACTCCGGCGAGGGTGCCGGCGGCCAGGGCGAACAGGACCAGGGCGACGGAGAGCGGGCCGGCCGGGACGAGGACGCGGTCCCAGGACCAGTTGGTGACCAGGACGTCCTGGTCGGTGGTCCAGACCCAGGCGTAGACCAGGCCCAGCAGGGTGGTGCCGGCGGCCAACGGCAGGGCCGCCGCGGTGAGTTTGGCGGTGAGCCAGCGGGCCGGGGTGACGGACTGCGTCCAGGCGAGGCGGGCGGTGCCGCTCTCCAATTCGCGGCCGACGAGGGCGGCGCCCGCCCAGGCGGCGACGGCTACGGAGACGTAACTGAGCACCTCGCCAAGGAAGTTCATGACGTTGTTGACGTCGGTGAGGACGAAGTACGAGGCGCCGTGATCCTGTCGCGCGGCGGGAGCCCGGAACAGGTGCACCCACAACAGGGCGCCCACGGCGAGGAGTTGGAACGCGCCCCAGACGATCAGTGCCGGGCGGTGCAGCCGCAGTACGGCGCGGCGCGGTCGGGCGGTGGGGCTCAGGGCCAGGGCGGTCATGCGGCGGCTGCCTTACGGACGGGCGCCGGACCGGTCTGGCGCTTGAGGAGTCGGAACGCGGCCACGGTGAGGGCGGCGGTGACGGCGAGGATGATCGCGGTCGCCGTCAACTGGAGGGGCCAGTAGTGGGATTGGGGGTGGTAGTCGTTGTAGTAGCCGACGGCGCGGAGCTTGGCGTAGACGGCCCGGCAGTCCGCGTTGGTGATGGAGCCGCACTGCGGGTTGGCGATGTGGGCGCCGGAGGAGGTGACCAGGCCCTGGTCGACGACGATGCCGGAGCCCTGCGGCACGTTGTGCTCGAGGCTGCTGACCTTGGTGACGGCGGGCCAGAGATGGGGCGTCGCGATGGCCATGACGCTCCACACGAACCCTGTGACACCGAGCGAACCGACCAGCGCACCAAGGGAGTTGCGCTTGAGCAGGCCGAAGAGGGCGCCGCCCACCAGTCCCACCAGGGCCATGGCGACGGTGGCCGGGCCGTTGGCGGCGTAGGTCCCGATGTCGAACCAGTCCTTGGCCGAGTCGATACGGCCCTGGCCCGTCGACCAGGCCCAGTGGTGCAGCCCCACCAGCAGTGCGGAGCCCGCGGTGATCAGTACGGCCGGGAGGGCGAGCTTGGCGGCGAGCCAGCGGGCCGGGGAGACCGACTGCGTCCAGGCCAACTGCGCGGTGCCGTGCTCCAGTTCGCGGCTGGTCAGCGCGGCGCCGGACCATGCGGCGACCAGGACCGGGACGGCGATGACGGCGAAGGTCGTGTACGCGTACCAGTCCTTGAAGCGGGCGACCGCGCTCGGGTCGTACACGCAGCCGCCCGACTCGCAGGCGCGGTACTGCTTCCAGCCCTCGACGGCCCCGTCGGTGAGCGGGCCGCCCACCCACAGCAGGAGGGCGCCGAGGACGAGCACGAACCCGGCCCAGGCCAGCAGGGCGGGCCGGTGCAGACGCAGCAGCCAGCGGAGCAGACGCGGCGACGTTTTGGCCGGGCCTCCGGTGACCGGCGGTGTGGCGAGGGCGGTCATTCGACGGTCTCCGGGGTGTCGGGGATGGGCGGGTGCTGGAGGCTGGGGGTGAACCTAACCACTGTCTTGGCATGTGAATGGTTAGAAAGGACCCCAGCCTCCCGAGGGTGCAGGGTCGCCGGGGGCGTCGCGAGGGCGGTCACGCGATGGTCTCCGGGGTCTTGGCGCCGGGGGCCTCGGGGTTGCGCAGATAGGAGAGGACCAGTTCCTCCAGCGAGGGCGTGCTGGTCCGCCAGTCGGTGTCGAGCGGGCTCGACGGGCGGACCAGGGCGCTGAGCTGGCGGCCGGTGGTGCGGGACTCGACGACCGTGTGCGGGGCGAGGACCGTGTGCGCGGGCGCGGACACATGGACGTGCGCGGCCCGCAGTTCGTCGATCTCGCCGGCCAGGCGGACCCGGCCGCCGCCGATCAGCAGCAGGTGGTCGCAGGAGTCCTCCAGCTCGGCCACCACGTGCGAGGACATCACGATCGTGGTGCCGGACTCGGCGGCCCGCGCCATGAGGATGCCCATCATCTCGTGCCGGGCCAGCGGGTCCAGATCGGCCATCGGCTCGTCCAGGAGCAGCAGTTCGGGCTGCTTGGCCAGCGCGAGGGCGAGGGCGACGCGGGTGCGCTGGCCGCCGGAGAGCGCGCGGATCCGGGACTTGGGGTTCAGGTCGCCGTCGGCCACGATGCGTTCGGCGACGGAGGCGTCCCAGCGGTCGGTGTTCAGGTCGGCGCCCATGCGCAGCGTCTCGGCGACCGTGAGCTGCGGGTAGAGGGGCTTGTCCTGTGCGACGTAGGCGACCCGCTCGCGGGCCGCGCCCGCCGCCGTGCCCAGGACGGACATCTCGCCCTCGGAGGGGGCCAGCAGCCCGGCGGCCAGGGCCAGCAGCGTGGACTTGCCCGCGCCGTTCGGTCCCACGACCGCGCAGACGCGCCCGGCGGGCAGCCGGAAGGAGCAGTCCCGCAGTGCCCACCCTCCCCGCCGGCCGAACCGCTTGCCGAGCGCGGCGGCCTCTATCGCGGCGGTGCCTGTCATGAAGGTTCTCCTTGGAAGTGCTTTTCGAGTACGGCGGTGAAGAGCGCGGCGATGTCGTCGCGGCCGAGTCCGGCCACCCGGGCCCGCTCGGCCCAGTCGTCGAGCTCTAAGCGCAGGGGCGAGTCGGCGGGCGTAGTGCTGAGGCCGCGGCGGACGAAGGTGCCCAGGCCGCGGCGGGCCTCGACGAGCCCTTCGCGTTCCAGCTCGCGGTAGGCCTTCAGGACGGTGTTCGGGTTGATCGCGGTGGCCTCGACGACCTCGCGGGCCGTGGGCAGTTTGTCGCCCGGCTCCAGCATTCCCAGGTGCAGGGCCTGCTTGGTCTGCTGGACGATCTGGACGTAGGTGGCCACGCCGCTGTGCCGGTCGATGCGGTATTCCACCACTCGAACAACCACCCTTTCACTAATTGAGTAGTGAAAGGGTGGTGCAAGGGGGCTGAGAAAGTCAAGAGAGATCCATGTGCCGGTCCGTGAACCGGTCGGCGGGGCTCGTGCGATGAGGAGACGTGAGCGATACGGGAAGCGACGGGGAGCTGCTGCGGGCCATCGCGGCGGACAGTGACCGGCGCGCGTTCGAGGAGCTGTACCGGCGGTACGCGCCGTGGCTGACCGCGCGGCTGCGCGGCCGGTGCGCCGACGCCGGGATGGTCGACGACGTCGTACAGGAGACGTTTCTCGCGGTGTGGCGGGGCAGTGCGCGCTACCGCGAGGACGGCGATGTGGCCGGGTGGCTGTGGCGGATCGGGTCGCGGCGGCTGATCGACGTGCTGCGCGGCGACGGGGCGCGCGGCCGGATGCGGCAGGCGCTGGCGCGGCTGCGGCACCGGGACGAGGCGTCTGCGGAGGAACGCGTGCTCGCGGGGGTGGAGCACGGGGACCTCGCCGGCGCCCTGGTCCGGCTCTCGCCGGAGCTGCGGGCGGTCCTCCAGGCCACCGTGATCGACGGGCTGACCACCCGGGAGGCGGCCGTGCTGCTGGGCATCCCGGCCGGCACGGTCAAGACGCGGGCCATGCGGGCCCGTAAGCAACTGCGGGAGGAGCTGGCATGACCTGGCATGTGGCCGAAGACGACGTACGCGCCTATGCGCGGGGCGAGTTGGCACCGCCCATGCTCTGGTCCGCCGACACCCATATCGCCAAGTGCGCTGACTGCCGGGACCTGTTGGCGTCCGTCGCCGACCCCGTCG
Source organism: Streptomyces sp. NBC_01478 (assembly GCF_036227225.1). Lineage (GTDB taxonomy): Bacteria > Actinomycetota > Actinomycetes > Streptomycetales > Streptomycetaceae > Streptomyces. Next base: position 5,574,738 of record NZ_CP109444.1, on the reverse strand, counting down.
CGCTCGACGCGGGCTGGGCGCGCCTCGACGCCGAACTCGACGCCCCGAAAAGGGGGTTGGTGGAGTCGCTGCTCGTCCGGATCGGCGTCGCCGACCACACGGCACGGCTGCTCGCGGCGACGCCGGTACTGCGCCGCTCGTGGCTCGGCGCGGTGGTCGCGCTGCTGGTGATGACGGTGCTCGTCACCAACTCCCTGAAGAACTCCGCGTCCCCGACCCTCTTCCTGGGCCTTGCCCCGCTGCTTCCCCTCGCGGGCGTCGCCCTCTCCTACGGCCCGAAGTTCGACCCGACGTACGAGATGGCGGTCGTCGCCCCGCTGCACGGCTTCCGTCTGCTGATGATCCGTACGGTCGCCGTCCTGGTCGCCGGCCTGGGCCTCAACGGCCTCGCCTCCTTGGCCCTGCCCGGATACGGCCTGGCCGCCCTGGGCTGGCTGCTGCCCGCCCTCGCCCTGACGACGACCGCCCTGGCCCTGACCCCGCGCCTGGGCCCGGTGCTCGCACCGTCCCTGGTCGGCGGCGGCTGGGTGGCGTTCCTCCTCGTGGCCAACAACCTGCACGGCGGCACGCTCGAACCGTTCACCCCGGCGGGCCAGGGGGTGGCCGCGGTGGTGACCGCGCTCGCGGCCGGGCTCCTCTACCTGCTCCGGGACCGCTTCGACGCCCGCCCGGCCGCCTTCGGCCCCCTCGCCTGATCCCTCGAACCCTGACTGGAGTTCCGTACATGACCACCACCGTCTCCGCGGCCGGGCTCAGCCTGCGCTACGGCTCGACGCACGCCCTCGACGACGTGTCGCTGCGGCTCGGCGAGGGCGTCACCGGACTGCTCGGCCCCAACGGGGCCGGAAAGACCACCCTGTTGAGGGTCCTGGCGACCGCGCAGCCCGCCGACTCGGGCGCCTTCACCGTGCTCGGCCACGACCCGAGCAGCACGGCCGGCCGGCAGGAGGTGCGGCGCGTCCTCGGCTATCTCCCGCAGACGCCCGGCTTCCACCCGGACTTCACCGCCTTCGAGTTCGTCGACTACGTCGCGATCCTCAAGGAACTCACCGACCGCACCGCACGCCACCAGGAGGTGCGGCGGGTGCTGGAGGAGGTCGACCTGTCGGACGTGCGCGGCAAGCGCATCAAGAAGCTGTCGGGCGGAATGCGGCAGCGCGTGGCGCTCGCGGCGGCCCTCGTGGGCGACCCGGGCTTCCTGGTCCTGGACGAGCCGACGGTCGGCCTCGACCCCGAACAGCGCATGCGCTTCCGGGAGTTGATCGCCAGGGCGGGCGAGGGCCGGACGGTCCTCCTCTCCACCCACCAGACCGAGGACGTCGCGATGCTCTGCAACCGGGTCGTCGTCATGGCCGGCGGCACCGTCCGCTTCGACGGCACCCCGGCCGAACTCACCGCACGGGCCGCGGGCCGGGTGTGGAGCGGTACGGAACGCGACCCGGCCGCGATGGCGGGCTGGCGCACCGGCCTGGGCGCCTTCCGCAACGTCGGCGACCCGCCGCCCGGCGCGGAACTCGTCGAACCGACCCTGGAGGACGGCTACTTGATCGCCCTCGACGGCATGGCCGCGGAGGTGGCGGCATGAGCGCCGTACTGGACAAGGCACCCATGGCCGAACGCACCGAGGACCAACGCCGTCCCTGGGCCGCGGTGTTGGCGCTGGCCCTCTTCGAGGCCCGCAAACTCCTGCTGCGCGCACCGGTGTTGTTCATGTTCGTCGTCTACGCCGCCTGGATCTGCTGGGACATGCGCGACGCCTGGACCGGCTACCCGGCTCTCCAGGACATCGACCGCGCCACCCAGACCGGCCCGCTGCTGCCCGCCCTGGCCGTCCTGCTCTGCGCCAACCAGGCCGTGCTGCGCTCCCGACGCCAGGACACCGACCGGCACTTCGGGGTCCTGGTCCTCGAACCCTGGCGCCGTACGGTCGCGTTCGCGCTGTCCGTCGTACCGGCCGCCGGACTCACCGCGCTGATGGTGGGCGCGCAGTTCACCTGGGGCGTGCTCGCGCCCGGCTCGGTGGGTCACGGCTCGGTGGGCGAACTGCTCGTCGGACCGTTCACGGTCCTGCTCGCCGGAACGGCCGGAGTACTGCTGGCCCGGGTGGTGCGGTCGCCGTTCGCCGCACCGATGCTCCTGGTGATGGCGTTCTTCTCGACCCTCTTCCTCGGGGCGGTCCCGGGTGACGACAACGGCAGCGCTACACGGTGGCTGGTGCCGGTCATCGGTGACGCGAGCAGCAAGACGCTCCCCTCCGACCTGCTGGGCCGCCCGGCCGCCTGGCACGCCCTCTACCTGTTCGGACTCGCGCTGACCCTGGCGCTGGCGGCGGTACTGGTCAACGGCGGCCGTACGAAGACCGTCGCCGCCGCGCTCGTCGTGGCGGTCGGCCTCGGCACCTGGGGCGCGGTGGGCCAGGCGGCCAAGGTGTCCGCGGACGTTGTCAGTGCGCGCGTGCTGGCCACCGTGAACCCGGCGAAGGTCCAGTCCTGCGCCCGGCACGGCAACTCCACGTACTGCGCGTTCCCCGAGTGGCTGCCCCGCACCGGCACCTGGGCGGAGGTCGCCGACCACGTGCAGTCCCTGGCCGGCGGCACCGCCGCCCAGGAGAAGCTGCTCGTACGGCAGCGCGTCGATGCCCGCTACGGCATGGACGGCGACGGCGCGATCCAGCCGTCCACCGTGCCCTACCAGGTGACCGTCGGCACCCGCTGGGGCGGCCCCCGGGTACCGGAGTTCGCCGCGGCGGTCTCCTCCGTGCTGGTGATGGGCAGCGAGAAGGCGGTCGGCTCCTTCTGCGACGGCCGCATGGTCACCATCATGTGGCTGGCCCTCGGCTGGCAGTCCGACCCCCTGACCGAACTGCGCGCGGTCCGTCTCGACGACAGCGTGAGCGGCTCCGCGATCGTGCTCTCACCGACCAACCCGATGTCCATGACGGCCGAACAGACCACGGTGCTACGCGAGTTGCTCGCGGCCGGCACCACGAAGATCACCCCGAAGGTGAAGGCCCACTGGACGGAACTGACGGCACCCAAGGTGACAACGGCGAAGGTGGCGGAGCTGCTGGGCGTGAAGGCGCCGACAGGGGCGGACAAGTGCGAGTGAGGGAACGGGAGTCGGCCCCGGCGACGGTTCGGGGCTCCGCAGGGACACCGGGCCGGTTGGGCCAGTTGGTGCGGCCGGTTGCCCGGGCTCTGCCCTGGCGGGCCGTAGGCGGGGGCGCCGTCGCCGGGCTCCTCCTGGCCGCGCTGCCACGCCTGACCTCGGCCGACCCCGACCCGTGGACGGCGCTGCTCGTGCTGCGCGGCGCCGCGCTGGCCTTCGCCCTGGGCCTGACGTTCCTCCTGGACGACCCGGCCCGGCACGTCACCGCCACGGTCCCGACCCGCCGCGTGGTCCGGGCCGCCCTGCGCACCGCCCTGGTCGCACCTCTGGCCGCCCTGTGGTGGACGGCTGTCGTGCTGCTGATCCCGGCCGAGGTACGGCCCCCGGTCGGGGACATCACCCTGGAGGCGGCCGCCGCGACAGTCGTCGCCCTGGCCGCGTCGGCCACCGCGACACGCCTCACGTCCGAACCGGAACCGGGCCAGCGCGTCGCCATCGCCCTCCTCGCCACGTCCATGGCGGCGGCCCTCTTCCTCCCTCAGAGCTGGGGCATGTTCGCCACACCGAGCGACAAGAACTGGGCCGCGGGCCACGACCGTTGGGCCCTGGTCCTGGTGAGCGCGGCGGCACTGTGGGCGGCATGCGGCCCCGAACCGCTCAGGCGCAGGCGGCTGTTGCGGACACGGCGGGCACAACCCGGCCCGTCCGCGGGCTGACCCCGAGTCGGCTGCTGCAATCCGGCCCGGCGGCACGATCCACGCCGTCCGGCGCCAGATTCTGACGCGGCCGACAAGCCGGCCTGTCGCGCGGCCGGTTCCGACCCGGCCGCGCAAGCCACTTCGTCCGGCGGGTGATCCGGGTGCGGCCGTCGTGGTCTGTCCTGGTCGGTGGACCTAGCCTGTCCGGGAGTTGATCTCGACGCGGCGGCGGGCACGATCCGGTCTGTCTGTTGGGCTGGTTCCGACCTGGCCGCCGCAGGCCACTCCGGCGGGTGTAATCCACTCGGTCCGGCGGGTGATCCGGGTGCGGCCGTCGTGCTCTGTCCTGGTCGGTCGGCCTAGCCCGTCCGGGAGTTGATCTCGACTGATCTCGACGGGGCGGGCACAGTCCGGTCTGTCTGATGGCTGATTCCCCATCGCCCGCCGCAAGCTACTCCGGCCGCCGCAACCCACTCGCCCGGAGGCCCATCCGACACCGCCGCCACATTCCAGCGCAGGCCGCCAATATCCAGCCCGTCCGGCGTTTGAGGACGAGGCCCCTTCAGGGCCGATGGGGGTCTGGGGGCGCAGCCCCCAGGGACGGCCACCCAAGCACACCCAAGCACCGCGAGCCTCACGACTCCGAGCGGTACATCAGGTCCGTCTCGTACGTCGTGAATCCCAACCGCTCATACACCGACACCGCCGCCTTGTTGTCGGCATCGACATACAGCATCGCCGTAGCCAACCCCCGCCCGGCAAGATGCCGCAGCCCGATCGTCGTCAGCGCCTTGCCCAGCCCCCCACCCTGCGCACCCGGCAACACCCCCACCACATACACCTCGCCCAGCCCCTCCTCCGTATGGACCTTCGTCCAGTGGAAACCGACGAGCTCCCCACCCCGCTCGGCCAGGAAGAACCCCGCAGGATCGAACCACGCCTCGGCCTTACGGTCGTCCAGGTCCCGCTGCGTCAGGGACCCCTGCTCGGGATGGTGAGCGAAGGCCGCGGCGTTCACAGCGAGCCAGGCCGCGTCGTCCTCCCCGGGCACGAAGGTCCGTACGCTCACCCCCTCCGCCAGCACCGGCTCCGGCAGCTCGAGCCCGGTCAACGGCCGCCGCAACTGCCGGAGTTCACGGAACATCGTGAGCCCGAGAACCTGCGCGAGATGCCGCGCGGCGGAGTGCCCGCCATGCGCCCACACCCGCAACCGCTTCCCGGACGCGGCCAGCAGCGCGGCACCCAGCGCCCGACCGTGCCCGTGCCCCCGATGCGAGGGATGAACGACGAGTTCCGCGGCCGGCGCCTCCACCGGATCCGTGTCCTCCAACTGCGCGTACCCCACGAGCGCGTCCCCCAGGGTCAGCAGCAGATGCGAGACCCCGTCCCGCTCACCCCCACGGATCCGCAACCGCCCCTGCTCGGACACCGCCTGCTGCCCGTCGGTCCGGGCGGCCTCGGCGATCAGCGCGAGGACGGCCTCGCCCTGGTCCGGGGAGAGCGCGGAGTAGGTCTCGATGGATCGGGAGGCGGGCGCGGGCCGTGCGGTGTCGTCGCTGGTCATGGGCATCAGGGTAAGCGGACATACCAGCAAAGTGGCGGCAAAGAAGAAACCAGGATGTAACCAAGAACCCCCTGTCACGCTACGCGCGTTGACCCTAGGCTGCGCCGGAACGTGGTGACCTTCTCAGCCGACACACAGGGGGGCTCATGCCAGCCACAACCCAGTCCGACCGCCCGCGCAGACGCCGTACCGCGGCACTCCTCGCCGCCACCGTGAGCCTCGCCACGGCGGGTGCGCTGGCCGCCGCGCTGCCCGCCGACGCACACGGCAACCCCGGCGGCCAGGGGCACAAGCCCAGCCGCTACCAGGACGTGCAGCTCCTGTCCTTCAACGACCTGCACGGCAACCTGGAGCCCCCGTCCGGTTCCTCCGGCCGGGTCACCGAACTCCAGGCCGACGGCACGGCGAAGACGATCGACGCGGGCGGCGTCGAGTACCTCGCCACGCACCTGCGCGACGCGCGCAAGAACAACCCGTACTCGATCACCGCGGCCGGCGGCGACATGGTCGGTGCCTCCCCGCTGATCTCGGGCCTGTTCCACGACGAGCCGACCATCGAGGCCCTCAACAAGCTGGACCTGGACGTCACTTCGGTCGGCAACCACGAGTTCGACGAGGGCGCCAAGGAGCTGGCCCGCCTCCAGAACGGCGGCTGCCACCCCACCGAGGGCTGCTACACGGACAAGAAGTTCACGGGCGCCGACTTCCCCTACCTCGCGGCCAACGTCCTCGACGAGAAGACGAAGAAGCCGATCCTCAAGCCGTACTGGGTGTGGAAGAAGAACGGCGTCAAGGTCGGCTTCATCGGCGTCACGCTGGAGGGCACCCCGGGCATCGTCTCCGCGGACGGCGTCAAGGGCCTCCAGTTCAAGGACGAGGTCGAGACGATCAACAAGTACGCCAAGGAGCTCCAGAAGCAGGGCGTCAAGTCGATCGTCGCGCTGATCCACGAGGGCGGCTTCCCGGCCTCCGCGTCCTACAACTACGACTGCGACGCGTCCGGCGGCGGCTCCGGCATCTCCGGCCCGATCGTCGACATCGCGAAGAACGTCACCCCGGCGGTCGACGCCCTCGTCACCGGCCACACCCACAACGCGTACGTCTGCACGATCGACGACCCAAGTGGCAAGCCCCGTATGGTCACTTCGGCCGCGTCCTTCGGCCGCCTCTACACGGACACCACGCTGACGTACGACCGCTTCACCGGCGACATCGCCCGTACGTCGGTCAAGTCGGCGAACCACGTGGTCACCCGGACCGTGCCCAAGGCCGCCGACATGACCTCGCTGATCGGCAAGTGGAACACCCTCGCGGCCCCCATCGGCAACCGCGCGATCGGCTACATCTCCGGTGACGTCAACAGCACCGGCACCGAGTCCCCGATGGGCGACCTCATCGCCGACGCCCAACTCGCGTACGGCAAGGAGCTGGACCCGGAGACCGACCTCGCGCTGATGAACCCGGGCGGGGTGCGGGCCGGGCTGACCTACGCGGCCAAGGGGAGTGAGGGCGACGGCGTGGTGACGTACGCCGAGGGCTTCACGGTGCAGCCGTTCGCCAACACCGTGAACCTCCAGGACTTCACCGGCGCCCAGGTGATCCAGGTGCTGAAGGAACAGGTGAGCGGTACGAACGCGGCGGCGCCGAAGGTGCTCCAGCCGTCGTCCGGGCTGACGTACACGCTGGACCTGACGAAGACGGGCGCGGACCGCGTGGTCACGGACTCGATCAAGCTCAACGGTTCCGCCATCGACCCGGCCGCCACGTACCGCGTCGCGACGAACAGCTTCCTCGCGGGCGGCGGTGACGGCTTCACGACGCTCGGCCAGGGCACGGGTGACGTGGTCGGCACGGACGACCTGGCGGCGCTGGCGCAGTACCTGACGGCCCACTCGTCGGCGGCGAGCCCGCTCACGCCCCCGGCGGCGAACCGGATCACCGTCGTGCAGTAACAGCCCACCCCTTGGGGGCCCGGTGCCGCAGGTCGGCGCCGGGCCCCCTTCCGTTTTCCCGTTCTAAATTCTGTGTGAGGGCGGGTTCAGTTCCGCGAATCGCATAAGAATCATCCACAGCAATCGCTCAGGAAGGTCTAAGCAGAAAAGGCTTTTCCTGCGTCAGGAGTCCAGTAGTGTTTTCCATGTCGAAAGCGAACGGCGCAAACGACAGAACGAAAAGGAGAGCACGATGAGCTTCCACAAGATCGCCCCGGCGAAGAAGCACCACAAGCCCGCCCCGGCCCCCAAGAAGGCTACGAAGAAGCCTGCTCCGGCCCCGAAGCGCCGCCCGGTCGGCCACAAGTAACCCGGCCCGACCAGCCGTAGTAAACCGCAGATAAGAATTGTCCGGGAGGGAAATAAATCATGAGCTTCAACAAGATTCACCCCATCAAGAAGACCCACAAGCCTGCTCCGGCCCCCAAGAAGCCGGCCCCGAAGAAGCCCGCCCCGAAGCGTCGCCCGGTCGCCCACAAGGGCTGACAAAGAATTTACAGGCGTAATTCAAAGGCAGTTGCAGCAGATCGGTAGAGGAACTGTTGCAGAACCGCAGCAGACACCGCGACAGTCGTACCGGAGAGGGAACCCGTCATGAGCTTCCACAAGATCGTCCCCGTCAAGAAGCACCGCAAGCCCGCCCCGGCCCCGAAGAAGGCCGCGCCGAAGAAGCCGGCGCCGAAGCGTCCGGTCGGGCACAAGTAAGCAGTCCGGCGAGCCGCAGAAGACCCGCAGTACTCCACACCCGGCCGCAGTGCCGAACCCCCAGGGAGGGAATCCGTCATGAGCTTCCACAAGATCGTCCCCGTCAAGAAGCACCGCAAGCCCGCCCCGGCCCCGAAGAAGCCCGCGCCGAAGAAGCCGGCGCCGAAGCGCCCGGTCGGGCACAAGTAAGCAGTCCGGCGAGCCGCAGAAGACCCGCAGTACTCCACACCCGGCCGCAGTGCCGAACCCCCAGGGAGGGAATCCACCATGAGCTTCCACAAGATCGTCCCCGTCAAGAAGCACCGCAAGCCCGCCCCGGCCCCGAAGAAGCCCGCGCCCAAGAAGCCCGCGCCGAAGCGCCCCGTCGCCCACAAGGGCTGAGCCGGCACCACGTGAGGCGGGGCCACCGGTTAGCGAGCACGCTCGCGCCGGCGGCCCCGCCTCGGCCATGTCCGGCCCCTGTACTCGCCTCGGCCGGCTACTGAACTCGACCTGCTCTGAAGGGAGTTGTTGACCATGAGGGAAGCCCGTGAGGCCTTCCGCCGTTTCTGGCCGCTGACCCGCGGTGACCGCAAGTGGCTCGCGGTGATCATCACGTGCGTGATCGTGTCGGCGCTCGCCGAGACCGCCGCGATCCTGCTCTTCGCGGAGCTCACCGACAACGCCCTCAAGGCCGGTTCGCTGTCCGAGTTCTGGGGCCCGGCCGCCGCCTGGCTCGGCGTCGCGATACTGGGCGCGCTGGTCGGCTACTTCGGCAACTCCCTCGCCACCTGGACCGCCGAACGCTTCGTCCTGCGCCTGCGCGCGAACGTCTTCCGCCACGTCCAGGACCTCCCACCCCACTTCTTCCAGAAGCACCGCCAGGGCGACCTGGTCGAACGCCTCACCGGAGACGTCGAGGCCATCGAGCAGATGGTCGTGTCCGGAGTGGTCGGCACCATCTCGGCCGCCTTCTCGGCGGTCTTCTACGCCTGCGCGGCCCTCTACCTCCGCTGGGACCTGGCCCTGGCCACCTTCGTCCTGGCCCCCCTCTTCCTCCTCGCCGCCCGCCGCTTCTCCGGCCGCATCAAGCAGGCCTCGCAGGACGAACGGGTCGCGGACGGCGCGATCACCTCGGTGGTCGAGGAGTCCCTGGGCAACGTGGTGCTGACCCAGGCGTACAACCGCCGCCGCGACGAGGAGAAGCGCCTCGACGTCGAAGCCCGCGCATGGATGAAGGCATCGGTCCGCGGCGCCCGCCTCAGCGAGATGTACGAGCAGTTCGTGGAGGTCGTGGAAACGCTCTGCGTGCTGGCGGTCATCGGCCTCGGCGTCTGGGAGATCTCCGCCGACCGCATGACCCTCGGCGCACTCCTCGCCTTCGCCGCCTTCATCGGCTACCTCTACCCCCCGGTCCGCAACCTCGGCCAACTCGGTCTCACCCTCACCGCCGCCACCGCCGGCGCCGCCCGCATCAACGAGATCCTGGACGCCACCCCGTCCGTCGGCGACCCCCACGAACCCGTCCCCGCCTGGCCCGTCCACGGCTGGGTCAGCTTCCACGGCGTGACGTTCCGCTACCCCGGCGCGAGCCGCGACTCGGTGAACGACGTCACGTTCAGGGCGGGCCCCGGCGAACTGGTGATCGTCACGGGGGAGAGCGGAGCAGGCAAGTCCACGCTCTCCAAGCTCCTGACGCGCTTCTACGACCCCTCCGGCGGCGTGATCTGCCTGGACGGCGTCCCCCTCCGCGACGTACCCCTCGAATTCCTGCGGGAGAACGTGGCGTTGCTGCCCCAGCAGACCCTCATCCTCAACGGCACGATCCGCGAGAACATCGAGTGCGGCCGCCCCGGCGCGACGGACGAGGAGATCGAGCGGGCGGCACGGGCAGCGGCGGCCCACGACTTCATCACCGCACTGCCCGAGGCCTACGACACGGAGATCGCCCCCGGCACCGCGGCACTCTCCGGCGGCCAGCTCCAGCGGATCGCGATCGCACGGGCGATGCTCCGCGAGGCCCCGGTCCTGGTCCTGGACGAACCGACGGCCGGCCTCGACTCGGTGGCCGCCCGCCAGGTGATCCAGCCGCTGCGCCGCCTGATGTCCGGCCGTACGACCATCATGATCACCCACGACCTGAGCCTGGCCCCGGACGCGGACCGCATCCTGGTGGTGGACGGCGGACGCCTCGTCGAGACGGGCACGCACGCGGAGCTGGTGGCAAGGGGCGGCGCGTACGCGCGACTTGCGGGTCCGCTCCCCGAAATGGCGATCACGGGAATGGGAACGGGACGGCACCGCGCGGAGGACACGATGATCCTGCGCCAAGTCCCGGACGAGACAATGATCCTGAGGCTCCCGAAGCCGAACAGGTAGATCAGCCAAGGGGAGTTGCCCGGAGGCTGTACCCGAGTCCCCGCACGGTGTGGATGAGCCGCGGTTCGCCGCGGCTCTCCAGTTTCCGGCGCAGGTACATGACGTAGACGTCGAGGGTGTTGGACGCGGGCTCGAAGTCGAACCCCCAGACGTGCCGGTGGATCTGGGACCGGGTGAGGGCGGCGCCCGGATGGTGGAGCAGGTACTCCAGCAACAGGAACTCGGTCCGGGTGAGCTCGACCGGCCGCCCGCCGCGGGTGACGACACGGGTCCGCAGATCCATGACGAGATCACCGTGGACAAGCCGCTCCAGCTCGGCCGGGGGATCGGTCCGGGTCTCCTGCCGGGCACCGCGCCGCAGCAACGCCCGTACCCGGGCGAGGAGTTCCTCGATGGCGAACGGCTTGCTGAGATAGTCGTCGGCACCGTTGTCGAGGGCGACGATCCGATCGCCGACCGCGTCCCGCCCGGTGATCATCAGGATCGGCACGGTGCACCCGGAGGCCCGGATCCGCCGCGTGGCGGCGAGCCCGTCCAGCTCCGGCATGGTGACGTCCATCAGCACGAGATCGGGCCCGGCGGCATCGTCGGACAGCCCGAGCAGATCGAGGGCGGCACGCCCGTCCCCCGCGAGGACGGTCTCGTACCCCTCGAATCTGAGCAGCCGACCGAGCCCTTCCCGTACGTCCACGTCGTCGTCGGCCAGCAGGATCTTCCGCGCCATTCGAACACGGTGGGGCGGGGGGCTGTGCTGGGGCTGGCAGAGACTTATGAGTGGGCTGGGGCTCGGGAGGCACGCAGGCGGAAGAGCGTGACGAGGAGGGTGTACGCGGCGAGCGGAGCGCAGAGGAGCAGCAGGAAGGGGTGGGGTTCGTCGCCGACGCTCACCTCCCACGCCAGATACCCGACGGCGGCGAAGAAGACGAGCAGGGTCCAGACGACCGCTCGCTCCTGAGCCTTGCGATGCCCCGCGCGCAGCCGGATCCGCGCCTCGACCTCGGGCCGCGACTCCCAGGCCATGCCGCGGTGTTGTGCGGCGAGGGTGCGCAGACCGTCGATCTCGGCCCGGACATCGGGGAGTTGCCAGTCGTCGACGTTGGGGAGCAGGAACCTGCGGCCGTCGTTGTCGTAGAGCCAGGTCAACGACTGGGCATCGGCGGCGGTCTGCTTCGGGTGGCGCTCGACCCGCAGATCGTAGATGTCGTGCCAGGCCCGCCCGCGCACGCGGAAGGCGCCGCGGACCGTGACCCCGTCAGCCGTCACGGAGGTGAGCCCGCGCCGCACGGAGAGAAACGCCCAGACGAACAGCACCGCCATGAGCGCCAGGACGAGCAGCCGGTACCGGACCGGAATGCTGCTGTGCGGCCGGGCCATCTGAAGCACGGAGTTCCCCGCGATGATCCACAGGACGACGTTCCGCCTCCGGGACGCCTTCCTCCGCCTGCGGTACTCCCGCTCGATCCCGCGGTCGTCCACGATGCCCCCATCCTCGGACTTCACGGCACCTACGCCAGGACCACGAACGTGGCGAACCCGACGACGACGGCCGCGAGGAACCCCGCGCCCCAGACCTTGCGATGCCGCGCCCGGACCCGGATCCGCTCCTCCACCTCGGGCCGCAACTCCCAGGCCATGCCCCGGTGTTGTGCGGACACGGCACGCAGGTCGGCGAGTTCGGCGTGGAAGTCGGGGCGGTGCCAGTCGTCGAAGTAGGGGAGGCGCGTCCTGCGCCCGTCGCCGTCGTAGACATAGGTGGTCCACTCGGCGTTCTCGACGCCGCGCGCGTTCAACTCGGCCCGGATGTCATAGAGGTCGTGCCAGGTCCGGGTGGACGTCCGCAGGGCTTCGCGCGTGGTGATCCCCTGGGCGCCGACGATCGTGCGCCCTCGCTTCCAGTAGAGCAGCCCCAGGACGAGCCTGACCGGCACGAGCACCAGCAGCACGATGCTGAACCAACGCCCGGGCGGATACGGATTCGTCGTCGCCTGCACAATGACGGTGCCGTAGACGAGCACGTCGATGCCGATCTGCCACCAGGCGATGGACAGGGGTCTTCGCCGCCGGTACTCCCGCTCGATCCCGTCTCTGTCGCCGTCCCCACCCATGGACCCTCCCCGAATCAACAGGGCAGGAGCGTAAGGCAGGAAGCTGTGCACGTCACCGAGAGATCGGAACCGGTGCGCAGCGTGGCTATTGCCAGGCTATGGTTGGACCATGGCGGAGAACACGACCATTCAGGTGTCCCGGCAGGCCCGGGACCATCTTGCTCAGGTTGCCAAGGAGCACGGGATGACCTTGGGGCAGTTCGTCGAGCGGTTGGCTGCCGCGCAGCCGACGGCGGAGCAGATCGCCGAGCGGCTGGCCGCGGACCGGCGGGTCGTTCGAGACGTGATCGGTCTGGAGATCAGCGACGCGGAGTTCGACAGGGCGCCTGACGTCCTCGGCAACATCTACAAGATCGCCGCCGAGAAGGTCCGTAGGGCGCGAGGCGCGGCCACGTGATCATCCTGGACACCGGTGCCACGCGCGCTCTCGCGAACGGGCACAAGGCGTTGAACCTTCTCGCCGCGAACATGGCCCACACTCCGGGAGATCTGCTGCGGATTCCCGCGCTCTGCCTCATGCGGGCGGAGTCCGAGGACGCGGGCGCCGGTGACCGTGTGCTCGCGTTCTCCTCGGTGGTGGTCGACGACGTGACCACGGTCTCCGCGGTCACCATCGGCAGCATGGTCCGTGACGGGTACGGCGGACCGGACACCTGTCACGCCCTGTACTGCGCACTGCCGCGAGCCGAGTTCACGGGCATGTCGATTCTCCTGACGGCCCGGGAAGAGGCGTACCCGCCGGGCGTGGTCACCGTCGACATCGACTCGCCGGGAATGCTTGGCTTCCACTGAGGCGGAAGGCGATCGGCGGTTATGCCCTGTTTCGCCCGTAGCTCCGCATTAGGGGCGAACGGATTGGTGTGCGAGGCCGGCCGAACCGGGTACCGTCTTTGTCATGACCGTGAGCAAGAACATCAACAACCCCGTGGGCATGGGCGGCGGCCAGCGCAAGAAGCTGTCCCGCGCCGAACGGCAGAACCACGGTCCGCACCGCAACCTCGACCGCCAGGGCGCGGCCGACCAGAAGGCGGAGCTGGTCCGCAAGATGCGCGAGAAGGCGGCCGCGGCCGAGGCCGCCGAGCAGGCGGGCGACGACACCGCACAGAGCTGACACACCGCCGCACGACAGGGCCCGGACCGCGAGACGTCGCGGTCCGGGCCCTGTCGTGCGGCGTATGCGTATACGTATGCGTATCGGGCTCTACGGTGTGTCCGGCGTCTCCGGGGGCGGAGTGGGCGCCCCGGGCATCCGCACCGTAGCCACCGTCCCCCCGCCCGGCGCGTGCGCCAACGTCACCTCGCCGCCGGCCTGTTGGATCGTGCGGGCGACGATCGACAGGCCCAGGCCGGAACCGGGGAGGGCGCGCGCCGACGGTGAACGCCAGAACCGGTCGAAGACGTGCGGGAGTTCGTCGGCGGGGATGCCGGGGCCGTGGTCGCGGACCGTGAGGACACCGCGCGTGAGCTGCACCTCGATCGTGCCGCCCTCGGGGCTGAACTTCACCGCGTTGTCGAGGATGTTGACCACCGCGCGCTCCAGTGCGGAGGGCTCCGACTGGACGTACCAGGGCTGGACGTCCGCCGTGATCGTCAACTCAGGGCCGCGCAGGCGGGCTCGGCGCAGGGCGGATTCCACCGTGTCCTGCAACGACACCACCTGGACGCGCTCACCCCGCTGGCCCTCCGAGCGGGACAGCTCCTGCAAGTCGCCGATCAGGGACGCCAGTTCGGTCATCTGCGCCTTCACCGAGGCGAGCAGGGCCTTGCGGTCCGCCGGGGGGATCGGGCGGCCGGTCTCCTCGCTGCGGGTGAGGAGTTCGACGTTCGTACGGAGGGAGGTGAGGGGGGTGCGGAGTTCGTGACCGGCGTCCGCGATGAGTTGCTGTTGCAGCTCGCGGGAGTTGGCGAGGGAGGTCGTCATCGAGTTGAACGAGCGGGAGAGGCGGGCGATCTCGTCGTCGCTGTCCTCGTCCACGGGGATCCGGACGGCCAAGTCCTCGGTGCGGGCCACGTGTTCGACGGCCTCGGTGAGTTTGTCGACGGGGCGGAGACCTGCGCGGGCGACCGCGAGTCCGGCCGCACCGGCGCCGACGACTCCGATGCCGGAGACGAGGAGGAGGATCAGGGCGAGTTCGTTGAGCGTCGACTGAGTGCCCTTGAGCGGGGCAGCGAGGAGCACGGCCACCCCCTGGGAGTCGGACTGGTCGACTCCCAGATACAGGGTCAGCACGCGGACGGTGTTGCCGTCCTCGTCAGTGCCGTTGCGGAAGACGGCTTGGCCGCTCTTCGCGCTCTTGATGACGTTCTTGTCGGTGTTGGTGGCCTTGACCGTGCCCGGGGAGCTGGGGTCGACGCAGGGCGCGCCCTTCTCCTTGATCGCCTCCACGTATTCGTTCCGGCCCGAGAACACGTCGGTGTTCTTCTCAGGGGTCTGCGTGCACCTCTGCAACAACGACTGGACCGTGCCCGGCCTGCGCACCATGTCCTTCAGGCTGCCGTCGACCTGGTCGTACAACTTCCCCTGCACGATGAACCAACAGGTCACCGAAACCGCCGCCACCCCGAACGCCACCGCCGCCGCGACCAGCATCGCCAGCCTCGACCGGATCGGCAGTGTCCGGAACCGGTGCAGGAACCGGTCGAGGACCTTCTTCACTCCGCGCCACCCTGTCGAAGGACATACCCCACGCCCCGAACCGTGTGCACCAGCCGAGGCTCGCCCCCTGCCTCCGTCTTCCGGCGCAGGTACATCACGTACACATCAAGGGAGTTGGACGACGGCTCGAAGTCGAAGCCCCACACCGCCTTGAGGATCTGCTCGCGGGTGAGGACCTGGCGGGGATGCGCCAGGAACATCTCCAGCAACGTGAACTCGGTGCGGGTCAGCTCGACCTGGCGCCCGTTCCGCGTCACCTCGCGCGTCGCGAGGTCCATGCGGAGGTCGGCGAAGGTGAGGGAGTCGTCCTCGGGGGCCGCCCCGGCCGCGGCCGCCGCCGCGTACGAACTGCGGCGCAGCAACGCCCGTACCCGCGCGAAGAGTTCGTCGAGTTCGAAGGGCTTGACCAGATAGTCGTCCGCGCCGGCGTCCAGTCCCGTGACGCGGTCGCCGACCGTGTCGCGGGCCGTCAGCATCAGGATCGGCGTCGTCGTGCCCGCCCCGCGCATCCGGCGTGCGGCCGTGAGGCCGTCCATGCGCGGCATCTGGATGTCGAGGACGACCAGGTCGGGCTGGTACGCGGTCGCCTTCTCCAGCGCGTCCGCGCCGTCGACGGCGACCTCGGTGTCGTACCCCTCGAACGCGAGGCTGCGCTGGAGTGCTTCGCGTACCGCCGGCTCGTCGTCGACGATCAGGATGCGCTGGGTGTCACGGTCGCCTTCGGCGGGGCTCATGGCTGGATTCCTCGGGTGCGGTGGGACGGGGAGACAACGCTCGGCTGGTCGCAATCAGCCTCGCATGTTTCCCGGCTGGCGCGTAAAGAGGGGAGGAAGTGAGAAAAAGGATGAGATCGGCCTCCCCGGTCCGCCTGCTCAGCCGCGCACTCCGCTCAGGCGCTTCAACGGCACCTTCCGGTGGTGCGTGCGGGCCGCGTTCGTACGGAGGCCCATGAGTTCCGGCGCCACCTCCGGCGCCCGCGTCGCCGGCGCGTGCAGTTCGTACGCCACCCCGAGGGCCAGGCCGAGACCGGCCGCTCCGGTGTCGGTCACCGTGTGCGAAACCTGCTTGATCATGACGTACTCCCTACTGGTTGCTGATGGGCCATTGCCCTAGTTGTCGGAGCCGCCCGCTCGCAGCGAGGCCAGGTCCGCCTTGACGGTGTTGATCGGGATGGCGAAGCCGATGCCGATGCTTCCGGCCTCGGACGACGAGGACGAGGAGTCCGAACTGGACGAGTACATCGCGGAGTTGATGCCGATGATGTTGCCGTTCGCGTCGATCAGCGCACCGCCGGAGTTGCCGGGGTTGAGGGACGCGTCGGTCTGGATGGCCTTGTACGTTGTGGTCGAGGAGCCCGTGTCGCCGTTGAACTGCTGGCCGCCGAACTGGAAGGGCCACTGGCCGCTGCCGTCGGAACCCTGGCTCTGGCTCTGGCTCTCGTCGGTCGAGACGGTCACGTCACGGTTCAGGGCGGAGACGATGCCGCTGGTGACCGTGCCGGTCAGGCCCTCGGGGGAGCCGATCGCGACGACCGTGTCGCCGATCTGGACGCCGGCGGAGTTGCCGAGGGTGGCCGCCTTCAGGCCGGAGGCGTTCGCCAGCTTGAGGAGCGCGAGGTCCTTCTTGCTGTCGGTGCCGACGACCGTCGCGGTGTACGACTTGCCGTCGCTCGTCTTGACCTTGACCGAGGTGGCGCCGGCGATGACGTGGTTGTTGGTGACGACCTCGCCGCCCGCGGTGATGACCACGCCCGCGCCGGTCGAGGTGCCGTTGCTGAGGGTGGCGTTGACCTCGACCACGCTCGGGCTGACGGTCGCGGCGATGGTGGCGACGTCGCCCTTCTTGCTGGCGGGCACGACGGCCGTGGTGGTGCTGGTGGTGGCGACGGTGTCCTTGCCGGTCAGCTCCTGGAAGGCGTACGCCGTGCCGCCGCCGACGGCCGCGGCGACGATCGCCACGGCGGCGAGCAGCGCGAGCGGACCCCGGTTGCGCTTCTTGGGCTTGGGCGCCTCGGCCTGGACGGGGGTGAGGAGAGCCGTGTCGCCGCCGTTGCCGTCGCCGCCGTACGCTCCGCCGTCGGCGCCGAAGGCGGCCTGCGGGGCGGGCGAGGGGGCGGCCGCCTGAGCCGGCCACACGGGCTCGGCCTGCTGGGCGGGCTGCACCGGCTGAGCCTGCTGCACCGGCTGGGCGGGCTGCGGCTGGTAGGCCGGCGGGGGCGGCCACTCCGGGTTCACGGGAGAAGAGGCGTGCTGCTGCTGGGGGTACGCCTGCGGCTGGTCGCCCTGGGGGGTCTCGTACTCGCCGCTGCGGCGGAAGCTCTCGGTCATGGAAAAGAGACTGTCGCGAGATCATGAGAGGTACCTGAGCGCCCGCTGAGAAGCCCGACAGAACCTCGTATGCCCGATATAAAGACGCCGGAGCCCCGGAAAACGGGGGCTACCAGCGAACCGGGCGACCCCGGGCCGGACGGAGCAGGGGTGAGTTAGGGGCGGGGCACAGGCGGGGCCAGGGCCCGGGGCCCCCATCGCGCGGCCGCCCTCCTCGGCCTTGCAGCCGCACGCGCCGCACCACTCACCGGCGAGGATCACGCGCCGCCGACGTCCCGCGACCTGACCAGCCGGACGGGACAGGGGTGAGCCAGAGACGGGGCGAGGCAAACGCTCCACTGCCTCAAAGGCCCGGGGCCCCCATCGCGGCGCCGCCCTCCTCGGCCTTGCGGCCACGCGCGCTGCACCACTCACCGGCGTGGATCGGGCGCCGCCCCCCTCCGCCTCACAGCCGCAGGTACCCCACCCCGCTCACCGGCGAGGATCACGCCCCGCCGAACCCGCGAGGATCACGCCCCGCCCACCTCCCGCGACCTGATCAGCCGAGCGGGACAGAGGCGAGGCACAGGCAGGACAGAGCCGGGGCTAGCCCTCGCAGCCGCAGGACTGGCGTATGACCAGCCTTGACGGGAACACCTTCAGGCGCTCGCGTCGCGACCCCGCCACCCGCAGTCCGTCGTCGAGGACGAGGTCCACGGCCGCGCGGGCCATCGCCGGGCGGTCCGAGGCGATCGTCGTCAGCTTCGGGTCGGCCATGGTCGCTTCTTTGATGTCGTCGAAGCCGATCACGCCCAGCTCGCGCGGCACGTCGATGCGCAGCTCGCGCGCGGCCCGCAGCAGGCCGATCGCCTGGTCGTCGGTGGAGCAGAAGATCGCGGGCGGTCGGCGGGGGCCGGAGAGGATGCCCAGGGCGACCTGATAGGCGTCGTAGCGGTTGTACGGGGCTTCGAAGAGTCGGTCCTCGGTCGGCAGGCCGGCCTCGGCCATCGCGCGCCGCCAGCCCTCGACGTGGTCGGAGACCGGGTCACCGACGGCCGGGGTGTCCGCCGTACCGCCCATACAGGCGACGTATTCGTAGCCGTGCTCAAGAAGGTGGCGGACGGCGAGCTGGGCGCCGCCGAGGTCGTCCGTGACGACGGCGACGTCGTCGATCGCCTCGGGGCGTTCGTGCAGGAGGACGACGCGGGCGTCCCAGGCGTCGATCTCGGCGGCCGCGTTGTCGTTCAGCGCGTGGCTGACGAGGATCAGGCCGGAGACCCGCATCCCGAGGAACGCGCGCAGGTAGTGCACCTCGCGCTCGCCCACATAGTCGGAGTTGCCGACGAGCACCATTTTTCCGCGCTCGGATGCGGCCTGTTCCACCGCGTGCGCCATCTCCCCGAAGAAGGGCTGGCGCGCGTCCGGCACGATCAGGCCTATGAGGTCCGTGCGCCGCGAGGCCATGGCCTGGGCCACCCGGTCCGGCCGGTACCCCAGTTCCTTGATCGCGGCGAGGACACGCTCGCGCGTGGCCGGGGCAACCGGCCGGGGTCCGTTGTTGATGACATAGCTGACAACGGCGGTCGAAGTACCCGCCAGCCGCGCCACATCATCCCGAGTCACCTTGGCCACGCGCGGAGTCTACGCGGATGGACCCGCCCTGGGCAGGGCGTATCGAAGCTTCTCTCAGCTTCTGTGCGGCTTCCCTGTGCGGAAGCAACGCCCTGCCCGGAAACGGACTACGCCTCGGCCGGGATCTCGGCGGCGTCCAGCGCGGCCGAATCAGCCGTACCGTCCGCATCCTCCGGCTTCGCACCGGCGAGAGCGGCACTCGCCTTGAGCTTGGCCTCCTCGCCGCCCCGGTCACCCTTCTCCGGCGTAACGAATCGATAACCGACGTTCCGGACGGTCCCGATCAGCGACTCGTGCTCGGGCCCGAGCTTCGCGCGCAGCCGTCGTACGTGGACGTCGACCGTCCGCGTACCGCCGAAGTAGTCGTAGCCCCAGACCTCCTGAAGCAACTGTGCGCGCGTGAAGACGCGGCCCGGATGCTGCGCGAGGTACTTGAGGAGCTCGAACTCCTTGAAGGTCAGGTCGAGGACCCGGCCCTTGAGCTTGGCGGAGTACGTCGCCTCGTCCACGGAGAGATCGCCGTTGCGGATCTCCATGGGGGAGTCGTCGTTGACGATCTGCTGGCGGCCCATGGCCAGCCGCAGTCGCGCCTCGACCTCGGCCGGGCCGGCCGTGTCGAGCAGCACGTCGTCGATGCCCCAGTCGGCGGTGACGGCCGCGAGGCCGCCCTCGGTGACGACGAGGATGAGCGGACAGCCGGGTCCGGTGGACCGCAGGAGCTGACACAGGCTGCGGACCTGAGGCAGATCGCGGCGGCCGTCGATCAGGATGACGTCGGCACCGGGGGTGTCGACGAGGGCGGGGCCTTCCGCCGGTGCCACGCGCACGTTGTGCAGCAGCAGGCCAAGGGCCGGAAGCACCTCCGTCGACGGCTGGAGGGCATTGGTCAGGAGCAGCAGAGAACTCATAAGTCTGGTTCCTCCTCGGTCCCTGCGAGGACGTTTGCGGCACTGCGGCATTGCGGCGATGCTCTGTGATCCCGAGGGCCCTGTATCACCGGCGTCCACCTGTGGTTTCCCGTGGTGTACCGCTTCGTATACAACGCTCCCGGAAGCACAAAAGGACCCGGGGGCTTCGCTGCCCGAGTCCTCTGTCCAGCAGAATAGCCCACATGAGCGCTGGTACGGCAGGTCATGTGGCACGATCCACCGTTCGTCCGAACTCTGAGACGATCAGACGCACACCTTTGCGGACGTTTCTGCACACCGACGACGGGGTGACGATCGATTCCGTATACGAACCGGGGGCGGCCGTATACGACGCCTCCCGGTCACCTTCCGGTGATCCGGTGTTCGTCATCGCGCACGGTTTCACGGGCGACGTGGACAAGCCGCACATCCGCCGGGTGGCCGAGGCGTTCGCCCAGTACGGGGCCGTGGTCACCTTCTCCTTCCGGGGCCACGGCGCCTCCGGCGGACGCTCCACCGTCGGCGACCGCGAGGTGCTCGATCTGGCCGCGGTGGTCGCCTGGGCGCGCGAGCAGGGGCACGCGCGCGTGGTCACCGTCGGCTTCTCGATGGGCGGTTCGGTGGTGCTGCGGCACGCGGCGCTCTACGGCGCGAAGGCGCACGCCGACGGTCAGGGGCGCGAGGGGCGCACGGAAGCGCACACGGACGCGGTGGTTTCCGTGAGTGCGCCGGCCCGCTGGTACTACAGAGGGACGGCGCCGATGCGCAAGGTGCACTGGCTGGTGACCCGCCCCGAGGGCCGTCTCGTCGGCCGCTACGGCCTCAAGACCCGTATCCAGCACAGGGGTTGGGACCCGGTCCCGCTCTCCCCGGTCGAGGCGGTCCCGCGTATCGCGCCCACCCCGCTGCTCATCGTGCACGGCGACCGCGACGGCTACTTCCCCCTCGACCACCCCCGCATGCTGGCCGAAGCCGCCGGTGACCACGCCGAACTCTGGGTGGAGCCCGGCATGGGCCACGCCGAGCACGCCTCCGCCGACGACCTGCTGGCCCGTATCGGTCACTGGGGCAGTTCACAGGACGGTTAGCCTGGCGCTTGCAGGAACCGATCAGAAACCGATCGATCGAGGAAGCACATGCCAAAGGTCACGGTGCGCTACTGGGCCGCCGCGAAGGCCGCGGCCGGCACCGCCGAGGAGCCGTACGACGCGGCCACCCTCGCCGAGGCCCTCGCCGAGGTCCGCGAGCGACACCCCGGGGAACTCGCCCGCGTACTGCTGCGATGCTCGTTCCTCGTCGACGGCGACCCCGTGGGCACCCGCGGACATGAGACGGTACGGCTGGCCGAGGGCGGCACGGTCGAGGTGCTCCCGCCGTTCGCAGGAGGATGAGCGAAGCGATGAGCAACCAACCGTACGAGGGCTACGGCGAGGGCTACGACCCCTACGCCCAGCAGCAACAGCCGCAGCAGGCCCAGCAACAGCAGGCGCAGGCACAGGCCTGGCCCGGGCAGCAGCAGGCGTACGACGACCCGCAGGCCGCGCAGCAGTACACCCAGCAGTGGCAGGGCCAGACCTGGGACACCCAGGTCCAGCAGTCGAGACCCTCCGCGTCCGACCTGGCGTACTTCCCGCCGCAGAACTACCAAGCGCCGACGCCGAGTTACGACCCCCACGCCCAGGCCCCCGTGACCGCGCCCCCGGCTCCCCCCGCCACGGACGAGGCGGTCGGCTACGGCCCGCCCTCCCTCGCCGGCAACGCCCGCATCACCGACGCCCAGCGCGCCCGCCTCGAAGGCCGCTCGCCGATCATCGAGCCCGGGATGCAGCCCGCCGGCCTCACCGCGCTGCTCGCGCTGCTGCTCGCGGGCACCGCGCAGATCGGGTCGTACGCCCTCGTCGTACCGCTCGTGGTGCTGCAGGCCGTGACGGCGGCGGGATGGTTCCGGCTGAACGGGATGTGGCCCGCGCGGCAGGGCATCGCGCTGGCCTTCGCGGGGGCGCTCGTCGCGGACGTGGCGCTGCTCGCGGCCGGGCGGGACAACGGCCCGGCGGCGATCCTCGGCACCCTGGGTGTCTGGGTGCTGCTCTCCCTCGTCATGCAACTGCGGTCGCACGCCGACCCGGACACCCGTATCCAGAGCCTGATGGCGACGGTCGCCTCGGCGGCCCTGGCCATCGTCGCGACCGGCCATCTGGCCGCCGACCCGGACGCGGTGACGGTCGGCGCGGCCGCGGTCGCGGTGGCGATCCTGGCCCGCGCGCTGCCGCTGCCCACCGTGGCGTCGGTCGTCGTGTCCCTCCTCGCCGCCGCCGGTGCGGGCATCGCGGTCGGCGGGACGACGGGCCTCGGCGCGAAGGGCGCGCTGCTCGGCGCGGTCGCGGCGGGCTGCGCCCTGATCGGCCACCGGGTCGCGAGCTACGACTACCCGTCCCGCTTCGTCCACTTCACGGCCGGTGTGGCCCTGCCGCTCGCCGCGGCGGCCCCCGCGGTATATGTCCTGGGACGGGCGCTCGGATAGGCCGGGGGCCAACTGCCGTGTTGTAGGCGGCAGTTAAGAGACCTGTCACAGGTGATCGACAATTTCCCGCCGTACACACCTTGCGCGACTACTCTCGCGCAGGGCGGCTACCCGGTCGTCGTACCGTTTTCGTCGACGACTGCCAGGTGGGGGAACACCACACATGCGTGCGCTACGAATACTTCTGATCGTCGTGGTGGTTCTGGGGGCCCTTTTCGTGGTCGTGGACCGGGTCGCGGTCCACTACGCCGAGAACGAGGCGGCGTCCAAGGTGAAGACCGACGAGAACCTGGCCACCACCCCCGACGTCTCCATCAAGGGCTTCCCCTTCCTCACCCAGGTCGCCTCCGGTGAGCTGGACGACGTGGAGCTCGGCATCAAGACCTACGAGGCGCCCACCGGCAACACGACCGGCGGCGCCTCCACGATCCGGATCGACGACCTCAAGGCCGACATGAAGGACGTCAAGTTCTCCAGCGGCTACAGCTCCGCCATCGCGGCCACCGCGACCGGCTCCGCGAGCATTTCCTACGACCAGTTGCTCAAGGCCGCGAAGTCGCAGCCGACGGACGTCTTCACCGGGGTCACGGCCCAGATCGTCAGCCTCTCCGACGGCGGCGACGGCAAGATCAAGGCCAACATGAAGGTCACGGTCACGGGTGTCGGGACGACGACGTACCCCGTGCTCAGCACGGTCACCGTCGAGGGCAACACCGTGAAGGTGCACGCCGACAACCTGCCCAAGCTGGTCGTCGACCTCGCCGACTCCCGCGTCCGCTCGATCACCGACTTCCAGCAGACGATCACCGAACTGCCCGGCGGCGTGAAGCTGGACAGCGTGCAGGCCGCGAAGGCCGGTGTGGACATCAAGGTGAAGGGTTCGAACGTGAACCTGGCCGGGTAGGGGCGGGGCGTGTCCGAAGAGTGAGACGCCCATGTCCGTGAGACAGGTGCGATGACGGACGCGGACGCCCTGCCGTCCCCTCGCCGGGCCCCCGGCATTCATCTCATCTCACATGGCGGACGATCGCGTCTCAAAATACGACACACCGGTGACATGCGCCGCGATCCGTCCCTACGATCGTCGTTATGAAGCGCCAGGCGGACGACCTCACGAAGCGGCGGGCAGTAGACCTGTGCCGCGTCGCCGCCATGCTCTGTCGCACTTTCTGAGCGGAAGCGCAGGCTTCCGTCTTCCCCCCCCGTGCCCCTGATCAGGGGCACTCGCGCGAGCGCGCACCCTCTCTCACGCACCGCACCGCCGTAACTGCCCCGGAGGAGAAAAGCATGAGCCGCAGTGACGTCCTGGTCGACGCCGACTGGGTCGAGGCCAACATCGACAACCCGGACGTGGCCATCGTCGAGGTCGACGAGGACACGTCCGCGTACGAGAAGAACCACATCAAGAACGCGATCCGGATCGACTGGACCAAGGACCTCCAGGACCCGGTACGCCGTGACTTCGTCGACCAGGAGGGCTTCGAGCAGCTCCTGTCCGGCAAGGGCATCGGCAACGACACGCTGGTGATCCTCTACGGCGGCAACAACAACTGGTTCGCCTCGTACGCGTACTGGTACTTCAAGCTCTACGGCCACGACAACGTCAAGCTGCTCGACGGTGGCCGCAAGAAGTGGGAGCTGGACGCCCGCGAGCTGGTGGAAGAGGTCCCCTCGCGCCCCGCCACCGACTACAAGGCGAAGCCGCAGAACAAGGCGATCCGCGCGTTCCGCGACGACGTCGTGGCGGCCATCGGTGCGCAGAACCTGGTCGACGTCCGTTCGCCCGACGAGTTCAGCGGCAAGCTGCTCGCGCCGGCGCACCTTCCGCAGGAGCAGTCGCAGCGTCCGGGCCACGTCCCGTCCGCGCGCAACATCCCGTGGTCGAAGAACGCCAACGACGACGGCACGTTCAAGTCGGACGACGAGCTCAAGGAGCTCTACGCCGACGAGCAGGTCGACCTGGCCAAGGACACCATCGCGTACTGCCGTATCGGCGAGCGCTCGGCTCTGACCTGGTTCGTGCTGCACGAGCTGCTCGGTGTCGAGAACGTCAAGAACTACGACGGTTCCTGGACCGAGTACGGCTCCCTGGTCGGCGTCCCGATCGAGCTCGGCGCCAACAAGTAAGCACCACCAGCCCAAGCCCCAAGCCCTAACCCGTAAGGACAGACCATGTGTGGAGCGAAGGCCGGCGGCCCCGACGCCTCGACGATCAAGCCCGGTGAGACCACCATCCAGGGCCAGGTGACGCGCAACGGCGAGCCGGTGACGGGCTACGTCCGTCTCCTGGACTCGACCGGCGAGTTCACCGCGGAGGTCCCGACCTCCGCGACGGGACAGTTCCGTTTCTACGCCGCCGAGGGCACCTGGACCGTCCGCGCCCTCGTTCCCGGCGCCACCGCCGACCGCACGGTGGTAGCCCAGACGGGCGGTTTGGCGGAAGTGGCGATCGCCGTCTGATCGCCACTTGACTGCCGAAGGGCCGCGCCTCTCCTGAGGTGCGGTCCTTTCGCATGTGCGGGCCCACCTTTGAAGAATGCTGGCACGCCGCCGTCGCACGACCCCTCCTTGACGCGCTCCTCGCACTGCTTCGCAGGCTGCGGAGCGCTGCGCCGGCCTCCGGCCGCCGGGGCAGATGGGCCCGCACCTGTGGAGTCGGCCCTGATGCGGGCCTACGCTGGAGGCATGCTGGCCCGCCGCCGTCGCGTGTACTTCGTCATGATGGGCATCTGCATCGGACTCTTCGTCCTGGCCTGGGGAGTCGTGCGGATCTGGTCGGTGCCCGCGGCCGTCGGGATGTGTGTGGTCGCGATGCTGATCCCTCCCGTCGCCGCGATGGTCGCCAACCGGCGCGGCCCCGACGACCGCTGGTGGGACGACCCGTCCGGCGACCCGAAGTCCGACGAGTGGTGGGACGAATTGGACGGGAAGAAGCGGCGCCAGTAAGAAGGCGGACATGTCGCCTACGAGACTGTCCACCGTGGTGCTGGACACACACGACGCGCACAAGCTGGCCGGCTTCTACCTTCGCCTGCTCGGATACGTGATCCGGGCCGAGGAACCCGGCTGGGTACTGATCGGCCCGCCCGACGGCGGCACCGCCCTCTCCTTCCAGACCGAGCCGGCCTACGTCCCGCCCGAGTGGCCCAGCCGCTGGCCCGAAGAGCAGCAGATGATGATGCACCTCGACATCGAGGTCGACGACCTGGAGACCGAGACGGCCCGGGCGGTGGCGGAGGGGGCCACGCTCCACGAATACCAGCCACAGGACGACGTACGGGTCCTCTGCGACCCGGCGGGCCACCCGTTCTGCCTGTGGCGGCAGGAGTAGCCCCGCGCCGACGCCCTACCGCGAGCCGAGGAACTCGATCGTCCGCCGGGTCAGCAGCTTGGTGGCGTCCGGGTCGTAGGACGGGAGCGAACTGTCCGCGAACAGGTGCTGGTCCCCGGGGTACAGGAACAGCTCCGCGTCGGCGGAAGAGGCGACGAGCGCGCGGGCGGCGTCGATGTCCTCGGCGAAGAACGGATCGGCTTCCTTCGCGTGCACCTGCACCGGCACCCCGTCGGGCCAGGCCGCCCCGAACTCCGACACGGTGATGCAGGCGTAGAACAGCAGCGCGCCCCGCGCGCCCGCCCGCGTCTGCGCCAGCTTCTGGGCGGGCAGCACACCGAGGGAGAACCCGGCGTAGACGACGTCCCGCGGCAGGAGTTCGGCCGCGCGGACGCCGCGCTCGGTGATCTCGCCGAAGCCGACCCGCTCGACGTAGCCCTGGCCCTCGTCGAGGGAGCCGAAGGTGCGCCCGTCGAAGAGGTCGGGCGTGTGGACGGTGTGGCCGGCCGCGCGGAGTTCGTCGGCGAAAGCGGTGACTCCGGGCGTGAGTCCCTGCGAGTGGTGGAACAGTACGACCTCTGTCATGCCCAAACCCCTTGCCTACGAGTAGCGAACGGCCCGAGAGTAGCCAACGATCCGGAAATTTAGAATAATCCAAGAGTGTCGAACAATCACCGTATCCCCGACCACGACCTCGCCGACGTCACCGATGTGACGGCCCCGGCCCAGCTCCGCGCGCTGGCCAACCCCCTGCGCAACGCCATCCTGGAACTGCTCCTCGAACGCGCCGCGACAGTAAGCGAGTTGGCCGCCGCGCTAGGCCGCCCCAAGAGCACGGTCGCGCACCACGTGAGCGTCCTGGTCGACGCCGAGCTGCTGAAAGTCGTGCGGACCCGCCGGGTGCGGGCCATCGACGAGCGCTACTACGGCCGCACCGCGCGCATCTTCCGCGTCGGCACGGTCAGTCCCACCGACGGGGTCGACGCGCCCTACTGCACCAACGATCTCGCCACGGCCGCGGCCGAGTCCGCCGCCGCGCACCAGGCGGACCAGCTCTCCTCGATCGTGCGGCATGTGCGGATCCCGAAGGAGCAGGCCCTCGAGTTCTGGACGCGGGTCCTGGACCTCGCCAACGACTACGCGCGGCTCCCGCGCGAGGGTGATGTGGTGTACGGCTTCGCGGCCGGCCTCTACCCGACCGACCATCCGGCGCTACCGGAGGCCGAGGAGCAGTAGGTCGGCCAGACCGGCCAGGCCGTCGGCGTGCAGGTCGAACCCGTCCGAGGGGATGGGCGGGTCGCCGACCGGCCGGGAGACATAGGCGGTGCGCAGCCCGACGCCCTGCGCTCCCCGCAGGTCCCAGGCGTGGGCGGCGACCATCAGCAGCCGCTCCGGAGGCCGCCCGGAAACGGTGACGGCCAGCCCGTACACCGCAGGGTCCGGCTTGTAGGTCCGGGCGTCCTCGGCGGACAGGGCCTGGTGCCAGCGCAGTCCGGCGTGGGCGTTGATCCCCAGCAGCGCCGTCCGGCTCGCGTTCGAGAGCCCGATCAACGGGAACCGTTCGGCGAGCCGGGCGAGCCCCGCCACGGTGTCGGGCCACGGCGGGAGCCTGCGCGCCGACAGAGCCAGCGACGCCACGGCGGCCGGGTCCTCGACCCCGGCGGCCTCGGCGACGAGCCGCGCGGCCTCCAGGTCGAGGACGTCGGTGGTGAGGTAGGGCCGGACGCCGTCGAGGACGCGACGCTGCTCGCGGTCGATGTGCCGCTGCCACAACGACAGCAGCCGTTCGACCCCGAAATCGTCGAGGGAGGGGGCGAGTTGACGAATGCCGGCCCGGATACCGGCGGGTTCGTCGACGAGCGTGCCGAGCACATCGAACACGATCGCGTCGATGTCCAGCTCTGCCATCTGACCCTCATTCCCCGAACCGCACGGCCCGCGCGGCCCGCGCGGCCGTCGCGTCGACGTCGCCGACCGTGGTGGCCGGCTTCGCCCATGATCCCCGGGCGGGCCTCGTCGGTCAGGTCGTCGCGATGATGGCCATCAGCAGACCGCCGATGCACATCGCGGTGAGCGCGCCCGTCCAGAAGGCGTCTTCGCGCAGGGCCCGGGGCGCGCGGAACCGTCGGCGGCGCCGGGCGCGGGCGGGGGTCGGCGGCTCGGGTGTGGGGGTGGTGGGTGCGGGTGGGGGCGGTTCCTGCTGTCGTACGACCGGCAAGGGCGGGGGCGCCGGCAACGGGCGGGCCATGAGCGGGGGCGGTACCGCCTGGGCCGGGGGTACCTGGATCAGTTGGTGAGGGCGCGGGCGGTTCATACGGGGTGGGCCTCGCTGCGGTGTTTGCGGAGCAGTACGTTCGCGTCGGTCTCGGCGCTGTAGTCACGCGCCGCCCGTGCCGCCGCCCGGAGTTCGGCCAGTTCCGCGCACCTCGCGCAGTCGGGGTCGGGCTGCGGCGCGGCCGAGACCAGGAACGGCGCGTCGGTACGCGGCCGGTAGTTCGCCGCGCGCACCCCCGCGCTCATCCGCTCCTGGTCCGTCGCCGGCCGCAGGGACTCGGGGTCGGCCTGCCACTCACGCCCACCGCCGACGGGCCGCAGCAACGCGTAGGGCCCTGCCTTGTCCTGGTACTCGCCGACCGTGTCGGTGGCGGGGTCGTAGAGCAGCGTTCCCGGTTCCATCGCGCTTCCTCCTCTTCCTTTTTATGTAACTTCCATACAGAATGCGACAGTTGGACTACTCTGTGCATTCCTGGGTGTTACGAGGATGACCCAGGTCGGAGGCGAATGCAGCGCCAACGGGCTCAACTTCCGCACGGGGCACGCCAAATTCCACAAATTCCACAGCAACGGGAGGTCGGGATGCCGCAACGGCTGGTGGTCACGGAGCGCAGCCATGAGCCAAGGAAGCGGTTCGCCGAGGAGTTGCGGCAGTTGAGGCGTCAACGGGGTCTGAGCTTGCGGGACTTGTCGAAGGCGGTCGGGTGGGACTCGTCGCTGTTCGGGAAGATGGAGCGGGGCGGCACGCTGGGTGGGCCCGAGGTCGTACAGGCGCTGGACCAGTTCTACGGAACGGGGCCGCTGCTGCTCATCTTGTGGGAGCTGGCAGTTGGCGACCCGACCCAGTTCAAGGAGCAGTACCGGCGCTACATGATGCTGGAGGCCGAGGCGGTGAGCATGTGGCACTACGCGGTGAGCGCGCCGCCGGGCCTGCTTCAGACGGACGGATACGTTCGCGAAGCGCTCGGCGTGGGCTGGCTCAAGAGCGACGAGCTGGACCAACAGGTCGAAGCGCGCGCAGGACGACGGAAGTTGCTGGAGGGCGAGGACGCACCCTCGTTCCGAGCCGTCCTCTCCGAGGCGGTACTGCGCACGCCTTTGCGCGATGCGCGGGCGTGGCGGGAGCAGTTGGAGCACTTGGTGGAGATGGCGGATCGCCCGAACATCACCATCCAGGTGTTGCCGTTAAGCGTTGGCCCGCATGGCCTGATGAACACCGCCGTGATGTTCCTGCGGCTGCTCGACGGCCGCACGGTCGCCTACGCCGAAAACGACCTGCGTGGCGAACTGATCGAGGAAAACGCCTCAGTTGAAGAGCTTCAACGTAGGTACGATGCGGTTCGTGACCTGGCGCTGTCTCCGGCCGAGTCGCGAACGTTCATCCTGCGGATGTTGGAGGAAGTCCCTTGCGAGCCATCGACCTAAACGGTGTGACGTGGCGGAAAAGCAGCTACAGCAACACGAGTGGCGGCGACTGCATCGAGGTCTCCGACGACTTCCTGAGCACCGCGGACTGGCACAAGAGCAGCTACAGCAACACGAGCGGCGGGGAGTGCGTCGAAGTTGCGCCCAACCTCCCCGCCGTAGTCCCCGTACGAGACACCAAAAACCCCAACCACGGCACCCTGGTCTTCGGCGTGGACGCGTGGTCGGAGTTCGTCGGCTCGGTGAAGGGTCAGTAGACGAGGGCCTGCGTACCGTCGGCCATCGCTTCCTGTACGAACACCTGCGCCCCGGCGATCCGCACGCCCTCGATGACATCCTTCTCGGCGATGTCCCGGCGGGCCGCACACTGCGTGCACAGGGTGACGCGGCCCGCTGCGAGGATCGAGTCGATCAGGTCGGGCAACGGTGCTGCGTGCGGGAGTTGGAACTCCGCGGCGCGGCCCGGCAGGGCGAACCAGGCGGACTCGCCGGTGAGCCAGAGTGAGACGTCCACTCCGCTGGCGACGGCGACCGCGGCCACCGTGAACGCCTGGGAGCAGCGTTCGGGGGAGTCGGATCCTGCTGTCACTTTGATCACGAGCTTCTTCGACATGACCGAATCGTAATCAACTCCTCTACAACTCCCTGGCCCGGCCACGGGTCTTCTGTGCGCGCATATGGGATGCGCGTGCCAGGTTCCGTGGGGGACGTTGTGGAAGTACCCGAAGAAGTACCCGCAGAAATAGCCGAAGAAGTACCGGCGGAAGTACCCGCAGAGGTACGCGCGGAAGAACCAACCAGGACGAAGCGAACCCGTGGCCGTACGACGCTGTTGATCGCGGTCGCCGCGGTGCTCGGTGTCGTGGCCGGTGGTTGCACGGGTTTCCTGATCCAGGCGGGCCGCGCACCAGACAAGTTGCCCTCGCTCTCGCAGCCGACTCTCGCGCAGGCGAAGGGGCCGGCTCCGGAGCCGTTGTCCGCCGCGCAGGACCGTCAGGTCAAGGTCGACGGCGACCTGCGCAAGCTTCTGCTGAAGAGGCCGAGCGGGGCGCGGGCGGCGGACTACACCGTGGGCGAGGACGGCTGGCTGAGCCTGGACGCGTACGCGGAGATGTTCGACAAGCCGGACACGGCTTTCGGTGACCTCGGCGCGGACCAGTTCCGGCGCGCGGCGGTCACCAACTGGCTGGTCAGCGGGAACCGTACCGTCGAGATCCGGCTGGTGCAGTACCGCCAGGAGACGGATCTCGCGGCCTCCGAGGCGGCGGAGGACGCGTACTACTGGTCCGAGCGCGAGTCGGACACCGACCAGTGGGCGATCCCCGGCACCGGGGACGGGATGGTGTACGTCCACAACTCCCCGGAGCGCGAGGCGGGTTACCTGGACGAGTACCAGGCCGAGGCGCATGCGTGGCGTGGTGACATCGCGATGGAGATGTGGATCAACGACACGAAGCCGGTCTCGAAGAAGGCCATCATGGATCTGGCCAAGCGGCAGATGGAGCGGCTGTGACCGAGAACCAGTTCGGTGAGGTCGGTCCGGTGGAGTCGGCCGCGGTGACGACAACTCCGGTGGCTGAGGGCGTAGTTGCGGGTGGTGGAGCCCCCGTGGATCCGGTGCGGCGGGCCCGCGGGCGTCGTATCGCCGCTGTTGCAGGCTGCGCGCTGCTGGCTCTCGCTGTCGTCGGCGCGGTCGGGTACACGGTGGTGACCGTGAAGGGCGCGGACCGGGACGCGGGTGCGCCCGTGTGGAAGTTCCCCAAGGCCGCGAAGGAGCCGAAGGCGGTGGCGGCGAAGGGGCTGCGGGCCGTGCTCCAGCCGTATACGGCGAGCGGGTATGTCCGGGGTCCGGACATCGCGCAGTTCGGTGCCGACGCGGAACTCACCGGCCGCGAGGCGACGGCCCTGCGCAAGGAGGAGCTCAGCGGCCTGCCCCGCTCCCAACGGCTCCTGCTGGAGAAGCAGATCGACCGGGAGAAGATCAAGGGCATAGCGATGCGCAGCTACTTGTACCCCGCCGCGCAGGAGACCAACACCTACACGGTCGAGGTCCAGTTGGCCCAGATGGACGAGAAGGCCGCGCGCAACATCACGGCGTACGAGAACGAACTCCTCGACACGGTCACCGTGTTCCGCAAGGGTCCCGCCGTCCCGGGCCACAAAACCGCGAAGTGCTTCCTCCCGAAGAACGAGTCCGGCGAGAAACTCACCGCCATGGTCTGCTTCGCCTCCGTCTCCGACGTCATGATCACCCTCAACGCCTCCGGCACAAAGGCCATGGACACAAAGGAGATCGCGTCCTTCATGGGCGCCCAGCTCGACCGCATCAAGACGACGGGGGAAGCGGTATGACCGAGCAACAGCAGCAGGACGCGACGCCTTCGGTGGTTACGGCGGGTGGGGGTGCGGGTGCGAGCACGGGTGCGGGCGAGGGCGAGGGTGCGGCTTCGGACGTGACTTTGGCCTCGGCTTCGGTCTCGGGCGCCGTCTCGGTGGAGGCCGCCCCGGCCACTGTCTCGGCCAAGGTTCCGACATCGGCGTCGGACGTGACCTTGGCGGCGGCCCCGGCCCCGGCGTCGGACGCGGTCCCGGCCCTGGCTCCGGCCTCGCGCGTGGCGCCGGGTTCTGCCGAGACTCCGGCTTCGGCTTCGGCTTCGGGTGCGACCCCGGCTGCGGCTCTGGCTTCGGACGTGGTCTCGGATGCGGCCCCGATTGCAGATACGGCTCTGACTTCTGAAGAGGCCCCGGCATCGGCGCTGGACGTGACCTCGGCGGCGGCCCCAGCTGTGGTCCCGGCTTCGGACGTGGTCCCGGACCTGGCTCCGGCCTCGGGTGTGGAGCCGACTTCTGTCGAGACTCCGGCTGCGGCTGCGGCTGTGGCTTCGGGTGCAGTCCCGGCTGAGATCTTGGCATCGGCGTCGGACGCGGTCCCTGCCCTTGCCTCGGTCTCGGCTGCGACGCCGGTCTCGGATGCGGCCCCGATCGCAGACGCGGCCCTGGCTTCTGAAGAGAACCCGGCAGCGGCTGCGCCCCAGGCGGCGACTTCGGCCGCCGTTCCGGCCGAGGCCCCGACATCGGCGCCGGACGCGGCCCCGACGCTGGCTGCGACCCCGGACGCGACCCTGGATGTGGCTCCGGTCTCGGACGCGGGTCCGGCCTCGGGCGCGGCGCCGAGTTCTGACGAGACTCCGGCCCCTGGTGCGACCTTGGCCTTGGACGTGGTCCCGGCCCTGGCCTCGGACCCGGTTTCGGCTTCGGCTTCCGACGTGACTGTGGCCTTGGCTCCGGCCTCGGATGCGGTCCTGACCCCGGCCCCGGACGCGCCCCCGGCTGTGGCTCTGGCCTCGGATGCAGCCCCGGCCCCGACCGTGTCCCTGGCCTCCGCCGCGCTCCCGGCCCTTGACGCGACGCCACCCCCGGCCGTCATCCCGCCCATGCCAGACGCACCCCCACCCGTCCCCGCGGCGGAGCCCCCCGTACGCAAGAAGGACCGTCGGGTGTTGCGCGCAGCGCTTCGCTGGACCGCCGTTGTTGTCGTGTTTGCCGTGGGCGGGGTGGGGACGGCGTACGGGATCACGCAGATGAAGCGGACGGACGTGCCCGGGCTTGCGACCGTGGCGGACGGGCGTTGGGACTACCCGGAGATCGTCAAGCCGCCTCTGCCCTCGGGCAGCCCGGGGCCGTTCGACGCGGCCAACAAGGTGAACGCCCACTACGCGGATCTGCGGGCGCTGGTGCTGCCGGCGCCGAAGGGTGCGCGGGCCGACGCGGCGTTGCGCGGCACGGACGGCTGGCTGGCGACGAAGACGTTCCTCGCGCAGTACGCCGACCCCGACGACCGAAAGGAACTGGCCCAGAAACTCACCGACCAGGGCCTGCGGCACATCGCGGCCGGCGGCTGGACCACACCGGACGGCACACGCACGAGGATCTACCTCCTCCAGTTCGGCACCGCGATCCCCGCGGACTCGCTGTTCTCGGACGACCTCATCTCGTACGACACCCCGGTCTACCCCCTGGCCGGCGCCCCGGCCACCACCTACGACGACGCCGTCAAGTCCGAGAACCTCGCCGCCAACGTCAGGGCCTCGGCGTACACGGAGGACAAGCCGTACGGCGCCGAGGACGTCCGCCAGGCCTACCTCTCGGCCGGTGACACCCTCGCGCTGGTCGTCCAGTCCCGAAAGGGCCTCGCGAAGGCGGTCCCCTTCGCACAGACGGTGACCTTGCAGAGCCAGCTCCTGGGCTGAGCCGCGCTGAGCAGTACCTCGCAGAGAGCACCGGGGCCCGGCCGACTAAGCTGGGCCCCGGCCTACGTACATGTACCGCCCGCACCGCCCGTGCCGCCGTACCGCTCAAGGAGCACCCGTGTTGGAGATCTTCTTCGAAACCCTGCTGGTCCTGGTCTGCGTCGGCGTCCTCGCCTTCGCCGGACTGAGCGTGAAGAAGCTGTACCAGGGCCAGCGCTGACCCCCACCGAGGAACTGCTGACGCCATGATCGAGATCCCCTCCGACCTCCACAAGGACCTGGTCCCCCTCGTCTTCCTGCTCGGCGAGTGGGCCGGCGCGGGCGTGCACGACTTCCCGGGCTCCGAGAAGTGCAACTTCGGCCAGGAGGTCTCCTTCACGCACGACGGCCGCGACTTCCTGGAGTACCGCTCCCACACCTGGGTCCTGGACAACGACGGCAACAAGGTCCGCCCCCTGGAGACCGAGTCCGGCTTCTGGCGCATCGACGCGGACCGCAAGGTCGAGGTCACGATGACCCGCGACGACGGAGTCGTCGAGATCTGGTACGGCGAGCTCGCCAAGCAGAAGCCCCAGATCGACCTGGTCACGGACGCCGTCGCCCGCACCGCCGCCTCCGGCCCCTACACCGGCGGCAAGCGCCTCTACGGCTACGTCAAGAGCGACCTCATGTGGGTCGGCGAGAAGCAGACCCCCGAGGTCGAACTCCGCCCCTACATGTCCGCCCACCTGAAGAAGATCGTCACCCCGGACGACGTCGAACGCTGGGCGAAGGCCCTCCCGGACGACATGCCGGACGACGGAATCGCATTCTTCAAGTAGACCTACACTTCGAGTGTGGTGAGCACCGACTGGAAGAGCGACCTCAGGCAGCGCGGCTACCGGCTGACGCCGCAGCGGCAACTCGTGCTCGAAGCCGTGGACACCCTTGAGCATGCGACCCCCGACGACATCCTCATCGAGGTGAGGAAGACGGCGTCGGGGGTCAACATCTCGACCGTGTACAGAACGCTGGAGCTGCTCGAAGAGCTTGAGCTGGTGAGTCACGCCCATCTGGGGCACGGTGCGCCGACGTACCACCTCGCGGACCGGCACCATCACATCCACCTCGTCTGCCGTGACTGCACGAACGTCATCGAGGCCGATGTCGAGGTCGCCGCCGAGTTCCGGGCCAAGCTGCGGGACACGTTCGGCTTCGAGACCGACATGAAGCACTTCGCGATCTTCGGCAGATGCCGCGACTGTTCCATGAAGACTTCAACTACCGAGTCGTAGGCTTACCTGTATGAAGAGCCCCCTGCTGTCCCTGCCCGGCGCCGTCCCCGCCGAAGGAGTGGACGAAGGCGTCGCCGCCCACTACGGAGACCTGTTCCGCGAGCAGCGCACCCTCGCCGACGGCACCGGTTTCGTGGACCTCTCGCACCGCGCGGTGGTCGCCGTCACCGGCGACGACCGGCTGAGCTGGCTGCACCTCCTGCTCACCCAGCACGTCAGCGACCTCCCCACCGGCGTCGCCACCGAAGCGCTGATCCTCTCCGCGCACGGTCACATCGAGCACGCCCTGTACCTCGTCGACGACGGCACCACGGTGTGGATGCACACCGAACCGGACACCCAGGACGCGCTGATCGCCTACCTGGAGTCGATGAAGTTCTTCTACCGCGTCGAAGTCACCGACCGCACAAGCGAGTTCGCGGTCGTGCACGTCCCCGCCGGCTCCATCGCCGAGGTCCCGGCCGGCGTCGTCGTACGCGAGACGCCGTACGGCCGCGACCTGTTCCTCCCGCGTGAGGACCTGGAGTCGTACGCCGAGAAGTCCGGCCCCCCGGCCGGCCTCCTCGCCTACGAGGCGCTCCGCGTCGAACACCACCGCCCCCGCCTCGGCTTCGAGACCGACCACCGCACCATCCCGCACGAACTGGGCTGGATCGGCACGGCAGTTCATCTGCAGAAGGGCTGCTACCGGGGCCAGGAGACGGTCGCCCGCGTCCAGAACCTGGGCAAGCCCCCGCGCCGCCTCGTCTTCCTCCACCTCGACGGCAGCGAGGTCCATCTCCCGCCCCACGGAACGGAGTTGCGCCTCGCGGAGGAGGGCGCGGAGGGCCGGAAGATCGGCTTCATCACGACGTCCGTACGGCACCACGAACTGGGCCCGATCGCCCTGGCCCTGGTGAAGCGGAACGTGCCGTTGGACGCGCGACTGCTGGCGGACAACACGGCGGCCGC
The DNA here is from genome assembly GCF_036227225.1 of Streptomyces sp. NBC_01478. GTDB lineage: Bacteria > Actinomycetota > Actinomycetes > Streptomycetales > Streptomycetaceae > Streptomyces. Next base: position 5,538,681 of record NZ_CP109444.1, on the reverse strand, counting down.
TCAGGAAGTCGTCGTAGAACCCTAGAGGTCCACGACGACGAACCCTAGAGGTCCACCACGACGGTGAACGGGCCGTCGTTCGTGAGCGAGACGCGCATCTGGGCGCCGAAGCGGCCCGTGGCCACCGTGGCGCCCAGGGCGCGGAGTTGGGCGACGACCTCGTCGACGAGGGGCTCCGCGATGTCGCCGGGGGCGGCCGCGTTCCAGGTGGGCCGGCGCCCCTTGCGGGCATCTCCGTACAGCGTGAACTGACTGATCACGAGGAGCGGCGCATCAATATCACTGCACGACTTCTCGTCGTGGAGCATGCGGATCGACCATAGTTTGCGGGCCAGTTGGGCCGCCTTCTCCTTGGTGTCCTCGTGGGTGACGCCGACGAGGACGCACAGCCCCTCACCGTCGACGGCTCCGACCGTCTCGCCGTCGACGACGACACTCGCGCCGTCCACCCTCTGCACCACTGCTCGCATGGGTCCCATGATGCCGTGCGGTCGGGAACGACCTCCGGGGGGCCTCCGAGGCACCTCCCGCGGGCCTATTTTTGACGCTTAACCCCCCATCTGGGGCCGTTCGGGGGCACTCGGTCACATAGCGGCCACCGGGGGTGGCACGATGCAGTCCACACGCCGGTCGAGGGGACGGGTAGAGGCACATGAGCACACCGAGTACCGGGCAGCCCCCTGGGGCTGTCTCGCTGATCCGCGGGGGAGGATCGGCCGGCCGCCGCCGCCCGCCCGTGCAGCGCGTCGACAGCCCGCTGCTGCCCGCCGAACCGCCCGCACCCGACCTGACCGTGCTGCGGCTCCCGGAACTGCGCGCGCTGCGCCGCGACGCCCAGCGGGACGAGGCCGACCTGAGTTACGTACGACGGCTCCTCCAGGGCCGGATCGACATCCTGCGCGCGGAACTGGCCCGCCGTTCCCCGGCGGGCGCGGCCTCCGTGGTGGACCGTCTCTCGGAGATCCTCACCGACGCACCCGCCCGGCACCGCTCCTCGGCCCGGCACGTCACGCTGGGCACCCCGCACAGCGAGGAGTACCGGCTGCTGGCCGCCGAGATGCTCGCCGAGGTCGAACTGTCCGACCTGGAGGCCCGCACCGACCTGGAACTGACCACGGCGATGGGCCGCCTGGTGCGCTACGAACAGCAGGTGTCCCGGCGCCGTCAGGTCCTCCAGCACACGGCCGACGGCTGTAGCGCGGAGATCGCCCGCAGGTACCGTGAGGGAGAGGCACAGGTGGACGACTTGCTGATGTGAGGAGCCCGGCGTGACGGCTGAAGACAAGGATTCCGCGGTTTCCCAGGTTTCCTCCGCGCCCCCTCCGGTGCTCGCGGAGGTCGTCCGCTCCGGCTTCGTCGAGAGCCGGCACCGGGGCAGCCTGGTGATCCTGGCGCCGGACGGTTCCGTGGAACGGTCCCTGGGCGACACGACCACCCCCGTCTTCCCCCGCTCCTCCAACAAGCCGATGCAGGCGGCCGGTGTCCTCCACGCGGGCCTGGACCTGACCGGCGAACGCCTGGCGATCGCCGCGGCAAGCCACTCCGGCGAACTCTTCCACCGAGACCTCGTACGCCGACTCCTCGCCGAACACGGCCTGGACGCGGGCCAGTTGCAGTGCCCGCCGGACCTCCCGCTGGACCCGGTCGAACAGGAGACGTACCTGGCGTCGGGCGCCGTACGCGACCGCATCGCCATGAACTGCTCCGGCAAACACACCGCCATGCTGGCGGCGAGCGCACTGCGCGGCTGGCCGCTGGACTCGTACCTGGACCCGGAACACCCCCTCCAGAAACTTATCCACAGGGTTGTGGAAAAAGTTTCGGGTGAGCAAGTGGCAGCGGTAGGCACGGACGGCTGTGGCGCCCCGTTGATGGCGATCAGCCTGACCGGCCTGGCCCGCGCCTACCGCACTTTCGTCCTCTCCACCCCCGGCACCCCCGAACGCCGAGTAGCCGACGCCATGCGCACCCACCCCGAGTACGTGGCCGGCACCCGCCGCCCCGACACCCACCTGATGCGCGCGGTACCGGGCCTCCTGTCAAAGATGGGCGCGGAGGCCGTCCAGGCGGTTGCCCTTCCGGATGGGCGGGCGCTTGCGTTCAAGGTGGAGGACGGGGCGGGGCGGGCGTTGGGGCCGGTGCTCGGGCGGGCGCTGGACCTGATGGGGGTGCCCGTCAAGGAACTGGGTGTGGTGAGCGTGCTGGGTGGGGGCCGGGTGGTGGGGGAGATTCGGGCGGTGTTCTAGGGCGTGGTTCTGCCGGATTCCGTGAGTTCGTCCGGCGGTGATGAGGGGTACGTTCGCCGTGTGAATGACCGCACCCCGGGCGACAGTGGCGGCAGGCAGTTCCAGCGCGTCGCGGGTGAGCTGCGGGCGCGGATGAACGACGGAGGGTGCCCCGAGGGCTCGTTCCTGCCTTCGCAGCGCGAACTGGCATCTGAGTTCATGGTCTCTCGTGACACCGTGCAGAGGGTTCTCAGGGAGCTGCGGAGCGAGGGCTGGATCGAGACGCGCCAGGGCGGCGGTTCCCGGGTCGTCAAGAGCCAGCGGGTCCACTCACCGACGAGCGGCAGGACGGTCACGCTCCGCCCGCTCATCGATCACGCCTTCGGGCAGCCTGAAGTGGCCCTGGACGTCTTCACGTTGACGTCCGAGTCGCTGGACGCGCACATCCGCATGCAGGCGGAGCGGATACGAGCCCGAGAGATCGCCCCGCAGAGCATCACCCTGCGCATGGTGCTGCCCGCCGAATCACTTGAACTCCCGTACTGGCGGACCGGGCAGCCGGCTGAGGACATGCGTCTGAAAGCGCGGTTCCTGGACATCACGAGGCGGCACACCGCATCCCTGCACGCCACGCTGCACGACCTGAGGGCGACGGGGCTCGTGCCCTCCGTGGATCTCCGGATCCGCCCGATCCCGTTGGTGCCGCAGTCCAAGCTCTATCTCCTCAACGGGACAGAGGCGGTGAGCGGCCCGTACATGGTGTACCGGCGGTCCATCGAAATGGAGGACGGTGAAGTGATCGAGGGCGTCCTCGATGTCGAGGGCCTGGGCGCCGGTCTCACCCACCATACGAAGGACACCGAACTCCATTCGCAGGGAACGATGGTGGTAACGAACATGCAGGAGTGGTTCGACTCCGTGTGGGAGCATCTCGCCGACTAGATGATCGATTCCAAGGGGTCAGTACAGACAAGCGGTCACGCACGTCAGCAGTCGAAGACCGACCAGCAGATCTCGTTTCGCAACCGCTGATCGTCCAGGACGAGTTCGCGAATCACATCCGGGAGCTGTTCGCGCTGCCAACGGCACTCGAGGTGGCCGGCGCTCTCACCTTGCCGTCCGGGGGCCGTCGCACGCACGGCCTTGATCGCGTAGGCCGCAGCGCCAAGTTCGTGTGCGGCGACATGCGCCACCACTGCCGCCTGGCCGGCAGCAAATGCGGCGTGCCGAGCGGCTCCGCTCGACTCCCTGGCCGCAGCCATGGCATGGCCACCCGCCGCTCGGGACTCGGACATCCTGATCTCACCGCATGTCCATGCCCGAACCTGCTCGATTGCCTCGCGGGGGCGCAGGTCCGAGGGCTGCACCGACTCGAAGAGGTGCAGAACATGCTCCGCGCACGCGGCAGCCCACAAGGCCAGGAGTCGATGGTCGGAGTCCGTAAGCGTCCCCCCGCGGCGGATGGTGATGAAGCGGGGGTCACGATCTTTGGGGAGGATCATGGTATTCCCGGGGATCGACTGCGCGCACAGGGCGAGGGCGTCCAACGTCAGTGTGTGAAGACAGAGTTGGACTCCCTCGCGACCGCACTTTATGTCAAGACCGATGATCTGCTGAAGGCGTCGCCCAATCTCGCGCCATGGCGGCCGGCCGTAGGCATCGCCCCGCAGCTCACCGACGCAGAGCTGGTCACGCCGACGGCGACGCAGGCGATGCTCGGCTTCACCTCCGAGGCCAGATGGCTCCGCCACGCCCGCTCCCACCTGCGACATCTCTTCCCGTACCTGCCCAGGCAGCCCGGCTACAACAAACGACTGCGCAAGGCCGCCGAGCTGCTCCGCCGGGTCACCCGGCTACTGGCCACCGAAACCTCGGTGTGGAGCGACGATGTCTGGATCGTGGACTCCACTCCGGTGGAATGCGGCCGCTCACGCGAGACCGTCAAACGCTCCGAGCCGGCCGGATGGGCCGAGGGGTACTGCGCCAGTCACAGCCGCTTCTTCTGGGGCCTGCGGCTGCATCTGGTGTGCACCCTCCAGGGCCTGCCCGTCGCCTTCACTCTGACCGGGGCCAAGGCCGACGAGCGCGAGATCCTGCTGGACCTCCTGGCCGCCGAACCCGGCCTCGTCGCCTCGCGTCCTGCCCAAACCCTGATCGGCGACAGGAACTACTTCGGCCGGGGCTTCGAAGACGAGCTCGCCGAAGAGGGCATCCGGCTGCTGCGGCCGACCCGCAAGGGCGAGCCGGAACGGCCCGGAGCTCCCCTGTTCAAACCGTTGCGGCAGGTCATCGAGTCGGTCAACGAGACCTTCACATCAAGCACGGCGGTGTATGTGACACCGGTCGGCACGTGAGGCCCCTTGTTCAGAACTTTCCTTCGCAAGATCGTTCTTAACAGGGGCCTTGCGCGTGCCCGGACTTGGGATACCGCGGACCGTGCGACGCGCCTCGCGCCCACGGGCGGTGGCCGACGGTTACTGGGAAGTGCCCATTGCGTCAGGGCTTTAGAGTTCCCGGCGCAGCCGGGCCTGGTCATACTGCCGGGGTGACGTTACCCCGCGATCCTGGTGCGCCGCCGACTACACCGCTGCGCGTGAGCACGTGCTGGACCGTAGTCGAGTTCGACGGCCACGCTGTCGAACTGACGCGGAGGGCCTGGCTCCTGCCCTGGGGCCGCACGACGCGGTTCGCGTTGGACTCGCTGCTGGTCCTGGACATCCCCCGCCGCCGGTCACGGGACAACGCGCCGCGCGACAACAACGTCCTCGTCCTGCACGGTGAGGACGGCGGCCGAGCGTGGACACAACACGTCGGTCTGGGGAGATCGGCACGCCGGCTCGGACACTTCGTGTGGTTCACGTACTGCGTCAACGAGGCGCTCGCCGAACGCGCCCGACTCCTCCTTGCGGCCCGTGGCCCCTCCACGCCGGGCGGCCCTGCCGCATGGGACGCCGAGTACACCGAGATGATCATGCGCCTGCTCTACGGCCCCCCACCCCGGTGGCAGCATCGTGGTCAGCCGCCGTCCGCCGCCCCCTTGGACTCCCTCACCACGCCTCCTTCTGGAGATCGGCCGTTGCGTGACCTGCTCGCTGACGGCCGGCTGAACGAATTCTGGCTGTTCGTGCGGAGCCCGCCCGCACCGGTGAACTGGGAACCGCGCGCGGGGTTCGTCCTGCGCTGGGGCCGCGAGCTCTACCACGCAGACTTCAGACCCAGCGTCGCCTGGGACCTGAACTACAAAAGTGCCGACTGGGGCCGGATTCTCGGCAAATTACGGCATCGGCTGCTCGCCGCGGCCGTTCGGCATGCCGTCGACCATCCTGACCTCGATGTCGAAGACCGCCCGCGCCCGCTGCGCCGGCTGTGGCGGTGGGCGGGATTCGACGAGTACACCGTCGCCCGACACGCTCATGATCGACTCAGCGTGACGGTTGGTCCGGCCCGTCCGTGACCCGCTCCGTGTTCGGGGGCGTGGTGGGGGGCGTGGTGGGTGTTGCGGCGGTAGCGAAGGCGGCCGGGCTGACGCATCTGAGCCCCGACGGCACTGTCATCCGCACCGGCCGCGTCGCCGCCCCCGGCCCCAACGGCGCCGACCTCTGGTGGTCCGGAAAACACCAGCACCACGGTGGGAACGTGGAGGTCATTGCCACCCCGGACGGCCGGCCGATCTGGGTCTCACCGGTCCGCCCGGGAGCACGACACCACCTGCGCCCGCCACCACGGCCTGATCGACGCCCTCGACCTCATCGCGGCCGAGCTGGACATGCCGACCCTCGTCGACCTCGGCTACGAAAACGCCGGCACCGGCTTGCGTCACAAGGTCATCCGCGGCATCCACTGCGTCTGCGAACGCGCCAACTCCCTGCCCAAAACCACCTTCAAGGCCCTGCGCATGGTCAGCCTCGACCCCAGCCGCATCGCACAGATCGCCGCCGCCCTCGTCCTGCTCCAACTCGAGCACGACCGCACCATCCGATCGCGGCCTTTCCGTACTGGCCGGCACCAGCGGGGTCCAGGGGCGGAGCCCCCGGAGGATGGGACGGGTAGGGGCGGCGGGGGCGAGAAAAATCCGCGCGACACCCAACCCCACCGACCTACCGTGACCCCATGACCCCGCGCGCAAACGACCTCGCCGTACGCCCCGTCACACCCCCCGAGATCCCCGACTGGATCCGCGCCCTGAACACCGGTTTCCTGCGCACTCCGGACGTCTCCGACGACGAACTCGCCGACCGCAGCAGCTACATCGACCTGACCCGCACCCTCGGCGCCTTCGACGGCAGCCGCTGCGTCGCGACCTTCCGCTCCTTCCCGCAGGAGCTCACGGCGGTCGGCGGCACCCCCGTCCCCGCCGACGCGATCTCGAACGTCACCGTCACGGTCACCCACCGCCGCCGCGGCCTGCTGACCCGCATGATGGAGCGGGACCTGGCGGCCGCGAAGGAACGGGGCGACGTCGTCGCCACGCTCATCGCCGCCGAGTACCGGATCTACGGCCGCTACGGCTTCGGTCCCGCCACCTCGGCGACCCAGTGGGAGATCGACGTCACGCGGGCCGGCCTGGACCCCCGCTGGTCGGCACCGGAGGACGGCGGCCGTATCGACCTGGTGGACGCCGAGGACGTACGCAAGCTCGGTCCCGAACTGCACGAGCGGCTGCGCCGCGCCCAGCCCGGCGCGATCAACCGCGACGACCGCTACTGGCAGGTCACCACGGGGGCCGTACGCCTGACGCGCGCGGCGCCGTGGGCGGAGCCGTTCCACGCCGTCTACCGCGCGGCGGACGGCGAGGTGCAGGGCCTGGCCACGTACGCCTGCGACGACACCTGGAACGACGCCAAGCAGCCGGTCGACACGGCCACCGTGCGGGGGCTGATCGCCACCACCCCGGCCGCCGAGCGTGCCCTGTGGCACCATCTCTGCTCGATCGACTGGGTGGCGAAGGTGAAGTCGGGCTGGCGTTCCCCCGACGACCTGCTGCCCCTCCTCCTGCCGGACCCGCGCGCGGCCACGATCACGACCCAGGCGGACTGGCTGTGGGTGCGGATCCTGGATGTCGTACGGGCCATGGAGGCGCGTTCGTACGAGGGGGAGGGCACGCTGGTGTTCGAGGTGGTCGACGCGGCCGGCCTTGCGGGCGGGCGCTACCGGTTGGTGGCCTCGGCGCGGGGCGCGTCCTGCACGCCGACCGCGGAGAGCGCCGAACTCACGCTGGACGTGCGGGAGTTGGCGACGCTGTGGCTGGGGGACGAGTCGGCCGTACGGCTCGCGGCGCTGGGCCGGGTGCGGGAAGAACGAGCGGGCGCCGCCCGTGTGGCCGACGCCCTGCTGCGTACGTCCAGGCGGCCTTGGTGCCCGGACATCTTCTGAACGACCCTTTCGCCTGGTGCCTGTTGAAGGACTCACTGGACTCTTGCTGGACTCATCCGTAGCTGTTCAGTTGTGATTGTTCAGTTGTGGTGGTGCCGGCCGCCGGGCTCTCGGCTCCCCTCCAGGAGAGAGACCCGGTCGGCCAAGTTAGCCAAGTTGGCGACCAACTCTCTTCTAGTTATCTCCTCTTGGGTACGTCTCATAACCACCTTTCCTTGAACTGCCGAAAGATGGCGGGAAGTTGTAGTGTTTGGTCGTGGACCCGGAACACGCCACCGTCAATGGACGGACGAGGTCACCACGGCCACAGTGGTCACACCACGAGCTGGCTGACGAGCTGCGCACCCGGATCAGGTCCGGTGTACTGCGGCCCGGCCAGCGCATGCCCACCCAGGCCAAGCTGGCGGACGAGTTCGGCGTCGAGCGAGGGGCCGTACGACAGGCGCTGCGCATCCTGCAGTCCGAGCAGCTTCTCACCAACGTCTCCAAAGGCAGCCCGGCGACCGTGGCCCCCGACCTCACCCTGGCGCTGACCGGCCCGGGAGCACCGCCGCAGCCGACGATGGTGGGCCTGGGACCGCGCATCGCGGCGGCCTTCGCGCAACCGCACGTCGAGATAGAGGCCCTCTGTCTGACCGCCGTCTCGCTCACGCTGGCCATCGGGGAGCCGCTGCGTCAGATCCACGCCGGACGTCTGAAACCGGCCAAGGTCGACGTCCGGGTGCTGCTGCCGAGCAGCGACATCGACCTCGCCTTCCCCTCCCGGGTGGACCGCGAGGAGCGGGTGGACGCCCCGTTCGACGGCAAGCTGCAACGCCGCTGGCTCGCCCAACGCAACGCGCAGGGACAGGTGTTGAAGCACAACCTGCTCGCGTTACGCGCGACGCACGGCATCGACGTGCGCGTCACGTTCCGCGCCCTCCCCTTCACCCCGCCCGTGAAGCTGTACCTGCTCAACGGCGCGGAGGCGCTCTTCGCCTACTACACGCTGAGCCAGCGCGAGGCGGACATCGGGCAGGAGCAGGTGGAGATGTACGACGCGGAGGGCACCCAGTCGATGCTGTTCGCCTTCGAGCAGGGTGCGGGGCTGCGGGACACGACGTTCGTGGAACAGTCGCACCTGTGGTTCAACGCACTGTGGGAGACGATCAGTTCGGAGCTCACGCTGACACCCACGAGCTGATCACCTCCCGCGGCGGCTGACCCGACAGGGGCCCGTCGTACGGGTCACAGAGCCGGTCCGGTGACCAGCAGGGCCAGCATGACGGCCCCGATGGAGCTGATGGCCGGGCTCTTGGCCTTGATGCCGATGGAGAGCAACAGCAGACCGATGATCCCGGTGGCGCCGTACTTCCACTGGACGATCTGCTCGAAGCCGACGACGAAGACGGCGGAGAGGAGGGCTATGGCAGGCACGGTGGTTCCCCCTTTGGGCTGTGGAAGCAAAACTTCCACCAACTTGGAGAAGTTGGCAGCCAACTCTGCTTAAGTTGTTCCCGATTGGCACCTACTCACACCTACTTACAATCAGGTTCCAAACAACTCCCCTTAGATGGGGCAGAGTTATACCGTTTGGTCGTGACCCAGGAGAACGTGGCAGTGAACGGCAGCAGAAGCTTCTCGCCCCAGGAGATCGCCGACGCCCTTCGGGACCGCATCCGCACCGGAGACCTCAGGGCGGGGGACCGCCTGCCCACCCAGGCCGACCTGGCGGAGGAGTTCGGCGTCGAACGCGGCGCCGTACGCCAGGCACTGCGCCTGCTCCAGGAGGCGGGTCTGCTGACCAATGTGAGCAAGGGGAGTCCGCCGCGGATCGCGGAGCCCTCTCCGGTGCCGGGCGAGCCCCAGCCGACCATGGTGGCCCTGGCCCCCCGCCTGTCCGAGGCGTTCACCAAGCCGAACGTACGGGTCGACGCGGCCTGCCTGACGGCCGAGAGCCTGATGCTCGCGGTGGGCGAGTCGGTCCGCCTGATCCACGAGGGCCGCGCCCGCCCGGCCTCGGTCGACGTCCGCGTGCTGCTCCCCTCCCGGGAGATCGCCCTGGCCTTCCCGGTGTCGGTGGAGGACCGCGGCGACGACGACCCGGTCCACCAGCGCTGGCTGACGATGCGCAACGCCCAGGCCCAGGTACTCCAGCACAACCTGCTGGCCCTCCGCGCCACCCACGGCATCGACGTCCATGTCACCTTCCGCGCCCTGCCGTTCACGCCGCCGATCAAGCTGTATCTCCTGAACGAGGAAGAGGCCCTGCTGGGGTACTACGTGCTCGACGAGCGGGAGGAGGAGTACCAGAGCGAGACCCTGGAGATGTACGACGCCCTCGGCTCCCAGTCCGTCCTCTTCTCCTTCCTGAGACAGGCCGGCCAACGGGACGCCGCGTTCGTGGAGGAGTCGCAGAAGTGGTTCAACGCCCTCTGGGAAACAATCACCACGGACCTGACACTCTCCTAGTGACTCCTGATACGGCGCAGACTGAACCGGTGACAGCAGAGACAGCGGAAGAGACCGAGAACCTGCGGGAACTGATCACGCGTGCGCGAGTGGTGCTGTGGGATTTCGACGGACCGATCTGCCGGCTCTTCGCGGGACACAAGGCGGAGCGGGTGGCCCGCGAACTGGCCGATTGGCTGGAGGGGCGAGGCCTTCACGGCCTGCTCACGGAGACCGAACGGAAATCCCTGGACCCGCACATAGTGCTGCGCGCCGTGGACCGCCGGCATCCCGGCAGCGACCTGGTGGCAGAGCTGGAGGAACGTCTCACCCAGGAGGAGATGAGAGCCGCCGCCTCCGCGATGCCCACCGCCTACGCCGACATCCTGATCCGCACCTGGACCGCGGTGGGCTCCCGACTGGCGATCGCCACGAACAACTCCCCCCAGGTGGCCCGCGAGTACCTGGAGAGCCGCGGTCTCCTCACCTGCTTCGCCCCGCACATCTACGGCCGCACCCAGAACCTCCACCGGCTCAAGCCCGACCCGCACTCCCTCAACCGGGCCCTGAGCGCCATGGGGGCCGCGCCGGCCGCCGCCCTGATGATCGGCGACTCCCCCTCGGACTTCGACGCCGCGTGTGAGGCCCGGGTCCCGTTCCTCGGCTACGCGCGTAACGAATCCAAGGCGAAGCTTTTGCGGGAGGGCGGAGCAGAGCACGTGGTCGGCTCCTTGGAGCCCTTGCTGACGATGCTCCGCGGGTAGCTCGGGCGGTACGACTGTTCTGCTTGCCTGAGCGCTTGCCGCGCCTGCGGAGCCAGGCCGCCAGAGAGGTGAGTACCCCTATGGTCCAGAGCGTCAACTGGGTCAGATCGTCGAACTGCACGGTGACCCCGAGCACTTGGATGCCCATGACACCCACCCCCTAGCGACTCGTCCGGGCAATGGGTCAAGTTGCCGTCTGTTGAGGCAACTTGACTGCTTGTATCGAAATGCCCTGTCAACTTGATCCAGTAACCCGACAGTTGACTGCATCTGTGTTGACTTCTTGCCTGACTGGTCTCGGTTTGTCGATCACCCACGGGCGGTACATACCGTGTGTGACTGGGACGGGGAAGGGCGAGGCAGGCGGCAAGGAGTTCCGTCGGGTCGCGGAGGAGCTCCGGGTCCGGATCGCGGACGGGGCGTATCCGCTGGACTCCTATCTGCCGGCGCAGACGGCGCTCGCGACGGAGTTCGAGGTCTCCCGGAACACTGTGCAGCGGGTCCTGGAGGAACTGCGCAGTGAAGGCTGGATCGAGTCCCGGCAGGGCAAGGGCTCCCGCGTCATCAAGAACCAGCGCATACAGTCCTGGTCCCCCCGCGCCAGCAGGTCGCGCCAGGCACTGACGCTGGGCCCGCTCATAGGAGAGGCGTTCGAGAAGTCCGAAGTCACCCTGGACGTCTACACGTTGACGTCCGAGTCCCTGGACGCGCACATCCGCACGCAGGCGGAGCGGATCCGCGCCAAGAACATCGCTCCGCGGCGCATCGCCCTGCGCGTGCTGCTGCCCACCGAGTCGATGACCCTGCCGTATCCGCGGGCCAAGGACGACCCGGACGATCCGCGGCTGCAGGACCGGCTGCACCACATCACCAAGCGGCACACGGAGTCCCTGAGTGAGGTGTTGACGGCTCTGAAGACCGAAAACCTCGTCTCGTCCGTCGAGTTGGAGATCCGCCACACGCCGCTGACACCGACCTTCAAGCTGTACGTGATCAACGGTGAGGTTCTGCACGGCATCTACACGGTCATCGAACGTGAGGTCGTTCTGGATGACGGGGACAAGGTGACGGCGCTCGACGTGCTGGGCTACGGCGCCACCCTCACCCACCACGTGAAAGACGCCGACCCGACCTCACCGGGGTCCGTCTTCGTGGAGGGCATGACGACCTGGTTCGAGTCCGTATGGACGCGGCTCACTGATTGAGGCTCAGGCGCGTGCGCTAGCATGCCCCAATCGTGTGAGCAACCGCTCTCGTTCGTGCGTAAGGGATGGCATACAGGCCAACCTTGGGCGACCTGGTACGGATGTCTGGCAAACCACACGTTTCAGCCAGTCGACCGTGAATCTAGTCCTGACGTGTAACACCTGGGACTAGTGCTCAGTGTTTCCCAACCCCGGTTCCTCCTACCTGTTTTGACACCCTTGCAGTTTCCGCACGAGTACTCCGGAGCGGCCAGTGGGCGCACCGCCTGTCCCCAGTTCTGTGACTGGGAGACGCGCCACCAGTGTTCGGTCCGACGCCGTCTACGAGGCGTTCAGACGGCAGGCCACGGTCGTAGGACAGGCGAGCAACGGTTTCCACAACCAGAACTACGTCCTGCCGCTGACCGAACCCATGGCCGGTCTGGTGGGCCGGGAGCCCGGCACCTCGGTGACCGTGCGGATCAGACGCCGCGAGGCGCTGCCCGTGGTGATCAGGACCTGGGAGAACGAGGCGGAGATCCTCCGGGCCATCAAGGGCGTGCTGCCTCATGTGCCCGAGTGCCTGATCGAGGGGGAAGGTTTCGCCGTCCACAGCTATGTGGAGGGTGTACCGCTCTCGAGTGTCTGCGGGAACGGCAAGCCGGTCGACACGCTGCTCATGAAGGCGCTGGTGGGTCTCCTGGCCCAGATGGCCCAGGTCCGCAGCGGCGCGTTGCCGCCCAGGCCGTCGCTCTGGCCCAGCAAACACACGGACAGCCAGGGCTTTCTGCGGACGCTGTCCTTGATGGCGGACAGCCAGATCCGCAAGCCCAACTGGCCCCATTTCGGCGGCCTGTTCGCCAACCTCGGTATCGCCGAGGACGCCCTGATCCGGTTGGCCGAGCGGGTACCCGCCATGGCGCGGCGACCGTACAGCCTGCTCCACGCCGACCTGCACCGCGACAACCTGATCATGTCGTACGCCGGTGACCCGCCGCTCATCTGCGTGGACTGGGAACTGGCGACCTACGGCGATCCGTTGCACGACCTCGCGACCCACCTCGTCCGGATGCACTACCCGTCGTACCAGTGGGACGAGGTCGTCGACGCCTGGGCGCACGCCATGCGGGCCGTCCGGCCCGCGGCCGTCAACGGCCTGGCGAAGGACCTGCGGCACTACGTCGCGTTCGAGCGGGCGCAGTCGGTCTACCCGGACGTCATGCGGGCCGCGAAGTCCCTGGAGGAACGGTTCGACCAGAAGAGCCTGGACGACGCGACGGCCGCCGTCCGCCGGGCCCTGGAGGCGGGTGCGGAGCCGCTGCGGCTCAGTCATGTGCCGGGCGACCGCGAGATCGAGCGGATCCTGTTCCGCTGGCGGGCGTCCGTGGGGGCCGGCGGGACCGCACGGCGCGGTACGGCCGGCCGGTCGGCGATCGCCTGGAAAACGGACCTGCGTGTCCCGGAGCACCCCGACTTCCCCTACGCCGCCGTCAGGGACGCCCTGTCTCTGGAAGGCGCGGCACCCGCCAGCCGGGTGTTCAAGGGCACCGCGCATCTCAACACCGTGGTCCGGGTGCCGGGCACCGACTTCCCCGTCGTGGTGCGGCGCAAGGTGGCGAACGCCTACCGACGTGAGCGCAGTTTTCTCAGCGAGCACGCCGTGCTGCAGGCCATCGAGCGGTCGAGCGCGGCGGTGGCGGCACCGAGGGTCCTCGCACTGGGCGAGAGTCACTCCAAAGGTGCCATCGACATTCCGACGTACTCCAAGGACCGGTTCGCCATCCACACCTACGAGGGTCCGGGCGACACCCGCAGGCAGCCCAACCACCCGGTGCACGGGCTGCTGCCGCACGAGGCGGACGGGCTGGTCGCCCAACTCGGCGCGTTGACAGAGGTGGACTACATCCAGGTCGACCCGCTCGCGGCGGGCGTCGGTGGCTTCTACCGGTGGCTGAGCGAACAACTCGTCACGCTGGTGCAGGATTTGCCGAAGGAGTCGCAGCAACTGGCCCGGTTCGTGGGACTCCCCGACGCCTACCGGCTCCGGGAGATCCTCTCCCGGTACCAGGTGAGCCACCGGGCCTCCACCCTGCTGCACGGAGACCTCAACCCGTGGAACCTGGTCCGCCGTGACGACAGCCTGGCGCTGACGATCATCGACTGGGAGATGGCCGTGGTCGGCGACCCCCTCTACGAACTCGTCCGCCATATGCACCTCACGCCGACCCGGCCGGAGATCCGCGACCGCATGTTCCGCCGCTGGCAGCGGGATCTGCCCGCCGCGTACACCAGGGACTGGGAGAAGGACTGGCGGGTCTACCGCTGGATCGAGATCGTCCGGTCCGCGTACGTGGACCTCGACCGCCTCGTCACGGGAGCGAGCCTGGACGCCCCCAACGTCCGTCGCGCCGTGGACTCGTACGCGATGACCCTGGCGGCGGCCACCGGTTCCCTGGGCCTGACCGTCCGCCGAACAGCCAACCCCTATCTTGCCCGCGCCTTGGCATAGGGAGACCATGGCTCCACCTGATGCCGGTCTGGCCATGGGGATATGACGCCCTGTCGGACAGCCGGCCGGAGGAGGGCGGGCATGTCCGATCGGGGGAACGGACGGGCCGATGCAGGTCCGGGGCGGAATCTGAAGCGATATCAGGAACGTTTCGAGCCGGTCGTGACACGCGTTCTCCTGCTCGGGATCTTCGTCACGGGCCTGTCCGCCCAGTTCGTCAAACCGATCGGCGACGCCCTGGAGGGCAAGGCCTATCTCGGCGGCGCGCTGCTCAGCCTGGTCGGCTATGTGCTGTACGACCAAGTGAAGGACCTGGCTTCGTCTGTCAGGGCGCCGGTGCGCGCCCTGGTGAACTCCAGCCAGTTGGGCACGTTCGTCAGCGAGGCGTTCGAGGCCCGGAAAGTGGAGATCAGCTTCCTCGGCTACACGGGGGAGACCCTCTACAACACCCTGTACCACCGTCTCGAAAACCTCCTGGACAGCCCGGGACCGACCCGGCGCGTCTCGATCCGCATGCTGGTGCCGGACTTCGGGGCGCCGATGACCGTCCCTTCCAGGGTGGGCAACGACGACGTACCGATGGACGATCCCGAATTCCGCAAGCGGGTCGAACAGCGCTGCAGCGAGTACGACGGCATCCTCTCGGACCTCGCGGAGCGACTCACGGCGACCACCAGGATCGTCGTGGAATGCGAGTACCGCCTGTACCCGGGCATCCCGCGCGACAAGATCTGCATCTTCAACCGGGAGCGGGTGCTGCACGGCCTCTACGACCTGTCCGCGCGCACACGTCTGAACCACCTGGGCCCGGAGTTCTTCGACCCCAAGGGTTACCGGACCGACCTCATCGTCTGGTCCAGGGAGGGGACATCCATCGCGGAGGCGACTATTTCCACGTGGAACAAGCACTTCGACGACCTCTGGCTGCTCGCACGACAGCCCCACTGGCGGCAGGGCACGGCTGTGTGAGGCTGTCGGTTCGTCATGAAGCGGGTGGCGATAGCGTCCGTCCCATGACTGACATCACCGATTTCCAGGACATCCCCACAACCACCCTCGCCGACCTGCTCGGCCACGCGCAGGTGATGGATCTCGGCATCCGCGCGCTGTGGAGTCCGATGTCGCGGCTCGTCGGGCCGGCCTTCACCGTGCGGTGTCCTCCGGGGGACAACCTCATGCTGCATGCGGCCATTTACCGTGCCGAGCCCGATGCGGTGATCGTCGTGGAGTCCGGGGACGTGGAGTACGCGCTGGCCGGCGGGAACGTATGTGCCGTCGCGCAGCGGCGCGGTGTCGCCGGGTTCGTCGTGGACGGGGTGATCCGGGATCTGGGGGAGGTACGGGCGGACGGGTTCCCCGTGTTCGGGCGGGGGACCGTGCCGATTCCGGGGGTCAAGAAGGCCGTACTGCCGTTGAACGAGCGGGTGCGGTGCGGGGGAGTCGCCGTCGACGCCGGGGATGTCGTGGTGGCCGATGAGGACGGGGTCGTGGTCGTGCCGGGGGCGCGGCAGGCCGAGGTGCTGGCGGGGGCGTTGGCACGGCTCGACCAGGAGGCCCGCGAGAGCCTCGACGAGTGGGAGGCGGCGCATCGGGCCCGGGTCGATGAGCTGCTGCGCGCGGGCGGGTTCGAGGGGTGACGGTGACCTGCGGGGCGTAGAAGAGGGGACGTAGAAGGTAGAAGAGGGGGAGGCGTGACGTGTCTGGCGGGGGCGCGGGATGTGGTCGATCCTGGTCGCGATGCTTCTCTTCCTCGATGTCGACGGGACGCTGCTTCCGTTCGGTGCGTCGCGGCCCTACCCGGTGTACGCGCCGGGTTTCGCTCCGCCCATGGCCGCGGCCCCGCCCCTGCTGACCCGGATCGATCCCTCGCTCGGGCCGCGGCTCGCCGCGCTGCGGTGTGAACTGGTGTGGGCGACGACCTGGATGGACGACGCGAACGCGTGCGTCGCGCCCTGGCTCGGGTTGCCCCAACTCCCCTTGGTGGACTGGCCCGACCCGGCAGAGGAAGCCGCGACCGGCCGCCTGCACTGGAAGACCCGGTCGCTCGTCGCCTGGGCCGCCGGGCGGCCCTTCGTCTGGGTGGACGACGAGATCCGGGACGCCGACCGCGACTGGGTGACCGCCCATCATCCCGAACGGGCGTTGTTGCAGCGCGTCGACCACCGGTACGGGATCACCGGGGCGGATTTCGACGCCATGGAGGCGTGGTTGGCGGTCAACCGGTAGGGAGGGGTTCCTCCGACGACAGTTTCAGCAGCCACCTCGCGCTCGCCGTCGCGCCCGCCGCGCGCGTCTCGTCGGACGCGCCCGGGAAGAGCCGGCCCCAGGAGACCGCGCGGCTGATCGCACCGAGCCGTTCCGCCAGGGCCAGGGCGCGGTGAAGTTCCTTGGTGGAACGGCCGTTTCCCGTCCAGGGTTCCAGGTAGGCGTCCCGCAGGCGGGGGAGCGACTCGGGGCCGTAGCGCTCCACGATGTCGCCGGCCGGGACCAGGAAACTGCAGAACGGGTGCGAGACGGCGGCGTCGCCCCAGTCGAAGAAGGTGAAGCGGCCGGGCTCCGGGTTGAACAACTGGCCGTCGTGCAGGTCGGAGTGGTCGAGGGAGTCCTCGATCCCCAAGTCGGCCAGTTCCGCTGACCAGTTGAGCAGGCGGGGGCGTACGGCTTGCAGCCTTGCGGGATCGACGGCCGTGTTTTCCTTAAGTACGGAACCGATGAACTCCACTGTCCGGTCGAAGACTTGGGGCAGTGCCGTCGTCCGGGCGCTGGGGACGCCGAGCTGTTCCAGGTCCTTGGCGTACGGGACGAGCGCGCGCTGCATCGTCGCGTACTGGCGCAGGGGTTCCTCCCACGCGCGGGGGTCGGCGGGGCCGCGGTCGAGGATCTGCCGGAAGAGCTCGCCGCCGTCGGGGAGCAGGAACCAGCCGCGGTCGGCGTCGACGGCGAGGGGCTCCAGGACGTACTCCGGGACCCAGCGGGCGAGCGCGGCGGCGAGCGGGGCCTCGAAGGCACCGGCCGGGGGACTCGCCTTCAGCCATACGGCGGCCGGGCGGCCGGCCGCGTCCGCGCCTTCGACCGGGATGCGGACCAGCACGGACCAGGGGCGCAGTCGCACACCCCGTCGGCCTGTCGCGCGCAGTCCCCGCGCGGCGAGTTCGCGGTCGGCCCAGTTGAGCAGCGCGCCGCGCCAACTCTCCTGATCCCAGGGGGTCTTGGAGTTCTCGTACTGCCCGCGGTCGATGACCACCGACGTGTCGTTGTCGTCGTGCATCGGGTTATTTCAGCAGCGGCGGGCGGCGGGGTGCCATCGAATTCCGTGGGGGAGAAGGGCGCGCGGCAGCGCACGGTAGCGTGCTGATCATGGCGGACTGGGAGATACGGCCCGCGTCGGCGGCCGACGTCGAGGCGGTGGCCGAGCTGCGCGCGGAGGTGCTGCGCGCCGATCTGGAACGGCTCGGCCGCTACGACGCCCGGCGCGTGCGGCAGCGGCTGCGGGACGGGTTCGAGCCGGAGTGCACCTGGGTGATCGAGGTGGGCGGCGCGTTCGCCGGGTGCGTGGCGCTACGGCCGGACGCGGATGCCGGGTGTCACTGGCTGGAGCACTTCTATCTCGACGCGCGGCTGCAGGGCGCTGGGATCGGTTCCGGTGTGCTGCGGGAGCTGCTGGAGCGGTGCGAACGGGACGGCGTTCCCGTCGTACGGCTGAATGTGCTGCGGGGGTCTCCGGCCCGGCGGTTGTACGAGCGGTACGGGTTCGTCGTCGAGGGCGATGAGGTCGGCGGGGCCGAGGATCCGGTGGATGTGTTCATGGTGCGTGAGGCAACCGGATCGCCGGTGCGACGCCCGGCCTGACATCTGACCCGCCTGACATTCGCGGGGGCTGTGTCGTCGTACCGGTATGAACACAAGAATCCGGTACCTCAGCCTCGGCCTGCTGGCCGTGGTCAGTCTGTACACAGGTCTGTGGGCCTATTTCTCGCCGACGGGGTGGTACGCGAGCTTCCCCGGGCTCGGGCTGACGTGGTTGCCCCGGCTCGGTCCCTACAACGAGCATCTCGCCAAGGACGCGGGGGCGATGTTCCTCGCGCTGGCCTGTCTGACGCTGATCGCGCTGCGTCAGGTGCGGAACACCAGGCTGGTCCAGACGACAGGCGCGGTGTGGCTGGTCTTCAACGTGCTGCACTTCAGCTATCACGTGCAGCACCTCGACATGTACGGGACGCGGGACCAGGTGCTGAACGTGGTGTTCCTGGCCGCGTTGGTGCTGCTGGCGGCGGTGCTGCTGGTACCGGTGGCGGGGTCCGTCCGTTCCGCGGAGCGGGGTGACTCCCGGTGAAGGAGAGGGTCGGCATGCGGGTGGCGGTGGCGGGCGGTACCGGGGTGGTCGGGCGGTACGTGGTCGAGGAGCTGGCCGCGGCCGGGCAGGAAGCGGTGGTGCTGAGCCGGTCGCGGGGCGTGGATCTCCTCACCGGCGGGGCGGGGCTCGATGCCGCGCTCGACGGTGTGGACGCGGTCGTCGACGTGAGCAACGTGACCACCACGAGCGCGCGGAAGGCGGTCGCGTTCTTCGACACCGTCGGCCGCCATCTGCTGGACGCGGGCGAGCGGGCCGGCGTACGGCATCACGTGGTGCTGTCGATCGTCGGCATCGACCGGGTCGGCCTCGGCTACTACCAGGGCAAACTCCGCCAGGAGGACGTGGTGAAGGAGGGCCCGCTGCCGTGGACGGTGCTGCGCGCGACTCAGTTCCACGAGTTCGCGGGGCAGACCCTCGACCGGGTGCCGGGGCCGCTCGCGGTGGTGCCGCGGATGCGGACCCAGCCGGTCGCGGCACGTGAGGTCGCCCGGCACCTGGTGCGGCTCGCGCTGGCCCCGGCCCAGGGCATGGCCCCGGATCTCGCCGGACCGCGCGTCGAGCAACTCGTCGACATGGTGCGCCGGTTGCTGCGCGCCCGGCACGAACGGCGGCTGGTGCTGCCGGTGCGGATGCCGGGTGCGGTGGGGGCGGCGATGACGGGGGACGGGTAGTTGCCGGTCGCCGACGCGCCCGGGGTGCGGGGCGGTCAGACCTTCGACGCGTGGCTCGCGGAGCATGTCGCGCGGGGGCGCCGCCTTGCCCAGGGAGGATGACAACGCCGTGTCCGATGCGCTGCCGCCACCCTCGCCACCGTCCGGTCCGGGCCAGGACCCCGCCCTCGGCTCGCCCCTCGGCTCGCCCCTCGGTTCGACCCTCGGGTCGCTCATGGCCGAGCGTCGGCGGCTGCTCAACCTCGGTTACCGGATGCTCGGTTCGGTGCAGGACGCCGAGGACGTCGTACAGGAGACGTACGCCCGTTGGTACGCCCTGTCCGAGGAGGGGCAGCGGGCGATCGACGCGCCGATGGCGTGGCTGACCCGGGTCGCCTCGCGGATCTGCCTCGACCAGTTGGGCTCGGCGCGGGCGCGGCGGGAGCGGTACACCGGCGAGTGGCTGCCGGAGCCGGTGCGGCACGGGGCCGGGTGGACCAGTACGGGGGGTGCGGGTGCGGACGATCCGGCCGACCGGATCACCCTCGACGAGTCGGTCAGCATGGGGATGCTGGTGCTGCTCGACTCGATGACTCCCGCCGAGCGGGTCGCCTTCGTCCTGCACGACGTCTTCGGCATGCCGTTCACCGAGATCGCCGAGACGGTGGGCCGTACGCCCGCGGCCTGCCGCCAACTCGCCTCCTCCGCACGCCGGCGCCTGGCCCGGCACCGGCCCGGCAGCGGTACGGCGGAGGAACACGGGCGCGTCGTCTCCGCGTTCCGCGAGGCCTGCGAGACCGGTGACCTCGACGCGTTGGTCGCCCTTCTCGACCCCGCGGTCGAGTCGCGCAGCGACGGCGGCGGCAAGGTACGGGCGGCCCTGCGTCCGGTCGTCGGCCGCGACAAGGTGGCCCGCCTCTTCCTCGGCCTCATGCGACGGGAACCCGAGGTGGAACTCGTCGAGGACGACGTCAACGGGACGCCCGGGGTGGCGGTACGGATCGGCGGGACCACGTTCGCCGTGCTCGCGGTGGGGGTGGGGGGAGGGCTGATCACCGACCTGTGGCTGGTGGTCAATCCGGACAAACTGCGGGCGTGGAACGGGTAGTTGGGGATCGGTTCGGCTGCTTGGTTCGATTGCTCAGTTCGGTTGGGTCATGTGCCGTGGGACCAGCAGCTCCTCCCTGGTGAACAGGCGGGCCAGAGCCGTCGGGTCGTCTTCGGCGCAGGTCTCGGCGACGGTGTCGATGAGGCGGTCGTAGTCGGGGCCGGTCTTGTTCTCGTAGGCGTCGGTCATCCGGCCCCACTCGTCCCAGGGCAGCATCTCCCGTTTGCAGAGGGCGGCGAGGTCGCGGACGGTGTTGCCGCTGATCTCGGCGGGGCCCCAGGCGTGATCGGTGCCGACCACCCCGAACCGGTGCGGGTCGATCAGACCCTCGCGGTACTGGATCCACGCCTCGCCGCCGGTCAGGAACTCGCCCGGTGCGAGGTCGTCCGGGCGGTCGACGTAGCCGTGGCCGAGGTGTTCCGTGTCGACGCGCACCCAGCGCCGCTCGTCGGCGTTCCAGTACTCGGTGATCCAGTGGTCGAGACCGCGTCCCGCCTGGAAGCAGGTGCCGAAGCCGCACCTGGCCCTGGAGGGGATGCCCCGCGCCCGCAGGAACGCGCAGGCGATGGTGGCGAAGTGACGGCACGTACCCACCACCCTTCTCTCGGGCGGCCGGCCGTAGCGCAGGGGGCTGGGGTCCAACGCGGTCAGCGTGGCGACCAGTTCCTGCACCGGCCGGATGTCCTTCTCCGCGAACCGCCTCTCGGGAAGGCCGAGTTCGGTGGCATCGGCCGGCTGGATGACCAGATCCCGCACGGCGGCACAGACGCCGACCGGGTCGTCCGGAAGCTCCTTGACGAGCCACAGTTGCTCGGGGGCGAGGAGGGTGAGGGGGCCGGGCCGGGCGTAGTCGAGTGCGTCATCGGTCATGACCGGGGAGCGTAGAGGGAGTTCGAGTTCGGTTCGGGGGAAGTGCCGGACGTCCCACCCCGGTCGTCCCCTCCGGTGTCACGCCGGCGGTGGGGCGAGTTTGGTGGCCACGGCGTCGAGGACCCAGTCCAGGCCGGTCGCGAAGGATGTCTCGGCGTCCACGTCCGTGCCGTCGTACACGGCCTTGGCCAGTGCCGGGAAGCGGCCGGTGGCCAGCATTCTCGTCAGATGCGGGCCGGAGGCGCGCTGCCAGTCGAGCTTGGACAGGCCCGTGGCGTGCTCGGCCCGCAGGTTCGTGATCTCGCGCCTGATCGCGCCGGTGAAGTAGGCGCTGACCGTCTCCACCGCGCGCATGACGGTGTCGATGTCGGCGAGGCCGTCGAGGGGGGCCAGCGTGGCCTCGGCCACGGCCAGGCCGTTCGGGCCCAGGGCCGGGCGGCGGCCGAGCAGGTCGGCCAGCCATTCATGGCGGAGAGCGGCCTGCCGGGTGCGGTGGGCGAGGACGCGCAACGCCTCCCGCCAGTCACCGGGCTGCTCCTCGGGGAGGATCTCGGCCTGGACCTCGTCCACCATGAGGTCGAACAGCTCCTCCTTGGTGGAGATGTATCCGTACAGCCGCATCGGGCCGGCGTTCAGCCGGGCGGCGACCTTGCGCAACGACACCGCCTCCAACCCGCCCTCGTCGGCCAGCGCGACGGCCGCGGCGACGATCCGCTCGCGGTCGAGCGGCACGGGCCGGGTCGGCGGTTCCGGACGGTCCCACACAGTCATGCATGCATCGTACTGTTGCGATACGCCGCCCGGAATCAATACAGTGTATCGACATGAGACATCGCATCGCCGTAGTCGGAGGCGGCCCCGCCGGCCTCACCTTCGCCCGGGTCCTGCACCGCTACGGCCACCCCGTCACCGTCCTCGAACGCGATCCCGCCCCCGACGCCCGTCCCCCGGGCGGCACCCTGGACCTGCACGAGAAGCTGGGCCAACTCGCCCTGGACAAAGCGGGGTTACTCGAGGAATTCCAGGCGCTCTCCCGTCCCGAGGGACAGGCCATGCGCATCCTGGACACGGACGGGACCGTCCTCCGCGACTGGCGGCCCCGCCCGGACGACCTGGCCCATCCCGAGATCGACCGCGGCCAACTCCGTGACCTGCTGCTCGGCCCGCTCGACGTCCGGTGGGGGCGGGGTGTGACCCAGGTGGTGCCGGGGGGCCGGGACGGCGTACTCGTCCATTTCGCCGACGGGCGGGAGGAGACGTACGACCTCGTGGTCGGCGCGGACGGCGCCTGGTCCCGGGTCCGCCCGGCGGTCTCGCCGGTGACGCCCCACTACACCGGCGTCACCTCGCTCGAGACCTCCCTCGACGACGTCGACACCCGCCACCCCGACCTCGCCCGCCTGATCGGCGACGGTTCCCTGGCCGTGTACGGCGCGAACCGGAGCCTCGTCGCCCAGCGCAACAGCGGCGGCCACGTGAAGGTGTACAGCAAACTCCGTGCCCCGCTGGACTGGCACACGGACCTGGACCTGGCCGACGCCGAGGCCGTGCGATCGAGCCTGCTGGCCTTGTTCGACGGCTGGTGCGCCCCCGTCCTCGACCTCCTCCGCCGCGGCACCGCTTTCGTCCACCGCCCCTTCTACGTCCTCCCCGTGTCCCACACCTGGCCCCACGTCCCCGGGGTGACACTGCTGGGCGACGCCGCCCATCTGATGCCCCCGCTGGGGGTGGGCGCGAACCTCGCAATGCTCGACGGCGCCGAACTCGGCTGTCCTGTCTCAGCTAGGTCCGGGCATCTGGGGCCCTCTGACCTGGGGTGCCCGGAGAACTCTGAGACGTCCGGATCTGGGATCGTCTCAGTTTGCTCCCGGTAGCTGTCCTACTGTGGCGGCATCCGTAACTTGCTCGACTTCGAGATAGCCCGCACCATCGCCGAGATTCTCAGACCGCGGTCCCAATGGCCGGGCTGCATCGATTCCTGTCAGCGAGTGCATGGCCGCCGGGGAAGCCCAGTCGATCCATGCTGACGTCAAAGGCCCTTCAGGACACGATCAAGTGCGGACCGGCCTGCGGGCCCCCAGTTCGGCTTGCCTCCAGGCAGGCCGCGATCCCCGGCTTGGCCCATCGCCATCAGGAACAGGCTCCTCATCGCGGCCAGTCCGCGCGCCCGTCGCACCGCTGCCTCGTCCGCCTGCGCGTAGCTGTTGAAAAACCGTGAGGCGCCGCCCGCTGGGAGTAGCAGCCAGGCGGCCGCGAGGTCCCACGCCGGGTCGCCGGCGACCAGCGCACCGAAGTCGACGACACCCGCCAGTGTCCCGTCCGCGACGACGACGTTCGCGGGATGCAGGTCGCCATGCACCCACACCGGTGGACCCTCCCACCTCGGGGCCGCCACCGCTTCACCCCAGACTTCACGGATCTCGTCGGCGAGGTCGGCAGGGGCAACGTCCTGGAAGAAGTGCTCGAAGCCGTCCGTGCAGTCCTTGGGGTGAGCGCCGAAGTCCGAAGCGGTCGGTGCGTCGGCGGGCGCCTCCACGTGCAGCGCCCTGAGGAAGTCCGACAGCGTCTCGGCCGCGTGGTCGCCGCGAGTGATCGAGCCGTGGTCCAGCGGCGTGCCCTCGACCCATGTCATGACGGTCCAGATCTTGGGGAAGCGCTCGGACGGTGCACCGTCCCGTAGGGGGACAGGAATCGGCAGCGGCAGGCGCGCGGCCAGAGTCGGCAGCCACCGGCGCTCCTTGAGCTGCAGATCGGGGCTCGTGTCCATCCGCTGCATCCGGACAGCCAACTCGTCACCGAGGCGCCACATTTGGTTGCCCCAACCGCCAGCCACTTCGCGGATGGGTAGCTCGGCCAGTTCCGGATGCTGCTCCCGAAGCAGGTCGCGGACCAGATCCTCGCTGATCTCAATCTCGGACTCGATCATGCCGAGTCACCATACTTGGCCCGGTTTTGATCATTATCTAGGGCTGTCAAACGAACACGCTGATAGTCGGCCTACACGCCTGTTAGGCACATGAGGCATGTTTTAGCATGAGCTGTCATTGGGCCACCCAGTCTGACGACGGTCTCAGCCTGCCGTCCGCGGCCGAGTCACCACTGTCGATCAGCTGGGACGGACAGGCATAGGCGTCACCGAACTTCAGTTCAACAGTCCCGCCACCGTGGTTACCAAGACCGCGATCAGCGAGAGGGTGGCTCCGAACGCGATGCCCGCCCGGATGAGAGCAGCAGCTGGCGTCGCACCGTCCGCACGCGCGAGAAGGGCGGCCACCGCGCCGGTCAGGGCGGAGACGATCAGGGACACGGTCACGGCCAGGATTGTCATGGTGGCCAGCAACGCAGGGGACATCGAGAACTCCTTCGTCAGTGCGACTCTGCCTCGCACCAGACCTTGCCGATGTCCGTGTTCGCCGCGGTTCGGGTGGACGAGAATGAACAGCACCGAACAGTGTGGGAGCGCTACCGGGCGGGGAGTTGACGTGGAGAGCGACGAGGCATCCTCTCGGAACCTGGCGAAGCTGCGGGAGCGGCTGCAGGATCTGCGCGGGCGATCCGGGCTGTCGATGCAGCAACTTCGCCTGCGTGTCGGGCTCGGGCGCACCACGCTCAGCCAAGCCCTGAACCACGGACCCACGCACCCGTCGTGGGGCACGGTCGCCGCGATCGCGAAGGCCTTCGGTGTCGGTCCTAAAGTCCTCGATGAGCTGCACGATCTTTGGAAAGACTCCGGGCCTCCACAGCCTCCCTCTGTGGTTGCTGTGGACCGGACCGGGGCGGACGTCCACCAACAGCTCATTGCCAATGTCGGCCCTCAGGCTCTCGAAGTGCACCGTGCCGTGCTGGCCGTCCCCGACCCCGGTGGTTATCCATTCCTCACGCCCTACATGCCCAGACGGCACGACGACGAGATCCGCACGCATCTGGCACCGGCCCTGTCGGGCGGAGAATCGGTGCTCGTGATGCTCACGGGGGACTCGGCCACCGGAAAGACCCGCGCACTGTTCGAAGCTCTGGCCGATCTCGCGCCTCACCGGCGGCTCCTGCGCCCTTCGGGCTCCAGTGACCTTCTGCAACTCCTGCTACGGGCGCTGTTCGATCCCGGCACAGTCCTCTGGCTCAACGAGGCCCAGCGATTCTTCTACGGCCACGATGCGGAGCAGGCAGCGGCCGAGCTGCGGCAGCGGCTGGTCACGACCCCCGGCCTCGTGGTAGTGGGAACCCTCTGGACCGATCCCTACTGGGAGGAGCTGACACGACCCGGTCGCACAGGGGATCCGCATGGGCAGGTCCGCGGGCTGCTGGACTGTTCCGCGGCGCGCAGGGTCATGGTGCCCGACCACTTCTCCGATGCCGAACTGATTCAGTGGCACACTATGGCGCAGGC
Organism: Streptomyces sp. NBC_01478; assembly: GCF_036227225.1. Lineage (GTDB taxonomy): Bacteria > Actinomycetota > Actinomycetes > Streptomycetales > Streptomycetaceae > Streptomyces. The sequence continues at coordinate 5,512,827 of NZ_CP109444.1, read as the reverse complement.
GGCAGAAGTGGACGGTGATCGTCGACTTGCTGACGCGCTAAGGGCGGGAGCCGCTGATGGCCTCGTCGTGCAGCACCTCAGCGGAGGGCCCGCACTCCTCGCCGCCTACCAAAGCGGTCCAGGCAGCCACTTCAGCCACGTGGAACACGCAGTAGTGACCGCGGCTCTCGACGCGAGACACCTCGGCCACCGCAGTCCGCTGCCCGCCGGGTTACTCGCAGACGCTGCCGCTGGCGCGTTGAACCCGCGTCGGCGTCCGAGCGATGAGGCCTGGGCTGACGGCGTTTTGAAGGCCCTGAACACCGGGGAACGCGACGACGGACGACGCACTGACATACGGCATACTCTGACGGCGATGCACAGACCGCTCACCCGGTCCGGCGAGGCCCTGTATGAACCGGCCGACTATCTCGTTCAGCATGTCCGCCTTCAGCACAAGGACCGGCCTGGGACGCCCTCTCTGTGGCACGCCCTGCTCGCTCACACGAGAGATGCGGACGACCTCGTAGAGCTTGCCACGACAGCGCGCGACCACGGATATCTGACACAGGCGGTACGCCTATGGCACAAGGCCGTGCTCGTCGGTCACCCGACCTGCGCCCACGCCCTAGCTGAGCTTCTCGACGACGACAAGGACCCTAAGGCGCACGGCAGCGTGTGGGCCGCCCGCCATACTCCTCTGCACGACCCGGACGGTGTACGGCTTCTCGTAGAGGTACTGGCCGAAACAGGCCGACACACGGCGATGACCGCACTGATGCGGCGCATGCCGGAGAACCATGTCGACTGTGATGACGCGGAGTCGGTCGCCCATCTCCTTATACGGCTACGCGCAGCTGGACAGGACGTTGCCGCGGCCCGGCTGGCAGCCCGTGCGGCGAAGGTCGGGGACGCGACCGACGCCGGTGGAAGTGTCGATCTGCTGGAAACCTTGCGGACTTTGGGCCTCGACGAGGCGTACCACGTGATTGCTGGCCGCACTGCTCGCGAGGCCGACACCTCGGACATGGCGTTCACGCCGGTCCTGCTTTCGGAACTGAACGCCTACAGCCCAACTGCCGCCAGTATCTTGGCGGTCCGGGCGGCAGCGTCGATCGACATCGGCGACACCACCGACGTGTGGCTGCTCCTCGACGCGTTGCGGGAGGAGGGTCTGCATGACGCGATCACCGTCCTGCTGCGTCGCCAGCCGGAGAAGCACGTCGACCTTTATGACCCAGAAGCCGTAGCTTGGCTTGTCAATGTCCTCGACCAACTTGATCAGACGGAAGCCGTGCACACCCTCTTCGATCGAGGCGCCACCGCCTTCGCGGACATCTCGGATCCGGACGCCGTGTCGTTGTTGCTGCGCACATTGCTGGCCCACCAACGGGACGCGGAGTTCACCGCCCTGGCCACGCGAGCTGCGGAGGAGACTGACATCTCGGATCCCGCGCTTCTCGCTGAGCTGATCGAGTTCCTCCATCAACTCGATATGGAAGCCGAGATCACTACCTTGCTTGACCGGGACGTGGCTGCCCGTACAGACGTGCGTGACCCCGAAAGCGTGGGGCAGCTGATCACCCTCCTCGACGAGATGGGGATGGAGGAGGCCGTGGCGCTGCTTGCGCACCGTGCCGCGTCGGACACTGATGTCACCGATCCGGACGGCGCCGCCTGGCTGTTGGAAAGCCTCGAAGAGGTTGGGCAGGTCGAGGCCGCCCGACAGGTGTTCAGCCGGATACCAGCCCGGGACGTCGATGAAGCGCCTGTCACCGCACCGGTCGGCCGGTGGGGCTTCGATCTCGACGGCACACCCGCCGACCGTTGGACCTGGGACACCCTGGGCTTGTCGTAGGGGTTGCGAGAGTTCTGCGAGAGGTCCGGAGTCGATCACGTTTCCGCAGGGTCGTCATTCGCAGAAGTCGGGGTGTAGGTAAGAACCGTGTCACCAGCCGCAAACGGCAGGATGCACGCCATGAACACCACAGCGGCCACTATCTTCACCGCCATAGCGGGTGGACTATTCGCCCTCGCAGTGGCCTACATCGGATACAGGACTGGACGCCGGCAGACCGCCGACCAGGCGACCGTCGAACACGGCCAGTGGCTGCGCGGGCAACGCCAGCAGGCATACCTGGCGTTCGTAGACACGTGGGACACATGGGTGGAGAGCCTGCAGGGGGTACAGCAGTCATGGGAGTCGCGGGCACATGAGTACCAGCAAGACGACCGCCTTGAAGGCCCGGCGGAGGCGGCAAGCCGTGTGCTGGGAGAAGCATGGCGCGCGGTCCGTAGGGATCTCGAACGGGTGGAGCTCTTGGGCCCACAGCGGATCGACTTCGCGGTACGGGCCATGGAGGATGCCTTCGTCGGAATGCGGGACGTGATCACGGCTCAAGGACAGGTCGGCGCGACCTGTCCGCACTGGGATGAGTGGAACCCGGCGCTGGTCCTGGCGAACACTGCGCGGTTCAACTTCCATGCGGCAGCAATCCGAACGCTGCGGCAGCCGCCGAGCCCGGAGGGAGAGAGCGAGGGGCTGGAGGAGTAGTCGCCACCGTGTGCGGCTGGTGACACGGTTCTTACCGGCACCCTGTTTCGGCATCCAACTCATCCGCCCGCGCCGCCGCGAGTTCGGCGAGGAGGGGCGGCAAGTCTGGGCCGTCGACGGCGGCCGAGTCGAAGGGCGCGGGCTTCGCGCCCCGGCGGGCCGGCCCGGTCGGGGCCGTCTCGCCGCGCAGCATCCACCCCCAGGTAGTGAGCGAGATCCGGTAGATCCGCGCGGTGCCCACGCCGGTGAGGTATCGCTCGACCGCCGCGGCGTACGTCGGCGGGGCCGGCGAGAAGGGTTCTACCCGTCCTGCCCTGGGGAGAGCGGCCGACGTGACTGTCGTGCTGCCGACGCTCATGCGCTGTTCTTCTTCGCGTACGGATGGTCCGGCGGGAGGGTGTTCCCGAGCCCGTCGCTGGTCGCGTATGCCCACTCGTAGTGGGGCAGTGGCTTGTGGCCGAAGTGAGCAACCTTGGAGAACCCCCACTCGCCGAATGCCCAGTAGAAGAGGTTGCGGAGATTGTGCGGGCTGTATTCCGCGTCCGGGAACAGCTTGAGCCCTGTACCGCCCATCCCGTCGAGCCAATTCTTCGCCAGCAGACTTTTGATCAGGTCCCGATAGGGCGCGGCGTGTTCGCTGCCGGCGATGAGCGCGGTGGTAGCTGCAGTGACCAGGTCGGCCAGTTGCAGCAAGGCGAGGTGGTCCGACCGGGCGGTCAGCACGGGCAGAACGATCCGGTTGGGGTCGGGGGCGATGTACTGGGTGCCGTTCTCCGTGAGGGCCAGGGCTTGGCCCAGCCACCGCTTCTCGTCTGTTCGGTCGCCGGGCGGCTGGTCGGCGATGAGGATGCCGCTATGGCCCGCGTTGTCGAGGACCATGGACACGCGCTCGTAGAGATACTTCAGCATCTCTAGCTGGATCTTCCCCTTGTCCCAGGAGTTCGGCATCCGCTCCGTCGCGCAGATGACGACAACCGCCGAGATGCCGAGGTCCTGGGCGTCTTGCAGCATCTGCGGACGGGCCTCGCGGAGCGCGTCCCAGTTCTTGTGCAGCGACCCGCCGCCGGGGTTCCACTTGAACTCCGCCTTGGGCGGCAGACCCAGGCGGGTACGGAGAGCGGCGAGGCGCTCGGCGTAGGGCACGAGCGACTCCTCGGGAACGATCACCGCTCCGTAGGCGTGCAGCGGACCGAGTTGAGCCCGGGGGACGTCGCCCGGCGCCGTGCGTGCGCTGTCGTCGATGAACACAAACCGCACCGGCCCGCCTCCCTGTCGCGGTAAATGCGTACACCTCGCTACCTCGCCGGGAGGGGCCGACCGCAGGTCACCGTGATCACGATAGAGGCCCCGCCGCGCTAAATCCGGCATTTACTGCGGCAGTTGCGAATGCGTCTCCGCGGCCGAGCCTCCGCCCGAATGTGGTTCTGCTATGGGAACTTGAGGGGAGGGGACTGTGAGTGCCCGACGCGGACCAGGCCTGGTGCCAGCATGCCTGCCTGGGTCATGCCCCCGGATCCTCCGACACGGGCAGGCACTCGGTGAGCAGGTCGACGGCGTCGCGCCAGGCTCGCTGCGCGTGCTGCGGGTGGTAGCCGACGCCGGGGACCGTGGGGTGGTCGACCGGCGGGTGGTGGAAGGCGTGCAAGGCGCCGCCGTAGACCGCGAGGCGCCAGTCGACGCCTGCGGCCTGCATCTCAGCGGTGAACGCGTTCCGTTGTGCGGGCGGCATGATCGGGTCTTCCGACCCGACCCCGGCCCACACCGGGCAGCGAATGCGCACTGCCTCGCCCGGTCGGCCCGTGGTCAGTGCGTTGACTGTGCCGATCGCGCGCAGGTTGACGCCGTCGCGCCCGAGTTCCAGCCCGACGGCGCCCCCGGTGCCGTAGCCGACGACGGCGATCCGGTCGGAATCGGTCCGCGGTTCGGTGCGCAACACATCGAGCGCCGCATGGCCGATGCCTCGCATCCGCTCGGGATCAGCGAGCAGCGGCAGGCAACGGGCCAGCATCTCCTCGGGGTCGCCCAAATAGCGCCCGCCATGAAGGTCGAAGGCCAGCGCCATATATCCCAGCTCGGCGAGAGCATCGGCCCGGCGGCGCTCGACGTCGCTGAGCCCCATGCCCTCTGGTCCGAGCAGCACCGCGGGCCGGCGGTCGACACCGGCCGGGAGCGCGAGGTGCCCGATCATCGTCAGACCGTCGGCGGGGTACTCGACCGTACGCGTCGTAATCGTCGTCATGAGGCTGGACTGTAGTGATCGTCGAGCCCGGTCCGGCCGCTGTTCTGCCACTGGCAGAGTAGCGCGCGGGTCCCTGTGGAATACGGGGGCCGAGCGCTCAGGGCTTCAAGCGGCCGCGGTGCGCACGTTCATCTGGGACGGGCAGCGGGAGATCCCGTACGGGCCAGCTGGGCGCGCGAGATGGCCGTCTCCCGCGCTGTGCAGGGAGGGTCCTGTGCCGCTGGCTGCCCCGGCTGAGCGGCGAACTAGCTGTCAGGCGGCCGCTGCTTCGCTGAGTCGCCTTTGGACCTCCTCGATGAAGAACAGAGGCGCGGTCGCGCCCCGGTAGGGATGGGAGTAGTGGCAGTGGCCTGTCTCGTCATCAAACTCGAAGTACGCCGTCCACGTTCCCCTGCCGGAGTTGGATCGGATCTTTGCTTCCACGGTGAAGCCGCTCGTGGAGACACTCATGATCTTCCCCACGCTTTCTGCGGCAGCGCGCACGATGGCGGCGAACTCAAGCTCTGCGGGTGTCGGAACCCTGGCATCGAGTGACTCGTCGGTCTCGATGTGCTCGGTGGCGTAGTTCTTCTGGGCGAGCTTGATGAGCAGGCCGCCGACCGCAACGATGGCCACGGCGCCGATGCCGAGGAGGATCTTTTTCTTGGACAGGGGCTTGGCGGTCTCGACGGGGGAGGCGTTTTCGCCGTCCTCGTCGGGGGTGCTCGGGTCGGGCACGGCGGCCTCCCTTTCCGGTTCAGAAGATCGGCCGCCAGAGTAGTTGGCTCGGTTCTCGTATAGCTACGGCCAGGTGTCGTCTGCGGGGTATCCGTCCTGGTCAGGGGCCGGGCCGTCCGTCGCGGTAAACCGCGTATTTACTGCGGCGGCGGGCTGCTTCATCAGGACAACGGCCACGTTTCCGCAGGTGAGGTGTACGCATTTACCGCGACAGACTCGGCTGCCCCATCACTCTCCGCTATATGTCTGTCTGCCGTAGCTACACGAGAACCGGGCCCACTTGAGGTAGGAGGAGGCCCCACCTTGCACTTTGGGAGATCCAGCTCCCCGGCTGGAGCTCCCGAGCAGGGAGGCGCCCATGCTCAGCCGGGTCCCGATTCAGGCGGCCTTGGTCTCGCGCAGGATCTGCGTGACGCGGCGGACCATGGCGCCGGTCTTGCTGGGGAGGGCGGGCATATTGGTGGCATAGGCGGGGTGGCTTGGTGGGAGCCGTCGCGTGAACTCCTTCATGAAGCGGTCGACATCGCTGGGGAACATGCTCTCGGCGAGGAGAGATCGCCAGGCGGGGGAGGCGACCAGCGACATCATCGTGACGGCCGCTGGATAGGCCGCCGCGTAGAGCTGTGGCCCCCAGGACAGGTAGGGGCCGCGGGGCTTGGCGAGTCCCTGGCCGAGGGCCTCCGGGACGAGCGTGTAGTGATGCGCCGCGAACAGTTTCCAAAGGGCGCCGCCGGTCCGAAAGCACTCAGCCGTGACTCTCTCTCCATGACGTCGGACGAGGCGGTGGTGGCGACGCTGAGCCCAGAGGGCTCCCGGCATCTGCGCGAGGTCGACCTGTTCGCGCGTGACAGCGACGGCTTCGCCGATCCAGAGCCTGTGCTGGAGGCAGATGTGGGTGTAGATCGGCACCCAGGTCATGACGTGCTGGCCTGGCGTTCGGGTGGCCGTGCACCGTCGGCAGGCCCAGCGCGGACGGAGACGCATGGACACGACCGGCGGCAGGGAGCGGCCCAGGGGGCTCATGCCGTGCTCGTGTCTCCAGCGCAGTTCCGGCAGCGCGTGCCAGAACGTCTCCCGGGACAGGCCGGTGAGGATCGTCAGACGCCGCAGAAGCGCGGTGACGGAGTCGCCGTCGTGCGCCAGCCAGAGTGAAGGGGTGTGGAGACGTTCTGCGGGAATGCGGTTGGCGTGGGCCAGCCGCTGGCAGTACGACTGCAGGGTCTCGTTCGGGAACGGAGGGAGTGACCGGGGCAGCGGCCGGAAGATCACAGGCCGGAAGGGAGTGGTCATCCAGCGGATCTCCGAGGAGTGGGCTTGCCGGACTGAGTGGATTCGCTGCTGTGGTCGATGCGGATCGTGGTCAGGGCGGAGCGGGTGATGCGCTCGCTGCCGTCCAGGATGGCGGTGACGGCTGCGGCGCGGATCAGGTGGGAGAGGCTTCCGATCATGCCGCCGGTGCGCTGGTGGAGATACTTCGACAGTCGCACAAGTGTCCCGGGTTCGTGCTGCTGCAGCCGTAAGGTGCCCTCCAGGCTGGCCACCAGCGACCGCCATTCGGCGTTGAGCGGGAAGGGGCCGGTGCGGATGAGCACGCAGCGGCCGGCGAGCTGACTGCCGCGGATTCCGACGAACAGCCCGGAGTGTTCGACGTTGATCCCGGCATATACGAACGTGGCGGGCAGGTGCTCGGTGAAGTACTTGAGATGGTCCGACAGCTCCTCACCCGCGATCGTTGCGTGATTCATCAGATGGATTTCGTCGACCAGCACCAGGTCCGTCCGGGCCTCGATCAGTACTTGGCAGACCGCGCTGGTGACGTCGGTGGTGTTGTGCCGAGGCGTGATGACCGGCAGGCCGAGGAACCGGGCGAACTCCATCGCCAGCTTGCGGGGTGAGCCGCGGGGAGGAGCGGTGATGTAGACGACCGGGATGCGGCCGCTGCCCGGATAGCGTTGTCGGACGCGCAGCTCATGGAGGCGAGCGAGCTGCTTGAGGGCGGTTGTCTTGCCGGTGGTCCACTCGCCGGAGACGATCAGTCCGCGACGAGCCCCGTGTTCGCGTTGGTTGAGCAGGGTCAGCAGTCGGCCCTGGTGGGCGATCTCCTTGACCGTGGAGGTTCGCACGACCTGGAGTTCGGAGTGGTAGGCGATGCGAGCCTCGTCGTAGGCGTCCCTCTGCGCCCCGTCCAGCGCCTGCCAGCGGTCGTCGGGCAGCAGGTCGAACATGGCGGGATCGGCGTCCACGAAGTGCCGCCACCCGGCGAGCGTGGTGGACGGGTCGGTGCGTGGTTCCCCGGCGGGGTCGTCTTCGTCCGGCTCGGGCGGTTTCACCACCATCGTTCGGCCTCCTTTCGGGCGTCGAAGATCTCCAGCGGGATGACGTCGGCGAGTTCGTCGTCTGCGCCTTCGCCGGTGTCGTCCTTGCCGGACTCGGGTGGGTCCGGGGACGTCCAGGGCCGGTTGGGCGCACTGGTGGTGCGGGTGCGGGCGGCGACCTTGTGATCCCTGCGACTGCCCCGCTTTGGCTCCGCCGGCATGGCCGCGGACTCTTGTGGTCCGTCGCTGGCCCGATCCAGCAGCGCGAGGGCGGCCTGGGCAATCTCCTCCTCGCTGACAGGATCGGTGCCGCGCCGGGCCAGAATGCGGCGGGCATGGTCCCAGGCCAGTTCGCCCATGGGCGTCGGTGCGGTGCGAAGATGCCGCCAGACAGCGGTGATCCAGCTGCCTTGGCGGTGGTTGCGTACCCAGACGCGGGAGATGTCATAGGGGTCGTAGTGGACCTCCCAGCTCCGACCGTCAGGGCCCATCCCGGAGGGCTGCCGACGGAAGGGGTTCAACTCCGTGCTGTCGTAGGTGCGGTGGTTGATGCGGATCCCGTAGGAGTTGATGGTCCGCCAGTGCCGGGGCAACAGCTCGATGTACTCATCTGGGCTGAGCGCGACCGGGACGTGCCCGGCCGCCGCGACCAACGCGGCGTACTTCTCGTTCGGACTCAACGCCTTCCCGGGCATCAGCGGATCCCGCAGCCCGTCGTGCGGCCGGTTCTGCCAGTGGACGATCCACTCCTGCAACAACTCCTGGAGCTGGTGGATCGTCCAGACCGCCTCTGCGGCTGGATGGGCGCCGCGGTGTTCGGTGCTGCGTCCCTTGTGGCCAGCAACGTGCTGGACGAACATCGTGGCCACCGAGCCCAGCGTCTTCTCGATGTGCGGCTTGTCCGTCGGGGTATCGGGGTGGGCGGGCTGGAAGGAGATGCCCAGCGATTGGCAGGCCGAGCGGAACGTGTCAGAGATAAAGGCCTTGCCTCGGTCGCAGACGATCGTCTCCGGCGTGATCACGGGGACGGCTGCCGCCTGGGCCAGCCGTTCGTCCAGCGCCATGAGCGAGGTGTGCGGCAGCACCGAGCGGGACATTCGCAGGGCGTCCGCCCAGCCTGGGCGCATCGGCTCCGGCGTCATCGCCCGGGCCAGCAGCAGTGCTGCGTCCACCGCCTTCGTCGACGGCCGCAGCACCGCTGCGGCCAGCGTGCGGGTCGCGATGTCGACGATGCCGGTCAGTTCGACGCTGTCCACCGTGCCGTCGTCGTGAACGACCAGCACGTCCAGCGGAGTCGAGTCGATCTCCATCACCTCGCCCGGCCGGGCCGCGGTGAGCTGGCCGAACATGCCGTCCGGCTGCTTGGCCAGCGAGCGGCGGGTGCGGGCCGAGCCCAACGTGTGCCGCCCGAAGCTGACCGCATTCAGCAGCCGGTAGAACGTCGCCCGCGACGGCAGTGGCACCACTCCAGGGCCGTGTTCGGCCTCCAGGAGGCGTTCCATTCGGCGCCGCAGCACCTGCGCGGAGACCGTGGACCGGTCGGTCTGCTCGTCCACGATCTTCCGAAGAGCCTCGACTACCCGCCGGTCGGTGCGGCCCGTGCCGTCCGAGACGGTCCGCAGCCGCGGGTCGACCAGCCCGAGTACTCCCTCCCGCTCGAACCGGGCCCGCATGTCCTGTAGGACGGTCAGCGACGCCGCCGTCCCCGCCGCCGCCAGCTCGGCGGCCTTCGCCAGTTCCCGCTGACGCAGGGACCAGACTGCCGGGTCGTACTCGGGCTTCACCGGGCCGTGTGGATCGTCCAGGGGCCTCCCGGTGAGCATCTCCACCAGGTGCCGCTGCCACCACTCGGCCCGCTCAACCGCCCTGGCTGGGAGTCCTTCCAGGGCTCCAGCCGGTGGGACGACCGTCCGCACCGAGGCCGGTGTGACCACTTCGAAGCCGTTGGAGGACAGCAGATGGGCCAGCATCACCACGCTCGCTGACTGGCCCTCGTCGACCAGCCGGACCGCAGTCCCCTCCAACGCGGCGACCGTATGCAGCCGTCCGCCGAAGCGAACCAAGTCACCCGCACGCAGCAGCCGCGGACGCGACGGCATCCCTGCCTCCCTCCCGCACTTCACCGTGCCGGACCTGCGTGTCCGCCGACAGCAGGCCGCTCTCCAAGTCCGTGGTCAGAATCCGGCGCCAGAGCAGGTGGAACAGCACCGGCAGCACCGCGATCTGATCACCCACTCTCCGAGCCCCGTCCAGTAGACCGGCGCCGTCAGCGAATATCTCCACGAGGCGATCGGCGACGTCAGGGTGGTGTACCCGCGGATGCCGGTAGCCGGCCAGCCACCGCACGTTCGCCATCAGCACCGCATTCGGCGTCCCCACCCGGGCGAAGTCCCAGCCCACCGACCGGCAAGCCGCCGCGGTCACCGCGAACTTCACCGCGTCCTGCGGCTCGATCCGCTCATCAGGGCGCACGTCCACCACCAGGGCCGTGCCGTCGGCCCGGCGGACGAAGAAGTCCGGCGTGTGCCGCACCCGCTTCCGTCCCGGCTCCGCCCAGGACAGCCGGAACGGCTGTGAGGACATGCCTGTCACCAGCGGGTCGAAGTCCAGCAGCATCAGGTGATCGCGCTCCAGCCACGACTCGTAGCCCACATGCCCGCCACACGTCGCCGACCAGTACCAGCCGCACCAGTTGCCCTGCCCCCGGAAAGCCGGAAACCGGCGCTCGGGCCGTACCGACTCGAACCGGACCGACCACAGACACCCCAGCGGCCCGCGCTCACGGACCCCGCCCGCGCTGACGTACTCCAGCTCGACGTCCTCCGCTGACACCTCACACGCATCCATCCGGGCCTCCGGTACTACGCCGACCAGCCACGACGACCGTAGGCACAGCCTCAGCGGCGTACCCGGAGAAGACCGAGACACCCCACTAAATGCCCGGAGATGACTGAGACGCCAGCTCAGATGCCCGGAGATCTCCGAGACTGCCCGGACATCACAGAGACAGGACATCGGCGAGTCCGTCGCCGTCGCCGACACCGGAGACCTGGACGAGACCGTCCGTGCCTTCGAGGAGCGGATGTGGGCACGGGCCGGCGGGTGGGCGAAGATCACGACGGCCGGTCTGGAACGCCTTGTGAGCCCGGACCCCGCCGAGGCCCTCGCCCTCTTCGATCATGTCCAGCCATCCTGACCGCCCGCCGAGCGCCATTGCCGCGAGCGTCACCCCGACGAGTGGCATGGCGCACTTTTGCAAGCAGGTGCTTGCAATAGTTAGCGGGGGTGGTGCAGGGTAGAGGCATGGCAACGCTCAACGTCGGCAATCTAGGCGAGTATCTGCGCGAGCAGCGGCGCAACGCGCAGCTCTCCCTGCGGCAGCTCGCCGATGCCGCCGGGGTGTCGAATCCGTATCTGAGTCAGATCGAGCGCGGGCTGCGCAAGCCGAGCGCGGAGGTGTTGCAGCAGGTCGCCAAGGCGCTGCGGATCTCCGCCGAGACGCTGTACGTGCGGGCCGGCATCCTCGACGCCGAGCGGGACCGGGACGAGGTCGAGACGCGTGCCGTCATCCTCGCCGATCCCACGCTCACCGAACGGCAGAAGCAGGTGCTGCTTCAGATCTACGTGTCCTTCCGCAAGGAGAACGGTTTCGAGATCGCCGACGGGGACGAGGCGAGCGACCCAGGCGTGACCGACGGCACGGAACCGAGCGACGCCGGACCGCGGGATCGGACGGCCGGTCAGGGCGACGGTGACGGTGACGGCGACAAGAGCACCGAGCAGCACAAGACGGCCGGATGACCGCGGACGTACAACACAAAACCCTCAGCTGATAGCAACCGGGAGGACCATCACCATGGCCATCACCGATGACCTGCGCAAGACCCTGAGCGACCCCACCCCCCTCTACTTCGCCGCCGGCACCGCCGACCTCGCGCTCCAGCAGGCCAAGAAGGTGCCCGGCCTGGTCGAGCAGTTGCGTGCCGAGGCGCCGGCCCGGATCGACGCCGTGCGCGGCACCGACCCGAAGGCCGTGCAGGAGAAGGCCGCCGCCCGTGCCAAGGAGGCCGGTGCCAAGGCCAAGGAGGCGCAGGAGACCTTCCAGACCAAGGTCAACGACTTCATCACCAGCCTCGACGGCGACCTCAAGAAGCTCGGCAGCACGTTCGACGCCGACCTGAAGAAGTTCGGCGAGTCCGCCCAGGACTTCGCGCTGCGCGGGGTCGGCGTCGCCGCCGAGTACGCCGTCAAGGCCCGCGAGACGTACGAGAAGGTCGCCGAGCACGGCGAGCAGGCCGTGAAGACCTGGCGCGGCGAGGCCGCCGACGAGATCGAGGAGCTGGCCGTCGCGGTCGAGCCCGACCCCGAGCCGGTCGCCGAGCCCGTCGTGGTGAAGGCCGCCGAGCCCGCTCCGGCCCCCGCCGCGGCCGCTCCGGCGAAGAAGCCCGCCCCGAAGCCCGCCGCGAAGAAGGCTCCGGCGGCCCGCAAGACCACCGCCAAGAAGACGACTCCGCCCGCCAAGTAGGGCGCGAGCACGGAGACGGATACGGATACGGGCCGGGCACCTTCGGGATGCCCGGCCCGTTCTACGGGTACGGTGGCGGCGTAGATGTCGGGAAGGAGCGGGCTGTGAGCAGCATTCTGGTGTTGGGCTTCGCGGGGTTCATGGGGCTCCTGAAGATTCTCCTCATGGGCCTGGCCGCCTTCGGGCTGGCCGACGCCGCGTTCCGGCGCGAGGACGCCTTCCGCGCCGCGAACAAGCAGAACAAGGTCTTCTGGCTGATCATCCTCGGCATCACCCTCGTGGTGAGCTACCTGTTCTCGGTCCTGGCGATGCTGCCCATCGCCGGCGCGGTCGCGAGCATCGTCTACATCGTGGACGTCCGCCCCGCGGTGAAGCAGGTCTCGGGTGGCGGAGGCCGCCGCTCCGGCGGCTCCAGCAGCGACGGCCCCTACGGCCCGTACAACGGCGGCCGCTGAAACAAACACCCAGCCCTACGGCCGAGAAGCCCGGGTTACGGCGTCCGGTCCAGCATCAGCACCGCCACGTCGTCCGTCAGCTCGCCGCCGTTGAGGTCGCGGACCTCGTTCACCGCCGCCCGGAGCAGTTCCTCGCCCCGCAGGCCCTCGGCCAGTTGGCGGCGGACCATCGCCACCATGCCGTCCTGGCCGAGCCGTTCGCGGCGGCCCTCGCCGATCCGGCCCTCGATCAGGCCGTCCGTGTAGAGCATCAGGCTCCACTCCGCGCCCAGTTCCACCTGCATCCGCGGCCAGCGGGCGCCGGGGAGCAGGCCGAGGGCGGGGCCGTTGTTGTCGTAGGGGAGAAGTTCGGCCGGGCGGCCGGGGCGGGCGAGCAGCGGGGACGGGTGGCCGGCCAGGCAGAGGCCCGCGCGGCGGCCGTCGGGGGCGATGTCGACCGTGCAGAGCGTCGCGAAGATCTCGTCGTCGGCGCGCTCGTGCTCCAGGACCTGTTGCAGTGTGCCGAGGAGCTGGTCGCCGCAGAGGCCCGCCAGGGTCAACGCGCGCCAGGCGATGCGGAGTTCCACGCCGAGCGCGGCCTCGTCGGGGCCGTGGCCGCAGACGTCGCCGATCATCGCGTGCACGGTGCCGTCGGGGGTGCGCACGGTGTCGTAGAAGTCGCCGCCGAGCAGCGCGCGGGAGCGGCCGGGGCGGTAGCGGGCGGCGAAGTGCAGCGGGGAGCCGTCGAGGAGGGGTGTGGGCAGGAGGCCGCGTTCCAGGCGGGCGTTCTCCTGGGCGCGCAGCTTGGACTCGGTGAGCTTGCGCTCCGCGCGGTCCGAACGTTTCCGCTCCACCGCGTAGCGGATCGCGCGGCTGAGCAGCCGGCCGTCCAGCTCGTCGCGGAAGAGATAGTCCTGGGCGCCCACGCGGACCGCCTCGGCGCCGCGCTCGGTGTCGCCGGACGCGGTGAGGGCGAGGACGGCGTGGTGGGGCGCGATCCTCAGCACGTGCTTGAGTACGGCGAGCTCGTCGTCGGTGCCGTCCGCGGCGCGGCCGGGGGCGGGCAGCGCGAGGTCGAGCAGGATGCAGTGGACGTCGTCGGTGAGCAGCCGCTCGGCCTCGGTGAGGTTGCGGGCGGTGCGGACCCGGATCGGCTTGCCGGTGGGGTCGAGCAGCTCGGGTACGACGGGCGAGCCGCCCGGGTCGTCCTCGATCATCAGCAGGGTGAGGTGACCGGGGCCGGCCGTCGGGGTGCTGTGGATGGGGCGGTGCGGGGCGTCGGCCGTGCCGGTGCCGGCCTCCGGGCTGTCCGCGGGCAGGTCTGCGGGCACGTCTGTGGAGGGGCCGTCGACTGCGGGCGCCGCGGGTGCCGTGGGCGCGGCCTGTGCCGGCGTCGGCGCCTGCGCCTGACCACCTTCCGCGGCCGGGATCGCTCTCTGCCGCGGTATGGGTGCGGGCATCGTCCTGGTTCCTTCCCTCCCCCCGAGGGCACGGTGGGGCGAGGGACCTCGACCCACCGACGGGGACCATAGCGGTAGTGGGCGCCGGAAAGGAATGGTGTGGGTCAGGTCGCTTGGCAGGCGGCCACTGTCATATGCCGTGTCCTGTACCGCAGTTGGGCAGGAGGGCGTCGGGGCCGGGATGACGAAGGTCACGCCGGGCGGGAGTTTGGGGCGGGTGGGGCGTGTGCCAGGTCACGTGACCGGAGTTACCCGCCGAAGCCCCGCCCGGTGACCGGACAAGTCACGCATCCGGGCGCACAACGCCCAATATCTTCATCGAACCCGCCCCCGCGATCGTCACCGTCCGCCCCGGCCGGGGGGCGTGGATGATCGCGCCGTCGCCGATGTACATCGCGACATGGCTGGCGTCGTCGAAGTAGATGATCAGGTCGCCGGGACGCATGTCCTTCACGGCGACGTGCGGCAGTTGCCTCCACTGCTCCTGCGAGGTGCGCGGGATCGGGTCGCCGGCGCTCGCCCAGGCCTGCGAGGTCAGCCCCGAGCAGTCGTACGACTTCGGGCCCTCGGCGCCCCACTCGTACGGCTTGCCGAGCTGCGCCGTCGCGTAGGCCACCGCCGCCTTGCCCGCCGCCGACGCCTTGCCGGTGGCGTCCTTGAGCGCGCCGGTGTCGAGCCAGGCGGTCTGCGCCTTCAGCGCGGCCTGCTGCTCCAGCTCGGCCAGCCGCTCCTTCTCCTGTTTCTCCAACTGGGACTCGAGCTTCTCGGCCGCCGCGATCTGGGTCGTGACCTTCTTCTTGGCGGCGGCCTTGGCCAGCCGGTTCTTCTCCAACTGCTGCCACTGGGCCGAGGCGTCGGCGGTGTACTGCTTCAAGTCCTGCTGGGCGCGGGTCAGTTCCGCGATCAGGCCCTTGGTGGCGCGCTGGCCCTGGAGCACCCGACCGGCGCCGTCCAGGAACGCCTGCGGGTTGTCGCTCAGTATCAGTTGCGCCGAGTCCGGGAGGCCGCCCGTGCGGTACTGGGAGCGGGCCGCGGCACCTGCGCGGTCCTTCAACTCGTCCAGTTTCTCCTGGCCCTTGACGATCTTCTTGGCCAGCTCGACGATCTCGGCGGACTGCTTCTGCGACTGTTCCTCGGCCGCGTTGTAGGCGTCCGTGGCGACGGCGGCGTCGTGGTAGAGCGCGTCGAGCTTCTCGCGTACGGCCTCAAGGTCCTTGTTGGTCACGGGAGTCGGGGACGCCGTGGGGCTCGTGGTCGCGGTCGGGGTGGCCGAAGGTGTCGGGCTCGCGAACGCGGTGCCGGGTGCCGCGAGTACGGTGACCGCGCAGACGACCGCCACGGCCGCAGTGATCATGGCCTGCCTGCCCGTACCCATACCCCTGCCCCCACATCTGATTGACCGTCAGTAACTTACGGACGCCTGGGGGATCGTGCCATGTCCCTACAGAAAACGACAGAGGCAGTACTTCCCGTACTTCTCTCCTTTCCTTCCAGGTCATGAGCTGTGACGATCTCCCCGCCCGTTGTGACGAACAGCCGTCGGAGATCGTTCCCCGCGGCCCACCCACGCACCGGGATTCACCCGCGCGGAGCCAACGCCCGCCACTCCACGGTCACTTCGCCCTGCCGCCACCGCGCCGGCCCGTCCGTCACCGGCCAGTCGGCCGTGAGGTCCCGCACCGCTCGCATCCAGCGCTGGCGGGCGCCGTAGGAGGCGTAGGGCGCGGCGGCGGCCCACGCGCGGTCGAAGTCGCGGAGGAAGGCGTGCACCGGTTCGCCGGGCACATTGCGGTGGATGAGGGCCTTCGGGAGGCGTTCGGCGAGGTCCGACGGCCGTTCCAGGGAACCGAGCCGGGTCGCGAAGGTGACCGTGCGCGGCCCCTCCGGCCCGAGCGCGACCCACACGTGCCGTCGCCCGATCTCGTCACAGGTCCCCTCGACGAGCAGCCCGCCCCGGGAGCCCCCGCCCGCCGGCGCGAGCCGTCCGCACAGCCGCGCCCAGACCTCGGCGACCCGCTCCTCGTCGTACTGCCGCAGGACGTTCGCCGCGCGGATCAGCGACGGCCGCGGCGACACCGGGATCTCGAACCCCCCGTGCCTGAAGTCCAGCCCCTCCCGCTCGTACGGTTTCGCCGCCGCGACCCGCGCCGGTTCGATCTCGACACCGACCACGCGCGCGTGCGGGGCGACGGTTCGGAGGCGCGCCAGCAGTTCTACGGCCGTCCAGGGCGCGGCACCGTACCCGAGGTCGACGGCGACGGGCTCGCCGGCCCGCCGCAGCTCGGCGCCGTGGGTCGCCGCGATCCAGCGGTCCATGCGACGCAGCCGGTTGGGGTTGGTCGTGCCGCGGGTCACCGTGCCCTCGGGGCGGGTGGGGGCGCGGGCTGTCATAGGTATGAGGGTAGGCGGGGGCGGGGGTGGGGGCGGGGTGCGGGGCGGCGCCGGATCGAGGTGGCGGTGACTGTGTGGTGCCGGGGTGCGGGCGGCGGATCGCGGTGGCGGGGTGCGCGGCGGTGCCCGTGTGGTGCCGGGATGCGGGCGGCGGATCGGGTGGCGGTGCCCGTGCGGTGCCGAGGTGTGGACGGCGGATCGCGGTGGCGAGGTGCGCGGCGGTGCCCGTGCGTCGCCGCGGCGGGTCACGGCGCTGGGGACAGTTCGCGGTGCCGATGGCGCCCGCGTGCCCCCTTGCCGCAGGTTGCGCCGGCCGCGAGGCCGAAGTACCGATGCCCGCCTGCCCGCCTGCCCGCCCCGCCACGACGGCATCCGTGTGCCGCCATGACGGAGCGCGGTGCCAGGAGCGGATCCCGCTACCGACGTACCGACGTACCGACCTAGCCCTGCGCCGCCCCGCCGCCCGGAACCCCCTCGTGCCCGAGAGGAAACTCCGCCCGCCGCCAGGTCAGCCGGAGTTGCGAGCAGCCCTGCGGCGCAGCGCGATGACGATGCCGCCGCCCGCCGCGACCAGTGCGGCCGCGGTGCCCGCGAACGTGGCGGTCCCGTTGCCCGCGCCGGTCTCGGCGAGGTGTGTGCCGCCGCCTGCGGGCGACGGGGCGCTGCTCGCCGCCGGCGTGGGGCTGCTGCTCTCCAGGGGGGACGGGAACGACGACGAGGAGGGGCTGGAGGACGGCTTCGGCGACTTCGAGGGCTGTGCGGAGGCGGACGCGGAAGCGGAGGCAGACGCCGAGGCGGAGTCGCCGCACGTCACGTCCGGGACGACGACCATCGGCGTGATGTCGTCGTTGACCTGGTCGCCCGCCTGGACGTGGACCCGGAAGGTCTCGCCGGCGTACCAGTCCTCGGTCTTGAGGTCGACGCTGACGCCTTCGGCGGTCGGGTGCTCGATGGTCTCGGTGTCGACCCACCGCTCTCCGCCCGGCATGTTCAGCTGGACGTACAGGGTGATCTTGGCCGGCGTACCGGTCGCGTCCTTGTCGGTGACGCGGATGACGCCGTTGCCCTGGGCGTCGCAGACGGGGGTCGCCGTGAAGTCGCCGATGGTGCAGGCGAGCGCGGTGTGGGCGGCGGCGAGGGAGAGCGCGGCCGCGGCGGTCGAGGTGCCTATGACACGGGCCGCCCTGGCGGCGCGAGGGGAGAGGGACACGCTTGTCCTTAGGTCGAAGGGCTCGGGACCATGTCGTGGATTCCGAGCGCCCGACACGTCTACAAGCCCTGTGACCTTGCTGTCAAAGGTTGTATCGCCGCAGGTCAAGAGGTGGTGAAGGGGTGGTCGGCGGCGCTCCTGTGGATGGTCAAACAACGGTCATGGCCATGCCGAGCCGGCCGCTGATCGCACGCAACATCACCTCGAACGGTTGAGCGACAAACGGTAATGCCTCGGCAAATTCCCCATGCGCAGGAATGAGAATCCGAGCCCCCGGCGTTGCATCCCCTTGGAGGGAACCGCACACCCTCCCTCAGGCATGCCCGCAGCGAGGAGGAACGCCACGTGAGCCAGTACGGCAGCAGGCTCGGCCGGCGTTCCCCGGCCTCGTCCGCCCGGTTGCGGCTGCACCGCAAACCCCGCCGTGTGGCCATGCTCTCCGTGCACACCTCACCGCTGCACCAGCCCGGCACGGGCGACGCCGGCGGCATGAACGTCTACATCGTGGAGCTCGCGCAGCGCCTCGCCGCGATCAACATCGAGGTCGAGATCTTCACCCGCGCGACCACCGCCGCCCTCCCCCCGACCGTCGAACTGGCCCCCGGCGTGCTCGTCCGGCACGTCGACGCGGGCCCGTACGAAGGTCTCGCCAAGGAGGAACTCCCCGCCCAGCTCTGCGCGTTCACGCACGGAGTGATGCAGGCGTGGGCCGGCCACCGCCCCGGGTACTACGACCTCGTGCACTCGCACTACTGGCTCTCCGGCCATGTCGGCTGGCTCGCCGCCCAGCGCTGGGGCGTCCCCCTCGTGCACGCGATGCACACGATGGCCAAGGTCAAGAACGCCAGCCTGGCCGACGGCGACACCCCCGAGCCGGCCGCCCGCGTCATCGGCGAGACCCAGATCGTCGCCGCCGCCGACCGCCTCATCGCCAACACGGCGGAGGAGGCCGACGAACTTGTACGGCACTACGCGGCCGACCCCGCCAAGGTCGCCGTGGTCCACCCCGGGGTGAACCTCGAACGCTTCCGCCCCGCCGACGGCCGAGCCGCGGCCCGCGCCCGCCTCGGGCTCCCGCAGGACGCCCTGATCCCGCTCTTCGCCGGCCGCATCCAGCCCCTGAAGGCGCCGGACGTGCTGCTCCGGGCCGTGGCGGTGTTGCTGGACGAGCGGCCCGAGCTGCGCTCGAACATCGTCGTCCCGGTCGTCGGCGGCCCCAGCGGCAGCGGCCTCGCGAAGCCGGAGGGCCTGCAGAAGCTGGCCGCGCGGCTGGGCATCGCGGATGTCGTACGGTTCCGGCCGCCGGTCGGGCAGGAGCAGCTCGCGGACTGGTTCCGGGCCGCGTCCGTGCTGGTCATGCCGTCCTACAGCGAGTCCTTCGGGCTGGTCGCCATAGAGGCGCAGGCGGCCGGTACGCCGGTCCTCGCGGCCTCGGTCGGCGGGCTCCCGGTGGCGGTGCGCGACGGCGAGACCGGCTTCCTGGTCCAGGGCCACGACCCCGCCGCCTACGCGCGCGTGCTGGGCACCCTCGCCGACGACCCGCACCTCGCGCCCCGCATGGGCGAGGCCGCCGCCAAGCATGCCCAGTGCTTCGGCTGGGACACCGCGGCCGCCGCCACGGCGGACGTCTACGCGGCGGCGGCGCAGGCCCACCGCCGTCACGTACGCTCGCACCATGGGTGAGGCAGTAGCGGACCGGGAGCGGGCGGCGCAGGTCATCGAGGGTTTCCTCAAGGGCGCCGAACTCGGCTGGGAGAGCCCGGAGTCCGGCACCTTCGTCGTGCAACTCCCCGGCACCCGCAAGCTGTCGACGACCCTCTCCCTCCGCGTCGGCCGCCACTCCCTCTCGCTCAACGCCTTCGTCATCCGCCACCCCGACGAGAACGAGACGGCCGTCCACCGCTGGCTCCTGGAGCGCAACCTCAAGCTGTACGGCGTGAGTTACGCCGTCGATCGGCTCGGTGACGTGTACGTCACCGGCAAGCTGCCGCTGTCCGCCGTCACCGAGGCCGAGATCGACCGCCTCCTCGGCCAGGTCCTGGAGGCCGCCGACGGCAGCTTCAACACCCTGCTGGAGTTGGGCTTCTCCTCCGCGATCCGCAAGGAGTACGCGTGGCGGGTGGCGCGCGGGGAGTCGACGCGGAATCTGGACGCGTTCACTCACCTGACCCAGCGGCCGACCGACTGACCTCCGTCTCACCCCTTCCGTAGCGTCGCGGCCCCGTGGCATGCTCACCGCCAGCACATTTCTGAACGTCGTTCACATCCATGAAGAGCCGCGTGGGAGGACGTACGTATATGAGCCACACCCGTCTCACCAGACGAACCCTGCTCGGAAGCACGCTGGCCTTGGCGGTTCCCCTGCCGAAGGGCGGGTCGCGAGGTCAAGTCCCGTCCCTCTGGCGGGAGTTCACCCGCACGCCGTTCACCCACCCGCAGATCCCGTACATCGGCGGGGCGGGCGCCCGACGCCATCCCCGCCCCTCCCGGGCGTTCGACGTCCGCGCGTTCGGCGCCGTGGCGGACTCCGCCGTCGACTCCGCCCCCGCGATCAACCGTGCCATCGCCGCTGCCGGCCGGGCCGGCGGCGGCACGGTCCACCTCCCGCCCGGCATCTTCCGCATCGACGACGTGATCCGCGTCGGCCACTCGAACGTGCTGCTCAGGGGTGCGGGCAGCGACCGTACGAAGCTCTGCGCGACGCGGAATCTGACCGAACTCATCGGCGTCTACGGCTCCCGCTACGGCGGCGACAAGTCGTCCTGGTCCTGGGCGGGCGGCCTCATCTGGCTTGCCCCGGAGGCCCGTTGGGACTCACTGGTCGCCGCGATCCGGGCGAAGGCCTGGCCTTTCGAGGGCTGGACCGGCAACAGGCGTGACGAATGGCGGCAGTTGACGACCGTCGAGCCGGCGAGGCAGGGCGCGTGGACGGTGCGGGTGGCGGACGCCTCGCAACTGAGGCCGGGCGAACTGGTGTTGCTCCGCCTCGCCGACGACACCCGCCACACCCTCCTCCAGCACATGGCGGGCGGCGGCCCCGGCCCCGAGGCGTACTACTGGGACGACAAGACGAAGCTCCTGTCGTACGTCCCCTACGAATGGCCCGTCCGCATCGCCCACGTCCACGGCCGGAAGGTCACTCTCGAACGGCCGCTGCCCCTCGACCTCCGCCCCGAGTGGAACCCCCAATTCACCACTCACGTGCAGGAGTTGACGGGATCAGGGGTGGAGGGTCTGACGCTGGAGGCGGTGGAGACCCCACAGCAACCGCACCTCCTCGACAAGGGCTACAACGGGGTCGTCCTCCAATGCGCCTACGACTGCCGGGTGAAGGATGTGACGGTCCGTCACGTCGACAACGGCTTCGGCCTGGTGGCGGCCTCGGCGTGCACACTGCGCGGTACGCGGGTGGCGGGCCGCGGCTCCCACCACCCCTACTTCTGCCGCGAGGGCTCGCACGACAACCTCATCGAGGACTTCACGATCGAGGAGCGCACCGTACCGGCCCCTGCCAACACCCAGCTCCACGGCATCAACGTCGAGGGCCTGTCCTCGTACAACGTCTGGTCGCGCGGCGACATGCGCATGGGCACCTTCGACAGCCACCGCGGCCTGCCCTTCGCCGACGTCCGCACCGACATCACGGTGCACAACGACGGCCGCCACGGCGGCGACGCGAGCGCCGGCCCACTGTTCGGCGCCCGCTTCACCCACTGGAACATCCGCGTCACCAACGGCCGGGCCGGCCTGATGAAGATCGACCGACTGGCGCCGTACAGCGCCACGGTGGGCCTGAACACGGTCACAGAGTTCGACCAGACCGACGTCCCCGACTTCACCGGCGACCTGCACTCCCGCCTGGAGCTCTACGGCACGACGGATGCCGTACGGCCGCGGAACCTGTACGAGGCGCAGCGGGAGCTGTGACTCACGTGCGCCGCAGGACGTCGTAGCCGACGAAGTCGAACATGCGGGTGCCGGTGGGGAGTTGGCGGGTCTCGCCGGTGAAGCGGTGGGCGCCGACGGACTGGGGGATCGAGGGGTCGGAGACCCACAGCCGCTCGAAGCCGCGCTGCTCCAGCCAGGCGCAGACCTGGGGGACGAGGTCGGGAACCATGTCGCGGCTGCGCGTCCATACGAGCGTGCCGCCCGTCCGGCACAGTGCGGTGCAGTGGTCGAGGAGGCGTTCCACGTCGGCGTCGGTGATGTTGCCGAGGACGCCGCAGGCGAGGACGAGGTCGGCGGGTGCGAGGTCGGCGTAGTGGTCCGTCAACGAGGCGTCCCCGGCGACGACTTCGACACCGGGGAGGCCGGCGGCCCGGGCTGCCTGTGTCGCGTCGGCGACGTTCCGCTCGTCCAACTCGACCAGCCGGGCGCGGACTTCGGCCCCGCGTGGATGATCGGCGAGTACGCCGATCAGGTCACGGCCCTGCCCGGCGCAGAGGCTGATCGCGGTGAGCGGGCCCGGCGGGGCGGTGTCGAGGGCGAGCCGGAGACGTTCCTGGACGATGGCCAGGCGCCGACTGAGGTAGGAGTCGGGGGAGTCGTAGGAGTCGTGCCACTCGTGCCAGTCCATGCGGCGAACCTAGCCACGGTGTCGATCTCTGTCGCGTGAATAACGCCCCGGTGTGACCCCCACCAACTTCCGGAAATGGCGGGTGAGATGGGACTGGTCGTAGAACCCGGTCACCGTCGCCACCTCGCCCGGCGGCCGGCCGTCGAGGAGGAGCCGGCGGGCGCGGTCGACGCGGCGGGACATCAGGTACTGGTGCGGTGCGATGCCGTACGCCCCGCTGAACGCCCGTACCAGATGGGCGGGATGGGCGTGCACGAGCCGGGCGGCCTCGTCGAGGGCGATGCCCTCCGTGACGCGCTCGTCGAGGAGTTCGCGCAGGGTGCGGGCGAGGACGGGGTCCTCGGCGGGGGCGGGGGCGGACGGCCGTAGGTGGGCGTGCAGTCGTTCGGCGATGAGGGTCAGCCGGCTCTCGGCCTCCAGTTCGTCGCCGGGGTGGTCGAGCGCGGTGTGCAACTGGCCTACGCGCAGCCGGAGTTCGGGATCGCGGAGGTCGGGCCGGTCGACGGCGGAACCGATGAGACCGTCCGGGAGGTGCGTGCCGTCGAGATAGAGGACGCGTTTGCGGAAGCCGTGCGGGGTGGCGGGGGAGCCGTTGTGCGGCACGTGCGGGGGGAGCAGCGTGACCGTGTCGTGCGGGGTGCCGTGCTCGTGCCGGTCGAGGTCGTACCGTACGGCGCCGTCGTCCACGATCAGCAGCGTCCACGCGTCGTGCACGTGCATCGGGTACGCGTACTCGGTGAAGTGGGCGTGGAAGACCTCGACGACACCGGGGATGCGGGGCCGCCACGCGGAGACTTCCTGTTCGGGGCGCTGCGGGGCCATGCAAAGAACGTACAAGACATGAGCGTGGGGCGGTCGGCAGTCTCGACGTATGAGCACTGACAACACTGCCGAACCGATGCGCTTCGACACCAAGATCGCCGTCCTGCTGCGGGACGACCTCGAGCCCTGGCAGCGGCTGAACGTGACGTCCTTCCTGGTCAGCGGCCTGGGGTCACAGATTCCCGAGGTGATCGGGGAGCCGTACGAGGACGCCGACGGGGTGGCGTATCTGCCGATGTTCCGGCAGCCGGTGATGGTCTTCGAGGCCACGAAGGAGACGCTGACGGCGGCCCACGCCCGGGTTCTGTCCCGCGCCCTGCCGCGTGCGGTCTTCACGTCCGACCTGTTCGGCACCGGCAACGACCGGGACAACCGGGCGGCGGTGCGGGCCGTCGCCACGGCCGAGCTGGATGTGGTGGGGCTTGCGGTGTACGGGCCGCGGAACGGGGTGGACAAGGTGGTGAAAGGGGCGCGGATGCATCCGTGACGCCATCCGTGACGCCATCCATGACCGAATCTGCACAGGGCGTGCGCAACCGCGGGGCGGGCGGGGCCCGTTGGGGCCGAGTTGTCCGGTTCGAACCGGCCGCCGTACTGCCTGTCAGCCCGCTGTGCGCCGCCGCGTGTAGAGAACCCGGACCCAACTCGTGTGCACACGCACACGGTTCGGCCGCCGCCGGGTTCAACTGCCCTGCCGGGAGCGGGTTCGGACTGGATGCCCCGCACGTCGCGTGGTTTGATCCTGCGCATCGCGGCCCGCAGCCTGTCCCCCAGCGGGACCGCATCCCCATGTGGACCACCTCGCGAAGGGCAGTCTCCCCATGAACTCCGCTCCCCAGGTTCAGACCCTCGAGATCTCCGACGCCGAGCTCGACACCGTCTCCGGCGGCGTGAGCCCGCAGATCAGCGTCAGCATCGGCTCGACGACCCTCAGCAGCGCGGACCTCCTCGCCGAGGTCGACTCGGTCAAGGCGACTGTCCTGGGCACCGTCGGCGGCACCCTCGGTGCGCTCCCCCACAGCGTCGGCGTGAACGTCGGCTACTGACCGATGCCCGTCGGCGGTCATCGCCGGTCACGACGACGAGCCCTCTACCCGCAGAAGACGTGCGGGCAGGGGGCTCGTCGTCGTCGGGTATGTCATCGTCGGGAAGGTGACGGCGTGGCCGGGGCGTCGCAGGGCCGTCAGGCCGCGCTGACCTCCGGCTTCGCCGCCACCGGTATGTCGACGGCCGCCGGTTCGGTGGCCGGAAGTCGCCGCATCAGGGCGCCGTATCCCACCGCCGCCATCGTCCCCACGACCGCGCACATCCCCCACAGCCACTCCGCGCCGAAGTGGTCGATGACGAAACCGGACATGAGCGGGGCGACGAGCGCGGCGACCGCCCAGGAGAGGGTGTACATGCCCTGGTAGCGACCGCGTCCCTGGACCGGGGAGAGACGGACCACGAGGCCGGTCTGGGTCGGGGCGTTGATCATCTCGCCGAGGGTCCACACGCACACCGTGAGGGCGAAGACACCGACCGAGCCGGCGAACGCGGTGAGCCCGAAGCCGTAGCCCGCGAGGATCGAGGAGACGACCAACAGGCGCTTGGCGTCGCGGTGTTCGATGAGGCGGGTGACCGGGATCTGGAGGGCGACGATGAGGAAGCCGTTGACGGCGATCGCGGTGCCGTAGTCGGCGGGGGTGAAGCCGGCCTCGCCCATCGCGACCGGCAGTCCGACCGAGCCCTGCTGGAAGACGAGGGCGACGAGGAAGGACAGGCCTACGACACTCATGAACCGCCCGTCGCGCAGGACGGTCCGCAGGCCGACCGCGTCGGCGGGCCGCTTGCCGTCGGCGCCGGCCGGGACGGTGGGCCGGGACTCGGGGAGCCGTAGGAACACGACGACCGCGCAGACCGCCGTCATCCCGGCCTCCAGCAGGAACCCGGCGCGGTAGCTGACCTCGGCGATGAACCCGGCGGCCATGGAGGAGATGGCGAAACCGAGGTTGATGGCCCAGTAGTTGAGGGAGAACGCGCGGACTCGGTCCTCGGGGCGCACGATGTCGGCCATCATCGCCTGCACCGCCGGGCGGGACGCGTTGCTGGCGGCCCCGACGAGGAACGCGACGCCGGCGATGGCGACGGGATCGTGCATGAAGCCGAGGAGGGCCACGGACGCGGCGGTCGAGGACTGCGCGATGAGGAGGGTGGGCCGCCGTCCGAGCCGGTCGGTCATCACCCCGGAGCCGATGGACGAGACGACCCCGCCGAGCCCGTACAGGGAGGCGACCAGGCCGGCGTAGGTGGCGGAGTAGCCGCGGTCGAGGGTCAGATACAGCGCCATGAAGGTCGAGACGAACGCGCCGAGCCGGTTGACGAGGGTGCTGGTCCACAGCCACCAGAACTCGCGGGGCAGACCGGAGACGGTTTCCCGGGCGGCGCGTCTCAGGGCGGCGAGTGACATGGACGGATCCCCCACGGTCGGACGGGTGTGTAAGTGGCTCATGCGCCACTCACAACTTACGAAGGGGGTCCTCGTGTGAGCCACTCAATTAACAGAAGCCGTCAACTGTCGGACCGGGAGGCGGCCACCCGACCGTGGCCCGAATGCGTGGATTACGCTCTGAGGCATGGCCGACGCACCGTACAAGCTGATCCTCCTCCGCCACGGCGAGAGCGAGTGGAACGCGAAGAACCTGTTCACCGGCTGGGTGGACGTCAACCTGAACGAGAAGGGCGAGAAGGAGGCAGTCCGCGGTGGCGAGCTCCTGAAGGACGCCGATCTCCTCCCCGACGTGGTCCACACGTCCCTCCAGAGGCGCGCGATCCGCACGGCGCAGCTCGCGCTCGAATCCGCGGACCGCCACTGGATCCCGGTCCACCGAAGCTGGCGCCTGAACGAGCGCCACTACGGCGCCCTCCAGGGCAAGGACAAGGCCCAGACCCTCGCGGAGTTCGGCGAGGAGCAGTTCATGCTGTGGCGCCGTTCCTACGACACCCCGCCGCCCCCGCTGTCCGACGACTCGGAGTTCTCCCAGTCCGCGGACCCGCGCTACGCGACGATCCCGCCGGAGCTGCGCCCCCGCACGGAGTGCCTGAAGGACGTCGTCGTCCGCATGCTCCCGTACTGGTACGACGGCATCGTCCCCGACCTCCTCGCGGGCCGCACGGTCCTGGTCGCGGCCCACGGCAACAGCCTCCGCGCCCTGGTCAAGCACCTCGACGGCATCTCGGACGCGGACATCGCGGGCCTGAACATCCCGACGGGCATCCCGCTGGCGTACGAACTGGACGCCGACTTCAAGCCGGTGAAGGCCGGGGGGACGTATCTGGACCCTGCCGCGGCCGCGGCGGCGATCGAGGCGGTCAAGAACCAGGGCAAGAAGAAGTAGGCCGAACTGAAGAAGCCCCCTACCTGCGGGTTTTCCGCCAGGAGGGGGCTCTTCTGTGTACTCGGGCCGTGTGTGGGCCGTCGCGCTTGGATGCGGCGCAGTCTCACCCGGACGCATACCAGGAAGGCCAGCGGGGGGATGCGGTGTCCGTCACCCACGTCACCACGCGCATCACGTGGACAGTCCGACCGGCGCTCTCCCTGCGGATGGTGCACCGCCAGGGCATCGAACTTCCTTCGTGCGCCCACGACTTCAGGTCCCCACGGCCTCACGTGACCGTGTCGAGTCTCGGTTGATGGTTGACGGGTTGGCGTCGGGTGATCCCTGACGTCTGCCCTGGACGATCTTCCGGTGGTTGTGTTCGCCGGACTTGCGGACGACCCGGCGGGCATGACCGCGGCCGGGCTGGATGCGCTGTCCGGCGACCACGAAGCCGCCCGTGCTGCTGACGGTGCGCTCGGCGATCTGCGCAGCGGGAGGCGGTGGTTGCGGTGGCGGGCCGGCCGGACGGCGGCCTTGCAGACGACCGCAGGCAGAGGCCGGCAGCGGGCTGGGCAGGGTGGCCTTGAGGACCTTCTGTTCGTCGAGGACCTGGAGCACTCGCCCGTCCAGCCGCAGGATGACGCGTTGTCCGGCGAACGGCCAGCCGATCAGCACCTTGTCGCCGTCCAGGCCGACGTAGCCGACCGCGTTGACGGTGCGGTCCACCTCCACCGCCCCACCCGTCTTCCGCGCCGGGCCGGGGTCGTCCGGCCACGGTTCGGCCGGGCGGGCATCGCCACTGGCCAGCAGGGCTTTGAGGTCCCGCCCGGACAGCTTCGAGGGCAGCGTCTTGTGCCTCGCGCCGCTGATGAGGACGTGCAGCCGGTTGACGTCGATGCGCAAGGTGACCGGGGTGCCGGCCAGGACCGGGCCGAACCAGATCTGCTGCCCGCGCAGGCTCAGGTTCCCCGAGGCGGGCACTACCCGGTCCACTTCGACGGCACCGATCTCGCCCTCGGCCAACGGCCAGGCTGCGGGCGCCGGTTCAGGCGGCGGATCCGGCGGTGCCGCGGGGCGACCAGGTCGAGGCGGGCCACATATCCACCGCCGCCCGCACCGCCGCCGGGTCCGCGAACGGGGTGCAGCCGTCGAGGAGTTCACGCCGCAGCGTCTGGTGGAACCGCTCGATCTTCCCCGTGGTGGTCGGGGACCTGGGCTTGGTGAGCCGGTGGGCGATGGCGTTCTCCCGGCAGATCCGGTCGGACATCGTCTCCCCGGGCCTGCCGGAACCGAACCGGGCGGTGAACTGCCTGCCGTTGTCGGTGAGCACCTCTTCCGGCACTCCGACCGGGGACGGCGAAGGTGTCGGACGACATCTTTCACGCGTCCTGTGGCCCCCTCAACCTCAGCGAAGTACTCCTCCTGTTCCGCAGGGGCGGTCCGTCTCAATTTCCGTCTCGTTCCGCCCCGTTCACGACCGTTCAGGCGAGACCCACAACCCTGGATCAGTGGCTGGCCGCACTGGCGTCGCGGCGTCGGCGGCGGACGGCGGCCGCGAAGGTCGTCAGTCCGCCCAGGACCAGGGTCAGGCTGGCCGCGATGATCAGATGAGCAGTGGAAGAGGCCCCGGTGGCCGCGAGTGAGGCGCTCCCGGCGACGATGCCGGTTCCGGTACCGCTGAGGTAGTTCACGATCGTTTTCCTCTCGGCGACCTGCCGGTCGCATCGGATCAGGTGTACTCGGTGGATCAGGTTCTGGGGACGCGCCGGTGCGACGGTGCGGGTCACTTCCAGGCGGAGACGCGGGTGGCGTACGACTTCACGACCGAGGAGACGAACCAGTAGGCGCGCACGGTGGAGAAGACCAATCCGGGCAGCATCAGTACGTCGACCAGGACGCCCTTCCAGCCGAGGTGGCGGGTGCGGAAGGCGGCGTACGCGATCCAGAAGGCGACCAGGCACAGCCAGACCGGGTCCAGGACGAAGCCGGTGTGGGCGATCACGCCGGTCCAGGTGGCCAGCCAGACCAGCGTGTAGAGGAAGCCGACGAAGCCGAACACCATGCTGGTGATGGAGAACCAGGTGTGCTTGGTCCAGCCGCGGCGCCGCAGGGTGTCGACCGTGCCGCGTCCCCAGCGCTCCCGCTGACCGATCAGCTCGCGCAGGGTCGGCATGAGGTCGGTGTAGGCGATGCAGTGCTGGTTGGCCGTGACCTTCCAGCCCGCTTCCTTCAGCGCGAGCGTCGTCTCGTAGTCCTCCACGAGGTTGGCGTGGTTCTCCCAGAACACCTCCCCGCGCCAGCGCAGGATGCTCAGCAACGCCTCGGTGCGGTAGAAGGAGCCGGCGCCGGACATGCTGTGGATGCCGAGGCGGTAGCGGCCGCGGGCGTAGCGCCCGTATTCCATGATCTGCATTCCGAGCAGATAGCGCTGCCAGAGGTTCTTCCACAGTCCGGTGCGGCCGAGACAGGTGGCGCTGAGTCCGCCCAATCGCCGGTCGGAGGCCATGACGTTGCGCGCCCGTTCCAGGAACTTCGGGTGCAGGCTGGTGTCCGCGTCCATGACCAGCAGGTACTTTGCGGCGCCCGCCAGTCCGCCGGATGCACGGTTCAGCCAGTCGATGCCGTGGTTGAGGGCGCCTGCCTTCTTGTGCGGGTTGTCCGGCAGGTTGAAGACGACCGTGCGCGGCACACCAGGACGGTCGGCGAACCGACGGGCGAACTCCTCGGTCCGGTCGGAGGAGTTGTTGACCACGACGACGATCAGGGCGGGTGGTGCGCTCTGAGCGGCCAGTGATTCCAGGGCCAGCAGCACACCGGCCTCCTCGTCGCGGGCGGGGAGGATCACGGCGGTCTCCAGCAACGGGGCCGCGCCCTGGGTGACCAGCCGTCGGCGGTGCGCGGCGTGCCCGCGTCGACCTCTGCTGTGGTCGGGCCGGCCCCGGTGGCGGCTTTCGTCAGTGGGCGGAAGGCCTGACGGGACCCTGACCGCTGGGCCCGGGTGTCCAGCGGTGATCATGTGGTCGGACATGGTGTGGTTGTTGCCCCCCGCGGCATGGCTGCCGCTTCTTTCCTCGACGGCCGTTGGGCCGCCCTGTTGCCTGCTGCTGCCCGGTACCGATTCCCCCCGGCACGGAGCAAGCGCCACCACCGCGACGGGCGATGGCACGAGAGGCCATTGTTGAAGCACTGGTTACGGTCTCGGAAGAGTGATGGAGGGGCGCGCAGGAGCCTGGACGAGGGCAGTAGAGCGAAACAGGGATTGAGTTGTGAGAACAGGGCGCGCATTTTCTCTACGCGCCCCCTGCGCGTGACCCGAAGATGAGAACGCCCGACGCGGCGGTACCTCCAGATGGCCCGCCGCACCACAACCGCACCGGATCGAGCGGGGAACAGCGGGGACCACGGCGAAAACGACGGAGCCTGACGAGACCTCAACCCGGCCGTTCGCCCAGGTCGGCGTCCGAGCCATCTGCGGATGCCCGCCGCTTCCCAAGCTGATGGCTCGGTGCCGGACCGGGCAACTCCCGTGAGGCGTCGACAGGCCGGCACTCGTGACTGTGTTGACCGGGCCGTCCCCGGGCCGTCCGCTTGATCAAGCCGCTGTGCCGCCCCCCCCCACCCGGAAGTGGATCGGAAGCGGATCGGTTCTGGTGGCGGAAGCGGTCGTGGCGGTGGCATGCGAGGTGTCCATCAGCCTCTGTGCGATGTGTGGGTGAAGTCAGCGCACTGTCGCGACCGTTGGAGCGCCCATGAACGACCTCGGTCCACCGCTGTTCGGCCCCCCTGTGCCGGACTCCCCGCCGCCCGCCCCCGCCGTGCCGAACCCGCCGGCGGCCTACCGTGCCGGTGGGCTGATACCGCCCCCCGGAGTCGCCCGCACCTGGGGGCTCACCGTCATCGGGGTGCCCTTGCTGCTCGTCCTGATCCTGGGGTTGGTCGACGGTTCGTTTTCGACCGGGGGAGGCGGAGCGCAGGCCCAGCCGTGGACCCCGCCCACCGCGTCGTACACGTACACCCAATCCGTCGAGGCGAGCCCCTACGCCGCCTCCGACCCGGTCACCACGCCCGCCCCGACCCCGACGGACGAGGCCACCCCGACGGGCGAGACCACCACCCCGACGGACGGGACCACCGCCGCGGCGGAGCCGGCAGCCGCCGTCACCGCCTACTTCGCGGCGATCAACAACCGTGACTACTCGACGGCTTGGGCCCTGGGTGGCAAGAACCTGGGCGACGCCGACTACGACGCGTTCGTCGCGGGTTACGCCACTACCGAGCGCGACACGATCAGCCAGGTGTCCGTGCAGGGGACCGTCGTGACGCTGGTCCTCAACGCCCTTCAGACGGACGGCACTTCGCACTCGTACAACGCCGCCTACACCGTGCTCGACGGTGTGATCACCCAGGGCACGGCAACCCCGATCGGCTGACCATCCCGCACGAGTGGAGCGCTGAACCATCGTGAGCACACAGGCACCGCACCGCAATCCGCCCGGCCCACCGCCCGAGGCGCCGCCGCAGGTCACCCGCGTGTACGCGCGCACCAAGGCCACCCGCCTGCTGTCCGCGGGCACTTACCTCGACCCCGGCTACCGCAAGGACGTCATCCGCGAACTGCTCAAGAAACGCTTCAGAGTGGTCGCGCCGTCCTACGGCTACGACGCCGTGTCGATCCTCGCCCACGCACTCGCCGCGCGCCGACTGCGCCGTATCCAATGGGGAGTTGGGGGAGGTTCGGCGGCCCTGCTGCTGATCCTGCTGAGCAAAGGCGCGCTGGGCCCCTTCGTCGCCGCGCAGCTCCTGTTCTGGGTGCTGTGGGGCGCGGCCTACCTGCGTCGGATCGTCACCCTGCACATCCTGATGACCCGCCTGAAGGAGACCGGCCCCGTCGGCGGCTTCGACGGCGCCTACCCCGGCGGCGCCAAGCTCACCGACGCCCTGATCGGCAAGATCGACGCCGAGCAGGGCAGCCACGACGGCCTTGTCTTCTACGGCGGTTTCCGGCCCTTCGTCGGCGCCGGTCTGCCCCTGCGCGACTGGGCGAACGCCCAACTGCTGCTCGGCGCGCCCAAGAACCGCCTCGCCGCGCGCAAGGACTTCGACGTCAACGGGTCAGGATCCGGGGCCGACCTGGACAAGGTGGACCGCAAGCCCGTCCTGCCGTTCACCGTCCACAAGATCACCTCGTACGTCGCCGCCCGGATGGACGCGGAACTGCGCGACGAGGTCCGCCGGGACGAACGGATCGAGGGGCTGACCGTCGAGCAGCGCCGCTACACGACGGCGATCCGCACCAACGACCGGTCCCTGGGCGCCGGTTGGTCCAAGTTGCCCGGCATGGACGATCTGCCGGGCATCCACTGGCGGGAGGACTACGACGCGGCCCGCGAGTATCTGTGCGTGCGCGTCGGATCCTGGAACGAGGAGCTGGTGACCTCGATCTTCGTCGGGTTCGACCTCAAGGGTGACACCCTGCACACCGAGTTCTACACCTATGTACTCGGGCCGCTGGTAGGGGAGTTCCACCTCGTCGACCAACTGCCGGACTCGTTCGACCGCCGATTGGCGGTGCGGGTCGCGTGGGACATGGTCAAGGCCGTGCCGCGCTGGTGCCTGACGCTGCCACTGTGGCCGCTGCGGGTGTGGCCGCTGCGGCTGTTCCCCGAGCGGTACCTGCCGAGGCCGGTGCGCCGGCTGGTGCGGCTCTGGCGGGGCGGGCGGTCCACCATCGAGTTCGCCGCGGCGAGCGCGACGGTCGACACCAGCGAGTTCCGTCTCGCCCGCTACGCGAACGAGGCGGTGGACTGCGGCGCGCTGACGAGCGTCCGGGAGATGGCCACCAGCGACACCTACCACCACTTCTTCCAGAAGACCGATGCCCTGAAGTACTCGCAGATCGTCGAGCGCCGACTGCTGCACACCATCCGGCAGTTCCTGGACGAGCACGACGTGGATCTCGCCGACCACGACCGCGCGCAGACCAACATCCTCGTCGGGGACAACTCCCAGGCGATCTTCGGCGGGCACAACGAGAACTTCGGTTACAACTACCAGCCGTCGGGCCCTGATTCGTCCGGCAGCGGAGGCGGGGATTCGTCATGAGCGAGAGCCATACGTTCGGAGACAACAACCAGGTCATCGTCGGTGGGGAGAACAAGGGCTTCGGCTACAACTACCATGCGGCGCCCGCGACTTCGGCCGCCGAACCGCAGACCTCCGACCAGACCTCCGACCAGACCTCCGGGCAGGCGCCGCCCGTCGGCCACGACCGCAGCCGCAGTGTCTTCGTCGTGCACGGCCGGGACGAAGAGGTGCGGCAGGCGATGTTCGAGCTGCTGCGCCGGCTCGACCTACGGCCGCTGGAATGGGAGGAGTTGGTGCGGGCCACCGGCAAGACCGCGCCCTTCCTCGGCGAGGTGGTCATGAACGCACCGGCGCAGGCGCAGGCCGCCCTGGTCCTGCTCACCCCGGACGACGTCGCCAAGCTCCACCCGCACCTGCTCGGCAACCGCGAGCGGGACGACGAGACCCAACTCACCGGCCAGCCGCGGCAGAACGTGCTGATCGAGCTGGGCATGGTGCTGATGGCCTACCCCGAGCGGACCGTCATCGTCGAGGTCGGCCGGCTGCGGCATGTCGCCGACACCGCGGGCATCAACGTCATCCGGTTCGACGGCACCGAGTCCTCCCTCGCGAAGATCGCCGCGCGGCTGAGACTGGCCGGCTGCCAACTCGACGACAGCCGGCCGGAATGGCGCGACACCCGGTACTTCCAGAGCCTCTCCGCGTATCGGAGGCTCGCCTGAACCGGGGAGGACCGGAGAGGACTTGAGAGGACTTGAGAGAAATGGGGACGGACGCCGAGCGTCCGTCCCCATTTCTTTCTTTCTCATACGCGGTCCAGTCCGGACGCGAGAACCCTCAAGAAGGCCGCCACCTCCCGCATATCGATCCGCTCCAGATCGGCGGGCCGCACCACCACCCGCAACTCCCGGCAGACCGCGCCCTCCCGTGACCGGGCGACGAAGGACATCAGGATCAGCCGCAGCAGACTGTCCTGGTCGAGGTGATCGAGCCGGGACAGTCCCGATCCGACCAACGGCATGGCCACCCGCTCCAGTTGGGCGTGCCGGTGCAGCGCGTCCCACAGTCGGCCGAGGCCGAGCCAGAGTTCCTCCACACTGGACGCGGCCACACAGTCGTTGCCGATACGGCTGTACGCGACCGCGAACACCAGCCTCGGCCGGGTGCCCAGGACGGCCACCGTGCCGACCGGATACCGGTCCAGTTTGCCCAGCGGCTTGCGGTCCCGGTCCTCCCGCCCGACCGGCGCGACCCCGGCGAGCGCCGCGACCAGTTCCGCGTCCAGGCGCCGTACGTCACCGTCGTACCGCCGGAGCAGCAACTGCCCTTGCACACTGGCCGCGTTGATGACCTCGCCGTCCGCCGACGCGGTGTCGAAGGTGTCGCAGAACCCGACGACGAGATGCGCCGGCTGGTCGAACACGTCGCCCGCCTCGACCACCACCGTCAGATCGGGCCGCCGGAACACCTGCTCCACCCGCGGTACCGGCCGCGCCTGGACCAGCCCCCACACCAGGCAGGCCCCCAACGACACCACCATGACCGTGCCGGGATCGGGAAAGCTCCGCGGGAAGAATTGCCCGACGAACTGAAGCACCGCCGATATTCCGCCGAAAGCCACCATCGTGTTGCGGGCGAAAACCCTTCGGGCGCGCCCGGTGCCGTAGAGCCTCAGAAAGCGCACCGGCATGCGTAGTCGGGACACACGGCTTCTCCAAGGCATCATGATAATCTTCTTGTCACTTCTCGGTGACACAGGGTGATACACGGGCGCGGCGGGGGCGACGCGGGTGGCCGATGGACGAGTGCGTATTCAGGTCAAAGTGCTGGGGCCGGTCCGGCTCGACGTCGACGGGATTCCGGTCAGGCTGACTCCGCTGACCACCCGGCTGCTGGTCCGCCTGGTGGCCGCCGAGGGCGAGGCCGTTCCGGTGCGTCAACTGCGGCGTGACGTATGGGGGTTGGCGGACGGGCCCCGTCATCTGGACCAGCGCAATCGCAACGAGGTGCAGAAGCGCGTCCTGGAGCTGCGGCGCGCGCTCGATCCCGGCCAGGACGGCACCGCCGCGCGCGTGCTGCGCACCGAGCAGCAGGTCACCGTGCACGGCCCGGAGACCGCCTACCGTCTGGTGCTGAGGTCCGAGGAACTGGACAGCGCACGGTTCACGACGGTCGTCGGTGCCGCCCTCCTGGCCCCGCCCGCGACCGCCGCCCATGAGCTCGACGAGGCGCTGCGGCTGATCCGGGGCCGGCCGCTGGCCGAGGTCAACGGCGAGACCTTCGCCGACCCCTTCATCCGCCGGCTCACCGCCCTGCTGGACTCCGCCCGGCGTGAACTGGTCCGTGTCCAGGCCGACTTGGGCCGCCCGGACCTCGCGCTGCCGGTCGCCGAGCTGATCGTCCGCGACCATCCCGACGACCTCGACGCGGCGCGCACCCTGGACACCCTGCGGGCCGCGCTGCGCGCCCGCCACGGTGCCGAACTGCTGCGCCACCGGGTCCCGTTGCCCGGCCAGCGGGCGGACGTCGTCCTCGTCCGCGGCGACCTGTTCGAGCAGACGGACTGCAACCTGGTGGTCGGCTTCACCGACACCTTCGACACGGAGACCGACCAGGACATCGTCATCAGCCGCGACAGCGTGCAGAGTCAGCTCGTCGACCGGCTCTTCGGCGGCCGACGCCGCCTGCTGGACGAGAAGTTGAAGGCCGGGCTGCGCACCGTACAGGCCGTCGGCACGGAGACCGCGCGGGCCAAGCCGCGCGGTCGGCGGGTCCGTTATCCGGTGGGTACGACCGTTGCCGTACCCGTCGACGGCCGGCGGATCTTCGCGGTCGCCTATTCGCGGCTCGGCAACGACCTGGTGGCCCGGTCCGGTGACGAGGATCTGCGCGCGGGCCTGGACAGGCTCTGGGCCTCGGTGGCCGTGCACGGCCTGTTCAGACCGGTCGCCGTCCCGCTCATCGGCTCCGGCCTCGCCCGCGTGACCGACCTCGACCGCAGCCAGCTCGTGGCCCTGATCGTCGACTCGTTCATCGCCGCGTGCCGCCGGTACCCCGCGCTCACCCCCGAACTGCGCATAGTGGTCCGCCCGGAGGACCTGGCCAGCACCGACCTGTCGCCGGTCGAGCGACGCTTCCACGAACTGGTCCCGGATCTGGAGCCCGCGCCGGGACCCGACCGGGTGGAATGACCAAGGCAGGCAAGGAAGTTGAGGCCGCCGAGCCAGCGCCAGCGCCCGAGTCCGTGCCCGATCCTGAGTCCGAGCCAGCGCCAGCGCCAGCGCCAATGCCAGCGCCCGAGCCAATGCCCGAGTCCGAGCCAGCGCCCGAGCCAATGCCCGAGTCCGTGCCCGAGTCCGTGCCTGCACCAGTGCCCGAGCCCGAGCCTGCACCAGTGCCAGTGCCAGTGCCCGTGCCCGTGCCCGTGCCCGTGCCCGTGCCCGAGCCAATGCCCGAGTCCGAGCCAGTGCCCGAGCCCGCACCAG
This sequence comes from Streptomyces sp. NBC_01478, assembly GCF_036227225.1. Classification (GTDB taxonomy): domain Bacteria; phylum Actinomycetota; class Actinomycetes; order Streptomycetales; family Streptomycetaceae; genus Streptomyces. The sequence goes on along the minus strand of NZ_CP109444.1, from coordinate 5,476,677 downwards.
TGCCAGTGCCCGAGCCCGCACCAGTGCCAGTGCCAGTGCCAGTGCCAGTGCCAGTGCCAGTGCCCGAGCCCGCACCAGTGCCCGAGCCCGAGTCCGAGTCCGAGTCCGTGCCCGAACTAGTGCCCGAGCTCGAGCCCGCGCCAGTGCCCGTGCCCGAGCTAGTGCCCGAGCCAGTGCCCGAGCCTGAGCCCGAGTCCGAGCCAGTGCCAGTGCCTGAGCCCGAGTCCGAGCCAGTGCCCGAGCCTGAGCCCGAGTCCGCGCCAGTGCCCGAGCCCGAGCCCGAGCCCGAGTCCGAGCCCGCGCCAGTGCCCGCCCCCGCCCCCGCCCCCGAGGTGAGACCGGGCGGCCCGCGGCGACCGTCCCCCGCTCCGACAGGTTCCTCCGCATCTACGGCTCCCCCACGCGGCATCGCCCGCCGGTCCTGGCCCGCCACCGCCACCCGGCCTCACCGGATCCCAGTGCACCGTCGCCGGCGCTTCCGCGGGTAGCCGCCATCCGCTTCCGATCCGATTCCGACGCCGGGGGGCAAGTCTCGACGTCGGTGGGCAAGGCTCAGGGCATCGGTGAGTCCGGCGGCAGCCACTCCCTCATCTCGGCCCCCGCTCCCACCGCACGGAGCGCCGCCACCGCCGCCTCGGCGTCCGCCTCCGGCACACCGCCGAGAATCACGGCAGGCACCTCCGTCGCCAGAACCTTGCCGCGCCAGAGGCTGAGCCCCGTCAACTCGCGTACGGCCTGGGCGACTTCGAGCACCCGGGCACCGGGATCGGTGATCACCACGTCGTAGGCGAGGTCGTCGCAGACCAGCTCGAAGTACTCGGTGTGGTCAGCGTGTTCGGTGCGTTCGGCGTGGTCGGTGTCCTCGGTCGCCATCGCCTCATCTTCCCAACCGGCGGGCCCGCACGGCACGATGGCGTCGCAGGAACTCAGGGGGTGCCGTGGGAAACAAAGAGACCGAACAGGCCGCGATCACACACGTGTTGGCCGTGGAACGAGCCGCCGGCCGCGACCCGAGGGACGTGCGGACGACGGACCTCCCGTACGACATCGACAGCGCGCCCCGCATGATCGAGGTCAAGGCGTTCAGCGGCTCGGCGCGCAGCGTGCCACTGGCGTTGGAACACCGGCAGGTCAACGCCGCCAAGGCGAATCCCGAGCGCTTCTACCTCTACGTGGTGGACAACCTCGCCGGCCCGGACGGAGCCGAGGTCGGCGTGCGCGTCCTGCACGGCGAGGTCCTCCTGGCGATGATCGAACGATCCCGGCCCCAGGTCACCCACTGGCCCACGTTCCGCGTGGCGGAGTACGACCAGGCGGAGCGACTTGGCTGAGCGGCCGATGATCAGGATCGAATACCGCCGGACCGGCCCGTACGTCGAGCAGGGCTGGGAGAACCGGGAAGGAGCGGACCTCGCCGTCGTCACCGTCGCCGATCTGCGCTGGTACTTCTTCCTGTCCGACCTCGGGTTCACGATCGGCGAGGCAGTGCTGACCCCGCCGTGGTCGTGGACGCCCGTGTTCGACTTCCTGTGGTCGATGAAGGGGGTACTCGGCCACCTTGAGCGGGGCGAGCGTACGACGATCGGCTTCACCGAGAACGCGGAGCTGATCGAGTTCGTCCCGGAACCGGACGGCGAGCGGGTACGGATCTCGTGCACGTACACGACAGTGGAAGCGGTCTGCGAGCGCCGTGATCTCAAGGACGCCTGGCTGGTCCTTCGCGAGGCCGTACTGACGCGGCTCAGCGGCGAGTACCCCGAGCTCGCGGCCAACCCCGCACTCGCCGGACTCTGACTCTGAGCGCCTGGCCGACGCGGGCGGCGAGCGACGCCCTGGATATTTCTTGTCATTACGTAGATACGGGACGTGACCGGGCGAGAGGATGAGCGCTCGGCGCAGTTCATACGCACTCTCGGGGGGAAGAGCACCCATGGCGAACCAGTACCCCGGCCCACCACCGGAACAGCCGCCCGGACAGAACCCGTACACCGGCCCGTCCGGCGGTCCCTACGCCGAGGGCGGCTACGGCTACCCGCAGGCCGTGCCGCAGTCGTATCCGCAGACGCAGCCTCAAATCCCTTACGGCGCACCGATGTTGACCCTCGGGGACATCGCCGTCAACGGTGACACCATCGTGAGCCCGGCCGGGCCGATGCCGCTCAGAGGGGCGGTGTGGACGGCGACCGACATGTCGCGTACCGAGGAGCGGATCCCGCCGCACGCGATCGTGCTCGCGGTCGTCTTCTTCCTGCTCTGCTTCGTCGGGCTGCTGTTCCTCCTCATGAAGGAGCGCGTGACCACCGGCTTCGTGCAGGTCAGCGTCAACAGCGGCGGCCGGCACCACTCCACGATGATCCCGGTGCAGTCGCGCGAGCAGGTCGTCTACGTGCTGAACCAGGTCACGTACGCCCAGTCGATCAGCATGTGAGGACGGCGAGCACGCAGCAGACGGCCCGGGTCCTCGTGCACCCGGGCCGTCTTCTGTGTGCCGCGTCAGCGGGACCTCAGCGCCGCCAACTCGCCTTCGCCAGCGCCGGAACGAATCGCAGCGCGTCCACCGTGCCCACGCCCGTCGCCATGTCGTATCCGTTGACCGCCGTGTAACCGGTCACGCCCGCATACGTGTTGTTCGTGCCGTCGTTCACATCCACGATGCCGTTGCCCTTGGCGCCGTGCTTCGCGAGCGCGTACAGCGCCGAGTTGATGTTGCCCACCCGGTGCCCCGCCGCCTGGTCCGCGAGGGCGATGATGCCCGAGAAGAGCGGGCTGGCCTCGCTCGTGCCGCCGTAGACGTCCCAGCCGACGGCCGTCGGGTCGAAGCTGGAGTACGTCCACGCACCGCCGTTGACCGCCGCGGCCATCGACACGTCGGGCGTGGCGCGCTGGGGGCCGACGACGCTCTTCACGCCGTTCTGGAAGGACGGGCGGGCGAACACGTGGGACTGGCCGCCGCCGCCCGCGCCGTAGTCGTTGTAGACGCTGTCCGGCGTGACCCGGTCGCCCTTGTCGTTCAGGTGGAGCTGCGTGCCACCGATCGACGTCACCAACGGGTCCGAGGAAGGCCAGGAGTTGACGGGCTTGTCGTAGAACGCCGACCCGTCCAGGTTGTAGTCGGTGGCGCCGCCGTCGCCGGAGGAGGCGAGGACGGTCACGTGCTTGCGGTTGGCGTCCTGGAAGGCGTAGCGCAGCTTCTTGATGCTGGAGAAGTCGCCCTGGTCGAAGCCGGGGAAGGTGTTCTCCGTGGCGCCGAAGCTCTGCGTGATGACGTCGCCGACGCCGTGGTCGATCAGGTACTTCTCGGCGTCCATCATCTCCGGCAGACCGGTCACGCCCTCGGTCTCGGCGACCGCCGTCTCCACCAGCACGATCTTCGCGTCGGGCGCGACCGCGTGGGCCATCTCGACGTCGAGGGTGGATTCGCCGGCCCAGCCGGTCATGTCCGCGTTCTTGGGGTCGAAGACGGGCACGTTGCCCCACTTGACGACCTTGACCTTGGTGCTCTTCAGGCCGAACTGCTTGCTGTAGACGTCGAGATCGTGCTGGATCGTCGGCGAGCCGAAGGAGTCGACGATGACGATCGTCCGCCCCTTGCCCGTAATGCCCTTCTTGTAAAGCGAGTTGAGGTTGTACGCGGTGCGGTACTGCAGCGGGGTGTAGCAGGCGATCTGCCACTTGGCCTCGCACTGCGCGCTGGTGAGCGGGGTCGGCACGTCCCGCGCGAGGGTGTGTCCGGTGATGGCCGGGATCACCTTCGTCTGCGGTACGGCGGCGGGCGCGGCGCTGCTGATACCGGCCAGCGGCGCTGTCGCCAGCGCGGCGGCGGCGAGGGCGGCGGTGGCGGCCGTAGAAGCCGCGACGGCGCGTCTGTTGTGGGCTATGCGCATGAATGCCCCCTGGGTGGTTACGAGTTGCACGCAATGGTCTGCGTGCATCTCACCCAGTGAGACATGCACAGGACAAGACAGTTGAACTGCCGATGTCGAACCCTTTGCCCAAACAGCACTCAATGCACGAACGGAGCTGACGATCGGCCCTCTTGACTCAGGCGGCGGACCCGGCGAGGCGCTGGAACGCCTCCGTGGTGCGGGGGTGCGCGATCTCGTCCAGCACGTGCCGCCACTCGGGGTCGCCCGTGGCGGGGTGCGCCAGGTCCCACGCGGCCAGCAGCGGCGCGAGGGAGTTCTCGCCGGGGACCGTGGTGGAGTCGGAGTTCGTGAACTGCGTTGATTCCATGGGACGTTCCTTCCGGACGAGGGCCCCGGGGGGACCGGCTTCCTTCTACGATGCCTTCGCGCGCCTCGAGGAACCATGGAGCGCCCCACCCGGTCGGGGGTGGGGCTGGCCGGTGGTCAGATCGAATACGGCACCGCGTGCACCTCGTCCGCCCGGTGCCCCGCACGTTCATGGACGCGCTGGACCGCCTCGGGCGACGGCGCCTCCGACAGGCAGTAGACGGTTCCGCTCTCCGGGTCCGCCCAGGCCCGCTCGAAGTGGACGCCCTCGTCCCTCTCCACGGCGAGATCCGCCTTGTGGGCCGCCATCAACTGGTCGGCCGTGATGCCCTTCATTCCATGGTGTACGTCCATGTACTGAGCCATGACCGCGCACCTCCTTCCGTTCCTTCCATGCTGCGCCCGTACGGTGTTCCCGGCCACCGAGCACGACGAAGGGGCCCCGGTGCCGCAAAGCACCCGGAGCCCCTTCGACGGAACCGACGGAATCAGCGGAATCAAAGGCCCTGCACGTCGGTCAGCCGCACTGGCACGGGTTGCCGGACTGGCACCCGCACCCGCAGCCCGAGCCGCAGCCGCAGGCGCCGAAGAGCGGGAGACTCTTGATCTCGGCGGGCTGCTGCGTCTCGCGCTCCTGCGTCGGGTCCGGCGTCGTGGCGGGGGATTCGGCCATGGGTCCTCCTAGAGGCTGGTGCCTGTGCCCATTGGATGCCCGCTCCGCCGGGCGCATCAACGGCGCATGGAGGCTTCCCCGCAAGCCCCCACCCCGGCCCGGACCCGCAGGACGCACCGGACCCGCCGGACCCGGTGGCCCCAGCCCGGAGGGCTACGCGCCCTCCGCCCCCGTCACCGGCTGGATGTCCGGCTGGAGCTCGTCCGCGTGCTCGCCCGTCACCAGGAACACCACGCGCTTCGCGACCGACACCGCGTGGTCCGCGAAACGCTCGTAGTAGCGGCCGAGCAGCGTCACGTCGACCGCGGTCTCGATGCCGTGCTTCCACTTGTCGTCCAGCAGGTGCTGGAAGAGCGTGCGGTGCAGCAGGTCCATCGCGTCGTCGTCCTGCTCCAACTGGAGCGCCAGGTCGACGTCCTTCGTGATGATGACCTCGGCCGCCTTGGCCATCAGGCGCTGGGCGAGCTGGCCCATCTCCAGGATGGTCGCGTGCAGGTCGTGCGGTACGGCCCGCTCCGGGAAGCGCAGCCGGGCGAGCTTCGCCACGTGCTGGGCGAGGTCGCCGGAGCGCTCCAGGTCGGCCGACATGCGCAGGGACGTGACGACGATGCGCAGGTCCGTCGCCACCGGCTGCTGCCGGGCCAGCAGGGCTATGGCCCGTGCTTCCAGGTCGTGCTGGAGGTCGTCGACCTTCTTGTCGGCCTCGATGACGCTCTCGGCCAGCTTCAGGTCGGAGTCCAGGATCGCCGTCGTGGCGCGTCCGATCGCCGAGCCGGTCAGCCGGGCCATCTCCACCAGACCGTCACCGATCGAGTCAAGTTCCTCGTGGTACGCGTCCCGCATCAGGGTTCCCTCTCCTACGTTCGCTTCGGGGGCTCAGGGGCCCCGGGCCCGTCGGTTGTGACTAAAAACCGGCCCTTCCACCCCACGCTCCCACGTTCCCGTTCCTACGCGACGGTTTCCGCCACCCCAAATGAACCAATACTGGCTCCAAGGTGAACTCTGGGCGACGAGTGTTCGAGGTCGCACTCCGATGGCTGTGGCCAGGAGGTATCCCATGCCTAACCTGGGGGCATGGACGTGAACGCGGCGGTCGCCGCAGCGGCAGCGATCGCCGGGGTGCTCACCGGTGTCATCGCCATGCTGGCGTTCCGCTGGAGCGAACGCGACCAGAAACGGCCGACCAGGACCTCCCTGCACACGGACCCGGTGCTTCCGCCGGGTGTGGACACCGTGCTCTCGGTGCTCCGCTCCTCGGCCGTCGTCCTGGACGAGGCGGACGCCGTGGTCAAGGCCAGCTCGGCGGCGTACGCCCTCGGACTGGTCCGCGGCGGGAAACTCTCCGTCGACCCGATGCTCCAGATGGCCCGGGACACCCGGCGCGACGGCGAGATACGCCAGGTCGAGCTGGATCTGCCCCGGCGCGGCACCGGCCGCGGGGAGGCCCTCGCGGTCTCCGCCCGGGTGGCGCCGCTCGGCTCCCGGCTCGTCCTGCTCCTCGTGGAGGACCTCACCGAGGCCCGCCGTATCGAGGCCGTACGACGTGACTTCGTGGCGAATGTCAGCCACGAACTGAAGACCCCGGTCGGCGCGCTCTCCCTCCTCTCGGAGGCGGTCATGGACGCCTCCGACGACCCTGAGGCGGTGGAGCGTTTCGCCGGCCGGATGCAGATCGAGGCCACGCGCCTGACCAATCTCGTGCAGGAGCTCATCGACCTGTCGCGGGTCCAGAACGACGACCCCCTCGAAGACGCCGAACCCGTCCGCGTCGACGAACTCGTCGCCGAGGCCATCGACCGCTGCCGGCACCAGGCCGGCACCAAGCAGATCACCATGGCCGCCGGCGGCACCGCCGACCTGCATGTCTACGGGAACCGGGGCCAACTGGCCGCCGCCCTCGGAAACCTGGTCGAGAACGCCGTCAACTACTCGCCCGCCCGCACCCGCGTCGGCATAGCCGCACGCCGGGTCTCCGCGGGCGGCGGCGACCACATCGAGGTCGCCGTCACCGACCAGGGCATCGGCATCTCCGAGAAGGACAAGGAGCGCGTGTTCGAGCGCTTCTACCGTGTCGACCCGGCCCGCTCACGGGCCACCGGCGGTACGGGTCTCGGACTGGCGATCGTCAAGCACGTGGCCGCCTCGCACGGCGGGGAGGTCACGGTGTGGAGCTCCGAGGGACAGGGCTCCACGTTCACCCTGAGGCTGCCGGAGGCGGGTGCGGCCCGCGACCGTGCCCACCAGCACCCCGACCTCGACGACGAGGTCGAGGGGTCCCCTGAACCATCCCCGTACGAACCGCTTCCCGCCCCGGAGGTCCTTCCGTGACCCGAGTGCTCGTCGTCGAGGACGAGGAGTCCTTCTCCGACGCCCTGTCGTACATGCTCCGCAAAGAGGGCTTCGAGGTCGCCATCGCGACCACCGGGCCCGACGGGCTCGACGAGTTCGAGCGCAACGGCGCCGACCTCGTCCTGCTCGACCTGATGCTGCCGGGGCTGCCCGGCACGGAGGTCTGCCGCCAACTGCGCGGCCGCTCCAACGTCCCCGTCATCATGGTGACCGCCAAGGACAGCGAGATCGACAAGGTCGTAGGCCTGGAAATAGGAGCCGATGACTACGTCACCAAGCCCTTCTCGTCCCGCGAGCTCGTCGCCCGTATCCGGGCCGTCCTGCGCCGCCGCGGCGAGCCCGAGGAGGTCACCCCGGCCGCCCTCGAGGCGGGTCCGGTCCGCATGGACGTGGATCGCCACGTGGTCACGGTCTCCGGCTCCAAGGTCGACCTGCCCCTCAAGGAGTTCGACCTGCTGGAGATGCTCCTGCGCAACGCGGGCCGCGTACTGACCCGCATGCAGCTCATCGACAGAGTCTGGGGCGCCGACTACGTGGGCGACACCAAGACCCTGGACGTCCACGTCAAGCGCCTCCGCGCCAAGATCGAGCCGGACCCGGGCGCGCCCAGGTATCTGGTGACGGTGCGGGGTCTGGGCTACAAGTTCGAGCCGTAAAGAGCGGCCCCGGACGCAGGCCGCCGGACGGAGTCCGGCGCAGCACCTCGAAGCCCGCGCAGCGGTGCGAGAGGTGCGTCGGAAATGGTGTTCGAGCCGTAGACCGACCGCCAGGCCTTAGGCAGTGCGTACGACGAAGGGCGGGACCTCTGTGTGAGGTCCCGCCCTTCGTCGTACGACGTGCTGCTACGGCCGCTCAGCCGGCGGACGCCGACTCCGTGGCCGTCGCGCTCGCGGAGGCCGAGTCGGTCGGGGTGGCCGACGTGCTCTTGCCCGGCTTCGGGGAGGCGGAGGTGGTCGCGGAGGCGCCCGGGGCGGCCGTGGGGATCGCGGTCGGGCCCCACTTGGTGAAGTAGCTGTCGGCCGGGACGACGAACGCGCTCAGGCCCACCCCGCCGGTCGTGCTGAGGGTGAAGGTGACCTTCTGGGCGTTGCCGTCCTGGAGGCTGTCGCCGGGGCTGGCCAGCGCCGCGGAGGCGTTGCCCTTGCCGCCCAGGATCAGCGAGCCGCCGGCCGGGACGACCAGTTTGCCCTTGCCCTTCGCGGGGGTCAGCGTGACGCTGCCGGCGCCGTCGACGCTGACGGAGTCCAGGGTCTGGTCCTTGACACCGGTGTTGAACAGGGTCGCGGAGATCACCGCGGGGCCCGCGCCTTCGGTACCGGACTCGGTGAGGGGCTGGGTGATGACGAGCGCGTTCTGCACCTTGATGTCGCCGACGGAGGCGGCCGCGTTGTCCGGCTTGACCTCCAGCGTCTGGGCGTCGTTGCCGGCACCGCACGCGGCGAGCGAGGCGATCGAGAACGCGATGGCGGCGGCGGCGAGGGTGCCGCGTCGAAGGCTGCTGCTCACGGCGGCGGCTACTCCTTGAACGTGGGCGGAGCAGGGCGACTCCCGAATAAAGCCGCCCTAAGTGTCTGTCAGCGGCCTTAGGTTACCGAGCCGTTCCCGCGCCACCGCACCCGACCCTCCCCCAACCGGGTACCCGTGTGCCACAAGTGACTCACGGGTCACTTGTGCCCGGCGCTCGTCCGGCATTCACATAAGCAGCTCAGCCGTCCGTCGGCGGATTTTCCGTGAAGAATGCAGGGCACCTCGAAGAATTGATCACCGGTCGTTCCACGCCACCTCGGTGATCAATTCCGGATTCGTCTCGCACCGGGCTCCGGCCACCGAACGGAGTAGCGGAAGTCAGGCACTTGGAACCAGACATTTGGGGACGTTCGCCCACTTGGGGACGCCTCCGGATGTGTGTAACGTACGCGTTTCACCTCGCCCGGAGAGCTGCTCCGACCTGCGAATACCCTCTTCCGCTCGGCTTCCGCAGCACGTTCCTGTTGCTGTTGTCAAGCCCCGAGATATGCCCTGACCTGCGAAAACGCCATTCAGAACCCGCAGTTTCCGTGTTACCCTGGATAGCCACGGAAGGGGTACCTGTCACATGACGTTCAAGGTTGGCGACACCGTGGTCTATCCCCATCACGGGGCCGCGCTGATCGAGGCTATCGAAACTCGCCAGATCAAAGGCGTGGACAAGACCTACTTGGTGCTGAAGGTCGCTCAGGGTGACCTGACGGTGCGTGTGCCAGCGGACAATGCGGAGTTCGTCGGCGTACGTGATGTGGTCGGTCAGGACGGGCTGGACCGGGTCTTCGAGGTGCTGCGCGCTCCGTATGCCGAGGAGCCCACGAACTGGTCGCGTCGTTACAAGGCAAATCTCGAGAAGCTCGCCTCCGGCGATGTCATCAAGGTCGCGGAAGTAGTCCGTGACCTGTGGCGTCGTGAGCGCGAGCGCGGACTGTCCGCAGGTGAGAAGCGCATGCTCGCCAAGGCTCGCCAGATCCTGGTGAGTGAGCTCGCGCTCGCGGAGAACACGAACGAGGACAAGGCCGAGGCCCTGCTCGACGAGGTTCTCGCGTCCTGACGCAGGCGACTGGTACGCCCTGCTCAGCACACTGAAATGCCGTGGTGCCCGATGACAGTCCCCCTGTCGCCGGGCGCTTCGGCATGTTCGGAGGAAATTTCCCGACCTCACCGAACGCCGGAGAGACATCCCCCGATAATGGCGTGCCGGGCCCGGGCAGCAGGCTCGACCGGTGTCACGGAAGGGTCCGGTCAAGGCGTCGCGCCCGGCACTCCTGAGGCCATACCCACGTAGGTCGAGCACACAAACCTGACAGGAACCGATGTCTGACGATTCGCGCTCTTCGCAGGCGCAGTCCTCCGTCGCCGCCGTGATCCCGGCCGCCGGACGGGGCGTACGCCTAGGCCCGGGCGCTCCCAAAGCGCTACGCGCGCTGAACGGCACTCCCATGCTCATCCACGCGATCCGCGCACTCGCCGCGTCCCGCGCGGTCTCCCTGGTCGTCGTCGTGGCCCCGCCCGACGGCGCCGCCGAGGTCAAGACCCTCCTCGACGCCCACGCGCTGCCCGAGCGCACCGACTTCCTGGTCGTCCCCGGCGGCGACTCCCGCCAGGAGTCCGTGAAGCTCGGCCTGGACGCGCTGCCCCCCGGCCACGACATCGTCCTGGTCCACGACGCGGCCCGCCCGCTCGTCCCGGTCGACACGGTCGACGCGGTCATCGAGGCCGTACGGGACGGAGCCCCCGCCGTCGTACCGGCCCTGCCCCTCGCCGACACGGTCAAGGAAGTCGAGCCGGCCGAGACGCCGGGCGCACCGGAACCGGTCGTAGCCACCCCGGAACGCGCCCGCCTCCGCGCCGTACAGACCCCGCAGGGCTTCGACCGCGCCACGCTCGTCCACGCCCACGAGACGGTCACCGACAACGTCACCGACGACGCGAGCATGGTCGAGCAGCTCGGCCTGACGGTCGTGGTCGTCCCCGGTCACGAGGAGGCCTTCAAGGTGACCCGCCCCCTGGACCTCGTCCTCGCGGAGGCGGTCCTGGCCCGCAGGAGGCTCAACGATGGCTTCTGACCCGTACCCCCTCCCTCAGGTCGGCATCGGCACCGACATCCACGCCTTCGAGGAGGGCCGAGACCTGTGGTGCGCCGGCCTCAAGTGGGAGAACGAGGGCCCGGGCCTGGCCGGCCACTCCGACGCGGACGTCGTGGCCCACGCGGCCTGCAACGCCCTCTTCTCGGCAGCGGCCCTCGGCGACCTGGGCCAGCACTTCGGCACGGGCCGCCCGGAGTGGTCGGGCGCGTCCGGCATCACGCTCCTGACAGAGGCCGCGCGGATCGTCCGCGAGGCGGGCTTCACCATCGGCAACATCGCCGTACAGGTGATCGGCCCGCGCCCGAAGATCGGCAAGCGCAGGGACGAGGCGCAGAAGCTGTTGTCGGAGGCGGCGGGAGCCCCGGTCTCGGTGTCAGGCGCAACAACGGACGGTTTGGGCTTCCCGGGACGGAACGAGGGCTTGATGGCGGTGGCAACGGCGTTGGTGGTGAAACGCGGCTGACTGGTCCGAGTTTTTTAGGGGCGCGAGGCTGTATCGATTTGCGGCTCCGCCGCGTGGGCGCGACCAGCCCCCACCGGGCCCGCACCCGAAAACGGCTAATCCGCCGGAAGGCACCGGGCACCCTGTACCGCCCACTACCCTTGTACCGTGACCATTCGTCTGTACGACACCAGCGCCCGGCAGATTCGCGACTTCACCCCGCTCACAGCGGGCTGTGTCTCGATCTACCTGTGTGGTGCCACCGTGCAGGCCGCCCCCCACATCGGCCACATCCGCTCGGGCCTGAACTTCGACATCCTCCGCCGCTGGTTCGAATACCGCGGCTACGGCGTCACGTTCATCCGCAACGTCACGGACATCGACGACAAGATCATCGCCAAGTCCCGTGACCAGGGCCGCCCTTGGTGGGCGATCGGGTACGAGAACGAGCGCGCGTTCAACGACGGCTACAGCGCACTCGGCTGCCTCCCGCCGACGTACGAACCGCGGGCGACCGGCCACGTCCCCGAGATGATCGAGATGATGCGCGGGCTGATCGAGCGCGGTCACGCGTACGAGGCCGACGGCAGCGTCTACTTCGACGTGCGCTCGTACCCGGACTACCTCCAGCTCTCCAACCAGGACATCGACGACCTGCGCCAGCCCTCCGAGGACGGCATCACCGGGAAACGCGACCCCCGCGACTTCGCGATGTGGAAGGCCACCAAGCCGGGCGAGCCCGACTGGGAGACCCCGTGGGGCCGCGGCCGCCCCGGCTGGCACCTGGAGTGCTCGGCGATGGCGCACAAGTACCTGGGCCCCGCCTTCGACATCCACGGCGGCGGCCTCGACCTGATCTTCCCGCACCACGAGAACGAGATCGCCCAGGCCAAGGGCTACGGCGACGACTTCGCGCAGTACTGGGTGCACAACGCCTGGGTCACCATGAGCGGCGAGAAGATGTCGAAGTCGCTCGGCAACAGCGTGCTGGTGAGCGAGATGGTCAAGGTGTGGCGGCCGATCGTGCTGCGCTACTACCTCGGCACCCCGCACTACCGCTCGATGATCGAGTACAGCGAGGAGGCCCTGCGCGAGGCGGAGTCCGCGTTCGCGCGGATCGAGGGCTTCGTGCAGCGAGTCACCGAAAAGGCAGGGAAGGCCGGGGGAGTCGTCGAGCCCGCGGCCGAAGTGCCGCCGGCGTTCGCCGAGGCGATGGACGACGACCTGGGCGTGCCGCAGGCCCTCGCCGTCGTGCACACCACGGTCCGGCAGGGCAACAGCGCGCTGGCCGCCGACGACAAGGAAGCCGCCGTAGCGCGTCTCGCCGAGGTGCGCGCCATGCTCGGCGTCCTCGGTCTGGACCCGCTGGACCCGCAGTGGGCCGGCGAGACCGACCGCGGCGAGGACCTGCACGGTGTCGTCGACACCCTGGTCCGCATGGTCCTCGACCAGCGCGAGGCCGCCCGGGGCCGTAAGGACTGGGGCACCGCGGACGCCATCCGCGACCAGCTCAACCAGTCGGGCCTGATCATCGAGGACGGCCCGCAGGGCCCCCGCTGGACCCTCGGCCCACGCTGAACCCGTCCCGGTCAACGAAGATCGACTGTGCCGCCCGGCCCTCCGGGCGGCACACTGCATAGACGTACGTCCACAAACTCTTGATACGACTCTGAACAGACAGGTAGGTCATGGCAGCCAACAACCGCCGCATGTCCGGCAAGAAGGGCGCGCAGGTCGGCAGTGGCGGCCAGCGGCGCAGGGGCCTCGAAGGCAAGGGCCCCACCCCGCCCGCCGAGGCGCGCAAGGGCCACAAGAAGAACCGCATCGCCAACTCCAAGGCCAAGCAGGTCCAGCGTCGCCCTGCGGCGCGCGGGCGCGGCGGCAAGGGCACGTCCGAGATGGTCGTGGGGCGCAACCCGGTCGTGGAGGCGCTGCGCGAGGGCGTCCCGGCGGTCACGCTCTACGTCCAGCAGTTCATCGACAACGACGAGCGGGTGCGCGAGGCGCTCCAGCTCGTCGCCGAGCGCGGCGGCGTCCACCTCATGGAGGCCCCGCGCCCCGAGCTGGACCGCATGACGAACGGCCTCAACCACCAGGGCATGGTCCTCCAGGTCCCGGCCTACGAGTACGCGCACGCCGAGGACCTCGCCAACGCGGCCTACGACAAGGGCGAGGATCCGCTGATCGTCGCCCTCGACGGGGTGACCGACCCGCGCAACCTCGGCGCGATCGTCCGCTCGGCCTCCGCCTTCGGCGGGCACGGTGTCCTGGTGCCCGAGCGGCGCGCGGCCGGCATGACCGCCGGCGCCTGGAAGACGTCCGCCGGTGCCGCCGCCCGTACACCCGTCGCCCGCGCCACCAACCTGACGCGCGCCCTGGAGGCGTACAAGAAGGCGGGCCTCGCGATCGTGGGCCTGGCCGCCGACGGTGACACCGAGGTCGGTGAACTCGCCGCGCTGGAAGGCCCGGTGGTCATCGTCGTCGGCAGCGAGGGCAAGGGCCTGTCCCGACTCGTGGGCGAGACCTGTGACTTCAGGGTCCGGATCCCGATGCCAGGCGGCGGGGAATCCCTCAACGCCGGTGTGGCGGCGGGCATCGTGCTCTACGAGGCGGCACGCAAGCGTTCCTGAACGGGCGTTCGGCGCCGTCCCCCACTCGGGGCAATCTGGGCGCCGCGCGCCCGCTTGACGCGGTCCGGACACTTCCGGCGAGTCAAAGCAGTGTCCTAAACACACGTCACTCGGTTAGATGAGTGTGGACACCAGAACACCCCGCACACCCACGGGGGACGGCCCGTCGGGCTTCGACGACGCTCCCGCGCTGAGCATGGTGAAGGTGCCGAGCGATCCGGCGCAGATCATCGTCAATCATGCGAGCTTCCGCGTGCAGTTGGGCGCCTCGACGCGTTCCCCGTCGCCGCGGATCGCACGGCACCTGAGCGCCACCGAGGTCCCCGGCCGGATCCCCGCCGCCGGCGCGCGCCGCCGGCCCGTCGTCTGGAGCGGCAAGTCCGCCCCGGACGACACCGGCGCCCACCGGCTGCTCCAGGCCGTGCGCGGCACGGGCGTCCGGCACGGCGAAGAACCGGGCGGCGACGCCGGAGCCACGCAGGTCATCCCCCGTATCGACAGCGGCAGTTACGACGGCGACCTGACCGTGCAGACCATCGAGACCCCGGTCGTCGGCCCCCAGCGCGGCGGCGATCACGACACCGGCGAGAACCGACTCCTGCCGCCCATGCGGACGGTGGGCAGCGCCTACGACGAACCCGCCTACGGGGACCAGGAGTTCGAGGACTTCGAGGGCGCGGAACGCGAGCGCCGCACCAGACGCAACCCCAACGAGCCCGTACGGCACGCCTATTACCCAGGCCGCCGGATGAACCTCGGCGTGGTTCTCCTCCCGCTCCGCATCTTCCTGGGCTTCATCTCCATCTACGCCGGCATGGGCAAGCTGTGCGACCCCGTCTACTTCGACGGCGGCAAGCGCGGCTCGATGGTGAAGTGGCTCAACACCCTGCACCCGTGGGAAGTCGCCGAGCCACTACGGCAGTTCGCGCTCCAGCACCCGGTCGGCTCCGGCCTCGTCATCGCCTTCGCACAGGTCATCGTGGGCGTCCTCACGATCCTCGGCCTGTGGCAGCGGGTCGCCGCGGTCTTCGGCGCGCTGCTCTCGGCGGCACTGATCGTCACGGTGAGCTGGAAGACCGTCCCGGCCTACGACGCGCCGGACATCATCTATCTCGCCGCGTGGTCCCCGCTGATCATCGCGGGCGCCCCGGTCTACTCGGTCGACGGCCGCCTCGCGGGCAGCGCCTGGCGCCGCCTCGGACCCCGCGCGGACATCTGGGAGTTGCGCCGCTACGTC
This sequence comes from Streptomyces sp. NBC_01478, assembly GCF_036227225.1. GTDB lineage: Bacteria > Actinomycetota > Actinomycetes > Streptomycetales > Streptomycetaceae > Streptomyces. The sequence continues at coordinate 5,461,500 of NZ_CP109444.1, read as the reverse complement.
CTGCGCCGCGGCGCCCTCGTCACGGCCGTCGCCATCGGACTCACTCTGCTCGTCGGCTCGTTGCTCGGCGGCGCGGTCCGCGACTCCAGCCGTGTGGTCGTCCCCGGCCCCGGCGAGGCCCCGCGCAACGAACTGCCGGGCGCCCCGCTCCCCGGAGAGCCGACCAAGAGCCACAGCAGCAGCCCCAAGGCGTCCAAGTCACCGTCCCGGCACGCGACTTCACCCAAGCCGTCCGGTGCCGCGACAACCCCGGGCGCGACCCGCTCCTCCTCCGGTACGGCCACCAGCGGCGCCCCCAGCCAGACCCAGGGCACCGCGGGCCGCACCCAGCCCCAGCAGTCCTCCCCGGCCGGCCAGGCCCCCAGCACCACCTCAGGACCCACGTCCGGCGGCGGTACCAGCGGCGGCACCGGCTCCAACGGCGGCTCCAGCACCGGGGGTTCGTCCTCCTCCGGCCAGCCGGGCCTGGTGGGCGGCCTGTTGGGGTAACTGGGCCGGTGGGCGGCTTGTTGACGCAGTCGCCCACCGGCTGACTCCGGTAAATACCAAGAGGGCCCGCACTTTCCAGTGCGGGCCCTCTTGATTGCCCTGGGGGCAGTTGCCCCAGGGGCGCGGGGCTGTATCAATGTGCGGCTCCGCCGCGCGGGAGCGACCAGCCACAGTGGACCGCACTCAACGACCAAGCGCAGCAAGCTCCTTGGCGGCTTCCCTGAGGTCCTTCGCGGTATCGATGGCCCGCCAGTAAGCCCCCTGAGGGATGGGGAACCCGGCCAACCGCCGCTCACGAGCAAGGTGAGGGAACGTCGTCCGCTCGTGATCCCCCCGCTCCGGCAACAACTCCGCGAACTCGGGCGAGAAGACGTACACCCCCGCATTGATCGCGTACTGCGTCGGCGGCGACTCGATGAAGTCCGTGACCCGCCCGAAGCCGTCGGTCTGCACGGCCCCCCAAGGAATCCGCGGCCGGGCCAGCGCGATCGTGGCGACCGCGTCGCGCTCGGTGTGGAAGTCCGCCATGTCGCGCAGCGAGAAGCGCGTCCAGATGTCGCCGTTGGTGGCGTACCAGGCGCTGTCCGGCCGGGGCAGACGCGCGGCGGCGTACTTGAGGCCGCCGCCGCGGCCCAGCGGCTCCGTCTCGACGACCGTGGTCACGTCGACCGGCAGATCGGCGGTTTTCAGCCAGTCCTGGAGCACCTCGGCGAGGTGCCCGCAACTGACCACCACGTCGGTCACGCCCTCTTCGGCGAGCCAGACGAGCTGATGGCCGATGATCGGAGTCCCCGTGCCGGGGATCTCGACCATCGGCTTGGGCCGGTCGTCGGTGTACGGGCGCAGCCGGGATCCCTGGCCACCGGCCAGGATCACGGCTTGGGTGGGGCGCGACGCGGCGTTCGGATCGGTCATGACCCGAACTGTACGTGGCGGCCCCACCGCATCTTTCGGCTGCAACCGTTCCTTAATCAGCCGTTACCGACCTCCTACTCCGGGCACCGGCTCCGGGTCAGCTGTGCGCGGCCATGACACCGGAGGCGAACGCGGTGTCGCACACGGGGCGGGCGTAGGACTGGGCGCGTGCGGCGCCGTAGATACGGACGGCGGCGCGGCCCAGTGCGCGGGCGATGGAGGTGCAGTGGCCGGCGAGCGAGGGCTGGCCGTTCACCGCCTCCTGGAGGTGGGTCAGGACGACGCCGGGGTTCTTGTCCTGGAGCTCGGTCAGGAGCTGGTCGCGCAGGATGTCCTGCGGGGCGCGTGCGGCGGCCCGTGAGGACGCTCCGGCCGCCGTGACGTCCGTCGCGGTGAGCATCGAGCTGGAGGGGCTCCCCGACCAGTTGACCCGGGTGACCGCGAGGGTCCCGGAGAGCACCATGACGACGGGCAGGACGAGGGCGAGCGTGCGGCCGACCCGGCGGGCGGGGCCCCGGCCGCGTCGCGGCTGTTGGTTATTGGAGTGCTTCACGCGTGTGAGGGTAGCGCCCGGTAATGATTTGGCGACATTTAGTCACCAATATGGGGGATGGATTGGTGCCTCGAATTGGGTAGGGGGTTGACGAACACTGCTCGAAATGACCGGTCTGCCGGGGTATTTGTCGACACGGTCGGCGGCCGCGCCCAACAGGAAGGGCCCCGCGGTTGACCGCGGGGCCCTTCCTGGGAACGTTTGATCAGTCGGTGAGGCGCTCGCCCGTGGAGGTCGAGAACACGTGGATCTCACCCGGACGCGGGACCACGTGGAGCGTGGCGCCCTTGTCCGGCACCGAGCGGCCGCTGACGCGGACGACCAGGTCCGTGAGGTTGTCGTCGACCTTGGCGCTGCCGTAGACGTAGCCGTCGGCGCCCAGCTCCTCGACGACGTTCACGGAGACGGCGAGACCGGCGGGGGCGTCCTCGGAGTCCTTGGTGAGGGACTTCGCGGCCTCGCCGTTGTGCTCGTCGATGTCGAAGTGCTCGGGGCGCACGCCGACGGTCACCGTGCGGTCACCCTTGTCGGTGGCGGCCTTGAGGGCCTCGCGGTTGACCGGGACGACCGAGTTGCCGAACTTCACGCCGCCGTCGGTGATCGGGACCTCGATCAGGTTCATGGCGGGGGAGCCGATGAAGCCGGCCACGAAGAGGTTCTTGGGGCGGTCGTACATGTTGCGGGGCGAGTCGACCTGCTGGAGCAGACCGTCCTTCAGTACGGCCACCCGGTCGCCCATCGTCATGGCCTCGACCTGGTCGTGGGTGACGTAGACGGTGGTGATGCCGAGGCGGCGCTGCAGCGAGGCGATCTGCGTACGGGTGGAGACACGGAGCTTGGCGTCGAGGTTCGACAGCGGCTCGTCCATGAGGAAGACCTGGGGCTCACGCACGATGGCGCGGCCCATCGCGACACGCTGGCGCTGACCGCCGGAGAGCGCCTTCGGCTTGCGGCCGAGGTAGTCCGTGAGGTCGAGGATCTTCGCCGCGTCCTCCACCTTCTGGCGGATCTCGGCCTTGTTGACGCCGGCGATCTTGAGCGCGAAGCCCATGTTGTCGGCGACCGTCATGTGCGGGTACAGCGCGTAGTTCTGGAACACCATGGCGATGTCCCGGTCCTTCGGCGGCAGGTGCGTGACGTCGCGGTCACCGATGCGGATGGCACCCGCGTTGACGTCCTCGAGCCCCGCGAGCATCCGGAGCGAGGTGGACTTGCCGCAGCCGGACGGACCGACGAGGACGAGGAACTCGCCGTCCCCGACCTCGATCTCCAGACCATCGACGGCGGGCTTCTCGGTGCCCGGGTAGATCCGGGTCGCCTTGTCGAACGAAACAGTGGCCATGGTGAAGGCCCCCTTCTACCGGCAGGAACGTGCCGGACGATCCGTTGTAGGAAGGTGGTGGTGTAGTCCACGCGAGTGAACTGGGTCAGGACGGTACCTGGCGTTTGCCTGGTCTGTCAGTACCTGAACGCATGTGAACTTCGCGGAAATTTTCGACAGGGCGCGACGGGGACCTGGGTACACTGCACCAGGCACGTGATCGCGCACGCCTCGCAGGCGCCTTGCACACGCGCAGGCCTCCTTAGCTCAGTTGGCCAGAGCAACGCACTTGTAATGCGTAGGTCGTCGGTTCGAATCCGACAGGGGGCTCCTTCGAAGGCCAGGTCACATAGCCCGTGACCTGGCCTTTTGTGTTGCTCGGGGCATGGCGCGTCGCACGGCTGGGGTGCCGTGAGGTGGCTTGCGTGAGCGATGCGTGAGCGGAGCGGTTCGGTGCCCTACTTCTTGGGCTTCTTCCGCATCCTGTTCTTCTTCGCCTTGGCCTGGGCTTTCGCCTTCTCCTTGGCCTTCTGGGCGGCCTTCGCGGCCTTGCGGGCCGCCTTCTCCGCCTCGGCCTTGCGCTGGAGAGGGACCAGCTTGGCGGTGGCCTCGGCTGAACTCTTGCCGACGTGGGGGAGGACGCTCTGGTAGATGTCCCGCGTGATGCGGGTGTCGCTGTGCCCGAGGGTGTCCGACACGATCTTCACGTCGATGCCAGCGGCGAGCATGAGGGTGGCCGCGCCGTGGCGGAGGTCGTGGAGCCGGATCGGCGGGAGGCCGGAGGCGGCGACGAGCCGTTCGAAGAGGTCGGTCACTTTGCCGGGGTGCAGCCAGGAGCCGTCTTCCTGGGTGAAGACGAGACCGGTGTCGACCCAGGCCGATCCCCATTCCTCGCGGTCGGCCGCCTGCTGCTTGCGGTGCCGCTCCAGGACGGTGACGGTGTCGTCGTCCAGGGCGACGACGCGGAAGCCGCTGTCGGTCTTCGGTTCGGACGCCTCGACGTCCCATCCGTCCTGGACGAGTTGGCCGGTGACGGTGAGGGAGTGTCGGTCGAGGTTGGTCTCCGACCAGGGCTGGCCGCACGCCTCGCCACGACGCAGGCCGCGGAAGGCGATCAGGTGCCACATGGCGTACAGCCGGTCCGCGGCGACGAAGTCGAGGAAGGCGCCGGTCTGTTCGGGCGTCCAGACCATGACGGGGGAGGGCTTCTCGCCGGTCTGCTGCCACCGGGCGACCCGCTCGTCCGTCCACACGAGGGCCTTCGGTTTGCGGACGGGGTCGATCTCCACGTGGGACGCCGGGTTGAACGTGATGATCTGCTGGCCGATCGCCTCGTTCAGGGCGGCGCGGAGCGTGGCCTTGACGTGCTGGCGGGTGGACGGCCCGGTGACGCGACGGAAGGGCGGCATCACGTCGATCGCCGCCTTCATGGCCTTGCGGTGGGCCCGGTTCTCCACGCCCTTCCACGGCACGGTCGCCAACTCCTCGACTGCCGCTCGCCGTTGGGCGTTCTGCTCCAGGATCTCGGCGTTGGCGTCGGTGATGGCGGTGAACATCTCGCTGAGGTGGCTGACGCGCAGCCGGTCGAGGCGGCGGTCGCCGATGTGGGGCTTGAGGTGGACGCGGACGTCGGTCTCGTAGCGGCTGACGCCCGACTTCCGGATGCGCTTGCCCGCGAGCCACCGGTCCAGCCACTCGCTCACGGTGAGGCTGCCGACGAGGTCCTGGCCGGCGTTGAGGCGGCGCCGGGTCTCCTCCACGTCGGGGAGGGGCAGCTTGTCGCGGCTGACCTCGGACAGCATCTCGGCGATCAGCTGGACGCCTTCGGGGTCGTCCGACTCGGCGAGCGCCATTAGGGCGCGTACGTGGTCGAGGTCGGCCTGGGCCGCCTTGAGGCTGGCGTACCCGCCACGGGCGAAGGAGCGTCGGCTGCCGTCTTCGCGGGGCGGCAACTCCTGGCGTATGGAGTAGGTGCAGTGGTTCCTGCTGTTGCGCTTTGGGCAGGAGGAGCCGAGTTCCTTGCTGGTCTTGGGGTCGCGGCAGGAGCAGCGGCGGTAGGTGGAGCCCTTCAAAGGCGTTCCTCCGGGGTGGTGTTGGGGTCGTCGGGCAGGTCGACGTCGCCCAGCGCGGGTGGGAGATAGGGCGGGGTGGCGCCTTCGTCGAGGAGGTCGCGGCGCAGGTAGCGGAGTTTGTACTTGGCGGAGATGGCCTCGTCGGAGTACTTGGTCCGCCTGCGTTCGGCTTCGTCCTGTTGGGCGCGGTTGCTTGCCGTCTTGGCTGCGAAGCGTGCCTGTTCCGCTTCTTCGAGTGCGGCGAGTGCAGTGCGTACGAGGTTGTCGTGCGCTTCGAAGTCGGGGATGAGGCCCGCGTCGTACAAGAACGTGGCCTCGTCGCCGGTGAAGCGACGCAGTGCGTCCCAGGTGGGCACGAGGTCCTGGAAAGGGAGTTCCTGGGTTCGGTCGACGTAGCCGACCGGGAAGATCAGGCAGACCGGATACGTCTCCAGGGCGGCGGCCAGGACGATGACGTCCACCAGCGGAAGGCTGGCCCGGCGGCCGGACTCCATGTTGGCGATCACGTTGCGCGGGATGGGATGCCCGAGTTCCTCGCACCGGTCGGCCAAGTCCTGTGCGCTCCACCCCTTCTCCTTCCTTCTGCGCCGGACTTCGCCGGCGACGTTGGCCTTGACCCGGTCCTCCCACTCGGGAACGTCGTCCTCATCAGGATCCACACCGTGTTGTGTCATGGAGACACATTAGCTTCCCGATGATGGTTATAGACGCCTGGAGCCGGATGTGATCGCCGCGTTCGCCGAGGGCTGTACCGAAAAGGGGCGCACTGCATGCGCGAAGACGCGACGGCCGGACGGATGAAGGACTCGAAGGGGATGAGTCGGGAGGAGCTTCTCGCCCTCCCCGTGTCCGTTGACCTGGACACAGGTAACCGTGCTCTCGGGCTCGGGCGGAGCAAGGGGTACGAGCTGGCGAAGCGGGGCGAGTACCCGTGCAAGGTGCTGCGGCTGGGCAACGCCTACCGGGTCGTGACGGCGGATCTGCTCGATCTGCTGGGCTTGGCGGCGTGATGGCGTGGCACCGTAGCAAACGGTTCTGCGCTGAGCTGACACAGAAACGCTGGACTGTTGCCGGGTGTGGACGTACGGTCCGTGTTCCCTCGCGGTGGCCTGGTGCCCGCGAGACGGGGATGGGCCCCCGGCGGTGCAACGCCGGAGGCCCGAGCAACCCCAACCGGCCCGTGATGAACCAACCCGGCGGCCAGGGCGCACCCGCCCGCCACCGCCAGAAAAGGAGCTGCCCCGTGGAACATGCGGGAGCCGAGCCCTATTCCGACTCCGGCAAGCCCTCGTGGCCGCCCGTCACCGTCCCCGGCCAGCTCGGCCACCACTCCGGCGAAGCCCCGCTGATCGCCAACGACGGTGCGCCTGACGCTACTTCGGGGGATCAGCCCGCCGAGGAGGTAGTGCCGGATCCGGATCCGACGCCCGGCTCGGTGCTGCTGGACGAACTGCGCGGGCAGATAGCGAAGTTCGTGATCCTGCCCTCGTCCGAGGCGCTGGACGCGGTCACGCTGTGGGTGGCGGCGACGCATCTCCAGGCAGCGTGGCAGCACGCGCCGCGTCTGGCGGTCGTGGGACCGGCGAAGCGGTGCGGCAAGTCGCGGCTGCTGGACGTGCTGACCGAGACGGTCCACGAGCCGATGCTCACCATCAACACCACACCGGCGGCCATCTTCCGGTCGATCACCGAGGAGAACCCGCCCACGCTCCTGGTGGACGAGGCCGACACCATCTTCGGCACCCCGAAGGTGGCCGAGAAGAACGAGGAGATGCGCGGCCTGCTCAACGCCGGCCACCAGCGCAACCGATACGTCACCCGGGTCGTCGGCAACGACCACACCCCGCACCGCTTCGCGACCTTCGCCATGGCGGCCATCGCGGGGATCGGCGACCTGCCCGACACGATCATGGACCGGGCCATCGTGATCCGGATGCGGCGCCGGGCCGAGGGCGAGAAGGTCAAGCCCTTCCGCTCCCGCCGCGACATCCCGGCCCTGCATGAACTGCGCGACCGCATCGCTGCCTGGGCCAGGCCGTTGCTGGACGAGGCGGCAGAGCTGGAGCCGGTCATGCCGGTGGAAGACCGGGCGGCCGACACCTGGGAGCCCTTGGTCATCGTCGCCGACCTGGCCGCCGGGTCCTGGCCCCGCCGCGCCCGTACGGCGTGTGCGCGGATGGTGGCCACAGAGGTCGAGGCGGAGGAGGAGCGACCCGGCGGCGCGCGGATCCTCGCCGACATCCGCCGGGTCTTCGCCGCCCAGCGCGAGGCGGACAGCCTCTCCACGGACGAGCTGCTCTACCACCTGCGCCAGGACGCAGAGGCCCCGTGGGCAGAGTGGGGGCGCAACGGGCTGGACTCCCGCGAACTGGCACGGATGCTCAGCCCGTACGTCATCAAGCCAGGCAACGTCCGCCTCGCCGACGGAACCCAGCGCAAGGGCTACATGCGCAACAAGTTCCTCGACGCCTGGCGGCGCTACTGCCCCACCGTCCACCCGGTGGACGCCGGGCCTAGCGCCTCCGCCTCGGGCTGAGGCCCGCATCCCCCGGGTGGCCGTCCCTGCCGTCCCTGCCGTGATCCCGCAGGTCAAACGGCATGCAGACAAGACGGCAACCGGGGGCAAGACGGCAACGCGATCATGAAGGCCGCGTTGCGGGACCGGGACCACGCCCCGATCCGTCTTGTGCCGTCCCGCCCGTCCCCGCCGTATCGCCGCAGGTCAGAGCGGCAGCCGCTGGGACGGCACACCACCACTAAGCCGTCCCGGCCGATGCCGGAGAACGCCTCCGGCATCGGCCGGGACGGCAGACCAAACCCCGTGCCGTACCTGCCCTGACCTGCGCTTGCAACGGCCAAGACGGCAAAGACGGACCACACGCCGACGCCCAGGAGCACCCCGCTTGACGAACCTCTCCACCGCCAGCAACCCAGACGAACGCCCCGACGAGGGACGGCCGACCACGACCCAGCAGGCCGCCGAGCGATTCACGCTCATCGCGGCGGGTGTGGTCATCGTGGCCCTCACGGCCGGTGGGTTCTGGCTCTCGTACGCGCATCTCGCCGAGGTCGCCGGACAACACGGGCTCAGGAACTCCCCGGTCCGCCAGTGGGCCTGGCCGGCGACCCTCGACGCGTTCATCATCGCGGGCGAACTGCTCATGCTCCGCGCCGGTTTGCGCCAAGCGACCGACGGGTGGGCCATCGCCCTCACCGCCACCGGATCGGTCGGCTCCATCGCACTCAACGTGGCGGGCGTCAACGGCACGGGTGCCACCGTCGCCGTGCCTCTGCTCGACTACGTGGTCGCCGCGGTCCCCCCAACCGCCGCGCTGCTGGCCTTCGGCGTCCTGATGCGACAGATCCACCAGCTCGTTGCCGAGCCCGCCGACGCCGCTCAACGCCACAACGCTGCCGACCGCAGCCACAACAGCACCCAGATCGCCCGTCTTACGGAAGACGATTCCGGTCAGCCGCAGCCAGCCGCCCTCGAAGCGGCGGACCGGCACACCGACGTGGCGCAGGACGCCACCAATCTGCCGGAGCCACCGCATCCTTCGGACGAGCCCGAAGACCAAGAGTCCAGCACGGTCTCCGAGGCGCTCCTCGCCATCGCTCGCAACGCGCCACTCGGACGAGGAGGCCGCGCTTCACGCCGCCACATCGAAGCGGCGATACGAGACAAGGGCCTGTCCATCGGCAGGGCCGACGCGGAAAAGGTCAAAGACGCCTTGCAGACCGAACTCGACGAGGCCGCCTCGCAGCGACAGGCCGAAGGCGACAGGGCATCTGCCCACGCCTTCTGAGACCAGAACTTCCCGCCCCACGAACGCACCACGGAGAACCCCCTCATGCACGACCCGGGCAACGAACTCCCCACTACCCAAAGGGAGATGACCACCACCGCAACCCAGCCAGCAAGGTATCCCGTTGGACCGTCCAAGGGCCGGTCCAACGAGGGTGCCTCCGCCCCAGGGGTGGCGGAGGGGCTCGGGCACCAGGGGTGCCCGAGGAGGACAAGCTCGTCGAGAGCCTCGCCCTTCCGCTGCCGCGAGCAGCCGATGCCGCCGCACTGCACCGAGTCGCCCGCCGCCGTCAGCGCGAACCCGTCCAACGCAAAGAACGCGTCGACGTGCGCTACAGCACCGACGAAAAGACCGCGATCCTCGCCAAGGCCCGGTCCCTGAACATCGCCGGCGCCCACTACGTCGGCGCCGTCGTCATGGCCCACCTCCACGGCGACCTCGCCCTCCCAAGCCAGCGCACACCCCTCGACGACTACATCGACGAACTGACCGCCCTGCGCCGCGAGGTCGCTTGGATCGGCCACAACATCAACCAGATCACCAAGAAGCTCCACTCCGGCGGCCATCCACACCCTGGGGACAACGCCATGCTGGCCCAGGTCGAACCCACCTTGGACGCAGTAAGCGCCACCGTCCGCCACATCGCGTCCGCCGCGAACCAAGCCGTCGCCAAAAGGTCCGCCCGATGATCGCGAAGATCAGCGGCGGCACGGACACCGCGGGCCTGATCCGGTACCTGTTCGACACGAAGAAGGCCAAGGACCACACCGACCCCCACCTGGTCGCCTCCTGGGACGGCTTCGCTCCCGACCCCGGCCGCACCGACGACTTCGAAGCCACGAAGAGGCTCCTCGTGGCCGACCTCGACCTGCACGTCAAGCAGGCCCGGCGACTGGGCCGCGCGCCCGAGAAGCACACGTGGCACTGCTCGATCCGGGCCGCCGAGAGCGACCGCCACCTTAGCGATGACGAGTGGGCCGACATCGCCCGCCGGGTCGTCGCGGCCACCGGCATCGCACCCGAGGGCGATCCGGACAGCTGCCGTTGGGTCGCCGTTCGCCACGCCCCCGACCACATCCACATCGCCGCCACCAAGGTCCGCGCCGACCTGCGCACGGCCCGCCACTGGAACGACTACCTCACCGCCGACCGTGAACTTGCCGCCATCGAGAAGGAGTACGGCCTCTTCCAAGTCGTCCGCGGAGACCGCACCGCCGCCAAGCGCCCCACTCGCGCCGAACAGGAGAAGGCCCGCCGCGCCGGCCACGACACGACCGCCCGCGAACGCCTGCGCGCCACCGTCCGCACCGCGGTGGCCGCCGCCTCCACCATGGAGGAGTTCGTCGACATGCTCAGCCGCCTCGACGGCGTGCTCGTCGAGGTCGTGCACTTCCCCTCAGGCGACGTACGGGGATACAAGGTCGCCGTTGCGGACGACGCCCAGGGTCCCATCTGGTACTCCGGCTCCAAACTTGCCCCGGACCTGTCCCTCCCTAAAATCCAGGAACGCCTTGCGAGCATGGGGCCGCAGCCCATCGGTCAGTCGGGCACGCGCAGGCCCAACCCCTGGCATCAGGCCACAGCCGCCGCCGAACGCATACCCCACCACCTTGACCAGGCCGACGACGAAGCCTCTCAAGCGCACCTGGCCGCCTTTGGTGAAGCTCTCGACGCCCTTCTCCTTGTCACGCCCCAAGCCGTGCGTCCTCAACTCCGAGAGGCGGCAAGCGCGTTCGAGCGCGCCACCCGCTCCCGCATTCATGCCGAACACCACCACGCCCGGGCTCTGCGCGGCGCCGTACGAACGATGCTCCGCGAACCCGCGCCCAAAGACGGAGCCGTCCTGGCGATGTTCCTCGACGCCGCGATCCTCGTCGTCATAGCCGCCGCCCGCTGGCACCGACTCCACCATCACGACCAGCAAGTCGCCGCCGCGCGCGAGACGCTGATCCATCTGCAAGCCGCCTCCGGTCAGGCTGCAGCCGCCCCCTTGGCCACCCTCGCGCAACGCCGACCGCCCCAACCGATCGTGGACCGGCACATTTGGCACCTGCACCAGGCCGTGCCCGACCATGTCGAGCAGGTCACCGAAGACCCCGCCTTTGGCGCCCTCACCGCTGCTCTCGCCGAGGCTGAGGCAGCAGGCCACGATCCGGAGCAGCTCCTCCAACGGGCCGCCGACCAACGCGCCTTGGACGACGCCGACTCTCCCGCACGAGTCCTGACCTGGCGTATCCAACGCCTCAGCACACGACCGGCGCCCAGCGCACGAGCCCGTGCTGCGCAGGCACGCAGCACAGTACGGAGCGGCAGCGCACCACAACTCCCGGATGCCGCAGGCCACACATCCGCTGCCATCCCGACCTCACAACCGCCGCAAGCAAGGCGGCGCTGATCACGATCTCGCGGACAGCCTCGGGGCAAGCAGTTCCAGCACTTCTTCCCAGCGATACCGATCCGCCCCACCGCCGGCCTTCGGCCGGTGCGGCTCGTACGACCCGATCAAGATGCCCATCTCGCGCAGTCGCTGCAGGCTCTGGCGGTACGCGGGGTGGCCGGCCTGGGCGGAGTTCAGGTACGGCAGCACGGCGATAGGTACGCCCATCGCGGGTGCTTCGCACAGGATGCCCAGGGCGAGGTTGTCGGAGATTCCGGCGGCCCATTTGTTGACTGTGTTGAAGGTGGCCGGGGCGACCGCGATTGCGTCCGCGGGGCGGGTGGGGCGCGGTTGGTCCGGTGTTCGCCAGGCCGAGCGGATGGGGAGACCGGTCTGTGCCTCGACCGCCTCGACGTCGAGGAAGCCGAGTCCTTGCGGGGTGGCGACGACACCGACGTCCCAGTGCCGTTCCTGTGCTGCGGTGATCAGCTTGCCGACGTCGGCGGCGACTCCGGCCGCGCAGACGACGATCTGGAGGAACGGCTTGTCGGGCTGGTCACTCACGCGGGCACTCCCAGTTGGCGGCTGAAGTGGTGCAGCTCGGGCAGTGCCCGGCGGCGGTCGCGGGCTGCCATGTCGGCGACCAGTTCGCGTACGGCCGGTCGGCGGATGTCCTGGGCCGCACAGCTCTCGGCGATGCGCAGGGCCTGGTAGCCGTCGGCGAGTCTGCCCTGCTGACTGTAGGCGCGGGCGGTCTCCACCCAGAGCGCGGCCCGGCGCTCGGGGACGGGAATGTGGCGTCGCATGAGGGGCCGTGCGGTTTCCAGCGCGATGCCGGCGTCGCCGAAGGAGACGGCCGCGCTGATCTCGTGCAGAGCCACGTTGGTGGGGCTGAAGTTCGCCCAAGCGTCGGGCCGGTCGAAGGAGACGTAGCGTGCCACTTCCTTGGCCTCGGTGAGGAAGTCCTGGGTGGTGGCGCGATCGCCGTTTCTACTGGCGGCGGTCACCCCGCGCAGCAACAACAGGCCGACCGCTGCCAGATACCGGGGCGAGCGCTGGTCGTAGGAACCGGTGAGCTGGTCGGCAGTGTGGCGGACCATGTTCACGGCCTGGGCTGTGTGTTTCTCGCGTACGAGGACGTGGGCGTGAACGCGGACACTGGCGGCGAGGACGATGGGATCCCCCGACCGTTCCGCCTCGGCCATGGCCCGACCGGCCGCGAGCCAGGCGTTGCCCTGATCGGCTCGCTTCAGCAGCAGACTCACCGACGTCTGGTACGCGGTGGCGAGCAATCCGGACGCCTCCGCCGAGCCGGATGAGCCGCTGGCGGCATGGCGCAGGTCGGTGATCAGACCCGGCAGCGTCCGCTCCAGATCCGTGTAGTCGCACGTGCAGAACATCCGGCGTACGTCCCGTGTCCGGTCCCGTAGCTCGTCGATGTCCAGGGCTTGCCCGGTGGCAGCAGGGATCGTGCTTGGCAGCAGGACCTGTACCAGGTCGAAATGCGCTGCGGTGGACGACGGCGTAGCCGCGAGAGCTGCGACGCTCGCGGCCAGGAAGGTACGGCGGTGCATGTCCTCTGTTCCGGGGTCGGCGGGGCTGGTGTCGGAGGAGGCGGCGAGACCGAGACGGTCCAGTGGAATGTCCAGCACCTGCGCGATCTCGCGCAGCGTGCGCACGTCCTCGGTGCCCCTGCCGCTCTCCAGACGGCTCACCTTCGACTGGTGGTACCCCAGGGCGGCGGCAACCTCCGTCTGCGAGCGCCGCTGTAACACGCGGACCTGACGGATCACTTCGCCGATCCGTCTTGCTTCACTCTGTGTCTCGGCCATCTGCGCCACGGCCCCTTCTGCCGCCGCCGATCCTGCCTGCTCAACCGAGCGTAACCGAGCGGCAATTGACCGCGATGCAGCTCCTGCATAAGTCATGCGGCGCCGGCACACGGCGTGGCCCCGCCTGCCTCCGAAGCGGTTGCGTGGAGCTGCCACACCGATCCAGGAGGCCGCTCATGGAAGCGCATCAGATCCATTTCCCCGTTCACGGCACACCTGCTGCCGCCAGCTCCGCGCGCCGGCAACTCGCCACCGGGATACGGGCCTGGGACGCCTCCCTCGATCAGGAACTCCTGGAAACAGCGGAGTTGGTCGCCGCCGAGTTGCTCGCCAACGCGGTACGGCACGCGGGCCACGGCCCCATCTCGGCCGGCGCCCGCCTGAACGACGAACGCCTGCTGATCGAGGTGACCGATGCCAGCTCCAAGGCCCCGCAGGTCGGACTGCCGGACGCGGAAGAGGAAGGCGGACGGGGCCTGTTCATCGTCGCCGCCCTCGCGGACCGCCACGGGATCGAACCACTGCCATCCGGCAAGCGGTGCTGGGCCGAGTTCAAGGTCAGCGGCCCGGACCAGCCTTCCCGATGCCTTCCCCTGCAAAGGAGTTGACGGTTGACAGCCGTACGGATCCCCCCAGTCGCCGCCGAAGTGGTCGCCATCCGGCCCGGCACTCCCCTTGCCGGTTCTGTAACTGTCGACGGGTCCAAGAATGCAGCCCTGCCACTTCTGGCCGCCGCCGCGGCCATGCACCGCCCAGTGCACCTGGGCAACGTCCCGACAAACACCGACGTCGAAACGATGCTCACCCTGCTCCAACAGTCCGGCTGGCACACGGCTCGCCCCGTCTCCGATCCGCACACCGCGGTCATCCTGCCCAGCGACAGGCCGCAAGCGGAGCCCGACCCCGAGACCGCCGCACGCATCCGAGCCTCGTACTACCTCGTACCAGCACTGCTCGGCGCCTACGGACGGGCCCGTCTCCCCTGGCCAGGCGGGTGCCGGATCGGGGAACGCGGCATGGAACAGCACTTCGCGGTCTACGAGCACTTCGGCGACCGTACGACCGTCGACGACCGGGGCTACCTCGTGGAAGCAGCCGCCGCACGGACCGGAACGGTCTCGATCATGCTGCCCTTCCGCTCCCGAGGCGCGACCATCGCCGCCGTCCTGCGCGCGGTCGTGGCCGGACGTCCACTGCGGCTGGGCGGGCCCAATCTCTCGCCGGAAGTGCTCAGTGTCGTAGAGGCGCTACGGCTGGCTGGATGGCAGTGCCGGGCGAGCGAGTCTCTTCTTTCGCTCGCGCCGCCCCCGTCCGCCCCCACGGAGACCATCGCCTGGAAGGTGCCCGGCGACAAGATCGAGGCAGGCACGCTGGCCTGTGCCGTCGCAGTGACGGGCGGCGAGGCGCATATCTGCGGCGTACGCGGCGATGACGTCGTTCCCCTGGTCAGCGCTCTACGACAGCTCGGTGTGCCCGCGAGCACCGAGGACGACGTACTGACCATCCACGCCCAAGACAACCACCCCACCAGCCGGCCGCTACGAGCCGTCGCCTCCCTCGCCCCCGGCGGCCTGGACGCCGACTTCGAACCGCCCCTGATGGCCTTGGCCCTCACCCGCCCCGGCACTCATCTCTTCTCCGACACCATCAACCCCGGCCGCCACGGCAACCTACTGCCCCAACTCGCCCGCCTCGGCGCCGAGATCCACGACCTGTCGCCCACCAAGTGCCGTCTCACCGGCCCGCAGCAGTTGACCGGGACCGGAGTGGAAGCCACCGACATCCGCACGGGCTCCGCCCTGCTCATCGCCGGCCTCACCGCACGCGGTGTCACCACGCTGGGCGGCCTCGACCAACTCCGGCGCGGACACGCCGACCTGCCCACCAAGCTCCACGCCCTCGGCGCCGACATCTGCGAGGTCACCCCATGAGCCGACGGTTACGGAAGATCGTCGCTACGACCGACGTCCACTCCGCCTTCGACGCGGCCACGCCGATGCTCACCCATCTCCACACCGCCAGGGCCGAGAGCCTGATCGTGGACTGCGGCGACTTCTTCGAAGGGAGCGGCTACTACCGCTTCGGCAAGGGCCAGATCGAGCGCGAGATCCTCACCAGCCTGTACGACCTGCTCGCGCCCGGAAATCACGGCTGGCTGCACTACTTCGAACCAGGGCTGCACGAGATGACCGTGTGCGCCAACGCCTCCGACGCCAACAGCAAACCCCTCTTCGACCGGGTACGCATCAAGCGGATCGGCGGCCAACGGGTCGCCATCACCGCGGTGATCGGTGCCCAGGCGTTCAACACGATCCCCACCCGCGACCGCATCGGCCACCACGTCACAAACCCGGCCCATGCCCTGCGCGAGGTGATGCTGGAGAACCACCACCGAGCCGACGCCTGGATCGTGTTGTCCCACTCCGGCTTTGAGGAGGACCTGAAGCTGGCCGCCGCCTGCCCGTTCGCGGACGTCATCTTCGCCGGTCACTGCCACAGCGATATCTACGGTCCCGTGCGCATCGGCGACACCTTGGTCGTCAAGGGACGCGAACTCGGCGTCGGCTACGCCACCGCAGAACCGGTCGGCAGCGGCTGGGCCGCTCGCACATGCACCTTTCCCAACGCCGCCGTAGTTCCCGAAGACCTCGCCACGGTGCAGGAGAAGATCTTCCTCATCAGCCGGAAGCTGACGAGTCCGCTCGGAACCGTGAACGAGCCTTATCGCAATGGTGAGTTGGACCGCAGCCGTCTGCTGCGAGAGATCGCCGGCCGACTCCACTCCGGCCTCGGCGCAGACGCGGTGATCCTCAACGAGACCGCGCTCCGTTCCGTACCGCTCGGCGAAGTGCTGACCCTCGGCGACCTGTTGGCCATCGAGCCCTTCGACAACCAGCTCGTCCACGCCGTCCTTCCTGACGAGCACGCCCAGGACCACGACAAGCTGCTGACGCAACTCGCTGAATACGTAGGCCCGTTGGTCATCGCTCCCACGCCTCTTCCGTCGGCGATGAGCAGCGTGCTGACGACGGGCTACCTCGCCGACAGCCATCTGGGCGGCCGAACACATCAAGCCGGGCTCCGGCTCAGCCAAGCAGTACGCCGCGTTCTGGCCACCACCTTGCCCGGCGGCGCCACCGAGGGAGGCGAGCAGTGATCCTCACCGGCCCCGAGATCACCGCCGCTGCCCGCGACGGTCGCCTGACCATCGACCCCTTCGAGCTGGAGCAGGTCAACCCCAACAGCTACAACGTCCGCCTCGGCCCCACCCTGCTGACCTACGCCGACACCGTGATCGACTCCTACCGCCCCAACCTCACGCGTGAGATGGAAATCGGGACGGACGGACACGTGCTCCAACCCGGCGAGTTGTACCTCGGGCACACCCTCGAACAGGTCGGCTCCAACTCCTTCGTACCGCTGCTGTTCGGCCGCTCCTCGGTCGGCAGGCTCGGCCTCTTCGTCGAAATCACCGCCCCCATCGGCGACATCGGCTTCCACGGCCAGTGGACGCTGATGCTCTCGCCAGTCCGTCCGCTACGGGTGTACCCCGGCATGAAGATCGCGCAGATCATGTTCTTCGTCTCCACCGGTGAAATCGACCCCTACCAAGGCAAGTACCAGGCCGCCACAGGACCGCAGCCGTCGAGGTACTGGCGGGACGTCGCTCCGTTGAAGGCGGTCACCTCGTGATCCTCACTGCCCCCGCGATCAGAGCTGCCCTCCGGGCCGGCGAGATCACGATCCACCCGTACGACCCCGCCCGCCTCTCCCCGAACGCCTACGACTGGCGACTCGGCCACACGCTCCGCGTCTGCGCCGGTGACCTGGACGCCGCCGCCCCCACCGCGTTCATCGAACAGGTCATCCCCGCAACGGGCTTGGTGCTCAAGCCGGGCGTGCTCTACCTCGGCGCCACGCTGGAGAAGACCGGTTCGGAGACGTACGCGCAGATGCTCAACGGCGACCGAACCATCGGCGCACTCGGCATCTGGGTCCACGTATCCGCCCCACTCGGACACCAAGGCCACGCCATCCGCTGGACGTTGGAGATCCGCGCCGCCAAACCAGTCCGGGTCTATCCGGGCATGACCTTCGGCAAGCTCGTCTTCCTCACCGCCTTCGGCACGTCGGCCAGCTACCAGCAGCAGCGTTCCAAGTACGCGACGACGGACGGCATCGACATCTCCCGCCTCTACGAAGAAATCCACGGAGGAGTCCAGTGAGCCTCCGTCCGTCCAGCGAGCCACTGGCCGCCACCCTGCTGGACCTGCCCGTCGGAAGCCCGGGCGGCAGCGTCGAACTCTTCCTCGACCTCTACACCGGCGACCGCCCTCTGATCCCCGCACGCGCGTTCATGCTCGGCTCACCGAATCTCAGGCACCACCTCCCGGCCGGGCTCGACCTGCTGCCCGTCGCCGGGAAGTGCTTGGAAGGCCCGGCCTTCGGTCGTTACGTCGCAGCCCTGCGTAAGGCTCTTTCAGCCGCGATCGACCCAGATCAGATCAGCGTCCTGCACCTCCAGCACCTCGCCTTCGGCGCCACCCCCGCCCTGATCCGGGCCCTGCCCCTGCATCCCCGCATCGCCCTGGTCCACGGCACCGACCTGCTCTTCGCCGAGGCCCACCACGATCAACTCCGCGTCCTGCGCGAGACCGCCAGAGCCGCGGACGTGATCGTCGTACCGACAGGAGCAATGGCCGACCACCTACTCAAGCTCGCCCCGCAGATCGACCGCCGGAAGATCACCCACATTTCCTGGGGCATCCCCGACCGCCTGCTCGCCGACCCGCCACCCCGGCCAACTCGCGCCTCCACCAGCCACCTACGGCTGCTGTACGCGGGACGGCTGACCGCCGAGAAGGGAGGCGGCGCCCTGATCAAGAGCCTGGCGCCCGTGCCAGGTGTCGAGCTGAGCGTCGCTGCGCCCAGGGCCCAGTTCCACGCCCTGGCACCGCTGTTACAACGGGCCGGCCTACGGCCCCGCTACCTCGGCTGGCTACGCCGTCCACAGCTGTGGAAGGCGTTCGCCGAACACGACGTGCTGGTCATGCCGTCGACCACTCTGGAGGCCATGGGTCTGGTCGCGCTGGAGGCCCAAGCCTGTGGACTGCCCGTCCTCTACCAACCCGTGCCCGGCCTCAGCGAGGCCCTCGCCGCCTCCGGAGTGGCCACCGATTTCACCAACTCGGCCGCCCTCGCCCGCGATCTGGATCGGCTGCGAACTTCTCCGGGCCTACTCTCCGCGCTGCGGCAGGCGGGCTACGCGAACGCTGCTCGTTACCCGCTGTCGGTTGCCGCACAAGCTCTGATCGACCTCGGCCACCAACTCTCCTGAGCAGGTACAGAAACCGGGCCATCCAGCGGGGCGGGGGCAGCCCCCGCATGCCGTTCCTCCACTCATCCCACCCGCGTCACTACGCTGACCGGCGGGATGCCCACTGCGAACAGGGAGACCATGACGTACCGCACCGACCGCATCGAAGAGCTCCTGAGTGAAGGCGTCCGCGACAAGGTTTACCCAGGCGCTGTATGGGCCGTCGGAGACGCCGCCGGAACTCACGTCCACGGCGCCACCGGGGTCCTCGACCCCGAGCAGCCGGACATGCCGATGCGGTCCGACACCGTCTTCGACGCCGCCAGCCTCACCAAGATCCTCGCGGTGTGGTCCTCCATCGGCTCCCTCTGGGAAGAGGGCAAGCTCGACCTCTACTCTCCTCTCGGTACCTTCTGGCCCGAGGTCGAAGGCCACGCGCTCGGATCGGTGACCGCCCGCCAGTTGCTGACCCACACGGCAGGCGTCCCCCTGCGGGCTCAACTCAAGAACCTGTACGGCACCGACCCGCAGGACATCCGCGATGGCGTGCTGAGAGAAGCAGTGCACCGCCAGCCCGGAGAAGCCGTCGAGTACACCGACCGGGCCGCCCTCATCCTCGGCTACCTCGCCGAACACCTCTCGGGCCAGCGCCTCGACCAACTCGCCACGGAGCGGACCTGGCAGCCGCTCGGTATGAACACCACCCGGTTCGGGCCGCTTCCCTCCGAGATCGCCGCACGGTGTGCGCCGACCGAACTCGACGAGGACACCGGCACTCACCTCAAAGGCGTCGCCCACGACTTCTCCGCACGACTCCTGGGCGGCGTGTGCGGCATCGCCGGTGCCTTCACCGTCGTCGACGATCTCGCCGCTTTCCTGCGTTACATGCTGGGCGACACTTCTGCACCTGCACAGGCCGGCTTCGGGCCAGCCTGGGTGACTGAGTCGCTGACGATCCAGACCGGTGAACTGGAGCCCGTACGCGGCCTGTTCTGGCACCCAGCTCCCGGCACCGAGCCGACCCAGGATGTCTGGGTGCACTACGGCTTCACCGGAACCGGCATGTGGATCTCACCCGACCAGGGGCGCTGGGCCGTACTGCTGACCAACAAGCTCTACTACACCCGCGACCGCCAGCCCCTCACTGAGATCCGCAACGCCTTCCGTGAACTTGCCTTCGGCTGAGACAGCGGCCCGACCTACGCCGCCAGCTCGAAGGAGACTCCAACTGCAGGTAGTTACGCGAAGGTTGAGGTCTCCATCCGCACGAGCGGCGGCGTACTCGCTCAGCCCTCAGAAGGAAGAGCTATGCCACCTTGCCGCCGATGAGTCCAACAATCGCCCCGAAGCCCATCATGTACGTGGTGGAGCATGCCTCTACGGCACCTTTCACCTGCTCAGAATCGCCGCCGAACGCAGCCAGCAGCACGTTCAAGATCAGAGCTAGTGCTGTCAGCGCGGCGACTGTAGAGAAGATCAGCTTGAAGCGGGGCGTCAAGTCGGATGCGTTCTCAGGCACGCGAATGCTCTCGTGCTCAGGTTTGTACGATCGCGCCCGCTCGTGACCAGGGTCTTGGTTCTCCATGCCCTCGTATACTGCCCAGATGGGACATTGGTCCGAGGGTCTTGTCGACGAAGTCGCGCGGATGGTCGGAGGCAGCCCCGACCGCCGTCTACTGAAGGACAAGCTCGCTCAGGCTGGCCGCGAGATTGAGGTTCTGTCAGGCCGTAGCTTCCAGCCGATGCGCCGAGCGACCGCGGTCTTCGAGCCCAATGGTCTGCCTTTTGTGGACGTTCCCGACTTGCAGGTCGGCTCGATGGAACCAGAGTCGATGGTTTGGGAGGTCCCTGACCCGGTGAACCCCCAGATGGCAACCGTCCTGCAGGTCACGCCCCTGGCTGCCCCTGTCCCTAAGGCCGCGTCTATTGCAGACGCACTCTGGATTGCTGGCCAGCTCGTCGCCGTAGCGTCGCAGAGAGGGCAACTGTCAGGTGAGTATGTCCTTGGATGGCTAGGTTCATTTTTCTCGCCCGAGCAGCGAGTGGAACTCTTTCGTCGTGTCATGAACCCTGAGGTTCGATTTCATGTCCCCATCCTCGCGGTCTCTGTCGACGGATGGTGGTTCCAGATCGCCCGTCGACTTCTCTGGATGACAAACGAGACCGAGGATGAAGGGCGTCTTTTCGAACCGCTCATGGATCAGACGGCCGGTGACAAGATCCCACCGCTTGTAGCCGCCGAAGCGATCCTGATCGCGGCTCCCATGACACAGCAACCCGCAGGCTGGGCATTCACCGCGCGCATCTGGACCGAGCAGGTGCAACGGCCCACCGATCGGCAGTGGAGCAGGTTCGCGAGGGCTATCCACGGCCACGGCATACCGACCATCACCCTCGACCCTGTCTCAACTCCTTACGAAATCGCCTGTCAGGTGGTCTTGAAAGGCTACTGGCACGGCTACATCAAGGGCGATGAACCGGCCCTGGCAAAGGTAATCGCGCGGGCGTATCCGCGGCATGTCGCTCGCATCGAGCGTGAGACCCGCGCCCCGAATACGGATTCGGCAGCCGCGACGCTGCTCGAACAGCTGATCCGCCCTGGATTCGACCCAGGACAGGGGGCGGAGGCGACCCGTCGGTACGTGCGCCGGAAGGCAAGAATTGCGGTAATGCAATACCGGAAAGGCGAGGCACCGGATCGGTATCCCTGGACGAGGGTTGGGGTCAGCGAACGCCGGTACTACAAACTCCTGCCGTTGTTCGTGCAGAAGGTCAACGGCCGCTACGACTACGACTACGACGATGTCGTGGCGCGGATGAAGGATCACCTGGATCGTGTAGACGAGGCACGGAGGGCGCGAACAGCAGCCCTTGAAGTCCTCCGACTGCACGGCTTCGGGGAAGAGGCCGCGCGCAAATGGCTACAGCGGCATCCACCCAAGGATGCCCTGACTGCATGGCCGCGCGGTCGACGCCCGTAGCGCCAGCTATGCACTGAAGTCAACGTCTGCGGAGACGGCCCGCGCACCGTCATCGACGACACCACCGCCATGCTCGGCGCCGTCGACGTCGCCCGCAACCAGTGTCCTGAACGGGTCAGCCGCTTGACCGAAAGCGTCGTTCGATGGCTTCCGCTCGCACCGTACAGTCGACCAAGTGCGCTACGGACAGAAGGCGTTGCTGCCACAACCTGGGACATTCCCCGATGAGAAAGCTCTCGCTGACTTCGTCCTCGACAAGATGGACCAGTGGTTCCATGTTGAAGAGCAAGTGCCAGGGCGTTACTGGACCGGCGAAGAGACTCGTATCGATGCCGTGCTGAGGCCCCGTGAGCCGGCCGGTTGGCACGATGAGGACCCAGCCTTCGGCATCGAGTTCAAGAACCCTGCTCCGAACACGAGTACTGGTGAGCGTTACGGATGGGTCGCGCAGGCAGCCGGATACACGCACTGCCAATGGGAGAGATACGGCAGGCTGGGGGTCTTCCTGTGACCGTCCCCTCTGAGCTGGCTTCTGTCTCGCGCCGACAAGATTGCCAATGCCCGTCAGCAGCAGATCAGTCCCGAGAGGTTGGAAGAGGAACGTCAGCGGGTGCGGGAGTACGGTCGCCGTTTCGGCAAGGAGTACTCCGACGCGTACGTCGAGAGCGAGGCGATGCTCGCGCACAGGCGCCGCCTTGGCGAGCTGACCTACGAGGAGTTCACGGCACTCGCTGATGGTTACGCGAACGCTGAAGCCCGCGAACGCGAACATGATCTGCGGATGGCCAAGGAGCTGACCCATCTCATCGGCCAACTCAGTGTTGGCGAGCTCATGCCCTACGAGGGCAGCGGCTGGACACTGACGCGGTCAGGCACTCGGCTATGGAGTGAACACCAGGGCGTGTCCAAGATCCCTTACAGGCTTCGGCCTCGCATTGGCTCCGAACGGAGCAGACGTTGAGGCTGGCCGGGTGGTTGGCCTCCCTGATTTCCGGCGACCGTCGCCGGTAGAAGACGATCCGTCGATCGGTATCCGGCGGACGTGGGATATATCCGCTGGAGGCTCAAAGGAGCGGGCGACGGCGATGATGAAGGGACTGGGCAGCCGTTCTGAGGCGGACCACGCCTCGTAACTAGGCTGCGAGTGACGAAGGGAGACCAGCCGTGGCTCAGCCGACACGCGACGACCAGCCCAAGGTTCTACCGCCCGCCCTCGAATCCATGACCCTGCTGGTCGCCGCCGTCATCGTCCACGACCAGGCCACCAACCGTGTCGTCCTCCTCCAGCGCAGCGAGAACGCCAAGTTCGCCCAGGGCATGTGGGATCTTCCCGTCGGTAAGAGCGAAGCCGGCGAGCCCATCACGGCAACTGCCGTGCGCGAGCTGTACGAGGAGACCGGTCTGACGGTGAAGCCTGAGGCCCTGACAGTCGCCCATGTCATCCATGGTGCCTGGGGCGTCGAAGCCCCGAGCGGCTTTCTCACCGTGGTCTTCGCCGCCTACGAGTGGACAGGCGAACCAGAGAACCGAGAGCCACGTAAGCACGCCCAGGTCTGCTGGGTCGATGCCGAGGCCATCCCCGAGGAGTTCGTGGACACCACCGCGAGTGCCCTCCACCGGTACCTCACCGATGGGCCCCAGGTGTCGCTGGACGGATGGGAATAGGGGGTAGCTGGGACCTCGTCTGACGTGGGGCCAGGTCCAGTTCGGTCGGCGGGGAGATGCACCGGACAGGTCCTGGCGGTTTCGGGGGGACGCGAAGGCGGGGCTGGGTTACTTCCGGTGGAGCAGGAGCGTGGTGTGCGGAGGGCAGCAAGCCGTTCTTGCTCAGCGGGCTTGAAGCGATTAGGGGGCTGGAGGTGCCGGGGAGCGGGGTCGGCTGGGCGGTGAGGTTGACCCCGCGCAGGACGTCGTTGCCGCGTTCGGAGTGGAGTGTGCCTGGCTGTCGGCGACGAAGGCAAAAGGATGGCCGATGGGTTCTCTGCGATGTCAAGGGCGCAGCGATAAGTGGGAGGCGCCTCGGCCAAGTTATCGGCGCTGGTCGGCGATCAGCTCAAGGTAGCGGGCGTACTGGGTGTCGGCGATCTGGCGGTTGCGGACGAGGCTTCCTTCTTCCATGCGGTAGGTGCGTTCGGGGTCACCTTTGAAAGAGAGCCAGTTGAAGGACGTGGTCACCCAGACGTCGTCGTAGACGAGAACCTTTGCGTGAGTGCTCTTCAGACGCGTGAAGCTGAGTTTGTCGCGGTATCGGTCGGCCAAGTTGGTGAGTTTACGGACGGAGGCCGGATCGGTCTTGGTGTCGTTCTCCTCGTAGCCGTAGGCGATGTCCACTTTGACGCCTCGTTTGACCCGTCGTTCGAGTTTGCTGAGGAAGTCCGTGGTGATGATTGCGTTCTTGATCCACGGTGAGATGATCAGGAGTCGGCGGCGAGCGTTGGTGAGTGCGTCGTCGAGGACGTCCGGGTGCTCGAAGACGCCGATGGCTCGGATCTCGTCTGCCTGTGGCTGCTGAACTTCCGGCGGACCCGGCGTGGGGGCGTGAGCGCCGAGCTGGAATGCGGCCTGTTCTGCACGCTGCTGGGTGACCTCCGGCAGCGGTACGCGGGCCTTTTCAAGGTCAGGGTCCAGGAGAGGGCGTTCGGGGGGCGGCGCGACGGTGATGCCGAGGGCCTTGGCACCACCGTGGCCGATAAGGGCGAGTTCGTGGGCCTGACTGAGTTCGCCGTCGACGACGATGCCGACTTCGACGTCGGTACGGTCTGCGTCGGCGTAAACCAGGAGTTTGACCGGCAGGACACGGCGGGCTGGGGCCTGGGAGATGCCTTTGACCTGGAGGACTTCGCGCTTGTTGTTGCCGTTCTCGCGGAGCAGAGCAGTGATTTCGGCTGCGGTGATGTCTCCGTCGTTGACAGGCCCGGACCTTGCGACGGGCAGCATGATCATGCCGTTTTCCTCGGCCTGCCCGCGCGGGATGGTGGTGCGGCGGTCGTAGGGGGCTACTTTCCACAGCATTTGGTCGTAGACGAGAGGCTGGTTGACCCGCACGGGCGCTACCGCGGCGGCCTTTTGGGCGGTGAGATGGCCCTTGTCTGTGAGCCGCAGGCTGGGGGTCCGGCCTGCGTCTTCGGTGGTGGGGCGGCCCCATTTGAGGTCGTCCGAGCCGAAAAGCACGGCGACGGTCCGGTCGACCATGTTTTCGGGCAGACCGAGTAGGCCGGCGATACCCCGCGCGCTGCTCACGTTGTGGTCGACCAGCCGCAGTACGAATTCCTCCATGAGCGGGAGGTCCTTGCTGTCCTGGGCGAGGACCTCGGCGGTGATCCGGGCGACAGGCAGTGCAGCGTCGGCGATCTGGATGAGTTCGAGTCCGGGACGGGTGTTGTGGAAGCGGAGGGCCAGGAGGCTGTCGTCGCCGAAGGCGGGGCTAGAGGTAGGCATTGCGGATCTCGCAGTCTTCCGGGTGGCCGCTCATGTAGTCGAGTACGTCGCGCAGGGCGCCGGGCTTGCTGCGGCAGAAGCCAGCGTCGCCGACGATGATCAGTCCGTAGCGGGCGCGGGATAGTGCGACGTTGATGCGGCGCCAGTAGGGCTGGCCGAGGAACCCGAAGCGGCCGCTGACGTTGCTGCGGGTCACGGAGAAGACGACGAGATCGCATTCTCGACCCTGTACCGCGTCGACGGAGAGCACTTCTGGAGCGATGTGCTTGAGCCTCAGGGAGGCTAGGCGTTTGGTGAGTTCTTCGACCTGGCGGCCGTAGGGGGCGATCAGCAGGACGTCGAGGCGCTTGCCGTCGGGAGTCTTGATCACCCCCTTGTCGATGGCCCGGTCGATGACTTCCAGGCGTCGCATCGCGAGTTGGCCCTCAAGGCGGTTGGAGATGCTGGTCTGTGCAGAGGACTGCTCGTCTTCGCGGCGGTTCGGCAGGGCGCTGGTGTCCAGCCACAGGACGGGTTTGTTGACCGTGCTGTAGCCGGGGAGGACATGGTCGTTGGGCGAGATCAGTTTGTTGTCGTAGAAGCAACTGCTGATCATGTTGCCGATCGCCGGGGTCATCCGGTACTGCTCGCGCAACAGGTGCTTGACGGGTGACTTGGTGGAGTTGGCGAAGTATTGGAACAGGGTGGTTTTCACCAGCTCGGGGATGAGTTGGTGATCGGCCATGATCTTTTCGTCGCGCAGCAGATCCTCATCGATGGGAGGCAGCTGGTTGGTGTCACCGACCAGCACCCACCGCTTGGCCCTGGCCATTGGTACCAGCGCCTCAGTCGCGGTCGCCTTGGACGCCTCGTCGAAGATGCACAGGTCGAATTCGAGATCCCGGGCCGCTGGGTGACCGAGGAAGCCGAGTGCGGTTCCGCCGATGACGCGCCGGGTGCGAAGGAAGCCCGCGATCAGGTTCTGGTCGGTGCCGATTCGCTGCAGCCATTCGCCCTGAAGACGCAGCAGATGCATCAGTTCCCTGCCTGTCCCGGCCGGGCCGAGGAGCACCTCGACGACGTCCCGGACGTCTGCGGCACTCATTTCCTCGCGGAGGGTGAGTTCGCCGTCGAGCATGGACTGCACTTCGGCAAACAGCTCTGCCCGTTGTTCGAGGAGTTGTTCTCGGCGGGCCCGGGTGGTGACGACTTCCTCGCCGAGCTCCCTGGCGGAGGTGGTGCGCTCAGGCACAGGCTGGTTCGCCAGCTCGTCGAGACGGGTCGTCACATGTGCTAGGTCGGCGGCCACGGCGGCGAGTTCTTCCAGCACCAGGGCCGCCTTGAGGTGGTTGGGCTGCTGGCCGCTGTTGGCGGCCATGCTCTCCAGATGCCGCTCTGCGCGCGTCCGGACACCCTGGGTCCACTTCTTGACTTGCCGGTCGAGCAGCAACGGCTGGGCGCTTTCGGCGACGCGTGGATCATCGACGCGGCCGAGGCGGACGAGTTCGGTGATGCCGGCGTCTTCAAGGCGCTTGAGGGCGTTGTCGATGGCGATGTGGGTCTGGCTGACGATGAGGATGCGGGCGGTGGGATGCCTGCTGAGGGTCTGCTCGACGATCTCAGCGATCACGGTGGTCTTGCCGGTGCCGGGTGGTCCCTCGACGAGCAGTAGGTCCTGAGTGCCCAGGGCGTGGGCGACGACGTCTCGTTTGCTCTGGTCGAGATCGGCACGGACCCAGGTGGTGACCTCGGTGGGTGGGCCAACCTTGAGGGCTCCGGGGTTATCGATGATCTGCCGCAGGTCGAGATTGGCAGTCTGCCCAGCGGCGACTGCGGTAAGTGCGTCGCGCTGCCGGTTGATCGCGTTCTGGCTGGGTCCAAGGAAGGGCAGCAGTACACCTCGGGCGGGCAGGACGGCCTGGGGACGCGTCATCCGCAGGACGACGGTGTCGTCAGTGCGGTTGGTGATCTCGCCACGGTCGATGGGCCGGCTGTAGGGGTACTCCGCAACGGACCACTCTTCGCCGATTTCGGCAGTGGTGTCGGGCGAGGCGAGATGGAAGACCCGGGTGCGGCCACCGCCTTCCAACCGTTCGTACTGGATCGGCTGCCGCCCGTTGGCCGCTACCTCCTCGCGAGCTTCCAGGACACGGCGCCAGCCGTCGAACAGGTCGCCGAGTTGCTGACGCTTGCCCTCCTTGGCCAGGGCCTCACGCGCGTCCAGTTCCGCGTTGAGGTTGTCCAGCAGCAGGTTGAGGCCGTCGTACGCCGGGTCCTCACCCGGGTCGTTGAACGTCCAGGTAAGGATGGGGTCGAGTTTGAGGGAGGACGCACGGCGCTTGGCCATCCATTCCTCTGCTCGTTCCTCCGCCGAGACGATGACGCACCGGTCGCGTTGATCCTCGTCGTGGACCAGACGCAGAAACAGACTCTGGCCGAACACCCGCACCGTGCCGGTGTCGACCTCGTCGCTCTGCGCGTTGTAGCCGTAGTCGACGTGAACGGTGCCGGAGATGTCCGCCAGCACCGTGTTCTTCACCGCATCCCAATCGATCTCTTCTCCGGCTGCGGTTGCGCTCAGGCTTTCGGCCGCGCGACGGGTCATCTTCAGCCAGAGCGCGTTGCGTTGGCGGGCATCACGGTTTTCGCAGACCCGCTCGGCCTCCAGGAGCCGGTGTTCCAGGACGATGGCGTTGGCTGGCCGCTTCTTGGGGTCGAGGTCGATGCAGGTTCTGAGGACGTTGCGGATCTCGGTGTCGAGTTCCAGACCGTCAAGTACCGTCGCCAGATCGTGGTAGTCATGCGCCTGACTGCGGGAGAGGACCTGAATGGCCAGGACCGCGTAGGCGTACACGTCACGGACGTACGGGACTGCCTCGCTCTGCTCGGGCGGTGAGTACAGGGCGGATCGGAAGTCCGCGACCGTCTCGTCGGTCACGGCCGCGGCCTTGGACAAGATCTTGGCGATCCCGAAGTCGGCGAGCTTGACCGTGCCGTCACTGGCCAGCAGGACATTTCCCGGTTTCAGATCACGATGCTCGATCTCCTTCTCGTGGGCATATGCGAGAGCGGAAGCCAGCGGTCCGCCTATGTGTGTGAAGTAGGCCGGCCAGTCAAGGGGACGGCCATCTGCCATCTCGTCCTTGAGGCTGCGGTCGATCCACTCCAGGGCGATGAAGTACCGCTCCAGCCCTTGATCCCAGCCAGAGTCGAGCATCCGCACGATGTGGGGGTGGTTCAGTGCTTTGAGCGCCGAGGTCTCCCGCTCAAGGAAGATCCGGGTGATCGCGTCGTCCTCGCGCTGTTTGAGCAGCTTCACGGCGACGTGGTCACCGCCAGCGCTCTTGATGTCCACGGCTTTGCGGACCTCGGACAATCCCCCCGGACGCGCCTCCTGAGGGA
Source organism: Streptomyces sp. NBC_01478 (assembly GCF_036227225.1). Classification (GTDB taxonomy): domain Bacteria; phylum Actinomycetota; class Actinomycetes; order Streptomycetales; family Streptomycetaceae; genus Streptomyces. Next base: position 5,433,018 of record NZ_CP109444.1, on the reverse strand, counting down.
GCAACAGAAACCGGCCGCTAATCGTCGTCCCCACCCGCTGCTCCTTGCTCCCCCGACTGCCGCGCAGTCCATCCAAGTGGCCATTTTGCCAGCGGTTTCCCATCGGATCAGCAGTTTGTCCCGAGGCGATGCGGACTTGGCGAGTAATGGTCCTCGCGGAGTGGTTCTGCGAGAGGACGCCTCCCTTGGGCCAAGCAACGAGGCGTGATTGGAGTCAGCCCCTCGGCCACGGTAGGACGCCTTGGCATGCGTGAGTGATGCGTAAGCGGACGGTGCGGCGGTGGCCGTGAGGCATCGGATCGAAGGTCACGCCGAACCTAACTTGACGAGGTGGTTCCGGACACCGAAGTAGCGTCCGGGAGCACCCACCAAGATCACACCATGAGTGGACTCCGAGAAGCCCGCCTCGCAAGTTGCCGATGGCGATGCTGACTTGCAACTGGCCAGCGGATAGCTGTACCAGGGCCGATGCTTCTCCGTGACTGACGGGCATGCGGTGGTCCTGGGACGAGAGTTACTTCAGCGAGAGAACTACGTACGACAAAGAAGCGCTTGTGCAAGAACTTGTACATCAACTAAAGTCTGCTCGGTAGTGCAGTGCTCCAACCCGAAGTCGGACCAGAGGAGTCGTCCGCATGAGTGTGTCTCTTTCTCCCTGGGCGACCGAGGTGTTCGGCAAGCAGGCGCTGGCAGTTCGAGCGGGTGTTGGCCAGGCACTACGGAACATGCAGGCCAACGCGCAGGCTGCACAGGAGCAGGCGGAATCGCGTACCAATCACACGTACGGCTCGGCCCGGTGGCAGGGGCAGTTCGAGCGGGTGTGGGAGGAGCTGAAGGATCTACCGGGAGCCACTCCCGTGAAGCCGTTCGGGTTCCCGTTCGAGCTGATGGTGGTCGGGAACGGTCTGCTCTATCCGTTCCTCTACTCGAAGACCTTGTCGGACGTGCGCACGGCGCGCATTCCGCGTGAGTCCCGTTTGGTGAAGGAGCTGTTCACGTTCGCACCCGACCCGGCTGAGGTGCAGGGCGCGTTCGACTTCGAGGGCTTCGACGAAAGCGGTCAGGTAGTGGAGCCGCGCGGTGGTCTCGCATCTGTGCCACGAGGCACCCGTCTGATTCTTGTTCCCTTCGCCTGCAATGCCTCCGAACTCCTGGAGGCGTACTGGGGCATTGCGGCGCTGGGTGCTGAGCGGCGCCTGGTGTGGGAGACCGCCCCTGAGCCCCTCGCCCTGCCTGACACTGTCACATCCCACGGACAGCACCTGAGGAGCATCCCCAAGCAGGCCACGGCGTCCGAGCGAGAACTGACCAGCTTCGACGGCGGAGCAGAGCCGACCCTTACGCTGTCGTCGCGTGCGAACGTTGATCAACAGCGCGACGTTCCGCCGCTGACAGAAGCAGAGCCGGCCGACGACCAGACCAGCGAAGATGATGCGAACCAATAAGCAAGACCTCATCCCGGGCCTGGAGGAGCGGGGCACCACGCCCCGTGCCATCTCGGACGGCTTTGATCCCGCTCGGCTGACACAGGCACGTCGGCTGGCCGAGAAGACGAAGAAGGACGTCGCGAATGCCCTCGGGGTGACCCCGGCGGCGGTGGGCCAGTACGAGACAGGGGTGTCCCGCCCTCGCCCGGACCTCATCCCCCGTCTTGCCGAAACGCTCGGCGTACCGGCCACGTTCTTCCTGGTAGGCCGTCCAGTAAACCGGCTCGACGCCTCTATGGCCCACTTCCGTAGCTTGCGAAGCACGCCGAAGTCCCAGAGGGAACGAGCTCTCGCCTTTGCCGAACAGGTATGGGAACTCACTTACGCCCTGGAACGGCGGATTCAGCTGCCCCTGGTGAACCTGCCCGGTTTCGCCGGGGGCGAGGTCCACCCCGGAGCCGAACTGCCCACGAATCCTGCTGGGGCAGCACAAGAGCTCCGTCGCCGTTGGGGCATGGGCGACGGACCCGTCACCCACCTCGTCCGACGCATGGAGTCCCACGGCATCGTCGTCGTGATGCCTCCGGCATCCGACCCCTCGGCCGCCACCGTGGACGCCTTCTCCACCCGAGCGGCACGGCCCCTCGTGGTCCTCACAGCCAACCGAGCCGACGACGTCTACCGCCATCGCTTCACCGCTGCCCACGAACTCGGGCACCTCGTACTCCACGGCGATGCCACTGGAGACAGCCGTCAGGAGAAGGAAGCCGACGCCTTCGCCGCCGAGTTCCTCACTCCCCAAGACAGCGTCCTTCCCCTCTTGCCCAAGCGGATGGACCTCGCACGACTGGCCGAACTCAGGCAGGTCTGGGGTGTCTCCATCCACTCACTCGTCTACCGATGCCGTGAACTTGGGCTCATTTCCGACGCTACAACCAGCCGCACGTACCAACGTCTGCGTGCACTGGATGGCCAGCCTGGGTTCATCCCCGAGTCGGTCTTGAACTACCCCGGTGAGCAGCCGTCTCTGCTGCGCCAAGCCTTCGAGCTGGCCAGAAAGGAAGCGAACTTGTCGGTGGTCAGTCTGGCCCATGAGCTGGCCTGGACGACTGAGCGTGTCCGAGAGTTGCTCGATGTCCAGGAACAGCGCCCGGTTCTACGGCTCGTGCAATAGCGGCTCCTGCGGTGATCGGTGCACTGCAGGTCGGACAGGATCCCGCCCGCCGCCTTAAGCCAGCTGCCTCACCGGTCGCCTCGACTTAGCTTGGGAGCAATTCCTCCGAGGCTCATCAGTGTGCGGATGGCAAGTTGGGCGCGTGTTTCGCTCCGAAAACCACTGCTTGTCAAGAGCCTCGATCTCGTCTCGCTGTCAGTGGCAGCGGTGGCATCATGCTGTCGGTGACGTGCAAGATTCGCCTGTCCGCAGCTGGGGTTCATCTGTTTGACCGCGTCTCAGGGATGAACGTGCTGCTCGACGAGGTGCCTGTTCCCGCTGAGCAGTTCTCCCGTGCTCCGCGATACCTGTCCATCGCGCTGACCAACGCCTGCGAACTCCACTGCGCCTACTGCTACGCGCCCAAGCACGCCGCCGTGCTCGACAGAGAGCGTGTACTCGCGTGGGCGGTCGAACTCGATGCTGCCGGGTGCCTCGGCGTCGGCTTCGGAGGCGGGGAACCGACCGCGTACCGAAGGTTCGTCCAGCTGTGTTCGGACATAGCCCACTCCACGTCTATGGCGGTGACCTTCACGACCCATGGGCACCGGCTCACACCCGAACTAGTCGAATCCCTGCGCGGGGCTGTGCACTTCGTCCGTCTGTCAGTCGACGGGGTCGAAGCCACCTACGAGCGGCTCCGCGGCCGACCGTTCGCGGCCGTGGTCCAGGCGGCCGGGTTGCTTAGCTCTCTCGCTCCGTTCGGCATCAACGCTGTCATCAATGCCGACACGGTCGGCGAACTGGATGACCTCGCCGAGTTCGCCGACAGGGTCGGCGCGTCCGAACTCCTGCTTCTTCCCGAGCAGCCGACCGCGGCAAGTCCCGGTATCAGCGACGCCGACGCGGAGCGTCTTGTCGAATGGGCCGCGACCGCCAGGAACAAGGTTCGGCTCGCGATCTCCCGTACCGGCCTCGAAGCCGCGCTGCCCACGGCGGAGGCCGTCCCAGGTGAGCGCCCCCTCGACGCGCACATGCATGTCGACGCGACCGGCGTCCTGCGCCCTCACGCCTATGCGCCCACGGGATTGTCAGTCGAGGGCTCCATCATGGAAGCCGTGCAGGCGTTGAGGGAGGCACGATGAGGATCTGGAACGGCTACGGCTCGGAGCACTCGATGGACCTGGTCTTGATCGGCCGATTTCAGACGGTCACCGGTGCCAAGGCAGCGGAGGAGCGCATGGAGGCTCTCAAGGCTCTTGCCGAGGACGCGTGGTCCGATGACGACTGGCAGAGCCCTGGCGAGCGCATGCCTCGCGAACTGGGCGAAGCACTCGCCGAAATGAAGTTGTACGACATGGGGAGGTACGACGTCGACGTCTTCGCCCTTGACCACACCGTCACCCGCACCGGAGAGACAGTCCGGATCTGGACCGACGAGTCCGACGTCCAGGGATTCCTGAAGGCACTTCTCCACTACGGCGCGAAAATCGAGATCTTCTCCCGTCACGAATGGGACGAGGACACGATCACTCGGTCGGATGCAAGCACTCGGAGCGACAGTGGATCTGACTGATCTGGAACGTCTGCCCGGCGCCGCCGACCGGAACTTTGAAGCGCTCACACGGGCCATCGTCTCCCGTCGTTACGGCGCGCTGGGCACGATGCGGGAGCGCCGCAACCAGCCTGGCGTCGAGTTCTACCTGCACGTCGACCACGCCGGTGCTCTCGGCGCCCCCGGCCGCGTCTGGGGTTGGTCGTGCAAGTGGTTCATCCTCAACAGCAAGAATGAACTCAGCGCAGGCCAGCGCAAGCAGATCGAGGACTCGCTCTCTAAAGCAATCGAGCACGTCGTAGGGCTGACCGACTTTGTGCTCTGCCTTCCAGAGCGGCCTGCCAAGGGGGACGAGGAATGGATCAACGGACTCGGTCAGCAGGGGGTCAGTGTCAAACTCTGGTCCACCGAGAACTACGACGACCAGCTCGCGGGACACGACGAGCTCCGCTCCACCTTCTTCGGTGAACTCGCCCTCACCGCAGACGTACTGGCACAAGCCCACAAGCGATCTGTGGCACCCGTCGAGGCACGGTGGACGCCACGGCTGCATACCTCCCACCATGTGGAGCATCGCATCGACCGGGCCTTGCTGCGCCCGGCGTCGTTCGAGTGGCTTCAGCAGCGCACCGACGACATCGCAGCCCGGATCCACGCACTGCGCGCAGCCATCGCCGACCTCGACAACACCTTCCGCCAAGACGCCGTAGAGATTACCGACGACCTAGACCGGTTCGTCGACGACCTGCGGGAGGTCCTTGACGCCGGAAGGAGTCTACGGCCCTGGGAGATCCGTGAGCGCCTTGCCGAACAGCGGCCGCCGACAACCTCTCCCCGAACGCTGCGACGCCTGGTGCTCAAACTGAGGCAGCGTCGCCTGCCCGAGGCGCTGCTGGTTACCGGTCTCGGTGCGGAGATCCGCGACATCGTCCAGTGGCTGCACGACACACGGGCGGACACCGAAGCCCCCCTGCTCGCCGTCATCGCCGCCGCGGGACAGGGCAAGACGCACCTTGCCGCGCAGATGACCTCACCGAACGACCAGCCCACGGCAGGAGTCTTCATCCAGGGCGGGAACCTGCGCGCTGGCGGAACCCTCGACGACCTCGCGCGAAGGATCCCCGGACTTAAGGTCGACTATTTCGAGGACCTGCTGGAAGCTCTCAACTCAGCTGGTAACCGCGCCGGCTGCCGGATTCCGTTGATCATCGACGGCCTGAACGAGGCCGAACGGCCCTCAGAATGGAGGGCACTGCTCGCCGGATTGGCACCTGCCCTGGGCGCCTACCCTCATGTGGCGCTGATCGTCACCCTCCGCGAGGCGCTCGCCGACCAGGCCCTCCCGAAGGACACGGTGCCCCTGGAACTGGAGTGGCAGCGCGCGGAAGTCGACGACATCCTCCGCGTTTACTTCCGTCACTACCTGATCAACCCGGCCGACGCCTGGCTACCGATGGGAGAGTTTCATAACCCGCTCTTCGTCCGCATGTACTGCGAGGCTGCAAACCACGACCGTCGAGTGCCGGTGGGCGTGGAGGCGCTGCCTCAGTCCCTCATCGGCGTCTTCGAGTTGTACCGCGAGGGCGTGGTACAGCGGCTGGCCCAGGATCCGGCCCGCATCCCGGTCCCGGCAGACCAGATCCGGCGCCGCCTCACGGCTCTGGCGAGGCACATGTGGACGCATGACGTCCGTCGGCTTCCGTTCGACGAAGCGCGAAGCATCCTCGACGCTGACCAGCCGAACTGGGACGAAAGCCTGTTCCGGCGCCTGGTAGAGGAGGGAGTGATCTTCCGCGAGGAGATCAGAGGTTCCGACGACGCTGAGTGCGGCTTCGTTTTTGACCGCCTCGCCGGATACTTGATCGCCGACGCGATTCTGGTGCGCATTCCCCCCGCGGACGTCAACGAGCAGCTCGCAGAGGTGGCTCTCTGGCAGTCCCTCCTGGGCGACCAAGCGCACCCCCTCGGCGAGGACATCCTCATCGCTCTAACCTCACTGCTGCCACGCCGCTTTACCCGGCACCACCTGTGGCGTGTCGCCCCTGATGAGCACCGTTCGTTGGTGCTCGCCCAGGAACTCACCACCGAGTCGGACTTCCTCGACAACGAGACCGTCGACGCGCTCGCAACCGCGCTCCTTACCGCGCATCCCGGCAAGAGGAAGGGCAGACCAGCGTTCGGCCGTCTGTGGGAGATCCGCAGGTCTGCTCCGCACCGCCTGAATGCCGCATTCCTTGACCGCGTCCTGCGCCAGTTGCCCCTTCCTAAACGTGACCTACGCTGGACCGAATGGGCTCGAGGCCAGGCTCCAGGCCGGCTGACGTCGGACCTGGAACGAGCGATCGACAGGTGGTCCGGAAGTAGCAATCGCGCAGAGAGCGACGACCTTGACGCGCTGGCCATCGCCTGGCTACTGACTTCCACGGACACAAGCCTGCGGGACCTGGCGACGAAAGCCCTCCAGCGCTACGGTCGGCCAGAACCCAAGCGGCTGTTCGACCTCGCCGCCCGGATGCTCGACGTCGACGACCCTTACGTCGTCGAACGCATCGTTGCCGCAGCGTTCGGAGCCGCTGGCACCCACCAAATGCCCGATCCTGGCGGACCGCTCGAACGCGCGCTGGGGGATTGGCTGATGCAGATGCGCGACCGCTTCCTGGACGGCGGGAACACACCCACCTCGCACGAGCAACTGCGCGGCTACGTACGGGCCACCTATGAATTCGCTGGCGCTCTGCACCCCGCTGCCGTCCCGGATGGGGTCGATGCCTTCGCACCGAGGTTCGCCGCCCCGGCGCCCGCTGAGGTGATGGAGGACGAAGACCCCAACGCCGGCGAGTGCGACCGCACCTTCGGCATCGACTTCGAGAACTACATCATCGGGGCTGCCATCAACGGCAGGGACAACTACGACTTTGACCACCCCGACTACCGCAGGGCCCGCGCCGAGGTGATGGCTCGGGTCTGGGAACTGGGCTGGCGCGCGAATGAATTCGGCATCGTCGACCAGTCCATTGCCGCGGACGCCGAGCGGCCATACGGCACCAAAAGGAGGGTAGAACGGTACGGCAAGAAGTACGGCTGGATCGCCTACCACGAAATGGTCGGCCGCCTCGTGGACGATGGCCGCGCACCAGCGCCTCTCGGGGACGCAGAACGCTTGATGCCCGACATCGACCCGACCTTCCCTGACAGGCCCTCGGTAGCACCCATGCCCCTTCCGGTGTGGGCACCCGTGGAGCCCACCGACGACCAGACCTGGCTCACCTCGGGGACAGTGGCCGTCCCGGACCATCTGTGGTCACCCGAGGAGATCCACGGAGTGGACGACGGCTGGCTTCTGGTCGAGGGATATCTGGACCACCGCCACGATGGGCGGACGGTGTTCGGGTTCTTCCGCACCCTCTTGCTGAAGCCGGAGGACGTGGAACCAGCTCGGCAGCTCGCCAGCGAGCGCCAGTATCCGGGAAACCATTTCTTCCCTCCGCTGCCGATGATCCGCGACGTGCTGGCCGCTGAGATGCCTTGGAACCCCCGATTCGATCTGACATTCGACGACGATGCTTCGGGCGCCTTCCCATATCGAGCGCTGCGTGGCGACCGGCAGGACGACGGCATCGGGTTCGGCCAGGTCGCCGTGGACTTCTCCCCCGACAGCACTTCGGAGATCGGGCTGGGCGGGGGCTACGACGTGCCGTCGTTCGAGTTCGCTACCAGGTTCGACCTGCGCCAACTGCCTGGCACTGTGGACCTCGTGGGCCTGGATGGCCGACGAGCCTCGGCAGTCGTCCGCGCGGACAAGCCCTGGGGCGGCCACCTACTCTTCCTGCGCCGCGATCTCGTCGAGGACTTCGCTGGTGATCGCCGGATCATGCAAGTGGCCTGGGGCGAGCGCGAGGTGGCTGCCGACTGGAACTCTGTTCCTTCCTGGATGCGCGCGGTGCACCGTAGCTACGCGCATGTGTGGCGCCACATCCGAATCCTCGGGGCGGATCACTGCAGCGCAGAAGACTAATGGGCTGTAGACCATCGTGCCTCCTATTTCGGATCGAACGTGCTGGTCAGCGGTCCCTTCTGCGTGAGCGATGCGTGAGCGGACGGTGCGGCAGGAGCCATCCTGACGTGGACCGCACCCCACTACGAACCTGTTCTGACCTGGTGGTTCCGGACACCGAGTCAGCGTCCGGAACCACCCGGCAAGATCCCGCCAGGACTTGTAATGCGTAGGTCGTCGGTTCGAATCCGACAGGGGGCTCCGTGGAAAACCTCAGGTCAGGCCTCTGACCTGAGGTTTCTTGTTTCGGGTGACCTGGGAATCCGGGCTGATCGGGTACCTGTGGGCTACGCATCGCAATGCGTGGGTCCGGGGTCGACTGCCAGTGGGCGTTTCGGTTCGCAGAGCTGTGACCTGGACCTTTGCCCCGTTCCGCCGGTCGGCTTCGGTCTGTCGGAGTTGGCGTGGTGGCCATGCCGTGGCCGAGCGTGCAGCGGTTGTGCGGATGGGTTCCGATCGGCCGTGCGGTCGCAGGCGCACTTGGGGTCGCAGGGTTGTGGCGTCCGGACAATCCCGCGATCGATGCGCTCCGCCTGGGGTGTGATCGACAACCCGCTCCAAGGACGGCTCCGCCCGAGCCGGGCCTGCCGTCGGCCGCTGACCCGACGAAACGCCAGGCCTCGGCGGCTCACCCGTCGTCGGTGGTCGGGCGCACCACCGCACCCGGCGACAGGCCTTCCTGTGCTGTGAGGGCGGTGAGTGCGTCGCGCAGGCCGGCGCGGGCGGTGACGCCGAGTTTGGGGAACACGTTGTAGAGGTGTCCGCTGACCGTGCGGGCGGACAGGTGGAGCCGTTCGCCGATCGCCTTGTTCGTCAGGCCCGAGGCCGCGAGCGTGGCTATCTGCAACTCCTGCGGAGTGAGCCCGATGTCCGTCGAGCCTGTCTGGCGCCGGGATACGCCGGTCGCTCCCAGTTCGGTTCGGGCGCGCTCGGCCCACGGTGCGGCCCGCAGCCGGTCGAAGATCGTCAGCGCGGCGTTGATGTGGATGCGTGATTCGACGGTGGCCCGTTCCCGGCGCAGGTGTTCGCCGTAGGCCAGCAGGACGCGTCCGCGTTCGAAGGGCCACAGGTTCTCGGGCGCCGCTGCGAGGGCCCGTTCGAAGTGGGTGCTCGCTACCTCTCCCTCGGACACCAGGCCCTGTGCCGCGGCCACGAGCATTGCCCAGCGGGTGGAGATCTTCGTGATGTTCATCCGCAGCATCGCTTCGACGAACCCCCGGGCCTGTTCGGTGCGGCCGGTGCGGACGGCGGCCTCGATCTGGTCGTAGGCGACGAAGAGTTGGAGTTGGCGGGCGGTGCCCGGTTCCAGTCCGTGTGGGCTGATCCTGGCCGCTTCTGTGTACGCCGTCTCGAAGTCGCCGCGGCCGATCGCCGCGAGGGTTCGTACGCGGTACACGTGCTGCGGGACGATGAAGGCCTGGCGCGGGATCGACCAGGCCAGCATTGCCTCCAGCGGTTCCTCGGCCTCGTCCTGCTGCCCCAGCGCGGCTGCGGCGAGGGCCCTGCTGTAGTGCAGGAACCAGACGAAGTTGACGTATCCGTAGGACTCGGCGCGCTCCAGTCCCTCTTCCGCGAAGCGCTGGGTGTCGTCCCATCGGCCGGCGAGGTAGCTCTCCGCGCACAGCAGCATGAGCGCGTTGGTGACGGAGGCGACGGCCCCCGTGCGGGCGGCGTCCTGCCAGACGCGCAGCAACGGCTCGCGCAGGTCGGCGAGGCGGTCGACGTCGTTGGCGACATAGCCGACGCGGATGATCTGGCTGGGGTCGAGCTCGGTCGTCAGGGTCGCGATCTCCTGGTCCAGGGTGTGCAGTGCCTCGGGAGAGACGAGGGCCGGATTGGACACGACCTCGGAGCGGACGAGCAGGCCCTCGGGCAGCAAGTCGCGGTACTTGTCGACCAGTTCGAGGTAGGGGTCCCACATCTCCTTGCGCCCGTTGAGCGAGGCGATCACCGAGAGGACCCAGATCGCGGCGTTGATCTCCTCCGCGGTCGGCTCCGCCCCGGGGGCCCGCAGGGCCGTGGTGAGCACCCGAAAGGCCGAGACGACGTCCGCGTCGGAATACAGCATGAGCGAGGCCGCGGCCGAAGCCGTCGCCAGCGAGCCGACGTTGGCGTCCAGGCGGCGCGCATCGGTGAGCAGCTGCGAGACCGACTGGAGGTCTCCCATCACCTCGGCCGCGAAGTACGCGGCCCCGGCCAGGCGTTGTGACCGGTGCTCGGGATCCGGGCTCAGGTCGGCCGAGCGTGTCATCGCCGCCACCGCCGCGGAGGGGTCTCCGCGTTTGAGGGCCTGGATCGACTCGTGCTGGAGGAGGGTGGCCACCTCCTCGTCGGGGCCGTAGGAGGCGTCGGCGAGGTGCCAGGCGCGGCGTCCGGGATCGGCGCGTCGGCAGCCGGCGAGTGCCCGGTGGGCCCTGCGCCGTTGCTCGGGACGGGCCAGTTCTACGACGGCGGAGCGCACCAGTGGGTGGCGGAAGACGATCGAGTGGCGGCTGTCGACGACGATGATCCGCTCGCGTTCGGCGATGTCGAGGTGGTCGGCGGCATCGGGTCCCACCACGCTCTCGGCGGACAGTGCCTGGCCCGAACCGTCCAGGGCGAGCAGCAGGAGCAGGTCCCGGGTTTCCGGTGCGAGCGCGGTGATCCGGGCGGTGAAGATCCGGGTGAGCCGTTCGGTCAGCGGCAGCACGGCGGGAAGCATGTCCGCCGTGGGGTACCGGTCCGAGGCCAGCGTCGCGGGCAGTTCTACCAGGGCGAGCGGGTTTCCCTGGGCCTCGGAGACGATGCGCCGGCGCACGTGTTCGGCCAGGTCCGGGTAGCGGGCGAGGAGGAGGGCCTCGGACTCGGCGTCGTCCAGGGAACGCATGGTGAGGCTGTTGACGTCGCCGCGAGCGCGCAGGGGCTCCCCGGTCGTACGGACTGTCGAGAGCACCCGCACTCGGGTTCCGGCGACCCGCCGGGCCACGAAGGACAGGACGTCGGCGCTGGCGTCGTCGAGCCACTGGGCGTCGTCGACGATGGCGACCAGAGGTTGTTCCTCTGCGGCGAGCAGGAGCAGTGACAGAGCTGCGGTCGAGATGAGGATGCGTGAGGGGGTCGCGCCTTCGCCGAAGCCCAGTGCCACCCGCAGAGCGCTCTCGTGGTCCGGGCCGAGTTCCGCGAACAGCGGGACCAGCGGTACCAGTAGCTGGTTGAGGCCGGCGAACGCGATGTTGGCCTCGAACTGGGCGCCGGCCGCCCGCAGCGTCCTCATACCCCGGGCGCCGGCGAGATCGGCGGCGGCGTCGAGCAGGGCGGACTTTCCCACACCGGGATCACCGAACAGGGTCAGCGAGCCGCCGAGCCGGGCGGTGTCGTCGATCACCGCTCGGATGAGGTCCAGTTCGCTGGACCGGCCGGTCAGGCCGGTCGCGACGCCCTGGCCTTCGGTGCCCAGGTGCTCTGCGCTCATGAGGAGGCGCCTCTTTCTCCTGTCAGTCCCGACTCTATTCGACGCCGCACCGCACTGCGTCTTTCCCTTCTCCAGGGGACCGATTCTCTAGCGGGCCGTTGTCGTGGCGGCGTCCTCGATGAGGTGGGTGACGGTGCCGGGGTGGGAGATCATCGCGACGTGGGAGCTGTTGATCTCGACGGTGTGCGAGTGGGCGCGCCGGGCCTCGAACCGCTCCAGCGGCGCGCCCAGCGCCTCGTCCTGCCTGGCGACCAGGGCCCAGGAGGGGATGGTGTGCCAGGCGGCGGCCGTGGCCGAGGAGGCGAACGCGGCGGCGGCGACGGGGCGCTGTTCGGCGCCCATCACTACGGTCTGGGAAGCGGGCAGGTCGGCTGCGAACACGGCCCGGAAGCGGGTGGGGTCGACGTACAGGTCCGAGCCGCCGGTGCCGTCGGAGTTGCTGAAGGGCACCGGGCGCAGGGCGGGGGCCAGTTCGTTGGTGCCGGGGAACTTGTCCGAGAGCGCGCTCAGCTTCTCGCCCTTGTCCGGGACGAGCGCCGCGATATAGACCAGGGCCTTGACCTGAGGGTCGCCGGCGGCGGCCTGGGAGATGACGGCGCCGCCGTAGGAGTGGCCCACCAGGACGACCGGTCCCTTGACACTGGCCAGGACGCCGGCGACGTAGGTGGAGTCCTCGGCCAGGCCGCGCAAGGGGTTGGCCGGAGCGATGACCGGGTAGCCGTCGCGCTGCAGCCGCTCGACCACGCCGTTCCAGCTCGAAGCGTCGGCGAAGGCGCCGTGCACCAGTACCACCGTGGGCCTGGGGGCGGCGCGGCTGGTGTGGGCGGAGGCCAACGGGATCAGGGACAGGCTGGCCGAAGCGGTGACAGCGGCGGTGATGACAAGGGTGCGCAGCCGGGGGCGAGGGAAGGACATGGTGGATCTCCTTACGTGGGAGTGGGGGGTGAGGGGGGAAGCCAGGGCAGGCGGTGCTCCATGGGCTGTCAGGACGAGGTCCAGCAGGTCGGCCGTGCCATGCAGTCGCTTGCGTGTGGAACCCCCTGGGCCGGAGGCTCGTGCGACCCGGCCCAGGGGGTGGCTGCGGGGAGGGGAGTGCGCTGGGCCCGCCAGGGCCGGGGCGCCGGTCAGACGGCCTGGCTGAGTGCCTGGAACTGGGCGTCGGTCAAGGTGACCTGCGCGGCCCGGGTGTTCTCCTCCAGGTGGGCCACGCGGGAGGTACCGGGGATGGGCAGCATCACCGGGGAGCGCCGCAGCAGCCAGGCCAGGGCCAGCTGGGAGGGGCTTGCAGCGTGCTCCTTGGCGAGCGTGTCCAGCGGGCCGCCCGGGCGCGCCAGCCGGCCGGTGGCCATCGGGAACCACGGGATGAAGCCCAGGTTTTCCCGCTCGGCGTACTCCAGAACGTCCTCGGCACCGCGATCGGCCAGGTTGTACAGGTTCTGCACGGAGACGATGTCCGCGATCTTCCGGGCTTCCTCGATCTGCTCCACGGTCACCTCTGACAGACCGATGTGGCGGATCTTGCCCTCCTGCTGCAGCAGGAGCAGCTCACCGACCTGGTCGGCCAGCGGGACCTTGGGGTCGACGCGATGCAGCTGGTAGAGATCGATCCGCTCCACGCCCAGGTGGCGCAGGCTCAGTTCGGTCTGCTGCCGCAGGTACTCGGGGCGGCCGAGCGCGCGCCAGTCGTCCGGGCCCGAGCGGGAGAGCCCGCCCTTGGTGGCGATCACCAGGTGCTGGGAGTACGGGTGCAGGGCCTTGCGGATGAGCTGCTCGCTGACGAACGGGCCGTAGGAGTCGGCGGTGTCGAAGAAGTTCACGCCCAGCTCGGCGGCCCGGCGCAGCACGCGCACGGCCTCCTCGGGGTCCTTGGGGTCGCCCCACACTCCGGGACCCGTCAACTGCATCGTGCCGTAGCCGAGCCGGTTGACGGGCAGGTCGCCGCCGAGGCGGTAGACCCCGGAGGAGTCGGCGGGGCGGGCGGTTTCCTGTGCCATGGTCTGCCTTCCTTATCGAATAAGCGTTCGTTGCAAAGTTCGGCGGGGTGCCAGCGTTCACGCGGCCCTCGACTCGGGGCATGGGATGTCACGCTGGCGTTCGGTCAGGCCGCCCCAGACTCCGTACGGCTGACGGGTGCTCAGTGCGAACGCGGTGCACATGTCGAGGACCGGGCAGGCGCGGCAGACTTCTACGGCGCGTTGTTCGCGCCTGCGTCGGCGGTGGCCGCGTTCGCCGGGAGGCGAGAAGAACACGGCCGATGCCATGCCCCGGCAGGCGGCGTCTGCCTGCCATTGCCAGGCGTCGAGCAGGGGGACGAGGGGACTGGCGTTCATGGTTGATGTCTTCTCCGCGGAAGTAGGAGGAGCGGGCGGGTGGTACGCGGGCGGGCAGGGGATGGCAGTTGCCGGGCTCCGGCCCGCCCGTGTGACGACTACGCAGCGAGGAACGTGACGACTAGGAAGCCAGGAAGTCGACGAGCGCGGTGTTGACCTGGTCCGCGTGGGTCCACAGCAGCCCGTGGGGGGCGTCGTCGATCTCGACGTACTGCGCGTCGGGCACCGCCTTGGTGAACTGGCGGCCGGTGGCGTCGATCGGCAGGATCCGGTCGGCGGTTCCCTGGAGGATGAGCGTCGGCACGTCGATCTTCGCGATGTCGGCGCGCATGTCGGTGTGCCAGCTGGGCACCACGGCCGAGGACGCGAACGGGGACATGCGCGTGGCGGTGACCCAACTGCCGCGTACCGCCTCCTCGCTGATGCGGGTGCCCAGGTTCACGTCGAGGTTGTAGAAGTCGTTGAAGAAGCTGGTGAACCAGGCGTACCGGTCCGACTCCGCGGCCGAGACGATCCCGTCGAACACGTCGGCGGGAAGGCCGGTGGGGTTGTCGGGGGTCTGCAGCAGGAACGGTTCGATGGGTGCCAGGAACGCGACCTTGCGCAGGTTGTCGGTGCCATGGGTGCCGATGTAGCGGCCGATCTCGCCGGTACCCATCGAGAAGCCGACCAGGGCGACGTCCTTGAGGCGCAACACGTCGAGCAGTACGTCGAGGTCGTTGGCGAAGGTGTCGAAGTCGTAGCCGGTGGTGGGCTGGCTGGACTGGCCGAAGCCCCGGCGGTCGTAGGTGATGACGCGGTGTCCGGCCTTGAGGAGCGCCGGGATCTGCAGCTCCCAGGACTTGCCGTCGAGCGGGTAGCCGTGGATCAGCACGACGGGGGAGCCCTCGCCGTGGTCCTCGTAGTACAGGTCGACGTCGGTGGTGTTTTCCTTGGCGACGGTGATGTAGGGCATGGCTTCGCTTCCTGAGTGGGTGGGGAAAGGGGAGGGGAGGGGAGGGGTGCCGGTTCAGCGGCGGCGCAGGGCCTGGACCGCGAAGGCGGCGACCTCGTGGTCCTGCGCGGGCGATCCGCCGCCGGCCCCCAGCGCCCCGACGACGACCCCGCGGGCGTCGGTGATCGGGACGCCGCCGGCGACGAAGGCCAGCGGGAGCGTGGTGGCGGTCTGGATCGAGGACAGCGGGGCGCCGGACTGCACGGCGGGGGCCAGGTCCGCGGTCGCGGCGCCGAAGTACACGGAGGTGCGGGCCTTGGCCCGGGAGGTGTCGATGGAGGCGAGCGCCGCACCGTCCATCCGGGTCACCAGCACGGTGTTGCCGCCGCCGTCGAGGACCGTGAAGGTGTACGGGACCCCGAGCTCAGTGGCCTTGTGGACGCCTGCGGCGGTGGCCGTGGCCGCGTCGTCCAGGGTGAGGATGACGGGCGAGATCTGCGTGAGGGGCATGGCCGTTCCTCTTCGGGTCGTGCCGGAGGTCGTGCCGGGTGGTGTCACTTCTCCTGGTAGGGGGCGGCCTTGGCGAGGTCGGGGCGGGTGACGGGGTGGCCGTCGATGGTCTGGTAGGTGGCGGCGGAGCGGCCGAGGGTGTCGAGGAGGGTGGCGGGGCCGGCGAAGGGCTTGCCGCCGATGTGCCAGCCGTCGGTGTGGAGTTCCTCGATGAGGACCCAGACGATCTCGCGGAAGGCCTCGGATCCCTCGAACTTGACCATGACCTCGGTGAGGGCGGCGGCCATGTCGTGCTTCTCCTGGGTGGTGAACACTCCGTCGACGAGCTTGACGTTGACGAACGGCATGGGGTGCTCCTTGGGTCGGGATGCGTTGTCCCTGCCGAGCGGCGGGGACAACTGAAGCGTCGCCCCGGGGGCATCCGGACCGCACCAGTCATCCGACCTGACTGCGAAGGGTCTTTGCGTGGCGCCGCCCTCGGGTCAGAGCCGCGCGGCCTACGGCGACACCCCCGCACCGGGTGCGCCGGGTACCGGTGACGAGCGCACCGGGCCGGTGCCCGTATCCGCCCAGGTGGGCCGGGGTCGGTGAAACCCGGGTCGGATGACTCATGCCCGGCCGTGGGGCGGCGACGACCATGGGTAAGGACGGCGCAGCCGCCGAATCCCCCACCGATGAAACGAGAAACCCCATGTCCGAGAAATCCAACAAGCAGCTGGTCGCGGAGGCGTTCGACGCCTGGGCCGCCGGTACTGGCGGAGTGTTCGACCTGCTGGCCGAGGACGCCGACTGGACCATCGTCGGCAACAGCGTCGCCTCCGGCACCTACCCCACCCGCAAGGCGTTCCTCGACGCGGTCATCTATCCGTTCAACGCCCGGATGAGCAGCCCGCTGGTGCCGTCCGTCCGCGCACTGTACGCCGACGGAGACACCGTGGTCGCCCTGTTCGACGCGAGCGCGACGGTGCGGGACGGATCGCGCTACGACAACACCTACGCCTGGTTCCTGACGATGCGTGACCAGCGGATCGTGAGCGCTGTCGCGTTCTTCGACAGCGTCGAGTTCAACGACTTCTGGGCCCGGGTCCAGCCCGCCTGACCCCTGCCGCCGTACCCCCCTTGACCGCCCCGTCCGAAGATCGGAAGTGCCCGCCATGTTCATCGTGATCCTGAACTACACCGCGCCGCTCGAAGAGATCGACCGCCACCTGGAGGCCCACAACGCCTGGCTGGAGGAGAACTACGCGGCCGGCCACTTCCTCGCCTCGGGCCGCCAGGACCCCAGGACGGGCGGCCTCGTCCTGGCCCGGGCCGCCGACCGCGAGGCACTGGGCCGGATCCTGGCCCTGGACCCGTTCGGCATCGCCGAGGTGGCCACGCACACGGTCATCGACTGGCGCCCGTCACGCGCGAGCGCCGAGGCCCAGTGGCTGCTGCAGCCGTGATCCCCGCGGCGACGACGTGCACGGGATCCGCCGCGCTCGGCACCCCGCGCACCCACCGCCGGGTACCGCACACAGGGCACGACCTCCCCCAGGAGAACCCCGCCGCCTTCACGGCGGCGGCCCTCGACCCGGCGACCCCGGCGCGAGCGGCCCGACCCCAGCTCCACCGCCCCGTATGACGGCGGCCACCACCCGCACCCACCGAAAGACAGTGACCATGCGTGCAGCCGTGCTCAGACAATTCGCCACCCCGCTGGAACTGGCCGACATCGCCAAGCCGGTGCCCGGCGCCGGCCAGGTCCTGGTCAGGATCGCCGCCAGCGGCGTGAACCCCCTGGACACCAAGATCCGCGCCGGTCAGGCAGCACACGCTCGTTCCGTCCTGCCCGCGGTGCTGGGCCTGGACCTGGCCGGCACTGTCGAGGAGGTCGGGCCGCAGGTGACCGGCTTCGCCGTCGGCGACGAGGTGTACGGGCTGAGTGGCGGTGTCGGTGACCTGCAGGGATCACTGGCGCAGTACGCCGCCGCCGACGCCCGCCTGCTTGCCCACAAGCCCGCCGCTCTGACCATGCGGCAGGCTGCGGCGCTGCCGCTGTCGGTCGTCACCGCGTGGGAGGGCCTGGTGGACCGGGCCGAGGTCGGCGCCGGGCACAAGGTCCTGGTGCACGGCGGAGCAGGCGGCATCGGTCACGTCGCGGTACAGATCGCCCGGGCCCGTGGCGCCGAGGTCTTCGCCACCGCCTCGGCCGCCCACGCCGAGACCGTCCGTGGGCTCGGCGCCACCGCGATCGACTACGCCGGCACCGAGGTGGAGGAGTACGTCGCCGCCCACACCGGTGGTGAAGGTTTCGACATCGTCTTCGACACTGTCGGAGGCGCCGTCCTGGACAACTCCTTCGCCGCGGTGCGCACTTACACCGGCCACGTCCTGAGCGCCCTGGGCTGGGGCAGCCACAGCCTGGCCCCGCTCTCCTTCCGCGGCGCCACCTACTCCGGGGTCTTCACCCTGCTGCCCATGCTCACCGGCAAGGGCCGCGAGCACCACGGCGAGATCCTGCGCGAAGCCGCCGCCCTGGCCGACGCCGGCCTGCTCAAGCCACTGCTGGACCCCCGCCGCTACACCCTGGACACGGTCACCCAGGCCCACACGGCCGTCGAGGACGGCTCGGCCCACGCCAAGATCGTCGTCGACATCGACGCCTGACCCAACGGCAACGAGCCCGCCAGCGCGACCAACGCGCTGCCGGGCTCCTTGCCGTTCAGCGCCTACTGCGGCGCGCGCCCGGGCTCCCTCGCCGTACCAGTCACCCGACCCGGCTGTTCTCCCTGGCTACGGAAACCTCGGATCATCGTGCTGCTCGCCCAGCGCGGTGAGCGCGTCGCGCAGGCCGGCGCGGGTGGTGACGCCGAGCTTGGGGAACACGTTGTACAGGTGCCCGCTGACGGTGCGGGCGGACAGGTGCAGCCGTTCGCCGATCGCCTTGTTCGTCAGCCCTGATGCCGCGAGCGTGGCGATCTGCAGCTCCTGCGGGGTGAGTTGGACCTGGCTCACGTCGGCCGGGCGGCGGGACAGGCCGGTGGCCCTCATCTCGTTCCTGGCGCGCTCGGCCCACGGCGCGGCCCGCAGCCGGTCGAACAGCCCCAGCGCCGCGACCAGTTGCACCCGTGACTCGACGGTGGCCCGCTCACGGCGCAGGTGCTCGCCGTACGCCAGCAGCACCCGCGCACGCTCGAAGGGCCACAGCTCCTCGGGCGCCGCCGCAAGGGCCCGCTCGAAGTGGGCGCTCGCCACCTCGCCCTCGGACACCAGCCCCTGGGCCCCCGCCACGAGCAGCGCCCAGCGGGAGGAGATCTTCGCGATGCCCATGCGCAGCATCGCGTCGACGAATTCCCGGGCCTGTTCGGTGCGGCCGGTCCGTACGGCCGCCTCGACCAGGTCGTAGGCCACGAACAGCTGCAGTTGCTGGGCGGTGCCGCCTTCCACGCCGCGCGGGCTGATCCTGACCGCCTCGGCGTACGCGGTCTCGTAGGCGCCGCGGCCGATGGCGGCGAGCGTCCGCACCCGGTACACGTGCTGCGGCACGATGAAGGCCTGGCGCGGGAGCGACCAGGACAGCATCCACTCCAGCGGCTCCTCCGCCACGTCCTGTTGGCCCAGTGCGGCGGCGGCCAGGGCCTTGCTGTACTTCAGGTACCAGACGAACTCCAGGTATCCGTAGGCCTCGACAAGTTCCAGGCCCTCCTCGGCGAAGCGCATCGTGTCGTCCCAGCGCCCGGCCAGGTAGCTCTCCCCGCACAACAGCATCAGCGCGTTGGTCACCGAGGCGACGGCACCCGCCTGCCTGCCTTCGCGCCACACCCGCAGGAGCGGTTCGCGCAGGTCGGCGAGGCGGTCCACGTCGTTGGCGACGTAGGCGACGCGGATGATCTGCCCGGGGTCGCGCTCGGTGGCCAGGGCCGCGATCTGCCGGTCGAGGGTGGCCAGTGCCTCGGGCGAGGCGGTGGCGGGGTTGGTGGCGATCTCGGAGCGGATCAGCACGGACTCCGGCAGCAGGTCGCGGTACCGCTCCACCAGCTTGCGGTAGGAGTCCCACATCTCCTTGCGCCCGTTGAGGGCGACGGTCAGCGACAGAATCCAGATCGCCGAGTTGACCTCCTCTGCGGCGGGCTCGACGTCCGGGGCTTGCAGCGCGGCGCTGATCACCCGGTACGCGGAGATGACGTCCCCGTCGGAGTACAGCAGCAGTGAAGCCGCCGCAGAGGCGGCGGCCAGCGAGCCCACGCCCGCGTGCACCCGCCGGGCATCGCTCAGCAGGCTCGACACCGACCGCAGGTCGCCCAGGACCTCTGCGGCGAAGTAAGCGGTCGCCGCCAGCCGTTGCGAGCGCTGCTGGAGGTCCGGACTCAGATCCGCCGAGCGGGTCATCGCCGCCACCGCGGCCGTAGGGTCCCCGCGCTTGAGGGCCTGGATCGCCTCGCGTTGCAGCAGGCTGGCCACCTCCTCGTCGGGACCGAAGGAGGCGTCCGCCAGGTGCCAGGCCCGGTGCCCCGGATCCAGCGCCCGGCCTTTGGCGAGCGCCCGGTGGGCTCTGCGCCGGGCCTCGGGCCCGGCCAGTTCGACCACCGCGGAGCGCACCAGCGGGTGGCGGAAGACCACCGTGTGCTGCTGGTCGACCACGACGATGCGTTCGTGTTCGGCGATGTCCAGCTGGGCCGCGGCACCGGAGCCCACCACACCCTCGTCGGACAGCGCCCGCCCCGAGCCGTCCAGAGCCAGCAGCAACAGCAGGTCCCGGGTCTCGGGCGCGAGTGCGGAGATGCGGGAGGTGAACGTCCGGCTGAGCCGCTCGGTCATTGGCAGTACGGCGGGCAGGGCATCGGCGGTCGGGTACCGGTCCGGGGTCAGCATGGCCGGCAGCTCGACCAGGGCGAGCGGGTTCCCCTGCGCCTCGGTGACGATGCGCCGGCGCACGGGCCCGGCCAGATCCGGGTAGCGGCCGATCAGCAGCGACTCGGCCGCCGCGTCGCCGAGGGAGCGGACGGTGAGGCTGCTGCCGTCACTGGTCGGCGGCTGCCCGGTGGTGCGGACCGCCGTCAGGACACGCACCGCGGTGTCGGCGACCCGTCGGGCCACGAACGCCAGCACGTCGGCGCTCGCGTCGTCGAGCCACTGGGTGTCGTCGACGATGACCACCAGCGGTTGCTCCTGCGCGGCGAGCAGGAGCAGCGACAGTGTCGCGGTCGCGATCAGGAGGCGCGAGGGAGTCGGGCCGTCGCCGAAGCCCAGTGCCACCCGCAGGGCGCTCTCGTGGGACGAGTCGAGCCGAGGGAACATCGGAGCCAGCGGCACCAGCAGTTGGTTGAGCCCCGCGAACGCGATATTGGCCTCGAACTCGGCCCCGGCCGCCCGCAGCGTCCGCATGCCGTTCTCCAGGGCAAGATCGGCGGCTGCGTCGAGCAATGCGGACTTGCCCACTCCGGGTTCGCCGAAGAGTGTGAGCGAGCCGCCCGACTTACCGGTGTCCTCGATGACGGCCTTGATGAGGTCCAGCTCGCCGGCACGTCCCGTCAGGCCGGACGCGGCCCGGCGGTGCTCGGGCCTTTCCCGCTCCGCGGTCATCGGGATGGCTCCTCTTGCCGTGTGAAACCTGTTGTCGATCACCTCACGGAAGCGCAAGGAGGTTGCGTAAGCGCACGGTGCGCAGGTCCTGGACGAGACGCGACCAGGGCGCCTCGCCGTCGCGACCACTGCATGACCATCCGCCGTGTTCGAAATCCCCCTTGGTTGTGCCAACCCTATGCGACGGCGCGCCGCACAGTCCCTCTGTCCGCGGGGTCGGGGAAGCGGGTGATTTGGCCCGAGCAGTGTCCGGTAGGTCCTGAACCGCCTGACGCATGCCCCGGCCAACGGGGTCGTCCGAGGGTCCCAGCGACCGAGACTGGTCTTTCCTCAAGACCCTGCATCGTGGACGGGCCATCACGGGAACCGTGACCGAGATCGCTGAAATGGGGGCCTCTCTGGAGCGACCTGCGGGAGATCCGGCATGTGTGCGAAGGGGTTGCCGAAGGCCGACAATCTCGGTGAACCTGCTTCCCGTCACCAGCAAGGGCCCTCCCGGTGGCCAGCCGGTGGCCGGACGCCTTTGGACGGCGCGGCATCAGGCGGTACGGGTCAACCTGCCACGCATGCTCTGATCAGGCACAACGTCACCACGCGGCACGACGAATCACAGGACGACACGATCGCTCATGGTCTCGTAATGCGTAGGTCGTCGGTTCGAATCCGACAGGGGGCTCATCCTGAAGGCCAGCTCAGACCCGTCTGAGCTGGCCTCTTTCGTTCAGCGGATACGGCGACGACGCTGCGCACGGGCCTCGCGGCGGTCCCCGGTCTCAGTTGCGGGCGCAGGTTCCGGGGCGGCCAGGAAGGCGTCTCCCATGCGGCGCAGGATGTCCATGATCGTGGGCATGGCGCCCCCGAGTTCGTTGAGGATCGTCCTGGACGAGCGCGGTCACCTGACCACGGGTGGTGCGTCCCGCCGCCCATTCGTGGTCGAGGTCGGTGAAGTCGTCGTCGATCCAGATGGCGGGTGCGTCGCCGAGCCAGGTATCGACGTCATCGCGTTTCCGGAGATACCCGTTGGGGTGGCTGGTGGTGATCTGCGGGCGTGGGAGGTCTACGCACGGCAGGGACGGGACACCGAGGAGCGGTCCGATCAGGTTGGTGGCGTCTTGGCGCCAACTGGTGCACCAGACAGGGGTGACCAGGCCGGTCCGGATCACCTGCATGAGCAAGGGGCCATGCGCAGGGCTGAGCCAGATGGTGACCGGGTCGTCAGCGCTCCGGTCAGCGGGCACGACATCGTGCCGGTTGTGGGTTGCCGGACTGGCCCCTTCGGCGTCCGGGAAAGGTATGAGGACGCCATCGACGTCGAGCAGGAGGCAGGGCGGGCGCATCGGTTTCTCCCAGGGGAGCCAGAGCTTGCGCGCGGTGATCAGCAGAGTGGTGGGCCGGCAGCCACCGTGGCGCGCGTCATGGAACTCCTCGGACGAGGTGAGCCAGAGCCCGGCGCGGTCGAGGTGTTGCTCCCAAGTGCCGGGAGCCGCCGAACTCGCCCGCCGCGCACGCGAAGCACTGGCCTAAGTTGCCCACCAACCGGCCGACGGAGGGGCACCAGCCGTGGCTCAGCGGACAACCGACGACCAGCCCAAAGCCCTGCCGCCCGCCCTCGAATCCATGACCCTGCTGGTCGCCGCCGTCATCGTCCACGGCAAAGCCACCAACCGTGTCGTCCTCCTCCAGCGCAGCCAGAACGCCAAGTTCGCCCAGGGCATGTGGGACCTCCCCGTCGGCAAGAGCGAACCCGGCGAGCCCGTCACCGAGACCGCGGTGCGCGAGCTGTACGAGGAGACCGGCCTGACCGTGAAGCCGGAGTCCCTGAAGGTCGCCCACATCATCCACGGCGCCTGGGGCGTCGAAGCCCCCAACGGCTTCCTCACCGTCGTCTTCGCCGCCCACGACTGGACCGGCGAACCGGAGAACCGCGAGCCACGTAGCTCGTCATCGCGTTCTACGAGCAGGCGTTCAACGACTACCAGCCGGAGGAGGCCGCCGCGCATCTCGGCGACCGGCGGGGATGAGGTAGACCGTGCCACCGAGGGGTGCTGACCCTTGCTCGCGCCTGGTGGTCGCCGTGTCCGTTTACGTGGTCGGCATGCAAGTGATCGGTACACCCCGAAGTGAGCCGAGGTAGCCACCTCGGCCCTCGCATGTGCGAATACTTGGCTAGCCACACGATTGCTGCTACGTTAATCATGTGGCTAGCCACACTTTCTCTGGAACTTCCCCCGCAGAACTGAGGAGACCCCATGGGTGTGCCGTCAGAGCGGGCCGTATTGCCTTGGAGGAGCGACCCCATGTCCCACGAGAACTCTCAAGTGAAGCCTCCGATCAATCAACGCGTGCTGACCCTCGGCATCACCCCTGATGCGCTTTCGCCGGACGATTTCCCGCCGGGGGTTGCGACGCTCGAAGAACTGGTCGCCATGAGGAAGCGCAACTGGGCCGCGCTCCGGGCCACGGGCATCGACGGCGAGGAGGGCTATGTCAGCCTGGACCCCGACGAGGCTGAGGCCGAGCTGCGCCGACTGTTCGACGGGCGCTCGTTCGGGGTGGTGCTCATCGGCGGCGGCATCAAGAACGTCCCGGAGTACACCGTCCTGTTCGAACGGATCGTCAACGTGCTCATCGACCTCCAGCCCGACATCCGGTTGAGCTTCAGCTCGCATCCGACGAACGTGCCCGAGGCGCTGCAACGCTGGCTCAAGAAGTCCTGACAGAGACGTCTCACGGAACTGGGCGTTGGACGCGGCGGTGAGTGATGAGGCAGGCGGCGAAGCCGAGGAGGGCTTCGTGGATGCCATCGCGTCGTTCCCAGCGGATCCGCAGCCGGCGCAAGCCCGTGCAGCCAGGCGATCGTCCGACTCCTCGCACAGTGAGTGGCGCCAGTCGCAAGCTCTCAGAGCCGGCAAGGTCGTCACAACCGTCAGCACCTACCCGCTCGACCGAGGGCCACGGCCCAGCCGGTCGGCGACGCCGGGCACGTGTGGGGCAAGCTCGTCCTGACCGTCGGCTGAGCGCGCCCGCCCACCGCTTCCCCAGGCGGCAGAGCGGCCTGCTACACCGACTACCCCACCCGCACTGGCTGAGGAACCGAACCATGCCCACCCCCGAACCCCGCATCCCCACGACGGCCGACGCAGGACCGATGAGCTACGCGATCTTCCAACTTGCCCGCTCCCACCGCGCCTACGCCGCCGCCCTGCTGCGCGAGATGGACCTGCATCTCGGACAGGAACTGGTGCTGATGCACCTCTTCGACCGGGACGGCCAGTCCCAGTCCGAGCTGCTCGAATGCCTCGGCGTGGACCACTCCACCATCTCCAAGGCGCTCCGCCGCATGCAGGACGCCGGCCTGCTCATCCGCGAGCCGGCCGCACACGACCGGCGCGTCATGGTGGTCCACCTCACCGACAAGGGCCGGGCGATGCGCGAGCCCATCACGGCCCTGTGGCAGACCCTGGAGGAGACCACCGCCCGGAATCTGTCGGAGCAGCAGGCGGAGTCCTTCGTCGAGACCGCCTATGCCATCACCGAGGCGATCAGCAACCGCGCGCTGCCCGAGGAAGAGTCCACCTGACTCCCCGGCGTACACCCCCTGCCCGCGTACGCCACACCACACATGAATAAGGGGCACGCGGACTGGGGTGCACAACGCCCCGCATGCGGCACGACCACCTCCAGCCAGGCCATGTCACCCACCCCGTACCGGCTGTTCCGGACGCGGCATGTGGCGGCGAGGCGCGCTACGGATGCGCCACCACGGCCCGCCTCCCCCAGCCCCGCCCGGCACGCGGGCGCCTGTGCCTGCAGCCACCGCCCACCAGCCTGATGGAAAGTGAGACTCCCATGCCTGCCACCGACTCAACCGCCCTCCCTGTCCTCGTCGTCGGGGCGACCGGCTCCCTGGGGAGCAAGGTCGTCGACGAACTCCTGGCGCGCGGCAAGAACGTCCGGGCTCTGGTGCGGCCGACCAGCGACGCCAGCCGGCTCGAAAGCCGGGGCGTTCAGATCGCCCGCGGCGACATGCTCGACATCGGCTCGCTCGTGGCCGCCATGAACGGCGCCGACGCCGTCATCACCACCGCCGCCGGCTACACCCGCGGCGGCAAGAACGCCAACGACATCGACACCATCGGCAACGCCAACCTCGCCGAGGCCGCCCACCGCACCGGCATCCGGCGGTTCGTCCTGACCAGCATCCTCACCAGCGACCAGACACCTCACGTCCCGCACTTCTGGCACAAGAAGCTCGCCGAGGACAAGCTCGAACAGCTCGGCGTCCCGTTCGTCGCCCTGCG
Source organism: Streptomyces sp. NBC_01478 (assembly GCF_036227225.1). GTDB lineage: Bacteria > Actinomycetota > Actinomycetes > Streptomycetales > Streptomycetaceae > Streptomyces. The sequence goes on along the minus strand of NZ_CP109444.1, from coordinate 5,407,738 downwards.
CCCGGGGGCGTTCCTCGACCAGGTCGCGACCATGGCGGGCAACCCGCTCGACAAGGGCCGCCTGATCTGGATGTCCAAGGCCACCGTCCCGCTCACCTTCGTCCGCACCTCCGACCTCGCGGCGTACCTGGCAGCCGCGGTCGACGCCGACGCCGAGGCCGGTGAGCGCATCGACATCGGCTGGGACCGTCCGGTCAGCATGCGAGAGGTGGCCGACCTGATGGGCCACCGGGCCGGAAGGAAGATCAAGGTGTGGGCCGTCCCCTCCGTCGTCGTCCGCGCCGCAGGAGCCGTCGTCGGCCGCTTCAACCCGGTGGTCAAGGACATGGCCGCGATGTTCGGCTGGTTCGACACCGGACGCTACGTCGCCGACTCCCGCCGCCAGGAGCAGCTGTTCGGCCCCGTCCCCACGGCCGAGGACATCCTCGCCCGGTTCACCGACGAGCTGCGCACCGCACAGCACCGCTGACAGGCCCGCGTCCCATCCCTCGACGCCCGGCGGCCTGACCAGGACGCCTCGGGCCCGTCCCTCCTGGACCCGAGAACGGAGACACTCATGAACGGATCGACCTTGCAGACGTTCGCCGCCGAGTGCGCGCAGGAACTTCCCGCAGCCCGGCTAGAGCATCCCTTCGGCCCGGACTGGGAGGTCTTCAAGGTGCGCGGCAAGGTGTTCATGCTGATGACGGACGTCCCCGGGCGCCCCGTCGTGATCCTCAAGGCGGGCCCCGGCGAGGCCCAGGCTCTCCGTGAACACAACAGCCACATCACCCCCGGCTACCACATGAACAAGAGGCACTGGATCACGCTGGAGGGCGGGACAGGCGTCGACAACAACCTTGTCAGGGAGCTCGTCACCGACTCCTATCTGCTGGTCGTCTCCCACCTGCCCAAGGCCGAGCAGCCCGTCGACCCGCAGACCTACGGCACCAGCACTCGGGCGGTCCGGTGAGCGCGGCCGGTGACCGCCTCCAGGACACCGCCCGCAAGGCGGCCCTCGCCCTCCCCGACGTCAGCCACGGCCGCCCCTTCACCCCCGGACTCGACGTGTACAAGGTCGCGGACAAGGTGTTCCTGATCGTCACCGACGACCCGGACGACCAGATCATCACGGTCAAGAGTGAGCCCGAGCACGCGCGGGCACTGGAGCGCGGCTACGCCTCGATCACCCCGGGCCGCTTCCGGGATGAGCGGTGCGCCGGTGGCGGCCTGGGCGAGGGCTTCGGTCAGGGCTGTGGCGTCGCGGAGGGCGGTGTCGGCGCCGGCGCCACCGGCCGGGCTCATAACGCACTCGTGCCGCATCACAGGGGACCTGACCCTGTTGAATTCGACCTTGCGGACAGCCGCGTACCTCCCCGTGCTCGGGCGGCCCTGGCTGCGGCTGGCGACTCCGCTTTTCCGGAACGTTGCACTGTGAGTGAGTCAATAACTGTGTTTGTGAGGTGAGAGTTTGCCGGACCATGCGGCGAGAGTTTTTGTCGCAATGGGCGGAGTGGAATTGTTTGACCGGCGCGGGTCGTGGCGGCGTGCTACTGTTGATCTCAGTTGCAGTTTTGGTTCCCGAAACTTCAAGTGCTCCCACTCGGCTTCGGCCGGGGAGAGCGCTTTTGTATTTCCGGTCGTTTTCCGGGCGGGGTAATCATTGCGGCGACACGGTGTCCGCACAGTGTGGATTCCGATGTACTGCCCCGAAGGAGATATGACATGGCTGCTGGTACCGTGAAGTGGTTCAACGCGGAAAAGGGCTTCGGCTTCATCGAGCAGGACGGTGGCGGCGCTGACGTGTTCGCCCACTACTCGAACATTGCCGCCCAGGGTTTCCGCGAGCTGCAGGAAGGCCAGAAGGTGACCTTCGACATCGCGCAGGGCCAGAAGGGCCCGACGGCCGAGAACATCGTTCCGGCCTGACGCTGACGAACACTTTGTAGCTGGGGCCCGCATCCCTCGGGGTGCGGGCCCCAGCTACACGCGTTTTCCCGCAGCGGTTTCACCTGCGGGACGGCTCGGGGAAATCCCCAGCCTCACCACGTGCGGCTCATCCTTCAGAGACGCAGACGCAACCTGAAGAGCCGCACCGCAGTCGATGCCCGGATTGTGCGTCACTGTCACGTCGTTCATTTCAGCACCTGTGCCCGCGTGGGTTTCCGTCGGCCGGATCTGCTTTCTTTTGCCTTTTGCCTTTTTGTCATCGGTCCATACTTGTAGTTCTCCGCGCTGCTCAATGCTGCGGGAATTCCTTGATATGTGCCACATCGAGGAAGGTTCCGCATGAACCGCACACGTACGAACGACCGCTCCGCCCGCACCCGTAATGGCAGTGCCGACGCAGGAAAGGGCGGCAGCCGCTACGGCTCGTCGGCACCGCGCCGTTCCGGCGGGCCTGTCCGTTCCGGCGGTTACGGCCGCCGGCCCGCCGCGGTGCAGGGTGAGTTCGCGCTCCCTGAGACGATCACCCCCGCGCTGCCCGCCGCCCAGGGCTTCGCCGATCTCGACATGCCCGAGCAACTGCTGGCCGAACTCGGCAGGCAGGGTGTGAGCGCACCGTTCCCGATCCAGGGTGCGACGTTGCCGAACACGCTGGCGGGCCGTGACGTCCTGGGCCGCGGACGCACCGGTTCCGGCAAGACCCTCGCCTTCGGCCTCGCGCTGCTCGCCCGCACGGCCGGACAGCGTGCCGAGCCCCGCCAGCCGCTGGGACTGATCCTCGTACCGACGCGTGAGCTGGCGCAGCAGGTGACCGACGCGCTCACTCCGTACGCCCGCTCCGTCAGGCTGCGGCTCGCCACCGTGGTGGGCGGGATGTCGATCGGCAGGCAGGCCGGCGCGCTGCGAGGCGGTGCCGAGGTCGTCGTCGCGACCCCGGGCCGGCTCAAGGACCTCATCGACCGTGGCGACTGCCGTCTGAACCAGGTGGGCATCACGGTGCTGGACGAGGCCGATCAGATGGCCGACATGGGCTTCATGCCGCAGGTCACCGCACTGCTCGACCAGGTGCGTCCGGAGGGGCAGCGGATGCTGTTCTCCGCCACCTTGGACCGTAACGTCGACCTGCTGGTGCGCCGCTATCTCACCGACCCCGTCGTGCATTCGGTCGACCCGTCGGCCGGTGCGGTCACGACGATGGAGCACCACGTCCTGCACGTCCACGGCGCCGACAAGCACGCCGCCACGACCGAGATCGCCGCCCGCGAGGGCCGGGTGATCATGTTCCTGGACACCAAGCACGCCGTCGACCGGCTGACCCAGGACCTCCTCAACAGCGGGGTCCGGGCCGCCGCGCTGCACGGCGGCAAGTCGCAGCCGCAGCGCACCCGCACACTCGCCCAGTTCAAGACGGGGCATGTCAGCGTGTTGGTGGCGACCAATGTGGCGGCGCGAGGCATTCATGTCGACAACCTCGACCTGGTCGTCAACGTCGACCCGCCGACCGACCACAAGGACTACCTCCACCGCGGTGGCCGTACCGCGCGCGCCGGCGAGTCCGGCAGCGTCGTCACCCTCGTGACACCCGGCCAGCGACGCGGCATGGCCCGCCTCATGTCGGACGCCGGGATCCGGCCGCAGATCACCGAGGTCCGCTCCGGCGAGGCTGAACTGAACCGCATCACCGGTGCCCAGGCTCCGTCCGGCATCCCGGTCGTCATCACCGCACCCGTGGCCGAACGCCCCAAGCGCAGCGCCTCCTCCAGGGGCCGGCGCCGCCCCTCGTCGGGTGCCCGGCGCGGGCCCGTACGCCAGTCCGTCGTCGGTGCGGCGGCCTAGAACCTTCGTGATCAGGAACCTGGCCCATCTCCGCAGGAGGCATCTTTTGACGCTGGTTCAGACGCAGCCCCGCCCGGCGAACGCCGGCCCTGTGCACAGGACGCCGGCTGAGGTCGTGGAGATGGCCGGACCACAGGTCTGGGACGACATGAGCGTCGAGGTGGCGCTGTCCGTCATGACCGCCGCCCGCACGGGCCGGCTGGTCGTCTGCGATCAGGACGGCCAGTGCATCGGCCTGGTCACCCGGACCGAACTCACCGCCGTGCGCGACAACTCCGCTTACACGGACCGCGTCCGCCTGCGCGACATCCTCGGCGACCACCGGTCGTCCACGTCACCCGTGATGACGATGGCCGAAGCCGAGCACGCGATGCGCTCCCGTCGGCTCGGTGCCCTGCCAGTGGCCGACGGGCAAGGTGGCGCCCTGGGCGTCCTCGCCCTCTCCCGCTGATCCGCCTCACCCTGGTCGAACCGTTCTCCCCTTCTCCCTGTGAGGCCCCATGCGCTGCGTCATCGCCCGTTTCCCCTTCGAGCTCACCAAGAGCGGTGTGCTGGAATCGATGAAGGGCATCAAGCCCGAGCAGGTCATGGGTGAGTCCGTGATCATCGGCCGCCGTCACTACCCCGTCAAGCAGGTCGGCCAGGTCATCACCCGCCAGGACCGCCGCGACTTCAGCGCCGACGAAGTCCGCCGGGCGATGACCAAGCTCGGCTTCACCTGCCGCGCCCTCCCCAAGGCCGTACCCGTAGGCATCCTCGGCTCGCTCCGGCAGGCTTCCGCGATGCTCGGCACTCCCGTGTCCGTCTGACCGACGCGACAGGCACGCGCCGACACCTGAACAGCAGTGGGCCCGGCCGACACAAGTCGGCCGGGCCCACTGCGTGCGACGGGTTCCCGTCGCCGTGGTTCCTCAGCGGCCGGAATATCAGTGGTCGGAATAGCTGAAGTCGCCCACGGTCCAGGCGCTGACGTCGTCGATCGCGACCCGGTACATCCCGCCCGTCTCCGGGATCCCCACCGTGCCCTGAAGAATTCGGGCGACGTGGAAGTGCAGATGAGTGGGTGGCCCGTCCTCCTTCGCGGGGGTGTCGAACACGGCGGAGAACTCTCCCAGGCGGGCGGAATCCGTCAGAACCTCCGACACCCTCCGCCTCCACACGGCTTCGGGAGCCAGCCGGCCGGTGATGACAGCGCCGCCGGTGACCACGGTCAGGGACATCTGGTTGCTCTGCCCGGACTCCACCACGGTGGCGACGTCAACGAGCAGCTCGTCATGCTTCGACATGGGTCGGATTGTATTTGCCGGCCATCCGGCTGCTTCAGCGGTGGCGTTACCGGGCGAGGACGGCGCTCACGGTCTTGCCGCCGACCGCCGACCGCCGACCGCCGACCGCCTGCCGCCTGGCGGGTGACCGCGGTGGTACGTGCGAGACGGTTGACCATGGGCCGGCCGAAGCCTCCGGTGCCGTCGTGCAGGCCGGGGGTGCGCATGCGCGGCGCCTGCGGGCTGTGGTCGTGCACGGTCACCTTGATGCTGTCCGGGTGTGCGGTCGTCCAGTGTGCAGGTGCCGCCGCCGTGACGCAGGGCGTTGGTGACGAGCTCCGAGACGATCAGGACCACGGTGTCGGCATCCTCGGCTGCGATCGGAAGGTGGAGACCTCCGAGGAAGTCCCGGGTGCTTTCGCGTGCGCCGGCGACGGAGGTCGCGGAGCGGACGGTCGCGACGTCGACGCTCATGGTGTTCATCAGGTCTCCCCGGTCGCTGGATCGTCGATGTCCGGTTCTGCCTGCCGTGTCGCGTTCCCCCGCCTGTGGCCCGTTGGCCAGGCGCTGACGGCCGTTCCGCCTGTGCCTGCCGCTGTTCGAGGTCGATTGCCTCTCTGTCGAACGCGCGGAAATCTATGTTTGTCGGAGTAGACATTGGGACGGGGGCGTGGTTATGGTTCTCTCGTAGCCCAGCGAGACAGCAGGGCCTGGCAGACACGAACTGCCGGGCGGCAGTACATGCAAGTGCAGTGCGCAGGACGGTGCGGTGGTGGAGTCGCGAAGCCAGAGCGGTTGCAGGACGGCGACGCGGCTGACGACCGGACCGGGTGGCCCGCAGTGATCAGGGGCCGCCGTCAGCAGGACCGCAGTGGCAGTACCTGTACACGCAGTTCGCAGGACCCAGCAGTGAAGTAAGTGAGCAGCACCTCGGTGAAGGCGTCGGCTGCGGACGCGCGCACCGGGAGGTTCGGCAGTGGGGTTCCAAGCCAGAGCAGACGCAGGACGGGCGACGGGGCTGGCTGCCGGAGAGTGGCGCTGTCACAGGCCGCTGAGCAGTTCGCATCATCAGCAGTACGTATCACCAGCAGTGCGCAGTACCCCACTTGTAAGCAGTTGATCCCAGAGGGAAGAACGGAGGAGCCGAGCGCCATCAGGATCGCCCGGGCCGACATTTGAACCCGGGTACCGCAGGACATCGATAGTGAGGTGGTCTCCGGTCAAGCAACCGCGATCCCAGCACCCGCGACAGCGTTCAGGTCCGGGCTGCGGAAACAGAGGGCCGGCGCCCTGTCAGGGCCGGCAGATGGTGTAGCAGTTCCTTCGGGGCCTTGGTGCCAAATGGCACCAAGGCCCCTCGACGCGTTCCACAGAGAGGTGCAAATGACAGCAGACGACTCCTTCGGCCGTATCGACGACGACGATTACCCCGCCTACACGATGGGCGGAGCCGCCGAGCTGCTCGGCACCACGCAGGGCTTCCTCCGCGCCCTCGGCGAAGCCCGCCTGATCACGCCGCTCCGCTCCACCGGCGGCCACCGCCGCTACTCCCGCTACCAGCTGCGCATCGCCGCCCGCGCCCGGGAACTCGTCGACCACGGGACCCCCATCGAGGCCGCCTGCCGCATCATCATCCTCGAAGACCAGCTCGAAGAAGCCAAGCGCATCAACGAAGAACACCGCCGTACCGCAGAATCGGGGAACCCGACGACCACGGCCTGAGACAGGGGCCCGCCGGAATCGGCGGGCACCCCCGTAGACCCGGTCCTGGTATCCGGCGTGATCGCTTTCCCTGGTGACGCGGAGTGTGGGCGTGTAGCGTCTGCGTCAGCTGTCGTGGTTCGGAGTTCCCTATGGCTCACGCTCTTGGCGTGGGCGTTTTGCTGTGCTGTGCCGCAGGGACCAGGGCGATCACCTCCGCCTTCCACATGGAGTGGGAGGCGTTCATCGACTGGAAGGCATGAGACATGGCTACGGGAACTGTGAAGTGGTTCAACGCGGAGAAGGGCTTCGGCTTCATCGCCCAGGACGGCGGCGGTCCGGACGTCTTCGCGCACTACTCGGCGATCAACTCCTCGGGCTTCCGTGAGCTCCAGGAGGGCCAGGTCGTGACGTTCGACGTCACCCAGGGCCAGAAGGGCCCTCAGGCCGAAAACATCAACCCGGCCTGACCTCGCAGCCCTGCCCGAGGGATCGCGCACGCCGCGTCCGTGACTGCCGCCCACTGCGCGCGCCGTGCTGCTCACCCGGACATGGGGACCGGCTCTCGTGCCGGGCGTCGACAGGACCTGTGGTGCAGGGGATCAGGGCCGCGCAGCAATGGCCGCGCGGCCCTGATCTGTTGAAGTGAATCCCGGGCCGGCCTGGCGGGCCTGTTCGGCGAGGTCGGCACCGGCCCGCCGTGCCCGGCGCAGGGCGCCCACCAGGAGGGTGGCCAGCAGCGCAACGTCGACATCGTGGCCCATGGCGTCGGTGACGGAGAGCTGGACGGTGTCCCGGTCGATGACGTGGTCGAAGGTGTCACCCCCGACGTGGTCGGCCGGCTCCAGCGCCCCGGCCACGGCGAACTGCGCGGCCTCGCACGCCGGCGAAGCCGGGAGCAGCCGATGCTGGATCTCCGCGACCGGGCTCAGCGGAGTGGTACGGCGGCCCCACTGGTACACGTCGGTGAAGGACCGGTTCGCGTTGATCCCTTGAGTTCGCCGACCCTTGTCATGAGCGACCTGGCGGATGTTGTCGGGGCGGCTGTGGAACTCGCGGAACCCTCCCCGGACGTTCCGGATGTCTTGGACGATCCGACGCAGGCGGCCTTGGCCCGCAAGATCGAGCAGGTTCGCAGGGCCCAGGCGGACGGGATCCTGGACCCCGCATGGGATCCGGTCGACATCCTCGGCCTGCGTCAGCCAGATCGCCACGACCTGGCTGACGCAGACGGAACTGCGCCCGATGGCGGCGCGGAAGGCACGTACCCCCACCACTGCCACTCGCCGGGCCGCCGTGGTGGAGGCGGTCCAGCGCCCCTTCCCGGCACACGCCACCACGCCACCCACCCCCTGATCCCAGGACAGGGCGTTCTCGCGGAGCGCTCGCTTCGAACACCAGGCCGGCGACGTGCCCCGGGAGCCGCTGAGGCCGACCAGGGACGAAGAATGCCGCAAGGGTCCTGTCGAGCGACGCTGAAAATGCCGACGGGTTCAGCACCCAATGAGGGGCGTCGCGACCGAGGCAGGCCGAGCCCCCGCCCCTGTCCGCACCGTGGCTACTGGCGGAACCGGGCGCGGGCCAGGACGCGGCGAGTGCCGTCGAGAATCCGCCGAGCACGCTCTTCCGGCGGGACTCCGGCCTGCTTGAGACTGCGCAACGGGACTTCGGCGCTCACCGTGGTCTGCGGAGGCATGAGCGACACCACTTCCTCCAGCGCCAGCTCCCCGTGCCCGGGAATGGCCCGCTCATGAACCGCCTCGTCCAGGTAGGCCGCAAAGCCCTCAGAGGCACGGGGGCCGTCACTCAGCTGGCAGTAGCCGATGAGTTGCTGGTCCATCCTCCGAATGTCGTCCGGCCCCTCTCCGGCCCGCGCGAGATGGAGCGTGTCCACGAGAATCTTGAGATTTGGCTGATCGAGCTGTTCCACCAGGCGGACCGCCGCTGCGAGGGACGGCACGTGCGAGAGCGGTGTGAACTCGATGAGTACGTTCACCTGGGCTGCCCGAGCAACCTGACAGAACTCTCCCAGGACGTCCTGGATTCGATCCGGATCGCGCTGAACGGCCGGGTCGGGCTCGAACGCACAGACATTGGCCAGGGGTGCTCCCAGTTCGGCGAGAACGTCCAGTCGGCGCCCGAGGGAATCCGGGTCCGATTTCGGCGATACGAGGAATCCGTCACCCATTGCAACCGAGATATTCAACGCATCGAGTCGCGTGAGAGCCTCACGTAGCTCCCTCCGGTCATGGACGCCTGGATGCGTGACGCTCAGACAGATCGTCGCGGCGCCACCGGCGGCTGCCGCACCGACGAAAACCGGCAGGGGCTCCTCGCGAAGGCTGAGGTGCTCGAGACCGACGGATGGGCCATGCCTTTCGTGCACGCTCAGGCGGTTCATGTTCACCTTCCTCAGAAGAGGATACTGAAATAGGGATCTGAGCGTATGAGTGATCCGGGTGAGCGACACCGCGGTCAGGCGCCGAGCATCTGCAGTCCGCCGTCGACCGCGATGAGCTGGCCTGTCATGAAGCGCGCCCCGGTGCCGGCCAGGAACACCATCACCGGCCCGAGATCCGTCTCCGGATCGCCGAGTTCACCACGAAGCGGCATGGTCGTCCGCAGGCGTTCCTTGAACACCTGGGCACCCTCCTGGCCCAGGTGCTCCCACAGCCGTTCGGCACCCCTCGTACTGACCGCCGGCGCCAGGGCGTTGACCGTCACCCCGAACTTCCCCCACGCCGCGGCCACAGACCGTGTCCACGCATGGACGCCGGCCTTCGCCACCGCGTAATGCGGCGCCAGGGGGTTCCCGCGGACGCCCTCCGCCGATCCGAGATTGATGATCTGGCCGCCGCCGCGGCGCATGCGCTCGAACGCCGCCTGGTTGGTGATGATCGTAGAGCGGAGGTTGGCGTCGACGACCAGGTCGAACTCGTCGTCGGACAGCGACTCGGGGGTACCCGGCCGCCAGCCACCCGCCGCGTGCAGCAACACGTCGATACCGCCCAGCGTGGACGAGGCCTGATCGAACGCGGCATCGACCGAGCTGCGGGTGCGCGCGTCGCACACCACCCACTCGCACCGGTCCCTGAGGTCGTCCGGGGGCGGCGTCGTGTGGAACAGGCCGACGACATCCGCACCGGCCGCGAGGAACGACGCCACGGCAGCCGCGCCGATTCCGCCGGCCGCTCCGGACACCACGACTCGTCGGCCGGCGAGTGGCAGGGCCACCGGTGCGCCCTCGACGGGACGGCTCACCACGCCGCCTCGAAACGCAGGCCGGCCCCAGGCCGCCGGATGTCCCTGCGCTCCACGCGTCCGGCGCGCACGACCGCCGGATCCGGGTGAGGAGCGAAGATCCCCGAGGCGCCACGCCGCCGCACTGCTTGAGCTCCTGCTCTTCCATCGGCCGATGACCGCAGATCCGCTCGTACCGCTGCTTCCGCCACCACGTCACGCACTCCCTTGCTGCGTCGCGACCCGAAACCGAACACGCCCCCGCAGCCCGCGCGCCGTCCTGGGCCCGACCACACCCTACCTACGCCTCAACAAATTGCGTATACCTAATTCAGAACGGCCGACCTGTTGTGCACAACCCGCGGTCCGCCTGCCCGGTGGCTCGCGCCTGGATGCCACCGGCCCGGTACGCGACGCGCATCGTCCCCGTCCTTGGCGCGATCACCGTCGCCCACCCACGCATCACAGGGGTCGACGGGCCTGTCGCCGGGTGAGCCCAGCCGGTCGGACCGGGCCCGTCTCGCCGGTTGCCGCGCACCTCGGATCATCGGTTCCGCCTCGGCCTGTCCACGGATCGCGCCGGAGGCGGCCTGGGAAGAAATAATAGACCATTCGGTCGTAAGCGTGGAATAGAGGGTCGCCGTTTCCGCCCAAAGGCCGACGTCACAGGAAATTCAGAGAGGTTTGAGAGCGTGGCTTCCGAATGCCGCGTGGTAGACAGGAAAGACCGAATGCACTTCTCCCGCCTCTCCCATGACCAGAGGAGATTTCTCCCACCATGCGCAAGAATCTTGCCCGCACAGCCGGCGCTGTCCTGTCGGCGGCTTTCGTCGTCAGCGGCTGCGGCTCAGGGAGCTCCTCGACGTCGTCGTCAAGCCCTTCGACGCAGCAGAGCGGAGGTCAGGGCGGCCCGGGGGGTATGGGCATGCAGCAGGTCACAGAGGTCAATCTCAACACCGACGGGGCGAGCCCGGGCGGTGCCAACACCGCGGCGGTCGTCAAGGCGGTGAAGGCGTTCCTGGCCACGCTGGACGACACCGAGCGGAACAAGGTCGAGTACGACTTCTCGGACAACAAGTCGCGGCAGACCTGGTCGAACTTCCCGGCGACCACCGTGCCCCGCGAGGGCATCGAGATGTCCGCCCTCACCACCGCGCAGCAGAAGGCCGCCGACGCGGTGCTCCAGGCGGCACTGAGCCCCGCCGGTGCCCAGGAGGACGCCGACATCCGGAAGGCCGACAACAAGCTGAACAGCCTCGGGGGCCAGGGCGCGGACGGTTTCGGCAGTCTGAAGGACTACTACTTCGCCGTGTACGGAACGCCGTCGACGACACAGCCGTTCATGGTCCAGTTCGGCGGGCACCACCTGGCCCGCAACCTCACCTACAACGGCGACAAGGTCAGCCAGACCCCGCAGTTCGTCGGCTCCGAGCCGACCTCGTTCAAGTCCGGCGCCACCACGGTCGAGCCGGTCAAGGCCGAGTCGACGGCCATGTTCGCCATGCTGGCGGGGCTCGACGCCAAGCAGAAGAAGGCCGCGGAGATCACCTCAGGCACGTTCGACGACCTGGTCATGGGCCCCGGCAAGGACTCGGGCACCTTCCCCGCCTCCGAGGGGCTACTGGGGTCAGAGCTGACCGCCGCCCAGAAGAAGCTGGTCACCGCGGCGATCGAGACGTACGTCGGCGACCTCAACAGCACGGCTGCCACCAAGCTGCTGGCCAAGTACGAGTCCGAGTTGGACAAGACCCGCATCGGCTGGTCCAACAACACCGGCCCGACCGACGAGAACAGCTACATCCGCATCGACGGCCCCAGCGTGTGGATCGAGTTCATCAACACCCGCAGCCAGAGCACACCCGACATCCACTACCACTCGGTCTACCGGGACAAGGCCAACGACTACGGCAGCAGCAAGCCGAAGTGATCATGCCCGCCCCTACACCTCCCCGCGCCGCACCCCGCACCCCGCGGCCCTCCCGGCGCGGGCCGCTCGGCAGGTGGGCGGCCCGCGCCGGAACACTGCTCGCCTGCCTCGCGGCCCTGACGGCCGCGCTGACGGTCATGACGCCGACGCGCGCGGACGCCCACCCGCTCAGCACCACCGCGATCCTGCTCGACGCGGCACCGGAGAAGGTGACCGGCAAGGTGGAACTCCCCATCGACCGACTCGCCATCGCCCTCGACCAGCCCCTCACCGCGAAGACCGTCGTCCAGCCGGCCAAGCTCGAAGAACTGCGTCGCTACGTGCTCGGCCGCACCTCCGCGGCCGACCCCGACGGCACACCCTGGACCACCACCGTCAGCGGTGGCCGCGTCGAGAAGATCGACGGCGTCGACCACCTGGTCTTCGACCTGGTCCTGCGGCCGCCGAACGGCACGGTCCACGACTTCCGGCTCACCTACGACGCGATCGTGCACCACCTGCTGTCCCACCAGATCCTCGTCTCGCTGCGCCCGAGCGGCTCCGACGGCTACACCACCGTGGGTGTGCTCGACTGGCAGCAGCACACCCTCGCGATACCTGCCGCCGGCGCCTCCACCGAGCACGGTTTCGCCGCCGCCGTACATCTGGGCATCCGGCACATCGCCTCGGGCGCCGACCACCTGCTGTTCCTCCTCATGCTCCTCCTCCCCGCACCGCTCCTGGCCCGCCGCGGCCGATGGGTCCGCGCCGACGACCTGCGCCGCAACTCCTGGCGCGTCGTGCACGTCGTCACCGCATTCGCCATCGGGCACTCCATCACCCTCGCCCTGGCCGCCCTCGGCTACATCAGCGCACCCACCCGCGTGGTGGAAAGCCTGATCGCCCTGTCCATCCTGGTCTCCGGCATCCACGCCGTCCGGCCCCTCGTCCCCGGCGGTGAAACATGGATCGCCGCCGGATTCGGGCTCATGCACGGCCTCGCCTTCGCCGCACTGCTGGGCGACCTCGACCTCGGCCGCGGATCCCTGGTCACCACTCTGCTCGGCTTCAACCTCGGCATCGAACTGACCCAACTCATGGTCGTCGCCCTGCTCATGCCGTCACTGCTGGTCCTCAGCCGAACCCGGATCTACCCAGCCGCACGCCTCACGGTGGCAACGGTCGGCATCGTGCTGGCCTCGGCGTGGCTCGCCGAACGCACCACCCTGCTCCCGAACAACCCGCTCAACGACGTCTCCGACGCGCTCGTCGCCCATCCCTTCCTCGTCGCCGGAGCCCTCGCAGCCGTAGCAGCAGCCAGCTGGTCCGTACCCGACCTCCGCACAGCCAAGACCTGAGGAACGGCCGTCGGCCATGAGTGCGCGCGGGCTGAACCGCCGTCGCAGAGACGCCGCCCCCAGGGAAGGAGCTCATCCGTGCAGCGCGCGGAGGACCAGCAGGCGAGGGAGTGCCTCGGCCACACCGCGCGGCAGCTCGGGGCGGCACACCAGCAGGTTGGACACTCCGATGGTGGTGACACCGCCCGCCGCCCGGTACGCGCCCTGCGGCCGGCGACACGGTCCTCCAACTGGCCAATCCGCACGGTGACTCGCCGTCCAGTCGGCACTGGCGACCACCACCGCCACGGTCCAGCGCTACGACGAGTACGGCAACCCGCTGGACGCCACCGCCGCCGCGCCGGCCCCGGGTGCCATCGCGATGGAAAGGGCAGTTCCCGCTACGACAGGGGCTGATCCGGACGGTTGTCAGTGCCCGTTCGTAGGATCACGGACATGCCTGACGCCTTCACCGTCCTGTGGACCCACGACACCTGCCACGCCCTGCGGAAGGCCGGTCGCGTGGGTGAGCGGCCCCCGGTCGCCTTCAGCGGCGTCCATACCTCGCTGCCCGCCTGGTCCGGCGCCCAGGCCGAGGACGAGGTGTACGCACTGCACGTCAACCGGGGCACGGTGTTCGTGGTCAGCCGGATGCGGGTGACCGACCGGGAGCGGCGCGAGTGCTGCGGCACCGGCCCCGCGACCTGGCAGGACCCGGCGTTCCCCGGTCACGGCGACTGGTCGATGCTCGGCGCCGACGGCTGCGGCGCCGCGGCGGTGCACGTGGACGCGACCCCCGTACGCTTCGACCTGCCCCTCCCCGGCGAGCTACTGGCACGGCTCACCTGGCGCAACCGTCGGGGCCAGACCCGCGGTCTCAAGCACATCGTGGACGGCCGCCTGGAGCGCGCCGTCGGTCTTCAGGGGTTCTACCGTCTGACCCCCGAGTCGGCCGACGAACTGTCGGAGGCCTCGGCAGCGCTTTCCCGTGCTGCCGACCACCACGTGGCGTGAACCTCCCCGAACCGGGTTCAGAACCGCAAGGGCACGGCCGTCGGCAGCGTGGGGTAGACATGGCGCCACTGCTCCGTCACACAGGTGACGACCTTCGTGTCGTCCTTGGCGGAAGCGGAGAACGAAGAGAGTCCGAGGAGGCCGTTCGTCCGTCACCCGGTGGGGAGCGGGTTCTGGTGGCAGCGTGCGGCGCCGTCGCGGGCTGATGCGCGGACCGCGGTGAAGCCGTACGCCGTCATGTCGGCCTCGTACGCGCGCAGTTCGGGGATGAGGGGTGCCGGTCCTCGCCCATGTCCACGGCCAGTTGGTGCGGTTCGCGCCTGGTGAGGGAGCGCAGGTCGTCGTGGCGGCGATCGGGCCGAATGTGCTCGGACCGCTGCGGACGTCCGGCCACGGGAGCCGACCCGCTCGGTGCCGCGTTCGCCGAACACGACGACCGTGTCGACGGGACCGCGCGGTGTGCCGCGCACCGTGCTTTCGTGCCGTCCGCATCCTGGGATCGGGTGGCTTCGAACCGCCCATGGGGACGATGCGAGGACTAGGCTGCTCTGCAGACGTCCCAGACCCCGGCGGCATGCATGTGCTGAACGCAGATGGCTGCGGGGTGCGGACTTTCGTCCGGCGCCCGGCGCGTCCCCTGGAGGGAACCGGGTTGATCCTCTGTCCTGCTGTGCAGGCGGTCGGACCGGCCGTTGGGCTTCCTCCGCCGAAATTACGCCCACGCCGGGAGCGCGCCCAGGGAGCCGGGACTCCGGCCCCGCCGCACCCGCTGCCGGATGGTCTTCCGAACCGAGGCGCCATGCTCCTGCCCCAGCTCACCGTCCACCGCCACGACCGAACGACACGGGCGCTGATCACGCTCGCCGGTGAGATCGACCTCGAGTCCGCGCCCCTGGTGCGCGTGTCCCTGGAGCGGTGCCTGCACGACGGTATGCGCGCTGTCGATGTCGACCTCGCCCTCGTCAGCTTCTGCGACTGCAGCGGGCTCAACGCGTTCCTCCGCGTCGCGCAGCAGACCGAAGCGCTCGGCGGGACCCTGCGACTGCACCATCCGCCGGCCACCCTGCTGCTGATTTTCGACGTCGTCGGTGACGGGTTCCTGCTCCTCGGCCCTTCGTCCGGCCGTCTGCCACCTCCTCGCGGCGACACCGCGGCCACCCCTCTGCCACCCCCTCGCGCGGACACCCCGAACACGCCCGTTCCGGGCCCGGCGCACGGCGATGTCCCGCAGGTGTCCGTCCTTTCGGGAGACGGGCGATGACGGCCGACCGCCGACGGGAGCGGTGGCCGTGCGGGCGGGAACGGGGCCTCGGCCGTCGGGTGCGGGAGGGGCCGCTGACTGGTCGTCAGGCACCTTGCGGTGCCGCGTCGTTGGGCCCTGTCACGATGCCCTCGGGCGGTGGCCGGGGTGGGGCCTGACAGCCGTTCGGAGCGCATCCAGGTGCTGGTGGCCGAGCAGGCGGCCCGGCGCGGTGTCCAGGTCGGTGTGGTGGACGTGTGTACCGCGGCCGTGGCCGCGCTGCCGGTCGGCGGAGCCGGGGTGTCGGCGATGTCGCGGGCCGCGCCGAGCCATCCGCTGTGCAGCACCGACGACATCAGTGAGCAACTGGAGGAACTCCAGCTCACGTTGGGCGAGGGGCCGTGTGTGGACGCCTTCCTGCACGGCTCGGCCGTCCTGACACCCGATCTGCTGACCCGTGACCTCCAGGACCGCTGGATGGTGTTCGCGGACGCGGCCCTGGAAGCCGGGGCGCGCGCGGTGTTCGCGCTTCCGCTGCAGATGGGGGCGATCAGCCTGGGCGTGCTGGACCTGTACGCCCAGGTTCCGGTCCGGCTGAGCGCGGAGGAACTGGCGGACGCGCTGGCGTTCGCCGATCTCGCGACTCTGGTGCTGCTCGACGCGCGCATCGACGAGACGGGCGGGCCGCCCGGAACGCGCCCCGCCGAGGACCTGGGCGCGTACCGGGCGGAGATCGACCAGGCCAGCGGCGTCCTGACCGTCCAGCTCGGCGTCGGCATCGACGAAGCCTTCGTCCGGCTCCGTGGCTATTCCTTCGCGCAGGGACGCCGGCTCGCCGAGGTGGCCGCGGACGTGGTGGCCCGGCGGCTCCGGTTCTCACCGGACGCGGAACCGCACGCGGGGCCGGACACGGAACCGGACACGGAACCGGACACGGAACCGGACCGGACCGACGAGGAAACCTGACGCATGGGTGCCGTCCGAGAAACGTGCCGTACGTCCCGCCCCCCTCCGGGCCGGGACCAGTCCCAACCGAGGATGCCCGCAATGGATCAACAGCTCCTGGCCAAGACCTTCGTCGAGCTGGCCGACAATCTGGTCGCCGACTTCGACCTCATCGATTTTCTGCGCCTGCTGACCGATCGCTGCGTCGGCATCCTCGACGCGAGCGCCGCCGGCGTGCTGCTCGCCGACCGGGACGGCAAACTCCGCGTCATGGCCGCCTCCGACGAACAGGTGCGCCTCCTGGAGCTCTTCCAGCTCCAGAACGACGAGGGCCCCTGCCTCGACTGCTTCCACACCGGCGCACCGGTGATCATCCACGACCTGACCCGGGAGATCGACCGATGGCCCCGCTTCGTCACGGCGGCGCACCGCAGCGGATTCGGGGCCGTGCAGGCCCTGCCCATGCGCCTGCGGGAGGAGACCGTGGGCGCCCTGAACCTCTTCCGCGCCGCATCCGGCCCCTTCGACCCGCTCGCCACGCACATCGCCCAGGCCCTGGCCGACGTCGCCACCATCAGCCTGCTGCAGCAACGCACCGCCCACCGCAGCACGGTGCTCAACGAACAACTCCAGGCGGCGTTGAACAGCCGGGTGCTGATCGAACAGGCCAAGGGGAAGCTCGCCGAACGCCAGGGCATCGACATGGAGCAGGCGTTCAGCGCCCTGCGCGGTTACGCCCGCGCCCACAACCGGCGCCTGTCCGACGTGGCCCGCGCCTTCGTCGACGACTCCGAAACCCTTGCCGGTCTGGGGGTCTGACCCGCGCCCCGTCCGGGGATCGGGCGGGGATCGGGCGGGGACCGGCCGGTGAAACCGGGCAACTCCCCAGGTCACCCGCGGTGTTCGTGGTCCCGGCGGTCCTCGCGGCGCCAGCGCGCCCGGTTCTGGCGGCTGTAGCGGCGGTCCCAGCGTTCCCGGCGACTCCGGCGCTCCCGGTAGTCCTGGTAGTCCCCGAGATCGGAACCACGGCCGCGGCTCCAGCCTCCGCCACGATCGCGGCCGAGGCGGGTGACGCCGTACATCACCACCGCCGCGGCCACCCACCACAGAGGATGGAGGAAGCCGAAGCCGAACAGGACCAGAACGAGGATGAGGAGCAGGACGAACACAACGGGCCTCCCGGGAGCTGGATACAGCGTCGATACCGGGGACCGGGGCCTCACTCCACACCGTAGTCCTGCCCGACGGCCGCGGATACCGTACGACGTCAGACGCTTTGCCCGGCCGGACAGGCACAGGCCCCGGGCGAGACGACCGGCTCCCGGACCGACCCCCGGACCGCGCCACTCTCTTGCACCTTCGCCCTCGATTCCGTCAGGAACCGACCAGGCACGACACCTTCGGCCACTCTCGTGCGGATCTGGACAGAGGGCCGCAGGTCGGCCCCCCTGCGGCAGTACTCTCGGCATACGGTCCGCCCGAGCCCCCGGCCCTCTCCGTACCGTACGGTTCCGCGCAACAGAGGCCCTGCGCACGGTCGAAGTCACCCCGGTGGCAAAGGAGTTGGGTCGTATGGGCCCGCGTTCCGACCTGTTCGACGAGTTGCGTGTGGTCATGGCCGGCGGTGAGCTGGATCTGTTGACCGTGCCGGCTTTCGCGCGTGATCTGGAGGACGCCCGGCACGGCAGCGGACGGCTGCTCCTCATAGTGGATCTGCGGGGTGTCACGTTCATGGACGGCAGCGTCCTGGACCCGCTGTGCGCGGCGCGGAAGGACTGCCATGAGCGGCTCGGGTGGCTGCGGGTCGTGCATCATCTGCGCGCCGCGGGGCTCGTGTTCCGCGCCGCCGGTCTGCAGGACTGTTTCCCGCGGTACGCGACCACCCAGGACGCCTGGCACGACGTACGCGCGGACCACGCGTCGGCCGACCGGGCCCCGTAGTGTACGGCGCAAGCCAGGCGACGCCTCACCCCGAAGTGCCCCGGCCCGCACGGGACGGAGACGGGTGATCAGTGACGGCATGGCCGAGGTCCTGCGGTTGCTGCGGCTGGGCGAGGTCGGTGACCCGGCCCGGGCATGTGCGCGGGCGCTGGGAGCCGAGGGCGTCGCGCTGTCGCTGCTGCTCGGCGCCGAGCGGACGGCCGAGCCGCTCTGGTACCACCCGGACCTGAGCGCCCGGTTCGAGGAACTCCAGTTCACGCTGGGGGAGGGCCCGGGACCGGACGCGGTCAGCACCGGTTCGCCCGTGCTGGAGCCGGACCTGGAGCGGGTGCGCCCCGAGCGCTGGCCCGCGCTGCTGCCGGCCGCGCGCGACCTGGGCGTACACGGCGTGTGCTGCTTCCCGCTGGGCGTCGGGGCCATCCGGGTCGGCGTACTGACCCTCCTGTGCGACGGCGAACGGCGGCTGAGCCGGCAGCAGTACACCGACGCCGCCGCACTGACCGCCACGCTGACCGGCGCTCTCCTGAACGGCGACCGACGCGACGGAGGCGGAGGCGGAGGTGAGGGTGGGGACGGGAACGGTCCAGAGCTCGGTACGGCCCTGGAACCTCCCTCGGCGCTGAGCCGCGCGGTCGTGCACCAGGCCACGGGCATGGTCAGCGCCCAGCTCGACGTGTCCATACAGGAGGCCCTGCTGCGCCTGCGCGCCCACGCGTACGGCAGCGAACGGCCGCTCGGCGAGATCGCGGCGGATGTGGTCGCCCGCAGGCTGCGCTTCAACGACGACTTCGACGACGACTTCGACGACGATGTGAGCGGGCCGTACTCGCCCGACGGTGGAAAGGGATGATAGCCATGGCCCGCGAACGACGTCTGGCCGAGATCTTCGTGGAGGTCGCGGACTCTCTCGTCGAGGACTTCGACGTCATCGACCTGCTGCACCGGCTCTCCGCGCGCTGCGTGGAGCTGCTCGACGTGTCGGCGGCCGGAATCCTGCTCGTGGACGCGCACGGCGAACTGCAGGTCATCGCCGCCTCCGACGAGCACACCCGCCTGCTGGAACTCTTCGCGCTCCAGCACGACCAGGGCCCGTGCGTCGAGTGCTACCGCACCGGCGCCGCCCGCACCAACATCGACCTGACCGGCGAGGCGGCGGCCACCGCCTGGCCGCGCTTCGCGGCACAGGCCCGCGCGACCGGGTACGTCACGACGCACGCCGTCCCGCTCCGGCTGCGCAACCGGGTCGTCGGCGCGCTCAACCTCTTCCAGACCACTCCGCACCGCCTCGGCGACGACGACATCGCGCTCGCCCAGGCGCTGGCCGACGTGGCCACCATCGCCGTGCTCCAGCAGCGCACGCTGGAGCAGTCGCACGTCGAGAACAGCCAGTTGCAGACCGCGCTGACCAGCCGCATCCTCATCGAACAGGTCAAGGGCTTCCTGGCGGAGCGCTGGAACACGTCCGTCGACGACGCCTTCGCCGCGTTCCGGTCCTACGCCCGCTCCCGTCATCTACGGCTGTCGGACCTCGCCGCGCAGATCGTGCGCGGCGACTTCGACACCAAGGCCATCCCGGCACCGGCGAGCGCCCAGTCCGGCGACGGCGAGGGCTGACCGGCCCGGGGCCGTGTGCCCGGCCGGATCAGCCGTGACCGCCCGCGGCGGCCGCCATGAGCGGTTCGGCCGCCTGCTCGGTCGTGTCCGGCGGCACGACCAGCAGATCCCAGCGGCCCCGGCCGGGCGCGAGCAGGACGATGGTGTGCGGGACGGATTCCACCGGGGTCCCGCGCAGTCGTACGACTTGGTTGGAGACGAGCATCTGGCCGGGCATGGTGGACCACATCGCCCCGCTGACCGTGGCACTGGTGATGTGGCCCCACTGACGCGGCAACCCGGCCAGCAGTCCCGGGAGTTCGGCCGTCAGGTCGTACGAGCGGGGCCACCACGCGCCGTCGATGGCCCGCGGCAGGTTCCCGTGGGGGGCCAGGCGCAGGCGCAGGACGGGATGGGAGGGGAGCGGGGGCTGCAGCACGGTGGTCATGTGGCTCCTGCCAACTGCCGTACGTGGACGAGCGGTTCGACGTCAGGCACGGCGGGCGGCGACCCGGTCCGGGGGCCGGTGCACGGCGTGGACCCGGCCGGCGTGCTCCAAGAAGCGGATGACGGCGGCAAAGAGACGCGAGGACAGGACCTCGGACCGGACACCGGCACGTGAAGAGCCCTCGGTCACCCCACGGTACTCCGCGCTCCGCGCCGATGCGGGGCGCGGAGTACGGTGGAGAGTACTGAGGGCACTTCGCACACCGGCTTCCGTACCGGGTCGTCCTCGGCGAGAGATGAAACCCGTGCTGCCGCAGAGGCCGCCCGGAGACGGGTCCGCGTCATGTCGGCGACCTTGCAACCCACCCTGCCCCGGCCCGAGCCCGCCGCGGCCCCGGCCGTCCGGCTCGCGCTGAAGGGCGACGGTGCCGCCCATGGCCTCCTGGACGGTGCGTGGTGGCCACGCTCCCGGGATCTGCTGAGCGAACTGCCGTCGCTGACCGCCGTGTTGGACCCCTTGTGGGGCCGCATCACACGCGTCGCCGTCAACGCGACGTACTGGCCGGACATCCCGCACAAGGTTCCCGTGGGCGGTCACGTCGTCAAGGCCGGCTGGTTCACGGAATTCGACCCGCACAAACTCCTGCTGCTCTCCTACGACACCGGGCGCTGGGACCTGCTGATCATCCCGCCGGAGACCGGGGCGGCGGAGGCGGCCCGGCTGATGGCCGCCGCGTCCGACCACGACGGTCCGTCGCTGACCGCGAGCGCGTTCATCGCCGCGGACGAGAGCCGGTACGGTGCCGCCGCGAGCGCCGTGACCGCCTTCCCCGGCCACGGGTGACCGTCGACAGGTGACCGTCCACGGGTGAGCCGAGCCGAGGCCGATGCCGCGTTGCCTGCCCTTGGCAGGGGCAGGCTGTGCGGGTTTCCGCCGGGGATACTCGGGGCCATGGACAGGAAGCCGCGGTTGGGGGAGTTCCTCAGGACGCGCCGAGCCCGGTTGCGGCCGGCGGATGTGGGGATCCCGGAGTACGGGGAGCGCCGTCGCGTCCCTGGTCTGCGCCGGGACGAGTTGGCGCGGCTCGCCGGGGTGGGGCTGTCCTACTACACGCGACTTGAACAGGGCGGTTCGCTCAACGCGTCACCCGAGGTCCTGGAAGCGCTGGCCCGCGCCCTCGGTCTCGACGAGGTGGAGCGCGCCCATCTGCACGATCTGGCCGGCGCGGCGCGCCGCGTCACCACTCGGCCGAGGCCCGCGCCGGAGCGGACCGGCGAGGCGACCCGCCAACTCCTCGCCGCGCTCGGCGACGCACCCGCGATCGTCCTCGGCCGCCGTAGCGA
Source organism: Streptomyces sp. NBC_01478 (assembly GCF_036227225.1). GTDB lineage: Bacteria > Actinomycetota > Actinomycetes > Streptomycetales > Streptomycetaceae > Streptomyces. Next base: position 5,386,003 of record NZ_CP109444.1, on the reverse strand, counting down.
CGTACTGGCCTGGAACCGCACCGGACACGCCCTGTTCGCCGGGCACTTGGCGGCGCGGATACCCGAACAGCCCGACCGGCGGCCGAACATGGCGCGGCTGGTGTTCCTGGACGCGCACACCCGGGACCTGTTCGTGGACTGGCCGAAGAAGGCCAGGAACGTGGTCGGCAAGCTCCGGCTCGCCGCCGGGCAGCACCCCGACGATCCCCGGCTGGCCTCCCTCATCGGCGAACTGACCATGAAGAGCGAGGAGTTCGCCGCGATGTGGGCCGAGCACGGGGTCAGGAAGTGGGCCCTCGCCTCGTACCGCATGCACCACCCGGTCGTCGGGCACATGGAGCTCAACCTGCAGTCCCTGGGCGTACCCCAGGAAGAGGGCCAGCGCATCGTCGTGGCCACGGCGGGCGCCGACACCGCGTCCGCGGCGGCGCTCTCCCTGCTGGCCCGGCTCGGCACCCCGACTCCCGCGGACCTGAGCGAGCCCGCCCGTCGCGGCTGACGGTCCCTTCTCCTTCCCCCTGACGACACCGCATGAAATACGTCATCGACGGCCGGTCGCCGGCCCGCCGAGGCCGTGCACGCCGGCCGGGGCGCCGACGTGGACCTGCTCATCGGCACCAACCGCGAGGAGGCCAACCTCTACACCGTGCCCTCGGGCGCCCCCATGGCCGAGACCCGGCTGCTCGCTCTCGCCGAACGGCGCCTGGCCGACCCCCGGGAAGCGCTCACCGCGTACCGGACCGCCCAACCGGCCGCCCACCCGGCCGAGTTGGCGAGCCGGCTCATCACGGACACCTTCACCCGAGGCAGTCGGCTCCTCGCAGAAGCCCACGCCCACGCCCGCCACCGGCGCACCCGCACGTTCGCCTACGAGTTCGCCTGGCGCTCGCCCGCCTTCGGCGGTGCGCTCGGCGCCTGCCACTGCGTGGAACTGCCGTTCGTCCTCCACCTCACCGACCTGCCCGCCCTCTACGGCGACACCGCCCTGCTCGGTCCCCGCCGCCCGCCGCCCGGCCTGGACCGCGTTCATCCGCGACGGCGACCCGGGCCGGCCCCCGTACGACCTCGCGGCGCAACACGTGTGGAGAGACGCCGATTCAGTCCTCGTCCGGTCTGAACTGCCGTATGTCGTCGGGGAGTTCCCGGAGCGCCGGGTCCGAGACGCGGGTGAGCAAGGCCTTCGTGAAGCGTTCGGCGTGCAGGACGCGGAACGGTCTGGAGTGGTACGGGCGGGTGGCCGGGTCGACGCGGTCGGTCAGGGCGAGCTGGTTGTGGATGCCCGCGACGGCTTCGTAGGCGTAGACCAGGTGTTTCTCGCGGGTGTGCCAGTCCGTGGCCGCGAGGGCGGCCGTGAGGACCGGGATGAGGCGGTGGCCGGCCGTCGTGCGGGCGAAGGCGCTGCCGAGCCATTTGTCGTACGGCGGGTAGCGGCGGTCCATGAGGAGGCACAGGCGCATCAGATGGCGGGTCAGGTGGGCCGCGATCACGGCGGAGCCCAGTTCGTCGCCGACCTCGCCGCAGCGGCCCACGAAGGCTTCCCGCTCGGCGATGTGCTGCCACTGGCGGGCCATGACGTGCAGCCAGACGTCGTGGGGATACCAGCGCAAGGCGTGGCGCAGCGGGCCGAGTTGGTGCAGGCCGTCGTGGAAGACGGCGCCCGCCGTGACTTCGGTGAGGAGTTGGGTGGGGGCGGTCAGCCAGTCCGCCGGGGTGATGCCCCGCGTCGGGTCGAAGCCGAGGGTCGCGGTGAACCAGGCCGTGGTGTGGGTGACTTCGACCCGGTGGTGGACCGGGCCGTCGGTCGGGCGCATGACGCGGACGTCGCCGTCGCCGGTGGCGGCGAAGTGGGTCGGATAGCCGTGGAAGGTCTTCGGAAGGTGTTCGGCGAGGTGGTGTCTGATCCGGCCCGCGTGCCGGGGGACGTCCCGGGGGCGGAGGAAGAGCTGGAGCCGCGGGCCCCATTCGTGGTCCCGCGAGCGCGGGGTGTCGTAGCCGAGGACCTCGGAGCCGCCGCCGATGCGGGCGGCGGAGTGGGGGAGGCCGGGGGCGGTCTCCTCGAGGAGGGGGCGGACGGCTTCCGTGTAGAAACGGCGGGAGAGTTCGAGGCCCGGTAAAAAAGTTGGCATATTCGTGAAGCTCATGCGGGGACCCTGCCCAGTCCGGGCATGATCGTGCGCGCGAATTTCCGCCGTCGCCCCCAACTCCCCTTCACCGTCCCGCAGTCGGACGACACCCGCTCACGAACCCAGCTCCCGCAACGCCCCGTCCGTCAGCCGGTACACCGTCCACTCGTCCTGGGGCCGGGCGCCCAGCGCTTCGTAGAAGTCGATCGCGGGGCGGTTCCAGTCGAGGACGGACCACTCCAGGCGCTCGTAGCCGCGCTCGACGCAGATGCGGGCCAGCGTGGTGAGGAGGGACCTGCCGTGGCCGGCGCCGCGGGCGGTGGGGCGGACGTAGAGGTCCTCCAGGTAGATGCCATGGACTCCACGCCAGGTCGAGAAATTGAGAAACCACAGGGCGAAGCCGACCGGTTCGCCGGTGGTGTCGTCGGTCGCGATGTGGGCGTAGGCGCCGGGACGTTCGCCGAAGAGGGCCTCGTGGAGCTGTTCCGGGGTGGCCCTCGCCTCCTGGGGTTCCTTTTCGTAGGCGGCGAGTTCGCGGATCAGGGCGTGGACGACGGGGATGTCGGTGGGGGTCGCGGTGCGGATCATGCGGAGAGGGTAGAAGACGGGCTCGGGTCCGTGTCCCGCTCGGCGGGCTCGCGGCGGGGCAGCAGGAGGGGGCTCGCCAGGAGCAGGACCCCCGCGAGCGCGATCGCCGTGCGCGGAGTCGTGGCCGCCGCCACCAGCCCCCACGCGGCCGTCAGCACCGAGATCGCCGCGCTCGTGCTGACCGACCACGCGGTCAGGGTGCGGGCCACCCGGTCGGGGGCGGTCCGTGTGAGCCGGGCGGTGGCCAGCAGGGGGTTGAAGACGCCGATGCAGGTGACCATGCCGAGTTGGACGGCGGTGACCAGGAGCATGCCTGGGACTCCGGGCCGGACGAACGCCAGACCGATCGGCCAGCACGCGCGCAGCGTCCCGGCGGTGAACAGCACCCTGCGCTCTCCGAACCGGGCCGCGAGCGGGCGCGCGAGGCGTGAGCCGACGAAGCCCCCGGCGCCGGAGGAGGCCGCGAGCGCGAGCGCGTACTGCCAGGGCGCGAATCCGAGGCGACCCAGCAGGAGTACGGCGAGCAACGGCTCGGACGCCATGATCAGGCCGTTGACCGCCATCGCGTTCAGGAGCAGCGGGCGCAGGGTGGGGTGGGCGAGGATGTAGCGCCATCCGTCGAGCAGGTCGCCGGCGCGCAGCCGTGCCGCTCCGCTCCGTTCGGGGCGGCGTTCCGTCCCGCCGATGGCGCGGATGCCGAGGGCCGAGAGCAGATAGCTCACGGCATCGGCCAGCACGGTCGTCACCGGGCCGAACAGCCCGATCGCGGCCCCGCCGAGCGGCGGCCCGAGCATGGTCGAGGTCCAGGTCGTGGACTCGAAGCGGGCGTTCGCGACGAGCAGGTCCTCGGGTGCGACGAGCGACTTGAGGTACGCCCCACCGGCCGCGTTGAACGCGATGTTCGCGGCGGCGACGGTGACGGAGACGAGGAGGAGCTGGACGAAGGTGAGCCCGCCGAGCGCGTACGCGACGGGGACGCTCAGCAGGGCCGCGAAACGGGTGAGGTCCATCGCGATCATCACCGGCCGTTTGCGGCGGAACTCCACCCACGGGCCGAGCGGCACCGCGAGCAGCGAGCCCACCGCCCGCCCCGAGGCGGCCAGCAGCGCGACCTGGGTCGGGCCGGAGTGCAGCACGAGGATCGCGAGCACGGAGAACGCGCCGAACCCGAGTCCGGTGCCGTACGAACTGACCGCGAACGCCGCCCACAGCCACCCGAACCGGCGCCCCAGCGCCCGCCTGCCCACCCGCACTCCCACCGCCTTCCTCCGCCGGACCACCCCGCGTCGACCCCGGGATCCAACCGAGTGGCACCCCCACCGGTCAAACAACCGACCCACCGCGCAGTGACAACCAACGGTTGTATCCGCTGCTGAGGGCTGATTGTCAGTGGCCGTCAGTATGGTCGGTGGCGTGGATCTCGACGCTGTGCGCACCTTCGTGGCCATCGTGGACGCGGGCCGTTTCCAGGATGCCGCCACGGAGTTGTCGATCACCCAGCAGGCCGTCTCCAAGCGGGTCGCCGCGCTGGAGCGGGCCGTAGGAGTGCGGCTGTTCGTCCGCACCCCGCGCGGGGCGGAACCGACGGTCGACGGACGGGCGTTCCTGCCGCACGCCCGCGAACTGCTGCGCGCCGAGGCACGGGCCTTCGCCTCCGTGCGCCCCGGCCACCGCGCGCTGCGCGTCGACGTGATCGGCCGCGGACTCGCCCCGGCCGCGCTGCTGCGCGACTTCCACCGCGCCCACCCCGAGATCGAGCTGGACGTCGTGACCCTCTTCGACGCCGACGCCGCGATGGACGCCATCCGCTCCGGCACGGTCGACGCGTCCTTCCGCGCGGTCGCCGGCCGTCGGCCTTCCGATGAGATGGCCCGTGCGCGGTTCGACTCCCGCACTGTGACCGGCGGGCGGCTCCGTGACGGCATGGCCGGTGCGCGGTCCGACTCCTTCGGCGAGGCAGGCGGGCGACTCCGTGACGACATGGCCGGTGTGCGGTGCGACTCCCTTGGCGGGGCCGGTCGTCGGCTTTCCGACGAGGAGGCTAGTGCGCGGTCCGAGTCCCTCGGTGGGAGCGACGGGCGGTTCCGTGGCGACATGGCTGTCGGGCGGTCCGGTTCCCTTGCCGTGACCGGTCGTGGGCTTCCCGATGACATGGCCGGTGTGCGGTCAGACTCCCTTGGCGGGGCCGGCCGTCGGCTTTCCGACGAGGAGGCTAGTGCGCGGTCCGAGTCCCTCGGTGGGACGGACGGGCGGTTCCGTGGCGACATGGCTGTCGGGCGGTCCGGTTCCCTTGCCGTGACCGGTCGTGGGCTTCCCGATGACATGGCCGGTGTGCGGTCCGACTTCCTTGGCGGGGCCGGCCGTCGGCTTTCCGACGAGGAGGCTAGTGCGCGGTCCGAGTCCCTCGGTGGGACGGACGGGCGGTTCCGTGGCGACATGGCTGTCGGGCGGTCCGGTTCCCTTGCCGTGACCGGTCGTGGGCTTCCCGATGACACGGCTGGTGCGCCGTCCGACTCCCTCGGCGAGGCCGACCGCCGACTCCGGGACGGCACGGCCCCCGCCCGGCCCAACTCCCGCCCCGCGACCGGTCGTCGGCTCCCCGACGGCGCGATCCCCAGGCGGTCCGACTCCCTCGCAGACGCCGGCCGTAGGCTCCCCGCCGACATCGAGGTCAGCCGCGCCTTCGACGAGCCCCTTCAGCTTCTCGTCGGGCCGGCCCATGTACTCGCCGACGCCCGTGCGCTCACCCCGGCCGATCTCGTCGGGCAGCGGATCTGGATGCCCGGACTCGTCGCCGGTACCGAGTGGGCCGCCTACTACGACGCGCTCGCCGCCGCGTTCGGGCTCACCATCGAGTCCACCGGGCCCGACTTCGGTGTGGAGCCGCTGCTGGACACCATCGCCGGGTCCGGTTCCCTGGCGACCTTCGTCGGTGAGCAGACCCGTCTGGTCTGGCCCGCCGGCCATGATCTGCGCCGAATCGCCCTACGCGATCCGACCCCGGTCTACCCCCACTCCCTGGTCCACCACCGCGACAACCACCACCCCGGGTTGACGGCGCTCCGGGACCACCTCGACGGCTCGATACGTCCCGAGCGTCCCGAGCGTCCCGAGCGTCCCGAACACCCCGAACACCCCGAACACCCCGAACACCCCGAACACCCCGAACACCCCGAACACCCCGGCCTCTCCGACGGGGGGACGTGGACACCGGCGTGGGCCTAGGCGGGCTCGTATGGCCCGTTCCACCAACCCGCCCGGAATGTCGATCACGCCCGGGACCCCGCCCGCGTGCGTGAATCGGCTCATGCGAATCACCCGGGGCCTCCACAAGGTGTGGGCGTACGTCCGCAGCGCCCCCGGCACCTACGTCTGGCTGGGGATCCTCTTCGTCACCACGGTCGCCGTGCATCACATGTCGCCGGAGTTCGAGCAGGAGTTCCTGCGGCAGCGGTCCACCAACATCCACGAGTTGTCGAACAACCCGGTACGCGTGCTGTTCGCGAGCGCGATGTGGATGGACGGGGGCCGCTGGCTGCCGTACGTCGCGCTGTACACGGTGTTCCACGCGCAGGCGGAGCGGTGGCTCGGTACGGCGCGGTGGCTGATGGTGTGCGTGGCCGCGCATGTGCTGGCGACGCTGATCAGCGAGGGCGCGCTGCTGTGGGCGATCAAGCGGGACATGGCACCGCAGTCGGCCGTCGACACCCTTGACATCGGGGTGAGTTACGCGCTGGCCGGGGTGATCGGCGTACTCGCGTACCGGATCGCGGCGCCGTGGCGGTACCCGTATCTCGTGGTCGTGCTCGCGGTCTACGGCGTGCCGCTGGCCACCCACCGCACGTTCACCGATCTCGGACATTTCACCTCCGTACTGATCGGCCTGGCGTGTTATCCGCTGGTCAGAGGCTGCGGAAAAGCATGGAATCCGAAGGAGACAGTGGCCGCCCTCAGGGGTTAGCGTCCCGGTATGAGCAGTTCGGCGAGCGGTGTCGTGAACGGTGGCGTCTCCTTCTGGTACGCGGACGACGGCCTTCCGGCGCGCCGGGAACCCCTCGCCGGTGACGCCTCGGCCGACGTCGTGATCGTCGGCGGCGGCTACACGGGACTGTGGACCGCGTACTACCTGAAGAAGGCGGCTCCCTCCCTCCAAGTCACCGTCCTGGAGCAGAAGTTCTGCGGCTACGGCGCCTCGGGCCGCAACGGCGGCTGGCTCTACAACGGCATCGCGGGCCGCGACCACTACGCGAAACTCCACGGCAGGGAAGCCGCCGTACGCCTGCAGCGGGCCATGAACGACACCGTCGCCGAGGTCATCAAGGTCGCCGACGACGAGGGCGTCGAGGCCGACATCCATCGTGGTGGCGTCCTCGAAGTCGCCTGTACCCCCGCCCAGTTGGCGCGACTGAAGGCGTTCCACGAGCACGAGCTGTCGTACGGCGAGAAGGACCGCGAGCTGTACGGCGCGCGCGGGACGGCCGAGCGGATCCGGGTCGCGGACGCGGTCGGTTCGACGTGGACGCCGCACGGCGCGCGGCTGCATCCGGTGAAGCTGGTGAAGGGGATCGCGGCGGCGGCCGAGGCCCTCGGGGTCGTCATCCACGAGTCGACGCCGGTGACCGAGATCCGGCCCCGGCACGCCGTCACTCCCTACGGCACCGTCCACGCGCCCTACGTCCTGCGCTGCACCGAGGGTTTCACCGCGAGCCTCAAGGGCCAGCGGCGGACCTGGCTGCCCATGAACTCCTCGATGATCGCGACCGAACCGCTCACCGAGGCGCAGTGGGAGTCGGTCGGGTGGGACGGTCGGGAGACCCTCGGCGACATGGCGCACGCCTACATGTACGCGCAGCGCACCGCCGACGGGCGGATCGCGCTGGGCGGGCGCGGGGTGCCGTACCGCTTCGGGTCGCGGACCGACAACGACGGGCGTACGCAGGCGGCGACGGTCGAGGCGCTGCGCGAGATCCTCGTCCGCTTCTTCCCGTCGCTCGCCGGGCTGCGCGTCGAGCACGCCTGGTCGGGGGTGCTCGGGGTGCCGCGCGACTGGTGCGCGACGGTGACCCTGGACCGGTCCACGGGGCTGGGGTGGGCGGGCGGTTATGTCGGCTCGGGCGTCGCGACCACGAACCTCGCCGCCCGCACCCTCCGCGACCTGGTCCAACTGGACTCGGGGCAGGGCGGGGCCACCGATCTCACGACCCTCCCGTGGGTCGGCCACAAGGTGCGCAAGTGGGAGCCGGAGCCGTTCCGCTGGCTGGGCGTGCAGGGGATGTACGCGACCTACCGCGCGGCCGACCGGCGTGAACTGACCGGGCACGGCGCACAGTCGTCGAAGCTGGCGCGGGTGGCGGACCGGGTCGCGGGACGGCACTGAGTCACCCCCTGTCCGGGGTTGTCCACCCCGTATCAGGGGTTGTCCACAGGGCCCCGAAACTCACGGGTGCCGTGTCAGACCCGTGTGCGAGCATTCCCTCAACGATCGCTGATCCAGGGGGGATTCATGACCGACGCCGACTCCTGTCCGAGAACACGACACAGACGGCTGACCGCGCTCACCGTCCTCGTCGCCCTGCTCACGGGCCTGCTGTCGCTCACCGGAGCGGGCGCCGCGCAGGCCGACGACCCGGCCTGCGCGCCGCTCGCGCTCGCGCCCTTCGGCGACCCGGGGGACGCCGTCGGCAAGGCGACCCTCGCGGCCGGCGCGAGCGCCTGCTACACCGTCACCGCCGACACGGCGGGCCTGTACCTGCTGTCGGTGAACAACGCGGGGAACTCGGCGTACACGCAGCTCTTCGCCGAGGACGGCACCCAGGCCGACTGCCAGGGCGACGCCTACACCACGTACGGCATGTGCACCGTGCCCGCCGCCGGCACGTACACCGTGAAGGTCGTCAACAACGGCTTCGGCGACGCCGACACGGCCGTCACCCTGGTCCCGCTCGGCTCGACGCGCGGCTGCGCGGACACCGTGGGCACCAACTGGGACCAGCCGGACGCCGTCCGCACGTCCGTGAGCCCGGTCGAGATCGACTGCACGCCGTTCACGGCCACCGCGGGCGACCGCATCCGCCTCACCTACGGCTCCAAGGTCTACGGCACCTCGCTCGCCTGGATCACCGACGCGACCGGCGCCCGGATCTGCCCGCACTTCCCGGAGGACGGCGAGGACAGTTGCGTCCTGCCCGCCGACGGCACGGGCCCCTACCGGGTCGTCTCCCGGGTGTCGTACGGCGAGAACGGCTTCCCCGCCGACTTCGCGGTGAAGACGCGCCGGCTGAACGACCCGCAGGGCTGCACCACGGCTCCCGTCCGCTCCTACGGCCCGCTGGCCGGCCAGGACCTGACGACGAACCCCTGCTACACGTTCACGGCCGGCGCGGCCGGCCCGTACACCGTCCACTACGTGAGTGAGACCGACGGGAGCGGCCCCGCGCGCGTGTACGACGCCACGGGCAGGACCGTGTGCCAGTCCTCCAGCGACCCGTGCAAGGTGCCCGGCGCGGGCACGTACACCGCGGTCCTCGACGGCACCTACCCCTTCGACGACACCAAGGACGGCCTGATCGTCCTCGACCGCACCTCCTCCACCGGGTGCGCAGCGGTCCAAACGGGCCTGTACAGAGGCGAGTTCACCACGGCCGGGCAGTACGACTGCCTCACGCTGGACGCCCCGCAGGGCGCCTCGGTCGCCGCGCTCACCCCGCTCATCGCGTCCGGTGTCGACGCCGACGTCGAGGTCCTCGACCGCAACGGCACCGCGCAGTGCGGCTCGTCCGCCCTGTCCTCGGGCACCTGCGCGCTGACCGGTACGGCGCCCTACCGCGCGCTGGTCCACGCCTCCGACGGCGCGACCGGCCCGTACGGCGTCGCCTTCCACCGCACGGACGGGACGAGCGACTGCCCGGTGCTGCCCGCCGGCAGCTTCTCCGCCGACGGCGCGAAGGCCACGCTCACCACCGGCGACGGCGTCTTCGCGCAGTGCCTGAGTATCCCGGCGGACGCGCACACGAACGCGGAGGTCTTCCAACTGGTGGCCACCTCCGGCACGACCCTCGCGAAGTTCACCGTGCTGGACTCCACCGGCAAGCAGGTCTGCGACCGCCTCCCCACCACCAACGGCTGGACGGTCTGCTCCCTGACCCCCGGCAAGGCGCACACCGTCCTGCTCACCGGCCGCGACCTGCCCGCCACCTACACCCTGACCCGGCGCGACATCACCGCGACCGCCGCCTCGGCGGGCTGCACGCCGACACCGGAGCAGAAGGTCGGCGGCCCGTCCGTCAAGGGCACCTACGACGCCCCCGGCACCTTGCGCTGCCACCAGATCACCACCGACGCGGCCACGGACGTCGTGCACGTGGACGTACGGGACGCGCTGGGCACCGCGAACATCGCCGTGCTGCGCGGTGACGGCAGCACCGAGTGCTCCTTCCGCAACCGCTCCTGCGCGGTCACCGGATCCACCACCCACCAGGTCCTCGTCCAGACCCCGGCGACCCTCCAGGCCGCCCCCGAGTACCACTTGGACGCCCTGCGCATCGCGACCGCGGCCGGTCCGGCGCCCGAGTGCGCCAAGATCCCCTCGGTGGCCTACGGCTTCGGCCCGCTCACCGGCACGCTCGACGAGTCGCACAGCGCGGTGTGCGCGGTGCTGCCGACCGCCGGGTTCGACCGCTTCGACGCGGCGATCACGGACACCACAGGCGCGGCGGACACGGCGGTGCCCGCCCTCTACAACAGCGCCTGGGCAAACGGCTGTTCGCTGTTCATCCCGACCGGCTGGCAGTGCGCGGCCGGTGGTTCGTCCTCGGCGGCGAGCCCGTCCCTGCTGGTGCTCGGCCTGCCGGAGAAGGTGTCCAGCACCTCCTACAACGCGAGCTTCACCTGCCGGTCGTCGCTGTGCGGCCCGGACCGGGAGAGCGTCACCTCCGTCGGCCCGCTCACCGCGCCCGCGGGCGGCAAGGTCACGCTCACGGCGACCGGCACTGCTCTCGGCCCGAACACCGGGATCCGGCTGACCCGGACCGGGACGACACTCACCGCCAAGACGGAGCGGGTCTCCGCGGACAACCGGACGGTGACGGCGACCCTCGACCTGACCGGCGCGGCCGTCGGCACCTGGAACGTCAGCGTGTTCACCAACTGCTGCGAGTACGGCAGCGGCACGTTCAGTGTCACCCAGCCCACCCTGGCCAACACGACGGCCCCGAAGATCACCGGCACGGCCCGGGTCGGCGCCAAGGTCACGGCGGGGAACGGGAGTTGGTCGGCGGCGCCCTCCTCGTACACCTACCAGTGGGAGGCCGACGGCAAGGCGATCTCCGGGGCGACCGCGCCGGCGTACACGATCGCCGCGGCACAGCTCGGCAAGAAGCTCACCGTGACGGTCACCGCCGCCAAGAGCGGCTGGACGGGCGGTACGGGCACCTCGCCGGCGCTGACGGTCGCCAAGGGTGTCGCGCCCAAGGCGACCAAGTCCCCGGTGATCAGCGGGACTTCGAAGGTCGGCAAGACCCTGAAGACGTCCACGGGGACCTGGAGTCCGACGGCCACGTCGTACGGCTACCAGTGGTACGCGGGCGGCAAGGCGATCAGCGGTGCCACCAAGTCCTCGCTGGTGCTGAAGTCGGCGCAGAAGGGCAAGAAGATCACCGTGAAGGTCGTCGCGCACCGCACGGGGCACGCGGACGGCTCGACGCTGAGCAAGGCGACGAAGCCGGTGACCTGACCGGTTTCACGGCCCCCCTCTGAATGACGCCCCGGCTGCCTCGGCACCGGGGCGTCGCTCATGTCACCGACTCCGATGCCGACTCCGGCGCCCCCGCCGTAGCCCCGTGCTTCGGCGCCCGGGCCGTCACCATCAGCCCGGCGACCAGCCCCGCCAGCAGCATCACGGCCAGGGCCCACCAGATGGCGACCGTGTAGCCGTGCACGATGCCCTCGCTCGTGACCAGGGCCTTCTGGGCCGGGTCGTGCAGGTGGGCGGCGATATAGGCCGCGCTGCTGGTGGTGGCGATCGTGTTGAGGAGGGCCGTACCGATCGAACCGCCCACCTGCTGCGCGGTGTTGACGGTCGCGGAGGTCACGCCCGAGTCGCGCGGGGCGACCCCGGCGGTGGCGGTGGCGAACACCGGCATGAAGATCAGGCCCATGCCGAGGCCCATCAGCAGCAGCCCCGGCAGGAGTTCGGTCGCGTAGTCCGATTCGACGGTCAGCCGGGTGAAGAAGGACATGCCGCCCGCCGCGAGGACCGCGCCCGGCACCATCAGGGTGCGCGGCGGCACATGCTGCATCAGCCGGGCCGAGATCTGCGTCGAGCCGATGATGATCGCGACCGTGAGCGGCAGGAAGGCCATGCCGGTCTTCACGGGCGAGTAGCCGAGGATGCCCTGGAGGTAGTAGGTCAGGAACAGGAACATGCCGAACATGCCGATGACGGCGAGGCCCATGGTGAGGAAGCAGCCGGCCCGGTTGCGGTCCTTGACGATGTGCAGGGGGAGGAGCGGGCTCGGCGCCCTCGTCTGCCACCACACGAAGGACACGAGCAGCACCACACCCGCCGCGAACAGGCCGAGCACCAGCGGGTCCGTCCAGCCGCGCGGCTCCGCCTCGCTGAACCCGTAGACGATCGCGACGAGCCCACCGCAGCCCAGCAGCGCACCCGGCACGTCGAGCCGGGCGTCCGTGTGCCCCGGCCGGTCGTGCAGCAGGGCGAACGCGCCGAAGACGGCGATGACCGCGATGGGGATGTTGACGTACAGGCACCAGCGCCAGTTCAGGTACTCGGTGAGCAGCCCGCCCGCGATGAAGCCGATCGCCGAACCGCTGCCCGCGAGCGCGCCGTAGATCCCGAAGGCCTTTCCGCGTTCCTTCGGGTCGGTGAAGGTCGTGGTGAGCAGGGAGAGCGCGGACGGGGCGAGGAGGGCGGCGAAGACGCCCTGGAGGGCGCGGGCGCCGAACAGCATCCCGGAACTCGTGGCCGCGCCGCCGAGCGCGGACGCCCCCGCGAACCCGATCAGCCCGATGACGAACGTCCGCTTGCGCCCCACCAGGTCGGCGATCCGCCCGCCGAGCAGCAGCAGCCCGCCGAAGGCGAGGGTGTACGCGGTGATGACCCACTGCCGGTTGCCGTCCGACATGCCCAGGTCGCGCTGGGCGGAGGGGAGCGCGATGTTCACGATCGTCGCGTCGAGGACGACCATCAACTGCGCGAGAGCGATGATCACGAGCCCCCACCAGCGGCGGGGATCGGGCCCCTCGGCCGTTGTTCCGGTTTCACCTGTTCGGGTGACGCTCATCTGGTCAGAAGACCATGAATCGTCATGAATCGCATCCGCGGCCCCACCGCGCCCGCTCATGGCTCCAGCACCACCTTCCCGGTCGTCCCCCGTGTCTCCAGCGCCCGGTGCGCGTCCGCCGCCCCGGCCAGCGGAAACCGCCGTACGGCAGGCACGAGCCGCCCCGCCGCGGCCTCGGCGAGCGCCCGCAACTCCAGCGTCCGGACCGGACTGGGCCCGCCGGCCTTCCGCATCATCACGGGCCCGAGCACCTGTTCGGACACCCCTTCGAGGGCATACGGCTCCCCGCTCGACCACCCGAAGACGACATGCCGCCCACCGTCCCCGAGCAGCCCGACGGCCTCCCGCGCCACATCGCCTCCCACCCCGTCGAACACGAGGGTCGCGTGCCGCCCGCCCAGCCAGGCCCGGACCTTCCCCGGCCACTCCGGATCCGTGTAGTCGACGGCGAGATCGGCGCCGTTCGCGCGCACGAGGGCGACCTTCTCCGCCCCGCCCGCAAGACCGACGACCGTGGCACCGGCGTGCGTGGCGTACTGCACGAGCAGGGTGCCGAGTCCCCCGGCGGCGGCCGGAACGACGACCAGGGAATCCGTCCCCAGCTCGCCGAACTGCACGATCCCCATCGCCGTACGCCCCGTCCCGATCATCGCGACGGCCTGCGCGAAGTCCAGGTTCGCCGGGATCTCGTGCACCCGGTCGACATCGACCACGGCCAACTCGGCGTACCCGCCCGGCGCGAACCCGAGATGCGCGACCACCCGCTTCCCGAGCCAGAGCCCGGCGACCCCGTCCCCGAGCGACTCGACGACACCGGCGACCTCGCGGCCCGGGACGGTGGGAAGCGCGGGCAGCTCGGGCAACGGACCCCGCTCGCCCTTCCGCAGCACGGTGTCGAGGAGATGGACTCCGGCCGCCGCGACGGCGATACGGACCTGGCCGGGGGCTGGGGAGGGGTCGGCGACGGTTGTTTCGTAGGTGAGGTTCTCGGCCGGGCCGAAGGCGTGCAGTCGTATGGCATGCATGGCCCCACCCTTCAACCTCAAGTGTGCTTGAGGTCAAGCGTCCGCCGGGCCGGCACGAGAGTCCGTGACGCGGGGCCCGGTGCCGCCAGCGCCAGCGACACCGCCGTCAGGGCACTGTTGAAGGACACCTCGGACAGCACACCCGGCGCCGCCACCTGGTCACCCGCGAGATAGACACCGTCCCCGCGATCGACACCGGGCCGGTCCCGCCAACTCCTGCCGGGCAGATCCACCGCTCCGGTACGCCCGCTCGCGACCCCCGCCCGCCACCAGACCACCCGCTCCCGCCAGCCCCGGAACCCCAGGTCGAGCAACTCCTCCGCACGGGCCACACCGTCGGCCTTCGTCTCGTACGGCGCGATCGGGACCTGCGCCTGGAGGAGCTGCTCCCCGGCCGGAGCGAGGGAACGGTCCCGCGCGCTGGACCACTCGACCCACCCCGGCGAGTCGAGATCGGAGACGGCGAAGGGATCGCCCCGGCGCGTGCGGAGCGCCAGATCGAGGAGGGCCGTACGCCCGCTCGTCCACGTCAGCGAGTCGTCGCCGAGGAGGCGGCGGGCGGCGTCGAGGGAGGTGGCGACGACGACGGGCGTGTCCATGGGCAAGGTGTCGACCCGGGACAACGTCTCCACGCGCACGCCCAGTTGCCAGGCCCGCGCGGCCATCCGGTCGACGACGGTCGCCCAGCCACCGCGCGGACGGCGCGCCTCGGCCGGCACCCGGACGGCACGCAGCAGCCGCTCCCGCACGAAGGCGGCGGACAGGGCGCCGGGGTCGTGGTGGAAGAGGACGCCGGCGGCCCGGTGCGCGGCGGCCCGGGCGGCTTCCGCGCCGGCGACACCGGTCGCCCAGGTCATGAAGTCGACGTCCACGGGCGCCTGTTGACGAACACAGCGATGGAGCAGCCGCAGCATCGGCAGGGGCGGCGTCCGGCGCAGGACGCCGTGATGCCGCAGCCGGAACCGGCCCGCGGCGGACACCGGAACCGGCGCGGGCGTCCCGAGCAGCCCGCGCCGCCGCAGCCAGGTCCAGTGCGGGCCGCGGCTGTGGAGGGCGTGCGGACCGTCGTTCGTCCGGTACGGCCCCTCGGCGGTCCGCGCCCGCCCGCCGAGGGTGTGATGGGCCTCGTACACGGTGACCTCGGCGCCCGCCTCGGCCGCGGCGATCGCGGCGGTGAGCCCGGCGAGGCCGCCGCCGATGACGGTGATGCGGTGCATGGGGGTCTCCCTCGCGGGGTGGCGTTCGAGTGGGGGTGCGCCTTTCTCTGATTTCTCTGAGTACGACGGTTCGCGGGGCGGGATTGTGACGTCGGCGGGGTGATGAAGTGCGTCGGTGCAGGTCAGGGGAGCGCCGGGGGGATTGTCAGTGGTGGGGTGCAGGATGGGGTCATGGCGAGGAGAGCGACGGGCGGGACGAGTGGGACGGGCCGGACAGGTGGCGTGAAGGGGGCACGGCGGCCGGAGGTGCGGCTGCCGGCTCTGGAGGCTTACGGCGGCGGGGAGTTGGAGCCGGACGGGGACTACGACGGGCTGCAGTTCCGGGACGAGGACTTCGTCGGGCAGGACGGCGGGGGCGCCCGCTTCATGGACTGCGCACTGACGGACTGCGCGCTGGACGAGACGCGACTGCATCACGCCCGCGTACTGGACTCCGTCCTCACCGGCATACGGGGTGTCGGCACCGACCTCGCGGAGTCGACCCTGCGCGACGTCGAGGTGGTCGACGCCAGGATGGGCGGCGTGCAGCTCCACGGCGCGGTGCTGGAGCGGGTGGTGATCCGCGGCGGCAAGATCGACTACCTGAACCTGCGCAAGGCGAGACTCCGCGACGTCGTCTTCGAGAGCTGCGTCCTCGTCGAACCGGACTTCCTCGACGCCCGTCTGGAGCGCGTCGAGTTCGTGGATTGCGTGCTCAAGGGGGCGGACTTCACGGGGGTGACGCTCACGGACGTCGATCTGCGGGGGGTGGCGGAGCTGGAGATCGCGCGGGGGGTGGAGCGGTTGTCCGGGGCGGTGATCAGCATGGGGCAACTGCTGGATCTGGCACCGGTGTTGGCTGTGCAGATGGGGATTCGGGTGGAGGGATGAGGGGGGTTTTCTGAGGTTGAGGGGGCTGAGGTTGGGGGACTCCCCAGAGGCTCACTTGACCCGGGGAAACCTCGCCTGCAACGTCCAGATCGCCGGGTTCTCCCCCAACTCCTCGTGCAGATCGACAAGGTCGGCGATCAGATCGTGCAGAAAGTCCCGCCCCTCACGCCGAAGCTCGGCGTGGGAGAAGGTCAACGCCTCCTCGTCCCGCCGCATCCAGTCCGCCTCGACATCGACCCACCCGAACCGCCGCTCGAACAGCATCCGGTCGGTCGACTCCGTGAAGTCCAGTTCCGCCCGCTGCGGCCGGGACGCCCGCGACCCCGCCGGGTCCTGGTCGATCCGCTCCACGATGTCGCACAACGCCCACGCGAAGTCGAGCACCGGCACCCATCCCCAGGCCGTGGACACCTCCCGGTCCGCCTTGGTGTCGGCGAGATACACGTCACCGCAGAACAGGTCGTGCCGCAGCGCGTGGACGTCCGCACGCCGGTAGTCGGTCTGCGGGGGGTCGGGGAAGCGGTTGGAGAGGGCATAGCCGATGTCGAGCACGTAGGAGATGGTGTCACGGCCGGCGGGGCCGGAGGGCAGCCGCAGCCCGCGCACCGGCGGCCGCCTCCAGCAGGGCCCAGCCGTCGACCTCCACGTCCCGGGACGCGCCCGCCCCCGGCAGCCACCCCCGCTCCAGCGCCGCGTCGAGCAGGGCGCGGACGGCGCCGGGTTCATGCAGATTGAGGGAGGCGCCATGGACGTAGCCGACGTCCCCGGAGCCCAAGGGCGCCCCGCCCGGGACGTACCGCCCGGGCCCCGCGACGAAGACGATGCGCAGCGCCCCGCCGCTGCCGGCCGACTGGGGACGCAGGCTGAGGGTGTGGACGCAGCCCACGGCTCGCCCGCCGTCGCCGATGGGGTCCGTCACGGAGTGACGGTGACTGTGGCGCAGGCTCCACAGATACGTATGTCCGTCGGCGACCAGTCGGCGGGGCTTCTTGGCAGAACGGGGCACGCACCCGAGCGTACGAGGGCCGCCGAACCTCGGGACGGCGAGCCCCCGGCTCATAAGATCGCGCCCATGCCCAGATCTGTACGGCCCCTCCCCACGGTCACCGCCTGCGCACTCGCCCTCCTCCTGACGGCGTGCAGCGGGACGGCAGGCGTACAGGGCACCGCCGGCAGCGCGGGCGTACACGACCCGTACTTCCCGAAGGCGGGCAACGGCGGCTACGACGTGACCCACTACGACCTGACCCTCGCCTACACCCCCACTACCCACGCGCTGACCGCCACGACGACGATCACGGCCCGGGCCACCACCCGCCTGTCCGCCTTCGACCTGGACCTCAAGGGCATGAAGGTCAACTCGCTGACGGTGGAGGGCAAGAAGGCCTCCTGGACCCGCACCGGCCAGGAAGTGACGGTCCACCCACCCGCCACCCTCCCCCAGGGCAAGACGTTCAGGACGACGGTCGACTACTCCGGCACCCCCGAGACGATCACCGACCCCGACGGCTCGGAGGAGGGCTGGCTGCGCACGGCGGACGGCGCCCTGGCCCTCGGCGAACCGACCGGCGCGATGGCGTGGTTCCCGAGCGACAACCACCCCTCCGACAAGGCGACGTACGCCATCACGATCACCGTGCCGAAGGGCCTCCAGGCGGTCTCCAACGGCGAGTTGAGGACGGAGACGACCACGGCCGACGGCCGTACGACGTACACCTGGCGCACCACACACCCCATGGCGACATACCTGGCCGCGGTCGCGATCGGCCACTACGACATCACCCGCACCACCACGAGGAACGGCCTCCCCGTGTACACGGCGGTGGACCCGCACGAGGCGGAGGCGAGCCGCAAGGTACTGGCTCGGCTCCCCGAGATCATGGAGTGGGAGGAGTACAACTTCGGCCCGTACCCCTTCTCCTCCACCGGCGCGATCGTCGACCGCCGCGGCGACGCGGGCTACGCCCTGGAGACCCAGAACCGCCCGTTCTTCCCCGGTGCCCCCGACACCGCCACCCTCGTCCACGAACTCGCCCACCAGTGGTACGGCGACTCCGTCACCCCGAAGACCTGGCGCGACATGTGGCTCAACGAGGGCTTCGCGACCTACGCGGAGTGGCTCTGGTTCGAGGACCACGACGGCGACACCGCCCAGCAGACCTTCGACGCGCTCTACCAGGGCGACCACGACGAGATCTGGGCCTTCCCACCGGCCCGCCCCACCTCCGCCGCCCACATCTCCGACAGCCCCGTCTACGAACGCGGCGCGATGGTCCTCCACAAGATCCGCCGCACGGTCGGCGACGCGCGCTTCTACGACATCGTCCAGGGCTGGGCAGCCGCACACCGCCACGGCAACGCGAACACGGCGGACTTCACGGCGTACGTGGAACGGATGGCGCCGGGACGGGACTTCAGCGGAATCTGGAAGGACTGGCTGTACGGGGACGGGAAGCCGGCGCGTCCCTGACCGGGCCGCCTTTCCCGATCTCCCGTTCCCGATCCGTCAGCTCTGCTGCTCGAACGCGTCGAGCAGCAGAGCGAGTTCGGCCGGCCACACGGTCTCCGTCGTCCCGCGCAGCTCCTCCCGTGTCCACCACCGCCAGCCGAGGATGCCGTCCGTGGCGTGGGCGGCGGCGAGGTGGGCGCCGGTGGGTTCGCGATGGGGGCCGTGGGTGACATAGACGCGTTCGTGTTGGTGCACCGGCGTGCCGGAGAAGGCGAAGTCGACCTCCCTGGTGTGCAGCAGGGGTCCGGGCTCCAGGTCGGTCCAGCCGGTCTCCTCGTGCAGTTCCCGCAGGGCGCCCTCGCGCGGGGTCTCGTCCCCTTCCAGGCCACCGCCGGGCAGGGCCCAGAAGGTGCCGGTCCCGGCATCGTCGTAGCGGAAGAGGAGGACGGAGCCGGCCGGGTCGAGTACGGCGACGCGGGCGGAGTGGCGGACCTTGCGGAGCAGCTTGCGCAACACGGCGCAGGGGCGGCCGAGTTGGCGGTCCGGGCGGTGGTCGATGACGGCGTAGCCGAGGGCGGTCCAGAAGGCGAGGGCGTCGGGGTTGTTGTCGAGTACGGCCAGGCGTACGGCGGTTCGGCCGGCCTCGCGGAAGCGGTCCTCGACGAGGGACGCCAACTGCCGTCCCTGCCCCCGCTGTTGCTGCGCGGCGTCGATCATCAGCAGGCCGATCCAGGGGTCGTCGTCCTCCGGGTCGGGATGCGCCCCGAGGGTGATCGCGATCCCGACGAGCCGCCCGGCACTGCGCGCGAGCAGCACCTCCACGTCCGGGTCGGCCAACTCGTCGGCCAACGCGGTCGCCACCTGCTCGGGCCGGATGTCCGCCGGGTCGGGGAAGTCGCCGCTGAGCGCGTGGAACGCGTGGTTGGAGGCGTAGAGGGCGGTGAGTTCGGTGAGGAGTTCGCCGGGGAGTGCGCCGGCCTCGGTCGGCGTGAGCGGTTCGAGGAACATGGGGGCACGCTAGTGCTGCGCGGATCCCGTGCGAGGCGACACCTGTGTGATCCATACTCTGTGTCGGCGCTTCGGGGAGGGCATGTCCATGCGGCACAGGTGTGGGGTCGGCACGGTCAGGCGAGCAGCGGCCGTCGTCGTCGTGGCTGTCGTGGCGGTCCTGATGAGCGGCTGTTCGTCGGGCGAATCGGCGCAGGACAAGGCGTGGCAGGAGGAGTACTGCGACAAGCTGGGGTCCTGGCAGGATGAGGTGCGCGCCAAGTCGGCCAACACGGAATCGGCGGGGGAAGCGGTTCTCTACGCTGCGAAGAAGTTGGACAAGGCAGGCCTGGAACACGGCGGCACCCGCATCCTCGACGACACCGTCAACGCGATCGGCGGCGACATCGGGGCCGAGGGGCGGGCGGTGTCCTACTGCGACAGCGCGGGTTTCGAGACCTCGGTGGATTCGGTCGGCTGATGCCGTGACCTCATAGGCCGATCCTCGCCGAGTTCGAACCAGATCCGTTTGCCGGGGATCCCGTGTGCGGTGGCGCCGTGCTGCACACCCCAGTCCTGGGCGAGTCCGGTGAGCAGAAGCAGACCTCGGCCGTTCTCGTCGTACGCGTCGCCGGGTTTCTGGTGGGGGCCGGCGTCGAGGGCGTCGTCATGGACCGAGACACGTAACCGGTCGTGGCGCAGGACGACTTCGAGGCGTACGGCCAGGGAGTCGGTGTGGAGATCGACGTTCGTGACGATCTCGGAGACCAGGAGTCTGGCGGTGTCGACGTGGTGCGGGCGGCCGGTGACCTGGAGGAGGAGGGCGACGAGGTCTCGGCAGGTCTTGGGGCTGGTGGGGGAGTTGGGGGTGCGGAGGCGGTAGATCTGTGGGGAGGTGTGGGGCGGGGTCCATGTGGGGGCTCCTTCTTGTTCGCTCGTGCCGGTACGGGGCGTTCGCGACGCACACCTCCATGGCTCGGCCGGGCCAATTGGCGTGGCTGCACTGAGCACCTTCCAACCTGCCCAGGGTGACTCGGAGTTGGACGGGCCTGCGGAACGTCGAAGCTCCTGGTAGACGAGTTGTCGACCAAGATCAACCGTCGTTCCAGGAGCTCCGTGTGCTTGTCTGTCCGTCGGCCATCGATCTGTCCACCGTGCACCTCCGTCACCTGAGTCGGGTGCTGGCGGTGCGACGTCGGGAGACAGGCAGTCGGTGGCGGAGGCTGACTCCCCGACGCCAGGCCCTGCTCGCCCTGGCCCATCTGCGGTGTGGCGACACGTATGCGCAGCTCGCGGCCGGGTTCGGCATCGGGATTGCCGCGGTGTACCGCTACGTCCGCGAGGCGATCGACGTTCTGGCCGCGCTTGCACCCACGCTCAACGAGGCAATGGTGATGGCCCGTTCGAAGGCGTACGTGATCCTGGACGGCACCGTGCTGCCGATCAACCGGATCGCCGCCGACCGGCCCTACTACTCCGGTAAGAAGCGGCATCACGGTATGAACGTTCAGGTGCTGACCGATCCGCTCGGACGGCTGCTGTGGGCATCGCCCGCACTGCCCGGCGCGACACATGACCTGACGGCGGCACGCGAGCACGGAATCATTGACGCCCTTGCCGAGGCCGGCCTCAAGTGCTGGGCCGATAAGGCGTATCAGGGCGCGGCTGGGAACGTTCGAGTCCCGTTCAAGGGGCGACGCCTCAAGCGGTGGCAACGACGCCACAACACCACCCACGCCAAGATCCGCTGCGTCGGTGAGCAGGCCATGGCCACGCTCAAGAGCTGGCGTCTGCTGCGGAAGGTGCGCTGCAGCACCAACCGCATCACCGCGATCGTCAAGGCCGTGCTCACTCTGCACCTCGCAGCCGCGTCAGGATGAAAACACCTCACTGAGGGGTGCGTGACCCTGGCCCGGATCGATGAGGGCATCTGGGCGTTGGGCGACAGCAAGCGGCCGGGCGCGGAGCCGTTGCGGTTCACCACGGGGGAGTTGGACGCGGCCGGGATCGATCCGGCGCGGTTCGGACTGGAGGTCTGATCCTCCGGGCTCTCCGACCGGTCCCGGCCCGCCTCTCCACAAGGCCGGGACCGGTCACTCCCGCCATCGCCGACACCGAACAGGGAACGACAGGTGCACCACCACGCCTATCTGTGGACCGGCCCCAAGCAGCGCTTCGACCAGGAAGCCCTACGTCGGCCCCCGCATCCGGAGCCGCCCCCTACCGGAAGCAGACCCGAGCTGATCCAGCGCTACCGTGAGGTGGCCGCGGAGTTCCCCACCTCCGATCTACCGCCCTGGAAACGGCGTACTGGCTCATCAAGCCCCGTCCCCTCGTGTGGGGCACATGGGGTGAGGCGAAGGAGGCGGCGGCCTGGCTCGGCGAGCAAATCACCCGGCACGCACCCCGGTTCGCCGCCGACGCGGAGCGGGACATCGCCCGCCTCGCGCGGCTCGTCGACTCCGCGGCGGAGCACCTGGCGGCGGGGACCGATGTGTCGTACGGCCTCTACCTCGAACGCCCTTCGTACCTGTCCATCGCCCTCGTCACCTGTTCCCCGAACGCTGCGGCGCCTCAACTGCCTTGCCCTGTGGGGGAGTAGCCTCGCTGCCCTTCCCGGTTCCACCGGAGTCGACAGTGCGGGGCAGCCGAGCACCGCGAGGGACGCACCTGGATGCGGGGGCCCGCTCGGCGAACTCCTCGGAACCTTCAGCGTGTTGTAGGTGACCGTGCGTACGTCTCGGTCCGGCCTTCAGCCGCCGACGGGGCCGGTGTAGGTGCCGGGATGCGTGGCGCCGTCCTGGAGCAGGACGCTGCCGCCGGGCCAGGCCAGGGAAGCCGAGGTGGTCTCGTTCGGCGGGGTGACGACGACGGAGGTGGCCTTGAACTCGGTGCCGCTGCCCTGGGTCCACGGCAGGAAGCTGATGGTGAACGTCGCGCTGCTGCCGGCGGCCAGGGTGACCTTCTTGGGCGTCGTACTGCTGCGGGTCAGTGACCAGTTGCCCCCGGAGGACTTCAGGTCGACCCCGGGGAAGCCCTGGATGGTGCACGCGGCGGACGTCTTGTTCTTCAGCACCACGGCCAGGTGCTGCTGGTCGTCCGAGCTGCTGACCTTGCCGTCACCGGAGCCGAACGAGAAGTCCAGCCCAGCGGTGTGGCAGCGGCCGGTGCTGGAGCCGCTGCCGTCACTGCTGCCGGTGCCCGTACCGCCACCGGTGCTGCTGCCGCTTCCACCGGTGCTGCTGCCCGCGTCCTTGGTGTCACCCGCGTTCTCCGCCGGGGCGCCGTCGGCCGCAGTGGCCGAGGACGTCGGTGCGGACGACTGGTCGCCTGCGGTGTCGTTGCCACTGCCGTTGCCGCAGGCGGTGAGCGCCAGGGCGAGCGCGGATGTGGCGGCGAGGGCGGTGGCAGCGTGGAGCAGACGCATCGTGGTGCTTCTCCGTTGGATAAGGGGCGCTGACGCGCGCCGTGTTGATCACCACAGTAGGAGTGAGTTCTCAACAGACCTGTAACCGAGGTGTTCTGGCGTTGCATCAGGATCCAGGGCCGTGGCTCAGCCGATGTCGAGGGCCACCTCGCACGGCATCGGCGCGGCCCGGACGTGAGACCAACCGCCGCTCAGCGGGCGGGACTTGAGACCGCCCCCCGCTCAGTGGGCGCGCTCAGTGCGCGTGGACCGACCCCCAGGCGAAGTTCTGCCCGAACCCGGTGCCCGAACCGCCCGTGTACACCTGGTCCGTGGCGTAGTACGTCGCCTTCACGTCCGCGTTCGAGTTGATCGCCGTCTTGGTCATCCCGGAGCCCCAGGTGCTCCAGATCACCCACGGGCTGCGGGTCAGCGCGTTCGAACCGGCCGCCGTGATCGGCATGTTGTACGTCTCCGCGAGCACCCGCGGCTTCGCGTAGTCGACCAGCCCCGTGTAATACACGTGCGTGAGGTCCGAGGCGGACGGGCTGTAGTCGTCGACGCCGACGACGTCGACGAGGTCGGCCCCGGGGTAGTAGTCCCACGGCACGTCGTCGCCCTGCGGGTCCCACGCCCCGGGCGACCAGACGAAGATCAGGTTGTGCAGGCCCTTCGTCGTCACCAGGTAGTCGTACGTGATCCGCCACAGCTTCTTGTACGACGCCGGGGTCTTGCCGCCCCACCAGAACCAGTCGCCGTTCATCTCGTGGTACGGCCGCAGGAGCACGGGGATGTCCCATGCGGCGAAGTACGAGAGCGTGGCCGCCAGGAAGGACAGGTCCGCGAGGAGCGTCCGGTACTCGTCGGTGTCCGACTCCCAGTCGAGGACGCGGTCGAACCACGCCTGGTCGGTGGTGAGCGTCGCCAACGGGTAGGACGCGTCACCGCCCGGGTGCTCGCCCGTGACCTGGGTGAGGACCCGGCTCCAGGACTTCACCGCGGAACCGGGGTACGGCTGGTGGAAGCTCATGCCCACGATCCCGGAAGCGGCGCCGCCGTTGGCGAGGGACGCGGTGGTCCCGTCGAGCCGGACCATGGTGCCGTCGGGGTTGTAGCTGCCGTCCGCCGTGCGCGGCAGGCCCTTCCACACCCCGAAGGCGAGGTCGACGGCGTCGTCGTTGTACTGCCAGGACCGCACCCCCGTCGGCAGCCCCAACGGCCGGTTGTAGGACCGGTCCCCGTACCTCCCCCAGCCGGTCGCGCCGTACCCGGGCCCGAGGTCGATCTCGACGAAGCCGGACAGCTTGCCCGTGATGTCCGCGGCCTTCTTGTAGTAGTAGCCCGAGAACGTCGTGCCGCCCGTGTCCCCGTAACTCGCGTTGTACAACTCCTGCTGGGTCTCGACGTGTTGCCCGATGACCGTCATCGGATGCGTTCCGGAGCGCGCCGCGTTCTCCAGCGACACCAGGAAGGCGTAGACCTTCTGCGCGTTCGCCGACGCCGACGGGTCCCGGCCCGTCAGCGTCGGCGCTATGAGCGGTGTGGCCGCGCGTGCCACTCCCGGTACGGCGGACGCGGCGACGGTGGCGCCGAGAGCGGTGACGAACGTACGTCTTCGCAAGACTCAACCTCCAGGCGGGAAACGGATCTTCGCCAGATTAGAGTTCCGCCTACCGAAAAGGGATGTTCAGCCAGGGACTGCCCGCGTCCGACATCAGGATCCGGTGCGCGGAGACCATGTCCTGGTACCAGTCGCCGAACTCCTCCTCGTCGAAGTGGAGACAGCGGCCGAGGATGTAGCCGGTGGAGAAGTCGGCCCAGGAGCGGTAGGCGAGGGCGGCGGCCCGGCCCGCCCGGACGACCGCGGACTCCGTCTCCGGCAGGGTGGCGAAGCGGGCGCCCAGGCCCCAGCGGGCCATCTTCGAGGCCCGGCCCAGGTCCCAGGCCTCGACCGAGGTGACGTAGCGGTTCTCGGCGAGGATGCCGTCGGCCCGCATCCGGGCCTCGTAGCGGGTGATACGGCCGATCAGGCGCTGTACGCCCTCGACACGCGCCTCCGTCTCCGACGCGGGGCGCGGGTCGGTCTTCGTGACGCCGTCCTCCGTGATCACCGTGGAGCCCTCGGAGTTGGCGCGGATGACGGTGGCCACCGCCTGGCGCCAGTACCCGGTGTCGACGTGGCCGCCGAAGTCGCGGGCGATCGTACGGCGCAGGCTCAGCGCGAACTCCCATACGGAGCTGGAGGCTTCGCAGGCGAGCAGGTTGCTCAGATGGTGCTGCCACTCGGCGCGGGTGGTGATGCCCCACCACTCGCGCAGCCGCCGGCGCTCACCGTCGTAGCCGTGTCCGTGCCAGGCCGGCGCGTTCCACAGCGAGCCGTTGGTGACGCAGAGGAGGGCTCCGCAGGCCAGGCCGTGGGCGACGGGGCCGTGCAGCGAGCCGCCGACGTGGAGGGCGCGCAGCCGCATGGAGGTGGCGGGGGCGCCGCCGAGGCGCTCCGCCGCGCGCGACCAGTCCGTCGTGCCCGGTGGGCCGTAGGGGAGGGGCAGTTCGCACGGGGTGCCGGGGTTGATGACGAGGGCGGGCGGACAGCGCGGGTTCCACGCGTCCGCTATCCAGTGCAGGGAGGCGCGCGAGTACACCACGTCGGGGCGGGGCGCGGGCAGCATGCCGTCCGTGAAGAGTTCCCAGCGTTCCGCGCCCGTGCGGGGGTCGCGGGTGAACGTGCGGTGGACGCGGTCGGGCTGGGCGTCGTAGGCGTCGCGCGACATCACGTAGTAGAGGCGGACGCGGGCCAGCACGTCGTAGTACGCCGTCCGGTCACCGCGGGCTCTGGCCTCGGCCAGGGCGCGCTCCGTGTCGGTCGGCGGGGTCCAGGCGGGCGGTGAGGGAGGCCCGAAACCGGCGGGGGACGGTCCGAACGACATAGGGCTCGCTGTCCTTCCAGGTGCCACAACCGCTGTTGATCCCGGCACATTGCCATACGGGGCTGAGACACCCCTGTGCGGGCCCAGCGCCACGCACCCTCAACTCCCGGTCCGCCGCGCAGGGTTCCCGCACATGCCGAAGCCCCCGGCCGCAACCGCAGCCAGGGGCCTCACACACGGCACTACATACAGCACTACATACAGCACTCCATACGCAGTACGTGCGGCACTGCGTATGGCACTACGGACGCGGCGAACCTCAGACGTTGACGCCGAAGTCCTGCGCGATGCCGACCAGGCCCGAGGCGTAGCCCTGGCCCACCGCGCGGAACTTCCACTCCGCGCCGTTGCGGTACAGCTCGCCGAAGACCATCGCCGTCTCCGTCGCCGCGTCCTCGGAGAGGTCGTAGCGGGCGATCTCGGCGCCGCCGGCCTGGTTCACGATGCGGATGTACGCGTTGCGGACCTGGCCGAAGTTCTGCGAGCGGGTCTCCGCGTCGTAGATCGAGACCGGGAAGACGATCTTCTCTACGTCCGCCGGGAGGCCGGCCAGGTTGACGTTGATCGCCTCGTCGTCGCCCGCGCCCTCGCCCGTGCGGTTGTCGCCGGTGTGGACGATCGTCTGGTCCGGGGTCGACTTGTTGTTGAAGAAGATGAAGTGGCCCTCCGAGTACACCTTGCCCTCGGGGTTGACCGCGATCGCCGAGGCGTCGAGGTCGAAGTCCGTGCCGGTGGTGGTGCGGACGTCCCAGCCGAGGCCTACGGTGACGGCGGTCAGGCCCGGGGCCTCCTTGGTGAGCGAGACGTTGCCACCCTTGGACAGGCTTACAGCCATTGTTGGGAGTCCTTCCCTCGTTGCGGTGCGGGCTTCGTGCTGAGGACGAAGCTACCGGTACCTGTATGAACGCCAAGAGGGGTACCGAAGGTTCCAGGTGACTTTACTTTCTTTACCCGGAACGTCCGAGGTAATTGGCGTGACGTGGACGGGACAGACACGCGACCATGGGGACATGTCCGGTCCCTATCTCATCCGCGGCTCCGTCTCCCTGCCCGAGGCCGAGCTCATGTGGCGTTTCTCGCGGTCGTCAGGGCCGGGCGGGCAGCACGTCAACACCAGCGACTCCCAGGTGGAGCTCCGGTTCGACCTCGCGAAGACCGAGGCACTGCCCGAGGTGTGGAAGGCGCGCGCGCTGGAACGGCTCGCCTCACGGCTCGTCGACGGCGTCGTCACCGTACGGTCCTCCGAGCACCGCTCCCAGTGGCGCAACCGCGAGACCGCCGCGGTACGCCTCGCGGCACTCCTCGCCGAAGCCACCGCCCCGCCACCGAAGCCGCGCCGGCCCACGCGTATTCCGCGCGGTATCAACGAGCGCCGGTTGCGGGAGAAGAAACAGCGGTCCGATACGAAGCGGGGGCGGAACGGGCGGGACTGGGGATAGTTCCCTGCTGCCGGGTGTTTGTTGTCACATGGGCGACCCGCCGAATTCCCCGGGAGCAACGGCACGGGGAACAAGGGCACGCAGAACAACGCCGTCGAAAGCAACGGCACCCAAAACGGCGGTGAATTCCTCGCCGCCCGTTTCGAATCCCACGCCCGTCGTCGGCCATATGCCCATGGCGGCAGGGCAGTTGGCGAGCCGGGTGCGGATCTCGTACGGCAACGGGTGGTCGCCGACGCGTTCCCCGCCGTGGTGTGCGAGGGCGACTTCGACGCGCTGGCGAAGGTGCTCGACCTGGACGTCGTCGCCCGCTCCGGTACCGCCGTGGCGACCAGTTGCGCCCACTTCGCCGGCCTCGCGAGCCCACCCCTGTGCTCCACACCCGGAGTTGGTCGGCCGCCCCGCTACGCCAGCTCCAGCACCCCCACCGTCTCCCCCTCACTCAGCTCCCCGTTGGGGCGGAAGCCCAGGCCCGCGTAGAAGCCGGCCGGTCCGGACGGGCCCTCGTGCCACGTCACGTACAGCTCCTTGCCGCCTCGGCGGCGGATCTCGGTCGCGACCGACTCCACCGCGAACCGGCCGTAGCCGCGGCCCTGTTGGTCCGCCGCGATGTTCAGGCGCCAGAGGCCGGAGCGGATGACGGAGCCGTCCAGGTTCCAGTCGATGTCGAAGAAGGCCATGACGAAGCCGACGGGGCGGTCCTCGTCGATGATCAGGCGGGGCCAGGCGGTGCCGGGGTGGACGTAGGCCTCGGCGAGGGACTTCATGACGGGGGAGACCGCGAACTCCTGGTCGGGGCGGACCCGAATGCCCACGGCGGCCTCGAAGTTGCCCGGGGTGATCTCTTCGAGGCGGGGGCCGGGACCGGAACCGGGACCGGCGGCGGTGATCGTCGTCATGCGTGCACGGTAGGCGGTCGGATCAGCGGCGGGCGAGAGAATTAGCCGCCGCCGCCCACCTCACCTACTGCCGCCGTCATCATCCCAACTGCCGGTATTTGCCCCGGAAGTACGACAGCGGGCCGCCCTCCGCGCTCCCCACCTCCGCCGTCAGCACCCGCCCGATGACGAGCGTGTGGTCCCCGGCCGGAATGCGCTGTTCCGTGCGGCATTCCAGGGTGGCGAGGGCGCCGCGGACCAAGGGGGCGCCGGACGCCGCACCGTGGACGTACGGGATGTCGTCGAAGAGGAGACGGTCGCTGATGCGGCCCTTCATCGCGAAGCGGCCCGCGATGTGGCGCTGGCTCTCGGAGAGGACGGAGACGGCCCACAGGGGCTGTTCGTCGAGGAGGTCGTCCATGCGGGAGCCGTCGCGCAGGCTGACCAGGACCAGCGGCGGGTCCAGGGAGACCGACATGAAGGCGGTCGCGGTCATGCCGACGTCCTCGCCGACCGGGGCGTGCGGGTCGTCCGGGTCGTACGGCTCCTCGTGCGCGGTCACCAGGACCACACCCGCGGCCAGCCGTGAAAGGGCGGCGCGGAACTCGTCGTTGCTCACCCCCACAGCATGCCCGGAGGGACCGGCATGCCCGGAGAGATCGACCTTGGTTGGTGACGCGGTGTTCGGCACGCCCGAAACGCTAATCGCCGCCGGCCGTGCACCGCATCGGACCTGCGACCCAGTCAGGTCCTAGGACCAACGGCCCACGCGACGGAACATCGTCGTGCATCATGTCCACACGCCCACAAAGTTTGCGTTCAGTAAACGCACAGGGAAAATGCAGAAACTCCACTCAATTGTTCATCTTCTGCTGTGACTTGAGTCACAAGGGGTAGTAATTGTTGACCCTGTGTACCGAGTGGGCAGCGCGCTGTGATTCAGTGGCGGGGAAGATGACCCTTGATTCGCTGCGAGGTCTCGGGGGGAGGGCGAGTATGGAGACCGAGTCGGAACCCTACGTCCGTCTTGCGACCCTGCGACAACTGCACACGGTCATGGCGGACATGAACACCGCCCGCAGCCTGGCGGACACCCTGCAGACCGTCGCCGACGGAGTCGTCAACGGCCTTGGGTACGAGTTGGCATGCGTCAACCTCGTCCGCCCCGACGGCGACCTCGTGGTCGCCGCCTTCGCGGGCAACTCCGCCGCCGAGGCACTCATCACCGGCCGCGTCGGCTCACGCACCTCCTGGGAGCGCCGCCTCGGCATGGGCGAGTCCTGGGGCGACCTGCGGTTCATCCCGCACACCGAGGGCTGGGTCCTCGACGAGGACGACGTACCGCAGTGGTACACCGACGGCCCCGCACCCCGCTTCGAGGACGAGTGGCACCCGTCCGACCGGCTCTTCGCGCCCATGTACACCCCCGGCGTCTCCGGCGGCTCGTGCGGCGAGCTGATCGGCGTCCTGTCCGTGGACCGCCCGCGCAACGGCCGGCGGCCGGGCGCGTGGGGGCGCGAGGCCCTCCAGATGTACGCGTTCCAGGCGGCCATCGCGATCAGTAACGCGCGTCTGCGCGCGAACATGCAGCGCGCGCTGGTCAGACTCGAGCGCGAGCAACAGGCCCTGCGCGCAAGCGAGGAGAGCTTCCGGCAGGCCTTCGAGTACGCCCCCTCCGGCATGGCGATAGCCGAGATGGGCGGCGACCAGCACGGCCGAATACTGCGGAGCAACGACGCCCTGTGCCGCCTCCTGGGCCGCCCCGCCTCCGCGATGCGCCGCTACTCCTTCTCGGACCTCGTCCACCCCGAGGACATAGGCACCCTGCTCAGAACGTCGGCGGAGGGCGGACGCGCGGAGCTCCGCCTGGGCCGCCGGGACGGCACGTACGTCTGGGTCTCGCTCCGCAACTCCGTCGTCGCGGACGCCGCCGACGGACCGCGCTTCCTCCTCTCCCATGTCGAGGACATAGAGGACCGCAAGCGCCGCGAGCTGCAGCTCGCCCACCGCGCCGCGCACGACGCGCTGACCGGCCTGCCGAACTCGGCGGAGCTGCGCACCCGCCTCTCCGCCCGCCTCTGCCAGCGTCAGCAGTCCGGCCACCCCGGCGAGATCGAGTCGATCGACGCCGCGTACGGACATCCGGCCGCCTACGACGCGAACGGCCACGGCTTCGACTTCCGCCCCGGCGCCGACCTCCTCGACGCCTACGACCACCACGTCCACACCATCGCCCCCGAGGGCGAGCGGGACGACGGCACCAAGGGGCTCGCGGTCCTCTTCTGCGACCTCGACGGCTTCAAGTCCATCAACGACCGGTTCGGGCACAACGCGGGTGACGCGGTCCTCATCGAGGTCGCCCGGCGGCTCGGCCGGGCCGTGCGCGACGGCGACACGGTGGCCCGGCTCGGCGGTGACGAGTTCGTCGTGCTGGCCGACGGCCTCGGCAAGGCCGACGCCGCCGACCTCGCCGTACGCCTGCGGAACGAGATCATCCAGCCCATCCGGGTGGACGGCCGGGGCATGCGGGTCGGGGCCAGTTTCGGTATCGGGTGGGCCCACTGCGGCATGACGGCGGACGAGGTGCTGAAGTCCGCTGACGAACGGATGTACATCGAGAAACGATCTCGTCCCAAACAGCACAGACGCGCGGGCTGATCTCCAGGTCAGTGCTCTGATGCGGCCCGAGTCACCCGTTTGGACGACGCGGAGCGGGTAGGCTCGCAGTTCTCCAGATGTATCGAGGACATGTCTGAAGACGCATCTGAAGACGTATCCGAAGCTGACGTATCTGCACCCGCACCTGTTGAGGAGTACCTAGGGATGACGCCCGGCAACAACGGCGCGAGCACGCCCGAGGACGACGACCCGTTCGGCTACCTGTACGAGGACGGCCAGGCCGCCGGCGCCCAGCCGCCGTCCGGCGGTGGCTACGGCTACCCGGGTTCGGTCAACCGAGTGCGCCCGGTCGGCGAGCGCCAGTACGGCGCCCAGCAGGCCGCCGCCACGGCGCAGTACCAGCAGCAGTTCGGCCAGACGGTCCCGCAGCAGCAGCCCTACGGCGCCCAGCCGAACGCGCACTACCAGGCCCCGGAGACCTTCCCCGGCGGCCCGCCGGCAGGCCAGCAGCCCCCGCCGTACGACAACGGCGGTGGCGGCCGGGGCCGCGGCCCCAACACCAAGGGCCTGCTGATCGGCGCGATCGCGGTCGTCGCCGCGGTGGTCATCGGCATCAGCGTCGCGATGATGAACGGTAACGGCGACGACAAGACCGACGACCAGGCGGGGTCGACCCCGTCGGCGTCCCAGAGCGCCTCGTCGAGCCCCTCGCCGAGCGCCAGCGCGTCCAGCGGTCTGGAGACCCAGACCATCGACGCCAAGGCGCTGAAGCTGGAGGGCGGCGCCGCCCTGGCGTCCGACGTCAAGGGCGCCGACGCCGACGGCGGCATCTATGTCACGGGCCTGAACGCGGCCGGCGCCTCGGTCACCTGGACGGTGAACGGCATCCCCTCGGACGGCACCTACACGGTCTTCGCGCACTACAGCTCGACCAGCGACGACCAGCAGATGACGCTCAGCATCAACGGCAAGAAGTTCGGCAGCCCGTTCAGCCTGAAGAACTACGCGGGGGCCCCGGACGGCAACTTCGAGAAGGGCTGGACGACGAGCTTCGCCTGGCCCACCCTCACCAAGGGCACCAACTCGATAAGCCTCTCCTGCGAGAACGCCGACAACTGCAATGTCCTGCTGGACCAGTTGTGGGTGAAACAGGGCCAGGTCAAGAAGTAGTCGGGGCAGCCGGGGCGGCTCAGGCCGCGGACGCGTTCCTCGTCACCGCGACCCGCCCCAGCAGCTCCTCGTAGGCCGCGTGGTCGAACTCGCCCGCCACCGGCGCCAGTACGGTCGCCGCCGACAGCGCCACGGCCCGCGCCAGTCGGTCCGGCCACGGCAGCCGCTCCACCAGCCCCGACAGCAGACCCGCGACCGCCGAGTCACCGGCGCCGGTCGGATTGCCGTGGACACGGGCCGGAGGCGTCGCGAGCCAGTCGCCCTCCGGGGTCGCCGCCAGCAGCCCCTGGACGCCGAGCGAGGCGACCACCGCGCGGGCACCCCGGCGCCGGGCGTCCCGCGCCCCGCCCAACGGCTCGTGGGAACCGGTGAGTTCGGCCAGTTCCTCGGCGTTCGGCTTGACCAGGTCGGGGCGGGCGGCGACGCCCCGGCGCAGCGGTTCGCCGCTGGTGTCGAGGAGGACCGGGACACCGGCCGCCCGAGCCGTCCGGACCAGCCCCGCGTACGCGCCCACCGGCACCCCCGGCGGCAGACTCCCGCACAGGGCCACCGCCGAGGCCCCGCCCACCAACTCCTCGTACGCGTCCTGGAAGGCGGACCACTCCGCCGAAGTGACCGTCGGGCCGGGCTCGTTGAGTTGAGTCGTGTCACCGGTCAGCCCGTCCACCACGGCGATCGTGCGCCGGGTCGGACCCGCGACCGGGACGAGGGCGTCCAACACACCTGGTGTGCCCGTGAGTCGATCCCGTACGACACGTCCGGTGACGCCGCCCGTGAAGCCGGTGACCGTGACCTCGTGGCCGAGGGCGGCCAGCACGCGGGCCACGTTCAGGCCCTTGCCGCCGGGCCGTTCGGTCACCTCGGACACGCGGTGCGAACCGTGCGGTCGCAACTCCCGTACCCGGTAGGTGATGTCGAGAGCGGTGTTCAGCGTCACCGTGAGGATCACCGGGCCGACCTCCCCCGAAGTATGTGTAGCTGTCGTCCAGTTCGGGCCCGATCATGCCAAAGAGACGGCGGTCGGCCCAGACCCGGACCGACCACCGTCTCCTGTGAATCCGTGGAACGCGTTGCGGAATGCGGTACGGATCAGCCGAGTTGCGGTTCGACCACCCAAGTGCCGCGCCGCATCACGCCCTTGAGGTCGAACGCGGAGTCCAGCAGCACCAGGTCCGCGTACTTGCCGGGCTCCAGCGAGCCGATCTCGTCGTAACTCCCCAGCAGGCGGGCCGGGTTGGCCGAGATCGCGGTGACCACGTCCTCGACCGGCAGCCGGTCGACCGTCACCGAACGCTTGAAGGCCCGGTCCAGGGTCAGCGTCGACCCCGCGATCGACCCGCCCTCCACCAGCCGTGCGACGCCTTCGCTCACCTCGACCTCCAACGGGCCGAGCATGTAACGGCCGTCGCCGAAGCCCGCCGCGTCCATCGCGTCCGTGATCAACGCCACCCGTCCCGCGCCCGCGTGATGGAACGCCAACTCCAGGGACGCCGGGTGCAGATGCGTACCGTCGTTGATCAACTCGACGGTGATGCGCTCGTCTTCGAGGAGCGCCGCGATCGGGCCGGGCTCGCGGTGCCCGAGCTGCGGCATCGCGTTGAACAGGTGCGTGGCGACCGTCGCGCCCGCGTCGATCGCCTCCACCGTCTGCTCGTACGACGCGTCCGTGTGTCCGATCGCCGCGATGACGCCGTGTTCGGAGAGGAGGCGTACGGAGTCCAGGCCGCCCGGGAGTTCGGTCGCGAGGGTGACCATCTTGGCCGTGCCGCGGGCCGCGTCGACCAGCTTGCGGACGTCGGCCGGGTCGGGGTCGCGGAGCAGGGCCTCGGAGTGGGCGCCCTTGCGGCACGGGGAGATGAACGGGCCCTCGAAGTGGATGCCGGCGAGGTCGCCCTGCTCGGCCAGTTCGGAGAGGAGGCCGGCGCGGTGGGCGAGGAAGTCCATGTCGCCGGTGACCGTTGAGGCGACCAGGGTGGTGGTGCCGTGTCGGCGGTGGGTGTGGATGCCCTTGAGGACGTCTTCGATGGTGCCGGAGGTGAAGGAGGCTCCGCCGCCGCCGTGGTTGTGCAGGTCGACGAATCCCGGTACCAGCCAGTGGCCGGTGACATCGAGTACCTGGGCGTTGTCGGGAGCGGCGCCGGTGATGCGGGTGCCGTCGATGATGAGGCGGCCTGCGCGCACGGTGCCGGTGGGGAGGACCACGTTGGCGCCGGACAGGACGAGGGGCGCGTTGGCCGTTGCGGGGTGCGGGTGCGTCGTGGCTGGTCGCGCCCCGCGGCGGAGCCGCATATCGACGCTGTCCCGCGTCCCTGGGTCGGCTGCCATCAGCGTGCTACCTCCGTGCGGTCGGTTGAGTTGAGGAGGTCCCAGGCCAGTAGGCCCGCACCTAGGCATCCAGCCGTGTCCCCCAGAGCCGCGGGGACGATCGACGGCAGCTTCTGGAAGGTGATCCGGTCCCGGACCGCCTCCCGTAGTGGTGTGAACAACGTTTCCCCCGCCTCTGCCAGACCGCCACCGATGATGATCGTTCGGGGGTCCAGGAGGGTGAGGGCGGTGACCAGGCCGTCGGCGAGGGCGTCGACGGCTTCCTGCCAGACCTTTTCCGCGCGGGGGTCCCCGGAGGCGACCGCCTTCGCGCAGTCCGCCGCGTCCGCTGTGGGGGTGCCGGAGACGGCCGCCCACGCCTCGGTCACCGCCGCCGCGGACGCGTACCGCTCCAGGCAGCCGGCCTGGCCGCAGGGGCAAGGGGTGCCGCCCGGTCGTACGACGATGTGGCCGATCTCGCCCGCGAAGCCGTGCGCGCCCGCCTCCACCCGGCCGTCGATGCCGATCGCGCCCGCTATACCGGTGCCCAGCGGCACGAACAGGAAGCGGTCGGCGCCCTTGCCCGCGCCGATCCGGCCCTCGGCGAGGCCGCCGGTGCGGACGTCGTGGCCGAGGGCGACCGGGACGCCGCCGAGCCGGGCGGCCAGCAGGTCGCGCAGGGGTACGTCGCGCCAGCCGAGGTTGGCCGAGTAGGCGGCGATGCCCTGCTCGGCGTCGACGATGCCGGGGACGGCGACGCCGGCCGCCGACGCGGGCTCGCCGTAGTGCTCCTCGCCGTACGCGCGCAGCTCGGCGGCGAAGCCGAGGATGTGCTCGACGACCGCGTCCGGCCCGCGCTCGCGGCCGGTCGCCCGGCGGGTCCGGTGGAGCAGCTCGCCGTCGGCCCCCACCAGGGCGGCCTTCATTCCGGTGCCGCCCACGTCGAGGGCGATGACATGTCTCACGGGGGACAGTGTGGCCCGTACACCCGCGAGAGGTCTAGTCCACTCACGTGGTGTAGACCTTATGGGTTCGCAGAGCGAACGTCACGACAGCAAAGGTTGGGGATTCGGCAGTGCAGCGGCGTAGGACAGGAATGATCGCGGTGACCTCCGCACTGGGCATGACGGCGGCCCTCGGGGGCTGTGGCCTCGGCGGGGACTCCGGCGAGGTCACTCTGCGGCTCGTCGCCGCGGACTACGGCGACTCCGCGTCCAACAGTTCGCGGAAATACTGGGACGGACTCGTCAAGGAGTACGAGGCGAAGCACGCGAACGTCAAGGTCGAGGTCAGCGTCTACTCCTGGAACGACGTGGACCGCAAGGTCAAGGAGATGGTCGCCGCCGGCAAGGCGCCCGACATGGCGCAGATCGGGGCGTACGCGGACTACGCGGACGCGGGCAAGCTGTACTCCGCCGCCGACCTGCTCTCCATCCCCGTAGAGGCGGACTTCCTGGAGCCGCTCATGGACGCGGGGCAGGTCAATCACCTCCAGTACGGCATGCCCTTCGCCGCGTCTACGCGCGTCCTCTTCTACAACAAGACCCTGTTCGACAAGGCCGGGCTGACCCCGCCGACGGACTGGAGCGAGCTGGCCGCCGACGCGGAGGCGCTGAAGGAGCGGGGCGTGAAGTATCCGTTCGCGCTGCCGCTCGGCTCCGAGGAGGCGCAGGCCGAGACCATGCAGTGGCTGCTCGGCGGGGGCGGCGGCTACACCGACGACATCGGCACCTACACCATCGACTCCACGGAGAACATCTCCACCTTCACCTGGCTGCGCGACAACCTCGTCGACAAGGGGCTGACCGGGCCCGTCGCGTCGGCGAAGCTGAACCGCGCGGACGCGTTCGCCGCCTTCGCCGACGGTGAGGTCGGCATGCTCAACGGGCACCCGACGCTCATGCGGCAGGCCGCCGAGAAGGGCGTGAAGTTCGGCACGGTCGCGATGCCGGGGCGTACCGGCAGGGCCAAGTCCACGATGGGCGTCGCCGACTGGATGACCGCCTTCAGGCAGAACGGCCACCGCGAGCAGATCGGCGACTTCCTCGACTTCGTCTACAGCGAGAAGAACGTCCTCTCCTTCTCCCGCGAGTACGACCTGCTGCCCGTGACCAACTCCGCGTCCGAGGCGATGGAGGAGTCGACCCAGGACAAGGCCCTGAAGCCCTTCCTTGAGGAACTCCCGCTGTCCACGCTCTACCCGGTTGGCAACACTTCCTGGGCCACGGTCAGCGCCGACATCAAGAAGCGGATAGGGCAGGCGGTGACCGCGAACGGCAGCCCGGGGGCGGTGCTGGGGCAGTTGCAGGCGGCGGCGACGCTGGCGGAGAGCGGCAAGTAGGAGCGGGTGGCCGCGGGTGGGGGCGTTGTCAGTGGCGGGGGTTACCGTGCAGGGCATGGACACGGACCCGCCCCCGCGGCTTCCCTCGCTGAACGGGAGGGAACAGGACATCCTCGCGCTGGAGCGCCGCGGCTTCCCCGGCCCCGGCGTGAAGGAGCGCGCGATACGCGAGGAGCTGGGCCTGGCCCCCGTGCGCTACTACCAACTGCTCAACGCCCTGCTGGACGACGAGCGGGCGCTGGCCCACGACCCGGTGACGGTGAACAGGCTGAGACGGGTCCGCGAGACGCGGCGCTCGGAGCGGTGAGGAGTGGCCGGGGGTTGCCAGGAGTGGCCGGGAATTACCGGGAGGCGTGCGGGTCCCGGCCGTGCGCCGGTGAGCGAGGGGTGAGCGCGGGCCCGCCCGGATAGGGTCGATGTATGGGCAGCCCTCAGGACTCCACCGATCCCGCTCCCGATCGCAAGGTCTCCAGCGGTCCCGATCCCCAGGTTCTCCGCGATCCCCAGGTCTCCGTGGATCCGGTCACCGCTCCCACGTCTCCCGCACCACCGCCCCGCGCACTGCCGACCCCCGCCACCCGTGCCGGGCGCGAAGGTCTGGAGGCGATCCTCGCCAAGCCGGCCGCCGCGGTGATCGGGCTCGACTTCGACGGCACGCTCGCGCCGATCGTCGCGGACCCCGAGCAGGCCCGCGCGCACCCCGGCGCGGTGGCGGCGCTGGCCGCACTCGCCCCGAAGGTGGCGTCCGTGGCCGTGATCACCGGCCGCCCCGCCGGTGTGGCGGTCCGCAACGGCGGCTTCGCGGGCGTCCGCGGCCTGGAACACCTGGTCGTGCTGGGCCACTACGGCACGGAACGCTGGGACGCGGTGACCA
The DNA here is from genome assembly GCF_036227225.1 of Streptomyces sp. NBC_01478. Taxonomy (GTDB): domain Bacteria; phylum Actinomycetota; class Actinomycetes; order Streptomycetales; family Streptomycetaceae; genus Streptomyces. The sequence continues at coordinate 5,348,485 of NZ_CP109444.1, read as the reverse complement.
GTACCGTCAGCGCCCCCGCCCCGCACCCCGGCGTGGCCGCCGTCCGCGCCGAACTCCCCGGCTTCCTCGACGGGATCGGCGCCTGGCGGGGCACCTGGATCGAGGAGAAGGGCCGCGCGCTCGCCGTCCACACCCGCCGCGCCGACGACCCCGAGGCCGCGTACGAGGCCCTACGAGCCCCCCTCACCGACCTCGCCACCCGCCACGGCCTGATCGTCGAACCCGGCCGCATGGTCCTGGAGCTGCGCCCACCCGGCATGGACAAGGGCGTGGCGCTCACCGAGTACCTCCGCGAGACCGGCGCCGAGTCCGTCCTCTACGCCGGCGACGACCTCGGCGACCTCCCCGCCTTCGCCGCGGTCGAGAAACTCCGCTCGGACGGCATCCCCGGCCTGCTGGTGTGCAGCGGCAACGACGAGGTCACGGAACTACGGGAGCGGGCGGACCTGGTGGTGGACGGAGCGACGGGAGTCGTGGACCTGCTGTCGGCGCTCGCCGCCCAACTGGGCTGAGTTCGCGAGTGAGTTGGTGAGGCGGGCCGTCATCCGCGTCGCCGGCTCAACTGGCTTGATGCGCAGCGGGGTTGGCGGGTGTGGCGGTGGGCCGGGTCGCGGCGGCAGCTCGGTCGTCCCCGGTCGCCCTCGTGGCCGTAAGCCTGTCGCCCCGCCCGTCGCTCAACTCGCCTGATCGCGCAGTGCGTTCAACTGTTCAAGGAACCACTGGGCCGGCGGAAGGGCCGTAGCCGCCGCGGCGAGGCGCTTCGTGCGCTCGGCGCGTTCCTCCGTCGGCATGGTCAGGGCCTCGTGGAGGGCGGTGGCCGTGGCGATGACGTCGTACGGGTTGACGGTGATCGCGTCCTCGCCCAACTCCTCGTACGCGCCCGCCTCCCGGGAGAGGACCAGGGCGCAGCCCTCGTCGGAGACGACCGGGACCTCCTTGGCGACGAGGTTCATGCCGTCGCGGATGGGGTTGACGAGGGCCACGTCGGCGAGGCGGTACGCGGCCAGGGAGCGGGCGAAGTCGTCCTCGACGTGGAGGAGCACCGGGGTCCAACCCACCGTCCCGTACCGGGAGTTGATCTCGTCCGCGACCCGCTGCACCTCGGCGGTGTAGTCGCGGTAGACGGCGAGGTCCTGCCGGGAGGGGTAGGCGAACGCCACGTGCACGACCCGCTCCAGCAACTCCGGGTGGTCGTCGAGGAGTTGGCGGTACGCCAGCAGCCCGCGCACGATGTTCTTGGAGAGTTCGGTGCGGTCGACCCGGACGATGGCCTTGCGGCCCGCGCCGATCTCCTCGCGCAGCGCCACGATCCGTTCCTCCACGTCCGGCTCGTGCGAGCGGGCGCGCAGGAAGTCGGCGTCGGCGCCGAGACCGTGCACACCGATGAGTGTCTTGCGGGTGATCCGCTCACGGCGGGTGTCCGGATCGCGCCGCACATGCTCGATCGCACGGGGAGCGCCCGTCGGCCACAGGGGGAGCCACCGATAAGGGTCGAGCCCCTGTACACAGTTCTGGAACGCCGTTGCCCACCGCCAGGTCAGGAACGCCACCCGGTCCGCCCCGAGCATGCCCTCCATGAGCCGCACCCTGATGTCGTCCGGAAGCATCGCGAAGTACTCCGGCGGAGCCCACGGAGTGTGCGAGAAGTGCCCGATCCTGAGGTCCGGCCGCAGCTCGCGCAGCATCCCCGGCACCAGACACAGGTGGTAGTCCTGCACCAGCACCGCCGCACCCTCGGCCGCCTCCCGGGCCAACGCCTCCGCGAACGCCCGGTTGTACGTCTCGTACGACGCCCACTGGCGCCGGAACTCCTTGTCGAAGACCGGCTCCAGCGGGGTCTGGTACAGCATGTGGTGGACGAACCACAGCACGGAGTTGGCGATGCCGTTGTACGCGTCGGCGTGCACGTCCGCCGGAATGTCCAGCATCCGCACGCCGTCCTCGCCGACCCCGCGCCGTACCGCCTCCCGGTCGCCGTCGGACAGCGCCGAGCACACCCACAGCGCCCCCGCGTCCGGCCCGATCGCCGACAGGCCGGACACCAGCCCGCCGCCACCCCGCTTGGCGCGCAGCGAACCGTCGCCGCCCACCTCGTACGAGACCGGGCCACGATTGGACGCGACGAGCACCTGAGCAGCACCGGAGGCGGACGGGACGGGCGAGAGGGACGACGTGGAAGCCATACGGCACAACCTAGCCCGGCCCGGAAACGCTCAAACGTACGGACGGGTCACAACGGACCGGATGGATCCGTATACGGCCGGACCGCGGGCGAGGCGTGACCGGACCTGCGGTCCGGACCGGTCACGCCACCTTGCGGGACTGGTACTCGGTGATGTCAGCCATCGGCGGCCGCTCCTCCGTGTCCACGGAGTACGTCCGCGGCTCGAAGCCGTCCGGACCCCGCTCGAACTGGGTCAGGGAGGGCCGGATCAGATGCCCGCGGGCCAGCCGGAGCTGAGCCGTGCGGTAGATCTGCGCGGCCATCCGCCCCAGCGCCTGCCCGTCCTGGTGCCGGTGCTTGCGCACACCGACGTCGACCTGGGCGAGGGCGTCCAGGCCCACCAGATGCAGCGCGTCGACGAGCATGGCCAGCTCGACGCCGTACCCGACGGGGAAGGGGAGCTGCTCCAGCAGCGAGCGACGGGCCGCGTACTCGCCGCCCAACGGCTGGACGAATCCGGCCAGTTGCGGCCAGTGCATGTTCAGCAGCGGGCGGGCCATCATCTCGGTGACACGTCCGCCCTGGCCGGCCGCGCCGCCCAGCGGGCGGTCGTACATCGCCTTGACGAGGTCGACGCCGGGGTCGGTGAGCAGAGGGCCCACGATCCCGGTGACGAAGTCGGAGGAGAACTCCTTCAGGTCCGCGTCGATGAAGCAGACGATGTCGCCGCTCGTCACCAGCAGCGAACGCCACAGCACCTCGCCCTTGCCGGGCACGGTGGGGATGCGGGGCAGGATGTCGTCCCGGTGCACGACCCGGGCGCCCGCCGCGGCGGCCACCTCGGAGGTGCGGTCGGTGGACCCGGAGTCGACGACGACGATCTCGTCGACGAGCGGGACCTGCTGCATGAGGTCGTGACGGATGATCGCGACGATGTCGCCGACCGTCGCTTCCTCGTTGAGCGCGGGCAGCACGACACTGACCGACTGGCCCGTGCGGTGCTTGGCGGCCAGAATCTTGTGGAGCGGCCGGTCGGTCAGGGACCAGGAGCGGGTGCTCAGCCAGTGCTCGACTTCCTTCAGCACGTTGCGCGGCTCCTCTGCGTTCTCTCGGCGAGCGCTGGTCACAGACAGTGAATGTCTGATCCATCTCGCGGTTCGGACGGCTCACTCAACTGTCCTGGCCTTCGGTTACAGTCTTGAACAACGCTGATGACCATCGCATGTCGGGGGCCGTCGCCGGGACAATTGCATACACAACTGAACACCGCTCATCCAGAGGGGCAGAGGGATACGGCCCGTTGAAGCCCCGGCAACCCTCCAGCCGGTCTTGTCGCATGCATGTACATGTGCCGAGGCTCCCGGCTCGGGAAGGTGCCAAATCCGTCTCACGGCGAAACGCGTCGTGAGGAAGATGAGGAAAGGGCCTCGCCTCCATGGCTGCGCAGACTGTTGCAAGCACCACGAACTCCGTAGACGCCGTTGATCTCGGCCCCGCCACCGCGCTCTCCTGCCGCGAGTGCGGCCACCGCGTCCCGCTCGGCCCGGTCTTCGCCTGCGAGGAGTGTTTCGGCCCGCTGGAGATCGCCTACGACTTCTCGGGCTACGACACCGAAGAGCTCCGCAAGCGGATCGAAGCGGGCCCCGCGAACATCTGGCGTTACGCGCCGCTGCTGCCCGTCCCCGCCGACGTGGCGACCAAGCCGAACATCAACCCCGGCTGGACCAAGCTCGTGCAGGCCGACAACCTCGCCCGCGAACTGGGCGTCGACGCGGGCAAGCTGTTCGTGAAGGACGACTCCGGCAACCCGACGCACTCCTTCAAGGACCGCGTCGTGGCCCAGGCCATCGAAGCCGCCCGCGCCTTCAACTTCACCACCCTCTCCTGCTCCTCCACCGGCAACCTCGCCGGCGCGGTCGGTGCCGCCGCCGCCCGGGCCGGCTTCCGCTCCTGCGTGTTCATCCCGCACGACCTGGAGCAGGGCAAGATCGTCATGGCCGCGATCTACGGCGGCGAGCTGGTCGGCATCGAGGGCAACTACGACGACGTGAACCGCTTCTGCTCCGAGCTGATCGGCGATCCGGCCGGCGAGGGCTGGGGCTTCGTCAACGTCAACCTGCGGCCGTACTACGCCGAGGGCTCCAAGACTCTGGCGTACGAGATCTGCGAGCAGCTCGGCTGGCGGCTCCCGGACCAGTTGGTCGTGCCGATCGCCTCCGGCTCGCAGCTCACGAAGATCGACAAGGGTCTGCAGGAGCTGATCAAGCTCGGGCTCGTCGAGGACAAGCCGTACAAGATCTTCGGTGCGCAGGCGGAGGGCTGCTCGCCGGTGTCCGTCGCCTACAAGGCGGGGCATGACGTCGTACGGCCGCAGAAGCCGAACACGATCGCGAAGTCGCTGGCGATCGGGAACCCGGCGGACGGTCCTTACGTGCTGGACATCGCTCGGCGTACGGGTGGGGCCGTGGAGGACGTCAGCGATGAGCAGTGTGTGGACGCGATCAAGCTGCTGGCGCGGACGGAGGGCATCTTCGCGGAGACCGCCGGTGGTGTGACGGTGGGCGTGACGAAGAAGCTGATCGAGAGCGGGCTGTTGGATCCGACGCTGACCACGGTCGTGCTGAACACCGGGGATGGTCTGAAGACGTTGGACGCGGTGGCCGGCACTGGGCTGACCGCGACTATCCGGCCGAGTCTTGAGTCGTTCAGGGAGGCTGGGCTCGCCTCGTAAGCGTCGTTCTTCGTCTGCGGGCCGGCGGGGGCTGGTCGCGCAGTTCCCCGCGCCCCTTGGGTATCACCTGACCGGAGGTTTCATCGTGAGCGTTAGTGTCCGCATCCCTACCATTCTCCGCACCTACACCGGCGGGCAGGCCGAGGTCTCCGCCGAAGGTGCCACCCTCGCCGAGGTCATCGGCGACCTGGAGAAGAAGCACACCGGTATCTCCGCCCGGGTCCTCGACGATCAGGGCAAGTTGCGCCGGTTCGTCAACGTCTACGTCAATGATGACGATGTGCGGTTCGAGCAGGGGCTGGAGACGGCCACTCCGGACGGGGCCGGCGTCTCGATCATTCCGGCCGTCGCCGGTGGCTGATTATTACCCTTGGTAATGCCGGTTACCGAGAGTTCATCGAATTGCCCCCTCCGTGAGAGAAGCGGAGGGGGCAATTCTGTATGGTTGAGCGCGGTAGAGTTGGGGAACGCGCTCCACTCCGCATGCCGGACGCATATGAGTACCGGCTCCGCGTGCGATGAGAAGTAGCCAAAGTGTGTAGGCATTTTGCGCGTTATGTTCCATTTATCGGGCCCGACTTGCCCTGAAGTCGGACGAATTCTCCGTAAATTCCCGACCGGTCCTGCCCGGAATTCTCGTCGGATTGACCTGTTGCAGACGGCAGTTGGACGGATACATTCGGCCGCGGTCGACGCGTTCCGGCGCACGCCCCCAATCCTGTGGGGGGTGAGGTCTGACCCGGATCCGCGAAGTGCGGGTCCGTGCAAGGGCCAGTAATAGGGGAGTTAGGCATGGCTCAGGGCACCGTCAAATGGTTCAACGCGGAGAAGGGGTACGGCTTCATCGCGGTCGACGGTGGTGCGGATGTTTTCGTCCACTACAGCGCGATTCAGATGGACGGCTACCGCACCCTGGAAGAGGGTCAGCGGGTCGATTTCGAGATCTCGCAGGGTCAGAAGGGGCCGCAGGCGGACATGGTCCGGCTCGCGACCAGCTGAAGCACGCGCCGACGAACAGCAGCGACGTTCTTCGTTCCTCATCGAAGGGCTCGTACTCCTGGGGGGTCACCTCCTGGGGTACGGGCCCTTCGGCATGCCCGGATCCGGGGGCGGAGCGGGGGCCGGCGCAGGGGCTGGAGCGGGTGCCAGAACACGGGAGCCGCTTGCACTCGACCATGCCGAGTGCTAATCATTGGCGTTAGCACTCTGAAGGTGAGAGTGATAACGAAGGACCGGGTCGGTGAGGCCCGCAGGCCAGGTGGTGCAAGGAACCACGGGGCAGGCAGGCCGTCCGTCGCGGGCGCCAGCGCGGTCCGGAGCAATCCACCCCAGTCCGGGAGGACCACTTCACATGGCCAAGATCATCGCGTTCGACGAGGAGGCACGGCGCGGTCTCGAGCGCGGGATGAACCAGCTCGCCGACGCCGTCAAGGTCACCCTTGGCCCCAAGGGCCGCAACGTCGTCCTCGAGAAGAAGTGGGGCGCCCCCACGATCACCAACGATGGTGTTTCCATCGCCAAGGAGATCGAGCTCGAGGACCCGTACGAGAAGATCGGCGCCGAGCTGGTCAAGGAAGTCGCCAAGAAGACGGACGACGTCGCCGGTGACGGTACGACCACCGCGACCGTCCTCGCCCAGGCCCTCGTCAAGGAGGGTCTGCGCAACGTAGCCGCGGGCGCCAACCCGATGGCCCTCAAGCGCGGTATCGAGAAGGCCGTCGAGGCCGTCTCCGGTGCCCTGCTGGAGCAGGCCAAGGACGTGGAGACCAAGGAGCAGATCGCTTCTACGGCCTCCATCTCCGCCGCCGACACCCAGATCGGCGAGCTCATCGCCGAGGCGATGGACAAGGTCGGCAAGGAAGGCGTCATCACCGTCGAGGAGTCGCAGACCTTCGGTCTCGAGCTTGAGCTCACCGAGGGCATGCGCTTCGACAAGGGCTACATCTCGGCGTACTTCGCCACCGACATGGAGCGTATGGAGGCCGTCCTCGACGACCCGTACATCCTGATCGCCAACTCGAAGATCGCCAACGTCAAGGACCTGCTCCCGCTCCTGGAGAAGGTCATGCAGTCGGGCAAGCCGCTGCTGATCATCGCCGAGGACGTCGAGGGCGAGGCCCTGTCGACGCTGGTCGTCAACAAGATCCGCGGCACCTTCAAGTCCGTCGCCGTCAAGGCTCCGGGCTTCGGTGACCGTCGCAAGGCGATGCTGCAGGACATCGGCATCCTGACCGGCGGTGAGGTCATCTCCGAGGAGGTCGGCCTCAAGCTGGAGAACGCGACCGTGGACCTGCTGGGCCGCGCTCGCAAGGTCGTCATCACCAAGGACGAGACGACGATCGTCGACGGCTCGGGCTCGGCGGACCAGGTTGCCGGTCGCGTCAACCAGATCCGCGCCGAGATCGAGAACAGCGACTCGGACTACGACCGCGAGAAGCTCCAGGAGCGCCTCGCCAAGCTCGCGGGTGGCGTCGCCGTCATCAAGGCGGGCGCGGCCACCGAGGTCGAGCTCAAGGAGCGCAAGCACCGCATCGAGGACGCCGTTCGCAACGCGAAGGCGGCCGTCGAGGAGGGCATCGTCGCCGGTGGTGGCGTCGCTCTCATCCAGGCGGGTCACGTCTTCGACAAGCTCGAGCTCGAAGGCGACGAGGCCACCGGTGCCGCGATCGTCAAGCTGGCGCTCGAGGCCCCGCTGAAGCAGATCGCCGTCAACGGTGGTCTCGAAGGCGGAGTCGTCGTCGAGAAGGTCCGCAACCTGCCCATCGGTCACGGCCTCAACGCCGCGTCCGGTGAGTACGTGGACATGATCGCCGAGGGCATCATCGACCCGGCGAAGGTCACGCGCTCTGCCCTGCAGAACGCCGCGTCCATCGCCGCGCTGTTCCTCACCACCGAGGCCGTCATCGCCGACAAGCCCGAGAAGGCCGGTGCCGGCGCGGGTGCCGGCGGCGGCATGCCGGGCGGTGACATGGACTTCTGATCGACCTCTGGTTGATCAACGGTCTTACCGAGGGCGGTACTTCCTGTTCCGACAGGGGGTACCGCCCTCGGGCGTGTCCGGGATCGTGTCCGGTATCACAGGCCGCGGCGCGGGCAGGTCGGAATGAGGGGCTTGGCCGGAAGGTTGTTGTTGACGCATGATCAATGCATACGCACATACCGGTTGGTACCCGATATCCGGTGCCTGGTGTCCCGAGGAGCCCCCACACGTGTCTACGACCGCCCCCGCCTCCCGAGCGGCCGAAGTTCTCGCCCGTCCGATCACCCTCAACGGCCTGACCGTCCCGAACCGGATAGTGATGGCGCCGATGACCCGGCAGTTCTCGCCGGGCGGGGTGCCCGGTGAGGACGTGGTCGGCTACTACTCCCGGCGGGCCGCCGCCGGCGTGGGCCTGATCGTCACCGAGGGGACCTACGTCGGTCACGACTCGGCCGGGCAGAGCGACCGCGTCCCGCGCTTCCACGGCGAGGAGCAGCTCGCTGGCTGGGCGAAGGTCGCCGAGGGCGTGCACGCGGCGGGCGGCACGATCGTGCCGCAGCTCTGGCACATCGGCATGGTCCGCGAGCAGGGCCAGCCGCCGTACGCGGACGCCCCCGCCGTCGGCCCCTCCGGGCTGCGCATCGGCAGTGACGAGGTCACCGGTACGGCCATGACCCAGCGGGACCTGGACGACGTCATCGGCGCCTTCGCGGAGGCCGCGGCAGCCGCCGAGCGCATCGGCTTCGACGGCGTCGAACTGCACGGCGCGCACGGCTACCTCCTCGACCAGTTCCTGTACGCGGGCACCAACCGCCGTACGGACGCCTACGGCGGTGACCCGGTCGCCCGCACCAAGTTCGCGGCGGAGATCGTGGCGGCGGTCCGCGAGACCGTGTCCCCCGAATTCCCGATCATCTTCCGCTACTCGCAGTGGAAGCAGGACGTCTACGGCGCCCGTCTCGCCGAGACCCCGGAGGAGCTGGAGGCGATCCTGACCCCGCTCGCGGCGGCCGGCGTCGACGTCTTCCACGCCTCCACGCGCCGTTACTGGCTCCCCGAGTTCGAGGAGACCGGCTCCGACCTCAACCTCGCGGGCTGGACCAAGAAGCTCACCGGCAAGCAGACCATCACCGTCGGCTCGGTCGGCCTCGACGGCGACTTCCTCAAGGGCTTCCGCGGCGAGGGCGCTCCCCTCAAGGGCATCGACGACCTCCTCGACAGCCTGGAGCGCGACGAGTTCGACATGGTCGCGGTGGGCCGCGCGCTGCTCCAGGACCCGGAGTGGGCGGCGAAGGTCCTCGCGGGGCGGGTGGAGGAGCTGGCGCCGTACGACGCGGCGGCGCTGCGCTCGCTGAGCTGACGCGGACCCGCACAACAAAGAAGAACGGCCGGGGCTTTTGGCCCCGGCCGTTCTCAGTTTCTCTCCCTCACCCGGTGGCAACCCGCCACAGGAACCCCAGAAGGAAGGGGTATATCGGTATCAGATACCTACCGAGAGCGGGTGCGGGGGATTCGGCCCCGGCGCCCTTGTGCGCGTACACGAACGCACTGGCGAAGCAACCGGAGAGTATCCCCGGAATGGTGAACTCCAACAGGTCTCCCCAGCCTCCCAGGGCTATGGAGGACATCGCGTATCCAACGGTGGAGACGGCGATCCCGATCATGTTGTGGCGGTCGTTCAGCGGGGCCCAGACGCCCCGGCCGGGCCGTCCCTTCCCGGTGAACCTTCCGATGAAGGCCCAGATGGCCACGGGAAGGGCGCCCAGGATCAGGAGGGTCGAGCCGACGACGCCCACGGCTGGGGCGAGCGCAAGATGCACGGCTTTCCTATCTAGTAGCAGGCTTCCTTGATCGCGCTCACTCCCATGATCGCGTAGACGATGGTGCGCAGCGCCGAGTTCTTGACCCGAAGTCCTCTGAAGAACCTCTTGAACGCGGTGACTATCTTCGCCCACTCACGCGCACGGGCCAGCCGCACTGCCGTCACGAGCTTCGCCGTCATTCCGGCGGGAGTGAACTGGAGGATGAATCCCAGAATCGCGCCGATGCACGCCAGCCACTTCCAGAAACCCATCCTTCCGTCAAGGTCGTACATATTGACGGGGTCGGTCGGATAGGCGTAGGGATTGGCGTTCCCGCCGTACACCGGGTCGCTCTGGAGGAACCGGCCGGTGGCCGGATCGTAGACGCGCGCGCCCATGAGGGTGTAGCCGCTCAGCGTGGCGCCGGAGCGCTGCTGGGAACCGAGCCAGCCGTAGGTGACCGACGCGGTGTCGTCGAGTGCGTTGCCGTACTCGTCGTAGTGCTGGACCGTGCCGGCCACGGTGGTGTCCAGCGGTTGCTGGACGGTGATGTCGCCGTGGATGTCGGCGAGTTGGAGGACCGTGGCGCCGGTCGCCGTGGTGGTGGCGGTCAGGCCGCCGGTCAGGTCCTTGACGTTGCGGCTGACGGTGTCACCGGTCTTGGTCCAGGTGGGGCTGTCGCAACCGCAGCCGTAGTGGTTGACCGTGCTGCTGCCGGTGGTCCAGGTGCTGTCGGTGCCCTGGGTCTGGGCGGCCCGGACGGCGAGGCGTCCGGCGGCGTCCAGGGTCCAGGTGTTGCGGCTGGTGCCGACCGTCTCCGAGGCGACCAGGTCGTTGGTGTAGTACGCCAGGGTCGTGCTGCCGCTGGTGGTGGTGCGGCCGAACGCGTCATACACGTAGCCGGAGTTGACCAGACGGTTCGCCGAATCGTACGTGTACGACGTGGTGTTCGCGGTGGTGTCGGAGGTGCTGCTGTCGCAGTCGTCCGAACTCGTGGTCAGGGCCGTGCGGTTGCTGTTCGCGTCGAAGGTGTAGGCCCGGGTGGTGCAGCCGCTGCCGGTGGTGTCGGCGGCCAGCGTGAGGCGGCCGGAGCTGTCGTAGGTGTAGTCGGTCTGGGTGGTCGAGCCGTCGGTCCGGGTGTGGCCGGCCTGGTGGCCGTCGACCGTGTATCCGGCGCTGTCGGAGACGACCGTGGTGCCGTCCGACGTGGTGTAGGCGCGGCCGGTCTCCTGGCCGGCGGGGTCGGTCGTGAGGGTGAGCGCGTAGCTGCCCGGCAGGGTCTCCGAGACCAGCGTGCCGTCGGCGTCGTACGTCCCGGTGAAGGTGCCCGCGACCGAGTCGGTCAGGGTCTTCAGGCGCCCTGCGGTGCTGTACGCGTAGGTCACCGTGGACGGGACCGAGTCGGTGGCCTTCACCGGCCGGTCCAGCAGGTCGTAGGCGGTCGTTGCCGTGTTGCCCGCGCCGTCGGCGTAGGAGGTCTGGCGGCCCAGGTCGTCGTAGCCGTACGCGATGGTCTGGCTGTTCGACGTCTGGGTGGCGATCTGCCCGTTGGCCTCGTCGTAGGTGATGGTCGTGGCAGGGGTTGTCACACCCGTGCCGCCGGTGACCGCCGTCCTGGTCGGACGGCCCGCCGCGTCCACCGTGTTGGTGGTCGTGCGGGTGACGCTGTTCGCGGTCTCCGCCTTGGTCGCGATCCGGCCCCAGCGGTCGTAGGTGTAGACGGTGCCGACCGCTTCGGTGGGGTTGCTCCCGCCACCGGTGATGGCCGCCGCCGGCGCGGTGCGGCACAGCAGGCCGTCCCACTCCGTCGAGGCGCAGGTGCCGATCGCCGAGGCGCTGTAGTACGTGTACGTCAGCGTGGCCGCGTCCGAACCCGTGGACCCGGCGGTGCGGGTGGTGGCCACCCGGCCCGCGTCGTCGTACGTCGTCACCGGTTCGGTGGCGCCGCCGCCCCCGGTCGCCTTCTCCTGGCCGGTCGACCAGTCATAGGTCGTGGTCACCGTGCCGGTGTCCGCGTCCGTCGCGTAGCCGTCGACCGCCGCGCCCGTCACCGTCGAGGTGACCAGGTTGGACACCGCCGCGTCGGACGGCTTGTTCTCGTCGTAGGTGTACGCCGTGTGTGCGCGGGCCGGGATCACCGTTCCCGCGGCGAGGGTGGACTCCGTGGTGGAACCGGTGAGTTCCTCGGCGAGCGTGATCTCGTGCAGCGGGCCGTAGTTGTCGGTGAGGCGGGTGCCGTCCGCCGAGTACGCGGAGACCGTGGCGAGGCGCTGGGCGCGGTCCACCGTGGAGAGGCCGGTCAGCCCCAGGTCCGCCAGTGCGTCGGCCGAGCTGCTGAGCGCCAACTCACGGTTGGCGGCGGTGAGTTCGCTGACCGTGTTGCCGTAGGTGTCGTACTCGGTCGTGGTGATCGAGCCGCCCGGGCTCGCGGTGTTGGTCTCCTCGCCGTTGGCGTTGACGTAGGTGATGGTCGCGCGGTCGTAGGCGGACGACGTGAGGTCGCTGCCCGTGCTGGACGACGGGACGCTGTCCGCCGGGAAGACGGCGGTGGCGTCGGTGGGTGCCTCGTCCTGCGCCCAGGTGGCGACCGTGGTGGCGTCCATCTGGTACGGCGCGGTGGTGCCCGAGAGCGGGACGTCGTAGACGACCGTGGTGGCCGCCGTGCCGGACGTGGTGCTGTTCGAACCCTCCGCCAGGGCCGGGCGGGACGTCTTGAGCAGCATGCCCGCGCCCGCGGTCAGGGCGGAGCCGGCCTTGCCGTAGGTGAAGGTCCACGGCAGCTCACCCGGCTTGGTGAGGGTGGCGACGCGGCCGTCGGAGTCGTAGGTGTACTCCGTCTTCAGCGCCGGGCTGATGCGCGGGTCCCAGACCTGGCGGAGCTTGCCGGAGGAGCCGTAGGCGTAGGTGGCGAGGGTCTCGGCGGTCGCCGCCGAGGCGCCGGGGTCGGTGGCCCACAGCTTGACCGCCTTGACCTGGCCCTTGTAGTCGCCGAGGGCGGAGTCGGTGGCCGTGGTGGTGTCCGCGTAGACGAACTCCAGGACCCGGCAGCCCTTGGTGGCGGGCGTCGCCTGGCAGGTGGCCGCGGTGACCGCCCCGGTCGGGGAGATCACGTACTTCGGGCGTGCCAGGGTCGTGGTCCCGGAGGTGACCGTCTCGGAGACGGTGGTGACCGTGGTGTCGTCGACCGCGGTGGCGGAGGAGGACAGGGTCCAGGTCGTGGCCGCCGTCGCCGCCTTGGCGAACACGGTGGTGTCGGCGTCGGTGTCGGTGAGCGTGAACTTCGTGCCGGACAGCGTGCCGCTCAGGGTCAGGTCCTCGGCACCGCTCTGCGGCTTCCAGGCACTGCCCGAGGCCGCGGTGAAGGCGATCGCGCTGCCGTCCGCGCTGAGCAGTTCCACGGAGGTGTCCGAGGTCTTGCGGAGCTGCGTGTAGTCGCTCGCCGCGCCCGTGACGGAGGACGTCCAGCCGGAACCGAAGATCTCGGCCTGGCCCTCGGTGTCGGTGGAGTTGGCGCGCGAGGAGTAGGTGCGGTCCACGGTCGCGTCGAAGGCGGTCGCGTCGGTGGCGTCCAGCGTGTAGTCGCCGGTGAGCTGGTTGACCTCACCGGGTCCGACCTCGGCGCTCGGCGCGGTGCCCGCGTCGCGGTCGAGGGTGGCCTCGACGGTCTGCGAGTAGCCGGTGGTCGTGCCGTCGGTGAAGGCGGCACGGAGCTGGATCGCGCCGTCCTCGGAGAGTGAACTGACCGTGTTCCAGACCAACTTGGTGGCCGTGCCGGAGCTGACGGCGACCGGCCAGGCGGAGACGGCCGCGCCGGAGGCGGTGACGTCACCGACCGGGACGGTGTGCCAGGTGTCGGTCTCGCCGCGCCGGTACTGCCAGGTCACGCCGGTGTAGGTCGTGAGCCCCTTGGCGGCGAGGGTCAGGCGGCGGGCGGTGGTGTCACCGGCGGCCGGGGAGAGGACCGCGGCACCGTCCGCGCCGACGCCGAAGCTGTAGGCGGTGGTGGCTGCGGAAAGGTTTCCTCCGGAGTCGACGGTGCGGGCGTAGAGCGTGTGCCAGCCGTTGGCCGGGTCGACGGAGACGGTGGCGGCGTCGCCGCCGTTGCCGTTGGTGGTGTCGAGCTTCTTGTTCGGGACGCTGCTGTTGTCCAGCCCCCAGTAGTAGCCCGCGCCGTCCGTGGAGGAGGTGTCGATGGTGCAGGTGTCGGCGGCGCCGGCCTTGGCCGTCCAGCCGTTCTGGGTGTACGTGGCACAGGTGACGGTCGGTGCGACGGGCAGGCCGGTGTTCATCACGAACGTGGTGTAGCCGGTCCAACTGCCGTAGTCCGTACCGTCGTAGGCCCGCACCCGGTACCGCAGATGCACACCCGCCGGAATGGCGGACGCGGACGGGATCGCGAGCTTCGCGGTCGCACCGGAGGCGACCGAGGCGGACGTGGCGGTGTACGTGTACGTGGTGTCCGCGTACGCCGGGTCCGCCGTGACCTCGAACTGCCCCTTCGTGGCCGACCCGTCGGAGTCGGTGACCTTCGCGGAGAGGGTCGGGGTCAGGGAGGTGACGTACCTCTTGCCGTTGTAGGCGTTGACCTGCGAGGGCGAGATCGCCGTCGAACTGGGCGTCGAGGGATACGAGTTGTACGTCACCGTCAGGTGCGGCTCGGCCGAGCCGTCGCCGGAGACGTAGTTGGCGGAGCGGAAGCGCCGCCAGGTCAGGGAGTCGGTCTCGCTGGCGCCGCGCAGTTGCAGGCCGTAGTTGGTCGAACCGTCGGCCCAGGCCTGCACGATGGTGTCGATGTCGAAGTTCATCGTGCCCGCGGGGCAGGAGGTGCTGTAGCCCAGCGCGGCGGTGTTGGTCACCGCGCCGGTGGTCGTGGTGGTGGGCTGGGCGGCCCAGGTGATGTCCGACGACGACCAGGTGGACGTGATCCGCCGGACCTGGGTGCCCGCGCCGGTGGTGGCACAGGTCGAGGCGTAGTACGAGTACAGGGCGAGGTTCGTGTCGGTGATGTGCTTGCCGGCGAACTTCGACACGTCGAACTTCAGGTACGAGCGCGCCACATCGCTGCCCGCGTCGTACGTGCCCGACTTCAACTCGGTCGAGGAGACCTGGGAGTCGGTGTAGTCCGGGGTCTGCACCCAGGTGTCGGTGGTGACGGCGAGGGTCGAGGTCGGGTCGACGGTGACCGGGTAGGTCAGGTCCTGGGTGAAGTAGTCCGCGTCCGGGGTCAGGACCAGGGTCTGGGTGCCGTCGTCGGCGGTCTCCACCTTCGTGGTGACCTTCGCCTGGTGTTTGGATTCGCCGGAGGCCTTGTTCTTGGAGGAGTCCCACATCATCGGCGCGGGGGCTTCCGCCACCAACTTGCCGGCGGCGTTCTTCAGCAGCAGATGGCCGGAGTCGGCGACCGACAGCTCAAGTCCCTTGAGCTGCATGGGGATTCGGTACACCGGGGCGCTGTCGGGCTTGGCGTCCAGGACGATGTTCTGGCTGAAGCCCTGGGCCAGCGCGGTGACCGTCAGGGTCTGGTCGTCGCCCAGGTCGTAGGAGGCGGTGTCGTCCTTCACGGTCGGCGTCGGCAGCTTGGACTCCCAGCCCAGGCCGAACGACGTGCTTCCCTTGTCGACCGACACCAGCGCGGTGTCACCGCCGTCGGAGACCGCGATGTCGGCCGCGGCCACGTCCGGTTCCAGCGACGCGCCCGTGTCCGACAGCGAGGTGTCGATGTCCCGCCACGTGCCGCCGGCCACCTGCTGCCGGATCGGCCCCGCGTACGTCGACGTCTGCAGCTCACCGCTCGGCAGCGCGTACGTCGTCGAGTCCGCCGTCCGCTCCGACAGCACCTCGATCTTCCGGTTCCGCAACCGCGCCATGAGCAGCGCCGCGTCCACCGAATCCGCCG
Source organism: Streptomyces sp. NBC_01478 (assembly GCF_036227225.1). Lineage (GTDB taxonomy): Bacteria > Actinomycetota > Actinomycetes > Streptomycetales > Streptomycetaceae > Streptomyces. The sequence goes on along the minus strand of NZ_CP109444.1, from coordinate 5,332,912 downwards.
ACGAGGCAGCCGACTTGGTGTCCGCCACGGCGGTCACGGTCGTGGTGTCCGAGTCGGCCGCGAAGGCCGCTCCCGTCTCCAGCGACACCAGTGCCGCTTCCGCCGCCAGCACGGCGGCCACGGCCAACGCCGTACGCCTCAGCAAAGCTCCCGATGATCTCCCCCGCCCCCTTGTGGCCGAGAAGACCCTTCTCCCCTTGAGTCCCAACTCAACTCCAGTGATCACCTCGTGGCACCCAGTGCGCCACGAGCGGCCTGATCAAAGGTCAAGAAACTGTGAAGCGCGGCCAAAGAAAGGTCACGAGATGATCAACAGTGCAGGTGGTGGGGGTGCCCGCTCTTGACCTGGGTGGGCTTTCGGATTCCGGGGGCTGTGTTTTCTGTGGATCGACCGAGGGTTGCCTGTCGGACAAGAGGTGCCGAGAGTGGCTGATAAGTGCAAAGCGCCCGACAACCTGTGAAGTTGCTGTAGTGAAGATTGTTATTGCCCTGTGATGGCCGCGTGGAGGGCTGTGGGGGTGCGTGCGTACCGTGGCCGTATGACCTCTGCCTCCCGCGTGGCGACCGTCGCCGATCTGGACGCCATCGTCGCGACCTTCACCAGCGCCTTCCTGTACGACCCGGTGTGGGGGCCCGCGTTTCCGGACGAGCGGCGGCGGGCCGGGCAGGCGGCCGTGATGTGGCGGGTCTACGCCGGTTCCGCGCTGCGCTACCCGTGGACGCTGGTGACGCCGGAGGCGGAGGCCGCGGCGGTCTTCATTCCGCCGGGCGGGGTCGAGTTGACCGAGGAGGAGGCAGCCGGCCTTGAGGGGCGGCTGGCCGCGGTCACGGATGCGGGGGCGGCCCGCGCGATCATGCTGGTGGGGGAGCAGTTCGAGGCGGCGCACCCCGCCGATCCGTTCTTCTACCTGACGATCCTCGGCACGCACGCCGACCACCGGGGCAAGGGGCTGGGGATGCGGCTGCTGGCCGACGGGCTCGCCCGGGTCGACGCGCTCGGCGCTCCCGTGTATCTGGAGTCGACCAACCCCGCCAACAACAAGCGGTACGAGAGCGTCGGTTTCGCGGCGCGCGACGAGATCGTCATCGCCGGCGGTCAGGTGGTCACGACGATGTGGCGGCCGCCGGCCACGCGCTGAGCCGTGGTTCGCGGTGTGTGGCTCTGTGGCTCTTGGTGTGTGGCTCTTGGTAGGGGTCCCAACTCGGGCTAGCGTGCCGGAACATGAAGATTCTCCACCTGTCCGACACCCACCTGGAACGCACCGACGCCCCCAATCGCCACGGCGTCGACGCGACCGACTCCCTGCGGCTGATGCTCGCCGAACTGCGGCACCAGCGCGGGGTGGACGCGATCGTCGTCACCGGGGACCTCGCCAACGACGGGGCGGTGGAGGCGTATACGGCCGTGCGGGAGCTGGTCGGAGGCTTCGCGCGGAGGATCGGCGGGGTGCCGGTCTTCTACACGACCGGGAACCATGACGAACGCGAGGCGTTCGGGAAGGTGTTGGGGAGCGGGCACCTGGCCGCCGACGGCACGGACCGGGTCGTGTCCGCCGTGTTTCCCGTGGAGTTCGCGTGCGCGGCCGTGAGTGACGTGGGCGGGTACCGGTTCATCACGCTCGACTCACTGGTGCCGGGGAAGGTGTACGGGCGGCTGAGCGGGGCCCAACTGGACTGGTTGAAGGAGGAGTTGAGCACGCCGTTCGGGAACGGCACCGTCCTCGCCTTCCACCATCCGCCGATCGCCCTCGACGTGCCGACCCAACAGGCCTTCGGGCTGCGGAATCCCGGGGAGCTGGCGGACGCGATCCGGGGGAGTGACGTACGGGTCGTCCTCACCGGGCACTTCCACCTCCAGCTCTTCGGCTTCCTGGAGGCGACGCCGGTGTGGGTCACGCCGGGGGTCGTCAACCGGATCGACCTGACGACCGCGTACGGCACCGAGCGGGCGGTGCGCGGCGCCTCGGCCTCGCGGGTCGAACTGGGCGGTGAGACCGGGCCGATGTTCCACACCTTCCACGCACGGGACCCACGGGCACACGAGACCGTGTACCAACTGGACGCGGAACGGACCCGGTTGATCATCGAACGGGAACAGGAACAGCAACCGGAACCGGAACCGGAACCGGAACCGGAACGGGAAGGGGAAGGGGAACGGGAGGGCGACTAGCGGGACCTGAACCAGGCGACCGAGAGGACCACCACCACGCCGAGCGCGGCGCCCGCGAACTCGTAGGCCGCGTCGAAGGCCAGGCCGGAGCGGTCGGTCACGGCCCAGTCCCGGCCGGCGTAGAGCCGTATGCCCGTCACCTGCTCCTCGTCGTACTCGAAGTTCAACCCCGCTATCTCCCCATGCCCTTGCTGTCCGCCGGGCAGCCGCCAGGTGCCTGTGCAGGGGCCGTCCCAGTCGCAGTGGACGTATCCCTCGGTGATCGTCCGGTCACCGTCGGCGAACCGGTGGACGTTCCTCGCGGCGAACCACAACGGCAGCGCGAGCGCGCACAGGCACACGACCAGCACCGCCCGCTGCCACCACTTGAGCCCGCCCACCACGTCCGCGCTCCACGCCAGCGGGCCCATGTCAGAGATTCCCCAAGGGCTCGATGTCCACGTGCACCGGTGTGCCCCACACGCGCAGCACCTCGTAGTCGGTGAACTCGTGCACGAGGCGGTACGCCATCGCGGGCCGCGAACCGCGGCGCTGGGCGGCGAGATACAGCTCGGCCTCGTGCCGGTCGCGGCGCGGGGTGCCGCAGAGCTGCCAGGCCTGGCCGTTCCACAGCTCGGGGAGCCAGCGCTGCTGGGCCTGCGGGCGGTCCTCGCGTACGCCGTAGCGGGAGGGGGTGGTGTCGGTGGGCCGGGGCGCGCCGGGGCCGTTGATCTCGGAACGGCGGGCCGCGCGGCGCCGGGTCTCGCAGAGCAGGCACAGGTCGGGGGCGTCGGCGTCGACCGGGCCGTTCGGATGCTCCGGGCAGCGGGTGGTCGGCGCGCCGCCGCTGACGGTGTCGTCCAGCAGGTCCAGGGCGCGCTTGAGATCCGCCTTGACCTCGTGCAGCCGGGCGTCGGGGGTGTCGGAGGCGAGCGCCTCGCCGTGCTCGCCGAGGAGGCGGAGGGCGCGGCCTAGGGCGGTCTGCTGGGCGTGGTTCATGGTTCGCTCGACGATAGTCGGGTTTGGCGGGGCGTGCGGTTGCCTCGGGGGCGGGTGGGGCCGCGCCGCCCGCCCCGTCAGGTGGCCGGGTGCGCCTCGTGCGCCCGGAGCCGGTGGACGAGCCGGCCGAGCAGCACGGCGTTGCCCAGCCCGCACAGGGCCGTGGCGGCGGTGAAGAGCAGCGGGCTCAGCCAGGCGAGGGGGCCGGACTCCGCCGGGAACGACACGAGGAAGGCGAGCATGCCGAAGGGGGCCGTCGTCATGACCGGCCAGACGGCGGCGAAACCCGGGTCCGGCGACACGTACACGGCGTACAGGAAGAACGTCAACGCCGCGGCGACCAGGGCGAGATACCCACGCGCGAGCCAGTTGTCCACGGCGGGTGCGAGCAGGGTGCGGGCGCGAGAGCGGGCGCGAGACGCCGGGGCCGTGCTCTTCGGCGCGGTGGTCGTCGCGGATCTCTTCACCAGGGTGCCGACCACGGCCGCGTTCACGAGGGCGCACACCAGAAGCCATACGGCCCAGGAGCCGACCGCCAGCGCCTGGGCCGGCCCCTCGGTGCCCGGGCCGAAGGGGAGGGCCGCGCCCAGGAACGAGAGGGGTGCCGTGAGGATGAACGAGCTTGCGGCGACCGGGCTTTCCGGGACGACGAACATCGCCGCGACGGAGAGGCCTACGACGGCCAGGTAGGCCCGGGCCGGCCAGTTGTCCGTGGCGAGCGCGAGGAGCTGGCGCGGGCGGGAGGGAAGCGGCATCGCGATGTCGTCCTTCGGTCGGTCCGGTGTGGTGTGCGGTGTCACAACGGTGGACCGAAGGGGGCGGCCGGGCATGAGTACCGGTACTCAGCGGGAGGGGCTGAAGAACCTACCCGGCCTTGCTACTTGGGGTGCTTGAGGTCTTCGACGAAGTCCGACCAGGCGGCGGCCTGGAAGACGAGCTTCGGGCCGTGGGGGTTCTTGGAGTCTCGGACGGGGATGAGGGCGGGGTGGCCGTCGGCGACTTCGAGGCAGTTGTCGCCGCTGCCGCCGCTGTACGTCGACTTGCGCCAGCGGGCGACTTCGAGGCAGTTGCCGCCGCTGTAGCTGGACTTGTGCCAGGTGGCCGCGCTCAGGTCGGGATCAGGGCTGTTCCTCATGGGCGTCTCTCCTCGGGGTGTTGGGAAAAGGTCACCGCATGGAGTGATGTGCCGGGGTCAGGTGCGCTTGAGGTCTTCGACGAACGTGGACCAGGCGGCGGCCTGGAAGACGAGTTTGGGGCCGTGGGGGTTCTTGGAGTCCCGGACGGGGATGAGGGCGGAGTGGCCGTCGGCGACTTCGAGGCAGTTGCCTCCGCTGCCGCCGCTGTAGCTGGACCTGTGCCAGGTAGCTGTGTCCAGGTTGTACTCAGGGTTGTTCCTCATGCGCGTAATCCTGCGCCATTGCTTCGAGCAGAGCCAGGGAGTTCTCTGGGGAGAGGGCACAGGCCGCCAGGAATTCGTAGTTGCGGCGATGCTGCCTGACGGTGGTCGGGTCGTCCTCCAGTCGTCCGGTGCCAACTCCCTCGAAGTAGACCAGCGGAGGGGCGTCGTTGAAGTCCATCAGTTTGATGGAGCCCTCCATGCCTGGGTGCGCTCCCGCCTCGAACGGCATCACCTGCACGATGACCCGGCTTTGGCGGATCAGGCCGAGGACACGGCTCAGGGCCTCTGCCATCACCGCAGGTCCGCCCGTCACCCGGCGCAGCGCCGCCTCGTCGACGATTGCCCACAACAGCGGCTCTGTTGGGTCGTCGAGGATTCGGGTCCGTTCGATTCGAGCCGTCACCAACTCCTCGATCGCCTCGTCCGGAGCCGTTGGCTGGTAGGCGCGGCACACCGCCCTTGCGTATGCCGGTGTTTGAAGCAAACCGGGGATCAGGAGAGGCGTGTACTCGCGGATCTCCGTAGCCGACGTTTCCGCCTCCGCTGCCTCCGCGAAGTGCTCGGGGTACTGGGACTTCGCCGCCGCCCCACAGTTCCGCGCGAAGAAGTCCCCCGTCCCCAACTCCACGTCCAGCATCCGCGCGTACTCCGGCAACATCCGCCGCGTCCCCGACTCCAACTGCCCGATGAACGACCCGCTCACGAACAGCCGTTGCCCCAACTCCTCCTGGCTGAGCCCCGCCTTCTCGCGGGCGTGACGGAGTTCGGCGCCGAGCAGGGCACGTGGTGATGACGACGGGTCGAGGTCCTTCTGTCCTGCCACGGCAACTCCCTGTCTGAACACCCGAGTTTGTTGGGGCTCCCCGTATGGCCAGGTTAGACACCCACTCGCCACGCTGTGTTGCGAACAGTGAACTCTGTGTGGAGGTGCAAGGAATGCTGCGGTCGACGGAAGAAGTCGTCGCCTCGCTCCGGGAGGCGCTCACCGGTGTCGGTGTGGCCCTGCCGTCCCTGGGCGTGGACCCGGTGACAGGCGCGAGCGACGAGAAGTTCGCGCTCGTCGTGCTGGGGCGGTGCAACGTCCGTACCGCCGAGAAGCTCGCGTCCGTGCTGCGCGGGGAACGGCCGCCGGTCGGGGCGTATGCCGTGGACGTACGGGACGGGCGGATCGGCGAGGTGATGGGGCATATGGGCGGCAAGGTGCAGTTGCGGCCGGTCGCCGGGGGCCGGGAGTGGGACTGCCCGCCGGAGTCGACCGGACCCGCCGCGCAGGAGGAGGTGTTGCGGGCCCGGGTGCGGGAACGGAACCGTGAGGCTCGGCTCCCTTGAGGCGGGCGGCGTGATCGACTGACCCCATGGCCTTGCTCCCGACCCGAGTCCTGCGAGCCCTCCACGCCTTCAACTCCGCCCACCCCTGGAGCCACAACGCCCACTACCACCCTTGGCTGCTACGGCAGTTGCCCCGCAGGTTCGGGCGCGCCCTGGACGTCGGTTGCGGGAGCGGTGACCTGGTGCGGTTGCTCGCCGTACGGAGCACGGGTGGTGTTGAGGGGATCGACTCCGATGCCGAAATCATCGCCCGGGCAAGGGAGTTGACCCCGCCCGGTGTCCCCGTGAACTTCGTCGTCGCCGATGCCCGGGCCGGAATCCCCGCCGGCCCGTACGACGTCATCACCTGCGTCGCCGCCCTCCACCACTTCCCGTTCGCCGGGACGCTGACCCGCTTCCGCGACCAACTCGCCCCGGGCGGAACCCTGGTGGTCGTCGGCTGCGCCCGCGAGGAGACCTTCGTCGACCATCTGATCGGCGCCCCTTCGATCCCCCTGAACCTCGGCATGGGCTGGCTGAAGAACCGGGGCCGTAAGGCCGTGTCCCGCCCGGTGTCGATGACCGCAGTCACCCGGCCCCCGGAGATGACCTTCGCCGAGATTCGTCGGGCCGCCGTACGCCTCCTGCCGGGGGCCCGGCTGCGGCGGCGGCTGTTCTGGCGGTACACGCTGGTGTGGCGGACGGCCGAGTCCGGCTCCCGTCGCTCGGGAGCCGGACTCTGAGCCAGGCTCTGGTGGTTTACGGCTGGTGCCACCACTCGTATCGCACGGTGGAATCGCAGGAGATCGTCTGGATCAGGGTGCCGTTGCCGACGCTGGGCGTGGAGAGGCAGTACCCGCTCGACGCGTTCTGCCAGATGTAGAACCAGCCCGTGGACGACCCGGTGTAGGCCGCGTAGTAGAGGGCCCACTGCTGGTTGCGCGCGGCCGCGTTGCAGATTGCCATCACGGCCGTGCCCGTCCCCGAGGTGGGCGCGGTGATGCACCGTCCTGTGTTCTGGTTGGTGAAGGTGTACAGGCTCGTGTCGCTGTTGAACCCCCGGAGCCAGTTCTGCTCGGCACCGCCGGTGCACGACCACATCTGGAGCTTCGCGGCGTTCTCGGTGGCGTTGTCGAGGCAGTGGCTGGAGTTCCAGATGTTGATCGGGGTGAAGCCCGCGGCCTGTGCGGGTGATCCGCCGGCCCAGGCCAGGGCCAACGTCGCCAGCACCGCGGTGATGAGCGCGAACAGTCTGCGTCGTACGGACATGGCTCTCCTCCGTTCTTCCGTGCGGGGTCGCTTCGTTTTCCGTGCGTGACGGGCAGCCTGGTGGGCCCGCGGACGGGTGTCGTGCGCTGTTCCGCTCAGCGGACCCGGGACCTGGGTGCCTTCGTCACGTGGATCGCGCGGGTGAACGGTCTGGAGAAGTAGCCGATCCCGAAACTCCGGTGAGGCCGAAGGCGTACGTGGCCAGGAATCCGACCAGGTAGCCGGTGAGCAGACCTCCCGCGTAGATCGCCGCCGTCAGGGGCAGGGAGCCGTTCCCCGCCAGCAACGGGAACAGTGCCCACCCCGACGGCCCGATCGCCGTCGCCCCCACCTTGTCGCCCAGCATCGCGAAGAACCCGACGAACGCCCCGCCCGCCGCCCCGCCCGCACAGGCGGTCAGGAACGGTCGGCCCAGCGGCAGTGAGACGCCGTAGATGAGCGGTTCGCCGATGCCCAACAGCCCTGCGGGGAGGGCCGACTTGATGGTCGTACGGAGTGAAGTGTCGTGGCGCAGCCGGAAGTAGACCGCCACCGCCGCACCCACCTGGCCCGCGCCCGCCATCGCCAGGATGGGCAACAGGACGGTGTAGCCCTGCTGTTCGATGAGAGTGGTGTGGATGGGGATCAGGGCCTGGTGGAGGCCCAGCATCACCAGGGGGAGGAAGAGGCCGCCCAGGATCAGGCCCGCGAGGGGACCGGTCGTCGCCAGGAGCCAGTTCGCGGCGGTGCCGATCGCCGTGGAGATCTCGCCGGCCGCGTACATGAGGCCGTAGAGCGTCGCCAGGCCCGCGACCAGGACCGTCAGGGTGGGGGTGACGAGGACGTCGAGGGTCGCGGGGACCCAGGTGCGGCACCACTTCTCGACGTACGTGCCGAGCAGCGCGGCGGCCAGTGCGCCGAGCACCCCGCCCTGGCCGGGGGAGAGGGCGACCCCGAACGCGGTCACCTTCGCGACCCCGGGATACACCACGACCGCCGCCACCGCACCGCCCAGCACGGGCGTCCCGCCGAACTCCTTCGCCGTGTTGTAGCCGACGAAGACCGCGATGAGGGCGAGGAACGCGGAGGCGATGGAGGTGAGGGAAGGGGTGAGCCCCGGCAGCCAACTCAGGTTGATCAGCAGCCCGTTGAGACCGGCGAGGACACCGCAGCCGATGAGGGCGGGGATGAGCGGGACGAAGATGTTGGCCACCCGGCGGAGGAGCAGCTTGCCGGGGGTCGCGTTGCGGGCGCGCTGCGCCTCCTTCAACTCGGCACCGCGAGCGGCCAGTCCACCGGCCGCCCCCACCAACTTCTCGAACTCCGGGGTCACTCGGGCCACCACCCCCGGCCCCAGCACGATCTGGTACGTGTCGTCGTCCACGACCCCGAGCACGCCGGGCAGCGCCCGCAGCGCCTCCTCGTCCACCAGTGACCGGTCGGCCAGGCCGAGCCGGAGGCGGGTCATGCAGTGGGCCACGGAGGTGACGTTCGCGGGGCCGCCGACCAGGGGGAGGAGGGCGGCGGCGGTGGTGGCGGGAGAGGTGTTCACCCCCTGAGCGTGCTGGTCAGCCGCCCGCCGAGGTCAGCGCCGCGCGCAGTCGGCCCCCGGACTCCTCCAGAAGGCGGGCGGCCGTCGGGCCGTCGACCCCGGCGAGGACCACCAGGATCGCGTTCTTCACCTCGCCGTCGGTGGCCGCGAGGGCCCGCTCGATCTCCGCGTCCTCCGCGCCGGTGGCGAGCGCGACGATACGGCGGGAGCGGGCGCGCAGCTTCTCGTTCGAGGCGCGTACGTCGACCATGAGGTTCCCGTACGTCTTGCCCAGCCGGATCATCGTGATCGTGGACAGCATGTTGAGCACGAGCTTCTGGGCCGTGCCCGCCTTCAACCTCGTTGATCCGGTGAGGAGTTCGGGGCCCACGACGACCTCGATGCCGTGTTCGGCGGCTGCGGCGATGGCGCTGTGCTCGTTGCAGGACAGGCCGATGGTCAGCGCGCCCTCGGTGCGCGCGTGCTCCACGGCGGCGATCGCGTACGGCGTCCGCCCGGACGCCGAGATGCCGACCACCGTGTCGTCGGCGGTGAGCGTGAGCGCGTCGAGGTCGGCCTCGGCCAGGTTGCGGGAGTCCTCGGCGCCTTCGATGGACGTGACCAGGGCGTCCGGGCCGCCGGCGATCAGGCCGACCACCTCGGAGGGGTCCGTGTTGAAGGTCGGCGGACACTCGGACGCGTCCAGCACGCCGAGCCGGCCGGCGGTACCGGCGCCCATGTAGATGAGCCGGCCTCCTCTGCTCATGCGGTCGGCCACGGCGTCGATCGCGGCGGAGATCTCGGGGAGGCGGTGGGCGACGGCGGCGGCGACCGTGGCGTCCTCGGTGTTCATCAGGTGGGCGATGTCGAGGGTGGGGAGTTGGTCGATGCCGGCGAGTTCGGGGCGGAAGGCTTCGGTGGTGAGTGACTCCAACTGGGTGCGGAGGTCACGGGGGTTGGACGTTGAGGTCATTGAGAAGCGGCTCTTTCCGTTGTTCTTTGTCCGCGGGTGCGTCGTGGCTGGTCGCGCAGTTCCCCGCGCCCCTAAAAGCCTGGGCCCGCTGGTGTTTCAGGGGCGCGGCCAGCCACGAACCGTCAGCGCCTGTGCCGATGCGCCAGCGCCTCGTACGACGCCGACAACGCCGGCGCAGCCTGCTCGTACGTCCGCTGCGCCACCCCGATGAACAAACAGTCCACCACCAGCAACTGACTCGTGCGGGACGACATCGCCGCCGGCCGCAACTCACTCTCCCGAGCGGTGGACGTCGTAAGAATGTGATCGGCGTACTGCGTCACCGGGCCGTCCGGCCGCCCGGTGATCGCAACGGTCGTAGCCCCGTGCTCGAAGGCGACCCGCAACGGCTCGATCACATCCCCGGTGGACCCGGAGTGGGTGATCGCGATGGCGACATCGCCGGCCTTCAGCTGCACGGCGTTCGTGACGGCGAGATGCGGGTCGCTGTGGGCGTGGGCTATGAGCCCTATCCGCAGCAGCTTCTGGGTGAGGTCCTGCGCGACGAGCCCGGACGCGCCGACGCCGTAGATGTCGGTACGGCGGGCCGCGGCGAGCGCGGTGACGGCGGCGCCGAGCTGGACGGTGTCGAGTCCGGCGGCGGTGTCGGCGAGGGTCTGCTGCTCGTCGTAGGCGAGTTTCGCGACGACGTCGGCGATCGGGTCGTCGACCGCGATGTCGGTGGTGAGGGCGGGCGCGCGCCCGGACTGCTGCTGCGCGGCGAGCCCGGCGAGGGCCAGGCGCAGGTCGCGGTAGCCGGGGTAGCCGAGGATGCGGGCGGTGCGGACGACCGTGGCCTCGCTGGTGCCGGTGAGCTCGGCGAGGCCGGTGACCGTGAGGGCCGCGCAGCCTGCCGGGTCGGCGGCGACGGTCTCGGCGACGCGCTGCATGGAGCGGGTCATGGAGGGGGCGAGGGTGCGCACCTTGGCGGCCAGGGCCGCGGGTGGCGTACTCCCGGAGGCGCTGGAGAAAATTTCCTTCACGTCCTGGGTCACCTCTGAAAGATATTTTCGTTCCGGTGACCGGGTCAAGAGTGCGCACAATGGGTGCATGGACCCCAGCAACGACCCCACCGGCGATCCCGTCAGCCCTCTGGAGCAGGCGCTGCACGCCGCCCGCGCCCTCGTGCTCGCCGACCTGGCCTCGCGCGAGGTCGTCGCGGCGGACGTGGTGTCCATGGTGGAGACGTCCGTCGCGGAGCGGCGATGGTGGGTGGAGCAGTGGCCGGAGGGTGTGGAGTACGTCGCCGGGCTGGTCGCCCAGGACGTGCAGGACGCGCTGCTGGAGGCGTACGGGCGCTGGCCGCTCTGCCCGGTCTGCGCGTCCGGCGACCCGCACGCCCTGGAGGTCGAGCCGGAACTGGGACCCGACCCGCACTGGGTCTGCCACAAGGCGGGCGTGAAGGTCGCCGCGGTGGGAAGCCTGGGTTCCCTGTGACCGTGTACATCGACCCGCCCACCTGGCCGGGGCACGGGCGGCTGTGGTCGCACCTGGTCAGCGATGTCTCGTACGACGAACTCCATCTGTTCGCCGAGGAGTTGGGCGTACCGCGCCGGGCCTTCGAGCGCGATCACTACGACATTCCGTCGCATCGTTACGCGGCCATGGTGGCCGCCGGCGCGGTGGAGGTCAGGAGCCGGGAGGTGGTCCGGCTGCTGACGGCGGCGGGGCTGCGCAGGCCCAAGGGGCGGACGGCGTAGGCCTGTTGCTCAGCGGGTGAGTTCGTAGGCGAACTCCTCCCCGTCCTCGCTCACCTTCCTGAACCCCGCGCGGGTGACCACCGCCTGTGAGGCGAGGTTGTCGCGTTCGACCGTGGCGAAGACGGTGCGTACGTCGTCGCGGGCCAGCGCCCACTGTGCGAGCGCGCGCAGCGCCTCCGTCGCGTAGCCCTGGCCGCGGGCGCCCTCCACCAGGTCGTAGCCGATCTCCGCGCGGCCCTCCTCGTCGGGGACGCCGTGGAAGCCCATGCCGCCGACCGCGCGGCCGTCCTCGCGGCGGACCAGGGCGAACACGCCGAACTCCGGGCGGTGCACGCCCGATGCGTAGGCCTTCAGCAGGAAGGTCGCGGACTCCCGCGTGCCCATGTACGGGCCGCCCTCGATCCACTCGAAGCCGCCGTCGCCGCCGGAGACCAGATTGCCCGCGGCCCCGGGGGTGATGCCCTGGAGGGTGAGGCGGTCGGTGGTGTGGACGAGGTTGTTGTTCCAGCGCCAGTCGGTGACGGGGGCGCGGCCGGGGAGTTCGCCGCGGCCGGTCGCCCACAGCAGGGTGCGCCAGTGGTCGGCGGCGGGGCGGATGTGCGGGAAGATCCGGCCGAGGACGAACTCGGGGAGTTCGGGGGCGGGTTGGTACTCCAGGCCCAGGCCCTCGGCGATGTCGTGAGTGTGCAGCAGCACCTCGGCGATGCCCATCGCGGCGAAGCCCTCGCGGTTCGCGCTGCGGAACGGGAACGGGTGGAAGGCCCGCACCTCACGGGGTGTGGCGCGGACGGCGGCGGCGAGCAGGGTGCCCATCGCCTCGATCACGTCCAGGACACCGGAGTTGTCGGTGCCGTCGTCGAGGGTGAGTTCGAAGGGGAGGTACGTGTGCTGTGCGCGGCCGGCCAACTGGCCCGCGTACGAGATGAGATCGTCGGCGATGTGCTCGGCGGTGTACCGGCAGCTCCACTCCAGCCGGCCGGCCCCCACCTCGTCCCAGTCCCGGTCCGTCGTGGTCCTCAGCAGTGCGAGGCAGCTCGCTACGGCCTCTTCCACCCGGTGTGCGCCCTCGATCCCCATGGCGGGGAGCATACGGGCCGCGATCGCCCCGCCAGACGTGCGGTGGGTGGGGACGTCGTGGAGCTGGTGCTGCCGGACGACGGTCATGCCGTCCGCAGTGCGGCCGGGCAGGACGCCCTCCGGCAGGCCCTCTCCGCCTTCCTCAGCCGGGAGTTGGGCCTGCCGAGGCCAGCAGCTCCAGCTCCGCCGTCAGGTTGTAGCGTGCCGTCGCCTCCCATTCCGCGGCCCCGTGCGGCGTCCTGAACAGGCGGGGCAGATCCAGGAGTTGGCGCAGGATCGCCGAACGGCCTTCCTTGAACGCGTCGTTGGGGACGAAGTGGTACTCCTCGCGGACGGCCGCCGTGTAGGCCGCGTACGCGGATGGCGGTGCGGCCAGGATCGCCAGGTCCGCGTCGCACAGCACCTGGCCGTCGTGGTCGTCGTCGGCGGGGGCGTGCGTGACGGTGAGCCGGACCAGCCGGGCGACCTCGGCGGTCCGCGCCTCCGGTACCCCGGCCTCGGCCAGCGCGCGCTCGGCGAGCCGCGCCGACCGTTCCTCGTTCTCGGACCGGTCCGGGAGGTAGACCGCGTCATGGAACCAGGCCGCGAGCCGTACGACGTCCGGGTCCCCGGCGTGCTTCTCCAGCACGTCGATGTGGTCGAGGACCGAGGTGAGGTGCGTGAGCGTGTGGTAGTGCCGCTGCGGCTCCTGCCAGCGGGCGAGGAGATTCTCGGCGTACGGGATGGGGTCGGGACCCTCGTCGGGCGTGCGGGCGCCTTCGAGGGCGTGGGTCCAGCGGGCGCGGAGGGCGTCGAGATCGGCCATGCCCCTTATTTTCCTCCCGCGGCCGTGCCCCTAGCGTGGAACGCATGACTTACGCCGACACGACACACGACGTACGTGACCCCGAACTGCCCGGACGGCTCCTCGCGACGGAGCGCGACGCGCTGATCCCGCTGCTCCGGTCCCGCCCGGAAGAGGACTTCGCGCTCGCGACCCTCGCGTGTCCGGGGTGGACCGTGCGGGATGTGCTCGCGCACTGTTCGGCCGCGCTGACGCGGGTGGTGGAGGGCCGGTTCGAGAAGGGTGTGTTCTCGCCGGAGGCCAACGACCGGGACATCGCGGAGCGGGCCGACTGGACGAACGCGCGGGTCCTCGACGAACTGGAGCGGGGCATGACCGAGGCCGGTGCGGCGATCGCCCGCTCGGGTGGCCCGCTGGACGCGGTCGCGTTCGGTGAGTGGGTGCACGCCGGTGACGTACGGGACGTTCTCGGAGCGCCCGGAGCCTATGGGGGCGAGGGGCTGGGGTTCGCTCTAACCCTTCTCGCCCGCCTGACCCGTCACAAACGCCGCCAGCCTCTCCACGCAGACCTCGACGACCTGGACGATCCGCTCCGGCTGGGCGACGCGTCGGGGGAGCTGACCCCCGCGCGGTACATCGGCGACGCGCCCACACTCGTACGCCTGTACTCGGGACGGCCGGTGCCGGACGGGGTGGCGTACGAGCTGGCGGGCGCGAAGGCCGAGGACCTGAACATCTACGGCTGAGGGCGGAGGGCCGGTCGCTGCTCGCCGTTCGTCCTTCGCCGCTCGCCGCTCGCCGCTCGCCGCTCGCCGTTCGCGGGGGCGATCTCGCGGCCCCCTGACCTCCCGCGTACCCTGAGATTGGACTAGACCTGTAGCCGCTCCAGGGAACACGACGGAAGGGGTCCTATGAGCACGCGTGCAGTCCTGGAGGTGATCGCCCTCGGTGCCGAGGACGCGATCGCCGCCCAGGCCGGAGGCGCGGACCGTCTCGAACTGGTCAGCGACATGGCGGCCGACGGGCTCACCCCGCCGGTGGAGACCTTCGCCGCGATCCGCGCCGCCGTCGACATCGACCTGCGCGTGATGCTGCGCCTCGCGGACGGCTTCGCCGCCGGCGACGTGGACCGGCTCGTCCGGGTCGCCGGGGAACTGCGGACCGCCGGCGCCGACCAGTTCGTGCTCGGCTTCCTCGCCCCGGACGGCTGCGTCGACCTGGACGCGGTGGAGCGGGTCGTCGCCGAACTGGACGGCTGTGCCTGGACGTTCCACCGCGCGATCGACCGCGCCGCCGACCGCGACGCCCTGCGCAAACAACTCGCGGACCTGCCGGGCCTGGACGCCTACCTCACCGCCGGTTCGGCCGACGGCGTCGACGACGGCCTTCCCACGCTGCTCCGCGAGGCGGCCCTGCGCGGCGAACCGGGGTACGAGCAGCGCATCCTGGTCGGCGGCGGCCTGCGCCTCGACCACGTACCGACGCTGCGCGCCGCCGGGGTGGACGCCTTCCACATCGGCGGGGCCGCTCGGCCAGAGGGCTGGGAGCGGCCGGTGTCGGCGGCGGCCGTGGGGGAGTGGCGGGCGGTCCTGGACGGGGCCTGAACCACCCTCTCCGCTCAGGCGAGTTGAGGCGGCAGCGGCGCCGCGTGCGTGACGATCAGACCCGACACCGCTCGGGTCAGAGCCACGTACAGGCGGCGCAGGCCGGTGCGTTCGTCCGGTTCGCCGTCGACCACGGCCTGCGGCTCGTCGAGGACCACGTAGTCGTACTCCAGGCCCTTCGCGAGCGACGCCGGGACGAGGGTCAGACGGGTGTCCACGGTCGTCTCCTCACCCGGGTCGATGTAGCCGATGCCCGCCGCCGTGAGCGCCTCCGCCAGTTCGGGGATGCGGGCGTCGGCCGCGATCAGGCCCGTCGACCCCTCGTTGCGCAGCAACTCCTCGCAGGCGGCGACCACTTCGGCCGTACCGGTGATGGCGCGGAGGTCGAAGAAGCCCGGGTTCTCACGGACGGACGCGACCGGGGTCAGCCCCGGCGCGATGTGCGGGAGGAGCCGGGAGGCGTACGTGATGACGTCCGTCGGTACGCGGAAACCGGCCGTCAACTCCTCGATCACACCCTCCGATTTGCCGAGGTGGGCCAGTGCCTCGTCCCAACTCCGCGTCGCCCAGGGCGTGGTGCCCTGCGCCAGGTCGCCGAGGACGGTCGCGGAACCGGTGGTGCAGCGGCGGCCCACGGCCCGGTACTGCATCGGGGAGAGGTCCTGCGCCTCGTCGAGCACGACATGCCCGAGCGAGTGCGTCCGCTGCACGAGGTCGGTCGCCTCGTCGATCAACACGGCATCGGCGGCAGACCACTTGGCGGCCTTCACACTCCGCACCGCCTTCGCCCAGAGGATCGTCTTCTGCTCGTCCTCGTCGAGGATCCCGGCCGCGTGCTCGGCGAGGAAGCCGGCGTCGGTGAGCAGCCGCAGCACGAGCTTCGCGGGCTCGACCGGCGGCCACACCGCCTTGACGGCCGCCTTCACCGCCGCGTTGCGGGCCACGGCGTCCTGCACCCGGTCGTCCGGCGCCTCCCCGGACCGCTCCATCTGCACCAGCACGACATGCGCGATGCGCTGCGGAAGCGCCTCGCGGGCGGCGCCGTAGCGGATGTCGCGGTCGAGCAACTCCCGCACGATGGCTTCGAGTTCGTACGCCGGGACCCGCCAGCGGCGTGAGCCGCGCACCACCATCACCGGCTCGGTGGGCAGGGTGACGTGCGCGTAGATGGCCTTCCTGAGGACCTCCGCCATCCGCGCGTCGCCCTTGATGACGGCGGCCGGTGCCTCGTCCGTGCCCTGTACCTCGACGTGCGCGACCAGGTCGTCCACCGTGCCTTGGCGGACCGTCAACTCGCCCAGCGCGGGCAGGACTTGCTCGATGTAGTGCAGGAAGGACTTGTTCGGCCCGATGACGAGGGTGCCGGTGCGGGCGAGCCGTTCCCGGTGGGCGTAGAGAAGATAGGCGACCCGGTGCAGACCGACGGCGGTCTTCCCGGTGCCGGGACCACCCTGCACACAGACCGTCCCGCCGAGACCGGACCGTACGATCTCGTCCTGCTCGGGCTGGATGGTGGCGACGATGTCGCGCATCGGACCGACGCGGGGCCGCTCGATCTCCTGCTGGAGCAGTTTGCTGGTGGCGGCGGCCTCGGCCGGGTCCATCAGGTGTTCGTCCTCGTACGCCGTGAGGTCGCCGCCCGTGTAACCGAAGCGGCGGCGCAGCGAGACGTCCAGCGGGTCCTTCTTGGACGCCCGGTAGAACGGCTGCGAGACCGGCGCACGCCAGTCGATGACCATCGGGTCGCCGTCACCGTCGTGCACATGCCGGCGCCCGATGTAGAACTGCTCGCCCTCCGCGCCCTCGGCCTGCTCGGCGCCGGGTGCGTGCAGGTAGTTCAGCCGCCCGAAGAAGAGCGGGGTGTCGCTCAGGTCGGCCAGCGCCTTGATGCGGTCGTCGATCTGGCGGGCGAGGACCTCGGCGTTGACCCAGTTCGCCGTGACGTCCTTGATGTCGAGCGATTCGACGTCCTCGCGCATGGCGCGCAGCGCGGAACGGGAGGAGGCGAGGTGGGAGCGTTCGCGGGAGAGGGGGTCGTCGGTGGGCGTGGACAAGGGGGTGCCTCCGGAGGACCTGCTGTGGCTGCTGGGTGGGTGGTGCCGACCGGTTTCCGTCCGGGCGGCGGCACTCCCTGCGGGGAGGCGGGCAAGAGCGGAGATTCTAGGTGAGGGCAACTGGCGGACGCGAATGGTTTTACGGCCGCGTTGACGCCCGGCGCACGTGTCCCCTAGGGGACGACCCCTCCACCAAGGAGGGGAACGGGTCCGCCCGGAGGCGTACACGGGGAACCCGCAGGTTGGCTCTCTGGACCGATGCCGACCTTATGTCCCAAGACGCACCATGGAGTCATGAGCGCAGCAACGCTTCACCCCACCCCCGCCCCCGTCCGGCCGACCGGCGCGACACCGGCCACCGGCAGCCACCACCACCGACTCGGCGACGCCCTCCGCGCCATAAAAGTCTTCGCGGGCGCCGCGTTCAGCGTGGTCGTCCTCGGCGAGTACGGCGAGGAAGCGGGCATACGCCGTAAGTGATCCCGCGATCACTCACGGCCGCCCCGGGCCTCAGTTCTCCGCGAGGATCTCGTCCGCGTCCATGATCCGGTACGCATACCCCTGTTCCGCCAGGAAGCGCTGGCGGTGGGCCGCGAAGTCCTGGTCGATCGTGTCCCGGGCGACGACGGAGTAGAAGTGGGCCTGGTGACCGTCGGCCTTCGGCCGCAGCACCCGCCCGAGCCGCTGGGCCTCCTCCTGGCGTGAGCCGAACGTGCCGGACACCTGGATGGCGACGGTCGCCTCCGGCAGATCGATGGAGAAGTTGGCGACCTTGGACACGACGAGGACGCTGATCTCCCCCTCGCGGAAGGCGCCGAAGAGCTTCTCCCGCTGGGCGTTGGAGGTCTCGCCCTTGATCACCGGGGCGTTCAAGTGCTCGCCCAGTTCGTCGAGTTGGTCGATGTACTGCCCGATGACGAGGATCTGCTGACCGGCGAAGCGCCGCACGATCGCCTCCGTGACCTTCCGCTTCGTCGCGGTGGTCGCACAGAAGCGGTACTTCTCCTCGGCCTCGGCGGTGGCGTACGCGAGCCGCTCGGACTCCGTGAGATTGACCCGGACCTCGACACAGTCGGCGGGCGCGATGTAGCCCTGCGCCTCGATCTCCTTCCAGGGCGCGTCGAACCGCTTCGGCCCGATGAGGGAGAACACGTCCGACTCCCGGCCGTCCTCGCGCACCAGCGTCGCGGTCAGCCCGAGCCGCCGCCGCGCCTGGAGGTCGGCGGTGAACTTGAAGACGGGCGCGGGCAGCAGATGCACCTCGTCGTAGAGGATGAGCCCCCAGTCACGGGAGTCGAAGAGCTCCAGGTGGGGGTAGATCCCCTTCCGCCGGGTCGTCAGCACCTGGTACGTGGCGATGGTGACGGGCCGGATCTCCTTGCGCGTCCCGCTGTACTCGCCGATCTCCTCCTCCGTCAGCGAGGTCCGCTTGATCAGCTCGTGCTTCCACTGCCGGGCGGAGACGGTGTTGGTGACGAGGATGAGCGTGGTCGACTTGGCCTGCGCCATGGCGCCGGCGCCGACGAGGGTCTTCCCGGCACCGCACGGCAGCACGACGACACCACTGCCGCCGTGCCAGAAGTTCTCCACGGCCTGCTTCTGGTAGGGCCGCAGCGCCCACCCGTTCTCGTCCAGCTCGATCGGGTGCGCCTCGCCGTCGACGTACCCGGCGAGGTCCTCGGCCGGCCAGCCCAGCTTCAGCAGCACCTGCTTGATCTGGCCGCGCTCGGAGGGGTGTACGGCCACGGTGTCGGGGTCGAGCCGGTTGCCGACCAGCGGGGCGACCCGCTTCGAGCGCAGGATCTCCTCCAGCACGGGCCGGTCGGTGGTGGTGAGGACGAGCCCGTGCGCGGGGTGCTTGGAGAGCGTGAGCCTGCCGTACCGGTCCATGGTCTCGGCGATGTCCACGAGCAGCGCGTGCGGCACGGGATACCGGCTGTACTCCACGAGCGCGTCCACGACCTGCTCGGCGTCGTGCCCGGCGGCCCGCGCGTTCCACAGTCCCAGCGGGGTCACCCGATATGTGTGGATGTGCTCGGGCGCCCGCTCCAGCTCGGCGAACGGCGCGATGGCGCGCCGGCACTCGTCGGCTCGCTCGTGATCGACCTCGAGGAGCAGGGTCTTGTCGGACTGGACGATGAGGGGGCCATTCACGTACGTACACATCCCTTCCGCACGGCCAAACGTCAAGTGTGCACTACCGGCCGATGATCACGGCGGGCTCTGCGAGGCTGAGCCCATGGGAGAGCTTGTGGAGCGGGTCGACGAACAGGACCGGGTGCTCGGGACGGTGGACCGGGGTGAGGCCATCGCCAACCACTGGATGCACCGCGTCGCCACGACCGTCTGCCGGGACGGCGAGGGCCGCGTCCTGGTGCACCGGCGGGCGGCGGACATGTCCAGGTTCCCGGGGCAGTACAACTTCCTGGTCGGCGGCGCCGCGGAGGTCGGGGAGTCCTACGAGGAGGCGGCGGCCCGTGAACTCGCCGAGGAACTCGGGGTGCGGGTGCCGGTGCGGTTCGCCTTCAAGTTCCTGTGCCGGGGCGTGATCAGCCCGTACTGGCTCGGCGTCCACGAAGCCGTCGTCCACACGGAGATAGCCCCCGACCCGGCCGAGATCGCCTGGCACGCGTGGGTCACGGAGGGCGAGCTGCGGGAGATGGCCCGGCGCCCGACATTCGTGGCGGACGCGGCGGAGGCGCTGGACCGCTATCTGAACTGACCGGTGCCTACCCCTCCGCCAGCTCGGCGACCCCCGTCACCCGGTGCAGCGGATACGTCCGTACCTCGTCCGCCGTGTGGTCGTACGCCGTGACGAAGCCGCCCTCCACCCGCATCGGGGCGATCACGCGCTGGCTCGCGGAGCCCTCGGCGTTGACGTAGCCGATCCAGACGGTGTCGCCGGTGAGGACGGCGGCCTGCATGGTGGCGAGGGTCTCGGCGGAACTGGTGCGGGGGAGTTCGCCGGCCGGCGAAGGCGTCGTCTTGAGGGGCGTCGTGGAGGCGCGGTCGCCCGCCCTGATCGCGCGGATCGCCGCCGACAGGAGGGTCGTGTCCGGGGTCGGCGGGCCGTCCGGCACCGGTTCCGGGGCCGTGCGGGGCGGGGTGCGGTGGGCGTGGGCGCGGGTGATGACGACATCGCCCTCCGCGGACTCGGCGGCCGGCGCGAAGCCCATCGCGCGCAGCCCGTCGAGGAGCGCCGCCGGGTCGGCCTGCGCCGCCAGCACGGTCGGCGCGAGGCGGCGCAGTCGCAGGCCCGCCGACCGCTTGTCCGCGAGGATCTCGCTGAGCACCGAGTCGTCGTCGCAGCGCACATACGCCGAGGCCGTACCGATCCGCAGATGGCCGTGCCTGCGGGCCACGTCGTCGATCAGGTAGGCGAGGGGCTGCGGGACCGGCGTACGGGAGTGCGCGGTGAGGAAGTCGTGCAGGTCGGAGGCGGAACGGCCCGCGTCCAGCGCGCGGCGCACCGAGCCCGGCGTGAAGCGGTAGACCGTCGCCCCGCCCTTCGACTCCACGTCCGCGAGCACGTCCAGCATGTCCGCCAACGGCCGTTCCAACGGCCCCGGCGCCACCGCCGTCAGATCCGCCTGGAGCAGCACGTGGTCCAAGGGCTCGGGCAGCAACGGCGCGAGGAGCCGGGCGGCGGCGGCACTCGCCGTGGCCTGTTCGGCGGGGGAGAGCGGCTCGGGGGGAGCGGGCGTGCGGTGGTGATGGACGGGAAGCTTGTCGCCGGGGCCGGAGGGAGCCGCGGCACGAGAACCGGCGGAAGTAGCGGCCCCGGACCCGGATCCAGTGGCAGACGCGGGATCGGCGTGGCCGGTCGCCGCCGCCCCCCTGCTCCCCAGCAACGCCCGCCCCTGCGCCGACAGAGCCCCCCGCCCGGTCACCCCCAACATCTCGGCCTCGCCCAACGTCCACCGGGCAAGCCGACTGCGCAGATCGTCGCCCTCCTGAGGACTCCCCGGCGTGCCCCCTTGGGCCACCGCCGACGCACCCCCCGCCCCCCGCACCGGCCGCTCCCACCGCAACCGCGCCAGCACCGACTCCACCGACGGCGAGGCCCCCTCGGGCAACCCGGCGAGCAGCCCGAGCACCCGGTGCCGTACCTCCGGAGCGGCCGAGCGGTCCAGACCGGGGCCCAGCGCCGACAGCGTCCGGTCCTTCCCGTCCCGCCCGCCCACCAGCCCCGACGTCCGCGTCGCCGTCAGCCACGCCTCCGCGAGCCGGGCCCAGCGCTGCGCGGCGGGCTGCTCCAGCCACTCGTCGAGGGCCGGGGTCGCCGCGTACCGCTCGTCCGCCTCGCCGTCGGACGCCAACAGGCCTGCCGCATAAGCCAGTTCGACCCAGAAGGCGGCGACCGGCTCCGCCACGTCCAGTGCGACGGCGGTCCGCTTCAGATCGCGGACGCTGAGGCCGCCGGCCCGCATCACCGTCGGCCCGCCCTCGTCCCAGTCCTTCATCAACTCCTCGACGGCCGCCAGCGCGGTGTACGCCTGCCCGGCCGCCGTAGTGTCCACAACCTGTGGACGGTGCGTGGCCTTCGCCTCGACCGGCGGCGCCACCGGCTCCGTCGCGCGGTGCGCGCGCCCGGCCCGCAGATGCAGGGCCACTTCGCGGGGGAGTACGACCGTGCCGGGCGCGGTCGGCAGCAGCAGGCCCCGGTCGATGAGCCAGCGCAGCCGGGCCGCCGGATCGGCGGTCACCTGCCCGTAGGGCGGCCCCCAGACCAGCCGGTTCAGCACCTCCAGAGACTCCTCGGGGGCCCCGGCGAGCAGCGCCTTCATCCGCCTCCGGGCCGTGAACAGCTTGGTGAGCGCGGCCACCGCGGACACCGAGTCATGGGTGGAGGGCAGCCCGGCGGCCGTCACGATCTCCTGGATACGGCCCGGCGACATACCCGCCGTGGCCTCCGCGACCGTGGGCCCGAGCCCGGTCGGCGACGGATGCTGCGGCGACGGCGCCAGCAGCTCACGCGCCGTCCGCACCAGCCGCAGCCGGTCGTCCGCACCCCACACCAGCGCCTGCTCGCGCAGGGTCGCGAGGGCGCGCGGCAGGGCGTGCGTGACGGCCGCGTCGCGCGCGTCGCCCGCCATGAGCCCGAGCAGCGCGTCGTACGGCGCCGGGTCCGCCGCCACGGCCAGCGCCTCCGCCGTCTGCAGCGCGAACCGGTCCAGCCGCTCCAGCGCCCGCACGACCGACCCGCGCGTACCGGCCCGGGTCGCGAGCTGGGTGAGGTCGGTGGGAACGGGCGTGATGAGGTCGGGACGGCTGCGCAGCAGCGCGGCCAGGGACGCGTCGTCCCTGCTTCGAAGTGCCTCCGCGAGCGAACGGGGCGGCGTGGCCGAGGTGCTCATCCGACCCACGGTAGCGGGTGGGGGTGACGGTGGGGGAGCGCGCAGGACGTGAGGTTCCCGGCATCGGGCCTGCTGGCGGTAACGTCTGTCACCGAGGGGTATCCAACGCACCCGCCCCTGAGGGGACTTCGTGGGTATCGAGAGCGACCAGGTCGTCTACGAGTATCTGAGCCGCGTCGGCGACGTCGCGCAGCAGCGGCAGTTGCCCTCGGTCACGCGGATGCGGCTCGTGTCCGAGCTGCGCAACGAGATCGACCGACGGCGGGCCGGGTCCACCGTCGACACACCGGCCGCCGTCCAGCGCATCCTCAAGGGGCTCGGCACCCCGGACGAGGTCGTCGCCGCGGCCGGCACCGGCGCCGGCGTCCCCCGGGCACCGGCCACCTCCGTCCCCGTACAACGGGACCACGAGGACGATCTACGGCCGAAGGGCCTGCGCCGGGTCGTACCGCTGCCGCGTCCGCGCCCCACCCGGGCCGCACCCGCGCCCGAGCCCGACAACTCCGCCTCCGCACCGCACCTCGCGAGCGCGTCCGAGCTCGGCGGCAGCGTCGTGCAGCCCGACTGGTGGCGAGGGGAGGGCAACGGCTTCGCGCTCGGCGACAGCGTGCCCGGGTTCACCGGCGGGATCGAGATCCCGGAACTGCTCAAGCCCCCGCCGCCGAAGGAGCCCCCGAAGGATCCCCTGAAGGAGCCGGCGAAGGAACCGGAGCCGGCGACCGCACCGGTGATCGAGCAGGCACCGCACGTCCCGGCCCGCCGACGCCGTATGGTCCCCCGCCCCCGCCTCCCCGTCGGACGCTGGTCCAACCCCCTGCTGCTGATCGCCGCCGCGCTGCTCGTCGGGGGCGCCGTACTCGGCAACTGGTTCGCGCTGCTGCTCGGTTGGCTCATCGCGTACGCCTCCCGGCGGCTGACCGACGCCGAGACCAAGGCGGCGGTGATCGGCCTGCCGACGGCGGCCGTCGCGGCCGGCGTCGTCTGGCTGTGGGGCAGGAACACCGGCCGCTGGGGCACGCCCATCGCGCAGGGCCACATGAACGACGCGATCTCCGAGACCTGGCCGTGGGTGGTGCGGGGCGCGGCGGTGGCGTCGGCCCTGTACCTGGTGTGGCGATCACAGAGACAGCGGTAGAGCAGTCGATGGGCCCGGTGGGATTGTCGTAGCGACTGGGCACAATGGCCCATATGACTTCTTACTCCGTGCCCGGCCCGACCGTCGGCTTCGACCTCGACATGACCCTCATCGACTCCCGGCCCGGTATCCACGCCGCCATGCTGGCGCTGGCGGAGCGGACGGGGACGTACATCGACGCCGATCTCGCGATCAGCCGGCTCGGGCCGCCGCTCGCGGACGAGTTGATCAACTGGTTCCCGGCGGACGAGGTGCCCGCGGTGGCGGACCTGTACCGCGAGATGTACCCGTCGTTCGCCATCGCCGCGACCCTCGCGATGCCCGGCGCCCCCGAGGCGATCGAGGCCGTACGGGCGGCCGGCGGGCGGGCGGTCGTGGTGACCGCGAAGTACCAGCCCAACGCGAAGCTGCACCTCGCCCATCTCGGCATCGACGCCGACGCCGTGATCGGCGACCTGTGGGCCGAGCAGAAGGCGGAGGCGCTGCGCGAGGAGGGCGCGAGCGTCTACGTCGGCGACCACGTCGGCGACGTGCGCGGAGCCCGCGTCGCCGAGGCCATGTCGGTCGCGGTGGCGACCGGCCCGTGCGACGCCGACGAACTGCGCGCGGCCGGCGCGGACGTCGTCCTCGGCGACCTCACCGAGTTCCCGCGCTGGCTTTCGGACTACCTCGTCGCACGCGCCTGACGGCGGCCCGCGGCGACCGACTGGAGCACCCCCGCTGCGGCGAGCAGGAATCCGACGCCCATGAGCATGCTCAAGAGGTACATGTACGTCGGAAAAGGCGTCGTGTGGAGCAACAGCGGTACCACGGTGACGAGTGTGGCCACCGCACCCAGGAAAAAGACGATGGCACCGGCACGGATCAGTCGGTCACCGGCCGCGGCGGAATTCGTTTGGGTTTTGTCACGCACCGGACCAGGGTAGTTCCCAGCGCGAAGGAACAGGCGGGCGACGTCTTGTCACCGGCCTGAAGACCATTAGCCTTGGTACCGGCGGGTCCCGACGACCCGCCGGTCTGCTATCCGAAGCAGTTTTCCGACGAGTACGAGGACGAGGACAGACGTGCCTACCGGCAAGGTCAAGTGGTTCAACAGCGAGAAGGGCTTCGGCTTTCTCTCCCGTGACGACGGCGGTGACGTCTTCGTCCATTCCTCGGTTCTGCCCGCCGGAGTTGATGCCCTGAAGCCCGGACAGCGCGTGGAGTTCGGGGTCGTCGCCGGTCAGCGCGGCGACCAGGCCCTCTCGGTGACCCTGCTCGACCCGACCCCGTCGGTCGCGGCGGCCCAACGCAAGAAGCCGGACGAACTGGCCTCCATCGTCCAGGACTTGACGACCCTCCTGGAGAACATCACGCCCATGCTGGAACGCGGCCGCTATCCCGACAAGCCCGCGGGCGCGAAGATCGCGGGCCTGCTGCGGGCGGTCGCCGACCAGTTGGACGTGTAGAAGTCCGGGAGATTCAGCGGAGCTTCAGGATCCAGGGCAGTTCGAGCGAGTCCGGGCCGAGGGGCACGACACCAGCCTCTCGGCCCGTGGACCGTGGTGGCGAGGCCCCTTCAGGGCCGATGAGGGTCTGGGGCGCAGCCCCCAGGGACGGCGCCACGGGTTCAGGGGAACGTAAGCGCGTCCGGTCCAAGTGCCGGCACGAGTCCCTCCGCCGCCGCGCGCGTCAACAACCCCCGGACCGCCGCATACCCGTCCTCACCGAGCTCCGCCGTGAACTCGTTGACGTACAGGCCGATGTGCTGGTCGGCGACGGACGGGTCCATCTCCTGGGCGTGTTCCATGACGTACGGGCGGGAGGCCTCGGGGTCGTCCCAGGCGGCGCGGACGGACGTGCGGATCGAGTCGGCGAGCAGGTTCAACCGCTCGCCGCCCAGGGACCGTTTGGCGATGATCGCGCCCAGCGGGATCGGCAGACCGGTCGTGGCCTCCCAGTGCTCGCCCATGTCCGCGAGCTTGTGCAGGCCGTAGTTCTGGTACGTGAAGCGCGCCTCGTGGATGACGAGCCCCGCGTCGACCTTCCCGTCCCGCACGGCCGGCATGATCTCGTGGAACGGCATGACGACGATCTCGCCCACCCCGCCCGGAATCGTGTCCGCAGCCCAGAGCCGGAACAGCAGATACGCGGTCGACCGCTCGCTCGGCACCGCGACCGTACGCCCCGTCAGATCTCCCGGCCCCCGGGTGAGGACCAGCGGCCCGCACCCCCGCCCCAGCGCACCCCCGCAGGGCAGCAGCGCGTACTCGTCGAGAACGTACGGCAGCACGGCGTACGACACCTTCAGCACGTCCAACTCACCGCGCTCGGCCATGCCGTTGGTGATGTCGATGTCCGCGAAGGTCACGTCCAGCGCGGGCGCGCCCGGCACCCGCCCGTGCGCCCACGCGTCGAAGACGAAGGTGTCGTTGGGGCAGGGGGAGTAGGCGATCTGCAAAGGCTCGGTCGAAGCGGTCATACCTGTTCCCAACTCTCCAGTACGGGCGCGCACTTCCCGAATCCCTCGGTCAGGGCCGCGAGCGCGTCGCCGATGCGCCAGGCGGCGCGGTCGCGCGGGCCGACGGGGTTGGAGACCGCGCGCAGTTCCAGGACGGGGATGCCGTGCGCGGCGGCGGCCTCGGCGACGCCGAAGCCCTCCATCGCCTCGGCGAGGGCCCGGGGGTGGCGGGCGCGAAGTTCCGTGGCGCGGGCGGCCGTTCCGGTCACCGTGGAGACGGTGAGCACGGCTCCGGTGCGCGCGCCGGCCGCGGCCGCGAGGTCTCGTACGAGTGCATTCGGCGGACGGTGGGTGACGGTGCCGAAGCCGAGTTCGGTGACCGGCACGAACCCGTCGGCGGTCTCGGCGCCCAGGTCGGCCGCGGTGATCTCGTCGGCGATCACGAGGGACCCGACGGGCGCCTCGGGCTGGAAGCCACCGGCGATCCCGGCGGAGACGACGAGGGCGTAAGGGGTACGGGCGAGAGCCGTGGCGGTGGCGGCGGCAGCGGCGGCCGGCCCCACCCCGACGGCGATGACGTCAACCCGGTCGCTGTTGGTGAACGCCCGTGCCACCGCGTCCCGTTCGGCCGGGACGGCGGTGGCGACGAGGATCCGTACGGACGACGTGGTCAGGAGTCCTTCTTGAACTTGAAGGACCACAGGCCCTTGACCGTCTTGTCGCCCTCCTTGATGGAGACGACGGTCGAGTTGCCGGTCGCGCCGTACTGGGTGTTGAAGAACACGCTGCCGGGGATCGTGCGGTACGTCTTCTTGCTGGAGTCGGTCAGCGGCTGACCGTTCATCAGGATCGTCCAGCCGTTGTCGGCGATCTTCGGGTCGACACCGAAACGCACGGTCTCGTCCGGGTCGACCGAGATCGACGTGGAGGCCTTCAGGCACTTCGCCAGGTCCGCGGTCTTCACCGCGTCGCCGTCGTTGTAGCAGGTGGCCTCGGTGTGGACCGAGTTCCTCCCGACGGTGATCGTCGAGATCGGCGTCGGCTTGTCGCACGCCGACAGGACGAGCAGTCCGGCGGAAACGGCGCCGGCGGCGGCGACGGCGCGGCGGCGTCGCACAGCGGATTGCATGGTCATGGGGCGAAGGCTATCGGGCCCGTCCAGTCCTCCCCCCACGTGGGGTGCGACGTGCCGGGCCGGGGGGTGCGGGTTAGGCCACTCGCGGGCGCCCGCTGCCGCCCTGCCGGGCCGAGGCGAGCAGGCCGCGCAGGGTGGTCAGCCAGCCCAGGGCGATCACCGCGGCGGCCAGCGTGAAGCCGAGCGAGCCGTTCAGGGGCATCACGATGCCGATCGCGCCGCCCAGCACCCAGGCCATCTGGAGCATCGTCTCCGAGCGCGCGAACGCCGAGGTGCGCACCAGCTCGGGCACGTCCCGCTGGATCAGCGCGTCCAGGGACAGCTTGGCGAGTGCCTGGCAGAACCCGGCGGCGGCCGCCAGGCATGCCACCAGGGCCGCGCCGAAGAAGATCGCCGCCGTGATCGCCGCGCCCAGCACGACCGCCATCACCGTCACGATGATGAGTTCCGGCGCCCGCTGCCGCAGCCAGGACCCCACGGCCGTACCGAGCGCGTTGCCGACGCCCGCCGAGACGGCGACTATGCCCAGCGACACGGCGGCGCTCTGCCCGGTCATCGGATGCTCGCGCAGCAGGAACGCGAGGAAGAAGGTCAGGAAGCCGGAGAGCCAGCGCAGGGCCGCGTTGGCGCCCAGCGCGTGGGTGACGGCGATGCCGACCGTGCGCAGCCCAGGACGCTTGACCTCCTTGGGATGCGGGCCGTGCAGATGGTTCTCGTCGGCCGCGAGCAGCGCCGTGTCCTCGCCCTTGGCGGAGTCGACCTTGGGGTCCAGGAAGAAGCACAGGACCGTACCCACCACGAAGATCACGAAGGCGCCGTAGAGCGGCCAGGGATCGCCGACGGCGTGCAGCCCGCCGGCGATCGGGGCGGCGACGCCGGTGGCGAGCAGCCCGGCGAGGGTGACTCTGGAATTCGCCTTCACCAGCGAGATACGGGGTGGCAGCAGCCGGGGCACCACGGCGCTTCTGACGACGCCGTACGCCTTCGAGGCGACCAGGGCGCCCAGGGCCGCCGGATACAGCTCCAGGCTGCCGCTGGCGACCGCGCCGGAGATGATCAGCGCGAGGAGGGCACGGGCCAGCATCGCGGCGGCCATCGCGGCGCGGCGCCCGTGCGGAAGCTTGTCGAGAAGGGGCCCGATCACCGGCGCGAGAACAGTGAACGGCGCCATCGTGATCGCGAGATACAGGGCGACCCGCCCCCGCGCCTCATCGGTCGGCACGGAGAAGAAGACGGTCGACGCGAGGGCGACGGTGATCATGACATCGCCGGCGCCGTTGACCGCGTGCAGCTCGATCAGCCGGCCGAGGCCCGACTCGCCCGCGCCGTGCGCGTGGGTCGCCTTGCGGATGCCGCGTGCGGTACCGGTGACGGGGAAGTGCAGGGCACGACCCATCGCGCGGACGGAACCGCCGACCCGGCCCGAACCGCCACCTCGGATGTTCCCCTTCGGCCCACCGATCCCGGTGGCACCTTGGGGCGACCTCGCGGCTGCCACTCCGTCATAGTGCCCCGAGAATGGCGCGAGTAGTGCCGTTACCGCACGTATGGCGGCCTGCCGGGGCGGATTCACCGCCGTTGCACAGGTCTCGGTTTGACCGCCGCGCGGCGCCCAGGGGGCCGCCGGTGTGGGCGCATGGCGCGAGAGAAGGTAGCGTGCGTAGCGCGCCGTGGCGATTGTTCTCGGCCGCGCGCCTCTCGGCCATCCCGCAGAATGGATGGTGTAGGCGTGCCCGAGCGCGATCGGGTGCGGACGTCGACGCGGCCCTCCACCAGTGCCCCCAAGGGCCTGGTACATGTCTTTCAGCCGCTCCGTCCGCTCCCTTCGCCACACCAGGCGCACCCGTGAGACGGCGTAGGAGAGAAGCGATACCTGTGAGCGCAGCGACCACGCGAAGCCGCACCCCCGACCGCCTGTGTGCCGAGGCCGTCGACCTCGCCCGTGCCGCAGCCGAGGAGGCCGCCGCGCCCGGCGTGGTCGGCGAGCACGCGGGCTTCGAATCCGAGGGCGACCGTGTGGTCACGCACTTCTTCGAGTGCAAGGAGTTCGGCTACCGGGGCTGGCGCTGGGCGGTGACGGTCGCGAGGGCGTCCCGCGCGAAGCTGGTGACGCTGGACGAGGTTGTTCTGTTGCCGGGCCCGGACTCCCTCCTGGCCCCCGAATGGGTCCCGTGGAGCGAACGCCTCCGCCCCGGCGACATGGGCCCCGGCGACCTTCTCCCCACCGACGCCGAGGACCTCCGCCTGGAGCCCGGCTACACGGGCGAGGACGAGCCCCCGCCGAACTCCGCGGTCTCGGAGGAGATGGCGGAACTGGTGGAGGCGGAGGACGCGGAGGTGACCGCGGGCACCCCCGCGACCCTCCCCATGGCCCCCACCCGAGGCTCGATCGCGGCAGTCGCCGAAGAACTGGGCATCCGCCGGGCCCGAGTCCTCTCCCGCTACGGCCTCCACGTGGCCGCGGACCGCTGGGAGGACGGCTTCGGCCCGCAAACCCCCATGGCCCAGGCGGCCCCCGCGGCCTGCGTGAGCTGCGGCTTCCTGGTCGCGGTCGGCGGCTCCCTGGGCCAGGCCTTCGGGGTCTGCGCGAACGAGTTCTCCCCGGCGGACGGCCACGTCGTGTCCTTGTCCTACGGCTGCGGCGGCCACTCGGAAGCAGCGATCATGCCCAAACCGCCCCAGCCACCGGCGCCGGTGATCGACGAGACGATGGTGGACCCGTTCCCGCTGCGGCCTTCGGCGGATTCGGGGTCCGTTTCGGTGGGGGCGGACGAGGAATCGGCGGAGTTGGGGCACTCGTAGAGTTGTGCGGGGTGGTTCAGGGCCTGGGCTCCCTGGTGACCATGTCTCCGTAGCGCGGCAGATTGTCCGTGGGGATCGTCCAGTCGGCGATGGTGACGTCCTCGCCGTAGACGAAGTCCTTGCGGGTGGCGTAGCGGGGGCCGTCGGGGGTGGCGTGGATGTCGGTGAGGACGGCTCCGGTTCCGGTGCGGGGGTCGAAGACGGCGTAGGTGGGAATCCCGATCAGGGGGTAGTCGCGCATCTTGCTGACTCAGTCGTTGTCCGGGTTGGAGCGGGATACCACTTCGATGGCGGCGATCAGGGTGCGCGGGTCGAACGAACCCGGGACGTCCATGTCCGCCCACGCGATCACCATCACATCGGGGTGACGCATGATGCCTTCGGCTGGGGTTCGTTGCGCGAGCACGTCCCCCGTGCTTGGCTCGCCCGATGAATCTTCTGTTGACGGCGAGTGGCCTGCGCAACGACACACTGCGGGACGCGCTCCGGGACATGCTGGGCAAGCCGTTCGGATCGGCGAACGTCGTCTACATCCCCACGGCATCCGTCGCCGAGCCCGGGGACCACGGATGGATGGTCGCGGACATGAACAGAGTGCACGGCCTCGGCTGGCGTGAGTTCGACATCCTCGAACTGAACGGCCTGCCCGGCCAGTTGGTACTCGACCGCCTCCTCCACGCCGACGTCGTCTACGTCGAGGGCGGCAACCACTACCACCTCGCCCGCAGCATCACCGGCAACAACCTGGCCGACGGTTTCCTGAAGGCGCTGGAGAACCGGGTCTACGTGGGCGTGAGCGCCGGATCGATGATCTTCAGCCGCAACCTCACCGAGCACTCCGCCGACGTCATCGGGGACACCAGCGACCTCCACCTCCTCGGCGCGACGACCATCGAGCCGCCGTTCGGCCTCTTCGACTGGTACCTCAAGCCCCACCTCTACTCGCCGGACTTCCCCGAACGCGACGACGCCTGGGCCGACCGCATCACCGCACGCGCGGACTTCCCGATCTACTTCATCGACGACGACACAGCCATCCGCGTCACGGACGACAAGACGGCGGACGTCATCTCCGAAGGCCGGTGGCGATTCCAGCCGTAAGCCGCCGACGTACGCGAGCGGGTCGTGGCGGTACGGCGAGCCCGCCGCGTAGCTGGTCCCCACGCGTTCGACTGTGGCAGCACCAGAGGGGCGCAACCTGCGGCGGGCTCGTCGTACCGCCACGACCCCGACGCCCCCACCGGCCGCAGGCGAAGGGCGCCGGCCCAAAAGCCGCAGGGCGAAGGCCCAGCAACCCCCACCCCCCTCCGCGCGGTACCTTCATCGCGACGCCGATGAGGAGAGTGAACGTACGTGAGTAAGTTCGTGCGGCCCGCCGCCGAGGGTGCCGATCCGTTCGGCACCGCCCGTCTGCGGCGTGGGGTGCTCGACGCCTGGGCGACCAGCCCGGCCCGCTTCCGGGAGGACGCCAACGCCGAGGAAGACCTCGTCCTCGGCGGCTACCGGGACCGACTGGTCGTCGAACTCGCGCAGAACGCCGCCGACGCCGCCGCCCGCGCAGGCGTGGCCGGCCGCCTCCGCCTCACCCTCCGCGACGGCGTCCTCTGCGCCGCCAACACCGGCGCCCCCCTCGACGCGACCGGCGTCGAATCCCTCTCCACCCTCCGCGCCTCCGCGAAGCGCGACGCGGGCGACAGCGCGGTAGGCCGTTTCGGCGTCGGCTTCGCCGCCGTGGTCGCCGTGACCGACGAACCCGCCGTAGTAGGACGGCACGGCGGCGTCCGCTGGTCCCTCGCCGAGTCCCGCACCCTCGCCGACGACACCGCCCGGCACAGCCCGGGACTCGGCACCGAGATCCGCCGCCGCGACGGCCAAGTCCCCGTCCTCCGCCTCCCGTTCGCCGCCGAGGGCACCGCCCCCGACTCCTACGACACGGTCGTCATCCTCCCGCTCCGCGACACCGCCGCCGAGGACCTCGCCGAGCGCCTCCTCAACGCGGTGGACGACGCGCTGCTGCTCGCCCTCCCCGGCCTGGTCGAGGTCGTGATCGAGGTGGGCGACGACGCCCCCCGCACCCTCAGCCGCCGCACGGCCGGCGCGGACACGGTCGTGGACGACAGCAGGGACGGCACCACCCGCTGGCGTACGACCGACGCACACGGCGCGCTCGACAAGGAACTGCTCGCCGACCGCCCCGTCGAGGAGCGGCTGCGACCGTACTGGTCCGTCACCTGGGCCGTACCGGTCGCCGACGACGGCACCCCCGCCCACCCCCGCACCACCCCCGTCGTGCACGCGCCCACCCCCAGCGACGAACCCCTCGGCGTCCCCGCACTCCTCATCGCGTCGCTCCCGCTCGACACCACCCGAAGGCACGCCGCCCCCGGCCCGCTGACCGACTACGTCGTGGAGCGCGCGGCGGACGCGTACGTCGAACTCCTCGCCGCCTGGCGCCCGGTGACCACCGGCATCATCGACCTCGTGCCCGGCCCGCTGGCCAAGGGAGAGCTGGACGGCACCCTGCGCCAGGCGATCCTGAACCGACTGCCACGCACCGCCTTCCTCCCGCCCGCCATCGCCCCCACCACCACCGAGGCCTCCACCACCGACCTCCCCACCACCGAACTCCCCACCGACGAGCGGGAGTTGCCCGAGGCCCTACGCCCCCGGGACGCCGAGGTCATCGAGGGCGCGGGCACCGACACCGTGCGCGTCCTCGCCGAGGTCCTCCCCACCCTCCTCCCCGCCGGCCTCGAACGCCGCGTGGAACTACGGACGTTGGGCGTGGCCCGCGTCCCCCTCACCGACGCGGTCGACCGCCTGGCCGGCCTGGAGAAGGACCCCGCCTGGTGGCGGCGCCTCTACGACAGCCTCGCGGGCGTGGACCCCGACCGCCTCTCCGGACTGCCCGTACCCCTCGCGGACGGCAGGACGACGATCGGCCCCCGCCAAGTCCTCCTCCCCACCCCCGACTCGGCCCAGGTCGAACCCGAGGTCCTCGCCAGGCTCGGCCTCAAGGTCGCCCACCCGGACGCGGCGCACCCCCTCCTGGAGAAGCTCGGCGCGCTGTCCGCGACCCCCCGTGCCGTACTCACGACACCCCAGGTACGGGCAGCCGTGGCCGCCTCCATCGACGACGAGGGCGGCGCCGTATGGGACGAACCGGCCCCCGACGCGGAGGAGTTGGCCGACACGGTCCTCGCCCTCGTCCGGGACGCAGATCTCCAGCCCGGTGACGAACCCTGGCTCGGCGCACTGGCCCTGCCCGACGAGGACGGCGAACTGGCGCCCGCCGGCGAGCTGGTCCTCCCCGGCAGCCCGTTCGCCCAGGTGATGCGCGAGGACGAACTGGCCTTCGTGGACGCGGAGTTGGCAGACCGCTGGGGCGAGCAGCCCCTGGCGGCCTGCGGCGTCCTCGCCACCTTCGCCCTCGTCCGGGCCACCGACGTGGTCCTCGACCCGGACGAACTGGAGCCCCGCGACAGCGACTTCGCGGAACCGGACGACCCCGGCCTGCTGGACTCCGTGGACGTGTGGTCGGAAGACGTCCTGGACCGCTTCCCGGACACCCCCGTACCCCCCGTGGCCACGGAACTCGTGGCCGTCCGCGACCTGGACCTCGTCGACGACGACCGCTGGCCGCAGGCCCTCGCCCTCCTCGCCCAGCCCCCGCTCCGCGACGCGATCACCCAACAGGTCCGCATCCTCCTGCCCGACGGCACCCACGAGCTCGTACGCCCGTACACCGCATGGTGGCTGCGCGGCCACCCGGTACTCGACGGCCGCCGCCCGGCGGGCCTCCTGGCAGCAGGCGGCGACCCACTCCTGCGCGGCCTCTACGACGAGGCGGACGCGACCGGCTTCGACGACGAACAGGTACTCCGGGCACTAGGCGTACGCACCTCCGTCACCGCGCTCCTCGACGAGCCCGGCGGAGCCGCAGAACTCCTCGACCGCCTCGCCGACCCGGACCGCGAGGTCACCGGCGCCCAACTGCACGCCCTCTACAGCGCGTTGGCGGACCTGGACCCGGAACAGGTGACTCTCCCGGACGACCTGCGCGCGGTGGTCGACGGCGAGGTCACCGTCGTGGACGCCACCGAAGCCATGGTCGTCGACTCACCCGACCTGCTCCCCTTCACGGCGGGCATCCCGCTCCTCCCCGTACGCCCGTCCAGGGCAGCGGAGTTGGCCGAACTCTTCCAGGTACGGCGCCTGAGCGAGTCGGTCACCGGCGAGGTCACCTCCGAGGGCACCGAGCACGACGTACCCGAATCCGTCCGCGTCCTCCTCGGCCCGCTCACCCCCACCACCTACGTCGAACACGACGAACTGGTCGTGGACGGCGTGGAGATCGACTGGCGCCGGACCCGCGACGGCGTGCTGCACGCCTCGACCCTGGAGGGCGTGGCCGCAGGCCTCGCCTGGGCGGCGGCCCAGTGGCCCCGCCGCTTCGAGGTCGCGGCGCTCCTCGAGGACCCGTCCCGGACCGAGGAGCTGGCACGGGACCGCTGGTTCGACTGAGACCGACCGGCGGGCGAGCTGGTGCGACGTGAAGTAATCAGTTCGCAATCCTCGTACAAAGAACTGATTCGGCGTACAACCCTCACCACCCGCCACGCATCAGATCACGTGAGCCAACAGGCTCCGCCATCACTTGGGCCCCCGGCGCCGACGACGAGCCGTACGGAACGACCAGCGCGCCGGGGCCCCCTTTCTCCACTTGGGGAACGCATGCGCATAAGCGCCACCGTGGCCGCCGTCTCCGGCGCCCTGGTCCTCTCCGCCTTTGCCGTACCGGCCGCGCAGGCCGCGGGCTCCGACGCCGGCTCGTACCGCGCGGACGTCGCGAAGATCCGTGAGGCCGCCCACGCCGCCTCCGGCAAGGCCGCTCTCTCCGGCTCCACCGTCGCCTCACCCGCCGCCGACGAGCCGTACGCCCTGAACGTCACGTTCTCCAACGTCAAGGTGCACAGCGGCAAGCCGATCGTGGTCGGTGCCGCCGCCCACGTCTCCGTGCCGGTCACGTACACGCTGACGCACGGCGCCGACGTCGACATCACCGCGTCCGACTTCCTCACCGGCCCGTACATCTACAAGGGCACCTACGCCCAGCCGACCAACATGCTGTTCGGCGAGGACGCGGGCACCTGCACGGTCACCTCGGCGACCACCGCCTCCTGCAAGGCCACCATCGACATCTACCCGGGCGACGGCGACCTGTCGAACGTCGACGCCGGTGCCTGGAAGGCCGGCGCCGAGGCCATCGCGCTGAACGGCCAGGACCCGACGAGCACCACCTTCGACATCACCAAGGTCGGCCTCGCGGACCAGGGCGGCTTCGCCTCCCCGAACGTCACGCGCCTGTCCAAGCTGACGGTCAACGCCGCCCCGGAGCCCGTCAAGAAGGGCAAGACCATCACGGTCACCGGCAAGCTGACCCGCGCCAACTGGGACGCCAACAACTACACCGGCTACTCCACCCAGCCGGTGAAGCTCCAGTTCCGCAAGAAGAACGCCACCACGTACACCACCATCAAGACCATCAAGACCACCTCGACGGGCGCACTGAAGACCACCGTCAAGGCCACGGTCGACGGCTACTTCCGCTACAGCTTCGCGGGCACGCCCACCACGGCCCCGATCAACGCGACGGGCGACTACGTCGACGTGAAGTAAGCAGCAGCAGTACGACCCCGGACCCGCGCCCGGTTCTTCAGGGGCGCGGGTCCGTGTCGTTCCGCGGCAGCCATTCGCCGACCGAAGGAGCACGGTCCAGGAGCCGGCCGACCTCCAGCCCCTCCTCGCGCGAGGTCACTCTCGGCAGCGGGGCGAAATCGTCGGGAAGCACATCCAGCAGGCTCAGCACGCGATCCCCCGCGCGCAGCGTGATCAGCAGCTCGCACCGTAACTGGCGTGGCACATCCGGCCGGTGGGACAGGGAGTGCCACAGAGCCGGCCGCAGGTAGTGCGTGCCGTCGGGCGCCGCGTTGGCCCGCACCCACGCCGGCTCCAACCGCTGGCTCAGACCGAGGTCACCCGCCTGCTCCTCCAGCCTGAACAGCGAGACCGAATCGATCGCTTTCAGTTCACGCGGCAGGGGTTGACCGAAGGGCATCGCCCCATCCTTCCCGACGGCTGCCCGACGACACCCCAGGAGTCGGTCCCCTCAGACCGAACCCCGACGATCGACCACCCTCCAAACCCCCTCCAGCACAACCCCCGCCACCCCCGCGATCCCCACCGCAACCCACGGCATGGTCACCCCCACCAACTTCAGCGCGAAGAAATGCTGAAGCCACGGCACGACCAGCACGACCACGAACGCCGCCCCCATCGAAGCCACCAGGGCAACCCGCCACCACGTGTAGGGCCGCGCGATGATCGCCAGCACCCACATCGAGATCAGGAACAACGTCAGGGTCGCCGCACTGGTCTCCGCCTCCAACGAGCCCTTCCCCGTGTAGTAGTGACGGGCGATCAGATACGTCACGAAGGTGGCCGCCCCGGCGATCACCCCACCCGGGATCGAGTACCGCATCACCCGCCGCACAAAGTGGGGCTGCGCCCGCTCCGTGTTCGGCGCCAGCGCGAGAAAGAACGCCGGGACGCCGATCGTCAGCGTCGACAGCAGCGTCAAGTGCCGTGGCAGGAACGGATATTCGACCCGCCAGCACACCACCAGCACAGCCAACAACACCGAGTACACGGTCTTCACCAGGAACAGCGTCGCCACCCGCGTGATGTTCCCGATGACCCGACGCCCCTCGGCGACCACCGAAGGCAGCGTCGCGAAGCTGTTGTTGAGCAGCACGATCTGCGCGACCGCCCGCGTGGCCTCGGACCCCGAGCCCATGGACACCCCGATGTCGGCGTCCTTGAGGGCGAGCACGTCGTTCACCCCGTCC
Source organism: Streptomyces sp. NBC_01478 (assembly GCF_036227225.1). GTDB lineage: Bacteria > Actinomycetota > Actinomycetes > Streptomycetales > Streptomycetaceae > Streptomyces. The sequence continues at coordinate 5,296,270 of NZ_CP109444.1, read as the reverse complement.
CCGGTCATCGCGACCGTGTGCCCGCGCGACTGCAACGCCCCCACCATGTCCCGCTTCTGCTGCGGGGTGACCCGCCCGAACACCGTGCCCTCGTCCAGGGACTTGGCCATCTCCTCCTGGTCCGAAGGCAGTTGACGCGCATCCACGACCTGCCCGGTGAGCCCCAGCTTCCCGGCCACCGCCCCCACGGACACCGCGTTGTCCCCGGAGATGACCTTGGCGTGCACATCCTGCTCGGCGAAGTACCGCAGCGTCTCCGCCGCGTCGGGCCGCAACCGCTGCTCCAGGACGACGAGCGCGGTCGCCTCGGCCTCCCGCGCGACCCCCGGATCGTCCAGCTCACCCGAGACCCGCGCCAGCAACAGCACCCGTAGCCCTTGTTCGTTGAGCCGCCCGGTCTCCTCCAGCGCGGGATCATCCGCACCCAAAAGGACATCGGGCGCCCCGAGCAACCACGTACTCGACTCCCCGTTCCCCTCGCTGAAAGACGCCCCGCTGTACTTCCGTGCCGACGAGAACGGCAGCGACTCCACGCACCGCCACTCCTCGCTGTCCGGGTAGGCGGTGATGATCGCCTTCAGCGACGCGTTCGGCCGCGGGTCCGACTCCCCGAGCGCGCCGAGGACTTTGCGTACGTACGTCTCGTCGGCCCCGCCGAGCGACCGCAGTTCGGTGACGTCCATGCCGCCCTCGGTGAGCGTGCCCGTCTTGTCGAGGCAGACCGTGTCGACGCGGGCGAGGCCCTCGATGGCCGGAAGTTCCTGGACGAGGCACTGTTTCCGGCCAAGCCGGATGACACCGATCGCGAAGGCCACCGAGGTGAGGAGCACCAGCCCCTCGGGCACCATCGGGACGATCCCGCCGACCGTCCGCGCGATCGAGTCCTTGAACCCGTGCTGTTTGACGACGAGTTGGCTGATGACCAGGCCGATCGCGGTCGGGATCATCATCCACGTCACGTACTTGAGGATCGTGGAGATACCGGTGCGCAGCTCGGAGTGGACGAGCGTGAATCGCGAGGCCTCCTCGGCGAGTTGGACGGCGTACGCCTCACGCCCCACCTTCGTCGCCTCGAACGCGCCGCCGCCGGCGACCACGAAACTCCCGGACATGACCGCGTCCCCCGGCCGCTTCACGACCGGATCGGCCTCACCGGTCAGCAGCGACTCGTCGATCTCCAGGCCGTCGGCCTCGACGCACTCCCCGTCGACCACGACCTTGTCCCCGGGCCCGATCTCGATGAGATCCCCGAGCACGATCTCGGAGGTGCTCACCTCCACCGCGGCCCCGTCGCGACGCACCGTCGGTTTCGCCTCGCCGATCACCGCGAGGGAGTCGAGCGTCTTCTTCGCCCGCCACTCCTGGAAGACCCCGATCCCGGTGTTGGCGATGATCACGTACCCGAACAGGCTGTCCTGCACCGGCGCCACGAACAGCATGATCAGCCAGAGCACGCCGATGATCGCGTTGAACCGGGTGAAGACGTTGGCCCGCACGATCTCGCCGAGGGACCGACTGCTGCGCACCGGGACGTCGTTGACCTCCCCGCGCGCCACCCGTTCGGCGACCCCGGCGGCGGTGAGCCCACGCGCCCGTGCGGGCGGAATGGGCACGGGGTGCACAGGATCGAGTTCGGCGCCCGCGTCGGTGTGCGTCATGCAGTCGACGGTACGTGCGGATTTACGGCTTCACCCGCCGAGTGCCCGGAAGATCCGACCAGCGGAGGACGGCGGGCGGGCCCGGGTGATGCCTGGGGTGTAGGGGGAACTCCTCACTCCGCAGCAGGGGAGGGGCCGGCAGGAGAGGCGCCCGCCGCCGCCGCCTCGGCCGCCAGCCGCTTGAGGGCCGCGTCGCGCCCCCGGACGTACCAGATGCCGATCAGCCCGAGCCCGGCCCCGGCCAGGCAGGTCCACAGCCACCACAGATGGCCGTGGTCGTCGAACCAGCCGTAGAAGGGGAGCTGTGCCAGGAAGAGGACGAACCAGAGGATCGTGAGGCCGATGATCGTCGGGACGATCGGGCCCTCCAGGGGCTCAGGTGCCTCGTGTGTCGGTGTCCACTTCGCCATGCCCCCAGCTTACGAGGCGGGACAAGACCCGTGGATCACCGTGGGTCTACGCGCGGAGATAGCGCCTGACGTCTTCATATGTTCATACTGAAACGGTTTCCGTCTGTCCACTTCTGCTCGTAGGAACATCCAATGCAGACCGCCCTCGACCGCTACTTCAAGATCTCCGAACGGGGCTCCACGCTCCCCCGCGAGATCCGGGGCGGGTTCGCCACCTTCTTCGCGATGGCGTACATCATCGTGCTCAACCCGATCATCCTGGGCAGCGCGAAGGACATGTACGGGCATCACCTCGACAACGGCCAGTTGGTCACCGCCACCGCCGTCACCGCCGCCTTCACCACCCTCCTCATGGGGGTCATCGGCAACGTCCCGATCGCGCTGGCCGCCGGACTCGGCGTGAACTCCGTCGTCGCCCTCCAGCTCGCGCCGCGCATGTCGTGGCCGGACGCGATGGGCATGGTCGTCCTGGCCGGCCTGGTCGTGATGCTGCTGGTCGCCACCGGGCTGCGCGAGCGCGTGATGAACGCGGTGCCGTACGGGCTGCGCAAGGCGATCTCGATCGGTATCGGCCTGTTCATCATGCTGATCGGGCTCGTGGACTCCGGGTTCATCTCCCGCATCCCGGACGCCGCCCAGACCACCGTCCCGCTCCAGCTCGGCGCCGACGGTCACCTCAACGGCTGGCCGGTGCTGATCTTCATCCTCGGCGCGCTGCTCACGCTCGCGCTGATCGTCCGCAAGGTGCCCGGCGCGATCCTGATCTCGATCGTCACGATGACCGTCCTCGCGGTGATCGTGAACGCGGTCGCGACGATCCCCTCCTGGGGCCTGACCACCCCGAAGTGGCCCGGAAACCCGGTCGCCACCCCCGACTTCGGCCTGATCGGCAAGTTCAGCCTGTTCGGCGGCTTCGGCAAGGTCGGCGTACTGACCGGCGTCCTCTTCGTCTTCACGGTCCTGCTGTCGTGCTTCTTCGACGCGATGGGCACGATCATGGGCATCAGCGACGAGGCCAAGCTGACCGACGGCGAGGGCAACATGCCCGGCATCAACAAGGTCCTCTTCGTCGACGGCATCGCGGTCGCGGCGGGCGGCGCCAGCTCCTCCTCCGCGACGACCTGCTTCGTGGAGTCCACGGCCGGTGTCGGCGAGGGCGCCCGCACCGGCTTCGCGAACGTCGTCACGGGCGCCCTGTTCGCCGTAGCGCTGTTCCTCACGCCGATCGCCACGATGGTCCCGTCCCAGGCGGCCACCCCCGCGCTGCTCGCGGTGGGCTTCCTGATCCTGGCGGGCTCCGTCAAGGAGATCGACTGGGCCGACCACACGATCGCGATCCCGGCCTTCATCACGATGGTGATGATGCCGTTCACCTACTCGATCACGAACGGCATCGGCATGGGCTTCATCACGTTCGTGGTGCTACGGCTGGTGGCGGGCCGGGGCCGGGAGGTCCCGGTGCCGATGTACGTCGTGGCGGCGGTCTTCGGCTTCTACTACCTGATGCCGGCGCTGGGTCTCACGTGACCCCGTTGACGCCGTAGAACTTCTCGGTCTCGTCCACGGCGGTCTGGAACCGCTCGTCGAAGTCGTCCCGGATGAGCGTCTGGACCACATAGTCCTGGACGCTCATTCCCCTTTTGGCCGCATGGTGTCGGAGCCGTTCGAGCAGCTCCCCGTCTATCCGCAGGCTGAGCACGCTGGTCCCCATGAAGACGAGGGTCCGGGGCGGTTCCGGACGGTGGGTGACGTTCCGCGCCGGTATCACTCATATGGGTGACGGAAGGGTTCAGTGGCCAGGGTCACGGGCATCTCGGCGTGTCCCATTGGTCTTTAGCGAGAGTAATGAGTTACGCTAAAGAACATGCCGGACCTAACCCATGGCGACGACGCTGCCGCTGTGAACTCCCTGCGATCAGCCGTGATGCGGTTGTCCCGTCGACTCAAGCACCAGCGGGTCGACGAGTCACTGAGCCCCACCGAGATGTCGGTGCTGGGCACCCTGTCCACCTGCGGCAGCGCGACTCCTGGCGAGCTCGCTCGCAAGGAGCATGTGCAGCCGCCCTCGATGACCCGCATCGTGGCGCTGCTCGAGGCCAAGGGCCTGGTCCAGTTGGAGCCGCACCCCGAGGACCGGCGCCAGAAGGTCGTCACCAAGACCCCCCAGGCCGAGGCGATGCTCGAAGAGAGCCGCCGCAAGCGCAACGCGTTCCTGGCCGGCCTGGTCGACGGCCTCGACGAGGACGAGTGGGCGAAGATCGTCGCCGCCGCCCCCGTGCTGGAGAAACTCGCACACCTGTAAGTCCGTCTATGTAGGAGGCGACCTTTTGAGTTCGGGAACCGGAGCAGACTCCGCCCCCGCGCCAGCCACCCCCGACTCCCCGCCCACCCCACCTGGTAAGTCCTCGATGTTCAGCTCGCTGAAGATCCGGAACTACCGGCTGTTCTTCATCGGCCAGGTCGTCTCCAACACCGGCACCTGGATGCAGCGCATCGCCCAGGACTGGCTGGTCCTCAGCCTCACCGGCTCCTCCGCCGCCGTGGGCATCACGACCGCCCTCCAGTTCCTGCCGATGCTGCTCTTCGGGCTCTACGGCGGTGTCCTCGTCGACCGGCTGCCCAAGCGCCCCACCCTGCTCGTCACGCAGTCCGCGATGGCCCTCACCGGCCTCGCCCTCGCCTTCCTGACCCTCTCCGGCCACGTCCAGGTCTGGCACGTGTACGTCGCCGCCTTCGCCGTGGGTCTCGCCACGGTGGTCGACAACCCGGCCCGCCAGTCCTTCGTCTCCGAGATGGTCGGCCCCGAGCAACTGCAGAACGCGGTCAGCCTGAACTCGGCGAACTTCCAGTCCGCCCGCCTGGTCGGCCCCGCCGTCGCGGGCGTCCTGATCACCGGCGTCGGCACCGGCTGGGCGTTCCTCTTCAACGGCCTGTCGTTCGTCGCGCCCCTGGCGAGTCTGCTCCTCATGCGCAACCGCGACCTGAAGGCCGTGGCGAAGCGCGCACCGCGCGGCAAGGGCCAGCTCCGCGAAGGCCTGCGCTATGTCGCCGGCCGCCCCGACCTGATCTGGCCGATCGTCCTCGTCGGCTTCATCGGCACCTTCGGCTTCAACTTCCCGGTGTGGCTGTCGGCCTACGCGGACGACATCTTCCACGCGGGCGCCGGCGCCTACAGCCTCTTCAACACGCTGATGGCGGTCGGCTCCCTGATCGGCGCCCTGCTCGCCGCCCGCCGCGGCACCACCCGCCTGCGCGTCCTGATCGCGGCGGCGGCGGCCTTCGGCCTGCTGGAGGTCGTAGCGGCCGTGGCCCCCTCCTACTGGCTGTTCGCCCTGCTCATGATCCCGATCGGCATCGCCGGCCTGACGGTCAACGTCACGGCCAACACCGCCGTCCAGATGGGCACCGACCCGGCCATGCGCGGCCGGGTCATGGCCCTGTTCATGATGGTCTTCATGGGCGGTACGCCGGTGGGCGCACCGATCGTCGGCTGGATCACGGATGCCTACGGCCCCCGGGTGAGCTTCGCCCTCGGCGGCGTCATCGCGGCCGCCGCCGCGGCCACGATCGGCGTGATCCTGGCCCGCATCGGCGACCTGCGCCTGTCCTTCGACTGGAACCACGGCCATCCGAGCGTCGCCTTCGTCCCGCGCGAGCGGGAGCAACTGGCCACGGCGGCCTGAGAGTTGTGCGGTGTGGCCGGCCCGGGGGTTACACCCTCCGGGCCAGCACCTGTCCCGGCCACGAGTCCTCGCCAACCGTGAACGCCTCGGTCGCCGTGAACCCGTTGCCCTCGTAGTAGGCGACGAGCTTGCGGTCGTCCCCCGCGTAACAGTCCACCCGCAGCAGGGAGACACCGGCCCGCCGCGTCACCTCCGCCGCGTGCGCGAGCAGCGCGCTGCCGACGCCGTGGCCCTTGAACCGGCGGTCGGAGGCGAGGATGTGGACGTACCGCTCGGGCTCGTCGACGGCTTCGATGTACGACCCGGGGGAGTCGGTGAGGGTGAGCGTGCCGGCCGGAACGCCGTCGACCTCGGCGATGTACGGCGAGCCGGTCGTGACATACCGCTCGACCATCGCCACGGCCTTCGGATTCTCCGACCACGGTGTGCTGCCCCACTGCCCGGTCCGCCCCTGCGCGACGAGCCACGCCACGGCGCTGTCGAGCATGCCGAGTATCGCCGGGATGTCCTCGGGGCCGCCGTCCCTGATGCTGATAGCCATGCGTCCATAGTGGCAGGCTGAGGCTCATGAGACTCTTCGCCGCCGTGCTGCCCCCGGAGGAGATCACCGCCGAACTCGCCGCCGCGGTGGCCGAGTTGAGGACCCTCCCGACCGCGGACACCCTGCGCTGGACCGGCCGCCCGGGCTGGCACTTCACCCTCGCCTTCTACGGCGAGGTCGACGAGGACGTCGTACCGGAACTGTCGGCCCGGCTGGAGCGGACCGCTCGCCGCATCGAACCCTTCGGGCTGGCGGTGCGCGGGGGCGGGCAGTTCGGGGAGGGGCGGGCGTTGTGGGCGGGGGCGGCGGGCGATCTCGCCGCGCTGCGGGCGCTGGCGGAGGGCTGCGAGGAGGCGGTGGCGGGGGAGCACCGGCGGTATCGCGCCCACCTGACCCTGGCGCGGAGCCGGGAGGCGGTGGACGTACGGCCGTATCTCGACCGGCTCGACGGTTTCGCGGGGCGGGCGTGGACGGTGGACGAGCTGGTGCTGGTGCGGAGCAGCCTGCCGAGGTCGGGGGTTCCCGGGGAGCAGCCGCGGTATGAGGCGGTCGCCCGCTGGGGGTTGGGGGCGGGCGGTTAGGCTCGGGTACGTGGACCCGAAAACCCGGAACCGGATCATGGCCGGTGCGCTTGTGCTGTTGTTCGTTGTCGTGGGGCTTGCCGCTGCGCTCGGCAAGTGAGGGCGGGGCTGCGGGCCGTCGTTCGGCTCCGCCGAGCGGGAGCTGGTCGCGCCCACGCGGCGGAGCCGCACATGTCACAGCCCCGCGCTCCTTTGGGGGCGCGCTTGCCTGTACGGCGTTTACCAGGCGAAGGCCTCCGGCGACGGGCCCGGGCCCGGGAAGATCTCGTCCAGCGAGGTGAGGACTTCCTCGCTCAACTCCAGCTCTACGGCCCGCAGGGCGGAGTCGAGCTGTTCGGCCGTGCGCGGGCCGACGATCGGGCCGGTGACGCCGGGGCGGGTCAGCAGCCAGGCCAGGGCGGCTTCTCCGGGCTCGATGCCGTGCTTGTCGAGGAGGTCCTCGTAGGCCTGGATCTGGGCGCGTGAGGTCGGGTTGGCGAGGGTGTCCGCGGCCCGGCCGCTCGCCCGGCGTCCGCCCGAGATCTCCTTCTTGATGACCCCGCCGAGGAGTCCGCCCTGGAGCGGGGACCAGGGGATGACCCCGAGGCCGTACTCCTGCGCGGCCGGGATGACCTCCATCTCGGCGCGGCGCTCGGCGAGGTTGTAGAGGCACTGCTCGCTGACGAGGCCGATGGTGCCGCCGCGGCGGGCCGCGATCTCGTTCGCCTGGGCGATCTTGTAACCGGGGAAGTTCGAGGAACCGACGTAGAGGATCTTGCCCTGCTGGATGAGGGTGTCGATCGCCTGCCAGATCTCCTCGAAGGGGGTGGCGCGGTCGACGTGGTGGAACTGGTAGATGTCGATGTAGTCCGTCTGCAGCCGCTTGAGGCTGGCGTCCACGGCGCGCCGGATGTTCACGGCGGACAGCTTGTCGTGGTTGGGCCAGGCGTCGCCGTCGGCGGCCATGTTGCCGTAGACCTTGGTGGCGAGGACCGTCTTGTCGCGGTGATCGGGGCTCTTGGCGAACCAGTTGCCGATGATCTCCTCGGTACGGCCCTTGTCCTCGCCCCAGCCGTACACATTGGCGGTGTCGAAGTAGTTGATGCCCGCGTCCAGCGCCGCGTCCATGATCGCGTGGCTGTCCGGCTCATTCGTCTGCGGTCCGAAGTTCATCGTGCCGAGGACCAGTCGGCTGACCTTGAGGCCTGTGCGTCCGAGCTGCGTGTACTTCATGAGTACCTAGCCAACGACTTCGAGTGCGCTCTATGCAAGGGGGGTCAGTCGCGGGGGAACTCGTCGGTGGTGAGGGTGAGGCCGACCACGGTGCCGGTGAGATCCACGGCGTCCCCGAACGCCACCTTCGTCTCGGTCGCGTAGTCGTCGCCCTTGGGGTGGGTGTAGATGTGGCAGCGGCCTTGATACGGGTCGGCGATGACGTAGACGGGGACCTCGGCGAGAGCGTACGCGGCCTTCTTCGGGCCGTAGTCGTTGGCGGCGGTGCCCTTGGAGATGACCTCGGCGACGAACTCGACGTCCTGGTAACGCCAGCGCCCCTCCTCCGTCTTTTCGGCACCCTCGGCCATCGCCGTGACGTCGGTCGCGAATCCGTTGAGGTGCCCCGGATAGTCGATGCGGACGTCGGACTTCACGCGCTTCCGGGGGTACTTGGCCCGTAGCTGTTCGACGATGTCCAGGATGATCTCCCAGTGAGTGTCCCGCTGCGGCGACATGAAGACGGTCCCCTCGACGATCTCGACCTTGTATCCCTCGGGGACGGGCATCGTCTCAAGCCGCTCGAACATCTCGTCCAGCGTGCTCGTGTTGTCGCTCTCGGCCATCGCGATCCTGTCTTCAAGGACGGTCATCGTGGCGCTCCTCCCCGGCCACCCTCCACACGAGTGCAGCCGCGCGGTACAACGATACGCACGGTGACCGGGATACGTAGTGATCACGCCATCGACGATCACGCCACCGACCGTCGATATTCGGTTGCCGCCTCACAAGTCGCCTCGCGCGCCTGCACCCTGACCCCGCCGGAGACGAACTACGCCTGCTGGAGCGGGAGTTGGGAAGAGCGAGATCGGCGGTGCCCAGGCCGATCCCGTCGGCGCTCGGCCCTCCTGCGACCGTGACGCCGTCAGCGCCGGGCGGATCGCCTCGACGAGGAGTGGGCCGCCCGGTACCGGCTGCCGCCCCCTGCCCTCTGATCGTCGGGTGCGGTGAACGAGAAGGAGTCCGAACCGTCCTCCTCGCCGTACTCCCCGCCCACTCCCCACGCCTGGTGCAGCGCCTCCGCGAACGCCTCCGTGATCTTGTGCTCGCCGGACGCGTTCGGGTGGGTGCCGTCGTACGTGTCGTGGGTGACGTCGTACGCCTCGGGGAGGGAGGCCAGGAGGAGCGGGGAGCGAGGGCTGTCGAGGTCGGCCACGGCCTTCGCCTGGAGTTCGTTGAAGAGGGCGACCTCGTTGGCGAAGGGGGCGTCCGTCTGGGCGCGGACGTTCGGGATCACCGGCAGGAACACCATGCGGACGGACGGCTTCGCGGTGCGGGCCTCGGCCACGAAGGACCGCAGGTTGTCGGCGGTCTGCGTCGCGTTCGTGTAGAAGCCCAGGTCGATCAGGCCGAGGGAGACGAGGAGGACGTCCGCCCGGTGCGCGCGGACCGCCTCGCCGATCAGCGGGGCCATGTGCAGCCAGCCCTCGCCCCAGCCGGCGAGGTGGAAGTGCGGGAAGTCGGGGTCGGCGTACTCGTACGAAGTGGGCGTGTCCGTCGCCTTGTCGTACAGCGTCTCGCGCGGGCCGACCACGGTGAACGGGCCGCCGTAGGTCGCGCGCAGGTGCTGCCACATCCGGTAACGCCAAGTGTGTTCGCCCGCGCTCCCGATCGTCATGGAGTCGCCTACGGGCATGAACCTGAGCATCCGCTCATGATGGACGATCAGCGGCCGATCACCGGAGCCGGGGGGATGTGAGGCCCACCACGCCCGGCCCGTCCACCACGCCCGGTCCGCGGGACGCCGTTACTCGGCCGGGGTGCGCAGGCCGGCCAGCAGCACCGCGTGGGCGCTCGCGCGCTGCCGGGGAGTCGCGGCCGAGTCGGCCATGCGCATGAACGCCACCACGTCCTCGACGGTGACGTCCCCGCGCAGTCGGCCGCTCCGCCGGGCCCGGTCGGCGACCGGGGTGATCAAGGAGGCGGTGAGGGCCCTCCCCCGCTCGGCCGCCTGCGGGCTCGTCCTGCACAGGGCGTCGAACAACCGCAGCCCCGTGTCGTCGAGCGCGCACCCGCGGGTGAACACCGTGCGGAAGGCCTCCCAGTCGTCGGCGACGGCGGCGGCTTTCTCCGCGACCTGGTACGCGCCGCGCGCCAGGTCCTCCAGCAGTTGGAGGACAAGGTCGTCCTTGGTCGCGAAGTGCCGGTAGAAGGTGGTCGCTCCCACTCCCGCGGTCCGGGCGATGGCCTCGATGCTCAGGTCGGGCCCCTGCTCGGCGAAGGCCAGGCCGGCCGCGTCGAGCAGCCGCCGCCGGTTGCGGACCTGGTCCTTGCGCGGTGCGCGCGGTGGCGTGGCGGTCAATCCGGGCTCCTGATCGGGACACCTGCCGAGGCGGCGGGAATTCGGTAGTGATGCTACCGCTTCGCCGTTTCGTCCGGGGGTGTTCGGTCGTTCGACCCCACCCGCGCCGCCCTCGCGCCGAGGGCCTGATCCGGTTGTTCCACTACCGTTTTATGGGTACGGTGAAACGGTAGCCGTACTACCGTTTCCCAGGAAGGTCCTTTCATGCGCGCGCTCATCCCGACCGGCAACCCGGAGACCCTCACCGAGCTGGGGGAAGTCGATCTCCCCGCCCCGCGACGCCACGAAGCGCTGATCCGGGTGACCGACGTCGCACTCAACCGGGCCGACTACCTGTACCTGAGCGCCCCTTCGACCACGTTCCGCCCCGGTATCGACGCGGCCGGGGTGGTCGCGAAGGCGGCGGCGGACGGCAGCGGACCCTCGGAGGGCAGCCGGGTGGCCCTCCATCTGCCCTCGGGAGGAGGCGCCGCCGAGTACGTCGCCGCCGCCGCGGACCGCCTCGCGGTCATCCCCGACAACGTGGACTCCGCCTCCGCGGCCGCGCTTCCCCTGGGCGGGCTCGTCGCCCGGCGGCTCCTCGCCCTCGCCGGCCCGCTGAAGGGGCGCAGGATCCTCGCCACGGGTGTGGGCGGCGGAGTCGGCCAGGTCCTCATCCAGCTCGCGGTCGCGGAAGGGGCCGAGATCACCGCCGTCGCCGAGCAGGGCCAGCCGACCGACCACATGGCGGCGCTGGGCGCCAGGATCGCCCTCGACATCGACGCCGTCGAGGACACCGCCTTCGATGTGGTCCTGGAGTCCGTGGGCGGCGACCTGGGGTCGAAGACGGCCCACAAGCTGCGCCCCGGCGGCGAGTTCCTCTGGTTCGGCCAGGCCAGCGGCAGCCCCATCACCCTGGACTTCTTCCGCCAGGTCCAGGGAGGCGCCTCGCTGACCCTGCGTCACTTCGTCTACGGCGACGGCGACGGGAGCCGTGACGCCCAGGACATGAACGCGCTGCTGGACCTGGCCTCGCGGGGGAAGCTCCGGGTCGAGATCGGCCGCCGCGACAACTGGGCCGGCGCGGACTCGCTGCTGAAGGAGATGGCGGCGGGCCGACTGCGGGGCAAGGCGGTGCTCGACGTCGGCTGAACCCCGCCGGCACGGACGCGACCGAACTCGGCACCGGGTCAACCCAGTTGACGTGGACCGCCCGCGTTCGTGACGGTGAGGGCACCACCGTTCGCCGGAAGGGCGGCCTGGGCGGCTGTCGGATCGCACAGGGGGCTCTGGACCGGCAGCCCTTCCCCGCCCGTCCCGGCCGTCGACCGCATCCGCGACGGAGACTGCGTCCGAGACGCCGGCCGCATCCGAGACGGCGACCGCATCCGAGACGCCGGGCGCACGCCTTCCACAGATGGCCGCGCCACTCCACTACAACCACCATCGCTGCCGCACCGCCGGGGATGGCAGGCTGGGGGGCATGCGTCGCTTCCTCGCGTTCCTCGGCGCCGGCTTTCTCGTCGGCGCGCTCGCCCTGCCCGCAGCCGCAGCACCCTCGGACGACGGTGACGGCAAGGGCGACAAGGGGTTCACGATCACCGACTCCCGGATCACCGAGTCCAGCGGGCTCGCCGCCTCGCACCTCCACCCCGGCATCTACTGGACGCACAACGACAGCAACGACGGCCCGTACATCTACGCCGTCGACAGCGCCACCGGCAAGACGGTCGCCACGGTCACGTTCAGCGGGGTCGGCAAGCCGCGTGACGTGGAGGCGATCTCCATCGGGCCGGACAACGAGATCTACATCGGCGACATCGGCGACAACCTCGACGGGACCTGGCCGTACGTCTGGATCTACAAGCTGCCCGAGCCGAAGGTGCTCAAGGACCAGACGATCCGGGCGGCGCAGTACGTCGTGAAGTACTCGGACGGGGCGCGCAACGCCGAGTCGCTGATCGTGCACCCCAAGACCGGGCGCGTGTACATCATCGACAAGAAGGAGGACGGCGGCCACCTCTTCGAGGGCCCGGCGAAGCTCTCCACCTCCGGCACCAACTACTTCAAGCCCATCGCCTCCGTCGACCTCTGGGCCACCGACGCCGCCTTCTCGCCCAACGGCCAACAGCTCGCCGTACGCGGCTACTTCGGCGGTGTCTCCTACGACTGGAACGGCGGGAAGATCAAGCGCGAGGGGCGCCTCGACGTGCCGTTGCAGGGGCAGGGGGAGTCGGTCAGCTACTCCGCCGACGGGACCAAGCTGATGTACGGCAGTGAGGGCACCGACAGCCCGGTGGAGGCGGAGGATGCGCCGGAGGGGGCCACGTCCGCGTCCAAGTCGCCTTCGGAGGGCGGGAGTTCCGCGAGCGGTGGCGACGGCGGGAGCGGCTCGGGGAACAATGTGAAGATCGGCGCCGTGGCCGTCGTGGTCGTCGGCGGGGCGTTGTTCGGGCTGCGGCGCCTCACGCGTCGTAGCTGAAGTCTCAGGTGAACTCGCCTGCCCCGCCCCGCTGTTGGACCACGACCTCCAGCCCGTCCAGGATGCGTCCGAGCCCGAATTCGAAGTGGTCGAAGCCGGCGGTGAAGGTGTCGGCGGACAGTGACGCGAGGGTCGGGTACGCGCCGGTCGCCATGGCCTTCTCCAGCGCCGGGACCTGGGCGCCGTAGAACTCCGCGTCGGTCAGGCCCGTGCTGCGGGCCGCCTCCTCCTGGTGGACCTGGGTGCGGGCGGCGCCGACGACATAGCCGTCGATCATGACGACCGTCGAGACGAGTTCCGGGTCGGTCAGGCCCATCGGGCGGATGCGGGCGAGCAGGCGCTCCAGGGTCGCGAGGGCGCGCGGGCCGAGCAGCGGGCGGGACTGGTTGACGCGCAGCAGCCAGGGGTGGCGGCGGTGGACGGCGAGGGCGTCGCGGGCGGCGGTCTCCAGGGCGGCGCGCCAACTGCCGCTGTTCTCAACCTCATTGGGGTGGTCCGGGAAGCGGACGCGGTCCAGCATGAGGTCGAGGAGTTCGGCCTTTCCCGGGACGTACCGGTACAACGACATCGCGCCTGTGCCCAGTTCGGTGGCCACGCGCCGCATGGAGACCGCGTCGAGCCCCTCCTCGTCCGCGATGCGGATGGCCGCGTCCACGATCCGGTCGACGCTCAGGCCCGGTTTCGGGCCGCGGCTCGGCCGGGGGCCGGTGTCCCACAGCAGTTCGAGGGTGCGATCGATGTCACCACTGCCGCTGGATTCCGTCGCGTTGGCGGGCCTGCTCGTCATGCGGGGGAGTCTAGGCGGCGGGGTGAAAACCGAGTACGCCGTACGCGCAATCGGATACGGTGCACGCAGTTCGCATTGTTTGGAACGCTCGGTACGGGAGGGAGGGAAGGGCATGTCCGGTGGCGACCAGTACGTCGTGGAGGCCGAAGGGCTGGAGAAGCGCTACGGCGACAAGCGCGCCCTCGACGGCTTCGACCTGGCCGTCCGCGAGGGCACCGTGCACGGTCTGCTCGGCCCGAACGGCGCCGGCAAGACCACCGCCGTACGGATCCTCTCCACGCTCGTCCGGCTCGACGGCGGCCGGGCGACCGTCGCGGGGCTCGACGTGGCCCGCCAGCCCCGCCAGGTCCGCACCCGGATCGGACTCACCGGCCAGTACGCGGCGATCGACGAGATCCTCACCGGCCGGCAGAACCTGGAGATGTTCGGCCGCCTCTTCCATCTCGGCCGCAAGCGGGCCAAGTTGAGGGCGTCCCAGCTCCTGCGCCAGTTCGACCTGGAGGCCGCGGCGGACAAGGGCGCGGGCGGCTACAGCGGTGGCATGCGCCGCCGCCTGGACCTCGCTGCCTCGATGATCCTGGCCCCGGCCGTCCTCTTCCTCGACGAGCCGACCACCGGCCTCGACCCGCGCAGCCGGGGCGAAGTCTGGGAATCCGTACGGCAGTTGGTGGCCGACGGCACCACGGTCCTCCTCACCACCCAGTACCTGGAGGAGGCCGATCGGCTGGCCTCCCGCATCACCGTCATCGACCAGGGCCGGGCCATCGCCGACGACACCCTCGACGGCCTCAAGAACCGCGTGGGCGGCGACCGTGTGGAGGTCGTGGTCCGTGAGCCGGCCCATATCCCGTACGCGTTGCAGGCGGTCGCACGGGTCGCCAACGGCGGCCAAGCGGACGCCGACATGGGCGAGTTGAGAGTCCACGCACCGGTGGTCGACCGGGTGGGATCCCTGACCGAGGTCGCCCGCTACCTCCAGCACTACGGCATCCCGGTCGAGGACATCGGCCTGCGCCGCCCGAGCCTGGACGACGTGTTCCTACGGCTGACGGGCCGCCGTACGGAAGAAGAACCGGAACCGGAGCCGAAGTTGGACCCGGAACCGGAACCGGAGACCGAGGGGGCGGCGGCGTGACGACGGCATCCGAGGGCACGGGACGGACGTACCGCAGACGCCCCCAGCACGGCCGTGTCTTCTGGACGATCGCCGACTGCTGGAACGTCGTCCGGCGCGGCCTGACCCACTACCGGCGCCAACCGGTCAGCATCCTCTGGCAGTTGGGCTTCCCGATCCTGTCCGTGCTGCTGTACGGGTACGTCTTCGGCAAGGCGATGCGGGTGCCGGGCGGCGGCGACTACAAGGCGTTCCTGATGCCGGGGATGTTCGTGATGACGGTCGCCATGGGCTTCGTCTCGACGGCGACGATCTTCGTGAACGACGCGAAGAAGGGCGTCATCGACCGGTTCCGTTCCATGCCGATGGCGCCGTCGGCGGTGGTCGCGGGGCGTGGCGCGACCGATCTCATCGTCGCCTGCGCCGAGTTGGGCATCATGATGGCCACGGCGTACGGCATGGGCTGGCGCCCGGAGTTCGGCTCCGGCCCCTTCCCCGGCTCGGTCCTCGGCTTCGCGAAAGCGGTCGCCCTGCTCCTTGCCCTCCGCTTCGCGCTCATCTGGGTAGGAGTCTGGCTGGGCTTGCTGCTGCCGGGCCCCGAACAGGTGGGCGGCCTCTTCGCGATCGTCTTCCCGCTGACGATGATCTCCAGCATCTACGTCTCCCCCCAGCAGATGCCCCACTGGCTGGGCCAGGCCGCCCTCTGGAACCCGCTCTCGTCCACGGCGGGCGCCACGAGGGCGTTGTTCGGCGCACCGACGGGCCAGGGGACGTCCTGGCCGGAACAGCACGCGTTGCTGCTGGCGGGGGCGTGGCCGGCGGCGCTGGCGTTGGTGTTCCTGCCGTTGGCGGTGCGGAGGTTCCGCAGGCTCAGCCGATAGCCGTGGACGACTGTCGGCGTCCATTGCCTTGACGTGTCCACGTTACGTGGCTTCCATGGGAGGCGCAGGGTGGTGGGAGCGCTCCCACCGGTTCCGGGCCCGCGCCTCCCGAGAGGAAGCAGCGAGGTGTCCCTCATGTCTCCCATGTTCCGGTTCCGCGGGTTGAGAAGAACGCTGTGTGTGGTCGCCGCGGCGCTGTTGCTGCCACTGGCCGGCGTCCGCGCGGCACACGCGGCTGATACGGCGAGTGCGGCGAGTGCGGCGGACGCACCCGGCGCCGGCTACTGGCACACCAGTGGCCGCCAGATCCTGGACGCGGCCGGGCAGCCGGTCCGTATCGCCGGGATCAACTGGTTCGGCTTCGAGACCGCCAACTACGTTGTGCACGGCCTCTGGTCACGCGACTACAAGAGCATGATCGACCAGATGAAGTCGCTGGGTTACAACACCATCCGTCTCCCCTACAGCGACGACATCTTCAAGTCCGGCACGGTCCCCAACAGCATCGACTTCTCCAGCGGCAAGAACGCCGACCTCCAGGGCCTGAACTCGCTCCAGATCATGGACAAACTCGTCGCCTACGCCGGCCAGGACGGCCTGAAGGTCATCCTCGACCGGCACCGTCCGGACGCGTCGGCCCAGTCGGCGCTCTGGTACACGTCATCGGTACCGGAGTCGACGTGGATCGCCAACCTCCGCTCCCTGGCGACCCGTTACGCGGGCCAGTCCACGGTGATCGGCATCGACCTCCACAACGAGCCGCACGATCCGGCGTGTTGGGGCTGCGGCGACGTCGCGACGGACTGGCGTCTGGCGGCGGAACGTGCGGGCAACGCGGTGCTGTCGGTCAACCCCGACCTGCTGATCTTCGTCGAGGGCGTGCAGACGTATGCCGGCGTATCGGGCTGGTGGGGCGGCAACTTGATGGGCGCTGGCCAGTACCCGGTGGAGCTGAACGTCCCGAACCGGGTCGTGTACTCCGCCCACGACTACGCGACGAGCGTGGCCCAGCAGAGCTGGTTCAGCGATCCGTCCTTCCCGGCGAACATGCCCGGGGTGTGGGACAAGTACTGGGGCTACCTCTTCCGGCAGAACATCGCGCCGGTGTGGGTGGGCGAGTTCGGCACGACCTTGGCGTCGACGGTGGACCAGAAGTGGCTTGCGGCGCTGGTGAGTTACCTCCGCCCGACCTCGACGTACGGAGCGGATTCCTTCCAGTGGACCTTCTGGTCGTGGAACCCCAACTCCGGTGACACGGGCGGGATCCTGAAGGACGACTGGGTGACCGTGGACACGGTGAAGGACGGGTATCTGGCGAGCGTCAAGGCGGCGGGGTTTCCGAGCACGGGGACGGGGACGGGGGGCGGTGACGGCGGCGGGAGCACCGCGGCCTGCACAGCGTCCTACACCGTCACCAGCGACTGGGGCACCGGCTTCAACGCGGCCGTGACGGTGACGAACACGGGGGCGTCCGCGCTCAAGTCCTGGCAAGTCAAGTGGACTTGGACCGGCGCCCAGCAGATCACGAACATGTGGAACGCGACGTACACACAGAGCGGGGCGAGTGTGACCGCGGTGAACGCGGATCACAACGGGAGTGTGGGGGTGGGGGGTTCGGCGAGTTTCGGGTTCGGGGGTGCTCCGGGGGGTGGGGGTGTGCCGGGGGTGAGTTGTACGGCTGGGTGAGGGGGTGAGGGGGTGAGGGGACGGGGTTCGCGCAGGGGGCCGAGTCGGGCGACACGGCCGGCGCCGCGCGCCCCGTCCCTGACGGGACACAGGTAAATGTGTCGCGTCTCGTCGCGCGTGTCGGGACACTGCGTCGGTGACCGGTTCTGAGCTGCCTCAACTGCTTCGCCCTCGTGTCCTGCGGCCCGGAGATCCAGTCGTTGTCGCATCGCTGTCCGGACCGCTCCATGCCGCTTACGAACCCGACCTCGAGCAGGCGGTGGTCGTGCTCGAGCGGATGGGATTCCGCGTGCGTCGGGCACCGCTCCTCGAAGCGGGGCGGCACCGTTGGTGGAGCGCGGCGCGGCCGGCGGAGATCGCCGAGGAGTTCAACGGACTGCTTCGTGATCCCGAGGTGCGCGCGATCATCGCGCATGACGGCGGCCAGACGGTGCTCGGTTACCTGGATCTGATCGACGTCGAGGCGGTCATCGCCGATCCCAAGCCGATCCTCGGCTTCAGCGACATCTCGCTGTTGCATCTGGTGCTCTACGCGCGCACGGGTCTGGTCGGCTTCCATACCGACGTGGCCACCCCCGGACTCGGCGGGCACTGGCAGGCCGCGCCCGCGGCGCGCCAAGCGGAACTCGAGAAGCTCTACTCGACGCTGCTGACCAGTACGGAGCCGATCGGTGCGCTGCCGGCCACCCCGTCGTGGGAGTGCTGGCGTGCCGGTCGCACCGAGGGCCGGCTGATCGGCGGGGTGATCAATCGCATCGTGCTGAATCAGGCGACGCCTTACGCGCTGCCGCTCGAATGGTTCGACGGCGCGGTGCTGTTCTGGGAGGAGGCAGGCGGCCATGCATCACATATCTGGAGCTATCTGCAGGTACTGCGGCACGCCGGCATCCTCGACCGGATCTCCGGCATGGTCGTGGGCATCGCGGACGGGATCGACGGACTCGACTCGCCCGACGCGTCCCCTACCCTGCGCGAGGTCGTCCTCGACGTCCTCGGAGACCGTGACATCCCGGTCCTGGGCAACGTCGAGTTCGGACACGCCGGTCCGAATCTGCCGATGCCGGTCGGCATCCGCGTTGCCCTCGACGCGCGGCAGCGGAGCCTGTCACTGCTCGAACCGGCGGTACGCCGCACGCGATGACGGGACCGGTCGGCCTGCTGCAGACGGTGGCAGGGTCGAGTTCCCCTTCGGGGTTGGTGCGGATCCGCTGGGAAGGGATCGAGCTCGGGGCTCGTGCTCGGACTGGTCATGCCTCCATGGGGGCACTGTCGGCCCGATCCGTCACCCCGGCGTCACTCGAGCTCACGTCGGCGCGCCGTTCCGGGGCCGGGTCGAACACCGCAGCGTCCCGCTTGGCCCCCACGCACAACCACACATAGACCAGGTCGAGCACGCTGCACATGACGCCGAGGCCGAGCAGGAACCCGTCGTGCTGAATGGCGCCGAAGAGGATCGTGGGCGCGAGTGTGCCGAGCCACTTGGCCACCGCGATCGTCACCGACTGCCCGCGCAGTCCGCGCCGCGCGACGAACATCGAGATGAACAGGGCGGACATCAGCAGGTTCTGGAGGAACGCCGAGTAGCCGGCCCCGTCCTCCGCGCCGAACTTCGCCAGGAACAGCCACTGCACGGCGAACGACATCCCGAACAGCAGCACGCTCAGGCCGGTGAACATCCGTGGCGTGACGAACGACGGGAACTCGGCGCGGCCGTACCGGAAGAACGTGTACACGATCACGGCGTCGGCGATGCCCCACACCAGGTTGATGCCGCCCTGCACCGACGGGTCGAAGGCCAGGTTGTGCACCGCGTACGTCCACTCCCACGCGAAGTTCAGGCCCAGCGCCACGGCGGGCATGGCGTAGGTGCGTTCGCGGAGCCCGACTCGGATCGCTTCGATGTACACGATCGTCCAGGCGATGCCGCTCGCGAGGATGAGGGTGATATGCATCTGCGTCTCCTGTCGCGGATCTTCGAGGGGTCGCGCGGACGCTAACAGACACGTTCGGGGATGCGGGCGATGACCGTCTTAAGGAAGTGTGACGGGCGGGAGTCGCCATACGTAGGGGTCGGGCGTCCGGACTTCTTGTGCAAGCTCCCTGTCGCTCAAGGGAGTTGGGCGCGTCAGCAGGCGGGTCGTCGCCTCACAAAGTCGCCGGAACATGAGTCTGAACCCCCTCCAGACCGAACCTCGCCCACACGCACTTCGCGTACGGCTCCTGTCGGCATCCCCAGTTGTCGGCCAGCGCGGCGACGAGCGCGAGGCCCCGTCCGCCTTCCTCGTCCGGGGTCGAGTCGTGAGGTCGGGGGAGTCTGTCCCGGTCCGGGTCTGAGACCTCAAGGATCAACTCCGCGGTGTTGAGGGCGAGTTCGACCTTGATCTGGGAGTAGGAGACCTGGCAGTGGGTCACGGCGTTGGTGACGAGTTCGTTTGCCAACAGGGTGACTGCGTCGGCCAGTTCATCGGTGATGCCCCAGTCCGCGAGGGTCTTGCGGACGCGTTGGCGGGCGGCGGGGACGTGGCTTCGATGTTTGGGGATGCGGAAGCTTTCGGACGCGGGCATGGGGGGACTCCGTCCTGACGTGGCGTCAAGGTGGGCTGCGCTGCGGCGCCTTCATGAAGCTAAGGGTGGATTCGAGACCTGCGCAATGTGAATCGACGAATATATTCGTGAGTGTCACTCGATCGAGTGATGAAGCCCTGAGGTTGACGCTCGGTGTGGCATCGTTGCCGCAGAAGAGGGGAGGGCCCATGCCCGCAGGTGGACGGCCGACGGTGCGCAGCAGGCGCTTGGGTACGGCACTCAGGCAGTACCGGCTGGCTGCCAAGTTCGACCAGCCGCAGGCCGCCGATGTGATCGCATCAAGTCAGGCCAGGATCAGCCGCGTTGAGAGTGGCCACGCCACCCCGCGCGTGATCGAAGTGCGGTTGCTGCTGGATGCGTACGGCGTCACGGACCCGGAAGTACGCGTCAAGCTGGAGGAGTTGGCCAAGAACTCGAAGAACCGGGGCTGGTGGCTTGAGCATGCCGCACACCTGCGGCCGGATTACGTCGACCACATCGCGTTGGAGGATGACGCGACCTACATCCGCGAGTGGCAGCCGGTCACGGTTCCGGGACTCCTGCAAACTCCGGCCTACGCGGAGTCGGTTATCGCAGGCGGTCCCCACTACCTGGAACCGGAGCGGGTCGACCAGCTGGTGAAGGTACGGATGGGTCGGCAGGCGAAGATCGACGAGGGCGGGGCGTCGTACACGGTCATTCTCTGGGAGGGTGTCGTCGTGCACCCGTTGGTGAGCGTCGAGATTCACCAGGAGCAGTTGTCCGCGATCCTTGAGACCGGAAAGCGGAAGAACGTCACCGTGCAGGTGCTGCCGTTCAGCGCGGGAGTCCTGGCCGGTTACTCCTCCGCCTTCTACTCCTTCAGCTTCGACGAGGAGCCGACGGTCGAAGCCGTCGCCATGGACAACCTGCGAGGCACCTCGGTTCTTGAAGGGGCTGAGGATCTTGCCGCTTACGCCAATGCATACGACCTACTACGATCGTCAGCGTTGACACCGGACGCGAGCGCGAAGCTCATCCGGGGCGTACTGCGGAGCTTGAAGGAAGACACATCGTGACCAAGGTTGTAAGCCCCTTCTGGAAGTCCTCGTACTCCGGGCAGGAGAACGCCTGCGTCGAGGTCGCCGACACCGCAGCCCACGGCCGCGCCGTCCGCGACAGCAAGCAACCGGAAGACGGCCCTCTGTTCACTGTCTCCCGCGAGAGTTGGCACGGCTTCCTCCAGCAGTTCTGACCCCGCCGGAGTCGGCTGGGCAGCGGGCCACGTGTCCGTCGGCTCTCGCGGGACTCACGGTGATGCGTCGGCGCCCCGCTGGCCGAGCTTTCGCAGCACCTCGGCGATGGTGGCCCGGTACGTCCGCAGCGCGCGCAGCCCGGCGGCGTAGCGGTCGCGGTGCCGTGTGATGTCCACGGCCTGCTGTTGCGCCCGTACGGAGTGCCAGAGTTCGGCCGTGTGGTGGCGGCGCTTGCAGGTGACGTCCGCGGCGGCGGTGGCCCGTTCGCGCTGCGTATGCCGGGTGTTGCCGTCGCTGCCCCGCTGCCAGGCGGTGTCCGTGTACGCCGCGACGGGGTCGGGGTAGCGCGTGAACCCTTGTGCTGCCACACAGCGGGACCACACGTCCCACGCCGCGCGGAGGCGCGGGTCGCGCTTGACCGCCTTGTCGACCTCGATCGCCCGTGTACCTGCGTAGAGCCAGTCCCGTTTGAGGTCGATGCCGCGCAGCAGCCGCTGGTTCGCCTCGGCGTTGCAGGCGGGGAGGTCCGCGTACTCGGCGCTGGTCATCCGGCGGCCCTTCGGTTCGATGACCAGAGGCTTTGCCGGGTCCCAGCCGTAGCCCCAGCGGCGGGCGGCGGCGAGATCCAGGGCGCCGTAGTCGGTGCCGACCGCGGTGACGACGACGGGGTCGCTGGGGTAGCGGGGGTCGAGCGGGAAGTCCGGGTGGCCGCGCTCCGCCATGCACTGCCGGACCAGCAACGCCGATGCCCGCTGCGATCGTTGGTGGTCCTGCGGCGTGTAGCCGTAGCGGTCGGCCGGGAGGGGGCCGAGGTCCGACGCCGTGCGGATGATCTCCGGGCGTTCTGGACCGGAGGCGCAGACCGCCGCCAGCACTGCCACGGCACCCAGCAGCCACCCCCGCTTCGTCATGCTCAGGACACTAGCGGACAGCGTCTGGCGGTCGTCCGTGGCCCCCGGCAACTCATCCACGCAGGCCAAGACTCCAAGCGGCAGAAAGCTCGTTCAGGCGACACCTGTCGAGCAGCGCTCCGGACCGACGTACCGCGGTCCTGCGGGAAACGCCACACTCCTTCGCGGGACTCCCACTCCACCCGAGCCACGTTTCAGCAGGTCGGCGAAATACGTCGGTTGACCACCGAGCGCCCCCGCGCACCGCCCAACTCCGAGGAGCCGACTGTCCGTTCTCAACGAACCCGGTCGACTCCGAGCGGCTGACCAGGACGGACCAACTTCGTCGAGCCGCAGACTCCACAGCCCAAAGGGCGCCCGCGGTTGATCCGCAGGGCGCCCTCCGTCGTCGTAGAACCGTGTGACCGTGCGGCGACTACAGCTTCTCGATGACGTAGTCGATGCACTTCGTCAGCGCCTCGACGTCCGCCGGGTCGATCGCCGGGAACATCGCCACGCGGAGCTGGTTGCGGCCGAGCTTGCGGTAGGGCTCGGTGTCGACGATGCCGTTGGCGCGCAGGACCTTGGCGACGGCCGCCGCGTCGATCTCGTCGGCGAAGTCGATCGTGCCGATGACCTGTGAGCGCTTGGTGGGGTCGGACACGAACGGGGTCGCGTACTTCGACTCCTCCGCCCAGCCGTACAGCCGGCTCGACGAGTCCTTCGTGCGGGCCGTCGACCACGCCAGGCCGCCCTGGCCGTTGATCCACTCCAACTGCTCGTTGAGGAGGAACAGGGTGGACAGCGCCGGGGTGTTGTACGTCTGGTTCTTGCGGGAGTTGTCGATCGCCGTGGGGAGCGAGAAGAACTCGGGCACGTGGCGGCCGGACGCGTGGATACGCTCCGCGCGCTCGATCGCGGCCGGGGAGAAGACGCCGATCCACAGGCCGCCGTCGGAGGCGAAGGACTTCTGCGGGGCGAAGTAGTAGACGTCCGTCTCGGCGATGTCGACCGGGAGGCCGCCCGCGCCCGACGTGGCGTCGACGAGGACCAGCGCGCCTTCGTCGGCGCCCGCCACGCGCTTGATGGGAGCGGCCACGCCCGTCGACGTCTCGTTGTGCGTGAACGCGTACACGTCCACGCCCGCCTCGGCGGCCGGCTCCGGGTGCGTGCCGGGGTCGGAGGAGATGACGGTCGGCTCGGCCAGCCACGGCGCCAGCTTGGCCGCCTTGGCGAACTTCGAGCTGAACTCGCCGAAGGTCAGGTGCTGCGACTTGTTCTCGATGAGCCCGTGGGTCGCGACGTCCCAGAAGGCCGTCGAACCGCCGTTGCCGAGGACGACCTCGTAGCCCTCGGGGAGCGAGAACAGCGCGGAGACGCCCTCGCGCACCTTGCCGACCAGGTTCTTGACCGGGGCCTGGCGGTGGGACGTGCCCAGCAGAGACGTACCGGTGGCGGCCAGCGCGTCGAGCGCTTCCGTCCGCACCTTGGAGGGGCCAGCGCCGAACCGTCCGTCGGCGGGCTTGATGTCAGCGGGAATCTCGATATCAGCCACGAGCCGGAGCGTATCGCCTCGGTGAAACCGGACGGAAACGCGTCCGTTCGATGAGACGGCCACTCCGGCCCGTGGACAAGTGGATCAGTCGCCCGGTGTCAGCCGCACCGGCAGCTCGAAGATGTCGTTCTGCGTCACCACCGGCTTGTTGCGGAGTTCGGACGCCGGGACCGCCAGGTCCAGGGCGGGGAAACGCTCGTAGAGGGCGGGCAGCGCCACCCCCGCCTCCAGGCGGGACAGCGCCGCGCCGGGGCAGACGTGCGGGCCGTGGCCGAAGGAGATGTGGCGGTTCTCGCTGGTGCGGGTGATGTCGAAGTCGCCGGCCGTCGGGCCGTGGGCCTCCTCGTCGCGGCCGATCGCGGCGTACGACACGATCAGCGCGTCCCCGGCCGGGAGGATCTTGTCGCCGACCGGGACGTCCTCCGTGGCGAAGCGGATCAGGACGTGCGAGGTGGGCGTCGAGTGGCGCAGGGTCTCCTCGACCACCGAGGACCAGTCGGCCTCGCCGGCCAGCACCAGGGCGCGCTGGACGGGGTGCGTCGAGAGGTTGACGACCGCGTTGACGATCAGCGAGATCGTCGTCTCGTGGCCCGCCGCCACCATCAACTGGAGCGTGGAGACGATCTCCTCGTCGGTGAGGTGGTCGCCGTTCTCGGAGGCCGCGAGCAGCGCCGACGTCAGGTCGTCGCCCGGGTCCGCGCGCTTCGCCGCGACCGTCTGCGCCATGATGCCCGCGAGCTCCGTCAGCGTCGCGATGACCTCGGCCGGCGGGGTCTGCGTCGAGAAGAACTTCTCGAACAGCTCCTTCAGGCGCGGGAGTTGGGACTCCGCGATGCCCATGAGGTCGGCGATCACGTACATGGGGAGCGGGTACGCGAACTCCGCCTTCAGGTCCACGACTTCACCCTCGGCCGCCTCAACTCCGTTGAGAAGGCCCTCCGTCAGCTTCGCTATCCGCTCCCGCATCTGCTCCACCCGGCGCGGGGTGAGCGCCTGCGCGACCAGCGTCCGCATCCGGCGGTGGTCGGCGCCGTCCACGGTCAGCATCGAACGGCCCGGGTTCGCCAGCCCGATCAGCGGCCAGTCCGCGGGGATCTCACCGCGCCGCCACGCACCCCAGACCTCGATGTCCTTCACCAGCCGCGGATCCGTGAGCAACTGTTTCGCCTCGGCGTGCCGCGTCACCGCCCACACGGGCACGCCACCGGGCAGTTCCACGGCGGCCAGCGGACCGGCCGCACGAAGCCTGGCGCTCTCGCCGTCCAGGTCGCCGACGAACGGGTCCAGGACGATACGGGTCTCTTCGGTACCGGTGCTCATACGGGATCGCCTCCAGGGCAGGACAGGGCAGGGCGGGACAGGGCAGGACAGGGCTCATGGCCGACGGGCAAAGGTCGGAACCCGGAACTCAGAACTCGCAACTCGGAACTCAGAGCGCGGGGACCGGCGTGAAGCGGACCGGCAGCTCGGTCAGGCCCCGCAGCCACGGCGACGGCCGCCGCGTCAGGGACTCGGCCGGTACCGCCAGGTCGATGTCCGGCAGCCGGTCCAGTACGACCTCGATCCCGGTCCGCGCGATCACCTCGGCCACCTCCTGCGCCGGGAACGGACACCGGTGCTCCCCGTGCCCGAAGGAGAAGTGCGCGTTGTTGCCGCCGGTGAGCGCGGAGCCGTCGGTGCGGACCTGGGGGTCGGAGTTGGCGCCCTGGAGACCGAGCAGCAGCAGGTCGCCGGCGCGGATACGGCGGCCGCCGAGCTGCGTGTCGCGGGAGGCCCAGCGGCCGGCCACGTTCTGCGTCGGGGTGTCCTCCCACAGGACCTCGTTCATCGCCTCGGCGACACTGTTGCGGCCACCGAAGAGGGAGGCCGCGAACCGGTCGTCGGTCAGCATCAGCCGCAGCGAGTTGCCGATCCAGTCGGCGGTCGGCTGGTGGCCCGCCGCCATCATCACCATCAGGTCCTGGGCGATCTCGAAGTCGTCGAAGCCGGAGTGGTGCGTGAGCATCCGCGACACGACGTCGTCGGCCGGATCGTCCTTCCGGTCGGCCAGCAACCGCCCCATGGACGTGGCGAGATGGGTCTGCCCGGCGATCGCGCGTTCGCGTCCGTCGATCATGTCGTTGAGCGCGGTCACCAGACCGGGACCCTGCTCGTCCCGGAAGCCGTACAGCCGGGCCAGGACCCGTACCGGCAGCAGCATCGCGTAGTCGCCGACGATGTCCGTCTCGCCCTTGGCGCAGATCCCGTCGATCAGTTCGTCCGCGAACTTCTCGGTGTACGACCGCAGTTCGGACGGGTCCACGGCCTCCAGCGCGTCGCTGATCATGCCGACGCGCTCGCGGTGCCGCTCGCCGACCGTGTAGAGGATCGACGGCTGCTTACGGCCGATCATCGGCAGCAGCGGCCAGTCGTCGGGGATGCCGTCCCACTGGTTCCACAGGTCGGAGTCCCGGCTGAACAGCACCGGATCGCCGGTGACCTGGTGCAGCTCGCGGTAGCCGAGCACCAGCCAGGCCGGGACGTCGCCGTCGAGCACCACGGGGGTCACGGCGCCGTGCTCGCGCCTCATCTCCCGGTAGAGCTGCGCCGGTTCGGTCTGGAACCTGGGTCCACTCAGCGGTACGGGCGCGGTCACAGGGCCAACTCCTGGTGGGGGGCGGGGACTTGGAGGCGGGCGGGGCCCTGGCCGTCGTAACGGCCCTTGGTGTGCTGGTTCTTGACGTGCTCGACCAGGGTGATCAGGACCTGCTTCGCGGACGCGCGGGAGCGGGCGTCGCAGTCCAGGAGGGGGACGTGCGGGTCGAGGTCGAGGGCCTCGCGGATCTGCTGCGGGGCGTAGGCCGGGCCGCCGAAGTCGTTGCAGGCCACGATGAAGGGGGTGCCGTGGTGTTCGAGGCGGTCGATGGCGTACCAGGAGTCGTCGATCCGGCGGGTGTCGACGAGGACGACCGCGCCGAGCGTCCCGGAGAACAGCCGGTCCCAGAGGAACCAGAACCGTTCCTGGCCGGGGGCGCCGAACAGGTACAGCACATTGCGGGCGTCGAGCGTGATGCGGCCGAAGTCGAAGGCGACGGTGGTCGCGGACTTGCCGCGCACCTCGCTGATGTCGTCGACGGCCTCGCCGGCCTTCGTCATCGTCTCCTCGGTGTTGAGGGGACGTATCTCGCTGACCGAGCGGACCAGCGTGGTCTTGCCGACGCCGAAGCCGCCGACGACCACGATCTTCAGGCCGTTGTCGGCGGAGGCACCCAAGGGGATGCGCGCGTCAGAGGTTGCGGAGTCCAACGAGCACCTGTTCCAGGACGTCGGGATCGGACACGGCCTTGCGCGGATGCCGGGCACTGACCCGGCCGGCCGCGAGAAGGTCGGAGAGGAGGATCTTGGTGATGCTCACCGGGAGCCTCAGTTCGGCCGCCAACTCGACCACGGCCGTGGGGTGTTCGGTGAGCCGCAGGATCGCCGCGTGCTCCGACTGCATCCCGGTCACCGGATCGCACTCGGCGACCACGAGGGTCACCAGGTCGAACGGGCTGTCCGGTCCGGAGCGGGCGCGCCCGCCGGTGAGCGTGTAGAGGCGGTCGGGTGAGTCGTCCCTGCCGGGGCGGCTCATCACGTACGCGGTTCCGCGCGCAGGTGCTCGCCGAGCTGTTCGACCAGCTCGCTCATGTTGTGCCCGATCAGGCCCGCGTCCGCGTCCTCGGTGGTGACCAGGGCCAGGTGCGCGCCCTCACCCGCCTCGACGATGAACAGCACCCCGCCGTAGAACTCCGTCATCGCGGAGCGCACACCCCCGCTGCCGTCCCCGAACTCCACCGACGCGCCGTGCGACAGCGACTGGATCCCGGCGGCGATCGCGGCGAGCTGGTCGGCCTGGTCGACGGAGAGTTCGGGCGTCCGGCACAGCTTCAGGCCGTCGCGGGACAGCACGAGCGCGTGCCGTGCGCCCGGGGTGCGCTCCAGGAGGCCCTCGATGAGCCAGGTGAGCTTCTCGTCGGCGGTGGTCGTGCCGGTCATGAGGTGGGGTTGCCTTCCGAGTGGGAGAGGGAGGGGGTGGCTGGCTCCACCGGTTCCGGGCCGTCCGTGTCCGGCTCCGATTCCGGTGCGAGCAAGGCGTGTTCGGACATCGCACCGCGTACGGCCCGGCGGAAGCTGTTGAAGCGGGCGGTCCGCGCCAGGGTGTCGTCGGCCGAGGGCGCGGGGCGCGGCTCGGGCGCCGCGGACTCGGCACGCGCGCGGGAACGCTCGGCCTCCGCGAGGGCCTGGCCCCGGCGCCGCTTGGGCAGACCGTCGGGCAGCGTGCTCGGCACCGGCGGCGCGTTCAACACCGCTGCGCCCAGCACCGGTTCGGGCAGACCGCCGCGGTCCGCCGACTCGTGCGTGGGGACCGGATCCGGGTCCAGATCGCCGAGGGCGCGCCCGGCGGCGTAAGAGCTCCAGGGCTTTTCCACGGCGACGGGTTCGGGAGCCGCCTCAGGCTCCGGTACCGGGCTCGGCACGGTGGCCGGGGGCTCGGGGAGGGCGAGGGACTCCTGCGGGGTCGCCGGGGCGTCCTGGGGCACCAGGATGTCCTGCGGTACGAGCATCAGGACGCCCGTGCCGCCGCGCGCGGAGGGCCGGTACGACACCTTCAGCCCGTACTTGCGGGCCAGCCGGCCGACGACCGCGAGGCCCAGCCGGGTGCCGGTGAGGCCGCCGAGTTCGGTGGAGTCGCCGGACACCGCGCGTTCGGCGCGGCGCAGTTGGATGTCGCCCATGACCAGGCCGCTGTCCTCCACCGACAGGATGACGCCGGCGGGCACCTCTTCCACGTAGACATGCACCTCGGCGCTCGGCGGCGAGAAGTTCGCCGCGTTGTCGAGGAGTTCGGCGAGCGCGTGCATCACGCCCTCGGCCGCGTGCCCGGCGACGGCGGTGTCGCTCGCGGAGTGCACCCGCACGCGCTGATAGCCGCTGATCCGGCCCATCGCGCCGCGCAGGATCGACTCCATGGCGATCGGGCGCGCCCAGCGGCGGCCGGAGCGGGCGCCCGTGAGGACGGCGACGGAGTCGGCGATACGGCCCGCCTGCGCGGTGCGGTGGTCGAGGTGGAGCAGATCGGCGAGGACGTCCTCGTCGGAGTGCCGCTCCTCCATGGCGCGCAGGTCGGCGAGCATGCCGGTGGCCAACGCCTGCATCCGGCCCGCCGCGTTGGCGGTCGCGGAGAGCGCGGCGGCGCGCTCGTGGGAGTCCCGGCGGGCCCGCTCGGTCAACTGCTTGTTCTCGGCGGTCAGTCGGGCGCGCTCCAGGGAGCTCTCCTCGGTGAGGCGGCCGCGCTCCTCCGCGAAGGAGGTGGTGAGCCGCAGCCGCTCCTGGGAGAACTCGGAGGTCAACCGGGCGCGTTCCTGCGAGAGTTCGGCGGTCAACCGGGCCCGCTCGTGGGTCAGCTCCTCGGTCAACTGCACGCGCTCACGGTCGAAGTCCGTGCTCAGCCGGGCCCGTTCCTGCAGCAGCCGCCCCGCGTCCAGGGTGACGGCCTCGAGCCGGCGGCGGGTGATACGGGCCGTCTGGTACGCGTGCGCGGCGAGCGCGACGGCCGCGCACAGCAGCAGCGCGCCGGCGCCCGCACCGCAGGCGACCGCGAGGCGCTTCGCGTCGGGAGTCACATAGACCGCGCCGACGACCGCGAGCCCGGCCAGTACCGCGGTGAACAGGGGAGCGGGGGCGATCGTACGGAAGGTGGGCCGTTCGCCGGAAAGTATGGGGGCGGTCATGAAGGGGGTCCTCGGTCGGGTCCTCGGGCGTCTTTGGTCGTGGTCCTCAGTCGTCCTCGGTCGTGTCCTCGGGGGGTGCTCGTCGGGTTCGTGGGCGAGAAGCGACACCGGGTGCTCAACTGACGGTCACTATATGAGAGTTAGTGATCGAACTGGGGAGGTTCTGGATGCGTTTACAGAATCCCTTCATGCTGGGGGCATGGCGGATCTTGAAGCGGAGCTGACGAGGACCGTCCGGGGCGAGGTCGGCTTCGACGTCACGTCCCGGGCGCTGACGACGATGGACGCGTCCAACTACCGACGCGTCCCCCTCGGTGTCGTCGCGCCCCGTGACGCCGACGACGTGGCGGCCGTGCTCGCGGCCTGCCGGGCGCACGGGGTGCCGGTCGTGGCGCGCGGCGGCGGCACCTCGATCGCCGGCCAGGCGACGGGCACGGGCGTGGTCCTCGACTTCACCCGCCACATGAACGGCCTGCTGTCCCTGGACCCCGCCTCCCGCACGGCCGTCGTCCAGCCCGGCCTGGTCCTCGACCGCCTCCAACAGGCCGCCGCGCCCCACGGGTTGCGCTTCGGCCCCGACCCCTCGACCCACAGCCGCTGCACCCTCGGCGGCATGATCGGCAACAACTCCTGCGGCTCCCACTCGGTCGCCTGGGGCACCACGGCGGACAACGTGAGCGAGCTGTCGGTGCTCACCGCGAGGGGCGACCGCTTGACGTCGGGCCGCGACTGGGCGGGCGCCCCGGAAGGCCTACGCCCCCTCGTGGAGGCCGAGTTGGCCCGCCTGCGCACCGGCTTCCCGGACCTCCCCCGCCGTATCTCGGGCTACGCCCTGGACGCCCTCCTCCCCGAGCACGGCGCGGACGTCGCCCGCTCCTTCTGCGGCAGCGAGGGCACCCTGGGCATCCTCACGGAGGCGGTCGTACGACTCGTCGAGGCACCCCGCGCGCGTGCCCTCGCCGTGCTGGCCTACGCCGACGAGGGCGCGGCGGCGGAGGAGGCGGCGGGCCTGCTTGCCTTCGCGCCGCTCACCGTCGAGGGGATGGCCGCCGACCTGGTCCGTTCCACCGCCGACCTTCCCCGGGGCGGCGCCTGGCTGTTCGTGGAGACCGGCGGCGACACGGCGGCGGAGGCACGCGCGCGTGCGGAGACGATCGTCCGCGCGGCCGACGTCCTCGACTCCCTGGTGGTGACGGACCCTTCGGGCCAACGCGCCCTGTGGCGCATCCGCGAGGACGCGAGCGGTACGGCGACGAGAATGCCCGACGGCTCGGAGGCGTGGCCGGGCTGGGAGGACTGCGCGGTACCGCCGGCTCGACTGGGCGCGTATCTAAGGGACTTCAGGGGACTGCTGGGGTCGTACGGCCTCCGGGGCACGCCGTACGGCCACTTCGGGGACGGCTGCATCCACGTCCGCATCGACTTCGACCTGCTGACGGAACCGGGCATCGGCCGATTCCGCCGTTTCTCGGAGGACCTGGCCGAACTGGTGGTGGCCCACGGCGGCTCGCTCTCCGGCGAACACGGGGACGGCCAGGCCCGCGCGGAGTTGTTGCCGAAGATGTACGGCGCCGAGATGGTGACCCTCTTCGAGCGCGCGAAGGGCGTGTGGGACCCGGACGACCTCCTCAACCCCGGGATGCTGGTGCGGCCCGCCCCGCTCGACACGAACCTCCGCTTCTCCGTCCTGCCCCGCGAGCCGGTGGACGTCGTGTTCGGCTACCCGTCCGACGGCGGCGACTTCTCGGCGGCGGTACGGCGGTGCGTAGGGGTGGCCAAGTGCCGTACGACGGAGGTGTCCGGGCCGTCGGTGATGTGCCCGTCGTTCCGCGCGACGGGCGAGGAGCAGCACTCCACACGCGGGCGCGCCCGACTCCTGCACGAGATGCTCGCGGGCGAACTGGTCACCGACGGCTGGCGGTCGACGGAGGTCCGGGACGCGCTGGACCTGTGCCTGTCGTGCAAGGGCTGCCGTACGGACTGCCCGGTCGGGGTCGACATGGCCACGTACAAGGCGGAGTTCCTGCACCACCACTACGAGGGCCGCCGCCGCCCCGCGTCCCACTACGCGATGGGCCGGCTGCCGCGCTGGCTCCGCCTGGTGGACCGCACGCGCACGGCCCGGCTGGTCAACTCCCTCGCTTCCGTACGGCCGTTGGCGGCGCTGGCGAAGCGGCTGGGCGGGATCGCGGGGGAGCGGGGGATCCCGCGGGTGGCGGGGGTGACGTTCACGCGTGCGTGGCGGCGGGAGGTCCTGGCGGAGTCACGGCGGAATACGCAGGACGGAGTGGAGTACGTGGAGACGCCCACCCGGGGACGTGTCCACCTGTGGCCGGACACCTTCACGGAGCACCTCTCACCGTCCGTCGGTCACGCGGCCGTTCGGGTACTGGAGGCGGCGGGACTGGGTGTGCTCCCCGTCCTGCCGGTGATGGCGGGGAAGCCCGTCTGTTGTGGACTGACGTATGTGTCGACGGGCCAACTGGACCGCGCCCGCGAGGTGATGCGCACCACCCTGGACGGAATGGGCGTACTGGTGGACGACGAGGGCGCCCCGCCCGTGGTGGTCCTGGAACCGAGCTGCGCGGCGGCCCTCCGCACGGACCTCCCCGAGCTGCTGCCCGACGACCCCCGTGCGGCCCGTCTCGCCGCCATGGTCCTCACCTTCGCCGAGGCCCTGGAGCGCCACGCGGCCCCCGACTGGACCCCGCCCCGCATCGACCGCCCGACGGTGGGCCAGACCCACTGCCACCAGCACGCGGTACTGGGCGACGCCCCCGACCGCCGCCTCCGCACGGCAGCGGGCCTGACCGGCGAACTCTCCGGCGGCTGCTGCGGGTTGGCGGGCAACTTCGGCTTCGAGAAGGGCCACTACGAAGTCTCCACTGCCTGCGCGGAGGAACAACTGCTCCCTTCCGTACGGGAGGCGCCGCAGGACACGGTGATCCTGGCGGACGGCTTCTCGTGCCGTACACAGTTGGAACAGTTGGCGGGGGTACGGGCACGTCATCTGGCAGAGGTACTGGCGGAGGCGCTGGAGGAGTTGGGCCCCCGGGACGGCCGAGGGTGACTCCTCGGGGCCCTCGTTTGAGGGCGGAAGCACAGGTTCGTTAAGGCTGTTCTCAGGTTTATTAGAGAACTCTCAGGTTCGCCGCCGGAACTCAGGATTCGCAAAGGTATTCACAGGACCTGCTTGCCGTTCGCTTGCCGAATTTGCCGGTCCGTGGGGTCGGTCGCGTGTAAGTTCATCGGTGTCGGGAATTCCCCGGGCGGTAACACGCTCGACTTTGACGCACAGTCCACTGCACAACCCAAGGAGTTCGGCATGAGCCTCAAGAAGCTCGCCCCGCTGTCCCCCAAGCCCAAGTCGAAGCAGCTCCCGCCCCCGCCGCCCCCGAAGCCGCGCAAGAAGCACCAGCCCAAGCCGCTGCCGAAGCCGCTGCCCGGCCAGGACAGCTGAACCGGCAGTAAAGAAGAGGGCCGACCCACGCAGTCGGCCCTCTTTTCTTTCCTGAATTCGAAAATCCAAAAGAATTCTGATGACGGAAAGCGGAGGGGATCATGGGCGCGGATGAATATGCGGACACGGACGAAGAAGACCTCGAATACGACGAGGGCGACGAAACTCCCACCATTCCCGCCCGAGTCGCCTTCCGCCGGTTCTGGCCGCTCACCCGGGGCCTCAGACGCTGGCTGGTGCTCGTCTGGGTGTGCACCATCGTCGGCGCGCTCGCCGAGACCGAGGCCATCCTCCTCTTCGCCGACCTCACCGACCGCGCCTTGGCGAAGGGCTCACTGAGCGCCTTCTGGACCCCCGCCGCCAAATGGCTGGGCGTGGCGATCGTCGGCGCGTTCGTCTCGTACGCCGGCAACTCCCTCGCCGCCTGGGCCACCGAACGCTTCGTGATGAGACTGCGCGAGCATGTCTTCGACCACGTACAGCAGTTGCCCCCGCACTTCTTCCAACGCCACCGCCAGGGCGACCTGTTGTCCCGCCTCACCGGCGACGTCGAGGCGATCGAAACCCTCGTCGTGTCCGGAGTCGTCGGCACCGCCTCC
This sequence comes from Streptomyces sp. NBC_01478, assembly GCF_036227225.1. Taxonomy (GTDB): domain Bacteria; phylum Actinomycetota; class Actinomycetes; order Streptomycetales; family Streptomycetaceae; genus Streptomyces. The sequence continues at coordinate 5,262,861 of NZ_CP109444.1, read as the reverse complement.
GCGGTCTTCTCCGCCCTCTTCTACGCCGCCGCGGCGTTCTGGCTGCGCTGGGACCTGGCCGCGGCCACCTTCGTCCTCGCCCCCCTCTTCTGGCTGGCGGCCCGCCGCTTCTCCGGCTCCATCAAAGACGTCTCACGCGAGGGCCGGGTCGCCGACGGCGCGATCACCTCCGTCGTCGAGGAGTCCCTCGGCAACATCGTCCTCACCCAGGCCTACGGCCGCCGCGACGCGGAACGCCGCCGCCTGAACGAGGAGGCCGGCGCCTGGTTCCGCGCCTCCGTCCGCTCGACCCGGCTCAACGAGGCGTACGAGCAACTGGTCGCCGTCATCGAGACGGTGTGCGTGCTGGCCGTCGTCGGCATCGGCGCCTGGGAGATCTCCACCGGCCGCATGACCCTGGGCCAACTCCTCGCCTTCTCGGCCTTCCTCGGCTACCTCTACCCGCCCGTCCGCGGCCTGGCCCAACTCGGCCTGACCATCACCGCCGCCACCGCGGGCGCCGAGCGCCTGATCGAGATCCTGGACGTACGACCGTCCGTCGCCGACCCCAGCCACGGCACGGAGTTCGGCCGCCCCGACGGCACGGTCGAACTCCGCGACGTCACCTTCAGCTACCCCGGCGCCGACCGCGTCGCCCTGGAGGGCCTCTCCTTCACCGTCAACCCCGGCGAGCTGGTGATCGTCACCGGCCCCAGCGGCGCCGGCAAGTCCACGGTCTCCAAAATGCTCCTCCGCTTCTACGACCCCGACGCGGGCGACGTCCTTCTCGACGGCGTACCCCTGCGGGACCTCCCCCTCGCCCGCCTGCGCGAGTACGTGACCCTGCTCCCGCAGGAGACCCTCGTCCTGCACGACACCGTGCGCGCGAACATCGCCTGCGGCCGCCCCGGCGCGAGCGAACAGGCGATCGTGGACGCGGCGACGGCGGCCGACGCCCACGAGTTCGTCCTCCGCCTCCCCGACGGCTACGACACGAAGGTCGACCCCAACTCGGCCCGCCTGTCCGGCGGTCAGCTCCAGCGCCTGGCGATCGCCCGCGCGATCCTGCGCGACGCCCCGGTCCTGGTCCTCGACGAACCGACCACCGGCCTGGACTCGATGGCCGCCCGCCGCGTCGTGAAGCCTCTACGCCGACTGATGGCGGGCCGTACGACCATCATGATCACCCACGACCTCAACCTCGCCCCCGACGCCGATCGCATCCTGGTCGTGGACGGGGGACGGATCGTGGAGACGGGACGCCATGCGGAGCTGATGGCGATGGGCGGTGCGTACTCCCGGCTGCACCGCTCGCAGAACAACGCGGTGATGGACACCGGCGAACTGCGATTGCCGTTGTTCACGCAGCTGGGGGCAGAGGCAGAGGCAGGGGCAGGGGCAGGGGTTCCGGCGGGTTACGGGTACGCCGCGCCGCCGATGTTCACCGAGAGCTGGATACCGCAGACGCACCAGACACACCAGACGTACGAGCCGGTCTACCCCCAGGCCGAGCACTCCGAGTACGTGGAGTACTCCGATCCCCTCTTCGGGCCGATGCCCACCACCCTCCCCGACGGCCGTCCCCTGTTCCGGGACGAGGTCCCCTGGAGCGCCATCTGACAGTTGCATAGAGGGTTCACACGCCTGTCTCGGTCCATTACCATGGACCGAGCAGTGCATCGTGATGGACGAAATCCGAGCTGAGCCCCCTGGAAGTCCCGTGAGCATCCCCAGTACGTCGTCGACCACCGCCCCCGTGGCCACTCCGGCTGCCGTCCCGCGTCGCGTCGGTTCGCTCGGGCCGGTGGGTCTGGTGCTGGCCGGGGGTGTCTCGGTGCAGTTCGGTGGTGCGCTGGCGGTGACGTTGATGCCCAGGGCGGGGTCGCTGGGTGTGGTGACGCTCAGGCTGCTGGTGGCGGCGGTGGTTCTGCTCGTGGTCTGCCGTCCGAGCCTGCGTGGTCACTCGCGCGCGGACTGGGGCACGGTCGTCGCCTTCGGCGTCACCATGGCCGCGATGAACGGCCTTTTCTACCAGTCCCTGGCCCGCATTCCCCTGGGCCCGGCGGTGACGCTGGAGGTACTGGGCCCGCTCGCCCTCTCCGTCCTGACGTCCCGGCGCGCACTGAACGCCGTGTGGGCGGGGCTCGCTCTGGCCGGCGTCTTCCTCCTCGGCGGCGGAGGCTTCAGCAGCCTGGACCCCATAGGCGTGGCCTTCGCCCTCGGTGCCGGCGCCATGTGGGCCACCTACATCATCTTCAGCGCCCGCACGGGCCGCCGCTTCCCCCAGGCCGACGGTCTGGCGCTGGCGATGGTCGTGGCAGCGGTGGTGTTCCTGCCCCTCGGCATCGCGGAGTCGGGCACAAAGCTCCTGAACCCCACGACGATTGCCCTCGGCTCGGCAGTGGCGGTCCTCTCCTCGGTCCTCCCGTACACCCTCGAACTCCTGGCCCTACGCCGCCTCCCCGCCTCCACCTTCGCCATCCTCATGAGCCTGGAACCAGCCGTCGCGGCAACAGCGGGCTTCCTGATCCTCCACCAGGCGCTGTCCGTTGCCGAGGCCATGGCTATTGCGTTGGTTATCGCGGCGAGTATGGGGGCGGTGCGGACGCAGGTGGGGCGGGGGAAAGTGCGGGTGGAGGCGTAGGTGTTGGCCTGCCCCTGAGCTGTGGTGTGCGGGTTGGGCCACTCGCTTCTTTGTCAGTGTCGGGCTTCCGCGGCCCGAGTAAAGGGCGCTCCCTGCGGTCGCGTCGGCTGCGCCGATTCCGCTGCGCTCCACCCTTGACTCGGCCCGCTCCAGCCCGTTTCAGAAGCGAGCGAGCGGCCCGGAGGAATGGGTGGCCGACGCATGAGTTCCCTTGCCTGTACTGCGTTCTGGGCCGGGGTAGAGGGAGCGCGTTCGCGTCTCGTCTGCACGCCGGGCCGGCTCAGCGGCCAACCCCCGGTGGGGACTTCCGGAGCAAGACTCCGGGCCTGCGGGCGTAGGGGCGCGGTCGCGTCTCGCCAGCACGCCGGGCCGGCTCAGCGGCCAACGGCGGGTGGGGACTTCCGCACGGGACTCCGGCCCGCTCGCGCAGGGACGTGCTCGCATCTCGCCTGCACGCCGGGCCGGCCCGGCGGCCAATCCCCGGTGGGGACTTCCGGAGCAAGACTCCGGACTGCGGATGCAGGGGCGCGGTCGCGTCTCGCCAGCACGCCGGGTCGGCTCAGCGGCCAACGGCGGGCGGGGACTTCCCTACGAGACCCCGGCCTGCGCGAGCAGAGGTGCGTTCGCGTCTCGTCTGCACACCGGATCGGTTGGCTCAGCGGCCCACGGCCCACGGCCCACGGCCCACGGCCCACGGCCCACGGCCCACGGCCGGTGGCCCACGGCCGGTGGCCCACGGCCGGTGGCCGGTGGGTGGGTGCTGGAGGCTGGGGGTAAAACTAACCACCGTCACGGGCTTTGACCGGTTAGGAAAGACCCCAGCTTCCAGACAGGACAGGGTCGGCAGCGAGACGAAAGACCCGGGGGCGAGGGCTGCCGGGGCGGGGAAATGCCACACCTCAACCCCCGACCGTCACATTTCTACGGACCGGCGCCCCGGGCGAGAGACTCGATCGACGGACGGGGCTCACCGCCCGCGCCCCCACCCAGCCCAGGACAGCCCAACCCAGGACAGCTCAGCGCAGGACCGACCGACTGCCACAGGCCCACCCTCCCGCCCCGGAACCTCCCTGCCGACCCGGAGCCCTCCTGCCGACCCGCCGTCTTCTTGCGGAAGTCCCCACCAGGGGCTGGCCGCCGAGCCGGCCCGGCGTGCTGGCGAGGCGCGAGCGCGTCCCTGCGCCCGCAGGCCCGGGGTCTCGTAGGGAAGTCCCCACTCGCCGTTGGCCGCTGAGCCAGCCCGGCGTGCAGGCGAGACGCCAGCGCGCCCCTCTACCCCGGCCCAGAACGCAGTACAGGCAAGGGAACTCATGCGTCGGCCACCCATTCCTCCGGGCCGCTCGCTCGCTTCTCAAACGGGCTGGAGCGGGTCGAGTCAAGGGTGGAGCGCAGCGGAATCGGCGCAGCCGACGCGACCGCAGGGAGCGCCCTTTACTCGGGCCGCGGAAGCCCGACACTGACAAAGAAGCGAGTGGCCCAACCCGCACGTCACAACTCAGGGCCACAGCAACCCCGTCGACCAGCACCTCCTCACACCCCGCCCATGTGAATAATGCAAGCACGCTTGATTGTTTCTGGTGCCCCTGCCATGCTCCCCCCATGTCCGATCCGACGCGCGTGTTCGACGACCTGCGTGAGGAGAGCGAGGAACTCGACCGGCTTGTCGCCGAGTTGAGGCCGGAGGGCTGGGCCTTTGAGACCCCTGCTGCCCGCTGGACCGTCGCTCACCAGATCGCCCACCTGGCCTGGACCGACCACTCCGCGCTGCTCGCTGTGACGGACGAGAAGGCGTTCCGGGGGTTGGTGGAGGAGGCGCTCGCCGCTCCCGAGTCGTTCGTGGACGAGGGTGCGCAGGAGGGGGCCGCGAAACCACCCGCCCGGCTCCTCGCCGACTGGCGGGCCGGGCGGAGGGCCCTGTTGGACGCCTTGTGCGCCGCCCCCACAGGGATCCGTTTCCCCTGGTACGGCCCACCCATGTCGGCCGCCTCCATGGCCACCGGTCGTCTCATGGAGACCTGGGCCCACGGGCAGGATGTCGCCGATGCGGTGGGTGTGGTGCGGCCACCTACGGATCGGCTCCGGCACGTGGTGCGCATCGGCGTGCGCGCACGCGACTTCGCCTTCGGTGTGCACGGGCTGACTCCACCGAGTGAGGAGTTCCGTGTCGAACTCCGGGCCCCCTCAGGTGAGTTGTGGACCTACGGCCCTGAAGACGCCCCGCAACGCGTCACCGGCCCCGCTCTCGACTTCTGCCTCCTCGCCACCCGGCGCGCCCACCGCGCCGACCTCGCGGTGGAGGCGGTCGGCCCCGACGCCGACCGGTGGCTCGACATCGCTCAGGCCTTCGCGGGACCACCCGGTATCGGACGTCCACCGAAGCCGAACCAGAACCAGAACCTGAACCAGAACCTGAACCAGAACCAGGACCTGAAGGGAGGCGGCCCTCAGTGAGCCCGCACAGTGATGCCCAACCCGCCCCGCTCCGCATTGGCAACGCCTCCGGCTTCTACGGCGACCGCTTCGACGCCCTTCGCGAGATGCTCACCGGCGGTCAACTGGACTTCGTCACCGGTGACTACCTCGCCGAGCTGACCATGCTCATCCTGGGCCGGGACCGGCTCAAGGACCCCGGCGCCGGGTATGCCCGTACCTTCCTCGGGCAACTGGAGGAATGCCTCGGCCTCGCCGTCGAGCGCGGGGTGCGGATCGTCACCAACGCCGGGGGACTGAATCCCGCTGGACTCGCCGACGCCGTAAGGGAGTTGGCGGATCGGGTGGGGGTCGGCGTACGGGTCGCGCATGTCGAGGGGGACGATCTCGCCGGCCGGTATCCGGATGCCCTTGCCGCGCATGCCTATCTCGGTGGCTTCGGCATCGCCGCCTGTCTCGACGCGGGGGCCGACATCGTGGTCACCGGACGCGTCACCGACGCCGCCCTGGTCACGGGGCCGGCCGTCGCTCACTTCGGGTGGGGCGCGGACGACCACGACCGGCTCGCGGGGGCCGTGGTCGCCGGACATGTGCTGGAGTGCGGAACCCAGGCGACCGGCGGCAACTACGCCTTCTTCACCGAGCACACGCCGGAGAAGCTGCGACGGCCCGGGTTTCCGCTGGCCGAGATCCATGAAGACGGCTCCTGCGTCATCACCAAACACCCCGGCACCGGGGGAGTCGTGGACGCCGGCACCGTCACCGCGCAGCTCCTCTACGAGACGCACGGTGCCCGGTACGCCGGTCCCGATGTCACCGCCCGCCTCGACACCGTACGGCTCGCCGAGGACGGGCCCGACCGGGTTCGGATCGAGGGTGTGCGCGGTGAGGCTCCGCCGCCGGCCCTCAAGGTCGGGCTCAACCGGCTGGGCGGCTTCCGCAACGAGGTCACCTTCGTGCTCACGGGGCTCGACATCGAGCGCAAGGCCACCCTCGTCCGGGAACAGATGGAGGCCGCGTTCGGCGAGGGGAACGCCAAGTCGCGGCCCGGTGAACTCCGTTGGGATCTCGCCCGTACCGACCACGCGGATGCCTCCACGGAGGAGACCGCCAGCGCACTGCTGCGGCTCGTCGTGCGAGATCCCGATCAGGAGACCGTCGGTCGGGCGTTGAGCGCGGCCGCCGTCGAACTCGCACTCGCCAGTTACCCCGGCTTCCATGTGCTGACCCCACCTGGAAAGGGAGCGCCCTATGGCGTCTTCGATGATGTGTATGTCCCCCATGGGGCCGTCGACCATGTGGCCGTCCTCCACGACGGGCGCCGGGTTGCTGTGGCCCCGGCCCACGACACCCGCGTACTGGAAGACGTTTCGCAGCCGGCCCTCCCCGAGCCTCCGCCGGACGGGCCCACGACGCGGGCGCCCCTTGGTCTGGTCGCCGGGGCCCGTAGCGGTGACAAGGGAGGGAACGCCAACGTGGGGGTGTGGGCGCGTACGGATGAGGCGTGGCGCTGGCTCGCCCATACGCTGACCGTCGACCGGTTCCGCGAACTCCTGCCGGAGACCGAGGAGTTGGTGGTGAAGCGGCATGTGCTGCCCAACCTCCGTGCCCTCAACTTCGTCGTCGAGGGAATCCTCGGCGAGGGCGTCGCCGCCCAGCATCGTTTCGATCCGCAGGCCAAGGCCCTGGGTGAATGGCTGCGTTCCCGTCGACTGGACATTCCGGAGGCCCTGCTGTGACCGTCCTTCCGTCCGCCCTGGACATCAGCGGTCCCGACTACGCGGCCCACCGCGAGGCCATGCTCGCCAAGCTCGCCGAGCTCGACGCCGAGCATGCCAAGGCACTCGCGGGCGGCGGGCCGAAGTATGTCGAACGGCACCGCAAACGCGGCAAGTTGCTCGCCCGCGAGCGCATCGAACTGCTCCTCGACCCCGACACGCCCTTCCTCGAACTGTCCCCGCTCGCCGCCTGGGGCAGCGACTACGCGGTCGGCGCCTCGCTCGTCACCGGCATCGGGGTGGTGGAGGGCGTGGAGTGCCTGATCACCGCCAACGACCCCACCGTGCGCGGCGGAGCCAGCAATCCCTGGTCGTTGAAGAAGGCCCTGCGGGCGAACGACATCGCACTCGCCAACCGGCTGCCCTGCATCAGCCTCGTGGAGTCGGGTGGTGCCGATCTCCCGTCCCAGAAGGAGATCTTTATCCCGGGCGGCGCCATCTTCCGCGACCTGACCCGCCTTTCGGCCGCCGGTATCCCCACGATCGCGGTCGTCTTCGGCAACTCCACCGCCGGTGGCGCGTACATCCCGGGCATGTCCGACCACGTCATCATGGTCAAGGAACGCGCCAAGGTGTTCCTCGGCGGGCCGCCCCTCGTGAAGATGGCGACCGGCGAGGAGAGCGACGACGAGTCGCTCGGCGGCGCCGAGATGCACGCGCGCGTGTCGGGCCTCGCGGACCACTTCGCCGTCGACGAGCAGGACGCGCTCAGGCAGGCGCGCCGCGTCGTCGCCCGCCTCAACCACCGCAAGGCGTACGGCGATCCGGGCCCGGCGGCACCTCCCAAGTACGACGAGGACGAGCTGCTGGGCATCGTCCCGGGGGATCTCAAGACCCCCTTCGATCCGCGCGAGGTCGTCGCCCGCCTCGTCGACGGCTCGGACTTCGACGAGTTCAAGCCCCTCTACGGCGCGAGCCTGGTGACGGGCTGGGCCACCCTGCACGGCTATCCGATCGGCATTCTCGCCAACGCCCAAGGGGTCCTCTTCAGCCAGGAGTCCCAAAAGGCCGCCCAGTTCATCCAGTTGGCCAACCAGCGCGACATCCCGCTCCTCTTCCTGCACAACACCACCGGCTACATGGTCGGCAAGGAGTACGAACAGGGCGGCATCATCAAGCACGGCGCGATGATGATCAACGCCGTCAGCAACAGCCGCGTACCGCACCTCTCCGTGCTGATGGGCGCCTCGTACGGCGCCGGGCACTACGGCATGTGCGGGCGCGCCTACGACCCCCGCTTCCTCTTCGCCTGGCCCAGCGCCAAGTCCGCCGTCATGGGCCCCCAACAGCTCGCCGGCGTCCTGTCGATCGTCGCCCGCCAGTCGGCCGTAGCCAAGGGGCAGCCCTACGACGACGACGCGGACGCCGCGCTGCGCGCCATGGTGGAGCAGCAGATCGAGTCCGAGTCGCTGCCGATGTTCCTGTCGGGGCGGCTGTACGACGACGGTGTCATCGACCCGCGCGACACCCGCACCGTCCTCGGCCTGTGCCTGTCCGCCCTCCACACCGCGCCCTACGAGGGCGCGCGCGGTGGCTTCGGCGTCTTCCGGATGTGAGGGCCATGACCGATGTGAGGGACCACGTGATATCGACCGTCCTCGTCGCCAACCGCGGCGAGATCGCCTGCCGGGTCTTCCGTACCTGCCGTGAGCTGGGCATCCGCACGGTCGCCGTGCACTCGGACGCCGACGCGAACGCGCTCCACTCACGCGTGGCCGACGCGACGGTACGGCTGCCCGGGTCGACACCCCAAGAGACGTACCTGCGCGGCGAGTTGATCGTGAAGGCGGCCGTCGCGGCGGGCGCGGACGCGGTGCACCCCGGCTACGGCTTCCTCTCCGAGAACGCCGACTTCGCCCGCGCCGTCCTGGCCGCCGGCCTGGTGTGGATCGGCCCGCCGCCCGAGGCGATCGAGGCGATGGCCTCCAAGACCCGCGCCAAGGAACTGATGGGCATCGCCTCCCTGGAGCACGTCACCGAGGCCGACCTCCCCGTCCTGGTGAAGGCGGCCGCGGGCGGCGGCGGACGCGGCATGCGCGTCGTACGCCGACTCGCCGACCTGGAAGCCGAGTTGACGGCAGCGCGCGCCGAGGCGACGAGCGCCTTCGGCGACGGCGAGGTCTTCGTCGAGCCCTACGTGGAGGGCGGCCGCCACGTCGAGGTACAGATCCTCGCCGACACCCACGGCACGGTATGGGCCCTCGGCACCCGGGACTGTTCCCTCCAACGCCGCCACCAGAAGGTGATCGAGGAGTCCCCGGCGCCGGGTCTGACCGGGGAACTCGCCGAAGAACTAAGCGAGTTGGCCGTACGTGCCGCCCGCGCGGTCGCCTACGAGGGCGCCGGAACGGTCGAGTTCCTCATCTCCCCCGACGGCAAGCCCCACTTCCTCGAAATGAACACCCGCCTCCAGGTCGAACACCCGGTCACCGAGGCCGTGTTCGGCATCGACCTGGTGGCCCTGCAACTCCGCATCGCGGAGGGCGAGCCCCTGGAAACCACCCCTCCCCGCCCACAAGGCCACGCCATAGAGGCCCGCCTCTACGCCGAGGACCCCGCGACCGACTGGACCCCCCAGACCGGCACCCTGCACCGCCTATCCGTCCCGGACGGCGTCCGCCTGGACACCGGCTACACCGACGGCGACGACATCGGAGTCCACTACGACCCGATGCTCGCCAAGGTCGTCGCCCACGCCCCCACTCGAGCGGAAGCCGTCCGCAAACTGGCCGGAGCCCTTGACCGGGCAACGATCCACGGCCCCCTCACCAACCGCGCCCTCCTCGTCAACTCCCTGCGCCACAAGGAGTTCACGACGGCCCACATGGACACCGGCTTCTACGACCGCCACCTCCCCGACCTCACCCGGCCGGCCCCCGACCCGCACGCCGCCCTGGCCGCCGCCCTGGCCGACGCCCACGGCCGCTCCCGCTTCGGCGGCGCCTGGCGCAACCTCCCGTCCCAGCCGCAGGTGAAGCGGTACGCGATGGGTGACACCGAGTGCGAGGTCCGGTACAGGCACACGCGGGAGGGCCTGAGCGCGGACGGGGTGCGCGTCGTCCACGCGGACGCCACTCTCGTCGTACTCGAAGTGGACGGCGTGCAGCGGAAGTTCGAGGTCACGCGCTACGACACCGACCAGGTGTACGTGAACACCACCACCCTGACCGCCCTCTCCCGCTTCCCCGACCCGGCAGCCCAGTTGGCCCCCGGCTCACTCCTGGCACCGATGCCCGGCACGGTGGTGAGAGTCGCGGAGGGCCTGACGGTAGGAGCCTCGGTGAGCGCCGGCCAACCCCTCCTCTGGGTGGAGGCAATGAAGATGGAACACAGGATCACTGCTCCGGTCACGGGCACGCTGACGGCCCTGCACGCCGCTCCGGGCCGACAGGTGGAGGTCGGCGTTCTGCTCGCAGTCGTAGAGGTTTCTCAGGAGGATCAATGAGCGTCGCGTTGGAAACCGAAGAACACAAGGCCCTCCGTGCCGCCGTGGCCGCCCTGGGCAAACGCCACGGTCGTACCTACGACCGCGAGCAACTCTGGTCCGAGGCAGCCAAGCTCGGCTACTTGGGCGTCAACCTCCCCGAGGAATACGGAGGTGGAGGCGGCGGCATCTCCGAACTCTCCATAGTTCTGGAGGAGTTGGGAGCCGCGGGCTGCCCTCTCCTCATGATGGTCGTCTCACCGGCGATCTGCGGCACGGTCATCGCCCGCTTCGGCACGGAAGAACAGAAACGTGACTGGCTCCCCGGAATCGCCGACGGCACCCGCACGATGGCCTTCGGCATCACCGAGCCGGACGCGGGGTCCAACAGCCACCGCATCACCACCACCGCCCGGCGGGACGGCACGGACTGGCTCCTCACCGGCCGCAAGGTCTTCATCTCCGGCGTGGACCTGGCGGACGCGACCCTCATCGTCGGCCGCACGGAAGACTCCCGAACCGGCCGCCTGAAGCCCTGCCTGTTCATCGTCCCGCGCGACGCCGACGGCTTCACCCGGCGCCGGATAGACATGGAACTCCAGGCGGCTGAAAAGCAGTTCGAGCTGACGTTGGACGACGTACGGCTGCCCGCCGACGCGCTCGTGGGCGACGAGGACGCGGGCCTGCTCCAGCTCTTCGCCGGTCTCAACCCCGAGCGCATCATGACCGCAGCCTTCGCGATCGGCATGGGCCGCTACGCGCTCGCCCGAGCGATCGAGTACGCGCGCGACCGCACCGTGTGGGACGCCCCGATCGGCGCCCACCAGGCGATCGCCCACCCCCTCGCACAGGCGCACATCGACCTCGAACTCGCCCGCCTGATGATGCAGAAGGCGGCGCATCTGTACGACGCCGGTGACGACGTGGGCGCGGGCGAGGCCGCCAACATGGCCAAGTACGCGGCAGGCGAGGCCTGTGTGCGGGCCGTGGACCAGTCCGTGCACACCCTCGGCGGAAACGGCCTCACGCGGGAGTTCGGGCTCGCTTCGTTGATAACTGCCGCACGTGTGGCTCGTATTGCTCCGGTGAGCCGGGAGATGATTCTCAACTACGTCTCCCACCAGACCCTGGGCCTGCCCAAGTCGTACTAGGCCGAAGCCCGAAGCCTGAAGGCCAGTGCAGGCCCGTGCCGGCCCGTGCCAGGAGGAACCATGTTCCGCAGCGAGTACGCAGACGTTCCGGCCGTAGAACTCCCCATCCATGACGCGGTGTTGGCCCGGGCCGCCGAGTTCGGGGACGAACCCGCGCTGGTCGACGGCACGGACGGCACCACCCTCACGTACACCCAACTCGACGCGTTCCACCGGCGGATCGCGGCCGGCCTCGCGGACGCGGGTGTACGCAAGGGGGACGTTCTCGCGCTGCACAGCCCCAACACGGTCGCCTTCCCGCTGGCGTTCTACGCCGCCACGCGCGCGGGTGCCTCCGTCACGACGGTGCACCCGCTCGCCACCCCGGAGGAGTTCGCCAAGCAGTTGCGGGACTCGGCCGCCCGCTGGATCGTCACCCTGTCGCCCCTCCTGGGCACGGCACGCAGGGCGGCCGAACTCGCGGGCGGGGTCGAGGAGATATTCGTCTGCGACAGCGCGCCGGGGCACCGCTCACTGGCCGACATGCTCGGCTCCACGGACCCCGAGCCGGTGGTCGACATCGACCCGGTGACGGACGTGGCGGCCCTCCCGTACTCCTCGGGCACGACGGGCAGCCCCAAGGGCGTGATGCTCACGCACCGTCAAATAGCCACGAATCTGGCCCAGTTGGAGCCGGCGGTCCCCACCGGCCCCGGTGACCGCATCCTCGCCGTACTGCCGTTCTTCCACATCTACGGCCTCACGGCCCTGATGAACGCACCCCTGAGGATGGGCGCCGCGGTCGTCGTCCTCCCGCGCTTCGAGCTGGAGACCTTCCTCGCGGCCATCGAGAACCACCGCATCACCGGCCTCTACGTCGCCCCGCCGATCGTCCTGGCCCTCGCCAAACACCCCGCGGTCGCGCAGTACGACCTCTCGTCCCTGAAGTACATCATCAGCGCCGCGGCTCCCCTCGACGCGAACCTCGCCGCCGCCTGCTCCGAGCGCCTGGGCCTGCCGCCCGTGGGCCAGGCGTACGGCATGACGGAGCTCTCCCCGGGCACCCACGTGGTCCCCGTACGGGACATGGCCAGCGCACCCCCGGGGACCGTCGGCAAACTCATCGCCGGCACCGAGATGCGGGTCGTCGCCCTGGAGGACCCGGACAAGGACCTGGGCATCGGCGAGGCGGGCGAACTCCTCATCCGCGGCCCGCAGGTGATGAAGGGCTATCTGGGCCGCCCCGACGACACCGCCGCGATGATCGACCAGGACGGCTGGCTGCACACCGGGGACGTCGGCTACGTGGACGCGGGCGGCTGGACGTACGTCGTCGACCGGGTCAAGGAGCTCATCAAGTACAAGGGCTTCCAGGTGGCCCCCGCCGAGCTGGAGGCCCTCCTGCTCACCCACCCGGACATCGCCGACGCGGCGGTCGTGGGCGAGTACAACGACGACAACAACGAGGTCCCGCACGCGTACGTGGTCCGCCAACAGACCGCCGTGGACCTCCCGGAGCTGACTGAAGGAGAGGTCATGATGTACGTCGCCGAACGCGTCGCCCCCTACAAACGCGTTCGCCGGGTCACTTTCATCGACGCCGTCCCACGAGCCGCCTCCGGCAAGATCCTGCGCCGGGAACTGCGAGGCCGCTCATGACGTCGATCGGTCGTGCACGCGCGCGTGGCATCGAGACCCTGAGCCTGGACTCGCCGGCCACGCGGAACGCGCTGTCGGCGTCCCTGGTGGCCGAGTTGGCGGACGCGCTGACGGAGTGCGGCAAGGACGCCGACGTACGGGCGATCGTCCTCACCCACACCGGCAACACGTTCTGCGCGGGCGCGGACCTGCGGGACCCGCCGCCCCCGGAGGCACTGGTGGCCCTGCTCCGCCAGATTGTGGACGTCCCCAAACCGTTGGTCGCGAGGGTGACGGGCCACGTACGCGCGGGCGGCCTCGGCCTGCTGGCGGCCTGCGACATGGCGGCGGCATCCGCGGGGTCCACCTTCGCGTTCACAGAAGTACGGATCGGGGTGGCCCCCGCGGTGATCTCCCTCCCGCTCCTGCTCCGCACGGACCCGAGAGCCCTCGCCCGCTACTACCTCACCGGCGAACGCTTCGACGCGACGGAAGCGACTCGAGTGGGCCTGCTGACGACGGCGGCCGAGGACGTCGACGAGGCCCTCGAACCGATCCTCGACGGCCTGCGCCGATCCGCTCCCGAGGCCCTGGCCGAGACGAAACGGCTGCTCACGGCTAGGGTGCTGGAAACCTTCGACCGGGACGCGGCCGACCTGACCGCGCTCTCGGCACGGCTGTTCGCCTCCGCGCAGGCCCGCGAGGGAATGACGGCATTTCTCGAACGACGGGATCCCGCATGGGTGGTGTGAGCGCGACGACGGCGCCGGGCGCGGTCGACCGCAGACCCAAGCAGGACCGCAGCCGGGCCACCCGGCAGCGCCTCCTGGAAGCCGCCGTGTCCTGCCTCGCCGAACACGGCTGGGCAGGCTCCACGGTCTCCGTCGTGGCCGAACGCGCCGGCGTCTCCCGAGGCGCCGCCCAACACCACTTCCCGACCCGCGAGGACCTCTTCACGGCCGCCGTCGAGTACGTGGCGGAAGAACGCTCCACGGCCCTCCGGGCCCTGTTCCCCGACGGCGCCGAAGACCGACGCGTCGTCGTGGAGGCCCTGGTCGACCTCTACACCGGCCCCCTGTTCCGAGCCGCCCTCCACCTCTGGGTAGCCGCCTCGAACGAGGACCAACTCCGCCCCCGGGTAACAGAGTTGGAGGCGAAAGTAGGCCGAGAGACCCACCGAATCGCCGTAGACCTCCTACGCGCGGACGAGTCCAAGCCGGGCGCAAGAGAAACAGTCCAGGGCCTCCTGGACATGGCGAGGGGCTTGGGCCTGGCGAACCTGCTCACGGACGACAGAGGGCGCCGGGAGAGGGTGGTAGCCCAATGGGCAGCACTTCTGGAACACGCCTTGGGGTGATGCCCTCAGGGGCGCGGGGAACTGCGCGACCAGCCACATCAGGCCCGCAGTCGCCCACACACCTCAGGCCCCTCTTCAGTGGGCGATATCCCCAAACCCCTCGATCGACTCAGGCCCCCGCACGGCAGGCCCCACATACCGAGCAGACGGCCGCACCAACCGCCCCGTCCGCTTCTGCTCAAGAATGTGCGCCGACCACCCCGCAGTCCGCGCACACGTGAACATCGACGTGAACATGTGCGCAGGGACCTCTGCGAAGTCCAGCACGATCGCCGCCCAGAACTCGACGTTGGTCGCGAGCACCCGATCAGGACGACGGGAGTGCAACTCCGCCAACGCCGCCTTCTCCAACGCCTCGGCGATCTCGAACCGCGGCGCCCCCAACTCCCGCGCCGTACGCCGAAGAACCCGGGCCCGAGGATCCTCGGCCCGGTACACCCGGTGCCCGAACCCCATCAACCGCTCACCCTTGTCGAGCGCCTGCCGGACATACGCGTCCGCGTCCCCCGTCCGCTCGATCTCCTCGATCATCCCGAGCACCCGTGACGGCGCACCACCGTGCAGGGGCCCGGACATCGCACCCACGGCCCCGGACAGCGCGGCGGCGACATCGGCCCCGGTGGAGGCGATGACCCGAGCCGTGAACGTCGACGCGTTCATGCCGTGCTCGGCGGCGGACGTCCAGTACGCGTCCACGGCGGCGACATGCTTCGGGTCGGGCTCACCGCGCCACCGGATCATGAACCGCTCGACAACGGACTGGGCCTTGTCGATCTCGCGCTGCGGCACCATCGCGTTCCCCTGCCCGCGCGCGGACTGGGCGACGTACGACAGGGCCATCACGGCGGCGCGGGCGAGGTCGTCGCGTGCCTGCTCCTCGTCGATGTCGAGGAGGGGCCTGAGGCCCCACACGGGCGCGAGCATGGCCAGCGCGGACTGTACGTCGACGCGGATGTCCCCGGAGTGCACCGGGATCGGGAACGGCTCGGCGGCCGGCAGCCCGGGGTTGAAGGCGCCGTCGACGAGCAGCCCCCAGACGTTGCCGAACGAGACATGACCGACCAGGTCCTCGATGTCGACGCCCCGGTACCGCAGGGCGCCGCCTTCCTTGTCCGGTTCGGCGATCTCCGTCTCGAACGCGACGACTCCCTCGAGTCCAGGTACAAAGCCGGGGTCGGACATCAGGCGGCTCCTCATGCTGTGGCTCCACGGTCGCGCGGGACTCGCGGGCCGAAGATAGAGACATCAGCACCATAACGCCGAGTGCCACCCATGGGGAGGGTCCGCGGCACTGAGTGCCACCCGGACTCGTGGCCGTGCCCGCCCGTACGGCAAGATGACCGCCGTGACCGACCGCGATGCCACCGACCGTGATCCCATCGACCGCGATCCCCGCCTCGACCCCGCCGCGATGCGCAGGCAGTACCGCGTGGCGGGCATCGACGAGCACGACCTGGCAGCCGGCCCCATGGCACAGTTCGGCCGCTGGTTCGAGGAGGCGGCGCTCCAGGACCTGGTCTTCGAGCCGAACGCGATGGTCGTCTCCACCGCCGACGCCGACGGCCGCCCCAGCTCCCGCACGGTCCTCATGAAGCACTACGACGAGCAGGGCTTCGTCTTCTACACGAACTACGACTCTCGCAAGGCCCGCGAGCTGGGCGCCAACCCCTACGTGTCGCTGCTCTTCCCCTGGCACCCGATGGCCCGCCAGGTCCTGGTCACCGGCACCGCCCGCCGCACCGGCCGCGACGAGACCGCCGCGTACTTCCGCACCCGTCCGCACGGCTCCCAGCTCGGAGCCTGGGCCAGCACCCAGTCTTCGGTGATCGGTTCCCGGGCCGAACTGGAGTCGTCGTACGAGGAGTTGCTCGCCCGCTACCCCGAGGGCGAACAGGTTCCGGTCCCACCCCACTGGGGCGGCTTCCGCATCGCGCCCCGGACGGTCGAGTTCTGGCAGGGCCGGGAGAACCGCCTCCACGACCGCCTGCGCTACACCGCCGAGCAGGACGGCAGTTGGCACGTGGACCGGCTGAGCCCGTAGGTCCCCGGGAACGCAGGCGACCCGCGAGCTCAGGTCCCTCCGCCTGACGGCGGGGGAGCCGGCCGGACGTACCGGCGAGCTCGCGGGTCGGGTGACTGCGTTGGGTTAGGCCGGTTGCGTGCGACTCGCACACGCTGGTCCGGCGCCGAACCGAGTACGACGGCGGGCCACTAGCCCGCAGTCACCTCTTCCGTCCGGTATTCATACATCTGCCGAACCACCTCCTTTCCGAAGTACTCGCCACCCTAAGAACCTCCCGCCGACGGATCAACCGTTTTTAACGAGACCTGAATCGGCTGGACGCGCATGCGCCGGTCATCTAGGTTCCCGGCGCATGACCGACCTTCGTATGACCGACCTTCGTATCGAGCCGGTGGACGCGGACGACGAGACCGCGCTCCGGGACTGGCGTCACGTCCACAACCTGATCGTGCCGCCCGCCGCGATGTCCCTCGACGAGGTGCGGGAGCGGAGCGGGCGCAACCGGCTGGAGAACGCCTACCTGGGGGACGTGCTCGTGGGGTGCTCCACCGTGCGTCCCCCGGAGGGCGGAGTGGCGACCGTCATCGCGCGCGTGCTGCCCGAGTTCCGCCGCCGGGGCCACGGAACCGCCCTCTACGAAAACGGCCTCACGCGCGCGCGTGCGCTCGGCGCCGGGTCGGTCGAGACCGTGGTGCTGGCCGCCAACGCGGACGGGGCGCGGTTCGCGGAGGCCCGGGGTTTCGTCGAGACCGAGCGCTATGTCCTGGACGGCGAGACCGACCTGTGGATCACGTTGCGGCTGGCGTAGGCCACGGCAGGACCGTCAGTTCCGGCCAGGTCTCCCGCCAGCGGGCCGTCTTCGTCTCGTAGACCTCTCGCGGTGCCAGGACCGGGTTCGGCCGTACGACGAGGCCGAAGACGTCGGACAGGCCGTGCGGGGCGTACACGCGCCAACTGCCGTCCTCCTTCAGGCGTACGGCCAGGCAGCAGGTCGTCGCCGCGAAGGAGTCGATCGCGGCCTCCACGGAGTCGTACGGCGGGCACGGGGTGCCGAATTTCTCCTCGTACCAGAGGTGGACGCGGGCCTCGTTGCGGATCTCGACCTCGGCGGGCAGGCCCGCGTACGCTTCGCGGCCTGCCCGGATCACCTTGTCCTCGGCCTCCCAGGACAGGTCCGTGGCGTCGTGGTAGAAGACGTCGTAGTCCTTGATGCCGTGGGTCGGGGGACGGTCCGTGACCGTGTTCCAGATGGTTTGGAAGAGGCAGCCCGCGGTCAGGTACCAGTTCGGGAGACCGAGGGCCGCGGTGCGCTCGAGGATCTCCAGGAGAGTCTCGTTGCGGGACAGCGTCGTGCGCAGCGCGGTGAGTTGTTCGTCGAGCGGGAGGCGGGCGACGGGCATCAGGCGAGTGTGCCGGTGTCCGGTCGGTGTCGTACAACGATTCCCTCAATCTTGCGGGAACTCGGTGTGTGCTGCGTCACGTTCGAGTTGAATGAGGGGGAGTGAGTGAACCGACGCGTCGTGTCCGCGGACGCAGCCTGCAGGGGGTCCAGGTGAGTGCTTCCCGGCGTAGTGGGACCACCGACGAATTGGGTCCCGACGAGCCCGAGCGGGACGGCGGGCCCGAAGGCGTCGGTGGATCGGATCTGTTGGCCGCGTTGCTGGACGGAATGGACGCGGCGCTGTGCGCCTTCGACGCGGACGGGGTGCTGACCCACTGGAACCGCGAGGCGGAGCGCATCCTGGGCTGGACCGCGGCCGAGGCCGTGGGACGGCACGGGCTGGCCGGGTGGGCCGTACGCCGTGCGGACGCCGAGGAGGTCGAGGGGCGGCTCATGTCCGCCATGCGGGCGCCCGGGCGGCAGGTCAACGAATTCGCCCTCCTGACGAAGGACGGCGGACGGGTGCTCGTGCGGACCCAGTCCGCCGCCGTGCGCGGGCCGGACGGGAAGCCCGCCGGCATCTACTGCGCCTTCAGCGAAGTGCATGCCCAGATCGACCTGGAGCGGTCCATCGCCCTGAGCGAGGCACTGTTCGAGGACGCCTCCTGGGGAGTCGTGCTCGTCGACGCCGATCTACGGCCCGCCGTCGTCAACGCGCATGCCGCCCGCGCGCTCGGCACCGGCCGCACCTCCGTCCTCGGGCGGCCCCTCGGCGAACTGCTCACCCAGGGCGTCGAGGAACTGGAGGCCGCGCTCACGCACGTCCTCGCCGAGGGCGCGCCGCCGGCGCCCGCCGAGATCTGGGTGAGCGTACGGACAGCCGAGGGCAACCTGCGGCGCTGCTGGCGCAGCGGCTTCCTGCGGCTGGCCTCGCCGCTCACCGAGGAACCGGTGCCGCTCGGCGTCGGCTGGCTCTTCCAGGACGTCACCGAGGCCAAGCAGATCGAGCAGGAGGCCTCGCTGCTGCGCTTCCGCGCCCAGCAACTGCACCGTGCCGCCCGCGCCGCCGCCGAGTGCGAGGACCCGCGCGACGCGGCGACCGTCCACCTCGACTTCGCCCTCGCCGGCTTCGCCGACCACGCCCTGGTCGACCGGGTCGCGGGCGGATCGTTGAACGATGCTGACGCCCTCCGCGGCAATGACGGTGACGCACTCCGTAGTACGGCATCCGTACGGCTGATCCGGGTCGCCGCCACCCCCACCGGAGCCCCCGGACCCAGCCTGCTCAGCGGCGCCGCCGGGCTGCCCGTGCGCTACGGAGAGGGCCATCCCGCCCTGCAGTGCGTCGAACGAATCGGCTCCGTGCGCGCCAGCATCGGCACCGTCCCGCCCGAACAGGCCCGCGAGTGGGCCCGGGTCCGGCAGTGGCCCACGGACGCCGTGCACGCCCTGTGCGCGGTACTGCGCAGCCGGGGACGGACGCTGGGCGTCGTGACGTTCCTACGGGGCGCCGGGCGCAGCCAGTTCGAACGGTCCGACTCGATCTACGCCGAGGACGTGGCCGTACGGATCGCGGCGGCGCTGGACCTGGCGGGGGCGGCGGGCGAGAAATAGCCGACCCGTAGGGGCTCAGTACTGGTGGAAGAGCCGACCTGTAGGGGCTCAGTACTGGTAGAAGATCCGGTCCCGGTACTCCTCGAAGACCCGGCCGTTCCACGCGTGGCCGCCGTCCACGTTCCCGGAGCGCAGCAGCGGCGGCTCGATGCCGCGCTCGGCGAGGGTCGCGGCGGCTGTCGCCATGACCGCCTGGAGGAGGGCCGCGGTGACGACCGTGGAGGCGGGGGCGAAGGGGGCCGGGATGGTGTCGAGGGTGAGTTCCGCGTCGCCGATCGCGATCTTCGAGTCGAGGACGACATCGCAGTGGTCCTTGAGGTACGTCCCGGAGACGTGCCGTGACGTCGTCTCCGAGGCGTACGCCACCGATGTCACGCCGATGACCCGGACGCCGAGGGAGCGGGCCTTCATGGCCATCTCGACGGGCAGGGCGTTGCGGCCCGACAGGGAGATGATCACCAGGGCGTCGCCGGAGCGCAGCGGTGACGTCTCCAGGACGACGCTCGCGAGGCCGTCGACGCGCTCCAGGGCGGAGCCCAGCGTGGCCGGCATGACGTCGACGCCGACGACTCCGGGGACGGTGAGCAGGTTCATCAGGGCGAGTCCGCCCGCGCGGTAGACGACGTCCTGCGCGGCGAGGGAGGAGTGCCCGGCACCGAAGGCGAAGAGCCGTCCGCCGCCTGCCACCGTGTCCGCGAGGAGCGTGCCGGCCGCCCGGACGGGCTCGGCCTCTTCGTCGCGGACCCGCTGGAGGAGGGTGATCGCGGCGTCGAAGAACTGGCCGGCCGGCGTACGGTCGCTCATGCGGAAGTCCCCTCGGTGAGTTTGTGTCGCGGATCACCGTGCGGTCTGGACCAAGGGGATGTCAATACGGCGACAGCACGTCTCCGGGGGCCGCCGCGGGCGGTTGTAACCGGCTGGTTTCAGCGGCGCGGCACGGTTGTCAGTGGTATGCGTCAGAATTGAGTCCAGGGCCAGCGCACGCGCCGCGGAGCCGTCGAGCTTCGGGCAGAGGTAATCGAGGGGCACGTATGTCCGGACTGATCGACACCACGGAGATGTATCTCCGCACCATCCTCGAGCTGGAGGAGGAAGGTGTGGTCCCCATGCGCGCCCGCATCGCCGAGCGGCTCGACCAGAGCGGGCCCACGGTGAGCCAGACGGTGGCGCGCATGGAGCGCGACGGCCTGGTGGCCGTGGCCAGCGACCGCCATCTGGAGCTGACCGACGAGGGCCGCCGGCTCGCCACGCGTGTGATGCGCAAGCACCGGCTCGCCGAGTGTCTGCTCGTCGACGTGATCGGCCTGGAGTGGGAGCAGGTGCACGCCGAGGCCTGCCGCTGGGAGCACGTGATGAGCGAGGCCGTGGAGCGCCGCGTGCTGGAGCTGCTGCGCCACCCCACCGAGTCGCCGTACGGCAATCCGATCCCCGGGCTCGAGGAGCTGGGCGAGAAGGACGGGGCCGACCCGTTCCTCGACGAGGGCATGGTGTCGCTGGCCGACCTCGACCCGGGGGTCGACGGCAAGACGGTCGTCGTGCGCCGGATCGGCGAGCCCATCCAGACGGACGCGCAGCTCATGTACACGCTGCGCCGGGCGGGCGTGCAGCCCGGCTCGGTGGTGAGCGTGACGGAGTCGGCCGGCGGGGTGCTGGTGGGCAGCGGCGGTGAGGCGGCCGAGCTGGAGTCGGAGATCGCCTCGCATGTGTTCGTCGCCAAGCGCTGAGCCGCTCGCTGAGCTGCGGTTCGTTCAACTCGTGGGGCGCGAGGGGTAGTTGTGGCGTCCGGCCGGCCCCCCGGGCGATGTCGGCGAATCCGAGATTCGGTGCGCTGAATCGCAGCGCTCAGGCGCTGCGCGTGCCAGGCTGTCGCGTGAGGCATATGACCGTGAGGGGGCGGGAGGATGTGCCGCGATCGTGGAGAGGGCCCCGGCGCCGTGCGGCGCCGGGGCCTGTCCTCCCCTGTGCTGACCCGGAGCCCCGAGCTCTCAAGGTCATTCCCTTCGGACCGGTTTCCCCGAGCGGTCCGCCTCCCGCTGAAGATCTCCCCTCGGCGGCGGCGATCATTCCTTGGGCCGGGTCACTCGAACGAGGGGTGTTGCGGCCGGGGGCAGCATTTTCGAATCTGTATTCGATAACCTGTGGATGATGAAACGCGCGGGGCGTGACCTGTAGGAAGAGACGAGCAAGAGAAGAGACAGAAGCAAGAACGAACGGCACAAGCGGCAGAGCGTGGCTAGGGGGGTGCCAGGACCAATGGCGCGGCGCATCGACGTGACCGGAGCAGGCGGCGTACGCCTGGCCGCATGGGAGTTCGCGGACCCGCCCAAGTCGGGGGAGATCGAGCGTGCACCCGGAGTTCTCTTACTGCACGGCCTGATGGGCCGTGCCTCGCACTGGGCGCCCACCGCCCGCTGGCTCTCCGAGCGGCATCGCGCCGTCGCACTCGACCAGCGCGGCCACGGCCAGAGCGAGAAGCCGCCGCAGGCGGCCTTCACCCGCGAGGCCTACGTCGAGGACGCGGAGGCGGCGCTGGAGCAACTGGGGCTTGCTCCGGCCGTTCTCGTCGGGCACGCGATGGGGGCGCTCACCGCGTGGCAGCTCGCCGCGAAGCGGCCCGATCTGGTGCGGGGGCTGATCATCTGTGACATGCGGGCGTCCGCGCTGGGAGCGGCCTCGCAGCGGGAGTGGGCCGACTGGTTCAAGTCCTGGCCCGTTCCCTTCGCCACGCTCGCGGATGTCCGCAAGTGGTTCGGTGAGGACGACCCGTGGGTGGAGCGGCCGAATCCGTCCCGGGGGGAGTTCTACGCCGAGGTCATGCAGGAGTCTCCCGACGGGTGGCGGCCGGTGTTCGAGCCGGAGCAGATGTTGAAGTCGCGGGAGACGTGGGTGTACGACGCGCACTGGGAGGAGCTGGCCCAGGTGCAGTGTCCCGCCCTGGTGGTGCGGGGGCTGGACGGGGAGCTGGGGCGGGCCGAGGCGCAGGAGATGGTGCGGGTGTTGCCTCGGGGGGAGTATGCGGAGGTTGCCGATGCCGGGCATCTGGTGCACTACGACCAGCCGTCGGCTTGGCGGGCGGCTGTCGAGCCGTTTCTTGACGGGGTGCTGGTGTGAGATCGCCCAGGAGCTCGGGGGGGTGCGGTTGTTCGGCGGCTGCGGGTACGTCGTGGTTGCTCGCGCCCCGCGGCGGAGCCGCTGATGTACACAGCCCCGCGCCCCTCAAGGCAAAGGCCCATAACTCAGCCCTTGCTTACCGCCGTCAGGATCTCCGGCAACCGTCTCGCCGTTCCCGGGGCTGCCAGGCGTAGGCCCGCATAGGTGATCGCAGCCCCGTAACCCGCCCCCACCGGCAGCAGCACCCAGCTCCACTGGTCGCCCTCCGCGCTGACGTTGGACCAGATGGTGAGGGCGATGACGGGGGCGCAGAGGAGGGCCGCCGAGATCATGCCGCCGAAGATGGAGATCCAGGCGAGGCCGGCCTGGCCGGGGGCGACGTTCTTGTGGGTGCCCTGGGGGATCGAGTAGGGGAAGCGGGCCGAGGTCCAGGCGCCGGTGGCGAGCATCGCGCCGAGGAGGGCGAAGGAGAGGCCGAGGACCTCCGGCAGCCGGGCCCAGTCGCCGAGCAGCGCTGTCGTCAGGACGGTCACGAGGGCCGCGTACGGCAGGGTGATCACCAGCAACGCGAGGGCACGGGCCCGGAGTTCGACGTAGGCGTCCCGTGTGGTGGAGATCGTCATCGCGACCATCCAGAACGCGGAGGTGTCCTGGCCGAACTGGTTGTACATCTGGATGCCGAGCATCCCGGCGGCGAAGCACGCGAAGTAGACCGAGCCGGTGCCCTGCAAGGCGTTGAACACCGGCACGATCAGGCCGATCGCCAGCGAAGTCACCCACGCGGCCTTGGTCTTGGGGTCGCGCCAGACGTAGCGCAGGCTGCGTTCCATGACCGTGCCGGTGCGCCCGGACGGGAGGAGACGGGCCAGACCGCCGGCGGACGCCTTGTCCTTCACGGCCGGTTCGGCGGACTGGAGGGTGGAGCCGTCGGGCGAGGTCATCAGTTGGGTGAGGCTGCGCGACCAGAGGATCAGCAGGGTCGCCAAAGCACCTGCGGACAGCGCGAGTTGAGTGACCGCCAGGCCGTACGACCCCTTGCTCACCGAGTCCACCGCGCCGACCGCCGACGCCGGCGGCACCCAGCGCAACACCTCGGCCGCCGGGTCGAGTTGGGCCAGCCCGGACGAACCCAGGCGCTGTGCGCCGAAGTTGACCAACTGCACCCCGACCGCGATCACCAGCCCGCTCAGCACCGCCAGGTCCCGGCCCTTCCTGCTGGTCAGCAGGCGGATGTTGGCGGCGGCGACGGCCCGGGCGAGGGCCACGCAGATCAGCAGGGCGAGCAGCAGCGCCGGGACCGCCGTGACGTACGCGGCGGTGCCGTGCGCGACCGCGATCACCGACCCGAGCAGCAGCACCAGCGTGAACAGCGGCCCGATGCCGACCAGCGAGGCCACCAGCAACGCCCGTACGAGAGACCGGGGTTGGAGGGGCAGCATCACCAGGCGGGTGGGGTCGAGGGTCTCGTCGCCGGACGGGAAGAACAGCGGCATCACCGCCCAGCCCAACCCCAGGACCGCCACCAGGAGGACGACCACGGAGACCGCGTGCGCCTCCCCGCGCAACGAGATCAGCCCGAGCAACTGGAGCGCCGCGAAGAGCAGCGCCACGACCGCCGACACGACATAGGCGACCCGCCGGCCACCGGACTGCCGTAGACCATTGCGCAACAACGACAGCTTCAGTCGTACGACGACGGGGGTGATCGAGGCGGATGCCGTGGCGCCGTCGCTCATCGGGTACCGCCGCCCAGCCAGTCGAGGTCCGAGCTGTGGTCGCGGGCGCCCGCGCCGACGAGTTCGAGGAACGCCTGCTGGAGCGTGGGGGATTCGCCGCGGACCTCGGCGAGGGTGCCCTGGGCGCGGATGCGGCCGGCGGCCATCACGGCGACCCAGTCGCAGAGCGACTCGACGAGTTCCATGACGTGGGAGGAGAAGACGACGGTGGCGCCGGAGGCGGTGTAGCGCTCCAGGACGCCCCGGATGGTCTGCGCGGAGACCGGGTCGACGCCCTCGAACGGCTCGTCCAGGAACAGGACTTCGGGATTGTGGAGGAGAGCGGCGGCGAGCCCGATCTTCTTGCGCATGCCGGTCGAGTAGTCGACGACGAGCTTGTGCTGGGCACCCGCAAGGTCGAGCACGTCGAGCAACTGCGTGGCCCGCTTGTCGACCTCGGCCCCGGGCAGCCCCCGCAACCGCCCGCTGTAGCCGAGGAGTTCGCGTCCTGACAGTCGTTCGAAGAGCCGTAGACCTTCCGGCAGCACCCCGATCCGCGCCTTCACGGCCACGGGATCCGCCCAGACGTCGTGCCCGACGACCGAGACGCTCCCCTGATCGGGCCGCAGCAACCCGGTCACCATGGAGAGGGTCGTGGTCTTCCCGGCTCCATTGGGCCCGACCAGCCCGATGAACTTCCCGGCAGGCAACTCCAGATCGATCCCGGCAACAGCGACTTGCTGCCCAAACCGCTTCCAGAGCCCACGCACACTTACAGCCGACGTCATGGAAGCCAACCCTAGGGGCGCGGGGCTGTGTTCGATATGCGGCTCCGCCGCGTGGGCGCGACCAGCCCCCGCCGAACCCGCACCCGCAGAACTACCGATCCCGACCGCACGCGTAGGCGAGCGGCGAGATCAACTCCTCCGCATCCGGCAGCCAACGGTTCGCAGCGGTAGGCCGGCAGGCCCACTGCACAGCTCCCCGAGACCCGAACCGCGTGGGCGGCGCGGCCACATACCCACCCTCACCCAGCACCACAAGATCAAGGGAAGCCGGCGCCCACCCGATCCGCCGCACCAGATCCGGCACCTTCACCGAAGCCCCCGGCAGCACGAAGAACTCCATCCGCCGATCCGGAGTCAACGACACGGGACCCAGCGTCAACTCCATGCGCTCCATCCGGGCCAGCGCCAGGAACCCCGAACTCTCCGGAACGGAAATCGCGTCGAACGTCCGCCCCGTGGGCAGCAGAATCGACGCCCCCGGCTGCTTCTGCCACATCCGCCGCGCGACCGTCGCACTGCCGGTCGCCTGCGAAGCCCAGTCCTCACGCGCCGGGTGTGCGCCGGGTGCGGCGCACGCGGCGTCGTCGCACGAGCAGCGCTGCACCCCGTCGACGGCTTCCAGCCAGGTGCCGGGGAAGACGTCCCAGTGGCGCTCCTCGGCGTAGCGTACGGCTGTCTCCAGCAGCGATTCCCCGCGCTGCTTCGGAATCTGAGCGGCTTCGGTGCCCGCGATCGTCTCTTCCACGCCCAACACAACTCCCGCACCCACCTCGGGTTACGGCTGTAGCGCGCGCGGGGGAGGAGCATCGATTCCGCAACTGGGGCGCATGGATGCATGTGCGGGGGCGCGCGGGAGGAACGACGGCGGGAGTTGGGTAGCCACCTGTGGGGCGGGCACCAGGTTTTACCCCGGCATTCCTCGCATGCTTCGCATTTTCGCCATGTTCGCTGGGCATTGATCTTCACGGCCGGATCTTTTCGCTTCAGGGGTTGTTCCCAGGGGGTACGCCATGGCCGCAAGGCCACTTGTCGCGCGGCAGCCGAACGAACGGCTGCAGGCGCTCATCCAGGAGGCGGGGTGCTCGAACGCCGGGCTGGCCCGCCGGGTCAACATGTGCGGCGCCGAGCACGGTCTCGACCTGCGCTACGACAAGACGTCCGTGGCCCGTTGGCTGCGGGGACAGCAGCCGCGCGGGCGGGCTCCGGCGATCATCGCCGAGGCGCTGGGCCGCAAGCTGGGCCGTACGGTCACGATCGACGAGATCGGCATGGCCAACGGCAAGAACCTCGCGTCGGGCGTGGGCCTGCAGTTCTCGCCGACCGTCCTCGGGGCCATCGAGCAGGTGTGTGAGCTGTGGCGCAGTGACGTGGGGCGCCGGGACTTCCTGTCGGGTTCGTCGGTGGCCGCGTCCGCGCTGGTCGAGCCGAGCCGTGACTGGCTGATCTCCTCGCCGGACTCGCAGGTCGCCCGCGCGGCCGGACCGCGCGTCGGGCAGTCCGACGTGGCGGCGGTCCGCGCGATGACCCAGGCGCTGAGCGACCTGGACCACCAGTACGGCAGCGGGCATGTGCGCCCGGTCGTCGTGCACTACCTCAACAGTGTCGTCTCCGGCCTGCTGGCGGGGTCGTACCGGGAGGCCGTGGGGCGTGAACTGTTCGCCGCCGTCGCCCGGTTGACGGAACTCGCCGGCTACATGGCCGTCGACACCGGTCAACCGGGCCTGGCACAGCGGTACTACATCCAGGCGCTGCGCCTCGCCCAGGCGGCGGGCGACCGCGGCTACGGCGGGTACGTCCTGGCCGCGTCCATGAGTCACCTCGCCGCGCAGCTCGGAAACCCGCGTGAGATCGCGCAGTTGGCGCGCGCGGCGCAGGAGGGGGCGCGTGGACGCGTGACCCCGCGGGCCGAGTCGATGTTCTACGCGGCGGAGGCGCGCGGGCACGCCCTGATGGGCGACGCGCGGTCGGCGCAACTGGCGTCGGGGCGCGCGGTGAGCGCGCTGGACGCGGCGGATCCGTCGTCCGGGGACGACCCGGCGTGGATCGGACACTTCGACGAGGCGTATCTCGCCGACGAGTTGGCGCACTGCCACCGGGATCTGGGGCAGGCCGAGGCGGCGGCCAGGTGCGCGCAGGAGTCCCTGGACGGGCACCCGGAGTCGCGGGCGCGCCGCCGGGCCATCGGATATGTGCTGCTGGCGAGCGCGCAGGTGCAGCAGCGCGAGGTCGAGCAGGCCTGCAACACGGGCCTGAAAGCGGTGGAGTTGCTCGGTTCGCTGCGCTCCAACCGGGGCGCCGAGTATCTGGACGACTTCCAGCAGCGCCTGGAGCCGTACCGGGACGAGCCGGTGGTGCGGGAGTTCGGGGCGCGGATGGAGTTGCAGGCCGCCGCGTGAACAGGGAGTGAACGAAGCTTCTGATGGTCTTCCGGTGGTGAAAGGGGGGCGTACAGCGGGATGTGAAGCGGTTGTTGGGGCGGATGAGGGTCCGGAGGTGTTACCGGGGTCACAAGTGGAGAGGTCCAGTCCAGTGCTGCGTGGCATCGGACTCGGGGTACCCGGTAGCGTGAACCGACGATCCCGAAGGTCCCCCATTCGTAGGAGTCCCGGTGACGCAGAGTGGACAGGGCGAGGAGCCCTCGGCGCGGCCCGCGCGCGAAGGCATCGTGCTGCCCTCCGACGGAGGCGCACCCCTCCTGCCGGGTATGACGGGCGGACACGGTGACCAGCGGTCGGGCGGGCAGCCCGCGACAGCCTCCCCGGCGGGCGGCCAGTCGTGGGGCGGGTCCTGGGGCCCGGACCAGCAGCAGGACCCACAGCACCACCATCAGCACCAGGCCCCGGCCCCGCCGCCGGGCCAGGGCTGGGGCGACCCGCAACAGCAACAGCAGCCACCGCAGCAGTGGGGCGCCGGTCCCGAGCTGCCCGCTCCGGCGCCCTGGGGCGCCCAGGAGGGCATCCCGGGCCAGCCGGGGGCGCTGCCCCCGGAGAGCGCCCAGCACGCGGCCTACGGCGTGCAGCAGCAGTCGTACGCACAGGAGTACTCGTCGGGATACGCCCCGGAGCCCGCTGCCGGGTACATAGGGGCGGGCTACGCGTCCGACCAGGTGTCGGGGACACCTCAGTCCGCGGGCCAGGGTTACGGAACCGGCGCCCAGGCCTATGGATACGGACAGGGCGCTTCCGGTTCGGGCCCGGCTCTGCCGGCCGCCGCCGCGTCCGCGTTCCCGAGCGCACCGCTGCCGCCCGCCGACGAGGGCGCGACGCAGTACATCCCGCCGGTGGTCAACATGCCCGGCGACGAGGGTGCCACCCAGTTCCTGCCGCCGGTCCCCGCCGCCGCCATGGACGAGGGGGCGACGCAGTACATCCCGCCCGTCGTGTCCGGGGCGCTGCCGCCCGAGGTGCCCGCGGGCCCGATGCCGCAGGCTTCGCATCCCGACGCGCAGCCCACGCAGTTCCTCCCGCCGGTGCCCGCGCAGGGCGGCGCTCCCGGGTACGGGGCGCGGCCGGGCGGGCCGGACGACCGGCAGCCGCCCGCCGAGTTCGACAACCTCTTCCGCAGCGACGCCGGAGGCGAGCAGCCGGCCGCGTCCACGCAGCAGATGCCCCGCTTCCAGCAGCCGCCGCGGGCCGAGCAGCCGGGCTACGCGCAGGCCCAACCGCCGTACGCACAGCCGCAGTACGGGCAGCAGTCGTACGCCCAGCCGTCGTACGTCCCGCCCGGGCAGGACGGCGGACGGGGTGCAGCGCAGGGCGACGACGGCGGTCACGGCGGGCGCCGTTCGAGGGTGCCGCTGATCGCCGGGGTCGGGGTCGGTATCGCGATCCTCGGGGTCGGCGCGGGGGCGCTGCTCAGCGGGGGCGGCGGCAAGAGCGACGCCAACAAGACGGTCGCCGCCACGTCGGCCGCGACGGACGGTTCCTCGTCGGCGGGCACCGACGCCGCCAAGCAACAGGCCGTCGCCCTGGACAAGTTGCTCGCCGACAGCGGCAGCAGCCGCGCCTCGGTGATCAGCGCCGTGGGCAATGTGAAGGCCTGCGACAAGCTGGACGACGCGGCCTCCGATCTGCGGGACGCGGCCACCCAGCGCACCGAACTGGTCACGAAACTCTCGCAGTTGACGGTCGACAAGCTGCCCGGCAACGCGGCCCTGACCACCGCCCTCACCAACGCGTGGAAGGCGTCCGCGTCGGCCGACACCCACTACGCGGCCTGGGCCGACCAGGCGGCCGGCAAGAAGGGCTGCAAGAAGGGCCAGGCCCGCACCACAGGCCAGACCGCGGCCGGCAACGCGGCGAGCGGCGTCGCCAGCAACCAGAAGGTCAAGGCCGCCGCCCTCTGGAACACGATCGCGAAGACCTACGGCCTGACCCAGCGCCAGCCGACCCAGCTCTGAGGAGGCGGAGACCTGGGCCGGCGTCAGTTCAGATCGGCGTCGCCCAGCGTCTTCGTCATATCGAAGAAGCCCTTCTTCGCGGACACCAGGACACCCTTCCGTACGACCTGAAGGGTCACGGCCGCATTGACCAGCCGGGCCAGTCCCACCGAGGCGAGGTCGTCGTCGTGGGAACTCCACTGCAGCGTCGGCGTGAGCCCGCCCGTGTCGACCTTCACGCCGTCGTCGAGGGCGCGCCGCACGGTGTCGGCGGTGATGTCACCGCTGCCGAGCGAGTTCACGACGGTCTTGAACGCGCTGTACGCGATCCAGGTGGTCTGCACCCCCGCGTCCGCCGGGTCGATCCGGTTGTCGCCGAAGGCCACCTCGTCGACGGCCTTCTTCATCGGATTCCAGCGCGCGTCGCTCGCCACCGGGTACCAGCCGGTGATGTACGACCCCTCGTACGGCCCGGACTGCCCGCCCGTCGAGTTGATCTCGGTCTGGTCGACGCTGCCGAGGACGGTCGCGGCGTGCACCGCGGGATAGTCCTGGCGGTCGCGTCGGAAGGAGTCCATGAAGGTGTCGGTACGGTCCCCGAGCGAGGGCACCACACAGCCCTCCTTGCCCGAGCCGCCGCTCGCGCTCTTCAGGGCGCTGACCGACTGGCTGGAGTACTCGGTGGCGTCGTCGGCCGCGAGCTGGTCGGTCGCCGCGGCGTGGCCGCCCGCCGCGAGCCCGGCGTTCAGCAGCGGGGGCAGGTCGTCGCCGGCGATGGAGTCCGGCCGGACGAGGGTGACCCGGCCGCAGGTCGTGGCGAGTTCCTTGCCGAGGCCCGCCAGGAGCGAGGGCTGGCCGCCGTTGACGGGGTAGGACAGGGCGCGGGTGAACTCCTCGGTCGTGACGCCGTAGCCGCCGATGTACGGGATGCCGGCGCCCTCCAGCGGGGCGAAGTAGGAGTCGCTGAACTCGCTGTAGGAGCCGACGACCGCGACCACGTTCTCCTTCACGGCCTCCCGGGCGCACTTCGCCGCTGACACGCTGGTGTTGTGGTCGTTGCAGGTCAGGACCTTGAGTTTGCGGCCGTTGATACCGCCGTGCTTGTTGATCCACTTCGCGTACGCCGTCGCCATGGCGGGCATGCCGGGCTTGTTGGTCGCGTTGGTGTCCCAGGGCGCCCAGGTCATGACGGTGATCGAGCCGTCCCCGGAGCCCCCCGTGACCCCGGGGATGACCCCGCAGCCGGCCACGAGCGACGCGCATGCCCCCAGAGCCGCCGCCGACATGACGGTCGCTCTGACGGGCCGGGTGAAGGTGGGGAGGAAGGTGCTGCGGTTGCGTCGCCTGCCTGTCATGGACAGACACGCTTCCGCCACACCACTAACCGGGGAGTGACTCCGGGTCAACGATTGGTGACTTGGAGGTGAATTACGGGGGGTGTTCCTGTGTATGTGACGAGGAACGTACGATCGATGACCGTGCAAGCTCCGGAGAACTCTTCCCGTCGCCCCCGTCGCTCCTCCACCATGGGCGGCATGCCACTGAACGACATGCCCTGGTGGCGCTGGCGCAGCAACGTGCGTTCCGCGCTGCACATGCTCTCGGACCCGGCCTTCCAGAGAGACGTCTGGCTGGCCGGTGTCGACGGCTACGGTGACGTCACCGACGCCGTCTACCGCCTCGTCGAGGACACCTGGCTCGACAACTGGTCCGCCGAGAAATACGTCGGCACGATCTTCCGCGACTCCCAGGAGGCGGCCCTCGTCGACACGGCCGTCCTGCGCGTCCTGCGGATCATGCACCAGGTCGGCCCGGACGCCCATGTCTCCGTGTACGTCGACCACGAGGCGTGGCCGGACGCGGTGCGGGCGGCGCGGGACGCGCATGTGCGGATGGCGGTGAGCGACGGGGACGACCCGGAGGCACCGCCGCGCACGCTCGAGGTGCTGCAGATCATCACGCGGTCCGCGTAGGGGTGGGTTTCGGGTTCGTCGTCGGCTGCGGGTGCGTCGTGGTTGCCCGCGCCCACGCGGCGGAGCCGCATATCGATACAGTCCCGCGCCCCTTCGTAACGCGCCGTTCGTTCAGCCGGTCCGGGTGGCGGACGGCGGTCCCTCTGTTCAGGGGGATATGGGACCCTGTCCCGCATGAATGCGCAGTCCACCGCCGCCGCGGCGCCCGCCGACCAGTACGTCCTCACCCTGTCGTGCCCCGACAAGCAGGGCATCGTGCACGCCGTGTCGAGCTACCTCTTCATGACCGGCTGCAACATCGAGGACAGCCAGCAGTTCGGGGACCACGACACGGGACTGTTCTTCATGCGCGTCCACTTCTCGGCGGAGTCGCCGGTGACCGTGGAGAAGCTGCGCGCGAGCTTCGCGGCGATCGGTGACGCCTTCCACATGGACTGGCAGATCAACCGGGCCGCGGACCGGATGCGTGTCGTGCTCATGGTCAGCAAGTTCGGGCACTGTCTGAACGACCTGCTGTTCCGGGCCAGGATCGGTGCGCTGCCGGTGGAGATCGCGGCCGTGGTGTCCAACCACACGGACTTCGCCGAGCTGGTGGACTCGTACCACATTCCCTTCCACCACATCCCGGTGACGAAGGAGACCAAGGCCGAGGCGGAGGCGCGGGTCCTGGACCTGGTCCGTGAGGAGAACGTCGAACTCGTCGTCCTCGCGCGCTACATGCAGGTCCTCTCCGACGACTTCTGCAAGGCGCTCAGTGGCCGGATCATCAACATCCACCACTCCTTCCTGCCGAGCTTCAAGGGTGCGAAGCCGTATCACCAGGCGCACACGCGGGGCGTCAAGCTGATCGGGGCCACGGCCCACTATGTGACCGCCGACCTCGACGAAGGGCCGATCATCGAGCAGGAGGTCGAGCGGGTGGGGCATGACGTGACGCCGGACCAGTTGGTGGCGATCGGCCGCGACGTGGAATGCCAGGCACTGGCCCGAGCCGTGAAGTGGCACGCCGAACGCCGGATTCTGCTCAACGGGCGCCGGACCGTGGTGTTCGCCTAGGAGCTCGGGGGCTCGCGTCCGGGGGCGGCTGCGGGTGCGTTGTGGCTGGTCGCGCCCACGCGGCGGAGCCGCACATTGACACAGCCCCGCGCCCCTGGAACTGGGCCCGAGTTACGAAGGGGCGCGGGGAACTGCGCGACCAGCCCCCACCGAACCCGCACCCACCGACGAATCCGCACCCACCCCCTACATCCGGCTCAACGACGCGGTGGCGAACAGCACATCCCGAATCGCCTCCCGGTCACCGAGCTGCCCCGCAGCCGCCTCCTCCGGCGACACATGCCCCGCGGCCAAGTGGCAGAACTCCACACCGTCCAGGGCGACATGGGCCACCTCCCGCTCGGCGGAGCCAACCGCCCCGGGCGAGTCGAGGGAGATCAACCACTCACCCCCACCATGCCCCTCGATCTCCAGCCGAAGACTCCGCCCGGGCTCCCCCACCCCGACCAGATGCCTCCCCCCGCCCGGCGAAGCCAACCCGTGCCGCCGCCGCTCGGCCAGCACCAACGGCAACATCCGCGCCGCCAGATCGATCATCCGGTTCAGATACCGGGGAGACGGCGGCTCGTACGGGTAGTCCACCGCCTCCGCGATGTCCTCCGCGTGCACCCAGCACTCAAAGGCCCGGTCGAGCATCGCATCGTGCAACGGAAGCTCGAAGTCCCCGTAGGAGACGGCGAGTTTGCCGGTGCTGCCGCCGGTGAACGACACCGTGCGCACGATGTTGTGGCTCTGCTCGCGCCAGGGCGGCCGGATGGACCGGGTCGGCGGGAAGTGCGACGACTTCCAGTACGCCTCGGTACGCGAGGCCGGCGTCGCCGCCTTGCCGACTTCCCCGGTCAGCGGGTCGTCGAGCCCCAGCGCCGCCGCGACCAGCCCGTCGACGGTCAGCAGATGCGCGATCACCCCGGCGACGGTCGTACGACGGCTCGTCGGCCCCTCGCCCTCGAACCAGCGCAGCCGCACGGGCGCGTGCCACTCGGCGTCACCTATGTCCTGCAGCAGGGCGTCCAGCCGCGCGGTCTCGGCGTCGTACGGCGTCGCCCACTCCGGCACCGGAATGCGCGGCGGCCGGCGGTCGAAGGAGCCGGTGAGGACGCGGGTGCGCAGGCCGGGGTCGAGGTCGAGGGACTCGACGGGGTGGAGGAGTCCGACCGCGCCGCGCAGCCGCAGCGCCTCGTCCGCGCAGGCGCCGCACTCGCCGAGGTGTTCCTCGACGGCAGCCGTCTCCGCCGCCGAGCACGCGGCCAGCGCCCACGCGCCGA
Source organism: Streptomyces sp. NBC_01478 (assembly GCF_036227225.1). GTDB lineage: Bacteria > Actinomycetota > Actinomycetes > Streptomycetales > Streptomycetaceae > Streptomyces. The sequence goes on along the minus strand of NZ_CP109444.1, from coordinate 5,229,177 downwards.
GCAGCGCCTTCAGCACCCGGTGCTCCAGAACCAGCGGCACGGCCCGGACCTCGGACACGTCGAGCTCGGGCAGCGGACGCCCACCGTCCTCCACGGAGGCACGCGGCATCGGAATCCACGCCGGCTCACCCGCACCGTCCGCGGACCCACCGTCCACGGAACCGCCACCGGAGCCGGAGCCGTCACCGGAATCGCCCGCTCCGCCGCGCGAGCCGTCACCGCCACCGCTCACGGAACCGCCATCGTCACCGGAACCGCCCGCCCCACCCCGCAGGCCATCGTCGCCGTCGCCGTCACCGTCGTCGTTCACCGAACCGCCGTTCCCGGAGCCGCCGTTCACAGAGCCGTCGCCGTCCTCGGAGCCTCCGGACCCACCCGGACCCCGGCTCCCCGCCCCACCCTGCGCCGGCACGACCTCCTCACCTTCCCCGGCCCCTTCGCCGTACGCGTCGTACCTCTCGGTCCCTTCGAAGTCCTCCCGCCACGCGTCCGTCACGTGCCACCCCCCGCTCCCGGCGGTGCGCCGGCGTCATGGGCGGTGGAGAGGAGCTGGAGGCCCAGGCGGAGGCGGCGGCGGGCCTCGTCCTCGGTGACGCCGAGGTCGACGGCGGTCTGGCGGTAGTCACGGCGCTCGAAGTAGGCGAGCTCCAGGGCGGCCCGCAGCGGGGCGGGCATCGACGTGACGATGTAGTCGGCGCGGGCGGCGACGGAGGCGCGGCGGACCCTGCGCTCCAGCTCCTCGGTGGAGCCCTCCCCGCTGTGGGCGAGGGCGACGGTCTCGGTGGCGCGCAGCCGCTGCACGGCGAGGCGGTGGGTCAGCGCGGCCACCCAGGAACGCAGCGGGCCCTGCTTGGGGTCGTAGGCGTCGGGGTGCTCCCACACCTGCGCGAAGACCTCGCGGGTGATGCCGTCGGCGGCGCGCTCGTCGCCCAGGACGCGGTGGGCCAGGGAGTGCACGAGGGAGGCGAAGCGGTCGTACAGCTCACCGAGGGCCGCCGCCTCGCCGCGGGCCAGCCGCTGCTGCATCTTGCGGTCCCAACGGGGCGGTGCGTCCTTCGTCGCCATGCGGCCCCCTCACCGTGTCCGTGCCCGAGCCAAGCGTGCGCTCACCGTCTCTTCGAATGTAGTGGGCACGTCTGACAGCGCACCCCCCATTCTGCAATTGCACGCCCCCGGAGGGCCGCGAGTGGTAACGGATCTGCGCCTACCCCACCCACATCTGATCGAACAGGATCGAAGGGGACTAGAACAAGCCTCTTCCGACCGGTTTCCGTTTCTGTCCCCGTGTTTCAGGGAACGGCCGCTGGGCAGCCGCGCTGCAAGGAAGCGTAGGTACGGCTTCCGTTTCCGGACGGTCTCCGGGAGTTCCGGCTAGCGAAAGGCGCGATGGTGGCCTTCACAGTGAACGACGGCGAGCGCGGCGGCTGGTCCGTACTCCTCGTGTCCGGCGAACTGGACCTGGTGACGTCGCCGGTGCTGCGCCAGCGGGTGCACGACGTGGTGGCCGAGGGGCAGCACAGCCTGGTCCTGGACCTCTCCGAGGTGCTGTTCTGCGACTCCAGCGGCGTCGGCGTGCTCATCGCCGCGCGCCGCCTCATCCGCTCCTGCCAGGGACACCTGCGCGTGGTCCTCCCCGCCCAGGGCGCGGTCGACGGCTCGCACGTCAACCGGGTCCTCGGTGCCCTCGGGGTGCGCCGCCTCTTCGACGTCCACCCCGATGTGATGACGGCCACAGAGGACGAGCCCGAGGACGAGGCGGACCCCCTCTCGGCGTGACGCGTCGGTTTCCGGCGTGACGCCGTTGTTTCGGAATTTCCCCGGTCTTGGTACAAGCGACGTTTTCGGCTCCCGGACCCGCCCCGGCGTCGTACGCTCCGTGCCAAGCGCACCCCACATGAGTAAGGCGGCCCGAAAGACATGGTCAGCACCGAGTACGAGCGACGGATCGCGGCCCGTTTCGCCACCTTCGACCAGGACGGCAACGGGTTCATCGACCGGGAGGACTTCAACTCGGCGGCCAAGGCGCTGCTCGCGGAGTTCGGCACGGCGGCCCGCTCCGACAAGGGACAGGCCCTGTACATCGGCGCGGAGGCGTTCTGGCAGGGCATGGCGGGCATCGCGGACCGGGACGGCGACCAGCGCGTCAGCCGCGAGGAGTTCGTGGGCGGCGCGGTCAAGCGGCTGCGCGACAACCCGGAGCGCTTCGCCGAGATCGGCCGCCCCTTCCTGCACGCGGCCCTCGACGTCGCGGACCCGGACGGCGACGGCTCGGCCACCATCGAGGACACCGTGCGCGTCCTCAAGGCCCTCGGCGTGCCGGACGACATCGCCGCCATGGCCGCCGCCGCGCTTGACACGGACAGCGACGGCAAGGTGGGCGAGGCGGAGATCGTCTCCTCCTTCGCCCGCTACTTCACCGTCCCCGAATAGCGCTCCCGCAGCTTGTACTTGAGCACCTTGCGCAAGGTCTCGTTGCGCGGAAGGGCGTCCACGATCTCCAGTTGCTCCGGCAGCTTGTGCACGGACAGCCCTTCCGCGCGCAGATAGTCCGTCACACCGGACAAGGTCAACTCCCCGGCCCCGGGCGGCTGTTCGACCACCGCGCAGACCCGCTCCCCACGCTCCGCGTCCGGCAGCCCTACGACGGCCACGTCCCCGACGTCCGGATGCGCGGCCAGCAGATCCTCGATCTCCTTCGCCGAGATGTTCTCCCCCTTGCGGATGATCACGTCCTTCAGCCGCCCGGTGAGGATCAGATGCCCGCTGTCGGTCACGACCCCCAGGTCCCCGGTGCGCAGAAACCCGTCCGCGTCGAAGGCCTCCGCCGTCTGCGCGGGGTCCAAGTACCCCTGGCACACGGCCTCTCCGCGCAGCCGGACCTCCCCGCCCTCCGCGATCCGTATCTCCATCCCCTCGGGCGGCCGTCCCTCGGTCGTGGCGAGGTTCTCGGTCGTGTCCTCCGGGTCGCCCATGGTGATCATCGGCACCTCGGTCATGCCGTAGCCATGGGTGAGCTGGACCCCCATCTCCCGTACGACGGAGTGGTAGACCTCCGGCGGCTTCGGCGCCCCGCCGCCCGCGAGCAGCCGTAGCGAGGGAATGACCTTCGTCCCCGGCTGCTTGCGCTGCTCGGCAAGGAACATGGAATAGAAGGCGGTCGAGCCGCCGGCCACCGTCACCCCGTGCCTGCGGTACCCCTCCAGCGCGCCCGGCAGCGCGAACTGCTCGAACATCACCGCCGGGAAGCCGTACAGCAGCAGCATCACCGTGTAGTCGGGCCCCGCGATGTGCGCGTACGGGAAGGCCATCGAGCCCACGTCGTCCGCCGTCAGCCGCAGCGCGTGCGCGAGACACGAGCCGCCCGCGATCAGCGAACGGTCCGTGTGCAGCACGCCCTTGGGGTCGGAGGTGGTGCCGGAGGTCCAGTAGATCCAGCGGACCGAAGTGTCGTCGGTGGGCGGGGCCGGGAGCAAGGAGGGGTCGCCGTCCGGGAGTTGGGCGTCGTCGTACGCCTCGAAGACCCCCCGCGCACCGAGCCGCCTCGCCATCTCCGTGTGGTCGAAGCCGCGCCAGGTGCCCGGCACCGCGAAGTACTCGGCCTTCGACTCCCGCAGTGCGAAGCCGACTTCACGGTCGCGGTAGAAGGGGATCACCGGTGTCTGTACGGCGCCCAGGCGGGCCAGCGCGAAGGAGAGCAGGGCCGTCTCGATGCGGGTGGGCAACTGCCAGGCGACGACCGTGCCGGGGCGCACCCCCATGCCGTACAGGCCCGCCGCCACCCGCTCCGAGCGGTCCCGCAACCCGCCGAAGCTGAGCGCGCGGTCGTCCTGGAGGAAAACCGGGCGGTCGGGGGTCAACTCGGCTCGGCGGACGACCAGTTCCCAGAAGGTGCGGGAGGAACTCAGGGAGTGCGGCGTCTCGTTCATGGTCCCCCTCCTTGGCTGACGACTCGTCAGGTGACATGCTATCTGACGGGTCATCAGATAAGTACCGTCCGGCGGAGGGGAACCCATGGCCACCGAACTGCCCCGCATCATCAGCGTCGACGACCACGTGATCGAACCCGCGCACCTCTTCGAGACCTGGCTGCCGAAGAAGTACCGCGACCGCGGCCCTCAACCGCTCACCGCCGGCATCGGCGAACTCGCCTACGTGGCGGGCAAATACCAGATCACGATGGACCCGGACGGCCCGCCCACCGACTGGTGGATCTACGAGGACCTCAAGTTCCCGTACAAGCGCAACATCGCCGCCGTCGGCTTCGACCGCGACGAGATGACCCTGGAGGGCATCACCCGCGAGCAGATGCGCAGGGGCTGTTGGGACCCCAAGGCGCGGCTCGCGGACATGGACCTCAACCATGTCGAGGGCTCGCTCTGCTTCCCGACCTTCCCGCGCTTCTGCGGCCAGACCTTCGCCGAGGCGCACGACAAGGAGGTCGCGCTCGCCTGCGTGCGCGCCTACAACGACTGGATGGTCGAGGAGTGGTGCGGCGACAGCGGCGGCCGGCTCATCCCGCTGTGCCTGATCCCTTTGTGGGACGTCGAGTTGGCGGTCGAGGAGATCCGACGCAACGCGGCTCGTGGGGTACGGGCGATGACCTTCTCGGAGATCCCCACCTACCTCGGACTGCCGTCCATCCACTCCGGCTACTGGGACCCGTTCTTCGCCGTCTGCCAGGAGACGGGGACGGTCGTCAACATGCACATCGGCAGCAGCTCCCAGATGCCCGCCGCATCGCCGGACGCGCCCCCCGCCGTACAGGCCTCCCTCTCCTTCAACAACGCCATGGCCTCGATGATGGACTTCCTCTTCAGCGGGGTCCTGGTGAAGTTCCCGACCCTCAAACTCGCCTACTCCGAAGGGCAGATGGGCTGGATCCCGTACGCCCTGGAACGCGCCGACGACGTGTGGGAGGAACACCGCGCGTGGGGCGGGGTGAGGGACCTGATCCCCGAGCCGCCGTCGACGTACTACTACCGCCAGATGTTCTGCTGCTTCTTCCGCGACAAGCACGGGGTCGCTTCGCTGGACGTGGTGGGGCGGGACAACGCCACCTTCGAGACCGACTACCCGCACGTCGACTCGACCTTCCCGCACACCAAGGAGGTCGCCCTCGACCATGTGAAGGGCCTCGACGACGAGACGGTCTACAAGCTCATGCGGGGCAACGCGATCCGCATGCTGGGCCTGGACCTCGACAAGTAGTGGACCTCACGTGCACGCCCGAGGAGGAGGAGTTCCGCGCGCGGCTGCGGGAGTGGCTGGCCAAGGTGCTGCCCACACTGTCGGCAAAGCCGTCGCCGGACGACTGGCCCGCCCGACGCGTCTACGACCTCGGCTGGCAGCGGATGTTGTACGACGCCGGGTACGCCGACGTGCACTGGGACGCGTCCCCGACCACCCGGCTCATCTTCCTGGAGGAGACCGAGAAGGCGGGCGCGCCCTACGTAGGGGCCAATTTCGTCGGGCTGTTGCACGCCGGGCCGACGATCGCCGCCGAGGGCACGGCAGAGCAGCGGGAGCGCTGGCTGCCGCCCGTGCTGCGCGGCGACGAGGTCTGGTGCCAGGGCTTCAGCGAACCCGACGCCGGTTCCGACCTCGCGGCACTGCGCACGCGCGCGTGGCGCGACGGCGACGACTACGTGGTGAGCGGTTCCAAGATCTGGACCTCGCACGCCGAAGTCGCCGACTGGTGCGAGCTGTTGGTCCGCACGGATCCTGCGGCGCCCAAGCATCGGGGGATCAGTTGGCTCGCGATGCCCATGGACGCGCCGGGGATCACCGTACGGCCGTTGCGGACGCTGGCCGGGTCCGCGGAGTTCGCCGAGGTGTTTCTCGACGAGGTGCGGGTGCCTGTCGGTAATCGGGTCGGCGACGAGAACGACGGCTGGCGCGTGACGATGGTGACGCTGTCGTTCGAGCGCGGTACGGCATTCGTGGGTGAAGTAGTCGCCTGTCGGCGCGTGTTGGGTGAACTGGCCCAGGAGGCGCGGCGGAACGGGCGTTGGGACGATTCCGTGCTCAGGCGTCGACTGGGGCGGTTGAACGCGGAGTTCCGGGCGTTGTGGCGGTTGACGCAGTGGAATGTGAGCGAGGCGGAAGCCTCCGGCGGCGTACCGGGTGTGGGGGGCTCGGTCTTCAAACTCCGCTACTCGCACGCCCGTCAGGAGCTGTACGACGCGGCGGCGGAGGTTCTGGGGGTCGAGTCGCTGGATCTGGAGCGGCCTTGGGTGCTCGATCGGCTGTCGTCGCTGTCGTACACCATCGCCGCCGGGACCTCGCAGATTCAGCAGAACATCGTGGCCGAGCGGATTCTTGGGTTGCCGAAGGGGCGCTGACATGCGGTTTCAACTCACCGATGATCAAAGGGCGTTGCGGGCTGCTGTGCGGGATGTAGTTGGTCGTGCGTCGTCTGCAGGTGCGTGGGGGCTGGTCGCGCCCCGCGGCGGAGCCGCTGATGTACACAGCCCCGCGCCCCTAAAAGCTCCTCGGATAGACCGGGGTTTTTGGCGGGCCCTTGGCGACCTTGGGGTGTTCTCGTTGAGGTTGGCCGAAGTCGATGGAGGGGCCGGACTCGGGTTGCCCGAAGCCGTGTTGGTGTTTGAGGAGCTTGGGTGGGCGTTGGTGCCGGGGCCGTTGGTGGCCACGCATCTCGCTGCCGGGGTGGTGCCGGGGGCGGCCACCGGGGAGGTCGTGGTCGCCGCTGCCGACGGGAGTCTCGTGGAGTGGCTGGACGAGGCCGATGTCGTGCTGCCGGGGGCCGAGGGGGCCGTAGCGCTGCGGTCGGTGGATCCGTTGACGCCGCTGCATCGGGTGCCGGCTCCGGCGCGCATCGATCCTGTCGCCGTTCTTCTCACCGCTGCCGAGCAGCTCGGTACGGCCGTGCGGGTGGGGGAGTTGGCGGTGCAACACGCCCGGACGCGGGAGCAGTTCGGGCAGCCGATCGGGGCGTTCCAGGCCGTCAAGCATCTGTGTGCGCAGGCGTTGGTGCGGGTCGAGGTGGCGCGGGCCGCCGTGTACGCGGCGGCGGTGACCGCCGATCCGGTGGACATCGCGGCGGCCCGGCTGCTGGCCGACGAGGCCGCCGTGCGCGGCGCCCGGGACTGTCTGCAGGTGCATGGCGGGATGGGCTTCACCTGGGAGTCCGAGGTCCATCTGCACCTGAAACGGGCCTGGGTGCGCGCTCGGCGTGCCGGTGGGAACACGGAGAGTGAGGAACTGCTCGCGGCGGATCTGGTGGCCGGGGTGGCGTGACGGGCCCTCGGCCTGCGGTGACCGGACGGGTCCGACAACGGTGTCGCGGAACGTGGCACACCGGAATCACGGAGCGTTGATATCGGGTTGTGTCCTATGCGTGACTTGTCACGGCCTGGAGTCGCCTGCGGGCTCCGGTACCTTGTGTGGGATGCGAGTGGTTCAAGGTACGAGCCATGCCGGTGTTGCCTGTGAGGCGGCCCCGGGCCGGGCGGTGCGCGCCGCCGCTCGCAGGGTAGAACGGGCTTTCACCTCTGCCTGTTCGACTCCTCGCGACGAGCGTCGCACAGTATCCCGCACGCGTACTCCTTCGCGCTGGAATATGCCCGAAGCGCTTGTTGGGGTGACTGAACGTCAACCATGCTGTCTCGCAAGGGATTCACGTTCCGTGACCCTGGTTCTGGCCGTTGTTCTGGTCATGCAGGAAATGGCTACGATCGTGGCCCTCGTGAGGCGCGAGGCTAAGTGTCCGCCGGTTCGGATGGTGTGAGCGGTGCAGGTGCTTCAAGTGCAGCTGGAGATCCGGCCCGACCCTGCCGAGGTGGGGCGAGCCCGGCGGTGGGCGCGCTCGCGGCTCGCCGGGTCCGGGATAGAGGCCGACGAGCCGCTCGCGGAGACGCTGATCCTGCTCGTCTCCGAGCTGGTCACCAACGCCGTGGTGCACACCGGTTGTCCGGCCGTGCTGCGGCTCTCCCTGCCGGGTGTGGCGACCGAGTCGGCGACCGTGCGGCTGGAGGTCGCCGACACCAGTTGCAAGGCCCCCGTGCCGCGCTGTGCGGACGGCGACGAGACCGGCGGGCGCGGCCTGGCCCTGGTGGACGGCCTCGCCGACCGCTGGGGCTGGAGCGCCGAGGGCACCGGCAAGCGCATCTGGTGCGAGATCGACCGGGACAGTGAACCCCGCCAGGCCGTGGCCGAGTTCGGGGGCGGTGTCACCGCGTACGAGGGCCTCGAGTTCGAGGGTTTCGCGTACGAGGCGGTGTAGGTCCCGGTATCGGTTCCGGCCGCGAGTGTGGTGTGCGGTGGTCGCGGGTGTGCGGGCGCGTCGGATGTGTAGGTGCTGCCTGCAAGTGCCGGGCGGAGATGCGCCGGGCCGTGCTTCCGTGCGCGCCCGGTGACAAATGCGGCTTACGGAACAAATCCCCGGATGGGCGTTGACGCGAAGTGACCAGGTGGTCACGCTTGTGGGCAGCGATTCGCCGCGAGGGGACGGCGAGGGCTTCGGTGACGGGAGCCCTCGGCGAGTGTGGATCGCGTTCGGCGTGGGTCCCCTCGGGGCCGGGGGCCAGGACGGGGCGCCGGAGTCGGATGGCGGCACGCGGTGCCGTGCTCGGGGCGGGCAGCAGCGCGCCGCCATCCGACCGTAAGTCCGGCCCTCGTCAAAACCGGACTGTCCTAGAGGATGGCGATTGGGGCCACCGGGGTTCCCGTCGCGCCCACGAAAGGTTCGGGCATCGCGGACAGGAAGAACGTGTGGCGGTGTTCTTGTCCACAGGCTGTGGACAACTCTTCGAGATTCCAGTTCTGGCCCTGCAGCATGCCCATCTCGACCAGGTCGAGAGCGTGCACCGGCAGCCACAAGTCGTCTATTTCCGGCGGAAATATCTCAAAGGTGAGCGTGTCATTGGCGACCGCCGCGACATCGCGTGCATGGAACCACTCCGGCGTACGGACCGACAGTCCGGGTGACGGATAGCCGTACCCGTGCTTGTCGCCGGCCAGATACACCTGCACCTGCCCGGTCCGTACGAGCACGATGTCGCCCGCGCGGACCCGCGTGCCGGCGAACTCCTCGGCGGCTTCCAGGTCTTCGGGGGTCACGGCGTGCCCGCCCTCGAGGCGGTCGACCCCACGCGCGCGTGCCACGTCGAGCAGCACCCCGCGCGAGACGATGTGCCGCGCCTTGTCGATCCCGCTGAACTCGGCGCCGCCGTGCGGGGTCACGGTGGCGGCCGGGCGGCCGTTGTAGAGCTTCCCCGAGTGCGAGACATGGGTCAGCGCGTCCCAGTGGGTGCCGGCCTGCAGCCCCATGGTCACGGCGTCGTCGCTGCACGCGACCGTGCCCGGGCCGAAGAGTTCCTGGTTGATCTGCACCATCGCGTGCAGGGGGTTGATCCGGCCCGGGATCAACCCCGTCTGTACGCCGTCCTGTTGGAGGGGGAGCGCGAGGGGGATACGGCGGCCGGTGCGGATCTCGGCGGCGGCCTGGCGGACCACCTCGTCGGTGATCAGGTTCTGGGTGCCGATCTCGTCGTCGGATCCCCAACGGCCCCAGTTGTTCACGCGCTTGGCGATTTCGTGGAACTCCGGCCCGAGTGACGGTGGTGACATCGGCAGTGACATCGGGGCCTCCCGGGGCTTGTCCTCAGGCATCTGACGGGTCGTAGAATCTGAGTCGAATCTAACGGACCGTCAGAAACTGCGGGAGGGGCCGGACATGGGGAACTTCTTGGCAGGCAAGGTCGTCGCCGTCACGGGCGCGGGCCGGGGCATCGGGCGGGCGGTCGCGCTCGCGGCGGCCGCCGAGGGGGCGCGGGTCGTCGTCAACGACTACGGGGTCTCGATGGACGGGGCGTCGCCGACGAGTGAGATCGCCGCGGGTGTCGTCAAGGAGATCGAGGCGGCGGGGGGCGAGGCCGTCGCCGTCGCCGATGACATCTCGACGATGGCCGGTGGGCAGCGGGTTGTCGATGTCGCGCTGTCGTCGTACGGGCGTCTCGACGGAGTGGTCTGTGTCGCCGGGATTCTGCGGGAGCGCATGCTTTTCAATATGTCCGAGGAGGAGTGGGACCCGGTTCTCGCCACCCATTTGAAAGGGACGTTCACCGTTTTCCGGGCGGCTTCGGCGGTGATGCGGAAGCAGCGGGCCGGGACGTTGATCGGGTTCACCAGCGGGAATCATCAAGGGTCGGTCTCGCAGGCGAATTACAGTGCGGCGAAGGGCGGGATCATCTCGCTGGTGCGGAGCGCTGCGCTTGGCCTGAACAAGTACGGGGTTACCGCCAATGCGGTGGCTCCTGTCGCGCGTACGCGTATGTCGGCGAATGTTCCTGTGGAGTTGGCGGAGATCGGGTCGGCGGAGGATGTGGCGGCGCTGGTCGTCTATCTGCTGTCGGAGTCGGCTCGGGAGGTGGGGATCACCGGGCAGGTTTATACCGTTGCGGGGGCGAAGATCGCGGTGTGGGCGCAGCCTCGGGAGTTGCGGGCGGCGTATGCCTCCGGCGGGTGGACGGCTGAAAAGATCGCGGAGTTTCTGCCGGGGTCTGTGGGGGTGGATCCGATGCCGATGCTGGCGCGGGTGCAGGAGATGGAGAGGGCTGCGCGGGGTGGGGAGCGGCCTAACGCCTAGGGGGGTGGGTGTGTGTTGTGTGGCGAGTGCGGGTGCGTTGGGGCTGGTCGCGCAGTTCCCCGCGCCCCTGGGTTAGTTGACCCGGCCGGTGTCGGAAGGGACCCTCTGTGGATTTTGGATTCAGTGCCGCTGATGAAGCGTTTCGGGGAGAGGTTCGGGAGTGGCTCTGTGCGCATGTCGATTCCGGGCAGGATCGGCGTAGTTGGGAGCGGACGCTCGGCAAGGGTGGGTGGATAGGGCTGGGTTGGCCCGAGGACGGGTACGGGAATCGCAGCGTCACCCTCACCCAACAAGTCGCCTGGGCCGAGGAATATGCGCGGTCGGACGCGCCGCCGCGGTCCGGGCATATCGGGGAGAATTTGCTCGCCCCTACTCTCATCGCGCACGGCACCGACGAGCAGAAGTCCCGTTTTCTGCCCGCTATTGCCGCTGGGGATGAGTTGTGGTGTCAGGGGTACAGCGAGCCGGGGGCCGGGTCGGATCTGGCGGGGGTGCGGACTGTTGGTGTGCGGGACGGTGGGGACGGGGTTTATCGGGTTACCGGGCAGAAGATCTGGACCTCGCTCGCTCATGAGGCCGACTGGTGTTTTGTGCTGGCTCGGACCGAGGTGGGGTCGCGGCGGCATCGGGGGCTGAGTTTTCTGCTGGTGCCCATGGATCAGCCGGGGTGCGTCGAGGTGCGGCCCATACGGCAGTTGACCGGGACCAGTGAGTTCAACGAGGTGTTTTTCGACGGGGCGCGGGCCGAGCATCTGGTGGGGGGTGAGGGGGCGGGCTGGCAGGTCGCCATGAGTCTGCTCGGGTTCGAGCGGGGGGTGTCGACCCTTGCCCAACAGATCGGGTTCGCCGGGGAGTTGGGGCGGGTGGTCGAGGCCGCCGTTGCCTCGGGAGCGGTGGACGATCCCGTCGTACGGGATCGACTCGTGCGGCAGTGGGCCGAGTTGCGGGCCATGCGGTGGAACGCCCTGCGGACCTTGGGGCGGGCCGGGGACGCGGGCGCTCCCAGTGTGGCCAAGCTGTTGTGGGGCGGGTGGCATCAGCGGCTCGGGGAGCTGGCGATGCAGGTGCGGGGGGCCGCGGCGGCGGTGGGGCCGGTGGACTGGACGCCGTCCCTGTCGTACGAACTCGACGTGTTCCAGCACCTGTTCCTCTTCTCGCGGGCCGACACGATCTACGGCGGCTCGGACCAGGTTCAGCGCACGATCATCGCCGAGCGGGTGCTCGGTCTGCCCAGGGAACCCAAGGGGGTCGTCTGATGCGCGGTGTGGTCTTCGACGGCAAGCAGATCCAGGTCGTGGGGGATTTGGAGGTGCGGGAGCCGGGGCCCGGGGAGGTGCTGGTCGCGATTTCGGCGGCCGGGTTGTGCCACAGCGATCTGTCCGTGGTCGACGGGACCATACCTTTCCCCGTTCCTGTGGTGCTGGGGCATGAGGGTGCCGGGGTGGTGGAGGCGGTGGGCGCCGGTGTCACCCATGTCTCGCCCGGGGACCATGTCGCCCTCTCCACGCTCGCCAACTGCGGGACCTGCGCCGAGTGCGACCGGGGGCGGCCGACCATGTGCCGGCAGGCCATCGGGCGGCCGGGGCAGCCGTTCACGCGGGACGGGCGGCCGGTCTACCAGTTCGCCTCCAACTCGGCGTTCGCCGAGCGGACCGTGGTGAAGGCCGTGCAGGCCGTACGGATACCCAAGGACATTCCGATGCCGTCCGCCGCGCTCATCGGGTGCGGGGTGCTGACGGGCGTCGGTGCCGTGCTGAATCGGGCGCGGGTCGATCGGGGGGACAGTGTCGTCGTCATCGGGACCGGGGGGATCGGGCTCAATGTCATCCAAGGGGCCCGGATCGCGGGGGCGTTGACGATCGTCGCCGTGGACGCGAATCCTGGGAAGGAGGCCGTGGCGTTGCAGTTCGGGGCCACGCACTTCCTTACGTCGACGGAGGGCGTGCGGGAGATTCTGCCCAGTGGGGCGGATCACGCGTTCGAGTGCGTCGGACGGGTCGAACTGGTCCGGCAGGCCGTCGACCTTCTCGACCGCCACGGCCAGGCGATCCTGCTCGGCACGGCACCGGCGACGACGGAGGCGTCCTTCCTCGTCTCGTCGATGTTCCTGGACAAGTCGATCCTCGGCTGCCGGTACGGATCGTCCCGGCCCCAGCGGGACATCCCGCTGTACACCCAGCTCTACCGCCAAGGGCTGCTGCTGCTCGACGAGTTGGTCACCAGGACGTATCCGGTGGAGGACTTCGAGAAGGCGGTGGGGGACCTGGAGGCGGGGCGGGTCGCGCGAGGGGTTCTGACGTTCTGAAGGTACGCCGGGCGGGCGTGACGGTTGCATGGCCGGAGTTGTCCACAGGCGTGGGAAATTCGTGGGGCGTTGTCGGTCCCGGCCCGTAGCGTTTTGGCATGACTTACCGCGATGTCGTTTCCCGACAGGTCCTGACCTGGGCCTGCACCGCCATCGGTGCCCGTATGCCCGTGGCCATGGCGCCACTGGCCCTGGTGTTCCTGGTGCGCGAGCGGCCCGGGGGCTACTCGCTGGGCGCGATACTCGCGGCGGCCTACGTCCTCGGGGAGATCGGCGGTGCGCCGGTGCTCGGGATGCGGTTGCGGCCGGAGATGGCTCGGGTGCAGTTGGCTGTCGGGCTCGCGGTCGGGACGGTGGGGTTTCTGGGGCTCGGGGTGTTTCCGGGGGCGCATCCCGCGGTGCTCGCCGGGTTCGCATTCGTCGCCGGGGGCGCGCCGGCTGCCGCGACCGGTGGACTGCGCACGCTGCTCGGCGAGTTGGTGCCGGCGCGGTCCGTGGCGCAGGCGTTGTCCGTCGAGTCGATAGTGACGGCGGGCGTGTGGGCGGTGTCGCCCGCCGCGGTGGCCGGGCTGGCGCTCGGGGTCGCACCGAGGGCTCCGCTGCTGCTCGCGGCCGGGCTGATGGCGTGGTCGGTCGGGGGGTTGTGGCTGCTGCCGGCCAGGTGGGGTGCGGGTGGTGCGGACAGTGGGGGACCGGAGGGTGCGGGCAGTGTCGGCGGGGAGGGTGCGGGCCGGGAGGGGGCGCCGCTGCTTCGGGTGCTGGTCGGTGCCTGGCCGGTGTATGTCGTGGGCGCGGCCAGCCTCGCCCTGCTCGGGCTCTCGGAACTTGTTCTCCCCGCCCTCCTCGAACAGCGCGGCATCGGCGTCGGCTGGTCCGGTCCGCTGCTGACCGGGATGGCGGTGGGCGGCGGCCTCGGCGCCTTCGTCTACGGCCTGCGCGGCTGGCCCGGACTGCTGCGCACCCGCAGTGTGGTGCTGATGGCCGGGACGTCCGCGTGTGTGGCCCTGGCCGCGTTGATACCGGCCGCGGCGGGGATCGCGGTCGCGCTCGTCATGGGCGGCACGCTCCAGTCGGGCGCGATGCTCACCCGGAATCTCTCCCTGCGCGAGGTGCTGCCGCCGCGCATGCTGGCCGCGGGGTACTCCGTGATGTACGCGGCGTCGGGGGCGGGATACGCGGCGACGGGGTCGCTGGCCGGTGCGCTGCTGAAGGTGGCCGCGCCGTCCACGGCGATTCTGGCGGGGGTGTGCTTGACGGTGGCGATGACCGGTGTGGGGTGGTGGGGGGAGGTACGGCGGGCGAGACGGGGCGAGTGTGGGGCGGAGGGTGGTGTGGTGCTCGGGGGAGTTGAGGCTGGGGAGGCGGTCAAGTGAGCTTGGCGATCGGTCAGTTGAGGGCGCCGACCCTGCCGTAGTGCTCGGAGTCGGAGTCGGTGGAGGCCCCGGTTGCTGCGCGCGCTGTTCCCGTCGCTCCCGTGCGGAAGGTGCGGCGGTAGCCGGTCGGAGTGACGCCGAGGGCCGTCTGGACGTGCTGGCGCATGGACTGGGCCGTGCCGAAGCCGGCGTCCGTGGCGACCTGGTCCATGGAGAGGTCGGTGGATTCGAGGAGGTGACGGGCGCGTTCGACGCGTTGCTGGGTGAGCCACTGGCCGGGGCTGATGCCGACCTCCTCGCGGAAGCGGCGGGTGAAGGTGCGGACGGACATCGCCTCCTGCTCGGCCATGTCCCGGAGTTGGATGGGTTCGTGGAGGCGGGCCAGGGCCCAGGCGCGGGCGGCGGTCGTGGTCGCCACCTGCGGGTCCGGGACCGGGCGGTGGATGTACTGCGCCTGGCCGCCGTCGCGGTGGGGCGGTACGACGGTGCGGCGGGCGACGTCGTTGGCGATCGCGGTGCCGTGATCGCGGCGCACCATGTGCAGGCACAGGTCGATGCCGGCGGCGACACCGGCGGAGGTGAGGACGTCGCCGTCGTCGATGAACAGGACGTCCGCGTCGACCTCGATCTGCGGGAACAGCTCCTGGAAGCGTTCGGCGTCGGCCCAGTGCGTGGTGGCGGGGCGGCCGTCGAGGAGGCCGGCGGCGGCGAGGACGTAGACGCCGGTGCAGATGGAGGCGAGGCGGGTGCCGGGGCGGATGCGGGCGAGGGCGGCGGCGAGTTCGGGGGTGAGGACGCCCTGCTCGAAGACCGGGCCGAGTTCGTACGACGCCGGGACGATCACCGTGTCGGCGGTGGCCAGGGCCTCCGGGCCGTTCGGGACCTGGATGGCGAAGTCGGCGTCGGTGTCGACCGGGCCGGGCGGGCGGACCGAGCAGGTGACGACCTCGTACAGCAGCCGTCCCTCGGCGTCCCGGGGACGGCCGAAGATGCGGTGCGGGATGCCCAGCTCGAAGGGGAGGAGACCGTCGAGGGCGAGGACGACGACGCGGTGCGGGCGGTACTCCGGCTCGGACTCGGGTTCACGGCTCATGGCCCAATCCTAGCGAATGCTGTCCTTCGGGCCAGTGGCTCGGAAAGGGGAGAGGCCGGAAGCTGTATGTCGTGACCCAGACAAGCGAAGCCGCCACCGCCCTGAGCGGGCCTCGGCCCACCCGACGGCGCATCCATCGCGCATGGTTCGTCGCCGCCGTCACCTTCGTGACGATCATCGGCGCTGCGGCCTTCCGCTCGCTGCCCGGGCTGCTGATCGATCCGCTGCACCAGGAGTTCGGCTGGTCGCGGGGCACGATCGGGGCCGCGGCCTCCATCAACCTCGCGCTGTACGGGCTGACGGCCCCCTTCGCGGCGGCGCTGATGGACCGCTTCGGCATCCGGCGGGTGGTCGCGGTCGCGCTGACCGTGATCGCGCTGGGCTCGGGCCTGACGGTGTGGATGACGGCGCCGTGGCAACTGCTGCTGTGCTGGGGCCTGTTGGTGGGTCTGGGCAGCGGTTCGATGGCGCTCGCGTTCGCCGCGACGGTCACCAACCGCTGGTTCACCACGCGGAAGGGCCTGGTCACCGGCATCCTCACCGCCGCCTCGGCGTCCGGTCAACTGATCTTCCTGCCGCTGCTGTCCTGGATAGTCGAGGAGCACAGTTGGCGACCGGCGGCGGTGACCGTGTCCCTCGCCGCCCTCGCGGTCGTGCCCTTCGTCTGGCTCCTGCTGCGGGACCACCCGGCGGACGTGGGCGCGAAGCCGTACGGCGCACCGGAGTTCGTACCGAAGCCGGAACCGGTCACGGGCGCGGCCCGCCGTACGGTCACCGTGCTCTTCAAGGCGGTCCGCACCGGCCCGTTCTGGCTGCTGGCCGGCACCTTCGCGATCTGCGGCGCGTCCACGAACGGCCTGATCCAGACCCACTTCGTGCCCGCCGCCCACGACCACGGCATGCCCATCACGGCGGCGGCCTCGCTGCTCGCGGTGATCGGCGTCTTCGACGTCGTCGGCACGATCGCCTCCGGCTGGTTCACCGACCGCTTCGAACCCCGCCGCCTGCTCGCCGTCTACTACGCCCTGCGCGGCATCTCCCTCCTCTTCCTTCCCATGCTGCTGGCCCCCACAGTCCACCCCCCGATGCTCTTCTTCATCGTCTTCTACGGCCTCGACTGGGTCGCCACGGTCCCGCCCACCCTCGCCCTGTGCCGCGAGCAGTACGGCGAGGACAGCGCGATCGTCTTCGGCTGGGTCCTCGCCTCGCACCAGATCGGCGCGGCGCTGGTCGCCTTCCTGGGTGGGGTCGCACGGGACGCGTTCGGGTCGTACGACATGGTCTGGTACGTGTCGGGGGCGCTGTGCGCGGTGGCGGCGCTGATGGCGCTGGTGATCCGGCGCCGGGGTGCGATGCCCACGGTGGGGGCGGTGGCGGTGGCGGCATGAGGAGGGGCCGGCTGCCCTGCCCTGCCCTGTCCGTCAGCCGGCCGACTGCCCTGTCCGTGAGCCGGTCAGCCGGTCAGCCGGTCAGCCGGTCGTCGTCCGTACGGGCGCGCTGCTCCGGCCGTGGCCCCGGCCGCTGAGTTCGGCGTCGAAGGTCTCCTGGGCGACGCGCATGGCCTCGGCGTACTCGGGTTGCCGCAGCCGTTCCCACATCTCGGCCTCGGGGACGTCCTCCACCTGGGCGACCACCCACCAGATGGTGCCGAAGGGGTCCTTGACCCGGCCGCCGCGCTGTCCGAAGGCGTGATTGGCGAGGGGGGTGACGACCTGGGCGCCGGCGTCGACGGCCCGGGCGAAGGCCTGGTCAGCGTCGGGCACGAACACGCGCAGCAGGCTCGGCAGCACGGGCCAGTCCGGGCTTCGGTCGAAGGCCAGCACGACGGTGTCCCCGACCCGGATCTCCCCGTGCCCGATCGCCCCGCCCTCGGTCACCACCCGCCCCAGCTCCTCCCCGCCGAACGCGGCGGCGACGAAGTCGAGAAAGGCTCCGGTGTCGTCGGTGACGACCCAGGGCGCGACGGTGGTGTAGCCGTCCGGCGCGGAGGAGGCATCGGCATGGGTGTGCTGTCGGTCGGTCATCGGGGTGCCCTTCGTCGCTGCCGGATGTTCGGCTGTCGGCGCGACGGTAGGGGCGGGTTAGGCCGGCTTCTGTCCTACTGGCGACCGCTCGGCTCCTGTCCTGGTGACGTTCAGAGAAACCGGCCCCGGTGGAACAGCAGCGGAGCCGCGTCCCCGTCGCCCGCCACCCCGAGCCCGTCCACCCGTCCCACCACGATCAGATGGTCGCCCCCGGTGTGCACCGCGTGGATCGTGCAGTCGACCCAGGCCGCGGTGCCGGTGAGGCGCGGGGAGCCGGAGACGGGGGAGGTGTCGTACGGCACGCCGGCGAACTTGTCCGTGCCGCTGACCGCGAAGCCGCGGCACAACTCGCCCTGGTGGGCGCCGAGTACGTTGACGCAGAAGACGCCGGCGCGGGCGATGCGGGGCCAGGTCGTGGAGGTGCGGCCGACCATGAAGACGACGAGCGGCGGGTCGAGGGAGAGGGCGGAGAAGGACTGGCAGGCGAAGCCGGCCGGGCCGGGCTCGCCGGTGGCCGCGGGGGCGGTGATCACGGTCACGCCGGTCGCGAAGTTGCCCAGTACGCGCCGGAATTCACCCGGGTCGACCGGTGCCCGCTCGTCGTCCGCGACGCACCGGAGCTCCGGCCGCGGCAGCGCCTCGACAGGCTGCGCGGCCGGAGCGCTTCCGGCAGACCCGGCCGAGCCGGCCGACCTGAGGTAGCGGACGGCGGCCGCTGCGGCCCCTGCTTGTCCCATCACCCACCCATTGAAGCTGACGGTTCATCAGATAGGAAGGGGTGCGCGCCCGTGCCTGCCCCGGCTTGCCCGGACGCCTGCCTTGACGGCCGATTCACAGCTTCCCGGGCAGAACATGGGAGTCACGTCGCCGCACGGACCCCCTGAAGTCACCTCCGGCACACCCGCCGTCAGCAGTGTTGCGGAACGACCGCTCCCGGTAACCACCGGTGGGCTGCCGTGACTTGAGGAGCCCGCACCCGATGAACCGTCTCACCGCACGCGGCGGCGCCCTGGCCGCCGTGGCCGGCGTCGCTCTCGCGCTCGCCGCCGCCCTGCCCGCGCAGGCCGCCGACTCGACCGTGACCGAGTCCCAGTGGCTGGCCGACGTCGCCGCCGTCACCGGCCCCGCGCAGACCTACATCGACTCCCGCGCCGCCGCCAACACCTCGGGCGCCAAGCAGGCGATCGTCCTCGACATCGACAACACCTCGCTGGAGACCTACTTCGAGGGCGGCATCACGCCCCCCGCC
The DNA here is from genome assembly GCF_036227225.1 of Streptomyces sp. NBC_01478. Classification (GTDB taxonomy): domain Bacteria; phylum Actinomycetota; class Actinomycetes; order Streptomycetales; family Streptomycetaceae; genus Streptomyces. The sequence continues at coordinate 5,210,527 of NZ_CP109444.1, read as the reverse complement.
ACCCCGCCGGTCCTCGCCCTCGCCCAGGACGCACACGCCAAGGGCATCAGCGTCTTCTTCGTCAGCGCCCGCAGCAACCTCTTCAACGTGGTCACCAAGTCCAACCTGACCTCGGTCGGCTACACCGTCGACGGCCTCTACGCCCGCACGGTCGCCCAGTTGCTGACCGAGTCCATCGCCGACTTCAAGACCTCGCAGCGCAAGGCGATCGAGGCGAACGGCTACGACATCATCGCCAACATCGGCAACAACACGACCGACCTGACAGGCGGCTACGCCGACACGACGTACAAACTCCCGGACTACGACGGCCTGTTGGACTGACGACCCCGGTGGGCGCCCCGGGTCACCGCCCCCGGTACTCGGGGCTCCTGCGCTCCACGAAGCTCGCCACGCCCTCCCGCGCGTCCTCCGTCGTCATGTTGATCTCCTGGGCCGCCGCCTCCGCCGCGAAGGCGGTCGTACGGTCGCCGTCCAGGGACGCGTTGACGAGCTGCTTGGTGAGGGCGAGGGCCCGGGTCGGGCCGGTGGCCAGGCGTTCGGCCCACTCCCGGGCCGTCTTCTCCAACTCCCCGTCCGGTACGACCCTGTTGACGAGGCCGAGCCGTTCCGCGTCCGGCGCGGTCAGCGCGTCGCCGAAGAACATCAGCTCCTTCGCGCGCTGTGGGCCGATCAGCCGGGGCAGCAGATACGCGCCGCCGCCGTCCGGGACCAGGCCGCGCCGGACGAACACCTCGATGAACCGCGCCGACTCCGCGGCCAGTACGAGATCGCAGGCCAGGGCCAGATGGGCGCCCAGGCCTGCCGCCGTGCCGTTCACCGCGGCGATCACCGGTTTCTCGCAGTCCAGGACGGCGGCGATCAGGCGTTGCGCGCCCTGGCGGATCACGCGGGCGACATCACCGGCGATCCGCTCCTCGCCCGCTGCCCCGCCGCGCAGATCCGCGCCCGCGCAGAAGCCGCGTCCGGTGCCGGTGAGGACCACCGCCCGTACGGAGGGGTCCGCCGACGCCTCGGCCAACAGGCTTATCAGGCGCTCCCGTTGGGCCGGGGTGATCGCGTTCAGCGCCTCGGGCCGGTTGAGGGTGAGGTACGCGACCTGCCCCGCGACGGTGTGCACGACCTCGGCAGTGGGCTCACTCATCGGCACACCGCCAGCGCGTCCAACGCCACCGCGCCCTGCCCCCGGGGCAGCACCATCAGCGGGTTGATGTCCAACTCGCAGAGCACATCGCCCAGTTCGAGGGCCATCCGCTGCACGCGCAGGATCACCTCCACCAGTGCGTCCAGGTCGGCCGGCGGTCGCCCCCGTACCCCGTCGAGCAACGGCCGCCCGCGCAACTCGCCGAGCATCTCGGCCGCCTGGTCCTCGCCGAACGGCGGCACCCGTACCGCCACGTCCCGCAACACCTCCACCAGGACCCCGCCCAGCCCGACCGTCACCGTCGGCCCGAACAGCTCGTCCTGGGTGACGCCGACGACCATCTCGACGCCCCGTTCGACCATCTGGCAGACGAGGACACCGTCGAGGGTCACGTCCTCGTAGCGCGCGATGTCCGTCAACTCTCGGTAGGCGTCCCGGACTTGGCTGGCCGACGTCAGCCCTACCTTCACCAGGCCGAGCTCCGTCTTGTGCGCGATCTCCCCGCCCGACGCCTTCATCACCACCGGATACCCCACCAGCCCCGCCGCCCGTACGGCCGCTGCCGCGCTGGTCACCAACTGCTCGCGCGGGACCCGGATGCCGTAGGCCCGGAGCAGTTGCTTCGCCGCGTGCTCGCTCAGTTGCTGGCCGGGGCGCATCAGGGCCTGGGCCTTGCGGAAGGAGGGGGAGACGGTGCGGGGGGCCTCGTCGAAGGGGGAGCGGTAGGCGCGGACGAAGCGGTGGTGGGAGAAGTAGGCGCGCAGCGCGGTGATGCAGTTGCCCACGGTGCGGAAGGTGGCCACTCGCGACGAGCCCAACAGCACTTCGCGGTACGCCGGTTCGGTGCCGACCGGTGAGCCCCACACCACGCACACCAGCTTGTCCGTGCGCTCGGCCGCGGCCACCAGGTCCGCCACCAGGTGGTCGCTGAGCGGCGGGAACGGGCCGGTGATCGGACACACCAGCACCCCGACCTCCGGGTCGTCGAGGATCGCGTCGATGATCTTCCGGCCGCGCCAGTCGCCCACCGGGTGACCGCCGTTGTCGACCGGGTTCGCCACGCTCAGGTACGGCGGTATCCACTCGTGGAGTTCGGCCTGCTTGGCCTCCGACAGTTGCGGGAGATGCAGACCCGCCTGGCTCGCCAGGTCGGCGAAGTGGGCGCCCGTGCCGCCGGAGATCGAGTACACGACCACCCCGTCGGCCGAGGGGGCCTTCGCCCGCGCCAACAGGGCGGCGGTGTCCTGGAGTTCGTCCAGGCCGTCGACGCGGATCACGCCGAACTGACGCATCGCCGCGTCCACCACCGTGTCCGCGCCGGTGAGTTTGCCGGTGTGGGACGCGGCCGTGCGGGCGCCGGTCTCGGTGCGGCCGACCTTGACCGCGATCACCGGGACCTTGCGGCGGGCGGCGCGGTCGGCGGCGAGGAGAAAGGAACGGCCGTCCTTGAGACCCTCCACGTAGCAGGCGATGGCGCCCACTTCGGGGCGCTCGGCGAAGTAGGAGATGAAGTCGGCGGTCTCCAGGTCGGCCTCGTTGCCGGTGGGGGCCCAGTGGGAGAGGCGGATGCCGAGTTCCTGGAGCGCGAAGACCGGGCGGCCCTGGTGGCCGGACTGGGTGATGAGGGCGATCGCGGGGCCGTCGAGGTCCTCGCGGAAGTTCTCGAAGGCGTTGAGGTTGGTGTTCGGACCGAGGAGTCGGAGCCCCGACCGGCCGACGGCGGCGGCGAGTTGGGCCTGGGCCAGGGCGCCGGCCTCGCCCGTCTCGGCGAAGCCGGACGCGAAGGCGACCGCGAACTTCACCTTCGCCTCGGCGAGTCGCTCGATCACGGGGAGCGGGTCGGCCACCAACACCACGGCCAGGTCGACCTGTTCGGGAAGATCGGAGATGGAGGGGAAGCAGGGGACGCCGAAGACCGTGGCGCGAGTGGGGTGCACCGGGTGGAGACGGGCCCCCACCCGCCCTGCCCAGGCCATGAGTTGGCGGGTGATGCCCGTGTTCGGGCGTCCCTCCGCATCCGAGGCGCCGATCACGGCGACCGACTCGGGGCGGAAGAAGCGGTCCAGATCGGGTACGTCGGCGTACAACGGCCGTCCGCCGACGTCGAGATCGTCGACGTCGGCGGGCCTGCCGTGGACGGCGGGGCCGGGTTGCTCACCGCAGGCGATGACCCGGGCCCGGCGGGAGTCGGTGGTGAGGGTGCCGTGGGTTGATCCAAGCATCGGTCCGCCCCGCTCCTGTATGACGGCAAAGTCAACTGACGCAGTGTCAGATTACTGAACTGACACTGCGTCAGGAACTGTCGTGCACGCAAAGAACGCAGATGCCTCGGTTCGCGGCGCGGAATCCCTAAGCCAGTTGGCCCTTGCGCACGCTCTTGGCGACCGACTTCGCGATCTTCTCCGCGTCGATGGCCAGTTCGCGGAACATGCCGCTGATGGGGTTGGTGAAGCCGGTGAAGTACAGGCCGGGCGCGTCCTTCGGGGTGTGCGGGCCGTTCACGACCGGCTTGCCGCGGGCGTCCAACACGCCCAGGTGGCCGACGAGTTGCTCCAGGGAGCGGAGGTATCCGGTGGCCGCGATCACCGCGTCGGGACCGATGCGGTCGCCGCCGGCGAGGACCACCTTGCCGTCCTCGAAGCTCTCCACGGTCGCCACGACCTCGACCTTCCCCTTGCGCACCGCGTCGATGAGCCCGACGTCCTGCACGGGGATCGACCCCTCCTTGACCCGGCTGTACAGCCCGGTGTCGGGGCGCGGCAGCCCCTGCTCCGTCAGGTCCGGCATGGTCAGCTTGGCCACCGGCCCCGCGAGCCGGTCGACCAGACGGACCGGCAGCCGTCGTACGAGAATGCCCGTGTACTGGGCCGCCCAGCCCGCGGTCGAGCGGCGCAGGATGTGCGGAACCGTGCGGACGGCGAGCCGGACGCGGGACGCGCCGCCCTCCACCAGGTCCACGGCGATCTCCGCACCCGTGTTGCCGACGCCGACGACCAGGACGTCCCGGCCGGCGAAGGGCTGGGCGTTGCGGTAGTCGGCGGCGTGCAGGAGTTCGCCGGTGTAGGTGTCGCGGCCGGGCCAGTCGGGGATCCGGGGGGTGTGGTTGGTGCCGGTGGCGACGACGACCGCGCGGCCGGTCAGCTCACGGCCGCCGGTGGCGTGCAGCAGCCAGCCGGTGTTGTCGGCCGAGCGCTCGATGCGGGAGACCTCGACGCCGGTGACGATCTCCAGCTCGTGGACCTCGGCGTACTTCTCCAGATAACGCACCACGTCGTCCCGCGAGACCCAGCGGCCGAACCGGCGCGGCATCGTGAGTCCGGGCAGCCCCGACAGCCGACGGGTGGTGTGCAGGTGCAGGCGGTCGTAGTGGCCGCGCCAGGACGCTCCGACCCGGTCCGACTTCTCCAGTACGACGGCACGGATGCCCTGCGCGCGCAGCGCGTACGCGGCGGCGAGTCCGCCGGGGCCGCCGCCGATGACGTACACGGGGCGGTCTGCGTGGTTCTGCGGCGCCGGGGTCGGGGACGCTGGGGAGTCGGCCATGAGCGCGAGCGTAATCACGTCCCACGTTGATGGGTCTCGGTCAAGCCCGGAATTGGTTGCGGATTGATCACGGGTGTGGAGGACCGGGTGAGATCGGTGGCGTAGAGCCTCTGGTTGTGAGGGGTGGATGCGGGTGGCGGATGCGGGTCCGGAAAAGCCACGACGCCGAGCCCGCACCGTGCGCGGAGGGACTCGGCGTCGTGGGGCGGTGACCGGAATGTATGACGGGAAACCGGCACCGCGTCCTGGGGGCCTGTCGGAGGCCGGGGGCTACTTCTTCTTCGGGCCCCGGTAGCCGGTGACCTTCGCGATCCAGGTGATGAAGTCGCCCGGGTCGGTGTTGGCGCCGTGGCCCTCGTCCCAGTAGTAGATGTGGTTCACGTCGTCGCCCAGGTTGTCGAGGCGGGCGGCGAGGTTGGCGGCGACCGTCAGCGAGGTGTCCGAGTCCTTGGTGCCGAGGCGGATCCACCAGTGCTTGGAACGGTTCGGGTTGACCTTCTCGACCAGGTGGAACATCGGGTTCATCAGGTCGAGCTTCGCGGGGACGTCGCTGGCGACGCGCTTGCTGGCGAGTCCCGTCGAGTCGTTCTTCGCGCCGTACGCCGTGAAGTGGCGGGCCAGGGTCGTGCCCGTGCCGAACTCGTTGTTCTCGCCGGCGGACAGGTCGAAGGCGTCGAAGGCGGGGGTGTCCTTCTTGCGGGCGCCGACGTGGACGAGGAAGTCGGCCCAGGTGAAGGTGGCTTCGCTCCCGTCCCAGGTGATGAAGGTGTTGGCCTTCAGGTAGGTCGCGCGGGCGGAGTCGGAGAGGGCGGCGAGGTAGGTGGTCGCCGACGGCTCCAGGTACTGCTCGACCATGTACGCGTCGAGGTTGCGGGCGTTCAGCGGACCGAAGCCGCCCAGGCCGCGCAGCTTCAACCCGGCCTGGTACTCGGCGAACTGTGCCTGCAGCGCCTTGGAGACCGTCTGGTCGACGAGCTTGCCGGTGCTCAGGTTGTTGGCGCTCCAGTTCCACTCGTAGGCGCCGTCGGCGTGCTCCAGGTCGGTGATCGGGCACCAGGCGCCGGTCGCGAAGATCGCGTCGGAGGCGTCGGCGGCGCCGATCCCCTTCAGGTAGGTGTCGTAGATCGGGCTGTCACCGGAGGCACCGAGCAGCGAGGACAGCGCGCCGCCGGCACTGGTCCCGGCGGATACTATCCGCTCGACGTTGCCCGGGATGCGCCCCTTGTTGGACTTGACGTACCGGACGGCGGCCTTGAGGTCGACGATCGCGGCCGGGGCGGTGCCGTAGTACTCGCCACTGGAGTTCTTGAGGGTACGGCCGCGGGCGCCGGGCTCGATGACGACGTAGCCGGCGGCCAGCGCGAGGAGCTGGTTGCTGGAGGTCGCGCCGCCGGTGGCGTTGGTGTTGCCGTTGGCGCCGGGGGCGGCGGCGCTCGCGCTTGCGGACGCAGACGCGGACGCGCTGGGGGCGCCGCTGGGGGCCGCGCCGCCGCCCATCGCCGAACCGCCGCCGCCGACCTCGGTGGCGGTCGCGACGGAGGCGGGCAGATAGCCGCCGATGGAGTTGGCGAGCAGGATCGGCGCGTTGCTCGCGTCGACCGCCTTGCCGTCGATCTCCACCGGGGAGCTGACGATCAGCGACTGATACGTGGCGTCGACCGGCTTGGCGACGTACGTGATCGCCTTCCAGAAGTGGTAGACGACCGTGTGCTCGGTGCCCTCGGTGTCCGTGACGGTCTTCGTCAGCTTCGTGTAGGCGTCCGGGTCGAAGACCAGGGAGCCCGACGAGGACGACGAGGAGGACGAGGACTTCGAGTCACTCGAGGCGTTCGCGCTGAGTGCGATGCCACCGACCGCCGCGACACCGGCTGTCGCGCCCAAGCCCATGACTACCGTCCTGCGCTTCACTGCCCTGTGCTTCACCGTGCTGCCTCTCGTCTTCCCGACCACTTCTTCCTGACCTTGCGCTTGCGAACGTATTCGTCGATGAACAAAATCGTCAACAATCTGCCGGGGATTCATGGGGGACCCACAGCGGCACGGCCGGACCACAGGAATTCCATGGCTGCCTCTCGGCTTTCTTCAGCTTCTGACGTACCGTCAGATTTATGGATGCGATCTGGCTCAGCGGAGCGGACTGGCTCGCGGTCCTCCGCATAGGACTCGGGCTGTGGTGGCTGGAGAGCTGGCGGCACAAGGACAAGAAGGCGTGGTTCGAGCGCGGCACGGGCATCGCCTGGGCGGCCGACGTCGCGGCCAAACACCGCTGGACCGCGGTCCGTTCGGGCTTCGACGTGATGGTGGCGCCGCGCCCGCGGACGATGTCGTACGTCGTCGTCTACGCGGAGCTGGCGATCGCCCTGGGCCTGATCGCGGGCTTCCTCACCCCGGCGGCCCTCGTCGGAGGCCTGCTCCTCAACGTCCTCTACTTCACGCTCATGATCCACGACTGGGCGGAGCAGGGGCAGAACGCGATGATGGCGCTCATCTCCCTCGTGGCCCTGTTCGCGATGTCCTGGCAGGTGTGGTCGGTGGACGCGGCGCTGGGATGGTTCTGATGCCCGACGCGACCCCGCGCCACGACCTTCCCGAGCCGGACGCGTTCACCCGCACCTACTGGGAGGCGGCCGCACAGGGCCGACTCCTGATCCGCCGCTGCGCGGACTGCGGCCGCCCCCACCACTACCCCCGCGAGTTCTGCCCCCACTGCTGGAGCGACAACGTCACCTGGGAACCCGCGAGCGGCCACGCCACGCTCTACACCTGGTCCGTCGTCCACCGTAACGACCTGCTGCCCTTCGGGGAGCGGGTGCCGTACGTGGCGGCGGTGGTCGATCTCGCGGAGGGCCCCCGGATGATGACGGAGATCGTGGAGCCCGGACCCGCCGAACTACGGGCCGGAATGCCGGTCGAGGTGGCGTTCCGGGACGGGGTGCCGGTGTTCAGGCCGCGGGAAAATGACGTACCCGGTGCGCGCGACGCTTGATTCAATGGCGCGATGGCCCACATACGCGAGCGGTCTCTGCAGCACCCCTTTCCCGAGCTGAACGGTCATGGACTTCGGCTCCGCCCCTGGGACGCCGACGCGGACAGCGATGTGAGGGACTGGTTGCGCGGAGTGTCCGACCCCGAGTTCCAGCGCTGGAACACTCCGCTGCGTCCGGTCACGGATGTCGCCGGCGCCCGTGACCTGCTGCGCTCCCGCGCCGAGGACGCGCAGGACGGCGTGTGCGCGTCGTACCGCATCACGGACGCGGCCGCCGGTACGACGCTCGGGCACATCGGCGTCAACGACATCGACCACGTCCTCGGCGTCGCCCGCGTCGGCTACTGGATCCTCCCCGAGGCCCGCGGCCACGGCGTCGCGACCCGCGCACTGACCCTCGCCGCCCGCTGGGCCCTGACCGACCTGGGCCTGCACCGCCTCGAACTGGGCCACGCCCTCGGCCACGACGCCTCCTGCCGCATCGCCGAACGCTGCGGCTTCCCGGCGGAGGGGACGCTGCGCGGCGCGATGTTCGAGGCGGGCCGACGGGACGCGTTCCGTGACGTACATCTGCACGGACGCCTGGCGACGGACCCGGAGGTGCGGCTCTGATGGCCGGCGACTGGCACATCACCGAGAACCTGGACGAATTCCTCACCCGTGCCGGGGACTTCCTGCGCTCCCGCCCGGCGCTGCACACGGTCCCGCTGACCGTGACGAACGCGCTGCGCGCACGGGGGCTCCACACCTACGGCGAGGACGACCCGGTCTTCGGCGTACTGGAACGCGACGGCACCGTATGCGCGGCCTTCTTCTGCACACCCCCGGGCCCCTTGACGCTGACGGCCCTCGCGCCCGCGGAGGCCACCGCACTGGCAGTCCAACTCGCCGACCGGGGCGACGAGTTGCCGGGAGTCACCGGCGAACGGGACACGGCGGCGTCCTTCGCGGAGGCGTGGGCACGGCGGACCGGAGCCGTGTCCGAGCTCCAGATGCGTCAACGCCTCTATCGCCTCGGTGAGTTGACGATCCAGGAGCCCGCTCCATCGGGCCGCCCGAGAGTCGCGAAGGCAAAGGATCGCGAACAACTCATGCGCTGGTACGTCGAGTTCGCCGAGGAGGTCGGAGCGGTCGGCGCCAAGCTGCGGCCCGGCGAGTGGGCCGATGCGCGTCTCGCGTACGGCGGGGCCACGTTCTGGGAGACCGCGGACGGTACGCCGGTGTCGATGGCCGGGGTCACGGCGAAGGTGGCCGGTCAGATCCGGGTGGCGCTCGTCTACACCCCGGCGGACCTCAGGGGGCGGGGCTACGCCGGTGCGGTCACGGCTGAGGTCAGCAGGGTCGCGCGGGCGGCGGGCGCTGAGGAGGTACTCCTGTTCACCGACCTGGCCAACCCGACGAGCAACGCCCTGTACCAGCGGATCGGGTACCGCCCGGTGGAGGACTTCGCCGAATACGACTTCCGGTGATACTCGACCCATGGCAACGGGAACGGAACCGGATCTTCACGAGCTGCTGAAATCCCTGCGGGTGTGGGCCCCGGAGGTGACCAAGCTGCCCCCGCTGGACCCGGCCGCGGCGCCGGACACCCCACTCGCCCTTTTCACCACCTGGTTCGCGGAGGCGGTGGCGGCGGGCGAGACCGAACCGCATGTGATGTCCCTGGCCACGCGGGACGGCGACCCGGAGACGGACGGCGGGGGCCTCCCCGACGTACGGATGGTGATGCTCCACGGCGCGGACAACGACGGCTGGTCCTTCGCGACCCACACCACCAGCCGCAAAGGCCACCAACTCACCACCTTCCCCTACGCCGCCCTCTCCTTCTACTGGCCCCGCCTCGGCCGCCAAGTCCGCCTACGAGGCCCCGTCATCCCCGCGACACCGACCGAATCCCAGGCCGACCTGCACGCCCACTCCACCGGCGCCCTGGCAGCGGCATTGACCGGCCACCAGAGCGAAGTCCTCTACTCCTTGGGCGAGTTGACGCGAGCGTCGGAAGAAGCCTGGGAACTAGCCCAACGAGAACCGGAGACGCCGGCCCCGTCCTGGTCTCTGTATCGCGTGTTTCCGGACGAGGTCGAGTTCTTTCAAGGCGATGCGCTACGGAGGCATGTACGCCTGAGCTATGTCCGGGAGGAGCGGGGTGGTTGGTCGACGGGGTTGCTGTGGCCCTGAGTTGTGATGTGCGGGTTGGGCCACTCGCTTCTTTGTCAGTGTCGGGCTTCCGCGGCCCGAGTAAAGGGCGCTCCCTGCGGTCGCGTCGGCTGCGCCGATTCCGCTGCGCTCCACCCTTGACTCGGTCCGCTCCAGCCCGTTTGAGAAGCGAGCGAGCGGCCCGGAGGAATGGGTGGCCGAGGTATGAGTTCCCTTGCCGGTACTGCGTTCTGGGCCGGGGTGAGGGAGCGCGCTCGCGCCTCGCCAGCACGCCGGGCTGGCTTAGCGGCGAACGGAGAGTGGGGACTTCCGGAGCAAGACTCCGGGCCTGCGTGCGCAGGGGCGCGCTGGCGCCTCGCCAGCACGCCGGGTCGGCTCGGCGGCCAACCCCTGGTGGGGACTTCGCAAGAAGACGGCGGGTCGGCAGGAGGGCTCCGGGTCGGCAGGGAGGTTCCGGGGCAGGAGGGTGGGCCTGAGGCAGTCGGTCGGTCCTGCGCTGAGCTGGCCTCGGCCGTCCTGGGCTGTCCTGGGCTGGTGGGGGCCCGGCCGGTGGGCCCCGTCCGCCGATCGAGTCTCTCGCCCGGGGTGCCGGTCCGCAGCAATGTGACGGTCGGGGGTCGAGGTGTGGCATTTCCCGGCCCCCACAGCCTTCGCCCCCGGGTCTTCCTTCCCGCTGCCGACCGTGTCCTGTCTGGAAGCTGGGGTCTTTCCTAACCGGTCAAAGCCCGTGACGGTGGTTAGTTTTACCCCCAGCCTCCAGCACCCACCCACCACCCACCACCCACCACCCACCACCCACCACCCACCACCCACCACCCACCACCCACCACCCACCACCCACCACCCACCGGCCACCACCCACCGGCCACCGGCCACCGGCCGTGGGCCGCTGAGCCAACCGATCCGGTGTGCAGACGAGACGCGAACGCACCTCTGCTCGCGCAGGCCGGGGTCTCGTAGGGAAGTCCCCGCCCGCCGTTGGCCGCTGAGCCGACCCGGCGTGCTGGCGAGACGCGACCGCGCCCCTGCATCCGCAGTCCGGAGTCTTGCTCCGGAAGTCCCCACCGGGGATTGGCCGCCGGGCCGGCCCGGCGTGCAGGCGAGACGCGACCGCGCCCCTGCGTCCGCAGGTCCGGGGTCCCGTAGGGAAGTCCCCACTCGCCGTTGGCCGCTGAGCCGGCCCGGCGTGCAGGCGAGACGCGAACGCGCTCCCTCCACCCCGGCCCAGAACGCAGTACCGGCAAGGGAACTCATGCCTCGGCCCCCCATTCCTCCGGGCCGCTCGCTCGCTTCTGAAACGGGCTGGAGCGGGCCGTGTCAAGGGTGGCCCGCAGGGCCATCGCCGCAGGCGACGCGTAGCGCAGCGGAGCGCCCTTTACTCGGGCCGTGGAAGCCCGACACTGGCTAAGAAGCGAGTGGCCCAACGTCCACTGGTGCTCACCATCGTCACCAACACGCCTTCGTCGAGTCGCAGGCAGGGGGTGCGTTGGCATCGAGGAGAAGGCGGGGAGACTGCGAACGTGCATGAGCTGATCACCTGGACCGAGTTCCTCCGCGCCGTCCGTTGAGGCGTGCGGACGGCGTCGTAGTCGCGGTGTTGATCGGTTCTCTCGCCTCCTGTGGCAGCGGTAAGACCGACAAGGCGCCTTCGATCACCGCGCCCGAGGTGTTCTATCTGCGTCCCGTCGGCGACAACTCCGGGCCTCACGACAAGGCACCCTTCGAGTTCTCGGCCGACAACGGCAAGACCCTCACCGTGGACGTACTGCCCGGCGCGGAGCCAGCGGTCGTACTGCGGAAGAGCGGGAACTGTACGGGCAGCCCCACGCATGTGACGTGTGAGGTGGGTTCCGACTACGACAGTTCGACGGGGAGCGGGAGTGTCTCCCCGGTCGCGGCCAAGGGCAGTACGCCGGGGGAGGGGATGCGGCATCGAAGGGCTGAAACCGGGCAAGACCCAGACCCTCACGTTCACGATGCGCCTCGGCGACCCGGGCGAAGGCACCCTGACCCTCCAGGACCAGCGCCCGGCCCATGACTGGTACGTCGACGACCGCGACCCGGACCCGACCAACGACAAAGCCGTCATCACGGTCCGCCCCGACCGTTGAACTGCCCGGCCGGACACCACGTACCACTTACTGACAGAAGGACCAGAGAGAGTCAGCGAGAGTCGGAGAGAGGGCCGAGCCATTTCCGTGGAGATCCGTCGTCCGGTCGGAACACCCGTCCGGCGGCAAGTGCTCGGCCTGGACGGACTGCGCGGGCTGGCCGCCCTGTACGTGGTGCTGTTCCACTGCTGGCTGTACACCTTCCCGGGCTATCCCGACAGTTCGGCGCCCGGATGGCTGGACGTGCTGATGTTCGGCCGTATCGCCGTCGTCTTCTTCCTGGTGCTGTCCGGGTTCTCCCTGGCGATCTCCCCGGCGCGGCACGGCTGGCGGTCGGGCGGCATCGGCGAGTTCCTGCGCCGCCGCGCCTGGCGCATCCTGCCGCCGTACTGGGCGGCGTTGGCCATCAGCCTGGTCGTCTCGCTGTATGTGGTGCCGGCCTCGCACTACGGACCGCCGGATGGGTCGTCGCTTCTCGTCTACGGCCTTGTCCTTCAGGACATGTTCTTCGCCCCGACGCCGAACGGAGCGTTCTGGTCGATCGGCGTGGAGGCCGAACTGTATCTCCTCTTCCCGCTGATCCTTCTCGTCCGGCGGCGGTTCAGCGCGGCTGCCGTGGTCGCGTGCGTGACGCTTCCGGTGGTCCTCTTCGGGCTGCTGGCCACCGACGCGAACCCGGTGGAGGGCGACAACTGGCTCGCCCCGCATCTCGCCCCCGTCTTCGTCGCGGGAGTGGTCGGCGCGGGGATCGTGGTCGCGTCGGAGCGGGTCCGGCGGCTGCCGTGGGGATGGTTCGCCGTGGCCGCCGCCGCGCCTGTGCTCGCTCTCGGGTTCCTTAAGGGGAACGTCTGGACCGTGCACCACTACTTCTGGGTGGATCTCGCCATCGCCCCCTCGATGGCCATGCTGCTGGCCGCGGTGGCCGGCGGGCGGCCCGCCCCGCTCGTACGGCTGTTGATCACGCGGCCGCTTCAGGCTCTCGGGAACTTCTCCTACAGCCTCTATCTGATCCATCTCCCGGTCGTCCTGGTCGTCGTGCGTCGCGTGGCCCCGCACTTCGTCGCGCCGGGGATGTCCACGTTCTGTTTCACCCTCGCCGTGGGCCTGCCCGTTTCGGTGCTCGGCGCCTGGCTGTTCGCCGAGATCTTCGAAATGCCCTTCAAGCGGAACCGGTCCTGGAAGTCCCTCACCGGCGCACTCGGCCGTTCGGGTCCTCGGACTCAGTCCCGGCCCAGCACCACCGTCCCGGAGGAGCAGAACCAGCCGCCCGTCCCGGAGGCGACTCCGAGTCGGGGCAACTCCCCGTCCGCGCCGGTCACTTGACGGGCCCCGGCCTCGCCGCGCAACTGCCGTACCGCCTCCACCAGCAGGAACAGGCCCCGCATTCCGGGGTGTTGGGCCGACAGGCCGCCCCCGTCCGTGTTCACCGGCAACTCGCCGCCCGCCACCCGCAAGCGGCCCTTCTCCACGAAGGCGCCCCCCTCGCCCTTCGCGCAGAAGCCCAGGTCCTCCAGCGTCACCAACGTCATGTAGGTGAACGCGTCGTAGATCTGCGCGAAGTCCATCTCCTCGGGGCCGACTCCCGCCCGTTCGAAGGCCAGTCGCCCGCTCACCGCCGCCGGTGACACCGTGAAGTCCGGCCACTCGGACATCGAGGCGTGTGACACATGCTCTCCGGTGCCGAGCACCCACACCGGTGCCGTACGGCAGTCCCGTACGTACTCCTCGGCCGCCAGCAGGACCGCCGCGCCGCCGTCGGACCGTATGCAGCAGTGGAGTTTGGTGAAGGGGTCCGCGATCATCGGGCCGGAGAGGACCTCGTCCACCGTGACCGGGGTGCGGAACATCGCCTCGGGGTTGAGTGCCGCGTTCGCACGGGCCTGTACCGCCACCTCCGCCAACTGCTCGATCGTCGTGCCGAATTCGAGCATGTGGCGGCGCGCGGCCATCGCGTACTTGGCGATCAGCGTGTGGCCGTAGGGGACTTCGAACTGGAGGGGGCCCCGCGCGCCGAAGGAGAGGTTGCCGGTGCGGCGGCCCGCCTTGATGTCGGCCCGGGCCGTCGAGCCGTAGACCAGCAGCACGGCGTTCGCGTGGCCCGCCGCTATCGCGTCCGCCGCGTGGGCCGCCATGACCTCCCAGGTCGAGCCGCCGACGGAGGTGGAGTCGACCCATGTCGGGCGCAGGCCCAGGTATTCGGCCACCTCGACCGGGGGCAGTGTGCCCAGGCCCGCCGACGCGAAGCCGTCCACCACCTCCCTGCCCAGGCCCGCGTCCGCCAGTGCGCGGCGGGCCGCCTGGGCGTGCAGAGCGTAGGGGGTCGTGTCGTCCACGCGTCCGCAGTCGGACAGCGCCACGCCCACCACGGCGACCTTGCGGCTCCCCACTGGCATGAGGGGGCCTCCTCCCTCTGTGCATATCGTGCCCGGACTCCTAATATGACGGACCGTCAGATCTGGAGGGAAGTGTCATGGACGCCAGCTTCACCGCCGAGCAGGACGAGATCCGCCGTACCCTCCGCGAACTCCTCACCAAGCGCTGCGGACCGGCCGCACTCCGTGCCGCCGTCGACAGCCCGACCGGGCACGACCCCGCGCTGTGGGCCGCGCTGGCCGAGCGGCTGGGGCTGCCGGGGCTCGCGCTCCCGGAGTCGTACGACGGTGTCGGTGCCTCGTCCACCGAACTCGCCCTGGGGTGTGAGGAGTTGGGCCGCTTCCTCGCGCCCTCCCCGCTGCTCGCCACCGCCGTGCTCGTCGCCCCGCTCGTCCTCGGACTCGGCACCGAGAGCCAGCGCGCCCGGCTGCTGCCCCGGATCGCCGCCGGTTCCCTGACCGCCGCCCTCGCCGTGCCCGGCCCCGCTCTCACCACCGCCCTCGCCCTCACCGGCACCAACGGCGGGGAGTGGGCGGGGGGCGGGCGCGCGGGCGGGGTGCAGGCCAGGCAGGAGGGGGACAACGGGTGGCGGTTGTACGGGCAGGTCGCTCAGGTGCTCGACGGGCACAGTGCCGACGTGCTGCTCGTCGCCGCCCATGCCGGGGGGTTCGCCCGGTCGCGGACTCTGCTGTTTCTCGTGGCGGGGGACGCGGACGGGCTGGTGCGGGTACGGCAGACCGCCCTGGACGCGACCCGGCCGCAGGCTCGGCTCGAACTGCGGGACGTGGAAGGGGAGTTGCTGGGTGTCGATGACAGTCCGCGGCTGCTGCGAGAGCTCTCCGCGCTCGGCGATTCCGCCGCCACCGTGCTCGCCGCCGAAGCCGTCGGGGCCGCCGACCGGGCCTTGGAGCGGACAGTCCAACACGTCAAGCAGCGCGAGCAGTTCGGGCGCGCGATCGGGTCGTTCCAGGCGGTGAAGCACCGGCTGGCCGATGTGTATGTGCAGGTGCAGGCGGCCAAGTCGGCCGTCTACTACGCCGCTTGGGCGATCGGCAACGGGGAACGGGTGGGCGGGCTCGCCCTCGCGCAGGCGCTGGAGGCCCTGCGCGGGGCCGCCGCCGAGGGGATCCAACTGCACGGCGGGATCGGGTTCACCTGGGAACACGAGGCCCACCTCTACTTCAAGCGTGCCGCTGGCGACGAACTGCTTTTCGGGCCGGTACACCGGCTGCGGGCACATGCCGCCGAGGGCGCGCACCTCTTCGAGATCGAGAGCCGCGAGGTGACGGTGTGATCGGTGTGCGCGCGGTGCAGAAGGTGTCGTCGACAAGGGCGTTCGCGCGTATCGCCCCGCATGTCATCCCCGGCCTCGACCGGGCCGTGCACCGGCTCACGCGCGGGAAGGTGCTGCTCAGCGCGCAGATGCTGCCGGGGGTGATCCTGACCTCGACCGGTGCGCGGAGCGGACAGCCGCGCCGCAGCCCCCTCGCCTGTATGCCGGTGGCGGACGGCTGGATTCTCGTCGGGTCCAACTTCGGCCGTACCGGCAACCCCGCCTGGACGCACAATCTCCTCGCTCATCCCGATGCCGAGATCAGTTGGAAGGGCGAGGAAATCCCGGTCACCGCCCGGCTGTTGGCGGGGGAGGAGCGGGCGGAGGTGTGGCGGGCGGCGCTCGTGTTCTGGCCGCCGTACGCGACCTATCAGCGGCGGGTGGAGCGGGAGATCCGCTTGTTCCGGATCACACGCAGGGCAGGCGGTGGTCCACCGGAGTGAACCACCGCCCGCGAGACAGGACTTGGGACCCGAGAAGTCAGAGCCTGGGAGCAGGAACTCCTACTTCGTGGGCTTCCTGCCGGTCACGCCCAGGTGGACCAACAGCGCCAGGTTCGGCTTGAGTTCAGCCTGCTTGACGCCCCACGTCTGGAAACCCTTCTGGTGCGAGGCGACGGCCGCGAGCATCGCGACCAGTGAACCGGCGACCGCCGCCGGGTTCACGTCCTTGTCGACCTTGCCCTTGGCCTGCAACTCGGCGACCGCGTCCGAGAGGGAGTTGTTCACGGAGTTGAGGATCTTCATGCGGATCTTGTAGAAGCGTTTGTCGCCCTCGGCCGCTCCGAGGTCGACGACCCGCAGGATCGCGTCGTTCCGGCGCCAGAACTCCAGGAAACCGTCCACGAGTTCCTGCGAGGTCTGCCAGCCGGCCTTGCCGACCCATGACCGGCCGGCGAGCAGTTCGGTCAACTGACCGCCCTCCGTGGCCATTTGCTCGGCGATCTCCAGGACGGCGCCTTCGACGTCCGGGAAGTACTGGTAGAAGGTCGCGGGCGAAGTACCCGCCTTCCGGGCGACATCGATGACTTTGACGTCCCGGTAAGGGGAAGAGCTCAGCATCTCGCTCAGGCAGTCGAGCAGCTTCTGCCGGGTCGCCTGCCCACGCCGGCCGGCCACGCGGCCGTCGACGGTACGCACTTGTCCTGTCATGCCGTCAGCTTACCGAGGGGTGATCGGAGCGCGATTCGGCCGACTGCAAATGGGGTGCACGAGGGTCCAGAGGGTGGTGTGCCTGGTCTGCGGGGTGCGTGCGTCGCCGTTACTTTGACGGTATGGCCGAAAACAGGGCATCCGCGTACGGAGAGGGCGTCCCCTGCTGGGTGGACGCGCAGCTTCCGGACCTGGCGGCGGGCAGGCGGTTCTACGGTGAGCTCTTCGGGTGGACCTTCGAGGAGGCGTACGGCGGCTCCGTATGGGCCCGCAAGGACGGCGAGGCCGTCGCGGCGCTCGCCCACAAGGCGGACGGGCGGATGCCGACCGTGTGGACGGTGTACTTCGCGACGCCGGACGTGGTGCGGCTGACCGCGCGGATCCGGGCGGCCGGCGGGCAGGTCGTGACGGCGCCGGTTTCCGTGGGGGAACTGGGCACGGCCGCCCTCGCCGCGGATCCGGAGGGTGCCGTCTTCGGGCTGTGGCAGGCGGCCCGCCATCCCGGTTTCGGCACCCGGCACAAGGCGGGCACCTTCGGCTGGGCCGAGCTGTATGCCCGCGAAACGGACATCGCCAACACGTTCTACGGCGGACTTTTCACAGACGCCCTGTTCGGGCCGGAGGCCGCTCCCGACTTCGGGCGCGCGCCCGTCTCCGACGTCTTCCCGGTGGAGATGCCGCCGCATTTCCTCGTGCACTTCCGGGTCGAGGACATCGCCGCTGTTCTGGGGGCCGTGCGGCGGCTCGGCGGACGGGTCCAGGTCCCGCCCTTCGAGACGTCGTACGGGAATGTGGCGGTCGTCACGGACAATCAAGGGGCGTCGTTCGCGCTGCTGCAACGCTGACACCTGGACTTTTGTCCGGAGATATGTCGAGACACCCCGATTAGTCGCCGGGTTCGCAACCTGTGGCCCGGCCAGGAAGAATCAGGGTGCGTGCCGCCATGGCGGTGCGGTGGTGAGACGCTGCACGGGGTCGCGTACATATGTGGGTGGCGTGGCCCGTACGGGGAGGTGGCAGGCAAGTGGTGGATCAGCTGACGCAGCACGATCCGCGGCGGATCGGGCCGTTCGAGGTGCTCGGACGGCTGGGCGCGGGCGGCATGGGGCTGGTCTATCTCGCGCGCTCGGCGTCCGGCCGGCGGGTGGCGATCAAGACCGTGCGGACGGAACTCGCCGAGGACCAGTTGTTCCGGGTCCGTTTCACGCGCGAGGTCGAGGCCGCGCGCGCGGTCTCCGGTTTTTATACGGCTGCCGTGGTCGACGCCGATCCGCGTGCCGCCGTGCCGTGGCTGGCCACCGCGTACGTGCCCGCGCCCTCCCTCGAAGAGATAGTGAACGAATGCGGGCCGATGCCGGCCCAGGCGGTGCGCTGGCTCGCGGCGGGGGTCGCGGAGGCGCTGCAGTCCATTCACGGGGCGGGTCTCGTCCACCGTGACCTCAAACCGTCGAACGTGCTCGTGGTCGAGGACGGGCCGCGGGTCATCGACTTCGGTATCGCCTCCGGCGTGTCGAACACCCGTTTGACGATGACGAACGTGGCGGTGGGTACCCCCGCCTACATGTCCCCCGAGCAGGCCAAGGACTCCCGCAGCGTCACCGGCGCGAGCGACGTGTTCTCGCTCGGCTCGATGCTCGTGTTCGCCGCCACCGGACACCCCCCGTTCCACGGCGCCAACCCGGTCGAGACCGTCTTCATGCTGCTGCGCGAGGGCCCCGACCTCACCGGCCTCCCGGACGAACTGCGCCCCCTCATCGAGTCCTGCATGCAGATGGAGGCCACCGGCCGGCCGAATCCGGCCGACCTCCAGGCCCAGCTCGCGCCCCATCTCTTCGGCTCCGGCTCCGACGACAGCGGTACGGCCTCGGCCTGGCTGCCCGAGCGCGCGGTGGGCCTGATCGAGACCCGGCGCGGCGGACGCCCGGCCCTGAAACCGGCGCCCACCGCCGGCCGCAGCGGTGGCGGGCGCGTGGCCGTACCGCCGCCGCCCTCCCACGATCCCGTCGTGCCGGTCCCGGTCGGCGCCCCCGACACCGGGCCCGTACGGCTGGCCGGCGCCCCGGTCCCGATCGGCCCCGGTCCCCGGGTCGCCGACGCCCGCGCCGCCGCCGTCAAGGCACCCCCTCCGGAGGCCGGCCTGGTCGCCTCCTGGTCCCGGCCCCGGCCCGGCGTCAACGGCACCGACGCCGCCGTAGGACCCGCCGTACCCGTACCGCCCCCGCTGCCCCCGGAGACCGCCTCCGGCTGGCGCCCCTGGCGGTTCCGCATGTCTAACGACGTCTGGGGCACCCCGACCGTCGCCGGCGACCTGGTCTACGTCACCTCCTTCGAGGTGCACGCGCTCGACGTGCAGACCGGCCGCCGTTCCTTCAAGACCCGGGACGTCGCCTGGTCGATGGCGGTCGCGGACGGCCGTATCCACGCCTCGGACGGCCCCACCCTCTTCGCCCTGGACGCCCGTGAGGGCGGCGACCTGTGGCGGTTGTCCACCGATGCCTGGGTGTACTCCCTCAAGGCCGAGCGCGGCACCGTCCTCACCGGGACGCGCGGCGGCGGAGTGCAGGCATGGGAGGCGTCCACCGGGCAGCAGCTCTGGCAGTTGACCGGCGCGCAGACCGACTTCGAGTCCCCGGAGGCGGGCCCGGCGCTGCACGACGGCACCGTGTACGTGTGGCAGGACGCCCGGCTGCGCGCCCTGGACGCCCGGACGGGTGAGGAGCGCTGGGCCTACCCGATCGGCGACGCGGCCTCCTGCGGCGGCGTACCCGTACGGATCACCCCCGCCCCGGACGGCCAGGTGTACGTCGCCGCCGGCACCCGCGTGCTGTCCGTCGAGGTGGCGAGCGGCCGGGTCCGCTGGCACTTCGAGGCCCCCGCGGTGTTCCTCTGCCCGCCCACCTTCGCCCCCGGCCCCGCGGTCACCGGCGGCGGCATCTACCTCGCCGACTACCTCGGCACGGTCTACGCCCTCGACGCCGCCGACGGCCGCGACCGCTGGCGCATCGCGACCGAGTCCCGGGCCTCGATCGAACCGGTCCTGGTCGCCGCGGGACACGTCCACGTCGGCAGCGGCAAGGGCCTCTACACGCTCGACGCGGTCACCGGCACCCCCAAGTGGCGCTTCCAGGCGGGCGGCGACATCGTGGGCGCCCCCGCGGTCGCCGAGGGCCGGATCCACTTCGGCTCCACCGACCACCTCCTCTACACCCTCAAGGCCGACGACGGCCGGCTGCGCTGGAAGCTCGCGACCGGCGGCGAGATCACCGGAGCGCCGGTGGTGCGAGACGGCGTCGTGTACGCGTGCAGCAAGGACCGCTGTGTGTACGCCCTCGACGCGGAGAAGGGGACGGGCACCGCAAGGACCGCGTGAGCGGCGCCCGTTGAGGTCGGTACCATGATCGGATGCAGACGCGGGGGCGCAGGCTCAGATTCACGGCAGTACTGGCATTGACGGTTCTCACCCTCACCGGCTTCTCCACCGGACGGCACCACAGCAGCAGCCGGCACGGGAGCAGCGGGGGAGGGGGCGGGTGCAGCAGCTCCAGCCAGGATCACGACACGTCGACGTCATCGACGTCGGGCGGTTCATCAGGCGGTTCGTCCGGGGGCAGTTCGTACACCCACCGGCCCAACTACCGCTCTACACCCACCTCTACGGCCACCTCCGGCAGCGGCAGCAGCCTGCTGGACGGCACGGCGAAGCTGGTGAGCTGCGCGACGGCGAAGAAGCCGTACGCGACCGTCGAGGTCGGCAACCCGAACAGCCGCAAGGCCACCTTCTCCGTCGACGTCACCTTCGAGGACGCCCAGGACAACGAGGTCGACTACAACTACACGGACGTCAAGGTGCCGGCCAACGGCAAGGCGACCGTGCGGGTGCGTTTCCTCGGCAGCTCCACCCCGGTGGACCACTGTGTCGTCGACGGCCGTGCCACAGCGGTGAGTTGACCCTCACCGGGTCCGGAAGCCGCCGTTCCCACGGGCGGCGAACAGCTCCGCCTGCCGCTCCGTCGGCAGATTCCCGAGCGCGATGAGCGGCGGCGCCTGCGCATAGGCCTGCGCCCGCGCCGCCTCCTTCGCCGCCCACAACGCCCGTACGGTGCCCTGGACACCCTCCGTCGGATACCCGGCGATGACGCTCGCACAGGCCACGGCGGCCGCCAACGCCCCGCCGGGCGCGGTGAGTTCGGACACGAGCCCCAGCTCGTACGCCCGCCGTGCCGAGATCCGCTCCGCCGTCCCCATGAGCATCATCCGCGCGACCTCGCCGTACGGCATCCGGTGTGCCATCAGCACCGACTCGTACGCGCTGACCATGCCGTAGGTGGTGTGCGGGTCGAAGAACACGGCGGCCCTGTCGGCGATGACGAACTCGCTCTCGCCCAGCAGATAGAAGGCCCCGCCGCAGGCCATCCCGGACACGGCGGAGATCACCGGTTTCCAGAGGTCGTTGGCCTTCGGCCCGATGTGCAGCAGCGGATCGTCCTGCATGTACGGCGAGTCGGGCTGCGGCACGACCGCGTCCCGGTCCAGGCCGGTGCAGAAGGCGCGCTCCCCGGCCCCGGTGAGGACGACGGCCCGTACGGAGCCGTCGAACCGCAACTCCCGCCACATCGCCGCCAGTTCGGCGGCTGTCGCGAGGTCGATGGCGTTGAGCTTGCGCGGCCGGTCGAGGGTGACGACGGCGACGCCCGTGTCCTTGTCGACGGAGATGCCGAGCGTCATGGCCGCTCCAGAACCCACTGCGGAAGCCCGTCCGCGCCGAACACGACCTGCACCCGCGCCCCGATCCGGATCCGGTTCGGGGAAAGGGAGTTGATCGCGGCCCCGGCTTCGCCGACGAGATTCCCGACCAGCCGGATCCGCGGGGCGTCGACCAGCTCGACCACGATCACGTTGTACGGCGCGACGGCCGCGTAGTCGGGCAGGAGCGGGGGGTGCGGGAAGACGTACGACCACACCCGCCCGCGCCCGCTCACCTCCCGCCACTCGCTCGCGAAGGACTGGCAGTGCGGGCAGCAGGGGCGGGGCGGGAAGCGGGGCTCGGCGCAGTCGGCGCAGGTCTGGACGCGGAGTTGGCCCTCGCGGGCGTACTGCCAGAAGGGGGCGCCGTCGGCGTCGGTGAGCGGAGTGAGCATGGTGGTCGACTCCTCATTTCACTTCGTGAGCAGCAGGGCTGAGGTGGGGACGCCCTCGCCCGCCGTCACCAGACAGGTGGCGGCGTCCGGGACCTGGGCGGTGCTGGTGCCGCGCAACTGCCGTACGCCCTCGTTGATCAGGTTGAAGCCGTGGACGTACGCCTCGGAGAGCCCGCCACCGCCGGTGTTGAGGGGGAGCCGGCCGCCGATCTCCAGGGCGCCCCCTTCCGTGAAGGCACCGCCTTCGCCGCGCCCGCAGAAGCCGTAGCCCTCCAGGGAGAGCGGGACGAGGGCGGTGAACGCGTCGTAGATCTGGGCGACATCGACGTCCTGCGGGGTGAAGTCGGCGTGTTTCCACAGGTGTCGGGCGGCGGTCCAGGCGGGCCCGGTGAGCGGGTCGTCGTTCCAGTAGTTGACCATGCCGTGGTGCTGGGCGGGGAGGCCCTGGGCGGCGGAGTGGACGTACACGGGGGTGCGCCGGCAGTCGCGGGCGCGCTCGCGGGAGACGACCACGCAGGCCAACGCCCCGTCCGTCTCAAGGCAGTTGTCGAAGAGGCAGAGGGGTTCGCTGATCCAGCGGGAGGTCATGTACATCTCGCGGGTGAGGGGGCGGTCGTACATGATGGCCGCCGGATTCTGATTGGCCCTGTTCCGGCAGGCGAGGGCCACGTTGAAGAGGTGGTCGCGGGTCGCGCCGTACTCGTACATGTAGCGGCGGGTGAGCATGGCGATCTCGTCGGCCGGGCGGAGGAGCCCGAAAGGGCGGGTCCACTGGGCGGGCGTGGGGAGTTGGCGGGTCGTGTCGGTCCAGGGTCTCGCCCCGCTGCCCCGCTTCCGGGACCGCCAGGCCACACCCACCGTCGCCTGCCCGGCGGCGATGGCGGTGGCGAGGTGGGCGACAGTCGCACATGAACCCCCGCCCCCATACCCCACCTTGCTGAAGAAGGTCAGGTCCCCGAAGCCGACCGCCTTCGCCAGCTCGACCTCGTCGGTCTCCTCCATCGTGTAGGAGGCGAGGGCGTCGACCTCGCTGGGGGAGATGCCCGCGTCGTCGAGGGCGGCGAGTACGGCGCGACAGGCCAGGGTCCGTTCGTCCTCGGGGAGTTGCTTGGCGAAGGAGGTCTGTCCGATGCCGACGATCGCGGTCGCGTCCTTCAGTCCGGCCATGCGCTGTCCGGCCATGCTCCGTGCACCTCCGCGTGAACACCGGGGCTGCTGACAGGGCGTCAGGCTACAGCTAATCTGACGGTCAGTCAGCTAGTGGGTGCAGGGAGGCCGTTCATGCGTGCGGACGTGGAGTGGGGCAGCATCCCGGGCCTGGTGCGATCCGCCGCAGAGCGGTACGCGGACGCCGAGGCGGTGGTGGAGGGCCGGACGAGGATCTCGTACGCCGAACTGGGCGCCCGGGTGGAACGCGCGGCGGCGGCCTGTGTCGCGAGCGGGGTGGAGGTCGGCGACCGGGTGGGCATCTGGGCGCCGAACTCGACGGACTGGATCGTCTCGGCGCTGGGCGCGGTGTCGGCGGGCGCGGTACTGGTGCCGCTGAACACGCGGTTCAAGGGGAGCGAGGCCGCGTATGTGCTGCGGAGCAGCGGGGCGCGGCTGCTGTTCGTGACCGGGACGTTCCTGGGGACCTCGTACGTGGCGTCGCTGAGGCGGGCCGCGGGGGAGGGGGCGGGGGACGGTCCGCTGCCCGGCCTCCCGGCGCTGGAGCAGGTGGTGGTGCTGGCCGATGACGCGCCCGCCGACTTCCGTACCTGGAAGGACTTCCTCGCGGGCGGGGAGGGCGTGGGCGCGACGGAAGTGCGGGCGCGGGAGCGGGAGTTGGACGGCTCGACCGTCTCGGACATCATCTTCACGTCGGGTACGACGGGCCGTCCCAAGGGTGCGGTGATCACGCACGCGCAGACGCTGCGGGGATACGAGATCTGGAGCGACCTGGCAGGCCTGAGGCAGGGCGACCGCTATCTGATCGTGAACCCCTTCTTCCACACCTTCGGCTACAAGGCGGGCGTGATCGCCTCGCTGATGCGGGGCGCGACGATGATCCCGCAGCCGGTGTTCAACGTCGACACGGTGCTGGCGAACATCGCGGCGGAGCGGGTGTCGGTGCTCCCCGGCCCGCCCACGCTCCACCAGTCCCTCCTCGACCACCCGGCCCGCGACGCGCACGACCTGTCGGCGCTGCGGCTGGTGGTGACCGGGGCGGCGGTGGTGCCGTTGCGGTTGGTGGAGCGGTTGCGGGGCGAGCTGGGCGTGGGGACCGTCCTCACGGCGTACGGCCTCTCGGAGGCCAGCGGGATCGTGACCATGTGCCGGCGCGGGGACGATCCGTCGGTCATCGCGTCGACGTCGGGGCGGGCGATCCCGGGGACCGAGGTCCGGGTCGAGGCCCCCGCCGGCACCCCGGGCGAGGTGCTGGTCCGCGGCTTCAACGTCATGCGGGGCTACTACGAGGACGCGGCGGCCACGGCGGAGGTCCTGGGCGAGGACGGCTGGCTGCGGACCGGGGACGTCGGGGTCCTGGACGGCGCGGGCAACCTCCGGATCACCGACCGCATCAAAGACATGTTCATCGTCGGCGGCTTCAACGCGTACCCGGCGGAGATAGAACAGCTCCTCGGCGTCCATCCCGACGTGGCGGACGTGGCGGTGATCGGCGTACCGGACGCGCGGCTCGGCGAGGTCGGGAAGGCGTATGTCGTAAGGCGGCCGGGGGTGACCCTGACCGGCGACGACCTGATCGCCTGGGCGCGGCGGGAGATGGCGAACTACAAGGTGCCGCGGGTGGTGGAGTTCGTGGGGGAGCTGCCCCGGAACGCGAGCGGGAAGGTCGTCAAGGGGGAGTTGCGGGCGCCGAATCCGTGACCCCGGGCACACATCGGCGCCCCGGACACACAACGGCCCCCGGACACACATCGGCCGCGACAGCTCCCCCCAGAGCTGCCGCGGCCGATCCCCCGTGCGGTGGAGCTGTCAGACCGGCTCGCCCGTGGCGTGCACGTTGTCCGTCGACGCGTCCGTCTCCTCGTCGAGGACCGCGGTGATCGGCTCGCCCGTGGCGTGGACGTTCTTCACGGTGACGGGTCCGATCGTGGCGTGCACGTTGTCCGGCGTCACGACGGGCTCGTCCGTGGCGTGGACGTTGTCGGTGCTGTTGTCGTCGCTCATGTCACTGGCTCCCCTGTTACGTGCGGTGATTGGGCTGGATCCGCCCGGCAACTCCCCCGAGAACTGCCGGACGGATCCTTGAGGCCGGTTCACCATAGAGCTCCGGCCGTTCGCCGTTCCGTCTGCCCCCCGACGCGACGGCCCGACACAGACGAGAGTGGCGGACCGCGATAAACGAACGATGAACGCCCGTGTCGAGGCGGTGGATCAGGCGCTGGATCCGGCGCCGGATCCGATGGTGGATCCGTCCGTGTCAGGCCGCGGCCGACGGTGCCAGCAGGCCCCTGACCTCGTCCGCCTCCGGCGCTCCCAGCGACTCGAAGAGGTCGAGGGCCTCGCGCCAGCACACCTGCGCGCGCCCGGGCTGCCCGATGCCGTTGAGACCGCGCCCCAGCACGGTGAGCACGTTGCCGCGCCGCCACTCGCCGCCGATGCCGCGCAGCAGCGTCAGGGCCGCCTCGGCGTTGACCGCGGCCTGGGCGGGCCGCCGGGCCGCCAGGTCGAGTTCGGCGAGCCGGAACAGGGTCATGCCCTCCCACAGGCGCTGCCGGCTGTCCCGGAACACCTGGAGCGCCTGGTTGAGGCACTCGGTCGCCTCGGCCAACTGGCCGCTCTGCGTGAGCGCGAGACCCAGCGCGTACCGGCCGTTGGCACCCCGCAGATCGTGCCCCATGTCGTCGTACATCGCCGTGCCCTGCTGGGCCAGCGCCACCGCGCTCGCCGTGCGCGAGGTGGCGAGGTGGATGCGCGAGAGGTTGCACAGGGCGCTCGCCTCGCCGGGGCGGTCCCCGAGGGCGCGGAAGCTCTCGATGGCGCGGGTGAAGTGGGCGGCGCCCTCGTCGTGCCGGTTCTGGTAGAGCGCGACCACTCCGCTGATGTTGGAGGACCAGCAGCCGGTGAGCGGATCGGCGGCCAGCGCGGCCAACTCCGTTGCCTGCTCGGCCTCCTGGAGCGCCACGTCGAACCGGGAGCCGGAGATGTGGTGCACGAAGGCGAGCAGCGTCAGCGCCCGCGCCTCCGTCCGCGGATCCGCGACCTTCCGCGCCGTGTTGCGCAGGAGTTCGGCGACGGCCTCGTACTCCTTGGAGTTGGTGCCCGACTCGGCCAGGTCGACCGCCGCCCACAGGACGTCCACGGCCCGCCGGAGTGTCCCCGCCCGCGCGGCCTGGCGGACGCAGGCCAGCAGGGAGACGGCCTCGGCGTACAGCCAGTCCTGCGCGGTGTGCCGGTCCGAGAACACGAGCCCCGGATGGTCGGTGTGCTCCAGGTGGTCCACCAGCCGGTCGCCGGGGCGCTCGATGAGGTAGACGCCCGAGACGGTGGCCAGGTAGAAGTCCAGCAACCGCGAGACGGCGGCGGCCGGTTCGTCCGGCGACCGCTCGTCGCGCTCGGCGCACGCACGCGCGTAGAGCCGCACCAGATCGTGGTACCGGTAGCGTCCGGGCGCCGCCGATTCGACAAGTGAGGTGTCCACGAGGGACTCCAGCAGGTCCTCTGTCTCCTCCACCGGAAGATTCAGCATCGCCGCGGCGGCCGCGAGGGAGATGTCAGGGCCGTCGGCGAGGCCCAGCAGGCGGAACGCCCGTGCCTGCGCCGGCTCCAACTGGCCGTAGCCCAGCTCGAATGTGGCCTTCACGGCGAGGTCGCCGGCCTGCAGTTCGTCCAACCGCCGCCGTTCGTCGGCCAGTTTGGCGGCGAGCACCGAGACCGTCCAGGTGCGCCGGGCCGCCAGCCGGGAGGCCGCGATCCGGATCGCCAGCGGCAGGAAGCCGCACGCGGCGACGACGTCGAGGGCGGATTCCCGTTCGGCCGCGACCCGTTCGGCGCCCACGATCCGCGTGAAGAGCTGGAGGGCCTCCTCGGGGGACATCACATCGAGGTCGATGAGATGGGCTCCCGCCAGGTCCACCATCCGCACCCGGGAGGTGACCAGCGCCGCGCAGCCCTCGGTGCCGGGCAGCAGGGGCCGTACCTGGGCCGCGTCCCGCGCGTTGTCCAGCAGCACCAGCACGCGGCGGCCGTCGAGCACCGACCGGTACAGCGCCGAGCGTTCCTCCAGGGAGTCCGGTATCGCGGCGTCCGCCGTGCCCAACGCCCGCAGGAACGCGCCGAGTACGGTCTCCGGTTCCGCCGCGCGGGAGCCCGCGCCCTGGAGATCGACGTACAACTGCCCGTCGGGGAAGGCGGACCGGGCCTGGTGGGCCACGTGCACCGCGAGGGTCGTCTTGCCGACGCCGCCGATGCCGGCCAGTGCCGACACCGCCATCACGCGGCCCTCGGCCGAGGCCAGCACCTCGCTCAGTTCCGATACGAAGGACACGCGGCCGGTGAAGTCCGGGACCGTCGCCGGGAGTTGGTGGGGGCGCAGCGGTGCCGGGGTCGTCTCCGGTGCGGGTGCGGAGGGTTCGGCGAGGCCCGGGTCGGCCTGGAGGATGCGCTGCTGGAGTTCGCGCAGGCCGGGGCGCGGGTCCACGCCCAGCTCGTCCGCGAGCAGCCGCCGGGTGTCCGCGTACACCGCGAGGGCCTCCGCCTGGCGGCCGGAGCGGTACAGCGCGAGCATCAGCAGTTCACGGAACCGTTCCCACAGCGGGTGGGCCGCCGTGAGCGCCGTCAGCTCGCTCACCGCCTCCGCGTGGCAGCCCTGCTCCAGGTCCATGTCCAGCCGGGACTCCAGGAGTTGGAGCCGCCACTCCTCCAGGCGGACCCGCTGCGTCTCCGCGTACGGACCCGGCAGCCCGGCCAGTGCCTCCCCGTCCCACAGCGCCAGCGCCCGCGCCAGCAGGTCCCGCGCGTGACGCACATCACCCGCGGACTTCGCCTTGTCCGCCTCGTTCGCCAGGTCCTGGGCCACCGCCGCGTCCAACGCGCCCTCGGGCAGGCCGCGTACGGCGTATCCGCCCGACTCGCTGACCAGGATCTCGGCGGCGTCCAGCGTCTTGCGCAGCCGGGACGCGTAGGTGCGCACCGCGGCCAGCGCCTGCGGCGGAGGGTCGTCACCCCACAGGGCGTCGATCAGCTCGCCGGCGGTCGCCGTCCGGCCCTCGCGCAGCAACAGCGCGGCCAGCAGGGCGCGTTGCTGAGGAGAGCCCGTGGGCAGCGAGACGGTGCCCCGCCAGGCACGTACCGGACCGAGCACGTCGAACCGCAGTGCCGTCGACTCTTCCGAGCCGGAGGCAGGGCGCCGCTGCTCCGGTACTCGCGGTCCACCGTCCATCGCCGTTCCCCCTAGGCAAGCCTGATAACTACGACAGTTTGCCTTGTCCGCAGCGGATGCGTCAGCTCTGGGAGACACCGCTCACAGGTGGCCGCGCGGGATATCACAAGGCTCTCACACGGCCTCCGCACAGTTCCGCACACAACCGAGCATCCCGTACCCGTATCAAGGTAGCTGACGGGTCGTCAGATCGGCGCTACCGTGAGCGCCATGGACACCCAGACCACCGCCCCGACCCCCCTTCCGCCGATCATCTCCGTCGACGACCACACCGTGGAGCCCGCCGACGTCTGGCAGCACCGGCTGCCCAAGAAGTACCTGGACACCGGCCCCCGTGTGGTCCGCGCGCCACTGAAGGAAATGACCTTCCTGGGCGGCCGGTTCAAGCCCGTCATGGGCGAGCCCGGCGACGACGGACCCATCGGCGACTGGTGGGTCTACGAGGACCTGCACCGCCCCCTCACCCGCCTCGACACCGCCGTCGGCTACAGCAGGGACGAGATCAAGCTCGAAGTCATCACTTACGAGCAGATGCGTCCGGGCTCCTTCGACGTCCCGGCCCGGCTCGCCGACATGGACGTCAACCACGTCCAGTCCGCGCTCTGTTTCCCCACCTTCCCGCGCTTCTGCGGCCAGACCTTCACCGAGGCCGCCGACCGCGAACTCGGCCTCCTCTGCGTCCGCGCCTACAACGACTGGATGGTGGAGGAGTGGTGCGGCCCCGACGCGCACGGCCGCCTCATACCGCTCCCCCTCATCCCGCTCTGGGACCCGGAGTTGGCCGCCGCGGAGGTCCGCCGCAACGCGGCCCGCGGCACCCGCGCCGTCGCCTTCTCCGAGATACCCCCGCACCTCGGCCTGCCCTCCATCCACACCGACGACTGGGACCCGTTCCTCGCCGCCTGCGCCGAGACCCAGACCGTCATCGCCATGCACATCGGCTCCAGCAGCCGGATGCCCTCCACCTCGGCGGACGCCCCGCCGGCCGTCGGCTCCACGATCACCTTCGCCAACTGCTGCTATTCCATGGTGGATTGGCTGATGAGCGGCAAGTTCGAACGCTTCCCCGAGCTCAAAGTCATGTACGCCGAGGGCCAGATCGGCTGGATCCCCTACATCCTGGAGCGCGCCGACGTGGTCTGGGAGGAGAACCGCGCCTGGGGCGGCGTCGCCGACAAGGTCCACCGCCCGCCGTCGGAACTGTTCACCGAGCACGTCTACGGCTGCTTCTTCGACGACGCGTTCGGGCTGCGCAACCTGGACGCCATCGGCGTCGGCAATGTGCTGTACGAGACCGACTACCCCCACTCGGACTCGACATGGCCCAAGTCCCGCGAGGTCGGCGAGGCACAGATGGGGCACCTGGCACCGGACGTGGTCGAGCGGATCGTAAGGGGCAACGCGATCGACCTGCTGGGCCTGACACCGGACGGCCTGTGGGAAGCGTCCGCATGAGCGGCCTCGTCTACGGCATCCAACTGCCCGTCCAGTCCCAGAGCACCATCTACGCCGAACCCTGGGAGGCCGACGCGGGCCCCGCCGACCTCGTGGAGATAGCCAGGGCCGCCGACCGGTCCGGCTTCGGCTACATCGCGAGCTGCGACCACGTGGGCGTCCCGCGCCGCCTCGCCGCCGCCATGAGCACGATCTGGTACGACCCCGTCGCCACCCTCTCCTACCTCGCGGGGGTCACCGAACACGTCCAACTCCTCAGCCATGTCGCGGTCGTGGGCCTGCGCCACCCCCTGATCAGCGCCAAGCAGTACGCCACCCTCGACCACCTGAGCGGGGGCCGGCTGCTCCTCGGGGTCGGCGCCGGGCACGTACAGGAGGAGTTCGAGGCGCTCGGGGTCGACTTCGAGCGCCGCGGGCCCGTCCTCGACGAGTCGATCGACGCCTTGCGCGCCGCCCTCGGCCCCGACGAATTCCCCGAGCACCACGGCAAGTTGTACGACTTCGAGGGGCTCGGGCAGCGGCCCCGTCCCGCGCAAGAACACGTCCCGCTCTGGGTCGGCGGGTCGTCGCCCGCCGCCGTACGCCGGGCCGCGCTCAAGGGCGACGGCTGGCTCCCGCAGGGCGACCCGCGCGCGAAGCTCCCCGCGCAGATCGAGCGGATCCGGCGACTGCGCGAAGAGGCGTCCATCCAGGAGCCGTTCGTGTTCGGGGCCATCACCGAGCCGCTGTACGTCGGCGCACCGGGGTGGGAGGTCGGGCGGCGCACGCTCACCGGCGCGCCCGAGGTCCTCGCCGAGTCGCTGCGGGCCTACGGCGCGATGGGCGTGGACCAGATACAGGTGCGGTTCCGCTGCCGCGACCGCGCCGAACTCACCGACCAGATAAGCGAGTTCGGGTCCGAGGTGGGGCCGCTGCTCTGATCACATGCTGTTTGAACATGATCACGGCCTGTTTGAACACGGTCACGCCGAGCCGCGTATGTATGGACGTACGGACGTCATGGCTCCGGCGGAAGGACCCCTCGCGTGCGATCCTCCCAGCGATTAGTGGTCGCTCTGGCCTCCGCCGGCCGCACCTGGCCGCACAAGGACTGGCCGCCCCCGGACGATCCGTACGTGAGCGGTGTCCTGCATGTCTCCCCGCCCTACGACGGGCTGGCGGAGACCACCGCGGACGTCGTCGTGCTGCACTGCGAGGACCCGGCCGTGTCCTTTCCGGGGCTGCTGGACGTGCTCCGCGCCCAGAGCGTCCCGACGCTCGTGGTCAGTCCGCGCCAGGACACCGAAGCGGTGGTCGAGGTGTTCCGGGCCGGGGCGGGCTATCTGGTCGAGGGCGACCACTGCCCCGAGATGATGTCCTCGGCGATGGTGGCGGCCACCGTCGGGCACACCTACCTCTCCCCGTCGGCCTGCGACGCCCTGCGGGAGGGGGCCCGGCGGATGGCCGCGACCGACGACACGATGCAGCGGCTGCGCGCGCTGCTCTCGCCCCGCGAGCAGCAGATCATGGAGCTGCTCTCGACCGGCCTGGGCGCACGGCAGATCGGGCAGCGACTACGGCTGAGCGAGAAGACCGTCCGCAACAACCTCAGCAACATCTACGCCAAGCTCGACGCCAGGAGCGGCACGGACGCGGTTCTGCGCTGGCTGGGAACCACGCCCGTGCTTCGCACCTGAGAACCTTCTAAGAGCGCCGGATCAGGGCGCCGGGATCTCCGTCAGCGGAATTTCCACATCGGTGACATCGGCGCCGCCCTCACCGAATCCGGGTTGTTCGTCCTGGAGGGCCTTCGTCGAGTTCAGTGTGCTGTCGGCCGCGGCGGTTCCGCATGTCACGTTCCGCAGCCAAAGGCGCCCGTCGGGCGTTCCGTTGTTCAGGATCTGCGGATAGAAGACGTGCACGGTCGCCGCCCCCTCGCTCGGCGCGAAGAACACCGTCTGGCCGTCCTGTGCCTCCTTGTACGTGGCCTTCAGGAATCCGCTCACATCGGTGCGCTTGGCGGACCACATGTAGAAGGCGGTGCTGTCCGCCTGCACGGTGTCCGTCCGGCTGAACGCCAGGGTGGTCGTCTTGTCGTCCCGCGTGATGTTGATGGTCGACGTGCTGAATTCCAGGCCGACTTCGAAGAGCGAGCTACCGAGTTTCGTGCCGGCCTCGGTGACGGTTCCCTCCTCGACCTGGAGGGTGCGCGTCACCGACGTACTGACGTTGAAGGTCTTCGTCGCGGTGCTCGTGGAACCGCAGTTGTCGCTCACCGGTGAGACGCGTTCGTTGGACCCGAGGCTGTTCGCCTTGAACTGGACGTCGACGAACTCGCAGTTGGCCAGTTTGTCCGAGTCCGCGGCACAGTCGGCGGTCACTTCGGACGGGGTGGCGGCACTCGCCTGGTTCATCAGCGGGACGATCACCGCGAGCGCGGCCACGGGGGCCAGCGCGAGGGTGATGCGCTTCTTCTTGCTCCGGTGGCTTCTGGCGCGGCCGGTCCGGGACATGGGTATCTCCTGGGGGGTATAAGTGAGTTGAGCTGCGGTTTCCTGCTGTACGGCCGGTGGCTCAGCAGTCCTCCAGGACCGCCTTGGAGGTGCCGTCCACGACACCGGGGGCGCCCGCGGCGCCCGGCAGGACGACCGGTCCCTCGACGACGTCCGGTGCCACGAAGTTCTGTTCGGGAGAGGGGTTTACGGCGAAGCTGCCGGGATCGGCGTCGATGCGCACCCGCCATTCGCCGGTCATGCGCTGCAACTTCGGCGTGAACTCCATGTGGAGCACCTTGCCGACCGGCACGTCCCGCGCTTCCGTGTCGCCGGCGGTCGCCGACTTCACGGTCATGTCCAGGGTCCCTTTGTGCTTGGCCCAGGACCCGCTCAGGAATCCGAACAGGCCACCGCCGCCGCCCTGTTGGGTGGAGACGTACTTTCCCTGGCCGTGGGCCGCGGTCGACGACCAGGTGATGGAGACCTTCGCCGGATCGGTGGCGTTCGGCTCGCAGTTCGGGAAGTCGATGGAGGCCTTTTCGGTGGGTCCGTCGAAGGTCTCGAAGTTCGTCTCGACGAAATCGCAGTTGTCGGCCTGGAAGCCGTCCGCGAAGGCGCCGCCGAAATCCTCCACCGTCCGTTGCTCGCCATTGACCACCGCGGACCTCTCGCACATGGTCATGATCTGGTCCGGCGTCTTGGCGTCGGCCGCGTTCGCCGACGGCAGCAGGGCGACGATCGCTCCGCCGGTGGCGAGTGCCGCGCCGATCGCCACGTACCTGACTTTCCTGTTGCGCAATCTCCGCTTTGCCATGGTCGGCATTGTTGAAGCCAAGCGGAGGTATGGCCAGAGTCAAATGTCCCTACTCCACGGTCACTTCAAGTGTGCTTGTGCAATCCCGCGGTCTTCATCTGACGCTTCGTCAGATGCGGCGGTACGATGACCTGCATCCACCGATCCCGAGGAGGCCCGCATGGGCAAGCTGGACGGGCGTGTCGTTCTGGTCACCGGAGCGGCGCGCGGGCAGGGGGAGCAGGAGGCGCGGCTGTTCGCGGCGGAGGGTGCGAGCGTCGTCGTGGCGGATGTGCTGGATGAGCAAGGGGAGCCGCTGGCCAAGGAGTTGGGCGCGTCCTATGTCCATCTCGACGTCGGTGAGGAGGCGGACTGGGGGGCCGCCGTGGCGGCGACCAAGGCGGCGTACGGGCGGATCGACGGGCTGGTCAACAACGCGGGGATCCTGCGGTTCAACTCCCTTGTGGACACGCCCCTCGAGGAGTTCATGCAGGTCGTGCGGGTCAACCAGGTCGGCTGCTTCCTCGGGATCAAGACCGTGGCGGCGGCGATGGAGGACGGCGGCACGATCGTCAACACCGCGTCGTACACGGCGGTGACGGGGATGGCGGCCGTGGGGACGTACACCGCCACCAAGCACGCCATCCTCGGGCTCACCCGGGTCGCCGCGCTGGAGCTGGCGAGCCGGCGGATCCGGGTCAACGCCGTCTGTCCCGGGGCCGTGGACACCGCGATGTCCAACCCGTCGCGGCTCGACCCGGACGCTGATCCGGAGGAGATGACCCGGGCCCTGGACGAGCTGTACCGCAAGCTCGTGCCGCTCGGGCGGATCGGGCGGGCCGACGAGGTGGCGCGGCTCGCGCTGTTCCTGACGTCGGACGACTCCTCGTACATCACCGGGCAGCCGTTCGTGATCGACGGGGGCTGGCTGGCGGGGGTCAGTGTCATCTGACGTCGTCCGACGCCATCTCCTGTCATCTGACGGGGCGTCATCTATTGACGAATCTGACGCTACGTCAGAAAGTCGTAGCACTCATAGGGACCACCTGGACTTGGGACGGTGAACCTCCTTGGAATTCGGGCTCTTTGTACAGGGATACGTGGGCAAGCGTGCCGAAACGGACCCGCTGGCCGAGCACAAGGCGCTGATGGAGGAGACCGAGTACGTCATCCAGGCGGACAAGTCCGGGTTCAAGTACGCCTGGGCGTCCGAGCACCACTTCCTGGAGGAGTACTCGCACCTCTCTGCCAACGACGTCTTCCTCGGCTATCTCGCCCACGCGACGGAACGCATCCACCTGGGGTCGGGGATCTTCAACCCCCTCGCCCAGGTCAACCACCCGGTGAAGGTCGCCGAGAAGGTCGCCATGCTCGACCATCTCTCCAACAACCGCTTCGAGTTCGGCAGCGGGCGGGGTGCGGGCAGCCACGAGATTCTCGGGTTCATACCCGGCGTCACCGACATGAACTACACCAAGGAGATCTGGGAAGAGACCATCGCCGAGTTCCCCAAGATGTGGCTCCAGGACGAGTACGTCGGCTTCCAGGGCAAGCACTGGCAGTTGCCGCCGCGGAAGATCCTGCCCAAGCCGTACGGGAAGGCGCACCCGGCGATGTGGTACGCCGCCGGGTCGCCTCCGTCGTACGCCATGGCCGCGCGGAAGGGGCTCGGCGTCCTCGGGTTCAGCATCCAGAAGGTGTCCGACATGGAGTGGGTGCTGGAGCAGTACAAGACGGCGATCGTGAACGCGGAGCCGGTGGGGGCGTTCGTCAACGACAACGTGATGGTGACGACCACGGCGATCTGTGCGCCTACGCACGACGAGGCGATCCGGATCGCTTGCAGTGGTGGGCTGCACTATCTGCCCTCGCTGGTGTTCCGGTACCACGACACGTTTCCCCGGCCTGAGGGGTTTCCGGTGTGGCCGGAGACCTTGCCGGAGTACACGCCGGAGTTTGTCGAACTCCTCGTGGAGGAGGAGCTGTTGATCTGTGGGGATCCGGATGAGGTGCTCACTCAGTGCAAGCGGTGGGAGCAGGCGGGGGCGGATCAGTTGAGCTTCGGGTTGCCGGTGGGGGTGCCGAAGGAGGAGACGTTGCAGACGATTCGGTTGATCGGGGAGCACGTGGTTCCGAAGATCGATACGGATCCTGTGCACCGGACTACGCGGTTCCGTCAGGCGGCTTGAGGTCTCGTCGCGGGGTGCGGGTGCGTGGGGGCTGGTCGCGCCCACGCGGCGGTAGCCGCAAATCGATACCGCCCCGCGCCCCTAAAAAGCAGGTCGGTCAGCGCATCGCATGCTTGAGGAGGCAAGGCTCGTGCTCGATCACGTCATCAAAGGGGCGACGGTTGTTGACGGGACCGGCTCGCCCGCATTCGTCGCCGACGTCGGTATACGGGATGGTCGGATTGCCTTGATCGGTACGGTGGTTGAGGAATCCCGTACCAGCGAGGACGCGCACGGTCTCGTTCTCGCGCCCGGGTTCGTGGACCCCCATACCCACTACGACGCCCAGCTCTTCTGGGACCCGTACGCGACGCCCTCCCTCAATCACGGGGTGACGACCGTCGCCGCCGGGAACTGTGGGTTCACGCTCGCGCCGTTGAAGCCGGGGGACGCCGACTACACGCGTCGGATGATGTCCAAGGTCGAGGGGATGTCGCTGGTCGCGCTGGAGGAGGGGGCGCCCTGGAGCTGGCGTGGGTTCGGGGAGTATCTGGACGCGCTGGAAGGGCGGATCGCCGTCAACGCCGGGTTCATGGTCGGGCACTGTGCCCTGCGCCGGTACGTGATGGGGCCGGACGCGGTCGGCGGGCAGCCCAGTGAGGAGCAACTCGCCGAGATCGTACGGCTGTTGCACGATGCCATGGACGCGGGTGCCTGGGGTTTCTCCACCACCCAGTCCTCCACGCACTCGGACGGCGACGGACAGCCGGTCGCCTCCCGGCACGCCCGCCCGGAGGAACTGCTGGCCCTCTCACGGGCCGTCGGGGAGCACGAAGGGACGCAGATCGAGGCGATCGTCGCCGGGTGTCTGGATCAGTTCAGTGACGCCGAGATCGATCTGTTCGTCGACATGAGTGCGGTGGCGGGGCGGCCGTTGAACTGGAACGTGTTGACCATCGACGCCGCCGTTCCCGAACGCGTGCCCCGGCAGTTGTTCGCGAGTGAGCGGGCGCGGAAGGCCGGGGGCCGGGTCGTCGCGCTGACCATGCCGATCCTCACGCCGATGAACATGTCCCTCGGCACCTTCTGCGCGCTGAACCTGATACCCGGGTGGGGGCCGATCCTGAGCCTCCCCGTGCCGGAGCGGATCGCCAAGTTGCGGGAGCCCGACGTACGGGCCGAGATGCTGCGGAGCGCCAACAGCAAGGAGGCGGGCGTCTTCCGGCGGCTCGCGAACTTCGGGCGGTATGTGATCGGGGATACGTACAGCGCGGCCAACGAGGGGCTCACCGGTCGGGTGGTGAAGGACATCGCCGCCGAGCGCGGGCAGGAGCCCTTCGAGTGTCTGGTCGAGATCTGTGCGGCCGACGAGTTGCGGACGGTGTTGTGGCCGATGCCCTCCGACAACGATCCGGCCTCCTGGGCGCTGCGCGCCGAGACCTGGCAGCACGAGGACGTCCTGCTCGGTGGGTCCGACGCGGGGGCGCATCTGGACCGGATGTGCGGGGCGCCGTACACGACGCGGTTCATCGGGGACTGTCTGCGCGGGCGGAAGCTGGTGGGGCTTGAGCAGGCGGTGAAGATGCTGACCGATGATCCGGCTCGGTTGTTCGGGCTGCGGGAACGCGGTCGGTTGCGGGAGGGGTGGCATGCGGACCTGGTGCTCTTCGACCCGGAACGGATCGACGCCGGCAAGGCCACCCTGGTGCACGACCTGCCGGGTGACAGTCCGCGCCTGGACTCCAAGGCGATCGGCATAACCGCCGTATGGGTCAACGGGGTTGAGGCCCTCCGGGGCGACGTGGTGAGCGGGTCCGTGCCGGGGCGGGTGCTGCGGTCGGGGCGGGACACCAGGACGGTGAGCACCAGGTGAGTTCCCCGGGCGGTTCTCAAGTGGCCGACGGTCAGCGGTTGTTCGTCGGTGGGGAGTGGGTCGAGCCCGACGGTGGGCACTACGCCGTGGTCGATCCCGCCACCGAGGAGACCGTGGGATGGGCGCCGGAGGCCTCGCGGGCGCAGGTGTTCGCCGCTGCCGCCGCCGCCCGGGAGGCCTTCGGGACGTGGTCGCGTACGCCGGCCGAGGAGCGCGCGGCGATCCTGGGGCGGGCGGCGGACCTCGTCCGTGGCCGACTGGTGCCGTACGCCGAACTCGCCCAGGCGGAGACCGGTGCCACGACCGGGACCGCGCGGGGCATGCAAGTGGGCGTGGCCGCCGCCCGGTTCCGGCGGTACGCGACCGTGGAACCGGCCGAGTGGGCGATCCCGCCGCAGGTCAACGAGGCCGGGCCGTTCGGGCGGGCGGCCGTCATGGGCGCGCTCGCCGTACGGCAGCCGGTCGGCGTCGTCACCTGCATCACGTCGTACAACAACCCCTGGGCGAACCCCGCCGGGAAGATCGCCCCCGCCCTCGCCATGGGCAACACGGTGGTCGTGAAACCGGCCCCGCAGGATCCGTTGTCCGTCTACCGGATGGCGGAGGCGCTGGAGGCGGCCGGGGTGCCACGCGGGGTCGTGAACGTGGTCAACGGACAGGCGGTGGAGGTCGGGGAGGCGGCCGTGGAGTCGCCGGACGTCGACATGGTCAGCTTCACCGGGTCCACGGCCGTCGGGCAGCGGATCGCCGAGGTGTGCGGGCGGGACATGAAGCGGCAGTTGATGGAACTGGGCGGGAAGGGGGCGGCCGTCGTCTTCGACGACGCGGACCTCGCCGCCGCCGTGTCCGGGATCGGTACGACCTTCTCCTTCTACAGCGGACAGATCTGTACGGCGCCGACTCGGGTGCTGGCCCAACGGGGCGTGTATGACCGTCTGGTCGAGCAACTGGGCGTGTACGCGGGCCGGTTGAAGGTCGGGGACCCGCGTTCGCCGGAGACGGTGGTCGGGCCGGTGATCTCGGCGTCCCACCGGGAGCGCGTCGAGTCGTACGTCGAACTGGGCCGGAAGGAAGGGGCGGTGGTCGTCGCGGGCGGCGAACGGCCGTCCGACGGGCCGGGGTTCCATGTCGCCCCCACCGTCCTGGCCGACTGCACCGCCGAGATGCGGGTCGTCCGTGAGGAGATCTTCGGGCCCGTCGTCGTGGTCGTCCCCTTCGACGAGGAGGAGGAGGGCATCGCCCTCGCCAACGACAGCGACTACGGCCTCATCGACTACGTCTGGTCCGCGGACGTGGCCCGCGCCTTCCGGGTGGCCCGGCTGCTGCGGGCCGGCGGGGTGGGGGTCAACACCGTGGGCCGCAACATGGAGGCGCCGTTCGGCGGGTTCAAGAAGAGCGGGGTCGGACGGGACGTGGGGTCGTACGCGCTGCACGCGTACAGCGAGGTGCAGGCGATCGTGTGGCCCGGGTGAGACCAGGTCTCCCGTAGTTCCGTCCGTTCCCTCGGCCTCAGTCCCGCAGATCCACCCGTACCGTCAGCAGGCTCGACCCCATCGCCTTCACCGCCGTGCTGTTGAAGCGGGGCAGGGTGCGCAGGCGGGCCTGCGGGTCGTCGTCGGGGAGGAGGTGGGCCGTGCCGGTGTGCCAGCGACCCATGATGCGGACCCGGACCTCCGGGTTCGCCTTGATGTTGCGGACGTAGTGGGAGAGTTCGCCGAACTCCGAGACCAGCCAGAAGGTGTTGCCGACCCGGCGGCCGCCGAGCGGGGTGCGGCGGGGCCGGCCGGAGACGCGGCCGGTGGTCTCCAGGACGGTCTGGGTGGGGAGGCGGCGGGTGACCGAGTTCAGCACGCGTTGGATTCGCGTGACATTGCGGTACTTGGTCTCGGGAGTGCTCGGCATCGGTTTCCGGATCTCCTGTCGGCTGGCTGCGTCCGTGGACTTCAATGATCCCGTGCGTATCGTGACGTGGAACCTGTGGTGGCGGTACGGGCCCTGGGAGGCCCGGCAGAAGGCGATTCTCGCCGTGTTGCGGGAGCTCGAGCCCGATGTGGTCGGGTTGCAGGAGGTGTGGGACGCCGACGGTGCGAATCTCGCCGCGTGGCTTGCCGGGGAACTCGGTATGCACTGGACCTGGGGAGCCTCCCACGACCCCGGGTTCTGGCAGCGGCGACTCGGCGACCCGACCGTCGGTATCGGCAACGCCGTCCTCAGCCGTTGGCCCGTCGCCGAGCGGGCCGTACTGCCGCTGCCGGCCGGGGCCGGAGACGGCGGCCGGACCGCTTTGTACGCGGGGCTGGACGCGCCGGGGTACCGCGTCCCCTTCTTCACCGCCCACCTCTCCTCCGCCGTCGAGGCCTCGGCCGTACGGTGCCAACAGGTCACAGCGCTCGCGGAGTTCGTCGCCGCCCACCGTGGTGACGGGCCCTTCCCGGCCGTCGTCACCGGCGACTTCAACGCCTGGCCGGACTCGGACGAGGTCCGGCTGTTCGGCGGGTACCGGACGGCACCGGCCGTGCCCGGCCAAGTCCTCATGGACGCTTGGGACTTCGCCGGGCCGGGGGCCCCTTCGGTCACCTGGGACCTCGCGAACCCGTACGTGGCGGGCACGTTCGGGCCCGGCGTCCGTATCGACTACGTCTTCGTGGAGCCGATGGAGCGGGGCGCGCCCGGGCACATACGGGGCGTACGGCGGGCGGGGGACGGGCCGGTCGACGGGGTGTGGCCGACCGACCACGCGGCCGTCGTCGTGGACCTGAGCGCCTAGTTCACCGGTTCACCGCTTGGCTTCGCCCAGGAAGATCGGGTTCGTGAACGCCGCCAGCGCCCCCGGTACCGTTCCCGCCGCCGTCTCGTGCCTCAACTCGGCCCGTACGTACGCCGCGTAGGACGCCGTCGTGTGCCACTCCACGGTCCCCGCCCCGGAGACGGACAGCGGATCGCTGGTGAACAGGACCCCCTGGTCGGTCACGAAGCGGACGGTGCAGCGCGGGGCGCCGGTGGCTTCCAGCCGTAGCGTGACCGGGGTGTCCGCGTCGACGCTCAACCGCTCGCCGATTCCCGCGTGTTGGGCCCGGCCGCCGGACGCGGTGAAGGTGAGGGAGAGGTTCTTGGACTCGGAGACGTAGGAACGGCCCGCGCGGATACCGTCCTGGATCGCCTCCCGCGTCAGGTCCTCGGCCAGCACGACGGTCTGGGGCAGACCGACCGCGTCCGGGTCGCGATGGGCGTCGCTGTTGCCCATGGCCGGAAGCCACTCCCGCTCTTCTTTCACGGCTGCCACCAGCGTCGCGTCCCAGGAGGCCAGGGCGACCTCGTCGTCCGGCGTGTACGGCCCGTTCCACACCTCGACGGCGTCCGCCTCGCCGAAGCCGAACTTCCAGGCGCAGCCGATGCAGGTGGCGTGCGGATGGGCGGGCACGACCAGGCCGCCGGCCCGGCGGATCTCACGGGCGAACCGTCCGAAACGGTTGTCGCGCGCCCGGTAACGCCAGTCGACGAAGGTGCCGGGCTCGGTGCCGAGGGCGACGACGTGACCGTTGCGCGTCGTCACCTCCTCACCCAGCATGATCAGCAGGTCGTCGCCCGCTTCCGGGGCCCAATGGGGGTGCGAGGACTGGGTGTTGTGGTCGGAGGAGTTGATGAAGTCCAGGCCCGCCGCCCGCGCCAGCGCCGCGATCTCGGCGGGGGTGCGGCGCCCGTCCGAGTACCAGGAGTGCAGATGGCAGTCACCCCGGTACCAGGCCCGCCCGCGCCCCTTCGCCCGCTCCGGCGGATACACCGGCCGCGGCGCGACACCCGGTTCGCCGTAGGTGAGCGTGATCGTGAGCTCGTACGACAGCCCCTGCGGGGACACCGTGTACGGGCCCAGCGCGATGTGCCAGACGCCGGCGTGCACCGGGCCGGGGAGATAACCGGGCGTCGCGTCGTCCACCCGGAGGAAGAACTCCGAGCGCGCCCCGCCCGACCAGCCGCGGAAACCCCGGCCGCCCAGGTCCGTGCCGTGCTGGTCGAAGATGCCGATGTCGAGCGCGTTGC
The DNA here is from genome assembly GCF_036227225.1 of Streptomyces sp. NBC_01478. GTDB lineage: Bacteria > Actinomycetota > Actinomycetes > Streptomycetales > Streptomycetaceae > Streptomyces. The sequence goes on along the minus strand of NZ_CP109444.1, from coordinate 5,169,405 downwards.
CCTGGGTGCCGGCCGGCACGGACGGCTTGTCGTACGTGTACGCCACCTTGATCTCGGCGACCCCCGTGGGGACCTCGACCGGCACATACACATAGTCGGGCGAACCGGTCGGGAGCGTGCCCCGTACCGTCCGCGTCTCCTGGGCGCCGCTCGCCGGGGTCGCCGCACCGCTCGCGAAGGTCACGCTTCCCAACGTAAGCGCGGCGGTGGCGCCCGTCACGAACAGAGCGCGCCGATTGATGCCGTTTCCGTGATCGTCGTCGCACATGCTGCTGCTCCCGAGGTGTCGACAGTGACAGGGACGGTGCGGAGGTGACCCGTACGACTCTGCTAGTCGGCTGTGAACTCCCGTGCAAGGAAAGGGAATCGGCGGGTGTCGGGAAACCGGAGTCGGCACGGGCGGGGCCGGAGCGCTCCCGCCGCCAGTGACACCGTGTAACGATCTGCCCGGACGGAACGAATCGGGCGCCCCTCTTTGGCCTGATCACACCGATCGTATGCTCGAAGGATGACGACTCCCGCGAGCTCCGGAACCGGCCCGACCGAGAACTCCATGCGTCGCGCCCTCAAACGGGCCCGTGACGGCGTCGCCCTCGACGTGACGGAGGCGGCGGTGCTGCTCCAGGCGCGCGGCGAGGCCCTGGACGACCTCACCGCGTCCGCCGCCCGGGTGCGCGACGCGGGCCTCGACGCGGCCGGCCGCCCCGGCGTGATCACGTACTCCAAGAGCGTCTTCGTCCCCCTCACCCGCCTGTGCCGCGACAAGTGCCACTACTGCACCTTCGTCACCGTCCCCGGCAAGCTCCGCCGCGCCGGCCACGGGATGTTCATGTCCCCGGACGAGGTCCTCGACATCGCGCGCAAGGGCGCGGCCCTCGGCTGCAAGGAAGCCCTGATCACCCTCGGCGACAAGCCCGAGGACCGCTGGCCGGAGGCGCGCGAGTGGCTCGACGCGCACGGCTACGACGACACGATCGCGTACGTCCGCGCCATCTCCATCCGCATCTTGGAGGAGACGGGCCTGCTCCCGCACCTCAACCCCGGGGTGATGACCTGGACGGACTTCCAGCGCCTGAAGCCGGTGGCTCCGTCCATGGGCATGATGCTGGAGACGACGGCGACCCGGCTCTGGTCCGAGCCCGGCGCCCCGCACTACGGCTCCCCGGACAAGGAACCCGCCGTGCGCCTGCGGGTGTTGGAGGACGCGGGCCGTTCGTCCGTCCCCTTCACCTCCGGCATCCTGATCGGCATCGGCGAGACGTACGAGGAGCGCGCGGACTCCCTCTTCGCGCTCCGCAAGATCTCCCGGTCCTACCACGGCATCCAGGAACTGATCATCCAGAACTTCCGCGCCAAGCCGGACACGGCGATGCGCGGCATGCCGGACGCGGAACTCGACGAACTGGTGGCGACGGTCGCGGTCGCGCGCCACATCATGGGCCCGTCCGCCTGCCTCCAGGCACCCCCCAACCTCGTCGACTCGGAGTACAAGCGACTGATCGGCGCGGGCATCGACGACTGGGGCGGGGTGTCTCCTCTCACCATCGACCACGTGAACCCCGAACGCCCGTGGCCGCAGATCGAGTTGCTGCGCGAGGAGTCGGCGGAGGCGGGCTTCGAACTCCGCGAACGCCTCTGTGTGTACCCGGAGTTCGTGGGCCGGGGCGAACCCTGGCTGGACCCGCGCCTGCTGCCGCACGTACGGGCACTGGCGGACCCGGAGACGGGCCTGGCCCTTCCCGATGCGGTCGTGGAGGGCCACGCGTGGCAGGAGCCGGAGGAGGCGTTCGTGTCCTCCGGCCGCACGGATCTCCACACCACGATCGACACGGAGGGCCGTACGTCCGACCGCCGTGACGACTTCGACGAGGTCTACGGCGACTGGGCCGCCCTGCGCGAGGCGGCGGCGCCCGGCATGGTCCCCGAGCGCATCGACACGGACGTACGGCAGGCACTGGCGACGGCGGCCGGCGACCCCACGAAGCTGACCGACGCGGAGGCCCTCGCCCTGCTGCACGCGGACGGTCCGGCGCTGGACGCGCTGACGCGGATCGCGGACGACGTGCGGAAGTCGGTGGTCGGGGACGAGGTGACGTACATCGTCACGCGGAACATCAACTTCACGAACGTCTGCTACACGGGCTGCCGTTTCTGCGCCTTCGCACAGCGCCGTACGGACGCGGACGCCTACACCCTCTCCCTGGACCAGGTGGCGGACCGCGCCCAACAGGCCTGGGAAGTCGGGGCAGTCGAGGTCTGCATGCAGGGCGGTATCCACCCCGACCTGCCCGGCACGGCGTACTTCGACATCGCGAAGGCGGTGAAGGAACGCGTCCCCGGAATGCACGTCCACGCGTTCTCCCCCATGGAGGTGGTGAACGGCGCGACGCGCACCGGCCTCTCCATCCGCGAGTGGCTGACGGCGGCGAAGGAGGCGGGACTCGACACCATCCCCGGCACGGCGGCGGAGATCCTCGACGACGAGGTGCGGTGGGTCCTGACGAAGGGCAAGCTGCCGACGGCGACCTGGATCGAAGTCGTCACGACGGCACACGAGTTGGGCATCCGTTCGTCGTCGACGATGATGTACGGCCACGTGGATCAGCCGAGACACTGGCTGGGCCACCTGCGAACCCTTGCCTCCATCCAGCAACGCACAGGCGGTTTCACGGAGTTCGTGACGCTGCCGTTCATCCACACGAACGCGCCGGTGTACCTGGCGGGGATCGCGCGCCCGGGCCCGACGATGCGGGACAACAGGGCGGTGGTGGCTATGGCGAGGCTGCTCCTCCACCCGCACATCCCCAACATCCAGACGAGCTGGGTGAAGTTGGGCTCGGAGGGGGCGGCGGAGATGCTGCGCTCCGGGGCGAACGACCTCGGTGGCACGTTGATGGAGGAGACGATCTCGCGGATGGCGGGTTCGTCGTACGGCTCGTACAAGTCGGTGCGGGACCTGATCGCCGTGGCGGAACTGGCGGGCCGCCCGGCGCGACCGCGCACCACCCTCTACGGCGAGGTGCCGGAGGAGCGGCAGCGGACGGCGTCCGTCTCGGACGGGCATCTGCCGGAGCTGCTGCCGGTGCTGGACTGAGCGGGAGGAGGGTTGGATGGGGGCCGGTACGATGATCCGACCCCTGTTCGATCGGGATGTGGGGGCTGTGAGTAGCTGAGGAGATGCGTGCCCGTGCCTGCCTCCAAGGTCTGGGTGACCGGTCTGACGGTGGGAGCGATCGCCGCGGTCACGGTCCTGGCCGTCCAGGCCAACAAGGGCCCGCACCCGAAGGCGCCCGCCGCCGCCCGCCCGAACGCCTCGGCGTCCGCGCACGCGTCCACGTCCCCGAAGCCGCACGTGACGGCCGCCGCGGTACCGGCCTCCTCCGGGACCGGGCGGCGCATCGTCTACGCCGTGGGGCAGAAACGGGTCTGGCTGGTCGACGCGAGCGACAAGGCCGGCCGTACGTTCGCGGTCTGGCCGGGCACGGTGAGCCCTGACCCGGGCACGTACACGGTCTCCGTCCGCAAGGACGCCACGACCGGCTCCGACGGCGTCCAGATCGAGAACATCGTCTACTTCGCCACCAAGTCCGGCCTCAACATCGCCTTCTCCAACGCGGTGGACGGCTCCTCGCCGCCGCCTGCTGTGGGCAAGGAGACGGGTGGGGTGCGTATGGGTAAGGCGGACGGGGCGGCGTTGTGGGTGTTCGGGACGACGAGCACGAAGGTGATCGTGGTCAAGTAGCTGGGCGGGGTTGGGTGTGGGGGTTGGTGTGGCCCTGCGCTGTGATGTGCGGGTTGGGCCACTCGCTTCTTTGCCAGTGTCGGGCTTCCACGGCCCGAGTAAAGGGCGCTCCCTGCGGTCGCGTCGGCTACGCCGATTCCGCTGCGCTCCACCCTTGACTCGGTCCGCTCCAGCCCGTTTGAGAAGCGAGCGAGCGGCCCGGAGGAATGGGTGGCCGAGGTATGAGTTCCCTTGCCGGTACTGCGTTCTGGGCCGGGGTGAGGGGGACGCGTTCGCGCCTCGCCTGCACGCCGGGCCGGCTTAGCGGCCAACGGCGAGTGGGGACTTCCGTACGGGACTCCGAGGCTGCGGGCCTGCGTGCGCAGGGTCGCGGTCGCGTCTCGCCCGCACGCCGGGTCGGCTCGGCGGCCAACCCCTGGTGGGAACTTCGCAAGAAGACGACGGGTCGGCAGGAGGACTCCGGGTCGGCAGGGAGGTTCCGGGGCAGGAGGGTGGGCCTGAGGCAGTCGGTCGGTCCTGCGCTGAGCTGTCCTGGGCTGGGCTCGGCCATCCTGGGCTGTCCTGGGCTGGTTGGGGCCCGGCCGGTGGGCCTCGTTCGCCGATCGAGTCTCTCGCCCGGGGCGCCGGTCCGTAGAAATGTGAGGGTCGGGGGTCGAGGTATGGCATTTCCCGGCCCCGGCAGCCTTCGCCCCCGGGGCTTCCTTCCCGCCGCCGACCTTGTCCTGTCTGGAAGCTGGGGTCTTTCCTAACCGGTCAAAGCCCGTGACGGTGGTTAGTTTTACCCCCAGCCTCCAGCACCCACCCGACGCCCACCAGCCGTTGGCCGCTGAGTCGACCGATCCGGTGTGCCGGCGAGGCGCGACCGCGCCCCTGCTCGCGCAGGCCCGGGGGCTTCATACGGAATCGCGGGCGGGTTCGGGGTCTCGTGCGGAAGCCCCACCGGGGTTGGCCGCTGAGCCTGCCCGGAGTGCTGGCGAGGCGTGATCGCGCCTCTGCGTCCGCAGGCCCCGGAGTGCTCGTACCGAAGTCCCCACCAGGGGTTGGCCGCCGAGCCGACCCGGCGTGCTGGCGAGGCGCCAGCGCGCCCCTGCGCACGCAGGTCCGGAGTCTTGCTCCGGAAGTCCCCACCGGGGGTTGGCCGCCGAGCCTGCCCGGCGTGCAGGCGAGACGCGAACGCGCCCCTGCGCGCGCATGCGCGGAGCCCCGGAGTCTCGTGCGGAAGTCCCCACCGGGGGTTGGCCGCTAAGTCGGCCCGGCGTGCTGGCGAGGCGCGAGCGCGTCCCCTCACCCCGGCCCAGAACGCACTACAGGCAAGGGAACTCATACCTCGGCCCCCATTCCTCCGGGCTGCTCGCTCGCTTCTGAAACGGGCTGGAGCGGGCCGTGTCAAGGGTGGAGCGGAGCGGAATCGGCGTAGCCGACGCGACCGCAGGGAGCGCCCTTTACTCGGGCCGTGGAAGCCCGACACTGGCCAAGAAGCGAGTGGCCCAACGGTCACATGGAAACGCCGGGCGCTCCAGCTCCCCGTACACCCCGGCCACCCCCTCAACCCACCGTCCCCGTTCGATTACAGTGCTGAACTGACTCGTACGTACGGACGGAGCCCGAGGAGGCCTTGGTGAGTACGGCAACCGGGGCCGTCTGGGGCCGGGTCGAGCAGCAGGATTTTCGGAGTCGGGTGCGGGGGACGCTGCTCGGGGCCGCGGTGGGGGACGCGCTCGGTGCGCCTGTCGACCTGTTGGCGATCGACGAGATCCGGGAGGCCTACGGTGCGGAGGGCGTCGTAGATCTGGCGTTCGGGTACGGGCGGCGCGGGGCCGTCACGCATCTCACGCAGCTCACTCTCTTCAGCGTGGACGGGTTGATCCGGGCGCAGGTGAGGAGGGACACCGGGGCCTGGCATCCGCCGACCGATCTGCATCGGGCCTATCTGCGGTGGGCGGCCACTCAGCACGACTGGGGGCCCGATGAGCGTCGTAAGGATGACGGGTGGCTCGCGCGCGAGGAGTGGCTTTACGCTCGGCGGGATCCAACTCGGGCCTGTTTGTTGGGGTTTGGGGACGAGCGGATGGGGACTCTAGACGCGCCCAAGAACCCCGGTGAGGTGGGGGGTGAGGCCGTCGCCCGTTCCGCGCCCTTCGGGCTGTTGGTGGGGTGGGAGCCTCAGCTTGTGATGCAGCTTGCCGTGGAGTGTGCCGCGCAGACCCATGGGCATCCCGTCGGGTATCTCTCGGCCGGTGCCTACGCCGTCATCGTGCACGGGCTGGCGCGGGGGGAGAGCCTCGACTCCGCCGTACAGCGGGCGCTCGCCCTACTGGCCGCCCGGCCCGGGCATCACCCCGTGTCCGACGGTCTTCAGCGTGCTCTCGGTGCCGTACGGCAGGGCATGCCCACCTCCGGACGGGTCGAGGAGCTGGTGGGGGAGGGGAGTGCGGAAGGGGTGCTCGCGGGGGCCGTCTACTGCGCGCTCGTGGGGGAGGACGTACGGCACGGATTGTGTCTGGCCGTGAATCACGGTGGGCCCTCCGGGGTCGCCGGGGCGCTCACCGGTGGGCTGCTCGGGGCGTTGCACGGCGAGACGGCCCTCCCGCCGGCCTGGCTGGCCGAACTGGAGGGCCGTCCCACACTGCTCGTGCTCGCGGACGACTTCGCCGTGGAGATGACCCAGGGGCCCGCGTTGCACGGGCCGGCCGGATCCGCCCCGGGATGGATCGCCCGGTATCCGCGCGGGAACTAGCCGCTACGACTGCCTGCCCACCACGTCGTCCTCCACCCCCGCCTGCGCCGGTACGGCGACCGCCGCCGCCTCGCCGTCGTCGTCCCCGCCGCCGTTGATCTTCTCGATCAGCGCGTCCCGTTCCGGGGTGTCCTCGGGTTTCACGTAGCCGATCAGGATGTAGAGGATCAGGGAGACCGCGAGCGGGATCGACACCTGGTACTGGAGCGGGACCCCGCCGTCGATCTCCCAGTTGATGGGGTAGTTGACCAGCCAGAAGGCCAGCAGGCCCGCCGCCCAGCTCGTCAGCGCCGCCGTGGGGCCGGACTTGCGGAAGGGGCGGAGCAGACCCAGCATCATCGGGATCGCGATCGGGCCCATCAGGCCCGCGACCCACTTGATGACGATGGTGATGATGTCCTTGAACGTGGGCGAGTTGACCTGCGTCGCCACCGCCATCGACAGGCCGAGGAAGACGACCGTGGTGACGCGGGCCGCGATCAGGCCCGAACGGTCGTTCCACGCACGGGCCTTGGCCGACACGACCGGGGCCACGTCCCTCGTGAAGACGGCCGCGATCGCGTTCGCGTCGGACGAGCACATCGCCATCGTGTGCGAGAAGAAGCCGACGACCACCAGGCCCAACAGGCCGTGTGGCAGCAGTTGTTCGGTCATCAGGCCGTAGGAGTCGGAGCCGTCCGGCTTCTGCGCGTGGACCAGGAGCGGTGACATCCACATGGGGAAGAACAGGACCGTCGGCCAGATCAGCCACAGTGCCGCCGACAGCCGGGCCGAACGCTCGGCCTCGTGGGGGCTCCTGGTGGCCATGTAGCGCTGGGCCTGGTTGAGCATGCCGCCGTTGTACTCGAAGAGCTTGATGAAGAGGAACGCGAGGAGGAACACCGTGCCGTAGGGGCCGACGAGCGGTTTGCCGTGGCCCTGGAGTGCCGGTTCGTCCCAGGCGCCGAGGAATCCGATGCCCTTGTCGTTCAGCTTCAGTACGACCGCCACGAACATGGAGACGCCGGCGAGCAACTGGATGACGAACTGGCCGAGTTCGGTCAGCGCGTCCGCCCACAGGCCGCCGATCGTGCAGTAGACCGCGGTGATGGCGCCGGTGATGAGGATGCCCTGGTTCAGGGACACCCCGGTGAAGACGGACAACAGGGTGGCGATCGCGGCCCACTTGGCCGCCACGTCCACGATCTTCAGCAGCATCCCGGACCAGGCGAGCGCCTGTTGGGTCTTCAGGTTGTAGCGGTTCTTCAAGTACTCGAGCGGGGACGCCACATGGAGCCGTGAGCGCAGCCGGTTGATGCGCGGCGCGAACAGCTTGGAGCCGACGGCGATGCCCAGCGCGATCGGGAACGACCAGGTGATGAAGGATGTGACGCCGTAGGTGTAGGCGATGCCCGCGTAGCCGGTGAACATCACCGCGCTGTAGCCCGACATGTGGTGCGAGATGCCGGACAGCCACCAGGGCATCTTTCCGCCGGCCGTGAAGAAGTCGCTCACGTTGTCGACGCGTTTGTGCGACCACACACCGATCGCCACCATCACGCCGAAATAGCCGATGAGCACGGCCCAGTCGAGCCCGTTCATATGCGCCCTCCCACGATGGAGCCGGTTCAGCCCGGGGCTCATCGTGGGCGGTCGCGCGTGAGCACGACAAGTAAGCGTGAGGTCAAGGGGGAGTAAAATCGTTCGGATTGATGTTCCGTGTTTACATGTATGAACTCAACGCATCAGCTCCCCGGCGTTGACCAGCAGCGACTGGCCCGTGATCGACCGCGCCCGGTCCGACGCCAGGAACACCGCCGCGTCCGCCACATCCCCGTCCGTCGCCAGCTCGGGCAGCGCCATCCGGTCGGACAGCCGCTTCAGCACCTCCGCCTCCGGCACCTTCTCCGTGTGCGCGGTGAACCGCACGTACGCCTCCACCGGCGGCCCCCACATCCACCCCGGCAGCACGGTGTTCACCCGGATCCGGTACGGCCCCAACTCCCTTGCCAGCGAGTACATCGCGCTCGTCAGCGCCCCCTTCGACGCCGCGTACGCCGCCTGCCGCACCTGCGACGGGGCGGCCACCGCCGACTGCGTCCCGATGAACACCACCGAGCCCCCGCCGGCCTCCTTCAGGGCCGGCAGGCACGCCCGCGTCATCCTCAGTGTCCCCAGCAGATTCACGTCCATCACCGACTGCCAGGTGGCGAAGTCCGCGTCCTCGACCCCGCCGAAGTAGCTGTCCCACGCGGCGACCTGGACCACCGCGTCGATCCGCCCGAACCGCTCCCGCGCCACCGCCGCGAGCGCCTCGCACTGCGTCTCGTCCGTGATGTCCGTCGCCCGGTACGCCGTGTGCGCGCCGTCGGGATCGATCTCGGCGGCCGACTTGGCGAGATTCGCCTCCGTGCGCGCGCCGAGCACGGCGTTCCCTCCGTCCCGTACGACGGCCGCGGCGACCTGGTGGCCGAGTCCGGCCCCTACCCCCGACACGATGACGGTCTTGCCCGCGAGCAGCGACATGAGAGTCCTCCCGACCTGGCTCTGGCGCATTTTCTGACGGGGCGTCAGAGTATGGGCGACCGGAGGAGGAAGGAAGGGGAGGAGCGCCCATGTCTGAGGACACCCGCAGCCAGACGTACGCCGAGCTGGCCGCCGTAGGACCGTACGGGGTGCGGCCCGGCCATGCGTTGATCACCATGGTCGAACCGCATCCGGGACACGAGTACGCCTACAACCGCTGGTACGAGGACGACCACTACTACGCGGGCGCGATGGCCATGCCCTGGATGTACGCCGGCCGCCGCTGGGTCGCCACCCGCGACCTCCAACTCCTGCGCCGGCCCGAGAAGTCGGCGATCGCCCAGCCCGTCACCGCCGGCTGCTACCTCTCCACGTACTGGGTCACCGAGGGCCGCTACGACGAGCACATGAAGTGGACCGTCGGCATCAACAAACGGCTGAATCGGGACGGTCGGGTGTACCAGGACCGTACGCACGTCTTCACCGCGTTCCAGGACCACGAGGCGACCGTCTACCGCGACGGTGCGGCCGGACCGAGGGACTTCCACGCCCTCGACCACCCTTACGCCGGGCTGGTGTTGGAGGTCGTCGACAGTGAATCGGCCGAGCAGCGCGCCGAGTTGCTGGAGTGGCTGCGGTCCCGCCACCTGCCGAAGCGGCTCGCTGGTTCCCCGGCCGCGATGGTGACGATCTTCCGGCCGACCCCGCTGCCGGGCGACCGCATGACCTACGTCAAGCAGGTGGAAGGGGTCGACACCCGGCTGACGTTGTTGTGGTTCCTGGAGGCGGATCCGCGGGACTGCTGGGAGGGGTACTTCGCGGACCTCGAGACACCGGTGGCCGAATCGGGGCTGGGGAGGGTGGAGTTGGTGGCACCGTTCATTCCGACGGTGCCGGGCACGGACCGGTATGTGGACCGGCTTCGCTGACTACTTCAGTTCATCGGGACAGGGAGTGCCCCGGGGCAACTGGTACGGCGCCGCCAGCCGGTACGTCCCCGCCTTCGGGGCCAGCAACATCGTCCACTTGTCGCCCTTGGAGTCCTCCTCCGTCTCCGTCAGGCAGCCGTTGAGGTTGTCGTACGTCTTCGGCGTGCCCTCGGCGCGATGCTTGGACGCGTCGGTCTCCTGCGGGGGCTTGAGGCTCTTGCCCTTCGCGTCGACGATGCTCAGCCACGGCGAGTACGGGATGCGGATGAGGATCCGGCCCTTCTTCTTCACCTCGATGGTCAACTCGCCCTGCTCGGCCCGGTCGACGACCGCGTTCGGCTCGGCGAGCGGTGCCGGGTCGGTGACCTGGAACAACTGCCAGTTCGCGTCGCCCCAGACCTGCTTCAGATACGGCATCCCGCGCTGCACCAGGGCGCGTTCGCGCTCGCCGCCGTCGCCGTCCGGTTCGTCCTTGGGCAGCACGACGTAGTGGACGGCCCAACGCTGAAGCCACTCGTGGTAGTTGGCCGAGTTGAGCGTGTCGTCGTAGAAGAGCGGGTTGCGCTCCATGTCGGCCTGGCGGTTCCAGCCGCGCGCGAGGTTGACGTACGGCGCGAGGGCGGAGGCCTCGATGTGGGAGCGGGCCGGGACGACCTCGACGCGACCGCGCTCGGCGCCGACCGTCTGGAGTTCGTTGACGAGCGGCGCGAGTTCGTGCGACCAGGACGCGGCGGGGGCGGTGTTGACGACGTCGTCGATCGACTTGAAGCCGATCCACCCGTTGAAGCCGACGAAGGCCAGCGCGATCACGTACCACTTGCGCGAGCGCGGCACCGCGAAGGGCAGCGCGGCGATCAGCGCCACCCCGGCGAACAGCATCGCCAGCCGGCTGATGTTCGAGCCGATCTGTGAACTGACCAGCCAGACGAGAATGACGCCGATGCTGTACACGGCCGCCGTGATCCGTACGGTCGTCCACTCGTGCGGCACCAGGAAGTAGACCAGCACCCCGGACGCCAGCGGCAGGATCATCGAGCCGAACAGCATCGGCTGTGTGCCGGAGAACGGGAACAGCCACGCGGACACGGCCACCACGGCCGCGGGCGCGAGCCCGAGGGCCCAGGCCCCCGGGCGCCGCTTCTGCAGGAACAGGGCTACGGCGATCAGCCCGACGAACAGCCCGGCCACCGGTGACGACATGGTCGCGAGCGCCGCCAGCGGGGCCGCGCACAGGGCCTTCGCCCACCGTTTGTAGCGCCAGCGGTAGGGCCAGCAGAAGACGACGGCCACCGCGCCGAGCCCGAACACCAGGCCCAGGCCGTACGTCACCCGGCCCGACGCCGCGTTGCACAGCAGCGCGAAGACACCCGCGAGGGAGGCCCACAGCGGGTTCTTCACCGAGCGGCTGCGGATCAGGATCATGGTGAGCAGGCCCGCCGAGATCGTCCCGGCGATCATCATCGTCGTACGGACACCGAGGACCGACATCAGATACGGCGAGACCACGCTGTACGACACCGGGTGCATGCCGCCGTACCAGGCGAGGTTGTACGCCGAGTCCGGATGCCGGCCGACGAACTCCGCCCAGGCGTCCTGCGCCGCGAGGTCGCCGCCACTGTTCGCGAACGTGAAGAACCAGACGACGTGGAGGACGCCGGAGAGCAGCGTGAAGCCGATCACCGGGTGGCGGAGGAAGGGGGCGCGGAGGCGGTCGATCAGACGCGCCCACCGGATGCTCCGGGAGCTTGCGCTAGGTGTTCCGTCGTCGTCCGCGTGGTGCGCGGGCAGCTTTATTCGCGGGCCGGCTCCCGGGCCCGGATCGGCATCGTCGGCGCGTGTCGGCTCCGCTGTGGCCACCTGAAGGCACTCCCCGTGTCCCGTCTTCTGTTCTCGGCCGCGTCCTGTCCCGTTCCCGGCCTGTTCGACGCCGCGTCCCGCTTGACCGGCGACGTGCCCCGATTCGCGACGCTAGCACGCACCCCGCCGGTGAGCTCCCGGGTGGGTGCCCGGCCGACGGGGTGCGGTGACGTACATCGCCTGGTGGGTCAGCCGAGACGGGTCAGCTTGGCGGTCAGGGCCGGTTCGGCGAGATCCTTCTGGAGAGCGACCGGCACCTTGACCGCGCCGCTCGAACCGTCGCCCACGGTGAGCGTGCCCACCTTGGTGCCGGCCTTCGCGGTGTGCGGTACGGCGTCGGGGGCGAAGGACAGCTCGACCTTCAGGCCGGCCCAGCCGACCGCCGCGACGTCCTTGGTGACGACGACGGGGGTGTGACCGCCGAGCTGGTCGTCGACGTACCCGACCACGGTCCCCTTCTTCAGGATCTTCGCCGAGGTCATCGCGTCCTGCGCCGCGAGCATCGCCGTCTTGCTGACCGCGTTGACCGTGTCGATGATCGGCGCGGTGTGCTGGCCGAGGATCGCGCCGACGACGACGGCCGTCTCACCGCCGACCTCCTTGGTGGCGGCGAAGAGCAGGTTGCCGCCGGCCGCGGTGGTGGTACCGGTCTTGATGCCGAGCGAGTTGTTGTACGGCACCAGGCGGTTGTAGTTGGTCCACTTCTTGCCGGACGGGTCGATCCAGCTCGGCAGCTTCGTGATGTCCATCAGGGCCTGGATCTTGACCAGTTGGTTGCCCAGCTTCACCTGGTCCTCGGCGGTGGAGACCGTGGTCTCCTTCAGGCCCGAGGCGTCGGTGTACGTCGTGTTCGTCATCCCCAGCGCCTTGGCCGTGTCGTTCATCTTCTTGATGAACGCCGCCTCGGAGCCCGCGTCCCAACGGGCCAGCAGACGCGCGATGTTGTTCGCCGACGGGATCATGATCGCCGACAGCGCCTGCTTCTCGGTGAGGACGTCGCCGGCCTTGACGGTGTTGAGGGTGGACTCGCCGTCCTTGTCGTAACCGCCCTCCTTCTCGGCGGTCGCGTCGACGGTGATCTTCGCGCCCTCCGCGCCGGCCTTGAGCGGGTGGTCCTTGAGGACGATGTACGCGGTCATCGCCTTGGCCACGGAGCCGATCGCCACCGGCGTCTGCTTGCCGAAGTTGCCCATCGTGCCGATGCCGTTGACGTCCATCCAGCCCTGGCCCTCGCTCGGCCACGGGAGGTCGGCCTTGGTGCCGGCGAAGGTGTACGAGTCGTCGGCGGTGAGCGTGAGGGCGGGGGTCGGGAGCGGGCGCAGAGCCTGTACTACCGCAAACACGATCGCCAGGAGGAGGACCAGCGGGGTCCAGATCTTGACCCTGCGGATCGCTGTGCGGACCGGGGTCTGCGGGGGTGGCGGGGTGTTGGTCAGTTCGGCGAGGAGGTCCAGCGGGGGCTTCGGGGGGAGCGGTTGCTGGGTGGTGTGTTCGGGGCCGAGGTGAGGGACGGAGCGGGTGGTGTCGGGGCGGGGGGTGTCCCTGCGGGGCTCGTCGAGGGGCTTGAGGGCGACGAACTTGCTGGTGCGCTCGGCGGGGGTCTCCGGAGCCTTGGGGGCCTTGGGGGTCTCCGGGACCTTGGGTGCCTTGAGCATGGTGGTTGGCTGGTCCACCGCGGGCTTGGGCGGGCGGGGGGCCTTGAAGACGGCGGTGGGGTGATCGAGGACCTCGGGCTCGGCTTCGCCATCGCCCGCCTTCGTTTTCCCACCCGCACCACCCGTGCGGGTTGCGTTGTCGGGTGCGGGTGGGGCCTGTGGGGGGCTATCGCCGTCGGCGGCCTTCGGGGGGCGGGTGGCGTCTTTGGTGCCGGTGGTGCCGGTGGTGCCGGTGACCCGGGGGTCCGCGGCCGTGTCGCCTTCGGCGGTTTCCGGGCGGCTGTCGGTCTTCGGTGCGGTCGCGTCGGAAGTGGCCCTGCCCTCGGCGGGCTTGGGGCGAGCGTCCGTCTTGGGTGCGGTCGCGTCGGAGGGAGACTCGCCGTCGGTGGACTCCGGACGGTCGTCCGTCTTCGGGTCGGTCGCTTCGACGGGCGACTTGCCGTCGGCGGGCTTCGGCGCGGTGCCGGCATCGGCATCGGCATCGGCATCGGCATCGGTCGCGTCCGCCTCGGCTTCCGCGGGGCCCGCTTCAGCCGTCTCGTCGGCCTTGGGGGCATCGCCCGAGGCGGAGTCGGCGGCAGGGTGCGCGTCAGCAACCTCGTCGGCCTCGTCGGTCTTCACGGCCGTGGGTGTCTTGTCCGCCGGGGAAGTGTCCTCCGCGTCGGAGACCGGCTCACCCTCGGCCTCGGCGGCAGCCGAATCGTGAGCCTCGTCGCCCTCGTCGCCCTCGTCGCCCTCGTCGCTCTCAGGGGCGCCGGAGGCGTCGGTCACGGAAGTTGCCCCCGCGTCCTCGCCAGGCCCGTCCTCCAGGCCCCCGGCGGGCGTCTCAGCGCCCTCGGAGTCGCCCTCAGAGCCGTCCTCGGCCGTAGCGGCGCCAGCAGCGCCCCCCGGGTCCTCGGTCTCGTCAGTCGCGTCAGCCGTCTCGTCCCTGGTCGGCTTTTCCCCCGCCGACCCCGACGTCACCCAGGCCGCCACGGCCGCCCGCAACCGCGCATCGCCCTCCGGGCCGCCCTCGGAGGCCTCGGCATCGTCGGAGGGGGCGGCGTCCGTCTCCGGGTCCGTCTCCGTCCGCAGCTCCCGGATCGAGAAGATCTTCGTCGCCGTATCCACGCCTCCGCGCTGAACCGCCGCGGACGGTGCCGTGTCGTCCCGGGTCACCGCCAACCGGGGATCGCGCTCACCCCTGGCCTCAGGAACCGGACTCGCGCTCCCCGGCGTCGGTTCTGCCGACGACTCGCGCTGCTTCGACTTGTCGGGGGACTCGCCCGCCACCGATGCCTCCTCCATGCGCCGCACGTCCAGCGTGCGTCCAACCGAACCGACCGAGATAACCGGGTTAGCCACAAAAACAGCTACAAAATGAGCTGGAAAGCCAGCTGGAAAATCTCTTACCCGTCGTCCGGACAACGCATCAACACCGTTGTCCGAACCATGTACCAGTGTCCTGTGTGCGGGCTTAGCCCCTGCGGTAGACGAGAACGACATACCTGCCGGTTCCATCACGAACCGGTCACGCACCCTCGACAGACCAATGTGAGAGGGGTCACCCTGTCATTCATCCACGCGGGGAGGCATGGATGGGCAGGAGCCGCAGAACTCTTCCGGAAGAGCTTCTACTGCTGGCATTGGACCCGGCCACGGGTACCACTGCGCAGCCGCAGTCGCTCGACCTCGGTCTGGCCGGAGCACAGCTAGTGGAGCTGGCGCTGGCCGGACGGATAGCCCCAGACGGGGATCGTATCGCCGTGGTGGTACCACGGCCGACCGGAGATCCGACTTTGGACTGCGCGTTGGAGTTGCTGCGAAGGCGTGGCGCTCCGGTACGTGCAGTGAACTGGATTGGCGGGCCCCGACTGGGACTTCGCCAGACCTACCTCTCGCATCTCGAGCGGTGCGGCATGGTGCATGCCGTGGCGGGACAGATGTGCGGGGTGCTGCCGACGACTCGCTACCAAGCGACGGACAACGAGATCAGCCGCGAGATCAGGGGCCGACTCGATTCCGCGATCCGCACCGGCGTACCGCCGGACCCGCGGACAGCCGCGCTCGCCGCACTGGCGCACGCGGTCGGTCTCGGCAAACACCTGTATCCGGGTAATGAGGGACGCTCGTCCCGCTCCCGGCTGCGGGACCTGATCAGGCACGACCCCATGGGCGGACTCGTGGCGCACGCCGTGATGGACGTCCAGAACGGGGTGGCGGCACAGCCACGCCGTAGCCCGGCCCCGGCCGGCCGTCAGGCCGCGCCCGGATCAAGGCCACCGGAACCGGCTCGTGGTGTTCCGATGCAGCCGCACCGCGGCACCATGGCGCGCGCCGTGGCTCACTGAGCCGCAGTACCACGGCACACGCCCGCACCGCGGAGCAGCACCGCACGACCGGCACCACAGCGGGACCGTACGACCGCAGTACACGCAGTACGCAGTACAACGCCGCACCGCCAGTCCCCAAGACCCGGTTCGGGAGCCGCTGGTCCGAGCGGGGTGGAGTAGACGTAACGTCTCTCCACCCCGCTCGGCCGCATCTACGGACGCCGTGGGCAACCGGAACCTGGCTCGTACCTGCCGCATATCCACCGTTTCCCAGCGGTAGAAACCACCTTGGTGGCAGTCTGCTCAACAGCAGATACGCAAAGTGGCAAGCAGTGAGCAGCAAGTAGCGGCAAGTAGCAGCAAGCAGTGGCAAGTAGAGGCATGCAGCCGGAGGTGCACGTTCCCGTGGCGTCAAGTGTCAATCCCACCGTCAGGCGACGCCGGTTGGGCCAGGAGCTGCGTCGGCTCCGTGAGCTCAAGGGCATGACGGCCGAAGAGGTCGCCGAGCGGTTGCTGGTGTCGCAGTCGAAGATCAGCCGGCTGGAGAACGGACGGCGCAGCATCAGCCAGCGCGACGTCCGCGACCTGTGCGGGGTCTACGAGGTCGAGGACGTCCGCATCGTCGACTCGCTCATGCAGATGGCCAAGGACTCGCGCCAGCAAGGCTGGTGGCACTCCTTCGGCGACATCCCGTACAGCGTCTACATCGGGCTGGAGACGGACGCGGCGAGTCTTCGGGTCTACGATCCGCAGGTCGTCCCGGGCCTGTTGCAGACCCGGCAGTACGCCGAGGCGCTCATCACCGGGGCGTTGCCCGAGACCGCGTCGGCCGATGTCGACAAGCGGGTCCAGGTGCGGCTGCGCCGGCAGGAGCGCATCTCCGCGCCGGAGAACCCGCTGCGGCTGTGGACGGTGATGGACGAGTCCGCGGTGCGCCGTGTGGTCGGCAACCGCTCCCTGATGCGGGACCAGTTGGAGTACCTCGTCGAGCAGTCCCAACTCCCGCACGTGACCGTGCAGGTGATCCCGTTCGACATGGGCGCCCATCCCGGGCTCAACGGGCAGTACGCGATCCTGGAGTTCCCGGACGCGGCGGACTCCAGCGTCGTCTACATCGAGGGCGTCACCAGCGACCTGTACCTGGAGAAGGCGAACGACGTCCAGAAGTACAGCGTGATGTATGAGCACTTGAGGGCGCAGGCCCTGAACGTGGACCAGTCCCGTCAGTTCATCGCGGACATCGCGAAGGACTACGCGCGCTGAGAGGCCCCGAGGGGCTCTGAGGGGCCCTGAGAGGCTCCCCTGGCGGAAGGTGCGGGAGAATACACCTTCCGCCGGGGCGGATGGAAGACACCAGGGGTATATGCCACCCGGTCGAGTGAATGGCCTCTCCGTCCGCCGATGTTGGCGAGTAGCGTCGATCACGCCATCGAGCAACAGACGTTGGCGCAAACCGTGTTGTACGTCCGGAGTGTTCGTGGCCGGGCGTGACGCGCGGGGACAGTACTCATCAACTGGCAATAACCGGAGCAAAAATGGCAATTCGTCAGGGCGCCACGGACACGTGGACCAAGTCCACGTACTCCACCGGGAACGGTGCATGCGTCGAGGTCAAGTCACCGGTTCTCGCGGCCATGGCCGTACGGGACTCCAAGGTCGACGGGGGTCCGGCGCTGGACTTCCCCGCGGACTCGTGGAACGCCTTCGTGGCAGAGGTCGCGCGGGGGGCGCACGACCTTCACTGATGCCGCTGGGTCACCTTTTACAACTCCATAAGCAGCAAAGGCAGTTCAGCAAGCAAGAGCCCTCTCGACTGGCCCGCCGTCCTGGCCGAGGGGGCTCGGCTTGTGCCCGGAACCGGACTCCGGGCAGCCCGTCACTTCACCGAAGCGGCACCGGGAAGGTCACCGGATCTCCACCGGGAAGGTCACCGGGTGGTCTCCACCGGGAACGCCACGTCGCACACCGCGTCCCCGGGCCCCGCCGCCTCCCAGTCCGCGAAGTACACCTCGCGGCACGGCCCGGCGTACCGCAGCCCCTGCCCGGCGACCCACTGCTCCACCGCCTCGAACGCGGCTTGGATCTGCGGATACGCCACCTGCGCCTTGGTGATCCGGGTGTAGGCCAGTCGTCGTGCCGGCTCCACCCGCACCGCCGTCTGCCGGGCCCGCCCCTGTCGCTCCGCCCAGGCCCGCGCCGCCGCCTCGTCCGCGACCGGCACACAGGACTCGGCCGGGCCGTCGCTCTCCATCGACACCTCGGAGTGGTAGACGACGAACGGCGCGCCGCTCCCGCCCCCGCACTCCTCCGCCGCCGCCTCAAGGCGCCCCAGCGAGGCCCCGATCCAGGCCGGCAACTCGTCCGCGAGGGTGTGCCGGGTCTCGGTGATCAGCACCTGTTCCGGTACCTCGACCGTCTCGACCACGAATGTTCCGTACATCTCGGAGCTCCTCCCCGACAGTCGTGCACGGAGGTACTCGGCGAGCGCGCGCTGCCCGGCGATCCGGGTCTCGACGTCCGTCCAGTACGCGGCGAGCAGTGCGGCCGCGACCGTACGGTCGGCCTCGACCAGCTCGGCGATCCGGGCCAGCGGCATGTCCAACTGCCGTAGCAGCGCCACGAGTCGGGCCCGCTCGACCTGGCTCGCGCGGTAGTAGCGGTAGCCGCTCACCTCGTCGACACGAGCAGGTGACAGCAGCCCGAGCCGGTCGTACAGCCGCAGCGCCTTGGCCGAAAGCCGTGCCCGCGCCGCGAACGCACCGATGGTCAGCAGGTCGTCGTCCACCCTCGCATCCTCCGTCACCGGGCGGTTTCCGTCCGCCCGGTGACAAGGACGCTCGGCCCTGCCCCAGGGGCAAGGTCAACACCTGCCTACGGCAGTCCTAGGCGAGGGCGCCGTCGACCGCCGCCACGACCTCCGCCGACTCCGGCTCGGTCTGCGGGGAGAAGCGGGCGATCACCGTGCCGTCGCGGCCGATCAGGAACTTCTCGAAGTTCCAGCGGATGTCACCGGTGTGGCCCTCGCCGTCCGCGAAGTCGACGAGCCGCTCGTACAGCGCGTGCCGGCCGTCCCCGTTGACCTCGACCTTCTCGGTCAGCGGGAAGGTCACGCCGTACGTCGCCGAGCAGAACTCGGCGATCTCCTCGGCGCTGCCGGGCTCCTGTCCGAGGAACTGGTTGCAGGGCACGCCGAGCACGGTGAAGCCCTGCGCCGCGTACCGCTCCTGGAGCCGCTCGAGGCCCGTGTACTGGGGGGTCAGCCCGCACTTGGAGGCCACGTTCACCACGAGGACGGCCTGGCCCGTGTACTGCGTGAGGTCCGCGGAGCCGCCCTTGAGCGACCCGATCTCGACGGCGAGGGGACCCGTGTTCTCTGTAGTCGTCATAACCGGATGCTAACTCCGGTAAATGTCGTTCTCCCCACGGGGGCATGCGCTTCCGTGTCCAACGGGCCCATGCGCCTCCGCGCCCCCAGGTGGTCTACAGTCCCGCCGCCTTCACCACGACCTCCCCCGCCGCCGTCCGCGAGTACAGCACCGACCGCCCCGCCCGCCGCCGCTCCACCAGCCCCGCGTCCAGCAGCACCCGCAGATGCCGCCCCACCGAGCCCAGCGCCTGCCCCGTCACGGCGGTGAGCTGACTGGTGCTCATCGGCGACCCGAGCAGCGTCAGCACGCCCGCCCGCGCCGGGCCCAGCAGCGCCCCCAGACTCGCGGGGACCGCCCGCGAGCCCGGGTCGGCTAGGGCGCCCGAGCAGGTGTAGACGATGGCGTAGCGGTCCGGCTCCTCCCAGGACACCCAGCCGCCCTTGGGCGTGACCGGCACGAAGACCAGTTCCGCGCCGGAGATCTCCCGCGGCGGGTACGCGTGCAGATTGACCTGGAGCCGGTTCTCCCCGAGCCACCGCGTCCGCCCCGGCCGCAGCGCGTCCACCACGGCCGCCCAGCCGCCCTGGCTCACCTGCGCGGTCCGCGCGACCACATCGGCCTCCAGCACGAGCCGGCGCCGCTCCCAGGACGGCCGTACGGTCTCCGCCCACACGTACTCCAGGAGCCGGGCCGCCCGCTCGGGCAGATCGTCGCGCTCCAGGGCGGCGGGGAGCGGGCCGGCCAGGGAGACCGTGAGGTTCGCCCGCGCGTCGGCGGGAGGTGCCGCCCGCACCCGTGCGACGGCCTCCTCGAACGTCTCCCGGTCCCTCGGCGTGGGCGAGAGGAAGTCGGCGATCCAGGCCCGCCCGAGCCCCGCCCGCATCAGCAGCCCGGTGACCGGGTCGTCCGCCAACAGCCGCCGGTACGACGGCAGATGCTCCCGCAGCCACACCTGTTCACCGGGGTGCGCGGCCATCCCGAGGTGCAGCAGCTTGAGCGCGGCGAAGGTCTCGGCGAACGGCGACAGCACGAACCGGCTCCGGGCGAGGGTGTCGGCGTTGAGCTGCCACCACCCCATGATCACCACCCCGTCGTTTCGCGTCCGCGCGAAAGAATACGACCCCCGCGCACACCCCCGCAGACTCCCCGCATGCGCAGCTACCGCGAGCTCTTCCGCACCCCCGAATACACCCCGTTCTTCTTCTCCTTCGCCGCCCAGAACGCGGCCGGGACCATCAGCGGCCTGGCACTCGCGACCCTCGTGTACCGCGCGACGCAGTCCCCCCTGCTGTCGGCGGTGAGCATGTTCGGGCCGCAGCTCGCCCAGATGCTCGGCGCGACCTTCTTCCTCTCGGGCGCGGACAGACTGCCCCCGCGAGCCACCCTCACCGGCATCAACTCCGCCTTCGCCGTCTGTACGGCGGTGCTGGCGACCCCCGGTCTGCCGATCGGGGCGGTCTTCGCCGTCGTGTTCCTCCAGGGCCTGATCGCCTCGCTGGGCGGCGGAGTGAGCGGCGGCCTGCTGAACGAGATCCTCTCCAAGGAGGGCTATCTGCTGGGCCGTTCGGTCTTCAACATGGCCTCGGGCCTGATGCAGGTCACCGGTTTCGCCATGGGCGGGGCCCTCCTGACCCTGCTCTCCCCGCGCGTCTGCCTGCTCCTCGCGGCGGCCCTGTACGCCACCACGGCCCTGGCCCTCCGCCTCGGCCTGACCGCCCGCCCACCCCGCACCGCGGGCCGCCCGTCGGTCGCGGCGACCTGGCGCACGAACGCCCTCCTGTGGTCCTCCCGCCCCCGCCGCCTCACCTACCTCGGCATGTGGGTCCCCAACGGCCTGGTGGTCGGCTGCGAATCCCTCTACGTCTCCTACGACTCCGGGTCCGCCGGCGTGCTGTTCGCGAGCGCGGCCCTGGGCATGTTCGTCGGCGACCTGACCCTGGGCCGTTTCGTCCCGCCCGCCCTGCGCGCCCGCCTGGACATCCCGCTCCGCCTCCTGCTGGCCACGCCGTACCTGTTCTTCGCGCTGCGCCCCGGCATGCCCTGGGCCGCGATGGCGGTGGGCGTGGCCTCCATCGGCTACGGCGCGAGCCTGGTCCTCCAGGAACGCCTGATGGAACTCACTCCCGACGAACTGGCGGGCCACGCACTGGGGTTGCGCTCCGCGGGCATGCTCACCATGCAGGGCATCGGCGCGGCCGTAGCGGGCACGACCGCCCAACTCACCTCCCCGGCAACGGCGATGACCCTGGTGGCCGTGGCGTCGATGGCGGTGACCTTGACCCTGGGGGTGCTCGGCCGGCAGGCGCGGGGGGAGACCCTGGACCGGAAGGTCGAGGGCCCCTTCCGCGCCCCGCCGCAGTCCGACTCCCGTCCCCCGTCACCTGTACGACAGGCGGTCGTGGTAGACAACGCCGATGATGGTCAGGGCTGTTGATGCCCGGCCCGCGGGCGACCGCGCGACAACAGGAAGGGGCAACCCGTGCTTCTGAAGACCTTCCGCTGGTCGTTCGCGGTCACCGCGCTCGGCCTGGCCCTGGGAGTCTGGTACGGCGGCTGGACGGCGTTCGGCGTCATCGCGATCCTGGCCGTGCTGGAGATCTCGCTGTCGTTCGACAACGCGGTGGTCAACGCCGGGATCCTGAAGAAGATGTCGGACTTCTGGCAGAAGATCTTCCTCACGGTCGGCGTCCTGATCGCGGTCTTCGGCATGCGCCTGGCGTTCCCGGTGGTGATCGTCGCGGTCACGGCGAAGAAGAACCCCTTCGAGGCGGTGAACCTGGCGCTGACCGACAAGGACCGCTACGAACAACTCGTCACCGACGCCCACCCGGCGATCGCGGCCTTCGGCGGCATGTTCCTGCTCATGATCTTCCTGGACTTCATCTTCGAGGACCGCGACATCAAGTGGCTGGGCTGGCTGGAACGCCCCCTGGCCAGGCTCGGCAAGGTCGACATGCTGTCGGTCTGCATCGCCCTGATCGTCCTGCTGATCACCTCCTTCACCTTCGCGGCCCACGCCCACCAGCACGGCGGCACCCACGCGGACAAGGCCCAGACGGTCCTGATCTCCGGCATCGCCGGCCTGATCACCTACATGATCGTCGGCGGCCTCTCCGGCTTCTTCGAGAACCGCCTGGAGGCGGAGGAGGAACGCGATCGCGAGAGCGACCGCTCGGCGGTGGTCCTGGCCGGCCAGGCGGCGTTCTTCATGTTCCTGTACCTCGAAGTCCTGGACGCGTCCTTCTCCTTCGACGGCGTGATCGGCGCGTTCGCCATCACCAACGACATCGTCCTGATGGCGCTGGGCCTCGGCATCGGCGCGATGTACGTCCGCTCGCTGACGGTGTACCTGGTCCGTCAGGGCACTCTGGACGACTACATCTACCTGGAGCACGGCGCCCACTACGCGATCGGCGCCCTGGCCGTGATCCTCATGGTCACCATCCAGTACCAGATCAACGAGGTCATCACGGGCCTGGTCGGCGTCGTCCTGATCGGCTGGTCCTTCTGGTCCTCGGTACGGCGGAACCGGGCGTTGGCGGAGGCGGGGGACGGGGCGGCCGAGGCTGTCGACACGGCGAGGGTTCCCTAGCCGCCGTCGCCGACGCGATACCCGACGATCAGTCGAACCAGACGACGAGCCGCACGTTCTCCGCGCCGTGCAGTCCGCCCAGCGTCCGCATCACCTCCCACACGGGCCCCCAGTGGGTGGCGTCCCCCGCGACGCCACGACGGCTGCGCGCGCCGGAACCGTCGGTCTCGTCCCAGTCGACGCCGGCCAACTCGTCCCCGGTGATCCAGGTGGTGCCGTGGACACCGGCGTCCCCGCCCTCCCCGCCGACGGCAGCCCGCACCTCGCCGGACACATCCCCCGGCAGCCCCCGCCCCTCGGCCAACGGCCGGAACCCGAAGGAATTACGCACCCCGAAGAGACAGGCGAGCGCGTCGTAGGCGTTACCGGTGGTGAGAAGGAACAGATCGATCCCACCCACCCAGACCGAGTCCTCATCACCCACACCCCAGATCCGCGCGCCCGGCCTGCACTCGATCATCCCGCTCACGTCGGTGGACATGCTCGGATTGTGGTTGGTGACGGTGAGGACTGTCCTGCGGGTTTCACCGCGATCCCGTATGCGGGGCGGGCGACGCCGACGACGGCTTGCGATCCGCAGGCGGGCTTCAAGGCGGCGGCACACGAGCCGAGAGACTAGTTGTGGAAGCGAAAGGGGCGGACAGTGGCTGACTCAGAGCATCATGATGAGGGCGGCGGCTTCTGCCTCCATCATGATGGAGGGAACCGGCGGGTGCATGAACAAGTTTATCCTGGCCAGTCTGATGCCTACCGTACGATCAGCGAGAACATCGTCATTCCGAGGGCTGCGTGACCAGTATCCCAAAGTGGGTAAGCCTGCTGTGGCAGGAGCATAAGTTCAAACTGCTCCTTCTGCAGTCGCCATCCGAAAGATTCGAAGAATTATTCGCACAGGTGATGCGTTGCGCAAATGGAAATTCGTTTCACGTTGCGCGCACAGTAGGGAGTCTGGGTGACCTGAAGTGTGACGGATGGGATGCGGACAGCAAGACTCTTTACGCCGCCTACGCTCCATTTTCCGCAAAAGGGCGCTCGGATGTTCGTGGAAAGATTAGGGCCGACTTTTACGGCGCTGTCAAAAAGTGGCCAGAAATGCGAAAATGGCGTTTCGTTCACAACGACTTGTTTGGCATGTCTGCTGCTGTCACACGTGAACTGGAGGATCTTAGAACCGAATCCAGCCATCTCGATGTCGAGATCCTTTCAGACTGGGGCCCGCAGGAGCTCTGGCAAGTCTTCCGGGGGGTGTCTGAAGAAGATCGTCTTGATATTCTCGGGTCCCCGGCACTCGCGTCGGATGGCGATGTGAGGATCTGGGCTCGCGAGACAATTCGGGAGCATCAAGATGTTCACCCATCGGTGATTCGGGCATCCACCTCTGCGCTCTCTTTTCTCTGCGATAATTTTCAACATGACTCGATTTTTGACCCCCTATTGTCTTCCGTTTTGTCGCGCGCGCTTACCTCGTGGTGGCTTGGAGACGAAACCCTCTTTGCGGAGTGCTTGGATCTACTTCTTGAGTGCTCTAATTCTAGCCCATTTGAAGCTCAAATAACCTGCATGGGGTTCCTGATGCGATGCGTCGAAATCTGTGCGCATAGGCTGAAGATTCCTCCCGATATCCTAATTCGGTCGCAGATAGAAGGCGGGCTCGACACTCAGGAGGGGATGAAAGTGATCCTGCAGATAGCCCTTGAGGAAATTTCCGGAGAGGGGGAAGGGTTTTTCCTCCCGGACAGTGGCAGGGCTCGGGATAATTTCATACAGGGGTGTGCGAAATGGATTACGGACTTCATTGGGATTACCTGGGTTGGGTCTGGCTACCCGGCAATTTTTCTGCTCCAGGACCTCGTAACTTCGATACAGCGGGTTGAGATCGGCGAAGGTGACTCTTGGCCTGTGGCGTGAGCTAAAGTCCGCGCCTTGCGTATCGCTTCGGTACGGGCGAGCGGAAACGTCAGTGTCCGAGCCCACTGCCTTCCAACTTAGGGGCAGTGGGCTCGGGACAAAACTAAGCAAGCCAATGGCTGGCCCGGATCATCACGGTGAGGGCCGGCGAGGCCGGTGATGGCTGGCTCTGGCCGATGTCTTCGTAACCCCACGACTTGTAGAGCGCGTGGACCTTTCCGTCCCCGGCGACCGAGTTGACCATAAGCGTCACGTACGGCTCTTCGCGTGCGGTGAGGAAGGCGTCGTGGATCCGGCGGGCGGTGCCGGTCTTCCGCCACGTCGCCCGGACGCCGATCTCCTTCAAAGCCACGGCCGGACGGCCGGTGTAGGTCTTAGCCGGTGCCGGGCTGGTGCGCTTCCAGTACCGATCGCCGTGCTCGATGGTGTTGCCGTACACATAGCCGACCGGATACCCGTCCGCGTACGCGAGGACGGCCGTGAACCCGGGATCGGTGCCGTGCCGGTCCAAGCGTTCGCCGAACGTGGCGACTGCGTAGTTCGGCAGGTGGAGCAGCGGGGCGCGCACCTCTGCGTACACGTCGAGGAGATCGCCGCGGACATCGGCGAGAGTGGTGAACGTGCGCAGTTCGATGTCCGGCGGCGTGGTCATGCGGCCATCTTCCAAGTGGTGGTGTGCTCGGTCCAGGCCTGGACGGCGGTGCTGCCGGGTGCGGTGGCGTGCAGAGCGGTGCCGAACTCTTGGAGCATGCGCGTTACTCGGGCGTGCTGGGTGGCGGCGTCGGCGGGGACCCTCGCTGCGGTGGCGGTCGCGGCTTCGGCCGCGCCTTGGGCGAGTTGGGCGTGGGCGAGCCGGGTCGTGGTGATGGCTCGGGACCGGGCCATGTGGGGCCGGAGGGCGGACAGGCAGCGGTGGGCGTGGAACTCCGCGGTTGGGTAGTCGCCGAGTGCCAAGTACGCGGAGAGGGCCAAGTGGTCCAGTTCGGCTTGGTCGTAGAAGGCGAGCATCCACACTGGGCGGTAGTCGGCGGGGTCGGCGCGCAGCATGGCGTCCTGGGCCTGTTCGAAGGCGCGGCGGGTGCCGGTGGGGTCCTGTGCCGCGCCGTGGATGGCGCCCTGGCGGGCCAGGCCGAGGGACGCGAACAAGGGGTCGCGGCGGGTGAGGCGCAGGTTGCGGGCGACGTCGTTGGCGGCGAACGCGTCGGCAGGCCGACCCATGTGCCGGTACATGGTCCCCGCGTGGCTCCAGATGCGGAACTTGATCGCCTGGTCTCCGGACATCTCGGCGAGTGCCTGCGCCTCGCGCATATGCGCCTTGGCGTCGTCGTAGCGGCGGCCGTCGATGGCGGCCCACATCGCCGAGGAGCGGAAGGCGGCTGCGGAGGCGTAGAGGTTGCTGCGTACGCGCTGGGTGGCGCTGCCGGCGTTCTGAAGGTTGAGCGCTTCGTCGGCGAGTGCGGCGGCCCGGTGCTCGATGCCGAGTTGGCCGCCGTGGCGGTGGTCGCTGGCGATGAGATCGGCGAAGCGCTTCTGGAGGCGGTCGACGTCGCTCATGCCGATACGGCGAGGGGAGGCGGTGCCGGGCGCGGCTGCTGCGGCGGCAGCCGCCGCGATGCCGCCGACGAGGGTACGGCGCTTCATGTCGGGGTCCTCCTGCTGCGGTGGGGCTGGGGCGGGCCGAGCCCGGCCCCATGGCACGAACCCTAGGGCGACGGCGGGCAGACCGCTGACGTCCTCAAGTGCCTTACGGGTAGCCGATTTGGGCCACTTGACCCGGCCCGCTTTCCAGGCCCGGACCGATGAGCCGTCGAGGCCGCCGGGTCTCCCGGTCAGTCGCTCCAAAGCCCTGTTCACCGTGTCGGCAAGGCTGTTGGAGCTGTAGCCGTGTTCGGCCATCCACGCCTCAAGCACGGCGTTGCGCGTGGTGTCCATGCACGCACGGTAGCTCTCACATCACCGCACTCGCCAGGTAAACGGAAGGTCAAATCGCCCTAGGTCGGGCGGTCGGATGGTCGCCCGATCGCCCTAACCACCTTGCTGAGAAAGGGAGTTGTCTGGGTACTGGTCGCCCGCCATCTCTCCACCTGTGTCGGGGGGCTGTTGACGGCTCGATCCGCCTCCGAAGTTCTCCGAGGAGTGGGCCGGGCACCGAGACGACACGAAGGCTCAACCTCAATGACGAGTCTCAGTACCTCAGTTCAGGCCGGCTCCTCTGTCGGTCACCCCGCCTACAGCCGGACCTTCCCGTGCGAACCGTCCACGGCCGAGATCGGCCGCAAGCTCGTCAGCGACGCCCTCGGCATATGGCATCTGGACAACCTCGTCGACCCCGCAACGCTGATCATTTCGGAACTGGTCGCGAACGCCGTAAGGCACACCCCGTGTCACTCGATCCGTCTGGTTGTCGGACGACCGACCGGGACACGGGTGCGGGTGGGCGTGGTGGATCGGGCACCCTCGTGCCTGCCGGTACTCGGTCCGGCCACTGGCGATGACGAGTCGGGCCGTGGCCTGCTCCTGATCGATGCTGTCGCCGACCGGTGGGGCTACGACCTGTGCGGCTCCGGCAGGCGCCCGTGGGGCAAAGAAGTCTGGGCCGAACTCCGCGTCGAGGGCGACGGATGAAGACCTCGATCGCGATGCACTCGCCACCCCTCCCGGACACCGCACACCTCCGTCCCCGTCAGCAGATGGCCATGGACTGTGCTCTCTGCGCCCGCCGACCGACTGGGAGCGGGTGGCCGGGTGGTGGGTGACGTGTGCCATCGGGGCCTTCTGTTTCGACTCCGGGTCTGCCGACCCGACTGCCGTTGAGCAGGCAACACAGCCGCACCACCTTCCATCTCCCACTGCGAAAGGAAGACCGTGTTCCATCACATGGATCGTTTTCCCACTGGCAGCCCACTGCCGCAGGGGCGGCTGACAGCCGCCCCGTGGGGCCTGCGCCGCATCGCCCCGTACCCGCCCGTCGAAGTCCCCGACTACGCACGGCTGGAGCTGGACGCGGAGACGCAGACCACCCGATACTTCGACGCCTCCGGGGCCCCGACCATGTCCCCAGGACACGGCACGTCCTCCGGTACGAACCCGGCGACCGGCACAACGGGGCAGGGCGACCGCAACGGCGACTCCCCGGACAGCGACACGGGGAACGACACCGACCAGTGACTTCGGTGTCGTACGACGATCGTCCGGTCCTGGTCGTCACGAACCTCGACGACCCGACCGCGGACTTCGTGATCGCCGAGCTCCACGACCGAGGTGTCCCGGTTGCGCGGCTCGACTCCGGTGACTTTCCCGCCGCTCTGTCGTGTTCCGCGTCCATCGGCGACACCGACAGGTGGCGGGGGAGCGTGCAAACCCCCAGCAGGTGCGCCGAGTTGGGCTCGGTGCGGTCCATGTACTACCGGCGCCCCTCCGGATTTGCCTTCCCGCACCTCGACAGACAGGACGAGCGGTTCGCCGTGGCCCAGGCCCGCTACGGCCTCGGCGGCATCCTGACCTCCCTGCCAGGCTGCCTCTACGTCAACCATCCCAACCGCATCGGCGACGCCGAGTACAAACCCGCCGGGCTCGCCGCAGCGGCGGCGGTCGGCTTCGTACTGCCGCCCACGCTGATCACCAATGTGCCCGGCGATGCCCGCGCGTTCCTCAAGGAGCACGGCCCGGCCATTTTCAAGCCGCTCTCGGTTCCGCTCTACCTGGTCGACGGCAAGGCCCAGACCGTTCCCGTGACCGAGGTGACCGCTGACGAGATCGACGACTCTGTGGCCGGCACCATGCACCTCTTCCAGAAGCGCGTGGACAAGGTTGCGGACGTCCGGGTCACGGTGATCGGTGAGCAGACCTTCGCCGTACGCATCGACTCGGGTCTCCTCGACTGGCGCACGGACTACCGCACCCACACCTACACACCCGTCACCCCACCCCTGGAGGTCGAGCGGGCGATGCGCGCCTACCTCAGGCACTTCGGGCTCGTCTTCGGGGCGTTCGACTTCGCTCTGACCGAACTCGGCGCGTGGGTCTTCATCGAGTGCAACCCTTCGGGACAGTGGGCCTGGATGGAGCCGCCGACCGGTCTGCCCATGACAGCCGCGCTCGCAGATCTCCTGGAAGGGGGACTCCATGTCCGCTGAGCCCGACACCGAGGCAGTCGCGGCCGGCCTTCGACGGCGGCTCGCAGATCAGTTGGAGGAGGGCGGCCGGCTGCGGTCGCATGAGTGGCGGTCGGCTGTGGAGGCCGCTCCCCGGCACGTCTTCGTCCCACGCTTCTACAGGGAGACCGACGCGCCTGGCGTCACCACGTGGGAGCCCGTCACCCAGGAGACCGTCGGCAGGGAGGAGTGGCTCCGGCTCGTCTACACCGACGCGACCTGGGTCACCCAGTTCGACGGCCGGGACATCGACTGGGCCGATCCGAAGCCGATCAGCAATGCGGTCCCGACCTCGTCCTCCACCCTGCCGAGCCTCGTCGTGCGGATGCTCGAAGACCTGGACGCGCACGAGGGCATGAAGGTCCTGGAGATCGGGACGGGTACCGGCTACTCGACGGCCCTGATGTGCCACCGCCTCGGCAGCGAGAGCGTGACCTCCGTCGAGACGGACGAGGGAGTGGCACGGCGGGCCCGCGCGGCTCTCGCCGGCTCCGGTCACACTCCTCATCTGTTGGTGGGGGACGGCCGCGCCGGTTGTCCCGGCGACGCCCCGTACGACCGGTTGATCGCCACGTGCGGCTTCCGCAGCATTCCCCCCGCCTGGCTGGAGCAGGTTCTCCCCGGCGGTGTCGTCCTCACCACTCTTCGTGGGTGGATGCGCTCCCTGGGCCTGGTCAGGCTTACCGTCAGCGGGGAGGGTGCGAGCGGCTGGTTCAGTGCGGACGACCCGAGCTTCATGATCGCCCGCCAACAGGACGCGCCGGAGAGCCTCGGGACGGTCCCGGGGCCCGACGACGGAACGAGACGGAAAGCCACGTACGGGCCAGAGGTTCTTACGACCTCTGGGCCGGCCTTCATGGCACAACTCGCGGCGCCGCAGGCCCGGTTCTTCTCCTTGCCGGTGGACGGAGGTCAGGCAGGCACGTTCGTACTGGACAGCACCACTGGTTCCTTCGCTGTCCTCACCGTCACCGACAGCGGCCGGCAGGTCCGCCAGGGTGGCCCGTACCGGCTCTGGGACGCCGTCGAGTCCGCGGTCGCCACCTGGGAGGAGTACGGCTCACCGAACCGCGCGGTGTTCGGCGTCACGGTCTCCCGCAACGAACAGACGGTCTGGCTTGGCAACCCCAACGGCCCGCAGTGGCCGCTACCCTCCTGAGACAGTCACTGCCGACGCGAGGAACGCCAGGATGGACGACGAGCCGCTGAAGGACTGGGCGGAACGCCGCGACGCGAAGATCGGCCGGCTTCGCGCCGTGCCTGTCGTCTCCGCCGACGGCCCCAGGGCAGCTCACCTGAACCCCGAGGCACCGCGCGCGATCGAGCGCTGGAACGGTCACACGTGGGAGCCGTACGCCTTCGCCGCCGACCTGGCCGGGGCGAAGGCGATCCTCTACCCGGAAACGAGCCCGACGCCGTCTTCGGTGCCGGTGCCGAAGCCCCTCGGCTCCGGCACCGGAAGGCATCGGAAACCCCCGGCGCCGAGGTAGGAGAACGCCGATGGCCCCGAACCCCGTCGCGGGTTCGGGGCCATGCGTGCCACGGCAGTGCGTGGCGCCGGTCGTTCACTCGTCGCGGCCCAGACCGGCCTCACGGGCGCGGAGCGCGGCGGCGGTCCTGTCGTGCACCTGGAGCTTCAGCAGGATCGCCGAGACGTGGTTGCGGACCGTCTTGTCCGAGAGGCTCAGGCGGCGGGCGATCTCCCGGTTGCCGCAGCCGGCCGCCAGCAGGTCCAGGACGTCGCGTTCGCGGTCGGTGAGGAGGGGGAACGCCCGCGTCGCGCAGTCGGCCGCGCTGCGGGAGGTGAAGAACTCGGCGATACGGCGGGCCACGGCCCCTCCGTAGGCGGCGCCGCCCGCGGCGACCTGGACCACGGCGGCGACGATCTCCTCCCGGTCGGCTCCTTTGACCAGGTAGCCGCTCGCCCCCGCGCGCAGGGCCGCGAAGACGCTGTCGTCGCCGTCGTGCATGGTGAGGGCCAGTACGCCGGTGCCCGGACTGTGCTGCCGTATGGCCCTGATGGCGTGGATGCCGTCGGTGCCCGGCATGGACAGGTCGGTGATCACGACGTCGGGCGTGTGCAGCCGTACGGCGTCGAGGAGTTCCGCCCCGTCCGCCGCCTCGGCGAGGACCTGGACGCCGGGGTCGCTGTCGAGGGCGGCCCGCAGTCCGAGCCGGTACATGGGGTGGTCGTCGGCGACGACCACGCGGATCGGTGGCCGCTCGGGCGTCATGACCGCTCCTTGAGGGGAAGGCGTGCGGTGACCGCGGTTCCGCCGAGGCGGCCGGGCGAGTCCACGACGAGTGTCCCGCCGTGCGACGCGACACGGGCCCTCATGCTGTCGAGGCCCACTCCGGTGCCTGCCTGCGGCGGGTCCTGGCGGTGCCGCAGGCCCAGGCCGTCGTCCTCCACCCGGATGGTCAACTCGTCGTCGGTAAGGACGAGTTCGATGAGCGCCCGGGTGGCTGCCGCGTGCCGCACCACGTTGGTCAGCGCCTCGCACGCGATCCGGTACGCCGTCGTCTCCACGTCCGGGGGAAGCAGGGCCGGCCCGGCCGGGCCCGTCACCCGGACCGGCAGATCCGGTGCGAACGACCGCGCGCGTTCACGCAACGCACCGAGCAGGTCCAGGCGGTCGAGGGTTCCGGGGCGCAGGTCCTGGATGATGCGCCGGACCTCGGCGCCGGACGCGTCGGCCTCGGTCCGGGCCGCCCCCACCATGCGCCGGGTCGTCGCGCCGTCGCCGGTGTCGAGGGAGTCCGCGGCGACCTGGAGCGCCAGGGCGATTCCCATGAGGGCGGGGCCGAGGCCGTCGTGCAGGTCCCTGCGGAAGCGGTCGCGCTCGGCGCGGGTGGCGTCGA
Organism: Streptomyces sp. NBC_01478; assembly: GCF_036227225.1. Taxonomy (GTDB): domain Bacteria; phylum Actinomycetota; class Actinomycetes; order Streptomycetales; family Streptomycetaceae; genus Streptomyces. The sequence continues at coordinate 5,137,784 of NZ_CP109444.1, read as the reverse complement.
TGACCCGGTCGCGCTCCGCCGCCAGCTCCTGGGCTAGGGCATCGGCCCGTACGGCGGCGGCCATCGAGGGGGCGAGGGCGTGGAGCACCTTCAAGTCGGCCGCCGTGTACGGCTCCTGGGTTGTCCGGTCGGCGATCCGCAGCGTGCCGACCGGCGTTCCGGACAGCTTCAGCGGGACATCCGCGGCGGGTGCGGAACCGGTCGGCCGCGCGCCGCACCGGGCGAGCAACTCGCCGTCCGAGCCCAGGAGTTCGGCGCCGGGAGCCCGTACTGCCTCCGCGGTGGCGGTGAGCACCGCGGTGAGCACGCCCCCGTCGGCCTCCTCGGCGCCGGTCGCGAGCCGGTCGCCGACGCGGGCCAGCGCCCGCAGGGGGTCGCGGCGGTCGCCGTACACGAAGCGGTCCACGGCCCGCTGCAGCCGGTCCCGCAGCGGGGCAAGTCCCATCGCGACCAGCGCGGCTGCCACCACGCCCGGCAGGACACCGTGCCCGAGGGTGGCGCCGGCGAGCGCGGTGGTGCCGAGGTAGGCGGCGACGACGGCCGCGGTCAGGGTGCCGTACACCAGCCAGCGGCGCAGGACGAGATCGATGCCGAGCAGTCGGTAGCGCAGCACGCCGACGCCGATGGCCACCGGCAGCAGCATGCTGAGGGTGTTGGAGACGATCCGGTCGGTGAAGAACGTGGTGATGCCGATCGGCGGCAGGACGGCCACCACCCATGCCAGTTGCTGCCGTTGCGGCGGCCGGGAGCGGGCCAGGCGGACACCCGTGTCGGCCCAGATGGCGAGCGTCGCGGCGGCGAGGAGCAGAAAACCCGCTCCGAACGCCGTGGAGAGCAAGGCTGCCGGGGCGGACAGCGGCGGATCGCCGTGCGCGACCATGTCGTCGTAGAAGGACGGGGAGAAGACACCGCCGACCACCACCAGCGTGAGCCCGGCCGTCGCCGTCCAGGCGAGCACCCGCGCACGGCGTCCCTGCGGCCGGCCCTGCGGATACAGCACCAGCAGCACGCTGTACGGCAGCAGCCAGGCGGGCAGCCACAGCGTGCTGAACAACTGGGCGGCCAGGCGGGCGGCGGGCCATGCCGGGTCAGCCACCGAGGCGCCGTACGCGCCGTAGGCCTGGAACAGTGCGGTGAGCGCGAGCAGGAGGCTGACGGCGGTCAGCAGCCGTCCGATGGCGTTTCCGGGGCGCAGGGTGGTGAGGGTGGCTCCGGTGACGGCCCAACTGACGGCGGCGAGCGTGATGCTCAGGGTGTCGCGCCCGAACTCGCCGGCGTGCGCGAGCAGTCCGTGGTCCGGGAGGTAGGCGATGAACGTGCCGCCGGCTCCCGCGAGGGCGGTGAGGGCGGCCGGGGCCCAGGCGAGGGCCTGGTCGTGTCGCTGTCGCGCGGTGTTCTCGGCCATTGCCATCACACCCCTCCATGCCCGACCGCGGTCGGAGCGTGCCCCCAGTCTGGCAGCGGACGTGTCCCGGTGACCCGGGACCGGAGTCCTTGTTCCGCCGGGTCAACTCCCCGGCCGGGTCGGGGTCGTTGTCAGCGGCGGAGCCGCGGGAGGCGGGCGCACGGTGGTGGCCGAGTGGTCCGGAAGGGGCCGCCGACCGGAGGAGGACCCGTGGAATCCACAAAGCCGATGCCGATGCCGATGCCGAAGGAAAGCGACAACGTCATGCGTACGGCCGTCGCGGTCGCCGCCGTCGCTCTCGGCGTGATGCTGGTCGGTACATACGTGAGCACACCGCTGAACGGCGACACCTGGGACGTGTCGACCAGCCACCACGGGCTCGGAGATCTGCCCCTGCTGGTCGCGTTCGCCGTGCTGGGCAGCGCCGTGGTGTTCGGAGTGGCCGTGCGCCGTGCCGCGGCACGGCCCGCCGAACGCACCGGTCTCCGCGCACTGTTGGTGGCCGTGCTCGGTGCGGCCACGACCGTCGTGTTCTGGACGGGGCTGCCGGTGATCCTCGCGGCGGGGGCGGCCGTCCTGGCCAGGTCCTCGCACGCCCGGACCGGCCGGTGGAGCCCGCCCGCGGTGACGGCCGCGGTCCTGGCCGGGGTGACGCTGCTCATGGCGGGGTGGCTCGCCCTCGCGGGCTGAGGAGTCGTCACTCGCGGGAGACCGGGCCCGGCTACGGGGGGCGGGCCCGGTCTCTCCGGCAGCCGTCGCCGGCCGCGAGCGTGAACTCGCCTTCACTCGGGTCCGCGACCACGCCGAGACCCCGGGCGGCATCCGGGCCGACCTGAGCGTGTCCAAGGTTCACCCGCGCATCGTCCCGGTCCCCTACGGCTCCCGGGCCTCGATCTGCCTGGTCGGGGCCCGGCAGGCGTGGAAGGACGCGGCCGGCCTGGACGACCCCGACGGGTATGCCTGGCGGCGCCCGCACAATCGCCGGCACACCGTTCTGGAGAGCGAGCCGGAGCCCGAGGCCACCGGCGACGTCGTCACCCGCGCCGGGATCGGCGTTCGCGTCACCGGGCACTCCCTCTTGCGGCGCCGACGCACCCGTTGTCTCCGGCCCCGCCACTTCGCTCGCCGTGCCTCCCGGGCGCTCCCCGGGAGGGGCGTGCCGCCCACCCGGATCGGGAGGTCGAAGTCCTTGCGACGCCACCGGGTCCCTGCTGCGTCGGTGTACTGGTTGCGGATGATGCCCTCGGCCCGCTCGTACGACGTCTCGTCGAGCTCGGCGACGCCTGGCCACCGGTCGAGCGGGAACGACCATGGCCACAACGAACAGCGCGCCTACCTCGGAGAGGTAAACGCGCTGGTCAGACCTGGTGCCCTCGGCAGGATTCGAACCTGCGACACCGGCTTTAGGAGAGCCGTGCTCTATCCCCTGAGCTACGAAGGCCGGGGCTTGTAGAAAACCTTGTTGAAAATCCGGGGTGCGGATCTTCGACGCGGAGTACAAGCCCGCTGGTCAGACGTGGTGCGACGCTCTCTGCACTGTCACCTGAGCAGGCAACGCCACGTATTGACGGCTGACCAGGAACAGACTAGCGGATGCGCGCGAGCGACTGTCCTCTGTATTGAGGGAGGAGAGCGGGGCGACGGGCTGGGGCCCCTCTGAGCTGCGGCTTCCGTGGCCTGTGGCGAATGATTGGTGGGCGTTCCGGGGGCAGGGGCAAGGGTGGTTGGACGGCGCGCGGCGTCTATCGGTGCGTGCGGAGTCCGTCGAGGATGAGCGCGAGCATGCGGGGAGCCCGGTCCTCGGGGGTGGACGCGGCGCGCCAGAGTGCGCCGGTGAGCTGGAGGAAGTCGCCGGGATCGGCGTCCGCGCGGATGGTGCCGTCCTTCTTGCCGGCGTCGAGGAGTTCGGTGATCGCGGCGATGACGGGGCCGTAGCTCTGCTCGGTGATCGTCTGGTGCGCACCCGGGCCGAGGGCGTCGCCGAGGCCGTGCTTTCTGCGCATGGCCTCGACGAGGTCGGTCGTCCAGTGGCGGAGCGCTTCCAGTGGCGACGACCGGGCCAGCAGGTCGGGCACGGTGCCGGTGATGCGTGCCACCTCGTCCTGGTAGACGGCCAGGACCAGCGACTCGCGGGTGGGGAAGTTGCGGTACAGGGTGCCCGCGCCGACTTCGGCGCGCTGGGCGATCTGGTTCATCGACGTGCTGCCGTCCGCTGCGAGCGCTTCGCGGGCGGCAGCGAGGATGCGCGCCCTGTTCTCACGGGCGTCTGAGCGGACCACGGGACCTCACGTTGCTAAGTGGAGAGTTCTCCACTACGTTATGTGGAGAGCTCTCCGCATACTTTAAGGAGTGTCATGCGATACATCAAGCTCGGCACGACCGGCCTCGACGTGTCCCCGATCGCGATCGGCGCGATGACCTACGGCGAGCCCGACCGCGGGCACCCCGTCTGGTCGATGGGCGAGGAGGACGCGCGACCGCTCGTCAAGCACGCGCTGGAGACGGGGATCAACTTCTTCGACACCGCGAACCTGTACTCGAACGGTTCCAGTGAGGAGATCCTCGGCCGGGCGCTGAAGGACTTCGCCGACCGCGATGCCGTGGTGATCGCCACGAAGCTGCGCCATCCGATGCGGCCGGGGCCGAACGGACGGGGGCTGTCGCGCAAGGCGGTCATGACCGAGGTCGACCATTCGCTGCGCCGGCTGGGTACGGACCACATCGATCTCTACCAGATCCACCGCAACGACCACTCCACCCCGTGGGAGGAGACGCTCGAGGCGCTCAGCGACCTCGTGAAGGCGGGCAAGGTCCGCTACCTCGGGGCCTCGTCCATGCACGCCTGGGAGTTCGCGAAGGCGCTGCACCTGCAGAAGCAGCACGGGTGGGCGCGGTTCGTGTCCATGCAGGACCACTACAACCTGCTCGCCCGTGAGGAGGAGCGGGAGATGATCCCGCTGTGCCTGGACGAGGGCGTCGGCACGGTCGTCTGGTCGCCGCTGGCCCGCGGTCGCCTCGCCCGGGGCTGGGACGACGCCCGCTCGACGGCGCGCTCCGAGACGGACGGAGCGTACGCGGACCTGCTGTACTCGCCCGAGCAGGAGGCGTCCAACCGCGCGATCGTCGACGCGGTCGGGCAGGTCGCCGACGCCCGCGGCGTCAGCCGTGCGCAGGTCGCGCTCGCCTGGCTGCGCAGCCGGCCGGTCGTCGCCGCACCCCTGGTCGGCGCCGGTTCGATCCGCCAGATCGACGACGCCGTGGCCTCCCTCGAGGTCGAGCTCACCGACGACGAGGTGCGCGCCCTGGAGGCCCCGTACACCCCCCGCTACGACTGGCAGGGTGTCTCGGACGAAGCCGAGCTGGAGGCCATCCGCAGGCGCATCCCCGGAATGGCTCTCGCATGAACCCCGTCGTCCGCTCCGGTACGGCTGCCCCCTGCTGACGCACGATTCGCGAGCTGAGGAGATTCACATGACACGGGTACTGGTCACCGGAGGAACGGGGTTCATCGGGAGCTGGTGCGTCCTGGCCCTGCTCGACGCCGGACACACCGTACGCACCACCGTCCGCGACCCGGGGCGCGAGCCGGCACTGCGCTCCTGGCTGCACGCGGCCGCGTCGTTCGACGACGACCGTCTCGCGGTCGTACGTGCCGACCTCGAACACCCCGACGGCTGGGACGAGGCCGTCGCCGACTGCGACTACGTCCTTCACGTCGCCTCGCCTACCTTGCGCCACACGCCGGCGAACGACGACGAGCTGGTGGTCCCGGCGCGGGAGGGCGTCGTGCGGGTGCTGCGCGCCGCCCGCGACGCCGGCGTGCGCCGGGTCGTCCTGACCAGCGCCTTCGGTGCCGTCGGGATCGGGCACCCCGAACGCTCGACCCCGTTCACCGAGGAGGACTGGACCGACGTCGACAGCGACATCCCGCCCTACCAGCGGTCCAAGACGCTCGCCGAGCGCGCCGCCTGGCAGTTCGTCAAAGAGGAAGGCGGCGGTCTGGAACTGGCAGTGGTTCATCCCGTGGGGGTCCTCGGTCCCCTGCTCGGCCCGGACGACCCACCGTCCCTGCGTCTTGTGCGCAGAATGATCGAGGGGCAGGTTCCCGCGTGCCCGCCCTTCGGGATGGGCTTCGTCGACGTGCGCGACGTCGCGGATCTGCACCTGCGCGCGATGACCGATCCGGCGGCCGCCGGCGAACGCTTCCTGGCGATCGCCGGGCACAGCCTGCGCGTCGTCGACATCGCACGCGTTCTGCGTGACCGCCTCGGTGAGCGCGCCGCGAAGGCCCCGACCCGTGAACTGCCCCTGTGGATCGCGCGCGCACTGGGCATCGTGAATCCGGAACTGCGACTGCTCAGGCACCAGTTGGGCCGGGATCTCGACGCCACGAGTGCCAAGGCGGAGAAGCTTCTCGGGTGGCGGGCACGTCCCATCGAGGACACCATCGCGGAGACCGCCGAGAGCCTCCTCGCCCACGGCATCGGGACATGACCCGCTCGTAACCGCCCGGGAGGGCCGGTCAGCCGGGCAGCGTCACCGTCGCCCCGACCTTCTCCAGGATCGACTCGCCGGCGATGACCGGTGACAGTTTCTCGCCGCCGCCCACCGGTGCCGGCAGGGGCACGATCTCGGCGTCGGGGTCGGTCTCGAAGAAGTGGACCAGGGAGACGAGTTCCTCGTCCGGCGCGATCTCGCTGGGGGCGAGCACCCGGTGCCGTAGCGCGCGCCAGCGGCCGTCCGTCCACAGGTGCATCAGGTCGCCGAGGTTGACGACGAGGGTGTCCGGCTCGTAGGGCGGTGCGAACCAGCCGTCCTGTTCGTTCCACACCTCCAGGCCGCCCACCCCGGGCTGCCGGTCCAGGAGGGACAGCGTGCCGAAGTCCGTGTGCGGGCCGACGCGCATCTGCCCGGGCCGCACGTGGCCGAGGGAGTGGAGCGAGGGGTACCAGTTGACGTTCTGCGTCCAGGTCGCCCGGGCGCAGCGCGCGGTGAAGAAGTCGGCGGGCAGCTCCAGGACCTCCGCGAGGACCGTCATCACCTCGTGGGCGACGCGGGTCATGTGCCCGGTGTAGGCGAGCATCGTCTCCCGCAGCCCGGGCCGCTCGGCCGGCCACTTGTTGGCCGGGTAGTACAGGGCGTCGAACGCCGCGTTCCCGGTCCGGTGGCTGGGGCCGACATGGAACGCCTCGTGCAGGTCGGAGGCGTCGGCCATGCCGTCCAGTGCGCCGACCTGGAGGGCGCCCAGGCCCCGCCAGCCGTTGTCGTAGGGCCGGGCGACCCGGTACCGCTCCTTGAGCTCACGCGGGAGGCCGAAGAAGCCGCGGCCCTCGGTGCGCAGCCTGTCGGTGAGTTCCGGCGGCACGCCGTGGCCGCGCAGCAGGAACAGGCCGGTCCCGCGCAGGACGGCGTCCAGTCGCGCGGCGACGGCGGAGCGGTGGGCGGGGCCCGCGGCCTGCCACTCGGTCAGGTCGAGGACGGGGATCGCGGGGGTGGAGGGGGTGGCGGGGGTGTCGTAGGCCATGGTCGTCTGCCCTTCGTCGTGTCGGTGTCCGTTGGAGTTGGCCGTCACTCGGCGTTCGCGCGCTCCCGCTCGAACCGTCCGATGTCGCCTATGTCCTGTCCGGGGCCCCAAGTCAGCGCGGGGATATGGGCGTTGACGAGTTCTCCGTCCTCGCGCAGCACCGCGGAGGAGGGGTGGTACATGTGCAGGAGGGGGTCGCGGTAGTGGTCGAAGGCGGAGTGGGTGTCCATGCGGTAGGCGAAGTCGTTGTCCTCGCCGCCCCAGCCCTGGAAGCGTTCGTCCATGCCGCCGATACGGTGGAAGGCGCTGGTGCGCACCCACACGCAGCAGCCCGGCGGCCGGCGCAGCACGAACGCCCGCAGCCGGTCGGCGTCCACCGCGCCGGCGCCCCGCCACAGGCGTTCCTCGATCGCCCACGAGGTCGCGGCCTCGTCCAGGCACCACATGTCGCGGTAGCTGAGGTGCCCCATCGTGCCGCGCTCCCGGAAGCGGGCGGTGTTGCGGGCGATGAACTCGCGGTCGACCAGCACGTCGGCGTCCAGGATGCAGACGGCCTCGGGCCGGCCCGGGGCGCCCACCACGCCGACGTTCACCGCCCAGGACTTGTTGAACAGGCCGTCCTTGGGGGCGAACAGGTAGTGGTCGGCGTACGGCGTGATCGCGTGCCGCCAGCGGGGCTCGGTGTCGCTCTCCACCACCACGACGCGGTACGACGAGGCCGGCACCGACTGGTCGCGCAGCGCGAGCAGGCAGGCCAGCAGGTTGCGCAGCCGGCGTCCCGGTCCGCGGTCCCGGAACGGTACGACGACCACGGTCTCGGCGTCCCCGTCGGGTCCGGCGGGTCGTTCGCCGGGCAGGGTGCGCAGCCGCTCGGGCGTGACGCCCGTACCGTCGGACGGGCGGTAGCGCGGGCCCAGGTGGTAGCCGAGACGTGAGTTGGACTCGGCCTTCCACGCCTGGGCGAACAGTTTGTCGAGCGCCCGGTCGGGCCGGGTGCCGGTCGGTTCGGCCAGTTCGGTCAGCCGCTGGTGCAGTGCGCGGTGGGCCGCCGGGTCCGCCGGCCGCTCGCGCAACGCGCTGGCCGCCGCGGTCAGTTCGGCGTCCGTGACCTGTTCCAGGGCCTCCACCACCGCCTTGCGGTACGGCAGTCCGCGCTCCCAGTAGAAGATGCTGGCCTCGCGTGCCTGGGGGTCGGCGTCGACCGCGAGGGTGGTGACGGTGGCTGCGGCGAGTGTGTGCGGATCGTCGGGCATGAGTGTGGACATGGGGTTCCTCCGCCTCGGGGAAAAACGGGGATGGTGGGGGCAGTCGGGGTGGGTGGGCGGCGGTCAGGGTGCTTCGGGCGGTGCCGCCCGGCCGAGCAGCAGCCGGGTGCCGTCACGCACTCCCCGTACCGGGACGCCGGCCGTCGCCGGGTGGGTCGCGAGCAGCGGGGCGGCCAGGCAGGTGTTGGCCGGCCGGGACGCGTAGCGGCCGTGTGCGCGCGGCTCGGCCACCACCCGGTCCGGGGGGAGGCCCGACTCCCGCGCGATCAGCCGTGCCCAGTCGGCCCGGGAGATCCGCTCCGGTCCGCCGAGGTGCAGCAACGGCGCCCCGGACGCCGCCAGTACGGCCGTGGTGACCGCGGCGACGTCCTCGACGAGGACCGGGGTGGTCCACTGGTCCGAGGGTGCCGTGACCCGCTCGCCCGCGCGCAGTCGGTGCACGCAGGAGGAGAAGTAGTTCAGCCACTTCGTCGTCTCGGGCGGCTCCCAGCCGTAGACGAGGCTGACCCGCAGCACCGTCGTCGCGGGTCCCTCGGCGAGGATCCGTTCCGCGGCGAGCTTGGCCCTGCCGTAGGCGTTGGCGGGCCGGGGCGGAGTGGTCTCGTCGGGGGCCTCCACCGTGCCGTCGAAGACGTTGTCGGTGGAGATGAACACGATCCGCCGCTCGCCGGCCGCGTCGAGGACGGTGCGCGCGGCCCCGGCGTGGGCGCGCATCGCGGCCTCGGGGCGGGCCTCGATCCAGGTGACGTCCGACGGGCCGTGCACGAGGACGATCCGTTCGGCGTCGGTGGTGTCGAGGGTCCGCCGGACCGCGTCGGGGTCGGTGACGTCGAGCGGCGACCAGGGCGGCGGTGGCCCGTCGTTCTCGGGCGGGGGTGTGCGTGAGGCCAGTACGGCCTTCTCGCCGGTGCGCAGGAGCCGCGCGGCGACGGCCCTCCCCACGAAACCGCTGCCGACGACGAGGGTGCTCATACGCTCTCCTCCAGAACGGGGGCGGAGTGCCGGTCGAGCATGCGGCCCATCCCGATCAGACAGTGGTCGTCGTCGGCGGCGCCGAGGGCGACCATCGCGCGGGCCTCGCCGGCGTCGAGGCCGAAGCACCCCAGGCGGACGAGTTCGTCGCCCAGCAGGGAGACGAACGGGTCGCCCACGGCGAGGGCGAAGCCGCCGATGAACAGATAGCGCCGGATGCCGATCGCCGTGAACAGGCAGTTGACGGCCGAGGCGAGCGGGCGCAGCGACCGGCGCAGGGTCTCGGTCGCGAGCGGGTCGCCCGCGCGGACCGCGCCGGCCAGTACTTCGTTGCTGATGTCCTCCGCCCGGTGCCCGGCGGGAGGGCCGAGCGCGGACCGCGCGAAGGCACCGGGATCGGCGCTCGCGGCCCGGCGGGCCGCTTGCAGGATGCCGCGTCCGGAGGCCAGGGCACCGAGGTGGCCCCGGCCGCCGCACTCGCAGGGCACCGCGTCCTCGGCCGGGTCGACCCGCCAGTGGCCCAGCTCTCCGCCGTGTCCGTCGTCGTCGACGAGGACCTCGCCGTGCCGGAAGACCTTGCTGCCGATGCCCGAGCTGATCGTGATGAGGCAGAACGGCTCCGGCTCGGTCTCGGCGTAGCGCCAGGCCGCCGCCGTGATGTCGTTGGCGACCAGCACGGGCAGTCCCAGGCGGGCGGACAGCAGGTCGCCGATGTGCAGCGGGTCGGCCTCGCCGCCCCACAGGGTCGGGCCCGCGCGCACCACGCCGTCCTTGGTCAGCGGGCCGGCGAAGGAGACACCGACCGCGCTCGCGCCCCGCCCGGCCGGCGAGTCGAGGTACTCCGCGAGTTCCCGGGCGAGTTGGCGTACGACCCTGTCCTGGAGGGCGCGGGCGGGCAGCAGGCCGTGCCGGCCGATGCCGTCGGTGGCGGTCCGGCGTACCGCCTCGACTCTCCCGCCCCGGGCCGCGATCCGGCCGATGCGCAGGGTGGTGCCGCCCAGATCCGCCACGACATGGTGCCGGTCGGCGGCGCTCATGAGGCCCTGCCCGGACCCGGCCGTCCCGTGGCTCGACCGGCGCATCAGGCCGCCACCCGCCCGGCCGCCGCCTCGCGGTCGCAGCGCTGTACGGTGCCGTCCTCCAGCACGATCACCGATTCCAGGCGGGCCCCGTCGGGCACCCGGGCCCCGGGCAGCAGGACGGCGTCCCGTACGACCGCCCCGGCGCCGATCCGCACCCCGGGATAGGCCACGCAGTGGTCCAGCAGACCGTCGTTGACCAGGTCGTCGGCGACGATGGCGGCCCGCACCCCGGGACCCTCGTCGACGTAGCGGCGGGGCACCTCGGGCCGTACGGTGAGCGGCAGTTCCGCCAGTGACAGGCTGGGGGACTCCCGTAACAGGCCCCGGTGCGAGCGGTGGTAGCGGTCGACGGTGCCGATGTCCTCCCAGTAGCCCTCGACCTCGTGGCCCCGGATGCGCTCGCCGCCGGCCAGCATCGCCGGAATGACGTCCCGGCTGATGTCGTGCTGCCAGTCGGTGCCCTCCAGCTGGCGCAGATACCGGCGCAGCACATCGGCGTCGAAGACGCAGAACGCGGCGAACACCAGGTCTCCCGTGGGGTGTTCGGGTTTCTCGACGAACCCGGTCAGACACCCCGAGGCGTCGAACTCGACCATGCCGAAGAGATGGACGTAGCGGCGGTCGATCCTCTGGTACGACACCGTGAGCGCGGCGCCCGAGGCGCGGTGGCCGCGGATCATGTCGCCGTAGTCGAAGTGGTAGACGTGGTCGGCGTGCAGCACCAGCACCTCGGACGGGTCGCCCTCGAAGACGTGGTCGGCCTTGTTGATCAGGGCGTCGGCGGTGCCCCGCTCACGCGGCCGGGTGCGCTCGGGCAGCGTCTCGGGCAGGTGGCCGGGCGAGCGGCGGTACACCTCGTCGTAGGGGCCGAAGTGCACGCGGAAGCCGGGGTCCCGGTTCCAGACGGTGTGCAGGTCGTCCATGAGCTGCCGCTCCTCGTACTGCGACAGCAGCAGGACGTCCCGGAAGCCGGAGCGGCGGGCGTTGGCCAGGCTGAAGTCGATCAGCCGGGCGGTGCCGCCGAACGGCACCAGCGGTTTCAGCCGGCCGCGCCCCAGGGGGCCCATGCGCCGGCCCTCCCCGCCTGCCAGCAGGACCGCGCGCACCCCCTCGGCAGGCCGGTCGGTGCGGGGTGTCGGTGCGGACTCGGGTGTGGACGGTACGGCCATGGGGTCGGGCCTTCCTACGAGGAGTACGGGGAAGAGGGGGAGGAGGACGTGGTCGTGCGCGCCGCGCTCAGGCGGGGCCCAGAGCGCGCCACCAGCTCAGCGCGACGCTGCTCGGGTCGAGGCAGGAGGGGATCTCCATCGACTTCCGCGCCTGCCGGAACAGCTCCCGGGTGGCGTCGATGTCGTCGGACTCCACGGTGAACAGGGCGAGATGACTGCCGGGGCCCAGCGGTGGGCCGTCCGGCTCGGGCTCCGGGAGCAGGCGGAGCCGGCGCGCGGCCACGAAGCCCGGGACCTGGAGCACCTCGTCCAGATGGAAGTCGTCGTACCAGTGGTGGTACGCGGCCTCCTGGCCCGGTGCAGGCCGGGTGTGCACCATCAGGATGTGGGTCGCCATCATGTGCCTCCCAGGGGTTCCGGCCGCCGTTCAGCGGTCGGTTTCTTGGTGCCTGGCGAACAGGGCGAGGGCGGCCAGGGACGGGGCGTCCTTGAAGCGGCCCTCCGCGACCAGCCGCCACACCTCCTCCGTGGGGAACCAGCGGCTTCTCAGCCCGGCCTCCTCCGGTTCCGGGTCCGGTTCGCCCTGGGTGAGACCGGTCGCCAGGACGACGTGGAAGCCCTGGTCGCTGTAGCCGTAGGCGGCGAAGAGGTGCCCGATGCGGGTCGTCACGGCGGCGGTCAGCCCGGTCTCCTCGGCCAGTTCGGCGCGGGCGAGTTCGAGCGGGTCGATGTCCGGGCGGTCCTCCCAGGAGCCCTGCGGGAACTCCCAGTAGCGGCCCTTGACCGGGTAGCGGTACTGCTCGACCAGGTGGAATCCGCCGGCGGCGTACGGCAGGACCACCGCGAAGTCGGGCTTGTGGACGACGCCGTACAGCCCCGTCGTGCCGTCCGGGCGCAGGGTCGTGTCCTCCCGGACGGTCATCCAGCGGTTCCGGTACACCACCGTCGAGGAGGTGGCCGTGATCTCCGGGACGGTGACCGGGAGTTCGTGCCAGGAGGAGCGGCCGTCGCGGGCCGTGACGAGCAGCGCCAGGGCGGGGGCGTAGGGGGCCTGTCCGGTGAACGTGCCCCCGTTCGCGGTGAGTTGGAGCACGTGGGGCTCGGGTCCGGCGGGCACGACCTCGACGCGGGCGAGGTCCTCGCCGCGCCATTCGATCCGTACGGTGTCGCCGGTGCGGTGGGCGTGGCCGCGGCCCGCGGGGAAGGGGCGTCGCGCGGCGTCCGCGTCGATCACCTCGCGCACCACGGGGGTCGCGTCCGCCGGCCGGGTCCCCTCGGCGCAGGCGGCGAACACGGCCAGGAACCGCTCGGCGGCGGCCTTCCAGGTGAAGCTCCGGCCGGCGGCCACCGCGTTCGCGCGCAGCGCCTCGATCCGTGCGGGGTCCGTGCGCCACAGCTCCAGCAACCGCAGCAGACCCGAGCGCACCGCCTCCGTCAGTTCCTCGTCGTCCACCCGGAAGGAGCGGGGCAGCGCCAGTCCGGTGGCACCCGGCGCGTCCAGGTCCGCGCTCTGCCCGAAGTGCCGCATGCCCTGCTGGGCGGTGGCGAGGGGGACACAGCCCGCGGCCATCGCCTCGCCCATCGCCATCAGGAAGGTGTCCATCTCGAACTTGGACGGGAAGACGCAGAAGTCGGCCGCGGTCGCCCAGTCCTGGATCTCCGATGTGTCCATCGGATCCGTACGGACCCGTACGCGGTCGGGGTGCTCGCGGGCCAGGGCCTCGAGGTCCTCGTCCCCGGGCGGCGTGGGGGACAGACAGTGCAGCAGGACGTTCACCCGGTGCCCCTCGTCGAGCAACCGCCGTACGCCGCGGAACAGTTCCTTCTGGCCCTTGTGCTGCACCGAGTAGCGGGCGTTGTGGAAGACGGTGGGCAGGTCGGGGTCCAGCGCCAGGGTGTCCAGGGTGCGTTTGCGGCGCTCCTCGGAGCGCCGTACGTCGAGCCACTCGTCGCCGATGGCGCAGCCGCCGACGGTCATCAGGCCGGTGCGCGCCCGCAGTTCACGGCGCACCGTCAGGTGCCGGAACAACTGCTCGAAGGGGGTGCCGGCCTGGGAGAGCATGTGCGCGAGCTGGCCGTCGGACAGGAAGTCCAGCGCGGCGACCGAACGGGAGACCAGGGCCAGTACCGGAACGTAGTCGTGCCCGGGACGCGTCGGGGAGTCCCGGTGGAGCAGCGTGCGCGGCAGGTAGGCGCGCATCGCCCGCTCCAGGAAGCCGTCGAGCGGCGGATCCGCGAGGCCGTCCGCCACCGACACGTCGGCGCCCTCGTGGGCGAGCACGGACCGCACCCCGGGGCCGTACACCTTCGTGTCGACCGCCAGGTTCGTCTGCACCGTGGACACCACGTGCAGGCCGCGGCCGGCCAGCAGGGCGGGCAGCAGGTGGTGGTGGACGGGCTCGTGCAGATGCACCACGGTGCCCGCCGCGACCTGCTCCCTGACGTACCGGGCGGCCACGACCTGGAAGACCAGGGGCTTGAGATAGGCCAGGTCGTGGCCCTTCAGCCGGGGCGGCGGATAGAAGGAGTCCGGGTGGGTGTCGAGCACGCCGCCGCTGAGCAGCACGATGTCGATGCCGTCCACGGTCATGCGGTGGGCGCGCGCGGACACCGGCAGGCGCACGGTCTCCGGATGGCCGGGCCACTCGGCGGGGTCCAGGCGCACCGGGATCTCGTCGTCCGTCCGCCAGTCCAGGTCGACGACCTCGTAGTGCTCGCGCAGCAGCGGCAGCAGACCGTGGGCGGGCGTGACCGCGCCGACCCGGTGGCCCGCGTCCCGGAACTGCCGGGCCAGGTTCCACAGATAGACGGAGGTGCCCGCTTTGACGAGCCGGTCGTCGAATCCGCTGAACTCGAAGTGACATTCGATGATGTGCAACTGTCCGCCTCAGGTCGGTCCTTGTACGGGCGCTGCCCGTCCGGGGGTGCGGGGGCCGGTCCGGTTCAGCCGCCGCCGGACACCAGGCCCGGGCGGTCGGCGCGGTCGGCGGGCGCGGCACGGGGCGCGGGTCGCAGGGCCGGGGCCCCGAGCGCGACCAGGAAGACCAGGAGCGCCGGAATGCCCAGCGCCACCGGCAGGCCCACGACGGTGCTGACGCCGCCGATGACGATCGGGCCGACGAGGAAGCCGACGTAGCCGAGGCTGACCACGAGGGACAGCGCGGCGCCCGCGCGGGCCGGGTCGCGCTGTCCGGCCGCCGAGTAGACCTGGGGGGCGATGCAGGACATGCCCGCCCCCAGGCAGGCGAAGCCGACGACCGCGGCCCAGGGCCGGTCGATCAGGAGGGCCGCCGTCATGCCGACGGAGGCGAGCACACCGCACGCCCGCACCAGCGCCACCGGCCCGAAGCGGGCCGTGAGCCGGTCGCCCAGCAGCCGTCCCGCGGTCATCGCGACCGAGAACGCGGCGAACGCGACCGCCGCGAACCCGGGGGAGCTGCCGAGGTCCTCGTGCAGATAGACGGCGCTCCAGTCGGCCGCGGTGCCCTCGCCGACCAGCGCGCACATCGCCAGCGTGCCCAGGAGCCACAGCTCCGGCGAACGGATGACACCGCGGCCCGACGGCTCGGCGGCGGGCGTGTCCGCGTGCGGTGCGGCGGCGGGCGGCGCGGTGGGCAGCGCCCAGACGGCCGCCCATACGGCGAGCAGGACCACGGCGGCGCCCACCGAGAGGAACGTCGTGCCGGCGCCGAGGCCCTGACGGGCCGACAGGCCGCCGGCCGCGGCGCCCAGGAAGCCGCCGATGCTGTAGACGGCGTGGAACGACGACATGATCGGCCGGCCCCAGGCGCGCTGGACCTCCAGGGCGTTGGCGTTCATCGCGATGTTGAGGGTCCCGTGGACCAGGCCGAACAGGAACAGCGCCAGGATCAGCGCGGCCAGGTCCGGTACGTAGGCGGGCGGGACCAGCAGGAGTCCTTCCAGCAGCGCCATGGGCACCATGACGCGGGTGCTGCCGTAGCGGTCGGCCAGCCGGCCGAGCACCGTCATTCCGGTGATCGCGCCCAGGGCGAAGGCCAGCAGGGCGAGGCTCAACAGGCCGTCGCTCAGGTCCAGACGGCTCTTCACGCCGGGGATACGGCTGGTCCAGGCACCCAGGGCGGTGCCGAACAGGAGGAAGAGGAGGGAGGTGGCGGTGCGGGCCCGGCGCAGGGTGGTCGGGTCGGTCACGAGGTCCATGGCGGTGGTCTCCAGGGCGCGGGTGTCAGGCGGCCGTGGCCGGCTCGGCGGGGGCGGCGGGGGCGACGGGCCTGCGCAGCACGAAGGCCGTGAACGGCAGGGTCAGGGTCAGCAGGGCGACCAGCGCGAAGGAGACGGGCAGCGAGGTGGCGTCGGAGACGAAGCCCATCACGGCGGGGGCGAGCAGGTTGGAGGTGTAGGTGACGGTCGCGATCCCGGCGATGGTGCGGCTCTTGTCCGCGGCCGCCGCCCCCGCCGCCGCGAAGGTCAGCGGCAGGACGACCGCCACTCCGACGCCCAGCAGGACGAAGCCGCAGATCGCGGGTGCCGGGGTGCGGGCGACGACGACCAGAAGCGTGCCGGCCGTGGCGACGACCCCGCTGAGGCGCACCGTGTTCACCACGCCGATCCGCCGCACCACGTGGTCGCCGAGCAGCCGGGTGACCGCCAGGGCGCAGGCGAACCCGGTGTAGCTGGCGGCCGCGATGCCGTCCGAGGTGTGGGCGACGGAACTCAGGTACAGGGCGCTCCAGTTGCCGCTCGCTCCCTCGGCGAAGACGGCGCAGAAGCCGACCGCGCCGATGACCAGCGCGGAGCGCGGCGGCAGCGCGAAGCGGGGCGGTTTCTGCTGCCCGGGCCGCGGCCGGATGTCGAGGGCGCCCTGGACGGCGTACAGCCCGACGGCGGCGAGGACGGCGGACGCGGCCGCGAAGTGGATGCGGGCGTCCACGTGGGCGGCCGCGGCGAGGGCCCCGGCGCCCGAGGCGATCAGGCCGCCGACGCCCCACATGCCGTGCATCCCGGCCATGACCGAGCGGCCCATCTCCTGTTCCAGCTCGACGCCGGCGGCGTTCATCACCACGTCCGCCATGCCCGCCGCCGCCCCGAACACCAGCAGTCCGGCGAAGAGCAGGACCACGTCGGGTGCCAGCGCGGGCAGCAGCAGCGAGGCGCACCAGGCGGTGAGCAGGACGCGCAGGGACGTGCGTCCGCCGAAGCGGTGGACCAGCCTGCTGGCCAGGGGCATGGCCAGCAGGGAGCCGACGGCCGGGGCGAGCAGGGCGATGCCGAGCGAGCCGTCGCTGATCCTCAGATGGGAGACGATCCACGGAATCCGGGTGGCGAAGGTGCCGGCGACGGCGCCGTGGACGGCGAAGACGGTCGCGGTGCGTAACCGCGTCCGCTGTAACCCTACGGCGGGCTGTGGGGCCCGGTCGGTCGTCGCTTCCATGAGCGTTCTCCTCGGTCGGGTGAGGTGAGCTGACGGCGCTTATCTTTCAGGAAGGGACCCTGAAAGATAAGACCGCCTCAGATCTTTTCCGGGCCGCGCACTTCGCCGCCCAGCCGCTTGGCCTCGGCCAGGACGTGATCGCCCCACCGGCCCCACAGCCCGCCCGCGAGCCGGGAGGTGACGACCACGACGTCGAAGTGCCGGTCGGGCCAGGGGGTGCGCATCCCGCACACCTGGAGCGAGCCGTCGATCGTGGCGGGCCCGGTGTCCACGGCCCGCCCCAGGGCCCCGGCGTCGAAGTCGCACAGTGTGAACCGCGCGTTGGCCGACGCCCACTCGGCGGGCAGCCGGCCGCCGCAGCCGAACACCGCGACCCGCACCGGATCACCGGGGCGGTCCATCAAGTCCCGGGTGTGCTCCAGGAGTTCGTCGGCCGCGTCCTGCTCCGCGGCGGCGGCGGTCCAGGCCAGCAGATCGTCCCATTCGACTTCGAGGGGAACGACGAGGCCGCGGGAGGACACCGCCCAGTACAGCTCGGTCTGCACCCCGGGGTGCCGGTCGAGGAACCGCTGGCAGTTGCGCATGATGCTGACGGCGGCCTCGTCGTGCGCCCGCTCGTGCGGCAGCTCGATGCCCCAGCCCGCCCGGGAGGCGGTCATGGCGGTGCCGTCCGCGTGCAGCCGGTAGCCCAGCTCGATGTCCTCCACGCCCCAGTCCGTGAAGCCCTCGTCGAAGCCGCCGACCGCCCGGAAGTCCGCCGTACGGAGGGAGAAGTTGAGCGTCCACAGGAACACCCACGGCATGGCCATGCGGCCGGGGTCGAAGCCGACGCGTTCGTAGTCGGGCAGCCGCATGTCCTGGAAGGCCGGCACCTCGCCGAACCGCCGCACCACCTCCTCGGGCGGCAGGGTGTCGACGAGCCCTTCCATCTCCCGGAAGGGCTGCGCCGGGTTGTAGCCGTAGCAGTAGCCGAGCACCGCGTGCCGGCGGCCGTCCGCGTGCGCCTCCAGGTGGGCCCGCGCCCAGCCCGGGCCCACGATCACGCCCGTGTCGAGGAAGGCCAGCACCTCGGCGGTCGCCAGCCGGGCCCCACCGTTGCGGGCGGCCGCCACCCGGAAGCCGAGGTCCTCCTGGAAGTAGTAGCGCAGCCGCAGCCGGTCGGCGTAGGAGCGGACCAGTTCGGCGGTGCCGTCCGAGGAACCGTCGTCGGCGACGACCACCTCGATCTCCGACGCCGGCAGATCCTGCCGGGCCAGTGACCCCAGGGTCCGGTCCAGCAGGGCGAGCCGGTTGTACGTGGGGATGACCACGGACAGCCGTGGGGCGGGGACGGCTTCTTCACGCATGGTGATCTCTGCCCTTCTGAGAGCTGACTGGCTGAGAGCTGACTGGTCGGGTCGTGGGGGCCTTCGGGCGGCCGTCACCGGGCGGCGCGCACCAGCGCCGCCCCGCCGTCGACGTTGATGGCCTGGCCCGTCACATGCCGGGCGTCGTCCGAGCAGAGGAAGGCGACCGAGGCCGCGATGTCCGTGGCCGTCTGCTCCCGGCCGGTGTGCGGCGGCGCCTCGCGCAGCGGGACCCGGTCGGCCACCACGCGCTCGAACTCGGCGCGGTCGACCGCCGCCCACTGCCGGCTCCACACGAAGCCGGGGCGCACCAGATTGACCCTGACCGCGCGCGGTGCGAGCAGGACGGCGAGGGACGAACTCCAGTGCTCCAGGGCGGCTTTGGCGGCACCGTAGGCCGGCGAGACCGCCCAGGGCATCGCGGCGGCGATGGAACTGACGTTGCACACCGCCGAGCCCGGGCCGAGCCGGTCGGCCACGGCGCGCGTCAGCCGGTAGGCGGCCGAGACATTGAGATCGATGATGTCGTCCCAGACCTCCGGCGGCGGCCAGGCGACATCGGTCACCGGCGCGACGGGCGGCCGCCGCTCACCGCCGAGCACGTTCACCAGGACCGACAACCGTGCGGGAAGTCCCGCGACCAGCGCGGCCAGCCGACGGGTGTCCCGCAGGTCGCACTCCCGGAACTCGGCCCCCTCGGGCAGCGGTTCCTCGGGCTTGCGCGCGTCGACGACGACGAGCCGCCCGACGACACGCCTCGCCAGCAGTTCCTCGACCACGGCCCGGCCGATGCCGCCGGAGCCCGCGGTCACCAGACCGACGGCGGACGGATCCGTACTCATGACGCCTCCTTCGGACGGGTGACGGGGGCGCGGCCCAGCAGGACGATGCGCTGGGCGCGGACCCGGGGCGCGAGGTCCCCGACGCTGTCGACGACCCGGTCCAGCTCTTCCTCCGGGCCGAGCGCCGGACCCCGTATCCCCACGACGGCCATGCCGGCGGCGCGCGCGGCGGTGACCCCCGGCCGCGCGTCCTCCACGACCACGCAGTCCGCGGCCCGGGCCCCGAGCGCGGCGGCCGCCGTCAGATAGCCGTCCGGCGCGGGCTTGCCGCTGCTGACGTCGTCGGCGGTGACCAGCACGTCCGGCACCGGAAGCCCGACACCGCGCAGCCGGGACGTGGCCAGGGCCCTGGTGCCCGAGGTGACCACCGCCCAGGCCACCCCCGCGAGGGCGGCGAGCACGGCCTCGGCGCCCGTGCACCGGGTGAGGCCGTCGGCGTCGGCCGCTTGTACGGCCTCCAGCCGCGAGGCCTCCGCCGGCGCGTCCAGGTGGGGCGCGAGGGCGGCGACGACGTCCTTCGACCGCTTGCCGTGACAGGCGGCCAGCACCCGCTCCGGTGCCAGGCCCTGGCGGCGGGCCCACTCGGTCCAGGAGCGCTCCACCACCGTTCCCGACGCGACCAGGACACCGTCCAGGTCGAACAGCACGGCGCGGCAGACCAGTTCCGTCCCGTCTGTCGTGTCCGTCGTGTCCGTCATGACGTCTCGGACCAGGACGCGCGCGGACCGAACCGGCGGTGCGGGGTCCCGTCCTCGTAGGGGAGCCTGTCGGGCAGGCTGATCAGCTCCATCTGCATCCCCCACGGGGTGAGGAAGTACAGCCAGCGGTCTCCCGCGATCGGCCCGCTCGTCACCGTCCGGGGCCCGTCCCCGAGGAGCCGCACGCCGGGCCGGCGGCGCAGGTACTCCGTCGCCGCGTCGATGTCCCGTACGTAGAAGGCGAGATGGTGACCGCCGACGTCACTGTTCCTGGGCCCGGTCGGGTTCTGGTCCGGCGCCGCGTACTGGAACAGTTCGAGGTTGGTGACCGGCCCGAGGCGGAGCATCGCGATGTCCGCCGTGGCCCGCGGGTGCACGTCGAGCGCCTCGCGCATCCAGTCGTCGTCCGCGCGGACGGTGTCCTCCCGGTAGAGCAGGTCGGCACCGAGGACGTCGACGAAGAACCGCACGGCCTCCTCCAGGTCCGGCACGGTGTACGCGATGTGGTCGACGTTGGTCGCGGTCGGGATGCCCCGCGCCGGCGCGGGCAGTTCCGGAGCCCGCGGGGGGAGCCGGCGCGCCACCGCGTCCGGCACACAGGTCACCACGACGACCTCGGTGGTGGTGTCGGCCACCAGCCGCCCGGCCGCACCGGCCGGGAGCAGCACGGCCCGGCCGCCCCGGACCGGACGGCCGGCGGCGCCGTCGCCCGGGTGGAACACGGCGTCACCGCGCACCACGTACCAGAGGGCCTCGGTACCCGCCCGCGGGTCCGCGTCCAGCTCGGACCCCTTGTCCAGGGCCACGTGGTCGATCGACTCGCACTCGCTGAACAACATGCCCCGGCGGGCGAGACAACGCCAGCTCCTGCGGTGGCCGTCGGGGTCCCGCACGGTCGAGGCGGCGGTGCTGTCCGTGACGATCACAGGCCCGTCCCCGTCCCGTGCGGCGACGGTATGACGAAGCTCGCGCAGACGGCCTTGAACCCTCCGCCGGACCCGGTGATCGTCAGGTCCTCGCCGCCGGACGTGGTCACCGCCATGCCCTCGCGCAGGGCGACGTCGCCGGACGGGCCGCTCGCCGTCGCGGTGCCCTCCAGCACGAACACGGTGTGCTCGAAGCCCTGCCCCGGCAGGTGCTCCCGCGCGCCCGGCGCCGGTTCCAGCAGCCGGATCCGGCGCAGCGGGCCCTGGAGCGTCGGCCGGGGGTCCACGTCGCGCAGTTCGCCGAGGTCGACGATCACCGCTTCGCCGTCGGGCAGGGGTGCCATGGGCGCGTCCTTCCGGGGGGTGCCGGCGAGGGCCAGCGTGCGGGGGGCGGGGACTTCGAGGGTCAGCCAACTCAGCGGTGACGGACCGGTGTTGCGCAGACCGTGGGTGGCGCCCAGGCCGGTCACGACGAGCTGTCCGGCCCGCACCGGGTGGGGCACGCCGTTGAGGAGCGCCTCCCCGCGGCCGGTCAGCAGGACGTAGATCTCCTCGGTACGGGTGTGCAGGTGCTCGCCGCTGAGTCCGCCAGGGGGGACACAGGCCCACTCGACGGCCTCGTAGGGCCCGCGCAGCCCGCGCCCGCCCGCGAGCGACCGCCACTGGGTCACCCCGGCCGCGCCGTGCACACCGTGCACGTCCGAGGGCGAACTCAGGTCGGACACCTGGAGTTCAGCGCGCATCGAGCCCTCCGGCGGCCAGGACGGCGACGGCCCGCTCGATCTCGTCCACCGTCACGTCGTTGACGAACCGGGCCGAGCCGATGCCCACCGGCAGCGGCAGCCGCTGCAGCCCGTCCCGGTGCCGGACGGTGTCCTCCAGAGCATCGGCCAGACTGCCCACCTCGCACACCGGGTGATGCTGCGGCAGCTTCAGCCCGCGCATGACGGCCCCGATACGGCGCTGCTCCGTCTCGTCGACCAGTCCGCGCCGGTGCGCGATCGCGGTGGTCAGCGCCATGTCGATCCCGACGGCCTCGCCGTGCAGCAGGTCCGGCAGGGCCCGCATCTCGATGGTGGGGCTGAAGGTGTGCCCGTAGTCGACCAGGCGCTGCAGGTCGCTCTCCCACAGGTTGGGCTGGAGCTCCTCGAGCATGCCGTGGACGGCGCGTTCCAGAACCTCCTGCCCTACGTCCCCCTCGGCGCTCCCGGGCTGCATCCTGGCCGCCACCAGCGCGCCGCCGTGCCGCTCCAGCAGGCCGAACAGCCGCTCGTCCTTCACCAGCGCGATCTTCAGGATCTCGGCCAGGCCGTTGCTGATGTGCCGTTCGTCGAGCGTGGCCAGGAACGACTTGTCCAACAGCGCGAGCGCCGGGGCGAAGTAGCTGCCGAGCCGGTTCTTGTGGCTGCCGAAGTTGACGCCGGTCTTCACGCCCACGCCGGCGTCGACGATGCCGATGAGCGTCGTGGGGATGCGGACGTACGGGGTGCTGCGCCGGTACAGACTGGCGGCGAAGCCGACGATGTCGAGCAGGACACCGCCGCCGATGGCGATGATCGGGTCGTGCCGTCGGGAGATCCCGAACGCGTCGAGTTCGTGGACCACGTGCGAGACGCTGTCCATCGTCTTGTTGCGCTCCTCGGCGGGGAGCGTGCATAAGTACGGGTCCAGGTCGTGGGCCTTGAGATAGGCGCGCAACTGGTCGCCGTAGTGTCGCTCGACCTGCTTGTCGAGGACGATGAACCGCCGCTCGTCGGTGAGTTCGGTGGTGCCGGCGCGGGCGAGGTCGGGGCGGGCGGGATCGAGGAGTCCGTCGACCATACGGACCTCGTAACTGACCGGATTGGCCGCCTGCACCAGCCAGTTGGGCCGGTGGTCGTCATTCCTGACGAGGCCGGACACCAGGAGTTCGTCCGGATCGGGGAGAGAACGGGGCGTTGACTGCACGACACTTTCCATTTCGCTGTGACCTCATCGGGTACGGAGGGAAAGGAATTGGTGCGGCTCTCCGGGTACTGCGCTCGGCGCAGCGCTCTGTTCTTCGCTCTGTTCTTCGCCTGTTCTGTATTTCGTTCTACGCTCGGTAATGGTCACGCATTCCTGGTGGCCCAGGTCTGCTGGAGTACGTCGACGTAGAGCGAGCAGTACTCCAGGAATTCCCGGTAGATGAGGAAGTCCTTCGTGCAGCGGCGGTGTGCCGCGGTGCCGATCCTCGCGCGCAGACCGGGGTCCGAGAGCAGTCGGAGAACGGCGCGGCCGAAAGCGGAAAGGTCATGGGGGTCCGGTACCAGCGTGCCCTCGAACCCGTCGCGGATCTGGTGCGGAATTCCTCCGACGGCGCTGGCGACGATGGCCCTGCTCTTCCACATCGCCTCGGTGACGGTGAGACCGAACCCCTCCTGGAGGCTTTTCTGTACGACGACGTCCGCGCGCCGTTGCAGCGCGTTGACGGAGTCGGCGTTGGCCGCGGCGTCCCGCAGGGACAGGGTGACCAGGTGGACGCGTCCTCGTACCCGGGCGTCGAGCGGTTCCCGGGCGCGGTGCAGTTCGCCGAGGATCTGGGCGCCCTCGGGGTCGTCGGGGATGTCGGACGGCTCCGGACCGGCGAGCACGAGATGGGTGTCGGGCCGGGCCGGCGCGATGTGGTCGGTGAAGGCCCGCAGCACGCCGGCCATGTCCTTGAGGGGGTCCCAGCGGGAGACCTGGAGGATCAGCGGGGCGTCCGCCGGGAGCGGGCGGTCCTGCACGATGCGGGCCGTGCGGGCGGCGGGGGAGCGGGCGGGGCGGCGGTCTCCTGCTTCTAGCCCGATGGTGCGTAACTGCTGGTGAACCGCCATGTCCGTCATCGGACGGTTCTTGCGGGTGGCCGGGTCGATCGAGGGGCGCAGGATGACCACCCGCCCCTCCTCGCGTGTCAGGGCCGGCGGGGCGTACCCCTCGGCCGAGAACACGCAGCGCGCGGGTGCCTGGAGGTAGGGGTCGAGAAAGGACCAGGTGTCGCGGACCACCTCGGAGGGTGTGTCGGTGCCGATGTGACAGCGCCAGACGACGTGCAGCCCGGCGGCCGCGAGGTGCGGGGCCAGTCCGAGGGTCTGCGGGTCGTGCAGGACGCAGAGGTCGCCCGGCGCCACCCGGTCCAGCACCGCGTGCGCCTGCCGGAGCGTGGTGTCCTCGTAGAGATCCCGGTCGGCCGGGCCCAGCTCGCCGAACGGGTCGGGAGTGCCGTGCAGCCGGTGGTGGAGCCGTTTCGTCACCGCGAAGAACGGCGCCTCACCGGTGAGCACGAGCCAGCGCGCCCGCAGTCCCGAATCATTGTGCAGGCCGACGGTTTTTTCCAGTAAATCAGCAACACCACCGCCGACGGCGGTGGTGTTGATATGCCAGACGGTCAGCCGGGCTAAGGCCTGCGCCATGCGGGCAGGAATGGACACCCCACGGGACATATCGGCGACAGAATTCGTGGTGACCTCGCTGACGAGAGACCTCATGGCACCCCCATTTAGTTCTTGAAAATCAAGATCCGCGATGAGTCTATGGAGCGCTCTCTTGATCGGTCAAGTGATGGTTTTCAACCATGGGCTCTGCGGGTTTCCGGACAAATGATCACGCCCTGAACTGTGCAGTTCGACGTATCGAACATGGCTACACTTGTTGAGGGGTTGAAACAAGCCAGAACAGCCGGAGATCGGTGATCGACTTTTCATCCATGAAATGAACTGTTCACACGCACCGAGAATTGGAGTGTGAAGTTCGTGGGTGGGTTTGTTTTGGGTCAATGAACTCACTGTAAAGAACGGGTGGTCCGCGGGACGCGTTCGCGGAGCAGGGGGTGTGCCGCCCGGTCCTGTCGTCCGCGTGGTGAGCGGAATATGGCTCAGGACCACCGCTTTCGCGTTCAGCGGGACTGCCGGCTGCGGGTCCGACGCCCGTGGCGCACGGCCGGCCGCTCCATTTGTTCGGCGAAGGTCACCCGCCCGCCGCGCATGCGCCCGCTCGCCGACCGCACCGACGGCGGGACAGCGCCCGTATCGCGCGTATCGGCCGCGCCGCCGGAGCCCCGCGGCCCGGGCAGGACGCGGCACCAGTGCCGGCTCACGGGTTCCGGCCACGATGCGCACCGTCTGCGGCGACTCCCCGCACATGGCGAGTGTCACCGGTGTGGGGGAGTTCGATCGCCGGGTCTTCCACGGGCTGCGGTCTGTCCAACGCCTGGGACCGTACGGGCCGGCCGGGCTCACCGATGCGCGGTGCGGGTGTCGCGCAGAGGCGTCGGGGCCGGTCTCGTGCGCGGAACCGGTCGTCGGCGCGGACATGGTCCGCCTCGCCTCCACGTGCCCGATCCCCGGCTCTCCGGCGCGGACTCCCGGTCGGCTTCGGCGGACGCCACGGCGTGACGTACTGCCCGTGGATGTCCGCCCGTTACCAGGTCACGGGCAGTTCTACCGGGCCGTAGACGTTCATGCGGTGCCGGAAGGCCAGCTCGTCGAGGGACTTGGTGATCGTCAGGCCGGGCAGTTCGCGGACGAGGCCGGTCAGGGCCGACTGGAGTTCCACGCGGGCCAGGGGGAGGCCAAGGCACTGGTGGACGCCGAAGCCGAAGGCCAGGTGCCGGCGTGGTGGGTGCCGGACGTCCAACCGGTCCGGGGCGTCGAAGACCCGCGGGTCACGGTTGGCGGACGCGAGCTGGATCAGGACGCCTTCGCCGGCCCGGACGGTGACACCGCCGATCTCCAGGTCCTCCGTCGCCACGCGGGGCAGGCCCGTGTGGATGATGGTCTGGTGGCGCAGCAGTTCCTCCACGGCCCCCGGGACCAGACCGGGGTCCTCGCACAGCGCCGCCCACTGGTCCGGGGTCTCCAGCAGGTTCAGCACACCGATGCCGATCATGTTGGCGGTGGTCTCGTGGCCGGCGACCAGGAGCACGGCGGCCATGCCGACGACCTCGTCGTGGGTGAGATGCCCCGGTGCCTCCTGCTCCGCCACCAGCCGGCTGAGCAGGTCGTCGTCCGGCCGGGCGGCCTTGTGCACGGCCAGCCGGTCGAAGTAGTCGCGCAGTTCCGCACGGGCGGCGAGGACCTGGTCGACCCCCGCCGTCTGGTCGAGCATCAGCCGGCTCTGCTCCTGGAAGAAGTCGTGGTCCTGGTACGGCACGCCCAGCAGTCGGCAGATCACCAGGGACGGCAGCGGCAGCGCGAAGGAGCCGACCAGGTCGGCCGACGAGCCGGACCGCGTCATGTCGTCGAGCAGCGACGCCACCAGGGCGTCGACCTCGGGGCGTATCCGCTCCATGCGTTTGACGATGAACTCCGGTATGAGCATGCGACGTTGCCTGGTGTGCTCGGGCGGGTCCATGCGCAGGAACCCCACCGGCAGATCCTGGTTCTGCTGGAGCTTCTGGACCGGGGAGATGAAGGGGAACCCGGGGCGGTGCAGATCCGCGCTCAGCCTGGGGTCGCGGAGCGCCTGCCGCGAGTCGTCGTAGCGCGTCACCAGCCAGGGGCGGCTGCCGTCCCAGAGCGTGACCCTGGCGACGGGGCGTTCCTCACGCAACTCCCCGACCCGCGGGGGCAGGTCCAGCGGACACCCGGTGCGGACGGTGGGATACGCCGGCGCGGTGTCGGAGTCGGCGGACGGGACGATACCGGTTTCAGCCATGGGAAGGGTCCTCCAGACCCGCTGAACGTTGTGGGGGGACGGGCGGGCGGCTCGACGGAAGTGCGGGCTGTGCGGGGTTCGTCGGGTCCGCTCAGGTCTGCCAGGCGAAGGAGTCGAGCCGGCGCCGGCCCGCGGCGTCGATCACGGCCGCCGTGGCGGCGACGTCGTCGCGCAGGTCCTCCGGTACCCGGAGATAGCTGATCCGCCTCTCCGGCGCGCAGCCACGGAACGCCTTGGCCTCGTAGGACTCCGGCCCGTAGACGACGCGGTGCGCGTTCTCCCGGGCGGCGATGCGGATCAGGCCGTAGTAGCAGAGGTTGAAGTAGGTGAAGGCCTTTCGCTCCTCGGGGCCGACGCCGATCATCTTCGGGTGGAACTCCCGGTTCGCCTCGTAGCAGACGACGAAGCCGACCAGGACGTCCCCGCGCCAGGCCTCCAGCACTCTGCCCCGGCCGGTGGGGTTGCGCTGGATCGCGCTGATCAGGGCGCGCGATCCCTTGACGTGGACGTCATGGCCGTAGCGCCGGAGGTGCTCGGCGTGCAGGTGTGCGTGCCGGTCGTCCAGGTCGTCGACCGTGGTCTCGCGCAGGATCGCGCCCGACTCCTCGAAGCCCCGTATCTCCCGGCGGATCCGGGTCGGTCTCGGGCTGCGCAGACCGTCCAGGTAGCCGTCGAAGTCCGGCCAGGAGACGGGCAGGACGCAGTCGCCGACGGAGACGTACGGCACGTACCCCCGGCCCTCCAGTGCGCCGCGCAGGACGGTGTCCCGTTCCGGCACGTGCATCACGGCGGCGGTCTCCAGACCTTGCCCGGTGCACAGGTGCTCCAGTTCGTCCGCCAGTTCTCCGATCACTCCGTCGTCCGCGCCCGGGGCCCTGAGCAGACCCGGGAGGTACCCGCTGGGCAGGACGGACACCAGCGCCGGGGAGAGCCGGGCGGCGGCCTTCTCCAGTCGGACGGCGTGATCGGAGAGCCGCCGCTGTTCCTCCGGGGTGAGGAACGGCCGCAGGGCCGGGTCCGGGTGGACCAACTGCGCGACGGGGTTGTTGTAGAACCAGCTCTTCTCGGTCATGTGGTAGACGACGAGCCCGCCTCGCGGGGCGGGCTCGCCGTCGAGAACCGAGTAGTGGCGGTCGCCCTCGCGACTCTCCGCCGTACGCAGCCAGTTGGGCAGCGAGTAGAGACTCTCCGCGAGCAGGGACCAGCGTCCCGCCACCACGTCCATGTCCTGTGCCCGCAGGATCGGTGTCTCCACGCGGAAGTCCTCCTTCGTCCGGTCCGGCAGACGGTCAGCCGGCTGTCGGGGCCTGTTCCACGGCGTGCTTCTCGGCGTACTTCTCGACATAGTCGAGCGCTTCCTTGCCCGTGTCGGCGAAGTACATGAGCCGGGGCAGTGGTATCGGCAGGAAACCCTCGGCGTCCATGCGCTCCAACTGGATCTTGAGTCCGTCGTAGAAGCCCGCGGTGTTCACCACGGCGAGGGGCTTGTCGGACAGCTCGTGTTTCCTCAGTTCCAGGATGTCGGTGGTCTCGTCCAGGGTCCCGGTGCCGCCGACCAGCATGATGACGGCGTCCGCCTTGTCCAGCAGGAGCGCCTTGCGTTCCCCCAGGTCCTTGGTGATCACCATCTCGTCGCAGCCGGGTCGTACGACATGTGTCAGGAACTCCACGGAGACGCCGCACAGCCGTCCGCCCGCGGCCTGGACGCCGTCCGCGAGCACCTTCATCAGGCCGACGTCGGAGCCACCCCACACCAGGGTGTGGCCGGAGCTGCCGAGCTGTTCGGCGAATTCACGGGTCGGCTCGACATAGCGCTCGTCGAGATCGGCGGCGGAGAGGAATACGCAGATGTTCACCGTGCCTCCTGGGCGGGTGGGTGTGTTCTCTGGTCGGCGCGCGGGGCGCTCACGACGCCGTGGCGGTGCGTTTGGAGATCCAGTCCCGGGCTGCCAGCAGCGGCTCCCGCCGCATGGTCCAGCGCATCCGGTCGGCGAAAGTCATCTCGCCGAGGGTGAGTCCGGTGTCCTTCACTTCGAACACCGGTGTCCAGCCGCCGAGTCCGCCCCGGCTGTCGACCAGTCTCCCTTCGGTGTGCCCCTCCCACACCGCGCGCTCGCCGTCGAACACGACGCCCACCGCGCTGGTGGCGATCGCCGTGGCGGGCCCGTCGGCGGGGAAGGCATCCTTGAGTCCCTGGGCGCCCAGCCCGTCCACGAACCACTTGACCAGCGCTCCGGGCAGGCCGTTCCAGGCCTCCACGGCGAGTCCCGTGTCCTCGACGAGGACCGGTACGGGCAGCCGCAGGGCCGCGACCTGTTCGAGCTTGTGCTCCACCACCCGCCGTACGTCCACCGACTGCACTTCCAGCAGATCGACGCGCACCACGTCGACCTCGGGGAAGACGCTGCGGACCTCTTCGAGCTTGATGGAGTTCTGACTGGCGAGAAGTACTTTGTTCACGAGGCCATGAGCCCTCTCTCGGCGATGCAGTCCCGGGGAAACGGCGGTAAGTCGTACCAATTCACCGGATTGTCTTCGGGGTTGAGCGGGAGGACGAACTTGTGCGCTTCGAGTTCCGTGCTCGGGTACGGCTGTCCGGCCTCTTCGAAACGCGACCTTATGTTCCCGCGGATCTTCGTGGCCCTGCTTCCGAGCCGTGTGTGGAAGGAACTGTTCGGCTGCATCAGGACGAACACGCTGTCACTCACTCCGTAGGTGTATCGGCTGTGCTCCTTCCCGTAGACGGGTGAGAAGACAGGCGCGAAGTAGTCGACGCCGGCGAAGGACAGCCGCCAGCGCGCGGCCAGGATGTCGCGCCGTGCCGGTACGCGCGGGTCGACGGGGTCGTGGACGAGCAGGACCTCGACGAGCGTGCGCACCAGCCGCGCCAGCCGATTGATGTCGTCGCCGACCGCCGACCGGGGAAACCGGTAGACGAACGCGTCCAGTTCCTCCGTCCGCGTGTCCTCGGTGAAGCACGTGAAGGCGGGGACGGAGGCCTCCAGGTTGGCGCGCAGCGAGCGGCCCTCGTCGTAGGCGGGAGCACCGCGCATGCGCGCCTTGACCGCGAAGGGGCACAGCGTCCCGGCCACGATCGGAGCCACCGACTCCAAGATTTCGTCGTCCTGTTCGGCACGCGGCACGGCCCGCCGCCCCTAGGCCGACGGGGCACGCACCGCGAGCGCATGCCCCCACTGGTGGTAGTGGTCGACCGGGTACTCGACGTGGGCGCGGTCGAGCGTCGGCTCCATGACGCGGTTGTACTGGACGTCCCACTGCGGACGCTGCTTGAGGTACTCGGCCCACCAGGGGGCTTCGGGACAGTTCGGGCGGCCCTTGTACTTCTCCTCGTAGGGCAGCATGTAGTCGAGGTAGAACAGGCCTCCCGGACGCACCAGATCACCCACCGCGTCCACCATCTGCGTCAGGCTGTGCTCCATGTTGTTGGAGTACTGGAGGGCGCCGCTGGTGAAGACGCCGTCGAAGGTCCGGCCGGGCGCCGATTCCATGAAGTCGCCGTGCACGATCTCCACGAGTTCCTCGAGGTCCTCGTCCTTGACCCGCGACCGGAGCCCCGGCATGTGGACCTCGCCCGAGGTGTCCTGCTTCATGCCTCCGAAGAGGGCGATCTCGTCGATGTCGATCGCCCACACCTTGAACCCGCGACGAGCGGCGGGAAGGACGAACTTGCCGTCCGCGCAGCCGACGACGGCCAGGGTCGGTGGATTGCCCTCGGCCTCCTCCCCGAGGCGCTTGAGAAAGCGGTAGAAGCGTGAAGGCGGCGTTCCCCAGAGGCTGCTGGTCTTCATCGTTGTTCTTCCTCTCCTGGTTCGGTTGCTCGTCCTGTCGGCTGGAAGCCCTTGGACCGGCTAGAAGCCCTTGAAAAGGTGCGATGTGGCGATGAGGACGGTCGGCTCTCCCTCCGTCAGTCGCCCCCGTGCGCGCAGTGTGTCCAGGGCCGCGAAGACCGTGGCGCTGCTGCGCTCCCAGACGTGTCCTCGACGGCACAGCCGCGAGAACCACTCGTCGGCGACCGCGTCGGACACCACCACCGCGGAGCCCTTGGAGCGGGTGACGGCCCGATGCGCCTGTACGGTCGTGCCGTCGCCGGCGATGGAGGACAGCCGCCCGAAGTCCCCGGGGAACCTGTCGGTGAGGGAGGCTCCGTCGAGCACCGCGGAGAGCCGGGGATACGGCTCGACGAGGTGCAGTCGCGGGACCGGCAGGCCCCGCTGTTCGGCGACTTCCGCGAAGCCGCGGTGGACACCCCAGGCGAGATCCCCCCGGCTGGAGGGCAGGATCACGTGCCGCACCGGCTCGGGCGCCCGGTCCGCGATCTCCCAGGAGATCCGCTTGTAGCCCTCGATGCCGAAGCAACTGCTCCCGACGACCGGGTGCGTGATGTTGGAGACGGCCAGGGTGTCCGGCGCCGCGGCCAGTTCCTCCACCAGGGCGACGCGCTCCCGGTCCGTGGCGAAGGTCCGCACCTCCGCGCCGAAACCGGTCAGGTAGCTCCGCACCCGGTCGGGAAGCGAGTCGAAGCCGGCCACCGTGCAGCGCAGGCCCGCGGCCGCGGCGTAGGCGGCCATGGAGAGACCGGCGTTGCCCGAGGAGCCGATGACCACGCCGCGGTATCCGCAGGCACGGGCGTGTGCCGTGGCGAACGCCGAGAAGCGGTCCTTGTGCGAGCCGGTCGGGTTCGCCGCCTCGTTCTTGACCCACACGTTCGGCTGACCGTCCACCGGCAGCATCGGTGTCTCCCCCTGGCCCAGGGCGGGCACCTCCAGGTAGGGGTACCGCTGGTCCGCGGGGGCGGCGTCCGCGTACACGCAGAAGAGGTTGGAGTTCCGTCCGCGGGCCGCGCACGAGGGGCAGCCCCGCGGACGGTCCGCGACCGGGTGCCGCTCGTCGCACTGGATGCAGCGCAGTCCTTCCAGGTACGGGGACCGCGTGGGGTGGTGGGGAGGGGTCGTCATGTGGTCCCCCATATCAGTCCGCCGCCCTGCTCGTACTCCTCGCCGGGCAGGCACCACACCGACTCGGGACCCGACTTCTCGTAGAGGTCGAGCGCGTCGGCGAGCGGGGCGCCGAGGCGGGTGTGCCCCTCGGTGCGACCGAGCCCCTCCAGCAGGTAGGTGGGTGTGTCCGCGGGGCGTTGTGCGAGGTAGGTGTCCCTGAGCAGGGTGAAGCGGCGGCGGGAGATCCCGGCGGCGGGCTCGGCGGTGGGGAAGAGCTCGGGGTGCTGCTCGCCGTTGTGGCGGAGCATGTAGACGACCGTGCCCAGGCCGGACAGCGCGGCCCCGCGGATCTGGCGGGCGATCCGTTCCTCGCTGTGGCTGTACAGGCACAGCGACAGCACGGTGACCCCGCCGTTGAAGGGGGCGCCGAGTTCGGCGGAGACGTACTGCCAGGCGGACAGACCCGGCAGGACGCGTACGTCCGCCAGGGCCGGGTCACCGGTCCGGTTGAGGTGGTGCAGTGCGGGACCGGCCATGCCGAGCAGCCCCGGGTCGCCGCCCGAGACGATGACGACCTTCGCGCCGGCGGCGGAGCGTTCGGCGGCGACCCTGGTGCGGACGGCGAACACGTCCTCGTCGGGCGTCGCCCGCTCCAGGACGTCGAAGCACTCGGCGTCCGGCCGGGCGAGATGCCTGACGCTGCTCAGGAAGACCTCGTGCCCGATCAGCACGTCGGCTTCGGCGAGCGCGGCGGCCGTGGCCGTGGTGACGTCGGCGCCGTAGCCGATCCCGAGGACGGTGACAGTCATCGCGGTGCATCTCCCTTGGTGCTCGGATCCGGTGAACGGCCCGCTTGCCGGGTGGGCCGGGATCGGCCGGTCCGGGGTGCGGCGGGCAGGAGGGGGCCGAGGGCGAGGACGGCGGCCATCAGCATCGGGGCCAGGGCCCAGTAGCCGTTCCAGACGTCCGGGGACGAGTGCGCGCCACCGATCAGTGAGGCGCCCAGCAGGGCCCCGGCCAGGCCTCCGCACGCGTCACCGACCCCGGACAGGCCGTAGATGGTGGTGGCGTCGTCCGCTCCCAGGGCTCTGACGCGGTCGTCGATCCACAGGCTCACGCCCACCTCCGCCACGCTGAAGACGCCGACCGCCACCAGCCACACGGGCCACAGGGACCCGGGAGCCGACAACAGGACGAAACTGGCGGCGAAGAGGGCGAACCCCGTCACGAAGACGGTGCGGACGCCGCCGCCCGCGACGGCCTTCATCACGGGCGGCTGCACCACGATGACCAGCAGCGCGTTGATCAGGAACAGGGCGCCGGCGAGCCAGGTCGAGGGCCCGCGCGAGACGAGGAGGGGGAACGTGCTCTCCAACTGGACGACGGCGACGCCCAGCAGAGTGGTCGCCGCGGTCACCAGGACGACGGGCCGCCGGAGGGCCAAGGCCGCAGCGTTGCGCCAGTACGCCGGGGCCGGCCCGTCGCCGTCCTGGCGTATCGGCAGACGCAGCAGCAGGACGTTGAGGGCGCCGAAGGCCGCGGCGGCGAGCAGGAACAGCCCCTGCGGCCCCTGCACGAACACCAGCATCCCGACGAGCGGGCCCAGCGCGACGCCCGTGTTGGCGCACATGTTGCGCGCGGCGATGGCCTTGAGCTGGTGCTCCTCGTCCACCACCCGCAGCAGGTACGCCTTGGCCACGGGGAAGAACACGCCGGCCCCGGTGCCGATGAGCAGCACCGCGCAGGTGATCTGTGCGAGGGAGTCGCCGAGCAGCAGCACATAGCCGGCCACCCGCAGCAGGTTGCCCAGCACCATCACGCGGCGCATGCCCCACCGGTGGGCGAGCGCTCCGGCGGCCAGGCCGGAGACCCGCGTGCCCCAGTAGGTGAGCCCCAGCAGCAGGCCGACGGTCGCCGAGGAGAGGCCGGCGGTGTCGCGCAGATAGATGCCGAGGTACGGCACGACCAGGAAGACCCCGACGCTGGAGACGAACGCGGCGACGAGCAGGACCCGCACGGGTCCACCGCACCAGGGCGGCAACGACAGGCCCGACGAGCGTCTCATCGTGGTCCGGACGGTCCGGGCCCGGCGACCCTCAGGTGCCGGGCGGCGGCGTGGGCCCGGTGCAGCGCGATCTCGGGCGACGGCCCCCGGGCGGTGAGAAAGCCGTAGCAGGCCCGCTGGTCGGCCACGCTCTCGATCAGGGAGGCGGAGTCCTTGAGCGGATGCCACTCGATGTCGCCGGGGAACCTCGCGAGGTCCTCGGCGCCGGAGACCTCGCCGAGCTTCCCGGTCTGCGAGGCGTACTTCAGCACCTGGGCGAAGCCGCCGGTCACGGGTTCCCGCGCGACGGCCGCCAGGTGCCGGGAGTCGAGGTGTGGCTCCGTCGCCTGGAGCAGGAGCAGCTCGAACGGGTCGACGCCGCCGGCCTCGAGGATCCCCTCGCCGATCCTGCCGCCGCCCAACCGCGGGTTGACCTCGACCAGTTGGGGTCCGTCCGCCGTGTCCACGAATTCGACGTGGGAGAAACCGGTGCCGCGGCCGACGCCGGCCAGCACCCGGGAGACCCAGTCCGCGATGTCCGCCTCCCAGCGGCTGCCCCTGCCGATCGGGAACGTCAGGTCCAACTCGCGGAACTGCGGCAGCTCCGAGACGGTACGGCTGTTGATGCCGAGGAGTGCCGTGCCGGACTCCGTGGTGCAGGTCTCGGCGCTGTAGAGGGGGCCGCAGGCGTAGGGCTCCACGGTGATGCGCTCGGCGGGGACGCCCTGC
The DNA here is from genome assembly GCF_036227225.1 of Streptomyces sp. NBC_01478. Taxonomy (GTDB): domain Bacteria; phylum Actinomycetota; class Actinomycetes; order Streptomycetales; family Streptomycetaceae; genus Streptomyces. Next base: position 5,103,759 of record NZ_CP109444.1, on the reverse strand, counting down.
CCGCGCAGTTCCTCGATCGCGTCGGCGACGGACTCGCTCCGGTCCGCGAGCCGGACGTGCTTGCTGCCCGTGCCCTCCGCGTCCTTGACGATGTGCAGCGCGGGTGCGGCGGGCAGGCGTCCGGCGGCGGCGAGGGCCGCCCAGTCGGAACCCCGTACGGGGCTGCCGGTGCTCAGTCCCGCCTCGGCGACGCGGGTGCGCACCCACACCTTGTCGCGCAGCCGGTCCACGTTGCGCAGCACGTTGGGGAAGCCGCGTTCCTCGGCCAGTGTCTCCGCCGTCCGCGCCCAGGTGTCCGTGTTGGAGATCAGGCCGGACACGTCGCCCAGGGCGTCGAGCGCGGTGCGCACCGCGTCGATGTCGAAGGTGTCGGCGTCCACGACCCGCAGGTGGTCGTTGCCGGCGAGCTGCCGGCTGTAGTAGCCGCGGTCGAACGTCAGCAGGACGAGCTCGGTCCCGTGCCGCCGGGCCGCTTCGGTGAGCCGGTCCAGTCCGTAGGCCAGCGCCTCCAGCATGACGACCTTGGCCACGTCAGAACTCGCTCTTCGGCTGGGGGAAGTTGACACCGTGGCGTTTCCAGTCGGTCCTGCACCACGGCAGCCTGAGCTCCACGGGTTCGGTCACGACGAGCGGGTAGTGGTCGGTGTCGCGTACGACGGCCGAGTCGGGGTTCTCGAACACGGTGTGCACATAGCGGTGGCCGGTGTCGGGCGTCACGAAGACGACGGGGTGCCGGTCGTCGAAGCCGTGCCCGGACGCCTGCCAGGTCGCCACCGCGTACGCGGCGCCGCTCGACAGGCCGGCGAACACGCCGTGTTCCCGGAGGAGTTCGATGCTGCCCGACCTCGCGTAGGTGAAGTCGATCCAGTGGATGTCGTCGTAGGCGTCGTAGTCGATGTTGCCGAAGTGGATTCCGCTGCCGAGGCCGGCGATGAGGAACTCGGGGTCCTCGACGTCCTGGCTCGCGAAGGAGACGCTCCCGAAGGGCTGGATCCCGAGGAGGCGGGCGTCGACGCCGTGGCGGCGCAGGGCCGTGGCGAGTCCGCCCGTCGAGGCGCCCGATCCCACTCCGCCGACGAGGACCAGCTCGGGGACGTCGAGCTGCTTCATCATGCTCTTGGCCGCGTCTTCGTAGCCGTGGTAGTGGATCTGGTCGTGGTACTGGCGCATCCAGTGGGCGCCGGGGTTCCGCTCGACGTATTCGAGCACCTTCCGCACCCGGCCGCCCTGGTCCAGCTTGGCGTCGTCCGTGGCGTCCGGCTGGTCCACCGTGGCGCCCAGGACCTGGAGTTGGGCCCGCAGGGCGGCGTCGACGATGGGGGAGGCGATGATGTGGCAGTGGAAGCCGTACTTCTGGCAGGCCAGGGCCAGTGCGTGCGCGTAGACGCCGCTGGAGCTGTCGACCAGGGTGTCGCCCGGGTGGATCACGCCGTCGGCCATGAGCCGCTCCACCGCACCGAGCGCGGAGATCACCTTCATGGACTCGAACCGCAGCGTGTACAGGCCGGGGCGCAGGCGTATCAGGTGGGGCTGGGCGAGCGCGTCGGCGATGTGGTCAAACAAGGGGGTACCCCGCTCTCGTGAAGTAGCACTTGTAGCCCCGGAGCAGGAAGTACCTGCACAGATCGGCTCGGGTGGTCGCGTCGAAGTCGGCGGTCGACAGCAGGCCGACGACCGTGCCGGTGTGCGCCCGGACGACACCCACGCCCCCCAGGTCCCAGTGGTCCCGGAGCAGGTCCGCGACCAGTCCGCTCGGGAGGTAGTCCTGCGCCAGCTCGGCCGACCGGGTCGCCTCCCGGGCCATCGCGAGCCCGTCCTGCGCGGTCAGGGCCTCGTCGAGCCGGCGCAGCGAGTGCGCGTAGTCACTCGCCGAGTCCCGGTAGTGGCGCAGCAGGTCGGTCTCGGGGAAGTCCTCGGTGCGCACCTCGTGCTCGGCGTACGCGTAGCAGACGTTGAAGGCGACGGTCGACGGGTAGTCCCGGACGAAGACATGGGCGCCGCTGAGATACAGCGTGTACCGGTCGGCGTGAATCGCGTCCGACCGTTCGATCGTGGTGAGGATCTTCCGGGTGGTCTCCGGGTCGCCCTTGTGGTCGAACAGGCAGTCGAGGCATCTGATGAGGGCGAGGATGTCGGCGGTCGAGCTGGACATGCCCTTGCCGACGGGCAGGTCGGAGCTGAACTCCCAGCGGCCGGCGGGTAACTCGACGTCGTGTATACGCGTGTAGCACTTGAGCGTGGCTCGTCTCTTCTCCGTGAGGCGTTCCACCGGAGGGGCTCCGTCGCGATCGTCCGGGGCCGGCTCCAGGTGGTAGCTCGCGTAGCTGTGACGTGCCACCGGAAGGGTCACGAGGCCAATACGAGAGCCCCCGTTGTACGGCACCGGCCCCTGCCATAACTCACCGAGGGATCCATGTGCCGCCGCATGCGCGACAAGCACTTCCTCCACCTTTCCGAATTTCCGAGATTTCCTGGAGGCCGCATGACCGAACGGGAATGAATTCGCGATTCGCGGCACCTCACAGGTCGAATCGGCGGAGCTCGACCGCCGTCGACCTGGCGGCTTTGCTGCACCCCGTCCGAGCCGCCGAAAGAAGTTAGGCAGAGACGCGTCAGACCTGTCAAGGCAATAATATTGGGCGATTCGCACCCGCACGCGCAGTTCGCCTACTTTATTCAAGAATGCCGGTTGCGCACCGGATCGGGATCATCATAAATTCTTCACGCATGAAATCGACGGGGCTGGGAACGCGGGCGGCGATACAGGGGAATGCCGTTGTGGGCCGGCCGGTCGAAATCGCACGGAAGTGGCGAGGAGGGGGTGACGAACGATGGTCGAGTCCGTCGGTGCGCGCGCGGCGTGGCGGAGATGCGAGATCTGGCCAAAGCGAGGATGAAAGTGCCGCGCCATTACTTCGGAATCACGTGCGGAGATCCTCTGTCCATGCAGGTCAGGCCGTGATCCATCCAGGTCGAAAGCGCATGTTTTCGGCCAGAACACGTCACCCGGTATACCGAACCGACTGGCCGGTATAGGTCATTCGTTTTACTGTTGACTGAGTCGAGCCGGATCGGTTACGTTCTCCCGTGTTCGATTTTGTGGGGGCGGACCTGAGGTCCAAAGAGCGAGCGAGCAGCGCCAAGCGGCAGCGCACCCTGATATGCGACTCGGGCGAATCGAGCCCGTCGTACGGGATTCTCAGCGGTCTGCCGTACGGGATTATCAGCGGTTTGCCGAAAATCACCCACTGAGACCTCTGCATAGTTCACACAGATGGGTATCCAGTGCAGTGTTATCTGCCAGGTCGAACCTGACACTCTTACTCGCGCTCAGTATGGGTGCCTTCAGCATCGGTACTGACAGTTTTGTTATCAATGGCCTTCTCGAAGACATAGCGGCGGACCTGCGGGTCACACGGTCCGGTGCCGGCCAGCTCGTCAGCGTCTTCGCTCTTGTCTACGCGTTGAGCGCGCCGGTGCTCGCCGCGGTCACCGGTGCTCTGCGCCGGAAGCGGCTGCTGCTGATCGCCATGGTCACCTTCGTGGCGGCCAACGCGCTGGGGGCCGTCGCGCCCGACTATCCCGTGCTCATGCTCTCCAGGGTGCTCGCGGCGCTGGGGGCCGGGCTGTACATCCCGTGCGGCATCGCCATCACGGTCGGCATCACGCCGGAGGAACGGCGCGGCCGCGCGATCGCCCTGGTGGCGGGAGGCATGTCCGCGGCCACCGCGCTCGGCGTGCCGATCGGAACCCTGGTCGGGAGCATGGGCGGCTGGCGTACGACGCTCGTCCTGGTGGCCGCTCTGGCGGCACTGTCGGCGGTCGTCCTGGCCGTGGCCCTGCCCCAGGTCCCGACCCCGCCGGCGGTCACCGTCCGCGAACGGCTCCGGGTCGCGGGCCATCCCGGTGTCCTGACGGCCCTGCTGTCGAACTCCCTGGCCTGTGCCGGGGTGTTCACCGTCTTCACGTACATCGCCCCTCTCACCACCACGACCACGCGGGTCGGATCCGGCGGAGTCAGCGCGTTCCTGCTGGTGTGGGGCGTCGCCGCCGTACTGGGCAGTGCCCTCGGCGGTCGCGCCGCCGACGCCGTCGGTGGTCTGCGCGCCTACCGCACGGCCACGGCGGTCCTGCTGGCCGGTCTGATCGCCATGGCGGTGCTCACCCTGCCCGAACCGAGCGGCTCCCTCCCGAGCCGCGCCCTGTTCGGGCTGGTCCTCGCCGTGATCAGCGTCGCCTGCTGGGCACTTCCCACCGCCCAGAACCACCGCATCGCGGGGCTGGACAGCCAGGCTCCCACCGTCGCGCTGTCGCTGAACAGTTCCTCCTCCTACCTGGGGGCGGCGATCGGCGGCGCCGTCGGAGGACTCGCCCTGGGGAACGGGTCCATGACCGGCCTGGTGCTGACCGGGAGCGGCATCACGGTGCTGGCCCTCCTGGTGCTCACCGCCACGGCCCGCCTGTCCGGGACCGGACGTTCCGGCACCGTCCAGGGTGTGTCGCCGGCTCGGACCGACCTGCCGGCGGCCGACTGATCCGCCACCGGATCCCCGCTCTCACCCCACTCGAACTGGCGCCTCCACCCGCACTTGCGTCCCCATCCGCCTGAGCGTCGCGCGCCGACCAGGGCGGTATCACCCAGATCACGGAGATTTGTGTGCACTCGATCGAGGACGAGAACGTACCGCAGCCAGCCGCCACCGCCGAGGAGGAACTGAACGCGATCTGGCGGGAAGTGCTGGCCCTGGAGCTGATCGGCAGGGACGACAGCTTCTTCGAACTGGGGGGCGACTCCCTGCTGGCCGCCCAGATCGTCACCCGCGTCCGGGAACGGTTCGGCGTCGACCTTCCGGTGCGTGACATCTTCGTCCATCCCACCCTGCGTGAGCTGGTGGAAGCGGTCCGGCAGGCCGCGGCCGGAACGCGGGACGCGGCCCCGGCGGACCGGCCGGAATCGGCCGCGGCGGGTGGCTCCTCGGCGGACGGTCCCCTGCCGGGCCGCCCCGCGCCGGACGCCCCGGTGTCGGTCAACGAGGAACAGATGTGGTTCCTGCACAGGCTCTCCGCACAGGACCCCGTGTACAACAGCTCGCGGACGATCCGGGTGCGCGGCGAGCTCGATCTCGACCTGCTGGAACAGGCGTTGACCGAGGCGCATGCCCGGCACGAGATCCTGCGCACCACGTACCGGGAGGAGCACGGCCGGCCCATGCCGGTCGTCCGTCCGCCCGGCCCGGTGCGGGTCGGGCGAGTGGACCTGTCCGGCCTGCCCGCCGCCGAGCGGGAGGAGGAACTGGCGCGGCTGATCGGGGAGGAACTCGCCCGGCCGTTCGTGCTCTCGGAACTCCCGCTGGAACGCTGGACGGCCTTCACCCTGGGCCCGCAGGAGCACGAACTGCTGGCCACGGCCCACCACATCGTGCACGACAGTTGGTCGTTCTCCCTGCTGCTCCGGCAGGTCGAGGAGTTCTACAACGCCCGGCTGCGAGGTGCGGGGCCCCGGGCCGAGACCCCCGCCCCGTCGTACCGGGCGTACGCCCGAAGCCAGCGGCAGGCGCTGGAATCCCCCGCCATGCGGGAGCACCAGGCCTACTGGCGCGAGCAGTTGGCAGGCGTGTCCGGGCTGCTCGGCCTGCCGACCGACAGACCCCGGCCGGCCGTGCGGTCGCATCGGGGCGGCCGGGTGGCGAGCGAGGTGCCGGCCGCGCTGATGCCCGCCCTGGACTCGGTCTGCCGCGCACAGGGTGTCAGCAGCTTCATGGTGCTGTACGCGTGCTTCGCCGGGATCCTCCACCGCTACAGCGGCGACACCGACCTCTGCGTCGGCAGCCCGCTCGCCAACCGGGGCACCCGGGAGGAGCAGGAGCTGGTCGGGCTGGTCATGAACACCGCCGCCCTGCGGACCCGGTTCTCCGACGACACGACCTTCGAGGCGCTGCTCGGGCAGGCCCGGGAGACCGTGCTGGACGCCGCCGCCCACCAGGCCTGCCCGCTCCCCGTCCTCATCGACGACCTCGGCATCTCCCGGACGGCGGCCCACACACCGCTGTTCCAGACCATGATCACCGTGCACGACGACAGCAGTCGGGGGCCGCGGTTCGGCGACACCGAGTCGGTCATCGCCGAACCGTTCAACGGGACCTCGAAATCCGACCTCGGCCTCATCGTGGCCCCCCGCGCCCGGACCCGCGCCGACGCCACCACGGCGAACGGCCTGCCGGCCGACGGCATCACCCTGATCTGGGAGTACAACGCGGACCTGTTCGACGCCGCGACCGTCGAGGGCATGGCCGCGGCCTTCCTCCAGATGCTGGCCCACGCCCTGGCCGAACCCGCGACCCCGGTGAGCCGGCTCCGGCTGGCCGACGACGAGGAGGTGCGGCGGATCCTGCACGAGTGGAGCGTCCCCGCGGCCGTGGGCGACGACCCGCACGGGGAGGTGTTCCTGCCGGTCCACCGCCGCGTCGAACTGCGCGCCCGGACGGACCCAGGCAAGGCCGCGCTGGTCCAGGGGGACCGCTCGGTGACCTACGGCGAGCTGGAGCGGGAGGCCGGCTCACTCGCCGGCCGGCTGCGCGAGGCCGGGGCGCGCACCGGGACCGTCGTCGGGATCTGTCTGCCGCAGGGACCCGACCTGGTGATCTCCGAGCTGGCGGTGCTCAGGACCGGAGCCGCGTTCCTGCCGATCGACACCGGGCATCCACCGGCCCGCGCGGAGGCGATGGCCCAGGACGCCGACGCCCTCGTGGTGATCACCGACGACCAGGGGCGGACCCGGTTCCCGGGCCTGACCTGTCTGACGGTCCGCCCGTCCGAGGGCGACGACACGGCCGCCGACGCCGTCCCGGACCCGGTGGACGTCTCCGCCGACGACATCGCGTACATCATGTTCACCTCCGGCTCGACCGGACGGCCCAAGGGCGTGGAAGTACCGCATCGCGGGCTGAGCAACCTCGTCTCCTGGTACGTACGGGAGCACGGCCTCGACGAGGACGACAACGCGACCTGTGTCTTCTCCCCCGGGTTCGACGCCACCCAACTGGAGATCTGGCCGTCCCTGGCGGTCGGCGCCACCCTGCACTTCCCGGACCGGGCCGTGCTGCTCGTGGCGGCCGACTACCAGCGGTGGATGGCGGAGCGCTCCATCACCCTCACCACGCTGCCGGTCACCCTGGCCACGCCCCTGCTGGGTCGGCCGTGGGACGCCGCGACCACCTTGCGGCTGATGGTCACCGGCGGCGAGCGGTTGACCGCCCGGCCGCGCCCTGGAACCCCGTTCCCTCTGATCAACGTGTACGGCCCCACCGAGACGACCGTGCTCACCACCACCGGAACGGTCGCCGCCGAGGGCGAGGTGCACGGCGAGCCCTCGATCGGCCGGCCCATCGACGGGGTCGCCGCCTACGTGGTGGACACAGGGCACCGACCGGTACCCGCCGGAGTCGTCGGCGAGCTCCACATCGGCGGCCGCGGCGTGGCCCGGGGCTACCTGGGGCGCCCGGAGCCGACCACGGAACGCTTCGCACCGGACCCGTTCTCCTCCGTCCCCGGTGCCCGCATGTACCGGACCGGCGACCTGGCCAGATTCCGTGCCGACGGCGAGATCGAGTTCATCGGACGGCTCGACGAACAGGTGAAGGTACGGGGGTACCGCATCGAGCTCGGTGAGATCGCCTCCGTGCTGCGGGCCCACGACCTGGTGCGCGACACCCACGTCACGGTCCGTACTCCCCGGGCACCGGAGTCCTCGGCCGGCTCGGCCCAGCACCAACTGGTCGCCTACGTGGTCCCCCAGGACACGGGGGCCGCACTCGACCGCGACCTGCTGCGCCGGCACGCGGCCCGCAGTCTGCCGGAGTACATGGTGCCCACCTGGTTCGTGGTGGTGCCCGAGCTGCCGCTCACCCTCAACGGCAAGGTCGACACCGCGAGGCTGCCCGAACCCGGCGGACAGCCGGCCGCACCGGCGGCAGGGCTGCCCGCCGACACCCTCGAACGCGGCATCGCCGCCATCTGGTGCGACGTCCTTCAACTGCCCGGGGTCGGACTGGAGGAGAACTTCTTCGACCTGGGCGGGCACTCCCTGCTGCTCACCCAGGTACACCACAGGCTGGAGACGGAACTCGGGGTGTCGGTCCCGCTGATGACCCTGTTCGAGTTCCCGACGGTGTCTTCCCTCGCCGCCCACCTCAGCGGTACACCGGCCGCGGCACCGCGCGCCGGGGCCCGGGACAGGGGCGAGCGCGGGCCGGCCGCGGCGGAGCCGATCGCGGTGGTCGGCATGGCCGGCCGGTTCCCCGGCGCCCCCGACGTCGACGCGTTCTGGGAGAACCTCCGGGCGGGCGTCGAGTCCATCACCCCGCTGGGCCCGGTCGGCCCCGACGGAGAAGGACTGACCGCCTTCGGACTGCTGGAGTCCGCCGCGGAGTTCGACGCCGAGTTCTTCGGCTACTCGCCGCGCGACGCCCTCCTCATCGATCCGCAGCAGCGGGTCTTCCTGGAGGTCGTGCACACCGCGCTGGAGGACGCCGGACTGGTCCCGCGCCCGGACGGCCCGGCCGTCGGCATCTTCGCCGGCGGCAGCATGACGACGTACTACTCCGTGCTGCGCGCCCAGCGGGCCCTGCTGCCCTTCGCCGACGACTGGGAGTTCCGGCTCGCCGCGGGGGCCGACCATCTGACCACGCGGCCCGCCCACAAGCTCGGGCTGAGCGGCCCCGCGGTGACCGTGGCCACCGCCTGTTCCACCTCGCTGACCGCCATCCATCTCGCCGCCCAGGCCCTCAAGTCCGGCGACTGCGACGTGGCCCTCGCCGGCGGGGCGGGCATCCGGCTGCCACTGCTTCCGGTCCGCTACAGCGAGGGCGGACCGTTCGCGCAGGAGGGGCACGTCCGGGCGTTCGACGCCGGCGCCACGGGGATCGTGGGCGGCAGTGCCGCCGCCGTAGTGGTCCTCAAACGACTGTCGGACGCGCTGGCCGCCGGTGACCACATCCATGCCGTGATACGCGGCTCGGCCATCAACAACGACGCCGGAGCGAAAATCGGCTTCACCGCCCCGAGCATCGAGGGCCAGGCACAGGTCGTACGGGCCGCGCACCTGGCGGCGGGCATCGAGCCGGACTCGGTCGGCTACGTCGAGACCCACGGAACCGGGACCCCGCTGGGCGACCCGATCGAGGTGGCGGGGCTCACCCGGGCCTTCCGGGCCGGCACCGACAAGCGCGGGTTCTGCTACATCGGCTCGGTCAAGACGAACATCGGGCACACGGATTCGGCCGCCGGTGTCGTCGGGTTCATCAAGGCCGTCCTCGCCGTGGAGAGGGGGGAGATCCCGCCCAGCCTCAACTTCGAGAAGCCGAACCCGCAGATCGACTTCGGCGCCGGCCCGTTCGTGGTCAACACGGAGCTGCGCGAGTGGAAGGAGCCCGGGGGCGTCCGGCGGGCCGGGGTCACCGCGCTGGGCATCGGCGGCACCAACGTGCACGTCGTGATCGACGAGCCGCCCGCGGCACCGTCGTCCGCCCCCGCCCCCGGCGGGCCCGAGCTGCTGCCGCTGTCGGCCCGGACCGAGGCCGCCCTGGAGGACCTGACGACGGCGACCGCCGAGCGGCTGGCCGAAGCCCCGGAGCTGTCCGTGGCCGACGCGGCGTTCACCCTCCAGCAGGGCCGTCGCGCCTACCCGCACCGCCGCTTCGTGGTCGCCGGCGACACCGCCGACGCCGCACGGACCCTCGCGGCCCGCACACCGCGGCGGGTGCAGACCGCGGCGGCGGCGCCCAGGGAACGCCCGATGGCGTTCATGTTCCCGGGGCAGGGAGGCCAGCACATCGGCATGGCCCGGGACCTCTACGAGCACCTGCCCGAGTTCCGGCGCCATGTCGACGAGGCCTGCGAGGCCGCCCTCGACAAGCTGGGCCTGGACCTGCGCGCCCTCATCCATCCCGACACACGTGACGCGGACTCCGTGACGGAGGCGGAGCGACGGATCAACTCGATCACCGTCGCCCAGCCGGCGGTCTTCGTGATCGAGTACGCGCTGGCCCGGCTCTGGCGCCACTGGGGCATCGAACCCGGAGCGGTCGTGGGCCACAGCCTGGGCGCCTACGCGGCCGCGTGCGCCGCCGGGGTGTTCTCCCTGGAGGACGGAGTCGGCCTGGTCGGCATGCGGGGGCGGCTGCTGCAGACCGTGCAGCCCGGCGCCATGCTGGCTGTCCGGCGCCCGGAACGAGACATACTGCCGCTGCTCCCGGACACCGTCACAGTGGCCGCGGTGAACGGTCCCGGACAGGTGACCGTGTCCGGACGCGAGGCCGACATCGACGCGTTCGCCCAGATCCTGACGGACCGGCGGATCGACTTCCGAAAGCTGCGCATCTCGGGCGCGGGCCACTCGCCGCTGGTGGAGTCCATCCTCGACGAGTTCCACGCGACGGTCGCCGCGATCCGTCTCGCCGAGCCCACGGTGCCCTACGTCTCCGACATGACCGGCACCTGGGCGGAGCCCGGACTGCTGACCGACCCGTCGTACTGGACGGCTCACATGCGCCGGGCGGTCCGCTTCGGGGACGCCCTGTCCACACTCCTGGAGGACCCCGACCGCATCCTCCTGGAGGTCGGTCCGGGCATGACCCTGACCACGCTGACCCGGCAGCACCCCGAGCTGAGCGAGCACCAGCTCGTGGTGCAGTCCCAGCCGCATCCCACGGACCCCAGCTCCTCGCTGGCCGTCGCCCTGGAGGCGCTCGGCAGGCTCTGGCTGACCGGCGCCCCGGTCGACTGGGACCGGGTGCGGCCGACCCGGCCGGGACGGCGGGTCAAACTGCCCGGGCATCCGCTGTACCGACGGCACTACCTGGTGGAACCGCCCGAATCCGAGGCGCCCCGCCCACCCGGTCCGGCCGGCGCCGCCCGCTCGATGCCCGACGCGTGGATGGGCCGCGCGCCCCGGCCCGAGGCCGACGGCAGCACGACCGAGGGCACACGGTACGGCGGGACCGCCACCCCGGACGACGAGGCCGCGGCCGGCCCGTCGACCGCATCGCGCATCACGCGGACCTTCCGGGAACTGCTCGGACTCGACGAGATCGAACCGGCCGACAGTCTCTTCGAACTCGGCGGCGACTCGGTCCTGGCCACCCGGCTGGCCGCCTGGCTGCGGGACACCTTCCACATCCCCCTGGAGACCCGCGAGGTCTTCGTCCACCCCACCGTCGAAGCCCTGGCCGAACTGACGGACCGACGTGTCGCGGAGAGTGATCGATGACGGCCGCCCGCTCGCCCTGGCTGGTCTGCCGACGGAAACGACCTCAGGCGCGGCTGCGCCTGTACTGCTTCCCGCACAGCGGCGGCTCGCCCGGCGAGTACGTGCGCTGGGCGGACGACCTGCCCGACGTGGAGGTGTGGGGCATCCAGGCCCCCGGCCGCGGATCGCGGATCACGGAGGCGCCCGTCACCTCGGTCCAGGAGTTCACCGACGGGATCCTGGGAGCCACCGAGTTCGTCGCCCCCTTCGTGTTCTTCGGGCACAGCCTCGGCGGTCTGACCTCCTTCGAGACGGCCCGGGCCCTGCGCGTGGCCGGCCGGTCGCTGCCCGAGCGGCTCGTGGTGTCCGCCTACCCGCCACCCCACCTGGCCCATCCGCGCAGCCCACTGCACACCCTGGACGACGACGAACTCCTGGACGCGATCGACAAGCGGTACGGCGGCCTGCCCGACGCACTGCGCCAGGACCCGGAGCTGGCGCAACTCGTCGTACCGGCCTACCGCGCGGACTTCACCGTCTTCGAGACGTACAGGCATGAACCCCAGCCGCCCCTCGACCTCCCCCTGTCCGTGCTGGGCGGGGAGGACGACCTCGCGACCCCGCTGCTGCCCGAGTGGCGCCGGCACACCAGCGCGGACTGCGCCGTGGAGTTGATCCCGGGCGGACATTTCTATCTGCGGGAACGACCGCAGGACTTCATGAACGTGCTGCGGAGGCTGATATGACGTCGAACATCCTGCGGGAGATCATCCACGGCCGGCTTCCCTGGGAGGAGCTGCGCTCCGTCCCCCGGCAGCCCGCCGAGGACCGGCGGGCCTCCGACGAAGCGATGGCCGTACTGGGGAAGGTGCTGGACGAGCACCTCGACGCACCCGACCTCGAAGCCGGCGGCCGGCTCTCCGACGGCCTGGTCCGCGGGCTCACCGACGCCGGATTCCTGGCCATGTCCCTTGCCTGCGAGGACGGCGGTCTCGGCCTGTCCGACTACGGCGCGTTCCGGGTCTACGAGGCGGCCGCCCACCGCTCGCCCGCCGTCGGCATGCTGCTGTCGGCGCACAACTCGATGGGGCCGGGCACCTATCTGCGCGCCCTGCCCGAGGGCCCGTTGCACGACCTTCTCGCCAAGCACCTGGCGGCCGGCTCGCTGTCCGCGATCGCCAGCACCGAACCCGAGGGCGCCGCGAACTCGGACCGGTCCGCGACCGCGCGCCGCACCGAGGACGGCCGCGGCTATCTGCTGAGCGGCGAGAAGGTGTTCATCAGCAACGGCTCCCTCGCCCGGCTCGTCGCCGTGACCGCGACCGTCGAGGACAGCGGCGGTCAGGTCGGCCTGTTCTTCGTCGAGGTGCCCGCGCCCGGTTTCGAAGTGGTCGCCGAACACGAGTACATGGGGTTGCGCGGGGCGCCCTCGGCCCATCTGCGGATGACCGACGTGTTCGTCCCGGTGGGCCACACGGTGTCCGCGCACGCGGAGTGGCGCACCGCGTCCCCGTTCGCGGAACTGCACACCCTGGCCCGGATCTATCTGATCAGCGCCCCCTCGACGGCCATCGCCCGGCGCTGCCTCGACCAGTCCCGGTCCTTCGTGGCCGGACGCCGGGTCGACGGACGCCCCCTGGCCGCGTACGAGGCCGTCCAGCGGATGATCGCCGCGTCGGCCGCGGACGTCTTCGCCATGGACAGCGCGGTACGCCGGGCGCTGATCGGCACCGACGCCACCAGCTCCCAGTGGGAACGGGACGCGCTGAAGAACATCACCTCCCTGAGCGCGTGGCGCGTGGCGGACCGCGCGGTGTCGCTGATGGCAGCCCAGGGCTTCGAGACCGCGCGCAGCAAGGAGGCCCGCGGGGTCACGGCCTTCCCCGCGGAGCAGGCCCAGCGGGATCTGCGCGGGCTGCGGATCGGCGGCGGCGTGGACTTCAACCTCGACCGCGTCCTGGCCGCGCGCATGCTCGCCACGTACTACCGGGACGCCCCGGAACCGCACACCGGACCGCCGGTGCCCGCCGCCCCCGACACGGGCGCTCTCTCGGAACCCAACCAGGAACACCTGACGGCTCTCTTCCAGGACGTACGACGGCTCGGTGAGGTCTGCGCCGACCTCACCGGCAGCACACCGGCCCCCGAGCTGCTGCTCCGCCAGGAGACGCTGATCGCCGTCAACCGCATCGCCACCGAAGTGTGCACGATGGCCGTGGTGCTCGCCCGCGCCGCGTGGAGCGAGCACGACGAACCGCACGCCCAGGACCTGGCGGCGGTCTACTGCCACGGCTCACGACGTCGGTTGACGAGCCTGTGGGAACAGGTCTCGCAGCCGCTCCCGGACGCCTACCGACGGCTGTCCCAGGCCTGGATGAGCGAGGAGCCGACCGACCTTCTCGCCCCCTGAACGACGCTCCTCGGCCCCGCGAAGGGACCGTCCGACTCTCTCGTAAAGGACGCAGATGACCAGCCTCACCGAAGCCGTGCTGTCCGGGGCCGACGGCCGGGAACTCCAACGGCACGCCGTCCCCGACCGGTTCCGCGCCGCCTACCTGCGGGTCGAGGACACCGGGATGTTCGCCGACGTGCGGGACAAGGACGTGCGCAAGTCCCTGCACGTCGGTGCGGTCCCGATGCCGGAGCTCGCCCCGGACGAGGTGCTGATCGCCGTCATGGCCAGCGCCATCAACTACAACACCGTCTGGTCGGCCACCTTCGAGCCCCTGCCGACCTTCGGATTCCTCAAGCACCTTGCCGCGAAAGGCGGTTGGCACACCCGGCACGACCAGCCCCATCACGTGGTCGGCTCGGACGCCGCGGGCGTCATCGTGCGCACCGGGTCCGCCGTCACCGGATGGCAGGCGGGCGACCGTGTAGTGGTCGCCACCGCCCACGTCAACGACCAGGAGCCGGCCAGTCACGCCGACAGCATGCTCAGCGACCATCCCCGCGCGTGGGGGTTCGAGACCAACTTCGGCGGGCTCGCGGACTACTCGGTCGTCCGGGCCAGCCAGTTGCTGCCCAAACCGGCGCATCTGACCTGGGAGGAGGCGGCGTGCAACCCGCTGTGCGCGGCCACCGCCTACCGCATGCTCGTCAGCGACAAGGGCGCCCGGATGAAACAGGGCGACGTGGTGTTCATCTGGGGCGCCAGCGGTGGACTGGGCGCGTACGCCGTGCAGTTGGTGCGCAACGGTGGGGGCACGTCCGTCGGTGTCGTCAGTTCCCCGGAGAAGGCGGAGCTCGTCCGCAAGCTCGGCTGCGATGTCGTCATCGACCGTACCGAGGTCGAACAGGGCGCCCCCGGCTCGCTGCGGACCCCGGAGGGCTGGAAGCGGATGGGCAAGGCGATCCGCAAGGGAGCGGGCGAGGATCCGCACATCGTCTTCGAGCACGTCGGCCAGGCCACCTTCCCCGCCTCCGTCTTCCTCGCCCGACGCGGCGGAACCGTCGTCACCTGCGGTTCGAGCACCGGGTATCAGCACCAGTTCGACAACCGCTACCTGTGGATGAACCTCAAGCGGATCATCGGCAGCCACGGCGCCAACCTGCAGGAGCAGTGGGAGACCAACCGGCTGATCAGCCAGGGCAGGATCGTGCCCCCGCTCTCCACGGTCTACGGCCTCGACGAGGTGGGCGAGGCCGCGCGCAGCGTCCAGTCCAACCGGCACATCGGCAAGGTCGGTGTCCTGTGCCTGGCTCCCGGGCCGGGACTCGGCATCTCCGACCCGGCCACCCGTGAACGCGTCGGCACCGACCGTCTGGATCTGTTCCGTACGGCGGCGAGAGGCCGTTGATGGAACCGATCCTGCGGGTCGTCCTGGACTCCGCCCGATCCGGGACGTCCCCGCTGTCCCCCGGTGACCTGGCCGGTCTGCCGCTGCCCGAGTCCTACCGGGCCGCGACACTCCATCGCGACGACGTGCCCATGTTCGAGGGCCTGGACAGCGCGGACAAGGATCCGCGCAAGTCGGTGCACGTCGAGGAGGTGCCGGTCCCGGAGCTCGGTCCGGGCGAGGCTCTCGTCGCGGTGCTGGCGAGCTCGGTCAACTACAACACGGTGTGGTCGTCGATCTTCGAGCCGCTGTCGACCTTCGGTTTCCTGGAGCGCTACGGCAGGCTCAGCGAGCTGACCAAGCGGCACGACCTGCCGTACCACGTCATCGGCTCCGACCTCGCGGGCGTCGTCCTGCGCACCGGCCCCGGCGTCAACGCCTGGAAGCCCGGTGACGAGGTCGTCGCGCACTGCCTGTCCGTCGAGCTGGAGTCGAGCGACGGCCACAACGACACGATGCTCGACCCCGAGCAGCGGATCTGGGGCTTCGAGACCAACTTCGGCGGACTCGCCGAGATCGCACTGGTCAAGTCCAACCAACTGATGCCCAAGCCCGGCCACTTGACGTGGGAGGAGGCGGCCGCCCTCGGCCTGGTGAACTCCACCGCCTACCGGCAGTTGGTCTCCCGCAACGGCGCCGGCATGAAGCAGGGCGACAACGTGTTGATCTGGGGTGCGAGCGGCGGCCTGGGCTCCTACGCCGCCCAACTCACGCTGGTCGGGGGCGGCTTCCCGATCTGTGTCGTGTCCTCGCCGCAGAAGGCGGACATCTGCCGGGCGATGGGCGCCGAGGCGATCATCGACCGCACCGCCGAGGACTACAAGTTCTGGGCCGACGAGCACCACCAGGACCCGCGCGAGTGGAAGCGGTTCGGCAAGCGGATCCGGGAACTCACCGGCGGCGAGGACGTCGACATCGTCTTCGAGCACCCCGGCCGCGAGACCTTCGGCGCAAGCGTCTACGTCACCCGCAAGGGCGGCACGATCGTCACCTGCGCGTCCACGTCGGGCTTCAACCACGAGTACGACAACCGCTACCTGTGGATGTCCCTGAAGCGGATCATCGGCTCGCACTTCGCCAACTACCGCGAGGCCTGGGAGGCCAACCGCCTGGTCGCCAAGGGCAAGATCCACCCCACCCTCTCCAGGGTGTACTCCCTGGAGGAGACCGGGCAGGCCGCCCACGACGTCCACCGCAACCTCCACCAGGGCAAGGTCGGCGTCCTCTGCCTCGCCCCCGAGGAAGGCCTCGGTGTGCGCGACGAGGAGAAGCGCGCCCAGCACATCGACGCCATCAACCGCTTCCGCACCGCCGGGTGACACGCACCGTCCGGCCGTGGCCACCGGCAGGAGAGCACCTTCCTCCCCACACGAGACAACGGGAGATCACCGTGAGCGAGACGAAGAACGAGCACACGACACCGACGGCGGACGTGTGGTTCACCTGGAACAACGTAGCGGCGGAGGAGTCCGCCCCCGAGCCGGGGTACTCCGGGATCCTGTTCGACGAGACGTTACGGGACGGCCTTCAGGCGCCGCACATCCGCAATCCCACCCTGGAACAGAAGCTGGCCATCGTGAACCACATGGCGGGCTCCGGAGTCCGCGCCGCCGACCTGGGTTTCCCCGGCTCGGATCCGACCGCTGCCCGGGAGTGCACCGAACTCGCCCGGCACATCGCCGCCGAAGGCCTGGATCTGGCGCCCGGCTACGCGGGCCGCACCCACCCGTCCGACATCAACGCGATCTGCGAGGTGGGCCAACGGGCCGGGGTGGCGGTCGAGGCCTACGTCTTCATCGGTGTCAGTCCCATCCGGCAGTACGTGGAGGACTGGGACATCGAGTTGATCCGGTGCGCCATCCGCGAATCGGCGGCGGAATGCCGGCGCGGGAACGTGGAGTTCGTCCTGGTACTGGAGGACGCGGTCCGGTGCACTCCGCAGGTACTGAGCAGCGTCTACGACGTGGCCGTGGAGACGGGAACCCGGCGGCTGACCCTCTGCGACACGGTGGGTGCCGCGGTGCCGGGCGGCGCCGAAGCCCTGATCCGGTGGACCCAGCGGTACTTCGCCGACCGCGGGCATCCCGTGGAGCTCGAATGGCACGGGCACAACGACCGGGGACTGGCCCTGGTGAACTCGCTCACCGCGCTCGCCCTCGGCTGCGCGCGCGTCCACGGCACGGTCCTGGGCATCGGTGAGCGGGCGGGCAACGCCTCGCTCGACCAACTCATGATCAACTGCCATCTGGACGGCCGCCACACCTACGACCTGAGCGCGCTGCGCCGGTACTGCGAGTACGCGGCACCCGTGCTGGGTGTCGACATCCCGCAGAACTACCCCGCGCTGGGCCGCGACGTCTTCAAGACCAGTGCCGGTGTGCACGCGTCCGCGATCCTCAAGGCGCACGAGAAGGGCAGCGCCGAGCTGAAGGACAGCGTGTACGCCGGAGTGCCGGCCGGACTGCTCGGCCGTGAGCAGGAGGTCCTCATCGACATGGCCTCGGGCGCGAACAACGTCAAGTACTGGCTGACCCGGCACGGGTACGCCACCGACGACGCCACCCTGATCAAGAAGGTCCTGGAGCGGGCGAAGGCCGGCCGGGCACCCCTGACCGACGAAGAGATAGGGCAGATCATTGCGACGGCCGGGTGACACGACGGGGCACGGCCCCGACCGCACGATCAAGCTCCGCGGCAACGTCCTGATCCTCACCGAGGACCCCGAACCGCTCGCCGCGCAACTGGCCGGCACCAGCACGCTCACCCCGGAACAGTTGTTGCGCGAACCCCTGCGGAACAACATCTCGACCGACGAGATCATCCCCGGCTGGTGCTGCTACTGGTACGACGACAAGCTCGGCGACTACGCCTATCTGGGGCTGCGCGGACGGCTCTTCGGCGAGGGCGCGGTGAAAGCGTTCGCCCCGCAGATCATCGTCAGCGGTGAGGCGAAGGGCAGCGGCTCGTCGCGGGAGCACGCCGTGTACGCCGAGAAGTACTCCGGGACCGAACTCGTCTTCGCCCGGTCCTTCGAGCGGATCTACCAGCAGAACTGCCGCAACGTCGGCATCGTCACCTGCGACGACTTCGACGTCCTCGCCGCCCTCCTGGCCGGGGAGGAGCTCCCGCTGGAGGCGTTCACCCGCAGCGCCAACGACATCGAACGCGCCGTCATCGACCTCGGCGGACTGTTCGGCTTCAACCGCGCGCACCGCGACGCGGCCCGGTCCGCGATCCGGCCCGCCTTCGCCGGAGGCGGACCCCTCAACATCGTGGAGAAGATCATCCACAGCCGGCTCTCGCCGCGGAACCGGCTGCCCCACGACGCACGGGTGCGGGTCGGCGAGTCCTACTTCGTCCAGACCGACGTCAGGTTCTCGCACGAGTACGTCACCCCCATGGCGGCCGGCATGTTCACCCAACAGTTCGGCGCGGACGCCACGCTCGCCGACCCGGACTCCTGCTACTTCTTCCAGGACCATCTCTCGCTGGCCGAGCAGGTGCTGACCCGGCGCCCCCGCGGCCCGGAACTCATCGAACGGGTCCACGACCTCGGCCGCCGGCAACAGGAGTTCGCCGCGCTCGGCGGAGGCCACTTCATCGGTCCGTCCGACACCGGGGGCAGCCGCGCCATCTGTCACAACCACATCGTGGAACACGTCGCCCGCCCGGGCGACGTCATCATCGGCACCGACAGCCACACCTGCACGGCCGGCGCCGTCGGCGCCTTCGCGTTCGGCGTGGGCGCGACCGACATCGCCAACGCCTGGTACAACCGCGAGATCCTGGTGAAGGTCCCCGCTGTCATCCGGATCGACCTGCGGGGCCGGCTCCGGCAGGGCGTGTGCGCGAAGGACCTCATGCTGACCCTGCTGGCGCACCCGATGATCGAGGGCAGCCAGACGCTGGGCAAGGTCCTGCTCTTCACCGGTGCCGGCTGCGCCCCGCTGAACATGGACGAGCGCGCCACGCTGTGCAACATGGCGGTCGAGGCCGGAGGCATGACCGCCCTGTTCGAACCGGACGAGGTGACGCGCGACCATCTGTCCACGCGCCCCGGCACGGATCTCGGCGAGCTGTCCCTGGCGTCGGACGCGGACGCCGGGTACAGCGCGGTCGTCGCCATCGCACTCGGCGACGTCGAGCCCATGGTGGCGCTCCCCGGAGACCCCAGGAACGCCGTCCCCCTCGCCTCCGTCCACGACGTCGTCAAGGTCGACAAGGTGTACGGCGGCTCCTGCACGGGCGGCAAGGCGTACGACATGGACATGTACGCGAGCGTCTTCGAGCCGGCCCGGTCACGGGGCATGTCGGTGCCCGAGGGCGTGCAGGCGTACCTCCAGGTCGGCAGCGAGACCGTCATGAAGTACGCCGTCGAGCGCGGCTACGTCGTGTTGTTCGAGGACGTCGGCGTGCAGGTGCTGCCGCCCTCCTGCGGGGCGTGCATCAACGCCGGGCCGGGCGTCTCGGAAAGCCCGTCCGAGGTCACCGTCAGCGCGCAGAACCGCAACTTCCCCGGACGCTCAGGACCCGGCCAGGTCTATCTGGCCTCGCCCTACGTGGTGGCCGCCACGGCGATCGCCGGTCGCCTCAGCTCGGTCGAGGAACTGTTGGGGACTCCGGTGGATCATCCGCCGTCCGCGCCCTTCTCGGCCTCCTCGGAGGCCCGCCCGTGAGAATCGCGGTGGTCCCCGGAGACGGGATCGGCCAGGAGGTCGTCCCGGCGACCCTGCCCGCCCTGACGATGCTCAGTGAGGCGTTCGGCCTCGGCATCGACTACGACGTGTTCGACTGGGGAGCCGACCAGTGGCTCGCCACCGGCGTCGGGCTGCCCTCCGGGGCGCTCGGCCACCTCGCCCGCGACTACGGGGCCGTCTTCCTCGGTGCGCTGGGCGATCCGCGCATCCCGGACATGGCCCATGGCCGCGACATCCTGCTCGGCCTCCGCAAGGGGCTCGACCTCTACGTCAACCACCGTCCCCTCGTGCTCCGGCACGGTGTCGTCGACCTGTACCGCGAGAACACCCAGGGCCTCTACGCGGGCGTCGGCGGTTCGCTCACCCGGTTCGGAGAGGTCACGGTGGCGATCGACGAATGCGTGTACACACGGGACGTCGTCGAGCGCTTCGTCCGGTTCTGCCTCGGCCGCCTCCGCGAGCAGGGCCGCCGCAAGGTGACCCTGGTGCACAAGTCCAACGCCGTGCCGAACACCGGCTCGCTCTGGCAGGACGTGTTCCGGCGCGAGATGGCGGCATTCCCGGAACTGACCGGCTCCGAGGAGTACGTGGACTCGTTCTGCTACAACCTGGTCCGCGATCCGACGCCGTACGAAGGCATCCTGGCGTCGAACCTCTTCGGCGACATCATCAGCGACATCGGCGCGGCCCTGATGGGCGGCCTCGGGCTCGCGTCGAGCGCGAGCGTCTGCCCGGAGAGCGGCTTCGCGCTCTTCGAACCCGTCCACGGCAGCGCCCCCGACCTCGTCGGCAAGGGCACGGCCAATCCGTATGCGGCGGCCATGTCGCTCGCCCTGATGTTCGACCACTTCGGCCACGGCGCCGCCGCCGGGCTGCTCCGCGACTGTCTGACGGAAGCGGCCGACAGCGAGGCGGCGACCCCCGACCTCGGCGGGAAGGGCAGCACACGGGACTTCATGGACCAGGTGACGGCCTTGCTGGAGCGCGAACTCGTGCGGCGCCGGATCCGCCCGTCGACGACAGGAGAGCTGTGAGACCCATGGGCACACGTGTTCCGGCCCCCGGCCTGGCGGCCCGGGCGGTCGCCGCGAGCGGATCGGTCATCCGCGAGGCGCTCGCGCTGACCGCCCGGCCCGAGGTGATCTCCTTCGCCGGCGGACTCCCGGCCTCGGACCTCCTCGACGTCGACGGCATCCGGGCGGCCTACGACCGGGTGCTGAGGGAATCCCCGCACCGGGTCCTGCAGTACTCGACCACGGAGGGCGACCCGGACCTGCGGGAAGCGATCGCTACCCGCCTGGCGCGGCAGGGCCTGCCCAGCCGTCCGGAGAACCTGGTGATCACCACCGGAGCGCAACAGGCTCTGGCCCTGCTGACGAGCACGCTTCTCGATCCGGGTGATGTGGTGGTGGTCGAGAACCCCACCTATCTGGCAGCCCTTCAGTGCTTCGCTCGCGCCGGCGCGCGCGTCGTCGCCGCACCGACGGACGACCAGGGGATCGTGATCGAGGCCCTGACGGACATCGTCACGAGGGAACGCCCCAAGCTGCTCTATCTGGTTCCCACCTTCCAGAACCCCACCGGGCACACCCTTCCCGCGGAGCGCCGCCAGGCCGTGGCGCGTCTCGCCGCGGAGCACGGGTTCTGGATCGCCGAGGACGATCCCTACGGCGAACTGCGGTTCCGCGGCGAGACGCTGCCACGGATCGCGGCCCACGAGGAGGCGGCGGACCGGACCGTACTGCTGGGGAGTCTGTCCAAAGTCCTCGCCCCGGGCATGCGACTGGGATGGCTCCGTGCTCCTGCGGACCTGTGCCGCGCCGGCGTGCTGGCCAAGCAGGCGCTCGATCTGCACTCCTCGACCGTCGACCAGGCCGCCGCCGCGCGGTACTTGGGGGAACACGACCTGGACGCGCGACTGGTGCCGGTCCGGGCCGCCTACGGGGAACGCTGCGCGACCATGCTCGCCGCCCTTCCGCACGTCCTGCCGCCGGGCAGCACCTGGAGCCGCCCCGAAGGCGGCATGTTCCTCTGGGTGCGGCTGCCCGACGGCCATGACACGGCCGCTCTGCTGCGCGGCGCCGTCGATCACGGTGTCGCGTACGTCCCGGGTGCCCCGTTCTTCGCCGGGCCGGCCGACCCGGCGACCCTGCGGCTGTCCTTCGCCGCTCACGAGCCGAAGGAGATCGGCAGGGGGATGGAACGACTCGCCGCCGTGTTCCGCTCGAACCACCGCCCCACGGAAGGGAGTTGAGCCACAGGGTGCACCGGGCGCACCGCGCGCACCGGCTCAGGACGCCGGTACCCGGGTGAAGCGCCCCGCCACCCGCACGTCCGCCTCGACGGCACTCGCCGTTCTGGTCAGTTCCGGGAGGATGTCCCGGACGTACTCCTCGACCGACCGGCGGGCCACATGGGTCGCCGTGTTCAGCGCGGCCACCACCCGGCCCGTGCGGTCGCGGACCGGTACCGCGATCGAGCGGAGGCCCGCCTCCAGCTCCTCGTCGACCAGGGCGTAGCCCTGCGCACGGACCGTCTCCAGGGCGGCCGCCAGTGCCACCGGGTCCGTGAGCGTGTGCGGGGTCAGGGGGCGCGGGTCGCGGAGTGCCCGCTGCACCCGCGCCGGCTCCGCGTCGGCCAGCAGCACGCGGCCCAGTGCCGTCGCGTACGCCGGGAAACGCGTGCCGACCGCGATGTTCACGCTCATCACCCGGCTCGTGGCGACCCGGGCCGTGTACTGGATGTCGTCGCCCACCAGGATCGCCAGGGACGCCGACTCGTGGATGCGGGCCGTGAGGGCGGTGAGGTGGGGGAGCGCCAGGTCGGGGAGGGTCGTGCGGGACAGGGGCGGGAAGCCGAGGGACAGGACCCGGGGTGTCAGGGTGAAGCGGCGGTCGCCCGACGCGGCGACCAGGCCCAGGTGTTCGTACGTGATCAGGGCCCTGCGGGCGGTCGCCCGCGGCAGGCCCGTCGCCTGGGCGACCTCCGTCAGGGTCAGCTCGGCGCGGCCCTCGCCGAACGCGGTCAGGACCGTCAGGCCGCGGGCCAGGGACTCGACGAACTCCCGGCCCAGTTCCTGCTTCGAGGCCCCCGTCCAGGTCGCGAGCCCGGACGGGACGGCGACGGACTCGGCCCGGGGCAGCGCGCGCAGATCGTCCTCCATCGCTCCGACCGCCCCGCGCAGCCGTGGCAGCAGCGTGCCGCGCAGCTCCGCCGCCGTGTGCCGGCTCGTGTGGCTCACCACGCTCGCCACACACGCGATGCCGCCGGTACCCGGGTCCCGCACGGGCACGGACACCGCGACCAGCCCCGGTTCGATCAACTGGTCGTCCAGCGCCCAGTCGTCCTGGCGTGCCCGGACGGCCGCCCGCTCGAAGTCGGGCCCCGGGGACGACGAATGCGGGGGTACGGCAGGGAACCCCCGGTCCTCCGGGTCCGCCGCCCGCCGCTCCCGCCAGTACGCCCAGTCCCGTTCCGTCCACTCCGTCGCGAACAGCGGTCCCGGCGCGGTGCGTTCGGCCGGCAGCAGGTCGCCGATGCGGAAGCTGAGGGACATCGCGCGGCGGCGGGTCGCCTGGTGGATGAAGCGGATGCCGTCCCGGTCGGCCACCGCGAGCGACACCGACTCGTCCAGCTCGTCGGCCAGCGCGTCCGCGCGGGCGTCCAGGACGGAGGGCAGGCGCAGGGCGGCCAGATAGGCGTTTCCCAGTTCCATGATCCGAGGCGTGAGAACCGCGTCCCGCCCGTCGAGACGGACGTAGCCCATGCGCGCGAGCGTCCCGGTGATCCGGTCGACCGTGGAACGCGCGAGACCGGTGGCCCGCTCCAGCCCACTGAGGCTCAACACCCCGCCCGCGTCGGTCAGTTGACGCACCACCGCGACCCCGCGGATCAACGGCGCGACCGCCTCGGCGGGCACGGTGGCGGCACGGTCGTCCAGCGTGGTGTCGGCGGGCATCGATTCTCCGGTACGGCGGTCTCGGCAGCCCTACGGTAAGCCCGCGGCCGACGCGCTCATCGCCCACAGCCGGTGCTACGGCCGTTCCACGACGGGCCCGCGCGCGTCAGGTCTACCGCGTCCGCGTCACCGTCACCCGGTAGTTCCCCGCCGCGTCCGCCCCCACGACCGCGACCTGAACCCCCCGCACCGGGTCGCGGAAGGTCTCGCCCGCGGTGAACGGCGCGTCCGACAGCTCGGCGTGGACATTGGGGCTTCGGGTGCAGCCCCCGCTGTTCCGGTGGGCGTCGTACACCTTGACCGGACCCATCCCGGTGTCCACGTCCGCCTCCACCTTGTAGATGAGGACGCCCGGGCGGCACACCGCCTCGTCGTTGCCCGCGGGGGTGCGCAGCTCCAGGGCGTAGCCCGTCCGTCGGGAGAGGGGGACGAAGACGAGCCGGGTGCCGTCGGGGCCCGGCCGCTCCAGTGGGGTCAGCGTGTACTCCGTCGTGCCCCGGGTCATCGCGCAGTTCACCTGGGCCGGGTCCAGCCAGCCGAGCTTCCACTTGTGCCAGCCGAGGAGGTCGTTGTCGGCGCCCCAGTCCTCGCTCATGATGTCCCAGTGGCCGACCGCGCCCCCGCCCTCCTGGGTGTAGAGGTCGGGCAGGCCGAAGACGTGGCCGTTCTCGTGGGGGAGGACGCGGTAGCCGGTCCGGGAGTAGGAGCCGGAGCCGTCGTCCTGGCGGGAGTAGACGAAGGAGGCGTTGGAGACCGGGACGCCGTCGGCCACCGGGGCCTCCGTGTTGCCGGCGAACGTCACCGACAGGACCGTGTCCAGCGCGGAGGGGCCCGCGTTCGGGGTGACCAGGACGTTCAGGAGGTCGTACGACCGGAAGTCCACGCTCGGGTCGGCCGCGGTCACGATGTCCTGGACGAGCTGCCGGTAGCCGGGGTCGAAGGGCGCGCCGCGCTCTATGCCGTAGGACCTGAAGGACCTGGGCATGCGGAGCCAGTGGGTGACCGGGGTCGCGGGGCGGTAGTCGAGGCGGCCGTAGGAGCTGGTGGCGAACCATTCCTGGGTCTTGGGGAAGAACTCGTGGTAGCGGTCCATGGCGCTGCCCTGGCCGGGGGCGTCGGAGAAGTCGACCATCAGGGTCAGGGCGTGGACCGTGCCGGTGGAGCGGGAGTAGCCGCCGGGGGTGGGGATGCCCTCGGACATCTGGACGTCCAGCGGGCCGTTGATCATGCAGGCGCCGAGTGCGGAGGTGCGGGCGAGCGCGACCGGGCCCGCCGCCGTCATGGCGCCCGGGGTGAGGTGTCCGGTACCGGCCGAGGTGCTGACCGCGAGGGTCAGGACGGTCACGGACGCGAGGGCGGCCACGCGGCGCGGGCGTATCCGACGGCTGGGCTGCATGCATGGACCCTTCGCGCCACGGCAGCCGCCGGTCTCCGGCTGCACCCTTTCGATCACCCTGTGTCGTGTGGTGCGAGGGCGCGCGCTGGAGGAGACCGACCGTGTGGTTCCGGAAGACGGGGGCCGGAGAAGGGTCCAAACGGGATGTGACCCAGGTCACATCAAATGTCCCGCTGAGTGGGAAATAACCGGGGACCGTTTCCCCGTTTGGTCATGTGTCCGAGCGAAACGGGGACTGTCTCCCCGGATCGCCCCAGTAACCCAAGGAGCACGCCGTGACGACCGCGACCCCCGTACAGCGAAAGGTGACCCGGCCGCGCGCCGACGCTTTGCGCAACCGGGAGCGGATCGTCACCGCCGCCCGCGAGATGTTCGTCGAGTTCGGTCCCGATGTGCCGCTCGACGAGATCGCCCGCCGGGCCGGCGTCGGCAACGCCACGCTGTACCGCAACTTCCCCGACCGTGACGCCCTCGTCCGCGAGGTCGTGGTCTCGGTCATGGACCGTACGTCGGAGGCCGCCGAGCAGGCGCTCACCGAGACCGGCGACGCCTTCGCCGCTCTGGAGCGCTTCGTGCACGTGTCCGCCGACGAGCGGATCAGCGCGCTCTGCCCGATGATCTCCAGCACGTTCGACAAGTTCCACCCGGACCTGGAAGCGGCGCGCGAGCGGGTCGAGCAGCTCATCGGAGAGGTCATGGACCGCGCGGTGCTGAGCGGACAGCTCCGGTCCGACGTGGGTGTCGGTGACGTGATGGTCGCCGTGGCCCAGCTCAGCCGGCCCCCGGCCGGTACCGGATGCCTCAGCGCCGACCGCTTCGTACACCGACACCTGCAGTTGTTCCTGGACGGACTGCGGGCCCCGGCCCGCTCGGTCCTGCCCGGCACGGCCGCGACGATGGAGGATCTCCGGCAGCCCTGACCGATTAGTTCAGAGCGTCACGCACGTCTCACCACCAAGCCACCGGCTCTCGTCGTCGTAGACGAGCCGTCCCCTGATCACGTCCTTCTTCCGTATTTTTCCGTCACGAAGTCCCGAAGTGGGTACCACCATGTCTGAAACGGCTCGAAGCGCCCCCGGCGCTCTCGACAAGGCCTCCGAGGCCGAGCACGAAGCCCATTCCAACCGCTGGAAAGCGCTCGCGTTCATCGCGCTCGCCCAGTTGATGGTCGTGCTCGACGCGACCATCGTGAACATCGCCCTCCCGTCCGCCCAGACCGACCTGGGCATCTCCGACGGCAACCGGCAGTGGGTCGTCACGGCCTACGCCCTCGCCTTCGGCGGACTCCTCCTCTTCGGCGGCCGCATAGCCGACCTGTGGGGCCGCAAGCGCGCCTTCGTCGTCGGTCTGACCGGCTTCGCCGCCGCGTCCGCCCTCGGCGGCGTGGCCACCACCGGCGCCATGATGTTCGGCGCCCGTGCCCTCCAGGGCGCCTTCGGCGCACTGCTCGCGCCCGCCGCGCTCTCCCTGCTCGCCGTGATGTTCACGGACGCCAAGGAGCGCGCCAAGGCGTTCGGCATCTACGGCGCGATCGCCGGTGGCGGCGGCGCCGTCGGCTTCATCCTCGGCGGTGTGCTGACCGAGTACCTGGACTGGCGCTGGACGTTCTTCGTGAACATCCCGTTCGCGATCGTCGCCGCGCTCGGCGCGTACTTCGTCATCCGCGAGCCGGAGGGCGGCCGCAACCGCAACCCGCTCGACATCCCCGGCGTGCTCCTGTCGACCCTCGGCCTGGTCTCGCTCGTCTACGGCTTCACCCGCGCCGAGTCCAACGGCTGGGGCGACTCCTCCACCATCGGCCTGTTCATCGCGTCCGCGGTCCTGCTGGTCTCGTTCGTGATCGTCGAGGCGAAGGTCAAGGCCCCGCTGCTGCCGCTGCGCGTGATCACCGACCGCAACCGCGGCGGTATCTACCTCTCGCTCGGCATCGCCATCATCGCGATGTTCGGCACGTTCCTCTTCCTCACCTACTACCTCCAGGTCGTCAAGGGCTTCTCGCCGATCAAGACCGGCTTCGCCTTCATGCCGATGATCGTCGGCATGATGGTCGGCTCGACCCAGATCGGCACCCGCCTGATGACCC
This sequence comes from Streptomyces sp. NBC_01478, assembly GCF_036227225.1. Classification (GTDB taxonomy): domain Bacteria; phylum Actinomycetota; class Actinomycetes; order Streptomycetales; family Streptomycetaceae; genus Streptomyces. The sequence continues at coordinate 5,076,541 of NZ_CP109444.1, read as the reverse complement.
GCCTGCCGGCCCGCCTGCTCATGGGCCCCGGCTTCCTGGTCGCCGCGGTCGGCATGCTCCTGATGACGCAGCTGGAGATCGGCTCGTCGTACGCCTCGATCATCCTGCCCGCGATGCTGCTGCTCGGCCTCGGCATGGGTACGGCGTTCATGCCGGCCATGTCCCTGGCCACCCTGGGCGTCGAGCCCCGGGACGCGGGTGTCGCCTCCGCGATGGTCAACACCTCGCAGCAGGTGGGCGGCGCCATCGGTACGGCCCTGCTGAACACGATCGCCGCCTCCGCGACGACCGCGTACATCAAGGACCACATCGCCGGCGCGGGTACCTCCAAGACCCAGCAGCAGCTCGTCCAGTTGCAGGGCCAGGTGCACGGCTACACCAACGCCATCTGGTTCGCCGTCGGCATGCTGGTGGCGGCCGCGGTCATCGTCTCGGTCCTCGTCAACGCGGGCAAGCAGGGTTCCGACCCGGTCGCCTCCGGTGACGACGTCGAGGACGAGTTCAAGATCCCGGTCGTCGCCCACTGACGACGCCCGGCCCGGTCGTACCCCCTTCGCACCATCCGTACGTACGGGGAAGGGGACGCCCCGTACGTACGACTCCCAGGAACTGCCCTGGTTCTCCGCTGAGTTGAGCGGCTCAGCGGAGCCAGGGCAGATCCGCACCCGCTTCGTTCGGCTGAAGTCCCTCGGCGACGATCTCCATGATCTCGCCGAGGGACTTCTGCTGTTCCGGGGTGAGCCGCTCGAACAACGCCTGCCGTACGGCGGTCACATGGCCCGGCGCGGTACGGCTGAGCACCCCGTGGCCCTCGTCGGTCAGCACCGCGAACTGGCCGCGCTTGTCGGAGGGACAGTCCTCCCGGCGCACCCACCCGTTCTTCTCCAGCCGCGCGATCGCGTGCGAGAGCCGGGAACGGGTGATCTTCGCGTTCATGGCCAGCTCGGTCATCCGCAGCCGGCGGTCCGGCGTCTCGGCGAGCTGCACGAGAAGGCCGTAGTAGATGTGCGGCATGCCCGCGTCCCGCTGGAGCTGGCGGTCCAGGTGGTCCTCCAGGAGGGTGCTGGCGTGCATGTAGAAGCGCCAGACACGCTGCTCCTCGGCGGTGAGCCAGCGGGGTTCTGCGGATGCGGGTGCCGTGTTCATGCTCTCCACTCTACGAGAGCTCTCCTTGAAGGTTAAACAAATGGGGCGTAAGCTCTCGCTCAGGAAGTTTGAGAGTTCAAGCATTCGGTTCGAGTGCCGAGTCCGACCATGGGGAGTGACCGTCATGTCCACCGCCGCACCGGAGCGCATGCCCGCCCTGTACCTCAGCCACGGCGCGCCGCCCCTCGCGGACGACCCGATCTGGCCCGGCGAACTCGCCGCCTGGTCCGCCGACCTCCCCCGCCCCAAGGCGATCCTCATGGTCTCGGCCCACTGGGAGGAGGCCCCCCTCGCCCTCGGCGCCACCGACCCGGTCCCCCTGGTCTACGACTTCTGGGGCTTCCCCGAGCACTACTACCAGGTCCGCTACGACGCCCCGGGCGCACCCGAACTCGCCGCGTCCGTAAGGAAGTTGCTGCGCGCCCCGGGCATCCCCGTGCAGGACGTCCCCGACCGCGGCCTCGACCACGGGGCGTACGTCCCGCTCGTCGAGATGTTCCCGGCCGCCGACATCCCGGTCCTCCAGGTGTCCATGCCGACGCTCGACCCGGCCAGGCTGATGGACATCGGCCGCAAGCTGGCGCCCCTGCGCGACGAGGGCGTCCTGATCGTCGGCTCCGGCTTCTTCACCCACAACCTCGCCGCCCTGCGCCACACGGGCGGGGGAGTGCCCACCTGGTCCTCCGAGTTCGACGACTGGGGCAGGCGAGCACTGGAGTCCCGCGACTGGGACGGCCTCCTGGACTTCCTGCACAAGGCGCCGGCCGGGCGCTACGCCCATCCGCGCACCGAGCACTTCGCCCCGCTGTTCGTCACCATGGGCGCGGCGGAGGCCACCGGTGAGCTGGACGCCCCGGAGGCCCTCAACCCCTCGGTGATCGACGGGTTCTGGATGGGGATGGCGAAGCGGTCGGTGCAGTTCGGCTGAGCCCGCGTCGAAGGGCCCTTCCCTTCGGGAAGGGCTACAGCTCCTTCTCGTACCAGGCGACATCCCAATAGCGGCCGAACTTGCGGCCCACCTCCCGGTGGACGCCGATGTACCGGAAACCGAAGCGTTCATGCAGCCGCGTGGACGCTTCGTTGGGCTGTGCGATGCCCGCGTACGCCCGGTGGACGTCCTCGGTCGCCAGGTCGGCGAACAGGGCCTTGTAGAGCAGCGTTCCGATACCGCGCCCGCCCCTGTCCGGGGCGAGGTAGACCGTGACCTCGACCGAGGTCGAGTAGGCGGGCTTCGCCCGGTAAGGGCTGGATGTGGCGTAGCCGAGGATTCGCTGTGAGTTTCCTTGGAAGGTCCCGTCGACGGCAACCTTCAGGCGGTATGGCCCGTCTTCAGGGTGGGAGAGCAGCCAAGGGCGGCGCTCCTCCGGCGTGAAGGCGGCGGTGTCGAAGGTGATCGTGGTCTCGCGTACGTAGTGGTTGTAGATGTCGGTGAGGGCGTCGAGGTCGCTCTCGACTCCCGGCCTGACCTGCACCTCTGTACGTTCCGACAGCATCGTTGCCTCCTTGTGGCCGGACAGGGTACTGCAAGATCAGAAAAATAGGGGATCGGGTTGGGAATTCTGTCCGGATTCCAGTCGTTGTTTCCATCAGATGCAGGGCACACGAGAAGAGTGCCGAAGCATCCGACGAACACCTGCTGACCGACCCACCATCGCAAGGGAGCACGCATGGCAACCCGTGCCGTAGCCCGTCGTAAGTCCGCCTCCGGCGAGACCTCCGGCGTGGCGCGCAGTGTTCGCGCCCATGGCGGCGAGATCGCCGACCGCGACCTGGTCGGCATGTATCTCGACGAAATCGCGCGCACACCGCTGCTCGACGCCGCCAAGGAAGTCGAGCTTTCACAGACCATCGAAGCGGGCGTGTTCGCGCGCCAGGTCCTCGACGGCGAGGAGAAGTCCCAGGCGGACGCCTCCCGCGCCGAGCTGGAGGCCCTGGTCGCCGAAGGGGAGCGTGCCAAGGACGTCTTCATCCGGTCCAACCTCCGCCTGGTCGTGGCCGTGGCCCGCCGTTACCCCCGTAGCGGCCTGCCCCTGCTCGACCTGATCCAGGAGGGCAACGCGGGCCTGGTCCGCGCGGTGGAGAAGTTCGACTACCGCAAGGGCTTCAAGTTCTCGACATACGCGACCTGGTGGATCCGCCAGGCCATCACCCGCTCCATCGCCGACCAGTCCCGGACCATCCGGCTCCCCGTCCACCTGGTGGAGGAGCTGGGCCGGATCCGCCGAGTGCAGCGCGAGTTCAACCGGAAGAACGGGCGGGAGCCCGAACACGCGGAGATCGCGGCCGAGTTGGACACGACCCCGGAGCGCGTGACGAACGTCCTGGACTGGGCGCGTGACCCGGTCTCGCTGAACATGTCGGTGGACGACGACGGCGACACGCAGTTCGGTGACCTCCTGGAGGACACCTCCGCGGTCTCGCCCGAGCAGTCCGTGATGACCCTGCTGCGCAGCGAGGAACTGGACGACCTGATCGGCCGCCTCGACCAGCGCACGGCCTCCATCATCAAGATGCGGTACGGCATGGAGGACGGCCGGGAGCGCACGCTCACCGAGGTCGGCAAGGAGCACGGCCTCACCCGCGAGCGCATCCGCCAGATCGAGAAGCACGCCCTCCTGGAACTGAAGAAGCTGGCCAGCCAGACCGGGTTCGACGCGGCGGCGTAATCCTTCGACGGCCTTCGGCCTCCCCGGCCCGGTGGACGCGGGGCGCGTACCGGTCAGGTGCGCGCTCGGCCGCGTACGCCGGGTGCCGGGAGACCGCGTGAACATGGCTGTGTAATGCCGCTTCAAGCTGCTGGACCCGGGGCACAAGACGGTAACGAGACCTCAGGGCCCGGGAGTTGGGCTCCGAGGCGTTGCCCCGAGCCCCCTGAGCCAAGTCCCGACGCAATTCCCCCCCCCAGCGCCGGGACTCTCCCGAACCGGGCTTCGGCGTCTGTCCCCCCAGGCGCCGAGGCCCGGTTCTTCTCATGCGCGGGGCGGGGTGAGGCGGCTGGTACCCCCGGAGTATGCGAGGATTGCGCAGGGAGTACCCAGGAAGTAAGCAGGGGTTGCCGTTGGGACGGCGGGGCACCCCGTACCTGAACCCCGGGGTGGCCCGCCGAATGGCAGATTGTGCCACAGGGGCATAGCCTGCCGAAGTGGGCAGCCCCACCCCAGCATCCGATTCCCGCCGTGCCTCCCCCTCCGCACCGCTCTCGCTGACCGAGCGGCGCAAGGCCGAGACCCGGATGGAGATCGCCCGGGCGGCGGCCGGACTCTTCGTGAGACAGGGGCTGCGGGCCACCCGCGCCGAGGACATCGCCGTGAGCGCGGGCATCGCTCCCCGCACCTTCTACCGCTACTTCGCCACCAAGGAAGAGGCCGTCGCCCCGCTCTACGCGGCCGGCGCCGAGCGCTGGGCGGAGGCGGTCCGGGTGGCCCCGCCCGGACTGTCGGTGCCGGAGGCCCTGGAACACGGGGCGCTCCACACGCTGACCCCCGGAGTGGGCGTCTCCGTCAACTCCTGGACCTGGGTCCGCCCCCTGATCCGCATGGCGGAGTCCAGCTCCGGCCTGCGCAAGGTGTGGGCGGAGGTCTGCCAGACGGGAGAACGCGCCCTGGGCGAGGTACTGGCGGAACGCATGGCCAAGGCCGACGACCTCAACACCGCCCGGCTCCCGTCCGTGACCTCCCCGGAACTACGCTTCGCCGCCGCCGTCGCAAGTGCCGCCGTACGCACCGCTGTCGAGGGCTGGGCATTCACAGACGAGCCGACCGGACCGACCGCCCAGACCGGCCCCGCGGAACTGGCCCTCCGGAACCTACGGGTCTTGCGGCACCTGCCGTGGGGGGAGATCGGAATGGAGCCGGGCCCGGCTTGAGGCGCGCTCGGGTACCGCTCGCGTGGCTTGGGCCTTCCCTCGGGGGGAGGTCGGGTGGGTGCGCGGCTTGGCGTGAGGCCGGTTCGCGCACCGCCCCGCGCGGCTTGGGCCTTCCCCTCAGGGGGACGTAGGACGGGTGCCGGGCTTGGGCGTGAGGCCGGTTCCCGTACCGCTCCGCTGAGCCGTTCCCTCCAGGGGAGGTCGGACAAGGGCCGGGCCCGGCTTGAGGCGCGCTCAGGCTCAGGCGCCGCCCGCTCTGCTTGAGCCGTCCCCCAAGGGGAGGTCGGACAGGCGCCGCACCCGGCCCGAGGCCCGCTCACGCACCTCCCGCCCGGCTGAGTCGTTCCCCCAACTCCCGTACGCACCGCACCAGTTCCGCCGGCTCGTGCACCGTGAAGTCCCACTCCAGCATCGCCAGCCGTACGGCCAGCCAGTGGACCGCGTCGCCGGTCGTGGCGCGCAGTCGGCAGCTTTGCTCGTCGAGTGGCTCCGGGGCGCCGAGCCAGGCCGGGATGCGCGCGGCGACGACGTCGGCGGGGGCGGCGAAGGTCACGACGTACTCGTAGGTCTCCTGACGGCGGTACATCGACTGCCGCAGGTACTCCGCCGCGCTCCCCGTCGGCAGCTCGCGCGGGGTGAAGCGCGCCCCGGTGGCGAACGGCCGGCTCACCCGGTCGACCCGGAACGTCCGCCAGTCCGCGCGATCGAGGTCGTAGGCGACGAGGTACCAGCGCCGCCCGGTCGAGACGAGTCGGTACGGCTCCGTCGCGCGGCGCGACTCCGTGCCGTCCTTCGCGCGGTAGTCGAAGCGCAGCCGCTCCCGGCCGGCCACCGTCGAGGCCATCACGGTGAGGGTCTCGGGAGCGATGCTCGCGCCGTCGCCACTGGTCAGCGGGGTCGTGGCGGCCTGGAGTGTGGCGACCCGGTGCCGCAGCCGCGAAGGCAGTACCTGTTCCAGCTTCGCCAGTGCCCGTACGGAGGCCTCGTCCACGCCCTCGAGCGCGTGCCCGGCGCCCGCGCGCAGCCCCACCGCGATCGCCACCGCCTCCTCGTCGTCCAGCACCAGCGGCGGCATCGCCTTGCCCGCGACGAGCCGGTAGCCGCCGTCGGAGCCGAGGGTCGCCTGCACGGGGTAGCCGAGTTCGCGCAGCCGGTCGATGTCCCGCCGGACCGTGCGCCGGGAGACCCCGAGCCGGTCGGCCAGCTCGCCGCCGGGCCACTCGCGGGGCGTCTGGAGGAGGGAGAGGAGCTGGAGGAGCCGGGCCGGGGTGTCCGTCGTCATGAGCTCTCCGTCGTCGTCATGTGGTCGTTGTCATGGGGTCGTCCTCATGGGTTCGAGGATGCCGTAGAACTAGGACACGATCTGACCTAATGGGGTCATACCTTCAAGTCATGACCTCCACCGAAACCCTTGTGGACAGCCCGGCAGTCCTGGCGGACCCGGTACGTACGGGAGACCGGCGGCGCTGGTTCGCCCTCGCGATCGTGATGACCGCGGCCTTCATGGACCTCGTCGACGTGACGATCGTCAATGTCGCGATCCCCTCCATCCAGCGGGACGCGGGCGCCTCCTTCAGCCAGATCCAGTGGATAACGGCCGGTTACGCGCTCGCCTTCGCCGCCGGGCTGATCACCGGCGGGCGGCTCGGCGACATCTACGGCCGCAAGCGGCTGTTCCTCCTCGGGATCGGCGGCTTCACGCTCGCCTCCGCGCTGTGCGGCTTCGCCGCCAACCCGGAGATGCTGGTCGCCTCACGCATCCTCCAGGGCGGGATGGCCGCGATGATGGTGCCGCAGGTGCTGTCGATCGTGCACGCGACCTTCCCGGCGCACGAACGGGGCAAGGTGTTCGGACTGTTCGGCGCGATCGTCGGGCTCGGGGCCGTCTCCGGTCCGCTGCTCGGCGCCCTGCTCACCGAGTGGAACCTCTTCGGTCTCGCATGGCGCCCGATCTTCCTGATCAACCTGCCGGTCGGCATCGCGGGCCTGGTCCTCGGCAGCCGCTTCATCATCGAGTCCAAGGCCCCGCGCGCCCTGAAGCTGGACCTCGTCGGCGTCGCCCTGGTCACCCTCGGCCTGCTGATGCTGCTCTACCCGCTCACCCGCGGCGACCAACTGGGCTGGCCAGCCTGGGGGTTCGTGTCGATGTCCGGGTCGATCGGCGTCTTCTCCGCACTTGTGGCCTACGAGAAGAAGAAGGCGGCACGGGACGGCTCCCCGCTCGTCGAACTGTCCCTGTTCGAGGTGAAGAGCTTCGCGGCCGGTATCGCCGTGCAGACCGTGTTCGGCATCGGCCTCGGCATCTTCTTCCTGGTCTGGACGCTGTACATGCAGATCGGTCTCGGCTGGAGCCCGCTGCGGGCGGGGCTGACCGGCGTACCGTTCTCGATCGCCGTGTCGGTGGCGGCCGGCCTGTCCGTGCAGAAACTGGTGCCGCGCCTCGGCGGACGCAATGTGCTCCAGACCGGCGCGCTGGTGATGGTGGTGGGCGTGCTGCTCTACCTCTGGGAGGCCGACCGGTACCAACTGGCCATCGCCTCCTGGCAGATGGCGCTGCCGCTCGTCGTGATGGGCGTCGGCATGGGCCTGATCTTCGCCCCGCTGACCGACACGATCCTCTCCGAGGTGCCGCGCGAGCACGCGGGTTCGGCGTCCGGACTCATCAACACCGTTCAGCAGATGGGCAATGCGCTGGGGCTCGGGCTGGTGTCGGTGGTCTTCTTCGGTTCGATCGGCGACCGGCTGACCCCGGCCGAGGTGGGCCCGGCTTTCGTCAACGCCTTCCAGAACGCGCTGGGTTGGGTGGCCGCGGTGATGGGCGCGATCTTCCTGCTGATGTTCGCGCTGCCGGGACGGGCGGCGGCCAAGGAGACTGCCTCCAACGGGAGTTGACGCCCTCCGCTGACGTACGACAGCGCCCCGCCCCTCAGCCAGTAGGGGCGGGGCGCTCGACGTGAACGCCCGGACGATGGCGTACGCCGGTGCTCACAAGGAGGCGTACGCCGGGCGGTCCGACGGCGCACTCCGGGGCGAACACCGCACTACGTCCCTGAATGATCGGTTCTGTGTGGAACACGCCGACTTCGGGTGTCTCGTGGGCCCAACTCGCCTGAGCCGCAAGAAAACTGACAGTGCGTGAGTTGACGATGTGACGGGCGGGCCGGGTGCGGGTGACGAGGGCGCCGGCACGCCGCCGGGGGTGGCCCGGGGGCTGTGCCCTTATCCATTCGTCGACCTTTACGATGTGCGGCGGCGAACCGTTGATTTAGGTCGAGGCTTCCGCTTCCCGCCCCGGACCGCCGTATTTCCGGTCGGCCCGGATTGCCTCGCGAAAATAAATTCCAGTGGTGCGGTCCGGTTAATCGAGCGGGTCGGAGCGGCCCGCTCCACATGTTTTGCCGGACGTGCTTCTTTTTGCCGGGAGTGTCGGCGGAGCAGGTTCGTGTTGGCCGAATCTGTTTACTCTTGATCGTTGGCAATCATTTGATAACGCTGTCATGTCCCCGTGGACGGCATGGATGTCTTGTTCGTGCGGGGGCAAAGGGGGCAAAAAGCGCGGCCGGTCCGGGTGTTCCGACGGCGTGTGCGGGGAGGTGTGCGGTCGGTGACAAACCCCGGCCGTAGGGGTTCTGTCCGGCCATCCACCGCTGCGGGCTTGATGTTGTCAGGCGGGGAGTGACCCAAACGGCATCCGTGGTGTTTACTGGGCACCGGTCTGATCCTTGGTGGGTCCGGACCATTCCGGGAGGTCTCGGGGGTGGTTCCCCCGGGGCCTCCTGTTTTTACCGTCGGTTTGTGCGGGCGTCATATCCCGGTCACCCGGGAAGAGTCCCCCGCCCCCCTGGAAAGGGCCCGGACAGCCGGGGCGGTCGCGATAGTCAATGGGGTAAAGGGTAATTGCTTTCCCCTTCAAACTACCCGCGATCTTCTGTAATAAAGCCCCACGGGCAGGGGTTGTCGGCAAGATCCACATTCTTCGCGCGCGCCCTCGAAAACACGACTGGCTTCTCACTCCTGGCGAGGGGTACCGTCATGTCTCGCGCCACAGTTTCCACCCGTCGGGCCTAACCAGCTTGGCGGTGCAGCACCTCCCGGAATGCTCCGGACCCACCACCCGGAACCCCGCTGACCAGCGGGGCTCCCACGCGTAACCACTACGAGGATCGGAATCGATGCGTACCGTCAACGACGACGGCGTATTCCCGCCGTTGAGCCGCGGCCCCCGCACCACCCGCGGCCCCCAGCCCGTGACACACCGTCACCACCGCGCGCACCAGGGCGCGTACGCCGGTGCGCGCGCCGCCGCGGCCGCCGGTGCGGGGGAGTGAGCGTGCCCTCGACCCCCGACACCAACTGGCCGGCCGACTTCAACTGGCCCATGGACAGCGACCGTTCGGCCGACATCGACCGTTCGGCCGACATCAAGGTGCCGACCGACTTCGACCGGCCGGCGGGCACTGGTCGGTCCTCCGACTCCGGTCGGTCCTCCGACATCAGCCGATCCTCTGACTCCAACCGGCTCTCTGACTCCAGCCGGTCCACCGACTCCAGCCGGTCCACCGACCCCACCCGTCCGACCGATCTTCTCCAGGACCACGAGAAGAAGCCAGAGGGAAGCTTCCTGCAGCGGCTGTCGGCCGAGGACTGGCGCTTCCTGCTGGCGGACGACCTGCGCGGCCGCAGCTTCGGCCCGGACGAGTACCTGCCGCTGGGGCAGGACGACCGGAACGTGTACATGATCTGGGACGGCGTCGTACGACAGGACCGCTTCCCGCTGGGCGACCGGGAGAACGCCCCCACCGTCACGCGGTTCCGGGGCGGCGGCCAACTGGTCGGCGAGGCCAAGCTCATCACCCTCGACTCGGCGGTCCGCACCAGGTGCCTGGCCAGGACCGTGGTCATCCCCTGTCGTGCGCGCCGTTTCAACGTCCTGCTGAGCAGCAGGCCCAAGGTCAAGGTGGCGCTTCTGCGCAGCCTCGAGGACCGCAACCGCAGCGACGAACTCGTCTACACCCTGACCACCCGGCCGCCCCTGGAGCGCACCAGCCGGCTGCTGGCGCATCTCGCCGACACCGCGGGCGTCCCCGACCCCCGGACGGGCTCCACCACCATCACCGGCCCGGGCCAGAAGGACATCGCGGCCGCCCTCCAACTCGCCGTCTCCACCACGGAGAACGCGCTGCGGACCCTGCGCTACCACGGGATCGTCGAGGCCCGCTACCGCAAGTTCCTCGTCCACGACGTCGACGCGCTGCGCCACCTCGCCGCCGGGGCCTGACCCCGCCACGCCCCGGCACACGGCTCCCCTCCTCTCCCCTCCCCGCTCGTGTTCTCTCCCCGAACGGATCACTGCATGATGACCAGCACCCTCCTGGTGCCCATTGCCTCCGCCCTCGGGGGCTGCATCGCCGCGTTGACGTACCGGCACCAGAGACGTGTCTTCGCCTGGACGCGGAGGATCCGCCGCAAGGACGAGACGAACTCCGAATACGACAAGCCCACCGAGTGGCTCGCCGACCTCTACAAGGCGCAGTGCCGTCTCACCCGGAAGCCCTGCGTCGCCGACGACTTCGCCGAGATCTCCCAGACCGGCAACATGATCGAGGGAATAGCCGACACCACCGAGGCCGTCCGGACCGAGCTGAGGAAGGTCGTCGAGTGTGTGAAGGACTACGTCGCCACCGCCCTGCCGGAGCCCGACCCGGAGGCGGTGCACATCGGTGTCCAGGAGCACCGCGCCCAGCTCGTCCAGGCCATGCGGCAGGAGACCGCCCGAGGTGAACTGGTCCGCGCCATCCTCGCCGCCGAGAAGAAGATCAAGGACCTGCGCCGTAGCTGAACTCACCCACCGCCAGAGCCGATTGCGCCCCCCTCTGCCCGTTCATGTCCACCTGATGCCCGAACCTGTTTACTTTCCGGAAATCTGGGCGTAGCCTCCGAGCGAAACCACAAGTTCGGGCACAGGTCGGAGGCGAACGGACATGTACGCACCGGAGCGGCAGCAGGAGATCCTCCGGCTGGCCCGTGACGGCGGCCGGGTGGACGTGATCTCGCTGGCCGAGGAGTTCCAGGTCACGGCGGAGACGATCCGCCGGGATCTGAAGGCCCTCGACCGCGCGGGACTCGTCCGCCGGGTGCACGGCGGTGCCATACCCGCGGGGCGGCTCGACTTCGAGCCGGACCTCGCCGAGCGCGAGTCGACGGCGGCCGACGAGAAGGACCGGATCGCCAAGGCGGCCCTCGCCGAACTGCCCATCCAGGGCACGGTGATCCTCGACGCCGGTACGACGGTGGCCCGCCTCGCGGGCATCATCCCGCTGGAGGCCGAGCTCACCGTCGTCACCCACTCCCTGCCCATCGCGGCCCGTCTCGCGGACCACCCGGGCATGCAGCTCCACCTCGTCGGGGGGCGCGTGCGGCACCGTACGCGCGCCGCCGTCGACGCGTGGGCGCTGCGGGCGTACGGCGAGATCCGCGCGGACGTCGTGTTCGTCGCGGCCAACGGCTTCTCCGCCGGGCACGGGCTGACCACGCCCGACCTCGCCGAGGCCGCGGTGAAGCGCGCGGCGATGGCCGCCGCCCGCCGGGTGGTGCTGCTCGCCGACTCCGCGAAGCACGGCCAGGAGCACTTCGCCCGCTTCGGCGCCCTGAGCGACGTGGACCTCCTGATCTCCGACAGCGGGCTGAGCCCAGAAGACGCCACCGCCATGGAGCGCGGCGGCATGGAAGTAGTGCGCGCATGATCCTCACGGTCACCCCGAACCCGTCCCTGGACCGCACCTACGAGGTCCCCTCGCTGGACCGCGGAGAGGTCATACGGGCCACCGGCGAGCGCATGGACCCGGGAGGCAAGGGCGTCAACGTCTCCCGCGCGGTCGCCGCCGCAGGCCGCCGTACGGTCGCCGTGCTGCCGCTCGGCGGCGCCCCGGGCGCGCTGGTCGCGGACCTGCTCGACGCGCAGGGCATCGAGGTCGCGCCGGTCCCGGTCGCAGGGGCCACCCGCTCGAACATCGCCCTCGCCGAGGCGGACGGCGTCCTCACGAAGATCAACGCCCCCGGCCCCGAACTGACCGCCGCCGAACAGGAGTTGCTCCTGGAGACGGTCCGCGGTCAGTCCCGTGACGCCGACTGGATCGCCTGTTGCGGCAGTCTCCCGCGCGGCCTCGCGCCGTCCTGGTACGCCGAGTTGGTCGCCCGTGCGCACGCGGCCGGTGTCCGTATCGCCCTGGACACCTCCGGCCCCGCGCTCATCGAGGCCCTGCGCGAACGCCCGGACGTCGTCAAGCCCAACGCCGAGGAGCTGGCGGAGGCCGTCTCCCGCCCGCTGGCCACCGTCGGCGACGCGGTCAAGGCGGCCGAGGAACTACGGGAGTTGGGCGCGGGCGCGGTCCTCGCGAGCCTCGGCGCCGACGGGCAACTGCTGGTGGACGCCTCGGGCGCCTGGTACGGCAGCGCGCGCGTCGACGTCGTACGCAGCAATGTCGGTGCGGGGGACTCCTCGCTGGCCGGCTTCCTGATCGCCGGCGGCCACGGCCCGGAGGCCCTGGCCTCGGCGGTCGCCCACGGCGCGGCGGCCGTCCAGCTCCCCGGCAGCGTGATGCCCACCCCGGCGGACCTCGACCCGTCCGCGGTGACGGTCACGGCGGACGTCCCGGTGGACCGCGTACTGACGGAGCCGGTCGCATGAACGTTTCCACGGCATCCAAGGCACCCCTCGAACCGCCCACAGGGCGGCGGCACTTCCCCTTAGCCGCCGCTTCCACCCCCTCCTCCCCCTCCGCGACCCACCGCTTCACCCCCGTCCCCACCCCCGCCCACGGCAGTCCCCGGGCGATACGCGTGCGAAGGAGCCCGCGATGAGCGAGATGATCACCGCGGACCTGGTCGACCTCGACCTGTCCGCCGATACCAAAGAGGCGGCGGCCCGTGCCCTCGCCGAGCGCATGGTCGCCCAGGGCCGGGTCACCGACCTCGACGGCTTCCTCGCCGACGTTGCCGCCCGCGAGGCGCAGATGCCGACCGGCCTGGACGGCGGCATCGGCATCCCGCACTGCCGCAGCGAGTACGTCACCGAACCGTCGCTCGCCTTCGGGCGCAGCGCCGAGGGCGTCGACTTCGGCGCCCCCGACGGCCCCGCCGACCTGATCTTCCTGATCGCCGCGCCCGCCGGCGCCGACGACGCCCACCTGACGATCCTCTCCGCACTGGCCCGGCAGCTCATGAACGCCGAGTTCACCTCCGCCCTGCGCGCGGTGGGCGACGCGGAGAGCGCGGCGGCCCTGATCCGCGGGGACGAGACCCCCGCCCCGAGCACCCCCGAAAACTCCGCCGCGACGCCGGTGGCGGCCTCCACCGGCGCCGCGGCGGGCAGCTCCCCGACAGCCGGTTCCCCGGCAGCCGCCTCTACGGCGGACAAGGGCGCCGGCGCCGACTCGGGCGCGGCCGCGCAGCCGTTCCGTATCGTCGCCGTCACCTCCTGCCCGACCGGTATCGCGCACACCTACATGGCGGCCGAGGCACTGGAGAACGCCGGTCGCGCGGCGGGCGTCGAACTCGTCGTGGAGCCGCAGGGCTCGGCCGGTTTCAGCCGGCTCGACCCGGCGGTGATCGCGGCGGCCGACGCCGTGATCTTCGCCCACGACGTACCCGTACGGGAGAAGGACCGCTTCGCCGGCAAGCCGACCGTCGACGTCGGTGTGAAAGCGGGCATCAACCGTCCCGCCGAACTGATCACCGAGGTCCGCGGCAAGGCGGAGCGCGGCGAGGTCAGCGGCGGAACCGCGCCGACGCCGGTCGAGCGCGGCGGCGAGGCGGGCGAGGGCTACGGCTCCATGCTCCGCAAGTGGCTGATGTCCGGCGTGAGTTACATGGTCCCGTTCGTCGCGGCGGGCGGTCTGCTGATCGCCCTCGGCTTCGCGATCGGCGGCTACGAGATCAAGTCCGCTCCGTCGGTCATGCAGCACTTCGTGTGGACGCAGACCGACAGTTGGGCCGCGCTGATGTTCCAGATCGGCGCCGTGGCCTTCGGCTTCCTGGTCCCGGTCCTGGCCGGCTACATCGCCTACGGCATGGCGGACCGGCCCGGTCTGGTGCCCGGGTTCGTCGGCGGCATGATCGCCTCCACCATCAACGCGGGCTTCCTCGGCGGTCTCGCCGCCGGTCTGATCGCCGGTGGTGTGGTGCTGGCGATCCAGAAGGTGAAGATCCCGGCGGCGGTGCGCGGGATCATGCCGGTGGTGGTGATCCCACTGATCTCCACGGCGATCGTCGGGTTCCTGATGTTCGTGGTCATCGGGAAACCGATTGCCTCGGCGCAGAAGGGCATGACCGACTGGCTGAACGGCCTCAGCGGCTCGAACGCCGTCCTGCTGGGCGCCCTGCTCGGCCTGATGATGTGCTTCGACCTCGGCGGCCCGGTCAACAAGGTCGCGTACACCTTCGCCACGGCGGGCATCGCGGTCTCCAACCCCAGTGACTCCGCGATGAAGATCATGGCCGCGGTGATGGCGGCCGGCATGGTCCCGCCGCTGGCGATGGCCCTGGCCACGACCGTGCGCGGCAAGCTCTTCACCGAGACCGAGCGCGAGAACGGCAAGGCCGCCTGGGTGCTCGGCGCCTCCTTCATCTCCGAGGGCGCGATCCCGTTCGCGGCGGCCGACCCGCTGCGCGTCATCCCGTCCTCGATGGTGGGCGGCGCGATCACCGGTTCCCTGTCGATGGCGTTCGGCGCGACCCTGCGCGCCCCGCACGGCGGCATCTTCGTGGTCCCGCTGATCGGGCACGCGTTCTTCTACCTGATCGCCATCGCGGTCGGCATGTGCGTCACCGCCGCCCTGGTCGTCGTACTGAAGGGCATGCGCAAGCCGGCCGCCGGCAGCACGGCCCCCGGAGCGCCGGAGGGCATATCCGCCCCTACGGCGGACACGAAGCAGCCGGTCGCCGCCTAGCCTGTTTCTGGCCGCTTTTGGGCCGCCGTGAGGTGTTCACGGCAACTGCGAGATACGTCACGGTCCGGGACCACGGTCCCGGACCGTGGTGTCTACTGGGACGCATGCCTGAGCACGTCTCGATCCTCCAGTTGACCGGTGTGGCCGTTCTCGCCCTGGCGACCGTCGCCTGGGTGCTCGGCCTGACCCGCATCCTGCGCCGCTCCCTCGTCGCGCCCACCGTCTGGCACGCGGCCCACCCGCTCCACGGCCTCCCGAACCAGCGCGACACCGCCCCCCACCTGGAGTCCGTCGAACTGACCCCGGCGGAGCGGGACGCCTTCGCGGGTCTGGTACGACAGCTCAGCGACGGGCGTTGAGCCCTTCGCCGGTCAGAAGACCCGCGCCGCCCGCCGCTCCATCGCGTCCCGGGCCGCGTCCTCGCTGGCGTACACCTCGCACATGTGACGACCGTCGGGGGTCGCCGTGTGCTCGACCTCCCACAGGGAGACCTCCGCGCCGTCGCACAGCAGGAACGCGTGCTCGTAGAGCGAGAAGCACACCGCGGCCCGGCCAGCCCGGAACGGGCGGCCGAAGGCCTGCGTGATCTGGTGCGCGAACGCCGTCTCCAGCAGCGCCGCCGTCTCCGCGTCCGGCCGGTCCGCGTTCTCCGCCCGGCGCAATAACCTGCGCGCGTGGTCCGCGGAGTCGTCCGACTCGTAGGTGTGCCGGGGCTCCGGGATCGGCGACAACTGCACCAGCACCGGCAGCTCGAACTCCGGGGTGTCCGGCGGCAGCGGCAGACGCGCGGTCGCGGTGCGCAGCTCCTCCTCGTCGACATACACCTCGTGCTGCGTCTCACGCCCCAGCACGGTGTTGTGGACGAGCTCCCACAGGGTGAGCGCCGAACCGTCGGCGAGCAGCCACGTGTGCCGGTACGTCTCCCGGTGCAGGCCCGCGCTGTGGTGCGCGGAGTGCAGCGAACTGTCGTGCGCCAGCGCGCAGTCGAGACGCCCTATCGTCTCGTCCGGCAGCTCGAAGGAGTTCAGGGCACGGCCGAGGAGTCGCTCGAGGTGCTCTTGCGGAGACTCGGGCGACTCGGGTTGTTCGTACGCTGCCGTGTCGTACGGAACGCTCAAGGCTTCTCCCGGCGTTGCTGCATGTCACCTTGTGGGTGCATACCGTAGCCCCTCGGTCGGACATCATGTTCCGGGAACCGAGAAAACGTATGCCCGGAAAACGCGCGGGCCGCGCGAGATGTTCCCGCGCGGCCCGAAGTTCCGTCAAAACCCGCCGGTCAGGCGGCACTTCCGGCGGTCCACTCGCTCCACCCCAGGTTCCAGCCGTTGAGCCCGTTGTCCGGGGCGACCGTCTTGTCGGGGGAGTTCTTCACGATCACGACGTCCCCGACGAGGGAGTTGTCGTAGAACCACTTGGCGTTCGTCGCACCCTGCGCGCCCTGTACGTCCGCGAGCCCGACACAACCATGACTGGTGCCGGTCTGGCCGAAGGGCGGATTCGCCTTGTTGTACCAGTAGTTGCCGTGGATGAACGTCCCCGACGTGGTCAGCCGCATCGCGTGCGGCACGTCCGGGATGTCGTACTCGCCGCCAAGACCGACCGTCTGGCTGTTCATCCGCGTCTGCGTGAACTTCTCGGAGATCACCATCTGCCCGTTGTACGTGGTGTGTTCCGGGCTGCCCGAGGAGATCGGCAGCGACTTGAGGGTCTGGCCGTCCCGCACGACCGTCATGGTCTGCGTGTTCACGTCGACCGTGGACACCTGCGAACGGCCGATGGTGAAGCTCACGGTCTTCTTCTGCACGCCGTAGACGCCGTTCGCGCCCTGCACGCCGTCCAGGTCGATCTTCATCGTGACCTTGGAACCGGCCTTCCAGTAGTCCTGCGGCCGGAAGTCGAGCCGCTGCGCCCCGAACCAGTGCCCCACGACCTGCTGCCCGCTGCTGGACGTGACCGTGATGTGCGACTGCACGGCCTTCTGGTCGCTGATCACCTTGTCGAAGGTGAACGACACCGGCATCCCCACACCGACCGTCGTCCCGTTGTCCGGCGTGTACGTCCCGATGAAGCTGTTGCCCGAAGTGACCGTGGTGAAGATGGAGTTGGCGGCGGCGGTCTTGCCGCTCGAGTCCTTCGCCGTCGCCGATATCTGGTACTTGGTCCCGCGCTCCAACTGCTCCTTCGGCTTCCAGCTCGCGCCGTCCGCGGATATCGCCCCGTCCACGGCCTGCCCCGACCCCGAGACCGTCATCTTCACGTCGGTCAGCTTGCCGTCGCTGACCCGCACGCCGGTCGCGTTGATGGACGCGTTCGTCGAACCGTCCTTCGCCGAGATGACGATCTTCGCGGTCGACGTCTTCACGGACGTCCCGCCGCCACCCTTGCTGTTGGTGTCGGCGTCCGCGCTGGCGTTCCCGCCGCACGCGCTGAGGGTGAGGGTGCCGACCACCAGGGCGGCGATGGCCCCCAGTACGCGCCGCGCTGCTATGTCCGGCGTTGTCACGGGCTGCTCCAGGTTCGTGGGGTGTGCGGATTGCGGTGTGCGGTGCGCGCAGTGGTCACGCGTCGTGCGTGGTGCTTGATCCGCTGCGGTGCGTGGACAAAGAGCGCCCCAACCCCCACCCGGGTTCCCGCCGTTCCCCACGAACGCCATCCGGTGACAGAACCGCGACAAACACCGGGACGAACCTCTGGAAACCCCGGATGCCCACCGCCCCACCGCCTGCCTACCGCCTCCCGTACAACTCCTCGTACGACGGCCACGCCCCGCCCGGCCCGTCCACCGACTCGGCGGCACGCACCGCGCGCACGATCGCCCGGGTCACGACCTCCGCGCCGGCCGCGAGGATGTCGTTGAGGGCGAGGGGGAGTTCGGCGTCGAGCGGGCGGGCCCCGGTGGCCAACGTGAACACCGTGTCCCCGTCGTTCAGCAGATGCACCGGGCGTACGGCGCGCGCGATGCCGTCGTGCGCCGTGCCGGCCAGCTTCTGCGCCTGCGCCTTCGACAGGTCCGCGTCGGTGGCGACCACCGCGAGCGTGGTGTTCAGCAGAGGAGGCGCGTTCTTCGCGGAGGCCTCGGCGAGGCGCCGACGCGCGGCCTCGTGGACGTGCGCTTCCGGATACGTCACGCGCCCCTGGAACAACTCCCCGTACAGGACGCCCGTTTCGGGATCCATCACCGACCCCGCCGCGTTGGCCACCACGAGCGCGGCCACCGTGATCCCCGACTCCAGCACGATGCTCGCGGTCCCGACCCCGCCCTTCATCGGCCCGACCGCGGCGCCCGTACCGGCGCCCACGCACCCCTCGCGCACCCGCACCCCCGGACCGCTGATCGCGGCGGCCTCGACCGCGGCCCGCCCGGTGGCCGCGTCCGGCCTGGCCTTGAAGGCGCCGCCCCGCCCCAGGTCGAAGACACAGGCCGCGGGCACCACCGGCACGACATGCAGCGGATCCACGCCGACCCGCACCCCGCGCCCCTGCTCCTCCAGCCAGGCCATCACCCCGGACGCGGCATCGAGCCCGTACGCGCTGCCCCCGGTCAGGACGATCGCCTCGGCCCGCTGCACCACATTGCGCGGATCGAGCGCGTCGGTCTCCTTGGTACCGGGCCCGCCACCGCGCACATCCACGGCGGCCACGGCCCCACCCTCCGGCGCGAGCACGACGGTGGTACCGGTGAGCCAACCGTCCCCCACCCGCGTCGCATGCCCCACCCGCACCCCGGCCACATCCGTCAACGCGTCAACTGTCATGGGGTTCAGTCTCGCCCAGCGAGTGTCCGATCCGGGGGTGGGCGGGGCGGGGCGGGCCGGTGATGCGGGGATGTTCGGGTTGGGTTGGGCGGTTGTTTCGGTGGGGGTTGGTTGGATGTCGGGGGTTGGCTGGGTGGGGGTCGGTTCGGCTCGGGTGGTTGTCTCGGTGGGGGTCGGTTCGGCTCGGGCGGCGGTTTCGGAGGTGGTCAGCCCGGCTCGGGCGGCCGTTGCGGAGGCGGTTGGTTGAGTACCGGCGGCTGTTTTGGCGGGGGCCGGATCGGCAGGGGCGGCTGACCCGGGGGTGGTCAGCTCCGTACGCGCCGCTGATCCAGGGGCAGTTGGGCCGGCATGCGTGGCTGATCCGATGGCGCTGGATCCAGGGCGTGCGGCTCTTGCGGAGGTGGTCGGCCTCGCGCGTGTGGCTGTTGCGATGGTGGTTCGGCCAGCGTGTGTTGCCGTTGCCGTTGCCGTTGCCGTTGCCGTTGCCGTTGCCGTTGCCGTTGCCGTTGCCGTGGCGGCCGGCCCAGCGCGCCCGGCTGGTCTGGTGGCGGTCAGTCCGCCGGCGCCGGCGCGACGGCCCCGCCCTCCCCGGCGGCAGCCGTCCGGGCCGTCAGTGTGACCCCGACCGAGACCGTCAGCGCCGACACCAGCCCGGCCGCGAGCACCGCCCAGTCCCCGAGGAAGGTGCAGCAGATCACCAGCAACGCGGCCGTCGGAAGCACCAGTTGCTGGGTGATGCCCACCTTGTAGTGGCGGGCGTGCAGCGCCCAGACGCTGAGCAGGTACAGCGCGGTCGGCAGAGTCACGGCGGCCGACGCCGCCAGCGTGGTGATGTGCGCCTTGCCGATCGCCTGGGTGACCGCGACCTCCAGGCCCGCGCCGATCGTGGCCGCCGAGGCGAAGATCAGGTAGTGGCCGTAGCCCCACAGGAACGCCTGCCGGTTGGACCGAAGATGCCCGTGGATCGGCACCACGAAGTAGATCCACCAGGCGGCGAACACGATCAGCAACCCGCCCGCGGCGATGGGCAGCAGCTCGCCCAGCGCGTCGTGCTCGTCCACCCCCGACTGCACGGCGATCGTCGCCGCCGCGATCGTCTCGCCCAGCACGATGATCGTGAACAGCCCGTACCGTTCCGAGATGTGGTGCGGATGCCACGGCGTAGGGAAGTTTTTCTCCGCGTAGCGCGGCACGCTCAGCTCGGCGATCACCATCACGAGGAACACCCAGCCGCGGGCCGGTTCCGGCAGGACCACCAGGCCGGTCCAGCCGACCATGCAGAGCAGCACGCCGCCCGCGTACCGCAATGCCATCGTCCGCTCCGGGCCGTCCGCGTCCTTCGCGGCCCGCAGCCACTGCGCGGCCATCGCCAGCCGCATGATCACGTAGCCGAGCCATACGAGCAGGTAGTCGTGCTGCTGGAAGGCGCGAGAGACCCCGGCCGCGAGGACCAGGACACCGGCGATCTGCACCAGGGTGACGACCCGGTACAGCACGTCGTCGTTGTCGTAGGCCGAGGCGAACCAGGAGAAGTTCATCCAGGCCCACCAGATCGAGAAGAACTGCATCGCGTAGTTCAGTACGCCCTCGCCCGCATGCCCCTCCGCGACAGCGTGCGCCAACTGGACGCCCGCCTGCGCGATGGCCACGACGAAGCACAGGTCGAAGAACAGCTCCAGCGGTGAGGCGACCCGGTGCGGCTCGTCCCGGCCCCGGGCGGTGAGCGGGCGCAGGGGGTGCATGGGGCGGAGAGGTCGCTGGGGCCGCTGGGGTCTCTGCATCTCGGACGTCATGGGGCCAAGCACAGCAGATAACGTCCGCCGGGGGCCGTACCCTGGAGGCATGAGTACCGCCCCCGCTCCCGAGCCGCGTGATCCGAAGCCCACGCTGGTCTTCGACGACCCGCTGAGCCGGCCGTCCTCGGACGACACGGACCGCGGGTGGGGCGAGCGCACCGAGGGCGACAGCGCGGCCGACAGTGCGGCCGACCTGAAGCGCTTCCTCGACGAGAAGCCGCCCCACCACATCTGAGCCGCCGGTCCCGTTCGAGCCGTTGGCTACGGCTCCCGGTGCCCCTCGCCGCGCTGCGCGACGAGCGCGTCGCGGATCTCCTTGAGCACCTCCAGCTCGGTGATCTCGATGACCTCGTGCGTGCCTTCCTTGGCCTTGCGCTGGGCCTCCGCGCGGGCCAGGTACTTCGACATCGGCAGCACCATCAGGAAGTACACGACCGCCGCGGTGGTCACGAAGCTGAGGGTGGCCCCCAGGACGGAGCCCCACATCAACTGGATGCCCTTGTCGCCCGAGCAGGTGCTGCTCAGGCACGAGCTGTAGGTGTCCAGGTTCTGTGTGCCGATCGCCCCGACAAGCGGGTTGATGAGCCCCTTCACCACCGAGTTGACGATGTTCGTGAAGGCGGCGCCGATGACGACCGCGACTGCCAGATCGACGACGTTCCCGCGCGTCAGGAAGGCCTTGAAGCCCTGCCAGACGCCCGGTTCCTTCTTCTGCTCGCTCAACTCGGAGCCTCTTCTCGCATGCGCAGGGGGTGGAACCAACAGCTCCGCAACCTACGTCAAGGCCCGGCCATCCTGTCCAATTCAGTAACTCCAACGAGGGACTTGACACGAATTCGCACAGGTGCCGGAGAGTGCGGCTCACGATACGGAGAACACGGCTCAACACACTGTCACCGCCAACCGGGCCGTGGCGCTCGCGCCGACCAGCCGCGCCGCCGTGGAGCGCGGCACCGACAGCACCACCAACGCCCCGCCTCCGTCGGCCACTTCGAGCGGCTCGGGCACCTTCGTCACCCGCGCCCCGCGCGCGACCACCCGGGCCGCACCGCCCGCCGCCGACTCCTCGGCGGCGATCACATCGACCCGGTCGCCGGCTCGCAGCAGCCGGACCGTACCGGCGTCGGCGATCCGCACCGGCGCCGACACCCACTCGACCGCCCGACGCTGCCGTACCGGATCGGCCACCGGATGCCCGCGAGGCCGCTCGCTGTGCCGCGCCTGGGCCGCGTCACGCGGGCCGGCCGTCATGAGCGCGACAGCGGCCAGCGCGAGCCCGGCCGCGACGGCCCGCCTCCGGTGCCGTAGCAACCGACGCAGTTGATGGCGACCGCCGCGCACCCGCACCGGCGCGAAGTGCGGCACCTCGCACGTGGGTGGGGCGTCGGTGCCCAACGGGCGCGGAAAGGAAGGGGAGATGAGCGGAGAGCCGGGAGGGGAGCCGGGCGGGGAGCTGAGAGGGGACAGGGACATGGGGACCACCACCTGAGACGAGGGATCGGTTTGCGGTCCCACGATGAGGCCTCGCGCCGCCGCCCGCCGGAGCCCGTGTGCTACCCGCCGGTTGTGGACAACTCCCTCACCCGAACGGGAAGTTCCGCACCCCGCCACCTCCCCGGATCCCCGCCACCTCTCCGAGTCCCCGGCCGCGGCCGGCCGTTACGGCAGCTCGAACCCCGGATCCATCCCGCCCAGCGCGTTCACGCACAGGCAGTCCCGTGCCCCGCTCTCCGGCAGCGCGGCCACCGCGTCGAACAGCACGCCCCGCAGCCGGTCCACGTTGGCCGCGAACACCTGCAGCACCTCGTCGTGGGAGACGCCCTCACCGGTCTCGGCGCCCGCGTCGAGGTCGGTGACCAGGGTCAACGAGGAGTAGCAGAGCTCCAGTTCACGGGCGAGCGCCGCCTCGGGGTGGCCGGTCATGCCGACCACCGACCAGCCCTGCGCCCGGTGCCACAAGGACTCGGCGCGGGTCGAGAACCGCGGGCCCTCGATCACCACGAGCGTGCCGCCGTCCACCGCCTCCCAGCCCTGCCCGCGCGCCGCCTTCAGCGCGGCCGCCCGGCCGGTCGGGCAGTAGGGGTCGGCCAGGGACACGTGCACCACGTTCGGCACCGTGCCGTCGGGCAGCGGCAGTCCGTCGAAGTACGTGCCCGTGCGGGACTTCGTACGGTCCACGAGTTGGTCCGGCACCAGCAGCGTGCCCGGCCCGTACTCGGGGCGCAGCCCGCCCACCGCGCACGGACCGAGGACCTGGCTGACCCCGACGGAGCGCAACGCCCAGAGGTTCGCCCGGTAGTTGATGCGGTGCGGCGGCAGATGGTGGCCGCGTCCGTGCCGGGGCAGGAAGGCGACCCGCCGGCCGGCGATCTCGCCGAGGAAGAGGGAGTCGCTGGGTGGCCCGTAAGGGGTGTCCACCTGTATCTCGGTCACGTCGTCGAGGAACGAATAGAACCCGGAGCCACCGATCACGCCGATCTCTGCGTTCGCCATGAGCAGCACCCTAGCCGCCGCCGAAATACCGCAGGAGCGGCTACGGAACAGCTACGGAAACAGCTACGGGAACCGGCTCCGGAAACGCCGAGGACCCTGTCGTCGTACGACGACAGGGTCCCGCGGAGAAGTCCTACGCGGCGGAGCTGTTGCTGGACGAGGAGCCCGTGCTCGACGACTTCGACTTCGAGTCCGAGGAGGACGACGAGGTCGAGGTGGTGGACGGCTTCGAGTCCGAGGACGTCGACGGCTTCGCGGTGGCCGGCGAGCTGCTCGACGAGGAGCCGCGGCTGTCGTTCCGGTAGAAGCCGGAGCCCTTGAAGACAATGCCGACCGCGGAGAACACCTTCTTCAGGCGGCCACCGCAGTTGGGGCACTCGGTCAGGGCGTCGTCGGTGAACTTCTGCACCGCCTCAAGGCCCTCGCCGCACTCGGTGCACTGATATTGGTAGGTCGGCACTGTGTCTTCCTCCTGGCACTCTCACTCAATGAGTGCTAACGAGCGTCCATAGTGACGTATTCCCGGGGATCAGTCCACTGCCACCGGCACGCGGTGACCGACGCCACGTGCCACGGTGCGGCTGTGGGGCCGGGTCGCGAGGTGTGACCGGAGGGCCACCAGGGTCCCCAAAGCAAGCACCGTACCGGCCATCGGGACCAGGAAACCGGCGCCGCCCCACAGGCGGTCCTCCAGTTGTCCGGCGACCGTGACGGCGGCGGCCTGGCCGAGCGCGACCGCGCCGGTCAGCCAGGTGAAGGCCTCGGTGCGGGCGCCGGCCGGGACGAGCCCCTCGACCAGCGTGTAGCCGGTGATCAGGGCGGGCGCGATGCACATGCCGACCAGGAGACCGAGGCCGGCCAGCAGCACCACGGAGTGGGCGGTCCACAGGGCGGACGCGGTCAGCGCGAGGGCTCCGTAGCCGACGAGGAGGCGGCGCTGCGGGGCGACCTTCCAGGCGACGGCACCGCAGACGAGACCGGAGAGCATGTTGCCGGCGGCGAACGTGCCGTACAGGGCGCCGTTCAGGCCGGGTTCGCCGATCGAGTCGGTGAAGGCGGCCAGGGAGACCTGCATTCCGCCGAAGACGGAACCGATGCCCAGGAAGGTCACGATCAGCACGCGCACCCCGGGGATGCCCAGCGCGGAAACGTGCTCCACGCGTGCGTGCCCGCTGACGGTCACCGTGGGCTGGGTGCTCTTCTGTGCGGCGAACAGCAGACCGCCGATCAGGGTGAGCGACGCCTCCGTGACGAGGCCGGCGGCCGGGTTCACGGCGGTGCACAGGGCGGTCGCCAGGAGCGGGCCGAAGACGAAGGTCAGCTCGTCCGTGACGGACTCGAAGGCGGCGGCGGTGCTCAGCAGCGGGGAGTCCTGGAGCCTGACGCCCCAGCGGGCGCGCACCATGGGCCCGATCTGCGGCACCGAGGCGCCGGTCGGCACCGCCGCCACGAACAGCGCCCACAGAGGCGCGTGGCCCAGCGCGAGCGCCGTGAACGTCAGGCCCGACAGGGAGTGCAGCAGGACGCCGGGGAGCAGGACGGCCCGCTGCCCGTGGCGGTCGGCCAGTCGTCCGCTGTAGGGCGCGAACAGGGCCATGGAGACGCCGGTGACGGCCGCAGCGGCGCCCGCCGCGCCGTAGGAGCCGGTGGTGTGCTGCACCAGCAGCACGATGGAGATGGTGAGCATCGCGAACGGCTGGCGTGCCGCGAAGCCGGGGAGCAGGAACGTCCAGGCGCCGCGCGTGCGCAGCAACTGCCCGTATCCAGGACGCGATCCCGGGCGGGAGGTGACCGTGGATGCCACGGCCCGTGCCTTTCTGCCACCTGGTAGCGCGCCCCGTGCGGGGGGAGCCGAGCACTGTCCTCTTGCGCGGAACTGCGGTAGATACCGGTGCCCACTGCGGAGGAGGGATTCGGCCGCCATACGGTCGCGCCAGCACTGCGTCAGGCAGAGTTGGTTCGATCAGAATGTGCCTTCATCGTACAGGTGATGAAGCCTGGTGAGCCTGCGAAAACGGGCACCACGCGCGCGTTCACCTGTGATTGGTGAACATGTGAACCGTGCGAAACATGCCCTTAACGACTGGCGCCGGCGCCGTCCGTGCCCAGCCAGCCCGCCAGCTTGCCGCCGTGACCCACCGCGCGCAGCCGCTGCTCCGCCGCATCCCGGACGGGATCCGTGGCGACCACGAGGAGCTCGTCGCCGCGCCGCAGGACCGTCGAGGGCAGCGGGACAAACGATTTTCCGTCCCGTACGACGAGGGTGACTGCGGCCCCGGCCGGCAGCCTCAGTTCGTTGACCTCGACGCCGTGCATCTTCGACTCCCCGGGGATCGCGACGGACAGCAGATGCCCGCGCAGCCGCTCCAGGGGCGCCGATTCGATGCCGAGGTCGGCGGCCTCCGCCCCCTCGCCCAGCTTCAGCTTGCGGGCCAGCCAGGGCAGCGTCGGCCCCTGGACGAGGGTGTAGACGACGACCAGGACGAAGACGATGTTGAAGATGCGGCGGCTGCCGGCGACGCCGTTCACCATGGGGATCGTCGCCAGAATGATGGGCACGGCGCCGCGCAGCCCGGCCCAGGACATGAGGGTCTGCTCCTGCCAGGGCACCCGGAACGGCGTGAGGCTGATCACCACGCTGAGCGGCCGAGCCACCATGGTCAGCACCAGGCCGATGATGAGCGCGGGCCAGACGTCGTCCCCCAGTTCGTGCGGGGTGACCAGCAGGCCGAGCAGGACGAACATGCCGATCTGCGCGATCCAGCCGAGCCCGTCGGCGAAGCCGCGTGTGGCGGGCCAGTGGGGCAGCTTGGCGTTGCCGAGCACCATCGAGGCGAGATAGACCGCCAGGAAGCCGCTGCCGTGCGCCAAGGCGCCCGTGGCGTACGCGGTGAGCGCGATCGCCATGACGGCGATCGGGTAGAGGCCGGAGGCGGGCAGCGCCACGTGCCGCATCCCCCAGGAGCCGAGCCAGCCCACCGCGAGGCCGATGGCCGCGCCGATGGCCAGCTCCAGGGCTATCTCGCCCACCAGCGCGTACCAGTGCTCGACCGGGCCCGCCGTGGAGAAGGCGACGACCAGGATGACCACCGGGGCGTCGTTGAAGCCGGACTCGGCCTCCAACGTGCCCGTCACGCGCGCGGGGAGGGGGATTCTGCGCAGCACGGAGAAGACCGCCGCCGCGTCCGTCGAGGACACCACCGCCCCGATGATGAACGCCTGCCGCCACTCCAGGCCGACCAGATAGTGCGCGCCCGCGGCCGTGATGCCGACGCTCACCGCCACCCCCGCCAGCGCCAGTGTGGCGGCTGACGACAGGACCGGCCTGACCTCTTTCCACTTCGTGCCGAGGCCGCCCTCGGCCAGGATCACGACCAGGGCCGCGTACCCGATGACCTGGGTCAGCTCGGCGTTGTCGAAGTGGATGTCGCCGATGCCGTCCTGGCCCATGGCGACGCCGATCCCCAGGTACACGAGCAGGCTGGGGAGCCCGCTGCGCGAGGAGACCCGGACCGCCGCGACGGCGACGAGCAGGACGAGCGAGCAGACGAGCAGAAGCTGGTCGAGGTGGTGGACAGTCAGAAGCCTTCCCTTCCTCGGCTGGCGCGCGTCGAGGGCGACAGCACACGTACAGGGGACGCGAGGCTGCGGTGCCATGCATCCAAGTACTTCGTTACCTTACCTAACTCTTGACGCTTTCTTGACACTTCCCGAGGCAAGATCGAACGCCCGTCCGCGTCAGTACCCGACTCCGCGTCAAGTCGCTCGGGACCCTGCGCCTATGGTTGCTCCAGCGCTCAGTCAAAAGCACAGCCCGCCCTGCCGCTCGCGTTAGGACAGCAAGGACAGCGATGCCCCCCAACACCACCGCCTCATCGGGTCATAAGCCCGGCAAGTCCGGCAGGAAAAAGGGGCGCAAAGCCCGTCTATTGGTGCTTGTTCTGGTAATGGCCATCATCGGGGGCATCGCCTACGGCGCGTACTGGTCCGTCAGCACGGTCCGTGCCTCCCTTCCGCAGACCACGGGCTCGATCACGCTCGACGGCCTGTCGGGGCCCGTCGACGTCAAGCGTGACAGCTACGGCATCCCGCAGATCTACGCGTCCTCCGACGCGGACCTGTTCATGGCGCAGGGCTACGTCCAGGCGCAGGACCGGTTCTACGAGATGGACGTACGCCGGCACATGACCGCCGGGCGGCTGTCCGAGATGTTCGGCAAGGACCAGGTCAAGAACGACGAGTTCCTGCGCACCCTGGGCTGGGACCGGGTCGCGCAGAAGGAGTACGACACCACGTTGTCGGCCTCCACGAAGAAGTATCTCCAGGCGTACGCCAAGGGGGTCAACGCCTATCTCCAGGGCAAGGACGGCAAGGACATCTCCCTGGAGTACGCGGCTCTCGGCTTCAAGTACGACTACAAGCCGGAGAAGTGGACCCCGGTCGACTCGGTCGCGTGGCTCAAGGCGATGGCCTGGGACCTGCGCGGCAACATGAAGGACGAGATCGACCGCGCCCTGATGACCAGCCGTCTCGGCCCCCAGCAGATCGCGGACCTGTACCCGGAGTACCCGTACGACCGCAACCAGCCGATCGTCACCGAGGGCGAGTACGACGAGTACACCAAGACCTTCGACGGCGGTGACGGTTCCTCCAGCACGTCCACGAGCGGCACGACGGGCTCCTCGTCGTCCTCGTCCGGCTCGGCCCTCACCAGCCAGCTCTCGGGCCTCTCGGACGTCCTGGACGACCTCCCGACGGCTGTCGGCGTGAACGGCCAGGGCATCGGCTCCAACTCGTGGGTCGTCGCCGGCAAGAACACCATCACCGGCAAGCCCCTCCTGGCCAACGATCCCCACCTGGAGGCCTCGCTGCCGTCCGTCTGGTACCAGATGGGCCTGCACTGCCGCGCGGTCTCCAGCAAGTGCCAGTACGACGTCTCCGGCTACACCTTCGCGGGCATGCCCGGCGTCGTCATCGGCCACAACCAGGACATCGCGTGGGGCATGACCAACTCCGGAGTCGACGTCACCGACCTCTACCTGGAGAACCTCTCCGGCGACGGCTACCTGTACGACGGCACCACGAAGCCCTTCACGACCCGCACGGAGACCATCAAGGTCGCCGGCGGCACGTCCAAGAAGATCGTCGTCCGGGAGACCAACAACGGTCCCCTGCTGTCGGACCGCAACGACGAACTCGTGAAGGTCGGCAAGAAGGCCGCCGTCGACACCGCGGCACCCGACAGGGGCGACGGCTACGGCATCGCCCTGCGCTGGACCGCCGAGGACCCGGGCGCGACCATGGACGCCGTCTTCGCCATCGACAAGGCGTCCGACTGGAGCGAGTTCCGCGCGGGCGCCGCGAAGTTCGACGTGCCCTCGCAGAACCTCGTCTACGCCGACACCAAGAACAACATCGGCTACACGCTGCCCGGCAAGATCCCCACGCGCGGGAAGGGCGACGGCTCGCTGCCGGTGCCCGGCTGGGACTCCAAGTACGACTGGACCGGCTACATCCCGCAGGCCGCCCTGCCGTACGAGTACAACCCGAAGCGCGGCTACATCGTCACCGCCAACCAGGCCGTGATCGACAAGGACAAGTACCCGTACACGCTCACCACGGACTGGGGCTACGGCACCCGCAGCCAGCGCATCACCGATCTGATCCAGTCGAAGATCGACGGCGGCGGCAAGATCTCCACCGACGACATGCGGCAGATGCAGCTCGACGACAGCAGCGAGATCGCCAAGCTGCTCGTGCCCAAGCTGCTGAAGATCGACGAACCCGACGCCGACGTACGCGAGGCGCAGAAGCTCCTGGAGGGCTGGGACTACACCCAGGACGCCGACTCGGCGGCGGCCGCCTACTTCAACTCGGTCTGGCGCAACATCCTCAAGCTCGCCTTCGGCAACAAGCTGCCCAAGGAGCTGCGGGTCAAGGGCCAGTGCCTGTTCGTCACGCCGGTCGACACCACCGGGCCCGTCGACGAGGACGCCCAGAAGGTGCACGAGTGCGGCGAGCGCGATGCCGACCAGGCGCAACCGGACGGCGGCGACCGCTGGTTCGAGGTCGTCCGCAAGCTCATGGACGACCCCACCAACGACTGGTGGACGACCCCCAAGTCGGGCAACCGCCCGGGGGCGAGCAACATGAACCAGCTCTTCAAGCGCGCCATGATCGACGCCCGCTGGGAGCTGACCGCCAAGCTCGGCAAGGACATCGACACCTGGAGCTGGGGCCGGCTGCACCGCCTGTTCCTGAAGAACCAGACCCTGGGCACCGACGGCCCCGGCATCGTCCAGTACGTTCTCAACCGCGGCCCCTGGAAGCTCAGCGGCGGCGAGGCCACGGTCAACGCGACCGGCTGGAACGCGGCCGGCGGCTACGGAGTCGTCTGGGTGCCGTCGATGCGCATGGTGGTCAACCTCGACGACTTCGACAAGTCCAAGTGGATCAACCTCACCGGAGCCTCCGGACACGCCTACAGCGCGCACTACACCGACCAGACCAGCAAGTGGGTCAACGGTGAGCTGCTGTCCTGGTCGTTCTCGTCCAAGGCGGTCGACGACAGCACGAGCGACACCCTGGTGCTCAAACCGTGAATCGTTGAACGATCGAAATGGCCCTCCACGCGTGCGTGGAGAGCCATTTCAGTTCCCCGGGAACCGCCGTACACCGCTCGGCGTCACCGCCGCCCGCACCGGCCGGTCGTGCGCCTCCGCGGGGACGTGCGCGACGACCTCGGAGTCGTACAGCAGCACCACCAGCGAGGGATGCGCGCCCGCCCGCTCCAGCCGCGCCAGCACGCGGTCGTACGACCCGCCGCCGCGCCCCAGCCGCATCCCGCGCCCGTCGACCGCCAGGCCGGGCAGCAGGACGACGTCGGCGGCGGTCACGGCGTCCGGGCCGAGCCGCTCCCCGGAGGGCTCGAACAGGGTCATCTTTCCGCCGTGTCGGACCCGCGCGAGCGAGCCCTCGCCGTCGTAGGAGCCCCAGTCGAGGTCGTTGTCCGGGAGCAGCGCAGGCAGCAGCACGTTGACGTCCCGCGCGCGGAGTGCGTCCAGGAGCACCAGCGTTCCGGGTTCGCTCCCTACGGAGACGTACGCCGCCACCGTGTGCGCGTGCGCCAACTCGGGTAGTTCCAGAGCACGGTCGGCGAGCGCGACGGCGGCCCCCCGCACGTCATCGGCCGTCAACCTGTTCCTCACCGTGAGGAACTCCTGCCGCAACATTCGCTTGTCAGGCTCGACTTCACGATCCAGGTGACGCACAGGTCCCACCCGTATCCTTCCTAATAGGCTCATATGAGAGTGTTTTAACCGGGGCCACAGATTCTGCACAAAGGCACCGGATAAGGTTCGGGCATGACTCAGTCGAACCCCAGGATCAGCAAGGCTGTCATCCCCGCAGCCGGTCTAGGCACCAGGTTCCTGCCGGCCACGAAGGCAACTCCCAAGGAGATGCTGCCGGTCGTGGACAAGCCCGCGATCCAGTACGTGGTCGAAGAAGCCGTGTCGGCTGGGCTCGATGACGTCCTCATGATCACCGGACGCAACAAGCGCCCCCTAGAGGACCACTTCGACCGCAACTACGAGCTCGAATCCGCCCTCCAGAAGAAGGGCGACGCGAGCCGGCTGGCCAAGGTCCAGGAGTCCAGCGACCTCGCCACCATGCACTACGTCCGCCAGGGCGACCCCAAGGGCCTCGGCCACGCCGTCCTGTGCGCGGCCCCGCACGTCGGCCACGAGCCTTTCGCCGTCCTCCTCGGGGATGACCTGATCGACCCCCGGGACCCCCTCCTCGCGCGCATGGTCGCCGTCCAGGAGCAGCACGGCGGCAGCGTCGTCGCCCTCATGGAGGTCGCACCCGAGCAGATCCACCTCTACGGCTGCGCGGCCGTAGAGGCCACCGCGGACGACGACGTCGTCAAGGTCACCGGCCTGGTCGAGAAGCCGGAGGCGGCCGACGCCCCGTCGAACTACGCGATCATCGGCCGCTACGTCCTCGACCCCCACATCTTCGACATACTGCGCAAGACCGAACCCGGCCGCGGCGGCGAGATCCAACTCACCGACGCCCTCCAGCAATTGGCCACCGACGAGAAGATCGGCGGCCCCGTGCACGGCGTCGTCTTCAAGGGCCGCCGCTATGACACCGGCGACCGGGGCGACTATCTGCGTGCCATTGTCAGACTCGCGTGCGAACGTGAAGACCTGGGCCCGGACTTCCGCGCCTGGCTTCGCAGTTACGTAGCCGAGGAGATGTAGCAACGTTGAGCACCGCCGCGAACCGCACCCCAGGACCCGACCACCTCTGGACGGTGGACGAGCACCTGGAGGACATCCTCGCGACCGTCCGCCCCCTGGAACCCATCGAGCTGCAACTGCTCGACGCCCAGGGCTGCGTCCTGGTCGAGGACATCACGGTGCCGGTCTCGCTCCCGCCCTTCGACAACAGCTCGATGGACGGGTACGCGGTGCGGGTCACGGACGTCGCGGGCGCGAGCGAGGAGTTCCCCGCCGTCCTGACGGTCGTCGGCGACGTCGCGGCGGGCCGGGCCGAGCCGCTCCACGTGGGCCCCGGAGAGGCCGCCCGCATCATGACCGGCGCCCCGCTCCCGCCCGGCGCCGAGGCCGTCGTCCCCGTGGAATGGACCGACGGAGGCCTCGGCGACGGCCCGGTCACCGGCATGCGGGCCCGCAGCCAGGCCCCCGAGGCCGCCGGCGGCCAGGTGCAGGTGTACCGCCCGGCCGAGGCACGCGCGCACGTACGTGCGACGGGCAGCGACGTGAAGGCGGGCGACCGCGCCCTGGACGCCGGCACGATCCTCGGCCCGCCGCAGATCGCCCTGCTCGCCGCGATCGGCCGCGGCACGGTCCGCGTCCGCCCCCGCCCCCGCGTGGTCGTCATGTCCACCGGCAGCGAACTCGTCCAGCCCGACGAGCAGTTGGGCGACGGCCAGATCTACGACTCCAACAGCTTCGCCCTCACCGCCGCCGCCCGCGACGCCGGCGCCATCGCCTACCGGGTGGGCGCCGTCGCCGACGACGCCGAGACCCTCCGTGACACCATCGAGGACCAGCTCGTCCGCGCCGACCTCCTGGTCACCACCGGCGGCGTGAGCGTCGGGGCGTACGACGTCGTCAAGGAGGCGTTGTCCTCCGTGGGGGACGAGGACGAGGCGGGCGCCGGGATCGACTTCCGCAAGCTCGCGATGCAGCCCGGCAAACCCCAGGGCTTCGGCTCCATCGGCCCCGACCACATCCCGCTGCTGGCCCTCCCCGGCAACCCCGTGTCGTCGTACGTCTCCTTCGAACTGTTCGCCCGGCCCGCGATCCGCACCCTGATGGGCCTCGACGACGTCCACCGCCCGACGACCCGGGCCACCCTCACCACGGACAAGGCGCTGACCTCCCCCAAGGGCCGCAGACAGTTCCTGCGCGGAACGTACGCCGACGGCGAGGTGACCCCCGTAGGGGGCGCCGGATCGCACCTGGTCGCGGCCCTCGCGCTCGCCGACGCGCTGATCGTCGTCCCCGAGGACGTCGAGTCCGTCGAGCCCGGCACCGAGGTCCAGGTGGTCCTGCTCCGCTGACCACTCGCGGTTGGCGGTACCGTGTCGCGCACAACACGCCCGGACCGGGAGCGCCACACAGCATGACTGAGCCTTTCCGGGGGGACACCCCCGGACCCCTTGCGCAAGACCGCCTCACCCACATCGACGACGCGGGCGCCGCCCGGATGGTCGACGTGTCCGGCAAAGACGTGACCGCGCGCACCGCCACCGCCAGCGGACGCGTCCTCGTCTCGCCCCGCGTGGTCGAACTGCTGCGCGGCGAAGGGGTCCCCAAGGGCGACGCCCTGGCCACCGCGCGCATCGCGGGGATCATGGGCGCCAAACGCACCCCGGACCTGATCCCGCTCTGCCACCCGTTGTCGGTGTCGGGTGTGAAACTGGATCTGTCGGTCGCGGACGACTCCGTACGGATCCGGGCCACCGTGAGGACGACGGACCGTACGGGCGTCGAGATGGAGGCGCTCACCGCGGTCTCTGTCGCCGCGCTCACCGTGATCGACATGGTCAAGGCGGTCGACAAGGGAGCGGTCATCACGGACGTGCGCGTGGAGGAGAAGACGGGCGGCAAGTCGGGGGACTGGAGCCGGACATGAGCCCCGACGATTCGGCCGGCGGCGCGCTGCCCGCGCCGTACAGGGCCTTGGTGGTCACCGCCTCCAACCGGGCAGCCGCTGGGGTCTACGAGGACAAGGGCGGCCCCTTGGTCACCGACGGCCTCAAGCGCTTCGGGTTCGTGGTCGAGGGACCGCAGGTGGTCCCCGACGGCCGCCCGGTCGAGGCCGCCCTGCGCGCAGCCATAGAAGCCGGTTACGACGCCGTCGTCACCACTGGCGGCACCGGCGTCTCGCCCACCGACCGCACCCCCGAGGCCACCCGCGCGGTGATCGACTACGAAGTGCCGGGCATCGCCGAGGCCATCCGGGCGTACGGCCGGGAGAAGGTGCCGACCGCGGCGCTCTCCCGTGGCCTTGCCGGAGTCGCCGGGGGCACACTGATCGTCAACCTGCCGGGTTCCGCCGGCGGGGTGCGGGACGGCCTCGCCGTCCTGGAGCCCCTGCTGGCGCACGCCGTCGACCAGATCCGAGGCGGCGATCACCCCAGACCCGCCGACACCAGTGGGGGTGCGAGCTGAACAGCCCATCCTGGCCCGCCGTGCTGGTGGACGGCGACATCGTCCTGAGGCCGATAAAACTGCGTGACCAGCGGGACTGGCGCGAGGTCAACCGGCGCAACCGGGACTGGCTGCGCCCCTGGGAGGCGACCATTCCGCCGCCCACCCCCAGCGGGCCGATCGCGCACCGGCCGACGTACCGGCAGATGGTGCGGCACCTGCGGTCCGAGGCGAACTCGGGCCGGATGCTGCCGTTCGTCATCGAGTACCAGGGGCGCCTGGTCGGGCAGTTGACGGTCGCCGGGATCACCTGGGGCTCGATGTGCTCGGGTCACATCGGCTACTGGGTGGACGAGTCGGTGGCCGGGCGCGGAGTGATGCCGACGTCCGTGGCGCTCGTCGTCGACCACTGTTTCCGTGCCGTGGGACTGCACCGCATCGAGGTCTGCATTCGCCCGGAGAACGGCCCGAGCCGCCGGGTCGTCGAGAAACTCGGATTCCGTGAGGAGGGGCTCAGACCCCGTTATCTCCACATCGACGGCGCCTGGCGCGACCATCTCGTCTTCGCGCTCACCGCGGAAGAGGTGCCCGAGGGGCTGCTGGCCCGCTGGCAGCGGGCGCGCTCCCGGAGCACCCCGCACGACAATCCCGCGTAGCGGGGAGCCTGTTGGGCCCGGACGGGCGGAAGGCCGGAGCCCCGGAAGCCCGGATCCTCGGAAATGGAATAAGTGTTCGAAAGTGATCGACGGATGACCGCCTTGGGGCAATGAATTCGCCAACTCGGCGGCCTGTTGATCGCATCCGTCACAAAAAAAGCTCGAAATATCAGCCAGATCGTGCGACACACCGGCTCAATTGGCAGATGGCCTCACTCAAACCCCTCTACCGTGTGAGGCGTGAGCAGCAGCGGCCTCATCTACGCAGTCATTGTCGGGGCCTGGGCCGCCTACTTGGTGCCGATGTGGCTCCGTAGGCAGGACGAGCTGAACGAGGCCCGTCCGACGGAACGCTTCAGCACCGCCATCCGGCTGCTGTCCGGACGGGCGGGAATGGAGCGCCGGTACGCCAAGGACCTGCGGGCGCGCTCCGCCGAGGAGGGGGAGCCCAGCGCCGTCGTGCCGGACGCCGTCACCGACTCGGTGGACGTCCGGGCCTTCGCCATGCCCCCGGCCCGTTCCCAGGTGCGCGCGTCCGTCCGGCAGCAGAGCCAGGAGCGGCCGGAAGCGGCGCGAGAACCCGAGCGTGGGGCCGGGCGCGAATCGGACCGTGCGGTCGTGCGCGAACCGGAGCGTGCGGCGGGGCGTGAATCGGCGCGCGAAGCCGAGCGTGAGCCGGTTCGCGAACCGGCACGTGAGCAAGTCCGCGACCAGGCGGTCAACCCGGCACCCCAGCAAGTTCCCGCCCAGGCACCCAAGTCCGCCTCCAGGCCTGCCCGCAAGCGCGTCCCGGTCGCGCGGCGCACCCCCGCCGAGGAGGCCGCGGCAGCGCGCGCCCGGCGCGTGAAGGTGCTCGCGCGCCGCCGACGTACCACCGTGATGCTCTTCCTCGCCTTCACACTCGGCGCGATCGTCGCGGCGGTCGGCGGGCTCGCCCTGCTCTGGGCGCCCGGCGTGCCGGCGGTACTGCTCAGCGGGTACATCGCCTACCTGCGCTCCCAGGAACGCCGCCGCTTCGCCTACCAGATGGACCGGCGCCAGGCCGAGGTCGCCGCTCAGCGACTGCGGGAGCGTCAGCCGCGCAGGCGCGCCTCCGTGGACGCCACGATCGACGACACCGAGGAGGGCCCGGAATCGGAGACGGACCCCGGGCTGTCCGCGCTCGCCGCCGACCGCCGCGCCCTCGTCGAGCAGACCGACCACGCCGAGTGGGTCGACCAGCAGCGCGAGCGGCAGCGCAGGCCCGGCCAGGGCGACAGTTGGGACCCGGTACCGGTGCCGCTGCCGACGTACGTCACCGCGCCGGTCGCGCCGCGCGCCACGTCCGACGTGGACCTCGGGGCGCCGGACGCGTGGAGCTCGGCGCGCTCCAGTTCCGTGGCACCGGAGCAGGAAGCGCAGTCCGGCGCACGGGACGACCACGATGCCGGGGACGTCAGGGACGACGCCCGGGACGAGGACGGGGAGGACCCGTCGGAGGACAGGACGACGGCGGACGGCCGCACCGACGCCCGCCGCGCCGCCTCCGCCCGCCGCGCCCGCGAGCGGGGCCGCACCCCCCTCTTCGACCAGTACGAGGACGGCGAACGGCCCCGCGCGGCCAACGAGTGACCAGGCACGGAACGGATTTCCAAGCACCCTGACGGGGATGCTAGAGTTTCACTCGTTGCAAGGGCCTGTGGCGCAGTCTGGTAGCGCACCTCGTTCGCATCGAGGGGGTCTGGGGTTCAAATCCCCACAGGTCCACCGCACGACTGTTCTTGAGTTGGCTCGGGAGTAGTTGACGAGATCCCGTCCGATCTGTTGATCGGGCGGGATCTTTGCATGTGCTGGGCTTGTTCGAGGCGGTGTCCGAACGTGGCGATGGCTGTGGGGGCGTGCTCGGTGGGGTTTCGCGGTGAGCGCGGGTGAAGACGGGTGCTCAAGGCAGGCTGGAGTCGCCGGTGGGCGCGTGGATGCTCTCGGCGCGCTACTGAGGTGTCAGTTTGCTGTGGCGTCCGGGGGCCGGCGGGGCGGGGGGAGTCCGGTTGCGATGACCGGCGGTGGCGTGAGCCCGTTCGGTGTCGTGGAGTCTGCGGGGACGGCGTTGGAGGAAGTCTCCGTCGTGGTCTGGTCCCAGGCGAGCAGGATGCCCAGGTTGATGGTGAGGATCATCAAGGCGAGGAGGATGGTCTGGGCGACGCGGCCGTGGGCGAGTCGCTGGCGGGGGTCGGCGATATCGATGCCGTGGCTCTTGGCCCTGCCGTTCAACCCCTCAATGTTGGCTCGGCCGGGGCGGTAGGCGTCCTGCCAGGCCGGGTCGAGGTAGTGCCGGTCCTGCCGGTACTTGTCGATCTTCCCGAGGTCGCCGGGGCGGACGGTGATGGTGGGCTTCTGGCAGATCTTCGGCAGATGGTCCGCTGGCGGTGGCCGCAGCCGTTCGGTCTGGGGAATGGGAACGGGCGGCTTGGCCGCTGTGTGGGCGGCGGTGGCGCGCGCGTTGGTGAGGTCCACAGGCACTGGCCGGGAGGCGGGGTGTGAGGTCCTCGGGCAGGGCCTGTCCCGGCACCGGCGCCTTGGTCCTGACGGTGGCGAGCAGCCGGTCCTGGACCTCGCGGTCGAGCACGGACTGACCGGCGGCAGCGGCCCGGATCGCCCGGGTGATGTCCTGGCGTCCCGCGTTCTTGGCCAGGTAACCACGGGCTCCTGCGCTCAGCGCGCCCAGGATCGAGTCGTCGTCGGCGAAGGTGGTCAGCACGACCACCGCCACCTCCGGGTACTCCTCGCCCAGCCGACGGGTTGCCTCGATCCCGTCCATCACGGGCATGCGCAGGTCCATCAGCACGACGTCCACCGGCCCGGCGGCAACAGCCGTCAGCACCTCGCTTCCGTCCGCGGCGGCCCGACGACGTCGATGTCCTCGGACAGCCCGAGCACTGCGGCGAGCGGCTCCCGAACGGCGGCCTGATCGTCGGCGACGACCACCCTCAACCGCTGCGGCTTCTCGGTCGGTTCACTCATCCCGGGATCACTGCCTCCACCTGCCAGCCGCCCTGATCCGGTCCCTCGGTGACCGGGCCCGCGGTGACGGTTCCGCCCAGCAGAGCGACGCGTTCGCGCATTCCGATCAACCCCATCCCGCTACCGACGCCCGCGGTCACCTCACGGGTGGCGGGGCGGTTGCAGATCCTCAGTGTGGTCGAGGAGGCGGCGAACGTCAGCTCCACGCCGGCATCTCCCCCGGGAGCGTGCCGAGCGGCGTTGGTCAGCGCCTCCTGGGCGATCCGCAGCAGATTCTGGGTCACTTGGACCGGCACCTCACGGACGGTCCCGGTGACGGTGAGAACGCCACGGTGACCCGACGATTCGAGCATCGCGGCCAGGCTCTCCAGCAGCGGCAGCGAGTCCTCGCGCAGCGCGTGCACGGTCCACTGAGCCTGTTTCAGGCTCTCTTTGACCAGGCCGTGGGCCTTGTTGTTGGCCTCCCGGACCTTCTCCAGGTCACCGGTGTCGATCAGTGCATCGGCCAGCTCCAACTGCATGTTGATCCCGGCCAGCGAGTGCGCCAGAACGTCGTGCACGTCCCGTGCGATCCGACTGCGCTCGGTCAGCACGGCGGTCTGGGCCTCGGCCCGGGCGGCGCGTTCGGCCGACTCGGCTGCCGCGATCGCCGCCAGTACGGCCCGGCGTTGACTGCGGTTGACGATGCCGACCAGGACCGGGGCGCCGGTGGCGAGACCGAGTGCCCAGGGCAACAGGAGGTGCCCCGGCCCGAGGTGGAAGTACAGGACACCGCCGCAGAGCAGACTGCAGATCCCCGCGAGAACGAGGGCCGGCTTGGTCTCGAGCCGGTATCCGATGTGACCGGCGAGGAAGAAGGCGAAAAGGTAAGTCGTTCCGCTGCGGCCGGCGCCGATCAGAGCGGCCGCCGCGACGACGCCGAGGGACAGCCAGACGAGAGCGAGATGCTGGGGAACCTTGCTCTCGGGCAGGCGCCGGGCCAGCAGCGCCGCAGAGTTGATCACGAAGAGGACAGCGACGGTCAGACCCCGGCCGCTGAAACCCATGGGCCGGATCGTCAGGATTCCGACGACGATGACCGCGAGGGTCAGCACCCACTGCACACGCGGGTCCTGTCCGGGAACCGGCCGCGAGCCCGCCCCCTGGGCCGCGGTCTTCCCGTGGGGAGGGGCGCTCTCGGTTGCGAACACGGGCAGAACATAACGCACGGTCAGGCCGTACGGTCGAGGACGGGCACGGGGTGGGTCACCGTCCGGGTCCGGCTTCGTATGAAGATCGTGGCCAGCCGCGTGACCACTTCGGTGAGTGCCATCAACACGAACGCCGCTACCCAGGCATCCTCGCTGGTGATGTGGTGAGTGATGCTGAACCGGGCGACGTCGTCGGCGCCACCCCCGTGCTCGGTCCACATCTGGAAACCCATCCGCGCCCCCATGCCCACTACCCACAGGATCGCCGACACCGCACCGGCCTTGATCAGGACGTGCTCGCCAACGGTTCGGAGCCGGGTGCAGATGCCGCCGGCGACGCCGAGCGCAGCACCCACGCTCATCAGGACCCCGATCAGCAGCAGGTCGTTGCCCGCGGTAGGAACGCTGTCCAGGTAGGAGTAGGCCACGAAGGTCACGATCCCCAGCGGGATCAGGAAGGACTTGAGGTCGAGTCGGCCTTCCCGCAGCTGCCGGAAGACGACGAGGATGAGGGCGATGTCGGTGATCCACTCGGTCGTTGTCATGCCCTCAAGACTGCTGCGATGTGGCTCACAGCACCTGGACCCATGGGTGGAAACGGGGGTGGAGATCAACCGCTCCCCGATGTCCACCCCACCTGCCGGGCGACGCCACACCAAGGAAGACGTCGGCAGCGTGATTGCTGCGCGCTTTGTTGCCCCGCGCTGGCGTACCGGTGATCAGTCTGTGCGGCTGGCCGCAGGGCTGGTCGGGACCTTGAGGATGGCCGGCGGGCGGTGTGGTGCCGAGGTCGACGGTGAGGTCCAAGCGGTGGAGTGGGGGCCGGGCGGGTCGATGTCGTGCGGGGACAGAAAGTCGCCGATCCAGTTCAGGCCGATGAGGACGGCGTCGAGGTTCTCCGCCATCCACGAGCCGGCCGCGTGGAGGAGGTCGGATTCCTCGGAGGCGGTGAACGTGATGACTTGGACGTTGTTCTCACGGGTCTTGGTCTCGACGGGGCCGTGGTACGTCTTGTAGTCGTGGGGAGGCTGCGGGCGTCCGATCCGGGTGACGTTCTGCTCGTCGTCGCTCATACGTCTGCCTTTCCGTCGAGTACCTGCCGGGTGAGCCGTTCCATCAGCTCCGGGTCGGTGCCGCTGCCGGGGCCGGTGATGCGGGCGCGGACCTGCCGCCGGGGGCCGATGACCTGTGCTTCGTCGGAAGCGTCGGCCTCCTCGGCTTCGGCCAGGGCCCGGTGGAGCGAGGCGACCGAGGAGTGCTTGCCCACGTTCTTGCCGGTCTTGATGGTGAGCTTCTTCGCGATCTCCGGGACGGGGACGCCCTTGTCCTTCAGCGCGACGGCGAAGGTGAGGGAGTCGTCGTCGATGACCTTGGGGCGTCCGCCGTGGTTGCCCTTGCTCGCCGCGGTGACCTGGCCCTCCAGGGTCTTCTCGCGGATGTAGTTGCGGTCGAGTTGGGCGTCGACGGCGAGGACGGCGAGGAATATGGGGCCCATGCCCTTGGGGTCGTAGATGCCGGGGAGGGGCCGGTGAGGAGTTCGAGCTGGACGCTGGCGGTCTGGAGCTGGGTGGACAGGGTCATCAGCTCGGCCGCGTTACGCGCGAGGCGCTTCAGCTCGTGGACGGTGAGGATGATCTCCTGGTCGGGGGCGGCCTCCTTGATGTCGTACGCGAGCTTGAGCGCTTCCTCCAGCTCGGGCCGCACCTTGACGCGGGTGCTGATCTTCTCGGAGAAGACGCGCTTGCACTGCGCGAGGGCGAGGGCATCGAGTTGGGACTGGAGTTCCTGCTGGGCGGTCGAGCACCGGGCGCACCCGATCCGGATCGGCTTCGCGGCCGGCGCGACGGGTGCCGCCCCGACCGGCGGTCCCGGCTTCCACGCCTGGCCGGGTCTGCGGTCCTCGGGGATGCGGACGTCGAGTTCTTCGCGGAGCGCGGGGACGAGGATGAAGCGCGGGGTGTGGTACTTCGTCGCGGTCTTCCCGCCGCGGGTGCGGCACGGACTCCCGGCCGGGGCTTCACACTTCGGAAAGTCGTTTCGTTCTACCGCATTTGCTGCTTGATCGGGCGACAGGTCCACCCCGGAAGTCCGTCAGAACTGTTTGGCAGAACGACGAGGTTTTGAGAGGTTTTCTGCAAATGGCGACCTGCGGAAACGCGATCGCCCGGAGGGTGTTCTCAGAACTCTCGCATCTGGTCATTTGTGAGAGGTGCCCAGCGCTGGCGTGACTGCGATTGACGGCACCATAGAGCTGGCGTGCGCCCCGTCGCCCCACTCCGCAGCCTGCGCCTGGATGGCCGGTCAGACGGCTCCGTGGAGCTGTTGTTCCGACCGTCGGGTGTTCCGCGTGCGGGCACTCTGCGGGCTCAGGGCTCGTGGTGGCTCAGCCTGCGTCCGTCGTAGGTGCCGCGGCGCTTGCCGGTTGGCGATCTGGTCCCGCAGTGCCTTTCAGTCCTCGCCCCGGGCCGGGGTGCCGCCGGCGGCGACGGCGTCGAATTGGGTGGTCAGGTCGCCGGTCAGGCGGGTGAGCAGACGGATGAGCTCGGTGCGGTCGTGGTCGGGCCACTGGGCGAGCGCCGCGGTGAACCAGCCGTTGACGATGGCGGTGTACTGCTGGACGATCCGCTGCCCGGACGGGGTAAGGGCGATCAGGCGGGCCCTTTGGTCTTCGGGGTCGGGGACGCGCTTGATGATCGACCGCTTTTCCAGGCTGTTGAGGTGGCGGGTGACGTGGGGTCCGACGACCTGCATGCGGGTGGCGATCTCGCCGACCCGCAGCGGGCGTTCGGCGGCGTCCAGGATGACCAGGATCGTCATGGCGGGCCGGTCCAGTGCCACTCCTGCTTCCTGGACGGCCTGTTCGTAGAGCTGCCCGCGGTTGAGCAGGGTCCGCAGCTGGAGCAGGTGCGGCAGCAGCCCGGTCGCCGTCTTGCTGAGAGGATCCATGTCCACGCTCCCTTGATAGATACCTAACGTAGGTATATTGTATCTTCCGGAAGCCGACCTCGCGGGAGATCGGGCCGCCGTCAAACATGATACCTAAGGTAGGTAATCAACGCCATGAACGAGCCCACTCCCACCACCGCGAACCCGACCACGACCGACGTCCTGATCATCGGCGCCGGTCCCGCCGGCCTGACCCTGGCCTGCGACCTGGCCCGACGCGGCATCGGCTTCCTCCTCCTGGAACGCTCCACCACGCCCAGCACCGCCTCCCGCGCCAAGACCATCCAGCCCCGCACCATGGAGGTCGTCGACGACCTCGGCGTGGCCGGGCGCGTCCTGACCCAGGGCCGGGTGAACGTCCCTACCCGCCGCTACGACCGCGAGCAGGTGGTCTCCGAGGCGGTGGAGCTCGCCGGAGGTGCGCACACCACGGACGCCCCCTACCCGCCGGTCTGGCTCTCCCAGCCGCGCTTCGAGCAGATTCTGCGCGACCGCCTGGCCGAACTCGGCGGAGCCATCCACTGGGGGAGCGAGGTCACCGACCTCCAGCAGGACGACGACGGCGTCGCCGCCACCGTCACCGCCGGGCCCGACGCGGGCAGCCGCACCGTGCGCGCCCGCTACGCCGTCGGCGCCGACGGCGGACGCAGCACCGTCCGCGCGCTGGCCGGCATCGACATGCACGGCGTCTCCCTGACCGACCAGCGCTGGCACCTGGGCGACGTCCGCGTCACCGGCCTGTCCCGCCACTGCCAGCACCTGTGGACCAGCAAGGAAGACGGCCTGCTGTCGCTGTTCCCGCTGCCCGGCACCGACCTGTGGCAGTTCCAGGCATCCATCCCCGCCGACCAGGCCGAGCCCGAGGAGCCGTCGCTGGAGCTGTTCCGCCGCATCTTCGCCGAGCGCGCCACAGTCCCGGGCGTGGTCATCCAGGACGTCGCCTGGCTCTCCCTCTACCGGATCAACGTGGTCCTGGCCGACCGCTACCGCTCCGGGCGGATCCTCCTGGCCGGCGACGCCGGCCACATCCACTCCCCGGCCGGCGGCCAGGGCATGAACACCGGCATCCAGGACGCCTACAACCTCGGCTGGAAGCTCGCCGCCCTCCTCGACGGCGCCGACCCGGCCCTGCTCGACACCTACGAGCACGAGCGCCGCCCCGTCGCCCGCAACGTCCTGGACGACAGCACCACCCGCCTGGGCAACGTGATGCGCACGGCAGCCGCCGGCGACGGCCCCTCCGCCCAGCAGGGACTCACCGACGACCGCACCACCGGCCTGGGCATCGCCTACACCGGCAGCCCCCTCACCCACGGCCCCGGCGCGGGGGTCCGCGCCCCCGACGCGCCCTGCCGCAACGCCGACACCGGCAGCCCCACCCGCCTGTTCGACCTGCTGCGCGGCCCCCAGTGGACCCTGCTCTCCTTCGGGAGCGACGCCGTCCAGCAGGCCCCCGACGGCCCGCGCACCATCCGGGTGACCACCGACCTGACCGCCACCGGCGCCAACACCGTCATCGACACCGACGACCTCGCCCACCACGCCTACCGGGTCACCGGCGACGAACTCGTCCTCATCCGCCCCGACGGCTACATCGCCACCCGCCGCCCCGCCGACGACCTGGCCGCCGTCCTCGCCCTGGCCGCCACCAACGGCCTGTGACCCGCTGCATTGGACACACGGCGGACAGCACCGAAAGCCGGCGATCCTCCGCAACATCGTCGGATGATGCGGTGTGCCGCAGCCGGCCCGGGCAGATCCCTGCCCGGGCCGGCTGCGGCACACCGCATCGCGCTGGGCGCCGGACCCCCAGAAAATGTCCTAGGAGTTGAGGCCGCCGTCGATGGTGATGGTGGTGCCGGTGATGTGGCGTCCGCCTTCTCCGGCGAGGTGGGCGATCATCGCGGCGATGTCGTCGGGGCGGCCGTAGCGGCCCAGCGGGGTGAGGTCGCGCATGCGGTGGGCCTGGGGGCCGTCAGCGGGGTTGGCGTCGGTGTCGGTGGGGCCGGGCTGGACCAGCACGGTGTTGATGCCGCGGGGGCCCAGCTCGCGGGCAAGTCCGCGGGTGAGTCCGTGGAGCGCGGACTTGCTGGAGGCGTAGAGCGCCATGCCGTTGAGGCCCTCGATGTTGGCTCGGGCGGGCCGGTAGGCGTCGCTCCAGGACGGATGAAGGTAGTGCCGGTCCTGTCGGTTCTTGTCGAGGGCACCGAGGCCGCCGGGGCGGACGGTGAGCGGTGGCCTCTGGCAGATCTCCGGGAGCCCTTGCTCGGGTGGGGGCCGTAGTCGTTCGTCTGTGGGGATGGGACGAGCGGCTTGGCCGCGGTGTGAGCGGTGGCGCCTCGACGGTTGGTGAGGTCCACCGTGACCGGTCGCGACACGGTTGGAGGGTGCACCAAGTCGACACGAGGGCAGGCCACCGAAGGCGATTGGTGGTCACCGTGGCTCGCTCGGTGACCACTCGCGTGGCCCCTGGGTGCGTCAGGCCGCCGCCGACGCCCTCTGCGGCACGGACGAGGACGTCGTGACGTTCCTGCGCACCGGCTGGGACACGGCTGAGCGGCGCGAGACCCGTGATGGGGTCACCGATCTGAGCACCAACAGCCCCTACGCAAGCGTCCGTACGGCCGCCGCCACTGCTCTCGCCGGCGACGACAGAACCGTCAGCGACTTCTACACCACCGGCCAGTACACCGCCGGTGCGGTCGACATGGAA
This sequence comes from Streptomyces sp. NBC_01478, assembly GCF_036227225.1. Classification (GTDB taxonomy): domain Bacteria; phylum Actinomycetota; class Actinomycetes; order Streptomycetales; family Streptomycetaceae; genus Streptomyces. Next base: position 5,032,346 of record NZ_CP109444.1, on the reverse strand, counting down.
GTCGAGGCATCCAAGCTCGTCAACGCCGGCGGACCGGAAGTTCAGGCAGCCGCGAAGGTGGCCCTGGCCGGCCACGCCGCCGCTCTGCACGACTTCATAGCCGTCGGGCAGTACATGGCCGACCGCAAAGACCAGCTCGCCGCCACCCATGTCGCACAGGTCACGGGGCTGATCGCGCAGGCCGACGCGATCTCCGCCACAGCACGGTCGAACGCCTGGCCGTCATCCCAGGCCGCGTTCGCTGCCAACGGCGCTGCCGACAAGGCACAAGACGCGGCCAACCGGGCCGGCGACTCCGCACGTGAGGCATCCGGCTACGCCCGGGACGCGGACGCCTCCGCCGACCAGGCGCAGCTCAGCGGTCCGCTGCGTCTGCACCTCGTCGGCGTCCAGGGTCACGCGCTCCCCGGAGGGGCCGAGCACTTCGCCTGCGTGCCGATGGCAGCACGGCGCGCGCCGTGCACCCTGCGACGAGACGGGATGCGCTCGCAGCGGTCCCGGCAGCGCAACGGCGTGGCGCCCGAGCTGGAGCCCAACTCCTGCCCCGGACACGGCGACCAGGACCGGTCCCCCTCACTGTGTCGGCCGTCGTAAATGTCTTCGCCGAGTACAGGGGATTGCTGCACAGTGGCGCTGGCGCGGTCGACTCCACGACTTTAGGCAGTCGTTTTGGGGCGAGCCTGCTAAGGCCATGACCGGACGTCGTGCTTTGACCGGCAGGTCCACGGACTGCCCGACTCGCCGTAAGTCTGAGGGGCCATGATCACTCGCCCCGGAGCAGCACCAGCCCCAAGTCGATTCGCTGGCCTTCAGGTTGTGTCCTGCGATTCGAGCGGTCTACCTGGATGGGTGATTTCGAGAATCCGGCCGCGCTGCAAGCACTTGTTTCGACGTGGAGTGCGCAACATCACATCACCGCAATCAGTGCATCCGTACTGTCGGCAAACGCCCACGACACGAGCATCTACGCAGGTCAGAGCCTTACGTAGGCATGCAGCTGACAAACCACCCCTTGTCTCGTAGGATGCACGCCATGCCCGAACGTCCCAGTCAGCAACATGGCCTCTTCGACCCTTCTGCACAGTCCGACGAGGCAGAGGGACCAGTTGTGCCGAGCAGAATTCGCACCGTCTACGCCTTCCATCAGCCTCGTGAACTGACAGAAGCGCAAAGAGAAAAATTTCGCAAGATGTCACGCGATTCCCGCGAGGCGCGGCGCTCTGCTTTGGCCGGGGAAGGCCCAGAGCCCATCCATGAGATCAACGTCCCCAATTATCGGCCGCTGGATTTCATGCCCCTGCGCGAGGGCGGCACGCTGAGTTCCCTTTCGCTCTTCAGCGGTGGTGGTGGGCTTGACCTCGGTGTGGAGCGCGCCGGTTTTACCCATACCGCTTCATTTGAGCTGATGGACGAAGCAGGTGACACCCTCCGCAAGGCTCGCAGTGACTGGACTGTCTATAGCGGAGATGACGAGGGCGATGTTCGGGGCATCGATTTCAAACCGTGGCGCGGAAAAGTAGATCTGCTTCACGGCGGGCCGCCCTGCCAACCCTTTTCGAACGCGGGCCGTCAGCAAGGGCATCTGGACGAACGTGATATGTGGCCCCAGTTCGTCAGGGCGGTCAAGGAGATCCGCCCGGCGGCCTTCATCGGGGAGAACGTTCCGGCGCTGGCGAGCCCGAAGTTCTCGGAATATGTGTCCGAGAACATCGTGGCGCCACTCTCGGGTAGCTACCATATTGAGCAGGTTATTCTGCAGGCGAGCGACTTCGGTGTGCCGCAGCTGCGACGCCGCGTTTTCTTCGTAGGGTTCAGAACAAAGAAAATGGCCAACGCCTGGAAAGCCCCGGAACCCACACACTTCTGGGGTGATGCATCGACTGCAGGCGGCCAGAAATGTATGGGCCTCCGTCAGGCGCTAGGACTTCCGGATATCGGCGTCGATGATCTGTCACCAACGATCCGGAGCAGCCTGACGGGGCCGCGCCATACCACTTCGATTCTCAACAGTGTGGCCGCTCAGCGGAAATTCGAGAGTCTGGAGGTCTGGCCCAACGGTGTGGCTGCCGATCGGGCTGCGGCACGGGCGTTCGTCGCCAAGCACGGCCACTTCCGGCTGTCGGTCCCAGACGTGGCGCTGATCCAGGGATTTCCCGAGGACTGGCCGTTCGTGGGAGCCACTTACATGGCACTGGGGCAGATCGGCAACGCGGTACCGCCGCCGCTCGCCTATGCGGTCGCGTCGTCGGTGCTCGACGCCTTCTCCAAGTAGTCACGCACGAGTCGTCGAAGGTTCATCGCGGGCTCGTCGGTGATCATGGCGAGGTTCTTGATGTAGGTAAGCGGAATGTGTGGGTTGTTTAGCGTGGCGCCGCGCGACATCACGTAGTGGCAGCGCTCGCGCATGAGGCCCACCATGCGATCCAAGGAGTAGCGGGCCTCTTTTCCGACCGAGAGATCCGCTTCTTCTGTGTATCGTGCCGCAGACCACTGCTTCTTCATGATCCACTGGGCGTCTTTCTTGGTGTAAAATTCTTTCTCGCCAAGAAGACTGATCACAGTGCCTTCCGTGATTCCACGGCTTGCGTGCTCTGCCAGCTCCACGTCGGGCTGAATGTACTCCGCTTTGTCGGAAATCCATTTGGCCATGTCGTCCGGGGAGGCGTAGTAGCTGCGCAGAAGGCGAGTGCCCGCGGTGTTGTAGAACCCGAAGATCCAGTGAATGTTCTTCCACTTGGCGAAGTGATTGGCCCCGAGATCTCGGACCGTGGATACACCCTTGCTCGTGGCGGATTTGAGCTCGAATGCCACCCTGTGGCCGTCGACGGTCAGGTAGGCATCGGTATCTGATCTCTTGCGATCCTCGGAAACTTCAAGGTTGAACCGATCCACCATCTGGTTCTCGCGCTTGTCGTCTTGGACACTCATGATCGCATGATGGCATCTCGTGCAATGGTCGGGACCCTGGGCGAAGTATGTGCGGTAAGCGCGATATGTCCGCAGTGGTTTCCATTCACCTTGGAGAAGGGTTCCGACCGGGTTCGCGGAGTGATCGTCATGCTGTCTCGGGGCTGGAGCGCGACATCGGAACGCGACATCGGAACGCGACATCGGTTCGGGGTCGGTGCTCGACGCGACACTCCTCCGTGTGCCGTCCCCGCCCCGGGGTGGTCAGGTGTGGACCCACCCCGGTCGGCACGAAAGACTCACGGCGGCCGCAGGAGTCGTAGCGATGCCGCCGCCCCTCACAACCCCTTCGCGAAGCACCTGCTGTCCTCGTGGAAGCGGTAGTAGCCGAACCTCACGCAGGGCTCGTAGCCGCTGGACGTGTAGAGGGCGATGGCCTCCGGCTGCTTGGTGCCGGTTTCCAGGACCATGCGGGTGCGGCCGGCCGTGCGGGCGTTCTCCTCCAGGGCGGCCAGCATGCGGCGGGCGAGGCCCAGGCCGCGGGCGTGTGCGACCACGTACATGCGCTTGAGTTCGGCGTCGCCGTCCTCGTTGCCCTCGCCGTTGGCGTTCTGGGAGCGCCAGCCGCCGGTGGCCACGGGGTCGTCGTGCTCGTCGTACGCGATCAGGTACACCCCGCGCGGGGGTTCGAAGTCCGACGGGTCCAGGGTCGTGGCGTCGCCGCCGTCGCCGTAGCGCTCGTGGTACTCCGCCTGGACCTGGTCGTTCAGCTTGACGGCATCGGGGTGATCGAAGGGGACGGGGCGTATATTCATGCCGAGTATCGTACTTCTATGCGTAGGGACTGGGTGTAGGGGGAATCCGGACTCCGTCCAGTGTGCCGGTATTGTGCCCGGGTGCTCATTGTGACCTCAGCAAATGTCAACGGACTGCGGGCCGCCGCGAAGAAGGGCTTCGTGGAGTGGCTCGCGGAGACCTCCGCCGATGTGCTCTGCCTCCAGGAGGTGCGAGCCGAGCCGGAGCAGTTGCCGGAGCGGGTCCGCACCCCCGAGGGCTGGCACGTCGTGCACGCGCCGGCCGCCGCGAAGGGTCGCGCGGGCGTCTCCCTCTACACCCGCCGTGAGCCGGACCGTGTCCAGGTCGGCTTCGGATCGGCCGAGTTCGACGGCAGCGGGCGCTACGTCGAGGCCGACCTCCCCGGCGTCACCGTCGCGAGCCTCTACCTGCCCTCCGGCGAGGTCGGCACCGAGCGGCAGGACGAGAAGGTCCGCTTCATGGACGAGTTCCTCGCCTATCTGAAGGGGTTGCGCGAGCGGTCCGCCGCCGACGGCCGCGAGGTCGTCGTCTGCGGCGACTGGAACATCGCCCACCAGCCGGCCGACCTCAAGAACTGGCGCGCCAACCAGAAGAGTTCGGGCTTCCTGCCCGAGGAGCGGGAGTGGCTGGGCCGGGTCCTCGACGCGGAGGACGGGGCGTACGTCGACGTCGTACGGACCCTGCACCCGGACGTGGACGGGCCGTACTCGTGGTGGTCGTACCGGGGGCGGGCGTTCGACAACGACAGCGGCTGGCGGATCGACTATCACGTTGCGACGCCTGGCCTCGCCGCCAAGGCGGTCAAGGGGTACGTCGAGCGCGCGGCCACGCACGACGAGCGCTGGTCGGACCACGCGCCGGTCACGGTGGTCTACGACCTCTGAGGCCCCGGGCGGCCCGGTGGCGACGGTGGTCTACGGCCTCTGAGGGGCCTGGCCGTCCTGTTGTATCCGTCGGTCCATCGCCAGTGACAGTTCCGCCTCCACGACGCTCTTCGCCAGTGGCCGCAGGCGCTGCAGGTCCTCCGCCGTGCGGCCGCCCTGGGCCAGCACCAGCTCGGTGAAGAGGTCCGCGAGGGACTCCGCGTGCTCGCGGACGCGGCGGCCGGCGCCCAGGACGTCGGCCAGCGGGATGCCCTCGCGGACCAGCGCGGCCGTGACGTCCAGGAGGCGGCGGCTGATGTGGACGATCTCGCCGCCGTCGGTGCCGAGGTAGCCGAGTTCGAGCGAGGCGGCGAAGTTCTCCGGGGTGGCCTGGTCGCCGAAGTAGTCGGCGAGGGCCTCCGGGGTGAGCCGGACCGGGGTCTCCTCGGTGGGGGCGCCCAGCCCCAGCAACTCGCCGACGTTGCGGCCGTGGTCGAAGGCCTCGGCGAGTTCCGCGATGCCGTTGAGGGTGTGGCCGCGCTCCAGCAGCCCCGAGATCGTGCGCAGCCGGGCCAGGTGCGTCTCGTCGTACCAGGCGATACGGCCCTCCCGGCGCGGCGGGTGGATGAGTTTGCGCTCGCGGTAGAAGCGCAGGGTGCGCACCGTGATGCCGGCCTCCTCGGCCAGTTCCTCCATGCGGTACTCGCGCTTGTGTTCTGCCTTCTCCGCCACGCCCGCACCCTACGTGGTACCCCCGGTAACTTTCCGCCTCCCGCCCCCTACCCATGAGTACGGACCTGCTCTACAGTCCGATTGCGCCAGTGTTCACTGGCGTGGTTGCGTGGTCGTATGGGAGGGCACGGGATGACCGAACACGAGCATGTGCGGGTGGCGGTGATCGGGTCCGGGTTCGGCGGACTGGGGGCCGCGGTGCGGTTGCGGCGCGAGGGCGTCACCGACTTCGTCGTCCTGGAGCGCGCCGACAGCGTGGGCGGGACCTGGCGGGACAACAGCTATCCGGGGTGCGCCTGCGACGTGCCGTCGCACCTGTACTCGTTCTCCTTCGCGCCGAACGCCGACTGGCCGCGCACCTTCTCCGGGCAGGAGCACATCCGCGCCTATCTGGAGAACGTCGCGGACGTCTTCCGGCTCCGGTCCCACCTGCGCTTCAACTCCGAAGTGAAGATGATGACTTGGGACGCGGAGCGGCTGCGCTGGGACATCGAGACCAGCGGCGGTTCCTACTCCGCCGACCTCGTCGTCTCCGCCACCGGGCCGCTCTCCGACCCCAAGATCCCGGACATCCCCGGTCTGGACTCCTTCCCCGGCAAGGTCTTCCACTCCGCCCGCTGGGACCACGACTACGACCTGCGCGGCAAGCGCGTCGCCATGGTCGGCACCGGCGCCTCCGCGATCCAGATCGTGCCGGCGATCCAGCCCGAGGTGGAGCGCCTCACCCTCTTCCAGCGCACCCCGCCCTGGGTGATGCCCCGCGTCGACCGCCCCATCAGCGGCGCCGAACGCGCCCTGCACCGCGCGCTGCCCTTCACCACCCAGGCCAGGCGCGGACTCCTGTGGGGGCTGCGGGAGTTGCAGGTCCAGGCGTTCACCAAGCGGCCCAACGAGCTGGGAATGGTGGAGCAGTTGGCCAGGCGCAACATGGCCCGCTCCATCAAGGACCCGGCCCTGCGCGCCAGACTCACCCCCGACTACCGCATCGGCTGCAAGCGCATCCTGCTCTCCAGCACCTACTACCCGGCCCTCGCCCGGCCCAATGTCGACGTCGTGGCAAGCGGGTTGAGCGAGATCCGCGGTTCGACCGTCGTCGCCGCCGACGGCAGTACGGCCGAGGTCGACGCGATCGTCTTCGGTACGGGCTTCCACGTCACGGACATGCCGATCGCCGAACGGGTCGTCGGCGCGGACGGGCGGTCGCTGGCCGAGGCGTGGCAGGGCGGGATGCGGGCCCTGCGCGGCGCCTCCGCGGCCGGGTTCCCCAACTGGATGACCATCATCGGGCCCAACACCGGCCTCGGGAACTCCTCCATGATCCTGATGATCGAGTCCCAACTGAACTATCTCGCCGACTACGTACGGCAGTTGGACGTCCTGGGCGGCCGGGTCGCCCTCGACGCCAGGCCCGGCGCCGTGGACGCCTGGAACCGGCGCGTGCAGGAACGCATGGAGCGGACCGTGTGGAACACCGGTGGCTGCACCAGTTGGTACCTCGACGCGAGCGGCCGCAACACCACCATCTGGCCGGGTACGACGACCGAGTTCCGCAAGGCCACGCGGCGCGTGGACCTCACGGAGTACGAGGTCGTGCGGGCGCAGGCCGACAGGAAGGCCGAGAAGGACGAGGTCGCCGTATGAGCCGCCTCATGCACGTCTCGTCCGGGCCGTACGCCCCGCCCGTCCCCGCCCGGGAGTTGACCGTCACCTCGGCCGACGGATCCCGGCTGTACGTCGAGGTGCACGGCCGCGAGGGGGCGCCCGTCGTCGTCCTCGCGCACGGGTGGTCCTGTTCCACGGCCTTCTGGGCCGCGCAGACAAGGGACTTGGCGGTGGACCACCGGGTCGTCGTCTACGACCAGCGGGGGCACGGGCGCAGTCCGGCCGCCGTCACGCACAGTACCGACGCGCTCGCCGACGACCTGGAAGCCGTACTGGAGGAGACCCTCGCGCCCGGGGAGAAGGCCGTGATCGCGGGGCACTCCATGGGCGGGATGACCGTGCTGGCGGCCGCCGGGCGGGCGCGGTTCCGGGAGCACGCGGTGGCCGTTCTGCTGTGCAGTACGGGGAGTTCGCGGCTGGTCGACGAGTCGCTCGTGGTGCCGTTGCGGGCCGGGCGGGTGCGGACCTGGCTGACCCGGAAGATACTGGGGTCGCGGGCGCCGCTCGGGCCGGTCACGCCGGCCGCGCGGCGGATCCTCAAGTACGGGACGATGGGGCCCGGTTCCGCGCCGCACATGGTCGAGGCGTGTGCGCGGATCGTGCACGCGTGCCCGAGGACGGTGCGGCACGCGTGGTCGCGCGTTCTCGACTCGCTCGAACTCGACGACGGCGTACGCGAGTTGATGGTCCCCACCGCCGTCCTCGTCGGTACGGCGGACCGGATGACGCCGCCGGTGCACGCGCGGGCGCTGGTCGCCGCGCTGCCGAACTGTGTCGGGATCACCGAGTTGCCCGGGCTCGGCCATATGACGCCCGTCGAGGCGCCGGAGCTGGTCAGCGCGAGGATTCGTGAACTGGCCGCCACCTACGCACACATCAAGGAGGGCGCATGAGCGGCAAGGTGAGCCTGGAGGGCCAGGTCGCGGTCGTGACCGGGGCGGCGCGAGGTGTCGGCGAGTTGCTCGCCCGCAAACTCTCCGCGCGCGGGGCCACGTTGGCGCTCGTCGGGCTGGAGCCGGACGAACTCAAGCGGGTCTCCGAACGGCTGCACACCGACAGCGGCCACTGGTACGCGGACGTGACGGATCACGAGGCGATGGCCCGGGTGGCGGGTGAGGTCAAGGAGAGGTTCGGGAAGGTCGACATCGTCGTCGCCAACGCGGGTGTCGCCAGCGGCGGGCCTTTCCTCGACTCCGATCCGGTCGCGTGGCGGCGGGTGATCGAGGTGAATCTGATCGGGTCCGCCGTGACCGCGCGGGCGTTCCTGCCGGTGCTGATGGAGAGCCGGGGGTACCTGCTGCAGATCGCGTCGCTGGCCGCGATCACGCCCGCGCCGATGATGAGCGCGTACTGCGCGTCCAAGTCCGGTGTCGAGGCGTACGCGCACAGTCTGCGTGCGGAGGTCGGCTACAAGGGTGTACGGGTCGGGGTCGGGTATCTGTCGTGGACCGATACGGACATGGTGCGCGGGGCCGATCAGGACGCGGTCATGCGGGAGTTGCGGGAACGGTTGCCGTGGCCGTCCAACAAGACGTATCCGCTGGGGCCGGCGGTGGACCGGATCGTCGCCGGGATCGAGCGGCGGTCGAGTCATGTGTACGGGCAGTGGTGGTTGCGGGGGATGCAGGGGGTTCGGGGGTATCTGCCGGGGGTCATCGGGGCGGTGGGGACGCGGGAGATGCGGCGGGTCGGGGCTCGGCTGGAAGGGATGCGGACGGGGCTTGTCGGGGCCGGTGGGGCGGCGGACGAAGCGGCTCGTGCTACTCAGCGTGACTGATCGAAATGCGCGCTTTGTCCTGGCGTGTGAATCTGGTCGAGGCCCGACCAAGGGCCGTTTCCCCCCCACTACGGGAGTGAACCCACATGGGTATGAAGGACCAGTTCCAGGACAAGGCCAAGGACCTCGCCGAGAAGGCCAAGGACCGTATGGACCAGGGCAAGGACCAGGCGCGGGACCGCGGTCAGCAGCGGGAAGAGGACGCTGAGCGTACGGGGCAGGGTGCGCGGGAGCGTATGGACCGGGAGATGGACCAGGACTACGACGTGTAGTTGAGGTCTGATTGCGTGGGACGCCCTGTGTTCTGGGGCGTCCCACGTTTCGTTGGTGGGTGCGGGGCGCCCCTAAGTACGTCACCCTTCCCTGTCTCAAGAACGTGGGGGGAGTTTCGGTCTTGAGCGGTCCGGTACGGCGCTGTGGTCCGGCGGGGTTGCAGCCGGGTGGATGGACAGTAGGTCAAGCGCCAGCCGGATTGCGTCGTCCAACTGGGCGTGGCGGCCCTCCGCCCAGTCCAGGGGGGTGCGCAGGATCTCCAAGTCCGGTGTGACGCCCCTGTTTTCCACCGACCAGCCGTACGCGTCGAACCAGGCCGCGTTCATGGGGACCGTGATCACCGTGCCGTCGCCGAGTTGGTGGCGGCCGGTCATGCCGACCACTCCGCCCCAGGTGCGTTGGCCTACGACCGGGCCGAGTTTCAGCAGTTTGAAGGCCGCCGTGATCATGTCGCCGTCCGACGAAGTCGCCTCGTCGGCCAGGGCAACCACCGGGCCCCTGGGGGCGTTTGAGGCGTACGACACCGGTTGGGCGTTGCGGGTCAGGTCCCAGCCGAGGATGGTGCGGGTGAGTTTCTCCACGACCAGTTCGCTGATGTGGCCGCCCGCGTTGCCGCGTACGTCGACGATGAGGGCGGGGCGGGAGACCTCCAGGCGCAGGTCGCGGTTGAACTGGGCCCAGCCGGAGCCGCCCATGTCGGGGATGTGGAGGTAGCCGCAGTGGCCGCCGCTCAACTCCCGTACCACGGCCCGGCGTTTGGCCACCCAGTCCTGGTAGCGCAGGGGGCGTTCGTCGACGAGGGGGACCACGGCGACGCGGCGTGCTCTGCCCTCGCCCTCCGCCGGGGTGAAGGTCAGCTCCACCGTCGTGCCGCCCGCGCCCGCCAACAGGGGGTAGGGGCCGGTGAGTTGGTCCACCGGGCGGCCGTCCACGTGGGTCAGGACCGCGCCCTCCCGGATGCCCGTGCCGGCCAGCGGCGAACGGGCCTTGGAGTCCGACGACTCGCCGGGGAGGATGCGGGTCACCGTCCAACCGCCCTCCCTGTGCACGAAGTTGGCGCCCAGCAGGCCCTGGCGGCGCTGGTAGTGGGGCGGGCCCTCGTTGCGGCGGGACGGGGTGACGTAGGCGTGCGAGGTGCCCAACTCGCCCAGGACCTCGCGGAGCAGGTCCGCGAAGTCGTCGGGGGACGCGACGCGTTCGACCAGGGGGCGGTACTGGTCGAGAACCCCGTTCCAGTCGATGCCGCACATCTGCGGGTCCCAGTAGTACGCGCGGATCAGACGGCCCGCCTCCTCGTACGACTGGCGCCACTCGGCGGACGGGTCGGCCTCGTGCAGGATGCGGCGCAGGTCGATCCAGACGGTGGAGTCTCCGTCGCCGGACTCCGTCGAGGGGACCGCTCGTAGTTCGTCCTCGTCGACCACGACCAGCCGTGAGCCGTCGCCGCTCACCGCGAACCAGTCGAGGTGGTCGACGAGTTCGGACTTCTTCGCCTTGCTGATGTTGAAGTACTCCAGGGTCGGCCGGCCGCTGGTGTCGTCCGGGTTGGCGAAGGTCTCGCCCAGCGCGCCCGAGATCGGCCAGCGCAGCCAGACCAGGCCGCCGCCCGAAACCGGGTACAGCGCCGAGTACTTGGAGGCCGAGACCGGGAACGGGGTGACCCTGCTCTCCAGGCCCTCCACCTCCACCGTGACCGCGCCGTCCGCGCCCTCGTCGTCCTCCGCCGCGTCGAGTCCGCCGGCGGCCGGGCGGCCCTCCGGGGTCAGGGCGAAGGGGGAGGGGGTGGCCGAGGAGAGGGGGACCAGGTAGGGGCGGCAGCCGAGCGGGAAGGACAGGTCGCCGGTGTGGACGTCGTAGACCGGGTCGAAGCCGCGCCAGGAGAGGAAAGCGAGGTAGCGGCCGTCCCGGGTGAAGACCGGATTCTCGTCCTCGAAGCGGCCGTTGGTGACGTCGACGATCAGACGGTCCTTCATCCGGGCCATCTTGATCTGGCGGAGGCTGCGGCCGATGCCCGGGTGGGACCAGGTCAGCCAGGTGCCGTCGGGGGAGAAGGCGAGGTCGCGGACCGGCCCGTTGATCGAGCGGATCAGCTCCGTGACCTCGCCTCCCCCAGACTCCGTCCGGGAGGTGCCCCCAGCGTCCTCCGTCGCGTCCAGCAGGAGCAGCCGTCCGTCGTGCGCGGCGATCGCGAGGCGCTCGCCCGCCGAGTCCGACACCAGCTCCAGTACGCGGCCCACCTCGCCGGAGGCGAGCCGGCGGGGCTCGCGGTCGCCGGTGGCGCGGGGCAGGTAGGCGATCTCGATCGCGTCCTCGCCGTCCGCGTCCGTGACGTAGGCGAGCTGCCCGCCGCTGCCGAGCATCTCGGGGAGCCGGACCCGTACGCCCGGGGTGTCGGTGATGGTGCGGGCCGGGCCGTCGCGGTGGGTCAGCCAGTACAGGCTGCCGCGGATCACGACGGCGCTCGCCCGGCCCGTCTCGTCGACCGAGATGCCGTCCACGTGCTGGGCGGCGGGTACCTGGTAGGGACGGCGTCCCGCGCGTGGCCCGCTCAGGCGTACGTCCAGTTGGTGCGGGACCGAGGACGCCGACAGGTCGTCGACGATCCACAGGTCACCGGCGCACTGGTAGACGACCCGGGTGCCGTCGCTGGCCGCGTGCCGGGCGTAGAAGGCGTCGTGGTCGGTGTGGCGCCGCAGGTCGGAGCCGTCGTAGGAACAGGAGTAGAGGTTGCCGATGCCCTCGTGGTCGGAGAGGAAGGCGATGCGGCCGTCGACGAACATCGGGGAGTGCAGATGGCCTTCGAGGTCGGCGAGGAGGCGGCGGCCGTGCAGCCAGAGGCGGCCCATGGCGCCGCCGCGGTAGCGCTTCCAGGCGGCCGGTTCGTGTGGTGGGGTGCCGGTCAGGAGGAGGGTCTGGTGTTCGCCGTCGAGGTCGGCGAGCTGGATGTCGGAGACCGGGCCCCAGGGGAGCCGGCCGCCGGGGTCGCCGTCGGTGGGGACCTTGTGGGCCCAGGTGAAATAGGAGAACGGCTCCCCGTGCGAGGCCACGGCGAGGATGTCGCCGTCCGGGGTCCAGCCGCAGACCTGGGTGTCCGGGCTGCCCCAGTACGTCAGCCGGCGGCCGGGACCGCCCTCGACCGGCGCCAGATGGATCTCCGGCACCAGGCTCCGCCAGGTCGTGTACGCGATGTGGCGGCCGTCGGGCGAGAAGCGGGGGTGGCCGACCTTCGTGCGGTCGACGGTGAGCCGCCAGGCGCGGCCCCTGCCGTCGAGGGGGGCCAGCCAGAGATCGTCCTCGGCCACGAAGCTCAGGAGGTCGCCATTGAGGTGCGGCAGGCGCAGATAGCTCACCTCCCTATGCTTTTCCGGGGGACGGACCGGAGCAACTTATGAAAAATCACCGGCGTGGCGCGACGGGTGACCCAGCACACGTACGAAACGGTTTCGTTTCGTAGGGAGGTGCGCTACATTCGTCATGTACGAAACCGTGTCGTTCGGAGCTGGGAAGGTGAGTCGCATGACTGAAGTCGCAACGGCGCGTCGCAGTCGCATCACACCCGAGCGCGAGGCCGAGTTGTACGCGGCCGTGCTCGACCTGCTCCGTGAAGTCGGCTACGACGCCCTGACCATGGACGGCGTAGCGGCCCGCACCCGGTCCAGCAAGGCGACGCTCTACCGCCAGTGGGGCGGCAAGGCCGAGCTGGTGGCCAAAGCGGTGCGGCACAACAAGCCGGGCGCGTCGGCCGCCGAGGTCAACACCGGTTCGCTCAGGGGCGACTTCCACGCCCTCACGATGCGTTCCGACGACTGCGAGATGGAACAGAACTCCGCGCTGATGCGGGGCCTGGCCATGGCCATGCACGGCAACCCGGACCTCCTCAAGGCGTTCCGGGAACACCTCGTCGAACCCGAGATGGCGGAGTTCCAGACGATGCTCCGGCGGGCGATCGACCGGGGTGAGATCCGTGCCGACAATCCGGCGATCGAGTACATCGTGCACATGATGATCGGTGGGTTCGCCGCCCGCACCATGATCGACGAGCAGCCGCCCACCCAGGCTTTCCTGCTGTCGTACATCGACGCCGTGGTGCTCCCCGCACTGGGCGCACCAGTACCCACCACCTGAAAAACCCACAGCACGCCCACCTGACGTAACCGCTCACGTCGTCGGGCCGATCACCCGTGTCCCCAACCGGCTGATCACCCCTGCCCCGAAGAACCCCACGACCTGACCGGGAGTACGCCCTCGTGGCCACGTTCCTCTACAAAGTCGGCCGTCTCGCCTTCAGGCGACGCCACTTCGTCGCCCTCATCTGGATCGCCCTGCTGACCCTCGCGGGGGTCGGCGCGGCCAGCGCGCCCGCCGCGGGCTCCACCTCCTTCTCCATACCCGGGACCGAGGCCCAGAAGGCCTTCGACCTGCTGGACCAGCGCTTCCCCGGCTCCAGTTCGGACGGCGCCACCGCGCGGATCGTCTTCAAGGCGCCGAGCGGCGAGAAGATGACCGACGCCGCCAACAAGGCGACCGTCGAGAAGACGGTGAAGGAACTGGCCGACGGCTCCGAAGTCGTCTCCGTCTCCGACCCGTTCACCACGAACGCCGTGAGCAAGGACGGGACGGTCGCCTACACCTCGGTGAAGTACGACGTCGCCGGCATGGAACTCAAGGACTCCAGCAAGGATGCGCTGGAGGACACCGCGGCCGACGCCCGGGCCACCGGGCTGACCGTCGACGTCGGCGGTGACGCGCTGCAGGCCGCCGCGGAGATGGGCGTCGGCGAGATCATCGGCATCGCCCTGGCCGCCGTCGTCCTCCTCATCACCCTCGGCTCACTCGTCTCGGCCGGCCTGCCGCTGCTGACGGCGATCATCGGGGTGGGGATCGGCGTCTCGACGATCACCGCCCTGGCGAAGACGCTGGACCTGGGATCGACGACCTCCACGCTGGCGATGATGATCGGCCTCGCCGTCGGCATCGACTACGCGCTGTTCATCGTCTCCCGCTACCGGGCCGAACTGGCCGAGGGCCGCGAACGCGAGGACGCGGCAGGCCGGGCCGTGGGCACGGCAGGCTCGGCGGTGGTCTTCGCCGGACTCACGGTCGTCATCGCGCTGGCCGGTCTCGCGGTCGTCAACGTGCCGATGCTGACCAAGATGGGCGTCGCGGCGGCGGGCACGGTCGTGGTCGCGGTGCTCATCGCACTGACCATGATCCCCGCGCTGCTCGGCTACGCGGGCCGCAGGATCAAGCCCACCGGCGAGAAGGCCAAGTGGCTGGGCGGCGGCAGCGCCAAGGAAGCGGCCAAGGCGGCCAGGCCGAACATGGGCACCCGCTGGGCGAGCTTCGTCGTACGGCGTCCCGCGGCCGTCCTGATCCTCAGCGTGCTCGGCCTCGGCGCGATCGCGCTGCCGGCCAGCCAGCTCCAGTTGGGTCTGCCCGACGACAGCTCGCAGCCGACGTCCACCACCCAGCGACGGGCCTACGACCTCCTCGCGGAGGGCTTCGGCCCCGGCTTCAACGGCCCGCTGATGATCGTCGTGGATGCCAAGAACAGCGACGCGCCCAAGGCCGCGGCCACCACGGTGACCGACAAGATCAAGACTCTCGACGACGTGGTCTCGGTCAGTCCGGCCGTGTTCAACAAGGCCGGTGACACCGCGACGATCACCGTCGTGCCCGACTCCAAGCCGTCGTCGGTGACCACCGAGGACCTGGTGCACTCCATCCGTGGCGAGGGCGCCGGCATCAAGGCCGACACCGACGCGCAGGTGCTGGTCACCGGCACCACGGCGATGAACATCGACTTCTCGCAGAAGCTCAACGACGCGCTGATCCCGTACCTGGCCCTGGTGGTCGGCCTCGCCTTCCTGCTCCTGATCGTGGTCTTCCGCTCGATCCTGGTCCCGCTGAAGGCGGCCCTCGGCTTCCTGCTCAGCGTGCTCGCCTCGCTCGGCGCGGTCGTCGCCGTCTTCCAGTGGGGCTGGCTGTCGGGCCTGATCGGCGTGGAGGAGACCGGTCCGATCATGTCGATGATGCCGATCTTCCTGGTGGGCGTGGTCTTCGGCCTGGCGATGGACTACGAGGTGTTCCTCGTGACCCGGATGCGCGAGGCGTACGTCCATGGCGAGAAGCCCAGCCAGGCCGTCGTCACCGGGTTCAAGCACGGTGCGCGGGTCGTCACCGCCGCGGCGGTCATCATGATGGCGGTCTTCGCGGGCTTCATCACCTCCAGCGAGTCCATGGTCAAGATGATCGGCTTCGGCCTGGCGGTCGCGGTCTTCTTCGACGCGTTCGTGGTCCGCATGGCGATCGTCCCCGCGGTGCTCGCGCTGCTCGGCAAGAAGGCCTGGTGGCTGCCGCAGTGGCTGAACCGGATCCTGCCGAACGTGGACGTCGAGGGCGAGGGCCTGCGCGAGTTGGACGCCAAGGACTCGGATCCCGATGAGGACCGGGAGTTGGTCCGGGCCTGAGGCGGCTGCCGCGAGGCACTGAGGCACCGGGCAACTGATCTGCCGCGTCACCGAGTTCGGGTGGCGCGGCAGATCGCGTCGGTGACAGCACCGCACGAACCGGAGTTCCTGGCCGAGCTGAACCGAGCGGATGTCAGTGGGCCGAACTAGCGTGTTGAGCATGACCACACTCACAGAACGCCCCAACACCGCACTCCTGCTGATCGACGTCCAGGTCGGCGTCGTGGCGGATGCGTACGAGCGTGACGCGGTCGTCGCCAACATCGCCCGGCTCGTCGACAAGGCACGGGAGCAAGACGTCCAGGTCGTCTGGATCCAGCACTCCGACGAGAACGTACCGATAGGCAGCGAGGCCTGGGAGTACGTCCCCGAACTGACCCGCCGCGACCCGGAACCGCTCGTCCCCAAGAGCTACCCCGACTCCTTCGAGGACACGTCCTTGGAACAGGTACTCGCCGAGGCCGGAGTCGGCCGCCTGGTGGTGACCGGCGCGTCCACCGACGCCTGCATCCGCTCCACGATCCACGGCGCGTTCGTACGCGGCTACGACGTGACGCTCGTCGGCGATGCCCACACCACGTCGGACCTGAGCAAGTGGGGTGCGCCGCCGCCGGAGCAGGTCATCGCCCACACGAACCTGTACTGGAAGTACCACGAGGCGCCAGGGCGTACGGCTGCTGTTGCCCAGGCAAAAGAAGTGACGTTCGGAGACTGATCCTGCGCTGTGATGTGCGGGTTGGGCCACTCGCTTCTTTGTCAGTGTCGGGCTTCCGCGGCCCGAGTAAAGGGCGCTCCCTGCGGTCGCGTCGGCTGCGCCGATTCCGCTCCGCTCCACCCTTGACTCGGTCCGCTCCAGCCCGTTTCAGAAGCGAGCGAGCAGCCCGGAAGAATGGGTGGCCCAGCCATGAATTCCCTTGCCTGCACTGCGTACTGGGCCGGAGTGAGGGAGCGCGCTCGCGCCTCGCCAGCACGCCGGGCCGGCTTAGCGGCCAACCCCCGGTGGGGACTTCCCGAGCAAGACTCCGGGCCTGCGGGCGCAGGGGCGCGCTGGCGTCTCGCCTGCACGCCGGGTCGGCTCAGCGGCCAACGGCGGGTGGGGACTTCGGTACGAGCACTCCGGGCCTGCGGGCGCAGGGGCGCGGTCGCGTCTCGCCCGCACACCGGATCGGTCGGCTCAGCGGCCCACGACTGGTGGCCGGTGAACGGTGGGTGGGTGCTGGAGGCTGGGGGTAAAACTAACCACCGTCACGGGCTTTGACCGGTTAGGAAAGACCCCAGCTTCCAGACAGGACAGGGTCGGCGGCGAGAAGGGAGCCCCGGGAGCGAGGGCTGTGGGGGTCGGGAGATGTGACACCTCGACCCCCGACCGTCACATTGCTGCGGAACGGCGCCCCGGGCGAGAAGACGATCGGCGAACGGGGCCCACCGGCCGGGCTCCCACCCAGCCCAGGACTGACTGACTGCCTTAGGCCCTCTCTCCTGCCTCAGGCCATCCCTCCTGCCCCGGAGCCTCCCTGCCGACCCGGAGTCTTGGTTGCGGAAGTCCCCACCGGACGTTCGCCGCTGAGCCGACCGAGCCATTGGGCGGGCGAGGCGCGAACGCGCCCCTGCGTACCGCAGGCCCGGAGCCTCGGAGTCTTGTGCGGAAGTCCCCACTCGCCGTTGGCCGCTAAGCCGGCCCGGCGTGCTGGCGAGATGGGAACGCGCCCCTGCGCGCGCATGCCCGGAGCCCCGGAGTCTCGTGCGGAAGTCCCCACCGGGGGTTGGCCGCTGAGTCGGCCCGGCGTGCTGGCGAGGCGCGAGCGCGTCCCCTCACCCCGGCCCAGAACGCACTACAGGCAAGGGAACTCATACCTCGGCCCCCATTCCTCCGGGCTGCTCGCTCGCTTCTGAAACGGGCTGGAGCGGGTCGAGTCAAGGGTGGAGCGGAGCGGAATCGGCGTAGCCGACGCGACCGTAGGGAGCGCCCTTTACTCGGGTCGTGGAAGCCCGACACTGGCTAAGAAGCGAGTGGCCCAACGGTCGGAACTCAGTCGCAGGGTCAGTGCACTCGCCGCTACCGTGCCCCCATGCCCCTGAACAACACCGAAGACGACAACTCCGGCGCCAACCCCCGATTCGCCGAAGCGCTACGGGAGTTGGGGCTCGGGGAGTTGCTCGGTAGTGTCCGGCGCTTTCCGGACGCCACCCGTACCGCAGCCGAGGCCGCCGCAGCGATCGGGTGTGAGTTGAGTGAGATCTGCAAGTCGTTGATCTTCGCGGCGGACGGGGTTCCGGTACTGGTGCTGATGGACGGGGCGTCGCGGGTGGACGTGGAGCGGGTCCGGCAAGAACTCGGTGTCGAGAAGGTCACGCGGGCCAAGGCGGACGTCGTACGGGAGACGACCGGGTATGCCATTGGAGGCGTGCCGCCTTTTGGGCACCGTACGCAGACCCGTGTGCTCGCCGATCGTTCGCTGCTCGCGCATGACGTCGTGTGGGCCGCCGCGGGCAATCCGCATGCCGTGTTTCCCATGGAGCCCAAGGAACTCGTCGCGCAGGCCGGTGCCACCCTGGTGGACGTGCGCGAGCAGTCCTCGTGACTCCGGAGGTCGTCGCCGCGGTCCTGCTGGCCGCCGTCACCCACGCCGGTTGGAACGCCCTCGCGCACCGCATCACGGACAAGCTGGTCGGCTTCACGCTGATCGCGGGCGGCGGCGCGCTGATCGGGTTCGCGGCGGTGCCGTTCGCCGCGTTTCCGGCGGCTGAGGCGTGGCCGTATCTGATCGTGTCGGGTGTCATCCACGTCGTGTACTTCGTGCTGCTGATGAAGTCCTTCCGGCTGGGGGACTTCGGGCAGGCGTACCCCATCGCGCGCGGCACCGCGCCCCTCATCGTGACCGTCCTCGCCGCCGTCTTCGCCCACGAGGTGCCGAACGCCTGGGCCGCCGCCGGCATCGCCCTGTCGTGCACGGGCCTGACCGGCGTCGCCCTGTGGGGAATGCGCGGGCGGCGGCCCAACTGGGCCGCGATCGGGGCCGCGTTGGCGACGGGGGTGTCGATCGCCGCGTACACCGTCGTGGACGGGCTGGGCGTGCGCGCCTCGGGGTCCTCGCTCGGGTACATCGCCTGGCTGGTGGCGATCGAGGGGCTGGCTGTTCCGGCGTACGCGCTGCATCGCTGGCGGGGTCAATTCCTCGTGAAGCTACGGCCGTTCGCCGCCGTCGGCTTCGTCGGCGCGGCCCTGTCCGTGATCGCGTACGGCCTCGTCCTGTGGGCCCAGACCCGCGCCGAACTCGCCCCCGTCGCCGCCCTGCGCGAGTCGTCGATCATCGTCGGCGCGGCCATCGGAGCCGTCTTCTTCAAGGAACGCTTCGGAGCCCCGCGTATCGCCGCGGCCGGACTGCTGGTCATCGGCATCGGGCTCATGCTGCGGGCCGGTTAGGACTCTGCCGTGGGCTTGTCGGCGCGGATGATGGCCGAGTGCATGCCGTCGGCGACCGAGTGGGTCGGGGTGATCTCGATGTTCGTGAAGCCGGCTGCCGTGAGTCCTTGGTTGTATTCGGTGAAGGACAGGGCTCCGGCGATGCAGCCGACGTAGTCTCCGCGCTCCGCCCGCTGGGTGGTGGTGAGGTTGTCGTCGGCGACCACGTCGGAGACGCCGATGCGGCCGCCTGGGCGCAGGACGCGGAAGGTTTCGGTGAAGACGGTCGGCTTGTCGGTGGACAGGTTGATCACGCAGTTGGAGATCACGACGTCGATGGTGTTCGCGGGCAGTGGGATCGCCTCGATGGTGCCCTTGAGGAACTCCACGTTCGTCGCGCCCGCCTTGGCCGTGTTGGCCAGGGCGAGGGCGAGCATCTCCTCGGTCATGTCCAGGCCGTACGCCTTGCCGGTCGGGCCGACGCGGCGGGCGGAGAGCAGGACGTCGATGCCGCCGCCGGAGCCGAGGTCGAGCACGCGCTCGCCCTCGCGCAGTTCCGCGACGGCGCTCGGGTTGCCGCAGCCCAGCGAGGCCGCGACCGCCTCGGTGGGCAGCGCGTCGCGCTCGTCGGCGGCGTACAGGGTCGAGCCGAAGTTCTCCTCGTCGATCTCGACGGGCTGCGGTCCGCAACAGGCCGTGCCGCCCTCGGTGACCTGCACGGCTGCCGCCGCGTACCGCAGCCGGACGGTCTCGCGCAGGTCGGTGGTCGAGTGTTCGCTCATGAGTCGCTCCTCAGGTGTCTGCCGCAACCAGGTGTCCGTTGTCACCTTGCGCTCTGTATCGAAGAACGTCAACATAGAAGCATGTCGAAACAAGAGCTTGTCGGCTGCTGTCCCGGACTGGGTGCCGCGCCGCTCGACGAGGAACAGGCCGTCGACCTGGCGAAGGTCTTCAAGGCCCTCGGCGACCCGGTTCGGCTGCGGCTGCTGTCGATCATCGCCTCGCGGGGTGATGGTGGTGAGGTCTGTGTGTGTGAGCTGACCCCTGCCTTCGACCTCTCCCAGCCGACGATCT
This sequence comes from Streptomyces sp. NBC_01478, assembly GCF_036227225.1. Classification (GTDB taxonomy): domain Bacteria; phylum Actinomycetota; class Actinomycetes; order Streptomycetales; family Streptomycetaceae; genus Streptomyces. Next base: position 5,012,369 of record NZ_CP109444.1, on the reverse strand, counting down.
CCCATCACCTCAAGCTGCTGCGCCAGGCCGGCCTCATCGACTGCGAGCGGCGCGGGACCTGGGTGTACTACTGGGTGCTGCCCGGTGTGCTGGACCGGCTCGCCGCGTTCCTGACCACCCCGGAACCTGCCGGAGCCCGCGCGTGAACGTTCCGCTCGGTCGCCGGGTCGCCGCGGAGGCGATCGGCACCGGGCTGCTGGTCGCGGTGGTGGTCGGCTCCGGCATTCAGGCCACCGGCCTGTCGCCCGATGCCGGTGTGCGGCTGCTCGCCAACTCCCTTGCCACCGTGTTCGGCCTGGGAGTGCTGATCACGGTGTTCGGGCCGGTCTCCGGCGCGCACTTCAACCCGGTCGTCACCCTCGTCGCCTGGTTCGGCGGACGCCGCACCCCGGACGGGCTCGCCCTGCGGGACGTCGCCGCGTACGTACCCGCCCAGATCGTGGGGGCGATCGGCGGCGCGGTCCTGGCCGACGCGATGTTCGGCGAGCCGCTGGTGAAGTTCTCCACGCACGATCGTTTCGCGGGGCATCTGTGGCTGGGGGAGGTCGTCGCCACGGCCGGGCTGATTCTCCTGGTCCTCGGCCTGGGGCGGATCGGCCGTGCCGCGTCGGCCCCGGCGGCGGTGGCCTCGTACATCGGTGCCGCCTACTGGTTCACCTCCTCCACGTCGTTCGCGAACCCGGCGGTGACCATCGGGCGGGCCTTCACCGACACCTTCGCCGGGATCGCACCCGCCTCCGTCGTCCCGTTCATCGCCGCCCAACTCCTCGGCGGTGCCCTCGGACTCGGGGTCGTGGCCGTCGTCCACGGCCCGCTCGTCGCCCCGGCCCGCCACGACATCGGGACCCCGGGCAGCCGGCCCGAGCCTGAGCCCGTCACTTCCTGATCACATCTCCAGAAAGTCGCCCGCCATGAGTACGTCCCCCTCCCGCCCGTCCGTGCTGTTCGTCTGTGTGCACAACGCCGGTCGCTCCCAGATGGCCGCCGCCTTCCTCACCCACCTCGCGGGCGACCGTGTCGAGGTGCGTTCCGCCGGCTCGGCTCCCGCCGACACCGTCAACCCGGCCGTGGTCGAGGCGATGGGTGAGGTCGGTGTGGACATCGCCGCCGAGGTTCCGAAGGTCCTCACGGTGGAGGCCGTACAGGCGTCCGACGTCGTGATCACCATGGGGTGCGGCGACGCCTGCCCCGTCTTCCCCGGCAAGCGGTACCTCGACTGGCAGCTCGACGACCCCGCGGGGCAGGGCGTCGCGGCCGTACGTCCGATCCGGGACGCGATCGAGACGCGTGTCCGTGCGCTGATCTCGGAAGTCGCGCCCGCCTGACGCCGACTCCGGTCAGCCGTGCGGGAGCCGTTCGTGCCGTGTACCGGGCTGATGCCGCGGGCGGGTTGACCGTTCCTTCACTCGGCTTGCCGACGACTTGACGATCCGTTCCATGGGCGTTCAGACGGCTGTCTGTGTGTGTGATGTGTGGTGCCCCTAGGGTCCCTGAGGATTCGGGAGAGAAGGGGCTCATGGAGACACTCCACGCGGTCCGGGCCGGAGGGATCACCAAGTGCTTCGGCGAGGTCGTCGCGCTCGACGGTGTCGACCTGGATGTGACACAGGGTCAGATTCATGGTCTGGTCGGGCCGAACGGGGCCGGCAAGACCACCTTGCTCGGTCTGCTGCTGGGGCTGGCCGTCGCCGACAGTGGGCGCCTGGAGATCCTGGGCACGCGGGTCGGGCGGGCGTTCGCCGCCCCCGACGGTGTCGCCGGGTTCGTGGACGGCCCCGGTCTCTACCCCTCGCTCACCGCCCGGCAGAACCTCGCCGCGCTGGCCGCGTTGCGCGGCCATGACGCGCGGACGGCGGGAATCGACGACGTGCTCCATCAGGTCGGGCTCACCGATGTCGCCGACGACCGGGCCCGCGGGTTCTCGCTCGGGATGCGCCAGCGGCTCGGGCTCGCCGCCGCCCTGCTCACCAAGCCCCGGCTGCTCGTGCTCGACGAACCGTCCAACGGCCTTGATCCGGCGGGCAGGAGACAGGTGCACGGGGTGCTCAGCAGACTCGCCGCCGACGGAACCGGCGTGGTGCTCTCCAGTCATCGTATGGACGACCTGGAGGCGCTCTGCTCCGAGGTCACCATCCTCGCCACCGGACGGGTCGTCTTCTCCGGCCCGTTGAGCAAGCTGGCCGCCGAGAGCCGTGAACTCGACTACCGGTTGCGGACGTCCGACGTGCGGGCCGCGCGCGTGCTTGCCGCCGAGACCGGCGGGGTCCGGGTCGTCGACGACACGGTGACACACCACGACACCGAGGTGTTCGTCGTCCGCGCGCTGACACCCGCCCTCGACGACCTGGTGGCCGGGCTCGTGCGGTCGGGCATCGCGGTACGTGAACTCGCCCCCGTGGTATCGCCGTTGGAGGCCGCGTTCCTCGCGCTCACCGATCAGGAACAGCAGCAGGAGGCCGGCCGATGACCGTGACCGCCGTCGCCGAACCCGCAGCCGTGGTCCGTCGCGTCTCCGTCGCACGCGGCTACCGCTTCGAACTCGTCAAGCTGGTCTCGCAGTGGCGGATCCGACTGCTGGTCCTCGCCTGTTGGGTCGCGCCCGCGCTCTTCGTCGCCGGGGTGAGCCAGCAGGACACGCTTCCCTCGGACACTCTCTTCGGCCGCTGGATGCACGCCACGGGGTGGGCCGGGCCGTTGGTCATGCTGGGTTTCGCGGGCAGTTGGGCGCTCCCGCTGCTGACCTCGCTCGTCGCCGGTGACGTGTTCGCGGCCGAGGACCGGCTCGGCACCTGGCGGCATCTGCTGGTTGCGGTCCGTTCGCCCGCGCGGATCTTCGTGGCGAAGGCGCTGGCCAGCGTCACCGTCATCCTCGCGCTGGTGGCGGGGCTGGCCGTCTCCAGTACGGTCGGCGGGCTCCTGGCCGTCGGCAACCAGCCGCTGGTCGGCCTCGACGGCCACCTGCTCGCGCCGGGGGACGCGGCCGGCCGGGTCCTGCTCGCCTGGCTCTGCGCCCTCGCGCCGACCCTGGCCCTCGCCGCGATCGGACTCCTCGGGTCGGTCGCGCTGGGGCGGTCCTCGATGGGGCTGCTGCTGCCCGTGCTGGTCGCGCTCGCGATGCAGGTCGCCCAGATGCTGCCACTGCCCGTCGCCGTGCGCCTCGCCCTGCCCGGCTACGCCTTCATCGCCTGGAACGGCCTGTTCACCAGCCCGGCCCAGCTCGCCCCGCTCCTGACCGGCGTCGCGGTCGGCCTGGCGTGGGCCGTACTCGCGACCGCGCTGGCCTATGTGCTGTTCGTACGGCGCGACTTCACCAACCCGGCCTACGACGGGTCCGGGCGCCGCGCGATCACCTTCGGGCTGCTGCCGCTGGCCGCGCTGACCGCCGTCACCGTCGGGGCGGTCGCCGTGTCGACGCCGTCGATGGGCTCCGGGATCGAGCAGGCGAAGGTGCAGAAGTCCCTCGCGACGGTGTTCGCCCATCTCTATCGCCTGCAGACGCGGCAACTCCACCGGCCCGCCGTCACCGAGGCCCAGTCGCGGACCACGGCGGCGTGCACCAAGAGCGACGGCCAGGCCGCCCAGGAGGGCGCGGGCAACGACTGGCGTTGCGTCGTGAGCTGGCATCTCCCCGGGGTCGCGGTCACCGGGACGGCGATCTACCAGCTCGACATCACCTCGGACGGGCGGTTCGTGGCGGACGGCGACGGTCCCAAGGAGGTCAACGGCTACTTCCTGGTGCGGACTTCGACCGGTGACGCCCCGAATCCGCTGTGGCAGTTCGACGGCAACGTCGAGCTGCTCGACACCCACTGAAGGGAACAGTTCCGTGCAGGTAATCCGCCAGCGTCGGATCAGCGAGAAGAAACAGGTCAACCTCTTCGGCAGACACGTCGGCCGCCGGGCACTGCTGGTGACGACGGGTATCGCCGTCGCCCTCGGTGTCACGGGCACGGCGGTCGCCTCGACATACCAGTTCGGCACCCAACAGGTCGGCCAGACCACCGCCAACGGCCAGGTCATCTCCAGCGACCAGTACATCAAGCCGTACGGCAGCCGCACCGTCATCAACGACGGCAAGATCATGTCGTCCACGGTCAGCCCGGACGGCACCCGCCTCGCCGCCTCGATCGCCGACGGCGACGCCTCTCTGGTGGTCATGGACCTGGCTACCGGTCAGATCAAGCAGAAGATCGGCACCAGCACGGCGGACGACCTGCGCATCAGCAGCGGCGCCGTCGGCCAGGAGGGCCCGACCTACTCGCCCGACGGCAAGCAGCTATGGCTGGGTCAGGCCAACGGCTACACCAAGTTCACCGTCAACGCCGACGGTACCCTCTCCACCCCCACGGCCGTCCCGATCGCGGCCGACGGCGCCAAGCAGGCACTGGTGGGCGCGGCCGTGTTCTCCGCCGACGGCTCCACCGTGTACTCCGCGGTCAACGGCCAGAACAAGGTGGTCGCCATCGACGCGGCCACCGGAACCATCAAGCAGACCTGGTCAGTTGGCACCGCCCCGCGCGGAATCGCCCTGGTCGGCGGCACGTTGTACGTCAGCAACGAGGGCGGGCGCCCGGCGAGGGCCGGCGACACCACCATCAACTCCTACGGCACCGACGTGCCGGCGAACCCCAAGACGGGCGCCAGCACCACCGGCACGGTCAGCGTCATCGACACCGCCGACCCGTCGGCCGCCGTGGGCACCATCGCCGTAGGACTGCACCCGACCGCCGTGTACGCCAAGAAGGGCGCGGTGTTCGTCACCAACACCGCCGACAACAGCGTGTCGGTCATCGACACCCGCAAGGACAAGGTCGTCCAGACCATCGCCACCCAGCCGTGGCCCGAGGCGTCCGTCGGCTACGAGCCGAACGCGGTGACCCTCACCGACGACGGCCGGCTGCTGGTCACGCTCGGCCGCGCCAACGCCGTCGCCGTCTACCGCTACAGCTCCCCGCAGCAGCCCGCCCGCTACGTCGGCCTGCTCCCCACCGACTACTTCCCCTCGGGGATCACGGCCATCGGCAAGCAGGTCGTCGTCGCCAACACCCGTGGCGTGGACGCGCTCCGCCCCGACGCCGCCGGCCACAACACGCACGACACGACATCGAGCCTGACCCGGTTCACACTGCCGAGCGACCTCGTCGTCAGGACGCAGACGGCCAAGGTCTTCAAGCAGAACGGCTGGACGCCCGGCTCGGTCACCACGGCCAAGGGCAAGAGCTACGCGAAGGCAGTCCCGGTCCCCGCCCGCCTCGGCGACCCCTCGACGATCAAGCACGTCTTCCTGCTCGTCAAGGAGAACCGCACCTACGACCAGGTCTTCGGTGACATACCGCAGGGCAACGGCAACGCCTCGCTCACCCAGTTCGGCGAGAACGTGACGCCCAACCAGCACGCGCTGGCCGAGCAGTTCGGGCTCTACGACAACTTCTACGACATCGGCACCAACTCCGCCGAGGGCCACAACTGGCTGATGCAGTCGGACAATCCGGAGTACACGGAGTCCTCGGCCGGCGAGTACACGCGCAGCTACGACACCGAGAACGACGTCCTCGGCCACCAGAAGTCCGGGTTCATCTGGACCGGTGCGCAGGCGGCCGGGAAGACCGTCAAGGACTTCGGCGAGTTCCAGTCGCTGGAGACCAAGCCGGCCGGCGCGACCTGGCAGAACCTGTACTGCGACAGCAAGAACATGGCCGCGACGGGAGCTGGGACCGCCTATCCGATCAAGACGGGTTCGGCGATCCCCTCCCTCAACGACGTGTCGGTGCAGGGCTTCCCGCTGTTCGACCTGGACGTCCCGGACATCTACAAAGAGCAGATCTGGAAGCAGGACTTCGAGAAGAACGGCCCGGCGAACCTGAACATGTTCTGGTTCTCCAACGACCACACCGGCGGCCCGGCGAACGCCGCCGCCGAGGTCGCCGACAACGACCTCGCGGTCGGCAGGATGGTCGACGAGATCACCCACAGCAAGGACTGGAAGGACTCGGCGATCTTCGTCGTCGAGGACGACTCCCAGGCGGGCCTCGACCACGTCGACGGCCACCGCGCCCCGGTCCAGGTCATCAGCCCGTACGCCAACCGCAGCACGGTCGACGACCACTACTACTCGCAGATCACCATGGTCCGCACGATCGAGCAGATCCTCGGCATCCACCCGATGAACCAGCTCGACAGCGCGGCCACGCCGATGTACGGCGCGTTCACGAGCAAGGCCGACAACACCCCGTTCACCGCGGTCCCCAACCGCACCTCCCTCACCCTCGGCGTGAGCCCCCAGCCGTCCTGCGGCTCGGACACCCCGGCGGCCCAGAACACCTTGGCCGCACCCGCGCCGACGACGGTCTCGGTCCCGGCGGCCGAGAAGACGCTCGCGGCCCAGTGGAAGACGTGGGCCTCCCACCAGCGCCTCACGGGCCCGAACGCGGTCCCCGACTACGCCAACCCCACCCAGATGAACCGCTACACCTGGTACCAGACCCACAACTGGACCAAGCCCTACCCCGGCGACAGCAAGATCTACGCACCGGACGACGTACCGGGCGCCTACCTCCCGTCGCCGGAGTCCGACGGCTGACCGGAGCCCCCACGCGTCAACGGTCCCTGGCCGGCGCCACCGCCGGTCAGGGGCGTACGGCCACCGCGTCCACCTCGAACAGCATCCCGGGCAGCGCGAGCGACGCGACCCCGCTCAGCGTCTGGGCCGGCAGACGGTCCCCGAAGTGGGCGTGCAGCGCCTTGCCCAGGGTCTCCAGCTTGGTGAGGTCGTGGTCGACGACGAACGTGCCCAGCCGCACCACGTGCTCGAAGCCGAGGCCCACTCCGGCCAGGGCCGACCGGAGCCGGGCGAAGGCCACGTCCACCTGCACCGCGAAGTCGCCCGGCACCGGTGTGCCCGTCTCGTCGGACGCGTACTGGCCGGCGATGAAGACGAGTTCACCGGGTGCCGACACGGCATGGCTGTACCCGAAGGGGGTGGGGTCGTGAAGCGCAGGCGGGTTGGTGATCGTGCGCCCGTCAGCGGCGTCGTTCGTGAGGGTCATGGTCGGGCAACCTCCCGAACACTCCGCCCATTCCGTCCTCAGCCGACAGACACCCCCAGCGAGCCGACTCCGGACAGGTCATGCGCCCTGACGCTGTTGCGATCCGTGGCCGCCCGTCCCAGCGCATGGTGCGGCCACAACCCCCCGGCCACCCGCCGCGACCGCTCGCCCCACTCCCGCGCCTCGATACCGCCGGCCTTGTAGTGGTTGAGGGCGTAACCCCCCGAGTGGACGCGCAGCAGCAGAAAACCCCCGGGATAGTCCTTCGCGGCGGTCACCTCCTGCTGAACGACATGCGGCGCCCGCACCAGCGGCGTCCGCTTGTTGCGGTGGGTGTGCCCCGCGTGATGGAGAAAGACCCCCGGCGCCGAGGCATACGCGTCGACGATCGCCCGAGCCTGCCGCCGATCGAGCTGCTGCCCCCGGGTCACCGGGAACACGGAGTCCCGTACCGTCAGCGGATGGTGGCCGAAGACGACGGTCGGCCGATCCGGTTCGGCCCTGAGCCGGCCCCGGAACCAGGACAACTGCTCCTCACCGAGCCCACCCGCGTCACCCCCGTTGCCGGCCTTGGCGTACGTGTCGAGCCCGATGATCCGCAGCCCGCCGAGATCATGCGCGAAGCAGCCGGGCCCGTCGCCGCCGCCGAAGCCTTCCCGGAACCCCTCCCGGAACGTGTCGGCGGAGCCCCCCGCACGGTCGTGGTTGCCGCGTACGACGAAGTAGTCCCGGCCGAGCGTGCCGAAGCCGTCCAGGATGCGTCTGGCCTCGGCCAGGTCCCGCGGCGCCCCGCCCGCAGAGATGTCCCCGGCGGCGAGCAGGACGTCCGCCCCGCGCCGCTTGGCCTCCTCGACCAGGGCCCGGGTCATGAGCTCCGGATAGGCGGCGAGGCCCGCCGCCTGCGACACCCCGCGCAGCAGGGGGAAGCCCGCCATCAGGCCCGCGGTGGTCTCGCCTAGGTGCAGGTCGTTGCAGAGGGCGATCGACAGCAGGTGCCTGCCGGGCGGGGGCTGGGGCGTGGTGAAGGAGTACGTGCCGGTCAGGGAGCCGAGGCCGTGCCGCGAGGTGCCGACGGCGTTCCCGCGCACGTGCTGCAACGGCGTCGGTACGGCCGTCACGCCCCCGGAGCGCGCCCGGTAGTAGTACGTCTGCCCGGGTTCCAGGCCGGTCAGCTCCACCTGGTGGTGCGCGGTGGGCCGGTCCTCGGCCGCGGTGCGGTTGAGCCGGGCCGGGTGGGTGCCGTAGACGACCTCGCCCTCGGTGACCGCGGGGAGCGGGTGGCCGAAACCGTCGTCGGTGCCGGGGATCCGGGTGTGCCAGGTGATGATGGCGCTGTCCTCGGTGAGGGTGACCAACTCCAGGTGTACGGCGGCCAGTTGGCGGTATTTGCCGCGTGGGGAACCGCCGTGGGCGGCACGCAGCAGTGCCGGGGCGAGGAGTGCGCCGGAGCGCAGGACGTCGTACGGAGTGGGGAGCGCGGCGAGGGCCGCGAGGGGAGCCGAGATGCAGCAGCGCATACCCCATTGTTGCCCCAGGGTCGTGAACGCCGGCCGTGGCGCCGACAGCCTTAGCCGTACCAGTGCGCTACGACAGGGCGGTGCGCACCGCTCTGACCAGGGCCTGCGCCCGTGGATCAGCCGTCACGCTCTTGCGGAACGAATTCGTCACATACCCGAACGCGATGCCCGACGCCGGGTCGGCGAAGCCCAGTGCGCCGCCCCGGCCCGGGTGGCCGAAGGAGCCGTCCGAGAGGAGCGGGGACGCGCTGCCGTGCAGCATGTAGCCCAGGCCGAAACGGGTGCTCACCACCAGGACGCGGTCCGGGCCCGACGAGCGTTCCGTGCGGGCCGGCTCGACCGTCCCGGGCGCGAACAGCCTTGTGCCGCCGTCGAGTTCGCCGATCAGCGACGCGTAGAAACGGGCCAGTCCGTCCGCCGTCGCGATGCCGTTCGACGCGGGGAGTACGGCGGCCCGGTACGCCGGGTCGTTCTCGTCCGGCATCGGGGTGATCGCCGCGAACGCGCGCCGGGTGAGGGAGCCGGGGTCCGCGTACGCCTCGGAGACCGACCGCTTGGGGCGCACACGGAGGGCCCCCGCGTCCGCCGCCGGTGCCTCCGACTGCGCCACCCGGCCCACCCGAGCGGCCTCGCCGGCGGGCAGACCCACCCACAGGTCCGCCCCGACCGGCCCGGCGATCTCGTCCGCGATCCACTCGCCGATCGACCGGCCCGTCACCCGGCGGACCAGTTCACCGGTCAGCCAGCTGTACGTCTGCGCGTGATACCCGTGGTCCGTGCCCGGCTCCCACGCCGGTGCCTGCGCCGCGACGGCCTCCGCGCCCCGCACCGGATCGGCGGCCTGCGCCGGGGTCAACGGGCGGTCCAGCACCGGCACGCCCGCGCGGTGGGCGAGGAGATGCCACACCAGGGTCCGCTCCTTGCCGGCCGCCTTGTACTCGGGCCAGTACTCGCCCACCGGAGCGTCCAGGTCCAGCTCCCCGCGCTCCGCCAGCAGAAGCAGCGCGGCGGCCGCCACGCCCTTCGTCGCCGAGCGGACGATCTGGGCCGTGTCCCGCTGCCAGGGCGCGGTGCCGTCCACGTCCTTCGTGCCCGCCCAGAGGTCCACGACCCGGTGCCCGTCGCGGTACACCGTCACCGCCGCGCCCCGGTCCCCGCGTGCCTCGAAGTTCCCCACGAACGCGTCCCTGACCGGCTCGAAGCCCTCGGCCACCACGCCGTTCACGTCCACGTCCGCGCTCCTCGTTCCGCTCTACGGCCTCTCTCTCAACCAAGCAGGATCGTCACGTCGATGTTCCCGCGCGTCGCGTTCGAGTACGGGCAGACCTCGTGCGCCGCGTCCACGAGCTTCGCCGCGATGCCCGGGTCGAGGATCGGCAGGGACACGCTCAGGGCGACCGCGAGGCCGTAGCCGCGCTGCTTGTTGGGGCCGATGCCGACCTTCGCGGCGACCGTGGAACCGGTCAGGTCGAAGCCCGCCCTGCGGCCGACCAGGACCAGCGCGTTGTGGAAGCAGGAGCTGTAGCCGGCCGCGAAGAGCTGCTCGGGGTTGGTGCCGTTGCCGTCGCCGCCGAGCGCCGGGGGCATCGCGACCTGGAGGGCGAGCTGGCCGTCCTGGCTGCTGACGTAACCGTCACGGCCGCCGTGGGCGGTGGCCTCGGCGACGTACATGATCTTCGTCGGGCGGGTGTCGACGGCGGTGGCAGCGGTGTCGTCGGTCATGGCGGGACCTCCCCCGGGGCGGAAATACGAGAGCGCGCAACTACATCGTGCACAAGATACTGACCGGTAGTGCGCCTGTACCTACCAGGGGGTAGGAACCGTCGGTAACCCGAGGTCAGCAGGTCAGCGGGCCCGTTCCGCCGCCGCCTCCGCGCGCTCCGCCAACTGCCACAGCTCCCCGCGCAGACGGGCCACCTCCGGCAGCTCCAGCTCCGTCGCCGCCAGCAGCGCGCCCGGCACGCGGGCCGCCCGCTCCCTGAGGGCCCTGCCGCGCTCCGTGCACGCGACCAGCACCGAGCGCTCGTCGTGTGCCGCGCGCTCGCGGTGGACGAGCCCCGCCGCCTCCAGGCGCTTCAGCAACGGCGACACCGTGCCGTAGTCGAGGCGCAGGGCGTTCGCGAGATCCTTGACCGTGCTCTCGCCGCGCTCCCACAGGACGAGGAGGACGAGGTACTGCGGGTAGGTCAGCTCCAGCTCCTCCAGGAGGGGGCGGTACGCGGCCGTCAGCGCCCGCTGGGCCGCGTACAGCGCGAAGCACAACTGCTCGTCCAGGAGCAGCGACCCGGCAACGACCGTATGGTCCTCGTTCTTCACGCGCCCATTGTCACGGACCGCGGGTCGAACCCGAAGGGCAGCTCCAGTCGATGGGCCCGCATCAGGGCTTCGTCGGAGAGGAGTTCGCCGGTCCTCCCGTCCGCCGCGATCACCCCTTCGCTCAGGATCAGCGCGCGCGGGCACAGCTCCAGCGCGTACGGCAGGTCGTGCGTGACCATGAGGACCGTCACGTCCAACGACCGCAGGATGTCGGCCAGTTCGCGACGCGAGGCGGGGTCGAGGTTCGAGGAGGGCTCGTCGAGGACGAGGATCTCCGGCTCCATCGCCAGCACCGTCGCCACCGCCACCCTGCGCCGCTGCCCGAAGGAGAGGTGGTGCGGGGGCCGGTCCGCGAAGTCCGCCATGCCGACCGACTCCAGTGCCGTACGCACCCGTTGCTCCAGCTCGGCGCCCTTCATCCCGGCCGCCGCCGGGCCGAACGCCACGTCCTCCCGGACCGTCGGCATGAAGAGCTGGTCGTCCGGGTCCTGGAAGACGATCCCGACCCGGCGCCTGATCTCCGCCATGTGCCGCTTGCCGACCGGGAGTCCGGCCACCGTCACCGTGCCCGCGCCGCCCGTGAGGATGCCGTTCAGGTGCAGGACGAGGGTGGTCTTGCCGGCGCCGTTCGGGCCGAGCAGGGCGACCCGTTCGCCGCGCGCGACGGTGAAGTCGACGCCGAACAGGGCCTGATGGCCGTCGGGGTAGGCGAAGGCCAGCCCGGACACGTCCAGAGAGAAGGTCGTCACAGGGTCCATCCCAACAGGCATACGACAAGGGCGGCGGACGGGAGTGCGAGAGCGTACGACCACTGCGCCCGGTCCGCGGTCACCTCGTCGATCACCGGCATCGAACCGGCGTATCCCCGGCTCACCATGGCCAGATGGACCCGCTCCCCGCGTTCGTAGGAGCGGATGAACAGCGCGCCCGCCGACTTCGCGAGCACACCCCAGTGCCGGATGCCCCGGGCCTCGAAACCCCGTGACTCGCGGGCGATCCGCATCCGCCGCATCTCGTCCGTGATGACATCGCCGTAGCGGATCATGAAGGACGCGATCTGCACGAGGAGGGGCGGGAGCTTCAACCGCTGGAGTCCGAGCAGGAGTTCGCGCAGTTCGGTGGTGGCGGCGAGGAGGACGGAGGCGGCCACGCCCAGGGTGCCCTTGGCGAGGACGTTCCAGGCGCCCCAGAGGCCGTTCACGCTCAACTGCACGCCCAGGAAGGTCACTTGGTCGCCCTCCGCCACGAAGGGCATCAGCACCGCGAAGGCGACGAAGGGGACCTCGATCAGCAGGCGGCGGAGGAGGAAGACGGCGGGTACGCGGGCCGCGTACGCCACCAGCCCCAGCAGCACGGCGTAGAGGCCGAACGCCCACATCGCCTCGCGCGGGGTCGACACGACGATCACCACGAAGGCGAAGACGGCGGCCAGTTTGGTGTGCGGGGGCAGGGCGTGGACGGGGGAGTGGCCGTGCCGGTAGAGCCGGTGTGCTCCCCCACTCTCGGCTCCGCTCGAGCGGGAGGTACCCCCATCCGCGCCCATCTCAGGCCGCCTGCGAGGTGGTACGGCGCTTGCGGACCGCCCAGAAGACGCCGGTGCCCGCGACGACCGTGACGCCCACGCCGATCACACCCGCCAGGCCCCCGGAGAGACGGTCGTCCTCGACGTCGCGCACGCCGTAGTCGGCGAGCGGGGAGTCCGCGTTGGCGTGCTCCTCGGCCTTCCGGTCGATGCCCTGGTCGGCGGCGACCTTCTCCAGGCCGTCGGGGTTCGAGGAGGCGTAGAAGCTGACGAAACCGGCGAGGAGGAGGGACGCGACCAGGCCGGTGATCCACAGCTTGCGACGCGAGGTGCGCACCGGGGTCAACTGGGGCGCGGCGTCCACGAGTTCGCCGTTCACCCGCAGCTTGAGCCGCTGCTCCAGACCGCGCGCGCCGTGGACCAGATCCGGGCGTACGGCGATCACCGCGCCGACCGTCAGCGCGGTGATCGCGGCCTCGCCGACGCCGATGAGGACGTGCACGCCGATCATCGCGGTGGCGACCTTGCCGATCGAGACGTCGGTGGTGCCGCCGAGGGCGTAGAGGAGGGTGAAGACGAGGGCGGCGGCCGGGACGGAGAGCAGTGCCGCGGTGAAGGACGCGGCCGTGATCGAACGGCGGCTCCGCGGGAGGATCTTCACCAGGACGCGGAAGACGGCGTACGCCACGACCGTCGTCGTGATCGCCATGTCGGTGATGTTCACGCCGAGCGCGGTCAGCCCGCCGTCCGCGAACAGGATGCCCTGCATGAGGAGCACGACGGAGACGCAGAGGACGCCTGTGCAGGGGCCGACCAGGATCGCGGCCAGCGCCCCGCCCAGCAGATGGCCGCTGGTGCCGGCCGCGACCGGGAAGTTGAGCATCTGCACGGCGAAGATGAACGCGGCGACCAGGCCCGCGAGCGGTGCCGTGCGCTCGTCGAGCTCGCGGCGCGCACCGCGCAGGCTCACGGCGATGGCGCCGGCGGCGGCCACTCCGGTCGCGGCGGATACGGGGGCGTCGATGAATCCGTCAGGGACATGCACGGGATGATTTTAGATGGTTATTGCGACTGCTTTGCAAGAGCCAGACAGTCTCACGCCGACATGTGAGATCTGTCGCCCCGGAGGGCGCTCCCGAGAAAATGTGCGACATTTGGGTAGTGGAAGCGGATGCATAGCTTTCACACAGGTCACTCAGCGTAAGGGGCCGCCCGATGTCCGTAGTCGAACAGTACGCGCGAGCCCATATCGTCACCGACGAGGACGTGGACCGGCTGGATGCTGACGCGGTCCCCGTCGTCCTGCGGTACGACCCCGAATCCGATCCCCGAGCCGTCCGTATCGACCTGCCCGGACCGCATGAATGGACCTTCGACCGGGCGCTGCTGGAGCAGGGGCTGAGGGCCCCGGCCGGCAGCGGCGAGGTGCGGGTGTGGCCGTGCGGGCGGGTGCAGGCCGTGGTCGAGTTCCACTCCGAACAGGGCGTCTCCGTCGTCCAGTTCGAGACGAAGACGATCACGCGGTTCCTGCGGCGGACCTACATGGCCACCGAACCCGTCGGCACCTGAGCGTCAGCCTCCGAGGCTGCTGCCCAGCTTCAGCAGTGCCGCCACGATCGGGCCCGCCGTGTCGCCGCCGTGTCCGCCCGCCTGGACGACACCCGCGGCGACGAGGTCGCCCTTGTACGCGGTGAACCAGCCGTTGGGCTTCTTCTGGCCGTCGACCTCCGCCGAGCCGGTCTTCGCGCCGTAGTCCGGACCGAGCCCGGACATGGCCTGCGCCGCCGTGCCGTAGGCCGCCGTGTACTGCATGACCTCCTTCAGCTCGGACTGCGTCGTCGACGACATCGTGCGCGAGGCCTTCGCGATCGTGCGGTTGTCGACCGTCGGCGAGACCAGGTACGGCTGGTGGAAGCTGCCCGTGTCGACCGTGGCGGCCACCGACGCCATGTTCAGCGGGTTCATGCGGACCCCGCCCTGGCCGATCAGCGAGGCGCCCATCTGCGCGCCGCTCTGCACCGGGACCGAGCCGTCGAAGGTGGGGACGCCGATGGCCCAGTTGTTCATGCCGAGGCCGTAGACCTGCTGGGCCTCCGTCGTCAGGTCGCTGTTCGACAGCTTGGGCGCGAAGTTGATGAAGGCGTTGTTGCAGGACGCCCCGAAGGCCATCTTGAACGTGCCTTTCTTGATCTCCGAGTCGTCGTCGTTGTGGAAGGTCCAGCCCGCGAGCTTGTACGTCTTGGGGCAGGGGTGGGACGCGTCCGGGGTGATCAGGTTCTTCTCGAAGAGCATCGTCGACGTCACGATCTTCATCGTGGAACCGGGGGCCAGGGAGCCCTGGAAGGCCACGTTGAAGCCGTGCGAGGCGTTCGCGACGGCCAGGATCTCGCCGGTCGACGCGCGCGTCATCACGACCGAGGAGTTCTTCTGCTTACCGACCTGCGTCTCGGCCGCCGCCTGGAGCGTCGGGCTGAGCGTCGTCTTCACCTTGCCCGGTGTGCCCTTGCTCAGCTCGACGAGGGTCTTGTCGGACTCCTTGGACGTCTTGCCGCGGACCACCCGCAGCTCGATGCCAGCCTTGCCGCCCGCCTTCTTGCCGAACTTCTCCCGCAGCCCGTCCAACACCGGCCCCAGGGACGGGTACTTGGCCGTCGTCAGCTCGCCGCCGTCCCGGTCGTACGCCTTGATCGGCGGGGTGCCGGACTCGCCCGTCACCAGGGTGTCGCCGTCCGCGAGGTCCGGGTGGACGACGGAGGCGTGCCACTGGACGTACGGCTTGCCGTCCTTCGCGCTGCGCACGACGGTGAGTGAAGTGGCGTACGTCATGGCCTTGTTGATGCCCTTGTACGACACCGTGCACTTCACGGAGAAGGGGACCTTGGTGCCGGTGCGGGTGCCCTCGGTGACGGTGATGCCCTTCATGTGGGCGTTCTTCGTGTAGCCGGTGAGCAGGGCGGCGGCCGCAGTCGACTTGTCCGTCGTGGCGGCGGCCTGGGCGACCTTGCCCTGCTGCCAGTCGGCCAGGTACCGCTGAGCCGTCGTCTGCACCTCGGTCGCCGACAGCGGGCCCGTCTTGATGGCCTTGTGATCCGCGGTGGTCGCCGTGCGCGCCTCGGCGGACGCCCCGCCGTCGTACAGCGCGTAAGCCCCTACGCCCGCTCCGACGACGGCCACGGCGATCGCGCCCCCGACCACGGCGGGTCTTGCCTTCCGCCGCTCGGGTACGCGCCTTCTCTTGCCCCTGGTGCCCACAGTTCCCGATCCTCCGCGAATCCCTGATCCCTATTGGGCCCCCGTCGTCACTCGGCCCGTCCCAGCCCCACACACCCCAACGACGGGGCACACCTTAGAGTCCCGTCCTGTGCGGGTGAGTTCCCGTCCACGAGGGTGAGTTCAGCCACTCGCCGCCAGTACCGCGCGGACGATCGGGCCGGCGGCGTCGATGCCGTGGCCGCCGTCCTGGGTCATGGCCGCCGCCGCCACGTCGCCGCGGTAGCCGGTGAACCAACTGTTGGACTTGGCCTGCCCGTCCACCTCGGCGGACCCGGTCTTCGCGCCGATGTTCGCGCCGAGCCCGGACATGATCCCGGCCGCGGTGCCGCTGGTCGCCGTGCGGTACATCATCGCCCGCAGTTGGGCCGACGTACTCGCCGACAGGCCCTTCGCGGTGGCGAGTTGGCGGTCGTCGAGGCTCTGCGCGACGAGCACCGGCTGACGGAACGTGCCCGTCTTCGCGGTCGCCGTCACCGACGCCATGTTCAGCGGGCTCAACTGCACCTGGCCCTGGCCGATCAGGTTCGCCGCGGTGTCCGGGCCGCCGGACGCGGGGACCGAGCCGTCGAAGGACGGGATGCCGGTCTTCCAGTTGTCCCGGCCGAGCCCGAAGCGGTCCTCGGCCTCCTTGGTCAGGGAGTCCACCTTGACCGAGTCGGCGAACTTCACGAACGCCGTGTTGCAGGAGCGGGCGAAGCTGTCGGCGAGCGTCGCGCCCTCGTCGGGCTTCAGGCCTGCCAGGTTGTGGAAGGTCTGGCTCTGCCAGACCGCGTCGGGCGTGCACGGCGCCGGGCCGTTCATCGTCGTGATCCCGTTGTCGATGAGCGTGGCGGCGCTGATGATCTTCATCGTCGAGCCGGGCGCCAACTGCCCCAGGAATGCCGCGTTGAAGCCGTCGTTGCGGTTGTTGGCGATCGCCAGCACCTGCCCAGTGCTCGGCTGGAGGGCCACGATCGACGACTCCGAGTACTTCGTCACGGCCTTCTCGGCGGCGGCCTGCGCGCTCGCCCGGAGCGTCGTGCGCACCTTGCCGGCCTTGCCCTTCTCCAGGGTCAGCAGCGCGGTGTCGGCCGAGTCCGCTACGGCGTGCTTGATCGCCAGCTCGATGCCGGGCGTACCGCCCGCCTTGTCGCCGTACCGGGCGCGCAACTCGTCGAGGATCGGCCCCAGCGACGGGTACTTCTCCTTGGTCAGCACGTTCCCGTCCCGGTCCACGGCCTCGATCGCCGGACTCGCGGACTCCCCGGTGACGAAGGTGTCGCCGGTCTTCAACTCCGGGTGGATGACGGTTGGTTGCCAGTCGACCAGGGCCCGCCCGGTGGTCTTGCCGCGTACGACGGTCAGTTGGCTCCTGTAGCTGAGCGGCTTGGACCTCCCGTCGTATGACACCGTTGCCTTCACCGTGAACGGCACGGTGGCGCCGGTCGCCGTACCGGGCGTGATCTTCACCTTCGTGATGTGACCGGCCCCGCTGTAGGACTCCAGCACGGGGTCGGCGGCCGCGTCGTTGTTCGTGTACGACGCGGCGGTCACCGCCTCGCCGCTCTCCCAGGCCGCGAAGAACTTCTTCGTCGTCGCCTCGACCTCGCTGCTGCTGGGCGGCCCGGTCTTCTCGGCCGTGGACCCACCGACCCCGCCCACTCCGTCCGAACCCCCCAACGCGGACACGACGTTGAACGCTCCGTAGCCCGCCCCGCCCACCATCACGGCGAACACACTGCCGATGACGGTGACCTTTACCCCCTTGCGCATGGTGCCGTTCCCTCCCCGTTGTCAGTCCTTCGAACTGTAGGTGGCGTGGGGGAAAGCTGTGAGGGGTGTTGCCTTTTGTTGTCCTAACGGAGATCAGAGGTCTGAATCACACTGTGTGGCGGGCCGCATATGTGAACGCGGTTCGGCCTGTGCGATTCGGCCCGTGCGGTTCGGCCCGTGCGGTCAGCCGACGGCGGCCCAGTAGGAGTACTGGGCGACCTTGTTGGCCGAGGGGGTGACGGCGGCGGGGAGGGCGGTGAGCGCGGTGCCGTTGGTGGCGTGGCGGAAGAGGGCCGGGGTGGCGGCGAGGTTGATGTTGAGGAGGGTGGCGTTGAGGTCGGCGCCGCGGTAGACGGCGGGCATGGTGGCGGCGCTGAGGAGGAAGGCGACCCAGTGCAGGCCGGGGGCGAGGTCGGCGGAGATCGTCTCGGTGAAGGGGCCGGTGGAGGTGACACGGGCGTCGACGCCGACGGAGGCGAGGCGGGCGCCGGAGGAGTTGTAGAGGCCGACGAAGTTCTGACCGGCGACCGGTGAGACGCCTGCCGTGTTGATGCCCCAGAGGAGCTTGGTGGCGGTCACCGGGCGGGGCACGTACAGGGCCGCCAGATAGAGGGTCCCCGCGGCGCCCGCCTTGCCGCTGGAGACGCGGCCGGGGTCGTCGGTCCAGGCGATGAGGCCGTGTTCGCGGGGGTGGGGGATGCCGACGACGTGTTCGGGGACGTCGAGGGAGCCGCCGTTCGTGCCGTGGACCCGGATCCCCGGGGCTGCGGTGACCGGGGCGGCCGTGGTGCCGGTGCGCTCCTGGACGTCGAGGCCCCGCAGGACGTCGGTGTTGCCGCCGCCGTCGTGGAACCCGGCGCCGGCGGCGTGCAGGAGGGACGCGCCGCAGGAGACCGAGGTGCTGTCGGTGACCGAAAGCCCGTACTGGGGGCTGTTGTTGCCGCCGCCGTCGTCGTCGGTGCCGGGGTACACGGTGAGGCCGGTGATGACGACGGGGGCGGTCGCGCCGTCGACCTTGACGGCGGCGTAACCGCCGGAGGCCGAGGCGGCGCCGTCGCGGCGCAGGGTGCAACCGGTGAGGCTGATCGGGCCGTTGCCGGTGGAGGGGACGGCGAAGCCGTTGTGGGCGTTGCGGTCGGTCGTGCAGCCGATGAAGGCCGGGCCTCCGGAGCCCTGGCCGGTGCCGGTGCCGCCCAGGTTGTAGCCGTCGAGCGCGGACCACTCCGAACGGCAGCCGAGGAAGACCGAGTTGGCCGCACCCGCGATGTACCAGCCGTGCTTGCCGGCGCCGATCACCTCGCAGTCGGTCCACAGCGCGTCGGTCATGCTCGCGTTGATGCCGATGCCGCCCGGGTCCTTGACGTGCAGGCGGGTGGCGCGCCACGAGTACGGGGTGCCGGAGGAGTTGGAGGCCACGGTCAGGCCGTGCGAAGGGGCCGCGTGGACGCTGACGTCCGTCACGTAGACACCGTGGACGTATCCCTGCGCCTGGATGCCGTCGACGGTGGAGCCGGTGAGGTTCGAGCAGTCGATCGTGATCTTCTCGACGCGCTGTTCGTTGCTGACGGCGGAGTAGCCGCCGGTGGCCTTGTCGACGAGGAGGATCACCGCGGCACCGGTGAAGCCGGCCAGCGGCCTGAGGGTGGGCTTCTGCATCGTGTCGATGTGCGCCCCGTGGTCGCCGCGCAAGGTGACCTGCGGCGGGATCGTCAGCGGCGCCGACGTGGCGTACGTCCCCGGCGGGAGGTAGACGACGCCGCCCGGCGCGCAGGCGGTGAGGGCCGACTGGATCGCGGTGGTGTCGTCCGCGCTGCCGTTGCCCGCGGCGCCGTACGGGCTGTCCGTGACGTTGATCCAGCCGGTCGCTCCGGTCGCGGCGGCGGCGTCCGCCGCCGGGGCGACGGTGGCCACGGCGGCGAGGCCGCCGACGGTGCCGAGGCCGACGGCGGATCTGAGCACGGAGCGTCGTGAACCGTTCATGGTCATCCCCCAGGTTTCGTGCGCCGGGGCCCGATGCGGAGCCCGCCGCGGTGATCGTATCCACGGCACCGCGGGCTGTTCGGGCGACCGCTCTCCGACCCTCGCCGGCCGGCGGACCACCTGTGTGAACGTACGGCGAATGCTGAGAGCCGCTGGGCAACCAGTGCCGGGGGCCGGGGGTCGGGAACTGCGACCGGCCCCCAACTGGCCCACGGAGGTAGTGCGATGCTCTTTCGACTCGGCGGACACCGGGTGTTCCGCGTTGCGGTGGTGCTGATCCTGCTGCTGGTGCTCGCGGTCGTCGTACGGATCGCTCTGCACCAGGGGCCCGAACCGTACAAGGGGCCGCCGGCCACCGCCGTCATGGACGGCAAGATCGTCTACACCGCCGCACCGGGCCAGGCCAACCACGTGACCGTCACCGAGTCATGGGGCAGCAGCAAACTGATTCTCACGTACCTGATCAACGACGTGGTCCCGATCAAGGCCTCGAAGAAGCACTGCTCCCACCCCGACGCCGACGACCGCACCAAGGTCCTCTGCACGGTGGAGATCGACGAGATGGAGACCGACCCCTCCCTCAGGCTCTCGCTGCGGCTCGGCGACGGCGACGACACCGCCGTCGTCCACAACCGCACCTCCGGCTTCATCCTCGCCTACAACGAGATCTGGCTCGGCGCCGGCGACGACACCTGGACCGGCACCGAGCGCGAGGCCCAGAACGTCTACGGCGAGGACGGCGACGACACCCTCACGACCGGCAAGGGCAGCGCCTTCGGCGGCCGGGGCGACGACACCCTCTACGTCGACGCCTTCGGCCACGGCGGCGCCGGCGACGACGTCCTCCACGGCGACCGGGGCGAGCAGTTCCTGTACGGCGACGAGGGCGACGACCGGCTCTACGGCGGCTGGGGCGACGACCAGTTGTACGGCGGCCCCGGCACGGACGTACTGGTCGGCGGGCTCGGCAAGAACACCGTCAAGCAGGACGACTGACGGCCGGGCCGGGGGCCGCTCTTCAAACCCAGGTGTCCAGCCACATCCGCGACCGCCACTGGTCGATGGGGATGGCCGTGCCCGTGTACAGGGGCCAGAAGTAGATGAAGTTCCACGTGATCAGCAGGACCAGCACGCCCGCGCCCACCGCGCCGGTGACCCGGCGGGTGTCGCTGGAGCCCGGTGGGCCGATGACCGCGCCGATCAGCATCGCGACCGCGAGGCAGAGGAACGGGAGGAAGACGATGGAGTAGAAGAAGAAGATCGTGCGGTCCTGGTACAGGAACCAGGGCAGGTAGCCGGCCGCGACACCGCAGGCGATCGCGCCCGCGCGCCAGTCGCGGCGGAACGCCCAGCGCCACAGGACGTACAGCAGCGCGAAGCAGGCCGCCCACCACAGCATCGGGGTGCCGATGGCGAGGACCTCGCGGGCGCACTTCTCGCCCGCGCTCGCCGGGCAGCCGTCCGAGCCGGGGGAGGGGGACTCGTAGAAGTACGAGACCGGGCGGCCGTCGACGAGCCAGCTCCAGGGGTTGGACATGTACGTGTGCGGCGAGTGCAGGCCGATGTTGAACTCGTAGACCTCGTGCTCGTAGTGCCACAGGCTGCGCGCCCAGTCCGGCATGAAGTGGCTCCAGAAGCCGCCCTTGCCGTCGGTCGCCGCCCAGTTGCGGAAGTAGCCGCCGGTGCCGTTGGCGGGCGAGAGGATCCAGCCGATCCAGGAGGTCAGGTAGACGACGACGGGGACGAGGCCCATGGAGATGACGACGAGGAAGGAGTCGTAGCGCAGGGCGGCCACGTACGGCCTGCTCGCGCCCGCGACCTTGCGGGTGCCGAAGTCCCAGAACAGGGTCAGCAGGACGAAGGCGGCCGTGACGTAGAGGCCGTTCCACTTGGTGCCGATCGCGAGGCCGAGCAGCAGGCCGGCCGCCCAGCGCCAGGGGCGCAGGCCGAGGAAGAGCGTGTTGGCGATGTCGGCGTCGGGGCGGGCCCGGCCGTCGGAGTCGACGGGTAGGGCGGCCGCGAGTTTCGCCCGGGCCCTGTCCCTGTCCAGCAGCAGGCAGCCGAACGCGGCCACCACGAAGAACATCAGCACGCCGTCGAGCAGCGAGGTGCGGGCCATCACGAAGGCCAGGCCGTCGAGCGACATCATGACGCCCGCGACACAGCCCAGGAACGTGGAGCGGAACAGGCGGCGGCCGATGCGGCACAGCATCAGGATCGCCAGCGTGCCCAGCAGCGCCGTCATGAAGCGCCAGCCGAAGGGGTTGAAGCCGAAGATCAGCTCGCCGATGCCGATGACGTACTTGCCGACCGGCGGGTGCACGACGTAGGCCGCGTCCGTCGGGATGGGGATGTGACCGTTGTTCTGGAGGATGAGGTCGTTGGCGTTCTTGTCCCAGTTGACCTCGAAGCCGCGGTGGACCAGCGCCCACGCGTCCTTCGCGTAGTACGTCTCGTCGAATATCACCGCCTTCGGGCTGCCCAGGTGGTAGAAGCGCATGACGCCCGCCATGAGCGTGACCAGCAGCGGACCGCCCCAGCCCGACCAGCGGTTGATGCGGTCGACGAGCGCCGGCGAGAAGCCGAGCGCCGCCCACAGCCGCGGGCTGGGCTCCGCGTACGGCGGCACCAGCCGGTCGCGTACGTCGCTTCTGGGCCCCGCCGTGTAGCCGAATCGGCGCAGCCGCTGCTGCCACGACGGCCGCCGGTCTTGCGGGGCCTGCCCTTGCCGGATGTCCGTGGAGGACGCGGTACTGGTCACCGCGCCATCGTAGGGAACAGGTCTGTGTGAGTCCCGCCTCTCTCCCCTGAGAGGATGGAAACGTGACAGTTGCTCCCGGAACTCTGGTCCTTGCCGGCACCCCCATCGGCGACATCGCGGACGCCCCGCCGCGGCTCGCCGAGGAGTTGGCGGGTGCCGATGTGGTCGCCGCCGAGGACACCCGGCGGCTGCGGCGGCTCACCCAGGCGCTCGGGGTGCAGCCCAAGGGGCGGGTCGTGTCGTACTTCGAGGGCAACGAGGCGGCGCGGACACCGGAGTTGGTCGAGGCGCTGCTCGGCGGCTCGCGCGTGCTGCTCGTGACCGACGCGGGGATGCCGTCCGTGTCGGACCCGGGGTACCGGCTGGTCGCCGCCGCCGTGGAGCGGGACATCAAGGTCACCGCCGTACCGGGGCCGTCCGCCGTGCTCACCGCGCTCGCGCTGTCGGGGCTGCCGGTGGACCGGTTCTGTTTCGAGGGGTTCCTGCCGAGAAAGGCCGGCGAACGCCTGTCGAAGCTGCGCGAGGTGGCCGGCGAGCGGCGGACCCTCGTCTACTTCGAGGCCCCGCACCGGCTCGACGACACCCTCGCCGCGATGGCCGAGGTCTTCGGCGCCGAGCGGCGGGCCGCCGTCTGCCGGGAGCTGACGAAGACGTACGAGGAGATCAAGCGCGGCCCCGTCGGCGAGCTGGCCGAGTGGGCCGCGGAAGGCGTGCGCGGCGAGATCACCGTCGTGGTGGAAGGGGCGCCGGAGAAGACCGAGGAACTCGGCGCCGACGAGCTGGTACGGCGGGTGCGGGTGCGCGAGGAGGCGGGGGAGCGGCGTAAAGAGGCGATCGCCGCGGTGGCTGTCGAGGCAGGCGTTCCCAAGCGCGAGGTGTTCGATGCCGTGGTGGCGGCGAAGAGTGCGCAAAAACCGGCCTGACCTGCGGGAAAGGTTCCTCTGAGCGGGGAGCGTTTCCTATGAGCGCGCGCCCCATGGCGGGGCAAAGCGAGGTCGGCAAATGCAAAGGCCGGACCGGCTTGGAAGGGCGATTCGACAAGGAAAGTCCAAATCGACTCCAACAGTCGACAGGTCTGATGCGTTCGCCCTGCCGGAGGCGTCCACTGGATGAAGGGACGCACCCGTCCCTCGCCTCCAACGGGATTCCGGGGGGAATCCCCCAGCCGGGGGCGCCTAGGCCCTGTCGTCACATTCCCGTCTGCCCGGAGACGCCATGCACGCACTCTCGCCGCACCGGGCCCGGACCCGAGTACGTCCAGTACGCGGGTCCGGGCCCGGCACACCGAGAGCACGCACCTGACGCCTCCGGGCCCGCCCTCCGGGCGGACGACGGGAATGTGACGACAGGACCTGGTCCAGCGGAAAGCAAGCAGGAGCTGGCATGAGTGAGATCGCAGGGCAGACCGGCCTCCGTGGCCCCGCCACAGCCGTGGTGAACGAGTCGTACTCCTTCGCCTGCATGCGGTGCGGGCACGGCTGGGAGCAGTCGTACGAGATTGAGCACCACGTCGACACCGACGGCCACCAGTTCGTGATGTACGTGGCGGAGGGCCAGGTCGTGCCGTCGCCGCTCAGCCGCCCCGCGTGCCTCAACTGCGACGGGCATGTCGTGCGCATCATGCGCGCGGGCCAGGTCTCGTCGGTACGGGAGGCGGCGCAGCGCCAGTACCAGGCACCGCGGCCCCGGACGGCCTCCGCGGCGGCGGAGAACGGCACCGACGACGATGCCGCCGTGACCCCGCTGCCGGAGCCGAGGGACCACCACTGGCACCTCTCCGACCTTCTCCACCCCTTCCACCGCAAGGCGAGCTGACCGGCTCCGACGACCGGGCGGGCATGCCCCTTTCGTAGGATCGGGGCATGCCTTCCTCCAGCGGCAGCGAGAAGAACGCTGCACCGCCGCTCCCGGAGCCCCTGCGGGTGCCCGTCGCCGACTCCCACACCCACCTCGACATGCAGTCCGGCACGGTGGACGAGGCGCTCGCCAAGGCCGCGTCGGTCGGTGTCACGACCCTCGTGCAGGTCGGCTGCGACGTGAAGGGCTCCCGCTGGGCCGCCGAGACGGCCGCCCGGTACGACGCGGTCCACGCGACGGTCGCCCTGCACCCGAACGAAGCCCCGCGCATAGTCCACGGCGACCCCGACGGCTGGTCCCGGCAGGGCGCGCGGACACCCGGCGGGAACGCGGCCCTCGACGAGGCCCTCGCGGAGATCGACCGGCTGGCCGGCCTCCCCCAGGTCAAGGGCGTCGGCGAGACCGGCCTCGACTACTTCCGCACCGGACCCGAGGGCAAGGCCGCGCAGGAACTCTCCTTCCGCGCGCACATCGAGATCGCCAAGCGGCACGGCAAGGCCCTGGTCATCCACGACCGCGACGCCCACGCCGACGTCCTGCGCGTCCTCAAGGAGGAGGGCGCCCCCGAGCGGACCGTCTTCCACTGCTACTCCGGCGACGCCGAGATGGCCGAACTCTGCGCCGGCGCCGGGTACTTCATGTCCTTCGCCGGCACCGTCACCTTCAAGAACGCCCAGAACCTGCGGGACGCGCTGGCCGTGGCCCCCCTGGAGTTGGTCCTGGTCGAGACCGACGCCCCCTTCCTCACCCCCGCCCCGTACCGCGGACGGCCCAACGCCCCGTATCTCATTCCGGTCACGGTGCGGGCGATGGCGGCCGTCCGGGGCATCGACGAGGACGCGCTGGCGACGGCACTGGCGGCGAACACGGCCCGGGCCTTCGGGTATTGAGGCGTCGGGACCCCATCGAACACAACTCTGGGTAGCCGCGTCGCTTTGGAGAGTGACGGCCGCTCCGCTAGGTTCTGTTGGCCCGATCCGGACCCTTCTGGCCTTCTGGAGCGTGTCGGCGTGAGCAAATACGAGACCTACGAGACGTACGAGACCTACGAGACGTACGACCGCGGTGTGCGCGCCGATGTGTACACCGACGGGCACACCAACGGGCCCACTGACGGGCACACCGAGGTGTACGAGGACACGTACCGCCCCGCCTACGAGGCGCCGGAGCCCGTGTTCCCGCGTCAGACGGTGACGGCGGCGCCGGGCCGGGCGGACCGCAGACGAAGAGCCGAGCGCCCCGGCTCGACGGCGTCCACCATGCGGCGACTGGTGCCGCAGGCGCTGGTGGTCGCGTTCCTCGCCGGCGGCACCACCGCGTTCGTCGCCGAGGACAAGGCGATCGAGCTGAGCGTCGACGGCAAGCCGCGCACCCTGCACACCTTCGCCGACGACGTCACCGAACTCCTCGCCCAGCAGGGTGTGGAGGTCGGCGCGCACGACGTGGTGGCCCCCGGCCGCGACGCGCCGCTCGCCAGCGGCGACGAGGTCGCGGTGCGCTACGGCCGCCCCGTGCGGCTCACCATCGACGGGCAACGCCGTGAGGTGTGGACCACGGCCCGCACGGTCGACGGCGCCCTCGAACAGCTCGGGGTGCGGGCGGAGGGCGCGTACCTCTCGATCTCCCGCTCGCAGCCCATCGGCCGCGCCGGACTCGCCCTCGACGTGCGCACCGAACGCACCGTCACGATCATGGCCGACGGCCGCGCCCGCACGATCCGCACCAACGCGGCGACGGTCGGCGAGGCGGTCGGCGAGGCCGGCATCGGCCTGCACGGCGAGGACACCACCTCGGTCCCGCAGGACAGCTTCCCGCGCGACGGCCAGACGATCACGGTCCTGCGGGTCACCGGCACGCGGGAGGTCCGTGAGGAGGCGATCCCCTTCAAGGTCGAACGCACCGACGACCCCACCCTCTTCAAGGGCACCGAGGTCGTCGAACGGGCCGGCCGCCCGGGCCTGCGCCGGGTCACCTACGCCCTCCGCACGGTCAACGGCGTCAAGGAGAAGCCGCGCCGCATCGACGACGAACTCGTCCGCGAACCCAGCCCCCAACTGGTCAAGGTCGGCACCAAACCGATGCCCACGTCGGTACAGGGCGCCGACCACCTCAACTGGCACGGCCTGGCGACCTGCGAGTCCGGCGGCCGCCCCGGAGCCGTGGACCCCTCCGGCACCTACGGCGGCCTCTACCAGTTCGACACCCACACCTGGCACAGCCTCGGCGGCTCCGGCCGCCCCCAGGACGCGAGCGCGGAAGAACAGACCCTCCGAGCGAAGAGGCTGTACGTGCGACGGGGCGCGAGCCCGTGGCCGCACTGCGGGACTCGTCTACACGGTTGAGGTGTGCGCCCTGAAGGGGCGCGGGGAACTGCGCGACCAGCCACGACGAACCCGCAGGCGAATGACGGCCCAGCCCAGCGCAGCGGAACGGCCCCGTAACCTAGGAACGTGAGCAGCAACCCCGACGCCCTCCTGGGCCCCGCCGAAGTCCGTGAACTCGCGGCAGCCCTGGGCGTACGCCCCACCAAACAACGCGGCCAGAACTTCGTGATCGACGCGAACACGGTCCGCCGCATCGTCCGCACCGCGGACGTCCGCCCCGACGACGTGGTCGTGGAGGTGGGTCCCGGCCTGGGCTCACTCACCCTCGCCCTGCTCGAAGTGGCCGACCGCGTCACGGCCGTGGAGATCGACGACGTCCTCGCGAGCGCACTGCCCGCGACGGTCGCGGCCCGCATGCCGGAGCGGGCGGACCGCTTCACGCTGGTGCACTCGGACGCGATGCAGGTGACGGAACTGCCCGGCCCGCCCCCCACCGCACTGGTCGCCAACCTCCCGTACAACGTGGCCGTACCGGTCCTGCTGCACATGCTGGAGCACTTCCCGAGCATCGAGCGCACGCTGGTGATGGTCCAGGCGGAGGTCGCCGACCGGCTGGCCGCGCCGCCCGGTTCGAAGGTGTACGGCGTCCCGTCCGTGAAGGCGAACTGGTACGCCGAGGTCAAGCGGGCCGGTTCCATCGGCCGTACCGTCTTCTGGCCCGCCCCGAACGTCGACAGCGGACTCGTGTCGCTCACCCGCCGACCGGAACCCCTGAAGACCACCGCCGACCGCCGCGAGGTCTTCGCCGTGGTGGACGCGGCCTTCGCCCAGCGCCGCAAGACCCTGCGGGCGGCACTCGCGGGCTGGGCGGGGTCCGCCGCGGCGGCGGAGACGGCACTGGTGGCGGCCGGGGTGTCGCCCCAGGCACGCGGCGAGTCGCTGACGGTGGAGGAGTTCACACGGATCGCCGAGCACAAGGTCGAGCACAAGGCTGATCACGAGACTGAGCACAAGGCTGATCACAAGGAGTCCGAGTAAGTGAGCGTGACGGTCCGCGTCCCCGCCAAGGTCAACGTCCAGCTCGCGGTGGGTGCCGCGCGCGCGGACGGGTTTCACGACCTGGCCAACGTCTTCCTCGCGGTCGGCCTGTACGACGAGGTCACCGTGACCCCCGCCGACGAACTCCGCGTCACCTGCACGGGCCCGGACGCGGACCAAGTCCCCCTGGACCGTACGAACTTGGCGGCCCGGGCAGCCGTGGCGCTTGCCGAGCGGTACGGCCGTAGCCCCGCCGTGCACATCCACATCGCGAAGGACATCCCCGTCGCCGGCGGCATGGCGGGCGGCAGTGCGGACGGCGCGGGCGCGCTCGTGGCGTGCGACGCGTTGTGGGGGACCGGGGCCTCGCGGGCCGAACTGCTCGACATCTGCGCGGAGTTGGGCAGCGATGTGCCGTTCAGCCTGGTGGGCGGGGCGGCGCTCGGCATCGGGCGGGGGGAGAAGCTGACGGTCCTGGAGGCCGGGGGCACCTTCCACTGGGTGTTCGCGATGGCCGAGCGCGGGCTGTCCACCCCCGCCGTCTTCCGGGAGTTCGACCGGTTGGGGGAGGGCACCGACATCCCCGAGCCGATCGCCTCCCGGCCACTCCTCGACGCGCTCGCGAAGGGCGACCCGGACGCGCTCGCCGCCGCCGTCTCCAACGACCTTCAGCCGGCGGCACTTTCCCTCTTCCCGGAACTGGCCGACACCCTCGCCGCGGGCCGCACCGCGGGCGCGCTGGCCGCGCTGGTCTCCGGCTCGGGCCCGACGACCGCGTTCCTCGTCCGCGACGCCGGGTCGGCGGCGAAGGTGGCCGAGGCGCTCACGTCGTCCGGGACCTGCCGGACGGTCCGTACGACGACGGCCCCGGCGGCCGGCGCGACCGTGCTCGACCGACCTTCACGCGAGGTTCACGAATCACCCGCCTGACCTGCAAAAATACCCGTGTTCGGTGTTATCCAAAGCACATTGATTTAATGTTCGCCAATCAACCCCATGGTCCCTTTCGCGCCCTCTGTCCCAGAGGTACGGCTGGCATGATCAGCCAACCTCCGGTCCTTGTTACCGGCGGTACTCCCTGCGCGCGCGGTCTCGCCGCGCCACGCCCGAGAGGAACCTCCCCATGGGCCACATGGATCACTTCAGCGCGGGCTGGGTCACCCCGGTCCTGTCCTACGCGATGGCCTGCGTCGGCGCCGCGCTCGGACTGCGCTGCACCGTAAGGGCACTTGAGGCGGACGGCGCCTCCAAACGGAACTGGCTGACCCTCGCCTCCGTCGCCATCGGCTCCGGCATCTGGACCATGCACTTCGTGGCCATGCTCGGCTTCAGCGTCGAAGGCACCCCCATCCGCTACGACGTCCCGCTCACCGTCCTCAGCCTGCTGATGTCGATCGGCGTGGTCGCCGCCGGCGTCTTCACCGCCGGCTACGGCCGCTCCCGCGTGACGTCGGTCGCGTTCGGCGGACTCGGCACCGGCGTGGGCGTCGCGGCCATGCACTACACCGGCATGGCCGCGCTCGACCTGCACGGCCGGATCGACTACGACCCCGGGCTGGTCATCGCCTCCGTCGTGATCGCCGTCGTCGCCGCGACCGCCGCGCTCACCCTCACCCTGGTCGTCCGCGGCCCGGTCCTCGCCACGGTCGCCGCCCTCGTCATGGGACTCGCGGTCAGCACCATGCACTACACCGGCATGTACGCCGTGAGCGTCACCCTCACCCCCAGCGGCGCGGCCCTCTCCGGCGCCACCGCCACGGAGTTCATCTTCCCGCTCGCCGTCGTCCTCGGCTCCTTCCTCTTCCTGGCCTCGGCCTACGTCGCCCTCTCCCCGACCGGCAAACACCACGAGTCGGCCATCGCCGCGGAGTTGCTCCGCGAGGTCGAACTGGCCACGGTCTGAACGGACTTCGACCACTTCCCGGGGCTGTGGGCGGTGAGTTGCTGTGCGAGGTCGGATCCGTCGAGGTCTGTTCCGAGCTCGGTTCTCCGTGCGCGCCGGCGCCGGCGCCCGCGTCCCTGGGCGTGGGAGCCGAGCCGCTGCGCGAGGCCGAACTCGTCACGGTCCGGCCCCGGGTCCGGCCACGGCTTCTTCGGCCGGTGTCGGCGCCACCATCCCGGGGTTGTCGGCGCCGGTCGCTCAACGGCACCGAACTCGCCGTGGTCCAGGCCGGTTTCGGGTCCGGGTTCTTCGGCCGGCGTCCGCCCCGCCTTCCCGGGGCATCGGCGCCGAGTCGCTCCCGCGAGCTCGAACCCACCCGGGTCCGGGCCGGGCTTCGACAGTCCCCTCGGCGCCGGTACCAACTCCCGGGGCCACCCACCCCGAGTCGCTGCGCGAGGCCGAACTCGCCACGGTCCGAGCCGGGTTCCGGCTCTTCGGCGGGCGAACCCGCCTGGTCCGGGCCGGGCTTCGTACCCCCATCGGCGCCCGCCCCACCTTCCAGGGGCACCGGCCCCGAATCGCTGCGCGAGGTAGAACTCGCCACGGTCTGAGCCACTTCGGCTCTCCCCGCACGGCGCGGCCCCGATTCCCCCGGTCGCCGCGGCCGTCGTACGAACCACCCCGCACTTCCCTGAACGAGGTTCCCCATGCGTGTCCTTCGCACGCCGGCGCGACTGCGCCCCCGATCGGTCCGGGCGAAGATCGTCGCCCTGTTGATGCTGCCCATCGTGTCCCTGATGGCCCTGTGGGGCTTCGCCGCGGTGACGACCGCGTCGAGCATCGCCGACACCGAGACCGCCAAGGACGTCAACTCCGAACTCCTCACCCCCGTCGCCGAGTTCGTCACCGCGGTGCAGGGCGAGCGGACCGCCGCCCTGCGGTACGCGGACGCCCCGGGCGCCTTCACCGCCGCCGCGAAGGTCACCGACACGGCCGCCTCCGCGCTGCGCGACGGCGTCGACGACTCCAGTTCGGACGCGGCGCTCATCGACTCCTCGCTGCCGGGCCGTATCGACAAGCTGGAGGCCGACGCCACCGGCCTCGCGGCGCTGCGCGCGACGGCCGCCGCCAAGGACGCCAAGTCGACGGACACGTACGGCAGTTACTCGGCGATCGTCGAGCACGGCTTCGCCGTCACCGGCGCGCTCACCCGCGACGAGACCGCCGCCGACGCCTCCGACGCCCGCGTGGTGCTCGAACTGTCCCGGGCCCGCGAGGCAGTTGCCCAGGAACAGGCGCTGCTCGGCGCCGCCCGCACCGGCGGTGAGCTGACCAAGGAGCAGTACGCGCTGTTCGTCGGCGCCGTGGCCACCCAGCGCGAACTGCTCGAACCCGCGGTCGCCGACCTCAAGACCGAGCACCGGAAGGCGTACCGCACGCTCCTCGACGGCACCGGCTACAGCCAACTCCAGGCGATCGAGAACCGGGTACGCAGCGCGGGCCCGGGTGCCTCCGCCGCGTCCGCGAGCTTCCTGCGCGGCTGGGACTCCACCGCGGGCGGAGTGCTCACCGGGCTCGACGCGGCCGAGACCAGGGCCGGTACGGGCGCGACGGCCGCGGCCGACCCGTTCGGCTGGGACACGCTCGGCGCCTCCGGGATCGCCGTCGTGCTCGGCCTCGTCGGCGTGCTGCTGTCGCTGCTCGTCTCCGTGCTAGTCGGCCGCGGCCTCATCGTCGAACTCCTCGACCTGCGCAACTCCGCCCTCGAAGTGGCCGGCCGCAGCCTCCCGCGGGCCATGCGCAGACTGCACGCCGGCCAGGGCGTCGACATCGACGCCGAGGCCCCCATGCGCCGCCTCGCCGGTGACGAACTCGCCCAGGTCGGCACCGCGTTGACCGCCGTCCAGCGCGCCGCCCTCAGGGCCGCCTCCGAACGCGCCGAACTCCTCAGCGGGATCTCCGGCGTCTACGTCAGCCTCGCCCGCCGCAGCCAGGTCCTCCTCCACCGCCAACTCGACCTGCTCGACGCGATGGTGCGCAGGCAGCGCGACCCGGCCGAACTCCACGAGCTGTACCGCGTCGACTACCTGGCCACCCGTATGCGCCGGCACTCCGAGAGCCTGCTGATCCTGTCCGGCATCGCGCCCGGCCGCGGCTGGCGGGACCCGATCCCGCTGTCCGACATCCTGCGCGCGGCCGTCGCCGAGATCGAGAACTCGGCCCGGGTGCAGCTCTGGGCCGTACCGAAGGTGTCGCTGACCGGCGGTTCCGTGGCCGACGTGATCCATCTGCTCGCCGAACTCGTCGAGAACGCCACGGCGTTCTCACCGCCCAGCACCCAGGTGCAGGTGCGCGCGGCCCGGCTGCGCGAGGGCGTCCTCATCGAGATCGAGGACAGCGGCTTCGGCATGAAGGACGATGCGATGGCCGACGCCAACCGCAAGATCCAGTCCGAGAAGGTCGACCTCCTCGACGCCAAGCAGATCGGCCTCTTCGTGGTCAACCGACTGCGCGAACGCCAGGGCCTGCGCGTGGAGATACGGCACTCGCAGAGCGGCGGGGTCACCGCCGCCGTCCTCATCCCCGAGGGCCTGATGCGCGACGACATGCCGGTCGGTGATCAGCAACAGGCGCCCGGCGGACGGGGGTTGGCGCCCGCGTCGGCCCTGGTCCCGCAGCAGCGGCTGCGCGGGGCCGGCGCCTGAGGCCACGCTCGGTTCCGTGTCCGACACCCCCACACAGTCGTCCCCCGCCCCGTCATCCCCCAGCCCGTCCCACCGCAGGAAGCGGTCCCTCTCGCGTCGCGGCGCGATCGGGGCCGTCGCCGCCGGGGCCGCCCTGACCCCGGTGGTCTTCGCGGCCACCGACTCCGGCTCCACCCCCGACACGAGCGGCGACGCGGCTCCCTCGGGCACGAAGCCGGAGACCTTCCCGGCCACCCGCACCGCCACCGCCACCGGCACCGCGCCGGCCACCACGGCCTTCGCCGCGTCCTACGTCGGCCTGCGCTGGACCGGCGACCCCGACGGCGCCGGCATCCGCCTCGCGGACGGCGCCTGGCAGCGGACCGGCACCGGCTGCGCGACCGTCGACGGCGGCGGTACGGCCCTGGTCGCGGCCGACGAGGCCACCGCCTACGAGGTGAAGGCACCGGCAGGCGCGAGCGACGTCCGCACGGTCGCGATCGACTGCACCCGAGGCCCCGACCGCACCTTCCACGTGCCGTCCGAGGCGACCCGCGTCCGTGGCGTCCGCTACCTCTCGCGCCCGGCCTGGGGCGCCGACGAGTCGAAGCGGTACAAGGACGGCAAGGTCAACTCCCCCGAGGCGTACTACCCGTTGCAGTCGATCACGGTCCACCACACGGACACCCCGAACGCCGACCCGGACCCGGCCGCGACCGTCCGAGGGATCTACGAGTACCACGCGGTCACCCTCGACTGGGGCGACATCGGCTACCACTTCCTCGTCGACGAGGCGGGCGTCGTCTACGAGGGCCGCTACTCCGGCGACGACCTCGTCCCGGCCTTCGACCCCGACGGCGACCTGGTCACCGCCTTCCACACGGCGGGCTTCAACTCCGGCAACCTCGGCATCGCCCTGATCGGCACCCTGGTGTCCCAGCCCCCGACGGACGCGGCGAAGGCGTCGTTGATCCGGCTGATCAAGGTCATCACCCGCTTCAAGGGCCTCGACCCCCAGGCCGAGATCACCTACACCAACCCGGTCAACGGCGTGAAGAAGGACAACGAGACGATCAGCGGCCACCGGGACTGGCTCCAGACGGACTGACCGGGCCAGACGATGTACGACCTGCTGGCCGAGGTCAGGTCGGCAGCGGCCCGCTGACCCGCGAGCGAGACTGCTGCTGTGCGCCGGGCCGTTGGCTGCGGCCCGGGCTCGCCGACTTCAGGAGGCACAGCGTGCGGGTGGGGATCACGGGACATCGCGGGCTCGGCCAGGCGGTCGAGGAACGGGTCCGGGAGCTGCTCTCCGAGGCGGTACGCGGCTACGACGCCTCGGAACTCGTCGCCGTCTCGTGCATCGCCGACGGCCCCGACTCATGGTTCGCGGAAACGGCCCTCGCGCACGGCGGGCGCCTCGAAGTCGTCGTACCCGCCACCGAGTACCGGGCGAGCCTCCCCGACTGGCATCACGCCACGTACGACAAGCTCGTCCGGCAGGCGGCCGACGTGCACGGGACCGGCATGGCGGAGTCGACCTCCGAGGCCTACCAGGCGGGCAACGAAATCCTTGTCGGCCTGGTGGACGAGCTACTGGCCGTGTGGGACGGCAGACCGGCACGGGGGTTCGGCGGAACAGCGGACGCCGTCGACCACGCCGAGCGGACCGGCGTCCCCGTGCGGGTGCTCTGGCCGGCGGGCGCCACCCGCTGACAGGCGGATGACGACCAGGGTCGGAAACCGGCGGTGACACTCCCGCAGGACGGAGGCCACGGCGTGAGTGAATAGAGGGCATGCTCTTCGACTTCACGCTCGACCACGACGGCGAACGGCTCGGCGGCGTGTACGGCGGTGATCCGTCCGGGGCCACCGCCGTGGTGCTGCACGGCGCGGGCACCGGCAGCACGGAGCGACTGCTCCCGCTGGTAGGGGAGTTCGTGGCCCACGGCTGCCGAGGGATCGCCTTCGACTTCTCCGGGCACGGCCAAAGCAGCGGAAAGCTCGGTGAGTTGAGCCTGCGGAGGCGGTTCGAGCAGGCCGTCGCGGTGATCGACGCATACGCGGGGACGGACGGGCCGCTGGTCCTGGTCGGGTTCAGCATGAGCGGCCAGACGGTGGCCGATCTCGTCCGGCACTACGGGGACCGGGTGGCGGCACTGGGGCTGTGCGCGCCCGCCGTGTACGCCGCCGAGGCGTGGGACGTGCCCTTCGGGGACGGGAACGGCCGGTTCAGCGGCATCATCCGGCAGCCGGAAAGCTGGCGGGAGGCCCCCGCGCTTCAGGTGCTGCGGGCCCACGAGGGCCGGGCGGTGCTCGCCGTGCCGGGCACCGACGCGGTGATCCCGCCCGCGGTGACCGAGGCCGTACAGGACGCGCTGGCAGCGCGCGCCCAGTACGCGCGGTTCGAACTTCCGGACGCGCGGCACCAGTTGGGCATGTGGTTCCGCGATCACGGCGATGACCGGCGGGAGTTCGTCGAGTCGGTGCTGACCGGCCTCGACGACCGTGGCTGGACGGCCACGCGTGCGTGGGTGGCCAAGCAGCTCGGCGACGACCGGTCGGTCACCGACGCGCGTCTTCTGTACGGTGGTTGGAGCTCCCAGATGCGCCGGCTCACCCTCGACGACGGCACGGACCTGGTCCAACGGACCTTCGTCAAGCCGTTCTTCCGCCACCACGGGCCCGGGCTGCTGGCCCGCGAGGCGTCCGTCCTGGCGCTGCTCGCCGGACGGGCGGGCATCCCGGCGCCTGATCTCGTCGCCGTGGACGCCACGGCCGAACACTGCGACCACCCGACCCTGTTGATGTCCGCGCTGCCCGGCCGCGTCCGCGTGGACGAGGACGACCTCGACCGGCGCCTGGACCTGCTCGCGGCCCAACTCGTCCGCGTCCACGGCGTCGTACCGGACGAGAGACCGCGCACGTACCAGGCGTGGACATCGCCGGAGCGCGTCCGCACCCCGCGCGGCCCCCTGTGGGAGCGGGCCGTCGACGTGATCCGCCGCGACCCGCCGCCGTACGAAGGCTGCTTCCTGCACCGCGACTTCCACCCCGGGAACGTGCTCTTCACGGGAGCCGGGCGCGGGCTGCGGATCAGCGGTGTCGTGGACTGGGTCGAGACCTCGTGGGGACCTGCCGACCTGGACGTGGCGCACTGCTCGACCGCGCTCGCCCTGCTGCACGGCCCGGAGCACGGGCTGGACTTCCGCGAGCGGTACGAGGCACACGGCGGCCGCCAACTCGCCGACGCCCCCGACCACTTGTACTGGCGGCTGATCGACGCCCTGCACTACTGCCCCGACGCGGTGAAACTGGCCGGGCCGTGGCGTGAGCTGGGGCGGGACGATCTCACGTCCGAGGTGTTGGCGGAGCGGCTGGAGGCGTACGTGGACGGACTGCTGCGGCGATACGGCTGACCGGCCCCGGACCACTCGCCCGACACCGACGCGAGGAGACGTACGCATTGGCCGCCGTGGTGCTCGTTCATGGCCTGTATCACCGTCCCGAACACTTCGCCCTGGTGGCGGAACGCTTGCGGAGCGCGGGAATTGAGGTCGTCGTCGACTCGCTGTCGGAGCCCGCGATCGTGCTCGGTCACTCCTACGGCGGGTCGGTGATCACCGGGCTGTGCGGGGCGGGACACCTGGTCCATCCGGCGGCCTTCGTGCCGGACGCCGGCGAGAGCGCGGCCGGTCTGGGCGGCGCGTCCCGGCAGCTCCAGGACGCGATCGACCCCGGGCCCGACGGCTCGACCAGCCTGCACCCCGACCGGGCCGCCGACACCCTCTACCACGACTGTCCCGAACCTCTCGCCGTCTGGGCGGTCGGCCTGCTGCGTGCGCAGGCCCCCGGTTGCGGGCGAGGCGTCCCGGAGTGCCACCACTGGAAACACACTCCCTCCACCTACGTCGTCTGCGCGCCGCACCGACGTGCGCGAATGGCGGACGGGCCACTCCCCGTTCGTAGGACAGCCCGATCTCGTCGTCGGACTTCTGCGGGAACTGCTCGCGGCACCCCACTGACCTGCGCGGATCGTCAGCTTCCCGCCGCGCATTACTCTGGGAGGCTGACCGTCCCCCCTGTCAGGAGAGAAATGGCCGTCAACCTGGTCAATGTCGAGAACGTCAGCAAGGTGTACGGCACCCGTGCCCTGCTCGACGGTGTCTCGCTCGGTGTCTCCGAAGGGGACCGGATCGGGGTCGTGGGCCGCAACGGAGACGGCAAGACCACCCTGATCCGGATGCTCGCCAAGCTGGAGGAGTCCGACACCGGCCGCGTCACCCACTCCGGCGGACTCCGCCTCGGCGTCCTCACCCAGCACGACTCCCTCGACCCGGAGGCGACCGTCCGCCACGAGGTCATCCGGGACATGGAAGACCACGAGTGGGCGGGCAACGCCAAGATCCGCGACGTACTGACGGGACTCTTCGGCGGGCTCGACATGCCGGGCTTCCCGCAGGGCCTGGACACCGTGATCGGCCCGCTCTCCGGCGGCGAGCGGCGCCGTATCGCGCTCGCCAAGCTGCTCATCGAGGACCAGGACCTGGTCGTCCTCGACGAGCCGACGAACCACCTCGACGTCGAGGGCATCGCCTGGCTCGCCCAGCACCTGCGCGAGCGCCGCTCCGCGCTCGTCTGCGTGACCCACGACCGCTGGTTCCTGGACCAGGTCTGCACCCGGATGTGGGACGTGCAGAAGGGCGACGTCTACGAGTACGAGGGCGGCTACACCGACTACGTCTTCGCCCGCGCCGAGCGCGAGCGCATCGCCGCCACCGAGGAGACCAAGCGGCAGAACCTGGTCCGCAAGGAGCTGGCCTGGCTGCGCCGGGGCGCCCCCGCCCGTACGTCGAAGCCGCGCTTCCGCGTCGAGGCCGCCAACGAACTGATCGCGGACGTGCCGCCGCCGCGCGACAGCAGCGAGCTGATGAAGTTCGCCTCCTCGCGCCTGGGCCGGACCGTCTTCGACCTGGAGGACGTGACCGTCCAGGCAGGCCCCAAGGTGCTGCTGAAGCACATCACCTGGCACCTCGGCCCCGGCGACCGTATCGGCCTGGTCGGCGTCAACGGCGCCGGCAAGACCTCCCTGCTGCGCGCCATGACCGAGGCCGCCCGCAGCGACGGCGAGACACAGCCCGCGGCCGGCAAGGTCGTCGTGGGAAAGACGGTGAAGCTCGCCTACCTCTCGCAGGAGGTGGCCGAACTCAAGCCCACGCTGCGGGTGTTGGAGGCCGTGCAGCAGGTGCGCGAGCGGGTCGATCTCGGCAAGGGGCGGGAGATGACCGCCGGGCAGTTGTGCGAGACGTTCGGGTTCAACAAGG
This sequence comes from Streptomyces sp. NBC_01478, assembly GCF_036227225.1. Lineage (GTDB taxonomy): Bacteria > Actinomycetota > Actinomycetes > Streptomycetales > Streptomycetaceae > Streptomyces. The sequence continues at coordinate 4,975,096 of NZ_CP109444.1, read as the reverse complement.
AGAAGCAGTGGACGCCGGTCGGTGACCTGTCCGGCGGTGAGCGGCGCAGGCTCCAACTCCTCCGGCTCCTCATGGACGAGCCGAACGTCCTCTTCCTCGACGAGCCCACCAACGACCTCGACATCGAGACGCTGACGCAGTTGGAGGACGTCCTCGACGGCTGGCCAGGGTCGATGATCGTGATCTCCCACGACCGGTTCTTCGTCGAGCGCACCACCGACAAGGTGTACGCCCTCCTCGGCGACGCGACGCTGCGGATGCTGCCGCGCGGTATCGACGAGTACCTGGAGCGGCGCCACCGTATGGAGGAAGTGGCCGCGGCCGCCGTCCCCGTCGTGGAGAAGGCCGCGCCCGCCGTGAGCGCCGCCGACCAGCGGGCCGCGAAGAAGGAACTCCAGAAGATCGAGCGGCAGTTGGACAAGGTCTCCGAGAAGGAGGCCAAGCTGCACGCCCAGATCGCCGACAACGCCACGGACTTCGCGAAAGTCGCCGAACTGGACGCCCAGTTGCGGGACTTGAGCGGCGAGCGCGACGAGCTGGAGCTGCGATGGCTGGAACTCGCCGAGGACGCGTGAAGGGTGCGTGAAGGCGCATAACGGCGGTATCACGGGCCGGTCCTCCCTTGGGAACAGGGGAGAACCGGCCCGTTGTGCGTGGACAGCCGGGTGATAGAAAGGGCCGACCGAGAACCGATCGAGAACCGACTGAAGACGTCTCCGGGGCCGTCGCGAAGCCCGGGGCGTGGCTAAAAATCAGTGAACGAGGGGGAGCCGCTGATGACTCAGCCGCCCGACCAGCCGCCGTCCGGCGGTTACGGAGCGCCGCCGAACCAACCGCCTCAGCCACCGGCGGGCGGCTTCGGGGCTCCCGTTCCACCGCAGCCGGGATACGGCTACCCGCAGCAGCCGGGTCCGTACGGCCAACAGCCCGGCCCCTACGGCTATCCGCAGCAGCCCGGTCCCTACGGGCAGCAGCCCCCCTACGGCGGCTACGGCTACCCGCCGCCCCCGCCACCGCAGTTCACCCCGCAGCCGCCCTCCGGCAAAGGCCCCTTCAAGGGCAGGCCCGCCCTCGTGATCGCGGCCGCCGTCGCGGGTCTCCTGGTCGTCGGCGGCACGGTGTGGGCGGTCACGAGCGGCGGCGACGACAAGAAGCCGGTGGCGGAGCAGAGCGACAGCCCGAAGCCCACCGGCAGCGACGACCCCGCCAACCCGGGTGACGGCAGCGGCGACGGCGGCAAGGACCCCGAGAACCTCAACGAGGGCCGTAAGTCCGGCGAGGCGAAGGTGCTCTGGTACAAGGAGGCGCCGGACGCGCCCGGTTCCGGCGCCGACGCCCCCGGCATGTGGATCACCGGCAAGTCGGCGGTGAAGGCGGCGTACAAGGAAGTCGTCGCCTACAACGTGGGCAACGGCAGCCCGACCTGGCCCACGATCACCTTCCCGCAGAAGATCTGCGCGGTCACCCCGCAGAAGTCGGCCGACGACAAGATCGTGGTGGCGTACGAGAGCGGGGTCAGCGACAACGCCAAGTGCAATCACCTCCAGCAGCTCGACCTGAACACCGGGGCGAAGGGCTGGACGGCGACCGTCCCGGACGGCGACCTCTTCGACAGCGCGCTCAGCATCGGGCTGACCGTCACCGGAAAGACGCTGATGGTCGGGCGCTCGGAGTCCGGGATCGCCTACGACATCGGCACCGGCAAGAAGCTCTACGAGAAGAAGAAGTACGGCGCGGCCTGCTTCCCGGGCGCGTTCGCGGGCGGCACCCGGCTGATCTCCGTCGCGTCCTGCGGGGCGGGCTCCTCGACCGAGCACGACGAGGTGCAGGAGCTGGACCCGGCGACCGGCGCGGCCAAGTGGACCAAGGCGATCCCCAAGGGCTGGACGGTGGACCACGTCTACTCCGTGGACCCGGTCGTCCTCTACATGACCGACTCGGACCACAAGCACTGGAACATCTCGACGCTGAAGAGCGACGGTTCGGTCCGCTCGCAGGTCGACTCCAAGGCCGCCTTCGCACCCTCCTGCGGTCTGTCGATCCTCGACGACCTCCAGGGCTGCCAGGGCGTCGCGGCCGACGCGAGCACCCTGTACCTGCCGACGGAGGCGACGACCGGCGCCAACCAGATCGTCGCGATCGACCTCGCCACCGGCAAGGAGAAGTGGCGCGTCAAGTCGCCCGCGGCCGTGTCGATGGTGCCGGTCAAGGCCGAGGGCGGACAGCTCACCGCCTACGTCGAGGCCTCCTACGCCGCGGGCGGCCAGATCGTGTCCGTCCCGACGACCGGCTCCGCGCACACCACGACGAAGCTGCTCCAGATGCCGGCGGGCACGGCACAGATCGAGTCGAGCTTCTACTCCCGGGACATCGACTACGTCGACGGCCGCTTCTACATCTCCTCGACCCGGCTGAACGGCAATGACGACACGAAGGAGAAGTTGATGCTCGCCTACGGCAAGTGACCCCTTCCTGCGCTTCCGTCGACCCGTCCCCGAGGTACTCGTCATGACCCAGCCGCCCCCGCCCCCGCCGAACCAGCCCCCGCAACAGGGCGGCGGCTTCGGCCCGCCCCAGAACCAGCCCCAGAACCAGCCCCAGAACCAGCCCCAGAACCAGCCCCAGAACCAGCCCCAGGACCAGCCTCCGCAGCAGCCGCCCCCGCCGGTCTACGGCTACCCGCAGGCACCGCCCCCGCCCCAGCAGCCGGGCTACGGCTACCCCGGCCAGCAGCCCAACCCGTACGCCCAGCAGCCCAACCCCTATGGCCAGCAGCCGGGTTACGGCTACCCGGGGCAGGGCCATCCGCAGGGCCACCCCGGTCAGCCGACCATGCCGCTGCACCCGCAGCCGGGCCAACCGGGCGGCGGCGGGCGGAAGTTCGGGGCGTCCGCGGTGATCATCACGGCGGCGGTCGTGGCGATCGCGCTGATCGTCGGCGGCGGCATCTGGTACTCGTCATCCCAGTCGGGCAAGGACGACGACAAGAAGAACAGCGCCGACCCCACCCCTTCGGACAACAAGGGCGGTACGGGCGGCACGACGTCCGGCGGCAAGGAGAAGGTCCCCGCCGACACCGCCTCCAAGGTCCTCTTCCAGGTCCCGATGCCCAAGGTCAGCGACACCATGGTGACGTCCGGTTCCTGGCTCACCGACAAGGTGTACGCCAAGAGCGGCAGCGCCGAGGTCAACGGCTACGACCGAGACACGGGCGCGAAGCTGTGGACGATCAAGCTCCCGGGCCCGGTCTGCCAGGCCACCAAGCACACCACCACAGACGACAAGACGGCCATCCTCTACGAGCCCGCCATGCCGACCAAGGACAAGCCCTCGCACGGCTGCAGCCAGATCGCGGCGCTCGACCTCAACACGGGCACCAAGCTGTGGACGAAGACCGCCAACTCCGGTGACCAGCCGATCAGTTTCGAGAACGTCACCGTCGGCGCGAACACGGTCGCCGTGGGCAGCACCGACGGCGGAGCCGCCTTCGACATCGCCACCGGCAAGGTCCTGTGGAGCCCGAAGGTCGCCGACTGCTACGACGCCGGTTATGGCGGCGGCGCCAAGCTGGTCGCGGTGCGCAAGTGCGGTACGTACGACGCGCGCGTGCTGCACATCCAGACCATCGACCCGGTCTCCGGGAAAGTGATCTCGGACTACAAGATGGCCCAGGGCATCGAGTACGCGAGCATCGTGTCGACCGACCCGCTGGTCGTCGCGGCCGACGTCGGCGACAGCGCGGGCGACGGCAGCGGCATCTCCGATTTCTTCTCCATCGACAACAAGACCGGTGCGCTGCGCTCCCACATCTTGGCGCCGGGCAAGCAGTACGCGGCCCGCTGCGACGGCATCACCCGCGTCGAGGCCTGCACCGAACTGGCCGTAGGCAACGACCGGTTGTACGTGCCGACCGAGGAACACGACGGCTCCGGCGACTCCTACAGCCGGACCAACGAGATCGTCGCCTTCGACCTCGCAACCGGCAAGCAGACCGGCCAGCGCGCCGACGCCGGCGACGGCTACACGATCACCCCGCTGCGGATGGACGGCGCCAACGTCATCGCCTACAAGTCCCCGCCGTACGACAAGGGCGGCCAGATCGTCAGCATCGACGGCGACTCCTTCAAGGAGACCGAGCTGCTGGAGAACCCGAGCACGGAGACGGTACGGGGGGCGGAGACCAGCTTCCTGCCGGACTACGCGGAGATCCTCTACGCGGAGGGGCACCTGTACATGTCGGCGGTCTACGCGAGCAAGCCGTCGTCGTCCTCGACGGAGGACAAGGACCTGGCGATCGCCTTCGGTACAAGCGGCTGACCCTCCCGCACCGCCCCCAATACCCCCCAATACCAGGAATACGAAAAAATCCGCTGATCCGGGGCACTTCTCTCCAGTAGGGGCAGCGCAACGTCGAACAAGCGTGTAGCTTCCGGGGGCATGAAGAGCGGGGGTGCTGGGGGCCCTCTGTTCTTGGGGACCGGTGGGCATCCATAGTGGGCATCCATTGGGGGGACTGGGGGGTTGCTCGATGGGAGTGCGGCTGATGGTGGTCGACGACCACCGGTTGCTCGCCGAGGCACTGGCCTCGGCGCTGAAGCTGCGGGGACACCGGGTGCTCGCGGCGGCGGCGCCGGCGGCGGGCGCGGCGGAGTTGGTGATCACCCGCGCACCCGAGGTGTGCCTGCTGGGCACGGCGACACCGGCCGAGCCGGGCATCTTCGACCCGGTGGTGAAGATCAAACGAGAGCGTCCCCAGGTCGCGGTCCTGGTCCTGGGCCCCGTCCCCAGCCCCCGAGGCATCGCGGCGGCCTTCGCGGCCGGCGCCTCGGGCTACGTACGCCACGACGAGCGCATCGAGGGCGTGGAGCGCGCCATCATGAAGGCGAGGGCGGGCGAGGCAGCCGTAGCCCCACAACTGCTCCAAGGAGCCTTCAGCGAACTCCTCAACCCGGCGGCCCAACCCGACGACGAGGGCCAGCGGTTGCTGCAGATGCTCACGCCGAGGGAGGTGGAGGTCCTGGTCCGGGTGGCAGACGGCGAGGACACCCGCCTGATCGCGGCCGGAATGGGCATCGCCCCGTCGACGGCCCGCACGCATGTGCAGCGCGTGCTGATGAAGCTGGGGGTGGGGTCGCGGCTGGAGGCGGCGGCGCTGGCGGCGCGGACGGGGTTGTTGGACAGGGCGGGGCCGGTGAACGGTTCGGCGGGGCTGGACGCGTAATGGCTCAGCGGTGGGCACGGGAGGAATCCCGCGTCGCGTGGGAGGCCATGAGCAGGCCCGAACACGCGGCTGTCGTCCGGGCTGTCCGCAAGGGCGAATCGCCAAGCGACCCTGCCACCGCACTACTGGCGCTGCACTGGGCCTGGGCCGTCATCGGTCCGCCCGGCGCCCGCAGGCGCTACCCCTGGAAGAACGCCTTCCTCGATGTCAGGCCGACGGCTTTCCTCACCGACATCTACGACGGCACCCCGCGGAACGACGTCCGCACGTACGTCCGCCGCGACGCCCGGCGGGTCGAGGCGGCGTATCTGCCGTTCCTGGAGTCCCTCGGCGCGGAAACGGGTCAGCGGTGACGATCGCGACGGTCGGCGGTCAGTGTTCCGGACCGTATGCCGTGGAGGAGGGCGGCGAGGGCCGTGGGGGTGGTGGTGAGGGCGGTGGTGGGGGTGTCGCTTTCGCGGAGGTGGAAGGCGGTGGGGGTGGTGGCGAGTTCGACGCAGTTGTTGCCGTCGCCGCTGCCGGAGAAGGACGACTTCTGCCAGTTGTTGGGGATGGTCACGGTGCGCCTCACAGTTCCTTCGCCAGCCTCTGAATGACGTCACGCGACTGCCTGGGGTCGAGTGACACAGCCTTCACTTTACGGAACAGCGTTCGAAACGCGCCGAGTTGGGCTTCGGAGTCGATGAAGGCGGCGCCGTGAGGTGCGTCGCGTACTGCGGTGTCCAGCTTTGGCACGGTGCCACCCGCGTACATCATGGCGTTGGTGGCACCGGCGAAGTCGTCCAGAGCGAAGGGGATGACGCGTACAACGATGTGTTCCGCTTCGGACAGTTCGAGGATGCGGGTGAGCTGAGCTCGCGAGCAGGTGCGGCCCCCGACCTTGATGCGGAGTGCCGCTTCGTGGATCACCGCTTCGTACGGGATGGGAGCGCTGCCTTCGACGATCACCTTGCGGTCCATGCGGTGGCGTACGCGCAGTTCGAGGTCCTCATCAGGGAGTTCGGGGACTCGGTACGAGAAGACGGCGCGGGCGTAGTCCTCTGTCTGGAAAAGCCCGGGGATGTGCAGAAACTCCACGTCGAGTCGGTAGGTGGCGTGGTGCTCCAACTCGGCGAGATCGAGGAATGACGTGGGCAGCAAACCTCGGTACTCCTCCCACCATCCGAGTGTCCGATCGGTCGCCATGGCTACCAGCGCTTCGATCAACTCGGTGTCCCTGCAGGCGTATTGGGCGGCAAGTCGCCGTAGGCGCTCCTCGCTCACGCCCGCCGTGCCGAACTCGATCTGACTCATCTGGGCCGAGTCCGTCCCGAGCAGCGCGGCGGCTTCGCGCCCCTTGAGCCCTGCGGCCTCGCGGAGTTTCCGCAGTTCCGCGCCTAGGCGTTCCTGGCGTGCGGTGGGTTCTTTCCTGCGCGCCACGACTTCCTCCTCGTGCCTGACTGCCCCGCGAGGGCAACTCGTTCGAGGGGCAGATTACGGGAACAGCTTGCGTGGTCCCAAATTGTGACCCTACTGTCGGTGATGCGACGCACACCGTGCGGAACCCCGGGATCCCGGAAGCGCACCACCCCGTCCTGCCATGACGGCGTGACAGGCCACCGCCCGTGAACCGCATCAACTCCCCACACCACCAACGGAGTTCACGCATGCCCGAAACCGAGCCCGAACCCTGGGAGTACTCCCTCTCCGTCCCGCACGACCGCCGTGCCGTCACCGTCTGCCGCCGCACCCTCCGCCTGGTCCTCACCGTGCACGGCCTGATCCGGGTCGCGGACACCGCCGAACTCGTCGCGACGGAGCTGGTGGCCAACGCCGTACTGCATACGAAGGGGCCGGTGATGCTCCGCGTGAGCTGGTCGGCGGGGGTGCTGCGGGTCGGCGCGTGGGACGCGGACCCCGAACCTCCCGAACCGCCGGGCCAGTTGGCGGATCTGTTGGACGCCGAGGCAGGGAGAGGCCTCGCGTTGGTGCGGGCCTGCGCCGACTCCTGGGGCTGGCAGCCGTTGTCGAGGAACGGGCGGCGCGGCAAATACGTGTGGTGCGAACTGGGCGTGGCCTAGGGCCCGCGACCAGGGCAGGCCCATTGACCAACACCGCAAGCCCGATTGCCCCAACGGGCGCGGGGCTGTGACGTGTGCGGCTCCGCCGCGTGGGCGCGACCGGTGCAGGTCAACTGACCAATGCCGCCAGCGCAGTTACCCCAGAGGCGCGGGGAACTGCGCGACCAGCCACAGCTCACCCGCACCCGGCAGCCGACCTAAGCCCCCTCTTCCTCCTCCGCGACCTCCGCCACTTCCACCGGAGGTGTCGGCCGCAGCTTCAGCCAGCCCAGGAAGAAGATCCCCAGCAAGAGCATCGCGATCCCGGTCCACAGGTTGATGTTGACGCCCTCGGACTTGTCCAGTGACGAGTCCGACGGGTTGATCCCCGCGATCGTGACGATGACGCCGTAGACGACGAACAACCCCCCGATGATCAGCCGCAGATCGAACAGGCGGGACGCGGTCGTCGACTTGCCCTCCAGCTCGCTGACCTCGCGCTGGAGGTCGTGCTCCGAGTGTCCGGAGTGACCTGAGTGATCTGAGTGTTCAGACATGGTTTCTCAATCCTCCCGCGGCTAGAACGAGAACGGGATGTAGCAGAGGGCGGCCAGGATCACCGCGCCCCAACCGAGCAGGGCCGGCCGGCGGTACCACGCGTCGTCGCCCGCGGCGGGCGCCTCGGTCATGCCGGGGGACGTCGTGCCGTAGACCAGGCCCTGGAGCTGTTCGGCCGACTTGGGCTGGGTGAAGAGGGAGACGGCGAACATGACCACCGCGCCGGCGACGAACCCGGCGATCGCGGAGACGAAGTTCGCGCCCTGGTCGGAGGGGATGGAGATGATCCCCTGCTTGTAGATCCAGAAGTAGTTCACCATCGCCGTCACCGTGCCCGCGAGCAGGCCCCAGAAGCCGGACTTCGGGGTGGCCCGCTTCCAGAACATGCCGACGATGAAGACGACGAACATCGGCACGTTGAAGAAGGAGAACAGGGTCTGGAGGTAGCTCATGATGTTCGAGAAGGACGAGGCCAGGAAGGCCGTGCCCACTGACGCCGCCACGCCGACCACCGTGATCAGGCGGCCGAAGCGGACGTAGTACGCGTCCTCGCGGTCGGTGACGACGTACTTCGCCCAGATGTCGTTCGTGAACACCGTGTTGAAGGACGACACATTGGCCGCCATGCCCGCCATGAACGCCGCCAGGAGCCCCGTCACCGCGATGCCGAGGACGCCGTTGGGCAGCAACTGTTCCATCAGGTACGGGATCGCGTCGTTGTACTGGAGGTCCGAGCCGCTGGTGCCGATCTTCGGGACGAGCGCCGCGGCGACCAGCCCCGGGATCATCACCAGGAACACGATGAAGACCTTCGGGTACGCGGCGATGAGCGGGGTGCGCTGAGCCGCGGACAGGTTCTTCGCGGAGAGCGCGCGCTGGACTTCCGCGAAGTTGGTCGTCCAGTAGCCGAAGGACAGCACGAAGCCGAGACCCAGCACGATGGTCAGCCAGTTCGCCCCGAGCGGGTTCACGCTGCCGATGCCGGTGCCGCCCCACGCGGTGGTGAAGTTGTGGCCGTGGGCCGCGTCCAGCTTGTGGGTCAGCCCGTCCCAGCCGCCGACCTTCTTCAGGCCGAGGTAGGAGATCGGGATGAGGGCCGCGAGGATCACGAAGAACTGGAGCACTTCGTTGTAGATCGCCGAGGACAGCCCGCCGAGGGTGATGTACGCGAGCACGAACGCACCGGCGACGACGATCGCCACCCACTGCGGCCAGCCCAGCAGCGCCTCGACGACGATCGCGAGGGCGTACAGGTTCACACCGGCGATCAGGATCGCGGCGAAGGCGAACAGGATCGAACTCAGGAGATGTGCCCACTTGTCGAAGCGGAGGAGGAGGAACTCCGGGACCGAGCGCACCTTCGAGCCGTAGTAGAAGGGCATCATCACCAGGCCGAGGAAGACCATGGCCGGGATGGCGCCGATCCAGTACCAGTGGACGGTGTAGGCGCCGTACTGCGCGCTGTTGGCGGCCATGCCGAGGATCTCGGTGGCGGCCAGGTTGGCCGAGATGAAGGCGAGACCGGTGATCCATGCGGGCAGGGAACGCCCGGAGAGGAAGAAGTCGAGGCTCGTCTTCACCGATCTGCGGGCGGCCAGGCCGATGCCGAGGACGACCACGAAGTAGATCGCCAGGATCGTGTAGTCGAGCCCGTTGGTGGGGAGCCGGAGCTCGGCGGCGAGAGAGGTGGGGGGCTGCAGAGTCTGCATCAAGCGCTCACCTTGTTTGATGTTCTTTGTTTGGTGTTCTTTGTTTGATTTTGATGGTGACGACTGGGGGGATTGGTGGTTTGATGTGTTTAGTTCTGTGTGAAGCCATGGATGGCGGCGTGGATGTACGTACGGATGGAGAGCCCGGCGTGAAGAAGACCTCGACCCGGTTGGCCGACGGTCGTGAGCTCATCTACTACGACCTGCGGGACGACACCGTGCGCGACGCGGTGGACCGACGCCCGCTGGAGCGCACGGTCACCACTTCGGAGGTACGGCGGGACGTGCTGCTCGGCGACTCGGTGGCGATCGCCTCGCACCGCCAGGGCCGCATCTACCACCCGCCGGTCGACCAGTGCCCGCTCTGCCCGACGACGGGCGACCGGCTCAGCGAGATCCCGGACTCCTCGTACGACGTCGTCGTGTTCGAGAACCGTTTCCCCTCGCTGGCCGGCGACTCCGGACGCTGCGAGGTGGTCTGCTTCACCTCCGACCACGACGCGTCCTTCGCCTCGCTGACCGAGGAGCAGGTGGCCCTCGTCCTCGACGCGTGGACGGACCGGACCTCGGAGCTGTCGCATCTGCCCTCGGTCGAGCAGGTGTTCTGCTTCGAGAACCGTGGCGAGGAGATCGGCGTGACGCTCGGTCATCCCCACGGCCAGATCTACGCCTATCCGTTCACCACTCCGCGCACCGCGCTGATGCTGCGTTCACTCGCAACTCACAAGGAGGCGACGGGCGGGGAGAACCTCTTCGACTCGGTCCTGGAGCGCGAACTCGCCGGTGAGCGGGTCGTCCTTGAGGGTGAACACTGGGCGGCCTTCGTGCCGTACGCCGCGCACTGGCCCTACGAGGTCCACCTGTACCCGAAGCGCCGGGTGCCCGATCTGCTCGGGCTGGACGAGGCGGCCCGCACAGAGTTCCCCAAGGTCTATCTGGAACTCTTGAGGCGCTTCGACCGGATCTTCGGTGAGGGCGAGCCTCCGACGCCGTACATCTCCGCCTGGCACCAGGCGCCGTTCGGCACGCTGGAGGAGTTCGAGGGTGTGAGCAGGGACGACTTCGCGCTCCACCTCGAGCTTTTCACCATTCGCCGTACGTCCGGCAAGCTGAAGTTCCTCGCGGGTTCCGAGTCCGGCATGAGCGTGTTCATCAACGACGTGCCGCCGGAGCGCGCGGCCGAGCGACTGCGAGAGGTAGCGAGTTGATGAGCGGTAAGTACCTGGTCACGGGCGGGGCGGGTTACGTCGGCAGCGTGGTCGCCCAGCATCTGCTGGAGGCGGGCCACGAGGTCACCGTCCTGGACAACCTCTCGACGGGTTTCCGCGAGGGAGTGCCGGCGGGGGCCACGTTCATCGAGGGCGACATCCGCGACGCCGCCAAGTGGCTGGACCCGTCCTACGAAGCCGTGCTCCACTTCGCCGCGTTCTCCCAGGTCGGCGAGTCCGTCGTCAAGCCCGAGAAGTACTGGGAGAACAACGTCGGCGGCTCGATGGCCCTCCTCGCCGCGATGCGCGAGGCCGGCGTCCGCAAGCTCGTCTTCTCCTCCACGGCGGCCACGTACGGCGAGCCGGAGGAGGTCCCGATCGTCGAGACCGCCCGCACCTCCCCGACCAACCCCTACGGCGCCTCGAAGCTGTCGGTCGACTTCATGATCACGAGCGAGGCGCAGGCCCACGGGCTGGGCGCGGTCTCGCTCCGCTACTTCAACGTCGCGGGCGCGTACGGCAGTTGCGGCGAGCGGCACCAGCCCGAGTCGCACCTCATCCCGCTCGTCCTCCAGGTCGCCCAGGGCAAGCGCGACGCGATCTCCGTCTACGGCGACGACTACCCGACGCCGGACGGCACGTGTGTCCGTGACTACATCCACGTCGCGGACCTGGCCGACGCGCACCTGCTCGCGCTGAAGGCGGCGACCCCCGGCGAGCACCTGATCTGCAACCTGGGCAACGGCGAGGGCTTCTCCGTCCGCCAGGTCATCGAGACGGTCCGCCAGGTCACCGGGCACCCGATCCCCGAGGTCGTGGCCCCGCGCCGCGGCGGCGACCCGGCGGCCCTGGTCGCCTCGGCGGCCCGCGCCAAGGAGCGCCTCGGCTGGAACCCGTCCCGCGCGGATCTCGCGGGCATCGTCGCGGACGCGTGGGCGTTCGCGCAGAACGTATCGAACTGACCGAAGGGCTAGGGATCACACGTGGGTGTACGTGAGGGCTTCGAGGAGCTGTACGGGACGGCTCCCGAGGGCGTCTGGGCCGCGCCGGGCCGGGTCAACCTGATCGGCGAGTACACCGACTTCAACGAGGGCTTCGTGATGCCGCTCGCCCTGCCGCACACGGCGGTGGCGGCGGTGTCCCGCCGCAGCGACGGCGTCCTGCGCCTCCACTCGGCGGACATCGAGGGCCCGGTCGTGGAACTGCACATCGACGAACTGGCCCCGCGCACGAACACCAGTTGGGCCGCGTATCCGGCGGGCGTGGTCTGGGTGTTGCGCGAGGCGGGCCACCAAGTGACCGGCGCGGACATCCACTTGTCGTCCACGGTCCCGACGGGCGCGGGCCTGTCGTCGTCGGCGGCGCTGGAGGTCGTCACGGCCCTGGCCCTGAACGACCTGTTCCAACTGGGCCTGTCCGGCCCGGAGTTGGCCCGCTTCTCGCAGCGCGCGGAGAACGACTTCGTCGGCGTCCCCTGCGGCATCATGGACCAGACGGCCTCGGCCTGCTGCGAGGCGGGCCACGCGCTCCACCTCGACTGCCGAGACCTGTCGATCCGTCAGATCCCCTTCGACCTGGCGTCGGAGGGCCTGTCCTTGTTGGTCGTGGACTCCAGGGTCAAGCACGCCCTCGGCGACGGCGCGTACGCCGAACGCCGCGAGGGCTGCGAGGAGGGCGCCCGCCAACTCGGCGTCCCCTTCCTGCGGGACGTGGCGTACGAGGACCTGGAGCCGTCCCTGGCCCGCCTGTCCGACGAGCGGGTGCGGCGCTACGTCCGCCATGTCGTCTCCGACGACCACCGGGTCGACCAGGTCATCACCCTGCTCGACGCGGGAGACGTACGGGCGATCGGCCCGATCCTCACCGAGGGCCACATCTCGCTCCGCGACGATCTGCGCATCTCCTGCCCGGAGTTGGACCTCGTGGTCGACACGGCGGTCGGCGCGGGCGCGCTCGGCGCCCGGATGACGGGCGGCGGCTTCGGCGGCTCGGCGGTCGTCCTCGTGGAGGCCGCGGACGCGGAAACGGTCACGAAGGCGGTCGAGGAGGCCTTCGCGGCGGCGGGTTACACCGCGCCGCGCGTGTTCCCGGCGGTGCCGTCGGCGGGGGCGCGACGGGTGGAGTAAGGGCTACGGCGAGGATGCCCCGGTCCGACCGGGGCATCCGCTCACCGAGGCATCCCGGCTACGTCCTCGCAGACGGGATCCTCGGCGGAGACGCTCTTGCCCAGCCCATGCAGCGCGCCGTGGGCCAGTGCGCGCAGCCGCACCGCGGTCAGCGCGGACGCGGGGTCGTAGGTGAGGATCCGCACCACGTCGACGCGCAGTCGGTCGGCCTCGTCGAGAGCGGGCAGACCGGCGAGCAGCTCATGATCGGGCCGCTTCGTCACCGCGTTCCCTATGTCGGCCGGCCGAAGCCGTCCGATCAACTCCGGTGTGTACGACCGCCCTTGGGCCATCGCGTCCAGCACCAGGGAATGGATGCCCAGCGCGAGCAGCGTCCGCACCACCGCGTCGGCCGAATCCGGGTGAACCCACCAGTCCTCGTATCGCCGGTGCCGCAGGTGACGGTAGCCGGACAGCAGCTCGGCGGCGGCCAGGAGGCGACGACTCCAGGCGGCGCAGTCCGACCAGACGTCCATGGTGCGAGCGTACGGCGACGGCCGCCGTACGCTCGCGGCCGGGACGCAACCGAACCGAGGACGGCGGAGGACGCGCATGGTGAGCTGGACCGAGCTGCGCGATCTGCTCGGCCGCGCGCCCGGGCTTGCCGTCGTGGGCCGCCACACCTCGGTCCGGCCCCGGCGGGACAGCGGACGGAACTGGCCGCCCCCCAGCCCGGTCCGCGTGTCCGCGCGCTTCGCTCACCGGCCTCCCCACGACTGGTTCGTCGAGTACGACAACGGGGACGTCTCCATCGGCGCGTGGGACCCGGAGGACGGGCGCCGTGCGGAGGACTTCCCCGCCGGCCTGGACTTCGGGCCGGAGTTCCCGTGGGACCTCGACCCGTCGCCGCACCGCCTGATCACCGGCGGGCGCGGTCCGGTACTGGCGGGGGCGACCAGCGCGGCGGCGCCGGTGCCGGTGCGCCACGACGGACGGGATGCCTGGGCGGTGACCTTGCGGACCCCATCTCTCCACTGTCCGCTGCGGGTGGTCGTGGATGCCGGAGCGGGCATCCTTCTGGCGGTGGAGGTGGAAGAGGTCGGATACCGCGAGGAGTTGACCGAGCTGGACTTCCCCGCGGAGCTGCCGGACAGCCGTTTCCAGTGGAACGACGCGGCAGCGGCGGCGGAAGAGGCTCACCGGCGCCGGCGGGACGAGGTCGCCGCGCACTACCGTCGACGGCCCCTTCCCGTCCCCGCGTTCTGGCCCGGCGGACTCGACCATGCCGAGCCCCGTGTGTTCGACGGCGACCTCGCCACCGGGCTGCTCGCGATCGACCTGTACAACGACGGTGCGGCGGACGACGCGCCCACCATGGCGGCGCTGATCCGGCAGCGGCCCAACACCCCGCTGTTCGAGCCCGGTTGGGTCGGCGATCCGCAGGCGTTCGTCCACCACTGGGAGGACGGCACCTGGCAGTGGACCCTGGCCCTGTGGGGGCGGCCGTTGTCCCCCGAGGAGCTTGAGCGCGTCATCGACTCCCTGCCGGACATGGACAACTGAGGCCGCTGTCCGGGGAGTTCAGAGGTGGATCAGAGGTAACCCCACGCCCGGCACATCGGCCGCAGTGTCTCCGGGAACTCCTCCGGCGCCGGGGTCGGGCGGTCCGGCTGGACCTGGCCGGTGCGGATCTTGTCGGTCCAGTCGCCGAAGCCGGCGCCCAGGACGGCGCCCTCCAGGCTGCTGCCGTAGTCGGTCATCCCGGGTTCGTAGGGCAGGTCCAAGTAGGCGCAGAGGGACCGTAGTTCGGCGGCGGGGTCGGTGGTGAGGTCCTCGTAGCGGAGGACGTGGCCGCCCAGTTCCGCGTGGGCCTCCTCCATCGACTCCATGTACTTCAGGACGCGTTGGGCCGCTTCCTCGCGGGTGCGGTCCGGTACGGCCTCGTGCCAGGAGCGGGCCACCGCGCCCGGGTGTCTGCGCAGGAAGACGAAGCGCGCGTCGGGCCAGGTCTCGGCGATGCGCCGCCACTGGAAGGCGTTGCCGGGAGTCTTCTCCACGATGAACTGCTTGCCGGACTTGACCAGTTCACGGTGCAGGGCCCGGTCCCAGAGCAGGCCCTCCAACTGTTCGTGGCCCAGCCCCAGGGTCCGCAGGGACCGTTCCGTGGGGGTGCCCGACTTGAAGTAGACCTCGATACCGGTCAGATGGAGTTCGTGCGCGGCATGGAGCCGGGAGTGCGCCCCGAGCATCATGCGCAGCAGCGTCGATCCGGAACGCACCGAGGTCAGGATGAACACCGGTCGCTCCAGCAACCGGTCGACCGCCGGATCCACCGCCGTCGTCTCCGGTACGGGGTCGGGGCGCGTGGGGCGTGCACCGCGCGGCGCGGGAACCGCCCCCAGGGAACCCGCTGTCGTCGCCGTGGGCGGCGTGGGCGCCCGGCGTATCTGGTAGCCGGTCGTCTCGGCGAGCTTGGAGTTCAGCTTCCGCAGCATGCTCATGGCGGGCACGGTAAAGGGGGTGTCTGAGACTGGGCTGAGCGTCTCATTGACCCCGGATGTGTTCACCCCAGGTTCTTGGTGAGGGTGTACTCGGTGACCCCCGGCGGATAGTCCGGGATCACGCACACCACCTCGTACCCCTGCTTCTTGTAGAACTCCGGCGCCTGGAAGTCCCAGGTCTCCAGCCGGGCCGCCCCACAGCCGCGCTCGTCGCGGGCGATCCGCTCGGCCGTGGCCAGCAGCCGGCCGCCCAGTCCCGTCCCCCGGTGCCGGCCGTCCACCCACAGGTACACCACATGCAGCCAGCCCGCCCAGGTGTGCCCGACCAGCCCGCCCGCCAGGCCGCCGGAGTCGTCCAACGCCCACACATGGAGCGGAACTTCGCGTTCCGCCGGGGTTCCTCGCAGGGTGCGGAGCACCGGCGACGCGGCCGTGTTGGCTTCGCGCAGCCGGGCGCGGAGCAGATCGCGTCGCTCCTTGTCGACTTCCGTCTCAATACGAAACATGCGGCTCACCATAAACGTGCCGGACAGTCAGTTCTGCAAATTGGGTTCCGCTCCTGCGCCCCGGCCGTACGCTGTGAACAGCACCGGTGGGGGCCGGTGCTGTTCAGGGGGCGAGACAAGTCGGGTACGACGCCCGATGTGGGGGTAGCAGTCTCTGCACGGCGGCGGCCGTGCGGCTTCGGCCTCTCCCGGGCGTCGTACCCGCAACCATCGCTTCGTCTCCCGACGATGAGGTATCCCCTGCTCCACCAGGAGCCTGGGGAAGGGGGTTTCGTGGTTCGCATCCGAGTCCTGGTCGTCGACGACCATCGCATCTTCGCCGAATCGCTCGCCGCGGCACTGGCGGCCGAGCCCGATGTCGACGTCTCCGCGGCGGGCAGCGGTCCCGCCGCGCTGCGCTGCATGGAGCGCGCGAACGCCGAGGGCCGCAGATTCGACGTCCTGCTGGTGGACGCCGATCTGGGCGGCAATGTGCCGGGCGTCCGGCCCGCCGTGCCTGTTCAGGCGGGGAACGAGGACGGGCTGGTGGACGGGATCTCCCTGGTCGCCGGGGTCCGTTCCGCCCAGCCGAGCGTACGGATGGTCGTGCTGGCCGAGAAGGACGATCCGCGCCGGGCCGCGCTGGCCCTGCAGGCCGGGGCCTCCGGCTGGGTCGCCAAGGACTGCTCGCTGTCCAGGCTTTTAACCGTCATCCGAGGTGTCCTGCGCGACGAGACGCATCTGCCGCCGGCCCTGCTGACCGGGGTCCTGCGCGAGTTGACGGCCGCGCGCAAGCACCGCACCGAGAGCGAGCGTCTGGTGGAGTCGCTGACTCCGCGGGAGCGCGAAGTGCTGCGCTGCATGGTGGCCGGGCTGGGGCGCAAGGCGGTCGCCGAGCGGCTGTTCCTTTCCCCGCACACGGTCCGGACGCATATGCAAAACGTGCTCGGCAAACTGGGCGTCCACTCGACCCTCGCGGCGGTCGCACTCGCCCGGCGCGCGGGCGTCGGTCCCGTCGACCTAGCCGGGGATGTTGTCGAACGGGGCGGTCAACTGGCGTAGCAGCCCGGCCAGTTCGCCCCGCTGGGCGCGGGAGAGTTCCGCGAGGATCGCGCGCTCCTGGGCGAGCAGGCCGGCCAGGGCCTGGTCCGCGCGGTCCTGGCCCTCCTCGGTGAGACGGACCAGGACGCCCCGGCGGTCGCTGGGGTCGGGGAGCCGCTCGACCAGGCCCTTCTGTGCCAGGCGGTCGATACGGTTCGTCATCGTGCCGGACGTGACCAGGGTCTGGGTCAGCAACTGTCCGGGGGAGAGCTGGTAGGGGCTGCCCGCGCGCCGGAGCGCCGTCAGCACGTCGAACTCCCAGGGCTCCAGGCTGTGCTCGGCGAACGCCAGCCGGCGGGCCCGGTCCAGATGCCGGGCCAGTCGGCTCACCCGGCTGAGCACCTCGAGCGGCTCCACGTCGAGGTCCGGGCGCTCCCGGCGCCACGCTGCGACAAGCCGATCGACCTCGTCCTCCATGACGATCAGTGTAGTGGTTGTGTCGACGTGAAGTCTCTTGATATCGACTATATCGAGAACAAGTATCTCGGCTTCAAGTCTCTTGACATCAAGATAAGTGGGCGGAGAGAGTGGAGGGCATGACGACGACTTGGGATCCCGCTCAGTACCTCCGCCACGCCGGCCACCGCGCCCGCCCGTTCGCCGACCTCCTCGCCCGGGTCACCGACCTGCCCGGCACCGCGCCCCGCATCGCCGACCTCGGCTGCGGCCCCGGCAACGTGACCACCGTGCTCGCCGACCGCTGGCCCACCGCGCACATCACCGGCTACGACAACTCGCCCGAGATGCTCGCGCAGACCGACCCCTACGCGGGCCCCACGGCGGGCGGCGGCCGGCTCGACTTCGCCCACGCGGACGCGACGGAGTGGGTGCCGACCCAGACGTACGACCTGATCGTGTCGAACGCGGCGCTGCAGTGGGTGCCGGGGCATCTGGACCGGTTCGGCGACTGGGTGGGCGCGCTGGCGCCCGGCGGCACCTTCGCCTTCCAGGTGCCGGACAACATCGACGCGCCCCTGCACGCCCTGATGCGCGAACTCGCCGCGACCGCCCGCTGGAAGAGCCGGCTCGGTGAGGTGCTGCGCCGCGAGGACTCGGTGTACGCCCCCGGCGTCTACCTCGACCACCTCGCCCGCCTGGGCTGCGCGGCGGACGTCTGGCAGACGACGTACCAGCACGTCCTGCCCGGCGAGGACCCCGTCCTCGACTGGGTCAAGGGCACGGGTCTGCGCCCGGCCCTCACCGCCCTCGCGGACGACCCGGAGGCGCGGGACGCGTTCGTGACGGAGTACCGCGATCTGCTGCGCGCGGCGTATCCGACGGCGGAGTACGGCACGGTGCTGCCCTTCCGGCGGCTGTTCGCGGTGGCCCGCAGGGAGGTGTGAGGGATGCTCGTGGCCGTGGACCATGTGCAGTTGGCGGCCCCGGAGGGTGCGGAGGACGCGCTGCGCGGCTACTACGTCGGCACCCTCGGCATGACCGAGATCCCCAAGCCACCGGTACTGGCAGCGCGGGGCGGGTGCTGGTTCGGGGCGGGGGCGGTGCAGCTTCACCTGGGCGTCGAGGCCGACTTCCGGCCCGCTAAGAAGGCCCACCCCGGGCTGCGGGTGACCGGCATCGAGGCGTACGCGGCCCGGCTGGAGGCCCGCGGGGCGTCTGTCACTTGGGACGACGACCTGCCAGGGTACCGGCGCTTCTACTCGGAGGACCCGGTGGGGAACCGGCTGGAGTTCCTGGAGGCGGTCAGGCGGTTCGGCCCAGGTGGGTGACGAGGATGTGGATCACTTCGCCGTCGATGACGTACAGGACGCGGTAGCCGCCGACGCGGAGGCGCCGGATGTCGACGCCGTAGGCGACGGAGTTGACGGGGCGGGGGTTGTGCGCCAGTTCGTCGATCGCGTCCAGGGTCGCGGACAGGCCCTTCGGGTCCTCTTCCAGGAAGCGTGTGGCGGCGTCGAGGGCGTGAGGCTCGAAAATGATCTCGTAGGTCACTTCTTCTCAAGCCCCAGTCGCCTTCGCACCTCGGCCATGGGGATGCCCGGACCCAGAGTGCCCTCCGCCTTGCGCCGCTGATAGTCCGAGACAGCGAGGGCGTCCTCAAGATCTTCTATCACCTGCGGCGAGACAAGGAGCGCGGCCACGTGCCCGTGGTCCGTGAGGGCGATGGTCTCGCGGCTGTGGGCGGCGCGGCGGACCAGGTCACCGAGTTGGGCGCGGGCCGCGCTGATCGTGATCTCAGTCATGACCTCAGTGTTGCACAAGATTAATCTAGAGGAACGTTCACTCAGCTTTTTCGGCGCCCTATCAAATGCGGCTTCGACTCCAGCCCGTCCAGCCCGTGCCACGCCAGGTTCACCAGATGGGCCGCCACCTCCGCCTTCTTCGGGCGGCGGACGTCCAGCCACCACTGGCCGGTCAGGGCGACCATGCCGACCAGGGCCTGGGCGTAGAGCGGGGCGAGCTTCGCGTCGAAGCCGCGGCTCTTGAACTCGCGGCCCAGGATGTCCTCGACCTGCGTCGCGATGTCCGAGATCAGGGACGCGAAGGAACCCGTCGACTGGGGGATGGGGGAGTCGCGGACCAGGATGCGGAAGCCGTCCGTGTACTCCTCGATGTAGTCGAGAAGGGCGAAGGCCGCCTGTTCGCAGAGTTCGCGGGGGTGGCCGGCCGTCAGTGAGCTGGTCACCATGTCCAGCAGGCGGCGCATCTCGCGGTCCACGACCACCGCGTACAGGCCCTCCTTGCCGCCGAAGTGCTCGTACACCACCGGCTTGGAGACCCCGGCCTTCGCCGCGATCTCCTCCACCGACGTGGCCTCGAAGCCCTTCGTCGCGAAGAGCGTGCGACCGACTTCCAGCAACTGGGCCCGGCGCTCGGCCCCCGTCATCCGGGTGCGGCGCGCGCGTCGGGGCTTCTCGTTGCTCGGGGTGCTGCTGGGATCGGTCGCCACGGCGTCAATCATGCCGCCTCCGCCGACTCCTTCCGGGGCTGAGCGCCTTCCGTACCGGAGATACGGCGCGAATCGATACGCGAGCGTGACGGCCAGCGCACGTCATAGGCCCAGCCGAGCTGCTCGCACCAGCGGATGATCCGCGCCGAGGAGTCGAGCTGGCCGCGCATCACACCGTGCCGCGCGGAGGTCGGGTCGGCGTGGTGCAGGTTGTGCCAGGACTCGCCGCAGGACAGGATCGCCAGCCACCACACGTTGCCCGAGCGGTCGCGCGACTTGAAGGGGCGTTTGCCGATCGCGTGGCAGATCGAGTTGATCGACCAGGTGACGTGGTGCAGCAGCGCCACCCGCACCAGCGAGCCCCAGAAGAAGCCGGTGAACGCGCCCCACCAGGACATCGTGGCCAGTCCGCCGATCAGCGGCGGGAGCGCGAGCGACAGCATCGTCCAGAAGATGAACTGGCGGGAGATCGCCCGGATCGTACGGTCCTTGATCAGGTCCGGGGCGTACTTCTCCTGCGGGGTCCGCTCCTCGTCGAACATCCACGCGATGTGCGCCCACCACAGACCCTTGATCAGCGCCGGCACGGTCTCGCCGTAGCGCCACGGCGAATGCGGGTCGCCCTCCGCGTCGGAGAACTTGTGGTGCTTGCGGTGGTCGGCGACCCAGCGCACCAGCGGCCCCTCGACCGCCATCGACCCGGCGATCGCGACGGCGATCCGCAGCGGGCGCTTCGCCTTGAAGGAGCCGTGCGTGAAGTACCGGTGGTAGCCGATCGTCACGCCGTGGCAGCCCAGGTAGTAGAAGAACACCAACAGGCCGAGGTCCAGCCAGCTCACCCCGCCCCAGCTCCACGCCAGCGGCACCGCCGCGAGCAGGGCCAGGAACGGGACGGTGATGAAGAGGAGAAGAGTGAGTTGTTCCAGCGACCCCTTCTTCTCGCCGCCCCGCGTGGCGGCGGGAAGCGGAGTGCCGTCGTCGTTCGCCCGCGGGGCGTCGTCGATCACATCGGAGCTCGTGGTCATGGGCGTCCCCTGTGGGGTTCGGAGGTGGAGGCGGAGCGTCGGACGGCGGAAGCCGGGCGGCAACAGTTCAGCATGGACTTCCCTACGGTTCCGTAACCTACGGCAACGTAAGTATGGCAGCGCGTCGACCGGTGGACGAAGCCCGTGAGACCGCGCGTCAGAGTGGACACCTATCCTTGGTGTCGGTCGGACAGCGCGGTCCGCTCTGTTTTCTTCCCGGATGTCCGTCCTGTATGCGGCAGCCGCCGTGGGACCGCCGTCCGGGTTCCCTCCAGACGAGCTTCAAACACTGCAAGGAGCCGCACCTGTGAGCAGTGCCGACGACCAGGCCACCACGACCAACAACGAGCTGCGCGCCGACATCCGGCGCCTGGGCGACCTGCTCGGCGAGACCCTCGTCCGCCAGGAGGGCCCCGAACTGCTCGAACTGGTCGAGAAGGTCCGCCGCCTCACCCGGGAGGACGGCGAGGCCGCCGCCGAGCTGCTGCGCGGCACCGAGCTGGAGACCGCCGCCAAGCTGGTCCGTGCCTTCTCCACCTACTTCCACCTGGCCAACGTCACCGAGCAGGTGCACCGCGGCCGCGAGCTGCGTGCCCGGCGGGCCGCCGAGGGCGGTCTCCTCGCCCGTACGGCCGACCGCCTCAAGGACGCCGACCCCGACCACCTGCGCGAGACGGTCAAGAACCTGAACGTCCGCCCGGTCTTCACCGCGCACCCCACCGAGGCCGCGCGCCGGTCGGTCCTCAACAAGCTCCGGCGCATCGCCACGCTCCTGGAGACCCCGGTCATCGAGTCCGACCGCCGCCGCCACGACACCCGGCTGGCCGAGAACATCGACCTGGTCTGGCAGACGGACGAACTCCGGGTCGTCCGTCCGGAGCCCGCGGACGAAGCCCGCAACGCCATCTACTACCTCGACGAGCTGCACGCCGGCGCCGTAGGGGATGTCCTGGAGGACCTGACCGCCGAGCTGGAGCGCGTCGGCGTCAAGCTGCCGGACGACACCCGCCCGCTCACCTTCGGCACCTGGATCGGCGGCGACCGCGACGGCAACCCGAACGTCACGCCCCAGGTCACCTGGGACGTCCTGATCCTCCAGCACGAGCACGGCATCAACGACGCCCTGGAGACGATCGACGAGCTGCGCGGCTTCCTCTCCAACTCCATCCGCTACACGGGTGCGACGGAGGAGCTGCTGGAGTCCCTCCGGGCCGACCTGGAGCTGCTGCCCGAGATCAGCCCCCGCTACAAGCGGCTCAACGCCGAGGAGCCCTACCGGCTCAAGGCCACCTGCATCCGGCAGAAGCTGGAGAACACCAAGAGCCGCCTGGCCAAGGGCACCCCGCACCAGGACGGCCGCGACTACCTCGGCACCGCCGAGCTGCTGCACGACCTCACCCTGATCCAGACCTCGCTGCGCGCCCACCGCGGCGGCCTCTTCGCCGACGGCCGCATGGACCGTACGATCCGCACGCTCGGTGCGTTCGGCCTCCAGCTCGCCACCATGGACGTACGGGAGCACGCGGACGCCCACCACCACGCGCTGGGCCAGCTCTTCGACCGGCTCGGCGAGGAGTCCTGGCGGTACTCCGACATGCCCCGCGAGTACCGCGCCAAGCTGCTCGCCAAGGAGCTGCGGTCCAGGCGGCCGCTGGCTCCGACGCCGGCGCCCGTCGACGCGGCCGGTGAGAAGACCCTCGGCGTGTTCGAGACGGTCAAGAAGGCGCTCGCGGTGTTCGGGCCCGAGGTCATCGAGTCGTACATCATCTCGATGTGCCAGGGCGCGGACGACGTGTTCGCCGCCGCCGTGCTGGCCCGCGAGGCCGGGCTGATCGATCTGCACGCCGGGTGGGCGAAGGTCGGCATCGTGCCGCTGCTGGAGACCACGGACGAGCTGAAGGCCGCCGACACGATCCTCGAGGACATGCTGTCCGACCCGTCCTACCGGCGGCTCGTGGCGCTGCGCGGGGACGTCCAGGAGGTCATGCTCGGGTACTCCGACTCTTCGAAGTTCGGTGGCATCACGACCTCGCAGTGGGAGATCCACCGGGCGCAGCGGCGGCTGCGTGACGTCGCCCACCGCTACGGCGTACGGCTGCGTCTCTTCCACGGTCGCGGCGGAACCGTCGGCCGCGGTGGCGGTCCGTCCCACGACGCGATCCTCGCCCAGCCCTGGGGCACCCTGGAGGGCGAGATCAAGGTGACCGAGCAGGGCGAGGTCATCTCCGACAAGTACCTGGTGCCGTCGCTGGCGCGGGAGAACCTGGAGCTGACGGTCGCCGCCACCCTCCAGGCCTCCGCCCTGCACACCTCGCCCCGCCAGTCCGACGAGGCGCTGGCCCGCTGGGACGCGGCCATGGACGTGGTGAGCGACGCCGCCCACGCGGCCTACCGCAGGCTGGTCGAGGACCCGGACCTGCCGACGTACTTCCTCGCCTCCACGCCGGTGGACCAGCTCGCCGATCTGCACCTGGGCTCGCGGCCCTCCCGCCGCCCCGGCTCGGGCGTCTCGCTCGACGGACTGCGGGCGATCCCGTGGGTGTTCGGCTGGACCCAGTCCCGGCAGATCGTGCCCGGCTGGTACGGCGTGGGTTCAGGGTTGAAGGCGCTGCGCGAAGCCGGTCTCGACACCGTGCTCGACGAGATGCACGAGCAGTGGCACTTCTTCCGCAACTTCATCTCCAACGTCGAGATGACCCTGGCCAAGACGGACCTGCGGATCGCCCAGCACTACGTCGACACCCTCGTCCCGGACGAACTGAAGCACGTCTTCGACACGATCAGGGCCGAGCACGACCTGACCGTCGCCGAGGTGCTCCGCGTCACCGGCGAGGCCGAACTCCTCGACGCCACCCCGGTGTTGAAGCAGACGTTCACCATCCGGGACGCCTACCTCGACCCGATCTCCTACCTCCAGGTGACCTTGCTGAAGCGCCAGCGCGACGAGGCGGCGGCGGGCGCGGACCCCGACCCGCTGCTCTCGCGGGCCCTCCTCCTCACGGTGAACGGCGTGGCGGCGGGCCTGCGCAACACGGGCTGACCGGACGAGGACAAGAACGAGGGTGCCCCCGAGCTGCTACGACGGCTCGGGGGCACCCTCGTTTCCGGTCGGTCCCGTCGGCCGGTCAGAGCGCGACGAACGCGGCCGTCAGCAAGGCGATCCCCGCCCAGGCCAGTACCCGCGCGGCCCGGGTCAGCCGCAGGCCGCCCGCGACCACCACGGAGGCCAGCAGGAGGGCGCCGCCGAGGGGGACCCAGGCGTAGAGGACGCCGGCGGGACCGGAGCGCATGACCTCGTCGGTGCCGGGCTTCACGACCACGGTGTAGGTCTGGCCCTTCTGCACCGCGACGGTGTGCTCGATGACGACCTTGGCGCGGGCCTTCGACCCCGTCGAGACCGGTGTGTACGGCCCGGTGCAGGTGTCGTCCCCGCACGCCGTGACCTCGACCGTGCCGCTCTCCCGCCCCTTGGTCAGCATCACGTTGTGCGCGGTCGGCCACGATCCCCACACCCCGGCGATCAGGATCAGCACGGTGACCGTGCCCATCACCGCGAGCCGCCCGAAGTTCAGGGCGGCGAAGGCACCGGGTGAGGTGGAGGCGGCGGGTGACATGGCGGGGATCATTGGCCATACCTGCACACCGAGTCAACTGCCGACCGGTGTGGGAGGTTTGTCAGCCGCCCCGGTCCACCCGTGACGCATCCCCGCGCGCCCCCGGTCGTACGCCCGCCCACGCCGCCGGCACCGCCACCAGGCCGGCCACTCCCGACCACCACCACAGCGCGGCGCCGAAGTGCCCCCACGCCGCCACCGCGAGGACCGGGCCCAGGGCCGCGCCGAGGCCGTACATCGCGTTGGCCGCGCCCAGGTAGCGGCCCCGGAGTTCCGGTGGGCCCGCCTGGGCCGGGTAGGCCAGGAACAGGGTGGGGGCCGAGACCGCCTCGCCGAAGGACCAGACGACCGTGCCGGCGAGCAGGCCCGCCACACCCCACGACGGGCCGTACATGGCCATGCCCAGGCAGGTCAGGGCGGAGCCCAGCGCGACCACCGGGCGTACCCGGCACCGCTGGGTGAACCGGGTCACCGGCAGCTCGAAGGCGACGACCACCAGGCCGTTGACGGTGATGAGGACCGCGTACACCGTGGGTGACAGGCCCCGGTCCCGTACCGCGAGCGGCAGTGCGGACAGGTACTGCACATAGACCAGGGTGCTGGTCAGCATCGCGAAGAGGAGGAGCAGATAGCGGCGGTCGGCGAGGAGCGGGCGGTAGCCGCCGGTCCCGCGCGCGGAGCGGGTCGGTGCCGGCCGGTGGTCGTCACGGGGTACGTAGCGCGCCACCACCGCCGCGTAGGCGAGGCCCACCGCCGCCTCGGTGAAGAACAGCAGGGTGTACGAGCCCGCGATGAGCGCCGCGCCCAGGAGCGGGGCCGCCGCCGCTCCCAGATTGATCGCCAGCCGGTACATCGCGAAGATCATGACCTGTCGGTCGGGCGGCAGCATCCGGCTCAGCAGGTCGGCCGCGGCCGGCCGGTACGCCTGCCCCGCGGCCGCCTGGAGCGCGAGCACCGGCAACAGGACCGGGAAGGTGTGGAGATACGGGACCGGCGGCAGTAACACCGAGGACAGCACCATGGAACCGACGATCGTGGCCCGCCCGCCGATCCGGTCGCACAGCCGCCCGCCCACCAGCACCCCGGCCACCGAACCCGCGCCGTACGCGCCGAGCGCCGCGCTCGTCTGGGTCGCGGAGAATCCCAGCCCCGTCAGGTACAGCACCATGAACACCTGGACGAAGCCGCCGAGCCGGTTGACGAACATGCCGCCGATCAGCACCCGGGCCCCGGCCGGTGCCACGCGCCAGGTCGTCACCGGCCCGACGCGCGGCGCACTTGAGGCGTCAACTGGGCTTGCCCGTAATCCCGTTGGAGTGGTCGGCGACGCGGAGCCGTCGTCAGCCATGTGCCACGGAAGCCGACCGGTCCCGCGTCGCCGCGTCCGCCAGCGCCCCCTCCAAGCCGTCCAGGACCGAACCCGCGTCCCGCAGCAGCACCTCCGGTGTCGGTGCCGTCAGCAGCAGGACGCCCGCCAGGTTGAGGGAGCCGTGGCCGAGTTGGTAGCCGTGCAGTCGGGTGCCGGACGGGACCGTGAAGTCGGGGGCCACTTGGATCCGGCTGCCGGGGGTCAACAGCCGGTCCCAGTCCACCGTTTCGGGCGTGAACACCGGCCGGGTCGTCCACGGCCGCCCCCGCGAGTCGGTCGCGAGGACGTTCACCGAACCGGCGGCGCACCGCCCGGGGCCGGTCAGCAGGCCGTCCGGCAGGCCCGGGTCCTGGCCGAGGTGCGCCCGGGTGAGCGCGGCGACCAGGTCCACCCCGTGGATGGCCTCGATCTGCCGGGTGAGCAGCAGCCCGCCGAAACGGGCCGCCGTCTCCAGCAGGCAGAGGCGACGGTCCGCCATCAGCTTGAGCTCGGTGTGGGTGCCGCAGGTGGCGAGGCCCAGCGCGTCCACCGCCCGCCGGGACACCTCGGCCACCTCGTGCTGGAGCTCCTCCGGCAGCACACAGGGCGCCATGTTGCCCAGTTCGGTGAAGTCGGCGACGGTCGGCAGCCGGCCCGTGACGCACACCGGGTGGTACACGCCGTCGACGACCATGCCCTCGACGCTGAGATAGTCGCCGTAGCCGGGGCGGTCGTACCAGGACTCCGTGGTGGCCGGGATGAGTTCCTCCGCGATCAGCTCGAAGTCGGCCTCGCGGGCCTTGAGTTCGCTCATGCCCCGGGCCCGGGCCGCGCTCAGTGCGCCGCGCATGTGCTCCCAGGCGCCAGGCAGTTGGGCGGCCTCTTCCAGGATCACCTGGCCGATCGAACCGGCGCCCCAGGCCGACTTGAGCAGCACGGGCGGGTCGAGCGCGGCCCAGGCGCGTTCCAGGTCGGCGAGCGAGTCCACCCAGCGGAAGCGCGGTACGGGCAGGCCCGCCTCCTCCCAGGTCCGCCGCATCAGCCGCTTGCTGCGGGCCCGGAGCACGCCGGGCCCGGGGCCACGCAGCCCGAGCCGCTCACAGGCCTCGGCGACCGCGAGGAGCGCGAACTCGGAGAAGGTCAGGACCGCGTCGGCCGACGTGTGCCGCGCCAACTCGATGATTTTGTCGATGAGTTCGCCCGGCTCGGGCCGGGTCCCGGTCAGGTCGGTGACCGATTCGCAGCACCGCAGGACCGCGTCGCTCGCGGTGGCGGGCAGCGGGTCGAGCAGCAGGAGATGGACGCGGCGGCCCGCGGTGGCCGCCACCTTCGGTACGGCGTCGCTGGGCTGCGGCCCGCCGCGCGCGTACACCAGAAGAACCGTCGATCCCGTCACGCGGCTCACCTCGCTCCCGCGCCGGAGAACACGAAGTAGCCGTTGGGGGAGAAGTCCCAACCGGGGCGCTTGTAGCGGGACTCGGGCACCGGGTGGCCCAGACTCAGATACAGGTCCAGGAAGTACGCGGCCTCCGGCTGGTCCAGTCCGAGCCGCTCCAGCAGCCCCGGGTACCGGTCGAGCGTGCCGCCGGGCGCCAACTGCCGTACATACTCCAGCAGTTGGTAGTACAGGCCGGTGCCCTCGGGCATCCGGATCTTGGGGCGCTCGGCCAGATACGACGGCAGGACGTCGGCCATCGCCTCGCGCAGGATCCACTTCTCGGTGCCGTCGCGGTACTTGACGTCCATCGGCAGCCGCCAGGCGAAGTCGACCACGTCACGGTCGAGGAAGGGCACCCGGGCCTCGACGGTGTGGTGCATCGAGACCCGGTCGACGCGCTGGAGATCGGTGCGGCGCAGGTTGCCCACCCGGTAGCGCATCAGCTCCACGGGGTCGGGGTGGGTGCGGAACAGGTCGTAGCCGGCGAGGAGTTCGTCGCTGCCGTCGCCCACCAGGACGACCTTGAGCCCCAGTTCGTGCGCGGCCTCGAAGGCGGGTGCCATCACCGAGGCGTCCATCAGGTCGACCGTCTCGAACGTCTCGGTCTGCCGCACCCGTTCGGGCAGATCGCGCACCAGGTCGTCCAGGGTCAGGTTCCGCACCACGTGCCGGATGCCCAGCTCCGCGCAGGACCGGACGGCGAACTCCAGGTCCTCGGAGCCCGGGAAGCCCACCGAGATGGCGGTGACGTCCGGGTGGTGCCGGGCGGCGAGGGCCAGCACGGAGGCGCTGTCGAGGCCGCCGCTGTAGATGACGCCCACCGGAAGATCGGTGTCCACCCGCTTGCGTACGGCCTCCTCCAGCCGCCGCCCGAACTCGGCGGCCAGTTCACGGCTCGTCCCGGACGGCCGCCCCTGGGGCTCGTGGTGGTAGCGGACCGTGTCCGTCCCGTCCGTCCAGTGGCCGGGCGGGAACTCCTCCGCTTCCAGCGCGAGCGGCAGGAAGCACTTCAGCTCGGACGCGAAGTACAGGGCGTCGCCCTGTGCGCACCGGTAGAGCGGCTTGACGCCGATCCGGTCCCGGGCGGCCAGGAACTCCCGCCGCCGCACGTCGTGGACGACGAAGGCGAACATGCCGTCCAGCCGGCCCGGCAGCTCCCGGCCCCACTCGGTGTACCCGTGCAGCAGCACCTCGGTGTCCGACCCGGTCCGGAAGACATGCCCGAGGCGGCTCAACTCCTCGCGCAGCGCCGCGTGGTTGTAGATCTCCCCGTTGAACGTCACCCACAACTCGCCGCTCTCGTCGGACATCGGCTGCTCGGCCGCTTCCCGGTCGACGATCGCGAGCCGATTGCAGCCCAGCGCCGCCCCGGGCAGCGCGCGGGCCGAGCCGGCGTTCTCCGGATCGCCGCGGTGCCTGATCTCCGCGAGCATCTTCTCGACGCGTACGACATCCACCTCGCCCCGCACCCGCGGCTGTATCTCCGCGGCGATTCCGCACATTCCCGCACCCCCCAAGTGGCGTTTCCCGCTGTGAAGTTCGCTCCGCTTTCCTGATTCCCGGCGGACTGTTCCGCTTTTCCCTCGCCCGCTACGCGGCGGCGACGGCAACGGCGACGAGTGCGATACGCGGAATCTCCGCTATCCACGCGTTCTCGTCCCGCGAGCGGTAAACGGCGGGCGAGCGCCGCCATTCCACGGAACCGCCGTCGCTCGGGCCCTCGTCGGGGCCGAACCGGAAGCAGTCCTCGCAGAGTTCCCACACCTGCGCGCGGACCTTCTCCCGGTCCGCCCCGCCCCGGCCGAGTGCGGTCAGCCCGTACATGTCGTGGACGTAGTCGGCGAGTTGCCCGACGGCTTTCTCCCGGGTGTCCGCCCGCATGACGAACGGGTCGTACATACGGAGGACTTGATGGTTCCCGAGCCCGGCCGCGATCAGGTCCCGGCGCAGGTCGGCCTCCGTGAAATGCGAATACGCGTGTCCGGCCGCCGAGTTGCGGTGGACCACCTCGGAGAACCAGCGGGCCGAGGGCGCGCCCTCCTCGAAGTCGTGCACGACGAGCCGGCCGCCCGGCCGCAGCACCCGCGCGGCCTCCAGGTACACGGCCCGCCGGTCCCCGGGCGGCACATGATGGCTGCCGTAGGCCAGCACGACGGCGTCCACGCACGCGTCCCGCAGGAACAGGTACCGGGCGTCCTGCCGGAGTGCGGGCAGCTCCGCCGCGAGCGCCGACGACACCATGTGCCGGGCGACATCGCTGCTGATCACACCGGAGCGGACCTGCGGCGCCAGGGTGAGCAGGGCCCGCGCGAGCAGTCCGTCGCCCGCCAGCAGGTCCAGCACCCGCCAGGAGGCCGGCAGCCGCCGTAACTCCCTTACCCCGCCCGCCAGTTCGAACAGCCGGCGGATTCCGGTCAGCCGTACGGCGGTGTGCTGCTGGGCCCGGCGGTAGGAGTCCCCGCGGCCCGATTCCGGGTCGTCGGTCTCGAACTCGTTGAACAGGCGGGTCAGTTGTTCCAGCGCCCGGGCGGCACCGGCCCGGTCGAAACGCAGATCCCGGTGGAGTTCCGGGAATCGCTCCCGCACCAGGTCGAGATACGCGCCCAGTGTCATTCCGGTCAGATACTCGACGTCACCCGAAACAGGCGACGGTAATGGCTTCTCCACGGCGGTTCCCCCGAATACGCGACGCTTACAGGCCGGGTACTTCGGCGCAAGCCTCGCCAGCGGAGCCGGGCACTGTCATGCGCCGTTCCGGTCAACGGAACGGGGGTTCCGCGGTGCGACGGAACAAGGGAGCCGGCGGCTTCAGGAGTTGTAGGCGCTCTGCGCCCGCTCCAGTCCCTCGCTCACCAGACACTCCACCGAGTCGGTCGCCCGGTCCACCAGGAAGTCCAGTTCCTTGCGCTCCGTAGAAGAGAAGTCCTTCAGTACGAAGTCGGCGACCTGCATACGGCCCGGCGGGCGCCCGATGCCGAACCGCACCCGGTGATAGTCGGGGCCCATCGCCTTCGTCATCGACTTCAGACCGTTGTGGCCGTTGTCGCCGCCGCCGAGTTTGAGGCGGAGGGTGCCGTAGTCGATGTCGAGTTCGTCGTGCACGGCGACGACGTTCGCGAGCGGCACTTTGTAGAAGTCGCGCAGCGCGTTGACCGGGCCGCCCGACAGGTTCATGAACGACGTCGGCTTCACCAGCACGACCCGGCGGCTGGCCGGACCCGGGGCCCCGATCCGGCCCTCCAGGACCTGCGCCTGCGCCTTCCCGGCCCGCTTGAACTTGCCGCCGATCCGCTCCGCGAGCAGGTCGGCCACCATGAAGCCCACGTTGTGCCGGTTGTTCGCGTACTCGGGGCCGGGGTTGCCGAGTCCCACGATCAGCCAGGGGGCATTGGCGTCGGTCGTCACGTCCATGTCTCCTTGATACGCGCCAGCCGCTGCTCCCGGACCTGACGGACGGGAACAGCGGCTGACACAGTGGTGAAGGTGAGGATCAGGCCTCGGTGGCCTCGGCGTCGGCGTCGGCGGACGCCTCCTCCGCCTGGGCGGCCAGGACCTGGAGGACGACCGCGTCCTCGTCGATCGCCAGCGTGGTGCCCTTGGGCAGCGGGATGTCCTTGGCGGCGATGGAGGCACCGGCCTCCAGGCCCGCGATGGACACGGTGACCGACTCGGGGATGTGCGTGGCCTCGGCCTCGACGGTGATCGTGCTCAGCACGTGCTCCAGCAGGAAGGAGCCCGGGGCCAGCTCGCCCTCGGTGTGGACGTAGACCTCGACGGTGACCTTCTCGCCGCTCTTCACGGTGAGCAGGTCGACGTGCTCCAGGTAGCCCTTGATGGCGTCACGCTGGACGGCCTTCGGGATGGCGAGCTGGGTCTTGCCCTCGATGTCCAGGGTGAGCAGGACGTTCGGGGTACGCAGGGCGAGCTGCAGCTCGTGGCCCGGCAGGGTGATGTGCAGCGGGTCGACACCGTGGCCG
The DNA here is from genome assembly GCF_036227225.1 of Streptomyces sp. NBC_01478. Lineage (GTDB taxonomy): Bacteria > Actinomycetota > Actinomycetes > Streptomycetales > Streptomycetaceae > Streptomyces. The sequence goes on along the minus strand of NZ_CP109444.1, from coordinate 4,943,859 downwards.
TAGACCACGGCGGGGACCTTCTTGTCACGGCGGATACGGCGGGCGGCGCCCTTGCCGAACTCGGTGCGGGTCTCGGCGGCGAGCTTGACGTCGGCCATGGTCACTCCTCGTAGAACAGTTGGGGAAGGTGGTCACCCGGCCGAACATCGGCCTGCTACGAAGAGCGCGTCGATAACGGACCGCCGTACCCGAGAACTGGTACGGCCTCCCTCGCCGAGCAACTTGCGTAGCTTACTCGGCGGGGAGGCCGTACCAGAAATCGATCTACGACCGCGGGGGTCAGTGTCCGTCGAAGAGGCTTGTCACGGAGCCGTCCTCGAAGACCTCTCGGACCGCGTTCGCGATGGTCGGGGCGATCGACAGGACCGTGATCTTGTCGAGGTCGGCGCCGAGTTCGCCCGGGGTGGGGAGGGTGTCGGTGAGGACGAACTCGCTGACGCGGGAGTTCTTCAGGCGGTCGGCGGCGGGGCCGGAGAGCACGCCGTGCGTGGCCGTCACGATGACGTCCTCGGCGCCGTGCGCGAACAGGGCGTCCGCGGCGGCGCAGATCGTGCCGCCGGTGTCGATCATGTCGTCGACCAGGACGCAGACGCGGCCCTTGACCTCGCCGACGACCTCGTGGACGGTCACCTGGTTCGCCACGTCCTTGTCGCGCCGCTTGTGCACGATCGCGAGGGGCGCGCCCAGGCGGTCGCACCAGCGGTCGGCGACGCGCACGCGGCCGGCGTCCGGGGAGACGACGGTCAGCTTGCTGCGGTCGACCTTGCTGCCCACGTAGTCCGCGAGGAGCGGGAGGGCGAAGAGATGATCCACGGGCCCGTCGAAGAAGCCCTGGATCTGGTCGGTGTGCAGGTCGACGGTGAGGATGCGGTGCGCACCCGCCGTCTTCATCAGGTCCGCGACCAGCCGGGCCGAGATCGGCTCACGGCCGCGGTGCTTCTTGTCCTGCCGGGCATAGCCGTAGAACGGCACGATCACCGTGATGGAGCGGGCCGACGCGCGCTTGAGCGCGTCGATCATGATGAGCTGCTCCATGAGCCACTGGTTGATCGGAGCCGTGTGGCTCTGGATCACGAAACAGTCCGCACCGCGCACCGACTCCTCGAAGCGGACGTAGATCTCGCCGTTCGCGAAGTCGAAGGCCTTCGTCGGGACGACCCCGACACCCAACTGCTGGGCGACCTCCTTGGCAAGCTCGGGGTGGGCGCGGCCGGAGAAGAACATCATCTTCTTCTCGCCGGTCGTCTTGATCCCGGTCACAGCACTGTCTCCTCAGAGGTCATTCAACTGGGTGTGCGTTTATCACGGTACGCCGTGTTCGACGCACCCGTTTCCGGTCAGTCCTCGCTCTCGCCCTGGCGGGAAGCCGTTTCCGCGGCCTTCGCCGCCGCGCTGCCCGGCCGCTTGCGGGCCACCCAGCCCTCGATATTCCGCTGCTGGCCACGGGCCACGGCCAGCGAACCGGGCGGCACATCTTTGGTGATCACGGAGCCGGCGGCGGTGTACGAGCCGTCCCCGACCGTGACGGGTGCCACAAACATATTGTCCGAACCTGTACGGCAATGCGATCCGACGGTGGTGTGGTGCTTGGTCTGTCCGTCGTAGTTCACGAAGACGCTGGCGGCGCCGATGTTGGTGTACTCGCCGATCGTCGCGTCCCCGACATAGGAGAGGTGCGGGATCTTCGTGCCCTCGCCGATCGTCGCGTTCTTCGTCTCGACGTACGTCCCGATCTTGCTCTTCGTGCCCAGGCGGGTGCCGGGACGGAGATAGGCGTACGGCCCGACGGACGCCTGCGGGCCGATGTGCGAGCTGACGGCGACGGTGTTGTCGACGCGGGCGCCCGCCTCGACGACGGTGTCCGTCAGACGGCTGTTGGGGCCGACCTCGGCGCCCTCGCCGATGTGCGTGGTGCCGTGCAGTTGTGTGCCGGGGTGGACGGTCGCGTCCTGGCCGAAGGTGACGGTGACGTCGACCCAGGTCGTCGCCGGGTCGATGACGGTGACCCCGCCGAGCATGGCGTCGGTCAGCAGCCGGTCGTTGAGGATGCGGCGGGCCTCGGAGAGCTGCACGCGGTTGTTGATGCCGGCGATCTCGCGGTGGTCGCCCGCGACGGAGGCGCCGACCCGGTGCCCGGCCTCGCGCAGGATGCCGAGGACGTCGGTGAGGTACTCCTCGCCCTGGCTGTTGTCGGTGCGCACCTTGCCGAGGGCGTCGGCGAGCAACTGCCCGTCGAACGCGAAGACCCCGGAGTTGATCTCGCGGATCGCGCGCTGCGCGTCGGAGGCGTCCTTGTGCTCGACGATCGCGGTCACCGCGCCGGAGGCGCCGTCGCGGACGATCCGGCCGTAGCCGGTGGCGTCCGGGACCTCGGCGGTCAGGACGGTCACGGCGTTGCCGTCGGCCGTGTGGTTCGCGGCGAGTTCGCGCAGCGTCGCACCTCGGAGCAGGGGGGTGTCGCCGCACACGACGACAACGGTCCCGTCGATGTTTCCGAGCTCCTCCAGCGCCATGCGTACGGCGTGCCCTGTGCCGTTCTGTTCGGCCTGGACCGCGGTCCGTACGCCGGGGTCGGTCTCGCCGAGATGGGCGGTCACCTTCTCGCGGGCGTGGCCCACGACGACGACCAGGTTCTCCGGCTCCAACTCCCGGGCGGCGGCCAGCACATGGCCGACGAGGGTCCGGCCGCAGATCTCGTGCAGGACCTTCGGTGTGGCCGACTTCATACGGGTGCCCTCACCCGCTGCGAGGACGACGACGGCTGCCGGGCGAATGGCGCTCACGGATTTGCCCTTCGGCTTCGGAATGCTGGGGGGTGGACATTCGCAGGATACCGGGGCGTTTCATGGGGGACATGAGAGTGGGCCCTGACAGTGCTGTCAGGGCCCGAAGTGGGTTGGTGAAAACCCGAAGTGGGTTGCTGGAAGAGGTTGTTGCTCCCCCGCCAGGACTCGAACCTGGACAAATGGCACCAAAAGCCACGGTGCTGCCAATTACACCACGGGGGATCAAACTCGTTTGAACCGGACATTTAGCCTGGTCGCCGAGTGGGCAACCAACACTATGCCGTACCGGATGCCCTCCGTGCGACGGGACTTCTTCTGCGTGATCTGTTTCGTCACTGTTCGATTACGTCCTGTGGTGTGTCCTGTGGTGTAGGCCAGTCGTCGGAAACTCACCGGAAAAGCGCGGCCCGGCGCCCGTAGGCTGGAGGCATGACCACGACGGGGGAAGACCATGCCACGGTCCGGGGAGGGCCGTGGTGGTGGACCAGGTGGCGCAGTGCGGTGCTGGACACCGGGCTCGCGGTGGTCTCCGCCGCGGAGTGCGGGGCGGAGGGTGTCCGGTTCGCGCACGACGCGGGGATTCCGGCCGCGGTGGGAGTCGTCTTCGGGGTGCTGGCCGGGTCGGCGCTGATCGTCCGGCGGAAGTGGCCGATCGCCGTCGTGCTCGTGTCCATCGCCATCACCCCGGCCCAGATGGGCTACCTGATGGGCATCGTCGGCCTGTACACCCTCGCCGCGTCCGAACTGCCGCGCCGGATCATCGGATCGCTGGCCGGGATGTCCTTCCTCGGCATGCTCATCGTCATGTTCGTGCGGGTACGGCAGGACACACAGCGGGGGACCTGGGAACTCGGGGACTGGTTCGTTCCGTTCGCCTCCATCACTACGGCCGTTGGGATGACCGCGCCGCCCGTCCTGCTCGGGATGTACGTGGGCGCCCGGCGCCGGCTGATGGAGAGCCTCAGGGAGCGCGCGGACAGCCTGGAGCGGGAGCTCCAACTCCTCGCGGAGCGGGCCGAGGAGCGCGCCGAGTGGGCGCGGGGTGAGGAGCGGACCCGGATCGCGCGGGAGATGCACGACGTCGTGGCGCACCGGGTGAGTCTGATGGTCGTGCACGCGGCGGCGTTGCAGGCCGTTGCCCGGAAGGATCCGGAGAAGGCCGTCAAGAACGCCGCCCTGGTGGGGGACATGGGGCGGCAGGCGCTCACCGAGCTGCGGGAGATGCTCGGGGTGCTGAGGAGCGGGGACGGCCGGGACGTGCGCGAGCGCGCCGCCGTACCGCTGGTCGCTGTGGGGGTGGCCGCCGCCGCGGCGGCTTCGCGGGCCGTTGACGACGAGGGCACGGGCGAGGGGCCCTGTCTGTCGGACGTGGACGAGCTGCTCGGGCAGTCCGCGGCGGCCGGGATGGCCGTCGACCTGTCCGTGGAGGGCGAGACCCGCTCGTACGCGGCGGAGATCGAACAGACCGCGTACCGGGTGGTGCAGGAGGCGTTGACGAACGTCCACAAGCACGCGGCGGGTGCGAAGACGCATGTACGGCTCGCGCATCGGGTGTCCGAGATCGCTATGCAGGTCGAGAACGAACCGCCGCCCGAGCTCGCGTCCGCGTCGGCTGCGCGGCTGCCCTCCGGGGGGAACGGGCTGGTGGGGATGCGGGAGCGGGTGCTTGCGCTGGGCGGGGTGTTTGTTTCGGGGCCTACGGATGCGGGTGGGTTTCGGGTGTCGGCGGTTATTCCGGCGGCTTGAGGCTGCGGGTGTGTGGGTGGTTCGCCCGCGGTTCGTGGTGGGTCGGTGCCGCGCCGGGGGGTGTCCGTCCTCGGAACGGCGCGGAATCGGTCACTCAAGAAGGGGCCTTGTTGACGCGCGAACCGCTGCGGGCGGACACCCCCCGACACGGCACCTTCTCGCCGTACGCGGGTGGCGGCAGCCCATCTGCCGCGCGATCGTGCCGCGCGATCGCTCAGCCTGTCGTCAGGCGTACCGGTTCGATGCCCGAGACGAGGGTCGCCAGGGCCTGGTCGATGTCGGGGCCCAGGTACCAGTCGCCGGTGTGGTCCAGGGCGTAGACGCGGCCCGCGGAGTCGATGGCCAGGAGGGACTGGGTGTCGGGTTCCTCGCCCAGGGGGCTGACGTCGGTGTCCAGGGCGCGGCCGAGGTCGCCGAGTGTGCGGGCCATGTGAAGGCCGTGCAGCGGGTCCAGGTGGAGTGCCACGGGGGAGATCTGGCGGCCGGGCCCGGAGGGCGTGATGTGCAGGCCGCCGAACTCGGCCCAGGCCTCGACCGCCGCCGGGAACACGGCGTGCTGGTGTCCCGCGGGCGAGGTGTGGTCGCGCAAGGTGTCCGCCCAGATCTCGGCCTGCTTTATGTCCCAGCGGCCGGGCTGCCAGCCCGCGGCGCGCAGGGCGGCGTCCACGGGTACGGAAAAGCGCGTGGTGGAGTGGCGGTCGGCTTGCATCTGCCCTTCGATCGTCGGCGACATGGGGTCCGTGCTGTGCAGGGGGTGGGTGTCAGGCGTTCTCCGTTGCGGGGTCCACCACTCGGACGCCGAAGTGGGCGCTCAGGGCCGCGCAGGCTCGGCACGGTGTCGCGAAGCTGCCGTGCAGGGGGTCGCCGTCCTCGCGGATGCGGCGGGCGGTGAGCTTGGCCTGCTTGAGGGTCTTGCGGGCCTCGCCGTTGGTCATCGGCTTGCGTGCGGCGCGCTTGCTGCGGGCGGCGTCGGCGGCGGCGATGTGGCGGGAGATCAGGATCGCCTCGGCGCAGCGGCCGGTGAACCGGTCGCGCTGGGCGCTGGTGAGGGTGTCGAGGAAGTCCTGCACGAGCGGGTGCAGCGCGGGCGCCTGGTCGGCGCGGGCGGCGGTGCCGGTGAGGGTGGTGGCGCCGCGCACGGAGAGGGCGGCGGCGACGGTCGGGAGTATGCCGTCACGGCGGTGGCTGAGGGCCGGCGCGTGCCGTCCCTCGGTGGCGCTCCAGCCGACCCTGGGGTCGCCCGAGGACCCCGTGTGCGCCCCGGTGTGCGGCCCCGTCTGTGTCGCGTTCATGATCGTCATCCCCTCCCGAGCATCCCCCGGCGGGTCACAGAGTGCCAAATGCCGTGGCTGGTGCGGTAGCTGGGGCGGTGCGACACGCCAGGGCTTCGGCGGGCTGTCACGACGGGGTGACGGCAGGTCACGGAAGTGAAGGTCCGGTGAGGGGTGCCGCCGACCGCTGCCGGTGACCGGTGCCGCCGTACCGCATAGGCTGTCCGCACCGCGATCCACGCGGTCGACGCGTGGAGACACGCGGGGAGACGGTCGAACGAAGACGTCAAGAAGACGAGACAGTCGATACGGGGCACAGCGGGGCGAGTTGGACATTCGGCCGCTGTGAATCGTACTGAATGCCGCAGGGGGCAACCGCCATGACGACAGGTCGGCTCGGGCAGCGAGCCGCGCCACCGAACGCGGCCTACGCCGGGCAGGTCGTGCACTTCCCGGACCCGGTCCGGGCGGCCCGTCACCCCAGAGGGGTGCGGATGGACGAGCACGGCTACCCCGACTTCTCGCCGTACGCGCGCGCGGCCGCGGAGATCGCCGAGCCGCCGGACGGCTTCGGGGTCGACGAACTGCGCCTGACGGACTACGTGTCGGCGAACGCGGCCCTCGCCGCGACCGGACACGAGCTGTGGGACACCGTGCCCGCGGTGGCCACCCCGCACAACTGGACCTGGCACCACGTGGTCGGCACCCGACGCCTCGAACTCGTCCCCGTCGACGTCAAGGCGCTGCTGCGCCACCACGGCGGGATCGCCACGTCGGCCGTCGACCACGGCAAGCGCGGCACCCGCCCCCTCCAGGAGACCCGCCCCGCGCACTTCGGGCTGCCGAGGTCGGCGGTCGCGGTCACCGAGGCACAGGTGCAGGGCGTCGAGGAGGACCTCGGCTACCGACTCCCGGGCGCCTACCGCTCGTTCCTCAAGGCGGCCGGCGGCTGCGCGCCCGTCGGCACCGCCCTGGACGCCGAGTTGGGGCTGCTGATCGACCAGCCGTTCTTCACGGTCCGCGACGAGGCCGCCGTCAACGACCTCGTCTACGTCAACAAATGCCTGCGCGACCATCTCACCAAGGACTACCTGGGCGTCGGCTTCGTCCAGGGCGGCCTCCTCGCCGTGAAGGTGAAGGGTCAGGGGATCGGGTCGGTCTGGTTCTGCGCCTACGACGATGCCCGCGACGTCGATCCGTCCTGGGCGCCGGCCGCCCGTGTGGAGCGGCTGCTGCTGCCCGCCGGGGACGACTTCGACCAGTTCCTCGCCCGACTCGCGGGAAATCCCCCGGAGTTGGAGACGGTGGCGAATCTGATGGTGGACGGCGGGTTCGCGCGGTCCGTTCCGGTGCCGTCCGCGGCGTCGGCGTCCGCGGCGTCCGCGGTGGGGGAGTGAGCTGACCGATGGTGACCTTCGCGCAGGCGCAGGAGCGCGCCGAGGAGTGGATCAACGGCGATGTGCCGTCGTACCAGCATCGCGAGGTGCGGGTGCGGGAGTTCGAACTCGGCTTCGTGATCTGGGCCGAGGACCGGGCCGAGGGGCCGCGTTCGGACGGCGGCGCCCAGCGGCTGGTGCTCGCCCGTGACAGTGGCGAGGCCACGCTGTGGCCCTCGCTGCCGGTGGGTGAGGTCATCCGCCGCTACGAGGAGGAGTACGGCCGCCCCGACGAGGTCGCCGACGCGGTGCCGGCGGCCGCGCCTGCCCGCGTGGACCTCAATCAGACCTCGTTCCTGCTGAGTCCGCCGGAGTGGTTGCAGGAGGCGGCGGACAAGCTGGGGATCCCGGACCGGCGGGGGGAGTCCGCCTCGACTCCGGCCGCGGGGACGGGGGGTGGGGCACCGGCTTCGACTCCGGCCGCGGGGGCGGGAGTTGGGGCTTCGGGCTCGGCTTCGGTGCCGGGACCGGTTCCGGGTTCGGGTTCGGCGCGGAGGTCGCTTCCGGAGACGCAGGCCGGGGTGCCGGCCGCTTCGGCTTGGCCGGACGCCGGGGGGTCCGGGGCGCCGGACTCGCCCCCCGTGCCGGCCGGGGCCACCCCCTGGGCGGGGACCGACACCAACGCGGATGCCGGCGAGGACCGTTCGGTACCGCTGCCCGCTACCGTCTTCGCGCCACCGCTGAGCGAGCCCGAGGACACCACCCCGGCCGACGCCCAGACCGCCCTGATGTCCGGCGGCAGCCAACTCCCGCGTACGGCCGTGTCTCCGGCGATGGGCGAGTCCAACTCGGGGAGTGGGGGCGGGGGTTCGCCGGGTTCGCCGGGTTCGCCGGGTTCGCAGGGCCCGGGCGGGCGGTCGGGTGCGCCTCAGGGCAACACGCCTTCGTCGTACGGGTATCCGCAGGGGCAGGGGCAGGGGCAGCCTGGGGCGCCGGGTTCGTCGTCGTACGGGTATCCCCAAGGACCGGGCGCTCCGGGTGCCGCGCCGGCTCCCGGTGGTCCGCAGGGTGCGCCTTCGCCGGGGGCGTCCGCCTACGGGTATCCGCAGGAGCCCGGCGGTGCCGGTAACGTGCCTCAGCCTCCCGGTGTGCCGGGGCGGGCGCTCGCGCCCAATGCCGGGGACATCGCCGACGCCGCCACCAGCAAGGCGGCGCCTCCGCCGCGCCGGGGCGGTGGTTCGAGGACGCCGCCTCCGCCGGGTGCGCCGGGGACGCCGGGTGCGCGGCCGGGCGGTGCGGCTGGCTCGCCGCCGCCTCCTCCTCCTCCGCCGCCGGGCGGGGGGTACGTGGCCACGCAGATGGTCTCGGGGCTCGGTCCGGACGGGCCCGGTGCGCCGCAGCCGCCCGGTACGCCGCCGGGTGGGCCCGGTGCACCGAACACCCCTGGGGGTACGCCTCCGGGTGGGGTGCACCATGCCGCGACGATGTTTGCCGATCCCGGGCAGGGGGGCGGGCCCGCGTCCGCGGGGCCGAGGGCTCCGCAGCCGCCGGGTGTCCCTGGTGCCCCCGGCTCTCCCGGTGCGCCTCAGCCGCCGGGTGCCCCGGGGATGCCCGGCGCGCCCGGTGCTCCCGGTGCCGTGCATCACGCCGAGACCGTGTTGGCCGGGCCCCCGGTGGGTGGGCCCGGCGTGCCTCCGCCGCCGCAATTCCCGGGCGCGCCCGGTGCGTTGGGCAGCCCGGGTATGCCGTCGGGGGCCCCGCCACAGGGCGCGGTACCTCCCGGAGCCATGCCTCCCGGTGCCATGCCGCCCCCGGGGCAGCAGATGCCCGGTCGCCCCATGCCGGGGCAGCCCTTCCCCGGGCAGCAGCAGCCTGCCTACGGCTATCCGCCGCAGGGGCAGCCGACCGTCGGACCGGGGTATCAGGCCGTGTTGCGCTACCGCGCGCCGGACGGTTCCGAGCAGCAGTTGATCCGGCGGTCCGCGCCGGGGACGCCGCACCCGGAGTGGCAGATCTTCCACGAGCTGCGCGGCATGAACATCCCGCCGGACCAAGTACTCGAACTGCACACGGAGTTGGAGTCCTGCGAACTGCCGGGCGCGTACTGCGCGCGGATGATCCGCGAACAGTGGCCGCAGGCCCGCATCGCCAGCATCGCGCCGTACGGTACGGATCACGCGAGCCGGCAGCAGGGGATGCGCGAACTGATCGCTCACCAGGGCGAGTTGCACCAGGTCGCCGACGGGCCGGCCCGACTCGCCCCGGTGCGGGCGCCGTTGCCGCCGGTGCAGCCGACGCCGCCGGTCCCGCCGGAGGCGATCGCGCAGGAACTGGCGGGCGCGTTCGGGCCGGGAGTCTTCCGGTTCGAGCAGGCGGCCGTGTCCCGGCAGGGCGTGCCGCCGGTCGTCGCGCACACCCTGGTCGCGGCGGGGCTGCCGATGGACATGGGCCCGTTCTTCTGGGCGCAGGCCCAACCCGGCCGCCCGGTACCGACGTTGGCCGAACTCGCGCAGGAGCGCGGGGTGCGGCCGTCCGCCGACGCGGGCTCGTACCTCGTCATGGGCAGCGACTTCGGCAAGGCGATCTGCGTCCAGTACGGCACGGCCAACATCGTCGCCGTGCCCGTGGAGGCGGGGCCGGGCGGTGCGCCCGTACCGCCGCAGTTCGTGAACACCGGGCTGCCCGAGTTCGCGCGCTGTCTGGCGCTGCTCGGCCGGATGTGGCGACTGCGGTACGGGCTCAACCAGGAGCAGGCGGGCCGCTGGACCGTCGACTTCCAGGCGCAGCTCGTCTCGCTGGACCCGGCGGCGCTGGGGTCGCCGGAGAGCTGGTGGTCGGTGCTGCTGGAGCAGATGTGGGACGGGTTGTTGTGACGCCGGCCCGCTGAGCAGGGCGTACTGAAGGGCCGGACCCGGTCGAGTGATCGGGTCCGGCCCTTTTGTGTGCGCATGTGGTCGTTCACGTTCGCGTGATGCCCGTGACCTGTCTGCGGAGTGTCGCGTTATGAACACTTACGCCCGATCCATCAAGATATGCGCGAAATCATCATGTCGTGTCCGTCGGGTGGAGAGGGGTTCCAGGATGAGCAGCGCATCGGTGTCGCCACGTGGCTTCGTGGCAGTACGGGGGCGCGGCTACCGCCCCGACCAGGTCGACTCGTACGCGGCGGCGATCTCGCAACACCGGGACGCTGCCTGGGAACGGGCCGCGCGGCTGACCGTACTGGCCAAGGACATGGAGGCGGAGGCCGAGCGGATGCGGGACGCCGTCTCCCGGCTCGCCCCGCAGACGTACGAGACGCTCGGCGAGCGGGCGCAGCGGCTGTTCCGGCTCGGGGAGGAAGAGGCCGCCGCCGTACGGGAGTCCGCGCGGCGGGCGGCGGAGGACATGGTCGCGCAGGCGGAGGCGCGCGCCGCGGGTGTGCTTCAGGCGGCACGGGAAGACGCCGACGCGCTCCGTGCGGAGGTCGAGGAGCGGGCCCGGCAGCGGCTCCTCGCCGCCCGCGCCGAGGCCGACGACATCCGGATCGGGGCGCGGCGCGAGGTGAAGGAGGGGCGGACGGAGGCGCTGTCCGCGTTGCGTGAGGTGCGGCAACGTACCGCCGCGATGCTGGGGGACCAGGCCAAGGAGCACGCGGAGCGGTGGGCCGCGGAAGAGCGCTCCGCGGAGGAGCGGGTGGTTGCCGTGGACGCGGAGTACGCCGCGCGGGCGGCTCGTGCGGAGGCCGCGCTCGCCGAGGCTCAACAGGCCTTTGCCGAGGCCGAGTTGTCGGATCGGCGGCGGCAGGACGAGGCGGCGGAGCGGGCCGCGGAGGTGGTGGCGGAGGCTCGGGTGCGGGAGGAGCGGGTTGCCCGGGACACCGAGCGGGTGCTGCGCGAGCACGGGGAGACCTGGGACGACGTGCGGGCGCACATGGATCATGTGCGGAACAGTCTGATCGCGCTCACGGGGCGGGCCGCGGCGGAGTGAACGGGGGCGCGGTGCGCGGCTGAGCTAGTCGTCGCCGGAGGGAGCGGTCATGTCCCAGACGATGTAGTGGTACCGGATCCCGCCGTCTCCGGAGCCCAGCCACTCGACGGCCGCCAGGTGGTTCGCGCTGGTCGGCATGCAGAACCATGTCCCTTCCAGGCCGGAGACCATCCACCCTGTCGACGACGGACTGTCGAGGGCTTCCGCACAGGTCTTTGGAGTCGCCCCCTCATGGGTGTCGGCCACGCGGCCGTTCATGGCCGAGAATTCGTCGCTACCGTTCCACGCCATGTCAGGGTTCTTCACCGACGCTCCGACCGTGCCGTGTTCGAGGTCGGCGCTGTATCCCTTGAGGAGCGTGAAATCCCCTGTCTTGAGGATCTTCGTCGTCTTCGAGGGCGACGGCGACGGGGACAGTGTGGTCACGACATCGTCGGCCGGCGTCTGTGTGGGTGTCTCTGTGGGATCGGCGGCCGCCTGCTCCTGGGTCGTCGTCGGCGACGTTACGGGCGCGCCGTGTGAGCCGTTGTTCCCTGACTGCGTGATCAGCGTGACGACCAGGCCGAACACGGGGATCACGATGCCGACGACCCACCACGACCACTTCGGCGGCCCGTGGCCGGGTTCCGGAGGCGCCGGAGGTTCCGGGAGCGTGGGTCGTGGCGGTTGCGACGGCATCGGTGGGTGTGACGGTGCCGCGTCCGGCTCGCGCGTCATGGCGGTACGCCCCCGTATTCAGTTTCGCGTCTGCGTCCGAAGATCCTTACGGTACACAGACGGTCGAGTGCATGTCATGAATTTCCGGCTGCATGCCTCGGCTGGTCGCTGTGATCCGCGCAGCAAGGTGTCGGGTTGGGGACCTCGAACGGGGCCAGAGTGTTGCCCACCGCCGGGACCAGGGCCAGGACCAGGCGGCCTTCGCGCCATTCCGGGCGTACGTGGTTCTGGGTGAGGACCGGGGTGGTGGGGTCCGGGGTGGCCAACGGGGCGCCTACCACCGTCAGTTGGTCGATCGCCGTCTCCAGCAGGTCGGCCACGGTGACCCTTCCGGTGAGGCGTTCCACGCCGGCGTAGAGCACCGCCCGGCCCGATCGGCGAGCGGTGTGTTCGGCTGCGGCCAGGGCGGCGGCTTCGGACGGGCCGTGTCTGCGGTCGTGCAGGGCCGCGCCCAGTTCCGTCTCCGTGAGCCGTCGCCACGCCTCCTCCGCCGCCCCGCCATCAGGCAGCTCCAGCGATACGGCCGTCCCCCTCCGCGCATCCGTCCGGATCAGGTGGGTGCAGGCCACCGTCCCCGGCGGAAGCGCGAGCGTGGTCGTCAGGTCGCGGATCAGGTGGTCCGCCTCGCGGAGGGTCGCCGTGCCGGCGTCCACCCCGATGACGGGGTGGACGCCGGACGGGTCGTGGGGAGCGGTCATGCGGGCAGGACCCACATCGGGTTGGAGTAGAACCAGAGGTCCTTCCACGGGTCGGCGTCGCCGAGGACATCCATCGCGGGGCCCGCCGGGTCGATCGCCGGGCCGTTGATGCCTACGGCGGAGCGGTTGCCGTCGGTGCCGCGGAGGCGGACGTAGACCGGCTTGTCCAGGTGGCCGAGGGAGTACGTGAGGCGGACCGTGCCGGTGGACTTGTCGACCTCGAAGGACTTGACGACCTTCGTCGACGGGGTGGCGAAGGTGTCCTTGTCCTTGACCGGGCCGGTGACGTCGCCCTGGATGACGTCGACGCGGGCCAACTTGGGCTGGAACTGGGCCCAGTTGGGGCCGTTGGCCAGGCTGATCCTGATGACCAGGTCGACCTGGGCGCCCCGGCGTACGTGCAGCGTGCCGCCGAGGGTGGTCTCGCGGCCGCCGTAGGACAGGCGGGCGTCGAGGCCGCTGATCAGGCCGCCGTGGTCGACCCAGACGCGGCCCGCGCGGATGCCGTCCATGACCGCCTTGTACGCGAAGGAGGTCGCGCCGACGTGTGTGCGGGAGTACTGGCCGGGCCAGAAGTCGGTGTCGGTGAGGCTGATGCCGGTGCCGTAGACCGGGTCCTCGTAGCGGCCGTTGGCGTTGAAGTCGCCGCCCGGGCCGCGTACGGCGGTGTCCGCGTAGACGTTGTGGGAGTCGGAGTTGGCGGTGATCCACCAGGGCTTGCCCTCGGCGAGGAGGCTGTCCCACAGGCCGCCGACCGTCGAGGTCATCCAGTCGAAGCCGCCCCAGGTGCGGTAACTCTCCAGCGGGTAACCGGCGAAGGAGTCGGCGCTCGGGCTGCCGTCGTAGATGCCGCGTCCGCCGCCCGGGCCGTTCGGCTTGGGGATGCCGCCCGCCTGGTGGCCGGGGGCGCCCTCCATGCCGACCGCGATCGAGGGCTGCGCGTCGCGCCAGCCGCGGATCTCGTGCGGGGAGTCGATGCCCTTGCGCGCCGGGTGGTTGGCGAGGAAGAGGGCGTCCTTGACCTTGCGGCGGCGGACCTGGTCGGCGAGGAAGTTGACGCCCGCGATCGCGAGGGCCTCGTTGGCGGGCGAGTTGCCGCTCGCGTTCTTCACGCTGCCGTCGAAGGAGTTCTCGAACTCCTTGAGTACGGCCACCTCGTTGGAGCCGGGGTGCACGAACACCGTGCCGTGCTCGGCGCCCGGGATGTTCCACTCCAGGCCCTGGAAGACGAGGGTGTCGTCGGTCTTGTCACGGGCGTCGACGATGTCCGGATTGACCTTCTCCACACCGATCTTGGCGTGCGTGACGCTGCCGTGGTCGGTGATGACCATCCAGTCCAGGCCGTGCGCGTTCGCCTGGCGTACGTGGTCGATGACCCGGTACTTCGCGTCGCTGCTGTACTGGGTGTGGATGTGGTGGTCACCGGCCAGCCACAGGTAACCACCGTTGCCCTTCGACGACTTGGCCGCCTGATCCTGCACCGACGCGGCTGCCTCCCCCGCGCCGGCGAGCACGCTGCCCGCCGCGAGTCCCGCGCCCAGCAGGCCGGTTCGGCGCAGCATGCCTCTTCGTGAGAGCTGGCTGGGCGTCAACTCGGCGTCCGGGACGGATGTGTCGAGGGCGGGCGGCAGCGACGGGGTGTCCCCGTCCCCGTGGTGGTGATGGTGGTGGTGACCGTGGTCGCCGTGACTGTGGCCGTGGCTCATGTTCAACTCCCGCTGATGCAGGGACCTTCACGCTCGGACGTGCAGAGTCTGGAAAGGAGCGGTGAACAACGGGAGTCGAGGTGGTGGTGTGGCAAAGAACGAGTCATGCACGGCTACAACGTCCGTCATGCGGGGCTTTTGCGTCGGTCATCCGGTGTCTCTCCGGGTGTCTCGCCGCCGTCTCTCCGTACCGCGCCCGCCAGGATCCAGCCCTCCAACGCGTCGTACCGCCTGCGCTGTTCCTCCTCCGCGCGGCGGCCCGAGGCGACCGTGCCCAGCCAGCCGAGGGCGAAGCCGAGGGGGACCGTGACGAGGCCCGTCGTGGTGAACGGGAACCAGTTGAAGTCGGCCCGCGGGAAGGCGGCGGCGGGGGAGCCGGAGACCAGGTTCGTGCCCGGCATCAGCACCAGGACGGCCAGCGTGCCGCCGATGAGCGTGCTGAGCAGGCCTGTTCGGGTGTAGCGGCGCCAGAAGAGGCTGTAGACGAGGGCGGGCGCTATGGCCGAGGCGCCCAGGCAGAACGACAGGGTCACCAGGGGTTGCAGGCCCCGGTGCTGGACCAGCGTCGCGAGCAGGATCGCCGGGACGCCCACCGCCAGTGCCGAGTAGCGGGCCAGTGTCGTCTCGCGGCGGACCGGCGTCTCCCGCACCCGGGTCGCGAAGACGTCGTGGGCAAGGGAGTTGGCGCACGCGAGGATCATCCCGGCGACCGAGGCGAGCAGGGTCAGGAAGACGGCCGTGGTGACGGTGGTCAGGAGCAGGGTCTCCGTCGTCGACACGTCCGCCCCGAACACCGCCCGCGAGCCGAGGAGATAGGCGGTGTTGCCCTGCGGATCCGCCCGCGCGATCGCCGCCCGGCCGATCAGCGCCGTCGCACCGAACCCGACGACCGTCACGATCACCACGAACAGCGCCACGCTCGACACCGCCCACGACATCGACCGCCGCACCTGCCGGGCGCTCGACGCGGTGTACATGCGCATCGTGATGTGCGGCAGACAGGCACCGCCGATCACGACCGTCAACTGCGAACTGATCATGTCCAGCCGGGGACTTGGGCCGCCCGAGAACTGAAGTCCCGAGTGCAGGAAGGCCGGTCCGGCGCCGCTGCGCCCCGCCGCCGTGTCGAAGAACAGGCCCAGGTCCCAGTGGAAACGGTTCAGGAGGAGTACGGCGATCACGGCCCCGGACCCGAGCAGCATCACGATCTTCAGGATCTGGATGAGGGCGGTGCCCTTCATGCCGCCGATCGCCGCGTAGCTGATCATCACCGCACCCAGGCCGATGATGCAGCCGGTCTGCAGGAAGTCGCCGGAGAACCCGAGGATGAACGCCAACAACTGTCCGGCGCCCGCGAGTTGGACCAGCATCAGCGGCAGCAGCGCGACGATGGTCACCGCGCACGCGACGATCCGTACGGACCGGCCCGGCATCCGGCGGGCGAGCGCGTCGCCCATCGTGAACCGGCCCGCGTTGCGCAGCGGTTCGGCCAGCAGGAACATCAGCAGCAGCAACGACAGGGCCGTGCTCAGCGCGAGCACCACGCCGTCGTAGCCGTACAGGGCGATCACCCCGCCCGTGCCCAGCACGCTCGCCGCGGAGATGTAGTCACCGGCTATGGCAAGGCCGTTGCGCAGCGGCGAGAGGGAGCCGTAACCCGTGTAGAACTCGTCGAGGTCGTCGCCGTCGGGGCCCGTCAGCACGCAGAGCAGCAGCGTGATCGTGGCGACGGTGGAGAACGCCACCAGCGACATGGTCTGCGAGGAGTCCCGGAGGCCGGTCAGTGCGGTCGCCGTCGCGGTCGCGGTCGGTGCCGTCATCGTGCCGCCTCCCGTCTGGCGTCCAGTTCGGCCTGCTTGCGGAAGCGGTCCGCGAGGGGGTCGACGCGACGCCGGGCCGTGTGCTCGTAGAGCGCTGTCGCCAGCCAGGTGACGGGCAGTTGGACCAGCGCGAGCAGCAGCCCGGTGGGCACACCGCCGGTGACGGTGCTCGCCATCAGCGCGGGCGCGAACGCGGAGAGCCCGAGGAAGAGACAGAAGTAGCCGAGCGCGGCGGTGGTCGCCACGCGGCGCTGACGGCGGTACGCGCCGCGCAGGATGCGCAGATCGCTGTGGTTGCCGAGGGCGGGACGGCGGGGCGGGCGGCGGCGTTCGGGCGGCGGCGGGGGCGGTTGCCAGGGGTAGGTGACGGTGGGTGGTGTCGGAAGCGGTGGGTGGTCGTACGGGTCGTACGGGGCGGGTGACGAACGCACGTCATCCGGGCGGTATGCGTCATGCGGAGGGTACGGGTCGTAGGACATCCCGTGCTCCTTGCGTGGCTCGGGTCCGTGGCGGCGGACCGCAGGGAGTTGGGCGGAGCGGGTCACGCATGTTACTCGCCGGTTGGGGGATGTGGGCGCTTTTCTCCGAACTGGGCGGTCGGTGCGCACTTGCCGCGTCCATCGGGCGCTGACCTCGGGTGTTGTCCGTCCTGACGGTGATTTGAGGGACCGGTGGCGAACACGGTGGCGCCGTCCGCACGGTCGAGCGAGGTGATCACTCGATCGTGAGTTCCGCCTCCCGCGTGCCCGATGTGTCGCGATCCTGACAGGAGCGCGGGTGATCGGTGTCGCCCGCACGTACCAGGGGTGAGGTGTGCCATGACGCGGGCGGCGGAGCGACACGAGGGCCATGAGGGTCTGGACGAGCGGGCGTTACTGCTGGTGGCCGGGCTGGCCGAACTGGCGGTGAGCACGGCGGGGTCGGTGGTGGGCTCGGCCCTGGGGGTGGCGCGGGGGCTGCTGCGCCGCTCGGACGCGGCCGAGCTGGCGGCGGACGCCGAGCGGGGTCTGGCGGCGCGCGGGCGCCTGGTGCTTGACCGGTACACGGCCGTGCCCCCGGCCCATCTGGAGACCCTCGCCCGGCACGCCCTCGCTCGGCAGGCCGCCGCCGATGGCGTCTGAGCGCTGGGAGCCGGCCGCTTTCAAGGGCCGTGTCGACCAGGTGCTGCGGCGGTTCGTCGCCGAGGAGGCCGAGCGGTTCGCGGAGATCGACCCGGCGCTGGACCCGGTCGCCGGACAGGTGGAAGCCGCCGTCACGGACGGCAAAAGGCTGCGGGCGGCGTTCTGTTACTGGGGCTGGCGCGCGGTCGGGCAGCCCGACAGCGACGCGCTGGTGCGGGCGGCGGCCTCGATGGAACTCGTGCACGCCGCCGCGGTCGTGCACGACGATCTCATCGACGACAGCCCGCTGCGGCACGGCCGCCCCACCGCCCACATCGCGCTGCGCGGCGCCGTACGCCGCCGCCCGCGCGCCGTCGCGGCCGCCAGGTCCCTCGCCCTGCTGGTGGGGGATCTGCTGATGGGCATGGCGGGGGAGTTGTTCGCCACCAGCGGGCTGCCCGCCGCGTATCTCGCCCGGGCCCGCCCGCTGTGGTCCGTGCTGGCACGGGAGTTGATCGCGGGGGAGTGTCTGGAGATCCTGCGCACCGGCGCCGAGCCGGACACCGCCGCGTCGCTGAAGGTGATCCGGTACAAGACCGCCAAGTACACCGTGGAACAGCCCCTGTTGATCGGCGGCGCGCTGGCCGGGGCCGGTGGCCGGCTGCGCGAGGGCTACTCGGCGTACGGGCTGCCGCTGGGCGAGGCCTTCCAGTTGCGGGACGACGTCCTCGGCCTGTTCGGCGACCCGCAGCACACCGGCAAGGCCAACGCCGACGATGTGCGCGGCCACCGTCCCACGGCCCTGCTGGCGGAGACCTGGCGCACCGCCGGTGCCGAGGACCGGGAGCGGCTGCGCGCGCTGATGGGCCAACGGGACCTGGACGAGGCGGGGTTGCGCACGGTGCGCGAGACCATGCGCCGGCTGAAGGCACCCGACCGGGTCGAGGGCATGATCACCGCCCGGGTCGAGGAAGCGCTCGACGCCCTCCACGACCTGAACGTCCCCGCCTCCGCCGAGGCCGCGCTGACCGAACTGGCGCACTCGGCCGCCGTCCGCCTCTCCTGACCCGCGACCCCCGAACTCCCAGGAGCACTCAGTGACTTACACCGAGACCTCGATGGACGGCCTGCGCGCGGCCGGTGACGAACTCGCCGACGCGACCGTCGCCGCCCTGTTCGACCGCGGGGAGGTGGGCAAGTTCAACACCCTCATGCGCTACGTCTCCGTAGCGGGCGCCCCGCTGCCGGACGGGCTGCCCGACGTGGCCCGGGAGTACCTCAACGCGACCAGTGCGCCGCCGAGTTGGGTCGACTGGGGCGAGATGGAGAAGGCCCGGCTGTTCTTCATCGACAACAACGTGCACATCTCGACCGCCCTGTCCTTCGCCTCCATGCCCGCCTGCTACGTCGTCCCGACCGTGGCGAAACTCCTGTCGGCGACCCACGGACTGAAGTACCCCTCCAAACGGATGGCGGAGACGGGTCAGTTCACCGTCTACCTGATGCGGCCCGACGCCTTCGAGGCCGGCGGCCGCTTCCTCCCCGCCGCGCAGAAGGTCCGCCTCCTGCACGCCTCCATCCGCCACCACCTCGTCCGCGAAAACCATTGGGACACCGGCGAGTTGGGGACACCGATCTGCCAAGAGGACATGATCGGCGGGCAGATGTTCTTCTCCATGCTCGTCCTGGACAGCCTGCACCGGCTCGGCATCCACATGTCGACGGAGGGCGCGGAGGCCTACTACTACGCCTGGCGCGTGGTCGGCGCCATGCTCGGCGTCGACCAGGACGCCGTCCCCAAGTCCCTCGAGGAGGCACGCCGGTTCCTCGACCTGTACATGGTCCGGCACATGGGGCCGTCCGAGGAGGGCGCCCATCTGACCCGCCAGCTCATCGACCTCTACGAGGAGGTCGTCCCCGGAACCTTCTTCGACCCGATCGTCTCCGCCCTCATCCGCCATCTCGTCGGCGACACCTGCGCCGACTGGCTCCAGGTGCCGCGCACCCCGTGGGACACCGTCGTCAAGGCCGTGCCCCACCTCCTCGGCGTCCTGGAGACCATCGAGGACCACTCCCCGCTCGGCGCCTGGGCGTTGGACCGCCTCGGCCACCTCACCAGCGTCCTGGAACTGTCCTCCCTCACCCGCGGACGCGTCATGCACTACGCCATCCCCGAACAGCTCAAGAAGGACTACGGCGTCACCAACTCGGTGACGCGCAACCGCCGTTGGATCCCGCCGGCCGCCACCGTCTCCTGAACCGCACGCTCCTCACTGCTCCTTGAGGACCGGGAAGCGTCGCGGCGCCAGGAACAGCAGCACCAGGAAGGCGACGGCGGCGGCGCACCCGGCGCCGATGTACACCGCGTGCACCGCGTCCGCGATCGCCCGCCGGGTCGCCTCGGGGACCGCCCCCGCGTCGAGCCCCCGCGTCACCGAGTCGAGGTCGCTCGCGCCGCCCAACCGGGACGCCAACACCCCGTTGGCGACCGCCCCGAAGACGGACGCGCCGATCGTCTGGCCGGTCTGGCGGCAGAACAGGACGGACGCGGTCGTCACGCCCCGTTCCTCCCACCCGACCGTCGACTGCACCCCGACGATCAGCGGCAGTTGGAAGAGCCCGAGGGCCGCGCCGAGCAACAGCATCAGCAGCATCGGCTGCCAGGCCGAGCCCGGATACGGCAGGAACGGGAACGCGAACAGGATCAGCGTCGCCGTTCCGATCCCCAGCATCGCCGTGTTGCGGAAACCGATCCGCCGGTACACGTGCTGGCTCAGCGCGGCCGACACCGGCCAGGTCAACGTCCAGACGGACAGCACGAATCCGGCCGCCACGGGTGCCAGACCGAGCACCGACTGCGCGTATGTCGGCAGGAACACGCTCGGCGCCACCATCAGCAACCCCAGTGCGCCCAGGGCCAAGTTGACGGCCGCGATCGTACGGCGCCGCCACACCCACCCCGGGATGATGGGCTCGGCCGCCCGGCGCTCGATCGCCACGACCACTCCGGCGAGGCCAAGTCCCGTGGCGAAGAGGGCGATTGAGGGTGCCGAGAGCCAGTCCCAGGCCACCCCGCCCTGCACCAGGGCCGTGATCAGCACGCCTCCGCAGGCGAACACGGCCAGTGCGCCCGCCCAGTCGATGCGCGGGCGAGAGGTGCGGGTGCGTTGCGGTTCGTGGAGGTGGCGGACGATCAGCCACAACGCCACTGCCCCGACAGGGAGGTTGACCAGGAAGATCCAGCGCCAGCCGGCGTACGCGGCGAGCAACCCGCCGACCCCCGGGCCCGCGACCGCCGACACGGCCCACACCGTGGACAGCTTCGACTGGATCTTCGGTCGCTCCTTCAGCGGGTACAGATCGGCCGCGAGCGTCTGCACCGTGCCCTGCAACGCCCCGCCGCCCAGGCCCTGTACGACCCGGAACGCGATCAGCGCACCCATGCTCCAGGCCACCGAGCACAGCAGCGAACCGGCGAGGAACACCGCCGCGCCCGTGATCAGCACCGGCTTGCGGCCGAAGGTGTCGGAGAGCTTGCCGTAGACGGGCAGGGTGACTGTCACCGCCAGCAGATAGCCGGAGAACAGCCAGGAGAAGACGGAGAAGCCGCCGAGGTCGCCGACGATCTGCGGTACGGCCGTGGAGACGATGGTGGAGTCGAGGGCGGCCAGCGCCATCGCGAGCATGAGGGCCGCGACGACGGCTTTGCGGCGCCGGTCGGGAGGGGCCGGCGTGGGCTGCTCGGCCGCCTCGGTTCGTATCCCGGTGTCGCTGTCGCTGTTCCTGTCCCCCTGGTCCACAGGATTCCTTTCCCCTTGCATCTATCTGCCGCGCACCAGCTTCCCACTTGAGCCTCACGTAGCGGCAGGGTGGAAGGTGAGCGGGCCGGTGGGTGGACCGAACCCCGAGATCGGCTCCACCCGTCGGTGGAGACCCCCTAGGGGTGCCTCCCCACTGCGGCCCGGGGACGGTTCGTACCGGCGGAGGAGGAGACGGACCCGGGGTCGTCCTTAACCTGGCTTTATGCCGCTGGGGGGCGGCAGGCCGAACCGCGGAGGGTGGGGTTTTCCCCCGGGAAAGACTGCGCTGAGCACCAGCGCGCCGGACCCCCTCCCGCAGCCAGACTCATCGTCGTAACCACGTGAAACGCATCGACCGGGTACCGGCACGCTCGTCTGCCGCCCGACTTAGGAGACATACCGTGACATCGGCTGTGACCATTCCCAGGCACGGGGGCACTGGAGGGCGTACGGCCGTTGCCGCGCGAGCGCGGCAGGTCGTCAAGGCGTACGGGGCCGGGGAGACCCGCGTCGTCGCCCTCGACCATGTCGACGTGGACATCGCCCGCGGCCAGTTCACCGCGATCATGGGCCCCTCGGGGTCCGGCAAGTCCACGCTCATGCACTGCCTCGCCGGGCTCGACACCGTGACCTCCGGGCAGATCTACCTGGACGAGACCGAGATCACCGGTCTCAAGGACAAGAAGCTCACCCAACTGCGCCGGGACCGGATCGGGTTCATCTTTCAGGCGTACAACCTGCTGCCGACGCTGAACGCGCTCGAGAACATCACCCTCCCCATGGACGTAGCCGGCCGCAAGCCGGACAGGGGGTGGCTGGCGCAGGTCGTGGAGACGGTCGGGCTCTCCAGCCGGCTGAAGCACCGGCCCAACCAGCTCTCCGGCGGTCAGCAGCAACGCGTCGCCGTGGCAAGGGCGTTGGCGGCCCGCCCCGAGATCATCTTCGGTGACGAGCCGACCGGAAACCTCGACTCCCGTGCGGGAGCAGAGGTGTTGGGCTTCCTGCGCCGGTCCGTCGACGACCTCGGGCAGACCATCGTGATCGTCACCCACGACCCGGTGGCCGCCTCGTACGCGGACCGTGTCCTGTATCTCGCGGACGGCCGGATCGTCGACGAGATGTTCAAGCCGACCGCGGACGCCGTCCTCGACCGCATGAAGGACTTCGACGCGCGGGGGCGTACGTCATGACTGTCATGAAGACCTCGATGCGCAACTTCTTCGCGCACAAAGGGCGGATGGCGCTCTCGGCGATAGCCGTGCTGCTGTCGGTGGCGTTCGTGTGCGGCACGCTGGTGTTCACCGACACGATGAACACGACGTTCGACAAGCTCTTCGCGGCCACCGCGTCCGACGTGACGGTCCTGCCGAAGGCGGCCAAGGCCGACGGCAGCACCCCGCAGAACGGACTGCCCGAGTCGCTGCCGGCCTCCACGGTCGCGCAGGTGGCGAAGGCCCAGGGCGTCAAGTCCGTTGAGGGCGCCGTCAGTTCGATGAACGTGACCGTCGTGAACAGCGCCAACAAGAACATGGGGTCCTCGACCGGCGCGCCCACCATCGCGGGCAACTGGACGAAGAACGACCTGCGTTCGATGGAGGTCACCTCCGGACACGCCCCGCGCGGCCCGACCGAGACCATGGTCGACGCCGACACCGCCGACAAGCACCACCTCAAGATGGGCGACTCGCTGCGCACCATCTCGCAGACCGGTGACTTCACCGCGAGGATCGTCGGTATCGCCACCTTCAAGGTGACCAACCCCGGTGCGGCCGTCGTCTACTTCGACACCGCCACCGCGCAGCGCGAACTCCTGGGCGCCACCGGCCGGTTCACCCAGCTCGGGGTCACCGCCGCGAGCGGTGTGACGGACGCTCGGCTCAAGCAGAACGTGGCACAGACCCTCGCGCCGACCGGGACGTACAAGATCCAGACGGCCAAGGAGAACGCCGACGAGAACCGCCAGGGCGTCGGCCAGTTCATGGACGTCATCAAGTACGCCATGCTCGGCTTCGCCGGGATCGCGTTCCTGGTGGGCATCTTCCTGATCATCAACACCTTCTCGATGCTGGTCGCCCAGCGGACCCGCGAGATCGGCCTGATGCGGGCGGTGGGCTCGTCCCGTGGCCAGGTCAACCGCTCGGTGCTGGTCGAGGCGACCCTCCTCGGGATTGTCGGCTCGATCCTCGGTGTCGGCGCCGGTGTCGGGATCGCCGTAGGCCTGATGAAGCTGATGAGCGCGGCGGGCATGGACCTGTCGACCCGGGACCTGACCGTGAAGTGGACGACTCCGGTGCTCGGCCTGCTCCTCGGCGTGATCGTCACCATCCTCGCCGCCTACCTCCCGGCCCGCCGGGCCGGCAAGGTCTCCCCGATGGCCGCGCTGCGCGACGCCGGCACACCGGCCGACGGCAAGGCCGGCTGGGTACGGGGTCTGATCGGCCTGGTGCTGACGGGAGCGGGCGCTGCCGCCCTGTTCGCGGCGGCGACCGCGAAGAAGGCGGCGGACGGTTCGCTGGTCCTGGGCGCGGGTGTCGTGCTCTCGCTGATCGGCTTCGTGATCATCGGCCCGCTGCTGGCCAACGGGGTCGTACGGGTCATCAGCGTGGTCCTGCTGAGGGCCTTCGGACCGGTGGGGCGCCTGGCGGAACGCAACGCGCTCCGCAACCCGAGGCGTACGGGTGCCACGGGTGCGGCCCTGATGATCGGCCTCGCGCTGGTCGCCTGCCTGTCGGTCGTCGGATCGTCGATGGTGGCCTCGGCCACGAGTGAACTCGACAAGTCCGTGGGTGCCGACTTCATCGTCCAGGGCAACCAGCGGATCGTGCCGCAGGCGGAGAAGGCGATGGAACAGTCGCCGGACCTCGTCCACGTCACCCGCTACAAGGACCTCGACGCCACGCTGACCTCACCGGACGGCCAGAAGGACACCGACGGCATCACCGCCGCCGACCCGTCCTACGCCCAGGACCTGCGCCGCGCCACCACGGCCGGCGAACTGTCCGCCGCCTACGGCACCAACGCGATGTCGGTCGGCTCCGACTACGCCACGGAGCACGGCGTCCACCTCGGCGACACGATCGGCGTCGCCTTCAAGGGCGGCTCGACGGCGAAGCTCAAGGTCACGGCCATCACGGACGACGACGTCGCCATCGACAAGGGCGCGCGCTACACCAGCATCGCGACGATGCAGAAGTACCTGCCGGCCGACAAGATCCCGCCCAACGAGATCATGTTCGCCAAGGCCAAGGACGGCCAGGAGAAGCAGGCGTACGCGGCCCTGAAGAAGGCCATGGAGCCCTACCCGCAGTACCAGGTGCGCGACCAGACCGACTACAAGCAGGAACTGAAGGACCAGATCGGCAAGCTCCTGAACATGGTCTACGGCCTTCTCGCCCTCGCGATCATCGTGGCGGTCCTGGGCGTGGTGAACACGCTGGCCCTGTCGGTCGTCGAGCGGACCCGCGAGATCGGCCTCATGCGAGCGATCGGCATGTCCCGCCGGCAGCTCCGCCGGATGATCCGCATGGAGTCGGTCGTGATCGCCCTCTTCGGAGCGCTGCTCGGCCTGGGCCTGGGGATGGGCTGGGGGGCCACTGCTCAGCAGCTCCTCGCGCTGGAGGGGCTGAAGGTCCTGGAGATTCCCTGGGGGACGATCATCGCGGTCTTCGTGGGGTCGGCGTTCGTGGGGCTGTTCGCGGCTCTGATCCCGGCGTTCCGGGCGGGGCGGATGAACGTCCTGAACGCGATCGCCACGGAGTAGCCCACAGAGCCACTGTCCAACGGGGGCAGACCTGGCGCCGAGAAGTCACGGGGGACTTCTTGGCGCCGGGTCTGTTTGTTGTCTTGATGGGTGACTTCTTTGTTGCCGGTAAACGGGTGGCTGGGCGGGCATAGGCCCGGGGGTCCAGGGGGCGGAGCCCCCTGGTACGTCAACACCGGCGCAGGGTGCCGGGAAAGCAGGGTTATCCACAGCCCCGGCGTCAGTCGGCGCACCGACGTACGCTGGAGACCCCCGGCCCACCCTTCGCGTCGGGCCCTTCGTGTTGCCCACCCTCCGGACGGAAGCGCCCCTCCATGAGTCTGCACGGTCTGCTCGACGCCGTAGTCAAGGACCCCGCCCTCGCGGAAGCCACCCGCGCCGCGGCCGACGGCAACCGCATGCACGTCGACCTGGTCGGCCCCCCGGCGACCCGCCCCTTCGCGGTCGCCGCGCTGGCCCGACAGACCGGCCGCACCGTCCTCGCGGTGACCGCGACAGGCCGCGAGGCGGAGGACCTGGCGGCAGCCCTGCGCTCACTGCTCCCGCCGGACGGCGTCGTGGACTACCCCTCCTGGGAGACCCTCCCGCACGAGCGGCTGAGCCCGCGCAGCGACACCGTGGGCCGTCGCCTCGCCGTCCTGCGCCGCCTGGCCCACCCGAGGGAGGACGACCCGGAGACGGGCCCGGTCTCCGTCGTCGTAGCACCCGTGCGGTCCGTGCTCCAGCCGCAGGTCAAGGGGCTGGGAGACCTGGAGCCGGTCGCCCTGAGGACGGGAGTGACCGCCGACCTGAACGCGGTCGTGGACGCGCTCGGCGCCGCCGCGTACGCGCGCGTGGAGCTCGTCGAGAAGCGCGGCGAGTTCGCCGTACGAGGCGGCATCCTGGACGTGTTCCCGCCCACCGAGGAACACCCCCTGCGCATCGAGTTCTGGGGCGACGACGTCGAGGAGATCCGCTACTTCAAGGTCGCCGACCAGCGCTCCCTGGAGGTCGCCGAACACGGCCTGTGGGCACCCCCCTGCCGTGAACTCCTGTTGACGGAAGACGTCCGCACGCGTGCGCGTGCCCTCGCCGAACAGCACCCCGAACTGGGCGAGCTGCTCGGCAAGATCGCCGAGGGCATCGCCGTGGAGGGCATGGAGTCGCTGGCCCCGGTGCTCGTCGACGACATGGAGTTGCTGCTCGACGTCCTGCCCAAGGGCGCGATGACCGTCGTATGCGATCCGGAGCGGGTACGCACGCGTGCGTCCGATCTCGTGGCCACCTCGCAGGAGTTCCTGCAGGCATCCTGGGCCGCGACCGCCGGTGGCGGCGAGGCGCCCATCGACGTCGGCGCGGCCTCCCTGTGGGCCATCGCGGACGTACGGGACCGGGCGCGCGAGCTGGACATGATGTGGTGGTCGGTGTCGCCGTTCGCCGCCGACGAAGAGCTCGACGCGGACACCCTGAAGCTCGGGATGCACGCCCCGGAGACCTACCGCGGCGACACCGCGAAGGCCCTCGCCGACACCAAGGGCTGGCTCGCGGACGGCTGGCGCACGGTCTTCGTGACCGAGGCCCACGGCCCCGCCGCCCGCACGGTCGAGGTCCTCGGCAGCGAGGGCGTGGCGGCCCGCCTGGAGACGGAACTCGGCGAGATCGCCCCCTCCGTGGTGCATGTGGCGACCGGCTCGATCGACTACGGCTTCGTCGACACGGCGCTGAAGCTCGCCGTCCTCACGGAGACCGACCTCTCCGGGCAGAAGGCCGCCGGCAAGGACGGCGTCCGGATGCCGGCCCGCCGCCGCAAGACCATCGACCCGCTCACCCTGGAGGCGGGCGACTACATCGTCCACGAGCAGCACGGTGTGGGCCGCTACATCGAGATGGTCCAGCGCACGGTGCAGACCGCCACGCGCGAGTACCTGGTCGTCGAGTACGCCCCCGCCAAGCGCGGCCAGCCCGGCGACCGGCTGTACATCCCCACCGACCAGTTGGAGCAGATCACCAAGTACGTCGGCGGCGAGGCCCCGACCATGCACCGCCTGGGCGGCGCCGACTGGACGAAGACCAAGGCGCGCGCCAAGAAGGCCGTCAAGGAGATCGCGGCCGACCTCATCAAGCTGTACTCGGCCCGGATGGCGGCCCCGGGGTACGCGTTCGGCGCGGACACGCCATGGCAGCGCGAGCTGGAGGACGCCTTCCCGTACGTCGAGACGCCGGACCAGTTGACCACGATCGCCGAGGTCAAGGACGACATGGAGAAGTCGATCCCGATGGACCGGCTGGTCTGCGGCGACGTCGGCTACGGCAAGACCGAGATCGCGGTCCGGGCCGCCTTCAAGGCCGTCCAGGACGGCAAGCAGGTCGCCGTCCTCGTGCCGACGACCCTCCTGGTGCAGCAGCACTTCGGGACGTTCACCGAGCGGTACTCGCAATTCCCGGTCAACGTACGGGCGTTGAGCCGCTTCCAGACCGACACCGAGGCGAAGGCGACCCTGGAGGGCCTGCGCGAGGGCTCCGTGGACCTCGTCATCGGCACCCACCGCCTGTTCTCCTCCGAGACCAAGTTCAAGGACCTCGGCCTGGTCATCGTCGACGAGGAGCAGCGCTTCGGCGTCGAGCACAAGGAGCAGTTGAAGAAGCTCCGCGCCAACGTCGACGTGCTGACGATGTCCGCCACCCCGATCCCCAGAACCCTGGAGATGGCGGTCACCGGCATCCGCGAGATGTCCACCATCACGACGCCCCCGGAGGAGCGTCACCCGGTGCTGACGTTCGTCGGCCCCTACGAGGAGAAGCAGATCGGCGCCGCGATCCGCCGTGAACTCCTGCGCGAGGGCCAGGTCTTCTACATCCACAACCGGGTCGAGTCGATCGACCGCGCGGCGGCGAGGCTGCGCGAGATCGTCCCGGAGGCGCGCATCGCGACCGCCCACGGCCAGATGTCGGAGCAGTCGCTGGAGCAGGTCGTCGTCGACTTCTGGGAGAAGAAGTTCGACGTCCTCGTGTCGACGACGATCGTCGAGTCGGGCATCGACATCTCCAACGCGAACACGCTGATCGTCGAACGAGGCGACAACTTCGGTCTGTCGCAGCTTCACCAGCTCAGGGGCCGTGTCGGCCGAGGCAGGGAGCGCGGCTACGCGTACTTCCTCTACCCGCCGGAGAAGCCCCTGACGGAGACGGCCCACGAGCGCCTCGCGACCATCGCCCAGCACACGGAGATGGGCGCGGGCATGTACGTGGCGATGAAGGACCTGGAGATCCGAGGGGCCGGAAACCTCCTGGGCGGCGAACAGTCCGGCCACATCGCGGGCGTCGGCTTCGACCTGTACGTCCGCATGGTCGGCGAGGCCGTCGCGGACTACCGGGCCTCCCTGGAGGGCGGTGTCGAGGAGGAGCCGCCCCTGGAGGTCAAGATCGAGCTCCCGGTCGACGCGCACGTCCCGCACGACTACGCCCCCGGCGAGCGCCTGCGCCTCTCGGCCTACCGGTCCATCGCCTCCGCCAACACGGAGGAGGACATCAAGGCCGTACGCGAGGAACTCGTCGACCGCTACGGCAAGTTGCCCGAGCCGGTGGAGAACCTGCTGCTGGTGGCCGGCCTGCGCATGCTCGCGCGCGCGTGCGGCGTCGGCGACATCGTCCTCCAGGGCACCAACATCCGCTTCGCCCCGGTGGAGTTGCGCGAGTCCCAGGAGCTGCGCCTCAAGCGCCTCTACCCCGGCACGGTCATCAAGCCGGCCGCCCACCAGGTGTTGGTACCCCGCCCGAAGACCGCCAAGGTGGGCGGAAAGCCGTTGGTCGGGCGGGAGTTGCTGGGGTGGGTGGGGGAGTTCCTGGCTTCGATTCTGGGGTCTTAGCGGTGATGAGGGGTGGGGGTTGGGGCGGAGGTAGGGGTGGGGGCCGGGGTAGCGGGCGACGGTTTGCGGAGCGGGCCGGGGGCGGGCGTGTGTGCGGCGCGTGAGTGTGGGCGTGCGGGGCGTGGGTGTGAGGCGTGCGGCGCGTGCGGGTGAAGCGGGCGTGTGGGCGTGTGGGGCGGTGGAACGCTGCGCGCGCGGCACAGTCACCTCGCAGGTCACGCGACCCGGACCGGGGGGTTGGGCGTCTCGGCTGTGGTCGGCAGGGTGTGTGCGGTCATCTGCCCGTACTGGGCCGTGAGTTCCAGGAGTAGCCGGTGTGGCAGCCGGCCGTTGACCGGTCCGTCTGAGGGTGCTCACCGGTCGGTCGCGTAGGGCGAGTTGAGCGGGGTAGGGCGCCTCGGCTGTGGTCGGCAGTGTGCGTGCTGTCATCTGCCCGTCCTGGGCCGTGAGTTCCAGGAGTGGCCGGTGTGGCAGCCGGCCGTTGACCGGTCCGTCTGAGGGTGCTCACCGGTCGGTCGCGTAGGGCGAGTTGAGCGGGGTAGGGCGCCTCGGCTGTGGTCGGCAGTGTGCGTGCTGTCATCTGCCCGTCCTGGGCAGCGAGTTCCGGGAGCGGCCGGTGCGGCAGCCGGCCGACGACCCGTCCGTCTGAGGGCGCTCACCGGCCGGTCGCGTAGACCGAGTTGAGCGGGGGCAGGGCGCCCCGGCTGTGGTCGGCAGGGTGTGTGCCGTCATCCGCGCGTCCTGCACCGCGAGTTCCAGGAGCGGCCGGTGCGGCAGCCGGCCGACGACCCGTCCACCTGAAGGCGCCCACCGGCCGGTCGCGTAGGGCGAGTTGAGCGTTCGCGATACGGCGTCCTGGTCCGCCCCGCCCCGCCCGGTCCGTGCCCCGTCACACCGAATCGCCCGCTCGCGCGGTCGGCCCTGCTGTCGCGCGGAGCAATCGGGCGCCGTATCGGCCGGTCGTCGGGCGGAGGGATCGCACGCGGTCGGTCGGTCGTCGGGCGGAGGGATCGCACGTGGTCGGTCGGTCGTCGGGCGGAGGGATCGCACGTGGTCGGTCGGTCGTCGGGCGGAGGGATCGCACGTGGTCGGTCGGTCGTCGGGCGGAGGGATCGCACGTGGTCGTTTGGTCGTCGAGCCGAACAACCCCGCGAGGTCAGCCGCCCGTCGCCCGGTACAACGCGTACGCGCTCAGCTAGCCGTCGTCCGGCGCAACGCCTACGCGCTCAGTCGCTCCCCGCCCGGAACAGCATCGACGCCAGCACCCGGAACACCTCCTCCGGATCCCGCTCGCCCACCGCCCCGTCCAGGTTGTGACCCAGCAGCAGCGTCGCGAAGCCGTGGGCCAGGGACCAGGCGGCGACGCCGGCGAGGCGGGCGTCGGGGCCGCGGCCCTCGGGCGGTACGGCGGAGACGGCTTGGCGCAGGGCGTCGGTGGCGAGGGCGCGGGCCGTGGTGAGTTCGAGGTCGCCGTCGCGCAACAGCTCTGGTGCGAACATCACTTGGAAGTGCGCCGGATGTTCGCGCGCGAAGCGCACGTAGCGGACGCCCGCGTCCTTCAGGTCCGCCGCCTCGCCGATCGCGTCCGCCAGCAGCCCGAACCCCTCCGCCGCGATCGCCGTCAACAGCCCCGTGCGGTCCTTGAAGTGATGCGCCGGCGCCGCGTGCGAGACACCGGCACGGCGCGCGAGATCGCGCAGGCTCAGCGCCGACGGGCCGTCGGCGGCGATGACGTCGAGCGCGGCGGCGAGGACGGCGCGGCGCAGATCGCCGTGGTGGTACGGGGTCTTGGTGGGCCCGTCGGCCTTGGTGGGCTTAGTGGGCTTGGTCGTACTCATGGTCAGCAGCGTACGCCGAATCTAGGCATTGACAAGTTTGGGCGGTTGGGGCAATCTTGTCAGTGTCAAGTTGTGGACGGCTCGGATGCGACGAGGAGTTACGCCATGTCGGACAGCGTGCGTGGAGTGGAGACCACGAAAAGCCCTGCCACCGTGGAGCTGAGCCGCGTGCGCCAGCTCTGGCACCTGCTCGAACCCCTGCACGCGGTGCTGTACTACGCGCCGGAGGTCTTCGAGGAGGCGGCCGCACTCGGCTACGGCACCGAGGAGCGCTGGCCGAGCTACTTCCCGCTGCGCGCCGCGCCCTTGGGCCCGGTCGGCAGTGGGCGCGTGACCTCCGCCTTCTACAGCTTCAACCCCCGCATGGTCGCCGAGCACATGGACTCGGCGTGGAGCACTGCGAGCCCGGACGCCGTACTGAAGGCGAGGCTGCGCGGCATGGACCGGGCCTACCGCGCGATATTCGGCGACCGTGTCGACAGCCCCGAGCTGGCGGAGGCCGCCGCCCTGGCCCGCCGTGCCGCCGAGGCGGTGAACATCGAGGGCCGCCCCCTCGCCGCGGCCAACGCCGAGTTGACCTGGCCCGCGGAACCTCACCTCCAGTTGTGGCAGGCGGCGACGATCCTGCGCGAGCACCGGGGCGACGGCCACCTCGCGGCCCTCCTCGTCGCCGGCCTCGACCCGGTCGAGTCCCTGGTCTCCTTCGCCGCGATCGGCGCCGCCTCCGTCCAGCGCTTCGAGAGCCGGGGCTGGAGCCCGCAGGAGTGGTCGGCGGCCCGGGAGCGCCTGGTCGGCCGAGGCGTCATAGACGACAGGGGCACGGCGACGAGGGCGGGCCGCGACCTGCGCCAGGAGGTCGAGCGCCGCACCGACCAACTGGCTGCCGCGCCTTGGGAGTTCCTCGGCCGGACCGACACCGACCGACTCGCCGACCTGCTGGGGGAGTTCTGGGTCGCCGTACTGGGTTCCGGGCTGCTGCCCTCGGAGTCGACGTTGGGCATCGGCAAGGTCTGAGAAGGGTGTTGGGGAGAGAGTGTGAGGAGTGAGTGCGAGGTGGGGGCGCCTTAGTCGACTTGGTCGCGGCCATACACCCCAGTTGTGCGCCATGTGCCCCGGGGCCCTATATATCCGCTACATCTCCGCGGCTAACGTGGGCACCAGGTCACTGTCCGCCCCTGCCGGGGCGGGGCCGGGCAAGCAAGGGGAGGGGCGCACGTGATGCGTCTGAGGGGTGGGGCGGCCATAGCCGCCTTGGTCATGTTGTCCGTCGCCGGATGCAAGCAGGACACGACGGGATCGGGTGACTCCGGGCCCGGGGCGACGGCCGGTGGAGGCTCCGGCACAGGCTCCGGCGGGGGCGCGGCTCTGACCGCCGCCGAGTCCCTGACCGTGAAGGGGCGCGCACCGAAGACCGGTTACTCCCGTGAACGGTTCGGCACCGCCTGGGCCGACACGGACTCCAACAGTTGCGACACCAGGGACGACATCCTCAAACGGGACCTGAAGCAGGTGAAGTTCACCGACGGCGACTGCAAGGTGTCGTACGGCGTCCTCGAATCCGATCCGTACTCCGGCAAGGAAGTCGTCTACAAGCGCGGCGCCAGCCTCGTCGACATCGACCACCTGGTCGCTCTCTCCGACGCCTGGCAGAAGGGCGCCAAGTACTGGGACGCCAGCAAGCGCATAGCTCTCGCCAACGACCCGCTCAACCTCCTCACCGTCGGCGCCAGCCCCAACCGCAGCAAGGGCGACGGCGACACGGCGACCTGGGTGCCGCCCAAGGCGTACCGGTGCACGTATGTCGCCGCACAGGTCGCCGTGAAGAAGAAGTACGGGCTGTGGGTCACCTCCGCGGAGAAGGCCGCGATGGTGAAGGTCCTCTCCAC
The DNA here is from genome assembly GCF_036227225.1 of Streptomyces sp. NBC_01478. Taxonomy (GTDB): domain Bacteria; phylum Actinomycetota; class Actinomycetes; order Streptomycetales; family Streptomycetaceae; genus Streptomyces. The sequence continues at coordinate 4,911,541 of NZ_CP109444.1, read as the reverse complement.
CTGCTCGAAGCAGGCCCTGCCGACCGGAGGCAATCCGACGAACGCGCCGGCGAGGTTCCACGCGAACTGAGCGGCCGCGGCCGCGACTTGACCTGACGGCGGAACGCTCAGAGGCGCCCGGCGGTGACATACCGGGCGCCGATGTGACCGGCGGCGACGTGAAAACCGGTTCTCGGATCTCGCGCCGCCGCCTACGGTGACAGATATGGAACCGAAGGTGTCGAGCCTCGCCGAGCGGCCCGACAAGCTGGAGCAGGTCCGCGGGATGCCCGACACCTGGCCGGAGTTCGTGACCAACGACCTGGTGGGCAACGCCCACTACAGCCGGATCGCCACCGAACTGCCGGAGTACGTGCTCTTCGCAGAGGACGAGCACGGCGAAGTCGTCGCGCAGGCCTACAGCCTGCCCTTCGCCCTCCACACCGAGGATCGCGGCACGCTTCCCGCGCGCGGCTGGGACCAGGTGCTCGTCTGGGCCTTCGCCGACCTGCGCCGAGGCACCCGCCCCGACACCGTCAGCGCGATCTCCATCAGCGTCGCCCCGCAGGCCCAGGGCGGCGGGCTGTCCGGCCGGATGCTCGCGGCGATGCGGGACAACGCGCGCGCCCACGGCTTCACCGAGGTCGTCGCCCCGCTCCGCCCCAGCGCCAAACACCTCGAACCGCACACCCCGATCGAGGAGTACGTACGACGGCTGCGCCCCGACGGACTGCCGCACGACTCATGGCTGCGCGTCCACGTCCGGGCCGGTGCCGTCGTCGACTCCATCGCGCCCGCGTCGATGACCGTGGCCGCCTCGTTGGAGGAGTGGCGTTGCTGGACGGGGCTGCCCTTCGACACCGCGGGCGACATCGAGGTACCCGGGGCACTGGTGCCGGTGCGCTGCGAACCGGAGCGCGATTGCGCCGTGTACGTCGAGCCCAACGTGTGGCTACGGCACGCCCTGTGAACATCCCCCAGCCGCAAGCCGGTTGGGGCCGCTCGACTGCTCAACTGCCCAGCGCGTCCAGGTCCAGGATCTTGCCGGCGGGCTTCTTCGCCGGCACCGGCTTCTCGTACTCGCCGAACGTGAGCGTCCCCGGGTCCTTGGCGGAGACGCTGTCGATGCGCAGCACATACGGCTTGCCCTCGGTCGCCACGTACAGCGTGTAGGTGTCCTTGCCGTCCTTCTCGTGCAGGACGATCGCCGGAGTGCCGTCGAGGGTGGTCGTCTTCCCGCGCGTCGCGTCCGAGTTGCCGTCCGCTGCGCTGCCGAGCATCGAGTTCAGGTCGCAGAAGCTCGCGATGTCCTTGGCGTCCTCGCCCTTCGCGGACATCTTGGTCCACTTCCCGGCCATCATGTCCACGACCGCATCGGTGTCCGCCTTGGACTCGCCGTCGCTCTGGCCGCGCAGGAACGCCTCGTCGTACTTCATGTAGATGGTGTCGCCGACCTTGATCATGTCGGCCTTGCCCTTGCCCTGCAGGCTCAGCGTGCCGGCGCACTCACCCTTCTTGTTCAGCGCCATGTCGATCACGATCGTGCCGCCGCTCTCGTCGTCGGGTATGTCGCCCTTCAGACGTAGCGACGAGGCGGCGGTGGTGGCGGTCAGGGACCGGTCGGCGATCTCGCCGCCGGTCAGCCCGGCGAACGGGCCCTTCGGCTTGCTGTCCGCCTTGTCCTCACCGGGCAGACACCCGGTGAGTCCCGCGGCGGCCACGGTGGTGAGGCAGAGAGCGGCAAGTGCGGTACGACGCATGGCAGTTCCTTGGCTGAAGAGGTGAGAGATGAGAGGTGAGGAGCGAGAGGTGAGAAGCGAGAGGTGGCAGGTGCGGCGACGGCGAGATGCAGCGATCGCGAGATGCGGCGATGACGACGTGCCGGGCTGCTGAAGCGAGAGGGGTGCCCCGAAGCGGGGGCCGGTGAGGCGCCGGGCAGGCGGACGGAGTGCCGTGGGTGGCGAGAGGGCGGTGAGGGCGTTCGCCCGACCCGAGGGTCAGGCCGTCTTCTTCCAGTCCTTGCAGCCGGTCGTCTTGAAGTAGGCGTCCTGGGGGCTGATCGTGACGACGGCCGTGCCGGTCACGTTGTCGTTCGCGAGGATCGAGTCCAGCCCGTGCTCGGCGTCCTTCGCGCGCTCCCAGTAGCACAGGTCGTCCGTGTTGCCGGTGGACCTGTAGGTGCCGGGGGCGATGTCGACGCCGACCCTGAACATGCCGCCGTCGCCGGTCATCTTCGTGGCGGGGGAGGCCTGCGCCTTCGCGTCGACGGCCTCCCAGTCCTTGCAGCCGCTGGACCTGAAGATCTTGTCGGTGGCCTTGACGGTGACGTAACTGGCGCCGCTCACATTGTCGTTGGCCAGCAGCGAGCCCGTGTCGCCCGAGGCGTCCTCGGCCCGCTCCCAGTAGCACATGCCGTCGGTGTTGCCGCTGGTGCGATACGTGCCGGGCTCGATGTCCGTGCCGACCTCGAAGTCGCCGTCCCCGTCGAACGCGGCCTTCTTCTCCTCGACGGCCTCGCCCGAACCCGAGCCCTTCGTCGAGACCGAGTCCTTGTTGCCGGCGGCCTTGTGTTGCGCCGACGCCGAAGAGCCGTCGCCGCTGCCGTCCGAACCACTGTCCGCACCGCCGCCGTTGGCGCCGGCGTTCGCCGAGACGACCCCGATGACGACTACCCCCACGACGGCGCCGAGCGCGAGCCTGCCCTTCATGCCCATGGCTGTCCCCTCCCCCGATGCGGCGACCGCCTTGCTCTGACGGCCGCTCGTTCGCTGGGTCAATAAGAGCAGAGGCTGTGAACCGAGTCAACACGATTCACGTGATGTGGTGTGTACACGGCCGTGAAGGGGTAGATCATGTCTGCGTCGGTATGCTCGGCGTCACAGACGACACGGCGGGCGCACCGGGGCCGGCGGGACGAGGGGAGCGGAGCGAGTGCAGGACAACGCGACAGAGGTGACCGCCGCCGGTATCGCACGGCTGGCCGGCGTCGGCCGTGCCGCCGTCAGCAACTGGCGCCGCCGCCACGCGGACTTCCCCAAACCGGTCGGCGGCACCGAGACCAGCCCCGCCTTCGCCCTCACCGAGATCGAGTCCTGGCTGCGCAAGCAGGGAAAACTCGCCGAAGTCCCGCTGCGGGAACGGGTCTGGCAGCAACTCGTCGGCCACCCCGAGGGCCCGACCACCGCCCTGACGTACGCGGGCTGTGTCCTGCTGCTCATCCATGAACGCCCCACCGTCTGGCTGGACGTGAGCGCCGGTTCGGACGAGCGCCTGGCCGCGATGCTGCCCGGCGCGCTGGAGCAGGTGATCGTGCCGCGCTTCGGCGCGGTGGGCGGAGGCAGTGTTCACAGGGGGCGAGAGGGAAGCGCCGCGGCGGCTGTGAACACCCCGAACACTGTGAACTCCCTGGCTGCCGTAACAGTGCCGTCGACATCTGTGAACACGGCACCCGCCACATCTGCTGTGAACTCCGCACCGGCCGTACCCACTGTGAACCCGGCACTCCGCGCGCCCGCTGTGAACCCGGCACTCGCCGCCCCCGCTGTGAACCCCGCCCCCACCGCACCCGCGGTCCACACCCCCACCGGCCCCCAACTCCTCCCCTCCGCCCCCCTCCTCCGCGGTGCCGCGGAACTCGCCGCGGAGCTGGGCGCGCGGCAGGCGTTCGAGTTCCTGCTCGGGCGGCATCTCGACGCCAACCCGCGCCAGTACACGCTCACCCCGACCGAACTCGCCCGCCTGATGGCCGAGTTGGCGGGCCCGGCGCACACCGCGCTGGACCCGGCCTGCGGCACCGGCGCCCTGTTGCGTGCCGTCACCCCCCGGCCCGAGCAGGAGCTGTACGCCCAGGACAACGCCCCCGAACTCGCCGCGCTCGCCGCGCTCCGGCTCGCCCTGCACGCGCGGGTCACCGTGCGCGGCACGGCAGGGGACACGCTGCGCGCCGACGCGTACCCGGCGCTGCGGGCCGATGTCGTCCTGTGCCATCCGCCGTTCAACGAGCGCAACTGGGGCCACGACGAGCTCGCCTACGACCCCCGCTGGGAGTACGGCTTCCCGGCGCGCAACGAGTCCGAGCTGGCCTGGGTGCAGCACGCGCTGGCCCGGCTCAAGGACGGCGGCACGGCCGTACTGCTGATGCCGCCGGCCGCGGCCTCCCGGCGCTCGGGCCGCCGTATCCGTGCCGATCTGCTGCGGCGCGGGGCGCTGCGGGCGGTCGTGGCGCTGCCGATCGGGGCGGCGCCGCCGTACAACATCCCGCTGCACCTGTGGGTGCTGCGGCGGCCGGAGCGGGCGCCCGCGCAGCCGGAGGTGCTGCTGGTGGACACCGGGCGGTTCGCCACCGAGGGGCGCGGCGGGCCGGACTGGCAGGCTGTGCGGGGTGCGGTGATGGAGGCCTGGCGGGCGTTCGACCGGGCGGGACGGGTGGACGAGGAGCCGGGGCTGGCGCGTTCCGTGCCGGTCATCGAACTCCTCGACGACGACGTGGACCTGGCCCCCGCCCGTCACCTCCCGCCCGCGACCGCGGCCGACGGCGCCGACGAACTCACGGCCGTGCGCGAGCGGCTCGGTGAGACGCTCCGGCTGACCGCCGACCTCACCCCGCCGTCCGTCGACCACTCAGCCGACCCCGAGCGGCCCGCGCGCTGGCCGCTCACCACGATCGGTGAACTCGCGCGCGGGGGCGCCCTGGTGATGCGCACCGGCGGAAACGGCGGCCACGCGCGTGTGCCCGTTCTCACCGACCAGGACGTCCTCGCCGGAACGGCCCCTTCCGGGATGCTCCCGGAGAGCGACGAGGTGGCCGTCCTCACCGAGCCGGGCGATGTCGTCGTCCCGGTGCTGGGCGGCGGTGCGATGGCGCGCGTGATCGACGACACGACCCGGGGCGCCGCCCTGGGCCGCAGCCTGGTGCTGCTGCGGCCCGATCCCGGGTCGCTGGACCCGTGGTTCCTCGCCGGCTTCCTGCGCGGCACCGCCAACAACCGCCAGGCCAGCAGCTACGCGTCCACGGCGACCCGACTCGACGTCCGCAGGCTCCAGTTGCCGCGCCTGTCGCTGGACGAACAGCGCCGCTACGGCGCCCGGTTCCGTGCCCTGGAGGACTTCGAGCGGGCGCTGCGGCAGGCGGGCAGGCTCGGGGAGCAGCTCGTGCGCGGCATGTACGACGGCCTGACGGACGGCACGGTCACGCCCGACTGAGCACGCGACTCGGCGCCCGACCGAGAAGTGCCGCCGTGCGCCGGAGGGCGGGGCTCCACCGCTACCCTCGGCACCTGCGATGTCGTACGAGGTGATCAGCACGACAACGGTTCGGTACAACCCGGGACCGGTTGTCCGTGTCGGCCTATACGCTCGAACCGACAATCGCACGACCGCTGTTGTCCACGCGTCGAATTCGCGCCGGACCGACGGCGGTCGCGGCACCGTACGCCCTCTGAAGGCACCAGGAGCAGCCATGCAAGGCCACGGCTACCCGCAGCCGGCGAAGCCACCGCCGCCCACCGGGGCGCTGGTCCTCGTGCGCGTGCTGTTTGTGGGGATCTCGGTGTTCTGCATCGGGTTCCTGGCCTGGACGATGCTGCTGCGGCTGGCCATCGTGACCCGCAAGTCCCTGGACTGGGGCCTGTTCGTGGCCGCGCTGGCGGCGGACATCCTCAGCATCGTGCTGCTCGGCTCCGAGCCCGGCGAGGATGTCCACACCACCGGCGGCTATGTGGGCATCACGCTGCTCCTGGGCACCCTGGTGGCGTCGATCGCGTACTACCTGGCAGCGGACATACGCCACTTTCAGCAACTCCGTGAGGGCGCCTACGTCGGGCAGCCGTCCCCGGCGTACGGCTACCCGCAGCCCGGGCAACCCTCCCAGGCCCCGCCGCCGTACACCGCGACGACCGCGCAGCAGCACACCCCGCCGCCGATGCCCCACACGCCCGTGCCGCAGCAGCACACCCCGCCGCCCGTGCCGCACACGCCCGTGCCGCAGCCGCCGATGTCCACCCCGCCGCCGCAGCAGCGCCCCGCGCCCGCCCGGATCGACCAGGTGCGGGCCGAGCTCGACGAGCTGAGTGACTATCTGCGCAAGCACGACGAGGGCGGAAGGTGACCGTGGCGGCAGGACGGGTCGTCGCGGACCGCTATGAACTGTCCACGCTCATCGGACAGGGCGGCATGGGCCAGGTCTGGACGGCGTACGACCGACGGCTGGACCGGCGCGTGGCGGTGAAGCTGCTGCGCCCCGACAAGGTGGCCGGGCAGGAGGCCGACGAACTGCGCCGCCGCTTCGTGCGCGAGTGCCGGGTGACCGCGCAGGTCGACCACCCCGGGCTGGTCACGGTGCACGACGCGGGCAGCGAGGGCGAGGAGCTGTTCCTCGTCATGCAGTACATCGACGGCGCCGACCTCTCCGACCACCTCGCCGAGCAGGACCCCTACCCGTGGCAGTGGGCGGTCGCGGTCGCGGCCCAACTGTGCGCCGTGCTGAGCGCCGTGCACGCCGTGCCGATCGTCCACCGCGACCTGAAGCCGCGCAACGTGATGGTGAAGCAGGACGGCACGGTCACCGTCCTCGACCTGGGCGTCGCCTCCGTCATGGACGCCGACACCACCCGCCTCACCCACACCGGCACGCCCATCGGCTCGCCCGCCTACATGGCGCCCGAGCAGGCGATGGGCGGCGCGGTCGGCCCGTACACCGACCTGTACGCGCTCGGCGTGCTGCTGCACGAACTCCTCAGCGGGGACGTGCCGTTCGCGGGTTCGACGGCGCTCGGGGTGCTGCACCGGCATCTGTACGAGCCGCCGGTGCCCGTCCGCCGCATCCGCCCCGAGGTCCCCGAGTCGCTCGAAGCGCTCGTCCTGCATCTGCTCGCGAAGGACCCGCAGCACCGGCCCGGTTCCGCGCAGGAGGTGTACGAGCGCCTCGCGCTGCTGTTGCCCGCGCGCGGGATGCCCAGCGGGGCGCCGCTCGACCCCACGCGCCCGTTCCTGCGCCCGCACGCCCCCTGGCCGGACCGCGCCCGCACCCCCGCGTCGCAGCCCGCCCCGCTCGCGCCGCCCGCCGCCGAGAAACGCGACGTCGCCGCCGCCGTGGACGAGGTCAAGCGGCTGCTCGGGGAGGGCCGGATCACGCAGGCCGTCGACATCCTCGGCGCGATCCTGCCCACGGCCGCCGAGCAGCACGGCGCGCACTCCCCGGTCGTGCGCACCCTGCGCAAGCAGTACGCGGCCACGCTCATGGACGACGGCCAGTACCGGCGCGCGCTGCCCGAACTGCGCCGCCTCGCCGACGAGCGCGCCGCCGAGGCCGGCCCGTCCGACCCGCAGTCCCTGCGCTACCGCTACGAGGCCGCCCAGTGCCTGGAGTCGCTCGGCGACCCGGCGGCGGCCCTCGCGGAGTACCGCGCGCTGCTGCCGTACTACGAGAACCAGTACATGGCCGGCGACCCCGAGCTCGCCCACGAGGTGCGCCGCCGCATGGGCCACCTGCTGCTCGCGCTCGGCGACCGCGGCGCGGCCCACGAGACCCTCGGCCGCCTCCTGGTGGACGTCGAGCGCCGTCACGGCCCCGGACACCCGCTCGCGGCGGACATCCGGCGGACGCTGCAGTGGCTGGGGCAGGTGCGCGGCTAGTTTTTGCCGTTTCCAGGGAGAACGTTGTGACCTTCTGGGGACGGAGTTTCCCGAAGGTATGAGCGGCACCGGATAAGTTGCGATCCTCTTTTGCCAAATTCGCACGAACAAGCGCATGCGAGTGCATGCGCAAGTGCATACGAACCAGCACGTGTACACCAGGGGTGGGGTTTTTCATGTCCGAGCACCGGCAGTCGAAGAAGCGCAGATACATCGCCTGGGGCGTCGCGGGTGCCGCCGTCGTCGCCGGCGGCGGTATCGCCGCGACGAACTCGATGGCCGCCACCACCTGGCCCGCGCAGAAGACCTACACCGGCCGCGCCTTCGACACCTGCGCCGCGCCCTCCCTGGCCGCGATGAAGGCCTGGCACACCGACGGCGCCTACGGTGCCGCCGCCGTCTACATCGGCGGCAAGAACCGCGGCTGCAGCCAGCCCAACCTCACCGCCTCCTGGGTCAAGTCCCTCACCACGGTCGGCTGGAAGTTCATCCCGCTCTACGTCGGCTCGCAGCCGTCCTGCGGTTCCGGCGGCTCGGTGAAGATCAGCGCCTCCACGGCCGCCGCCGTCGGCAAGTCCGAGGCGGACGACGCGGTCGCCAAGTCCGCCGCGCTCGGCTTCAAGGCCGGCAGCCCGATCTACCTGGACATGGAGTCGTACGACATCACGAACACGGCCTGCAACAACGCCGTGTTGACGTACGTCCGCGCCTTCGACAAGGAACTGCACGTCAAGATCTACCGCAGCGGCCTCTACGGCTTCTCCAGCTCCAGCGCCAAGGCGATCGCGACGGCGACCGACAAGACGGACCTGCCGGGCAACCTCTGGTACGCGCTGTGGGACAAGACGTACACCACGACCTCGGACTGGCCCTGGGGCTCCACCCAGTTCACCAACCACAGCCGGGCCCACCAGTACATGGTCAACAGCAAGGAGACGCGCGGCGGTTACACGATCACCGTGGACCGCGACACCTGGGACGCGCCGGTGGCCATCACCGGCTGAACCCCGCGCCCGAGCCCCACGCGTGCGTGCCGGTGCCCGAAGTCCTGGTGAATCGTTGGTCGAATGGGTTGGCCCCAGGCGACCCACTGCCTAACATCGATCACCGCAAGACTTTGTGCACCGTCGCACAATCTCCAACGGGAGGCTCCCTTGCACCGCCGCCGTCGCACCGCGCTCGTCCTCACCGCCGTGATCGCCGCCGCGGCCCCCGCCCTGACCGCCTGCGGAAGCGACGCGCATCCGGGCGCGGCGGCCGTCGTGGGCGGGCAGCGCATCACCGTCGCGCAGTTGCAGACCAGGGTCAACGAGGTGCGTACGGCCCAGCGGGCGTCCGTGCAGAACGAGGCACAGTACGAGCGGGCCATCGCCACCACCGGCGGCCTCACCCGCGAGACGCTCTACGGCATGGTCTTCGACCAGGTCGTCCACCGTGCCGCGCAGGACGCCGGAGTCACCGTCTCCCGCAAGGACATCCAGGACATGCGGTCCGCTCTCGCCCAGCAGGCGGGCGGCGCCAAGGCCCTGGAGGCGACCTGGCTCGCCCAGTACGGCGTCCCCCCGCAGCGCCTCGACGAGAACCTCCGCCTCCAGGTGGAGGGACGCAAACTCGCCGCGAAGCTCGGCACCGACACCTCCCAGCCCGCCTTCTGGAAGGCCCTCTCCAACGCCTCCAAAGAACTCCACGTCGACCTCAATCCGCGTTACGGCACGTGGGACGTGACCAAGAGCAGCCGGGTGGACGCGAAGACGCCCTGGGTGCGGGAGGTCACGGCGGCGGCGACTCAGCAGCCGGCGTAACGGTACGGCGGGCGCGCCTGCCGCAGGAGCGCCGAGTGGCCTGTGGACAACTCCGGGGCTGTCGGCGGCGTGGGTTACGTTCGGAGGGTGAACGCAAACAGCCCCGCCCCTGACGGCACCTCCGCACCCGCCCCCGGCCGTATCGTCCTGCTCACCACCAGCCACCGCGTCGCCCCCGGCCTGCTGTCCTGGCCCGCCTGGCAGGCACTGCGCGACGCCGACCGGGTGCTGTGCGCGGACGGGGCGCATCCGCAGTTGCCGTATCTGGGCGAGGCCGGGATACGGGTGGACGAGGCAGCCCCGACCGCCGAGGAACTGGTCGCCGCCTGCGCGGGCGGCCACACCGTGGTGATCGTGGCCACGGGCGAGGGCGAGCCGGCGCTGACCGACGGCCTGGCCCGGCTCGCCGGCTCCGGCCGCGTCCAGATGCCCGAGCTGGAGCTGCTCCCCGCCTCCTACGACCTGCCGGGCGCCCGACTCCTCGACCTCGTCCAGGTCATGGACCGCATTCGCGCCGAGTGCCCGTGGTCCTCGCAGCAGACCCACCAGGGCCTGGCGAAGTACGGCATCGAGGAGGCGTACGAACTCGTCGAGGCGATCGAGGAGGGCGACCGCGACGAGCTGCGCGAGGAGCTGGGCGACGTCCTCCTCCAGGTCGTCTTCCACGCCCGCATCGCCGAGGAGGACCCCGACACCCCCTTCTCCGTCGACGACGTGGCCGCCGGCATCGTCACCAAGCTGATCCACCGCCACCCACACGTCTTCGGCGACGAGACGGCGTCAACTCCCGAAGAGGTCAAGGCGCATTGGCTCCGCACGAAGGCGACAGAGAAACAGCGCACCTCCGTCACCGAGGGCATCCCCATGGGCCAGCCCGGCCTGGCCCTCGCGGCGAAGCTGGCATCACGCGTGCGGACGGCGGGACTTGAGGTGCCGTTGCCGCTGCCGAAGGGCGACGACGGCATCGGCTACGAGCTGCTGGCACTGGCCGTGCGGGCGGAGGCGGACGGGGTGGATCCGGAGGCGGCGTTGCGGGCGGCGGGGCGGGCTTATCGGGACGCGATCCGGGAGAGGGAGGACGGGAGCGGTACCGGCGCCGGGACTGTGGCCGAAGGCTGACTCGGGGGGCCGCTGACTCAGTACCTTTGGCGTGGAGCTGTTGCGAGGTGCGCGGGGGGCGAGCGTGGCGAGGCAGGACGTGGAGCGTTTGGCGGAGGCAGCGGCCAAGGCGCTGACGCGTGGGGCCGGTTCGGCCGCTCAGTGGGGACCGGTTCGGCTCGGCTTCGAGGAGTGGTTACGGCGCCACTGGTCACTCAGCGACTACTCCGGCGAGCTCGACCGGCTCGGTCGGCAGCCACCGAGCGCGTCGCTCGTGACGTATTGGCGCTTGACCCTGTTCGACGTGCTCGTGCACGCGTCCAGTCCGGAGGCGGCGGCCGACGAACTCAGCTCCCTCGTCGAGAAGTTGACCCCTACCGCCGATGCGGGTCCACACGAAACACCCTCGCCCCCGGCTGAGTCCCAGGACCACTTCGACTTCCGGACAAGTACCTTCCACGGCACGGTCACAGGCGTCCAGCACAACTACTACGGCCCCGTCGCCCTCCACGACCCCGCCGGATGGTCCACGGTGGAGGCCGCCGACCCCGTCGGCCGGGGCGTGCGCAGGACCCGCCGCCTCGACAAGGACCCCGAACTCCCGCCCTACGTAAGGCGGGACGTCGACGAACGGCTCCACGCACTCGTGAGTGGTGGCGGTTTCGTCGTAGTGACGGGCGAACTCTTCTCGGGCAAGAGCCGTACCGCGTGGGCCGCTGTCCTCGACGCGTTGCCGCCCGGGACAAGGGTGTGCAGCCCCTCACTGGGCGCCGATCTGCGCGCGCTTCCCTTTGCGCTGCGCGACCGTAAGGGCTCGTACGTCCTCTGGCTCGACGAGTTGGAGGGGCATCTCGACGAACACGGTCTCGATTCCTCCCTGTTGACCCAACTTGCCGAACTGCGTGTGCCGGTCGTGGCGACGATGAGCGACGAGGCGTACGACGCGCGCCGCTTCGGCCGGGGACCAGCGGCTCGGGTGCTCGCGCTGGCGGAGCCGGTGGAGTTGACGTGCCGTTGGAGCCGGGAGGAGTTGGAGCGGCTCGGCCGGGAGGTCGACCCGCAGCTCCTCGACGCCCGCGAGTGGCGCGGGGAGCGCGGTGTGACCGAGTACCTGGCGGTGGGCTCGGAGTTGTGGGAGATGTGGTGGCGTGCGCGCCGGGCGACGGCGCATCCACGGGGGCACTTGTTGGTGCGCGTGGCTGTCGACCTGGCCCGACTCGGTGTGGAGGGAGGTGTGTCGCCGCACCTTCTGGAGGAACTGAGCGCGCACTACGAGCAGTTGGAGGGGCTCAACCCGGAACGCGAGTCATGGGCGGACGCCCTCGCCTGGGCCACAGAGCTTCGGCACGGTGTGACCGGGATGCTCGTCGAGGACGGTCCGGGAGGCGAGCTGCGCGCCTTCGGTTCACTGGTGGCGGACGCGGGGCGGTCCTCGCACACGCGGACGGTTCCCTACGAGGTGTGGGAAGCGGTCAGAACACTGGCGCTCGACACACCGGCGCTCGACGAGGGCACGGAGCCCACGCTCTCCGAGCGGTTCGCGGCGGCCGCGGACCTGTACTTCCGTCCCCGTGCGGAGGCCAGGGACCCGGAGGCGCTGTTCCGTCTCGGCAGGTACGGCCACAGCCTCGGCACGGTCGACGGGGAGGACTGCTTCCGCGAGGCGGCGAGCCGGGGTCACGACCGGGCAGCCGCGGCGCTGGCCGAACTCCTCATGGTCCGCGGCGACATGGCCGAGGCCCAGCCCTACCTGGAGCAGGCTGCCGGGGCGGGCGACCCGGTTGCCGCCGCCGCACTCGGCACCCTCCTCCGCGGCCAGGCCGAGACCTGGTTACGCCAGGGCGCCGAGGCGGGCGATGCCGCAGCCGCCCACGAACTCGGCGACATGCTGGTCGGCGCCGGCCGCGAGGACGAGGCGCTCCGCTGGTACCGCAAGGCCGCCGCGGCGGGCCGGCGCGAGGTCGCGCTGAGCATCGGTGCTCTCCTCAGCAGATGGCACGACCCGGAGGCGTACATCTGGCTGAGTTACGCCGCCGCATGGGGCGACGCGCGTGCCGCGGGCGAACTCGGCGGCTATCTCTCCTGGGAGCCGGAGGTCGATGAGACAAAGGTGGTCCTCCTCTACCGGCGTGCCGCACACGCCGGAGACGCGAACGCCGCGCACAACCTCGGCCGGTGGATGATTCGGAAGGGCCGTTTCGGCGAGGCGATGGAGCTGTACCGCAAAGCTCTCGACGGGGGCGTCACCGACGCGGAGCTGTCCATCGCCGGGTTGCTGGAACTGCAGGGCAAGTCCGCCGAAGCCCAGGACTGGTTCCGCAGGGCCGCCACCGCGAACCCCGTCGGCCTCCCCGCCTCCCTCCCCCCGGCACCGGAGGGTCCCCTCACCCCCACCCCGGATACCGTCACCGAGTGACCAACCAGCCCAGCCCCCCGGACCCCGCCCAGGCCCCCGACCTCTTCACCTGGGAATTCGCCACCAACCCCTACCCCACCTACGCCTGGCTCCGCGAGCACGCCCCCGTGCACAGAACGCGGCTGCCCAGCGGAGTGGAGGCCTGGCTGGTCACCCGGTACGTCGATGCCAAGCAGGCGCTCGCCGATCCGCGGCTCTCCAAGAACCCCGCGCATCACGACGGGCCGGCGCACGCCAAGGGCAAGACCGGGATCCCGGGTGAGCGCAAGGCCGAGTTGATGACGCATCTGCTCAACATCGACCCGCCGGACCACACCCGCCTGCGCCGACTGGTCAGCAAGGCGTTCACGCCCCGCCGGGTGGCCGAATTCGCCCCGCGCGTGCAGGAGTTGACGAACGACCTCATCGACCGCTTCGCGCAGACCGGCTCCGCCGACCTCATCCACGACTTCGCCTTCCCGCTCCCCATCTACGCCATCTGCGACCTGCTCGGCGTCCCCCGCGAGGACCAGGACGACTTCCGGGACTGGGCGGGCATGATGATCCGGCACGGGGGAGGACCGAGAGGCGGAGTCGCGCGGTCCGTCAAGAAGATGCGCGGCTATCTCGCCGAACTCATCCACCGCAAGCGCGAGGCCCTCCCCGACAGCCCGGACCCGCTCCCCGGCGAGGACCTCATCTCCGGTCTCATCCGCGCCTCCGACCACGGCGAGCACCTCACCGAGAACGAGGCCGCGGCGATGGCCTTCATCCTGCTCTTCGCCGGCTTCGAGACGACCGTGAATCTGATCGGCAACGGCACGTACGCCCTCCTCACCCACCCCGAGCAGCGTGCCCGCCTGGAGAAGTCCCTGGCCGCGGGGGAGCACGGCCTCCTCGAGACCGGCGTCGAGGAACTCCTGCGCTACGACGGCCCGGTGGAGCTCGCGACCTGGCGCTTCGCCACCCGCCCGCTCACCCTCGGCGGGCAGGACATCGCGGCCGGCGACCCCGTGCTCGTCGTCCTGGCCGCCGCGGACCGCGACCCGGAGCGGTTCGCCGATCCCGACGTGCTCGATCTGGGACGGCGTGACAATCAACACCTCGGCTACGGCCATGGCATCCACTACTGCCTCGGCGCCCCGCTCGCCCGCCTGGAGGGCCAGACCGCGCTCGCCACCCTCCTCACCCGCCTCCCCGACCTGCAACTCGCCGCGGACCCGGCCGACTTGCGCTGGCGCGGCGGCCTCATCATGCGCGGACTGCGCACCCTGCCGGTGGAGTTCACCCCCCGGGCGGGCACGCCAACCCCGTAGACCGGGACCGACCGGGCCCCAACTCCGTTGACCAGGGCCCAAACAGGTCATCTCGCCCCGTAAACCCAAAGGTGACAGTTCTTCAAGTCTGTGATCTTCACGTGATCTACGTGGCATTAACTTGTGACAAGTGATCGACTGCGGCTACGTTCACGTACCAGCGCGGCGCCCCGCACCACCCGCCGCGCGGTCCCCCCGCTGTCACGCGAAAGGCCCCCGCATGCTCTCCGGGAACGGTCGACACCGTCGCCCCCGCCAGGCTCCGGCTCTCCTCGTCGCGGCCGGGGTGACCGGCTCCGCCATCGCCATTCCGCTCCTCGGCGCCGCCGCCGCGAACGCCGCCGACGGCACCACCTGGGACAAGGTGGCCAACTGCGAGAGCGGCGGCTCCTGGAGCGAGAACAGCGGCAACGGCTACTACGGCGGCCTGCAGATGTCCCAGGACGAATGGGACAAGTACGGCGGCCTCGACTACGCGCCCAGCGCCGACCTGGCCAGCCGCTCCCAGCAGATAGCCGTCGCCGAGAAGATCCTCGACGACAAGGGCACCTCCGCCTGGACGACCTGCGCGCTGCTCTCCGGCCTCACCACGGACTCGGGTTCGACGAACGTCGACACCGGTCTCGCGAGCGACTCGCCGTCCGCCGGCGCGACGGACTCCTCCGGCTCCGACTCCGACTCGGGTTCGTCCGACTCATCCGTTTCCTCCGGGTTGTCGGACTCCGGCCTCGAAGGCTCGACTTCATCTGATTCGTCCGGTGGCTCCGGCGGCGACTCGTCGAGCAGCCCCTCGCCCACCGCGACGGACAACCCCGCCAAGTCCGACAAGTCCGCCACCCCTTCGACCGGTAACGGCTCGGTCGCCGCCTCCCCGAAATCCGACGACTCGGACAACTCGGCCCAGGCGACGGGTAAGTCGAGCCTCGTCGACACCGGCGCGCTCGGTGAATCCGGGAGCGAGGCGAGCGGCGGCAGGCATCGCGGGGCGAGCGCCGAGGAGAGCGTGACGCCGCAGACCTACACCGTCCGCGCCGGCGACTCCCTCGCGTCCATCGCGAACTCCCTTGGCTTCGACGGTGGATGGCGTGCGCTCTACGCCGAGAACAAAAAGGTGATAGGCGCCGATCCGACCCAGATCGCCGCCGGTCAGACCTTGGACGTCGGTACGGAAGTGGACGAAAAGTAGCAAGAGGACAGCGGGAGTTCGCGTCACGCTTCGCGCTGAATGTCCGGTTTGATCAAAGTGTGGGATGAGTCTCAGAAGCCCTGATCGTCTTTGAAATTCCGCGGATTCCGTGTCTACGGTCAAGGCCGCTCGTCACCACGAGCCCCGGCTGCCGCACACGCCGAGTCCTGCCAGCGGCCTCCGGGAACAGTCGTCGCGTCAAGCGCCGTAGGCAGGAGCGGGGGACCCAAGGTAAGTGCCGGGCCCGGGAGTCGAGAGACACCGGAACCGGCTTGGGGTTAAGTCGCGCACCGAGAGGTGCGCGGCCGGGCAACTCACACGGCCCGAACCCGACAGCTCACCTCGTAGGCGTCGGTGAGGGGATTGGGATTTTCCATGCTGTTTTCCAGCAAGGGCAAGCACCGCCGTCCGTCAGTTCTTCAACGGTCTACCCGTGTCGCCACGCTCGCCGGCGTGACCGGTGTCGCCATCGCCGCCCCGCTCATGGCGACCGGCAGCGCCTCCGCCGCCACCGCCTCCGAGTGGGACACGGTCGCGAGCTGCGAGTCCGGCGGCAACTGGTCCATCAACACCGGTAACGGCTACTACGGCGGTCTGCAGTTCTCCGCCTCGACGTGGGCCGCGTACGGCGGCACCGCCTACGCCTCCACCGCGAACCAGGCCTCCAAGTCCCAGCAGATAGCCGTGGCGGAGAAGGTTCTCGCGGCCCAGGGCAAGGGCGCCTGGCCCACCTGTGGCACCGGCCTGTCGGGCGCCGGTTACTCCGGCGGCAGCTCCTCGAGCGGCAGCGGCTCGTCGAGCAGCTCCTCCAGCGGCAGCACCAGCACCCGCTCGACCGACACCACCACCTCCCGCTCCGCCGAGCGCCCGGCCGCCAAGAAGACCGTCACCACCCCGACCGGCAAGAAGGTCAAGAAGGGTGACGGCGAGTACAAGGTCGTCAAGGGCGACAGCCTCAGCGCGATCGCCGAGAAGCACAAGGTCAAGGGCGGCTGGCAGCAGCTGTTCAAGCTGAACAAGGACATCATCGACGACGCCGACGTCATCTACCCGGGCCAGCAGCTCCACCTGAAGTGACAGCCCGAAGTGACATACGCGGCTCGTAGCTGAACCACAGCGCCCTCACATCCGTGGACTCCATCATGGAGACCTCGTGAGGGTCACCCCCGTCCCCCACGGGCTCCCCGCTCCGGTGCGTGTTCCCCCGTACGCACCGGGGCGGGGCTTTTTGTGTTCCCGCCCGTGTTCTTGCACTTTTGCCGAACTCTTTGTTCCGTTCGGAAACAATTTACTCTCGGTTCTGTCCATCAGGCGGCCGACCGGATGGCCAATCGCCCCGAGCCGGTTAGGCTCGTCTCGCAGAGCCGCTGCGGTGTTGCCGTAGCCGCGTCAGACCCCAAGAAGGAGATGCTCGTGCCGTCCATCGACGTCGTCGTAGCCCGGGAAATCCTGGACTCCCGAGGCAACCCCACGGTCGAGGTCGAGGTCGGCCTCGACGACGGCAGCACGGGTCGTGCCGCCGTTCCGTCCGGCGCCTCCACGGGTGCCTTCGAAGCCGTCGAACTGCGTGACGGCGACCCCAACCGCTACGGCGGCAAGGGTGTCGAGAAGGCCGTACTCGCCGTCATCGAGCAGATCGGCCCGGAGCTCGTCGGCTACGACGCCACCGAGCAGCGCCTGATCGACCAGGCGATGTTCGACCTGGACGCCACCGACAACAAGGGCTCGCTCGGCGCCAACGCCATCCTCGGCGTCTCCCTCGCCGTCGCGCACGCCGCCTCCGAGGCGTCCGACCTCCCCCTCTTCCGCTACCTGGGCGGCCCGAACGCGCACCTGCTGCCCGTTCCGATGATGAACATCCTGAACGGCGGCTCGCACGCCGACTCGAACGTGGACATCCAGGAGTTCATGATCGCCCCGATCGGCGCGGAGTCCTTCTCCGAGGCGCTGCGCTGGGGCGCCGAGGTCTACCACACCCTCAAGAAGGTGCTGAAGACCAAGGGCCTGTCCACCGGCCTCGGCGACGAGGGCGGCTTCGCCCCGAACCTGGAGTCGAACCGCGCCGCCCTCGACCTCATCCTCGAGGCCATCAAGCAGGCCGGTTACATCCCCGGTGAGCAGATCGGGCTCGCGCTCGACGTCGCCGCGTCCGAGTTCTACAAGGACGGCAAGTACGAGTTCGAGGGCAAGTCCCGCTCGGCCGCCGAGATGACCGAGTACTACGAGGAGCTCGTGGCGGCCTACCCGCTCGTCTCCATCGAGGACCCGCTGTACGAGGACGACTGGGCCGGCTGGAAGGTCATCACCGACCGCCTCGGCGACAAGGTCCAGATCGTCGGCGACGACCTCTTCGTCACCAACCCCGAGCGCCTCGCCCGCGGCATCGAGGAGGGCACCGCCAACGCCCTGCTCGTCAAGGTGAACCAGATCGGCTCGCTGACCGAGACCCTGGACGCCGTCGAGATGGCCCAGCGCAACGGCTTCAAGTGCATGATGTCCCACCGCTCCGGCGAGACCGAGGACGTCACCATCGCCGACCTCGCCGTCGCGGTGAACTGCGGCCAGATCAAGACCGGCGCCCCGGCCCGCTCGGACCGCGTCGCCAAGTACAACCAGCTCCTGCGCATCGAGGAGATCCTCGACGACGCGGCCGAGTACGCGGGCCGTTCCGCTTTCCCGCGTTTCAAGGGCTGAGCCTTCCCCCTCGTCCGCTCTGCGGACCATGGGCACAGCAAGGGCTGAGCCGTACAGGGCTAAGCCTTAGCCAGTCGTACGTACGTCCCCGCACCCGGTCCCGTACCGTGTGCGGGGACGTACGCACGTGTGAAGGGGAGGCGGGACATGGCCGTGAAGGACCGGGACCGGTTCTCCACCGCGACCAGGCTCAAGCTGCTCGGCGAGCAGACGGCGGCCCGTGTCTACCGGTCCCAGACCAAGCGGCAGGCCCGCCGCTCCCGGCTCACCGGCCGGGCGGCCCTCCTCGCCCTGGTGCTGTGCTCGCTGATCGTGGCGCTGGCGTACCCGATAAGGCAGTACGTCTCCCAGCGCGCCGAGATCTCCGACCTGGAGCGGCAGCAGGACCAGGCCCGGCAGCGCGTCGAGCAACTCCGCGACCTCAAGGCGCGCTGGCAGGACGACTCGTACGCGGAACAGCAGATCCGGCAGCGGCTGCACTATGTGATGCCCGGGGAGACGGGCTACATCGTGATCGACCCGGACGCGGCGAAGCAGTCACGCGCCGAACTGGGCGCCGCCGACCGCCCCTGGTACGCGAACGTGTGGGACGGCGTCGACAGGTCCGACGCCTCCGACAAGTGAGAACTGACCCAGAGAAAGACATCTGAAGACAGTCATGCATACGCCCCCGCCGCCCACCCCGCGCACCGAGCCCACCGACGCCGACGTCGAGGCCTTCAAGCAGCAACTCGGGCGTCCGCCGCGCGGGTTGCGCGCGATCGCGCACCGTTGCCCGTGCGGACAGCCGGACGTGGTGGAGACGGCCCCCCGCCTCCCCGACGGCACGCCCTTCCCGACGACGTACTACCTCACGTGCCCGCGCGCCGCCTCGGCGATCGGCACCCTTGAGGCGAACGGCGTCATGAAGGAGATGACGGCCCGTCTGGAGACGGACCCCGAACTCGCCGCCGCCTACCGCGCCGCGCACGAGGACTACATCGCCCGCCGCGACGCCATCGAGGTCCTGGAGGGCTTCCCGAGCGCGGGCGGCATGCCGGACCGGGTGAAGTGCCTGCACGTCCTGGTGGGCCACTCCCTGGCCGCGGGCCCGGGCGTCAACCCGCTGGGCGACGAGGCCCTCGCCATGCTGCCGGAGTGGTGGGCCAAGGGCCCGTGCGTGACCGTGCCCGGGGTGGCGGAGAAGGAGGACGACCAGTGACCCGGGTCGCCGCCATCGACTGCGGTACGAACTCGATCCGCCTCCTCGTCGCCGACGTGACCCCGGAGACCGGTGAACTCGTCGACCTGGACCGGCGGATGACGATCGTCCGGCTCGGCCAGGGCGTCGACCGCACCGGCCGCCTTGCCCCCGAGGCGCTGGAGCGGACCTTCGCGGCCTGCCGCGACTACGCCGCGATCATCAAGGAACTCGGCGCCGAACGCCTCCGCTTCGTCGCCACGTCGGCCTCCCGCGACGCCTCGAACCGCGACGACTTCGTGCGCGGCGTCCTGGACATCCTCGGCGTGGAACCGGAGGTCGTCACCGGCGACGAGGAGGCCGAGCTCTCCTTCACCGGCGCGACGAAGGAACTCACCGGCCGCGACGACCTGGCCCTCGCCAAGCCCTATCTCGTCGTCGACATCGGCGGCGGCTCCACCGAGTTCGTCGTCGGCGACGACAGCGTCCGCGCGGCCCGCTCCGTGGACATCGGCTGCGTCCGCATGACCGAGCGCCACCTGGTCCGCGACGGCAAGGTCACCGACCCGCCCACCCCGGACCAGATCACGGCGATGCGCGCCGACATCGAGGCCGCCCTCGACCTCGCCGAACAGACGGTCCCGCTGCGCGAGGCCCGCACCCTGGTGGGCCTGGCCGGCTCGGTCACCACGGTCTCCGCGATCGCCCAGGACCTCCCCGAGTACGACACGGAGGCCATCCACCACTCCCGCGTCTCCTACGACCGGGTCCGCGAGATCACCACGTCCCTGCTGAACTCCACCCACGCCGAACGCGCCGCGATCCCCTCCATGCACCCGGGCCGCGTCGACGTCATCGGCGCGGGCGCCCTCGTACTCCTCTCGATCATGGAGCGGGTCGGGGCGACGGAGGTCGTGGTGAGCGAGCACGACATCCTGGATGGGATCGCCTTCAAGACGGCGGCGGGGTAAGCAGGCGGCGGCAGGCAAGTAGGCAGGACCACCCCCTGACGCGCTCTATCCGACGCTCGCGTGATCGATGAACGCGGTCAACGCGGCCACCGTCGCGTCGGGTTGCTCGTCGGGGATGAAGTGGCCGGCCTCCGGGATGACCGTGCCGGTCACGTGCTCCGCCCAGGGGCTGAGGGCGGCGGCCATGTCGGGGATCGAGCCGTGGGAGCTGGAGATTCCCAGGACGGGGAGGGTCAACTTCCGCTGGGCGAGGGCGTCCTGGTTCCTGCGGGCCGATGCGGCGGCGTCGCGGAAATAGCCGAGGGCCGCCCGGAGGCCGCCCTCGGCCGCGACGGAGGCGGCGTAGTGGTCGATGTCGGCGCTGTCGAACGTGTCCGGGGACAGCGTCTTGGTCCGCAGGAACCAGCCCACGTAGTCGCGTTCGCGGCCGGTGATCAGTGTCTCGGGCAGGTCGGGGACCAGGTGGAAGGCCAAGTGCCAGGTTTTCCAGGCCCGTTCGGGGTCGGTCGGGATGGTGTCGGGGAGGGTGACCCCCGGGATGCCGGCGTCGAGCAGGGCGACGCCGTGCAGGCGGTCCTGGTACCTCAGGGCGAGGGAGAAGGCGACGCAGGCCCCGATGTCGTGGGCGGCGAGCCAGTACTTCGGCACGTCGAGCGCGGTCAGTGCGGCCTGGACGCGGGCGGCGAGGGTGTGGGTGTCGTAGCCCTCTCGGGGGCGGTCGGAGTGGCCCTGGCCCGGCAGGTCGACCGCGATCACGTGGAAGCGCTCGGCGAGGCGCGGCATCACCTGGTGCCAGGCCCACCAAGTCTGTGGGAATCCGGCGAGCAGGACGACCGTGGGGCCGTCCGGCCGGCCGCCCTCCACGGCGTGCAGGCGGATTCCTTCCGCGTCGGCCCAGCGGTGGGTGAAGCCCGCGAGGTCGCGCAGGGGCATCCCGGGGACGTGGTCCTGGCCGGGGGAGCGGTTCGGGGCGGTGCCGGCGTCGGTCATGGTTCCAGGCTAACCCCGTCTTGGACTGTTTGGTTCAAGATAGGGTGGGCGGTCCAGGAGCCGTAGGAGCGAGGCGGGTGCGGGATGGCCGGGAAGAAGCAGTTCGACGTGGGTGTCGCGCTCGACGCGGCGATGCTCCGGTTCTGGCGGGCCGGGTACGCGGACACCTCGCTCGATGACCTGTGCCGGGTGACCGGGCTGAACCGGAGTTCCCTCTACTCCTCGTTCGGCGACAAGGAGTCGCTCTATCTGCGCTGCCTGGACCGCTACGCCCTCCGGTACGGGGACCGGTACGAACAGGCGCTCGCCTCCGGTGCGCCCGGCGAACCGCTGCGCGCGGTCCGGGCGTTCTTCGACGTCACCCTCCAGCGCATCGCCGACCCCGACGTACCGGACGGCTGCCTGGTCGCCCAGACCGCGATGGCGACCCCCGTACTCGGCCCCGCCATCGCCGCGCGCGCGATCGAAGCCGTGGGGCTCCAGCGCGCGCGGCTGCGGACCGCCCTGAACACCGGGGAGTTGACCGCCGGCGACGCCGAGAACCACGCCACCCACATCACGGCGGTCAACCAGTCGCTGGCCGTGATGAGCCGGGCCGGGGCGAGCCGGGAGCAGCTCGGCGCGATCGTCGACATCAGCATGAGCGCGCTGGCGCAGGCTCTGCGCGGCCGGGGATAGTCCGGTTCAGAAGGCGTGTGCCATCAGTTCCGCGAACAGTGCGTGCTCGTCGACATCGAGGCCCCGCGAGCGGAACCAGCCGCAGATGTTGGCGCAGTCGCGCTCGAGGAAGGTCATCCCGTTGAGGTTGCCGACCAGGTCGACGATCTGCGGCAGGTCGATGACGACCAGCCGCTCGCCCGCCGCCAGGATGTTGTACGCCGAGAGGTCGCCGTGCACGAGGCCGTTCTGCACCATCGTCGCGAGCGCCTCGGTGAGCTGCTCGAAGTACGACGCCAGCAGCTCGGGCGAGGGCCGGGTCTGGGCGAGCCGGGGCGCGGTCGCGACGGTGCCGTCCTCGTCGACGACGGTGATCCACTCCATCAGGATCTCGGTGCCGTCGATCTGGACCGGGTAGGGAACCGGCAGCCCGAGGTTCCAGAGCCGCACCAGCGCGGCCCACTCGGACACCGCCCACTCGCCGGCCGCGACCTGCCGGCCGAAGGTGCTCTTCCGCTTGACGGCCCGCTCGTCACGTGAGCGCTTCATCGAGCGGCCCTCGGTGTAGGACGCGGCGCGGTGGAAGGACCGGTGCTCGGGAGAGCGGTACCGCTTGGCCGCCATCACCACGCCGGCGTCGGGGGCGCGCGGGTCGGCGCGCTCGACGAGGTGGACGTCGGCCTCCTTGCCGGTCTTGAGGACACCGAGCTCGGTGTCGATCGCGCCCTGCGAGGTCACCACCCAGTCCGGGAGCGGCTCGGGGCCCCGGCAGAGGGGTTCGACGCTGAGCCAGGTCGACCAGCGCTGCCCGTCCTCGAGGTCGTCGTCGTAGGCACGGAAGTCGAAGACGAACCGGTCGTCCACGTCACCCAGGTCGCCCGGCGGCGGGACGCGGCGATCGGGGTCGGTGCTGAAGTCGTCAGGAAATACCGGGTGTTGAGGGTCTTGCGAGAGCTCGTCGTGAGACATCGCTGGAGGTGCTCCATGAGGTGAGAGGAAGGCGGTCTGCGGGCAGGCCGAGAACAGTCGTCGTCACGGTCGTGCCTCCTCTCGTGGAGCACCGGGCGGTTCCCGGTGTCCCGCCCATGGTGAGGGGCGGGCCGGGGAGCGGCAACCGAATATTGTCGGCACGGCCGGCGTTCTGACGGGTCGCGTCCGCGCAGTCCCCGTCGTCCGCTCTAGTGCCGGACCCGGACGACCAGCTTCCCCGTGGCCCGGTCGTGCTCCATGTCCTCGTGGGCCTGCGGTACCTGCTCCAGGCCGTCGTACACGCGGTCCACGGGGAAGGACAGCCGGCCGGCGGCGACCGCGTCGAGGATGTCCTGGAACACCGGCGCGGGCAGGTCGGAGGCGTCGCCGAAGTAGCCCGCCAGGCGGACCCCCCTGGGCAGGTACTCGTTCGGGGAGAAGTCCCGCACCGTCCACTGGTTGGAGAGGCTGCCGCCGAAGCAGGCCGTGCCGTGGACGCGGACCGTGCGCAGGGTGTCGGGGAGGGTCGGCGTGCCGACGAGGTCGAGAGCGGCGTCGACGCCGTCCGGGTACAACTCGCGTACGGCGGGGGCGACTTCGCCGGTGTCGAGCACGGGGTGGTCGACACCGCGCTCCTTCAGGAACGGGAGCCGACCGGCCTGCCGGGTGGTGGACAGCACCGTGGCTCCGCGCCAGCGGGCCAGCGCGGCGGCCGCCAGGCCCACCGAGGAGGTGCCGCCGCGGATCAGCACGGACTGGCCGGGCCTCAGGTCCAGGCCGACGGTGAGCGAGCCGTAGGCGGTCTGCACCATCTCCGGCAGCGCGCCCAGCACCTCCCAGGGCAGCTCGGTGTCGACGGGGATCACCTGGGACAGCGGCACCGACGTGTACTCGGCATAGCCGCCGTCGTACGTGCGCCCCATGTCGCCCATCATCGCGACGACCTTCTGCCCGGGGACCAGACCGCTGCCGGCCGGGGCCGCGTCGACCGTACCGGCGGCCTCGATCCCCGGCACCCGCGGAAAGCTGACGCCCTCGCTCACCCCCAGCCGGAGCTTCAGCTCCGAGCGGTTGAGCCCGAACGCCTCGACGCGGATCCGCACCCGGTCGTCCCGCTCGGGCGGGAGCGGGAGGGTGGTCACCCGCAGGTTGTCCACGGGGCCGGGGGCGGAGAGCCGGACGGCGCGCATGGTGGTCGGGGAGGACGTCATGGGGCTGCCTACTTCCCGGGGGCGGAGGAGAGCCGGTCGGGGGGCGTCAACGTGCGGCCGTCGAGCCTTCATTCCCGACTCGCCCTGGATTCACGGCCGTTGGCGCAAGCGCGCACCTGGCCTACGCGTGGGCCGCGGCCCGGGGGAGGTGGTCGCGCACGAGCCGGAACCGCTCGCGGAAGACCCGCCGGGTGCCCGCCCCCACGTCGATCACGTCCGTGGCTCCCGGTAGGTGGAGGAGCGGCTGTGACGGGCCCGCGCGACCCCGGATTGTTACCGGCCGGTACTAAACTCCTGAGCAGCCCATATAACGTATGAGCGGAAGCAGAGGCGCTCGCCGACCCCCTTCAGAACACGTCCGTAAGAAAGTTCGTGAAGTTCTTCACAAGGAATTCTGTCCTGTTGGGCGACGAGACTGCCCCGGTTGGCCCTTCCGGGGTCCCGGCGGGTCTGGGAGCGTGCTCGGAGGGGCGGTGCGGGAGTGATTCGAGGGCGTTTCGGGAGGGTGTCGCGGAGGTGTGGTCCAGGGGGTCCGGAGGGGTAGAGGAGCAGCTCACGCGGCCTTGACAACGGGGCGAACCGCACCGTGGTTCCCCTCCCGTGAAGGGCCCTGGATCATGCGAGTCGCGGAGGATAACACAGCCCCTGTGGAAGCTTGTGAAGGGGCGCACGAGCGACCCCCCAGGGGCAGGTGGATACTCGATGGCATGAGCACCACGGAGCGTCCCAGGATCCTCGTAGTAGGCGGTGGGTACGTAGGCCTGTACGCAGCTCGGCGCATTCTCAAGAAGATGCGCTACGGCGAGGCGACCGTCACGGTCGTCGACCCCCGGTCGTACATGACCTACCAGCCCTTCCTCCCCGAAGCCGCCGCCGGCAGCATCTCCCCTCGGCACGTCGTCGTCCCGCTGCGACGCGTGCTGCCGAAGGCGGAGGTCCTCACCGGCCGGGTCACCACCATCGACCAGGACCGCAAGGTCGCCACGATCGCCCCCCTCGTGGGTGAGGCGTACGAGCTGCCTTTCGACTACCTCGTCATCGCGATGGGCGCGGTCTCCCGCACCTTCCCGATCCCCGGCCTCGCCGAACAGGGCATCGGTATGAAGGGCATCGAGGAGTCCATCGGCCTGCGCAACCACGTCCTTGAGCAGCTCGACAAGGCCGACTCCACCACCGACGAGGAGATCCGCCGCAAGGCGCTCACCTTCGTCTTCATCGGCGGCGGTTTCGCCGGTGCGGAGACCATCGGTGAGGTCGAGGACATGGCCCGGGACGCGGCCAAGTACTACACCAACGTCTCCCGCGAGGACATGCGCTTCGTCCTCGTCGACGCCGCCGACAAGATCCTCCCGGAGGTCGGCCCCAAGCTCGGCCTCTACGGCAAGGAGCACCTGGAGAGCCGCGGGATCGAGATCTACCTCTCGACCTCCATGGACTCCTGCGTCGACGGCCACGTCGTGCTGAAGAACGGCCTCGAGGTCGACTCCAACACGATCGTGTGGACGGCCGGCGTCAAGCCGAACCCCGTTCTCTCCCGCTTCGGCCTCCCGCTCGGCCCGCGTGGTCACGTCGACGCCCAGCCGACCCTCCAGGTCACCGGCACCGACTACGTCTGGGCCGCCGGCGACAACGCCCAGGTGCCCGACATCGCCAGCCGCAAGGCCGGCGTCGAGAACGCCTGGTGCCCGCCGAACGCCCAGCACGCGCTGCGCCAGGCGAAGGTCCTCGGCGACAACGTGATCTCCGGCATGCGGGGCTTCCCGCAGAAGGAGTACTCGCACGCCAACAAGGGTGCGGTGGCGGGTCTCGGCCTCCACAAGGGCGTCGCGATGATCGTCATGGGCAAGGTGAAGATCAAGGTCAAGGGCAGGCTCGCCTGGTACATGCACCGTGGCTACCACGGTCTGGCCATGCCGACCTGGAACCGCAAGATCCGCATCTTCGCCGACTGGACGCTCGCGATGTTCCTCAAGCGCGAGGTCGTCTCGCTCGGCGCCATGGAGAACCCCCGCGAGGAGTTCTACGAGGCCGCCAAGCCGGCACCGGCGCCCGCCGCGGCAGCCAAGACGGAAGAGAAGGCCAAGGCTTCCTGACCTCCGGTCACGCCCGGCCCGTAGCACCCCTGTAGTACCCGTAGTACCTGCAAGCCCGAAGGGGCCGTCCGCCATCCGTGGTGCGGGCGGCCCCTTCGGCGTGTCCGGGGCTTCGCGGGGCTTCTGACCAACCGTCACCGACCCGTACACCCGGACGTGGTGGAGCCGCTACCCTTCGTTGCGTGCGGCGCGGCCCAACGGGGGGTCGGGGGAGGGGGCGGCACGTGGTCGAGGCTCCGGACGAGATGCAGAAGAGGATCCGGATCGACGTCGTCGGCGCCCTGCTGCGCATCACAGCGCTCACGGGTCCGGCCGCCAGGAACGAACTGCTGCTGGCGCTGCGGGACGAGGTCGGCCGTTCACCGGAGCCGCCGGAGAACCTGACGACCCGCATGTGGTACGGGGCGCTCGTCCGCTCCTGTACGCAGGACGGCGAACCGTGTCTGCTGCCCGGCCTCGCCAGAGCCCTGGACCAGGTGGATCCGGGCAGCCACCAGACACTGACCGTGCATCGCCTGGCCGAGGAGTGGAACGCGGCCGTCACCCTGCCCCGGTTCGCGCCCAGGTGGGACTGGCTGCGCGGGCGGTTGACCGGCCCGGCGGCGGGCACGGCGGCGGACCTGCTCACCTTCGCCACCCACGGCCGGCTGACCGAACTGCCGTCCCACTGCGGCACGGTGTGGGACGTCTTCCTCCATCTGTACGGCCATACGGCACCGCCGGGCGGACTGCCGCCCTGGATGCTGCTGATGGTCCGGGTGTCGAAGCTGCTCGGCGGCACGGACGGACACGAGGTGTTCGTCCTGACGCGGAACACCGCCAAGGACGAGAGCCCGGAACTGGCCCACCGCGTGGACCTGGCCCGGCGGACGTCCACCGCCCCGGCCGTCGCCCTACCCCGGGCGACGGACTATCTGGTCATCAGCATCGACCCGCACTCCCGGGTCACCGGGCAGTACGCCGTCAAGTCCTGGCTGCAGTCACAGGTCGACCCGGACCGCATCGAGACCGTCCCGGGGCCCGAGGCGCCACACCCGGTCGGGCGCGCGGGCCTGGAGGACGCGGTGAACGAGATCGTGTCGCAGGCCGAGCGGGTCGAGGGCGTCCGCCGCCGCAGAGCCGAACTGCGGCTGGAGTTCGTCCTGCCGCTGGAGCTGCTCAACCTCCCCGTGCACCGGTGGTCCGCCGGCCGGCCCGGCGCGCAGGCCGCGCTCGCCGCCCGCTACGAGGTCGTCATCCGCAGCCTGGACCGGCTGCGCAACCAGGACTGGCACCGGGTCTGGCTGCAGCGCTGGCAGCGGCTAGACAAGCCCGGCTCCACGTCCAAGTTCATCAGTCCCGCGGGCTTCGCTCCGGACCCGGGCAATCTCTCGCAGCTCGTGGCCCAGCTCAACGAGGAACAGTTCGTGGTCGCCGTGCTCAGCGAGCCGCCCGAGCCCGGGTGGCCGCGGGGGCCGCGCGAGGCCGAGGCCGCCCTGTGGACCGGTATGCCGGTGCTGCTCTGGCACCACACCATGGAGACGAACGCCGAGGTCAAGAGGCTCGTCAGAAACCTGATCAAGGGCCGGCTCTCCGACCTGCCCACCAAGGTCGCGGTCGCCCGCCGCCGGGGACTCGCCCAGCACCGGGCCCAGAATCCGATGACCCAGCACCTGGCCGTGCTCTGGGACGACCCCGACCGCAACCCGTACACGCCCGTGCCGCAGCCGTTCGCCTCCGACGACCCCGTGGGCCCGGGGGCCGTGTAGAAGGGAGCCCGCCTTGGAAGCCGAGTCCTGGTGGATGTACCGGGGGGACGCGCGGCCGGCCGCCCCCGAGGAACGCGCGCCGTGGCCGCCGCCTCCCCCCTGGCGGAGCTTCGACGGCGAGCCCGTGCAGCCCGCGCCGCCCGACGAGGATCCCCCGGGCATCCGCCACCTGGGCGCGGGCGACGGGCCGGTCGCCGGTCCCGACCTGGACGCGGCGGGGCTCGCCGTGGTGAACGCCGCCGTCTGCCTGCGCCGCCCCCTGCTGGTCACCGGTCCGCCGGGCACGGGCAAGAGCGGCCTGGCCCGCCGCATCAGCCGCGAGCTCGGCCTCGGACCGGTGCTGAGCTGGTGGATCACCAGCCGTACGACCGTGCGCGAGGGGCTGTACGAGCAGGACGCGGTCGGCCGTATCTGCGCCGGCGCCGCCGGACGCACGGAGGTCGGCGCGGGGGAGTTCATCCGGCTCGGACCGCTCGGCACCGCCCTGCTCGCGTACGAACGGCCGCGGGTGCTGCTGGTCGAGGGCCTGGACCGCAGCGACGTGGCGCTCGTCGACGAACTGCACGGTGTCCTGGACCAGGGCGGCTTCGCCGTGCCCGAACTGCGCGGCACCGCGTCGGCCACGGTCGGCACGGCGGACGAGCACGGCCCGGGAGCCGAGGTCGTCCGGGGACGCGTGCGCTGCCTGCAGTTCCCCGTGGTGGTCATCACGGCCGAGGACGAGAGCAGTCTGTCGCCCGCGTTCGTGGGCGAATGCCTGACGCTACGGCTGTCCGGCCCGCCCTCGCCCGAGCGGCTGGCCGCGTCCTGGCTGCCGTCCGACGCGGTCGAGCGCGGCGAGCGGGCGGCCCTCGCGGTGCTGGAGGGCATGGAACCCGGCCAGGTGCCCACGGCCGGCGCGCTGCGGGACGCGATGTGGCTGGGAGTGATCCGGGACCGGGCGGGTGGTCAACGCCCGGAGGGGGAATATCCGGGGCAGGCCGCCCTGGACGCGCTGTGGCGCAGGGGACGCGGGGGGAGAAGCGAATGAGTGCTTCCTGTCGGGGGGATCCGCCGGGCGGGTTCCCGGACTCCGCCCATCTGCTGCGGGCCCTGCGGCGCCTCGGCACGCTGCCGGGCCGGCCGGACGCGGTGGTGGTCCTCGACGACTCTCCCGCCGCGCCCGTCTGGCGGGAGACGGCCCGTGAGTTCACCGAACTCGTACGCCGCTGCGGGGCGTTCGGCCGGGTGGCGCTGCGCGAGCACGGGCCCGGCGAGGGCCGCGCGCTGCCGGCCGGCCCGGGCCGGGTGCTCCTGCTGCTGACCGACGGCTGGGGGTACGGCTGGCGGTCGGGCGGTACGGCGGCGGCGCTGGCCCGCTGGGCGGCGCACGGGCCGGTGGCCGTGGTCCAGTTGATGCCCCGGAGCCTGTGGGACCGTTCCGCGCTCACCACCTGGCCCGCGTTCGTGTGGTCCACCGGACGCGGCGCACCGGCGCACCGGCTCCGCTGCCGGGTCCGCGGCATCGCCCCCGACGCGGCCGGGCCGCCCGGCACCGGCGCGCTGATCCCGGTACCGGTGCTGGAACTCGACGCCGGTGAACTGACCGGCTGGGTCCGGCTGATCACCGGTGCCGAGCCGGGCCCGGTGCCCTTTCCGGTCACCTTCGCGGGCCGCGGGCCGGTCACCCCGGGGCCCCGCGTCGGCCCCGCACCGGCCAAGCCGTCCGACGTCGCCGAGGCATTCCGGCGGTGGGCGCCGCCCGAGGTCTTCCGACTGGCGGTGCTGCTCGCCGCGGTCCCGCTGTCCTGGCCGCTGATCCACCGGGTGCGGCGGCTGTGGGTGCCCGGGGCGGGACGCGCCGGGCTCGCCCAGTTGTTCGCGTACGGCCTGCTGCGGCCGGTCGCGGCGGCCCGGACGGACGCCCAGCCGGTGCGGTTCGACTTCGTGCCCGGGCTGCGGGAGGAACTGCTGGCGTTCCTCCGCAAGGACGACCTGCGCCGGCTGGTGGACACGATCACCGAGGGCCTCGGCCCGTCCTCCCGGCGGTGCTGGGAGCTGCCGCGGCTGATGGCGGAGCCGCGGGCGCCCCTGACCGTTCCGGTCAGCGAGGAGACCGTTCCCTGGCTCACCGCGCAGAAGGCCGTCCTGGGCGCGCTGTCCGGCCCGGGTCTGGAACCCGCGCGCCGGATGGGCCAGGCGCTGGCCGACCACATGGTCGTCCGCCGCCTGGGTCGGGCGCGGGCCCGGCAGTCCGCCGAACACCTGTCGTCGTACAAGGAACCACCGTCACCGACACACGCGGTCACTCAGGAAAGGGGCCTGGAGATGGTCGAGGCCAGCCGGCCGCAGAGCGGTACGCGGTCCGGGAGCACCCCGGCGGTATGGGGCAACGTACCGCCGCAGAACGCGAACTTCATCGGCCGTGAGGCCCTGTTGGACAACCTGCACCGCAGACTCCAGCGCGAGCGTGCCACGGCCGTGCTGCCCAACGCCCTGCACGGTATGGGCGGTGTCGGGAAGTCGGCCCTCGTCATCGAGTACCTGTACCGCAGGCTCAGTGACTACGACGTCGTCTGGTGGATCCCCGCCGAGCGCACCAGCCAGATCGTCCGCTCGCTGGCCGAACTCGCCCTGCGCCTGGGCCTGAAGACCAGTGGCGAGGCGGGCACGGCGGTGCCCGCGGTGCTGGAGGCACTGCGCAGGGGCGAGCCGTACGAGGACTGGCTGCTGGTCTTCGACAACGCCGAGAGCCCGGAGAACGTCCGCGGCTACTTCCCGGCCGGCGGCACCGGCAACATCCTGGTCACCTCGCGCAATCCGCAGTGGTCGAACGTGGCCCGGCCGCTGGAGGTCGATGTGTTCGCCCGTGCGGAGAGCACCCAGTTGCTGCGCCGCCGCACCCGGGAGCTCGCCGACGACGAGGCCGACCAGCTCGCGGAGGCCCTGGGCGACCTGCCGCTGGCGGTCGAGCAGGCGGCCGCCTGGCTGGCCGAGACCGGCATGTCGGCCGGTGAGTACCTCCGGCTGTTCGAGGAGAAGCGGCTGGAGCTGCTCGACGAGACGGAGTCACCGGACTACGAGTCGCCGGTGATCGCCGCCTGGAACGTCTCCCTGGACCAACTGGAGGCGAAGAACCCGGCGGCGCTCCAACTGCTCCAGGTGTGTTCGTTCTGCGCTCCCGAGCCCATCCCGCGCAACCTCTTCAACAGTCTGCGGGACCGCTCCATCGCGCCCGAACTGGACGTGGCGCTGCGCGACCCGATCCGGCAGGCGCAGACCATCCGGGAGATCGGCCGCTTCTCCCTGGCGCGGATGGACCACCGGGCCAACGCCATCCAGTTGCACCGACTGGTCCAGATGGCGTTGCAGGCCCGGATGACCGAGGAGGAACAGGACCGGATGCGCAGCGGCGCGCATCAACTCCTCGTCGCCAACGACCCGTTCGACCCGGAGAACGCCAACCACTGGGACCGGTACGGTGAGTTGACCCCGCACGTGATGGCCTCCGACGCGGTGCACTCCGAGGACCGGTGGGTACGGGCGCTGATCATCAACGAGGTCAAGTACCTCTGCCGGTGGGGGGATTACGACACCGGCAGCGAGCTGGCCGACGAGGCGTTCGAGATCTGGGAGAACGCGTTCGGCTCCGACGAGCAGACACTCGGCCTGGCGAAGTGGCTGGGCGTGCTGCACTTCAGCCGGGGCCGCTACCAGGACGCCGCACGTCTCAACGCCTCGGTGCTGGAGTCGTACCGGGCCACGCTCGGCGAGGACCATCCGGAGACGCTCGACGCCCTGGGCAACGTGGCCATCGACCGGCGGGTGGAGGGCGAGTTCGGCGCCGCCCTGGAACTCTCGGAGTCCGTCCACGAGCGGCTGCTGCGGCTCAACGGCGAGGACGATCCGGACACGCTGCGGGCGGCGCACAACGTGGGCGTGAGCCTCAGGCTGGCCGGTCTGTTCGGCCGGGCCCGGCAGCTCGACGAGGACACCTGGAACCGCAAGGTCCACATGTTCGGCCTCGACCACGCGGCGAGCCTGGTCACCTGGCTCGGGCTGATCGTGGACATGAGGGAACTCGGCGACTACCACCAGGCGCTCACCTACCAGGAGGAGATCACCTCCCAGTGCCGTATCGCGCTCGGCAACGGCAACCCGCTCACCATGTCCTGCCTGCGCCACCTCGCGGTCGCCCGCCGCAAGGCCGGCCACCACGACCAGGCCCGGCGGGCGGCGGACGGCGCGCTGGGCCGGCTGATCGAGCGCTACGGCGAGCACGACCCCGAGTCGCTCGCCGCGAACCTGGAGGTGACGGTGAACATGCGTCACTCCGGCGACCTCGACCAGGCCTACGAACTGGGCAGCCGGATCCACGACCAGTACGCGGTCACCTTCGGTCCGACGCATCCGCACACGGTCGCCTCCTGGGTGAACCTGGCGGTGACCCTGCGGCTCAACAGCGAACCGGCGAAGGCCCGCGAGATCGACGAGGAGGCGCTGCGCCTGCTGAGCGCACGGCTCGGCGACCTCCATCCGCTGACCCTGGTGTGCGCGGCCAATCTGGCGAGCGACCGCTACGCGCTGGGCGACATGGAGGCCGCCCGCGAACTGGACACCGAGACCCTGGCCCGTACGGTCGACGTGTTCGACGCGGACCACCCCTCGGCGCTCGTCTGCGCGGCCAACCTGGCGCTCGACCTGCGGGCGACCGGCGCCGTGCGCGAGGCCGAGGCCCTGCACGCCGAGACCGCCGCCCGGCTGGCAGCCACCCTGGGACCGGAGCACCCCGCGGCACAGCAGGCCCAGGACTGGGACCGCCGCGCGAACTGCGACATCGACCCGATGCCGCTGTGAACGTGTGGCCTTGGCGCCTGCCCGGCGCGGTGCGCGAGGCGGAGACCCTGCACGCCGGGACCGCCACGCGGCTGGGGGGCCACCCTGGTGAACACGGGCCGCGTTCGGCCAACTGCCGTGGCCGGGTGGGATGTTCGGCATCCGCTATGAACGCGGGTTCCCGGCGAGCCGCCGCGGCCGGAAGGGTTGCTCGGCATCCGTCCGGCCGCGGCGGTTGTGGTCTTGCTGTCTCCGTTTCCGGTCAGTCCCTTGTGAACGCGGGTTCCCGGCGAGCCGCCGCGGCCGGACGCTGTCCCCGTCCCCGGTCAGTCCCTCCCCGCGTCGGCCATCAGTGACGCGAGCGTCAGGGAGGTGACCTTGCCGTCCAGTTCGGCGGAGAGCGCGCGGACGAACTCCGGTCGGTCGAGAAGCAGTGGGGACGGCCGCGTGCCTCTCGCTCGCAGGGTCAGACCGAGGCCGGCCCAGGCGCTGGGGCGGGGTGAGCGGTCGGAGCGGTCGAGTTCGGCGGCGTAGAGGGTCTCCGCCCGGGCCAGGTCGCCCGCGACCAGGGCGAGATCGGCCGGGGAGGAGCCGGGGACGTCGTCCGAGCCGTTCCGGAGGCGCGCGAAGGCCGCCGGATCGGTGAGCCGCAGGCGGGCCAGCAGGGCGAGGACGTCCAGCCGGCAGCCCTCGGGATCCGTCCGCACCGTGTGGCCGGCCGGGTCCGCGGCACCGGTGGCCGTGGCGCCGGTCAGGACCGAGGCTGCCGCCGCCGCGAGCACGGAGGGCGGCGCCGGACGCACGTGGTGCGCACGCCAGGAGGTGCGATGGTGCACTGCCGCGAAGTCGGCCAGCGTGGCCGCGGGCTCCGGTACCGCCTCGGCCGGCCAGGGGCCGAGTTCCGCCGTGAGACCGTCGACCAGCAGCCGGCCCGCCGCCGTCAGCCCGGGCCTGCCGCTCAGCGTGTCCAGGACGGCCCGGGTCTGGCGCCGCCACAGCGCGAACTCGAAGTGGGCGAGCTGACCGGCCGGCCCCTCGTCCAGCAGCCGCCGGGTCCGCCAGAACGCCGTCACCCCCGCGAAGGCGTACGCCCCGTGCAGGAGCCCGACCAGCGGGCGCGGATCGTCACGCCAGGGAGCGTGGTAAAGCCCCTCGTCCGT
Source organism: Streptomyces sp. NBC_01478 (assembly GCF_036227225.1). Lineage (GTDB taxonomy): Bacteria > Actinomycetota > Actinomycetes > Streptomycetales > Streptomycetaceae > Streptomyces. The sequence goes on along the minus strand of NZ_CP109444.1, from coordinate 4,877,645 downwards.
GCCGTCGTGCAGCGGGGCGAGCCTCATCAGCCCGTTCAGCACGGAGTGCCGGAACTCGTGGATCAGTGTCACCGCCAACTCGGCGGCGGCCGCGTCCTCGTCGTCCGGGTGCGGAGCCGACAGCACCACGCAGCCGAACGCGTCGGAGGAGGTCGCGCTGTGCGGTCTCAGCCGTTCCCGGTGCGCGAGCGGCGCCAGAGAGAGCAGCCCGGCCGAGAGGGCGGCGGCACTCTCGGGGTGGTCGCGCACCAGCGTCGTCCAGGCCGCCCCGACCCGCCGTCGCCAGCCCGCGTACTCCTCGTCGGAGAGGCGCGCCGGACGGCCCGTGCCCCCGGCGGGCGGCTGCCCCAGATCGTCCAGGACGACCTCCAGCACCCGCCCGTCGCACTCGGCGCGCAGCCGCCGCAGCCCCGACCACCCGGGCACGGACGTCTCCGGCAGGTCGGGTACGCGGACGTTCCCCACCTCGATGCCGCCAGGACCTCCGCGCACCTCGACGGTCGCGTACGGCTCGGCGGTCGTCGGCTCCGCCCGGCCCAGGCACGGCAGCAGCACCTCCCCGTCCACCACCGGCACCTCGATGCGGAAGGGCAGACCGGCCAGCGCCGCGGCCGAGGCGGCGAGGCGGTGCAGTCCGCCGAACCCGGTCCAGAAGGGTTCCTGGTCCGTTGTCTCCTTCTCTTCCGTCTCCGCGGGAGAACGGTCTTCCGTCCGCCTCAGGGCGCGCAGGGTACGGGCGAGCCAGACCCCGGTCTGCGGATCGAGCAACACCTCGCGCACCCGGTCGGGCGCCCGCCGCTGTGCCCGGGCCAGCAGCTCCCAGGCCGCCTTGCCGATCGGCAGGCGGCCGGCGGAGTCGGCCACGGCGGCACCCCGCTCCAGCAGCACCCGGACCATCAACAAGCGCCTGCTGTACTCCGCCGACAGCAGTTCCTCCACTGCCGACGCACTGTCTCCGGCCGAACCCAGCGCTGTGCGGCAGGTTTCGGACAGCCGGTGCTGCTTCGTCACGTCGGTTTCAGCTTCCCTGGCTGCCCGCAACGGTACTCACGGGACGTTCCACGTCGTCCAACAGAGCCTGCACGGCGGGCTCCACCGCCGGGTCGTCCAAGGGCGGGAGCTGGTCGAAGGCCATGTCGTTGAGGTCGGGGAGCCCTTGCTCCGAGCCGACGTCCGCCCGTGCGGCTGCGTGGTGTCTCGTCATGGCGGAAATCGTAGTCACACAGAGGAGCGAAGACCCCGGGAAGGTCATAAGCGTGGGCCAGGGTTTTCCGTCAGCCGACGGCGGCCGCCGCGGCACGCTGGAGGGCCTGGACCTCCGGTGCGTCCCCGGCGCACAGACGCGCCGCCTCGACGAGTTCTTCGAGGGCTCCGTCGAAGCGCAGACAGGTACGCACGACCGAGAGCGCCGCCAACCGGGGAGTGTCCTGCTCGGGGACCGAAGCCCAGAGGCCCACGTCCCCTCTGACCAGCGCGAGCATCTCCTGACGGGCGCTGCGGGACCGGAACTCCGGCAGGGCGAGCAGGGCATCGACGAGGGCGCCCACGACCGCGACCGGTGGCCGGGCCTGCCGCGCGCCGGGACCGGACGCCGCGACCGCGCCGGAGGCCAGCAACTGCCCTTCACCGCCGTCGAAGGAGCGCGACCAGAGATGGATCGGAGTCTGCCGGGCGAGCCCCTGGGCCCGCAGGGTGGCGAAGGTGCCGCTCAGACCCGAGTGCAGGGCGTCCACGTCGGGGGGCCAGCGGGCGGGATCGGCGGCGGCGAGCAGACGCAGCACCTCCCGGCTGAACAGGCCCGTGCGTTCCGCCGAGAGATTGAGGGCCCGCTCGCCCGCCCGGACGGCGAACAGCGCGGCCTGGTCGTGTCCGGCGGCGGGCGATCCCGCGGCGAACGTGTACCGGGGGAGCCGGCGGCGGGCACGCCGGACATCGTGGAGACTCTGGCACGCGTCGGTCAGCCAGATCTGGCTGCGGAACGAAGGGACGGCATTCGAACGGAAGAATGCCAGGGCTTCGTCAAGATCGACGTTGACCCGGTCGTCCGCGGTCGCGTCTGCGCAGAAGACCCGGCGGTGGCCCTCGGCGTCCACCACACCGTGACCGCCCCACACCACCCAGAGCAGATCACCCTCCTCGCCCGGGATCCGGCGCAGCAGCTCACGGTGGACGGTGGCCTGATCGGCGTGGTGGACGGGGTACGGCCGCTGTTCCCCGGCCGCCGGGCCGCGGTCGAGCGGGGAGACGAGGACCCTCACCCGTTCGGGCGGTACACCGCGGGCCAGAAACCATTCGGCGAAGCGGTGCGCGTCCTCGGCCGGCCCGTCGAGGTCCCAGTCGGGCCCGGCCTCGTAGGACTCGACGCCGACGACGACGGCGCTGGTACGGGCGGGCGCGGCGGAGCGCGTCGTCACGGCAGCTCCCGGGCCAGCAGCGGGTAGAGCTCGGGACGCGACCAGTAGGCGCTGTGCGCGTAGGGGAACGGCTGCCGACTGTCGAGCCGGACGTCCCGGGCCCGGCCGGGGAAGAGCGGCGCGGCGACGAACGCGAGCAGGTCGCGGGGGTCGTAGACGTTGGTCCACGGCGGGAAGCCCGGCGGCAGGCCGCTGCCGAAGGGGAGCGAGGGCAGGGCGTCGATCTCGTAGAGGAAGGGGGCCTGCGAGCCCACCGTGATCAGGCGGGCGACGTCCGGCCGGGGCCGGCCGGCCAGCAGATCGACGGCCGCGATGCCGCCCAGGCTGTGGCCGAGGACCGTCACCGGCCCGCCCTCCTCGGCGGCGCACTCCGCGATGCGCCGGGCGAGCACGGCACGGATGCCGTCGCCGCGGGTCAGATAGCGCAGGACGTCACCGGCCGCGGGATGGGCGGCGTCGGTCAGTGCGCCCCGGCGGCGTTCGACGGCTCGGGCAGCCCCCAGGCGCAGTGCCGTGCGGGCCGTCAGGAGGCCGACGCGGGAGGCGACGGAGCGCGGGTCGGCGCCCGGCGGCGAACCGCCCAGCACCTCGGCGAGCGCCTCGACGAGTCCGTCCCGTGCCCCGCCGTCGCCCTCGACGGCGGCGGGCCCCGCCGACGGGCTGCGGACGGCCTCCGCCACGGCCGCGCGGGCCAGCAGCAGCGGCAGTCCGGGATCGTTGGCGAGCGCGGTGCGGGCGTCGGCCCACGCGTCCGTGTCCAGGACCGCGGCCAGGGCGTCCGGCAGGCGGCCGGTCAGGTCCGCCGCGTCGGCGCGTTCGCGTAATCGCCCGGAGTCGTCCCGGGCCAGCAGCGCCCGTACGGTCTCCTCGGCGTGCTCCCCGGGGAGCACCGCGCCCGGCGGCGGATCCGTCCCCTCGCCGACGCCCGCGAGGCGCAGTTCGTGGAGCGGGTCGGCGTACAGCAGCAGCCAGGAGTCGACCGGATCCGGCTCCGCCTCCTGTGTCGTGCGGGTCCGGTCGTATCCGGGCACCGAGGCGCCGCCGGCGTGCAGCCGGGCGCCCTCCTCGGTCCCCCAGGAGCAGGCGGTGACCGTCACGTCCGGCCGCAGCGGTGCCAGCTTCCGCCGCAGGAGGGACACGACCGCACGCACTCCTTCGTCGCGAACACCCGTCCCGTGCACGAAGAGCAGCGTCGACATGCCGTCAGTGTGACGGTTCGGCCACCGCCGGGGCAGAGGGCCGACGCGACGGAACGGACCTATATGCATGGCGCCTACAGCTATTTTACCCACTCGTAACGTTTCCGGGGGACTGCGCCGAGGCCGGACCGGTGTTTACGTGGAGATGGACAATTCCGGGATCCGCGTCACGGAGGTGTGCGCCATGGCTGATGCCGCGCTGCGGCTCAAATCCCTCTTCGAACAGCTACTGGGGACCCCCGTCCCGGTGCGCATCCGCGCCTGGGACGGCTCCGAGGCAGGGCCGCCCGATGCGCCGACCTTGGTCGTACGCAATCGCCGTGCCCTGCGCCGCCTTCTGTGGAAGCCCGGCGAACTCGGCATGGCGCGCGCCTGGGTCGCCGGGGACCTGGACATCGAGGGCGACTTCTACGCGGCCCTCGACGCCATGTCCGCGCTGGTCTGGGAGCGCGGTGACGGCGCCCGCACCCGCACCGAGGCCCTGCGCGACCCCGGGGTGCGCTCCGCCGTACGCGGACTGGTGAAGCTCGGCGGACTCCCGCTGCCGCCCGCCCCGCCCCCGGAGGAGGTCCGCCGCAGCCGCGCCCACCTCCACACCAGACGCACCGACAAACGCGCCATCAGCCACCACTACGACGTCGGCAACGACTTCTACGAACTCGTCCTCGGCCCCTCCATGGTCTACTCGTGCGCCTACTGGGAGTCCCCGGACGGCACGCTGGAGGACGCCCAGCGCGACAAGCTCGAACTCATCTGCCGCAAGCTGGAGTTGACGCCGGGGCAGCGACTCCTCGACGTCGGCTGCGGCTGGGGTTCGATGGCGATCCACGCGGCCCGCGAGTTCGGCGTGAGCGTGGTCGGCGTGACCCTCTCGCAGGAACAGGCGGCGTACGCCCGCAAGCGCGTCGCCGGGGAGGGCCTCACCGACAGGATCGAGATCCGGGTGCAGGACTACCGCGACGTCACCGACGGGCCCTACGACGCCGTCTCCTCCGTCGGCATGGCCGAACACGTGGGCTCCGCACGGTACTTGGAGTACGCGCGGGACCTCTTCGCGCTGCTCAAGCCCGGCGGGCGGCTCCTCAACCACCAGATCGCCCGCCGCCCCTGGCAGGACGAATCGGCGTACGACATCGACGAGTTCATCGACGCCTACGTCTTCCCCGACGGTGAACTCGCCCCCGTCGGCGCCACCGTGACCCACCTGGAGAGCGCCGGCTTCGAGGTGCGGGACGTCGAGGCGATCCGCGAGCACTACGCGCTCACCCTGCGCCGCTGGGTCGCCAACCTGGAGTCCGAGTGGCGGCGCGCGGTCGGCCTCGTCGGCGCCGGGCGGGCCCGCGTGTGGCGCCTCTACATGGCGGCGTCCGTGCTCGGCTTCGAGCGCAACCGCATAGGAGTCAACCAGGTGCTGGCCGTCCGCACCCCCGAACCGGGCGGCTCCGGGATGCCGTTGCGCGCCCGCACCTGGAACTGACCGAACCCTCAGGGCGACAGCCAGGGGCCCCGTTCCGATCCGGAACGGGGCCCCTGCCCTCTTTCGGCCGACTCCGCTGCGGCTACTCGGACTTGATGGCCGACAGCATGTTCAGCTTCGCCGCGCGCCGGGCCGGCCACAGCGCCGCCAGGACGCCGACCGTGCCCGCCAGGAGGAGGAAGAGCGCCATCCGAGCCCAGGGAATGACCAGTTCGTACGTCGCCATCTTCGAGCCGATCAGCTCACCGGCCGCCCAGCCGAAGAACACGCCCAGACCGATGCCGAGCACCCCGCCGAACAGCGAGATCACCAGGGACTCCAGGCGGACCATCCGCTTGATGCCCTTGCGGTCCAGGCCGATCGCGCGCAGCATCCCGATCTCCTGCGAGCGCTCGAAGACCGACATCGCGAGGGTGTTGATGACACCGAGGACCGCGACGATCACCGCCATGGCGAGCAGGCCGTAGACCATGTTGAGGATCAGGGTGAAGACCTGCGCGATGCTGTCGGAGAGGTCCTTCTTGTCCTGGACCTTGACGGCCGGGTTGGAGCCGAGGGCCTTCTCCAGCCTGTCCTTCGTCGAACTCGACGCGCCGTCCGCGGTCTTGACCAGGATCTGCATGTCGGCCGGGTCGGTCTGGTGCGGGGCGAGCGTCGCGTTGTCGAGCATGATGCCGCGGATCAGCGCGTTGCCCTCGTAGACCGCGGAGACGGTCAACTGCTGCGCCTTGCCGTCCTCGTAGTGCGTGGTGAAGGTCGAACCGGCCTTCCAGTCATGGGACTTGGCCGTGTCGTCGTCCACGACGACCTGCGTGCCGGCAACCTTGAAGGTGCCGCTGTCCACCTTGAGGTCGGTGAGCTTGCCGATCGCGGAGCCGTTGACCCCGGTCAGGAACTCGGTCTCGCCGTCGATGCGCGACGGGGCGTTGCGCAGCGGGCTGCTCGCGGTGACGCCGGAGGTGGTGGTGAGCGTCTTGTCGACGTCCGGGGAGAGCTGGTTGCCGTTCGCCATCGAGACGATGTAGTCGGCGCTGATCGCGGACGAGGCCATCTTGTCGATCGCCTGCTGGAGGCTGCCCGCCATCACCGTCATGCCGGTGATGAGGGTGAGGCCGATCATCAGCGCGGACGCGGTGGCGGCCGTACGGCGCGGGTTGCGCACCGAGTTCTGGCGGGCCAGCTTGCCGGAGATCCCGAAGATCCGCAGCACCGGGGCCGCCGCCGCGATCAGCGGGCGGGACAGCAGCGGGGTCAGGATGAACACGCCGATGATCAGCAGCACGGCGCCGATCCCCATGGGCGCCTGGCCGTCCGAACCGTTCATCGAGGTGGCCGCGATGACGACCGCGATGCCCACGCCGGAGAACAGCGCGCCCAGCGTGTTGCGCAGCACCAGCGACTTGGTGGTGGCCGTCGCGTGCACGCTGCTCATCGCGGCGACCGGCGGGATCTTCGCGGCCCGGCGGCCGGGCAGCCAGGCGGCGAGCATGGTGATGAGGATGCCGACCGCGAGGGCGCTGAGCACCGTGCCCGACGTGATGACGAGCGGGCCGTCCGGGACGGTCGCGCCGATCGTGCCCATCAGGGCGCGCAGCCCGGCGCCGATCCCGATACCGGCGACCAGACCGGCCACCGCGGCGACCGCGCCGACCACGAACGCCTCCAGCAGCACCGACCGCGTGACCTGCCGGCGCGAGGCACCGACCGCGCGCAGCAGCGCCAGCTCCTTGGTGCGCTGGGCGACCAGCATGGTGAAGGTGTTGGCGATGATGAACGTGCCGACGAAGAGCGCGATCCCCGCGAAGACCAGCAGCCCCGACTTCAGCCCGCTCATCGAGGAGGCGATCGTCTCGGCCTGGTCGTCGGCGAGTTTCTGGGCGGTGGTGGTCTCCGTCTGCCCCTTCGGCAGGGCCAGGTCCAGTTGCGACTTCAGCGCCGCCTGACTCGTCCCGGCCGCGGCCTTCACATCGATCTCGTCGTACGTCCCCGCCTTGCCGAACAGCTTCTGCGCGGTCGCCGTGTCGAAGAGGGCGAGGCTGCCGCCGGCGGCGACATTGCCGTCGTCGGTGGTGAAGATGCCGGTGATCCTCGGCGTCAGCACGGGGCCGTCGACCGAGATGCGCACGGTGTCGCCGACCTTGTACCCGGCGCGCTTCGCGGTCTCGGAGTCGATCGCGACCTCACCCGAACCGTGCGGTGCCGTACCGGACTTGAGGGGATAGCGGGCGTCCTTGTCCCCCCAGTAGTTGCCGCCCTCCGACTGGAAGCCGCCGCCGATGAGCTTGCCCTTCTTGTCGGCTATGGCGGTGAAGCCGTTGACGACCCCGGTCGCGGACGCGGCCCCCGGCACCTTCGCGCTGGTGTCGAGCATCGCCTGGGTCAGCTCGGGCGTCTTGCCGACCGTGTCGCCCTCGTCGTCCTGGAACTTGGCCTGGACGGCGACGTCGACCTGGTCGAAGCCCTTGGCCGAGCTGTTCTGGAAGGCGTTCGAGATGGTGTTGGTGAAGACCAGGGTCCCCGACACGAACGCGACGCCGAGCATCACGGCGAGCACGGTCATGAGGAGCCGGGCCTTGTGCGCGAGTACGTTGCGCAAGGCGGTACGGAACATGGGTCTACTCAGTCCAGGTCTACGAGGGGTTGAGCCGGGCGGCGAGGTCGGGTGCCGGGACGACGAGGTGACGAGTCGTCAGGAGGCTTAGCTGGTACGACCCTTGGCGTCGAACTGCTTCATACGGTCAAGGACGGAGTCGGCCGTCGGCTCGTAGACCTCGTCGACGATGCGTCCGTCCGCGAGGAACACCACCCGGTCCGCGTACGCAGCCGCCACCGGGTCGTGGGTCACCATGACCACCGTCTGCCCCAGCTCCCGTACGGAGTTGCGGAGAAAGCCCAGCACCTCCGCGCCGGAACGCGAGTCGAGGTTTCCGGTCGGCTCGTCGCCGAAGATGATGTCGGGGCGGGAGGCCAACGCCCGTGCCACGGCGACGCGTTGCTGCTGACCGCCGGAGAGCTGGGAGGGCCGGTGCTTGAGCCGGTCGGCGAGACCGATCATGGTGATCACCGAGTCCAGCCACTCCTTGTCCGGCTTGCGGCCCGCGATGTCCATGGGGAGCGTGATGTTCTCCAGGGCCGTCAGCGTCGGCAGCAGGTTGAACGCCTGGAAGATGAACCCGATCTTGTCCCGGCGCAACTTCGTGAGCTTCTTGTCCTTCAGGGAGCCCAGCTCGGTGTCGCCGATGCGCACGGAACCGGACGAGAAGGAGTCCAGGCCGGCCACGCAGTGCATCAGCGTGGACTTGCCGGATCCCGAGGGGCCCATGATCGCGGTGAACTCGGCCTGCCGGAAGGCGATCGAGACCCGGTCGAGGGCGACCACCTGGGTCTCGCCCTGTCCGTAGATCTTGGAAAGATCCGTGGCACGCGCGGCCACGGAGGTGGTCCGGTCGGCGATGGGGGTGGTGGTCACGGAGGGCGCTCCTGTCGGGACGACGGTACTGCTGGGGACGTCTCCCATCCTGTCGGCCCCGCGGCGCCGTGGAGTCAGCCGCTGTTCCGGTTCCGGGGGCAGCCTTCAGTCGGACTGCGCTCAGCGGTGTCATACCTGGGGATGAGGACCACCCCCGAGACGATCCCTGGGTCCGCCCCCGTGACCCACCACGTCAAGAACCGGTGGAGCACCCTCGTTCGGGCGGTGAAATTCCGTCATTCCGCATACGAGGCCCCAGATCGCACGCAAGGCTATTGGCAAGTGCTGATGGCTCTTTCCATGGTCTGATGCACCCTCAGACATCAATAAAATAAGACAACATCGGTCCGCCTGCCCGCTGTTGGGGACGCGCGTCCCGATAGGCTCGTGACCTCGATGCGGAGCCCACGGCCTGCCCGGATGGTGGAATGCAGACACGGCGAGCTTAAACCTCGCTGCCCCTTCGCGGGCGTGCCGGTTCAAGTCCGGCTCCGGGCACCATCGCGGTTACGGAGTGTGACCTGCGGGAACGGTGTGTCGCTTTTCGTGCGTGCGCCGGCCTCTCTCCGAAGGGGCGCGGCGCGGGAAAACCCGTGGAGCGGCCGGCGAGCGGATCCGTACCGTGCGCGGGTGACCTATCTGAGCCCCCTGGGATATCTGCTGGGCGTCGAGGGCGCCGCCCTGCTGCGCGGCTTCAAGGAGGGAAGTGCCGACCGGGCCTTCGTCGAGGCCCGGATCGCCGAGATCCGCACCCTGCTGGACACGCCCGCCCTCGCGCACGCCGAGGGGGTCACGGCGGAACCGGGCACGATCAGCACGGCCGACGTCTACCAGGACTGGGCCCCGCACTACGACGCCCCCGGCAACGGGATGATCGACCTCGAGCAGCCCGTCGTCCGGCGCATCCTGGACGGCCTGCCCCTCGGCGCGGCACTGGACGCGGCCTGCGGCACCGGCCGCCACACCGCCTACCTGCACGGACTCGGCCACCATGTGACCGGCGTCGACGCCTCGCCGGACATGCTCGCCCGGGCCCGCGAGCGCCTGCCGGACGTCGACTTCCACGAGGCCGACCTGCACCGGCTCCCGCTTCCCGACAACGCGGTCGACACCGTCGTGTGCGCGCTAGCCGTGAGCCACGTCCCCGAACTGGCCCCGGTGCTACGGGAGTTCGCGCGCGTCCTGCGCCCCGGCGGACACCTCGTCCTCTCGGACGCCCACCTGCTCTCGTCCTACGTCCGGCCGACCCTGCCCCGTCGCCCCGGCCCGGACGGCCGCGCGTCCCTCCTCACCGAGTACCACCGACCGCTCAGCGCCTACCTCGCCGCGGCCCTCCCGCTGGGCTTCCAGGTCCGGCACTGCGAGGAACCCCGCCGCCCGCGCGGCTCCCTCACCCCCGAGACCGCCCCCGACACGCTCCCCACTCATATGTCCTGGGACCTGCTCCACTGGTACCCGGAAGCGTCGGCCGCGGCTCTGGACGACTCCCCGGTCGCGGTCGTCTGGCATTTCCAGCTCGACGCCGCGCGGAAGGGCTCGCCCTCGGACCGTTGACAGGCGGCCTACGCGGTCGGAAACTTACGGCATGGCAGCCAAGTGAAGAGAATTTCACCAGGCGAACGAAATGGCCAAGTGAAACCGGACGACCAAGTAGAACCAGACGGCCAAGTGAAACCAGCCGAACAGCTCCCGCTCGAAAGGGAACCCCCGATGCGTACCACCGTCGGCATCATCGGAGCCGGCCCCGCCGGGCTCCTCCTCGCCCGGCTGCTGCACAACGCCGGGATCGACTCGGTCGTACTGGAGAGCCGGGACCGCGAGTACGTCGAGCACCGCCAGCGGGCCGGGATCCTGGAGCAGGGCACGGTCGACGTGCTGCGGGCGGCCGGTGCCGGGGAGCGGATGGACCGGGAGGGGCTGCGGCACGACGGGATCGAGCTGCGGTTCGACCGGAAGCGGCACCGCGTGGACTTTCCGGGCCTCACCGGCGGTCGCAGCGTCATGGTGTACGCGCAGACCGAGGTCTGCAAGGACCTGATCGCCCTTCAACTCAAGGCGGGCGGGCCGCTGTTGTTCGAGGCCGAGGCGCTGGAGGTCGAGGGCGCGGACGGTGACGGCCCGCGCGTCCGGTTCCGGCACCACGGCCGCGAGGACGTCCTCGACTGCGACTACGTCGTCGGCTGCGACGGCTTCTGGGGCGTCGCCCGCAACGCGATCCCCGCCGAACTCACCCGCGTCTTCGAACGGTCGTACCCCTACGCCTGGCTCGGCATCCTCGCCGATGTCGCGCCCTCGCACGACGAGCTCGTCTACGCCCGCCACGACCGCGGCTTCGCCCTCCTCTCCATGCGCTCCCCGTCCGTCTCCCGGCTCTACCTCCAGGTGGCGGAGGACGCGGACCCCGAGAGCTGGAGCGACGACGCCGTCTGGGACGAACTGGAGCGCCGGTTCGAGACCGACGACGAGTGGCGGCTGGAGCGTGGGCCCATCACCCAGAAGTCGGTCACCCCGATGCGTTCGTACGTCCACGAGCCCATGCGGTACGGCCGCCTCTTCCTCGCCGGCGACGCCGCGCACATCGTCCCGCCGACCGGGGCCAAGGGCCTCAACCTCGCCGTCGGCGACGTCGTCACCTTCGCGCGGGCACTGACGTACAAGAAGGAGACGGGGAGCGAGGAGCGGCTCGACGCCTACTCCGCCACCTGTCTGCGGCGGGTCTGGCAGGCCGAGCGGTTCTCCTACGACATGACGAGCCTGCTGCATCGCGCGCCCGACGCGACGGCCTTCGAGGGGCGGCTCCAGTCGGCCGGGCTGGAGCGGATCGCGTCCTCGAGGGCGGCCGAGACGGACCTCGCGGAGGCGTACACCGGGTTCCCCCTGGATGAACAGGAATAAGGCGCTTCCAAGGGGGCGTCACGGGTTGGTACCAGTGTTCACAGGGGGTGCGGTCCACCGCGTACCGTGGCAGGACGAGGGGAAGATCCTCCCCAAGAGGTAGGGTCAATCTTTTGCCTACCTATTACTCTTGAGCCCAAGGCCGCGCGAGGCGGCCATGGAGGAGTGAAATGAGGAGCAGAAACCCGGTCTTCTCGCGACGGGGGTTCAGCCGCGACAACGGCTACGCGGGCTTCAACACCGCGCCGCAGGCCGGGGGCCCCGCCGTGGGCACGCAGGGCAACCCCTACGCGGGGGGCAACCCGTACGCGCAGAACCCTTACGCCCAGCAGGACCTGCAGCAGGGCGCACCGCCCCAGGCCCCGGCCACCACCGGCCGGATGACCATGGACGACGTCGTCCAGCGCACCGGCGCCACCCTCGGCACGCTGATCGTCACGGCCGCGCTCGCCTGGGCGCTGCTCCCGGTCGACGACGCCCACATCAACCGTTCGTACGGCATCGGGATCGGCGCCGCGCTGGTGGCGATGGTCCTGGCGTTCGTCCAGTCCTTCAAGCGCAAGCCCGTCCCGGCGCTGATCCTGTCGTACGCTGCCCTGGAAGGCGTCTTCCTCGGCGTCGTCTCCAGCGTCGTCGACAACCGCATCGCGAGCGGCGCGGCCATGCAGGCCGTGATCGGCACGATGGCGGTCTTCGCCGGCGTGCTCATCGCGTACCGCGCGGGCTGGATCCGCGTGAACCGCCGTTTCTACGGCTTCGTGATGGCGGCCGCGCTCGGCTTCATCCTGCTGATGGCCGTGAACCTGCTGTTCGCGGTGTTCGGCGGCGGTGACGGCCTCGGCTTCCGCAGCGGCCCGCTCGGCATCTTCTTCGGTGTCGTCGGCATCATCCTCGGTGCCTGCTTCCTGGCCCTGGACTTCAAGCAGGTCGAGGACGGCATCGCGTACGGCGCCCCGAAGGAAGAGGCGTGGCTGGCGGCCTTCGGGCTCACGCTGACGCTGGTGTGGATCTACATGGAGTTCCTGCGGATCATCGCGATCCTCAACAGCAACGACTAGCCGACAGCAGGCTGATCCGCGAAAGGGCCCCGGGTTCGTTCCCGGGGCCCTTCGTCATGTCCGTAAGTTCAGTGGTGGGTCGGTCTCTGGTGCGCGCCTAGAGCAGTTTGCGCGCGGCCCTCCTCAGGTCGTACTCGTGAATGATCGCCTTGGCGTGGCCGTACGCGAGGTCGTGTTCGGCGCGGAGCCAACTGACCTTCTCTTCGAAGCGGAAGAGGGCGGGGCCTTCGTCGACGGTGCGCAGCCAGTCGGACACTTCACGACCGGTGCAGTGAGGGATGCGGGCGAGCATGTTGCGATGGGTCTCCTGGGAGAACACTTGGGACATCGGCGCCTCCGGACGCATGGGGTGTAAGCCGGTCCTTCAGGTCACCGTGCCTGAGCGTTCGCCCGTTGGCAACAGTCCCGGTACGGCGCGTAGTCTCGCGGCGTGGTGGATACGACGCGGTTGACTCAAGCGGTGGATCACTTCGCGGACCGGCTGCGGGCTGCTCCGCAGAGCCGTCTGCAGCGGGGCGCTGCCGCTGAGGCTTTGGGGCTGGCCAGGGAGTTTGCCCTGTGGGCGCAGCGGGTTGAGGATCCCTTGGGGGTGCCTCGGGAGATGCCGGACGCGGGGATGTTCGCGGCCGCCGATCAAATCACCGTGGCTGTGCATGACTTGGCGGTCGTGCTGGTGAATGACGCCGAGGTCGACGAGGCGCTCGGGCTGGTGGCGGAGGCGCAGAAGAGGGCGGGCGTCTGACGTTCGTTGGCGGCTTGCGGTTCGTTGTGGCTGGTCGCGCCCGCGCGGCGGAGCCGCAAATGGACACAGCCCCGCGCCCCTGAAGACGCAGGCTCACCGTGTCTCTTTGGGGTCGCGCAGTTCCCCGCACCCTTGGAAGACACCTGCGTTTCCAGGGGCGCGGGGAACTGCGCGACCAGCCCCCACGCACCCGCACCCGACGAAGCACCGTGACGCCCCCGGATTCAGAGTGACGCTATGACCCTGTCCGCCAGGATGTACACGTTCTCCTGGCCGCACGCGAACGTCAGCGTGTAGGCGCCGGAGACACCCGAGCCGCCCAACAGGAACGGGGTTTCGCCGGCGCGGAGGGCCGCGGCCAGGCGTTCGGCGGTTTCGCGGTGGCCCGGGGTCATGCAGAGGGTGGTGCCGTCGACGAAGACGTAGACGTCGAGGGTGCCCAGAGGGCCGGGGCGGACGTCGGCCAGCTCCACGGCGGACTCGGCCAGCTCCTCCAGCGTCGCCACCGTGCGTTCGTGGTCGTTCGCGACCGGTGACTGGGCCGGTACGAAGTCCGGGTGGGACGGGTGGCGGCGGCGGGCCGCGGCCAGCTCGGGGGAGTCGCCGGCGAACTCGTCGGCGTCGGCGGACGGCTCGGTGACCGGCTCCAGCGGTTCGAGGCCCACGAAGTCGCTCTGGCGGGGCAGGAACAGCTCGCTGTCGGGCAGACCCAGCAGGGTCGGCACCTCGGTGTCGCGGGCTTCCTGCGCGGCCCAGAAGGCCCGCGCCTCGGCCAGCTCCCGCTCCCGCTCCTCGGCCAGCGCCTCGGCCACGGCGGCGCGTATCTCATCCGCGTCGGTGTGGGTGCGGGCGGCGGGCACGAGCGGCCGTACGGCGGCGGCCCGGCCCTCGGCCAGTTCGGTGTGCAGGTCTGCCACCTGTCGACGGAGCACCAACAGGGTGCGCAGGACGGCGACGCCCACGGCGCCTGTGGCGGCCGTGGTGAGCAGCAAAGCGATCGGCATGGCGCTCACTGACGTACTCCCGGTTCAAAGTCGACCCCCGACTTCCTACATCAGCTTGAAGGGCGGACTAACCAACTGTCAGTGCGTAACGTCACGAAACGGGCAGGACTTTGGGCCCGATGTTTGGTGGTGAAACGGTGCTGACCTGCGGAAATCCCTCTTCGAAGGGAGATAGGTCACATCCTGGGGGAGATTGGATCACAAATCGGCCCAGAACCCAGGTGGTTACTGGGTTCCGGGCCGAATGGTGACGGTGGGTTCCCGTACGGCTACGGGGAGTTGGTCAACTGAGGCGCTCGATGACCATCGCCATGCCCTGGCCGCCGCCGACGCACATCGTCTCCAGACCGAACTGCTTGTCGTGGAACTGGAGGGAGTTGATCAACGTGCCGGTGATGCGGGCGCCGGTCATGCCGAAGGGGTGGCCGACGGCGATCGCGCCGCCGTTCACGTTCAGCTTCTCCAGCGGGATGTTCAGGTCGCGGTAGGACGGGATCACCTGGGCGGCGAACGCCTCGTTGATCTCGAACAGGTCGATGTCGTCGACGGTGAGACCGGCGCGGCCCAGCGCCTGCTTGGACGCCTCGACCGGGCCGAGGCCCATGATCTCGGGGGAGAGCCCGGAGACGCCGGTCGACACGATCCGGGCCAGCGGGGTCAGGCCCAGCTCGCGGGCCTTCGTGTCGCTCATGATGACGACCGCGGCGGCGCCGTCGTTCAGCGGGCAGCAGTTGCCGGCCGTGACCAGGCCGTCGGGGCGGAAGACCGGCTTGAGGCTGGAGACGCCCTCCAGGGTGACGCCGGCGCGCGGGCCGTCGTCCTTGCTGACGACCGTGCCGTCGGGCAGCGTGACCGGGGTGATCTCGCGCTCCCAGAAGCCGTTCTTGATGGCTTCCTCGGCGAGGTTCTGCGAGCGGACGCCGAACTCGTCCATGTCCTGGCGGGTGACGCCCTTGATCCGGGCGAGGTTCTCCGCGGTCTGGCCCATCGCGATGTACGGGTCGGGGAGCTGGCCGTCCTCGCGCGGGTCGTGCCAGCTCGCACCCTCGCTCGCGGCGACCTCGGCGGTGCGGGCCTCGGCCTCGGCGAAGGCCGGGTTGTGCGTGTCCGGGAGGCTGTCGGAGTTGCCCTTCACGAACCGGGACACCATCTCGACACCGGCCGAGATGAAGACGTCGCCCTCGCCGGCCTTGATGGCGTGCAGCGCCATGCGGCTGGTCTGGAGCGACGACGAACAGTAACGGGTGATCGTGCAGCCCGGCAGGTGGTCCATGCCCATCTGTACGGCGACGATCCGGCCGAGGTTGCTGCCCTGCTCGCCGCCGGGGAGGCCGCAGCCGAGCATCAGGTCCTCGATGAGCTTCGGGTCCAGCTCGGGGACCTTGGCGAGGGCGGCCTCGATGATCGTGGCGGTGAGGTCGTCGGGGCGCAGGTCCTTGAGCGAGCCCTTGAAGGCGCGGCCGATGGGGGAGCGGGCGGTCGACACGATGACGGCTTCGGGCATCACGGCTCCATTGGCGTACGTACGGTGATGTGCGGGGCTTCTTGGGAAGTTACCCGTACGTATGGCACAGGTCACGGGGATCACTGTGTGACCCTGACCGCAATTGTCTAAGCGCTTGCTTGGGCCGCCGGCGGTCAGGCGGGCTACGTGGTGCGGCTCGGCAGCGGTGGCCGTCCCAGGGGGCTCCGCCCCCCGGACCCCGGACCTATGCCCACCCACCACCCGACTCGGTGGGTCGAGAAGGTGACGAAACAGCCGAGTGAACCGGCGACGCCTCCGGCACCCGCCGCCTCTTCCGGCGCTTCAGCAGAGCCCACGGCCCCCGTGGCCCCGTCGGCATCGCCGCCGTGACCTCCGTGCCCGCCTCCGAGGCCGCCTCCGCCGCGGCCCGGGCCACCGGCAGGAAGCCCTCGCGGCGGGACGCGTCCGGGCGGTCCTCGTCGGCCGGCCAGAGGCCCAGCGCGGCGCAGACGGTCGGGAGTATCGCCATCGCCGCGGTCGCGTAGCCCTCCGTCGAGGGATGGAAGTTGTCCGGGCCGAACAGCTCGCGCGGGTTCGCCGCGAACTCGGGGCCCAGCAGGTCGCCCAGCGACACCGTGCGCCCGCCCTGCTCGACCGTGCCGATCGTCTGCGCCGCCGCCAACTGTCTGGACGCCCGGCGGGCCAGCCAGCGCAGCGGTTGCTGGACCTGCTCCACCGTCCCCAGGTCGGGACACGTGCCGACGACCACTTCCGCGCCGGCCGTGCGCAGCCGTCGTACCGTCGCCGAGAGGTGCCGGACCGAGCGGGTCGGGTGCATGCGGTGGGTGACGTCGTTCGCGCCGATCATGATCACGCAGACGTCGGGCACCCGGGTGGTGTCCGCGAGGGCCAGCGCCACCTGGCGGTCCAGGTCGTCGGACTGGGCGCCCGGAAGGGCCACGTTCCGCAGCTCGACCGGGCGTTCGGAGACCGCCGCCAGCCCCGAGGCCAGCAGCGCGCCCGGGGTCTGCGCCGCCCGGTGGACCCCCTGCCCGGCGGCCGTGGAGTCGCCGAGCATGGTCAGCCGGATCGGGGGTTCACCCGGAGTGTCGTAGACATGGCCGTAGCGGCCGTCGGCGCTCGGCACATGATTGCTGCCCGCCCCATGGCCGTTGCCCACATGGCGCTTCACGAAGCGGACCTCGGCCAGCACCAGACCGACGGCCGCCGCGCCCACCAGCCCGACCCCGCCACCGCCGTACGCCGCACCGGCCGCGATCCGCCGGGCCACCCGCGCCCTCGACATCCTCGTCATACGTCGCCGCCACCTCCTCGTAGCCGTCATCCACTCCTTGCCCCGAACAGCACGTCACCCAATCTCAACGGGCGGTGAACGTCATTTCCGGGCCTTAGGCTGGCGTGACCCATAACGACCACTTCTTTGCAGCAACCGGAGACAACGGTGCAATTCCACGACTCGATGATCAGCCTCGTCGGCAACACCCCGCTGCTGAGGCTCAACAGCGTGACCGCGGGCATCCAGGCGACCGTTCTCGCCAAGGTGGAGTACTTCAACCCTGGCGGCAGCGTGAAGGACCGCATCGCGCTGCGCATGATCGAGGCGGCGGAGAAGAGCGGGGAACTCCGGCCCGGCGGCACCATCGTCGAGCCGACCAGCGGCAACACCGGCGTCGGCCTCGCCATCGTCGCCCAGCAGAAGGGGTACCACTGCATCTTCGTGTGCCCCGACAAGGTGTCCACCGACAAGATCAACGTGCTGCGCGCGTACGGCGCCGAAGTGGTCGTGTGCCCCACCGCCGTGGACCCCGAGCACCCGGACTCGTACTACAACGTCTCCGACCGCCTGGTCCGCGAGACGCCGGGCGCCTGGAAGCCCGACCAGTACTCCAACCCGAACAACCCCCTCTCCCACTACCACTCGACCGGCCCCGAGCTGTGGGAGCAGACCGAGGGGAAGATCACCCACTTCGTGGCGGGCGTGGGGACGGGCGGCACCATCTCGGGCACGGGCCGCTACCTCAAGGACGCCAGTGACGGGGCCGTCCAGGTCATCGGCGCCGACCCCGAGGGGTCCGTCTACTCCGGCGGCTCCGGGCGGCCGTACCTCGTCGAGGGCGTCGGTGAGGACTTCTGGCCGACCGCCTACGACCGGACCGTCGCGGACGAGATCGTCCCCGTGTCCGACAAGGACTCCTTCCAGATGACCCGCCGCCTCGCCAAGGAGGAGGGGCTGCTGGTGGGCGGTTCCTGCGGGATGGCCGTCGTGGCCGCGCTGCGGGTCGCCGAGCGGCTCGGCCCGGACGACGTGGTCGTGGTCCTGCTTCCCGACAGCGGGCGCGGATATCTCAGTAAAATTTTCAACGATGAATGGATGGCCGACTACGGCTTCCTGGAGGACGAGGGCCCCAGCGCCCGCGTCGCCGACGTCCTCAACGACAAGGTGCACGGCGCCATCCCCTCCCTCGTGCACATGCACCCGGACGAGACGGTCGGCGAGGCCATCGAGGTGCTGCGCGAGTACGGCGTCTCGCAGATGCCGATCGTGAAGCCGGGCGCCGGCCACCCGGACGTCATGGCGGCGGAGGTCGTCGGCTCGGTCGTCGAACGCGAGCTGCTGGACGCCCTGTTCACCCAGCGGGCCTCCCTGACCGACCCGCTGGAGAAGCACATGTCGGCCCCGCTGCCGCAGGTCGGTTCCGGTGAACCGGTGGGCGACCTGATGACCGTGCTCGGCGCGGCCGACGCCGCGATCGTCCTGGTGGAGGGCAAGCCGACCGGTGTCATCAGCCGGCAGGACCTGCTGTCCTTCCTCGCCAAGGGCGGGAAGCAGTAGCGAACGTCCGGTGAACGGCCCGTGCCGACGGCGACTTTGCGGTGGCCCACCAAATCGGCGGACTTCGTGGAAGTGGTACGAGGGCGTCACGTCCACGCAGCACACGCTTAACAAGCGTCGGGCAGATTAGTGGATGTCGGCAGGGCGGGAGCGGCTCCCCGCCTCGCCGACACAAAAACGGCGTCACGGACCTCCGGAGCGGCTCCCGGACCTCCACCGACGCCTAGGACGCGCACGCCCGGCCCTGACCCGGCACGCGTCCCTCGCGGGGACCGCCGTCGTCCCGCCCTCCCGGCAACGGGGGGTGCGGCGGTCCCCGCGCATAGCTTTTTCACCCGCTTTTCGCTACGGCCGCGCAGGCCTCGTGGGCCCGGTGGTGGCCCAACTCCCCAGCAGCGCAAGGCGCTCCGCCGTCTCCGAACCCGGCTCCGGTGTGTAGACGACCATCGTCTGCGCCAACTCCCCCGGTACCGCGAGTGTTTCGTACGGCAGGGTCAGCAGGCCCGCGACCGGATGCCGGATGCGCTTCACCCCGTAGGCGCACTCCTTGACCTCGTGGTCGGCCCACAGGCGGCGGAAGTCCTCGCTCCTGAGGGAGAGTTCACCGACGAGGGCACTCAGCCTCGGGTCGTCCCCGTCGTGGCTGGAGTCCACCCGCAGATTCGCGACGGCCTGTGCGGCGACGGCGGCCCAGTCCGGGTAGAGGTCGCGCGAGGCCGGGTCGAGGAAGACATGGCGCGGGATGTTGCGGGTCGCGGCGGGCATCCGGCTGAAGCCGCTCAGCGCGTCGGCGAGCGTGTTCCAGGCCAGGACGTCCATCCGGGGGCCGAGCACGAAGGCCGGCATGCGGTCCATGCCGTCCAGCAGCACCTGGACGCCGGGGCGGACCCGGGGCGCGGGCGTCCGGTCCTTCTTCGCGCGGTGGGGGCGGGCCACCGTACGCAGATACGCGTGTTCCGTCTCGTCCAGGCGCAGCACCCGCGCGATCGCGTCGAGGATCGCGTCCGACACGCTCGTCCCGCGCCCCTGCTCCAGCCGGATGTAGTAGTCGACGCTCACTCCGGCGAGCTGCGCGACCTCCTCGCGGCGCAGCCCGGGGACACGACGGCGTCCGTACGAGGCCAGCCCCACCTCCTCGGGCTGGATACGAGCACGGCGCGAGCGCAGGAAGTCTCCGATGTCCCCGTCCATGGGTTCGATGGTAGGCCGGTCGCCGTTTTCCAACCTGGTACTGGCAGACCCAGGAAAAACGCATCCCTGGGTAGCCCCGCCGCGCCGGACCAGTGTGGTGAGTGCCGCCGGGGAATCGCCCCGGCGGCCACCTCACCGAGGAGCACCTCATGTCGTACGAGAATCTGGCCGGCCGTACCGCCGTCGTCACCGGGGCCGCCAGCGGGATCGGCCAGGCCGTCGCCGTTCAACTCGCCGCGAACGGGGCGCGGGTGGCGCTGTTGGCCCGGCGCGGGGAACGGCTGGAGGCGGTCGCCGGGAAGATCCGGGCCGAGGGCGGACAGGCTCTCGCCGTCGTCGCCGATGTCACCGACGACGCGTCCGTGGAGGCGGCTGCCGCGCGCATCCACGACACGTTCGGAGCCGTCGACCTGGTTGTCAACGCCGCCGGTGTCATGCTGCCGAACCCCGTCGACGACGGCCGGATCGACGAGTGGCAGCGGATGCTCGACACCAACGTGACCGGGGTGCTGCGTGTCATCCGCGCTTTCACCGGGGACCTGGTGGCCGCGGCTGCGGAGGGCCGTACGGCCGACCTGGTCAACATCTCGTCCATCGGCGCGCACATCACGTTCCCCGCCTACGCCGTCTACGGCGCCACCAAGGCCGCCGTCACCTACATCTCCCAGTCGCTGCGCTCCGAGTTCGGACCCCGTGACGTGCGGGTCACCAACATCGAGCCGGGGCTGACCGCCACCGAGCTGGGGACGCACATCGACAGCGCCGAGATGACCGCCCAACTGGACCAGTTGTTCGGGGCGTTGGACGGACTGTCCGCCGAGGAGGTCGCCGATGTGGTGGCCTACGCGGCGAGCCGCGCCCGGCACGTCAACCTGCGGCAGATCATGGTGCTGCCCACCCGCCAGGCGTGACCGGGACGCTCAGTCCTCCCAGTCGCTGCCCTGGGAGGACCTGCCGCGTCGCCCCCCGAACAGCCCCGGATTCGTGCGCGCGGCCTGCACCGCGTTGACGCCGACGATGCCGGCCCAGGCCACCAACAGGCCGGGGAGGTGGGCGATGCCGCCGCCGATCGCGGACAGCGGGATCGCCAGGACCATGGAGACGATGCCGAAGCCGAAGCGCTCGCCCCAGGTGTCGGTGGCGGCCTTCGGCCCGCGGGAACCGCGCGCGACCACCATCTGCTGCTCGGCCATCTGCCGGCGCACCCGGCGCTCCACCGCGCCGTCGATGCGCTGGTCGACCTTCTCCAGGAACGAGTCGACCAGCGCCGACTCGTACTCGTCGCCCAGCTCCCTGCGCGCCTGCAGGGTGGCGTTGAGTTCCTTCTTGAGTTCGGCGTCGTGCGAGTCGATTCCCGTCATGCGCTTCAGATTAGGGAGCCGTCGCGCCCGCTGCACTGGGGATAGCCCCCCTGTCGGAAGTCGGGTTCACCGGGAGCACCCCCAGCGACTCCAGCACCCTGCGATGACCGTGCTCGACGCCCGTGATGCTGACCTCGATACCCCGGTCGCGCAGCTCGCCCACCGCCTCCTTCAGCGCGAGCGCGCCCGTCGCGTCGACCGCCGTGAGACCTGACAGCCGTAGGTCCACGGTCGTCACGTCCCGTACGTCGGCCAGGCCGCGGCGGAAGCGGTGGGCGGCGGCGAACAGGAGGGGGCCGTCGAAGCGGTAGGTCACCGTGCCGGAGGTGCCGGGGAGTTCGTCGGTCGGGGCCGGGGTCAGGCGCGTGCCGCGCATCGCCGCGCGCAGGGCCAGCAGGACCGAGACGCCGAGGCCGATCAGGACCGCGCGTACCAGGTCCAGGGCGAGCGTCGAGGCGGCGGTGAGGGCCATCACCAGGGCGTCCCCACGGGTGGCGCGGGCCATGGCCCGCACCGCGTCCGCCTCCACCATGCGGATCGCCGTCGCCAGCAGCACTCCGGCCAGCGCGGCCAGCGGGATACGGCCCACCAGCGGGGCCGCGACCGCCACGATCCCGGCGAGGATCACCGCGTGCGCGAGCGCGGCCAGGCGGGAGGTGGCGCCGGTGCGGACGTTGACGGCGGTGCGGGCGATGGCACCCGTCGCCGGGACGCCGCCGAAGAGGGGGGCCGCGAGGTTGGCGATGCCCTGGCCGAAGAGTTCCTTGCCGGGGTCGTGGCGTTCGCCGGGGCGCATCGCGTCCGCGACGGAGGCGGACAGCAGGGACTCCAGGGCGGCCAGTGCGGCCACCGCTGCGGCCGGGAGGAGGAGGGTGGGGACGCGGGAGACGTCCAGGAAGGCGAGGGAGGGGGCGGGGAGCGAGGACGGGAGTGTGCCGAGGCGGATGACGTGCAGGTGCAGGGCCTCCGAGACGACCGTCGCCACGCCAACTGCCGCCAGGGAGAAGGGAACCGTCGGCTTCCAGCGCGCCCCGGCCAGCATCAGCGCGGCCGAGCCGAGGGCGAGGAGGAGGGCGGCCCAGTGCGGGGTCGCGTCGAACTCCTCCGCCGCGCGGGCCGCGACCACCGCGACCTGGTCACCGCTCGGGGTGGGCACGCCCAGCGCCGACGGCACCTGCTGGAGTCCGATCACGCAGGCGATGCCGATGGTGAAACCGGCGATCACGGGTGCGGGAACGTACGCCATCGCCGTTCCCGCGCGGGCGAAGGCGAGTACGAGGAGCATGACGCCGGAGATCAGCCCGACCGTCAGGACGCCGTTCGCGCCGTACGCGTGGACGATCGGGACGAGGACGACGGTCATCGCGCCGGTCGGACCGCTGACCTGGCGCGCGGAGCCGCCGAACAGCGCGGCGAGCGAGCCCGCGACGATCGCGGTGATCAGGCCGGAGGCCGCGCCGAGACCGGACGTGACGCCGAAACCGAGGGCGAGGGGGAGTGCTACGACGGCGACTGTGAGGCCGCAGAGGAGGTCGCGGCGCGGGGCGCGGGTCATGGTGCGGAGGTCGGCGGTGGAGGGCAGGACGGAGAGCACGCCGTTCATGGTCATGGGCTTCTTCGCGTGAGGAGCGTGGGGGAGGGGGGAGTGGGGGGATCGGCTTACGGGAGCCGGGAGTTGGGCCTACGGCAGCAGGGACACGAGCCCCGTGTCGAGGTCGAAGCGCGCCGCGACGACATGCGCGGCGGTGAAGGCGGGGTCGGCGCGGATCGCGTCTCTGACCCAGGCCGTGTGGGCCGTCATCGTGTGCTCGGCCCAGTCGCCGGGCAGGGCGCGGGTGCGGCGCGCGGCCGGGCTGATCTCGTCCACCAGGAGCGCGAGATGGCCGGGGACGGGGGCGCCGGTCTCCAGGTGCGCGAGGGTCGCCGCCACCGCCCCGCAGCGTTCGTGGCCGAGCACCAGCACCAGGGGGATGTGGAGTTCCTCGACGCCGTACTGGATGGACGCGAGCACCGCCTCGTCCAGGACCTCGCCGGCCGTCCTTATGCAGAGCAGGTCGCCGAGGCCCTGGTCGAAGACCAGCTCCGGCGGCACCCGGGAGTCGACGCAGCCGACGATCACCGCGAACGGGTGCTGTGCGGTGGCCAGTTGCCGGCGCAGCCGACGGCTCTCGTCCGGGTGGCGGGGGTGGTCGGTGGCGTAGCGGCGGTTGCCGTCCAGGAGTTCGGCGAGCGCGGCGGTGGCGGTGGTCGGGCGGGGCCGTGGGCCGACGGTGGCGGTGGCGGTCGTGGGGGTGGTGGCCAGCGCGCCGACGGCGGTGGCCGTCAGAAAGGCCCTGCGGTTCGAGGCCATGCGGTTCCTCAGGTGGTGTGCTTGATCAGCACGTTGAGCTGTAGCGCTCAATCACCCTACGCATGCAATCAGTTACCGAGAGTGCAGATTTAACGACACTTGACTGATCCCTCGTCAGATCATCGATCGGTCATCGACGGGCCATTACTTCGTGATGCCGTGCTGCTTCGCGTACGTGTTCGCCACGTCCTCCGGGTCCTTCTTGTCCTTGTCCACCTGGCGGTTGAGCTCGGTGAGTTGGGCCGTGGTGAGGAGGTTGCCGACGCGGGCGAGGGCCTTGCGGACCGTGGAGTCGGCCACGCGGTCGGCGATGAGCGGCACTATGTGCTGACTGGGGATCAGGGTCTTGGGGTCGGTCAGGACGACCCAGTCGTTGGCCTTGATGTCGGTGTCCGTGGTGAACAGGTTCGCCACGTCCACATCGCCCTTCTTCAGCGCGCCCTTCACCAACGGCCCGTCGGAATCAAGGGACTTGAACTCCTTGAACTCCACGCCGTAGACGTCCTTCAGTCCTACGACGCCCACCTGACGGGTCTTCACCTCGGCGGAGGCGCCGATGACGAGCTTGCCGTTGTGCTTCGCGAGGTCGGCCAGCGAGGTGAGGCCGTACTTGCCGGCGGTCTCGCGGGTGACGACGAAGCAGTCCGCGTCCTCGGCGATGCCGTAGGGCAGGACCTGGAGGCCGGAGGGGAGGGCGAGGGTGAGGGCGTTCTGCATCTCGCCCGCCTCCGCGACCTTGGACTTGGGCTGGAGGTAGGTGAGCAGGGAGCCCTGGTACTCGGGGAGGAGGTCGATGTCGCCGCTCTTCAGGGCGGGGAAGACGATCTCGCGGGTGCCGAGGTTGGGGCGGACCTTGACCTTCACGCCGGCCGCTTCGAGGGCGGCGGCGTAGAGGTAGCCGAGGACCTGGTTCTCGGTGAAGTTGGCGGTGCCGATGGTGACGCCGTTCTTGCTGGAGGCGTTGCCACCGCCGGCCGAGCCACCGCCGTCGAGCGAGGTGACACCGCTGGAGCAGGCGGACAGGACGGGAACGGCGACGGCCGTTCCGGCGAGGGCGCCGAGGAGGGTGCGACGGTTCATTTCGGAGTTCCCGGTTTCCCTAGGCGGTGCGGTGGCGGAAGAGGTAGCGCTGGAGGGCGGAGAGGCCGAGGTCGAGGACGATCGCGACGAGGGCGACGAGCACCGCACCGCCGAGCACCTGCACGAGGTCGCGCTGGGCGAGTCCGTCGAAGACGTAGCGGCCCAGGCCCCCGAAGGAGACGTAGGCGGCGATCGTGGCGGTGGCCACCACCTGGATGAGGGCGAGCCGCAGGCCGGTCATGATCAGGGGGAGCGCGAGGGGCAACTCGACCTGGAACAGGACCTGGTGGCCGCGCATGCCCTGCCCGCGGGCCGCGTCCTTCACGTCCGGGTCCACGGCCGTCATGCCGGCGTAGGTGTTCGTCACGATCGACGGGACCGCGAGGGCGACCAGCGCGATGTAGACCGGCCACATGGACAGGCCGCTGGCCAGGAAGACCAGGACGACCAGGCCGACGGTCGGCAGCGCGCGGCCGAAGGAGGCGAGGTTGATCGCGAGGAACGCGCCCTTGCCGGTGTGCCCGATCAGCAGGCCGAGCGGGAGGCCGATCGCGGCCGCGATGAGGGTCGCCAGCAGCGAGTACTGGAGGTGCTCGGCGAGGCGGTGCGCGATGCCGTCCGTGCCGGCCCACTGGGAGCCGCTGGTCAGCCACTTGGCGAGGTTCTTGAAGAGTTCGAACATCAGGCTCGCCGCCTCGTCCACGGGGTGAGTACGTACTGGAGGGCGACCAGGGCCGCGTCCGCGACCACGGCCAGCAGCAGGGTGAGGACCACGCCCACGATCACCGGGGTCGGGAAGTCGCGCTGGAAGCCGTCGGTGAAGAGCTGGCCGAGGCCGCCGTCGCCGATGTAGGTCGCGACCGAGACCAGCGAGATGGACATGACGGTGGCGATGCGGACGCCGGCCATGATCACCGGGAGCGCGAGGGGGAGTTCGACGGTGAGGAGCGTGCGCAGGGGGCGCGTGCCCATCGCCTTCGCGGCCTCCTTCGTCTTCGCGGGGACCGAGTCGAGGCCCTCGACCGTGTTCCGCAGCAGCACGACCAGCGTGTAGACCGTCAGGCCGATCACGGTGGTGGTGCGGGTGAGGCCGCTGATCGGGAGGAGAAGAACGAAGATCGCGATCGACGGGATCGTGAACAGCACGTTCGACAGGCCGAGCAGGAAGCCTCGGAGTGGTCGGACCCGGTGGGCGACCACGGCCAGCGGGAGCGAGATCAGCAGGCCGAAGAAGACGGCGGTCATCGCGGCCTGGAGATGCGAGAACGTGAGGCTGGTGAGGTCGTCGGTGTGGTCGCCTATCCACGACCAGTCGACGGTCATGCCGCGACCCGTGCTTCGGCGTGCGCCCGGCCCGCGTGGGTGTGGATGTCGTCGCGGGAGGAGACGCCGGTGAGGACGCCGTCGGCGTCGACGCGGGCGATCAGGCCGTTCGGGGAGGCGACGGACTCGTTGAGGGCGGCGAGCAGGGAGTCGCCGTCGTGCAGCGGCCGTACGGGGAGTTCGGCGTCCTCGGCGGCCCAGTGCAGGGGCTTGCGCGCCTCGTCGAGCACGAGCGTCCAGGTGCCGCCCTCGGGGGCCGGACCCTGCGGGACGTCCGCGAGGGTCGTCAGCGACAGCAGCTTGAGGCCGCGCTCGGCGCCGAGGAAGTCGGCGACGAAGTCGTCGGCCGGGCGGGCGAGGAGTTCGGCGGGGGCCGCGCACTGGACGAGGTGGCCGCCGGTGCGGAAGATCGCGATGCGGTCGCCGAGCCGTACGGCCTCGTCGATGTCGTGCGTGACGAAGACGATGGTCTTGTTCAACTCCTTCTGGAGGCGCAGCAGTTCGTCCTGGAGCTGGGTGCGCACGACAGGGTCTACGGCGCCGAAGGGCTCGTCCATCAGCAGGACCGGCGGGTCGGCGGCGAGCGCGCGGGCCACGCCGACGCGCTGCTGCTGGCCGCCGGAGAGCTGGTGCGGGTACCGCTTGCCGGCGTCGGCGGCGAGGCCGACGGTCTCCAGGAGCTCGGCCGCGCGGGCCCTGGCCTTCTTCCGGCCGTGGCCCAGGAGCAGCGGCACGGTGGCGATGTTGTCGAGGACGGTGCGGTGCGGGAAGAGCCCCGACTGCTGGATGACGTATCCGATGGAACGGCGCAGTTCGGCGGCGTCCTGCTGGGTGACGTCCTTGCCGCCGACCTTGATGACGCCCGAGGTCGGTTCGATCATCCGGTTGATCATCCGAAGGGTGGTCGTCTTGCCGCAACCGGAGGAACCGACCAGTACGGTGACCCCGCCTTCCGGCATCTCCAGGGAGAGGTCGTGAACTGCTGTCGTGCCGTTGGGGAAGCGTTTGTGGACCGCGTCGAACTGGATCATGAGTTGTCCCTTGCCCGGCTGTATAACGTCATGCAGAGTTCTCGGTGTCTGAATAGTTTGTCAATGTCTCCGCGTTAATCCGAGGTAACGGATGACCGGCAGGCAAGATCGAGTGTCCTGATTGAGGGGAGTTCGTCGCCTTATGTCGTCTCAGATCGTGGACGCCTCTGATGTGGCGCTGTCCGGGGGCACCGATCTGGTCGTCCTCGACGGGGTCGGCTTCGGGGTCGCCGATGTGGTCCGGCTCGCCGACGGGGACGCCCGCCCGGTCCCCGGCACCGACGCGATGAAGCGCGCGACCGAGTCCTGGGACGCGGCCCGCCAGATCGCCGCGACCGGCCGCGTCTACGGCCGCTCGACGGGCGTCGGCGCCAACCGGAACGAGGACGTGCCCACGGAGGCGGCCGCCGAACACGGCCTGCGCCTGCTCCGCAGCCACGCCGGCGCGATCGGCGACGAACTCCCGGCCCGGGAGGTGCGGGCGATGCTCGCGGTCCGCGCGAACCAGTTGCTGGCGGGGGGCGCCGGCCTACGGCCGACGGTCGTCACGGCGCTGTGCGAGGCGCTGGAGAGCGGCGTGTACCCGGTCGTCAACGAGTTCGGGTCGGTGGGGACGGGGGACATCGCGGCGCTGGCTCAGGTGGGGCTGGCGTTGGTGGGGGAGCATCCGTGGCGGGGCGCGGAGGGGGCCGGTGGGCCGGGTGGGGCCGGTGGGCCCGGTGGGGTGGCTTTCGGGTGGCGGAGTGCGGGGATTTCCGGCGGGGGTGGCGCGGGGGCTTCCGGCGGCCGTGGCGCCGGAGACGGTGACGCCGGGGGAGCCGGGAGCCGGGATGCCGGGGGAGCCGGTGGTTCCGGCACCGAGGGCTTCGGTCGCGGAGCTGCCGAGGGCGCCCGTAGCCGTGGCGCGGCGGCCTCCCATGCCCGTGCCCTCCCTGGAGTTTCCGAGTCGCGGCCCCTCGGCGGCAGCGATGCCCTCGCTGGAGTTCCCGAGCCGCAGTTCCTCGACGGCGACGACGTCCTCGCGGGCGTCTCAGAGCCGCGCTCCCTCGGCGGCGACGGCACCCTCGCCGGTGTCTCCG
The DNA here is from genome assembly GCF_036227225.1 of Streptomyces sp. NBC_01478. Taxonomy (GTDB): domain Bacteria; phylum Actinomycetota; class Actinomycetes; order Streptomycetales; family Streptomycetaceae; genus Streptomyces. Next base: position 4,849,653 of record NZ_CP109444.1, on the reverse strand, counting down.
AGCCGCGCCCCCTCGCGGGTGTCCCCGAACCCCAGCCCCTCGACAACAACGACGCCCTCGCTCTGATCAGCAGCAACGCGCTCACTCTTGGCCAATCCGCGCTCGCGCTGCACGAGTTGCGGGGGCTCATCGGGGCGACGCAGGTCGTCGGGGCGCTCTCGCTGCTCGCCGTCGACGGGTCGCACGAGCCGTTCGCCGCGCCGGTGCATGCCGCTCGGCCGCATCGGGGGTCGAGTGAAGTGGCGCGCCGGATGCGGGAGTTGATCGGGGCCGCCGACCGGCCCACACCTCCCCTCGGGCGGATCCAGGACCCGTACGGCTTCCGGTGTCTGCCGCAGATCCACGGGCCCGCGCACGACGCGGCGGACGCGCTGGAGGAGGTGCTCGCGATCGAGATCAACGCGGCCGCCGAGAACCCCTTCATCTCCGCCGAGGACATGACCGCCTACCACCACGGCGGCTTCTACCAGGCCCAACTCGCCCTCGCCCTGGACCACTTCAGGCTCGCGATCACCCAGGTCGCCCGTCTGTCGACCTCCCGGCTCTCCTCGCTCAACGAGCCCGCGTTCACCCGCCTCAAGCCCTTCCTCGCCGACAACGAGGCCGCCTCCTCCGGCGTGATGATCCTGGAGTACGCCGCCGCTGCCGCCCTCGGCGACCTGCGCGCGTTCTCGGCTCCCGCCTCGCTCGGACACGCTGTACTCTCCCGGGGCGTCGAGGAACAGGCCAGCTTCGCCTCGCTCGCCGCACGTCAGACACTGCGCGCCTGCCGCGCGTACCGTCTCGTCGTCGGCTGCGAACTCGTCGCCGCCGTACGGGCGTTGCGCCAGCGGGGCCTGCGGCCCGACCCGGAACTCCCGGTCGGCCGCGCGCTGGAGCTGGCCGAGTCCGTGCTCGCCGACGAGACGGCGGACCGGCCGCTCACGGACGATGTGACGGCGGCGGCGGGACTGCTCGACCGGTTCACGGACATCTGGAGGGGGAGCACGGCATGAGCGTGGACGGGACTGTGGACGGGAGTACGGGTGTGACGGACAGGAGTACGGATGTGACCGACAGCCCGGCCGGACGGCTGCAGGCACTCTTCGAGGGGCACCGGCTCACGCCGACCCAGCGGCGCATCGCGCACAGCATGGTGCGGCGCGCCGCCGACGTGCCGTTCCTCTCCAGCGTCGAACTCGCCGAACTCGCCGGCGTCAGCCAGCCCTCCGTGACCCGCTTCGCGGTCGCCCTCGGCTTCGACGGCTACCCGGCGCTGCGCAAACACCTCCGCGAGGTCGCGCCCGCCGAGTCCGTCACCGACACGGCGTCGTACAACGAGTACCAGCAGGCCGTAGAGGCCGAGATCGAGAACCTCAAGCACCTCGCCGAGATACTGGCCGACCCCCGCCCCGTCGCGAAGGCCGGCCGGCTGCTGGCCGCCTCCCGCCCGCTGCCCGTGCTCGGGCTGCGCGCGGCGGCCTCCCAGGCGTACGGCTTCGCGTACTTCGCCGCCAAGGTCCATCCGGACGTACGGCTGCTCAACGAGGGCGGCACGATGATCCACGACCGGATCGACGCGGCCGTCCGGGCCGGCGCCACCGCCCTGCTGTGCTTCGCGCTGCCCCGGCACCCGCGCGAGGTCGTCGACACGCTGGCGTACGCGAGGGAGGCGGGCCTGACCGTCGTCACCGTCGCGGACTCGGCGTTCGCCCCCGTCGCCAAGGTCTCCGACCTGCTGATCCCGGCCGCGGTCGGCACCGGCCTCGCCTTCGACACGGCCTGCGCGCCGATGCTGCTCGGCCGGGTCCTGCTGGAGGCGATGTGCGACGACCTGCCGGACGCGCAGGCCCGCCTCGAGCAGTTCGACGCGCGGGCGGCGGCGCGGGGGCTGTTCGTGGAGTGAGACACGCTGTCCCGTCTGCTGTCTTCTCAGACTCGTCTCACGTTCCCTCACTAGTCTCGCGGCCTTACGGAACTGTGCCGGGACGACCAGGAGGCGGGACGTGGCACGCGGAGATCGCAGAGTCCAGGGGCTGGCCCGAGTGGCAGTCGTCATACGGGCCGGAGCCGCCCCGACGTGGTGGTTCGGGGTGCTGGCGGCGGGTGTCGGCGTCCTGCCGTCCGGCATCACCGGGCGCCGGATCGGGGTGATGGCCGGGGCCGCCCTGTTCATCATCGCGGCGCTCGTGGTGTCGTACGCGCGCCGCAAGCGCTACACCACCCTCGCCCGTGCCGCGGCCCGGGCCGGAAAACACGATGTGCTCCAGGACCGCGCGGTCACCGTACGGAACTGGCGCCGAGCCCACCGCTGGTGGCTCGTCCTCGCCTTCTTGCTCGCGCTGGGCAGCGCCTTCGCCGTGCCGGCGGCCGGCGGCATGCTGCTCGCCGGCGCCGGTACCGGGCTGCGCCTCAAGGCCGCCTGGCTGGGCCGCCGCGAGCGGGCCGACGACGCACTGCTGTGGATCCGCGTGGACTGGCTGAACAAGCGGCACGGCGGCCCCGTCGGCAAGCCGGTCAAGGGCTACCGCTCCACCGGCATCGCCGCGGGCGACGCGACCCCGGGCGGGGCGCGCCGCCGCAGCGACGTCTACGCGTAGTCGGAACTACGCGCAGCCGGATCTACGCGCAGTCGGCGCCTGGCTACACCTCCAGGTCCGCCTCGATCCTCTTCAACTGGTGCCGGGCCATCGCCAGGTTGGCGCGGGTGGAGTCCAGCACCAGGTAGAGGAACAGGCCGTTGCCGCCCCGGCCCTTGATCAGCCGGATCAGGTGGTACTGGCTCGACAGGGTGATCAGGATGTCCTCGATCTCGCCCTTCAGCCCGAGGTGCTCCATCGTGCGCAGCTTGGAGCGCACGACGTCGGTGTTCCCGGCGGCGGCGACGCCGAGGTCGAAGGTCTTGCTGCCGCCCATCGTGCCGAGCGCCATTCCGCTCGTGTAGTCGACGAGCGCGACCCCGGTCGCGCCCTCGATGGAGGTCAGCGCCTCTTTGAGGGAGGTTTCGGTGTTGGCCATGACTGTGCTCCTTTGGGTCCGTTCAACTTTCCGTGGTGGTGCGCGCGTTGGTGCCTGTGGTGGTGCGTGGTGCGCGCGCTGTTCTCGTTCGTGCGGTGGTGGTCTTGGGGGGCGCCGCTCTGGCCTTCTCCTCGGCCTCGGCCCGGGCTTCGGCCGCCGCCTCGGCGTCGACCAGTTCTCCGATCCGGGCCCCCGCGCGGCGGCCCTCCAGCAGCAGCCGGCCGACGTTCACCCGGTCCTGGGCGAGCACGGTCAGCACGGCGCCCGTGCCGGCCGCGTAGGTCGCGACATAGCCGTAGACCCCGCGCACGATCAGCTCGCGGAAGTCGCCCTGCCCGGTCGCGTCCGCCATCCGTACGGCCACGCCCAGCGCCGTCACGGTCAGCGCGGCCACCCGCTCCGGCTCGACGCCCGGGGTGTCCTGCGCCAGTACGAGACCGTCGACGCCCGCCGCCAGCGCCCCGGTCAACTGGGGCACCCGGGCTCTCAACCGGCGCAGCTCGTCGAGGATCTCGGCCTCGGCGGCCATCGGCTCTCTCCTCTCGGCGCGTGCTCGCTGCCACTCAAAGGGCCTCCAGCGCATCCCTGAGCCTCTTCAGCAATGTGATGTCGGGATCGGTGACGTCGGGCAGCGTCGCGGCGACGGGTGCGGGCGGGCGGGGCGAGACGAGCCCCGCCGACACCAGCCGCCGGACGTCCAGCAGCGTGGGGTACGCCCGCCGGCCCAGCAGCCGTGCGATGTCCGGCGCCGTCCGTACGCCGTCCACCCGGGCCAGCACCGCCGCCTGCCGGGCGGTGATCGGCGGGGGCGCGACGGGGTCGGCCCGCACCAATGGCGCGCCGTCCGTCGCCGCGTCCGGCCAGACGCGGTGCAGCAGATCGCGGCGGCGCAGCGTCTCCCGCTCCAGTGCGGCCACCGGAACCGGCCGCACACCACCGAGCGGATGCGTCACGCCGTACCGGAACCGCCCCGGGGTGCTGCTCGGCGCGAGCACGAAGTACGCCGCGTCGTACAGCGCCCCCAGATGGCACAGCTCCAGCGCGCCCGTGCTCAACTGGCCGCCGTCCAGCAGCAGTCGGGTCGTGGCGTGCCGGTCGTCGGTCGCCTTGGCGGCGGCCTCCCAGGCCCCGGCGCGCAGGGTGCCGTGCGCGGTGAGGAGCAGGTCGAGACCGGGGGCGGACGGGCTCTCGGCGTGCACGACCTCGCCGTCGACGAGATGCAGGCTGCCGCGCTCGCGCACGAGCACCCCGGTCGCCTCCTCGGTGGCGAGCCTGGTCAGCATCGGCGAGACCCCGCCCCAGCCCCGCTCACCGGCGTCGGCCTTGGCCCGTACGGGCAGCCGCGGCGGCGGGGTGGCCGGGGTGGTCCTGACGGCGGTCATCCGAGCACCAGCCGTCCGGCCATCTCGCCGAGCCTGATCCGGGCCAGCGCGAGATTGCCCTCCGCACGGGCCAGCCACAGATGCAGGAACACGCTGCTGTCGAACGACGTCCGCACGAACCGCAGCACGTGATAGCTGTCCCGGTTGCTGACGATCAGATCCTCCAGCGGAGGATCGTCGGCCTCCTCCCCCTCGGACGCGTCGGACGCGAACGCCCGGTGCTCGGCCGCCAGCCGGGCCAACTCCGCGGCCTCGGCCGCACTGGCCTCCTGGTCACCCCCGGGCGACTCTCCTACGACGCCCAGGGCCAGCCCACTCGTCCAGTCGACCAGCGCGGCGCCCCGGGCACCGGGCAGTCGCATGGCCTCCAGTAAGCACTCGTCGATTCCGGGCACCGTGGCTCCCCTCCCGCCTGCGGTTCGGCTGAGTGACGACGAAGCTACGCACCGTGTGGCCGACGGGTGAGGGATCTGGCATTTTCCAGTGGGACATGCCCCGAGTGACTAAGGTGGGTCAACTGACCCCGTTTTCACACCAGTTGCGTGAGCCAGTTGAACCGCGCGCCCACCGGCGCGCGTCAACGGCGCCCGGACGCGCGCAGGGTGGTGAGCGAGGCGGAGTGCGCCCCGCCGGATTCGGCCACGATCTCCGCCGACGTCTGCGGCTCCCGCACGGTCGCGAACGCCACACCCCCGGCACCGTCCTGGACGAACCCGTAAATGCCGGGCCGGGCAAGGGAGTTGTAGGCGTAGTGCGCCGCGAAGTAGTACGCCCCGGTGTCCAGCGCCGCCGCGTGGTCACCCTGCTCCAGCAAGGGCAACGCCTGTCCCTCGGCGAGCAGATCCCCCGCGAAACAGGCAGGCCCGGCGACGTCCTGCACCACGTCCGCCCCCGACTTGGGCCGCCCCTTCCCGTCGTAGGCGGCGATCCGCAGCGGCCACGACTGCGGCGCGTACACCGTCCGCGTCGCGACCTGCACCCCCGCGTGCGTGATCGCGATCGCCCGCCCGCCGGCGCTCTTCGCGTACTCGACCCGGGCCACCACCGTGCCCTCCTTGGCCAGCATCGACCGCCCGAACTCGGTCACCAGCCCGTACCGCCCGTCGAACAGCCCCGGCACCGCCTCCTTCAACAGCCGCGCGTACTGGGCGTACGTCGGACTCGTCGCGTCCGAGCCGAAGTTCACCCCGAGCCCGCCGCCGATGTCGAGCGTGTCGATCTGCCGCCGCCCGAGCCGCGCGTTGATCTCCTCCGCCAGCTCGTACGTCTCGGCGACACCCCGCGCGAGCAGCGCCAGCGGAATCCCCTGCGACCCGGTGTGCGCGTGCAGCCGGGTCAGCCACGGCCGCTCGGCGAACGCCCGCACCACCCACTCGCGCGCCCCCTCGTCCCGCAGCGCCACCCCGAACTTCGAGGTCGCCGTGGCGGTGGACAACGCGGCGATCGACCCTCCACCGATCTGCGGATTGACCCGGATCCCGAGCGGCGAACGACTGCTCGCCGACCGCATCAGCCCGTCCACCCGCTCCAACTCCTGCGGATTGTCGACGTTCACCGCGATCCCCAGCGCCAGCGCCTCCCGCAGCTCCGCGGGCGTCTTCGCGGGCGCGTCGAGCACGGTCCGCTCCGGCCGTACGCCCGCCGCCCGCGCCAGCGCCAACTCGCCCGGGCTCGCCACCTCCGCGCCGATCCCCTCCTCGTGCAGCAGCCGCAGCACCGGTACCAGCGGGCTCGCCTTCACGGCGAACGCGTGCAGCACGGGCGTCCCGGGCGCCACCACCGCGTCGAACGCCGCGCGCAGCGCCGCCGCGGACTCCCGGATACCGGTCACGTCCAGCAGTGCGACGATGGGCGAGCCCGGCCCCAGCAGCCCCTGCTCCACGGCGGCCCGGACCGCCTGGTCCCGGCGCGCGGTCCGCTCGGCGCCGTCCGTGTGACCCTGGTGTACGTCGTTCACTGCGTCCCCCGTCGTGTCGTTGTCGGTGGTCGGTACATCCAGCCAAACATCCAGAGACTGCCCACAGAGACGCCCCCACGTATTGACTAGTTCTATTCACGAAGTCAGGATGTGAATAGCTGTAGTAGGAAATCCGCTGAGAGCAGTCCGCTAGGAGGCAGACCATGTCAGGACCCCGCCCCGTACGAGCACCGCGCGGTACGGAACTGAGCGCCCTGGGATGGCAGCAGGAAGCCGCCCTGCGGATGCTGCAGAACAACCTGGACCCCGAGGTCGCCGAGCACCCCGACAAGCTCGTCGTCTACGGCGGCACCGGCAAGGCCGCCCGCGACTGGCGCTCCTTCGACGCCATGGTCCGCACCCTGCGCACCCTCAAGCAGGACGAGACGATGCTCGTCCAGTCCGGCCGCCCCGTCGGCGTGATGCAGACCCACGAGTGGGCGCCGCGCGTCCTCATCGCCAACTCCAACCTGGTCGGCGACTGGGCCAACTGGGAGGAGTTCCGCCGCCTGGAGGCCCTCGGCCTCACCATGTACGGCCAGATGACCGCCGGTTCGTGGATCTACATCGGCACCCAGGGCATCCTCCAGGGCACCTACGAGACCTTCGCCGCCGTCGCCGCGAAGCTGCATTCAATTGGTAAAGGGGTCAACGGCACCCTCGCCGGGACCATCACCCTCACCGCCGGCCTCGGCGGCATGGGCGGCGCCCAGCCCCTCGCGGTCACGATGAACGACGGCGTCGCGATCTGTATCGACGTCGACCCGCGCGCCATCGAGCGCCGCATCGAGCACCGCTACCTCGACGTCCGCGCCGACTCCCTCGCGCACGCCCTCCAGCTCGCCGTCGAGGCCCGCGACGCCCGCCGCCCGCTCTCCATCGGCCTCCTCGGCAACGCCGCCGAACTGTTCCCGCAGATGCTCGCCGAGGGCGCCCCCATCGACATCGTGACCGACCAGACCTCGGCCCACGACCCGCTGGCCTACCTGCCGATCGGCATCGCCTTCGAGGACATGGCCGACGCCGCCGCCAAGGACCCGGCGGGCTTCACCGCCCGCGCCCGCGAGTCCATGGCCAAGCACGTCGAGGCGATGGTCGGCTTCATGGACGCCGGCGCCGAGGTCTTCGACTACGGCAACTCGATCCGCGGCGAGGCCCAACTCGCCGGGTACGAGCGGGCGTTCGCCTTCCCCGGCTTCGTCCCCGCCTACATCCGCCCCCTGTTCTCCGAGGGCAAGGGCCCCTTCCGCTGGGCCGCCCTGTCCGGCGAGGCCTCCGACATCCACAAGACGGACAAGGCGATCCTCGACCTCTTCCCCGAGAACGAGTCCCTGCACCGCTGGATCAAGATGGCGGGCGAACGCGTCCACTTCCAGGGCCTGCCCGCCCGCATCTGCTGGCTCGGCTACGGCGAGCGCGACAAGGCCGGCGAGCGCTTCAACGACATGGTGGCCTCCGGCGAGCTGGCCGCCCCGCTGGTCATCGGCCGCGACCACCTGGACTCCGGCTCCGTCGCCTCCCCGTACCGCGAGACCGAGGCCATGCTCGACGGCTCCGACGCGATCGCCGACTGGCCCCTGCTGAACGCGATGGTCAACGTCGCCTCCGGCGCCTCCTGGGTCTCCATCCACCACGGCGGCGGCGTCGGCATGGGCCGCTCCATCCACGCGGGCCAGGTGACGGTCGCTGACGGCACGGCTCTCGCCGGCGAGAAGATCCGCCGTGTCCTGACCAACGACCCCGGCATGGGCGTCATCCGCCACGTGGACGCCGGCTACGACATCGCGGAGCGGGTCGCGAACGAGCGGGGTGTGCGGGTGCCCATGCGCGAGGGTGACGACGCGTGACCCTTCCGGGAGACGAGCGGGGCGGGGAGTCTTCGGTGGGGACAGGAGGTCGGGCCTTGGCTTTGCCGACCGGTGATTCCTTCCACTCGATGTGGCGCGAGCTGCTTCCCATCGGAAGGCACCCCGACTCCGGCGGCTACCGCCGCTACGCCTGGACCGGTGCCGACGCCGAGTGCCGGGCCTGGTTCAAGGCGCAAGCCGAGACCCGCGGCCTGACCTACGAACTCGACCGCAACGGCAACCAGTGGGCCTGGCTCGGTGACCCCACCGCCGGGGACGCCGTGGTCACCGGGTCGCACCTCGACTCGGTACCCGACGGTGGCGCCTTCGACGGGCCCCTCGGAGTCGTCTCGTCCTTCGCCGCGCTGGACGAACTGCGCGGCAGGGGCGTGGAGTTCACCAGGCCGCTCGCCATCGTGAACTTCGGTGACGAGGAGGGCGCCCGCTTCGGGCTCGCCTGTGTCGGGTCACGCCTGACCGCCGGGCAGCTCACCGTCGAGCAGGCGCACCGGCTGACCGACGGCGACGGGGTCACGCTGCCGCAGGCCATGGCGGCGGCCGGTTACGACGCCGACGCCATCGGTCCCGACCCCGAACGGCTCGCCCGCATCGGCGCGTTCGTCGAACTCCACGTCGAACAGGGCCGCGCGCTCGACCTGTCCGGCGACCGGGTCGGCATCGCCAGCGCCATCTGGCCGCACGGGCGGTGGCGGTTCGACTTCCGGGGCGAGGCCAACCACGCCGGCACGACGAGGCTGGTGGACCGCCGTGACCCGATGCTGTCGTACGCCGAGACCGTGCTCGCCGCCCGGCGCGAGGCCCAACTCGCCGGTGCCGTCGCCACGTTCGGGAAGATCGCCGTCGAGCCGAACGGCGTCAACGCCATCCCCTCCCTGGTGCGCGGCTGGCTCGACTCCCGCGCCGCCGATCAGCAGACCCTCGACACCGTGGTCACCGGCGTCGAGAAGGCGGCCCGCGAGTACGCCGAAGCCCATGGCGTCGACCTGGACGTCGTCCGGGAGTCCTTCACCCCCGTCGTCGAGTTCGACCACGCCCTGCGCGACGAACTCGCCCGGGTCCTGGGCAGGACCGACGGCCAGGACACGCACCTGACCGTCCCCGTCCTCGGCACCGGTGCCGGACACGACGCCGGAATCCTCTCCGGGAGCATCCCGACCGCCATGCTGTTCGTGCGCAACCCCACGGGCGTCTCGCACTCCCCGGCCGAGTTCGCGGCCGAGGACGACTGCGTGGCCGGGGTGACCGCACTCGCCGACGTACTGGAAGGGCTGGCCTGCAGGTGACGCACCCCACCACGCATCCCACCACGCGGACGTACTGGCTGGAACACGCCTGGCTCGACACCAACGTCGAGCCGGGCGTCGCCCTGGAGGTGAGCGACGGACGGATCGCGGCCGTCCGCACCGAGATCGACACCCCGCCCCCCGGCGCCGAGATCCTCCGCGGACTCACCCTCCCCGGCCTCGCCAACGCCCACAGCCACGCCTTCCACCGCGCCCTGCGCGGCACCGTCCAGGTCGGCTCCGGCACCTTCTGGACCTGGCGCGAGGTGATGTACTCCTTCGCCGACCAGCTCACCCCGGACACCTACCACGCACTGGCCCGCGCGGTGTACGCCGAGATGGCGCTGGCCGGGATCACGGCGGTCGGCGAGTTCCACTACGTGCACCACGCCCACGGCGGCACCCCGTACGCCGACCCCAACGCCATGGGCGAGGCGCTCGTCGCCGCCGCCTCCGAAGCCGGTATCCGCATTACCCTCCTCGACACCGCCTACCTCTCCTCTGGCTTCGGACAGCCCCCCAACCGCCACCAGTTGCGCTTCTCCGACGGGAGCGCGGACGCCTGGGCGGAACGCTGTTCACTTCTCAAGGAACGGGATCACGCGAGGATCGGTGCCGCCATCCACTCCGTACGGGCCGTGCCCGCCGGTGAGTTGGCGACGGTGGCCCGCTGGGCCGAGGAGCGGCGGGCCCCGCTCCACGTCCACCTGTCCGAGCAGACGGCGGAGAACGACGCCTGCCGCACGGCCCACGACTGCACCCCGACCCAACTCCTCGCCGACCACGGGGTGTTGGGCCCGCGCACCACGGGCGTCCACAACACGCACCTCACGGACGGGGACATCGCGCTGCTGGGCTCCACCGGGACGGGCACCTGCATGTGCCCGACGACGGAACGGGACCTGGCCGACGGCATCGGCCCGGCGGTCGCCCTCCAGCGAGCCGGCTCACCCCTCTCCCTCGGCTCGGACAGTCACGCCGTCATCGACCTGCTCGAAGAGGCCCGCGCGATGGAGCTGAACGAGCGCCTGCGCACCCGCACCCGGGGTCACTGGACGGCGGCGGCCCTGCTCCGCGCCGCCTCGGCGGACGGCCACGCGGCACTCGGCTGGGACGAAGCGGGCAGCCTGACGGCAGGCGCCCTCGCCGACTTCACGACGATCGCGCTCGACTCGGTCAGGACAGCGGGCCCGCTGCCCAGGCTCGGCGCCGAGACGGCCGTATTCGCGGCGACGGCAGCGGACGTACGGCACACGGTCGTGGGCGGCCGGCACGTCGTACGCGACGGGGCGCACGCGCTCGTACCGGATGTGCCGCAGGCCTTGGCGCAGGCCGTGGAAGCCCTGCGCGCGTAGAGACGATCGCCGACCCCCGCACCCACGAGGACACGATGAGCAGCACAGTCAGCACTGTCATCACCAACATCGCCACGCTGGTCACCAACGACCCCTCCCTCTCCCTCGGCGGCGGCTCTCCCCTCGGTCTGATCCAGGACGCGGCCGTCGTCATCGACGGCGACCGCATCGCGTGGACCGGTGAAACAAGCAAAGCACCCGCCACTGACAATCGGGTCGACGCCGGTGGGAGGGCGGTCCTGCCGGGCTTCGTGGACTCCCACTCGCACCTCGTCTTCGCGGGCGACCGCACCCAGGAGTTCAACGCCCGCATGTCCGGGCGGGCGTACAGCGCGGGCGGCATCCGTACGACGGTCGCGGCGACGCGCGCGGCGAGCGACGCGGAACTGGAGGCGAACCTCACCCGTTACCTGGACGAGGCCCTCCGCCAGGGCACCACCACCTTCGAGACGAAGTCCGGCTACGGCCTGACGGTCGCCGACGAGTCGCGCGCCCTGCGCATCGCCGCCGCGCACACGGACGAGGTGACGTACCTCGGCGCGCACATCGTCTCGCCCGACTACGCCGACGACCCCGCCGCGTACGTGGCGCTGGTCACCGGCGAGATGCTCAACGCCTGCGCACCGCACGCCCGTTGGATCGACGTGTTCTGCGAGAAGGGCGCGTTCGACGGCGACCAGGCGCGCGCGATCCTCACGGCGGGCAAGGCGAAGGGCCTGCACCCACGCATCCACGCCAACCAGCTCTCCTACGGCCCGGGCGTCCAACTCGCCGTGGAACTGGACGCGGCGAGCGCGGACCACTGCACGCATCTGACGGACGCGGACGTGGACGCGCTGGCGGCCGGCCGGACGGTCGCGACTCTCCTCCCCGGCGCCGAGTTCTCGACGCGGGCGGAGTGGCCGGACGCGCGCCGCCTGCTGGACGCGGGCGTCACGGTCGCCCTGTCGACGGACTGCAACCCGGGCTCGTCCTTCACGTCCTCCGTCCCCTTCTGCATCGCGCTGGCGGTACGGGACATGGGGATGACTCCGGACGAGGCGGTGTGGGCGGCCACGGCGGGCGGGGCGGCGGCGTTGCGACGCGACGACGTGGGCCGGATCGCGGTAGGGGCGCGCGCCGACCTGACTCTGCTGGATGCGCCGAGCCATGTGCATCTCGCTTATCGGCCGGGGGTGCCGTTGGTGAGGGGGGTGTGGCGGCGGGGGGTGCGGGTGGTCTGACTGATGTCGCTGCACACGTCGTCCAAGAGGGCGGGGCGTGATTCCTTGGACTGCTTGTAAAGGAGTCTTTAGAAAGATAGCTTTAGATGCATGCCCGAGCTTACGCCCAAGCGCACCGTCCATCTTGCGGACCCTCACGCCCTGCGGGCCTACGCCCACCCCACCCGGATGAAACTCGTCGGGCTGCTGCGTGTTGAAGGGCCATTCACTGCGACCCGTGCCGCGGAGCTCACCGGCGAGTCCGTGGCGAGCTGCTCATACCACCTGCGGATACTCGCCAAGTACGGCCTGGTCGAGGAAGCCGAGGGCGGCCAGGGCCGGGAGAAGCCCTGGCGGGCCACGGCCCGCTACACCGACTGGCGGGGCGTCGACAGCGAGGCGGCCGAGACGCTCAACACTGCCGTGGCGGAGCGGTACTTCGAGTGGATGACCCACGCGGTCGAGACCCGGCACCAACTGCCGCGCGAGTGGCGCGAGGCGGAGCAGTTCGGCGACGACATCGTCTACCTGACGGCCGCCGAACTCGCCGAGGTAAGGGAACGGATCTCGGTGCTGCTGGAGTCCTACGGTGAGCGGTTCGACGACCCGTCACGACGCCCGGAAGGGGCCGAGCCGGTGACCGTGTTGCGCGTAGCGTTCCGCAACCGCCGGGGGGAAGCCGCATCATGAACCACCATCCGGGCTTGCACCTCCGCCTCCACGCCGCCCGCGCCGCCGATCTGCGCGCACAGGCCCGAGCTTGGGAGCTGTGCCGAACCGCCCGCGCCGACCGTCCGGTCCGGACCGGTACCCCGGTCCGGGCCCGCCTCGGCTGGCTACTGGTAGAGGCAGGTCTACGGCTCCTGCACTCGTCGGCGTCACCGCGCCCGACGGAAGGCTGAGAGGCGCAAGCTTTGGGCCCCCTTTTTGGTGTCTGAGTTGGTTGTGGCCGTGCTTCCGCGAACTCTCGTACGGCTGGTCGCCGAGGGCGCGCATCGACTTCACCGTCGGGGGCCCCGTGCCGGGGAGGGCCGATTTTCATGGGCCGCTTGTGCGCTGAAAGCGCGGTGAGGGCGTCGTGAAACCGGGTGGGCGCAGGCTCTGTTCCAGAAGGAAGGCGAACCGAGTCCCGACCGGGGCCGCGCCCGATCCCAAGGAGTAGACCATCATGGCCATCACCCTTACCGACCAGGACAAGAACACCCTGCGTACCGCCGCGTACGGCGCCGTCACCCTCCTGTCGGCCGCCGGTGCCGTCGCCGGTTCGCCGCACCGGATCGCCACCCAGGGCAGCCTCGCGCTGAGCTCGGCGACCGGCCAGGTCGGCCACGTCCTCGCCGAGAACTCCAAGATCGCTCACCTGGACGGCAAGTCCGTGGCCGAGATCGCCGACCACGTGCTGCCGGCCCTGACCAGCGCGATGAGCCTGCTCACGAAGCAGGATCCGGCGGAGGCCGACAACTTCCGCAGCACCGTCCTGGTCGCCGTCGAAGCGGCGGTCCGACCCAAGAAGGGCGAGCCGAGCCCGGTCATGGCGGAGATGGTCCGCAAGATCACCGCTGCCCTCGACGCCGCGTGATCGGGTGACCGCCGGTCGAGAAGGTCGCTGGTACCGGGGCGACTGTCACGTGCACTCGGTGTGTTCGCACGGCGGTGAGCTGACGCCGGAGAGTCTTGCCGCCGAGGCACGGGCGGCCGGGCTGGACTTCCTGGCCGCCACCGAGCACAACAGCGCGGATACGCATGGCACGTGGGGTCGCTACGGCGGTGACGACCTGCTGGTGATCCTGGGGCAGGAGGTCACCACCCGTACCGGGCACTGGCTCGCGCTCGGTGTCCGGTACGGGCAGGTGGTCGACTGGCGGTACGGCGTGCGGGACGAGGTGATCGACCGGCATCTCGACGAGGTCCGTCGCGGCGGTGGGCTGTGTGTGGTGGCCCATCCGCACGCGCCGTACGACTCGGGGACGTTCCTGTACCCCCACGAGGGGTTCGACGCGGTGGAGGTCTGGAACGGGGCGTGGAGTTCGGACCTGCCCTGGCAGGCGGACAACGAGGCGGCGTTGGCGGAGTGGGGGCGGTGTCTTGAAGCGGATGTCAGGCGCGGCGCTTGGCGGCCGGCGATGGGCAACAGCGACGCGCACCTGTCGGGGCAGATCGGCGTTCCCCACACCGTCGTGCGGGCCGGTGAGCTGAGTACGGCCGCGGTGCTCGCGGGCATTCGCGCCGGGCGGAGTTGGATCGCCGGGTCTGTCGACGTCGAGTTGTCGTTCGAGGTTTCTGCGGGTGCTCAACGAGTTGGTATCGGTGAGCAGTTGGAGCGCTTTGACGGACCGGTGGTGGCTCGGGCGGGTGTGTGTGGGGTGCCTTCGGGGGTGGTCAGTTTTCACACCGAGCGGGGGAGGACCCACGTTGCTTCGCTGTCTGCTGCGGGAGGGGGCGCGGTGGAGTGGCGTACTAGCGCGCGGGAGTCGGCGTTCGTCCGGGTCGAGGTGCGTCATCCTGGCGGGAGCATGGCGGCGCTGAGCAACCCGATCATTCTTCGCTGACGAACAGGCCCGACTTCACGCCGTGTATGAGGTGGGTCAACGGGGTGGCGGTGGTGGTGAGTTCGGTGTTCGGGGTGTCGCTTTCACGGAGGTGGAGGGTGTTGGGCGTGGCGGCGAGTTCGACGCAGGTGTCCCCATCGCTGCCGTCGGAGAAGGTGGACTTTTGCCAGTGCTTGTTCTGGGGCATGTAGGTCCTCGCGATTCCTTCTGCCGGGGTGCCCTTGGTCAGCTAAGTGTGAATCGGCCGGCTTTGATGCCACGTATGAGGTGAGTCAAAGGGGCGGTGCTGGTGGTGAGTTGGGTGGTGGGGGTGTCACTCTCGCGGAGGTGGAGGGTGTTGGGGGTGGCGGCGACTTCGACGCAGGTGTTGCCTTCGCCGCCGCCCGAGAAGGTGGACTTCTGCCAGTGCAGGGCATGGGTCATGGCGTGCCTCACAGCTCCTTCACCAAACGGTGGATGAGGTCTCGTGACGCCGTGGGGTCCAGCGACGCCGTTTGTACCCTACGGAAGAGCGTTCGGAGTCGATTCAACTCCGCCTGTGCATCGATGAACATCGTCCCGGTGGGAGCGTCGAGCAGCCCTGTGTCGAGTCGGGGCAGTGGGCCACCCATGTGCATCATCGAGGCGTCGGCACCGCCAAAGCCGTCCTGGTCGGTCGGGATGACGCGCACGGTGGCGTGCCCCTCCTCGATCTCGGCCAGGATGCGGCGGAGTTGAGCGATGGATGCCTGGCGGTCGGCCACGCGGATGCGCAGCGCGAACTCGTGAATGATCGTCTCGTACGGCGTCGGGTTGTCGCCCTCGATGACGGCTCGCCGTTTCATCCGGTGGTCCACCCGGGGTGCCAGCTCGCTCTCGGGCAGTTCCGGACGCATGTACCCGAAGACCGCCCGCGCGTAGTCCGGTGTCTGGAGCAGCCCCGGGACGTGTGTGATGACGACTTCCCGCAGGAACTGCGCGTGGTGCTCTGCCTCGGCCACGTCCAGGTTCACCTGGGGCAGGACTCCCTTGTACTCGTCCCACCACCCGCGTGTGCGCTCGGTCGCCATCGCCACGAGGGCCTCGATCAACTCCTCGTCCGTGCAGGCGCAGTGGGCCGCGAGCCTGCGTAGCCGCTCCTCGCTGATCGCTGAACTGCCGGCTTCGATCTGGCTCATGTGTGCCGAACTCGACCCAAGGAGCCCGGCGATCTCTTTGGCCGGCTTGCCTGCGGCCTCCCGCAATTTGCGCAGCTCGGAACCCAGACGCACATGTCGGGCGGTGGGCTGGTTGCGCATGGTCATCCGAGTAACTGCCTCTCTGGGACTCCTCGTTCGGGGGTCAGATTACGCGAGGCGGTTGCGAGGGTACGAATTTACACCCCACTGTCGGTGATGCCACGCACACGCTGCGGAAGCGCACCGCTTCGTCCTGCCATGGCGGATGCGGCACTGCCACCGCGCGCACCCAGCACCCACCGCCCGGAGCTGCCGCATGCCCGAAACCGAGCCCGAATCCGAAACCGAGCCCTGGGAGTACTCCCTCTCCGTCCCGCACGACCGCCGTGCCGTCACCGTCTGCCGCCGCACCCTCCGCCTGGTCCTCACCGTGCACGGCCTCATCCGGGTCGCGGACACCGCCGAACTCGTCGCGACGGAGCTGGTCGCCAACGCCGTACTCCATACGAAGGGGCCGGTGATGCTCCGCGTGAGCTGGTCGGCGGGGGTGCTGCGGGTCGGCGCGTGGGACGCGGATCCCGAACCCCCTGAGCCGCCGGGCCAGTTGGCGGACCTGTTGGACGCCGAGGCAGGCCGAGGTCTCGCTCTGGTGCGGGCCTGCGCCGATCTCTGGGGCTCGCAGCCGTTGTCGAGGAACGGGCGGCGCGGCAAGTACGTGTGGTGTGACCTGGACGCCGCCTAGATCGTTGATCACGTCGAATTGATCGGACAGAAAGGAGAGTTGATGGTCGCCTCGTCGCACGAGGCGCTGCACCGGATCTTCCAGAAGGATCCCGCGCTTCTGACCCGTGCTCTGCAGGGCGTCTTAGGGATCCCCTTCCCCGAACCACGTGAGTTCGCCGCCATGAACGTGGACCTCACCGAGATCGAACCGGTCGAGAGGCGCGTGGACACGTTGCTCCGCGCGGAGACCGACGACGGGGCCTACCTCCTGGTCGTCGAGTCGCAGAGCGACATCGACAAGCGGAAGCGCGGTAGCTGGCCGTACTACCTCAGCTGTCTGCACGAGAAGTACCGCTGCGAACCCGTACTCATCGTCATCACCCAGAGCCATGCCACGGCCCGCTGGGCGGCGGAGCCCATCCATCTCGGGGTACGCGGATGCCCCTCGCTGACGGTGCGACCGTTCGTCCTGGGACCGGACAACGTGCCGGTGATCGTGGACGACCGGGAGGCCGAACGGGACGTACCCCTTGCGGTGCTTTCGGCGATGACACATGGCAAGGGTCCGCAGGCCGCCGTCATACTGGAATCCCTGGCAAACGCGCTGCGGACCATTGACCCGGACAGTGCCGCGGTCTTCGTGCAGTTCGTCGACTCATGCCTGGCAGACCGCCAGGCCCAGCAGATGTGGAGGGACCTGATGACGGCGATCCAGTACTTCTGGCGGCACCCGCTGGCGGAGCAGGTGCGGGACGAAGGGCGGGCAGAGGGGTGGTCGGCAGCCATTCTGCGTACCCTCCAACGGCGTCAGATCGATATCCCCGACGGCGTCCGCGCCCGCATCCTCGCCTCCACCGACCTCGACGAACTCGGCACCTGGCTCGACCGTTCCCAACAGGTGACCGACGCGATGGATCTATTCCGCGACGACTCCTGAGCCGTGCGGAACATCCAGTATTTCTGGCGGCACCCGCTGGCAGAACAGGGACGCGAGCAAGGCCGACGGGAGGGACGCGAGCAAGGCCGACGGGAGGGACTCGCTCAGGCACGCGCGGAGATCGTTCTGCGAATCCTCCGCGCACGTCAGATCGACGTCCCCGACGGCGTCCGCACCCGCATCCTCACCTCCACCAACCCCGACGAACTCGCCACCTGGCTCGACCGCTCCCACGACATCACCCACGCAAGGGAGTTGTTCACCGCACCGCGCTGTCCAGATGAGCGATGACAGCAGGCACGTCGTCGCTCTCGGTGTGCCGGATCAGTTCCAGCGCCGGGCGGACCAGCGCCCCCGGCCGGGCGATCAGCCGGGCGAGTACGGCGGCGCGGATGTCGAGGCGTTCGATGGTCTCCGCGCGTTCCGCCTCGCTCTGTCCCGCCAGCAGCACCGCGTTGTGCCACGCCTCCGCGCGGGACTGGACGATGCTGAAGTCGAGGATCCGTTCGTCGGTGCGGCCGCCGACCCGGTCCAGCAGGGACAGGAGTGGTGACACCGCGTCGACCGAGTCCTGCACCGCCAGCACCACCCGCGCCAGGATGTCGTTGATCAGCAGGAAGTCGTGTCGCAGCGCCTGGATGTCCGTGCCGGGGTCGGTCCCCGCGGCGGCGACGGCCAGGTCGAGGTTGATGTGCGCGTTCACGCCGAGGATCAGGTGCTGGACGATGACCGTGTCGGAGTCGTCGAGCAGGCCGAAGGTCTCGCGCCAGCAACGTGGTCCACTGCCGTCGCGGAGCCACGCGTCGTGCGCGGCGAAGTAGCGGTTCCCGAAGAGCGTGTCGAAGCGGTCCATCCGCGGGCCGTCCTCGAACTGTCCCTCGTGGATGGCCTTACGGATCTCGACGGTCACCTGCCGGTACAGGGCCGCGAAATATCCGATCCGGTCACCGGCCCGGGTCGCCTCCCGCACGATCTCCGCGAGCCCGTCCACGACCTCGTCGATGTTCTGTGCCGCCATGCCCAACTCCCTTTTGCCGGAGCCTCAGTTCGGACTGCTGCCCAGTCTCACCGACAACGCCCGCTCCGGTACGGCACTCCGCCTCACCCCGCCCGCCACCGCTGCTCCGCGCCCCCGCTCAACGGCACCAGCGACACCCCGTCCCCGTCCGCCGGCGCCATCCCCGTCAGGATCGCGATCGCCGGGCGGATCACCCCGTCGGCGTCCACCGTGAACCTCAGGTTGTCGCCGTGATTCCCGTCCACCGAGTCGCACTCCCAGATGCCGACCCCCTTGTCCACGGACCCCCGGCTGTCCAGGCACAGGTCGGAGTCGGCGGACGACTGCACCACCCCGCGGGCCGAATCCACCCGCCACAACTGGGTGTCGGACGAGGTGCAGGCGGCCGTGATCACATCCGTGCCCTCCGTCAGGTCGCCGTCCCGGATGTCCAGGCACCGGCCCGTGGAGACGTTCACGACCTGGGCGTACGTGCCGTTCGGCGCGTGAGCCGGCGGAGTCGGGGAGGGGGTGGGGCTCGCCGAGCGCGTCGGCTTCTTCGAACTCCCCGTCGGGGACGGTGACTTGGAAGGGGATGCCGACGGTGTCACCGGGACCGTCGCCGTCACCGTCACCTCGGACGGGGTCGACGGGATCGCCGCCGTGCCCGCCGCCGTTCCCGGACGCGGCGTCGACCCACCCGGCCGCAGCAGGAAGAACAGCAGTGGCACCAACGCCACCCCGAGCGCCGCCGAAGTCAGCACCAGCCGACGCGAGGGTGTCCAACTCGCCCGATTTCCCGGAGAGTTGCCCTTCACCTCCGCGCGACCACTCATCGCGTACGACGTCCCCGCCCACGGCAGCAGCCCCTCCGCCAGCGTCGCCCGCGGAGCGTCCCGCAGCGCCGTCAGTTCCTCGTACCCGCCCGTGCAGTGGGCGCAGTGCGCCATGTGCGCGTGCAGGTCGGCGCTGTCGCGGGGATGGTCGGGGCGTACCGACTGCTCGATCAGGCGCCGGAAGTCACCGCAGCGCGGGTCGTCGGAGGCGGCCAGGCGGGACTTCAGGCAGGCCTGGGCCATGGCCTGGAGGGCCGGTTCGGCGCCGTGGACGACGTCTTCGTGGGTGAGGCCGAGGAAGGCGGCGGTCACGGCTTCCGGCTCCTGCTCGACGACGCCGTACCAGACCAGGCCCTGGGCGCGGGACGGGAGCGAGAGGAACGCCGGGAGCATCGACGGTGCCGGGTCCGTCGTGTTCAGGAGCAGGAGGAGGCCGGAATCCAGGCCGGCCGAGCGGTCGTCCAGGGACCACGACGCGGCCACCCGCACGGTCAGCAGCAGGAGTTGGTGCCGCCAGGGGACTCCCGGGTCCGCGCCGCGTGCCGTCTCGCGGGCCGCGAGGGTGAACGCCTGCGCCGCCAACTGCCGTGCCGCCGACTCGCTCGTGGTGCACAGACGGGCGTAGGACAGCACGGACGGCTGGTGCCGGGTGCGGAGTTCCTGGAGGGCCGGGTAGAGCGTGGAGGTGTCGGCGCGCAGCAGTTCCGTGAGCCGTGCGTCGGAAGCGCCGGCGGGCGTGTCGCCGTACTCGTCGGAGTGAACCATTCACCCGTCTCCTCGCGCCCGTCCTGACGGACCAGCCAGTTTGTCGGGTGACCATAGTGGTGGAAGGCGACCGGTGGGGAAAGAGGTTTCTGTGGGTAACCCCGGGAACGGTACGGGGAGTCCGGGAACGCCTGAGCGCGGCGCACACACGCGCGCCGCGCTCAGCACAGGCAGGACGGACCGGATGTCGGCACCCGGTACCAGGTCAGGGGACTACTCCTCGACCGTCAGTCCCCTCCGCAGCCGTACCAGGGTCCGCGACAGCAGCCGCGACACATGCATCTGCGAGATGCCCAGTTCGTCGCCGATCTCCGACTGCGTCATGTTGGCGACGAAGCGCAGCGAGAGGATCTGCCGGTCCCGGAAGGGGAGTTCGGCGATCAGCGGCTTCAACGACTCGACGTACTCGATGCCTTCGAGTCCGTGGTCCTCGTAGCCGATACGGTCCGCGAGCGCGCCCTCGGAGTCGTCCTCCTCGGGCTGGGCGTCGAGTGAGCTGGCCGTGTAGGCGTTCGACGCCGTCATGCCCTCGACGACCTCGTCACGGGAGAGCTTCAGGCGCCGGGCCAACTCGTCCACGGTGGGGGCGCGGTCGAGTTGCTGGGCCAGTTCGTCGCCGGCCTTGGCCAGGTCGAGCCGGAGTTCCTGCAGCCGGCGCGGTACGCGCACGGACCATGAGGTGTCGCGGAAGAAGCGCTTGATCTCACCGACGATGGTAGGCATCGCGAAGGTGGGGAACTCGACGCCGCGGCTGAGCTCGAAGCGGTCGATCGCCTTGATCAGGCCGATGGTGCCGACCTGGATGATGTCCTCCATCGGCTCGCTGCGCGAGCGGAAGCGGGAGGCGGCGAACTTGACCAGCGCGAGGTTGAGTTCGACGAGCGTGTTGCGGACGTACGAGTACTCGTACGTCCCTTCCTCGAGCGACTCCAGCCGCGCGAAGAGGGTCTTCGAGAGGGCGCGTGCGTCGACGGCGCCGATCTCGTCGTACGGGGGGATCTCGGGGAGCCCCTCGATGGGATTGGGATCCAGTTGTGCCGGTGGGGGTGTCGACGTCGCTGCCGGGGTAGGCGATGCGTCGAGCCGGGGTGACATGGCGTCCTCCATCGTTGTCGGCATATGGCTGCCGAAGCCGGTGCGTGCACTGCGGAGTGCGGCGCCTCCAAAGCCGGTCTTGTCGGTGGTGTCGAATGTCCAAATACTTGTCTCTACTAGCCCTACCCGCTTTCCGGAGCCCGCCGCAAGTGCGTTATGTGGCCATATGTCCATTTGTGGGCGGTTGTTCGGGTGTTGGAGAGTGTGAGGAAGGCGTAGTGTTCCAGGGCGAACGTCAACAGCCACGACCTCGGGAGAGAGAGACGGCATGGACCGCGGGACGGTCGGCAGCGCACAGTCTGGCCGGCTTCTGGTCGAGGTGCGGAAAGAGGGCCTCAGCGCCGTCGTGACACCGGCGGGTGAGTTGGATCACCACACCGCCGATCTGTTGCGGGAGCCGCTGGAGGACCTGCTCGCCCATGGGTACGCACGGCTCGTCGTGGACTGCTCACGGCTGGAGTTCTGCGACTCCACGGGCCTGAACGTACTGCTCGGCGCGCGCCTGAAGGCGGAAGCCGCGGACGGCGGGGTGCACCTCGCGGGGATGAAGCCCGCGGTGGCACGCGTGTTCGAGATCACCGGGGCGGATGCGGTCTTCACCGTCCACGACACCCTTGAGGCCGCTCTCGCCGACGAATAAGGGGTGTTTTGCCGGTTCGCCAGGGCAGGAGAACATCTGAACCTGTCGGGAACCGGAGCGACGAAAATGCATCTGATCCACGTACTGACTCTTGAACGCGTACCGACTCTTGAATCGTGAACCGGTGAATCGGTGAGGTGAAGCGCTGATGAGCACCACCCGGCCCTACCCGCCGGGCGACCGCCCGGAGCCCGGTGGCGATTCCGCGCCGCCCGCCGGGGGAGACGCCGAGCCCGCCACGGGCCGCGACACCCGCAGGCTCAGTTTCGCGGGTGAGAGCGGGGTCGTACCGCTGGCCCGCGACTTCGCCCGCCAGGCCCTGTACGCCTGGGGCTGGCTGCCCGCCGAGGGTGCCGACCGACGCGCCGCCGCCGAGGACGTGCTCCTCGTCGTCTCCGAACTGGTCACCAACGCCTGCCTGCACGCCGAGGGCCCGGACGAGATGTGGATCACCTGCGACAAGAAGGTGATCCGGGTCGAGGTCTCCGACCGCGGCGCGGGCCAGCCCGCCCCCAGAACCCCGCACCGCGCGGGCCGCCCCGGCGGCCACGGCATGTTCATCGTGCAGCGACTGTGCCTGGACTGGGGTGTCGTCCGCACCCCCGGAGTCACGGGCAAGACGGTATGGGCGGAGCTGGGCGCGCCGGCCTAGGCGCCGCCCGGGCTGCTCGCCCGACCTCTTCACGCAACCTCTTCACGCACGCCGGATCGTCACAACTCCGACGTGCGACTTGTCTTCCTTCCTCACGGCCCCCGGCGTACCTTGACGGCCGATCTGATGTGCCGTCAGGAATGAGGGGACCGTGTCGTACCAGAAACGAACCGCAGCGCTCGCGTCCGTCGCGGCCCTGGCCGGCTCGGCGGTATTCATGGCCGCCCCCGCAGCCCGGGCCGACGTGGTCGACGTCAACTACAAGTGCCAGACGCCCATCGGCGTCAAGACCGCCGTCTCGCCGATCGACATCAAGGGCGTCAAGAGCGGCAGCGGCTACCAGCTCACCATGTCCTGGCAGAAGGGCGTCTCCTCCAGCCCCGTCGAACTCGGCAAGGGCGCGATGAGCCCGAGCGCCACCATCAAACTGGGCGGCGCGGACAGCGGCACGGTCTCGGTCTCGGGCCCCGCCAACGCGGCCGCGATCCCCGCCAACACCCCCATCAAGATCAACGACTTGACGGGCACGTACACCCCGAAGGCGAGCGGCAAAGTCACCTTCACGGCGGCCGTCCTCACCATCAAGGCCCTCGGTACGACGACGACGTGCACCCCCACCAACAGCCCCGGCCCGTCCCTCACGCTGGACGTCACGGCGGCAGGCGGGTCATCCGGTTCCACGGGCTCCTCGGGCTCCACGAGTTCCTCGGGCTCCACGGGCTCCGACACCGGTACGGACTCCGGCGGCACCCTCCCGAAGACCGGCCCCGACGACTCGGTCGTCGCCCTCGGCACGCTCGGCGGCACGGTGCTGCTCGCGGGCGCGGCGGGCACCCTGTGGCTGACCCGGCGCAACCAGACGGCCCGCGCCCGCCGCTGACAGCCCCGGCGAGCCCGCTGCGGTGGCCGAACGCCCGCACACGGAAGTCGAGTTGATGGGATGACGGGAGCGGTGACGTGAGCGGCAAGGTACGGATCCCGGCGCTGGTGGCGGTGCTCGCTCTGCTCCTGCTGCCGTTGACGGGGACGATGCCTGCCTCCGCTGCGGGCGGTCCGGACGTGAAACTCTCCAAGTCGCAGGCGGGGGCGGGCGGTTCGATCACCGTCTCCGGGAGCGGTTGGCGGGCGCACGCCCTGCTGATGGTGCTGATCTGCGGGCAGGCGACGCCGGCGCGCGGGGTGATCGGCGGGACCAACTCCTGTGCGAACGCGGACGGCAGAGCCGTCACGACGGACGCCAAAGGGGTCTTCAGCAAGAAGCTGCCGGTGTCCGAGCCGCCGGTGCCGTGCCCGTGCGTGGTGCATGTGGCGACGGTGACGGGGGCGAGTGCGTCGGCGGACGCGGTCTTCCAGGTCGCGGGTCACGCGATCGAACCGCTCCCCGCCGAACCGTCGGCCGGACGCCTCTCGGTCCTGTCCGACCCCCGACTGGACGGTTCGAGCGGGCTGTTGACCTGGTTCGGGGCACCACCGTCCCGCACGCTGGTCTTCACCGTCGGCAACGCGGGCTCGTCAGCCGTCAAGAACCCCGTGTTCCAAGTCGGCACCTCCCACGGGGTGTTCGCACCGCAGTGGGACGACCAGCAGTTCAGCGGCACGATCGCGCCCGGCGGGAAGGCGGAGATCAGACTCCCGGTCGAGCTGTCGGCCGGCGCGCACGGCGACTACGTCGTCTCGATGAAGTACGGCGGCCGGGTGCTCGCCGAACAGCCGTGGGGCGTGGGCCGCCCCTGGGGCGTGACCCTGTTCTGGATCCTGCTCTGCGTGGTCGTACCGGCGGCGGTGTTCCGCGTCGGCATGGCCGTGGTGGACCGGATACGGCCACGACGAGCGGGCCGCAGCACGGGCCCGCCCCGGCACCGGGCCCTGCGCATGCCCACTCAACTCACCCTGCACATGCCGAGGTTCGGCACGGCGGCTGCCCCGCAGGAAGCCGCCCCTGTGACCTCGACCCTGCCGTGGTTCACCCCGGACTCCGATCCGGGCACGGCCGGTCGGCTCTCCGCACCGCACGACGACAGTCCGACGAGTCCGACGACTCCCACCAGGAAGGGACTTACGTGAGCAAGCCAAGGAGAGTCATACCGGCCGGCGGAGGCGGTGTACGGAGAGCGGGCGCGGCCACGTTCGCGCTGGTCCTCGGCGGCGCGGGCCTCGCGCTCGGGCTGAGCGCCCAGGCCGCGCAGGCCGCGGAGGTGTCCTACGCCACCCACTGCGTGCCGCCCGCCGGCATCGACCCGGTCGACGGCACCACCAAGGTCGAGATCACCGCGCCGGCTTCGGCGAAGGTGGGTGACACGGTCGACGTCGTCTGGAAGTTCACCCAGGCCGCGTCCAAGAACCCCGACATCATCGACCTCCCCGCCAACTCGGTACAGCCGTCCGGGACGTTGAAGGCGGCCGGCGCGCAGACCGCCGACATCGCGATGGTGGGCCCGCGCGAGAACCCGGCGATTCCCAAGGGCGCGGTCATGACCCTGTCCGACATGAAGGGCACGCTGAAACTGACGACGGCGGGGGCGGTCACGCTGACTCCGGACGCGTACACGGTCAACGCGTTCTCGACGGACACGAAGTGCGCGCCGACGCAGACGGTCTCGCCTTCGGCGACGATCAACGTGACGGCGGGGGACGGCAGTTCGTCCAGCACGTCCCCGTCCCCGTCGGGCTCTACGTCGGCCTCCGCGTCGGCATCGCCCAGTGACTCGGAGTCCGCGTCCGAGTCCGCTTCTGCGAGCCCCAGCGACGGCACCGGTCAGACCGACTTCACCGGCAAGGAGGTCTCCGTCCCCTACGCGTGCAAGACGCCTATCGGTGACAAGAACGCGACCTCGGCCGTCCAGATCAACGCCAAGAAGGACGGCGGGAGTTACGACCTCACCGTGCAGTTCAAGGGGTCGGTGATGGACAGCCCCGCCGACATCCCGGCGGACTCGGTGAAGCCGTCGATGGAGGTGGTCCTGGGCGGCGCCGACACGGGCACGGTCCACGTCGAAGGCCCGACCAACTCCGCCGCCATCAAGTCCGGCGACCCGATCGAGATCCCGGACCTGACCGGCACATACAAACCCGGCGCGAGCGGTACGTCGACACTGGCGCCCGGCGTCCTCACGGTCAACGCCCTTGGCACGACGACGACTTGCACGCCCACGGAGTCGAAGGTCTCACTGACCCTCGACACCACGGAACAGGCGAGCGGCGCGGCCGGCGGTTCCTCCACATCGGGCGGTACGTCGACCTCTTCATCGACCTCGGGGGGCTTGGCGGAGACCGGCTCCGACAGCCACGGCGGCCTGAAGGCGCTCGGCCTGGTCTCCGGTACGGCGATCCTGCTTGGTGTGGCGGTGTTTACGTTCATGCCGGGGCGGAGGCGGGTGCGGTAGACAAGTGCGGGTTGGGCCACTCGCTTCTTTGTCAGTGTCGGGCTTCCTCGGCCCGAGTAAAGGGCGCTCCCTGCGGTCGCGTCGGCTGCGCCGATTCCGCTGCGCTCCACCCTTGACTCGGTCCGCTCCAGCCCGTTTGAGAAGCGAGCGAGCGGCCCGGAGGAATGGGTGGCCGAGGCATGAGTTCCCTTGCCTGTACTGCGTTGTGGGCCGGGGTAGAGGGGCGCGCTGGCGTCTCGCCTGCACGCCGGGCTGGCTCAGCGGCCAACGGCGGGTGGGGACTTCGGTACAAGACTCCGGGCCTGCGGGCGCAGGGGCGCGTTTGCGTCTCGCCTGCACGCCGGGTCGGCTCGGCGGCCAGCCCCTGGTGGGGACTTCTGCAAGAAGACGGCGGGTCGGCAGGAGGGCTCCGGGTCGGCAGGGAGGTTCCGGGGCGGGAGGGTGGGCCTGTGGCAGTCGGTCGGTCCTGCGCTGAGCTGGGCTCGGCCGTCCTGGGCTGTCCTGGGCTGGGTGGGGGTGCGGGCGGTGGGCCCCGTCCGTCGATCGGGTCTCTCGCCCGGGGTGCCGGTTCGCGGAAATGTGAGGGTCGGGGGTTGAGGTGTGGCATTTCCCGGCCCCGGCAGCCTTCGCTCCCGGGGCTTCCTTCCCGCCGCCGACGGTGTCCTGTCTGGAAGCTGGGGTCTTTCCTAACCGGTCAAAGCCTGTGACGGTGGTTAGTTTTACCCCCAGCCTCCAGCACCCACCCATCCGACGCCCACCAGCCGTTGGCCGCTGAGTCGACCGATCCGGTGTGCCGGCGAGGCGCGACCGCGCCCCTGCTCGCGCAGGCCCGGGGGCTTCATACGGAATCGCGGGCGGGTTCGGGGTCTCGTGCGGAAGCCCCACCGGGGTTGGCCGCTGAGCCTGCCCGGAGTGCTGGCGAGGCGTGATCGCGCCTCTGCGTCCGCAGGCCCCGGAGTGCTCGTACCGAAGTCCCCACCGGGCGTTGGTCGCTGAGCCGACGCGGCGTGCAGGCGAGACGCCAGCGCGCCCCTGCGGGCGCAGGTCCGGAGTCTTGCTCCGGAAGTCCCCACCGGGGGTTGGCCGCTGAGCCTGCCCGGTGTGCAGGCGAGACGCGAACACGTCCCTGCGCGCGCAGGCCTGGGGTCTGGTACGGAAGTTCCTGCCCGCCGTTGGCCGCTGAGCCGACCCGGCGTGCCGGCGAGGCGTGAACGCGCCCCTGCGCACGCAGGCCCGGGGTCTCGTACGGAAGTCCCCACTCGCCGTTGGCCGCTAAGCCTGCCCGGCGTGCAGGCGAGACGCCAGCGCGCCCCCTCCATCCCGGCCGGGAACGCAGCTCACCCAAGGGAACTAGTGCGTCGGCCACCCATTCCTCCGGGCCGCTCGCTCGCTTCTGAAACGGGCTGGAGCGGACCGAGTCAAGGGTGGAGCGGAGCGGAATCGGCGTAGCCGACGCGACCGTAGGGAGCGCCCTTTACTCGGGTCGTGGAAGCCCGACACTGGCAAAGAAGCGAGTGGCCCAACGTTCACTGAAAAACGCCGGGAACACGAAAGGGCCGCCACACCCCGGAGAAGGATGCGGCGGCCCTCCGCCAAACCGTCGTAGACGAACGTCAGTGCACGTCGCCCATCAGTTCCTTGACCTTCTTGCGGTACATCCATACCGCCGCGCCCGCGAGGACCGCGAGGGCGGCCTGTAGGGCGACGATGCCCGTCTTGTTGAGGTCGACGCCGGCGATGGACAGGAGGCCCGTCGTGGCGTCGCCCGCCGTGACCGCGAGGAACCAGACGCCCATCATCTGGGAGGCGTACTTCGCGGGAGCCATCTTCGTGGTGACGGACAGGCCGACGGGGGAGAGGGTCAACTCGCCGACCGTCTGGACGAAGTAGATCGCCACCAGCCACATCGCCGCCGCCTTGTGACCGCCGTCGGCGATCGCGAGCGGGGCCAGGAAGAGGAAGAAGGACGCGCCGATCAGGACCAGGCCCATCGCGAACTTCGTCGCCGTGCTCGGCTCCTTGCCGCGGCGGGCCAGCGCCAGCCAGGCCCAGGCGAAGACCGGGGCCAGGGCCATGATGAGGACCGGGTTGACCGACTGGTACCAGGAGATCGGGAAGTTCCAGCCGAAGACGGTGTTCTTCGCGGAGGAGTCGGCGAACAGGGACACCGTCGAGCCGCCCTGGTCGTAGATCATCCAGAAGACGGCCGCCGCGACGAAGAACCAGATGTACGCGGACATCTTCGACTGCTCGGCCCGGTCGAGGTCCTTGTCGCGCTTGATGCGGGCGATGACCAGGACGGGGATGAGCAGGCCGGCGATGGTGATCGGGACCAGCAGCCAGTTCAGCGTGTAGTGGCCGGAGAAGCCGACGATCGCGTAGAAGACGACGGCGACGGCCGCCCACAGGCCCGACTTGCGCAGCGTGGCCGCCTTCTCCTCGGCGGACAGCGGCGTGGGGATGATGTCCGAGCGGGAGCTGAGGTGGCGCGTGCCGATCAGGTACTGGGCGAGGCCGATGGCCATGCCGACCGCGGCGAGCGCGAAGCCGAGGTGCCAGTTGTAGTTCTCGCCGACGGTGCCGATCATCAGCGGTGCGGCGAAGGCTCCGATGTTGATGCCGATGTAGAAGAGCGTGAAGCCGCCGTCACGGCGCGGGTCGTCCGGGCCCTCGTAGAGGTGGCCGACCATCGTGGAGATGTTGGCCTTGAGGAGACCCGAGCCCACCGCCACCAGGCCGAGGCCCGCGAAGAACGTGCCCGAGGAGGGGAGGGCGAGCGTCAGGTGGCCGAGCATGATGATCACGCCCGCGACGGCGACCGTCTTGCGGGGGCCGAGGACACGGTCCGCGAACCAGCCGCCGGGCAGGGCGAGCAGGTACACGAGCGACAGGTACACCGAGTAGATCGCGGTCGCGGTGGCCGCACTCATGTGCAGGCCGCCCGGTGCCACCAGGTACAGCGGGAGCAGAGCCTTCATGCCGTAGTAGGAGAATCGCTCCCACATCTCGGTCATGAAGAGAGTGGCCAGTCCGCGGGGGTGGCCGAAGAAGGTCTTCTCGGAACCGGGGGTGCCCGGAGTCACCGAGTCCTTCGTCAGGCTGGACGCCATGGTCGTTCCTTGCTGGTCGGGCCGTACTGGTCGGCAGGGCCGCACACAAAAGAGACCTTCAGCTATGAATGCTCGCCAAAGGTCCCCAGTGTCACTACGGGCGGTCCAGTCACCATACGGCAGGACACTGCCGGATATGGAAGGACTTGAGACATCGATCACAGGAAGAAGTGGAACCGCGGCCGACTTTTCTAAGGTGAATACAAGGATCACATCCCACAGGCACAGGTTCGGACCAGATTCTTCACGGCCGCGAATCCGACTTGCCCAAAGGTAAGAATCACTCGCGGCGATCACACCTCGACCGCTGTCCGAGGCGGACTACCATCACCTCATGACCCGTGTACTGCTCGCCGAGGACGACGCGTCCATCTCGGAGCCGCTGGCCCGCGCTTTGCGACGGGAAGGTTACGAGGTCGAGGTGCGCGAGGACGGACCTACCGCCCTCGATGCCGGCATCCAGGGCGGCATCGACCTGTGTGTCCTGGACCTGGGCCTGCCCGGCATGGACGGCCTGGAAGTGGCCCGCCGACTGCGCGCCGAGGGCCACACCGTCCCGATCCTCATCCTGACCGCGCGCGCCGACGAGGTGGACACCGTCGTCGGCCTCGACGCGGGCGCCGACGACTACGTCACCAAACCCTTCCGGCTCGCCGAACTGCTCGCCCGTGTCCGGGCCCTGCTCCGGCGCGGCGCCGCGGAGCCGGCGCAGCCGCCGGCCACGCACGGGGTGCGGATCGACGTCGAGTCACACCGTGCGTGGATGGGTGACGAGGAACTCCAGCTCACCGCCAAGGAGTTCGACCTGCTGCGCGTTCTCGTGCGGGACGCCGGGCGGGTCGTCACGCGCGACCAGTTGATGCGCGAGGTCTGGGACACGACGTGGTGGTCGTCGACCAAGACGCTCGACATGCACATCTCCTGGCTGCGGAAGAAGCTCGGTGACGATGCGGCGAACCCTCGGTACATCGCCACGGTGCGGGGTGTCGGGTTCCGGTTCGAAAAGAGCTAGGTCGGCTACGCGCGTTGCGCCTGCGCCGTGGGTGGCTCGTGTGGTGTGCGCGACCGGCCGTTGTGTAGGGCTGGTCGCGCCGTTCCCCGCGCCCCTTTCGGGGCGCTGACAGTCGCCGTTTCTCGGAGAGTGCCGTGCGTCGTCGTCTTATTCAGTCCACGCTTGCCGTGGTGCTCGTCGTCATCGCCGTGTTCGGTGTGTCCCTCGTCATCGTCGAGACGCGCACGATCAGCAACAGCGCCCAGGAACGCGTGGATTCCGAGGCGCTCCGGCTGGCCAGCATCGTGGACAGCCGGATTCTCGGGGCGGAGATCGTCGACTCCGAGGTGCTGCGCACGCAGGTCACGGAGGACCGGTACGCCGTGATCCGGATCCCGGGCGACCCGGTGATCGCGGTCGGCACCAAGCCGGCGGGTGACGTCATCCGCTCCACCGCCAAGGGCGAGGAGGGCGAGACGGTCACCGTGATGGAGCCGCGCTCGACCGTCACCCGTGAGGTCGGGCGGACGCTGCTCATCATCGGTGCCGTCGCGCTGCTCGCCGTGGTCGCCGCCGTCCTGCTCGCCGTACGGCAGGCCAACCGGCTCGCCTCGCCGCTCACCGACCTCGCGGAAACCGCCGAGCGGCTCGGTTCCGGTGACCCGCGCCCCCGGCACAAGCGGTACAGCGTCCCGGAGCTGGACCGGGTCGCCGATGTCCTCGACTCCTCCGCCGAGCGCATCGCCCGCATGCTCACCGCCGAACGCAGGCTCGCCGCCGACGCATCGCATCAGTTGCGTACGCCGCTGACCGCGCTGTCCATGCGGCTGGAGGAGATCACCCTCACCGACGACCCGGACACGGTGAAGGAGGAGGCGACGATCGCGCTGACGCAGGTCGAGCGGCTCACGGACGTCGTGGAGCGGCTGCTGACGAACGCGCGTGACCCCCGTACCGGCTCCGCCGTCGCCTTCGACCTCGACGAGGTCATCCAGCAGCAGCTCGCCGAGTGGCGCCCCGCCTACCGCAGCTCAGGCCGCGCGATCGTCAGCTCGGGCAAGCGGCATCTCCAGGCCGTCGGTACGCCGGGGGCGGTGGCGCAGGTGCTGGCCGCGTTGATCGAGAACTCGCTCATGCACGGCGGCGGCACGGTCGCCCTGCGCACCCGCGTCACCGGCAACCAGGCCGTCGTAGAAGTCACGGACGAGGGTCCGGGGGTGCCGACCGACCTCGGCGCCCGGATCTTCGAGCGCACGATCAGCGGTCGTAACTCCACGGGGATCGGTCTCGCGGTCGCCCGTGACCTCGCGGAGGCGGACGGCGGCCGGCTGGAGATGCTGCAACTGCAGCCGCCGGTGTTCGGGCTGTTCCTGTCGCGGACGCCGCCTGCGAAGCGGGCGCTGGTGGACGACGAGGAGCCCACGGTCCGCTGAGCCCCAAGGGGGGCGATTCAGCTCACGTGCTGCTTGGGGCGGGGCTGCGGCTCCGGCGTGGGCTCAGGGAAGGGGCCCGCGATCGGGGCAGCCCCGGCCTCCGGGAGATCCTCGTCCTCGGCAGGCAGCGCCTTGAAGACCCAGCTCCGGTACGACCAGAAGCGGAACAGCGTCGCGATGCCGATGCCGAGCACCTTGAAGACGTTGCGCTGCAGCGAGCTGTCCCAGCCGAAGCCGTAGATCGCCGCGAACAGGACGCCGTTCTCGATCACCAGGCCGACCAGGCTGAACGCCAGGAACAGGCTGAGTTCCTTGGTGCGGGCGCTCTTGTCGCGGTCACGGTAGGTGAAGTAGCGGAAGCCGACGTAGTTGCACCCGATGGCGACGATCGTCGCGATCACATTGGCGCGCACGGCCTGCAGGCTGGTCAGATGCCACAGCAGGTTGGAGACCGCGAAGTTCACCACGGTGCCCACCACGCCCACCGCGCCGAACTTGGCGATCTCGCGCGCGAGCCGTTTGAAAGGCCCTTCGGAACCACGTTCCATCGGTGTGCAGGCCCCTGTCATCTCGGATTCGTCGACCCAGCCATGCTAACCACCGCTTTCCCCCGCCGCCCGTGAAGCCGCTCACAGGTTGGGAAGAGACCCGGAAAAGGACGGTAAGAGGCACGGAAATCGGGCGCCCCGGCGTGACCGATACCCTGGGGGAGTGACGTTCCCGGTAGTCGGCATGGTCGGCGGGGGGCAGCTCGCTCGTATGACACACGAGGCGGGCGTCCCGCTCGGCATCAAATTCAAGCTTCTGAGTGACACCCCGCAGGATTCCGCGGCGCAGGTCGTCGGCGATGTCGTCATCGGCGACTACCGCGACCTCGACACGCTGCGCGACTTCGCGCGGGGCTGCGATGTGATCACCTTCGATCACGAACACGTACCCACCGAGCATCTGCGCGCCCTGGAGGCGGACGGCATCCCCGTACGCCCCGGCCCGGACGCGCTCGTGCACGCCCAGGACAAGGGCGTGATGCGCGCGAAGCTCATGGAGATCGGCGTGCCGTGCCCGAGGCACCGGATCGTGAGCGATCCGGCGGACGTGGTCGCGTTCGCGGCCGAGGGGGACGGTTTCCCCGTGGTCCTCAAGACCGTCCGCGGTGGCTACGACGGCAAGGGCGTATGGGTCGTCGAGTCGGCAGAGGAGGCCGCAGACCCCTTCCGGGCCGGCGTCCCGGTACTCGCCGAGGAGAAGGTCGACTTCGTACGGGAGCTGGCGGCGAACGTCGTACGCTCCCCGCACGGCCAGGCCGTCGCCTACCCGGTCGTCGAGTCCCAGCAGGTGGGCGGCGTCTGTGACACGGTCATCGCGCCCGCCCCCGACCTCGACGAGTCCCTCGCCCTGCGCGCCGAGGAGATGGCGCTGCGCATCGCCAAGGAGCTCGGGGTCGTCGGCCATCTCGCCGTCGAGCTGTTCCAGACCTCCGACGGCCGCATCCTCGTCAACGAACTGGCCATGCGCCCGCACAACTCCGGCCACTGGACCCAGGACGGCGCGATCACCAGCCAGTTCGCCAACCACCTGCGCGCGGTCCTCGACCTCCCGCTCGGCGATCCACGCGCACGTGCCCCCTGGACGGTCATGTGTAACGTGCTGGGCGGCGACTACCCGGACATGTACTCCGCGTATCTGCACTGCATGGCCCGGGACCCGCAGTTGAAGATCCATATGTACGGCAAGGACGTGAAACCCGGCCGCAAGGTGGGCCACGTCAACACCTACGGCGACGACCTGGACGACGTCCTGGACCGCGCCCGTCACGCAGCCGGCTATCTGAGAGGCACGATCACCGAATGAGCCCCGTCGCAGGACCCGTCGTAGGAATCGTCATGGGGTCGGACTCCGACTGGCCCGTCATGGAGGCCGCCGCGAAGGCGCTCGACGAGTTCGAGATCGGGTACGAGGTCGATGTCCTCTCCGCGCACCGGATGCCGCGCGAGATGATCACATACGGCGAGCAGGCCGACGGCCGCGGCCTCAAGGTGATCATCGCGGGTGCGGGCGGTGCCGCCCACCTGCCCGGGATGCTCGCCTCCGTGACCCCGCTGCCGGTGATCGGCGTCCCCGTGCCGCTGAAGTACCTGGACGGCATGGACTCGCTGCTCTCCATCGTGCAGATGCCGGCCGGTGTCCCCGTCGCCGCCGTCTCGGTCGCCGGCGCGCGCAACGCGGGACTGCTCGCGGCCCGCATCCTGGCCACCCACGACGAGGAACTCCTCGTCCGTATGCGGGAGTTCCAGCAGGAGCTGAACGACCAGGCCACCGAGAAGGGCAAGCGGCTGCGCGCCAAGGTCGAGAGCGGCGCCGGCGGCAGCGGCTTCGGCTTCGGGAAGTGACCGGGATGAC
The DNA here is from genome assembly GCF_036227225.1 of Streptomyces sp. NBC_01478. Taxonomy (GTDB): domain Bacteria; phylum Actinomycetota; class Actinomycetes; order Streptomycetales; family Streptomycetaceae; genus Streptomyces. The sequence goes on along the minus strand of NZ_CP109444.1, from coordinate 4,815,941 downwards.
GTCACTGGAGCAAGCGCGGGACCTGCTCCGCGAGTTCCCGGTCGTCGACGGGCACAACGACCTGCCCTGGGCCCTGCGCAAGCAGGTCGGCTACGACCTCGACGCCCGCGACATCGCCGTCCACCAGAACGCGCATCTGCACACCGACATCCCGCGCCTGCGCGAAGGCGGCGTCGGCGCGCAGTACTGGTCGGTGTACGTCCGCTCGGACCTGCCCGACCCGGTGCCGACGACGCTCGAACAGATCGACTGCGTACGGCAGTTGCTCGCCCGCTACCCCCGGGACCTGGCGCCCGCGCTGACCGCCGCGGACATGGAGGCGGCGCGCGCGGAAGGCCGTATCGCCTCGTTGATGGGGGCGGAGGGCGGGCACTCGATCGCCAACTCCCTCGGCACGCTACGGGGGTTGTACGCCCTCGGTGTCCGCTACATGACGCTCACCCACAACGACAACGTGGCGTGGGCGGACTCGGCGACGGACGAACCGGCGGTCGGCGGACTGTCGGCGTTCGGCCGTGAGGTCGTGCGGGAGATGAACCGCGAGGGCATGCTCGTCGACCTCTCGCACGTGGCCGCGACGACCATGCGCGCCGCGCTGGACACGTCGACGGCTCCGGTGATCTTCTCGCACTCGTCGGCACGGGCCGTCTGCGACCACCCGCGCAACATCCCCGACGACGTGCTGGAGCGGCTGCCCGCCAACGGCGGTGTGGCGATGGTGACGTTCGTGCCGAAGTTCGTGCTCCAGGCCGCCGTGGACTGGACGGCCGCCGCCGACGACAACATGCGCGCGCACGGCCTGCACCACCTGGAGACCACCGAAGAGGCGATGAAGGTGCACCGCGCCTTCGAGGAGCTCCACCCGCGCCCGATCGCGACCGTCTCCACCGTCGCCGACCACCTCGACCACATGCGCGAGGTCGCGGGCGTCGACCACCTCGGCATCGGCGGCGACTACGACGGCACGGCCTTCACCCCCGACGGCCTGAACGACGTCTCCGGCTACCCGAACCTCATCGCGGAACTGCTCGACCGCGGCTGGTCCGGGGCCGACCTGGCCAAGGTGACCTGGCGGAACGCGGTACGGGTGCTGGGCGCGGCGGAGGACGTGGCGCGCGCGACCCGGGCGACGCGGGGGCCGTCGAACGCGACGATCGAGTCCCTGGACGGCTGAGGAACGGCTGACCGGCGCGGCGCGGGAGCGCCCACTCCCGCGCCGTAGCCCGAACGCCCCGCCCACCAGGAAGCCCCCTCGCGGGCGTGCGACGGTGACCGTACTGCCGTAACGACGTACGGAGCCCGCCATGGCCGACCTCCAGGACCACCCGCACGCGACGACCGAGGTCGGCGAGCTCGACGACTTGGTCCACGAGCCCTTTCCCGGCGGGCCCTTCCCGCCGGACACCGCGGAACCGTACGACCCCGTCTCCGACCCGGCCGCCGCCCCGCTGGAGCGCGCGCACGCGATCCTCGCCGCGCACCCGGTCGCGGACGGCTACAGCGGGCTGCCGTGGGCGCTGCGGCACCTGCCGTGGTTCGACCTGGAGCTGGGGGAGAGTTCCGTGGACACCGATGTGCCGCGGCTGCGCGAGGGGCACGTCGGCGCGCTGTTCTGGTCGCTGCACCTGCCCGAGGGGCTGGCCGGGGACCGGGCGGTCGGCGCCACCCTGGAGCAGCTCGACCTCGTGAACACCGTGGTCCGCGCCCACCCCGAGGGCCTGCGGCTGGCGTACACCGCCGGCGAGACCACCGACGTGCGCCACTGCGGCCGTGTCGCCGTGCTGCTCGGCCCCGCCGGAGCCACCGCGCTCGGCGACTCGCTGGGCATCCTGCGCTCGCTGCACGCGCTGGGACTGCGGGTCCTCACGCTGTCCGGGGTGTCCTGGGCGAGCGAGGCCGGGCTGACCCGGTTCGGCGAGGAGGTCGTGCGCGAGATGAACCGGCTCGGCGTGCTCGCCGACCTCTCCGGCGCCTCCGACGGCACGGTCCGCCGCACGCTGGCGGTCTCCAAGGCGCCGGTGCTGTTCACCCGCTCCGCCGCCCGCACGCTGCGCCCGCACCCGGCGAACCTCTCCGACGAGCTCCTCGCCGCGGTCGGCGCCGCCAAGGGCCTGTGCATGGTGCCGCTCACGGCCGAGCAGACCGGCCCGTCCGTCCGGGACGTCGCCGACCACCTCGACCACGTCCACCGGGTCGCGGGCCGTGAGTGCGTCGCCCTGTCCGGCACCTACGACGCCGGCACCGCCCACCCGCAGGACCTCGCCGACGCCTCCTGCTACCCGAACCTCGTCGCCGAGCTCCTGCACCGCGGCTGGTCCGAGCCCGACCTCGCCCTGCTCAGTTGGGGCAACGTCCAACGCGCCCTGCGCAGCGCCGACTTCACGGCCCGCGCCGCGCAGCAGCGCCGCGACCCGTCGACGGCGAAGATCGCGGAACTGGACGGCTGAACAAGCGGTGCTACGGGTGGTCGATCCGGCAGAGGCAGAAGGGATGCCCTGCCGGATCGGCGTACACCCGGAAGTCCTCCTTGTCCTGCCGCTCCAACTCCCGCGCGCCGAGCGCCAGTACGGCACTCTCCGCCGCCTCGATCTCCGCCCAGGTCGACCCGGCGTCGAAGTCGAGGTGGAACTGCTGCGGCCGGTCCGCGCGCGGCCACTCGGGCGGGACGTATCCCTCCACCCGCTGGAAGGCGATCCGGGGCCCGGCCGGGATGTCGAGGACCACCCACTCGTCGTCGGCGGCGCGGGGGGTGCCGCCCAGGATCCCGGCGTAGAACGCGGCGAGCGCGAGCGGGTCGGGGCAGTCGATCACGGTGGAACGGAAACGGGCGACGGCGGACATGGTGACCTCCAGAATCTCCGGGATTGACGTCAGCAGGCGCAGAGGCAGAACGGGTGCCCCGCCGGGTCGGCGTACACACGCCAGGCACGCGAGCGGTCCTCGGTGTCCAGCGGCCTCGCGCCCAGCGCCAGGACGCCCTTCTCGGCCGCGTCCAGGTCCTCGACGGTCAGGTCGAGATGGAACTGCTGGGAGTCGCCGGACGCGGGCCACTTCGGCGGTACGTGCCCCGGTGCCTCCTGGAACGCCAGCGACTGCCCGCCGGGCACTCTCAGGTCCACCCAGTCGCCCTCGCCGTCCACGGTGCCGCCCAGGAGCCCGGCGTAGAAACCGGCGAGCGCGCGGGGGTCGGGACAGTCCAGGACGACGGCACCCAGCTTGGCGATGGCCATGACGGACTCCTCCTAGTTGCCTGGTTACCTGTATATGGCGTTAGCAGGTAACGCAGTTACTGCATGCTCCCGCATTGGAGGTAACGTCGCAAGCATGAGTGAGAGAGTTCCCGCGCCCGGCGACCTGGCCCTGATCGAGGCCCTGGTCAACACGCTGGACATCGAGGCGGGCGTCGACGCACTCGACACGGAGGACGGCCGTGCCCCCTTCGGACTCACGGCGCACCAGGTCCCGCCCGCCCGCGAGCTGCGCGAGTCCCTGCGCGCCACCCTGCTCGCCCACGCGGGCCACCCCGCGCACCAGGACGTGACCCCGCTCGGCCAACTTCTCGCGCGCGCCCCGCTGTTGATCGCGCTCGACGCCGACGACGGCTCTGCCCACCTCACCCCAGCCGACCCGGAACCCCTGCTCTCCCGCGTCGCGGCGGCGATCGCCCAGGCCCTCGTTGCAGGCACCTGGCCCCGCCTCAAGGCGTGCGAGGCACCGACCTGCCACTGGGCGTACTACGACCGCAGCCCGGCGGGCCGGGGCCGCTGGTGCTCGATGGCGGTGTGCGGGGCGCGCGCGAAGATGCGGCGTTACCGGGCCAAGTAGCCCTTACGGAAGGCGACTTGGGCGGTCCCGGCGCCGAGTACAGCCCAGTGGTGCAGAATGCAGCCAGACGCCGGTCCGGCCGACTGAGCCTCGGCCGGACCGGCGTCGCCCGTCTGCTCGCGCGTGATGAGGCGGGACGGGTCCCCGGGGCGGCCATCGTCCGGACCGGCGCCATCTGCCCAGCCGCGCGCGACACGCCAGGACGACCCACGGACCGGTGTCGTCCGGCCGACTGTGCGTTGTGCGGCGGCTCGGCCCACCGACCCAGCCTCGGCCGGCGTGGTGCCAACCGCCCGACCGTGGGTATGGGCTACGACGGCCCACCGGCTGGGCTCGGGCGCGGATCGACGTCGTCGTCCGCCCGGCCGTGCGTTATGCCGTGGGCCGGCCCATCGCGCGGAACGTCCAGCCGGCCTTCCGCCACAGCGTCGGGTCGAGCGCGTTCCGCCCGTCCAGGACCACCCGGGCGCGTACGGCCTCGCCGAGCGCCGCCGGGTCCAGCTCGCGGAACTCCCGCCACTCCGTCAGGTGCAGGACGACATCGGCGCCCCGCACGGCCTCCACGGCGGTGTCGGCGTACCCGAGCGTCGGGAACAGCCGCCGGGCGTTGTCCATGCCCTTCGGGTCGTAGACGGTGACCTGGCCGCCCTGGAGGTGGATCTGGCCGGCGACGTTCAGTGCGGGGGAGTCGCGCACGTCGTCCGAGTCGGGCTTGAAGGCCGCGCCGAGCACGGCGACCCGCTTGCCCAGGAAGGACCCGCCGCCGAGCGCCTCGCGCGCCATCTCGACCATCTGCCCACGCCGCCGCATGTTGATGGAGTCGATCTCGCGCAGGAAGGTCAGCGCCTGGTCGGCGCCCAGCTCACCGGCGCGCGCCATGAAGGCCCGGATGTCCTTCGGGAGGCAGCCCCCGCCGAAGCCGATCCCGGCCCGCAGGAACTTCTTCCCGATCCGCTCGTCGTGCCCGATCGCCTCGGCCAGCTTCACGACATCGCCGTCCGCGGCCTCGCACACCTCGGCCATCGCGTTGATGAAGGAGATCTTCGTGGCGAGGAAGGAGTTCGCGGCCGTCTTCACCAGCTCGGCGGTCGGGAAGTCGGTCACCACGAACGGCGACCCGGCCCCGACCGGCACGGCATACACCTCGCGCAACAGCCTCTCGGCCCGCTCGCTCCGCACTCCGACCACGATCCGGTCCGGTTGCAACGTGTCCTCGACGGCCAGGCCCTCCCGCAGGAACTCCGGGTTCCACGCCAGCTCGGCATCCGCACCCGCGGGCGCGTGCGCGGCGAGATACGCGGCCAGCCGGTCCGCCGAACCGACCGGCACGGTGGACTTGCCGACCACGAGCGCGGGGCGGGTGAGATGCGGGGCGAGCAGCTCGAAGGCCCGGTCGACGTACGACATGTCGCAGGCGTACTCGCCGTGCTTCTGCGGGGTGTTCGTGCACATGAAGTGGACGTCGCCGAACTCCGCGACCTCCGCCCAGTCCATGGTGAAGCGCAGCCGCCCGGTGGAGCCCTCGATGCCGGCGACATGCTTGCGCAGCAGCTCTTCGAGCCCCGGTTCGTACATCGGGACCTCACCCCGCTGGAGCATCGCGATCTTCTCGGGTACGACGTCGAGACCCAGCACCTCGAAGCCCAGTTCGGCCATGGCCGCGGCGTGCGTGGCGCCCAGGTAGCCGGTGCCGATCACTGTGATCTTGAGGGCCATGAATGCTCCAGAAGGTGTCCGCGGGCGATGCGCGCCCGAGCATAGTCGGACGTCCTGACGGGCAACTTTCCCCCTGTCGCCAAGCTCACGTATCCCTCCCGTGGGCGGGCCCCTAAAATTTGGGTTACTTAACAGTAATTAGCACCGTCATCACAGCGTCCTTGGAGCGTGAGAGACCTTGGCCGGATCGGCTGACTTCGACCTGTACCGCCCGTCAGAGGAGCACGACATGCTCCGCGACGCGATCCGCTCACTGGCCGAGGCGAAGATCGCGCCGTACGCCGCAGCGGTGGACGAGGAGTCACGCTTCCCGCAGGAGGCCCTGGACGCCCTCGTCGCGAACGACCTGCACGCCGTCCACGTACCCGAGGAGTACGGCGGCACCGGCGCGGACGCGCTGGCCACGGTGATCGTGATCGAGGAGGTGGCCCGCGTCTGCGCGTCCTCCTCCCTCATCCCCGCGGTGAACAAGCTGGGCTCGCTCCCGGTGATCCTCTCGGGTTCCGAGGACCTGAAGAAGAAGTACATGACCCCGCTCGCCAAGGGCGACGCGATGTTCTCGTACGCCCTCTCCGAGCCGGACGCGGGCTCGGACGCGGCCGGCATGAAGACGAAGGCGGTCCGCGACGGCGACCACTACGTCCTGAACGGCGTGAAGCGCTGGATCACGAACGCGGGCGTCTCCGAGTACTACACGGTGATGGCGGTGACGGACCCCGAGAAGCGCTCCAAGGGCATCTCGGCGTTCGTCGTCGAGAAGTCCGACGAGGGTGTCTCCTTCGGCGCCCCGGAGAAGAAGCTCGGCATCAAGGGCTCCCCGACCCGCGAGGTCTACCTCGACAACGTCCGCATCCCCGCCGACCGCATGATCGGCGCCGAGGGCACCGGCTTCGCCACGGCGATGAAGACCCTGGACCACACCCGCATCACCATCGCGGCCCAGGCCCTCGGCATCGCCCAGGGCGCCCTCGACTACGCCAAGGGCTACGTCAAGGAACGCAAGCAGTTCGGCAAGCCGATCGCCGACTTCCAGGGCATCCAGTTCATGCTCGCCGACATGGCCATGAAGATCGAGGCGGCCCGCGCCCTCACCTACCAGGCAGCGGCGGCCTCGGAGCGCGGCGACAAGAACCTCACCTTCCAGGGCGCGGCGGCCAAGTGCTTCGCCTCGGACGTGGCGATGGAGGTCACCGTCGACGCGGTCCAGCTCCTCGGCGGCTACGGCTACACCCGCGACTACCCGGTCGAGCGGATGATGCGCGACGCGAAGATCACGCAGATCTACGAGGGCACCAACCAGGTCCAGCGCATCGTGATGGCGCGGAACCTGCCGTAACGGCAAGCGAAGAAGGGGGCCCTTGGACAAGGGCCCCCTTCTTCATGTCACCGGTCGCGTCAGTTGCCGGAGACCGTGACCTTCTGGTCGTTGTTCAGCTCGTTCACCAGCGTCTTCACCTTCGCCTTGTCCCACACGAGGTTGCCGCCGGTGGAGCCGGAGATCGGCATGTTCATCGAGGTGCCGTCGCCGCCGCTGACGCCCTTCATCGCCCAGAACATGGACGCCAGGTCCCAGAGTGACATGTCCTTGTCGACGCTTAGCGAGTCCAAACCGGCGCCGAGGGTCGGGTAGAGCTTGAAGGGGTTCAGCAGGGTCCCCGGGGTCGCCACCTGGTGGGCCAGGGCCGACAGGAACTTCTGCTGGTTCTTCGTCCGCTGGAGGTCGGAGGCGGCGAACGCGTGCCGGGTCCGGACGAAGGCCAGCGCCTCCTCGCCGTTCAGCGTCTGCTTGCCCGCCTTGAAGTCGGCGCCCGAGTACGAGTCCTTGAAGCCCTTGTCGATGTCGATGGTGACCCCGCCGACCGCGTCCACGATGTCCGCGAAGCCGTTGAAGCCGATCTCGACGTAGTGGTCGATGTGCAGGCCCATGTTGTACTCGACCGTGCGGACGAGGAGTGTCGCTCCGTCTATAGCGTAGGCCGCGTTGAGCTTGTTCGTGCCGAGCGGACCCTTGATCTTGCCGGACTCGGAGCCCTGGAACTTCGGGATCGTGACGTTCGAGTCGCGCGGCAGCGAGATCAGCGTGTCGCCGCTGTCGCCCACGTGCAGGATCATCATCGAGTCGGTGCGCTTGCCCGCGGCGGAACCGGTGTGCAGCTTCTTCTTCTCGGCGGCGGTCAGGCCCTCGCGGCTGTCGGACCCGACGATCAGGTAGTTCGTGCCGTCGCCCGCCGCCGGCCGGTCGATCACCTTCGACAGGTCGACGTCACGGTTCAGCTTGGAGTCGGCCCAGAAGTAGGTCGCCACCGACGTCACGACCAGCAAGGTGACCAGGGTGATCGCGGTCCACTTGATACGACGGCGCCAGTTCGGCGCGCGCCGGGGACCCCGCCCGCCGTCCGGGCCCTCGGGTCCGCCCGGCCCACCGCCGCCGTAGACCTGGCCGGTGTTGTAGCCGTCGTAGCCGTTGTCGTAGCCACCCTGGCCGTAGCCGTTCTGGCCCTCGTCGTAGCCCTGGCCGCCCGTGTACGACGGCTGCGGCGGGACTCCGGCGCCGTACGGCGGGGCCTGCGGGCCGCGTCGTACCTGACGCATCACACGTGCGCTCTCCGGCTGTGCGTTCGCGCTACCGCGTCCGTACTCGTTGCCGCGGTTGCCGCCGGACCATCCCTCGGGCCAATCGTTCATGGGGCCCAGTGTGCAGGTTGCGACCATGCCCAATACAAGGGTCGTAGGAAAATCAGGGCACTGCTGTTGCGAAGCCAACACAAAGTCCGCAGATGTCCACCCCGGCATAGGGTGGCGTCCATGACAGAGCTGCCGGGCAAGCCGACGTCCGCCTCCCGGACCACGCTCAGCCACATCATGACCAACGCCGACACGAACCTGCTCGGCACGGTGCACGGCGGTGTGATCATGAAGCTGGTCGACGACGCGGCGGGCGCCGTCGCCGGGCGGCACAGCGGCGGGCCGGCCGTCACCGCGTCGATGGACGAGATGGCGTTCCTGGAACCGGTCCGCGTCGGCGACCTCGTCCATGTGAAGGCGCAGGTCAACTGGACCGGGCGGAGCTCCATGGAGGTCGGCGTACGGGTCCTGGCCGAGCGGTGGAACGAGTCGACCCCGGCCACCCAGGTCGGCTCCGCGTATCTCGTCTTCGCCGCCGTCGACGCCGACGGCAAGCCCCGCGCGGTGCCGCCGGTCCTCCCGGAGACCGAGCGCGACGAGCGCCGCTACCAGGAGGCCCAGATCCGCCGCACCCACCGCCTGGCCCGCCGCCGCGCGATCATGGAGCTGCGCGAGAAGCGGGCGGCGGAGGGCCTCGACGACTGACCCGCCGCCACGCGGTCAGGCGCAGCCGACCTCGTCCCCGGTCACCACCCCGAACTCGCCCTGCTGCACATCGGCCGCCCGCACCCGCGTGACCTGCTTGAAGTCGCTCCCGGCGATCACCTTCAGCACCGGCCCCTGCCCCTTCACCGCCCGCAGTTCGCTCCCGGGCAGCGCCGCCGCGAGCGATTTCGCGGACCGGTCCCAGCGGGGGTCGTAGGCCACGACGGTCCGTCGTACGGCGTGGTCGGCGGCGCTAGCCGGCAGGTGCGTCGTGCGGAAGCCGGTCGCCGCGAGGGCCGCGTCCACGCGCTTGCCGAGACCGCCCGTCGCCGTCCCGTTCTCCACCTGGACCCGGATCTGCTGCGGGGCCACGTCCACCTTCACGGCGTTCGCGTGCGGCGCCCGGCGCACGGCCAGCGGCTTGTCGTCGCGCAGGGCCTGGAAGAGCTTCGCCGCCTTCGGCTCGTCCCACTTCAGCGTGGAGCCGATGCCCTTCACGACGTACCCCATCTGCCCGATCGGCACGGTGGTGAACTCGGAGGACGAGGGCGAGAAGCTGCGCATCGCCCGCCCGAGGTCGAGGAGTTCGTCGGTGCCGAAGCCCTTGTCCGCGCGGACCGAGCCGAGGACCGCGCGGGTCACGTCACGGAACTTCAGCGGGTTCAGCAGCACCCCGGAGGAGGTGGCCTGGTCGATCAGCGCCGCCAGGAAACGCTGCTGGCGCTTCATCCGGCCGAGGTCGGAGGCGCCGTCGACGTGCCGCGAGCGGACGTACTGCAGGGCCTGACCGCCCATCAGCGTGTGCGAGCCGGCGGGCAGATCGAGACCCGTGTACGAGTCCTTGAGCGGCTCGGCGGTGCAGATCTTCACGCCGCCGAGGACGTCGACCGTGCTCATGAAGCTGGTGAAGTCGACCTCCAGGTAGTGGTCGATCTTCACGTGGGTCATGCTCTCGACGGTCCGCACGGTGAGGTTCGGGCCGCCCTCCGCGTACGCCGCGTTGATCTTGATCGGGTGCGGGCCGTGGTGCTCGCCGGTGGTCTGGTCGACGTGCGGGGGCGTCTCGGCGTAGGAGTCGCGCGGGAGGCTGACCACACTGGCCCGCTCCCGGTCCTCCGAGATGTGCACGATCATGATCGTGTCGGTGCAGTGGCAGGGCGCGCCGCCGAGGTGGTACTTGTGCCGCTCCGCCTCGGTGATCTTGTCGCGGCCGTCGGTGCCGACGAGCAGGACGTTCATGCCGTGGCCCGCGCGCGGGCGGTTCTTCATGTCCTTGAAGGGGTCGACGCGGGCGATGTCCGCGTCGAGGCTGGTGACCACCGCGTGCCCGATCCCGGCGGACGCGAGCACCACCACGGACAGCGTGGTCGCCGCCCGCATGGCCCAGCGCGGCTTCTTCTTCGGTCGTACGGGGGGCCGTGGGCGGCGCTGAGGGGGACGGGCGGCGGGGGAGCGGCGGGGCGGCGTGGGCATGGGGGACACCTCCGCGAGGGCCGAACGTGGGATCTTGAGCACCGTAGGCCCATACGATCTGATACCACCGCAGCCGCCCGGGCGGGGCGCGTCCGTGTCCCCCGTTCGCGGTAACGTGAGCCCCCTATGAACGCCATTCCCGACGTGCGACTCCCCGCCGTTTCTGTGATCATGCCCGTCCTCGACGAGGAGCGGCATCTGCGCGGAGCCGTCCAAGCGATCCTCGCGCAGGAGTACGCCGGCGAGATGGAGGTCGTGCTCGCCCTCGGTCCCTCGAAGGACCGCACGGACGAGATCGCGGCCGAACTCGTACGCGAAACTGCGTCTCTTGAAAACAAGCGCGTCCACACCGTCCCGAACCCGGCCGGCCGCACGCCCGCCGCCCTCAACGCCGCGATCAAGGCCTCCCGCCATCCGATCGTCGTCCGCGTCGACGGCCACGGCATGCTCTCGCCGAACTACATCTCCACCGCCGTACGCCTCCTGGAGGAGACCGGCGCGCAGAACGTCGGCGGCGTCATGCACGCCGAGGGCGAGAACGCCTGGGAGGACGCGGTCGCCGCCGCGATGACCTCGAAGATCGGCGTGGGCAACGCGGCCTTCCACACGGGCGGCGATGCCGGCTCCGCCGAGACGGTCTACCTCGGGGTGTTCCGGCGCGAGGCGCTGGAGCAACAGGGCGGCTACAACGAGGAGTTCATCCGCGCCCAGGACTGGGAGCTGAACTTCCGGATCAGGGAAGCGGGCGGCCTCATCTGGTTCTCGCCCGAACTGCGCGTCTCGTACCGTCCCCGTCCGTCGGTGAAGGCCCTGGCCAAGCAGTACAAGGACTACGGGCGTTGGCGGCACGTCGTCGCCCGCTACCACGAGGGCTCCATCAACCTGCGCTACCTCGCCCCGCCGACCGCCGTGTGCGCGATCGCGGCCGGCCTCGTGGTCGGCGCGGCCCTGACCCCGTGGGGTTTCCTGATCCCCGGCGGCTACCTCGCGGCGATCGTCCTGGGCTCACTCCCGGCGGGCAAGGGCCTGTCGCTGAAGGCCCGTCTCCAGATCCCGGTCGCCCTCGCCACCATGCACATGTCCTGGGGCTACGGCTTCCTCACCAGCCCCAAGTCCCTTGCGAAGCGCGTCATCGCGTCCCGGCGCCCCGCGGTGCTCAGCCCGTCCAACAACTGAGCACCGCCGCCCACGACGACCCGGACTACGACCAGACGTAGTTCGGGTCGACGTGCATGCAGGCCGTGGTGTCCGAGCCGTTGAGGGCGTCCGCCGACGTCGGGGTCGTGTCGTCGTCGGCCGGGGCCTTGTACGTGGTGCCGGTGCTCCAGTCCGCGCCGACGACCAGGGTGACCCCGGAGACGCTCGTCGACTTCTTCACCGCGCTCGTCGGGATGCCGAGGGCCTTGGCGACCCGCTGGGCGTCGCCCTCCAGGTCCGCGCTCGGATAGCGGACCACCGTGGTGGCCGCAATCGGGGTCGTCGACGAGTCCGCCACCGCCTCCTTGAAGCCCTTGCCGACGAGGAGCCCGGCGACCGCGGTCGCCCGCCCCCGTACCGCGCTCGTCGTGTCGGTGCGGGTGCCGTTCTCCACCTGTACGGCGATCTTGTCGTCGGCGGCGGCCGGATCGGTCGACGCCTTCACCGGGGTCGCCGTCTTCTTCTTGTCCTTGCCGTCCAGCGCGATGTCCTCACGGACCAGCCGGAACAGCTTCGCCGCGTCGGTCGGCTTGGGCACCACCCGGCCGCTGCTGCCCGAGTACTCCCACGGCATCGTCGTCATGGTGATCCGCTCGGTCGGAACCTTCTTCAGTTCCTTGCTCAGGTCGTACAGCTTGGCGACGGTCCCGAGGCCGTTGTCGACCGTGAGCGCCTTGGTGGCCGTCTCGGCGAGGCTGCGCAGCTTGGTCGGATTGCTCAGCGTGGCGTTCTCCCGCAGCTGGCGGACCATCGAGTTCATGTACTGGTGCTGCGCCTTGGTCCGGGCGATGTCGGTGTCGTCCTCGAAGCCGTAGCGCGTGCGCAGCCACTGCAGGGCCTGCTTGCCCTTCACGGCCGTGGTGCCCTTCTTCAGCTTCAGGCCGGAGCCCTTGCCGGAGGAGGTGTGCGAGTAGACGTTGGCGTCCACGCAGACCGGCACCCCGCCGATCGCGTCGGCCATGGACACCACACCGGCGAAGTCGACCATCATGAAGTGGTCGATGTGGATGTCGGTGAGCTTCTCCCAGGTCGCCACCGTGCAGCCGGGGCCGCCGCGGCCCAGCGAGTCGTTCGTGATGACGTCCGTCTCGGCCGCGTACGTCTTGCCGGTGTCCGGGTCCGTGCACTTGGGGATGTCCGTCAGGGTGTCGCGCGGCATGCTCACGACCGACATGTTCGAGCGGTCCGCCGAGACGTGCAGCAGCATCTGGACGTCGGCGCGGGGCGCGCTGCCGAAGGTGTCCTTCGCGCCGCCGAGCTTCTCGTTCTCCGCGGAGTCCCGCGCGTCCGAACCGATCAGCAGGATGTTCAACGGCTTCTGCCCGGCCGCGTTGGCCTTGGACTCGGCCGCCCGGTCCTTCTCGTCCCCGATGTTCAGGGGGTCTTTCTTGATGTTGCGGTTGAGGTGCTCGTAGTACAGGTATCCGGCGCCGGCCGTCCCGGTTATGACCACCGCGAGGACGATCGCCGACCAGCGCAACGCCCGCCGCCGACCGCCCTTGCGTCTGCCCCCGTCTCCGTCCGACGGTCTCTTCCCGTCCACCGGCGTGAGCGACATCGTGTCCTCAACCGCCGGCACCTCCCCACGCACGCTGCTCTGAGTCAAGTCCCCACCCCTCCCACGCCGCGCCCTGACGCACGGGTCCGCCCCGCGCCCCGTTAGACGCGGAACGGACCCGTGTGGTCACTTACTTGGCGCACTCAACCTTGTCCGCCGTGGACTTCTGGACCCCCTCCGGCGTCGACCCCGCGGTCGAAGTGAGCGGGACGCCGGCTCCCTTGAAGTCCTTGCCCAGGGTCAGCGTCATCGCTGGCAGCCCCTGAGAGTTCTGCACACTCTTCCCCGGCTTCATCGCGGATCCCGAAAGACCCATGATGTCGGCGAGCCGTCGAGCCTGGTCCGCCTGGTCGGGTGCGTACTCGAGGGTCGTCTTCGCGAGCGCCGCCGGAGCGTTGCCCGCGTTCTCTGACTTGAGCACGCCCTCATCATTCTGCAGCCACGTAAGAGTTTCCTGTGCGCTGCCGGCGACGGCCCCTCCGTTGAGGATCCGCACCCGCACCGCGGAGGCGGCGGACTTGGTGCCCTTGAGCCGCGCGGCCACCGCGGCCTTCTCCTTCGCCGCCTGCTGCTTGACCGCGGTGAAGGAGGTGTCGCTCTTGATCAGCGAGAAGACCTGCGGGGCGGTCGTGTTGTTGAGCACGACCGTCACCGGGGTCTTCTCCGCCGGGTTGTCGACGACCGGCACGGTGGTGAAGGTCAGGTTCTTCGGGTTGAGCTTGCCCAGTTCCAGACCGAGGTCCTTCAGCTTGCCGATGGAGTCGAGGTTGTCGTCGACGGTCAGCGCCTTGGTGCCGGCCTCGGCCAGCTTCAGCATCTTCGTGGGGTTGGTGAGCGTGGAGTTGGACTTCAGCTTCCGCATCAGCGCGCTGAGGAACTGCTGCTGGAGCGTGATCCGGCTCAGGTCACCGCCGAAGCCGACCGAGTGCCGGGTCCGCACGAAGGCCAGCGCCTGCTCGCCCGAGAGATTGTGCGTGCCCTTGGACAGCTTCAGGTGCGAGTCGGAGTCGTCGATGTCCTTGGCCAGACAGACCTCGACCCCGCCGACCGCGTCGGTCAGCGACTTCACGGCGTTGAAGTCGGCCACCATGAAGTCGTCGGGCTGGATCCCGGTCAGCTCGGTGACCGTCCGCACCGTGCAGCTCGCCGTACGGCCGTCCTGGCCGAGGCTGGTGTTGAAGCGGACGCTCGTCGTGCCCGGGATGACCTTGGACGTGCCGTCCGACTGGGCCGTCTGACAGTCCGGGACGTCGGTGATCAGGTCCCGGGGGATGCTCAGCGCGGTCGCGTTCGAGCGGTCCTTGGACACGTGCAGCAGGATCGTCGTGTCCGCGTGGCCGACGCTGCCGGCGTCGCCGTAGCCCTCGTTGCCCGCGCCCGTGCGCTTGTCGGTGCCGATCACCAGCAGGTTGATGGCCTTGCCCTTGCTGAAGCCACCGGTGCTCGCGCCGTCGTCGGAGACGGCCGTGATGTTGTCGTTGAGGTGCTTGATGTAGAGGTATCCGGCCGCGGAGACGGCGACCAGCACGAAGGCCAGACCACCGCCGGTCCACATCAGGATCTTCTTGCCCTTGGCCTTCTTCTTCACCGGTCGGCGGCCGCGCCGCCCCGGTGGTTCCTCGGGCACACCCCGCCGTCTGCGCGGCGCCGGCACCTCGGGCCCCGGGCTCCTCGGGACCGTCTCCCGCTCCGGCGCCGCCACACTGCGGTTCTGCGCAGTGGCTCTACGGGGCCCCGGCACCGCTGACTGCGGTGTGGAAGGAGTCAGTCGCAGTTCGTATTCACCAGTGTTCGGATTGAGTACCCACTGGTCTGCGGGGTCGATGTTGTCCGCCCGCCCACGGCCTTGCGCGTCCACGGTTTACCGAATCCTCCGTCGGGGCCACGCGGCGCCTTCCCCCTGCAGGCGCTCGGGTCTCGTTCATCCGATGCGCAAGCACACAGCACACCGGATCGCTCACACTATCCGTCCAGTTGAGCGGCAAGTGACTGCCGTGACAAATTCCACGTCCCTACAACCGGTCAATCCGTCCTATTTTTCGGAACAAAAGTTCGCCGACTTGGTGATCGCTTTACCCGCAGGTGTCCTCGGCGGCCGTGTTCCCACGAAACGTGGGCGCGGGCGTGGCCTCACCAACAGGTGCCTTATTGCGGCCGTTTGTCCCTGAATCCCGTGGAACTTCCTTCGTCACCGCCACGGTCGCGTCCGCCCGGAGCCGGGCGAACAGCTTTTCGGCCTCGGGCTCCACCAACTGGTCGCGATTCGCGTTGTAGATGTACGACTCCCGCGGAACGGTGAGGAATTGCACATGTTCGGTGGGGATGTTCCGCAGTCCGCGCACCAGTTCGTACAAACCGCGCAGATTCGCCAATTCCGGATCGGTCGTCAGCGACGAGGTGGCCGCGTCCAGCACGGGATACAGCTTCACCGGATTGAACAGCACGTCGTCGCTCCGCACCTTGTTGACGAGCGCCCCCAGGAACCCCTGCTGGCGGTCCATCCGGTCGGTGTCGCTGCCGTTCCCCAGCGACTTCCGCGCCCGCACATACCCCAGCGCCTGCTCCCCGTCGAGCGTCACGCGCCCCGCGGGCAGCGCCAACTTGGCGGCTTTGTCGCGAATGGGAGCTTTAAGGCAAACCTGCACCCCATCAACAGCGTCGACCATGTCCTTGAACCCATGAAAGTCGACGACCATGTGATGGTCGATCCGCACGTTCGTCAGCTTCTCCACGGTCCGGATCGTGCACCCCGAACCCCCCACCTGGAACGCGTAGTTGAACATCGCGAACATCGGCTCGCTCCGCGTCCCGTCCGGCCGCAGACACCCCGGCACGTCCACCATCAGGTCCCGCGGCAACGACACGGCGGTGGCGCTGCGCCGGTCGGCCGCCAGATGCAACAGGATCGTCGTGTCCGACCGCTCGGTCCCCGAGTCCCGCCCGTACTCGGCGTTCCCGTCCCCGGACCGCGAGTCGGACCCGATGAGCAGAATGTTCTGCGCCCCCTTCACGAGGGCGGTGGGCCGCTCCTTCTCGTACCGGGCGAGCTCCGCGGCGGCGGCGTTGTCGGGCGTGATGTTCGAGTCCAGCTTCGCGTAGACGGCCCACCCGACCCCGGCGGCCCCCACGACGACCACGGCGACCCCGACCCCCACTCCCCGCACCCACCGTCGACGCCGCCGCCGTACGAGCCCCGCCCCGGACGCGGAGACCCCCGCACCCGGCCCGAGAACGCCTCCTGCGGTGTCGTCGACGAACACGTGCGGTTCCACCCCTCATGGCGAAGTGCGAGCGTGTGGTTCTGCGTCGGCTTCTGCTCTACGACCATGGCGTGGATGGGGTGGGGGAGGCGGGCGTTGCTGACCCATTCGGGTGACTGGTGCTTTTCGCTTTCAGGGGCGCGGGGCTGTATCGATGTGCGGCTCCGCCGCGTGGGCGCGACCAGCCCCCACCGGCCCCGCACCCGCCGAACAACCTTCGCCACCCCCCTCAGAGGCGCGAAACAGTCACCCGCTCACTCTCGACCCGCTTGGCCAGAGAAGCCTCGCTCAGTTGATCAAGATTCCGGCACAACACCACAGACCCCCCGGAGGCGAGCGGCCCGTACAACCCCGCGCTCAACCCGTCCCACGTGTCGTACGACAACCCGGACAACACCCGAGCCCCCGCACCCCCGTCCGCAAGAGCCCGCTCGACAACCTCCGCCCCCGTGAACGAAACCCTGGCCACGGTCAACGCGGCCGCCCCCGGGTCAACCGCCGAGAACGCCACAAACCGATCCCCTTGGCTGGGCACCTCAACGGCATAGTCGACAAACCCGGCCGGCGTCTGCGGAAACCGCCCCCCGAGCGGCCGCAAGGCAAGGGCAACCCGCTCCCCGCCACAGGCCCGAGCCGCTTCCAAGGACTCGGGCCCACTCACGACCAGGTCGGCAGCCCCGGCGTCGCCCCCCACGTCCGCGACCACCCCCACGGACGAACAGGCCAGCAGCCACACCGCCGTCTGCCAGTGCGCCGGCAGCAACACCGCGACCCGGTCACCGGGCCCCGCCCCGAGATCCCCCTGAAGCAGATTCGCGGTCTTGGCCACCCAATTGGCGAAGGTGGCCACGGACAATTCGACACGTTCCCCCGTGGCGTCGTCGTAGAAGGTCACCAGGGGGCGGCCGGGATCCGCGGCGAGCGCGGAACGCAGCAGGTCGGCAGGGGTGCGATCGGTGGCGTTCACCCGCGCAAGCGTACGCGGGCCCGCACCACCGCACGCCCCCGCGCCAACCACCGGACCACCGGTTCGGACGAACCGCAGCCGACGGTCCGTCAATTCCCGGATAGACAGATATGTATGACTATGTCCAGGATCAGGGGCATGCGTGGATTCCTTGCTTCCTCGATCGGCGTCACCTGCGCGGCCGCACTGGCCCTCCCGCTCACCCTGCCCGCGGCCGCGGCGCCCGCACCCGCACCGGCGGCGCAGCCGGCGAGCGGCGCGAGATCCGCGTCGACGACCGCCGAACCAGCCCTCCCCGGCAGCACCGAGTCGCTGCCCCTGGCCCCCCGTACCCGCGACCGCACCCTGGGTGCGGCCCCCGAACAGGGCCTCACCCGGGACGACGTCCACCGCTTCTCCCTGGTCGGCGTCACCTGGTCCGACCCCGACACCGAACTGCGCGGCCAGGTCCAGGTCCGCACCCGCGCCACCGGCACCGGCGAGTGGTCCGGCTGGCAGGACGTCGACACCCACAACGAGGACCACGGCGCCGACCCCGGCACCGCCGAGCGCGACTCGGGCCACGTCCACGGCTCCACGGCCCCGCTGTGGGTGGGCGACTCGGACGGAGTGGACGTACGGGTAAAAGCGGACACGGCGGTGACGAGGACCGTACAGAACCGGTCGCCGCTCCCCACCGGCCTGCACCTGGAACTGGTGGACCCCGGCGCGGAACCCCCGCCCGCGGGCGCCCGACCGACCACGAACCGCGCCGCCACCCCTCTCGCCGCCACCGAGCTCCCGGCGCTGAGCAAGCAGGCCACGGAACGGGAGCTGGTCGCCCTGCGCGGCAAGGCGCAGCCGTACATCGGACCGCGCCCGCGCATCGTCACCCGGCACGGCTGGGGCGCCGACGAGAAGCTGCGGGAGAAGGGGTTCGTGTACACGAAGAAGGTCAAGGCGGCCTTCGTGCACCACACCGCCACCGGCAACAACTACCGCTGCTCGCAAGCGCCTTCAGTCATTCGCGGTATCTACCGCTACCACGTCGAGAGCAGTGGCTGGCGTGACATCGGCTACAACTTCCTCGTCGACAAGTGCGGAACCATCTACGAGGGCCGCGCCGGGGGAGTGACGAAGGCGGTCATGGGCGCCCACACCCTCGGTTTCAACACCAACAGCATGGGGATCGCGGTCCTCGGAACCTTCGGCAGCGCCAAACCGTCCGCGGCGGCGGTGACCGCCATCGCCAGGCTCACCGCGTGGAAGCTCGGGCTCTACGGGGTCAATCCGCGCGGCAAGACATACCTGAAGTCCGGTGGTGGCAATCTCTACCGAAAGGGAAAGAACGTACGACTCAACGTGATCTCCGGCCATCGGGACGGGTTCGCCACGGAATGCCCAGGACGGCAGCTCTACGGCAAGCTCGGCTCGGCCCGCTCCACGTCGGCCCGTTTCCAGGGCCGCTGAGGGACCGGGTCGACAGGGGGGCCGCGGTCTGCACACACTGGCCGGCCGAGTCGACACCTCGGCCGGTCCCGGCAGGAAGCAGAGACGACAGGTGACAGAAGCGATCCTCCTGGTCGGCGGCAAGGGCACCCGGCTCCGCCCGCTCACGGTGCACACCCCGAAGCCGATGGTCAGGGCGGCGGGGGTGCCGTTCCTCACGCATCAACTGGCGAGAGCGAGAGCGGCGGGCGTGGACCACATCGTCCTGGCCACTTCCTATCTGGCGGAGGTGTTCGAACCGCACTTCGGCGACGGTTCCTCCCTCGGCCTCCACATCGAGTACGTCACGGAGGACGAGCCCCTCGGCACGGGCGGCGCGATCCGCAACGTGGCCGCACGCCTCCACTCCGGCCCCGACGACCCGGTCCTCATCTTCAACGGCGACATCCTCACGGGCCTGAACATCAGGGCGTTGGTGGACACCCACGAGACGACGGGCGCGGACGTCTCCCTCCACCTCACGAAGGTCACGGACCCCCGCGCCTACGGCCTGGTCCCCACGGACGGGACGGGCCGCGTCCTGGCCTTCCTGGAGAAGCCCCAGACCCCCGAGGAGATCGTCACCGACCAGATCAACGCGGGCGCGTACGTCTTCCGCCGCTCGGTCATCGACACGATCCCGGCGGGCCGCCCGGTCTCGGTGGAACGGGAAACCTTCCCCGGCCTCCTGGCCGCGGGCGCCCACCTCCAGGGCCTGGTGGACTCGACGTACTGGCTGGACCTCGGCACCCCCGCCGCCTTCGTCCGCGGCTCGGCGGACCTCGTCCTGGGCCGCGCCCCGTCCCCCGCGATCCCCGGCCGCTGCGGCGACCGCCTGGTCCTCCCCACGGCCCGGGTCGCCCCCGACGCCAAACTGACGGGCGGCACGGTGGTGGGCGAGGGCGCGTTCGTCGCGGAGGGGGCGCGGGTCTTCGGCTCGACGATCCTCCCCGGCGCGATCATCGAACCGGGCGCCGTCATCACCGACTCCCTCATCGGCACCCGAGCCCGAGTGGGCGAACGCTCCGTCCTCACCGGCACGGTCATCGGCGACGGCGCGATCATCGGCGCCGACAACGAACTCCGGGACGGCATGCGGGTGTGGTGCGATGCGCGGATTCCGGCGGGGGCGGTGCGGTTCTCGTCGGATCAGTAGAGGGGGCGTGCCTGGGAAAGGGGGTGCCCGGGTGGGTGACTTCTCGACCGGCCGAGTCGGGTTGGTGGGTCACTTCTAGGCCTACCGAGACGGGTGGTGGGCGGGCATAGGTTCGGGGGTCTGGGGGCGGAGCCCCCAGGGACGCCCGCCCCCACCGGCTCACAACTTCCCGATGTCCCCGCGAGGCATCTTCGGCGCCCGCCGCGCCGGCGTCCTCCCGCTCAGCAGAATCAACCGAGCCGCCCGATGCCGCTGCCCCGCATACGGCTCCAGCAACGACAACATCACCGAGTCGTCCGCATCCCGGTCCCCGGCCAGCGCGAACCCCACGATCCCCGGCAGATGCAGATCCCCCACGGTCACCGCGTCCGCCGCCCCATGACTCCGCTGCACGGTCTCCGCGGACGTCCACACCCCCACCCCCGGCACGACCTCCAACCGAGCCCGCGCATCCTCCGCCGACATGGACACAGCCTGCTCCAGCCGCGCAGCGACCCGTACGGCACGCAGAATCGTCGAGGCCCGCTTGTCGTCGACCCCGGCCCGGTGCCACTCCCACGAGGGAATCAGCGCCCAAGCCCGAGGCGCCGGCATCACCCACATCCGCCCGCCCACAGGCCCGGGCGCGGGCACCCCGAACTTCCGCACCAACAACCGCCAGGCCCGATACGCCTCGTCGGTCGTCACCTTCTGCTCCAGCACCGAGGGAATCAACGACTCCAGCACCAGCCCGGTCCGCGTGAGCCGCAACCCCGGCCGCCGATGCTGAGCGACAGCGACAAGCCGATGCCGAGGCACGAACGCGTCCGGGTCGTCGGCGGCCCCGAGCATCTCGGGCAACCGCTCCAACAGCCAGTCCCCGCCCGGCCCCCAGGCCTCCCCGCGCACCTCACTCCCGTGAGCGGACACCCGCAAGGTCCCCGGCCCCACAGGCGTAAGACTGGCCCGCCACACAGACCCATCCGCAGTCGCCCGAAACGTGGGATCCCCGGGCCCCCGCCGCAACGGCCCAAGCACCAGCCCGAGATCAAGCACCCCGTCCGGCACCCAGGTCCGCACCCGCCCCCCTTCGCCGACCTGCCGAGGCACACCGCCGGGTACGGCGACATGCCCACCCCGCACGGTCGTACGAGTGGGCCGAGGAGCAAAACGTCCGGCCACAGTGAGATCCAGGGGTGAGGTGAGAGGCCTGAGAGTCCTACGAGCCTAGGTGGTATCGCCCTTCAGGGGCGCGGGGCTGTGTCAATTTGCGGCTCCGCCGCGTGGGCGCGCTCAGCCACAGACGACCCGTACCCGCGAACGAGACGAGCCCCAACGGCGCTTCACCGCACCTCGATAAACGCCCCCGCATCCCGCTCAGCCCGAGCGGCAGGCGACGCCGCCGCATGACCCACAGCCACCGCCCCCATCGGATCCCACCCCTCCGGCAACCCCAACACCCCCCGCACGACATCCCGGCAGAACATCGTCGAAGACACCCACGCCGACCCCAACCGCTCCCCGGCAAGCGCCACCAGAAAGTTCTGCACACCCGCCCCCGCGGCCACCACGAACATCTCCCGCTCCGCCCCGTCCCGCCGAGCGTCCCCATACGTGTGCGCCCCGTCCATGACGAGACACGGCACCACGAGATACGGCGCCCCGCGCAACACGTCCCCGCGCCGCACCCGCTTCGCGATGGACTCCTCCGACTTCCCGTCCCGCCGCAGATCGGAGATCCACGCGTCGCGCATCGCATCCAGCAACGCCCCCCGCGACTCGGCCGACTCCAGGAGCACGAACCGCCACGGCGTCGTGTGATGCGGCGCCGGCGCGGTCACCGCAGCGGCCACGGCCCGCCGTACGGCACCGGGGTCCACCGGCTCGTCCGTGAAGGCCCGCACCGTACGACGCTGGGTCACCGCCTCCCGTACCGCCTCCGACGTCCCCAGCCGGAACATGTCGTCGCGCCCGCCCCGCACCATGGCCCGCGCCCCCGTCCCGTCGTCCTCGGAGGTCACGACGTGCGGCAGCCCCCGCACCACCGCGACCGGCAACCCCGCGGCCTTGCCCTTCACCAGATCACCGGCGGCGGCCAGCTCGTCCGCCGTCGCCACGACCGTCGCGCTGAGCGGATTGCCGTACGCGTCCGTGCCCCCGCGCAGATCGTCCAGTACGTGTACGCCCGCGGCGCCGATCGCGACGTCCGTGAGCCCCGTGCGCCAGGGCCGCCCGAAGGTGTCGGTGACGACGACGCCGACGTGGACGCCGAGCGCGTCCCGCAGCCCGTCGCGGATCACGCGCGCGGACGCGTCCGGGTCCTCGGGCAGCAACAGCACTGTCCCGGCAGGGGTGTTGGAGGCGTCGACCCCGGCGGCGGCCATGATCAGCCCCTGCCGGTTCTCCACGATCCGCAGGGCGCCGCGCCGCGCCACGACCCGTACGGTCTCGGCGTCGATCGCGGCCTCCCGGTCGGTCGCCTCGACGACGCGTCCCTCCGCCTTGGACACGATCTTCGAGGTGACGAGGAGCACGTCCCCGTCGACGAGCCCGGGCTCGGCCGCCGCGATCAGCTTGGCGAGGTCGTCCCCGGCCGCGACCTCCGGCATCCCGGGCACGGCCCAGACCCGGTAACCCTCCACAGGTGGCACCTCGCTCACGCCGCCCGCACCTCCTCCGCCAACGCCAGCGCCTCCCGCGCCATCCGCGCGGTCGCCTCGGTGTCGGTCATCATCAGCGGTACGGCCCGGCAGCGGATGCCGGCCGCCTCGACATCGGCCACGGCGGCCGCGTCCACGGTGTCGACGAGCCAGCCGTCGAGGAGTCCCGAGCCGTAGTGCTCGGCCACCGCCGTGGCCGTGGACTCCACGCCCACCGCCGCGAGCACCTTGTCGGCCATCCCGCGCACGGGCGCGTCCCCGACGATGGGGGAGAGGCCGACCACGGGCACTCCGGCCTCGGCGATCGCCTCCCGGATGCCGGGCACGGCGAGGATGGTGCCGACGGAGACGACCGGGTTGGACGGCGGGAAGAGGATGACGTCCGCCTCGGCGATGGCCTCCAGGACCCCGGGCGCGGGCTTGGCCTGCTCGGCCCCGACCGGCACGACCGCCTCGGCGGCGACCGACGCGCGCAGCCGTACCCAGTACTCCTGGAAGTGGATCACCTTGCGCTCGCCGTCCACCTCGACGGCGACATGCGTCTCGACGCGGTCGTCCGTCATGGGGATGAGCCGTACTCCCGGCTGCCAGCGGTCGCACAGCGCCTCGGTGACCGCGCTCAGCGGGAAGCCGGCGCCGATCATCTGCGTCCGCACGATGTGCGTGGCGAAGTCCCGGTCGCCGAGCCCGAACCACTCCGGTCCGACGCCGTACGCCCCGAGCTCCTCCTTGAGATGGAAGGTCTCGTCGGCACGGCCCCAGCCCTGCTCCTCGTTGATGCCGCCGCCGAGCGTGTACATCACCGTGTCGAGGTCCGGGCAGACCTTCAGCCCGAAGAGGTGGATGTCGTCCCCCGTGTTGCCGATCACCGTGATGTCCGCGTCCGGCACGGCCTGCTTGAGACCGCGCAGGAACCGGGCACCACCGATACCGCCTGCCAGAACCACAATGCGCATGGGGACAAGTCTTGCAGGCGGGTGTGACAACGCGGCAGGCAGTCGTCGCATCGAGGCCCGGACGGCCACCGCACCGAGGGCTGGACGGCCTTCCGCGTCGACCGGTTCCGATCAGGCAGTCACGACATCGACCGGTTCCGACCCGGTGCGCCGCGCGCACGCCGTGTGCATCGGCATCTCGGTCAGGCCGGGGAAGTAGACGTGCAGGCTTATGGCCGGTTCGAGGGTGTCGTTGACGACCTCGTGGACGTACCCCGGCGCGAACACCCGCTGCGCACCCGCCCCCAACGCGCGCGTGCCCCGCTCGGTGCGCTCGGTCAGCGTGCCGTCCAGGACGGTCAGCACACCGGAGGAGCGGCCGTGGTCGTGCAGCCCGCTGCCCTGTCCGGGCACCCAGGACAGCAGCCACACCTCGTAGCCGGGGCCGGTGCGCAGCCGGTGGTACCAGCGGGTCGTCGCGTCGTACTCGACGAGGTGCTCCCACTGGGCGCGGTCGGCCGCGACGGAGCGCGCCAGGCCGACGAACTCGGCGACGGTGGCCGGGTGTTCGCGCGGGGGCTGGAGCAGGTGCGGGACTTCGAGGATGTCGCCGGCGATCTGGAGGTCGTTGTCGCTGTTCATGAGGGTGCGGTGGTTCCTCGGCGTAAGAAGTAACGGCGGGGGCTGGGTGTCACCAAACAGATGTGCAGGCGGGCCGGAGCGCGTGGGGCTCAACAGCCGGAACAGCAACAACAGCTACAGCGAGCGTGGGCAGCACCGAGGGACCCGGCGGTGCGGGTCGAGGTGAGTGCCGAGTTCGCGAGCATGCCCACAAGGACAGCGGTTCACACCCGCACTGTCAACTCGACGCCCGGTATGTGGGACATGTTTCACCTCATCCGGTTCATCTCCGAGGTGAAAGGTTTGTTCAGGTGCCTACCGGGACACATGGCGCACAACCGGGCGCACAAACCCCAGTGGAACGAGATCGAACTCCTGGGCGTCCTCCCCCGTACAGGCACCGTCCCGGGGTAGGAGGCCCTCGATGGGTCTCCTCTGCTTGTCAAGGTTTATGCCGATTTGAACACTTTCCGCTAGCCCTTGGTTCCGCAGAGTGAATAAGGGGCCCAATAGCAGATCTCGGCTTGACTCGCCCGGAGCAGCACACTTGTAATTTCACTCGTGTCGTTCAGCCGACATCGGTAACGGCCACATCACGGGGACGCGAAAGACAGACGAGGGGCGCACATGACCGAGCTGGTGCAGCAACTGCTGGTCGACGACGCGGACGAGGAACTCGGCTGGCAGGAGCGCGCGCTGTGCGCCCAGACCGACCCCGAGTCCTTCTTCCCCGAGAAGGGCGGCTCCACCCGCGAGGCCAAGAAGGTCTGCCTCGCCTGTGAGGTCCGCTCCGAATGCCTCGAATACGCCCTCGCCAACGACGAACGCTTCGGCATCTGGGGCGGCCTCTCCGAGCGGGAACGCCGCCGCCTCAAGAAGGCCGCCGTCTGAACCGGACGGCACACCCGGGGACCCGCCTGGGGACATCTCCTGGGATCCACCTCGGGATCAGTCTCGGAACGTACTGAACGGCCCGTCGCAGCAGGGTTATCCACAGGCGGCGGGCCGTCGCCGCCCGCCCGTCGCCCGACCACCACCCCTCATCGAGGCGCTCCGCGCCGCCCCTTCTGGTTCTGCCGATAGTGTGGGCGCTCGTCCGAGACGTACCGCTGTCCCCTCGGGACGCGCGCGTCCACCGCAGTCCACCGAACCGGGGCCCGTACCTCGATGTCCGTGCACAGCCACACGGCAGCCCAACACGACGCTGCCACTCCTGAGTTCCCGCGTCACGTGGTGACCGCGGTGCTCGTCTCCCACGACGGCGCCCGCTGGCTGCCCGACGCGCTCGCCGGGCTGCTCGGCCAGGAGCGCCCTGTGCAGAGCGTCATGGCCGCCGACACCGGCAGCGCGGACGACTCCGCCCAGCTCGTCACCGACGCCCTCGGCGCCGACCGCGTGCTCCACCTCGCCCGGCGCACCGGCTTCGGCCAGGCCGTCGAGGAGGCCAACCGCACCGCACCCCTGCTGACCCCGGACGAGCTGCCGTACCTGAAGCGCCCCAGCGGCTGGGACCCCGTCACGCGCACGTGGCGCGACGACGCCTACGACATGCCGGAACTTCCGCACGGCGAGCCCGTCCAGTGGCTGTGGCTGCTGCACGACGACTCCGCCCCGGAACCGGACGCCCTGGCGCAACTGCTGCGGGTCGTGGACCAGGAGTACGAACTGGGCCGCGAGGACGTGGCCGTCGTAGGCCCCAAGCTGCGCGGCTGGTACGACCGGCGGCAGTTGCTGGAGGTCGGCGTCACCATCGCCCACTCCGGCCGCCGCTGGACCGGCCTCGACCGCCGCGAACAGGACCAGGGCCAGCACGACCACGTACGGCCCGTGCTGTCCGTGTCCACCGCCGGCATGCTGATCCGGCGCGACATCTTCGACGAACTCGGCGGCTTCGACCGCCGGCTGCCCCTGATGCGGGACGACGTCGACCTGTGCTGGCGCGCCACCGCCGCCGGCCACCGCGTCCTGGTCGCCCCCGAGGCGGTCGTACGGCACGCCGAGGCGGCCTCGCGCGAGCGCCGCGCCGTCGACTGCGCGGGCCGCACCGTCGCCTCCCCGCACAAGGTCGACAAGGCCGGCGCCGTCTACACCCTGCTCGTCAACAGCCGTACGGCCGTGCTGCCCTGGGTCCTCTTCAGGGTCGTCGTCGGCACCCTGCTGCGGACCGTCGCCAACCTCGTCGGCAAGGTCCCCGGACAGGCCCTGGACGAGATCCGCGGCCTCCTGGGGACCCTGTTGCGCCCCGAGCGGATCCTCGCCGGACGGCGCAGGCGCGGCGGCGCGCAGATCGACAAGGCCGAGCTGCGGCCCCTGTTCCCGCCGCCCGGCGCGACCGTACGGGCCACCTTCGAACAGGCGGCGGCCAGCTTCGTCGACACCTCCGACCCCGAGATCACCTCCGGAGCCGGCCGGCACGGCGGCGCGGTCGAGTCCGGACCCGGCGGCGACGACGCGGACTTCCTGGAGATCGAGCAGTTCGCGCGCGTGAAGCGCATCGCCCGCAAGCCGGGCCCGGTGCTGTTCCTGGTGCTGCTGCTCGTCTCGCTCGTCGCCTGCCGCGGGCTGCTCGGCAGCGGCGCGCTCACGGGCGGCGCACTGCTGCCCGCCCCGGGCGACTCCGGCGAGCTGTGGTCCCGCTTCCTGGACTCCTGGCACCCGGTGGGCGTCGGCGGCACCCCCTCGGCGCCGCCGTACCTCGCGCTCGTCGCGATGCTCTCCTCGCTGCTCTTCGGCTCGACCGGCCTCGCGGTCACGGTCCTGCTGGTCGCCTCGGTCCCGCT
Source organism: Streptomyces sp. NBC_01478 (assembly GCF_036227225.1). GTDB lineage: Bacteria > Actinomycetota > Actinomycetes > Streptomycetales > Streptomycetaceae > Streptomyces. The sequence goes on along the minus strand of NZ_CP109444.1, from coordinate 4,789,017 downwards.
GGCCGGTTTCACCGCCTACTTCGCGTCCCGCCCCCTCGTCGAGTCCCGCCTGCTGCGTGCGTGGGCGGCCGTCGTCTACGCCTTCCTGCCCGCCGCCACCGGCGCCCTCGCGGGCGGCCGCATCGGCACCGCCGTACTCGCCGTACTGCTCCCGCTGATGGCCCGCGCGGGCATCGCCGCCAGCGGCCTGACGCACTCCTCGGGCGCCCGCGGCAGTTGGCGCGCCACCTGGGCGTACGCCCTGCTGCTGACGATCGCCACGGCCTTCACGCCGATCATCTGGCCCATCACGCTGCTCCTGGGCATCGCGCTGCTGGCCGTGCGCCGCGGCGACCTCGTCGCCTACGGACCGCGCTTCCTGGCCCAGTACGGCACTCCGCTGCTGATCCTGGCGCCCTGGTCGCTGACCCTGCTCCCGTTCGGCTTCTTCCAGCAGGCCGGCCTGGAGTACGGCTCCGGGGCCGCGACCCCCCTCGACCTCCTCGGCGCCAGCCCGGGCGGCCCCGGCACGGTCAGCGGCCTGATGCTCATCGGCATCGTGCTGGCCGCGCTCGCCGGCCTGCTGCGCGGCGAGCGTCAGTTCGGCATCTGGACGGCCTGGGGCGTCGCCCTGGTGGGCCTCGTCTTCGCCGCCCTGTCCAACAGCTCCACCTGGGCGGGCCCCGCGACCCTCGTCTACGGCCTCGCCCTCCTCGCCGCCGCCGCGCTCGGCGCCGACGGGGCACGCGCGCGTGTGGCCGAGCAGAGCTTCGGCTGGCGCCAGCCGGTGGCCGTGCTGATCGCCTTCGCCTCGGCCGCGGGCCCGCTGCTCGTCGCCGCCGGCTGGATGATCCGCGGCGCCGACGGCCCCCTGGAGCGCCACGACCCGACCCAGGTGCCCGCGTTCGTCGCCGAGGAGAGCGGCACCCAGGACCAGGCCCGCACCCTCGTCCTCGACAGCGACTCCACCGCCCACGTCGGCTACATGCTGGTGCGCGGCTCCGGCGCCCGCATGGGAGACGGCGAATTCGCGGCCGCGGACGGCGAGAACACCAAGCTCGACAAGGTCGTCGCCAACCTCGTCGCCGGTTCAGGCGCCGACCAGGCCGACGAACTCGGCGGCTTCGCCGTGCGCTACGTCCTCGTCCACAAGGGCGCCCCCCGCGAGGTCAGCCGCATCCTGGACGCCACCCCCGGCCTCAGCCGCCTCAGCCAGGCCGACGGCAGCGCCCTGTGGCGGGTCGACGCGCAGGTCTCCCGCGCGGCCGTCGTCGCCGGCACCGCCGCCCCGACGCCGGTCGCCGCCGGACCCGTCGACATCCACACCACGATCCCGTCCGGCGCCACCGGCCGCGTGCTGCGCCTGGCCGACTCGGCCGCCGCGGGCTGGACGGCCACCCTGGACGGCAAGCCGCTCACCCGCACCACGGTCGACGGCTGGGCCCAGGGCTTCGAACTGCCTTCCTCCGGCGGCAAGTTGGACGTCACCTACGACGACCCGATCGGGCACACCGCGTGGCTGTGGACCCAGGGCGCCCTCGCCCTCGTCCTCGTCGTGCTCGCCCTCCCGGGCCGCCGCCGTGACGTCGACGACGACCTCCCCGAGGAGGAGCTGATCCCCGCCCAGGCGGTCGCGGGCGAGGGCCGCCGGGCCCGCCGCCTGCGCGCCCAGGCGGAGGCCGAGTCCACCGACGAGACGGACGACCCGGCGGACACCGGCCAGTTCGACGCCTTCGCGACGAACACCACACCTCCTCCGGAGGAGGAGGCCGTAGCCGCGATCCCGCAGCAGCAGTCCTACGGCGAGTGGGACACCGCGAGCTACGCGGGCGCCGAGTACGGCACCTACGGCGGCGAGCAGTACCAGGCCAACGAGCAGTACCCGCCCGGTACTTACGACCAGTCGTACCAGGCGGACCCCTACCAGGGCGGCCAGTACGACCCGTACGCCTACGGCGGCCAGAACCCGGCACCGGCCTACGACCCGACGTACGACCAGGGCTACGACCAGAGCCAGGGACAGAGCCAGGGGCAGAACCAGGGCTACGACCCGAACTACGACCCCGCCTACGACCCGACGTACGACCCGGCCCAGCAGCAGCAACCGAACGGCAATGAGCGCCCCGACGGGAGCCAGCAGTGAACCGCACCACCCTGTCCTTCCTCGCCGGTGTGGTCGCGCTCGGCGCCGTCACCGGGTTCGCCGAGATGAAGGCACCGGCCACGTCCGGCGCCGGCACCGCCAAGGCGGCCGCCCAACTGCCCGTGGAGCGCACCAGCCTGCTCTGCCCGGCGCCCAGCACCTCCGACCTCGCCGACACGTCGTACACGTCCTTCACGCCCGTCACGCCCGGCACGGACGACAGCGGCAAGGCCGAACTCCAGTCCGTCACCGAGGAGTCGGGCGACGGCACGGCCGGCAAGAAGAAGCCCGCCAAGCCGGTCCTGGAACCCAAGAACCCCGGCACCCCGGCCACCGGCGACAGTTCCGGCGCAGACTCGCCCGCGCTGCTCGGCACCGCCGAGGGCAAGTACGCGCCCGGCTGGACCGTCCAGGAGACCACCGAGGTCGCCGCGGGCAACGGACGCGGCCTCCAGGGCGTCAACTGCACCGCCCCGGACACCGAGTTCTGGTTCCCGGGCGCCAGCACCGCCGCCGGCCGCACCGACTACGTGCACCTCACCAACCCGGACGACTCCGCCGCCGTCGTCGACATCGAGCTCTACGGCAAGGACGGCGACCTCAAGTCGACGGTGGGGGAGGGCATCACGGTCGAGCCGCACGCCAGCGAGCCGATCCTGCTGTCCACGCTCACCGACGACCAGGAGACCGACCTGACCGTGCACGTGACCGTGCGCAGCGGCCGGGTCGGCGCGTCCGTGCAGGCCCTCGACGCCAAGCTCGGCGGCGACTGGCTGGCCGCGTCCACGGACCCGGCGGGCAGCCTGGTCATGCCGGGCATCCCGAAGGACGCCACCTCCGTGCGGCTGATCGCCTTCACGCCGGGCGACTCGGACGCCGACCTGAAGGTGCGGCTCTCCTCGCCCACCGGGTCGATCACGCCGGCCGGGCACGAGACCGTGCACGTCAAGGCGGGCATGACGGTCGGCGTCGACCTGGGCGACGTCACGCGCGGCGACCCGGGCTCCCTGGTCCTGACGCCGACCGACCAGTCCGTGCCGATCGTCGCCGCGCTGAAGGTCGTACGGGGCAAGGGCAGCAAGCAGGAGACGGCGTTCATCCCGGCGACGAGCGCGGTGGGCACGCGCGCGACGTCCGCCGACAACAGCGCCAAGGGCTCCACCCTGTCCCTGGTCGCGCCCACCCGCACCGCGACGGTCAAGGTCACCGCGTCCGCGGGCAGCGGCGGCGGTACGCCCGTCTCAAAGACGTACACGATCAAGGCCGGCACCACCGAGGACGTCGAACTCCCGGTCCCCGGCGGCCTGAAGGGCACCTACGCGCTGACGGTCGAACCGCAGTCGGGCGGCCCGGTGTACGCGGCCCGCACCCTGTCGGCGACCGAGGAGGGCGTACCGGGCTTCACGATCCAGACGCTGCCCGACGACCGGGGAACGGTGTCGGTGCCCGAGACGGACGAGGACCTGTCGGTCCTCCAGAAGTAGCAGTCGACACCGGCACGCGCGCGGGGAGGGTGTTTCAGTCCTCCCCGTAGCGCGGATCGACCGTCTCCGGGGTGAGCCCCAGCAGTTCGGCGACCTGCTCCACGACGATCTCGTGGACGAGGGCGGCCCGTTCGTCGCGCCCCTTCGTGCGGATCTCGACCGGGCGCCGGTAGATCACCACGCGCGCGGGCTGCCCCTCGCGGGCGGCGATCGTGCCCCCCAGGGGCACCGACTCGTCGTTCCAGCCCTCGCCCGCGCCACCCAGTCGAGGGACTTCCAGGACGAGGAAATCGATGTCGGCCAACTGCGGCCAGCGTCGCTCCAGGCGCTCCACGGAGTCCTGCACCAGATCCGCGAACGCCTCGGCGCGGCTCGCGGCGAGCGGAACCTGAGGCGGCGCGATCGGGCCGCGCATGCCCCGGCCGTGGCGATCGCGGCGGCGGGGCCCGGGTCCGGCGGCAGGGGGCGGTACGGGGGTGTCCATCACTGGTGAAGCGTAGTCCCCGCCGGGTCCCGCCGCCCGACTCCACCCGCCGTCGGGCGCTCCGCACGGCATGTCGCCGGATGACCATTCCAGCCAAGGTTGGGCTCGATTCCGTATGTCTCCAAGACCGTCGCTCTCAAGGCAATTGACGGTGTTTGTGCCGAGTGGTGACCGGGCTCGACCCTGTTCGAGATCCCGGGAAGGGGTGTCCGTGCAGGTCAGTGGTGCGTTGCCGGTGAGGTGTGTGGGGTGATTCACAGCCCGACACGGTGGGGTGACCTGGGGGAGAGTCGTCGCGGCCCGCTCAAGAGTGCGGTAGCGTCCAACGTCGTGAGCCCTGTACGTCGCTGTTCGCGCACCGCTTGCGGCCGCCCCGCCGTCGCGACGCTGACGTACGTCTACGCCGACTCGACCGCGGTCCTCGGCCCGCTCGCCACCTACGCCGAACCCCACTGCTACGACCTGTGCGCCGAGCACTCCGAGCGCCTCACCGCGCCCCGCGGCTGGGAAGTCGTCCGCCTCCTCGACAGCTCCGCTCCGGCCCGCCCCAGCGGCGACGACCTGGAAGCGCTCGCCAACGCGGTGCGTGAGGCGGCCCGCCCCCAGGAGCGGGCGGCAGGGGCCGGCGGCGGAGGCGGTGCCCGCACGGCGGACCCGATGGAGGTCGCACGCCGGGGCCATCTGCGGGTGCTGCGCTCACCGGACAACTGACGGCGCCTGACCGCCAGTTCGTTCAACGATCCTCATCATGACGGCGTCCCCTGAGAGGACTTGCCGCGCGCAGCGCTGCCCCGAGCTCAGGTAAGAGTCTGTGGACGGCTCAGTTACCGCACGTCGAGATGCCGTTGCGGGCGGGTAGTTTGGGGCGACCGATAGAACTTTCTGGAGGGTTGGCCGTGTCTGCTGATCTGTCGCAGCTCGTGAAGGCGTACGACGTACGGGGCGTCGTCCCGGACCAGTGGGACGAGTCGTTGGCCGAGCTGTTCGGAGCGGCCTTCGTCCAGGTGACCGGCGCGAGCGCGATCGTGACCGGACACGACATGCGGCCCTCGTCGCCCGGCCTCTCCGCCGCCTTCGCGCGCGGGGCGGCGGCGCGCGGCGTCGACGTGACCGAGATCGGCCTGTGCTCCACGGACCAGCTCTACTACGCGTCGGGCGCGTTCGACCTCCCCGGCGCCATGTTCACGGCCTCGCACAACCCGGCGAAGTACAACGGCATCAAGATGTGCCGGGCCGGCGCGGCCCCCGTGGGCCAGGACACCGGCCTCGCCGAGATCCGCCAACTCGTCGAGTCCTGGCTGGACTCGGGCGCCCCGGAGGTGTCCGGCCCGACGGGAACGATCACGAAACGGGACACGTTGGAGGATTACGCGGCGCACCTCCGCGGCCTTGTCGACCTGACCTCCATCCGCCCCCTGAAGGTCGTCGTCGACGCGGGCAACGGCATGGGCGGCCACACGGTCCCGACCGTGTTCGCCGGCCTGCCGCTCACCCTGGTCCCGATGTACTTCGAGCTGGACGGCACCTTCCCGAACCACGAGGCCAACCCGCTCGACCCGGCCAACATCGTCGACCTCCAGGCACGCGTCCGCGAGGAGGGCGCCGACCTCGGCATCGCCTTCGACGGCGACGCCGACCGCTGCTTCGTGGTCGACGAGAACGGCGACTCGGTCTCCCCGTCCGCGATCACCGCGCTGGTGGCCTCCCGCGAGCTGGTGAGGAACGGCGGCACGGGCGTGATCATCCACAACCTGATCACCTCCTGGTCGGTCCCCGAGGTCGTCAAGGAGAACGGCGGCACACCGGTCCGCACGCGCGTGGGCCACTCCTTCATCAAGGCCGAGATGGCGAAGGCCGGCGCGATCTTCGGCGGCGAGCACTCCGCGCACTACTACTTCAAGGACTTCTGGAACGCCGACACGGGCATGCTGGCCGCCCTCCACGTCCTCGCCGCGCTCGGCGGCCAGGACGGCACCCTCTCCGCCCTCGTGGCCCAGTACGACCGCTACGTGGGCTCCGGCGAGATCAACTCCACGGTCGACGACCAGCAGGCCCGACTCGCGGCGATCCGCACCGCCTACGAGGACCGGCCCGACCTGACCCTCGACGAACTCGACGGCCTCACCGTCTCCTCCGCCGACTGGTGGTTCAACGTCCGCCCGTCCAACACGGAACCGCTGCTGCGACTCAACGCGGAGGCACGGGACGAGGCGACGATGGGGAAGGTGCGGGACGAGGTCTTGGGGATCATCAGGGGGTGACGGTGCGTCGGCCAGGGGTTTTGTTGATGCCGGCCGGTGCTCGGTCGGTGGGGCGCACCTCTTGGGCGCTGGTCGGGATTCTGGGCCTGTCCGGCGTCCGGGGGTGAGTTCACTGGCCCGGGCTCTCCCGGCCACTCGGAGGGGGCGAACTCTTCAGGGCTGGTGGGGCATGCTCGGCCTGTTCGGCGGCTGGGCGCCCACCCCGAAGGGGCGCACCTCTCCAGCGCAGGCCCGCATTCTCAGCCCGTCCGGCGTTTGAGGACGAGGCCGTTCAGGCCGAAGGGGGGTCCGGGGGCGCAGCCCCCAGGGACGTCCGCCCCAACCCCGGCGCACACCTCCCACCGGCGGTACCCTGACCAGGCACATCCGCCCAAGCGTCGCAGACACCCCCTCGGAGGGACACCTCATGCCGCTCGAAGCCGGCCTCCTGGAGATCCTGGCCTGCCCGGCCTGCCACGCCCCCCTCAAGGAGCAGGACACCGAGCTGATCTGCACCGGCCAGGACTGCGGCCTGGCCTACCCCGTACGGGACGGCATCCCCGTCCTCCTCGTCGACGAGGCCCGCCACCCCGCGTAACCGACGACGACGCGATCGGAGGCCGCCGCCCATGCTCGACGAATCGCTGCTCGACACCCCGGACGCCCTGGCCGAGGCCGACCGCCGAGCCCTGCTCCGCGGTGCCGCGGAAGCCGGCGCCAGGGTGCGCACGGCCGCCCGGCACGCCGCCGAGGCCGGCGTGAACGACCTGAAGCCGGACGGCCGTCCCCGCGCCATCCTGATCGCGGGCCCCGGCGCCGCCGCCACCTGCGTCGCCGACCTGCTCGGCAGGCTCGCCGGCGCCAGCAGCCCCGTCACCCGCCTGGCACCCACCGGCGTCGCCCCCGCGGCCGGCGCCCTGCGCTGGGAACTCCCGGGCTGGGCCGGCTCCGTGGACCTGCTGCTGATCACCACCCCGGACGGCAGCGAACCCGGCCTGTCCCTGCTCGCCGAACAGGCCTACCGCCGCGGCTGCACGGTCGTCGCCGTAGCCCCGGCCCGCAGCCCGCTCACCGAAGCGGTGGACGGCGCCCACGGCCTCTTCGTACCGATGGCGACCGCGCCGTACGAACACGACGAGCCCCTGGCCGCCTCCGCCCCCGGAGTCCTCTGGGCGCTGCTCACCCCGCTGCTCGCGATCCTGGACCGCACCGGCCTGCTCAGCGCGCCTCCGGAGGCCCTGGAGAAGGTCGCCGACCGCCTCGACCAGGTCGCCGAGCGCTGCGGGCCCGCCGTCGCGACGTACAGCAATCCCGCGAAGACCCTCGCCGCCGAACTCGCCGACTCGCTCCCGGTGATCTGGACGGAGGGCACGTCGGCGGGCCCGGCGGGCCGTCGGTTCGCCGCCGCGCTCGCTGAGTTGGCCGGCCGCCCCGCGCTCGTCTCCGAACTGCCCGAGGCGCTCTCCGAGCACAACGCCCTGCTGGCCGGCCCGCTCGCCGCGAGCGCCGACCCCGACGACTTCTTCCGGGACCGTGTCGAGGAGGCACCCGCGCTGCACGCACGCGTGGTGCTGCTCCGGGACCGCCCGATCGGCGGCCTCTCGGCGGCGCCCAACGCCCGTGACCTGGCCCTCAGCCACGACACGCCGATCAGCGAGCTGGAGCCCGAAGAGGGCGGCGAGCTGGAGACCCTCGCAGAGCTGATCGCCATGACGGATTTCGCCGCCGTTTACCTGGCGCTCGCCTCGGGCGCCTGATCTTGTCGTCGAAGCCCTGAGCCGCCGTACACCGTCGTACGGGGCGCGAAGCCACGTCGTACCCAGGTCGTCCTCGGGTCGTACGCAGAGAGAACCGGTAGAGAGCCACATGGACCGCCTCGACAACACCGTCCGCCCCTACGCCTGGGGTTCCACCACCGCGATCCCCAAGCTGCTCGGCGTCGAGCCGAGCGGCGAACCGCAGGCGGAGATGTGGATGGGCGCACACCCGGGCGCACCTTCGCGCACCGCGCGCGGGACGCTCGTCGAGGTCATCGAGGCGGCTCCGGAGCGGGAGTTGGGCGCCAAGGCGGTCGCGAAATTCGGCCCCCGGCTGCCCTTCCTGGTGAAGATCCTCGCCGCCGGCGCCCCGCTCTCCCTCCAGGTGCACCCCAACTTGGCGCAGGCGAAGGAGGGTTACGCCGACGAGGAGCGCCGGGGCATCCCCGTGGACGCCCCGCACCGCAACTACAAGGACGCCAACCACAAGCCCGAACTGATCTGCGCGCTCACGGAGTTCGACGGCCTGTGCGGCTTCCGCGACCCGCTGCGCGCCGCCGATCTGCTCGCGGGCCTCGGCGTCGACTCCCTGAAGCCGTACGTCGACCTCCTGCACGCGCACCCCGAGGAAGCCGCCCTGCGCGAGGTCCTCACGGCGATCCTCACCGCGGACCCCGAGGAGATGCGCCACACGGTCACCGCGGCGGCGACCGCCTGCACCCGCCTCGGCGGCGAGTACGCCCCCTACGCCGACATCGCCCACCACTACCCGGGCGACCCGGGCGTCATCGCCGCGATGCTCCTGAACTACGTCCGACTCCAGCCCGGCGAGGCCCTGTTCCTCGGCGCCGGCATCCCGCACGCCTACCTCAACGGCCTCGGCGTCGAGATCATGGCCAACTCCGACAACGTCCTGCGCTGCGGCCTCACCCCCAAGCACGTCGACGTCCCCGAACTCCTGCGCATCGTCAACTTCGAGGCGAGCGACCCCGGAGTACTGCGCCCCGAGGCGTCCCCCGACGGCGAGGAGGTCTACGAGACCCCCATCGACGAGTTCCGGCTGTCCCGGTACGTCCTCCCGGCCGGCACCGCCGCCCACGACCTCACCCTCGACACCCCGCAGATCCTGCTCTGCACGGCCGGTGCGGTGCGGGCGGGCGCGTTCGAACTGGCCCCCGGCCAGTCGGTGTTCGTCCCGGCCGGAGACAAGGCCGAGGTGTCCGGAGTGGGCACGATCTTCCGGGCCACTGTGATCGTATGACCGGTCCTGTGGATACCTGACGCGCCGTCGCCGGGCAGGGCTGCAAGAATGGCCCACCGGCAAAGGACGGGCAAAGACGGTCGGACGGCCGATCCGGGGCACACGTCCGGCGTAGACGTACGAAGGCGAAGGGACACCGCGAACACATGAGCGCGTCAGGCGGCACCAGGGCGATCGTGGCGGCACTCGGCGCCAACCTAGCGATCGCGGCATCGAAGTTCGTCGCGTTCGCCTTCAGCGGCTCCTCCTCGATGCTCGCCGAGGGCGTCCACTCCCTCGCCGACTCCGGCAACCAGGCACTGCTCCTGATCGGCGGCAAGAAGGCCCAGCGCGAGGCCACCCCCCAGCACCCCTTCGGCTACGGCCGCGAGCGGTACATCTACGCCTTCCTCGTCTCGATCGTCCTCTTCTCGGTCGGCGGCATGTTCGCCGTGTACGAGGGCTACGAGAAGATCAAGCACCCCCACGACATCGAGCACTGGTACTGGCCGGTGGGCGTCCTGGTCTTCGCGATCATCGCCGAGGGCTTCTCCTTCCGTACGGCCATCAAGGAGTCGAACGAACTGCGCGGCACGCACTCCTGGTCCCAGTTCATCCGCCGCGCCAAGGCCCCCGAGCTGCCGGTCGTCCTCCTGGAGGACTTCGGCGCGCTCATCGGCCTGGTCCTCGCCCTCTGCGGCGTCGGCCTGGCCCTGCTCACCGGCGACGGCATCTGGGACGGCATCGGCACGCTCTGCATCGGCATCCTGCTGATCCTGATCGCGCTGGTCCTGGCCGCCGAGACCAAGTCGCTGCTGCTCGGCGAGTCCGCCGGCATCGAGGACGTCAAGAAGATCGAGACCGCCATCGTCGACGGCCACACCGTCACCGGCATCATCCACATGCGCACCCTCCACCTCGGCCCCGAGGAACTCCTCGTCGCCGCCAAGATCGCCGTCCAGCACGACGACACCGCCACCGAGGTCGCCACCGCCATCAACGCGGCCGAGTCCCGCATCCGCGAAGCCGTCCCGATCGCCCGCGTGATCTACCTCGAACCCGACATCTACAGCGAGTCCGAAGCCACCAAGGGCCCGGACCGCGAAGCCACCCCCGGAGGCCCGGCCCAGCACCCGGCCGAGCACTGAGTCCGCAGCTCACACTTGAGCCTGTCCGGCGGATCAGGTCGCAGGGAAGCATCGGGGCCTGATCAGTGCCGGTGGGCGGGCCAGCCCCCGTGCCTGCGGCACGATCCGCCGGACAGGTCCTAGACCCGCTGCACGGGCCACGGCGCGACTGGCGCCGCCCTCCGCCGCCGTACGACGAACGCGGCGATCCCCAGGCCGACACCGACCAGGGCGAGGACGCCGCCGCCGATGACAGCCGTCCCGATGACGACAGGGGGCGCGCGGTCGTCGGTCACCCGGTCCCGGACGGCGGACTCGGCCACCGTCCCGTCGTGGTCGCTCGCGAAGAAACGCGAGTCCCTCGCGTTGGCACGATTGTCACCGAGCAGGAACAGCCGCCCCTTCGGGACCGTCACGTTGTACGTCTTGTGCACGCCGTCGACATCACCCTGCTTCACCTAGGGCTCCGCCAGCGGCTTTCCGTTCACGGTGGCCGACCGCGCGAACCCGACGACCGCCGCACGCACCGCATCCGTCTTGGCATGCGGAACCGCGATCTCCTCTCCGAGCCCGGTCGTCCCCCGCGCCTCCCGCCGCAGCGCGGTCGCCACCAACTAACTCCTCGACGTCCACGACCTTCCCGGTCCGCGCCAACAGCCCGGCCATCTCCCGGATCACGGCCTCCTTGCCGACGGAGTCCAGCCGGACCTTCACGGTCTCCTCGGTGAGATAGCCGGAGAACTTCGGGGAGGGCCCTCGGGTGGTCGGGGTCAGCGATGGAGTTCGAGGCGGGGTTCACGACGGGCGAGCCGGAACCGGAAGTCCCTTCAGCGGCGGTGGCCGAGTCGCCGAGTCGGTGCGGGTCGAAGCTTCAACGGCGTCGGTGGCGTCCGAGGCACCATCCACCGTCCCGCTCAAAGACGCGGAAGTCCCTGGTCGCCGCTGGCGGCTCCGCTCTCTCCACCACTCGTGGGCACCCTGTCGCAGCTCCCCCGGAAACCCGGTCCGGCACTGAACACCCGCTGGAGTTCGGCTGGATCCGTCCGGAGGTGGGCTGGGGGCGGCCGGGTCCACCGGTGTAGCTTGGGTGAGAGCCAGACGTCGCTGCTGATGGCGGTCGGGCGGTCCCTCCGCGGACCGACCGAGGGAGAGAGGGCCTCCGACGGACTGCGCTGCGCGTACGCGGGCATTCCTGTGCCCTCCTTCGGGCACCCCTGTGTCCGCCGCCGCGCAGAACAGCCGTATCCACAAGGCCCCAACCCCGAGGAGCTCCTCGTAATGACGACTGTCGACAACCGACAGGACTTCAAGGTCGCCGATCTCTCCCTGGCCGAGTTCGGCCGTAAGGAGATCACCCTGGCCGAGCACGAGATGCCCGGCCTGATGTCGATCCGCCGCGAGTTCGCCGCCAGCCAGCCGCTGGCCGGCGCCCGCATCATGGGCTCGCTGCACATGACCGTGCAGACCGCCGTCCTGATCGAGACCCTGGTCGCCCTGGGCGCCGAGGTCCGCTGGGTGTCCTGCAACATCTTCTCCACCCAGGACCACGCGGCCGCCGCCATCGCCGTCGGCCCGAACGGCACGCCCGAGAACCCCCAGGGCATCCCGGTCTTCGCCTGGAAGGGCGAGACCCTGGAGGAGTACTGGTGGTGCACGGAGCAGGCGCTGACCTGGCCGAACACCCCCACCGGCGGCCCGAACATGATCCTGGACGACGGCGGCGACGCCACCATGCTCGTCCACAAGGGCGTCGAGTACGAGAAGGCCGGCAAGGTCCCCTCCCTCGACACCGCCGAGTCCGACGAGCACCGCGTCGTCCTCCAGGTCCTGACCCGCACCATCTCCGAGGGCTCGCAGAAGTGGACCCAGCTCGCCTCGGAGATCCGCGGCGTGACCGAGGAGACCACGACCGGCGTGCACCGTCTCTACGAGATGCACCGCGACGGCACCCTCCTGTTCCCGGCGATCAACGTGAACGACGCCGTCACCAAGTCGAAGTTCGACAACAAGTACGGCTGCCGCCACTCCCTGATCGACGGCATCAACCGCGCCACCGACGTCCTCATCGGCGGCAAGACCGCGGTCGTCCTCGGCTACGGCGACGTGGGCAAGGGCTGCGCGGAGTCCCTGCGCGGACAGGGCGCCCGCGTGATCGTCACCGAGATCGACCCGATCTGCGCGCTGCAGGCGGCGATGGACGGCTACCAGGTCACGACGCTGGACGAGGTCGTCGACAAGGGCGACATCTTCATCACCACGACCGGCAACAAGGACATCATCATGGCCGCGGACATGGCCAAGATGAAGCACCAGGCGATCGTCGGCAACATCGGTCACTTCGACAACGAGATCGACATGGCCGGCCTGGCGAAGATCCCGGGCATCGTCAAGGACGAGGTCAAGCCGCAGGTCCACACCTGGAAGTTCCCCGACGGCAAGGTCCTCATCGTGCTGTCCGAGGGCCGCCTGCTGAACCTGGGCAACGCCACCGGCCACCCCTCGTTCGTGATGTCCAACTCCTTCGCGGACCAGACCCTGGCCCAGATCGAGCTGTTCACCAAGCCCGAGGAGTACCCGACCGACGTCTACGTGCTGCCCAAGCACCTCGACGAGAAGGTCGCCCGGCTCCACCTGGACGCGCTCGGCGTGAAGCTGACCACGCTCCGCCCCGAGCAGGCGTCGTACATCGGCGTCGAGGTCGAGGGCCCGTACAAGTCGGACCACTACCGCTACTGATCCGGCGACCCCGCTCGCTGTGACCGCGTCCGTGCACTGACGCGGTTCTCAGCGGCAGGCCCTCAGCAGCAGATCCTCCGAGGCAGGCCCCCGCACCCCCGTGCCGGGGGCCTGCCCCTTTGGTTCCGTTGGCCGGACCGGCCCGTCAAGACCCAGGACCCCGATGCCCCGCGGCCGTTATTCGCTCCACGATCCGCACGATCACACCCCCCTCGCAGCAGAACACTTCCAGTGCGCCCCCGGCCCGTCCGGCTGGCGTTATGTCTCCCAACTCACCACCCCCTCGGGCGACCACAGCGGTTCCGTCGATCTCACCCTCGACGAACTCGGCCGCCCCATCCGGCTGGAACTCCACGCGGCGAGCTGGCAGGTGCGCGGCGCCGCCCTCGACGGCGTCACCTGGGTCCGCACCGACCCCACCGGTACCGATGCCACCGAAGGCAATGTGCGCGCCCACGCCTTCACCGGCACCTCCCCCGCGTTCCTCATCGCCACCACCCGTCTCCTGCGCCTCACCCCTTCCTCCGCCGCGACCCGCGTCCGCCTGGTCAACTTCACGGACCCGGTCCTCGCCCCCCGCACCGTGGACCAGTCCTGGGCCTTGCTGAAAAGAGAAACACACGGCACTGACAACGGCCCTCTGACCGTGGACGAATACCAGGTCACAGCCCTGGACACGGGCGAGCAGCACGCCGTACACATCGCCGGCGACGTAGTGCTCGCGGCACCCGGCATCGAACTGGAGGAACTGGAGTCGCCGCCGTCCGTCTTCGGCTGAGCGGCGGTTGTCGAGGGGCGCGGCCGGGAGGGTCAGGCGGGCGGCGCGAACCCGGTGGAGGGCCGAGGGTCGGCGGACGGCGTGCCCTGCGGAGCCGAGGGCTGGGCACCAGGCGCGACCGGTTCGGGTCCCGTGCCACCCACGCTGGGAACAGGCGGAACGGCAGCGGCCGGCCAGGAAACAGGAGCAGCCGAGGGAACGGCACCAAAAGGCTGCTGCGGAGCCGACGACGGCTGAAGCGCCGAGTTGCCGAACGCACCCGGCACACCCGCCCCGGGCCCAGGCCGGAACCCGCCGGCCGGTACGACGCCCCCGACCACCGCCCCGTTCCCGAAAGCCCGCCGCACATCCCGCGCCTGCCGCTCCTGCACCACCGCCGCCAGATACGCGGCCGGCGGAACACCCTGCGGCGCCGGAGCGCCCGTACGAGCCACGAGGTCCGCGGCAAGCCGCTGGGCCATGGCCCAGCCGACCTGCGGATCCAACTGCTGCATCCGCGTCAGGTACTGCCGTATGGCCAGCCACAACCCGTCAGGAACGGCCGACAGATCAAGCTCCGCGAAACGCCCCGTCAGCCACGGCGGCGGCGGAGGCACGAAGGCCGTCTGCCCGGCCGACACCCTTTCCCGTACGACCAGAGTGCCCGCGAACACATCCCCGAGCCGCCGACCGCGCGCCGAGACGAGCGAGGCGATACACGCGACGACCCCGAACGTCATCAGGATCTCGATCACGCCGATCGCACCCCGCACCAGCGCGTGCCGGAACCGGATCGGCCCGCCGTCGTCCCGCACCACGCGCAGTCCGAACGCCAGCTTCCCGAGCGAACGCCCGTGACTCAGCGTCTCCACCGCTATGGGCCCGCCCACCAGCAGCAGCACAAAAGCCGCGATCGACACCGCGACCTGCGCCGCGACGTCCAAAGAAGCCGTGGAGAACATCAGCACCACGGTCACACCGGTGTAGGCGGCTATGGCCACGATCAGATCGAGCAACACCGCCAGCGCCCTGCTGGGCAGCCTCGCGGGGCGCAACTCCAGCGCCACCGCCTCGCCCGTCACCAGCTCACTCACGCCTGCCGCCCTTCCCCTGCCCTGCCCCTGGAACAGCCAGTCTGCCAAGCTGAGGGCACATCGCGCCCCAGTACGACAAGCTGATCCCCGACCAGCAGTCGACGAGCAGCCGAGGAGCAGGCAACCAGATGGACCTCGACGTCTTCGTCTCGGCCCACCGAGCCGAGTGGGACCGCCTCGACGCGCTGCTCCGCCGCCGGCGTCGCCTCAACGGCGCCGAGGCCGACGAACTCGTCGCGCTGTATCAGCGCACGGCCACCCATCTCTCCCTGATCCAGTCCAGCGCCCCGGACCCCCAGCTCACCGGTCGGCTCAGCCAACTCGTGGCACGCGCGCGTAGTGCCGTGACAGGAACCCGTCGTGCCTCCTGGCGCGATGTCACGCGCTTCCTGGGGCACAGTTTTCCGGCCGCCGTGTACAGAGCACGCCACTGGTGGGTCCCCACCGCACTGCTGTCGACCGTCGTCGCGATCCTTCTTGGCTGGTGGATAGGCACCCACCCAGAAGTGCAGTCCTCCATCGCGGCCCCGAGCCAACTGCGCGACCTCACCCGCCCTGGTGGCGAGTACGAGACCTACTACTCGAGCCACCCGGCGGCGGCCTTCGCGGCACAGGTCTGGACGAACAACGCCCAGGCCGCCGCGATGTGCCTGGTCCTAGGCGTCTTCCTGGGCCTGCCGGTCCTCTGGATCCTCTTCGAGAACATGCTCAACCTGGGCGTCGGCATCGGCCTGATGTCGTCTGCGGGCCGGCTCGACACGTTCCTCGGCCTGATCCTCCCGCACGGCCTGCTCGAACTCACGGCGGTCTTCGTCGCCGCCGGCACAGGGATGCGACTCGGCTGGACGGTCATCGACCCCGGCCCACGCTCGCGCCGCACGGCCCTCGCCGAAGAAGGCCGAGCAGCCGTGGGCATGGCGATCGGCCTGGCCCTGGTCCTGTTCGTCTCCGGCGCCATCGAAGGCTTCGTCACCCCGTCGGGCCTCCCCACCTGGGCCCGCATCGGCATCGGCATTCTCGCCGAAGGGGCCTTCCTGACGTACGTCTACGTCCTGGGCGGTCGTGCCGTACGCGCCGGTGAGACGGGCGACGTCGAGGCGGCCGAACGCAGCTCCTCCGTCCCGACAGCCGCCTGATGTGCGGGCACTCCCGCTGAGCTGCTAGTCTCCTCTTCGCCCCATAGGAGCCGTTGACACGGACCGGTTGGGGAGGTAGATTCGAACAGTTGCCTAGAACTGGATCTGGTCCGGTCGGCGACAGTGAGTGTCTGTCTGCTTCTAGAAATATCGATTTCAAAGAAGCCACACTCCCGATGAATCGGAAAAGAGCGGCCGGTCAGTCCGGCCCGGAACTTCTGATAAAGTCGGAACCGCCGGAAAGGGAAACGCGGAAGCGGAAACCTGGAAAGCACCGAGGAAATCGGAACCGGAAACGGTCTGATAGAGTCGGAAACGCAAGACCGAAGGGAAAAGCCCGGAGGAAAGCCCGAGAGGGTGAGTACAAAGGAAGCGTCCGTTCCTTGAGAACTCAACAGCGTGCCAAAAATCAACGCCAGATATGTTGATACCCCGTCTCCAGTCATCATCTGATGTCTGGGACGAGGTTCCTTTGAAGAAAACATACAGCGAGGACGCTGTGAACGGTCGGGCTTATTCCGCCTGACTGTTCCGCTCTCGTGTGTGTCGTTCCCGATTACGGGAAAACATTCACGGAGAGTTTGATCCTGGCTCAGGACGAACGCTGGCGGCGTGCTTAACACATGCAAGTCGAACGATGAACCACTTCGGTGGGGATTAGTGGCGAACGGGTGAGTAACACGTGGGCAATCTGCCCTGCACTCTGGGACAAGCCCTGGAAACGGGGTCTAATACCGGATAACACTCCCGCACTCATGTGTGGGGGTTAAAAGCTCCGGCGGTGCAGGATGAGCCCGCGGCCTATCAGCTTGTTGGTGAGGTAATGGCTCACCAAGGCGACGACGGGTAGCCGGCCTGAGAGGGCGACCGGCCACACTGGGACTGAGACACGGCCCAGACTCCTACGGGAGGCAGCAGTGGGGAATATTGCACAATGGGCGAAAGCCTGATGCAGCGACGCCGCGTGAGGGATGACGGCCTTCGGGTTGTAAACCTCTTTCAGCAGGGAAGAAGCGAAAGTGACGGTACCTGCAGAAGAAGCGCCGGCTAACTACGTGCCAGCAGCCGCGGTAATACGTAGGGCGCAAGCGTTGTCCGGAATTATTGGGCGTAAAGAGCTCGTAGGCGGCTTGTCACGTCGGGTGTGAAAGCCCGGGGCTTAACCCCGGGTCTGCATTCGATACGGGCTAGCTAGAGTGTGGTAGGGGAGATCGGAATTCCTGGTGTAGCGGTGAAATGCGCAGATATCAGGAGGAACACCGGTGGCGAAGGCGGATCTCTGGGCCATTACTGACGCTGAGGAGCGAAAGCGTGGGGAGCGAACAGGATTAGATACCCTGGTAGTCCACGCCGTAAACGGTGGGAACTAGGTGTTGGCGACATTCCACGTCGTCGGTGCCGCAGCTAACGCATTAAGTTCCCCGCCTGGGGAGTACGGCCGCAAGGCTAAAACTCAAAGGAATTGACGGGGGCCCGCACAAGCAGCGGAGCATGTGGCTTAATTCGACGCAACGCGAAGAACCTTACCAAGGCTTGACATACACCGGAAAGCATTAGAGATAGTGCCCCCCTTGTGGTCGGTGTACAGGTGGTGCATGGCTGTCGTCAGCTCGTGTCGTGAGATGTTGGGTTAAGTCCCGCAACGAGCGCAACCCTTGTCCTGTGTTGCCAGCGTGCCCTTCGGGGTGACGGGGACTCACAGGAGACCGCCGGGGTCAACTCGGAGGAAGGTGGGGACGACGTCAAGTCATCATGCCCCTTATGTCTTGGGCTGCACACGTGCTACAATGGCCGGTACAATGAGCTGCGATACCGTGAGGTGGAGCGAATCTCAAAAAGCCGGTCTCAGTTCGGATTGGGGTCTGCAACTCGACCCCATGAAGTCGGAGTTGCTAGTAATCGCAGATCAGCATTGCTGCGGTGAATACGTTCCCGGGCCTTGTACACACCGCCCGTCACGTCACGAAAGTCGGTAACACCCGAAGCCGGTGGCCCAACCCCTTGTGGGAGGGAGCTGTCGAAGGTGGGACTGGCGATTGGGACGAAGTCGTAACAAGGTAGCCGTACCGGAAGGTGCGGCTGGATCACCTCCTTTCTAAGGAGCACTTCTTACCGATCCCTTCGGGGTGAGGTCAGAGGCCAGTTCATCAGCGAACGTCTGATGCTGGTTGCTCAAGGGTGGAACGTTGATTATTCGGCACTGTCGGTCATCTCATGGCTGCGAGTACTGCTCTTCGGGGCGTGGAAAGCTGATCACGAGTGGCGATGGTGCCGGGCACGCTGTTGGGTGTCTGAGGGTACGGCTGTGAAGCCGCCTTCAGTGCCGACCCCGGTAAAGCATCGCGTGAGTGGTGTGTGACGGGTGGTTGGTCGTTGTTTGAGAACTGCACAGTGGACGCGAGCATCTGTGGCCAAGTTTTTAAGGGCGCACGGTGGATGCCTTGGCACCAGGAACCGATGAAGGACGTGGGAGGCCACGATAGTCCCCGGGGAGTCGTCAACCAGGCTTTGATCCGGGGGTTTCCGAATGGGGAAACCCGGCAGTCGTCATGGGCTGTCACCCGCTGCTGAACACATAGGCAGTGTGGAGGGAACGCGGGGAAGTGAAACATCTCAGTACCCGCAGGAAGAGAAAACAACCGTGATTCCGGGAGTAGTGGCGAGCGAAACCGGATGAGGCCAAACCGTATGCGTGTGAGACCCGGCAGGGGTTGCGTATACGGGGTTGTGGGATCTCTCTTTCACAGTCTGCCGGCTGTGAGGCGAGTCAGAAACCGTTGATGTAGGCGAAGGACATGCGAAAGGTCCGGCGTAGAGGGTAAGACCCCCGTAGCTGAAACATTAACGGCTCGTTTGAGAGACACCCAAGTAGCACGGGGCCCGAGAAATCCCGTGTGAATCTGGCGGGACCACCCGTTAAGCCTAAATATTCCCTGGTGACCGATAGCGGATAGTACCGTGAGGGAATGGTGAAAAGTACCGCGGGAGCGGAGTGAAATAGTACCTGAAACCGTGTGCCTACAAGCCGTGGGAGCGTCGGAGTGCATGCTTGCATGCACTCTCGTGACTGCGTGCCTTTTGAAGAATGAGCCTGCGAGTTTGCGGTGTGTTGCGAGGTTAACCCGTGTGGGGAAGCCGTAGCGAAAGCGAGTCCGAATAGGGCGGTTTAGTAGCGCGCTCAAGACCCGAAGCGGAGTGATCTAGCCATGGGCAGGTTGAAGCGGAGGTAAGACTTCGTGGAGGACCGAACCCACCAGGGTTGAAAACCTGGGGGATGACCTGTGGTTAGGGGTGAAAGGCCAATCAAACTCCGTGATAGCTGGTTCTCCCCGAAATGCATTTAGGTGCAGCGTCGTGTGTTTCTTGCCGGAGGTAGAGCACTGGATAGGCGATGGGCCCTACCGGGTTACTGACCTTAGCCAAACTCCGAATGCCGGTAAGTGAGAGCACGGCAGTGAGACTGTGGGGGATAAGCTCCATGGTCGAGAGGGAAACAGCCCAGAGCATCGACTAAGGCCCCTAAGCGTACGCTAAGTGGGAAAGGATGTGGAGTCGCAGAGACAACCAGGAGGTTGGCTTAGAAGCAGCCACCCTTGAAAGAGTGCGTAATAGCTCACTGGTCTAGTGATTCCGCGCCGACAATGTAGCGGGGCTCAAGCGTACCGCCGAAGTCGTGTCATTCATACAATAGGGCCAACGCCTGTATGGATGGGTAGGGGAGCGTCGTGTGCCGGGTGAAGCCGCAGCGGAAGCTAGTGGTGGACGGTTCACGAGTGAGAATGCAGGCATGAGTAGCGATACACACGTGAGAAACGTGTGCGCCGATTGACTAAGGGTTCCTGGGTCAAGCTGATCTGCCCAGGGTAAGTCGGGACCTAAGGCGAGGCCGACAGGCGTAGTCGATGGATAACCGGTTGATATTCCGGTACCCGCTGTGAAGCGTCAAACATTGAACCAGGCGATGCTAAGTCCGTGAAGCCGTTCCGGACCCTTCGGGGAATGGAAAGTGGTGGAGCCGACGGACCAGACCTGCAGTAGGTGAGTGATGGGGTGACGCAGGAAGGTAGTCCATCCCGGGCGGTGGTTGTCCCGGGGTAAGGGTGTAGGACGTGGTCTAGGCAAATCCGGATCACACATAGTCTGAGACCTGATGCCGAGCCGATTGTGGTGAAGTGGATGATCCTATGCTGTCGAGAAAAGCCTCTAGCGAGTTTCATGGCGGCCCGTACCCTAAACCGACTCAGGTGGTCAGGTAGAGAATACCGAGGCGTTCGGGTGAACTATGGTTAAGGAACTCGGCAAAATGCCCCCGTAACTTCGGGAGAAGGGGGGCCATCACCGGTGATTGAATTTACTTCATGAGCTGGGGGTGGCCGCAGAGACCAGCGAGAAGCGACTGTTTACTAAAAACACAGGTCCGTGCGAAGCCGTAAGGCGATGTATACGGACTGACGCCTGCCCGGTGCTGGAACGTTAAGGGGACCGGTTAGTCACTCTTCGGGGTGGCGAAGCTGAGAACTTAAGCGCCAGTAAACGGCGGTGGTAACTATAACCATCCTAAGGTAGCGAAATTCCTTGTCGGGTAAGTTCCGACCTGCACGAATGGCGTAACGACTTCTCGACTGTCTCAACCATAGGCCCGGTGAAATTGCACTACGAGTAAAGATGCTCGTTTCGCGCAGCAGGACGGAAAGACCCCGGGACCTTTACTACAGTTTGATATTGGTGTTCGGTTCGGCTTGTGTAGGATAGCTGGGAGACTTTGAACCTCGGACGCCAGTTCGGGGGGAGTCGTCGTTGAAATACCAGTCTGGTCGTGCTGGATGTCTAACCTGGGTCCGTGATCCGGATCAGGGACAGTGTCTGATGGGTAGTTTAACTGGGGCGGTTGCCTCCTAAAGAGTAACGGAGGCGCCCAAAGGTTCCCTCAGCCTGGTTGGCAATCAGGTGTTGAGTGTAAGTGCACAAGGGAGCTTGACTGTGAGACCGACGGGTCGAGCAGGGACGAAAGTCGGGACTAGTGATCCGGCGGTGGCTTGTGGAAGCGCCGTCGCTCAACGGATAAAAGGTACCCCGGGGATAACAGGCTGATCTTCCCCAAGAGTCCATATCGACGGGATGGTTTGGCACCTCGATGTCGGCTCGTCGCATCCTGGGGCTGGAGTCGGTCCCAAGGGTTGGGCTGTTCGCCCATTAAAGCGGTACGCGAGCTGGGTTTAGAACGTCGTGAGACAGTTCGGTCCCTATCCGCTGCGCGCGCAGGAACATTGAGAAGGGCTGTCCCTAGTACGAGAGGACCGGGACGGACGAACCTCTGGTGTGCCAGTTGTTCTGCCAAGGGCATGGCTGGTTGGCTACGTTCGGGAGGGATAACCGCTGAAAGCATCTAAGCGGGAAGCCTGCTTCGAGATGAGTGTTCCCACCCCCTTGAGGGGTTAAGGCTCCCAGTAGACGACTGGGTTGATAGGCCGGATCTGGAAGGCGGGTAACCGCTGGAGGTGACCGGTACTAATAGGCCGAGGGCTTGTCCTCAGTTGCTCGCGTCCACTGTGTTGGTTCTGAAACCACGAACAACCCCATTGCCATGGTCACGGCAGTGGTGCGGTTGATGTGTTTCATAGTGTTTCGGTGGTCATAGCGTGAGGGAAACGCCCGGTTACATTCCGAACCCGGAAGCTAAGCCTTACAGCGCCGATGGTACTGCAGGGGGGACCCTGTGGGAGAGTAGGACGCCGCCGAACAAATATTGCGAAAACCCCCGTACCGTTAAATCGGTACGGGGGTTTTCTGCGTTTAAGGGGTCTCCTGTAAAGGGCTCTGCTTTTCCAAGCAGGCCCCTGTATTACAGGCGTCCCGCACTCTTGAGAGCCAGATACGCGTCCGCGAGTTTTGGCGCCAGATCGTCCGGTGTTGCGTCGACGATGGTGACGCCGGCCCTGCGGAGTTTTTCCGCGGTGCGGTCGCGTTCGGTCTGAGCGCGTGCCGCAGCCGCGGCCTCGTAGACCGCGTCCGTGTTTCCACGAGCCGTGGCCATGTGCGCGATGTGGGGATCTGCCACGGATGCCACCAGGACCGTATGGCGCTGGGTGAGTTGGGCCAGTACGGGGAGCAGGCCCTCTTCGAGCGGGGCCGTGTCGAGGCTTGTCAGCAGGACGATCAGGGAGCGGCGGGGGGCCGTGCGGATCGCGGTGGCTGCCAGGCCTCGGGCGTCTGTTTCGACGAGTTCCGGTTCGAGTGTCGCCATCGCGTTGACCAGCGACGGGAGTACGTCGCGTGCCGTGCGGCCCTGGACCAGGGCGCGGACTCGGCGGTCGTAGGCGAGGAGGTCCACGCGGTCGCCGGCGCGGGATGCGAGGGCTGCCAGGAGCAGGGCGGCGTCCATGGAGGCGTCGAGGCGGGGGGCGTCGCCGACGCGGCCCGCTGAGGTGCGGCCGGTGTCGAGGACGAGCAGGATGTGGCGGTCGCGTTCGGGGCGCCAGGTGCGTACCGCGACCGTGGTCTGGCGGGCGGTGGCGCGCCAGTCGATGGAGCGGGTGTCGTCGCCGGGGACGTATTCGCGCAGGCTGTCGAATTCTGTGCCTTCGCCGCGGGTCAGCACGCTGGTGCGGCCGTCGAGTTCGCGCAGACGGGCGAGCTTGGAGGGGAGGTGCTTGCGGCTGGTGAACGGGGGCAGGACGCGTACCGCCCAGGGGACCGTGTGGGTGCCCTGGCGGGTGAGGAGGCCGAGGGGGCCGTAGGAACGGATGGTCACTCGGTCTGCGTGGCGGTCGCCGCGGCGGGTGGGGCGTAGGCGGGTGGTGAGGCGGCGGCGCTCGCCGGGCGGGATCGTCAGGCGGTGGCGGGATGCGGCGAATTCTGTACCGGGGAGCCAGCTACTGGGGGGCCAGGCGTCGCGGATGCGGGCTCGGAGGGGGCGGCGGGACGGGTTGGTGACCGTCAGGGTGACGTCGGCGGATTCGCCCAGGCGTACGGAGGTGTCGCCCGAGCGGGTGAGGCTCAGGCGGCGTACCGGGGCGGCCAGGGCGAAGTCGCAGGCGCAGGCCAGTGCGAGGGGGGCGTTGACGGCCAGGATGCCTGTCCAGCCGGGCTCCCAGATGCCTACGGGGAGGGAGCCCAGGGCTGCGAGGAGGGCGGCGCGTCCGGTGAGGGCCATCAGCGGGGGACCGGGACGTGGGCGAGGATCGCGTTGATGACGGAGTCCGCCGTCACGCCCTCCATCTCGGCCTCGGGGCGCAGGTGGACGCGGTGGCGGAGGGTGGGGAGTGCCAGGGCCTTCACGTCGTCGGGGATGACGTAGTCGCGGCCCGTGAGCCAGGCCCACGCGCGCGAGGTGGCCAGGAGGGCGGTGGCGCCGCGCGGGGACACGCCGAGAGTGAGGGACGGCGATTCGCGGGTGGCGCGGCAGATGTCGACTACGTAGGCGGTGATCTCGGGGGAGATCGTCGTCTTGGCGACGGCCGCGCGGGCTGCTTCGAGGTCGGCCGGGCCCGCGACGGGGCGCAGGCCGGCGGCGTGCAGGTCGCGTGGGTTGAAGCCCTCGGCGTGGCGGGTGAGGACGTCGATCTCGTCCTGGCGGGAGGGGAGAGGGATCGTCAGTTTGAGGAGGAAGCGGTCGAGTTGGGCCTCGGGGAGGGGGTACGTGCCCTCGTACTCGACGGGGTTCTGTGTCGCGGCGACCAGGAACGGGTCGGGGAGCGGGCGCGGGGTGCCGTCGACCGTGACCTGGCGTTCCTCCATGGCTTCGAGGAGGGACGACTGGGTCTTCGGAGGGGTGCGGTTGATCTCGTCCGCGAGGAGCAGGTTGGTGAAGACCGGGCCGGGCTGGAAGCGGAACTCGGCGGAGCGGGTGTCGTAGACCAGGGAGCCGGTGACGTCGCTCGGCATCAGGTCGGGGGTGAACTGGATGCGCTTGGTGTCGAGTTCGAGTGCGGACGCGAGGGCGCGGACGAGCAACGTTTTTGCGACTCCGGGGACTCCTTCCAGGAGAACGTGTCCGCGGCAGAGGAGGGCGACGACGAGACCGGTCACGGCGGGGTCCTGGCCGACCACGGCTTTGGCGATCTCGGCGCGCAGGGATTCGAGGGAGGCTCGGGCGGTGTCCGGATTCCCCGTGATCCCGGCGTTGTCAGTGGTCGGGTCCATCATGAACGGCGTACCTCTCTTTCGAGGGCGTCGAGTTGGTCGGCAAGTGCGATGAGGGCCGCGTCGTCGCTGGGCGGCGGGCCGAAGAGGAGGGCGTGCAGGGTCTGTCCGTCGCCGTGGAGGTGGGCGGAGAGCGCGGGGAGCAGGGCTTCGGGTGAGTGCGCCTGGGAGACGGGGACGCCTACGAGGGGGGCGAGGCGGGTGCGGGTGGTGGAGCGCAGGGCGTTGGCCGCGCGGTCGCGGGCGTTGGCCTTGCGGTAGAGGCGGGCGCGGCCTTCGACGGTTTCGGAGGCGCGGATCGCCACGGGGAGTTTTTCGGGCACCAGGGGGCCGAGTCGGCGTGCCCGCCACAGGGCGGCCACGGCTGCCGCGATGAACAGTTGCAGGGTGCCCCAGAGCCAGCCCGAGGGGAGCAGGTCGAAGAAGCTCTGGCTGCCGGAGTCGGTGGCCGAGGTGTCGGACAGCGAGGGGAGGTACCAGACCAGATGGGGGCGGGAGCCGAGGAGTTGGAGGGCGAGCGAGGCGTTGCCCTGCTTGTCGAGACGTTTGTTGAAGAAGATGTCGGGCGCGCCGATGACCACGGTGTCGCCGCCCGTGGACGCGTCCGGGAGCCGCAGCAGGGTCGGCCGTCCGTCGCTGGGGTAGCACTCGTCGGCGTCGGTGGCGGTGGTCGTGTACCTGTAGTCGCCGGTTTGCGCGCTCCCTGCGCGCTGGGCGGCGGGCAGGGAGCAGTCGGGGGAGAGTGTCGAGTCGAAGCTGGGTCCGGAGTCCGCGGTGACCTCGGGGGCGAGCCGGCCCAGGGACGCCGCGCCGGGGGCGACGAGGACCGTACGGCTGCCGGAGTTCGCGAACGCCGTGTGCAGGCCGGACTGTTGACGCTTGGTCAGCAGGTCGGGGACGGCGACCAGCAGGGTGGTGTCCGGGCCGGCCGCGGCGCGGGCTTGGGCCAGGGTGGTGACCACGCGTGTGGACACGCCCCGGTCGCCGAGGAGTTCGGCTACGGCGCGGCTGCCGTAGGGGTCGGCGGAGCGCGGGTCGAGGGCGCCGTGCCGGGCGTCGGAGCGGATCGCGGCGATCGCCACGGCGGCCGCCAGGAGGAGCACGAGCACGAGGACGATGCCACGCGCGCGGGTCCACACCTGGCGGGCGGTCGGCGAGGCCGAGGTGGCGGGGAGCGTGGCCTCCGCGGTCATTCGGCGGCCCCCTGGCTGGTGTGGTGGGCCGTGCTGTGGGCGCTGCTGGTGAGGACCGGCCTGGTGCGCTCCAGGTCTCGGTCCAGGTCGGCGATGCGCCGGTACGACTGCTCGCTCGCGTCGCGTCCGCCGTACGTCACGTCGTCGAAGTGTGCGGCTGCGGCGCGCAGTTCGGTCGTGTGCGAGGGCAGTGCGCGGCCGGCTTCGGCGACGGCTTCGTCGGCTGTGCGGCCGGGACGGACGTCGAGCAGGGCCCGTTCCTCCAGGGCCCGGACGATGGCACGCATGCGTTCCTGCACGGCGGGGTTCCAGTGTCCCTGGGCGGCGTGTGCCTCGGCGGCCGCGCGGTGTTCGGCGGCGCTGCGGGGGCCGTCCTCGAACAGGGCGGCGGCGGAGACGGGTTGGCGCTTCGGGGTGCCGAGGCGCCACCACAGGGCGGCTCCGACCGCGAGGACGGCCAGGATGACGACGACCAGGCCGAGCGTGCCGCCGGGTGCCGCCTCCGATGCCCGGCTGAAGAGTTTGTCGACCCAGTCCGAGATGGCGTCCAGGGCCCGCTGCGCCAGGCTGGGGTCGTTCTCGTGGTACATCTGCTTGGACAGTTCACGCCGGGCCGCCTCCCGCGCGGGGTCGCGCGGGATCGTCACCGGCGGCTCGTCGCCCGAGAGGGCCGACGACCGTACGACCGTGCCGTGGGCGCGCAGCAGCGTTCCTGCGGCCGATTCGACGGCGCGCGGCAGTGCTTCGGGTACCGCTGTGAGAACTCCCCCCGCCAGGCTCACCGCATCAACTCCCAGGGGTGGGGCCGGGGGCCGCGGTGCCCTGGTCCGGGATGCCGGCGGCGCGGGCCAGGTCGAGGTCGAGGGCCTCGCGGCGGATGCGCTGGTCGATGTAC
The DNA here is from genome assembly GCF_036227225.1 of Streptomyces sp. NBC_01478. Lineage (GTDB taxonomy): Bacteria > Actinomycetota > Actinomycetes > Streptomycetales > Streptomycetaceae > Streptomyces. The sequence continues at coordinate 4,762,610 of NZ_CP109444.1, read as the reverse complement.
AGGAGCACGGTGACGCCCGCCGTGATCGGGAACGCGATCATGCGGCCGATCACCGAGCCGATGCCGCTGATGATGAGGAACGTCCAGCCGAGGTTGCCGGTGCCGTCGACGAGGCCGCTGAGGCCGTCGCCGCTGAACAGGCCGGCGATGAAGGCGAACGGGATGACGAGGATGGACGACAGGATGCTCGCGATGATCTGGGCGAGCAGTTGGATGCCGAAGATCCGCCACCAAGAGCCGCGCACCAGCTTCGCGGAGCGGGTCATCGACTTCACGATGCCCTGCTTCTCCAGCATCAGCGCGGGCGAGGCCAGGGAGAAGCGGATCGCCAGCCAGAGGGTGACGACGGAGCCGGCGAGGCCGCCGAGGACGGCGAGCGCGATGCCCGCGTCCTGCGACCCGGTGACGGCCACGAGGATGCCGGGCACGGTGGGGACGCCGATCAGGGCGACGGCCATGAGGACCAGCAGGCAGATCAGGCCGAACAGCTTGAGCACCTGGGGCCGGGCGTCGCGCCAGGCCTCTCCGGCGGTGACCGGCTTGCCGAGTACGGCGCGGCTGGTGACGGCGGTGAGCAGCGCGGTGGCGACGACGGTGCCGATGAGGACGACCAGGTAGACGACGCCGGTGCTGAGGAAGGCCTCGCTCATGGCGCGGGTCACTTCGGAGGCGCTGGCGTTCGGGTCGTCGAGGGCGTTGGTGCTGGTGAGGTCGCTGAAGGCGAAGCCCTGGACGAGGACGACGACGGTCTGCATGACGACCGCGATGGTGAGCGAGACGCCCAGGACCGTGCGCCAGTAGGTGCGCATGGTGGAGACGGCGCCGTCGAGGATCTCGCCCACGCCGAGCGGGCGGAGCGGGATGACACCGGGCTTGGCCGCGGGCGGGGGGCCGCCCCAGCCGGTGCCCCAGCCGCCGGGAGCGCCGTTGCCACCGGGCCCGCCGTAGCCTCCGTAGCCGCCGCCGTATCCCCCAGGGCCTCCGGGGCCGGCCGGGCCGCCGGGGTGGCCGCCGCCCCAGCCCGGGCCCGGGGGTGGGGGCGGCGGTGCCTGGCCGGGGGCGCCGGTGGGCGCGGACCACTGGCCGGGTGGGGGCTGCTCCTTGGACCACTGCGGGCCGGAGCCCGACGGGTCCGTGCCGGGCTGGTCCGCGGGCTGTGCGTGACCGGAGCCGTCCGCCGGATCGGCGGGACGGGACGCGCCGGGCTCGGGCCCGTCGGGCGGGGCGGATCCGGGCGAGGCCCAGCCCGGAGTGTCGTTCATCGTCGCTCCTTCACGGTGCCCGTCCGCGGGCGCGGCGGCAGGTTGGCAGCCATCGTGCCATGGGGTGGTCGAGCGGTGACCGGCCGCGGTATGGGCTGCACACCTTCAATTGTCCGCCGGATCCGGGGCAGACTGACCGCATGGCTGATCAGCACGCGCAATCCGGCGAGGACGGCCGGCCGACCGAGATACCCGCGATCCGATGGGACGAGCCCCCCGAGGGTCCGGTGCTGGTCCTTCTCGACCAGACGAGACTGCCGGCCGAGGAGGTCGAGCTGGTGTGCACGGACGCGTCCGCGCTGGTGGACGCGATCCGCTCGCTGGCGGTGCGCGGGGCGCCGCTGCTCGGCATCGCGGGGGCGTACGGCGTCGCGCTCGCCGCCGCGCGGGGCTTCGACGTGGACGAGGCCGCGATCGCGCTGGCGGGCGCCCGGCCCACCGCGGTGAACCTCTCCGTGGGCGTGCGCAGGGCCCGGGCCGCGCACCGGGACGCGGTGTCCAAGGGAGGTGATCCGGAGCAGGCTGCCGGGGCCGCGTTGGCGGCGGCGCGGCGGCTGCACCGGGAGGACGCCGAGGCCAGCGCGCGGATGGCCGCGCACGGACTGGCCCTGCTGGACGAGCTGTTGCCCGGTGGTGGGCACCGGATTCTGACCCACTGCAACACCGGGGCGCTGGTGTCGGGCGGCGAGGGCACGGCCTTCGCGGTGGCGCTCGCGGCGCACCGGGACGGGCGGCTGAGGCGGCTGTGGGTGGACGAAACGCGTCCGTTGCTGCAAGGTGCTCGCCTGACGGCGTATGAGGCGGCACGCAACGGAATGGCGTACACCTTGCTCACGGACAACGCGGCGGGCTCTTTGTTCGCGGCCGGGGAGGTGGACGCGGTACTGATCGGGGCGGACCGGATCGCCGCCGACGGTTCGGTGGCGAACAAGGTGGGGAGCTATCCGCTCGCCGTGCTCGCCCGGTACCACCATGTGCCGTTCATCGTGGTGGCGCCGGTGACGACGGTGGATATGGACACGCCGGACGGGGCGTCCATCGAGGTGGAGCAGCGCCCCGGCTTCGAAGTGACGGAGATCACGTCACCCCAAGTGACGGTGTCGGGAGCGGGAGGCGGGATTCCGGTGGCACCCCTGGGGACCCAGGCGTACAACCCGGCGTTCGACGTGACGCCTCCCGAGCTGGTGACGGCGATCGTCACCGAAGAAGGCGCTGTTTCGCCCGTGACGGCGGGGGCGCTGGCAGAGCTGTGTGACAGGTCACGACAGGTAACGATTTAGTTAATGGGATGATGTCGTTTATGAAGGGACGAGTCCTTGTCGTCGATGACGACACCGCACTGGCCGAGATGCTCGGCATTGTGTTGCGTGGTGAAGGTTTTGAGCCGTCTTTCGTAGCCGACGGCGACAAGGCGCTGGCCGCTTTCCGTGAGAGCAAGCCCGACCTGGTGCTCCTGGACCTGATGCTGCCCGGACGGGACGGTATCGAGGTGTGCCGCCTGATCAGGGCGGAGTCCGGGGTGCCGATCGTGATGCTCACGGCGAAGAGCGACACCGTCGATGTCGTGGTGGGCCTGGAGTCGGGCGCTGACGACTACATCGTGAAGCCGTTCAAGCCGAAGGAGCTGGTCGCCCGGATCCGGGCGCGGCTGCGGAGGTCGGAGGAGCCGGCGCCCGAGCAGCTCGCCATAGGCGATCTGGTCATCGACGTGGCCGGTCACTCCGTGAAGCGGGACGGGCAGTCGATCGCGCTGACGCCGCTGGAGTTCGACCTGCTGGTCGCGCTGGCCCGTAAGCCGTGGCAGGTGTTCACGCGTGAGGTGCTCCTGGAGCAGGTCTGGGGCTACCGCCACGCGGCCGACACCCGGCTGGTCAACGTGCATGTCCAGCGGCTGCGCTCCAAGGTCGAGAAGGACCCGGAGCGGCCGGAGATCGTGGTGACCGTCCGCGGGGTCGGTTACAAGGCGGGACCGAGCTGACATGTCCAGAGACAGTGCCGCCTCGGCGCCCGGAGGGTCCGGGGCCCGCGCGGGGCGGCCTGTCGGCCGGACGGCGGCGGGCTCCCGGTGGGGACGCCTGTGGGAGGGCGGGCTGCTGCAGGGCGGAGTCCAGGGCAGCCCGGTCCTCCGTCTGTTCATGCGCTGGGTGCGCCGGCCGTTGCTGCCGGTCATGCGGCTGTGGCGGCGCAACATCCAGCTCAAGGTCGTCGTCACGACCCTGCTGATGTCGCTCGGCGTCGTCCTGCTGCTGGGCTTCGTCGTCATCGGCCAGGTGCGCAACGGCCTGCTGGACGCCAAGGTGAAGGCCTCGCAGAGCCAGGCCACGGGCGGTTTCGCCGTGGCCAAGCAGCGGGCCGACGAGGCGGCCAGCGGGACCGCCGACGACGGTTCCGCGACCGGCGGCAACTCCCCGCAGAACGTCATCTCATGGATGAGCGACCTCGTGTCGTCGCTGTCCAGCGGCGGTCAGGGAGCCTTCGACGTGGTGACGCTGCCGGCGGGCGCGGACAGCGGCGCCGGTCGCAGCCCGCGCGGTTCCGGGTACGTCGACCCGTCCGCCAGCGTGCCCGAAGCCCTGCGCGCCCGCGTCAACGACAACACGTCGGCGGCCCAGAGCTACACCCGGATCATCTACAGCAACGGCAAGGAGTCCCAGCCCGCGCTGGTCGTCGGCAAGCAGGTCAACGACCTGAACAACAACCCGTACCAGCTCTACTACCTCTTCCCGCTCACCCAGGAGGAGAAGTCGCTCAGCCTGGTCAAGGGGACGCTTGCGACGGCCGGGCTCTTCGTCGTCGTACTCCTCGGGGCCATCGCCTGGCTCGTCGTGCGGCAGGTCGTCACGCCGGTGCGGATGGCCGCCGGGATCGCCGAGCGGCTGTCCGCAGGGCGGCTCCAGGAGCGGATGAAGGTCACCGGTGAGGACGACATCGCGCGGCTCGGCGAGGCCTTCAACAAGATGGCGCAGAACCTCCAGTTGAAGATCCAGCAGTTGGAGGACCTCTCGCGGATGCAGCGGCGGTTCGTGTCCGACGTGTCGCACGAACTGCGGACGCCGCTGACGACCGTACGCATGGCGGCCGATGTCATCCATGACGCGCGCGTGGACTTCGATCCGATGACCGCGCGGTCGGCGGAGCTGCTGGCCGACCAGTTGGACCGGTTCGAGACGCTGCTCGCGGACCTGCTGGAGATCAGCCGGTTCGACGCGGGCGCGGCGGCCCTGGAGGCCGAGCCGATCGACCTCAGAGAGGTCGTACGGCGGGTGCTCAGCGGCGCAGAGCCGCTCGCCGAGCGCAAGGGCACGCAGATACGGGTCGTCGGCGACCAGCAGCCCGTGGTCGCCGAGGCCGATCCCCGGCGGGTGGAGCGGGTGCTGCGCAATCTCGTCGTCAACGCCGTGGAGCACGGCGACGGCAAGGACGTCATAGTCAAGCTCGCCTCCGCGGGCGGGGCGGTAGCCATCGCGGTGCGCGACTACGGGGTGGGGCTCAAGCCCGGTGAGGCGACCCGGGTGTTCAGCCGCTTCTGGCGGGCGGACCCGGCACGCGCGCGTACCACCGGTGGTACGGGTCTGGGGCTGTCCATCGCCCTGGAGGACGCGCGGCTGCACGGCGGCTGGTTGCAGGCGTGGGGTGAGCCGGGCGGCGGTTCGCAGTTCCGGCTGACGCTGCCGCGGACCGCGGACGAACCGCTACGGGGCTCGCCGATACCCCTGGAGCCCAAGGACTCACGCCGTAATCGTGGACTTAATGACGCCGGTCTGCCGAGCGGGGGCGGGGACAAGCGCGCGACGGTCCCGGTGCAGCCGATGGGCGACCAGGTGCCGCCGATGGCCTCGCGGGACCCGATCGCCCCGAGGCCGGCCACCACGGCCACGGCGGACCCGACGGCGCTGCCCGGCAACGGCGCGCGCGTGGTGCCCCGGCCGACCGGCAGCGCCCGGCGGCAGGAGGACCGGTCGCCCGCGGATCCGGCTCGGAGCGAGGCTCCGGGCAGCACGGACCCGGCCGCTGTACCGGAGGACTCGAACAAGCAAGGGGAGGCATCTCGTGGGCGCTGACCGCGAGGGGGGCGCCCGGCGGAAGCCGGGACGCGCGGTGGCGTACGTCGCGATGGGCGTCGTAGTGCTGGCGGGGTGCGCCTCGATGCCCGACAGCGGGGATCTCCGGGGGGTCGAGTCGACGCCGCGACAGGACACCCAGGTGCGCGTTTTCGCGATGCCGCCCCGGGAGGACGCGTCGCAGGGGGAGATCGTGCAGGGCTTCCTGGAGGCGCTGACCAGTGACGATCCGAACTACAAGACAGCGCGCCTGTACCTGACCGCCAAGGCCGCGCGGGAATGGCAGCCCGGGCTGTCCACCACGGTGCTCGCCGACGGGCCGAGCACGGACGCCGTCCGTCCCCCGGTCGGCCAGGAGGACACCGGCACCTTCACGTACACACTGGCCGGCGACCGGGTTGCCACGGTGGACTCGCAGCAGGCCTACGCGCCGGCGGACGGGAAGTACAGCAAGGCCGTACATCTGACGAAGGACGCGAAGAGCGGCCAGTGGCGCATCGACGGGCTCCCGCAGGGCGTCGTCATGGGGGAGTCGGACTTCCAGCGCAACTACATGTCCGTCAACAAGTACTACTTCGCGTCGAACACCTCGGCCGGGACGAACTCGCAGACGATCGCCGTCGCCGACCCCGTGTTCGTACGGCGGCGGGTGGACCCCATGACGCAGATGGTGCGGTCGCTCCTCAACGGGCCCACCAGTTGGCTCGGGCCCGTGGTCAGGTCGAGCTTCCCCACCGGGACGGCGCTGCGCAAGGGCGTCACCTCGCTGACGCCCGACGACCAGAACAGGCTGACGGTCCCGTTGAACCAGAAGGCCTCGCGGGTGGGGCTGGCCCGGTGCGACGAGATGGCCACGCAGATCCTGTACACGCTCCAGACCATCACGCCCACGGTGGACGAGGTCGAGCTGCAGGCCGCCAACGGCGCGCAGTTGTGCGTCTACAACGTCAACAGCGCCGAGTCTCTCGCGGCACACGGTGCCGTGAACCGCCCCGAGTACCTGTACTTCCTCGACGACAAGCACCGCGTGGTGCGGATGCCCGGCGTCAGCCGCGGCACGCACGCCGATCCGGTGCCGGGCGCGCTGGGCGAGGGCGACAGGCAACTGCGGTCGGTTGCGGTGTCGCGCGACGAGGAGGTCGGGGCCGGGGTCGGTCTCGACGGGAAGTCGCTCTACGTCGGGTCGATGGTGTCCGGTGCATCGCTCGGGGACCCCGTGCTCACCAGCCAGGGCAAGACGGAGGCCGACCGGCTGACGGCGCCCAGTTGGGACGCGCAGGGCGACCTCTGGGTGGCCGACCGGGACCCGAAGAAGCCCCGGCTGCTCGTGTTGCAGAAGGGCGCGGGGCAGCCGATAGCGGTGGAGACGCTGGGGCTGGACGGCCGTATCGAGTCGGTGCGGGTGGCCGCCGACGGGGTGCGGATCGCGCTCGTCGTGGAGAAGAACGGCAAGCGGTCCCTGCTCATCGGGCGGATCCAGCGGAGCGGGACGACGGGGGAGCCGCCGGTGGTCTCGGTGCTCGAACTCCGTTCCGTCACCCCGGACCTGGAGGAGATCACGGCCATGTCGTGGGCCGGGGACAGCCGGCTCGTGGTGGTGGGACGCGAGCACGAAGGCGTGCTGCAGATGCGGTACGTCCAGGTCGACGGCTCCACGCCCGAGGGTCCGGCGCCCGCGGCCCTGACCGGGGTGAAGGAGATCGCCGCGTCCGAGGACGACAAGCTGCCGCTGGTGGCCTACTCGGAGGACGGGATCGTACGGCTGCCCAGCGGGGCGCAGTGGCAGAAGGTCGTCAAGACGGGGTCGGCGCCGGTTTATCCGGGGTGAGGCGCTGGTGACGCGCTGAGGTGTTCGACGCGAAAAGCGGCCGTCTTCGGTCGGGCTGAGGCTCGGCGGAGGCGGCCGTTCGTGTGTTCCGGGGTGGCCTTGTACCCGTGTGGGTGACGGCTGTTGACGGCTGCGCCGAGTTGTCCACAGGGCGTTGTCCACAGGGGTGGCCGGTCGGCGGGGGCGTTGGCACAGTGGTGGGCATGCGGGGGTGGTGGCGGGATCTCACGGACCTGGTGCTGCCGGCCGAGTGCGGAGGCTGCGGGAGGCCTCGCACGGTGCTCTGCCCGGAGTGCCGTGCGGCCCTGACCGGGGCCGTGCCGAGCCGGGTACGGCCGACGCCCGAGCCGGCCGGGCTGCCGGCGGCGTACGCGGCGGCTCCTTACGCGGACGAGGTGCGCGCGGTGCTCCTCGCCCACAAGGAACGCGGCGCACTGGCCCTCACGGGGCCGCTGGGCGCGGCGCTGGCGGGCGCTGTGCGGGTGGGGCTTCGGGAGCAGTGGGGGTTGGGGGACGGGGCTGTGAGAGTGGACGGTGCTGCGAGGGAGGTGGGCAGGGGCTTGACGTCGGGGTTCGGGGAGCTGGGGGAGGAGGGTGACGCGGGCGGCGGGCGCGGTAGGGGGCGCAGAAGTGACGTGGGCGGCGGGCACGGCGAAGGTCGCCCGAGGCACGGCGAAGGTCGCCGGAGTGACCAGGGCGGCCGGGGTGGAGGTGTCGCAGGGGGAGCGGGGTGTGGTCGGGGAGATGTCGGGGGCCCCGCCTCGTCCAGAAGTGGGGCCGGAGGTCCTGTGCTGCTGGTTCCCGTGCCCTCCGCGCGATGGGCCGTGCGGGCCCGGGGTCATGATCCGGCGCGGCGGATCGCGTTGGCGGCGGCGGGGGAGTTGCGGCGGAGCGGGACGCCGGCCCGGGTGGTGGCCGTGTTGCGGCAGCGGCGGTGGGTCGCGGATCAGTCGGGGCTCAACTCCCGGGAGCGGCTGGACAATCTCGCCGGTGCGCTGGAGGTGGTCGCGGGCGGCGCCCTGTTGCTCGCGGGCGGTCCGGTGGTGCTCGTCGACGACCTGATGACGACGGGGGCCTCCTTGAGGGAGGCGGCGCGTGCCGTGCGTGAGGCGATCGCGTGCGGCGGAGAAGTTGGCGCAACTGCCGCCGTGTATGGCCGTGTGTCCAGGGAAGGCAGAGAGGAACACATCGGGAGACCGATGGAGAACGGGAGGAACATGGCACTCAGTGCACCGGGAATCGTGGACGTGAACGGCCCCGCTGACCTGATCTGCGCGGCAGTGATCGCCGCGTCGCCGGATTCCTTCGAAATAAACCGGAACTGACCACTGACTTGCGTCGTTGCAGGTAATGACAGGGGCAATTCACCTGAACGGAGGTACACCGCGGTAGAGGGTGACGACATCCGTCCGGGCGAGATATGTTCGGTTGTGAGAGAAAGGCGCAGGCCGCACCTCTCCTATCCGAATGCCGTGCTGCGGGTTTTCTGCAATCACCCGCGGCCATGGGGTGGAGATCTTGCCCATGGGGGAGGAGGAGGTGGAAGTCACCGAGTCCGAGGTTCCGGGGTGACCGGAGCCTGGTGCGAAAGGGAGACGCTCCGCAGCGAAGCGGAGCGATCCGGGAACGGAGTTCTGCGTGGACATCGTCGTCAAGGGCCGCAAGACCGAGGTGCCCGAGCGGTTCCGCAAGCACGTGGCCGAGAAGCTGAAGCTGGAGAAGATCCAGAAGCTCGACGGCAAGGTGATCAGCCTCGACGTGGAGGTGTCCAAGGAGCCGAACCCCCGACAGGCCGACCGTTGTGACCGAGTGGAGATCACGCTCCGCTCCCGCGGTCCGGTGATCCGGGCGGAGGCCTCGGCCAACGATCCGTACGCGGCACTCGACCTCGCGGCGGAGAAGCTGGATGCCCGGCTGCGCAAGCAGCACGACAAGCGCAACACGCGCCGCGGTGCCCGTCGGCTCACCGCCGCCGAGGTCCCCGACCACGTCCCGGGCGCGGCGACGCTCAACGGCAACGGCCACGCCGTTCCGGACGAGCAGTCGGACGGTGTGCCCACCAAGAAGATCGGCTCGCTGGAGGTCAAGGGCGAAGGCCCCCTGGTCGTCCGCGAGAAGACCCACGTCGCCTCTCCGATGTCCCTCGACCAGGCGCTCTACGAGATGGAACTGGTCGGACACGACTTCTACCTGTTCGTCGACTCCGAGACCAAGGAACCGAGCGTCGTCTACCGACGGCACGCCTACGACTACGGCGTCATCCACCTCAGCACGGACCCGATGGTCACGCAGGCGCAACCGCCCGCGGCCGGCGGCACGCTGGGCGGCTGACCCACCCGGCCGACCGCTGAGCCGGTGCCCCTGGAGCGCGTGTGCGCCCCCAGGGGCACCGGTGTGCGACCACTTCGCGCCCCGCTCCGTGACCGCACTGTCGTCCGGGCATGGAATCATGGCCGTACAGGCCCAACCGGTGGGCCGCTGCCTTGGGTTGGCGATGGCACAGGACCACAGGCCACAGCCTTCAGGGGGAGGAACGATGGCGGACAGCTTCGGACCGATGCATGTCGGTGATACCGACGGCGGCGTCGTCGGCATGGGCCCGGAAGCGGGCTCGACACGCAAGGAGCCGATCAGAGTCCTTGTCGTGGACGACCACGCACTCTTCCGCCGCGGCCTGGAGATCGTGCTGGCGGCCGAGGAGGACATCCAGGTCGTCGGCGAGGCCGGTGACGGCGCGGAGGCCGTGGACAAAGCGGCGGATCTGCTGCCGGACATCGTCCTGATGGACGTACGGATGCCGAAGCGGGGCGGGATCGAGGCGTGCACCTCCATCAAGGAGGTGGCACCCAGCGCGAAGATCATCATGCTGACGATCAGCGATGAAGAAGCCGATCTCTACGACGCGATCAAGGCGGGCGCGACGGGATATCTCCTCAAGGAGATCTCGACCGACGAAGTGGCCACCGCCATTCGCGCCGTGGCCGACGGGCAGTCGCAGATCAGCCCCTCCATGGCGTCGAAACTGCTCACCGAGTTCAAGTCGATGATCCAGCGCACCGACGAGCGCCGACTGGTGCCGGCGCCGCGGCTCACCGACCGTGAGCTGGAGGTTCTCAAACTCGTCGCCACAGGTATGAACAACCGCGATATCGCCAAGCAGTTGTTCATTTCCGAGAACACCGTGAAGAACCATGTGCGCAACATCCTGGAGAAGCTGCAGCTTCACTCCAGGATGGAGGCGGTGGTCTACGCGATGCGCGAGAAGATCCTCGAGATCCGCTGACCCCGAGAACCGCCGACCCTCACGCCAGGAGACGGACGAGCTCCCTGGCGAGGGGGGCGCGCAGTTCGGGGGCGTCGACCCGCTCCACGCGTACGTCCGTGCAGTCCACCCAGCTCGCCGCCTCGACCAGGGCCTGGGCCACGGACGGGACGGCCTTCACACCGTCCAGGGTGACCTGCTTGGCCACCAGGGTGCGGCCCTCCCTCGCCGGGTCGACGCGGCCGACCAGCCGGCCACCTGCCAGGACCGGCATCGCGAAGTAGCCGTGGATCCGCTTCGGCTTGGGGACGTAGGCCTCCAGGCGGTGGGTGAAGCCGAAGATGCGCTCCGTGCGGGCCCGCTCCCAGATCAGGGAGTCGAACGGGGACAGGAGTGTGGTGCGGTGGTGGCCGCGCGGGAGTGTCTCCAGGGCCGTCGGGTCGGCCCAGGCGGGCTTGCCCCAGCCCTCGACCGTGACCGGGACCAGGCCCGAGTCGGCGATCACCGTGTCGACCTGCTCGCCCTTGAGGCGGTGGTAGTCGGCGATGTCCGCGCGCGTGCCGACGCCCAAGGACTGGCCCGCCAGCCGGACCAGCCGGCGAAGGCACTCCGTGTCATCCAGCTCGTCGTGCAGAAGCGGCTGCGGGATCGCGCGCTCGGCGAGGTCGTACACCCGCTTCCAGCCGCGGCGCTCCACGCACACCACCTCGCCGTACATGAGCGCGCGCTCCACGGCGACCTTGGCGCCGGACCAGTCCCACCACTCGCTGGTGCGCTTGGCGCCGCCCAACTCCGTTGACGTCAGCGGGCCTTCGGTTTGGAGCTGCTTGATGACCTGGTCGTAGGTGCCGTCCGGGAGGTCGTGGTTCCAGTGCGGGCGGCTGCGGTAGGCGCGGCGGCGGAAGGCGAAGTGGGGCCACTCCTCGACGGGGAGGATGCAGGCGGCGTGGGACCAGTACTCGAAGGCGTGTGTCTCCGTCCAGTACGCGTCCTCCACCGTCCTGCGGGGGACGGCGCCCAGGCGCGCGTACGGGATGAGTTCGTGGGAGCGGGCGAGGACCGAGATGGTGTCGAGCTGGACCGCGCCGAGATGGCGGAGCACGCCGCGCACGCCCGCGCGGCGGTCGGGGGCGCCGAGGAAACCCTGTGCGCGCAGGGCGATGCGGCGGGCGTCGGCTGCCGACAGGTCGGTCGTGGGGCGCGGGGCACTCGTCATGTCTCCGCACGATAGAGGGTGGCACTGACAATGCGGGCTGAGCTGGGGATTTGTCGCGTTACGGCTGGGCGGGGAGGTACGGCGCCGTCGACGGCAGGCCCAGGTCCGACGGGAGCAGGGAGCCCACCCAGCAGTCCCGTCGTACGCCCTTGTTGTTGATCGCGGAGCGGAGCGTGCCCTCGATGGTGAAACCGGCGTGCTCGGCCACCGCGCGGGAGCCCTTGTTGCCGACCTCCGCGCGCCATTCCACGCGGTCGATCGACAGCCGGGTGAAGGCCCAGCGGGAGACGGCGACGGTGGCCTCGGTGATGTAGCCGTTGCCGCGGTGCCGCTTCGTGGCCCAGAAGCCGACCTCGCCGACGCCCAGGGAGCGCATCGTGATGGCGAGCATGCCCACCAACTCCCCTTCGGGGAGAAAGACACCGAAGGTGAACATCGAACAGTTCGCCCAGCCCTCGGGGACCAGTTGCTCGGTGAAACTCCGCGCGTGCTCCAGGAGATAGGGCGAGGGGATCGTCGTCCAGCGCTGGATCTCGGGGTCCTGGGCGGCGGAATACACGACATCGGTGTCCTGCGGGCCGACGCCGCGCAGGAGAAGACGGTCGGTCGTGAGCGTGACGGGTTCCATCGGCCGATTCTGCTCGGGGGCGCACAAGGACGCCATCCTTTCGCGCTGTGTGAGCGGGTGATCACATTTCGCGCAATTCCTCGGAACGACGCGGCACCATCGGCGACCCCCGGCCGTTGTGCCTTTGAAGCAGTTTTGAAGTAGTGGACGGTCGGCGTCCCCGGCAGGCTCCCGGCGTGGCGGGGTCCTCGCATACGATGGCCGTTGCTCAGCCATGTCATTGGAAACCGACTGTCCCAGGCCCGACCGGCAAGGAGACCAAGCCCCGTGTCCGTCCTCTCGAAGATCATGCGTGCAGGCGAAGGCAAGATCCTGCGCAAGCTGCACCGCATCGCGGACCAGGTCAAGTCCATCGAAGAGGACTTCGTGGACCTCTCCGACGCCGAGCTGAAGGCCCTCACCGAGGAGTACAAGCAGCGCTACGCCGATGGTGAGACCCTGGACGACCTGCTGCCCGAGGCGTTCGCCACCGTGCGCGAGGCCGCCAAGCGTGTCCTCGGCCAGCGCCACTACGACGTGCAGATGATGGGCGGCGCCGCCCTGCACCTCGGCTATGTCGCCGAGATGAAGACCGGCGAGGGCAAGACCCTGGTCGGCACTCTGCCCGCGTATCTGAACGCCCTCTCCGGAGACGGCGTCCACATCATCACGGTCAACGACTACCTGGCCGAGCGCGACTCCGAGATGATGGGCCGGATCCACAAGTTCCTGGGCCTCGAGGTCGGCTGCATCCTCGCCAACATGACCCCGGCCCAGCGCCGCGAGCAGTACGCGTGCGACATCACCTACGGCACGAACAACGAGTTCGGCTTCGACTACCTGCGCGACAACATGGCGTGGTCGCAGGACGAACTGGTGCAGCGCGGCCACAACTTCGCGATCGTCGACGAGGTCGACTCCATCCTCATCGACGAGGCCCGTACGCCGCTGATCATCTCCGGCCCGGCCGACCAGGCCACCAAGTGGTACGGCGACTTCGCCAAGCTGGTCACCCGCCTGAAGAAGGGCGAGGCCGGCAACTCCCTCAAGGGCCTGGAGGAGACGGCCGACTACGACGTCGACGAGAAGAAGCGCACGGTCGCCATCCACGAGGCCGGTGTCAGCAAGGTCGAGGACTGGCTGGGCATCGACAACCTCTACGAGTCGGTGAACACCCCGTTGGTGGGCTACCTGAACAACGCCATCAAGGCCAAGGAGCTCTTCAAGAAGGACAAGGACTACGTCGTCATCGACGGCGAGGTCATGATCGTCGACGAGCACACCGGGCGTATCCTCGCCGGCCGCCGCTACAACGAGGGCATGCACCAGGCGATCGAGGCGAAGGAAGGGGTGGACATCAAGGACGAGAACCAGACCCTCGCCACGATCACCCTGCAGAACTTCTTCCGCCTCTACAGCAACCTCTCGGGCATGACCGGTACGGCGATGACCGAGGCCGCCGAATTCCACCAGATCTACAAGCTCGGCGTCGTCCCGATCCCGACCAACCGGCCGATGGTCCGCAAGGACCAGTCCGACCTGATCTACCGCACCGAGGTCGCGAAGTTCGAGGCGGTCGTCGACGACATCGCCGAGAAGCACGAGAAGGGCCAGCCGATCCTCGTCGGTACGACGTCGGTCGAGAAGTCCGAGTACCTCTCGCAGCAGCTCGCCAAGCGCGGTATCCAGCACGAGGTGCTGAACGCGAAGCAGCACGACCGCGAGGCGCCGATCATCGCCCAGGCCGGCCGCAAGGGTGCCGTGACGGTCGCCACCAACATGGCCGGCCGCGGTACGGACATCAAGCTCGGCGGCAACCCCGACGACCTCGCCGAGGCGGAGCTGCGCCAGCAGGGCCTCGACCCCGAGGAGCACATCGAGGAGTGGGCCCACGCCCTGCCCGCCGCGCTGGAGCGGGCCGAGCAGGCGGTCAAGGACGAGTTCGAGGAGGTCAAGGACCTCGGAGGCCTCTACGTCCTCGGTACCGAGCGGCACGAGTCGCGTCGTATCGACAACCAGTTGCGCGGTCGCTCCGGCCGTCAGGGCGACCCGGGCGAGTCCCGCTTCTACCTCTCCCTCGGCGACGACCTGATGCGGCTGTTCAAGGCCCAGATGGTCGAGCGCGTGATGTCGATGGCGAACGTCCCGGACGACGTGCCGATCGAGAACAAGATGGTCACGCGCGCGATCGCGTCCGCCCAGTCGCAGGTCGAGCAGCAGAACTTCGAGACCCGCAAGAACGTCCTCAAGTACGACGAGGTCCTCAACCGGCAGCGCGAGGTCATCTACGGCGAGCGCCGCCGCGTCCTGGAGGGCGAGGACCTCCAGGACCAGGTCGTGCACTTCATGGACGACACGATCGACGCGTACATCACCGCGGAGACCGCCGAGGGCTTCCCGGAGGACTGGGACCTCGACCGGCTGTGGGGCGCGTTCAAGCAGCTCTATCCGGTGAAGGTCACCGTGGAGGAGCTGGAGGAGGCGGCCGGGGACCGGGCCGGTCTGACCGCCGAGTTCATTTCCGAGTCCATCAAGGACGACATCCACGAGCAGTACAAGGAGCGCGAGGAGCAGCTCGGCTCCGAGATCATGCGTGAGCTGGAGCGCCGGGTCGTGCTGTCGGTCCTGGACCGCAAGTGGCGCGAGCACCTCTACGAGATGGACTACCTCCAGGAGGGCATCGGCCTGCGCGCGATGGCCCAGAAGGACCCGCTGGTCGAGTACCAGCGCGAGGGCTTCGACATGTTCACCGCCATGATGGACGGCATCAAGGAGGAGTCCGCCGGCTATCTGTTCAACCTGGAGGTCCAGGTCGAGCAGCAGGTCGAGGAAGTCCCCGTGGAGGACGACAAGCCGTCCCTCGACAAGGAGGACACGGTGCCCGCGCAGGCGAGCGCCCGTCCCGAGATCCGCGCCAAGGGGCTCGACGCCCCGCAGCGGCCGGACCGGCTGCACTTCTCCGCGCCCAGCGTGGACGGCGAGGGCGGCATCGTCGAGGGCGACTTCACCAGCGACGACGAGCCGGTGCGCTCCGAGGCGGACGGCCTCACGCGCGCGGAGCGCCGTAAGCAGGGGCGTCGGAGCAGCCGCCGTAAGAAGTGACGGTCGCTCTGTGGGGGTAGCTTCGCGGGGCCGCTCCGCGGCGTGGGGTTGCCCCGCTTCGTGGGTTCGCTCCGCGCGGGCGGCCCGCTTCGACGGGGTGGACCTGAGTGAGGGGTTGAGCTAGTCGGGGCCGCTTCCCGCGCGGAGTCCCCGTGCAGAGACCTTGAAGGGCCAGGCATCGTGAAGGCGCCTGGCCCTTCGGCGTGTGTGCGTGTGTCTTGTGTGGTGCGCGGGCGGGCGTGAGGGCGCGTTGCAGGCGGGGCGGGGCCGGGCGGGGAAGCGGGGTGCGACTGGGCGGCCCCGGTGCGGCGGGCGGCGGTTGCCTTGCCGGTGCCGGTGCCGGTGCCGGTGCCGGTGCCGGTGCCGGTGCCGGAGCCAGGGGGAGTGCCAGCCCCGACCTCAGCTCCAGCCCCTGCATCGGCCCCGTCCCCGTCCCGCCCCAGCTTCACTCGCCGCCAGCCGCCGTAGCCCCCGGACCCGGTACCGGCTCGGCGACCCTCGTCAACCCTCCTCAGTCGTCGTCCGAGCGCGGCGCGCGAGGGCCGCCCAGTTCCACCGCCGTGCAGCGCCAGCGGAGGTCCGCGCCCCGTTCCAGGCGGAAGGCCATGGCCCGTACCTGGTCACCCGCGCCGATGCGGGCGAAGGCCTCCACGGCGCCCGGGCGGGCGACGTAGTAGCCGATGTCGCGCACCACCGGGCGGGTGCCGCGGGTGGCTCGCAGGGGGCTGTGTTCGGCGAGCAGGGCCAGGTCGTCGTAGGCGCGGCCCGCGGTGTGCCGGAGCATCCAGTGGACGGGCCGCTGGCCGCTCAGCACGGCGAGGAGGCGGTCGGCGAAGAGATCGGTGGGGCGTGGCTGCGGAACCCGGCTGCGGGCGGCCTGGGTGGCCTGTGCGGGCACGGTGTGGGGTTCGGCGTGCGAGGTACGGGGCGCGGTTCGGTCTGCCACGGGAGTCGATGCCGTGGGGTTCGTGCGGTGGCTCGGCGTCGGTGTGGGCGGTGTAGTGGTCGCGTCCGTGTGCCTCGCCGGAGCCGCGCTCGCCGGCGCCTCGGCCGCAGGCGTCGTACTGGACGTTCCCCCGCCCTGGCCGCGAGGCGAACCCGTGCCGGGGCGGCGGGGGTCGCGGCGGGTCGGCGGGCGGGTCGGGGTGGGCTGGGCGGTCCTGTTCATGACCTTGTGCATGGGGGTCCCCGTGTGGTCGGCCCGGAATGTACCGGGAAGTAACTTCTGGTTGGGGATCTTGTACGGGGCCATGGGTGGGGGATGCAAGGACGTGGCGGGGCGGGTCGGAGGGTCCGGATTGTTCACTTATCCGAGTGATTAGTGGGCCCTTGAGCCCGTCACTGCAAGGGTGCCCCGGGTGAATTTCCGGCGTGGGGTGGACGCTTCCAGGGGTGCGGGTGGGGACTCGATAGGGGACCCGCGCACGTATCCTGAAGGCCCTCCCGGAGGCGCGGCACCGTCCTCCCCGAGGCACTCTCCGACTACGAAAGCGGCCAGCCATGCGCGTCTACGTCCCCCTGACCCTCTCCGGTCTCGCCGAGGCGTACAAGACGGGTGAGCTGGGGACAGGACCTTTCGTCGCGTACGCCGTGACGCCCGCGCTGCGCGAGTGGTACCTCTCCGACGACATCGAGGAGTTGGAGTACGCGGCGCTGAACCGGGCCGCGCTGGCCTCGCTGCGGCTGCTGGCGGCCGACCCCGAGGCGCCGCGCCGCCGGGTCGTGGTCGCCGTCGACGTGCCCGACGGCACCGCGCACGCCGACCCCGACCGCGGACTGGACCCGGCGGCGCTCGGCGAGGTGCGGGTCGGCGGAACGGCGTCGCTGGCCAAGGCGGCGGCCGTACACGTGGATCTCGGTGACGCGGAGGGCGATGTGAGCGCCGCAGCCGACGCGCTCGCGGCGGCGGAGCGAGGGGACGACGACGCGCAGTTCGTCGTGGACGGGGCCGAGGACCACGAGCTGCTCTGGTACGCGACGCAGGAGATCCCGAACCTCGTCGGGCTGGCCGACTGAGCCTGCCCGGTGCCGGAATGTGCCGGAATATGCCCGCTGACCTGCGGTTCTCTTGATTGTCAGTGGCGGCGGGTACCTTTTTTGGCATGGGGATGCAAGGAAGCGCGCACATCGTCTGGGACTGGAACGGCACGCTGTTCCACGACAATGACGCGGTCGTCGGCGCGACGAACGCGGCGTTCGCCGAGCTGGGGCTCAAGGCGATCACGATCGAGCAGTACCGGGCGCTGTACTGCGTGCCGGTGCCGAAGTTCTACGAGAGGCTGCTGGGGCGGCTGCCCACCGACGCCGAGTGGGAGGTCATGGATGACGTCTTCCATCGGTACTACGCCGAGCACCGGGTCACCTGCGGGCTGACCGAAGGCGCGGCGGAGCTGCTCGCCGGGTGGCGGACCGCGGGTCGCAGTCAGTCGATCCTCAGCATGTACGTCCATGACGAACTCATACCGTTGGTAAGGGAGTTCGGGATAGAGCCGCACTTCATACGGGTCGACGGGCGCACCGGGCCCTCCGGCGGCAGCAAGGCCGAGCACATGGTGCGGCACCTCGGGGCGCTGACCGGAGTGGATCCCGCGCGCACCGTGGTGATCGGGGACGCCACCGACGACGCGGTGGCCGCCCTGCATGTGGGCGCGCGGGCCGTGCTCTACACCGGCGGTTCGCACAGCCGGGCCAGCCTCGAGGCCGTGGGCGTACCCGTGGTGGACTCGCTGGCGGAGGCCGTCGCGGAGGCGGAGCGGCTGGCGGCGTGAGCGTGAGCTGCCGGTCGGTGTGACAGGGCACGGTGCCCCGGGCGGACACCGCGCCCGGAGTTCATGTCACCGGCGCCTTCGCCCGCAGCACTGTGAGGAACTCCCGCATCCAGCCGGGGTGATCAGGCCAAGCGCGGGCGGAGACCAGCGTGCCGTCGACCACCGTCTCGGCGTCCTGGAAGGTCGCGCCGGCGGACTGCATGTCGAGTTCGAGCGCCGGGTAGGCGGTGACGCGCCGGCCGCGCAGGCCGTCGATCGCGGCGGTGAGCAGGGGGCCGTGGCAGATCTGGGCCACGGGCTTGTCCGTGTCGAAGAAGGACTTGAGGATCTTGCGGAGTTCGGGATCGTTGCGGAGGTACTCGGGGGCCCGTCCGCCGGGGATGACGAGGGCCGCGTACTGGCCGGGATCGACCTCCGAGAAGGCGAGATCGGCGGGCCAGGTGTAGCCGGGCTTCTCGGTGTAGGTGTCGAAGCCGGGTTCGAAGTCATGGACGACGAACTGCAGCTTCTTGCGCTCGGGAGCCGCGATGTGGACCTCGTAGCCCTCCTCGCGCAGGCGCTGGTAGGGATAGAGGACTTCCAGCGACTCCGCTGCGTCGCCGGTGACGATGAGGATCTTCGCTGTCATGTCGGTGCGCTCCTCTGTGGCCGTGACATGCGTCTGAGCTGCGTCGGGTGCCGTGGGGCTCATGAGCTCAAGGCCTCAAGCACGCGCGCAAGGCCTCAAGCGCTCAAGCCGTCATGAGCAGGGCGTCATGAGCAAGGCGTCAAGGGCAACGTGCCGCGTGCCGGGGTGCTTGCCAAGGGGCCTCGCGGCCCGGACATCGCCACCACTGACACCCACCACCACCGCCTCCACCGGCACTGTCCCGACTGCCTGTGAATACGACGATTTCACGCTCTGCGCCCCTGTGCATAACGTCAAAGTTCCACCCTCGGTTTGTACACATCCGGCTCGTGACGAGCCCCCGGTGAGGAGAGATAGCCTTGTGGCGTGATCAGCGCGATATTTCGCGGGGGCATCGTCGCCCCTGCTCCGCGCCCGGCGACCACGGACGACATCCGTGACCGGGCGGCGGTCGCTGGTCCCAGGGTCCGCGCAGCAGGCCCACGCGGGCGGGACGGAGCTCCAAGGGCTCCCAGGACGCCGTGCACACCCCGGGTACCGACGCGACAGAGAGCAGCGTCACACCCTTCGGGCGTGCCGAAAATGGCTGATAACCCACCGCTCATCTCACCTTGCGGCATAGCGTCTGAGCAGACCGGACACCCCGGGCCGTGGCGTCGAGCCGCAGGGGAAGACACCGAACTTCCTTCTACGTCACGCAACGGCGCGCGACAGGAGCCAGAGGACAATGCAGACCAAGCTGGACGAAGCAAAGGCCGAGTTGCTCGAGAGGGCTGCTCGGGTAGCTGAGAACAGCCCGGTCGGGGGGCACCTACCCACCGGGACGACGGACAAGAGCACTCCGGACCAGGAGACCGTGCTCGCGTTCCTCCAGCGCTACTACCTGCACACCGCCCCGGAGGACCTCGCGGACCGCGACCCGGTCGATGTCTTCGGTGCCGCCTTCTCCCACTACCGGCTGGCCGAGACCCGACCCCAGGGCACGGCGAACGTACGGGTGCACACCCCGACGGTGGAGGAGAACGGCTGGACGTGCAGCCACACCGTCGTCGAGGTCGTCACCGACGACATGCCCTTCCTCGTCGACTCCGTGACCAACGAACTGACCCGCCAGAGCCGGGGCATCCACGTCGTCATCCACCCGCAGATCGTCGTCCGCCGCGACCTCACCGGCAAGCTCATCGAGGTGCTCACCACCCCGCCCACCGGCGAGCTGCCGCACGACGCGCACATCGAGTCCTGGATCCACGTCCAGATCGACCGCGAGACCGACCGCGCCGACCTGAAGCAGATCACCGCCGACCTGCTGCGCGTCCTGTCCGACGTCCGCGAGGCCGTCGAGGACTGGGAGAAGATGCGCGACCTGGCCCTGCGGATGGCCGACGAGCTGCCCGCCGAGCCGACCGCCTCCGACCTGCCCTCCAATGAGGTCGGGGAGGCCCGCGAGCTGCTGCGCTGGCTGGCGGCCGACCACTTCACCTTCCTCGGCTACCGCGAGTACCAGCTCCGCGAGGACGACTCCCTCGCCGCCGTCCCCGGCACCGGCCTCGGCATCCTGCGCGCCGACCCGCAGCACGCCGGCGAGGACAGCCACCCGGTGAGCCCGTCCTTCGAGCGGCTCCCGGCCGACGCCCGGGCCAAGGCCCGCGAGCACAAGCTCCTCGTCCTCACGAAGGCCAACAGCCGCTCCACGGTGCACCGTCCGTCGTACCTCGACTACGTGGGTGTGAAGAAGTTCGACGAGAACGGTGAGGTCGTCGGCGAGCGCCGCTTCCTGGGCCTGTTCTCCTCCGCCGCCTACACCGAGTCCGTCCGCCGGGTCCCGGTGATCCGGCGCAGGGTCGACGAAGTGCTGGAGGGTGCCGGCTTCTCGCCCAACAGCCATGACGGGCGCGACCTGCTGCAGATCCTGGAGACGTACCCGCGCGACGAGCTGTTCCAGACCCCGGTCGACGAACTCCGGTCCATCGTCACGTCCGTGCTCTACCTCCAGGAACGCCGGCGGCTGCGCCTGTACCTGCGCCAGGACGAGTACGGCCGCTACTACTCGGCCCTCGTGTACCTCCCGCGCGACCGCTACACCACCGGCGTGCGCCTGCGGATCATCGACATCCTTAAAGAAGAGCTCGACGGCATCAGCGTCGACTTCACGGCCTGGAACACCGAGTCGATCCTGTCCCGGCTGCACTTCGTGGTCCGCGTCCCGCAGGGCACCGAACTGCCGGAGCTGTCCGACGCCGACAAGGACCGCATCGAGGCCCGCCTGGTCGAGGCCGCCCGCTCCTGGGCCGACGGTTTCGGCGAGGCGCTGAACGCGGAGTGCGGCGAGGAGCGCGCCGCCGAACTGCTGCGCAGCTACGGCAACGCCTTCCCCGAGGGCTACAAGGCGGACCACTCCCCGCGCGCCGCCGTCGCCGACCTGGTCCACCTCGAACAGCTCACCGAGGAGCAGGCCTTCGCGCTCAGCCTCTACGAGCCGGTGGGCGCCGCCCCCGACGAGCGCCGCTTCAAGATCTACCGCAAGGGCGCCTCGGTCTCCCTCTCCGCCGTGCTGCCGGTCCTCAGCCGCCTCGGCGTCGAGGTCGTGGACGAGCGGCCGTACGAACTGCGCTGCTCGAACCGTACGACGGCGTGGATCTACGACTTCGGGCTGCGGATGCCCAAGTCGCAGAACGGCAACGGGGATTCCCTCGGGGAGAACGGCCGCGAGCGGTTCCAGGAGGCGTTCGCCGCGACCTGGACCGGGCAGGCCGAGAACGACGGGTTCAACGCGCTGGTGCTGAGCGCCGGGATCGACTGGCGGCAGGCGATGGTGCTGCGGGCGTACGCCAAGTACCTGCGGCAGGCCGGTTCGACCTTCAGCCAGGACTACATGGAGGACACCCTCCGCAACAACGTCCACACCACCCGGCTGCTCGTCTCCCTGTTCGAGGCGCGGATGTCGCCGGACCGGCAGCGCGCCGGACGCGAGATCGTGGACGCCCTCCTCGAAGAAGTCGACGCGGCCCTCGACCAGGTGGCGAGCCTCGACGAGGACCGCATCCTGCGGTCCTTCCTGACCGTCATCAAGGCGACCCTGCGCACCAACTTCTTCCAGGAAGCGCTCGGCGGGCACGCGCACGCGTACGTCTCGATGAAGTTCGACCCGCAGGCCATCCCGGACCTGCCGGCGCCGCGACCGGCGTACGAGATCTGGGTGTACTCGCCGCGCGTCGAGGGCGTGCACCTGCGCTTCGGCAAGGTCGCGCGCGGCGGGCTGCGCTGGTCGGACCGGCGGGAGGACTTCCGTACGGAGATCCTCGGCCTGGTCAAGGCGCAGATGGTGAAGAACACCGTCATCGTGCCGGTCGGCGCCAAGGGCGGCTTCGTCGCCAAGCAGTTGCCGGACCCGAGCGTGGACCGGGACGCGTGGCTGGCCGAGGGCATCGCCAGCTACAAGATGTTCATCTCGGCGCTGCTCGACATCACCGACAACCTGGTGGCCGGCGAGGTCGTCCCTCCGGCGGACGTGGTCCGGCACGACGAGGACGACACCTACCTGGTGGTCGCCGCCGACAAGGGCACCGCGACCTTCTCGGACATCGCCAACGGAGTGGCCGAGAGCTACAACTTCTGGCTCGGTGACGCCTTCGCCTCCGGCGGCAGCGCGGGCTACGACCACAAGAAGATGGGCATCACCGCGCGCGGTGCCTGGGAGTCCGTCAAGCGGCACTTCCGGGAGCTGGGCGTCGACACGCAGAGCGAGGACTTCACGGTCGTCGGCGTCGGTGACATGTCCGGTGACGTGTTCGGCAACGGCATGCTGCTCAGCGAGCACATCCGCCTGGTCGCGGCCTTCGACCACCGGCACATCTTCCTCGACCCGACCCCGGACGCGGCCGTCTCGTACGCCGAGCGGCGCCGCATGTTCGAGCTGCCGCGCTCCAGTTGGGCCGACTACAACACCGACCTGCTGTCGACGGGTGGTGGCGTCTTCCCGCGTACGGCCAAGGCGATCCCGGTCAACGCCCACGTCCGCGAGGCCCTCGGCATCGAGGACAAGGTCGCCAAGATGACGCCGGCCGACCTGATGAAGGCGATCCTCAAGTCGCGGGTCGACCTGCTGTGGAACGGCGGCATCGGGACGTACGTCAAGGCCAGTACGGAGTCCCACGCGGACGTCGGTGACAAGGCCAACGACGCGATCCGGGTCGACGGCGCCGACCTGCGCGTCAAGGTCGTCGGCGAGGGCGGCAACCTGGGCCTGACCCAGCTCGGCCGGATCGAGTTCGCCCAGCAGGGTGGCAAGATCAACACGGACGCGATCGACAACAGCGCGGGCGTGGACACCTCCGACCACGAGGTGAACATCAAGATCCTGCTCAACGGCCTGGTCACCGACGGCGACATGACCGTCAAGCAGCGCAACAAGATCCTCGCCGAGATGACCGACGAGGTCGGCGCGCTCGTCCTGCGCAACAACTACGCGCAGAACACCGCGATCGCCAACGCGCTCGCCCAGTCCAAGGACATGCTCCACGCCCAGCAGCGCTTCCTGCGCACCCTGGTCCGCGAGGGCCACCTCGACCGGGCGCTGGAGTTCCTGCCCACCGACCGCCAGATCCGTGAACGCCTCGCCCAGGGACAGGGGTTGACCAGTCCCGAGACGGCCGTGCTCCTGGCGTACACGAAGATCACGGTCGCCGACGAGCTGCTGCACACCACGCTGCCCGACGACCCCTACCTGCGCACGCTGCTGCACGCCTACTTCCCGACCGCGCTGCGCGAGAAGTTCGCCGAGCAGATCGACACCCACGCGCTGCACCGCGAGATCGTCACCACGGTCCTCGTCAACGACACGGTCAACACCGGCGGTACGAGCTTCCTGCACCGCCTCCGTGAGGAGACCGGGGCCTCCCTGGAGGAGATCGTCCGGGCGCAGACCGCGGCCCGCGCCATCTTCGACGCGGCCGAGGTGTGGGACGGCGTGGAGGCCCTCGACAACACCGTCGAGGCACCCGTCCAGACCCGCATCCGCCTGCACTCGCGCCGGCTGTGCGAGCGCGGCACCCGCTGGCTGCTCAACAACCGGCCGCAGCCGCTCCAACTCGCCGAGACCGTCGAGTTCTTCGGCGAGCGCGTCGAGCAAGTGTGGTCCCAGCTCCCCAAGTTGCTGCGCGGCGCGGACCTGGACTGGTACCAGCAGATCTACGACGAGCTGACCGGCGCCGGCGTCCCCGCCGAACTCGCCACCCGCGTGGCCGGGTTCTCCTCCGCCTTCCCGGCGCTCGACATCGTCTCGGTGGCCGACCGCACGGGCAAGGACCCGATGGACGTCGCCGAGGTCTACTACGACCTCGCCGACCGCCTCCACATCACCCAACTCATGGACCGCATCATCGAGTTGCCCCGCGCCGACCGCTGGCAGTCCATGGCCCGCGCCTCCATCCGCGAGGACCTGTACGCGGCCCACGCGGCCCTCACCGCGGACATCCTCACGTCCGGCAACGGCACTTCGACCCCCGAGCAGCGCTTCATCGCGTGGGAGAAGAAGAACAGCGCGATCCTCGGCCGCGCCCGCACCACCCTGGACGAGATCCAGGGCTCGGAGATGTTCGACCTGGCCAACCTGTCGGTGGCGATGCGCACCATGCGCACCCTGCTGCGGACGCATTCGTAGTCCCCACGGCCGTCGCGGCGTAGTCCCTACGACCGTCTCGGCGTGATCTCTACGACGACAAAGGCGCCCCGGGCCGCAATGGCCCGGGGCGCCTTTTCATGGGGTGCCTTAGGGGTAATCAGGAGGAGCGCTTACTCTGCCCGGCTAAGCCTTGAGACGTGACTCCGAACCTCACCGAGGAACGCGCGACCGCCGCCCCCGTACGGCTGGTGCGCAAGGTGGTCCTGGAAGTCGTGAAATTCGGGATCGTCGGCGGCAGCGGCGTCCTCGTCAACTTCGCGGTCTTCAACGCCCTGCTGCACGGCCTGCGTTGGCCCGCGATGCCCGCGACCGTCCTGGCCAGTTGCGTGGCGATGGGCGCCAACTACCTCGGCTTCCGCTACTACACCTACCGCGACCGCGACGCCCCCGGCGCCCGCCGCATCGCCCTGTTCTTCGTCTTCAGCGGCATCGGCGTGGCCATGGAGAGCGGCCTCTTCTACGTCGGCTACCACGGCCTGGGCCTTCACGGTCCGCTCGGGGCGAATGCCGTGAAGGCCCTGTCGATCGTGCTCGCGTCCGCGTTCCGCTTCCTGGTGTACCGCACCTGGGTGTTCCAGGACGAGGACCTTGACCTCTGACCTCTAGGCGACCTGTCCCGCCGGGGTCGCAGCCGGGGCCTTGGGCTTGTCGGCGCCGCCCGTGAAGGCCTCGTACGCCTCCAGGACCTCCTCCGTCGGCCCGTCCATCCGCAGCTCGCCGCGCTCCAGCCACAGGACGCGGTCGCAGGTGTCGCGGATCGACTTGTTGTTGTGGCTGACGAGGAAGACCGTGCCCGCGTGCTTGCGCAGCTCGCGGATCCGCTCCTCCGAACGCCGCTGGAACGACCGGTCGCCCGTCGCCAGCGCCTCGTCGATCAGCAGGACGTCGTGGTCCTTGGCGGCGGCGATGGAGAAGCGCAGCCGGGCACCCATGCCGGAGGAGTACGTCCGCATCGGGAGGGTGATGAAGTCGCCCTTCTCGTTGATGCCGGAGAAGTCGACGATGCCCTGGTAGCGCTCCTTGACCTGCTCCCGGGACATGCCCATGGCCAGGCCGCCGAGGTACACGTTGCGCTCGCCGGTCAGGTCGCCCATCAGGGCCGCGTTGACGCCGAGGAGGGAGGGCTGGCCGTGCGTGTAGATGCGGCCGTTCTCGACCGGGAGCAGGCCCGCGACCGCCTTGAGCAGGGTCGACTTGCCGGAGCCGTTGGTGCCGATGAGCCCGATCGCCTCGCCCTTGTAGGCGACGAAGGACACCTTCTTGACCGCGTGCACCTTGCGGACGCCCGCCGCCTTCTCGGCCTTCTCGCGGCGCAGCATGCGGTTGAGGGCGGCGGTCGCGGAGCCGCGTCCGGCGCCGGTTCCGTTGACCCGGTAGATGATGTCGACGCCGTCGCAGACGACGGTGGGGATGGTGCTGTCCGCGGCCACGGGGGTCCGCTCGGTGTGGTACTCGATGGTCTGCTCAGCCACGGCCGTACGTCTCCTCAGCCTTCCAGAAGTAGATGAAGCCGCCGACTCCGGCGATCAGCGCCCAGCCCAGTGCGGCCGGCCACACGTGCGGGGGAAGCTGGCTGGAGTGGAAGCTGTCGATCAGCGAGTAGCGCATCAGGTCGATGTAGACGGCCGCCGGGTTGGTCTCCAGGGCGAGCGTCACGAGGTGCGGCAGGTGGTCCTTGCTGGTCAGCTTGTCGATGCTCCACATGACGCCGGAGACGTACATCCAGGTGCGCAGCACGAACGGCATCAACTGCGCGATGTCCGGCGTCTTCGCACCCATTCGGGCCATGATCATCGAGACGCCCGCGTTGAACGTGAACTGCAGCACCAGCACCGGGACCGCCATCAGCCAGGAGAAGCTGATCGGCACACCGAAGCAGAGCAGGATCACGACCAGGGCGGCCATCGAGAACAGCAACTGCTGGAGCTGTTGCAGCGCGAACGAGATCGGCAGCGCGGCCCGCGGGAAGTGCAGGGCCCGTACGAGGCCGAGGTTGCCGGAGATCGCCCGGGTGCCCGCCATGATCGAGCTCTGCGTGAACGTCCAGATGAACACGCCCGTCACCAGGAACGGGATGTAGTCCGGGACGCCGCGCTTGGTGCCCAGCAGGATGCCGAAGATGAAGTAGTACACCGCCGCGTTCAACAGCGGCGTCATCACCTGCCAGATCTGGCCCAGCTTCGCCTGGCTGTACTGCGCGGTCAGCTTGGCGGTGGCGAAGGCGGTGATGAAGTGGCGGCGCTCCCACAACTGGCGGACGTACTCGCGCAGGGAGGGGCGGGCGCCACTGACGGTGAGGCCGTGGCGGGCGGCGAGCGCCGCAAGGTCGTCTTCGTCGGCCGGAGCCGGCGAATGGGGCGGTGTGTGGAGGACCTGGCTCACATCCGCTGCTTTCGCTCGGGGGGAGGGGTGCGTGCGTCCGGCTGCCGTGTCCCGTCGTCCGACGTTTCCTTACGCTTCTCTTTACGTTCTCTTACGTCGGGACGGGACCGTATCGTCGCAACGTGAGCGTAGGCCGATTCGGCGTCGGAACGCAACCGTTTCGTCGTGACGGGTGTGACGGGGTCGTTAGGTTTTGGGGCGGGACGGGGGTGTTGCGTCGATACGGTCTGGGAGGGGTGGGGTGTTGGGGTGCGGGGTGTTGTGAGGGCGCGGGGTGTCGGGGCGTGGGTGGGACGGTGCGGGTGCGTCGTGGGGACGGAGTGGTTGTGTCGTCAGGACGAGACGGTCGCGTCGTGACGTGCAGCCGGCCAGCCCGACCTCCAGCCCGCCACTCGCCCGCGTTACGACGAACCCGTTTCGTCGCAACGCACCCCGCGTCGGAACGCAACCGTTTCGTCGCAACGCCCCTATGCTTGGGCTATGACGACGAACGCCGACGAGCCCCAGACACGTCAGCGCCGCCGCACCCCCGCAGGGGCGGCCGTACTCCGCGAGGATGTGACCGAAGCCATTCGGGCGGCGGTCTTCGAGGAGTTGGCGGCGGTCGGATATGCCCGGATGTCCATCGAGGGGATCGCGCGGCGGGCGGGAGTGGGCAAGACGGCGGTGTACCGCCGCTGGCGTTCGAAGCTGCACCTGGTGCTCGACGTGGTGTCGGCGATCGCGGTGTTGGGGCTGCCGACGCCGGACACCGGTTCGCTGGAGGGCGACCTGCGGATGCTGTACGAGGTGACGTCACGGGCGTTGCGTCACCCCGTCGCCTCGCAGGTCATCCCGGACCTCCAGGCCGAGGCGGCCCGCAACCCCGAGATCGCCGACGCCATGCAGAAGGCGCTGCGGGAGGGCCAGGAGGGCGTGGCCAGCAAGATCCTGGCGGCGGCGGAGCGGCGTGGCGAGATCCGCCCCGGCATGGACGACGACCTGGCCCTGGACCTGATCTCCGGCCCCCTGTACTGGCGTGCGGTGGTGATCCGCAGCCCGAAGCTGCCGAAGGGGTACCTGGGGGCGCTGGCCCGGGCGACCACCGAGGGACTCAAGGCGCTGTAGGTCTCGCCCGACTCGGCGAGTCAGTCGTCCTGCCGGTCCAACCGCCGCGCCAGTTCCCCGAGTTCGGCCGCCCGCAGCACCCGCCCGCCGAATCCAGGCAGCGGTACGTGCAAGGCCGCGCTCCAGCGCTCGGGAATCGCCCCGCTCCCGTACACCGCCCCGGCGAGGCCGCCCGTCACGGCGGCGACGGTGTCCGTGTCGCCGCCGAGGTCGATCGCGGCGCGTACGGCGTCCTCGTACGAGGAAGTAGTCCGCAGGGCCCAGACGGCGGAGGCGAGGCAGGGCCAGACGGCGCCGTTGAACTCCGTTGCCCTGTCGGGGTGCCAGTCCGGGGCGAGGACGACGCCGTAGCGCTCCCGGTGGTCGGGGTGGACGGACCGCAGGGTCTCCGCGACGGCGTCGAGGGGGTCGCCGCCGTCCAGCGCGACGCGCACCAACTCGTGGAAGACGGCGGTGCCTTCCCAGGCCGCGCGGTCTCCGTGGGTGAGTGCGGCGATGCGGCGGGCGGCGTTCATCGTGGCGTCGCGGCCCGCGTGCGCGAAGTACACCGACGACGGCGCGGCGCGCATCAACGCACCGTTCCCGGCGCCCCGTTGGCTGGTCTGGAAGTGGAGCGCGGCGGCCAGGTCCCAGGGGTCGCCGCCGGTCAGTACGGCCTCGGTCTGAAGGCCGATGTCCTTGGGGTCGGAGTTCGCCCAGCGCCGGAACCGCCCGAACATGTCCGGGAGTTGGAGTCCGCCGCACTCCAGCAGCGACTCCGCGACGAGTACGGCCATCTGCGTGTCGTCGGTGGCCTCGCCCGGGTCCCAGCCGCCGCCCCCGCACATCTCGCCGCCGTGGTCGGGGACCGGGAAGCGGGCGGAGAAGGCGCCTTCGGGGCCGAATTCGAAGGGTGCGCCGAGAGCGTCGCCGACGGCGGAGCCGAGGACGGTGCCCAGGGCGCGTTCCGCTCTGGTGTGGCTGTCCATCAGGCCCTTGCGGCTCCGGGATGCAGCCGCACCCACCCCTCCCACGCCGACGCGATCATGTCCTGGACGTCGTGCTTGGCCTTCCAGCCCAGTTCGGTGGTGATGCGGTCGGCGGAGGCGACGACGCGGGCCGGGTCGCCGGGGCGGCGGGGACGGACGGTCGGGGGACGGTCGTAGCCGGTGATCGCGTTGATGCGGTCGATCATCTCGCGGACCGAAACGCCTTCCCCGCGGCCGATGTTGAGGGTGAGGGCGCGGCCGGGGGAGGCCTGGAGGGCGCGGGCGGCCGCGACGTGGGCCTCGGCCAGGTCCACGACGTGGATGTAGTCGCGGACGCAGGTGCCGTCCGGGGTGGCGTAGTCGTCGCCGAAGATGCGCGGCGGTGCGTCCTCGGTGAGCTTCTCGAAGACCATGGGGACGAGGTTGAAGACCCCCGTGTCCGCGAGTTCGGGACTCGCGGCGCCGGCCACGTTGAAGTAGCGCAGGGAGGCCGTGGACAGGCCGGTCGCGCGGCCCGTCGCGCGGACCAGCCACTCGCCGGCGAGCTTGGTCTCGCCGTACGGCGACATCGGCACGCAGGGCGTCTCCTCGGTCACCAGGTCCACGTCGGGCATGCCGTAGACGGCCGCCGAGGACGAGAAGACGAAGGACGGGACGCCGGCCGTGGTGACCGCCTCCAGGAGGACGCGCAGGCCCTCGACGTTCTCCCTGTAGTAGTGCAACGGCAGGTCGACCGACTCGCCGACCTGCTTCTTCGCGGCCAGATGGACGACTCCGGTGACGTCCTGGTCGGCGAGGGTGCGGGCCAGCCCTTCCGCGTCCAGGGTCGAACCCACCACCAGGGGCACGCCGTCGGGCACGCGCGCGGCGATGCCGGTGGACAGGTCGTCGTAGACGACCGCCTGTTCGCCCGCCTCGGTCATCGCCCTCACGACGTGTGCCCCGATGTAGCCGGCGCCGCCGGTGATCAGCCAGGTCATGTGCGGTCGTCCCCTCCGTCACTGGATGCCATGAGATCCGTGTTCGGGGTTCAGTCAATCAGGCGCCCGAGTGCGCGGCGGTCAACTGCGAGGACTCCCCGTACGGGCCGGAAGGCCGCACGCGCGTGTGCGTCGTCGCGGGGAGCGCCCTCGACGACCGCCAGAGGCGGACGAAGGAGAGAACGGCCGCGGCGGCGAGCAGACCGTTGCGGACGACCATCAGGGCGCAGCCCGTCCACGTGGAGTGGATGACGTCGACGTACAGGACGGGGAACTCGACGGAGCTGACCGCTGTCGCCGCCACGATCAGCGCGGCCACCGGGCGCTGTGTGGTGTGCCGCGAGGTCAGACAGACGGCGGCCAGGCCGAGCAGCCAGATCATGTACTGGGGGCTGATCACCCGGCTGGTCACGGTGAACAGCAGGACGGCGCTCAGTGCCGCGTCGTACGGCGTCGCCGCGGTCCAGCGGCGGGCCCGGATCCGCCACAGCAGCAGCAGTCCGAAGGCGACCGCCGTGAGCGCGAGGGAGGCGTCGGCGACGGCGGAGACGTACGGCCCCGTGAACTCCATCGCGCCGTACCGGTAGTGCACCTGGCCCGCCCAGCCGGCGTGGGTCGCCAGGCCGAGCACCGTGCCGCCGAACGACTCGATCTGGACGCCCCGGCCACCCTGTTGGCGCAAGAAGGCGAAAGGATTGTTGAACAAGGCCACGAGAGACATGAGCGACAAGGCCCCCGTCCCCACCGCCCACGACCACACCGACCGCGTCGTCCGCCCCCTCGGCATCCCCAGCAGCACCAGCGCCGGCCACACCTTCACCAGCGCGCCCAGCGCCGCGAACGCACCGCACGCACGCGTGGAGCGCGACAACGTCAACAGGGAGATGACGGCGAACGCCGTGACCTGCACGTCGTAGCGGACGAGGGGCATGTGCAGGAGGAGGGGGAGGGCGAGGATCCAGTACGCGGCGCCGCGCAGGCTGTGGCCGGGGCGGGTGCCCGCGCGGGCCAGTACCAGGGTGATCAGCGCGTCGGTCGCGAGGGTGAGGACGACGAACGCCTGGAAGTACGTCAGGTCCGGCAGCAGTGCGGGGGCCAGCAGGACCGGGCCGGCGCCCGGCGGGTACTGCCACAGGGGGTCGTGCGCCGGGAACGCGCCGTGCGACAGGACGCCGTACCAGTGGTGGTACAGGCGCCACACCTCCCGCGCGACCCCGCCCCGGCCGAGCAGGGGGAGGTCGTTGTACGCGAGGAGGAGCAGCATTCCCGCGCGGGTGGCGAGCCAGGCGAGGGCGAGGGCGAGGAGGCGGTGTCCGCGGGCGGCGTTCATCACGCCGGATCGTAAGCCGGGTGAATGCCGCAGGAATGCTAATACACCGTCAATCGTCGGTAAGAGCTTGCTAACAGTACAAAATCATCCAGGTGGACAGCCAAGGTGAGGGTGAGAACGGGCACGGACACGGGCGACGGACGCGTGCGGAGGTCGTGGCCGTGGCCGTGCCGGTGGCCGTCATGCTCGCGCTGGGGCTGTGGGGGCTCGACCGCGGCGGGATGTGGGGCGACGAGGGCGTCACGTTCCTGGTCGGGCGGCGCACGGTGCCGCAGATCTGGCATCTGCTGCACGGTGTCGACGCGGTGCACGGCCTGTACTACCTCCTCATGCACGCCGTCCTCGCCGTCCACCCCGGCGAGGTGGCCCTCCGGCTGCCGTCCGTGTGCGGCGCGGCGGCGACGGCGGGCCTGGTCGCGGCCCTCGGCACCCGCCTGGCCCGCCCCCGGGTCGGCCTCTGGGCCGGCCTCCTCTACGCGATCACCCCGCTGACCGGCCACTACGCCCAGGAGGGCCGCTCGTACACCCTCGTCGCGGCGGGTGTGGCCGGGGCGACGCTGCTGCTGGTGCGGGCGCTGGAGGGGCGGTCCTGGTGGGGCTACGGCGCTGTCCTCGCCGTGACCTTTCTGCTGCACGAGTTCGCGGTCCTGGTGCTCTGCGCGCACGCGCTCACGCTGGCGGCGGCGCGGGTGCGCGGGGCGGTATGGCTCGGCTGGGGCCGTGCGGCGGGCGCGGCGGTGGGCGTCCTGTTGCCGCTGGCGTGGGTGTCCCAGCGGCAGTCGGCGCAGGTGGCGTGGCTACGGATGCCGGACTGGGACACGACGGAACGCCTGGCCCGCGGCTTCCTCGCGGTCACCCCGACCGGCGTCGTCTTCTGGACCTCGGTCCTGCTGATCCTGATCGGACTCGGCGCCGGCCGGCTCACGTCGGTCGCGCTGCCCTTGCTGTTGGTGCCGCCGGTGATCCTGCTGACCGTGTCGCAGTTCCGGCCGCTGTTCCATGAGCGGTACGTGCTGTACGCGCTGGCGGGGGCGCCGTTGCTGCTGGCGGCGGGGGCGGACCGGGTGGTGGGGATGGCGGGGCGGCTGTGGCTGGAGGGTCACGGTGTCCCGAGCGGCCGTCGCACGGCAGCCGACCGTGCGGCGGCCCACGCGGGGAGTCGCCGTGAGTTGGTCGGCGCGCTGAGCGGGGGCGGTCGTGGGCCGGGAGCCGAGCGTATGGCTGGGGCCGGGGAGGAAGCCTGGGCTGGAGCAGGAGAGGCAGCCTGGGCTGGGGCTGGGGCTGGGGCTGGGGCCGGGGCTGGGGCTGGAGCTGGAGCGGGAGTCGGGGGCAGAGCCGGGGCCGGAGTCGGAGCGGGTGTTGGAGCCGGGGCTGGGGCCGGGGCCAGGGCTGGAGCTGGAGTCGGAGCAGGAGCAGGAGCAGGAGCGGGAGTCGGGGCAGGGACCGGAGCGGGAGCCGGAGCCGGAGTGGAAGCCGGGGCCAGAGCGGGAGCGGGAGTCGGAGTGGAAGTCGGGGCCAGAGCGGGAGTCGGAGTCGCAGCGGGAGCCGGGGCCGGAGCCCGCCCCGCAAGTCCCCCGCCCCTGAGCACAGTTGACCGCTCGACCCCCCTACCGCCCACCGTTCCCCGCCGCCCCCCGACCAGCCGCCGCCCACCCCACCGCACCGGTCTCGCCACTCGCACCCGTCTTGCCATCCGCACCCGTCTCGCCATCCGCACCGGTCTCACCCCCCGCACCCCCCTCCCCACCCGCGCCCACCTCGTCACGCTCGCCGGTGTCCTCGCCGTAGCCGTCCCCTTCCTCCACAACCTCCCCGCCTACCGGAACGACCACTCCGCCGCCCGCCGCCCCGAGAATCTCGCCGCCGTCGCAGCCCTCGCCGGGCGTGAACTCAGGCCTGGCGACCCCGTGTTGTTCCTGCCGTCGTTCTGGCGGGTGACGGCGCTGGCGTACCCGGGGCCGTTCGTCGGGCCCTGGGACCTGGCGCTCCGGGAGTCGGGGGCGAGGTCCGGGACGCTCAGCGGGCGTGAGGTGGGTCCGGCGGATTTGCGGGCGCGGCTCGCCGGTGTGGACCGGGTCTGGATCGTCGCGCAGTCGAATCTGCTGCCGTCCCGCTGGGCTCCCGGCGACCCGACCGACCGGGTCAAACTCGACGTGGTGGACGGGGAGTTCGCGCGCCGGCGGGAGTACGCGGGCGGCCGGGTGAAGCTGGCCCTCTACATCCGCCGCATGCCCCCACAAGCGATGCAGCCGACGAAACCAACGAAACCAACGAAACCGATGAACCCGGCGTCTACGCCTGCTCCAACGTCGCCGCGTCCAACGCCCCCGTGAGCTGGTCGAGTTGCCCCCGCAGCGCCCGGATCGCGTCGATGTCGAAACCGGTCGCGCCCAGAATGCGGCGCGGCACCTCGACGGCGCGCTCGCGCAGCGCGACGCCCTCGTCGGTGAGCCGGACCTCCACCGAGCGCTCGTCGCGGGCGCTGCGCTCACGCCGTACCAGACCGGCCGTCTCCAGCCGCTTGAGCAGCGGGGACAGCGTGCCGGAGTCGAGCCGCAGGTGTTCGCCGAGCTTCTTGACGGGCAGCTCGCCGTGCTCCCACAGCACCAGCATCACCAGGTACTGCGGATAGGTGAGCCCGAGATCCTTGAGCAGCACCCGGTACACGCCGCCGAAGGCGCGTGACGCGGCGTTCAGGGAGAAGCAGATCTGCTGGTCGAGGCGGAGCCAGTCGCTGGTTGGAGTGTCGGCGGGAGTGGTGGTCATGTCTCCAGGATAGCGCGAGCGGGCCATTTAGTTGTGTGCAATTTAATTGTGTGCTCTACTTATCTCCGTGAGGCGGTCCGGACACCCGGACCGGCCCCCACCCCACCAAGACTTCCGAGAGGGATGGTTTCCAATGGACGCGATCTACACCGCCGTAGCCACCGCCACCCACGGCCGTGACGGCCGCGCGGTCAGCAACGACGGCAAGATCGACCTTCAGCTCGGCATTCCGGTAGAGATGGGCGGCAACGGCCAGGGCACCAACCCTGAGCAGCTCTTCGCCGCCGGTTACGCCGCCTGTTTCGGCAGCGCCCTCGGCCTCGTCGGCCGGCAGGCGAAGGTCGACGTCACCGACGCGGCCGTGACCGCCGAGGTCGGCATCGGCAAGCAGGGCGAGGGCTTCGGCCTCAAGGTGACCCTGCGCGTCGAGCTCCCCGACACCGTGGACGAGGCCACCGGCCGCAAGCTGGTCGAGACCGCCCACCAGGTCTGCCCCTACTCGAACGCGACCCGCGGCAACATCGAGGTCGACCTCGTCATCGAGTAGGCACATCGAGTAGTCGCATCACATACGACGCTTCTACGACCCCGGCGACGAGCGCTGATCACCTCGTCGCCGGGGTCGCCCGCGTCACCTCACGGGCTGGGCCCGTTCCCCGAGCCCCTGCCCCGGCACCGCAACGGCCGCGACCGCCTTCCCCCGCACCACGTTCTCCAGCAGCAACGGCACCCCCACCACCGGCAGCAGCCACACCAGCACGATCAACCGCCCGCCCCACACGCTGATGTCCGGATGCGCGGCCTGCGTGAGAATCCCCGTGAACGCGGCCCCGACCAGGAACACCCCGAACGCCGGCCGCCGCGACGCACCCCACGCCCCGGCGCCGAGCGCCGCCGCGAGCACCGGCTGCCACAGTTGCTGCCGGGTCCACTCCAGCCAGAAGTTCGCCTCCAGGTGCAGGAATTCGGGCCACAGCCGGGCGCGGTCGGGCCGCGCGTAGTGATCGGTGAGCAGATCCTGGAGGCTGTCGGTCTGCGACGGATAGTGCAGCAGACTCGCCAACAACAGCGTGCCTACGGCGGCCGCCGCGCCGAGTGCCGCGACCGCGACCACCGCCCGCTGCCGGCGCCGCCGCTGCCGTACGGCGACCAGCGCCCCCGCGCCGGCCAGGCACAGCCCGAGGAACAGGGCCTGCGAGTGCTTGACGGTGAAGAGGAGGAGCAGGGACCCGCCGACCAGGGCGAGCCCGGCGCGCGCCCGGCGCCCTTGCAGCACCAGCGCGCAACCCCACACGGCCGCCAGCGTCAGGGCCGTCATCAGCCCCTCGGCCATCGGACGCATCGCGGTCGTCCCGCACGGCAGGACGTAGTAGAGGGCCTGCCCGGTCAGCGCGAGCGGCACCGACACCGACAGCGTGCGCAGGATCAGGAAGACGAGGATCCCGCCCGCGACGGTGAGGACGACACTCGCCGACCACAGCCCCCAGACCGGACCGAGCAGGGTCACGAACGGCACCAGGAACACCGGGTATCCGGGCCGCACTTCGAAGATCCGCATGAACCGCTCGGGCATGAACGGCGTGATGAACCCGCCGCTGTACCCGGCCCGCACCTGCGCGTTCACCGCCCGCCACTGCGCGGCCCGGCACTTCTTCGCGACCCGCGCGGCGGGGTCCTTGCCGTGGAAGTTCAGCACGTTCACGCTCTGGTCGCGCCGCGCGGTCGCCCCGTTGCTCGCGCAGGCGTAGTCGATGGCGACGGCCGCCGCCTCGTGCCTGCTCTCACCGCGCAGACTCAGCGCGTACGACAGGTAGTTCTTGGTGTCGGGAGTGGCCCGCCCGGTGACATTGGCGAGTTGGAGCACCGCGAACACGGCGGCCAGCACCAGCACCCAGGTACGCGGCCTCATGAGGACGCCAACTGGTCGTGCCCGGCGGCCGGATTGGGGACCCGCGCGCCGGCTCCGTCCCGCGGCTGCCGGTCGACCTCACCCAGCAACAGCGTCCGTACGACCCGCTCGGCGGCCCGCCCGTCGTCGAACTCGCAGTACCGCGACCGGAATTCGCCCCGCAGCCGCGCCGAGTCCTCGTCCCGCCAGGCGCCCGACGCGAACAGCCACGCCAACTCCCGGTAGGAGCCCGACACATGACCCGGTGGCGCGGCGGTCACGTCGAAGTAGGTGCCCCGGCTCGCCGCGTACGCCTCCCGGTCGTCGGCGTGCAGCACGATCGGCCGGTCGAGGTTGGCGTAGTCGAACATCAGGGCCGAGTAGTCGGTGACCAGCGCGTCGGACGCCACCATGACGTCCTCCACGGAGGGTTCGTCGGTCGCGTCGACAAGAACACCCCGCCGGTGCAGGTCCGCGAGACCCATGCCGCGCGCGGGCCCGGTCGCGAGGGACGGATGCAGGCGTACGACGAGGGTGTGCTCCGGGCCGAGATCCTCGGCGAACCGGGCCAGGTCCAGCCGGTCGACGTGCCCACCCCGGACGTACTCACGGCGGGTCGGCGCGTACAGCACGACCGTGTGCCCGTCGGGGATACCGAGCCGCGCGCGAACGGCCTTACCCGCCTCGGCAGTTGTACCGACGAGCACGTCGTTGCGCGGGCTGCCGGTCCGCGCCGAAGCGAAGTGGCACGGGTACGCCCGCTCCCACACCAGTTCCGAGTGCCGGTTGGCGACCAGGCTGTGGTCCCAGCGGTCGGCGCGGCGCAGCATCTGCGGCACGTCGACGCCGTACCGGGCGCCGGGCTTGTCCAGCAGGTCGGCCGCCATGTACTTGAGCGGGGTGCCCTGATGGGTGTGGATGTGGACGCTGCCGGGGCGCTTGGCGAGGGTGCCGGGCCAGTTGACGTTGTTGACGAAGTACTTGGCGCGCGCGGTGACTCGGCGATACCGCAGGGTGTCGAGGAGAACGTGCTCGACGCCCGGCGGCAGGAGCGCGGCCTGCTCCGCGTCCTGTACGACCCACACGCCCCGGAGCTGTGGCGCGATCTCCTTCGCCTTGTAGTAGACGGCGGCCGGGTCACCGAGGACCCCGCGGTGCGAAAAGGCCGAGTACACAACGAGGTTGGGGTCGAGCGAGCGACGGGCGTGCAGCGCGGCCCAACTGCCCTTGACCCGTCCGGCCGCCGACTTGCGTGCTTGCAGAGCCCGCCGTTCGAGCTGCCGTGCGGCCCCGCTCGCCTGTCGCCCGGCCCGGTACCGCGCGTAACTCCCTTCCAGGACACGGACGTCGGCGTCCACCCTCTCGCCCGCCGGCTTGTGCTTGGCGAACAGCTCGGCCGTACGGCGGAAGAACTCGGCCTTGTCGGACGGGGGCAGCCGGTCCGGCTTGCCGAGGATGTCGAGACAGTGCTCGGCCATCTTGCGGTGCAGATACGGGCGCCAACTCGCCAGCTCCGGGCGGGAGTCGACGAACGCGAAGACCCGCTCGTACTGGTCGTGGATGTCGAAGTGCTTACGGCTGGTGGTGGACAGGATGTTGCCCTGCCGCCGCTGCCGGTAGTTCAGGCAGATCCGGTCGAGGGTGGCGATCCGCTCGGCGCTGAGCAGCACCGGGAAGGTCCAGGGCGTGTCCTCGTAGTAGCCCGGCGGGAACTCGAAGGCGTGCTTGTGCACGAACTCCCGGCGGTACACCTTGTTCCACACGACCATCAACAGGTCGAGGATCTCCGGGTGTTCGGCGACCGTGAAGGTGTCGTCGACCTCCGTCAGGACGTGCGCGAGGACGTTGCGGCGGGTGCCGCCCCACCAGTAGGTGCGCGCGTAGTCGAAGACCAGGACGTCCGGGTCGCCGCTCGCGTCGAGCCGGTCGGCCATCGCGCGCAGGGCACCCGGGGTGAGGGTGTCGTCGCTGTCGAGGAAGAACAGGAAGTCGCCGGTGGCCAGGGGCATTCCGGCGTTGCGGGCGCGCCCGAGGCCGACGTTCTCCGGCAGGTGCAGCACCTGTACGCGCGGATCGCGGGCCGCGTACTCGTCGAGGATCGCGCCGCACCCGTCCGGCGAGCAGTCGTTCACGGCGATCACCTCGATGTCCCGGTAGGACTGCTCCAGAACCGAGTCGAGGCACTCGCGCAGAAAGCCCTGCACCTTGAAGACGGGGACGATGACGCTGAAGCGGGGCACTTCGGGTTCAGCTCCTTACGAGGGTGGCGGCGGGGGCCGGGACGCGCTCCGCGAGCGGGATCACGGGCGGGATCGCCTCCGGCGGCTCACCGAGGAACACCCGGCGTACGACCCGCTCGGCGGCCAGCCCGTCGTCGAACTCGCAGAACCGGGACCGGAATTCGGCCCGCAGGGCCTTGGACTCCGCACCCGCGTACGAGCCGTCGCGGAACACCTGCGCCAGCTCCTCGGGCGTCCGCGCGACCGGTCCCGGCGGCGCCTCCATGAGGTCGAAGTAGACGCCCCGCGTCTCCCGGTAGACGTCCCAGTCGTCGGCGTACACGACGATCGGCCGGTCGAGGTTGGCGTAGTCGAACATGATCGACGAGTAGTCCGTGACCAGCGCGTCGGCGGCCAGGCACACGTCCTCGGAGGAGCGGTGCCCGGTCACGTCGATGATCCGGCCGCTGCTCTTCGCCCGGCCCTGGTCGTAGAAGTAGTGGGCGCGCAGCAGCACGACGACGTCCTCACCGGCCGCCGCGCAGAACGCCTCCAGGTCGAGGCCGGTGTCGAAACCGGTCTGGTAGTCGCGGTGGGTCGGCGCGTACAGGACGGCCGTCTTGCCCTCCGGGACACCCAACTCCCGCCGCACAC
Source organism: Streptomyces sp. NBC_01478 (assembly GCF_036227225.1). Lineage (GTDB taxonomy): Bacteria > Actinomycetota > Actinomycetes > Streptomycetales > Streptomycetaceae > Streptomyces. The sequence continues at coordinate 4,723,902 of NZ_CP109444.1, read as the reverse complement.
GCGCCACTTCGTCGGCCGTCGCCGTGCAGTACACGTCGTTGCGCGGATAGCCGTACTCCAACGCCTCGTAGGAACCCGGGAAGGCGCGCTCCCACATCTGGGTGGAGTGTCGGTTGGAGGAGATGTTGTAGTCCCAACGGTCCACCCGGCCCAGCAACTTGGCGAAGCTGCCGGTCGCGGCGGCCACCACCGGGTACGTCGACTGGTCGACGCCCATCTTCTTCAGCGGCGTCCCGTGCTGCGTCTGGACGTGCACACTGCCGGGCCGCTTGACGACGCCCTCCGCGAAGTTGGCGTTGTTCACCAGGTACTTGGCCCGCGCCAGCACCTCCCAGTACGTCCGGCTGCCGATCACGGCGTGCTCGACGCCCTTCGGTACGGCGTCCACCGCGTCCGGCTCCACCAGGAACACCGAGCGGATGTGCGGGGCGAGTTCGGCGGCCTTGGCGTGGATCGCGGCCGGGCTGCACGCGTAGCCCCGGCCCCAATAGGCGCAGTAGACGGCCAGGTCGGGGTCGAGCGGGCGGCGCAGGTCGCGGGCGTAGCGCAGGCGGGTGCGGAGCATCCGGGGGCGGGGGACCCGCTCCGCCGCCGCCTCCGCCGACCGGTTGGCGCCGCGCAGTGCCCGGAACGCCGAGTACGCGCCCGACGCCAGCAGCCGGTGCTGAACTCCCAGACTCCCGCCCGGCGTACGGAATCCGGCGGGCCGGTGTGTGCGGTACAGCCGCCCCGCCCGGCGGAAGAAGGCGCGGCGCCCGGAGGGCAGGCGCTCGGGACGCGAGGCCGTCTTCAGCACCATCGCGAAGAGCTGCTCGAACAGGGCGCCGGACAGAGCGCTCTCGGCGGCCCGCGTCAGCACCAGGTCGACCTGGTCGAGGAGTTGGTGATGGTGCGCGCCCGGCAGGTTGAGCCGGCTGCCCTGCCGCCGCAGCAGATGCCGTACGACGACCGAGCGCAGCACCGCCACCCGCTCGGCGGCGACGGTGACCGCGCCGCCCCAGCCGAGGTCGGTGAACGGGCCCTCGGGGAAGGTGAGTTGGTGGTCGGTGAGGAAGGCGCGGCGGTAGGCCGCACTCCATGCCGGGAGCTGTACGCCGGTCAACTGCGGTGCCTGGGCGGGGGAGAAGGCGCCGGCCGGGGTCTTCGCCAGCAGCGGGGCCGCCGGGTTGGTGGGCTCGCCCTCCCACCACGGGGTGCGCTCGTGCTCGAAGTACAGGGCGTCGACGTCACCGGTCTCCGTCAGCCGGGCGTCCAGCGCGGCCAGTGCCCCCGGGGCGAGGGTGTCGTCGCCGTCCAGGAACAGGACGTAGGCGCCGGTCGCCGCCCGCAGGCCGGTGTTGCGGGCCCCGCCAAGCCCCGCGGACGGTGGGGAGTTGACCGGCGCCACCCGCGAGTCCCGCCCGGCGTGACCGGCGGCGACGTCGGCGGCCGGGGAGCCGGGGGCGTCGCAGACCGGGATCAGCTCGAAGTCGCCGTAGGACTGCGCGAGGACCGAGTCCAGGGCCAGGGCCAGTCGGCCGGCGACCCCGTGGGACGGGACGATGATGCTGAAGCGGGGCATTCTGTTCTTTCTCCAGTGGGCCGGAGGGGTCCGGGTCAGTGCGCGCGGTGGCCGGGGCGCCCGGTCGGACGCCAGGTCGTCGGCCGGGTCGGCGTGGGCCGCGAGGGGCTTGAGGGCATGTGAACTCCCTTGTGTGGGAACGGCGTTCAGAGTCGGTCGGTGACGGGCCGGGACGCCGTGGGCTGCGGCACGGTGGCGAGCGGGGAGTGCGTACGGCTCGCGGCGGCCGACGGGACCGGGTGGCGGTCGGCGAGCGGGACGACCGGCGGGAGGTCTCTCTCGCCCAACACCACGTGCCGTACGACCCGTTCGGCGGCGCGGCCGTCGTCGTAGGGGCAGAAGCGTTCGCGGAACGCGGTGCGCAGTTGGGCCGAGCGGGAGCCGCGCCAGTGGTCGGTCGCGAAGATGTCGATCAGTTCGTCCTCGCTGCGCGCGACCGCGCCCGGCGGGAAGGCCCGCAGGTCGAAGTAGGTGCCGCGGGCCGCCTCGTAGGCCTCCCAGTCGTCGGCGTGGATGACGATCGGGCGGTCGAGGTTGGCGTAGTCGAACATCAGGGACGAGTAGTCGGTGACCAGCGCGTCCGAGGCCAGGCAGAGGGATTCGACGCTGGGGTGGTCGGTGACGTCGATGATCCGGCCGGACGCGGCGGCGGCGAGGGGGCCCTCGTGCCAGTAGTGGGCGCGGGCCAGCACGACGAAGCGCGGGCCGAGGCGGCGCAGCACGCGGTCGAGGTCGAGGTGGGCGCGCTGGACGCGGCGGTAGTCGCGGTGGGTCGGCGCGTAGAGGAGCGCGATCGCGTCCCGCGGGATGCCGAGCGACTCGCGCAGGCGGTGCACGTCGGCCGAAGTCGCCTGCTGGAACACGTCGTTGCGGGGATAGCCGTAGGCGAGCGTGGTGTAGCTGCCGGGGTAGACCCGTTCCCAGGTCAGGGTGGTGTGGCGGTTGGGGGACAGGACGTGGTCCCACTTGTCGACGCCCTTGAGGAGTTCGCCGAAGTCCATGTCCCGTGCGGCGGCCGGGCGTTCCTGGAGGTCGAGGCCCATGTGCTTGAGCGGGGTGCCGTGTTGGGTCTGGATGAGCACCTGGCCAGGGCGCTTGACCAGCCGGCGGTCGAAGTTGACGTTGTTCACCAGGTACTTGGAGCGCGCCAGCGCGGTCCAGTAGGAGACCGTGTTCGGGCGCAGCCTGCGGGTGGCGGCCGGGATCGTGTGGTGGTGCTCGGGGCGGGCGATCCACGCCGTGCGGATGTGCGGGGCGTGGGTGCGGAACGCGGTCTCCAGCGCGCCCGGGTTGCAACTGTGGCCGCGTCCCCAGTAGGCGGCGAACACCGCGCGATCCCGGAGCGGGAGCCGGAGTTGGAGGCGGTAGTGGAGCTGGAGGACCGCCGCTCTGAGGTTGCGCAGGAGCTTGGCGGTGAGCTTGACCGCCCGGCGCCGCCAGCTCATCGCCTGCTGCACGGCCCGGAACGTGCGGTGCACGCCGAAGTGCACGAACGCGTGGCGCAGCCGGGTGCGCAGCGGCACCGGGGTGCCGGGGATGCGGTAACGCCGGTAGTGCGCACGGGCCTTGCGCAGGAACTCGGCGCGGGTGCCGCGCGGCAGCCGGTCCGGCTTGGTGAACACCGTCGCCAGGTGGTCGACCATGCGGCGGAACAACACCGGCCGCCACTCGGCGAGTTCGGGGCGCGCGTCGACGAACGCGAAGACCCGGTCGTACTGGTCGAAGACGTCGAAGTGCTTACGGCTGGTGGTGCCGAGGATGTTGCCCTGGCGGCGCTGGCGGTAGTGGACGCAGACCCGGTCGAGGGTCGCGATCGTCTCCGCCGCCATCAGCACGGGGTAGGTCCACGGGGTGTCCTCGTAGTAGCCGGGCGGGAAGGCGAAGCCCTCGCGCTCGACGAACTCCCGCCGGTAGGCCTTGTTCCAGGCGACCATGATGACCCGGAGGAGCCCCGGGCGGTCCTCCAGCCGGAAGGGCGCCGGGCCCTGTTCGGTCAACTGGGCGGCGACCTTGTTGCGTTGGGCCTCGCCCGACCAGAAGGTGCGCGCGTAGTCGAAGACGAGGACGTCCGGCTCGCCGGTCTCCTTGAGCCGGTCGGCGATCGAGCGCAGCGCGTCGGGCGTGAGCGTGTCGTCGCTGTCGAGGAACACGAGATAGTCGCCGGTGGCCTGTGCCAGACCGGCGTTGCGGGCGCGGCCGAGGCCTTGGTTCTCGGAGAGGTGGACGGCGCGTACGCGGGCGTCGCGGGCCGCGAACTCGTCGATGATCGCGCCGCAGGCGTCCGGCGAGCAGTCGTCGACCGCGATCAACTCCAGATCGGGATACGACTGGGAGAGCACCGATTCCAGGCATTCGTGCAGGTACGCCTGGACCTTGTACGCGGGGACAATGACACTGAACCTGGGCAAGGGACATCCATGGGTCGGTCGGCGCGGGCGTTCTGCCCGGGAACGGCCGATGGAGTGACTTGGTTACGGCGCGTACGGCATACGGGGGATCCCCGGTGAACGGGAAAAGGCGGGCCGGTGACGGCCCGCCTCCCGAAATGCGCCTGCTTTGTTGCTATTTGTGGGCTATTTGACCGCGCCCGCCATCACGCCGGACACGAACTGCCGCTGGAACGCGAAGAACACGGCCAGCGGGATCACCATGGAGATGAACGCACCGGGTGCCAGCACGTCGATGTTGTTGCCGAACTGGCGTACCTGGGTCTGGAGTGCGACCGTGATCGGCTGCGTGCTGGATTTGGTGAAGACCAGCGCGACCAGCATGTCGTTCCACACCCACAGGAACTGGAAGATGCCCAGGCTCGCGATCGCGGGCCCGCCGAGCGGCATCACCACCCGTGCGAACAGCCGGAGTTCACCGGCGCCGTCGAGACGCGCCGCCTCCAGGAGTTCGCGCGGGATCTCCGCGAAGAAGTTCCGGAGCAGGAACACCGCGAACGGCAGCCCGTAGCCGACATGGAACAGGATCACCCCGAAGATGGTCCCGAACAGGCCCAGCTTGCCGAAGAGTTCGGCGATCGGGATCAGCGCGACCTGCACCGGCACGACCAACAGACTGACCACGCCCAGGAACCACCAGTCGCGGCCCGGGAACTCCATCCACGCGAACGCGTAGCCCGCGAGCGAGCCGATCACCACGACCAGGATCGTCGCCGGAACGGTGATCAGGACGGTGTTCCACAGCGAGTTGGTGATGTCGCTGTTCTCCAGCAGCGTTTTGTAGCTGTGGAAGGTGAGTTGGGACGGCTGGCTGAAGACCTTCCACCAGCCGCTCGCGCTCATGTCCTCCGGCGAGCGCAGCGAGGACAGCAGCAGCCCGATCGTCGGCACCAGCCAGAACAGCCCGACGACGATCAGGAACACCCGGACGAGCCCCCCGCTCGCCGCCGCCGCGAGCCGCCCACCGAGCGACTCCCGCGCCTTGACGGTCTCAACAGGCCCTGCTGTGCCCAGAGTTCCGGCATCCGTGGTCATCGCCGCACCTCCCGCCGCAGTCGACGGACATTGAAGAGCATCACCGGGATCACCAGCAGCAGCAGGAACACCGAGATCGCGCTGGCCACACCCGGCTGGTCCTCCGAGAAGCCCTTCCGGTACAGCTCCAGGGCCAGCACGTTGGCGTCGTCCTGCGAGGAGCCCGGGGCGATGATGAAGACCAGGTCGAAGATCTTCAGCACATTGATCATCAGCGTGACGGCGACGACCGCGAGCACCGGCGCCAGCAGCGGCACCGTGACCCGCCGGAACACCTGCCACTCGTTGGCACCGTCGACCCGCGCAGCCTCCAGCAACTCCCGTGGCACACCCGCGAGTCCGGCCGCGATCAGCACCATCGCGAACCCGGCCCACATCCACACGTACGACCCGATGATGGCCGGCGTCACCAACGACGGGCCCAGCCACTCCACTCCGTTGTACGGCGCCTTGAAGTTGCCTGCCGGGAGCCTGAGTTGGGCCCCGTCGGCCTTGGCGGGCAGCGTGAAGGTGCCGTCGCCTGCGGCCTTCGCCGAGGCGACCACCTTGCCGTCCTTGACCGCCTCGATGCGCATCCCGCCGTAGCCGAGCTCCGACGGGTCGACCCCGCCGAGCTTGCCGACGCCCTTGCCGCGGGTGAAGTCCTGCCAGGTCGTGCCGGTGATCTTCCCCGGCTCCGCCTTCGCCGCTGCGGCCTTCTTCGCGCCGTCGGGCATCTGGTCGGGGGCGACGCCGACCAGCGGGAGGACGACGGTCTGGCCCGTGTGGACCGTCGTACTGGTGATGAAGCCGCCGTGGTCCGCCTTCAGAGGCGACTCGCGGCCCGGGTGGGCGTTGGGGAACGCCGACGACGAGACGAACGTGTCGTGGACGCCGACCCAGACCGCGTTGGCGACGCCCTTGTGCGGGTCCTGGTCGTAGACGAGCCGGAAGATGATGCCGGCGGCCAGCATCGAGATCGCCATCGGCATGAAGACGACCAGCTTGAACGCCGTTCCCCAGCGCACCCGTTCGGTCAGTACCGCGAAGATCAGGCCGAGGGCGGTGGCGACCGTCGGCGCGAAGATCACCCAGATGACGTTGTTCTTCAGGGCGGTGCGGATGCCGTCGTCGGTGAACAGGGCTTTGTAGTTGTCGAATCCGGCGAAGCCGTCGCCGGCCCGGTTGCCGAAGCTGCGCACCAGCGAGTACCCGATCGGGTAGACCACGAGCGCGCCGAGCAGCACCAGGGCGGGCAGCAGGAACAGCACCGCCACGGTCCTGCGGGTGCCGGTCACGCTCTTGCGGTTGCGGGGAGGGACGGGGGCCCCGGGGGCCTCCGCCGCTGCCGATGCCATCGCCGGCTCAGCTCCCGCTCGCGTACGCCGCCGCCGCGTCCTTCTCCAACTGTGCCTGCGTGCCCGCGATATCGGTCGGGTTCTTCAGGAAGTCCTGGAGGTCCTTCCACTCGCCCTTGCCCGGGGTCCCGCCGAAGGACTGCGGGGCCTGGTCGGACATGTCGAAGCGGAAGTCGTCACCGGCCGCGATCAGCGCCTTGGCGATCGTCCGCTGCACCGCGTTCGGGTACGCCGAGTCCGGCACGTTCTTGTTGGGGGAGAGATAGCCGCCGAGCTTCGCCTGGATCGTTGCCGCGTCCGGTGAGGCGAGGAAAGTCGCCAGCGCCTGGGCGGCCTTGGAGTCCTTCAGGATGACGGCCGCGTCGCCGCCGGAGACCACGGGGGCGCTGGAGCCCACCGCCGGGAACGGGAACACCTTCGCGTCGGTGCCCACCTTCGCCTTCGTCTCACCGATGTTGACCTGCACGAAGTCGCCCTCGTAGACCATCGCGGACTTCGGCTGGTCGCCGCCGTTGAAGGTCTGGGTGACCGAGGCGGGGAACTCCGTCTGCAGCGCGCCGCTCTGACCGCCCGCGATATAGGCCTTCTTGCCCCAGATCTGGGCCAGCGTGGTCAGCGCCTCCTTCACGGAGGGGTCCGTCCACTTGATCTTGTGCTGGGCGAGTTCGTCGTACTTCTCCGGGCCCGCCTGCGACAGATAGATGTTCTCGAACCAGTCGGTGAGCGGCCAGCCGTCCGCGCCCGCGACCGAGAAGGGGGTGACCCCGGAGTCGTAGACCGTCTGCGCGGTGGTCAGCAACTCCTGCCAGGTCTTGGGCTCCTTGGCGCCCGCGTTCTCGAAGACCTTGGCGTTGTACCAGATCAGCGACTTGTTGGCGGCCTTGTAGTAGACGCCGTACTGCTTGCCGTCGACCTTGCCGATGTCCTGCCAGCCCTGCGAGTAGTTCTTCTGCAACTCCGCGATCGCGTCGGCTCCCAGGGGCTTGGCCCACTTCTTGTCGACGGCCTGTTTGATCGCGCCGGGCTGCGGGAGCATCGCGACGTCCGGCGGCTGGCCGCCCGCGATCTTCGAGCCGAGGAAGTTGATGATCGGGTCCTGCGCGGGCACGAAGGTGACCTTGGCACCCGTGCGCTTCTCGAACTCCGCGAGGACCGTCTTGAAGTTCTTCTGCTCGGCACCCGTCCACACGGCGGCCACTTCGAGGCTCGCGCCGTTCAGCTTGGGGAGGGTGACCGTGCCGGCGGTCGCCGAGGGACTGCTGGAGTTGCTGTCGTCGCTCTTGTCGCCGCCGCCTCCACAGGCCGTGAGCGAGAGCGCCAGTGCCCCCGCGGCGACAACCGCCGCTGTGCGTACGGTGGTACGTGTCCGGTGTGTGCTGCTCGTGCTGCGCATCACTGCCCCGTTCTTCGTTCCTCGTCGAACGCTCGAACGCTTCCGTGCGCACTGGTCTACGCCCGGTACTTGAACGCGGCAAGATGACGTCCACTGTCAAGTACGCGATCGTGATGGGGTCGTGACGTGGGGTTGTGTGGGCGACCTGTGAACGATCAGAGGAGCGACGGCACCTCCGCCGCCGACACCGAACGCGTCGCCCTTTCCAACGCGCTGGCCAGGAGCGCCAAGTCCGTGGGCCCGTTGCCCAGTTCGCGGACCGGGCGGCGGGCCGGGGGGTCGCCCATGCGCTGCCACTCCAGCGGCACGACCGTGGGCCGGAGCGTCGCCGTGCGCGGGATACGGCCCGTGACGCGGCCCCCCTGGAAGGGAGTGCTCCGGCCGTCCGCGAGGATCAACCGCCCACGCCCCGGCGCGGGTTCGTCCGGCCCCTGGGCCGTCGGGTCGAGGGTGACACGGAGCGTGGCATGCCGGGCGGGTTCCGCCTCGGACGTCCGCGCTTCCACGGCGGAGGCCGCCACCAGGTGCACGCCGAGCCGCTCGCCCTCGCGGGCCACCGCCTCCAGTGCGCGTATCACCGAACCGGCGGCGGGCCGGCCGGGCGAGCCGAGCGGCGGCTTCACCAGCGCGTCCAGGTCGTCCACCACCACGACCAGCCGGGGCAACGGCGGTGCCGCCTCGGTCTGTTGACGGGCCGCCGCCGACGGGCGCAGCCGGATCGTCGAACTGGACGGGCTCTCCAGATCCCCGGCACCGGACGTGCCGCGCTGGGCGATGATCCGCCCCGACACCTCGTGCCGGGAGTGCCACTCCACGAAGCCGACCCGGCCCAGCAACTCGGCCCGCCGCTTCAGCTCGGCGCTCAGGGACTGCGCGAACTCCCGCATACGGACAGGGTCGTTGGCCGTCAGATGGGTCGTCACATGCGGCACGTCCGTGCAGACCCGCAGGCCCTCGCCGTGACCGCCGCTCGCGCCCACGCTGTCCCGGCCGTCCATCAGCACGATGCCCAGCCGGTCGGGGCGCTCGGCGGCGGCGAGCGAGGCTACGACCGCGCGCAGCAACTCCGTACGGCCACTGCCGGGCGGGCCCTCGATCAGCAGATGGGGTCCCTCGGCGGCGAGGTCCACGGTGACCGGCCCGCGCGGTCCGGCGCCGAGCACCGCCCAGGCCCGGCCGCCGATCGCGTCCTTGTCGTCCCCCGCGTCCGCCCACCGCGTCAGCAGGGACGCCGGGGTGGCCCGGGCCAGCCCCAACTCGTCCAGCAGGCGCGCCGATGGGGGCAACGGCGCCGACACGCGCGTGTGCCGCTCGCCGCCGGGACCGTCCGCCCTCAGCGGTGCCAGCGCCCGCGCGAACCGCTCGGCCCACGCGAGCGAGACCGCGTCCATGGCGGCGGTGGTGCCGTGCCCGACCGGGCCGGGGCCGTCCGGAGCCGGCCGGGACGCCCCCGTACCGGCGTGCGAGACCCGCAGCAGCCGCAGAGCCGTGGCGACATCGCCGCTGAGCAGCGCGACCGCCCCGCACTCCCGGAAGGTCGGCGCCGCGGCGCACGCGGCCTCGTAGGTCGTCGTCACCGGCGACGAGGGCGAGGACGGGGCCGCCTCCGTCTCGGCGAGACAGACGACGTGAATACCGGCCCGGGGTCCGTCGTGCGCCAGCCGCGCCACCGCCTCGCGCACATCGGCCCCACCGGGATCACCGTCCACCACGAGCACGGTGTACGGCCCGACGAAGCCGTCCCCCGAACCGTCACCGTCGTCGGCGCGGGCCCAGGCGGGGCGGTGGGCGGCACCGCGGACCGGGTCGGCGGGCTCGGCGTCGGAAGGGCGCTGCCGGACGGCGCCCGAGGGGTCGGGGGTGCCGGACCGGTGGTGGTGGGCGTCGTCACTGGTGCTGTAAACGGTCGCCCCGCGCGGGTGCCGGTCCGCGGCCGTGTGCCGCGCGGTGGCTCCCGACTCGCCCTCCGCGGAGCCGAGTTGCGAGGAGGCGGCCGAGGGCGAGGACACCCCTGACTGCCCCTCCGACGAGCCGCGCTGTGCGCCGATGCCCGGAGTGCGGCGGCCGGAGGCGCCGGAGGCGATGATCGGCCGACCCGTGCCGTGCGTGTCGGCGGTGTGGTCCTCCAGGCGGCGCAGCAGCTCGTCGGTCCGGGCCGTCGCCTGTTCCCGGTCGTAGGCCAGCAGGAGCCGGCAGTCCTGGCCGTGCCCGGGGCGCAGATGCGGCAGCCAGCCGAGCCAGGACCACTCGGCGGTGCGCTCGGCCACCGGACGCGCGCGGTCCGTGCTGATCAGCACGATCTCCAGGGCGTCGGGGGAGTGCAGCGCGGCGAGCTGGGCCACCACCGCGCGGGCCAGCCCGGACAGCCGCGCGCGCGGACCGGCCAGGCCCAGCGCGCCGACCTCACGGAGCCCGGAGGTCACCGGCACCGCGGACAGCAGCGCCGAGCCGTCCGGTGTCGGCCGGTCCGCCGTGCCGAGCCGCACGGTGAGCGCCTCGGGGTGACCGGGGGCGCGCTCCCACAGGCGGGGGCCCGGGCCCAGCGCGGTGAGCAGCAGGGCCGCCGGATCGGGCCAGGTGTCCGGCTGCTGGAGGACGACGGGCGAGGACGGCACGCTCTCGTCGGCGCCCTCCTCGCCGTGGGAGCCGTAGGAGTCGTAGCCGTCGTACGAAGAGCCGTACGACGCCTCGGGGTCCTCGGCCGTCGGCTCGCCGCGGCCGCCCGTCAGGCGGCGCGCCCACTTGCCGATGCCACCGCGCCTGCGCACGCCCTGCGGAACGTCGGTGCCCCGGAGCGGGGTGCCCTTCCGTCCGCCGTGGTCGCCGGAGCCGTCGTCGGCGGGGATGCGGGAGGTCGTCGTACGCGCCGAGAACGCGTCCTCGGCGGCCCCGTCGGGCAGGGGCTCGCCGAACACCCCGAAGCGGCCGGCGTGGGTGTCCCCGCCGTCCTGGACGACGCGGTGCTCGATGCTCGGGGCGCCGCCCTGGCCCGGCACCACGAGCGGTTCGCTGCCCGGGGTGGCCGGGGTGCCGGGGGACACGCGCACGTGGCCCTCGCCGTCGGGGGCGGTCTCGGCCCGCGCTCCCGGACCGCCGGACGGGGTCAGCCGCAGGGCCGACTCGCCGACGCGCAGCAGCGCGCCCGGGGCGAAGCGCACCGGGCGGGTGCCCACGCGCGTGCCCGCCAGTGTCGTGCCGTTCGTCGAGCCCAGGTCGGCGACCGAGACCCGGCCCCCGGGGTCGACCGTCACCGCGCAGTGCAGCCGGGACACGTCCGGGTCGTCGAGCGGGACATCGGCGTCGGCGGAGCGGCCGATGTGGATCTGGCCGCCGTGCAGGAGGTGCACCCCGCCCGCGTCCGGGCCCGCGACCACATGGAGCTGGGTCGGGGCGTCGTCCAGCTCGGGATGCGCCTCGGGCTCGGCGGGGGCGCCCAGGGACAGCACCGCGCCGTCCGTCAGCGGCGGCTCGCCCAGGGTGCAGCGCTGGGTGTCGAGGCGCTCCACGCCCGCGTACAGCACGATCGGGCCGCCGGACTCGCGGCTCCGCTCGGACTGCGACGCGACCGCCTCGGCGGAGACCGCCGAGGCCAGCGCGGACGCCACCGCGGCCAGGGCCGTGCCGGCGGGCGCGGTGACCAGCACATCGCAACTCGCGGAGCGGCCCCGCGGCTGCGCGGGCGGCCCCAGCGGGTCTACGACGGTCAGCCGGATCTGCATCGCCGTCAGCGGTCCCTTCTGCCCCGGCACGGAATATTCCCCCACCCCGCGCGAGCACATCGGCCAGTACTGCACGCATCCTCGCACCTGCCACTGACAACTCGCCCGGGGCCCGGCAGCAAGTGATCTTGATTGGTCAGCTCTGTCCCCAAAAGTGCCTGACCAGTGGTGCGCCGGTGATCGAGTGAGACCGGTCATGTCCGGCCTCGACGACCATTGGGGCAACCGGGAGACCGGGGTGAGCGTCTTTCCTTCGAACATGTACGGCGATGCTTACGTAGGTAGCCGCAAGAGGGGCGGCACTACAGTGGACCGGAACACAGGCAAGCAGCAGGGAGCGCAGACGTGCGGCCGGTAGGCAGCAAGTACCTCCTGGAGGAGCCGCTCGGACGCGGTGCCACGGGCACCGTCTGGCGGGCCCGCCAGCGGGAGACCGCGGGCGCCGAGGCGGCCGTCCAGGGCCAGCCCGGAGAGACCGTCGCGATCAAGGTCCTCAAGGAAGAACTCGCGAACGATCCCGACATCGTGATGCGGTTCCTGCGCGAGCGGTCGGTGCTGCTGCGCCTGACCCACCCGAACATCGTCCGGGTCCGCGACCTGGTCGTCGAGGGCGATCTCCTGGCGCTCGTCATGGATCTCGTCGAGGGCCCCGACCTGCACCACTACCTGCGCGAGAACGGCCCCTTCAGCCCCGTCGGCGCGGCCCTGCTCACCGCGCAGATCGCCGACGCGCTGGCCGCCAGCCACGCCGACGGCGTCGTCCACCGCGACCTGAAGCCGGCCAACGTCCTGCTCAAGCAGGGCGGCGGCCAGATGTACCCGCTGCTCACCGACTTCGGCATCGCCCGCCTCGCCGACTCCCCGGGCCTGACCCGCACGCAGGAATTCGTCGGCACGCCCGCGTACATCGCGCCGGAGTCCGCCGAGGGCCGCCCGCAGACCTCCGCCGTGGACATCTACGGCGCCGGCATCCTGCTGTACGAGCTGGTCACCGGCCATCCGCCGTTCTCCGGCGGCTCGGCCCTCGAAGTCCTCCACCAGCACCTGAGCGCCGAACCGCGCCGCCCCTCGACGGTCCCCGACCCCCTGTGGACGGTCATCGAGCGCTGCCTGCGCAAGAACCCGGACGAGCGGCCCAGCGCCGAGAACCTCGCCCGCGGCCTGCGCGTCGTCGCCGAGGGCGTCGGCGTGCACGCCAACTCCGCGCAGATCGCCGCCGCCGAGAACGTCGGCAGGCTGCTGGCCCCCGACCCCACGCCCGCCGCCGTACCGGGCGTGCCCGGCGCCGCGGACCCGACGCAGGTCCTGTCGCACCAGGCCGGCGCCTACGACCCGAACGCGGCGACCAGCGTCCTCCCGCACACCAGCGGCCCGGTGGGCGCCGCCGACCCCACCACCGTGATGCCGAACCGCGGCGCGGCCGACCCGACCACGGTCATGCCGCAGAACCCGTACGGCCAGCAGGGCCAACAGGGCGGGCAGAACCCGTCAGGCCCCGGCCCCGAGCAGCCGCACCCCTGGCAGAACCAGCTCCGCGCGGCCCGCGACCGCAACGAACAGACACAGTTCCAGCCCTACCTCGACCCGGGCGAGGACCCGCTGCGCCGCCGCCCCCAGCGCCAGGTCTCCCGCCCGCAGCAGCAGCCCCAGCAACAGCCCCGCCAGGCCGCACAGCAACGCCCGCAGCAGCGGCCCTCGCAGCGTCAGCAACCGCAGCAGCAGGGCGGCTACGGCCATCCGCAGCAGCAACAGCCGCAGCAGTACGCCCCGCCGCGCCCGCAGCCCCAGCGGCCGCAGGAGCCGGCGGCCCGTGAGCCCCGCCAGCCGCGGCAGCGCAGCGCCAACCCGATGAAGATCCCCGGCCTGGGCTGTCTGAAGGGCTGCCTCTTCACGATCGTCCTGCTGGTTCTCGCGGGCTGGCTGGTCTGGGAACTGACCCCGCTGCAGCACTGGATCGGCACGGGCAAGAGCTACTGGCAGGAGATCAGCGACACCGTCGGCACGGTGAGCGGCTGGGTCAAGGATCTGGGTTCGGCCGCGGGCAACTGACCCCCGAAAAGCCCAAGTCGGACGTTGTGTTGGTGATTTGTCGACACCCAGTGGGTGATTTCCGCCTCCGCGGTGAAGGTTGGCTCATCTGACGCGTAGTTTTAACGACAACACGCGTCTGGTAGGAGCAGCCTTGGCACGGAAGATCGGCAGCCGGTACACCGCCAACCAGATCCTGGGGCGGGGCAGCGCCGGCACGGTGTGGCTGGGTGAGGGGCCCGACGGGCCCGTCGCCGTCAAGCTGCTGCGCGAGGACCTCGCGTCCGACCAGGAACTCGTCGGCCGCTTCGTGCAGGAGCGCACCGCCCTGCTCGGCCTGGAGCACCCGAACATCGTGTCCGTACGGGACCTGGTCGTCGACGGCAACGACCTCGCCCTCGTCATGGACCTGGTCCGCGGCACCGACCTGCGCACCCGCCTCGACCGGGAACGCAGGCTCTCCCCCGAGGCGGCGGTCGCGATCGTCGCCGACATCGCGGACGGACTCGCGGCGGCCCACGCGGCCGGCGTCGTCCACCGGGACGTCAAGCCGGAGAACGTGCTCCTCGACATGCAGGGCCCGCTCGGCCCCGGCGGCGCGCACCCCGCGCTGCTGACGGACTTCGGGGTCGCCAAACTCATCGACTCCCCGCGCCGCACCCGCGCCACGAAGATCATCGGCACGCCGGACTACCTCGCCCCCGAGATCGTCGAGGGCCTGCCCCCGCGCGCGGCCGTCGACATCTACGCCCTGGCGACCGTCCTGTACGAACTCCTCGCCGGATTCACCCCGTTCGGCGGCGGCCACCCCGGTGCGGTGCTGCGACGCCATGTCACCGAGACCGTCGTACCGCTGCCCGGGATCCCCGACGAACTGTGGCAGCTCATGGTGCAGTGCCTGGCGAAGGCCCCGGCCTCCCGGCTGCGCGCCTCCGAACTCGCCGCCCGGCTGCGCGAACAACTGCCCCTGCTGGCCGGGATGCCCCCGCTGGACGTCGACGAGCCGGACACCGAGCCGGAGGAGGCGGAGCAGGAGGAGACCCCGGTGGCCGCGCCCGCGCGCAGCGAGCGGGTACGACGGGGCGCCGTACCGCTGGTGCCGGGCGCCAAGCCCGCCGACTCCAACCGGGACACCCACACGTCGATGCGCGTGCCCGCGCCGGACGAGCTGGCGGGCGGCCCGCGCGGTACGGCACGGGCCCCGCGTCCGGCGGGCGCCCCGCGTCCCGGTTCGGCCCGGCACCGGGCGGCGACCCGGCGCAGGCGGCTGACGCTGGCGGCGGCGGGAGTGGTGCTGGTCGCGGCGGTGGGGGTCGGCACGTGGGCGGCGACGTCCGGGGACGACTCCGGCACGAACGCCCCGGACACGAAGAACTCGGCACCGGCTTCGCCGTAAGGGTCCTTCGGTACTTTGCAGCCGGCCGAGTCGGGACAGGTACGGCGGTCTGGGGGCGGAGCCCCCAGGTACGCCCGCCCCGGCGCCGGGTGACCAGAGCCCCGTTACGGCCACGGCACTCCCCGCTTGGCGGAGCCGTTACGCTGGAGGCGTGGCAGTCGTCGATGTTTCCGAAGAGCTCAAGTCCCTCTCCTCGACCATGGAGTCGATCGAGGCCGTCCTGGACCTGGACACGCTGAGGGCAGATGTCGTCGTCCTCGAGGAGCAGGCGGCAGCGCCCTCCCTGTGGGACGACCCGGAGGCGGCGCAGAAGGTCACCAGCAAGCTGAGCCACCTCCAGGCCGAGATCCGCAAGACCGAGGCCCTTCGCGGCCGGATCGACGACCTCTCGGTCCTCTTCGAGATGGCCGAGGAGGAGGACGACCCGGACACCCGCGCCGAGGCGGAGAACGAGCTGACCGCCGTCAAGAAGGCGCTGGACGAGATGGAGGTCCGTACCCTCCTCTCCGGCGAGTACGACTCCCGCGAGGCCGTCGTCACCATCCGCGCCGAGGCCGGCGGCGTCGACGCCTCCGACTTCACCGAGAAGCTCCAGCGCATGTACCTGCGCTGGGCCGAGCGCCACGGCTACAAGACGGAGCTCTACGAGACGTCGTACGCCGAAGAGGCCGGCATCAAGTCGACCACCTTCGTCGTCCACGTGCCGTACGCCTACGGCACGCTCTCCGTCGAGCAGGGCACCCACCGGCTGGTGCGGATCTCGCCCTTCGACAACCAGGGGCGCCGCCAGACCTCCTTCGCCGGTGTCGAGATCCTGCCGGTCGTCGAGCAGACCGACCACATGGAGATCGACGAGTCCGAGCTGCGCGTCGACGTGTACCGGTCGTCGGGCCCCGGCGGCCAGGGCGTCAACACCACCGACTCCGCGGTCCGCCTGACCCACCTCCCCACCGGCATCGTCGTCTCCTGCCAGAACGAGCGCTCGCAGATCCAGAACAAGGCCAGCGCGATGAACGTGCTCCAGGCCAAGCTGCTGGAGCGCCGCCGCCAGGAGGAGCAGGCCCGGATGGACGCCCTCAAGGGCGACGGCGGCAACTCCTGGGGAAACCAGATGCGTTCGTACGTCCTGCACCCGTACCAGATGGTCAAGGACCTGCGCACGGAGTACGAAGTGGGCAACCCCGAGGCCGTGTTCAACGGCGAGATCGACGGCTTCCTGGAGGCCGGAATTCGCTGGCGCAAGCAGCAGGAGAAGTAACTCCGCACATTGCTTTGTCGACAAGGCAACTGCCGTCCACCGGGCGGCAGTTGCCTTTTGTTTTCCCGTCGTGCTCCACGATGTCCGGGTTTTACGTCACACTCACAGGTTCCATCCCCCAGCAAAGAACCCTTAGTTGGACATTGCGCTCGCAACGGCCTTGACGTTGCTGTGAAAAGTGGGAAAGGTGAAGCGTGGCATGCGTATCTCCGGGGCGCATGTGAACCGGGGGATCTGAGCTTTCGCCAGCCGTCACCCCCGTCGATCACGGCCCCGGACACCGACGCGCCACCCTGACGACGAGCTACTGGGGGTAGCAACCTAATGACCAAGAAGACGCGGATCCGTGTCGCGCGCATAGCGGCCGGCGCGATCATCGCCGCCGGTGCCTCGCTGACCGCCGCGGGTGCCGCATCGGCGCTCGACCTCGGTGTGACCGTGGACGAGAACGGTGTCAGCGCGGACGTCAACCTCGACGGCCCGGCCTCGCCCGACCCGACCGACACCGTTGTCCCGACCGCTCCGAACACGCCGAGCGAGCCGCCGACCTCGGAGCCGCCGACCTCGGAGCCCCCGACCTCCGAGCCGCCGACCTCGATTCCGCCGAGCGACGACCCGACGGAGCCGACCGACAACCCCACCGAGCCGACGGACGAGCCCACCGACACCCCGACGGACGGCAGCACCAGCGGCTCCGGCTCCACCGGCGGCAACAACACCGACCCCGACGGCGGCTCCTCCGCCCAGGAGGCGGGTACCTCCGCGCTCACCGACACCGGGTCGGACACGACGGCCCAGGGCAGCGGCGGTGAGCTCGCCGAGACCGGTGCCGGCCAGACCGCGTTCCTGCTGATCGGCGCCGCGACGATGATCGCCGGCGGCATCGCCTTCCGCGTGCTCCCGCGTCTCGCGAGCAGCAACCGCGGCGGCACGATCGCCTGACGGTAGCCGTCCCCGTACGGACCGTACGCACGTCGTACGACGAAGGACCCGGAGCATGTCGCTCCGGGCCCTTCTGCGTGTCCTTGTCCAGGCCGCCTACGCGGTCTGGTGCGCCACCAGCGCCAGCGCCGCGATCAGTACCGCGAGCAGGGCGATCAGTGCCATGGGGTTGAGATTGCCCCACGGATTCTCCTGCTGCAGCCGCGCGCGGTTCGCACGGCAGACGGGACAGCGGCCCTCGTTCACGGGCGCCGCGCAGTTCGCGCACACCAACCGGTCGTACGTCATGCGCTCGCCCTCCTTGCACCGGCTTTCACAGACACAACGCCCCGGGAAACCAGAACGTTCCCCCTCCACTGTGCCAGGTTCCGCTGGATTCGGCGCGGCTCGCCTTATCCTGCCCCGACCTTGTGCGTTCCAGCCCTGCAAATCCGCGACAAAACGTGCAAGCCTCGCGCAACCCCGGACGCCGACTGCGCGGGTACACCCGGGTCGCGTATGGTCACGCTCACCTACCCCCGGCTACCCGTGGTGCACCCGTGATCCGATTCGACAATGTCTCCAAGGTCTACCCCAAGCAGACCCGCCCCGCTCTCAGAGACGTCTCCCTGGAAGTGGAGAAGGGCGAGTTCGTGTTCCTCGTGGGGTCCTCCGGCTCCGGAAAGTCCACCTTCCTGAGGCTGGTCCTCCGCGAGGAGCGGTGCAGTCAGGGCCAGGTGCACGTGCTGGGCAAGGACCTCGCCCGCATCTCCAACTGGAAGGTGCCGCAGATGCGCCGCCAGTTGGGGACCGTCTTCCAGGACTTCCGCCTGCTGCCCAACAAGACGGTCGCCGAGAACGTGGCCTTCGCGCAGGAGGTCATCGGCAAGTCCAAGGGCGAGATCCGCAAGTCCGTGCCCCAGGTGCTCGACCTCGTCGGGCTCGGCGGCAAGGAGGACCGCAGGCCCGGTGAGCTGTCCGGTGGTGAGCAGCAGCGCGTTGCCATCGCGAGAGCCTTCGTGAACCGGCCCAAGCTCCTCATCGCGGACGAGCCCACCGGCAACCTCGACCCGCAGACCTCCGTCGGCATCATGAAGCTGCTCGACCGGATCAACCGGACGGGCACCACCGTGGTCATGGCGACGCACGACCAGAACATCGTGGACCAGATGCGCAAGCGCGTCATCGAGCTGGAGAAGGGCCGCCTCGTCCGTGACCAGGCACGTGGCGTCTACGGCTACCAGCACTGACCGCCGTTCGACCGCCGTCTGATGTCCGTCCACGGAAAGGCCTGAAGAAGCCGCCATGCGCGCCCAGTTCGTACTCTCCGAGATCGGTGTCGGTCTCCGCCGCAACCTGACGATGACCTTCGCGGTCGTCGTCTCCGTAGCCCTGTCCCTGGCCCTCTTCGGCGGCTCGCTCCTGATGAGCGACCAGGTGACCACGATGAAGGGCTACTGGTACGACAAGGTCAACGTCTCGATCTTCCTCTGCAACAAGAGCGACGCCGAGTCCGACCCCAACTGCGCCAAAGGCGCGGTGACCGACGACCAGAAGGCGCAGATCAAGTCCGACCTCGGCAAGATGTCGGTCGTCGAGAAGGTCGTGTACGAGTCGCAGGACGAGGCGTACAAGCACTACAAGGAGCAGTTCGGCGACTCCCCGCTGGCCAGCTCCCTCACCCCGGACCAGATGCAGGAGTCGTACCGCATCAAGCTCAAGGACCCGGAGAAGTACCAGGTCATCGCGACCGCCTTCGACGGCCGTGACGGCGTCCAGTCGGTGCAGGACCAGAAGGGCATCCTGGACAACCTCTTCGGCCTCCTGAACGGCATGAACTGGGCCGCCCGCGCGGTCATGGCCCTCATGCTGGTGGTCGCCCTGATGCTGATCGTCAACACGGTGCGCGTCTCGGCGTTCAGCCGTCGCCGTGAGACCGGCATCATGCGCCTGGTCGGCGCGTCCGGCTTCTACATCCAGGCCCCGTTCATCATGGAGGCCGCGGTCGCCGGCCTCATCGGCGGCACGGTCGCCTGCGGATTCCTGGTCGTCGCCCGGTACTTCATCATCGACCACGGCCTGGACCTGTCCCACAAGCTCAACCTGATCAACTTCATCGGCTGGGACGCCGTCCTGACGAAGCTCCCGCTCATCCTCGCGACGAGCCTGCTGATGCCCGCGCTTGCGGCGTTCTTCGCGCTGCGCAAGTACCTGAAGGTTTGACGGTTCCCCTCCCTGCCAAGGGAGGGGATTCCTGGCTCAGGCCGCCTTCTGGAGCAGCGCTCCAGGAGGTCCTGCGCCCTCAGCACCAGCCGGGTTCAGACCAGCCCGGACGAGCATCACGCGGGCGGAGTTCCTGTCCCTGGGGGACACGGCTCCGCACGCGGTGCAGGTGTACGTGCGTTCCGACACCGGGAGGGCGTGCTTGGTTCTCGCTCCGCACCGTCCGCAGTCCATGGTGGTGTGCGCGGGATGCACCAGGCGCACGTCCCGTGCGTGCTTGCGCCCCATCTCGATCAGGGCCCGCTTCGTCGCCCCGATCGCGGCGTCCGCCGCCTTGCGTGCCATGGACGTCTTCGCGAGGAACTTCGGTCTGAAGTCCTCCACCGCGATCGCGTCATGGTCCCGCACGACCTTCTTGGCCCACTTGCGTGCGGTGTCCTGCCGTTGCCGGGCGATCTTCTGGTAGGTCTTCGCCCGCCATCGTTTCGCCTCGCGGTAGCCCTTCGAGGCCGCGTGGCCCTTCTTCGGCTTGCGGCGCGCCGCCATCCGGTCGTACCGGGACAGCTTCGCCTGACCCTTTCTGCCGTGCCCGGCATGGGGAAGGTCGTGGGCGTCGCTCGTGGTGGTGGCGGTCTCCCGCACGCCCCAGTCGACGCCGATCACCCGGCCGGTTCCGGGCAGCGGCGCGACCTCGGCGGGGACGACGAAGGAGGCGTACCAGTCGCCGACACTGTCCTGGTACACGCGCACCGACGAGGGCCCGGCGGGCAGTTGGCGCGACCACACCACGGTCAGGACGATCCCACCCGCCAGATGCAGCCGCCCGTCCTTCAAGCGGAAACCGCGCCGCGTGTAGTTCAGACTCGGACGGCTCTCGTGCTTCTTCTTGTAGCCGGGCATTCCCGCCCGGCGCGTCACCGACAGACGTTCCCTGATGTCCTTCAGGGCCTTCGCACGTGACGTGCCGAAGTCGCGGATCACTTGCTGCTGCGGGACGGACGCGCCCCCGGCCAGCCACGGCGTGATCGCGCGAGTCTCGGTCAACATCTTGTCCAGGAGAGCCGGACCGCACATCTCCCCATCCCGATAGGCCCTCTTGGAACGAGCGACACACTCGTTCCACACCCACCGGCAACGCCCCCACTCGGCCAGCAGCGCCCCTCTGGCAGTGGACGAGACCCGCAGCCGGTACGTGAACCGGGCATGGCCGCTCCGAGCAGCCTCCTGCGTTGCGACCATGTCCTCACCCCCGTTCACCGCAGACCGTATGCGCGACGCTCGAACACCTGGGCCGCATCCCGCCTGCTTCATACCGACGAGCGAATGCCCGTACGTCTGATCACTTCCGCGCGATTTCGCCGTGCCCCGCCCCAGACGCCTCGGTGACGCATGCCACGGCGGCCGTACGGGCAACCGCCCGTGCGGCCCTTCGCGTTGTCCTAGACTCACCGCCATGTCAGGCCGCGACCTGTTCTGTCAGCCCCGCCGCATCCGCCGCGGGGCCGCCCTGACATTGGTGTTCGCGAGCGTGCTGGTGGCCGGTGCGGCGACCGGATCGTTCGACGAAGCCGACCGGTCCGACCGGAAAACGGCGTCCGGTACGGCCCGTTCGGCGCCCGTCGGCCGTACCGAAGAGGTCGCGAAGGCCGCCGCCGACGCCAAGGCCGACGGCAAGTCGCCCATGGAGGCCGCCGAGCGGGCCGTCAGCCGCAGCGGGGACCGGTGGGGTGCCGTGTACTCCCCAGGGGAGTACGAGGAGTTCGAGGAGGCCCTCGACGGCCAGTACACCGGCGTCGGGCTCTGGGCCCGGCGCGAGCGGGACGGCCGGATCGAGGTGACCAAGGTGCAGTCCGGGTCGCCCGCCGCCGCCGCGGGTGTCCACAAGGGCGACCGACTGCGCACCGTCGACGGCGAGAACGTCGACGGGCAGCCCGTCACCGAGGTCGTCTCCTTACTGCGCGGTGACGCCCAGGACGCCGCCGCCGGCACCACCGTCACCCTCGGCCTGGAGCGCGGCACGCACGCGTGGAGCGAGACCGTACGACGCGCCCGCCTCTCCACCGACTCCGTGACGGTCCGCCGACTGACCGGTGCGGTCACCGTCATCAAGATCGCCGCGTTCACCAAGGGCGTAGGCGACCTCGTCCGCACCGCCGTACGGCAGGCCCCGGCCGAGTCCGCGTTCATCCTCGACCTGCGCGGCAACTCCGGCGGCCTGGTCACCGAGGCCGTCACCACCGCCTCCGCCTTCCTCGACGGCGGCCTCGTCGCCACCTACGACGTCGACGGCCGGCAGCGCGCCCTGCACGCGGACGCCGGCGGCGACACCACCAGACCCCTGGTCGCACTCGTCGACGGCGGCACGATGAGCGCGGCCGAGATGCTCACCGGCGCCCTCCAGGACCGCGGCCGCGCGGTCGTCGTGGGCTCCAGGACCTTCGGCAAGGGCTCGGTCCAGATGCCGAGCCAACTGCCCGACGGCGTCGTCGCCGAACTGACCGTCGGCCACTACCGCACCCCCTCCGGCCACACCGTCGACGGCGTGGGCATCACCCCCGACCTCGACGTCACCGCACAGGGACAGGCCGCCGTGGAGCGGGCCGAGACGGTACTGAGCGGGCTCGGAGACGCTTCCTGAGCGTTCCTGACGCCCGTCTGTAATCGCCTTTCCCTCGGACCCCCCTGTAGTGCGAAAATGGTCAGCACTATGAGCAAGGGAATGTACGTACCCAAGGAGTCCCAGCCCAAGCAGGGCGGTGGGGCCGCCGGTGGCAAGGCCAGGGACGGCGAGAAGGGTGGCAAGCGCAAGATCGTCGCCCAGAACAAGAAGGCCCGGCACGACTACGCGATCATCGACACCTACGAGGCCGGGCTCGTCCTCTCCGGTACCGAGGTCAAGTCGCTGCGTGAGGGCCGGACCTCGCTGACCGACGGCTTCGTCCAGATCGACGGGGGCGAGGCGTGGCTGCACAACGCCCACATCCCCGAGTACCACCAGGGCACCTGGACCAACCACTCCGTGCGCCGTAAGCGCAAGCTGCTGCTGCACCGCGAGGAGATCGACAAGCTGGAGGCCAAGACCCAGGAGACGGGTCACACGATCGTGCCCCTTGCCCTGTACTTCAGCAACGGCCGGGCCAAGGCGGAGATCGCCCTCGCCCGAGGCAAGAAGGAGTACGACAAGCGGCAGACCCTGCGCGAGAAGCAGGACCGCCGTGAGTCGGACCGCGCGATCGCGGCGGCGAAGCGGAAGCAGCGCGGCGAGTAGCCACGAGGAATACGGTGGCATCGCCGCGCGTTGTTCACGTACGATGGCTACTGCACCCCACAGCGGGTGTGTAGCGGTTTGAAAAAACAACATGGGGATGATCGGTTTCGACAGCGGCTGTCGAAGCAGGTGAAGCGTGTCGAGGAAGCGGCAATGATCTCGTTAACCATATGTCGCAACCAATAATCGCCAATTCCAAGAGCGATTCCCAGTCCTTCGCCCTCGCTGCCTAATAACAGCGACTGAAGGACCCTAAAAGGGTGTCAGCCCGGGGGTGTTCCCGACCCGGACCCTGGCATAATCTAGGGAACTAAACCATCGAGCCCGGTCACGGGGTTCGATGGGAAATCAAACAGTGACTGGGCCCGTCGGCGACTTGTTCGCGTGATCACCGGGGCCGAGAAAATCACAGCGAACTGCACACGGAGAAGCCCTGATTCTGCACCGGTGGACGCGGGTTCGATTCCCGCCATCTCCACTCATCCCATGTGGGTAAGGCCCCGCACTGCTTTGGCAGTGCGGGGCCTTTTCCTTTCCCTTTCGTTCACTGAAGCGTCGTTCACTGAAGCGCGAAGGCCGATATGCGCAGGCCGTCGCTCAGGACGAGATACACGTCGCCACGGCCTTTCGCCGCGCCGCCCGCGAGCTCCGCGGTCACCGTCTCGTAGTCGTACGACGACGGAGTCGCCGCCGTGCGAACCGTCCCCACCAGCCTGCCTGTCGCGGAACCCAGCCGGACCTCGATCGTGCCGGCGGCGGTACCCGCCACCCGGGCCGTGAACTTCCTCGCCCCCGTGCCCAGTTGCGTGTCCGCGAACTTCAGCCATGCCCCGTCCGTCGCCGCGCCCACCGCAGTGCCGCTCGCCTTGGACTCGTCCACGAGGTGAATGCCGGAGTAGTCGTCGAAGTTCTCGGCGCGGGTCGTCCGGGAGAGGTTCCGCGGTGGGATGGTCTCGCCGTGGACGCGCCAGGTCGTGCGGGAGCGGATGTCGGTGGAGGAGGCGCCCGCCATGACGTCGTACGTGCCGCTTTCCACCACCCATTTCGAGCGGGTGACGTCCCAGTGGGCCAGGTCCTTCTGCTGGAGTTTCAGCGCGACCGTTTTCGTCTCGCCCGCTTTGAGCGATACCCGCTGGAATGCTTTCAGTTGTTTCAGGGGTTCCTTGTCGCGGGATGTGCGCTGGTGTGTGTAGAGCTGTACGACCTCGTCGCCGGCCCGCGTGCCCGTGTTCGTCACCGCGACCTCGTAGCCGCCGGTGACGGGTTTCAGGGCGCCGTAGCGGAAGGTCGAGTAGGAGAGGCCGTAGCCGAAGGGGTAGAGCGGGGTGCCCTGGAAGTACTGGTAGGTGCGGTCGGACTTGATGATGTCGTAGTCGAGGATCGAGGGGAGGTCCGCGGCCGACCGGTACCAGGTCTGGGTGAGGCGGCCGGACGGGTTGACGTCGCCGTAGAGGATGTCGGCCAGGGCGTTGCCCGTCTCCTGGCCCGCGTGGGAGGTCCAGAGGAGGGCCGGGATCTCCTGCTGCACGGCGCCCAGTGTGGTGGGGTAGCTGTTCTCGACCACGACCACCGTCTTCGGGTTGGCCCGGTGGACCGCCTTGACCAGGGCCTCCTGGGAGGGGGCCAGGGACATGTCGGTGCGGTCGTGGGCCTCGCGGCCGTTGATCGACGGCATGGAGCCGATGACGACGACCGCCGTGTCCTTGCCCTTCACCGCGGCCACGGCGTCGTCGACACCGCTGCGGATCACGTCCTTCGCGTAGTGCGCGGCCTGGTCCTTCGGTACCAGGCCCAGGGTGCCGTTCGCGTCGGTCGGGCCCAGGTAGACCGGGCTCGACCACCAGGACTCGGCGGTCTCGTAGCCCGCGTACTTCAGCATGTACGTGCCGTCGTCCTGCTGTTCCAGCTCGAACTGCTGCTGGACGTACCAACCATTGGGCTGCGTCTGGTCGTTGACGAAGTTCGACCAGTTGTAGCCGACGTACTTGCCGTTGGCGGCCGAGCGCAGGGTGACGATGCCCGAGCCCCAGTCGAACGAGTCGAACTGGGCGGCGGTCGTGGCGGTGTCCGTGTTCTCCTGCAAGGCTGCGCCCGAGTCGCCCGTGCCTGCCGTGACGTACTTGCCGGTCGCCGTGTCGCGCAGGGCGATGCGGTCGACTCCCTCGCTGGTGGCCACAGGTGTGTTCAGCTTCGAGGCGATGCCCTGCGCGGGGGTGACGGCGTAGGGGAGCGTGCCCGAGTACCAGTCGGTGTAGAGGGTGTCGGCGAGCGGGCCGACCACGGCGACGTTCTTGCCCGAACTCCCCAGGGGCAGTGTGCCGTTGTTCTTCAGCAGCACCGTGCCCTCGGCCGCCGCCTTGCGCGCCAGCTTCTGGTGCGCCGGACTGTTGATGACCGACGCGTCGATCGAGCCGTACCTGCCGCCGCCCGGGTCGAACTCACCGAGCCGGACGCGGACGGAGAGGATGTCCGACACCGCCCTGTCTATGTCCGGCACCTTCAACAGACCTTGCTGGAGGGCCGAGTTGACGGCCGCCGTCGTCGGGCCCGGGTCCGCGCTGTTGTCCGTGAAGCTGTCGACGCCGGCCTTGAGGGCCGCCGCGTCGCCCTCCGCGATCGTGGGGTAGTACTGCTGCGGGGTGACGAGATTGCCGGGGGCGAAGGCGTCGGTGACGTTCAGCAGCTTCTGGTCGGTCCAGCTCCGTACGGTGTCGTCCAGGTCCGGATTGACCGTGGCGGGGCGGCCGTTGACCAGGTTGTACGACGTCATCACACCCGTGGCCGCGTCCGCCGCGATCGCCGGTCGGAAGGCGGCCTCGTCGTACTCCTTCTCCACCCGTGGGCGCAGGTCGGATGACGTGGTCGCGCGGTCCACCTCGTTGTTGTAGGCGAGATAGTGCTTCAGGGTGGGGGCCGTCTTGAGGTGGTCCGGGTCGCCGCCGGTCAGGCCCTCGCCGTACGCCGTCGACAGGGCGCCGGTCAGCTCCGGGTCCTCGCTGTAGCCCTCCTCGTTGCGGCCCCAGCGCGGGTCGCGGAGGAGGTTGACCACCGGGGCCCAGAGGTTCAACCCCCAGCCGTCAGGGCGCTGTTGCTGGAAGCCGCGGGCCTCGTCGCCGACCGCCGAGCCGACCTGTTCCATCAGCGCGGGGTCCCAGGTGGAGGCGAGTCCGACGGCCTGCGGGAAGACGGTGGCCTTGCCGAGCCAGGCAACGCCGTGCAGGGCCTCGGTGCCGGTGCGGAAGGACTGGATGCCGAGGCGGGGGATCGCGGGTTCGTACTGGTGGAGGAGGGAGATCTTCTCGTCGAGGGTCAGCCGGCCGAGCAGGTCGTCAACGCGCTTGCTCACGGGGAGCGTCGGGTCGCGGAAGGGGTACGGGGTGTCGGCCGTCGCCGGGACCGTCGCTCCCAGGCCGACGATCAGGGCGAACGCCACGATGAGCGTGGTTCTGCGACTTGTTCTGTGACTTGACCTGTGACTTCTTCTCTTGCCTTTCATGTCGCGGCTCCTTCGAGTAGGGCCTTGCACCAAAGGGGTTGTGGTCAGGGCGCGTTCCGCGGCGCCGTGCTCGCGCGTTCCGTAAGCCGGGGGGACAGCAGCGTCGCGTCGGGCACGGTCTTGCCGCCCAGCTTCTTCATCAGCAACTCGACTGCCCTGGACCCGAGTTCGGCGGCGGGCAGCGCGACCGAGGTGACCGGGACCCGTACGGACTCGGCGAGTTCGTCGGGGCAGATCGCGGTGACCGACAGATCGCCGGGGACGCGCAGGCCGAGCTGCTCGAAGGCGTCGATGAGGGGTTCCAGGAGGGCTTCGTTGTGGACGACGACTCCGGTCAACGCGGGCTGTTCGCGCAGCAGTTGTTCCGCCACGGCCGATGCCGCGGCGGGCGCCGCCTCGCAGGGGTGGACGGAGGAGGCGAGCTTGTTGCGGTCGGCGGCGGCGGTGAAACCCTGAACGACGCGCTGGGCGAAGGCGGTTCGGCGGACGTACACCTCCGGCGGTGAACCGACGAGGGCGACGACCCGGTGCCCGAGCCCCGCGAGGCGCTCCACGCACAGCTCACCGGCCGCCCTGAAGTCCAGGTCGACACAGGTCAGTCCGGCCGCCTCGGCGGGGAAGCCGATCAGCACGGACGGCCGGTCCAGGGAGCGGAGCAACGGCAGCCGGGGGTCGTCGAGTTGGACGTCCATCACGATCATCGCGTCGACGAGCGCGGAGTCCGCGACCCTCCTCAGGCCCTCCTCGCCCTCCTCCTGGGTGAGCAGCAGCACGTCGTGGTCGTGACGGCGGGCGGTGGTCGCCACCGACATCGCGAACTGCATGACCACCGGGACATGGATGCCGGACCGTAAGGGGATGACGAGGGCCAGCACGTTCGAGCGGCTGCTGGCCAGGGCGCGGGCGCCGGCGTGCGGACGGTAGCCCAGCTCGCGGATGGACGCCTCGACGCGCTGCCGGGTCTCCTCGGAGATCGGGCGCTTGCCGCTCAGCGCGTACGACACGGTGCTGGGGGAGACCCCGGCGTGCCGGGCCACATCGGTGATCTTCACCATCAGCCCAGCTCCAGGGTGAGGAACCCGCTGCCCGACTTCGACCGTTCACCGGCGGCCAGCGCCCATACCACGGACGGGTCGCTGCAGGACGCCCGGAGCGTGTCCCCCTCCCGTACGACGGTGAAGGTCACCTCGCCGACCGGCACCGTCACCTGCGCGCCCCGCCCCAGGCCGTACGCCCGCAGGGTGACGCCGTCGGCGTAGTCGTAGTCGGGCCGGTCGGTCACCGCGCCGACCGGGAGCACCGCGCCCGGCCGCACCAGCAGCGGCACACTGTCGAAGCCGTGCTTCTCGCGCACCCAGCGCGGGCCGGTGACCGTGCGGCCGGTGAGGTAGTGGGTCCAGGTGCCCTCGGGGACGTAGTACGAGACGTCCCCGTCGTCGCTGAACACGGGCGCGACCAGCAGGTCCGGGCCGAGCATGTACTGCCGTTCCAGATGCGCGCACCCCGGGTCGTCCGGGAACTCCAGCACCATCGCTCGCATCATCGGCACGCCCTCGGCGGAGGCGGTGCGCGCGGTCTCGTAGAGATACGGCATGAGGCTCAGCTTCAGGCGGGTGAACTGCCGTAGGACGTCCACGGATTCCTCGTCGAAGAGCCACGGGACGCGGTACGACGAGCTGCCGTGCAGGCGGCTGTGCGAGGACAACAGGCCGAAGGCCAGCCAGCGTTTGAAGAGGGCGGGGGTCGGGGTGCCCTCGAAGCCGCCGATGTCGTGGCTCCAGTAGCCGAAGCCGGACAGGCCCAGCGAGAGGCCGCCGCGCAGGGACTCGGCCATCGACTCGTACGTCGCCTCGCAGTCGCCGCCCCAGTGAACGGGGTACTTCTGGCTGCCCGTTGTGGCCGAGCGGGCGAAGACGACGGCCTCTCCCTCGCCGCGGTGTTTGCGCAGGACGTCGAAGACCGTGCGGTTGTAGAGGTAGGTGTAGTAGTTGTGCATCCGCTCGGGGTCCGCGCCGTCCGCGTAGGCGACGTCGACGGGGACGCGCTCGCCGAAGTCGGTCTTGAAGCAGTCGACGCCCTGCGCGAGGAGCGCCTCCAGCTTTCCGGCGTACCAGTCGCGGGCGGCCGGGCTGGTGAAGTCGACTAGGGCCATGCCCGGTTGCCACAGGTCCCACTGCCAGACGCTGCCGTCCGGTCGGCGCAGGAGGTGACCGAGTGCCTTGCCCTCGGCGAAGAGCGGCGAGCGCTGCGCGATGTACGGGTTGATCCAGACGCAGATGTGCAGGCCCTTGGACTTGAGCCGGGTGAGCATGCCCTCCGGGTCGGGGAAGACCCTCGGGTCCCACTGGAAGTCGCACCAGTTGAACTCGCGCATCCAGAAACAGTCGAAGTGGAAGACGGAGAGCGGGAGTTCACGCTCCCGCATGCCCTCGATGAACGACGTCACCGTCTCCTCGTCGTAGGAGGTGGTGAAGGACGTCGACAGCCACAGGCCGAACGACCAGGCGGGCGGGAGGGCCGGGCGGCCGGTGAGGGCGGAGTACTTGCGGAGGATGTCCTTGGGCGTCGGGCCGTAGATGACGTAGTACGTCAACTGCTGGCTCTCCACGCTGAACTGGACCCGGGAGACCGCCTCCGAACCGACCTCGAAGGAGACCTTTCCGGGGTGGTCGACGAAGACGCCGTAGCCGGCGTCGGTCAGGTAGAAGGGGATGTTCTTGTAGGCCTGTTCGGTGGCGGTGCCGCCGTCGGCGTTCCACATGTCGACGACCTGGCCGTTCTTGACGAGCGGGCCGAAGCGTTCGCCGAGTCCGTAGACGGACGTGCCCACTTGGAGCCCGAGCTGCTCGCGCAGATAGTGGGCGCCGGTCGCGTCCCGCATGATGCCCATGCCCTTGGGGCCGCTGCTGGTGAGGACGCGGCCGTGGGCGAGGAAGTCGACGTGCCAGGGGCCGGTGCGGGCCACTTTCACCGACAGGGCGCCGGAGGTGAGGGTCGCGTGCTCGTCGTCGTAGGAGGTATGAACCGCGAACTCCTCCTTCTGGACGTCGAATTGGGGGCCGCGCGGCTGTTCGCCCTCGAAGTGGGTGAAGGTGACGCCGATGACGTCGGGCAACGGGGCGTGGGCGCTGATCGTCACGACCGGTCCCTTCAGCAGGTCGCCGCGGTGGCGGATCGGCATCGTCGGGGCGTGGATCTCCAGCGCGCCGTCCGGGGCGGTGACATCGAGGACCTCGACCGGGTGGGCGGCGGTGACGCCCTCGCGCATCAGCCAGTAGCCGTCGGTGAACTTCATGTGGGGGTCCCCTTACTACTTGACGGCACCCACGGCGATGCCGCGCGTGAGGGTCCGCTGGAAGACGAGGAAGAAGACGATGGCGGGCAACACACCCAGCAGGGCAGCCGCGTTGGTCATCGTGGCGTCCATCAGGCGCTGGCCCTGGAGGACGCCGAGGGCCACCGACACGGTCTGGTTGTCGTTGGAGATCAGCATGACCAGCGGGAGCAGGAACTCGTTCCAGGTCCAGATGAAGAAGAAGACCAGCAGGACACCGATCGTGGGGCGGCTGACCGGGACCACGATCCGCCACAGCACCTGCCACTTGTTCGCGCCGTCGATCCGGGCGGCCTCGAGGATCTCGCGGGGGAACTGGCTCAGTACGGAGGAGAGGAGATACGTGCCGAACGCCGCCTGGATCACCGTGAAGACGATGATGACGCTCAACCTCGTGTCGTACAGGCCGACTTGCTTGCTCAGGTAGTAGATCGGGTAGACCAGCGCCTCCTGCGGCAGCATGTTGGCGAGGACGAAGAAGGCCAGGACCCATGTGCGGCCCTTGATACGGCCGATGCCGATCGCGTAGGCGTTGAGGACGGAGAGGGCGGCGGCGAGGAAAGCCACCGAGCCGCTGATCAGGGCCGAGTTGAAGAGCTTCTGGCCGTAGTCGACGCGCTGCCAGAAGTCCTTGAGTCCGTCCAGGTAGAGGCCCTGGGGGAGGCTGAGCGGGCCGTGTTCGGAGTACTCGGCCGGTGACTTCACGGCGTTGACCAGGACGATCAGGAACGGGACGACCATGAAGAGGGCGGCGATGCACAGGGCGATCAGTACGGGGTAGCGGCGCAGGGCGGTCGTCATGCCCGATCACCTTCCTCCGCGCGGGTCTGGAGTTTCAGGAAGGCGAGGGAGAGCACCAGGATGATCAGCGTCAACACCGTTGATATCGCGGCTCCGTAGCCGACCTGGGTCTTCTCGAAGAACGTGGTGAAGGAGAAGTAGGACGGGACGTCGGTCGCGCCGCCCGGGCCGCCCTTCGTCAGGACGTACACCGCGCCGAACACCTTGAGCGCGGCGATCGTGCACCAGGTGAGGACGACGTAGATCTCGGGGCGGATCTGCGGCAGCGTGATGTGCCAGAAGCGGCGCCACCAGCCGGCGCCGTCGAGTTCGGCGGCCTCGTAGAGCTGGGGGTCGACGCGTTGCAGTCCGGCCATGAACACCACGAGCGGGAAGCCGAGTTGGACCCAGACCATGACGCCCATGACGCTGTAGAGCGCGAGGTCGGGGTCGCCGAGCCAGTCCTGTTGCCAGGAGCCCAACCCCACTGCTTTCAAGAGGGTGTTGAGGGAGCCGTTGTCGGGGGCGAGGATCCAGCTCCAGACGATGCCGGCGACCGCGATCGGCAGCACCTGGGGGAGGTAGAAGCAGGCGCGGAGGACGGTCGCGACACGGCTGCCGAAGTGTTTGGCGATGTAGTCGAACAGGGCGGCGGCGAGGACCAGTCCGATCACTGTCGGTACGGCCGCCATCGCCACGACCATGAACAGGCTGTGCCGGAAGGACGCCCAGAACTCCGCATCGTCCAGCAGGTCACGGTAGTTGGCGAGCCCGGTCCACTTGGGGTCGCCGACGCCCTGCCAACTCGTGAAGCTGACGGCCGTGTTCATCAGGAAGGGGACGACGATCACGGTGAGGGCGGCGAGGGCACCGGGGAGCAGGAACAGGGCGTACGAGTTGCGCGGGCGACGGGCCGGGTGCCTCACGGTGTGACGCTTGTCGAGCACCCGGCCGTCCTTCTCGACGGTGACCGTCATGTCGACGGAACGCCCTTGTCGTACGCCTTCTGCAGGTTGCTGAGATAGGCGTCCGGTTTCTCACTGTTCGTGATCAGCTTCTGGGTCTCGGAGACGAGGACGTCGTAGAAGCCGGGGACCGGCCAGTCCGGGTAGAAGGCGAGGCCGTCGCGGGCCGAAAGGGTGTTGAAGTTGGCGATGAGCTCCTTGGACTTGGGGTCCGTGATCGCGGAGGTGTCGGCCGCGACCGGGATGCCACCCTTGTTGCCCATCAGGTTCTGGATCTTCTTCGACAGGGTGATGTCGATGAAGTCGTAGGCGAGTTGCTTGTTCTTGGCGCCCTTGGGAACGACCCAGATGTTGCCGCCGGAGCCGAGGGTGAGGTTCGAACCGGGCCACAGGGTCGTGTCCCAGTCGAACTTGGCCTCCGTCTGGAAGCGGCCGTACCACCAACTGCCGGAGAACAGGATCGGTGCCTTGCCCTGGATCCAGGAGACGCCGGCGTCCTCGGCCTTGGTCGAACTGGAGGTCTTGGCGATGTAGCCCTTCTTCACCCAGTCGGCGAAGGTCGTCGCCGCGTACGTCCAGGCCGCGTCGTGGAAGTCCGTCTTGCCCTTGTACAGCTCGTACTTGTCGACCCAGGCGCGGTCGGCCTTCGACAGGGCGAGTTGGTAGAGGTACTGCTGGGCCGGGTACTCGGCGCCCGCGTTGGCGAGAGGGGTGATGCCCTTCGCCGCGAACTGGGCCATGGCGGCGGTCAGTTCGTCGAACGTCTTCGGCTCGGCGATCTTGTACTTCTGGAAGAGGGCCTTGTTGTAGTAGACCATCGTGTACTCGCCGTAGTCGGTGACGCCGTACCACTTGCCGGAGCCCATCACTCCGTTGGTGTCGTACATGTCCGTGGTGCCGACGCTCGCGGGGATCTTCTTGTCCCAGCCGCGCTTCGTCGCCTCGGCGGTGAGGTCGGTGAGCAGGCCTTGTTTGGAGAGCAGGCCGGCCGTCGCGTTGCCCTTGTTGTACTCCATGATGTCCGGGGCGTCGGAGGAGTTGAGGACCATCGGGGCGGTCTTCTGGATCTGCTCGAAGCCCTTCTCCTCGAACTTCACCTTGACGCCCGGGTGTTGGGCCTCGAACTCCTTGATGGCCGCGTTCCAGGCCACGCCCATCGCGCTGTCGGGGCCCTCGTAGTGCCAGAGCTTCAGGGTTTTGCTGTCTGAGGTACCGCTGTCCGAGCTGCCGCA
The DNA here is from genome assembly GCF_036227225.1 of Streptomyces sp. NBC_01478. Taxonomy (GTDB): domain Bacteria; phylum Actinomycetota; class Actinomycetes; order Streptomycetales; family Streptomycetaceae; genus Streptomyces. The sequence goes on along the minus strand of NZ_CP109444.1, from coordinate 4,691,509 downwards.
GGAGGAGAGGAGCAGGGCTCCTGTCATGATCGCCGCGGCTGTCATCGCTTGCGTTCGGGTCGTCAGCATCCAGGGCCTCCGGGGGAGTTGGATGGGTGTCGAAGCGCTTCGATGGAGGAACGTATGTAGGTGGTGTTCGTGCGTCAATGGGTTAGGCGGAGATTGGCGCAAGCGGTTCGATGAGTTGTGCGTCGGGTACGGGTTGTGGGGGCTGGTCGCGCCCACGCGGCGGAGCCGCACATCGATACAGCCCCGCGCCCCTTAAGGAACTGTCCTGCTCTGTACTGCGATGGCCAGGGCGCTTGTTGCTGCCGCAACCGGCAGCCAGAATCCCGCCGTTGGTGAGGCATGGTCCGTTGCCCAACCCGCTGCCGCCGAACCGCACGCGATGCCCAGCAGCAACGCCGTCACCGCCAGGCTCATGCCCTCGTTCAACCTGCCTTCAGGGGTGCGGTGTTGGACGAGTGTCATCGCGGTGATCATCGCCGGGGCCGTTGCCATGCCTGCGAGCAGCAAGGCCGCCCCCAGTGCTGGTAGTGAGCCCAGCGTGCTTGCCGCCAGCAGCGGCAGGGGCATCAAGGCGCTCATCGCCAACAGGCACCACCGCAGGCGGAGTTCCGCGGGGCCCCTCGGTTTCAGCCTCCCGTACAGCAGGCCCGCCGCGCAGGAACCTGCCGCCTGGAGGGCCAACACCGCCCCGCCTGCCGCGCGGTGGCCGGCCGCGTTCGCGTACGCGAGCGTGACGACCTCCATCGAACCGAACACCGCGCCGGTCGCCACGAAACCGGCGATCAGGGGCGGGATGCCGGGGGAGCGGAGGGGAGACCTGCCCTTCGTCGTCGGGCTCGGCGGTGGCTCCGTCGAACGCTGGGCCGTGAAGATCAGGATCCCGGTCAGCAGGAGGACCGCTCCGGTCAGCGTCCCCGCCTCCGGGAAGAACGTGCCGCACAGGAAGGCCGCCAGTGCCGGGCCCAGCATGAAGCAGAGTTCGTCGGCGGCCTGCTCGAAGGAGTTCGCGGTGTGCAGGGCCTCTGTGTCGCCGTCGAGCAGGTGGGACCAGCGGGCACGGGACATGCCGCCGGTGTTGGGGGTGGTCGCCGTGGCCGCGTACGCGGCGAACAGGGTCCAGTCGGGGGCGCCGTAGTGGACGCAGAGGAGGAGGGCGAGGGAGCCGAGTACCGCAACTGCCGTTGCCGGTACGGCTGTTCTGGACTGGCCGTGTCTGTCGATGAGCCGGGCCGTCCAGGGAGCGGCCAGCGCGGTCGCCGCCAGCCCCGTCGCCGTCACCGCGCCGGCCAGGGCGTAGGAACCCCGTGAACCGGCGATCATCACCACCGCGCTCACGCCGAACATGCCTGCGGGGAGGCGGGCGAGGAGGTTCCCGGCGGTGAAGGCTCGGGTGCCGGGGATGCTGAACAGGCTGCGGTAGGTGGTCCGTTGGGGCATTCGGTGTGGCATGCGGCAACCGTCGCCCGGAGTGGATCACGGGGTCCAACACCTGCTCGGCGTCGATTCACGCACCTGCGTTGTAGGTTCGCCGGATGTCCTGGACACCGGCCCACGTGGACCCCCGACTTCTCCGTGCCTTTCTCGCCGTAGCCGAGGAACTGCACTTCACTCGTGCCGCCACTCGTCTGTATGTCGCCCAGCAGGCGCTCAGTCGTGATGTGCGGCGGCTGGAGCGGGAGTTGGGGGCCGAGTTGTTCGTGCGGACCACTCGGCAGGTGACGCTGACGGCGGACGGTGAGCGGCTGGTGCCGTACGCGCGGCGGGTGCTCGGGGCGCAGGACGAGCTGCTCGCCGCGTTCCGGCAGGCCCGGCCCCTGCTTGTCGATCTGAACTCGCCGGGGCTGGCCACCGGGCGCCGGGTGCTGCACCGGGCCCGTGAACTCGCCCCGGAACAGGAGCTGATGGCCCGGTACGAGAGTGGACTCGCCGGTGCGGCCGGGGAGTTGCTGGCGGGGCGGCTCGATGTGTCGTTCGGGCGGTTCGCCGGGCTGGAGCCGGTGCTGCGAGCCGGGCTCGATCATCAGCTCGTGCGCTACGAGCCGATGGCGGTCCTGCTGCCCGAGGGGCATCGGCTGGCGTCGCTCGCGGAGGTGCCGGTGGACGCGCTCGCGGGGGAGGCCGTGTACGCCGGTGCCGGGAATCCGCGTACTCCGGAGTGGACGGATCTCGCGCGCCGGCTGTTCGAGGGGCGTGACATCGAGGTCGCGCCGCCCGTACCCATGGCCGTAGGCGAAGAGGAGTTCGAGCGGGTCATGGCGAAGGCGCCGACGCCGATTCTCGCCGTGGTGGGTTTTCCGGCCATGCCTCGGATGGTGCTGAGGCCACTGGTGGACCCGGTGCCGTTGTCCCCTGTGTCGCTCGTGTGGCGAAAGGGGCTGGTGCACCCCGGATTCGATGCGCTTCGACGTGCTGCGGTGGAGATCGGCCATGCCCGTGGGTGGCTGCGGCGGCCGGTAGACGGGTGGATTCCAGCCATCGACGTGGACATGCTAAAAAGGAAAAAATGATGCATCACGGCACATGTGATGCCCCCTGTGCGCTACCTTCAGGGCCTGAGCACGGTGTGGTAAGGGGGGCGCGAGGACCGGGTGGGGGCCCGGTTCGGCGGCGTGTGCTCAGGGTCGTCTGCGCACCCGGAACAGTCCCGTGGGGGGATGTGCGTGCGCATGGAAAAATGGCGAGAAGACGCCCAACCGGAATGGCCCCAAGCTGCATCCGCGACCAGAGACGTACCGGTCATAGGCGGAGAGGCCGAGGCGGCGTTTCCGGACACCGGAGCGACTACCGGAGCTAGTGCTGGAACGACCGCTGGAACGACTGCCGGAGCACCTAGAGGATCAGAGATTCTGGAGGGCGGCCGGCATGTCGCCAAGGACGGTCGGCATGTCGGTTCGGACGGTCGGCATGCGGTCGCAGGCGGTCGTCATGGCGGCAAGGACAGCCGTCGTACGACCAAGGACGGTCGTCGTATAGGGACCGGGTGGCCCGAGCCGCCCGCAGTGAAGGACGTATCCGCCGTCGGCGCGGGACTCCTCGCCGATCCCTGGGGTGCGGCAGGGGGCACGGGAGCCGAGGCCGACCCCAACGAGGTGACCGTTCAGCTCGACGGGCCCGCTCAGCGGGCGGACGCGGGCGGCAAGAGCGGACCCGGCGCCGGTCACGACGGTTCCGACCGGCCCGTCTTCGTCGACGAGTCCGGCCGTCGCAGCCGTAGGTACCGCCGGATCGGCATGGCCGTCGGTATCGCGTGCGCGGTCTACGCCGTCGTCATCGTCGTCACCCTGCTGTCCGGCAGTTCGGACGCGCCGTGGCTGCCGGTGCCGGGGCAGAAGGACGACGCGCCCGCCGGGAAGGTCGACACCTCGCCGGTGCCGTCCGACTCCGGGCAGCCGTCCGGTGGCAGCGGCAGCGTGGCGCCGGGGAACATCCCGACGGCCAGCGACGGTACGACGCCGTCGCCCGGCGCGAAGGCGAGCGCGTCCGGCGCGTCCGTGGCGCCCGGTGCCAAGGCGAGCGCGTCCGCGTCGCCCGGGGTGTCCGCCAGCAAGAGCGCCTCGGCGCCGACGGGCGGCGGCGCGAGCAATCCGGTCGTACAGCCCTCGCGGTCCTCGGCCTCACCGCCGGTCTCCCCGACCCCGTCCGCCACCGTGAGCGCGCCGGTCTCTCCGACGCCGACCCCGAGCGCGACGACGGGCACCGGCACGGTGGCCGACGGCCCCAGCAGCCCGTCGCCCGTGGCGCAGGGCCCCGCCGCTCCTTCGGAACCGGCGCCGGCCCCGTCCAAGACCCCGGAGCACATCCTCTGATGGCATCGCACAACCGCCGCGCCAAGGCCACGAACCCGGCCCCGGGCGGCCGGCACGGAGCAACTCCGGCGGCTCCGACGACTCCGTCAACTCCCGGTGCCGGGAGTGGAGTTGGGCCCGGCGCTCCACAGGGAGCCGAGGGAGGCCTGCCGAACCGAACCGCGCCCCGCGCCCGGCGCGATCCCCGGCGCCGTCGTCTGTCCATGCGGTTCCTGCTGCCGATGCTGCTCCTCGTCGCGTTGCTCGCGATGCTGATGCTGCGCGGCTATGTGCACAGCGAGATCCTCGCCGACCACCGCATCCGCCCCGAGGCGGCGACGAACAAGGTGCCGGACAAGATCCTCGACGGCGGCCCGGTCATCGACACCCGCAGCGGCCGTACGACCAGCCTGGACGTGCCCGACCGCGACATCGTCCTGACCTTCGACGACGGCCCCGACCCGACCTGGACGCCCAAGGTCCTGGACGTGCTCAAGAAGCACCACGCGCACGGCGTCTTCTTCGTCACCGGCACCATGACCTCGCGCTACCCGGAGCTGGTCAAACGCATCGTGGACGAGGGCAACGAGGTCGGTGTGCACACCTTCAGCCACCCCGACCTCTCCTTCCAGTCCAAGAAGCGCATCGACTGGGAGCTGTCCCAGACCCAGTTGGCGATCACCGGCGCGGCAGGCATCCGTACGTCGCTGTTCCGGCCGCCGTACTCGTCCTCCGCCGACGCGATGGACAACCTGTCCTGGCCGGTGACCGAGTACATCGGCACCCGCGGCTACCTCACCGCCGTCAACAACACGGACAGCGAGGACTGGCAGAAGCCCGGCGTCGCGAAGATCATCAGCAACGCCACTCCGCGCGGCGGCAAGGGCGCGATCGTCCTGATGCACGACTCGGGCGGCGACCGGCACCAGACGATCGAGGCGCTGGACAAGTTCCTGCCGGAGATGCAGGCCAAGGGCTACCGGTTCGACAACCTCACCCAGGCGCTCGGCGCCCGCAGCGCGCTCACCCCGGTGACCGGCGTGAACCTCTGGAAGGGCAAGGCGTGGATCTTCCTGGTCCAGGCCTCGGACAACATCACCGACGTCCTGGTGGTCGGTCTGGCGATCACCGGGTCCCTGGTCATCGCCCGCTTCGCGCTGATGCTCCTGCTCTCCGTGATCCACGCCCGCCGGGTGCGGCGCAAGGACTTCGCGTGGGGCCCGCCGGTCACCGAGCCGGTCAGCGTGCTGGTCCCGGCGTACAACGAGGCCAAGTGCATTGAGAACACGGTCCGTTCACTGATGGCGAGCGAGCATCCCGTCGAGGTGGTCGTCATCGACGACGGCTCGGCGGACGGTACGGCGAGAATCGTGGAGGCGATGTCTCTCCCGAACGTCCGGGTCGTACGCCAGGTCAACGCGGGCAAGCCGGCCGCCCTCAACCGCGGCCTGGCGAACGCCAGTCACGACATCGTCGTGATGATGGACGGCGACACGGTCTTCGAACCGGCCACCGTACGGGAGTTGGTCCAGCCCTTCGGCGACCCGCGCGTGGGCGCCGTCGCCGGCAATGCCAAGGTCGGCAACCGGGACTCCCTCATCGGTGCCTGGCAGCACATCGAGTACGTGATGGGCTTCAATCTCGACCGCCGGATGTACGACGTCCTGCGCTGCATGCCGACGATCCCGGGCGCCGTGGGGGCCTTCAGGAGAAGCGCGCTGGAGCGGGTCGGCGGGATGAGCGACGACACCCTCGCCGAGGACACCGACATCACGATGGCGATGCACCGCGACGGCTGGCGCGTCGTCTACGCCGAGAAGGCCCGGGCCTGGACGGAAGCACCGGAGACGGTCCAGCAGTTGTGGTCCCAGCGCTACCGGTGGTCGTACGGCACGATGCAGGCGATCTGGAAGCACAGGGGCGCGCTGCTCGACCGAGGCCCGTCCGGCCGCTTCGGCAGGGTCGGCCTCCCGCTGGTGGCCCTGTTCATGGTGGTGGCCCCGATCCTGGCCCCGCTGATCGACGTGTTCCTGCTCTACGGCCTGGTGTTCGGCCCGACGGCGAAGACGTTCCTGGCCTGGCTGGGCGTCCTGGCGATCCAGGCGTTCTGCGCGGCGTACGCCTTCCGCCTGGACCGCGAACGCATGTCCCACCTCGTCTCGCTGCCCCTCCAGCAGATCCTCTACCGCCAACTCATGTACGTCGTACTGCTCCAGTCCTGGATCACGGCCCTCACCGGCGGCCGGCTGCGCTGGCAGAAACTGCGGCGCACGGGGGTCGTGGAGGCGCCGGGCGGACCGGTACCGACTCAACGCAGCGGCAGTGATCGGAGGACCGTGGCATGACGCACGGACACACGGCAGGTGCGGACACGGACCCGGGCCCGGAGTCGACGCCCGCGTACGGGATTCCCCAACAGCGCCGGCAGGAAGCGGAGTCGGCGCCGGAGCCGAAGAAGCCCAAGCCGGGGGGCGGCCGGGACCGCTACCTGGACCTCCTCCGCTCGATCGCCCTGGTCCGGGTGGTCGTCTACCACCTCTTCGGCTGGGCCTGGCTGTCGGTCCTGTTCCCTTCCATGGGCGTGATGTTCGCGCTGGCGGGTTCCCTGATGGCCCGCTCGCTGAACCGTCCCGCGCTGGGCGTGATCAAGGGTCGGCTACGGCGACTGCTGCCCCCGCTGTGGGCGTTCGGCGCTGTCGTGCTGGTGATGATGTTCGCGAGCGGCTGGCATCCCCTCAAGGACCCTGATCTGGGCGGCACTTGGTGGGGCGCGGCGAAGCTGTTCGACTACGTCGTGCCGTTCGGTGCGCCGCCGTATCCCGAGCATCTGGGGTCGGAGTCGGGCCTGTTGGAGAGCACGTGGGCGGACCAGGCGGCGGGCCCGCTCTGGTACCTGCGGGCGTATCTGTGGTTCGTGATCGCGTCACCGCTGTTGCTGTGGGCGTTCCGGCGGGTCCCGTGGGCGACACTGCTGGCGCCTTTGGCGTTGACGGCAGTTGTGGGCACGGGCCTGGTGACGATCCCCGGCGAGACGGGCAACGCGGTGTCGGACTTCGCGGTGTACGGGGGCTGTTGGGTCCTGGGCTTCGCCCACCACGAGGGGGTGTTGAAGCAGGTCCCGCGCTACCTCGCGGTGTCGGGCGCGACCGTGATCATGGGCTTCGGCCTGTGGTGGGCGTCGGGTCATCTGGGCCCGGACGGCTGGGACTTGAACGACATCCCGCTGGCCCAGGCGACGTGGTCCTTCGGCATCGTGGTGATCCTGCTCCAGTACTCGCCGTCCTGGCAGGAGCTGCCGGGTCGCCTGGCCCGCTGGGACAAGCTGGTGACCCTCTCCAACAACCGCGCCGTCACGATCTACTTGTGGCACAACCTCCTCATCATGGCCACGGTCCCGATCATCGACCAGTTGTACAGCCTCCCCTTCATGGAGAGCGAGACGGCGACCTCGTTCCTCGACAGGGCGGACACGCTCCTGATGTTCCTGCTGATCTGGCCGCTCATCGCGGTGGCGATCCTCGCGTTCGGGTGGGTCGAGGACCTCGCGGCGAAGCGGGGGCCGAGGTTGTGGCCCAACGGGGTCGGTGGTGGGGGGTCTCGGTCTCGGCGCAGGAGCTGACGAGCGAGGGGTGGTGGCCCGGGAGCCCGGCCCGGGTCAGCGGCCGTGCTGCCGCTCGGCTTCGTGGACCTTGGCGGTGAGTTCCTCCCTGGTGAACCGGGGCAGGTAGGCCGGCGTGCCCCGCTCGACGCGCCAGCCCTCGGCCAACTCCCCGATGTCCAGGGCGTCGAAGCCGAACTCGTCGACGAGCGCGGCCACCGTCGCCCGGGCTTCGGGGTCGTCACCGGCGACGATGGACGCGCGCCGGTTCCGTGTGCCGCGCGGTTGCGCGTCGTCGGTCAGCGCGACTGCCGGGAAGTGGTTGAAGGCCTTCACCACACGGGCCTGCGGCAGATGCCTCTGGAGCAGCTCGGACATGGTCGTCCGCCCCTCCTCCAGCTCGGGGATCACGCCGTCGCGGTCCGGGTAGTAGTTGCCCGCGTCGATCACGATCGTCCCGGCCGGGGGCTGCGGAATTTGGGTGTAGTTCGCCAGCGGGATCGCCACCACGATCAGATCGCTCTCTGCGACTACCTCCTGGGCCGTGGACCGTGTGACGCTCTCGCCCAGCTCCAGAATGATGTCGAACGGGATGTTCTGCGGGCCGCGTGAATTGCTCAGGAGAACGTGGTGGCCGTGGGCGGCCGCCAGACGCGCGATCTGCTTGCCGATGTTTCCGGCACCGAGAATGCCGATCTTCGCCATGGTGCACTTCCTGTGAGTCCCTGCCCGCTCCGGTCCGCACCGGAGTACGGGGTCATGACTCCACCCTGCGTGTTGGCATTAGTGTCAAGGTCAAACTGGGGGCTGCACGGCGTCGACGACGGCCTCGACCATCTCCAGGTAGCCGCGTACGGCCTCACGGGTGCGGGTGAGACTGTCGATGCGGCGCTCGATGTTGATCACCTGGCGGCGGAGTGCCTCGACGGTCTCCGGTGTCGCGCCCGCCTGCTGCTCGTCAGGGGTGTGCGGGTTCTCCTTGCACACGAGAATGGCGCGGATGAGTTCCGTGGTGAAGCCGGACTCCAGCAGCTCGCGGATCGTCAGCACCCGCTTGACCGCCGGTTCCGCGTACACGCGATAGCCGTTGGTGTCGCGGGAGGCGTGCAGGAGGCCCTGTTTCTCGTAGTAGCGCAGCAGCCGGGTCGGCACCTCGGTACGTCGCGCCAGGTCACCGATCCGCATGTCGTCGCCTTCCGCGTTGTCAGTGGACTTCTGCCAGACACGGTCGGGCATCGTGCGACTCTTTCAGACGGGGTCCCGGACCCGTCACGCAACCCCGAGGGGGAGCAAGTGGCCGACGACAGAGTGCCGTTGAAGGTCAGGGCGGACGCGGAGCTGCGGCTGTGGACGCTGCGGGCCGAGGGCGCCGAGGTGGGACATCCGGTTGTGGTGGGCGACACGGTGTACGTGTCCGTGCCGGGCGAGCGCATCGCCGCTCTCGATGCCGGCAGTGGGCGGGTGCGCTGGTGCAGTGGCGAGGTCGCGAAGGTGTGGCCGCGGTATGTGGCCGTCGCCGCTGTCGTGGTCGTCGCCTCCGTACAGCAGGACATGAGGCACGGTGCGTTCACCGCGCTGGACGCGGCCACCGGCAAGGTGCGCTGGACCCGCCGCGCGAGCGCCCTGCACGGGGTCGTCGCCGTCGGTGACTCGACCTTCGTCGTGTGGAACAACACCTCCGAGGAACGCGGATCGATCGCCGGCGTCGACGCGCTCACCGGCGAGACGTTGTGGGAGGACGAGTTCGAGCGGATCGACAGGCTCGTCGTGCGGGGGGAGCGGGTGATTCTGGACGCGGGCCGGCTGCGGGCGCTGGACGGCCGTAGCGGTGCCGAGATCTGGAGCGGAGGGGACGGGGAGCTGCTCAGCCGGGCCGGAGCTGTCGAGGACGCGGCCGTCTTTCTTTGCTGGCGCGGCGAGCGCCACGGGCCCAGGAGCCTCGTCGTGGCAGCCTCGGACACCGGCGCGGAACTCGCCGGGACCCGGTTCCCCGAGGAAGCCCAGAAGTACTTCTGGGGACACCCCCAACTCGTCGACGGCGGGCGCGTGCTGTTCTTCCGGTCCTCCGGGCGCAGGGTCCGGCTGTTGGGGTACGCGGGCCTGGACCGGGCCGAGTCGCTGGAGAGCTGGAAGCTGGGGTGGCTGCAACGGGGCATCCTCCAGAGCGTGGTGTGCGTCGGTGACTGGGTGTACGTCCTCTGCTGGCGGAACAAGGTGTACGCCGCCGAGGTCGGCCGACGGCGTGGCCTGCGGCGGTTGAGGCTGCGGGGCCCGCACAAACTGACCGTGCGGGAGCCGCAGTACCTCACCGCCGGGCCCGGGTATGTGCTCGCCTCGGGCACGGACGGGATGGCCGTGGTCCGGGACGGTCGCGTGCTGTGGGCTTCGCACACCCGGCCGGATGTCTCGCCGGTGCCGCTCGACGGCGACCGTTTCCTGTTCAGGGCCCGGAGCCGGAACGACAAGGAGACCCGCCTGTACTGCGCCGACGTGGAGACCGGCCGGCGCCTGCTGCCCTGAGGACCTCGGCACGACCTCACCGCGCCCTCCCCGCGTTCGTGAGAGCAACGTTCCCTTCCGGTCACCCACAGCCACAGCGTGGAAACCCGCCCTCCCTACCTTCGGGTGCATCACCGCTCGTTACCCCGTAGTGCACCGTGGAGGCGTCATGACAGCCACTGGCAAGTGGATCGAGCACTGGGATCCGGAGGACGAGACCTTCTGGCGGGAGACCGGCGAGAAGGTCGCCCGTCGCAATCTCGTCTTCTCCGTGCTCTCCGAGCACATCGGCTTCTCGATCTGGACGCTGTGGTCCGTGCTGGTGCTCTTCATGGGCCCGGAGTACGGGCTGACCCCGGCCGACAAGTTCCTGCTGACCTCGATGGTCACGCTCGTCGGCGCGGTCGTCCGGGTGCCGTACACCTTCGCGGTCGCCCTGTTCGGCGGGCGGAACTGGACGATCGTCTCCGCCGGCCTCCTGCTCATCCCCACCGTCGCCGCCTTCGTGGTGATGAAGCCGGGGACCTCCTTCGACACCTTCCTCTGGATCGGCCTGCTGGCCGGTATCGGCGGCGGCAACTTCGCCTCCTCCATGACCAACATCAACGCCTACTTCCCGCTGCGGAAGAAGGGGTGGGCCCTCGGGCTGAACGCCGGCGGCGGCAACATCGGCGTCCCGGTCATCCAACTCGTCGCCCTCGCGATCATCGGCGCGAGCGGCGGGCCGCGCGTACTGCTCGGGATCTACATCCCGCTCATCCTCGTCGCCGCCGTGCTCGCCGCGCTCTTCATGGACAACCTCACCTCCGTGAAGAACGACACCGGCGCCGCCAAGGACGCCGCGCGGGACTGGCACACCTGGATCATGGCGTTCCTGTACATCGGCACGTTCGGGTCGTTCATCGGGTACGCGTTCGCCTTCGGGCAGGTGCTTCAGGTCCAGTTCGGCCGTACGCCGTTGCAGGCCGCGTATCTCACCTTCATCGGCCCGCTGCTCGGCTCGCTCATCCGCCCCGTCGGCGGCTGGCTCGCCGACCGCTACGGCGGCGCGAAGATCACCCTGTGGAACTTCGTCGCCATGGCCGCCGCCACCGCGATCCTGATCGTCGCCAGCATGCAGAAGTCGCTGCCGCTGTTCGTGACCGTGTTCGTCGTCCTGTTCGTGCTCAGCGGGCTCGGCAACGGGTCGACGTACAAGATGATCCCCGGCATCTTCCAGACCAAGGCCCTCGCGAAGGGACTGGAAGGGGATGAGGCCGCCGCTTACGGCCGGCGGCTCTCCGGGGCCTCCATGGGGCTCATCGGGGCCGTCGGCGCGCTCGGCGGGGTCGGCATCAACCTCGCCTTCCGCCAGTCCTTCCTCTCCTCCGGCTCCGGGACCGGCGCGTTCGTCGCCTTCCTCGTCTTCTACGGCCTCTGCTTCGTGGCCACCTGGGCCGTATACCTTCGCCGCCCGACCGCCCAGACCCAGGCCAAGGCTTCCGCATCGGAGGCGAAGTCGCAGCTCAGCTATGCCGAGGTGTGACGTAACACCGTCGACATAAAGTCGAACCGAGCCTGTCACGCGCCGTTGACAGGCTCGTTCGACATGTAGGTACCGGGTCATTCCATGTACCACTACGTGTACGACTACGTTCGGGACGAGAGCCATGTACGAACAACCGCAGCGACCGGAGAGCGCCCAGCACGGGCCCCTCTCCGGGTTCACCGTGGGCGTCACCGCCGCGCGCCGCGCCGACGAGCTGGGGGCACTGCTCCAGCGGCGCGGCGCGGCGGTCGTCCACGCGCCCGCGCTGCGCATCGTGCCCCTCGCCGACGACAGCGAACTGCTCGCCGCCACCAAGGAGTTGATCGACCAGGCGCCCGATGTGGTGGTGGCCACCACCGCGATCGGGTTCCGGGGATGGGTCGAGGCCGCCGACGGGTGGGGGCTCGGGGAGGCGCTCCTCGACCGGTTGCGCGGGGTGGAACTGCTCGTCCGCGGGCCCAAGGTGAAAGGGGCGGTGCGCGCCGCCGGTCTCACCGAGGAGTGGTCGCCCTCGTCCGAGTCCATGGCCGAGGTGCTCGACCGGCTCCTGGAGGAGGGCGTCGAGGGCCGCCGCGTCGGCATCCAACTGCACGGCGAACCCCTGCCCGGGTTCGTGGAGTCGCTGCGGGCGGGCGGCGCCGATGTCGTCGTCGTCCCCGTGTACCGGTGGATGCCGCCCGAGGACATCGCCCCGCTGGACCGGCTCCTGGACGCCACGGTCTCCCGTGGCGTGGACGCCCTGACGTTCACCAGCGCGCCGGCCGCCGCGTCGCTCCTCTCCCGCGCCGAGACCCGCGGCCTGCTGCCCGAACTCCTCGCCGCCCTGCACCACGACGTCCTCCCGGCCTGCGTCGGCCCCGTCACCGCGCTGCCCCTCCAGAACCACGGCATCGGCACGGTCCAGCCCGAACGCTTCCGTCTCGGCCCCCTCGTCCAGCTCCTCTGCCAGGAACTCCCCGGCCGCGCCCGCACCCTGCCCGTCGCGGGTCACCGGGTGGAGATCCGCGGCCACGCGGTCCTCGTGGACGGCGCGCTACGGCCGGTTCCGCCGGCCGGTATGTCCCTGCTCCGGGCGTTGTCCCGCCGCCCCGGCTGGGTCGTGGCCCGGGCCGAACTCCTCCGCGCCCTTCCCGGCGCCGGGCGCGACGAGCACGCCGTGGAGACGGCGATGGCCCGCCTCCGTACGGCACTTGGGGCGCCGAAGCTGATCCAGACGGTGGTGAAGCGGGGGTATCGGCTGGCGTTGGATCCGGCGGCGGACTCGAAGTACAGCGTGGGGTGACCGGGCGTTTGCGCGGCCCGTGTCAAGAAGCCACCGTGCGCCGAGAATTCACCCCGCGCCTGAACGCCCCGTACAACACCGACGCCCGCGACCGCATACGCCCGCGTCCCCGCACGGCGATCCGCACGGCGCCCCCGCCCGAGGGGTTCCGGCCGCGCGAGCGGGCAGGCACTGTAGGGGGAACGGTTCCCCTACCGGGGTAATCCCTAGGCGGTGACAGGCACATGGCACTGGGTTCGACCATGGTCCCGTACGAGCTGCGCTTCGACGCCGGGCGGATCTGTCTGGATCTCCTCGCGACCACGCATCCCGAGGAACGGCTCGACGCGCCGGAGCCGTTGCGTGCGTGGATCGTCCGCTCGGGGCTCGTCCCGGCGGGCACCCCGCTCGCCCACGTCGACTCCGGCTGGCTTGTCGGCTTTCGTGAACTCCGGGGGCAAGTGGGCCAGTTGGTGCGCAGAAGCGCCGGTTCCGACACCCGGCCCTACGACCTCGCCCTCGCCCAGGTCAACGACCTCGCCCGCGCCGCGCCCCCGGCCCCCCGTGCCGTACGCGACGAAGACGGCGCGCTGGTGCGGAAGTTGGACGGTCCGCCGGGGTGCGCCGCGCTGCTCGCGGTGATCGCCAGGGATGCCGTGGAACTGCTCACCGATCCGGTCGCGCGGGCCTCGCTGAGACAGTGCGCGGGGGACAACTGCCCGATCGTCTATCTCGATACGTCCCGGGGCCGGCGGAGGCGCTGGTGCTCCAGCGAGGTGTGCGGAAACCGCGAAAGAGTGGCCCGGCATCGGCGGCGCGCGGCGCTCGCCCGAGCCTGAGAATCCCTTATGCGGCTTCTGTGAAGTGACGGGACGTCAATTGTCGAAGTGATTTCGACAACAGTGCGTTTCACTTCGGCGGGGGGCGGGCAGCCCGCGTGATCTTGCTTGTGTGGTGGAAATGTAAAGATCGTACGGTGGGAATGTGCACTCATGTCCCGGTCGTCACGTCACTTCCGAGAAAACTGTCGCCTCACGTTGAACACTCGCCCACCCGGCCGCGTACCTCTCCCTGAGCGACCGACTGGGGGAACCCCCGGACACCGGAGGTGGGCGTGCGCAAGGATTCCGTCGTGGCCAATGAACACGCACCGAGGGCCCGACATCGCATGTCCCAGTCCTCGGAACCTGATGAGGAGCTGATGCGTGCCCTGTACCGAGAGCACGCCGGACCCTTGCTCGCCTATGTGCTGCGGCTCGTCGCCGGCGACCGGCAACGTGCCGAGGACGTGGTGCAGGAGACGCTCATCCGGGCCTGGAAGAACGCCGGCCAGCTCAATCGGGCGACCGGATCGGTACGACCCTGGCTGGTGACGGTCGCACGGCGCATCGTCATCGACGGTCACCGCAGCCGGCAGGCCCGGCCGCAGGAGGTGGACCCGTCGCCGCTGGAGGTCATCCCCGCGGAGGACGAGATCGACAAGGCGTTGTGGCTGATGACACTGTCGGACGCGCTGGACGACCTGACCCCGGCCCACCGGGAGGTGCTCGTCGAGACGTACTTCAAGGGGCGTACCGTCAATGAGGCGGCCGAGACGCTTGGCATCCCCAGTGGCACGGTGCGCTCAAGGGTGTTCTACGCCCTTCGATCGATGAAGCTTGCTCTGGAGGAGCGGGGGGTGACGGCATGAGCATTTACGGGGGATACGGAACGGGTAGTCCTGGTTCCATGCAGGGATCTCAGGGCTCGAACGAACACGAGACCGTCGGCGCCTACGCCCTCGGGATTCTCGACGACGCCGAAGCAACCGCTTTCGAGGCCCATCTCGCGACCTGTGAATGGTGCGCCCAGCAGCTCGACGAGCTGGCCGGGATGGAACCGATGCTGGCGGCGCTCGCGGATCTGCCGGGCACCGGCACCCCGGCGATCGCCGAGTCCCTGGCCGCGAAGCCCAGCCCACGGCTGGTGGAGCGGCTGGTCGACGACGTCGGCGACCGACGAGCCCTGAAGCGGCGGCGCAGTTTCTACATGATCGCCGCCGCGGCGGCCCTGATCATCGCGGGACCGCTGGCCGTCATCGCGGCCAACGGCGGCAACGACTCGGGCGGCAACAACAACGTGGCCGTGTCCACCGCCAAGACCACCTTCGACACTTTGTCCGACAAGGTCTCGGCGACGGACAAGACCACCAAGGTCACCGCGACCGTGGCGATGTCCAAGAAGGACTGGGGCACCCTCGGCGTCGTGGAGCTCAGCAACGTCAAGGGCCCGCTGAAGTGCTCCCTGATCGCCGTCGGCAAGAACGGCGAACGCGAGACCATGAGCTCCTGGTCGGTCCCGGCCTGGGGTTACGGCATCGCCAACGCCACCAAGGCCGAGGCCAAGAGCCCGCTCTACGCCCAGGGCGGCGCGGCCTTCACGCCGAACGAGATCGACCACTTCGAGGTCATGACCTTCGACGGCAAGAAGCTCGTGGCGGTGGACGCGTAAGGCACGTAACAACAGGCCGATTGTGGTGTGTGGGGTCCGGAACGCGGAAGGTACGCGTGCCGGACCCCGCGTCTTTGTCAAGATCCACCGGGCACGCCCCTCGCTACCGAGGCTCTTTTTCGCGTACGGTTGACGGCTGCCCAGCACGTCAGAAGGGGGCCCGGTGGCCGCACAGGCTCAACAGGAGACCGCGCTCGACACGGTGTCCGACAAATCCGCCCAGGATTCGCTACGGGACCGGGAGATCAGCGTCGAACAGGCACACCTGGACCGGGTGTACCGGCGCCTTGAGGAGAAGATCCACGAGGCCGAGTTCCTCATGAACGACGCGGCCAAGCGCGGCCAGGTCGGCACGCCCGGCGCGCTCGCCGAACGGGACGCGCAGGTGTTCCGCGCCGGTATCCATCTCAACCGGCTCAACAACGAGTTCGAGGACTTCCTCTTCGGCAGGATCGACCTCCTGCTCGGCAAGGACGGCAAGAAGGGACCCGACGGCGCCTACACCGCCGTGGAACCGGCCGAAGGCGCCGTGCGGGAGGACGACCGGACCGCCGACATCGCCGAGACCCTGCACATCGGGCGGATCGGGGTCCTGGACTCCGAGTACGCGCCGCTGGTCATCGACTGGCGGGCGCCCGCCGCGGCGCCCTTCTACCGGTCGACCCCGGTCGACCCCGGGCGGGTCGTACGGCGGCGGGTCATCCGCTCCAAGGGCCGCCAGGTGCTCGGGGTCGAGGACGACCTGATGCGGCCGGAGCTGACCGCCTTCCTGGAGGGCGAGCAACTGGCCGTCATCGGCGACGGCGCCCTGATGGCCGCGCTCGGCCAGGCCCGCAGCCACACCATGCGCGACATCGTGGCGTCCATCCAGGCCGAGCAGGACCTGGTGATCCGCGCCCCCGCCGCCTCGGTGACGTACGTCGAGGGCGGCCCGGGGACGGGTAAGACGGCCGTCGCCCTGCACCGCGCCGCCTACCTGCTCTACCAGGACCGGCGCCGGTACGCGGGCGGCATCCTCATCGTCTCGCCGACCCCGCTGCTCGTCGCGTACACGGAGGGCGTCCTGCCGTCCCTCGGCGAGGAGGGCCAGGTCGCCATCCGGGCCATCGGCTCGCTCGTCGACGGCGCCGAGGCCACCCTGTACGACTCCCCGGCCGTGGCCCGCGCCAAGGGCTCGTACCGCATGCTCCGCGTGTTGCGGAAGGCCGCGCGCGGTGCCCTGGAAGCGAGCGAGTCACCGGCCCGGCTGCGGGTCGTCGCCTTCGGGCGCCGGCTCGAACTGGAGGCCGCCGACCTGGAGCGCGTCCGGCAGAGCGCCCTCAGCGGTACGGCACCGGTCAACATGCTGCGCCCGCGCGCCCGCAAGCTCCTTCTGGACGCCCTGTGGGAGCGCTCCGGTTCGGCCGGCCGGCACACCGACCCCGAACTGGCCGCCGAACTGCGCTCGTCCTTCGACGAGGACATCGCGAGCGAGGACGAGTTCATCGCGTTCCTCGACGCCTGGTGGCCCGAACTCACCCCGCGCGCCGTCCTGGAGTCCATGTCCGACGAGCGCAAGCTCGGCCGCTGGGCCCGGCGCATCCTCAACCCCGGCGAGGTCCGCAGGGTCGCCCGCGCCCTGAAGCGGGACGGCCTCTCCGTCCACGACGTGGCCATCCTCGACGAACTCCAGGCGATCCTCGGCACCCCGGCCCGCCCCCGCAAGCGGCGCGACCTGGACCCGCTGGACCAGCTCACCGGCCTGGAGGAGCTGATGCCCGTACGCGAGGAGTCGCAGCGCGAACGGGCCGAGCGGCTCGCCCAGGAGCGCGTCGAGTACGCGCACGTCATCGTCGACGAGGCCCAGGACCTCACCCCGATGCAGTGGCGTATGGTCGGCCGCCGCGGCAGGCACGCCACCTGGACGGTCGTAGGAGACCCGGCCCAGTCCTCCTGGTCCGACCCCGACGAGGCCGCCGAGGCCCGCGACGAGGCCCTCGGCTCCCGCCCCCGCCGCCGCTTCACCCTCACGGTCAACTACCGCAACCCGGCGGAGATCGCGGAGCTGGCGGCGAAGGTCCTGGCTCTGGCGATGCCCGGCTCCGAGTCCCCGTCAGCGGTCCGTTCGACGGGGGTACGACCGCACTTCGCCGTCGTACGGAACTCGTTGGCGGAGTCGGTCCGCGCGGAGGCCGCCCGGCTGCTCGACCGCGTGGACGGCACCGTCGGCGTGGTCGTCGCCATGAACCGCCGCGAGGAGGCCCGCCGTTGGCTCACCGGCCTCGGCGACCGGGTCGTCGCCCTCGGCAGCCTGGAGGCCAAGGGCCTGGAGTACGACGCGACGGTGGTCGTCTCCCCGGCGGAGATCGCCGACGAGTCGCCCGCCGGCCTCCGTGTCCTGTACGTCGCCCTCACCCGCGCGACCCAGCAGCTCACGGTCGTCTCCGCCGAGCGGGACGAGCCGGACGCGAACGGGGTGCCGGACCTTCTCAGGGACTGATCTCGGGGTGCTTTATATGAACTCTCGGGATGGGAATGGTCTTACGGGATCTGTTTGTTAGCCTGGATGTGACACCGGCCCGATCCAAGCCCCCGGGCCCAACCTTCGTCGCTTAGAGCGACCACTTGCCGCGAGGCGAGCATGGCGGGTCGGTGTCACTTGAACGACAGGAGAGGCCCGCGTCACGGGAAAGTGGCGCGGGCCTCTTCTTGTGGTGAACGAAGGCGACCCGTTGAGAACAAAACGTTCGCAATTGGGGGCGGCTAACGCCTACCCGGCAGTAGGTGCGACCATCGGAGCGCGTACTCAGCTCAACGGTGAAAGCAGAGGAAGTCGGCCATGGCTACGGCGCCCAGCGTCTCCTACTCGATCACGGTCCGTCTGGAGGTGCCCGCGAGCGGAACCGCGGTCTCCCAGATCACCACGGCCGTGGAGTCCCACGGAGGCTCGGTGACCGGCCTCGACGTGACCGCCTCCGGCCACGAGAAGCTCCGCATCGACGTCACCATCGCGGCGTCCTCGACGGCCCACGCCGACGAGATCGTCCAGCAGTTGCGCGGCATCGAGGGCGTCACGCTGGGCAAGGTCTCGGACCGTACGTTCCTCATGCACCTCGGCGGCAAGATCGAGATGCAGTCCAAGCACCCGATCCGCAACCGTGACGACCTCTCCATGATCTACACCCCGGGCGTGGCCCGTGTGTGCATGGCGATCGCGGAGAACCCCGAGGACGCGCGCCGCCTCACCATCAAGCGCAACACCGTCGCGGTCGTGACGGACGGCTCGGCGGTCCTGGGCCTGGGCAACATCGGCCCGATGGCCGCCATGCCGGTCATGGAGGGCAAGGCGGCCCTCTTCAAGCGCTTCGCCGACATCGACGCCTGGCCGCTCTGCCTGGACACCCAGGACACCGACGAGATCGTCGCGATCGTCAAGGCGATCGCCCCGGGCTTCGCCGGCATCAACCTGGAGGACATCTCCGCGCCGCGCTGCTTCGAGATCGAGGCCCGGCTGCGCGAGGCCCTCGACATCCCCGTCTTCCACGACGACCAGCACGGCACCGCGATCGTGGTCCTCGCCGCGTTGACGAACGCGCTGCGGGTCGCCGGCAAGGGCATCGGTGACATCCGGGTCGTCATGTCCGGCGCGGGCGCGGCCGGTACGGCCATCCTCAAGCTGCTGATCGCCGCCGGCGTCAAGAACGCGGTCGTCGCCGACATCCACGGTGTCGTGCACGCCGGCCGTGAGGACCTGGTGGACGCCAAGCCCGACTCGCCGCTGCGCTGGATCGCCGACAACACCAACCCCGACGGCCTCACCGGCACCCTGAAGGAGGCCGTGCGCGGGGCCGACGTCTTCGTGGGCGTCTCCGCCCCGAACGTCCTCGACGGGGACGACGTGGCCGCGATGGCCGAGGGTGCCATCGTGTTCGCGCTCGCGAATCCCGACCCTGAGGTCGACCCGACGATCGCCCGTCAGACGGCGGCTGTCGTCGCCACCGGCCGCTCGGACTTCCCGAACCAGATCAACAACGTGCTGGTCTTCCCGGGTGTCTTCCGCGGTCTGCTGGACGCGCAGTCCCGCACCGTCAACACGGAGATGATGCTCGCCGCCGCGACCGCACTCGCGAACGTCGTGTCCGAGGACGAGCTGAACGCGAACTACATCATCCCCAGCGTCTTCAACGACAAGGTCGCCGGTGCGGTGGCCGGCGCGGTGCGCGACGCCGCGAAGGCCGCGGGGGCGGCGGCGCCCTCCGCGTCGTAGCCCATCGGGCCGCGTGTGTGCGGTGGCTGTGAGGATCGCCACGGCCGCCCCCACATCGGCGCGTCGCGGAACCCGGGGCCTTCGGCGGCCGTTTATCGTGGCGGCCAGGCTTCGGGCCTGTCCAGGCCCGGCCCTCGCTGCCGGGAGCCGACGGAGCGTCACCACGCTGATGCAGTGGCGCTCTTCGTGTGACTCCCAAGGGTGTTCTCGCGACTCCTACGGGTGCCGGATTGGCTTTCCCGCCGCAGGTAGGGGCAGGATGCGTCTTCGGGCGCGAGGGTCTGGACGACGGACCCGGGTCCGGGGACTCACCGAGGACCCTGGCAGCATCGGCTTCACCGTGCCCGATATGCGGCTCCGCCGCGTGGCACGCCTCAAACGGCAAGAAGAACACGGGAGTAACAACATGAACCGCAGTGAGCTGGTGGCCGCGCTGGCCGACCGTGCCGAGGTGACCCGCAAGGACGCCGACGCCGTTCTGGCCGCGTTCGCCGAGACCGTCGGTGAGATCGTCTCCAAGGGCGACGAGAAGGTCACCATCCCCGGCTTCCTGACCTTCGAGCGCACCCACCGTGCCGCTCGCACCGCGCGCAACCCGCAGACCGGCGACCCGATCAACATCCCCGCCGGTTACAGCGTCAAGGTGTCCGCGGGCTCGAAGCTCAAGGAAGCCGCCAAGGGCAAGTAGGCCTTCGCGTACGCGACGGGATTGCGTACGAGGCTCGAGTAACGCGAATGGGGCGGCCACCCGGTCAGGGTGGCCGCCCCATCGTCGTACGTACGACTGCTTATCCGAGCGCCTTGCCCGGGAGTTCGACCTTCGCGCCCAGTTCGACGAGCTTCTCCATGCTGTGCCTATCCGGGGGATAACCCCCGGACCCCCAGCGGACGGGGGGTTGCCCAGGGCCGGGGTGGTGGGGTGGGGGTTATCCGAGCGCCTTGCCCGGGAGTTCGACCTTCGCGCCCAGCTCCACGAGCTTCTCCATGAAGTTCTCGTAGCCGCGGTTGATGAGGTCGATGCCGTGGACGCGGGACGTGCCCTGGGCCGCCAGGGCCGCGATGAGGTACGAGAAGCCGCCTCGGAGGTCGGGGATGACCAGGTCGGCGCCCTGGAGGCGGGTCGGGCCCGAGACGACCGCCGAGTGCAGGAAGTTGCGCTGGCCGAAGCGGCAGTGCGAACCGCCCAGGCACTCGCGGTAGAGCTGGATGTGCGCGCCCATCTGGTTGAGCGCGGAGGTGAAGCCCAGCCGGGACTCGTAGACCGTCTCGTGGACGATGGAGAGGCCGGTCGCCTGCGTCAGGGCGACGACCAGCGGCTGCTGCCAGTCCGTCTGGAAGCCGGGGTGCACGTCCGTTTCGAGCGCGATGGACTTCAACTGGCCACCGGGGTGCCAGAAGCGGATGCCCTCGTCGTCGATCGCGAAGGCACCGCCCACCTTCCGGTAGGTGTTGAGGAACGTCATCATCGAGCGCTGCTGCGCGCCCCGGACGTAGATGTTGCCCTCGGTCGCCAGCGCCGCCGACGCCCAGGACGCGGCCTCAAGGCGGTCCGGGAGGGCCGCGTGGTTGTAGCCGCCGAGCGAGTCCACGCCGGTGATGCGGATCGTCCGGTCGGTGTCCATGGCGATGATCGCGCCCATCTTCTGCAGTACGCAGATGAGGTCCTCGATCTCCGGTTCCACGGCCGCGTTGGCGAGTTCGGTGACGCCCTCCGCCAACACCGCTGTCAGCAGCACCTGTTCGGTGGCGCCCACGGACGGGTACGGCAGCTCGATCTTCGTACCGCGCAGCCGCTGCGGGGCCTCCAGGTACTGGCCGTCCGCCCGCTTCTCGATCTTCGCGCCGAACTGCCGCAGCACCTCGAAGTGGAAGTCGATCGGCCGGCCGCCGATGTCACAGCCGCCGAGCCCCGGGATGAACGCGTGCCCGAGCCGGTGCAGCAGCGGACCGCAGAACAGGATCGGGATGCGCGACGAACCCGCGTGGGCATCGATGTCGGCGACGTTGGCACTCTCGACGTGCGACGGATCGAGCACCAGCTCGCCCGGCTCCTCACCCGGACGGACCGTCACCCCGTGCAGTTGCAGGAGTCCGCGTACGACACGAACGTCACGGATGTCCGGAACGTTGCGCAGTCGACTTGGCTCACTGCCCAGCAGGGCGGCGACCATGGCCTTGGGTACGAGGTTCTTCGCACCGCGGACACGGATCTCGCCCTCCAGCGGGGTTCCGCCGTGGACAAGCAGTACGTCGTCTGAGCCGTTGACGGTCATGAATCTCGCGTTCCGTGGAGTTGGGCAGGGGCCGAAGACGTAAGCGTAATGGCCGCCCACCCCCCTTCAGAAAGCCCGAGGACCACTCAGCTACGTCATAGCTGTGTCACAACACGAACCGTTCTCAATCGGGCACATGGGGTCACCGGGCAGGGGGTGTGCGCGTCGGACGCTTCGGTGCGCCCTGAGCTGCGTTCACTCAGGTACCCGCATTGCCTCCCCCATCACGCGGAAGATGCGGGATCATGTCTGGCATGACCGAGGTGTCCTCGCTCACAGGGCGGTTGCTCGTGGCAACACCCGCCCTGGCGGACCCGAACTTCGACCGCGCGGTGGTGCTCCTTCTCGACCACGACGAGGAGGGCTCCCTCGGTGTCGTCCTCAACCGTCCGACCCCCGTGGACGTCGGCGACATCCTGGAGGGCTGGGGGGATCTCGCCGGTGAACCGGGAGTCGTCTTCCAGGGCGGCCCGGTCCAGTTGGACTCGGCCCTCGGCGTCGCCGTCATCCCGGGCGGCGCGTCGTCCACCGAGCGCGCCCCGCTCGGCTGGCGGCGCGTGCACGGCGCGATCGGACTCGTCGACCTGGAGGCCCCGCCGGAGCTGCTGGCCTCCGCGCTCGGCTCGCTGCGGATCTTCGCCGGGTACGCCGGCTGGGGGCCCGGGCAACTGGAGGACGAACTGGTGGACGGCGCCTGGTACGTCGTCGAGTCGGAGCCCGGTGACGTGTCCTCGCCGGCCCCGGAGAGACTCTGGCGCGAGGTGCTGCGCCGCCAGCGCAGCGAGCTGGCGATGGTGGCGACGTATCCGGACGACCCTTCCCTGAACTGATCCCCGAGCTGATCCCTGAACTGAACGACCCTTCGCGGAACTGATGCCGGTGAGCTTCAGTACCCTTGGCCCTATGAGCACTCTTGAGCCCGAGCGCGGGACTGGTACGGGGACCCTCGTTGAGCCGACGCCCCAGGTGTCGCACGGTGACGGGGACCATGAGCGCTTCGCCCATTACGTCCAGAAGGACAAGATCATGGCGAGCGCCCTGGACGGCACTCCCGTGGTGGCGTTGTGCGGGAAGGTCTGGGTGCCGGGCCGCGACCCGAAGAAGTACCCGGTGTGTCCCATGTGCAAGGAGATCTACGAGTCCATGGGCTCGGGCGGGGACGGCGACAAGGGCAAGGGCGGCGACAAGTAGCCGCTGTGCCGGTCTGACTTTCTGAGGCTCTCTGTTTCCGAGGCCCTCAGGGCGCGCTTCGGTGCGCCCTGAGGGCCTTTTGTGTGTTTCGACGACTTTTCGACGGTCTTTCGCGTGTCACGAAGTGGTTGAGACCTCTTGTGGCCGCGTTCATCTACTCCTTAATCTCCGTGGTGTTGTGCAGAGCGAAACGCCCATTGCATATGTTGCAACGCACGCCCGGATTCCCGGAGGAACGCTCCATGAAGCTCGCCCCCAGATTCGCCGTACTCCTGGCGGCCGCCGCTGTCGTCGCCGGCTGCGCGCCCCAGACCTCCGACAACTCGTCCTCCGACAAGGACGAGACGAGCGGCACCCTGCGGGTGTGGCTCTTCCAGGAGGTCGGCAACGACCCGAAGGCGAAGGTCGTCGACTCAGTGGTCTCCGCCTTCGAGAAGGCCCACAAGGGCACCAAGGTCGATGTCGAGTACATCCCGATCGACACCCGCGCCCAGCGCGTCAAAGCCGCCTTCAACGACCCGAAGTCCGCGCCCGACGTCATGGAGTACGGCAACACCGACACGGCCGGCTACGTCCACGACGGCGGACTCCTCGACGTCACCAAGGAGTTCGGCGCCTGGAGCGAGGCCAAGGACACCGACCCGACCGCGAAGCAGTCCGTCACGGTCGACGGCAAGCTGTACGGCTCCCCGTTCTACGTCGGCGTCCGCGCCCTGTACTACCGCACCGACGTCTTCAAGGACCTGGGCCTCCAACCCCCCAAGTCCATGGCCGAGTTGGCAGCCACCGCCCGAAAGATCCACAAGGCCAGGTCCGACCTCTACGGCCTCGTCGTCGGCGGCGCCTACACGTACGGCGCGATGCCCTTCGTCTGGGCCAACGGCGGCGAACTCGCCACCGCCGAGGGGGGTTCGGGGGGCTCGTACACCTCCGCGATCGACAGCGCCGCCGCCCAGAAGGGCATCAAGGCCTACACCTCGCTCTTCACGAGCGACAACTGTCCCGCCGCCAAGTGCGCGGTCATGGGCGGCAACGACACGATCACCGCGTTCGCGGCCGGCAAGGCGGGCATGGCGATCGGCGGCGACTTCAGCCACAGTGCGGTCGAGGCGGGGAAGGTCAAGGGGAAGTACGCGGTCGTGCCGTTGCCCGGTGTCGCGTCCGGGTCGGTCGCTCCCGCGTTCGCCGGGGGCAACAACATCGGTGTCCTGAAGAGCACGTCGCACCGCACGCTCGCGGTGGACCTCATGGAGCAGCTCACCTCGAAGAAGACGCAGACGTCCATGTTCGACGCGATGGGGTTCCTGCCCACGTTCACCGATGTCCGTGACGCGGCTGCGGCGAAGGTGCCGTTCGAGAAGCCGTTCGTGGAGACGTTGGCTGCGGGGACGAAGTTCGTGCCCGCGTCGCCGGGTTGGTCCGAGATCGACTCCTCGCTCGTGCTGCCGACGATGCTGCAGGAGGTCATCAGCGGGAAGAAGAGCGTGGCGGCCGCTTCGGGGGACGCGGCGAAGAAGATGAACGACGCGTTCAGCTCCGCGGGTTGACCGGTGGCGCCTAATAGCTCGGTTGTTGTGGAGCGCTTGCGGGTGCGGGGCCGTCGTGGCTTGTCGCGCCCACGCGGCGGTAGCCGCAAATCAAACACAGCCCCGCGCACCCAAGGGGGTTGGGGTGTGCCCTGGTTGTATCTGGCCCCGGCTCTTGTCGTCCTTGGGGGGTTGCTGGTCTACCCCATCTACCAACTCGGCCTGATCTCGTTCTTCCAGTACACGCAAGCCCAGGTCAGTGGTGGGGAGCCGACTACCTTCGAGGGGTTCGGGAACTACTCCGCGCTCTTCTCGGACAGTCAGTTCTGGCAAGTGCTGGTGGCCACCGTGTTGTTCGCGGGGGCGTGTGTGGTGTCGACGCTTGCTGTCGGGTGTGCGCTCGCCGTGTTGCTCACGCGCGTGCGTGCCTTGCCGCGGCTGGTGTTGATGCTGGCTGCGCTCGGCGCGTGGGCGACACCGGCGGTCACCGGTTCCACGGTCTGGCTGCTGCTCTTCGACCCCGACTTCGGGCCGGTGAACCGGATCCTCGGGCTCGGCGACCACTCCTGGACGTACGGGCGGCTGAGCGCGTTCTTCCTCGTGTTGCTCGAAGTGGTGTGGTGCTCCTTCCCGTTCGTGATGGTGACGGTCTACGCCGGCATCCGTGCCGTGCCCTCCGAGGTGCTGGAGGCCGCCGCTCTGGACGGGGCCTCGCAGTGGCGGATCTGGCGGTCCGTCCTCACGCCGATGCTGCGGCCGATCCTGACCGTCGTGACCATTCAGTCCGTCATCTGGGACTTCAAGGTCTTCACCCAGATCTACGTCATGACCAACGGCGGCGGCATCGCCGGCCAGAACCTCGTCCTGAACGTGTACGCCTACCAACAGGCGTTCGCGTCCTCGAAGTACAGCCTCGGCTCGGCGATCGGCGTCGTCATGCTGCTGATGCTGCTCGCCGTCACGCTGGTCTATCTGCGCCTGCTGCGCAGGCAGGGGGAGGAGCTGTGAGTCTGCTTCGCGGTCTTGTCCGACGGCCCTGGCGGCTCGCTGCCGAGGCCTCGGCGCTGCTGATCGCGGTCGTCGTCGCCTTCCCCCTCTATTGGATGGTGCTCAGCGCCTTCAAACCGGCCGGGGAAATCGAGTCGAGCGAGCCCCGGCCGTGGACGCTCGCGCCCTCCCTGGACTCCTTCCGACGGGTCTTCGGGCAGCAGGAATTCGGCCGTTACTTCGTCAACAGCCTTGTCGTGGCGTGCTCGGTGGTGATCGTCTCGGCGCTGATCGCCTTTCTCGCCGCGACGGCGGTGACGCGATTCCGGTTCCGCTTCCGGACCACCCTCCTGATCATGTTCCTGGTGGCCCAGATGGTGCCCGTGGAAGCGCTGACGATCCCCCTGTTCTTCACCATGCGGGGGCTCGGGCTGCTGAACACCCTGGGGTCGCTGATCCTGCCTCAGATCGCGTTCTCGCTGCCGTTCGCGATCTGGATGCTGCGGGGGTTCGTGAAAGCCGTACCGGACGCGCTGGAGGAGGCCGCGTACATCGACGGGGCGAGCCGGACGCGATTCCTGTGGCAGATCCTTTTCCCGCTCGTCTTCCCCGGGCTGGTCGCCACGAGCGTGTTTTCCTTCATCTCGGCCTGGAACGACTTCCTCTTCGCCAAGTCGTTCATCATCAGCGACACTTCCCAGTCGACCCTGCCGATGGCCCTCCTCGTCTTCTACAAGCCCGATGATCCGGACTGGGGCGGGGTCATGGCGGCCTCCACGGTGATGACGATTCCGGTGCTGGTGTTCTTCGTACTCGTACAGCGACGTCTGGTCTCGGGGCTGGGCGGAGCGGTTAAGGACTGACGTGACTTCAGAGACGGAACTGATTCCTCGGCCCGGCAGTGTTGCCGCCGGTTCCGGCGAGGTGCGGCTGACGAAGCGCTCCAAGCTCTACGCCGGCGACGCGACGGAAGGCGTCGGCAACTGGCTGCGCGCTGTCCTCCAGCAGGCCACCGGTCTGCCGTTGCACGAGGGGCGGGAACTCGACGACGCCTGCGACGACGGCATCGGGCTCCAACTCGACCCCACGCTCGGCCCCGAGGAGTATCGCCTCGTCAGCGACTCGAACGGGGTCTTCATCGAGGGCGGCAGCGCGGCCGGTGTCTTCTGGGGCGCCCAGACGCTCCGTCAGCTCCTCGGCCCCGACGCGTACCGCAGGGCTCCGCTCGACCGTGACCGCACCTGGGCCGTACCGCACCTCACCATCCAGGACTCCCCCCGCTTCCACTGGCGCGGCCTCATGCTCGACGTCGCCCGGCACTTCATGCCGAAGGAAGGCGTCCTGCGCTACCTGGATCTCATGGCGGCGCACAAACTCAACGTCTTCCACTTCCACTTGACGGACGATCAGGGATGGCGCGTACAGATCAAGCGGTACCCGAAGCTGACCGAGATCGGCTCCTGGCGGGCGCGCACGAAATTCGGCCACCGTGCCTCACCCCTGTGGGACGACAGGCCCCACGGCGGCTACTACACGCAGGACGACATCCGCGAGATCGTCGCCTACGCCGCCGAGCGGCATATCACCGTGGTCCCCGAAATCGACGTACCGGGACACTCGCAGGCCGCCATCGCCGCGTATCCGGAACTCGGCAACACCGACGTCATCGACACCAACTCCCTCTCGGTCTGGGACAACTGGGGCATCAACCCGAACGTACTCGCCCCCACTGACATCACCCTGCGCTTCTACGAGGGGGTGTTCGAGGAACTCCTGGAGCTGTTCCCCTCGGAGTTCATTCACGTCGGCGGTGACGAATGCCTCAAGGACCAGTGGAAGCAGTCGGTGACCGCGCAGGCGCGGATCGCGGAACTCGGGCTCGCGGACGAGGACGAGTTGCAGTCGTGGTTCATCGGACACTTCGACAAGTGGCTCTCCGCGCGCGGGAGAAGGCTCGTCGGATGGGACGAGATCCTGGAGGGCGGTCTCGCGGAGGGGGCCGTCGTGTCGTCCTGGCGCGGCTACGAGGGCGGGATCACCGCCGCCCGCGCGGGTCACGACGTCGTCATGTGTCCTGAACAGCACGTGTACTTGGACTGGCGGCAGGCCCCCGGCGAGGACGAGCCGGTGCCGATCGCCCATGTGCGCACCCTGGAGGACGTCTACCGCTTCGAGCCGGTTCCGGAGCAGCTCAGCGAGGCCGAGGCCCGTCATGTGCTGGGCGCGCAGGCCAACGTGTGGACCGAGGTGATGGAGGATCACGCACGCGTGGACTACCAGACGTTCCCCAGGCTGGCCGCGTTCGCCGAGGTCGCCTGGAGTGCGCTTCCGGCGCCCGCGGAACGGGACTTCGCCGACTTCGAGCGCCGGATGACCGCCCACTACCCGCGCCTCGACGCCCTGGGGGTCGCCTACCGTCCGCCCACCGGACCACTGCCGTGGCAGCGCCGCCCCGGAGTGCTCGGACGCCCCAAGGACGGCCCGCCCCCGCACGCGTAGGAATCGCGTAGGAACGCGGAGAACACGTAAGGGAAAAAGCCCCCCAGGAGTCACCGATGAGTGGCAATCCACGCGTACCGGTGATGCCGTACGAAAACGGACCATCTCCCAGATGAGACGGGCGAATGCCTCCTAGCGGACCCCCGCGCTCGGGTCTTGCGAAGATGTGCCAGAGTTGCCACGTCCGCCCTGTCAGCACGTACCGTACGGCAGCAACAGGTGGGACCAGGTGGGGCAGCGGGAAGGGGCAGCCGGTTTGACCACGCACGCAGCGCAGGCGGGGCAGTCCGTCACGCTGCCCACGACGCTGGACGAGGCCGTGGCGGCGCTCACGGCCCTGCCCACGGCCGTTCCCGTGGCCGGTGGCACCGACCTCATGGCGGCCGTCAACTCGGGCCAGCTCAGGCCCAGCGCGCTGGTCGGTCTCGGCCGGATCAGCGAGATCCGCGGCTGGCAGTACCAGGACGGGCACGCACTGCTCGGCGCGGGGCTCACGCACGCCCGCATGGGCCGCCCCGACTTCGCCGCCCTCATCCCCGCGCTCGCCGCCTCCGCGCGTGCCGCGGGACCGCCGCAGATCCGCAACGCGGGCACCCTGGGCGGCAACATCGCCTCGGCCGCGCCCACCGGTGACGCGCTGCCCGTGCTGGCCGCCCTGGAGGCGACGCTGATCATCGCGGGCCAGGACGGAGCCCGCCGGGAGATCCCGGTGTCGCACCTCCTGGCCGGCGTCGAGATGCTGCGCGGCGGCGAACTCATCGGCTTCGTGCGCGTGCCGCTGCTGCACGCCCCGCAGGTCTTCCTGAAGGCCACCGGCCGGACCGGCCCCGGGCGCTCGGTCGCGTCCGTCGCGGTCGTCCTCGACCCCGCCCGGCGCGGGGTCAGGTGCGCCGTCGGAGCCATAGCGCCGATGCCGCTGAGACCGCTGGACGCCGAGCAGTGGGTGGCCCGGCTGATCGACTGGGACAACAGCCGCACGATCGTCCCCGAGGCCCTGAGCGCCTTCGGGGAGTACGTCGCCGCGGCCTGCATCCCCGACCCGGCACCGGCCGAGGACGGCTCCGTGGAACAGCTTCCGCCCGCGGTACTGCACCTGCGGCGCACCGTCGCCGCACTGGCCCGACGAGCACTCGGGAGGGCGCTGTCGTGACCGACGACCAGCACGGAGAGGGCACCCCCCAGGGCGGCGGACGCTGGGACCCGCTGCCCCAGGGCGACTACGACGACGGCGCCACGGCCTTCGTGAAACTCCCCGAAGGGGGCATCGACGCCCTCCTGGCCGCCCCGGGGCACGGCTATGTGCCGCCGCCCATAACGGCCACCCCCGGCTCGGACGCCGACCCCTCGGACACCGGCTCCTGGGCCAGGCCCGCCGAGGGCGTCCAGTGGCCCGACCCGAACGCCGCACCGCAGCAGGGGACCGCCGGCGACGGCCGGTTCGCGTACCACCCCGGGTCCACCGGCCAGTGGACCTTCCAGGACACCAACGTCCCGGACGCGGGCGCCGCCCCCGGTCGCGATGTGACCGGGGAGTGGTCGATCCCCGTGGCCGGCGGTGATCTCCCGGACGAATCGGGCGAGTTCACCACCTCGGCCCTGGTCGAGCAGTGGGGCGGCACCCCTCCGGCCACCCTGCCCGGCGGCGCGCCCGCGCCCTGGGCGACGGACGGCGCGGGCCAGAACTGGGCACAGCAGGCGTCCGGCGCGGACGTGGCCGAGCGGCCCGGCGAGCAGACCGACGGGCACGGCGTTCCGTACCCGGCCGATCCGTCCGGAACCGACGGGACCGGCGAGGTGTCGGCACGGGCGGCCACCCGCCCGCCGACCGAGGCGCCCCGGCAGCCGTACGGCGAACCCGGGGACCCGTACGCGCACACCCGCACCGACGCCGCCGGCGATCCCTACGGCGACGCACGCGCCGACCGCCACGACGACACCTCGACCGAACTCGCCGCGGCCGACGCACAGTCGGCTCACACGAGCGGCGGGGCGGCCGACGGCGAAGGGGCCGCGGAGGGCGCTGAGGGGCCCGCTGAGCCGTCCGTGACGGCCGACGCCGGCGAGAGTGCCGAAGCTGCCCCGGAGGCCGCCGAGGCGCCCGTGACGGCCGTCGAGCCCGACGCGCCGGACGAGGCCGCCGAGCCCGCCCCGACGATCCCCGGCGAGGAACACCCGCTCGCCTCCTACGTGTTGCGCGTCAACGGCGCCGACCGGCCCGTCACCGACGCCTGGATCGGCGAGTCGCTGCTGTACGTGCTGCGCGAACGCCTCGGCCTCGCGGGCGCCAAGGACGGCTGCTCCCAGGGCGAGTGCGGGGCCTGCAACGTCCAGGTCGACGGACGGCTCGTCGCCTCCTGCCTGGTGCCCGCCGTCACCGCCGCCGGCTCCGAGGTCCGTACGGTCGAGGGTCTCGCCGTCGAGGGACAGCCCTCGGACGTGCAGCGGGCGCTCGCCAAGTGCGGTGCCGTGCAGTGCGGTTTCTGCGTGCCCGGCATGGCGATGACCGTGCACGACCTCCTGGAGGGCAACCCCGCGCCCACCGAACTGGAGGCGCGCCAGGCCCTGTGCGGCAACCTGTGCCGCTGCTCCGGCTACCGGGGTGTCCTGGACGCCGTACAGGAAGTCGTCGCCGAGCGTGAGGCGCACGCCGCTGCCGCCGAACCTGAGTCGGACGGCGACGAGGCGCGTATTCCCCATCAGGCGGGCCCCGGAGCCGGTGGTGTGCACCAGTCGGCGTTCGAGTCCCCGCGCACGCAGGACCAGGCGTACGGCCAGGACGGAGGTCAGGCGTGAGCAACGAAGCCGCCACCGCGACCACGGAGGCCGCCCCCGCCCCGGAGCATCCGGGCCACGGCCTGGGCGCCTCGCTCCCGGCCGCCGACGCCCGCGCCAAGACCGAGGGCACCTTCCCGTACGCGGCCGACCTGTGGGCCGAGGGCCTCCTCTGGGCGGCCGTTCTGCGCTCGCCGCACCCGCACGCGCGCATCGTGTCCGTCGACACGTCCCACGCGCGCGACATGCCGGGCGTACGGGCCGTCATCACCCACGAGGACGTGCCGGGCCGGGACCGCTACGGCCGGGGCACCGCCGACCGCCCGGTGTTCGCCTCCGAGGTCGTACGCCACCACGGGGAGCCCATCGCCGCCGTCGCCGCCGACCACCCCGACACCGCGCGGATGGCCGCCGCGGCCATCATGGTCGAGTACGAAGTACTCGACCCGGTGACCGACCCCGAGCAGGCATTCGAGGCCGAGCCGCTGCACCCCGACGGCAACCTGATCCGGCACATCCCGCTGCGCCACGGCGACCCGGACGCGGCCGGCGACATCGTCGTGGAGGGCCTGTACCGCATCGGCCGCCAGGACCCCGCCCCCATCGGCGCCGAGGCCGGTCTCGCCGTGCCCCGCCCCGACGGCGGCGTCGAGCTGTACATCGCCTCCACGGACCCGCACAACGACCGCGACACGGCCGCCGCCTGCTTCGGCCTGGAGTCCGACCGCGTGAAGGTCGTCGTCACCGGCGTCCCCGGGGCCACCGCCGACCGCGAGGACCAGGGCTTCCAACTCCCGCTCGGACTGCTCGCGTTGAAGACCGGCTGCCCGGTCAAACTCACCGCCACGCGCGAGGAGTCCTTCCTCGGCCACACCCACCGCCACCCCACACTCCTGCGCTACCGCCACCACGCCGACGAGGACGGCCGCCTGGTGAAGGTCGAGGCCCAGGTGCTGCTCGACGCGGGCGCCTACGCCGACACCTCCTCGGAGGCCCTGGCCGCCGCGGTCTCCTTCGCCTGCGGCCCGTACGTCGTCCCGAACGCCTTCATCGAGGGCTGGGCCGTCCGCACCAACAACCCGCCTTCAGGGCACGTCCGGGGCGAGGGCGCGATGCAGGTCTGCGCGGCCTACGAGGCGCAGATGGACAAGCTCGCCAAGAAGCTCGCCATGGACCCGGCCGAGCTGCGCCTGCGCAACGCCATGGCCACCGGTGACGTCCTCCCGACCGGCCAGACGGTGACCTGCCCGGCGCCGGTCGCCGAACTCCTCCAGGCCGTACGGGACTTCCCGCTGCCGCAGCTCCCCAAGGACACCCCCGAGGACGAGTGGCTGCTGCCCGGCGGCCCCGAGGGCGCGGGCGAACCGGGCGCGGTGCGCCGGGGTGTCGGCTACGGCCTCGGCATGGTGCACATGCTCGGCGCGGAGGGCGCGGACGAGGTCTCCACAGCCACCGTGAAGGTCCATGACGGCATCGCTACGGTGCTCTGCGCGGCCGTCGAGACCGGCCAGGGCTTCACCACGCTCGCCCGGCAGATCGTCCAGGAGACCCTCGGTATCGACGAGGTGCACGTCGCCCCCGTAGACACCGATCAGCCTCCCGCCGGCCCCGGCTGCCGGGGACGTCATACCTGGGTATCGGGTGGCGCGGTCGAACGGGCCGCGAAAATGGTCCGCACCCAACTGCTCCAGCCCCTGGCGCACAAGTTCGGGATGTCGACCGAGCTGCTCCAGATCACCGACGGCAAGATCACCTCCTACGACGGCGTCCTCTCGACCACCGTCACCGAGGCCCTGGACGGCAAGGAACTGTGGGCCACCGCCCAGTGCCGCCCGCACCCGACCGAGCCCCTGGACGAGGCCGGCCAGGGCGACGCCTTCGTAGGGCTCGCCTTCTGCGCGATCCGCGCGGTCGTCGACGTCGACATCGAACTCGGCTCCGTACGGGTCGTCGAACTGGCCCTCGCCCAGGACGTCGGCCGCATCCTGAACCCGACGCAGTTGGTCGCCCGTATCGAGGGCGGTGTCACCCAGGGCGTGGGCATCGCGTTGACGGAAAACCTGCGCACCGCGCGCGGGCTGATCCGCCACCCCGACCTCACCGGCTACGCCCTGCCCACCGCCCTGGACACCCCCGACATCAAGATCGTGAAACTCGTCGAGGAACGTGACGTGGTCGCCCCCTTCGGGGCGAAGGCGGTCAGCGCGGTACCGGTGGTCACATCCCCGGCTGCCATCGCCTCCGCCGTACGCGCCGCGACGGGCCGCCCGGTGAACCGGCTGCCGATCCGCCCGCAGGCGGCGGTGGTGACGACGACGGCCGAGCAGTACGGGCAGTACGGGTACTAGGCGGCAGGCCCTGGAAGGTACTTGAGGGTGTTCGAGGGTGTCGTCCTCATCACGGGAGTGATGGCCGCCGGCAAGTCGACGGTCGCGCAGGCGCTCGCGGAGCGTCTGCCGAGGGCGGCGCACGTCCGGGGTGATGTCTTCCGGCGGATGATCGTCTCGGGGCGCGAGGATTACGTCCCCGGTGCGAGCGGCGAGGGGGAGTCCCAACTCCGGTTGCGGTACCGGCTGTCGGCGGCGACGGCGGACGCGTACGCGGAGGCCGGTTTCACGGCGGTCGTCCAGGACGTGGTGCTGGGCGCGGAGTTGCCGGCGTACGTCGACCTGATCCGCACCCGCCCGCTGCACGTGATCGTCCTCGCACCGACCCCACAGGCCGTGACGGCACGGGAGGCGGGCCGGGCGAAGAACGGCTACGGCGCGTGGACGGTCGAGGAACTGGACGCCGGGCTGCGGACGGAGACCCCGCGCATCGGCCTGTGGCTGGACAGCTCCGGGCTGACGGTGGGGGAGACGGTGGACGCGATCATCGAGGGACGGGAACGTTCGCGGGTGGTCTGAGCGTCTGACGGGGTGAGGACGTTTCGGACGTTTCGCGTCCTCTCAGGCCCTGCGAGGCGTTTCCGTTGCGTTTTCGCTGGTCAGGGCGATTGTCAGTGGTGCCGCGTAGTGTTTTGGGCAGTGGGGAGACAGCGGAACACTGGTGGCACACGGGGAAGATTCATGCACGGGGGAGTAATGAGCAGGACCGACGCTGCGCAGGGCTACGGCTCTACGGCGATCACGATCACTTTGACCGAGGACGACCTCGATCCGTACATCACGCACGCGTCGACGCGCCGCTGGCTGACAGGCCCCGGCCTGCCGGGCGACAGCGCCCTGTTGACGTTCGAGGAGCTGCGCAGGGAGGGCCTGCGGACGGTGGCGGACTCGATGGGGGACCCCGGCCCGCTGGCGGAGGAGCTCCGGGACCAGTTGGTGATAGGCGCGCTCTGGGGACCCGACGGCGGGGAGGCGGAGTCGATCCTGCTGGACGGCGAGACGGGCGAGATCGCGACGACGTACTTCTTCCACGACCGCCCGGACCTGATGGAGACCGGCCCGCTGGCTCCGTCGATCGAAACGCTGACCCGCTTCACCGCGACGACGGACGAACTGTCGGGCCTGCGCGGCCAGTTCGCGTCCTACGAGGGCCGGCACGGCCCGAAGACGGCGGCGGAGGCATCACGCCAACTGCTCGCGGTGTTCGAGTCGGAGACGGACGGCGAGGTGCCCCCGTTCTGGAAGGCGGCGGCCCTGATCCGCCCGCTCGCCCTGGTCGCGGGCCCGGGCACGACATCGGGGCTGACCCTCGACATCCCGGCCCGCCTGCTGGACCAGGAGTTCGGCCAGGGCACGGTCGCGCGCTTCGAAGAGGTCGACTTCCCCGCCACACTCACACACGAACCGACCCGCCGCTTCCTGCTCGAGACGGGCCTGCCCGAGGACGCGTTCCTCTTCCAACTGGACACGGACGTACCGCTCCCCACCCTCGCCGAGTTCTACGAGGACGCACCCGCCGGGCAACTCCCGCCCCGCGCCGACCAGTTGATCCGCCTCGGCTACCTCCTGGAGGACAACAGCATGGTGGTGGACGGCGCGACGGGCGAGATCCTGACCTGGAGCGAGCCGGAAGCGACACTGACTCCCCTCAACACGGACGTCTCGACCCTCGCCTTCACCCTCTGGCTGCTCCACCGCGAGAAGGCGATCGACGCGGACCTGTCGGGCGAGCTGACGGCAGAGGCGTACGACCAGTTGGCGGCGACGATGCTCCAGACCCTGTCGTCGGTGGACCCGACGGGGACGGATGCCCGGATGGCCGGCCGACACCACCCGCACTACTGGACGGAGGCGTTCCAGGACGAGGCGGGCGGGGTGCTCTGACGTGTACTCGTGCGCGTACGGGGCCGGGGAGATCGTTCGCGATGAGTGAGGTGGGCCGGGCGAGAGGTCCGGGAGGGCGGCCGGCTCACGCCTGGGTGAGGGATTCGGCGGGAACGGCGGCACCGAGTGCGGTGTCCTGCAGCGCCGTGATGCGCTCGATCACGAGCCCTGCCAGCACAGCCGCCGCGATCATGAGGACCTCCTCCACCACGAGGAGGACCATCGAGCCCGGGGCCAGCCGCCCCGCGAACACGAGCACCAGCGAGTGCGTGATCCAGGCGGCCCACCAGGCATTCACCAGGGTCGTGTCCCGCTTCTCCTCCCACGACGCGGAGCTCGCGCGCCCGACGTCGAGGACGACCCCGCGAGGGACAAAGAGGTTGACCACCGGGACGAACCACATGCCGATCGTCCGGCCCCGACTCGGAACCGAGGCCTCGGGCGACAACTCCTGCGCGTTGCGCCGGGCTTGGGCGAGCCACACGAGGAACAGCACGATCGCGAGAGTCGTCACGTACACGAAGACCATGGAGACGAAGCCCGACTCGGACGCGTCGGTGTCGTGCACGTAGCGATCCCGCACCGCCACCGCACGGAACACGTCCGTCACGGCGGCCGCGGCTATCGCCACCTGCGCGGAACGGACAAGGAGCCGGGGGGCTTTGCGGGCGGTACTCGTCATCGTCTCTTGGCCTGTCTCGGGGGTGTGAGCGGGTGCGGCTGAGGGTGCGGCGGAGGCCGGGGTTGAGTGATCATAGGGTCTGAATGCCGCACATGAGTACGGTTTTAGGGCCCTTCCTGATCGGGGATCGCTGTGGGCCGCGCCGGGCCGGGCCGAGTTCGGCTGGTCAGCCCGCTGTGGCGCTCCGCGGGGTCTGCGCCCGGACGAACCCGTGGCTCCGTTCCACTTTCGCCACGTGCAGCGTGTAGCTCTCGTACCACTCGGCCTGCCCACGCTTCTGCGCCGCACGGTGCTCGGCGTTGGTCCGCCACTCCGTGAGGGCGTCGGCGTCGCGGAAGTACCCGACGGTGATCCCCAGCCCACCCGGAGTCTGAGCGTGGTCCATCCCCAGGTACCCGGGGATGTCCTTCACGAGCTCTTCCATACGCGCGTTGGTCTCGCGGTAGTCGCTCTGTTCCTGGGTCCGCACGGTGGTGAAGACAGCCGCGTAGTACGGGGGTTCAAAGGCCTCGACGGGCGTGACAGGCGCCTCGGAGTGGTTGCTCATGGCGGCACTGTAAGGGAGGCGGCGCGGTAAGGGAGACGTCGAACTCATCAAGGAACACCGGTCAGTTGGAGCCCGACACCACACCGGGGCGGTCCATCGACCATAGGCGCCTTCTCGGTACTGTGACTCCGCATGACCGACACCGAGATCGAGTTCGACATCGAGATCACCGCAGACCTGGTCCGCGACCTGCTGCAGGAGCAACATCCGGACCTTGCGGGGCTGGCCATCCGTGAGGTGGCGGGCGGCTGGGGCAACCAAATGTGGCGCCTCGGGGACGAGTTGGCGGTGCGCATGCAGCGCATGGACCCCACTCCGGAACTCCAGCTCAAGGAGCGCCGGTGGCTCCCCGTGCTGGCCCCGCGCCTGCCGCTCCCGGTGCCGACCCCGGTGCGGTTCGGCGAACCGTCCGAGCGCTTCCCCAAGCACTGGACCGTGATGACGTGGGTTCCCGGCGAGCCGCTGGACCACGGCTCGATCAGCCGGGGTGCCCACGCGGCCGACACGCTGGCGGGTTTCCTCCGGGCGCTCCATGTCGAGGCGCCCGCGGAGGCGCCGATCGCCACGGACCGCGGCGCCCATCCCAGGAACTGCACGGAGGGCTTCGAGAACTTCCTCCGGGCCGTTGCCCCCGACGACATCGCCGCCGACGTCCGGGCCGTCTGGGACGACGCGGTTGCGGCCCACGCGTGGGAGGGCCCGGCGGTGTGGGTGCACGGCGACCTCCATCCCGCGAACGTCGTCGTCTCGGACGGAACGCTCTCGGGCATCGTCGACTTCGGTGCCCTGTTCGCCGGCGATCCGGCGTGGGACCTCGCCGCCGCATGGGTGCTGCTGCCCGCGGGAACGGCCTCACGATTCTTCGACACGTACGCGCACGCGGACGAGGCGGCGATCCGACGCGCCCGCGGACTGGCCGCCATGAAGAGCCTTTTCCTGATGCTCATGGGGCAGAACGGAGACCGCGGCCTTCCCGGCGGCAAGCCGAACTGGGGACCTGCGGGCCGGACGGCACTTGATCGTGTTCTGCAGGGCATCTAGGGCTGTCCCGCAACGATCAAGAAGCCCTCGCTCACGGACACCCGAACTGTGCGAGGAGATCGTGCGCCACACCGAGCCGGGCACGCGGTTCGTTCGCTGAGCCCGGGAAAACCGCTGGACCTGCTGACGGTGGCGCGCCGTAGGGTCCGGTGCGCGGTGAAGAGGGAACGGCGAAGAGGGGACGGCGGATGGCGGGACTGTACGAGATCTGGCAGCGGGCGGACGTGTCGCGCAGGCTCGACGTGTTGTCGGGCTTCATCGCGATGGGCGTGGCGGGGGACGACGACGCGCGACGCCGTCTCGCCCAGTTGATCGCCGGCGCGGACGCAGCCCTCTCCGCCTCGCCCCCGGATCTGGCGGTCGCCTCGGAGCACCTGGACGAACTCGTCCTGTGGGCTGACACGGAGTGGGCCGATCACCCCCATCGCCCCGTGGAAGCCCGTCCGGACGAGGCCGACCGGCAGACACGCGACTACGCAAAGGATCTCCGGCACGCAGCACTCCCGGTCCGCGTTCGGGACGAGATGGGCCGTATCGAACTCAGTCTTGAGGTGCGGTTCCTGGCCTTGTGCAGCCGATCGGAGTTGGACTGCCGGATCCGCGAGGACGTCTTCTACGTCGCCGGCCGTGCCGCGATGGCCCTCGACCTTGGACACCTGGAAGCGGCGGAGCGGGAGATCCGACGCATGGAACAGGTGGGTTCCGTGGAGTCAGGGGAGGGCCGGTGCCTCGGAATGGGATGGCATCAGGGGAGCGCCTGAGAACCAAGCGACTGACCTGGCCGCTGTCCGGCATGGGAGTCCCGGACAACGAAAGCCGTGTCTGACCCAAGAACATGCAGATCAGACGTACTGGTGGAGGCCGTGGCGGGAATCGAACCCGCGTAACTCGCTTTGCAGGCGAGTCCCTGAACCACTCGGGCACACGGCCGTGTGTGTTGAGTTGACCGTAGGGGCGGGTGAGGGGGCTGGACAAGGGGGCCGGGGATGGTGCAACGGGACTGCCACACCGCGTTCATGAACGGGGGAGCGGGGCACCGGGTCGTACGACCAAGGTCTCAGCAGGGGACCGTCCTCCGACAGGGGTCAAGGCGGGCTGTGGACCTTACGCTGGCGGGCATGACCGTCCTTGAACCTCGTGACGCCGGTGTCACGGGCACCGCCCCTGACCTGGCCGACGAGTGCGGCGACTCCGTGCTGGGGCGGTCGCACCGGGCGCTCAGTGTCGGGATCGTGTCCGTCGTTCTGCTGATCGCCTTCGAGGCCACGGCGGTGGGGACGGCCATGCCCGTCGCCGCTC
This sequence comes from Streptomyces sp. NBC_01478, assembly GCF_036227225.1. GTDB lineage: Bacteria > Actinomycetota > Actinomycetes > Streptomycetales > Streptomycetaceae > Streptomyces. The sequence goes on along the minus strand of NZ_CP109444.1, from coordinate 4,653,005 downwards.
GGGAGCTGGGCGGGGTGTCGTTGTACGCGTTCGCGTTCTCCGGGTACTTCACCACCAGCCTGTTCGGGATGGTGTTCGCCGGGCAGTGGTCGGACCGGCGGGGGCCGCTCGGGGCGTTGACCACCGGGATCGGGGCCTTCGCCGCCGGGCTGGTGGTGGCGGGGACCGCTCAGGTCATGTGGGTGTTCATCCTGGGGCGGGCCGTGCAGGGGCTCGGGGGTGGGCTGGTCATTGTCGCTCTGTACGTCGTTGTCGGGCGGGCCTATTCCGAGCGGTTGCGGCCCGCCATCATGGCCGCGTTCGCCGCGAGCTGGGTCGTGCCGTCCGTCGTCGGGCCGCTTGCCTCCGGGGCGGTGACCGAGCATCTGGGGTGGCGGTGGGTGTTCCTCGGGATCCCCGTGCTCGTGGTGTTTCCGCTTGCCCTCGCCCTTCCTCAGATACGGCGGCGGGCCGCCGGGCCGGTGAGCAACGCAGGTGAGCCGTCCGCCTCCTTCGACCGGCGTCGTATTCGGCTCGCCCTCGGGATTTCGCTCGGTGCCGGGCTCGTTCAGTACGCCGCTCAGGATCTGACCTGGTTCTCCCTCCTCCCGGCCGTCGCCGGCGTCGCGCTGCTCGTGCCCGCCGTGCTCGGGCTGTTGCCGCGCGGTACGTACCGGGCGGCGCGGGGGCTGCCCTCGGTCGTACTGCTGCGCGGGGTGGCGGCCGGGTCGTTCATCTCGGCCGAGTCCTTCGTGCCGTTGATGCTCGTCACCCAGCGGGGGCTGTCGCCGACCCTGGCCGGGTTCTCGCTCGCGGCGGGTGGCGGGACGTGGGCGCTCGGGTCGTGGGTGCAGGCCCGGGCGCGGGTCGAGCCGTATCGGGAACGGCTGATGACGTTCGGGATGGTGCTGGTGGCCGCCGCGATCGCCGGGGCGCCGAGCGTCCTCGTCCAGGCCGTGCCCGTGTGGATCGTCGCCGTCGCGTGGGGATTCGGGTGTTTCGGGATGGGGCTGGTGATCTCCTCCACCAGCGTGCTGCTGCTCCAGTTGTCCGCACCGGAAGAGGCCGGCTCCAACTCCGCCGCGCTGCAGATTTCTGACGGGTTGTCCAACGTCGTGCTGCTGTCCGTCGGCGGGGCCGCGTTCGGTGCGTTGGGGGGTGGCACGGTGGGGCATGTGGTCGGTTCGGCGGGCGGCGGCTCCCATCCGGCCGCCTTCGCCGCCGTGTTTCTGCCGATGGCGGGGGTGGCGTTGGTGGGGGCCTGGGTGACCACGCGGGTGCGGGCCGGACGAGGTCAAAGCGATCGGGAAGGCGCTGCGGGCCCCGGCTGAACCACAGGTGTGACCTCAGTCCCATCCCCACCCGCCCCGGCGCCGTCCGCACGTCGACACCGCCACCCCGCCGGTAGGGTGGCCCGGTTGTCATACATGGCCGAGCCGCCCGACCGAACAAACGGAGACCGTGACTACCACCGCCGCCTCCTCCACCAGCTCCCACCACCTCTCTCCCGCCTTCCCCGGCCGCGCCCCCTGGGGCACCGCCGGCAAGCTGCGTGCCTGGCAGCAGGGCGCGATGGAGAGGTATGTCCAGGAGCAGCCGCGGGACTTCCTCGCGGTCGCGACCCCGGGTGCAGGCAAGACGACCTTCGCGCTCACCCTCGCCTCCTGGCTGCTGCACCACCATGTCGTGCAGCAGGTGACCGTCGTCGCGCCGACCGAGCACCTGAAGAAGCAGTGGGCGGAAGCGGCCGCGCGGATAGGGATCAAACTCGACCCGGAGTACAGCGCCGGGCCGCTCGGCAAGGACTACGACGGTGTCGCCGTCACGTACGCCGGCGTCGGTGTGCGGCCGATGCTGCACCGCAACCGCGTCGAGCAGCGCAAGACCCTCGTGATCCTCGACGAGATCCACCACGCCGGTGACTCGAAGTCCTGGGGCGAGGCATGCCTGGAGGCCTTCGAGCCGGCCACGCGGCGGCTCGCGCTGACCGGGACGCCGTTCCGGTCAGACACCAATCCCATTCCCTTCGTGACGTATGAGGAAGGGAACGACGGGATCCGGCGGTCCTCCGCCGACTACACCTACGGCTACGGCAACGCCCTGGCCGACCACGTAGTCCGGCCCGTCATCTTCCTCTCCTACAGCGGCAACATGCGGTGGCGGACCAAGGCCGGCGACGAGATCGCCGCGCGGCTCGGCGAGCCGATGACCAAGGACGCGATCAGCCAGGCCTGGCGTACGGCGCTGGACGCGCGCGGCGAGTGGATGCCGAGCGTGCTGCGCGCCGCCGACCAGCGGCTGACCGAGGTCAGGAAGGGCATCCCGGACGCCGGTGCCCTCGTCATCGCCTCCGACCAGGACTCCGCGCGCGCCTACGCCAAGCTGATCCGCGAGATCACCGGCAGCAAGGCGACCGTCGTGCTGTCGGACGACACCGGTGCCTCCAAGCGCATCGACGACTTCGCCGCGAGCAACGACCGCTGGATGGTCGCCGTACGCATGGTGTCGGAAGGCGTCGACGTGCCGCGGCTCGCCGTCGGGGTGTACGCCACCACCATCTCCACCCCCCTCTTCTTCGCCCAGGCCGTCGGCCGCTTCGTGCGGTCCCGGCGGCGCGGCGAGACCGCATCCGTCTTCCTCCCGACCGTCCCCGACCTCCTCACCTTCGCCAACGAGATGGAGGTCGAGCGCGACCACGCCCTCGACAAGCCCAAGAAGGAGGGCGAGGAGGACCCGTACGCCGAGTCCGAGAAGGAGATGGACGAGGCGAACAAGGAGCAGGACGAGGACACCGGCGAGCAGGAGCAGTTCGCCTTCGAGGCGCTGGAGTCCGAGGCCGTCTTCGACCGGGTGCTCTACGACGGCGCCGAGTTCGGCATGCAGGCGCACCCGGGGAGCGAGGAGGAGCAGGACTACCTCGGCATCCCCGGACTCCTCGAACCCGACCAGGTGCAGATGCTGCTCCAGAAGCGGCAGGCCCGGCAGATCGCGCACAGCCGCAAGAAGCCGGACGACCAGGCCGACCTGCTGGAACTGCCCGCCGAGCGGCGGCCCGTCGTCTCGCACAAGGAGATGATGGAGCTGAGGAAGTCGCTCAACACCATGGTCTCCGCGTACGTCCACCAGACCGGCAAACCGCACGGTGTCATCCACACCGAACTGCGCCGCACCTGCGGCGGCCCGCCGAGCGCCGAGGCCACGGCCGGGCAGTTGCGGCAGCGCATCGCCAAGGTCCAGGAGTGGGCCACGCGCATGAAGTGACCCACCCGACCCTGCACCCTCTGGAAGCTGGGGTCCTTTCTAACCAGTCAAAGCCAGCGACAGTGGTTAGGAACGACCCCAGCCTCCAGCACCCCCCACTCGCCACGCGCCATTGGCCGCTGAGCCGATCTCCAGGACGCCGATCCCCGGGACGGGGCATAACGGCATCAAGTGAACCGGTCCGTACCAGTCAGTGCCCGGATTCTGGACGGAGACTTCCGCTCAGCGAACCGCCTTCGCTAGTGTCCCGCTACGCACACGCCCCGTGGCAGCGCCGCCGCGGAGCGCAGCCGTGAAGCGACTGGGCCCGGACACGCCGGGCCGCCTCGCCGATCGGCGGCCTCTGAAGCGCGTCACTGACGGGACTCGGTGACGCATCCGCCGCGAGGGGGCCGCCGACCTCACCACCTAAGGAGTGGGCGTCGTGACCGCGGAGACCTCCCAGACGCTCGACCGGGGACTGCGCGTCCTCAAACTGCTGGCCGATACGGACCACGGGCTGACCGTCACCGAACTGTCCAACAAACTGGGCGTCAACCGGACCGTCGTATACCGGTTGCTGGCCACCCTCGAACAGCACGCACTCGTACGCCGTGATCTGGGCGGCCGGGCCCGGGTCGGGCTCGGGGTGCTGCGGCTGGGCCGCCAGGTGCATCCGCTGGTACGGGAGGCGGCGCTGCCCGCGCTGCGGTCGCTGGCCGAGGACATCGGGGCGACCGCTCACCTCACCCTGGTCGACGGGGCGGACGCCCTCGCCGTCGCGGTGGTCGAGCCGACCTGGACGGACTACCACGTGGCCTACCGGGCCGGGTTCCGCCACCCCCTGGACCGGGGAGCCGCCGGCCGCGCGATCCTCGCCGCCCGGCACCGGGCCGCCGACGAACCCGGATACACCTTGACGCACGGGGAGTTGGAGGCGGGAGCGAGCGGCGCCGCGGCACCCCTGCTCGGGGTCACGGGCGTCGAGGGCAGCGTCGGCGTGGTGATGCTGGCCGATGCCGTGCCCGAACGGGTGGGACCGCGGGTCGTCGACGCGGCGCGCGAGGTAGCGGAGGCGCTGCGCTGAGGCCGTTCGCGAGCAGGGGGTGACCGGCGCCTGGCCTGAAGTGACCGTCGCGTTAGATTGATCCCGTGCTCCTCTCTCGCCTCACGCGCCCCCAGGCCGTAGCCGTCTGCGCCCTGCCCGTCGTGGCACTGCTCGCCACGGCGGGCTTCGCGCCGCTGCCCTTCTCGCTGGCGCAGCCCGGTCTGACCGCGAACGTGCTCGGCGAGAACAAGGGCACCCCGGTGATCACGATCTCCGGGGCGCCGGTGCGGACGACGAGCGGTCAGTTGCGCATGACGACGATCGAGGCGACCGGACCCGATCAGCATGTCGCGTTGAGCGATGTGATCGACAGTTGGTTCCGTACCGATCGAGCGGTCATGCCGCGTGACTCGGTCTACCCGAGCGGCAACAGCGTCAAGGAGATCGAGCAGCACAACACGGAGCAGATGCAGGAGTCGCAGGACGACGCGACCACGGCCGCGCTCAACTACCTGAACCTCAGCGACAAGAAGGTCAAGGTCACGCTGACGTTGGCGGACGTCGGCGGCCCCAGCGCGGGTCTGCTCTTCACCCTGGGGATCATCGACAAGCTGAACGGCGACGGCAGCGGGGGCGATCTCACCGGCGGTCGCACCATCGCCGGCACGGGCACGATCGGCACCGACGGCACGGTGGGCGCGGTCGGGGGAGTGGCCCTGAAGACCCAGGCCGCGCGCCGCGACGGAGCGACGGTGTTCCTGGTACCGAAGGCCGAATGCTCGGACGCCAAGTCCGAACTGCCCAAGGGTCTACGGCTGGTTGCGGTGACCTCGCTGAAGGGCGCGGTGAGCGCGCTGAAGGCGTTGGAGACGGGTAAGGGTTCGGTGCCGGGCTGTTAGGCGACGGCGGGCTTCGTACCGTTCGGCGGCGTGGCGGCCAACCGCAGCCCCAGTTCCACGAGGGTCCAGCCGAGGCGGGTACGGAGTTCCTGCCGGGGTGCCCCGGCCTCGGCGGCGAGGCGGTGGGCCGCGGCCCGGGCCTGGAGTTCGGCGGTGCGGGCGTGGTGCAGGGCGAGGTGGGTCTCGGGGTGCATCGGGCGGTGCCTCTCAGACCGTTCGGACGGGGAAGACGTGGCTGTGGATCCGCACCTGCTCGGCCTCCGGGGTGCCTTCGGGCAGGGCTTGTGCGCGGTAGCTGTTGACGAGTTCGTGCATCTTCGCGATGAGCTCGACCGACATCTCGGGCGTCAGCCGTAGGGTCCAGTCGCTCGCGTCCGAGGCTTCGTACCAGTCCGCGGACCAGTCGTGCGTGGTGGCGACGAAGGTCGAGAGCTCCTGGGCGTGGACGGTCGAGACCTCGTGCATGAACACGGCGGCGGCACCGCGGACCGCCGGGTCCGGGTCGAGGAGCAGGGTCTCGTTGAGTTCCACGCCCCCGTGCATCGCTTGCCACCAGCGCTCCCGGCCCTTGCCGTGCTCCGGCGCGTCTTCAAGGAAGCCGTACTCGGCGAGCTGCCGCAGGTGGTAGCTGGTAGCCCCGCTGGACTCGCCCAGTTTGGCCGCGAGTTGGGAGGCGGTGGCGGGACCGTTGCGTCGTAGCTCGCTCAGCAGGCGCATGCGCAGGGGATGGGCGAGGCCGCGCAGGGAGCGGGCATCGAGTACGCGTGTGGGACGTTCCTCGGGCTCGGGCATACTTGCAAAGATAGCGTTGCAAAGACTCCTTTGCAACGAGTTCTTTGGAACTCACCCGCCCTTGACCAACCCCTCCGCCTTCATCCAGTCCAACGCCACCTGATGCGGATCCTCCCCGTCGACATCCACCTTCGCGTTCAGCGCCTGCGCCACCGTGTTGTTCAGCTTCTTCGTGACCGGGTCCAGGACCTTCGCGATCGCCGGCCACTTCTTCAGGGCCTTCGTGTTGATCTCGGGCGCCGCGTTGTAGTTGGGGAAGAACTTCTTGTCGTCGGCCATCACCGCGAGGTTCATCGACTTGATGCGGCCGTCGGTGGTGAAGACCTCGCCGTACGTGCAACTCCCCTTCTTCACCTGGGTGTAGATGATCCCGGTGTCCATCTGCGTGATGTTCTTCGCCGGGAGATTCATGCCGTACGCCTTCTCCATGCCCGGCAGCCCGTCCGCGCGGTTGGCGAACTCGCTCTCCACGCACACCGTCACCGCACCCGGGTCCTTCTTCGCCAGCGCGGCCACCTCGGAGAGCGTCTTCGTGCCGTACTTCTTGAAGTTGGCCTGGTTCATCGCGAGCGCGTAGGTGTTGTTGAGAGCGGAGGGCGGCAGCCAGGTCAGGCCGTTCTTGAGGTCGGCGTCCCGGACCGCCTCCCACTGCTTCATCGGGTCGGTGATCGGTTCGCTGTTGCCGAGGTAGGTGATCCACGCGGTGCCGGTGTACTCGTACATCCCGTCCGCGTCACCGGACTTGACGGCCTCCCGCGCGCCGATCGAACCCTGGATGCCGGTCCGGTCGAGGACATCCGCGCCGGCCGCCTCGAAGGCGATGCCCATCATCGCGCCGAGGATCAGTTGCTCGGTGAACTCCTTGGAGGTGACGGTGAGATGGGCGCCCTTGAGCGGCTCGCCCCGCCCGATCGTGCCGGGGCTGACGTCGTCGACCATGGGGGAGCCGCTGGTCAGTCCGCAGCCGGAGACGACGAACAGCGTCCCGGACAGCAGCAGACAGGTGCGTTTCATGCGCCCGCCTCCAATCCCCTTGGCCGCAGCAGCAGTTCGGCCAGCGAGGCCAGCCAGTCCACCAGCAGGGCGAGACTGACCGTGAGGATCGAGCCGAGGACCAGGACGGGCATCCGCTGGGTGGTGATGCCGGTGGTGATCAGGACGCCCAGGCCGCCGCCCCCGCCGAAGGTCGCCAGGGTCGCCGTACCGACGTTGAGGACCAGGGCCGTGCGGACGCCGGCCAGGATCAGCGGGACGGCGAGCGGGAGCTCCACCCGTCTCAGGACGCCGAGTTGGGACATGCCGATGCCCCGGGCCGCCTCCAGGAGCGTGGGGTCGTTGGCCTTCAGGCCGGCGATGGTGTTGGACAGCACCGGCAGGACGGCGTAGATGATGATGCCGATCAGGGCCGCCTTCTCGCCGGTGCCCAGCCAGATCACCAGCAGGGCCAACAGGCCGATCGCCGGGGTGGCCTGGCCCATGTTGGCGAAGGTCATCGCCACCGGTGCGGCCTTCCGGAACGCCCTGCGGGTCAGCAGGATGCCCAGCGGGATCGCGATGATCAGCACGAAGAACGTGGAGATCACGGTCAGTTGGACATGCTGCCAAAGGGCCTTGCTCACCTGCCCGTTGGACAGCGCGTTCTCCGAAATGGCGTCCAGGTCCGCCTGGTTGAACCACAGCCAGGTCGCCAGCAGGACCGCCACCAGGAACGCGGGCAGAATCGTCAGCTTCTGCCAGGTGACGCGTCGCTTCGGGGGAGGCGCGGGCGGCGGGGCCTCGACTTCCGCCTCTTCTTCCAGCTCGGGAGTGGTCACGCCTTCTCCTCCCCGCCGGCGCCTTCCTGCTCGGCGTGCGTCTGGAGGGCCCGGGCCTCCTCCAGCTCGTGCCGGCCCTCCATGGCCTCCAGCCGGTCGGCTTCGAGGAGTTCGTGCACGGAGTTCATCAGCGTCTCCATGTCGACGACGCCGGTGTACTCGCCGCGCCGCCCGGTGACCGCGACCCGCCCCGCGTTGTCCGTGAGCACGGCCTCCAGCGCGTCCCGGAGGGTCGCGTCCCGGGTCACGGTGTCGCTGACCAGCGTGCCCGCCCGGGCCAGCGACCCCTTGGCGCGCATCATGTCGCCGCGCCGCAGCCACTTGTAGGGCCGGCCGCGCTTGTCGAGGAGGAGGATCTCGTTGGTGCCGCTGTCCCGGAGTTTGTCGAAGATGTTCTGGAGCGGGTCGTCGACGGTCACCGTCGGATAGTCGGTGATCTCCACGTCCCGTACGCGGGTCAGGTTCAGCCGCTTCAGGGCGGCCCCGGCGCCCACGAACCCGGACACGAAGTCGTCCGCAGGGTTGGTGAGGATCGCCTCCGGGGTGTCGAACTGCGCGATGTGCGAGCGTTCGCGCAGCACGGCGATCCGGTCGCCCAGTTTGATCGCCTCGTCGAAGTCGTGGGTGACGAAGACGATCGTCTTGTGCAGTTCGTGCTGGAGCCTGATCAGCTCGTCCTGGAGATGGTCGCGGGTGATCGGGTCGACCGCGCCGAACGGTTCGTCCATCAGCAGCACCGGCGGATCGGCCGCCAACGCCCGTGCCACGCCCACGCGTTGCTGCTGCCCGCCGGAGAGCTGGCGCGGATAGCGGCCCTGGAACTCGCCGGCGTCGAGCCCGACCAGGTCGAGCATCTCCTCCACCCGGTTCCTGATCCGGGACTTCGACCAGCCGATCATCCTCGGTACCAGCGCGATGTTCTGGGCGACGGTCATGTGCGGGAAGAGACCGCTCGACTGGATCGCGTAGCCGACCTTGCGGCGCAGCTTCACCGGGTCGATGTCGGTGACGTCCTCGCCGTCGATGCGGATGCGACCGCCGGTCGGTTCGATCAGCCGGTTGATCATCTTGAGCGTGGTGGACTTCCCGCAGCCGGAGGGCCCGACGAAGACGACCAGCTCGCCCGCCTTGATCTCCATGTTGACGCTGTCGACGGCCGGCTGCTGACTGCCCGGGTACTTCTTGGTCAGGTTCTCCAGTTCGATGGAGGCACCGGAGGTCGTGGTGGTCGCCGGCTCAGGCACGGATCCCCCTGGGAATGGTCAGCCGTCCGAGAAGGACGTACGCGGCGTCGAACAGCAGCGCCAGGACGATGATCCCGAGCGTGCCCGCGAGCACCTGGTTGAGGGCGTTCTTGCTGCCCAGCGACCCGATACCGCGGAAGATCTCGTTGCCGAGGCCGGGCCCGGAGGCGTACGCCGCGATGGCCGCGATGCCCATCAGCATCTGGGTGGAGACCCGGATACCGGTCAGGATCGGCGGCCAGGCCAGCGGCAGTTCGACCCGCGCGAGCCGCATCAGCCGGGACATCCCGATGCCCTTCGCCGCGTCCACCAGGGACGGGTCGACCCCGCGCAGCCCCACGATCGAGTTGCGCACGATCGGCAGCAGCCCGTACAGGGTCAGAGCGATCACGGTGGGCGGAACGCCAAGGCCCACGATCGGAATGAGCAGACCGATCATGGCGAGCGACGGAATGGTCAGAATGGTCGACGTGGCCGTGGTGGCCAGGTTGCCCGCCCACTCGCTCCGATAGGTCACGACCCCGATCAGCACCCCGATCAGCGTGGCCACGACCATGCACTGGAAGACCGCGCTGGCATGTTGGTAGGCGTCGGTGAGCAGTTGCTGGTGCCGGTTGCTCACGTACTCCCAGAAGCTCACATGCCCACACCCCTACGTCGGCCAGGTCGTCCTTTCCCGATCCAGGGCCGCCTGTTCCACCAAGGGGATGACCCGCAGCGGAACCGGGTTCTCCATCACGATCGCGGTGGCGGCCCGGACAATGCCATCAAAACCGACAACCCGGTCGATGACCCGCTGAAGATCGGCGTTCGAGCGGGCCACCAGCCGGCACAGCATGTCCCCGCTGCCGGTCGTGGTGTGCAGTTCGAGCACCTCCGGGACGGTCGCCAAGTGCGCCCGGACGTCCGTCCCTTGCCCCTGCCGGATCTCCAGCGTCGCGAACGCCGTGACCGGATAGCCGAGCGCCGCCGGATCGACCTGGGGCCCGAACCCGCGGATGACTCCATTCGACTGAAGCCGGTCCAGCCGCGCCTGCACCGTCCCCCGGGCCACCCCCAGCCGCCGGGACATCTCCAGCACCCCGATCCGCGGCTCCTCGGCCAGCAGCACGATGATCCGGCCGTCGAGCTGATCGATCCCCATGCCGCCGCCTCCACCGATGGTCATCCTGTACGGAAAGCCCGCCGAAACGGTCGTACCACTGAACAAGATGCCCAGCCGAAACGCGAACTATTGCGCACCTTGCGAAGGAGGGGGAGCCTGCGGCCATGGCTGTCATCTCCGCGAACACTCACCACACTCCCGACACCGCCCGGCAGGCCGACCCCTTCCCGGTCAAGGGAATGGACGCGGTCGTCTTCGCCGTGGGCAACGCCAAGCAGGCGGCGCACTACTACTCCACGGCCTTCGGCATGACGCTGGCCGCCTACTCCGGACCGGAGAACGGCAGCCGCGAGACCGCCTCGTACGTCCTCACCAACGGCTCCGCCCGCTTCGTGTTCACCTCCGTGATCAGGCCGTCCACGCCCTGGGGCGAGTTCCTCACCCGCCATGTGGCCGAGCACGGCGACGGCGTCGTCGACCTCGCCATCGAGGTGCCGGACGCGCGCGCCGCCCACGCCTACGCCGTCGAGCACGGCGCCCGGTCCCTCGCCGAGCCGTACGAGCTGAAGGACGAGCACGGCACGGTCGTCCTCGCCGCGATCGCCACCTACGGCGAGACCCGCCACACGCTCGTCGAGCGCACGGGCTACGACGGCCCCTACCTCCCCGGCTTCGCCCCCGCCGACCCGCTCGTCGAGTCGCCCGCCCACCGCACCTTCCAGGCCATCGACCACTGCGTCGGCAACGTCGAACTCGGCCACATGAACGAGTGGGTCGGCTTCTACAACAAGGTCATGGGCTTCACGAACATGAAGGAGTTCGTGGGCGACGACATCGCGACCGAGTACAGCGCGCTGATGTCCAAGGTCGTGGCCGACGGCACCCTGAAGGTCAAGTTCCCGATCAACGAGCCGGCCGTCGCCAAGAAGAAGTCCCAGATCGACGAGTACCTGGAGTTCTACGGCGGCGCGGGCGTCCAGCACATCGCCCTCAACACCAACGACATCGTGCGGACGGTACGGACGATGCGCGCGGCCGGGGTCAAGTTCCTCGACACCCCGGACTCCTACTACGACACCCTCGGCGAGTGGGTCGGCGACACCCGCGTCCCCGTCGACACCCTGCGCGAACTGAAGATCCTCGCCGACCGCGACGAGGACGGATACCTGCTCCAGATCTTCACCAAGCCGGTCCAGGACCGTCCCACGGTGTTCTTCGAACTCATCGAGCGACACGGCTCGATGGGCTTCGGCAAAGGCAACTTCAAGGCGCTGTTCGAGGCGATCGAGCGGGAGCAGGAGAAGCGGGGCAACCTGTGACGCGGCCGTAGCCCCGGATACGGACGTACGCTGCACCCATGGCCAGGATCAACGACGTGGGCGGCACCCAGGGCTTCGGTGCCATCGACACCACCGACGACCCCGAGCCCTTCCACGCCGACTGGGAGGCCCGGGTCGTCGGGCTGTTCAACGCCCTGCGCGCGCAAGGGATCTTCAACACCAACGAGTTCCGGGACGCGATCGAGGCGATCCCGCCCGCCGCGTACCTCTCGATGTCGTACTACGAACGCTGGTTCACCGCGATCACCGCCCTGCTGGAACGCAAAGGCGTCCTCGAACCGGGTGAGTTGGATGACTGACCGCTTCCCGCCCGGCACCCGGGTGCGGACCTTCCCGCACGACCCGCCGCACCACACCCGCCTGCCCCGGTACGCGCGCGGCAAGTCCGGCGTCGTCGTCGAGCCGGAGGGGCGCGCGGAGCTGGCCGACGTCAGTGCGCGGGGGCGCGGGGACGCGCCGGTGGAGCAGGTGTACGCGGTGCGGTTCGCGGCTCGCGACCTGTGGGGCGAGGGCGACCACCACGTCGTACTGGACCTGTGGGAAAGCTACTTGGAAGCGTACGAAGAGGATCGTGACGATGAGCGGTGACCACGAGGACGCCTCGGTCTCCCGGCGGGTGCGGCGCCTTGAGACCCTGCTGGAGGAGAAGGGGATCGTCGCGGGCGGAGCGGTCGACGAGGTGCTCGACGCGTTCCTCTCGGGTGCGTCGCCGGTGAACGGTGCGCGGGTCGTCGCCCGCGCCTGGACCGACGAGGCCTACCGGGAACGGCTGTTGACGGACGGCACGGCCGCCGTGCAGGAACTCGGCTTCATGGACGGCTCGTTCCAGCGGCTGCGGGTCGTCGAGAACACGGAAGCGACCCACAACGTCATCGTCTGCACCCTCTGCTCCTGCTACCCCCTGCCCCTCCTCGGCCCGTCCCCGGGCTGGTACAAGTCGGAGGCCTACCGCTCCCGCGTGGTCCGCGAACCCCGTTCCGTACTGGCCGAGTTCGGCCTCCGGTTGCCCGCGGCCACGGACATCACCGTGTGGGACTCCAGCGCGGAGAGCCGGTACATGGTCCTGCCGCTCAGGCCCGCGGGCACGGAGTCCCTGACGGAGGACGAACTGGCCGCCCTGGTCACCCGCAACGCGCTCATCGGCACCGCTGCCGTGTGACGCGCGGGCTCAACCCGCCCTGTTCTCCGGCTCCTTTTCCCGCCCCTCCTGGTCCGAGGGCGGCGGCTCGTCGGCCGGCTCGCCCAGCGCCGCCAACGCCCGCTGCGCCACCGGCACTTGCAGCGGCGAGAAGTACGGGTTGATCTGCAACGCCTCCCGGAGATGCCGGCGCGCGGACGCGACCTTCTCCAACTCCCGCTCGATCATGCCCCGGTGGAACGCGTACCGCGCGTCCCGCACCCCGCCCCCGTGCACCTTGTCCGTCGCCACCGACGCGAACTTCAGCGCCTCCTCGTCCTGCCCGGCCCGGTGCAGCGCCCACCCCAGCGCGTCGGCCACCGCGATCCCCGGCTGCCGGGCCCACTCGCCGCGCAGCCGCCGTACGGCCTCCTGCGCGTCGCCGTGGTCCGCCTCGAACACGCCGAGGACCACCTCGTCGTCGACCCCGGCCGCCGCGTCCTTGGCGACGAGGGCGCGCAGCGTGTCGTACTGCACCCGGGCCGCCTGGCCGAGACCCAGCGACTCGTACAACTCGCCCAGCTCCAGGGCGTATTGAGGGGTCGGCTGCTTGGCGAGGGCGACCTGGTAGGCGTTCAGGGCCTCCGAGGTACGGCCCAGCGCCGCGAGCGCGCGCCCCTCACCGGCCAGCGCCTCCCGCTGGTCGGGATCCAGCCGTACGGCCGCCTCGAAGTGCCGTAGCGCGGCCTCGCGGTCCCCGCGTTCCCAGGCCAGTTGCCCGGCGCGCTCCAGCCAGGCGGCCTGTTCGGCGGGGGCGGTGGCCTTCGCCGCCGCGTCGGCGAGCTGGGCGGCGGCGTCCTCGCGCCAGCCCCGGTCGCGGTAGACGGCGGCGGCCCGCGCCATCACGGCGGGCCCGGTGTGCAGATCCAGCAGCTTGTCGAGGGTGCGCTTGGTCGCCTTGTAGTCGCCGAGGCCGGTGTACGCGTCGATCAGCAGCGGATACGTCGTCCACCGGCGCGGCGCCGCCTTCAGTGCCGCCTCGCCCCAGGTCCGCGCCGTACGGAAGTCCCGCCGTTCGTTCGCCAGGGCCGCGAGACCGTCCATCGCGACGGCGCTCGCGTCGTCGCCCTTCGCCCGCACCCTCAGCGCGGTGCGCAGGGCGTCCTCGGCCTTCGGGTAGTACACGGTGTCCCCGGTCCGCCGCCCCTGCTCCACATACGCCGAGCCGAGCACCGCCCAGGACCTCGCGTCCCCCGGACGGACCCGCACCCGCGTCTCCCGGTCGCCGATCAGCGCGGCCAGGTCCGGCAGCGCGGCCGGCACCCCCGCCGTGACCGCGCTCAGCGCCTGCGCCTTGGGCCCCGGCGCGGGCGGCGGCGCCGGACGCGGCTCCTCGGGCAGCAGCCACAGCAGCCCGCCGACCACGGCACATCCGGCGACCGAGGCGATCAGCACCCGCCGCAGAACGGGGGAGCGGCGCCCCCGCGCTTCCGCCACCAGGGACGTACCAGGGCTCCGCTGTTCGTTCTCCATGGCGCTCACTCTGCGTCAGTACGACGACCACATCCCGGCACCCAAAGCCGCGCGCGGACGGGGTTCACACCGATGGCCGCGAGTGCGACGCTGTGATCATGAGCCGTATCGAAGCGCCTCGCGACCAGGACACCGGGACCCTCGTCGACCACCTGCTGGCCGGGCTGCCCGCCGAGGCCGTCGTCACCGACCCGGACGTCACGGTCGCGTACGCCAACGACATGGCGAGCTTCTGCCCGTCCGGCACCCCCGCCGTCGTCGTGCTGCCGCGCACGGTCGAGCAGGTCCAGCACGTCATGCGCGTCGCCACCGAACTGCGCGTGCCGGTCGTCCCGCAGGGCGCCCGCACGGGCTTGTCGGGGGCGGCCAACGCCTCCGAGGGCTGCATCGTCCTTTCCCTCGTCAAGATGGACCGCATCCTGGAGATCAGCCCGGTCGACCGCATCGCGGTCGTCGAACCGGGCGTCATCAACGCGACCCTCTCCCGCGCGGTCAACGAACACGGCCTCTACTACCCGCCGGATCCCTCCAGTTGGGAGATGTGCACGATCGGCGGCAACATCGGCACCGCGTCCGGCGGACTGTGCTGCGTGAAGTACGGGGTGACGGCCGAGTACGTCCTGGGCCTGGACGTCGTCCTCGCCGACGGGCGCCTGATGAGCACGGGCCGGCGTACGGCCAAGGGGGTCGCCGGGTACGACCTGACCCGGCTGTTCGTGGGCTCGGAGGGCTCGCTCGGGATCGTCGTCAAGGCGATCCTCGCGCTCAAGCCGCAGCCGCCCCAACAGCTCGTGCTGGCAGCCGAGTTCGGGTCCGCGGCGGCCGCCTGCGACGCCGTGTGCCGGATCATGGCCGGCGGGCACGTCCCGTCCCTCCTCGAACTGATGGACCGTACGACCGTCAAGGCCGTCAACGACCTGGCGCACATGGGACTGCCCGAGACGACCGAGGCGCTGCTGCTCGCCGCCTTCGACACGCTGGACCCGGCCGCCGACCTGGCCGCCGTAGGAGCCCTCTGCGAGGCGGCCGGAGCCACCCAGGTCGTCCCCGCCGAGGACGCGGCCGAGTCCGAACTGCTGCTCCAGGCGCGGCGGTTGTCGCTCACGGCGCTGGAGGCGGTCAAGGGCACGACGATGATCGACGACGTGTGCGTGCCCCGGTCGCGGCTCGGCGAGATGCTCGAAGGGGTGGAGCGGATCGGCGAGAAGTACCGGCTGACGATCGGCGTCTGCGCGCACGCCGGTGACGGCAACACGCACCCCACCGTCTGCTTCGACGCGCAGGACGTCGACGAGTCCCGGCGCGCCCGCGAGTCCTTCGACGAGATCATGGCCCTCGGCCTGGAACTCGGCGGCACCATCACCGGCGAACACGGGGTCGGCGTCCTGAAGAAGGAGTGGCTCGCCCGCGAGCTCGGCCCGGTCGGCGTGGAGATGCAGCGGGCGGTGAAGGCGAGTTTCGACCCGCTGGGGATCCTCAACCCCGGCAAGCTCTTCTGATCGTCCCTCCCGCTCACTCCCCGTCCCGCGACTCGTCCGACGGCCACGGGTCGCGCAGCCACAGGTCGTCGGCCGCGGTCGGTGCGAGCAGCTCGGCGAGGCCGTCGTCGATGCCGAGCTGCTCCGCCTCAGAGCCCGGAGGGACCACCCGCAGGGTGCGCTCCAGCCACGCCGACACCTGGGCCGCCGGGGCCTGGAGGAGGGCGTCTCCGTCGGGTGAACTCAGCGCCATCAGGACGACACTGCGCCGCTCCACCTTCGTCGGCCACACCCGCACGTCCCCGTGCCCGCACGGCCGGAACACGCCCTCCACGAGCAGCTCGCGGGCGAACGTCCAGTTCACCGGGTTCTCGGAGTTGATGTGGAAGGAGATGTGGACGGCGTACGGGTCGTCCGTCCGATAGCTGAGCCGGGCCGGGACCGGAATGCTCCGCTCCGGCGACAGGATGAGCTGCAGCTCCAACTCCCGCTCTACGACTGTGTGCATGACGTACGTCCCCTCTCGCTCACGGGGCCCCGAGGTGGGCCCGTACGAGTGGAGAGGGCGTGCGGGCCCAAGCATTACGCGACTTCGGGAAACTTTTTTTCCGCGCCGCGTCACCAAGGCTTCGCGGGGCTTCGGGGTGTGTGGACTCCGTGCCCGAGGTTGCCCGGAAAGGGGCAGGTCCGGCGGGACGGGCAGTGGCGGTGGCACGGGTCTGGTAGATGTGGACACCCTCATTCGACCTCCGAGCAGATACGGGACGACGGACATGAGCGCCCCAACGCCGGCACCCGGTGACGACAGGCCCCGCGAGGGGTACTACCCGGACCCGTCCATTCCTGGCTATGTCCGGTACTGGAACGGCGCGGCCTGGGTGCCCGGCACCAGCCGCCCGGCGCCGTCCGACGGCCTGCCGCTCGGCGCGCCGGGCCAGTCCGTCGAGGAGACCGGCCCGCACTTCTTCGACGAGGACCCCGCACCGGACGGCCCGGCGCAGGCCCAGCACGGCAGCCGCCCCGAACCGGCGACGGCATGGGGCGCGGACCGCTCCCACCAGTCCGGTTTCGGCACCGACCAGGACCGCCGCGTCTCCTGGGGCGCCCCGGACCCGAGAGCGGGCGCGGACCCGAGAGCGGGCACGGATCCGAGGGTCCCCGCCGACACCCCCGACGAGGGCACGACGACTTTCCGCCGCCCGACCCCGCGCACACCCCACCAGGGCGGGGCGCCGGGGGCGCAGGGCGGGGGCGCGGGGACCCCGGGCGGGTTCGGCGCGCAGGGTCCGGCCGGGTCCGGCCCGGGCGCGGGTGGTTTTGGCGCGCCGGGT
Source organism: Streptomyces sp. NBC_01478 (assembly GCF_036227225.1). Taxonomy (GTDB): domain Bacteria; phylum Actinomycetota; class Actinomycetes; order Streptomycetales; family Streptomycetaceae; genus Streptomyces. The sequence goes on along the minus strand of NZ_CP109444.1, from coordinate 4,636,085 downwards.
GGGGCGGGGTCCAACTCGGGTGCCGGTGGCTTCGGTTCGGCGGGTGGGGCCGGGTCCGGTTCGGGCGCCGGGGGCTTCGGGGCTCAAGGTCCCGTAGGAACCGGCTCCGCCGGTGGCGGCTTCGGTCCCCGGAATCCCGCCGGGAACGCCCCCTCCACCGACCCCTCCGGCCCCGGCTTCGGTGCCGGGAAGGCGGCCGCCGCCCGTGCCGCCGCACAGGCGCAGGCGGGCCCGGCGGGCACCGGTACCGGGGCACCCGCCGCGGCCTCCGCGCCCGGCGGCTCCACGGCTCTCTCCGGCCCCCCGCAGCCCGCCCCCGGCGTTCCCCCGCAACCCGGCCCGGCGCAGCCGCAGGGCGCCGCCGTGGGGACGCCCATGGCGCCCGGCGTCGGCGGCGGACAGCCCTCCTGGGCGCAGCAGGTGCACCAACTGGCGGGGGACGAGGAAGGGGCCGTACCGCCCTGGAAGCCGCCCGTGGAGGACGTGTTCCAGGCGGCGGCCCGGCGGCAGTCGGCGGCGCGGCCCGCGGGGCTCGGCAAGCGGCTGGTGGCCCGGCTCGTGGACACCGTCGTGCTCGGCGCGGTCACCGCCGCGGCCGCCGTACCGCTGGGCACCAGGGCGGCCGACCACATCGACGGGAAGATCGACGCGGCCAAGCTCTCCGGCCGTACCGAAACGGTCTGGCTGCTGGACGGCACGACCGCCGTCTACCTGGGCATCGTCATCGCCGTGATCCTCCTCTTCGGCGTCCTCTACGAGGCGTTGCCCACGGCCAAGTGGGGCCGCACCCTGGGCAAGAAGCTCTGCGGTCTCGAGGTGCGCGGCATCGAGAGCCACGAGCCGCCCGGTTTCGGCGGGGCGCTGCGCCGCTGGCTCGTCTACAGCGTCCCGGGCCTGCTCGGCATCGGGCTCGTCGGTGTCGCCTGGTGCCTGTTCGACCGGCCCTGGCGCCAGTGCTGGCACGACAAGGCAGCACATACGTTCGTAGCGGGATAGCGGGGTACGGCATCCGGGGGACCTGATTCCGTACCCCGGACGGCCGCTCGCCGGATGCGGAGCCGGGCGGTTCGCGGTCGACTCTGCCCATGAGCACCGAACCGCCTCCGGGCTCCGGCCAGCAGCCGCCGGAAGACGACCCGTTCAGGAAGCAGCCCCCTCCTGGCCAGGGATCGGGCTCACCTTACGACCCGTCCTACGGGAACCAGCCCCCTCCGTACGGCGGCGGTGGCGCCGACCCCTACGGCGGCGGTGGCGCCGACCCCTACGGCGGCGGCTCCTACCCCACCGACCCGCTCGCCGGCATGCCCCCGCTCGCCGACAGCGGCCGCCGCACGCTCGCGAGGATCATCGACATGATCCTCGTCGGCATCGTCGTCTGGCTGGTCACCTGGGCCTTCGGCGTCCACGAGTACGACGTCGGCTCCGACGGGGCCTCGTACGCCAAGTCCCTCGGCCAGTCGCTCATCGCGGCCGTGCTCTACATCGGCTACGACACCGTGATGCTCGCCAAGTCCGGGCAGACGCTGGGCAAGCGGTGGCTGGGCCTGCGCGTGGCCAACCTCGACAACGGGTCGACCCCCTCCGTGCAGACCAACCTGATCCGCGCGGCGGTGCTGTGGATCCCGTTCGCGTTCTGCTGCGCCTGCATCTGGACGGCGATCAGCGGCGGTTGGAGCTTCTTCGACAAGCCGTACAAGCAGGGGCTGCACGACAAGGCGGCCAAGACCGTGGTGGTCAGCACGCGTTGAGGCGACCGGGGGGCAACTCCCGGGGCGCACAAAGCGATCGGCGGGTCCGTCGTCAACGGACCCGCCGATTCGTGTAGTTGAGCGTGAGCCTGGGCTTGTGCTTGGTCTAGGGAGTGCTCCGCTCCCGTACCGGCTGCGCGGACGACACGGCGGCGGCGGAGACGGTCTCCCGCCGTACCGACACCCGTGCCTGTGGAACGGCCGGAACCGGGGCGGAGAGGGTCTGGACGGCGGTCTGGGCCGTTGCCCGGGCACGGGTCTTCGGCTGCGGCACCGTCAGGGAGACGAGCAGCCCGAGGGCGAGCGCAGCGCATGCGATGACCGCGATCCCCAGACCGGAGTTCGTCTGTGACAGCAGCAGCATGGCGAGCGTCGAGAAGATCACGGTGAACGAACCGTAGGCGAGCTGTGCGGCGGTCGGACGAGGCATGGCAATCGAGTCCTCGTTAGGCGATGGAGGGGAGCTGTGAAAGGGGGGTGCGACAAGGATGTCGGCCTGGCTTTCCGCCGGGTTCCGGGCGTTCCGCCAATCGACTCTATTCGCCTGCATGCCCGAGTGGAACGTGCAGTAAGCATGACCTAACACACAGCTCCGGAGCATGGGGGGCGCACGGAGTCATACCGTCCACCAAGTGGACGGATGTACGCGCCCGTTGAGCGAGCCCCGAGTCGCCTGTGCGTGTCCGTAAAGCGGACCCCGGCTTCGCATAGTGCACTTGTCCTGCTCAAGTCAAGGTCTGTCTTTTCTCGTAAACCTCTAGTCAAATAACGTCACTTGACTATCACGCGTACACCGCGCGCGGACCTTCCATGACTTCCAGGACCCCCCCTTCCGCGCGGTCGGGTACGCAGGGGAGGACCTCAAGTGACCAGCAGACCCTGGACGTTCAGAGCGGCCGCGGTGGGCGTGGCCCTCGCGGCGGCCACCGCCACGTTCTCGACGTTCGCCGTGGCGGAGGCCGACACCTCGGCCAAGGCCACCACTGTCGACCGGCATGACCCGGCACCGGTCGCACAGAAGGAGCACGACCTCGACGGCCCGCTGAGCAAGACGCAGGACGCGCAGCGCCAAGAGGCCCTGAACCAGGTCATATCCGGCAAGGCGTCGGTCAAGGACCGCAACGGCTCGCAGGTCGTCCAGCTCAAGAGCAAGGGCGGCAAGAGCAAGTACGTCGAACTGGGCCGGGAGCAGACCGACAAGATCTTCACGATCCTGGTCGAGTTCGGCGACCAGGTGGACACCCGCTACGGCGGCACCGTCGGCCCGCTGCACAACCAGATAGCCGCGCCGGACCGTACGAAGGACAACTCCACGGCCTGGCAGGCGGATTACAACCAGGCGCACTTCCAGGACCTGTACTTCGGCACCGGCAAGAACACCGAGTCGCTCAAGAAGTACTACGAGAAGCAGTCCTCGGGCCGCTACTCGGTCGAGGGCGAGGTCACCGACTGGGTCAAGGTCCCCTACAACGAGGCCCGTTACGGCTCCAACAGCGCGTCCACCGGCGCCTGGTACGCGGTCCAGGACGGCGTCAACGCCTGGGTCGCCCAGCGCGAGGCCGCGGGTGACACGGCCGCCGAGATCAAGACGGAGCTGGCCCAGTTCGACCAGTGGGACCGCTACGACTACGACGGCGACGGCAACTTCAACGAGCCCGACGGCTACATCGACCACTTCCAGATCGTGCACGCCGGTGAGGACGAGTCCGCCGGCGGCGGCGCGCAGGGCGAGGACGCGATCTGGGCCCACCGCTGGTACGCGTTCGGCACCGACGCCGGCGCCACCGGCCCGGGCACCAACCTGCTCGGCGGCACCCAGGTCGGCGACACCGGCATCTGGGTCGGCGACTACACGATCCAGCCGGAGAACGGCGGACTCGGCGTCTACGCCCACGAGTACGGCCACGACCTCGGCCTGCCCGACGAGTACGACACCGCGGGCGGCGAGAACTCCACCGGCTTCTGGACGCTGATGTCGTCCGGCTCCTGGCTCGGCACGGGCAAGGAGGCGATCGGTGACCTGCCCGGCGACATGAACGCCTGGGACAAGCTCCAACTGGGCTGGCTGGACTACGACGTGGCCAAGGCCGGCACCAAGTCGAAGCACACGCTGGGCGTCGCGGAGTACAACACCAAGAACGCGCAGGCGCTGGTGGTGCAGTTGCCCCAGAAGGAGGTCACCACCGAGGTGGTCACCCCGGCGCAGGGTGCCACGCAGTGGTGGAGCGGCAGCGGCGACAGTCTGAGCAACACCCTTTCCCGGACAGTGGACTTGACCGGGAAGTCGGCCGCGTCCCTCACGCTGGACGGCTACTACGACATCGAGGCCGACTACGACTACCTCTACACCGAGGTGTCCACGAACGGCGGCACGACCTGGACCCCGATCGACGGCACGCTGGCCGACGGCTCCGCCATCCCGCGTGACGGCAGCGGCAACCCCGCGCTCACCGGCACGGCGGCGGCGTACCAGAAGCTGACGTACCCGCTGGACGCCTACGCGGGCCAGAAGATCGACGTCCGCTTCCGCTACCAGACCGACAGCGGTGTGGCGCAGAAGGGCTTCACGGCCGACGAGATCACGGTGACCGCCGACGGCGCGACCCTCTTCTCCGACAACGCCGAGGCCGCGGACGCCGCGTGGACCGCGAAGGGCTTCTCGCGCATCGGCGCCTCCTTCACGGACGACTACGCGCAGTACTACATCGCCGAGAACCGTCAATACGTGTCGTACGACAAGGTGTTGAAGGTCGGTCCGTACAACTTCGGCTTCTCGACGACCCGTCCGGACTGGGTGGAGCACTACGCCTACCAGAACGGCCTGTTGATCTGGAAGTGGGACACCTCGCAGGCGGACGACAACACCAGCCAGCACGCCGGTGAGGGTCTGATCCTGCCGATCGACTCGCACCCGACGCAGCTGAAGTGGTCCGACGGCACGCTGATGCGCAACCGCATCCAGGCCTACGACTCGCCGTTCAGCCTGTACCCGACGGACTCGGTCACGCTGCACAAGGCCGACGTCGCCACCAAGATCAAGTCGCAGCGCGGGGTTCCCGTCTTCGACGACGGCAAGTCGACCTACTACGACACGTCGAACCCGACGGCCGGTGTCAAGATCACTGACACCAACACCCGGATCAAGATCGTCAAGGAGCCGCTGAACGGCTCGACGGTCACGCTCCAGGTCGGCCCTTCGGCGAAGTAGTCGGTAAAAGCGCAGGTCAGAAACGTATCGGCGGTGACCCCCTGGCGGGTCGCCGCCGATCCGTGTTTAGGTGCGTCCTGTGCGTCGCTTATTGACACCGACTTCGACACCGACTCGCCCGGGAGTGTGACCGCATTGTCCGCAGGAGGTTTCTGCAGGCTGCCGACAGGCAGCGTGGTGGTGGCGTTGAACCTGCCCAGACCCAGCGCCCAGGGTGACGGCTGCGTTCGCGTTCTCGTCCACGCACGCAACCGGGCCCGGGCGCTGACCAGGCTCCGCAACCTCGGGATGCGGGCCGTCTACCTGCGCGGCAACGCGGAGCCGCCGACGCCGGACGAGATCACGGCCGTCCTGCACCACCCCGACGGGCTGATATGGCGTACGGCGTCGGCGCCTGACAACGCTGTCGTGATTCCGGGGCCGGAGTTGCCGCAGGAGTTGTGGCATCCGATCAAGGCGTTGCTGCGGAGGCCTCCGGCGGCTGCGTGACGCTCCGCTGGAGGGGCGGTTCGTTGTCTGCGGGCCGGTGGGGGCCGAGCGCGCCCGCGCGGCGGAGCCGCATATGGGTACAGCCCCGCGCCCCTAAAAGCGACTGTGCTGGTCCGACTTTCAGGGGCGCGGGGAACTGCGCGACCAGCCCCCACCGGGCCCGCAGACAACCAACGACGTGCCCCCGACAGGCGGTCCGCCCCGATGCACCCCATCCTGAGATGGCTCGGGGCCCCCAAGACCGCCGGAGGCCCTCGTGGCTACCGTCCTCTACCGCCTGGGGCGTCTGGCGTTTCGCCGGCGCTGGTATGTGACCGTTTTTTGGGTGGTGATCCTCGCCGCCCTCGGGTTCGCCTCCAGCAAGGCCGCCGAAGCGCCCGCCACGACCTTCTCCACGCCCGGCGTCGAGTCCCAGCGGGCCTTCGACCTGATCCAGCAGCGCTTTCCCGGAGCGCAGGCGGACGGTGCCGTGGCCCGGGTCGTCTTCGTCGCCCCCGATGGGCGGAAGATCAGCGCCGGGAAGGACCGGGCGGCCGTCGTCCGGCTCGTCGACGAGGTTTCCGGGGGACCGCAGGTCGCGAGCGCGGTCAACCCGTTCCAGGCCGGCGCGGTCAGCGAGGACGCGAGCACCGCGTACTCGACGATCACGTACACGGTGCAGGCCAGCGACCTCTCCGACACCGCCAAGAAGAACCTGGAGAACGCCGCCGCGCAGGCCCGCGATTCCGGCCTCACCGTCGAGATCGGCGGCACCGCACTCGCCGCCGAGCCCTCGGCGGGCGGCGTCGGCGAGGTCATCGGCGTCGGCATCGCCGCCGTGGTGCTGCTGATCACCTTCGGGTCGATCGCCGCCGCCGGGCTCCCGCTGCTGACCGCGATCCTCGGCGTCGGCATCTCCATGACCGCGATCACCACCCTGGCCGCCACCCTCGGCCTCTCCGACACCACCGGCACCCTCGCCACGATGCTCGGCCTGGCCTGCGGTATCGACTACGCCGTGTTCGTCGTCTTCCGCTACCGCGAGGAACGCGCCAACGGTCATACGACAGAGGAGGCGGCCGGCCTCGCCGTCGGCACCGCCGGCTCGGCGGTGGTCTTCGCGGGCCTCACCGTCGTCATCGCGCTCGCCGGGCTCTCCGTCGTGGGCATCCCCCTCCTCACCAAGATGGGGCTGTGCGCGGCCGGCGCGGTCGTCCTCGCCGTCCTCATCGCGCTGACCCTCGTGCCCGCCCTGCTCGGCTTCTGGCCCCGCGCCGTCCTCTCCCACCGCTACAAGACGACCGGCCGCCGTATCCAGGGCGTGGCCGGCAACATGGGCAGCCGCTGGGCCGGGTTCGTACTGCGCCACCCCTGGCCGGTGCTGGTCGGCACGGTCGCCGGCCTGGTGGTCCTCGCACTCCCCGTGATCGGCCTGCGACTCGGCCAGTCCGGCGACGAGGCCAAGTCCACCGCGACCACCCAACGCCGCGCCTACGACGACCTCGCCACGGCGTTCGGCCCCGGCTTCAACGGCCCGCTGACGGTTGTCGTGGACCTCACCGACGCCGACCACCCGAAGGCGGCCGCGGCCACCGTCGAACGCCGGATCGCGACGGTGCCGGGCGTGGTGTCGGTGACCCCGGTCCGCTTCAACTCGGCAGGAAACACCGCCCTGTTCACCGCCGTACCGGCCGAGGCGCCTACCAGCCAGAAGACCGTCGACCTCGTCCACACCATCCGCGACGACCGCTCCGCCATCGAGGCGGCGGCCCCCGGCGCGGCCTTCGAGGTCACCGGCACCACCGCTCTCAACATCGACGTCGCCCAGAAGGTCAGCAGCGCCCTGGTCCCGTACCTGATCGTGGTCGTGGGCCTGGCGGTGCTCCTCCTGCTCCTGGTGTTCCGCTCGATCGTCATCCCGATCAAGGCGGCCGTCGGCTTCCTGCTCTCGGTGCTCGCCGCGCTCGGCTGCGTGGTCGCGGTCTTCCAATGGGGCTGGGGCGCAAGCCTGTTGGGAGTGGAGACAACCGGCCCGATCATGAGCCTGATGCCGATCTTCCTGGTGGGCATCGTGTTCGGCCTCGCCATGGACTACGAGGTCTTCCTCGTCTCCCGCATCCGCGAGGCCTACGTCCACGGCAGCGCGGCCCACGCCTCGATCGCGACCGGGTTCCGCTACAGCGCCCGGGTCGTCACCGCCGCCGCCCTCATCATGATCTCCGTCTTCGCGGGCTTCATCACGGCCGGCGACTCCATGATCAAGATGATCGGCTTCGGCCTCGCGATCGCCGTCCTCTTCGACGCGTTCATCGTCCGCATGGCCTTCGTACCGGCCGTCCTCGCCATCCTCGGCGAACGAATCTCCTGGCTACCGGGCTGGCTGGACCGCCTCCTCCCGAATGTGGACATCGAGGGCGAGAGCCTGAGCCGCCAACACCCGGCGACGGAGCCAGTGGACAACCCCGAGAAGACGGCCGTATGAGACCCGGCCCGCTGCAGCGCCCCTTTTAGGGGCGCGGGGCTGTATCGATATGCGGCTCCGCCGCGTGGGCGCGACCAGCCCCCACCGGCCGGCAGCCAAAGAACCGCTAGACGACCGGCTTACCCGTCAACTCAACCCCGGCCGCGCGCAGTTCCTCCAACGCCCGGTCCGTGGACTCCTTCGCCACCCCAGCCGTCAGATCCAACAACACCTGCGTACGAAACCCTTCCCGCACAGAATCCAACGCGGTCGCCTTCACGCAGTGGTCCGTCGCGATCCCGACCACATCCACCTCGTCGATCTCCCGCGCCCGCAACCAGTCCCCGAGCGAGACCCCGTTCTCGTCCCGCCCCTCGAACCCGCTGTACGCCGCCGCGTACGCCCCCTTGTCGAAAACCGCGTCGATCGCGCCGGAGGCGACCGCGGGCGCGAAGTTCGGGTGGAACCCGACCCCCTCCGTGCCCGCGACACAGTGCGCGGGCCAGGAGCGGGCGTAGTCGGGGTTGTCGGCGAAGTGCCCGCCGGGCGCGATGTGGTGGTCGCGGGTGGCCACGACGTGGCGGTAGCCGGCGGGCGCCTGCCCGATCAGCTCGGTGACGGCGGCGGCCACATCCGCACCACCGGTCACCGCGAGACTGCCTCCCTCGCAGAAGTCGTTCTGCACGTCAACGACGATCAAGGCGCGGCGCATGGTGGTGTCCTTCGACGGTGAGTGAGATTCGAGCCTAGAGACTTCGGCGCCACCGCGGGAGGGCGCACCGCTGATTTTCGTACGGGTCTTAACCAGCGGGACTTAACTACCCGAACGCAGTTGGACGTACTCCGTCGGAATGACGGCTTCCCCGCGCGACAACTGGGTCGCCGACAACGGCAGGTTGCCCCGCGCGGCCGCATGCCGGTCCCGTACGACGTCCAGCGGTTCGCGGGCGACGACCTCGCCGCCCTTGACCAGCTCGACGAGCAACTGCCGGTCGGCCAGCTCGGCGGGGACCGGCCCGGTGCCGATCACCTCGGCCTCCGCGATCCCGTCGGCGTCCAGTCGCCGCGCGGCCCACTTGCGCCCGCCGATCGACGTCTTGCCCCCGCTGGACTTCTTCGCGACCGGAACCAGCGGCGCCTTCGGGTCGGCGGACTCGGCCCGCGCGACCAGCTTGTAGACCATCGAGCAGGTCGGGTGCCCGGACCCGGTCACGAGCTGGGTGCCGACGCCGTACGCGTCCACGGGCGCCGCCGCCAGCGAGGCGATGGCGTACTCGTCCAGGTCGGAGGTCACCACGATCTTCGTGTTGACGGCACCCAGCTCGTCCAACTGCTGCCGCACCCGGTGCGCGACGAGCAGCAGATCGCCCGAGTCGATGCGGACGGCACCCAGTTCGGGCCCGGCGACCTCCACCGCCGTACGGACCGCCTCGGTGACGTCGTACGTGTCGACGAGCAGTGTCGTGTTCCGGCCCAGCGAGTCCACCTGGGCCTGGAAGGCGTCGCGTTCGTTGTCGTGGAGCAGGGTGAAGGCGTGCGCGGAGGTGCCGACGGTGGGGATGCCGTAGCGGAAACCGGCCGCGAGGTCGGAGGTGGTGGCGAAACCGCCGACGTAGGCGGCGCGGGAGGCGGCGACGGCGGCGAGTTCGTGGGTGCGGCGGGCGCCCATCTCGATCAGCGGGCGGTCCCCGGCGGCGGAGGCCATGCGGGAGGCGGCGGCCGCGATCGCGGAGTCGTGGTTGAGGATGGAGAGGATCACGGTCTCCAGCAGCACGCACTCGGCGAAGGAGCCCTCGACCCGCATGATCGGCGAGCCCGGGAAGTACACCTCGCCCTCCGGGTAGCCCCAGACGTCACCGCTGAAGCGGTAGGAGGCGAGCCACTCCAGGGTCTCCTCGTTGACGACGTTCCGCTCGCGCAGGAAGCCGAGGACGTCCGCGTCGAACCGGAAGTTCTCCACCGCGTCCAGCACGCGTCCGGTGCCCGCGACCACGCCGTAGCGGCGCCCCTCGGGCAGCCTCCGGGTGAAGCACTCGAAGACCGAACGCCGGTCGGCCGTACCCGCTTTGAGGGCGGCCTGCAGCATCGTCAGTTCGTAGTGGTCGGTGAAGAGCGCCGTCGAGGGAACGTCCACCGGCAGCCCAAGGTCCGCTACGTCCACTGAACTCTCCTGGTCGTGATTTTCCGGGTCCCCCGAGGTCCGCCGGGGGTCCGGGGGTTGTCCCCCGGTGTGTGCCGCATGGCAAGGGATCGTACTCCCATCTCGTCACTCTGACGATTTGTGGGGTCCATTTGTGCGGAGGCCCCCTTGTGGTGGCAGCATGGGCCGTGTGACGTCACCCGCACCCCTGGAGATCGAACGCACCGAGTCGGCGGAGGAGGTCTTCGCCGTACCCGAGCCGGACGTCCCCTGGGTCACGATCGTGCACAACGACCCGGTCAACCTCATGAGCTACGTGACGTACGTCTTCCAGACGTACTTCGGCTACTCCAAGGACAAGGCCACCAAGCTCATGAAGGACGTCCACCACAAGGGCCGAGCGGTCGTCTCCAGCGGAAGCCGCGAGGAGATGGAGCGCGACGTGCAGGCCATGCACGGCTACGGTCTGTGGGCCACCCTCCAGCAGGACCGGAAGTAGCGACCCATCCCGATGCCAGGACACTTCGAACCGCTCCGCGACGGCGGCGCCGCCGTCGCACTCGACGACGTCGAGATCTCGATCATCCGGTCGCTGGCCGTCCAGCTCCTGGAGCTGATCGGCCCCGGCCCCGGCGAGGACGCCTCTGCCGACCCCCTCGCCGAACTCTTCGCCGAGGGCCCGAGCGAGCCGCCCTCCGACCCGGTGCTCAAGCGCCTGTTCCCGGACGCCTACACCGACCCGGAGCAGGCCCCCGACTCCCCGCAGGACGCCGAGGAGAAGCTCGCGCACTCCGCGGAGTTCCGCCGCTTCACCGAGAACGACCTCAGGGCCGGCAAGCGCGAGAACGCCCTCGCGGTGATCCGCACCCTCGACTCGCTCACCCCCGGCGGCGACGGCGGCGCGATCCTCAAACTGACCGCCGACGAGTCCCGCCAGTGGCTCGGCTCCCTCAACGACCTGCGCCTGGCGATCGGTTCACGCCTCGACATCACCGACGAGGACGACACCGACGACCTCTACCGCCTCCCGGACGAGGACCCGCGCAAGCCGATGGTGATGGCGTACCTCTGGCTCGGCGGCCTCCAGGAAACCCTGGTCACGACGTTGATGCGCTGACCCACGACGACGAGGCCGGCCTGTCGCCACCGGCCGCGCCGACCGGATTCGCACAGCCGACGCGGACCGGGCCACCGGCGTCGGTTGCTCGGACTGTGCCGGCCGGGGCCGGTCGCTCGGGCCGTGCCGGTCGGGGGCGCGTGGCTGTGTGGGGCGGGTCGTCCGCTCTGCCCGCATGAAGTGTGCCGTCGGCACGGGCCGCGTTGGTCGTGCGGGTCGTACCGGCGGCACCGGCAGGGTGGGTCGTGAGGGCTGGGGTCGTGTCGGCCGCATGGGCTGTACCGCCCGCTCGCGCTGGGCTGTCCACGCGTCCGTATCGGTCGTGCGAGCCGCATCGCACGCGTCGCCCGCGCCAGTCGCATCGGTCGTTCGGGCCGCGGCCCCCGCCCCACGCGCCGCCTGCCTCCGGCGCCGTCAGCGACCCCCGCACCGCACACGCGGCCCCGCAGCCCCGCGCTTTCGGCGGCCACCCGCACCGCGCGCACCGCACACGACCCCGGCGCCGTCAGCGGCCCCCGCCGCACGCTCCGCCTGCGGCCCCCGCACCGCACACGACCTCGGCACCGCGCGCGACCCCCGCGCCGCTCCCTCCGGTCGTACGGCCCCCGCACCGCACACGACCCCGGCACCGCACACGACCCCCGCGCCGCCCCCTCCGGTTGTACGGCCCCCGGCCCCGCCCGGTCCGCGCCGCCCGCCCGCCCCGGTTCCCCCGGGACCGCGGTCATCAGCCGCCCCGTAGCCGTCAGCCGATCCGCAACCATCGGCCAATCCGGCCGCGGCCCGCCCCTTCCCGTTCGCTCAGCGGACCCTCAAATCCAAATAACGATCACGTCACCGCGACGGTCAGGAATGCTGGCCGTCGCTCATTTTTGTCCGCTTCTTCCTGTGGTGTGCGCCACAAGTGTCCGCATCGATCACGATTGCGACCGTGATAGATCTTCACGACCGCCCGGCGGACGCCACCCATGTCCCGCCGGGTTCGCCATGCGGCCGACGGACCTCGGCCGGGCAGCTCCAGTCCATGGGGGGATTCGGAGAAAGGCGCACCACACATGACCTCCGCTCAGGTCGAGAAGGACAAGACCCCTGAAGAGGGGTACGAGCGCGGGCTCGGCAGCCGTCAGGTCCAGATGATCGCGATCGGCGGCGCCGTCGGCGTCGGCCTGTTCCTGGGAGCCGGGGCGAACATCGCCAAGGCGGGACCCAGCCTCATCCTCATGTACGCCCTGGCCGGCGTGATCATCTTCTTCATCATGCGGGCACTGGGCGAACTGCTCCTGTACCGCCCGGTGTCGGGCTCCTTCGCGGAGTACTCCCGCGAGTTCCTCGGCCCGTTCTTCGGCTACTTCACCGCCTGGACGTACTGGCTGATGTGGGTGGTGACCGGCATGGCCGAACTCACGGCCGCCGCCATCTACGTCAACTACTGGTTCCCCGCCGTCTCCCAATGGATGACAGCGCTCGTCTTCCTGGTCGTCCTCTTCGTGGCCAACCTGATCTCGGTGAAGCTCTTCGGCGAGATCGAGTTCTGGTTCTCGATGGTCAAGGTCACCGCCCTCATCGGCATGATCGTGATCGGCCTCGGAGTCCTCACCTTCGGCTTCAGCAGCGCCGGTGACACCGCCTCGGTCGCCAACCTCTGGCAGTTCGACGGCTTCTTCCCCAAGGGCATCGGCTCCTCCCTGATGACCCTCCAGGGCGTGATGTTCGCCTACCTCGCCGTCGAACTGGTCGGCGTCACCGCGGGCGAGTCCGAGAACCCCGAGAAGACCCTCCCCAAGGCGATCAACACCCTCCCCTGGCGCATCGCCCTCTTCTACGTCGGCGCCCTCACCGTCATCCTCTGCGTCGTCAAGTGGACCGAATTCGCCCCGGGCGTCAGCCCGTTCGTCGAGGCGTTCGCGAAGATCGGCATCCCCGCGGGCGCCGGAATCGTCAACTTCGTCGTCCTCACGGCAGCCCTCTCCTCCTGCAACTCGGGCATGTACTCCACGGGCCGCATGCTCCGCACCCTCGCGGACAACGGCGAGGCCCCGAAGGCCTTCAGCAAGCTGTCCGCGTCCAAGACCCCGGCGACCGGCATCACGATCTCCGTCGCCTTCATGGGCATCGGCGTGATCCTCAACTACATCGTCCCCGAGAAGGCCTTCGGCTACGTCACCTCGGTCGCCACCGCCGCCGGCATCTGGACCTGGCTGATGATTCTGATCAGCCACGTCCTCTACCGCCGCGCGGTCGACGCGGGCCGCCTCCCGGCCTCGTCCTTCCCGGCCCCGGGCGGCGCGAAGTTCTCCTACGTGGCCATCGCGTTCCTGCTCTTCGTCACGGGCCTCATCGCCTACGACCCGGACTCCCGCGTCTGCCTCTACGTCATGGTCGGCTGGACCCTCGCCCTGATCGGCGGCTGGATCGCCCTCAAGATCCGCAACCCGCAGGTCACCGAGCGCCGCGAGCCGGAGTTCGAGAAGGTCGGCTGATCACCGCAGCCCAGCATGTGGGCCGCCCCGTACCACCACTCGGTACAGGGCGGCCCTTCTGCTTGCGCGGCGGCCCTTCTGTTTATCCTGACGACCATGCCGACCCTGACCATCACCCAGGTCCTCTTCGACCAGATCGTCGCCCACGCGCGCAAGGACCACCCCGACGAGGCGTGCGGAGTCGTCGCGGGCCCGGTGGGCGAGGGCCGCCCCGAGCGCTTCGTCCCCATGCTGAACGCGGCCCGCTCACCCACGTTCTACGAGTTCGACTCGCAGGACCTGCTGAAGCTCTACCGCGACATGGACGACCGCGACGAGGAGCCGGTGATCATCTACCACTCCCACACCGCGACCGAGGCCTACCCCTCCCGCACCGACATCGCCTACGCCAACGAACCCGGCGCCCACTACGTCCTCGTCTCCACCGCCGACAGCGACGAGGCCGGCCCCTTCCAGTTCCGCTCGTACCAGATCCTGGAAGGCGTGGTCACCGAGGAGGACGTCAAGGTCGTAGAGGCATACTGACCGCGTACGCAACAGACCAACTCGCCGTCACGGAGATGGTGTTGACGCAGCGGTCGAACGCACGGCGCCCCACGCTGGAGGATGTCGCCCGCTGGTCGGGCGTCTCCAAGTCCACGGTGTCGCGGGTGGTCAACGACGAGCCCAAGGTGAGTCCGGAGGTCGCCGTCCGGGTCCGGGAGGCGATCTCCGCGCTGGGCTACGTGCCCAACCAGGCGGCCCGGCAGTTGGTCACCCGCCGCACCGGCGCCGTCGCGGTCGTCGCGGCCCAGCCCGAGAACCGGCTGTTCCTGGACCCGTTCTTCGACTGTCTGCTGCGCGGCATCCGCGCCGAACTCGCCCGGCACGGCGCCCAGGCCGTCCTCCTGTTCGTCGACGAACCCGACGACTACGCGCGCGTGGCCGACTACCTCGGCGGCGGCCACGTCGACGGCGCGATCCTGTTCTCGCTGCGCCCCGGCGACCGGATGCCCGAGATGGTCGACCGGCTCGCCCTGCCCGCCGTCTTCGGCGGCCGTCCCCTCCTGTGCGACGGCGACCCCGTGCGCGGCCAGGCCTTCGTCGACGGCGACAACCGCGGCGGCGCCCGCCAGGCCGTCCGCCACCTCCTCGCGCTGGGCCGCGAGCGCATCGCCACCGTCACCGGCCCCTACGACCAGGAGAACTCCGCCGCGGAACGGCTCGCCGGCTACCGGGAGGTCCTCCCCGACACCGCGCCCCAGTTGGTCGAGCGGGCCGACTACACCCGGCAGGGCGGCGCCGACGCCATGGCCGCGCTGCTCGACCGCCACCCCGACCTGGACGCCGTCTTCGTCGCCTCCGACCTGATGGCCTCCGGCGCCCTCCAGACACTGCGCGAACGCGGACGCCGGGTCCCGCAGGACGTGGCCGTGGTCGGCTTCGACGACCTCGCCGCCATCTCCGAGTCCACCGACCCGCCGCTGACCACCGTCCACCAGGACGTCGCCGAGATGGGCCGGCTGCTCGCCCGGCTGTTGTTCGGCCGTACCGAACACGACCCCGGGGAGGACCGGCCGTCGGCGATCGTGCCGACCCGGCTGGTCGTACGACAGTCCGCCTGAACTGCGCCGTCTCAGCCCCCGAATGAATTTCGTCCGAATTGTGAGATCACATACCGAGGTCCGGACAGGGAATCGATACGATGAGCCCATGGTTCTTCTCGACGTGAGCGACAAGGCGCCGGGCACGCTGCTCGTGGCGCGGCTGCACGTCGACCTGTGCAGGCTGAACAGCGCCATCTGTTGACAGTGCGCTGTCGCCGTACAGGCCGTGCGCCGCGGCAAGCAGACGTGAGCCCACCGACACCAGACGACCCCTCCCGCTTCCGACAGGAGCCCCTTGCCATGGCCATCGAGGTCCGCATCCCCACCATCCTCCGCACCTACACCGGCGGCGAGAAGGCCGTCGAGGGTGCCGGTGAGAACCTCTCCGCGCTCTTCGCCGACCTCGAGACCCGGCACACGGGCATCCAGGCCCGCATCGTGGACGGCGGCGAGCTGCGCCGCTTCGTCAACGTGTACCTGAACGACGAGGACGTCCGCTTCCTCGACGGCATCAACACCAAGCTCACCGACGGCGACAGCGTCACGATCCTGCCGGCCGTGGCCGGCGGTATGGCCTGATCGTCGATGCGTTACGACTCCCCGCTGGCCGCGGTGGGCAACACCCCTCTGGTGCGCCTGCCGCGGCTCTCGCCGTCCACCGACGTCCGCATCTGGGCCAAGCTGGAGGACCGCAACCCGACCGGCTCGGTCAAGGACCGCCCGGCCCTGCACATGATCGAACAGGCGGAGAAGGACGGCCGCCTCACCCCCGGCTGCACGATCCTGGAGCCGACCTCGGGCAACACCGGCATCTCGCTCGCGATGGCCGCGAAGCTCAAGGGCTACCGCATGGTCTGCGTGATGCCCGAGAACACCTCCCAGGAACGCCGCGACCTGCTCAACATGTGGGGCGCCGAGATCATCCCCAGCCCCGCGGCCGGCGGCTCCAACACAGCCGTACGCGTGGCGAAGGAACTCTCCGCCGAACACCCGGACTGGGTGATGCTCTACCAGTACGGCAACCCGGACAACGCGGGCGCCCACTACGCCACGACGGGCCCGGAGATCCTCACCGACCTCCCCTCCATCACCCACTTCGTGGCGGGCCTCGGCACCACAGGCACGTTGATGGGCGTAGGCCGCTACCTCCGCGAACACAAGCCCGACGTCAAGATCGTCGCCGCCGAGCCGCGCTACGACGACCTCGTCTACGGCCTCCGCAACCTCGACGAGGGCTTCGTCCCCGAGCTCTACGACGCCTCCGTCCTCACCACCCGCTTCTCGGTCGGCTCCGCCGACGCGGTCACCCGAACCCGCGAACTCCTCCAACAGGAGGGCATCTTCGCCGGCGTCTCCACGGGCGCGGCCCTCCACGCGGCGATCGGCGTCGGCAAGAAGGCCGTAGCGGCGGGCGAGACCGCGGACATCGCGTTCGTGGTGGCGGACGGCGGCTGGAAGTACCTGTCGACGGGCGTGTACACGGCGGCGACGACAGAGGAAGCGATCAAGACGCTCCAGGGCCAACTCTGGGCGTGAGGTGAGGTTTTAGGGGCGCGGGGCTGTATCGATTTGCGGCTCCGCCGCGTGGGCGCGCTCAGCCCCCACCCACCCGCACTCGACGTACAACCTTCAGCCGGTGAGGTGACGGACCTGATCCCACAGGACCGGGTCCACCACCCCGACCCGCCGCCGAAACTCAGACACCGACACCTTCCGCAGCTCGTCGGTCTCCAGATAGCTGGCCCGCCCCCGAGAATCGCCAACGGCCCCCGGCGGCAAGGGAATTACCCCACCCCGCCCATCGTGATACTTGCTGGTGATCTTTGCGACGGTGACCTTCCGTCCCCGCACCGCAAGCACCAGACAAGGCCGGTCCTTCGCAGCCCCGGGTTGATCCTCATAGGGCACATTCGCCCACCAGATCTCCGCGGGCCGAGGCCGATCCCCTCGCGCAGGCCGCCGCCCCCGCCCCCACCCGTCGACAAGCGTGGCGACCAGCGCCAGCAATATCACCGCCGCGAGCGCAAGCCACCAGAACCTGTCCATGCGGATGACGGTACCGGCGCGCAATCCAAGCCGCGCGCCCTCTTATAAACCCCACGCGCCCCGGTTCCAGCCGAACCGGTGACAGCACAGGTGAGTTCCCCCACAACAGCCCTTGGCGGAGGAGCGACCGGCCCTTTTGCGCCTTACGCTCGACGGACCGCACGACCCCCGTCACCCAACTCCAGAAGTTACCCGCCAGCGGAGGTTTCTGCTTTATGAAGCTCACCGTCGTCGGCTGCTCGGGGTCGTTCCCGTCCGCGGAATCGGCCTGTTCGAGCTACCTCGTAGAGGCCGACGGCTTCCGGCTGCTCCTCGACATGGGCAACGGCGCCCTTGGCGAGCTGCAGCGCCACTGCGGTCTCTACGACCTCGACGCGATCTTCCTCAGCCATCTGCACGCCGACCACTGCATCGACATGTGCGCGTACTTCGTCGCGCGCTACTACCGCCACGACGGCGGCCGTTGCGACCCCATCCCGGTCTACGGTCCCGAGGGCACCGAGCACCGCCTCACCACGGCCTACGCCGACACCCCCACCGCCTCCTCGATGAGCGAGGTCTTCGACTTCCACACGGTGAAGCCGTCCACGTTCGACGTCGGCCCCTTCACCGTGCACACCGAGCGGGTCCGCCACCCCGTCGAGGCCTACGCCATCCGCGTCGAGCACGGCGGCCGGTCCCTCACCTACTCCGGTGACACGGGCGTCAGCGAGTCCCTCGACGAACTCGCCCGGGACACCGACCTGTTCCTGTGCGAGGCCGCGTTCACCCACGGCAAGGAGAACATCCCCGACCTCCACCTCAACGGCCGCGAGGCCGGCGAGACGGCGACCAGGGCGGGGGTCAGGCGCCTGGTGCTGACACACATCCCGCCGTGGACCGACCCCCAGGCCAACCTGGCCGACGCGCGCGAGGTCTACGCCGGGCCGGTGGAACTGGCGGCGCCGAGGGCGTCGTACGAGATCTGACCGCGCCTATGTGAAGGGCCCCGGCACCATCTGGGTGCCGGGGCCTTCGTCACGCCGCTCGGAGGCTCACGCCTTGGTGAGGTCCTCCAGCTCCTCCTCGGGCTCGCGGCCCGGGGTGGGGAGGTTCCACTTGGTGATCGCGAAGCGGAAGACGAAGTAGTAGATGGCGCCGAAGACCAGACCGATCGGGATGATCAGCCAGGGCTTGGTGGCGAGGTTCCAGTTGAGCGCGTAGTCGATGAACCCGGCCGAGAAGGTGAAGCCCGCGTGGACGCCGAGCGCCCAGGTGATCGCCATGGACAGGGCGGTCAGCACCGCGTGGATCGCGTACAGCACCGGGGCGATGAACATGAACGAGAACTCGATCGGCTCGGTCACACCGGTCACGAAGGACGTCAGCGCGAGCGAGATCATCATGCCGGTCACGGCCTTGCGGCGCTCGGGACGGGCGGTGTGCGCGATGGCGAGCGCGGCGGCCGGCAGGCCGAACATCATGATGGGGAAGAAGCCCGACATGAACTGTCCGGCGGTCGGGTCACCGGCGAAGAAGCGGGTCAGGTCGCCGTGCACGACGGCGCCGGAGGAGTCCTTGTAGTCGCCGATCTGGAACCAGGCCACGGAGTTGACGAACTGGTGCATGCCGACCGGGATCAGCCCGCGGTTGATCAGACCGAACAGACCGGCACCGAACGCGCCGAGACCGGTGATCCACTCACCGAAGTTCGAGATGCCCTCACCGACCGGCTTCCAGATCAGGCCGAAGAAGACACCCATGATCGTGCCGACGAACGCCATGATGATCGGGACGAGACGGCGGCCGTTGAAGAAGCCGAGCCAGTCGACCAGCTTGGTCCGGTGGAACTTCTGCCACAGCACCGCGGAGAGCAGACCCATGACGATGCCGCCGAGGACACCGGGGTTGTTGTAGGTCGCGGGTACGTCCGCGCCCTTGAGGATCTGCGCGTCGGTGACGGGGAAGGCCTTGAGCACATTGCTGTAGACGAGGAAGCCGACCAGCGCCGCCAGCGCCGTGGAACCGTCGGACTTCTTGGCGAAGCCGATCGCGACACCTATACAGAACAGCAGCGGCAGGTTGTCGAAGATCGCGCCACCGGCGGTGGCGAAGACCGCCGTCACCTTGTCCGGCAGATGCAGCTTGTCGTGAATGTCGGCCTGGCCGAACCGGAGCAGGATGCCCGCCGCCGGAAGCACAGCGATCGGGAGCTGTAGGCTGCGGCCGATCTTCTGCAGGCCCTGGAACAGGCCGGATCCCCACTTCTTCGCGGGTGCCGCCGGTGGCGCGGTGGCAGTGCTCATGGACTTCCTCCATCGGGTGGTGGTCTACACCACTCAGTGGTGTAGACCTGTTGTAGCAGATGAAGTCCGCATAAAGGAACCCGCGAATCCTGCGACCGAATCGCTACGCGACGTACATGGAGACGTACCTGGGGGCAGGCATGACGAAGGGCCCCCGGACCGATGGTCCGGGGGCCCGACTCGCCCGATCTGTACGGCCGTTCGTGGCCGTTCGTCAGGCTTTGGTGACGTCCTCGTGCTCGTCCTCCGGCTCCCGCCCCGGAGTCTTCAGATCGAACTTCGTGATCGCGAACCGGAAGACGACGTAATACACCACCGCGAAGCACAGCCCGATCGGAATGATCGCCCACGGTCTCGTCGCCAGATTCCAGTTGATCGCGTAGTCGATCAGCCCGGCCGAGAAGCTGAACCCGTCGTGCACCCCGAGCCCCCAGGTCACCGCCATCGACACACCCGTCAACACCGCGTGGACCGCGTACAGGACGGGCGCGATGAACAGGAACGAGTACTCGATGGGCTCGGTGATACCGGTCACGAAGGAGGTCAGCGCGACCGACAGCATCAGCCCGCCCACCTCCTTGCGGCGGCTCGGCTTCGCGCAGTGTGCGATCGCGAGCGCCGCCGCCGGCAACGCGAACATCATGATCGGGAAGAACCCCGAGGTGAACTGCCCCGCGTTCGGGTCACCCGCCAGGAACATGTTGATGTCACCGTGCACCACCGTCCCGTCCGGCTTGGTGTAGCTGCCGAACTGGAACCAGATGGGCACGTTCAGGAACTGATGCAGCCCTACGACCAGCAGCGCCCGGTTGGCCAGACCGAACACCCCGGCGCCCCACGCGCCCCGGTCGCTCAGCCAGTCGCTGAAGTGCTCGAGCCCGCTGCCGATCGGCGGCCACACCCACAGCGCCACCGCCGCGACCGCGATCGCCACGAACGACATGATGATCGGCACCAGCCGCCGCCCGTTGAAGAAGCCGAGCCAGTCCACCAGCTTCGTACGGTGGTAGCGCGCCCAGAAGAACGCGGTCAGCAGCCCCAGCACGATCCCGCCGAACACCCCGGGATTCTGGTACGCGAACGCCGTGACCGAGTGATCGGTGGCCTGGCACCCGATCCCGGGCACCACGTCCGTGCCGCCCGTGCAGTCCTTGGGGAACTGGCGCAACACGTTGTAGTACACGAGGAAACCGACGACCCCGGCCAGCGCCGTCGACCCGTCCGACTTCTTCGCCATGCCGATCGCGACGCCCACACAGAACAGCATCGGCAACCCGAGCTGCCCGTCCAGCAGCGCCCCGCCCGCGCCCGCCATCACCTTCGAGACATCGGTCCAGCCGAGCCCGTCGTCCCCGAACACGTCCGGCTGCCCGAGCCGGTTGAGGATGCCGGCGGCCGGCAGTACGGCGATGGGGAGTTGGAGACTGCGGCCCATCTTCTGCAGACCCTGGAACAGGCTGCCCCGGAGGGTCCGCCCAGGACGGGCGGCGGCACTGTCGGCACTCATGGACGCCCCTCGGTAATGTGGTGTAGACCAGTTGGCGACGTGATCGTTCACCATCATTCGGCACGCACGACATGACCGCTCGCGAAGCTGGGCCAACTGTGGGTTACTGCGACAAAGCGGTTCGGATCAGGGAGAGAACAACATGGCCACCAAGGCTGAGAAGATCGTTGCCGGGCTGGGCGGCATCGACAACATCGAAGAGGTCGAGGGCTGCATCACCCGCCTGCGCACCGAAGTGAAGGACCCGACCTTGGTCGACGAAGCCGCACTGAAGGCCGCCGGCGCCCACGGCGTCGTCAAGATGGGCACGGCGATCCAGGTCGTCATCGGCACGGACGCGGACCCGATCGCGGCGGACATCGAAGACCTGATGTGAACCCCGGGGTTCACGGATAGGAGAGGGGCTCCTCCCGGTGCACGATCCGGGAGGAGCCCCTTCCCCTTTCCCGGTCCGCCCCTACGACTAGGCTCTTCGCCATGTCTCGCATCGACGGCCGCACCCCCGAACAGCTCCGCCCCGTCACCATCGAACGTGGCTGGAGCAAGCACGCCGAGGGCTCCGTCCTCGTCTCCTTCGGCGACACCAAGGTGTTCTGCACCGCCTCGGTCACCGAAGGCGTCCCCCGCTGGCGCAAAGGCAGCGGCGAGGGCTGGGTCACCGCGGAGTACTCCATGCTGCCCCGCGCCACCAACACCCGCGGCGACCGAGAGTCCGTCCGCGGCAAGATCGGCGGCCGCACCCACGAGATCAGCCGCCTCATCGGCCGCTCGCTCCGCGCGGTCATCGACTACAAGGCCCTCGGCGAGAACACCATCGTCCTCGACTGCGACGTCCTCCAGGCCGACGGCGGCACCCGTACGGCGGCCATCACGGGCGCGTACGTCGCGCTGGCGGACGCCGTGGCCTGGGCCCAGGGCAAGAAGCTGATCAAGGCCGGCCGCCGGCCGCTCACCGGAACGGTCTCCGCGGTCTCGGTCGGCATCGTGGGCGGAGTCCCCCTCCTCGACCTCTGCTACGAGGAGGACGTCCGCGCCGAGACCGACATGAACGTCGTCTGCACCGGCGACGGCCGCTTCGTCGAGGTCCAGGGCACGGCCGAGGCGGAACCCTTCGCCCGCGAGGAACTCAACGCGCTCCTGGACCTCGCGGTCGCCGGCTGCGACGAGCTGACCGCCGTACAGCGAAAGGCACTTGAGGCCGCGCTGGAGAAGTAGCAGGCTGGGTCGGCCGAGTAAAGGGCGTACCAAGAGGAGCGGGCCGCGGGGGCAACCCGGTGGCCCGCACCCGCGTCCCTACGCATACGGAACGGAAACGGGGAGTGGCCACCGGGGCCCACCCCCAGGGGGAGGAAACCGAACCATGGCCGCCGCAAGCCGACGCAGTCATCGTCGCCGTATCGCCGCAGTCGCCACCGTGGCGGTGATCGGCCTGACCACCGGACTCGCCACCGGCTGCGACGCCGTCGACAAGGCCATCGACTGCGTCCAGACCGCCGACACCATCGCCGACAGCGTCACCGGCCTCCAACAGGCGGTGGAGAACGCGGCCAACGACCCCACCCAGACCGACGAGTCCCTCAACTCCATCGAGAAGGACCTCGACAAGATCGGCGACAAGACCGACAACGCGGACGTCAACAAGGCGGTGGACGACCTCAAGACGGCCGTCGACAACGTCCGTACGGCGGTCAAGAACGGCGACGACACCCCCGATATCAGCCCCGTCACGGACGCGGCGGGCGAACTGACGAAGGTCTGCACGTCCTAGGCGTACGACGGACGTTGGGATACTGAACGGCATGACACGCCTGATCCTCGCCACCCGCAACGCCGGGAAAATCACCGAACTGAGGTCGATCCTCGCCACCGCGGGCCTGCCCCACGACCTGGTCGGCGCCGAGTCCTACCCCGACATCCCCGACGTCAAGGAAACGGGCATCACGTTCGCGGAGAACGCGCTGTTGAAGGCCCACGCCCTGGCCCGGGCAACGGGCCTCCCGGCGGTGGCCGACGACTCCGGCTTGTGCGTGGACGTCCTGAACGGCGCCCCGGGCATCTTCTCGGCGAGGTGGGCGGGCCGTCACGGCGACGACCAGGCCAACCTGAACCTGCTCCTGGCCCAACTCTCGGACATCGCGGACGAACACAGGGGCGCCCACTTCGCCTGCGCGGCGGCCCTGGCGTTGCCGGACGGCACGGAACGGGTGGTCGAGGGCCAGTTGAAGGGTGTGCTGAGGCATGTACCGGTAGGCACGAACGGCTTCGGCTACGACCCGATCCTCCAGCCGGAGGGGGACACGCGGACATGCGCGGAACTCACGGCCGACGAGAAGAACGCGATCAGCCATCGGGGGAAGGCGTTTCGGGCGTTGGTGCCGGTGGTTCGGGAGTTGTTGGGCTGACGTAGAGGGGGCCGCCCAATAGGACGGCCCCCTCTATACGTGCGGCCTGAGGGATTCGAACCCTCACGGGATTTCTCCCATCGCGCCCTAAACGCGAGGCGTCTGCCGTTCCGCCAAGGCCGCCCATATCGGTCATTGCGCTCGACCGGTAGGCCCAGTGTACGGGGAGATCAGGTCACCCGGCGAGGGGTATCGACCCCTTCCGGCGGCACCACGTCTCCGTCAGTGCATGGCAGTTGGGGCACAGGTATCGCAGATTCTCGCGACGGTTGTCGCGCCAGTCCCCGTTGACATGGTCGATCTGCAAAGTGATCGGTTGCCCCAGCCACTCCCCTTTGTTGCCGCAGGTCTCACATGTGTAGGGTGCTCCGATCTCGCTTGGCGCACGGTGGAGCTGCGTCCTGTTGGTTCGCCCGGCGTGACTGGGGAGTACAACGAGAACGCGGTGGGCGCCGGGTGCAGGCGCCGGACGTTCCGGCCGCCCCCATGCCTTGCGTGTGAAGTGGCTGGTGTCGAGGCCGAGCCGAGTCGCCGCGCGCCGAACCCGCCGGTGATTGGTGTCGTTGACGTCAAGGCCGAGACCGCGCATCACGTCGGCGTAGCTGGTGGAGTGCTGCACGAGGTCACGGAGTCTGCCCTCGGGAACCGGTATGCGTCGGTGCGAGAAGTGCTCCATGTCGATGCATTGGGCGCGCAGCATGCGATGCAGGGTCGCACGCGAGCGGCTGTCGTCCGGTACTCCCAGGGCGCGAGCCACGCCGCGCACGCTGGTCGCCGTTTCGGCAGCCGCCTTGAGTTCTTCTGTGGTGAAGGGCAGGTCCAGGTCGGGCCTGTCGATGCCGGGGAAGTGGCTGATGTCGATGCCGGCCGAGTGAATGCGGCGGCGAATATGAGACAGGGTTCCCGTCGCTGGGGTGGCGCCAAGCTTCAGCGCTACTTCGCGCAGCGAGGAGGATGAGGCGGCGGCTTCGGCGATGGCCGAGTCCGGATATTTGCGCCATGGGCTGCGTTTGGCGAAGTGGCTGGTGTCGAGCGCGTGCGCCGCTACTTTCTCCTGTAGGACGCGCCGTTGTCCTCCACTTGTCCTGAGTCCAAGCCGCCGCATCAAATCGGTCCAGTTGCGGGCCTCGGCGACGACCGGTGCCAGCTGTTCCTTGTCGTACACGCACGTCCCTCTCCGCTGTCGACCACATGTTCGTGACCTCGAATGGAGTAACGAGGGGCTAATCGGACAGTCACGCCCGAAACGTAAAGCAGTTGATAGCCTGTCGGTCGCTGAAGCCTTCCAGGAACGGACCCTTGTCCACCCGGGAGGTTTTTTTCATGACCTCTTTCATGGCGGCACCACATGTACTCGTACGACCAACCACCCCCGCCGACCGCCCCACCGTCGAGCGGCTCTGGCTGATGTTCCGGCATGACATGTCCGAGTTCGCGGCCGGAGGGCAACTCCAACTGCCCAACCCGGACGGCACGTTCCGCAGTGAGCGGGTGGACGCGGCGTTCGACGGCAGGGGTGGGGACTGGGCGCCGTTTCTCTTCTGGAGCGGGGAGCGGCCCGTCGGGTTTTCCTTCGTGCGGGGGATCACCGCGCCCACCCGGGTCCTCAACAGCTTCTTCGTCGTGCGCGGTGCCCGGCGGGGTGGGGTCGGGCTGCGGGCCGTGCGGGATGTTGTCGCGCGGCATCCGGGGAACTGGGAGGTCGCGTTTCAGGACGCCAATCCGGGAGCCGTGGCGTTCTGGCGGCGGGTCGGTGAAGACCTCGCCCCGGGGGAGTGGGGCGAGGAGCGCAGGCCGGTGCCTGGGCGGGCCGACCTGCCTCCTGATGTGTGGGTGTCGTTCAGATACCCAGGTCCTTGATGATCTTCGCCACGTGGCCCGTCGCGCGGACGTTGTACAGCGCGTGTTCCACCTTGCCGGACTCGTCCACGATGATCGTCGAGCGGATCACGCCCATGTACGTCTTGCCGTAGTTCTTCTTCTCGCCGAAGGCCGCGTACGCGTCGAGGACCTGCTTGTCGGCGTCCGCGAGGAGGGTGACCTTGAGGTTCTCCTTGTCGCGGAACTTGGCGAGCTTCTCCGGCTTGTCGGGGGAGATGCCGATGACGTCGTAGCCGGCGCCCGTCAGCAGCTCCAGGTTGTCCGTGAAGTCGCAGGCCTGCTTGGTGCAGCCGGGCGTCAGGGCCGCCGGGTAGAAGTAGACGATGACCTTGCGGCCCTTGTGGTCGGCGAGGGACACCTCGTTGCCGTCGGCGTCGGGAAGCGTGAAGGCGGGGGCAACGTCCCCGGGCTGGAGTCGTTCACTCATCGCGCTAGCGTAACCGGGGGTGCTGACAGTGCACTCCGCCCGAGAGCTGACAGACTGTCCGGCACCAGTACCAGCAGACTTCGGAGGCCGTACGGTGGCGGACACGTCGAACACGCCGGACACCAGAACCCCGGCGCAGATCGAGGCGGACATCAAGCGTCGCCGCGATGTCCTGGCCGACACGCTCGACGAGATCGGGGTGCGGGTGCACCCGAAGACCATCGTGGGCGACGCGAAGGCCAGGATCGCGTCCGACATCGATCACACCCTCGGCAGGGCGTACGTCGGCGTCAACCGGGTCGTGAGTGACGTCAAGGGCCAGTTCGTGGACGAGGAGGGTGCGCCGAGGGTGGAGCGGATCATCCCCGTCGCGCTCGTCGCCGTCGGCGTCGTGGGCCTGTTCGTCTTCGGATCCCGGCGCCGCAAGGGCCGTAGGGGCTGATATCGCGGGCCCCGGCGGCGTACGGACGGGTTCTGGACAGGTAGGTTCGTGGGCGTGAGCGCCAAGAGAGACGAGCAGAGCACCCAGCAGGACAAGCTGCCCATCCGGATGCTGCACGACCGTGTACTCGTGCGGCAGGACAAGAGCGAGGGCGAGCGGCGTTCGGGCGGCGGGATCCTGATTCCCGCGACGGCCGCGGTGGGGCGGCGGCTGGCCTGGGCCGATGTCGTCGCGGTGGGACAGAACGTACGGACCGTGGAGCCCGGCGACCGGGTCCTGTACGACCCCGAGGACCGCGCCGAGGTCGAGGTGCGCGGGGTTGCCTACGTCCTCATGCGCGAGCGCGATCTGCACGCCGTCGCCGCCGACCGCTTCGAGGGCTCCGAGGACTCGACCGGGCTGTATCTGTAACCCCGTACCTTGAGGACGCTTGAGGGGCTGGTGACCATCGTCACCAGCCCCTTTTGCCGTCCCTTTGCTACGTTGGAAAGGAACCCGACGAGACGCGCCGTACCGGGACAGCGACACGGAAAGACGACGCACCCCCGTTCAGTACGTACGTCTCGGAGGTGCCTCTCATGGCCTGGGTTCTGCTTGTCGTCGCCGGTCTGCTGGAAGTCGGCTGGTCGATCGGGATGCTGTGTTTATCTGGGGGACACCCCCAGACCCCCGTACACGGACGGGTTCAGCCGGCTCGTCCCCAGCGTGCTCACCGGCGCCGGCATCGCCGCCAGCATGCTGCTGCTGTCGTACGCCGCGAAGTCGCTGCCCATCGGTACCGCCTACGGCGTGTGGGTCGGGATCGGTGCGGCGGGGGCGGCGGTGCTCGGCATGGTGGTGCTGGGGGAGCCTGTCACCGCCGCCCGGATCTTCTTCGTGTGTCTGCTGCTGGTCGCCGTCGTGGGGTTGAAGGCGACCTCCGGTCACTAAGCGGGGCTATTCCGAGGGACTACTCCTTTTTCCGGGCCGTGCTCTGTGGGCCCGCCGTCGTCCCGCCGGTCGTCGTGCCGCCGGTGGTGCCGTCCGTCGTGGTGCCCGTGGTGCCGCCCGTCGTGGTGGTCCCGCCGTCCGTGGTGGTGCCCGTCGTGCCGCCGTCGGTGGTCGTCGTGCCGCCGTCCGTCGTCGTGCCGCCCGTGGTCGTGGTGCCCGTCGTGCCGCCGGTCGTCGTGGTGGTGCCGCCGTCGGTGGTGGTCGTCCCCCCGTCGGTCGTGCCGCCCTGCGTCTGGCCCTGGTCGCCCTGGCCACCGGTGGTGGTCGTGCCGCCGTTGTCCTGGTCGCCCGTCGTGGCCGGCTGGGAGGGCTGCAGGCTCGGGGGTGCGACCGTCTCGGCGCCGTCCTGGAGCTCCAGGTCGAAGTCGCTCGTCTCGGTGCCCTTGAGGGCGGCCTTGGTGAACTGGGCCCAGATCTCGGCGGGCGCCCCGCCGCCGTTGACGCGTTCGAGGCCCATCGCGCCGTAGAGCGACTTGTGGGCGGCGGTGGTCGGGTCCTGGCCCATGACCGAGACGACCGTCGCCAGGTCGGGGGTGTAGCCCGCGAACCAGGCCGCCGTGTCCTCCTCCGCCGTGCCGGTCTTGCCGGCCGCCGGACGGTCGGCGGCCTGGGCCGCGGTCGCCGTGCCGTTGTCGACGACGCTCTGCAGGACCGAGGTCGTGGTGTCGGCGGCCTCGCGGCTCACCGCGCGGGTGGTCTTCTGCTCCGGCAGCTTGATCTCGTCCGTGCCGTCCTTGGTGATCTTCGAGATCATCGTGTACGTGTGCCGCTGACCGTGGTTGGCGAGGGTGGCGTACGCCTCCGCCATGTCGAGGACGCTCGCGGTGGACGGGCCGAGCGCGATCGACGGGGTCGCGGTCAGGTCGGGGGTGTCGGACGGGATGCCGAGGGCGATCGCCGTCTTCTTCACCTTGTCGGGGCCCACGTCGACGGCCAGTTGCGCGTACACCGAGTTGACGGACTTGTCCGTCGCCGTGCGGAGGGTGATGTCGCCGTAGGAGACGCTGTCCTCGTTCTCCGGGGCGTACGAGCCGCCGTTCCAGCCTTCCACGGGGCGCTTGTTGGTGCCGTCGTAGTAGGTGTTGGGCGTGATGGTCTGGCCGTCCTGGGTCTGCGAGCCGTTCTGGATCGCCGACGTGAGGACGAACGGCTTGAAGGTGGAGCCCACTTGGAAGTCGCCGCGGGTCGCGCCGTTCGTGTACTGCTTCACGTAGTCGATGCCGCCGTACATCGCGACGATCCTGCCGGTCTTCGGGTCGACCGAAGCGCCGCCCGCGCGCACGTAGTTGTCGACCTTGCGGCTCTTCTTGTCGAGCTTCGACATCACCTGGTCGTTGACCGCCTTCACGAAGGCGTCCTGCTTGCTCTTCTGCAGGGTGGTGGTGATGCGGTAGCCGCCGGCCTCGAGGGTGTCCGCGTCGATGATCTTGTTGGTGGTGAGGTAGTCCTTGATCGCGCCGACGATGTAACCGCGCTGCCCGGACATGCTCGTCGAGGCCGTCGCCTCCTTCGGCATCGGGAACTTCATGCCGCTGCGCGCGGACTCGGTGAGCCAGCCCTTCTTGACCATGCCGTCGAGGACGTAGTTCCAACGGGCCACCGCCGCGGCCTTGTTCTCGGGATGCGCTACGACGTCGTACTCGCTCGGCGCGTTCAGCAGCGCGGCGAGGTAGGCGCCGCGGCCGGCGTCGAGGTCGGTGGCGTCCTTGCCGTAGTAGGCCTGGGCGGCGGCCTGGATGCCGTAGGCGTTGCGGCCGAAGTAGCTGGTGTTGAGGTAGCCCTCCAGGATCTCGGACTTGGACTCCGTGCGGTCCAGCTTGATCGAGATGAAGAACTCCTTCACCTTGCGGGTGACGGTCTGTTCCTGGCCCAGGTAGTAGTTCTTGACGTACTGCTGGGTGATCGTGGAGCCGGACTGGGTGCCCTTGCCGGTGGCGGTGTTCCACCCGGCGCGGACCATCGCCTTGGGGTCGACGGCGGACTCGGAGTAGAAGTCCCGGTCCTCGGCGGCCAGTACGGCGTGCTGGGCGTTGGCGGAGACCTGGTCGAGGCCGACGCTCTCGCGGTTGACCTCGCCGTCGCGCGCGAGCTGGGTGCCGTCCGCGTAGAGGTACACGTTCGACTGCTTGGTGGCGAGCGCGTTGGCCGGCGGGATCTTGACCAGCGAGTAGCCGAGGTAGAACGCGCCGATCAGCAGTGCCACGAGCGTGACGACCCCGGCGAGCGTCATCCGCCAGGTCGGGATGATCCGGCGCCACCCGGTGCGCTTGGGCCGCTTCGGCTTCTTGGGCTTCTCGCCCCCGACCGCCCCGGGCGCCTCGGGTGCGGCGGCCGCTTCCGGCTCTCTCGGTGCCCAGCCCTGTGCGGGCTGCTGCGGCTGCGGCTGGTCGCTCATCTCGTGCACGGACTCCTGTTTCGCGTCGTACGTCCCGTACGGCCCCGCATGGTCCCATGCGGCCCGGTACGTTCCTGTACGGCCTTGTGCGCTTCTGCGCCCCCAGACGAAGACTCTCGCACCATGCGTTCCGTTCCCGCCCATCGGCACGCACTTGCCCGGAAAATGCGTGGCGTGCGTCACCACCTGCGGACTAGGCTCCTGCGCTTCGGTGTCAAGACGTGGTGGAGGGTGATTTCTGGTGGGTGCTGGGCGGTTGTACGCGGCCGTCGCGGCGGGGGGTTTCAGGCGGTACGCGACGTACCGGGCGGCGACGCTCGCCGGGGTGTTCACCAACACCGTGTTCGGCGTGGTCCTCGTCTACACGTATCTGGCGCTGTGGGACGCGCGCCCGCATCTCGGGGGGTACGACCAGGCGCAGGCGGTGACGTACGTGTGGCTGGGGCAGTGCCTGTACGCCACGCTGGCGATCCAGGGCGGCGGGTTCGAGAAGGACCTGATGGAGCGCATCCGCACCGGCGACATCGCCGTCGACCTGTACCGGCCGGCCGATCTCCAACTGTGGAGCCTGGCAACCGACTTCGGGCGGTCCCTGTTCCAACTGCTCGGGCGGGGAGTGATCCCGTTCGTCTTCGGCGCGCTGTTCTTCCCGATGGCGCTGCCCACCGACGTCGGCTCCTGGGCGGCCCTGCTGGTGGCGCTGCTGCTGGCGATGCTGGTGAGTTTCGGCATCCGTTATCTGGCCGCGCTGAGCACGTTCTGGCTGCTGGACGGCACGGGCGTCAACCAGGCCACGATGATCCTGGGGATCTTCTGCTCGGGCATGGTGTTCCCGCTCAACGCCTTCCCGGGCGCGCTCGGCGAGGTCGTACGGGCACTGCCGTGGGCGGCGCAGCTCCAGGTTCCGGCGGATGTCCTGATGGGGAAGACCGACCTGCTGCCCGCGTACGCCTTCCAGGCGACCTGGGCGGTGGTGCTGCTCGGGGCGGGGCGGCTGCTGCAGTCGGCGGCTACGCGGAGGGTGGTGGTCCAGGGTGGCTGAGACGACCCGAAGGAGTGAGGCGGTGACCCACCGGCACGTGGACTTCGGTGAACTGCCGCGCTGGCGCGAGGGGTTGCGCGCCTACCGCATGATCGCCGCGATGTGGATCCGGTCGAGCATGGCCTACCGCACCTCCTTCGTCATCACGGTGTTCGGCAACCTGCTGGTGACCGGTCTGGACTTCGCCACGATCCTGCTGATGTTCTCGCGGGTCGACTCGCTGGGCGGCTGGTCGCTGCCCGAAGTCGCCTTCCTGTACGGCCTGTCGGCGACCGCGTTCGGGATCTCCGACCTGGTGCTCGGCTCGATGGACGTGCTCGGCGCCCGCATCCGCGACGGCTCCTTCGACACGCTCCTCGTACGTCCCGCACCGGTGCTGGCCCAGATCGGCGCGGACCGGTTCGCGCTGCGCCGCCTGGGCCGGATCACCCAGGGCGGCCTGGTGCTGGGGTGGGCGCTGCTCCATGTCGACGTCGACTGGACTGTCGGGAAGCTGCTGTTGGTGCCGGTGATGCTGGTCTGCGGGGCGGCGATCTTCGGGGCGCTGTTCGTGGCGGGCGCGGCCTTCCAGATCCTGGCGCAGGACGCGGCCGAGGTGCAGAACGCGTTCACGTACGGCGGCAACACGCTGCTGTCGTATCCGCCGGTCGTGTTCGGCAAGGACTTCGTGCGGGGCGTCACCTTCATCCTGCCGCTCGCCTTCGTCAACTGGGTGCCGGCGTCCTATGTGTTGGGGCGGCCGTACCCGCTGGATCTGCCGCCGGGCGCGCAGTTCGCCTCGCCGCTGGTGGCGCTCGCCTGCTGCGCGCTGGCCGGGCTGGCGTGGCGGGCCGGGCTCAAGTCGTATCGAAGTACGGGAAGTTGAGGACTGTGGACGAGCGGTTCGGTCAAGACGAGCACTTCATTCAGCTCGACCGCGTCGAGAAGGTCTTCGACGTGCGCAAGAAGACCGGGTTCCTGAAACGGGAGCGGAGGCAGGTGCGGGCCGTCGACTCGATTTCCTTCACCGTGGCGCGCGGTGAGATGGTCGGCTACATCGGTCCGAACGGCGCCGGGAAGTCGACCACCATCAAGATGCTGACCGGCATCCTCACCCCGTCCGGGGGCCGGCTGCGGGTGGCCGGCATCGACCCGTCCCGCGAGCGCACCCGCCTGGCGCACCGCATCGGCGTGGTGTTCGGGCAGCGCACGACCCTGTGGTGGGACCTCCCGCTGATCGACTCGTACAAGCTGATGCACCGCATGTACCGCATCCCCGACGCCCGTTACGCCGAGAACCTCGACCGCTGTGTCGAACTCCTCGAACTGGGTGCCCTGTTGGACGTCCCCGTACGGCAGCTCTCGCTCGGTCAGCGGATGCGCGGCGACATCGCGGCGGCCCTGCTGCACGACCCCGAGGTGCTCTACCTCGACGAGCCGACCATCGGACTCGACGTCATCTCCAAGGCCAAAGTCCGGGAATTCCTGCGGGAGTTGAACGCCGAACAGGGCACCACGGTCCTGCTCACCACCCATGACCTCCAGGACATCGAGCAGTTGTGCTCCCGCGTGATGGTCATCGACCACGGGCGTCTGATGTACGACGGTCCGCTCACCGGGCTGCACGAGGCGGGGGAGAGCGAGCGGACCCTGGTGGTGGACCTGGAGCGGGAGTTGCCGCCGATCGAGGTGCCGGACGCGCGGGTGGTGAAGGTGGAGGGGCCCCGGCAGTGGCTGGCGTTCCCGGCGTCGGCGTCGGCGGCTCCGCTGGTCGCGCGGATCGCGGCGGAGTACCCGATGGTGGACCTGTCGGTGCGGGAGCCGGACATTGAGGCGGTGATCGCCAAGATGTACGCGGAACAGGCCGAGAAGGCGGTCTCGTAGCCGCTCATGGCTCTTCGCCGGGGGACCTCGTAGGCTG
Organism: Streptomyces sp. NBC_01478; assembly: GCF_036227225.1. Taxonomy (GTDB): domain Bacteria; phylum Actinomycetota; class Actinomycetes; order Streptomycetales; family Streptomycetaceae; genus Streptomyces. The sequence continues at coordinate 4,603,560 of NZ_CP109444.1, read as the reverse complement.
CCCTGTATGACCGACGACGCAGTCCCGGAGCTTCGCGCATCCGACGCCGACCGTGAGCGAGTCGCCGAGGTCCTGCGCGACGCCGTCGCCGAAGGCCGCCTCGACATGGAGGAGTTCGAGGAGCGTCTGGAGGCGACGTACAAGGCGCGGACGTACGGCGAACTGACGCCCATCACCCGGGACCTGCCGGCCGCCGGGGTCACCCCGCCGCCGGTGAACATGGTCAAGGAGCCGGTGGAGAGCGGGAGTTGGGCCGGGCGGATCGTCGGCGGCGAAGGGTCTTCGTCCGCTGCCGTGGCCATCATGTCCGGGTTCCAGCGCAAGGGACGCTGGACGGTCCCCAAGCGTTTCACCGCCGTCGCCTTCTGGGGCGGCGGCGAGATCGACCTGCGCGAGGCGAACTTCGCGGACCGCGAGGTCGAGATCAACTGCATCGCGATCATGGGCGGTGCGCAGGTGATCGTGCCGCCGGGCGTCGAGGTCGTCGTACGCGGCATCGGCATCATGGGCGGCTTCGACCACAGCCAGGAGGGCGTGCCGGGCGAGCCCGGCGCCCCGCGCGTGATCGTCACGGGCTTCGCCTTCTGGGGCGGGGTCGGCGTGGAACGCAAGCTTCCGCGGGCCGAGCGGCAGCGGCTCAAGGAGGAGCGGCGCCGGCGGAAACTGGAGGGCGGCTCCTCGACGAGGGAGCTCCACGGCTCGCACCGCGACGCCCTGTCCGGCCTGCACGACGCCCACCGCGAGGCCATGGACGAGCACCGCGAGGCGATGCGGCGCCGGCACGAGGAGCGGCAGGAACGGCACGAGGAGCGGCGCGAGCGGCACCGGGAGCGCCGCGAGCGCAGGCACCGGGACTGGGACTGACCCGCCGGTTCACAGAGGGGCGGGGACCGCGCCCTTGAGGTCCGCCAGGTCGATCGTGCGGGCCATCTTCCGGTAGCCCCGGTCGTTGGGGTGGAGATGGTCGCCGCAGTCGTACTCGGCGGCGAACCTGCGCGGGTCGTACGGGTCGCGCAGCGCCTCGTCGAAGTCGACGACGGCGTCGTAGACCTTGCCGCTCCTGATCACCGCGTTGACCTGCTGTCGTACGGCGTTGCGGGCCGTCGAGTAGCGGGGGTGGCCGCCGAAGGGCATCAGGGTGGCGCCGACGACCTTGATGCCGTGGGCGTGCGCCTCGCGGACCAGGGTGCGCAGGCCGGTGAGGATCCGGTCGGCGGGGGCGCCGTGCAGGACGTCGTTGACGCCGAGGTCGATGACGACGACCTTGACGTTCGGGCGGGCGAGCACGTCACGGGCGAAGCGGTCGAGGCCGCTCTGGTTCTCGGCGGGGCGGCCGGAGAGGCTCACGAGTATCTGGTTGCCGCTGATGCCCGCGTTGACGACGCTGTAGCGGGGCACGTCCTGCCCGGCGGTCACGGCGGCGCGCAGCCGCCGCGAAAAGGCGTCCGGCCAGCGGCGGTTGGCGCTCTCGGTCGAGGTGGAGCCGTCGGTGATCGAGTCGCCGAACGCGACGACCGTGCCGTCCGCCTCGTCGCTCAGCACGTCCAGCGCGGTCAAGTAGCGCCAGATGGCGGTCCGTTGGGTGTACGGCGTGCCGGTCGTGTCCTCGGTGCGGTCGCCGGGGGCGAGATAGGAGATCTGGCGTGCGTAGGGGTGGTAGGTGGCCGGGCCGGAGTCCGTGGGCGCGTACGTGGTGACCAACACGTCGGCGCCCTGCGGTATTCGGAGGCGGACGGCGTCGCTGAGCACCTGCCGCCCGGCCGGGACGGTGACGGACGTGGCGCCGCCGAAGGTCAGCCGGCGCATGGTGCCCTCGGCCGCGGCGGAGCTGTTGTGGCCGGCGGCGACGGCCATCGAGACGTGCGTGAGGGTGAGCGGGGCCTGCCCGTAGAGGTTGGAGAGGGTGATCCGGGCACCCGTCCCGCCGGCGCTCGTGTGGACGATGTTGCGCACGGAGCGGCCTGCCAGTCCGGTCCGCTCGGTGCCGCGCTCACCGGCCACCGGGGCGGCGGACCAGGCGCCGACCCAGGTACCGGCCGAGGCGGGGGCGGCGGAGTTGTGCGGGGCGCGGCCGCCGGCGGGGGAGGTACCGCGGCTGCCGTCGCCGGCGGAGACCCCGACGTATATGCACGCCGAAAGGGCCACGATCAAGGTGATGATCGCGGAGAGCAGGGCATAACCACGTCGTCGCTCGGTCACGCGGTGCGGATCTCCTCGGGTGAGGGGCAGGGCCCTGCCATTTTGCCCTTTCGGGTGACAGCGGGAACTCCTGTCCCGTTCCAGGAGTCGGTCAGGAAGGGACAATATGCACGGTACCGGCGAACGGGTGGAGCAGGTGGAGCGGGTGGAGCGTACGGGAGCGGGCGCGGCCGGGGGCGAGGGGTCCCGCCGCACGATGACCACGTTCAGCGCGGCCGACGAGGAGAAGCAGCGCGGCGTACGCCGGATGAAGCTGACGGCGCTGGCCCTGCTGCTCTTCGTGGCGGTCGTGTACGTGCTCGCGAAGTGGGCGTCGAGCTCGGGCGCGGGCCCCTGGGCGGGCTATGTCGCCGCGGCTGCCGAGGCGGGCATGGTGGGCGCGATGGCCGACTGGTTCGCGGTCACGGCCCTCTTCCGCCACCCCCTGGGCCTGCCCATCCCGCACACCGCGATCATCCCCACCAAGAAGGACCAACTGGGCGTCTCGCTGGGCGAGTTCGTCGGCGAGAACTTCCTCTCCGAGGAGGTCGTACGGCAGCGCCTGAGCGCGGTCGGCATCGGCAGCCGCCTCGGCGCCTGGCTGGCCGACCCGGACCACGCCGACCGGGTGACGGCGGAGCTCTCGGCAGCCCTCCGCGGAGCCCTCACCGTGCTGCGCGACTCCGACGTCCAGGCGATCGTCGGCGAGGCCATCACCCGCCGGGCCGACGCCCAGGAGATCGCCCCCGGCATCGGCAAGACGCTGGAGAAGATCGTCGCCGACGGCGGTCACAAGCGGGTCGTCGACCTGATCGTCGCCCGCGCGTACGACTGGCTGGTCCTGCACGACGAGCAGGTCATGGACGCGGTCGAGGGCGGCGCGCCCGGCTGGACCCCGAGGTTCGTCGACAAGCGGATCGGCGAGCGCGTCTACAAGGAACTGCTCCGCTTCGTCACGGAGATGCGCGACATGCCCTCCCACCCGGCCCGCGGCGCCCTGGACCGCTTCCTCGGCGACTTCGCCGCCGACCTCCAGTCCGACACGGAGACCCGCGCGCGCGTGGAGCGCCTCAAGGGCGAGGTCCTCGGCCGCGGCGAGGTCCAGGACCTGATCGCCAGCGCGTGGACGTCCGTCCGCTCGATGATCGTGTCGGCCGCCGAGGACGAGCGCAGTGAGCTACGGCTGCGGGTGCGGGCGTCGCTCATGTCGCTGGGCGCGCGGATGGCCGTCGAACCGAAGCTCCAGGCGAAGGTCGACGGCTGGCTGGAGGGCGCGGCGGTCTACGTCGTCACGACCTACCGCAAGGAGATCACCTCCCTGATCACGGACACGGTGGCCGGCTGGGACGCGGAGCACACGACCCGCAAGATCGAGGCGAACATCGGCCGTGACCTGCAGTTCATTCGGATCAACGGCACGGTGGTGGGGTCGTTGGCGGGGCTGTTGATCTATACCGTGACGCGGGTGGTGGGGGTGTAGGAGCCGGGGAGGGGCCGAGGCCGCCGGACCTGAGTTCGCCGGATCTGAGTACGCGTACTCTGTCGCGGCCCCGGCCCGCGGGGAACCCTCGTACACATGACCGAGAAGCTGCTGAGCCCCCTGCGGACGCGCCCCTGGCCGGAACGCTGGCTGACCCGCGCACTCGGCGCCGCCCTCGCGTCGGCGGCGTACTTCGTCTGCGTCGCCTGGACGGGGGCGTCCGCCCCGGGCGCGCTGGTCCTCGAACTGCTCCTGATGCTCCTGGCCGGCTACTTCGGCCGCCGGGACGACCTGGCCTGGCCGTTGCTGCTGGTGGCGGTGCCCCCGGCCGCACTGATCTACCTCACACACCCCCGGGGCTACGCCAACTGGCCCGACGAGACCGAATGGCCCCAGCAGTGGGCGTTCGCGACGCTCGTCATCGGTGCGGGGGTGCTGGTGGCGTCGTCGGTGGGAAGACGTTTCCGCCCGCACGAGGACGAGGACTCGACAGAGGGCGTCCTGTCGGCCCACGGCTGCTGAGCAACCGCTCTCCGCGAGGACAACACGGGGGCACGGCAGGGGAGTTGGGCCCGCCGAACGCCGGTTGGGCAGCAGGTGCGTCGATTGCTGGGCGGGGTTGGTTGTGTCGGCCGGCGGCTGTCCAGGGCGCGAGGGTGAGAGCGGGGCCGGGGTTTCGCGGTCGGTGGGTGGTGGCCGTGCCGGGGCGGCGGGGCCTCGCGGGGGGCTGGGTGTGGGCGGCCGGCTGGTGAGTTGGGTGCGCGGATTGCCGGGCGGGGTCGGTTGTGTCGGTCGGCGGCCGTCCACGATGCGAGGGCGAAGGTGAGAGCGGGCTGGGGTTTCTCGGTCGGCCGGTGAGTCGGGTGTGCCGGTTGCCGGGCGGGGTCAAGCGCGGCGGTCGGCGATTACCCAGGACGCGGTCGCGACGGCCCCGGCGACTCCGAGGACGGCGGGCCAGGCGCCGACCTTCTTGGCCAGGGGGTGGGACCCGGCGAACGCGGCGACGTAGGCGACGGTGAGCGCAGCGGCCGCCTTTCCGCCGGCCCGCCGGCGCCACTGCTGCGCGGCGGCGGCCCCGCCAACGGCCAGGACGACCCCGCCCAGTTGACGCTTCTTCGTCCAGCGGGCAACGCCGTACCCACCGACGAGCCCGCCCGCGGCGACGACCGCGCCGGGAACGCTGGGGACCTTGGCCATGATGTGCCTCTCCATTAGCAGGAAACCCTAATTCGCGCGACAAGCATAACCTGTCAAATGCTTAGGTGAATTCTTTGAATTGGCGCCCCGTTGCTATGAAACCTGAAACTTATTTTATCTACGTGATGGTCCATTGAGATTTCGGTAAGAGCGTCGATAATCTTGTCAACAATCGCGCGAGCCTGCTTGCACCCGCTGACGAGCGGCGATGAGTGCTGCCCAGATGGACCTGGGCCTCGTTCTGGAATTTCTGGATTTTCTCGTACTGCTGGAATCGAAGGAGTCGTTCGTGAGTAGAGAAAGAACCCGTCTGGTGCGCACGAGACGGACCTGGCGTGGCATAGCGGGAGCCGTCACGGCAATTGTGCTGGTCGGCGGCGGTTTCGCCGTGGCGAATGCCTCGACGGACACCGGGACCGGCAAATCGGCGGCGGGCGTCAAGCGCTCCGTCGACAAGAAGGCCACCGGCACCGGCGCCGTGGTCAGCGCGGCCAACGAGTTCCTGAACACGCTGGACGCCGACCAGCAGGCCTCCACCCTGCTCGACTTCTCGCAGGCGAACGCCACCGCGTGGTCGAACCTCCCGTGCGGCTCGACCTGCCGCCCCGGCATCCAGCTCGGCTCCCTGACGGACACTCAACTGGCCGCCGCCATGAAGGTGTTGAAGCTGGCCACGGGCACCGGCAAGAACACCGGGTACGACCAGATCACCCAGATCATCAAGGCCGACGACCTGCTCAACTCGGCCCAGAGCACCAGCTCCGCGGGCCCCGCACCGTCGGACACCGCGTCGAGCACGGCCTCGGCGGACCCGTCCGCGACGGCGTCCCCCAGTTCTTCGGCGACCGACGTGCCGACCGACGCCCCGACCGGCGCTCCGCCCTCCGGCGGCACCGGAGGCGGCGGCGCCTTCGGCTACGGCAGCGGCGTCTACTTCCTCGCCTTCCTCGGCACCCCCTCGACCACCGGCACCTGGCAACTGCACTTCGGCGGCCACCACTTGGCCCTCGACCTCACCTACAAGAAGGGCAAGGTGGCAGGCGCCAGCCCGTTCTTCGTCGGCGTCGAACCCACCACCTGGACCGACGACGACGGCACCACGTACGCACCGCTCGCGACCATGCGCGACGGCCTGCTCGCCCTCACCGGCAGCCTGAGCACAGAGCAGTTGGCCACCGCCAAGCTCTCCGAGTCGTTCAGCGACGTACTCCTCGGCCCGGGCCAGGACGGCCAGTTCCCGGAGACGAAGGAGGGCGTCAAGGTCAGCACGCTCTCGCCCAAGCAGAAGCAGCTCGTCCTCAAGGCCATCCACCCCTGGATCGCCAACGTGGACGACGCCACCGCGAAGAAGCTCATGAAGACGTACGAGCATGAGCTGAACGAGACCTACGTCGCCTACTCCGGCACCACCGCCCTCGACACCCAGGGCGACTACGTGCGCATCGACGGCCCGGGCGTCTGGGTCGAGTTCGTCTGCCAGAACGGCGTCGTGTACCGGGACCAGATCCACTACCACACCGTGTACCGCGACCACACCCGCGACTACGGCAGCGAGTTCACCTTCTCATGATCCGACCGCGAACTTGGCTGACCACAGCGCTACTTCGCCTGGTGGCCGGGATCGCGATCGCGGTACCGGCGGCGCTCCTGCTCGGAGCGTCGCCGGCCGCCGCGCACCCGATGCCGCACTCAGTGGTCCAGCTCGACGTGTACAAGGACTCCGTCACCGCCCAACTGGCCCTGCCGGTCGGCGACTTCACCACGGCCAGCGGCATCGACCTCAACACCCTCGCGGCAACCGCCCTCCCCGCCAGGGCAAAGGCGATCCGCACCTACCTCGCCGCGCACATCCACCCGACCACCCTCAAGGGCGAGGCGTGGCAGGTCACCATCGGTGCCCTGGGCCTCAGCCGCACCGAGCAGACCTCCACCGGCCCCTACCGCGAGCTGGTCGCCAAGGCCGTACTCACCCCGCCGGCCGGCGCGGACGTACGGCACTTCACCTTCGACTACGACGTGATCGTGCACCAAGTAGTCACCCACATCACGCTGGTGTCGGTCCGTCAGGACTGGGCGGCCGGCCGGGTCACCGGGGACGGCGCCACCCAGGTGGGCACCATCCGCCTCGACGTCCGCCACATGAAGGTCCCGCCGCTGACGGTCGACCTGGGCAAGGGCAGCGCGTGGCGAGGCTTCGTCGCGATGCTCGAACTGGGCGGCAACCACATCCTCACCGGCACCGACCACCTGCTGTTCCTGCTCATCCTGCTGCTGCCCGCACCGCTGTTGGCAGCCGGCGGTCGCTGGAACGGCGGCCTGGCGGGCCCCCGCGCCGCACTCACGCGCATCGGCCGCATCACCCTCGCGTTCACCGTCGGCCACTCGGTCGCACTGGCGGCGACCGCCCTCACCCGCTTCGAGATCCCCGGCCGACCGGTGGAGGCGTTCATCGCGGCCAGCATTCTCGTGGGTGCCGTGCACGCGATCCGCCCCCTGTTCCCCGGCAAGGAAGCGCTGGTGGCCGGTGTCTTCGGCCTGGGCCACGGCATGGCGTTCTCCTTCGTACTCGCCGAAATGCACCTGTCCACAGCCCAGTTGGCGACCAGCCTTCTCGCTTTCAACCTCGGCATCGAACTCGTCCAACTCCTGCTGGTCTGCCTGGCGTTGCCCTCGCTGCTGGTACTGGCCCGCCTCCGGGTACAGCCCGCGCTGCGGGTGACCGGCGCGCTGATCACCGCCACGGCGGCGATCGGCTGGCTGGCGGACCGCCTCGGCCTGCCCAACCCGGTGGCGAGGGCGGCGGACAGCGCCGGATCGCATACGACGGGGATGCTGACGGTGCTCGCGCTGGCGGCGGTCGCGGCGGCCGGCTGGACGGTGGTCACTCGGCAACGGGGGCGCGGGTCACAAGAGTTGGAGACGGCAGCGGACACGGCGACGGATCCCGCCGTGTCCGGAGCGGCGCTGACCAGGGTTCCCTAGCGACGGGTGCGGGCTCCGGGCGCGGCACACGCTGCTCCCGGAGTCGGCCGCCCGAAAGAATTGCCGTCCCGGCACCTTTTCCGCTCCGGCAAGTTCCACTAGGTTCCGGGGCGTGACGGCGGAGACCGGTCTACGGGAGCGCAAGAAGGCGCGGACGCGCGCCGCGTTGGCGAGCGCGGCGATGCGGCTGGCGTTGGAGCGCGGGGTGGAGAACGTCACCGCCGAGGCGATCGCCGAGGCGGCGGACGTGTCGCCGCGCACCTTCCGCAACTACTTCTCCGGCAAGGAGGAGGCGATCGTGGCCGAGCTGGTCGACGGCATGGGCTACATCGCCGACGGACTGCGCGCCCGCCCGGCCGGTGAACCGCTGTGGGAGTCGCTGCGGCACGCGCTGACGTTCTCGGCGTTCCTGCCGCCGGAGCAGTTGGAGCAACTGGCCGTCAAGGTTCGGATGGTCATGGCGAGCAAGTCCCTGCTGGGCTCGCAACTGGCGATCTTCGAGCGGCTCGGCCAGCAGCTCACCGTGGTCGTCGCCGAGCGCACCGGAACGGACGCGAGCAGCGATCTGTACCCGCGCCTGACCGGAGTGGTGGCGGCGAACGCCCTGCGGCTGGCGGTCTTCATGTGGCTGGAGAGCGAAGGCCGCCTGGACCTCGCCGAGTTGACGGCCGACGCACTCGCGCGACTGCGGGCCGGGCTTCCCGAGCCGTAGAGACATCACCTACGAGGCATCCACTATGAGGAGGCACCACTCATGAACACGAGACAACGGCCACCCACCCGAAGTCGCCTGCGTTCGATGCTGGTTGTCGTGGCAAACGCCTGTCTGCTCTTAGGATTCTTAGGGGTCCTGGCGCCAACTGCCCAGGCCGCGACCGCGGTTGATCCGGCGACGGTCACCGGCCCGGTCACCGGCGGCAACGGTGCCGTCGTCCTGCAAGGCACTTCATTCGACCTCGCGAGCGTGGGATACACGCAGTCGGAGTTCTTCCTCTCGGGCACCGCCACCTCCTACACGTCGGCCGCGCCGCTGGGCTCGGACGGCCGCTGGAGCGTGACGCCGGCGAGCACCGCGCCGTACACGACCAGGATTGTCATGAACAGGCCATCCAACCCGGCCCGTTTCAACGGGACGGTCGTGGTGGAGTGGCTCAACGTCTCCGCCGGCCTGGACGTGGCCCCGGAGTGGATCTACACCCACAACGAACTGATCCGCGAGGGCTACGCCTGGATCGGCGTCTCCGCCCAGGCGACCGGCGTGGCCGCCACCAAGGCCGCCGACCCGGTCCGCTACGCGTCCCTGTCCCACCCCGGAGACAGCTACTCCTACGACATCTTCTCCCAGGCCGGACAGGCGGTACGGGACTCCGCGGCCACCGTCCTCGGCGGCCTCCGCCCGCGCGCGGTGCTGGCCGAGGGCGAGTCCCAGTCGGCGTTCCGCCTCACCACGTACATCGACGCGGTCCAGCCCCTGGCGCACGCGTACGACGGATTCCTCGTCCACAGCAGGGCCGGATTCGCCGCGGCCCTCTCGCAGGCGCCCCAGGCCGACGTACCCACCCCCGCGGTCGTCCGGTTCCGTACCGACACGGACACCCCGGTGCTCACCGTGGAGACCGAGACCGACGTGATGCTCCTGGGATACCTGACGGCCCGTCAACCGGACGCCGGGCGCCTGCGGTTCTGGGAGGTCGCGGGCACCGCGCACGCCGACGACTACGTCGCCAACGTCGGCGCCGCGGACATGGGTGACGGGACCGTCAGCCTGCGGGAGTTGGGGACGATGCTCGACCCGCCGACCGGCACCCCCGGCTTCTCCTGCGCGGCCCCGATCAACACCGGCCCGGCGCACTACGTCATGGACGCCGCCCAACATGCCCTGCGCGGTTGGGTCTTGACCGGACTCCCGCCGGCCAAGACCCCTCAACTGCAGGTGACCACAGGCAGTGACGGCACACCGGCGTTCGTCCTGGACGCCAACGGCAACGCCACCGGCGGAATCCGCACCCCCGCCGTGGACGCGCCGGTAGCCGCCCTGTCCGGCCTCGGCCAGACCGGATCGGCGCAGTTCTGCTTCCTCTTCGGGACCACAACTCCCCTCACCGGCGCGAAACTTGCTGCGCTGTACCCCACGCACGCGGAGTTCGTCAGGCAGTGGGCCGTCCGTACGGCGGCTGCGGTCGCGGCCGGGACGATCCGGCCGGCGGATGCGGCGAGCCTTGTCGAGGCAGCCGTAAGGTCCGACATCGGGGGCTGAAGGGCATAGGCGTGAGCGGGTGCGACTCCGGCTCGGGGAACGATTTTCCCGCAGCCGGAGTCGCTCGCTCAGTACCGGTGGTCGCTCACGAGGAGAGCCACTCCGTGGCGTTGAGGGCGAGGGCGGCGTTGGTGGCGCCGGTGTCGTTCCAGCCGTCGTAGAGCGTGTTGCCGGACTGCCCGGTGCCGTCGTCGACCGGCGAACTGTCGCCCCAGAACGCGACCTTGCCGCTCCCGAAGGTGCTGGTCGCGAAGAAGGCGCCGGTGTTGCCGGAGTAACCGCTGCGGTACAGCAGCCCCTTGGCGGCGGAGTTGTCGGCGGGCTTGATCGTGGCGGTGGTGCCGTTGGCGATGAGGCTCTTGGTGACGGTACCGAAGGAGCCGTGCAGCACCGGGTCGCTGCTGTCGCTGATGGCGGCCGGATATCCGGAACTGATGTTCAGCGAGTCGATGGAGAACCCGAACGGGTCCGTGGAGTCAACGCTGTTGTTGGTCATCAGGTCGTTCAGGATCTGGACCGCGTCGTAGCCGTCGCTGTTGCGGTCGGACCCGGTGTGGTCGGAGATCATGAAGAGCCCGCCGCCGGCCTTCACGAAGTTCATGATGGCGGTCTTCTCGGCGGTCGTGAACTTGATGTTGGGCTCGGGCAGCACGAGCGTGTCGAAGTTCGACAGGTCGTTCGCCGACGAACCCCCGTAAGTCAGCGCGCTGGTCGCGGTCTTGAGGCTGTAGTCACCGGTCTGCTGCAGCGCGATGCCCCACGAGGAGAGCGCTCCGGTCCAGTCCTTGTCGGAGGAGGGGGAGGAGTCCTGGGACAGCGGGTCGGGCTTGCTCGTGGAGATGATCCAGTCCGCGTTGCCCGCCTCCTCGGCGTGGCCGTCGTCGAACAGGACGCGGTGCGTGGTGGCCGCGGCGGCGGGGGCGACGGCGGCGGCCTGAACCGCTGCTCCCGTGGCCAGCATGCCGAACACGGTGAGAGCGGTGGTGAGCCTACGACGTGACGTGAACTTGCCAAGGCTGGGCATCCGGTGAACCTCCGTGAAGTGGGGGGATTCCATGAGTGGGGGGTGGAATGAACGGGGGGTGCGGGTGCTGCGGATGTCGCTGACTGTGGTGAATCTTCGCGCGTAGAACGGTGGTTGAGTGATCACCGATCAACACAAGGGAGGACGGTACACAGAAGATCGGGGACGCCGGGAGACCCTCCCGGCGGTTCACGTAGATCTCTTACTCGGCGGTGGTGGGGTGGGGAAATGGGACGGTGCCGGGGTGGGGAAATGGGACGGTGCCGGGCGCCGCGATGCATGGCGGCCCGGCACCGGAGTGCTGACGTGCGGTGCTGCCGGAGACTGGAGGCGTGCCTACCTGACGTCGACGAAGTCGCCGGGTGCGGTCGCCGCGGCGGTGGTGGCGGTGCCGGCGAAGACGTAGCGGTAGTACCCGTCGACCGTGGCCTTGGTGGTGGTCTTCAGAACGCCGGTGCTGTTGGTCTTGACTGTCTTGAGGGTGGTGTAGGTGCTGCTGCTCTTCTTGCGGAACTGCAGCTTCACGGGCTGGGACACGTAGCCCGCGTACTTGCCCGTCGACCAGTTCGCGCGGGCGAGCTTGCCCGTGACGGTGATGGTCTTGCCCTTCTTGACCGGCTCGGGCGTGGCGTTGGCGGTGAGCGTGGAGGCCTTCTTGATCGATGCGGTGGCGACGTCGTCGTTGTAACTGGCGTTCGCGTACAGGTCCCAGGCCCCCAGGAACAGCTTCCAGGTCCCGGCTACGCCGTTGTCCTTCATGTCGGTGGCGGGGTGGATGTTGAAGACGGCCTTGCAGGTGTACGTCCCCTGGGTGGCCGTCTCCGTGCAGTCGGGGTCGTCGTCCGTCCCCAGCCCACCGGTGATGCCGTCCGTGGTCGAACTGTCCGTCCCCTGCCACAGGAAGGCCTCGGTGAGGGCGACGCCGTTCTGGTCCGTGGCGGTGTACGTGACGGTGACGGACTTCGTGCCGGTGGTGCCGAGGACGATGTCCTTGCCACCGTTGACGACCGCGTGCGAGAACTTGGTGTTGCCCAGGGAGTCTCTGGGCTGAACGGCCGTCGAGGCAAAGGAACTCAGCTTCGCCGACGCACCCGTACGCTCCGCCGCCTGAGCGGCAACCGGAAGGGCGAGCGCGGACAGAACGACAGCACCGGAGACGACGCCGGCCGCAACGCGTATACGCATGAAACCCCCACAGGAACCTGAGAGGCCCGCCCAAGTCTCCCCTTGGCCGGGCCTGTTGATCTCCGCATCATATGGACCCAGGTCGGAAATGGTGAAGATCTCTTGTGCAATAAGTGCGTAATGGGACAGTGGGGCTTGGGAGTTGGTGCCGACCAGGCTTCGGCGGTCCCGCTGGCCGACGCCGACGGCGGTGCCAGTGCTGCTCACGCTCAGGCGTTGCTCCAGAAGGCAAGGGCCTTGCTGATCAGCTTCCTTGCCGGGCCTCCGTAGCTCGCCGCACCACTGAGGGCGTCGAACGCCTTGTGGTGGAGGGCCAGTTCGTCGGCGGCGGTGATGTCCACGCCGCAGGAGACGAGTTCGTAGTGGGCGCGGTCCTCACCCAGGTTGAATCCGGGCATGGGGACGATGCCGAACTCGGCGTCAGCCGGGAGGATTCCAAGGCCGAGCGAGGGGAGGTCCATCTCGCGAAGGAGACGCTCCAACTGCTCGCACATGACCCGACTGCCCCCAACGTTCGTGTACAGGGCCTGTTCACCGAGGACCACGTCATAGCGGTGCTCACCGTCGTACAGAACCTGTTGCCGCTCCATGCGCTTGGCCACGCCGGCCGGTACGTCGTCCGGAACTCCGAGGAAGTCGACGACGCGGCGCAGGATCACGGTCGCGTACTCCTCGGTCTGGAGCGTGCCCCAGATCATGTTGGGGACGTACGCCTTGCCGTGCCGAGTCTGCTGATACCAGCCGATTACCTCGTCCTGGACGTCTTCCGTGCCGGTGGACAGTCGTTGTTGCCATGGGGTCGAACTGGTCACTGAACGTTTCCCCTCGGTTGCTGACGGTGAATCAGCCGGGCTCATACCCTGCGCAACGGATCGCGGATCATCGCTCGTACATCCGGCACCGCAATCCGGCCGGTCATCAGGACGTCGTGATTCGCGAAGAGCGCATCGAGGTCGAAGCGCCGATTAATGTGTGCGGCCCACTTTGCGAACGCCAGGTCCGTGTGCGCCTCACCTACGCGGGCGCGGATCGCCTGGGTGAGAATCCAACGCGCCTGGTCACCACCGCTCGTACGGCTACCGAGGTCGCGCGCCAGCCGCCACAGCGAGTCACCGTCGTCCTCTTCATCTACGACGGTGACCAGACCGATGTCTCCAAGTCCACGCTCGTCGCCGGACTGCGTGGTGTAGGCGACGGTGAGGTCTTCGAGAGGAAATTACGGGCAGATGACCATGTACTGAACTTGGTTGTGGCTGCCCTCATTGAGTCGCCCCTGCGGGGTGAGGCGACCGATTGTGGCACTGTGCGCTCGTAGGGTGCCGGTGTCGCTCTACATCAGCGACCTTCGCACCGCGTCGACCAGCGAAGCCGCACGCACATCGTCGGCCCCTCCGATGATGTTGTTCATCACGTAACCGAAGGCAATACCGTGCTCCAGGTCGGCGAAGCCGAGCGAGCCCCCTCGCCCAGTGTGGCCGAAAGCGCTCGGGCTGGTCATGGGGTTGGCCTCCGTGGGCAGCATGTATCCGGAGCTGAATCGGCTCGGGATCAGCATCACTTGGTCCTTCCCGCCAGTCTGTTCCTTGGTTGCCGCTGCCAAGGTTTCCGGGCGGAGCAGGCGCACGCCGTCCACCTCGCCGATCAGCGCGGCGTACATGCGAGCCAGCCCGCGAGCAGTGCCGATGCCGTTGGATGCCGGGAGTTCCGCGGCCTGCACCTCGGGCGAGTCGAAGTCGATCTCGTTGGGGTCGGTGACGGCGTATGCCCTGTTACTGAACGAGGTCGGGTCGCGCCAGGCGGCGACCAGTTCGCGGAGTTCCTCGGGAACCGACTCGGCGGGCACGGTGGTGAGGTCGACGGCCGGTCGCTGGTACACCATGCGGCTGACGCGGTCGCGTTGTTCCGCCGGCAGTCCGATGAAGAAGTCCAGTCCGAGGGGGGTGGCGATCTCGTCGGCGAAGAAGCGGCCCGGTGTCTGGTCGGATACCCGGCGGATCACTTCGCCGACGAGCCAGCCCCAGGTCCGGCCGTGGTATCCGTGCGTCGTGCCCGGAGTCCACTGGGGACGCTGAGCGGCCAGTGCGGCCGCCATCGGATGCCAGGCCAATGCCTCGTTCAGCGGGACGGGTTGGTCCAGTGTGATCAGGCCGGCTTGGTGGGACAGCAGCCAGCGCACCGGGATGTCCGCCTTGCCGTTCGCGGCGAACTCCGGCCAGTACTTCGCCACCGGCGCGTCCAGGTCCAGCGCACCGCGCTCGGCCAGCATGTGTGCCGCGGTCGTGGTCGCCCCCTTGGTCGCCGAGTAGACGAGCTGCAGCGTGTCTCGCGTCCACGGACGACCGGTATCGGGGTCGGCGACGCCTCCCCACAGGTCCACCACCGGTCGGCCGTACTGGTACACGCACACCGCCGCGCCGATATCCCCGTGCTGGGAGAAGTTCGCCTCGAATGCCTCACGCACCGGTTCGAATCCAGCCGCAACCTCGCCGTCGATCGTCGTCATGCCGTCCATCCTGGCACTTGGATCGACTGATCCGGCGGGGCGGGCTGGCCCCCGTCGTACGAGACGGTGACTGTCAGGCCGCGACGGGAAGTGCCTGAAGTCGCTCGCGGAACTCGCGGACGGCGGAGACGGACTTGCGCGGTTCGAGTCGAGCGTTGAACTCCTTCAAGCGGTCCAGAGCCCGTACGGAGCTGACACTGCTCTCCAGGAGCCCGGCGCCGTAGTTCGCGGCGTCCAGAGCGCCCTCCAGGTCGCCGCCGGCGAGCCGTGCCTCTGCCAGGCGGCTGGACCGTACGGCCTTGTACCGGGGAGCCGCGCTCTCCACGGAGGTCTCCAGGGAACTCGTCGCGCGCTCCACCTGCCCGGAACGCAACAGGACCTTGCCTTCGGTCGACTTCAACTGCGCCTCGCCGAACCAGTTGAGCCAGTCCGGGTTCTCCTCCGCTGAGCCGTGATCCCAGAGGGATACGGCTCGATTGAGCGCCGTTCCGGCGTTTCGGTGGTCGCCGTCGCGTGACAGTGCCTCGGCCTTGTGCAGGTAGAGGAAGGAGCGGGTGTACGGCGACAGGGCTTGAGGTGCGTTGTCGATGGCGGTCGAGATGAGCTCGACCCGCTCAGCGGTTCGTCCGGCCTCGGAGACTTGGACTCCCATCTCCGCGAGGATGAAGGCGCCGAAGGCGTCGTCTCCGGAAGTTCGAGCGCTGCGCAGGGCCCCGACGTAGTAGTGCTGGCCGGCGGACCGCAGGCCGGCGTCGTAGGCCATCCAGCCGGTCAGGTGCGACACCCGGGCCGCCAGCGAGTAGAGGCGGACGCGAATCCTGTCCGTGTAGCGGCCGGCGCCGAGGAGACCAGTCACCAGGGCGAGGTCACCGCGTGCCTGTTCCAGGAGCCGGGCGCCTCCGAGTTGGTCGTCGAGCGTGCGGAGTGTGCTGATGCGCTGCTCGATCGTCGAGACCATCGTGTCCGTGACCTGGTCGCCGTTGAGCGCTGAGGCGAAGGCGGAGGGCGCGTCCGCCCAGCTCGCCGCGAGGCCCGTCAGGGCGGCGCCGGTGATGGTGAGAAAGCCCCGGCGGTCCATGCGGCCACTCCCCACGAGTTCGGACAAGGCTTCATCGGTACCGGCCTCGGTCCACGGCGTGGTGAGCCCAGCGATCTCCCAGACCGGGAGCCACCGGGGCCATCCTTCCTCCCGGACCTGCTTGTACGGGACGCACAGCAAGTCGGCGAGCACGCGCTGGGCGTCCGCGTCCGGCTCCTGTCCCTGCTCCCATTTCCATACGGTCGTCCGGTTGGTCGCCAGCGGGATTCCGAGTGATCTGCCGTGCGCTTGCATGAGGCGGCCGAACTCGGCCTTGCCCCATCCGCGCATGTGGCGGAGGAAGCTCAGCGGGTGGACTGCCAACGGTTCACCAGGCACGTCATCACTCCCGTCATCCCCTCGCGGCGTAGTGGGGAGACTACTTCGCGTGTCCGTGTACGGGGAGGGCGTCCCCATGAGGAACCCCCCAGAATCGTTCCGCCTTGCCCGCTTGGGCCGTTGACTGAGTGTCAGCCGTCCAACGAGGAGCGCGCGCAGAGCGTCCGCTTCGGGAACGGTTCCTCAGATCGGCGGCTTCCTCCCCGTGTCCCCCTTCGGGGGTGAAGCCGCTCTCCAGCTCTTCGGAGGCGTCCCCACATGTCCACGATCGTCCATCGATTCGTCCTCGCCAGTACGGAAAGCGACGTGCCCTTCGCCCGGCGCAAGGTCATCGACCAGGTCCGTACGTGGGGCGTGCCGATGGACGACGAGAAAGCTGACGCCATACGCCTGGTCGCATCCGACTCATCACCAATGCCGTGGTCCACGGGAAGGGGCCTGTCACCGTCACGCTCTACCTCCGGTCTGGATCCCTGGTGATCGATGTCCTCGACGGCAACTCATCAGCCCCGCAGATGAGTTGGGCCCAAGACGAAGACGAGAACGGTAGAGGGCTGGCGCTGGTCGATCTTCTCGCCTTGCGTTGTGCCTGGGCGCCATCTGAACACGGCAAGCACGTATGGGCGGAGATCGAGCTGCCCATGACAGCGCCTGCCATACGAGCCGCCGTTCTGCGCCGGTTCTTCGCGCGTCGGCCGAAGCGCGGAAGCGTGGCTGAGCCCGAGCCGCTGATCCTGGCGGTCGCGTGAAGGGACGACATTCGCTGCGACCGACTCCGCTGCCCGATCCCGATGTGGTCTTCCGTCCTACCCGTCGCGACATCGACCCCGTCACCCGGCAACACACCGAGATACGCGCTCTGGGACCGCCGCGAGTGGTTGCCCAGCGGCGAGTGCTGGCTGTGGTGCGGACGTGACGACGTCGAGGTGACGTGGATCGGGCCTGTCCAGTCGAGCGGCATGCACGCGGCCTTCTACGTCTGCCGCGCATGTCTGTACGAACTGGATCAGCGCGTCCTGGAGACCAACATGCGCGAGGACACGAGCGTCTTGCCGACGAGTCGCAGACCCGCCCACTCGCGGGTGCAGGGCCGCACCCCTCCCCCAAGGACAGCCGCTCCACGGCATCACTACTCCCCGGCCGTGGGGCGGCCATCGACCTCCCGCCGGCCCTGGCGGGAGAACCCAAAAAGGAAGGAGCACGAGATGGAAGAGCTCACAACACCGCCTCCGGCCCGGAGCGGCCTCCTGGTGGCGGTGACAGAACTGACCGCCGTCCATGACCGGTACGACAGCCTCCGGTCGGACAACCAGGGTAGTTCCGGCGACGCGCCGTGGCCGGGTGGCGACGGCAACCTGCACGACAGCGAGTAGGCACCAAGCGGTGGGGGCCGGTGCGGTCGGCCGTACCTGCCCCCACCGCGTCCGAAGCACGTGGCCGAACCCATGGGAGGACGCAACGATGGAACATCAGTTGATCAGCGCCATCGAGACAGCACTCGGATGGAGCGGACCCGAGGAGCTGGGCAAGGACTTCGTACGCGGGAGCATGGACGACCCCGCACTCGTCTCCCGCATCATGACCCCGAACCGCCTGCTCGACATTGCCATGCGCAGGAGCCTTAACCGCCCGCAGCTCCGGTGCTTCCAGAAGGGCGAGGAGGTCCATCCGGCCATCTACTACACCGACAGCGTCAGTCCCCGGGGCCAGAGCATCTCCATGGTCAACATGCGCAGCCTGGGCAGGCTCCTGGGCGAAGGCGCGACGGTGATCATGGACCAGGCCAACGTCTTCGATCCGACCATGGAAGTCGCCTGCCGGGCCCTGCAGTGGTGGTCCCGCGAGCGAGTCCAGGTCAACGCGTACCTGACGACGAACGACGCTTCCGGCTTCCCCCTGCACTGGGACGACCACGATGTCGTCATCGTCCAGCTCGCGGGTGAGAAGGAATGGGAGGTCCGCGCGACCTCCCGCAACGTCCCGATGTACCGGGACGCCGACCCCAACACCACCCCGAGCGACGAGATCATCTGGTCCGGCCTGATGCGGACCGGCGACGTCATGCACATCCCCCGGGGCCACTGGCACCAGGCGACACGGACCGGCAGCGGCTCCGGCAAGAGCCTTCACGTCACGTTCGGCATCACCAAGCGCACAGGGGCGAGCTGGCTCGCGTGGCTGGGCGACTGGTGCCGTGAGCACGAGATCTTCCGCGAGGATCTCGACCGCTGGCAGGGAACAGGCAGCGAAGCCCTGGCCGAGGCCGCCGCTCAACTGGTCCGTGAACGCTCTTCGGCCGACTTCCTGGCCGCATACGAGCAGGAGACGACGCTGCCTCGGCACCTGCCGTTCCTCGACATACTCGGGCCACTCGACGCCGTGGTGTGCACTACCCACTTCCCTCCCCGGATCCAGGAACACGGAGAGACCGTCGACGTCGTGACCTCAGGGAAGAAGATCACCCTCGCGGCCAAGGCCCTGCCCTCCCTGCGGCTGTTGCTGAGCGGGCGGCCGGTCGAACTGGAACGGGCCGCGGCCGTCGTGGGGGCCGAAGTGACGGAGGTCGCCGAGATCTTGGTTAAGGAGGAGCTGTGCGCGGTGCTGACCCCCGAGTTGTCCTTGGGCTACACCGGTCTCGTCACGAACGCCGCCTCCTGACCGGTGCGTTGGACTTCGGTGTCACGGCACTCGACACCAGCACCAACTACCTTGGCTTCCGCTCGCATCAGGTCCTGGCGCGGAAGGCCGGCGACCTGCTGCCGAAGTTCACGGTCTCCACGAAGGTCGGCTATTTCCCGGGGCCGGACGGGGCGGAGCATTCTCTGGATCCCGTACGGCTGCACGCGGCCGTGGAACAGGTGGCTGGGGACCTGGGACGGGAGCCGGAGCTGGTGTTCCTGCACAACCCGGAACATTCGCTCCGCGAGGCCGTCGCTCACGGCCATGAGGTGCTGGCAGAGGCGTGCGCTGCCCTCAACGACGCCACGGCCAAGGGCCTGTGCGCCGCCTGGGGCATCGCGTCCTGGGACCCGTCACCACTGGTGAACTTGATCGATCCGACCGTACCGAGGCCGTCAGTCCTCATGACCCGTGCCGGCCTGCTGGTCGGAGCCAGAATGCTCGATGCGGCGGATGCCCTCACCAAGGCATGGGACCTGGGCGGCGGCGAGGTGTGGGGAATGAGTCCCTTCGGGGGCAGCACCAGTGACCCGGTGTGGGCCAGGATCGACCCACGCGTCTTTCTCCGGGATGGCGGTCGGCTCTCCCGAATGCAAGCGGCCTTCAAAGCCGCGTACCACCTCCCGCGGGTCGACTCCGTCGCTGTGGGCACCGATGAACCCGCCCATCTCGGCGAACTCGTTGGCGCCCTCGCCGGTGAAGTCGAGGAGCGAACCATCGAGGAGTACCGGAGTCTCCTTCGGGACCGCTCGCGCCGTCAGCCTGCCTGAAGCCCTTTGATGATCTGTTCGGCCATGCGCCGGGCGGGTTCCAGTCGAGGGTCTTCCGGGTGCGCGTACGGTCCGAGGATCTTCGAGCAGGCGAACAACGTCATCAACTTGCCGTCCCGGCTCTCGAAGTCGGACCAGCGCTCGTGCCACACGCGATCGGCCAGAGCCGGGACAGCAAGGGAACTCGCCCACAGCGAGGCCGAGTCCAGCCCCAGCGGCGCGTTGCCCCAGTCCTCCCAGTCGAAGAGACTGAACGCCGGAGCGGTCATGTTGGCCCAGTTCAGATCCGCGTGCGCCGGCATCCACCGCTCGATGGCCGTATCGAAACCGCCGGGGAACGCACCGCGGATGGACTCGGTGACGAGGGTTTGGGTGATGGTGTCGGTGTCCGGTGTGGCGACGCGCCTCGTGCGCTGGGCCGCCAGTGCGTCCAACGACGCGTTCAACGCCGCCCACCAGTCGTCCGGCAGCTCTGGCGCTTCATTCAAGATGGCGCTTCCGACGGGAGCCCCCGGCAGGAGTTCGGTTTCGTCGGCCCGCCACATCACCGGCCCGTCCGCGGCCCGCCAGACCACGCATCCGTGCCATTCGGGCTGGGCGATGTCTTCCAGACGCGCGGCACTTTCAGTGCCGTTCCATCCCTGATCGGGGATCTTGTCGAGCAGGCGCCGCTCGATTCGCACCCAGGTGCCGCGGTCTGTTCTGGCCCCCACTGACCGGCGCTTGCGCACCATCGTGTCCGGGAGCAGCCCCACTTGGAGAGACCGCTCGACGCGATCAAGAACCTCGTCAACCGGCTGTACGCGTAGGTCGACAGCCTGCGTTGAGACCGAGAGCGCCATGGAGGCGACCGTAGCAGTGGTGGGGCGGAGGTGCCCGACGCCTCTGGTTGTCGGCGATGACGACGCGGATACCGAGCTTGCGTAATCCCGACAGCGCCGGGCGGATGTCGTCGTACAGATCTGTCTCGTCCAGGAACTCACCTCGCTCTACCGCTTCGCGGGCGCGGCATTTGGCGGTGATGTCGATGCTGGGTCGGGCGAGGCGGAGGGCGTCGGCATTGTCTCCGCCCTGAGCGACAACAGGGCCAACGAGGGCAGAGAGGGTGTGGCGAAAGATCGAGGCTAGTCTCAAGAGTCACTCGGGCTTTCTCAGATACTCGGAGAACGGCACCGAGTGAGCCAGTGAAATCCGCTTCCACTCCAGGTACGAGGAAGTGTCTCCGGCGATCAGCTCTCGGCCGATCTGCGTCCCGTCCGGCCGATAGTTGAGATGTACTACGCGTTCCTCGTCGAACATCCACCAGTCGGTCGCTGACAGGGGCAATCCGTAGTCATCACGTGAGACATCCAGGATGCGGATATCCTCCCCGGCTGCGACGTTCCCTGGGATCCCCCATGCGAGTTGATACCGCTGGTAGTCAGTCAACGGCCGCCGTACGACCCTCACTCGCCCAATGCTGCGCCCTGACGTCACGTATCCACGCACCCGTTCGTGCCAGCGCGCATTGTGGTCGGCGGGCTTCGGCTCACCGTGAAGGAAACGGGTGACGTTCTCAGTCTCGCCGGGCATGGTGTAGGTGGGCTGAGCTTCGAATCGCCACGCGTCACGTTCGTACGCGTCGAACGTCCTCCGCCATTCGTCATTGTCCAAGAGCATGTACAGCCCCCTTGAGTACAGATTCCCCACCTGGCACAAGCGAGTCTTCGCGAGAGCCGACGCGTCGGAGGTGGAGCACGCCCTCTGTGGGCCGGGAGCCGCCCGCCAGCTCAACAGCCCTCTGCATTCGGGGAGTTCGTGGCAACATCTGTCGACATGGAGTTCTCCGAAGTGGTCCGTCGTAGGCGCATGATCCGTCACTACTCCGACAAGCCGCTGACCCCGGAGGTGACCGAACGTATCCTCGCCTCCGCGCTACGAGCCCCCTCGGCCGGCTTCTCCCAGGGCTGGGCCTTCCTCGCCCTGACCGACCCGGCCGACCGCGCCCGCTTCTGGCCCTTCGTCCCCACCCGGGTCGAGAACACCCCGACCATGCAGGACGCCCCGCTGGTCGTCGTACCCCTGGCGCACAAAGCTGCCTACTTGGCGCGCTACGCCGAACCAGACAAGGGCTGGGAGGACCGCGCCGAGGCGCGCTGGCCCGCGCCGTACTGGTACATCGACACGGGCATGGCCTCCTTGCTGATGCTCCTGACCGCGGTCGACGAAGGGCTCGGCGCCTGCTTTTTCGGCATCATGCCGGAACATGTCCAGCCGTTCCGGGCGGAGTTCGGAGTGCCGGAGGAGTACGACCCCATTGGGGGGATCACGGTGGGGTACCGGGCTGAGGATGTTCCCGAGCAGAGTGGGCGGGTCGCAGAGCGGCGACGTGGCGTGGAGGACGTCGTTCACCGGGGGCAGTGGGGGCGGCACGCCTGAGAGGGGATCAGTTTGTTGACTCGCTGTGCCTCAAGGCCTGCACGAAGGAACACCAAGCCCCGCTTTGAACGGTGACCACTGGGCCCGTGGCGTCCTTGGTGTCGCGCACGAGGGCGTATTCATCGGTCAGCGCGCACTCGACGCACTCACCTCCGGCGCCGTTGCTGTAGGACGACGTGAACCAGACCGGACGGTTGTGGGTCCCGGCTCCTGCACTGTTCAACTTGCGTATTCCTTCAGAACGGACTTGATCAACTGGGCGGAGCGCTGAGGGCTGAGCGCCGCGGCTCGCAACCCGTCGAATGCCTTGGTGTACTCACGAACGTGGTGCTCGCCCTCCAGGTACACAGCATCGGTGATGCCGTCCCGATACACCAGGTCCGGGTCTTCCGGAGCCGGGAAGCCCAGCATGGTGAACGTGCCCGTGGCGGGATATGTACCCGAGTCGAAGGGGAGGATCTGCAGTGTCACACTCGGCAACTCGGCTGATTCCAGCATGTGTTCGAGTTGCTCTCGCATCAGCGCCCGATCCCCGATGACGTTGCGCAGCGAGCCCTCGTTCACGACGAACCACGCATCAGGGGCGTCCGGCCGCGTCAACATGGCCTGGCGTTCCATTCGCACCTGTACGGCCCTCTCGATGTCCTCGGCGGACATGTGGGCTCCCGTCCTGTGGAGTTCGCCGGTGTACGCCTCGGTCTGCATGAGTCCAGGGATCAACTCGCACTGGTACTGGCGGAACGTGGAGGCATCCTGTTCCAGGCCGATGTAGATGTTGAACCACTCCGGGACACCGGCGCCGTGTACCTGCCACCAGCCGCGCGTCTTGGCCTCCCTGGCCAATGACTTGAGGAACTCACGCAGCTCGTCGGTCGTGTCGTAGAACCGACACAGGGCATCGATGTCCGACGGTTGGACCCGGCCACTGCCCGTCTCCATACGGTTGACCTTGGAGCCGCTCCAGTCCAGTGCCTGGCCGACCTGCGCGCAGGTGAGTGCGCTCTTCTCTCGGAGCTTCTTCAGCTCGATCGAGAGACGGCGACGGCGTGCCGTCGGTGAACCGGCCATCTCAATCCTCTCAACCGTCCGTCGAATAGCGGGTGTTCAGTCTCGCGCCAAGGCCTCTGTCTGCCAATCACTCGGAAGTGGGAATCTCTTCCTGCACATTGCACGACGGGATACGCCGGCGTCACTCTGGTCGATGACGCCACTCACTGTGAGGGCGTGCAACGCTCCGCTCATCATGCGGAGATGACATGCGACGAGAGGAGTCATGGTGATCCAGGAAGCGCGTATGTCACGAAAGCCGTGGGACCTGGCCTTCACGGCGGTTCCCGAGGAAGTGGCCGCACTTCGCCGCATCGTTCGCTTGCATCTGGGGATCTGGGGCCTGCATGACGTGACCGATGGGGCCCAGCTCTGTGTCAGCGAGCTGGTGTCCAACGTCATCACGCATGTGGGTCACGGCACCCCGGCCACGCTCGCAGTCTCCATGAACGGCACTCGGCTGCGGATCGAAGTGCACGACCCCGATACGCGCGCACTGCCCACCCTCGTTGATGCGATCTCCGACTCCGAGGGCGGACGAGGCATGGTTCTCGTCGATGAGGTCGCAGACCGCTGGGGAGTCCTGCTGCATCCGGACCACAAGGTGACCTGGTGCGAGTTGGAAACAGGCCTTACTGCGCCCAACGGCCATGTGGGAACAGCCGGTGTCATGCGGGCCGAAGTGCTGCTTGGTCTCTACACGACCGCGAGACTGCCTCGTGAGCCGGGCTCCGGCCGACTGGGCAGGACCATGGCCGAAGAAGCAATGATCGACGTCATCGCGGATGTCCTGCACTGGCTTCGGGCACACGGCTGCGATCCGGAAGAGATTCTCGATCGTGCTCAGACGCACTTCGAGGTGCAAATCGGCTTGGCGCCTCAACTGTGAACTCACAGCAATTGGACGCGGTCGATCTTCCGGGACACTGGCTCGAGAGCTGGAGGGCGACTCTCGGCGCTTTCGGCTCTTGGAGGGGTGGTGTGGGTCAGCCGCGCAAGTAGGCATGGATTGCCGAAGCAATGGCCGTGCCGAGTGGGATGGGTACAGCATTCCCGATTTGCCGAGCGATGTCGGTCTTCGAGCCACACCAGCGGAAGTTGAGTGGGAAGCCCTGAATGCGGGCTGCTTCGTAGTGGGTGATTGGGCGAGCATCGCTGGGGTGGAGGTATCGCCCCTTCTCGGGTTTGAAGAACTCGGTACGGATGGTCACAGAGGGTTCACCCAGTCGAAGCCGGCCCATGACATCGCCCGTACCGGTGTTGTGATTGTCCCAGCTTTCGGTCGAGAGGTACTGGACAAGTGTTTTCACGCCCGGAGGGTTCTGAGTTTCGAAGATTCGAATCTCACCGTCTTTGTCAATCGTGTACCACTTGCCGGTCAGATTTTTACGGTTCCCGCCTTTGGGGATGGCTCGGTAGCGGGCCCTTGAGAGTGGTTCCGGATTGCGGCCGAAGTGGAGGTCTGGCGTTGTGAAAATGCCTGGAAGGACGGAATCCACATCGGGAATGTATTCCTTTCCGTCCGGAAGCTCGGTGCCCCGGATTTCGAGCAGTTCCGATTCGTCGAATACGGTGTCGACGGCGCGCCAGTACGATGGCTCCAGCTCGACGCCTGCGAGTGGCTGTGCCGGAATTCCGTTGCTGTGTTTCGGGCGTCGAGTATGCGTCGCCGACGGATATTTCATCGTACGGCTGCTGCCGACGTCTTTTCGGACGCCGATCACGATCGCCCGACGACGTGCTTGGACTGCGCCGTAGTCGGCTGCGTTGAGGAGATAGCGCTTGTGCTTCTTCTCCTCGGTTTCGCCTGTTTCGTAGCCCGGAGGGTCGATCAGGCGGTATTCGGATAGTAGGCCGCCCTCCTTTACTTCGCTGAGCAGGTTCAGGAACTCGTCCGACTTCAGGAATCGATCGACATTCTCGATGACGAAAATCTTTGGGCGGATTCTGCTGACAATGCGAACGTATTCTTCCCAAAGGCGGTTCCGCTCGGCACCCTTTTTGTGGCGGTTCAGAGCGGAGAAACCCTGGCAAGGGGGGCCTCCGACCACCACATCTGCGTGAAGAGCTTCGTCCGCCGGCTTCCAGGCCTCGATGTCTTCCAGGTGGACGCGTGCCGGTGGGAGTCTTGTGTCTGATTTGTGGCTTCCGAAGTTCGCTGCATATGTAGCCGCTGCAGCGAGATCGTGTTCGACTGCCGCGACGCTGCGGAAAACCGGTCCGGCATCCTCCGTACCCCTCGGGCGGAACTCGTGAAACCCCTGAGTGAAGCCACCGCATCCAGAAAAAAGATCAAGAACGGTGATGGGCTGGTGGGCGAGGGGACCGGGCTTGCTCATGAGGCGATCTTAGCCGCGCAGGGCTGCAGAGATGGCCCGACCGAGAGCGCTCGCGAGAGGTGGTGGCATTGCGTGACCGATCTGACGATACCTGGACGTCTTGCCACCGAAGAAGCTCCATTCCTGCGGGAACGACTGGATCTTCGCGGCCTGCTCGATGGTCAGCTTGGGTTGGCCGTCCGCAGGGAAGTCGGCCCCTGGGGGGTCGTCACCAAGGCTGTTGCCGTTCACACCAAGCGTGGCCCACGCCTTCTTGGTACCGGTGGGGCCGAGATCGGCGCCTCCTCGGCGGTCGGAGCCGCCGACGAGGGCCGGCGCGATACGGTCGGCGCCCTTGATCCAACGCTCTGCGCCCGGCCATCCGTTTGCGGACATCGAAGGGCCCAGAACCTGGCCTACGGTCGGCGGCGGCGACTCGTTGGGCTCGGGCCACGAGAATCGGGAGAAGTACGGGTCCTGCAGGGCGACCAGAAAGCCGCTGCTGCGGTTCTGCGATACACCGAAGGCGGCGGCATTGAGGACTCGCCAGCTCCATCTGTAACCGGCATTGCTGAGCCGTGTTTCGATCCACGAACGGTCGGTCGCGAAGTCCGGGCTCTCGACCAGGTCTGGAACGTTCTCCAATAGAACGGCCTTTGGCCTGATGGCGTGTGCCAGCGCGATCGCGGCCCTGAGGACTCCGCGCTCCTCGGTGTCCTCGGCTCGACCAACAGTGGCAGGAGATTTTACGCGGGGGAGCCCACCGCTGACCAAGTCGACGCCGAGGATTTCAGGGCGCTCGCTCGGATGGAAATGCGCGATGTCCATACAGATCACGTCCCATTGGGGGCGATTCAGGTCGATTGTGAAGCAGGCATCGGCCTTGCTGTCGATGAGTAGGACGGGGTCGAATCCGGCTTGCTCCAGTCCGAGTGCCTGTGCTCCGGCCCCGGCGCAGAGTTCGACCGAGCGGAATCGACGTGACTCGGCTGTCTTCACCGGGGTCTCCCGGGCTGCTGGGGCTCCCTCCCCGAGCGAGGCGGACGTGGAAGACCCAGGGGCCACAACCACCGTGGTTTCGTGACTACTTGGCGCAGCGTTCCAGTCGGGAGGCGATTTAGTGAGGCGCTGGGCGTCGACGGACTCATGTGCGACTGCGCTCAACTCTTGGTCCAAGGCGTGCTCTTCGATGCCGTCGAACAGCACGAACGGGGCCAGCCGCAATAGCCTTTTGAGAAAGTCGCGCAGTGTTTCGCGCTCGTTCAGCCCGGTCAGGTCAAGGTTCTGCCACACCCGGAGGATGGCTCGGACCATGTGCGGACTTCCGCCGAGCGCTGCCCGGCGGGCGTAGATCTGATCGAATGCCGCTTCGCCGAGAATCTTGAGGGCGTCGTACGGTTCCGCTTCGTCGGAGGTGCGCACGAGTTGGGCCCGCCACCACAACCGGCCGAAGACGTGCCGGGTGAGGTCCGTGCCGAGGACGCGGTCTCCTGGGGGCTGGGGGTAGCGCCAGAACGCGACATCCGGGAGCAGGACCAGTGCCAGAAATGCCCAGACGTCCCGTGAGGCGGCCTCCGCCGGCACCATGCCCATCTCGGCGTGCAGCAGCGCGGCGAGCCGAAGGTCGAAGTCGGCATTGCGGGTGCGATCGGAGTCGTCGGGGAAGCCGGCACCTTTGGCGAGGTCGACGACGCCTGCACGCAGTTCGTTGAGCTGAGTCGCGGAGGCTCGGTCACCACCAGTGGCCACGTATACCGCGGAATGGTGGGAGGCAGCCACTCGATCCGTCAGCTCCGCGATGGGCAGGTGCCTGTACTCCTCGAAGAGCGGCTTTGCCTGTTCGGCCAGCAGACGGGGGTAGAGGAAGCTCATCAGGACACCTCGAAGATCTTGACCGCCGCCTGCAGATCCGAGGCGAACAAGGCTGGTGACTGCCGTTGGCGCAGACGGATGTCGGTAGTCGACTGTCCTGGGAAGAGCTGGTCGAACAAGCTCAACATGGTGGCGCCCAACGAGCCCTCGGGGAAGTCGGAGTCCTCGGCGAAGTCCTCGTTGCTCAGCGCGTGTTCAATCATGATCCGGGCCGCGTCCGCGTACACGGCGGAGAGCACGATGCGATCCACAGGACGGGGTTTGCCTGCGTTCTCGAACGCGGTGGTAGTGACCGTGTTCCTCTCGTTGACGAGCAAGAGCAGGGAGCCCATCGTTGCGCTGTCCAGGCTTCCACTGATCTGTAGGTGCCATGCCGCGTGGTCGGGGAAGGAGGTCCGGGCAAAGTCGATCACGGCCATGGGGAACTGCGGTGCGTCACCCTGGAGTCGGAGGAACTCCCGGTCGCTCCACAACACGGATCCAGCCCGGCGGGGAGACGAGGGGCGGGCATTGCTCCGGTGCTCGGCCAGGACGAGTGCGGTGTCGAGCATGAGCAGTCCGCCCAGATCGGCGCCCCGCAGCAGGACATCAAGTTCCACGGTGCTCGTGCCTCTGTCGGACAAGCGCACATGCTGAGCCGGTCCACTGAGGTTGGATCCGGTGGCTGTCCACACGGCTGCGAGCATGAGCGCCGCGTCGATGGGGAGTCCGGATTGGGCTCGTGCTCGGTCCAGGTCTACACGGACGGTTCTGCGGAGATGCAGGTCCATTTGGTAATCCCAGTCGGGCAGGGCTTCCGGCAGAGCAATCTCACCGTCCTGGACGACGAGCGACCACGTCTCGGCGACGACGACGTCCTCGGACGGGACGCGATATGGAAGTACGCGCCGACTCACGAGGCCTTCACCGCCTCGACCTTGATACCGATCTCGGTCATGGTGTCCGGAGCCGGTCGCACAAGAGCCCGCCAGAGGGATTCGCTGCCCTCGATCACGTATGGATCGGAGGCGTACACACGACCACTGTCGTCCTCCCATCCGACGAGCACGGGCATGCTTGCCCCGATGGGTGGGTCCGTCTCCCGCCCGCCGGTTCCGGGAAGAGTCACGGCCAGATCGATTCGGACCAACTGTGGCCCAGGTACGGGCAGCCGGAACTCCTGGACGAGTACGGAGGCGTCGTCGCGATCGTCGTAGTAGGGCTCGCCGATGTACTGGACCCTCGGACGGCGGCGTGGCGTGCTTGCTCCGTCCGTCCCGGGCACATCGGTGAAGTGCTCGGTGCCGGTGCCGAATTCGCCGGAGTCTGCCGGCCCGTCGGCGGGAGACCGATCCGTACTGGACGGTGTCGGGCTCGGGACGGCACGGCCTGGAGCCGAACGGGCCGTCCTTTCCTCCGCGTCGTCCGACTTCGAAGCACGGGTGGTGCTGCCGGGCTTTGAGTAGGCCGTGGCGCCACCGATGCCCCAGGTTCCACCCACCAGTCCGGAAAAGAGCGAACTGGCAGCGCCCAGAGCGACGTTGCTGGCTCCGGTACGGGTCACACCGCCGAGGGAGAGCAGGCTTTCCAGAGCTTCGCTGATACGCCGAAACGTCGTCTGAACAAAGGTGCTCTCGGGCCTCACGAGCGATTGCGGATTCCAGGCGTCGTGCGTGGGTGGTTCGGCCTTTGCATAGACCTCGTCCATCGTTTCGTCGGCCCTGAAGACTCCGGCGTATCCCTGGTTCACACTGGGCGGTTTCGGCCCGGGGTGGTACGTGACAACGAGTTCAGCCGGTCGCATCAGGCAGATGTGATGGATGATGTCCTCGATGTCGAGCATGAGTGAGGCACGTGTCGGCTCCAGCGGCGGCATGATCCGTTTCACGAGCCCGAGGCGCCCGAGATACTGCTTGGGCTTCAAGCAGTGCAGGTCTCTGCCGTCCGGGCCCGTCATCGATTCGTGAGCGGCGACGAACATGTTGAGGGGGCGGGTCTCCCGCGGGTCCGGCACCGAGTGTTCGACACCGTCACAAGCCACGGCGAACTTCATGGCGGGTGGCTTGCCGCCGATGGGAATCATCTTTGGCCACAGATGCCAGGTGATGGTCTCTGCCAGATAGTCGGCCGCCTCGGGCGGCGCGAGTTCGTCCAGGTCCGGATCGATGACGACGACCGTCGTCCCGGTCTCCTCGGGACCGAAGGATCTGAGTCCCAGACGCTGCGCCGTGGTTTCGGCCTCCCGGCCGACCAGGGGTTCGACGACCGGTCCCGACATGTTGCCCCACCAGTGCCGACCGGTGTAGCGACGGTCTTCGCCGGGTTCACCGGCCACGTAACTCTTCCAGAGGGTGCAGCCGATGAGTCGGGTCTCGAGACCTCCGTGAGCTGTACGGCAACGGGAGTGCACGAGCACGGTTCCGGACTTGGACAGCAGGTAGAAGATGCCCTTGCCGAAGCCGTAGGTGCCACCTCCGAGCGCGGTGTCGCGCGGTTCACCTATGTTGCGGATGAAAGAGACGAAGTCTCGCTCGGCGCCCACCGCGTCGTCGGCGCGGGTGGGTCCTCCGAGTCCCCGCGTCCCACGATCGGAGACGGCGAGGACGCGGACTGGGCCACGCCTCAGGGTGTCGCGCAGAGGGAAGGTCTCCGGGCTGCCTGAAGGTGCGCCGTTCAGCAGAAGCTCACGCCAGGCTCCGGCGTGGGCTGGACCGACTGTCCACATGTCAATGCGGAAGTCCACGGGGGAGGAGGGTTGCGTCAGGCGTGCATCCCAACTGTTCTGGGCGGACTCACGCACAAGGATGGTGAGTAGATCGAGTTCCGGACGTCCGAGCTGGTTGCGGATTCCTTCAGCGGCGCTGGCGCCTTCCGGGGGATAGGGCTGTGAATACCAGCGCGGCTCCATCACACAGACTCCTGGATCATGCTCTCGATCACTTGGGGCACTTGGTCTGACGGCAGCGGAGCAGGTGTTTCACCGGACAGGTCGATGGTGTACTCGACGTCGAGAATCGAGACGGGTACGTCGGCCTCGACAAGTGCCTGGCCGGTGAGACCGGGAAAACCGGGGCCAACTCGGTACCATCGCTCTTCACTGATTGCGAAGCGCACATCGTGATAGCGGTCGGAGTCCGAGGAGCGATAGCCGACGATGGCGAGCAGATTGAGTACTGCACCTTCGTCGTCACAGAGCCCAAGCGTTTGTTCGACCAAGTCCACGAACGCGGTGCCTGCGACGTTTCCGGATGCGCGTTGCAGTCGGAACCAAGCTAGACAGAGGTTCCCGCCCTCCGGCACCTCGAGTTGGTCGAGTCCGTGGATCCGTGGTCTTCGCCCCTCGGTGGTGGTGGTCGCCTTCACCTCGACGGCGGTGGTTCCACCCGTGAAATCATGGCGGTGTCCTTCGGGGCCGAGCCAGAGCCGGTGCGCGCTCGGGTCCTTCACGAGAAGCCGATTGAGGACTGTCAACTCACCGAACAGCCCCGCAAGTTGATCAGGCCCCAGCGGAGTTCCCTGCGCCTGGAAAAGAGCCTTCCATCGATCGAGAACACGATAGAGCGCCTTGACCGGATTGGTGGGCAGCTCACCGATCGCGCCCAATACGTCGACGCACAACTCCGTGAACAGATCATCGAGGTCGTTGCGCAGGCAAGCAAGGTCGGCGTAGGTCTGATAGGTCTCCTCGTCCTCCAGGGCCCGCTTGCGCAATCTGAGTACGGGCCCGTCCAGGCCGGGACGGACCTTGCGATGTGCGTGAATCGGTACCAGGACGTGGCGATGTCCGCTGTGATCGACGGCCACCGCCAATGACCCCCCGTCGCTGACGACGGGCAACTGCGAAACTCTCAGGCTTCTTTCACCCGTGATCTTCTCGGTGTCGAGTGCGGTCCAGCGATCCTCGACGAGCTTGCGGAGCACATCTTCCTTCACGCGTCCTCGCTTTCGAGGGGGCTGTAGTCCTCGTCCTCGATGCGGATGCCGGACAGGTTGGCCGAGATGTACTTTTCGACCGTGCTGTCTCCGTGTTGCGGCTCGGGGAACACGAGACCGACGCCGATGACGTGTTCCTCGGCGTTCAGTGGCGCACGAAGCTCCTTGTCCGGGCTTGGCTGTGACGTTTTGTCAATCGGATACAGGACCAACAGACCCGTGTCCGGAAGTTGGGCGCGACGCTTTTCCTTGATGCCCGACTCAGTCAGCTTCGTTGTGTCTCCGGTCAGATCCACTGCCGCGTCGGGACGGCTCATCAGTGTCTTGATGTCGGCGAAGTCCGTATCAGGGCTTTCCACCTTGAGGCGAGCGCGGGTATTGCGGCCCACTGCCACACCGGGAACGAAGGTGTACGGCCCTCCCGCCGGGTTGCCGACGATCGCAACGTTCCACCGGCGCAGTGAGTCGGCTGTCGTGACCCGCTTTCGGATGTAATCGCCGATCAGACCGGCGTCGTTCTCCGGTGACTTCTCGTGGAACTTGTACGCGACCAAGAAGTCGGTCACCACGTCGTACGGTACGTCACGGAACACATAGCGCCCGTCGGCCGGGCGTTCCTCCACTCTGACGGCGTTCGAGAGGGAGGCGGCGACCAAGTCGCGGGCGGCAGTAATGTTTCCGCGCAGCCACTCGCCGTTGGTGTGGAAGTAGTGGGTCTGGACCCGCTTGCCTCCGTAGGAGGATGCCGCGGTTACCGCGGCGCGCATCTTGGCCGCTGCGGTGACCCGAAGCGCGGGGTGTGTGCGCAGACGTACCGCGAAAGTCAGAGGTGTCTCGGACTCGGTCATGTAGACGTCGATGTCTCGACGCATCTCCGTCTCGACGGTGGCGAGGTGCCTGAACCACTCGGCCAGTTCATCGGTCATCCAGATCCGAGGAAGGTCGGCGTAGCCGTTCCGGAAACCGAACCATCGACCCATCTGCAGCAGTGTGTCGTACGCCGACACGGCCCTGACGAAATAACTCACCGACAGGCCTTCGAGAGTCAGCCCGCGCGACAGGGTGTTGCCTCCCACGGCGATGGCGACGACCGGGCCGTTTTCGTAGTCGAGGCGATCTTCGCTGCTGGAGTTGTCCATGATGACGCGGCAGTTGCGGAGCACATCCGGCAGTTCGGTCGCCAGTTCGTCGAACGACACCTTCGTCTCACCGAAGTCCTCGGCAGGGACACGTGCGGTCTCCTGATCCCAAAGAGCGCGCAACGTGGAGAGGAAGTCTTCATCGGTCAGGGACTGCGTTGCGCGGGAGCGAAGGTGCTCCAACGGCCGCTTGAAGCTGTTGTGTACCGCGGTGTTGACGCTCGTGTGGATCAACATCGTGCTGTGTGGATTGCCTGAACGCCGCACTCTGCGGGCTGCCGTCACGAGCCAGAAATACTCGATCGCTCTGCTGAGAGTGTCGGTGATGAAGGGCTCGAAGCCTTCGACGTCGGCTCTCGTCTCGGGGCGCACGCACGACACATCGTCGTCGGGGATCGAACGGATCATGTCGTAACCGTCGTCCACCTGTTCCGGGTCCTCGCCGTCGAGCGCGTAGCGACCGAACAACACCTCGGTGCCGAAGTGGCCCGCCGGCTTGGGCAGGTTGACGACGAAGTCACGGGGATAGAGGTCTTCTGCGCTCGGGTCGATCAGCAGGTTGGCGAAGGGAGAAGCCGTGTATCCGACGTAGGCGGACCGCGGCAGGCTGCTCATGATGCTCAGGATCAACGGGTTGATGGACTTCGTGGCGACCGTGGCCTGGTCCGCCTCGTCGTCAATGATCAGCGCCGGACAGTCCTGGAGGTAGTCCGAAGCCTTCTCCAGCCACCTGCCGAGCTTGCGCAGTACCGCTGCGTTCTTCTTCACCACGCAAAGGACGTGCGTCTTGTTGCTCTTTCCGAAGTACGAAGCCGGGTTCTCCTGTGGTGTGAAGTCCTTGTCCAGCCCTGTCAGTTGGGACCACATGGAGGGGTTGGGTTCCACGAGTTGCTGCACCAGGCGCGCTTGCGTCTGGCGCCTGAGGCCGTTGTGGATGCCCGCCAGGACGATGAAGAGTTTGTAGCCGCGATCGGCGGCCTTGGCCATCACCGATGTGAAGTTGGTGGTCTTGCCGGACTGGACGTACCCGACGACCAGCCCCCGTGTGGAGAATGCTCTTTCCTTCGGATGGTTCAACAGGGAGACGACGCGGGTGGAGGAGTCGTCGAGCTCTCTGATGGCAGGTTCTTCGGACCAGCCGTCCTTGCGAAGCAGATCCACAACACCGGGCCAGCACTTGTCCTTTGCCTGCGGGCCGGTGTACCACGTGTCGCGGTTGCCCAGGACCACCGCATGCGGTTCTTCGAGTTCTTTGATGCGGATCATCTGCTGCTCGTGGTGCTCACGGATTTGTTCGACGATGTCGGAGCTGATGCCGAACAGCTCCAGCCGCTTGACCGCCTCCGAGGGAGGGAACGTGTCCAAGAGAGCCTTGAACGTTTCGTACATTTCGTCGAAATTGTCGGTCATGGGAATCGACCGTCTCCGCTCTCGCTCGTCAAGCCGGCTGGGCCGCAGGGAGTTGGCCGGCGCGACAGATCACGCTGCGCCAGGGCCCATGCGGAGCAGATCGGCATCCCACTCGTGCAACCTCTACACACTATTGGGTGAATTGGATGTCAATACGTGAAACAACTTCATCATTGCTGCTCCCGGCCGTCCCGAAACCGGCTCCAGGTGGCGAGGTCGATGTGCGTGGGGCGGGTCACAGCTCGGCCGGAGGCCGATGGGCCGCAACGGAGGCAGCGACCCGGTGGGCAACGCCATCGGCTGTCTCGTGCTCCCAGAAGCGCAGCACTGTCCAGCCTTCCGCGAGCAGATGCTCGGTCGTCTCGACATCACGTGCCATGTTCTTGTCGAGCTTGGCCCGCCACCACTCCGCGTTCGACTTGGGCTGCGTCGCATGCTCAGGGCAGCCGTGCCAAAAACAACCGTCCATGAAGACGGCGATCTTGGCCTTGGGGAAGACGATGTCGATCGTGCGACGGGGCATGCCGGGCACAGGTACGTTCAACCGGTACCGCAGACCCTCGGCATGCAGGAGGCGTCGGACCGCCACTTCGGGGGCCGTGTCGCGGGAGCTCTGTCGGCTCATGCGGGCGGACACGGCAGGGGAGGACGGGACGAGATCTGGCACGGAAGTATTGTGCCGGCGTACCTGAGACGTTGTGTCGAGAGCCGCGGATCACGCCCGTTCGTCGCGACGGTAAGTCCACATCTCCGCGAGCAAGCCGTCCCGAACACGGATCAGCCAAATCAGGCCGCTCACTGTCGCCGCTGAACCAGCTCCCCGGCTCACCTCCCCAACCGCAGCCAGCAGTTGGCCTTCGCTCAACACCGCCCTGATGTCGAAGCGCAGGTCCGGCTGAGCAGCCCGTACGCGCTCCACCGCCCGCCGGACATCATCGGGTCCCGCGATCTCCGGATGCGCATGGTCCCGCCACTCGGGATGAAGCACCTCACCGGCGACACTCGAATCGCCGGTGTTCCACATCTCGAAGTAGCGGAGCACCAACTGGCGTTCAGCAGACGCGTGTTGTTCAGCCGCCACCACCGCTCCTCAGCCCCCGTGGCACTCCCCATAGGCCTCTCCCGACCCACACCAACAAGAAGCCCCCCGCTGAGGCGGCCAAACCACAGCCCGCCCCCGCGCCGCCAACGTCGTCGCATACTGCGGCAACAGATCAACATCCCCTGGCGAAGCCCCCTCAGAGGCAGCGAACGCCTCGTAAGAAGGCACAGTCCCGGTAACGATCCCAAGGTTCGGCGTGCCACTCGCCGCCAGCTCCCGAAGCGACCCCTCTATCGTCGCGAGGTGCTCCTCGTGCGACGGGTACTCCGTCGCGAGGGACTCGTACGCCCCCACCAGTTCGGCGAGTTCACCCTCGGGCCAGTGCAGCACGGCCACCGGGAACGGTCGGGACAGCGCCTCCCGGTACGCCCCCAACTCCGCTCGCAGCCGCGAGATCTCGGCCTCAAGCTCCGCCGGGTTGTCCGACCCCAGGGACCACACCCTCTTCGGGTCGTGCAGCTCGTCCAGGGACACCGAGGACGAATGCAACGTGTCCGCCAGCGTGTCCCACTCGTCGTGCGACACGCCCAGCATGCGCCGGACCCGGTGTCGGCCGAACAGCAACGGGTGGGTCGAGTAAGGGGGTTCGGGTACGTCCGTCAGGAGCAGAGCCACCCCCGCCGTGAACGTCTCCTGCGCCGCCTCCAGCTCGTCATGGGCCTCCAGGGACTCCGCGACGATCACCC
This sequence comes from Streptomyces sp. NBC_01478, assembly GCF_036227225.1. Taxonomy (GTDB): domain Bacteria; phylum Actinomycetota; class Actinomycetes; order Streptomycetales; family Streptomycetaceae; genus Streptomyces. The sequence goes on along the minus strand of NZ_CP109444.1, from coordinate 4,567,984 downwards.
AGGGCGCGGGATCGCGCGGGGACGCGGTCCGTACCCCGTCGATGATCGCCCTGGCCTCGGCCTCGTGGCCGTACTCCCAGAGGTTCGAGGCCTTGAGGGCCCGTACCAGGTGCGGGGTTTCCAGGGTGTCCGGTGACGACAGCAGGCGGTCGTAGAGCGTGGTGGCGGCGGGGCGGTCGCCGGCCAGTTCGAGGTGGGCCGCGGCCTGGAGGAGCAGGGCCTCGGCGTCCTCGGGGTAGCGGGCCGCGGTCCGCTCCAGGCGGGCCGCTTCGGCGGGGTGGTCGACGTTCTCGGCGGGCGTGTCGGGGCGCATGAACGACACGGTACTGCCGATGCCGACACAGATGGAGGCAAGGGGAGAGATATGCCCAGGTCGGCCGGTGAGAGTGCGGTGGGGGAGCGGTGTGAGGGGGTCAGGAGGCCGCCTTGTGGGGAACTCCGGGTGGCTTTTCGGTTTCCGGCGGTTTTCTTACGACCGCTGCACTTCCGCGGCTTCTCCTGTTGCCCCGCCCGCACCCCCGCCCCCACCCCTGGCGCTGTCCGTCGATCCCCGCGCCGCCCACCCCATGACCCCCAACCCCACCCCCACAATCCCCGCCCCCACGAACAACGGAGCCGCATACCCCCACCCCGCACTGATCGCCAGGCCCCCCAGCCACGCCCCCACCGCGTTCCCCACATTCGACGCGGACACGTTCGCGCTCGCCGCCAGCGGCACACCCCCCGCCGCATCCGTCACCCGCGTGATCATCCCGGGGACCGTCGCGAACCCGAACGCGCCCAGCAGGAAGACCAGGATCACCGACGCCGGCCGACTGCTCGCCAGCAACCCGAACACCGTCAACGTGGCCGCCAGGCCGGTCAGGGACACGAGCAGCGTCACGTCGCGGTTGTGGTCCGCGCCCCGGCCGCCCGCGATGTTGCCTACGACCAGGCCCGTGCCGTAGACCACCAGCAGCCAGGCCACGTCCGTCGCGGAGAAGCCCGTGACCTCGGTGAAGGTGTACGCGAGGTAGCTGAACGCGCCGAACATGCCGCCGTAGCCGAGGGCCGTGGCCGTGAGCGTCAGCCACACCTGGGTCGAGCGGAAGGAACGGAGTTGGGATCGCAGGTCCGCCCGGCCGCTCGTTCCTCCCGCCCATCCCGGTACCAGGACGGCGATCGCCACCAGCGCCACCGAACCGATCCCCGTGATCGCCCAGAACGTCGCCCGCCAGCCCCACCGCTCGCCGACGAGGGCGCCGAAGGGGACGCCGAGTACGTTCGCCACCGTCAGGCCGGCGAACATCATCGCGACCGCGCGGGAGGCCCGTTCGGGAGGGACCAGGCGGCGGGCCACGAGGGAGCCGATGCCGAAGAACGAGCCGTGGCAGAGGGCCGCCACCACGCGGCCCAGGAGCATCGTCGGGTAGTTCGGCGCGATCGCGCACAGCAGGTTGCCCGCCACGAACAGGGCCAACAGGCCTACCAGGATCGGCTTTTGCGGCCGGCCCGCCGTTGCCGCCGTCACCGCTATCGCGCCTGCCGCGACCGTCAGCGCGTAGCCGGAGATCAGCCAGCCCGCCGCGGCCGTGGACACGTCCAGGCCGCGGCTCACCTGTGGCAGCAGCCCGGCGATCACGAACTCGGTCAGGCCGATTCCGAAACCGCCGAGCGCCAGCGCGAGCAGGCCGAACTGCCCGCCACCGCCTCCGAGTTGCGTGGACGGGGCCAACCGCCCGCCGCCATCAGTGCGTTGAGAGGTCAGATCACCACCCCGTCGATCTGCAAGGTCTGCACCGCCCCGGCCGCGAACGTCGCGCTCACCGTCTTGCCGCTCAGGTAGGTGTCCGAGTGGGAGGTGTACAAGTCACCGCCACCGCCCGTCACCGTGTTCCAGCGCGGGACCAGACCGCTCGAACCGCCCGCCACCGTCGTGAACTTGGAGAGGTCGAAGGTCAGGGTCGTCGAGGACGAGCCGGTGTTCGCGGCCACGATGACCAACCGCTTCGCCGTCGCGTCGTAGCCCGCCGCCGCGTAGCTCACGCCCGTGTCGAGGATCGTCATGCCGGGGCGGATGTGGCGGCTGAACTGGGCCATCACGTAGTACTTCGTCTGCACCGCGCCGGCCGTGAGCGTGCTCTGGTCGTACGCGATCATCGCCCAGCCCGAACTCGGGTCCATGACCTGCCAGTACGTCCACGCCGTCGGGTGCAGCCAGCGGAAGTCGTAGAGCAGGTTGCTGGCCATGGTCAGGCCCGTGGCGTCGCTGTCGCCCGTCTCGGAGTTCCAGAGGGCCTTGCCCGCCGTCGTCACCACGTCCGTGTAGAGCAGGTCCCTACGGCCGCCCGAGCCCTGGTAGCCGTGGACGTTGACGCGGTTGACGTAGCCCTTCGTCGTGGACGAGAAGGCGCTCCAGGTCGTCCGTGCCAGGTCGTAGCTCGTCTCGTCGGACGCCGAGATCTTCGTGCTCGTCAGGCCGCGGGCGTCCAACTCGCTGCGGACGTACGGGAGTACGGCGGCCTGGACCGCCGAGTCCATGTGGCAGCCCTCCTGCGTGCCGGTCGCCGTCCACCAGCTCGACGAGGGCTCGTTGAAGGCCTCGACCGTCGCGAAGTTCACTCCCCAGTTGTTCTTCGCGTAGAGGGCGACTGCCGCCAAGTGGGAGGCGTGCTGGCGGTAGTTCCAGGACTGGAGGTTGTTGCCGCCGCCGGAGGCGCCCGACGGGTTGTGGTTCAGACACATCCACCACATGGGGGAGTTGGCGAAGAGCTCGGTGGTGGCCCCTCGTGCCGTCGCCTTCACCAGCATCGCCCGCTGGGTCGCGTCCGCCGTCCACTTCCATGCCGAGGACGTGGGGTCCTCGTTGTTCCAGTCCTGCCAGTAGCCCTCGATCTGCTTGAACGCGGGGATGTTGGCCGAGGCGACCATCGACTCGCCGCTCACCGTGTTCCAACTGCACGCGCCCAGGTTGTAGCGGGCGATGTTCAGGCCCAGGCCCGGCAGTGAAGTGCCGTTGTACGTCGTCGACTTGGTGGTGAAGAAGATGTCGGCGAAGTCGTCCCGGGCGCCGAAGACATTCGCCCACCAGGCGAGCGAGGTGCCCCAGCCCTCCCAAGTGCCGTACTTCGTCGCCGGGTTGACCGCGATCGTCGCGTCGGCGCGTGCGGTGCCGGCCGCCAGGGCGGTGCCGAGGAGCCCACCGCCCGCTGCGGCCAGCAGGGTTCTGCGTCGGATCATCTCTACTCCCGATTCGCTCAACCGCCGGTCGTCCCACCGGCGTCGGCCATCCCCCCGGCTCGTGCCACCAGGAAGCATCGGGTGTGGTGTGTGAGGTTGTCGAGGGTTGTGACACCCCTTTCTAAAACCCGTGTACGAAGGATCGAACAGGCACCTCCACGACCAACGGGACCACGGGTCTGGTGAGTTCGCGAACCGGCCCTTATCGTGCGGCCCATGCGGGTTCCCGTCGTGCAGCACCGCGGCCGTCGACGCCGTGCGCTGCGCCGACGCGCCCTGTGGACCGGCGGGGAGCTGCTCGTCACCGCCGGGGTCGTCCTGCTGCTCCTCGTCGTCCACGAGCTGTGGTGGACCAACCGGGAGGCCCGCCAGGGCGCCGAGCATCAGGTGCAGGCGCTGGAGCGGCAATGGGCGACGCCCGGCGCGGCGAGCGGCAGCACCCCGTCGGGCGACACGGGATCAGCCAACACCGGTACGGCGGGCGGCAGTTCAGCGGGCGGTCGGGCCGGCTCGGGCACCGGTGCCGGCGGATCCGCCACCCCTCACCCCTCCCAGGCCTACGCCATCCTCACCATCCCCCGCCTCCACCTCCGCGTCCCCGTCGCGGAGGGCGTCAGCAAGCAGCACGTGCTCAACAAGGGGTACGTCGGCCACTACCCCGGCACCCAACAGCCGGGTCAGACAGGGAACTTCGCGCTCGCCGGGCACCGCAACACCCACGGCGAGCCCTTCCGGTATCTCCCGCGGCTGCGCCTCAAGGACACCGTCCAGGTCGAGACGAGCGCGGCCACCTTCACGTACACGGTCGAGAAGATCCTGCCGCAGACCTCCGCCGCCGACTCGGGTGTCATCCGGCCGATCCCGCGCTCGGTCGTCAAGCCGTCCTACGGCTACAGCGAACCCGGCTTCTACATCACCCTCACCACCTGCACCCCGGAGTTCACGTCCAGGTACCGCATGGTGGTCTGGGGCACGCTCACCTCCACGCACCCCCGTTGATTCACTGATTCACGCCCGCTCCCGCAACATCCCCACACTCACCGCGGCCACCACCGCGAGCCCCGCCGACACCACCATCGCGATGTCCGCGCCACGGGCGAGACCGCCCCCGGCCGACGTGGCGATCGCGATCGTCAGCGCGACCCCGGCGCACGAGCCGATGTACCGGAACGTCTGCTGTGCCCCGGAGCCCATCGCGGCCCGGGCCGCCGGTACCGACTCCACGGACAGCAGCGGCAGCGCGGCGTTCAGCAGACCGCTGCCCACCCCGGCGATCACCAGTCCCGGCAGCAGCCGTACCCAGGAACCGGAGTCCAGCGCGCCGAGCATCGTCAGGACGCCGGCCGCGTGCAGCAGGAAACCCAGAGTGAGTTGGTGCCGGGAGGAGACGCGGCCGGCGAGGCGGCGGGCCTGGAGGGCGACCGTGAAGGACAGGCCCGACCAGAGGAGGAACAGCCAGGCCGTGTCCATCGCGGACAGCCCCAGCGTCTGCTGCAACAGCGCCGGCAGGAAGCTGAACAGGCCGATCACCGCGAAGCCCGTGAACAGGCCGCCCGCCGAGGAGGCCAGGAAGAGGCGGTGGCGCAGCAGGCTCAGGTCGATCATCGGGGTCGCGCCCCGGCGCTCCACCAGCGCGAAGACGCCGACCAGCACGACGGCCGCCAGTGCCAGCAGGCCCACCGGCGCCCGCAGCCAGCCGTCGCGGCCCAGCGTCAACGCGGCCACGAGGGCGACCAGCGCCAGCCCGAAGGTGACCGCTCCGGCGAGATCGGGGCGTCCGCCGCGCGGTGCGCGGGACTCGGACAACGTACGGACGCCGAGGGCCGCCACGACGAGCGCGGCGGCGCCGAGGACGCCGTAGGCCACGCGCCAGTCCGGCATCGCACCCGCCACCAGTGGGCCGACGGCTATGCCGCCGCTGACGAACGCGCCCCACACGCCGGTCGCGTGCAGGCGGCCGCGCGGGGTCGGGAAGGCGTGCACGATCAGGCCCAGGCTGCTGGCGAGGAGGGCCGCGCTGGACGCGCCCTGCGCGATCCGGGTCAGGGTGAACAGCAAGGTCGAGGAGGTCAGCGCGGAGAGTGCCGTGGTGATGCCCAGCGCGAAGGTGCCGGCCAGGAAGATTCGGCGGCGGCCGTAGTCGTCGGCGAGGCTGCCGGCGACCAGGAGCAGCGCGGCCAGGCCAAGCGGGGTGCCGTTCAGCAGCCAGGCCTGGGCGGAGAGCGGGGTGTGCAGGGCGGCGGCGATGTCCGGGAGCGTGACCATCGGCGCGGTGTACGTCATCAGCGCGACGGCGGTGGCCGCGCTGGTCAGGGCGAGGGTGGCGCGGGGGTGCGGCACGCTCGGCTCGGAGACCGCGGGTGCCTCGGTTGCCTCGGGCGCCGCGGATGTCCGGCTGAGAGTTCGTTCACTGAACCTAGTCATGAGGAGTACCGTAACACCGTAGGTTCGTTCAATGAACCTAGAAGTCGGAAAGTGGCTAAGGTGGACGGCATGGCACTGGGCAAGGACTACGCGACACAGGAGTGCTCGATCGCCCGGGCACTGGAGGTGGTCGGGGAGCGCTGGACGCTGCTCGTCGTCCGCGACGCCCTCTACGGCGTCCGGCGCTACAACGACTTCCTCGTCCACCTCGGCATCCCGCGCGCGGTCCTCGCCGCCCGCCTCCAGGCCCTCACCGCCGCCGGCATCCTGGAGAAGCGCCGCTACCGGGAGTCCCCGCCGCGCGACGAGTACGTCCCGACCGACCGCGCGATCGCCCTGTGGCCGACCCTGCGCTCACTCGGCCGGTGGGGCCGCGAGCAGTTCGACGAGCCGCAGCTCCGCTACTTCCGGCACGCGGACTGCGGCACCGAACTCGGCCCGTACGCCGAGTGCCCCGCCTGCGGATTCGTCGTCCCCGCCGGGGACGTCCTCATGGAGCCGGGCTCCGGACTCAACCCGGACCCCGCGGACCCGGTCAGCCGCGCGCTCCTCCAGCCACGCCGACTGCTCCAGCCGATCGAGACCGATCCGGTATGACGGACGGGTACGCCGGACAGGTATAACGGACCGTACGAGAATGGCAGTTGGGGGAGGGGGACAGCCGATGAACCGCGGTCGCGCCACCCTGCTGTTCCTGTTCCTGCTGTTCCCGCTGACGCTGCTGGACGCCGGCGGCCTCCCCGCCGCCGTCACCGTCGCGCTCGCCGCGACCGCCACCGCCCTCACCGTCCGCGCCCTCCTCACCGCGCGCCGCGCCCCAGCCGTACCGCCCGCCCGGGTCCGTACGGCCATCCGCGACCGGGCCCGCCGTACGGCGTTCCTGCCCCAGCGCGACCCCGACGCCTCGGGCCGGCCACGCCCCCGAGCCCCCGGACACACCCTCCGGACGACCACCGCGTAAGGCATTCCCGCGCGGGTCGTCGCATCGCCATGCCCCACTCCGGCACGACGAGACCCACGGAGGGCTCACCCATGTCCGTTCTCACCCGCACCGTCGGCCAACTGGCCGACCTGCTCCACCCGTTGTTCGGTACGACCGCGGTCGCCGCCGCGATCGTCCTGTTCACGGTTCTCGTACGACTCCTCGTCCATCCCCTCTCCCGGGCCGCCGCGCGCGGACAGCGGGCGCGGGCACAACTCCAGCCGCAGATCGCCGAGTTGCGGAAGCGGTACGCGAGGCAGCCCGAGAAACTGCGGGCGGCCGTACTGGAGTTGCACACCGACGCGAAGGTGTCACCGCTGTCCGGGCTGCTGCCGAGCCTGCTGCAACTCCCGGCCTTCTTCCTGCTGTACCGGCTGTTCTCCGGCGGGGGCGACGAACTGCTGTCCCACCGGCTGTTCGCCGCGCCGCTCGACGGCCACTGGGCCGACGCCCTCGCCGGGGACGGGGTGTTCGGGCCGGCCGGGCTCGTCTACGTCGGGCTGTTCCTCGTCGTCGCCGCGGTCGCGACCTTCAGCTACGTCCGTGCCAGGCGGACGGCGGTCGACGACAGCACCGTCGCCCGGGTGCTGCCGCTCATGTCCTTCCTCACCCTCGGCACCGTGGCCGTCGTACCGCTCGCCGTCGCGCTGTACGTGACGACCAGCGCGGCCTGGACCGCGGTCGAACGGGCCCTGTTGCGGAGCTGAGCGGCGCGGTGCCGGTCCAGTCCGTGAACCGGGTATTGCGGACTGGACCGTGAGCTTGGAGGATCGGCCAGTCATCCGATGGCTGCACCCATCGGTCGACGGCCCGCACGATCGATGGAGATGGTGAACATGAAGCTGCTGCGAGTCGGTACGGCAGGGGCGGAGCGGCCCGCGCTGCTCGACGCCGAGGGGACCCTGCGGGACCTGTCCGGCATCGTCCCGGACATCGACGGGCCGCTGCTCGCCGACACCGCCGCGCTCGGCCGGATCCGCGCCGCCGCCGACGCCGGGGAGCTGCCCGCGCTGGACGCCGACGGGCTGCGGGTCGGGCCGCCGCTGGCGCGGATCGGCAAGGTCGTGTGCATCGGGCTGAACTACCACGACCACGCCCGCGAGACCGGCGCGGAGCCGCCCGCGGAACCCGTCATCTTCTTCAAGGCGGCGGACACGGTCGTCGGGCCGTACGACACCGTGCTCGTCCCCCGCAAGTCCGTGAAGACCGACTGGGAGGTCGAACTGGCGGTAGTCATCGGACGTACGGCCCGCTATCTGTCCTCGCACGAGGAGGCGCTCGCGCATGTCGCGGGGTACGCGGTCGCCCATGACGTGTCCGAGCGGGAGTTCCAGATCGAGCGGGGCGGGACGTGGGACAAGGGGAAGAACTGCGAGACGTTCAACCCGCTGGGGCCGTGGCTGGTGACGGCGGACGAGGTGCCGGACCCGCAGGCGCTGTCGCTGAAGCTGTGGGTCAACGGGGAGTTGAAGCAGGACGGGACGACCGCGGAGCAGATCTTCTCGGTGGCTGAAGTGGTGCGGTACGTCAGCCAGTTCATGACCCTGTACCCCGGGGATGTCATCAACACCGGTACGCCGGCGGGGGTTGCGTTGGGGCAGCCTGAGCCCAAGCCGTTCTTGCGGGCCGGGGATGTTGTGGAGTTGGAGATCTCGGGGCTTGGGCGGCAGCGGCAGGAGTTCAAAGACGCCTGAGGGGCGAGGGGTTGCGGTTGTTTGGCGGGTGCGCGTCCGGTTGTGGCTGGTCGCGCCCACGCGGCGGAGCCGCATATCGATGCAGCCCCGCGCCCCTGAGGGGCAACTGTCGCTCAGCCCAGTAGAGAAGCCAGCCTGCGCCAGGCCTCGCGTGGCAGCTCCTCGCGCGTGTTGCCGTCCACCACCTGTAGGGCCACGTGGTCCGCGCCCGCCGCTCGGAAGTCGTCGATGCGGGCGCGGATTTGAGCGTCCTCGCCCCACGCGAACACCGCGTCCACCAGGTGGTCGCTGCCGCCGTCCGTGAGGTCGGAGTCCGTGAAGCCGTTGCGGAGGAAGTTGGCGGTGTAGTTCGGGAGGGCGAGGTAGGGGGAGAGGGCCTCGCGGGCCAGGGTGCGGGCGCGGGTCGGGTCCGTTTCCAGGACCACCTTCAACTCCGGGGCCAGCAAAGGGGTTTCGCCCAGGATCTCGCGGGAGCGCGCCGTGTGCTCCGGTGTCACCAGGTACGGGATCGAGCCCGCCGCGCGGTCCCGGGCCAGCTCGATCGTCCTCGGGCCCAGCGCGGCGAGGAGGCGGCGCCCGGCGGGTACCCCGGCGGTGTCCAGGGCGTCCAGATGGGCGACCAGGGCCGAGTACGGGCGGCGGTACCCGTCGGTGTTCTTGGCGTGGGCCACTCCGAGGCCGAGCAGGAAGCGGCCCGGGTGGGCCTGCTCCAGTTCGGCGAAGCTCGCCGCGCTCTCGGCCGCCGTGTACTGCCAGATGCTCTGGATACTGGTCCCGACGGCGATACGTGACGTCGCCCCGATGAGCGGGACGGCGTTGCGGGCGCTGCTGCTGCCACCCAACCAGACCGCGCCGTACCCGAGTTGCTCCAACTCCGCCGTGGCCTCCGCCAACTCGCCGCGCCGGGACGGATCTTCCGAGCGCAGACCCGCGCTCCAGATGCCGTACCGGCCGACCGTTTCCTTCAGGGCGTTGCTCATCGGACCCGTTCCCTTCGGTGTCGGACGTGTCGGACAGTCCCAACCGGAGGGAGCCGCCGATTAATTCCGGTCGTCGTCCAGGAACTGCTCCAGCGCCGCCACCACGAACCGGTGGTCCTGCAACTGCGGCAGCCCGCTCACCGTCACCGTGCCGATCACGCCCACGCCCTCGACCCTGATCGGGAACGAGCCGCCGTGGGCCGCGTACTCGTCCGGGTCGAGGCGGGAGGAGTCCTCGAAGGTGCTGCCCTTGGCGCGGAAGCGGGTGCCGACCAGGTAGGAGGCGGCACCGAAGCGCTCGACCACCTTGCGCTTGCGGTCGATCCACGCGTCGTTGTCGGGGGACGAGCCCGGCAGCGCCGCGTGGAAGAGCTGCTGACCGGCGCGCCGGATGTCGATGGCGACCGGCGCCTGGCTCTCGCGGGCCCGTTCCACGAGCAGGGAACCCAGCGTCCAGGCGTCGTCGTAGGTGAAGCGCTGGAACACCAACCGGCGTTCCTGTGCCTCGAGTTCCTCCACCGTCGGGGTGATCTCCGGGGCGATCCGCTGGGTGATCGCGGGCTTGTTCTGGGTCACAGGGTCACCGTCACTCCGTCGCGGGCGCTGCGGCGCGCGGCTTCCAGTACGTCGAGGGCGGCGGCCGCCTCCAGCGCGGTCACCGGGTTGGGGGTGCCGTCACGGAGGGCGGCGGCGACGGCCGCGTAGTACGCGGGGTAGTCGCCGGGGAGGGTCGGCTCGGGGCGGCCGCCGCCGGTCAGCGGGGACTCGCCGGCGCCGACCCGGCCGTAGAGGGATTCGGACTCCTGGCCCCAGTTCTTCTCGGTGCCGGGGCGCCTGCCGTCCCGCAGGTCCGCCTCCTGGGGGTCCAGGCCGTACTTCACATAGCCCGCCTTGGAGCCCAACACCCGGAAACGCGGGCCGAGTTGGGCGGTGGTCGCGGAGACGTACAGGTGCGAGCGGACGCCGTTCGTGTGGGTGATCGCGAAGAACGTGTCGTCGTCCGTCTCCGCGCCCGGGCGGCGGACGTCCGACTCGGCGTACACGGAGGCCGCGGGGCCGAAGAGGGTCAGCGCCTGGTCCACGACATGGCTGCCGAGGTCGTAGAGCAGACCGCCGATCTCCGCGGGGTCGCCGGACTCGCGCCAGCCGCCCTTGGGCTGCGGGCGCCAGCGCTCGAACCGGGACTCGAAGCGCCATACGTCGCCCAGCTCGCCCTCGGCCACCAGCTTGCGCAGGGTCAGGAAGTCGTTGTCCCAGCGGCGGTTCTGGAAGACGGAGAGGAGGAGGGAGTGCTCCTCGGCGAGCGCGGCGAGTTCGCGGGCCTCGGCGGCGGTGCCGGCGATCGGCTTGTCCACGACGACCGGGAGGCCGGCCTTCAGCGCGGTGGTCGCGAGTGTGACGTGCGTCTTGTTCGGGGACGCGATGACGATCAGGTCCAAGTCGTCGGCGCGGGCGAAGAGTTCGTCGGGGGTCGCGGCCGTACGGACGTCCGGGAACTCCGCGCGGGCCTGTTCCTGCCGCTCCGGGTTCGACGTGACCACCGTGTCGAGCGCGAGGCCCTCGGTGGCGGCGATCAGCGGGGCGTGGAAGACGGAGCCCGCGAGGCCGTAGCCGACGAGGCCGACGCGGAGAGGTGTGCGAGTCGTGCGTCCAGTCATGCCCTCCACTTTGGCAACGCTGTTGCCAAAGTGCAAGTGGTGGGGAGAATGGGGGTGTGAACAGTGCGCGGGGTGGGAGCGGAGTCGGATCGACGGTGGGTGCGGTGGCTGCGGTGGCTGGGGCGAATGCGATGGGTGTGGCTGGTGTGGCGGGAGCGATGGGTGTCGTAGGGGCTGTGGGGGCGAATCTGCTCGCCGTCCGCAGTCACAACACCGCGCTGGTCCTCGACCTGCTGCGGACGGCCGGCCCGGACGGGATCAGCCGCCTCGAACTCGCAGACCGCACCGGGCTCACCCCGCAGGCCGTCAGCAAGATCACCGCTCGGCTGCGCGACTCCGGCCTCGTCGCGGAGGCGGGCCGGCGCGCGTCCACGGGCGGGAAACCGCGCACGGTCCTGAGGCTGGTCCCGGAGGCCGGGCACGCGGTCGGGGTGCATCTGGACCGGGACGAGCTGCGCGTGGTGCTGGTCGATCTCACGGGTGCGGTGGTGGGGGAGCGGGGTGCTCCGCTGGATCTGGGGGCGGGGGCCGGGGTTGTGGTGGAGGCGGTGGGGCGGGAGGTCGAGGAACTGGTCGGGGAGGTGGCGGTTCGGGGGGCGAACAGGCCGGCCGGGGGAGTGGGTGTGCGGGTCGGTGTCGGCCCGGCGGTTGTTGATACGGAGGCTGCCGACAGGGCGGCTGCCGGTACGGGGACTGCTGGTGCGGAGGCTGCCGGTACGGAGGGCGCCGGTACGGAAGTTGGCGGTACGGAAGTTGGCGGTACGGAGGGCGCCAATACGGGGACTGCCAGTTCGGGGACCGCCGATACGGCGGCGGCTGCCCCGGTGCCCACCGTGCGCCCAGCCATATCGCTCCTGCTCGGTGTCGGTGTCGCGCTTCCCGGGCCCCTCGACCACATCCACGGCGTCCTGCACCGGGTCACCGGCTTTCCCGAGTGGGACGGGTTCCCCCTGCGGGACGCGCTCGCGCGGCGGCTCGGGGTGCCGGTGGTCGTCGACAAGGACACGAACGCCGCCGCGCTCGGGCTGGCCGTCGGCGGGGAGGGCGGAGCGTTCGCCTATCTGCATCTGGGGACCGGGCTCGGTGCCGGGCTGGTGATCGGCGGGGGTGTGCACCGGGGGGCGCGGACCGGGGCCGGGGAGTTCGGGCACCAGGTGATCCAGTTGGACGGGCCGCCCTGCGACTGCGGGAACCGGGGCTGTATCGAGGCCCTGTGCCTGGCCGCCGTGGCGCGCGGTGACGTCGGTGAGGCGGCGCGGGTGCTCGGCGCGGGCGCCGCGAACCTCGTGGGCCTGCTCGACATCGACCTCGTGCTGTTGGGTGGCCGTACCGTCGCCGCCGACCCGGAACCCTTCGTGCGCGGAGTCGCCGCCGTCCTCGACGAACGCGCCCGCCGCGAGGGCGCCCGCGAGGCCGCCGTACCCGTACGGGTCGCCCCCGGCGGGGCGCGGGGTGTCGCCGAGGGGGCGGCGCAGTTGCTGTTGGGACCGCTGTTCGGGCGGGCGGACGGGTAGGCCGTCCGGGAGGGGGTGTCCTGAAGGGGGTCCTGGAAAAGTGGGACACCTCTCCGCGATCTGTGGCACTTCCGCCGAACAGCGGTCCCGCCGCGCCCGTTCGAGGCATTCGTGGCCCGCCACCGGCACGGCACCCCCGATCCACAGCCCCCGTCCGGCACGCTCATGTGCTTATGCGACTGCCCCTGAGTCCGCGCATCCCACTGCGCACACCCCTGTCCCTCTGCCTCGCCGCAGCCGCCCTCCCTCTCTTCACGGCGATGACACCGGCCCACGCCGCCGACCCCACCCCCACCTGTGCCGCCCCCGGCTCCCGTACCTTCCCCCTCACCACCCGCATCCACGACGGCCCCGACTCCTACGACGCCGGCGGCGGCTACGGCACCTGGTATCTCGACCTCACCAACACCACCGCCCGCCGCTGCACCGCGATCCACCCGGTCGTCGTCCTCGTCGACCGGCAGCGCGCCCTGAAACCGTCCCAGCCCAGACTCGACTTCTACGACGGCACCGACCCGCGCCCCCATCCCGTCCGCTTCAACAGGACCGACGAGGCCGAACTCGTGGGCGCCTTCGACGACGGCTTCCCCGGTTTCACCGTCGGCCCCCGCGAGACCCTCACGGTGAAGGTGCGCCTCGCCCTCGCCCCGGACGCCGTGGCGAACGAGATCACCGCCGACGCGGCCGTCGTACAACGCCATGCCGACGACGGGGACTGGATCGGCCAGTCGAACGACTACCGCTTCGACGTGGCGGCGGCCGACCCCGCCGACCTCGAAGCGGCCCCCACCTCGGCCGCCTCCCCGGCCGCCACTCCCGCCCCCTCCTCCACCGCATCGCCCCCCGCCGAGGACCTCTCCTTCACCGACGAACTCGCCCGCACCGGAATCGGCACCGCACACCTCGTCCTCGCCGCCACGTCCGTCCTCCTCGTCACCGCCGGCGCCCTGCTGGCCCGGAGGCGCCGATAACGCGGGCCCGCCCCTTCTGCGACCATCTCCGCGTGGACTACCCGAACGACCAGGCCCCCGGCGCCCCCGTCCGCTCCGGCATCCCGGAGCACGGCCGCATCCCCAAGTACTACGCGGTCAAGGCCCAGATCGCCGCGCTCGTCGACGAGTTGGGGGAGGGCAGCCCGATCCCCACCGAGCGCGACCTCACCGAGCGGTACGAGGTCGCCCGCGAGACCGTACGGCAGGCGCTGCGCGAACTCGTGCTGGAGGGCAGGCTGCGCCGGCAGGGGCGCGGCACGGTCGTCGCGGGGCCCAAGCTGGAACAGCCGCTGTCCCTGGCCAGCTACACCGAGGGCGTACGACGACAGGGGCGCACCCCGGGCCGTAGCCTCGTCACGCTCGACCGCTTCCCGTGCTCCGCCGCGCTCGCCGCCGAGACCGGACTGACCCGCGGCGAACCCGTCTGGCACCTGGAGCGCGTCCTGCTCGCCGACGACGAACGGGTCGGCCTCGAGAGCACCTACGTCTCCGTCGCCCGACTCCCGCACCTGGACACGGACTTCGAGCCCGACTCCTCCTTCTACGGCTACCTCGCCGCCCGCGGCATCCGCTTCGGCGACGCCGACGAACGCATCGAGACCGTGCTCGCCACCCCGCGCGAGGCCCTCCTCATCGGCACCCCGCCCGCCCTCCCGATGCTGCTGATCCACCGCGTGTCACGGGACACGGAGGGGCAGCCGCTGGAACGGGTGCGGGGCCTGTACCGGGGCGACCGCTTCTCGTTCACCAGTCACCTGACGGAAGTCATCTGACCGATGTCACCCGACGGAAGTTGCGTAACTAATTGATAACGGGTCTAGCCCAAACGTGCCCGCGTCGGTCAGGCTCGCAGCGTGAGAGTGACAGTGGTCGGCGGCGGCGTGGTGGGCACCATGCACGCCTGGCAAGCAGTGGAACGCGGCCATGAGGTCGTACAGATCGAGCGCGAGACGGAGGCCCGCGGCGCGTCCTTGCGCAACTTCGGGCAGATCTGGGTGAGCGGTCGCGCGGGCGGGGCGGAACTCGAAACAGCCCTGCGGGCAAGGGAGTTGTGGGAGGAGATCGGCGCCCGCGTCCCCGGGCTCGGCTTCCGGGCCAACGGCTCGCTGACCCCGGTCCGGGGCGAGCGCGAACTCGCCGTCGCCGAGGCCGCCGTGGCCCGCGAGGACGCCGCCGCCCGCGGCTACCGGCTCCTCACCCCCGCCGAGGCCCGCGCCCTCAACCCCGCCCTGCGCGGCGACTTCACCGCCGCCCTGCACTGCGAACGGGACGCGGCCGTCGAACCCCGCACCACCCAACTGGCCCTGCGCGCCGAGCTGTTGAAGTCCCCGCGCTACACCTTCCTGCCGGGCCGCGAGGTCCGCGAGGTCGTCGGCGAGCACGCGGTACGCGACGACCACGGGGACGTGCACGCCTCGGACACGGTGATCCTGTGCACGGGCGCCTGGCTGTGCGGGCTCGTCCGCGAACTCGCCGGGCCCGAACTCCCCGTCCGGCGCGTCCGGTTGCAGATGATGCAGACCGACCCGCTCGGCGAACCGCTCACCACCTCGGTCGCCGACGCGGACAGCTTCCGCTACTACCCCGCCTACCGCGGCCCCGCCCTCGACCAACTCGCCGCCCGGCAACCGCAGTCGCCGACCGCCGCCGCCCACGCCATGCAACTCCTCATGGTGCAGCGCGCCGACGGCGGCCTGACCATCGGCGACACCCACGAGTACGAGCACCCCTTCGCCTTCGACACCACCGAGGACCCCTACGACCATCTCGCCGAGGTCGTCGAGTCGTTCCTCGGCCGTCCCCTCCCGAAGATCCGCCGCCGCTGGGCCGGCGTGTACGCGCAGTGCACCGACCCGGCCCGCGTCGTCCACCGCCAACAGGTGCGCGACGGCGTGTGGTTGGTCACCGGGCCCGGCGGACGCGGCATGACCTGCTCCCCGGCGATCGCCGAAACCACCGCGAACGAACTGGACTGGTGAGCCACCCATGAACCCGGAAATCCGTCTCGTCGTCCTCGACATGGCCGGCACCACCGTCGCCGACGACGGCCTCGTCGAGGAGGCCTTCACGGCCGCCGCCCGGCACCTGGGCGAAGAGCCCGCCACGATGCTCGACCACGTCCGCGCCACCATGGGCGAGTCCAAGATCTCCGTCTTCCGGCATCTGTTCGGGACGGAAGGGCAGGCTCAGGAAGCCAACAAGGCCTTCGAGGCGGCGTACGCGGAACTCGTCGACGGGGGCAGGATCGCGGCCCTGCCCGGCGCCCGCGAGACCGTCGAGCTGCTCAAGTCCCAAGGCCGCACCGTGGTGTTGACGACCGGCTTCGCCCGCACCACCCAGGACGCGATCCTGGCCGCGCTCGGCTGGCAGGACCTCGCCCACCTCACGCTCTGCCCCGCCGACGCGGGCGGCCGGGGCCGCCCGTACCCGGACATGGTCCTCACCGCGTTCCTGCGTACGGCGGTCGCGGAGGACGTACGGCAGCTAGCCGTCGTAGGCGACACCTCGTACGACATGCTCAGCGGGGTCCGCGCCGGGGCGGGTGTCGTCGCCGGGGTCCTGACCGGAGCGCACCGGCGCGCCGCGCTGAGCGAGGCCGGAGCCACCCACGTCCTGGGCTCGGTGGCCGAACTGCCCACGCTGCTCGCGGACTTGTAGCCGCAGGCTCAGATCAGCTCGACCAGGTCGGCGATGGACTCCACGACCTTCGTGGGCCGGTACGGATAGCGCTCCACATCGCCCCTGGTCGTCAGCCCGGTGAGCACGAGGAAGGTCTCCATCCCCGCCTCCAGCCCGGCCAGTACGTCCGTGTCCATCCGGTCGCCGATCATGGCGCTGCTCTCCGAGTGCGCGCCGATGGTGTTCAGCGCGCTCCGCATCATCAGCGGGTTCGGCTTGCCGACGAAGTACGGCTCCTTGCCGGTCGCCTTGGTGATCAGCGCGGCGACGGATCCGGTGGCCGGCAGGGCGCCCTCGGGCGAGGGGCCGGTGTTGTCGGGGTTGGTGGCGATGAACCGGCCCCCGTCGTTGATCAGCCGGATCGCCTTGGTCAGGGCCTCGAAGGAGTAGGTCCTGGTCTCGCCGAGGATCACGAAGTCGGGGTCGGAGTCGGTCAGCACGTACCCCGCGTCGTGCAGGGCCGTCGTCAGCCCGGCCTCGCCGATGACGTAGGCGGTGCCGCCGGGATGCTGGTTGTCCAGGAACGCGGCGGTGGCCAGGGCCGAGGTCCAGATGTTCTCCACCGGAACTTCGAGACCGATCCGGTTCAGCCGGGCGTGCAGGTCACGCGCCGTGTAGATCGAGTTGTTGGTGAGGACCAGGAACGGACGGCCCTTCTCCCGCAGCGTCTTGATGAACGCGTCCGCACCGGGCACGGGGACGCCCTCGTGCATCAGTACCCCGTCCATGTCGGTGAGCCACGATTCGATGGGCTTGCGCTCTGTCATGGCCACCATGCTATGCACTGCGGCCTCCCCCTCCCCCATACGGAGCAATCGGGCCCCGCCAGGGATGCGTGGCCGGGTGACCAGGAGGAGTCTCCAGATATCTGGAGGTTCACGATGGGTTCACTGAAAGTCACACTCTGTACGGGTGCCGCGCTGTTCCTCGCGACGCTCACCCCGACGGCGTACGCGGCGGACGGCGGCACTGTCTCGGTGACCCCCGCGTCCCCCGCCCCCGGCGCCGACGTCGCCCTCAAAATCAGCGGCTGCGCCGGTACGACGGGCTCGGCGACGTCGGACGCGTTCGTCGCCGACGCCAAACTGGTCGGCACGGCCGGCACCCTCGCCGGCGAGACCCGGGTCCGCGGCTCGCTGGAACCGGGCAGCTACGACGTGAAGATCACCTGCGGCAGCGTGACGGTGAAGGGCGCGATCAAGGTCGTGGAGAACGGGTCGCAGTCCCCGACGGCGCCGCCCGCCTCGCCCGTCGCCCCCGTCCACGCGGGCGGCGGTGGTACCGCGCATCTCGCGGCCGCGGACGCCCGCGCGGCCGGTCCCGGTACCGCGCACGCGGTGGTGGGGCTGTTGCTGGCCGGTGTCGCCGCGGCGGCCGTGGCGCTGCGCAGCGCCCGCCGGAGCCGCAGGACGGGCTGACCGGCCATGTTCGATCACGACCGACCCGCCGAGCACGAGCGTTCCACCGGCACCGGGCGGCTGCTGACCGGGGTGGCGTGGGCCGTGCTGCTGCTCGGGCTGTGGCTGTGGGGGCAGGACCTGACCGACATACGGCTCGGCATATCCGCGCCGACAACCGGTGACGTGGCGGCGGTCGGCCGCCCCCCTGAGGCCGAACTCCCGCCCGCGGCAAAGCCGTTGGCCGACGCGCTCCCACAACGCGTCGACATTCCCCAACTCGCCGTACAGGCACCGGTGGTGGCCCGCGGCCTCGACGCGCAGGGTGCGATCGACCCCCCGCCGTTCGACCAGGCGGGCGTGGTCGGCTGGTACGGCAACGGAGTCCGGCCCGGGGCCGCCGGCACCGCCCTGCTGGTCGGCCACGTCGACACCGAGACCCGCCCCGCCGTCTTCTACAAACTCAGCACGCTACGGCCCGGCCAGACCGTCCGGGTCATCCGCGACGACGGCAAGGTGGCCGAGTTCACCATCGACGACGTACGCGTCCTGACCCGCGCCCGCTTCGACGCCCAACAGGCCTACGGCACCCGGCAGTCGGGCCGCGCCGAACTCCGCCTCATCACCTGCGGCGGCACCTTCGACCGCGGCAGCCACAGCTACACGGCGAACGTGATCGTCTCCGCCTACCTCACCGGAACCGGTCTCTGACACCACCTGGCCCGGCCGACGACCCGCTCCCCCCGGAAGCCGTCGACCGGGCTGGTCCTCGACCGCGCACGCACGGGTTGCGGGAGTAACCCGGCGGACGACGCGGGAGGTCTGGGAAACCCCATGGTGGAGGATGACCGGCCGGGGGCCAGGGCCGTTCGAATCGACTGTAGAACGAATGAGCGCCCCGGCCTAGAGGGCGAATGACGCCATGCCCCGATGTGGTAGCTCCCTGTCATATGCACAGGTGGTTCACGGTTCTACGGCACCCTCGACCCGGCGTCGCCCAGGCCTTCGGCACGCGGCCGCAAGACGTCACACGCGGGAATCACGCGGATCCGTCGTGGACAGCCTTGTGCGCACGTTGTCGAAGTGCATCCTTATGGCGTTCTCGGCACGTTTCGCATCCCCGGACCGGACCGCGTCGAGGATCTCCCGGTGCTGGCGGCAGGTGACGTCGGGGTCCTGCGGGCCGGCCGCGAGATCGGTGTGGACGCGGTGGAAGGCGTCCCAGAACGCTTCGAGGACCTCGCTCAGCAGCGCGTTGTCCAGCCCCCGGTAGAGCGTGGCGTGAAAGGCGCGGTCGGTGGCCGCGAGCCCCACGCCCTCGGCCGCCTCCCGCTCCATCTGCCGTACCAGCGCGTCCAGTTCGACGAGATCACGCTCCGGCAGCCGCCCCGCGAGCCGGGCGACGAGCCCCGACTCCACCGCCTCCCGCAGTTCGAGCAACTGGAGCAGGCTGTCCTCGCCCCGGTAGTGCCCGACGACGGTACGGAACGCGAGCCCCTCGACCATCGGCGCGAGCGACATCGGGCCGACGTACGTCCCGAACCCGTGCCGGATCTCGACGATGCCCATCGCCTGGAGGGCCTTGAGCGCCTCGCGCACCGAGTTCCGGCTGGCGCCGAGAAACACCATCAGCTCGGGCTCGGTCGGCAGCGGGGCCCCGGAGGACAGCCGACGGTCGAGGATGAGCTTCTTGATCCGCTCCTGCAGGTCACGGGCTGTCATGGCCAGAGGGTAACCGGCCAAACGGGGCGAGACCTGTGTTCCGTCCGGACGGATGTCCCGGCCATGCGAAAGGCCCCCCGCACTGCGGAGGGCCTCCGGCGTCGCGAGGGGGTGTGGGTGGCGGAGCCCCCACCGCGCACGGCGAAGCCGTGCAGAAAAGACGATGGCGAGGCACGTTCGCGCTTTCTGCGAACGGGCCCCGCCATCGTCATCGTGCGCCGCCAGGGACTCGAACCCCGGACCCGCTGATTAAGAGTCAGCTGCTCTAACCAACTGAGCTAGCGGCGCGCGTGTTGACCTGCACAACTCTACCGGACGTCCGGGGGTGCTCCCGACCACCCCCGGACGGGCCCGGGCGGGGCCGCCGTACATCATTCGGACCGTCAACATGCGAGTCCGGAAGACAGTTGAGAAACTGACGGACGTGCACGAGCGCGGATATTTCCACCTGGAGTGTGAGGGGCATCGCATGGAGACTCCGGTATTCGAGGAATTCGATCCCGCGAGCGATTGCGACTGCGCCGGATGTGTTCACCGGCGGCGCGCCCCGACGCATTCCCCGACCGGCCGCACCGGCGGTCTCCCCGCCGCCCAGCGGGTCCTCGTCGTGGCGTCGGCCGCGTCCGCCGCCCTCGCCGCCGGGCATGCCGTACCGGCGGCGGCCGCCCCGCACACCCCGGCCCGGCCCGGCGTCTTCGCAGGTGAAACGGGTGACCCGGGCGACGAACCCGCCACCCCGCAGGGCGGCAAGACCCCGCTGCACGGCCCGAGCGGGACACCGGCGAAGCCGTCCGGCGTCCTCAAGGCGCCCACGACCACCCGCGCCGAGATCATCAACCGGGCCAAGACCTGGATCGCGGCGCAGGTGCCGTACAGCATGAACGCGTACTGGTCCGACGGTTACCGGCAGGACTGTTCGGGGTTCGTCTCGATGGCCTGGGGACTGCCGGGGAACGAATGGACCGGCAGTCTCGACCAGTACGGGGAGCGTATTTCCAAGGACGAACTCCAGCCCGGCGACATTCTGCTGTTCCACAATCCGGTGAACCCCGAGAAAGGCTCGCACGTCGTCATTTTCGGCGGCTGGACCGACTACACGCACACCTACTACATCGCCCTGGAGGAGACCCCGTCGCACGCCCGCCGCCAGTCCACCCCGTACGCGTACTGGAGCCACTCGGACAACTATGTCCCCTACCGCTACAAGGGCCTGACGGGCGGTACGGACGGCGTCACCCCGGTGACCCCGGCGACTCCGGTGACCCCGGCCGGTACGGTCACGGCGAAGACGGGGTATCCGGGAGCGTCGTATTTCGGCCCCGGCGCCAGCAACAAGTACGTCACCCGGCTCGGCACGATGCTCGTCGCCCGGGGCGCGGGCGCCTACTACACCTCCGGTCCCGGCCCGGTCTGGTCGGACGCGGACCGCCGGGCCACCCAGGCCTTCCAGCTCGCCCAGGGCTGGACCGGCGCGGACGCCGACGGCCTGCCCGGTCCGGCGACCTGGGAACTGCTCGTCACCGGCAAGGGCAGGAACATCGGCGGCGCGGCCGTGGGAGCGGCGGGCCCGCCCGCCCCCGCCTCGCACGGCGTCCCCGGCTACCCGGGCAGGGCGATGTTCCGCCCCGGCGCGACCAACAAGTACGTCACCCAGCTCGGAAAGCAGTTGGTCAAGAAGGGCTTCGGCAGGTACTACACGACCGGCCCGGGACCGCGCTGGGGCGAGCCGGACCGGCGCAACGTCGAGGCCTTCCAGCGCGCCCAGGGCTGGCGCGGCGGCGCGGCGGACGGCTACCCGGGCCCGGAGACCTGGCGCCGCCTCTTCTCGTAAGCACACGCATCACCCGCTCGTCCCCACCCGTTGTGACGCATCTGGCGCGGAGGCTGGAGGCAACCATGAGTACGACGACCACATCACAGACGCCCGAGAACAACGAGGGGCCGCCCGAGGGACAGACCCGTCCCGCGCGGCTCATCCAGAACGAGGCGACCACCGAGATCCCCGTCCACCTGCTGTTCCGCGACGAACCCGACCCGGTGTCGGTGCCGCTGAGACCAGCCGTCGTAGCGCGCAGACAGGGCACCGGCGAACAGCCGCGCTTCCGCCGCCCCCTCCCGGCCAAGCCGCGCCCGGCCCCGCAGGTCGACCCCGAGCTGGTGGAGCGCCCCGCCCGGGTGCTGCCCGGCACGGCGGGCGTGCTCGCCGGTTCCTGCGGACTGGCCGGCTGCCTCGCCACCTCGTGGTGGGCGGGCGTCCTGCCCCCGCTCGCGACCGAGGCGCTACGGCTGCCGTTCTACGCCGGTGCCGGCCTCGGTCCCGCGCAGTGGGCCGCGTACGCCGGGGCCGGGGCGCTGGGGCTGTTCGGCTTCGGCGGGCTGGCCCGGGGCCGTACCGGACAGGCCTGGGTGCTCGGCCTGTTCGGGCGGTACCGGGGGACCGTCCGGCGCACCGGTCTGATGTGGGTCAACCCGCTGCTGCTGCGCCGCCGGGTCGACGTACGGTTGCGGCACTGGCGCGGTGAGCCGATGCCGGCGGCCGACGCGAACGGGGTGGCGCTACGGGTCGTCGTGCTCGTGGTGTGGCGGGTGCGGGACACCGCGCGGGCCACGCTCGGGGTCGAGGACCACGAGACGTATCTGCGCGAGTGCGTGGAGGCGGCGCTGGCCCGGGTGCCGGTGGAGCCGCCGGGCGGCGGCGCGAAGGGCGCGGCCGACCTGGCCGTCGACGCGCTGACCCGACTGGTCGCGGCGGACTCGGCGCCGGTCGGCATCGAGGTGTTCTCGGTGCGGCCGGTGCGCGTGGAGTACGCCCCGGAGGTCGCCGCCGCGATGACCCGCCGCCGTATCGCCACGCTGGACGCGCAGCAGCGGGCGACGATGCTGACGTCGGTGGTCGACTCCGTGGAGGACACGGTGACGCGGCTGACCATGCGCGGGCTGGTGGAGCTGGACGACTACGAACGCAAGGTGCTGGTGAAGGACTTGACGGTCGCGTTCTGCTCGGGGCGGGGAGAAGCCGCGCCGTGAGCGGTATGGACACGGTCAAGTAAGGGCAATAATCTGGGACTTGGTCTAGACCTGCACGGCTCACGGAACTCCCCACACGTTCTCCAGGAGCGGCAGCATGCGCAAAAAGACCAAGTGGTACGCGGGCGTGCTCGGGCTCACCACGGCCGGGGCCATCGTGCTCTCGTCCGGGGCCGCGAGCAGCCACGGCTACACCGACCTCCCCATCAGCAGGCAGAAGCTCTGCGCCAACGGCACGGTGACCAACTGCGGTGACATCCAGTACGAGCCGCAGAGCGTCGAGGGCCCCAAGGGCTTCCCGGCGGCCGGCCCCGCCGACGGCCAGATCTGCAACGGCGGGATCAGCCGCTTCGCCCAACTCAGCGCACCGAAGGCCCCGTCGGGCACCGCCTGGCCGACGACCAAGGTGACGGGTGGTCAGTCGTACACGTTCCGCTGGCAGTTCACGGCGATCCACGCGACGACGGACTTCAAGTACTACGTCACCAAGGCGGGTTGGAACCAGAACCACAACCTGGCCCGCTCCGACCTCAACACCACCCCGTTCCTCACCGTCCCCTACAACGGCCAGCGCCCCTCGTCGTCCACCATCTCCCACAGCGGCACGCTCCCGTCCGGCCTCTCCGGTCACCACGTGATCGTCGCGGTGTGGACGATCGCGGACACGACCAACGCGTTCTACTCCTGCGACGACGTCACGTTCTGAGCGTGAGGTTCTGAGCATTGCTTGAGACAGTCCGGCATCCCCCGGGGGTAGGTTCCCTCCACCAAGCGGTACTTGACCTCGGGGGACACCATGGAAGCGCTGTTCTACATCGCGCCACTGCTCATGATCGCCGTCGTGGCGCTCGGCGCGACCGCCGTGATCCGCCGCTCGCGCCAGGTCAACAGCGCCTGGAGCAGCGGGCTCACGGCCGAGGCCCGCTGTCTGCGGACGTACACGACGACCAGCGGCGGCGCCGGGGACACCATGGTGTCGACGACGCTGCACCACGTCTACGAGTTCACGACGCGCGAGGGCCGTACGGTCAGGTTCGAGGAGCGCAACGGGCCGGGCACCACCCTGGAGGGCGACATCGTCACCGCCTACTACGCGGCCGATCACCCCGAGCGGGCCACCGCCCACGCCCCGTCCCGCGGGAAGCTCGCGGCGGGCGCGGGCTGCATGCTGGTGTTCTTCGGCGTGATCGTCGCCTTCTGCGTCTTCTTCATCCTCGTGGCCCACAAGATGTTCGACATCATGGGCTCGTAGTCTCCATATCTGACGGTACGTCAACTACCCTGCGCCCCCATGGAGTCCAGCAGGCGTACCGTCGCGGAACTCGTCCAGGCGCGGTGGGGCGACCACCGCCCGGGGCTGTGGTGCGGGCAACAGGTGTTCACCCACCACGAGATGGCGGCCGGCGCCGCGGCCAGGGCGGCTCTCCTCGCGGACCTGCTGCCGCCCGGTGCCGCGCCCCATGTCGGCGTGCTGCTCGACAACACCCCCGAATATCCCCTGTGGTTGAGTGCGGCGGCCCTCGCGGGCGCGGCCGTCGCCGGCATCAACCCCACCCGCCGAGGCCCTGAGCTGGCCCGCGACATCCTGCACACCGAGTGCCGGGTACTGGTCACCGAGCGCGCCCATCTCCCGCTGATCGAGAACCTCCAACTCCCCGGCGTCCACGTCCTGGTGACGGACACTCAGCCCTACGGCGACCTGCTCGCCCCGTACGCGGACGCGCGCCCTTCCGCCTTCTCCCGCGCCACCCCGGACGACCGCGTCCTGCTCTACTTCACCTCCGGTTCCACCGGCGCCCCGAAGGCCGCGATCTGCACCCAGGGCCGACTGGCCGCCGCCGGACGCTCGCTGGCCGACAGCTTCGGCGTCCTCCCGGGGGACGTGCACTACATCTGCATGCCGATGTTCCACGGCAACGCGGTGATCGCCGACTGGGCACCGGCGCTGGCGGCCGGGGCGGGGGTGGCGCTGCGCCGCAGGTTCTCGGCGTCCCGCTTCCTGGACGACGTACGGACGTACGGGGCGACGTACTTCACCTATGTCGGCCGGGCGGTGCAGTACATCCTGGCCACCGACGAACGTGCCGACGACCGGGACAATCCGCTGCGCATGGGCTTCGGCACGGAGGCGGGCGCGGTGGACGCGGCGGCGTTCGAGCGGCGGTTCGGGGTGCGGCTGGTGGAGGGGTACGGGTCCTCGGAGGGCGGGGCGGCGGTGCAGTGGTCGCCGGGGACACCGTCCGGGGCGGTGGGGCGGGCGGCGCCCGGGCTCGCCGTACTCGATCCGGAGTCGTGCGAGGAGTGCCCGCCGGCGGTCTTCGACTCGGCCGGCCGACTGCTCAACGGGGAAGAGGCGATAGGGGAGTTGGTGAACCGCGGCGCCAACCCCTTCGAGGGGTACTGGCGCAATCCGGCGGCGGACGCGGAACGGCGCAGGGCGGGCTGGTACTGGACCGGCGACCTCTTCTACCGGGACACCGACGGCTATCTCTACTTCGCCGGCCGCACCGACGACCGCCTCCGCGTCGACAGCGAGAACCTCGCCGCCGCGATGATCGAGAACATCCTCTCCCGGTACCCGGGCGCCGACGCCGTGGCGGTCTACGCGGTACCGGACCCGGTGACCGGCGACCAGGTCATGGCGACCATCGCCGGGCGCTTCGACCCGCTCGACTTCGCCGAATTCCTGCTGACCCAGCCGGACTTGGGGACGAAGATGGCACCCCGGTTCGTGCGGGTGGTGGAGCGGATGCCGGTGACCGCGACCAACAAGATCCATCGGGCGGGGCTCAGGCGGGAGGGGGTCGTATGCCCGGATCCGGTGTGGTGGCGGCCGCCGCGGGAGGCGGCCTACCGGCGACTGACCTCCGAGGACGCCGAAGGGCCCCTCGTCGGAACGAGGAGCCCTTCTTTGGTGCGCCGCCAGGGACTCGAACCCCGGACCCGCTGATTAAGAGTCAGCTGCTCTAACCAACTGAGCTAGCGGCGCATGACTCACGCCTTCCGCTGGATCGGTGTCTCGCGGAGGGCGACGAGAAAAATACTACCTGGTCCGGAGGGGTGCTTCGGACCAGGGCCACGGCAGCCGTCAGATGGCCAGGGAGAGCAGTACCGGTCCCGCCTCGCGGTTCAGGGTGTCCGCCGCCTGGCGCAGGCGGTGGGCGTGCTCGACCGGGAGGGAGAGGGCCAGGCAGCCCACCGAGGAGCCGGCCGTGATCGGAACGGCCGCGCAGACCGTGCCCACCGCGTACTCCTGGAGGTCGAGGTGGGGGACGGTCGGCGGCTGGTTCTCCAGGCGGGCGAGCAGCAGCCGGTCGCTGGTGATGGTGCGCGAGGTGAGGCGGGCCATCTTGTGCCGGGAGAGATGGTCGCGGCGGCCGTTGCGATCGAGCTGGCCCAGCAGGCTCTTGCCGAGCGCGGTCGCGTGCGCGGAGACCCGGAAGTCGACCCACTCGTTGACCGCCGGGGTGGTGGGTCCCGCCGCGTACTGGGTGATCGTGACCTCGCCGTCGACGTATCGGCTGACGTAGACCGCCGCGCCCAGGGAGTCGCGCAGCCGGTCCAGGGTCCGCTGGATCTGCTCGCGCACCGCCTGCTCCCGGCCGGCCGCGGAGCCGAGCCGGCTCAGGGCCTCGCCGGTGATGTAGGCGCCGTCGGTGAGCTGCTGGACGTAGCCCTCGCGGCGCAGGGTCCGCAGCAGTATCGTCAGGCGCTCGACGCCGAGGCCGGTGAGACGGGCGAGTTCGGTGTCCGTGACACCGGTGGAGTGCCTCGCGACTGTCTCCAGGATGCGCAGTGCGTCCTGTACCGAGTGGTAGGGAGCGGTCGGCTCGTGCATCAGCGCCACGGTGTTTCTCCCTGCGCTCGCTTTTTGGGCCGTGATACCGGACAGCGAATCTCCTCCACGATAGCCGTCAAACGGCCGATGTGGAGCGGCTGTTGGCGAGATTGTGTCCCTCCCTACACCCTCCGAACTGCGGCGCGAATCCTTTGGCATATTCCTTGGGCATGCCACGCGACGTGGACCTTGGGTGTTCGAATGCTCACATGCAGTAATTGAATAAATGTCAAAGAATCGCGCCGAGAAATTCCCGGGTCCGCTGTTGTTCCGGATCGCCGAAGATCTGCTCCGGCGGGCCCGATTCGACGACCTTTCCCGAGTCGAACATCAGGACTTGGTCGGAAATATCACGGGCGAAATTCATCTCGTGGGTCACACAGAGCATGGTGATGTCGGTGGTGCGGGCGATGTCCCGCAGCACGTCGAGCACGCCCGCGACCAGCTCCGGGTCCAGCGCGGAGGTCACCTCGTCCAGCAGGAGCACCTGCGGCCGCATCGCCAGCGCCCGCGCGATCGCGACGCGCTGCTGCTGGCCGCCGGACAACTGGGTAGGGCGGGCGCCGGCCTTGTCGGCGAGGCCGACCAGGTCGAGCAGCTCCAGGGCGCGCGCCTCCGCCTCGTCCTTGGGCAGGCCCAGGACGGTGACCGGTGCCTCGGTGACATTGCGCAGCACGGTCATGTTCGGGAACAGGTTGAACTGCTGGAAGACCATCCCGATCTTCTTGCGGATCTCCCGGACCTGCTTCTCGGGCGCGGGGAAGAGCCGCTCCCCGTCGACGGTGATCGTGCCCTCGTCCGGCTTCGTCAGCGTCATCAGCAGCCGCAGGATCGTGGTCTTGCCCGACCCGGAGGGACCGATCAGGGTGACGTGCTTGCCGGACTCCACGGAGAAGTCGAGGTCGTCGAGCACGGTGTTGGACCCGAAGCGCTTCGTGACGTGGTCCAGGCGGATCAACTCGCTGCCGTCCACCGGAGGGTTGGCGTGGGCGTCGGGATCGTTCATCAGGGGCGTGTCAGCGGACAAGGCGTCGCTCCAGGGCTCGGATCAGCAGGGAGGCGGGATAGGAGATGAGGACGAAGGCAAGGCCGATCACGGTGATGGGCTCGGTGAACCGGTAGTGCTCCTGCGAGAACAGCCGGGCCTGGCCCATCAGTTCGAGCACGGTGATCACCATCAGGACCGGGGTGTCCTTGAGCATCGCGATCACGTAGTTGCCCAGCGCCGGGATCACCCGGCGGATCGCCTGCGGCAGGATCACCGCGGTCCAGGTCCGGCGCACCGGAAGGTTCAGCGCGGTCGCCGCCTCCCACTGGCCGACGGGCACCGCCTCGATGCCGGCGCGGTAGACCTGCATCGTGTACGTCGAGTAGTGCAGCCCGATCGCGAAGACGCCGGTGGTCAGCGCGGAGAAGGTCAGCCCCCACTCGGGCAGCACATAGAAGAGGAAGAACAACTGCACCAGCAGCGGGGTGTCCCGCACGAACTCGGTGACGACCCCGACCGGCCAGCGCACCCAGCGCGAGGGCGTCCGCATCAGCAGCGCCCACACCAGGCCGAGCACGAACGAGATCAGCGACCCGAGGAGCAGGATCTGCAGGGTGACCTTCAGGCCGTCCCAGAAGTACGGCATGAAGTCGCTCACGGTGTTCCAGTCCCAGTTCACGCGACCCCACCTCCGACACCCGTGGTCTGCGCCCGCTTCAGCTCACGCGCGGCCTTCTCGTTGCCGGGCGCCTTGCCGATCCCGGCCTTCAGCTTCTTCTCCAGCCCGCGCATCAGCCGGGTGAGCGTGAAGGCGATCACGAAGTAGATCAGCAGGATGTACGTGTAGATCTCCGCGCTCTGCTGCAGCGCGAGCCGCACCAGGTTGGCGCTGAAGGTGAGATCGCCCATGCCCATGACGGACACCAGGGCGGTGCCCTTGAGCAGTTCGATCAGCAGGTTGCAGAAGGAGGGGATCATCTCCGGCACCGCCTGCGGCAGCAGGATCAGCCGCATCCGCTGCCAGGGCGTGAAGCTCAGCGCGACCCCGCCCTCCTGCTGGGCCGGGTCGACCGCGTTCAGCGCGCCGCGCACGATCTCCGTGCCGTACGCGCCGTAGGTCAGGCCGAGCGCGAGCGTGCCCGCCCACAGCGGGACGAGCTGCCAGCCGAAGGCGACCGGCAGGACGAAGAACACCCAGAAGATCATGACGAGGGCGGAGGTGCCGCGGAACACCTCGGTGTAGAGACCGGCCAGGAAGCGGACGATCCACAGCCGGTGGGTGCGTGCGATGCCGACGACGAACGACACGACGGTCGCCAACAGCGCGCTGAGGACGAGGAGTTGGACGGTGGTCCAGATCCCCTTCAGGACAAGTTCCCAGAGCCCGGAGGTCATCCGCTACAGAGCTCCTTCGCGGTGAGGTCCGTCATCTCGGCCTTCGTGAACCCGAAGGGCCGCAGGATGCGGAACAACTCCCCGCTCTTCTTGAGCTGGTGCAGCTCGACGTTGAAGGCGTCGCGCAGCTTCGTCTCGGTCGGCCGGAACGCGAACGCGCCCCCGTCGACGCGCGGTTTGCCGTCGACGAGCGGGGCGAAGGGCGTGGTCGACTCGGCCTTGGCGGACTTCTTGACGACCGCGCGGGTGGTGAGCGCCGTACCGGCGAAGACGTCGACACGCCCTGCTTCTACGGCGTTCAGCCCGGCGACCTGGTCCGGCACGATCAGGATGTCGCTCTGCTTGTACCCGGCGTCGACGGCGTGCTGGATCTGCGCGTAGCCGGTGCCGGTGGCGAACCTCGCCTTCTTCGCGACGACGTCCTTGTAGTCGTGCAGCCCCTTCGGATTGCCCTTGCGGACGACGAACGCGTCGAGCACCTGGTAGTCCGGGTCGGCGAAGACGACCTGCTCACAGCGTTCCGGGGTCACGTACATCCCGGCGGCCACGACGTCGAACTGCTGCGAGTTCAGGCCGGGTATGAGCGAGCCGAACTCGGTGGGCACGGGCTGTACCCTGTCGACGCCGAGCCGCTTGAAGATCGCTTCCGCCAACTTCGGTGCCTCACCGGTCAGTTGGCCCTGCTTGTCGATGTACCCGAACGGGATCTCACCCGCTATCCCCAGCCGTACGACGCCCTGCGCCTTCAGCCGGTCGAGGAGTTCACCGCCGCTCGTGGCCGACGCGGTGGCCACCCGGCTGCAGCCGGCCGCGCCCAGCGCACCGGCCGCCGCCACCCCGGCGAGCAGTGCCCGACGGGTGTGACCCGGCGTGTGACCGGATGTGTGTCTGTCGTTCCCAAGTGGTGGAGCCATGGGCGCGCAGCTACCCGACCGCATCCGGGTTATGCACCCTGGATGACATGACGGATCACTTCATCGAGGTCTCACTCGCAAAGCGGAACGTCCACTGCCGGGCAAAACTGCTGGTGGACCGCGCCCCACTGACCTGCGCGGCGATCTGGAACGCACTTCCGCTCGCCGGCGACGTCTACCACGCCAAGTACGCCCGCAACGAGATCTACGCCCTTTTCCCGCCGTTCGCCGAAACGGAACCCCCGCTGGAAAACCCCACGGTCACCCCCATACCGGGCGATCTCTGCTATTTCGCCTTCGCCGGCACGGAACTCGGCACGAAGGCCTACGGCTACGACCGCGAGGTCCGCGCCGGCACGGCGGTCGTCGACCTGGCCCTGTTCTACGAACGCAACAACCTGCTGCTCAACGGTGACGTGGGCTGGGTGCCCGGGATCGTCTGGGGCGAGGTGGTCGACGGGCTGGCGGAGATGGCGGAGGCGTGCAACGACCTGTGGCGGTCGGGGGCGGCGGGGGAGACGCTCAGCTTCCGGCGGGCGTGACGCTCAGCTTCCGGGCCTGAGTCCGGGGGAAGTGCCCCCTGCGCCGTACAGCGCGTGCGCCGCCCGCAGCACCAGGTCGTCCCGGTGCCGCGCCCCCACGATCTGCATCCCGATCGGCAGCCCGTCGCCGTCGTCCCCCACCGGGACGGTGGCGGCGGGCTGCTGGGTCAGGTTGAAGGGGTACGTGAACGGGGTCCAGCTTGTCCAGCGGCGGTACCCGGAACCCTTCGGGACCTCGACTCCCGCCTCGAACGCGGTGATCGGGAGGGTCGGGGTGACGAGGAGGTCGTAGCGCTCGTGGAACAGGCCCATCCTGCGGCCGAGTTCCGCCCGGGCGTCCACCGCCGCCAGATAGTCCAGCGCGGAGAAGCGCGCTCCCGTCGCGCAGATCTCCCGCAGCCCCGGGTCGAGCAACTCCCGCTGCCCCGGCGCGAGTTTCTGGGTGACGCGGGCCGCGCCGCTGAACCACAGGGTGTGGAAGGCGTCCACCGGGTCCGTGAAGTCGGGGTCGGTCTCCTCGACGTACGCGCCGAGTGCGGCCAGTCGCTCCACGCCCCGCCGTACCGCCGCCGCGACCGCCGGACGCACCGCGACCTGCCCGCCGAGGGACGGCGAGTACGCGATCCGCAGGCCCCGCACCCCGCCCGCGAGTCCTTCCGTGAAGTAGCCGGCCGGCCGGTCGAGCCCCGACCAGTCGCGGGCGTCCGGAACGCCGATCACGTCCAGCAGCAGCGCCGCGTCGGCCGCGTCCCGGGTCATCGGGCCGACGTGCGACAGCGTGCCGAACGCGCTCGCCGGGTACAGCGGCACCCTGCCGTACGTCGGCTTCAGGCCGAAGATCCCGCAGAAGGAGGCGGGGATACGGACGCTGCCACCGCCGTCCGTGCCGAGCGACAACGGGCCCGCGCCGAGGGCAACGGCCGCCGCGCTCCCGCCACTTGAGCCACCCGCCGTGCGCGAGGGGTCGTGCGGGTTGCGGGTGATGCCGGACAGCGGGGAGTCGGTGACGCCCTTCCAGCCGAACTCCGGGGTCGTCGTCTTGCCGAGGAACACCGCGCCGTGCTCCCGCAGTCGGGCCACCGAGGGCGCGTCCTCGTCCCAACTGCCTTGCTCCGCGATGGTCTTGGAGCCGCGCAGGGTCGGTGTGCCGCGCTGGAGCAGGATGTCCTTCACGGTGACCGGCACCCCGTCGAGGAGTCCGGCCGGCTCCCCGCGCCGCCAGCGCTCCGCCGACTGTGCCGCCCGCGCCAACGCGCCCTCCGCGTCGAGCCGTACGAACGCGTTCACGGCGGGCTGGATCTCCTCGGCCCGGTCCAGGGTCGCGCGGGTCGCCTCCACGGGGCTGAA
Source organism: Streptomyces sp. NBC_01478 (assembly GCF_036227225.1). Classification (GTDB taxonomy): domain Bacteria; phylum Actinomycetota; class Actinomycetes; order Streptomycetales; family Streptomycetaceae; genus Streptomyces. Next base: position 4,536,672 of record NZ_CP109444.1, on the reverse strand, counting down.
CTCCCCTCTGCGGTAGCCGTCCAGGAGTTCCACGGCGGTCAGCTCGGTGAGTTCGGTCGTCATCCGGCCCTCCAGAGTGGGGAGTTCAGTGCCCCGGTACGTACCCACGCTTCTTGTCGACCACGTTCGGCAGCGGCCTGCCCGCCTCCCATTTCTCGTACGCCGCGACGAACTGGGTGCCGAGTTCGTCCCGCCAGCCGACCGTGTCGCCGCTCATGTGCGGGGAGACGATCAGCCCCGGGACCTGCCACAACGGGCTGTCGGGGGTGAGGGGTTCGGCCTCGAAGACGTCGAGTGCGGCGCCCGCGATCCAGCGCTTGGTGAGCGCCTCCACGAGCGCGCCCTCCACGACGAGTTGGCCCCGTCCCACGTTGACGAAGCGCGCCGAGGGCTGCATGCAGCCGAACCGGCGGGCGTCGAACATGCCGCGCGTCTCGTCGGTGAGCGGGGCCGCCGAGATCACCCAGTCGGCGCGGGCCATCAGCCGGTCGAGTTCGCCGGGGCCGTGGATCCCGGTGCGCGGGGTGCGGCCGACGAGCGCGGTCGTCACGCCGAGTGCCTTGAGGGTGCGGACGATCGCCCGACCGATCGGCCCGGAACCGACCACGCACGCACGGGTCCCGGCCACCCGCTGTGCCTCGCGATGCCGCCAGGTCCGCTCCCGCTGGAGGTCCAGCGTCCGCGGCAGATCCTTGGCCATCGCGAGGACGAGCGCGGCGACGTACTCGGCGATCGGCTGGTCGAAGACGCCCCGCGCGTTCGTCACCACGGTGTCGGAGTCCGCGAGTTCGGGGCACATCAGGTGGTCCACACCCGCGCTGGCCGTGTGCACCCAGCGCGGTCGCGGACCCTCGCCGGGCCACGCGGCGCGCACCGCGTGCGAGGTGAAGTCCCACACCAACAGGACGTCGGCGGACGGCAGTTGATCCGCGAGCGTCGACGCGTCGGCGTGCGCGATCCGTACCCGCCCGGTGAGCTTCCCGAGCCGGGGCAGCGGGTCGGCGTCCAGGACGAGAAGGGTGGGCAGGGCGGCGGGAGTTGCGGTCATGCGGAGCCGTTTCTCGCGGAAAACAACAGGGATGCGGCCGTCTGACATGCGCGGATTGACCACGCTCGCACTCGAACCTACCTTCGTCAACACGGACGCCCGCACGGACCGTTGTCACCCCGTTTCTCTTGGTGAGGCCGGTGTAGCCATGCACGTTTCCTTCCTGGGCGGACCCCGCCCGCAGCGCGGTGTCGGTGTCGTCGCCCCCTTCGATTTCGCGCTGGACCGCGAGTTGTGGCGCTGGGTCCCCGACGACATCTCGCTGCACCTCACGCGGACGCCGTTCGTACCCGTGGAGGTCAGCCTCGACCTGGCCCGTCTGGTCAGCGAGCACGAGACCCTGCACGACGCGGTCCGCACGCTCAACGCGATCGCCCCCGAGGTCGTCGCGTACGCCTGTACCTCCGGGAGCTTCGTCGGCGGACTCGCCGGGGAACGCGCGATGTGCGAGGCGATGACCCGGGCCGGCGAGGTCCCGTCCCTGACCACCTCGGGCGCCCTGCTCGCCGCCCTCACCGAACTCGGCGCCCGCCGGATCGCCCTGGTCACGCCGTACACGGTGTCCGTCACGCAGTCCCTGGAGGAGTACCTCGCCGAGGCCGGCGTCGAGGTCATCGGCCGCGCCTTCATGGGCCTGACCAGGCACATCTGGAAGGTGCCTTACCGCGACGTCGTCGACATGGCCCGGCAGGCCGTCCGGGGCGCCGCCGACGCGCTGTTCATCAGTTGCACCAACCTTCCGACGTACGACGTGATCCCCCAGTTGGAGGCGGAGCTGCGCATACCGGTCGTATCGGCCAACCAGGTCACGATGTGGGCAGCCCTGCGCCGACTGGGTACCCGTGCCGTGGGCCCCTATCAGGCGCTGCTGGACGAGTCGGCGCGCCGCCGGGGGCCGGTACTGCCGGAAGAACACCAGGAAGGCTGGTCATGACCGCACTCGGATTCCTCTACCCGGGCCACTCCGCCGAGGACGACTACCCGCGCATCGAACAGCTCCTCGGCAGCGACGTGCGCCTCGACGTGGTCCACACGGACATCGGCGAGGACGCACACCGCGTGGACGCGCTCCTGGAGATGGGCTCCCCCGAGCGGCTCGCGGCAGGCGTCGGACAACTCCGCATGTCGGGCGCCGAGGCCGTCGTCTGGGCCTGCACCAGCGGCAGTTTCGTCTACGGCTGGGAGGGCGCCCACGACCAGGTCCGCGCCCTGGCCCGGGCGGCGGGCCTGCCGGCGTCGTCGACGTCCTTCGCCTTCGTGTACGCGGCGAAGGAGCTGGGGGTGCGACGGGTTGCCGTGGGCGCGACGTACCCGGACGACGTGGCGGCGCTCTTCGCGGACTTCCTGCGGGCCGGGGGAGTGGAACCGGCCGCGGTGCGCGCCTCCGGGATCGTCACCGCGGCGGAGGTCGGCACCTGGGGCCGGGACGAGGTGCTGGCACTGGCCCGGTCCGTGGACGGCCCGGACATCGAGGCGATCCTCCTCCCGGACACGGCCCTGCACACCGCCGGTCATCTCACCGACCTGGAGAAGGAGTTGGGCAAGCCGGTCCTCACGGCGAACCAGGTCACGGTGTGGGAGGCGCTGCGGCTGGCGGACCGCAAGGTCAACGCGCCTGACCTGGGGGCCCTGTTCACGAAGGAACCGCTCGTACAGGCCTGATCCGTAAGGGGATTGGGCGCTCAGTCGGCCGGCTTCAGCAGCGCGTTCAGCCGTTCGAGGAGTGCCAGCGCTTCCCCGGGATCGGCGGTGGCGGCGGCGAGTGCCGGGGTGATCGGGGCCTCGCGGACCGCCGTCATGCGCGGGGACGGCTCGGGGCTGGTGCGCAGCAGGGTGCGGCGGCCGTCCGTCGGGTCGGGCTCGGTGACGAGTGCGTCGGCGGAGCGCAGCCGGGCCACGCAGTTGGAGACCTGGCTCTGTACCAGCCCGGTGCGCCGGGCGACCTCGGTGACCGTGGTGCCGGGGTGGTCCCTGATGTCGGCGGCGACGATCAGGACCGTACGGGTGCTGGTGGGGTGGTCGCCGATGCCCTCGGCCGGGATGGCGGACTCCGCGATCTTCTGGAGGCGGACGCCCAGCAGGAACAGATCGTCGACGTTCATGGAACCAGGTATATCAGAAAGAGATGCATCTCATCTTGATGCATCTAGATCTGATGTATATGTTTCTCGTCATGAAGCAGAAGACAGCAACGCCGAAGCTGCGCGGAAACCCCTGGGCCGTCCTGACCACGCTCTCCCTCGGGTTCTTCATGACCCTCCTCGACATGACGATCGTCAACATCGCGATCCCCGACGTGATGCGCTCCCTGCACGCGGACCTCGACCAGGTCATGTGGATGGTCAGCGGCTACACGCTCGTCCTCGCCGCCCTGCTGGTGACCTCCGCCCGGCTCGGCGACATGAAGGGCCAGCGCACCCTGTTCGTCGCCGGAACCGGCCTGTTCACCCTGGCCAGCGCGGCCTGCGGCCTGGCCACCGGGCCTACGACGCTGATCGCGGCCCGGATCGCCCAGGGCCTCGGCGCGGCCCTGCTCACCCCGCAGACCATGGCGCTGATCGTCGCCACCTTCCCCGCCGCCCGGCGCGGTACCGCCCTCGGCGTCTGGGGCTCGGTCGCCGGCGTGGCCACCCTCTCCGGCCCCACCCTCGGCGGCCTGATCGTCAGTACGCTCGGCTGGCGCTGGGTGTTCTTCGTCAACATCCCCGTCGGCCTGCTGGTCCTCGCCCTCACCTTCCGCTGGGTGCCCGACCTGCGCACCGGCCGCGCCCACCGCCTGGACCTCCCCGGCGTCCTGCTCTCCGGCGCCGCGCTGACCGGCCTCACCTTCGCCCTGATGGAGGGCGACCGCTACTCCTGGAACCCCGGGATCTGGACCCTCGCCGCCTGCTCCCTGGCCCTCGGATTCCTCTTCCTCCGCCACCAGGCCCGCCGTCAGGACGCCGAACCCCTCGTCCCCTTCGCCCTGTTCGCCGACCGGGGCTTCACCGTCATGACCGCCCTGATGGGCGCGATCGGCGCCGCCCTGATCGGCGCGGTCCTCCCGCTCAGCCTCTTCCTCCAGCAGCAACTCGGCCTCAGTGCGGTCCACGCCGGCCTCGCCCTGGCCCCGTCCCCGCTCGTCTCGCTCCTCGTCTCGCCGTACGCGGGCCGCCTGAGCGACCGGATCGGCGGCCGGCGCGTCCTCCTCGCCGGGCTTCTGTCCTTCGCCACGGGCCTCACCGCGGCCCTCCTCCTGACGGGCCCGGGCGCCCATGCGTCGACCCTCACCCTGCCCCTGATGCTCATGGGCCTCGGCACCGGCTGCATGATCGCCCCGCTGTCGACCGAGGCGATGCGCAACGTCCCGCCGCACCTGGCCGGAGCGGCCTCGGGCGTCAACAACACGGTCCGGCAACTGGGTTCGGTCCTGGGAGCGGCGGCCACGGCGGCCCTGATGACGGTCGGCTCGTCACCGCTCGCCGGTCTGCATCTGGCGATGGCGCTCCCGGTGGTCCTGCTCGCGGTCGCGGCCGGGGCCCTCGTGGTGCCCTCGCGCCGCCATCCGGCCCGCGCACCCGGGAATAAAGCGGAGACAGCCTCCTGTTAGCCCGGGAAGGAACCGCACAGCTCACAACAGGAGGCACCCACCGTGGCGGCAGACGACGAGGTCCGGGGCACGACCGACGAGATCCGGGGTACGGCGCGAGGCACCGCCCCCGTCCCCCTCTCCGTACTGGACCTGGTGACCGTGGGCGCCGGCCGCACCGCCACGGACGCGCTCCGCACCAGCGTGCGGATCGCCGAGCTCGCCGAGTCGCGCGGTTTCCACCGCTACTGGGTCGCCGAGCACCACTCGATGCCGGGCATCGCCTCCTCCTCACCCGCCGTGATCCTGGGCCATCTCGCGGCCCACACGGACCGCATCCGCCTCGGCTCGGGCGGCATCATGCTCCCGAACCACGCGCCGCTCGTCATCGCGGAACAGTTCGGCACCCTGGAGGCGCTCGCCCCGAACCGTGTCGACCTCGGCCTCGGCCGCGCCCCCGGCACCGACGGCGCCACCGCCGCCGCCCTGCGCCGGACCGACCGCCTCAACGAAGGTGCCGACGACTTTCCCGAGCAACTCGCCGAGCTGACCCGCTTCTTGGACGACGACTTCCCCGACGGCCACCCCTACGCCCGCATCCACGCGGTCCCCGGCCCGATCCAGTCGACCTCACCCGGCGGCGTGCAGTCCCCGCACCGCCCCCCGATCTGGCTGCTCGGCTCCTCCGGCTTCAGCGCCCGCCTCGCCGGCATGCTCGGCCTGCCGTTCGCCTTCGCCCACCACTTCTCCGCGCAGAACACCGTCCCGGCGCTCGACCTCTACCGCGAGTCCTTCCGCCCGAGCGCGGTGCTCGACGCGCCGTACTCTCTGATCGGCGTCTCCGCCCTCGCCACCGACGACGAGAAGGAGGCCCGCCGCCAGGTGCTGGCCGCCGCCCTCAACATGGTCCGGCTGCGCACCGGCCGCCCCGGGCTGGTGCCCACCCCGGAAGAGGCCGAGGCGTACGAATTCAGCCCCATGGAGCGGGAGTTCATCACCTCCTGGAACGCCAACGTCATCCACGGCACGGTCGACGAGGTCCGCACCGGACTCGACGATCTGCAAAAGCGCACCGGCGCCGACGAGTTGATGCTCACGTCCCACGCCCACAGCGCGGACCTGCGGCTGCGCTCGTACGAACTGATCGCCGACGCCTATGAGTTGACGGCGGATCAGGAAGCCTGACACTCGACGGCCGATCAGGAAGCCTGATTGCAGGCCTTCGTCCCCAGCAGCTCGGAGATACGATCCGGCGCCACCGGACGGGAGTACAGCCACCCCTGTCCGGTGTCGCACCCGATGCGGCGCAGCCGGGCGGCCTGTGAAGAGGTCTCCACGCACTCGGCGGTCACCGACAGCCCCAGCCGGTGGGCGAGTTGGATCATCGCCTCGACGATCACCTCGTCCGCCGGGTTCGGCGGGACGCCCTCGCCCTCGTACTGGAAGCCGCGCACGAAGGACCCGTCCAGCTTCAGCACGGAGACCGGCAGCCGGCTCAGATACGCCAGGTTCGAGTATCCGGTGCCGAAGTCGTCGATGGCGATCTGCACCCCCATGTCGCTCAGCGCCTGGAGCGCCTGCAACGGCCGCCCCGCCGACCCCATCACCGCCGACTCGGTCAGCTCCAACTGCAGCAGCCGCGGCGCCAGTCCGGTCTCGGCCAGGACCTCCGCCACATCCGCGACCAGATCCGAGTCCCACACCTGGCGTACGGCCACGTTGACGCTCACGAAGATCGGCGGCTCGTCCGGGTGGTCCACCTGCCAACGGCGGGCCTGGCGGCAGGCGGTGACCAGGACCCAGCGGCCGAGCTGCACGATCGAGCCGTCCTCCTCGGCCAGTCCGATGAACCGATTCGGCGTCAGCATGCCGAACTGCGGGTGGTTCCAGCGGACCAACGCCTCGACTCCGCGCAGCCGCCCGCTCTCCATGCCCACCAACGGCTGGTACTCCAGGGTGAATTCACCCCGCTCGATGGCCGGACGGAGCGTGGAGGCAAGTGCCTGGCGGGTCATGCGGTGCGCGTTGCGTTCCGGATCGAACAGCGTCCAGCGGGACTTGCCGTCCGCCTTCGCCCAGTACAGCGTCGTGTCGGCGGCCTGCATCAGCCCGGTGGCCGTCGTACCGGCCGCCTGCCGCTCGACCACACCGATCGACGCCGACAACGACAGCCGCTGCCCGGACAGGTCGAAGGGCGCCTGGAGCGCCTTCAGTACCGACTCGGCGAGATCGGCCAGTTGATCGGTGCCGGTCGAGTCCTCGACGAGCAGCGCGAACTCGTCCCCGCCCAGCCGCGCCACCAGCGGTGCGGTGGCCCGGGCGAGGCCCGCCTCGTCCGCGCACCGCGTGAGCCGCTCGGCCACGGCCGCCAGCAGCCGGTCGCCGACGCGGTGGCCGAGCGTGTCGTTGACCGCCTTGAAGCCGTCGAGATCCAGATAGCACAGGCCGATCCGTCCGGTACCGCCCCGCTCGTACGACTCCGCCTCCAGCGCGGCCGACAGCCGCTCGAAGAACAGGGTGCGGTTCGGCAGCCGGGTCACCGGGTCGTGCATCTCCAAGTGCCGTAGCCGCGCCTGGAGTTCACGGCGGGCGCTGATGTCGGTGAGTGACAGCAGCACGCCGTGCTCCGCCGCCGGCAGCGGAGCGGCGGTCACCTGCACCCACAGCACGTGCCCGTCGGGGTGCTTGACCCGGCGGGTGCAGCTCAGCTTGGCCTGCCGGCCGCCGAGCACCTCGCGATAGCCGTGCCAGGTGCGGGCGTCCGCCTTCAGGTCCATCAACTCGGCCGCGACCAGCCCGGTCAGGGCAGCGCCCGGCTTGCCGAGCAGCGCGCCGAACGTGTCGTTCGCGCTGACGACCAGACCGTCACGGTCCACGACGGCCATCGCGAGGGGGGCCGCGGAGAAGGCCGACCCGAACGGGCCGGCGGCGGAGAAGGCGGACCCGAGCGGTCCGTCCTCGGGGAAACTGACACGAGGCAATGCCTCGCCATTACTCTCTGTTACGGCCGGCCGGATGAGGTCTGCCGCGGGCGCCGGCCCTTCGGACGTTCCGCTCACCGCTCGCTCCCGCAGTGCACTCGATCTTCGGATGGGTCTCGTCGGGATGGCCGACCGGGTGGGGGGCCGCCGCGCCGTGTCCGTGCAGGAAAGTGTGCCGATCATAGAGGTTGGCCCCCGGCCCTTCCAGCCACTGTCCAGTGTCCCGGAACAACGGCCGGTTCCGGCAGATCGTTTCCGCCCGCACCTGGACGGGTTCTTCAAATGGCCGACCACATGTGACGTTCCGTGAGTGTTTCCGGATGTCGGCCCGGGCGTGTCTCGGCCGTCCCGAGCGGCCCCCTCACTCATCTGGTGCAGATAAACAGGGCGTACCCCAACAAACCATCACAGGCTGGGTGTCGGTGTCCCGTGAACCCGCTCCCGGAGGTCCAACGTGCCGTGTCAGCTCCCCCTCAAGGGGCTCTCCCGTACGGCGCTCAGGGGGCTCGCCCAGTGGCGGACGCGACCCGGACTGCGCGGCACCGCGGCCGTGTTCACCACCATGTCCGCGCTCGCCGCGACCTCGATCATGTCCAGCCAGTCGGTCGCCGAGCCCTTCTCGACCACGCCCTGCGCCCTCAAGCGCACCGAGGCCCACCACTCGGAGGGCCTGGACACCTGGAACACCGCCTATGTGCGCCCCACCCGCCCGCTCGACGCGGTGATGATCTTCCTCTCCTTCCCCGACGCGACCCCGCGGACCACCCCCGCCGCCCTGGCCGCCGACCACTTCCCGGCCACCACCCGCTTCTACGAACGCGCCTCCTACGGCCGGTTCACGCTCCGCCCGCACCCGCTGCGGAACTGGATCCGCATGCCGCACCCCTCGACGTCGTACGCCATACAGCGCGACTGGAACCCGGTGAACCGCGCCGCGTACCTGCGCGACGCCCTCGCCGCCGCCGACCCCGAGGTCGACTTCTCGCGCTACGACGTCGTGTACTTCGTCGCCGATCCGGATGCCCCCGGTGTCGACTCGGACGCGACCAAGGTCGTGAACCTGGACACCCCGCTGCGGGCCGACGGCACGGACATCCGCCGGGTCGTCACCGTGTTCGAGAAGCACCCGCCGGACCGGCTGGTCCTCGCCCACGAGACCGGCCATGTCTTCGACCTGCCGGACCTCTACCACCGGCCGGTGGACGGCAAGGGCGACTGGGACACCTATGTCGGCGACTGGGATCTGATGGGCAGTCAATTCGGGCTCTCCCCGGACCTGTTCGCCTGGCACAAGTGGAAGCTGGGCTGGCTGGATCCGCGCCAGGTGGTGTGCGTACGGGGGACCGCGCCGACCCGGCTGACCCTGGAACCCGTGGCCGCCGGCCCCGGTGCCTCGCTCGCCGGTGGTGCCGCGGGATCGCCTGCGTTCGGACTCGGCCTCGGGGTCAAGCTGGCGGTCGTGCGCACCGGGACCGACAGCGCGCTGGCCTTCGAGGCGCGCAGCCCCGTCGGCAACGACACCACGGGCTGCAAGCAGGGCGTCCTCGTCTACCGGGTGCGCGACGGCGCCGCCTCCGGAAGCGGCCCGATCCAGGTCGTCGACGCCCACCCGCGCACCGAGGCCTGCTGGGAGACCTCGGTCTACCCGCCGCTCGCCGACGCCCCGGTCTCCCTCGGTGAGAGCTTCACCGTGCCCGGCGACAACGTACGGGTGGAGGTGGAGGCCCGGACGGTGTCCGGGGCCTGGACGGTGGTGATCACCCCGGCGGCGGAGAACTGAGGGGGCACAAGGCCCGCTCCAGTCGTCCTTAAGCCGTGGTGTAGCGCTTCTGTTCATCCTGACCGAAGTGGTACGGGCCGGGCGGCGAGGTGGGAGGCGGGACGGCATGGCTGGAGGAGGGGTCGGGCGCGGAGCCGGAGGCGGACGGCGGGGCGGGCGGGTGGCGGCGTTCCGCAGGTGGTGCGACGACCTGCTGATGGCGTTCGGTCTGCCCTACCTCTGCGCGTGCGCCGAGAACGACCTTCGGGAACCGCCCGCCGGACACCCGGAACGACTGCGCCCGGACCGCCCGCTCACCGCGTACGAGGTATGGCTGACGGACCAGCTCACCCCAGCGCCGGGCATGCGAAAGGCGTCCTCGGATAACCGAGGACGCCCAGGTCAGCGACCTAATCGCTAGTGCGCCGCCAGGGACTCGAACCCCGGACCCGCTGATTAAGAGTCAGCTGCTCTAACCAACTGAGCTAGCGGCGCCTGCTGACGTCGTAGACCTTAGCATCCTGATCGGCGCGAGGAAAAATCGATATCCGTACGGCGGTCCGGGCCGCCCGCACGGCCGCCCAGAGCAGGATTTCGGCGCCGGGAAGCCAGGGTCGGCGGGTGTCCGGAGCGACCAGCCAGCGCGCGTCGAACGAGGTCGGCGAGGCCGCGCCGGCCGGCGCCGGGACGGTCACCGCGTCGCCCTTGCCGTGACACAGCAGCGGCGGGACGGACCCCGTGCGGCTGTGCTCTCCGGGGTGCGCGCCCCACTCCTCCCAGCCCAGCAACGACGGCAGCCGCTGAGCCGTGCCGGGGCTGGCGAACAGGAGCATCCGCCCCCGGTACGTGGCGACCGGCCCGGAGCCGGGACCCTCGTCCCACAGACGGTCGACCATACGGCGGCCGAAGATCGCCGGGGCGTTCACCACGTCGAAGGCGGAGCCGCAGGGCAGGACGACCGGGGCGTCCGGGCGCTCTTTCCAGAAGGCGAGAGTACTGCGCGGATACGTTTCCGCCGAGGCGAGCCAGGCGGCACCGTCCGAGGTGACGCCCGAGATGTCGAAGCGGTCGGCGAAGGGCTCATCCTGTGTGCGGCTCATGTCCCATAGATCTACCGGCCGTGAGCGTCTGCTCTCTGAGGGTTGCCGGAAATCGGGACAGGAGGGGGCGGGAGGGAGTATCTTGCCCGACCGGCATATGCCAGAAGGTCTTTCTCGTGCCGGGTGGGACGCGGTGCGCGGCGCGGGAGTTGTGGGGGTGGCGGGTGTTGTGGGAGCCGTGCGTGGCGCGGGAGTTGTGGGTGCCGCCGGGATTGCGGGCCCAGGGCCCTGATCCGGCCGGGGTCACACCGGGTCGACGGCCCCGGGCTCACACCGGGTCGGCGCCTCCGCTGTCCCGCCCCTCCGTGCCGCGCAGCAGATCGCGACCGAACTCAACCATCTTCTTCGCGTAGTCCTCGGTCCACTCGGCCCGCTCGGCGATGTCCGCCGGCGTCAGCCGGTCGAACCGGCGCGGATCGGCGAGCTGCGCCGCCGCGATCGCCTGGAACTCCACCGCGCGGTCGGTCGCGGCGCGGAACGCGTGCGTCAGCTCCGTCGCACGGGCCAGCAGTGCGCGGGGGTCGTCTATCGACTCCAGGTCGAAGAAGTGCTCCGGGTCCTCGGCCGCCTGCGCGGGCTCGAAGAGCAGGGGCGCGGGGCGTAGCCGCGATTCGTTGCGACGCGGCGTGTGCTCCGCCATGTCTTCTCCTCCTCGTACGTCACGGATGACCCGCCTCACGAGCCGGACCACCGTCCATTGTCCCCCGGCGGCGCAAGGGGCCCCGGGCATACTCCCGGGGCACGGATCCCGCACCGCGTGATTGGCTGCCCAGCGGACCGGTGCGGTATGCCTCACGGACCGCCCGAACCCCGAGGAGCCGCAGGTCACGGTCTCCGGACCACGGCCACGGTCAGGGTCTCCATGTCACCCGGTGCTCCGCCAGATGCGCCAATACCGCGTGGTTCGCCTCCCACCCGTCCGGGCTGTTTCCACTGGCCGCCCCCGGCGGCGTGCCGGACTCCGTCCGGCGGGAAGGCGGCCGGGCGCTCGTCGGCAGGGCGGCGGGACGCCGGTTCACGGTCTCCATGTCACCCGGTGTTCCGCCAGGTGCGCCAGCACCGCGTGGTTCGCCTCCCACCCGTCAGGGAACTTCACCGTCACCCCAAGCTGCACCGGCTCCGTCGACGGGTGGTCGTCCAGGAGTTCGGTGACGCCCGCTCGGCAGATCACGATGCAGGCGTGCCGGTGGCGGGAGGCGAGGACGCAGAGGCGGCCCGTCTCCAGGTGGAAGGCGGTGGCGTCGGGGCGGCCGGAGAGGGGGTGGAGGACCACCGTGACGTCGAACTCCCGCCCCTGGAGCCGGTTCGCCGTGTCCACGGTGACGTCGGTGACGCCCAACTCGCCCAGCGCCGCCCGGATCGCCGCCGCCTGGTCCCGGTGCGCGGTGCCCACGGCGATGCGGTCGGCGGTCAGGGGAGTGGGGTCGGGCGATCGCTCCGACGTGGCCGCGCCGCCCCGGTCCAGCAGGCGCCGTACGACCGTCGCCACCGCCCGCACCGCCTCCGGGTCCGTACGCGGCGTATGGCGGGCCGGCAGCTCCAGCAGGCCCCAACCCGACTCCGCCGCCTCGTCGATCACCCGGTCCGGGCCCGAACCGTCCGACGGGACACCGAAGTTGAGGAGCCGGTCGCCGTGGTCCGTGCCGCTGCGGAAACGGGTGTACGGGTAGAACGCGTTCGAGACGAGAGGTGCCGCCGATGCCGGGAGTCGCCAGGACACCGGCAGGCGGTGCTGCGGCAGTTCGGGGTTGTGGGCCAGGAGTGTCGTCACGGCCGAGGCCGAGGGGTCGTACGACAGGCCCGCCCACTGCTCCGCGCCGACGATCGCGAACGGGTCCAACTGGCCCGGGTCGCCCACGAACAGCGCCCGCTCGAACAGCCCGGCCACGGCCAGCAGCGAGTCCGAGCGCATCTGGTACGCCTCGTCGACGATCGCGTGCCGCCACGGCTCGTCGACCTTGACGTGCGCCCACTTGGCCGCCGTCGAGATGACGACCGGGAGCCCGGCCAGCTCACCCGCCTTCGCCGACTTCCGTACGTTCGGCAGGTCGTCCAGCGCCTTGTCGTACGGGTCCGCGTCACTGCTGTGGAGGCGGCCCACGGGCAGCTCGCCGTTCTTCTCGGCGAGCCGGACGACGAGGTCGTCGACCTGCGCGTTGGTCTGCGCGACCACCATCAACGGGCGCCCGGCGTCGGCCAGTTCGAGCGCGGCCCGGACCACGAGGGTGGACTTGCCGGCACCCGGAGGGGAGTCGACGACGACTCCGCGCGCGGTGCCGTGCAGGGTGTCGCGGAGGATCGCGTCGGTGGCGCGGCCGGCCTCGGCACCGGCGTCGAACACGGCGGTCACAGCACGTCCTCCTCGGTCACCGGATCGGCCGACTCCTGTACGGCGGTCTCCTCGCCCGGCGGGCCGCCGTGTGTCCACGGTGTCTCCTCCTGGTCGGGCAGTTTCGCGCCGCCGCGCTGCTCGTGCTCGAACAGCGTGAAGCAGATCCGGTCGCCCTTCTCCGGCAGCGAACCGGTCTCCGGCTCCTTGCCGCGGCCCATCTTGTCGACGACCCGGAGGACGATCAGGGCGCCTTCTTCTTCGTGCCCTACGAACTCCGCCGACTGCGGCTTCCCGCCGAGCGACCGGAACACCTTCACCCGCTCCCCGAGATGCGGCCGGTCGTCCGTGCGCACCGTCACCAGCGGGCGCGGGCGGGGGCTCTTGCCCTCGCTGTACGCCATGACGACATCGATGACCTCGCCCGCGAACGCTTCTCCGGCGAGCCGTCGCCCGGCCATCACCAGCGGGTCGTCCAGGGCCTCCTGGGCATCGAGCCGGGCCTGCTCCCGCTCGCGCGTGGCGAGCTTGTTGGCCGCGGTGACCGCGTCGTCGCGGCGCGGCTGCGGGGGCTCACCGGCGACGATCCGGTCCCGGTGACCGGTGAACGACCAGCGGTCGCGGGTCCACCGGTCCACGGCGTGCGCGCCCTCCGGCAGGGTCCGCAGCAGGTCGATTCCGTGCCACACCGCGTCCCAGGTGGGGCGGGTGACGTTCTCGACGAGGGACCTGATCTCCCGCTCGGCGGCGGTGAGTTCACCGAGCCGGTCGTCGGCCTCCAGACCGTCCTCGGCGGCGGCGAGTGCGGTACGGGCGCGGTCGTAGCGCTCGATGGCGGGGGCGAGCAGCTTGTTGTCGAACGCCGGGTCCGTGGCCGGGCCGGCCGGCGGGCACACCAACTGGCCGCGCGCGTCCCGCCGTAGCTCCGCGTCGAGCGCGGCCTCGGCGCCCGGGACGCCGTCCGGCGGGTCGATCCAGGCGAGCAGCGCGCCCAAGTGCTGGTCCTCCAGGCTGGACTGGCCGGTGGCCCAGTGCCGGCCGAGCACCTCGGTGAGCGCGAGCAGCAGCGCGGAGCCGGGCACCCGGGCCCGCTCTCCGAAGTGCGTCAGCCACCGCCCCAGCAACGGCACGTGCGGGGGCGCGGGATGCGGGGTCTCCGGGTCCTGCTCGGCCGTACGGCGAAACCGCATCGAGCGCCCCAACAGCCGTACCAACTCGATGCCCGCGCGGCTCGGCACGATCAACTGCGGGGCGTCCGCGCACAGTTCGACCTCGACCTTGACGCGCTTCCCGGTCTCCGGATCGGTCTCGTTGCGCTCGGCCGCCTCGACGTCGTCGGCGTATGTGTCGATGTACGGCAGCACCACGTCCGCGAGTTCGGCGAGGAACGCGAACCTCAGGTCACGGTCACGCGGCTGCGGTACGACGAGCAGGCGCGGCGCGTCCCGGTCCGTGCCGACGAGCGCACCCAGGGGCGCCCCGGCCTCACCGGCGGTGGTGAGCGGCACGAGGACGAGGGGGCGCTCGGAGAGGTGCCGGTGGCGGACGGTGGCAGCGGGTTGGGCCCGGCCGGTGTGAACGGCCTCCAGCCGGGCGAGAGTTGAGATCAGCGACATGCGGCGCCCTCCTGTCGCGGGTCCAGGACTCCCTGTCGGCTTTCCAGCCCCTCCGGGAGGTGTGCCAGCGCCTCGGCCCTCAACTCGGCCGCTCTGCGCAGCGCGGCCACCGCCGGGTCGTCCGGGTCGCCGGACTCGCCGTGGGCCGCCGACAGGACCTCGTCGACCGTCGTCAGGTCGCCCAACTCGGCGCGCAGGGAGCGGCCGAGGGTGGTGACCGCGCCGGAGGTGCGGGAGTGGTCGCGGCAGTGGAAGGCGAGTTCGCAGGCGGCTAGGCATTCGGGGGCGTAGGCCGCGGGGACCGATTCGACCGCTGCGGTCAGCTCGGCGGCCGGGCGGTCGGGGGCGAAGCAGGTGCCCTCGGGGAGGGTGTCGGCGATGTCCTCGATGCGGGTGAGGCGGGCCAGTTGGCGACCGGTGACCGCGCGCTGCTTGCGGACGTCGACGGCGGACGCGGTCGGCAGGTTCGAGAAGTCCTTCGGGCAGACCAGGAGGACGCGGTGGCGGACTTGGGGAACCGGGTCCAGGCGGGCGGCGACCTCCTCCAGGGCCAGCACGTACACCGCCGACTGGCGGGCGGCCGCGCCGACCTTCGCCGGGTCCGCCGAACCGTCCAGCATCGGGAAGGACTTGATCTCCACGACCGTCCACCTGCCGTCCGGGTGCACGACCACCGCGTCCGGCTCCAGGAACGCGGGTGAACCCGCCACGTCGAGGGCGAGCATCGGGTGGTCCAGCAAGGTCCAGGCGGCGGCCTCGCCGGCCTCGCGCAGCGCCAGCGCCGTACGGGCCGCGCGCCCCTCGGGGCCGATCGCGGACAGGTCGGGCACCCGCGCGCGGGTCGGCGGCTCGGCGCCCGGGTCCAGCTTCTCGTGCACCAGGCGCAGCAGCTCCGCGCCGCCGTCCGCCTTGACCCGGGCCTCGAAGGCATTGCCCCGCATGAAGGCGAACTGGGACTGTCCGAAGGCCGACGGCGAGCCGAGCGCGTCGGCCAGCACCGCCTTGTTCACCCCCGCGCCGTCCAGGATCGCCCGGCGCTTGCAGCCCGGGTTCGCCGCCAGTGCCGCGAGGGCGCGCGCGTCCAGCGCCTTGGCCGGGACGTCGGGGCCGCGCAGCTCAGCGAGCCGGTGCCGGAGCGCCGTCCCCCGCGTCCGTGGGGGAGGCACCCGGCTCGGCTCCGGTACCGAGCTGTGACTCGCGCTGCCGTGGAATTCGTTCACCCGGGGAAGTCTGGCATCCGCCACTGACAATTGAGGTTTCAGTGCCACGAGAGGCGTCATGGGACGCGTCACGCGCGAGGTCACGGGAGAGGCCGGGAACGGCGTCACGGGAGCGGGCCGCGACGAGTGAGCCGTGCCCCTCGAACCGCGCCCTGATCCGGTCCGCGGCCTTCATCACCTGCGGCGCCAGCAGGAACCCGAGCCCCATCACGACCACACCCGCGACCGCGTCGAGGAGATAGTGGTTCGCGGTGCCCATGACCACGATCGCCGTCAGCAGCGGATAGGCGACACCGAGGACCTTCGTGAGCCGCGTACCGCCGTAGCGCCACAGCATCACCCCGCACCACAGCGCCCAGCCGCAGTGCAGGCTCGGCATCGCCGCGTACTGGTTCGTCATGCCGCCCAGGCCGCGCGGCGCGCTCGCGTCGCCGCCCCACCAGCCGTACGAGCTGTACTTGGCCATCGTGTCCACGAAGCCGTAGTCGGGGGAGAGCAGCCGGGGCGGGCAGGTCGGGAGGAGGGTGAAGCCGATCAGGCCGATGAACGTGGATGTCATCAGCCAGGTGCGGGCCGCGCGGTAGACCTGAGCGCGTGACCTGAACAGCCAGATCAGGATCGCGGGCGTGACCAGGTAGTGCAGTGATGCGTACCAGAAGTCGGCCGGGATGCCGAGCCAGGCCTCGCGCGTGAAGAGCCGGTTGAGCGGGTGCTCGGCGTTGATGTGCAGGAACTTCTCGATGCGCAGGATGGCCAGACCGTGGTCGACGGCGCTGGCCGTGTCGCCCCGGGCCAGCAGCCGGCCCGCCGAGTACGACGCGTACACCATGAGGATCAGCGGCAGCTCGGTCCACCAGCGCAGCCGGGGTCGCCGGTCCGCCTCGATGCCTGGTGTCTCGGTCTGCGGCATCCGATCGCCCTCCCCCTTCTGCTCTGGTGCGGTGCCCGGTGGTCCGGCTTCCCGGTAACCCGGTCGGGACACTTTACGGCGTGTGCGAGCGCTCCGTTTCGGGCGCCCCCGGACCTCAAAGACGCAGAGATCGCCCCCCGGGTTGCCCTTTTCAAGGGTGAGCGATGATGGAGTGACCCGCCTCTCGTTTTCTCCCGGAAGGGTCCCCCATGGCACCGCGCATCCTGTTGGCCCGGCACGGACAGACGGAATGGTCGCTGTCCGGGAAGCACACCGGCAGGACCGACGTCCCCCTCCTCGAAGAGGGCCGACGCGGCGCCAAGGTGCTCGGCGAACGACTGCACCGGGCCCCCTTCGACGGCCTCCCCGGGGTGGAGGTGCGCACCAGCCCGCTGGCACGCGCGCGTGAGACCTGCGAACTCGCCGGCTTCGGCGACCGCGCGACCACCTGGGACACCCTCATGGAGTGGGACTACGGCGCCTACGAGGGCCTGACCCCGGAGGAGATCCGTTCCGTACGCCCCGACTGGCTGATCTGGCGCGACGGCGTCCCCGAAGGGGAGACCCTCGCCGAGGTGACCGCCCGCGCGGACGAGGCCGTCGCCTGGGCCCGTGCCGAGGACCGCGACGTCCTGGTCTTCGCCCACGGCCACATCCTCCGTTCGATCGGCGCCCGCTGGCTGGGCCTGCCGCTCGACTTCGCGGCACGGATACGGCTCAATCCGACGTCCCTGTCGGTCCTCGGTTGGGCCTACGGAGACCCGGCGATCGAGAGCTGGAACGACCTGGGACATCTAGCCGCGTAGGCATGGGCGCCCTTTTCAGGGGCGCGGGGAACTGCGCGACCAGCCCCCACCGGCCCGCGGAATGACTACGCGGCGGTACGAGGCAAACTCGAGTGCCTCTCCAAAAACGTAGAAACCCCCGAAGCCCGCCGATGAGGCAACAGCACCCGAGCCGTCCCCGCCAACATCGTCTGAATCCGCGACGACTGCACCAGGTCCAGAAGATCCAGCACCCGCATCCCCGCAGTCGCCGCTTCGTCGGGACGCCCTCCCCGCGCGAGGTCATCCGCGAGCTCGGCCGTGTACAACGCGATGTTCCGAGTGAAGTGCGGATCCTGAAGCCGCGCCGCCCGCCGAGCGTGCCGCGCCGCCCGCTGCCAGTCGCCCAGCGTCGACCAGCACTGCGCCTCGAGCCCCTCCAACTCGGCCTCTCCGTAGAAGCTCATCCACTCGGGGTCGGCGTCCGAGTGCCCCCGCTCGAAGAGGGCCTGCGCACGGGCCAGCGCCTGTTCGCAGCCGGTGCGGTCGGCGAGCCCCGCCCAGCCGCCCGCCTCGCGCAGCGCGAGCAGCGACATCAGGCGGGCGGAACCCAGCGGGCGTCCGACGCGCTGCGCGGCCTGCGCGGCGCGCACCGCTTCCCGTGGCCGGCCGGCGTCCCGCGCGAGGAACGCCGTATTGCAGAAGGCGTGTGCCTCGAGGCCCGGGTCGCCGGTCACCCGGGCGGTGGCGAGCGCCTCCGCGTAGTGCGAGCGGGCGTCGTCGAAGCGGCCGGAGTCATGGGCCAACCAGCCCACCGAGATGGCGAGTTCACCCGCTCCGGAGTGCAGTCTCTCGGCGACCGACTGCCGGGTGGTGCCCGCGTCGAGCAGGGCGTAGGCGGCGCGCAGCGGGGCCGCCGCGCGCCGGTAGAGGCCGTCGGCGCCGTGCCGGTCGTCGAGCAGCCGGATTCTGCGGACGGCCTCTTCCAGGGCGCCCGCCTCGCTCGTACCGGGGCGGCGGACGGAACGTTCCGCTGCCACGGCGTCCAAAGTGAGCCCCAGGGGGCCCAGCGTGCCGGCGGCCACCGTGACGGTGCCGCCCCTCATGAATGCGCGACGCAGCACGTCGCTCTCCTCGTGGTTCTGTGGGTTCTCGTGCGTGTCGTACGGGTTCTGCGTGTCATACGGCTCGTACACCCCCTGCGTCTCACCCGTCCCGGCTGCCTCATCCGTGGTGTACGCCGGGCTTGTGGGGTGCGTCGGGGGCGTGTCCTCGGCGGTGCGCGCCCCGCGTCCGCGCACGGACGAGCGGGGGGCGAAGCCGAGGTCGGCGAGCGTGCGGCCGGGGAACATGTGCAGGAACACCCGTTCGTACGCGTAGTTGGGACAACGGATCTCACCGGCCTCGACGCGGCCCACGTAGCGCGCGTCGCAGCTCACCCGCTCGCCGATCTCCCGCGCGGACCGGCGTACGGCCGCGGCGAACTCCGCCGGTGAGCGCTGTCCGCGCAGCCGCCGGAAGGCGAGATTGGGTCTCGGTGGTTGGGGGAACGGGGACGGGGTCACCATTGACGACGCCATGGCCGGGTCCTCTCGTGCGAACCGTCGAACCATGCCGGATTCAGGGTGACTTGTTGAGTGACGCCCTGTTTCCAGCGGGCAAGAACGTACCTGCTGTGCATGACCCGCCACGCAGGGTTTGGCTACAAACCGGATATCTCATCCGGGATCTGCCATGAACTGCCATCCTTTGCGGCGCACTTCCGCCGTAGCCGTTGACGCTTCAACGCGTTGAACCCCGTGGATCCGGGAGCCACCCGACTCCCGACCCGCTCGTCCAAGGAGGGGTTCCGTGGTGGAGACCGGGATGGAGACCAGGCAGAGCGTCGATCCTCGAATGCCGAGCGCGGAGTGCAGTGCGCCCCCGTTCGTGGACTCGGCCTGCGACCTGGTGACGGTGCCGACGCGGCAGGGTCTGGAGGCGGTCGACATCCTGCGGCGCGGCGCGTGCGACGGGGTCGGCCCCGTCCTGCACGACGACGGCGACGACACACTCGGCTTCCTGGTACCGCCGGGCACGGCAGCGGCCTGGGACCTGCCGGGCAGCACCTGCACGGAGACCAACGGCCGAGGCCTGCACCTCGCCCCCGACCCCGAGCCCCCCGTCGAGGGCTCCGACTGGCTCCTGCCGCCGGGCGACGCGGACCTGGCCACCGACCCGGAGGTCCTGCGGGCCGCCCTGGGCGAGGCGGCTCGATTGATCGAGGCGGCGGACGGCTGTCGGTGACCGGCACTCGTCGGCGCCGGGCGCGCCGTACCGCCCAGGGCCCCCGATAATGGCCCCATGGGAAAGTCCAGGACCCCCCGGCGAGCCGCCGGCACCGCCGAAGCCGTCGTCGAGGCCGTCGACGGTGGGCTCGCCGAGTTGATACCCGATCGGGAACGCGCGCGTGCCTGGACGCTGCTGATCGACGGGGCGCCGCAGTCGTACGTCGATCTCGACGACCCGGCGTATCTGTCCTTCGAGTACCAGCGGCGGCTCGGGCACGTCATCGACCTCGCCGCGCCCGCCGGGAAGCCGATCCAGGCCGTGCACCTCGGTGGGGGTGCCCTCACACTCGCCCGGTATGTCGCCGCCACCCGTCCCCGTTCCACCCAGCAGGTCGTCGAGTTCGACGCGGCGCTCGTCCAACTGGTCCGGCGGGAGCTGCCGTTGGACCCGAACGCGCGGATCCGGGTGCGGTCCGTCGATGCCCGTGCGGGGCTCGCGAAGGTGCCCGAAGGGTGGGCCGATCTCGTGGTCGCGGATGTGTTCAGCGGGGCCCGTACGCCCGCTCACCTCACCTCCACCGAGTTCCTCGACGAAGTGCGCCGGGCCCTCAAACCCGGTGGGATCTACGCCGCCAACCTCGCCGACGGGCCCCCGCTCGCCCACCTGCGCGGCCAAATCGCCACCGTGGCCGCCCGGTTCGCGGAACGCGCGCTGATCGCCGACCCGACCGTGCTGCGCGGCAAGCGGTTCGGCAACGCCGTGCTCGTCGCCTCCGACCACCCCCTGCCGCTCGCCGAACTGACCCGGCGTGCCGCCTCCGACCCGCACCCCGGCCGGCTCCAACACGGCCGCGAACTCACCGACTTCACCGGCGGCGCCGTACCCGTGACGGACGCTGCCGCGGTCGCCTCACCGGCACCGCCCCCGTCGGTGTTCCGCTGAAGGCCACGCCCGTCTAGTAGTTGCCCACATCCACCCGCGGCGCCCCGTCGTGCCAGGTGCAGATCACCGACACCTTGCCCGTGCCCTTGG
Organism: Streptomyces sp. NBC_01478; assembly: GCF_036227225.1. Taxonomy (GTDB): domain Bacteria; phylum Actinomycetota; class Actinomycetes; order Streptomycetales; family Streptomycetaceae; genus Streptomyces. Next base: position 4,516,074 of record NZ_CP109444.1, on the reverse strand, counting down.
TGAACTCCACCCGGAGCCAGGACGGCGTCTTCCACACCTGCATCGACCAGCCCGTACCCGGCGTCGCCGACACGAGCGTCACATAGGCCGGCGTGAAGTCGAGTTCGAGCACCACCCGCCCGCCGTCGGTGTCGTAGCTCTTGACCTGGCCGGAGGTGGAGACGGAGGCGGAGGGGGCCGGGCTCGCGGTCGCCGTCTCCGCGGGGGTCGGATTCGGGGTGCGGGTCGGTGTCGGGGTGCTGGTCGGGCTCGGCGACGACTCCGCCCGCACCGAAGGCTCGGCCGGCGGCGTCGCCTCCTGCGCGCTCGCGCCGGCCGCCGTGATGGGCAGGGCGCGCGGCGGGTCGTAGGCCGTGCCCGTCATGACCGTGTGGACGCCCCACCAGGACAGCGTGACCGCCGCGCCGGTGGCGAGCGACCAGGCCAGCACGTGGATGAATCCGTTGACGAGTCCTCTGGGCATCGCGGCCATACTGCCTCACGCGCCCCACGGGTGTCCCACCGTTGGCCATGGCTTTGTCCACAGGCGGGAGTTGTCCACAGGCCCGGATGCGGGTCGCCCGCATGGCGTACGGTGCGGCGCATGGCAAGTGTGCTCGTGGTCGAGGACGACCAGTTCGTACGCTCGGCCCTCATCCGGCATCTGACCGACGCCGCACACACGGTGCGCAGTGTCGGTACGGCACTTGAGGCGCTGCGCGAGGTCGCCCATTTCCGTTTCGACGTGGTCATCCTGGACCTCGGACTGCCCGACCTGGACGGGTCCGAGGCCCTGAAGATGCTGCGCGGGATCACGGACGTCCCCGTGATCATCGCCACCGCGCGGGACGACGAGACGGAGATCGTCCGGCTGCTGAACGCGGGCGCGGACGACTACCTCACCAAGCCCTTCTCGGTCGACCATCTCTCCGCCCGCATGTCCGCGGTCCTCCGACGCTCCCGTGCCGCCACCGGCGAGGCACCCCCGTCCACGGTCCTCCGCGTCGGCGGCCTCACGGTCGATCCGCTGCGCCGCCAGGCCGACCTCGACGGCGTCCGACTCGACCTGACCCGCCGCGAGTTCGACCTCCTCGCCTTCCTCGCCGGAAGGCCCGGAGTCGTCGTCCCGCGCAAGGAACTCCTCGCCGAGGTGTGGCAGCAGTCCTACGGCGACGACCAGACCATCGACGTCCATCTGTCCTGGCTGCGCCGGAAGTTGGGGGAGACGGCGGCCCGGCCGCGCTATCTGCACACCCTGCGGGGTGTCGGCGTGAAGCTGGAGCCACCGGGAGCGGAGTCGCAGCGATGAGGTGGGCACTGGTCAGGGTCTGTCTGGCGATCGCGGCCATGGTCGTCGTCGCCTTCGCGGTGCCGCTCGGGCTCGTCATCAAGGAGATGGCCCGCGACCGCGCCTTCTCGAACGCCGAGCGGGAGGCCGCCGCCGTCGCCCCCGCGCTCTCCATCACCACCGACCGGGACCAGTTGGAAAAGGTCGTCGCCTCGGCCGGTGCGGACTCCGGGATGGCCGTCCACATACCGGCGGGGGAGGGGAAGGCCGCCCTCGACATCGGCAGGCAGCGCGCCGCAGACAAGGACATCGCGACCATACGGAAGCTGGGCCGCGCCTCCACCACCGAAGTGCCCGGCGGCTCCGTCCTGTTGCAGCCTGTCGCGCTCAGCTCCGGCGAGATATCCGTCGTCGAGGTGTACGTCCCGGAGTCCGAGGTCAGCAACGGCGTCGGCACGGCCTGGGCGGTGCTCGCCGGGGTCGGCCTCGCGCTGATCGTCGGGTCCGTCGCGGTCGCCGACCGGCTGGGCGTACGGATGGTGCAGCCCGCGCAGCGCCTCGTCGAGGGCGCGCAGGAACTGGGGGAGGGGAAGCTGGGCGCACGGGTGCCCGAGGAGGGGCCGACCGAACTACGGCTGGCGGCAGTGGCGTTCAACTCCATGGCCGACCAGGTCGTACAACTGCTGGCGAACGAAAGGGAGTTGGCGGCCGACCTGTCGCACCGCCTCCGCACCCCCCTCACCGTGCTGCGGCTCAACGCGGCCTCGCTCGGGGACGGGCCCGCCGCCGAGCAGACGCGGACCGCCGTCGCGCAGTTGGAGCGGGAGGTCGACACGATCATCCGGACCGCGCGCGAGGCCAAGCCGCAGACCGTGGCCGCCGGGCCCGGTGCCGGATGCGACGCGGCCGAGGTGGTGCGCGAGCGGATGCGGTTCTGGTCCGCGCTCGCCGAGGACGAGGGCCGCAAGGTGCGGGTGGCCGGGGTGGAGCGGCCGGTGCGGATACCCGTGGCCCGCGCCGACCTGGTCGCCTCCCTCGACGCCCTGCTGGGCAACGTGTTCCGGCACACCCCCGAGGGCACGGCCTTCGCGGTCGACGTGCACAACAGCGAGGACGCGGTGATCGTGCTCGTCTCCGACGCGGGCTCCGGCATACGCGATCCCGAGGCGGCGATGGCGCGCGGGCGCGGTTCCGGCAGCGACGGGTCGACCGGGCTCGGGCTGGACATCGTGCGCCGGCTCGCGGAGTCGACGGGCGGGGACGTCCGGATCGGCTCCTCGATGCTCGGCGGCACGGAGGTGCGGATCTGGATCCAGCTCGACGGGCGGGAGCCGGAGCGCAAGGGGCATCGAGGGGCCGTACGACGGCGTCGGCGCGGCAGATTGGTCTCTACCTTTAACCGTTCCCGATCCCTCCCTTAAGCGCACCCTAAGATCGCCGACCCCCGCCCGGATCAGGCACTTTGCCCGATTCCGGATCGCTAGCGTGCTGCCGCACCCACTCCCAGGCGGACAGCGAGAGCAGGCACGCGATGAGCACCCACCGGCGCAGGATCAGCAACAGGAACAAGGCGATCGGCGGAGCGGTCGCCGCGGCGGTGGTCGGTGGCGGCGCGATCATGCTGACCGGCAGCGCCCAGGCGGCGAGCGTCGGCGCGGCCTACACCAGGACCAGCGAGTGGTCGACGGGGTACACCGCGCAGTACGTCGTCACCAACACGACCGGTGCCCGGGAGAAGGACTGGACGCTGGAGTTCGACCTGCCGTCCGGTTCGAAGCTGAGCTCGCTGTGGAACGCCGAGTCGAGTGTGAGCGGGCAGCACATCACCGTGAAGCCGCCGAAGTGGGACCCGGACGGTCTCGCGGCCGGCGAGTCGGCCACGGTCGGCTTCGTGGTCAACGGCACGGGCCAGCCGACCGGTTGCCTCATCGACAACGCCAAGTGCTCGACGGACGGCACCGCGACCCCCGAGCCGACCGGCCGCCCCACGGGGACGCCCACGCCCACACCGACGCCGACCGCCAAGCCGACGGCCACGCCCACTCCCACCCGGACGGCCACGCCCACGCCCACTCCGACCCCGACCCCGAGCAGCGGCACCGGCACGACGACCGGCGCGGGCTTCGCCCCCTACGTCGACACCTCCCTCTACCCCGCCTTCGACCTGCTCGCCAACGTCACCGCGACCGGCGTGAAGAACTACAACCTCGCCTTCATCACCGACGGCGGCGGCTGCACCCCGAAGTGGGGAGGTGTGTCGGATCTCGGGAGCGACGGTGTGGCCGCCCAGATCGGCGCGCTGCGCGCCAAGGGCGGCGACGTGCGGGTCTCCTTCGGCGGCGCGTCCGGCTCCGAGCTGGCGACGACGTGCGGTTCGGCGAGCGCGCTGGCGACGGCCTACGGCAAGGTCGTGGACGCGTACGGCCTCACCAAGGTCGACTTCGACATCGAGGGAGCCGCGCTGCCCAACACGGCGGCGAACACGATCCGCGCCCAGGCGACAGCGAAGCTCCAGCAGCAGCACCCGAACCTGGACGTCTCCTACACGCTCCCCGTGATGCCCGAGGGTCTGACCCAGGACGGGGTGAACCTGTTGTCCAATGCCAAGTCCAACGGCGTGAAGATCAATACGGTCAACATCATGGCGATGGATTACGGACCGGCGTACTCCGGAAATATGGGAACGTACTCACAGCAAGCGGCTACTGCTACACAAGCCCAAGTCAAGAGTGTTCTCGGGCTCTCTGACGCTGCTGCATGGAAAGCGGTTGCAGTGACCCCGATGATCGGCGTCAACGACGTGTCATCGGAGGTCTTCACGGTCGAGGACGCGAACGGGTTGGCCGCCTTCGCGAAAGCGAAGGGTCTGGGCGGCCTCTCGATGTGGTCCGCGACTCGCGACAAGCAGTGCCCCGGCGGCGCCAAGCCCACCGCGGACGCGACCTGCAGTTCGGTCGTCCAGGGCACGTCCGCCTTCACCAAGGCCTTCGCGGCCTTCCAGTAGGCGCCCCACGGGCCCCAGGGGTCCCTCGCGGCCCCTGTGCCCCAGCCTCCCCGGAGCGGACGTACGGTCACTCGGCCGTACGTTCGCTCCTTTTGCTCCTGAGTGTCGATTACGTTTCGACAAATGAAGGCGGCGGGTGTTGACGCATGACCAGACATAGGACTGTTATTACGCCACCGTGTTTGGTCGCGTTGGTTTCTGGTCGGTTACGACGACCTGGGGCGTGGCGCATTCCGGCCGAACCCTGTCCGTCAGGAGCCGTTCATGCCCGACTTCTCCCTCCCTGCTGCCAGCCGCCGCTCCGTCCTGCGCGGGATAGGCGGCGCAGCCGTCCTCGGAGCCGGCATACCCCTGCTGAGCGCGTGCGGCAGCAGTGGTAGCTCGTCCGACCCGAAGACCGTCACCCTCGGCTCCAACGCGTCCGACGCGGTGCCGAAGAAGGCGTTCGCGAGCGTCTACGCGGACTTCAAGAAGACCTCCGGCGTCACCGTCAAGGTCAACACGAAGGACCACAACACCTTCCAGGAGCAGATCAACTCCTACCTCCAGGGCACGCCGGACGACGTGTTCAACTGGTTCGCCGGGTACCGCATGCAGTTCTTCGCGGCCAAGAAGCTCGCCACGTCCATCGACGACGTCTGGGCGAAGATCGGGGACAACTTCCCCGACGCGATGAAGCAGCTCAGCAAGGGCGAGGACGGCAAGTACTACTTCGTGCCGCTGACCACGTACCCGTGGGCGATCTTCTACCGCAAGAGCGTCTTCGCGGACAAGGGCTACACCGTCCCCACCACGTGGGACGAACTGGTCGCCCTGTGCAAGAAGATGAAGAGCGACGGACTGGTCCCGATCGCCTTCGGCGACAAGGACGCCTGGCCGGCGATGGGCACCTTCGACCAGATCAACTTCCGGCTCAACGGCTACGACTTCCACAAGTCCCTGATGGCCGGCAAGGAGGCGTGGACCGACCCCAAGGTCAAGGCGGTCTTCGACCACTGGGCCGAGCTCCTCCCGTACCACCAGGACGGCTTCATGGGCCGCACCTGGCAGGACGCCGCCCAGGGCGTGGTGTCGAAGAAGTCCGGCATGTACCTGCTGGGCTCCTTCGTGGCGCAGCAGTTCACCGTCAAGGCCGACCTCGACGACCTCGACTTCTTCCCGTTCCCGGTGATCAACTCCGCGTACGGCCAGGACACCGTCGAGGCGCCCACCGACGGCTTCATGGTCAGCAAGTCCCCGAAGAACCACGACGGTGTCGTCAAGCTCCTGGAGTACCTGGGCACCCCGGCGGCCGAGCAGTTGTACCTCAAGACCGACCCGAGCGTGGTGGCCGCCTCCAGCAAGGCCGACACCTCCGCGTACTCGCCGCTGCAGAAGAAGGCGTTCGACATGATCGGCGCCGCCAAGAGTCTCACCCAGTTCATGGACCGCGACTCGCGGCCGGACTTCACCTCGACGGTGATGCAGCCCGGACTGCAGAAGTTCCTCCAGAACCCCAAGGGCGTCGACAGTCTGCTGACCTCGATCGAGCGCCAGAAGAAGACGATCTTCGCCTCCTCATGATCTCCGAGACGACTACGACGAGCCCGGAGGCGGACGCCGTTCCGCCTCCGGGCCCCGCACCCGAGAACAAGCGGGTCCCGCAGGGCGCCAAGCGCCTGCTGACCCGCCGTGACCGCATCACGCTCGCCTTCATGGCGGGCGCGCCGACGGTCCTGCACGTGGCCCTGGTCTGGGTCACCGCCCTCGCCTCGATCGCCCTGGCCTTCACGTCCTGGGACGGCATCGGCTTCGACTCGATCAAGTGGGTGGGGCTGGCCAACTTCAAGGAGCTGTTCAACGACAACCCGCAGTTCTGGCCGGCCCTCGAGCACAACATCATCTGGTTCGTCGTGCTCATCCTGCTGCCGACGCCCTTCGGCCTGTTCCTGGCCGTCCAGTTGGACAAGAAGATCCGCTTCAGCCGCGTCTACCAGACCGCGTTCTTCCTGCCGGTCGTCATGTCGCTGGCGGTCACCGGCTTCGTCTGGCAGCTCATCTACAACCCCGACACCGGCCTGATCAACAGCCTCATCGGGGCCAACAAGCCAGGCCACTACATCGACTGGATCGGCGACCCCAAGCTCAACCTGTGGGCCGTCCTGATCGCCGCTTCCTGGCGGCACGCCGGCTACATGATGATCCTGTACCTGGCCGGCCTGAAGGGCGTCGACCCGTCCCTGCGCGAGGCCTCCGCACTGGACGGCGCGAACGAGTGGCAGACGTTCAAGAACGTCATCTTCCCGACGCTGCGCCCCACCAACACGGTCGTCCTGGTCGTCACCATCATCGAGTCGCTGCGCGCCTTCGACCTGGTCTACGTCTTCAACAAGGGCGCCCAGGGCACCGAGTTGCTGTCGATCCTGATCACCAACAACATCATCGGTGAGTCCAGCCGGATCGGCTACGGGTCGGCGATCGCCGTCGTCCTGCTGGTCATCTCCCTCGTGGTCATCATCCCGTACCTGATCGCGACCTTCCGGAAGGAGCGGCGCGCATGACCACCCCCACCGCCGCACTCGGCGTGAAGCAGCGCACCCCGCTCCGCCCCGCCCGGGTCCTGCTGCACACGTTCCTCGTCGTCACCTCGCTGGCCTGGCTCGCCCCGCTGCTGTGGGCGGTCTACGCGGCCCTGCGCCCGTACTCCGAGACCAGCAACAAGGGGTACGTTTCCTGGCCGGACAAGCTGAACCTCGACAACTTCAAGAACGCGTTCCAGCAGTCCGACATGATCCACTACTTCGTCAACACACTGATCATCGCGGTCCCGGCCGTGCTGCTCACGCTGCTGCTGGCGTCGATGGTCGCGTTCTACGTCAGCCGCTTCGACTTCCGGCTCAACATCTTCCTGCTGCTGGTCTTCACGGCCGGCAACCTGCTGCCCCAGCAGGTCATCATCACCCCGCTGTACCGCATGTACCTGCTGATCGACCTCCCCGGCATCACGATGAGCGGCAAGCTCTACGACTCCGCGCTGGGCCTGGTCCTCATCCACGTGGCGTTCCAATCAGGCTTCTGCGCCTTCGTGCTGAGCAACTACATGCGGATGCTGCCGGACGAGCTGACCGAGGCGGCGCTGGTCGACGGCGCGTCGGTGTGGCGGATGTACTGGCAGATCGTGCTCCCGCTCTGCAAGCCGGCGATGGCGGCCCTGGCCACGCTGCTCTCCATCTGGATCTACAACGACTTCTTCTGGGCGATCGTGCTGATCTCGACCGGCGAGAACATGCCGATCACCTCCGCCCTGAACAACCTCTCCGGCCAGTACTTCACCGACCCCAACCTGGTCGCCGCGGGCGCCCTGCTCACCGCGATCCCGACCCTGATCGTGTACTTCGCGCTCCAGCGCCAGTTCGTCAGCGGCCTCACGCTGGGCGCCAACAAGGGCTGACGGGCGGGGGTTTCAGAAGGGGCCCGGCCCGCCGAACCCACCGGGTCCCCCCGGCCCACCGCCGAACATCCCACCGTGCGGCCCGTGATGGTGGAAGCCGTCGAACAGCGCGTCCGCGAGCAACATGCCACCGACCCCGGCGGCACCCGCGACGAGGGCGGTCTTCCACCAGGGTGTGCTGTACCAACCCCCGGGCATGGAACGGCCGTTGACGACTCCGCCGGGGTAGTAGTACGGCGTGCCGGTGCCCGGCTGCGCGGAGGCGGTGTACGTCTGCCCACCGACCGTGACCTGCCCACCGGCACCCTGCGCGGGCAACTCGGGCCCAGGGTCCAGCCCCAGCGCGCCACGAGCGGTACGGATGTGATGCAGTCCCTCGATGGCGGTCTGCGTCACGAGCCCGTACTGCAACGACGAGTAGGCGACGGCGAGTTGCCCCTCGGCGGCCCGATGCCGCTCGGTGGCGTCGGCGAGGGCCTGCCGGGCGGCGCCGTTCCCACCGGCGTCGAGCGTCGACAGACTCCCCCCGAGCCGCTCCACCCAACGAGCGGCCTCCGCCCCGGCGTTGGCGTCGGCATCGGCACCGCCGCCGTACCCAAGTCTCGAACTCCCGCCCCCGGCCTGCCTCTTGCCGAAGGCGACCGCTTCGGCGACGATCAGGGCCAGCAGCACCAACACGATGAACAACACGACGTCCTCCCGTCCGTCCGCACCGGGATCGGATCACCCCGTACACAGGGATTGGACGCCTTGGGGCTGGGAGCTCACTGCGGGCGGTCTGAGGGGCGGCTGTGAGTGTGAAGTCGCGGGGCGTGGGGGTCGGTTCGACGGTACGACGCTGATGACGACGTTGCCGACCTTCCGCCCGGTCTCGACGAACCGGTCCGCGCCCCCGGCGAAGGACCCCTGACGAGAAGGTCACGGGCTCTGATCGAGGGCTTGTCCACCTCGGCGACCCGGACCACGGTCGGCGGTCCGTACCGGTCGTGCACCGCTGCCGTCACGGGCGGACCCCGGCGGCAGCGCGCCCGCTGCCCGCCCCGCCGCCGTCACCGCGCCAACGCCCCCACCACACCCTCCACGACCCGCAACGCCTCCCCGCTCCGCACCAGTTCGGCGATGTGCTCGATGTCGGTGTGGAAGACCCGGTCCTCGTCGACGGTCGGTACGGTCTCGCGGATCGTGGACCGCAGGGCGTCGGCGGCCGGTGAGGGGGTGAGCGGTGCGAGGAGGTCGAGGGCCTGGGCCGCGCACATCAGCTCGATCGCGATGACGTAGGCGAGTTTGCCGGCCGCGCGGTAGGCCTTCAGGGCCGCCGAGTAGGCGTTGCTGACGGCGTCTTCCTGGTTGGCCGAGGTGGTGATGCTGTCCGCGGATGCGGGCACTGCCATGCCTCGCAGCTCCATCGTCAGTGCCGCGGCCGTGTACTGGGCGATCATGTAGCCGCTGTTGAGGCCGGGCTTCGGTGCCAGGAAGGCGGGCAGCTCGCTGAAGTTGCTGTTGACCATGCGGTCGGTGCGGCGCTCGGAGACCTTGGCCAGGACCGTCATCGCGTTGACCATGGTGTCGGCCTGGATGCCGACGTACGTGCTGTCGCAGTTCGCCCCGCTCAGCGCGACCCCGTCCTCGCCCTCGGGGTGGATGACCGGGTTGTCGCCCACGGAGTGGAGTTCCTCGACGATGACTTCTCGGGCCTGCGCGAGCGCCCGCTTCGCGCCGCCGTGGATCTGCGGTACGGCCCGCAGGGAGAGGCTGTCCTGGAGCCGGTGGTCGAGGAACGCGGCGCTGATCGCGCTGGACTCGGTCAGCCGTCGCAGATTCTCGGCCACGGCGGCCTGCTCCGGGTGCCGCTTCCGTTCCTGGATCCGGGCGTCGTAGGCGCGGACCGTGCCCTTGAGCGCCTGTACGGAGAGGCTCGCGGCCACGTCGGCCGTGGTCGCCGCGACGCCGGCGTCATGGGCGGCGAGGACGGCTGTCGCGGTGACCGAGTGGGTCCCGTTCGTCAGCGACAGCCCCTCCTTGCAGGCGAGCCGGGTCGGCCGCTCGCCGATCCGGGCCAACGCCTCGGCGCCGGGCAGCAGTTGGCCGCCGTACGACGCCCGGCCCTCGCCCAGGAGTACGAGCGCCATGTGTGCCTCGGGGGCCAGATAGCCGACGGAACCCTCGCCGGGGACGTGCGGTGTGACCCCGGCGTTGAGCATCCGCCGGATCAGCTCAAGGGTCTCGAACCGGATACCGGAGAAGCCCTCACCGAGGCCGACCAACTCCATCAGCGCGATGGCGCGGACGACCTCGGTGGGCAGCGGTTCACCGACCGACACGGCATGCGAACGCACGATGTTGCGCTGGAGCCGCTCGGCGTCCGCCGGGTCGATCACCTCCGTGACGTTGTCGCCGAAGCCGGTGGTGACGCCGTAGACCAGGCGGTTCTCGGCGAGGAAGCGCTCCACCAGCGCGCGGGACTTGCGTACGCGGTCGACGTACGTCGCGTCGAACTCGACCCGGGCGCCGTGCCGGGCGACCGCGACGAACTGCTCGACGATGATCGGCTGCCGGCCCAGGGTGACGGCCACGGACATCTCCTCGCGCTTGATATGTATCCATTCACTTGCGGATCGAATGAATCACTCTATTTAGCGCGTGGCAAGGGCGGTCTCATGGATGAGTTCGTGAGGGTGTGGGGCGGGAGCGTGGCCCTGCGGTGGGGTTGGTCGCTCTCGCGGAGGTGGATGTGGGCGCCGGTCGCTGCTGCCGCCGGCTCCACGCACTCGCCTTCACCGCCGGTGCTGTACGACGACTTCTGCCCGGCGAGGTGGGGCATCGCGGGTCCTCTCGCAGGGCGTACATGACGTGCTGGATCAGGCTCGGCGAGTTCGTCGGATGCTCCAGGTAGACCGTGTCGAGTTCGGGGGCCCCGCCGCCGAAGAGAACGAAGGAGCGGGTGTGCGCGGAGTAGACGCCGGCTTCGAACGGGTGGACCTGCGCGGTCACGTTGGGCAGTCGGGAGGCCTCCGTCAGCCGCAACAACTGCCTGCGCATGACCGCCGGGCCGCCCACGCGGGTGTGGAGCGCGGATTCGTGGATGACGGCGCGGCACGTGACGGGTGAGTCGCCGGTCGGTGCGCGTTTGCGGGCCAGGCGCACCGCCCGGGCGGTCGTACTCGGGCAGCAGCTTGTAGAGGCGGTTGCGCGAGACGTCGAGGTGGGCTGCCTCGATATTGCTGATCCGCGTGCGGTCGGCGCCGAGCAGTTGGCCGGCCCGGTCACCACCCTCCTCGCCGTATCCCAGTGCCCCGAACCCATCGACACGGCAATCCTGTTGACCTTCGAAGCCGTCACCAACACCATCAACGCCTGCGAGCCGAAAGGTTTTCTAACTCCCGTAACCCTCTACGCAGGTTAGTCCGACCCCCACCGTTTCCGCGTCCTCATCCACGACGAGGCCCCGGGCCTGCCCGCCTGCCGTACCCCACCACACCCCGCCGAGGCGCGGCACGCCCCCCACGGCATGCCGCGCCCCGTTCCCCGTCCCCCGGTTTCCCCGTGGGTCAGGCGCCCTCCGCCGAGGGGAGCGTGCCCGTGCGGGCCGCCTCGCCGTACCACCGGGCGCTCGACTTCGGTGTGCGGGCGAGCGTCGCGAAGTCGACGTACACCGCGCCGAACCGCTTCTCGTACCCGTACGCCCACTCGAAGTTGTCCATCAGCGACCACAGGTAGTAGCCGCGCACGTCCGCGCCGTCCGTGATCGCCCGCCGTACGGCGGACAGGTGGCCGTGGAGGTAGGCGATCCGCTCCGGGTCGTGCACGCGACCCTCCGGGTCCGGCTTGTCGTCGTAGGCCGCGCCGTTCTCGGTCACGTACAACGGCAGGCCCGGAGCCTCCCTCGTGTAGCGCATGATCAGGTCGTAGAGGCCCGTCGGGTCGATCGTCCAGCCCATCTCCGTGCGCTCGCCCGGGGGTTGGAGGAACGCCACGTCGTCCGCGCCCGGCCAGGGGGAGTACGCGCTCACGCCGTGTCCGTCGGCCCGCGGGGCCGGTCCGGTCGGTTCCGCCGCCGCGACCACCGCCGGGGTGTAGTAGTTCAACCCCAGGGCGTCCAACGGCTGGTTAATGAGCGTCAGATCGCCGTCCCGGACGTACGACCAGTCCGTGATCGACCGCGTCGCGTCGAGCAGCGACTGCGGATACGAACCGTGCAGCATCGGCCCGTGGAACACCCCGTTGGCCAGGTCGTCGATCTTGCGGGTCGCCGCCATGTCCGCCGGGGACAGTGAAGCGGGCCTGACCACCGCGGAGTTGAGGCTGACCGCGATCGAGTTCTGGGCCGGCATCGCGGACCGCAGCGCCGAAGTGGCCAGCCCGTGCGCCAAGTTGAGGTGATGGGCCGCCCGAAGCGACGCGCCCGCGTCCGTACGGCCCGGCGCGTGCACCCCCGAGCCGTAGCCCAGGAACGCGCTGCACCAGGGCTCGTTGAGCGTGGTCCACTGCTCCACGTGGTCGCCCAGCGCCTCGCCCACGATCTGCGCGTACTCGGCGAAGCGGTACGCCGTGTCGCGCTCCGGCCAGCCGCCCGCGTCCTCCAACTCCTGCGGCAGATCCCAGTGGTAGAGAGTCAGCGCCGGCTTGATGCCGTGCGCGAGCAGCTCGTCCACCAGGCGGCGGTAGAAGTCCAGGCCCACCTGGACCGCCGGGCCCCGGCCGGTCGGCTGCACCCGCGGCCAGGAGACCGAGAAGCGGTACGCCGTCAGACCCAGGTCCGCCATCAGCGCCACGTCGTCGCGGTAGCGGTGGTAGTGGTCGACGGCGATGTCACCGTGCTCACCACCGGCCGTACGGCCCGGCGTATGACTGAAGGTGTCCCAGATCGAGGGCGTGCGGCCGCCCTCCCGCACCGCCCCCTCGATCTGGTACGCGGAGGTCGCGGCTCCCCACAAGAAGGCAGGGGGAAAGGCCAGGGGTGTCAGGTCGGGCATGGAATCGCTCCCATGGGTCGAGTGGCGCCCATTATGCATGGGAGCGCTCCCATGAGCAAAGGGGTAGCTCCTCCCGACGTCTTCCGACCTCCCGACGCCTCCCCACGCCTTCCGCCTCCCGACGTCTTCCGCCCCCCGACGTCTTCCGCCCGTCGCGTGCACACGGTCGCCGCGGACGCCGCTCTGGCGGACACTGTTCTGGCGTACACCGTTCTGGCGTACACCGTTCTGGCGTACACCGTTCTGGCGTACACCGTTCTGGCGTACACCGTTCTGGCGTACACCGTTCCGGTGGACACCGCTCAAGCCGACTCCCGCACCACCAGCCGCGTCGGCAGCACCACCTGCCGGTGACCCCCGCCGCGTTGGGCGATCTCGTCCAGCAGGAGGCTCGCCATGGTGCGGCCCATCTCCTCCAGCGGCTGGCGGACGCTGGTCAGCGGGGGATCGATGTGCCGGGCCACGATCGAGTCGTCGAAGCCGACGACGGCGACGTCGTCGGGCACCCGCCGGCCCGACGCGCGCAGTTCCAGCACCGCACCCGACGCCATCACGTCGGACGCGGCGAAGACGGCGTCGAGCCCGGGCCGTCTGCGCAGCAGCTCCCGCATGGCCGCGCGTCCGCCCTCCTCACGGAAGTCGCCGTACGCGATCAGGTCCTCGTCGACGGTGACGCCCGCGCTCTCCAACGCCTCGCGGTAGCCGTCGAGTCGGGCCTGGGCGACGTCCATGTCCAGGGGGCCCGTGATGGTGGCGATGGTCCGGCGGCCCGTGGCCAGCAGGTGCTGGACCGCGATCCTGGCACCGCCGTTGTTGTCCGCGCGGACATGCCCCAGGGGCTCCCCGTGGCCGCGCCGGCCGGCGAGCACGGTCGGCACGGCGAGTTCGTGCAGTCGGTCGGGCAGCGTGTCGCCGCTGTGGACCGCGAGGATCAGTACGCCGTCCACCCGGTGTGCGGACAGGTACGTGGCCAGTCGCGCGTACTCCTTCTCGTCCGGCGTCAGTACCAGCAGCAACTGCATTTGCGCGATGGCGAGTTGGGCCGACACACCGCGGATGATCCCCGAGAAGTAGGGCTCGGAGAAGAGCCGGTCCTCGCCCTCGGGGACGACCACGGCGACCGAGTCGGTACGGCGGGTCGCCAGGGAGCGGGCGGCGGGGTTCGGGACGTAGCCGAGTTCGTCGATCGCCCGCTCCACCGCCGCGCGGGCGTGGGCGCTCACCTTGGGGGAGCCGTTGATGACCCGGGAGACCGTGCCGCGGCCGACGCCGGCGAGCGCGGCCACGGCGTTGAGAGTCGGGCGCCGGACGTCCGCGCGCGGGGGCGGCTGTTCGGCAGGGCTCATCGTTCACCTTCCGGCGATCAGTGGGGACTTGCCTCATTCTTGCCCAGAAAATCGGGCGACGGCCCGGACGGACGGCCCGGGCGCCGCGCCCGCGCGACGGACCCTTGGATCACCTGCGTGAATCCTGTGCGGGACCGGTCCGTGTCCGGCCGGTGACGCCAGGTGGAGCGACACATTCACGTGACGTGCGGAACACGCTTGCGCAACAACGCCGTTTTCAAGTCTTGACACCCGGCCCGGCACGAAGGAGTCTTCCGGCATGCCGCGTGGGAGCGGTCCCACGGAACCTCGGGGGCTTCCTTCCGTGTGGACTAAACCACCAACGGCCCGTCCCTCTATCTCGCATGGCACACCGTTGACCAGCACCTTTTCACCGCACGTCCCGTGCTGTGGGCTGGCTGCTGCTCGAAACGAGAGGGCAGGTCCGGATCGTCGAGCCTCGGCGGTCCGATTCCTGAGATCCCGTTCCCCACTGGAACAAGGAGTAGTGGAATGAGCATCACCCGTACCGCCGGCGGCCGCGGCCGCAGAGTGGCGGCCGTGACCACGACGGTCCTGACGGCCTCTGCCCTGCTGCTGACCGGCTGCAGCAGCGACGACAGCTCCTCGGACGCCAAGGACTCGAACGGGAACATCACTCTCACGGTGGACGACTTCGGGCAGTTCGGCTACAAGGAAGCCGGCCTGTTCGCCCAGTACCACAAGCTGCACCCGAACATCACGGTGAAGGAAAACACCACTGCCAACGAGCAGGACTACTACCCGAAGCTTCTTCAGCAGCTGAACACGGGCAGTGGCCTGGGCGATGTCACGGGCATCGAGGTCGGCCGCATCAAGGAGGTCGTCGACACCCAGGCGGCCAAGTTCGCCGATCTGAGCAAGACGATCAACGTGAGCGACTGGGTCTCCTGGAAGGAGAAGCAGGCCACCGCGTCGGACGGTTCGGTCATCGGCGCCGGCACCGACATCGGCCCGATGTCCCTGTGCTACCGATCGGACCTCTTCAAGGCGGCGGGCCTGCCGAGCGACCGTGACTCCGTCGCCAAGGCCGTCGCGGGCGGCTGGGAGGACTACCTCAAGCTCGGCGAGAAGTTCAAGGCGAAGGCGCCCAAGGGCACTTACTTCATGGACTCCGCGAGCGCCATGTACAACGCGGTCGTCAGCTCCTCCGCGGAGCAGTACTACGACGCTTCCGGCAAGGCGATCTACAAGGACAGCGCGTCCGTGAAGCAGGGCTGGAACCTGGCCGCCGAGGCCGCGTCCAAGAAGCTGACCCAGGGTCTGCCCCAGTTCACCGACGCCTGGACGGCGGCGCTGCGCAAGGGCACCGTGGCCACCGTGGCGTGCCCCGCCTGGATGGCCGGCCAGATCTCCATCAACTCCGGTGACGCCTACAAGGGCAAGTGGGACATCGCCCGTGCACCCGGCACCAGCGCGGGCAACTGGGGCGGATCCTTCCTGGCCGTGCCCAAGAGCGGCAAGAACGTCAAGGCGGCCACCGACCTGGTCAAGTGGCTGACCGCTCCCGAGCAGCAGGCCGCCGTGTTCAAGGCGATCGGTGTCTTCCCGTCGAACAAGGGCGCCTACGAGCTCGCCAGCGTGAAGAACGCCACGCTGCCGTACTTCAGCGACGCCCCGATCGGTCAGATCTACGCCGATGAGGCGAAGGCCATCCCCGAGGCCGTGCTCGGCGCGAAGGACGGCACGATCAAGGACACGATCTCCACGCAGATCAACAACATGGAGCAGCGGGGCACCAAGCCCGACAAGGCGTGGAAGGCCGCGACCGAATCGATCGACAAGGTGATCGGCTGACACAGGCCGCGGTGCGGGCGGCCCGGCGGCCGCCCGCACCGCGCCACGTGCGTGGGGCCGCGCGGCGGCCCCCGCCGTGGGCGCGGGGCCTTCCGCACCGGCCCCGGTCGTCAAGTGCCGGTCTCTTCCGCGGTGTTCGGCGCACACTCACCGGACGCCGCCGCACCGTGTCCGCCGGACGACCGGCGACCTGAGTACGACGACGTGTCCCGGGCCGGGTGCCCCGGCCCCGCGCCCGCCCCCTGCCCGTACCCGGCCGAGATCCAGGGAAGGACTCCCTCCGTGGCAACCACAACCCCCACACGGGGCGCCCCCACCCCGCCACCCGGCGGGGTCGGCGTCGTGTCGAAGGAACCCGGCGTGTGGCGTACCCGCCTGTGGCGCCTCGACGACAAGGCGTCGCCGTACGCGTACATCGCCCCCTTCTTCCTCATCTTCGGTGCCTTCGGCCTCTACCCGATGCTGTACACGGGCTGGATAGCCATGCACCGGGTGGAGATGACGAGCCTGAACCAGTCCGAGTGGGTCGGCTGGCACAACTTCGCCACGATCCTCCAGGACTCCGAGTTCTGGACCGCGGTCACCAACACCTTCGTCATCGGCGTCATCTCGACCGTCCCGCAGCTCCTGATGGCCCTGGGCCTGGCCCATCTGCTCAACTACAAGCTGCGCGCCAGCACGTTCTGGCGGACGGTGATCCTCACCCCGTACGCCACCTCGGTGGCGACCGCGGCCCTCGTCTTCGCCCTGGTCTTCCGGGCCGACGGCGGCCTGCTCAACTGGGTGCTGCACTTCGTCGGTGTCGACAACATCGACTGGGGCAACGGGGAGTGGTCGTCCAAGATCGCCATCTCGGCCATCGTGATCTGGCGCTGGACCGGCTACAACACCCTGATCTATCTGGCGGCCATGCAGGCCGTGCCCACGGACCTGTACGAAGCGGCCTCGATCGACGGAGCGACGCGCTGGCAGCAGTTCCGCAAGGTGACCATTCCCTCGCTGCGGCCGACGATCCTGTTCACCATCGTCATCTCGACCATCGGTTCCATGCAGTTGTTCGGTGAGCCGCTGCTGCTGCAGGGCGGCACGCTCGGCTCCACCGGAGGCAGCGAGCACCAGTACGAGACGCTCAGCATCTATCTCTTCAACTACGGCTGGAAGCTGGGGCACTTGGGCCCGGCCGCGGCCGTCGCCTGGGCCATGCTCGTCCTGCTGCTGCTCATTGCCCTGATCAACCTGATCGTCGGCCGGGTCCTGCGCAAGAGCGCGGCGTGACGGGAGCGATATCGATGACCACGACCAGTCCCACCCCCACCGCGCCGGACCTCGATCCCGCGCCACTTCCCGTCACCCCGGGCACGGGCCGCCGCCGTTTCAAGATCGGCGCCGGCCAGCAGCTCAAGGGTGGCCCGTTCACCTACGCGGCCCTGATCATCGTCGGCCTGGGCTCGGTCTTCCCGCTGTACTGGACGCTGGTGGCCGCCTCGCACGACCAGCAGCGGGTCCTCGACAGCCCGCCGCCGTTCCTGCCGGGCGGCCGGCTGTGGAGCAACCTCCAGTCGGCCTGGGAACAGGCCCACCTGGGGAAGGCGATTGTCAACACCGTGATCGTGGCGGGCTCCATCACCGCGGCCACGCTGTTCTTCTGTACCCTCGCCGGCTACGCCTTCGCCAAGATGCGCTTCCGCGGCCGTGGCGCCCTGATGACCGCGGTCATCGCCACCCTGACGATCCCGCCCCAACTCAGCGTCGTACCGCTGTTCATGATGATGGCGGACATCGGCTGGGGCGGGAAACTGGAGTCGGTGATCTTCCCCACCCTCGTCGGTGCCTTCGGCGTCTTCTTCATGCGCCAGTACCTGCTGGAGGCCCTGCCCTACGAGCTCATCGAGGCGGCCAAGGTGGACGGCGCGAGCAACATCCGCATCGTCTGGAACGTGGTCCTGCCCGCGGCCCGCCCCGCGATGATGGTGCTCGGGATGCTCACCTTCGTCCAGGCGTGGAACGACTTCTTCTGGCCCTTCCTCGCCCTGAACCAGGACAACCCCACCATCCAGGTGGCGCTCGGCCAGCTCAGCGCCTCCTACACCCCCGACCAGAGCATCGTCATGGCCGGGGCGCTGATCAGCACCCTGCCGCTGCTGCTGGTGTTCGTGATCTTCGGCAAGCAGATCATCGGAGGCATCATGGCGGGCGCCGTCAAGGGCTGACACAGGGCCGCCAACTGCCGCTCGCACAAGCCCAGTTCACCGTCCCGTACGGCCCGCTCCGCACGCGGGCCGTACCCGGCCGGGCGCCCGCCGTCGTGCCCCGTCCGCTTCCCCCCCCCGCACCGCCGGACCACCGTCCGGCCTTCACTCACCCCACCCCGGGAGCGCTCACATGACCGCCGTACGACATGAGACCAAGGCCGCGCCGGCGTCCGCCACCTCCTTCCCCCCGGGCTTCGTCTGGGGTGCCGCCACCGCCGCCTACCAGGTGGAGGGCGCCGCCGCGGAGGACGGCCGGACCCCCTCCATCTGGGACACCTTCAGTCACACGCCGGGCAAGGTCCGCAACGGCGACACCGGTGACATCGCCGCCGACCACTACCACCGGTACCGCGACGACGTGGCGCTGATGAAGGACCTCGGCCTGAAGGCGTACCGGTTCTCCATCTCCTGGACCCGGGTCCAGCCCACCGGCCGCGGGCCCGCCGTGGAGCGCGGTCTCGACTTCTACCGCCGGCTCGCCGACGAGCTCCTGGCGGCCGGCATCACCCCCGTCGCCACCCTCTACCACTGGGACCTCCCGCAGGAGCTGGAGGACGCGGGCGGCTGGCCGCAGCGCGACACCGCGCACCGCTTCGCCGACTACGCCGAGATCATGGGCCGGGCCCTCGGCGACCGCGTCGGCCTGTGGACCACCCTCAACGAGCCCTGGTGCAGCGCCTTCCTGGGCTACGGCTCCGGAGTGCACGCCCCCGGCCGCACCGACCCGGCGGCCACCCTGCGCGCCGCGCACCACCTCAACCTGGGCCACGGCTTGGCGGTCGGGGCGCTGCGCGAGGTCCTGCCGGCCACCGCGCAGACCTCCATCACCCTCAACCTGCACCAGGTGCGCCCGCTCACCGACAGCCCCGAGGACGCGGAGGCCGCACGCCGTATCGACGCGGTCGGCAACAGGATCTTCACCGGCCCCCTGCTCGACGGCGCCTACCCCGAGGACCTGCGCGCCGACACCGCGCACCTCGTCGACTGGGCGGAGCTGGTGCGCGACGGCGACCTGGCCGAGATCTCCCGGCCCATCGACATGCTCGGCGTCAACTACTACGCGCCGACCGTCGTCTCGGCCGGCTCCGGCGACGGCGCCACCAAGAACGACGGCCACGGCGCGAGCGACCACTCACCGTGGACCGGCTCCGGAGACGTGGACTTCCACCTCGCCAACGACCACCTCACGGCGATGAACTGGGCGATCGACCCCAGCGGCCTGCACACCCTCCTGACCGACCTGGCCGCCTCGCACCCCGGGCTGCCGCTGATGGTCACGGAGAACGGCGCCGCGTTCGACGACTACGTCTCTCCCGAGGGCCTGGTCAACGACCCGCAGCGCATCGCCTACCTGCACGCCCACCTGGACGCCGTCCGCCGGGCCGTCGCCGACGGAGCCGACGTGCGCGGCTACTTCCTGTGGTCGCTGCTCGACAACTTCGAATGGTCCTACGGCTATTCGAAGCGCTTCGGCGCCGTCTACGTCGACTACTCCACGCAGCGCCGCATCCCGAAGGCGAGCGCCCACTGGTACGCCGGGGTGATCCGGGGGAACGCGCTGCCGACGGCCGGCGAGGACGGGTGAGTCCCGACGGGCGGGGACCCCGGTCGACGAGGGACGATGGAGGGCGGGGCGTCCGGGCCTCGGCTGTTACATTCCTGGCCTGAAAGCTGCGAACGGAAGGCGGCGACCATGGCGGTCAGCGGTGGGCGGAACCGGGGCGGCAGGCGGCCGACCCTGGAGGAGGTCGCCGCCCGTGCCGGTGTGGGCCGCGGCACGGTCTCCCGGGTGATCAACGGCTCGCCCAGGGTCAGCGACGCGACCCGCGCCGCCGTCGAGGCGGCGGTCGCGGAGCTCGAGTACGTCCCGAACACGGCGGCCCGGGCGCTGGCCGCCAACCGCACGGACGCGATCGCCCTCGTCGTCCCCGAGCCGGAGACCCGCTTCTTCGCGGAACCGTACTTCTCGGACATGCTCAAGGGCGTCGGCACCCAACTGTCGGACACCGAGATGCAGTTGCTGCTCATCTTCGCGGGCAGCGACCGGGAGCGGCAGCGCCTCGCCCAGTACCTGGCCGCACACCGTGTGGACGGCGTCCTGCTCGTCTCGGTCCACGCGGACGACCCGCTGCCTGACCTGCTGGCCGCGCTGGAGATCCCGGCGGTGATCAGCGGCCCCCGGTCGGCCGCCGAACCCCTGACCTCGGTCGACTCGGACAACTACGGCGGAGCCCGCTCGGCCGTGGAACACCTCCTGTCCCGCGGCCGCACCCGCATCGCCCATATCACCGGCCGCCTGGACGTGTACGGCGCCCAGCGCCGCGTGGACGGCTACCGCGAGGCGTTGCTCGACGCGGGCCACGAACTGG
Source organism: Streptomyces sp. NBC_01478 (assembly GCF_036227225.1). Classification (GTDB taxonomy): domain Bacteria; phylum Actinomycetota; class Actinomycetes; order Streptomycetales; family Streptomycetaceae; genus Streptomyces. The sequence goes on along the minus strand of NZ_CP109444.1, from coordinate 4,495,618 downwards.
ACGAACACCTCGTCCAGCCGGGCGACTTCACGGAGGAGGGCGGCCGACGGGCGATGAAGGAACTGCTCGCCCGCCGCCCCGACGTGGACGCGGTCTTCGCGGGTTCGGACGTGATGGCGGCGGGCGCCCGCCAGGTGCTCCGCGAGGAGGGCGTGCGCATTCCGGACGACGTGGCCCTCGTCGGCTACGACGACTCGGCCATCGCCCGCCACATGGACCCACCGCTCACCAGCGTCCGCCAGCCGATAGAGGAAATGGGCCGCGCGATGATCGACCTGCTGCTCGCCGAGATCGCGGACCGCCGCCCGGCGACACCCCGGAGCCCGGAGCGGCAACATGTCGTGCTGGCAACGGAGTTGGTGACGCGAGCGTCTTCATGAGGGAGCGGTCGCTCGGACAGACTGTCGCCCATGACATCCCGTCGCCATCCCCTCCTGGCCGTCGAGGAGATCCCCGCGGCGGAGCCGTACCTCCGCAGCGTGGGCGAGATCTTCCGCACCTTCGGCGAACAGGACTCCGGATGTGTCGGCTACGCCGTCCAACTCCCGGACGGCGAGCGCTGGTTCGTGAAGGCGGCCACAACAGCCCCCGCCCAGGCCTCACTTGACCGCGCCTGGGCCTTCCACCGCGCGGTCCGCCACCCGGCGATCGTCCCGCACCTGCACCGCATCACCGTGACGGACGGCGGCCGCACGGCGGTGGTCATGCCCTGGCGCCCCGGGGAGTCCCTCTACGGCCCCGCCCGCGCCCGCTTCCGCGCCCTGCCCCTCGCCTCCGTCCACCGCGCGATCGACCGCGTCCTGGACGCCCACCTCGCGGTGGAGGCGGCGGGCATGGTGGCGGTCGACCTCTACGACGGCGCGTTCCTCTACGACTTCTACGGCGACGCGCTCCACCTCGTCGACCTCGACGAGTACCGTCCCGGCCCCTTCGTCCTCCAGGGCGACCGCCTCCCGGGCTCGGCCCGCTTCATGGCCCCCGAGGAGTGGCACCACGGCGCCCGCATCGACATCCGTACGACGGTCTACGCCCTCGCCCGCACCGCCCGCCTCCTCCTCGACGCCGGCGAGGGCGAACGGGCCTGGCGGGGTACGGCGGCCCAACTCGCCGTACTGGAAAGGGCCACCCGCGCCGATCCCGCCGAACGCTTCGCGGGCGTACGGGAGTTCACGGACGCGTGGCGCACCGCCACCTGACCTCGCCGTCCTGCCACTCGCCGGTCGGCGCCAGGCCCGCCGCCGTGGCGACCGCCGCGGATGCCCGATGATCCGGGTGGATGTGCGCCACGACCGTAGAGACCGCCTGCTTTCCGAGCCACGACACCAGCCCCTGCGCCGCCTCGCTCGCCAGACCGCGCCCCTGCCAGGGCGTTCCGACCACCCAGGCGATCTCCGCGACCGACCCCGCCTCCGTGATCGTGGCCTGGACCGTGCCCACCAGACAGTCCTCCACCCGCAGGCGCAGTACCCAGTTGCACCAGGTGGCGGCCGGGTCGGGGGAGCCCGCGGCGAGGCGCTCGTAGCGGGTCCGCAGGGCGTCCGGAGGCAGTGGTTCGCCACCGATGAAGGTGTGCAGGGCGGGGGAGCACAGCACCGTGGCCATTTCCTCCGCGTGCGCCGCGCTCAGGGGCACGAGATCCAGCCGGGCGGTACTGATGAGTTCGCGTTCGACGTCCACTGTGGGTGGGCTCCCGTTTCCGGAAAACGAATCAGCCGGTGACTTCGTTTCCGAAGTCACCGGCTGATTACTCAGGGTGAGTGACGGGACTTGAACCCGCGACTTCCTGGACCACAACCAGGTGCTCTACCAGCTGAGCTACACCCACCATGCCCGGTCGTTCACTTCTGCGAGTTTCCGACCGGCCGAGAAAAAGTGTACAGGGTCTGAAGGGGTGCTCGCGCACGCCTTTTAGTGTGCGGGCAGGACGTGCTTCGCGGCGATCGTACGGGCCGTCTCGGAGTCGGGTCCGGGCTGCGGGACGAAGATCGCCTCGCGGTAGTAGCGCAGCTCGGCGATGGACTCGCGGATGTCGGCGAGGGCGCGGTGATTGCCCTTCTTCTCGGGGCTGTTGAAGTACGCCCGCGGGTACCAGCGGCGGGCCAGCTCCTTCACCGAGGACACGTCCACGATGCGGTAGTGCAGGTACTCCTCCAGCGTCGGCATGTCACGCAGCAGGAAACCGCGGTCGGTCCCGACCGAGTTGCCGCACAGCGGGGCCTTGCCCGGCTCCTTGACGTGCTCCCGGATGTACGCCAGGACCAGCTCCTCGGCGTCGGCCAGCGTCGTACCGCCGGCCAACTCGTCGAGCAGGCCGGATGCGGTGTGCATCTGGCGTACTACGTCCGGCATCGTCTCCAGCGCCTGGTCCGGCGGGCGGATGACGATGTCCACCCCCTCGCCGAGCACGTTCAGCTCGGAGTCGGTGACGAGGGCGGCCACCTCGATGAGAGCGTCGTCTGACAGCGAGAGGCCGGTCATCTCGCAGTCGATCCACACCATGCGATCGTTCATGTGTCTAACCTTAAGGTGCGCGTCGCTCAGGTGAGCCGACCGTGCGGTGACCTTGTGGTCCCGGGCATGCGGAAACCCCCGGAGATCTCCTGACGGAAACCTCCGGGAGCCTTCCCGCTCCTACGTCGCAGGTACTACGGCGCGCTGCGCTGGCCGGGCAGACTCGCCGCCCGACTTGTGGCGTACGCCTCACGGCCGTTCTCCGCCGCGGAGGCCGACGCCGACGACAGCGCGCTCGCCGCCGTACGCCGGGTCTGCATCGGGACCGGACCGTCCGGGTGCAGCGCGGGCGGCAGCCCGGCCGGACCCAGGGACCCCGGACCACCGGGCTGACCCGAAGCGCCGTCGCCGTCCACCTGCTTGTCGCCCTGCGGCCTGCGGGCGCGGTACGCGGCCCGGTAGGCGGCCGGCGACGAGCCCAACTGGCGCCGGAAATGGCCGCGCAGAGCCACCGGCGAGCGGAAGCCGCAGCGCCCCGCGACCTCGTCCACCGAGTAGTCCGACGTCTCCAGCAGACGCTGCGCCTGGAGCACCCGCTGCGTGATCAGCCACTGCAGGGGAGCGCTCCCGGTGAGCGAGCGGAAGCGGCGGTCGAACGTACGCCTGCTCATGTACGCGCGTGCCGCCAGCGTCTCCACGTCGAACTGTTCGTGGAGGTGCTCCAGCGCCCAGGCGACGACCTCCGCGAGCGGGTCGGCGCCGATCTCCTCTGGTAAAGACCGATCGAGGTAGCGCTCCTGACCGCCGCTTCGGCGCGGCGGGACCACCAGGCGCCGGGCGAGCGCGCCGGCCGCCTCGTTGCCGTGGTCCGTCCGCACGATGTGGAGACAGAGATCGATTCCGGCCGCCGTACCGGCGGACGTCAGCACGTCCCCGTCGTCGACGAAGAGTTCCCTCGGATCGACGTGCACCGACGGATAGCGCTTGGCCAGCGTCGGCGCGTACATCCAGTGGGTGGTCGCCGGACGGCCGTCCAGCAGGCCCGCCGCGGCCAGCACGAAGGCGCCGGTGCACAGGCCGACGATGCGGGCGCCTTCTTCGTGCGCCCGGCGGATCGCGTCGAGTGCCTCCTCCGGCGGCGGCGAGGTGATCGACCGCCAGGCAGGCACGACGACGGTGCCCGCCCGTGAGATCGCCTCCAGGCCGTGCGGTGTGGTGAGTTCCAGCCCGCCGGTCGTGCGCAGCGGCCCTTCTTCGCCACCGCACACAAGAAGGCGGTAGCGCGGAACTCCGGCGTCCTGCCGGTCGATGCCGAACACCGACAGCGGTATGGAACTCTCGAAGATGGGGCCGCCGCTGAACAGCAGCACCGCGACGATCTCCTTGCGGCGTCGCCCGGAAAGCTTCCGGGCCGCGGCTTCCGGCGCGGCAGTGGAGTCGTGGCTCATACTGCTAAGCCCCCCTCGGTGGTCGCGGCTCCTCGGTTGTGTCGCTCCTGCACGTTTCCCCTCGGTCCTGCACGAGTCCCCCGCCGTAAGACGTCAAGATCGAATCTACTGTGTCCAGTGGTGCCGGGGTGACCAGTTCGGCAACCGGCACATTGTCGACATGGCAACTTGGCGTGAAGCATTCGATCACGAAGCGTTGCACTCGTGGGCCGTGCAGGGAAGTGCGCCTCGTCGTAGTGGCCAATCCCCGTAGGGTGCGCAAGGCCCCCCAGACCCTTTCGGTGCAGGTGGAACGGGGGTTGGGGGGTGGTTCGGACAACAGATGCACAGTGGCCGGAAGTTGGCTGAAAAGCGTCGGGCGCGTGCGCGGAAACCGGTCAGTCGACCGGTGTACTTCCCCCGGCGTGCCGTCCGCCCCTGTGCGCCCCCGCCCCGGCCCGGTGGCGGTGGCCGCGGTACGGGGCCTCTTCCGCGGCCGGCGGCGAGGCATGCTCTTCGGCCAGCAGCGGGACCGCGCCCTGTTCGGACCGGCGCAGCAGCACCCGGCAGGCGGCGGTGACGGCCGCGAGGCCCAGGGCCGTACCGGCGGCGCCGGCGAGCGAGCTGCCGTACCAGAGGAGGACGAGGGGGACGAGGGCGCAACTGAAGACCGCCCAGCGGACCACATCGGTCGCGCTGTCGGGGTGGGGGTGTCCCTCGGAGGTCGTACGGTGTCCGGACATGGCGTGCTCCCTGGGGCGGCGGCTCGCCGGGTTCAACGCTTGTTCGATGCGTCGGTCACTGTAGGGCAGCCCGCGGGTGGGCGCGCGGATAAGTGAATCCTGTGCAAACCGCCTGTACGGGGCAGCAACCATTGCGTTACGGGCGCCCCCTCGTGCATGCTCCGGGGAACTCCGCCGGAGCATGTGCGGGATATGGGCTAAGGAGGACTGGCGCCGTACCCTTGGGGGTATGGGGTTGGGAAGATGATTCCCGGACACAGCTCCGCCGCACACTGTTGTCCCCTCCCAAGAGGATCAAAAAGCCGAGACACCCATGGCCGGTCACGAATCTTTCGAACCCGCGGACCGCAAGCGGCCCGTCGCCGATCCCACGGCGGCCGAGCCCCTGGCGGCGGAACAGCCACGCCATTCCTGCGATCCCGCCTTCAAGCACGGCGTCGTCGTCGGTTTCGACGGCTCCACGTCCAGTGAGCGTGCCCTCGCGTACGCGATCGGCATGGCCCACCGGTCCGGCTCGGGCCTGGTCATCGTGCATGTCGCCAACCGGCTGCCCACCACGGTGTGGGCGGGCTGCGAGCCACCGGTCTTCGTCGACGTGCCGGATCACCGCACCGAGGTGCTGGGGCTTGAGCTGGCGTGCGCCGAGTATCTGGCGGAAGTGCCCTGGATCCTTGTCGAGCGCGGTGGCGACATCTGCCATGAACTCGAAGAGGTGGGGCGGGAGTACGAGGCGGACGCGATCGTCGTGGGCTCCACCCACGGCATCGTCGGACGCATCTTCGGCTCCGTCGCGGGACGGCTCGCCAAGCGGGCGCAGCGGCCCGTCGTCGTCATCCCGTAAGTCGTAGGTCCAACGCGCCGGTCGGCTCCGAATTCACTGCTGTGCAGAGGTGTTTGTGTCCTTGTGAAGGGCATATATCGGTCACACCGCACAACCGCACATGCATGAAGGGAGCCCGCCGTGGACAAAGACGTCTCTGCGGGAAGCACCACTTCGATCGTCGGCCGACTCGCCCTGGGAATCACCCTGTTGGCCTTCGGGCTCGGGTACACCGATGTCATCAACGGAGTGTCGGCATCTGATGCCGTGTCACTCGCCCACTACGTAGGCGGAGTTGCGCTCTTCGTCGCCGGGCTGTTCGCGTTCCGCGACGGTGACACGGCGAACGGTACGGCGTTCTCGGCGTTCGGCGCGCTCTGGTTCACCTGGGCCGTCAGCGCGGGGGGCTCCGCCTCGGACAACGCGGCGGGGCTGTTCCTGGTCCTGTTCGCCCTGGTCGCTCTCTCGGTGACCCTCGCGGGTGGGGATCAACTCACCCAGGGGACCTACGGGTTGTTCTTCGTCTCCCTCGTGCTTCTCGCCGTCGCGCAGTTCGCCGGCAACGACGGGCTGGGCAAGGTCGGGGGGTGGTTCGGTGTCGCTGCGGGGGCTGTTGCCTGGTATTCGGCGACGGCTGCGTTGGCTCACTGGCCGACGGTTCTTCCGCGGCGGGCGGCTGGTCGGGGCGTGACGGCTACCAGTTGACCGGCAGCAGAAAGGCCCCCCCACGTGTATGAGGCACACGTGGGGGGCCTCTCCGTTCGTTGGCCTCTGCGGGCCCGGTGGGGGCTTGTCGCGCCCACGCGGCGGAGCCGCAAATCGATACAGCCCCGCGCCCCTAAAAGCAAAAGGCGGCTACTCGACCGTGACTGACTTGGCGAGGTTCCTCGGCTTGTCGATGTCCCTGCCCAGCGCCAAAGCCGTGTGATACGCGAGGAGTTGAAGAGGAATCCCCATCAGGATGGGATCCAGTTCGTCCTCGTTCTTCGGGACGACGATCGTCTGGTCGGCCTTTTCCTGGTGCTGGTGGGCCACCGCGAGGATGCGGCCGCTGCGGGCCTTGATCTCCTCCAGGGCGGCGCGGTTCTTCTCCAGAAGGTCGTCGTCGGGGACGATCGCGACCGTGGGGAGGGCGGGCTCGATCAGGGCGAGGGGGCCGTGCTTCAACTCCGAGGCGGGGTAGGCCTCGGCGTGGATGTACGAGACCTCCTTGAGCTTGAGGGAGGCCTCGCGGGCCACCGGGTAACCCCGGACGCGGCCGATGAAGAGCATCGAGCGGGCCTCGGCGTACTCGGCCGCCAGCTTCTGGATCTCGTCCTCGCGGTCGAGGATCTCGGAGATCTGGGCCGGCAGCTTGCGCAGGCCGTCGATGATGCGCTTGCCGTCGCGGACCGAGAGGTCGCGGGTACGGCCGAGGTGGAGGGCCAACAGGGCGAACGCCACTGTGGTGTTGGTGAAGCACTTGGTCGAGACGACACAGACCTCGGGGCCCGCGTGCACGTACATGCCGCCGTCCGCCTCGCGCGCGATCGCCGAGCCGACGACGTTCACCACACCGAGGACCCGCGCGCCCTTGCGCTTCAGCTCCTGGACCGCCGCCAGCACGTCGTACGTCTCACCGGACTGCGAGACCGCGATGTAGAGCGTGTCCGGGTCGACCACCGCGTTGCGGTACCGGAATTCGGAGGCCGGCTCGGCGTCCGCGGGGATGCGGGCCAGCTCCTCGATCATCTGGGCGCCGATCATGCCGGCGTGGTACGAGGTGCCGCAGCCGAGGATCTTGACGCGGCGGATCTGCCGGGCCTCGCGGGCGTCCAGGTTCAGGCCGCCGAGGTGCACGGTGGAGAAGCGGTCGTCGATGCGGCCGCGGAGCACGCGGTCCACGGCGTCGGCCTGCTCGAAGATCTCCTTGTGCATGTAGGTGTCGTGGCCGCCCATGTCGTAGGAGGCGGCCTCCCACTCGACGGTGGTCGGCTCGGACGTCGTCCGCGTGCCCTCGGTGGTGTATGTCCGGAAGTCGTCGGCCTTGAGGGTCGCCATCTCGCCGTCGTCGAGGGTCACTATCTGGCGCGTGTGCGTCACCAGTGCGGCGATGTCCGAGGCGACGAACATCTCCTTCTCGCCGATTCCGAGGACCACCGGGGAGCCGTTTCGAGCCACCACGATGCGGTCGGGGAAGTCGGCGTGCAGGACGGCGATGCCGTACGTCCCCTCGATCACCCGGAGGGCGTCGCGGACCTTGTCCTCGAGCTTCTCCTGCTGCGAGCGGGCGATGAGGTGGGTGAGGACCTCGGTGTCGGTCTCGGAGAGGAACTCGACGCCGTCGGCTTCGAGCTTCTTCCGGAGGTCGGAGGCGTTGTCGATGATGCCGTTGTGGACGACGGCGACCTTGCTGTCGGCCGACAGGTGCGGGTGGGCGTTCACGTCGGACGGGGCGCCGTGCGTGGCCCAGCGGGTGTGGGCGATTCCGGTGGTGCCCTTGAAGCGTGCCGGGACCTTGGCCTCCAGGTCACGGACCCGGCCCTTGGCCTTGACCATCTTCAGGCCGGCCGCCTTGGGGGTCGTCACGACGATGCCCGCCGAGTCGTAGCCGCGGTACTCCAGCCGCTGCAGGCCCTCCAGCAGCAGCGGAGCAACGTCACGCTTGCCGATGTATCCGACGATTCCGCACATGTATAAGCATTCCTAGCCGTAGACGATGCGGCGCAACTGCCTGAGCGTGAGCTCAGGTGGTGCGACCGCCCGGTATTTCAGGTCCGCCTCGATCCGGTCGAAGATCGTCGCGTTCACCAGGCCCTGCGCCTGGAGCTCGCGGTGGCGGCGACGGACGTACTCCTCGGTCGTCTCGTCGAAGTAGGCGAGCACGTCCTGGATCACCCGCAGTGCCTCGCCCCGGCTGAGGGGTGAGGAGCGCGTCAGATGATCAACGAGTTCGTCGTGCACCCGGTTGATCCTGGGGTACCGAGGGAAGGTTTGCAAGAATCCTGCCCGATATCGGGCAGCGGTCTGTTGAATGTCTTATGGGACTCTGTTCGCAAGCTGTCCATCCTGTGTCTTGTGTTACGTCGCTCATATGGACGAGTTTCAGACGCCATGGACATTCCTCGTATGGGAGTACCCGAAGAGCTCGCCGGGCGCATGAGCATGGCCGAGCAGCACGAGTACCTACGCTCGAAATTCTCGCGGCGCACGATGATCAGAGGCGGTGCCGTGACCCTCGGCGCCGTCGCCGGCGGTGTGTTCGTACCGGGCGCGGTCGCCCAGGCGGCCGTCCCCAGTCAGGCCTCCGCGACCTACGCCGCCACCTCCACCGCGTCGTCGGTCGACGGGGCCCTCGTCTCCCCGTTCGGCCGCCACCTCGCGTTCGGCAACGACCCGAGCACGGAGGTGACGGTTTCCTGGCAGGTCCCGACCAACGTCAAGAAGCCGTTCGTCCGGATCGGCGCGCACCCCTGGGACCTCTCCCGCAAGATCGAGGCCGAGGTGCGCACCCTCTACACCCCGGCGGGCGTCGGCGCGAGCGGCGACCACACCCAGTACTACCTGCACGCCAAGCTGACGCACCTGCGTCCGGGCAAGACCTACTACTACGGCGTCGGCCACGCGGGCTTCGACCCGGCCGAGGCCCACCTGCTCGGCACGCTGGGCACCTTCACCACCGCCCCCGACCGCGCCGTGCCGTTCACCTTCACGGCCTTCGGCGACGAGGGTGTCGGCTACCACGGCCTGGCCAACAACAGCCTGCTGCTGGGCCAGAACCCGGCCTTCCACCTGCACGCCGGCGACATCTGCTACGCCGACCCGGCCGGTGCGGGCCAGACCACCGACACGGGCTTCGACTCGCGGACGTGGGACCTGTTCCTCGCCCAGACCGAGTCGGTCGCCAAGTCCGTGCCGTGGATGCCCGCCTACGGCAACCACGACATGGAGGCCTGGTACTCGCCCAACGGCTACGGCGGCGAGGACGCCCGCTGGAACCTGCCGGACAACGGCCCCGACAAGACGAACCTGCCGGGCGTCTACTCCTTCGTCTACGGCAACACGGCGATCATCTCGCTGGACGCCAACGACGTGTCCTTCGAGATCCCGGCCAACCTCGGCATCTCGGGCGGCACCCAGACCAAGTGGCTGGAGGCGCAGCTCAAGAAGTTCCGCGCGGCGCACGACATCGACTTCGTGGTGATCTTCTTCCACCACTGCGCGTACTGCACCTCCACCGCGCACTCCTCGGAGGGGGGAGTGCGCAACGAGTGGGTGCCGCTGTTCGAGAAGTACACGGTGGACCTGGTCATCAACGGCCACAACCACCAGTACGAGCGCACCGACGTCATCAAGAAGAACGCGGTCGTCAAGAAGCTGCCGATCGGCGGCACGGCGTACCCGGAGACCGAGGGTGTCGTCTACGTGACGGCGGGCGCGGCCGGCCGCAGCCTGTACGCGTTCTCCGCACCGGACTCCTACGAGGGTCACGTCGCCGACCTCGACTCGGTCGCCGCCTTCGTCAACACGAAGGACGGCAAGGTCAACGAGACGGTCGCCTGGTCGCGCGTGCGCTACCTCAACTACTCGTTCCTGCGCGTGGACGTCGAGCCCGCACACAAGGGCCGTACGACCACCCTGACGGTCCGCGGCATCGCCGAGACCGGCGCAGAGATCGACCGCTTCACGGTCGCCCGCAAGGCCAAGTAGCTCTGAAGTAGACCGAGTTACGCCCGGAAGGCAGGGCGCCACTCATTCAGCAGGCGGTCCTCGGTTGACGGATGGTCACATCCGTTTGAGGACCGCCTGTTTGGCCATCGCGAACTCCTCGTCCGTGAGCACCCCGTCCCGGTGCAGCTCCCCGAGTTCGCGCAGCCGCCGCAACTGCGCGTCGTGGCTGTCCTCCGCCGCGGCCGTCGACTGCCGCGCGGGCTCGGGCTGTTCAGGTCGTACGGCCGTCTCGGCGGCGGGGTGCGGGAGGCGCGCCTGGACGGCCGCGGCGACCAGGGCCATCAGCGGGTCCTTCTTGAAGCCCCACAGCTCAACGGAGTTGGGGTCGTACTTGGGCGGCGCCTTGGTCGGCGCGCTGCGCACCGAGAAGCGGATGTAGCCGTTCTCCAGCCCGGCCGACGGACGCCACTCCACGCCGACGAGGTCCGTGACGGCGAGAGTGCGGGCGCCGGCGGCGGACTTGGCGTCCTCGGTCTTCCAGTTCCACTCCAGCCGTACGCGCTCGCCGTCGAAGCTCGCGGTGCCGTCCCCGGCGGAGACCGACAGCGGCACGGCCGGGCCCGGCAGCAGGTACTCGGCGACGGGGTCGGCCGGGACCTCGTCGAGCAGCAGCGCGCCCCGCACCTCGTCCACGAAGTACTCGGCGACGCCGTACCGGTCGGACTCCACGGCGAGTTGATAGGGGTCGTCGCTCTCGGCGAGCCGGCCGCCGGTGGCGTGCAGCAGGGGGTCGGCGCCGTCGCGCAGCCGCAGTCTCAGCCGCCCCGACCTCCGGCCCTGCTCGAACGAGACGCCCGCCAACGCGCCCAGGGGGACGACGAGTTCACCCAAGGTCCGGCGGAACAGGCCGACGTTCTTGTCCCGCCCGGGAGTCAGCCGCAGGGCGTCGCCGTCGAAGATCCAGGTGCCGTCCTTCTGGATGATTTCCGCCATAGGAAGGATTGTTCCACCGGTCTGGCGACAGAATGGTCTGTACCTGTCCGGCTTCCGGCTTTCGGCTTCAAGGAAGGCACCGCTTGTGAGACACCTTGTGAGACAGCGCCACAGAACGACCCGCCTCCTCGGTTCGCTGCTGCTCGTCGCCGCCGCGAGCGTGTCCGTCGCCGGCGCCGCACCCGCTGCCGGGCCCGCCGCCGTCACCCCGCTGGGCCGGGTGGTCCCGGCGCCCGCCAAGGTCACCCCCGCGGGACACCCGTACAAGATCACCAGCGCCACCCGGATCCGGGTCGACGACACCCGGGAGTCACGGCGGATCGGCGAGTACCTCGCGGGCATCCTGCGCCCCTCCACCGGCTACCGGCTGCCGGTCACCTCGCGGGGCAAGGGAGGCATCCAACTCCGCCTGACCAAGGGCACGTTCGGCGCCGAGGGCTACCGGCTCAACAGCACTGCCTCCGGTGTCACCATCACCGCGAGCAGGCCCGCCGGCCTCTTCCACGGCGTCCAGACCCTGCGCCAACTCCTGCCCGCCGCCGTCGAGAAGAACTCCGTGCAGCGCGCCCCGTGGCAGATTGCGGGCGGCACCATCGAGGACTCCCCGCGCTACGCCTACCGCGGCGCGATGCTCGACGTCTCCCGGCACTTCTTCACCGTCGACCAAGTCAAGCGCTACATCGACGAGTTGGCGCTCTACAAGATCAACGAACTGCATCTGCACCTCAGCGACGACCAGGGCTGGCGCATCGCGATCGACTCCTGGCCCCGCCTGGCGACGTACGGCGGCTCGACCGAGGTCGGCAGCGGCGCGGGCGGCCACTACACGAAGGCCGACTACAAGGAGATCGTCCGCTACGCCTCCTCCCGCTTCCTGGAGGTCGTTCCGGAGATCGACATGCCCGGCCACACCAACGCGGCCCTCGCCTCCTACGCCGACCTGAACTGCGACGGCGTGGCACCCCCGCTCTACACGGGCACGGACGTCGGCTTCAGCTCGCTGTGCGTCGGCAAGGACCTCACGTACGGCTTCGTGGACGACGTGATCGGTGAACTGGCCGCGCTCACCCCGGGCCGCTATCTCCACATCGGCGGCGACGAGGCGCACTCCACCAGCCATGAGGACTACGTCAAGTTCATGGACCGGGTGCAGCCGATCGTCACCAAGTACGGCAAGACGGTGATCGCCTGGCACCAGATCACCGGAGCCCACCCGGTGAAGGGCGCCCTCGCCCAGTACTGGGGTCTCGACGACACCGACGCCGCCGAGAAGGCACAGGTCGCCGAGGCCGCGAAGAACGGCACCGGGCTGATCCTCTCGCCCGCCGACCGGGTCTACCTCGACATGAAGTACACCGAGGACACCCCGCTCGGCCAGGACTGGGCGGGCCTGGTCGAGGTCAAGCGTTCCTACGACTGGGACCCGGGCAACTACCTTGCCGGGGTGCCGAGTTCGGCGATCCGGGGGGTCGAGGCACCGCTGTGGACCGAGACCATCGTGACCGGCGCGAACATCGACTACATGGCCTTCCCCAGGCTGCCGGGCGTGGCCGAGCTGGGCTGGTCGCCGGCCTCGACGCACGACTGGGACACCTACAAGGTGCGGCTCGCGGCGCAGGCCCCGCGTTGGGACGCGCTCGGGATCGACTACTACCGGTCGCCCCAAGTGCCCTGGCCCGCAGGGTAGTTGATCTGTACACGTGAATGGGGCGGGCACCCCGGGGGACCGTACCCCGGGGTGCCCGCCTGCTTTGTGGGTCAGAACCCGGCGATCGGGTTCTTCAGGGTGCCGACGAGCTGGAGCGCGCCGGAGGGGTCCGCCAGGTCCACCATCTGCTCGTTGTTGCGCAGTTGGAGCCGGTTGAGGCAGGACAGCGAGAACTCGGGGGCGAACATGTCGTACTGCCGGAACCTGTCGGCGAGTTCGGGTGCCGCGTCCTGGTACTCGCGGGTGACGTCCGCGACCGTACGCCAGAAGTCGTCCTCCTCCAGGACGCCCTCGGCGGCCAGGTCGGCGGCGAGGAAGCGGAAGAAGCAGTCGAAGACGTCGGTGAAGATCGACAGCAGTTTCTTGTCCTCGGGGACCTCGACCCGCAGCCGCTCCACCGTCGGCGGCAGCACCGCGTCCGGGTCCATGACGGCGATCTCCTCGGCGATGTCCTTGTAGATCGCGCGCTGGACCACGCCGTCCTTCAGAACGAGGATCACGTTCTCGCCGTGCGGCATGAACACCAGGTCGTAGGCGTAGAAGCTGTGCAGCAGCGGGGTGAAGTACGCCCGCAGATAGCGCCGCAGCCACTCCACCGGCGCCAGCCCCGACCGCTCGATCAGCGCGCCGGCGAAGGACGCGCCCTCGTGGTCCAGGTGCACCAGCGAGGCCATCGTCGCCAGGGACTCCCCGTCCCGGAGCGACGGCACCGGGCTCTCGCGCCACAGGGCGGCGAGCATCTTGCGGTACGGCGAGTAGCGGTCGGTGGCCGCCTCGTACTCCAGGTGCCGGTAGCCCACGGCGGCCCGCTCGCGGATGATCGACAGGCCGGTGGACTTCAACACCGGGTCGTTGTCGATGAGTTGGGCGAGCCAGTCGTTGATCGCCGGGGTCGCCTCCATGTAGGCGGCCGAAAGCCCGCGCATGAAGCCCATGTTGATGACGGACAGGGCCGTCTTCACGTAGTGCTTCTCGGGGTTCGACTTGTTGAAGAAGGTCCGGATGGACTGCTGGGCGAGGTACTCGTCGTCGCCCTCGCCGAGGCAGACGAGGTGGCCGCGGGCGACCTCGGCGGCGAAGGTGACGGTGAGCTTGTTCCACCACTGCCAGGGGTGGACGGGGATGAGGAGGAAGTCGTCCGGGTCGTGCCCCTGGTCGGTCAGGACGGCACGGAAGCGGTCGAGGGCGGCGCTGCCCAACTCGCCCTTGACGAACGACTCGTACTCGATGCCCACGCCCGCCGTGAACGCCGCCCGCGAGCGGTGCGCGGCCAGCCAGACCAGCCGGACCGGGCTCGCGGTCTCGGGGGCGTACGAGAGGTACTCGTGCACCCCGAAGCCGAGCCGCCCGTTGTTGGCGACGAAGCAGGGGTGGCCCTCGGTCATCCCCGTCTCGATGGCCTGGAAGTCGCTCCGCACCAGCTCGGCGACCGGGAGCTGCGGCTTGGTCAGCTTGTAGCAGGTGCCGGAGAGGGTGGAGGAGATCTCCTCCAGGTAGACCGGGAGGATCGCCTCGCTCAGCCCGAGCGCCTGCTTCAGCTCGATGAAGAAGTCCAGGGCTGCGAGGGGGAGTTCGGCGCCGTCGCGGTGACGCGTGATGGAGTCGGCGTCGACCTGCCAGTGGTCGAGGGCGCGCCGGGTGGCGGTGAACCGGTAGCGGGTCAGACCGTCGTCGCTGCGGACGACGTACAAGTTGCCGTCCTGCTGGGCCGGTTCGGGGGTGATCAGCCGCTCGTGCGCGAACTCGGCGAGGGCCTTGCGGATCAGGAGGCGGTTGGCCTTCTCCCAGCGTTCGGGGGAGAGGTGGGCCACGGCGTCGGCGAGGCTCATGCGGTCACCGCCGTGGCCGCGACGAACTGGTCTCGTGTGCAGAAGCTCAACAAGGCTTTCTTCTCCGGCTTTTGGATCTCACGCTCGGGGACGAATCCCACCGACTCGTTCAGGGCGTGCACGGCGGTGTTGGACACGTCCGGCTCCACGACGACCCGTGCGACGGCCGGGTCCTCGAAGAGGCGGGCCATCACGGCGGTGATCACCGCACGGGTGAAGCCGTGGACGGGGGCCTGGGTGGCCGGCGTCAGGAAGTGCATGCCGACGTCACCGGGCAACGGCTCGTACAGGCCGACCAGTTCGCGATACCGCGGGTCGTAGTACTCCATCAGGAAGACGGGAACACCGTCCTGGAGCCCGAGCAGAGCGTGCTGGTGCTCGTCGGCCGCGATCTCCATGTAGGCGCGCTCGACGTCCTCCAGTTTCGCGTCCTGCATCATCCAGAACGCGGCCTTGGGGTGGGTGAGCCACCGGTGCAGCAGCTCGGCGTCCCGGAGCGGGTCGAGGGGGCGGAAGGTGAAGGTCATACGGCGAACTCCTGGAACGCGATGGTCTGTTCGACCGGGTAGTACTCGGTGCCGAGCAGCTCACGGATGATGTACGAGTTGCGGTACGCGCCCATGCCCAGGTCGGGGGACGTGATGCTGTGCGCGTGGACGCCGGCGTTCTGCAGGAAGACGCCCCGGCCCGTGGTGTCGATCGAGTAGTTGCGCGCGATGTCGAAGTTGCCCCGGGAGTCGTAACGCAGCCGCTCGTGCACGGGCTTGAGGAACTCCGGTTCGGCGTACTTGTAGCCGGTGGCGAGGACCAGGCCCTGGGAGCGCAGGGTGTAGTCCTTCTCCTGCTCCTCCTGGCGCAGCCCCAGTTCGTAGACGCCGTCGCGGTAAGTGACGTCGTTCAGCGAGGAGTTGGTGAGCAGCCGGGTGGGGACGGGCCCGCCGACCTTCTTCTGGTACAGCAGGTCGAAGATCTCGTTGACGAGGTCGCCGTCGATGCCCTTGAACAAGCCTTTCTGCTCGGCCGTGAGGCGGTAGCGGGTCTGCTCGGGCAGGGCATGGAAGTAGTCGATGTACTCCGGGGAGGTCATCTCCAGCGTGAGTTTCGTGTACTCCAGTGGGAAGAAGCGCGGCGAGCGCGTGACCCAGTTCAACTCGTAGCCGTGGACGTCGATTTCGGCGAGCAGGTCGTAGTAGATCTCGGCGGCTGACTGCCCGCTGCCGACCAGCGTGATCGACTCCTTGGCCTGCAACTTCGCTTTGTGCTGCATGTAACGGGAGTTGTGGATGAAGTCCCCGCCCAGACCGGCGACGGCCTCCGGGAGATACGGCGGGGTGCCGGTGCCGAGGACCAGATGCCGGGCGCGGAAGATGTCACCGGCCTCGGTCCGGACGACGTAGACCTTGTCCTCGTACGTCACCTCGGTGACCGTCGTGCCGAAGCGCACGTTGGTGAGCCGGTTGGCCGCCCAGCGGCAGTAGTCGTCGTACTCGACGCGCAGCGGATAGAAGTTCTCGCGGATGTAGAAGGGGTACAGACGCCCCTTCTCCTTCAGGTAGTTGAGGAAGGAGTACGGCGAGGTCGGGTCGGCGAGGGTGACCAGGTCCGACATGAACGGGGTCTGGAGGTGGGCGCCGTCGAGGAACATGCCGGCGTGCCACTCGAAGTCGGGCTTCGAGTCCAGGAAGACGCCGTCGAGTTCGGCGATGGGCTCGGTGAGGCAGGCGAGGCCGAGGTTGAAGGGTCCGAGCCCGATGCCCACGAAGTCGTAGGTCTTGTTCGAGGCGTCAGGAAGCGCGGTCAAGGGACTCTCCCAGGTACTGCTCGGCATGGCCGGCGATCAGGTCGAGGACGGCGGCGATGTCGTCGGCCGTCGTCTCGGGGTTGAGCAGGGTGAACTTCAGGTAGTGGCGGCCGGAGACCTTGGTGCCCGCGACCACCGCGGCACCGGAGGCGAACAGGGCCTTGCGGGCGTACAGGTTGGCGCGGTCGATCTCGGCCGGGTCGGTGACGGCGGCCGGGATGTAGCGGTAGACGAGGGTGGAGAGCGAGGGCTCGACGACCACGTCGAACCGAGGGTCGGCGGCCAGGAGTCGCCACCCCTCCTCGGCCAGGTCGCAGACCTCGTCGAAGAGTTGGCCGATGCCGTCGGCGCCCATCACGCGCAGCGTCATCCACAGCTTGAGCGCGTCGAAACGGCGGGTGGTCTGCAGGGACTTGTCGACCTGGTTGGGGATGCGCTCCTGCACCATGCGCTGCGGGTTGAGGTACTCCGCGTGATAGGTCGCGTGGCGCAGGGTGTCGGCGTCGCGGACCAGCAGGGCGGATGAACTCACCGGCTGGAAGAAGGACTTGTGGTAGTCCACGGTGACCGAGTCGGCGCGCTCGATGCCGTCGATGCGGCTCCGGTGCTTCAGCGAGGCGAGCAGACCACAGCCGTAGGCCGCGTCCACGTGCATCCACACCCCGAACTGCTCGCACAGGGCGGCGATTTCGGGCAGCGGGTCGATGGAGCCGAAGTCGGTGGTGCCGGCGGTGGCGACGACGGCCATGGGAACGAGCCCGGCGTTCTTGCAGCGCTCCAACTCCCGGGCGAGAGCCACGGTCTGCATGCGCTTGTCGGCGCCGACGGGTATCGACACGACGGCGTCCTGCCCGAGGCCCAGCAGTTTCGCCGACTTCTTCACGCTGAAGTGGCTGACCTCGGAGGCGAAGACGCGCAGTTTGGCGAGCGTGTCGGTCTTCGCCTCCTCGCGGGCCAGCAGCAGCGCCTGGAGGTTGGACTGGCTGCCGCCGGAGGTGAACACCCCGTCGGCGTGCGGCCCGAGGCCGATCCGCTCGTTCGTCCAGTCGATCAGCTTGCGCTCGATGAGGGTGCCGCCGGCCGACTGGTCCCAGGTGTCCAGGGAGGAGTTGACGGCGGAGAGCACCGCCTCGCCGAGCACCGCGGGGATGACGACGGGGCAGTTGAGGTGGGCGAGGTAGCGGGGGTGGTGGAAGTAGATCGCGTCACGCAGATAGACCTCGTCCAGCTCGTCGAGCACCGCGGCGGTGTCGTGGAGCGGGCGGTCGAGGTCGATGCGGTCGATGAGGGGGGAGAGGGCGTCGACCGTGACGCCGGTGAACGGTCGTTCCGTGGTGGCGAGTTTGGCCGCCACCCGCTCCACGCCTTCCGTCACGGAGCGGCGGTAGTGCTCCGCAGTCGTGTCATTGAGCAGGTGCGAGCGCATGTGGGGGTCCTCCGGTGGGGAAGTCCGTGCGGGACAGGTGAGCGGCGGGGTTCCGCAACATCAACTTAGGTAAGCCTAACCTAACTTAACGTTCGCGAAACCCGCCTCTCCCGTGACAGCGGTCACTCACGCATCACGGGCCCGTCACCAGGTCACCCGGCCTCGCGCAGTTGCTCCTCACTGAGCCCCTGCCGCCAGTACCCGACGAAGGTCACCCGCCGCCGGTCGAACCCGCGCTCACCCACGAAGTGCCGCCGCAGCGCCTTCACTTGACCGGACTCGCCCGCGATCCACACGTACGGCCGCTCGGCGGACGGGAGTTGGGCCGCGCGCAGGGCGCCGAGGGCCATGGGGGATCCCTCGCCACCTTCGCGCTCGCGCACCAGCCAGGTCACCTCGGCGTCGGACGCGGTCACCAACTCCTGCACATCACCGGCGTGTTGGACCTCCAGCCACACCCGCGCACGGGTACCGGCGGGCAGCGCCTCAAGGATGGCGGACACGGCCGGTACGGCGGTCTCGTCGCCCCAGACGACCACGAGATCGGTGTCCTGCGGCGGCCGGAACCGAATCGCCCGATTGTCCGCGACGGCCGGCCCGAGCAACACGACCCGGTCCCCGGCACAGACGCGAGAGGCCCAACGCGAAGCGGGCCCGGCGGGTTCGTGCAGCACGAAGTCGATGTCGATCTCGTCGGGCCCACGGCGCAGCGCCCGAAGCGTGTACGACCGCATCACCGCCCGCACGTCATCGGGCAGTTCACGCCACCCCTGCCACCACCCGTCACCGAGTTCGTACGGCACGGCGGGCTCACGCTGCCCGGGCTGGGGGAGAAACAACGACAGGGACTGATCACACCCGTCGGAGAAGAAGCACGCCAGATCGTCCCCGCCGAAGGAGACCCGGACCAGAGACGGCCCGAGCCGCTCCGTCCGCACGACATGGAGTGAGAAAAAGCGGAACGGAGCGGCCAGGGCCGTAGTCATGGAGGGGGGCTCCTCTAGAGGGGCGTCAGGTGTCGTACCTAAAGGGGCGCGGGGCTGTATCCAATGTGCGGCTCCGCCGCGTGGGAGCACCCAGCCACATCCGGCCCGCAGCTCCCCACGAAAGCGAAACCACCCCGAATTCAGCTGACCTTCTTCGCGTTCTCGATCGCCTTCGCCAGATCCTCAAGCAACGGCGCGCACTTGTCGTACGACAGAATCGGCTCGGGATTCCGCGCGATGACCTGCCCCGCCTTCACCGCGGGAAGCTTCTTCCACGTGCCCTCGGTGATGTCGGCGGGCTGCGTCGCCGCCGTACGGTTGTCCATCATGATGACGTCCGCCCCGTACTTGT
This sequence comes from Streptomyces sp. NBC_01478, assembly GCF_036227225.1. Classification (GTDB taxonomy): domain Bacteria; phylum Actinomycetota; class Actinomycetes; order Streptomycetales; family Streptomycetaceae; genus Streptomyces. The sequence goes on along the minus strand of NZ_CP109444.1, from coordinate 4,476,432 downwards.
CGACGTTCTCCCAGCTCAGGTTCTCGTACCACCCGCCGCTCGCCTTCAGCGCGGCCGCGGACGGCTCGACGAAGTTCACGCCGAGCGCCTTGAAGTACTCGAGGTCGACGGAGAGGTTGGACCCCGAGACATAGAAGATGGTGTCGCTCGCGGAACCGACCAGGACCTTGATGTCCGGCTTGGCCTTCGCCGCGGCGCGCAGCCGGGCCGCCGCGTCCTCGAAGCGCTTCTTGGCCGCGGTGATCGCAGAAGAAGTGGTGTCCGCGCCAAGGGACTTGGCGAGCTCCAGCATCCGCGCCAGCGGCGTCGGCAACTGGACGTCGTACACCGAGATGCCGACGGTCGGCGCGCCCACGGCGAGGATCTTCTTCTTCGACTCCTCCGGGACGTACCAGAGCGTGCCGGCCGCGTCGAACATCGTGGTGATGAGGACGTCGGGGGCGAGGGCCGCGTACTTCTCGATGTTGAACTGGCCCCAGGTGTTGCCGAGGTTGGTGACCTTGCTGATGTCCAGGTCGCCGGCCTGCACGTCGGCCTTGCCGTTCTTCAGCTCGGTCGGCCCGAAGACGCCCTTGGACTCGATGCCGTAGTCGTGCAGCGCGGCGGCGACACCGATGAAGGAGACGATGGTCGCCGGGGTCCTGTCGGTCTTGGCGGTCTGGCCGCGGTCGTCCTTGAAGGTCCAGGGACCGGACTTCGCGGCCGTCGTCTCCTTGTCCGAGCCACCGCTTTTCGCGTCGTCGTCGCCGCAGGCCGCGAGCACGGCACCGAGGCCGAGGGCGCCGCCCGCGGCGAGGATGCCGCGGCGGGAGAGGTGAGTGGCACGGGCGTTGGACATGTATGGCTGCTTTCGAACAGGGCGGAGCGCCCGCCGGACAATTCGAAGGTAGGTTAGCCTAACCTCACTATGTAGCCAACGGGCGGGCTCGCCGCCGTCCGGGCCTGTGTCTGTCCTGTGCATGGCTTATGGGCCCATGTCCTATCCGATTTGGCTTTCAACCGCCTTGTCTCGTACGGCCGTTGTGATCACGCTCCTTCGTAGCGCGACCCGCGCACTGCTGTTCGAGCGTCTTCGGAGGTGGAGTGGCTAACACGGTGGACATGGCGGGCACGACGGGTGTGGAAGCGGTGGTGCGCGCCGACGCGGCCCTGCTGGAGGACGACCTGGCCGCGTTCCTCGACGCGTTGACCGCTCCGGCGCGGGCGGCCGCCTCCGTGTACGACACGGCCCTGCGCCGCGCCCTGTACGAACCGGTCGCCGACGCCCTGGGCTCGAAGGTGGGCCAGCAGGCGCTGCCCCCGGCCCCCGGAGCACCCGGCGGCCGGGCTCCGCTGCGGCCCTCGATGGTGTACTGGGCGTACCGGAACTACCGGGGGTTCCCCGAGGAGGCGGAGAGCGCTTCCGACCTCGCGGTGATCCGCCGTACGGCAGTTGCCGTAAGGATTCTGCTGAAGGCCGCGGTCGCCCTCGACGACATCCAGGACGGCAGCGACGTCCGCTACGGCGAACCCGCACTCCACACCACCCACGGCACCCCGCTCGCCCTCAACACCGGCGCCTGGCTGATCATGTCCGCGCTGCGGCACGCGGCCGACCCCGCCGTCATGGACAGCCTGGTGCGCTCGGTCGGCAACGGCTTCACCGGGCAGGCCGTCGACCTGTCCTCGCGTACGGCGCTCACACGCGCGGAGCTGCCGGCCGCGCCGCGCGCCACCCGGGTCGACTTCTGGGAGTCGACGGCCGCCCTCAAGACCGGCACCCTGTTCCGGATGCCGCTGGACGCGGCGGTCGCGGGGCTGCGGGTGGTCGAGGACGACCGGCTGGTCCTCGACGGCGCGATGCGTCAACTCGGCCTGGCCAGCCAACTGTTCAACGACCTGACCGACTTCGTTCCGGAACTCGGCGGCGCCAACACCCACGAGGACTTCGACGGCCTCGGCAACCGGGTCCTGCTGGAACTCCTCGGCGACGCACCGCCCGAAGCGGAATTCAAACGCTACGTTCTCGGTCACCCGAAACTGGAGCGGACGCTCCTCGCGCTCGCCGAGGAGGCCGTGGCGCTGAAGCGCGCCGCGAAGGACGCCGTGCACGGGGTGTGCCGCTCCGAGCGCAGCGCCGCCTACTTCGACGTGACGATCGAACGCAAGGGCCACCTCATCGACCGTCTGCTCGCGACGGTCCGGCAGCGGAGCGGCGTATGACGGACACCAACACCGGCATGGGCACGGGCACGCACACGGCGACCGAGCGGCTGAGGAGCGGCACCCGCGCCTGGCACGAGGCCATGGAGAGCACCGGGTTCGCCACCGCGATGCTCGCCGGCACCCTTCCGCTCGACCGCTACGTCGGTCAACTCGCCGCCTACCGCGTGGTCCTGGCGGCCCTGGAGACCGAACTCGCCCGTGCCCTCAGCCCGTCGGTCGACTCGGTGTGGTCGCCGGACCTGGCCAAACTCCCGCTCGTCGAACGCGACCTGCGCCACTTCGCCGCCCTGGGCACGGCTCCTCGCCCCGGCCCGGCCGCCGAGGAGTTCGTGACCGAGATACGGCACACCGCCGCCACCGAGCCCACCGAACTCCTCGGCTTCCTCTACGTGTTGGAGGGCTCCACCCTCGGCGCCCTGTTCCTGCGCCGGTACGTCACCGAGGCGTACCGCCTCACGGACGGGAACGGCACGTCCTACTACGGCAGCGGCGACCGCGCCCGCTGGAGGGCCTTCACCGAGCGCCTCGACCGGACGCTCGGCGAACCCGCCGTACAGGAGAGGGTGGTGGCCGCCGCCGAGCGGGCCTACCGGCATGTGGCCCTGATCTCGGCGGAGTTGTCGACCGGCCTGGACCGCCCCGCCCCCGAACCGGTCTGACGTCGCTCAGCCCGTGAGGCCCAACTCGCGGGCGATCAGCATCCGTTGGACCTCGCTGGTGCCCTCGCCGATCTCCAGGATCTTGGAGTCGCGCCACATCCGGGCCACCGGGTACTCGTTCATGAAGCCGTAGCCGCCGTGCACCTGGGTGGCGTCGCGGGCGTTGTCGACGGCGATCGTGGAGGAGTACAGCTTGGCGAGGGCCGCCTCCTTCTTGAAGGGTTCGCCGGCGACCAGCCGGGAGGCCGCGTCGCGCCAGGCCAGGCGGGCGGTGTGGGCCTTCATCTCCATGTCGGCGATCTTGAACTGGATGGCCTGGTTGGCGCCGATCGGCCGCCCGAACGCGTGCCGTTCCTTGGCGTACTTCACCGACTCGTCGACGCAGCCCTGCGCCAGACCGGTGGCCAGCGCGGCGATCGCGATCCGGCCCTCGTCCAGGATGCGCAGGAACTGGGCGTAGCCGCGCCCCTGTTGGCCCAGCAGGTTCGCCGCCGGGACCCGTACGTCCGCGAAGGACAGCTCACGGGTGTCCGAGGCGTTCCAGCCGACCTTCGAGTACGGCGCCGCGACCGTGAAGCCGGGGGTCCCGGACGGCACGATGATCGCGGAGATCAGCGGCTTGCCGTCGGGCTTGCGGCCGGTGACCGCGGTGACCGTCACCAGACCCGTGATGTCCGTACCGGAGTTGGTGATGAAGCACTTGGAACCGTTGATCACCCATTCGTCGGTGTCCGGGTCCAGGCGCGCCGTCGTCCGGGTCGCGCCCGCGTCGGAGCCGCCGTCCGGCTCGGTCAGCCCGAAGGCGCCCAGGATCTCGCCGGAGCAGAGCCGGGGCAGCCACTCGGCCTTCTGCGCGTCGGTACCGAAGAGATGGATCGGCATCGCGCCCAGCGACACCCCGGCCTCCAGCGTGATCGCCACCGACGAGTCCACGCGGGCCAGCTCCTCCAGGACCAGGCCCAGCGCCAGATAGTCGCCGCCCATCCCGCCGTACTCCTCCGGGAACGGCAGCCCGAACAGGCCCATGCGGCCCATCTCGCGGACGATCTCGTACGGGAACTCGTGCCGCTCGTAGAAGTCGCCGATCTTCGGCGCGACGACGTCGTGCGCGAACTCCTCGACCGTACGGCGGAGTTCTTCCAGCTCGGGGGAGAGACGGTGGTCCATGGCGGTCACTGGTCCTTGTGGGAGAGGGCGCGGACGGTACGGGACGGGCTGGGTCGGCCCAGTTGTTCGGCCATCCACACGCTGGTGGCGGTGAGACGGCCGAGGTCGACTCCGGACTCGATGCCGAGACCCTGGAGCATCCACACGAGGTCTTCGGTGGCGAGGTTGCCGGTCGCGGACTTGGCGTACGGGCAGCCGCCGAGGCCGCCCGCGGAGGCGTCCACGGTGGTGACGCCGTGCTGGAGGGCGGCCAGGGTGTTGGCGAGGGCCTGGCCGTAGGTGTCGTGGAAGTGCACCCCCAACACATCGGTGGGGACGCCCTGTTCATTGAGCGCGGCCAACAGCTCCAGGACATGGCCGGGGGTCGCGACGCCGATCGTGTCGCCGAGGCTCAGCTCGTCGCAGCCCATGTCGAGCAGCGACTTGCAGACGTGGACGACCTGGTGGATCGGGACCGGGCCCTCCCAGGGGTCGCCGAAGCACATCGACAGATAGCCGCGCACATGAGCGTCACCTGCCTTCGCCCGGGTCACCACCGGCTCGAACATGGCCAGCGCGTCGTCGACCGTCCGGTTCAGATTGGCCTTGGCGAAGGCCTCGGTGGCGCTGGCGAACACCGCGATACGGCGGGCACCGAGCGCGAGCGCCCGGTCGAGTCCGCGTTCGTTCGGCACGAGCACGGGGAGCTCGACCCCCGGCAGATCGCGCACGAGCGGGAACAACTGCTCCGCGTCGGCCAGTTGGGGCACCCACTTGGGGTGGACGAAGCTGGTCGCCTCGATCGTGGTCAGGCCCGCGTCGGCCAGCCGGCGCACGAACTCGGCCTTCACCTCCGTCGGCACGGTCGACTTCTCGTTCTGCAGCCCGTCCCGCGCGCCCACCTCGTGGATGCGCACCCGGGCGGGCAGACCGGGGGCCGGTACGACCATCGGGAGTGTCACTGGTCCTCCTCCGCCGGTGTGACGACCGCCAGCACCTGGTCCATGGCGACCGTCGAACCGGGCGTCACGTCGAGTTCGGCGACGGTGCCGGCGTGCGGCGCGGAGACGACGTGCTCCATCTTCATCGCCTCGACCACCAACAGGCTCTGTCCGGCGGTCACTTGATCTCCTACGGCGACCTTCACCACGGTCACCGTCCCCGGCATCGGCGCGGTCAGCGAACCGGCACCGGAGCGGTCGGCCCCGCCGAGCGCGGCGGCCACCGGATCGTGGTCCCGCACCTGCCAGGCGTCTCCGTCCCGGCCCAGCCAGGTGCCGTCCGGCAGAGCGGTGAAGGTGTGGACGAGGCCGTCGAGCCGCAGGGTGAACCGGCCGTCAGGCCCGGCCGTTCCGGCCCCGACGAGCGGCTTCTCGGCGCCGTCCGGCAGGAGTTCGGTCCCGCCCTCGGGTGTGCGGCGTACGCGCACGGTCACCGGGTCGTGGCCCGGTACCCGTAGGGGGTGCGCCGTCCAGGCCCGCTCCCCGCCCAGCCGCCAGCCGTCCGTGGCGGCGAACGGGTCGGCCCAGCCGGAGCCCCGCCCGGGGGCGAGCGCCGCGTGCCGCAGCAGCGCCGCCGCCGCGTAGACCTCCACCGGTACCTCACCGGGCACCAGCCCGTCCGCCTCGCGCTCGACGAGCCCGGTGTCCAACTCGCCCGCCACGACCGCCGGATGGGCAAGGAGCCGCCGTAGGAACCCTGCGTTCGTCGGCACGCCCAGGGTGACCGTGTCCGCGAGGGCGGCCCGGAGCTTCCTGAGCGCGGTCGCGCGGTCGGGGCCGTAGGCGATGACCTTGGAGAGCATCGGGTCGTAGAGGCTGCCGACCTCGGTGCCTTCGGAGAGACCGGAGTCGGTGCGGATGCCGTCGCCGTGCGGTTCGTGCAGCTTCAGCACCGTGCCGCCGGAGGGGAGGAAGCCGCGTGCTGGGTCCTCGGCGCACACGCGGGCCTCGATCGCGTGCCCGGTGAGCGTGATGTCCTCCTGCGCGAAGGGCAGCCGCTCACCCGCCGCCACCCTGAGCTGCCACTCCACCAGATCCAGCCCGGTCACCAACTCCGTTACCGGGTGCTCCACTTGGAGGCGGGTGTTCATCTCCATGAAGTAGTACGACGACGGGTCGCTGCCCGGCACGATGAACTCGACCGTGCCCGCGCCCGCGTACCCGCACGAGCGGGCCGCCTGGACCGCCGCCTCGCCCATCGCCGCGCGCGTGCCGGGGTCGAGGAGGACGCTCGGGGCCTCCTCGACGACCTTCTGGTGCCGGCGCTGCAAGGAGCACTCGCGTTCGCCGAGGTGGACGACGTTGCCGTGACCGTCGGCCAGGATCTGGATCTCGATGTGCCGGGGGCGGTCGACCCAGCGCTCGACCAGGAGGGTGTCGTCGCCGAAGGAGGCGCGGGCCTCGCGGCGGGCGGCGGCGATCTCGTCGTCCAGGAGGGTGAGGTCGCGGACCAGGCGCATGCCCTTGCCGCCGCCGCCGGCCGACGGCTTGAGGAGGACGGGGGCGCCCAACTCGTGTGCTGCCTTGGCGAGTTCGGGGTCGCGGCCGCCGGGGACGACCGGGACGCCGGCCGCCTCCACGGTCTCCTTGGCGCGGATCTTGTCGCCCATGAGGGCGATCGCGTCGGCCGGAGGGCCGATGAAGACCAGCCCGGCGTCGGCGCACGCGCGCGCGAAGGCCGCGTTCTCGGCGAGGAAGCCGTAGCCCGGGTGCACGGCCTGCGCGCCGGTGCGGGCCGCCGCCTCCAGGAGGCGCTCCACGGACAGGTAGCTTTCCGCCGCCGGTGCGGGACCGAGCCGTACCGCCGTGTCGGCCTCCCGGACGTGCCGGGCGTCCGCGTCGGCGTCGGAGAAGACGGCCACCGAGCGCACACCGAGGGAGCGCAGGGTGCGGATCACGCGGACCGCGATCTCGCCCCGGTTGGCCACCAGGACCGTCTCGAACATCTCGAATGTCTCGGCCGTTTCTGACATCTCGGGCACCCTCATCACATCCGGAAGACGCCGAACTGGGTGTCACCCAGCGGCGCGTTGGCGCAGGCGGTCAGGGCGAGACCCAGCACCTGGCGGGTCTCCATCGGGTCGATGACCCCGTCGTCCCAGAGGCGGGCGGTGGCGTAGTAGGCGTTGCCCTGACGCTCGTACTGCTGCCGGATCGGGTCCTTGAAGGCGTCCTCGTCCTCGGCGGGCCACTCCTCGCCCCGCGCCTCCAACTGGTCCCGCTTCACGGTCGCGAGCACCGACGCGGCCTGCTCGCCGCCCATCACGGAGATCTTGGCGCCGGGCCACATCCACAGGAAGCGGGGGGAGTACGCCCGGCCGCACATCGAGTAGTTGCCCGCGCCGTACGAGCCGCCGACCACGACGGTGAGCTTGGGCACGCGCGCGCAGGCGACGGCGGTGACCATCTTGGCGCCGTGCTTGGCGATGCCGCCCGCCTCGTAGTCCTTGCCGACCATGAACCCCGAGATGTTCTGCAGGAACACCAGGGGAATGCCGCGCTGGTCGCACAGCTCGATGAAGTGGGCGCCCTTCTGGGCGGATTCGGAGAACAGGATGCCGTTGTTGGCGACGATGCCGACCGGGTGTCCGTGGATCCGGGCGAAGCCGGTGACCAGGGTCTGCCCGAACTCGGCCTTGAACTCGGCGAAGCGCGAACCGTCGACCACGCGCGCGATGATCTCCCGTACGTCGTAGGGGGTACGGGAGTCGACCGGGACCGCGCCGTAGATCCCGTACGGGTCGACCTTGGGCTCGACCGCCTCGGTGACCTCCCAGGGCAGGGACCCGCGCGCGGGAAGCGTGGCGGCGATGTTCCGGACGATCCGCAGCGCGTGCGCGTCGTCCTCCGCGAGGTGGTCGGTGACGCCCGACACGCGCGCGTGGACGTCGCCGCCGCCCAGTTCCTCGGCGGTCACGACCTCACCCGTGGCGGCCTTCACCAGGGGAGGCCCGCCCAGAAAAATCGTCCCCTGATTCCGGACGATGACGGCCTCGTCGCTCATGGCCGGCACATAGGCCCCACCGGCGGTACAGGACCCGAGCACGGCGGCGATCTGCGGAATCCCCGCCCCCGACATCCGGGCCTGGTTGTAGAAGATCCGCCCGAAGTGCTCGCGGTCCGGGAACACCTCGTCCTGCATGGGCAGGAAGGCACCCCCGGAGTCGACGAGATAGATGCAGGGGAGCCTGTTCTCGAGGGCGATCTCCTGGGCGCGCAGGTGCTTCTTCACGGTCATCGGGTAGTACGTCCCGCCCTTGACCGTGGCGTCATTGGCGACGATCACGCACTCGCGCCCGCTCACCCGCCCGATCCCGGCGATGACACCGGCGGCCGGGGCGGCCCCGTCGTACATCCCGTCGGCGGCCAGCGGAGCCAGCTCCAGGAAGGGGGAGCCCGGGTCGAGAAGGGTGTCGACACGGTCGCGGGGGAGCAGCTTGCCGCGCGCGGTGTGCCGGTCCCGGGCCCGCTCACCGCCGCCGAGCCGGGCTGCGGCCAGCTTCCGCCGCAGCTCCTCGCCCAGCGCGCGGTGCGCCGCCTCGTTGGCCCGCCACGCCTCCGACGCGGGGTCCGCCGCGCTCGTCAGCTCCGGTGCCTCTTGCATTCTGTGGGTCCCCTCGCACAGCGATCGGCTGCTCTCGACTGTTAATGAGCGTTAACCATTTCCTTCAGGTTAACGACCGCTAACCTTCCTGTCTAGAATTGCTTCCATGACCACGAGAACCGACGCCCCCACCCGCCGCGAACAGATCCTCAAGGAGGCCGCGCGGCTCTTCGCCGAGCGCGGCTTCCACGGCGTCGGGGTCGACGAGATAGGCGCAGCGGTCGGTATCAGCGGGCCCGGCCTGTACCGCCACTTCCCCGGCAAGGACGCGATGCTCGCCGAGCTGCTGGTCGGCATCAGCGGCCAGTTGCTGACAGGCGCGAAGCGGCGACTGGCGGAGGCGGAGGGGGTGACCTCCCCGGGGGCCCTGCTCGACTCCCTCATCGAGGGCCACATCGACTTCGCCCTCGACGACCGCCCCCTGATCACCCTCCACGACCGAGAACTCGACCGCCTCCGCGACTCCGACCGCAAGCTGGTCCGCCAGTTGCAGCGGCAGTACGTCGAGCTGTGGGTGGAGGTCGTACGGGAGGTGTATCCCGAACTCCCCGAACCCAGCGCGAGGTCGGCGGTCCACTCGGTCTTCGGCCTCCTCAATTCGACTCCGCATCTGGGGCGACCGGGGTCGTTGCCCGGGCGGGGGGCGACGGCGGAGTTGCTGCACCGGATGGCGCGGGGGGCGTTGGGGGCGGCGGCGTTGGGTGGGTGAGGGTGTGGGGCCTGGTGGATCTTGGTTGGGGTTGGGGTTGGTTGCGGGGAGCCGGGCGTCGGAAGCCTGAGGTGGGGCTGGCGACCGGGGCTGGAAGGCGGGTGACGGGCGCCGGGAGCCGGGAGCCGGGAGCCGGGAGTCAAAGGCTGGGAGCCGGAAGCCGGAGGTTGGACGTCGAGAGGCGGGCTGCGGAGGTCGGAAGCCGAAGGCCGGAGGTTGGACGTCGGGCGTCGGGCGTCGAGGGTCGGGCGGCAGAGGCCGCAAGCCGCAAGCCGCAAGCCGGAAGCCGCAAGCCGCAAGCCGGAAGCCGGAGGCTGGGCGTCGGAGGCTGGGCGTCGAGGGTCGGGCGGCAGAGGTCGGAAGCCGGAAGCCGAAGGCTGGAGGCTGGAGGCCGGACGTCGAAGGCCGGAATCCGAGATCCGGACGGCGGGGGGCGGGAGCCGGAGGTCCGAAGCCGAAGGCCGGATGTCGCAGGACCGGAGGCCGGAGGCCGAGGGCCGGGCGCTGTCGGCGGACGTCGGCGTGAACGCAGACGCAGCGCGGGCGCAGCGCAGGCGCGGCTGGAGCGCGCAGTCGCGCAACCCCCGGGGTCCGGGGCGGAGCCCCGTGTCGGGACCTCTCGGCCTACCGAGTCGGGCGGGTGGGTGGGCAAGAGCGGGTGGGTGAGCGGAGCGACGGCGTGACGAGCGTTACGTGCCCATTCCGCTGGACGCTCCCCCTACTCGCCGGTACCGTAATGCTCTGAGCAAGCGCTTAGAAACGGAACCTGGGCTAGCTGGAGGTGGCGGCGGTGCGCCGTACGGTGTTTGACGAGGACCACGAGGCGTTCCGGGAGACCCTCCGGGCCTTCATCGAGGCCGAGGTCGTCCCCGTCTACGACGAGTGGTTCGCCGCAGGCCAGGCGCCGCGCGAGTTCTACTACAAGCTCGCCGAGCTCGGCGTCTTCGGCATCCGCGTGGACGAGGAGTACGGCGGCGCGGGCATCGACTCGTACAAGTTCGAGGCCGTCCTCTACGAGGAGACCGCGCGCGCGGGTGTCTCCTTCGGCGGCTCCGGTGTGCACGTCCTGCTCGGCCTGCCCTACATCAAGCTGCTCGCCAACGACGAGCAGAAGAAGAAGTACCTGCCGAAGTTCGTCTCCGGCGAGGAGATGTGGGCCATCGCGATGACCGAGCCGGGCACCGGCTCCGACCTCGCGGGCATGAAGACCACCGCCAAGCTCTCCGAGGACGGCACGCACTACGTCCTCAACGGCGCCAAGACCTTCATCACCGGCGGCGTACACGCCGACCGCATGATCGTCTGCGCCCGCACCGACGCGCCCAGCAAGGAGGACCGCCGCCACGGCATCTCCCTCTTCGTGGTGGACACCAAGGCCGAGGGCTACTCGGTCGGCCGCAAGCTCGACAAGCTCGGCCTGAAGACCTCCGACACCGCCGAGCTGGCGTTCGTCGACGTCAAGGTCCCCGTCGAGGACCTCCTCGGCGAGGAGAACAAGGGCTTCTACTACCTCGGCCACAACCTCGCCTCCGAGCGCTGGGGCATCGCCTTCGGCGCCTACGCGCAGGCCAAGGCGGCCGTCCGGTTCGCGAAGCAGTACGTGCAGGACCGCGTGGTCTTCGGCCAGCCCGTCGCCGCGTTCCAGAACACCAAGTTCGAACTGGCCGCCTGCCAGGCCGAGGTGGACGCCGCCGAGGCCGTCGTCGACCGCGCGACCGAGGCCCTGGACGCCGGTGAGCTGACCCCCGCGGAGGCGGCCAGCGCCAAGCTGTTCACCACCGAGGTCGCCCACCGCGTGATCGACCGCTGCCTCCAACTGCACGGCGGCTACGGCTTCATGAACGAGTACCCGATCGCCCGCCTGTACGCGGACAACCGCGTCAACCGCATCTACGGCGGCACCAGCGAGATCATGAAGACGATCATCGCCAAGGACATGGGCCTGTAAGGTCCCGGCAATTACCGCCCGGTACAACTGGACGCCATGAACCAGGCACTACAGGATCTGCTCGATCTGCTCGACCTGGAGCAGATCGAGGAGAACATCTTCCGCGGCCAGTCCCGCTCCGCCGTCGTCCCCCGCGTCTTCGGGGGCCAGGTGGCGGCGCAGGCGCTGGTCGCCGCCGGGCGCACGGTCCCCGCCGACCGCCACGCCCACTCCCTGCACGCGTACTTCCTGCGCATGGGCGACCCGGGCGCGCCCATCGTCTACAACGTCGAGCGCATGCGCGACGGCCGTTCCTTCACCACCCGCCGCGCGGTCGCCGTCCAGCACGGCCGGCCGATCTTCGCGCTGTCGGCGTCCTTCCAGACGTACGAGGAAGGCCTCGACCACCAGACCCCCATGCCGCCCGCGCCCGACCCGGAGACGGTCCCCACCGGCCGTGAGCGGCTGCTCGGCTACGACCACCTCGACCGGGGAATCGTTGAACGATTCCTGGAGGCGCGCCAGGCGATCGACCTCCGGTACGTCGACGACCCGCCGTACGGCAGGTTCGGCGAGCCGCGCGAACCGCACTCCCAGGTGTGGTTCCGCACCGACGGCAAGCTCGCGGACGACCCCCTCCTGCACGTGGTCCTCGCGACCTACGTCTCCGACATGACGCTCCTCGACTCGATCCTCCTCGCGCACGGCCGCGGCGGCTGGGCCGTAGGAGATGTCGTCGGCGCCTCGCTCGACCACGCGATGTGGTTCCACCGGCCGTTCCGCGCCGACGAATGGCTGCTCTACGACCAGGAGTCGCCGTCGGCGTACGGCGGGCGCGGGCTCGGGCAGGCCCGGATCTACACTCAGGACGGTCAACTGGCCGTCTCCGTCATCCAGGAGGGCGTGGTCCGGGTTCCTCGGGAAGACTGAGGCCATGACAGAAACCGAGGAGACAGCGGCGACAGGGGAAGGCGACGGGGGCGGCGAGTCCACCGCCACGGTGATCGTCGCGGCCGTCGCCAACCTGGGGATCGCGCTCGCCAAGGCGGTGGCCGGCGTCATCAGCGGCTCCAGCGCGATGCTCTCGGAGGCCGCGCACTCGGTCGCCGACACCGTCACCGAACTCCTCCTCCTCACCGCCCTCAAACGCAGCGAGAAACCCGCCGACGAGGAACACCCCCTCGGCTACGGCCCCGAGCGCTACATCTGGGCGATGCTCGCCGCCGTCGCCACCTTCGTCGGCGGCGCGGTCTTCTCGATCTACGACGGCGTCCACACCCTCGTCGCCGGCGAGGACCTCGGCGACCCGCTCATCTCCTACATCGTGCTCGGCGTCGCCTTCCTCCTGGAGGGCTACTCCCTGCGGACGGGCGTACGCCAGGCGCGCGGCGAGGCGGCCCGCTTCGACGCCTCCTTCAAGCGCTACCTCCGCTACACCCCCGACACCGCGGTGAAGGCCGTGGTCCTGGAGGACTCGGCCGCCTTGGTCGGCCTGGTCCTCGCGGCCGGCGGCCTGCTCGGCGGACAGCTCACCGGCTCCGGCGTCTGGGACGGCCTCGCGTCCCTCAGCATCGGCGCGCTGCTGCTCTACGTCGCCTGGGTGCTGGGCCGTTCCAACGCGGAACTCCTCATCGGACGCCCGCTGCCCAAGGCCATGCGGGACCGCATCCGGGAGGAACTCCTCGCCGTCGAACACATCGAAGCCGTACTGGAGTTGACGACCCTCGTGCAGGGCCCGCGCGAGGCGCTGGTGGCGGCGAAGGTCGACTTCCGGGACGTGTCGACCGCCGCGCAGATCGAGTGGGCCTGCGAACAGGCCGAGCAGCGGCTGCGGGAGGCGTTCCCCTCGGTGAACCGGGTCTATCTGGACCCGACACCGGGGTACGCGCAGCGACGGGCGGAAGGGCTCAACCCTTGGCCGTGACAAGGGAGTTGAGCGCCGTGACAGGGGAGTTGAGTGGTGCCCCTCAGTCGAGTCCCGCCTCCGCCAGCAGATACGCCGTCATCGGGTCGTAGTGCCTGGGGCTGACCACATGGTCGTCGAGCGGGACCGCCACCTGGACGGTGCCCTCCGACTCGCCGAGGAAGAGCGCCGGGTCGTTGCAGTCCGCGTAACCGACGGAGTCGACGCCGTGCCGGCCCGCGTAACCCGCCCAGCCGTGGTCGGCGACGACCAGGTCCGGCAGCGGGCGGCCCTCGCGCTCCAGGGTGGTGAGGATCGCCTTCATCGGCTCACCGGAGTGCGTGTGCCACAGCGTCGCCCCGTGCTCCAGGACGGACACGTCCGCGAACTGCACGACGTACCCCTCCTCCGTCTGCAACCCCTCCGGGATCACCACGATCTCGCAGCCGGCCGTGCGCAGCGCGGCGGCCGTGGCCCGGTGCACATCGAGCAGGCCACCGGGGTGACCGGTCGCGAAGAGCACCCGCTGCTGCCCGTCGGCCGCCTTGCGCAGCCGCGCCGCCAGCCGGTCGAGACCCGCGATCGTCAGCTCCGGGTCGATGGTGTCCTGGCCGTAGCGGTACTCGGCGTCGTCGTTGACACCCACCCGCTCCGCCATCACCGCGAGCACGTCCTGCTCGTCGGACCAGCGGTCGCCGAGCTCCAGGCCGAGCCAGTAGTGGCGGTCGCCGTTCGCGAGCTTGCGGTAGTGGGAGAGGTTGTTCTCACGGGGCGTGGCTACGTCGCCCGCGATACGGGTCTTCACAAGGTGATCGACGAGCTCGGCGCGGCTGGGGGTCCCGGGTATCGGCATGCCTCCCATTGTGAAGCAGACGGCTGTGCCCTTGCCCGGCGTCCCGCACGCTGGGATGTGGATCACTCACCCCCGGCCACTCACAGGTGTCGCAGGCCGAACCACAGCTCCATCCGTACGTCCGGATCGTCCAGGTCCGTGCCCAGCAGCGCCGCGCACCGGGCGATCCGCTGCCGCACGGTGTTGCGGTGCACGGCCAGGGCGACCGCCGTACGGTCCCAACTCCCGTGCAGGGAGAGCCAGGTGCGCAGGGTCTCGACGAGCGCGGGCTGCGCGGCGAGCGGCGCCAGGAGGGCACGGGCGTGCGCCTCGGCCTCGTCGTGCGGGACCAGCTCGGCGAGACCGGCCCGGCCGGAAGCGCCGTGCCGGACCAGCGGGGCGCGGGTCGCACGGGCTCGGGCCAGCGCGCGGGCCGCCTGGGTGTCGGCGACGGACCAGTCCTGAGGAGCTACGGCGGCACTGACCCCGAGCGTCCAGCCGGACTGCGGGCCGGGTTCACGATCGGCGGGGACCAGTACCCGTACGACGTCCGGCGTCAGGTCGATCAGCGCGGAACCGAGCGCGGCGCCCAGCGCGGACGCGGTGACGGGGTCGGGCGCGGGCGCGGGTGCGTCGGGCCGTGCCTGTACGACGATCCACCGGTCCCCGCCGAGCAGCGACGCGACGTCCTCCGGCTGGGAGCCCAGCAGCAGCCGTACGAGCGCCGAGGACCGGTCCGCTCCCGTGCGGCTCTGGTGTTCGCCGGTGAGGAGGGAGAGGAGCACGGCGGCGACGGAGGCGATGGTGTGGTCGCCGGGGTCGCGGTGCGGGGCGGCGACCCCCAGGACGAAACCCTGACCGGTGCCGAGGGCGTAGGCGGCGAGGTGGGCGCCGGGGACGGTGTCGGTGGCGGAGGTGGGGGGCTTCGCGGACGAGGGCGTGGGGGAGGGGGCCGTAGCGGACGAGGGTGTTTCGGTGGGACGCACCACCCGCGCCAGTCCCGCCAGCGACTCCTGTGTCTCCGCTCCCGTCGCGCCCCGCCCCGCCGCCGCGATCTCCGTGCCGTCGGGCCCGTACAACACCGCCCGCCCGCCGACCCGTTGGGCGAGTTGTCCTAGCACCGAAGGGATCGGGGCGGGGCGGGAGGCCGCTGCCGCCAGGCTCTGCTGGGCCTCGGTGACGCGGCGGAGTTCGGCGAGGCGGGCCTGGGCCATCAGTTGCCAGACCGCGCGGGCCACGCGGGAGAACGGGGTGGGCGGCGGGACCTCCAGGAGCGGCAGGTCGTAGTGGTCGCAGGCGGCGACCAGGGCCCGCGGCACGGTGTCGTGGACCGGCGCGACGCCGAAGCCGAGGGCCACACCGCCCGCCTCGACGATCCGGGAGACGTAGTCGGCGAAGTACGTGCCCGAGCCGGCCGCCTCCGGGATGTGGACGCCCGCCGTCAGCAGCAGTTCGCCGCCCAGCAGGTACGGATACGGGTCCGGCATCTCCGACGTGTGCGCCCAGTGGATGACGGTGTCGGGGTCGGCGGGGCCCGCGATCTGCCGCAGCCCGAGGTCCTCGCGGGCCAGCAGGGCGGCGAGGGGCACGGGTGGTGTGGGCGGAACGGTGAGGTCCGGCATGGTGGACGTTTCCTCCATCGCCTCGGGCTGGGGTGGATGAAACGTACACTTCGCAGCCGCTTTCCGGCCACCTAGGGTCAGTCGCGGCGCAAGCCGTCCCCCAGACTCCGAGCACGTGCGTAAGGAGGCCCCCGTATGGCCGTCGACTACACCGTCATCGTCGTCTACCTGGCCGGCATGCTGGCCATGGGCTGGTGGGGCATGCGCCGCGCCAAGTCGAAGAGCGACTTCCTGGTCGCGGGCCGCCGCCTCGGCCCGGTCATGTACTCCGGCACCATGGCCGCGATCGTCCTGGGCGGCGCGTCCACCATCGGCGGGGTGGGCCTCGGCTACCAGTACGGCCTGTCCGGCGCCTGGATGGTCTTCACCATCGGCCTCGGCCTGCTCGCCCTCTCCGTCTTCTTCTCCGCCCGCATCGCCCGCCTGAAGGTGTACACGGTGTCGGAGATGCTCGATCTCAGGTATGGCGGCCGGGCGGGGGTCATCTCCGGCGTAGTCATGTGGGCCTACACCCTGATGCTGGCCGTCACCTCGACGATCGCCTACGCCACGATCTTCGACGTCCTCTTCGACATGAACCGGACCCTCGCGATCGTCCTCGGCGGTTCGATCGTCGTCGCGTACTCGACGCTCGGCGGGATGTGGTCGATCACGCTGACGGACATGGTGCAGTTCGTGGTGAAGACGATCGGCGTCCTGCTGCTCCTGCTCCCCATCGCGGTCGTCAAGGCGGGCGGCTTCGGCGAGATGCGGGCGAAACTGCCCACCGGGTACTTCGACCCGCTGGGCATCGGCGGCGAGACGATCTTCACCTACGTCCTGATCTACACGTTCGGCATGCTCATCGGGCAGGACATCTGGCAGCGCGTGTTCACGGCGGGCAGCGACAGGACCGCCAAGTGGGGCGGCACGGTCGCGGGCACCTACTGTCTCGTCTACGCCCTCGCCGGCGCCGTCATCGGCACGGCGGCCAAGGTCCTGTACCCGAACCTCGGCAGCGCGGACGACGCCTTCGCGACCATCGTCAAGGACGAACTCCCGGTCGGGGTAAGGGGATTGGTGCTCGCGGCTGCGCTCGCCGCCGTGATGTCGACGTCCTCCGGCGCGCTGATCGCCTGCGCCACGGTCGCCAACAACGACATCTGGTCGAAGCTGCGGGGAGCCGTCCGGCGGGACGGCGCGGAGGAGCAGCACGACGAGGTGCGCGGCAACCGCGCCTTCATCCTCGTCATGGGCGTCGCGGTGATCGTCACGGCGATCGCGCTGAACAACGTGGTGGAGGCGCTGACGGTGGCGTACAACCTCCTCGTCGGCGGCCTCCTCGTCCCGATCCTCGGCGGACTGCTGTGGAAGCGCGGCACCGCACAGGGCGCGCTCGCGTCCGTGGCCGTCGGCGGCCTCGCGGTCGTCGGCCTGATGGCGACCTACGGCATCCTCGCCAACGAGCCCGTGTACTACGGCCTGTTGCTGTCCCTGGCCGCCTACGTCACGGTCTCCCTCGCCACGCCGGCGACCGACGCGGCCGTACTCGCCGCGTGGCGGGACCGGCTGGCGGGGCGCGGTGCACCCGAAGTAGGGTCCGAGCCGGTCGTGGCACACCGGTAGATTCGTGGCCAGAGGTTAGAAACAACCCCATACGCGACGAAGCGTAGGAAAGAAGGCAGTGTCCATGACCAGCAACGAGACGCCTCGCGGTCCCGTCGACTCCTCCCGCGTCCCGCGGTTCGCCGGACCGGCGACCTACGCCCGGCTGCCGCGCCTGGACGAGGTCGGCAGCGCCGATGTCGCCGTGGTCGGGGTGCCGTTCGACGCCGGTGTCTCCTACCGGCCGGGCGCGCGCTTCGGCGGCAACGCGATCCGCGAGGCGTCCCGGCTGCTGCGGCCGTACAACCCGGCGCAGGACGCCTCCCCGTTCGCCCTCGCGCAGGTCGCGGACGCCGGTGACATCGCGGCGAACCCGTTCAACATCAACGAGGCCGTCGAGACGATCGAGGAGGCCGCGGACCAACTCCTGGGCACCGGCGCGCGGTTGATGACGCTGGGCGGCGATCACACCATCGCGCTGCCCCTGTTGAGGTCCGTCGCGAAGAAGCACGGCCCGGTGGCCCTGCTGCACTTCGACGCCCATCTCGACACCTGGGACACGTACTTCGGCGCCGAGTACACGCACGGGACGCCGTTCCGCAGGGCAGTTGAGGAGGGCATCCTCGACACGGAGGCGCTCTCGCACGTCGGTATCCGCGGTCCGCTGTACGGCAAGCAGGACCTCAAGGACGACGAGAAGATGGGCTTCGGCATCGTGACGTCGGCGGACGTCTACCGCCGGGGCGCCGACGAGGTCGCCGACCAACTGCGCCAGCGCATCGGCGACCGCCCCCTCTACATCTCCATCGACATCGACTGCCTCGACCCGGCCCACGCGCCCGGCACCGGCACGCCCGAGGCCGGCGGTCTGACCTCCCGCGAACTTCTGGAGATCCTGCGCGGCCTGGCATCCTGCAACCTGGTGTCGGCGGACGTCGTCGAGGTGGCACCGGCGTACGACCACGCCGAGATCACGTCGGTGGCGGCGTCGCACACCGCGTACGACCTGATCACCATCATGTCCCGTCAGATTGCCGAGGCGCGCAACGCGTAGGACGCGCGGGGCAGTTGGCGATTCGCATCGGTGACTCGTAGAGAGACAGAGATCAAGTGACTCACGACCACGACCTGGAACTCCGGCCTACGGCCGCGCAGATCACCGCCGCGCTGAACCCGCCTCCCGGGCGCAACGGCGGTGACCTGGTCGTGGAGACCCTGGCGGGCCTCGGCGCGACGACCGTCTTCGGCCTGCCGGGCCAGCACGCGCTCGGCATGTTCGACGCGCTGCGCCGCTCCGACCTGCGGTACATCGGCCTACGGGTGGAGAACAACGCCGGGTTCGCGGCGGACGCGTACGGCCGCATCACGGGCGAGGCGGCGCCGCTGCTGCTGTCGACGGGCCCCGGCGCGCTGACGTCACTGGCGGCGCTCCAGGAGGCGCGGGCGGCCTCGGCCCCCGTCCTGGCGATCAGCAGCCAGATCCCGACGGCGGGCCTGGGCGGCGGCCGCCACGGCTATCTGCACGAACTCCCGGACCAGTCCGCCTCGTTCAGGGGTGTGGTGAAGTCGGTTCACACGGTCCGCGCGCAGTCGCAGATCCCGTCGGCGATCGCGGAGGCCTGGAAGTCGGCGCTCACGGCTCCGCACGGCCCGGTGTGGGTGGAGATCCCGCAGGACGTCCTGCTGTCTCCGACTCTCCTCCCGGTGGTGACGGCGGTGGACGCGACCCCGGAGGACCTGGTCCCGCGCCCCGAACTGACCGCCGTGGCAGCGGACTTGCTGTCGCGCGCGGCGCGTCCCGCGATCATCGCGGGCGGGGGAGTCGTACGGGCGGACGCGTCGAAGAAGCTGCGGCAACTGGCGGAGAAGCTCCAGGCCCCGGTGGTGACGACCCCCGGCGGCAAGGGCGCGTTCCCGTGGAACCATCCGTTGTCGTTGCAGTCCTGGCTGGAGGACCGCCACACGACGGACTTCCTGGAGGACGCGGACGTAGTGCTGGTGGTGGGTTCGGGGTTGGGTGAACTGTCCTCCAACTACCACACGTTCGCGCCGCGCGGCCGGGTCGTCCAGATCGAGGCGGACCTCGGCAAACTGGAGTCGAACCACCCGGCGTTGGGCATCCACGCGGACGCTTGGCACGCGGTGCAGGCGCTGCTGGAGACGGTGACGGAGCGGACGGACCCGACGGCGGCGGAACGGGTGGCCGAGCTGCTGGGCCGCGTACGGGAACGCATCGCCGCTCAGGAACTGACCCTGGAACAGAGCGTGTTGGAGTCGGTACGCAGGGCGCTCCCCGCCAACTCCCCCTCCTTCTGGGACATGACGATCCTCGCCTACTGGGCTTGGTCGGCCTTCGACGCGAAGGGCCCCAACCACCTCCACTCCGCCCAGGGCGCGGGCGGCCTCGGCTACGGCTTCCCGGCGGCACTGGGCGCGGCGGCGGCGGACCCGACGCGGCCGGTGCTGGCGGTGTCCGGCGACGGTGGCGCGCTGTACTCCATCGCGGAGCTGGCGACGGCCAAGCAGTACGACCTGAACGTGACTTGGCTCATCGTCGACGACGGCGGCTACGGCATCCTCCGCGAGTACATGACGGACGCCTTCGGCGAGGCCACGGCGACGGAACTGACCCGGCCGGACTACGTGGCGCTGGCGGAGTCGTTCGGGGTGCGAGGGGTCCGTACGACTCCGGAGGCACTGGAGTCGGACCTGGCGAAGGCGCTGGCGGAACCGGGGCCCTCCGTGGTCGTACTCCCGGCTGTGCTGCGGATGTTCGCGGCGACGCACTTGGACTGACGGGTTGGGTGGGCCGGCGGCCGCCACCGCCGGCTGTCTTTACGGAGCTCCCGAGCGCAGCTTGTCCCGCGCTCGCCCCCTCACATGCGCGGATCCGGCTTCAGCAGGGCGAACACCGCGCCGAAGGGGTCCGCGAGCCAGCCGATCCGGCCGACCTCCGGTACGTCCGTGGCCGGCATCAGCTCGGAACCGCCGTTGGACCGCGCCGCGTCGATCGTGGCGTCGACGTCCGTCGAGTGGAAGTACGGCACCCAGCGCGGCTGTTCGCCCTCGCCCTCGTTCAACGGCGCGACCCCGCCGAAGGAGGCGTCCTGCTGGTCGCCGGTGCTGGTGCTCAGTACCCGGTACGTCATGCCGGGTGCCTGCATGTCCTGGCTGCGCCAGCCGAACAGGCCCTGGTAGAAGGCGATGTCCGCCTCCGGGTCGGGGGCGTGCAGCTCCGCCCAGAGCAGGGTGTTCGGGGCCGAGGTGAGTTCCAGGCCCGCCGTCCTGCCGGGCTGCCAGAGCGCGAACTGCGCGCCCTGCGGGTCGGTGGCCTGCGCCAGCATGCCCTCGCCCATGACGTCCATGGGCTCCATCCGTACGGTGCCGCCTCCGGCCGTGACGGCGTGGACGGTGGCCGTGATGTCGTCGGTCTTGAAGTGGATCATCCAGGCGGACCGCGCCCCTTCCTCGGTGAGCGGCCCGAGGGCGGCGACGGTCTTGCCGTCCACCTGGAAGAACCCGTATCCGCCTGTGTCAGGACCGGCGGAGACGAACTGCCAGCCGAGGACCGCGCCGTAGAACGCGGCGGCCGCGTCGATGTCGGGGCTGCCGAGGTCGAGCCAGTTGGGCGATCCGGTGATGAAGTCGGTACCGAGCATGAAGTCCTCCTGGGTGGGAGCGGGGCCGCGGGCTGGTCGGAACGGGAGCCACGATGCCGTCCCGCTCGCCGCCGTCGGCGTACGAGCACCGACAGGACTCCGGTTTCCTCCGAACGGCCGAATGTTCGCCGGTGCCGGTGCCGGTGCTGGTGCCGGTGCCGGTGTCCGCGTGTGCCGGAACGGGTGTGGTGGTGCGGCAGATGCTGTGCCGCGGGAGGGCGGCGTCCCGAGATTGGTGCGAACGGTTGAACTCCCTCTGAATCAAAGGCAGTTCAACCCGCTACCGGACTGCTGGGAGCACGTGCAGTGGAACCTCGGCCCCGGTCCTGGGTGCGATGACATCCCGGTAGTGATGGTCGAGGGCGAGGACGACCGGCTGCGGCAACGCCCAAGCCAGAACGGCGTTGACCGCGTCGGTCATGCCGATGGCGTCATGATCCGCGTACGTACGCATCAGACGCTCGGCCTCGCTCAGGAGCGGCCAGCCCACCGTGGCGAGTGTGAGCCGATCCGTGCTTGCCCAGGCGCGCATGCTGGCCAGGGCGTCCGCTGTTGCCTTGACGCCGAACAGATGCCGTTTCCACGGCCACCTTCCTCGAACAGGTCCTCGCTGGATCGAGTGGCCAAGTCGGAAGGCCCGTCGAACATGGCCCGCGCCAGAACGGCCATCGCGTCCGAGTCCTCTCCCAAGGGCGAGGAGAAGGACAACGGAAGGCCGCGTGCGATGTGGTCCAACGCCACTTCCTCAGGCGTCCGCCCTTCCAAGAGGGCGAGTGTGCGCAGCACTTCGGCCTGGTCGCCGGTGTAGGTGAGCGTCACCGTGACGGCGTCGTCCGGCGTGGCCGGTCGGTCCGGCGGGGGAACGGAGGCGTCGGCCACGGGGATCTCCTCATATGCGGCGTTAGATATGGTGTGCGGCGCTCTCGACGCTATCGGCTGTACCGCTGTGTTGCTTGCGCTCATCGTGGCAGCGACAGCTCCGCCCATGTCGCCTTTCCGATGCCGTGCAGGCGGGGACAGCATCCCCAGCGCTCCGCCAAGGACTGTACGAGGGCGAGCCCCCGGCCTCCTTCGTCTTCGAGGGCGGCTTCTCGGGGCTGGGGCCGGTGGTCGCTCGCGTCGGCGACCTCCACACGCAGCCTTCCGTCGTACGTGGCGAAGCGCACGCCGATTTCGCGGCCGGGCGGAGTTCGTGCGTGCCGGACGGAGTTGGTGACGAGCTCCGAGAGCAACAGCTCGGCGGTGTCGGCGACTTCGCAGGCGATCTTCCAGTCCGTGAGCTGCAAGCGAAGGAGCGCGCGTGCGTGCCCCGCACTGCGCGGGGTGCGCGGGAGTTGCCACTGAGCCTCCCGCATGTCGGGGCTTGCGGGCTGTGCGGTCGCGGTATGGGCTGGCATGAAAGACCTCCACGGTAGGCGGCGGGCGGGTGTACATCTCTAGAGATCTCGGCTGCGGTTAGTGAAGCGCCTCGCATGCGGGCGCGTCAATAGATCTCTAGAGATGTGCGAAATTGCTCGTCCCGGATCGGTGGTCGGCTGTGAGGGTGTGGCGGCTGATGCCTAGGATGTCTAGAGATGACCGGAGGAGAGGCCTGGATGAGCGGCGGGGACACGGGGCGTCAGCCGAAGTACCAGCGCATCGCGGCGCAACTGCGGGCGGCAGTCGAGGCCGGCGAGTACGGGCCCGGTGAGCGGCTTCCCGGCGAGAACGACCTCATGGCCGAGCACGGTGTGGCGCGGATGACGGCCCGGCAGGCTCTGGGTGTTCTCCAGACGGAGGGCATCGCGGAAGCCCGCAAGGGGGCCGGGGTGTTCGTCCGGGACTTCAAGCCGATTCGGCGACGCGGGCTGGAGCGACTCGCCCACTCGCAGTGGGGCGAGGGGCGTTCCGTCTGGGCGACCGATGCCGGGGATCGTGAACTCGTCGTCGACTCCGTCGAGGTGGGCGAGGGGGACGCCCCGGCTGAGATCGCGGGAGTACTGGGCCTGAGTGACGAGGGGGTACGGGTTTGCGTGCGTCGTCGCCGGTACGTGCTCGACGGCAAGCCGGTGTTGCTGTCCACGTCGTATCTTCCGGCCGAACTGGTCGCCGGTACGCGGATCGCGCAGCCCGACACAGGCCCCGGCGGTATGTACGCCAGGCTTGAGGAACTCGGCCGCCGCCCCGTCCGGTTCCGTGAGGAAATCTGCTCCCGCATGCCCAGCGCACAGGAGGCCGACCGGCTCGCCCTTTCGGCCGGTGTACCGGTGGTGCTCGTCGTGCGTACCGCGTTCGACGCGGAGGGGCAGGCGGTCGAGGTGAACGACATGGTGCTGGACGCGGGGTCGTACATCTTGGAGTACGACTTCGAGGGCTGAGTACGCGTCGCCGCCGGCCTGTCAGACGAAGCCGGCCGGACTGTCGCTCCGTGGATCGCAGACGCGGCGGCTGCGGTAGATGTCGCCCTGGCGGGCGCTGGCCCGCCAGGGGCGGGCCTTGTTGAGGGCGATGTCGAACTCGGGGGCGGCGCGGTCCAGTTCGCCGATGATCAGCTCGGTCGTGGCGTCGGCCCGGGCCAGGACGGTGCCGTCCGGGCTGATCAGTTCGGAGTTGAGAAGAGCGGAGGTCTGGGCCGGTGTGGCCATCGCCAGCCAGTAGTTGTTGATCGCGGCATGCGCACGGGCCTTGACCTCGAAGACCGAATTGACCGGGTAGGCCGACAGCAACAGGCAGTCCACTCCCAGGCGTTCGTACTCCACGAACAGTTCCGGGAAGTTGATCTCGATACAGATGGCACAGCCGAACCGGTATCCGTCGACGGAGAAGGTGGTCGGTGTGAACCCAGGTGTGTAGTAGTCGAGGATCTCGGTGTTGGAGCAGTAGCGCTTGTCGTAGCGGTCCACCACCTGGCCGTCGTCGGCGATGACGTACAGGCTGTTGTGCGGGCGGTGCGGCGCGGTGAGCCGGTGGGCGCTGCCCAGCACCACCCACAGCCGCAACTCGGCGGCCAGCGCGGCCACTTGACGGAGCTCCTCCTCGACCGCGGGCCACTCCACCTGGTCCCAGTCGCGGATCTGCTCCTTGGCGTATCCCGACAGGCAGCCTTCGGGAAACAGGATCAGGCGGGCACCCGCCTCGGCGGCCTCCCGCATCAGCCGTCGGATCACCGGGCCGTTCAGGCGGGCGTCGTCGCTGATCATTACCTGGGCTGTCGCAATGCGAAGCGATGACGGAGAGGCCACGGATCCATCGTAGACATGAGGGGTTGGGGCGCGGGTCGGTGCTGCCAGACTCCCGACCATGGGCGGACGCGACGTGGGCGAGGGCGGCCGGGCGGTCGAAGTCGGTGTGACCTTCGGGCTGTTGGTGGCCTGGGCGGTGCACGATCTGGAGGAGGTGGCCGCGATGCCGGGCTGGGCGAGAGGGCACGTGCCCGGGCTGCGGCGGCGGTATCCGTGCGTGCCGGAACAGGTGTGGCGGAAGCTGGAGTCCATGGACGGACGGGAGTTCGCTACGGCCGTCGCCGTGATGGGCGGGGTGGTCGCGCTCGCCGCCGCCGACGGGCACCGTACGGGTGGCCGTTCCGGCTTCTACCAGGCGGCTCTCAACGGGTTCGGGCTGCATGCCCTGACGCATCTGGGCCAGGCCGCCGTTGTTCGTGGATACACGCCCGGGGTGGCCACGGTCGGGGCGCATGTGGCTGCTGCTGCGGGGGCTGGCAGCGTCCCGAGTTTGATCGCGAAATGGTTGAACTCCCCCTGAATCAGGGGGAGTTCAACCCGACACTGCCGTCTACCAGATCGCCTCGACCCACTCCGGGTGGTCGATGAACGGGTTCCGGTTGTGCTGGTACGTGTTGTAGATGACGTTGTTGCGGTTCTCCTCGAAGGCGCTCGGCGGGTCCGCCTCGTTCCAGGCCTTGAGGACGGAGAGCTTGCCCATGTAGGGGTTGCTGCCGTTGCCGACCTTCTCGTTGGGCTCCAGGTCGGCGAAGCCGTCGTCGCCCTCGTAGCGCACGGCCATGTAGAGGATCATGCGGGCCACGTCGCCCCGGTCCGCCGCGCGCGGCGCGAAGGAGTCGGAGTCGACGGTGCTGCCGCCGCCGTTGGTGACCGCGCTGCCGCCGTTGTCGAAGTCCAGGTTGCCGCGGATGCTGTTGACCTGGACGTCGGCCGGACGCAGGTGGTGCAGGTCCGTGCCGGGGCCGACCACCTCGCCGAAGTCGCCGTGGGACTTGGCCCAGGTGTGCTCGCGGTTCCAGTCGCCGACGTCACCGCCGTTGAGGGACTTGGCGCGGGAGACACCGCTGTACAGCAGGATCACGTTGCTGCTGTTGTTCGGGTCCTGGTCCGTGGCCATGAGGGCGTTCCAGACCGCGGAGTACGAGATCTTCGTGACGTTGGCGCTGATGATCGTGTGCAGCGAGGACTTGAGGGTCGTCCCCGTCTTGCCGACCGCGTTCTTGTAGTACGTCGCGTCGTACGCGGTGGTTGTGGCGGCGGCCGGGGTCGCGGTCAGGCCCGGGGCCGCGAGGCCCACCAGGACGGCGGCGGTGGCCAACGCCACCGATTTCCAGCGCTGCATGCGAGTCGCCAACATAAAGAGTGTCCCATCTACGCGGGTTGAATGGGGCGGCAATCGGGAGCGTGACATGCACATGCGGTCCTGTAAATAAACGAGACGTGTCGATCAGGTGACCGGACGCG
Source organism: Streptomyces sp. NBC_01478 (assembly GCF_036227225.1). GTDB lineage: Bacteria > Actinomycetota > Actinomycetes > Streptomycetales > Streptomycetaceae > Streptomyces. The sequence goes on along the minus strand of NZ_CP109444.1, from coordinate 4,450,896 downwards.
ACAATTTGCCTCGTGTCTACGCGAGTTGACGTACCAAAACGGCCCCCGACCGGTGGGTCGGGGGCCGTTCACGGTTGTCTACGTCGGTGTCACTTCACGTCCGACGGGTCCAGCCGGTACAGCGTCGAGGTGTTGGTCGTCGACGAGGTCGAGGAGCTCGAGCTCGACTCCGAAGACTCCGTCGTCGCGCTCTTGTCGTACGTGCTCTCCTTCACCGCCGTCGCGTTCTTCTGTACCCACGCGGTGATCTCGGTGTTCAGGGTGCTGTTGCCGCCCATTCCGCCGCCGCCGAGCTGGATGTAGTGCAACTCGCCCTTCTTCACCAGCTCCTTGAGCTTGGCGAGGGTCATCGCCTGGTCGGAGCCGGTGAAGCCCCACATGGAGATGACGGGCTTGTGGGTGCTCAGGATCAGTTGGCCCGCGCTCTGCGAATTGGACACCGCGAGCAGCCACTTGGCGCCGTCCTGGTTCTTCTCCAGGTACGAGATCAGCGCGCTGGACGTGGTGCCGCCCATGCCGCCGCCCCCACCGAAGCCGCCGCGCGTACCGCCGGTGCCGCCCGGAGCCGTACCGGTGCCGGTCCCGCCGGGAGCCGTACCGCCACCGGGGAACTCCCCGGTGGTACCGCCCTGTTGGCCACCCGCGGTGCCGCCGCTCGGCGCCCCGCTCGGTGCTCCGCCGCCCTGCGGCAGCTCACCCGTGCCGCCGCCACCCGGCGTCATCCCGCCGGGCGCCTCGCCGCTCGCCTGACCGCCACCCTGCTGGGTGCCGCCGCCGGCCATCGCACCGGGACCGCCCTCGCCGCCGCCGAAGCCGCCGCGGTTGCCACCGCCGCCGCCGGGACCGCCGCCCATGCCGCCGCCGGTCGACGGACCGGCCGTCGGGTTCGTACCGCCCATGCCGCCGCCGGAGCCGCTCGACGCCGCCGGGGTCACGGCGTACGCCGTCGGGCCGGCCAGGGCCGCGATGATCGCCGCCGCGATGGATGCCGTGAGGAGCCGGCCGCGGTTGCCGGAGCGGAAGACGAACAGGCCCACGATCGCGAGGACCATCAGGACGCCGATCGTCGGCCACAGCCAGGTGTTCCAGCCGGAGGCGCGGCGCAGGACGACGATCGCCCAGATGCCGGTGACCGCGAGGCCGGCCGGCAGGACCCACGACCAGCGCGCGTCGTCACCGCGGAAGGCACGCCACAGCATCACGCCGCCGCCACCGCACAGGGCCGCGATGCCCGGGGCGAGCGCGGTCGTGTAGTACGGGTGCATCGTGCCCTGGGCCATGCTGAAGGTGACGTAGTGGAGCAGCGTCCAGCCGCCCCACATGACCAGCGCGGCGCGCGTCGCGTCGGTGCGCGGGGCGCGGCCGACCAGGACCAGGCCGGCGATCAGGGCGATGGCCGAGAAGGGGAGCAGCCAGGAGATCTGGCCGCCGAGGATGTCGTTGAACATCCGGCCGAGGCCCGCGGTGCCGGCGAACGTACCGCCGCCACCACCCCCGCCTCCGCCGCCGTTGCCCTCGCCGCCGAACACGCGGCCGAAGCCGTCGTAGCCCATGATCAGGTCCCAGGCCGTGCCGTCCGTCGAGCCGCCGATGTAGGGGCGGTCGGAGGCCGGGACGAGGGAGACGGCCGTGGCCCACCAGAAGCTGGAGACGGCCAACGCGACCGTGGCCAGGGCCAGTTGGACCAGCTTCTTCTTCCAGCCGAGCTTCGACGCGAACAGGTACACGGCGAAGACGGCGGGCAGCGCGATGTAGCCCTGGAGCAGCTTGGTGTTGAACGCGAAGCCGAAGCAGACCGCGGAGCCGATCAGCGGCAGCAGTCGCTCGGTGCGCACGGCGCGCAGGCCGAGGGCCGCGCCCCCCACCATCAGCAGGACGAGGAGGGTGTCGGGGTTGTTGTCACGGTTGATGGCGACCGTGATCGGGGTGAGCGCGAGGACCAGGGCCGCGATGGTCGCGGCCACGTGCCCGAAGTACCGCTTCACGGAGGTGTGCAGGATCCAGATCGTGCCGAGCGCGGCGGCGACCTCCGGCAGCATCATCTGCCAGGTGCCGAAGCCGAAGATCCGGCACGACAGGCCCATCACCATGAGGGAGAAGGGCGGCTTGTCGACCGTGATGAAGTTGCCGGCGTCCAGCGAGCCGAAGAACCAGGCCTTCCAGCTCTGCGTGCCGCTGTAGATGGCGCTGCTGTAGAAGCTGTTCATGCTGGAGCCGGTCAGGTTCCAGGAGTACAGCACGGCCGCCAGGACCAGGATGGCGACGAGCGCGGGCAGCGACCAGCGCGGTGTCTTCTCGGGTGGCGCCTCGGCGGGTGTGGCCGGCGGCGGCCAGTCGGCGGACGCTGGTTCGGTGTGGGGGTGCGGATCGGTGGCAGATGTCACCCACGCATCGTGCAAAGGCAGGGTGGGTGGCCGCTGTGCCGTACCTGGCGGTCGGCTGTGAATTCGCAAAGGGCCGGGTAATGCCTCGTACAGTCGTTCCCCAACTCGTACAACCTTTCATGCCTTCCTGTGAGTCAACTCATGCATGACTCAGACTCATTGGACGTCCCGCCGGGCCAGAGTGGTGGCCGTCGGTACGGGCGTCGGGATCCTGATACCCGTCCTGGCCGCCGCGACGCCCGCCGCCGCGGCCACCCCGACGGTCAGTTGTACGTCCGCCAAGGCGGGCCTCGCCGCCAAGCTGAAGAAGGACATCACCGCGGCCCTCGCGACCCGCAAGGGAACCGTCGCCGTCGGCCTCTACGACCGCAAGACCAACACCACCTGCACCCTGCGGGCGACGAGCGCCTACGACTCGGCCAGCACCGTCAAGGTGACCGTGCTCGCCACGCTGCTGTGGGACGCGAAGAAGCACAACCGCCTGCTGACGGCCCGCGAGACGACCCTCGCCAAGGCCATGATCACCAAGTCGGACAACGACGCCACCTCCACCCTGTGGAGGCAACTGGGCCTGACGAAGATCAAGGGCTTCCTGACGGCGGCCGGCATGACGCAGACCAAGCCGGGCGCGAACAACTACTGGGGCCTGACCCAGGAGACCGTGACCGACGAGCAGAAGCTGCTCAAGCTGGTCACCGCCAAGAACACGGTGCTGAGCGACAACTCCCGTGCGTACATCCAGAAGTTGATGAACCAGGTGATCTCCAGCCAGCGTTGGGGCACGCCGTACGGAGCCCCGTCGGGCGCCACCGTGCACGTCAAGAACGGCTGGCTTCAGCGCTCCACGCACGGCTGGCGCGTGCACAGCCTGGGCACCTTCAACGGGGGCGGCCGCGACTACATGATGTCCGTGCTCACCCAGGACAACAGCACGATGAGCTACGGCATCACCACGATCCAGGGCGTAGCGAAGGCGATCCACAAGGACCTCGCCTGACCGGTTCACAGGGATTCCGCTTAACTGGCAGGTCTCCCGCACGTCACCCACCCGTCCTACGGTGACGCCCATGCGCCTGAGAACCGTACTCGCGACCGCTACCGCCGGCCTGGCGGCGGCCACCTGCCTCACCGCCGCCGGGCCCGCGACCGCCGTGAGCAACTCCCTTACCAGCAACGCCTGTTCGTCCTCCGTTTCGATCGACCGCTTCTCCGACACGCTCGACAAGACGACGTACGACGGCACCTTCGTCGGCAACTTCTCCGCGCTCGCCGTGGACAGGGACGGCTCGATCGCCGCCCTGGAGGACCGTTCCTCGCTGTTCGACCTGGACGCGAAGACCCTCCAGCCCGAGCGGGTCGTCCCCCTCGCCGACGAGAACGGCGCCGCCCTCGACTCCGAGGGCCTGGTCGTCGACCGGGACGGCACCCGCCTCATCACCTCCGAGACCGAGCCGTCGATCCGCCGCTACTCCGCCGACGGCAAGATCCTCGACCGCCTCCCGGTCCCGTCCTCCCTCCTGGTCGCCCCGGCCGGCCGGGCCGTCTCCAACCAGACCTTCGAGGGCCTGACCCTGCTGCCAGGCGGCCGCACGCTGCTCGCGTCGATGGAGTACCCGATCGCCGGCGACACCTCCGGCGCCGTCCGCTTCCAGACCTGGACCCGGACCAAGGGCGACCACTTCAGGCTCGCCGCGCAGTACGCGTACAAGACCGACGCGGCCTACCTCGGCGTCCCCGAGGTGCAGGCCCTCCCCGACGGCCGGCTCCTCGTCCTGGAGCGCGGCTTCACCAGCGGCGTCGGCAACACCGTCCGCCTCTACCTGGCCGACCCGCGCCACGCGACCGACACCGGCAAGATCGACGCCCTCACCGGCCAGCCCGGCGTCCGCCTGATCAAGAAGACCCTCCTCGCGGACATCGCCGACTGTCCGACCCTCGGCGCCACGGCGAAGCAGCCCCAGCCGAACCCCCTCCTCGACAACATCGAGGGCATGGTCGTCACGGGGAAGGAGAAGGGCCGCTACAAGGTCCTGCTGGTGAGCGACGACAACCAGAACGCGGTACAGACGACCCGCTTCTACTACCTCCGGGTACGCACCTGACCCACCGGCCCGTCCCCCGTTTGTTGCGGAGGGATGAAATCCGGTCCGTCGCGCGTTGGTGCCTTTCGGGAAACCAACTGATCAGGGACTCCACGATCAGGGCGAACGGAAGGCACCGCGTGGCAGCGAAGCAGGGGGAAACGCAGGGCTGGGCCAGAAGGCTCGCCGGATACGCCTGGCGATACCCCAAGGACGTGGTCCTGGCCCTCGGCGCCTCCCTCGCGGGCATGGCGGTCATGGCCGTCGTCCCGCTGGTCACCAAGGTGATCATCGACGACGTGATCGGCGGCCACACCCGCTCCATGGCCCCCTGGGCCGCCGCCCTGATCGTCGCCGCCCTCCTCGTCTACGTCTCGACGTACATCCGGCGCTACTACGGCGGCCGCCTCGCGCTGGACGTCCAGCACGACCTCCGCACCGAGATGTACGGCACGATCACCCGCCTCGACGGCCGCCGCCAGGACGAGCTGTCCACCGGCCAGGTCGTCGGCCGCGCGACCAGCGACCTCCAGCTCATCCAGGGCCTGCTCTTCATGCTCCCGATGACCATCGGGAACGTCCTGCTCTTCCTGATCTCCCTCGCGATCATGGCCTGGCTGTCCCTGCCGCTGACCCTGATCGCCCTGGCCGTCGCCCCCGCCCTCGGCTTCATCGCACGGCGCAGCCGCAGCAAGCTGCACCCCTCCACCTGGTACGCGCAGGCCCAGGCCGCCGCCGTCGCGGGAGTCGTCGACGGCGCCGTCAGCGGCGTACGCGTGGTGAAGGGATTCGGCCAGGAGGACCAGGAGACCGGAAAGCTGCGCGAGGTCGGCCGCCGGCTCTACGCGGGACGCCTCCGCACGATCCGGCAGAACGCCCGCTACACCCCCGCCCTCCAGGCCGTCCCCGCCCTCGGCCAGGTCGCGATGCTCGCCCTCGGCGGCTGGCTCGCGGTACGCGGTCACATCACGCTCGGCACGTTCGTCGCCTTCTCCACCTACCTCGCCCAACTCGTCGGCCCGGTCCGCATGCTGGCCATGGTCCTCACGGTCGGCCAGCAGGCCCGCGCCGGCACCGAGCGCGTCCTGGAGCTCATCGACACCGAGCCCTCGATGACGGACGGCACCAAGGAACTCCCCGCCGACGCCCCGGCCACGGTCGAGTTCGACGACGTCTCCTTCGGCTACGACGACGACCGCCCCGTCCTCAAGGGCCTCAGCTTCGAGATCCACCCCGGCGAGACCCTCGCGGTCGTCGGCTCCTCAGGCTCCGGGAAATCCACGGTCTCGCTCCTGCTGCCCCGCTTCTACGACGTCACCCACGGCGCCGTCCTCATCGGCGGCCACGACGTCCGGGAGCTGACCCTCGACTCCCTGCGGGCCGCGATCGGCCTGGTCCCCGAGGACTCCTTCCTCTTCTCGGACACGGTCCGCAACAACATCGCCTACGGCCGCCCCGACGCGACCGAGGAGGAGATCCTCACCGCCTCCCGGGCCGCGCAGGCCGACCGGTTCATCGCGGAACTCCCCGAGGGCTACGACACGACGGTCGGCGAGCACGGCCTGACCCTCTCCGGCGGCCAGCGCCAGCGCGTCGCCCTCGCCCGCGCGATCCTCACCGACCCGCGCCTGCTGGTCCTGGACGACGCGACCTCGGCGGTGGACGCGCGCGTCGAGCACGAGATCCACGAGGCCCTCAAACAGGTCATGCAGGGCCGCACCACGCTGCTGATCGCGCACCGCCGCTCCACCCTCAACCTCGCCGACCGCATCGCCGTCCTCGACGGGGGCGGCCTCGCGGACATCGGCACGCACGACGAACTCCAGGAGCGCTCACCGCTCTACCGCCGCCTCCTCACCGACCCCGACGAACTCGGCGGCGTCTCGCCCGGCCACGCCCTGCCCACCACCGCACCGGCCGAAGACACCTCCGTGCGCGCGGAGTTGGACGCGGAGTTCGACGCCGAGCGCGGGCTCACGCCCCACCTGTGGACCGGTGACCGCGAGCCCAAGGACACCGCGCTGTCCGGGATGCCCGCGACGCCCGAACTCCTCGCCCAGGTCGACGCGTTGCCCCCGGCGACCGACACCCCCGACATCGACGAGGCGCGAGCGGTCCGCGCCGAGGACTCGTACGGGCTGCGCCGGCTGCTGCGCGGTTTCGGCGCCCCGCTGCTGATCAGCCTCGGCCTCGTCGCCGTGGACGCGGGCATGAGCCTGCTGCTGCCGGTCATGATCCGGCACGGCATCGACCAGGGCGTGACCAAGATGGCGATCGGCGCGATCTGGTCCGCCTCGCTGCTGGCCCTCGTCGCCGTGGGCGTCCAGTGGGTGGCACAGCGCGGCGAGACGAGGATGACGGGACGCACCGGGGAGCGAGTCCTCTACACCCTCCGCCTCAAGATCTTCGCCCAGCTCCAGCGCCTCGGACTCGACTACTACGAGCGGGAGTTGACCGGCCGGATCATGACGAGGATGACGACGGACGTCGACGCCCTGTCGTCGTTCCTCCAGACGGGCCTGGTCACGGCCTTCGTCTCGGTCGTCACGTTCTTCGGCATCATGGTCGCCCTGCTGGTGATCGACATCCAGCTCGCGCTGGTCGTGTTCGCCACGCTTCCGCCGCTCGTCATCGCCACGTTCTTCTTCCGCCGGGCGAGCGTGAAGGCGTACGAACTCGCCCGCGAGCGCGTCTCGTTGGTCAACGCGGACCTCCAGGAGTCGGTGTCGGGGCTGCGGATCGTGCAGGCGTTCCGACGCGAGCGCGACGGCGGCCGGCGGTTCGCCGAGCGCAGCAGCAGCTACCGCGCGGCGCGTACCCGGGGCCAGCGGCTGATCTCGGTCTACTTCCCCTTCGTGCAGTTCCTGTCGTCGGTGGCGGCGGCGTCGGTACTGATCGCGGGCGCGGGAAGGGTGAACGACGCGACCCTGACCACGGGCGCGCTGGTCGCCTACCTGCTCTACATCGACCTGTTCTTCGCCCCGGTCCAGCAGCTCTCCCAGGTCTTCGACGGCTACCAGCAGGCCACGGTGTCCCTGGGCCGCATCCAGGAGCTGCTCCAGGAGCCGACGTCCACCCGGGCGGCCGACGAACCGCTCGACGTCCTCTCCCTCCGCGGCGAGATCGCCTTCGAGGACGTGCACTTCGCGTACGGCGATGACGAAGAGGCCATCGGGGGCGTCGAGTTGACGATCCCGGCTGGCCAGACGGTCGCCTTCGTCGGCGAGACGGGCGCGGGCAAGTCGACGCTCGTCAAGCTCGTCGCCCGCTTCTACGACCCGACGGGCGGCCGGGTCACGGTCGACGGCACGGACCTCCGCTCGCTCGACATCACGTCGTACCGCCACCACCTGGGCGTCGTCCCCCAGGAGGCGTACCTCTTCCAGGGGACGGTCCGCGACGCCATCGCCTACGGCCGCCCCGACGCCACCGACGCCGAGGTGGAGGCGGCGGCCCGCGCGGTCGGCGCCCACGAGATGATCGCGACGCTCGACGGCGGCTACCTCCACGAGGTCGCCGAGCGGGGCCGCAACCTCTCGGCGGGCCAACGCCAGTTGCTGGCCCTGGCCCGCGCCGAACTGGTCGACCCCGACATCCTCCTCCTCGACGAGGCGACAGCAGCCCTCGACCTGGCGACAGAAGCCCAGGTCAACCAGGCCACCGACCGCCTCGCGGGCCGCCGCACCACCCTCGTCGTCGCCCACCGCCTGACCACGGCGGCCCGCGCGGACAGGGTCGTGGTCATGGACCACGGCCGAGTCGTGGAGGACGGCACCCACGACGAGCTGCTCACGCTCGGCGGGTACTACGCCGATCTGTGGCGCACCTTCGTCGGCGCACCCGAGTCCGAGGAGCCGGTCGCCGCACCCCGCTGACGGTCGCGCAACCGTACGACATACGTCGTGCGTCCGTACATCAGTACGCTGTTCGGCTGCTGTGCTGTGCGGGAGGGATGAGTGTGGACATGGGTGCGCTACGACGGCGGGTGGCGCTCGGCACGGCCGTGCTCACGGCGTCCGGGCTGCTCGCGCTCGCGGCACCCGGCACCGCGCAGGCGGCGGCGGTCTGCCCGGGGCGGGAGGTGGCGACGCTGCCCTTCTCCACCGGCACCGTCCATGTCTTCCGGCGGGGCGACTACGTCTGCGCCTACACCGCCCCCAGGAGAACCGGCGCCAAGCGCTCGATGTCGGTCAGCGTCCAGGCGCGCGGCAACCGCCCGGTCGTCGACAAGGGGCGCTACAAGCGCCGGGCCGGACCGGTCACCGTGCACGCCGGTCACCGGTGCGTGCGCGTCAAGGGCTCGGTCGGCAGCGGGTCGGTGACGTCGGGCTGGATCCTCTGCTGATCTGACGGCGGCGCCCGCCGTGAACAACCTCCTCTGGTGTGACGGGAGTTGCTCCGATAGCTTCCGGTTCACAACTGCCTCACAGGGGAGATTGCATGCGCAAGGCGCTCAGATGGCTGCTGGCGCTCACCGTGCTCATAGGCACGCTGGGCACGGCCGGGGTGGCCACCGCCGCCCAGGCCGGCCAGGCCAGTCAAACGGCGGACATCAAGGACCAGTTGCTGGCGATACCCGGCATGAGCCTGATCCAGGAGAAGCCGTACACCGGCTACCGCTACTTCGTCCTGAACTACACCCAGCCGATCGACCACCGGCACCCGTCCAAGGGCACCTTCCAGCAGCGCATCACCGTGCTGCACAAGGACGTCTCGCGCCCGACGGTCTTCTACACCAGCGGCTACAACGTCTCCACGAACCCCAGCCGCAGCGAACCGACCCGGATCGCGGACGCCAACCAAGTCTCCCTGGAATACCGGTACTTCACGCCGTCCCGGCCCGCCCCGGCCGACTGGTCCAAGCTCGACATCTGGCAGGCGGCCAGCGACCAGCACCGCGTCTTCAAGGCCCTCAAGTCGGTCTACACCAAGAACTGGATCGCCACCGGCGGCTCCAAGGGCGGCATGACGGCCACCTACTTCGAGCGCTTCTACCCGCATGACATGGACGGCGTCGTCGCCTACGTCGCCCCCAACGACGTGGTGAACAACGAGGATTCGGCCTACGACCGCTTCTTCACCAAGGTCGGCACCAAGGAGTGCCGCGACCGCCTGGACGCCGTACAGCGCGAGGCGCTGGTGCGCCGGGAACCGCTGGAGCAGAAGTACGCGGCCTACGCGGCCGAGAACGGCTTCACCTTCACCACCGTCGGCAGCCTCGACAAGGCCTTCGAGGCCGTCGTCCTCGACTACGTCTGGGGCTTCTGGCAGTACAGCCTGCTCTCCGACTGCGACAGCATCCCCGCGAACGCACAGGCCGCCACCGACGACGAGATCTGGACCTCGGTCGACACGATCTCCGGCTTCTCCTTCTACACCGACCAGGGCCTGGACCCGTACACCCCGTACTACTACCAGGCGGGCACCCAACTCGGCGCCCCCACCATCCAGTTCCCGTACATCGAGAAGAAGTACATCCACTACGGCTACCAGCCGCCCCGCAACTTCGTCCCCCGCTCCATCCCGATGAAGTTCCAGCCGAACGCCATGCGGGACGTGGACGGTTGGGTCCGCCACCACGCCGACCACATGCTCTTCGTCTACGGCCAGAACGACCCGTGGGGCGCGGAGCGCTTCGCCGTCGGGAAGGGCTCGAAGGACTCGTACGTCTTCACCGCGCCCGGCCTCAACCACGGCGCGAACGTCGCCGCCCTGACCGCCGACCAGAAGGCGCTCGCCACCGCCCGCATCCTGGCGTGGGCCGGCGTCCCCGCCCCGACGACGGCACAGGCGAAGGCCCTCGCACCGTACGACGCGAAGCTGGACCGGCAGGACGTGCTGCGCGAGCCGACGCTGCGGCCGTAACACCCCTGCTGCGCCCGGTCGTTGGTGGTGGTTCACCTCCACCGGCCGGGCGCACGCCGGGCGTGCGGGGGTCGTACCGCGCTAGTACGACAGTCCGTGCCCGATGGGATACAGCACCTGCGTCGCGTCGTCCGCGCGCTGCACCGCCACCGGGAGTTTCCCGCGCGGCCGGACCCGGCCCGCGATCACCCGTGCCGCCGCCCGGAGTTCGACGTCGGTCCAGGAGTAGGAGGCCAAGTAGGCGGACACAGCGGGCAGTTGGGCGACGTCGTAGGGGTTGCGGACGGCGACGGCGACGACCGGCCGCCCGGTGGCGAGGAGTTGCTCGACGAGCGTCTTCTGCGCACTGCTCGCCGTGACGTTGTACGTCGCCACGACCACCGCGTCCACCGCGCCCGCCGCGGCCACGGCCGCCGAGACGGTGGCGGCCGAGGGCTCGGTACCGGTGGACTGCGCGGTGGCCGTGAACCCCAACTCCGTCAGGGCGGCGGCCAGTACACCGGTCGGGGGACCCGTGGTACCCGAGGGGGAGGCCGGATCGGCGCCGACCACCAGCACCCTCCCGTGCGCACGACGGGACAGCGGCAGCAGCCCGGCCCTGTTCACCAGCAGGGTGGTCGTCCGCCCGGCGATGGCGTCGGCGGTGGCGCGATGGGCCGCGGTCCCGACCGTACGGTCCACCCCCGCCCGGCTGACGTACGGCTCCTCGAACAACCCCAGTCGTGCCTTCAGCCGCAGCACCCGCAGGATCGACTCGTCGAGCCGCGCCTCCGTCAACTCCCCACTCTGCACGGCCTTGAGGACGGCGTTCCAGGCGATGTCGAGGGAGGGCGGGTTGAGGAGCTGGTCGACCCCGGCCTTCAGCGCGAGCACGGGCACCCGGTCGTCGCCGTACTTCTGGCGTACGCCCTCCATCCCCAGCGAGTCGGTGATGACGACCCCGTCGTAGCCCAGTTCCCCGCGCAGGATGCCGGTGAGGATCGGGCGGGAGAGGGTGGCCGGGTCGCCGGAGTCGTCGAGGGCAGGGACCATGATGTGCGCGGTCATGATCGAGTCGATGCCCGCGCCGACGGCCGCCCGGAAGGGGACGGCGTCCAGCGTCTCCCACACCTCCCGGCTGTGCGTGATGACGGGAAACCCGAAGTGGCTGTCCACGGCGGTGTCCCCGTGCCCCGGGAAGTGCTTTGCGGTGGCGGCGACCTGGCTGCTCTGATACCCCCTCACCTCGGCGGCGACGAGGGCGGCCACCGCGTCCGGGTCGGCGCCGAAGGACCGTACGCCGATGACCGGGTTGGCCGGGTTGACGTTCACGTCGGCGTCGGGGGAGTAGTCCTGGTTGACGCCCATCGCGCGCAGCTCGGCGCCGGAGATCCGGCCGAGGGTGCGGGCGTCGGCGGGGGAGCCGCCGGCGCCGATCGCCATCGCGCCCGGGAAGAGCGTCGCGGGCGCGCCGATCCGGCAGACGGCGCCGTGTTCCTGATCGGTGGCGATGAGCACGGGCAGCCCGCGCGGTTGTTTCAGAGAGGCCTTCTGGATGCCGTTGGACAGGTCGGCGACCTGGTGCGGATCGCGGGTGTTGTGCGCCCAGGTGAAGTAGATGATGCCGCCGACCCGGTACGTGGCGATCAGCTCGGCGGCCGTCCGCACCCCGATCTCGCTCAGGTTGGCATCGATGTCGGCCTGGTCGGGGGCGGTGGCGGAATGGCCGTAGACCCGCATCACGAAGAGCTGGCCGACCTTCTCCGGCAGTGTCATACGGGAGATCAGCGCGCGCAGTGACTTGTCGTCGGCGTGGGCGGTGCCGCCGACGGCGAGGGACGCGGTGACGCCCATGGTCGCGGCGAGAACGGTACGTCTGGAGGGCACGTGCGCTCCTTCCGGAGTGGTCCCACGTCGGATCCACATCCGATCCGGGGTCGGATCCACTTCCGATCCGGTGAAGGAAACTTCCGAGCTTTCAGCAGTATCCGGGAAGTTTCTGCCAGTCAAGGGAGCGCGCACAGTGGCCCGTGGAGGGGCCGCCATCGGCGCAGTTGGAGGGGGGCGCGCCGATGACGGCGTGCTGTCGGCCGCGGTGCGGAGGAGAGGGTTGGTCAGCGTTCGCAGCCAGTAGCGAGGCCGACGCCGTACCGCGGAGACTCGTCCGGCAGCGTGCCGGTTGGACGGCGGGGAGGGGATGCGGGTTCCCTCCTTCCGGTCGCTTCCCGGAAGTCGGTGCGCCTGGGGACGGTGGGGCGGACGGGACCGCTCACCGGTACGCGCGGGCGTGCGGCGGTCGTCCGGGTCGTCCATCCCGTGGACGTCCCGGCGGGGCGGCCGACCGTCGCCCGATCATGAGGGCATGCCCGTAGTCGACATCCCCGGTTCCAAGTCCATCACCGCCCGCGCGCTGTTCCTGGCGGCGGCGGCCGACGGCGTCACCACCCTCCGGCGCCCCCTCCGCTCGGACGACACCGAGGGTTTCGCCGAAGGCCTGACCCGGCTCGGCTATCGCGTGGGACGGACCCCGGACACCTGGCAGATCGACGGGCGCCCGCAGGGCCCGGCGGTCGCGGAGGCGGACGTGTACTGCCGGGACGGCGCGACGACGGCCCGCTTCCTGCCCACCCTCGCGGCGGCCGGCCACGGCAGCTTCCGCTTCGACGCGTCCCCGCAGATGCGCCGCCGCCCGCTGGGTCCGTTGAGCACCGCGCTCCGCGACCTGGGCGTCGACCTGCGCCACGAGGAGGCCGAGGGCCACCACCCGCTGCACATCGAGGCGTCCGGCGTCGAGGGCGGCGAGGTGGTGCTGGACGCCGGCCAGTCCTCCCAGTACCTGACCGCCCTGCTCCTCCTCGGCCCGCTGACCAGGAAGGGCCTGCGGATCAGGGTCACCGACCTGGTCTCCGCGCCGTACGTCGAGATCACGATCGCGATGATGCGGGCGTTCGGCGCGGAGGTACGGCGGGAGGGGAACGTGTACGTGGTCCCGCCGGGCGGTTACACGGCGACCACGTACGACATCGAGCCGGACGCGTCCACCGCGAGCTACTTCTTCGCGGCGGCGGCCGTGACCGGCGGCGAGGTCACCGTCCCCGGGCTCGGCACGGGCGCGCTCCAGGGCGACCTGGGCTTCGTCGACGTACTGCGGCGCATGGGCGCGGAGGTCGAGACCGGCGCGCACGGCACACGGGTGCGCGGCACGGGCGAACTCCGCGGCCTCACCGTCACCATGCGGGACATCTCGGACACCATGCCGACCCTGGCCGCGATCGCCCCGTTCGCCTCGGGCCCGGTCCGGATCGAGGACGTGGGCAACACCCGGGTGAAGGAGTGCGACCGGCTGGAGGCCTGTGCGGAGAACCTCCGGCGGTTGGGGGTGGAGGTGGTGACCGGGGACGACTGGATCGAGATCCGGCCGGGGGCAACTCCCGTCACGGGCACGGAGATCACGTCCTACGGCGACCACCGCATCGTCATGTCGTTCGCGGTGACCGGGTTGCGGGTGCCAGGTATTTCGTTCGACGACCCGGGGTGTGTACGGAAGACTTTCCCGGGGTTCCATGGGGAATTCGCGTCCCTGCGGGGGCAGTTGCCGGGGTGAGGGGATGCGTGTGGGGTTCGGAGTGGGGTTGGCGCTGAAGGCTCCGGTCCTGGCGGGCCGGTTGGTGCGCCTGGAGCCGCTGGAGCATCGGCACACGGCCGATCTGGCGGTGGCGGCGGAGGAGAACCGGGGTTCGTACGCGTTCACCTGGGTCCCGAGGGCGCACGAGGTGGAGGCCTACGTCGAGGCCCAGTTGGGCCGGGCGGCGACGGGCCTGCTCGCGCCGTACGCCCAGGTGTCGACGGACACGGGGAAGGCGGTCGGCGTCACGGCCTACTGGGAACCCCGCTCCTGGCTGACGGACGATCAACTCGACGCCGTGGAGGTCGGGTTCACCTGGCTGGCCGGTTCGGCGCAGGGCACGGGCGTGAACGCGGAGGCCAAACTCCTGCTGTTCCGGCACGCGTTCGAGGAGTGGGGCGTCTCCCGGGTCGACCTGAAGACGGACGCCCGCAACGACCGCTCCCGCGCCGCGATCCAGAGCGTGGGCGCCCGCTTCGAGGGCGTCCTGCGCAACTGGTCCCGGTCCTGGGCGCCGGGGGAGGACGGCCAATTGCGCGACTCCGCGATCTACTCGATCACGGCGGCGGAGTGGGGGGAGCGCAGGGTGGCGTTGGAGGCACGGGTGGGGCGGTACGACTCGGGGGCGGAGAGCTTGAGTTGATCGCGTACCGCGCCCAGCACCGGATCACCTTCCGCGCCCGCCCGTATGGCCGTACGACCGCGCTGACGTTGCGTGACGGTGTCGGGCCGCCCTCCCCGTAGGCCGCCAAGTCGCGCCGGGCGCGCTCCAGTTGGGCGGGGATGGACGGCCTCGGCGTGGGCCGGCAGCACCCGGGCCTGCCCGGTCAGCCGTATGCCCCGCCCCGCGCGCCCGGTCAGCGGAACGTCCGCCTCCCGGGCCGGGCGGCGCAGGTCGGCCGTGCGGGTTTCGCTCTCCTGTTCCGCCCCTGAAGACCGACTGGATCGACGTGGCGGGAGCGGCGAGGATCGGGGCATGACCGCGTACCTCATCCTCCACGGCTGGCAGAACCACCGCCCGAAGGAGCACTGGCAGCACTGGCTCGCCGACCGCCTCCGCGCACTCGGGCACCACGTCACCTACCCCCAACTGCCCGACCCCGACGACCCCGATCTGGACGTCTGGCTGGGTGAACTCGGCCGCCATCTCGGTGAGTTGCCGAACGACGCCGGCTCCGAACGGGTCGTCCTCGCGCACAGCGCCTCCGCCCTGCTCTGGCTGCACGCCGTCGCCCGCGGGCTGGTGCGGGGCGACGAGGTGGATCGGGTCCTGCTGGTCGGCCCGCCGTCCGCTTCCGTGGTCGCCGGCTATCCGGAAGTAGCCGGATTCGTTCCGCCCGCGGCCGACTTCACCCTCCCCGGAAACGTCCGCCTCGTCGCCGGCGACGACGACCCGTACTGCGAGGAGGGCGCCCGGGCCGCCTACGGCGATCCGTTCGGCATCCCCACCGAGATCATCCCGGGCGGGGGCCACCTCGACCTGGTCGCGGGCTACGGGTCCTGGCCGGCCGTACTGGACTGGTGCCTGGACGCGACGACACGGCTCACGGCTCGGCCTCCGGGGTAGCGCGCGGTGGCGGCTCCGGTCTGCCGGGCGGGTGTGGTCGGGGGCGTGTCGGGTGCTGCGGGGGTGTGGTCGGACGGGTGCCCGGCGCTGCGTGGGTGTGGTCAGGCCCGCGTCGGGCGTTACGCGGATACGGTCACGACCGCCGCGCTCGGCGCCACGCGGCTGGCCTACGCGGCCCGCGGTTCGCGATACGGGCCCGCGCTGCACACCACACGGCCCACGGCCCGCGCTACGGGGCCCGCGCCACACGCCACGCGGCTCTCGGGCCGCGGCTCGCGGGTCACGGTTCACCGTCCGGCAACGTGGCCGCCCCCGGCTCCGCCTCCGTCCCTGCCCCCGCCCGCAACGCAGGCGTCGTCGCCCCCACTCCCGCCACCGCCAGCACGCACAACAGCCCCCTGTGAACAGTGCCGTCGCGCCGGAGGTCCAGCCCGCGAGCAAGCCGCCGCGGAGGTTGCCGAGGTTGGGGCCCGCCTGGCCGACGATCTGTTCGTCGGCGGCGGAGACGCGGCCCAGGAGGGCACCCGGGGTGTGGCGTTACGCCGATTCGTTGAGCAGCCGCGCCAGGTGATCGTGACCGGCCGCGAGCAGTTCCGGCAGCGGCGCGGCCCCCTCGTACCACCGCTTCTCGTACTCCCAGCACAGCCAGCCGTCCCATTCGTGCCGGGACAGCACCTCCACGCACTCGCCGAGCGGGAGGACGCCGGCCCCCAGCGGCAGCGGAGTGGTGTCGTCGGCCGAGGCGATGTCCTTGACCTGGACGTATCCGAGATACGGCCCGAGCGCGGCGTACGTCTCCGACGGCTGCTCGCCGCCCAGCCATGTGTGCATGACGTCCCACAGCGCACCGACCTGCCGATGCCCGACCGGCCCGAGCACCCGCAGCGCGTCCGCACCGGTCCGGTGCGAGTCATGGGTCTCCAGCAGCACCCGTACGCCGAGATCGGCACCCCACTCCGCGGCGGTACCGAGCCGCCGCGCGGCCGTGGCGTCGGCCTCCTCGGGTGGCTGTTCACTGCCGCCACCGGGGAAGACGCGGATGAAGGGCGCGCCCAAGTCCCGTGCCAGCTCCAGCAGTTCACGGATCTCCGCGAGTACGACATCGTCGTCGCCCGGCGCCGCCACCCGTGCATACCCGGCGAGGCCCAGGACTTCGACCCCGGCCGCCTTGAACTCGGCGACCACGTCGGCCCGTTGGCCGGCGTCGATACCGGGGTGCACGGGTTCCTCAGGGTGCGCGCGCAACTCGACGCCGTGGTAGCCGTGCGTGACGGCGAGGTGCAGTACGTCGGCCACGGGGAGCCCGGGGACACCGAGGGTGGAGAAGGCGAGCTTCATACTCGCGACCCTACTCGTCACTCACCGGTCCCGTGCAGGTCGAGCCGCCAGTCCTGGCCGACGAGATCCTGGCCGAAGGAGCGGTGCGGTTTCTCGGCGACGAGGACGAACCCGTGCCGTTGGTAGATGCGGCGGGCGGCGCCGAGAATGTCGTTCGTCCACAGGACGAGGTCGCGATAACCGACCCCGCGCGTGAACTCGACGACCGCCGAGACGAGTTGGTCGCCGATCCGCAGCCCGCGGGCGTCGGGTTCGACGAGCAGCAGCCGCAGCCGGGCGGTACCCGGGGCGTCGTCCCGCACGCACATCACGCACCCCACCGGCCGCCCGTCCAGCTCGGCGATCCACACCCGCTCCAGATGCGGATCGTGATCCTCCGCGAAATCGGCGACGATCCGCGCCACGAGTCCTTCGTAGTCGGCGTTGAAGTCGTACTCGGCGGCGTACAGCGCCGCGTTCCGCTGCACGATCCACCCGAGATCACCGGGCCCCGGCTCACGCAGCGCGACCTCCTCGGGCCGGGTGGGCGACGGTCCGTCCGACAGGATCGTCCGTACGGTGCGCAGGGCCTCGGAGAGCCGCGGCCGGTCGGCGTCCGGCACGGTCGCGAGCAGCGCCCCGACGGATTCGTCCGCCCGCTCGGCCAACAGGTCGGCGGTCTCCCGCCCGCGCACGGTCAGCGTGACCTGCCGCCGCCGCGGATCCCGCTGCGAGGGCGCCCGCTCGATCAGCCCGTCCTGCTCGAACCGGTTCAGGATCCGGCTCAAGTACCCGGCGTCCAGCGACAGTTCGGAACGGAGATCGGCGGCGTCCGTGCGCGGTGAGTGCGCGAGTTCGTACAGGACGCGGGACTCGGTGAGGGTGAAGGGGGCGTAGAGGTGGCGGCTGTAGTCGAGGGCGCCGATGACGTTCGTATAGAAGCGGTTGAAGGCGCGGATGTCCTGGACGGTCATGATCGATCCCCGGTGCTCGCTCAGGGTAGTTGACTCAGTCAGAGGTATTGCGGTTCCGACGGTAGTACCGGGGAGGGCCGCGCGTCCATGGTTTGGGGCTGCGCTAGGTTCCCCGCCATGACCGGACTCGGCCCCGTCGCCTGGCCTCCCGCCCCGATCAGGACCGAGCGGCTCGTCCTCCGCGAGTCCGAGGCCCGGGACCGTACGGCGTTCATCGAGTTGTTGGCGTCGTCGGAGGTGCATACGTACCTCGGTGGCCCGCGAGCGCGCGACGAGCTGGCACGCGCGTTGCCCGAGACGCCCGGGAGGCACCCCGGCCTCTTCGTCGTCGAACTCGACGGAGCGATGATCGGCAGCGTCGAGTTCAACCGGCGCGAGGACGAGGAGCGGAGTCAGGTCCGCCCGAACGCCGGGGAGGCAGGCCTCGGTTACCTGTTCCTGCCGGAGGCATGGGGGCGCGGTTTCGCCGCCGAGGCATGCGCGGCGGCGCTCACCTGGTTCGCTGCCACACTTCCCGGCGAACCGGTGGTGCTCTGCACCCAGACGGCCAACACCCGCTCGATGCGGCTCGCGGCGAAACTGGGGTTCACCGAGGTGGGGCGGTACGAGGCGTGGGGCGCCGAGCAGTGGATGGGGGAGTGGTCCTCGCCCCCTCCAGCCCCCTAGTCCCACCAGAACCGCCACTGGTGCCGCCCCACCAGCCCCTCCGCGTGCTCGGCATCGAGGGGCGGCCGGGCGACCGACACGGTCAGCGCACTCCCGAACCCCGACACGACCCGCGCCCCGAACCGCTCCTCCGGGCGCGGATGGCCTGCGTCCATGCCTCCGGCTCGGCACGCCATCCGTCCGCATCGCTCTCGACCCACACCAGAAACGTCACGGCATGGGTCAACCAGCCACCTCTGACAAGGAGCCGGCCGACACCAGCCGACCCCCTCCTCACGGCTGCTTCCGAGGCACCCCCGAAGACCCCCGAACCATCAACTCCCCCCGAACCGTGGCGATCCCACCCGGCGGCGGCTCCTCCCGCCCCATCGCGATCCGCCCCGCCCGAGCCCCCGCATCGGACAACGGCAACCGCACCGTCGTCAGCGAAGGCACCGCGTCCACACTGAACGGCAGATCGTCGAACCCGGCGACCGAGACGTCGTCCGGAATCCGCCGCCCCGACTCCCGCAGCGCGGCGCACGCCCCCACCGCGACGGAGTCGTTCGCCGCGACCACGGCCGTCAACGACGGGTCCCGGCGCAGGAGTTCGAGCGTGGCCTCGTAGCCCGACCGCCGGTCGTAGCGGCCGTGCACGGTCCAGCGAGGATCCTCGACGATGCCGTGCGCGGCCAGCGCCTCCCGGTGGCCCTCCAGCCGGTGCCGGGTCGTGGTCCGTTCCTCCGGGCCCGCGATGTAGCCCAGCCGTCGATGGCCGAGCCCGATCAGGTGCTCGGTCAGCTCCCGCCCGCCCCCGCGGTTGTCGAAGGTCAGCGCGAACGCCCCGGTGTCCGGCGCCGGCGGCCGCCCGCACAGCACCACCCGCGTCCCCGCCTCCCCCAGCTTCCGCAGCTTCGCCGCGACCGCCGCCGCGTGCGGCGCGTTCTCCATCGCGCCGCCGGTCAGCACCACGGCCGCCGCCCGCTGCCGCTGCAACAGCGTCAGGTACGTCAGCTCGCGCTCCGGGGAGCCCCCTGTGTTGCACACCACAGCCAGCCGCTCCCCGCCCGCGCGCCCGCCCGGCCCCCCGATCTCGGCCTGGATCGCGCTCGCCATGATCCCGAAAAAGGGGTCGGCGATGTCGTTGACCAGGATGCCGACCAGGTCGGAGGTGGCCGCCGCCAGCGCGCTCGCGGGACCGTTGAGCACGTAGTCGAGCTCGTCGACCGCCCGCAGCACCCGCTCCCGCGTGGTGGCCGCCACCGGGTAGTTGCCGTTCAGTACGCGCGACACCGTCGCGGGGGAGACCTGGGCGCGGGCCGCCACGTCCGCCAGGGTCACCGTCATGTTGTTCGTCCTCCGGTCGCGCATCTTGTCGTACGCCGTTGTACATAGGCTGCTCAAAGGAAGCCCCCGTCCGAGCAGACCATAAGGCCACCCACCCCGGTCGTTCGCCCCCTCGAACAACTCGACCCCATCACGGTCTTGTACAGACCAGTGGGCAAAGGCTAGCTTCTGCATATATAGAAAGCGCTTGCTGCGTCGTTGGGACGCATGCGGACGAAGGGAAACACGTGACACGCAAGACGGTGCGTATCGCCATGAACGGCGTGACCGGGCGCATGGGCTACCGCCAGCACCTCGTCCGCTCGATCCTCGCACTGCGCGAGCAGGGTGGTCTAGACCTCGGCGACGGAACCGTGCTGTGGCCGGAACCGATCCTCGTCGGCCGCCGCGAGCACGCGCTGAAGGCGCTTGCCGAGCAGCACGGACTGGACCCGGAGAACGTCTCCACGGACGTCGACGCGGTCCTCGCCGACCCGACCGTCGAGATCTACTTCGACGCCCAGGTGACCTCGGCCCGCGAGGAGGCGCTGAAGAAGGCGATCGCCGCGGGCAAGCACATCTACACCGAGAAGCCGACCGCGACCGGCCTCGACGGCGCCCTGGAACTGGCCCGCCTCGCCGACGCCGCCGGCATCAAACACGGCGTTGTCCAGGACAAGCTCTTCCTCCCCGGCCTGCTCAAGCTCAAGCGGCTCATCGACGGCGGCTTCTTCGGCCGGATCCTGTCCATCCGGGGCGAGTTCGGCTACTGGGTCTTCGAGGGCGACTGGCAGGCGGCCCAGCGCCCGTCGTGGAACTACCGCTCGGAGGACGGCGGCGGCATCGTCGTCGACATGTTCCCGCACTGGGAGTACGTCCTCCACGAGCTGTTCGGCCGCGTCAAGTCCGTCCAGGCCATCGCCACCACCCACATCCCGCAGCGCTGGGACGAGAACGGCAAGCCCTACGACGCCACCGCCGACGACGCCGCCTACGGCATCTTCGAGCTGGACAGCGGAGCCATCGCGCAGATCAACTCCTCCTGGGCCGTCCGCGTCAACCGCGACGAACTCGTCGAGTTCCAGGTGGACGGCACGGAGGGCTCGGCGGTCGCCGGGCTGCGTAACTGCCGTGCCCAGCACCGCAGTTCCACCCCCAAGCCGGTCTGGAACCCCGACATCCCCGCCACCGAGGTCTTCCGCGACCAGTGGCAGGAGGTCCCCGACAACGCCGACTTCGACAACGGTTTCAAGGCCCAGTGGGAGCTGTTCCTGCGGCACGTCTACGCCGACGCGCCCTACCACTGGGACCTGCTGGCCGGCGCCCGTGGCGTCCAGCTCGCCGAGCTGGGCCTGAAGTCGTCCGCCGAGGGCCGCCGTCTCGACGTCCCGGAGATCGCCCTGTGACCATCCAACTCCCGGACGCCTCAGGGGCCTTGACGGCCTACGAGCCCCGGTCCGAACCCCTCGCCGTCACCTCCGGCACCCCCTTCACCTCTCGTACGGTGTTCTCGGCGGCGCACGTCGTGGCCGACCCGTTCGCCGACTCGAGCCCCGACTCTCCCGCCGCCGTCGACTGGGACGCCACCCTCGCCTTCCGCCGCCACCTCTGGTCGCACGGGCTCGGGGTCGCCGAGGCGATGGACACCGCGCAGCGCGGCATGGGCCTGGACTGGGCGGGCGCGGCCGAGCTGATCCGCCGAAGTTCCGCCGAGGCCAAGGCAGTTGGCGGCCGTATCGCGTGCGGCGTCGGCACCGACCAGATCACCGGCGGCACCCTGGCCGACGTACAGGCCGCGTACGAGGAGCAGTTGGCCCTCGTCGAGGAGTCCGGCGCGCAGGCCATCCTGATGGCGTCCCGCGCGCTCGCGGCCGTCGCGAAGGGGCCCGAGGACTACCTGGAGGTCTACGGCCACCTGCTGCGCCAGGCCACCGAACCCGTCGTCCTGCACTGGCTGGGCCCGATGTTCGACCCGGCGCTGGAGGGCTACTGGGGCTCGTCCGACCTGGACACGGCCACCGACACGTTCCTCGAAGTCATCGCGGCCCACCCCGACAAGGTGGACGGCATCAAGGTGTCGCTCCTGGAGGCTCAGCGGGAGATCGACATCCGGCGCCGACTGCCGCAGGGCGTTCGCTGCTACACCGGCGACGACTTCAACTACCCCGAGCTGATCGCCGGTGACGACCAGGGCTTCAGCCACGCGCTGCTCGGCATCTTCGACCCGCTCGGCCCGCTGGCGGCGGAGGCGGTCCGCGTCCTGGACACCGGGAACACGGCCGGCTTCCGTGAACTCCTCGACCCCACCGTCGAGTTGTCCCGCCACCTCTTCCAGACACCCACCCGCTTCTACAAGACGGGCGTGGTGTTCCTGGCCTGGCTCGCGGGCCACCAGGCGCACTTCACGATGGTCGGCGGCCTCCAATCGGCCCGCTCCCTCCCGCACTTCGCCCGCGCCTACCGACTCGCCGACGGCCTGGGCCTGTTCCCCGACCCGAAGCTCGCGGAGGAACGGATGAAGAACCTGCTCGCCCTGTACGGAGTGACCCAGTGAGCGATTCCGACCTGTCCCGCTTCTCCATCAACCAGATGACGGTGAAGCAGCTCGGCATGCCCGAACTGGTCGACGCCTGCCTGGAGTTGGGCGTCCCCGGCGTCGGCCTGTGGCGCGAGCCGGTCCAGTCGTACGGCCTGGAGGCCACCGCGAAACTGGTCCGCGACGCGGGCCTCGTGGTGACAACGTTGTGCAGGGGCGGCTTCTTCACGGCGCTCGACCCGGCCGAGCGCGTCCGCGCCCTGGACGAC
Source organism: Streptomyces sp. NBC_01478 (assembly GCF_036227225.1). Lineage (GTDB taxonomy): Bacteria > Actinomycetota > Actinomycetes > Streptomycetales > Streptomycetaceae > Streptomyces. Next base: position 4,428,328 of record NZ_CP109444.1, on the reverse strand, counting down.
AACCGCCGGGCCGTCGACGAGGCGGCCACGCTCGGCACGGACACCCTGGTACTCGTGTCGGGCGGTCTGCCGGCCGGCTCGAAGGACCTGCACGGCGCACGGGAGCGGATCGCCGACGCGCTGGGCGAGTTGGGGCCCTACGCGGAGGAACGGGGCGTACGGCTGGCCATCGAGCCCTTGCACCCGATGTTCGCCTCCGACCGCTGCGTGGTCTCGACGCTCACCCAGGCCCTCGACCTCGCCGAGCGCTTCCCCGCCCGGCAGGTCGGCGTCACGGTCGACACGTACCACATCTGGTGGGACGACCAGGCCCCGGCGCAGATCGCCCGGGCGGGCGCGGGCGGCCGTATCCACACCTTCCAACTCGCCGACTGGACCACCCCGTTGCCCGAGGGCGTGCTCAACGGCCGCGGACAGATCGGGGACGGCGCGATCGACATGCGGGAGTGGCTCTCGTACGTCGAGGCCGCCGGATACACCGGTTCCGTCGAGGTCGAGCTGTTCAACGACGGGCTGTGGGCGCGGGACGGACGCGAGGTGCTGGCGGAGACGGCGGCGCGGTTCGTGGAGCATGTGATCCGATGAGTCCGTGAGTGACCCGCTCGTGTTCCGCCCCACTCCGCTCCGGCGGGGTGGGGCGGTTCCGTTCGCCGGAACAGGGCGCGACAGGCCACTCGCGGCAGGCGCACACTGCCCGCGGACGGTCCGACAACGCGGGGGCACGGGGCCGTCGCGGCCGTCCGACGGGGAGGCGAGATGGCCATTTCCAGTATCTGCAGACGCGCGGGGACGCTCCTGGCGCTCCTGGCAGCCGTGTCGGTCGTGGTGATCGGCGGCTCGGGTACCGCCGGAGCTCAACCGGCCGGCTCGGCCTTACCGGCACTGGCCGGTGCGTACTTCAAGGTGGTCAACCAGAACAGCGGCAAGTGCCTGGACGTCAGGCGAGAGGACCCCAAACCGTTCGCCGGTGTCCAGCAGTTCAGGTGCACCGGTACGGACAACCAGCTGTGGACCGCGGTGCCCACCGGTGACGGCTTCTACTTCCTGGTGAGCAAGGAAAGCGGCCTGTGCATGCAGCCCTTCCTGTTCACGGTCACCGTGGTGAACACCTGCAACGGCAATACCGGACAGCAGTGGAGTGCGGTACCCGCCGGGTTCGAGTGGAACGAGGTCCGGTCGCGGGGCCTCGACCAGTGCCTGTGGGTGGTGAGCGCCAGCACGGCCGATTCCGCGGGGACCAGACTGCGGGCCTGCGACGGCACAGCGGCCCAGCACTGGCAGTTCGTCACCGTCTGAATGTGAGAGTCACCTTCACACAGCTCGTTTTTATAAATGCAGATCAGGGTCCGTGCGGTGCGCGCAATTCCTGTGACCAGCCTGTCGATTTAGGTTTTTCGGAGCTTTCCGGAACCGTATCTCCCCAGGTCATGTCTGTAGGATCGTGCTCGCCGCGGGGCCGGGGGAAAGCCCGGAAGTGCGGTCTTCCGGGCTTTCTCTTGTATGAGAGAAGCCTGAGAGGTGCATAAGAGAAACAATTCGAGAAACAAAGCAAGGAGTTATCTGTGAACGTCCGTATCGCCGCTGTGTCCGTGGTCTCCGCCGCGCTCGTCGCCGCCGGTGCCACCGCCGCCGTCGCCGCGCCCGCCCCCGCGCCGAGCATCACCCTCAAGGCCAACCACACCTCCGTGAAGCTCGGCGACGTGGTCACCTTCACCGGCAAGACCGCCGGCCTGAAGGAGGGCGGCAAGGTGACGCTCCAGGTCAAGTCCGGCGCGACCTGGAAGTCCCTGCCGGTGACGGCCAAGGTCAACCACAGCGCCTACAAGCTGACCGACAAGTTCCAGAAGAAGGGCGTCCAGGTCCTGCGCGTCAAGGACGGCGCCACCGTGTCCAAGGGCGTCTCGGTCACCGTCCGCTGACGCCGGCCGCCCCGCGCTGACACACCCCTGAGCCCTGCCCCACCCCGTTCGATCCGGGGTGGGGCAGGAGGTCAGGAGTATGCCGTACCCACCCGCCCTACTTCTTCGCCACCCGCTTCGTGAGCACCGCGAGTACGGCCGGGGCCGGCATCTCGACGACCCGCGCCACGGCCGCCGGCGGCAGCCCCGTCGTCTTGGCCACCGCGTTCGCCACCGGCTTGGCCGCCTTGGCCCACTTATGCCCCGTTTCATTGGCACCTGGAGGCGGGGCGGAGACTGTTTTGAAAAATTCTCAAGACGGCGTACAACCCTCCCCGTAGTCCGTGGGTCCTACTTGGCATCGGGACTCTTGGAGGGGGATCTGGGGGGATCTTGAGGGGTCCTGATGTTGGAGGGGAATAGCCGAGGGGGCTTGGTCGACGGACCAGGCCCCCTCGAATGTGTCCGGTCCCGCGCCGGCCCGACGGGCGCTAGAAGAACACCCCGCACCGCAGCAGCACGTTCGCGTACGGCCGCGCCTCGCCCGTCCGGACGATCAGCCGCGCACCCGCCGACAGTTCCTTGAGCCGCTCGTGGGAGACGAGGTCCAGGTCGGGGAAGCGGGCGTCGAGCAGGGCGGTGGCGGCCCGGTTGGCGTCGCGTATCTCGCGTGCCGCCGTCGCGCCCTCCACCACCAGTTCGGCCAGCAGCCCGTCCAGCACCTCCGCGAACGACGGCACCCCGGCCCGGAACGCCAGGTCCACCACGCGGGGACCCTTCGGGATCGGCATCCCGGCGTCGCACACCAGCACCCCGTCCCCGTGCCCCAACTCGGCCAGCGCGCCGGAGAGATGACGGTTGAGAATCCCTGCCTTCTTCACAGTGCGGCGACCTCGTCCGCCGTGGGGAAGGAGTCCTGGGCGCCCTTCCTGGTGACGGCCGCCGCCCCGACCCGCGCCGCGTACGCCGCCGCGTCCGCCAGTGCCGCACCCGTACCCAGTTGCCAGGCCAGCGCCGCGGTGAAAGCGTCGCCCGCACCCGTCGTGTCCACGGCGTCCACCTTCACGGACGGCACCCGCGTGATCCCGTCCTTGGAGGCCACCAGCGCGCCCTCCGCGCCCAGCGTCACGACCACCGAACGCGGCCCCTTCGCCAGCAGGATCCGCGCCCAGTCCTCGGGCCGCTCGCTCACACACGCGTCCCCGAGGATCACCTTCGCCTCGTGCTCGTTGACGATCAACGGGTCGCAGGCCGCCAGGACTTGGGACGGGAGCGGCCGGGGCGGCGACGGGTTCAGCACGAAGCGACTGCCGTCCGCCAGATTCCGTACGACCTCCACGACCGTCTCCAGCGGGATCTCCAGTTGTACGGAGACCACCCGCGCGGCCTGGAAGAGACAGGCCGCGGCCTGGATGTCGACGGGGTACAGCTTCCCGTTGGCCCCCGGCGACACCACGATGCTGTTGTCGCCGGACGGGTCCACCGTGATCAGCGCGACCCCGGTCGGGGCGCCCCCGACCAGCACGCCGACCGTGTCGACCCCGGCGGCCCGCTGCGAGTCGAGCAGCAGCCTGCCGTACGCGTCGTCGCCGACCCGGGCCAGCAGGACCGTACGGGCTCCCAACCGGGCGGCGGCGACCGCCTGGTTGGCGCCCTTGCCGCCCGGGTGGACGGCCAGGTCGGAACCGAGGACCGTCTCGCCGGCGGCCGGCCGCCGCTCGACGTCGATCACGAGGTCGGCGTTGGCCGATCCGACGACCAGCAGGTCGTAGTCGTACATGAAGTGACTCCCCACAGTGGTGACTTGGCGTGGTGACCGGTCCGCTGTCAGCCGGTGAAACCGGCCACGTTCTCCTGGGTGACCACCTTCACGGGCACCTTCACCGTCGTCTCCACCTTCTTGCCCTGAGCCGCGCGCAGCGCGTTGTCCACGGCGATTCTGCCCAACTGGCTCGGCTGCTGTGCCACGGACGCGTACAGCGTGCCCTGCTTCACCGCCGTCAGCCCGTCGGGCGTGCCGTCGAAGCCTACGACCGAGACCGACTTGCCCGCCTTGGAACCGAGCGCCTTGATGGCGCCGAGGGCCATCTCGTCGTTGGCGGCGATGACGCCCTGGACGTCGGGGTGCGCCTGGAGCAGGTTCGACATCACGTCGAGGCCCTTGGTGCGGTCGAAGTCGGCGGGCTGCTGGGCGAGGACCTGGATGCCGGGGTAGGCCTTCAGTCCCTTGGCGAAGCCCTCGGCCCGCTCGCGCGCCGCCGAAGTGCCCGCCTGGCCCTGGAGGATGACGATCTTGCCGGTGCCGCCCAGCTTCTCGGCGACGGTCTTCGCGGCGAGTTCACCGCCCACGACGTTGTCGGAGGCGACCAGCGTGTCCACGGCCGCCTTGTTGACGCCGCGGTCGACCGCGATCACCGGGATCTTCGCCTTGTCGGCGGCCTTCACGGAGTTGCTCGCCGCGTCCGAGTCCACCGGGTTGACGATGATCGCGCCGTAGTTCGAACTGGTGAAGTTCTGGAGCTGGTTGGCCTGCTGCGAGGCGTCGTTCTGCGCGTCGGTGACCGTCAGGTCCAGGCCCAGCTTCTTGGCCTCGGCCTGCGCACCGGACCGGATCTGCACGAAGAACGGGTTGTTGAGCGTGGAGAGCGACAGACCGAGCTTGGGCTTCGACGTCGTGGAGGAGTCGTTGTGCAGGAAGGAGGTGGCGCCGACGATCGCGATGGTGACGACGGCCGCGAGCGCGTACGTGGTCGCCTGCTTGCCCTTGCCGCCACCGCCGACACCCGCACCGGTGACGGGAGTTGCGCCCGCCTTACGGCGCACGGTGTCGAGGAGGACGGCCAGGGCGATGACGACACCGATGACGACCTGCTGCCAAAAGGCCGACACGGAAAGGAGGTTGAGGCCGTTGCGCAGCACCGCGAGGATCAGCGCGCCGATCAGCGTGCCGGACGCCTTGCCGGTGCCGCCCGCGAGGGAGGCACCGCCGATGACGACCGCGGCGATCGCGTCCAGCTCGTAACCGTCGGCGGCCTGCGGCTGCGCGGAGGAGAGCCGGGAGGCGAGGACGATGCCCGCGGCGGCGGCGAACACGCCGGACAGGGCGTAGATCGCGAGCTTCTGCTTGGAGACGCGCAACCCCGAGAGCCGCGCGGCCTCTTCGTTGCCGCCGATCGCGTACATGGACCGCCCGATGTACGTCCGCCCCAGGATGAAGGCGGCGATCAGCCCCATCACGATCATCACCAGGACCGGCACCGGCAGCCAGCCGCCGAGGGTGTCACCGAGGTGCGAGACCGAGTCGGGGAAGGCGATCGGGGAGCCCTGCGAGATCACCAGCGACAGCCCGCGCGCCACCGACAGCATCGCCAACGTCGCGATGAACGGCGGCAGTTTGCCGTAGGCGATGAGGAAGCCGTTGACGAGACCGGCCGCGATGCCCGTGGCGATCGCGAGGATCACGGCGAGGAAGACCGGGACGCCGTGCTGCGTGGCGCTCCAGGCCAGCACGGTGGCCGAGAGGGCCGCCACCGAACCGACCGACAGGTCGATGCCCGCCGAGACGATCACGAAGGTGACACCGAAGGCGAGGATGGCGGTGACGGCCGCCTGGACACCGACGTTGAGGAGGTTGTCGGTGGTGAGGAAGTCGCCGGAGAGCGCCGACATGGCGATGACGAGGACGATGAGCGCGGTCAACGCGCCGTTGTCCAGGAGCAGTCGGCGGATTCCCGAGGCGCCACTCGCGCCCGGTGTGCTCTTGAGCGTTTCAGTGGCCACGGTGGCCCTCCACGGCGGTAGGTGCTTCAGCGGTAGTCATTTGGGTCGGTGTGCTGACGGCGAGTGCCATCACGGAGTCCTGCGTGGCCTGTTCGACGGAGAGTTCGCCCGCGATGCGCCCCTGGGCCATGACCAGCACCCGGTCGCTCATGCCGAGGACTTCGGGCAGATCACTGGAGATCATGAGCACGGCGGCACCGGCGGCCGTGAGTTCGTTGACGAGCTGATAGATCTCGACCTTGGCGCCGACGTCGATCCCGCGCGTCGGCTCGTCGAGGATCAGCACCTTGGTGTCGGCGAGCAGCCACTTGCCGATGACGACCTTCTGCTGGTTGCCGCCGGACAACGTCCGTACCTGCTGGCCGAGTCCGGCCATCCGTACGCCCAACTGCTCGGCGATCCGCGCGGCCGCGACCCGCTGCCCCTTGAGGTCGACGAGTCCGCCGTGGGTGGCGGCCCGCATGGTGACGAGCCCGAGGTTCTCCTCCACGGACTGGTCGAGGACGAGCCCCTGCCCCTTGCGGTCCTCGGGCACGAGCCCGATCCCGGCGGTCATCGCCGCGTTGACGTCGTGCCCGCGCAACGCGGAGCCGCCGACCTTCACGGTCCCCCGGTCGTACGGGTCGGCCCCGAAGACGGCCCGTACGACTTCCGTACGACCCGCCCCGACGAGCCCGGCGATCCCGACGACCTCGCCGGCCCGCACCTCGAAGCTGATGTCGTGGAAGACACCGTCCCGGGTGAGCCCCTCGACGGAGAGCAACGCGGCGCCGGTGTCGGCCCGTTGACGCGGATACTGCTGCTCGATGGACCGCCCGACCATGAGCCGTACGAGCTCGTCCTCGGGGGTCGAGGCAGGCACCTGCCCGACGGACTTCCCGTCCCGGATGACGGTGACGCGGTCACCGAGGGCGGCGATCTCCTCCAGGTGATGGGTGATGAAGACGATCCCGACGCCGTCGGCACGCAGTTGGCGCACGATGGAGAACAGCTTCTCGACCTCCTCGGAGGTGAGGACGGCGGTCGGTTCGTCCATGATCAGCACACGCGCGTCGAGACTCAGCGCCTTGGCGATCTCGACCATCTGGAGCCGCGCGATACCGAGTTCACGCACACGCGCGCGTGGCGACACGTTCACACCCACGCGCTCCAGCAGAACGGCGGCGTCGGCCTCCATCCGCTTCCGGTCGATCATCCCCAGCCGGCGCGGCTGCCGCCCCAGGAAAATGTTCTCGGCGACGGTCAGATCGGGAACGAGGTTGAACTCCTGGTAGATGGTGGCGATCCCGAGCCGCGCGGAGTCCTGCGCACTGTGGATGCGCACCTCCTCGCCCCCGGCCAGGATGCGACCGCCGTCGGGGCGGTAGGCACCGGAGAGCATCTTGATGAGGGTGCTCTTGCCGGCGCCGTTCTCACCGAGCAGCACATGGACCTCGCCCCGGCGCAGATCGAAGTCGACGCCGTCCAGCGCGACGACACCGGGGAAGGTCTTGCGGATGCCCTCGATGCGCAGCAACTCGTCGTCGTTGCTCACGACTTGCTCCTTCGAACAGTTTCAACAGTTCCGACAGGGGGTTGCGCGGGTCCCGGCTCACCGCACGAGCGGCGCACGACCAGGCGGGCGGGAAGGGTGACGGACTCCGGCACCCGCCCCTCGATCCGGTCGACGAGGGCCCGCACGGCGGCCCGCCCCAGGTCACCGGTCGGCTGGGCGATCGCGGTGATCGGCGGATCGGTGTGCACGAACCACCGGATGTCGTCGAACGCGGCCAGCGCGAGGTCCTCGGGAACCCGAAGCCCACGCGCGCGTACGGCGTCCAGGGCCCCGAGCGCCATCAGGTTGTCGGTGGCGAAGACGACCTCGGGCGGCTCGGGCAGATCGAGGAAGCCCTCGGTGACCTGTCGCCCGCTCTCGGCCTGGAAGTCGCCCTGCCCGATGTAGACGTCGGGGAGGGGAATCCCGTACTCGGCGAGCGCGTCCCGGAAGGCGGCGACGCGCTCACTGCCGGTGGTCGTGGCGGCGGGGCCAGCGATGATGGCGAGCCTGCGATGCCCGAGACCGTGCAGATGCGCGACGAGATCCCGGATGGCGGCCCGCCCGTCGGCCCGCACGACGGGCACGTCCAGGCCCGGGATCCACCGGTCCACGAACACCATGGGGGTCCCGGCGCGGGCGGCGTCCAGCATGCCGGGGGAGCCGCCGTCGGTGGGGGAGACGAGCAGTCCGTCGATACGACGGTCCAGCAGCGTCCGCACGTGGTGGTCCTGCAGCTCCGGCCGCTCGTCGGCGTTCCCGATGATCACGCTGTACCCCAGCGCGCGGGCCTCTTCCTCGACGGAGCGGGCGAGCTCGGTGAAGTACGGATTGAGCACGTCGCTGATGACCAGGCCGAGGGTGCGGGTCTGATCGGTGCGCAGCGAACGGGCGACGGCGTTCGGGCGGTAGCCCAGCACCGCTACGGCGGCCAGCACGCGCGTGCGTGCGTCGTCACTGACCGACGGATGATCATTCAGCACCCGCGACACCGTGGCCACGGAGACCCCGGCCTCGGCGGCGACGTCCTTGATGCTCGCCATCGCCGTTCCACCTCCTTGTGGAATCGATTACATGAAGGATTGGAATCGATTACATGCGAGTAAACAAGGGGGTGTGACCGGATTGTGATGAACGGTGTCGGACCGGCTCGTGGGGCGGGTGATCTGGGCGGTGGCGCGCGAGGATGCTCGGCGCAAGGAGGGGGTGGGCCCGGGAAAGTGTGACACTCCGCGCTGAAGTGTCACGCTTTTGTGGGAGGCCCCCGCTGGCCCGGGCGGGCTGCACTGCCCAAGCCCGAAGACCCCGGCGGTCACTTCAAGCGGCGGCAAGCTCGCACCACACGAGCTTCCCCCGCCTGCCGTTCCGCGACAACGGCTGCCACCCCCACTGGTCGGCGCAGGCCCGCACGAGTGCGAGACCGCGCCCGTCCTCCGAGTCGCCGAGTTCCTCCAACGGCCGTGGCGGCTCCGGCGGTTCGGGGTCGGCGTCCCAGGCCCCGAGCCGCAACACTCCCGCCGTCCAGCCCACGCGCAGTGCAGCGGGCCCCTTCGTGTGCCGTACGGCGTTGGCGACCAGCTCCGTCGCGAGCAGCTCCGCGGTGTCGGCCAGGCGGATCAGGCCGTGCACCGTGAGGATCAGGCGGAGGGTACGGCGGCTGACGGTGACGGCGCGCAGGTCGTTCGGGACGTAGAGGCAGTACTCCCAGGGGACGGGTGGGGTCGGGATTTCGGGCATGCGGCAACTCCGGTTCGATGGTGGGGATTTCGGAGGGCTGCGGGTGTCGTGGGCGGTGGCAGTGCCACAGCCGTCGTGGCAGGACGGAGTGGTGCGCTTCAGGTGTCCCGGGGTTTCCGCAGTGTGTGCGTCGCGTCACTAACGGTAGGGTTAATCATTAAGACTTCGCAAGGTGATCGCGTAACCTGACCCTCGAACGAGTCGCGCTTCCAAGCGCGTTGAGGGGAGTGGTCCATGGCGCTGCGGAGTGAGCCGACGGCACGTCAGATGCGGCTGGCGGTCGAGTTGCGCAGACTCCGCGACTCGGCGGGCCTCTCGGCCCGTGAGGCCGCGACACTGCTCGGCGTGAGCCCACCGCAGATCAGTCAGATCGAGGCGGGCTTCGCGGGCGTGAGTGAAAAGCGGCTGCGTCGCCTCGCTGTCCACTACGCGTGCACCGACGACGAGTTGATCTCGGCGCTGGTGGCCATGGCGACGGACCGGACCCGTGGCTGGTGGGAGGAGTACCGAGGACTGCTCCCCACGCCGTTCCGCGACCTGGCCGAACTGGAACAGCACGCGGCGTCCCTGCGGGAGATCCAGTTCCTCTACATCCCGGGTCTGCTCCAGACGGAGGCCTACACTCGCGCCCTCTACGCCTACAGGGTCCCTGAACTCCCCGACGAGGAGCTGGAGTTGCGGGTCAGGCATCGAATGCAACGCAAGGTGATCATCGAAGGGCCGGATCCCGCTCCGTATGAGGCTGTGATCCACGAGGCCGCGCTGCGCATCCGGGTCGGCGACCGGCCTGCCTCACGGGCCCAGCTTGCCCACCTTGTTGAATCTTCCGAAGCGAACCACATCGCCGTACGCGTGATCCCCTTCGATCTGGACGGCTTCGGTGGATCCTGGACGGCCATGATGCTGGCGGGCGGAGCTGTACCCAGGCTGGACACTGTGGTGCGCGACGGGCCTCACGGTGCGGCTTTCATCGATTCCGAGGCCCAACTCGGCGTCTTCCGAACCCTCTTTCGTAAAGTGGAAACTGTGTCACTTGATCCCGATCGGTCACGTGACTTCATCCACAGGCTGGCCAAAGAGCTGTGAGGAACCCCATGGACACCCTCGACAACTGGCGCAAGTCGTCCTACTCCGGCGCTGGCGACGGCGACTCCTGCCTGGAGATCGCCAACCGCCTCACCCGCATAGCGATACGCGACTCAAAGGCCCCGGACCGGGCCACCCTCACCTTTCGTGCCGAGGCATTCACCGCCTTCATCCACAGGCTGGCGAAGGAGCTGTGACCGCATGATCACCCCTGACAATTGGCAGAAGTCGTTGTACTCCGGGGGCGGCCAGGGTGATGCCTGCGTGGAGGTTGCCCGTCGCCACCTGCACATAGCCGTCAGGGACTCCAAGGTCCCGACCCGCGCCACCCTCGCCTTCCCCGCCGAGGCCTTTACCGCTTTCATCGACGGGCTCGTCAAAGACCTGTGAGGCACCCCATGGGCACCCCGACCACTGGCTGAAGTCGTCCTACTCCGGCGAGGGCGACGGCAACAGTTGCGTGGAGATCGCGAACACTCCGACCCACGTAGCGGTCCGCGACACGAAAACCCCCTCCAGGGCCACCCTCACCTTCCCGGTCCCCGCCTTCGCCACCTTTCTTGAAGCCCTCAAACAGCACCCCCTCCGCCGACTCCCCTGAGCGCTGTCACACCCGCCCGGTACCGTCGACCCATGTCCACCCAGGCGACAAATCGAGGCAACCCCACAGGCGAGCGCCACCTCGCCGTCCTCGAAGGCGTCCTGGAACGCATCACCTACGCCAACGAGGAGAACGGCTACACGGTCGCCCGCGTAGACACCGGCCGAGGCGGCGGCGATCTCCTCACCGTCGTAGGCGCGCTGCTCGGCGCCCAGGCCGGCGAATCCCTCCGCATGGAAGGCCGTTGGGGCTCCCACCCCCAGTACGGCAAGCAGTTCACCGTCGAGAACTACACGACCCTCCTCCCTGCCACCATCCAGGGCATCCGCCGCTACCTCGGCTCGGGTCTCGTCAAGGGCATCGGCCCCGTCTTCGCCGACCGCATCACCCAGCACTTCGGCCTGGACACCCTGCAGATCATCGAGGAGGAGCCCAAGCGCCTCATCGAGGTGCCGGGGCTCGGGCCCAAGCGGACCAAGAAGATCGCCGAGGCCTGGGAGGAGCAGAAGGCGATCAAGGAGGTCATGCTCTTCCTCCAGACCGTCGAGGTGTCCACGTCGATCGCGGTGCGCATCTACAAGAAGTACGGCGACGCGTCGATCTCCGTCGTCAAGAACCAGCCTTACCGTCTCGCCTCCGACGTCTGGGGCATCGGCTTCCTCACCGCCGACAAGATCGCCCAGTCCGTCGGGATTCCCCATGACAGTCCGGAGCGCGTCAAGGCGGGGTTGCAGTACGCCCTTTCGCAGGCCACCGACCAGGGCAACTGCTATCTCCCCGAGGAGCGGCTGATCGCCGACGCGGTGAAGCTGTTGCAGGTCGACACCGGTCTCGTCATCGAGTGCCTCGCCGAACTCGCCCTGCCGGACGAGGAGTCGGGCGACCCCGGTGTCGTACGGGAGAAGGTCCCCGGGCCCGACGGCGACTCGGAACCCGTCACCGCCGTCTACCTCGTCCCCTTCCACCGCGCCGAACTCTCCCTCGCCGCCCAGCTCCGCCGCCTGCTGCACACGACCGCGGACCGCATGCCCGGCTTCCACGACGTGGCCTGGGACAAGGCGCTGGGCTGGCTGAAGGGGAAGACGGGCGTGGAGCTCGCACCCGAGCAAGAAGCCGCCGTCCGGCTCGCGTTGACCAAGAAGGTCGCCGTTCTCACCGGTGGGCCCGGCTGCGGCAAGTCGTTCACCGTGCGCTCGATCGTCGAACTCGCCCGCGCCAAGAAGGCCAAGGTCGTCCTCGCCGCCCCAACCGGCCGTGCCGCCAAGCGACTTGCCGAACTCACCGGCGCCGACGCCTCAACCGTCCACCGGCTGCTGGAGCTGAAGCCCGGGGGCGATGCCGCCTACGACAAGGACCGGCCCCTGGACGCCGATCTGGTCGTGGTCGACGAGGCCTCCATGCTCGACCTCCTCCTCGCCAACAAGCTCGTCAAGGCCGTGCCCCCGGGGGCGCATCTCCTCTTCGTCGGCGACGTGGACCAGCTCCCCAGCGTCGGCGCCGGCGAGGTGCTGCGCGACATGCTGGCCGAGGGCGGTCCGATCCCCGCCGTACGCCTCACGCGCGTGTTCCGCCAGGCCCAGCAGTCGGGCGTGATCACCAACGCGCACCGGATCAACTCCGGGCAGCAGCCGGTCACCGACGGCATGAAGGACTTCTTCCTCTTCGTCGAGGACGACACGGAGGAGGTCGGCCGGCTCACCGTGGACGTGGTGGCGCGCCGGATTCCGGCCAAGTTCGGGCTCGACCCGCGCCGGGACGTGCAGGTGCTCGCGCCCATGCACCGGGGACCGGCGGGCGCGGGCAACCTCAACGGGCTGTTGCAGCAGGCGATCACGCCCGGTCGGCCCGATGTCCCCGAGAAGCGGTTCGGCGGGCGGGTCTTCCGGGTCGGCGACAAGGTCACCCAGATCCGCAACAACTACGAGAAGGGCGAGAACGGCGTCTTCAACGGCACGGTCGGCGTCGTCACCTCACTCGACCCGGTGGACCAGCGCCTCACGGTGCTGACGGACGAGGACGAGGAAGTGCCGTACGAATTCGATGAACTGGACGAGCTGGCCCACGCGTATGCGGTGACCATCCACCGCTCCCAGGGCAGTGAGTATCCGGCCGTCGTGATCCCGGTCACCACGAGCGCGTGGACGATGCTCCAGCGGAACCTGTTGTATACGGCGGTGACCCGGGCCAAACAACTGGTCGTGCTGGTCGGATCGCGCAAGGCGATCGGGCAGGCGGTGCGCACGGTGTCCGCGGGGCGGCGCTGCACGGCACTGGACTTCCGACTGACCGTAAAAAATGATCGATCAAATGAGTCGTGAAGGTCACACAGCACTTCCAGATGTCGGGGTCGAGGGGGCAGGATGAGCAGGTTGGCGGCACTCAGTGCCGCCAATAGGCCCAATGGTCGACCCCGAGTGCACTCTCCTGCGCCAAATGGGGGATGGTAGAGACAGTCAGGGCAACCTCGAAGAAGAGGCACAACGTCGGTGAGGGATGACGTGAGCGACAACTCTGTAGTACTGCGGTTCGGCGACGGCGAGTACACCTACCCGGTGATCGACAGCACCGTCGGCGACAAGGGCTTCGACATCGGGAAGCTCCGTGCTCAGACCGGTCTGGTGACGCTGGACAGCGGTTATGGGAACACCGCCGCCTATAAATCCGCCATCACCTACCTCGACGGTGAGCAGGGCATCCTCCGGTACCGCGGCTACCCGATCGAGCAGTTGGCCGAGCGCTCCACCTTCGTGGAGGTCGCCTACCTGCTCATCAACGGCGAGCTGCCGACCGTCGACGAGCTCACCGTGTTCAAGAACGACATCACGCAGCACACCCTGCTGCACGAGGACGTCAAGAACTTCTACAAGGGCTTCCCGCGCGACGCCCACCCGATGGCGATGCTGTCGTCGGTCGTCTCGGCGCTGTCCACGTTCTACCAGGACAGCCACAACCCGTTCGACGAGAAGCAGCGCAACCTCTCCACGATCCGGCTGCTCGCGAAGCTTCCGACGATCGCGGCGTACGCGTACAAGAAGTCGATCGGCCACCCGTTCGTCTACCCGCGCAACGACCTCGGCTACGTCGAGAACTTCCTGCGCATGACCTTCTCGGTCCCCGCCCAGGAGTACGACCTCGACCCGGTCGTCGTCTCCGCGCTGGACAAGCTGCTGATCCTGCACGCGGACCACGAGCAGAACTGTTCGACCTCCACGGTCCGCCTCGTCGGCTCCTCGCAGGCCAACATGTTCGCCTCGATCTCGGCCGGCATCAACGCGCTGTGGGGCCCGCTGCACGGCGGCGCCAACCAGTCCGTCCTGGAGATGCTGGAAGGCATCCAGGCCAACGGCGGCGATGTCGACTCCTTCATCCGCAAGGTGAAGAACAAGGAGGACGGCGTCCGCCTGATGGGCTTCGGCCACCGGGTGTACAAGTCCTTCGACCCGCGCGCCAAGATCATCAAGGCTGCCGCGCACGACGTCCTCTCGGCCCTCGGCAAGTCCGACGAGCTGCTGGACATCGCGCTCAAGCTCGAGGGGCACGCGCTGTCCGACGACTACTTCGTCTCGCGCAACCTCTACCCGAACGTCGACTTCTACACCGGTCTGATCTACCGGGCCATGGGCTTCCCGGCCGAGATGTTCACGGTCCTGTTCGCCCTGGGCCGCCTCCCGGGCTGGATCGCCCAGTGGCACGAGATGATCAAGGAGCCCGGCTCCCGTATCGGCCGCCCGCGCCAGATCTACACGGGCGTCGTCGAGCGCGACTTCGTCCCGGTCGAGGGTCGCTGAAGCACTCCACCAAGCGCTCCGCCGGGGTCCGCAGTTCGTTTGCTGCGGGCCCGGTGGGGGCTGGTCGCGCCCGCGCGGCGGAGCCGCACGTGTCACAGCCCCGCGCCCCTTAAAAGCAGCAGTGCCCGGCGTCTCTAAGGGAAGGGACGCCGCAGCGCAGCAACAGCTCCGGAGCACTGCACCACTGCAAAACTCCGGACCACAGCAAGACCGCGCCCTTTCGACACCCGCGCCTCACGTCGGCGAGTGAGCCGAAGGGGCGCGCCTGTGTCGAGAGTCCGTGGGGGTCCCTCCCGCTCGAGCGAAGCCGAGAGTGGGGGAGCGCGGAGGCGCGCAGCGCCGAGCACGGTGGGACTCTCGACACAGGCTTTGGCGCCCCGGAGGCGAACCGAGCTCGAAAAAAGAGGGGAAGAAGGCGCCCTGCCGACGGTCCCCCCACGGGCCGGCGTACAGGGCGCCTTCCCATGTCCCGGTGCGGATTCCCCCCACGGGATCCGGCCGGGCGTCTTAGAGAACCAGCGCCTGAATCGCTGTACTGCGTACTGCCGAGGCTCGATCAAGCTGAGCCTCGTTGAGTAGAACGAGCAAAACTCCTCGTACTACCGGGTGGAGCCAGTGATGTGTGCGATCTGCCGGGACACCGCACGACGGGAGGGCCGCTCAAAGCTCCCCGGTGTACGTGTCCCGGCAACGCATCTCTGAGGAAGTCCCCCAAGACATCCTCAGATGCCAGTTCGCGCCCCCCAAGACGCTTGCTGACATCGTCAACTTAGACCTTCGAACCCCTTCGATGGTTACGTTCACATCACTGTGATCTGCGTCTCTTGCATATGTCCGTTAGATGCGCAAGAGCCCCGATGTCGTGGTCGGGGCCCCAGCGTAAGGATGATGCGCGAGCCTTGTGAAGAGCTTATGTGAGGCCGTCGTCGGTCTCTAGAGGGACTCTTGCTTCAGGTTCCCGTAACTCCCGGTAACTTTGCGGAACTTCAGCGAAATGTCCTAAGTCGCAGGCTGTTGGACACCACGAACACCGACGAAAAGGCCATCGCGGCCCCCGCGATCATGGGGTTCAGCATGCCCGCGGCGGCGAGCGGCAGCGCCGCCACGTTGTATCCAAAAGCCCATACGAGATTGCCCTTGATGGTGGTCAGTGTCCGCCGGGACAGCCGGATCGCGTCCGCGGCCACCCGCAGATCCCCGCGCACCAGCGTCAGATCGCTCGCCTCGATCGCCGCGTCCGTCCCGGTGCCCATCGCGAGCCCCAGGTCGGCGGTGGCGAGCGCGGCCGCGTCGTTGACCCCGTCGCCCACCATGGCGACGGTCCGTCCCTCGCCCTGCAGTCGTCGTACGACGGCGACCTTGTCCTCGGGCAGCACCTCGGCGATGACGTCCCCGGGGGAGATCCCGACGGCGGCGGCCACCGCTTCCGCGACCGCGCGGTTGTCCCCGGTCAGCAGCACCGGGGTGAGTCCGAGGGCCCGCAGCTCCCGTACGGCCTCGGCGCTGGTCTCCTTGACCGCGTCGGCGACCGCGAGGACCCCGCGCGCCACTCCGTCCCAGCCGACCACCACGGCCGTACGTCCGCCGCTCTCGGCCTCGGAGGCGGCTCGGGTCAACTCCTCGGGGAGGGTGTCGTAGAGGCGCCCCACGGCCACCTCACGGCCCTCCACGCGCCCGCGTACGCCACGGCCGGGCACGTTCTCGAAGTGCTCGGCCGGCGGCAGCGGGCCCACCCGCTCCTCCGCGCCCGCCGCCACGGCCCGCGCGACGGGGTGCTCGGAGGCGTGCTCCAGGGCGCCCGCGAGCCGCAGTAGCTCCCGCTCGTCGGTGCCCTCGGCGACGTGGACCTCCTGGAGGGTCATGCGGCCGGTGGTGATCGTGCCCGTCTTGTCGAGGACGACCGTGTCGACGCGGCGGGTGGACTCCAGGACCTCGGGGCCCTTGATCAGGATGCCCAGTTGGGCGCCGCGGCCGGTGCCGACCATGAGGGCGGTCGGGGTGGCCAGGCCCAGCGCGCACGGGCAGGCGATGATCAGCACGGCGACGGCCGCGGTGAACGCGGCGGCCACGTCTCCGGTGACCGCGAGCCACGTCCCGAACGTGCCGAGCGCGATCAGCAGCACCACCGGCACGAAGATCCCGGAGATCCGGTCCGCGAGCCGCTGCACCTCGGCCTTGCCGTTCTGCGCGTCCTCCACCAGCCGCGCCATGCGCGCGAGTTGGGTGTCCGAACCGACCCGGCTCGCTGCTACGACGAGCCGCCCGCCGGCGTTCACGGTCGCGCCCGTGACGGTGTCACCCGGTGCCACGTCCACCGGTACCGACTCGCCGGTCAGCATCGACGCGTCGACCGCGGAGGTGCCCTCGACGACGGTGCCGTCGGTCGCGATCTTCTCCCCGGGCCGTACGACGAAACGGTCCCCGACCGCCAACTCGGCCACGGGGAGCCGTACTTCACGACCGTCCCGCAGAACTGCCACATCCTTGGCGCCCAGTTGCATGAGCGCGCGCAGGGCCGCTCCCGCCCGCCTCTTGGAGCGGGCCTCCAGATAGCGGCCCAGCAGGATCAACGCGACGACTCCGGCGGCCACTTCGAGGTAGATCGTCGAGGCGCCGTCCGTGCGCGAGACGGTGAGGCGGAACTCGTCGTGCATGCCGGCCATGCCCGCGTCGCCCCAGAACAGCGCCCACAGCGACCAGCCGAACGCGGCCAGCGTGCCGACCGAGACAAGGGTGTCCATGGTGGCCGCGCCGTGCCGGGCGTTGGTGAACGCGGCCCGGTGGAACGGGAGTCCGCCCCAGACGACGACCGGCGCGGCGAGGGTGAGTGCGAGCCACTGCCAGTTGTCGAACTGCAGGGCCGGGATCATCGACAGCAGCACCACGGGCAGCGCGAGGACGGCCGAGACGGTCAACCGCTCGCGCAGGGAGGCGAGTTCGGGATCGTCGTCGCGGGTCGGTGGCTCCGGCTCGGGCGGTGCGGGTTCCTCGGCGGTGTACCCGGTCTTCACCACGGTCGCGATGAGATCGGCGACCTGGATGCCCGCCGGGTAGCTGACTTTCGCCTTCTCCGTCGCGTAGTTGACCGTGGCGCTGACGCCGTCCATGCGGTTGAGCTTCTTCTCGACGCGGGCCGCGCAGGAGGCGCAGGTCATCCCGCCGATGAGCAACTCGACCTCGGCGGCGGCGGCTTCGGGGGCCGCGGGTATGGGGGTCTCTGCGGTGGTGCCGATCGCGGTGGTGCTGGTCATGTCCGGACTCCAGACATCGGACCGGACCGCACGGAGCCAGTATGAGCTGGTCGGCACGGCCCGGTCGGAAAACAGAAGTGTGGTGCGGGTTCCGATCAGACCTGGCCGACGAGCTCGAAGCCCGCCTCGTCGACGGCCGCGCGGACGGCCTCGTCGGTGAGCGGGGCGGCGGATACGACGGTGACCTCGCCGGTCGACGCGACGGCCTTCACCGAGCTGACGCCGGGCAGCCCGGAGATCTCGCCGGAGACGGAGCCCTCGCAGTGTCCGCAGCTCATCCCGCTCACCTTGTAGACGGTGGTGACGGAACCCTGGGTGTCGGTCTGGGCGGTCATGTCGTTCTCCTCGTGGAGGCGTGTGGAGGCCTAAGGGGTCGGAGTGGCCCACGGTGGCTCACTCTGTCCCCAGACTATACCCCTAGGGGGTATTTCTCCAAGAGGGATCGCGGCGGGCCAGCGACCGCACCCAGCCGATGCCGAGCAGGGCCACGAGCACCATTCCGCCCACCGAGAACATCGTGAAGAGATGCTCCTGCTGGTCGGTCGGCCGCGGGATGTACCCCTGGGCGAACAACTGCCGGTCCAGGCCCGTTCCCGACAGCCGGGCCACCAGCCAGATGGCGATCCCGTGCGTCGAGTCCCACAGGGCGTGCAGCAGGGAGACGCCGAGAAACGTGCCGACGACCGGGCCGGTGAAGCGGAAACGCCCGTTCAACTGCCGGTAGGAGAGCAGGACCCCGCCCGCGATCGCCGTCCACAGGCCGTGCCCGAAGGGGGCGAGTACCCCGCGCAGGATCTCGGTCTCCAGGAGGGCGCGCAGATCGATGCCCTTGGCGGAGACGGCCGCGTTGAAGGCGTAACCGGCACTCTCCAGGGCGGCGAATCCGAAGCCGACCGTCGCGCCCAGCACCAGCCCGGCCCGCATCCCGTGCAGCCGAGGCTGCCGGCGCAGCACGAACATCAGTGCCCCGAGCTTCACGGCCTCCTCGATGAGCCCGACGCCCACGAACATCCACAAGGAGGGGTGCAGCAGGTAGTACTCCATCACCGAGGCGCCCAGCACCCCGAGCGTGCCGCCGGTCAGGAAGCAGCCGAGGATCACGCTGACGCCCAGGTCGCGCCCGTGCCGCTCGTACGCCCACAGGACGAAGGTCACGGGCACCAGGAAGCTGCCGAGCAGGATCAGCGTCGGCAGGAGGGTGGTGTTCTTCGTCGCGTACGTGACCAGCGCGGTCAGCACCCACAGCGCCAGCCCGCCGCCCAGGCACTGCTTCCACAGACCGGTGCGGATCTGGGGGTACGTCGGCGGCGGCTGCTGCGGCCCGGGGATACGGGCCCGGGGCGCGCCGGGCGGCGGAGAGTAGGTCACGGCAAATCCCCTCGTACTCCTACAGGGCAGATTTACCGGCACTTTATGGTAGATACGCCTCATGCCGCAGTCCGGGACGCCCGTCCTGATCATGGCCGTCGCGGCACTGCCACCCCTGCCGGCCTACCGCATCGGCCGCAGGCTCCCGGCCCCGCCGGTCATCTTCGAGATCCTCATGGGCATCCTCGCCGGCCCGGACGTACTCGGCTGGGCGGGCGACGGACAGGCGATCGACACCCTCTCCGACCTCGGTCCGACGATGCCGATCTTCCTCGCCGGATACGAGACCGCCCGGCCCTGGCCGGCCTTCTCGCGGGCTGCTCCAAGGGCGTCCACATCGGTACGGCCCTCACCGGCACCGCCCTCTACACGGTCCTGCCTGTGCTGCGCGACGCCGGGGATCTGCACTCGCGCTTCGGCTCCGTGATGCGGCGTTCGGCGCGGTGGGGGAGTTCGGGCCGGTCGTCGCGATGGCCCTGCTGCCGAGCGGACGCGCGCCGGGCCGCTCGACGGCGCTGCTCGCCGCGTTCGCCCTGCTCACGGCGGGCGCGGTGTGGTGGGCGCTGCGCCCGCGTCCGCCGTGGTTCTCCCGCGTCATCGCCAAGACCCTGCACAGCAGCGGCCAGTTCGCCGTACGGCTCGTCGTGCTCCTCCTGGCGGTGATGCTGGGCATCTCCCAGGCCCTGGGCCTCGACACCTGCCCTGGCGCCTTCGCCGCCGGCCTGATCGCCCGCCTGGTGCTGCACGGCGCGGCCCCGGAGAGCGCGGGTTCGGTCCTGGAGAAGGTCGAGGCGATGGGCTTCGGCTTCCTGGTGCCGGTGTTCCTGGCCCTGTTCCTCCTCGTCCGCGGCCTTCCGGTCTACGTCCTGGCCCCGCGCGATCTTCTACGACGGGACCGGCGCGCCCTCACCCTGCTCGCGTCCACCGCGGGTCGGGGCGGCGATGGTGTCGGTGCTGGACGCGGTGTAGCCCGTCGCGCAGAAGACGGAGGCGGCCGCCTCCAGGAGCTGGGTGATGCGGCGCTCGCCGCGGGCCTGGCGGCGGGGGTTTGTCTTCTCCTGATCCACGGGCGCGGCCTGCTGGTCCCGGCGGTGATGAAGCTGACGGGGAGGGCGACTTGGTGGGCGCCGGGGCCGTTGCGCCGCTTCCACGAACGGTTCGGTGTAAACGAGGGAGGAGAGAACCCACTCAGGGGCGCGGGGCTGTATCAATCTGCGGCTCCGCAGACGAAAACGGCGATGGGAGCTTGGATGAAAGCGGTGGTGTTCGAGCAGTACGGTGAGCTCGCCGACGTGCGCGACGTACCCGACCCCCACCCCGCACCCCACGGAGTGACAGTCCGGGTGGAAGCCACCGGGCTCTGCCGCAGCGACTGGCACGGCTGGCAGGGCCACGACCCCGACATCACCCTGCCTCACGTCCCGGGCCACGAACTCGCCGGTGTCATCGAGTCGGTGGGCCCCCGCGTCACCAACTGGCACCCCGGAGACCGAGTCACCGTACCGTTCGTGTGCGCCTGCGGAAGCTGCGAGGCATGCGCGGCAGGCGACCAGCAGATCTGCGCGCGCCAGACCCAGCCCGGCTTCACCCACTGGGGTTCCTTCGCCCAGTACGTCGCCCTGGACCACGCGGACGTGAACCTGGTCGCGATCCCGGACGAGATGTCCTTCGCGACGGCGGCTTCACTGGGCTGCCGGTTCGCGACGGCGTTCCGCGCGGTGGTGCAGCGCGGCCGGGTCGCGGCGGGGGAGTGGGTCGCGGTGCACGGCTGCGGGGGAGTGGGCCTGTCGGCGGTGATGATCGCGGCGGCGTCCGGCGCTCGTGTCGTCGCCGTCGACATCTCCCCCGAAGCACTGGCGCTGGCAAGGAAGTTCGGGGCGACGGAGTGCGTGGACGGCACGCGGACCCCGGACACGGCCCAGGCGGTACGCGAACTGACGGGCGGCGGCGCCCACTTGTCGCTGGACGCCCTGGGCTCACCGACGACCTGCGCCAACTCGGTGAACGGCCTGCGCCGCCGAGGCCGCCACATCCAGGTCGGCCTCCTCCCCTCCTCCTCCGGTACGACCCCGGTCCCCATGGCCAGGGCGATCTCCCTGGAACTCGAACTCCTCGGCAGCCACGGCATGGCGGCCCACACCTACCCGCCCATGCTGGAACTGGTCCGAGCGGGAGTACTCCGCCCCGACCTCCTCGCCACCGCCACGATCACCCTGGCCGAGACACCGGCGGCGCTCGCCGCGATGGGGACGGCACCGGGAGCGGGGGTGACGGTCATCGAGCCGTGGAGCTGAGGTCACCACACCGGCCGAACAGGCCTTGAGCAAGCCCGATTCAGTCCCTGAACGGGCCCTGAACGCGCCCCGATTGGGCCGGAGTCATCCCGTCGCCGTCGCCGTCGCCGTCGGCACCAGGTACCCGGCGACACTGCGCAGCTTCTCGCAGGTCTCCTCGTGTTCCCGGGCCGGCTGCGACTGCCGGACGATCCCGGCGCCGGCCTGGAGCCAGCAGTGCTCGCCCTGCCGGAAGACGCTGCGCAGGACGAGCGCGGCATCGAGCGCGCCGGAGACGTCGTAGGTGAGGACAGCACCCCCGTACAGCCCCCGGGGGCGGCCCTCCAGCGCGCGGATCACGTCGTAGGCCGGTGTCTTGGGGATGCCGGTGGCGGTGACCGCGGGGAACAGGGCGGCGAAGGCCTGCCAGGGGGTGCGGTCGGCGCGGAGGCGGCCGACGACGGTGGAGGCGAGGTGCTGGACCGTGCCGCGTTCCGCGACGGTCATGTACTCGGTGGTGCAGGTGTCGTCGCAGACGAGGGCGAGATCCTCCAGCGCCAGTTTCACGGAGATGGCGTGCTCGTGGACCTCCTTCGGGTCGCTCAGCAGGTCGGCGCGCAGCCGGGCGTCCTCGTCCGGTGAGCCCGTGCGGGCCCGGGTCCCGGGCAGCGGTCGGCTCACCACCCGCCGGTCGCCGGTGACTTCGGCGACGGTCTCCGGGCTGAAGCCGGCCGCGCCGATCCCACCGAGGTTCAACAGGAAGGACCGGGCAGGGGTGTTGGCCCGTCGCCCCGCGACATAGGTGGCGGTCAGGTCCAGCGGCACGGGCACCGGGACCCGCCGGGACAGGATCACCTTCGCCAACGGGCCCGGTCCGCGCAGGTCGTCGAGGGCGGTGGCGACGGCATCGCGGTAGTCGCCGGTGTCGTCCAGCACCACGTCGACCCGCCCGGTGGGCTCGGGAGGTACGGGAGATACCGGTGCGCCCGGTGTCTCCGGCGCGCGGACCAGCCGTAGCAGTCCGTCGAGGTGGTCGGGGTCGGTGGCGCGGAGCAGCAGTCGGTCGCCCGTGGCCCGCACCTCGACGGCCGGTACGACCAGGTGGAGGAGGGCCTGTTCGCCGTCCGCGGCACTCGTGCGCGCCCCGGCCAGGGCCGCCCCCAACTCGAAGGCGGCCCAGCCGTAGACCCGCCATCCGGTCACCGGCAGTGCGGCGAGCCACTGCTCGACGGCCGACAGGTCCCGCGCGTCCCTAGTGAGGCGGAACGCCGCGAGGGTGCCGCCGGCGTACGACCACTCCGGGCCGTTCTCGTACACCGCGTACTGGTCGTACAGGCCGCTGCGGGCGAGCCGGGCCATGAGGGTGAGGGGTTCCTCCGTCAAGTGCAGCCGGATCTCCCGGTAGTCGGCGGTCGTCACGAGGTCACCTCTCCCGGGCGTCGGCCCAATGCGCTGACCAGGGGGTAGGAGTTGACGACGAAGCGCGGGTCGTCCAGGAGGGCGAGGAAGGCGTCCACGTCACCGGGCGCGACCCCCAACTCGGCCAGACCATCGGTGACTTGCTCGGTGTTGACGCGATGCAGGCCGATCCCCTCGCCGCCGCCCTGCCAGGCCTCCGCGTAGGTGGTCGCCGTGACCTGTTCCAGTCCCGCCCGCAGCATCGCCCCCACCACCTGCCGCCCCCACCGGGGTTCGGCACCGGCCCGCTCCAACAGGGCCAGCAGGGAGGCGTGCAGGCGCTCGAAGAGCGGGGCCGCGCTGTCGTCGGGTGCGGCGAGCACGGGGGTCCAGCCGCAGTCGAAGTCCTCCAGCACCAGCCAGCCACCCGGCCGCAGGGCACCGGCCAGCAGCTCCAACACCCGTAGCCGCTCCGGCAGATGGATCAGCACCAGCCGGGCGTGCACCAGGTCGAAGCCGTCGCCGGGCAGCGGGTCGTGGGTGATGTCGTGCCGCAGGACCCGCACATTGCCGGCGCGCGGCCGGGCCGCGGCGCGGGCCGGGTCGATGTCGGTGACCGCCACCTCCCCCTCCGGCCCGACCCGTTCGCCCAGCCAGTCCCCCAACGACCCACCGCCACCGCCGACTTCGAGACACCGCCACCCCGGCCCGAGCCCGGTGCGTTCCAACGCCGTTCTGGACGCGGCGTCGTAGCGGGATTCGAGTACGGAGAAACGCCCTGCCGCCTGGACGGCCGCGTTGTCGAACAGATAGCGGGACATGCGTGCCTCTTGAGGTCGCAGGAGTACTGCTCGACAAAATGGTCACACCGGAAAAAGGCGCTATACAGGGCGTGATGAAGGGCGGAGGAGGGGCGACAGGATCGCGCCATCGCTAAGCGGATTGTCGTATCACTACGACACGCGCTTCCCGTGCCGACAGCGGGCGCCGGGCGCCGGATGTCGGGCGCCGGATGCCGGGCACTCGCACCGCGCCACACCACGGCACGGCCCGGGCACCCGGTCGCACACCGACCCGCTCGGATCAGTCGTCTCTACGGCCCCGGTTGCCGGGGCGGGAGGCGACCCAGGCGCGGACCGTGTCGGCGTACCAGAACGGCTTGCCGCCCTCCACGTGGTCGGGCGGGGGCAGCAGGCCGTGCTTGCGGTAGGAGCGGACGGTGTCGGGCTGGACGCGGATGTGGGCCGCGATTTCCTTGTACGACCACAGCCGTCGGTCGGTCATGAGTGCACCTCCCTGCGCGCGCCGCGGCGGCGGCCGGGGGCGGCCGTCGGGGGAGCCGTGCGCTGCGCTGGCGATCACAAAGCCTGTGCCCGGTGAACGACGCAGAGTGAGGGACGGGAAGTGCCTGTCGACCGGGTGTGACGCAAAACCCGCGTACACGCGATATGTGTGACACGAGGGGTGCTTTTGTGACACAGGTGACGCAAAGGCGCACGCGGGCGCGGAGGCGCGGCGCGTTGACACCGGCGGAGAGAACGCGGGGGAGGGTGCGGCGGAAGGGCGCAGGGGGAGGGCGCGGAAGGAGGGCGCGGAGGGGGCACAGCAAGGTGGGCCGGACCCGCTGCGCCGGGCCCGGCCCACCGGCTCCCCGCATCCCCCGGACCCGTTGAACCGCTGGAGGCCTGCGCATCCCCAGGGATCAACCGGCCAGGCGCTCAGCCTGCATCAACGCGCCCGGCCGGTCTTGGAGAAATCCGCAGCGCGACCGGGATCGAGCAGCAGACTCGTCGCCTCACCCGGCACCCGGTCCCCGGCCGGCGCCCCGGTCCGCTCCGCCGGCGGACTCACCCGGGCCACCGTGAACTGACCCGGTGTGCACCCCGTCATCGCCCTGAACTCGCCGCTCAGATGCGCCTGGTCGTAGAAACCGCAGACCGCCGCCGTCTCCGCCTGGCTGCGGCCGGACGCGAGGAGTCGCCGGGCCCGTTGCAACCGCAGGACGCGGGCCGCCGCCTTGGGGCCGAGGCCGATCTGTTCCCGGAAGCGGTTCTCCAACTGCCGTACGCTCCAGCCCACTTCGTCCGCGAGCCGGGGCACCGGCATCGCGCCCCAGGTCCGCACCAGCTCGGACCAGGCCCGTACGACCCGTTCCGAACTCGGCGTACCGGCCGCCGACCAGCGGGTGAACACCTCGTCCAGCAGCTCGAATCGGGCCGTCCAGGTCGGCAACGCGGCGAGCGCGGCGGCCAGTTCGCCGATCCCGGCCCAGCGGGAGCCCAGTACGTGCGGGAGTTCGTCCGGATCGACCACCCGGTCGGCGAGTTCGTGCTGAGCCGTGCCGAACAGCGTGAACGCGGCCCACGGCATCAGCAGGACCTCAACTCCCGCGAGCCGCCCGCTGTGTTCGCCGAGCGCCGCAGTGGTCGTAGGCCCGCAGAACACGGACGCGAGCTCCGTCGGCTCCCGGCCACCCCGCGATATCCGCACGGTCCCCTCGAACCCGAGCAGCAGCGTGGCGGCCCCGATAGGCGCCTCGAGCCGGGCTCGGGGCCGGGACAGCGCGAGCCGTATCCCGCGATAACTGATGACCCCGGGCCGAAGCCGCGGATGAGGCACCCCAAGCGCAGCCTCCCAGGACCCATCAGGCCCATGCCCGGCACGAATGCCCACAGCAGCAACAGACATCCACTGATAGTCCTACGGGACTACGGCGCCGGTAAGGGGCGCGGGGCTGTATCGATGTGCGGCTCCGCCGCGTGGGCGCGACCAGCCACAGCGGACCCGCACCCGACAAACAACCAGTCCTCCTCCCCTCTCGTCCGAATGTCTGGACAAAACATTGACAGGGCTCGGGCAGCGGGACTACAAACCGTGGAGAGCCGAAACGAAGCCGCTCCGCATCCGGTCCCAGGGGGACCGCTCGCGCGGGCGCGAAGGGAAGTCGATGGCGTACGACCTGATCACCATGGGGCGGCTAGGGGTGGACCTCTACCCGCTGCAGACGGGCGTGCCGCTGCCCCAGGTGACGACCTTCGGGAAGTTCCTCGGCGGCTCGGCGGCGAACGTCGCGGTCGCCGCCGCCCGACTGGGCCGTGAGGTGGCCCTGGTCTCGCGCACCGGCGACGACCCCTTCGGCACCTACCTGCACGAGGCGCTGCGCGACTTCGGCGTCGACGACCGCTGGGTCACCCCGGTCCCCGGACTGCCGACCCCGGTCACCTTCTGCGAGATCTTCCCGCCGGACGACTTCCCGCTGTACTTCTACCGGCAGCCCAAGGCCCCGGACCTGGAGATCGACGCCCACGAGCTCGACCTGGACGCGATCCACGAGGCCCGGATCTTCTGGATCACCGGCACGGGCCTGAGCGAGGAGCCCAGCCGTACGGCCACGCTCGCGGCCCTCGCCCATCGCGCCAAGTCCGGTACGACGGTCTTCGACCTCGACTGGCGCCCCATGTTCTGGAAGGACCCGAGCGAGGCCCGCCCCTTCTACCAGGAGGCCCTGCGCCACACGACCGTGGCCGTCGGCAACCTCGACGAGGTGGAGGTCGCCACCGGAGTGCGCGAGCCGCACGCCGCCGCCCGCGCGCTCCTGGACGCCGGTGTCGAACTCGCCGTCGTCAAGCAGGGCCCCAAGGGCGTCCTCGCGGTCAACCGGGCCGGCGAGTCGGCCGAGGTGCCCCCGCTGCCCGTGAACGTCCTCAACGGACTCGGCGCCGGTGACGCCTTCGGCGGCTCCCTGTGCCACGGCCTGCTGTCCGGCTGGGACCTGGAGAAGATCATGCGGCACGCCAACGCGGCCGGCGCGATCGTCGCCTCCCGCCTGGAGTGCTCGTCCGCGATGCCCACGGTTCCCGAGGTCGAGGCCGCGATCGCCGCCGGAGCGGTCCTGTGAGGGCCGGCCGCGTGGCGGGTGCCGAGCACGAACACGGGGGCGGGGACGGCCTGTCCGGTCCGGCGGATCCCTCCGGGCCCTCGGGCCACGAGAGCGGTACCGGCCCCCGCGTGGACATCTCCGAACTCGTCCGCACCCGAACCCGTCACCCCGAGGCGATCGCCGAGGCCGCCGCCCGCCGCGTCCGGCGGCCGCTGCTCAACGAGGCCGGCCGGCTGATGATCGTCGCCGCCGACCACCCGGCCCGCGGTGCGCTCGGTGTCGGCGACCGCAAGTTCGCGATGGCCAACCGCGCCGAACTCCTCGAACGACTGTGCCTCGCGCTGTCCCGCCCCGGTGTCGACGGCGTCCTCGCGACCGCCGACATCCTGGACGACCTGCTGCTCCTCGGCGCCCTCGACGGCAAGGTCGTCATGGGCTCGATGAACCGCGGCGGCCTCCAGGGCGCGAGCTTCGAACTCGACGACCGCTTCACCGGCCACCGCGCCCAGGACATCGAGCGACTCAACTTCGACGCGGGCAAGCTGCTCCTGCGCATCGACTACGACGACCCGGGCTCGCTCACCACCCTGGAGTCCACCGCCCGCGCCATCGACGACATGGCCGCGCGCCGACTCCCCTTGTTCGTCGAGCCGTTCATCAGCCGCCGCACGGACGAGGGCAAACTGAAGAACGACCTCTCCGCCGAGGCCGTCATCAAGTCCATCGCCATCTCCTCGGGCCTGGGCGGCACTTCGGCCTACACCTGGCTCAAGCTCCCCGTCACCGAGAACCCCGACGACATGGCCCAGGTCATGGAGACCTCCACCCTCCCCGCCGTGCTCCTCGGCGGCGAGGTCGGCGACTCCATCGAGGAACAGGACGGCGCCTACGAGAAGTGGCGCGGCGCCCTCCAACTCCCCACCGTGCGCGGCCTGGTGGTCGGCCGCTCACTGCTCTACCCGGCGGACGGAGACGTCGCCGCCGCCGTGGACACCGCCGTGGGACTGCTGTGAGGGCCGCCTTATGACGACCGCCGAGCCGTACGTCCCCGAGCTGTACGTCCCCAAGGGCTCTGTCGCCAACGCGCAGTACGTCGTGGACATCGACCCCGAGCGGGCCGGCTGGACCCACAGCAGTCTGCGGGTCGTCGAGCTGGAGCCGGGCGGGACACACCACTTCACCACCGGTGACAGCGAGTGGATCGTGCTTCCGCTCAGCGGTGGATGTACCGTGCGAATTGCGGACGAAGAGTTCCAACTCCTGGGCAGGGAAAGCGTGTTCGCCGGAGTCACCGACTTCGCGTACATGCCCCGAGACGCCCAGGTCAAGATCGCCTCCGGCGCGGGAGGCCGCTTCGCCCTGGCAGGAGCGAAGTGCGAGCGACGACTCCCCGCTCGCTACGGCCCCGCGCCGGAGGTTCCGGTGGAACGACGCGGCGAAGGCACCTGCCTTCGCCGCGTCCGCAACTTCGCCTCGGCCGACGCCTTCGCCTGCGACAAGCTCATCGCGGTCGAGGTGATCACGCCCGGCGGCAACTGGTCCTCGTATCCGCCGCACAAGCACGACGAACAACGCCCGGGCGAGGAAGCCGAGTTGGAGGAGATCTACTACTTCGAGATCGACGGCCCGAACGGTTTCGGCTATCAGCGCGTATTCCCCTCCCGTGAGGGCGGATCCGACGTCCTCGCGGAGGTCCGCTCCGGCGACGCCGTGCTCGTGCCCGATGGCTGGCACGGCCCGTCGATCGCCCAGCCGGGTCACGACATGTACTACCTGAACGTCATGGCGGGGCCGGGTGGAACGAGGGAGTGGCGGATCTGCTTCCACCCGGACCACGTTGAAAGCACAGGTGGTTACCGATGACCTCGACGACCAGGCTGACGGTCGCACAGGCACTCGTACGGTTCCTGTCCGTCCAGTACACCGAACGCGACGGCGTACGGCGGCGGTTGATCGACGCGACCTGGGGCATCTTCGGCCACGGCAACGTGGCCGGCCTCGGCCAGGCCCTCATCGAGTACGCCGACGACATGCCGTACCACCAGGGCCGCAACGAA
Source organism: Streptomyces sp. NBC_01478 (assembly GCF_036227225.1). Lineage (GTDB taxonomy): Bacteria > Actinomycetota > Actinomycetes > Streptomycetales > Streptomycetaceae > Streptomyces. The sequence goes on along the minus strand of NZ_CP109444.1, from coordinate 4,399,677 downwards.
CAGTCCATGGTCCACGCGGCAGTCGGCTACGCGCGTCAGTCGAATCGCCTGGCGGCACACGCCGTTACGACGTCCATCGGCCCCGGCGCCACCAACCTCGTCACCGGCGCCGCCCTCGCCACGATCAACCACCTCCCGGTCCTGCTCCTCCCCGGCGACACCTTCGCCGGCCGCGTCGCCGACCCGGTGCTCCAGCAGCTCGAAGTCCCGTACGCGGGCGACGTGTCGGTCAACGACTGTCTGCGCCCGGTGTCGAAGTACTTCGACCGGATCACCCGGCCGGAAGCGCTGATCCCCGCCGCCCTGAACGCCATGCGCGTGCTCAGCGACCCCGTCGAGACCGGAGCCGTGACTCTCGCTCTCCCGCAGGACGTTCAGGCCGAGGCGTACGACTGGCCGGACGAGTTCTTCGCCGAACGCACCTGGCGCGTAAGGCGACCGGCCGCCGACCCGGCCGAACTCGCCGAAGCGGTAAGGGCAGTTCGCGAGGCCAAGAGGCCGCTCATCATCGCGGGCGGCGGAGTCCACCACAGCCGCGCCGAGGCCGCCCTCGCCGAGTTCGCGTCGGCCACCGGCATCCCGGTCGCCTCCACGCAGGCCGGCAAGGGCTCCCTGAACCACGACCACCCCCAGGACGTCGGCGGCATCGGCCACACCGGCACCGCGACCGCCGACGAACTCGCCCGCCTGGCCGACCTGGTGATCGGTATCGGCACCCGCTACACCGACTTCACCACCGGCTCCCACACCCTCTTCGAACGCCCCGGCGTCCGCTTCCTCAACCTCAACATCGGCGCCTACGACGGCCACAAGCTCGCCGGACAGCCGCTGATCGCCGACGCCCGCGACGGACTCACCGCGCTGGCAAGGGAGTCGGGCCCGGACGCGTACCGGGTCGCACCCTCGTACATCGCCGAGTACCGCGAGGACAAGGAGCGCTGGGAACAGCGCGTCGACGCCTGCTACGAGGCCGAGGAGCCCGACGTACGCCCGACCCAGCCCCAAGTCCTGGGCGCGCTGGACGAGATCGTCGACGAGTCCGACATCCTGATCAACGCGGCGGGCTCGCTCCCCGGCGATCTGCACAAGCTGTGGCGGACGCGGTCGTTCGACCAGTACCACGTGGAGTACGGCTACTCCTGCATGGGCTACGAGATCCCGGCCGCGATCGGCGTGAAGCTGGCCGCCCCGGACCGGCAGGTGTGGGCGCTGGTCGGCGACGGCACGTACCTGATGATGCCGACGGAGATCGTGACCGCCGTACAAGAGGGCATCGCGATCAAGGTGCTGCTGATACAGAACCACGGGTACGCCTCGATAGGGGGCCTGTCGGAGTCGGTCGGCGGCGAGCGCTTCGGCACCGCCTATCGCCACCAGGCGGACGACGGCACCTACACCGGCGCCCCGCTCCCCGTCGACCTCGCCGCCAACGCGGCCAGCCTCGGCATGCGCGTGCTGCGCGCGAAGACCGTCAGCGACCTGCGCGAGGCGCTCGCCGTGGCGAGGGCGGCCGACACTCCCACATGTGTCTACGTGGAGACCGAAACCGCAGACACAGTGTCGGGAGCGCCTCCCGCGCAGGCCTGGTGGGATGTACCTGTGGCCGCGACCGCGACCCGATCGTCCGCGGTCAAGGCACGTGAGCTGTACGAACGGCACGTCTCCACCCGACGCCGCCATCTGTGAAGGAGCAACTGGGCATGACGAAGATCGTCAACCACTGGATCGGCGGCAAGACCGTCGAAGGCGCCTCGGGCAACTACGGGCCGGTCACCGACCCGGCGACCGGCGCGGTCACCACGAAGGTCGCCTTCGCGACCGTCGACGAGGTCGACGCGGCGGTCGCCGCCGCCAAGGACGCCTACGCGACCTGGGGCACCTCCTCGCTCGCCAAGCGCACCACGATCCTGTTCAAGTTCCGCGCGCTGCTGGACGCCAACCGCGACGCGATCGCCGAGCTGATCACCGCCGAGCACGGCAAGGTGCACAGCGACGCGCTGGGCGAGGTCGCGCGCGGCCTGGAGATCGTCGACCTGGCGTGCGGGATCACCGTGCAGCTCAAGGGCGAGCTGTCGACCGAGGTCGCCAGCCGCGTCGACGTCTCCTCGATCCGCCAGCCCCTGGGCGTGGTCGCCGGCATCACGCCGTTCAACTTCCCGGCCATGGTGCCGATGTGGATGTTCCCGATCGCCATCGCGACCGGCAACACCTTCGTCCTCAAGCCGTCCGAGAAGGACCCGTCGGCGTCCCTGAAGATCGCCGAACTGCTGGCGGAGGCAGGGCTCCCCGACGGCGTCTTCAACGTCGTCAACGGCGACAAGGTGGCCGTGGACCGCCTCCTTGAGCACCCGGACGTCAAGGCCGTCTCCTTCGTCGGCTCGACGCCCATCGCCCGCTACATCCACACCACGGCGGCCGCGAACCACAAGCGCGTCCAGGCCCTGGGCGGCGCCAAGAACCACATGCTGGTCCTGCCGGACGCCGACCTGGACGCGGCGGCGGACGCGGCCGTGTCCGCGGCCTACGGCTCGGCGGGCGAGCGCTGCATGGCCATCTCGGCCGTGGTCGCGGTCGGTTCGATCGGCGACGAACTGGTCGAGAAGATCCGCGAGCGCGCCGAGAAGATCAAGATCGGCCCCGGCAACGACCCGACGTCGGAGATGGGCCCGCTGATCACTGCGGTCCACCGCGACAAGGTGGCGTCCTACGTCACGGGCGCGGCGGCCGAAGGCGCGGAGGTCGTCCTGGACGGCACCGGCTACACGGTCGAGGGCTTCGAGGACGGCCACTGGATCGGCATCTCCCTCCTCGACAAGGTGCCGACGACCGCCAAGGCGTACCAGGACGAGATCTTCGGCCCGGTCCTCTGCGTCCTGCGCGTCGACACGTACGACGAGGGCGTGGCGCTGATCAACAGCTCCCCCTTCGGCAACGGCACCGCGATCTTCACCCGCGACGGCGGCGCGGCCCGCCGCTTCCAACTGGAGATCGAGGCCGGCATGGTCGGCGTCAACGTTCCGATCCCGGTCCCCGTCGGCTACCACAGCTTCGGCGGCTGGAAGGACTCCCTCTTCGGGGACCACCACATCTACGGCAACGACGGCACGCACTTCTACACCCGCGGCAAGGTCGTCACCACCCGCTGGCCCGACCCGGCGGACGGCCCGTCGGGCGTGGACCTGGGCTTCCCGCGCAACCACTGATCAACACCGAGCAGCACCGAATGGGGCCGTCCGTATCGCGGACGGCCCCATTTTTTCGGCTACGACGGCTGCGGTTCCCGTAGCGGTCGCAACTGGGACCGGCACTGCTTCCAGGCACCGAATACAGCATCCGGGGCGGCCTGGATCAACGAATTCCGAAGGTGAACACCCATTGACGTGATGGTTTCCGTCAATGTTCCATCAGCGCGTGACCGACACCCTCCCCACCGCCGAAGCCGCCGTCTCTGAGGCGCCGCCGGACGGCCCCCAGAGTCCGCGGACGCTCAAGCGCTCCATCGGCATAGTCGGCGGCACCCTCCTCACGCTCTCCTGCGTGACACCGGCCTCGACGCTCTTCGTGGTCGTCCCCGACCTGTTCGGCACGCTCGGCACCGCGACCGCCCTCACGATCGCGATCGGCTCGGTCCTCTGCATCGCCGTGGCGTTCTGCTACTCGGAGCTGGGCACCCTCATCCCCAGCGCGGGCGGCGAGTACGCGATGGTGTCGACGCTGGCGGGCCGCCTGGCGGGCTGGCTGGTCTTCGTCCTCTCGCTCCTGGTGGTGATGATCGTCCCGCCGGTGATAGCGATGGGCACGGCGGACTACCTGACCCCGATAGTCCACCTGAACCCGTCGATGACCGGCGCGGGCGTGATGCTCCTGGCCACACTGGCGGGCCTGTTGGACCTGCGCGCCAACGCGTGGATCACGGGCATCTTCCTGGTCCTGGAGGTCATAGCGGCAGGAGTCGTAGCCCTGCTCGGCTTCACGCACAGCCAACGAGGCCTGGGCAGCCTGACCTCGATGCAGGTCGCGGGCACAGCCGGCCACACGGACACGGTGACGGCGATGCTGGTGGTCTCGGGCCTGGCGATAGCCCTGTTCGTCACGCAGGGCTTCTCGACGGCGGTCTACCTCTCCGAGGAACTGGAGAACCCGCGCCGCAACGTGGCCCGCACGGTCCTCGCCACCCTCGCGATCTCCACGGTGATCATCCTGGTCCCGGTGGTCGCGATCACGATGGGCGCGTCCGACCTCCCCGCGCTGACCGGCGGCGACATCAGCAGCATGGTCACGGCCTGGTCCAACTCGGCGGTCGGCACCTTCGTCAGCCTCTGCGTGGCCCTCGCGATCATCAACGCGGGCATCGTCATGGTCATCCAGAACTCCCGAGTCCTCTTCGCCTCGGCCCGCGACAAGGCCTGGCCGGCCCCGGTCAACACGGTCTTCTCGAAACTCGGCCGCTTCGGCTCCCCTTGGGTGGCCACCCTCGCGGTGGGCATCCCCGGAGCGATCCTCTGCTTCGTCAACCTGGACACCCTGTACGGCGTGACAGGCGTCTCGGTGACGGGCATGTACTTGCTGGTCGCGGTCGCCGCCCTACTCTCCCGACGCGGATCACACAGGCACACGCACGCGTGGCGCATGCCGCTCTGGCCCGCAATGCCGATCTTGCTGATCGCGGTCCTGGCCTACATCCTCACCCAGCAGGAGACGAGCTATCTCCTGTGGACGGGCGGGATCGTCGCCGTGGCCACCCTCTACTGGGCGTTCTACCTGCGCCCGCGCCGCGAGACCCGCTGGCTGGTGTCGATCCCGGAGGACCAGTAGGCGTAGGCGACTTCACCCACGGCTCTCACAAGCTGCCTTCACCCATCGACTTCACTACGTGAAGTCCCACGTCACCACCGTGCACGACCCGTCGTCCTTGCCACCCGCGCTGCGGTAGGTGGCGAGGGCGACATCGTTCCCGGTGTCGATGAGCACCCACATCCCGTAGCAGCCCCGCTCCCGCGCGAGCGCGTCGAGCCGCCGCACCAGCGCCCGCCCGATCCCCCTCCGCCGATACGGCTCCGCGACCGCGAGTTCGTACAGGAGCATCTCGGTGCCCTTGTCGGGGTGGATGGTCTCGACACCGCTGACGAAGCCGACCACCGACTCCCCGTCGTACGCGAGGAAGAGATGGTGTCCGTCGGCGGTCAGGAAACGCTCGGTCCACTGGGTGCGGACGGGACCGTCGAAGAGGTGCTCGGCCGCGGTGACTTCGGCGACGGTGGTCGCACGGCGGATCGCGAGGCTGTCGATGCTGGCCATGGGACTTCGTACCACGGACGCGGTATGCGGGAAGGGGCCCGTACTCCCCGGGGAGGGGCGGAGGTTCGGCCCGGGGGCTGCCTCGGTTGTCAGTCGCGGGCCGTACCGTTGAGGCATGGATCTTCGACTGCCCGCCCTGCGAGGGCTGCGGCGGCCCCGGCGCCTGCTGGCCGCCGGGGCCGCCGTGGTCGTGCTCGCGGGTGCCGGTACCTGGACGGCGGTTGCCTCCGACGACCCGCCTCCGGTGCACCGCTCCGACCGCGTCATGGCCGTGGACGGAGTGCGCCTCGACACCTCGTACTTCACGTCCGGCGCCACCGGACGCCGCCCCGCCGTCCTCCTTGCCCACGGCTTCGGCGGCAGCAAGGACGACGTACGAAAAGAAGCCGAGGACCTGGCCAAAGACGGCTACGCGGTACTGACCTGGTCGGCCCGCGGCTTCGGCAAGTCCACCGGCAAGATCGGCCTGAACGACCCGTCCGGCGAGGTCAAGGACGTATCGAAACTGATCGACTGGCTGGCGAAGCAGCCGGACGTCGAACTCGACAAACCAGGCGACCCGCGCGTGGGCATGGCAGGCGGTTCCTACGGCGGAGCCATCTCCCTGCTGGCCGCCGGGTACGACGACCGGGTGGACGCGATCGCCCCGGCGATCACGTACTGGAACCTCGCGGACGCGCTGTTCCCGAACGGCGTCTTCAAGAAGCTCTGGGCCGGCATCTTCATCAACTCCGGTGGCGGCTGCGCCAAGTTCGAGCCCACGCTGTGCCAGATGTACGACCGGGTGGCCGAGTCGGGCAAGCCGGACGCGGCGGCCCGCGCGCTCCTCGAAGCCCGCTCCCCGTCCGCCGTCGCCACGCACATCAACGTGCCGACCCTCCTGCTCCAGGGCCAGACCGACTCCCTCTTCCCGCTGGGCCAGGCCGACGCCGCCGCGAAGGCGATCCGCGCCAACGGCGCCCCCGTGGACGTCGACTGGATCGCGGGCGGCCATGACGGCGGCGACATGGAGACGAGCCGCGTCCAGGCGCGTGTGACGTCCTGGTTCGACCGGTACCTGAAGGACGACAAGAACACCGACACGGGCCCCGCCTTCCGCGTCACCCGCACCGGAGGCGTCGACTCAACGGACGGCGCCGCCCTGTTGCGCGGCGCGAGCGGCAGCGCGTACCCCGGCCTGGAGAGCGACCCGCGCACGATCGCCCTGACCGGCCGCCGCGAGCAGTCCTTCACCAACCCGGCCGGCGCCAGCCCGCCCGCCATCTCGGCCCTCCCCGGCCTCGGCAGCACCGGCGGCCTTTCGCAACTGTCCTCCCTGGGCATCGGAGTGTCCCTCGACTTCCCCGGCCAGTACGCCGCGTTCGACTCGGCCCCCCTCACCAAGAGCCTCCGCGTCACCGGATCGCCCACGGTCACCGTCCACGTCAAGTCGACGAGCGACGACACGGTCCTCTTCGGCAAGGTCTACGACGTGGGCCCGAGCGGCACCCAACAGGTGCTCCCCTCCCAGTTGGTGACCCCCCTCAGGATCGAGGGCACCAAGGCCGGCAAGGACGTCACGATCACCCTCCCGGCCATCGACTACGACGTCCAGAGCGGCCATCACCTGCGTCTGGTCCTCGCCTCGACGGACCTCGGCTACGCCTCCCCGGCGGCCCCGGCGACGTACACCGTCACCCTGAAGAGCGACCTCAAGGTGCCGACGGCCCCCGGTGTCACGACCGCGGCGGCGACGCTGCCGTCCTGGGTCTGGTGGCTCCCGCTGGCGGGCGCGGCGGTCGCCCTGGCCCTGCTGCTGACCGGACGCAGGCGCACCGCCACGGCACCCCCGGCCCCCGAACTGTCCGAAGTCCCGCTCCAGATCACGGACTTGAGCAAGCGGTACGCGAAGTCGGCGGACCGGTACGCGGTACGGGACCTGTCCTTCCGCGTCGAGAAGGGCCAGGTGCTCGGCCTCCTGGGCCCGAACGGCGCGGGCAAGACGACCACCCTGCGCATGCTGATGGGCCTGATCAAACCGGACGCCGGCGAGATCAGGGTCTTCGGCCACGCGATCCGCCCGGGCGCCCCGGTGCTGTCCCGGGTCGGCGCCTTCGTCGAGGGCGCGGGCTTCCTCCCGCACCTCTCCGGCCGCGAGAACCTGGAGCTGTACTGGCAGGCCACGGGACGGCCGCCGCAGGACGCCCACTTGGAGGAGGCCCTGGAGATCGCGGGCCTCGGCGACGCACTCTCCCGCGCGGTCCGCACCTACTCCCAGGGCATGCGCCAGCGCCTCGCCATCGCCCAGGCCATGCTCGGCCTCCCCGACCTCCTCATCCTCGACGAACCGACCAACGGCCTCGACCCGCCCCAGATCCGCGAGATGCGCGAGGTGATGATCCGCTACGCGGAAGCGGGCCGCACGGTCATCGTCTCCAGCCACCTCCTCGCGGAGGTCGAGCAGTCCTGCACCCACCTGGTGGTCATGGACCGCGGCCGCCTGGTCCAGGCGGGCCCGGTGGCCGAGATCATCGGCTCCGGAGACACCCTCCTGGTCGGCCTGGCCGCCGACATCCCCGACCCCTTGGTGGAAAGGATCGCGGCCCTCCCGGACGTGGACTCGGTGACCCGAGCGGAGGGCGGCCTGCTGCTGCGGCTGGCCTCCGGCGAGCACCTGGCCCCCAGCGAGCACCTGGCCCCCAGCGACGGTTCGGCCTCCGGGGACGGTCCCGCACCGGGCGACGGACCGCCAGTCGGCGGCGGACCGGCAGCGAGCGATCACCCGGCCCCCGGCGAACACCTGGTATCCGCCACCTCTCCGGCGGACGGCGCGAGCACGGCCCCCCGGGCGGTCGCCGCCGCCACCCCCGGCGGTGCCGCCGCCGAGGCCTTCGGCGCCACGCGCGGTGTGCAGGGCGCCGCCACGACCGAGGCGTCCGGCATCGCACTCGCCGAGCCCGACAGCACCACCGCCGAGGCCTTCGGCGCCGCACTCGCCGAGCCGGACACCACCACGGCCCAGACCGCGCCCACCCACGGCTCGCCCGCCGCCGCCCGGCTCCTCGTGGAGCTCGTACGGCTGGAAGTCCCCGTCTCCTCCGTCGGCCCGCACCGGCGGCTCGAGGATGCCTTCCTCACCCTGATCGGAGGTTCCGCATGAGCACGCTCGCCGAGCCCGTCGAGGTGGCCTCCGGCTACCGGGCGGGCCGCACCCTGCCCCTGCGGGTCGAGCTGGTCCGGCAGTTGAAGCGGCGCCGCACGCTGGTCATGGGCGGCATCCTCGCCGCGCTGCCCTTCGTGCTGGTGGCTGCCTTCGCGATCGGCGGCACCCCGGGCGGCCGCAACTCCCAGGTGACGCTGATGGACACGGCCACCTCGTCCGGCGCCAACTTCGCCGCGGTGAACCTGTTCGTGTCGGCGGGCTTCCTGCTGGTCGTCCCGGTCGCCCTGTTCTGCGGGGACACGGTCGCCTCGGAGGCCAGTTGGTCCTCCCTGCGCTATCTGCTCGCGGCACCCGTGCCAAGAGCCCGCCTCCTGTGGTCCAAGCTGGTCGTCGGCCTGAGCCTCAGCCTCGCCGCGATGATCCTGCTCCCGCTCGTCGCCGTGGCCGTCGGCACCGCCGCCTACGGCTGGGGCCCACTGGAGCTGCCCACCGGCGGCGCGGTCGGCGCGGGCACGGCCGCCGGACGCCTGCTGGTCGTCGTGGCGTACATCTTCGTGTCCCAACTGGTCACCGCAGGGCTCGCGTTCTGGCTCTCGACGAAGACCGACGCCCCTCTCGGCGCGGTCGGCGGCGCGGTCGGCCTGACCATCGTCGGCAACGTCCTGGACGCCGTCACGGCCCTCGGCCACTGGCGCGACTTCCTGCCCGCGCACTGGCAGTTCGCCTGGGCGGACGCCGTACAGCCCCATCCGGAGTGGTCCGGCATGATCCAGGGCACGGCGGTCTCCGTTACGTACGCCATCGTGCTGTTCGCCCTGGCCTTCCGGGGTTTCGCCCGCAAGGACATCGTGTCCTAGGTCACCGGAGGATCTCCCACCGGTCTCGACGGGCCATGATCGCGACCCCTTCGAGACGCTTCCGCAACTCCCCGTAGCGCACATTCCGGCCCCCTACGCCGTCACAGTCGCAGAAGGCGACGTCAACGGACCAAGGGGGCACGGGAGATGAAGACCCACCAGACCGACCGAACACGACCGAGGCAGGAGTGCGCGCACCACCGCCCCCGGCGACTGCGCGCCACCCTCCTCGCCCTCACCGCCGCGAGCGGACTGCTCCTCACCGCCTGCGGCGCGGGCGACGGCAGCAGCTCCAACACCTCGGACGCGTCGAACCACACCGGCTTCCCGGCCCCCGCCCCCGCCACCACCTCCGGCGGTGACAACAGCAGCGAACAGGACGGCGAGCAGACCGGCACCCCCGCCGACAAGATCGCCCCGTCCCCCGACTACCTCTCCACCTTCGCCCTCGACGTCGACACCGCCTCCTACGGCTACGCCCGCCGCGTCCTCGCCGACGGCGGGCGCCCCGACCCGTCGACGATCCGCCCCGAGGAGTTCGTCAACAGCTTCCGGCAGGACTACGAACGCCCCGACGGCAACGGCTTCACCGTCACCGTCGACGGCGCCCGCACCGACAAGTCCAACTGGTCCCTCGTCCGCGTCGGCCTCGCCACCCGCACCGCCGACGACAACGCGGAACGCCCGCCCGCCGCCCTCACGTTCGTCATCGACGTCTCCGGTTCCATGGCCGAGACGGGCCGCCTGGACCTCGCCAAGAAGTCCCTCGACGAGATGACCGACCGACTGCGCGACGACGACTCGGTCGCCCTGGTCACCTTCAGCGACGAGGCCGAGACCGTCCTCCCGATGACCCGCCTCGACGGCCACCGCGGCAAAGTCCACGACGCCATCGACGAGTTGGAGACCCAGTCCTCGACCAACCTCGGCGCCGGCGTCGAGACCGGCTACGCCACCGCCACCGAGGGCCTGCGCAAGGGCGCCACCAACAGGGTCGTCCTCATCTCCGACGGCCTCGCCAACACCGGTGACACCAGCGCCGACTCGATCCTGGAGCGCGTCGCGGACGAACGCCGCGACCACGGCATCACCCTCTTCGGCGTCGGCGTCGGCAGCGACTACGGCGACGCCCTGATGGAGAAACTCGCCGACAAGGGCGACGGCCACACCGCGTACGTCTCGGACGACGCCGACGCCCGCAAGGTCTTCGTCGACCAACTCCCGCAGAACATCGACCTCACCGCCCGCGACGCCAAGGCCCAGGTCGCCTTCGACCCCGAGACGGTCGCCCAGTTCCACCTCATCGGCTACGAGGACCGCAAGGTCGCCGACGACGACTTCCGCGACGACAACGTCGACGGCGGCGAGATCGGCCCCGGCCACACCGTGACCGCCCTCTACGCCGTCCGCACCAGGCCCGGCGCCGACGGCCACCTCGCCACGGCGAGCGTCCGCTGGCTAGACCCCGACTCCCGCGCCCCGCACGAGGAATCGGGCCAACTGGAGACCGACGCCCTGCACGACTCCCTGACCGACGCGTCCGACCGCTTCCAAGTCACCGCCGTGGCCGCCTACTTCGCCGACTCCCTCCGCTCCGGCGACCTGCCGGGCAACCCCGGCCTCACCGAACTCGCCACCCGGGCCCACGCGTTGGCGAAGAAGACTGAGGACAAGGACGTACGGCAACTCGCCGAGGCGATCGACGAGGCGGCCCGGGCGGACTGAACCCGACCGAACCCGGACCCGATCCCACCGGCCCCATTGACCTTCCCCTACTTGCGAGTAAGTTGGCGCCCCAGTCACCGTCTCACCGTCGACCGGGAGCAGCCGACATGGGCGTACGCAAGGACTTGAAGCGGGCGCGGCAACGCACCGACCTGGCGGCCCGCACCCGGGTCGACATCACCCGCGACGAGCGGGGCGTCGTACGGGAGGCGGGCACGCTGCCGCTCGCCCCGCGCCCGACGACCGGCAGCACCGCAGACCTCCCGTTCACCAATGCGGCGGAGGCCCCCGACACGGTGGTCCTCCGCCGCGAACAGCACGGCACCTGGCACCCCGTGACGGCGGCGGCCTTCGCCGGTGAAGTCACCGCGGTGGCAAAGGGGTTGGTGGCCGCCGGCCTCGAACCGGGCGGCCGGGTCGCGGTCATGTCCCGTACCCGCTACGAGTGGACGGTCCTCGACTTCGCGATCTGGGCGGCCGGTGGCCAGACGGTGCCGATCTACGCCACCTCGTCGGCGGACCAAGTGGAGTGGATCGTCAGGGACTCGGGCACCCGCTTCGTCGTCACGGAGACCACCGAGCACACCGACACGGTCACCACCGGCACGGCCCGCCACCCCCAACTCCCGCGCGTCTGGCAGTTGGACGCGGGGGCCGTCGACGAACTCACAGCCTTGGGCCGGGAGTTGCCCGACGACGAGATCACCAAGCGCCGCGCCTCCCTCACCCCCGACACGATCGCGACGGTCTGCTACACCTCCGGCACCACCGGCCGCCCCAAGGGCTGCGTCCTCACCCACGCCAACCTGCACGCCGAGGCCGCCAACATGGTCGAGCTGCTGCACCCCCTCTTCACGGAGGTCACCGGCCAGGTCGCCTCGACGCTGCTCTTCCTCCCGCTCGCGCACATCATGGGCCGCACCCTCCAGATCGCCTGCCTGATGGCCCGCATCGAGGTCGGCCACTGCCCGAGCATCAAGCCCGACGAACTCCGCCCGGCGCTACGGGAGTTCAGGCCCACGTTCCTGGTCGGCGTGCCGTACCTCTTCGAGAAGATCCATGACGCCGGCCGCGCGACCGCCGAGAAGATGGGCCGCGCCGCCTCCTTCGACCGCGCCGACCGCATCGCGGTCCGCTTCGGCGAGGCGTACCTGAACAAGTTCCTGGGCACCGGCAAGGGCCCCGGCCCCGGCCTCTACGCCGCGTGGGCCCTCTACGACCTGCTGGTGTACCGCCGTATCCGCAAGGAACTCGGCGGCCGGCTGCGGTACGCCATCAGCGGCGGCTCCCCGCTCGACCGCGACCTCAACCTCTTCTTCGCGGCGGCCGGAATCATCGTCTACGAGGGCTACGGCCTGACCGAGACGACGGCCGCCGCCACCGTCGTACCGCCCCTGCGGCCCCGCCCCGGCACGGTCGGCCTCCCGGTCCCCGGCACCACGATCCGCATCGCCGACGACGGCGAGGTGCTCATCAAGGGCGGGGTGGTCTTCGGCGCGTACTGGAACAACCCGGCGGCCACCGACGCCGTACTGAAGGACGACTGGTTCGCGACCGGCGACCTGGGCGCCCTCGACGAGGACGGCTATCTCACCATCACCGGCCGCAAGAAGGACATCCTCGTCACCAACGGCGGCAAGAACGTCTCCCCGGCCGTCCTGGAGGACCGCCTGCGCAGCCGCGCCCCGGTCGGCCAGTGTCTGGTCGTCGGCGACAACCGCCCCTTCGTCGCCGCCCTGATCACCCTCGACCCCGAGGCCCTCGCCCACTGGCTGTCGGTCCGCGGCCTCCCCGCGGACACCCCGCTCGCCGACCTCGTCGAGGACCCACGCCTGCGCGCCGACGTCCAGAAGGCCGTCGACCACGCCAACCAGGCCGTCTCCCGCGCCGAGTCGATCCGCGCCTTCGCCCTGGTCGAGGGCGAGTTCACCGAGGACAACGGCCTGCTCACCCCGTCCCTGAAACTCAAACGGCACGTGGTGACGGCGGCCTACGCGGACGACATCGAGGCGCTGTACGCGAAGCGGTCGTAGCTGAAGCAGTGGTACGACATGCAAGAGCGGGCCGCCGATGTGCTCGGCGGCCCGCTCTCGTGGTGCTGATGGGGTCAGCTGTTCGCGGCGCCGTTGCCCGACAGGACCGGGATGTTGTCCAGGATGTGCGACAGCGGCTCGTCGCCCTTGGCCTGGGTGGAGTTCTCGGTGCACTGCTGGTTCTGCGGGGCCGAGAGGATCGGCACGTCCTGCAGAACGGTGACCGGCACGACGCCGACGATCGAGGCGAGGTTCGCCTTGACCGGCAGGCCGACACAGGGCTTGTTCAGGGTGCCCTGGACGAGGGAGAGCTGGGGGCTCATGTCGCCCTTGGTCTCCTGGTTGCCGTACTTCTGCACGGCGCCGTTGCCCTGCGTGGTGGTGACGCCGTCGTCGTTGCCGATCGCCATCGCCGGGGTGGCGACAGCGGCCGTGGCACCGGCGAGAGAGGCGGCAACAGCCGCGGTCGCCCACAGCTTCTTCATGTTCAATCCCTTTCGGAGGACGGACTCCCGTTGCGGAGCCGCGCGATGATCAACTGGGTGATGACTGGTTTGGTTGCGGCCTTTGCCCCGTATGGAGCAATAAGTCGGTTCACCTGCGCCATCGCCACCGGATCGGTCGGCACGCGGAACGCGTCGGGCGCAGAGGACAGGCCGACGGGCCGCCGAGAAGACGGCGGCCCGTCGTGTGCGTCTGGGGGTCAGCTACCCGCGGCGCCGTTGCCCGACAGGACCGGGATGTTGTCCAGGATGTGCGACAGCGGCTCGTCGCCCTTGGCCTGGGTGGAGTTCTCGGTGCACTGCTGGTTCTGCGGCGCGGAGAGGATCGGCACGTCCTGCGCGACGGTGACCGGCACGACGCCGACCAGCGAGGCGAGGTTCGCCTTGGCGGGCAGGCCGATGCAGGGCTTGTTCAGCGAGCCCTGGATGAGCGCCATCTGCGGGCTCATGTTGCCGTACGTGGCCTGGTTGCCGTAGACCTGCTCGGCGCCGTTGCCGTTCGTCGTGGTGACGCCATTGTCGTTACCGATCGCCATCGCCGGGGCGGCGACGGCAGCCGAGGCTCCGACGACGGAAGCGGCGACAGCCGCAGCAGCCATAACCTTCTTGATCACTTGCGTGGTCCCTTCTGGAGTAACCCCGTCCACCGGAGCGACCTGAACAACTGGTGCCGGGCCGCATGGTTGCTCCGATTCACTCCAATGGCCCAGATGAATCCAACCGGGTGAAGCCGTGCGGCCAACACGCAACCAATCCGGTCGACCCCTGTTGATGGGGGAGCAGGAATTGTGTCTCTGCCAGGAAAGGACCGCAGAAATGCTCAAGAAGGCAATGGCTGCGACGGCTGTCGCGGCTTCCGTCGTCGGCGTCTCGGCGACGGCCGCCCCGCAGGCGCTGGCCATCGGCAACGACAACGGCGTCACCACGGTCAACGGGAACGGTGCCGAGCAGGCCTATGGCAACGCCAAGACCACCGGCGACATGAGCCCCCAGCTCGGGCTCGCCCAGGGTGACCTGAACAAGCTCTGTGTCGGTCTGCCGGCCAAGGTCAACGCGGCCTCGATCGTGGGCGTACTGGTGCCGGTCACCGTCCTCCAGGACGTGCCGGTCCTCTCGGCCCCGCAGAACCAGCAGTGCGCCGAGAACTCCACCCAGGCCAAGGGTGACGAGCCGCTGTCGCACATCGCCGACAACATCCCGGTGCTGTCGGGCAACGGCGCGATCGGTAGCTGAGACCGTACGCCTGAGAGTGACCCGGGCGGCCCGCCGGATTTTCCGAGCGGGTCGCCCGCTTCGCTGAACAAAGCTGTTTTCCCTTGAAGAGAAGCGTTTCTTCGTCGCTGCGTCCATCCCGTCAATTCGGTGCGGACGATCGAGTGAATTGTCAGGTGACACGCGTTCTTCAGTTTCTTCCTGTGTCTATCCCTCGTTTTACAGGCTGCAGGTCATGGTGCGAGCCGCACAAGCTGTGCTCGCTCGGTTTCGGCCGTCATAGGGCATGACCGCAGAGAAGGGAACGTCAATGAAGAAGAGCGCTGCTGTTGTCGCTGGTGCGATCATGGCTCTCGGTATGGCCGCCCCGGCCTTCGCCGACGCCGGCGCCGAGGGTGCCGCCATCGGTTCGCCGGGTGTCCTCTCGGGCAACGTGGTCCAGGTTCCCGTGCACATCCCCGTCAACGTGTGCGGCAACTCGATCGACGTGATCGGCCTGCTGAACCCGGCGTTCGGCAACACGTGCGTCAACGACTGACGACGTAACGCACCAGCCGTTCCGGCTGTGTCATGGCCGGCCTTGGACAGGTTTCCAAGGCCGGCTTTTCCCACTTCAAGCAGGAAGACAACGAGATTGCGACAGACCCTGGGTAAGGGAATGGTCGCGGCGGCCGCCGCGACGAGCATTCTGTCCCTGTGCGGCAGCCCCGCCCTGGCCGACTCGTACACCGGCGGCGCTGCCAAGGATTCGCCGGGCGTCCTGTCCGGCAACAGCCTCGAGGTCCCGGTCGACGCGCCGGTCAACGCCTGTGGCGACTCCGTCGACGTGGCGTCCGGGCTCAACCCGACGTTCGGCAACTCGTGCGCCGGCGGCAAGGACGCCCACCGGCACAGCGAGCACACCGGCCACCACCGGTGGACCGAGCCGTCGTCGTACGGCGACTCCGACGACTCCGATGACGACTCGGGCTATGGCTACGGCCATGGGTACGGCCACGGGTATGGCCACGGTCACGGCTCCGGGCATGGCTACGGAGACGACTCGGGCTACGGCTCCGGGGGCGACTCCGGCTATGGCTCCGGCGGCGATTCGGGTTACGGCTCCGGCGACCACTCGGGCCATGGCACTCCGGACTGCGAGGAGACGCCACCGCCTCCTCCCGGCGGCCACCACCACACGCCGCCGCCTCCTCCGGGTGGGCACCACACCCCGCCCCCTCCGACCGGTGGGCATCACACTCCGCCGCCTCCCACGGGCGGACATCACACCCCGCCGCCCCCGACCGGTGGGCATCACACTCCGCCGCCTCCCACGGGCGGACATCACACCCCGCCCCCTCCGACCGGTGGGCATCACACTCCGCCGCCTCCCACGGGCGGACATCACACCCCGCCGCCCCCGACCGGTGGGCATCACACGCCGCCCCCTCCTACGGGTGGGCACCACACTCCGCCTCCGACCGGTGGGCACCACACCCCGCCGCCCCCGACGGGTGGGCATCACACCCCGCCTCCCCCCACGGGTGGGCACCACACGCCTCCGCCCGCCGGTGGGGAGCACACCCCGCCGCCCGTTCTGGCGCACACCGGCAGTGAGGCCATGCTGGCCGCCTCGGCTGTCAGTGCCGCGCTGATCGCGGGTGGCACGATCCTCTACCGACGAGGACGAGCCGCGTCCCGTAGGTAATGCGCACGGGGTGCCGGACGTCACCGCCCGGCACACCCGCGTCGCCCACGGCGGCAGCCGCTGATGTCAACGTCTCCTCCGCCTTGCGGCCGCACGCACCACGCCCCGCTCACCGGCGTTGACCAGGCACCACAGATTTCCCGCGGCCTGCGCCGCCGGACAGGCCCTAGCGCCGTACGAAGGCCGGCGTGCTCCGTCGCCCGGGTGCCGGGATCATGCCGCCGCGCGGCTCCGAGCGCAGTCGGCGCCGGACTCCCCGCACCAGCGCGCCCGCCGTGTAGGTGGCGCCGTGCACGAAACGCATCGCCGGGCCGAAGCCCGAGGCCGTCACCAGGCCCGCCATGAAGAGGCCGGGGTGCGAGGACTCGAAGTCCCGGCCGACCTCCGGGGAACCGTCGCCCACCGTGGCCAGCGATCCCCTCAACTCGCCGGAGAGCAGCCCGAGTCGGCCGGTCGTCGCCTTGAACCCCGTTGCCGCGATGACGTGTTCGGTGTCCAGGGAGCGTGTCCCGCCCGCTCCGCCCACCGTCTCCAGACGTACCCCGCCCGGCACCACGTCGGCCGCCGCGACCTCCTGGCCGAGCAGCACCTCCACCGCCGGTTCGACCCGGTCCCGTACCCACCAAGCACCCGCCGGGCCAAGGGCGTTGGCCGCGATCCCGGCCCGGGTCGACTCCGGGAGGCGGCGGAAGAGGTCGGGGCGCTCGGCGTAGAACCAGTTGCGCCAGCCGGGGCCCAGGCCGCTGTGCGGGGAGCGGGCCTCCTGCCACCACGGGCGCTCCCAGGCCGGCGGTACGTCGTTCCAGCGCAGTTTGTCGGCGCGCGCCAACACCCTTACCCGGGTGCCTTGTTCGGCGAGCAGTGCCGCTGTCTCCAGGGCCGCCTGGCCGCCGCCGATCACCGTGACGTCCTTGCCGCGGAAGTCGTCCAGCGTGCTGTGGTGGCTGCTGTGCGAGACGAGGGACCGGCTCAACCCCCGTAGCGCGGACGGGATTTCGACGAACGGCATGACACCGACCGCGAGTGCGACGGTACGGGCGTGCAGCACCGTGCCGTCGTCGGTCACCGCCTCGAAGCCGCCCGGCACCGGCGCGATCCGCTCCACCGTCCGCTCGTCCACCTCCGGCACCGCGTTGCGGGCGAACCACAGGCCGTACGAGGCGAACATCTCGACCGGGATCGGTTCCCCGTGCCGGGCCTCGACGCCCTGGGTGGCGCAGTACCTGTCGAGCGGCCAACGGCCTTCGGGGTCGGACAGGTTGGAGGCCCAGGGCTCCGACTTGAGGAACATGCCCCGGGGCATGTGGTCGCGCCAGGACGCCATGGGCCGGCCGAAGACGCGCAGGTTCAGCCCGGCGGCCGCGGCGTGGGACGCGATGGACAGGCCGTACGGGCCCGCGCCCACCACCAGCAGGTCGTACATCAGCAACGGCTCGCTTTCTCGTCGTCGGTCAACTCGGTCGGCTTGGTCAACTCGGCCGGTTCGGCGGGCTCTTCGAGCGGGCTCGCGCCCGCCTGGCGGACCACCCGCGCCTCCGTCGGGCGCGCCGGGGCCGCCGTCCGGCCCAGTTGCTCCCGCACCTTGCGCAGCACATGCAGCCCCCACAGCCCCCACATCGCCCGGCCCGGCGCCCGGTCGTCCGGCGCGTACCAGGCCAGCTCGCGTCCGGCCATCGCCGGGCGCAGCGCGCTGAGCGGCGCGTAGTTCTCCACCACGAACGAACGGCCCGGCCGCGGCGACCCGTCCGGCAGCGGACGGTGGGTCAGATCCAGGTGCAGCGCGCGGACCACGTCCAGGCCCGCGCTGTCGGCGAAGAGCCGGAACTGGGCGCCGGGCCGCGGGTTGAAGTCGAGCAGGTGATAGCTGCCCGTCGTGCCGCAGCGGCGGAAGTCCAGGTCGAAGATGCCGCGGTAGCCGAGCTCGGTGGTGAGGCGTTCGGCGAGCGACTGCACCTGGGGGTTGGGCGTCCAGCGGCCCACCGCCGTCAGGCCCGCGCCACGCGGCCAGGCCCGCTGCTTGCGGCCGGCCCCGCCGCCGCGCACCGCGCCGGAGCGGTCGGCGTACCCGTGGAAGAACCAGTCGCGGTCCGGGCCGGACGGCAGGAACGCCTGCAACAGCAGTCGGCTGCCCGCCTCGTCGGCGCGCAGGAACAACTCGCGTGCTTCCTGCGCGCTGCGCACCACCACCGTGCTGCGCAGCCCGGTCCCGGCCGGCACCAGCCAGGGCCGGCTCCACTTCGCGACCACCGGCAGCCCCAGTTGCCAGGCGGCGCTCGCGGCCTGCGCCGGGCTCTCCGGGATCAGCGTCACCGGGTGCGGGATGTCCGCGCTCGCGCACACGGCGGCCAGTTCCGCCTTGTCCGCGACCCGTTCGGGCAGCGCGCCGGGCTGCTGCGGCAGCAGATAGGACGGCGCGAGTTCCTCGCTCAGCCGGCCGACCGCGACGGCGCTCGCGTCGTCCATCGGGATCAGTACGGCGGGACGCGCGATCCGGGCGGCCACGCGCCGCAGCGTGCCGGCGATCTCGGCGGGAGACGCGGCAGGCGGCGGCGGGGGATGCATCTGGCAGACGAAGCGGGAGTTGCGTACCGGACTTGCCGAGGAATCGGCGACCACATGCACCTCCACTCCCGCCCTGCCGAGCGAACGCACGGCACCCAGCGTTCCGTGGTGAAAGGGATTCCGGTCGATCCGCAACAGAACTGCGGGGACACGGACGTCGAGCAGCGACACGGACTGTTTCCTTCGGTTCGGTTCACCCACGCGGGCGACAGGGACACTCAAAAGCCGTAGCGGCGGTGGCGTAATTCATATTCGTATGACTGAGTGTCAAAAAGAGAAACAAGAAAACGAGAGTGGAGAGAGGAGCAGGCATGGCCCCACAACAGCGACGGTCCCGGACCGGACGGCTGGCCTTCATCGCGGCTACGGTCGCCGCGTCGGCGGCACTGGCGTCGGGTCCCGGGTTCGCGGCGGGGGCGGAGGTGGCGCGGGCCACCGATCCGCCTGCTCCCGTGACCACCGCGCCCGGGACCACCGCGCCCGTGACCCCGGCCGTCGTAGAACCCGTGAAGAACCCGGAAGTCGTGAAGACGCCCGAGGCCGCCAAGACTCCCGAGCCGAAAGAGGCCCCGGCGTTCGGTGCCTTCCTCGACTCCGGTGCCCGGGGGGTGGCCCGGATGGCGGCGCTGAGCAGTTGGCTGGGCGGTGCCGAACTGCGCGTCGGTCACACCTACCTGCCCGGCAACCACTGGAGCGACATCGAGGGCGCCCCCGGTCTCCTCGACGTATGGGCGGACTGGCGCACCGAGAAGACCGACCGGATGCTCGTCCTCAACGTGCCGATGCAGGAGAACAACGAGGACGGCGTCTCCGACTGGCAGGTCCGGCGGCTGCTCCAGCAGGGCGCGGCCGGCCAGTTCGATCAGCACTTCAAGGCCCTGGCCGAACGGCTGGTCGACCTGAAGGTGCCGGACACGGTGATCGTGCTCGGCTGGGAGATGAACGGCACCACGTACACCTCTCGTTGCGGGCCGGACCCGGAGGCCTGGAAGAAGTACTGGAACAGGATCGTCACCACGATGCGCTCGGTGCCGGGCCAGAAATTCCGGTTCGACTTCACTCCGAGCCGCGGCCGGGACGCCGTTCCCTGGACGCAGTGCTATCCGGGGGACGACACGGTCGACATCGTCGGCATGGATTCGTACGACCAGCCTTCCGGGCT
The DNA here is from genome assembly GCF_036227225.1 of Streptomyces sp. NBC_01478. Classification (GTDB taxonomy): domain Bacteria; phylum Actinomycetota; class Actinomycetes; order Streptomycetales; family Streptomycetaceae; genus Streptomyces. Next base: position 4,379,496 of record NZ_CP109444.1, on the reverse strand, counting down.
GACGTTCGACGAGCAGGTGAAAGAGCCCTACGGACTCCAGGCACACGTGGAATTCGCCAAGTCCCACGGCAAGCCCATTTCCTATCCTGAATGGGGACTCTTCCGTAACGGCGACAACGCGGAGTACATGAAGCGCATGCTCGCCTGGATGGACGAGCACAAGCCGCTGTACAACACCGTGACCGACTACTGCCCGCACGGTGTGTGGCAGTGCTCCCAGAACCCGAAGTCGTCCAAGGTCTACCGTTCGGTCCTGTTCGGCCGCACCGAGGACCCGATCCCGGTCCCGACCACGCCCACGACACCGACGACACCCACGACTCCGGTCACCCCGGAGCCGCCCAGGCCGACCACGCCTCCCGCTCCGACGCACCCGGTCAACTGCTCGCCCGTGGACCTGGGCGACTGGGTGGAGTACTGGCTCGGCGGGAAGCTGTGCGTGAAGTTCGACTGGTGGCAGCGCGACCGCTGAACCAGAGGTGGCGGCGGGCCGCTCACGGTCCGTCGCCACCGCGTTCCTTCCACTTCCGCACGATCGCCTTGCCCCGCCGGCGCGCGGCGACATCGCAGACGACCGCCGTCATCAGCGGCGCCGTCCGCCGCCGAGCCAGCAACAGCCGCTGGTTGAGCACCGGTTCGGGCCGCCAGTGATGCTTGTACGGCTCGTCGCCGCGCAGCAGGCTGAGCGTGCGGGGCCCGTCGACGCCGGTGTGCTCCGCGCACGCGTCCAGCAGCATCACCGCCACATCCGCCTTCCGCTCCCGCAGCCGCGGATGCGCGCCGTAGAGATAACCGCCCGCGAGCCGCCGCGACAACAGCGTGAGATCCACGGCGACCACGTCCTCGTCGAGCCGGAACTCGGTGACGACGGCGTCCCCGGAGCGCACCATCGGCCCGACCGAGCGGACGAGATGCTCGCAGAACCGGGTCTGGAGATGCTCGGACGTCACCTTCCGTCCCTGCCACTGGAGTTGGTGCAGCTCCAGCAGTCGCCGCAGCGCCGAGTCCACCCCGTCCGGCTGTACGACGTGCCGCTCGACGCCGAGTGCGGTCAGCTTGCGGAGCTTGGCGCGGACCCGCTGGGCCTTGGAGGAGGGGAGTCGGGCGACCAGTTCGTCCATCGGTACGGCGGGGAGTTCCAGGCACAGCGAGTCGTGGACGCGGCGGCGCGGGCCGCGCCAGCGGTCGTAGACGCGCTCGACCGCGCCTCCGGGACGCACCTCGCGGAAGTCGATCAGCGCGGTGCGCGCGGCGGACGCGAGGCCCTCGGTGAGCGCGGCGACGGCCGGGTCGCCGTGGTCGTCGTCCAGCAGGACGTCGCCGTAGTCGGAGATCGCGCCGCCGAGCGGGACCAGCGCGGGTACCGGACTCCGGACGAGCATCAGGGGCGCGGCGGCGACGAGTTCGCGGCCGTCGCGGACAACGAGCAGGCGCAGTCGGCCCGTTCGGCCGTACGACAGCCACCAGGAGTGCAGCCAGGCGTGGGACTGGAACGGGGTCGCCGCGCCGCACTTCTGGTACAACCGGCCCCAGGCCGGGGCCAGTTCGGCGAAGGCCTGGGCGTCGGTGACGAGTTCGGTCGAGTACACCGGTGTCACAGGACGTCGGCCGCGGTGGCCGGGCTGGGCACCGAGGCGGGGCGGCCGGTCTCGTCGGTGGTCCGGCGCGGCCGTACCAGGAGCAGCAGGCCGCCTAGGAGACCGCCCGCGCTCGCGCCGACCAGGCCGGTCACCGCGGCCGGGGCCGAGGAGGCGGAGGTCGGCTTGATGGCGCGGGCGAAGGTCTGGAGTTCGACGTGGGTCGAGTCCTTCGAGTCGTTCGCGTGCACGGTCAGCGAGCGGGACACCGCGTTGGCCATGTCCGCGGCGAGGTCGGCGCGCGAGGAGGTGGCCGTGACGGCGACCATCGGCGCGTCCGGCGAGGTCGCCGTCTGCACGCTCGACTGGAGCGTCTTCACCGGCACCCCCGCCCACACCTGCGCGTCCCCGAGCACCGCGAGCTGGGTGGCGACCCGGCCGTAGGCCTGCGCGAAGCCGAGCGCGGTCGAGGAGTCGGCCTTGCCGGTGGGGACGGCGATGACATAGCTGGTGGCCGTGTACGTCGGTGTCTTGAGGACGCCGTACCCGCCGCCGAGGAGTCCGCCGGTCACGGCGCCGGCCGCGAGGAGGGACCAGGCCGGGAGGGCTTTCGAGCGGCTGAGGGGGAGGTGCTGTCGGATCTCGGTCATGAGGAACTGGCTCCCTGGGGTGCGGGGGACGGCGACGAGGTGGAGACCGCGGCCGCGTACACGTCCATGAGGTGGGCGGCGCTGCGGGTGATGCAGTAGTGGTGGGCGGCGTCCGGGGCGGTGCGCGGGCGCGGGCCCCGCGCGCGGGCCGCCGCCAGCGCGCGGGCGAAGACCTCGGGACCGCCCTGCACCCGCCGGGCGCCGGACGCGGCCTGCGGGGGGAGGTCCTCGATGGCGGGGCAGGAGGCGTAGAGCACGGGCAGCCCGGACGCCAGCCCTTCCACGACCGCCAGGCCGAAGGCCTCCTCGGGGCACGGCGAGGCGAGCAGGTCCATGGCGGCGGTGAGGGAGGGCAGGTCGGGGCCCGGTGAGCCGTCGGGTACGTAGGGGCGTTCGCCGGTGAACAGCACCCGGTCGGCGACCCCGCACTCATGGGCCGTACGGCGCAGGAGGTTCTCCTCGGTGCCGCCGCCGACCAGCAACAGCCAGTAGTCGGTGGGGAGTTGGGCCAGGGCGCGGACCAGGACGTCGAAGCGTTTGCCGGCCGCGAGCCGGCCGATGCCGCCGACGACGTACGCGCCGTCGGGCAGACCGAGCCGCTGGCGGGTGTGCAGGCGCTGGACCGGGTCGAAGCGGAAGCGGTCCAGGTCGATGCCGTTGGGGACCACCTCGATCCGCGGCCCCGGCACGCCCCACTTCTTCAGGCGCTCGGCGACCGTGGGGGACACGGCGACCGTCGACCGGCCCAGGCGCTCGCTGGCGAGATACAGTGCGCGGACCCCGGCGGTGAGGCCGCGGCCCTCCATCTGCGAGTCGCCCAGCGAGTGTTCGGTGGCGACGACCGCCTTCACGCCCGCGATCCGGGCGGCGAGCCGGCCGTAGACGCAGGCGCGGTAGAGGTGGGTGTGGACGAGGTCGTAGCGGCCGGTGCGGATGATCCTGACCAGGCGGGGGAGGGCGGCCAGGTCGCGGTTGCCGGTCATGCCGAGGTGGAGGACGCGCACCCCGTCGGCGGTGAGGCCGGCGGCGACCGCGCCCGGGTTGGTGAGCGTCACGACATCGCAGTCGACCGGCAAGTGGTGCAGCAGCAGGCGGAGTTGCTGCTCGGCGCCGCCGACGCCGAGTCCGGTGATGATGTGCAGGGCCTTCATGCGAGCCCCTCCACCGGGCGGCGGCGCAGCCGGTGCAGCCGGTACTTGAGGAACAGGCGTACGGCGGTGTCGTTCTGGCCGATGTGGACGCGGGGGAGGGCGTGGACGCCGTTGAGGTCGCCCGGGTCGATCGCGCAGGCGTAGGTGTAACCGGCCTCGCGTACGGCGGCCATGGCGCGGGCGTCGATCGTGCCGTACGGGTAGCAGAAGCCGTCGACGGTGGTGCCGGTCAACTCGGCGAGTACGGAACGGCTTTCGGCGACCTCGGCCTTCAGCGTCGCGTCGTCCGCCTGGGTGAGGTCGACGTGGGTCAGGCCGTGCGAGCCGATCTCCACGCCCTCGGCGGCGGCGCTGCGGATGCCGGCCGCGGTGAGGAGGGGTCTGCGAGGGCCCTCCGGATCCCAGGCGTTGTCGCCGCCGAGCCGGCCGGGCAGCACGAAGAGGGTCGCGCCGCAGTCCCAACGGGCCAGCAGGGGAAGGGCGTTGCTGACGAAGTCGGCGTAGCCGTCGTCGAAGGTGAGACCGACCAGGCCCTGGCCCTCGCCCCGGGCGCGGGCGGCGAGCAGGTCGGCCATGGACACGCCGCGCAGTCCGCGTCGGCGCAGCCAACTCAACTGCCGCGCAAGGCGGTCGGGGGTGACCGTGATGCGGTAGGGGTCGTCGGAGCAGTCGCCCACGGAGTGGTACATCGCCACCCACGGGACCGGGCCCGTGGCGCGTCTGCCGGTGGTCGGGGAATCAACGGGAGCGACCATGGATGAGCCTTCGTGTGACGGAGCGTACGGATTCCAGTGCGGGTGCGAAGCCCTGGGTGCCCAGGGCCCAGCCGAGCAGGACGAAGACGACGGTGACGGTCGCGCAGCCGACGGAGAGACCGAGCAGCGGCGAGGGCAGCGCGCGGGCCACGAAGGCCCCGGCGACCGTCGCGACCGCCGCCGCGCGCACCGGCCGGCTCAGCTCGACCAGGACCTGCCGGGTGCGGATCGGGACACTGCGCGGGCCCGATCCGCACAGCAGGAGTACGGCGGTGAAGGTGATGCCGGTGGCGTTGGCGACGGCGATGCCGACGACGCCCCACGGGCCGACCGTCCAGGCGCCGATCCAGGAGGTCACGACGATGCCGGCGGCCATCGCGCCGACCGGGTACCAGGTGGGCCGGCCCGCCGAGAAGTAGGAGCGGACCAGGACGCCGACCAGCGTCTGGCCGAGCAGCCCGAAGGCGTACACGCGCATGACGTCGGCCGTCGCGGCGGTGTCATGGGCGGTGAACGCGCCCCGCTGGAAGAGGAGTTGGATGATCTGCGGGGCACAGGCGATCACCGTGGCGGCGCCGAGCAGCACCAGGCAGGCGGCGAGCGCGAGGTCGCGCTCCACGCGGTTGCGGGCCTTCTCCGTGTCGCCCTCGGCGAGCGCCCGCGCGACCACCGGGAAGGTGACCGTGCACAGCATCAGCGAGAGCACCATCGGCATCTGGGCGACCTTCTGCGCGTAGTTCAGATGCGAGATGGCGCCGGCCGGGAGGTTGGAGGCGAGGAAGCGCTCGATCAGGACCTGCGACTGACGGCACAGCGCGAAGAGCAGCACGGTGGCCATCAGGGCGACGTTCATCGGATGGGCCTCGGCGGGGCCCGTGTCCGGGGTGGTGGGTTTGTGGCTCGTCAACTGGCGCCACAGCGCGGGCAGTTGGGTCAGCACCATCAGGAAGCCGCCCGCCGCCACACCGAGGGCCGCCGACCGTACGCCCCAGTGGGCACCGAAGGCGTACATCCCCGCGATGATGCCGATGTTGTACGCCACGTAGATCGCCGCCGGTGCCACGAAACGGCGGTGGGCGCGGAGAGCCGCGCTGCAGTAGCCGGCCAGGCCGAAGCTCAGGACGCAGGTCGCGGTGAGGCGGGTGCAACTGATGGCGAGGGCGGGGTGCGGCAGGCCCGGGGCGAGGGCCTCGACCAGGTAGGGGGCCGTCGCGACGAGCAGCGCCGACACCGCGATGAACGCCAGCGTGAGGCGGGGGAGGGTGGTGGCGACCAGGGTGCGGACGGGGTCGCCGGGGGCACCTTGCGCTCTGCGGGCCAGGGCCATGCTGAACGCGGGGATCAGGGCGAAGGCGAGGCCGTCCTCGATCAGGAGGGTGGCGGCGAACTCGGGGACGGTCCAGGCGACGAGGAAGGCGTCGGTCTCGCTGCCGGCGCCGAAGAGGCGGGCCAGGGCCTGGTCTCGTGCGAGGCCCAGGAGGGAGCCGGTGACGGAGAGCGCGGCTGTGATCAGGGCGGCTTTGGCTAGGAAGTTGCGGGATTCTGGGGCGCTGTCTTCTGGTGAGGGGGTTGGGATCAGGGGGAGTTCGGTGGGTTGTTGGGTGCTGCGCCGTTGGGGCTGGGCGCGCAGTTCCCCGCGCCCCTTGGGTGGGCTGCTGTCTGCCTGTGTTGGAGGCGTCACCGTCATTGGGTCAGGGCCCCTTCGGGGCTCACTCGCACCCGAGTTGCCGCCGTAGACCGCTTCTCCGCGTTCGCGCCCACCAAGGACCACCACGCCGCCACCCCGAACACCACCGCCGTCAGGACTGTCGACGGGCCGCCGATGTCGGCGTACATGAAGTCGATGAGTTGCCAGGTCAGGAGGCCGGTGGAGACCAAGGCGCAGTCCAGGCCGGGGAGTTGGGTGCGGTGGAGGCGGAACAGGCCGCGCAGGGCGCATACCAGGAGGGCCAGCCAACTGCCTGCCAGGGTGAGGAGGCCGAGCAGGCCCTGTTCGCTGAGGACCAGGAGGTACATGTTGTGGGGGGAGAGCAGGGGCTGCTTGAGGAAGGCCGCGCCCGCGCCCTCCGTGTCGCTGCCCGAGGACAGGGCCAACGAGGCGTTGCCGTCGCGGTGTTCGGGGAAACCCTTCAACCCGACGCCGGTCAGCGGGTGTTCGCGCCACATCGCGGTGGCCGCCGCCCACATGGTGTACCGGTCGATCACCGACTGGTCGGGGGCGTCGGTGACTTGGGTGATGCTGCTGATCCGCTCCTGGAGCATCGCCGTACCGACGCCGAAGCCGCCGACCAGGACCACGCCCGCCGCCGCCACGGCCGCGGCCACCTTCAGTGCGCGGCGCAGGCCGGCCAGGGCGAGTTGGATCGCGCAGGTCGCCGCTGTCGCGATCCAGGCGCCCCGGCTGAAGGAGAGGGCGAGGGGGACGAGGAGGGCGAAGGCGCACGCGGCGGCGACTGCCCGCTGCCGTGCGTCGTTTCGGCCCAGGGCGAGGGCGAGTGCGCAGATCAGTCCGAAGGACACGACCGTCGCCATGCCCATCACGTCGGTCGGTCCGAAGGTGCCGACGGCGCGGATGTCCTCGCCCTGGTAGGAGGCGCCGGTCGCGGTGACGTACTGCTTGACGCCGATCGCCCCCTGCCAGGTGGCGAGTGCGACGAACGACCAGGCCAGCAGGCGGAAGTCGCGCCGGTCGCGGACGAGGAGGACCACCGCGGCCGGGACGAGGACGAAGATCTGGAGGTAGCGGCCCAGGCCGCCGAGGCCCGCTCCCGGCGAGGCCGCGCCCATCGCGGCGATCGACAGGCCCAGGACCGGAAGTCCCATGACCACTACGGCCGTTGGGGTCAGCGGGCGGTTGCGGTCCCGCAGCAGACGGATCGCGCAGTACAGCACCACCAGGCCGGAGACCGCGTCCGCCGGGCCCGCGCCGCCCTCGCCCGGGGTGAGCGGCAGGCCGAGCAGGGCGATCACGGCGACGACGGGCAGGACCGGCGCGAACATACGGACTCGGTGGTTCACGGCTCAGCTCCCGGTCGGACGGACGAGCGCGGTGACCGTGCGGGCCAGGATGCAGATGTCCTGCCACAGCGACCAGTTGTCGATGTACGCGTTGTCGAACCGGCAGCGGTCCTCGATCGAGGTGTCGCCGCGCAGCCCGTGGATCTGGGCGAGGCCGGTGATGCCGGTCTGCATCCGGTGGCGGGCCGCGTAGCCCGGGTAGGTCTGGCTGAACTCCGCGACGAAGTACGGGCGTTCGGGCCGCGGGCCGACCAGGCTCATGTCGCCCCGGAACACGTTCCAGAGCTGGAGCAGTTCGTCCAGCGAGGTCTGGCGCAGGAAGCGGCAGAAGCGGCTCATCTCCAGTTCGCCCGCGACGCTCCAGCGGGTCGCCGCCTCGTGCTCGTCGACCGGGCGGTGCGTGCGGAACTTCAGCAGCGTGAAGGGGCGGCCGTCCTTGCCGATGCGCTCCTGGCGGAAGACGACGCCCGGACCGTCGGTGAGGCGCAGGACCGTCGCGCACACCAGGAGGAGGGGGCTGACCAGGAGGAGAAGGGCTCCGGAGGCCAGTACGTCCAGTGCCCTTTTGCCGAAGCTGCCCCGCCTGCGGGACCCCAACTCCAGCTTCCGGCAGGCGAATCCGGCGAGCTGGTCGCGCATCTCGTACGAGGGGGAGTCGGCGTCGACCTCCCAGACCACACAGCCCGACTCCGCCAACGCCCGCAGCAGCGGCCCGCGTTCGGACCGTACGGAGGGATGCACGGTGAGGACGGCCCGGACGCCGTTCTGGATGAGGGCGCGCTCGACCTCCTCGCCGGTGGTCAGGACGGGCAACCCCTCGGTGCCGTCCGGGTGTTCGGCGACGATCCCGACCGGCTCCACCCCGCACTTCGGGTGCCGCAGCAGCGCCGCGGCCACGCGCTGCGCGGTCGTCGCCGGGCCGATCACCAGGGCGGTGCGGGGGCGGCTGAGCAGGGCCTTGCGGCGGCGCCGGTGCACCGCGCCGCGGGCCACGCAACTCGCCGCCGTCTGGAGGGCGAAGCCCAGGAGCAGGGTGCGCGGGGAGAGGGCGCGGTCGGGGGCGTAGGCCGCGGTGAGGGTGCCGAGCGCGAGCCACGCGACCGCGATCCGCCCGCAGACGGCGGGCAGTTCGTCGAGCACGCGCGGTACGGCCCGGGGCAGATGCGGGCGCAGCAGTATCGACCCGGCGATCAGCAGGGCCACCAGGAGCGGCCGGCGCTGCCCGCCGGTCAGCGCGAGGGCGCCCACCAGCGCGGCGGTGAGGTCCGCGCCGAGCAGCGGCAGCGGTGAGGCCGGCCGCGCGGGCGGGCGGCGGACCGGGAACCGGAAACCGCCGCCGGTGCGGCGGGGGATGACCGAGACGTTCGAGAATCCGTGGTCCCGTGGCTGTCCGCCGGGGGAGGGGACGGTGCTTTCCGCGGTCACGAGTGGATGGACTCCCTGCACTCGGTGGGCACGACCGGCTCGGCACCGAGCAGGTCGCGGTAGACGTCCGCGACCGCCTCGGCGGCGTGCCGCACGTCGTGCGTGGACTGGACGTACCGGCGCCCCTGATGGCCGAGGGACTCGCGCAGCAGCGGGTCGAGCAGCAGCTCGGCGACGGCCCCGGACAGCACCGCCGGGCTCTCGGCCGGGACCAGACAGCGCGGGGCGAGGCCAGGGGGCAGGCTCTCGCGGGCGCCCGCGACATCGGTGACGACGACGGGCCGGCCGCAGGCCATCGCCTCCAGCGGGGCCAGCGCCATGCCCTCCCAGCGCGAGGGCAGCACCACCAGGTCGGCGGCCTGGTACCAGGGCACGGCATCGGCGACCGCGCCCGCGAACAGCACGGATTCCGGGGCGAGTTGACGCAGCGCGGCCCGGTCGGGTCCGTCGCCGACGAGCACGAGCCGCGCCCTCGGCACCCGCCGGACCACCTCGTCCCACGCGCTCAGCAGGACGTCCTGGCCCTTCTGCCGGCACAGCCGCCCCACGCACACCACCAGCGGCGCCGCCGGATCGACCCCGGCGAGCTGCTCGATGCCGGCCCGTACGGTGTCCACGGCGGCCGGGTGGAAGCGCTCGGTGTCGATCCCGTTGGGGATGACGCTCCAGCGGCCCCGGACCCCGGCCCGCAGCCCGGTCGTCCGCTCCGCCTCGCTCACGCACACCGTCCGGGTGGCCCAGCGCGCACCCCACCGCTCCCAGCCGACGGCGAGCGCGGCGGTGACCCCGCCGACCGCCTCGAACGACCAGGCGTGCGGCTGGAACACGGTCGGGATCCGCCCCCGCACGGCGAGCCGCCCGGCCAGACCGGCCTTCGCGCTGTGCGCGTGCACCAGATCCGGCCGCACCTCCGCGACCACCCGGGCCAGCCGCCGCACCTCGGAGACGAGCGCGGGACCCGGCGACCGCGTGGCCCGCCACAGTCGTACGTCGGCGCCGAGCGCTCTGACCTCGTCCGCGAGGCAGCCGCCGTCGGGGCAGGCGACCGTGACGTCCAGGCCGGCGGCGAGCTGGGCCCGCGTCAGGTCCGTGACGACCCGGGCGACCCCGGCGTCCACGGGCTGGGCGAGGTGCAGGACCCGTGGCCGAGGGTCGGTTGCTGGCTGGTGCATTGCGCGGTTTCCTCGCTCACGGGTGGCGCTCGGGACTGCGGGCGGGAACGCGTCTCACTGCTGGGCGTCGACGGCGACGAAGAGCGCCCCGAACCACGCCGCGTCGCGCTGGGAAACGAGCCGGAAGGCCAGACGGTCACCGCCGGGCCGCAGCGCCTTGCCGAGATCGAACACATCGGAGTCGTAGCCGAGGGTGTTCGCATACGCGGGCGCACGCTCCGAAGGCGCCGCCCCCGGCTCGCTGATCGTGGAATTCAGCACGTCGTCACGGGGATTGGCACCGTCACCGAGCGGGATGGCGTTCGTACGACCGGTCGCGAGCGTGAGCGAATCTCCGGTGCGGCCGCGATCCCCGTTGTACGCCACCACGCCCGCGCGTCCCCCGGCGTGCGCGGGCGTGCGCAGCGCGCGCAACCGGATCTCCGCGCCGGTAGGGGAGTTCAGCGTGTCGAAGCCGTCCCACAGCTCCAGTCGGCGCAGCGGCTCCTGCGGTTTCTCGTACGCGACGACGAGCGTCCAGCCGCCCCAGGCGCCGGCCGCCGACTTCCCCATCGCCGTGTTGATCTGGGCCACGGTGTAGAGACCCGAACCGCTCTCCCGGACCAGCCTGGTGACGTCGGCCGAGGCCTGGAACGCGTCCGCGCCGCCCGCCACCCGGTGCCCGACGACCGTGTCCGCGAGCACCGCCTTGTACTCGCCGCCGGGCTCCGCGACCAGTACCCGCCCGTTGTCCTTGGGCGGCTTCTGCTCGCCCACGCGGAGGTTGCCGCCCCAGTACAGGCGCGCGTACGTGGCCCGGGCACCCTCGGGCAGACGGACTTCCGCGCGGGAGGAGTTGTAGGTGTTCGGGTCACGGTCGACGTCGACGTAGAACATGTCGAAGTCGCCGTTGGCCGCAGCCTGTCCCTCGCGTACGGCCGGGCAGGCGGCCGAGGTCGTACGGCAACTGATGGAGGTGTTGGCCGCGCGGACGATGCCGCCGTGCTGGAGCGCGGAAAAGCGCTGGGCGAACGGGACGCGCCCGGCCTCGGAGGGCGGGGCGGATGCTCCGGAGGCGGCCGGGGCCCAGATCGTGACGAGGGCGAGAGTGCCCGTCGACGCCCGGCGCAGCAGCGGACCCAGGGAATTGCGCATGACCGGAGGTGCCCTTTCGGGAAGCACGGCCCCTATGTGCGATTTGCTGGCTATAGGGGTACTTCGGGAGGTGCGCAACTCTAGTGGCTATCCGGATTAATCCGTTGAAACGGGACAAGTGTGTCGGAATGGTGAAGTTCGGCCTTGTCGCGGATCACCCCATTGGCGGCACAACCCCTGTGGGCGCCGCGCGTTGACACAGCGCCGGGCATCCCCGCCCGGATGTTTGTTTCAACCCCAAGGAGCACCTCTCCATGTCGCGTATCGCGAAGGGCCTGGTTCTGACCTCCGTTGCCGCCGCCGCCATGGCGGGCACCGCCGGCATCGCCGCCGCGGACAGCGACGCGCACGGCGCTGCCGCCCACTCCCCGGGCGTGCTGTCGGGCAACGTCGTGCAGGTCCCGGTTCACATCCCGGTCAACGTCTGCGGCAACACCGTCAACGTCATCGGCCTGCTGAACCCGGCGTTCGGCAACACCTGCGTCAACGACTGACGTCCGCGCGCATCCCTTCGGCCGGCCGTTCTCCCGTGGTGTCTCCACGGGGGGACGGCCGGTCGGCGTTTCGCGGTGTTGCCCCGAATGGGCGGTAGCGGTGGCGGTCCGGTGCTGCGCTCTTGACATGGCCCTCACCAGGCACGACGTCGACCGTACGGTTGACGGGCGGTCACCCGGCGCGTTCGACCGGTTGCAGATGGTGGTGAGCGCTTTCACGGTGGGCTCAAGATCCGAAGCACCACCGAAAGGAAACACCCATGCGTGGTCTGCCCGCACGGCGCGTCGCGTCCTCCGTGCTCTGTGCCACCGTCCTGATCGGAATCGCCGGCCCCGCGGCCGTCGCGGCCGACAACGACTCGGCGCGGAAGCACGTCCACGCCGCGTCGAGCGTGCCGGTCCCTGGAGCTGACGGGCTGCTCGCCCAGGTCAAGGGCCTCGGCGACACCGCCAGTGTGCTCACCCCTGTCACCGACCTGCTGAACCAGGTGCTCAAGGCCGACAACGGTCAACTCTCCGCCGACCAGGCGCAGAAGCTCGGCGACACCGTCAACCAGGCCGTCGCCAAGATCACCGCGGCGGCGCCAGCCGCTCCGGCGGTCCCGGCCGTCCCGGCGGTTCCCGCGGCGCCGGCCGTGCCCGCTGTTCCGGCGACGCCCGCCCTGCCCGCCACCCCGGCGCTCCCCGCGACGCCGGCCCTGCCCGCGCTCCCGAAGAGCGGCGACGACTCCAAGGGCAGGGCCAAGGCACCGGCCGACCTCGCCGGTGACGCCCTCGCCTCCCTGCAGAAAGCGGTCGCCACGCTGCTCGCGGCGGTCACGTCCGGCGATGTCTCCGGGGTCGTCCCGGCGGTCACCGGTGTGGTGACGGGCCTCGTCAACGTGGTCGCGGCCACGCTGCTGGGCGGCGGCCTGCCCGCACCGAGCCTGCCCGGTCTGCCGGCCCTGCCGTCGACGTCCTCGCTTCCGGCGGTGCCCGCGGTCCCGGCCGCTCCGGCGCTGCCCGCGCTTCCGGGAGTGTGACGCGAACGGTCGCGTAGAAGCCGTAGAGAAGTCCGCGGAGCAGTCGTAGAACAGTCCGCGGAGCAGTCGTGAGAACGGCCGTCGGGCCGGTCCTTTCCGGGATCGGGCCGACGGCCTTTTCCGCTGTACGGCCCTTTCGTATGAGGATGGGAAACGCCGATGAGACACACGCTGCATTCGGGTGGGGCAGCAGAAACTTTCTGCGCACGGGGTTTCCGGCCAGGCCGGAACTCGTTACACACGGCGACAGAATTCCCTCTGGTGACATGAGTTGCCGAAGAAAGGAACGCGATGAAGTCCCTGAAGGCTGCCGCTGTCGTTGCCGGGTCTCTTGCCCTCGCCGGTGCCGCCGCGCCCGCGTTCGCCTACAGCCCCGCCGACGTGACGCCCACCAGCCTCACCGGCGCCGTCAACACCCTCACCAGTGGTCAGCTCCAGCCCGCCGACGTGATGCCGCTGCAACACCAGTCGGACGCGCTCGACACCGAGAACAAGGGCTCCGCGCTCAACACCGTCAAGGGTGCGACCGCCGCGCTGAACCAGCACAACCCGTTGCTCGGCGGTCTGCCGCTGCAGGGCTGAGTCTCTCCGGTGGTGTTCGAGGGGCGTCGAGAGGCGTCCCTCGTTCGTGTGGCGGGTCGGCCGCGCCATCGGCCGGACGGGTGAGAAGGCGTCAGGTGGCCTTCCGGCCCGTCGATAAGGTCGCGCGGTGACCTCAACCTCAAGCGAAACGCGCCCCTTCCGCGTCGCCGACCTCGGCACCCTCGTCGTCCTGGCGTGGAGCGGCGAGGCCCCCGACGGGGACATGCCCTACCTCCTCGCCTACACCCTGGGCGACGCCGCGGACGGCCCCGAGGCCGCCACCGCCGCCGTGGAACGGCTGCTGACCGACAACGGGCTCCCGGTCGGCGGCAACGTCGTCGACGGCGCCACCAAGCCCAGCCTGCCGATCACCATGCTCATCGAGTCCGGGCAGGCCGTCCTCAACATGCCGCAGCTCAACGCCCAGTGCGTGCCGCCGCCCGAGTGGCTCGCGGCGGTCGGCGAACGCGGCTTCGCCTACCTCGTGTTCACCACCCGCCCGTGGCCCGAGGCCGAACCGGGCAAGCCCGTCACCCCCGAGGCGCTGGCCGAGTTCGCCGGCTCCGAGGAGACCCTGAACGCGGCCGCGCACATCATCCTGCCCGCCCGCAGCCTGCGCGGCTGACGCCGGCGCCGACGTCGGGACAGCGGGCGGGAATTGCCGGTTCCGGCCCGCTGGCGGGAATTCCGGAAAGCTGACTACTACGGCACTCGGGGGAATCTTGAACTGATGTCCTTCCCGGCCTCGTTACCCGGGCAGCACGCAGAGCCTCCGAATTCCGAAAGGGACCGTACTCGAGATGAAGTCGACCACCCGAGGAACCATCGCCGCCGTCCTCACGGCCGTGGCGGCCGCGGCCGGCGCCGCCGCCACCCCCGCCGCCGCGCTCGGCACGGTTCCCGTGCCCGTGCCGCTGGGGGGCGCGGAGAGCGCCCTCGGCATGGAACTCCCCAAGCTGGGCGGGGAGATCCCGGTGCCCATGCCGGGCTCGCCCGAGGGCCCGCGCTACGTCGAGGGCCGGCTCATCCCGGAGCACGCACTGCCCCAACTCCCGGTCCACGGCGGCCTGCCCGGCGTCGGCCTGCGCGCACCGCTGCCGCACGTCCTCGGCGACGGCTTCGACCACCTCGGCGTCAGCACGCCCGCCTCCGACCTGCGCACGCTGGCCCCGGGCCTGGGCCTGGACCTCCCGCTGACCCCGCCCAACCCCGACAACTTCGGCCTCCCGGACCTGAAGGCGCCGCAGGTGGGCGTCCTGGCACCGGTCCTGCAGACCGTGCCGGGCGCGGACCTGGTCACGGGGGCCGGCCTGTAGGCCGTAGGGACGAGTGGACAAGGGCCCGGGTCGGGTGACCCGGGCCCTTCCGCATGCCGGGGTGCCTCGGACGGTGACCGGGCGGGGGGTCGGACGGTTAGCCCCTCGAACGAGCGGAACGGACGAGGGAGTCGGGCCATGACAGTGAGCGTCGGTGGAGTGTCCGTGGGCCGGGAGCCGGTGAGACCGGGGCCGGTGCGCAGGACGCGGCGGGAGGCGCTGCGCGGGGTGTTCGGTGCCGCCCTCGCCGTGGCGCTGGTGCCCGTCGTCGCGGCCTCGCGGCCCACCCGCTCCGGCGAGGACCCCGGGGACACCGCCTTCGACGAGACGTACCGGGGCCGTCGTATCCGCGGTGTGCTGAAGGACGGCTGGCAGGTGACGGTCGACGGCCGGCCGCTGCATCTGATGCGGCGCGCCGACGGCACCTGGCTGAGCATGGTCGACCACTACCGCTCGTATCCCACGGCGCTGGAGGCGACCCGCGCGGCCGTCGACGAGCTGAGCCCCGGGCGGGAGCTGCGCGAGGCGGACGGTCCGATGCACATGGGGGGAGACCATGGCGTACACGCGTAAGAACGTCAGCACACTCACGGCCGGTGAGAAGCGGCGGTTCGTGGCGGCGATGCTGGAGATCAAACGGCGGGGCGAGTACGACGAGTTCGTGCGCACGCACATCGAGTTCTTCGTGCCCGACGGGGAGTACGGACTGCGCTCCGCGCACATGGCGCCCTCCTTCCTGCCCTGGCACCGGCGGTTCCTGCTGGACCTGGAGCGGGCGCTGCGCCGCGTCGACTCCTCGGTGACCGTGCCCTATTGGGACTGGACGCGGGACCGCCGCGCGACCGCCCTGCCCTGGACGAAGGACCTGCTCGGCGGTACCGGGCGGCGCTCCGACCACCAGGTGACGACCGGGCCGTTCGCCTACGCGGCGGGCAGGTGGAAGATCACGGAGAACATCACCGACGAGCCGTACCTCACCCGCGACCTGGGCCGGGCCGGCTCCCCGATCGCGCTGCCGACGAAGAGCGACCTGGACGGGGCGCTCGCCGATCCCGTCTACGACATCTCGCCCTGGGACTCGACCTGCCGCACGGGGTTCCGCAACCGGCTCGAAGGATGGGGCACCGGATCAGGCAGCGCGTCCTGGCGCAACCACAACCGGGTCCACAAGTGGGTCGGGGGCGTGATGCTCGGCGGCGCCTCCGTCAACGACCCGGTGTTCTGGCTGCACCACGCCTTCATCGACCTCCAGTGGACGCGCTGGCAGAACCGGCACCGCGGCGCCCGCTATCTGCCGGCGAGACCGCCGGGGCCGGGCGACGACCAGGAGGGGCGGGTCGTGGCACGGCAGCAGCGGATGCCGCCCTGGGACGTGACCCCGGAGCAACTGGAGGACGTCAGCGGCATTTATCGCTACGGCTGACCGGTCGCGGACACGGGGAGAGCCCCGGCGCCTGAGGTGCCGGGGCTCTTCGCGTACGTCCGTCCGCGCGTGCGGTCGAATCAGTGGCCGTAGCCGCTGTCGCCGTAGCCGCCCGGGCCGGGGTGACCGCCCTTGCCGTGGTCGCTGACGTTGGCGCAGGTGTTGCCGAAGGCCGGGTTCAGCAGGCCGATCACGCTGACGGTGTTGCCGCAGACGTTGACCGGGATGTGGACCGGGACCTGCACGACGTTGCCCGACAGGACGCCGGGCGAACCGACGGCCGCACCCTGCGCGCCCGCGTCCGCCATGGCCAGGCCGGCGCCGCTGAGCGCCACAGCACCCGTGCCGAGGGCGACCACGGCCGCCTTCGCGATGCGAGACATCACGTTCTCCTTTGGTTCGGTGAGTGCGACGGCAGGACTCGCCACCGCACTTCG
Organism: Streptomyces sp. NBC_01478; assembly: GCF_036227225.1. Taxonomy (GTDB): domain Bacteria; phylum Actinomycetota; class Actinomycetes; order Streptomycetales; family Streptomycetaceae; genus Streptomyces. Next base: position 4,363,340 of record NZ_CP109444.1, on the reverse strand, counting down.
GGTTCAACGCCCCGGCGCATGGCTGGTAACGGCGACAGCGCCGCGATCACCTTTTTGAACAGGACTTCGAGCGCCGGGCGCGGACGTTCGACGGCCGGAAATTCGGTGCCCTCGGCGGGCGGGTGTCCACTAACCTCCCGGCATGGCAACCGACCAACTGTTCCGTCTGTTCGCCGAGCAGAACCGGGTGCGTGCCTTCGCGGCGGTGGCCCTGGGCGCGGAGACCTCCGAGCAGGTCGCCGAGGTGGCGGGCCTGACCCCGAAGGGCACGGCCCTCGCGCTGCTCAAGCTGCGCGAACAGGGCGTGCTGAAGACCATGGACGACGGCGAACTGCGCGTCGACTACGACCTGTTCAGGAAGCTCGCGAGTCAGGGCGAGGAGCCCGCCGACGAGAGCCCGGTCACCGGCGACGAGCACACCGACATGATCCTGCGGACCTTCGTCCGGAGTGGCCGGCTGGTCCGTCTCCCGGCCCAGTGGGCCCGCAAGCAGGTGGTGCTCCAGTACATCGCCGAGCAGACCTTCACCCCGGGCGTCGAGTACCCCGAGCGGATCGTCAACGAGAAGCTGCGCGCCTGGTGCGAGGACGGAGAGGTCGACCATGTGACGCTCCGCCGGTACCTGGTGGACCTGCGCCATCTGCGGCGGAGCGAGGGTGTCTACCGGCGGCTCACGGAGGCGTGACCGTCGTCCCGTTCTACGGCAACCGCCGTACGGGCGAGCCCGCCAGGTAGGCCTGGATGTTCTCGACCGCCTGGCCGTAGTACGTCGTGTAGTTGGCGTGCGACACATAGCCGAGGTGGGGTGTCGCGAGCAGGCGGGGTGCCGTGCGGACCGGGTGGTCGGCGGGGAGGGGTTCGAGGTCGAAGACGTCGAGGCCGGCGCCGGCGATGCGGCCCGCGTGGAGGGCGGTGAGCAGGGCGGCCTGGTCGACGATCGCCGCGCGTGAGGTGTTGATCAGGTACGCGGTGGGCTTGAGGAGGGCGAGTTCGGCGGGGCCGAGGAGACCGCGGGTGCGGTCGCCGAGGGCGAGGTGGACCGAGACGAAGTCGCTGTCCGCGAGCAACTCCTCCTTGGACGCGGCGAGTTGTACGCCCACCTCGTCCGCGCGCTCCTTGGTGAGGTGCTCGCTCCACGCGGTGACGCGCATGCCGAAGGCCAGGCCGATCTGGGCGACCCGGCTGCCGATCTTGCCGAGGCCGAGCAGTCCGAGGGTGCGGCCGTGCAGGTCGGCGCCGACCGTCTGCTGCCAAGGGCCGCCCACGCGAAGGGAGTTGCTCTCCTCGACGATGCCCCGGGCCAGGCCCAGCAGCAGGGCCCAGGTCAGTTCGACGGGCGGGGTCGAGGAGCTGGCCGTACCGCACACGGTGACGCCGTGCGCCTCGGCGGCGGCGTAGTCGATGACCGAGTTGCGCATGCCGGATGCGATCAGCAGCTTCAGCCGGGGGAGCCGGGCGAACAGCGAGGCGGGGAAGGGGACGCGCTCGCGCAGGGTGACGACGATGTCGGCGGTGGCGAGGGCGGCGGCCAACTCGCCCTCGTCGTCCAGGTGTTCACGCAGGCTCACGACATCCACGGTGTCCTCGACGAGCGACCAGTCGGCGAGCTCGGTCGCCACGTTCTGATAGTCGTCGAGGACAACACAGCGCAGGGGCACGGCGGTTCGGTTCCTTCGGTCGGGTCCGGGAAGGTCATTCCTTCGCGAGGGTAATCGCCTTGCGGGTCGGCCGGCCCAGGGCCCAGAAGAGGACGCCGAGGAGGACGAAGACGGCGAGCGGTACGGCCTCCGTGAGGAGGTACTGCCAGCGCTCGGCGTGCGTCCAGCCGTCCGGGAGGTAGTCGTCGCCGAACCAGTGGTCGCCGGCCCCGGGGGCGATCAACTGCACGCTGGCGAACAGGATGAGCAGGGTGAGGACCACGCTGATGGTGCGGGGGAAGGGTGCCTTGTAGGGGCGGGGGACGTCCGGGGCCTTGCGGCGCAGCACCGCGAGGGCCGGGAAGATGCCCAGGTAGCTGATGAGCGTGGTGGAGATGGCGAGGCCGAGGACGGCGCCGAAGAGCTTGGCCGCGCTGCCGTTGGTGAGCTGGTGGGCCAGGACCAGGACCAGGGTGGAGACCAGCCCGCTGAGGATGTTGACCCGGACCGGCGTCCCGAACCGGCTGGAGATCACGCCGAGGAAGCGGGGCGCGGCGCCGTCGTAGCCGGAGACGGCGAGGGCACGGTCGGAGCCCATGACCCAGGTGACGCCCGAGGACAGCACCGTGAGGATGAACAGGACCGCCGCGATGTCCCCGAGGACCGTGCCGGCGCCGCTGCTGGTGACGGTGCCGTCGGCGGCCACGTCACCGCCGTAGACGGTGAAGACCTGGCGGATCGCGTCGAGGAAGCCGCCGAGGCCGGTGATGGCCTTGACCGGGAGGACGAGGAGGATGCCGAGGATGGGGAGGGCGTAGAGGAGTACGGCGAGGGCGGCGCTGCGGAAGATCGCGAAGGGGACGTCCTTCTGGGCGTCGGTCATCTCGTCGCCCGCGGTGCTGGGCAGCTCGAAGCCGACGTAGTTGAACATCAGGACGGGCACCAGGCCGACGAAGCCCGCGTACGTCGGCGAGAAGTCGCCGGGGCCGAAGCCGTGCAGGCCGTGCTGGATGCCGTAGACGACGACCGTGATCGTGAACAGGCCGAGGAGGACGAAGCGGCTCCAGGCGCCGATGGTGGGGATCCACTTGCCGACGTCGAAGGAGAGGATCGCGGCGAGGACGCCGACCCAGATGAAGATCAGGGCGAAGACGTAGAAGGCCGGGGTGCTCAGGTCCTTCCCGTTGTTGAAGAAGGTGGTGTACGCCGTGACCGCGGAGACGGCGAGGGTGCCGCCGAGCCACACCGGGTTGGTGATCCAGTACAGGAAGTTGTTGACGGCGCCCGCGAGGCGGCCGAAGGCCCGGCTGGTCCAGATGTAGGGGCCGCCCTCCTCGGGGAACGCGGCGCCGAGCTCGGCGGTCAGCAGCGCGGAGGGGATGAAGAACACCGCGGCCAGCACGATGAGCCAGGTGAACGCCTCGGCGCCGGACGAGGCGACCGTGCCGATCGTGTCCACGCCGACGATGGTGCAGAGCAGGAAGAAGAGGATGTCGAAACGGCCGAAGTGCTTGCGCAGCTTCTGCCGCTCGGTCCGAGCTGCGGCCGACGTCCCGGCCGGCTCGGAAGAGATCTGACCAGTGGCCACGGGGGGCTCCTGCGGGGGCGGGGAGGGGCGGGATCCGGCCAATGATCGGGCGCCTTTGTGCGTCCCACAAGCGGTCGGGTGCAATTCTTGACCATTACGTATCCACCCGGACGTAACGGAAACCGTGCCGAAACGTGGGGGCCGATTTGGCGCGTGAGGCCACCGCGCAGGGCTCCCCGGTGAACGGGCGGTCCACCGGGGAGCCCTGCGCGGTCGTCGGTCAGAGCGCGGCCCGCTCCTTCAGCGGTTCCCACCAGGCGCGGTTGTCGCGGTACCACTGCACGGTCTCCGCGAGGCCCTGCTCGAAGGTCTTGCGGGGCTCGTAGCCGAGCTCCTCGCGGATCTTCGTGCAGTCCACCGAGTACCGGCGGTCGTGGCCCTTGCGGTCGGTGACGTACTCGACGCTGGTCTCCCAGTCGGTGCCGCACGCCTCCAGCAGCAGCCCGGTCAGCTCCTTGTTGCTGAGCTCCGTGCCGCCGCCGATGTTGTAGACCTCGCCGGCCCGGCCCTTGGTGCGCACGAGCTCGATGCCCTGGACGTGGTCGTCGATGTGCAGCCAGTCGCGGACGTTGCCGCCGTCGCCGTACAGCGGGACCTTCTTGCCGTCGAGGAGGTTGGTCACGAACAGCGGGATGACCTTCTCGGGGAAGTGGTGGTGCCCGTAGTTGTTCGAGCAGCGGGTGACGCGGACGTCCAGGCCGTGGGTGCGGTGGTACGACAGCGCGATCAGGTCGCTGGAGGCCTTCGCCGAGGAGTACGGCGAGTTGGGCTGCAGCGGGTGCGTCTCGGGCCAGGAACCCTCGTCGATGGAGCCGTAGACCTCGTCGGTCGAGATGTGCACGAAGGTCTTGATGCCCGCGTGGTGAGCGGCGTCGATGAGGGTGTGGGTGCCGACCACGTTGGTGCGCACGAACTCCGCGCCGCCGTCGATGGAGCGGTCCACATGCGACTCGGCGGCGAAGTGCACCACCTGGTCGTGCTCGGCCAGCAGCTTGCCGACCAGCGCGGGGTCGCAGATGTCGCCCTGCACGAAGGTGAAGGCGGGGTGCTCGCGCACCGCGTCGAGGTTGGCCGGATTTCCCGCGTACGTCAGCTTGTCCAGCACGGTGATCGTGATGTCACCGGGGCCCTCGGGGCCGAGCAGCGTGCGGACGTAGTGCGAGCCGATGAAGCCGGCGCCGCCGGTCACCAGGATCCGGGTGGAGGGGGCCGGAGCCGAAGGGGAGGTCATGAAGAGATCTGTACCTTGCTGTGGTCGCCGAGGACGAGACGGTGGGCCGCGGGGTTGCGGGGCGCGGGAGTGACCTGGACGTTGCGGCCGATGAGGGACACCTCGACCCGCCGTACGCCGGTGATGGAGGAGTCGCGCAGGACGATGGAGTACTCGACCTCGCTGTCGTCGATCCGGCAGCCCTCGGAGACCGAGGTGAAGGGGCCGATGTACGAGTCGCTGATCACCGAACCGGGGCCGATGACGGCCGGGCCGACGATGCGCGACCCGCGGACCTCGGCGCCGGCGTCGATGCGCACGCGGCCGATGATCTCGCTGGACTCGTCGACGGTGCCCTCGATGCGGGGCTCGACCGTCTCCAGGACGGAGCGGTTGACCTCCAGCATGTCGGCGACGTTCCCGGTGTCCTTCCAGTAGCCGGAGATGGTCGTCGAGCGCACGTCCCTGCGCTGGTCGATCAGCCACTGGATGGCGTGGGTGATCTCCAGCTCGCCGCGCCAGGAGGGCTCGATGGAGCGGACGGCCTCGTGGATCGCCGGAGTGAAGAGATACACACCCACCAGGGCGAGATCGCTCTTGGGCTCCTTCGGCTTCTCCTCCAGGCCCTTGACGCGGCCGTTCGCGTCGAGCTCGGCGACACCGAACGACGTCGGGTTGGGCACCTTGGTCAACAGGATCTGCGCGTCGGGGTGCTCGGTGCGGAACTCGTCGACGAGGCCGGTGATGCCGCCCACGATGAAGTTGTCGCCGAGGTACATGACGAAGTCGTCGTCGCCGAGGAACTCGCTCGCGATGAGCACCGCGTGCGCCAGTCCGAGCGGCTTGTCCTGGGGGATGTACGTGACGTCGATCCCGAGCTTCGAGCCGTCGCCGACGGCTTCCCGGATCTCGTCGGCGGTGTCGCCGACGATGATCCCGACATCCGTGATCCCGGCGTCGGCGATGGCCTCCAGGCCGTAGAAGAGCACGGGTTTGTTGGCGACGGGCACCAGTTGCTTGGCCGATGTGTGGGTTATGGGGCGCAGGCGGGTGCCCGAGCCACCGGAGAGAACGAGAGCCTTCATGCGCGGCATCCTAACCGGGGCCCTGTCAAGCGACACTCCGGCCGGTCCGCCACAGTTCGTGAAAGCGTTCCTTGGGCTTCGTGATCCGTTTGTATCCTGGTCCGTCACTTGCTGTGACGGGGGCGGGTCGGCCACCCGTTAGCCTTAATCGAGCGTCTACCGAGCGGCGACACGCGCCGGGTCCTGACGAATGACTCCCAGTAGCTGAGGCGGAAGAAGACACATGCCCATCAAGGTGAGCGTGGTGATCCCGGTCTACAACCCGGGCAAGTACATCGAGGACTGCATCGCCTCACTTCTGCGTCAGAGCCTGCCGGACGACGAGTACGAAGCGATCTTCGTCAACGACGGTTCCACCGACGACACGCCCGCGCGCCTGGACCGGCTCGCCGCCGAGCACGCGAACATGCACGTCATCCACCAGGAGGCGTCCGGCTGGTCCGGCAAGCCCCGCAACGCGGGCATCGCGGCCGCCCAGGGCGAGTTCATCCAGTTCGTGGACAACGACGACTGGCTGGGCGACGAAGCTCTCGAACGCATGTACAACTACGGCGTGGAGAACAAGGCCGACGTCATCGTGGGCAAGATGGTCGGCAAGGGCCGTGGCGTTCCCCGGGAGCTGTTCCGCAAGAACCGTCCGCACGCCACTGTCGACAACGCCCCGCTGATCGACAGCCTCACCCCCCACAAGATGTTCCGCAAGGAGTTCCTCGACCGGCACAACCTCCGCTACATGGAGGGTCGCCGACGTCTTGAGGACCACGTCTTCGTCACCGAGGCGTACCTGCGGGCGGAGAACGTCGCGGTACTCAGCGACTACCTGTGCTACTACCACATCAAGCGTGAGGACGCGGCCAACGCAGGCTTCCAGCGCTTCGACCCGGTCGGCTACTTCAAGAACCTCCGCGAGGCCCTGGACGTCGTCGAGGAACTCACCGAGCCCGGCCCGCTGCGGGACAAGCTCTTCCGCCGCTGGCTGCGCAACGAGATGGTCGAGCGGATGCGCGGGCAGCGGCTCCTGAAGCTTCCCGAGGACTACCGCCGGGAGCTGTTCGACGAGATCCACAAGGTGGTCGTCGAGCGCTTCGGCCCGGGAGTCGCCGCGGGTCTGCCGCCCGCGCAGCAGATCGTCGCCGCGCTGATCACCGCCGGCCGGTTCGCCGACATCGAGGAGTTCGCCCGCTGGGAGTCCGGGATCAAGGCCTCCGGCAGCCTGGACGGTCTTGCCTGGGACACGGGCGTGCTGACCGTGGGCTTCACCGCCGCTCTCACCTCCGGCGGCGAGCCGCTCACCTTCCGCAACGACGGCACGAAGGACCTGCTCGTCCCGCCGTTGTCGAAGGAGAGCATGGAGGCCGTCGCGCAACTGGGCGCGGACACCTCCGCGCCGCTGGGCAAGTCGAAGGCGGATGTCGTTCTGCGTGAGCGCTCGTCGGGCGCCGAGTTCTTCCAGGTGGTCGAGATCACCCGGGAGAAGGTCGCCGTTGAGGGGCGCGAGGGGCACTTCCGGCAGGTGCTGCGGGCCGACTCGCGGGTGGACCCGCTGGCGGCGGCCAACGGTGCCGCGCTGGACGCCGGTGTCTGGGACGTCCTGGTCCGCATCAGCTCCTGCGGGTGGTCCAAGGAGACCCGCCTCGGTGCCGTCCGCAGCGATGCGGCCGGGCGCGGGCGCGGCGGCGCCGTCGTCGGCTCCCCGTCCCACCTGGTCCTGCCGTACTGGACCGACCCGCACGGCAACCTCTCGCTCGACGTCGACCAGCAGACCGACCGGCTCTCGTACGAGTTCGCCCATCTCGCCTCCGCCGACGTCACCGTGACGACGGACCCCGGCCGCCTCGTCGTCGTCCTGCCGTTCCACGTCCAGGGCGAAAGCGCGGCGGACCTGAAGCTGACGAACGCCGAGAGCGGCCGTGCGGTCGCGCTCCCCGCCACGCTGACCGCCCGCGTGACCGGTGACGCCGACCTGAGCGCCGACCTCCCGCTCGACGAGCTGGCGGGCGGCGAGTGGCGACTGGAGCTGACTCCGCCCTCGACCGGAGACGGCAAGCCGGTGGCCCTCCCGCTGGCCCTCGACGTCTCCGCGAGCGGAGGTGTCGTCGTCAAGCGTCTCGCCGCCGCGGCGGCCGAGCTGGCGGCCAAGGATCCCGGACGGCGCCGGCCCGCCCCGCGCCCCGGGGCGACGACGATCCTGCGCCGCGCCGCGGGCAAGCTCCGGCGGGCGCTGAAGAAGTAGCGGGGGGCTCGAGAGCGGGATCGACACGGGCGGTCGCTGGGCATCGAGGGCGCTCGGGGGCGACCCCGAGGTCTTCCCCGGCGGTCGCGGCAGCTTTCGGGAGTGGTTCCGGGGCGCCGGGTTCCGGGGAGTGGTTCCGTGGCGCCCGGGTTCCGTGGTGCCGGGGCGCCCGGTTCCGGGGAGTGGTGCCGGGTTCCGCGAGTAGTTCTGCGGTGCCGGGTTCGGGAGTGGTGCCGTGGCGCCGGATTCCGGGAGTGGTTCCGCGGTGCCGGGTTCGGGAGTGGTGCCGTGGCGCCGGATTCCGCGGGTGGTTCTGCGGCGCCGGGTTCCGCGGGTGGTTCTGCGGTGCCCGGGTTCCGTGGTGCCGGGTTCCCCGAGGCGATCGGCCAGGACCTCCCGCCCTGCCCGCCCCGCCCGGGCCAACCGCTCCCCGCGTACGAGGATCGCGTAGCCCGTCGCAGGACGCTCCGCGGTGAGTGACAGCCGGGCATGTCCAGGGCGGGCCCTTCCGTGCGAACGCGGAAGGGCCCGGGGCTTTTTCCCGACATCGGGGACGGTGGCCTGGGGCTCGGCCGTCCGGCGCATGGTCAGATCAGGGAGCTCTTGTAGTAGAAACTCGCCATCTTGTCCGTGTCGGTGGCGGAGTTTTCCGAGGCGAATCCCATGACCAGTCGGCAGGCGGCCGTATTACTGGTGTCCGGGATTTGAATGGCGAGGCCCTCGGGTTCGCGGTAGTAGAGGCTTTCCGCGGCCCTTGTGAGCTGGCGGTCGCTCACGGTCCCGGTGTTCCAGTCGATTCTCGTGACGTATGTGTTGCCGTCGGGATTCGTGGGTGTCGTCGTCGTGCTGTCCGCGTATGTGTACGCGTTTCCGTCGATCATGTACAGGTATTGCCCGAGGGCCGTGAAACCTTGGAAGTCGGAATACGCGCTGCCGGTCGGCTGCGTCACCGTCGCGAGTGGCGTGAAGGTGCCGGCCTTGAACGCGGCGAGCTCGTAGAGACTGAACTTGAAGACGCCGCTGACGCGGTACCGCACGGCCAGGCGGCTGTTGACCGGGTCGACGGCGATGGTGGTGCGGTCGGCTCCGGACACCGGGCTGAACTTGGTGACCTGCGACGAATCGGTGGTGAGGACCGTGCCGTTGACGAACTTGAAGCGGGCGATCTTGCTGCCCCAGCCATTGGTGACACCGGCCGAATCGGTGGCGGCGACGGCGTCGGTCTCGGTCCACAAGTAGGCGCCGTTCCCGGAGGGTTCGACGGCGATCGCGACGCCGTGTCCGAATCCCCTGAGGTACATGCGGCCGATTTCCGCACCGGTGAGGTCGAGGCGGGTGACGGCAAGGTCGCCGTTGGCCCCGCGCTCGGTTCCGGTGTACGGGCGGGATTCGCCGGGGAGTTGTCGACCTCCCTGGATCAGGTTGACCGTGTAGATGTGCTTGTTGGTGTTGTCGAAGGAGAAGGACTGCAGGACACGTACGTCCTGGAGGCCTATTTCCCGCAGCAATTCGCTCGACGGCGCGGTGAGGTCGAACTTCGTGGACGCGGCGACCGCCGCGGATGCGGTGCCACTGGTCAGGGCGATGGTCGCGGCCGAACCCAATGTGGCCGTTCCCAGCATTCCCCCGGCCCATTTCATGAGCTGTCTGCGGCTCATCCCCGAAAGAGCGTCACCCATGTCGTCTTCCCCCCTGGAGTTCTCCTTGGCTGTGAGGGGGGATTGAAGCATCCGGAGATCTCGTGACGCCAGCCTCGGTCTGTCGCCGCCCCCAAGGTCCGATCAATTCCGGCGGAATCAGGAGTAAATCGCGTAGTGCGCCCGTAGTCGGCTCGAATCGATAAGGATCGGACTTTACGTGACCCGGTGCGGATCAGGCGCGCGATTCGGGCAATTCGTAAGTCGCCGCACCGGGATCCGTTTCTCGACTCGCGGCCGGTGTTCACATTCTCAGTAAACGTGATTCAAGTCACTCACGTAAGGAGACTGTGAAGAGTCGATTGGTATTGATCATCCGTTTTGCGGGGCTGTCGGCTGACCGTGAAGGCCGTTTAACGTGCACCTTTGATCAGGCTGTGACTGGTGGCCACTTCACCGACCACCCAATGTCATGGCCTGTTCACTTTGCTTTCCTGGTGTGATATGGGCCGGTTTTGTTGGTTTGGGGGGATGGTCCGTGCGTTTGAGGCGCAGACACAGATCGAACTTGTCGTGGGCGTTGGCCGCGGCAGTGGCCACGACGCTGTTGGGGGCACCGGCGGTCGAGGCCGCGGCGGCGGTCGTCACGCTGGCGCCGAAGCCGGTGAACGTACCTGCCGAGACGTCCGGGAGCGTGCCGCGTGACGGCGCGGAGCCGACGCGGACCGAGCCCGTCCGGGCGACCTGGCCGAAGGCGGCCGAGGCGCGGATATCCCTGTCCGGCATGGCGGCCGGCAAGTCCGCTCCGGTCACCCCGGCGGCCGGCGGCAAGGCGACGGTCCAGGTCGGACCCGCCTCGGCGGCGGCCCTCGTGTCGTCCCTCGCCGGGACCCGGTCACCGCTCACCGCCGCCCCGAAGGACGTCGACGTCAAGGTCCTCGACCGCGCCCAACTGGCGCCGGCCGGCGGCACCGGCGTGGGCGTCCGGGTCACCCGGCGGGACGGCACCGGCACTCCGGGCCCGGTGCGCGTCGCCATCGACTACTCCGGCTTCAAGGACGCCTACGGCGGCAACTTCGCCTCCCGGCTGCGCCTCGTCGCCCTGCCCGCGTGCGCACTGACCACACCGAAGGCCAAGGGCTGCTCGCACGACACCCCGAAGTCCGTGCCGATCACCAACGACACGGCGAAGAACACGATCACGGCGACCGTGCAGGCCGACGGAGACCCGGCCGCCCGCGTCTCGGTGATCCAGCCCAACGGCTCGACGCTGTCGCAGTTCCAGTCCGCCCAGACCCTCGCCGCCGCCACCACCGACTCCGGGACGGTGTACGCGCTGGCGTCCGGCTCGTCGTCCGACGCCGGCGACTACCGCGCCTCCCCGCTGAGCCCGACCGGCTCGTGGAACGTCTCCAAGGGGTCGGGCGCGTTCACGTACAACCTCCCGATCGACGTACCGACGCCCCCGGCCGGCAGCGCGCCGAGTCTGTCGCTCAACTACAACTCGCAGTCCGTGGACGGCATGACCTCGGCCGTGAACACACAGGCCGGGACGGCCGGCCTGGGCTGGGACCTGGGCATCGGCTTCATCGAGCGCCGCTACCGCGGCTGCCAGGACGACGGCACCGGCACCGGCTGGGTCGGCGACCTGTGCTGGGACTCGCCGAACTCCACCACGGAGCCCGACGGCGCGGTCTACGTCATCAGCCTCAACGGCGTGACCTCGCAACTGGTGCAGGACAACGACGGCACCGGCTGGTACCACGTCCTGGACGACCCGGGCTGGCGGGTGCAGCATCTGTCCGGCGGCTACGGCTCGGACGACGAGTACTGGGTGGTCTCCACCCAGGAGGGCATGCGCTACTACTTCGGCTGGGGCCGCTCGGAGCGCCAGACGGGCACCGCGACCAACTCCGTGCTGACCGTCCCGGTCTTCGGCAACAACCCGGGCGAGCCCGGCTACAACGGCGGCGTCGGCGTCTCCACCCAGGCGTACCGCTGGGGCCTGGACCGGGTCGTGGACCCCAACGAGGTCGAGACGGCCTACTTCTACGAGAAGGAACAGAACAAGTACCGCTCCGTCCTGCTCACCGACCAGGCCCGCACCTACGACTCCGCCGCCTACCCGGTGCGCATCGAGTACGGCTGGGCCTCGCAGATCGCCGGCGCGCAACTGCCCGCCCAGGTCGAGCTGCGGTACGTGGGCCGCTGCGTGGAGCGGATGAACGACACGGACCCACTGGCCAAGGAACCGGACCCCTGCCCGGGCATCTCCAGCAACCCGAGCTCGTATCCCGACGTGCCCACGGACCTGATGTGCGACGGCACCGACGGCTGCAAGTCCATCACCGGTGAGACGTACTCGCCGACGTTCTTCGCCACGAAGATGCTGTGGGACGTCAAGACCTGGGTCCGGGACAACGACAGCTCCGCCTGGGACCCGGCGATGCAGTACCAGATGAAGTACGGCCTGCCGAACCCGGACGGCGTGATCGACGCCAACCTCTGGCTGGACTACGTCCAGCGCCGCGGATACGGCAACGGTACGGACATCACCCTGCCCACCATCAACATCAACGGCGAGTGGCGGGACAACCAACTCGGCGGCGGCGTACTGAACTTCCGGCGCGTCACCCAGATCCACGGAGACCTGGGCGCGTTCACCAACGTCACCTACCGGAACTACGACGACCAGGACACCTGCGACATCAACAGTCCGCCGTCCGAGTCCAACAACACCCAGGCCTGCTTCAAGCAGCGCTGGGTGCCCGAGGGTTCGACCACCGAGAAGACCGGCTGGTTCAAGAAGTACGTGGTCGCCAAGGTCAGCGTCGACCCCGGACCCGGAGCGGGCACCGCCAACGACGGCGACCCGGTCATGACGACGACGTACGACTACGTGGGCAAGCCCGCCTGGGCGTACCCCAACGACCCGCTGGTCAAGGACGCGAACGAGTCCTGGACCGACTGGCGCGGCTACCAGCAGGTCGAGGTCCACACCGGCACCAAGGACAACGCCGCCTCCACCTACTACTGGCTGTACCGCGGCATGGACGGCGACCGCACCTCCAAGACCGACTCGTCGGCCACCCGCTCCGTGACCGTCGACGACGGTGACAGCGGCAGCGCGGCGAAGACCGACTCGCCCTGGCTGGCGGGGCGGATCCTGGAGGCCAGCGACCGCGACGGCACCGGCCAGTCGCACAAGCGGGTGTGGCACGAGTACTGGGCCTACGACACCGCCCAGTACGACGGCCTGCCCGACGCCCGCTTCGTGCGCGAGTCCAAGACCACCACGCACGACCTGACCTCCGCGGGCTGGCGCGAGCACATCGTCAAGGACGAGTACGACGACGCGGACGCGCGCAGTTCGACGTACGGCCGCCCGGTCCGCACCAACGACTGGGGCCTCAGCTCCTTCGACGACAACCGCTGCACGACGTACGGCTACGCCTACAACACGGACCTGTTCCCGAGTTCGCAGGTCCAGCGCTGGATGGTGCTGCAGGACGACGTGCGCCACTACGAGGCGGACTGCGCCGCCACCGACCGGCTGAGCAAGCAGAACGGCCACGCCGTCAAGCTCTTCGACAACGCGGCGCTCGCGACCGGCAGTGAGCCGGCCGCCAACAACAAGCCCGGCGACGCCAACATCACCACCGTCCTGAAGTACACCGACGGAACGAACTACCGGATCACGAAGTACGGCTACGACGCGGCGGGCCGGACCACGTCGACCACCGACGGCAAGAACAAGACCACCACGACCCTCTACCAGCCGAACACGTCCTGGCCGGTCAGCGGCGTCAAGGTCACCACTCCCGACCCGGACGACACCGGTCCCGCGACCGCGCAGTCCACCACCACCTGGTCGTCCCGGCTGTGGGGCATCCCGCAGCAGGTCCTGGACGCGAACGGCCAGACCACCCGGACCGTGCTCGACGCGGTGGGCCGCGTCGTCCAGGTCTTCAAGCCGGCCCAGATCGCCAACTACCCGGACGGCACGCCGACGGCGAAGTTCAGCTACACGATCACCACGTCCGACAACAGCGAGGGCGTCCCGGACCTGGTGTCCACCGTCCCGCCGAAGGTGACGACCCAGCAACTGCTCTCCGGCTCCACGTTCATGACCAGTTACACCTACACCGACGGCCTGGGCCGCACCCGCGAGACCCAGACCCTGGCACCGACCGGCTCGGGCCGGACCGTCGTCTCCACCCGGTACGACACCTCCGGCAACGTCACCGGCACCAGCGCGCCGTTCTACAACGCCTCCACGGCCGGCTCCGGGATGGTGCTGCCCACGGTGGCGAACCTGCCCTCGTACACCGACCTGCTCATCGACTACGCGGGCCGCACCACCCAGTCGCGGCTGATGGCGCTGGGCAACCCCCAGGCCCAGCGGCAGACGCTGAACAACTACCACGGCGACTACGTCACCGAGATGCCGGCCGTCGGCGAGCGCAGGAACGTGTACAACGACGTCTTCGGCCAGACCTCCAAGATCGTGGAGTTCGGCGGGTCCACCTACACCACCAGCTACGAGTACGACCGCTCCGGCCATCTGACCAAGCTCACCGACGCCAAGGGCAACATCTCGACGTACGAGTACAACTGGCTCGGCGAGACGACCAAGTCGGTCGAGCTGGACACCGGCACACGGCTGACGCAGTACGACGCCAACGGCCTGGTCCAGCAGACCACCGACGGCAACAACGCCGTCCTGACCTACGCCTACGACAACCTGAACCGGCCGCTCACCGTGTCCAAGGGCAGCACCGTGCTGACCCGCAAGACCTACGACACCGCGACCGGCGGCATCGGCAGGTCGGCCACCTCCACCTCGTACGCGGGCGGCTACGCCTACACGACCGAGGCCGTGAAGTACGACGCCAACGGCCAGTTGACCGACAGCAAGGTCACCGTCCCCACCGACGGCAACGGGCTGCAGGGCACCTACACCGCGACCTACGGCTACGACGCCGCGGGCCACAACAACACCGTCGCCTACCCCGCTACCGCCGGGCTGCCGGCGGAGACGGTGACCACGTCGTACGACGCGTCCGGTCTCGAGGACAAGGTGACCAGCAGCATCAGCGGCACCACCTATGTCGACGGCACCGACTTCGACTCCCTCGGCCGCCTCACCGGCCGCACCTACGGCGTCACGGGTGCCGCCAACAGCGCCAAGCGCGCCTACACCTACGAGGACACCACCGGCACCGGCTGGCTGAAGAACATCACCACGACCACCACGGCCAAGGGCACCGTCCAGAACGACGACTACACCTACGACCTGGGCGGCCAGATCACCGATCTGAACGACAAGACCACCGGCCAGCACCAGTGCTTCAACTACGACGAGCTGAACCGGATCTCCAAGGCGTACACCACGCTGAGCACCAGCGGCTGCACGGGCCCGTTCGCGCCCGACCTGGCCACCGGCACGGACCCGTACCAGCTCGACTACACCTATGACGGCGCCGGCAACCTCCAGAAGGTCACCGACACCAAGTCCACCGGCGCCGAGGTCAACGACTACGTCTACCCCGGCTACTCCGCCGACCAGTCGACGTACACCCCGGGCGCGACGCGTCCGCACGCCGTCTCCACCGTCAAGACGCCGACCGGAACCGACAGTTACGGCTACGACAACGCCGGCCAGATGACGTCGAAGACGGTGAAGGGGGCGAGCACCACACTCATCTGGAACGAGTTGGGACAGCTCGTCCAGACCACGGGTGCCTCGGCCACGTCGTACGTCTACGACGCGGACGGCAACCTGCTGCTCCGCAAGGGCGGCGCGGCCACGGTCCTCTACCTGGGCGGCCAGGAGATCCGCAAGGCCGGCACCACCCTCACCGGCACGCGGTACTACGCGGACGGCGCCAGCACGGTCGCGATGCGCACCTCGGGCACCGGCGCGACCGTCACCTGGGTGATGTCCGACCCGCAGGCGTCGACGTCGGTGACGGTGGACTCCGTGACCAACGCCGTCACCCGCCGCCGCTACCTGCCCTTCGGCGCCCAGCGCAGCGGAACCCTGCCGAGCGGCACCGACCACGGCTTCCTCGGCAAGAGCGAGGACTCCGACACCGGGTTGTCCGTCCTGGGCGCCCGGATGTACGACACGAAACTCGGCCGGTTCATCTCCACGGACCCGCTGAGAACGCCGTACACACCGCAGAACATGAACCTGTACAGCTACTCGATGAACAACCCGATCGCCTACAGCGACCCGACCGGCCTGGAGCCGCACACCGACCCGTGCCTGTACGACCTCGCGGACTGCCCGAAGGACGTGCAGGAGTCAGTGGGCTACGACCCCGGCTCGGGCAAGGTCTACCCGGAGAAGGGCACAGCGGTCGGCGACGGGTCGATCAACGAGTGGATCGCCAAGGGGAAGAAGCAGGACACGTCGAAGAAACTCAGCGAGAAGACCTTCGACTGGCTGAAGAAGAATCTCGGTTACTCCGGGTCGCAATACATGAGCAGGGGCGAGGCAGCCGCGTGGTTGCAGAACGCGAAGGACGAGTGGAAAGGCGCGATCAACGCGTTCGCGGGCTGCTATGTCCTCTCGACGGGGAGTTCCGACCAGTGCAAGAAGGCCGTCCAGCACGACTACAAGGACGTCTTCGAGAAGGACGAGGACAAGCCCTGGTGGTCGACCGCATGGGATCACGTGAAGGGGCACATCGGAGATGTGGTCTCCATTGTCCTGACCATCGGCTGCACGGCTGGTGTCGCCTTCGTGACCGGAGGTGTGGGCGTCCTCGCGGCCACTGCCTGCGCGGCGGGCGCAGCCGCTATCGGAGGTGCCATCAACTACCGAATGTCTGACGACAAGAGGACCTGGGGCGGGTATGCGGAAGCCACCATCTGGCCGGTTGCTACCAGCGTTGTCACCGCGGGCGCCGGGGGTATGGCGACCAGTCTGACTGCCCGGTCGGCGCTCAGCGGGGCCGCGTTCCGTATGATGCTGGGTCGCTAGCGCGGCCGGGACTCATGGCCTGGCCGGGGCCTCCGGGCCCGGGCCAGGCCATGTAGTGCGAGGAGAGAACAATGGGCCGGATCAAACGAATATTCTTCGCAGTCGATCGAGCCTTCGGCGGGCATCTGCCCCCGTCCGAAGGCCGTAAGCGGGCCGTTCAGCATCCGCTGCGCTTCGGCGTCGTCGGTGCCGTGTTCTTCGGCGGGGTGGCCGCGTTGGCCATCGGGCGGATCGATCTCCCGACCGTCCTGTACTCGCTGGTCATGGGCGCGCTCGTCAGCCTTGGCGTCATCGGTGAACGCAAGCGGATGATCCACTACGGCTTTCTGCCCCGTCCGGACCGGCCCGCCTCGCGCCGCTAGTGAGACGTCGAGGGGAGGGCGGCAACAGGTCCGTAGCTGTGGAGGACACGGCGCCGTCGCTTCGCGAACTCGCCTGATGGCGGGGACCGTCCGTCAGCGGGCTCCGGTGAACCGCCGCACCTCAGCGCCAGGGCCCGCCCCGGCCGTACGGCCACCGGATCCAGCCCCTTCGGCACTGCGCCGGTGCGGCGGTGCGCGGACGGGCCCGGCGTCAACTCGTCGCCGGGCCCGCCCAGTTCACCTCGGCCGCGGCCGGTTCACCTCGATGGTGTGATGTCGACGGACATGTCGGCGACCGCGGCCACGAGAGATGCCTCGCACTCGTCTGCCGATGGCGCCGTGACGATCGCGTAGCCCAGGCGGGCCATGTAGCCGCGCGGGGGAAGCGCGACGGCCGTGCCGGTGGGGAGGAGTGTTCCGGTGGCCACGAGGTTGGGGTGGTGGGCGGGGCTGGGGAGGGTGACCGCGTTGAACGTCCCGTCCTGGTCGGCGTAGACGATCTGGTGGGCCGCGCTGCGCCGGACCGCCCGTTCGACGAGGGGCGGTTCCCCGCAGGCCACCCGGGCCGCGATGGTCGCGCCGTCCAGTCCCGTCGCGAGTTTCGCCAGGTGCGGGACGAAGTCGCCGGCGAGCCGTCCGTTGACCTCGATGATCACAGGGCCGGCCGGAGTCAGTCTGATCTCGGTGTGTGTCATGCCGGTACGGATGCCGAGCGTCGTGTGAGCGGTCCGCAGCATCTCGATCAGGTCGGCGTCGAAGAGCAGCGGGTCGTCGGAGTTGATGGTCTGGCCGGTCTCCTCGAAGAACGGCTCCGGCCCGAAGCGCTTCCTGATGATGTACAGCGGCTCCAGTCGTCCGTCGACCACGACGGAGTCGACGGCGATCTCCGGGCCGGCCAGGTACTGCTCCACCAGCGCGCCGCCGCCGTGCCGTTGGGCGCCGTCCCGCGCGGCCGAGGCCGCGACATGGAACCCGTCCTCGATGTCGGCCGTCGAGCGGACCATGATGACGCCGATGCTGCCGGCCAGCCCGCGGGGTTTGAGGACCACCGGGTAGCCGAACTCCTCACCGATCGAGGCGGCTTCCTTCGCGGTTCTGGCGAAGGCGAAGCGGGGCTGCCGGACTCCGCCGGCCGTGAGCAGGTGCCGGGTCCGTTCCTTGTCGCGGCAGTTCTCGGCGACACCGTCGCCCAGCGACGGGAGGCCGAGCTCGTCGGCGATCCGGCAGGTGGCGGAGAGGAACATCTCCTCAAAAGTGAGTACGCCTCGAACGGCGACCGATGAGGCCAGTTTCCGCACGGCGTCGAGCAGGAAATTGATGTTCGAACTCACTTGGGCAGAATTCAGGCGGGGTATCACCGTGTGTCCGGATATGTACTCCCGCTGCCACGTGGGTTCCTGGTCGGAGAGCAGCCAGATGTGGCTTCCGGAGAGCGACTGGAACAGTTGTTCCCGGTATTCCCTCGGACCGGTACCCACGACGAGAAGGAAAGATTCCGTTGACATAAGCCCCCCAGCGCTGAATTTGAAGAGAGTTCGCCCGCGCGAAGTCTCGACAATTACCTGAATCCCCGTCGAGCGCACGAATGCGGAGACGGACAGGCGTCGGGCCGGGTTGCCCCCAATGCGGCTCGCAGATGGCAGACGTTACGACTCGAGGAGCGTTGTGCGCAACTGTTTTGAGTCTGCCTCGGGAATACCGTGACCTGTGCCGAAATAACCCATATAACTCCGGTCGCACCTTCGGTTCGTTGCCGGAGTGTCAGTGTATGGTTGCTCAATGTTTACCGCAGGGACACCTGTGGTTTAGGGTAATCGCGGGGGCGGTAGTCCGACGCAGTTATGCGATTGATGGCCTGACATGTCGGGATCGGAAGGGGCCTGGGCCGGCCTTTGCCAGCTCCTTCTGCCTACCTGAATCTATGGGGGATTCATGAATTCAACTCTGCTTTGCGACGTCGTCGTGGTCGGCGCTGGATTTGCCGGACTCATGTGCGCGGACCGACTCTCCAGGCTCGGTTACACGGTCACGATCGTCGAGAAGGCGCCGGCCGCTCTCGCGGGAACCAGCAGCCGGAACGAGGGGTGGCTGCACGCCGGCACTTACCACGCGTTGTCGGTCCGCGACCGCCGTGAGGCAGCGGCCGTCGCCAAGCGGTGCCGCTTCGGCTGGGAGGAGATCCAGCGCCGCTTCTCCGAGTGCGTGGAGGCCGAGAAGGGCAAGGCCGTCGCGATCCTTCCCGAAGCAAAGCTGGCGGAGTCGCTGAGCAGATGGGAGGAGGCCAGGGTCGGGCATGTGCGGCTGAGCGCCTCGCAGTTCGGGCACATCGCCGAGCACGTCCGCGTCGGAGCGGACGAGGCGGCCTTCGCGGTCGACGACCTCGGGATCAACACCCCGATGCTGGCCGCCAGCCTCATCGCCGAGCTGCGCAACCGCGGCGTACGCATCCTCCTGGGTGCCCGGATCCTCGGCCGCTCGGACGACCTTCTGCACGTCGCGACCGCTGACGAGGCCTTCGATCTCGCCCACCGGTTCATCGTCTGCGCGGCCGGCTTCGAGACGGAACGTGCCTGCGCGGACCTGGAGATCCCGCCGGTGCAGGTCCGGCTCTGGCGGAGCCACCTGGTGACCGCGCCCAAGGTGGCGCCCGTGTCGGTGTTCGGCGTGGCCCCTCAACAGGCCGCGATGATCAACCACGGGGCCTGGAGCATCATCGGGTTCAACGAGGACGCGACCCTCGTCGACCGGCCGACGTTCGACGTGGACCCCGTGATCGCCGACCGGCTCGAAGAGGCCGTGCGGTGGCGCTTCCCCAAGGCGGACCTGAGCGCCGCGAGGCGGACCGCCTGCGTGAAGGTCGACTACGCGGTGCACGAGAACAGCGTGCGGTCCCTGAACGTCCGCATGCTTCCCGTCCTCGACAACGCCGTGGTCGTGCTGCCCGGGAAGATGACCGAGGCCCCCTACAGCGCCAACGTCGTCGCCAGCCACGTCTTCGAAATGCTCGGCCAGGGCGGTGTCACGGCCCGCCCCATCGACACCTACGAGTTGACCAATCAGGGGAGCTGACCGGAAGTGCAGGACAAGATCATCGGCCTGATGGACGAGCACCGTCGCAGGAACGCGTTCCTGACGCTCGCCGAGATGGCCGCCCTCGCCGGGACGAACACCGTCTTCGACCCGTTCTCGACGCTGATCGCCCGCGATGCCGTGATCGGTGAGGGCAACACCTTCTTCCCGGGTGTCGTGGTGCAGTGCGACGGCGGGACGATTTCCATCGGCAGCGGCAACGCCTTCTACCCGTCGACGCTGGTGATCGCCGCGAACGGCGGGCGGATCGACATCGGGGACGCGTGTTCCCTCGGCCCCGGCGGTGTCCAGATCAAGGCCAACCAGCCCGGCTCCGTACTGTCGGTCGGCAACCGCGCCCGGCTGCTCAACGGCGCCGAGATCGTCGGCTCCAGCGTCATCGGCGACGGCGCCCAGATCATCGGCGCCATCGCGGCACAGAGCGTTCAACTGGCCGGAGGCGACGACTTCACCGGCCCCGACCCCGACCACCGCGGCGCCGTGCTCAAGGGAGCGGGCCTCGCCCGCGGCACCCGGCTCCAGGCCGGTGACGTCGTGAACGGCCTCGGCGACTTCGCCGCGGCGACCGTCGAGCGCCAGCTCGCCTACCACCCGCGGAGCAAGTGATGAGCAGCACGTCGACCCACCGGGTGCGCGGAGTCGAACTCGGGCTCGGACTCATCGGTATCGGCCGGCCGTGGCCCACCCCGGAAGCCGCCGTGATCCCCGCCGAGCAGGCCCGGGCCCTCCTCGACCGGGCGATCGAGCTGGGCATCCGCTTCTTCGACACGGCCGCCGCGTACGGCAGGAGCGAGGAGGTGCTCGGCGAGTACCTCGGCGACCTGCCCGCCGCCCGCCGCGAGGAACTGGTGATCGCGACCAAGTGCGGCGAGGCCTGGCCGGCCCCGGAGGGCGCGCAGCCGGACCATTCGCTCGGCGCCCTGGAGAAGAGCTTCGAGCGGTCCCGTCGGCTGCTCGGCCGTGTCGACCTCCTCCAGTTGCACAAGTGCACGGTCGACGACCTGCGCGACGAGCAGCTCCTGGCCTGGTTCGAGGGCCTGCGGACCGCCGGAGAGGTCGGCGCCGTAGGAGTCAGCGTCTCCTCCGAGGCGGCGCTGCGCGCGGCACTCGACGTGGCCGTCTTCGACACCGTCCAGTTCCCGGCGAACTCGGCCAACGCCGGCTTCACCACCGCGTTCGCCGAGGCCGAGCGCTCGCACCTGCCCCTGCTCAACCGGCCCATGGCGTCCGGCGCACTGGCCGGCACCGGCAACCCCTTCGCCTTCCACACGGCGGCCTTCCGGCGAGCGGTCGTGCTGACCGGCACCACCCGCATCAGCCACCTGGAGGCGAACGCGGCGGCGTTCGCCTCGGCCCTCGAGGCGACCACGGACCAGGACCTGTAGATGACCACCACAGACATTCCGACGACGGCCGCGACGGTCCGTCCCCTGTCACCCCAGCAACGTCGCATGCTCGAGTTCATCGGCGGACGTACGGACTCCTACTACCTGATGGTCGAGGCGTTCGTCCTCAAGGGCGAGCTGGACGTCGCCGCCCTCCGGCAGGCGGTCCTGCGCGTCCTGGACCGGCACGAGGTGCTCCGCTCCGGGTACCCGGCCGACCAGGACGGATACCGGACCATCGGCTCCGCGGCCGGCCTGATCGACCGGATCTGGACCGAGGCACCCGGAGAGGGCTTCGACTCCGCCGACGAGGCGCTGGCCGCCGGCCTCGACACGGCGACCCGCCCCATGGGCCTGGACGACGAACCCCCGCTCCGGATGTGGCTGACCCGCCTGAACCCGGCCGAGGCCGTCCTGATCGTCTGCGGACACCACATGGTGTTCGACGCCTGGACGTTCATGCTGTTCTACGAGGACCTCGCCGCCGAGTACCGGGCCGTCACCACCGGTGGAAAACCACGCCGCCTGCCGCCGCAGTACGCCGACGCCCAGGCACCCCACGACGACCGGGCACTCGACGGATGGTCCACGCTCTTCGGCCGCCGGTACCGCGAGACCAGGGCACTGAACGCCGCCGCCGGGACACCCAAGGGCCCCGGCGCGGTCCACCGCCGCACCTGGCCCGGGCTGAGTGCCGGAGTCGTCGGCGCGGCCCGAAGGCACTCGGTCACCCCGTTCGTCATCGCCTCGGTCGCGATGCTCCAGGCCCTCGCGGACGTCCTCGGCGACCAGGAGGCCGTGTTCGGCTCCGCCTACGCGGGCCGCACCACGGCGGCCTCCGCGAACGCGCTCGGCTACTACTCGACGACCCTGTTCGTCGGCGAGGACCTCGGCGCCCACCGGTCGGTGGACGAGATCGTCGCCTCCGTCGGCAGCGGCCTCAAGCTCTGGCACCACAGCGCGCGCATCCAGTGGGAGGACCTCCTCGCCCGCTACGACGCGGACGACCTGTATCCGGTGAAGTTCGCCTTCCAGCCGAAGGAACTGGCGGAACGGCAACTGCGACTTCCCGGCATCGAGACGTCGAGGACCAGCCGCAAGAAGGCGAACCTGTCCGCGCGCCGGCCGGTCAACCTCATCGGCTCCTACGACGCCGACGCCGTCTCGGTGTCGATGATCACGCGCACCGACGTGCTCACCGACGAGCGCGCGGCGGCACTCGTCGACGGCTTCGGCCGACGCCTCACGGCCCTCACCGAACCCGACCCGGCCCACTAGCCGCCGGGCCCGCACCCAACTGCGGGGCCGGGCCCGCACCCCATCACCACAGGCACGGCATCACCACAGGCACCGCCGTGCCAGAAACGGAGAACACCAGTGCAGTCCGAACTCGATGTCATGGAGAAGAAGATCGCGGCCCTGTGGGCGGAGGCCCTCGGCCTCGACAGCGTGGCCGGTGACGAGGACTTCTTCGACCTGGGGGGCACCTCCATCACGGCCATCCGGCTGCTGCCCGAGATCGCGGAGGAGTTCGGCGTCGAGCCGAGCATCGGCGTGATCTTCGACCACCCCACCGCACGCGAGATGGCGGCCGCGCTGGCCGAGCTCGGTGCCGAGGCCGGGGTCTGACCGAGACGGCCGCCGCGCCGCCACACGCAACCGAAACGGGGGACAATTTTGAGTACACGGCAGTCCGGCAGACCGGCGACGCATCCGGTCGTCGGCCTCCTCGAACAGGCGGTCGCGGCTCGTCCGGAGGGCATCGCGATCGAGACGTCCGACCGGACGATCACGTACCGGGAACTCGGCGACGAGGTGGCAGACCTCGCCGCGTGGTTCGGTGCCCAGGGGGTCGTACCCCAGGACCGGATCCTCATCAGGGCCGAGCGCGGCAGCGGCTTCGTCACCGCTCTGCTCGCCTCCTGGTCGGCGGGGGCCGTGCCGGCGCCGGTCGACGGCGCGCACCCGGAGGCCCGGATCGCCCGCTACCGCAGGGCCGCCCGGCCCCGCTGGGTGCTGTCGCCGGCACCGGAGCCCGCTCTGGTCCGCCTCGACGACGGCCACGCGCCGGCGCCCGACGACGGCCTGAGCCACATCCTCTTCACCTCCGGCACCACCGGTGATCCGGCCGCGGTCGCCGTCGGGCCCGAGCCGCTGCGGGCGATGTCCCGCTGGTACGCCGAGCAGTTCGCCCCCGGCCCCACCGACCGGGTCGCCCTGCTGGGCGGGCTGGGCCACGACCCGGTCCTGCGCGACCTGATCGCCGCGCTCCTGGGCACCGCGACCCTGGTCGTACCCGACCCCGAAGTGCTCGGCAGGCCCGGCCGGTTGGCCGCCTTCGCCGAACGCGCGGAACTCACCGTCCTGCACTGCACACCGGCCCTGCTCGAGTTCGGCCTGCTCCTGGGCACCGACCCGGACCACCGGCTGCCACGCCTCCGCCTGATCCTCTGCGGCGGAGCCCCCCTGCCCGGCGAGATCGCGGAACGGACCAAGCTCCTCTGCGACACGGCCCGCCTCCTCAACGTCTACGGCACGACGGAGACGCCGCAGATCGCCGCCGCCCACGAGCTGCGCGCACCGCGCGGCGAGGGGGAGCACGTGCCCATCGGCAGCGGTGTGGCAGGCGCGGTGGTCCTGCTGGGATCCGAACTCCCCGGCACCGGCCCGGCCGCGGACGAGATCGTCGTCCGCAGCAGGAACCTGGCACTCGGGTACCTCGACGACAAGCGGTCCGCCGACCGCTTCCGGCCCGACCCGCTCGGCGAGGAGGGCTACCGGCTCTACCTGACCGGGGACGTCGGCGCCCGTGGGGCCGACGGCGAACTGCACGTCACCGGCAGGGCCGACCGGCAGATATCCGTCAACGGCTACCGGGTCGCCCTCCAGGAGATCGAGGCCGCGGCCACCCGCCACCCCCAGGTCGCCCGGGCGGCCGCGGCGCTGGAAGCGGGCCCGCGCGGAGACGTCCTCGCGCTCACCGTCACCGTCCGGGACGGGAGCTCCCTCACCCCGGCCGAGCTCCGTCGGCATCTGCGCGGTGAACTGCCCGCGCACGCCGTCCCCTCGGCGGTCGGCTTCGGCGAGTCCGTTCTCGATCCCAACCACAAGACACGCCTCGTATCGAACGGCTGAGCAAGCGTCACAGAAGAGGATTCACCGATGCATCACCCCGAGATACAGAGGTTCACGAAGATCGAGGAGGTACCGGAGAGCGTCTGGCGCGACCTCTCCGAACCGAGCTGCCTCTTCACCACCC
Organism: Streptomyces sp. NBC_01478; assembly: GCF_036227225.1. Lineage (GTDB taxonomy): Bacteria > Actinomycetota > Actinomycetes > Streptomycetales > Streptomycetaceae > Streptomyces. Next base: position 4,338,863 of record NZ_CP109444.1, on the reverse strand, counting down.
GCGACTGGAGCCTGACCCTGCGGCGCTCCAACCCGGCCGTCCCCGTCGAGTTCTGGGCGGCTCGCGACAGCGCGGGCTGGCTGCTGGGCATCCCCGTCCACATCTACCCGGAAGCGCCCGGCCGCTCCACCTACGACGTGTGGTCGCTGCACCGGCACGATCTCCGGCCCCCTGCGGACTCCTTGCACCGCTCCCGCCCGCACGTCCTCATCGGGACCCGCAACGGTCAGCGCAACGGATTCCTGCGCGCGGCCCGTCGACCGGACCCGGAACTCGCCGGGCGGCTCCTGCGGGCGATCGCGGACGAGCACCGGACGAGCGTCGTCGGCATGCTCTACCTCGACCGGCCGCTCCTGGACGCGGTCCGCGGCCAACTCGCCGACTGGCACGCGGGATTCGTGGACGCGGCGGCCGAACTCCGGGTGCCGGACGGCGGAACGGGCGTCGAGTCCTTCGCCGACACGGTCTCCGACAGCCGGACCCGCGGCCGGATCCGGGCCGAACTCCGGACGATCGCGGGCGAGGAGCCGGCCGTGCGCATCGACTCGGCCAGTGAGATCCATGCGCTGGCACCGACGCTGGCACCCCTGCTCGTGAGGCTCAACCGGCGCCACGGCCAGCCGTCGGACGAGGCGAGCATGACCGCGTACATCCGTGCCACCGCGGACTCCGGCCTGCGGCCCCGACTGTTCGTCACCGGAAGCCTCACCGAACCCAGGGCCTTCTCACTCGGCGTGCGCGACAACCGGTTGATGTCGGTCCGCGTGGTCGGCCTCGACGAGGACCGGCTCGGGAACCGGGCCACGGACTACCCGCGCGTCCTCGTCTACGAGCCGCTGGCGTACGCGGGCCGCGCCGGCGTACGGGCCGTCGACCTCGGCGTCGGAGCCCTCTACGCCAAGATGCTCCGGGGGGCGCGGGCGGTGCCGCTGTACAGCCTCGTCCGGCTTCCCGAGGACCTCGGTGTCACCATCGCCGCCGGGGGAGAGAAGCTGCGGCTCGCCGACCTTCGTGCCGGGAGCCCGAAGCTCTCCGAGGAGACGCTCCTCGGTTGGGCGGTCGACCATGGCTAGCCAACTCCTCGCGGACGAACAGCACATCACCTGGAAGCAGTTCAACAACTACTGGGCGAGCCAGTCCTTCGCCCAGGTGGCCGGCCAGGTCCTCAACGTCGGATTCCCGCTCATCGCCGCGGAGGTCCTCGACCTGAGACCGTCCGAGGTCGCGTTCACCACCTCGCTGCAGTTCATCCCCTACCTCGTCGTCACCCCCATCGCCGGCATCGTCGTGGACCGCGTCAACCGCATCCGGCTGGTGATGACCTGCCACGCGCTGCGCGCGGTCCTCCTCGCCCTGGTCGGACTGCTGGCCGTCAGCGGTTCCCTGACCGCGCCGGTGCTCTGGCTCACGGTCTTCCTGGCCGGGGCGCTCAACGCCCTCGCCAGCGTCGGCACCCTCGCCCTGGTCCCGGACCTGGCCCCGGAAGGCGGTCTGGCCAAAGCCAACAGCCGCCTGCAGTTCTCCATGTCGATCACCCAGGTCATCGGCCCCTCGGCCGCCGGCCTCCTGCTGGCCCTCTCCGGGAACCTGGTCTTCTTCGCCATCGCCCTGGCCTTCGGCCTGGCCGCGGCCATGATCGTCCGCACCCGGGCCCGCGAGATGGAACGGAACGAGGGACCCGCGGAATCCTGGACGGCGACGATCGTCGCCGGGGCCCGGTTCGTGCGCCGGACCACGACCCTGTGGGTGCTGCTGCTCCAGATGACCCTGTTCAACCTCTTCGAACAGGCGGTGATCACGCTCTTCATGCTGTTCGCACTCCGCGAACTGGACCTGGACTCCGCGCAGGTGGGTCTCGTCTTCGGCGCGGGCGCGATCGGATCCGTGGCGGGCGCCTGGCTCGCACCGCGGTTCAGGAGCGCGCGCGGCATCTCGGCCGTCCTCGTCCTCTCCACCGCGCTGGCCTCCGTCGCACCGTGCGCGCTGCCCTTCGTCCCGGAGGGATCGCCCACCGTGGCGATGGCCATGAGCGGACTCACCTTCTGCTTCTACGGATTCGGGCTGACCGTGTTCAACGTCCACTCGAACACCCTCCGCCACCACCTGGCGCCGAGGGAGCTCCAGGGCCGGCTCGCCGCCGTCTTCAGGACCAGCGCCTTCACGTCGATCGCGCTGGGGGCCGCCCTGGGGGGCCTGCTCGCCGAGCACATCCCGTTCCGGACCGCCATCGGGATCGCCTGCGCCGGCCTGGTGTCCGCCTGTGTCCTGTTCGCCGTCCTGTTCACGCGCGCCACGAGCGACGCGACGAGCACCTCATGACCACCGACCCATCGTTCGTGCCGTCCACCGGCCAACCCGGAAAGCGTGCCGTGCCCAAGCCAGCGAAGATCATCCGTTCCTTCCGCCAGCTCAGCCCCGATGTCCTCCGCCCGGACGCCCCGATCGTCACCCTGTTCAGCGGCGGGCTGGACAGCACGTACCTGCTGCTCCGCCTGCGGAACTCGGGGTTCACCAACGTCCACGCACTGAGTGTCGACCTCGACGAGGACGAGACCCGGGAACAGAAGCAGCGCATCGCCGACGAACTCGGAGTCCGTCTGCACATCGTCGACGGCCGGCAGGTCTTCGCGGAGGAGTTCGTCCGCGCCGCCATCAAGGCCCAGGCGGTCTACCTCGACACCCACCCGGTCAGCTCGACCCTCAGCCGCCCGCTCATCGCCCGCTGCGCGGTGGAACTCGCCCGGGAACTCGGCGCCGCGGCCGTCCTGCACACCGCCAACCGCTCGCAGAACACCCTGCGGCGGCTCAACGGCGCCCTCACCCTGCTGGGTTACGACGGTTGCTACGGCAGCCCGTACGACCTCGAACCCGTCGACCGCGACCAGAAGATCCAGGAACTCAAGGAGGTCGGCCTGGACCGGATGAGCGAGCGCATCGTCAGCGGCGACTCCAACCTGTGGTGCCGCGAGTTCGAGTCCGGCATTCTCGACGACCCCGAGGACCACGCCGTACCGGAACACCTGTACCGCTGGAGCCGGACGGAGGCCGGACACCGGCCGGAGACGCTGGAAGTGCGCTTCCACGAGGGCGAACCCGTCGCGCTCGACGGTGTGCGCAAGCCGCTCCTCGACATCGTCGACGACCTGAACGCACGGGTCGGCGCCTTCGGGATCGGCCGCTACAGCGGCTTGGAGCACCTCGACAACGGCGAGAAGGTACTGGAGATCCGGGAGATGCCGGCCGCCTGGCTGCTGCTGCGGACCTACCGCCACCTGGAGACCGCTTCCCTGGGGGCGGAGACAATCCGCGAGAAGATGCACCTCGAACAGTTGTGGGTCCGGGAATCCCTGGAGGGCCGCTGGTACGGCGAACTCCACGGCGCTCTGCAGGCCTTCATCGACATCTGCGCACAGCACGTCAGCGGAACCGTGCGCTGGAGACTCACCACCGGAGGCGCGGAAACACGGTCCATCGTGGCGGACCAGCCCCGCTATCTCCGGGACAGGGAGGTGTGGGAGAAGGACTCGATCCGCGCGGAGAACGCTCCCTACCTCGCGGCACGGCAGGACGCCGGGGCGTTCTCCCAGAAACGCTGAGAGGACGAACCGGCGTCCTCCGCCTACCCCTTCGGCACGCGGATGTCGACGCTGCTCAGCGTCTGCGGCCGGTCCGTGAACACCCTCAGCCGGACCCGCAGACGCTTCCGGTCCGGGAGGGCGTAGCTTCCGCCGGCGGGCACGAGTTCGTAGCGCGCCGACTGGTGGGGGCCCAGCACGGCCGGGCCGCTGCGCACGGTCCAGTACGAGGAGGTGCTCTCGCCGGTGCTGGAGGCGAAGTGCGGAGTCAGCGCGGTGTCACCGGAGTTGGTGGCCCGCACGGTGAGCCCGTGGATCCCGCCGCTGTCGCCCCGTACGCCGCTGACCGTCAGCCGGAGCGGTGGCCCGCTCGCGGCGGCGACGGCCACGCATACGGCGGCCGGCGCCAGCACCGCCGCCGCCACCATCGCGCTGACGACCCGTCGCCGGCCGAACGGCAGCCGGGGCTGCCAGGCCGAGGCGAAGTCGGAGCTGGTGACGGTGGCGGCGGCAGCGACCCACAACGGGGTCATCAGCAGGTAGTAGCCGTCCTGTGAACGCGTGGCCAGGTAGAACGCGCACCACGGCAGGACGACGGCGGCCGGGCCCAACCGCCGTACGAAGAGGGCGAACAGGGTGAGCAGTCCGGCGGCGAGCAGCATGCTGGCGTACGAGTAGAAGTCCAGTCGGCTGCTGCCGTCGGAGAAGTAGTACGACAGGCCCATGATGCCCTGGCCGTGCAGGATCCCGTGCTGCCTGAACGGCAGGGCCAGGCCGGTGATCCAGGCCCGGGGGCTCTGCGCGATGAAGTAGGCGTTGGCGGCCAGGGCCACGACCGCGGCGATCGCGGTGAAGCGTGCGACCACGCCGAGCGCCGCCCGCGCCGAGAGCTCGCCGCGCCGTACCGCGTAGACACCGACGAGCAGGAACGGCGTGAGGAACCAGGGCAGTTGGTGGGTCGCGCAGGCGGCTCCGAGGAGCCCGGCGCGCACGATGTCCGAGCGGCGAAGCCGTCCTCCGGCGCCGATCGAGGGCCATCGGACGACCACCGGGATGAGCAGCACGAGTGCCGAGATCGCCGGGTAGCCCATGGCCGCGTAGCCCTTGAGCATGGGGAAGCCCAGGCAGACCGCCGTCGCGGCCGACCGCCACGGTGTCGGCAGCAGCCACCACAGCACCGCGGCGCCGACGAGCAGCATGAGGGTCGGGACGAGCGTGGCCGCCTTCGCGCCGATCACCGCGTACACGGGGGCGTTCAGCAGTACGGCCAGGGGCGGATACGCGAAGGAGTAGTCCGCGCCGCCCGACATCGTCTTCGTCACACCGACATGGCTGCGTTCGAATATCCAGGGCCATTCGTGCCCGTACACGGCGTGGCCGTGCACCAACTCGTGGGTGGCCTGGGTCATCAGCACCGTCTCGTCGTTCATCCCGCCGCCGAGGACGTACGAACACAGCGCCAGCACCATGCCCAGGAGCAGCACCCCCGCGTCGACCAGTACGAGCGTGCGACGCCTGCGCACCGCGAGGGTCAGGATGCCCAGGATCAGGATGCCGGCGTACCCGAGCATGATCACTGCGCCGACCTTGGGCCGGGAAGAGATCGCCGTCGACCATTCGCTGCGGGTGCCGATGAACAGGCTGATGACGGCGAGCAGGGTGATCGCGCGGTGCAGCGGCGCGGGGCCGCCGGTCGACCGCGCCGGACTCGGGTGGATCAGGGGGGCGTGGGTGGCGACACCGCCGACCGTATTGCTCATGTAGGGCACACCTCAAGCAGGCCGATCATGATCGGCTGAGACTGCTCTTGTAGTAGAAGCTGGCCATCTTATCCGTGCCGGTGGCGGAGTTCTCCGAGGCGGAACCGGGCCGGACGGGGTGGGTGCGTACAGACGCTGTAGGCGCCCCCGGCAGGACTCGAACCTGCGGCCAAGCGCTTAGAAGGCGCCTGCTCTATCCACTGAGCTACGGGGGCCGGGTGTGGTGGCCTCGGTCGTGGTGTGCCCCGGTGTGGGCCGGGCCGTGACGTTGCCGGGGACAAGGATAGGGCTCCCGGGTCCTTGTCCCTGTTGCTTCACCTCCGTGGCTCGATGTGGAGGTTCAGTGAAGCGGTCCTGATAATCGCAGGCAGGTACGAATCGTGCATCGCTTTTGGTGCCCGGCGCCACGGGTGTTGTGCACTCGTTATGCCTGGACTGTGCCCTTGCCCCAGTCATCCCTTCCGTCCGTTGTGTTCCGTCGGCGCGCAGGCATGCGCATATGCTTCAGAATTCCCCCAAAATTGGGCATTCTTCACATGTGGTGACCTTGGACGTACGGCCTCAGCTCCTCGACGCACTCTCCGCCCTGCGCGACCGTGTCGCCGCCGCACGCTTCCCGCTGCCCCTGGCGGGGGCTCCACGCGCGCGTGCCAATCGCGACGAACTGCTCGCCCAGCTCGACGACTATCTGGTGCCCCGCCTCAAAGAGCCCGAAGCGCCCCTGCTGGCAGTGGTGGGCGGTTCCACCGGGGCGGGGAAGTCGACCCTCGTCAACTCCCTTGTCGGGCGCCGGGTCAGCGAGGCCGGCGTGCTGCGGCCGACGACCCGTACACCGGTGCTGGTCTGCCACCCGGAGGACCATCACTGGTTCAGCGGGATGCGGGTCCTGCCCGACCTCACGCGCGTGTGGGTGCCCCATCAGGACCCGGGGGACGAGTTGCTCCTCCCTGGTGAGGACGGTATGCGTGTGCTGCGGATCGAGACCGCCGACACCCTCCCGCGCGGAATCGCCCTCCTGGACGCGCCCGACATCGACTCCCTGGTGGCCGACAACCGGGTGCTGGCCGCCGAACTCATCTGCGCCGCCGACATCTGGGTCATGGTCACCACCGCCGCCCGCTACGCCGACGCCGTGCCCTGGCATCTGCTGCGCAATGCCAAGGAGCACAACGCGACCCTGGTCACCGTGCTCGACCGGGTGCCCCACCAGGTGGTGTCCGAGGTGTCACGACAGTACGGCGCCCTGCTCGCCAAGGCCGGCCTCGGCGACGTACCCCGCTTCACGGTGCCCGAACTGCCCGAATCCGCCTGGGGTGGGGGGCTGCTTCCGGCCAGTGCCGTGGCGACACTGCGGAGTTGGCTCGTGCAGCAGGCCCAGGACCCGGGCGCCCGGCACCAGGCGATGGCCCGCACGGCCTACGGCGTCCTCGACTCGCTCAAGTCCCGGATGCCCGAACTGGCCGGCGCCGCCGCCGCCCAGTACGCCGCCGCGCTCCGGCTCACCGCCGCCGTCGACGGGGCGTACGACAGCGAGCACGCGCGCGTGCGGGGGCGGTTGCAGGCCGGGGCCGTGCTCGCCGGGGACGCGTTGAAGCGCTGGCGCGCCTTTCCGCTCGACTGTTCCGCGGGTGAACTGCTCGACGCCCTCGCGGAGAGCCTCGCCGCCCTGCTGCTGTGCGCCGTCACGGCCGCCGACGAGCGCGTCGACGACGCCTGGCGGCGTGAACCGGCTGCCGGTGCCCCCGAACTCACCGACCGCGACCCCTCGTTGGAGAGCGCCGAGCACCGGATCGGGATGGCCGTACGACGGTGGCGGCGCGAGCTGGAGGAGTACGCCGAGGAGGAGGTGGCCGACCTCGACCGGAGCGTCGCGCCCGATCCCGAGGTGGTCGCCGCCCTGGTCGCCACCGCGCTGCTGGGCGGCCGCAGGGCGCGGTCCGCGGGCGAGGGGCTCGCCGAACGGATCGGCGCCCACGGCGCGTTGCGGCTGCGCGACCGGGCCGGACGACTGCTCAACGACCACCTGGACCGGGTCGTGCACACCGAGCGCGAACGACGGCTCGCCCCGCTCGACGCCCTCGACGTGCACCCCGAACCCCAGGCCGAACTCATCGCCGCGCTGTCCGTACTGCAGAAGGAGAGGTGACCGGTGACTGCCGTCACTGACCAGGATCACACGGACGAGATGGATCACGCCGATCCCTCCCCTGTAGAGGGCGGTTCGGCGGAGACCTCCGGAAACCGCCTCCCCGTGGAGGAGGCGCCCGACGCGCAGGAGGCGGAGGAAGCGGGTGACCTGGAGGACGTCGACGACCACGCGCGCGTGCCGGCCGACACCTCCGGTCGTACGGAATCCAAGGCGTCCGCAGCGGACTCGGTGAACCCCACGAACCCCACCGACGCCACCGACCCCGAGGAATCGGCCGGCTCCTGGGACGACGGGCTGATCGCGCGGCGGGTCAACGAGACCACCGCCGCGCAGCAGGCCGCCGCCGTGGAGATCAGGGCCTCCCGCGCGCAGGCCGCGCACACCGCGCAAGCCGCGCACGTCCCCGCCCCGTTGGCGTACGACGGGCCGCTGCGGTCCCGTCTCGACGCGCTGCGGGAACTCGTGGGGCTCTCCCGCACCCGGCTCGACAGCGGGACCCTCGCGGAGGCGGGGCGGGTGCTCGACGAGGCCGCCGCGCGGCGCAGGCTCTCCGGGCAGCACACCGTGGTCGCCATCGCGGGCGCCACCGGCAGCGGCAAGTCGCAGCTCTTCAACGCGCTCGCCGGAGTGGCCATTTCGGAGACGGGCGTACGACGGCCCACTACCGCCGCGCCCATCGCGTGCAGTTGGAGCGACGGCGCGGCCACCCTCATCGACCGGCTCGGCATCCCGGGACGGCTGCGCCGACGGCCGCTCCAAAGCGCCGAGATGGAGGCCCAGTTGCGCGGGCTCGTCCTGGTGGACCTGCCCGACCACGACTCGGCGGCCGTCGCGCACCGCGAACAGGTGGACCGGGTGCTGGCGCTCGTCGACGCGGTCATCTGGGTCGTCGACCCGGAGAAGTACGCCGACGCGATCCTCCATGAGCGCTATCTGCGGCCGATGGCGGGCCACGCGGAGGTCATGTTCGTCGTCCTCAACCAGATCGACCGGCTCCCCGGGGAGGCCGCCGACCAGGTCCTCGACGATCTGCGGCGCCTGCTCGACGAGGACGGGATCGCGCTCGGGGAGTACGGCGAACCCGGCGCGACCGTGCTCTCCCTGTCCGCGCTCACCGGCGACGGCATCCCCGAACTCCGCGAGGTTCTGGGCCAGTTCGTGGGGGATCGTGGAGCGGCGGCACGGCGAATTTCAGCCGATGTCGACGCGGCGGCCTGGCGGCTGCGCCCCGTCTACGCCACCGGGCGGCGCACCGGGCTCAGCGAGGAGGCGCGGGACGAGTTCGCCGCGCGGCTCGCGGACTCGGTGGGCGCGACCGCGGCGGGCGAGGCGGCCGAACGCGCCTGGCTGCGCAACGCCAACCGGGCCTGTGGCACGCCCTGGCTGCGGCTGTGGCGCTGGTACAACGACCGGCGCGAGCCGACCACCGGCCGACTGCCGGTCCGCGCGCAGGCGGACGAGGAGGCCACGGCACGCCAGCGCGTCGAACAGGCGGTCCGTACGATCGCCGACCGGGCCTCCGGCGGGCTCCCGGCGCCCTGGGCACAGGCGGTGCGGGAGGCGGCCGTACGCGGGGCGCAGGGGCTGCCCGAGGCGCTGGACGAGCTGGCGGCGCGGGCCGGGCTGCCGGTGGGGCGGCCGCCGCGGCCGGGCTGGTGGCCGGCGGCCGTGCTCGCGCAGGCGTCCATGACGATCCTCCAAGTCGTCGGCGGGCTCTGGCTGTTGGGCCAGATCATCGGGTTCATGGCGCCGAATCTGGGGGTGCCGGTGCTGCTGATGGTGGCGGGCATCATCGGCGGCCCGCTCGTCGAGTGGAGCTGCCGGATGGCGGCCCGCGGCCCCGCCCGGCGCTACGGCCTCGACGCCGAGCGGCGGTTGCGGGAGGCCGCGGCGGGCTGTGGACGGGCGCGGGTGCTCGATCCGCTGGCCGCGGAGCTGCTGCGGTACCGGGAGGTGCGGGAGCAGTACGCGCGGGTCACGGGGGCGGGTGTCGGGGCCGGGTGAACTTCGGTCCGAACGTCGTTCCCTCGTGCGGGTGACGAGGTTTTCCACAGGTGGGCGGTGGTCCACAGCGCTCGGCGGGCCCGGCTCGGCGGAGGCAGTCTGACTGCAGCCGTACGGGACGGGCCCGTACGCGTTTCCGCCCGGCCGGCGCGGCCGGGTGAGGGAGGGATGCGCGATGAACGAGACCATGGTCTGCGCGGTGGGCAACGTGGCGACACCGCCGGTGTACCGGGAAGTGGCGGCGGGACCGTCGGCGCGGTTCCGGCTGGCGGTGACCTCGCGCTACTGGGACCGAGAGAAGAGCACGTGGACGGACGGCCACACCAACTTCTTCACGGTGTGGGCCAACCGCCAACTGGCCACGAACGTGGCGGCGTCGCTGTCGGTCGGCGACCCCGTCGTCGTCCAGGGGCGGCTGAAGGTGCGCACGGAAGCACGCGAGGGACAGCCGAACCGGTCCTCGGCGGACATCGACGCCGTGGCGATCGGCCACGACCTCGCGCGCGGCACCTCGGCCTTCCGCCGGGCCAACAGGCAGGAGACGGCGGCCTCTCCGCCCCGGCCCGAGCCCAACTGGGAGACACCGGCCGGGGATTCAGCGGTGGATTCCTCCGTTGATTCCGCGTCCTCCGATCAACAGCGCGCGGAGGATCTGGTGGTGACGTGATGTCAGTGAACGCCCCGAGCTGATCGAACTGCGGCTTATCGGCGAATGCGCTCCGAAAGACCCGGTGGATTTGTCGATAAGCCCTGCTCGCAAGCGATCTTGGGGATAACGATTCCGAGTCGGATCGGTTATCCGATGACCCGACCGGAGATGGTGGTCCACCGGCGTCCCTAGGATGCCGGGCATAGCTCGGGCACAGCTCCCGGCGATATTGATTCTGCTGGTGGGACCGCACCCCCACGTCGACGGGTCCTGCTCGAAGGGGAATTCCGTGTCATCTGCGTTGTCTGTGTTCTCCGCGCTGTCCCTGCGCGGCCGAGGCGCCGTGCGCTTCGTCGCCGCGACCTGGGCGTGCGGACTCGTCGCCGCCGGAGTGCTGGCCGGCGCCGGCCCGGCCGTCGCCGACGAGACACCGCAGACCCAGGGCGGGGCGACGGCGACGATAGGCGGGCTCAAGACCTACGGCACCGCCGTGATCCATGACGACAGTGGTGATGTGCAGGTCTCCGCGGGCCTGTTCGAGATGTCCGTGGACGGCGGCGGCACCCTGCAGACGTACTGCGTCGATCTCCGCAACCCCACCCAGCGGGACGCCAAGTACCACGAGACCGCGTGGAGCGGCACCTCGCTGGGCGCCAACAAGAGCGCCGGAAAGATCAGTTGGATCCTGCAGCACTCCTACCCGCAGGTGAACGACCTGGCGGCGCTCTCCGCGAAGGCCGGCACCAAGGGCCTGACCGAGAGCGACGCGGCGGCCGGTACGCAGGTGGCGATCTGGCGCTACTCGGACGGCGCCGACGTCGACGCGGTCGACCCGCAGGCCGAGAAGCTCGCGGACTACCTGGAGAAGAGCGCGCGCGACGTGGCGGAGCCGCAGGCCTCGCTGACCCTCGACCCGCCGGCCGTGTCCGGGCATCCCGGTGAGCGGCTCGGACCGGTGACGGTGCACACGAACGCGAGCGGGGTGACGGTGGCACCGCCCGCGGACGCCGCCACGACCGGGGTGCGGATCGTCGACAAGGACGGCAAGGCCGTCACGTCCGCGGCGGACGGCAGCCAGGTGTTCTTCGACGTGCCCGAGGACGCGTCGGCCGGGTCGGCCGAGCTGACCGTGCAGGCCTCCACCACCGTGCCCGTCGGCCGGGCCTTCACCTCCGACAGCAGAAGCCAGACACAGATCCTCGCCGGTTCCAGCGAGTCGACGGTCTCCGCCGCCGCGAGCGCGAACTGGGCGGAGACCGGCGCCATACCGGCACTGTCGGCGCAGAAGAACTGTGCCGAGGGCGGCGTGGACATCACCGCGGCCAACCAGGGCGACGAGACCTTCACCTTCGAGCTGCTGGGCGTCGAGCACGGCATCGACGCCGGGAAGTCCGCGACGGTGACGATCCCGCTCCAGGAGGACCAGGCGTACGACTTCACGATCACGGCGCCGAACGGCTACGAGAAGCGGTTCACCGGGGTCCTCGACTGCCGGACGCAGAGCGACGCGGGCGGTGCCGTGACGCAGACGCTCAGCGAGCCGAGCCCCGCGACCGTCGGCGGCACCGCCGTCGACACCAACCTCGCCGAGACGGGCGGCTCCGGCATCACCCCGATGATCACGGTCCTCGCCCTCGGCCTGGTCGGCATCGGCGCCACGACCCTCGTCCTGCTGCGGGACCGCAAGCCCGGCCAGGGCTGAGGAAACCCCGAAGCACCGGCCGCCCGGCGGTGTTCCGGCTTCCCGGCGCAACTGTCGGCGCGTCCGGGGAGTCGTACCCGCCATGACCGAAGCACGGATCGAACACGGCGTCGGGTGGTCGCCCGGGCCCGGTGCCTACACGGCAGCGGGCATCGGGACCCTGGCTCTCGCCGCCTGGGCGGCCTGGAGCGACCTCCTGCTCGTGGTGTGGGGGCGGGTGGTCCCCGGCTGGGGGGTGAGCGGAACCGTCCTCGTGCTCGCGCTCGTCCTGTGGCGGACCTTCCTCAGGGCCGCCCGCCGGGAGGAGACCGCGCGCCTCGCGTGGAAGCGGACCCGGTGGCTGTGGCCGACGAGCGCCGTGCTGATCGCCGTGGCGGCGTCGGGCAGTGCGTGGGGAGCGCTGGACGACCTGGTCTCGGACGCGCGGTACTACGTGCTGAGCCCCACGGGACCGGGCGGCTGTAGGGCCGTCGTACGGGAGACGTCCTTCCTCGTGATCGGCAACGGCGAGGCCTACGCGGTCGGGCGCACCGGCCTGGCCCTGGGTGAGGCGGACTCCTGGGTGGTCGACGACGGATACCGGCCCGTCGCCGCCGGCACGTACGAGCTGAAGTGGGACCGGAGCGGAGGTCTGCTGCTGATCAACGGCACGAACGTCAATCCGGTCGTACGGGGAGGACAGGCCGACATCGACTGTGGGTGGTGACGTGGACACCCACAGTGACCGACGACTCTCGGCCGTGCCCGCCGAACTCCCAGCTCACAGCGCCCCGCCCATACGCGTTTCCCCCGAGGGGCAGGGGTCAGGCAAGATGGACTACATCTGCCCACTCCAGATTTCAAGCTGCCGGACGGTTTCTCTTGGCTGAGTACATCTACACCATGCGCAAGACGCGCAAGGCGCACGGCGACAAGGTCATCCTTGACGATGTGACGCTGAGCTTCCTGCCCGGCGCGAAGATCGGTGTGGTCGGACCTAACGGTGCCGGTAAGTCCACCGTTCTCAAGATCATGGCGGGCCTTGAGCAGCCCTCCAACGGCGACGCGTTCCTGTCGCCCGGCTACAGCGTCGGCATCCTCATGCAGGAGCCGGAACTGGACGAGACCAAGACGGTCCTGGAGAACGTCCAGGACGGCGCCGCCGAGATCATGGGCAAGCTCAACCGCTTCAACGAGGTCGCCGAGCTGATGGCGACCGACTACTCGGACGCCCTGCTCGACGAGATGGGCAAGCTCCAGGAGGACCTGGACCACGCCAACGCCTGGGACCTCGACGGGCAGCTGGAGCAGGCCATGGACGCGCTGGGCTGCCCGCCCGGCGACTGGCCGGTCGTCAACCTCTCCGGCGGTGAGAAGCGCCGCGTCGCGCTCTGCAAGCTGCTGATCGAGGCCCCGGACCTGCTCCTCCTCGACGAGCCCACCAACCACCTCGACGCCGAGTCGGTGAACTGGCTGGAGCAGCACCTCACGAAGTACGTGGGCGCCGTCGTCGCCGTAACTCACGACCGGTACTTCCTGAACAACGTCGCCGAGTGGATCCTCGAACTGGACCGCGGCCGCGCGATTCCCTACGAGGGCAACTACTCCACGTACCTCGACAAGAAGTCCACCCGCCTCAAGGTCGAGGGCCGCAAGGACGAGAAGCGCCAGAAGCGGCTCAAGGAGGAGTTGGAGTGGGTTCGCTCCAACGCCAAGGGCCGTCAGACCAAGTCCAAGGCGCGCCTCGCCCGTTACGAGGAGATGGCAGCCGAGGCCGACAAGATGCGGAAGCTGGACTTCGAGGAGATCCAGATCCCGCCGGGCCCGCGTCTGGGCTCGATCGTCGTCGAGGTCCAGAGCCTTTCCAAGGCGTTCGGCGACAAGGTTCTCATCGATGACCTGAGCTTCACGCTGCCGCGTAACGGCATCGTCGGGGTCATCGGTCCCAACGGCGCGGGCAAGACCACGCTGTTCAAGATGATCCAAGGCCTTGAGACCCCGGACTCCGGCTCCATCAAGGTCGGCGACACCGTCAAGATCAGTTACGTCGACCAGAGCCGCGCCAACATCGACCCCAAGAAGTCGCTGTGGGCCGTCGTCTCCGACGAGCTCGACTACATCAACGTCGGCCAGGTCGAGATGCCGTCGCGGGCCTATGTGTCCGCCTTCGGCTTCAAGGGCCCGGACCAGCAGAAGCCGGCCGGTGTCCTCTCCGGTGGTGAGCGCAACCGCCTGAACCTGGCGCTGACCCTCAAGGAGGGCGGCAACCTGCTGCTCCTCGACGAACCCACCAACGACCTCGACGTGGAGACCCTGTCGTCGCTGGAGAACGCGCTGCTCGAGTTCCCCGGTGCGGCCGTGGTCATCTCCCACGACCGCTGGTTCCTGGACCGGGTCGCGACGCACATCCTCGCGTACGAGGGCGAGTCGAAGTGGTACTGGTTCGAGGGCAACTTCGAGTCGTACGAGAAGAACAAGGTCGAGCGACTCGGTGCGGACGCCGCGCGTCCGCACCGCGCCACCTACAAGAAGCTGACCCGGGGCTGATCTTCTTGCGCCACATCTACCGTTGCCCACTGCGCTGGGCGGACATGGACGCGTACGGCCACGTGAACAACGTGGTCTTCCTCCGCTACCTGGAGGAAGCCCGTATCGACTTCCTGTTCCGCCCGGAGAAGGACTTCAAGCAGGGGTCGGTGGTGTCGCGCCACGAGATCGACTACAAACGCCAGCTCGTCCACCGGCACACACCGGTGGACATCGAGCTGTGGATCACCGAGATCAGGGCGGCGTCCTTCACCATCACCTACGAGGTGAAGGACGGCGACCAGATCTACGTCCGGGCCTCCACGGTCGTCGTGCCCTTCGACTTCGAGGCACAGCGACCGCGCCGGATCACCGCCGAGGAACGGGAGTTCCTGGAGGAATACCGGGACGACGACGAGGACGAGGCTGTCGCCGCATGACGGTCCTCCACCTCGCCGACGAAGGGGAGGCGGCGGACTTCGCGGCCTTCCTCTCCCGGCTGCTCCACTACGACCGCGCCGCCGCGGTCCGCCTCCAGGCGGCCGGCACGGCGCTCGCCGTCTTCGGCCGGCCGCCGTCCTTCGAGGTGCTCGCCATCCGCGCGGTGCGCCTCGCCAAGCCCTACGAGAACGGCCTCGACGCCACGCTCGACGTGACCGTCTCCGCCGGTGAACTCCTCGAATCCCTCGACGAGTCGGCGGCCACGGCCGGGGTGCCGACCGCGGTGACCGGCCCGCCGTGGGCCGGGGTGCTGCCACCGCGCGGCGGCTGGACCCCCGAGTCCGGACTGCCGGGCCCACAGGCACTGCGCGGGATGATCGCCGCCGGTGTCGCCGAATTCCGGTCCCGTACGCAGGAGTTGACGCCCGAGGGCCGTACGCGCACCGAACTCGACCGGATAGGGCGGGAGATCTGGTCCCGCACGGTCGGCGACACCTCGCTGCCGGTGCGGGCGGTCCACGCGGCACAGTCACTCGGATTCCTGCGCCCCGGCGGCGAGTCGGGCCTCTTCTCGTCCGGCGCGTGGCTGCGGCTGCGCACGCCGTACGGCTCGATCGCCGTACGCAGGGCGGGAGTCGGCGCACTCGGCGTCAGCGTGCGCTGAGCGCGCCGTCGAACTCCCCGCGGGGCAAAGGGCGTTCAGCTCGCCGTGCTCAGCCCGCCGTGTTCACCATCGACGCGGCGGCGTACGTCAGGTAGTTCCACAGCGTGCGCTCGTGCTCCTCGGACAGGCCGAGTTCGTCCACGGCGACGTGCATGTGCTTCAGCCAGGCGTCGTGCGCGGCCTGGTCGACCTGGAAGGGCGCGTGGCGCATCCGCAGACGCGGGTGGCCGCGGTTGTCGCTGTACGTCGTCGGGCCGCCCCAGTACTGCATCAGGAACAGGGCGAAGCGCTCCTCGGCCGGGCCCAGGTCCTCCTCCGGGTACATCGCCCTCAGCAGCGGATCCTGGGCGACGCCCTCGTAGAAACGGTGCACGAGCCGACGGAAGGTCTCCTCCCCGCCGACCTGCTCGTAGAAGGTCTGCTCCTGAAGCGTGCCGCGCGGAATCTCTTTCACGCTTCCATGGTCTCAGACGGCGTGGCGGAGGACTTCAGGCTTAGGACCGCTCGCTTCCCGCCCCCCGTCGCAGGACAGTGGACGTATGAGCGCGCACGCTCTCGACAAGGACCTGGACGCCGTCGCCGTCTCCGCGCGGGCGGAACTGGTGCGGGCGATCGGCCTGAGCGGAGCCTGGGACACGGACCCCGGATGGCGGGCGGTGTTCGCGGCGGTGCCGCGGCATCTGTTCGTGCCGTACTACTACGTCGGTGTCCCGGACGGCGACGGGCAGGGGCACGAGCGGCTGTGGCGGGGGAGTCCCGACCCGGACGCGCGGGAGCGCTGGCTGCGCGGGGTGTACGCCGACGTACCGCTCGCCACGCGGCTGCGGGACGGCGAGCTGGTGTCGTCCAGCAGCCAACCCTCGCTGATGGCAAGGATGTTGGCCGAACTGCGGGTGACGGACGGCGACCGGGTGCTGGAGATCGGCGCGGGCACGGGCTACAACGCGGCGCTGCTCGCCCACCGGCTCGGCGACGACCTGGTGACCACCGTCGACCTGGAACCGGAGATCACCGACTCCGCGCGCACCCACCTCGCCGACGCCGGGTACCGCCCGGCCGTCGTCACCGGCGACGGCACCCGCGGAGTCCCCGCACACGGCCCCTACGACCGGATCGTGGCGACCTGCGCCCTGACGACGGTCCCGCGCGCCTGGATCGCCCAGTGCCGCCCCGGCGCCCGCGTCCTGGCCCCGCTGGCCACCGGCCTGATCACCCTCACCGTCCGCGACCCGACCCACGCCGAGGGCACCTTCCTGAACACGGCCGCGTACTTCGTCCCCCTGCGCGGTACCGAACCGACCACGCCGACCGAGATCCCGCACCGCCCCGGCGACCACGAACTGCTCCGCTTCCTGCTCACCCTCACCCACGGCACGCTCGATCCGCGGGACGCCCGCGAGCTGTGGGAGCGTGAAGGGAGGCCAGGACGCGAGCGCTACGGCGTCTCGGTCGCCGGTGAGCGGGTGTGGGCATGGCTGGACGATCCGGAGGGGCCGTACACCTGGCCCCTCCGCTGAACCGTGCCGCCCTTAACCCCGCCGAACCGTGATCGTCGTCCACGCCCCCACATGCACCCGATCCCCGTCCTGCAACGGCACCGGCACGAAGGGCTGGATCGGCTCCTCGCCGCCGTTGACCGTCGTACCGTTCGTCGAGTTCTGGTCGACGACCGCCCAACTGCCGTCCGGCTGCTGGACCAGTACCGCGTGCTGGTGCGAGACGCCCGGGTCCTCCGGCGGCACCGACAGGTCGATGTCGGGGGACTCACCGGTGGAGTGCCGACGGCGGCCGATGGTGATCTGGTTGCCGGTGAGCCGGCGCTGCTGCTCGGGGGAGTACGCGGGCAGGTTGAGCCCAGCGGCCTCCGGACCCGAGCGCTGCATCATCGCCATGAAGTACTCGCGGTCCGGGCCGATCGTCGCCATCCACGTCGTCGGCTGCTGCTGGTACGCCGGACGGGGCGGGGGCGGGGCCTGGGTCGAACCGGGCTGCGGATAGCCGTAGCCGCCACCGCCCTGACCGGGACCGCCAGGACCGCCGGGACCGCCCGGGGAGCCGGGGGTCGGCGGGGAGATCACCCAGTCGTCGTCACCGCCGCCGAAGGGCGGGCCGCCCTGCTGCGGACGGTTCGTCTCCTGCGGGAATCCGGGCGGAGCCGACTGCTGGAAGGCCTGCGGGGCGCCGCTCGTCTGACCGGGACCCGCGTTCGGGGTCGGTCCGGGCGGCGGCGGGACCGGCCGCGAGGGGTCGGGGCCGAAGTTCGGGGGACCCTGCGGGTTCGAGGGCTCGTTGCCGAACGGTCCGGGCGGACCCTGCCGCTCACCGCCGAAGCCGCCGGGCCGGCCGCCGCCGAACTCGCCCTGGCCGGGGCGTTCATTGCCGAACTGGCCGCCGGGGCCCGTGGACTGCTCGTTGCCGAACGGTCCGGGCCGGCTGGACGCCTCGTTGCCGAAGGGCGGCGGGCCGGAGGGATCGTTGCCGAACGGCCGCGGCGGGCCGGACGGGTCGTTGCTGCCGAAGGGCGCGGGAGAGCCGCCCTGGCGCTCACCGCCGAAGCCCTGCGCGCGGCCGGGGCCGCCGGGCCCACCTTGCCGCTCGTTGCCGAAACCTTGCGCGCCGGGGCCACCTGGACCCTCGGGCCCACCCCGCCGCTCATTGCCGAAGCCCTGTGCCCCCGGGCCACCGGGGCCGCCCTGACCACCAGGCCCGCCCTGGCGTTCGCCGCCGAAGCCCTGCGCACCCTGGCCACCGGGACCACCGGGTCCACCCGGTCCGCCCGGGCGCTCATTGCCGAAGCCCTGCGCCCCCGGACCACCGGGACCACCTTGGCGTTCGCCGCCGAAGCCCTGCGCGCCGGGTCCGCCAGGCCCGCCGGGCCCACCCTGCCGCTCGTTGCCGAACCCCTGCGCGCCGGGGCCACCGGGTCCACCGGGGCCGCCCTGCCCACCAGGTCCGCCTTGACGTTCGCCGCCGAAGCCACCGGGACCGTTCGGCCCACCAGGTGCACCGGGACCGCCAGGTCCGCCAGGTCCGCCAGGTCCACCGGGGCTTCCGGACACCCCGGGGCCACCCGGCCCACCAGGCCGTCCCGTCGCTTCGCCGCCGAACGGCGGTATCGGCTCGGCCGGCCGGTTCATCTGCGACGGGCGCGAGCCCTGGTACTCGTAGGGGTCACCGCCGTACGTCGGACCGGGCGGCGGCGGCTGCTGGAAGCGGGCCGCCGGGCTCGGGCCGGGGGACGTGGGGCGCGGCGCGGCCGGGGTGTACGAGGTCGCCGTGTTCGTGAGGAAGTTCCACCGGCACTCCTCGCAGAACGGCGCACCGCCCTCACGGGGCGTACGGCACTGCGGGCAGAGCTCCGCCTCGGCGCTCGGGCGCGCGGGCGGCGGGAAGCCGTAGCCGCCGCCGGGGGGCGGCGGAGGGGGCGGGGGTACGGCACCGGCCATGCGGTGACCGCAGACCTCGCACCAGTCGTCGGAACCCGACTGGTGTCCGTTCGGGCAGGTCGGCATGTCGGCGCGTCCCCCTTTCTCACAGGGTCAGGCTTGGTCGAACCGGGTCGTTCCGGCTAGGTCACTTCTTTACACGAACAGTCTTTGTGGACCGTGTCTCGAGAGTCATCTCGTCGGCCTCCGCGACCTTCGCCTTCAGTCGCACAGTACCCGCCGCGGCATCGACCACGTCCACCACCTTCGCAAGCAGTTTCGCAGTATCCGCGTTTCCGGAGACGCTGGCGAGCTGAACGGCCCGTCCCAGTTTGGCCGTTGCTCCATCGACATCTCCCGATTTGCGGAGATCCAGCCCTTGTTGGATGGCTTGTGCCAGTTCGGCCTGGCCGGTGTAGTGCGCGACCTGCGGGTTGATGGACGTGGACGCCACCATGTCGTCGGTCCATACGGCCTTCACCAGCCCCTGGGCGCCCAGGTTCTGGGTACTGCCGTCGGGCTGCGGGACGACCAGCGAGACCCGGGCGGCGAGCATCTCCTGGCCGATGCCGGCCTCGGGGACCTCGACGCACACGTGGTAGTCACGGGACTCGTCTCCCCAGGAACCGGTGGGGTAGTCCCCGGCGCGCGGGCCCGCCTCGGTGCGGCGGCCGGTCAACTCCTCGACCCTGGGCGCGACTTGCTTGACGAACTTGATGGTCGTGCCCACCGGCGTCCACAGCCGCAGCGCGACGTCCGCGACCTCCTTGCCCATCGCCGTCTCCATCATCTTCGTGAAGTCGGCGGCGAGGTTCGCCGGGTCGGCGACGATGTCGGCGGTGCCGAGCAGCGCGGAGGCGATCCCTGTGACTTCTTTCACTTCCCAGTCCGTGCCGACACCACGGGCGTCACAGGTGAAACGTCCGGCGCAGGAGTTGATCGCGTCCTTCAGATCCTCCGGCGCCTCGTGCTCGTTGCGGCCGTCGGTGAGCACGATGCCGTGGCGTATGGAGACGTCCGCGGAGGACAGCAGCCGGTCGGCGAGGCGCAGCCAGGTGCCGATGGCGGTGCCGCCGCCCGCGCTCAGCTTGCGCAGCGCCTGCTTGGCCTGGTCGCGGGTCCGGGCGTCGGCGACCGCGAGCGCGCCGCCGCCCGGATAGACCTCCTTGGCGACATGCGTGCCGCCGATCACCGCGAAGTGCACCCCGTCCCGCAGGGTGTCGATGGCGGCGGCCGTGGCGTCGCGCGCGTTGCGCATCTTGGTCGGCGGGTAGTCCATCGAACCCGAGCAGTCGACCATGATCGCCACGGCCGCGTCCGGGCCCTGCCCGGCCGAGTACAGATGGGGCGCCGCGACCGGGCTCCCGATGGTGCCGCCGCCGGTCGAGGTCACCGTGACGATCGCGTTGACCTCACGCCCGCCCTCCGGCAGGTACTCGTTCTGGTACACGTCGACCGAGAACTGTGGCACGTTCGACTTCGAGAAATTGGCCATACCTACTCTGATCCCCCTCAAATCCCCCACCTGGATGGGGTGATGACTATGTGCGGACCGGTCCCCACCGGTCCGAGGCCGCCCCCGTTTGTACGGCCTCAGCCGATTACTGCCCCTTGCGGCGGGGCCGGGAACGGCACGACGGCCACTGTTACGTTGTCGTGGCCCCCGCCGTCCAGCGCGTGGCCGACCAGGACCTGGGCGCTGTGCAGCGGGCGGAGAGCCGCGTCCGGGGGGACGACCTCGGCCATCTCCTCGGCGGACTCCGCGTAGTTCCACAGCCCGTCCGTGCACACCACCACTACACCCGGCCGGTCGGGCTTGAAGGAAGCGGTGTGCGGCTCCAGTTCGTACGCGTCCGCGCCGAGCCAGCCGGTGATCGCGTGGGCGCGCTCGTCGGCGTAGGCCTCCGCCTCGCTCATCAGGCCCGCGGCGACCATCTGGGCCGCCCACGAGTCGTCCTCGGTGAGCCGGGCCGGCGGTGAACTGCGGTCCACCGGGATCCAGTAGGCGCGGCTGTCGCCGACCCAGCCGACCACGAGGAGGGCCGGGGTGACGACGGAGGCGACCAGGGTGCAGGCCGGCGCGTTCTGGTGCGGGGCGTGCTCGCGGGCCGTCGCGGGCTCCTCGGCAAGGGAGTTGACCGCGTGCGAGGCCGCGACGATCGCCTCGTGCATCGCCTGCTGCGGATGCGTCCCCTGCGGCAGCGCGGCCAGCAGCGCCTCACCCGCCTGCCGCGAGGCGGCCAGCGAGGCCGCGTCGGGCCGGGTCGCCGAGGACACCCCGTCACACACCACCGCGACGAGCGCGGGCGCCCCGTCGGGCAGCACACACTGTCCTACGGCGAAGGCGTCCTCGTTGCGGTGGTGGCGCAGCCCGCGGTCGCTGACCGCCGCGAGCGGGCCCAACTCCTGTTCCATGTGGTCGCGTTCGCGGGGCTGGGCGTGCCCGCAGTTCTCGCAGTAGCCGTCCGGGTCCACCCGGCCCGAGCGGCAGGCCACGCACACCTTGACGCCCGCGCCCGCGGTCGGCGGATCGGCGGCGACCCGCGGGTCCGGCGCCTGCAAGGGGTACTCGTCGGGCTCCGGCGGCCGGTCGAACCGTACGCCGGTGGCCGGGGAGACCGGTGAACCGGTGGGCGGCAGCGGGGCGTTGGACGGCAGCGGGGTGCCGCCCGAGTCCGTGCCGGGCAGGTCGGTGGGCAGATGGACCGTCGGCGGGGTCTCGGCGCCCTCCAACTGCGGTACCACGGGCCAGTCCACGTCCGTGGCCTCCTCGGGCGGGAGCGGCACCGCGCCGTTCATGGTGAGCGTCGGGTGGTCGTCCGGCGGCGCGGGCACGGCGGACAGGTCGTATCCGCACGCGCCGCAGAAGCGGTCGCCCGACTCGAGCGGCTCCTCGCAGCTCGGGCAGGCGGAGAGCTGGGGCATCTGCGACATCAACTACACCCACGTCCGGGGGCGGTAACGGTTGGCACGTTCCACCAGGTCGATCCTCTCCTCGCCGCCCCGTGCCAGCCGGGCCAGCGTGCGGTACGAACGCTCCAGGCCGAAGCGGAGTCCCCGCTCGTCCAGTTCGCTGCCGAGCAGCTCCCGCCGCGTGAGCGGCACGGAACCCTGGCCTCCGGAGAGTATCCAGTCGAGGGCCCGGCCGAGGACCTCGGCCGACAACCGCTCGCGCCGGACCGCGTCCAGACCGTATCCCTCCAGCGCTTCCACCTGTCCGGCGGCCGCCGTCAGATCGTCCAGGAACGGCGTGTCGTCGGCCGCCGCGGCCCGCTGCCGAAGCCGCGCCCGTACGGCGGCCACCCGCGCGGCCGTGTAGTGGATGGATGCCTCGGGCACCGATTCCAGCGTCCGTACGGAACCGGGCCGGTCGCCGGTCGCGAACTGGACGCGGGCCAGACCGAAGGCCGCGCTCACATAGCTCGGGTCGGTCGACCACACCAGCCGGTAGTACTCGGCCGCGTTGTCCAACTGCTCCAGCACCTCGGCGCACAGCCCCAGCGCCAGCTTCGGCGCGGGCTCGCCCGGGAAGGCGTCGTAGATCGCGTCGAAGGACAGCGCGGCGGCCTCGAAGTCACGCGTCGCCAGCGCGGCCACGCCCGTGTACCAGACCACCCGCCAGTCGTCGGGCCGCTCGTCCTCCAGCTTCGCCAGGGCGTCCAGCGCGGTGTACGAGTCGCCGTTCTCCAGCCAGGCCCTGATCTGCCGCAGCCGGGTCTCCACGGACGGCGACGGCGCGGACGCGAGCGCGCCGAGCAGTTCGGTCGCCGCGGTCGCCATCAGGCCCGCCAGGAAGCCCGCGTTGGGGTCGGACGGGTCGACGTGCGGGACGGGCAGGGCGAGCGCCACGGCCGGGGCGTCGACCTGCCTGACGACGCTCGGCGCACCGCCGTTGAGCGCCGCCGACCCGGCGTCGGTACGGGGCCGTTCGGCGAGCACCGTGCCGGCCGGCTTCGACGGCCGTGCCGCCCGCGCCCCCAGCGACGACACGTCCCCGTCCAGCGTGGGGAACAACTCCGTGTCCGTGACCTTCAGTTCGGGGCCGAACAGGGTGGACAGGGACGGGCGGGCCCGCCCGGTCTGCAGCGAGACGACCTCGCGCAGCACCCCCGTCAACTGCTCGGCCATCTCCTGCGCGGAGGCGAACCGGCGGGCCGGATCCGGGTCGGTGGCGCGGACCAGGAGCCGGTAGAACGACTCGTAGCGGCGGAACACCTCGATGTTGTCCGGGTCGGGCAGCGAGTCCACGAAGACGTTCGTGTAGCCCTGGAAGTCGAAGGTCATCACCGCGAGCGTGCGGGCGACCGTGTACAGGTCGCTCGCCACCGACGGGCCGGCCTCCGCGACCTCCGGCGCCTGATAGCCCACCGTGCCGTAGATGGCCGACTCGTCGTCGTCCATTCTGCGCACCGCGCCCATGTCGATCAGCTTGAGCTGGTCCTCGGTCTGGATCGCGTTGTCGACCTTGAAGTCGCAGTACAGCAGGTTGCGGCTGTGCAGATGACCGAGCGCCTCCAGGGCCTCGATGCCGAAGGCGCAGGCCTGCTCCACCGGCAGCGGATCACGCTTGCCGTCCGCCGTACGGCGGTCGTTGGCGATCTCCTTCAGGGACTTGCCGCCGACGTACTCCATGACGATGTACCCGTCCAGCGAACCCGTCCGCTGGTCCAGGTGCTCCACGAAGTTGTAGATCCGCACGATGTTGGAGTGCTCGATCTCGGCGAGGAAGCGCCGCTCGGAGATCGCCGCCTCCATCGCGTCCTGGTCGCCGGTGTCGAGGAGGCCCTTGAGGACCACCCAGCGGTCGGAGACCGCGCGGTCCACGGCGAGATAGACCCAGCCCAGACCGCCGTGCGCCAGGCAGCCCGCGACCTCGTACTGCCCGTGCACGACGTCACCGGTGGTCAGCTTGGGCGTGAACGAGTACGGGTTGCCGCACTTGGTGCAGAAGCCCTCCGTGCGCCCCTGGCTGTCACCGCGGGAGCGCCCCACCGGCGCACCGCAGTCCGAGCGCGAGCAGAACCGCTTGCGCTCGGGCACCTCCGGGTTCTCCAGGACCATCCCGCGCGGATCGGGCCGCGGCACCGCCGGCACCTGCACCAGACCGACCCCGAGCCGGCCGCGGCTGGACGTCCCCGACGACGAGCCGGAGCTGCGCACCGACACCGAACGGCCGGTGGACCGCCCCGACTCCGAGCGCGAGAGCCGCCCCGACACCGAGCGCCGGGACTTCGACGACTGCGACGACATACGCGAACTACGGCTGCTGGTACGGGAACTGGCGCTTCCCCGCGACCCCTTGCCGCTGGTCATCCCGGTGGGCGGTGAACTGATCGCGCCGTTCGCCGCCACCACCGGCGCCAGACCGCACGTGTCGCAGTACAGCTCGCCGCCGCCGACGTCCTCGTACGACCCCTCGCAGCCCGGCCGTTGACACTTCTGCTGTGCCTCACCCATGACCGACCCCGCTTCTCCCTCGTCACTCACGCGCCCGGCCCCCTCTGGTCCTCGGGACCGCCCTGCGGCTGCGTCCGCGGGGCGTTGAACTGCTCGGCGGCGGCGTGCTGGTAGCGCAGCACCGCCTGTTCGGCGACACGCAGGTCGCAGGGCGCGCTCCACAGCATGCGGCGCGCCGCGTCGTACCGCTCGATGAGCAGCGGGTCCTCCGCGAGACCGTGCCGGGCGACCTTCGCCTTGTACGCGTCGAGGCGGCCGCGCAGCTCCGCGCGGACCGCCAGCGGCTGGGTCACCGCGGTCAACGACTCGCGGGCGCGCAGCAGTTCGTCCTCCGCCTTCCGCTCCAGGGACTCCAGGAGCGGCGACAAACGGTGCCACTGGGCGTGTCTGCGGTACTCGGCGGCCGTCGACAACTGCTCCTGCAGCACGGTCGGCGGTCCGCCGACGACCGGCACCTCCGTGGCGGCGATCTTCGCGAGGACCTCACCGCGCGCGGTGCGCGCCTCGGCGAGCGTACGGTCCGCGCGGGAGAGCACGTCCCGCAGCTTCACCAGCCGCGCCTCCGCGTCCTGCCGGACGGTCAGTACGGCGTCGATCTCGCGGCGCACGTCCTCCAGGGCGCGCGCCTCCCGGTCGTAGACCGTGGTGTCGGGCCGGCCGCCGCCGGGGGCCGAACTGCCCTGCGCCCGCACCCAGAAGGCCAGCGGGTCGGAGACCACGCGCTCGCGCAGGTCGGTCAGCACGCGCGTGATGCGCTCCAGGTCGTCGCCCGCCGGGTGCTCGCCCGGGCGGACGCCGACGGAGTGGGCGAGCTGGCGGGTGCGCCGCAACTCCGCGGCCAGTAAATCGATCCGGGCGGGCAGCGCCGACCACACCGCGTCGGACGTGACGACCATGTCGAGGGAGTTCGCGTACAGGTCGTTCATCTCGTCGACGAGCGCGCTCAGCGAGTACTGGTGGCTCAGCTTGCTCGAACCGCCGGTCAGCGTCGGCATGTTGGCCGTCGCCGTGGTGGATCCGGCGACCGTGACGGACTCGCCGCGCAGCAGCTCCGTCAGCTCGACCAGGTCCTCACGGCTGGACCAGCGGCGCCGGGAGCGGATGCTCTGGGCGGCGTGGAACGCGTCCGTGTACGCGTCGAAGTACGCCCACAGCAGCGTGATCGCCGCGTCCGTGGACGCCCAGCGCTCCTTGGTCGTCCCGGTCAGCTCGGCGCCTTCGAGGAGTCTGCGGCCCGCGTGGTCCTGGAGGGCGAGGAGCGAGGTCTCGATGGCCTCGTGCTCCGCGCCGAGCCGCGCCAGCGCACGGTCCACCTCGTCCCGGTCCATTACCGGCCCGGGGGGTCCCGTGACGCCCATCGATCACCTCTCGCTGCGTTGTGTGCCGTGGAAAGTCCGTTGTGTCGTTCGGTAGTTGACGGTCTGTCACTTGTAGTGCGGGGCGGGCGGGTCGGCGGACGGTGAGTTCTCGCCCAGGGTGGGCAGCAGCCATTTCGTGTAGGACGCGTGCCAGCCGTCGGCGCCGGTGCTGGTGCGGTAGGTCTCCAGTATTCGGTTGACCCGCTGCACCAGGTCGGTGGCGGACTTGTTCATGGCCACGCCGTAGTACTCGGTGGTGAAGGGGGCGCCCTTCAGCTCCACCGTCGGGTCCTGCGCGGCCTGGCTCGCGGCGAGCGCGCCGTCGGTCACCACCGCGTCCGTCTGGCCGAGTTGGAGCTTCACCAGGCAGTCGAGCTGGTTCGGGACGGGCTCCAGGATGGTGACCGTGGCGGGGATCTTGTGGCCCTTGTCCGCGAGCAGAGCCTTGTACGCCGTGGAGTCCTTCGCCGAGCAGATCCTCTTGTGGGCGAGGGTGTCGTTGTAGCCCTTGATCGTCGAGACCTTCGGGGCGAGGACCTGCTGGCCGGTGACGAAGTACGGCGCGGAGAAGGCGACGTCGTCGAGCCGGCCGCAGGTGATCGTCATGGTGCGGACCACCATGTCGACGCGCTTCTTCTGGAGCGCCGGGACGCGCTGGTCGGTCGGGATGGCCAGGAGATGCACCTGGCTCGGGCTGTAGGAGCTGCCGAAGATGTTCTTGGCGATGGCGTGCACGAGGTCGATGTCGAAGCCCTCCAGCTCGCCGGAGCTGTTGGGGTTGAGGTAGCCCCACCGGTAACTGTTCTGGTCGACGCCCACACTCAGGTAGCCGCGCTCCTTGATGGCGCTGATCGTGCTGCCGTCGGCGTCCGACGGGGGCGGGCTCTGGTCCTGGACCGTGCTCTCCTGGCACTTTGCGGCCTTGGCCTGGATGCCCTGGGCCGTGCGCTGTACGCCGAGGTCCGCGCCGGCCTCCCCGCGTGACTGGGTGAGCGGCAGCAGCAGGACGAAGGCGAGCGCGAGGACGCAGACGACCGCCATCGCACCCACCCCGCCCCAGCCCCGCAGACCGGCCCGCACACGTCGTACAGCGCTCAGGCGGCGAAAAAAGTCACTCCGTGCCCGCATCGTCACGCCCCCTTTCACCGGTACTCCGACAGCCGGCGCCCGATGCCCAGGACGGCGCCGGCCGCACCGAGCACCGCGAGCACCGCGGCGCCCACGGTGAGGCCGGTCATCGCGTCCAGGCCGTCACCGGCGGACTGCCTGAACTCTTTCGCCTCGTGCTGTAGAGCGAGGTCCAGCGAGTCGTCCACCGACGTGAAGCACTCAGCCGTCGACTCGCCGTCGCCGATGACACCTTGGCGGGCGGCCTGGTAGTTGCCGTCGTTGTTGTCGTCGCTGACCTGGTCGTGGCGGGACTTCCACGTCTGCATGGACTTGTTGGCGACCGTGACCGGCTCGCGGCCCGCGGAGTCGTCGGCGAGCGAGTCGGCCAGTTTCAGGCCCTTGCCCAGCGCGGCGATCTCCTGGTCGTATCCCCAGTCGTAGGCGTCCACGACCTTGTCGTTCGCGAGCGTCTTCGTCTCCGCGCCGCGGCTGACCAGGATCAGGTTCTCGTCACTGCGCGCCTTCAGGGAGGCGATCTGGGCGTCGTGCAGCACGTTGAGCGACTTGACCCCGTGGTCGTAGGAGTCGTTCAGGCCCGCGCGGGCGACGGTGTGGCCGACGACCACCCACAGCAGCACGACCGCGGTGGTGGCCGAGGCGGCGACCAGGCCGTGGTTCAGCACCCGGTTGGTGCGCTGGTAGTTACGCCGCTGGGCCCAGGCCAGACCGCCGAGCGCGACGAGCCCGAGGGCGATCGCGAACCACGGGTACGGCGTCGCGTTCCCGTAGTCGGCGCTCAGCCGCTCGTTCTCGTTCTTGTAGAGGTCCTGGGCCTTCGGGAGCATCTGCTTCTGCATGGTGGTGTTCGCGGCGCGCAGATAGGCGCCGCCCACCGGGAAGCCCTGCCGGTTGTTGGCGCGGGCCGACTCGACCAACCCCTTGTACTGCGGCAGGAGTTCGTTGAGCTGCCTGATGGTGGTCGCGGACGACGAGCCCGGGTCGGTGTTGGCGGCGGCGGTGACGAGCTTCGCGGCGGCCGTCTTTATGTCCAGCTCGTACTGCTTGCGGGTCGCCGGGGACTCCTGCAGACCGGCCAGATAACCGGTGGCCGCCATCGTGTTGGCGTCGGCGAGCGAGCGGTAGATGTCCGCCGCGTCCGAGGTGAGCGGCTGGCTGTGGTGCAGCACGTCACCGGCCGCCGTCGCCCGGCTGTCGGTCTGCCAGGCGGTGACCACGCCGAACGCGACCACCAGCAGGGCCAGCAGCGCGCCGATGGCCCGCAGCCGCCCCGGCTCGGTGGTGGCGGCCGCGCGCAGTTGGTCGACACCCTCGGCGAGCGCCGTACGGCGCACGGGTGTCGCGTCCGGCGTACGCCGGGGCGCGGGCGCCCCCGGGCGGCCCGGCTGCGGCGGCAGCACCGGCATCGTGGGCACGGCGGTGCCCGGTGGTGCCGTACTCGTCTTCGGCGGTTCTGTCACTGCTGACCTCCCCCAGGGTCATCCCGTCGCCGCAAGTATCGCCGCCAGGACTGACATTCCGCACGGGCCTTCACTGGATCTTGATCGGATCGCAGCGTGAGCACCGGATTTCCGGCACCACACAACGCCCCGCACCGCCCCCTTGTCCATGAATACGCCGTGGGAATCTGTTCGGTTCCCGGGTGTCAGTGCTCGTAGTACCCCCTGGCCCGCGCATGCGCCTCGGCCGGGACGCCCACATGGTCCAGGCCCAGCAGGACGGCGCCGAGGACCGGCCGCGCGGTGACGACCGTGGCCACCGCCTTGGGCGCCCGGGCAGCCAGCAACTCCCTTATACCGTCGTCCAGTTGGGGATGCCGGGCGGCGAGGACGCTGCCGCCGAGCAGCACCGGCGCCTCCTCGTCGAGCAGCTCCAGGCGGGTCAGCGCGACCGTCGCCATCGCCACCACCTCCTCGGCCAACCGGTCGACGATGGAGCGGGCCACCGGGTCGCCGTCCACCGCCGTCGCGAACAGCACCGGCGTCAACTCGTGCCGGCGACGGTGCGCGACGTGTTCGAGATGCAGGGCCTCCAGCAGGTCGTACATCGAGTCCAGGCCGAAGTACGCCGGGAGCGTACGCGCCAGGGCCGTGGGGCCGCCGCGCCCGTCCTCCGCGCGGGCCGCGTGCCACAGGGCCTCCTCCGCCAGGCCCCAACCACCGCCCCAGTCACCGGAGATACGGCCGATCGCCGGAAAGCGGGCGGTACGGCCGTCGGGCCGCATGCCGACGCAGTTGATGCCCGCCCCGCACACGACGGCGACGCCGCGCGGCTCGGGGATGCCCGCCCGCAGCACCGCGAACGTGTCGTTGCGCACCTCCACACTCGTGCCCCACCCGCGCGCGTGCAGCGCGGCGGCCAACTGCTCCTCCTCCACGGGGAAGTCGGCGTTGGCGAGACAGGCCGACACATGCTCGACCGCGCTCACCCCCGCGTCCGCGAAGGCGCGGGCGACGGCTTCCGCGACGTTGTCCACGGCCGTCTCGATGCCCACGACCGGGGGCCGGAACCCGCCGCCGCGGGCCGTGGCGAGGACCTCTCCGTCGGCCGCCACGACCGCGACGTCGGTCTTGCTGTTGCCCGCGTCGACGGCGAGGACACTTGCGGTCAGGCCCACGCGAGGTGCTCCCGGTTGTGCGCGATCAGTCGGTCGGTCAGGGCTTCGGCGTACTCGTACTGGCCGATCAGGGGATGCGAGAGCAGCGCCTTGAACACCCGGTCCCGGCCACCGCGCAGCGCGGCCTCCAGGGCGAGGTCCTCGTACGCCGTCACGTTGGCCGTCAACCCCGCGTACAGCGGGTCGACTTCGGCCACGGGAAGCGGAGTCGGACCCTTCGCGCCGATGGCGGCCTGCACCTCGATCACCGCGTCGTCCGGCAGGAACGGCAGCGTGCCCTTGTTGTACGTGTTCACCACCTGGTAGGGGCTCCCGCCCCCGCCGAGCAGCGCGGCGGCCAGGTCGACAGCGGCCTCGGAGTAATAGGCCCCGCCGCGCTTGGCGAGCAGCGCGGGCTTCTCGTCGAGCGCCGGATCGGCGTACATCTTCAGCAGGTTCCGTTCCATCTCGGCCACTTGGGAGGCCCGCGACGGCTTCGTACGGAGTTCCCGTACGACCTCGTCGTGCGCGTAGAAGTAGCGCAGGTAGTACGACGGGACGACGCCGAGCCGGTCGAGCAGTTCGCGTGGAAGGCTCAGGTCGGCGGCGATGTCGTCGCCGTGCTCGGCGAGCAGCTTGGGCAGGACGTTCTCGCCCTCGGGACCGCCTAGCCGCACACCGGTCTCCCAGGTGAGGTGGTTGAGGCCCACATGGTCGAGGTGCACATCGGCCGGGGTGACCCCGAGGAGTCCGGCGAACTTCCGCTGGAAGCCGATCGCCACGTTGCACAGCCCGACCGCCTTGTGGCCGGCCTGGAGCAGGGCGCGGGTCACGATCCCCACCGGGTTGGTGAAGTCGATGATCCAGGCGTCCGGGTTCGTACGGCGGACCCGCTCCGCGATGTCGAGGACCACCGGCACGGTCCGCAGCGCCTTGGCGAGGCCGCCCGCACCGGTCGTCTCCTGGCCGACGCAGCCGCACTCCAGCGGCCAGGTCTCGTCCTGCTCGCGGGCCGCCTGCCCGCCGACGCGGAGCTGGAGCAGCACCGCGTCGGCGCCCTCGACGCCGGCGTCCAGGTCGAACGTCGTCACGATCTTGCCGGGGTGCCCCTGCTTCGCGAAGATCCGGCGGGCCAACCCGCCCACCAGCTCCAGGCGTTCGGGCGCCGGGTCGACGAGGACGAGTTCCTCGACGGGCAGGGTGTCCCTCAACCGGGCGAAGCCGTCGATGAGTTCGGGTGTGTAGGTCGAGCCTCCGCCGACCACGGTGAGTTTCACTGGAGGTTCCCTCGCTTCCGGGCGCCGGTGACGGTCTTCATCTGCCGGGGGTCCGGCCCGCCGCGCAGCGGCAATTGGGGGAAGCGTCCCCCGGGAAGGCACAGCATGCGTGGTTAACCCTTCACTCCGGTGAGTGTGACGCCCTCGACGAACGCCTTCTGGGCGAAGAAGAACACGAGGATCACGGGGGCCATGACCAGCACGGTCGCGGCCATGGTGAGATTCCAGTCGGTGTGGTGCGCGCCCTTGAACGACTCCAGGCCGTAACTCAGCGTCCAGGCACCGGGGTTCTCGGACGCGTAGATCTGCGGCCCGAAG
This sequence comes from Streptomyces sp. NBC_01478, assembly GCF_036227225.1. Lineage (GTDB taxonomy): Bacteria > Actinomycetota > Actinomycetes > Streptomycetales > Streptomycetaceae > Streptomyces. The sequence continues at coordinate 4,307,855 of NZ_CP109444.1, read as the reverse complement.
TAGTCGTTCCAGGCGTAGAAGAACTGGAAGAGCGCGACGGCCGCGATCCCCGGCTTCGCCATCGGCAGGACGACCCGCAGCAGCGTCTTGAACTCGCCGCAGCCGTCCACCTTCGCCGCGTCCAGGTACTCGTTCGGGATGGTCATCAGGAACTGGCGGAGAAGGAAGATGGAAAAAGCATCTCCGAACGCCATCGGGATGATCAGCGGCCACAGCGTGCCCGACAGGTCCAACTGCTTGGCCCAGAACAGGTACATGGGGATGATCACGACCTGCGGCGGCAGCATCATCATCGAGATGACCAGCATCAGGGACAGATTCCGGCCCCGGAAGCGGAACTTGGCGAGCGCGTACGCCACCGGGATCGACGACACGACGGTCAGGACGGTGCCGAGACCGGCGTAGATCAGCGTGTTCTTCCACCAGGTCAGGAAGCCCGGGGTGTCGAAGACCTTCTTGTAGTTGCCCCACTCCCAGGTGTGCGGGATGAGGTCGCGGCTCAGTGCCTGGCTGTCGCTCATCAGCGAGGTCAGGAACACGAACACGAAGGGGAGTGTGAAGAAGAGGGCCGCGGCGACGCCGAGCGAGTGGACGGCGATCCACTCCATGAGCGCCTTGCGGCGGGCGACGCGCTCGGCGGGGGTCACCGGCGCCCTCAACTCCACGGGCTTGTCGAGTACTTGGGCCATGGTCAGTCACCTGCCAGATTGAGGCCGCCCCGGCGCCGCATCAGGAACGCGGTGAACACCATCGACAGGGCGAACAGGACGAGTGCCACCACGCAGGCCGAGCCGTAGTCGAAGCGCTGGAAGCCGAGGTTGTAGACGAGCTGGGGAAGGGTGAGCGTGGACTTCTCCGGGTAGCCGGGCTCGAACTGCGTGCCGGCGCCCTGGATGACGCCGGACGCGACCTTTCCGGCGATGAGGGGCTGTGTGTAGTACTGCATGGTCTGGATCACGCCGGTGACGACGGCGAACATCACGATGGGCGAGATGTTCGGGAGCGTCACGTAGCGGAACCGCTGCCAGGCCGAGGCGCCGTCCAACTCGGCCGCCTCGTACTGCTCTTGGGGGACGTCGAGCAGCGCGGCCATGAAGATGACCATGAGGTCGCCGATGCCCCAGAGGGCGAGCAGGGTGAGCGCCGGCTTGGACCAGGTGGGGTCGTTGAACCAGCCCGGGGCCGGGATGCCGACCTTCTCCAGGATCGAATTCACCGGCCCGGTACCGGGGTTGAGGAGGAACGCGAACGCCATCGTCGCGGCCACCGGCGGGGCGAGGTACGGCAGGTAGAAGAGCGTTCGGAAGACGCCCGTCGCCGTCTTGATCTTCGTGATCAACAGCCCTACGCCGAGCCCGAACACGACCCGCAGCGAGACCATGACCACGACCAGCCACAGGGTGTTGCGCATCGCGGGCCAGAAGTACGGATAGTTCTTGAAGACGTACGTCCAGTTCTTCGTCCCCACCCACGTCGGCGGCTTGAAGCCGTCGTAGTGCATGAACGAGAAATAGACCGTCGAGATCAGCGGATACGCGAAGAAGACCGCGAAGCCGATCAGCCAGGGCGACATGAAGGCGAGAGTCCGAAGCGCCGACCTGCGGCGCTTCGACGCCAGCGTAATGGTGCTCATTCCGGGGCTACTTCGCCTGCGCGATGTCGGTGTCGATCTGCTTGGCGGTGCTCTTCAGAGCGGAGTCGAGGTCCTTGACCTTGCCGCTCTCGTAGTCGTAGCCGAGGTTCTGGATCGTCGTCAGATACACACCGCCGTTGATGGAGGCGGGACTTGTCGTCGAGTACTGGTTCGACGCGATGTCCAGGAACGTCTTGAAGCGCGGGTCGTACTTCAGCTTCGGGGACTTGAGGGCGGCGAGGGTGGAGGGCACGTTGTGGATGGCGTTGGAGAAGCCGACCACCGCGTCCGTGTCCGTGGTGATGTACTTGACGAACTCCCAGGCCGCGTTCTGCTTCTTGCTGTTGGCGGCGATACCGGTGATCGTGCCGGTGATGTAGCCCTTGCCGTACTGGGCGACCTGGTCGTCCGGCACGGGCAGCGGGGCAACTCCTATGTCCAGCTTGGGATTCGCGGCCGTGGCCATCCCGAGCCGCCACTCACCGTCGAGCTGCATCGCGACCTGACCGGTGTGGAAGGGGTGCTTGTCGCCCCACTCGTCGCCGAGGGTGGAGCGGTAGCTCTCCAGCTTCTTGAATCCGCCGAGTTCGTCGACGAGCTTCTTCTGGAGGGTGAATCCGGCTTTGAACGCGGGGTCGGTGGCGAGCGCCGACTTGCCGCTCTTGTCGAAGTACGTCGGCGAGAACTGCGCGAAGAGGTGCTCGGTCGTGGTCTCCCAGCCGTGGTAGTCCGGCATGAACCCGAGCTGGGAGTACGAGTCGCCCTTGCTGATCGTCAACTTCTTGGCGTCGGCCTCGAATTCGGACCAGGTCTTGGGCGGGCTGGTGATGCCGGCCTTCTTGAACTCCGTCTTGTTGTAGTAGAGCCCGTACGCGTCGCCCAGCAGGGGGGCGGTGCAGCGGTTCCCGTCGAACTGGGTGTACTCGTTCATCGCCTTGGGGAACGTCGTCTCCGGGTCGATGCCGTCCTTCTTGAAGAAGGGGTTGAGATCGACCAGGGCGCCCGAGGAGCAGAACTTGCCGACGTTGTTCGTCGTGAAGGACGAGATCACGTCGGGCGACTTGCCGCCGCCGGTGCGCAGCGCCTGGTTGATCTTGTCGTCGGTCATGTTGCCGACGACGTTCACATGGATGTTGGGGTGCGCCTTCTCGAACCCGGCGACCAGCGACTTCACGGCGCTCAGCTCGGAGGCCGCGCTCCAGGCGTGCCAGAAGTTGATGGTGACGTCCTTCGAGGCGTCGTCGGAGGAACCGGACGAGGACTGGCCGGTACAGGCGGTGGCGAGGAGGGCGATGGAGGCGGAGGCGGCGAGGGCAGTGGCCGCTTTCCGGGACATTCCGGGCATGGCAAGGTCTCCCAAGGGCGGGGCGGGGTGGATGCGAGGAGGGGGAGGGGTGGTGCGCGGGGGGAGTACGGGGTGCGGGAGTCAGCGTGAGGTGTCGAAGACCTCGTCGCGGGTCGTTGCCAGGGCGCTTTCCAACGCGCCGCGCAGCACGGGCTGTTCATGGACGTCGCCGACGACGAGCCGGGGCCGCGATGCCGCCAGCTCCTCCAACTCGGCCTGGACGAGGGCGCGTAGCGGTTCGCCGCCGGCGGACAGCGAGCCGCCGCTGAGGACGACGAGTTCGGGGTCGAGCACGGAGACGAGCGAGGCGAGACCGGTCGCGAGGTGGGTCGCGTAGATCTCCAGGAGCTGCCGCTGGGGGCCACTGGTGTGGTCGGCGGCGGTGGCGACGAGGGCGGCGGCGACCTCGGCGTACGGACCCGTCGGAATCTCGGTGATGCCGAGTTCGCGGGCGAGTTGGGGCAGGGCCTGCGAGCCCGCCAGTGCCTGGTAACCACCGCTGTTGGCCTTGGTCACCTGGCGGACCAGGGGTGCGCCCGGCACCGGCAGGAAGCCGACCTCGCCCGCGCCGCCGGTCCAGCCGCGGTGCAGCCGGCCGCCGAGGACCAGGGCGGCGCCGAGACCGCCCTCGTTCCACAGCAGCACGAAGTCGCCGTGCCCGCGGGCCGCGCCGAGCCGCTGCTCGGCTATGGCGACGAGGTTGACGTCGTTCTCGTACTCCACCGGCATCGGCAGCGCGGCGGCGAGTTCGTCGAGCAGCGCGGGGGAGTGCCAGCCCGGCAGGTGCGAGGCGTACCGCAGCCGACCGGTGTTGGGGTCGAAGGCGCCGGGGGTGCCGATGACGAGACGGTGGATGTCGTCCCGCGCGAGCCCGGCGGCTTTCACCGCGCCGTCGAGGGCGTCCGTGACCTGCCGTACGACGGGCTGAGCGGGCCGCCGGCCGGGCGTGGCGAGCTCGAACTCGCCCACCGTACGGCCGGTGACGTCGGCGACCGCGGCGCGGATGCGCTCCGGCGTGACGTCGAGCCCGGCGGCGTACGCGGCGCCCGGATTGACCACGTACAACTGGGCGTTGGGCCCGGGCCGCCCCTCGCTGGTCCCGGTGGCGAGGACGAGCCCCGCCGCTTCGAGCCGGGCCAGGAGCTGGGAGGCGGTCGGCTTGGAGAGGCCGGTGAGCTTGCCGATCCGGGTGCGGGACAGCGGGCCGTGCTCCAGGAGGAGGTCGAGGGCGGCGCGGTCGTTCATGGCGCGCAGGACGCGGGGGGTGCCCGGGGTACCGGAGGTTCCTGCCATGTCGTACGCCACCTGCCTCTCGAATACTCGAACCACCCAGCGTGTCACGTGATCACTGTTAGGAAAGTTTCCTATTGGGTGGAAGGAACGTAAGCCCGAGGCGAAGGGGGCGTCAATAGAGACCGCCCCCGAGGCAACAGACTCGTTACCTGCGGGGGCGGTGGGGGACGTGCCGGTGTTACTGAACGTCGATGTAGTCCCCGGCGGCGGTGGCCGCGCCGGTGGTGGCGGTGCCGGCGAAGACGTAGCGGAAGTAACCGTCCTGCGCGGCCTTCACGGTCGTCTTCAGCGCACCGCCGGTGGTGGAGGTGACCGTCTTGACGGTGGTGTAGGTGCTCGAACTCTTCGCGCGGAACTGCAACTTGGCCGGCTGGGACACATAACCGGTGTACTTGCCGGTCTCCCAGTTCGCCCGCGTCAGCGCGCCGGTGACCGTGATGGTCTTGCCCTTCTTCACCGGCTCCGGGGAGGCGTTGACGGTGAGCTTGGCGGCGCGCTGGATCTTGACCTTGCCCTTGCCGCCCCAGGCCGCGAAGTCGGTGGAGTAGCTGATCTGCTCGTCCGAGTCGTCCAGGTCGGCGTCGATGTGGGCGTAGACGCCGGCGACGTTCCAGGTGGTCGCGTCGGCCGTCTCGTACAGGCTGTCCCCGGGGTCGATCGCGATCGTATCGGAGCAGGACTCGGTGACCGTGGTGTCCGTCGACGCGGTCGTCGTGCACGTCGGAGCCATGCCGGCGTCGAGCTCGTTGTCGGAGTCCGCGAGCGAGCCGCGGTAGAGCATGACCCCGGCGAAGGTCGTCTTGTAGTCAATGGTCACGTCGGACGGCCGCGTCAGCGTGTAGGTGACGGGCACCTTCACCGTCGCGGTCGTCCCTACGACGATCGCCTTCCCCTTGTTGACCGTCACCCCGCTGAAGACCAGGGCCGGCGTCGCGGCCTGCGCGAGCGGCGCGGCCAGACCGGTCAGGGCCAGGGCACCGCTCAGGACGGTGCCGATGGCGAGTTTCCTCATTCTTGTCCCCACATTCGAAACGGACCCCTGGGCATTGCGCTCCAGAACAAGGGCCCGTCGTGGGGTGACTCTAGGCATGGGGGCTCTGCGATGGAAATGAGTTGAGCCTGTGAAGGTGATCGCATCACGGCTTCGTCACGATGGGCAAAGCCGCAGGTGGGAGCGGGGTGGCGGGGATTCCCCCCATCTGTCGCAATTGCGCGGGGCGTTGGGCCCTTTCAGGCTGGTACGACCCCGCCTCCGAGGCCGATTCGTGACGTCACGGTCGTGGTCTGCCGGCCACCTCACAGGAACACCTCGCGGCCTGGGCCGCCGTCACCGTCGTATGGGCCGCCGTGGCATGGCTGTCGCTACGGCACCGGGCGCGCACGTCCGGCATCACCCTCATCCCCGATGCCCTCGCCGCCCACCAGACCCGCCAACTCCGCGTGCTACGGCCCTCGGTGGGCTGGCCCGACCGGATCCGCACGGACCTGAAGTCGTCGGGCCGTGCGTCCGTCACCGCGGAGAAGGGGCGCGAGGAGATCTGGTTCCGCTGGCGCCCGGGCCGCCGTAGCCGCACGGTCTGGGGTTCGATCGCCTTCGACGAGGGGGCGGGGACGGTCCGCCTCGACCTTCGGGCGAGCGGGGTGTACACGGGGTCTTCGGGGCTGCGGCGGGGGGCGTCTTTCGTGACGTTGTGCCAGGTGGCCGGGGAGTTGGGGCTGGGCGAGGGGGAGGGCGAGGGGGAGGCCCGGCTGTCGTAGGCCTCAATTCGGTTGGGCGGAGCGGTGGTTGGGCCGCTGCGTCAGCCGGACATCATCCGGCGGAACAAGCGCACCGCCGATATTCGCTTGCACACCGTCGTCACTCGGGTCACCGTCGGCCTGGCACCTGACGAAGGCGGAGAAGATGACCACGCAGACCCATGACGGCAACCCCGTCGACCACGTCGACCACGAACTCATCCAGGCCGCGGCGCACATCGCGCGCACGCGCTGCCGGGGCGACAACCACACCATGGCGGCCGCGGCCCGCGCCCGGGACGGCCGGATCGTCACGGCGGTGAACGCCTACCACTTCACGGGAGGCCCCTGCGCCGAGCTGGTCGTCATCGGCACGGCGGCCGCGCAGGGCATCTACGAGCTGGACACGATGGTCGCCGTGGGCGACCGCGACCGGGGGGTTGTTCCCCCGTGCGGCCGGTGCCGTCAGGCCCTTCTCGAGTACTTCCCCTCCCTCAAGGTCATCGTCGGCACAGGCGACCGCGTCCGAACCGTCCGTGTCACCGACCTGCTGCCCGAAAGCTTCGTCTGGGCGGACCATCAACTCGATGCCGAGTAGGCCGCTGTCCTGGTCCCCCTCGCGGTCCCGACCAAGCCGCGTCGCCCGGACAATCCCCGTGCGGTCCCCTCGCCCCGCGTGATACTCCTCCCTGCCATGAGTGATCTTGTGACAGAGCGGCTCGTGCTGCACCCGATGACCGTCGGTGAAGCCGAGCGGGTGGTCGCGGGCGAGCCGGGCAGCGGTGACCGATGGGCGCCCGGATACCCCACCGACGGGGACGTGTTCGCCGCCAGGCGCTTCCTCGGCACCTGTGCGGCCACCGGTGATCCCCAGCCGTTCGGCAACTACGAGATCCGGCGCCGGGAGGACGGCCGGGCGATCGGCGGCGTGGGCTTCCACAACCCGGTGGACGCGAACGGCAGCGTGACGATCGGCTACGGCATCGTCCCGTCCGCCCAGGGACAGGGGTACGCCTCCGAGGCGCTCCGCGGACTGCTGCTGTTCGCGCGGGCACAAGGAGTCACCTGTGTGAAAGGCGACGCCGACCACGACAACATCGCATCCCACCGCGTGATGCTGGCGGCGGGCATGCGGCCGGCCGGACAGGACGAACGCGTCGGATACTTCGAGATGACCTGGACCGAGGCGCCGCCGATGAGTGAACTGTCCTGGTACGGCGTCCGATGCGTGTTCCGGGATCGCGAACTCGGCGTCTACGAAGAGCGGGTGACCCTGTGGCGGGCCGCGTCGTTCGACGAGGCGATCGAGCGCGGGGAGTCGGAGGCGCGCGAGTACTGCGCTGACCTCGACAGCGTCGAGTACACCGACTTCGCCGAGGCGTACCGGATGTACGACGAGCCGGGGGAAGGTGCCGAGGTCTTCTCCCTCATGCGGGAGAGTGAGTTGCCGGTCGGCGAGTATGTGGAGCGGTTCTTCGATACGGGAGCTGAGCGGAGGGGACGGGGCGACGCCGGGTGACGGGCTTGCCCGCATCTCTCGGGCTCAGTTCTCCAGGAAGGGTGCCGTGTCCAGGGTGGGGTACGGGGCCGGGAGGGGCAGGGGCTCGCCCAGGTCGACCTTGGACTCGGCGGCGTAGTACGCCTCGGTGGGGTCGTCGCCGGGCAGGTTCGGGTCGGTGTAGCAGTGGGCGGTCTTCGCGTTCCGGTTGATCAGGACGTAGACGGGGACTCCGGCGGCCGCATAGGCGCGGAGTTTCGGGCCGGTGTCCGTCTCGTGGTTGGTGGAGGTCACTTCGCCGACCAGGGCGATCATGTCGATGGGATAGCAGCCCTTGTGGGCCTTGCGGTAGGACTCGTCGAGTTCGCTGGGCCTGCGGCGACGGACGTAGAAGTCCGGGATGAGCAGGGACATCGTGATGCCGTCCTTGTGGGGGCCATCCCCTCGACGTACTCGGGTCGAATCGGCGTCGTCAACGCCTCCTCGATCGCGATCAGCAGATCGATGGGGTCCTGCTGCGTCTGCGTCATGACCGGCTCCATGATGGGTTCGGCGCTCGTCGAGGCTTTTTCCCTCGTCACGCTGCTGCCAGGCTAAGCCTGTGCGGGGTGCCCCGGCAGAGCCATGGGCCGCCCGGACGCCCCGCGACCTGCGATTCCGCCACCGTTCACTCGAACGAGTGTGCTGAACCGTTCCTCTCGCGCCCAGCCCCGTACCCCTACCGAGACCCCGACGTCCCCCGCGGCGAAGAAAGAGGCGAAGTGGCCGCCACCTGAGGTGAATCCGCGTTGGAGTAGACCGACGGCGCCGCGACCGCCTCCGTCGGGTCCGCCACATCGTCCACCGGGTCCGCCGTCGCCCCGCCCACGATGCGGATGTTCGCCTCGTCGAAGGCACGCTTGACGCGCCAGCGGAGTTCGCGTTCGACGGTGACCGACTTGCCCGGCATGGTCTTCGCGGAGAGGCGTACGACCATCGAGTCGATGAGGACGCTGTCGAGGCCGAGGACCTCGATGGGGCCCCAGAGGAGCTCGTTCCAGGGCTCCTCCTTGCTCATCTTCTCCGTGACCGCGTCGAGCGTCGCCTTCACCCGGTCCAGGTTCTCCGACGCGCGGACGGTGACGTCCACGCCCGCCGTGGCCCAGCCCTGGGAGAGGTTGCCGATGCGCTTGACCTCGCCGTTGCGGACGTACCAGATCTCGCCGTTGCCGCCGCGCAGCTTGGTCACGCGCAGGCCGACCTCGATGACCTCGCCGGCGGCGACCCCCGCGTCGATCTGGTCGCCGACGCCGTACTGGTCCTCCAGGATCATGAAGACGCCGGAGAGGAAGTCCGTGACGAGGTTGCGGGCGCCGAAACCGATCGCCACGCCCGCCACACCGGCGGAGGCCAGCAAAGGGGCGAGGTTGATCTCGAAGGTCGCCAGCACCATCAGCGCGGCCGTGCCCAGGATCACGAAGGACGCCACCGAGCGGAGGACCGAGCCGATCGCCTGTGAGCGCTGGCGGCGGCGCTCCGCGTTCACCAGGAGGCCGCCCAGCGCCGTGCCGTCCACCGACTCGACCGTGCGGTTCATCCGGTCTATGAGCTTGGTGATCGCCCGCCGTACCGTCATTCTCAGGACCGCCGCGATCACCACGATCAGCAGCACCCGGAGCCCGATCGCCAGCCATGTGGACCAGTTCTGCTCGACCCAGCTCGCTGCGTTGGTCGCGCTTTCCTGGGCGTCCTGGAGCGAGGGCACGGTCACCGCGGTCTCCGAGGGGCTCGGAGTCGGCGACGGCGTGGCGGCGGCCAGTAGGACGGCGGACAAGGACACGGCAGGTACCTCCAGGTGCTGCGTCTGTCCTCCGGCATCGTCCGACAGGGGCAAGGTCACGAATAGGTCACCGAGAGGGCAGGCCCACCACACTATCGGGGCATCGTGTGTGGATTGTTGCCGTGTTCGGGGGAGAGGCCCTTCCCGGCCGGGAAAGAACAGGTGGGACGAACCCACGGCCGTCCCGGGGCTGCATCACATGTGGTCGAAAACACTCCCAGCCCGTTACCGGGACATGGTGGCGCTTCCACCAGGCATGAGGGGAGACTGACTACAGATCGTCCCGGCGCGAGCCACGCGCCGCCGACGCACAAGGAGGCATCCGTGCCGCATGTCCTGGTCCTCAACGCGTCGTACGAGCCACTCGGCGTCGTACCGCTCCGCCGCGCGCTCGTCCTCGTCCTGGAGAACAAGGCAGTCTCCCTTGAGGAATCCGGCGCCTTTATGCACAGCGCAACCGTCACAGTCCCCGCACCCAGCGTGGTCCGGCTCAAGCGATTCGTACGGGTTCCCTATCGGGGGCCCGTTCCTCTCACCCGGCGGGCGCTGTTCGCGCGCGACGGGGGCCGGTGCATGTACTGCGGTGGCGTCGCAACCAGCGTCGACCATGTCATTCCGCGCAGCCGCGGGGGCAAGCACGCGTGGGACAACGTGGTGGCGTCCTGCCGCCGCTGCAACCACACGAAGGCCGACCGACACCTCTTCGAGATCGGCTGGCGGCTGCGCCACAAACCCGCCCCACCCACCGGCCTGGCCTGGCGCATCATCGGGACAGGTCATAGGGACCCGCGCTGGCTGCCGTACTTGCAGCCGTACGGCGCGGAGGACGCGATGGCCCGGATCGACGGCATCTCCGCCTGACGATCCGGGCTTTTGTGTACCCCCTGTCCCCCCCCAGTACGGCGGTACGGAGTCGTCCGCCCCGGCAGCCCCCCGCGCTGCCGGGGCGGACCGTCATGCGTAGCGCAGTTCGCCCGGCCGCACCGACCGGCGTAGCAGCGGCAGTGACGTGGCCGCCGCCAGCACGCAGGCCGCGTACACGCCGACCGGGACCAGTGGCGCGGTGTACGGCACGGGCACGGCCGTGTGGCCCGACATGGCGGCGCCGTACCAGATGCTGATCGTCGTGCCGCCGAGGCCCGCCACCGCGATCGCGGGGAACAGCGGCAGCGCGGTCTCCAGGAGCAGCGCGCGGGCCAGTACGGCGTGCGGCACCCCGGCGGCGACCTGTGCGGCCAGCCCCCGGCGCCGGGTGGCCAGGGACTCGGCGGTGCCGACGGCCAGGCCCGTCAGGACGAGCACGAGGGCGACGAGGATCGCGGCCGCCGTCAGGTCGATGCCGGTCGTGTAGTAGGACATGCGCGCGCCGAGGCTGCCCTCGCGGCGCCCTTCGTCCAGGTCCGCGAGCAGTATCTGCCGTACGCCCGCGAAGGCCGAGCCGACGACCGTCACCAGCAGCACCGCCGCATGGGTACGGGCGGTCGACCAGGGGTCCTCGCGCAGCCGTTCCGCCGCGATCAGCAGCGCGGGCCGCCCGGTGCCGGCCGCGAAGCCCTCACCCAGTTGGCGGGACGAGGCCCCGGAGAGCCAGATCGCGGTCAGGCTGAACAGCACCGCCAGGACGAGCACGGTCACCGGGCCGAGGTCGAAGGAGACCGGGCTGCCGAGGACCGGGGTCAGCGCGATCGCCACCGCCGTCGCCGCGAGCAGCTTGGTCGCCGTACGGAACAGCGGCCCCGGCCCGCGCACCGGCCGCACCCGCCGTACCCGGCCCAGCGGATCGGCCACCACCCGCCGCAGCGACACGGCACTCACGACCGCGCCCAGCACCGGCACGGCCGCCGCGACCAGGACGACCCCGGCCCAGGCCGTGGCGTACGGCAACAGCGCCACGACGGCCGCCGTCGCCACCGCCGAACCGGCCAGGCAGGCCAGTCCCGACTCCAGTGCCGCGATCCGCCGCACCTGCCCGGGCGTCGCCCCCGCGAGCCGCAGCGCGGCCAGCCGCCGATCCCGGTGCACCGCCCCGATCCGCGCACACTGCCCGAGAAACCCGAGCACCGGGATGAGCAGCAGGCCGAGTGCCAGACTCACGTTCCGCCGGTCACTGGGGGAGTCGAACAGCCCCGACCCGAACGACACGGTGTAGAAGCCGTCCAACGACAGCAGCGCTACGACGCCCAGTCCGATCCCCGTCGCCAGCGCGGCCCCGACCGCCGTGAGCCCGACACGCCACCACTCCCGCCGGTCCGAACCCCGGGTGAGCAGCCAGGCCAGCCGCAGATCGGACAGCAGGGAACTCATACCGTCACCCCCGCCGTCGCCACGGTGCCGTCCGTCAGCCGGATCTCGCGGTCCGCGTACGCCGCGACCTGCGCGTCATGGGTGATCAGCAGGACCGCCGCACCGGACTCGCGGGCCGTGCCGACCAGGGCCGTCATCACCTGCTCGCTCGCCAGGGAGTCCAGCGCGCCCGTCGGCTCGTCCGCGAAGACGACCTTCGGGCCGGTAACCAACGCCCGGGCGAGCGCGACCCGTTGGGCCTGCCCGCCGCTCATCTCGCCCGGCCGCAGCTCCGCCTGCCCGCGCACCCCGAACCGCTCCAGCCACTCGGCGGCCCCGTCCCGGGCGTCCCCGCGCGAGGCGCCCGCGAGCAGCAGCGGCAGCGCGACGTTGTCCACCGCCGTCAGCTCGGGTATGAGCTGGCCGAACTGGAAGACCACCCCGAACTCGGTGCGCCGCAGCTCGCTGCGCCGCTTCTCGGGCAGTTCGTCCAGCCGCTCTCCGGCGTACGTCACCGTCCCCTCGTCCGGGCGGACGATCCCGGCCAGGCAGTGCAGCAGCGTGCTTTTGCCGCTGCCGCTGGTCCCGGTGACGGCGAGGATCTCACCGGCGCGCAGTGCGACCGAGGCGCCGCTCAGCGCCCGGGTCCTGCCGTGCGTCTTGGCGAGGTCACGAGCCGCCAGCAGCGGCACCGGCGGGGTGTCCTCCGGGGGGTCTTCCTGGGTGCTCATGCTGTGTCGACCTCCGCGGTCAGAGTGGTCAGCCGGGCCGCCGTCGTCGCCATCCAACGGAGGTCCGCGTCAAGGTGGTTGAGGGCGTAGTCCGCCGAGAGCACGGTCGCCAGGTCGGTGCCCTTGGCGGTCTTGACCGCCGTGAGTTCCCGCATCCGCTCCATGTGCGCGGCGCGTTGGGCGCGGAGATACGCCTCCGGGTCGCCGTCGGCCAGGATCGAGACGACGACCTTGGCGAAGATCTCGTTCGTCACGAAGGGCGCGGGCGGCGCGATCTCCCCTGCCCAGCGGGCGAGTTCACGCGAACCGTCCGCCGTCGCCCGGTACGCCGTCCGCTCCGGGCCGCCGTCCGAACCGGTGCCGTCGACCTCCGCGAGACCGTCCCGGACCAGCCGCTGCAGGGTCGTGTAGACCTGCCCGTACGCCAGCGGGCGGGCCTGCGGGAAGCGTTCGTCGTGGCGTCGCTTGAGGTCGTAGCCGTGGCTCGGTCCTCCGGCGAGCAGGCCCAGCAGGATGTGGCGGGTGCTCATGGCGCTCAGTATGCACCGGATACATGTACTGAGTGAATAGTGATCAGCGGGAAAAGCAAGGGGAGTGGGGGAGGGAGTGGCCGCAGTGCCACCCGTACCCCAACCTGGAGGTCTGCCGTCGCGCCCACTGGGTAGGGCTGCGGTAACCCGCCCGCACGCCCGACACGACAAGGAGGCCCCCGTGGCCGCAGCATCGGCGTCCCTTCCGCTCCCGGCCCGCTCCAAACGCACCGCGGAGCCGTCCGCCCACCTCGCACCCGACGTGTTCTTCGTCGACTCCGAGGGCGCCTGGGCCGAGACCCCGCTGACCAGCGAACCGCCGCTGGCCGACGCCGAACCCCTCACCAGCGAGCCCCCGCTCGCCGACGCCGCCCCGCTCACCAGCGAGTCCGCCACGATGGACGCACCGCTCACCAGCGAGGCCGCCGCCTTCGCCGACCCGGACTCCACGAGGCCCTAGATGACCGCACCCCGGCCGGTGGACACCCTCGGCGAGGACCTGTCCCGGCTCGCCGAACTGCACGGCGTCGCCACCGCCTACCGCCCCTCCCCGGACCACGCGGTCCCCGCCTCGGCCCTCGCGGTCGTCGCCGCGCTGGCCGCCCTCGGCGTCGACGCGAGCACCCCGCGGGCCACCACCGCCGCGCTCGCCGCCCGCCGACATGAGCTGGCCGAACGGCTGTTGCCGCCCACCGTCGTGGGCCGGTACGGCAGCACGCCCGCCGCGCTCGACGCACTGCCCGAGGGCACCCGGCTGCACATCGAGACCGAACAGGGCGAGACCCGGACGGGCATTGACCAACTCCCGCCCGGCGTCCACCACGTGACCGCCACCGCACCGGACGGCCGCCGCGCCGAGGCCCAACTCGTCGTCGCCCCGGACCGGTTGCCCACGCCCACGGGACGGTCGTACGGGCTGATGGTGCAGGTCTACTCTCTTCTCTCCCGGCATTCCTGGGGCATGGGCGACCTCGGTGACCTGGGTGAACTCGCCGCCTGGGCAGGGCGATCGCTCGGGGCCGGGTTCGTCCAGGTCAACCCCCTGCACGCGGCCGTGCCGGGCGCGCCCACCGACCCCTCGCCGTACCGCCCGTCCTCGCGCCGCTTCCCCGACCCGGTGTATCTGCGGATCGAGGACATCCCCGAGTTCGCGTACGTCGGGGAGGCGGACCGGGAGGGACTGCGCGGGCTCCTCGAACAGGCCGCTCGACTACGTCAATCCGTCCTGGAGAAGGACGCGTTGATCGACCGCGACGCCGTGTGGGAGCTGAAGCGCGAGGCGCTGGAACTCGTCCACCAGGTCCCCCTCGGACCCGGACGACGGGCCGCCTACGTCGACTTCCTCGCCCGCGAGGGCGAGGCGCTGGAGGACCACGCCACCTGGTACGCCCTCGCCGAGGTGCACGGCTCGAACTGGCGGGAGTGGCCGGCCGCCCTGGGCGACCCGCGGTCACCCGAAACCGCCCGCGCCCGCGCCGAGTTGATGGACCGCGTCGACTTCCACTGCCGCCTCGCCTGGCTCACCGACGACCAACTCACCGCCGCCCAGCGGGCCGCACGGGAAGCGGGCATGCCGATCGGGGTCGTGCACGACCTCGCGGTGGGGGTGCATCCGGACGGCGCCGACGCCTGGGCCCAACAGGAGTACTTCGCCGCCGGCATGTCGGTCGGAGCGCCCCCGGACGCCTTCAACTCCCTCGGCCAGGACTGGGGTCTGCCCCCCTGGCGCCCCGACCGCCTCGCCGAGTCGGGCTACGCCCCGTACCGCCGCCTGCTCCGCGCGCTCTTCCGCTACGCCGGCGCCCTGCGCATCGACCACGTCATGGGCCTGTTCCGGCTCTGGTGGGTCCCGCAAGGCCAGCCGCCCACCGAGGGCACCTACGTCCGCTACGACGCCGAGGCCATGCTCGCGATCCTCGCGCTGGAGGCCTCGCGCGCCGGGTCGGTGGTGATCGGCGAGGACCTCGGGACCGTGGAACCGGGTGTGCGCGAGGCCTTGCAGGAGCGCGGGGTGCTCGGCACGTCGGTGCTGTGGTTCGAACGGGACTGGGAGGGCGACGGCCGGCCGCTCGCCCCCGAGAAGTGGCGTGCCGACTGCCTCGCCACCGCGACCACCCACGACCTGCCGCCCACCGCGGCCCGGCTCACCGGCGAACACGTCGAACTCCGCGACCGGCTCGGCCTGTTGACCCGCCCGGTGGAGGAGGAGCGGATCGAGTCCGCCACCGATGTGGGGGAGTGGCTGGCGCTGCTGTCCCGGCTCGGCCTCTACGAAGAGGCCACGGGCGGCGGTCGGCCCGCCTCCGAGGAGGAGGCCGAGATCCACGCCGTCCACCGGTTCCTGCTGCGCACCCCCGCCCGCATGATCGGCGTCTGGCTCCCGGACACCGTCGGCGACCGGCGCCCGCAGAACCTGCCCGGCACGTGGGACCAGTATCCGAACTGGCGCCTTCCCGTCGCCGACGCGGACGGGCGTCCGGTGACGCTGGAGGAACTGGCCGCGTCGCCGAGGCTGCACGCGTTGGTGGATGTGCTGCGGGTGGGGTTGGAGGCGGGTCCGGACGGCAGTGGGGAAGGGGGCGTCTGACCCCCGTGCGGCCCGTACGGCACCCCCGGGCGCGCGGCTCGTTCGGACGTTCGCTACTTTTGCGGTGTGGACAAGAAGAACGCCCTGCGCGCCGGCGCCCTGGCTGCCGGTACGACGCTGATGATGCTGCTCATGACGTCCCCCGCGCTCGCGCTCACCCGCGACGACGGTGACGACCCGGGCTCCGGCCTGAGCGTCGCCGACACGCTGGGGCTCTATGTCCTGATCCCGCTCGCGCTGTTCGCGATCATCGCGGGCCTCGTCATGGCGCTGGACAAGTCCAAGGACCGGACGCCGAAGGCCAAGTCCGGCACGAAGGCCGGCGGCGGTACGGCTGTCGACGCGAAGGTCTGACCTCACGTTTTCCGGAGGGCGTCCGCCTCACCCACAGCGGTGAGGCGGACGCCTTCGGCATGTCCGCTCACGGGCTCGGCGTCGTCAGATAGCGCTGCACCGTGGGCCCGAGCCAGGCCACGATCTCCTCGCGGGCCAGCGCCACGGTCGGCGGGAAGCGCAGCACGTAGCGCGTGAGCGCGAGCCCGAGGAGCTGCGAGGCGACCAGACCGGCGCGGGCCGGTGCCTGCTCCGGGTCGGGGCACGCCTGTCGCGCGACCGGCAGCAACTGGTCCCGGAAGATGGCCTGCATCCGCTCGGCACCGCCCTGGTTCGTCGCGCCGACCCGCAGCATGGCCGTCAGCTCCTCGTTCTCCTCCCACATGGCGAGGAAATGCGTCACCAGCGCCCGGCCGACCTCGTCCCGCGCGGCCGAGGTCAGGTCCGGCAGCCGCAGGTCGTAGGAGACGGCCGCCGCGAACAGGCCCTCCTTGTTGCCGTAGTAGCGCATCACCATCGACGGGTCGATCCGTGCGTCCTTGGCGATGGCGCGGATGGTGGCGCGTTCGTAGCCGTCGGCGGCGAAGCGTTCGCGGGCGGCTTCGAGGATGGCGGCGCGGGTGGCGTCGGAGCGGCGGGGGCCGGGGCTGGTGCCGCCGGTGCCGGAATCTGTGCCGTTGCTGGCGCTGTCGTTCATGCCAACAAGCGTAGGCCAACACGTGTTGACAGTCCAGGGGGCGGGTCCTAGCCTCGTCAACGAGCGTTGGCAAACAGGCGTTGGCAGGCAAGCGTTGGCGCTACGGCATTAGGAGGCCACCATGAACGGCAACAGCACCCGCACCGGCATCGACAACCCCGACCGCACCGTCATCGTCGTCGGCTCCGGCCCCACCGGCCTGCTCCTGGCCGGTGACCTCGCCGCCGCCGGTGTCCCGGTCACCGTGCTGGAGAAGCGCCCCGAGAAGATCAGCAACCTGTCCCGCGCGTTCGTCCTGCACGCCCGCACCCTGGAGCAGCTCGACGCCCGCGCCCTCGCCGACGAACTGGAGGCCGTCGGTCAACCCCTCGACCGGCTCCGCCTGTTCGGCCGCCTCACCGTCGACCTCACCCCCCTCCCCTCCCGCTTCAACCACCTCCTCGTCCTCCCGCAGTACGAGGTGGAGAAGGCGCTGCGGCGGCGCGCGGTCGAGGCGGGTGCGGACTTCCGGTACGGGACCGAGATGACCGCGCTGTCGCAGGACGCGGACGGCGCGACCGTCGAGACGCGCGGGCCCGGCGGGGTGGCCGAGTCGCTGAGCGCCGCGTACGTCGTCGGCGCCGACGGGATGCGCAGCGCGGTGCGGGACGCGATCGGACTGCCCTTCCCGGGTCACTCCGTCATCCGTTCCGTCGTTCTCGCGGACGTGCTGCTCGACGAGAAGCCGGAGACCCTGCTCACCGTGGCCACCGTCGGCGACGCCTTCGCCTTCATCGCGCCCTTCGGCGACGGCTACTACCGGGTCATCGGCTGGAACCGCGCGCACGACGTCGCCGACGACGAGCCCCTCGATCTCGACGAGGTCAAGGAGATCGCCCGGCTCGCCCTCGGCCGCGACTTCGGAATGCGCGACGCCCGCTGGATGTCCCGTTTCCACAGCGACGAGCGCCAAGCGCCCGCCTACCGGGTGGGCCGTGTGTTCCTGGCCGGCGACGCCGCGCACGTCCACACCCCGGCCGGCGGCCAGGGCATGAACACCGGCCTCCAGGACGCGGCCAACCTCGGCTGGAAGCTGGCCGCGGTGATCAACGGCCACGCGCCCCGGGTCCTCCTCGACAGCTACCAGGCCGAGCGTCACCCCGTCGGCAAGGCGGTCCTGCGCAGCAGCGGCGGCATCGTCCGCCTCGCCATGGCCAAGCGCCCCTGGACCCTCGCCCTGCGCGCGGCCCTCACCACCGTCCTCGACAAGGCGGCCCCGGCCCGCCGCAAGGCCCTCGGTCAACTCACCGGCATCGGCTACGCCTATCCGGCCCCCCGAGGCGCCCACCGCCTCGTCGGCACCCGCGCCCCGGACGTCTCCCTCGCCGACGGCGGCCGCCTCTACGAAGCGCTGCGCGGCGGCCGGTTCGTACTGATCACGCCGGAGCCGTACGAGAACCAGGACATCCGCAAGGACCGGCTGACCGTGGAGCGCTGGGCGAGCGACCGTCGTACGGCACTGGTGGTGCGGCCCGACGGCTACGTGGCCTGGGCGTCCGACACCGCCGAACCGGCCGGGGTCGAGGCGGCGCTCGCCGAGCACGTCGGCTGACCGGTGGCCCACGTGTCTTCGGAGCCGGAGGGCTCGGGGCAGTGTTCGAGTGGAGGCGGTGCCATGAGATCTGGGTGTGACACCACACCCATTGCGCTACGCGAGGTACGGGTGTGCACTACTGTCACGGCACATGCGCCTCCCGTCCTTTGTGGACCTGCGGCCGATCGGCAGGTGCAACCTGAGTTGCCCGTTCTGCTTCGGCCCCCGCCACGAGGTCCCCTCGATGTCCCGCGAAGACGCCCTGCGGATCTCTGCACGGCTGCGCCAGGAGGAGGTGCGGGGCGTCGTGATCTCGGGAGGAGAGCCGACGCTCCTGCCGTATCTGGAAGATCTTGTCGGGGACTTGCGTGGATCCGGGCCCGAGAGTTCTTCACCGAGGGTCGTGCTCAGTACGAACGGGCTGGCGCCGCTTCGCAGCATGGAGCGTGTGCTGCCCGCTCTGTCCTGGATCGCGCTTCCGCTGGAGTCCGCGGACGAGGACGAGCATCGAGCGCTCAGAACGGGTGTCGCGCCCCATCGGGACAAGGTGCTGGGACTTCTGCGAGAAGTACGCAAGAACCACCGGAAGGTGCGGGTGAAGCTCGGCACTGTGGTCACGCGGCTCAATGTCTCCGGCGCGTCTCGCGTGCTCGATCTCATCGAGGAGGATCTGTGGTTGCCCGACGTCTGGAAGATCTATCAGATGTCGGAGACCAACTACGGTGCGGACAACAAGGATTGGCTTTCTCTCGACGACAATGAGTTCGACGAGGTGGTGGATCGTTGTCGGAGCGCGGCCGAAGAACGCGGAGTCGCCCTACGTGTCTATCGGAACTCGACGCGCAAGGGCAGTTACTTCTTCGTCGACCCGGACTGCGAGGTCGTCGTCGTCGACGAGCACGGCGAGCGGAGGCTGGGGAACTTCTTCTCCCTGCTGGCCGACGGCAACGGGTCCGACCTGATTCTTCCGTCCAGGAACGTCGAGAACTTCGTCACCACCTATCCGACCATCCGAGAGGGGGAGAGAGTGCGATGACGGCACACGTGCGTGTGGGAGTACAGGCGATCCTCCGCGAGGACGGCCGTGTCCTGCTGGGGCTGCGGGTCAACACCTTCGGTCACGGCACCTGGGGTCTGCCGGGCGGGCATCTTGAGATCGGTGAGTCGTTGATCGGTGCCGCTTGTCGTGAGTTGGAGGAGGAGACCGGTGTTCGTGCCACTGGTGCACGTGTTGTCTGCGTGACCGATCCCGAACCCCTGGCGAATCACCACATGCAGGTCGGCGTGGAGATCCTCGGCCACACCGGTGCGATCCGGGTGTGCGAGCCGCACCGGTGCGAACGCTGGGAGTTCTGGTCCCTGGACGCCCTGCCGGAACAGCTCTTCATCGGCTCGGCCGAGGTGCTCCGCAAGATCAGGGACGGGGCACTTCTCCGCTGATGACGTTCTTCCGGAGGTGCACGTCCTCGTGCGCCTCCATCTCGGAACGAAGGGTGTCCTTGTGTGATTCCTGGTTCTCCTGGAAATCCTCCCAGGTGCTGGAGAGCCCCCACTGATTCTCGAATTCCTTGAGAGTCGTGGTGTAGTACCGGCTGTCCCTGCCGAATTCCGCCTCCTGGAAATCCATCCCCTTCCCCGTCCGGGCCTCGGGATTCGACGTGATGTAGGACTCGACGAAGATAGTGTCCGAGGTGATGAGCATGGACGCGGGAATGTCGGTCCTGACGAGACGCAGTTCGATCAGGCCGGGATAGCGCTGCTTGAGGGACTGGTACGACTCCGTCACCGGACGGAACGTCTCCTGGTAGTAAGTGCTGTTCTCCAGGCGCTGGTCGATGTTGGAGTGGTTCGCCGGATCGGCGCTCTCGTCCCTGGGCAGGTGGGAGGCCAGGCTGTTCCATGGGTTGGTGATCACGATGTCGAGGCGCACACGGCGGTTCAGCGCGTCGATGACCTGGTCGTAGAAGAGGTAGTTCTCCTCCAGGAGATAGGAAGCGCCGCCGTGTGCGGTGAGCCGGATGACGTGCTGCTCCCGGGCGAGTGCCTTCCTCTTGGCCTTGTTGCGGGCGTCGCTGTCGTCCGGCGTGTAGATGCGGTTGACCAGGGGCGGGAGCTCGGGACTCGGCGTGATGGCCGCCTTCATCGCCGCGAGCGCGGTGCGCAGGGTCCGGGTGCGGGGGTGGTCCTGGCCGAGTGCCGACGACGTTCTGGCCGCCCGGGAGGTGGCGTCCTCGAATATCTCGACGGCCGCCAGCGTCCGGCTGTTGGTGGCGCCGGGCAACCCGGCCCAGCCGCCCGCCGTTTCGAACTCGGCGGCGGCCAGGGCGGCTTGGGCGGTGATCGTCTCGCGATGATCGAGGCCCAGGGTGACCTGGGCGCTGACGTTGAGGAGCGCCAGTTCGGCCAGTTCGGGTCCGCCGGGGTTGGCTTCGTGTCGCGCGGCGGCAAGGGCGACGAGGGCGGCGAGAGCCAGGGAAGGGTCGGCGTCCTCTTGTCGGGCGTAGCGCGAACCGGACTCGGCCAGGCTCTCCGCGGCGATGCGCAGTGCCTGCTCGTCGCCGTGGGCCCGAGCGAGGTCCAGCCGCACCAGGTCGAGGGTCAGCCGGGCCTCCAGGTCCACCTCCCAGTCGTGCCGCAGAAGGTATGCGGCCCGGTCGGCCCATGTGCCGGCGGTGGTCAGGTCACCCAGTTGCAGGCTGAGGGCGCTCAGGTTGGCGAGTATCGAGGGATGGTCCTGCGACTTGGCCAGATCGGCCCGCAGCAGAGCACCCATGAGACAGGCCTTGGCATCCCCGAAGTTCCCGTGTCTGGCCAGCAGCGTGCCGAGGCGGTTCCACGGCTCGGGGTCCGAGTACGCGAGCGGTTCGGAGAGTGCGAGCTTGCTCAGGATGAGAGCGGTGGCGTCCGCGGACACCTTCCGCAGGCCCAGTGACAGAAGCGAATCCGCCAGCCCGAGGTAGCCGGCGATGTCCTTCGGGTCGTCCGCCCAGGGCACCCTGCCTTCGCGGAGCCGGTCGACGTAGTCGGTGAGCCGGTCGCGGGCTTCGCTCCACGAGGAGTCGTGGCCCTCGAATCCCTCGTCCTGGGCGAGAGCCTTCCTCGCCACGTCGTTCGCTTCGTGCAGGCCGGGTATCTCTTTCATGATCCACCTCGGTTCGAGGGACGCCTGCTCTGCACGGTCCACCACACTCCCAGTGCGGGTCCGCTCCCCGAATCCCCGTTCGCCGACGCGTGGTTGGTGGATCGGCGGGCGGCGCCGGATGGCATCAGCAGGCCGAATATGGCCATGGCCTCCTTCACGCTGATCGCGAAGGCCTCGTCGTCGCCGACAGGTCGATTCCAGGGCTTGACCATGAGCCCGAGGACAACCGACGGGGCCGTCCGGCCGTGTGGCTCGACCGGGCTGCCCGCGTAGTGTGTGCGCTCGTTGATCGGCTGCCTGCACTGCAACCGCAACGCCTTCACGGTGAGATCGTCGTCCTCGTGGTAGACGGCGCGCGGGTCGAGGACGTGTCCCAACAGGGGTTTGGGGCTGGTGTACGGGACCGCCTGCCAGGCATCTCCGCGGCGGCACTTCCCACCGTAGGCCCATCCCCCGAGAGGGCTGCTGGTGTCGTCCAAGGCGAGAAGCACCAGGTCCGACGCGTGGTTGAAGTCGGCGACCTTGGCGACAGGCCCGTCTTCCACCTGTAGGCGCAGTCCGATCCTGAGTTCGCCGTTCTTGAAGCAGTGTGCGGCCATGAAGGCGACTTCGCGTGAGATCTTCAGCCCGGTTCCCTTCCGTTCCTTTTTCAGGAACAGACTGATCCGGTACCCGGTCTGCGTATTCGGCGGCACAGTCCGGCTCCCCCCGTGAGATCTTCAATTGGAGTTCCGGGCGTCCCGCCCGGAAGCGTCAATGTTAGCCATGATCGGAATCCGGGCGCGGCTTCTTTGCCAAGACTTCTTTCCCTTGGGAGACGGAGCGTGCGGTGGTCACGGTGACGCGAATTCCGAGGAGTCTTCTCAGCCGTCTCTTCTTACGCTTTGCGCGTTCTCCGTGTACATCGGC
The DNA here is from genome assembly GCF_036227225.1 of Streptomyces sp. NBC_01478. Lineage (GTDB taxonomy): Bacteria > Actinomycetota > Actinomycetes > Streptomycetales > Streptomycetaceae > Streptomyces. Next base: position 4,285,745 of record NZ_CP109444.1, on the reverse strand, counting down.
CAGCAACAGCCCCAGCAGACGACTGTCGGCCTCCTGCGACGCTGCCACACGCTCGGTGAACGTCTGCCACTTACGGTCCCTGGGGCTCTTCAGTCGCACACCGGTACCCCGCTGGTGCCACTCCTCCCAGGCTCTCACCCAGATGTCCGTGCAGGTGAAGGACCTCTCGCAGGCGCTTCGCAGATGCTCCGAGCTGTAGAGCTCGACACGAGCCGCCAAGGCCCCGGCGGATTCCCTCGCGGCGGCGGTCCGGCTCTGGTCGTCCGGTCGTTCGCCGGTGTGTTCGGTTCGTGCCCGGTCCTGGGCGAGGACGTGGATGGTCGTCATCAGGTCGGCGTAGGTGTCCGTGCGGCGATCCCAGAGCCGTCGCTCCCGCTCCCGCCTCGCCGTCGCCCGCTGGGTCATCCAGGCGGCGGTGAGCGTGCCCGTCGCGCCCAACGACGTGCCGATGATCGCGGCCTCTGCCGGGGTGATTCTCACGCCGTCATGATGGGGTGACGGTGGGGCGGACGGAACGCCTCCGGTGGCGATCACCCTTTCGCGGTCGTGCGCTCCCTGCGCGCGGAGTCACTCCGCCCTCTGGGTCCCCGCCAGCAACTCCCTCAGCAGGTCGGCCAGTTGCCCGGCGCGTTCCCCGTCGAGGGCGCTGGACAGGGCCTCCTGTTGGACCGCCAACCCCGCTCCGACCGCCTCGTCCATCAGCGTCAACCCCTTCTCGGTCAGGGTGACTTGGAGGCCGCGGCGGTCGTGCGGGTCGGGGGAGCGGCGGAGCAGGCCGGCCCGTTCGAGTTTGTCGAGGCGGCCGGTCATGCCGCCCGTGGTGAGCATCAGCGTCGCGGAGAGCTGGCGCGGCGAGAGGGTGTAGGGCTCGTCGGCGCGGCGCAGGGTCGCGAGGACGTCGAACTCGCCGCGCGAGATGCCGTACGGCGCGTACGCCCTCTCCATGCGGTCGCCCATGGCCCGGGAGAGCCGGAAGATCCGCCCGAAGACCTCCATCGCCGCGGTGTCGAGGTCGGGCCGCACCGCCGCCCACTGCTCGACGATCGCGTCGACGGGGTCCTTGCGCTGCTCAGGGCGTGCACTCATGTGCCGAGTATCGGCCGGTCCGTGGGTCGCCCGCAAGAAAGTGACTTGACGGAAAGTTGCTTGGCGCTAAGCTAATCAGCGGCAAGTTACTTACGAGAGGGATGGCATGAACGCCGTGAACCGCTCCACCACCGTCCTCCTCACCGCCCTCGCCCCCATCTCCTGGGGCACCACCTACGCCGTCACCACCCAGTTCCTGCCGCCCGACCGCCCCCTCTTCACCGGCCTGATGCGCGCCCTCCCCGCCGGTCTCGTGCTCCTCGCGCTGGCCCGGGTGCTGCCGCGCGGGGCCTGGTGGTGGAAGGCGACGGTGCTCGGCGCGCTGAACATCGGCGCCTTCTTCCCGCTGCTGTTCCTGTCCGCGTACCGGCTCCCGGGCGGTATGGCGGCGGTCGTCGGCTCGATCGGGCCGCTGTTCGTGGTCGGCCTCTCGGCGGTCCTGCTGGGACAGCGGCCCACGGCCCGAAGCGTGCTCACCGGCGCCGTCGCGGCCTTCGGCGTCAGTCTCGTCGTACTGAAGGCGGCCGGAGCGCTCGACCCGGTCGGCGTCCTCGCGGCCCTCGCCTCCACGGCCTCCATGTCCACCGGCACCGTGCTGACCAAGCGGTGGGGCCGCCCGGACGGCGTCGGCCCGCTCGCCCTCACCGGCTGGCAGCTCACCGCGGGCGGCCTGTTGATAGCCCCCGTCGCCTTCCTGGCCGAGGGGGCACCGCCCGCGCTCGACGGCCGGGCGGTCGGCGGTTACCTCTACCTCGCGCTGGCGAACACGGCGATCGCGTACTGGCTCTGGTTCCGCGGCATCGGCCGGCTCTCCGCCACCCAGGTCACCCTCCTCGGCCCGCTCTCCCCGCTGACCGCGGCCGTCGTCGGCTGGGCGGCACTCGGGCAGACGCTCACGCCGCTGCAACTCGCGGGGATGGCGCTGGCGTTCGGGGCGACGGTGACCGGACAGATCGGGGCGCGAACCCCGTCCGTTTGCGTTCGGGAGGTACCGTCACGCGGGACTGCCGTGACGCAACGCCGGAGACGCCCGTGGCCGATGAATCCTGCCCCAGTTGTGGCAAGCCGCTCACCGCACGGACGGGCCGCGCCGGACGCCGTTCCGTGTACTGTTCCGCCGCCTGCCGCCAGAAGGCCTACCGGGAGCGACAGGGGAGCGGCGGGGTCGGTGTCGACGGACTGATCAAGGAGATCGGGCGGCAGGTGGCGGAGCTGGTGCCGCAGCCGCCTTCCGTCTTCTACTCCGGGGTGACGGAACTGTCGTCGTCCGTCGCGCGGCTGAGGCGGGTGGCGCGCACGGCGCGGGACACCGCTCAGGAATCCGTCACCCATGGACCCGTTACGGAAGTCCCCGCCGTTGCCGAAGTCCCGCTCGACGAGGGTGACTTCGCCGCCCTCGTCGAGTCCCACCGTCGTGAGATCCAGGTCCACTGCTACCGCATGACCGGGTCGTACGACGACGCCGAGGACCTGGTGCAGGAGACGTTCCTGCGGGCCTGGCGGGCCCGGGACACCTTCGAGGGGCGGGCCGGTGCCCGTACCTGGCTGTACCGCATCGCCACCAACGCCTGCCTCGACTTCCAGCGCCGTACGGCCCGTCGCCCCCGGCGCTACGAGCCGTTGCCCGGCATGAACCACGGTGGCGGGGAGCCGCCCGCCCGCGTCACCTGGCTACAGCCTTACCCCGACGACGAGTTGCCCTCCGCCGAGGAGCAGCCGGAGGCCGCCGCCGTCTCCCGCGAGACCCTAGAACTGGTCTTCCTGGCCGCCGTACAGCATCTCCCGCCGCGCCAGCGCGCGGTGCTGGTGCTGCGGGACGTGCTCGGGCTGACCGCCGTGGAGACCGGCAAGGCCCTCGACATGACCGTGGCGTCGGTCAACAGCGCGCTGCAACGCGCCCGTCCCACCCTGCGCGACCGGCTGCCCGGCCGGCGTGCGGACTGGACGGCCGACGGGCCCACCGAGCACCAACGCGCCCTGGTCAAGCGGTACATGGCCGCCGCCGAACGCCTCGACCTGTCCGAGGTCGCCGCGCTGCTCAGCGAGGACGTCGTCCTCACCATGCCGCCGAACCCGTTCTGGTTCACCGGCCGCGACGCGCTCGTTGAGTTCCTGAGCGTCAGCCTCGACGTCAACTCGCCCATGTTCCTCGGGCATTGGCGTCATCTCCCCGCCCGCGCCAACGGGCAGCTCGCGGCCGGGGGTTACGTCCGCCGGCCCGGTACGACCGTCTACCGCGCCCAGGTTCTCGACGTGCTCCGCTTCGACGCCGACGACCGGATCGCCGAGATCACGTCCTTCGAGCCGCACCTGTTCCCGGCCTTCGGACTGCCGCTGCGACTGTGAGCGATGAGTGGGGGGCTCCTTGTGCGTCTGTATGGCCGACACGAACGACACGTACCTCACGACCCACAAGGAGTTCACCATGCTGCTCACCGACAAGACCGCGGTCGTCTACGGCGCCGGCGGCTCGATCGGCGGTGCGGTCGCCCGTGCCTTCGCCGCCGAGGGTGCCCGGGTCCACCTCGTGGGACGCACCCGGGAGACGCTGGAGGCCGTGGCCACCCACATCAAGGACATCGGCATCAAGGACGCCGAGGTGGCCGTCGTCGACGCCCTCGACGAGACGGCCGTGGAGGAACACCTCGCCCGGGTCGGGGACTTGGACGTGTCCTTCAACCTCGTCTCGCGCGGCGATGTGCAGGGCCTGCCGATGACCGACATGCCCGTCGACGACTTCCTGCGGCCCGTCCTCAACGGCACCCGCGCCAACTTCATCACCGCCCGCGCCGCCGCCCGCCGCATGGCCGAACGCGGCTCCGGTGTCGTCCTCACCCTCAACAGCGGTTCCGCGCACGGCAGTCCGATGATGGGCGGCACCGGTCCCGCCGACGCGGCGACCGACAGCCTGGTGCGCAACCTGGCGATGGAGTTGGGTCCGCGCGGGGTGCGTGCCGTAGGACTGTGGGCCGCCGGTATCCCCGAGACGCTCACCGTCGAGAAGCTCGGCAAGGTCAACCCCGGCCTCAACGAGGCGGCGATCCAGGGGATCCTGGACCATCTGTCGAGCCTGCGCATGACCCGTCGCAACCCCACCCTCGCGGAGATCACCGCGACCGCCGTGTTCCTCGCCTCGGACCACGCGGCGAGCATCACCGGCACGTTCGTCAACGTCACCGGCGGGATGTTCCCGGGCTGAGCGGCACATGCGAAGGGGCGCCCGGCGGATTACCGGGCGCCCCTCACAGCCGTAGCGGAACCGGTTACGAAGCGGCCGCGTCCGCGGCCTGGGCCTTGAGTGCGCGCTCGACGCCCGAGCGGGACTCCGAGACCAGGCGGCGCAGGGCCGCGTTGGGCTCGGCGGTGGTCAGCCAGGTGTCCGTGCGGTCCAGGGTGTCCTGGGAGACCTGGATCGACGGGTAGAGGCCGACCGCGATCTGCTGGGCGATCTCGTGCGAACGGGTGTCCCAGACCTCCTTGACCGCCGCGAAGTACTTCTCCGTGTACGGCGCCAGGAGTTCGCGCTGGTCGGTCTGGACGAAGCCCGAGATCACCGCTTCCTGAAGGGCGTTGGGAAGCTTGTCGGACTCGACGACCTGCGCCCAGGCCTCCGCCTTCGCCTCCTCGGTCGGGCGGGCGGCACGGGCGGTCGCCGCGTGGCGCTCACCGGCCGCCGTCTTGTCACGCTCGTACTCGCCGGCGATCTCCGCCTCGTCGAACCGGCCGACAGCCGCGAGGCGTTCGACGAACGCCCAGCGCAGCTCGGTGTCGACGGCCAGGCCCTCGATGGTCTGGGTGCCCTCCAACAGGGCGTCCAGCAGGTCCAGTTGCTCCGGCGTACGGGCCGTGGACGCGAACGCGCGGGCCCATGCCAACTGGTGGTCGCTGCCCGCCTCGGCGGAGCGCAGGTGCGCCAGCGTGGCGTCCGTCCAGCGGGTGAGCAGCGCCTCGCGGGCGGCCGGGTCGGCGTACAGATGGATGGCCAGTTGCACCTGCCGTTGCAGCGACTGCACGACACCGATGTCGGACTCCTTGCCGATGCCCGACAGGACGAGGGAGAGGTAGTCGCGGGTGGCGAGTTCGGCGTCGCGGGTCGTGTCCCAGGCCGAGGCCCAGCACAGGGCGCGGGGGAGCGAGGACTCGAAGTCGCCGAGGTGCTCGGTGACGAACGCGAGGGACTGCTCGTCGAGACGGACCTTCGCGTACGACAGGTCGTCGTCGTTGAGCAGCACCACGTCCGGGCGGCGCTTGCCGACGAGCTGCGGTACGGCGGTCAACTCGCCGTCCACGTCCAGCTCGACGCGCTCGTCGCGCACCAACTTGCCGGTGTCCTCGTCGAGTTCGTACAGGCCGACGGCGATGCGGTGCGGGCGAAGCGTCGGCTCGCCCTTGGCGCCGGTCGGGAGGGCCGGGGCCTGCTGGCGGATCGCGAAGGCGGTGATCACGCCGTCCGCGTCCGTCTCGATCTCCGGGCGCAGGATGTTGATGCCGGCCGTCTGCAGCCACGCCTTCGACCAGGCGCTCAGGTCACGCCCGGAGGTCTCCTCCAGCGCGCCGAGCAGGTCGGACAGGCGGGTGTTGCCGAACGCGTGCCGCTTGAAGTACGCCTGTACGCCCGCGAAGAACTCGTCCATGCCGACGTACGCGACGAGCTGCTTCAGCACGCTCGCGCCCTTGGCGTACGTGATGCCGTCGAAGTTGACGAGGACGTCGTCCAGGTCGCGGATCTCGGCCATGATCGGGTGCGTGGACGGCAGTTGGTCCTGCCGGTACGCCCAGGTCTTCATCGAGTTGGCGAAGGTCGTCCACGAGTGCGGCCAGCGTGAGTCGGGCGCGTACGCCTGGCAGGCGATGGAGGTGTAGGTGGCGAACGACTCGTTCAGCCACAGGTCGTTCCACCACTCCATGGTGACGAGGTCGCCGAACCACATGTGGGCCAGCTCGTGCAGGATGGTCTCCGCGCGCACCTCGTAGGCGGCGTCGGTCACCTTGGACCGGAAGACGTACTGGTCCCGGATGGTGACGGCACCGGCGTTCTCCATCGCGCCCGCGTTGAACTCCGGGACGAACAACTGGTCGTACTTCTTGAAGGGGTACGCGTAGGCGAACTTCTCCTGGAACCAGTCGAAGCCCTGCCGTGTCACCTCGAAGATCGCGTCGGAGTCGAGGTACTCGGCGAGCGAGGGCCGGCAGTAGATGCCGAGCGGGACGGACTGGCCGTCCTTCTCGTACACGCTGTGCACGGAGTGGTACGGGCCGACGATCAGCGCGGTGATGTACGTCGAGATGCGGGGCGTCGGCTCGAACACCCAGGTGTCGTCCCGGGGTTCGGGCGTCGGGGAGTTGGAGATGACGGTCCAGCCCGTCGGCGCCTTCACGGTGAACTGGAAGGTGGCCTTGAGGTCCGGCTGCTCGAAGCTGGCGAACACGCGGCGCGCGTCCGGGACCTCGAACTGGGTGTACAGGTACGCCTGTTGGTCGACGGGGTCGACGAAACGGTGCAGTCCCTCACCCGTGTTGGTGTACGCGCAGTCGGCGACCACGCGCAGGACGTTCGGTCCCTCCAACAGCCCGGCCAGGGCGATCCGCGAGTCCTTGAAGACCTCGTCCGGGTCGAGCGGGTCGCCGTTCAGCGTCACCTCGTGGACGGCCGGGGCGACCAGGTCGATGAAGGACTCGGCGCCGCCCTCCGTCACGTCGAAGCGCACCGTCGTCGCGGACCTGTAGGTCCCGCCCTCCTGCGCGCCGGAGAGGTCGAGATCGATCTCGTACGAGTCAACGGTGAGCAGCGTTGCCCGCTGCTGCGCCTCTTCGCGAGTCAGGTTTGTGCCAGGCACGCGGTCATCTCCTCGTTATGTGTGGGTTGCGCCATCCTTCCACGGGACCTGCGGGAAGCGCGATGTCCGTATCCCGCCGGTGAGCGGGGCGAACGAGCGCGAGCCTGGGGACATGACGACGTACACGGCACGACCCGTCGACCCGACGGTCCTGAAGGAGCTGCGCTCTGCTGACGATGCGGGGCGCGGAATGGTTCCCGCACCCGACGAGGAGGGCGGCGCTCCGCTCCGCTGCTGCCTGCGCCGCAGCGAGCCGGGTGAGCGGATCGCCCTGGTCTCCTACGCCCCGCTGCGGCGCTGGGCGGCGGAGACGGGGGCCGCGCCGGGGGCGTACGACGAGCTGGGGCCGGTGTTCGTCCACGCGGAGGAGTGCGGGGGGCCTGCGGCCGGCTCGGGGTATCCCTTCGCGCACGCCCACCGGGTGCTGCGCCGCTACTCGGCCGAGGGCCACATCCTCGGCGGCGAGCTGGTCGACACCCTCGACGACGAGGCCTTCCGCAGGGCCTTCGCCGACCCGTCCGTGGTTCTCGTCCACGTTCGGGCGGTGGAGTACGGCTGCTTCTTTTTCGAGGTGCGCAGGGCATAGCACCCTGGGGGCTGCGCCCCCAGACCCCCCTTCGGCCCTGAACGGGCCTCGTCCTCAAACGCCGGACGGGCTGAGTGATGCGGACCGTTGCTTGAAGGTTCCGGTCGGCATATCCAGCCCCTCCGGCGTTTGAGGAGCGGGGTCTGGGGCGGAGCCCCAGGAGGATGGGACGGGTAGGGGCGGCGGGGGCGAAAGAAATCCCTGTCTGCGTCAGCCCTTCAGTTCCGCTGCCACCAGCTCCGCGATCTGCACCGCGTTCAGCGCGGCGCCCTTGCGGAGGTTGTCGTTGGAGATGAAGAGGGCGAGGCCGTTCTCGACCGTCTCGTCCGCGCGGATGCGGCCGACGTAGGACGGGTCCTGGCCGGCCGCCTGGAGGGGGGTCGGGATGTCGGAGAGGGCGACCCCGGGGGCTCCGCCGAGGAGTTCCGTCGCGCGCTCGACCGGGAGGGGGCGGGCGAAGCGGGCGTTGACCTGGAGGGAGTGGCCGGAGAAGACCGGGACGCGGACACACGTGCCGGAGACCTTCAGTTCCGGGATCTCCAGGATCTTGCGGGACTCGTTGCGGAGCTTCTGCTCCTCGTCGGTCTCGTGCAGGCCGTCGTCGACGATCGAGCCCGCGAGGGGGACCACGTTGAAGGCGATGGGACGCTGGTAGACCTGCGGCTCGGGGAAGTCGACCGCGCCGCCGTCGTGCGTGAGCTTGTCCGCGTCGGCGACGACCTTCAGCGCCTGCCCGTGCAGCTCGGCCACACCGGCAACACCGGAACCGGACACCGCCTGGTACGTGGCGACGACCAGCGCCTCCAGGCCGGCCTCCGCGTGCAGCGGCTTCAGGACCGGCATCGCGGCCATCGTCGTGCAGTTCGGGTTGGCGATGATGCCCTTGGGGCGGTCCACGATCGCGTGCGGGTTGACCTCGGAGACGACCAGCGGGACCTGCGGGTCCTTGCGCCAGGCGGACGAGTTGTCGATGACGACCGCCCCCTGCGCGGCGACCTTCTCGGCCAGCGCCTTGGAGGTCGCGCCGCCCGCGGAGAAGATGACGATGTCGAGGCCGGTGTAGTCGGCGCTCGCCGCGTCCTCCACCGTCACGCCGTCCAGGACCGTCCCCGCCGAGCGCGCCGAGGCGAACAGCCGCAGCTCGGTGACCGGAAAGTCCCGCTCCACGAGAATCCTGCGTACGACCGTGCCGACCTGACCGGTGGCTCCGACGATTCCGATCCTCACAGCGACTCCTTCACCTGTTCCTGTACATCTGCGGCGTTTCCATCATGCGGCCGACCCGGGTCCACCTGTCCAATTCTTTGCCCCGCATGCCCGAGGAGTGGGACACGGCCCTGGCCGGTGTGACCTACACCTCGGAACACCTCCGAACTGCTCCGAACGTTTCCGTGCGCTGCGGCGTCGTAGAGGAAACGCGGGAAGGGGGTGGCTTGTGCTGCGCAGAAAGGCCCGCCGGGTCCTGGAGGACGACGATCCTCTGGACGCGGCCCAGGAACGCCGGGTACGGGCGGTGCTCGCGCTCGGCGGGGTGCCGCAGGCGGATCTGCCGGACGGCGTCCAGCAGGTACGGCTGCGGCTGCTGGAGCGGGCGGCGAAGGGCGACGAGGCGCCGCGCGACGTCTCGGCGTGGGTGGCGGTCGTCGCCTCGAACCTCGCCATGGACTGGCACCGCGCCAAGCGCCGCCAGGAGCGGCTCGGGGAGCGGCTCGCCTCCCTGGGCCCGCTGGAGCACCCTTCCGGCGAGGACACGAGTGTCCTGTCCGTGGCGGTGGCGCAGGGCCTGGACGAGCTGCCGGACCAGCACCGCCAGGTCCTCGTCCTGCGGTTCTTCGCCGACCTGCCCGTGCGCGGGATCGCCGCGGAACTCGGCATCCCGGAAGGCACGGTCAAGAGCCGGCTGCACTCCGCGGTCCGCGCCCTGCGCGACCGCCTGCACGAGGACGAGGTGGTGTGACGTGGCCACGGAGCGGAATGAATACGACGGCGTGGACGCGCTGATGGCCGCGCTCACGGACGAGCCGCTGCCCGAGGGGGCCGACGCGGACGCCCAGTTCATGGCCGAGCACCGGGTCGCCACGGCCGAAGTGGCCATGCTGCGCGAGCAGTTGGGGATCATCGGAGAGGCCCTGTCGGCACCCCCGGAACCCGTGGTCACGGCCCGGCCGGTGCGCCCGCGCCGCCGCCCCGCCCTGCGCGTCCTCGCCTACGGCACCCTCGTCACGGCCGTGATCGCCGGGATGGTCACCGGGCTCGCCTGGCTCGGGGCCCACAACGGTGGCGTCGGCGGCGGCGCCGACTCCTCCTCCGCCCAGAGCAAGGCCGACGCCCCGGCCGAGCGGGCCGGGGACGGATCGCCGCCGTCCGACCCGGAGGAGGCGCTGGCCTGCGACCGGCTCGTCGTCGAGGGCACGGTGGCCCGGGTGGAGGCGCGCGCGGACAGTCCCTGGACCCGGATCGTGCTGACCGTGATCCGCTCCTACAAGCCCGCCACAGGTCCGTCCCAGGTGTCCTTCCTCATCGACGACGGGGCCGATCCGCGGCCGCGCGCGGGCCAGCACGTCCTGGTCGGGATCGGGCGGGACGCGCCCGGCGCGAGCCTGTGGGCCGTGGGCGACGACCGGGTCGCCGCGAACCGCGCCTGGATCGTCGAGGCCCTGCCGGGCGCGCGCACCACGACCTGCCCCGCCGGCTGAACACGGAAGGGGCGGGCGCCCGCACGGACGCCCGCCGGAAGGGGCGGGCGCCCGCACGGACGCCCGCCCCCCTCACCGTCGTATCAGGACCGAGTCCGTGCTACGACGTGACCTTCTCGATCTTCACGCTGCCCAGGCCCGCGACCGTGCCGCGCGCGTTGACCAACTGGACCTGGCCGAAGAACTCACGGCCCGCCGGAGCGGCCGCCAGGGCGGTGACGCTGCCGGAGACGGTCGCCGAGGCGCCCGTGGCGAGCTTCACCGGCGCCGAGTCGACGGTGACCGTGCCGAGCGCGGACGAGTAGAACACGTCCAGGTAGTCGTACGCGGTCGAGCCGGACGGCACCGCGTAGCCGTCGACCTCGACGGTGTAGGTCCCGGCGGCCGGGTTGGCGATCGAGACCGCCTCCTCGGAGTCCCCGTCGGCGGACTGGCCGACGACGGCCCCGGACGCGTCGTACACGTAGAGGTCCAGGTCCGCCGCCGTGTCCGAGACGTCGCCGATGGAGACGTCCAGCGAGGTGGCGCCGGCGGGCACCTCGACCGTGGTGGTCTGGGCGACGCCCTCGGTGATGGTGGGCCGCGCGGTCAGCGAGGAGCCGAGCGGGCCGCCCTTCAACGTGCCGTCCAGCGCCGCGTAGTTGTTGGTCACCTTCCACGAGGCGGTGGTCGGGACGCCGACCTTGGCCTCGGGCACGGTCACGGTCTCCGGGTCGAAGGCCGCGCCGAGCACGGTGGCGTCCAGCTTGTACGGGTTGTCGAGCAGCGGCGAGGTGCGGCGCGCCTCGACCTCGATCTCCCAGACACCGGCCTGCGGGTCGGCGTACGACCGCACGTCGGGCTTGCAGCCGTTGCCGTCGAGGTAGTTGTTGTAGCAGTACGGGGTGCCGGTGTCCTCGACCGGAACGCCGTACGGGTGGATCGAGATGAACCGCGTCTGGCTCTTGTCCTTCAGCCCGCCGATCGCGACCTCAAGGGCCTTGGCGCCCGCCGGGACGGTCACGAAGTACGACTGCGTGCTGTTGCGCTGGACCGAACTCGACTTGGAGTAGGTGAAGTTGACGGGCGACGAGACCACGACCGTGGTGAGGATCTGCTTGTCGATCCCCTCGGTCTTCGGGTCGTCGACCTCCAGGATCGCGCTCTTGATGCCCGAACTCTTCGGCGCCGCCTGCACCTTGACAGTGACCGGCTGGTTCAGCGGGAGCTTGACCTCGTCCGAGCCGACGATCCGGAAGGTGCCGCCGGCGTTGTTCGCGAAGTCCAGCTCGTGCCGAACGGCCTTGTCGCTGCCCGTGGTTCGCGTGATGACGACGTCGTACGTCTTCTTCGCACCGGCCTTGAGGCCGCCCTCGCGGTCGTACAGTCCCGTGCCGAAGCCCGGGGTCTTCAGCGCGAAGTCGATCGCGGTGTCGACGGGAGCCTTGACGGTGTACTCGTGGGCGGTGGCGTCGTCCTTGATGGACTTCCACGCGTCCACGATGTCAATGAGGCCCGCGCCCTCCTCGTACGCCTGAACACCCTTGATGTGATCGGCGGTTGAGGTCAGCGCCGTGCGCAGGGTCGCCGGGGTGAGGGCGATGTGCTTCTGCTTGGCGGCGCTCAGCAGCAGCGCCGAGGCGCCGGCGGCCTGCGGGGAGGCCATCGAGGTGCCCTGGAGCATGGAGTAGCCGGCCGGCAGTGTGTAGCCCGCCTCGGGGACCGGGGAACCCGGCAGCCAGGTCTGGGTCGTGTTGATCGCCGCGCCGGGCGCGACGAGCGTCGGCGTGAAGCCGCCGTCCTCACGCGGGCCGCGCGAGGAGAACGGCAGCAGTTGGTACTTCGTCTCCACCTGGGAGCCGTAGTTGGCGGCCCAGGTCTGCTTCGAGATCGAGGCGCCGACCGAGATCACCTTGTCGGCCAGACCGGGGTCGCCGATCGTGTTGGCGCCCGGACCGGAGTTGCCGGCGGAGATGACGAGCTGCACGCCGTAGGTGTCGATGAGGCGCGTGTACAGCTCGGCGCGCGCGTTGTTGCCGTCGTTCAGCGCGGGCAGGCCGCCGATCGACATGTTGACGATGTCGACACCGCGGTTGGTGACGAGGTCGATCATGCCCTCGGTGAGTGCGACGTTGGTGCAGCCGCCGCTCCACGTGCAGGCGCGCGAGGAGACGAGCTTCGCGCCCGGCGCCTCGCCGTTCATCTTGCCGCCGAACAGGCCGTTCGCCGCGGTGATGCCGGCGACGTGCGTGCCGTGCTCGGACTCGATGACACCGATGTTGACGAAGTCGGCGGTCTTGCCGACCCAGGACCCGCCGTACGGGTCCATCGGCACGTCCTTGCTGATCTGCACCACGAACGGCTGCCGCTCGACGACGTCCGTCGCCGGGTTGTCGGTACCGAAGTAGCCGACCTGGTAACCGTCCTTGTACGGCTTCATGGGCGCGTCGTCGCCGAAGTCGTGGTTGTTGTTCAGGTCGACCGTCACCGTGCCGGCCGCCGGGTCGTACAGGACGCCCCACGAGTCGGTGGTGTCACCGTCGCGGTTCGCGTCGCCCGCCGCGTCACCGCCGGTGGTGTACGACTCCTTGAACGTGCTGATCTCGTACGACCCCGTCGGCGCCGTCCAACTCAGGCCACCGTAGGTGAAGTTGGGGCCGGAGACGGCCGTGATCATCGGGCGCCAGGTCTGGTCGCCGTCGACGATCGGGTCGGTCGAGGTGACCCAGTCGACGATCTTGCGCTCGCCGGTGGTGGTCTTCTGCAGCGCCGGGTGGCCGAGGTCGATGCCGGAGTCGAGGATGCCGATGGTGATGCCGCGGCCGTCCGCCTTCGGGTTCTTCTTCACGAAGTCGACGGCGCCCGTCTCGAAGGACGGGTTGTACGGGTTCTCGGCCGGGGTGTTCTTGTTCGGCGCGGAGTAAGTGGTGCTCGCCGTGGCCTTGTTGGCGCTCTTGGCGGCGGTCGCGGTGTCCGCGCTCGGCGTCGGGTCGTCGAGGGCGATCTCCTGGCGCAGGTCGATCGCGTGCACCGAGGACAGCTTCGCGGCGGCGGCGATGGCCGAGTCGGCCTTGCCGGTGGGGACGGTGGCGCGGACGTAGCCGAGCTTGTCGTACGTACGGCCCACGGAGCCGCCCTTGACCGCGTCCAACTGCTGGGCGACCTGCTCGGTCGAGCCCGGCGCGGTGGCGATCATCATCGTGACGTTCTTGTCGCCGTCGGCCTTGGCCGTGGCGAGCAGATCGGCGTCGTCCGAACCGAGCTTGGCGGCGGCGGACTTGACGGTCCCGTCCGCGGGTGCGGTGGTGGACGGCGCGTCGGCGGAGAAGGCCATGGGTATCGGCCCGGCCGCGGAGAGGGCCGCGGCGAGACCGGCGGCCACGGATATCCGCGCCACGCGTCTCTTGGGGTTCAGGGTCATCGGCATCCCTTGTAGGTGAAGAATCCAGTGCCGGACGAGCGCAGCTTTACCCAAGGGACAGTTGTTTGGGAAGTGTTGACCGAATCGATATGGATGTATGGGGAAAACCCCCTATCCCGGTCAGCGGCTCAGAACTCCTTCGAGCGCGTGTAGTGGCGGGACGCCTTCGCGCGGTTGCCGCAGGCCGCCATCGAGCACCAGCGGCGGGTGCCGTTGCGCGAGGTGTCGAAGAAGTGCAGGACGCAGGCCTCGTGGGCGCAGCGCCGGATGCGGTCGGGGGCGGTGGCGAGCAGCTCCAGGTAGTTGCGGGCCGCGAGCCAGCCGGGGCCCCACCGGGGGTCGCCGAACTCGGGGATCTCGCCGGGGCCTTCGGCGGTGAGCGTGGCCCGGATCCGCCCCTGGTCGAGGACGAGGTCGAGGTCCTCCGCGCCTTGTGCCAGTGAACCGTCCACCACCGCGTGCAACGCGTCGCGCGCGATTTTGGTGTGCAGCAGGGTGATCGGATTCGCCTCGAACCGCTCGTCGAGCCCGGCCGAGCCGAGCCATACGGCGAGCCCGCGAGGGCTGGAGAGCAGGTCCTGCACCGTCCCGTCCCGCATCCACCGCGTGTTGAGCAGGTCGAGGGCGAGCGGCTCGCCGATGAGCGGCCGGGGGTCGGGGTCGGTGGTCATGGAGAAGCTCCCTTCTGATCTAACCGGTCAAGAGTACGTGAGCGGTTGACCCTCTCGATTCTAACCACTAACGTCATCGACAACGGTTATATCGGAGGAGGGCTTTTCATGACCCTGCACACCGGCCACGTCGGGCTGAACGTCACCGACCTCGACCGCTCGCTCGCCTTCTACCGCGATGTCCTCGGCTTCGCGGTCCTCGTCGAGGGCAAGGAGGACGACCGCCGGTACGCGTTCCTGGGCGACGGCGGCGACCACCCCGTGCTCACGCTCTGGCAGCAGGCGCAGGGGCCGTACGGCGGCGACCGCGCGGGCCTGCACCACCTGGCCTTCGCCGCCGACTCGATCGAGCGGGTCGGGCGCTACGAGGAGGCACTCAAGGCCTACGGCGCCGAGTTCGCGTACGAGGGCGTGGTCGCCCACCGCGAGGGCGCGGCCTCGGGCGGCATCTTCTTCCACGACCCGGACGGCACCCGCCTGGAGATCTCGGTACCGAGCGGCGCCGAACACGCCCCGGCCCCGCACACCGACGCCCCGACCTGCGGCTTCTTCTAGCGGTGAATGCCGTGGAGACCTATCACGCGGGCTCTCGTGCCGTGCAGGACCGGGCGGGGGTACGGCACATCGCCGATCACGTCGGCCAGATCATCGGCCAGGGCATCAAACCCGTGGCCGCCGCCTTCCTGGAACTCCAGCCCCTCCTGGTCCTGGGCGCCGCCGACCCGACGACGGGGAAGGTGTGGGCCTCACCGCTCACCGGCCCACCCGGTTTCGTACGGGCGACGGGCCCGCACCAGATCTCGGTCACCGGCGGACCGCGCCCGGCCGACCCCCTCACCCCGGCCCTCACCGACGCACGGGACCTGCCGGTCGGCACGATCGCCCTCGACCCCCGCACCCGCCGCCGTATGCGAGTCGACGGCCAACTTCGCGCCACGGCACGGGGGTTCGCGATCGAGGCGGAGCGGGTCTTCTCCAACTGCCCCAAGTACATCCAGCGCAGGGAGTCCTACGAGACGGTCGCCGGCCGCGAGCCCGCGCCCGCCCGGCACGGCAGTGAACTCACTCCCGCCCAGGCCGAGTTCATCGCGGCGGCCGACACCTTCTTCCTCGCCACCGTCCACGAGCACGGCGCCGACGCCAGCCACCGGGGCGGCAACCCGGGCTTCGTACAGGCGAGTTCACCCCGCGAGCTGACCTGGCCGGACTACGCGGGCAACGCCATGTTCCTGAGCCTGGGCAACCTGCTCGCCGACCCGCGCGCGGGACTCCTCTTCCTGGACTGGGACACGGGCACGACCCTCCAACTCACCGGCGAGGCCCGGACGGAGTTCGGTCAGGACGGGGAGCGCAGGGTGCGTTTCACCCTCACGGAGGTCGTCGAGACCCCGACCGCGCTCCCTCTGTGTTGGTCCGCCCCGGAATACTCACCTGCCAATCCGACGCCGGCACGTTGAGCGCCCCTTCAGGGGCGCGGGGAACTGCGCGACCAGCCACGACGGCGCGTCAGTCGAACGAATTCCCATTGCGGCATTCCCAGCAGAGCGCTTAGCTTCCCCGGATGCGCAAGAAGCTGAGAGTCGCTGCCTATGCCGTCTGCGTCCGGGACGGACAGCTCCTGCTCGCCCGTTCACCGGCCGACGGCGGTGGGTACGAGTGGGTGCTGCCCGGCGGCGGCATGGACCACGGCGAGCATCCGAACGACACGGTCGTCAGGGAGTTGGAGGAGGAGACCGGCTACCACGTCGAGGTCACCGGATTCCTCGGCATGGACTCGCTCCACCATGTCATTCCGTGGCGCCACCGACGCAAGGTGGACCAGCACGGCCTCCGGCTCGTCTACGAGGCCGGGATCGTCGGCGGCGAGCTGCGCCACGAGATCGGCGGGTCCACCGACATGGCCGCCTGGCATCCGCTGGACGACGTTTCCGGCCTGCGCCGGGTCTCGCTGATCGACATCGCGCTGCGGCTGTGGCAGGAACGGCCGGCGACCGGACGGGTCCCGAAATAGCTTCAGTACCCCGGCAGATGAACGCGGAGTAGCCGCTTCCCGGCGGCTCGACGAGCGTTCACGAACGCACAGGGGGCGCCAAGATCCACGTACGGTGATCGGCGCTACGCGTTGCCGTCTCGTTTACGCGCAGGTCATCCCCGATGCCAAGCATCCAGTACGAGCGGGAAGTTCGCGACCGCGATCGAAAACCGGTCGACGCGAACACCCGCGACCACTGCCGACGCAGTTCGTACTCGGGGAGATCGCGCCATGTCGCGCACACGCTCTGTCGCCAGCTCCGTGCTGGGGGTCAACCGCCGTACCGTCCTCGCCGCCACCGCGGCCGTGTCCGTCTCCGCAGGTGTCGGTTACGCCCTACGGCCCACCGACAGTCAGGCCGCCACCGCCGACGCCGCCGGCACCGATGCCGCCGCCCAGGCGCCCGTGGCCCAGTCCCGCAAGGCACCGGCCGCACCCCTGGCCCCGTACACCAAGGGCACCACCCTCGCCACGGTCGCCGCCCCGCGCACCAGCTCCGGCTACCGCCGCCTCGGCGACGGCGCCGGCTGGAAGCGCGTCGTGCGCGCCGACCTCGCCGCCGCCAAGTCCGGGCGCGCGGGCCGCCGTACGGCACTCGCGTCGTTCGTGCAGTTCACCGACCTGCACCTGATGGACAGCCAGCACCCGCTGCGCCTGGAGTACCTGCGCTCGACCGACAAGCACGCCTGGCGCCCGCACGAGGCGCTGACCGTGCAGGGCGGGATCTCGCTGGTCGAGCGGGTCAACGCGCTGCGCGGCGCCCCGGTGACCGGCTCCCCGCTGCACTTCGTGATGACCACCGGCGACAACACGGACAACAACGCCAAGTCCGAGCTGGAATGGTTCATGAAGATCATGAGCGGCGGACGCTTCACCCCCAACACCGGTGACCCGCGGCACTACGAGGGCGTCCAGAACAGCGGTCTCAAGCTGTACTGGCAGCCCGACTCGACGCTGCGCGACGGCGACAAGCAGGTCGGCTTCCCGCACCTCAAGGGCTTCCTGGCCGCCGCGATCCGCGAGGTCCGCAGCCCCGGCCTCAACCTGCCCTGGTACTCGACGGTCGGCAACCACGACGCGCTCCCGCTCGGCTGCTTCGGCTCGCACGCGGACCCGTACCTCACCGAACTGGCCATCGGCGGCAAGAAGTTGATGACCGCGACGGCCGCCGAGGCGAAGAAGCTGCAGAACTCGATCCGGGACGCCAAGGACCCCAAGGGCAGCGGCTACCGCGACTTCCTCAAGGCGCACGCCCGCTCCATGCGCTCGATCACACCGGACGAGAAGCGCGCCCCCTACACGTCCGCCGAGTACCTCAAGGCCCACCTCGACCCGGCCTACCAGGGCTACGGCCCGGTCGGGCACGGCTACTCCTCCGCGAACGTCGACGCGGGCACGCAGTACTACGCGTTCCGTATCGCCGACGACGTGATCGGCATCAGCCTCGACACCACGGACGCGGGCGGCCACTACCAAGGGTCCATCGGGGCAACGCAGTTGAGGTGGCTGGACAAGACACTCCGCGACAACAAGGACTCGTACGCGGTGATCTTCAGCCACCACACCAGCAAGACGATGGACAACACCCGCCCCGACCCGGCGCACCCCACCGAGCGCCGCTACGAGGGCAACGCGGTCGTCGCCCTCCTCGGCAGCCACCCCAACGTGCTGGCCTGGGTCAACGGCCACATCCACCGCAACGTCATCACCCCGCACGCGGCGCCCGACGGCCGCAGCTTCTGGGAGATCTCCACCGCCTCGCACGTCGACTTCCCCCAACTCGCCCGTGTCATCGAGCTGGTGGACAACAAGGACGGCACGCTGTCCCTCTTCACCACGCTGGTCGAGTCCGCCGCCCCGCACCGCACGGACTTCTCCGACCTCACCCAGACCGGCCTCGCGGCCCTGTACCGCGAACTGTCGTACAACGCACCGGGGTCCAGCACGGTGCTGGGCGGCGACGCGAAGGACCGCAACACCGAGCTGATCCTCAAGAAGGGCTGAAACTCACTCAACTGCCGTGCACCGGAGCAACCTTCGTGTCGGACGGCCGTGTCCATCCCCTCGACCGAGCTGAACCGGGCTCAACAGAGGGGGAAGACATGGCAGTTCGTGCGGCAGTGATGGGTGCGACGGCGGTGGCCCTGTCGGTGGCGCTGGCGAGTCCCGCGACGGCGGCGCCCGCCGGAGGGGACCACACGGCGACCCGGCAGGCGGTCGAGGCAGCCGTGGCGGACGGAGTACCCGGCGTCACGGCCACCGTGCGGGACGGCCGCACCACCTGGTCGACGACGGCCGGTGTGGGCAACCTCCTCACGGGCACACCGCGTTCGGCCGACGACCGCTACCGGGTGGGCAGCATCACCAAGACGTTCGTGTCGACGGTGCTCCTCCAACTGGAGGCGGAGGGACGCCTGTCGCTCGACGACACGGTGGCGACATGGCTGCCGGGAGTGGTCGAGGGCAACGGCCACGACGGCACCGAAGTCACCGTCCGCCAGCTCATGAACCACACCAGCGGCATCTACAACTACACCCAGGACGACGACTTCGGCCGCACGTACTTCCTCAAGGACGGCTTCTTCCAGCACCGTTACGACACGAAGACCCCGGCCGACCTGGTGGCGATCGCCATGTCCCACAAGCCGGACTTCACACCGGGCACGTCCTGGCACTACTCCAACACGAACTACGTCCTGGCCGGGATGGTCATCCAGAAGGTCACCGGCCACTCGTACGCGACGGAGATCCGCAACCGCATCATCAACCCCCTGCACCTGAAGGCGACTTCACTCCCCGGCACGAAGGCGACAGTCCCGAGCCCGAGCAGCCACGCCTACAGCAAGCTGGCGGAGGAGACGACGGGCCCGACGTACGACGTCACAAAACTGAACCCGTCCCTGGCCTCCTCGGCCGGCGAGATGATCTCCGACTCCACCGACCTGGACCGCTTCTACAGCGCGCTGCTGGGCGGAAAGCTCCTCCCGCCGAAGCAACTGAGGGAGATGAAGACGACGGTACCGGCGGGCGACAGCCCGACCACGCGCTACGGCCTCGGTATCTCCGACATCAAGCTGCCCTGCGGTGTCCACGTCTGGGGCCACGACGGCGGTATCCACGGCTCGTCGTCGGCGGTCGTGACGACGGCGGACGGCCGCCATTCGCTGGCGTTCAACTTCAACGGGGACTGGTCGGGGGACGCGGGGGCGGTGGTGGTGGGGGAGTTCTGCGGGACGTGACGGCTGTACGCGGGTAGCGGTCGCGGAGGAGCAGCGCACAGCACACGAGGGAACAGGCCAGCCCCGCGTACAGCAGGGGCGAGGCCCAGGGCCACACCATCTCGGTGCTGTACCCGCTGCTCCAACGGCACTTGACGGACAGCGGGAAGCTGCCCACGTGCACCGACGTCAGCCTGGAGTCCCCCGGGGATTGCCGGCGCACGCCGTCCGGCGTCTTGCCCGCACACAGGTCCAGCGGGTTCGTGTAGGCGAGCCCGTACACGGTCCCGGCCCCGTAGGCGGCGATCGCGGCCGCGCCCCCGAGCACCGCCCAACGGGCCGGCCGCGAGGGCTTCCTCCTGGTCACCCACAACCCGTACGGAACTGCCCCGACGGCGAAGAGAAAGACCGTGATCAGGGGCGGACCGAAGAACGCGAACAGGGACACCATGGGGGTGACGGTACGTCGGGGAGGGGCCCAGGCGGATGGGTTCAGTTGAACCGGGCGTGCCCAACTCGCCGAATTGCCGCCTCGTTTGATTCGGCCTAGGCTTGATACGGAGCAGAATTAAAAGGGTTCCGAGAAGAACGTTGCGCGAGAACCCTTGATCCCATTGAAGGTTGACCGATCGATTGAATCGGTCACCATCCTCGAAGACCCCCGCGAACCATCGTGTACGACCGGAAGGCGGAGAGGGAAATGAGGGCTCTCCAGAAAATCGCGTGCGTGGCCGGCGCATCCGCCATGGGGCTCGCAATCTCCATGGTCAGCGCGCCTGCGGCGCAGGCATCCCCGATGTACGGGTGCAGGTACCCGCTCGCTTGCGTCTACCGGACACCCACACCGAACGCGAACTACCTGTACTACCAGTTCTACGCGAAAGCCGGCTGGCAAAAGCTGCCAACTCCTGTGTCGAACTTCTCGGTTGTGAATACGCTGGGAACTGGCGCCACGTATGTCTACGGGACGTGGGGCGTCTACGACAAGCAGGCGTCCATCAGGTGTGTGCCGCCAAATTCAGTGATCTCGGGAGGAGGCGGCACGGTCACCCAGATATACGTCAGCCAGAACCTGAAGTGCTGATGAGGTGGGACAGGAACGGCACCCACGCTGTCGCGGGGAGGAGCAGCGTGGGGCCGGTGGGGTTCTTGGAGTCGCGGACCGCTATGGCGGTGGGGGTGAGGTGGGCGGCCTCGATGCAGTTCTGGCCCGGGTCGCTGTAGGAGGACTTGAACCAGGCGGACTCAGGAGCGATCTCGGGGTTCATGGTTCTACAGCTCTCGTTCCAGTCGGCGGAGGAACTCGGGGGTGTCCTCGGGTGGCAGTGCTGATGCTGTCATGGCGTCGAACCGGCGTGTGAAGCGGTCGACTTCGCGTGGCTTGTCCGAGGTGGATACGGATCCCCAGGCGCTGTCGGTCTGGACGCGCGGTGGCAGTCCGCTGCCGAAGTCGAGGATCGCGAAGTCATTGGTCGAACGGTAGCTCCGGCGGAACGGCAGGACCTGGATGGTGATGTGGTCCCAGCCCGACAACTCCTCGATCCGGCCGTACTGTTCGCGCATCACCTCGGCACCTCCGACCGGATACCGCAGTGCCGCTTCGCCCAGGATGACGTGCAGTTTGACGGGGTGTTCGCGGGTGAGTACCTCCTGCCGCCGCATCCGGAGTTCCACGCTGTTGCGGATGAACTCCGAGGTGTACTCCTCAATCGGCTTGTGCAGCTCGTGCGTTGCCCGTGCGTAGGCCTCGGTCTGGAGCAGGCCGTAGACGACGGTCGGGTGGTAGGCCTTCATGGAGCGGGCTTCAGGCTCCAGTCCGACGAACCCGGGAAGGCCCGCCGGCAGGAGCCCTCGGTACTGGGTCAGCCAATCCTGTTGATTGGAATCCCGGTTGAGGCTGATCAGCGACTCGACGACCTCCTCGTCGGTCACGCCGTACTTGGTGAGCAGTTTGCGTAGGTCGCCGACGTTCCGGAAGTTGAGGGAGCCGGTCTCGATGCGTTGTAGGGATGCTTCCGAGATGCGCAGCCCTTGGACCGCCTGTTTGCGGGTGAGTCCCGTCCCGTGGTCGCCCGCGTCGCAGTTCTCGCGTAACTGCCGTAGCTGAAGCCCCAGTTCGAGCCGCTGTGCCGTGCGCCCGCGCTTTGCCGCCATGTGCGTCGCCTTCTTGCCGTAGTGCCTGTCACCAGTCGTTCTGCGCCGAGTGTGGCATCGCCTGCTGCGTCCACGCAGGTGCTTGTGCAGATGTGGGCATAGTCCACTTTCAGCACCACTGAATATTCAGAGCGTTTTCGATTGCAGCTCGATGAGCCACCCCGTCACCGTGGTTGGGCACCCCCCACCGAAAGGACCCCCATGCCCACCCCCGACTGGTCCATGAGCTACCCCATGACCCCGCGGAGCGTCCGCCTCGCCCGGCTCCACACCCGCCGTCGTCTCACCCTCTGGAACTGGCCCGGCGACATCGACGACGCCGTCCTCGTCACCTCCGAGCTCGTCGCGAACGCGGTCCGGCACGGCAAGGTCCCCGGCCACGAGGTCTGGCTACGAGTCGCCGTAGACGAAGAAGGGAACTCCGCGCTGACGATCGACGTATCGGACCCGGTGCTGGAGTTCCCCGTGGTCAACCAGGCCCCCACTGGGGAGAGCGGGCGCGGACTTCTGGTCGTCTCCGGGGTCTCCGAATCGGTCGACTGGTTTCTGCGGGGCGACATCGGCAAGACGGTCCGCGCCCGGCTCGCGACCAATTGACCCCGGGATAACCAACCGGACCCAGACACGAGACGCCCAGTTCATTCATGCGAAATGTCCGTGCCGCCTCATAACGGCTAACCCGCTGTTCACGGGGATGGCTCGATTCATACGCAAGGCGGGTGGTCGTGTGCGCGCTAGACACGAGCTGCACGTGCTGTCGGTCTACGAAGGCTTCTTCTCCGGAGGAGCCCGGATCGTCCACAGCGACGTCGTTCTGGGACTGGTGGAGGGCGGCCAGCACCATTCGGTGCTCAGCATCCACGGTGAGGTCCACCGAGAAGCAACCCGGCAGGCCATGGAGAACGACGCCTGCTACCAACAACTGACCGCCGCCGGCGTCGGCGTCTCCACCCTCGGCCGCAGCTTCCGCGGCGACCGGGACCCGGACGGCACCGTCAGCGACGGCTTCACCGGCCCCGAGCTGGCCGACGCGGCCCGCGCCCTGGCCGACGCGGACGTCGTCCTGTCGCTCAAGGAACAGCCGCTCTCGCTGCTCAACCAGGCGGGCCTGCCCCGCCGCCCCGTCGTCGTGTGCCTGCACCGTTCGGACCCCGAACACCAGGGCGCCGCCCTCGACGAACTGAAAACCGCCATCGCCGACGGCAAGGTCGTCGCCGCCGTCTGCTGCGCGGAGTCCACCCGCGACGCCTACCAGGCCGCCGGCATCCCGCCCGAGGTCCTCCACGTCATCCCCAACGGCGTGGATCTGTTCCGCTTCCGGCCCGATCCTGCCCGGCGCCTCGCGCTCCGCGCGTCCCTCGGAATTCCGGACACCGCCCCCGTCGTCGTCTTCGCCGCCCGCTACGCCACGATGAAGAACATCCCGCTCTTCCTCCGCGCCGCCCACGAGTGGCTACGCCGCGAACCCGCCGGCCACGTCCTCATGTGCGGCACGGGCATGACCGACGACCAGCCCGCCCTCTCCGCCGACATCGACACCGCCTTCGGAGGGGACAGAGAACAACTCGGCGACCGGCTTCATCGCCTCGGCGTGCGGCGGGACATGGAGACCGTCTACGCCGGGTCCGACGTCGTCGCGCTCACCTCGTCCTTCGGCGAGGCCGCGCCCCTCTGCCTCATCGAGGGCATGATGTGCGGGGCCGTACCCGTCTCCACCGACGTCGGCGACAGCGCGTCCATCGTCGAGGGGCACGGCATCGTCACACCCCCCGACCCGGACGCCATCGCGTCGGCCTGGACCGAGGCGGTCATCGGCCGCGCGGAGTTCGCCAAGGCCCACGCCCGCAGCCGCGAACGCTTCAGCCGTACGCGCATGATCGCCTCGTACGCCGCCCTCATCGACGGCCTCCACGCGGGGCACACGAGCACCACCGCAGCCCCGCCGCCCCTGCCCGAACCTCTCTAGACCGCGCATACGAGGAGGGACCACCGACCCCCGGTGGCCCCTCCTCTCCCCTCCTGATCCCGCCCCGGTCCGTCACTACCGGGGCAGCACCACGACATACGCGGCCGGATCGCGGTCCGCCGCCGCCATCAGTGCCGTACGGACCACCGCCGCCTGCTGCTCCATCGCGTCCCGGAGCTTCTTGGGGGTGATGTGGACGACCGTGATGCCCAGCCGCTCCAGGTGCTCACGCTTGCGGGCGTACTCCGACCACAACGCGTCCTCGTCCTGGCGCGGGGCGCGGGTGTCCAGCTCCACCGCGACCGCCTGCTCGGGCCAGTACGCGTCCAGGCCGCCGAGGTGCGGGCCGCCGGGCAGACGCAGATCCACGTTCCAGACCGGGGCCGGGAGGCCGTGCTCGCTCACCATCCGGTAGAGGCGGTCCTCGGCGATCGACCTGCCCTCCGCCAGGAGGGAGTCCACCGCGTCCACCACGTGCGGGCGGCCCAGCAGCTTCGCGTTGTTCAACTCCCGTACCACCGCGGCCGGTTCGCAGTGGCCGCCGCGCACCGCCTCGGTGAGCAGTCGGCGTACCTCGTTCGCGTCCGACAGCCCGGCCACCGCGTCCGCGAGGGCCCGCGGCACCGGGGCCACCGGTACGCCCTTCACCTGCTGCGGGGTGGGCAGCGCCGACGTACGGACGACGCGGGCGCAGCCCGTGGAGCGGAGCCGGCGCATCCGGGGGACCAGGACGTCGATGTGGTCGAGGGAGGGGAGCGGCCCGGCCGCGGTGAAGCCGTGCAGGGTCAGGGCGGCCAGGCCCGTGACCATCGTCTCCGTGTACGTCGGCCGGTGCGGCCCCTCCGCGCCGGGCTGGACCGGGACCCCCGCCGTCCGCTCCCGCGCCGCGTACATCAGCACCGCGTGCAGCCGCTCCTCGCCGGTCGGCGGGCCGGAGTGCAGCAGCACGACACCGGGGAGGATCTGCTGCCAGGGGCCGCCGGGGCGGCACTGCTCGTTCACCTCGGCCGCCGGGACACCGTGCGTCCGGAGCTGAGCCGTCGTCAGAACCCGGCGGTGCACCTCGGAGAGGTGGCTGAGGGGGCGGGGGGAGAGCGGGGTGTTGTGGTTCATGCAACGGGGTTTCCCGCGCCGGATCCGGTCCCTAACCGCTGTTACACGCCCGTCGACAAATCCGGACAACGCGGTACTAAAGGACAGGCGTTCGGATGCCGAGTAGGCGCCGAAAACCCCTGGTCCGGATGGGGTGGACCAGGGGTTACGGCTGCGATTACCTGTATTCAGTAACGGTCACGGAGGGATCAATCACAGGCCAACGATCAGCCCTCGGAACTGTCGGAACCGCGCCCCTCGTTGTCCGCCGCCTGCGCCCGCAGCGCCCGCGCCAGATCGTCCCGCGACTCCAGCACCAGCCGCCGCAGCGCCGGCGCCGCCCCCTTGTGGGACGTCAGCCACGCGTCCGTCGCCGCCAGCGTCGCCTGCCCGTCCTCGGCGGTCGGGAACGCCGGGAACAGACCCCGCACCACATCCATGCCGATCTGGATCGACCGCTCCTCCCACACCCGCTCGATCGCCGCGAAGTACTTCTCCGTGTACGGCGCGAGCAGCTCCCGCTGCGACGGCTGCACGAAGCCCGCGATCGTCGCCTCGACCAGCGCGTTGGACAGCGCCTCCGACTCCACGACCTGCGCCCACGCCTGCGCCTTGACGGCCGCCGAGGGACGCGCGGCGAGACAGCGGACCTGGTGGCGCTTGCCGGACGCGGTGTCGTCGCGGGCCAGTTCGGCGGCCACCACGGCCTCGTCGGCGACGCCGTGCGCGGTCAGCGGCTCCAGGAACGCCCAGCGCAGCTCCTGGTCGACCACCAGCCCGTCCACCTTCTCCGTGCCGTCCAACAGGCCCCGCAGCAGCGCCAGTTCGTCCGGCGCCGACGCCACCGACGCGAAGAACCGCGCCCACGCCAACTGGTGCTCGCTGCCCGGCTCGGCGTCCCGCAGATCCCGCTCCGCGATGTGCGCCAGGATCTTCGCGCCGGTCTCGCGCCACCACGGCGGCGAGTAGTTGACCAGCGCCGAGTTCGCCCACGCGTGCAGCACCTGGAGGACACCGATGTCGGTCTCCCGGCGCCCGTACTGCGCCACCAGGTCGATGAAGTCGGGCGCGAGCAGCAACGCGTCCCGCGTCATGTTCCACAGCGCCGACCAGCACAGCGCCCGCGCCATCGGGTCGGTGAGCGCGCCGAGCCGCTCCCGCAGGGTCGCCAACGACACCGCGTCGAAACGTGTCTTGGCGTACGTGAGGTCCTCGTCGTTGACGAGCACCAGCTCCGGCGCGTCCGCACCGGCCAGTTCGACCACGACCGTGCGCGGGCCGTCGACGTCCACCTCGGCCCGCTCGTACCGGACGAGACGCTTGTCCTCCGTCCGGTAGAGGCCCACGACCACCCGGTGCGGGCGGAGTTCGGGATGCGACTCGGCCGCGTCCTGAAGGACCGTCAGCTCGGCGATACGGCCGCCCTCCACGTCCAACACCACTTGCGGAGTGAGGGAGTTGACCCCGGCTGTCTGCAGCCACGACCGCGCCCAGGACGTCATGTCCCGGCCGCTCGTCTCCTCGAGGACCGACAGCAGATCACCGAGGCGCGTGTTGCCGTACGCGTTCCGCTTGAAGTAGCGGCGCGCACCCTCCAGGAACGCGTCCTGGCCGACGTACGCCACCAACTGCTTCAGTACGGACGCCCCCTTGGCGTACGTGATGCCGTCGAAGTTGAGCTTCGCGTCCTGGAGGTCGCGGATGTCGGCGGTGATCGGATGCGTGGAGGGGAGCTGGTCCGCGCGGTACGCCCACGCCTTGCGGCGGTTGGCGAAGCTGATCCAGGCGTCGGAGAAGCGGGTCGCGCCGACGCTCGCGAACACCCCCATGAAGTCGGCGAACGACTCCTTCAGCCACAGGTCGTCCCACCACTCCATGGTCACGAGGTCGCCGAACCACATGTGCGCCATCTCGTGCAGAATCGTGTTCGCCCGCCCCGCGTACGACGCCTGCGTCACCTTCCCCCGGAAGATGTACTCCTCGCGGAAGGTGACAAGCCCCGGGTTCTCCATCGCGCCGAGGTTGTACTCCGGCACGAACGCCTGGTCGTACTTGCCGAACGGGTACGGATAGTCGAAGTGGTCGTGGAAGAAGTCCAGCCCCTGCTTCGTCACCAGGAACACGTCGTCGGAGTCGAAGTACGGCGCCAGACCCTTGCGGCACATCGCGCCGAGCGGGATCTCCAGCGTCGTACCGTCGTCGAAGGTGCGCGAGTAGGAGTCCGTGACGTAGTGGTACGGGCCCGCCAGGAACGCCGTGATGTACGTCGAGATCGGCTTCGTCTCCGCGAACTTCCATACGCCGTCGGTCAGTTCACCGACGCCGTTGCTCCACACCGTCCAGCCCTCGGGGGCCCGCACCTCGGCGCGGAACGGCGCCTTCAGGTCCGGTTGCTCGAAGGTGGTGAAGACCCGGCGCGAGTCGGCCGGCTCGTACTGGGTGTAGAGGTAGATCTCGCCGTCCTCGGGGTCGACGAAGCGGTGCATGCCCTCGCCGGTACGGGAGTACGCGCACCGCGCGTCGACGATCAGCTCGTTCTCGGCGGCCAGGTCCTCCAACTGGATGCGCGAGCCGTCGAAGACCGCGCCCGGGTCGAGGTCCCTGCCGTTGAGCGACACGGCGGTGACGCTCGGCGCGATCAGGTCCGCGAAGCTCGCCGCGCCCGGCTCGGCACAGCGGAACCGGATCGTGGTCACGGACCGGAAGGTCCGCGGCCCCTCACCGGCGTCGTCACCCACCGCCGAGCGCAGGTCGAGGGACACGTCGTACCCGTCGACGGACAGCAGTGCGGCCCGCTCCCGGGCCTCGTCGCGGGACAGATTCTCACCGGGCACGGAGGCACTCCCTCGGATGGTGTTCGATCAACGATGTTCGATCAACGTGTTCGCTATGCGGTCAGGGCCGATCCTGCCATGCGCCCCTGACCGCGGGTACCCGGGAATGAGGTGGCGAGAGACGGTGTTGCCGTGGGGAAACGGCCGTATTCCGAGGAGCGTCATGTCTGAGACCGCCAAGACTCCCGTGGACTTCTGGTTCGACCCGCTGTGCCCCTGGGCGTGGATGACCTCCCGGTGGGTGCTCGAAGTGGAGAAGGTCCGGGACATCGAGGTCAACTGGCACATCATGAGCCTGGCGGTGCTCAACGAGCCCAAGCTCGACGAGCTGCCCGAGGAGTACCGCGAGCTGCTGTCCACCAAGGCCTGGGCCCCGATCCGCGTGGTCACCGCCGTCTGGCAGAAGCACGGCGCGGACGCCCTCGGCCCGTTCTACACCGCGCTCGGCACCCGCATCCACAACAACGGCGAGGGCCCGACCGTCGAGGCCATCGCCGGCGCGCTCGCGGACGTCGGCCTGCCCGCCGACCTGATCGACTACGCCTCCCAGGAGGACTTCGAGTTCGACGCCGAGCTGCGCGCCTCCCACAAGGAGGGCATCGACAAGGTCGGCCAGGACGTCGGCACCCCCGTCATCGCCGTCCCCGGCCCCGACGGCGAGCAGATCGCCTTCTTCGGCCCGGTCGTCACCCCCGCCCCCAAGGGCGAGGAGGCCGCCCGCCTCTGGGACGGCACCGTCGCGGTCGCGTCCGTGCCCGGCTTCTACGAGATCAAGCGCTCGCGCACCAAGGGCCCGGACTTCAGCAACCTGTAAGCACAGGGCACAGCGGCGCTCACTCGGGGGCGGCGGCCTTCTCCTCACGGAACTTCTCGGGGAGATCGCCGCCGCCTCGCGCGTTGTACGCCGGCTGGTAGCGCACACAGCCCTTGACGGCGCAGCGCCACAGATCCCCCACGTAGTGCCGGGGCCCCTTCTCCTCCCGGACGGCCACCTTCTCGGCGTCGGCCATCTTCTGGAAGTCCTGCCACCCAAGACAGTTCGGGCACCACCGTCGAAGCACCGTCATGAACTCCTCCTCGCCACGCACGGGCCAGGCCGGTAGTACACCGCGAATCGCGGGCGCCCGCCCCCGAAATCACCGGCTCCGGTGGCGCGCCGCCGTCAGCCGCGCCAGATGATCCTCGAACCCCTTGGCGTAGTACGCGGCCCGCACCGCGTCCGGCTCGACGACCTCCGTCGGCCGGGTCCACGCCCCCGCGTCCAGCGCCACCCCGTACCGTTCGGCCGCCGCGAGCACCGCGCCCCGCGCGCCCACCTCACCCTCGACCACCCGCAACGGCCGCCCCAGCACATCCGCGAGCAGCCGCATCCAGGCGGAGCTGCGCGTCCCCCCGCCGCACACGGCCAGCGAACCCGTCAGCCCGGCCGCCTCCAGACAGTGCCGGGCCGCGTAACCGATGCCCTCGCAGGTCGCGCGGATCAGGTCGGCGGGCGTCGACTCCAGGGAAACACCGGTCAGTTCGGCGCGCAGCCGGGGCTCGACGAAGGGCGCGCGCTCGCCGGACGGCGCGAAGTACGGCAGCACCCGCACCCCGTTCGCCCCGGCCGGAGTCGCCGCGAGCAGCGCGTCCACCTCCTCGTGCCGGACGCCCGTCGTCGACAGCACCCAGTCCAGGGCCGCCGTACCGACCATCGCCGGCATGGCCCGCAACCAGTGCCCCGGCCGGTCGAGGGAGATGTACAGACCGGCCGGTTCGCCGGACAGGTCGAGATCGGTGGTCGCGACGAGACTGGCGAGGCAGGTCCCGACGATGAGCAGCCCGTCGCCCGGTTCCGTAACGCCCGCGCCGAGCGCGCAGGCGGGCAGGTCGTACGGCCCGTTCGCGATCCGGGTGCCCGCCGGCAGCCCCTCGCCGCGCGTCTCGGCCGTCGCGACCGGGTCGCTGACCGGGGCCAGCAGCCCGCGGCGCCGGGTCAGACCGAGGAGTTCGACGACACCGTTGTCGTACGACCGCGTCCTGGGGTCGAGGAACGGCATCGACGCGTCCGACACATCGGTGGCCGCCCGCGCCCCCGTCAGCCGCTGGAAGACCATGTCCTTGCAGTACAGGGCACGCCTCGCCGCGTCCAGCGTCTTCGGCTCGTGCGCCTCGAACCAGGCCAGCAACGGCCCCGGACACCCCGGGAACATCGCGCTCCCCGTCCGCCGGAACACCGTCTCGAAGGTCCCGTCCGCCAGCCACCGGTCGAGCAGTTCATGCGCCCGCCCGTCCATCCAGGACGCCGCCGCCCGCACCGGCCGCCCCTCCGCGTCCACCAGCCACACCCCGTCACCCTGCCCGGTGAGCCCGGCGAGCTCGACCGGCTCGGCGGTGTCTGCCGTGAGTTCGTCGAGTACGGCGACCACCGCGGCGTAGACCTCGTCCATGTCCTGCTCGACGAACCCACCGCGCATCGACAGCTCCACCGGGCGGGCGGCCACGGCGAGTTGACGGCCGGAGGGGTCGAAGGCTGCGGCTTTTACGGTGGAGGTGCCTACGTCGATTCCGATGTACATGTGGGGGCCTCCCGGGATGGGGATGGGGTTTTGGGGGCGTTTGCAGGTTTTTTGTGGGGGTGTTAAATGCCGTGGAAGCGCACCGTGTTGAGCAGGCACCCACGCGCGCACCTCTTTTGGTTCGGCCGACGCGTGGGTTCAGTCCAACTTGGTGGGCTCTCAACCGAGTTGGTGGGACAGAGGTTCGCCTCGTGCCCAGTGGCCGACTTCACTCGCCGCTATTCGTGCCGCCTTCTCGGCCACCGCCCGGGAGGCCCCGCCCAGGTGAGGCGTGAGGACCAGCCTGTCGGTGAGGCCGAACAGCCTTGAAGCGGACGGCAACGGCTCGCGCGCGTACGTGTCCAGGGCCGCCGCCGACACCTGACCGCTCTCCAGCGCCTCGCACAACGCGTCCTCGTCCAGCAACGGACCCCGCGCCACGTTCACCACCACCGCGCCGGGCCGCAGCAGCGCCAGCTCGCGGGCACCGATCAGGCCACGCGTCTCGGGGGTCAACCGGGCGTGCAGGGTGATGACTTGGGAGCGGCGGAGGAGTTCGTCCAGCGCCGTGACGCGCAGTCCGTGGATCTCGCCGTGCACATAAGGGTCGTACACCATCACGCGGGCGCCGAAGGCACAGAGGACACGGGCGACCCGGCTGCCGACGGCCCCGTACCCGACGAGCCCGACCGGCAGGTCCTCCAGCTCCAACCCGCTGTGCTCGTAGGTGTAGTAGGCGGCGCCCGCCTCCCAACTGCCCTGACCCGCAAGGAGTTCATGGGCCTGCGGGATGCGGCGGAGTGCGGCCAGCATCATCCCCACCGTGAACTCGGCGGTCGCGGCGGCGTTGCGGCCGGGCGCGAAGCACACCCGTACGTCGTGGGTCTTGGCCGCGTCCAGGTTGACGTTGACGGGTCCGCCCCGGCACACGACGACCAGCCGCAGATCCGGGCAGGCCTCTAGTACGCGCTCGGTGACCGGGCCCATCTGGGTGACCAGCACCGTCGCACCGGTGCCGCGCAGGGCGTCGATCACCTCGCCCTCGGCGTCACTGGCCTCCTCGACCTCGGCGACGGACCCGAAGGGTTCCAGAGGCCAGCCGAGCGTCAACTCGCTTACGGTGAAAGGGTGTTCGCGCAGTTCCTCGGAGATCGCGGAAGTGATCAGCGACGGCAGGACGAAATGGTCACCGGCGGCGACGACACGCAGGGTCTCGGTCATCGTGGGGCTCCCTCCCTCTTTGCCACGATGAACGGGGAATGCCGAATGCGTAACCCCTGTGGGAGGTCCGGATGATGTTCGAAGGTGACGGCGGGGCGTGGCTGGGCATTGACCTGGGCACGCAGAGCGTCCGCGCGCTGCTGGTCACCGGCGACGGGCGGGTCCTCGGCGCCGGCGCCGCCCCGCTGACCAACCACCGGGACGGCGGCGTACGGCACGAACAGGATCCGGGGGAGTGGTGGGAAGCGGTGTGCACGGCGTGCCGGACTGCCCTGGCGGGACGAGGGTCGTCAGGGGTACGGATCGGTGGGCTCGCGGTGTGCGGCACCTCCGGGACCGTCCTGCTGACGGACGCCGAAGGGCGCCCGCTCACACCGGGGCTGATGTACGACGACGGGCGCGCGGTGGCGGAGGCGGCGCGTGTCGGGATGCAGACGAGCTGGGCGCTGCCGAAGGCGTTGTGGCTGTTGGACACCTATGGCCCCGGACGGGTGACCCACCAACCCGACGTGATCACCGCGCAGTTGACGGGCGGGACGGTCCCGACCGACTCCAGCCACGCCCTCAAGACGGGCTACGACGCGGAGCGCGAGGCCTGGCCGTCCCAACTGGCCCACTTGGGCGAGGTGTTGCCGGAGGTGGTCCGGTCCGGCACCCGGCTGGGCGAGGTCTGCCGGGCCGCCGCCGAAGCGACCGGCATCCCCGTCGGCACCCCGGTCGTCGCGGGGATGACGGACGGCTGCGCGGCCCAGATCGCGTCCGGCGCGCTGCGCCCCGGCGCGTGGAACTCGGTGCTCGGCACCACACTGGTCCTCAAGGGCGCGTCCGCGAAGCCCGTTCGGGACGACGCCGGGGTGGTCTACAACCACCGGGCACCGGACGGGAGTTGGCTGCCGGGCGGGGCGTCGAGCGTGGGGGCGGGAGCGCTGCCGGCGGGGTCGGACCCGGCGGACATGGACCTGCGGGCGGCCGCGTACGAACCGTCGGGCGTCATCGCCTACCCCCTCTCCTCGCCCGGCGAACGCTTCCCCTTCCTGGCCCCGGACGCCACCGCGTTCACGCTCGGCACCCCGGCCTCCGAGGCGGACCGCTGGGCGGCGGTACTACAGGGCGTGGCATTCACCGAGCGCCTGTGCCTCGACTACCTGCACCAGCTCGGCGCCCCGATAGACGGCCCGCTCACCTTCACGGGCGGCGCGGCCCGCAGCGCGTACTGGAACCAGCTCCGCGCCGACGTCCTCGGCCGCCCGGCCCGGGTACCCGAACAGATCGAACCGGCCCTGGGGATGGCGGTGTTGGCGGCGTACGGGACGGGGGCCGCTTCCTCACTCGTCGACGCGGCCGACCGCATGGTCCGTATCCGCACGGTCCTCGAACCCCGCGCGTCCCGCACGGCGCGCTTCGTCGAGCCGTACGCTCGCCTGGTGGACGAACTGGAGACCCGAGGCTGGCTGCCGACCCCGCTCGCGACCCACACCCGCACCCGGCTGAACCAGGACACGATCGACTCATGAGCACGACTCTCCTGCTGGCCCGCCACGGCCAGACCGTCTGGCACGCCGAGAACCGCTACGCCGGCGTCAGCGACGTGGCCCTCACCGACACGGGCCGCGCCCAGGCGGAGGCGTTGGGCCACTGGGCCGCCGACCACCCGGTGGACGCGATCTGGACGTCCCCCCTGTCCCGGGCCGTCCGCACGGCGGCCCCCGCCGCCCGCGCCCTGAACCTCATCCCGCACACCGAACCCGCCCTGATCGAATGCGACTTCGGGGTGGTGGAGGGCCGTACCCTCGCGGAGTTCGAGGCGGAGAACCCCGAGGCGGCACAGGCCTTCCGCGCCGACCCGGTGTCGAACCCCTTCCCCGAGGCCGAGGA
Source organism: Streptomyces sp. NBC_01478 (assembly GCF_036227225.1). GTDB lineage: Bacteria > Actinomycetota > Actinomycetes > Streptomycetales > Streptomycetaceae > Streptomyces. The sequence goes on along the minus strand of NZ_CP109444.1, from coordinate 4,252,540 downwards.
CCCGACCGCGGCGGCGACACGCGGCACGGCCGCCCTGCACCGCATCGCCGCCGCCCACCCCGACCAACGCGTCCTGGTCGTCGCCCACAACAGCCTGCTGCGGCTGGTGCTGTGCCGGTTGCTGGGGATTCCGCTGAGTGAATACCGGCGGGTGTTTCCACGACTGCGGAACGCGGCGGTCAGCGAACTCCAACTGCAGGGCGGGACGGTGGCCCTGCTGTCGCTCAACGTGCCGTGCGGATCGGAGAGTTGACGACAGCCCACATCGCGTCGATGAAGTCGACTTTCTGGTTCTTGTACTGGAGATAGAAGGCGTGCTCCCAGGCGTCGAAGACGAGGAGGGGGGTCGCCCCCTGCCAGACGTTGCCCTGGTGGTCGTAGACCTGCTCGACGATGAACCGGCCGCTCAGGGGCTCGTGGGCGAGCACGCCCCAGCCCGAACCCTGTGTCGTCGCGGCGGCCTTGTCATGTTGCGCCAGTGGATGCTGTGCAGGATGTGTCCGGAGAGGTGGAACGCCAGGTCGGGCAGCGTGTAGACGGGCATGACGGATCGATCCCCTCCGGACCTCTTGTTGCACATCACTTGCAACTACAAACAATCGGTGAGAAGGCTCGGTGTGGCTACTCCGCGACCGATGTGTAGTGCGACGCGTCGCCCTCGATCGAGTAGCTCTGCTTGCCCTCGATGCCGGTCGGGATGTCGCCGGCCACGGTGACGCGGTTGAGGCGGCGGGGCTGGTTGTCGTAGTTGTCGATGGCGTAGTGCTGGGTGATGCGGTTGTCGAACAGGACGAGCTGGTTCGGGGACCAGCGCCAGCGCAGGACGTTCTCGGGGCGGGTGACGTACGCCTGGAGGATGTCGAGGATCTTGCGGGACTCACCGGTCGACAGGCCGACGATCCGCTGCGCGAACCCGCCGATGAACAGGCCGCGTTCACCGGTCAGCGGGTGGACGCGGACGACCGGGTGGACCGTGCGGAACTTGATGGACGTGAACTGGGCGCGCTGGGCCGCCTTTTCGCCGTCGATCTCCTCGTCCGGTACGGCGTAGTCGTAGTCGTTGGTGTGCTCCGCCCACAGGGTGTCGGCGAGGGCGCGCAGCGGTTCGGGCAGGTCGCGGTAGGCGGCGGCCGAACTGGCGATCAGGGTCTCGCCGCCGTACGGCGGGACCGTGATCGAGCGCAGGGTGCTGGCCTGGGGCGGGTTGAGGACGAAGGTGACGTCGGTGTGCCAGTGGTTGGCCCGGCCGCGCTCGCTGTCGACGGGCAGCACGTTCGGGGCGCCGTCGACGGCGGGCACGGTGGGGTGGGCGGTGGTGAGGTCGCCGAAGTGGCGGGCGAAGGCCTCCTGGCCCTCGTCGTCGAGGTGGACGTCGTCGAAGACCAGCGCCTTGTGGATGTTGAGGGCCTCGCGGATCGCCGCGACCTGCTCGGCGTTCAGTGGCTTGTTGATGTCGACACCGGACACGCGGGCGCCGATGTTCGCGGTGACCTTCTGGATCTCGATCTCGATGGACATGCTGAAGTCCTTTCAGACGAGGGCGGGTTGGGCGGGTCGGGTGTACTGGTTGGCGGGGCGGGGGAGGCCGTAGCGCTCCCGGAGGGTGGTGCGCGGGCCGTACTCCGTGCGGAGCAGACCGCGGGTGCGCAGGAGCGGGACGACGTGGTCGACGAAGGCGTCGAGGCCGGACGGCAGGACCGCGGGCATGATGTTGAAGCCGTCGGCGGCACCCTGCGTGAACCAGGACTCGATCGCGTCGGCGACCTGTTCCGGCGTACCGGCGAAGGTGAGATGCCCGCGCCCGCCACCGAGCCGGCCGATCAACTGCCGCACGGTGAGCCGGTCCCGGCGGGCGAGTTCGACGACGAGGGTGTAGCGGCTCTTGGCGCCTTCGATGGCGTCCTCGGGCGGAAGGCCGGCGGGCAGCGGGGCGTCCAACTCCAGCGTGCCGGAGGGTAGTTGGAGCAGCCGCTCCAGATGGTCCACGCCGTGCGTGTACACGATGTGGTCCTCCAGCAGCCGCTCGTTCGCGCGGGCCTCGGCCTCCGTCCCGCCGATCACCGGGACGATGCCGGGCAGCACCTTGATGTGCTCGGGGTCCCGACCGGCCGCCGCCGTACGGGACTTGAGGTCCTGGTAGAAGTCCTGCGCGTCGGCGAGGGTCTGCTGCGCGGTGAACACGGCCTCCGCGTACCGGGCCGCGAACGCCTTGCCGTCCTCGCTCGACCCGGCCTGCACGAGCAGCGGGTAACCCTGGGGTGAGCGGGGCACGTTGAGGGCGCCCTCGACGCTGAAGTACGTCCCCTGGTGGTGGGGCGGGTGGATCTTCGTGTCGTCGCCCCACACCCCCGCCGCCTTGTCGGCGACGATCGCGTCGTCCTCCCAACTGTCCCAGAGCTTCAACGCCACATCGAGGAACTCGGCGGCCCGTGCGTACCGTTCGGCATGCGCGGGCTCGTGCGCCAGACCGAAGTTACGGGCGGCCTCGGCACCGGCGGTGGTGACGATGTTCCAGCCGGCCCGGCCGCCGCTGATGATGTCGAGCGAGGCGAACTTGCGGGCCAGGTTGTAGGGGGAGTTGTAGGACGTCGAGGCCGTGGCAATCAGGCCTATGTGCTCGGTGGCCGTCGCCAACGCGGTGAGCAGCGTGAGCGGTTCCAGTGCGCCCGCCGGTCGTTGGGCCAGGTTGCTCCACAACTGCGGTCCGTCGGCCAGGAAGAGGGAGTCGAAGGTGCCGCGCTCCGCGATCCGGGCGAGGTGTGTGTAGTGGTCCAGCTCGACGTGGGCGTAGGGGTTGCTCTCCGGGAGGCGCCAGGAGGCCTCGTGGTGCCCGGTGTTCATGAGGAAGGCGTTGAGGTGGAGACGGCGGGGCATGCCAGATCCTTTGTGTGAGTGTTCCGGTGCGGGAGTCGGTCCTTCGAGCGCCGTTTCGACGCGGTCCGCGACTGTCGGGCGGCCGGCGTCTTGTCGAGGCGGGCGGCGACCATCGGGCGGTCGGCGCCTTGTCAACGCGGGCGGCAACAATCAGCCCGTCCGGCGACTTTTCGGCGCGGGCTGCCAACATCCAGCCCGTCCGGCGCCTTTCAGTACGGGCTGCCAACATCCAGCCGGACCGGTGCCTTTCAGCACAGGCCGCCCATATTCAGCCCGTCCGGCGTTTGAGGACGAGGCCCCTTCAGGGCCGATGGGGGTCTGGGGGCGCAGCCCCCGGGCGGCACGCGCAACCGACGGTCACTGCGCAACCGACGGTCACCGCGCGGCCGACGATCACCGGGAATCCGACGTCACACCGAGCGCCGCCAGCAACCGTTCCCGGTACTCCGCACGCGGCACCTCGGGGTCGATGGCCAAGTCCAGCCCGATCCGCCCCCGTTCCAGCACCAACACCCGGTCCGCAAGCACAATCGCCTCATCCACGTCATGCGTGACCAGCAACACCGAGGGCCGATGCCGCTCCCACAGCTCGCGCAGCAACACGTGCATCCGAATGCGGGTCAGCGCGTCCAACGCCCCGAACGGCTCATCGGCCAACAGGAGTTCGGGCTCACGGACCAGGGACCGGGCGAGAGCGGCGCGCTGCGCCTCACCGCCGGACAACTCGTTGGGCCAGGCGCGCTCACGGCCCTTCAACCCCACCTCGGCAAGGGCCTCGCGGCCCTTCTCGGCGGCTTCCTTGCCCTCCGTCCCCAGCAGCACGTTGTCGAGCACCCGGCGCCAGGGCAGCAGCCGGGAGTCCTGGAAGACCACCGACACCCGTTCGGGGGCGGTGAGTTGACCGCTCCCGACGACCTCGTGGTCCAGGCCCGCGATGGCCCGAAGCAGCGTGCTCTTGCCGGAACCGCTGTGCCCGAGCAGTGCGGTGAACTGTCCGGCGGGCAGGTCGAGGTCGATGTCGTCGAGGACCGTACGACCGTCGAACGACCGGGTGAGACCCCGGAGTTGGACGGTGGGCGGTGCGGTGGTCAACTGCTGAGTGTGCGGCGCCATGACAGCACCCTCCGTTCGACGAGACGGACCGCGCTGTCGGAGACCAGACCGAACACGCCGTAGATCAGCAGGCCGACGAGGATGACGTCCGACTGGCCGTAGTTCTGGGCCTGGAACATCATGTAACCGAGGCCGCTGGTGGCGTTGATCTGCTCCAGGACCACCAGGCTCAGCCAGGAGCCGGTCACCCCGAGCCGCAGGCCCACGAAGAAGCCGGGCAGGGCGCCGGGGATGACGATCTGGCGGATGAACCGGAGCCTCGACAGGCCCTGGACCTCGGCGAGTTCGACATAGCGGTGGTCGATGCCGGACAGCGCGGCATGCAGGTTGAGGTAGATCGGGATGTAGACGACGATCGCGATGATGGCGATCTTGAAGGTCTCGCCGATGCCCAGCCAGAGGATGAACAGCGGGATGAGGCCGAGGGTCGGGATCGCCCGGTTGAGCTGCACGGTCCCGTCGATCAGCGCCTCGCCGACCCGGCTCAGCCCGGCGGCCAGCGCGAGGACGACACCGGCGGTGAGGCCGAGGGCGAAGCCGTAGGCGGCGCGTTCCAGCGAGGTCAGCATGTCCGTGGGGAGCGTGCCGGACGTCCACAGCCGTCCGGCGGTCCGCAGCACCGTCCAGGGCGCCGGGATCGCCGCCGGGTCCAACTGCCCGGCGGCGGAGGCGAGGGCCCACAGGGCGAAGAAGAGCGCGGGGCCGATGACCCGGGAGGCGGGCAGCCGCTTGCCGGGGGCGAGGCCGCGCCGCCGCCCGCGCCGCCTTACCGCCGCCTTCTCCTCAACGGCGGTCACCGGCACGCTGGTTGCAGTGGTCGTCGAGGTCGTCACGGCCGTCACTTCCGGTACTCCGCCGGTACGGCCCGCGCCGCGATGGACTCGAAGCGCCGGTCGAAGAGCGAGTCCACCTTGAACTCCTTCACGAAGCCGCCCTCCGCGAGCAGATCGGCGGTCTCCTGCTCCCACTTCACGGCCTCGTCCCAACTCGGCGGGAACAGCGGCTTGTTGGCCAGCGCGGTGACCGACTGGGCCTGCGCGAGAGTCAGGTTCTGCGTCTTGACGTAGAACTCCTCGTTCCAGGTGTCCGGGTTCTCGTACTGCCAGACCTGCCCCTGCGCCCACTGCGGGATGTACGCGGCGATCGCGGCGGCCTTCGCCGGGTCGGCCAGTACGGCGGCCGGCGCCCACAACAGGTTCAGCAGGTCCACGACGTCGGTCGTGACGGCGCGGGCGCCCTTCGCCTCGTACTGCTTGAGGTACGCGGGTGCCTGGCTGTTGGCGAGCGGGGCGATGTCGACCTGGCCCGACTGGAGGGCGGTGAAGAACTGGTTGCTGGTCAGCGGGACCAGCTTCACCTCGTCGTACTCCAGGCCCGCTTCCTTCAACGCCCGCAGCAGGACGACGCCTTGGGCCTGGCCCTGCGAGAACGCCAGCTTCTTGCCCTTGAAGTCGGCGACGGTGCGGATGTCGCTGCCGGGCTTGGTGGCGAAGAGGTAGTTGGGCTTGCGGGTGACATTGATCGCGACGATCTTCGCGTCGTAGCCCTGGTAGTGCGCCTGGATCGGCGGGATGCCCGCGTTGTTGGCGAGGTCCAGGGACTTGGCGCGGAACGCGTTGATGACATCGGGACCGGCCCCGATGTTCAGCCAACTCGACACGGTGAACGGCAACTTGGGCAACTTCGCCAGTTTGAACTGGAGTTGCTGGGTGTTGAGGTACGAGGAGATCTTCAGACTCGTGCCGGACGGCACCTTCTGGGCGAGCGGGGCGGACAGACCGGCCCCCGACTTGGCGGTCGCGGCACTGCTCGTGGCGCAGCCACTGAGGCCGGCGATGCCCGCGGCGGCACCGAGCGCCGAGGTGAGGAAGAGCCGCCGGTCGACGCCGGGCGCACGGGAATGAGGCATGGGAAGACTCCCTGATCAAAGTTTTGGGAACGCGAGAATGCGCGCGAAATTCACGGACGGAGAAGTCCGGAAAAAGAAATCCAGGCAGGATGAGACCGGCGCTCGGGGCGCGTCAACGGGTCAGCAACAAGAAGTGCGACAACTCATCTGCAGGCTCATGACCAGGATGTTCCCGGTCATGCGCACCCCTTGTCAATATTCCGAGTTTCTGAATTAAATACGCCCCGGTGAAGCGCTCGGTGACACGCTCAGCGGATCCCGGTACAGCACGTCCAGCAGCACCGAACCACCCGCAACCGCCAGCACGGAATCCGGGAAACTCGTCGGCACGACAGCCGACGCCCGTCCGTCACCGACCTCCTCGCGCAGCGCGCGCAGGCAGTCCTCCCGCCGCATCACCCCCAGCTCGGTGACGACCACCGTCTCCGGGTTGAGGATGTCGAGCAGCAGCCCGGCCGCCCGCCCGACCATCCGCGCCCGCTGCGTCAACAGCCGTACGGCGAGCGGGTCTCCGCGTTCGGCCGCGGCCACGACATGGGTCGGGTTCACCCCGTCGACGATCCCCGCCTCCCGGGCCCGACGGCACAACGTCCGTTCGCTCAGCTCGACTTGGAGGCAGCCGACGCGCCCGCAGCCGCACGGTTCCGTGCCGCCGCGCAGCGGCAGATGCGCGATCGCCCCGGCCTGGGACCGAGGGCCGTGGTGCACCTCGTCGTTGGTGGCGAAGGCCGCGTCGACCACATTGCCGACGAAGAGATGCAGCACGCTACGGCTGCCGCGGGCCGCCCGCCCGAACAGGCGCTCCGCGTTCACCAACGCCCGTGCGTGGCCGTCGACATGGACCGGGAGCCCGGTGCGGGCGCCGAGGAGCTCGCGCACCGGCACCTCACGCCAGTTGAGCAGCGGATGTTCGACGATGGTCCCGGAGTCCCGGTCGACCCAGCCGCCGGCGGCCACGCCGACCCCGAGCGGGGTGCATCCGGCGGCCTCCGCGAACAGCGCGCCCAGCCCGTCCGCGGCCCGGGCCAGTACCCGGGCAGGCTCGGTGCGGCCGGCCGCGGTGTCGTGCCGCAGCCGCCGCTCGGCCAGCACCCGCCCGCGCAGATCCAGCAGCGCCACGGTCGTATAGGGCACGGCCACATGGACCCCGCCCACGATGAACCGTGTGCCGTCCAGGTCGACGGGCACATGGGGTCGGCCCACACCTCCCGACCGCTCGGGGGTGGCCGACTCGCGGATCAGGCCGAGTTCGGCGAAGCGGGCGCAGTAGTCGGTCACCGACGCCGGGGACAGCCCGGTCAGCCGCGAGATGGTGGAGCGGGCCACCGGCCCGTGCTCCAGCACGGACCGCAGGATGACACTCGCGTTGGTGCGCCGCCGGTCGCTGTCGGCGGCGCGGGGTACGGGGGAGCGGAGAAGAGGTGCCGCGTTACGGGGCATGGGGATCTTCCTCGGGAACGGGTCCGACAGTGCGCCGTCGTCTTGTGTGTCTCACATGCGAGACACGTCGAGGCGCACCGGATCCGCTCCGCCCGCCTCAGGGGCGGTAACAGGTCGCCGCGGCCTGGCGTCGCAGGTCGACATAGCGACGCGACGCGAAGTTCCGGGCCTGGGCAACCATGCGGTCGAAGCTAGCAAAACGGTCCACGGCTGCCCAGACGGTGACCGGTGTGCGAGACGGCACGGGGTCCGCGTGACCGGCATCACGCCCGGGCGTGTGTAGCGGGCATCCTTTGTCCGGAGCCCACCAACTCCGCGGCGAAGCCTTTGTCGAGCGCTGACGGTGATCGGCCGCAGTGCCCTGGGATAGCGTCGCGGAGTCCCCCTGTACCCCGTCAACCTGCGGAGTTCCCTTGAGTACCGCCGTCGCCACCGCCCGCCCGGGACTGGTCCTCGCCGACCTGCTGCCCGCCTCCCGCGTCCGGGACCTCGCCCTCGTGCTCGGCGGCGCCGCGCTCACCGGCCTCGCCGCGCAGATCGCCGTGCCCGTGCCGGGCTCCCCGGTCCCGGTCACCGGCCAGACCTTCGCCGCGCTGCTCGTCGGCACCTCCCTCGGTGCCGGCCGCGGCTTCCTCTCGCTCGCCCTGTACGCGCTGCTCGGCCTCGCCGGCGTCCCGTGGTTCGCCGGCGGCACCCACGGAGGCGGCGCCTCCTTCGGCTACATCATCGGCATGCTGCTCGCCTCCGCCGCCGTCGGCGCCCTGGCCCGCCGCGGCGCCGACCGCTCGGTGCTGCGCATGGCCGGCACGATGCTGCTGGGCGAGGCGATCATCTACGCGATCGGCGTCCCGTACCTGGCGCTGAGCCTCGACCTCTCGACGAGCGCCGCGATCGCCGCCGGCCTCACCCCCTTCCTGCTCGGCGACGCCCTGAAGGCGGCCCTGGCGATGGGCGCGACCCCGACGGCCTGGAAGTTCGTCAACAAGCAGCGCTGACAAGGGAGTTGAGGGGGAGGGCCGGTGGTGCGCGAGCACCCCGGCCCTCCCTTGTTTCGTGTCCTCAGCTCTCCAGAGGCTGCCTCGGCCGTCGCTGCGACCAGTGCAGGCCCGCCGCGCCCGCCGCGATCAGCGCCGCACCGGCCGCGCCCAGCGGCAGCACGTCGGCGCCGACCCCCGTCTTGGGCAGCGTGTCGCCGCCCGGCGCCACCGGCTTGTTGTCGGTGCCGAGCAGCAACGGGGTGGCCGGCGCGTTCGGTGACGGGTTCGTCGTACCGAACGGGACCGGGCCCTGCTGCCAGAACGTCTTCTTGCCGTCGGCGGACACCACCGGCAGACAGATCTTCCCGGCCTTGCCCAGGTCGTACGTCGCGTCGACGGCGTACGACTTCGAACTGCCCGCGGCGAGAGCGCCGACAGGGCAGGTGAATCCGCTGTTCGAACCGGGCGGCAGATCCTTCTCACCGATCGCCGAACAGCCCTGCACATGCGTGACCTTGAGGCCGTCGAAACCGACGACCAGGAGATTGAGTTCGCCGCTCGTTTTGGTCCCCTCGTTCTTCACGGTGGCGGTGATCGCCGTCTTTTTCGAACTGTTGTCGACCGAGATCTTTTCCGGCAGGAGCGTGGTCAGTTTCACACCCGCCGGAGCCGCCTCCATCACCTTTCCGCCTTTGCTGCTCCCCGGTCCCTGGTCATCCGCCGAAGCGGTGAAGGAAAGGACCATCACCGCCGAGAAAGATGCCGTGAGCAGCGAACCTGTGACGGCTGTGGCCATGGCCGCAGCGCGACGAGAACTCATGTTCGTCCCCCTTGTGTTCCCCTTGCGTTCCCCTGTGTCCCCCTGGGGCTGCGCCTGAATTCGCAGTACTTGAAGAGGTACCACAAGATTTCTCCGCACTATGCTGGTACGGCATGAAGTGTGACCATTGTGGGGGTGCAGCGGATTGCCGGGGAATACGGGGAACTTGAGGGGTGGCGGAACTCCGGGGCTATGGGTGACCGGGCGCTATCGGCTGGTCGAAAGTATCGGCCAGGGGGGAATGGGGCGGGTGTGGCGAGCCGCCGACGAAATGCTGCACCGGCAGGTCGCGGTCAAGGAAATGCGCATAGACGGCCTCGACGCGGAGGACACCCGCACCCGCCGTGAGCGCACCCTGCGCGAGGCCAGGGCGACGGCCCGCATCGACCACCCCAACGTCGTGCGGGTCTACGACGTCGTGGACGAGGGCGAACGCCTGTGGATCGTCATGGAGTTGATCGCCGGGCGCTCCCTGGAACGCATCCTCGCGGACGACGGCGCGCTCGGCCCGCGCGAGGTCGCCCGTATCGGACTCGGCCTGGTGGCCGCGCTGCGCCAGGTGCACGCGGGAGGCGTCCTGCACCGCGACATCAAACCCGGCAACGTCCTCGTCGAGAGCCGCGCCCAACGGGTCGTGCTCACGGACTTCGGCATCGCCGCGATCCAGGACGCCAAGGCGCTCACCATGGTCGGCATGCTCGTCGGCTCGCCCGACTACATGGCCCCCGAGCGGATCTCCGGCCGCCCACAGGGACCGCCCTCCGACCTCTGGTCCCTCGGCGCGACCCTCTGCGCGGCACTCGGAGGCCGCTCACCGTTCTCCCGCGACACCACCCTGGCGACCTTGCACGCGGTGCTGTACGAGGAGCCCGAACTCCCGTCGGCGGCAGGTCCGTTGAGGGAGGTACTGGCCGAGCTGCTGGAGAAGGACCCCTCGGTCCGGCCGGGGCTGGAGGAGGTCGAGGAGGCGCTGACGCCGGTCGCGTTTCCGGTGGAAAGGGAGGAGGCGGAGGGGGAGGAGGCTGAAGAACCGGGTTCGGTGGAACCGGAGTCGGCGCAGGAGCCCGAGACTCCCGAGGCCTACCGGGAGTCGCCCACCCCGGCCTTCCTGGAACCGTCGCTCGTCCGCGCGGCACGCGATCCCCGGGTGTACGACCCTGATCCCGACCCCGTCGAGGACGCGATACCGACGCAGCGTCCCGCCGTCGAGCCCAACTCCCCGCCGTCCGCTCTCCGCAAGCCGGGTGTCTCCCTCGCCCGCACCGAGCAGACCGAGCACCCCGGCCAAGCCGAACCCGCCGCCGAAAAGGCCGAGCTGGTCCCACCGGCTCAACCCGCCGACCCCGCCGAAGCGTTGACCGAGCGAAAGCCCATCCCCCTCCCGGCCCACCCACCTGCCCCGCGCCCGGCGCCACCGCGCCCCGCCCTCGGCCCGCACCCCGCCCGCCTGCCCCGAGGCCCCGCCGCTCCACCGCCTGGCAGTGAACTCCCGGGCCCCGCCCAGCCGTTCACCCGCCGCCGCACCCACCGTCGCCGTACCGGACTCATCGCCGCCGCGGCCGTAGTGGTCGTAGGTGCGGTCCTCGGCACGATCCTCACCAACTCCGGTGGCTCGACCGGTACTTCAGCAACCCCGTCGGCTTCGTCGAGTTCATCGAGTTCATCGACTTCGGCTGAACCGTCCACTTCCCCGCCCGCCACGGTCGAGGGCACCTCCCGCCCCCGGACCCTCCCCCCTGGCACGCACCGCGAGGCGGGCGGGTTCGCGTGGGCCACGCCCGTCGGATGGCGGCGGGATCTGAAGACGGGGGCCGAGGTGCACTACACCTCCCCGGACGGCGGCCAGGAGCTGGTCGGCAAGTCGTCCCTCGCCCGCGGTGACCTGATGGAGACGTGGGAGGCCTCGGAGCGGAACGCCCAACAGGGGGCGGACTACCGGAAGATCCGCCTCGACAGGACGACGTTCCGCGGCCGGCCGGCGGTGATCTGGGAGTACACGTTCACGCTCAAGGGCGTCGCCTGGCACGCCCGGCTGCTCGGCTTCGACGAGGACGGGAAGTCGTACCAGATCAACACCTGGTACCAGCCGGACGTGGAGACCCGGGCCCTGAAGACCTACGACAAGGTCAAGAACAGCTTCGTCGTGCTGTGAACGCCCTTAGCTCACCGACACCTTGTCCGGGTCCGCGTCGGCGGCCGTGACCGCCTGTCCGCCCCGCACCCGCTCCTTGACCACCGAGACCGCCACCACGGCCAACGCGACCGCCAGGGACAGCAGAACGGTCGTACGGCCGCTGCTCTCGCCCTCCGTGTCGGTGAGCATGTAGCCGAGGACGAACACGATCAGGGCGATCGTCGCCCAGGTCAGATACGGGAACAGCCACATCCGTACGACGAGCTTCTCCGGCGACTCGCGCTCGATGATCCGGCGCAGGCGGAGCTGCGACGCGCAGATGACCAGCCACACGAACAGGGCGACCGCGCCTGAGGAGTTGACGAGGAAGAGGAAGACGGTGTCCGGGAAGGCGTAGTTGAAGAAGACGGCGACGAACCCGAAGACGACGGAGGCGATGATCGCCGCCATCGGCACACCGCGGGAGGTCGTCCGGGCGAACGCGGCCGGCGCGTCACCGCGGCCGCCGAGCGAGAACGCCATGCGGGAGGCCGTGTAGAGACCGGAGTTGAGGCAGGACAGCACCGAGGTCAGCACGATGAAGTTCATGATCTGACCGGCGTGCGCGATGCCGAGGGAGTCGAGGGCGGCGACGTACGAGCCCTGCTCCTTGATCGACGGGTCGTTCCACGGGAGCAGACAGACGACGACGAGGATCGAGCCGAGGTAGAAGACGCCGATCCGCCAGATGATGCTGTTGGTCGACTTGGTGACCGCGCGCTGCGGGTCCTCGGACTCGCCGGCGGCCAGGGTCGCGATCTCGCTGCCCATGAAGGAGAAGACGACCAGCAGGACGCCGGTCAGGATCGCGCCGGGGCCGTTCGGCAGGAAGCCGCCGTGGTCGGTGAGGTTGCCGACACCGGCCTTGTCGGTGTGGGCGCCGGGCAGCACGCCGAAGACCGCCAGCGCGCCGACGACGATGAACGCGCCGATCGCGACGACCTTGATCCCGGCGAACCAGAACTCGAACTCGCCGTAGGAGCCGACCGATACGAGGTTCGTGGCGGTCAGCACCACCATCACGATGAGCGCCCACCCCCACTGCGGTACGGCGGGGATCCACCCTTCGAGGATCTTGGCGCCGGCGGTCGCCTCGACGGCGAGCACGACGACCCAGAAGAACCAGTACAGCCAGCCGATCGAGAAACCGGCCCAGCGGCCGAGCGCGCGGTCGGCGTGTGCGGAGAACGAGCCGGAAGTGGGGTTCGCGGCGGACATCTCACCGAGCATGCGCATCACCAGCACCACGAGCGTGCCGACGAGCGCGTAGGAGAGAAGGATGCCGGGTCCCGCGGTCGCGATGCCGGAACTGGAACCGACGAACAGACCGGCGCCGATGACGCCACCGATCGCGATCATCGACAGATGTCGGTTCTTGAGCCCTGCCTGGAGGCCGGAACCATCAGTCATGGGGGGAATTCCTTTGCGCCGGGTTAACAAGACGGTCCAGTGAATCGGAGGCAAAGTGATTAGTGAACCTTTGATTCCCGATCGTTACTTGAGGTTTTCTTGAGGTTCTATTGGGTGGCGGTAGTGTTGCCGCCCGCTTTCCGGATCAGCCCCCCGCGCTGCTGCCCCGAAACAGGCATGTCACACTCGACCCATGCGCGTGTATCTCGGCTCCGACCATGCGGGCTTCGAACTCAAGAACCACCTCGTCGAGTGGCTCAAGGAGGCGGGTCATGAGCCCGTCGACTGCGGGCCGCACATCTTCGACGCCCAGGACGACTACCCGCCCTTCTGCCTCCGCGCCGCCGAGCGCGCGGCCGCCGACCCCGAGGCCCTCGGCGTCGTCATCGGCGGCTCCGGCAACGGCGAGCAGATCGCGGCGAACAAGGTGAAGGGCGTACGGGCGGCCCTCGCCTGGAGCGAGGAGACCGCGTCGCTCGGCCGGCAGCACAACAACGCGAACGTCGTCGCGGTCGGTGCGCGGATGCACTCGCGGGAGGAGGCGACGAAGTTCGTCGAGACGTTCGTGTCGACGCCGTTCTCCGAGGACCCGCGGCACATTCGTCGCATCGAGATGCTGACGGAGTACGAGACGACGGGGGAGCTGCCGCCGATCCCGGCGCACCATCCGCAGCAGTAGCGGGGTCCGGGGCGGAGCCCCGAGGCTTTTCGAGGCCCACCCGTCAAGTGACTGAGACGGGTGGGCTGGTGGGAAAGGATTTGCGCAGGTGCCAGAGGGGCACACGATTCACCGACTGGCGCTGGACTACGGCGGTCACTTCAGCGGCCGAACAACCCAAGTCACCAGTCCCCAGGGCAAGTTCACCGACGCCGCCGCACTGCTCGACGGTACGGAACTCACCCGCACGGAAGCCCACGGCAAGCATCTGTTCCTGGGTTTCCGGGACGCCGACTGGATCCACATCCACCTCGGCCTCTTCGGCAAGGTGACCTTCGGCGGAGCCCCCGCGCCCCCGCCCACCGACACCGTCCGCCTACGCCTCGCGAACGACACGTCGTACGTCGATCTCCGCGGCCCCACGACCTGCGCCCTGATCACGGACACCGAGAAGCAGGCGATACACGACCGCCTCGGCCCCGACCCGCTGCGCCCGCCGCAGGACACCGACCCGGGCGCCGCGTACCGCCGTATCTCCCGCAGCCGTACGACGATCGCCGCACTCCTGATGGACCAGAAGGTCATCGCGGGCGTCGGCAACGTCTACCGCGCCGAGGTGCTCTTCCGGCACGGCATCGACCCGTACCGCGTGGGCAGGGACCTCACGCCCGCCGAGTGGGACGCGATCTGGGCCGACCTCGTCGAGCTGATGCGCGAGGGCGTCCGCAACAACCGCATCGACACCGTCCGCCCCGAGCACACCCCCGAGGCGATGGGCCGCCCGCCCCGCGTCGACGACCACGGCGGCGAGGTCTACGTCTACCGCCGGGCGAACCGGCCCTGCCACATCTGCGGCGCCGGGATCCGCACCGCCGACCTCGCCTCCCGCAACCTCTTCTGGTGCCCCGACTGCCAGCGGCCGTAGGGGAGTTCTAGAACCCGTGCGGCAGCCAGGGCGCGACCGTCGACCCGAACGCCAACGACGTCTCCGCCAGCGCCCCGGCCCGCAGCTCCCGCACCCGCCCCGCTCCCGCGAGTGACGTGAGGGACACCCCGCCGAGATACGCGGCCCCCAACTCCCTTACGGACAGCGCGAGATCGGCCTCCTCCTCGGTGCGCTTGCAGGAAGCCGCGCCCTTCGCGTCGCCGGTGAGCCGCCAACGCCCTTCGTTCCAGGGGCAGAAGGCGTCCGCGACCTCGAACACGACGTCCACGGGCGCCTGGTACGTGCGCGCCTCAAGCGCCGCCCCGAGGTCCACCAGCCGTACGTGCAGCGAGTCCCGCTGCCGGATCGCGCACCGGCGGATGTCGGAGACGAGATGCTGCCAGGCGTCGTCGACGGGACGGTTGTGCATCACCACCTTCCCCGTCAGGTCGATCTCACAGAGGAACCGCCACAGCGCCGCGTACGACGCCGGGTCCAGCGCCTCCAGATCCCGCAGCCGTACGGTCCCCTTGGGGCCCTGCAGGTCCCACTCGGGCTTGACGAAGTACCGCGTGTAGCCGACGACTTCACCGTCCCGCTCCGCGAGCACGCACTGGAGCGGCGACGAACCCTGCCGCTCGCTCTCCGGGTCCAGCAGCGGCTCGTTCTCCCACCCGGGCCGCCGCGCGAGCATCCCCGCCCGCCCGGCCACCTGCCGCGCGTACACCGCCTCGCACTGGTCGCGTACGGCGACGGGGTCGGCGAACCGGAGTCGTACGTCGTCCGTGCCCGGCGGCACCGAGAGCCGGACGCGATCGGTGTCGATCTCCGCGGCCATGGCCATCGTCGCGATGCCGTACCCGAACCGGCCGTAGATCACCGGCTCGGAGGCCGTCAGCACGGCCAGCGGTTCGCCCCAGGACCGTACGTCGTCCAACTGCCGGCGCATCATCGACGTGAGGATGCCGCGGCGCCGGTGCGTGGCGGCCACGCTGACCATCGTGATGCCCGCGGCGGGCACCGAGGCGCCGCCGGGCACGGTGAGCCGGAAGCTGAACGCGCCCGCCGTCCCCACACACGCGTCGCCGTCCCAGACGCCGAGGGAGCGGTCGAACTCGGTGAGCCCGCGCGTCAGCTCACGCTCCTCGGTCGACTCCGGGACGGCGCCGAAGGCGTTGACCAGGTTGTCGTACCAGGTGTCCCACTCGTCCTGGCGCAGTACCCGCAGCTCGGTCCGCCCGGTCGGTGTGTTCTTCGCAACTGTGCCCATGAGCCATGCCTACCAGCGCATTGCGGGACGAGCCAGGGAATTTCCGCCGGGGGCCCGCACAGCGGCCTCTGGTGAAGTTCACTGTGAAGTTGAACCTCGCAGGGGGGACAAGTGGGACCTCCCGTGCCAAGCGGCTGGTCGGATGGATAGGGTCCCGAACTAATGGCAGCAGGACGAGAGCGGCGCGCGGAGGCCGACACGTTCACGGCCCGGTTGAGGAAGCTGGCTCACCGGGTCCGCACCGGCCTGCGCAGAAGTGCCGTGGACTACTTCCGCGGGGACGGCTCGGACTGGGTCGCGCTGGCCGGGCTGCTGATCACGATCCCGGTGATCGTGGTCATGACCCTCGCCAACCCGGTGTGGTGCTCGCCGAACGCGCTGGTCCTCCCGATCGTCGCGGGCGGCCTGCTGCTGCGCCCCGCGAGCCTGCTCGGGCTGTACGCGGCGGCGGCCACCGGCCTGATCGTGGAGTCGGTGAAGCTCGGCCCGTACACCGAGGGCCCGGCGCGGGTGACCCCGGGCGTGGTGCTCGTGGTGGCCGCGTGCGGTTTCTTCGGGCTGCTGATCGCGCAGTTCCGCAGCCGGGTGGGCGTGCCCTGGCGGCGCGGCGGCACCATGCTCTTCGACCTGCGTGAACGGATCCGGGTGCAGAGCAAGCTCCCGCAGTTGCCGCAGGGCTGGCACCGGGAGATGGCGCTGCGGCCGGCGGGCGGCCAGTCGTTCTCCGGCGACTTCGTCGTCGCGGCCCGGACGAACGGCGGCCGGACCATGGAGGTCGTCCTCACCGACGTCTCCGGCAAGGGCATGGACGCGGGCTCCCGCGCCCTGCTGCTGTCGGGCGCCTTCGGCGGCCTGCTCGGCTCGCTGCCCCCGCACGCGTTCCTGCCCGCCGCCAACGGCTATCTGCTCCGCCAGGACTGGGACGAGGGCTTCGCGACCTCGATCCACCTCGTCCTGGACCTCGACTCCGGCGACTACGAACTCTTCTCGGCCGGCCACCCGCCGGGCCTCCAGCTCAGCGCGGGCAGCGGCCGCTGGGAGGAGAAGGCGGCCGAGGGGCCGTTGCTGGGTGTGTACGACGGCGCCCAGTTCGACCCTGTGAAGGGATCGCTGCGGCCCGGGGACGTGTTGATGCTGTTCACAGACGGTCTGGTGGAGACCTCCGACCGCGACATCGTCGAGGGCATCGACCGCCTCACCGGCGAGGCCGACCGCTATGTCGCCGGCGGCTTCCACGGCGCCGCCTGGCACCTGATCGAGGCCGTCGCGAAGGACGTCAACGACGACCGGGCCCTGCTGCTGGTCTGCCGCGAAGGCCCCACGGCGGCGGCCCAGGCGCTGACCCGGTGACCGCGCTCCTCACGCTGACCGAGGTCGAGGCCCTCGCGCGCACCGCCCACGAGGGCCAGACCGACAAGGCGGGGCGCCCCTACGCCGAGCACCTCCAGGCCGTGGCCGAGGGCGTCCGCGCACGTGGCGGGGACCCGGACCAGATCGCGGCGGCCTGGCTGCACGACTCCGTGGAGGACGACGCACTCACCGAGCACTGGCTGGACGAGGCCGCGCTGAGCCGTCGTACGAAGGACATCGTGCGCGCGGTCACCAAGCGGGCCGGGGAGCCCCCGGAGGCGTACGCCGGGCGCATTCTCGCGACCCCCGGCGCGCTCCTCGTGAAGCAGGCGGACCTGGCGCACAACGCGGACCCGGCCCGCCTCGCGGTCCTCGGCGAGGCGACCCGGACCCGGCTGACCGGGAAGTACGCACGGATGCGCGCACTTCTCGGACTCGGCGTCGACCTTTAGGCGTTGACCTTCTCGCGCACCGCGGGCCGCTCCAACTGCCTGCGGTCGCGGGCCGGTTCGGCTGCGTTTCGCTTGAACGCCCACTCCATGTCCGGCTCGATCACGGAGCGGAACACCCGTCGTACGGGCGGGGTGCACAGCAGCGTGACGGCGGTGGCCGCGAGCGCGGTCACCAGGGCGACGCCGTACGGCCGGTGCAGCCAGGCGTGGTCGTACAGGCCCGCGTAACCGGCGCCCTTGATCAGGAAGCCGTGCAGCAGATAGCCGTACAGCGTGCCCGCGCCGAGCGCCGTGAACCACGTCCGGCGGCCCGGCACCCAGGAGCAGAAGCCGGCCGTCAGCAGCAGCGAGCAGCCGAACATCAGCAGCATCATCACCGGCCCGGTCCACCAGGGCGCGCCGAACTCCTGCGCGGAGTCGTGGTGGTAGAACCAGCCGGCGTTCATCCGCGGCACCGCCCAGTAGCCGACGGCCAGCGCGCTCACGAACACCGGCACGGACAGGACCCGCACCGCGCGCCGGCGCACCCACCGGAAGTGCTCGGGCCGCAGCACCAGCCCGAGCACGAAGTACGGCAGGAACTGCGCCAGCCGCTGCAGATCGAAGTCGTCGGTCATGTCCGGGGTGCAGGACGCGAGCATGGCGATGCCGAGGGCGAGCGGCAGCGGATGGCGGACCAGTTTCCAGATCGGGGTGGTCAGCCGCCAGATGAACAACGCGCAGAGGAACCAGGTCAGATACAGCGGATCGAGGAGCGTGATCCGCTGGTGCGGGTCGTCGTTGGCGTAGCGGCTGAACAGCGAGTAGGCGATCTCGAAGAGGATGTACGGCAGCGCGACACCGGTCAGGAGCCGCTTCAGCCGGGCGGGGCTCATGTCGAAACTGCGGGAGAAATAGCCGGAGATGACGATGAAGGCCGGCATGTGGAAGCTGTACACGACCATGTACAGCCCCTGCAGCGCTCGGTCGCCGCCCTTGAGCGGTTCCCAGGAGTGCCCGATGGCGACCAGGAGGATCGCCAGGTACTTCGCGTTGTCGAAGAACGCGTCGCGCGGTTTGGCCAGTTCGCTCTTTTCGTTCTGTTTGCTCTGTTCGTTCTGGCCCGGGGGCGTGTCGGCGTGGAACATCTGAGGCACCCTAGCGTTGCCTGTGGGAATCGGTGAAACCATCGGACGCGCGTCCGGAATCTGTTCACGATGTCACGATTCATCCCGATCAAAAGGCGCAAAAGGGCACACGGGGAAGGTCTGTTCGTGTGCGCATGCCAATAATGCGAACGACCTGCGAACGCGTCTCTTCCGAACCTTTGCGACCAACGATGCGTCACCCGCCGCATAGGTGGGCCGCGTTGGTGGCACGATGGTTCTGGCGGGGTGCGCGGGTTGCGACCCCGGGCCGGGAGTGCGGACCGACCGAGGGTGTGATCAGTTGTGGCCATTTCACTGTCTGTGGTGCTGCTGTTGGCGATCATCCTGGTGGTGTTGATCCGAGGGGGGTCGATCAAGGCGGGCCCAGCCATAGTCGCGATCCTCTTCGGCTTCTTCCTCGCCTCGACCGGCATGGCACCGTCCATCAACCGGTTCATAAACTCACTGGCGGAGACGATCAACTCGATCAGCTTCTGAGTCCGGGGCCCGGTTTCTGAGTCATGACCGGGGAGGACTCCGGGAACGACTCAGGGCCAGGTGAGGAGGAACAACCTCCGACCTGGCCCTGAGATGCCTGGAGCGGGCGACGGGAATCGAACCCGCGTAGCTAGTTTGGAAGACTAGTGCTCTACCATTGAGCTACGCCCGCACACGACGCGCCGCAGGTCAGAAGACCGCGGCACACAGGGCATCGTAGCGGGTCGGATGCCCTCCGCGCACACCGCATTCCGCTGCAACGCCCCACGCCCCGCCCGGCATCCCGGCGCTCGTGAAATGCGGAGGCCTCACCGCCTGCGGGCATGTACCCTACGTGTCGCACCAGACGGGGTGTGGCGCAGCTTGGTAGCGCGTCCGCTTTGGGAGCGGAAGGCCGTGGGTTCAAATCCCGCCACCCCGACCACATGCCGGACCTTCGGGACCGGCAGCAGGACCGGTACCACACGAGGACCTCGCGAGATCGCCTTTTGGGGCGTCCAGCCGCTGCGGCTACTATGCAAGCTGCGCGCCCGTGTGTCTCTCACACTCTGAAGTCCTCCGGGCGACCAGAAACCGCCGGACCTGTCTGGGTCCGCAACCCAAGAAGTCAGCCCCCAAGGAGACCGAACCGTGAAGAGCGCCGTGGAGACCCTGAACCCGACCCGGGTTCGGCTCAGCATCGAGGTGCCCTTCGAGGAGCTCAAGGACAGCCTCGACGCGGCGTACAAGAAGATCAACCAGCAGGTCACGGTGAAGGGCTTCCGGAAGGGCAAGATCCCGGCGCGCGTCATCGACCAGCGGTTCGGCCGCGGTGCGGTCCTGGAGGAGGCGGTCAACGACGCGCTTCCGAAGTTCTACACCGAGGCGGTCAACGAGGCGGAGCTCAACCCGCTCGGCCAGCCCGAGGTCGACATCACGGAGCTGAAGGACGGCGAGACGCTGAACTTCACCGCCGAGGTCGACATCCGCCCGACCATCGAGATCCCGGACTACTCGGGCATCGAGGTCGAGGTCGACGCCGTGGCCGTCAGCGAAGAGGACATCGACGAGTCCGTCGAGCAGCTCCGCGAGCGCTTCGCCTCGACCTCCCCGGTCGAGCGCGCCGCCGTCGACGGTGACGTCGTCACCCTCGACCTGGAGGCCAAGGTCGACGGCGAGGTCCTCGAGGACGGCGTCGCCGAGGGCGTCTCCTACACCATCGGTTCCGGCGAGCTGCTCGAAGGCATCGACGAGGCCGTGACCGGCCTGGAGGCCGGTGGCGAGGCCACCTTCGCCTCCGAGCTCAAGGGCGGCTCCGCGGCCGGCCAGGAGGCCCAGGTCACCGTCAAGGTCACCCAGGTCGCCGCCCGCGAACTGCCCACGCTGGACGACGAGTTCGCACAGCTCGCCTCCGAGTTCGACACCCTGGAGGAGCTGCGCGCGGACAGCCGCAAGCGCCTCGAGAACATGAAGCAGTACGACCAGGCCACGCAGGCCCAGGAGCGCGTCCTGGAGAAGCTGCTGGAGCTCGTCGAGGTGCCCGTCCCCGAGAAGCTGCTCGAGGACGAGATCAACACCCGCAAGCACAACCTGGAGCACCACCAGCTCGGCCAGATGGGCCTCGACCTCGAGAAGTACCTCGAGATCCAGGGCAAGACGGCCGAGGAGTTCGACGCCGAGACCAAGGACGCCGCGGTCAAGGGCATCAAGACGCAGTTCGTCCTCGACGAGCTCGTCAACAAGGAGAAGCTCAACGTCAACCAGGAGGAGCTCACCGAGCACCTCATGCGCCGCGCGGCTTCCTCCGGCATGTCCCCCGACCAGTTCGCCCAGGCGGTCGTCGAAGGCGGCCAGGTTCCCCTCCTGGTCGGCGAGGTCGCCCGCGGCAAGGCCCTCGCGGTCGTCGTGGAGGCCGCCACGGTCAAGGACACCAACGGCGAGATCGTCGACCTGGAGGACGAGGAGGAGGCCGTCGAGGCGGCCACTGAGACCGTCGAGGCCGTCGAGGCCGTCGAGGCCGCCGCCGAGGAGCCCACCAAGGCGTAAGCAGGCACACAGGCACACAGGGGCCCCGGGGACATCGCACCCCGGGGCCCCTGCCCTTACCCGGGGTCTCACCAGCGCCGTACATGCGCTCACAGCGAACAGTTCCCTTTGCGGGATTCCCCGGAGGGACCCGCGCGTTAGGGTCCATGAATACGAGGGCAGGGGAGTCCCCGTTGCCCCCGGCAGTACACGTGAGACGGCCCGGCGCCGTCGTAAAGACGAGCAGGTGGATACGTGACGAATCTGATGCCTACAGCCGCCGGCGAGCCCTCTATCGGTGGCCTCGGCGACCAGGTCTACAACCGGCTGCTCGGTGAGCGGATCATCTTCCTCGGCCAGGCGGTCGACGACGACATCGCGAACAAGATCACCGCGCAGCTCCTCCTCCTTGCCTCCGACCCGGAGAAGGACATCTTTCTGTACATCAACAGCCCCGGTGGTTCGATCACCGCGGGCATGGCGATCTACGACACCATGCAGTACATCAAGAACGACGTGGTGACCATCGCCATGGGCATGGCGGCCTCGATGGGCCAGTTCCTGCTCAGCGCGGGCACCCCCGGCAAGCGCTTCGCGCTGCCGAACGCCGAGATCCTGATCCACCAGCCCTCCGCCGGCCTCGCCGGTTCCGCGTCGGACATCAAGATCCACGCCGAGCGGCTGCTGCACACCAAGAAGCGGATGGCGGAGCTGACCTCCTTCCACACCGGTCAGACGGTCGAGCAGGTCACCCGTGACTCCGACCGCGACCGCTGGTTCGACCCGATCGAGGCCAAGGAGTACGGCCTCATCGACGACATCATGCCCACGGCCGCCGGTATGCCGGGCGGCGGCGGCACCGGGGCCTGAGGCCCCAGGACAGCCCCCAGCCGACCGCCACAGCCCCCAGGAGAGAGACAGTGAACGACTTCCCCGGCAACGGCCTGTACGAGCACGCACGCGCCGAATACACGGCTCCCGCCGCCGAATCCCGCTATGTGATCCCGCGGTTCGTGGAGCGCACCTCGCAGGGCGTGCGTGAGTACGACCCGTACGCGAAGCTCTTCGAGGAGCGCGTGATCTTCCTCGGTGTCCAGATCGACGACGCGTCGGCCAACGACGTCATGGCGCAGTTGCTGTGCCTGGAGTCGATGGACCCGGACCGCGACATCTCGATCTACATCAACAGCCCCGGTGGCTCCTTCACCGCGCTGACCGCGATCTACGACACGATGCAGTTCGTGAAGCCGGACGTCCAGACGGTCTGCATGGGCCAGGCCGCGTCCGCCGCCGCCGTCCTGCTGGCCGCCGGTACGCCGGGCAAGCGCATGGCGCTGCCGAACGCGCGCGTGCTGATCCACCAGCCCTACAGCGAGACGGGCCGGGGTCAGGTCTCCGACCTGGAGATCGCGGCCAACGAGATCCTCCGCATGCGTGCCCAGCTCGAGGACATGCTGGCCAAGCACTCGACCACCCCGCTGGAGAAGATCCGCGAGGACATCGAGCGCGACAAGATCCTCACGGCCGAGGACGCCCTGGCGTACGGCCTGATCGACCAGATCATCTCCACCCGGAAGATGAACAACGCCGACGTCCGCTGACCCGGACCTGTATCGTCCACCACCCCTCGGCACGGTCCACGTGGAAGTGAACCGTGCCAAGGGGGGCCCGAACGGGGGGCCCGGCAAGGTACCGTCGGACATAAGGCAGCACCAGGAGCCGCTGAACCTAGGCGTCTCCCAGGCGAAGGGGAAGCACACCGTGGCACGCATCGGTGACGGCGGCGATCTGCTCAAGTGCTCGTTCTGCGGCAAGAGCCAGAAGCAGGTCAAGAAGCTCATCGCAGGGCCCGGTGTGTACATCTGCGACGAGTGCATCGACCTCTGCAACGAGATCATCGAGGAAGAACTCGCGGAGACGAGCGAGGTGCGCTGGGAGGAACTCCCCAAGCCCCGCGAGATCTACGAGTTCCTGGAGGGCTACGTCGTCGGCCAGGAGTCGGCGAAGAAGGCCCTCTCGGTCGCGGTGTACAACCACTACAAGCGCGTCCAGGCCGGTGAGAACGGCGGCGGCCAGAGCCGCGAGGACGCCATCGAGTTGGCGAAGTCCAACATCCTGCTGCTCGGCCCCACGGGCTCGGGCAAGACCCTCCTCGCGCAGACCCTGGCGCGCATGCTGAACGTCCCGTTCGCGATCGCCGACGCGACCGCGCTCACGGAGGCGGGCTACGTCGGCGAGGACGTCGAGAACATCCTGCTGAAGCTCATCCAGGCCGCTGACTACGACGTCAAGAAGGCCGAGACGGGCATCATCTACATCGACGAGATCGACAAGGTCGCGCGGAAGAGCGAGAACCCCTCGATCACCCGTGACGTGTCGGGCGAGGGCGTCCAGCAGGCCCTGCTGAAGATCCTGGAGGGCACGACGGCCTCGGTCCCGCCGCAGGGCGGCCGTAAACACCCGCACCAGGAGTTCATCCAGATCGACACGACGAACGTCCTGTTCATCGTGGGCGGCGCCTTCTCGGGCCTGGAGAAGCTCATCGAGTCCAGGGCCGGCGCCAAGGGCATCGGCTTCGGCGCGACGATCCGCTCCAAGCGGGAGCTGCAGGCCAAGGACCAGTTCGAGGACGTCATGCCCGAGGACCTGGTCAAGTTCGGCATGATCCCCGAGTTCATCGGCCGACTGCCCGTCATCACCTCGGTCCACAACCTGGACCGCGAGGCCCTGCTCCAGATCCTCATCGAGCCGCGCAACGCACTCGTCAAGCAGTACGAGCGCCTCTTCGAACTCGACGGCGTGGAGCTGGACTTCGAGCGCGAGGCCCTCGAAGCCATCGCCGACCAGGCCATCCTCCGCCAGACCGGCGCCCGCGGCCTGCGCGCCATCATGGAGGAAGTCCTCCAGGGCGTGATGTACGAGGTCCCGTCCCGCAAGGACGTGGCCCGGGTCGTCATCACCGCGGACGTCGTCCTCTCGAACGTCAACCCGACCCTGATCCCGCGTGACGCGCGGGGCCGCGGCCCGGGCGAGCAGAAGACGGCGTAGCCGCTTTCTCCGCTACGACACGAAGGGCGCCCGGTCGGTCAACCGACCGGGCGCCCTTCGTAGTTCACTGGGGGCGGTAGCTCACCCGAACTTCCTTGCGGAGCTTGGTGGTCATGCTGACGGCGGTGTCCTTCGACACATCGCCCGTGTTGTCACCGGGGGAGACCATCGCGATCGTGCTGTAGTCGGCCCAGGCGCAGAACCAGTCGGTCTGCGTCTTCTTGGTCAACTGGTTGGTCGCCTTGGCCGCCTGGCACTTCATGACCGCGCCGTCGACGTCGACCGACTCGGGCTCGCCGACCAGCTCGCTCTTGCCCGTCGTGCTGCTGTCGGAGGAGTTGCTCTCCTTGACGTCCTTCTGGATGTCCGCGAAGAACGCGTCCAGGGCCGCCTGCGGATCGGCGATCTTGCCGTAGGCGCCGATGAGCGAGATGCCCTTGGCCGTGAGGAGTTCGGTCTGACCGGGCGCGGTGGAGGGGTCGTCCGGGTCGTAGCCGCTCAGGTCGGCCGTCGTGTAGGCGCCGAAGACCGCGGTGCCGTTCTTGACGCCGCTCTTCTCCAGGTCCTTCACGGTCGAGGAACCGCTGTCGCTGGTGTCGCCGTCCTTGGTCGCCCGGTTGTAGTCGCCGAGCACCTTCGCCGGCGTCGTCAGCTTGTGGGCACCGTCGTCCGTGAGACCGGACCCCCCGGTGTAGCCGAGGACGAAGTACACGCCCACACCGATGGCGGCCACGACCGCCACCGCGCCGATGATGAGCCCGGTCTTCTTCTTCCCGCCGGGCGCCGGCGGCTGCGGAACGCCGAACGGGGGCTGCCCGTAAGGCGGTTGGCCGTACGGCGCCTGCTGGCCGTACGGCGGCTGCGGCTGGCCGTAGGGGCTCTGTGGCGGGACGCCCTGCGGGGGCTGCGCCGGGTAGCCGTAACCGGGCTGGGCGGGGGGAGCCTGCTGGGGGTAGCCGTAGCCGGGCTGGGGGGCGCCCTGCGGCGCCTGCTGGGGAGGCGGGCCGTAGGGACCCGGCTGACCGTACGGACCGGGCTGCTGAGGCTGCCCGCCGTACGGGCCCGGCTGGTTGTAGCTCATTCCTGGGTTCCCCTCCAGATACTTATGTGATCCCGACATCCTGGCCCAGTCACAGGAACCGCACGGCATCGGGGACCGCACCGTTACAGAACAAACGCGTTTCGGGACACCCCCGGGACACCCCTAAACTGGGCCTGTGACCGAGAACGCTCAGCAGCAGCCACCAGCGCCCGACTCCGAACTGCCGACCCAGTACGCGCCGGCCGAGGTAGAGGGGCCGCTGTACGAGCGCTGGGTGGAGCGGGGTTACTTCGAAGCGGACGCGAAGAGCGAGAAGCCGCCGTACACCATCGTCATCCCGCCGCCGAACGTCACGGGCAGCCTGCACCTCGGGCATGCCTTCCAGCACACGCTGATGGACGCCCTGACCCGCCGCAAGCGCATGCAGGGCTTCGAGTCGCTGTGGCTGCCGGGCATGGACCACGCGGGCATCGCCACCCAGAACGTCGTCGAGCGCGAGCTCGGCAAGGAGGGCAAGTCCCGCCACGACCTGGGCCGTGAGGCGTTCGTCGAGCGCGTCTGGCAGTGGAAGGACGAGTACGGCGGCAAGATCCTCGGCCAGATGCGTCGGCTCGGCGACGGCGTCGACTGGAGCCGCGAGCGCTTCACCATGGACGAGGGCCTGTCCCAGGCCGTCCAGACCATCTTCAAGCGGCTCTACGACGACGAGTTGATCTACCGCGCCGAGCGCATCATCAACTGGTGCCCGCGTTGTCTCACCGCGATCTCGGACATCGAGGTCGAGTACCAGGACGACGACGGCGAACTCGTCTCCATGAAGTACGGGGAGGGGGACGACACCATCGTCGTCGCCACGACCCGCGCCGAGACGATGCTCGGCGACACCGCCGTCGCCGTCCACCCCGACGACGAGCGCTACCAGCACCTCGTCGGCCGGCGCATCAAGCTGCCGCTCACCGACCGCACCATCCCGGTCGTCGCCGACACCCACGTCGACCCCGAGTTCGGCACCGGCGCGGTCAAGGTGACCCCGGCGCACGACCCGAACGACTTCGCCATCGGCCAGCGCCACGACCTCGAAGCGCTGACCGTCATGGACGAGCGCGGTGTCATCACCGTGCACGGCCCCTTCGAGGGCCTGGACCGCTTCGAGGCCCGTTCCGCGATCGTCGCCGCGCTGCGCGCCGACGGCCGGATCGTCGCCGAGAAGCGGCCCTACGTCCACTCCGTCGGCCACTGCTCGCGCTGCAAGACGACCATCGAGCCGCGCCTGTCCATGCAGTGGTGGGTCAAGGTCGCCCCGCTCGCGAAGGCGGCCGGCGACGCGGTCCGTGACGGCCGCGTCAAGATCCACCCCCAGGAGATGGAGAAGCGCTACTTCGACTGGGTCGACAACCTCCACGACTGGTGCATCTCACGGCAGTTGTGGTGGGGCCACCGCATCCCCGTCTGGTACGGCCCGGACGGCGAGGTCGTCTGCGTCGGCCCCGACGAGGAGCCGCCCGCCGGCGAGGGCTGGACCCAGGACTCCGACGTCCTGGACACCTGGTTCTCCTCCGGCCTGTGGCCCTTCTCGACCCTCGGCTGGCCCGAACAGACCCCGGATCTCAAGAAGTTCTACACAACGGACGTCCTGCTCACCGGCCACGACATCATCTTCTTCTGGGTCGCCCGGATGATGATGTTCGGCCTGTACGCGATGGACGGTGAAGTCCCCTTCAAGACCATCGCGTTGACGGGTCTGGTCCGCGACCAGTTCGGCAAGAAGATGTCCAAGTCCTCCGGCACGGCCGTGGATCCGCTGGACTGGATGAACGCGTACGGCTCCGACGCCGTCCGTTTCACCCTGGCCAAGGGTGCCAACCCCGGTACGGACGTGCCGATCGGCGAGGACTGGGTCCAGGCGTCCCGGAACTTCGCCAACAAGCTCTGGAACGCGACGCGCTTCGCGCTGATGAACGGCGCGACGATCGAGGGCGACCTGCCGCCGGCCGAGCAACTGTCGGCCACGGACCGCTGGATCCTCTCCCGTCTCAACAAGACGGTGTCCCAAGTCGACGCGCTCTACGACGACTTCCAGTTCGCCAAGCTCTCGGACGCCCTCTACCACTTCGCGTGGGACGAAGTCTTCGACTGGTACGTCGAGTTGTCCAAGACGACGTTCATGGCGGGCGGCGAACCGGCCGAGGTCTCCAAGCGCGTCCTCGGTGAAGTCCTCGACGTCACCCTGAAGTTGCTGCACCCGATCGTCCCGTTCGTCACGGAGACGCTCTGGACGACGCTGACGGGCGGCGAGTCGGTGGTCATCGCCGAGTGGCCGAAGGACAGCGGCTTCCGGGACGAGGCTGCCGAGCGCGAGATCGAGACCCTCCAGCAGGTCATCACCGAGGTCCGCCGCTTCCGTGCCGACCAGGGCCTCCAGCCCGGCCAGCGCGTCCCGGCCCGCCTCACCCTGACCGGCACGGCACTGGCACCCCACGAGGCCGCCATCCGCCAGCTCCTCCGCCTCCAGCCGGAGGGCGACACCTTCGCGGCGACGGCCACCCTCCCGGTCGCGGGTGCCACGGTCGCCCTCGACCTCTCCGGCACGATCGACGTCGCGGCGGAGCGGAAGCGCCTCGCGAAGGACCTCGCCGCCGCCGAGAAGGAGAAGGCCCAGGCGACGGCCAAGCTCGGCAACGAGGCGTTCCTGGCGAAGGCCCCGGACAACGTGGTCGACAAGATCCGCGGCCGTCTCTCCAAGGCGGACGAGGACATCGAGCGCATCAAGGCCCAGTTGGACGGCTTGCCGCAGGCGTAGGGGTTTGTAGTCGGGTGGGGGCTCCGGTGCGTATTCAGCACCGGGGCCCTTCGCCTGCCGTAGGGCGCCGGGACCTTTCAACACCGGGCGCCCTCCCGTACCTAAGGGGCGCGGGTCTGTATCGATATGCGGCTCCGCCGCGTGGGCGCGACCAGCCCCCACCGGCCCGCAGACGAAAGACCACCCCAACCTCCGTAGACTGACCCACGTGACTGACAGCGACCCGTTCGACGAGATCATCGAGGCCGAGACAGACCGCGACCCCGACCTCGCGGTCATCGAGGCCGGCAGCCGAACCCTCCGCACCCAGGGCACCGGCGCACCTCAGGCCGACGTACCCGGGCGCCCTGAAGACCCCGCCCTGGACAAGGCCCTCCGCGAGGTAGAGGCGGACCTGGCCACCCGCTGGGGCGAGACCAAGCTGGAGCCCTCGGTCAGCCGTATCGCCGCGCTGATGGACGTCCTGGGCGACCCGCAGCGCTCGTACCCCTCGATCCACATCACCGGCACGAACGGCAAGACGTCCACGGCCCGCATGATCGAGGCCCTGCTCGGCGCCTTCGAACTGCGGACCGGCCGCTACACCTCCCCGCACGTCCAGTCGATCACCGAACGCATCAGCCTCGACGGCGCCCCGATCTCCGCCGAGCGGTTCATCGAGACGTACAACGACATCAAGCCGTACATCGACATGGTGGACGCGCAGCAGGAGTTCAGGCTGTCGTTCTTCGAGGTGCTGACGGGGATGGCGTACGCCGCGTTCGCGGACGCGCCCGTCGATGTCGCCGTGGTGGAAGTCGGGATGGGCGGCTCCTGGGACGCCACCAACGTCATCGACGCCGACGTCGCGGTGGTCACCCCCATCGATCTCGACCACACCGACCGGCTCGGCGGGACGACCGGTGAGATCGCCACCGAGAAGGCCGGGATCATCAAGCAGGACGCGACCGTGATCCTGGCGCAGCAGCCGGTGGACGCGGCGCAGGTGCTGTTGAAGAAGGCCGTCGAGGTGGACGCGACCGTGGCCCGTGAGGGTCTGGAGTTCGGTGTCGTGTCCCGGAGCGTCGCGGTCGGCGGGCAGCTCGTCAACCTGCGCGGGCTCGGTGGCGAGTACGAGGAGATCTACCTCCCGCTGCACGGGCCGTACCAGGCGCACAACGCGGCCGTCGCCCTCGCCGCCGTAGAAGCGTTCTTCGGTGTCGGGGCGCAGCGGCCCGATCCGCTCGCGATCGACACCGTCCGGAAGGCGTTCGCGTCCGTCACCTCGCCGGGGCGGCTGGAGGTGGTGCGGCGGTCGCCGACCGTTGTGCTCGACGCGGCGCACAACCCCGCGGGCGCCCGTGCTACCGCCGAGGCCGTGGCCGAGGCCTTCGACTTCAGCCGGCTGATCGGGGTCGTCGGGGCCAGCGGCGACAAGAACGTGCGCGGGCTGCTCGAAGCCTTCGAGCCGATGTTCGCCGAGGTCGTCGTCACGCAGAACTCCAGTCACCGCGCGATGGACGTGGACGAACTGGCGGGGATCGCCGTCGAGGTGTTCGGCGACGAGCGGGTGCAGGTCGAGCCGCGGTTGCCGGACGCTCTGGAGGCCGCGATCACGCTGGCCGAGGAGGACGGCGAGTTCGCGGGCGGCGGTGTGCTCGTCACCGGTTCGGTCATCACCGTCGGTGAGGCCCGACTGCTCCTGGGGAGGGGCTGACTTTCCGTGCGTACGCTCTGTTCTTCGACCTTGATCGGCGAGTTCTTCGTGATCGGTTTCGCCGGTCTGGTCGCCATGAAGGACCCCGATCTGACCACGGCCACGGTGTGGACGGTCAGCGGGATCGCGATGTTCCTGTCCGTCGCGCTGTGCGCCGTGGTGACCCGGCCGGGCGGCATCGCGCTCGGCTGGGCCCTGCAGATCGCGCTGATCGCGTCGGGCTTCGTCGTGCCGTCGATGTTCTTCCTCGGGGCGATCTTCGCGGCCCTGTGGTGGGCGTCGGTCCACTACGGCCGGAAGATCGACGAGGCGAAGGCGCGGTTCGCGGCGCAGGCCGCGCAGGCCGATTCCGCCACTCCCGGCGCGGCGTGACTCCACTACACCTGACGTTGCGTAATGGCCGCATGGACACGCCCTGTAGCCTCGGCCTTGTCGTGAGACGACCGTGACACGACCGTGAGTCGACCCGCACCATCATGATCAGAAGGAGCCCCGTCGTGACCCAGCGCACCCTCGTCCTGCTCAAGCCCGACGCCGTACGTCGTGGCCTGACCGGCGAGATCATCAGCCGCATCGAGCGCAAGGCCGGCTGGCAGATCACCGCGCTGGAGCTGCGCACCCTGGACCAGGACACCCTGGAGCAGCACTACGGCGAGCACAAGGGCAAGCCCTTCTACGAGCCGCTGGTGGAGTTCATGGCCTCCGGTCCCGTCGTCGCCCTGATCGTCGAGGGCGAGCGGGTCATCGAGGGTGTACGCGCGCTGGCCGGTCCGACCGACCCGATCGCCGCCTCGCCGGGCTCGATCCGCGGGGACTTCGGTGTCATCGTCCGGGAGAACCTGATCCACGCCTCGGACTCGGAGGAGTCCGCCGAACGCGAGGTGAAGATCTTCTTCCCGGGGCGTTCCTGAATCTCCATCAGTAACCCACATGCCTGACCAGGGACGGCCGCGATTTTCCGGCCGTCTCTTGGCATATGCGTGCCGATCGGGGGAACGAGTGCCCCCGTTGGGCCGTCTCCACAAGCGAGGCAGTGCCTCACATGCTGACAATGGCGAAGACCCTCGCGCAGTGTTCGTGATGGCGCGTCTACGATGGAAGCCTTCACGTCACTGCACCCACTTCGCCGACCTGAAAAGCCCTCAAAAGCTCCCAGGAAGGCCAGACGAATCCTGATGGGGAACTCAATGTCGTTCATCGGCCGTGACATGGCTGTCGACCTCGGGACCGCCAACACGCTGGTGTACGTCAGGGGTCGCGGGATCGTACTCAACGAGCCGTCCGTCGTCGCGATCAACACCAACACCGGTGGCATTCTCGCGGTCGGCTCGGAAGCCAAGAAGATGATCGGGCGCACGCCCGGCAACATCGTTGCCGTACGTCCGCTGAAGGACGGTGTCATCGCCGACTTCGAGATCACCGAGCGCATGCTCCGCTACTTCATCTTGAAGATCCACAAGCGGCGCTATCTGGCCCGTCCCCGTGTCGTCGTCTGTGTGCCCTCGGGCATCACGGGCGTCGAGCGCCGTGCCGTCATCGAGGCGTCGTCCCAGGCCGGGGCCCGCCAGGTGCACATCATCGAGGAGCCCATGGCCGCGGCCATCGGCTCCGGCCTGCCGGTCCACGAGGCCACGGGCAACATGGTGGTGGACATCGGCGGCGGCACCACGGAGGTCGCGGTCATCTCGCTCGGTGGCATCGTCACCGCCCAGTCCATCCGCGTCGCGGGCGACGAGTTGGACAACGCGATCATCCAGCACATCAAGAAGGAGTACTCGCTCCTTCTGGGTGAGCGGACGGCTGAGCAGATCAAGATCACGATTGGTTCCGCGTACGACCTCGACGACGACCAGCACACCGAAATCCGCGGCCGGGACCTGGTCTCCGGCCTGCCCAAGACCGTCGTCATCTCGGCCGCCGAAGTCCGCAAGGCGATCGAGGAGCCCGTCAACGCGATCGTCGACGCGGTGAAGACGACCCTCGACAAGTGCCCGCCGGAGCTCTCCGGCGACATCATGGACCGCGGAATCGTTCTGACCGGCGGCGGAGCCCTGCTGCAGGGTCTCGACGAGCGGCTGCGCCGGGAGACCGGAATGCCGATCCACATCGCCGAGGACCCGCTGGACAGCGTGGCGCTCGGCTCCGGCAAGTGCGTCGAGGAATTCGAGGCGCTCCAGCAGGTTCTGGACGCCCAGCCGCGCAGATGACGTAACGCTTCGATTCCGCCGTACGGGATGATCTCCTCTCGTGCGGCGGATCGTTGATACGGAGGCATAGGCTCCGTCATAGGCGTCTGTATTCATCCGCACGTACAACACCTGCATACCTGAACCTCTGCACATTTCTAT
The DNA here is from genome assembly GCF_036227225.1 of Streptomyces sp. NBC_01478. Lineage (GTDB taxonomy): Bacteria > Actinomycetota > Actinomycetes > Streptomycetales > Streptomycetaceae > Streptomyces. The sequence goes on along the minus strand of NZ_CP109444.1, from coordinate 4,220,606 downwards.
GAGGAAGGCACGGCCGCCGCACGTGAGGGACACACGAGAGAGCCGGCTGCTCCTGGTGCTGCTGATCGCCGTAGCGTTCGCGTTGATCACGGTGGACATCCGGGGAGGGCAGGACTCACCGGTCGACGGTGCCCGCCGGGCCGCGGCCGCCGTGTTCGGCCCGATCGAGAACGGTGTGTCGTCCGCCGTCGACCCGGTCGGTGACGCGGTCTCAGCGGTCCGCGACTCCGGTGAGCGGCACGACCGGCTCGCCGTCCTGGAGAAGGAGAACGCGGCCCTCAAGGCGAAGCTCGGCAGCGACGACCGCAACCGCAGCCGTCTCGACCAGCTCGACAAACTGGTGAAGGTGGCCGGCGAGGGCCAGTACGGCATCAAGGGTGCCCAGGTCATCGCGATAGGAGCCGCCCAGAGCTTCTCCTGGACGATCACCATCGACGTCGGCGCCAACGACGGCATCAAGCGCGACATGACCGTCCTCAACGGCAACGGACTGGTCGGCCGCGTCACCACCGTCGGCCCCGACTCCGCGACCGTCCTCCTCGCCAACGACCCCGACTTCACCGTCGGCACCCGCATGGAGGGCAGCGACGAACTCGGCTTCGCCTCCGGTGAGGGCGACGGCCCGCTGCGCGTCGAACTCCTCAACGGCAAGGCGGAGGTGAAGAAGGGCGACCGTCTGGTCACCTTCGGCTCGGAGGCCGACAAGCCGTTCGTGCCCGGCGTCCCCGTCGGTGTCGTCTCCCGCGTCGACCCCTCCGGCGGCGGCCTGACCCGCACGCTGTACGTCACGCCGTACGTCAACTTCACCAAGCTCGACATCGTCGGCGTGGTCGTGGAGGCCCCGAAGAAGGACCCGCGCGACACGGTCCTGCCGGCGAAGCCCAAGCCGACCCCGATCCCGACGGTGACCGTCACGGTCACCCCGTCCGCGAACGCGCCGGTCGACGGCCAGCAACAGCAGTAGGAGCCCCTCCCCATGCGTGTCAACCGGATCCTGCTCTCCGTGCCGCTGGTCGTCGTCGCCCTCGTGATCCAGGTGAGCGTCCTCGCCCGCCTCCACCTCCCGGGCGCCGTCCCCGACCTGCTGCTCCTCACGGTCCTCGGCCTGGCCATGGTCTACGGCCATGTCGCGGGCGCCCTCATCGGCTTCGGCGCGGGCCTCCTCGCCGACCTCGCCCCGCCCGCCGACCACGCGGCCGGCCGCTACGCCCTCGTCCTGTGCGTCATCGGCTACCTCGCGGGCCTGGCGAAACCGGAGAACGGCCGCCTGAAGTCGGCGACCGGCCCGATGGCCGTCGTGGTCGCCGCCGCGATCGGCGCCACCGTCCTGTACGCCGGTGTCGGCGCCCTCGTCGGAGACACCGCCGCCCGCCATGTGGGCCTGGGCAGCCTGCTGTTCACGGCCGCCCTGTACGACCTGCTGCTCGCCCCGTTCGTCGTCCCCGGCGTCATGGCGCTGGCCCGGCGCGCCGACAACGACCCGCTCGCCGAGACCAATGCCGCCAAGTCGGCCGACATCTCCTCGGGTTGGCTCTCGTCCGGCACCGGTCTCAAGATCGGCGGCCAGCGCGGCGGACTGCGGATGAAGACCGCCCGCGCGCGCGTGGCCCGGGCGGGACGTATCAAGGGGGTCAAGAGGCTTTGAACACCGGGGAGTTGGGTCACGGATCCACAGGTCCGTCGTATATGACTCATACACGCATCGTGTACACGCACTGAGAGGGGGAGGCAGCACCAATGACCAACATCCCGGAGACCGGACGGACTCCACGGGTTCAGATCAGGCTCGTCGTCATCCAGATCCTCGTCCTCTCCCTCCTCGGCACCCTCGGCGGGCGCCTCTGGTACCTCCAGATCCGTGAGGGCGCCGCGTACCAGAAGGAAGCGTCCGGCAACCACGTCCAGCAGGTCGTCGAGCCCGCGGTGCGCGGTTCGATACTGGACGCGCGCGGTGTGCCCCTCGCCGACAATGAGACCCGGCTGGTGGTCTCCGCCTCCCGCACCGACCTGCTGAAGCAGGCCGACGACGGCAAGGCCGTCCTCACCAAGCTGGCAGGCGTGCTGGGTCTGAAGCCCGCGGACGTCATCCAGAAGGTCCGGCTGTGCGACGCGAAGACCCCGCAGCCCTGCTGGAACGGCTCGCCGTACCAGCCCATCCCGATCACCGACGAGGCCACCGCCAAGCAGGCCCTCCAGATCCGCGAGCGCGCCGAGGACTTCCCCGGCATCACCGCCGAGCCCGAGGCCGTACGGCGCTACGCGGCCCCCGGCGACGCCAACGCGGCACAGGTGCTGGGCTATCTCTCGCCGGTCACCGACGACGAGATCACCCAGGCCAAGGACTCCGACTCGCCGTATCTGCGCTCCGACCAGGTCGGCCGCTCGGGTCTTGAGCGCGAGTACGACAAGGAACTGCGCGGCAAGGCCGGCGTCACCCGCTACGAGGTCGACAACCTCGGACGCGTGATCGGCAAGGCCGAGTCCGATGCCCCGGAGCCCGGTTCGAACCTCGTCACCAGCATCGACGCCCGCGTGCAGCGCGTCGCCGAGTACCAGCTCGACAAGGCGATGAAGACCGCCCGCCAGCAGTTCGACAAGATCACCGGCGAGAACTACAAGGCCGACTCCGGTGCCGTCGTCGTGATGGAGGCCAAGACCGGCCGGATCGTCGCGATGGCGTCCGCGCCGACGTACGACCCGAACGTCTGGGTCGGCGGCATCTCCGCCAAGGACTACAAGCAGCTCACCGGCAAGAACTCCGACTACCCGCTGCTCAACCGGGCCATACAGGGTCAGTCGGCGCCCGGTTCGACGTTCAAGGTGGTCTCCACGGCCGCCGCGGTCGAGGCCGGCTACGAGTGGGACGGCGGCTACCCCTGCACGAGTTCGTACTCGGTGGGCGGCCAGGTCTTCAAGAACTTCGAGGGCGAGAACTTCGGCCCCATCTCGCTGGGCCGCGCGCTGGAGGTCTCCTGCGACACCGTCTTCTACGGTCTCGCCGACTCCCAGTGGAAGAAGGACGGCGGCATCAACCCGAAGAAGGGTGAGCCCAAGGACTACTTCTACAAGGCGGCCCACCAGTTCGGCCTCGGCAAGACCACCGGCGTGGACCTCCCGAACGAGGTCACCGGCCGGATCCCGGACCGCAAGTGGAAGCAGGAGACCTGGGAGGCCAACAAGGCCTACTGGTGCAAGACCGGCAAGAAGGGCGGCACGTACGTCCAGCAGATCGCGTACGAGAACTGCCTCGAAGGCAACAAGATGCGCGAGGGCGACTCGATCAACTACTCCATCGGCCAGGGCGACACCCTCGTCACGCCGATCCAGGAGGCCATGATCTACGGCGCGCTCGCCAACGGCGGCACCGAGTACGTCCCGACCATCGGCAAGGCGATCGTCAGCGCCGACGGCAAGACCGTCACGGAGATCAAGCCCAAGGTGAAGGCCAAGCTGCCGATCAGCGCGGCCACGCACAAGGGCATCGACAAGGCCCTCGCGGGCGTGGTCACCAGCGGTACCGCCGCCTGGAAGTTCCAGGGCTGGCCGCAGGACAAGATCGAGCTGCACGCCAAGACGGGTACCGCCGAGGTCTACGGCAAGCAGACGACCTCGTGGTTCGCGACGTACACCAAGGACTACACGGTCGTCATGACGATCGCCCAGGCCGGTACGGGTTCGGGCGCCTCCGGTGAGGCCGTGCGCAACATCTACAACGCGATGTACGGCGTCCAGGCCGACGGCTCCGTCGACAAGAAGAAGGCGATGCTGCCCACCCCGCAGACGAGCCTCCCGAAGGTCCGCGCCGACGGCACGATCGCCTCCCCGAAGATCACCGCCGACCCGGCCAAGGAGCTGGAGAAGCAGCAGGAGAAGGCGACCGAGGGCGGGGTCACGGCCGCGGACGACACCCAGCAGCCGGCTGTCGCGCCCTCGCCGTCCACCACCAACAGCAACACCCGCAGGCGCCCGCGCAGAAGGGGAAACCGGAGGATGCTCACATGACCGGCAACACCTTCTCCGTCTCCGGGTACGGGCCCGAGCGGGCCGGCTGGACCCGGGTCTTCGCCCGTGACTCGCTGGCCCGCCGGCTGGACTGGCCGATACTGCTCTCCGCGATCGGCCTGTCCTTGATCGGCTCGCTGCTGGTCTACTCGGCGACCCGCAACCGCACCGAGATCAACCAGGGCGACCAGTACTACTTCCTGATCCGGCACCTGATGAACACCGGCATCGGCATCGCCCTGATGATCGCCGTCGTCTGGGTCGGCCACCGCACCCTGCGCGTCGTCGTCCCCTTCCTGTACGGCGCCTCGGTGTTCGGCATCCTGCTGGTGCTCACCCCGCTCGGCTCCACGGTCAACGGCGCGCACTCCTGGATCGTGCTCGGCGGCGGCTTCTCGCTCCAGCCCTCGGAGTTCGTGAAGATCACGATCATCCTGGGCATGGCGATGGTGCTGGCGGCGCGGGTCGACGCGGGCGACAAGCCCTACCCCGACCACCGCACGGTCCTCCAGGCCCTGGGCCTGGCCTCGGTCCCGATGATGATCGTCATGCTGATGCCCGACCTCGGCTCGGTCATGGTCATGGTCATCATCGTGCTCGGCGTGCTGCTGGCCTCCGGCGCCTCCAACCGCTGGATCTTCGGCCTGCTCGGCGCGGGCACCCTGGGCGCGATCGCGGTCTGGCAGCTCCACATCCTGGACGAGTACCAGATCGCCCGCTTCGCCGCCTTCGCCAACCCGAGCCTCGACCCGGCCGGCGTCGGCTACAACACCAACCAGGCCCGCATCGCGATCGGCTCCGGCGGCCTCACCGGCGAGGGCCTGTTCCACGGCTCGCAGACCACAGGCCAGTTCGTCCCCGAACAGCAGACAGACTTCGTCTTCACGGTCGCGGGCGAGGAGCTGGGCTTCGTCGGCGCGGGCCTGATCCTCGTCCTCCTGGGCGTGGTCCTGTGGCGCGCCTGCCGCATCGCCCGCGACTCGACCGAGCTCTACGGCACGATCGTCGCCGCCGGAATCGTCGCCTGGTTCGCCTTCCAGGCCTTCGAGAACGTCGGCATGACCCTCGGCATCATGCCGGTCACCGGTCTGCCACTGCCCTTTGTGTCGTACGGAGGCACGTCGATGTTCGCGGTGTGGGTGGCGGTGGGGCTGTTGCAGTCGATCCGGGTGCAGAGGCCCATGTCCGCCTAGTGGTCACCCGCGGATCCGCTCGGGTTTCCCGGCGGTTCATCCGGGACTCCCCCTGCCGTCCCGGCTCGTCAGGAACTAGATTCGGTTCATGGCGGACACACAGCGCGAGATCGAGCGTAAGTACGAGTCCGACGAGAGCGGCCTTCCCGACCTGACCGGCGTCGCCGGCGTCGAGGCCGTCATCGACAAGGGCGTCGCGCACCTGGACGCCGTGTACTACGACACGGCCGACGAGCGCCTGGCCGCCGCCTCACTGACCCTGCGCCGCCGCACCGGCGGTTCCGACGCGGGTTGGCACCTGAAGGTGCCGGTCGCGCCCGGGGTCCGCGACGAGATCCGGGAACCGCTCTCCGACACCGTGCCGCGCACCCTGGCAGGCCTGGTCCGCGCCCGGGTGCGCGAGGCCGAGTTGCTGCCCGTCGTCCGGCTGCGCTCCGACCGTGACATACGGCACCTCGTGGGCGCGGACGGTGCGCTGCTCGCCGAGGTCAGCGTGGACGCCGTGCGCGCGGAGCGCCTCACCGACGGCGGCGGCACCGCCCAGTGGACCGAGATCGAGGTCGAGCTCGCCGACGGCGGCGACCCGGTCTTCCTCGACAAGGTGGAGAAACGGTTGCGCAAGGCGGGCGTACGGCCGTCGTCGTCCACGTCGAAGCTGGCCAGAGCCCTCTCGGAGACCGCTCCGAAAAAGCAGAAGCGCAAGGCGACCCCGGCCCCCGAGGAACCCCGGACCGCCGGCGACCACGTCCTCGCCTACGCCCGCGCCCAGCGCGACGCGATCCTCGAACTCGACCCGGCCGTACGGCAGGACGCGTACGACTCCGTGCACCGCATGCGGGTCGCCACCCGCCGGCTGCGCGGCACGTTCCGCTCGTACGGCAAGGTGCTCGACCGTACGGTCACCGACCCGATCGGCGAGGAACTGAAGTGGCTGGCAGGCGAGTTGGGCGTGGACCGCGACCGCGAGGTGCTGACCGAACGCCTGACGACGGTCCTCGCCGAACTGCCCCGCACGCTCGTCTCCGGCCCGATCCGCACGCGTATGCGCACCTGGGCCAACGCCCGCCGGGGCGGCTCGCGCCGTCGGCTGATCGGCGTCCTGGACTCCAAGCGCTACCTCGCGCTCCTCGACACCCTCGACGCGCTGGTCGCCGAGCCGCCTCTCCTGAAGGACGCGGCCGGCACACCGGAGAAGGTGATCGCCAAGGCCGTACGCAAGGACTTCGGGAAGGTTTCCGCGCTCGTGGCGGAGGCGATCGGGGCGCCGCCCGGCGCGGACCGTGATCTCGCGCTGCACGAGGCCCGCAAGAAGGCCAAGCGCACCCGGTACGCGGCGGAGGCGGCGACTCCGTCCCTCGGTGCCCCGGCCCGCGCGCTGGCCAAGTCCATGAAGTCGCTGACCAGCCTGCTCGGCGAGCACCAGGACAGCGTGATGGTCCGGCTGACCCTGCGGGAGCTGTCCGCGGTGGCGCACGCGGCGGGGGAGAGCTCGTTCACGTACGGGGTGCTGTACGGCCGGGAGGAGCAGCGGGCGGCCGGGGTGGAGGCGGCGTTGCCGGGGGCGTGGGAGGAGATCGGGTCCGGGGAGCCGGTCTGAGCCGTACGGGGGACGTCCGGGATCGCGTTAGTCTGGATGGTCACCCGTCCGTTCAGTACCGCTCACGAAGGTTCGCGAGATGCCTGCCGAAGTCGCTGCGGCCGCAGAGTCCGTGTTTCCGCAGCTCGAAGCCCTGCTCCCGCAGGTGCAGAAGCCGATCCAGTACGTCGGTGGAGAGCTCAACTCCACGGTCAAGCCGTGGGAGTCCTGCGATGTCCGCTGGGCGCTGATGTACCCGGACGCGTACGAGGTCGGTCTGCCCAACCAGGGCGTCATGATCCTCTACGAGGTGCTGAACGAGCAGGAGGGCGTCCTCGCCGAGCGCACGTACAGCGTGTGGCCGGACCTTGAGGCGCTGATGCGCGAGCACCGCGTCCCGCAGTTCACGGTCGACAGCCACCGCCCGGTGGGCGCCTTCGACGTGTTCGGCCTGTCCTTCTCCACCGAACTCGGCTACACGAACATGCTCACGGCCCTGGACCTGGCGGGCATCCCGCTGGAGTCGAAGGACCGGACGCTCGACGACCCGATCGTGCTGGCGGGCGGCCACGCGGCCTTCAACCCCGAGCCGATCGCCGACTTCATCGACGCGGCGATCATCGGCGACGGTGAGCAGGCCGTCCTCGACATGACGAAGATCGTCCGCAACTGGAAGGCGGAGGGCCGCCCCGGCGGCCGCGAGGAGGTCCTCTTCCGCCTGGCGAAGACGGGTTCGGTCTACGTCCCGGCCTTCTACGACGTCGAGTACCTGCCGGACGCCCGGATCGCGCGGGTGGTCCCCAACAAGTCGGGTGTCCCGTGGCGGGTGAGCAAGCACACCGTCATGGACCTCGACGAGTGGCCGTACCCGAAGCAGCCGCTGGTCCCGCTCGCCGAGACGGTCCATGAGCGCATGTCGGTGGAGATCTTCCGCGGCTGCACGCGCGGCTGCCGTTTCTGCCAGGCGGGCATGATCACGCGCCCGGTGCGGGAGCGGTCGATCACGGGCATCGGCGAGATGGTCGAGAAGGGCCTGAAGGCGACGGGCTTCGAGGAGGTCGGCCTGCTCTCGCTCTCCTCGGCGGACCACTCGGAGATCGGCGAGATCGCGAAGGGCCTGGCGGACCGGTACACGGAGGACAAGGTCGGCCTGTCCCTCCCGTCGACCCGCGTCGACGCGTTCAACGTCGACCTGGCGAACGAACTGACCCGCAACGGCCGCCGCTCCGGCCTCACCTTCGCGCCGGAGGGCGGCTCGGAGCGCCTGCGCAAGGTCATCAACAAGATGGTGTCGGAGGAAGACCTCATCCGGACGGTCTCGACGGCGTACGGCAACGGCTGGCGCCAGGTGAAGCTGTACTTCATGTGCGGCCTGCCGACGGAGACCGACGAGGACGTCCTCCAGATCGCCGACATGGCGATGAAGGTGATCGCCGAGGGCCGCAAGGTCTCCGGCCAGAACGACATCCGCTGCACGGTCTCGATCGGCGGCTTCGTCCCCAAGCCCCACACCCCCTTCCAGTGGGCCCCGCAGCTCTCGGCGACGGAGACGGACGCCCGCCTCACCAAACTCCGCGACAAGATCCGCGGCGACAAGAAGTACGGCCGCTCGATCGGCTTCCGCTACCACGACGGCAAGCCGGGCATCGTCGAGGGCCTGCTGTCCCGGGGCGACCGCCGGATCGGCGCGGTCATCCGCGCGGTCTACGAGGACGGCGGCCGCTTCGACGGCTGGCGCGAGCACTTCTCCTACGACCGCTGGATGCGCTGCGCGGAGAAGACGCTGCCCGCGTTCGGCGTCGACGTCGACTGGTACACGACCCGCGAGAAGACGTACGAGGAGGTCCTGCCCTGGGACCACCTGGACTCGGGCCTCGACAAGGACTGGCTCTGGGAGGACTGGCAGGACGCCCTCGACGAGACGGAGGTCGAGGACTGCCGGTGGACGCCGTGCTTCGACTGCGGGGTGTGCCCGCAGATGGACACGTCCATCCAGATCGGCCCGACTGGGAAGAAACTGCTGCCGCTGACGGTGAAGCAGCCTGCGGGGAATGGGCACGCGCACTGAGGGAGTGCTGCTCAGCTGATGGAATCCGGGCCGTAGAGCGCGGCGATGTCCTTGGATCCTGACCACCGGCTGTAGGTGGGCGATTGGGGCCAGGTCTCGGGGGAGTCCTGCCATTCCTCCTGGCGGCCGTACGGCAGGAGGTCGATCAGGGCGAAGGTGTGGCTGAGCTGCTCGGTGCCTCGGCCGGTGGTGTGCCAGGTGCGGTAGACGGTGTCGCCGTCGCGCAGGAACACGTTGACCGCGAATCCTCCGTCGGGGGGTGCGCCGACATCGGCGCCGAAGGAGCTGCTCGCGGTCGAGTACCACGGCATGCGGTTGCCGACCCGCTGCTTGTAGGCGAGCGCCTCCGCGATGGGGCCCTGGGTGACGATGACGAACCGGGCGTCGTAGTTGTCCAGGAACTCCAGGCGGGTGTACTGCGAGGTGAAGCCGGTGCAGCCCGGGCACTGCCATTCCTTGCCCGCGAACCACATGTGGTTGTAGATGATCAGTTGCCGCTTGCCTTCGAAGACGTCCGCCAGCCGGACCGGGCCCTCCTCGCCATCGAGGGTGTAGTCGGGCATCTCGACCATCGGCAGGCGACGACGCTCGGCGGCGATGGCGTCGAGCTCCCGGGTCGCGGCTTTCTCGCGGGCGCGAAGGGCTTCGAGCCGGTGCTCCCATGTGGCGGTGTCTACGACGGGGGGTAGGGCGTCGGCGGTCACGGTCCCTCACAGAGTTCGTGTGTGGCTGTCCCTTGTCCGGAGGTGGACCTCGCCAGGCTTCGGAACTCATCGGTCGGCCCTGAAGTCGTTCGTTTACGTGCCTGGCCCGGCCGCGTCCTCCGACGCGGCCGGGCCCAGCGCGTGCTGAACGGTCAGTTGTTGCTGTTTCCCGGTTCGGGTGAGTTCAGCGGGTTCCACGGGCCGGGGCAGCTCAGGCTGGCCAGGGTGTTCGCGGAGTGGCTCTCCGTGCAGATCGTCTCGAAGACCAGACCGGTGGTCGTGATGACGTCGTACTTGATGCCTGCCAGATCCTGGTTGCCCTGGCTGTGCTCGTTGACGGAGACACCGCAGGCGAAGCCGTTGGTGCCGCCGTTCGGATAGCCCGTCAGGGTGCTGAGGTCGGTCCACCTCATGGTGTGGTTCCTGTTGGGGCGGACGTCACGGATGCCCGCGTAGGTGATGGTCCCGCTCACCGCGCCACGGACCTCGTACTCCTGCTGGTCCTGGAACCCGTCGATGTCGGCGCAGGGTCCGGTGGCACCCTTCGGCCCGGCGGGTCCAGCCGGTCCAGCCGGGCCAGCGGGTCCAGCCGGTCCAGCCGGTCCGGCGGGGCCAGCGGGTCCAGCCGGTCCGGCGGGGCCTTGGTCGCCCTTCGGTCCGGCGGGGCCCTTGGGGCCGGTGGGGCCGGTCGGTCCCTTGCAGTGGCCCTTGCCGCCGGCCTCGGTCGCCCCGGACTTGTGGTGGTGCGGCTTGCAGTCGCCGCCGCCACCGTTGCCGGCTGTCGCCTTGGTCTGTCCGGTCATGCTCTGCGCCGCCGCGGTGGCCGGACTGGTCGCCCCGGCCGCCAGGACCAGCGCGAGCGAGGCCACCATGCCCGCCTTCCTGAACCTGTTCCGGACCAGCGGTCCGAGTGGTGATGTGCGGAACTCAGGACTCATCCACATGCTCCTTGCTCGACCGGTTCGGGTGATGTCCCGAATCCGAGTGCGAGCTTGACCTGAGTGGCTCGGGCGGGAGACCTAACCGGCCTGAACGCGCCCATTTATCATCGTATCGGACCAATCCGCGCGTTCTGATGGGGCATTTTTTGCCTGTGGTCACCCGTCCGGGCTCAGCCGCCGCTGTTCGGGGGCTCTCGGGCACGGTCCTCCGCGTGGATGGACGGTCGTGGAGCGGGCGCGTGCCACTGTGGCGCGCGTGTTTCCGACGGGACGTCAGCAGTCCGGGACGGGTGAGGCCGTGAAGCAGCAGACCCTCTGCCTGTGCATGATCGTCAAGAACGAGTCGCTCGTGATCGAGCGCTGTCTGGAGGCCGTCCGCCCTCTCATCGACTACTGGGTGATCTCCGACACCGGCTCCACGGACGGTACGCAGGACCTGATCCGCAAGGTGCTGGACGGTGTTCCGGGCGAACTCCACGAGGAACCCTGGGTCGACTTCGGGCACAACCGCACCCGGAACATCCGGCTCGCCCGCGGCAGGGCCGACTACCTGCTCACCCTCGACGCCGACCACGTCCTGCGGCAGGACGCCCCGCTGCCGCGGCTGACAGCGGGCTCGTACATGCTGCGCTACGACGGCCCCGGCACCCAGCACCGCTTCAAGCACCTGATGCGGGGCGACTGGCTGTGGCGCTACGAGGGTGTCACGCACGAGTACCCGTGCACCGACGAGCCCGACGCCCAGGAGAACCTGGGTGCCCTCGTCATCGAGGACCGGGCCGACGGCGGGTGCCGCGGCGACAAGTTCGAGCGGGACGCGCGTCTGCTGCGGCGCGAGCTGGACCGCGACCCCGACAATCCGCGCACCGTCTTCTATCTGGCCAACACCGAACGCGACCTGGGGCACGCGGAGGAGGCGATCGCTCTCTACGAGCGTCGCGCCCGGATGGGCGGCTGGGGCGAGGAGGTCTACTGCTCGCTCCTGGAGGCCGGAGTCCTGCGGGCGGAGCGGACCGACGACTGGCCGGGGGCGATGGACGCGTTCTCCCGGGCCTGGGACGGACGCCCTCAACGCCTGGAAGCCTGCTACGAGTTGGCGTCCCGGCTGCGGCTCGCGGGCCGCTACCGCACCGCGTACGCCCTGCTCCGTGACGTCGTCGAAAGGCCGGAACCGGACGATCTGCTCTTCACCCAGCCCTGGGTGTACCGATGGGGGCTCCTCTTCGAGTTCTCGATCACCTCCTACTGGGTGGGTGAGCTCGCGGCCTCCGTCGAGGCGTGCGACAGGTTGCTGGCCCTGCCGGACCTGCCCGCCTCCGTCCGCCGCCAGACGCTGGCCAACCGGGAGTTCTGCGCTCCGCACCTCGCCACGGTCCCCGGACCGTCCGGCGGGCGCAGGCCGAAGGCCTCCCGGGCGGGGAAGGCGGCCAGGGGGAGGAAGAAGTAGGCGTCCTCGGTCCGCCCGTTCAGCGCTTCGTCGCGTGCAGGGAGCCCAGTTGTGCCAAGGCCTCCGCGTCCTCCGTGTCCGGCTCGGCCGTGCCGACCAGGAGCTGCTGGCCGGGGGCGCTCTGCACGTCGAAGGTCTGGTACGTGAGCGTGATCCGGCCCGCGTCCGGGTGGTTGAAGGTCTTGGACCGGCGGCCGGGGCGGCTGACGCTGTGGTCCTGCCACAGCGTGGCGAACTCCTCGCTGCCGCCGAGGAGTTCGGCGATCAGGGAGCCCAGCTCGCGGTCGTCCCGGTCGTGCCCCGTCGCGAGCCGCAATGCCTCGGCCGAGCAGCGGGCGACGTGGTGCCAGTCGGCGAAGAGGTCCTTGGCGGCCGGGTCCAGGAAGAGCGAGCGGACCATGCGCCTACGGTCGCCGAGGGGAGCGAGGAGTGCGTCGGCCAGCGCGTTCGACGCCAGGACCTCCAGGCGCCGGTTGATGACGTACGCCGCCGCCGTCGGGAACGCGTGCATCAACTGGAGCAGCGCCGGGTCGACTTCGTCGGACGGCTCGGCGGGGACGGGCCTCGGGACCAGGCCGGCCAGCCGGTACGCGTGCCAGCGGGCGTCCGTGTCGAGGCGCAGGGCGCGGGCGATGGCGTCGACCACCTGGCCGGAGGGGCTGCGTTCGCGGCCCTGTTCCAGCCGGGCGTAGTAGTCGGCGCTGACCCCGGCCAGCACGGCGACCTCCTCCCGCCGCAGCCCGGTCACCCGGCGCGCCCCGGAACGGGGAAAACCCACCTCGGCGGGCGTCAGCCGGGAACGCCGCGCACGAAGGAAATCGCCGAGCGGGTAGCCGTTCGTGCCGTCCGTGCCGCGCATGCCGTCCATTCCAAAAGCCTACGGCGCCCTCGCTGCCCACCTCCTCGCTTCCTAGGTGTGGCGCACCCAGGAAGCCTCGTCCTGCCTCATCGGGCCGGTTCCGCCGATGCTCGGAAGGCGCGGTGGAGCACCGCCGCGCGGACCAGGTTTCACCGAAGGGCTCCCCATGACCGCCACCACCGTCCACTCCACCTCCCGTGCCGCCAAGGTCGTCCTGGTCACCGGTGCCGGCAGCGGCATCGGCGAGGCCACCGCCCGGCTGCTCGCCGCGGCGGGTCACCAGGTGTTTCTCGGCGCCCGGCGCACCGACCGCGTCGCCGCCGTGGCGAAGGACATCCAGGCGGCCGGGGGCACGGCCGGCCACCGCGAGCTGGACGTGACCAGCCTGGAGAGCGTGCGGGCCTTCGTCCGGGCCGCGCAGGAGTCGTACGGACGGGTCGACGTGCTCGTCAACAACGCGGGCGTGATGCCCCTCTCGATGCTGGAGGCGCTGAAGGTCGACGAGTGGAACCGCATGATCGACGTGAACATCCGGGGCGTGCTGCACGGCATCGCCGCGGTGCTGCCCGTCATGCGCGAGCAGGGCGCGGGCCACATCGTGAACGTCGCCTCCGTCGCCGGGCACCGCGTCGATCCCACCGCGGCCGTCTACTGCGCCACCAAGTTCGCTGTCCGCGCCATCTCCGAAGGACTGCGGCAGGAGAGCCGAGACCTGCGCGTCACCGTGGTCAGCCCCGGCCTCACCCGTAGTGAACTGACCGACGGCATCAGCGACTTGGGCATGCGCGCGGTCGCCGAGGACATGATGGGCATCGCGATCCCCGCGACGGCGATCGGCGAGGCGATCGTCTACGCCGTCAACCAGCCCGCGGACGTCGACGTCAACGAGATCGTCATCAGGCCCACCGCGCAGGGCTGAAGTCCCGGCTCAGGGCGTCCAGTCCGCGACCGTCGTCACCTCGGCCTGCATCGGGAACACCTTCTCGGTGAGGACGCGGTGGACCTCCGGGTCGTTGTCGACGCAGCCGTCGGACAGGACGGTGAGGGTGAAGTCCAGGTCGGCGGCCTGCCGGAGGGTGGACAGGACGACTCCGCTGGTGGCGATGCCCGTCAGGACCAGGTGGTCGATGTCGTTCGCCCGCAGGACCATGTCGAGGTCGCTGCCGGCGAACGCGCTGACGCGGCGCTTGGTGACCTGGATGTCGCCGGGGGCGGGGGCCACGTCCGGGTGGATCTCGTTGGCCTGGGCGGCGGCGGCCGGCAGGGTGACACCCGCGAGCCTCCCGAACAGCTTGTTGCGGGGGCTGATCTCGGGGGCGCCGGGGCGGAATCCGACGGCCACGTAGATCACGTGGACGCCGTTCGCGCGCGCCGTGTCGATCGCCTCGCGCAGGCGCGGCAGATAGGCCGGGTCGGGGTAACGGTCCACGATCACGCGCTGGACGTCCATGACGAGGAGGGCCTGGTTGGACACCGCTGTCCCTTCATAGGGGCTAAGTCATCAGGTGATTACTTGCTTAACGTAACCATGCCCTGTAGGCATGTCAACGAGTGATTACTTGGGCTTGGGCAGGAGGTCGCCGGTGGTGACGGGTGAGGGCAGTGAGACGGGTGAGGCCGACGGGCCCCGTCGGCGGGACGCGGCGGCGACCCGGCAGGCGCTGCTCGAGGCCGCCAGCAGCCGGTTCACCCGACTCGGGTACGACCGCACGACCTTGCGGGACGTCGCCGCCGACGTCGGGGTCAACCTGGCTCTCATCAAGCGGTACTTCGACTCGAAGGAGGGGCTGTTCAAGGCGGCCCTGGCCTCGACTCCCCGCTTCCTGGGCCGGGATGAGGAATTCCCCTCGGACCGGGCCGGCCTCGCCGAGGCGCTCAGCCACCAACTGTCCGCCGGTGCCTGGCCGGAGTTCGGCGAACACCCCGTACTGATGCTGCTGCGCGGCTCCGGCGACGAGCGCGTGGACGCCCTGCGCCGCAAGGCGTTGGACGAGTACAGCCGCCAGATCCTCGAGGCGTCCGGCGAGGGCCCGGCGGGGGAGGACGACGAACGGCTGCTGCGGGCGGAACTGCTCGTCGCGCTCGGCGTCGGCGTCGCCGTCGTACGGTCCGCCGTAGGTCTGCGTCCCCTGCGCGACGCGACCGCCGCCCAACTGGCCGCGCCTCTGCGGGAGATCGTCGACGCGCTGCTGGCGCCCCCTGCCGACGGCCGCTGAACTGCCGCACAATGCACGGGTGGACAACATCACGATCCGCCCTGCGGAACCCGCCGAGCTGGGCGTCGTCGCCGGACTGCGCTGGCGGTGGATCCTGGAGAACGGCGACCAACCCGTCACCACCCGCGAGGAGTTCGTCCGGCACTTCGTCAACTGGGCGGCGGAGAACACGGGTTCACACCGCTGCATGGTCGTCGTACGGGACGGCGTGCTCATCGGGATGGCGTGGCCGGCCGTGGTCCAGCGGGTGCCGACTCCGCGTGCCCTGCGGCGGGCCGGCGGCGATCTGCAGTGCGTGTACGTGATCCCCGGCGAGCGGGACAGCGGTGTCGGCGGACAACTGGTGGAAGCGGTGCTGGCCCGCGCCCAGGACCTCGGGCTCGAACGCGTCACCGTCCACTCCTCCCCCCGGGCGATCCCCGCCTACGCCCGCCGCGGCTTCGCCTCCTCGCCCCGGCTCCTGCACGCCCGCGTCGCCCGCGGCGACCCCTACCCTTGACCGATGCCTGAACTGATCCTGCCCGACGCCCGGTTCCGGGTCTCGTTCCTGGACGCCGTGCACGAGCACATCGTCGAGGACGACTTCTTCGGCGGCACCCTCGCGCGCGAACTGCGGGAACACGGCAGCACCTGGCGGCAGCCGGCCGGGTTCGCGCGGTACGTCGAGGCGGTGCGCGAGGAGGAGTCGGAGGCGGGTCACCGGCCCGAGGGATTCGTGCCGAACACCTGGTACTGGTACGTCGACGGCGACACCTACCTCGGCCGGATACAGCTACGGCACCGGCTCACCCCGTACCTCCGCGACTACGGCGGCCACATCGGCTACGGCATCCGGCCCGCCCATCGTCGCCGGGGGCACGCGACCGCGATGCTCCGCGACGTCCTGCCGTACGCCCGCGCGCTCGGCCTGGATCCGGTGCTCGTGACCTGTGACACCACCAACATCGCCTCCCGCAAGGTGATCGAGGCCGGTGGCGGGGAGTTCGAGGACGAGCGGGACGGGAAGTTGCGGTACTGGATCCGGACGGGGAGCTGAGGCGTCTTGCCCGGTATGGACGCCCCCAGGAAATTCGAGAAGCCGCCCGCCGCGCGGCCGTCGCCGCAGCCGCCCGAGGGATGTCTCGCCGTCGCGATCCGCGTGCCGGTGCGGATCGTCGTGCTCGTACTGGTCGTGCCGGTGCGCCTGGTGTGGGACGCGCTGGTGGCCGGCGGACGGTTCCTGTACCGGACCGTGCTGCGGCCGGTGGCACGCGCGGTGTTCGTGTGGCCGTGGGTGGTGCTGTGGCGATACGTCGTCGTGCCGCTCGCCAAGGCGCTCGGATGGCTCGCCAACCTTCTTGTCCTGGTGCCGCTCGTCCGGCTGTACCGGTACGTGCTCACCCCGCTCGGGCACGCCCTCACCTGGGTCGCCCGGCAGATCGGGAGCGGGCTGGCATGGGTCTACGCGCGCGTGCTCACTCCCGTCGGGCACGCGTGCGCGTGGGTGGTGAACGGGCTGGCCGCCGGTGTGGCCTGGGTCGTCAACGGGGTGGCCGCGGGCGTGGCCTGGCTCGGGCGGTATCTGCTCGTCGTGCCCGCCGGGTGGCTGTACACCTGGATCCTCACGCCGGTCGGGCACGCGTTCGCCTGGTGCGGGCGGGGAGTGTTGTGGCTGGTGAGGGCCGTCGGCACGGGAGTGGGCGTCGTCCTGTACTGGGCGGCCCGGATTCTGCTCGTGCTGCCCGCGATCGGACTGTGGCGCTGGGTGCTGACACCGGTCGGGCGGGTGCTCGCCGTCGTCGGGCGGGAGGTGTGGGACGCCCTCGGGCATGCCTGGCGGATCGCGGGGCACATCTCGCGCGCCGTGGGGCGGGTGCTGGGGACCCTCTTCCGGTGGATCTTCGTGGAGCCGGTGACCTGGGTGTACCGGACCGTTCTCACCCCGGTCGGACACCTCGTACGGGACCTGGTGCTGCGGCCCGCCGCCGAGGCCGCGCGCGCTGTGGGACGGGTCACCCGGCAGGTGCTGGGCGCCGTGCGCGAGTCCGCCCGGCAGGCGCGTGCCGACTTCCGGCGGATGGTCTTCGGCGAGCCGCGACAACCGGAGCCGGTGGAGCGACGGGAACCGATGGCCGACGACACACGTACTCTTGGCAGAAGTACGACCGTTCTCACGAAGGACTAGGACACTGGGCAAGCGACAGCCCGAAGGCCCGCCGCCCGCACCCGCGGTGCAGCGCATCCGACTGCGCTACACCAAGCGCGGCCGCCTCCGGTTCACCAGCCACCGTGACTTCCAGCGCGCCTTCGAGCGTGCGCTGCGCCGCGCCGAGGTGCCGATGGCGTACTCGGCCGGGTTCACGCCGCATCCGAAGGTGTCGTACGCCAATGCCGCACCCACCGGCACGGGCAGTGAGGCGGAATACCTGGAGATCGCGCTCACCGCCGAGCGCGACCCCGGCCAACTGCGCGAGCTGCTCGACGAGTCGATGCCCGTCGGGCTCGACATCGTCGACGCGGTCGAGGCCCGGACCTCCGGGCTCGCCGACCGGCTCACGGCTTCCGTGTGGGAGCTGCGGCTGGACGGGGTGGCGCCCGAGGACGCCGAGCGCGCGGTGGCCGCGTTCAACGCGGCCGAGAGCGTAGAGGTCCAGCGCATGGCCAAGAACGGCATGCGCACCTTCGACGCCCGCTCCGCGGTAGCCCATCTCGAGACGATCAGTCCACAGGCTGATAGGCCTACCGACCAGGCCTGTGCGATACTGCGGCTGGTTGTTCGGCACGTGACGCCTGCCGTTCGACCCGACGACGTCCTGTCCGGTCTTCGCGCCGTGGCCGACCTGGCGCCGCCGGTCGCCGCAGCGGTGACCAGGCTGGCGCAGGGGCTGTTCGATGAAGAGACCGGCACGGTGACCGACCCGCTCGCGCCCGACCGCGAGGCAGCAGTGACCGGGAATGCCACGGTCGCCGAAGCTGCCGCCGCGAAGGCGCCGGCGTAGGGAAGGTTCCGCGTAGGACGGACGTCGTAGCGTCGCCCTCGGACTCGGGAGCCACCTGGGTCGGGCAGCGCACCGACCACAAGACTTTCGCCAGGCCGTCCGCAAATGGGCGTACGGAACCGGCGAGACAGGACACAGAGAGCTCCCGTGCGGCGCCCGCGCCCCGGACGGCGGCACCGCGCAACGCGCGAGCCGCGGACGTCACCGGCATTCATGCCGGACCAGGCGCGGCGCCCGGGAGCCTGACGGGAGAAACGCCCGCATGCTCGAACCGACCGAACCCGCAGAGGGTTCCGAACCGAACACCCCGAGCGACACGCTGCCGCCGCGCCGCAGGCGCCGCGCCGCGTCTCGCCCAGCGGGACCGCCGACCGCCGCCGAGGGCGCGGTCGAGAACGGCGCTCCGGCCATACCGGCCGAGGTGAGCGACGAGAAGAACGACGAGGTGGCGGCCATCGAGGCGCCCGCTGTCGTAGAGACGCCTGTCGTGGAAGAGGCCGTGGCCGAAGAGGCCGCGCCTGCCGGGCGTACGCGTCGGCGTGCCACTCGGCGGGTGTCCGCGCCCGCCGGTGCGCCTGAGGCGAGTGAGGTGCCCGAGGCGGCCGAGATCGTGGTGCCGGCCGTTGCCGCCGCCGCGCCTGCCGCCGTCGAGGAGGCCGCGCCGCCCGTCGAGTCCGACGAGGATGCCGCTCCGCGGCGTAGCCGCCGTCGGGCCACGCGCCGGGTGACCGCGCCCGAGACCGTCGAGGCGGAGGTGCCTGAAGCGACCGAGGCGGCTGTTGTCGCCGAGGCGCCCGCCGTCGTAGAGGCGCCTGTTGTGGAAGAGGCCGTGGCTGAAGAGGCCGCGCCTGCCGGGCGTACGCGTCGGCGTGCCACTCGGCGGGTGTCCGCGCCTGCCGCTGCGCCTGAGGCGAGTGATGTGCCTGAGAACGCCGAGAGTGTTGAAGCCACCTCGGTGACCGAAGAAGTGACCGAAGGTTCCGCGGCCGCGGTGTCCGATGAGGATGCCGCTCCGCGTCGGAGCCGTCGTCGCGCCACGCGCCGTGTGTCCGCGCCTGCCGGGACGCCCGTGGGCGAGGAGGCCCCTGTGAACGACGAGACCCCCGCGGACACCGCGGAGACGAACACCCCTGCTGAGACTCCCGCCGAGGACTCCGGGCCGCGGCGTCGGCGTCGGGCCGTACGGACCGCCGCCGGAGGGTTCTCCGCGCCCGCGCCCAAGAACGGGACCGCTGCCGAGGACGAGGACGGACCGCGTCGGCCGAGGCGGCCCGCGGTGGCCGTGTTCCAGGCGCCCGTCTTCACCGAGCCGATGTTCCAGACGCCGGAGCGCGCCGCCGCGGCCGCTGCCGCCGAGGCCGTGGAGGACGACGAGGAAGAGATCGTCGTCGTGGCGGAGCCCGTCGTCGTGGAGGCTGTCGAGGAGGAGACCGGCGGACGTCGTCGGCGTCGGCGCCGGGGTGCCGCCTTCGAGGCGGAGCCCGAGGCTCCGGCCGTCGTGGAGGCCGTCGTCGTCGAGGAGGAGCCCGAAGAGGCCGAGGAGGCCGAGGACTCCGCCGACGGTGACGAGGCCGAGGAGACCGGTTCGCGCCGCCGCCGTCGTCGTGGAGGCCGTCGCCGTCGCCGTGGCGAGTCCGCCACCGGTGAGGACGAGGGCGAGGACGGCGAGGAGTACGCCGCCGAGCAGGCCGCGCAGGCCGATCAGGATGCGGCGGACACCGCCGAGCAGATCGAGGAGGACGCCGAGGACGCGGACGAGGACCAGGGCGGTTCCGGGTCGAGCAGCAGCCGTCGCCGGCGCCGTCGGCGTCGTCGCGCCGGTGACTCGGGCGGCGAGAGCGAGACGCCCTCGTCGTCGGACGACCCCGAGCGCACCGTCGTCAAGGTCCGCGAGCCGCGCGCCAAGAAGGACGAGCACCCGAGCGACGAGGTGCAGTCCATCAAGGGCTCGACGCGTCTCGAGGCCAAGAAGCAGCGTCGTCGCGAAGGCCGCGAGCAGGGGCGTCGGCGCGTCCCGATCATCACCGAGGCCGAGTTCCTGGCCCGCCGCGAGGCCGTCGAGCGTGTGATGGTCGTCCGGCAGAGCGGTGAGCGCACGCAGATCGGCGTCCTGGAGGACGGCGTGCTCGTCGAGCACTACGTCAACAAGGAGCAGTCGACCTCGTACGTCGGCAACGTCTACCTGGGCAAGGTCCAGAACGTGCTGCCCTCCATGGAGGCCGCGTTCATCGACATCGGCAAGGGGCGCAACGCCGTCCTGTACGCCGGTGAGGTCAACTTCGAGGCGCTCGGCATGGCCAACGGGCCGCGCCGCATCGAGAGCGCGCTCAAGTCCGGCCAGTCCGTCCTCGTACAGGTCACCAAGGACCCGATCGGGCACAAGGGCGCTCGGCTGACCAGCCAGGTCTCGCTGCCGGGGCGTTACCTCGTGTACGTCCCCGAGGGTTCGATGACCGGCATCAGCCGCAAACTGCCCGACACCGAGCGGGCCCGGCTGAAGACCATCCTCAAGAAGATCGTCCCCGAGGACGCGGGCGTCATCGTGCGCACCGCCGCCGAGGGCGCGAGCGAGGACGAGCTGAGCCGTGACGTCGAGCGGCTGCAGGCCCAGTGGGAGGACATCCAGAAGAAGTCGAAGGGCGGCGGCGGTTCGAACGCCCCGTCCCTGCTGTACGGCGAGCCGGACATGACCGTCCGCGTCGTGCGCGACATCTTCAACGAGGACTTCACCAAGGTCATCGTCAGCGGTGACGAGGCGTGGGACACCATCCACGGCTACGTCTCGCACGTCGCCCCCGACCTCGCCGACCGGCTGTCCCGGTGGACCTCCGAGGTCGACGTCTTCGCGACGTACCGCATCGACGAGCAGTTGATGAAGGCGCTGGACCGCAAGGTCTGGCTGCCGAGCGGCGGTTCGCTGGTCATCGACAAGACCGAAGCGATGATCGTGATCGACGTCAACACCGGCAAGTTCACCGGTCAGGGCGGCAACCTCGAAGAGACCGTGACCAGGAACAACCTGGAGGCGGCCGAGGAGATCGTGCGCCAGCTCCGGCTGCGCGACCTGGGCGGCATCGTCGTCATCGACTTCATCGACATGGTCCTGGAGTCCAACCGGGACCTCGTCCTGCGGCGGCTCCTGGAGTGCCTGGGACGCGACCGTACGAAGCACCAGGTCGCCGAGGTCACCTCGCTGGGCCTGGTCCAGATGACCCGTAAGCGCGTTGGACAGGGTCTGCTGGAGTCCTTCTCCGAGACCTGCGTCCACTGCAACGGCCGTGGCGTGATCGTGCACATGGAGCAGCCGACCTCGGTCGGTGGCGGCGGCAAGCGCAAGCGGCGCGGGCGTGGTGGTGACGGGAGCGGGCAGGACGCCCACGACACGCACGAGCACGACCACGAGTCCGACGAGGTCGAGACCGAGGCGGAGGTGGCGGCCGAGGTCGCCATGCCGGTGCCGTTCGCCGAGACCGAGTTCAGGCCCGACGAGGACCTGTACAGCAGCGCCGCCGAGGCGGAGGCCGCGGCCACCCGTGGCGGGCGTTCGCGGCGCCGGACGAGCCGGCGGGCGTCGGCTCCGGCCGGTGCGCCGAGGGCGGAGTCCCGTGAGTCGCGGCAGCCGCGTGAGGTCCACGAGGTGCGCGAGGAGGCCGAGCCGGCGTCCGCCGCGCAGGCCGCCCCCGCCGCCGTGGAGGACCCGGTCGTCGAGGCGCCCGCGGTCGAGGAGACCCAGGCCCCCGTGGTCGAGGTCGAGGCCCCGGCCGTCGACGACGCCGCGCCCAAGGGGCGTACGCGCCGTCGTGCGACTCGCAAGGCGACCGCGCCCGCCGGGTCTCCGGCGGGGTCCGAGGAGGCCGCCGTCGTGACGGTCACCGAGGCCGCCGCACCGGTCGTCGTCGAGGCACCCGCCCCGGCCGCCGAGGTCGAGCAGCCCGAGGCGCCCGCCGAGAGCGCGGCTCCGGCCCGCCCGCGGCGTCGTGCCGTGCGCAAGGCCACCGCGCCCACCGCGTCCGAGGAGGCGGCCGTCACGGTCGTACCGTCGGCCGTGGTGGAGGAAGCGCCGGCCGCCGAGGTCGCGGCTGCGGCCGAGGTCGAGGCTGACGCGCCGGTGAAGAAGACGGCCGCTCGCAAGGCCGCCAAGAAGGCCCCGGCGAAGAAGGCGGTCGCCAAGAAGGCGGCGGCCACCAAGACCGCGGCCAAGAAGACGGCCGCCAAGAAGACGACGGCCAAGAAGGCCGCCAAGACCACGTCGAAGAAGACCGCGGCGGCGGAGCAGACGAGCCCGTCCTCCGTCACCGCCTCCACCGACGAGGGCTGAACCCCGGGCGGGTGCGGCCGGTCCATGTGACCGGCCGCACTCCCCACCGGGCCCGGTTTGACCCGTTCGGCTGCGGGCCCGTAACCTTGACTGTCGGCGTGTCCACTGGTGACACGCCACATCCCCGTAAACCTCTTCCTCCCGGGTGTGTTCCGCCGGGAGAGGCCGTCTGCTCTGCAGGGCGGCTGGACTGCGGGGGTGCCGTCCCTGAGCTAGAGAGTGAGATCAGCGTGTACGCCATCGTGCGCAGCGGTGGTCGCCAGCACAAGGTTGCTGTCGGCGACATCGTTGAGGTTGACAAGATTTCCACTGCCAAGGTTGGCGACACGGTCGAGCTCTCGACCCTGCTCGTTGTCGACGGCGACGCTGTGACCAGCGACCCGTGGGTGCTGGCCGGCATCAAGGTCCAGGCCGAGATCGTGGACCACCACAAGGGCGTCAAGATCGACATCCTTCGGTACAAGAACAAGACCGGTTACCGCCGTCGTCAGGGCCACCGCCAGCAGTACACGGCGATCAAGGTCACTGAGATCCCCGCGGCTGCGAAGTAAGGGACTGAGGAGAGATGGCACACAAGAAGGGCGCATCGTCCACCCGGAACGGTCGCGACTCCAATGCCCAGCGGCTCGGCGTGAAGCGCTTCGGCGGTCAGGTCGTCAACGCTGGTGAGATCCTGGTCCGCCAGCGCGGCACCCACTTCCACCCCGGTTCGGGCGTCGGCCGTGGCGGCGACGACACGCTGTTCGCGCTGAACGCCGGTGCGGTGGAGTTCGGTACGCACCGTGGCCGCAAGGTCGTGAACATCGTTCCGGTCGCCTGAAACATCAGGTAGCTGATTCAGGCAACTGATCGGAAGCTTTCGCGAGGCGGACCTCACTTCCCTTCCGGGAAGCGGGTCCGCCTTTCGCGTGTTTCTACTGAAGAGCAGCAGCTAGCTGTACCCACAAGACTTTGTTGTACGTAACTGGAGGCACATCCCATGACCACCTTCGTGGACCGCGTCGAGCTGCATGTCGCCGCGGGTAACGGAGGCCACGGCTGTGCCTCCGTCCACCGTGAGAAGTTCAAGCCGCTCGGCGGCCCGGACGGCGGCAACGGCGGAAGGGGTGGGGATGTCATCCTCATCGTCGACCAGTCCGTGACCACGCTGCTCGACTACCACCACTCCCCGCACCGCAAGGCCACCAACGGCAAGCCCGGTGAGGGCGGCAACCGCTCCGGCAAGGACGGCACGGACCTGATCCTGCCGGTGCCGGACGGCACGGTCGTGCTCGACGGCGCGGGCAACGTGATCGCCGACCTCGTCGGCCAGGGCACCTCGTACATCGCCGCGCAGGGCGGCCGGGGCGGCCTCGGCAACGCGGCGCTGTCCTCGGCCCGCCGCAAGGCCCCCGGTTTCGCGCTCCTCGGCGTCCCCGGCGACCTCCAGGACATCGTCCTGGAGCTGAAGACGGTCGCCGACGTGGCCCTGGTCGGCTACCCGAGCGCCGGCAAGTCCTCGCTGATCTCGGTGCTGAGCGCGGCCAAGCCGAAGATCGCCGACTACCCCTTCACCACCCTGGTCCCGAACCTGGGTGTGGTGACGGCCGGCGAGACGGTCTACACGATCGCGGACGTCCCCGGTCTCATCCCCGGCGCCAGCCAGGGCAAGGGCCTCGGCCTGGAGTTCCTGCGCCACGTCGAGCGGTGCAGCGTGCTCGTGCACATCCTGGACACCGCGACGCTGGAGTCCGAGCGCGACCCGATCTCCGACCTCGACATGATCGAGGAGGAGCTGAAGCAGTACGGCGGCCTCGACCGGCGTCCGCGGATGGTCGTCCTGAACAAGATCGACGTACCGGACGGCAAGGATCTCGCCGAGATGGTGCGCCCCGACCTGGAGGCGCGCGGCTACCGCGTCTTCGAGGTGTCGGCCGTCGCCCACACGGGACTGCGTGAACTGTCCTTCGCCATCGCGGAGTTCGTCGCCGAGTCGCGTGCCGCGAAGCCGAAGGAGGAGGCGACCCGGATCGTCATCCGCCCGAAGGCGGTCGACGACAGCGGCTTCACCGTCGTACAGGAGGAGGACGGCCTCTTCCGCGTGCGCGGCGAGAAGCCCGAACGCTGGGTCCGCCAGACCGACTTCAGCAACGACGAGGCCGTCGGCTACCTCGCCGACCGGCTCAACCGCCTCGGCGTGGAGGACTCGCTGATGAAGGCGGGCGCCCGCTCCGGCGACGGCGTCGCGATCGGCCCCGAGGACAACGCGGTCGTCTTCGACTGGGAGCCGACGGTGATGGCCGGTGCGGAGATGCTGGGCCGCCGTGGCGAGGACCACCGGCTCGACGAGCCGCGGCCCGCGACACAGCGCCGCCGCGACAAGCAGGCCGAACGGGACGACGCGACACGGGAGTTCGACGACTTCAAGCCCTTCTGAGGAAGGGGCGCGGTGGGGTTCCGGGGGACTGGAGCTGCTGTGCGGTGACTGTCCGGTGGGCGGGATGTTTCCCGGCTCGGTGAGGTGACTGCCGGTCGGGCGTGGCATGCGGTCGTCCCGCGTGGTGGTCGTGCGTTGGGTGCGGTGACCGTGCGTCTGGTGTGGTGGCCGGTGGTTGGCCGTGGCGACTGTTTGTGTCGGCGCGCTGGCTGTCCGGCTTGGTGAGGTGACTGCCGGTCGGGTGTGGCCTCTGGTCGTCCGGCGGGGTGGTCGCATGTTGGGTGCGGTGGCCGTGCGTCCAGTGCGGCGGCCGGTCGTTGGCCGTGGCGACTGGTTGCCCGGCCCGATGGCTGTCCCGCTCGGCGAGGTGACTGCCCGTCGGGTGCGGTGACCAGCCGACCGGCGGGATGGTCACTTGCCTGGCGCTCTGCCGGCGGGACGGTCACCTGCCCGGCGAGGTGCTGGCGGGATGGTCACCTGCCCGGCGCGCTGCCCGCGTGGCCGGTGCCTGTCCGGCGCCGTGGCCGTCCGCCTCGGCGGGCTGATCGTCCGTCAGGCGTGCCGGTCGTCCGGGCCGGTGTGACGACAACTCGCCCGCCCCACGCCCCCCGACGCGTCTCCCGCCCCACCCCCGATCGCCCGTCCGACGTGAAGATCATTCACCGGCGTGACCAAACTGGCTGAGACCCGTTGCTCTCGAAGTAACGGGTCTCTTGCTGTGCGCTCATTTGTCATGGACGCGATACTTACTGTTCAACAGGCGGGACTCCGCGCACTGTGAGGCTTCCAAGTGACCCAAGAGGCCAACGTCGCAAGGGAGTTCACGATGACCGGAGCCGTATCACCCGATCGACGACGTTTTCTCGCGGCCGGCGCGGCGGTGCTCGGGGCCGCGGCCTCCGCGCAGTTGTGGCTGCCGACCTCCGCCCGGGCTGCCGAAACTCCGCTGCCCGACGGTGTGTTCAGCCTCGGCATCGCCTCCGGCGACCCGCTGCCCGACGGCATCGTGCTGTGGACGCGGCTCGCCCCGGACCCGCTGCACGGTGGCGGGATGCCCGACCAGGTGGTCCCCGTGGAGTGGGAGATCGCCGAGGACGCGCGGTTCAGAAAGCACGTGCGCCGGGGAGTCGCGCCCGCCCGGCCCGAGTATGGGCACAGCGTTCACGTGGATGTACGCGGGCTGCGCCCGGGCCGTGACTACTGGTACCGCTTCCGCACCGGCGGGCAGCTCTCCGCCACCGGCCGCACCCGCACCGCGCCGCACGCGAACAGCTCCGGCGGCCGGCTCCGCGTCGCGCTCGCCTCCTGCCAGAACTGGCAGAACGGCTACTTCACGCCGTACGCCGACATGCTGGCCCAGGACCCCGACTTCGTGCTCTTCGTCGGCGACTACATCTACGAGTCGACGCCGTCGAACGCGGGGCCGCGCCGGCACGAGGGGACCGGGGAGCCGTACAGCCTGGTGCAGTACCGCAACCGGTACGCGCAGTACCGCAGCGACCCGGATCTCGCGGCGATGCACGCCAACGCCCCCTGGGTGGTGACCTTCGACGACCACGAGGTCGACAACGACTGGGCGGGGGAGATCCCGCAGGACCCCGCCCAGCAGTCGCACGACGCGTTCGTGGCGCGGCTGACGGCGGCCTTCCAGGCGTACTACGAGCACATGCCGGTGCGCGCGACCGCCGTCCCGAACGGGCCGCACATCCAGATGTACCGGCGGCTGGAGTTCGGCCGCCTGATGCGGCTCAACGTGCTCGACACCCGGCAGTTCCGCAGCGACCAGGCGACCACGCAGGCCGGCGCCGAGGACCCGGCGACGACCATGATGGGCGCCGAGCAGAAGGCATGGCTGCTGAAGGGGCTGCGCCACTCGCCCGCCCGCTGGAACGTCATCGCCTCGCAGATCATGATGGCCGAGACGGACACCCTGCTCGGCGCGGGCAAGCAGTGGTTCTACGACGCCTGGGACGGCTACCAGGCCGAACGCAACGCCCTGCTGGAGGACTTCAAGAGCGTCCGCAACCCCGTGGTGCTCAGCGGCGACCGGCACCTCACGATGATCAGCGACCTCAAGGAGGACTTCGCCGATCCGGACTCCGACGTCGTCGGCGCCGAGTTCGTGGGGACGTCCATCTCCAGCAACGGCGACCAGGACCAGGCCGCCTTCCACGCCCAGTGGGACCCGCTGATGGCCGACAACCCGCACTGGAAGGTGATCGACGCGCACCGCGGCTACCACCTCTTCGACATCCGCAAGGACGGCATCGACGCGAAGGTGAGAGTCGTGGACACCGTGCTGAAGCCCGCGGCCGTGCCCAGTACTTACGCCTCGCTCCGCGTGCAGGCGGGCGATCCCGGCGTCCGCGTCGTATAGGCGACTGTGAACCCTGTGTGACCGGAGCCTGGGACTCATCTGTGTCCCAGGCTCTTCTCAGGTCCGACTCAGGAACAACTCTTACCGTCCGTTAACCATGGAGACGGATTGCATTGAGGAAGCGTTGCCCGTCGGGACCCGGCTGCTGCACATCGGCCCGCACAAGACCGGGACCACCGCCGTCCAGGGCGCGCTGTTCGCCGCGAAGGACACGATGCCCGCGCACGGCGTCGACTTCCCCGCCCACAACAGACACCCGATGGAAGCGGCCCTCGCCGCCTGCGCCCGGCCCGCGATGATGGGCGACACCGCGCCCACCGACAAGCACTGGACACGCCTCCTCGGTGCCGTGCGGGCCACCGGCGGCCGCACCTCGGTGATCAGCAGCGAGTTCTTCGCCGACGCCCAGGACGACGAGACGCCGGCCAGGATCGTGGAGCAGCTCGGCGGCGAGCGCGTGCACATCCTGATCACCCTGCGCCCGCTGGCGAAGATCATGCCCTCGCAGTGGCAGCAGTACGTCCAGAACGGCCTGCGCATGGGCTACGACAACTGGCTGGAGCACATGCTCCGCAAGGCGCCGTACGAGCAGCCCAACCCCAGCTTCTGGCGGCGGCACCGGCACGACCGGCTGGTGGAGCGCTGGGCCCGGGTCGTGGGTCCCGAGCGGGTCACGGTCGTCGTGGTCGACGACGGCGACCGGGACGGACTGCTGCGCACCTTCGAGACACTGCTCGGGCTGCCCGCGAATCTCCTGCAGCCGGTTCCGGACTCGGCGAACCGTTCTCTCACCCTCGCCGAGACCGAAATGCTGCGGAAGCTCAACGTCGAATTCCGCGGCAATGGGCTCCCCGACGAGCTGTATTCCAAGCTCGTGCGCAACGGCGCGGTCATGCATATGAAGAATGCGTGCAGCCCGACCCCGCAGGACGTGAAGATCATCACGCCTCGGTGGGCATTGGAGGCGGCGGGCACGATCGGCGCCGAGATGGCCGGGACGATCGCGGCCACGGGTGTGCGGGTCGTAGGGGACACGGCGCTGCTGTCGGCCGTACCGGAGACCCTGGAGAAGGCGCCCGGCGCGCCGCGGATCGCGCCCGAAGTGGCCGCGCAGGCGCTGTACGGGGTGCTCGCGGCGGCCGCCTCGGTGCCTGTCCGGCACAGTGCGCCGGCGAAGGCGCGGGCGGTTCATCAGACGTCGTCGAAGGAACTCGTACGGGTTCTCGGTCACCGTTGTCTGAAGAGGCTCCGTCGCCGTTGAGTGGTGTCATCACTCGGTCACCAGCAGTGCAAGATGAATGACAGATGTCGCGCACCTATGCGGCGGAGGTCACTCGCCTTGCACTGCGGTAACCGCGAGTGGGACCATTTGCGCGTTCCCCCATTGTCCCGAGGTAGGTCAAGGTCACCTGTGTCGCACATAGCCAAGCCCCGCACCACCGCAGTGATCCTGGCCGGCGGTACCGGCCAGCGGGTGGGTCTGTCGATCCCCAAGCAACTGCTGAAGATCGCCGGCAAGGCAGTCATCGAGCACACCTTGACCACCTTCGAGAACGCCGACTCGATCGACGACATCATCGTCCTGATGGCGCCGGGCTACGTCCCCGACATCGAGAAGATCGTCGCCAAAGCCGGCTTCCGGAAGGTCACCCGGATCATCGAGGGCGGCTCCACGCGGAACGAGACCACCGAGCGCGCCATCGCCGCGCTCGGCGAGGGCCTGGCCCAGGGTGAGGACCGCAACGTCCTCTTCCACGACGCCGTGCGCCCCCTGCTCTCGCAGCGCGTGATCGACGACTGTGTGATCGCCCTGGAGCGCTTCCAGGCCGTGGACGTGGCCATCCCGTCCGCCGACACCATCATCGTGACCCGCACGCACGGCGACGACGGCGAGTTCATCACCGAGATCCCCGACCGCTCCCGGCTGCGCCGCGGCCAGACGCCCCAGGCGTTCAAGCTGAGCACGATCCGCCGCGCCTACGAGGTCGCCGCCGGGGACCCCAACTTCCAGGCCACGGACGACTGTTCGGTCGTGCTCAAGTACCTGCCGGACGTGCCGATCCACGTCGTCGCGGGCGACGAGTACAACATGAAGGTCACCCAGCCCGTCGACGTCTTCATCGCCGACAAGCTCTTCCAGCTCGCCTCCACGGCCGCGCCCGAGCAGGTCGACGAGGCCGCCTACCGCGAGCTGCTCACCGGGAAGACGCTGGTCGTCTTCGGCGGTTCGTACGGCATCGGCAAGGACATCGCCGAGGTCGCCGAGGGCTACGGCGCCACGGTGTACGCGCTGGGCCGCTCGACCACCGGCACGCACGTCGAGAACCCGGAGGAGGTCGACGACGCGCTGTCCAAGGCGTACGCCGAGACCGGGCGCATCGACTACGTCATCAACACCGCGGGCGTGCTGCGCATCGGCAAGCTGGCCGAGACGGACAACGCGACGATCGAGGAGGCGCTGAAGGTCAACTACCTGGCGCCCGTGCAGATCGCCCGTTCCGCGTACAAGTACCTCGCCGAGACCAAGGGCCAGTTGCTGCTCTACACCTCCAGCAGCTACACCCGCGGCCGTGCCGAGTACAGCCTGTACTCCTCGACCAAGGCCGCGATGGTGAACCTCACGCAGGCCCTGTCCGACGAGTGGGCCGGCGACGGCATCCGGGTGAACTGCATCAACCCGGAGCGCACCGCCACCCCGATGCGCACCAAGGCGTTCGGCCAGGAGCCCTCGGGTACCCTGCTCTCCTCCGAGGCCGTGGCCCGCACATCGCTCGACGTGCTGCTGTCCGAGCTGACCGGCCATGTCATCGACGTCCGCCAGCAGGACCCGACGGCCGGCGCGGCCAGGGCGTCCGGCTTCGAGGCCGCCCTCGCCTCGGTCCTGGACGTCCAGGACGGCGTTTAATCAAGCCTGACTCTGAGATCCCGGTAAATTACTCGAAACCCCCAAGAGCAGGTTTATCAGTGATTTCCACCGCTATTCGCGTGGCCCGGGTGGGCAGCGCGGCCGAGCTCGCCGCCGCCGTCCTCATGATGCTGGGCTTCCCGGCCCTCATGCTGGCCGCCCTCATCCCGAGTGTTCCCGCCTTCGCCGCCGCGGCCGTCGTGACGTACGTCGCGGACCACTATCTGCACCGCCAGGCCAGCTACCTGGTCAGCCGGCTCAGCAAGGTCAGGGCGGGCCTCTCCATCCGCTTCCTGATCCGCCAGCTCCTGCTGATCCTGCTGCTGGCCCGCATGGACCTCTCCGACCACCTGATCTTCTACGGCGCGATCGCCTGCTTCATCGCCTTCTACGGCCTCCAGGCCCCGCACGGCGCGGTCGTCACGCTGATCCGCAATCGCCGCCGGATGCCGGTCGCCACCCGCAACGTCGACCTGGGCTCGCGCATCAACATCCCGGACGCCCCGCCGTTCGGCCTGCTGGAGCGCTCCGCCGAGAAGATGCTCCACCTCGACCTGTTCGCCGTCGTCGGCCTGCTGGTCTCCGCCCAACTGGACTCGGCCGTCGCCGCCTTCGTCGGCATCGGCGTCACCCTGTTCCTGGGCACGCTCTACGTCGCCGCGCTCCTGCCGTACATAAGGGGTACGAAGATCCCGCCGACGCCCGAGGTCATCCTCGAGGCCGTCGACGACTGGCTGCACGAGTACAAGCCGCAGACGGTGCTCTGCTTCTCCGGCTCCAAGGACTCGGCCTACCAGGTCAACATGTGGCTGGAGACCATGGAGGAGCTGGACACCCGGCCCCTGGTCCTGCTCCGTGAGCGCGTCATACTGCAGAACCTCGCCCCCACCAAGGCACCGGTCATCTGCGTGCCCGGCGGTGTGCACCTGATGAACATGGACCTGTCGAGCGTGCGCGTCGCGCTCTACGCGGCCAACGTCGGCAAGAACATCCACCTGCTGCGCGTCCCCACCATGAAGCACGTCTTCATCGGCCACGGCGACAGCGACAAGCTGGCCAGCGTCAACCCGTTCAGCAAGGTCTACGACGAGGTGTGGACCGCCGGCCGCGCGGGCCGCGACCGCTACGCCATCGCCGACGTCGGTGTCCGCGACGACGACATCGTCGAGGTCGGCCGCCCGCAGCTCGCCCCGATCCAGACCTGGCAGGGCGTGCCCGAGGGCCGTATCCCGACCGTGCTGTACGCGCCGACCTGGGAGGGCTGGGACAACGAGCCCGGCAACACCTCCCTCCTCCTGGCCGGCGAGAACATCGTGAAGAAGCTGGTCAAGGCCGACCCCCCGGTCCGTGTCCTGTACAAGCCGCACCCCTTCACCGGCACCGTCAGCGCCGCGGCCGGCTCCGCGCACCGCAAGGTCACCGCGCTGGTCGAGAAGGCCGCCGCCGAGCGCGCCACCGACCCGCGCTTTCAGACCGACGCTGCCGCCCAGACCAAGGCCAAGGCCGACCTGGCCCGCATCGAGGCCCGGATCACCGAACTGTCCGGCGGCCCCGCTGACAAGGGCGACGAGGCCGAGCTCACCCGCGACGGCGTCGTCGACCTGGCCAAGTACGAGGAGATCGCCCGGCTGCGCGCCGAGTGGAACGACGCGTACTGGAACTCCTTCGGCACCTTCGAACACCGCGTCATCGCGGGCGCCGAACCGCGCCTGTACGACTGCTTCAACGTGTCCGACGCGATGGTCTCCGACATCTCCAGCGTGGTCTCCGACTTCATCGCGAGCGGCAAGCCGTACGCGGTCACCGACTCCGCGAAGCTGGGCGTCGAGGAGTTCAAGCGGCAGAACACGGCGGTGCGCGCCGCCGTGATCCTGTCCAACAAGGCGGCGGAACTGGGTGAGTTGCTGGCGGCGGTCCGCGCCCCGGACGCCGACCCGCTGGCCGAGGACCGCAGGGAACTCAAGGAGTACCTGCTCGGCCCGGACGAGCCCACGTCCATCGAGCAGTTCAACACCGCGGTGGAGAACCTCGCGCTGAAGTCCGAGGCGCGCAATGTCGGCCAGGAGCGGGCGGCGGCGACCGGTGACGCGGCGAGTCCGGCGGAGGCCCACCTGTCCGCCGACCCCACCGTCGGCTGACCTGCGCGCGTCAGTATTTGGTCAAGAAGAGCCCGGTTTTTGGGGAGTGATCCTCGAAAACCGGGCTCTTTTGCGTATCTCCTGCTGACGGAGGACAACCGATCCGCTCGGTCGGCTGTCTTGGAGATGGCGATTCAATGGACAAAGGGGGCGCGTGACCGTGACGCAGCCTGATGTGACCGTGGTCATCGGGGCGTACGAGGCGATGCCGTACCTGGTCGAGTGCCTGCGCTCGGTCGAGGCGCAGACGCTGGACGCGGCCCGTATCGAGGTCATCGCCGTCGACGACGGCTCGACCGACGGCACGGGGGAGTACCTGGAGGAGTTCGCGGCCCGCGCCGCGACCCACGTCACCGTGATCCGCCAGGAGAACTCCGGCGGCCCCAGCTCCCCGCGCAACGTCGGCCTCGGCAAGGCGAGCGGGCGCTACGTCTTCTTCCTCGACGCCGACGACCGGCTCGCCCCCGAGGCACTGGAGCGGATGGTCGCGATGGCCGACCGCAACGGCACGGACGTGGTCCTCGGCAAGGTCGAGGGCATCAACCGGGTCCCGCCCAAGGCCGCGTGGGTCGAGACACTGGAGCGCACCGACGTCTTCCACTCCAACATCAAGTTCACGCTGAGCGCCCAGAAGCTGTTCCGGCGGGCGCTGTTGGAGCGGAACGGCATGCGGTTCGACGAGTCGCTGTTCACCGGCGAGGACGCGCTGTTCACGATGGAGGCCTATCTGCGGGCCGACGGCGTCTCCGTGATCGCCGACCACACCTGCTACTACCTGGTGGGCCGCGACGACGGCAAACACGTGACGAAGAGCGGGAGTTACACCCTGCGCTTCGACTCCGCGCGCGCGTTGACGAACCTCATCGCGGAGATGGTCCCGCCGGGGGTGGAGCGGGACAAGCTGATGGTCCGCCCGTTCCTCGTCACCCTCCTCCCGCAGTTCGGCCCGAAGTACCTGGGGGACAGTGAGCAGGTACGGCGCCACAAGTTCGAGCTGGCCAAGCCGCTGATGGCCGCGCACTGGACGGACGAGGTGGCGTTGCGCCTCAAGGTCAATGAACGGCTGCGACTGCACTTGGTGGCCGAGGAACGTCCCGAACTCCTGTTGGACGTGGTCGAGTTCGTCAAGTCGAAGAAGCGGCCCGACGCGGTGGTGGAGAAGCGGGGGCGTCGGGTGTACCTGGCGTATCCGCACTTCCGCTCCGCGGCGGCGGGCCTGCCCGACTCCCTCTACCTGGCCGAACCTCGCGAGGCGCGTGGGGTGGGGGGGTATCGGGAGGGGGGAGCGGGTGTGTTCTTGCGTCGGGTGGTGCGGAAAGTACGTCGGGTGCTGAGGGCTGCGGCGGCTTGAGTTCAGAGTGCGGGCCGGTGGGGGCTGGTCGCGCAGTTCCCCGCGCCCCTGAAAAACCTGCGCTGGTCCGGCATTCAGCGGCGCGGGGCTGTGTCGATTTGCGGCTCCGCCGCGTGGGCGCGACCAGCCCCCACCCACCCGCACCCGAAACTCAACCCATCTGTCCGCGAACTGGACCAACGTGCACACCCCAACCCGGTTCGCGTAAATTGCCGCGGGTCACCCGAACCTACCCGAGGGGACTTCGCACGTGGCAGGGGCAAGGCAGGCCGTGACCGAGGCCCGCAGGATCGTCGTCAAGGTGGGTTCCTCCTCACTGACCACCGCGGCCGGCGGCCTGGACGCCGACCGCGTCGACGCACTCGTCGACGTCCTCGCCAAGAGCCGCAGCGGAGGAGCGAAAGAGGTCGTCCTCGTCTCCTCCGGCGCCATCGCCGCAGGCCTCGCCCCACTCGGACTGCGCCGCCGCCCCAAGGACCTCGCCCGCCAACAGGCCGCGGCCAGCGTCGGCCAGGGACTC
Organism: Streptomyces sp. NBC_01478; assembly: GCF_036227225.1. GTDB lineage: Bacteria > Actinomycetota > Actinomycetes > Streptomycetales > Streptomycetaceae > Streptomyces. The sequence goes on along the minus strand of NZ_CP109444.1, from coordinate 4,186,597 downwards.
CTCGTCGCCCGCTACACCGCCTCCTTCGCCCGCTACGGCATCCGCGTCGGCCAGGTCCTGCTCACCTCCGACGACATGAGCCGCCGCTCCCACCACCGCAACGCCTCCCGCACCCTCGACAAACTCCTCGCCATGGGCGCCCTCCCGATCGTCAACGAGAACGACACCGTCGCCACGGACGAGATCCGCTTCGGCGACAACGACCGGCTCGCCGCCCTCGTCGCCCACCTCGTCCACGCCGACCTGCTGGTCCTCCTCTCCGACATCGACGGCGTCTACGACGGCGACCCCAGCAGGCCGGGCACCTCGCGGATAGCGGAAGTACGGGGACCGCAGGACCTCGCGCACGTCGAGATCGGCAGCGCGGGCAAGGCCGGCGTCGGCACCGGCGGCATGGTCACCAAGGTCGAGGCGGCCCGTATCGCCGCCGCCGCAGGCATCCCCGTCGTGCTGACGAGCGCGGTGCACGCCACCGACGCGCTCACCGGCGGCGACACGGGAACGTACTTCCACGCCACCGGGAAACGGTCCGCCGACCGGCTGCTCTGGCTCCAGCACGCGTCCACCCCGCAGGGCTCGCTGACCCTCGACGACGGCGCCGTGCGCGCGGTCGTGCAGCGCCGGATGTCGCTCCTGCCGGCCGGAATCGCCGCTGTGGAGGGCGAGTTCAGCGCGGGCGACCCCGTCGAACTCCGGGACAGTGCCGGGCACGCGGTCGCCCGGGGGCTCGTCAACTTCGACGCCAAGGAGATCCCGCAACTGATCGGCCGCTCCACCCGGGAACTGGCACGGGAGCTGGGACCGTCGTACGAGAGGGAAGTCGTACACAGGGACGACCTGGTGATCCTGCACCCGTAAAACAACCGAAACGTCCGCCTCCCCCTGGTGGACCTTCCGTAAAAGCGCCACGCGGACGCCTTCGGCCTGCTCAACTTTGTCTCGGGGACAAATTCCGCGCGAGCCCAGCAGCTCGACCATTGCGTAAGGAGGCCGTCGTGAGACGAGTGCGCCCTGGGGCGGCGGCGTCCCGCGGTGGTGCCACCTCCCGAGCGCCCGGCGAGGAGCGCACGCTGACCAGCGTCGCGGCCGGCGCCCGGTACGAGGGCGAGGAACCCAAGGACCTCCCCCGGCTGTGGCATGTCACCCTCAGCGTCTCCGGTGGCGAGGCCCCGCTGAAGGAGGTGCGGCGCGGCCTGGAACAGCTCGCCCACGACCACCCCTTTCTGCTGACCAGCCGCTACGCCAACGACCACGCGGAGATCCGCTACTGGGAAGAGGCCCGCGACCTGCACGACGCCGCCGCCGTGGCCCTGCGCCTGTGGGGCGAGCACCGCCAGACCGCGAAACTGCCCCCGTGGGAGATCGTCGGCCTGGAGGTCATCGACCGCGAGACCTACCACCAGCGCATCTCCGAGGGCTACGGCCCGCTGCCCGCGACCCCGGTCGGCGTACACCCCTTCTGAGTTCCGTGGTGAGTCCGCTTCGGGCCCTTCTGCGCCTGTCTCGCGGTTTGGGATAGCCGGTGGACGCCCCCGTCCGGCGCACTACCCTTCCCTCATGACCACGCTCTCGCCGTACGACTCCCTGTCCCCGGTCACGCAGGCCGCGTACCGCGCCAAGTCCGCCGCCGCCGACCTCGCGCCGCTGCCGCGCGCCGAGAAGGACGACGCGCTGCTCGCCATCGCGGACGCGCTGGAGGTCCGTACGAGCGAGATCGTCGAGGCCAACGCCAAGGACATCGCCAAGGCCCGCGAGGCCGGCACCAGCGAGGCGATCATCGACCGGCTGACGCTGACGCCGGAGCGCGTGCGGGCCATCGCCTCGGACGTACGGGACGTCGTCGCGCTGCCCGACCCGGTCGGCGAGGTCGTCCGCGGCTCGACCCTCCCGAACGGCATCGACCTGCGCCAGGTGCGCGTCCCCCTCGGCGTCGTCGGCATCATCTACGAGGCCCGCCCGAACGTGACGGTCGACGCCGCCGCCCTCTGCCTGAAGTCCGGCAACGCGGTGCTGCTGCGCGGCTCCGCCTCCGCCTACGAGTCGAACACCGCCCTCGTGCGCGTGCTGCGCGACGCCGTCGGCGGCGCCGGACTGCCCGCCGACGCCGTGCAGCTGGTGCCCGGCGAGAGCCGCGAGAGCGTGCGCGAACTGATGCGCGCCCGGGGCCTGGTCGACGTCCTCATCCCGCGCGGCGGCGCCTCCCTGATCCAGACCGTCGTCAGCGAGTCGACCGTCCCCGTGATCGAGACCGGCGTCGGCAACTGCCACGTCTACGTCGACGCCGACGCCGACCTCGACATGGCGATCGACATCCTGATCAACTCCAAGGCCCAGCGGCCCAGCGTCTGCAACGCCGCCGAGACCCTCCTCGTCCACCAGGACATCGCCCCCGAGTTCCTGCCGCGCGCCCTGAACGCCCTTGCCGAGGCAGGCGTCACCGTCCACGCCGACGAGCGCGTCCTCGCCTACGCCAAGGACTCCGACGCCACCGTCGTCGAGGCCACCCTGGAGGACTGGGACACCGAGTACCTCTCCTACGACATCGCCGCCGCCGTCGTCGACTCGCTCGACAAGGCCGTCCAGCACATCCGGCTCTGGAGCTCCGGCCATACCGAGGCGATCGTCACGTCCTCCCAGCAGGCCGCCCGCCGCTTCACCCAGTTGGTCGACTCCACCACCGTCGCCGTCAACGCCTCCACGCGCTTCACGGACGGCAGCCAGTTCGGCTTCGGCGCGGAGATCGGCATCTCCACCCAGAAGCTGCACGCCCGGGGCCCGATGGGCCTGCCGGAACTGACCAGCACCAAGTACATCGTCACGGGCGACGGCCACATCCGCCGCTGAGCCACCGGTCGTCCGGCATATGCGTCGGGCATACGGGCACGTCCTGGGGCGGGTGTCTCACCCAGCGGATGAATTTCCCTACCGCCTGCCCAAATGGACCCCCCAGGTCTACTCTGGAGAGGTGCCGGAGGACGTGGGGGGCACGCCGTTCCCTGACGGCTGGGAGCCCGACGACGACCACGACCGCGGAAAGTCGGACGAAGAGTTCGCATCCGTGGTCTTCGACGAGGCCTTCGTGCGGGCGGCCGTAGTACACGAGCCGACCGCCGTCGAGCGCCTCCTTGCCGCCGCGCAGGCAAGAGCCGAGGCCTCCGAGGCCGAAGCCCGCCGCGCGCAGTACGGCAGACGCGCCCGAGGCGACGACGACCCCTTCGAGGACGCCTACGGCCGCGAATTCGGCCATGATCCGGAACTCGACGACCTGGACGACCCCGATGTCGTCCAGGGCCGCTACGGCGCCCCGGGGACCTACGGCAAACAGGTCCGCTGGCACCGCCCCGTCGCCTGGCTGCTCGCCCTGGTGATGGGCATCGGCATGGTCGCCCTGGCTTTCTCGGCGGTCTACCGCGGCGCGTCCTCGGGCAGCAGGGACCGCGTCCCGCCCCCGGCCTCCACCGGCGTGGAACAGGGCACGGCGGCGGCACCCTCCGCTTCCGCCGACAACTCCCAGCCACCGCTGTCAGCCGTCCCGCGCACGCCCTGAGCGAGTTGTGACGGGCTCGGTGAGAACCTGTCAGAACTTGTCGTGTAGCAGGGCGTTTACCTGAGGCTCCAGAGACCTACTCTGAAAGTATGGGCGGTCCAGGAGACCCACCCGAGGGGACGCCCGAGGGCGCTCCCGGTGGTGGTGAGGACGAGTACCGATCCGTCGTCTTCGACGAGTCGTTCGTCCGTGCTGCCCGTCTCCAGGAGTTCTCCGCGCAGGAGCGCATGGCCGACCACGCCCCCGCCGTCCGCCGTCGCCCGGCCCTGCGCCGCGGTCTCTCCCGCCAGGCACTGACCCTGGTCATGCTGATCGCCGTCGCCTTCGGCACCGCGATCTACATGGGCGTACGGCACCCGTACACGACCCCCACGGCCCAGCAGCCCGTCGAGCCGCTGCGGATCACCGTGATCCCGCTGTCCCCGCAGGGCAAGGTGCCGGGGGCGACCGACGCCGAGTCCCTCTACGCGCACAGCCCCGCCGCGCAGTTCAGCGTCGGCGGCGAGGGCATACCGCTGCCGGCCGCGCGACGCACCGCGCACTTCTCGGACAGCCAGGTCATCGCCGCCCTGAGCACCGCCAAGGACTACATCGTCGAGTCCTCGCTCTACCCGGCCGTCCTCACCGGCGGCCAGATCCGCCCCGCGCGCGTCCTCGTCGACCCGGACCAACTCGACCAGTTCGACCAGAGCTTCGAGCACCCGACCGCCGACGGCCGGCACGAGCCCACCGGATGGCTGGTTCGCTTCGACCCGTCACGCGTCCAGCTCGCCGACCGCAAGATCCGCGTCCAGGGCACCCTCCAGGCCACCGAGATCGACTCGTCGACCCTTGAGGTCACCGCCGACGGAACCTTCGTCTACGCGCTACGGCCCACCGGCTCGACGGCCTCGACCGGCTCCGGCGACCAGACCCAGGCATCCCTGTTCACCGTCCGCCGCGAACTGCACTTCCGCTTCGACCGCGACGACCTGCGCATGCACCAGGCCCAGCTCGTCGTCTCCTACGTCCAGGCCGGGCCCCTGTCCTGCGCCGAGGACTCCGTGACCCATCTGCGCCCCCTGCTCGCCGGCCAGACCGCCAAGGCGGGCGGCCCGGCCGGCACGGACCCGTACGCGACGGGCAGCGCCACGGCCCTGTGCGGGACCCTGGCGACGAGCGCGCAGCCGAAGGTGTGAGTTTCCGCGTTCCGAAGGTGTGAGTTCCCTGAGTTTTCGCACACGCGGCGGCCGTGCTCGAAAGGGGCCGTGCACAGCCCCTCGTACGTGAGTGAGGTCAGTCCTCAGTCGCGCGGCGGGGTGTCGTCCGTGGGCGGCTGCTCGGTGCCGTTGGCCGAACCGGACGGGGACTCGTCCTGCGGTGACGTGCTCCCGAAGCCGCCGAAGCCGCGCCGCACCCGGCCGCCCAGGTCGCCCGCGCCGCCGGCGATGTCGCTGACCAGCTTCATCAGCGGGTCCTTGGAGCTCTTCACGTTGGTGGCGTAGCTCGCGGCCGACTCGCGGAACGCGTCCGTGACCGAGGTGTCCTTGTCCTCGCTGCGCCGCGGGTAGTGGCCGTCCATGATCCGCTGGTAGTCGCGGGACTCGGCCCACTTCTTCAGCTCGGCCGCCCGCACGGTGGTGAACGGGTGGGAGCGGGGCATCACATTGAGGATCTTCAGTACCGAGTCGCGCAGATCGCCGCCCGACTCGAACTCCTCGGCCTGCTTGAGGAAGGCGTCCACGTTCATCTCGTGCAGGTGATTGCCGCCGGCGATCTTCATCAGGCCGCGCATCGAGGCCCGCAGGTCCTGGCCGACCAGCAGACCCGCGCGGTCGGCGGACAGCTCCGACTTGCGGAACCACTCGCGCAGCGCCGTCACGATCGCCAGGATCGCGAGGTTGCCCAGCGGGATCCAGGCGACCTTCAGGGCCAGGCTGGTCAGGAACAGCAGGATCGTGCGGTACACGGAGTGGCCGGACAGCGCGTGGCCCACCTCGTGGCCGACGACCGCCCGCATCTCCTCCTCGTCGAGCAGCTCGACCAGACCGGTGGTGACGACGATGATCGGCTCGTCCAGGCCGATGCACATCGCGTTGGGCTGCGGGTCCTGGGTGACGTACATCGGCGGGACCTTCTCCAGGTCCAGGATGTAACAGGCGTCCCGCAGCATGTCGTTGAGGTGCGCGAACTGCTGGTCCGACACGCGCACCGAGTCGGACAGGAACAGCAGCCGCAGACTGCGCTCGGGCAGCAGCCCGCTGAGTGCCTTGAACACCGTGTCGAACCCGGTCAGCTTGCGCAGCGCCACCAGGGCGGAACGGTCGGCCGGGTGCTCGTACGCACGCGAGGAGATTCCTGGGAAGCGCCTGCGCTGCCTGCTCGGTACGTTCTCGTGCCCGTTCTGCTCGTGGCCGTCTTCGGACATGTGGTCCCCCCATGTGCGTGTGAGTGCCCTGAGTGCCCCCGAAGCAGAGCCCAGCCTAGGCGGAGATACCGTGGACGGGCAGTACAGCGAAGGAGTCAACGCATGGAGCCCCATTCCGCAGCCGCCTGGCTCGCAGAGGCCGCGAGCGCCGCCCCCCGGCAAGGGTCGGGGGATCTGCTCAGGGTCGTACTGATCGTGATGTTCCTCGGCTGCATCCTGACCGCGTGGTTCCTGCTGCGCGGGTACAAACAGAAGGACGACTGAGACTCCCGTCGAGTTCCCTGCCGACGCCCATGTCGAGTTCCCAATGGCGGAGTCGGCGTGATCGCCGCCGGGACGCCCGCTTACCATGGGCCGACATCTTTATCCCGCCCACACCCGATAGGTTCTGCTGAAGATGAGCATCCACGGCACTGCTGCCCAGTTGGTCACTCTTGCCGCCGAGGGGGAGGGCGGGGGCAACCACGAGAGCCTCCAGCCGATCATCACCGGTGGCGGCGCGTTCATCGTCCTGATGCTGCTGCTGTGGATCACCACCCGCTTCAACCGCGACCGCTAGGGTCTGTCCCTTCTGTCCACCGGACGGGTCCCGGGGTCTTCACACCGGGCCGGTAGGGTCTGCACGCATGGGAGAGCAGGACATGCCTACCGGTCCGGCGAACGACACGACGCGCGGCACGGAGAACCGAATGGTGAACGGCCCGCGCAACAACGGCCCGTCGAACCCCGGCAAGCGCCGGCTCGGCGTCATGGGCGGAACGTTCGACCCGATCCACCACGGACACCTCGTGGCGGCCAGTGAGGTCGCCGCGCAGTTCCACCTGGACGAGGTGATCTTCGTCCCGACCGGTCAGCCGTGGCAGAAGACCGACCGCAAGGTCGCGCTCGCCGAGGACCGCTACCTGATGACGGTCATCGCGACCGCCGAGAACCCCCAGTTCTCGGTGAGCCGCATCGACATCGACCGCGGCGGCCCCACCTACACCACGGACACCCTGCGCGACCTGCGCGCGATCAACCCCGACGCCGACCTCTTCTTCATCACCGGCGCCGACGCCCTCGGCGCGATCCTGACCTGGCGGGACGCGGAGGAGCTGTTCTCCCTCGCGCACTTCATCGGAGTCACCCGCCCCGGCCACACACTGACCGACCCCGGTCTCCCGGAGGGCGGCGTCTCGCTGGTCGAGGTTCCCGCGCTGGCCATCTCCTCCACGGACTGCCGTGCGAGAGTCGCGAAGGGTGATCCCGTCTGGTACCTGGTGCCCGACGGAGTCGTGCGCTATATCGACAAGCGCGAGCTGTACCGCGGCGAGTGAGCCGAGAGGGGCACCGGTGAACGACCGATACGACGCCGGGTACGGCGGCGACCAGTACGAACTCGTCGGCTACGACGAGTACAACCAACCTGTCTACCGCCAGGTCCCGGCCCAGCAGACCCAACAGCCCCCGCAGCAGCAGCCGTACGACCCGTACGGGCAGCAGCAACAGCAGGGCTATGCCTACGACCCGTACGCGACCGGCACCCAGCAGCAGACGCCCGACTACGACACGGGCGCCCAGCAGGCCTACGACAGCCGGCAGGCGCCGCAGTCCGGCTACGACCCCTACGCCACCGGGACGACGACGGCCTACGACCCCTACGGGCAGACCGCGACCAGCGGACAGCAGCCCCGGGTCGCCGAGCAGACCGCCTACATCCCGCAGCAGGGCGGCCCGGCCGAGGAAACGGAAGCCCCGAAAACCCCGGAGACGGGTGAACGGGACTACCGCACCGAGCAGTTCGCGTTCGTGGAGGAGCCGACCGACGACTCCGAGGACGTCATCGACTGGCTGAACTTCACCGAGAACCGCACCGAGCGCCGCGAGGAGGCCAAGCGCCGCGCCCGTGGCCGCATGGTCGCCCTCGTCGTGGCCCTCGCGCTGGTCGTGTCCGGCGGTGTCGGCTACCTCTGGTACGCCGGGAAGCTCCCCGGAGTCTCCTCGTCCGCCTCGAAGTCGGGCACCACGACGGCCGCGGGCGCCCAGAACCGTGACGTGATCGTCGTCCACCTGCACAACACCGCGAAGGGCGGCACCTCTTCGGTGCTGCTCGTCGACAACACCACCCTGAAGCAGGGCACCACCGTCCTGCTGCCCAACTCCCTGGCCCTCACGGACGACGACGGCAACACCACGACGCTGGCCAAGTCGGTCGACGACGACGGCACCTCCGGGACCGTCGACCAGCTCAACACCGTCCTCGGCACCGACATCGAGGGCACCTGGCGGCTGGACACCCCCTACCTCCAGAACCTGGTCGACCTCGTCGGCAACATCGACCTCGACACCAACGCCGACGTGCCCGACCCGGCCGCGACGAAGAAGAGCGCCGCGCCCCTCGTCCACAAGGGCAAGGACCAGACCCTCAGCGGCAAGATGGCCGTCGCCTACGCCACCTACCGCGCCTCGGGCGAGGCCCAGAACGCCCAGTTGGAGCGGTTCGGCCAGGTCATGCAGGGCGTGCTGCGCCAGCTCACCTCGGACCCGACGGCGGCGACCACCACCGTGCAGACACTGGCCCAGATCCTGGACCCGCCCCTCACCGACAAGGACCTCGGCACCTTCCTCGCCAAGCTCGCCGACCTCGCCAAGAGCGGCGACTACAAGACCGCCCTGCTGCCCGTCCAGAACGACGGCACCCTGACCGCGCAGGCCTCGGCCAGTGTCGTCAAGGACATCCTGGGCGGCACCGCGAAGAGCCCCGACGAGGGTTCGGCGGTCCGGGTCGCCGTCCAGAACGCCACCGGCGTCAAGGACGACACCGAGAAGGCCCGCGTCGTCCTCCTCAACGGCGGCTTCACCTTCCTGGAGGCCGGCACCGTGTCCGGGACCTCGGCCACGTCCAAGATCACGTACTCCGACGCGGCCGACAAGGAGAACGCCACCGAGGTCGCCAAGACCCTGGGCCTGCCCACCAGCACCGTGACCAAGGGCACAGTCTCCGCGAACGCGGATGTCTCGGTGATCCTGGGCACCGACTACAAGCCGTCGTCGTCCTCGTGACGCCGTGGCCGAGTCGTCGTAGCGACGCCGATGTGGCGGTGTCGTCGTGACGGAGAGCACGCCCCGGAGGCCGGAGCCGGTGTTCCGACCGGTGTCCGGGGCATGATCCGTTATTCACGTGGGGGGCCGTCCACGGTCCGTGAGACCCTTGAGGTCTGTTGACCGCCGACCGAAAGCCGCGTAGTGACCGCCACTGACCGCTCCATCGAGCTCATCTCCGCCGCCGCCCAGGCGGCCGCCGACAAGCTCGCGCACGACATCATCGCCTACGACGTCAGCGACGTGCTGTCGATCACGGATGCCTTCCTGCTGGCCTCCGCTCCCAACGACCGTCAGGTCAAGTCGATCGTCGACGAGATCGAGGAGCGGCTGAACAAGGAGCTCGGCGCCAAGCCGGTGCGCCGCGAGGGCGACCGTGACGCCCGCTGGATCCTGCTCGACTACGTCGACATCGTCGTCCACGTCCAGCACAGCGAGGAGCGCGTCTTCTACGCCCTGGAGCGGCTGTGGAAGGACTGCCCCGAGCTGGACCTCCCCGCCGAGGCCAAGGCCACCCGCGGCAAGTCCGCCGAGCACGCCAAGCTCCAGGCCGAGGAGGACGCCTCCGAGTTCGGGGAGGTGCGATGAGCGCCGGCGCGGACGGCCGCAAGGCGGGCCGGGGCCGCCGCGTCATCCTGTGGCGGCACGGCCAGACCGCGTGGAACGTGGAGCGCCGCTTCCAGGGCACCACGGACGTCGAGCTCACCGAGACCGGTGTCGGCCAGGCCCGCCGCGCCGCGCGGCTGCTGGCCTCCCTCAAGCCGGACGCGATCGTCGCCTCCGACCTGAGGCGGGCGGCGAACACGGCCGCCGAACTGGCCGTCCTCACCGACCTCGACGTCACCCACGACGAGGGCCTGCGGGAGACCTACGCGGGCGTCTGGCAGGGGCTGACGCACGAGGAGATCATCGCCCGCCACGGCGCGGAGTACGCCGCGTGGAAGCGCGGGGAACCGGTACGCCGCGGTGGCGGTGAACTGGAGAGCGAGGTCGCCGACCGGGCCGCCCCCGTCGTGCTGCGGCACGCCGAGAAGCTGCCCGAGGACGGCACCCTCGTGGTGGTCAGCCACGGCGGCACCATCCGCACCACCATCGGACGTCTCCTCGGTCTGGAGTCCCAGCACTGGGAGAGTCTCGGCGGCCTCTCCAACTGCTGCTGGTCCGTGCTCGGCGAGGGCGCCCGCGGCTGGCGCCTGCTGGAACACAACGCCGGAACGCTCCCGGAACCGGTGCTCGGCGACGACGACTGAGCGGCCCTCCAGGGCCCCGACCCCGGATTTCACTTTCCGGCAGGTCGCAGGCTAAAGTTCTTCTTGTTCGCCCGCCGAGCGGGAAGAACACACGGGGCTATAGCTCAGTTGGTAGAGCGCCTGCATGGCATGCAGGAGGTCAGGAGTTCAATTCTCCTTAGCTCCACAGATCGACACTCTTGAGTTGTCAAAGATCGAGAGTCGTCCACGATCGAGTCGATGAGATCCCATCCCTTTCAGGGGTGGGATCTTTTCGTCACTGTCAGCGCCTCCGTGCGCCGCCGAGTCTCCTCGTCGGCCGGGGTGTAGACCACGATCCGGCATTCCGACATGCCGTTGACCGACAACGACACCGACGTCATCCGCATCTCGCCCACCTCCTCGTGCCGGAACGTCTTCACCCGCCGCCCCGGCTCCGCCACGTCCCCGCTCCTCCACAGCCGCGCGAAGAGCGGACTCGCCGCCGACAGCCCCCGTATGAACTCCTCCCAGACGGGCTCGCCGGTATGCACCCCGTAGGCCGAGCGCAGCGTCGCCACCATCACCGGGAGCTCCGTCTCCCGGTACAGCAGCGGACAGTCCTCCTCCGGGACCGTGAACAGCTTCCACAGCGCGTTCGGCATCGGGCTCGGCGGCAGCGGCTCCACCCAGAACACCGTCCGGTAGGGGGCGTTGGTGGCGAGGATGTCGTAGCGCGCGTTGTAGACCACCGCCGGGCGCGGATCGAGGGCGTCGAGGATGCCCTGGATCTCCGGCCCCACCGACTGCGAGGCCACTTCCGGCGGATGCGCGTACGGCACCTCGGCCAGGTGGTACAGATGCTCGCGCTCCGGCGCGTCGAGCCGGAGCGTGCGCGCCACGGCGTCCAGCACCTGTGCGGAGGCGTTGATCGGGCGCCCCTGTTCGAGCCAGGTGTACCAGGTGACGCCCACTCCGGAGAGCTGCGCGACCTCCTCGCGGCGCAGTCCCGGCGTACGCCGTCGAAAACCCGGCGGCATGCCCACGTCGTGCGGTGTCACCCTCGCGCGCCTGCTGCGCAGAAACGCGGCCAGCTCAGGTCGGCGGCGCTGTGTGGTCCCCATCCCCATCGTCACATCCCCCATGTTCGACGCCCGGCCTGGTCCGTGCCAGGTGCTGCCAGTACCAGCATCAGCGGGCTCTCGGCACCCGTACCGAAGCGCCCCCACGCTCGACCGCATGACGACACCACCCCGGACGGAACCGGATTCCGCACCCGTTCCAACTCCTGCCACCAGTAAAGACCCTGGCACTGACAATCGCCGTGGGCCGATGCTCGCGGTCCTGCTCGCGGCCCTGTTCATGGCGCTGCTCGACGTGTTCATCGTCAACGTCGCCGCCCCCACCATCGGCACCGAACTCCACGCCTCCGGCGCCGACCTGCAGTTGGTGATCGCCGGCTACACCATCACGTACTCGGTGCTGCTGATCACCGGCGCCCGGCTCGGCGACCGGCTCGGTCACGCCCGGGTCCACCTCGCCGGGCTCGCGCTCTTCACCGCCGCCTCGCTGGCCTGCGGTCTGGCCCAGGGCTCGACCGAGCTGATCGTGTTCCGCCTGGTCCAGGGCTCCGGCTCGGCGCTGATGATCCCGCAGGTGCTCAGCCTGATCCAGCGGCACTTCATCGGCGAGGCGCGGATGCGGGCGCTCGGCGTGTACTCGGCGGTCATCGCCGTCGGCGCCGCGGCCGGGCAGATCCTCGGCGGCGTGCTCGTCAGCGCCGACCTGTTCGGCACGGGCTGGCGGCCGGTGTTTCTCGTCAACGTGCCGGTGGGGGTCGTACTCCTGTTCGTCGGCCGGCGCGTGCTGCCGCGGGACGGCGGGGCGGAGCCGGAGCGGGCGCGCGCCTTCGACGTGCCGGGGCTGGTGCTGCTCGCCTCGGCCGTCTCGCTGCTGACGGTGCCGCTGGTGCTGGGGCAGGAGGAGGGCTGGCCGCTGTGGTCGTGGCTGTCGCTGATCGCGGCGGCGGTGCTCTTCGCGGCGTTCTGCGGCTACGAGTCCCGGCTCGCCCGGCGCGGGGGCGCCCCGCTGATCGCGCCGCGTGTGCTGCGTCACACCGGCATGGGTCTCGCCGTCTTCCGGATCCTGGCGGTGATGGCCGTCAACGCCGGTTTCCTGTTCGCGCTCACCCTGCACGTCCAGGGCGGCCTCGGCTTCAGCGCGCTGCGCGCGGGGCTCACCTTCGCGCCGACGGCGGTCGTCTTCGGGGCGGTCGGTCTGACCTGGCGCCGGTGGCCGGCGGCCTGGCAGCGGGCGCTGACCCCGCTCGGTTTCGTGATCACGATGCCGGCCGTCGCGGGAGTCGGCCTGGCGTTCGAAGGCGGCGGCCGCGGCGGAGCCGTACTCTACGTGGCGTACGTCGGCGTGGGGGCCGGGCTCGCGCTCGCCTTCAGTCCGACGCTGACCCGGGCCCTGGCAACCGTGCGGCCCGAGGACGCGGCGGACGCCAGCGGTCTGCTCTCCACGGTCGCGCAGCTTGGTCAGCTCCTCGGGGTCGCGGTTTTCGGCACACTGTTCTTGAACCGGCTTGAGTCACTTGGGGCCCCGGGGGCGTATACCTCTGCGAAGGCGCTTTTGGCGTGCATGTTCGCGCTGGCGGGGACGGCCGCGGTGGGTGCCGTGTCCGGACTGGTACGAAGGCGTCGCTGACCGTATTGGTCCGGCCGTGGCAGAATCAAACGGCCGGAAGGGGGCGCGGCCCGACGGGAGGGAGTAGCGATGCCTGCGAGCATCATCGAGGAGGTCGACCACCTCTTCGATGCGGCGTTGATACGAGATACGATCACCCGCCTGAGCTGCCCTTCCTGCGGTTCCGCCCACGTGGCCCAAGTCCTTGGTGACAACGGCGGAGTTTCCTACGTGTGCACGGCCTGCGGCCACAGCTGGAGCTGATCGATGGGTGCACACAGGCGAAAGTGCGACTGGTGCGGCAGTGGGACGCCGATCGTCCGTGACATGGAACCGGTGAATCCCGACTACCAGTACTGGTGCGAGGAGTGCGCGCGGGCGCTGATCATAAAAGGCGACCCGATCGAGACGTACCGCGAACTCGAGGGTGAGCCGATCTACGGTCGACTCCTCGAGGAGCACTGCACTTTGAAGCGGTTCTATTCGTTCGTCACGGCTTGACTCCGGCCGGGACCCCGCGAGGAGGTCCCGGCGATCACGGTCACGGTGACGTGGACGGAAACGATTTGGTGGTGCGCCGGGTCACCGGTAATGTTGGCGTCGCCACCGGGGAGACCCGGTAGCGCACCGCAAGGGGCTATAGCTCAGTTGGTAGAGCGCCTGCATGGCATGCAGGAGGTCAGGAGTTCAATTCTCCTTAGCTCCACAGAAGTCGAAGGCGGGTCATCCCATCGGATGACCCGCCTTCGGTGTGTCCGGGGGCAGTTGGCGCAGGTCATGGAACAGCGGGCCGTCCCTGAGGGGGGCGGCCCGCTGTTCGTGTTCTCAGCGGCCGAGGGCTCGCCGGCCGCGGCCCTGGGAGAGGACCGGCAGGTTGCGCGCGGGCCCCTTGTCCCGTGCGGTCTCCTCCTCCAGGCGTAGGGCCAGTGCCGGGCAACGCCGTACCGCGCGGAGCGCCTTCGCCTCCGCGTAACGCGGCACCTGGGCCTGCGCGACGGTGGGGAAGCCGTCGGCGCCGAGTTCGAAGACCTCCGGGAGGATGTCCGCGCACAGACCGTGGCCCCGGCACAGCGTCCAGTCGACGTAGATCTTCTGACGGCTCGGACCGTTCTCCTCGGCCTCCGCGCCGCTCGTGATGCCCGCGGGGAGCTGGCCGCCCTCGAAGAGCGGCAGAACGCCCTCCACGGGCCTTCCGCAGCCGTTTCCGAGGACGTGGGCGGCGAGGTCGTCCGTGAACGCCTTGATGGTCGATTCCAGGAACATCGCGGAGCCGTCCGGGTGCGAGCACGCGCCGCGCCGCTTCACGGCCTTGGCGACCTGCTTCAGCGCCTCCAGGGCGGCCGGGCCGCCGCCGTTGAGGATGTCCTCCATGCCGCGCGCGGCGGCGGGCAGACCGAGGTAGCAGGGACCGCACTGTCCCGCGCTCTCGTCGGCCAGCCACTGGGCCACGCGCAGTGACTCGCCCAGCGGGCAGGTCTCCTGGGTGATGGGCATGATGGCGCCGGCGCCGAGCGCACCGCCCACCGCGTCCAGGGAGTTGCGGGAGACGATCGCCTCGTTGACCGTCGCCGCGTCGATCCACTTGCCGTGGTAACCGCCCGTCAGCACACCCTGGGGGACCGGCGGGGCGCCGGCCAACTGCAGGACGTAGCGCAGCGGTACGCCTGTGGGGACCTCGATCACCATGGGGCGGGCGACCGCCCCGGAGACCGTGAGCATGACGGTGCCGGGCTCGTCGTAGAGGCCGGTGTTGCCGTAGCGCTCGGGGCCGATGCGGGCGGCGATGGCGAGTTGGGCGAACGTCTCGGCGTTCGACAGCAGGGTCGGGGCGCCGCCGACGCCGTTCTGGGAGGCGCTGACCTTGCGGCCGGGCGGGATCGCCGGGCCGCCGTCGATCGAGCGGATCAGCGACGCGGCGGCGCCGGTGACCATGCGGACCGGGTTGCGCTGGACGAACGCCTTCAGCGCCGAGCGGCGGGTGTTGCTCAGGCCGCGCTCCGAGAGCGCGGCCTCCATGGAGCGCTGCGTCGACTCACGGGTGACCCCCACCACGAGCGTGCGGGCACCCAGGGCCTCGGCGACCAGGAGGGCGCCGTCCAGGATGAGGTGCGGGGCACGGTTGATGAGCACCGTGTCCTTACGGCATGCCGGTTCGTCCTCACTGCCGTTGACGACGACGACCGGCCGTACACCGCGTTTGATCGCCGCCTCGGCGACCGACCGCAGCTTCTTGTGGAAGGGGAAGCCCGCGCCGCCGCGGCCCTTCAGGTTGATGGCCTCGGAGAGCTTCGCGAGCTGCTCCCCGCCCATCGGTTCGAGCGGCCCGTGCACCTTCAAGTGCATGGGCAGGTCGAGTCTCTCGACAAGGTCGAAGCCCGATGTGAGCTGAGGAAGCCCGACGACGCGGACTTCTGGGACGTCGGGCAGGGCCTCGTTCACCTATAGCCTCCGGAAGGCGTGTTCCAAGGTTCGCCCGAGCCGCCCTGCGCGTCGAAGTCGTACGAAGCGTTGGGCGTTTGATCAGTGGCGGGACCGCTGTTGTACGTGTCATTGGGGTTGTACGTACCGGAGGTGCCGTTCGACTCACCGGTGGGGTACGCGTATCCCTCGCCGTATCCGCCCGTGCCCGCGTTGTTGTTGTACGTCGGGATGTTGTAGCCGGTGTCCTGGAGCGGGTCGTAGGCCGACGGGGGTGCCTCGCCGACCGGCGGGGGCGACGGGATCGGCCAGCTTCCGGAGGTGCTGCCGCCGTTGTCCGCGCGCGGGACCGCCTGCGTGTTCTGCATGTCCATCGGCACGTTCATGCGCGAGTTCTGGTCGGTGACGAACGGCATCTGACCGGTGGATTCCGGTGTGGCGGTGCGGTAGGCGGCCGCGAAGCCGTTCGTGTCGGCGACCGGGGTCATGGACCTCGTCTCGTACTGCGCGGCGGCCGGGTCCACGCGCGGGACCGACCCGGTCTCCGTGAACGAGGGCTGCGGCGCGGCGCGTCGGCCCTCGGCCGGGCGGCGGCTCTCGTAGCCCGGCAGCGCGGACTCGGCCACGCGGCCCCGGCTCGCGTCGAGTTCGTCGAGACCCGGTCGCTCCTCGTTGCCCAGGAGCATGGCGACCTTGTCGGCGAACTTCCGCTTGATCGGGCGGGGTGCCGAGCGCAGGGCGAGGGCTGCGGCGACCCCGACCAGGCACAGCTCGTACGAGATCATGAAGAACGGTTTGGCCGCGCGGCCCGCGAACAGGCCGTGGACCAGCGCCGCGCACCAGGCCGGGTAGGCCAGCATGTGCATCGCGCGCCAGCGGGCGGCCACCGGCGCCGGGGACGCGAACTGGTTGCGCAGGGCGCCGGTGATGCCCACGAAGATCATGAGCAGGCCGGCCAGGGAGCCGAGGCCGATGAGTCCGGCGCTGCCCGTCACACCGAGGCTGAAGGGGATCAGCGCGGCGATCAGGACGGTGTGGTCGAGCGCCAGTTTGACCGTGATGTGAATCACGAGGAACGCGATCGAGCCGACGGCGGTCACCCGGTGGATGCCCTGGGCCACGATCCGCTGGCGGATGTTGAGGATGACCCGGTCCTGGGCGACCAGCCCCCAGATCACCGAGCAGGTCAGGGAGACGAGCGAGAGAACGCCCGCACCGAAGTTGAGGAAGTCCTGTACCTGGCTGCCTCCGAGCAGCACGAACACGGGTATGAAGATCAGGACGACGAGGCTCGCCATGCCATAGGCCGAACGGCCCGGCTTGGGGAGCGAACTGGTACTACGACGAGGGTTCATGGGGGCAACTCCGAGCAGTATCGGGAAAGCGGTCCCGCTGCCGAACTCTAAGTGGCTCCATACCGGTGGGTACGAGGTTTGAGTTATTGCGTTGTTATCAAACGACAATGCGCTTGCTGCGATGTCCCGTAGTGGGTGGTACGCGAAGGTAGTCCTTGAACTTGGTTCAGTGTCGGCCGGTGCGGTCAGGGGTGCCAAGGGTGATACGGAAGCGCGTCGCGTTGTGCTCAAGGGCTGCGGTACCCTCATGCCATGCGTGCCGTACGCCTTCTGCTTAGCGAGCCGCGCTGATGAGTCCCGACCACCACTGATCGGTGGGTCGGAATCGGCGCGGCGTCCCCTCCTGTGCGAGGGGATTTTTCATTTGCTGGACGTCACACCTGGACGTCGCAGCCTGAACGACGCAGCCGCTGGCAGAGACGATCGATGGAGCTTTGAGGATCATGAGCGAGACGAACCCCGCTGCCGCCGCCGAGGTGGTCGCGCCGCACCGCTACACGGCCGCCATGGCCGCGGACATCGAGGCACGCTGGCAGGACTTCTGGGACGCCGAGGGCACCTACGAGGCGCCGAACCCGACCGGTGACCTGGCCGGCGACCCCGAACTGGCCGCCCGCCCCAAGAAGTTCATCATGGACATGTTCCCGTACCCCTCCGGTACGGGCCTGCACGTCGGCCACCCCCTGGGCTACATCGCCACCGATGTGTTCGCCCGCTTCCAGCGGATGACCGGCCACAACGTGCTGCACACCCTGGGCTTCGACGCCTTCGGCCTGCCGGCCGAGCAGCACGCCGTCCAGACGGGCGAGCACCCCCGGATCACCACCGTCGCCGCCATCGGCAACATGAAGTCGCAACTGCGCGCGCTGGGCCTGGGCCACGACAAGCGCCGGTCGTTCGCCACGATCGACCCGGAGTACTACAAGTGGACCCAGTGGATCTTCCTGCAGATCTTCAACTCCTGGTACGACGACGAGGCCGACACGGCCCGCCCGATCGCCGAGCTGATCGCCCAGTTCGAGTCCGGTGAGCGTGCCGTACCGGGGCACGCGCGCGCGTGGCCGGACCTGACCGCCACCGAACGTGCCGACGTCCTGGGCGAGTTCCGCCTGGCGTACGCCTCCGACGCGCCGGTCAACTGGTGCCCCGGCCTGGGCACCGTCCTGGCCAACGAGGAGGTCACCGCCGACGGCCGCTCCGAGCGCGGCAACTTCCCCGTCTTCAAGGCCAAGCTGCGCCAGTGGAACATGCGGATCACCGCCTACGCCGACCGGCTGCTGGCGGACCTGGAGGAGCTGGACTGGCCCGAGGCCATCAAGCTGCAGCAGCGCAACTGGATCGGCCGCTCCGAGGGCGCCCGCGTCGACTTCCCCGTCGACGGCGAGCACATCACGGTTTTCACCACCCGCCCCGACACCCTGTTCGGCGCGAGCTACATGGTGCTGGCGCCCGAGCACCCGCTGGTCGACAAGTTCACGCCGGCCGCCTGGCCCGAGGGCACGCACGACGTGTGGACCGGCGGTCATGCCACCCCGGTGGAGGCGGTCGCCGCGTACCGCGCGCAGGCCGGCACCAAGTCCGACGTGGAACGGCAGGCCGAGGCCAAGGACAAGACCGGTGTCTTCACCGGCGCGTTCGCGACCAACCCGGTCAACGGCGAGCGGATCCCCGTCTTCATCGCCGACTACGTACTGATGGGCTACGGCACCGGCGCGATCATGGCCGTCCCGGCGGGCGACCAGCGCGACTTCGACTTCGCGCGCGCCTTCGAGCTGCCGATCACCTGCATCGTCGAGCCGACCGACGGCCGCGGCACGGACACGTCGACATGGGAGAACGCCTTCGGGTCGTACGACGCGAAGATCATCAACTCCTCGAACGACGACATCTCCCTGGACGGCCTGCCCGTCGCCGAGGCCAAGGCCCGCATCACGGAGTGGCTGGCCCGCGAGGGCATCGGCGAGGGCACCGTCAACTTCCGCCTGCGCGACTGGCTGTTCAGCCGCCAGCGCTACTGGGGCGAGCCCTTCCCGATCGTCTACGACGAGGACGGCATCGCGCACTCGCTGCCCGAGTCGATGCTGCCCCTGGAACTGCCGGAGGTCGAGGACTACTCGCCGCGCACCTTCGACCCGGACGACGCGAACACGTCCCCGGAGACGCCCCTGTCCCGCAACGAGGACTGGGTCGCCGTCACCCTGGACCTGGGCGACGGCCGCGGCCCCCAGAAGTACCGCCGCGAGACCAACACCATGCCGAACTGGGCCGGTTCCTGCTGGTACGAACTGCGCTACCTGGACCCGCACAACGACCAGAAGCTGGTCGACCCGGCCATCGAGCAGTACTGGATGGGCCCCCGCGCGGGCATGCCGCACGGCGGCGTCGACCTGTACGTCGGCGGCGCCGAGCACGCCGTACTGCACCTGCTGTACGCCCGTTTCTGGTCCAAGGTGCTGTTCGACCTGGGGCACATCTCGTCCCCGGAACCGTTCCACAAGCTGTTCAACCAGGGCATGATCCAGGCCTACGTCTACCGGGACAGCCGCGGCTTCCCGGTGCCGGCCGCCGAGGTGGAGGAGCGCGACGGCGCCTACTTCTACCAGGGCGAGAAGGTCTCCCGACTGCTGGGCAAGATGGGCAAGTCCCTGAAGAACGCGGTCACTCCGGACGAGATCTGCGACGAGTACGGCGCCGACACGCTGCGCCTGTACGAGATGGCCATGGGTCCCCTGGACGTGTCCCGGCCGTGGGACACGCGCGCGGTGGTGGGCCAGTACCGGCTGCTGCAGCGGCTGTGGCGCAACGTCGTCGACGAGGCGACCGGTGAGGTCACGGTCGTCGACACCGAGCCCGACGAGCAGACGCTGCGTGCTCTGCACAAGGCGATCGACGGGGTGCGCCAGGACCTGGCGGGCCTGCGCTTCAACACGGCCATCGCCAAGATCACCGAGCTGAACAACCACCTGACCAAGGTGGGCGGAGCGGTGCCGCGTTCCGTCGCCGAGTCGCTGGTGCTGCTGGTCGCGCCGCTGGCCCCGCACGTCGCCGAGGAGCTGTGGCGCAAGCTGGGCCGCACGGACACGGTGGTCCACCAGGACTTCCCGGTCGCCGACCCGGCGTACGTCGTGGACGAGAGCGTGACCTGCGTCGTGCAGATCAAGGGCAAGGTCAAGGCGCGCCTGGAGGTCTCGCCGACGATCTCCGACGCCGAGCTGGAGAAGGTCGCGCTGGCCGACGAGAAGGTCGTCGCCGCGCTGGAGGGTGCGGGCATCCGCAAGGTCATCGTGCGGGCGCCGAAGCTGGTGAACATCGTTCCGGCGTAGCCCTCCGGGGTTCCTGCGCAGCCCTTCGGCGGGGTCGGGGGGAGCGCCTCCGGGTAGTCCCCTACGGGCAGGTTCGGGGTTCTTTTGGAACTCCGGGCCTGCCCTTTGCGTTTACCGTTGAAGAGCGGCGCGGCGTGTGCCGCCCGGAGCCGGTGGAGGAGCGTTGGAAGCCGTGATCGCAGTCTTCGCCCTTCTCTTCCTGCTGTTCGTGGTCGTAGGCGGCTATGCGGCGGTCAAGGCGATCGGCGCGGCCAAGAGAGGCGTCGACCGCACGGTCGCGCAGGCCCGGCGCTCGGTCGAGGACCACACCCTGCGCGCCAAGTCCTTCGCCCAGCCCGGCCCGCAGGGACAGGTGGCCCAACTCCGGCTCGCGCTGCGCACATCGATGCGCGCGACCCAGGACGCGCTGCACGCGGGCGTGACCGAGGACGAGTCCCTGAAGGAATCCCTGGGCCTCTTCGAGCGGCTCAGCGCGCACGGCCGCGAACTCGACGGCGAACTCAGGCGACTGGAGTCCGAGCCGGACCGCAGGACGCTCGCCGAGCGGCTGCCCGCCCTGCGCGAGCGCACCGAGCGCATCACGAAGTCGGCGGACTCACTGCGCTGGGCGGCCCGGGACCGCGCCGGCCGCTTCGCGCAGGACGACCTGGACACGCTGAGCGCCCAGATAGACATGGAGGCGGGCGCCCTGCGGCACTGGACGAAGTCGGAGCACACACCGCCCCCGTGGCCCGACGCCCCGCCCGCCGACGCCACGACGGGCCGCCAGACCTGGCCGGAGCCCCCGCGCTCCCGCCCCGCCGCCGAGGAACCGGCTCCGTCCGCCATCACCCCGCCGGGACGGCGCCCCACCTACCCCTGGCAGAAGAAACCCCGTCCCGAGAGCACGACTTGATCGGGCGGCACGGATCGGTCCGTCGGCATGGTGTGATCCGGCCGGTTCCGGCCCAGGTGAAAGGGGTCGGGCTGCCGCCCGGCCGCTACGGCAGGTAACCTCCAGCTCATGTCCCGCCATGTCGCGATCGTCACCGATTCAACGGCCTACCTGCCGCCGCTGACGATGGAGCGCCACGGCATCACAGCGGTGCCGCTGACCGTGGTCCTCGGCGACCGGGCACTCGAAGAGGGCACCGAGATCTCGACCCGCTCCCTGGCCCAGGCCCTGCAGAAGCGACGCCCGGTCACCACCTCGCGCCCCAGCCCCGAGCTCTTCGCGGAGACCTACCGCAAGGTCGCCGAGTCCGGCGCCACCGGCATCGTCTCCCTCCACCTCTCCGCCGAACTCTCGGGCACCTACGACGCGGCGGTCGTCGCCGCGCGTGAGGCGCCGGTGCCGGTGCGGGTGGTGGACACCGGGATGGTCGCGATGGCGCTCGGCTTCTGCGCACTCGCCGCGGCCGAGACAGCGGAGGCCGGCGGCACGGTGGACGAGGCGGTCACGGCCGCGGAGAAACGGGCCGCGGGCACTTCCGCCTACTTCTACGTCGACACCCTCGACTATCTGCGCCGGGGCGGCCGGATCGGCGCGGCCCAGGCCTTGTTGGGCTCAGCGCTCGCCGTGAAGCCGCTGCTCCAACTGGAGGGCGGGCGCATCGAACTCCTGGAAAAGGTACGGACGGCGTCGAAGGCGATCGCCCGCCTTGAGGAACTCGCGGCCGACCGGGCGGGCAGCGCCCAGGTCGACATCGCAGTCCACCATCTCTCCGCGCCCGAGCGGGCGTCGGCTCTCGCGGACCGGCTGCGGGCGCGGGTACCGGGGCTGGCCGATCTGCATGTGAGTGAGGTCGGGGCGGTGATCGGGGCGCATACCGGGCCCGGGTTGTTGGGGGCTGTGGTTTCGCCTCGGTGACGGGGTGCCGAGGGTGACAGGGGTGACAGGGGGCTGATGCCTTGGGCTGGGCGCCCTGGGGTGGCGCCTTGGACGGGCGTCCTGGACTGGTGCCGTGGCCGGTTCCCTGTGTGGGGGACGCTCGTGTGGGTGACGGAGTTATCCACAACTGGGCGGTCGTCCCCGGGAATTGACCAAGATCATCGCGAAGTCGCGGAATGTCCGATCCTCGGCGCATGGCACTTCGATCACGCTCACACACAGCGACTGCGACCAGCGGCCCGGGCCGCGCCCCCTCCTCCGACGGCCGAACCCGGCATCGCCGCCAGCCGACACGGGGGCGGGCACATCGCCAGGCTTCGGCGGAGGAACTTCGGCGCCGGGCGGAACTGCTCTTCGGCGAACGCGGCGGGGAGCGCGGGGAGTTGGGGAATGCACCGCCGGGTGAGGACGGCGGCGGTACAGGGGACGGCCGGGGCGGAGGTGAGGGCTTTCGCGCGCCGGTGGTGGAGGGGGCGGGGCGTCTGACTTCGGCGGCGGGTGATGCCGTGGTGGGTTCTCTTCTGCCGACGGGTGACGTCCTGGGGCGCTCGATTCCGTCTGTGGCTGAGGATTTGAGGTCTTCTGCTCTGCCTGTGGCTGAGGACTTGGGGTGTCCTGCTCTGCCTGTGGATGAGGTCGTGTGGGGTTCCCCTCCGTCGGTGGGGGAGGGGAGGCGAAGTGCTCCTCCGTCGATGGCTGAAGCCGGGGGGTGCCCTGTTCCGGCCGTGACGCAGACCGTGGGGAATCTTCGTTCGCCGGGGGCCGGAGGCTTGGGGCCGCCCTCGGATTCGTTCGTTACTGATGCCGGGGGGCGTCCTGTCTCGCCCGTGGTCAGGGCGGCGGGGCTTCGCTTTCCGGCGCCGGTTGATGCTGGGCCTTGGACCGAGCCGGGGCCGGAGCCGGAGCAGGGGTCTGGTCCGGGGTTGGGGTCTAGGCAGCGGGCGGTCCGGGTCGAGTCGCCGGTGGGTGTTGCTCTGGAGCCTGATGCCTTCTTGTATGCCGGAGCGGTCGGCGTGGCCGGAGACTCCGGAGACTTCAGCGGCACCGGAGAGGCAGAGACAGGGGTAGACGTAGACGTCGTACGGGATCGTCCGGCGGGGGCCTGGCCGTCGCGGGTCGGGTCGGCTCTGCGGGAGCGGATGCCGGTGTGGGTGCAGACGCGGTGTGGGCTGGAGCGGCGGAACGTGGTCGCGCTCGGTGTACTGCTCGCGGTGGCCGCGGTCCTCGCCGTGCAGCACTTCTGGGTGGGCCGGACTCAGCCCGTACGCGCCCCGGAGGTGGTGGGAGCGGCATCCCCCTATGGAGAAGGCGATGAGGTCGGAGGCAGGGACAGCGGCAGCGGGGGAGCGGCTGCGGGCAAAGAGACCGGGTCGCGCGCCTCGTCGGCCGGAGCGCGGGGTGGTTCGAGTGCGGTCGGCACCGAGATCGTCGTGGACGTCAGCGGCAAGGTCCGGGAGCCCGGGGTTCATCGGCTTCCCGCCGGTTCGCGGGTGACCGATGCGTTGCGCGCGGCGGGTGGGGTGCGTCCAGGCACCAGTACTGATGGGCTCAACCGCGCTCGGTTCCTCGTGGACGGGGAGCAGATCGTCGTCGGCGGTCCGGCCCCTGCGGCGGTGCCTGGTGCGGGAGGCGCGAATACCACGGGGGCGGCGGGCTCCACTGCGGGAGCTGCTCCGACGGCTCCGGTCTCCCTCAACACGGCCACCGCGGATCAGCTCAACACCCTGCCCGGCGTGGGACCGGTGCTGGCCCAGCACATCATCGACTACCGCACCCAGCACGGCGGTTTCCGCTCGGTGGACGAACTGCGCCAGGTCAACGGCATCGGCGACCGCCGCTTCGCCGATCTTCGGGATCTGGTGCTGCCATGACCCCGGGGCCTGGTGCAGCCATTACCCCGGGGCCTGGTGCAGCCATGACTCAGGGATCTGGTGCGGTCACGCCCCAACTCCACGACGATCCGACCGAGCCCGCGATTCCCCGCCGCGCGGCACCGGACGACGGCTCCTCCTCCAGCCACCGAGCCGTATCCGCCGCCTCACCGGCCCGCCGCAACGTGCACGCCGCCTCCGGGAACCGGCGGGGTACCGCACACCCCCAACAGGAAGGGCCGACGGACCTACGACTCGTACCGCCCGCACTCGCGGCCTGGGCGACGGCTGCACTGGCGCTGGACGCGTCGCCGGCCTGGGTCACAGGGGTCTCCGTCGGGACGCTGACAGTGGCGCTCGTACTGCTGCTGATGACGCGACGGCGGGACAGGACAGGACGCAGCCGTACCTCGCCACGGTTGGACCCTGGCCTCTCACCGGACGGACTTCGCCCCGCAGCGTCATGGCGGCAGGCCGCATGGCCCCGTGTCTCGATCGCGGCCCTGTTCCTCTCGATCGCCGCGGCCGCCGCCTCCGCCGGGCTGCACGGGGCGGACCTGCGCCGTGGGCCGGTGCCCGAACTGGCGCGGGAGTACGCGACCGCGACCGCGGAGGTGGAGATCGGTTCCGATCCACGGTTGACCCGGCCCCGGGTCAGCGGGGATCACGCGGCACCGGTCTCCGTGCTGATCGACGCCGAGGTACGGCGGGTCGAAGAGACGGACGGCACGGTCGTGGAGACGCGGGCGCCGGTGCTGCTGATCGTCGACCCGGGCTCGTCCACCAAGGGAGGGAGAGGGGGAGGACGAGGGGGAGGGGCGGGCAGTGCGCGGGGTTCCGGCGGTGGGCCGGAGAGGTCGCCCTGGCTCGGGCTGCTCCCGTCCACGCGGGTGAAGGTGACCGCGCGGTTGGTGCCCTCGCTGACGAGCGGAGACCGGGTCGCGGCCGTGCTGCGGGTACGGAACCAGCCGGTGCCGGAGGTGGTGGAGGGGCCGTCCGGAGCACAGCGGTTCGCGGGGCGCTTGCGGGCCGGGTTGCGTGAGGCCACCGACGGGTTGCCGGGTGACGCGCGGGCGTTGCTGCCGGGGCTGGTCGTCGGGGACACCGCGCGGATCACACCCGAGTTGGACGAGGCCTTCAAGGAGACGGACCTCGCGCACACCCTCGCCGTCTCCGGAAGCAACCTCACCATCCTGCTTGCCCTCCTCATCGGACCCCCCGGCCTCGCCCAGCACATCGAACGCCGGGGCCTGGCACCGAGCCTGGGCATCTCCCTCCGGGCGACCGCACTGCTCGGCGGGGTCCTCACGCTCGGGTTCGTCGTCGTGTGCCGGCCCGACCCGAGCGTGCTGCGGGCCGCGGCCTGCGGTGCCGTCGCGCTGCTCGCCCTGGCGACCGGCCGCCGCAGATCACTGATCCCGGCCCTGGCGACGGCCGTACTGCTGCTGGTGCTCTACGACCCGTGGCTGGCCCGCAGTTACGGCTTCCTGCTCTCCGTGCTGGCCACCGGTGCCCTGCTCACGCTCGCGCCGCGCTGGAGCGAGACGCTGTGTCGGCACCGGGTTCCGCCACGGCTGGCCGAGGCGCTGGCCGCCGCCGCTGCCGCGCAGGCCTTGTGCGCGCCGGTGGTGGCCGTGCTGTCGGCGCGGGTGAGTCTGGTGGCGGTGCCGTGCAATCTGCTCGCGGAGATCGCCGTCGCGCCGGCCACGGTACTGGGCTTCGCGGCGCTGGCCGCGGCGCCGGTGGCGATGCCGGTGGCCAAGGTCCTTGCCTGGGGCGCGAGTTGGCCCACCGGATGGATCGCGGACGTGGCCCGGAGCGGCGCGGCGCTGCCCGGTGGGGGAGTGGACTGGCCGGGCAGTTGGACCGGGGCACTGCTGCTCGCCCTCGCGGTCGCGGCCCTCGTGCTGGTCGGGCGGCGGCTGTTGAAGCACCCCTGGCTGTGCGGTCTCTGCGGGCTGCTTCTGCTGCTGATCGTGGTGGAGCCGGCGCCGCTGACCCGGGTGATCACGGGATGGCCGCCGCCGGGCTGGCGGTTCGCGATGTGCGATGTCGGGCAGGGCGACGCGACGGTGCTCGCGGCGGGCAAGGGCACCGGCGTGGTCGTGGACGCCGGGCCGGATCCGAAGCTGGTCGACCAGTGTCTGCGCACACTGGGCATCACCAGGATCCCGCTCGTCGTGCTCACCCACTTTCACGCCGACCATGTGGCGGGACTGCCCGGGGTGCTGCGAGGCCGTTCGGTGGGAGCCATCGAGACGACGTCCTTTGAAGAGCCCGCGGACCAGGCCGAGTTCGTGAGGAGGGCGGCGGCGGAACGGCACATCCCGATCACCCGGGCCGTAGCCGGGGACCAGCGACGCAGCGGTCCGCTCTCCTGGCAGGTGCTGTGGCCCCCACCGCGTCCGGCACCGGACCCGGACGGGCCGAACGACGCCAGCGTCGCACTGCTGGTACGGACGGCCGGCCTGCGCCTGCTGCTGCTCGGTGACCTCGAACCCCCGGCCCAGCAGGAGCTGTTGAGGTCACCGGCGGCGGCGCTGCTGGGAGGCGTGGACGTGCTCAAGGTCGCCCATCATGGGTCGGCCTACCAAGATCCGGACCTGATACGCAGAGTGGCCCCACGGCTGGCGCTGATCTCCTGTGGTGAGAACAACGTGTATGGACACCCGGCCCCCAGCACGGTCGCGGCGCTGCGGGCCATGGGCGTGGTGGTCCTGCGGACGGACGTGGACGGGGCGCTGGCGGTGGGAGGTGAGGGCGGCGGGCTTCGGGTGACCCGGGAATGAGAGGGGCAACGGCCCCGGGCACGGATGGGGCCGGTGAGCTGTGGGTGGCGCGAGACTGAGGGCATGAATCCCGCACAGGTTGACGCCTATCTCCGCCGGCTGGGAGTCCAGCACCCGGCGTCGCCCACCGTCGATGTCCTGCGTGAGTTGCATCTGCGCCATCTGCAGACCGTGCCCTTCGAGAATCTGTCGATCCATCTGGGAGAGGAGATCGTGCTGGAGGAGGACCGGCTGCTGGACAAGGTGGTGGGCGCGGGCAGGGGCGGGTTCTGCTACGAACTGAACGGACTGTTCGGCGCGTTGCTCACCGCGCTGGGTTTCGATGTCGCACTGCTCGCGGCGCGGGTGTACGGGGACGAGGGGCGGCCGGGGATTCCGTACGACCATCTCGCGCTGCGGGTGCGGACGGTGGACGGGGGAGTGTGGCTGGCCGACGTGGGGTTCGGGACGCACAGTCACTATCCGCTGGCCTTCGAGGAGCGGGGCGAACAGGAGGACCCCGGCGGCACGTTCAGGGTTGCCGCGTCGGGACCGGATACAGCCGGAGCCGGAGCCGGGGACGTGGACGTGGACCTGGACGTGGACGTGGTCCGGAACGGAAGGCCCGAGTACCGGCTGGAGACGCGGCCCCGGGCGCTCGGTGACTTCGTGGTCGGAGCGTGGTGGCACAGCACCTCGCCCGCCTCGCACTTCACCCGGTCACTGGTCTGCTCACGGCTCACGGACGACGGAGGGAGGGTCACGCTCAGCGGCCGCGTTCTGACGGTGACGGGGGCGGACGGGACGCGGGAGGTACGTGAACTGGCCACGGACGAGGAGGTGTTGACGGTGTACCGGGAGCGGTTCGGGATCGAGTTGGGGGTGGTGCCCGCGGTGCGTGAGCCCGCATGAGCCCGTACAGGTCCGCGTAGGCCCTGGGCGGATTCGCGCGAGGCCGCGGCCGTACCGGAAAATGTCTCCGTGAGCGATGTGAGACATGTGCTGGTGCTGCCCGATCGCGACGCGGCTCAGGAGGCGGCGGAGGTGCTCGGGGAGCGGTTCGCGCTGGACGAGGAACCGCGGTTGGTACGGGACGCGCTGGCCGGTGAGGACGACGCCGAGGACGCGCAGTGGCTGCTCGTTCTGCGGGACGAGCACGGGCGGCTCGACCCCGCGGAGCTGGACGCGTTCGCGGGGGAGTGGGACGGCTGGCGCGAGGAGCCGTAACGGCCCCGAATCCAGTACCGGTCCCCTCCAGTACCGGACCCCTCCTGTCCGGTCCCTTCCCGCCCGGTCCCCTTTTGCCCGGTCCTCGCCCGCCGGTCCCTTCCCGTCCGCCCGGCCCGCCAGGCCAGAGCGCCCTCAAACCCCGCCCACCCGGCCTGCCCGCCCAGAGCACCCTCCCACCCGGCCCCCCTCGAACCCGGAGCCTCCTCTCGCCCCCCCACCCACCCCCTGCACGCGGGACGCGTTGTCAGTGGCGCGTGCGATGCTTTACGAGATGGCCAGGAAGACTGCGAATGACGACCCTCTCGCCCCGGTGACGCTTGCCGTGGGCCAGGAGGACCTCCTGCTCGACCGTGCCGTGCGGGAGGTGGTGGCCGCTGCTCGGGCCTCCGACGCCGACACGGACGTACGTGACCTGACTTCGGACCAACTGCAGCCCGGCACACTCGCCGAGTTGACCAGCCCGTCGCTCTTCGCGGAGCGCAAGGTCGTGGTCGTACGCAATGCGCAGGATCTGTCCGCGGACACGATCAAGGATGTGAAGGCGTATCTCGGTGCGCCCGCCGAGGAGATCACCCTGGTGCTGTTGCACGCGGGTGGGGTCAAGGGCAAGGGGCTGCTCGATGCCGCGCGCAAGGCGGGGGCGCGGGAGGTGGCCTGCCCGAAGATGACGAAGCCGGCGGACCGGTTGGCCTTCGTGCGGGGTGAGTTCCGGGCGACCGGGAGATCGGCCACGCCGGAGGCCTGCCAGGCGCTGGTCGACTCGATCGGCAGTGATCTGCGGGAGTTGGCGTCCGCGGTCACCCAGTTGGTCAGCGACATCGAGGGGACCATCGACGAGGCGATCGTCGGGCGGTACTACACCGGGCGGGCCGAGGCGTCGAGCTTCACGGTCGCGGACCGGGCCGTGGAGGGGCGGGCGGCGGAGGCGCTGGAGGCGTTGCGGTGGTCGTTGTCCACCGGGGTGGCGCCGGTGTTGATCACCAGTGCGTTGGCGCAGGGGGTGCGGGCGATCGGGAAGCTGTCGTCCGCGCGTGGGGGACGGCCGGCGGATCTGGCGCGTGAGCTGGGGATGCCGCCGTGGAAGATCGACCGGGTACGGCAGCAGATGCGGGGATGGACACCGGACGCGGTCTCCGTCGCGCTGCGGGCGGTGGCCGAGGCGGACGCGGGAGTGAAGGGCGGGGGGGACGATCCGGAGTACGCGTTGGAGAAGGCGGTCGTCGCGATCGCCCGGGCGGCCCGATCACGGGGTCAGCAGGGCTAGGGGTATCGCCTGGCAGGGTTGTTGACCCGGCGGATCATGCCGTGGGCGCGGGGCACGTCATGGCGATCTGCGGTGTTGCCGTCGGCTGTCCGCCGTCGGCGCGAATCGGGCACCGCCGATTGCCTGCTACCCGCTCCGCCGGACACGCCCCGGCGACTCTGCCCCAGGGGCGGGACACCGCGCGTAGACGGGGATACGGCGACGGGGGATAACAGCGACGGGGATACAGCAATGCCCCCGAAGTGGGTCCGGGGGCACTGTACGTGGCGTGGCGACCACGATGTCTGTCCGTGAATCGAGGTAGAGGGCTCGACGTGTCCTCACGGTGGATTGCTACTGGTCCGGTCCGCGCGAGCGCGGGCCGAGGCAAGTGCGGAAGGATCAGCCCTTGAGCGCGGTGACCTTGGAAGCAAGCGCCGACTTCTTGTTGGCGGCCTGGTTCTTGTGGATGACGCCCTTCGCGACGGCCTTGTCGAGCTGACGCGCGGCAGCGCGCTGGTACTCGGTGGCCTTCTCGACGTCACCCGCGGTAGCGGCTTCGCGGGCCTTGCGGATCGCGGTCTTCAGGGAGGACTTGACGGCCTTGTTGCGCAGCCGAGCCTTCTCGTTGGTCTTGATCCGCTTGATCTGGGACTTGATGTTCGCCACGAATGAGCCTTTGCAGGTTCTGGCACGGGGCCGCACGGGTCCCGGGCCGATGATTTTCCTTGGGGTGCGCCTCGCACCGAGAGGGCATGAGGCACAGCCACTCAGGCTACCAGTCGGCCACCGGCCCACCCAAACCGGTCCCCGAGAGGCCACCGCCACCACCCGCCTGGTGCCGGGGCAACCCGGACGGCCACTCCCGCTCGCCGGGTCCGGAACCGGCTCCCAAGAGGCCCGGCTGGAAGCCCGGCCCCACGTGAACCGCCCTCTCCCGGGAGCTCCCGAGCCCCGTCCGTTCCGTTCTGCACCGGCCCCGAGGTATCAGCGCATTCCCGGGCAGCCCGCCGGCGTCCCCGAGAGACCAACCAAATCCCCGTCCCCGAACCTCTCCCCGCCAGTCCCGGAGGCCCCAGCCAACATCCCCCAGAGGCCTCGCCCTGTCCCCATCCCTAATCCCTACGGCTCCCTAAATTCCGGAGGCCCCCAAGATCCCCAGACCCCGAAACCGCACCCCGACCCACCCCCGAGCCGCGCCCGCCCCCGAAACCACACCCAAATCCACACCCAAATCCGCACCCCAAACCACCCCCAACAGGGCGCTGCCACCCCACGCCCACCCACCCGCACCGTCCCAAACCGGACCGCACCTCCCGCCCGTGGGACGATGGAGCCTACGTATCGATCCGACCCGAGACCGCAGACACTGCGGACGCCTCAAGAATCAGGACCCTGCGTGCCCGCGATCCCCAGCCATGTGCCCGAGCCGAGTCGTACCGACCCGGCGCTGATCCGCAATTTCTGCATCATCGCGCACATCGACCATGGCAAGTCCACGCTCGCCGACCGGATGCTCCAGCTGACCGGAGTGGTCGACAGCCGGCAGATGCGTGCTCAGTACCTCGACCGCATGGACATCGAGCGCGAGCGTGGCATCACGATCAAGTCCCAGGCGGTGCGTCTGCCATGGGCCCCCACCGACGGGGCCGACGAGGGCAGCACGCACATCCTCAACATGATCGACACCCCGGGACACGTCGACTTCACGTACGAGGTCTCGCGGTCGCTCGCCGCCTGCGAGGGCACCGTGCTGCTCGTGGACGCCGCCCAGGGCATCGAGGCCCAGACCCTCGCCAACCTCTACCTGGCGATGGAGAACGACCTCACGATCATCCCCGTACTGAACAAGATCGACCTGCCGGCCGCGCAGCCCGAGAAGTTCGCGGAGGAGCTGGCCAACCTCGTCGGGTGTGACCCCGATGACGTTCTGCGGGTGTCCGCCAAGACCGGTATCGGTGTCGACGTACTGCTGAACAAGGTGGTCAAGGAGGTCCCGGCGCCCGTCGGGATCGCGGACGCGCCCGCCCGCGCCATGATCTTCGACTCCGTCTACGACTCCTACCGCGGTGTCGTGACGTACATCCGGGTCATCGACGGACAGCTCACCAAGCGCGAGAAGATCCGGATGATGTCCACGAACGCCACGCACGAGCTGCTGGAGATCGGGACGAACTCGCCGGAGATGCTCGGCGCGGACGGGCTCGGGGTCGGCGAGGTCGGCTATCTGATCACCGGTGTGAAGGACGTCCGCCAGTCCAAGGTCGGTGACACGATCACCACCCTGCACAAGGGCGCGACCCAGGCGCTCGGCGGTTACAAAGACCCCAAGCCCATGGTCTTCTCGGGCCTGTATCCGCTGGACGGGTCCGACTACCCGGAGCTGCGCGAGGCCCTCGACAAGCTCCAGCTCAACGACGCCGCGCTCGTCTACGAGCCGGAGACCTCCGCCGCCCTCGGCTTCGGCTTCCGCGTCGGTTTCCTCGGGCTGCTGCACCTGGACGTGATCCGGGAGCGCCTGGAGCGCGAGTTCGGGCTCGACCTCATCGCGACCGCGCCGAACGTGGTGTACCGGGTCGAGATGGAGGACGGCAGCGAGCACGTCGTCACCAACCCGAGCGAGTTCCCCGAGGGGAAGATCGACAAGGTCTACGAGCCCGTCGTACGCGCGACGATCCTCGCGCCGTCGGAGTTCATCGGCTCGATCATGGAGCTGTGCCAGACCCGGCGCGGCACCCTGCTCGGCATGGACTACCTCTCCGAGGACCGCGTCGAGATCCGCTACACGCTGCCCCTCGCGGAGATCGTCTTCGACTTCTTCGACCAGTTGAAGTCCAAGACCCGCGGCTACGCCTCGCTCGACTACGAGCCCACCGGCGAGGTCGACTCCAGCCTGGTCAAGGTCGACATCCTGCTGCACGGCGACAAGGTGGACGCCTTCTCGGCGATCACGCACAAGGACGCGGCGTACGCGTACGGCGTGCGGCTGGTCGCCAAGCTGCGCGAGCTGATCCCGCGACAGGCCTTCGAGGTGCCCATCCAGGCGGCCATCGGCTCCCGGGTCATCGCCCGCGAGACGATCCGCGCCATCCGCAAGGACGTCCTCGCCAAGTGCTACGGCGGTGACATCTCCCGTAAGCGGAAGCTGCTGGAGAAGCAGAAGGAGGGCAAGAAGCGGATGAAGATGGTGGGTTCCGTGGAGGTTCCCCAGGAGGCCTTCATCGCGGTGCTGTCCAGCGACGACAACGTCGGCAGCGGCAAGGGCAAGAAGTAGCGGCCCCATACACCGAAATTCCGGACGACAGCCAGGGATTCCCGGGGCCCGTTGTGCTTTCGCGCGGCGGGCCCCAGGTGTTGGCTCGGTGCGAAGTGGTCATGGCTCTGTAGGAAGTGACGGTCCGCCGCCCCTTACGCACCGGCCGGTCCCGGCTTACTCTGATCACTGCTCGATAGTTACTCGCGAGTTAAACAACAGCCGCATGAGCCACCAACCGCAATGAGCCAACCGCCGCAGCAATGAGCCAGCAGCCGCACTGTCGCGGGCCCCGGAGGATGTCGTGAGCGACACACAGACCCTGATCGAGAACCGTCCGCCGTCCGTGGCGGGCCTCTTCCTGGAGCGCGTGGCTGCCACGCCGGACGCCGAGGCCTACCGTTACCCGGTGCCGGCGGCCTCCGGTGAGGGCCCCGACGAGTGGAAGTCGCTGACCTGGGCACAGGCCGCCGAGCGGGTCTACGCCATCGCGGCCGGCCTGATCGAACTGGGCGTGGAGCCCGAACAGCGCGTCGCCCTCGCCTCCGCCACCCGTGTCGAGTGGATCCTCGCCGACCTGGGCATCCTGTGCGCCGGCGCGGCCACGACCACGGTGTATCCGCAGACCAACGCCGACGAGTCGACGTTCATCCTCTCCGACTCCGGCAGCAAGGTCCTGATCGCGGAGGACGCGGCGCAGCTCGCCAAGGCGCGCGAGAAGCGTGCCGAACTGCCCGAGCTGACGCACGTCGTGGTCATCGACCCGGCCGGCGTGGAGACCGGAGCCGATGGCGAGAGCGACTGGGTGCTCACCCTCGCGGAGCTGGAGCAGCGCGGTGCCGCGTACCTGGAGAAGAACCCGGACCTGATCAAGGAGCGGGTCGGGTCCATCACCAAGGACCAGCTCGCGACGATCATCTACACCTCGGGCACCACCGGCCGCCCCAAGGGTGTCCGCCTGCCGCAGGACAACTGGTCGTACATGGCGAAGGCGATCGCGGCGACCGGGCTGCTCGGCCCCGAGGACGTGCAGTACCTGTGGCTGCCGCTCGCGCACGTGTTCGGCAAGGTGCTGACCTCCGGGCAGATCGAGGTCGGGCACGTCACCGCCGTCGACGGCCGGGTCGACAAGATCATCGAGAATCTGCCGGTCGTACAGCCGACGTACATGGCGGCCGTCCCGCGCATCTTCGAGAAGGTCTACAACGGGGTCGCGGCCAAGGCGCGGGCCGGCGGCGCCGCCAAGTACAAGATCTTCCAGTGGGCCGCCGAGGTCGCCCGCGAGTACGCCAAGGCCACCCAGGACAACTTCCGCCGCACCGGAACGGCGACCGCGCCCTTCGGTCTCGCCGCCAAGCACAAGGTCGCCGACGCGCTGGTCTACGCGAAGATCCGCGAGGCCTTCGGCGGCAGGCTGCGCGCCTGCGTCTCCGGATCGGCCGCGCTCGCGCCCGACATCGGCTACTTCTTCGCCGGCGCGGGCATCCACATCCTGGAGGGCTACGGCCTGACCGAGTCCTCCGCGGCCTCCTTCGTGAACCCCGGCGAGGCCTACCGCACCGGCACGGTCGGCAAGCCGCTGCCCGGCACGGAGGTGCGCATCGCGGACGACGGCGAGATCCTGCTGCGCGGCCCCGGCATCATGGAGGGCTACCACGGGCTGCCCGAGAAGACCGCCGAAGTCCTGGAGACGGACGGCTGGTTCCACACCGGCGACATCGGCGAGCTGTCCCCCGACGGCTACCTGCGCATCACGGACCGCAAGAAGGACCTCATCAAGACGTCCGGCGGCAAGTACATCGCGCCCGCCGAGGTCGAGGGCCAGTTCAAGGCCGTCTGCCCGTACGTCTCCAACATCCTGGTGCACGGCGCCGACCGGAACTTCTGCACCGCCCTCATCGCCCTCGACGAACCGTCCATCCTGGAGTGGGCGAAGGACAACGACCTCGCGGGCAAGTCCTACGCCGAGGTCGTCGCCGCGCCCGCGACGGTCGCCCTGATCGAGGGCTACGTCAAGGAACTCAACGAGGGCCTCCAGCGCTGGCAGACCATCAAGCAGTTCCGCCTCCTCCCGCGCGACCTCGACATCGAACACGGCGAGATCACCCCGAGCCTCAAGCTCAAGCGCCCGGTGGTGGAACGCGAGTACAAGCACCTGATCGACGAGATGTACGCGGGGTCGCGCGAGGCGTGACCACATTGACGGCCCGCGGCCCGAAGGGGCCGCGGGCCGTCAGGGGCGCGGGGAACTGCGCGCCCAGCCCCCACCGGCCCGCAGAGCAAAACGCACCTACCGGGTCAAGCGCCGCCGCATGTCTCTCACCAGTTGCCCCATCTCCGTCACCTGATCCCGAAGTTCCCGCACCTCGGCGACCGTGCTCGCAGCCACCCGCGCCTCGATCTCCTTGAGCCGCGACGCCAGTTCGTCGAACTGCCCCTGCTCACGCGCCAGCATCCGCTCCAACAACTGGTTCTTCCGGTGCAGTTCGAGGAAAACGGTGACCTTCGCCCGCAGCACCCACGGATCGAACGGCTTGGTCAAGTAGTCGGCGGCACCCGTGGCATAGCCCCGGAACGCGTACCCCGCGTCCGAATCCGTACCGGTCAGAAAGATGATCGGAACGTCCTTGGTCTGGTCGAGCCGCTTGATGTTGGCGGCGGTCTCGAAACCGTCCATGCCCGGCATCCGAATGTCGAGCAGGACCACCGCGAAGCGCTGCCGCAGCAGCGCCTTCATCGCCTCCTCGCCCGAACGAGCGCGTACCAGTGGCTCGTTGAGGGACCCCAGGACCGCTTCCAGCGCGATCAGGTTGTCCTCCATGTCGTCGACCAGGAGGATGCTGGCGCGCTCGTCGGTCGTTGCCTCAGCGCTCATGATGACTGTGCCTCACTCAGTCGTCGGCGGTGCCGCCGTCTCTCCTGGTGTACCCGCATCCGGTCCGGCGATGTCCTTGCCGTCCGCCCCCGCGATGTCCTCCCCCTCGGGATCCAGCAGGCCGCAGACCACGGTCAGCAACTGGTCGACATCCACCGGCTTCGGTACGTAGTCGTTGGCGCCCCGCGCGATGGACTTCTCCCGGTCGCCCGGCATCGCCTTGGCGGTGAGCGCGACGATGGGCAGCCCGGTCCAGCGCGGGGCGCGGCGGATGGCGGCGATGGTCTCGTACCCGTCCATCTCCGGCATCATGATGTCCATCAGCACCAGTTCGACGTCGGGATTGCGCTCCAGGGTCTCGATGCCCTCGCGGCCGTTCTCCGCGTAGAGCACCGGCATGCCGACCCGGCCCAGCACATGGGTGAGCGCGAAGACGTTGCGGATGTCGTCGTCCACGATCAACACCCGCCGCCCCGGCAGCACGTGACCCGCCCGCCCGACCTTCCACGCCTCCAGCTTGGTGGGTGTGGGCCACGAGTCGTCCACCTCGTGCCCGGTGAACGGCTCGGAGGACAACTCCTCGGAGAACGACGGAAGTTCCCGCCCCTCGGAGGCCTGCGAGAGCTCCGAGGTCCGCGAGAGCTGCGAGACCTGCGAAGTCTGCCCGGCCTGCCCGGCCTCCAAGGTCTGCGAGGACTGCGCGGCTTGCGAGGTCTGCCCGGCCTGCGAGGTCTGCCCGGTCGCCGCATGCCCGGGACTGGCGACAGGAACGTACAGCGTGAACGTCGAACCGCTCCCGGGCTCGCTCTCCGCGACGATACGGCCGCCGAGCAGCCCGGCGATCTCCCGGCTGATCGACAACCCCAGCCCCGTACCGCCGTACTTGCGGTTGGTCGTGCCGTCGGCCTGCTGGAACGCCTCGAAGATCACCGGGAGTTTCTCGGCGGCGATCCCGATCCCGGTGTCGGAGACGGCGAACACGATGACCGCGTCGCTGTCGGAGTAGCGGTGCTCGGGGTCCTGGACCCGGTTGACGCGGAGTTCGACCCGGCCCTTCGCGGTGAACTTGATCGCGTTGGACAGCAGGTTGCGCAGGATCTGCTGGAGCCGCTGCTCGTCCGACCACATCTCGCGCGGCACGTCCTCGCCCACCGACACCTCGAAGGAGAGCCCCCGGTCCAGGGTGAGCGGGCGGAACGTGGCGTGGACGTAGTCGAGGAGCTTGATGAGCGGGAGCCGCTTCGGGCGTACGTCCATCCGGCCGGCCTCGATCTTCGAGAGGTCGAGGATGTCGTTGATGAGCTGGAGCAGGTCCGAGCCGGAGCGGTGGATCGTGGTCGCGAACTGCACTTCCTGGTCGGTGAGATGACCGTCAGGGTTGTCGGAGAGCAGGCGGGCCAGGATCAGCAGCGAGTTCAGCGGGGTGCGCAGCTCGTGGCTCATGTTCGCCAGGAACTCCGACTTGTACTGGGAGCTGGTCGCCAACAGGGCCGCCTTCTCCTCCAGTTCGGCGTTCGAGCGCTGCAACTCGGCCTGCTGCTTCTGGAGTTCGTCCGAGCGTTCCTGCAACTGCATGGCCAGCCGCTGGGACTCGCCGAGCAGGGACTCGGTGCGGGAGTTGGCGATGATGGTGTTGATCGCGACGCCGATGGTGTTCACGAACTGGTCGAAGAACGCGAGGTGGACGTCGGAGAAGCGGGAGAACGAGGCCAGTTCGATCACGCCGAGGAGCTTGTCCTCGAAGATGATCGGGATGATGACCACGCTCGCCGGGGCCGCTTCCCCCAGGCCGCTGTTGATCTTGATGTAGTCCGGCGGGGCCTCCTCCACCAGGATCCGCTTCTTCTCCCGCGCCGCCTGTCGCACAAGACCGTGCACCGGCATCCCGCCCGTGTCCACGGTCGCCCCCTGCGCCGACCCGTACCCGGCGATGAAGGCAAGTCCCTTGGCCGGGATGGCCGTTCGCAGGCTGTCCTCGTCCGGATCGGCCAGGAAGAACGCCCCGTACTGCGCGTTCACCAGCGGGGTCAGCTCGCGCAGGATCAGGTCGGCGACCTCCATCAGGTCCCGGTGCCCCTGCATCAGGGCCGCGAGGCGGGCCAGGTTGGACTCCAGCCAGTCCTTCGCGCGGGTCGTCTCGCGGAGGTTGGCCACCATCAGGTTGATGTTGTCCTTCAGCTCGGTGACCTCGCCCTGGGTCTCCACCGTGATCGAGCGGGACATGTCGCCCTGCGCCACCGCCGAGGCCACCTCGGCGATCGCGCGGACCTGCGTGGTGAGGTTCAGCGCGAGTTCGTTCACGTTGGTCGTCAGGCGCTTCCAGGTGCCGTAGACGCCCTCCACCCGTGCCTGGCCGCCGAGTTGGCCCTCGGAGCCGACCTCGCGGGCGACACGCGTGACCTCGGAGGAGAAGGAGGAGAGGGTGTCGACCATGGTGTTGATGGTGGTCTTCAGCTCCAGGATCTCGCCGCGCGCGTCCACGTCGATCTTCTTCGACAGGTCGCCCTGCGCCACGGCCGTGGCGACCTGCGCGATGTTCCGCACCTGTGAAGTCAGGTTGTCGGCCATGTAGTTGACGTTGTCGGTCAGGTCGGCCCAGACACCGGAGACGCCCAACACCTGGGCCCGGCCGCCCAGTCGGCCGTCGGTGCCGACCTCGCGGGCCACCCGGGTCACCTCGTCGGCGAAGGCGCGCAGTTGTTCCACCATCGTGTTGACGGTGTCCTTCAGTTCGAGGATCTCGCCGCGCGCGTCGACGGTGATCTTCTTCGACAGGTCGCCGTTCGCGACGGCCGTCGTCACCTGGGCGATGTTCCGCACCTGCGAAGTCAGGTTCAGGGCCATGAAGTTGACGTTGTCCGTCAGGTCCTTCCAGACTCCGCTGACGCCCCGCACCTGCGCCTGCCCGCCGAGGTTGCCCTCCGTGCCGACCTCGCGCGCCACGCGCGTCACCTCGTCCGCGAAGGCGGAGAGCTGGTCGACCATCGTGTTGATCGTGGACTTCAGCTCCAGGATCTCGCCCTTCGCCTCCACCGTGATCTTCTTGCCGAGGTCGCCCTGGGCCACGGCCGTCGACACCAGCGCGATGTTCCTGACCTGTGAAGTCAGGTTGTCGGCCATGAAGTTGACGTTGTCGGTGAGGTCCTTCCAGACCCCGGAGACGCCTCGCACCTGGGCGCGGCCGCCGAGGTTGCCCTCGGTGCCGACCTCGCGGGCGACGCGCGTGACCTCGTCGGCGAAGGCGGAGAGCTGGTCCACCATCGTGTTGATGGTCGACTTCAGTTCGAGGATCTCGCCCTGGGCGTCGACCGTGATCTTCTGCGACAGGTCGCCGTTCGCGACGGCCGTCGTCACCTGGGCGATGTTCCGCACCTGCGACGTCAGGTTCGACGCCATGAAGTTGACGTTGTCGGTGAGGTCCTTCCAGACCCCGGACACGCCCCGCACCTGCGCCCGCCCGCCCAACTGGCCCTCGGTGCCCACCTCACGGGCGACGCGCGTCACCTCGTCGGCGAACGCGGAGAGCTGGTCGACCATCGTGTTCACGGTGAGCTTCAGTTCGAGCAGCTCACCGGTCGCCTCGACGGTGACCGTGCGCGTCAGGTCGCCCCGCGCCACCGCCGTCGTGACGAGCGCGATGTCCCGGACCTGCGCGGTCAGCCGGGACGCCATCGTGTTGACCGCCTCGGTCACGTCCCGCCAACTGCCCGACAGCCGCGTCACCTTGGCCCGGCCGCCGAGCCTGCCCTCGGTGCCGACCTCGCGGGCCACCCGGGTCACCTCGCCGGTGAACAGGGAGAGCTGGTCCACCATCTTGTTCACGGCCCGGCCCAGGTGCCGTAGATCGCCCCTCAACTGGCGGCTGCCGTCGTGCAGATCGACCCGCTGGGTCAGATCGCCGCCCGCGACCGCGTCCAGGACCCGGGTCGCGTTGGCGGCCGGGGCCACCAGGGCGTCGAGGAGCTGGTTGACATCGTTGACGCGGGAGGTCCAGCCGCCCTGGCCGGGGCTGGCCGAGAGGCGTTCGTCGAGGCGGCCGTGGCGGATCAGTTCCCGTTTGACGCGCTGTGTCTCGGAGTTGAAGTGGGCGCTGCGGTCTACGATCTGGTTGAAGGCGGCGGTCAGTTCGGCCACCATTCCGTGGCCCGTCTCCGGAGCCTTCGTGAAGTCGCCGTCCCGGGCGGCCGTCATCACGGCGAGCAGCGGACGGAGATCCGATGGTCGAATCCAGTCCTCTTTGTGTCCGTCTTCGAGCACACGCGTAGCACTGTTCTCACTCATGGTGGCCCACTTCGGTGACTCGGCGCTTATGGCCGCGGTCAGTCTGTCACTCTGTCCGCATCGACCGAGGCGTATTCGTCCGATCTGCCCGGGGAGCTGTGCATGGGGGCCATACCGACGCAACGGGAGACAACTTCACGTGCTCCCGACGCGCCCGCGCACCACGGCGCGGACCGGCGTACGACAGTGCGCGCCACGCTGTCCGGAAGCTCCCTGGCGCCCGGTTCAGCCCGCGGCCTGGTGCGGGCCGCGCTCCGCGAGTGGGCCGAACTCGGCCTGCCCGGCACCGAGTTCCTCACCGACCGGCTCGCCGACGACGCGATGGTCGTCGTCAGCGAACTCGTCACCAACGCCGTCGTGCACGCGGGCACGGACGTCGAGCTGGTGTGCCGGCTGGAGGAGGCGGACTCGATCGTCGTCGAGGTCGCCGACCACCACCCCTCCCGCGCCCCGCGCGACAACAACGCCGAACCGGCCCACGAGACACCGGAGTTCGGCCGCGGCCTGCGACTCGTCTCCACCCTCGCCGAGGCCTGGGGCGTCACCTACCGCACCGGCACCAAGACCGTCTGGGCCCGGCTGCCCGCCGAAGGCGCCCCGGCCGTCGAGGAGTTGGAGACGTACGCCGTGGAACGCGGCCTGCGCGTCGCCGAGATCCTCGCACCCGAACCCCAGCGCGCCGAACACGACCGGGACTGGCTGGGCCACGGCGCCCTCTCCTTCCTCGCCGAGGCCTCCGACCTGCTCGCCGGACAGCTCGACGAGGACCTCGTCGCCGCGCTCGCCGGACAACTGATCGTGCCGAGACTGGCCGACTGGTGCGCCGTATGGCTGGAGGACGAGGCGCTGGGCCGGGGCGGCTGGAGCGAGGACGCGGGCGCCGGAGCCGGGCCGCGCCTCGCCCGCGTCTGGCACGGCAGCGAGAACCGCATCGAGGAGCTGCGCGAGGCCCTGGAGAAGGACCCGCCCCGCCCGCCGGACTCGCTGCGGCCCGTGTCCTACCCCTGGCCCGCCGACGCCCTCGGCCCGCACGGCACGTACGGCGCGGCACTGTCGTACCGGCTGATCGCGGGCGGCCGGCCGCTGGGCACGCTGGTCATCGGACGGTCCGGGCTGCCCCGGTTCCCCGACGAGGTCACCGGCCTGATCGAGGATCTCAGCCGCCGGGTCGCGCTCGCCATCGGCGCGGCCCGCCAGTACGCCCGCCAGGCCACCATCAGCCGCGTCCTCCAGCGCGGCCTGCTGCCCGGCGCGGTCGCCGAGATCCCCGGCGTGCACAGCGCCCTCGTCTACGAACCCTGCGACAAGGGCGGCCCCAGCGGCGACTTCTACGACCTGTTCCCGGCCGGCGACGGCCGCTGGTGCTTCGCCCTCGGCGACGTCCAGGGCAAGGGCCCCGAGGCCGCCGTAGTCATCGGACTGGCCCGCCCCTGGCTCCGGCTCCTCGCCCGCGAGGGCTACCGCGTCGCCGACGTCCTCGACCGCCTCAACCAGCTCCTCCTCGACGACGCCACCGAGGCCGCCGACGCGGCGGCCCACGCCCTGGTCGCCGCGGGCGGGCGGCCGGGCCCGGTCGGCGACGGCCCCCGCTTCCTCTCCCTCCTCTACGGCGAGCTGGTCCCCTTCGACGGCGGCGTCCGCTGCACCCTCGCCTCCGCCGGACACCCGCTGCCGCTGCTCCTCGGCCCGGACGGCAGCGTCGGTACGGTGGCCCGCCCGCAGACCCTCCTCGGCGTCATCGAGGACGCCACCTACACCAGCGAGACCTTCGAACTGCGGCCCGGCGACAGCCTGTTGTGCGTCACGGACGGGGTGACCGAGCGGCGCTCCGGCTCCGTCCAGTTGGACGACGGCGACGGGCTCGCGACCGCGCTCGCCGGGTGCGCGGGGCTGAGCGCCGAGCTGATCGCGGAGCGGATCAAACGGCTGGTGCACGAGTTCGGCGGCCGTCCTCCGGAGGACGACATGGCGCTGCTGGTGCTCCAGGCCGAGTAGTCCGCCCCGGTGCTGGACAATGGAAGGCATGCCTTCCGCACTCCCCGACGGCGATCCCGTCCCCGACGACGGCGCCCTGCCCGCACAGGCGCTCGCCGGATCGGCCGACCGCCCCCTCGGGTTCTATCTGCACGTCCCGTACTGCGCGACCCGCTGCGGCTACTGCGACTTCAACACCTACACGGCGACCGAGCTGCGCGGCACGGGCGGAGTGCTGGCCTCCCGCGACAACTACGCGGACACCCTGATCGACGAGGTCCGCCTGGCCCGCAAGGTCCTCGGCGACGACCCGCGCCCGGTCCGCACGGTCTTCGTCGGCGGCGGTACCCCCACGCTGCTGGCGGCGGGCGATCTCGTACGGATGCTGGGCGCGATCAGGGACGAGTTCGGCCTCGCCCCGGACGCGGAGATCACCACGGAGGCCAACCCGGAGTCGGTCGACCCCGCCTACCTCGCGGCCCTCCGCGACGGCGGCTTCAACCGCGTCTCCTTCGGCATGCAGAGCGCGAAACAGCACGTACTGAAGGTGCTGGACCGCACCCACACCCCCGGCCGCCCCGAGGCGTGCGTCGCGGAGGCCCGCGCGGCCGGCTTCGACCACGTCAACCTCGACCTGATCTACGGCACCCCGGGCGAGACCGACGACGACTGGCGCGCGTCCCTCGACTCCGCCCTCGGCGCGGGCCCCGACCACATCAGCGCGTACGCCCTGATCGTCGAGGAGGGCACCCAGCTCGCCCGCCGCATCCGCCGCGGCGAGGTCCCGATGACGGACGACGACGTGCACGCCGACCGGTACCTCATCGCGGACGAGGTGATGTCGGCGGCGGGCTTCGACTGGTACGAGGTCTCGAACTGGGCGACGTCGGAATCCGGCCGTTGTCTCCACAACGAGCTGTACTGGCGCGGCGCCGACTGGTGGGGCGCGGGCCCCGGAGCGCACTCGCACGTCGGCGGCGTCCGCTGGTGGAACGTGAAGCACCCGGGCGCGTACGCGGCGGCACTCGCCTCCGGCCGCTCCCCGGGCGCCGGTCGGGAGATCCTCTCGGAGGAGGACCGCCGGGTGGAGCGGATCCTGCTGGAGCTGCGGCTGCGGGAGGGGGTGCCGCTGGACCTGCTCCGGCCGGAGGGGCTCGCGGCTTCGCGCAGGGCGCTGGGAGAGGGGCTGCTGGAGGCGGGGCCGTACGAGGAGGGGAGCGCCGTGCTCACGCTGCGGGGGCGGTTGCTGGCGGATGCGGTGGTGCGGGACTTGGTGGACTGATCACTCGGGCGGGTGAATCCAAGCAGAACGCCGGTTCGGTCCTTAGGCTGTTTCCCAAGCTGCCGTCGACAGAACGCGGCGGATGCGGAGGGCCACGGAGATGACCGCTGTGGATGATCGCCGAGTGCGTGAGGCGTTCGAGAATCTTGAGGTTCCCGAGGGCTTCAAGGCTGAACTCATCCGGGGGGACATCGTGATGATGGCGGGGCCTGACAAGGTCCACAACCGCATCGTGCAGTCCGTGCAGGACCAGATTCCCTCCGGTCGGTGGGAGCGCCTCCAGACACAGGATGTGGCGTTTCCTGGCGAGAACAGTGAGCCCCAGCCGGATCTTGTAGTTATGGAAATCGGCGCGGACGACGGTCCGGGACGACTCGTACCCGCTCCCGCCGTGACGATGCTCGTCGAAGTCGTCTCCAAGACCGGCGCCCACCGGGACTATGTGGAGAAGCGGTCGATCTACGCCGCAGGAGGCGTTCCCGTCTACCTGATCATCGACCCGTTCGAGGCCAAGTGTGTGGTGCTGACGGAGCCGACCGGGACCGGCTTGTCGGCGGACTATCAGTCGGAGCGGACGCGTAAGTTCGGTGACCTTGTAACGCTGCCGATCGTGGGCGTCGACCTGGATACGACCGCATTCGCCACCCTGCCGCGTCTCAGGCCGTGACGAAGTCGATCAACTCCTCCACCCGCCCCAGCAGTTCCGGCTCAAGATCTTTGTACGACCCCACCTTGGCCAGAATCGCCTGCCACACCGCACCGGTGTTTTCCGGCCAACCCAGGGCCCGGCACACCCCCGTCTTCCAGTCCTGCCCGTGCGGCACCCGGGGCCAGGCGGCGATGCCCACGGAGGACGGTTTCACGGCCTCCCAGATGTCGATGTAGGGGTGGCCGACGACGAGGGCGTGCTCGCTGGTGACCGACTGGGCGATGCGCCACTCCTTGGTGCCGGGGAGCAAATGGTCCACCAGGATGCCGAGGCGGGCGTCCGGGCCCGGGGCGAACTCGGCCACGATGGCCGGCAGATCGTCGACGCCCTCCAGGTACTCGACCACCACGCCCTCGATGCGCAGGTCGTCGCCCCACACCCGCTCGACGAGCTCGGCGTCGTGCCGGCCCTCCACGTAGATCCGCCCGGCGCGGGCCACACGCGCGCGTGCGCCGGGGACGGCGACCGAGCCGGACGCCGTACGAGTGGGCCGTAGCGGACTCGACACCGGCTTCACCAGGGTCACCACGCGGCCCTCCAGGAGGAAACCGCGCGGCTCCAGGGGGAACACCCGGTGCTTGCCGAAGCGGTCCTCCAGGGTGACCGTGCCGGCCTCGCAGCGGATCACCGCGCCGCAGAAACCGGTGCCGGGCTCCTCGACCACCAGGCCCGCCTCCGCGGCGACCTCGGGGACGGGCTTCGGCTTCTTCCACGGCGGGGTCAGGTCGGCGGAGTACTGGCGCATTCGGATGACGATAGGAGAACCGGGCCGACCGTCCTCACGACACGCCGAAACGGGTTGCCAACGCGTCCCGTTGGGCCCGCACGAACCCCGCGTCCACCACCGCTCCGTGACCGGGCACGTACAGCGCGTCCTCGCCGCCCAGGTCGAGGAGACGGTCCAGGGCGGCCGGCCATTCCGCCGGTACGGCGTCCGGGCCCGCCTGGGGTTCGCCGGACTCCTCGACCAGATCGCCGCAGAACACGACCGGCGGGTCGCCCGGCACCACGACCACGAGATCGTGGGCGGTGTGTCCCCGCATCGCCACGAGTCGGACCTCCGGGCCGCCGTCCATGTCGAGCACCGCGGAGCCCCACAGGTATTCACGGGGGCACACGAGGATGTCCGCCGCGTTCTCCGCCGCCCGCGGATCCAGCCCGTTGCGCACCGCGTCGGCCCGCAACTCCTCACCACCGTGCTCGAACGCCTCGCTCAGGCCCCCGGCCGCGAGAACCGTCGCCCCGGCAAAGACCGCCGCCCCGAGGACATGGTCGAAATGGGCGTGGGTGAGCGCGAGATGGGTCACACGGCGCCCGGCGAGCGCCTGCGCCGCCGTACGCAACCGTGCGCCCTCCGCCACACTCGACCCGGCGTCGATCATGAGCGCCGAGCCACCCCCGACGACCAGCCCC
Organism: Streptomyces sp. NBC_01478; assembly: GCF_036227225.1. Lineage (GTDB taxonomy): Bacteria > Actinomycetota > Actinomycetes > Streptomycetales > Streptomycetaceae > Streptomyces. The sequence continues at coordinate 4,141,801 of NZ_CP109444.1, read as the reverse complement.
ACCGTGCAGTCCCAGCCAGGCAGCCGGCACCGCCCCACCCCGTCGGCCAGCCGCTCCCACCCCGCCTCTTCCCAAGTCACCGTCATACGACGACGCTAACGGTGGGGGCACCAGGGATTGACATCGCAGGACCGGCCTTGCCCGGGGTGTACCTCACGGCCGTACACTGGGCCGGGGAACGCTGGCACTCACGCGCACAGAGTGCCAGGAAAGGGCAGCCCGGCAACAAAACGGCGACCAGAACTGGAGGTGTGCGCGATGCTCAGCGAACGCAGGCTTCAGGTGCTGCGCGCCATCGTCCAGGACTATGTCGGCACCGAGGAGCCGGTCGGGTCCAAGGCGCTCACAGAGCGGCACAGCCTCGGCGTGTCCCCGGCGACGGTGCGCAACGACATGGCGGCCCTGGAGGACGAGGGCTACATCGCCCAGCCGCACACGAGTGCCGGACGCATTCCCACGGACAAGGGCTACCGCCTCTTCGTCGACAAGCTCGCCGGCGTCAAGCCGATGACCGGCCCCGAGCGCAAGGCGATCCAGAACTTCCTCGACGGCGCGGTCGACCTCGACGACGTCGTCGGCCGTACGGTCCGGCTGCTCGCGCAGCTCACCCGGCAGGTCGCCGTCGTGCAGTACCCCTCGCTGACCCGCTCGACCGTCCGGCACGTGGAGCTGTTGTCGCTGGCCCCCGCGCGCGTGATGCTCGTGCTGATCACCGACACCGGGCGGGTCGAGCAGCGCATGGTCGACTGCCCGGCGCCCTTCGGGGAGAGTTCGCTCGCGGATCTACGCGCGCGGCTCAACAGCCGGATCGCGGCCCGCCGCTTCGCGGACGTGCCGCAGCTCGTGCAGGACCTGCCGGAGGCCTTCGAGGCCGAGGACCGCGGCACGGTCGCGACGGTGCTCTCCACCCTCCTGGAGACCCTCGTCGAGGAGACCGAGGAGCGATTGATGATCGGCGGCACCGCCAATCTCACCCGCTTCGGACATGACTTTCCCCTCACCATCCGACCCATCCTGGAAGCCCTGGAGGAGCAGGTCGTCCTCCTCAAGTTGCTTGGTGAGGCGGGGGATTCGGGCATGACCGTACGGATCGGTCACGAGAACGCCTACGAGGGACTCAACTCCACTTCCGTGGTGTCGGTCGGCTACGGTTCGGGCGGCGAGGCAGTCGCCAAGCTCGGCGTGGTCGGACCGACCCGCATGGATTACCCGGGAACGATGGGAGCGGTACGCGCAGTGGCACGGTACGTCGGACAGATCCTGGCGGAGTCCTAAGTGGCCACGGACTACTACGCCGTTCTCGGCGTGCGTCGCGACGCGTCGCAGGATGAGATCAAGAAGGCCTTCCGTCGGCTCGCACGCGAGCTGCACCCGGACGTCAATCCGGATCCGAAGACCCAGGAGCGGTTCAAGGAGATCAACGCCGCTTACGAGGTGCTCTCGGACCCGCAGAAGAAGCAGGTCTACGACCTCGGAGGCGACCCCCTCTCGCAGGCGGGCGGCGCGGGCGCGGGCTTCGGCGCGGGCGGCTTCGGGAACTTCTCGGACATCATGGACGCCTTCTTCGGCACGGCGTCGCAGCGCGGACCGCGCTCGCGCACCCGCCGGGGCCAGGACGCCATGATCCGGCTGGAGATCGAGCTGGACGAGGCGGCCTTCGGCACCACGAAGGACATCCAGGTCGACACGGCCGTCGTCTGCAACACCTGCAACGGCGAGGGCGCGGCCCCCGGCACCTCCGCGCAGACCTGCGACATGTGTCGCGGTCGCGGTGAGGTCTCGCAGGTGACCCGGTCCTTCCTGGGCCAGGTCATGACGTCCCGCCCCTGCCCCCAGTGCCAGGGCTTCGGCACGGTCGTGCCGACGCCGTGCCCGGAGTGCGCCGGCGACGGCCGCGTCCGCTCGCGGCGCACGCTCACGGTCAAGATCCCGGCGGGTGTGGACAACGGCACACGGATCCAGCTCGCGGGCGAGGGCGAGGTCGGCCCCGGCGGCGGCCCCGCCGGTGACCTGTACGTCGAGATCCACGAGCTGCCGCACGCGATGTTCCAGCGCCGCGGCGACGACCTGCACTGCACGGTCACGCTCCCGATGACGGCGGCGGCCCTCGGCACGAAGGTGCCGCTGGAGACGCTGGACGGCATGGAGGAGGTCGACATCCGCCCGGGCACCCAGTCCGGCCAGTCGATCCCGCTGCACACCAGAGGCATCACGCATCTGCGCGGCGGCGGCCGGGGCGACCTCATCGTGCACGTCGAGGTCACTACCCCGACCAAGCTCGACGTGGAACAGGAGCGCCTGCTCCGCGAACTGGCGAAGCTGCGCGGCGAGGAGCGCCCCATGGGGACGTTCCAGCCGGGTCAGCAGGGGCTGTTCTCGCGCCTCAAGGACGCTTTCAACGGTCGCTGAGAGGGTCCGGGGGCTGCCGCCCCCGGACCCTCTCTTCGTTCCGGACGGCCTCGTCCGCCATGGCCGGACCGGCTGAAAGTAATGGCATGTGCCAGCGCCAAGGCCGGATTCGGACTTGTTCGGAGGACGTGACAACATGCCGTCATGTCCTCCGCACTGACCGATCTCCTCCCTCATCCGATCGTGCAGGCCCCGATGGCGGGCGGTGTCTCCGTCCCGCGTCTCGCGGCCGCCGTGGCCGAGGCCGGCGGGCTGGGATTCCTCGCCGCCGGGTACAAAACCGCCGACGGCATGTACCAGGAGATCAAGCAACTGCGGAGTCTGACGGCCCGCCCCTTCGGCGTGAACCTCTTCATGCCGCAGCCCGAGTACGCGGACAAGGCCGCCGTCGACGTCTACGCCCACCAACTGGCCGGCGAGGCCACCTGGTACGAGACCGAACTCGGCGACCCGGACAGCGGCCGCGAGGACGGCTACGACGCCAAACTGTCCGTCCTGCTCGACAACCCGGTGTCCTTCGCCTCCTTCCACTTCGGCGTCCCGACGCCCGAGGTGCTGGACTCGCTGCGCCGGGCCGGCACCTTCACCCTCGTCACCGTCACCACCGTCGAGGAGGCCCTCGCCGTGGAGCGGGCCGGTGCCGACGCGGTGATCGCGCAGGGCGTCGAGGCCGGCGGTCACCAGGGCACTCACCGCGACCTCCCGGAGAACGACGGCGCCGGCCTCGGCCTGCTCTCCCTCGTCGCCCAGATCCGCGAGACCGTGAGCCTCCCCATCGTCGCGGCCGGCGGTCTGATGCGCGGCAGCCAGATCGCCGCGGCCCTCGCCGCGGGCGCGAGCGCGGCCCAGCTCGGCACGGCGTTCCTCACCACCCCGGAGTCCGGCGCCCACGCCCTGCACAAGCAGGCACTCACCAACCCCCTGTTCACGCGGACCGAGTTGACCCGCGCCTTCTCCGGCCGCCCGGCCCGCGGCCTGGTCAACCGCTTCATGCGCGAGCACGGCCCCTACGCCCCCGCCGCGTACCCGGAGATCCACCACCTGACCTCCCCGCTCCGCAAGCAGGCCGCCGCGTCCGGCGACCCGCAGGGCATGGCCCTGTGGGCGGGACAGGGCCACCGCATGGCCCGCGAGCTGCCGGCCGGCCAACTGGTCGAGGTCCTGGTCGCCGAACTGGCCGCCGCCCGGACAGCGTTGTCGGCCGGGGACAACCTCCGATGACCGCCCCGGTGTTCGTGGTCGAGTCCCTGGAGGGCGCGGGCCCCGGCTCCGTCGCCGAGGTGACCGGCCCCGAGGGACGACACGCGGTTTCCGTACGACGGCTGCAGCCCGGCGAGGACGTCGTGCTCACGGACGGACAGGGCCGGGGCGCCGCCGGTGTGGTCCTCAGGGCCGAGGGCAAGGACCGGCTGATCGTCGAACTGCATGCGTTCCCCGTCGAGTCCGAGCCCGCCCCCCGCATCACCGTCGTCCAGGCCCTCCCCAAGGGCGACCGCGGCGAGCTGGCCGTGGAGACGATGACCGAGACCGGTGTCGACGCGATCGTCCCCTGGGCGGCCTCCCGTTGCATCACGCAGTGGAAGGGCGAGCGGGGCCTGAAGGCCCTCGCGAAGTGGCGGGCCACCGCCCGCGAGGCCGGCAAGCAGTCCCGCCGGCTGCGCTTCCCGGAGGTCGCGGACGCGGCAACGAGCAAACAGGTTGCGGCACTTCTCGCCAAAGCAGACTTCGCCGCCGTCCTCCACGAGGACCGCGAGTACGGCAGCGAACCCCTCGCCACCGCCGAACTCCCCGCCGAGGGCGAGATCGTGCTGGTCGTGGGCCCCGAAGGAGGCGTCTCCCCCGAGGAGTTGACCCTCTTCGAGGAGGCCGGGGCGAAGACCTACCGGCTCGGGCGTAGCGTGCTGCGCACATCGACGGCCGGGACCGCGGCAAGTGCCCTGCTCCTGGGCCGTACCGGACGCTGGTCATGAACCAGGAGGGAATCGCCGTGGAACTCGCCCAAGTACGGCTGCTCGTCACCGACTTCGCCGCCTGCTACCGCTTCTACGCCGAAGTCCTCGGCCTGAAGCCCCAGTCGGGGGCGACCGAGGGACCGTACGAGAAGTTCTCCCCCTCGACCGGATCGGCCGGGATCGCTCTCCAGGACCGGGCGATGATGGCCCAAGTCCTCGGTGAAATGGGGGAGTCGGTGACCGGGCACCGCTCGCTGGTGGTGCTGCGGGTCGGCGACCTGGACGCGTACTGCGCGCAGATCACCGACCGGGGTGCCGTGCTGCTGCACGGACCCGCGCCGATGACGGACCGGATGCGGGTCGCCCATCTCAAGGACCCCGAGGGCAATGTGGTGGAGCTTCAGGAGTGGCTGCTGCTCCGCGGCTGACGACTGTGCGCCGGTGACTGCGCCCCCGGCGCACGGGTGGCCGTATGCGCTCTTCCGTGTGCGCCCCGACGGTGGCAGGCTGCCGTCCATGGGGGCGTTGAGACAGAACTGGCGTCGGCCGCGCGGACGACGGGTGGCCGCCGTGGCGGGGCTCGCGGTGGTGGCCGTGGGCGGGGCCGTCGCGTGCCAGCCCGGTGATCTCAGCTCGGCGACCGTCGCGTACACCACCGACAAGACGGCGACCGCGGAGCTCAAGCGGGACCATGTGAGCGTGCGCTGGCTGACCTGCACGGGCAGCTACGGCAGCAACGACAAGGCCTACACGCCCGGGAAGACGCCCTCGCCGACCGAGACCACGGTCGTCAGCGTCGACTGTCAGGGGCAGACCGACGACAACCGGGACATCACCGTCACCGGCAAGGTCACCCGGGCCGTCGACGGCGCGTGTGTCCGCGGCGACCTGGTCGGCAAGGTCGCCGGCAAGCAGGTGTTCCACGTGACCGGGCTCGGCGACTGCAACGCGGCGACACCCTCGTCCGTGAACAACCCGAACCCGACGCTCACCTACGGCCCGGGACCGACGGTCACCGTCACGGTCACCAAGACGATGTGGTGCAAGGGCGACCCGACCTGCTGGCCCGTCGAGGGCAAGTGATCCAAACCACTGTTGTCGCAGGCCGCCGCTGCATACGCTGATCAGGTGACTCAGCCCTCAGCGTCCGCAGCCCAGGCCGGTCCCCAGGCCTATCTCCGCTTCCCGCACCTGCACGGCGAGTTGGTCGCCTTCACCGCCGAGGACGACGTATGGCTGGCGTCCCTCGACGGCGGCGGCCGGGCCTGGCGGGTCAGCGCGGAGAACATGCCGGTGAACCACCCGCGCATCTCGCCCGACGGCACGACCGTCGCCTGGACCTCCGCCCGTGACGGCGCCCCCGAGGTGCACATCGCCCCGGTCGACGGCGGCCCCGCCAAACGCCTGACGTACTGGGGCAGTTCACGCACCCAGGTACGCGGCTGGACGGCGGACGGCCAGGTCCTCGCGACCAGCACCCACGGCCAGCCGAACCTCCGCCGCAGTTGGGCCCGCGCGATCCCGCTGGACGGCGGACCGGCAACCACCCTGCCGTACGGGCTCGTTGGTGATGTCGCCATCGGTCCCACGGCCACTGTCCTGCTCTCCGCCCCCATGGGCCGCGAGGCCGCCTGGTGGAAGCGCTACCGGGGCGGCACGGCCGGCAAGCTGTGGATCGACCGCGAGGGCGACGGCGAATTCACGCGCCTGCACGAGGAGTTGGACGGCAACATCGAGTACCCGCTGTGGGCGGGGGACCGGATCGCGTTCCTCTCCGACCACGAGGGCACCGGCGCGCTCTACTCCTCCCTCGCCGACGGCTCCGACCTCCGCCGCCACACGCCCCTCGACGGCTTCTACGCCCGGCACGCGGCCGGAGACGGCACCCGGATCACCTACTCCTCGGCCGGTGAACTCTGGCTCCTGGACGACCTGGACGGCGCCGAACCGCGCCGCCTCGACATCCGGCTGGGCGGACAGCGCACCGACCAGCAGCCGTTCCCGGTGTCCGCCGCCCGTTGGTTCGGCGCCGCCTCGCCCGACCACACCGCGCGCGGCAGCGCGGTCGCCGTACGCGGCGCCGTCCACTGGGTCACCCACCGCTCCGGCCCCGCCCGCGCGCTCGCGGCCACCCCCGGGGTACGGGCCCGGCTGCCCCGCACCTTCCGCGCCGACGGTGAGGAGTGGGTGGTGTGGGTGACGGACGCCGAGGGTGACGACGCCCTGGAGTTCGCCCCCGCCACCGGCCTCGCACCCGGTGCCACCCCGCGCAGACTCGCCGCCGGACAGCTCGGCCGCGTCCTCGCCCTCACCGTGGCCCCCGACGGCGGCCGCGTCGCCGTGGCCTCGCACGACGGACGCGTCCTCCTCGTCGAGTGCGAGACCGGCGAGGTCCGTGAGGTCGACCGCAGCGAGGACGGCGGCGCCTCGGGCCTCTCCTTCTCCCCGGACTCGGCCTGGCTCGCCTGGTCGCACCCCGGCCCGCGTCCGCTGCGCCAGCTCAAGCTCGCCAACACCACCGACCTGTCGGTCACCGAGGCGACCCCGCTCCGCTTCCAGGACTACGCCCCCGCCTTCACCCTCGACGGCAAGCACCTGGTCTTCCTCTCCACCCGCTCCTTCGACCCGGTCTACGACGAGTACGTCTTCGACCTCGCCTTCGTGGTCGGCGACCGCCCGCACCTGATCACCCTCGCCGCCACCACCCCGTCCCCCTTCGGACCGCAACGGCACGGCCGCCCCTTCGAGGCCCCCGACAAGGACGAGACCCCCGACAGCGAGGGCCGCCCCACCACCCGTATCGACCTCGAAGGCCTCGCCGACCGCATCGTCGCCTTCCCGGTCGAGGCCGGCCGCTACTCCAACCTGCGCGCGGCCAAGGACGGCGTCCTGTGGCTGCGCCATCCCGTGCAGGGCGTCCTCGGCGCCACCCGCGCGACCCCCGAAGACCCGGACCCCAAAACGGAGTTGGAGCGCTACGACCTCGCCCAGCAGCGCGTCGAGCACCTCGCCGGGGACGCCGACCACTTCGAGGTCAGCGGCGACGGCAAACGCGTCCTGCTGTGGACGGACCACAAACTGCGGGTCGTCCCGAGCGACCGCCGCGCCTCCGGCTCGGACGACGACGACAGTGACTCGAACATCAACGTCGACCTGTCGCGCATCCGCCAGACCGTCGACCCGGCCGCCGAGTGGCGGCAGATGTTCGACGAGACCGGCCGCATCATGCGCGACCACTTCTGGCGCGCCGACATGAGCGGCGTCGACTGGGCCGGAGTCCTCAACCGCTACCGCCCCACCCTCGACCGCCTCGCCACCCACGACGACCTCGTCGACCTCCTCTGGGAGGTGCACGGCGAACTCGGCACCTCGCACGCCTACGTCACTCCGCGCGGCGGCCACGGCCACGGCGAACGCCAGGGCCTGCTCGGCGCGGACATCTCCCGTCACGAGGACGGCAGTTGGCGCATCGACCGCATCCTGCCCTCCGAGACCTCCGACCCCGCGGCCCGCGCCCCGCTGGCCGCTCCCGGCGTCGCCGTCCGCGCGGGCGACGCGATCCTCGCGGTGGCCGGACAGCCCGTGGACCCGGTCACCGGACCGGCCCCCCTCCTCATCGGCACGGCGGGCAAGCCCATCGAGCTGACCATCTCCCCGGCCGGCGGCGGAGACCCCCGCCACGCGGTCGTCGTCCCCCTCGCGGACGAGGAACCGCTCTACTACCACGCCTGGGTCGCCGACCGCCGCGCCTACGTCCACGAGAAGTCCGGCGGCCGCCTCGGCTACCTCCACGTCCCCGACATGCAGGCCCCCGGCTGGGCCCAGATCCACCGGGACCTACGCGTGGAGGTGGCCCGCGAGGGCCTGGTGGTCGACGTCCGCTACAACCGAGGCGGCCACACCTCCCAACTCGTCGTGGAGAAACTGGCCCGCCGCATCGTCGGCTGGGAGCTCCCCCGAGGCATGAGCCCCTACAGCTACCCCGAGGACGCACCTCGCGGCCCCGTAGTGGCCGTGGCCAACGAGTTCTCCGGCTCCGACGGCGACATCGTCAACGCGGCGATCAAGGCACTGGGCATCGGCCCGGTCGTAGGCACGCGCACGTGGGGCGGCGTGATCGGCATCGACAGCAGGTACCGGTTGGTGGACGGCACGCTGATCACCCAGCCCAAGTACGCGTTCTGGCTTGAGGGTTACGGCTGGGGAGTGGAGAACCACGGCGTCGATCCCGACGTGGAGGTGGTGCAGAGGCCTCAGGATTATGCGGCGGGTAGGGACGCCCAACTCGATGAGGCGATCCGCATCGCATTGGAGGCACTGGAGACCAGTCCGGCGAAAACACCGCCCAGTTTGCCGAGTTAAGGGGCGCGGGGCTGTGTCGATGTGCGGCTCCGCCGCGTGGGCGCGCCCAGCCCCCACGCACCCGCACACAACGACGATACGATGCCCCGCGTAAAGCACAGCCCAGCCTCGGAGGGAACCCACATGTCAGGGGAACCGCAAGACGACTGCCTGTTCTGCAAGATCGTAGGGGGCCACATCCCGGCAACGATCGTCCGCGAAACAGCCACCACCGTCGCGTTCCGGGACATCAACCCCCAGGCCCCGACCCACGTCCTGGTGATCCCCCGCGTGCACTACCCCGACGCCGCCTCCCTCGCCGCCGCCGAACCGACGATCGCCGCCGACGTCCTGCGCGAGGCCGGCGAGGTGGCGACGGACGAGAAGCTCGACAGCTACCGCGTGATCTTCAACACCGGCACCGGCGTGGGCCAGACCGTGTTCCACGCCCACGCCCACGTCATGGGCGGCCGCGGCATGCAGTGGCCGCCCGGATAACTCACCATGTCCGTACGTGAATTGGTGATCCTCGGCACCGCCAGCCAGGTCCCCACCCGCCACCGCAACCACAACGGCTACTTCCTGCGCTGGGACGGCGAGGGCATCCTCTTCGACCCGGGCGAGGGCACCCAGCGCCAGATGCTCCGCGCCGGAGTCGCCGCGCACGACCTCAACCGGATCTGCGTCACCCACTTCCACGGCGACCACTCCCTCGGCCTCGCGGGCGTCATCCAGCGCATCAACCTGGACCGCGTCCCGCACCCGGTCACCGCCCACTACCCGAAGTCGGGTCAGCGCTTCTTCGACCGCCTGCGCTACGCCACGGCGTACCGCGAGACGGTGGGCATCACAGAGTCCCCGGTGTCCGAGGACGGCGTACTGGCCACCACGCCCTCCTACACCCTGGAGGCCCGCAGGCTCTCCCACCCCGTCGAGTCCTACGGCTACCGCCTCACCGAACCCGACGGCCGCCGCATGCTCCCCGACCGCCTCGCCGCGCACGGCATCAAGGGCCCGGACGTGGGCCGCATCCAGCGCGAGGGAACCGTGGACGGCGTCTCGCTGGACGACGTCAGCGAGGTACGGCACGGACAGCGTTTCGCCTTCGTCATGGACACCCGCCTCTGCGACGGAGTGCACGCCCTCGCGGAAGGCTGCGACCTGCTGGCGATCGAGTCGACGTTCCTTGACGAGGACGAGCAACTGGCCGTGGACCACGGCCACTTGACCGCCGGACAGGCGGCCCGGGTGGCACAGGAGGCCGACGTCCGCCACCTGGTCCTCACCCACTTCAGCCAGCGCTACTCCGAGCCGGAGGAGTTCGAGCGGCAGGCGCGGGCGGCCGGGTTCGAGGGGGAGCTGACCGTGGCGCACGATCTACTCAGGGTGCCGGTTCCGAAACGGCGATAAAACACCCGTACGATACTTCGATGCCCATTCCCAAAGCCGAACTGCACCTGCACATCGAAGGCACCCTGGAGCCCGAGCTGGCCTTCGCGCTCGCCGCCCGCAATGGCGTCGAGCTGCCGTACGCGGACACCGAGGAACTGCGCAAGGCGTACCTCTTCGAGGACCTCCAGTCCTTCCTGAACCTCTACTACGAGCTGATGTCCGTCCTGCGCACCGAGCGGGACTTCGAGGACCTCGCAGGCGCCTATCTGGCCCGCGCCGCCGCGCAGGGCGTACGGCACGCGGAGATCTTCTTCGACCCGCAGGCGCATCTCGCGCGGGGCGTGGACATGGGCACGGTGGTGGAGGGCCTGTGGCGGGCGCTGGGCAGCAGTGAGACCAACCACGGCATCTCGACCCGGCTGATCATGTGCTTCCTGCGCGACGAGTCCGCCGAGTCGGCGATGGAGACCCTGGACGCGGCGAAGCCCTACCTCGACCGCATCACCGGCATCGGCCTCGACTCGGCCGAGGTCGGCCACCCGCCGGTGAAGTTCCGCGAGGTGTACGAGGCCGCCGCCGCACTGGGTCTACGACGGGTCGCGCACGCCGGTGAGGAGGGTCCGCCGGCCTACATCACCGAGGCCCTGGACATCCTCGGCGTCGAGCGCGTCGACCACGGCCTGCGCTGCATGGAGGACGCGGAGCTGGTGGCGCGGCTGGTCCGGGACCGCATCCCGCTGACCCTCTGCCCGCTGTCGAACGTCCGGCTGCGCGCGGTGGACGTCCTGGCCGAGCACCCGCTCCCCGCGATGCTCGACGCGGGCCTGCTGTGCACGGTCAACTCCGACGACCCGGCCTACTTCGGCGGGTACGCGGGCGACAACTTCGACGCGGTTCGCTTGGCGCTGGGCCTGAGCGGGGAGCGGTTGCGGGAGTTGGCCCGGAACTCCTTCGTGGCGTCGTTCCTGGAGGACGACGAGGAGCTGCGGGCTCGTTATCTGGCCGAGGTGGAGGCGTACGAGTTCTCGTAGGCGGGTGGTGATGAAGCTGCGGGTCGGTGGGGGCTGGGCGCGCAGTTCCCCGCGCCCCTTAGGGGGCGCGACAGTGGGGCCTCGACAGCGATCTCGACGATCGATTGCGGCAGGCGGCGCCGGCCCGGGCCGACGGCGACCGCCGTCATCGGTACCGCCACCACGATCAGCCCCGCCGCGAGGATCGCGCCCATCGCCGGGAACCCGGCCCGTGCCGACAGCACGCTGCCCACGAGCGGCCCCGCCGCCGTCCCCAGTGACGAGGCCGAGCCGACGAGGACCGCCCAACGCCCGCGCGGATCAAGGGAGGCGGCGAGACCGAGGACGTAGGACAGGACGATCGGGTAGAGGGTGTTCCAGGCGATCTCGCCGGTCGCGAACGTCCTCAGGTCGTGCGCGGACGCGCTGAGCACGATGCAGCCCGCGATGAGCGCCGTGCCCGCGCCGATCGGCACCGCGCGCCCCAGTCGGGAGCCGAGCGCGGCCGCGCCGATCACGCCGACGAGCCCGGTGCCGAGCGCGATCGCGAAGACCGCGCCGACGGCGACCTCGGAGAGGTGGGCCTGGGTGATGCCGATGCGACCGCTGACGCCCCAGAGGGAGTTCTGGGCGAGCGACCAGCACAGCAGGGTGGCGGCGAGGACCAGTCCGGCCCGGCGGTGGGGGAGTCCGGAGGTCTCCACGCGCGCGTGCTCCCTCGTCGTCGTACGGACCGGGAGGCGGCCGGTCAGCGGCCATACGGCGAGTGCGGTCAGGGCGATCGCGGCGAGCGGCTGGCCGTGGCCCGTGCCGAGGTGTGGGACCGTCAGATAGACGGCGCCCGCGAGCGCCGACACGCACAACAGGCCGAGCGTGGAGGCGTGATGGGGGTCCCTCCCCCACGCTCGAACACCCTCGCGCGGGGGGACCCCCATGGCGGCGATCCCGGACGCGGCCACCGTGGTGGCCGTACCCGATCCGAAGCCGCCGACGACCGCGCCCGCGACGACCGCGGGGACGGCGTGCGTGAACGCGGCCGAGCCGTAGCCGATAACGGCCAGCGCGAGGCCGATCCGCGCGAGCGTGCGCGGGCCGACCCGGTCGACGCGCGAGGCGAGCAGAAAGCCCGCCGCGGCCGAACTCAACAGCAGCACGCTGCCGACGGCACCGGCCTGTGTGGCGGAGAGCGGAAGCCCGGCGTCGAGTCGGCCGACGGTGGTGGGCAGGAGGTAGGGGGCGAGGTACCCGGCCGTGAAAAGGGCGACGAGGGGCCAGGGCATGGTGGTGCTGCGGGCGAACACGGGCGTTCCCAGGGCATGCGAAAGAAGCGGCTCAAAAAGGGGATTGGGCGACGACCGTCGACGGACAGGAACGCGCGGCCAATTTGTATCAAGCACGCGGTTCGCGAAAGAAGGGCGGGGGGTGTGATGTGGGGCACGTTGTGTTTGGACCGGCAGATGCGGGGCAAACGAGATGTCGAACTTTTCAACAGCGTTCATTTTCCGGTGCAGGCGGCCTCTTGATGCAGGCACTCAGAAAGGCGCCCGCTACCGCCAGTGCACGGCCCCACCGGCCGCAGGCGACGCCGACTCGATCTTCGCCCTGACTTCCCGCATCACCGTGACGATCTGCCCCTCGTGCCCCGGCGTCAGCCGGGCGACCGGCACCGAGCAACTGATCGCATCCAGCGCCGGGTTGTCGTACCGCAACGCGAAGCCGAACCCGACGATCCCGAGGACGCCTTCCTCACGGTCGATCGAATAGCCCCGGGCGCGGACGCCCGCGAGGTCGGCGGCCAAGGACTCCCGGTCGGTGTGGGTGTTCGGCGTCGCCGCCTCGTACGGCCCGTCGGGCAGCTCGGCGTTCGGCCGTTCGGCGAGCAGGGCCTTGCCCAGGGCGCCCACATGGGCCGGGAGCCGCCGCCCCACCCTGCTGATGCTCCGCAGGTACTCGTGCGACTCCCGGGTCGCGAGATAGGCGACGTCCCGCCCGTCCAGCCGCCCCAGGTGGATCGTCTCGCCGAGCGCCTGGGACGCCTCGTCGAGATACGGCCGTACGGCCCGCACCCGAGGGTCGGAGTCCAGATAGCTCGTGCCGGTGAGCAGGGCGCGCAGGCCGATGCCGTAGAGCGAGCCCGTGATGTCGGTGCGGACCCAGCCGTGGGCGATCAGGGTCTGGAGGAGGGCGTACATCGAGCTGCGCGGCACGCCCAGCTCGTCGGCGAGTTCCTGGAGGCGCGCGGGACGGTCGCCGCGCGCGGCGAGCAGTTCGAGCAGCTCGACCGTACGGGCGGCGGACTTCACCTCGCGGACGCCACCGGGCTCTGACATGGGGTGATGGTAGCGAGGGACGGCCGAGGCGCGGCGGGCCCCATTGACGGTCAGGGTTCGCGTATCTAACCTCTGTCTTCATACATGGATAACGTCTACATAGGGAGATGGCGGGGAGATGGCCCCAGCGAACGGCGAAACGGAGACCACGGAGTCCGTGGTCCGCAGGCTCCGGGACGGGATGGCGGGCGGCGTGCTCTCCTTCCCGCTCACCTCCTTCCATGACGACGGCTCCCTCGACCTCGACGGCTTCCGCACCCATGTCGCCGAGCGGATCGCCACCGCCCCCGGCGCCGTGTTCCCCGCCTGCGGCACCGGCGAGTTCTTCTCGCTCGACGAGGACGAGTACCGCACGGTCGTCACCATCGCGGTGGCGGAGGCGGCCGGCCGCGTCCCCGTCGTCGCCGGTGTCGGCTACGGCTGGGCGCAGGCCGCCCGCTTCGCGCGCATCGCCGAGGAGGCCGGCGCCGACGCGCTCCTCGTCCTGCCGCACTACCTCGTCGCCGCCCCGCAGGACGGCCTGGTCGCCCAACTCGAACAGCTCGCCGCCCGCACCCGGCTCCCGCTCATCGCCTACCAGCGCGGCCAAGTCGCCTATACGGCGGCCTCGTTGAGGCGGATCGCGGAGATCCCCGGTGTCATCGGCCTCAAGGACGGCCACAGCGACCTCGACCGGTTGCAACGCCTCACGCTCGCCGCCCCCGAGGGCTTCCTCTTCTTCAACGGTGCCTCGACCGCCGAGATCCAGGCCCGCGCCTACGCCACCGTCGGCGTCCCCGCCTACTCCTCCGCCGTGCACGCCTTCGCCCCCGAGATCGCGAACGCCTTCTTCACTGCGCTGCGGGACGGCGACGACAAGACGGTCGAGAGACTGCTGCGCGACTTCTACGTCCCGTTCGTCGAACTCCGCGACCGGGTACCGGGATACGCCGTGTCGCTGGTCAAGGCGGCGGCCCGACTGCGCGGTGGCCCGGTCGGACCCGTGCGCGCCCCGCTCACCGACCCCACGGCCGGCGACCTGGCCGAGCTCACCGCCCTGCTCGCCGCCGGACTCGACCTCGTAGGAGCCGCCCTGTGAACCTCACCATCGCCGACGTCCGCCTCACCCCGATCCTGGTCGCCGACCCGCCGCTGCTGAACACCCAGGGCGTCCACCAGCCCTACACCCCGCGCCTGATCGTCGAGATCGAGACGGCCGACGGGGTCACCGGCCTCGGCGAGACCTACGGCGACACCAAGTACCTGGAGCTGGCCCGCCCGCTCGCCGAGAAGGTGACGGGCCGTCAAGTCAGCGACCTGAACGGCCTGTTCACCGTCGCCGACGAGGTCACGGTCGACCGTTCCCGGACGTCCTCACAGGTCGACGTCGGCGGACTGCGCGGTGTCCAGACCGCCGACAAGCTGCGCCTGTCCGTCGTCTCCGCCTTCGAGGTCGCCTGCCTCGACGCGCTCGGCAAGTCGCTCGGACTGCCCGTGCACGCCCTGCTCGGCGGCAAGGTGCGCGACGCGGTGGAGTACAGCGCGTACCTGTTCTACAAGTGGGCCGACCACCCCGAGGGCGTGGCGAGCGAGAAGGACGACTGGGGCGCCGCGATCGACCCGGCCGGAGTCGTCGAACAGGCACGGAAGTTCAAGGAGCGCTACGGCTTCACCTCCTTCAAGCTCAAGGGCGGGGTCTTCCCGCCCGACGAAGAGATCGCCGCCGTACGGGCGTTGGCGGCGGCCTTCCCCGACCACCCCCTCCGGCTCGACCCCAACGGCGCGTGGTCCGTGGAGACTTCGCTGAAGGTCGCCAAGGAACTGGGCGGCGTCCTCGAATACCTGGAGGACCCCGCCCTCGGCACTCCCGCCATGGCCGAGGTGTCCGCCGGGACCGACGTGCCGCTCGCCACCAACATGTGCGTGACGACGTTCGCCGAGATCGAAGAGGCCTTCGCGAAGGACGCCGTCCAGGTCGTGCTCTCCGACCACCACTACTGGGGCGGACTGCGCAACACCCAGCAACTGGCCGCCGTCTGCCGCACGTTCGGCGTCGGTATCTCCATGCACTCCAACACCCACCTCGGGATCAGCCTCGCCGCGATGACCCACGTCGCCTCGACCGTCCCGAACCTCCACCACGCCTGCGACTCCCACTACCCCTGGCAGTCGGAGGACGTCCTCACCGAGCGCCTCACCTTCACCGACGCCAAGGTCACCGTCTCCGACGCCCCCGGCCTCGGCGTCGAACTCGACCGCACCAAGCTGGAATTGCTGCACCGGCGCTGGCTCGACGACGACGGTTCGCTGCGCGAGCGCGACGACGCGGCCGCGATGCGGATCACCGACCCGGAGTGGGTGACGCCCTCGATGCCGCGCTGGTAGGAGGTGCCGCGCCGGCAGGACCGGCGGGAATCGGGTGACCGGATCCGGACGCGCCCGGTACGGCACCGGCGCCCGGGCCGTCACCGGCGGCGGCACGCGCCGTAGCGCCCGGACCTGCGGTTGCCCGACACCGGCGCGACGGGCGGTACCGGAGCGGGAGCCGCCCCCACGCGCGCGTGGTGGTGCACACTGGCCTGATCCGTATCACGTCAGGGAGCGCACCGTGACCGCGTCCAACGCGTCCACCGGAAAGGGACCGTCGTCCCGCAGCGAAGGACCGTCCTGCGGGGTCGACCCGCTGGCCGGGCTGCGCGCGGCGGACGATCCGCCCTGGGACGTGTACCTCACCGGCACCGTCTTCCTCGACATCATCTTCACCGGGCTCGAATCCGCCCCCGTGCGCGGCACCGAGTCCTGGGCCCGCGGAATGGGGTCGAGCCCGGGTGGGGTCGCCAACATGGCCACCGCGCTGTCCCGGCTCGGCCTGCGCACCTCGCTGGCGGCGGCCTTCGGCGACGACCACTACGGCGAGTACTGCTGGGACGCGCTGGAACAGGGCGAGGGCATCGACCTCTCCACCTCCCGCAAGGTGCCCGGCTGGCACTCCCCGGTCACCGTGTCGATGGCCTACGAGGGCGAACGCACGATGGTCTCGCACGGCCACGAGCCGCCCCCGGAGGTCGTGTTCGGCCAAGGCGGCGCCCCGGACTGCCCGCCACGCGCGCGTGCCGCCGTCGCCTCCCTCACCCCCGGCAAGCAGGCCCCCTGGGTCGCCCAGGCCGCGAGCGAGGGCACCCGGATCTTCGCCGACGTCGGCTGGGACGACACCGGAGCCTGGGACCTCGCCGGACTCGCCGACCTCGCGCACTGCGAGGCGTTCCTGCCGAACGCGGAGGAGGCCATGCGCTACACCGGCGCGGACTGCCCCCGCGCCGCCGCCCACGCGCTCACCGAACACGTACCGCTCGCCGTCGTCACCCTCGGCGCGGACGGCGCGTACGCCGTGGACCGGCGCACCGGGGAGTCCGCCGCGGTCCCGGCGATCGCCGTCGAGGCCCTCGACCCCACCGGCGCGGGCGACGTCTTCGTGGCCGGCTTCGTCACCGGCACCCTGGCCGGCTGGCCGCTCGCCGACCGCCTCGCCTTCGCCGGACTCACCGCCGCGCTCTCCGTCCAGGAGTTCGGCGGCTCCCTCTCCGCACCGAGCTGGTCGGAGATCGGCGCATGGTGGCGCAAGGTGCAGTCGGTCGAGGGCCAGGACCCCACGGCCCTGAACCGGTACGCGTTCCTGGCGGGACTCGTACCGGAGGAACAGGGCAGCGGCAGCCCCTGGCCGCTGCGGCGGGCGGTGCCGACGATCGGGTTCGGCGGGTCGGCGTAACCGCGGCGCGAGCCGGCGGCCACCCGTCGCCCGCCCCGGGCGAACCGTTCCTGCTCAGCAGGCCGCCGCACGCTCCAGCACACCCGTGACCTCTTCCCGTACGGCCTCGAAGACCGCCTCGGGCAAGGTGCCGAGCGGTGTGAGCGCCAGGGTCCCGAGGACGCGGCGGGCATCGGTGTCGTAGGGAACGCTCTCGCTCAGCACGTCGTAGCCGTCACGGACCGCGACCCGCAGCACAGGCGCCTCGGTGCCCGCCCCCACCGCGACCGCGACCACGAAGGGAACTTCGCCCCGCAACTGGTCGGTCAGCTTGCGATAACCGCTGGCGATCGGCTCCCGCCAGCGCAGGTGCAGCAGCAGCGGGCGCTTGGCCAGCAGCTCGGCGAGGTCGGTCTCGACGGGACCGTCCGGCTCCAGGACCACCGCGCGGGCGTCCAGCACCAGCGCGGCCGGCAGCAGACACCGCAGCGAGCTGCCGACTATGTTCCCGCCGACCGTCGCGGTTCGGCGCACCGCACCGGTGCCCACCCCCTTCGCCGCCCGCCGCAGCACCTCCGGCACCCGCTCGTCGATCTCCTGCAGCAGTACGGCCCCGCCCAGCGTCCCGTCCCCGATGACCTTGGCCTCGGGCAGCGCCCGCAGGGACACCGCCTGCTCCGGGAACCCGTCCCGTTGCCAGGAGGCCCACACAAGCGTCGCCCCGCCGACGGGCACCGCCCCCTCGGCCAGGCACTCCTGCGCTTCGGACACGGACGTGGGCAGACGCACGAACACAGCGGCCGACCTGCTTTCCCTGCATGGCTTACTTGACGGACATAGCGCATTGTCCGTACATGCGAGGGGGCGCGAACAGGGCTCATGGCGTCACCCTGTGCGCTCGCCCTGCGCCGGGAACGCTCTCCGGCGACCCGCGCGCCCACCCCGTATTTCGTGGCCCGACGGTCACCGAAAAGCCCTACGGCGTTGTCAGTGGCCCGGCGTACCCTGGGATCACCAGGCCGCCCTTGTGGCGGGCGAGTCATATCGAGGAGGACGAGCAAGGCCTACAGAGCCGGCCCATGACTCAGACACCCACAGCTCACACCCCCGCGCAGGGACAGGCGAGAGCAGAGTTCACCGTCCCCGCCCAGCACGCCATGGTGACCCTCCTGGGATCCGGCGACGCTCTCCTGCGGGTGATCGAGAAGGCCTTCCCGGCGGCCGACATCCACGTCCGGGGCAATGAGATCAGCGCGGTCGGCGATGCCCGTGAAGTCGCCCTCATCCAGCGCCTGTTCGACGAGATGATGCTGGTGCTCCGCACCGGGCAGCCGATGACGGAGGACGCAGTGGAACGCTCGATCGCCATGCTCAGGGCGAGCGAGAACGGGG
The DNA here is from genome assembly GCF_036227225.1 of Streptomyces sp. NBC_01478. Lineage (GTDB taxonomy): Bacteria > Actinomycetota > Actinomycetes > Streptomycetales > Streptomycetaceae > Streptomyces. The sequence goes on along the minus strand of NZ_CP109444.1, from coordinate 4,123,251 downwards.
ATGGTCCCGAGGAGACACCGGCCGAGGTGCTCACCCAGAACATCCTGTCCTCGCGAGGCCGCACGATCCGCCCCAAGACCCTCAACCAGAAGCGGTACGTCGACGCGATCGACAAGAACACGATCGTCTTCGGCATCGGCCCCGCCGGCACCGGCAAGACCTACCTCGCCATGGCCAAGGCGGTCCAGGCCCTCCAGGCCAAGCAGGTCAGCCGCATCATCCTGACCCGCCCCGCGGTGGAGGCGGGCGAGCGCCTCGGCTTCCTCCCCGGCACGCTCTACGAAAAGATCGACCCGTACCTGCGCCCGCTGTACGACGCCCTGCACGACATGCTCGACCCGGAGTCGATCCCGAAGCTGATGGCGGCGGGGACGATCGAGGTCGCGCCGCTGGCGTACATGCGTGGTAGGACACTCAATGACGCCTTCATCATCCTGGACGAGGCCCAGAACACGAGCCCCGAGCAGATGAAGATGTTCCTCACCCGGCTCGGCTTCGAGTCGAAGATCGTGATCACCGGTGACGTGACGCAGGTCGACCTGCCGAGCGGCACGAAGTCGGGGCTGCGGCAGGTGCAGGACATCCTGGAGGGGCTCGACGACGTGCACTTCTCCCGCCTGTCGTCGGCGGACGTCGTACGGCACAAGCTGGTCGGCCGTATCGTCGACGCGTACGAGAAGTACGACAGCGAGAACGGTACGGAGAACGGCACCCACAAGGGTGCCCGTGACAAGCGGAAGTAGATCAGCACGACCATGTCGATCGACGTCAACAACGAGTCCGGAACCGAGGTCGACGAGCAGGCGATCCTCGACATCGCCCGCTACGCCCTCGCGCGGATGCGCATCCACCCGCTCTCCGAGCTCTCGGTGATCGTCGTGGACGAGGACGCCATGGAGCAGCTCCACATCCAGTGGATGGACCTGACCGGCCCGACCGATGTCATGTCCTTCCCGATGGACGAGCTGCGTCCGCCGAGCAAGGACGACGAGGAGCCTCCGCAGGGGCTCCTCGGTGACATCGTGCTGTGCCCGGAGGTCGCCGCGAAGCAGGGCGCCGAGGCCGAGACGCAGCACACCATGGACGAGGAGCTCCAACTCCTCACCGTCCACGGTGTGTTGCACCTCCTCGGCTACGACCACGAGGAGCCCGACGAGAAGGCCGAGATGTTCGGCCTCCAGGCCGCCATCGTGGACGGCTGGCGCGCGGAGAAGGGCCACACCGGCCCCTCTCCGGCTCCGACGGTCTCCTAGGGCGCCGGGGCACCACGTCTCATGAGTCCTCAGATCGTCGTCGGGGCCATCGCCCTTGTCGTTGTCGCCTGGCTCGCCGCCTGCGCGGAGGCGGGCCTCGCGCGCGTCTCCAGCTTCCGCGCCGAGGAGGCCGTACGGTCCGGCCGGCGCGGCAGTGCCAAGCTCGCGCAGGTCGCCGCCGACCCGACCCGCTATCTCAATGTCGCGCTGCTGGTCAGGGTGGTCTGCGAGATGGCCGCCGCCGCGCTGGTCACCTACGAGTGTCTGCACGTGATCCACGGGACCGCGCCCGCGCTGCTCGCCGCGATCGGCGTCATGGTCCTCGTGTCGTACGTCGCGGTGGGGGTCTCCCCGCGCACGATCGGGCGCCAGCATCCGCTGAACACGGCCACGGCGGCGGCGTACGTGCTGCTGCCGCTCGCGCGGATCATGGGCCCGATCCCGTATCTGCTGATCCTCATCGGCAACGCGCTCACCCCCGGAAAGGGCTTCAGGCGCGGCCCGTTCGCGTCCGAGGCCGAGTTGCGGGCGCTGGTGGATCTGGCCGAGAAGGAGTCGCTGATCGAGGACGAGGAGCGCCGGATGGTGCACTCGGTCTTCGAACTCGGCGACACCCTTGTGCGTGAAGTCATGGTCCCCCGCACGGACTTGGTGGTCATCGAGCGGTACAAGACGATCCGTCAGGCCCTCACCCTCGCGCTGCGCTCCGGCTTCTCGCGCATCCCGGTCACGGGCGAGAGCGAGGACGACATCGTCGGCATCGTGTATCTCAAGGACCTGGTCCGCAAGACGCACATCAGCCGCGACGCCGAGTCCGAGCTGGTCTCGACGGCCATGCGGCCCGCGAGCTTCGTGCCGGACACCAAGAACGCCGGCGATCTGCTGCGCGAGATGCAGCAGGAGCGCAATCACGTCGCCGTCGTCATCGACGAGTACGGCGGCACGGCCGGCATCGTCACCATCGAGGACATCCTGGAGGAGATCGTCGGCGAGATCACCGACGAGTACGACCGGGAGCTGCCTCCGGTCGAGGAGCTGGGCGACGACCGCTACCGGGTCACCGCCCGCCTGGACATCGGCGACCTGGGGGAGCTGTACGGCTTCGAGGCGTACGACGACGAGGACGTGGAGACGGTCGGGGGGCTGTTGGCGAAGGCGCTGGGGCGCGTTCCGATCGCCGGTGCGTCCTCCGTCGTAGAACTGCCCGACGGGCGTGAGCTGCGGCTGACCGCGGAGGCCTCGGCCGGGCGTCGGAACAAGATCGTGACGGTACTGGTCGAGCCGGTGGGACCGGCCGACCCGGCCGAGGAGGAGACGAAGCCGGAGTGAGCCCCGAGCAACTGCGCGCGTTCTGCCTGTCGTTCAACGCGACGGTGGAGGACTTCCCCTTCAACCCGGACATGTCGGTCTTCAAGGTGCTGGGCAAGCTCTTCGCCCTGACCCGCCTGGACGGGCGGCCCCTCACGGTCAATCTCAAGTGCGACCCGGAGGACGCGATCCGGCTCCGGGAGGAGCACCCGGGGCTGATCATCCCCGGGTATCACATGAACAAGCGGCACTGGAACACGGTGACGGTGGACGGGGGACTCCCGGACCGGCTGGTCCGGGAGCTGGTGGAGGACTCGTACGACCTGGTCGTCGCCGGACTACCGCGCGCCGAGCGGCTCCGCCTCGACCGTCCCTGAGCCGGCGCGCAGCCCCAAGGCCACCAGGACCGCAGCCCCGAGCGCGATCGCCGCGTCGATGCCCACCACCGTGTGGACCCCCGACAGCAGATCGTCCGACGTGGTGGCGAGGACGCCCAGGAGCGGGATGCCGATGGTGATGCCGATCTGCTGGGTGGAGGTGACCAGGCCGGTCGCCAGGCCCTGTTCCTCGTCGGGGACGCCCGAGGTGACCGTCACGCCGTAGGAGATGATCGCGCCCAGGTGGCACATGCTCGCCAGCGATACGGCGGCCGTGGCGAGCCAGACCGACCAGGTGTGGGCGTTGAGGGCCAGGAGGGCGGCGGTGAGAGCCGCCTGGCCGGTGAGCGAGGCGATCAGGGTGTGGCGGGCGCCGATACGGCCGATGACCTTCGGGGCGTAGACGCCCGCGACCGCCGAGAGGATGCCCTGGACGCCGAAGACCAGGCCCGTCTCGAAGGACGACAGACGCAGGATCTCCTGGAGGTACAGGGTCAGGACGAAGACCACCGTCGACATCATCGAGAAGGTGACCAGACCGCCCAGGTTGCCCCACGCCACCGTGCGGCGGCGCAGCATCGGGAGGGAGACCAGGGGCTGGGGCGTGCGCGACTCGATGGACGCGAAGGCGGTCAGGAGCAGGACGCCCGCGATCAGTGTCGTGATCACGTCGGGGCGGGCGAAGCCGTGGTCGGCCGCTGTGGAGAGGGCGTAGATCAGGGCCAGGAGGCCGCTGGTGACCGTGATCGCGCCGGGGACGTCCAAGCGCGGGCGGTCCGGGGTGCGGGACTCGGGGAGCAGGGCGGGGGCCAGCGGGAGGACGATCAGTGCGAACAGGGTGAGCAGGGCCATCGTCGAGCGCCAGCCGAACGTGTCGGTCAGGACACCGCCCGCCACCATGCCGACCGTGAAGCCGAGCGAGAGCAGGGTGCCGGAGATGCCGAGCGCGCGGTCGCGGGCCGGGCCCTCCGGGAAGGTGGTGGTGAGCAGGCTCATGCCGGTCGGGACGATGGCCGCCGCGCCGAGGCCTTGCAGTGCGCGGCCTGTCAGGAAGGACGCCGGGTCCCAGGCGAAGGTCGCCAGCAGGGAGGCCGCGCCGAACAGGCCCAGGCCGGTGAGGAACAGCCGGCGGCGGCCGTAGAGGTCGCCGGTGCGGCCGAACAGCAGCAGGAAGCCGCCGGACGGCAGCGCGAACGCGGTGACCGCCCACTGGAGGCCCGACCGGCTCATGCCGAGGTCGGCGCCGAGCGTGGGCAGGGCCACGTTGAGGACGGAGAAGTCCAGGGCGACCATGAACTGGGCCGCGCAGAGGACGAAGAGGACGAGCTTGTCCCGCTTCGAGAGCTTGGGGGTGCCGAGTGGATCGTGGGTGGTGGGGGTCGTGGTGTCGGTCGCCATGTCCAGAGCTTCCGGCCGTCGGAATAGGCGTGGGGAGACGGAAGTTGTCCTGGTGGTGGCACCACCAGCCGACAGTAGGGGGATGGGTACGTGGCTGTTGACGCCCTGAAGAGTCGTCGGCTCAGTGAGCTGCGCGAGTTTCTGATGAGCCGCCGGGCCCGGGTCTCGCCGGCCGAGGCCGGGCTGCCGGACGGTGGGGCGCGCCGTCGTACGCCCGGGCTGCGGCGCGAAGAGGTCGCCGTGCTCGCGGGCGTGGGCGCCTCCTGGTACCAGTGGCTGGAGCAGGGGCGGGACATCTCCGTGTCGCCGCAGGTCCTCGACTCCGTCGCCCGGGTGCTGCGGCTGAGCAACGTGGAGCGGCGCCATCTGTACGCGCTGGCCGGGCTGAACCCGCCCGCGCCGGAGCCCGCCGCCGATCACGGCTGTGAGGGCATACGGCGGCTGATCGACGCGTGGATGCCGTTTCCGGCGCACATCATGGACCGGTACTACAACTGCGTGATGTACAACGAGGCGGCGGGCTGGGTGCTGGGCATGCGGCCCGGGAACACGCAGAACTGTCTCGTCGACTTCTTCACCGATCCGCTCTACCGGGCCCGTTCGCAGAGCTGGGAGCGGAACGCGCGCACGGTCGTCGCGCAGTTCCGGGCGATGTGCGCGGACCGGCCCGACGACGAGGGGTTGCAGGTGGTGCTGGCCGAAGTGAGCGCCGTGAGCCCGGAGTTCGTCGAACTGTGGGAGCGGCGGGACATCCTGGACGCGGGGGTGGTGCGCAAGGAGCTGGACCATCCGCTGGTCGGGCTGCTGTGCGTCGAGTCGACGGCGCTCAGGGTGCCCGCGCGGCAGGATCTCACGATCGTGCTGCACACGCCGTTGGACGAGGCGAACACCGTGGCGAAGCTGGAGTGGCTTGCCTCGCCGGAGGGGCGGCGGGGCGCGATGTACCCCGTGGCGGGGTGAGTGTGCCGGTCCTTCGTATGCTCTGTGCATGACCGAGAGCAACGTGCTTGATCCCGAGGACCGCAAGATCGTCACCCTGGCCCGTTCGGCTCGGGCCCGCAACGGTGTGCCGGAGGGCGCGGCCGTGCGGGACGAGACGGGACGTACGTATGTCGCCGGGACCGTTGCCCTTTCGTCGCTGAAGTTGAGCGCGTTGCAGACGGCGGTGGCGATGGCGGTGGCGTCGGGGGCGAAGTCTCTTGAGGCGGCGGCCGTGGTGACGGCTGGGGAGTCTGTGGCTGCGGAGGATCTGGCGGCTGTACGGGATCTGGGTGGGCCGGGGACGCCTGTGCACGTGGCTTCGCCGGACGGGGTTGTCCGTCTTACGGTCGCTGCCGGCTGAGGTGGTGCTGGGGGCTGCGCCCCCAGACCCCCGATCGGCCCTGAAGGGGCCTCGTCCTCAAACGCCGGACGGGCTGAATATTGCCGGCCTGTGTGGAGAAGTGGCCGGGACGGGCTGGATGGTGGCGGTCGGCGCCCGAAGAGTCTCCCTGTCCGGAATTAACCCGTCCGGATTTCGCCCTTGCTCTCCCCCGTCTCCCGCGCATCAATGGAACCGTAAGTTCCGACGGACCGTCAGATTCTTGCTCGCGTGGCGCACCGCACCGTGTCCGTGAGTGGTTCTGAGGGGTTTCTTCCGTCCGTCCCCACATGGCATTCCCAGACACGGGAAGGGAACCGGATCCATGAAAGGCAAGCTGAGAAGCAAGCGAATCGGAACGGGTGCGGCACTGGTGACGGGGGTCCTCGCGGCCGCCTCGCTGGCGTTCGCGCCCAGTGCGCTCGCCGTCACTCCCCAGACGGCGACGATCACCGCGGACTGCGGCATCTTCGGTGGCGGCGCGGCCACCATCACGGCCACGCAGGACGGTACGGCGGCCACGGTCACCGTCACCTCGTCCATCACCGCGCCGCTGGCCCTGGCGGAGGACTCCATCGCCTCCACCTTCACGTTCGTGAACGCGAGCGGCGGCACGACCGTCTTCAGCGGCACGGAGAACCCGGCCATGGCGACCGGCGACGCCGTCACCGTCGGTCCGCTCAGCGGCACCGTGGCCTCCGGTGACAGCCTGGAGGCGTACGGCGGCTCGCTGCAGATGACCATCTTCGGCATCGCCGTGACGTGCACGGCCACCGGAGCGCAGTCGCCGGGTCCGTTCGTGTTCGACTGAGAAGTCGCCTGAGAATTCCCCCCACGGGCTCAACTGGGCCGTCAACTCCCGCTGTTGGGCGGGAGCTGACGGCCCATCAGTTAATTTCGGCCTGTGCATTGACTTCTCACGCGTTCCCCACATCAATGCCCCCTGTGGGCGCGGACGAGCCGCCGCGACCACCGTCCTCAGGAGGGGGCACAGCCATGGCTACGACATCCCGAAGACGCCGTTGGGCGTCCTTGCTCGGGGTGACCGCGCTCGCGGTCGCCACGGGCGGTGCGCTGGCCTGTCCGGCCGGCGCGTCCACGAACGTGGACTTCGCAACGCACTGCATCCCGCCGGCGATCGCGGGCATCCCGCCGATCGACGGCACCACGACCGCCGCGATCACGGTGGACAACACCGCGCCGAAGGTCGGCGACACCGTCACCGTGACCTACACGGTGGTCAAGCCGGCCGCCAGCAACCCGACCGCGATCGCCCTGCCGGCCGACATCATGACGCCCACCGGGAAGGTCACCCTCGGCGGTGCCCAGTCCGGCAGCTTCACGGTCGCCGGGCCCAAGAAGAACGACCCGGTGCCCGGCAACGGCGCCTTCCCGTCGTTCTCCATGACCGGCACCTTCACGGTCACCACCCCGGGCGCGATCACGCTCTCGCCCGGCGACTACAACATCCACACCAGCTACATCCTGGAGCTGGACACCCCCTGCACGGTGACGAACCCGCCGGCGCCGGTCTCCGAGACCGTCACCGCGACCGCCACCGTTCCTGTCAACACCCGTGCCATCAGCCTGGGTTCGGCCTCCGGCAACGCCGGTGACAGCGTCACCGTGACCGGCAGCAACTTCACCCCGGGTGCCACCGTGACCCTGGCCGGACGGTCCGGCACCGCGCAGACCGCGGACACGGCGACCGTCACGGCCACCAGCGCCGGCACCGTCAGCGGCTCGCTCGTCGTCAACGACAAGACGACCACCGGGATCGTGGCCTACGAGGGCAGTGCGTGGACCGACGACCTGGGTGCCGGGCCGGCCGCCTATGTCGTCAACGACACCACGCCCGTTCCGCCCGGGAGTCAGAAGCTGACGACGACCGTCAAGGCGGGCACGCTGTCGATGGCACAGGCCGGGGACGCCGTAGGCCTCTCCGCCGTCGACTTCGGCAAGGGCGGTGCCTCCACGGGCGCCCTGAACACGGTGACGGTCCAGGACTTCCGCGGCGGACCCGCGGGCTGGTCCCTGACCGGCAAGGTCACCGACTTCACCGGTCCCGGCGCCAAGATCGATGCCGGGGCGCTGAGCTGGACACCCGCCTGTGCCACCAAGGCGGGCAGCCCGAGCACGTGTGTCGCCGGTTCGGCGGGCACGGTGGGCGGTTCGGGAGCGACGCTCGCGTCCACGCCCGACGGTACGGCCACCGGCGGCGAGTTCACCGTCGACGCCGGACTCTCCCTGAACGTACCGGCGTTCACGCCTCCGGGCTCGTACTCCGGCGTTCTGACGCTCACGCTCACCTGACCGTCCGAACTCACCTCCGGTGGCCGGGCGCCCGCACCCGCCCGACCGCCGCACACCACGTCCGTGGGGGTCCGCACCCATGCGCAAGCTGTACGTCCTCCTCCTGAGCCTCTGCCTCGGCGTGCTCTCCGCGCCCTCCACCTACGCGGCGGACAACGGCAGTTGGTCCGTGTACCCGGCCGCCTCGCAACTCGCCGCGCGGCCGTACTTCTATCTCTCCGCCGATCCCGGCCAGACCATCCAGGACAAGGTGGTCGTCGCCAACAAGACGGCGAAGCCGCTCACCTTCCGGCTGTACGCGGCCGACGCCTACAACACCGCGCGTGACGGCGGGTTCGCCGTGCGGACGGTGAAAGAGGTGATGCGGGGCGTCGGCGCGTGGGCGAAGCCCGCGAAGTCCCGGGTAACTGTGCCCGCCCACAAGACAGTTACCGTGCCGTTCACGCTGCATGTGCCCGAGGGTGCCGAACCGGGCGACCACCCGGGCGCGTTGGTCGCCCTGGACGAACGCGTCGACAAGGGCGACGGCTCCCTCGCGCTCGGTGTGCAGCGGGCCGTGGGCGCCCGTGTCTATCTCCGGGTCAGCGGTCCGACGCTCCCCGCGCTCGCCGTCGAGCACGTCCACGTGTCCCATCACCAGCCGCTGGTACCGGGGTTGGGGGACAGCGACGCGACGATCTCCTACACGCTGCACAACACCGGCAACGTCACCCTCGATCCGAAGGTGACGCTGAAGGCGCAGGGGCTGTTCGGCCGGACGCTGCTCTCGCGCGGACTGACCCGGATCCCGGCCGAGTTGCTGCCCGGACAGCGCGTGAAACTCACCGAGCAGTGGACGGACGCGCCCCAACTCGACTGGGGCGACGTCACGTTGACCGCGAGCGCGACCGGCACCAAGCAGTCGGCGAGCGCGTCGTTCTTCGCGCTGCCCTGGCTCGCGGCGGCGCTGCTCCTCGCCGTCGGGTTCGTCGGGGGAGTGCTGGCGGTCAGAGCGCGTCGGGGCCGCGTTCACCCGTCCGTACCCGTACGACCGTCTCCACCGGAATCGACCACACCTTCCCGTCCCCGATCTTCCCCGTCTGTGCGGCCTTGACGATCGCGTCGATCACGGCGTCCGAGTCCGCGTCGTCGACGACGACCTCGATCCGCACCTTCGGCACGAGGTCGACGCGGTACTCGGCGCCCCGGTACACCTCGGTGTGGCCGCGCTGCCGGCCGTAGCCGCTGGCCTCGGTGACGGTCAGGCCGTGCACGCCGAGCTCCTGGAGCGCCGTCTTGACCTCGTCGAGGCGGTACGGCTTGACGATCGCGGTGATGAGCTTCATGCCTGGGACTTGACCTTCTGGAGGGAGGGGACGGACGGACCGACCGGGGCTCCGTGCCCCAGGACGCCGTGATCGTATGCGGTCTCGGCGTGCACCGTAAGGTCAAGACCCGTCCGCTCCTCCTCCTCGCCGGCCCGCAGCCCCATCACACGGTCGAGCAGTTTCCCGATGCCGTACGTCACGAGGAACGCGTACGCCCCTACGGCGAGCACGGCCACGAGCTGCTTGCCGAGCTGGGCGAGCCCGCCGCCGTAGAGGAGGCCTTCGGGGCCGCCGGTCATCGAGGTGATCGCGAAGACGCCGATCAGGAGGGTGCCGATGACGCCGCCGACCAGGTGGACGCCGACGACGTCGAGCGAGTCGTCGTAGTCGAACTTGAACTTCCAGGCGACCGCGTACGAGCAGACGGCGCCGGCGGCGAGGCCGACGACCAGCGCGCCGAGGAGCGAGACCGAGCCGCAGGACGGGGTGATCGCGACCAGGCCGGCCACCGCGCCCGAGGCCGCGCCCAGGGTGGTGGGGTGGCCGTCGCGCCTCTGCTCGACGAAGAGCCAGCCGAGCAGGCCGGTGCAGCCGGCGGCGAGGGTGTTGAGGAAGGCCGCGGCGGCCAGGCCGTTGGCGCCGAGCGCGGAGCCCGCGTTGAAGCCGAACCAGCCGAACCAGAGCAGGCCCGCGCCCAGCATGACCATGGGGAGGTTGTGCGGCCGCATGGCGTCTTTCTTGAAGCCGAGGCGGGGGCCGACCACCAGACACAGGGCCAGGCCCGAGGCGCCCGAGGTGATCTCGACCGCGAGGCCGCCCGCGAAGTCCAGGGCACCGAGGTGCGCCGCGATCCAGCCGCCCGGGCCCCACACCCAGTGCGCGACGGGAACGTATACGAGCAGCGCCCAGACGGGCACGAAGACCAGCCATGCCCCGAACCGCACCCGGTCGGCCACCGCCCCGCTGATCAGCGCGGCCGTGATGATCGCGAAGGTGAGCTGGAAGGTGGCGAAGAGGAGGGTGGGGACGGTGCCGTGCACGCTGTCCGGGCCGAGGCCCGACATGCCGGCGTGCTTCAGCCCGCCGAGCAGCCCGCCGCCGATGTCGTCACCGAAGGCGAGCGAGTAGCCGGCCGCCAGCCACACCACCGTGACCAGGGCGATCGACACGAAGCTCATCATCAGCATGTTGAGGACGCTCTTCGCGCGGACCATGCCGCCGTAGAAGAGGGCCAGGCCCGGGGTCATCAGCAGGACCAGGGCGGTGGCGGCGAGCAGCCAGGCGGTGTCGCCGGTGTCGATGCGCCCGGCGGCGAGGGCGGCGGCAGAGGTCATGGTCGGCGCGGTCGTCACGGTCATCACGGTCGTCTCCAACGGTGTGGGGGCTCGTCAGAGGGTCACCGGCGTGGGTTTCCGGTTGTGCACGGGGGTGTTTCCGTGACGTTTCATTGCGGTGGGGTTACCGAAAGCTCACCGTGTGAGGCTCCGGTGGACTGTTGTGCGGCGCGGGCCTGTGGATCAGGGACAATGGGCGCCATGAGCGTTCGTACCCCGTCATCCAAGCCGCCTGTGCCGTCGGAGGCTCCCCACCGCGCCGGCTTCGCCTGCTTCGTGGGCCGCCCCAACGCGGGCAAGTCCACCCTTACGAATGCTCTGGTCGGCCAGAAGGTGGCGATCACCGCCAACCAGCCGCAGACCACGCGGCACACGGTCCGCGGCATCGTCCACCGGCCGGACGCCCAGTTGATCCTGGTCGACACGCCTGGCCTGCACAAGCCGCGCACGCTGCTCGGCCAGCGGCTCAACGACATCGTCCGTACGACATGGGCCGAGGTCGACATCATCGGCTTCTGTCTGCCGGCGAACGAGAAGCTGGGCCCGGGCGACCGTTTCATCGCGAAGGAACTGGCGTCGATCAAGAAGACGCCGAAGATCGCGATCATCACGAAGACCGACCTGGTCGACTCCAAGACCCTCGCCGAGCAGCTCATCGCCGTCGACCAGCTCGGCAAGGAGCTGGGCTTCGAGTGGGCCGAGATCGTGCCGGTCTCCGCGGTCGCGGACCAGCAGGTCGACCTGCTCGCCGACCTCCTCATCCCTCTCCTCCCGGAGGGCCCGGCGCTCTACCCCGAGGGCGACCTCACCGACGAGCCCGAGCAGGTCATGATCGCGGAGCTGATCCGCGAGGCCGCGCTGGAGGGTGTTCGGGACGAGCTGCCCCACTCCATCGCCGTCGTCGTCGAGGAGATGCTCCCCCGCGAGGACCGCCCCGCCGACAAGCCCCTCCTCGACATCCACGCCTTCGTCTACATCGAGCGGCCGAGCCAGAAGGGCATCATCATCGGCCCGAAGGGCGCGCGCCTGAAGCAGGTCGGCATCAAGTCCCGCAAGCAGATCGAGGCGTTGCTGGGGACACCGGTGTTTCTCGACCTGCATGTGAAGGTGGCGAAGGACTGGCAGCGGGATCCTCGGCAGTTGCGGAAGCTGGGGTTCTAGAGGGGGAGTTGGGGTTCTCGGGGGCTTTTTTCGCCCCCGCCGCCCCTACCCGTCCCATCCTTCTGGGGCTCCGCCCCAGGCCCCGCTCCTCAAACGCCGGAGGGGCTGAATTGTCGCCGGCCGGGACTTTCAAGTGCAGGGCCCCATCACTCAGCCCGTTGGGGGTCTGGGGGCGCAGCCCCCAGGCGGGCGGGAGACATGTCCTGCAACCCCACCACCCGCAGCAGTTGGAGCCGTTCGTACGACTCCGAGCCCGGGCGCGCCGTGTGGATGATCAGCAGGTGGTGGGCGTCCTGGTTCAGGAGGATCTCGCAGTCCAGCTCCAGGAGCCCGACCAGCGGGTGAAGGAAGCGCTTCGTGGACCGGCGGCGTACCGCCACCTCGTGTTCCTCCCACAGCCGCGCGAACTCTTCGCTGGACGACCGCAGTTCGGCCACCAGCGCGGCCGGCTCGGGGTCGTCGGGGCGGGCCGCGGCCACCGCGCGCAGGTTCGCGACGTGGGAGCGCGCGTGCTCCGCCACGTCCTCCGGGGGGAACATCTCCCGTGCCCCGGGGTCCAGGAAGAAACGGCGGAGCAGATTGCGGTCCCGGGGCGGGCGGGCGAGCGCGTCGCCCGTCAGCGCCCGTGACATCGCGTTCTGGGCGATCATCTCGCCGCAGTCGCTCGACACGTGCGCCGGGGTGTCGTGCAGCCGGTCCAGCACCAGGAGGAGGCCCGGCCGCAGATGCGTGGACGGGGCGCCCCGGCGCGGCGGTTCCTCGCCCGTCAGATGGAAGAGATGGTCGCGTTCGTCGTCCGTGAGCCGTAGCGCGCGGGCCAGCGCCGTGAGCATCTGGCGGGACGGGCGCGGGCCCCGGGCCTGCTCCAGGCGCGTGTAGTAGTCCACGGACATGCCGGCCAACTGGGCCACCTCCTCGCGGCGCAGCCCGGGCGTACGACGCCGGGCGCCGGCCGTGAGGCCCACGTCGGAGGGGTCCAGGCGGGCCCGGCCGCGGCGCAGGAAGTCGGCGAGTTCGGCTCGGTTCACGCTTCCAGGGTGCGGCAGCCCGCCCGGCTTATCCAGGGTCTGCCGATCCCCCGATCGACAGGTCTCTCCCGGTACCGGTCCCGCTGCCCAAGGCTGGTCGGGACGAGAGGAACACATGATGCTGACACTGGTGACGGGCTCGACGGGACAGGTCGGACGGCGCTTCGTACCGAGGCTGCTGGCGCAGGCGAGGGCGGGGGAGCAGGTACGCGTACTGGTACGGGACGCGGCACGCGCGGAACGCTTCGCGGAACTGGGCGCGGAGGTCGTCGTCGGCGATCTGCGGGACGAGGACGCCCTCGGCAAGGCGGTCTCCGGCGTCGACGCGGTCGTGAACGTCGCCGCGTCCTTCCGCGGCGTACCGGACGAGGAGGCCTGGGCCGTCAACCACGCGGCGGCGGTCGCCCTGGGACAGGCGGCGCTGGCCTCCGGCGTACGGCGCTTCGTGCAGGTCAGCACGGGGCTCGTGTACGGCACCGGGCGGGGCCGCCCCATGACCGAGGAGGACGAGAGCCGCCCCGGCGGCCATATGTGGGGCGCCTACCCCGACGCGAAGGCGACGGCGGAACGGGAGTTGCTCGCCCTGGACGGCATGGACGTCCGCGTCGCCCGGCTCCCCTTCGTCTACGGCGAAGGCGACCCCCACCTCGCCAACTCCCTCCAATGGGCGGCACATTGGGCCTCGAACCAACGCCTGCACATGGGCCACCACGCGGACGTCGCCCAGGGCCTCCTCCGCATCCTGCACGCCCCGGGAATCGCCGGCCGGATCTACAACATCGCCGACGACGCCCCGGTCACCGCGGTCGAACTCCATCTGCTCAACGGCGTCGAGATCCCCGCCGAACTCCACGAACGCACCGACCCCGACCCGTGGTTGGGCATCATGTCCACGGAACGCATCCGCAGGGAGCTGGGCTACCGCCCGCTGTTCCCGACGGCGTGGTCGGCACGGGACGCGGGCGTTCTCTGACCCGTCTCAGTCCACCCCGCGGATCCGCCGCACCAGCAACGCCCCCGCCATCCCGATCACCGCGGACACCAGATACAGCACCCGGTACCCGCCCAGATACGTCACGATCGGCGCGGCGAGGACGGGGGCCGCGACCTGGGGAAGCGCGTTCGCCACGTTGATCACGCCCAGGTCCTTGCCGCGGTCCACGGCCTTGGGCAGGACGTCCGTCATCAGGGCGAAGTCGACCGAGGTGAAGACGCCGAAGCCGATGCCCAGGAGTGCCGCCGCGGCGATCGCGCCCGGCCAGGTCTGCCAGCCCGCGAGGACCGCCGTCGCCACCGCCATCAGGACGCCGGACCAGATCACGAACGGCTTGCGGCGGCCGACCCGGTCGGACCACACCCCGCCGACCACCACCGTGGCCAGGAGCGTGAGGCCGTTCACCGCCGTCAGGATCAGGACCCCCTGGTCCGGGTCGTGGTAATGCAGGCGGTCGCGCAGGTAGTAGAGGAGGTACAGCAGCACCAGCGCGTTGCTCAGGTTGATCAGGAAGCGGGTCAGCCACGCCCAGCCCAGGTCGGGGTAGCGGCGCGGGCTCAGCCAGAAGCCTCGCAGGAAACCCTGCCAGGACCACGGCGGGCGGGTCTCCGGCGGGAGTCGGAGGTCCTTGTAGCGCAGCACGTACGGCAGCACGCCCACCGCCGTGAACACCGCGCACGCCACATAGCCCGCCCCGATGCCCCCGGCCGCCGTCGCCAGGCCCGTCCCGCCGACCACGCCCAGGATCTGCGCGGCGCCCAACCAGCCGCCCACAGAACCCCGTTGGAGCCGCGGCACCCGGTCAGGCACGGCCGCGGTGACCGCCGCGAAGGCCGCGTTGAGGGTCAGTTGGACCAGGCACCAGCCGGCCGCCATCGTCCACACCCCGCCCGCGCCCGCGAGCAGCAGCAACGACAGCGCCCCGCCCGCCGCCCCGCCCACGATCCACGGCGTACGGCGGCCCCACCGCGCGGTCGTACGGTCGGACAGCGCGCCGAAGAGCGGATTGGCGACCAGCGACACCAGCGCGCCCGCGCCCGTCACCCACGCCAGCATCGTCTCCTTGGACATGCCGGTGCCGGGCGCGAAGTCCTTGGCCTGCGAGGCCAGCAGGATCTGCAGCGGGCCGTACCAGCCCACCCAGATCGCCCCGTTGGCGAGCGAGAGCGCGGACGTCCAGCCCCGGCCCACACGCTCGACGGGTTCGGCCAGGGCGAGCGCCGAAGTGGCCGTGGCGGGAGCCGGGTTGCCGTCGTCCACTGAACTCCCCGTCGTCGTCATCTCTGCGCCCGCAGCATGCCCTGGAACCAGCCGTACGACGCCTTCGGAGTGCGCGCCTGTGTCTCGTAGTCCACGTGTACGAGACCGAAGCGGCGCTCGTAGCCCTCCGCCCACTCGAAGTTGTCCAGCAGCGACCACACGAAGTAGCCGCGGACGTCCACGCCCGCCTCCAACGCCCCGTGCAGCGCCCGCACATGGCCGTCCAGGAAGGTGATCCGGTCCTGGTCGTCGACGCCCTCGTACGAGCAGCCGTTCTCGGTGATGACGACGGGCGGGAGGCGGTCGCCGTAGCGGTCGCGGAAGGTGGTGAGGAGTTCCGTCAGGCCCTCGGGGACCACCGGCCAGCCGAAGTCCGTGACCGGGACGCCCTCGATCTCCCGCACGGAGAAGGGGAGTTCGGCGGGGAGGGTGAGTCCGCCGAACTCGATCTCGGCGCCCTGGGGTGCCCCGACCCGGCTCGGCGCGTAGTAGTTGATCCCGTACCAGTCGATCGGCTCGGCGATCACCTTCAGGTCGGACTCGACGTCGCCCGGCATCAACTCGCCCAGACCGGACGGGTATTCGCCGAGCAGCAGGGGGTCTGCGAACAGGCGGTTCAGGAGCAGGTCGTAGAAGTTGGCCGCCTCGATGTCCTCCGGTTCCTGCGACGCCGGCCAAGTGGGGCCGTGGGAGTTGGCGATCCCGATGTCGGTGGCACCGGCCGCGCGCAGCGCCCGTACCGCCAGGCCGTGGGCCAGGAGTTGGTGGTGGGCGATCGGGAGTGCGTCGAAGAGCAGGGTCTTGCCGGGGGCGTGGGCACCCAGCGCATGCCCCAACAGCGTATGTTCCGCAGGCTCGTTGAGGGTGATCCACTTCTTCACCCGGTCGCCCAGCCGCTCCGCCACCACCGACACGTACTCGGCGAAGTGCGAGGCCGTGTCCCGGTCCAACCAGTCCCGCGTGACCGGGAGATCCCAGTGGAACAGGGTCGGGACCGGCCGTACGCCCGCCGCGCACAGGTCGTCGACGAGACGGTCGTAGAAGTCGAGGCCGCCGGGGGAGTTCACCCGCGGCCAGGAGATCGAGAAGCGGTACGCGTCCACGCCCAGGTCGGCCAGGAGGGCCACGTCCTCGCGGTGGCGGTGGAAGTGGTCGCAGGCCACCGCCGCCGTCGAGCCGTCCTTGATCCGGCCCGGCTCGGCCTCGAACACGTCCCAGACGGAGGGCTCGCGGAGGTCCGCCGCGCCCTCGATCTGATGGGCCGAGGTGGAGACGCCCCAGAGGAAATCGGCCGGGAACCGAGGTATCGGGTTGCCTGCATCATTCGCCATGCGCCGGATCATGGGTACCGGCGGTAACGGGTGTCAACGGGCGGGCGTGAACAAGCAGTTACGCCAGCCGTCGACACCCGCTCAGGCACCTTCCTTCAACACCCTTGAGATCAGCTCCCGTTGCTCGTCCGTGAGCCGGGGGTCGGCCGCGTACACCGACTTCCCGTCCACCGTGATCTCGTAGTGGAAGCCGTCCGGGACGCCCGCCGGCGGCGTGCCCTGCCCGGCCGCGACCGCCTGCCGGGCCAGGGCATGCCACTCGTGCGCGTCGGGCCGCGTCGAGGTGTCGACCTCGCCGCGGCGCTGGATACCGCCGAAACCGCCCGTGCGCCGTACCTGAATACGCATGGGCCCTGTCTAGTACGAATACGAAACCGGCGCGACCGCCGCGACTACGACGTCGGCACCCCGACCTGTTCCCACGCCTTCTGCACGGCCTGCAACTCCTCCCCGCCGTCCCCGAACCGGGTCTTCGCGGCGGCCACGGTGAGGGTGGCGAAGTCGGTGAACAGGGCGTCCTTCTTGAGCACGCCGCCGGTCAGGACGTCGTACCAGATCTGTCCCGCCTTCTCCCAGGCGTGTCCGCCGAGGGCGTCGGCGACCAGGTAGAAGGCGTGGTTGGGGATGCCGGAGTTGATGTGCACGCCGCCGTTGTCGCTGCCGGTGTCGACGAAGTCGTCCATCGTCGCGGGCTGCGGGTCCTTGCCGAGCGCGTCGTCGTCGTAGGCCGTGCCCGGGGCCTTCATGGAGCGCAGGGCGACGCCGGAGACGCGCGGGGCGAGCAGGCCCGCGCCGATCAGCCAGTCGGCCTCGGCGGCGGTCTGGCCGAGCGTGTACTGCTTGATGAGCGAGCCGAAGACGTCTGAGACCGACTCGTTCAGGGCGCCGGACTGGCCGAAGTAGGTCAGGTTCGCGGTGTACTGCGTGACGCCGTGGGTGAGTTCGTGGCCGATGACGTCGACCGGGATGGTGAAGTCGAGGAACAGCTCCCCGTCGCCGTCGCCGAACACCATCTGCTCGCCGTTCCAGAACGCGTTGTCGTACTTCACGTCGTAGTGGACGGACGCGTTGAGCGGCAGGCCCTCGCCGTCGATGGAGTGCCGGTTGAAGGCGTTGAGGTAGAGCTCGAAGGTGGCGCCGAGGCCGGCGTAGGCACGGTTGACGGTCGCGTCCCTGCCGGGCTCGGAGCCCTCGGCGCGGACCTTCTTCCCGGGCAGGTCCTGCTTGTGCTTGGCGTCGTAGATCGTGCGCCGCGGCTGGTCGGTCGCGGTGGGCGCGGCGAGGGTCGGTGCGCCGATGACGGTGGTCAGCCGGCGGTGGGTGCGCTCGTAGGCGTCGCGCTGGAGGGTCTCGCGGGCGGGACCGGCGAGCGCGGGGTCCTCGTGCTGGGCGAGCTTGTCGAGGACATGCGGTGGAACGATGGTGCAGAAGACGGGCTCGAAGCCCCCGTGAGTCGTCATGCCCGGCACCCTGGCACCGAGTGACGCAGATGTCACTACCGGCAACCATGATTGGTGGAAAACGCGGACATTCATCACAGTCTCGTAGCGGAGAGTGGTATACGACGGCGAATATCCCGCATAGTGATACGGCCCCCCGCACGGCGCACGTCTCGGCTACTCTGCTGAGCATCATGCGTATCGGGCTGCTTCTCCTTAGCTGCCGCGGCGAGGGCCTGTAGTCGTAGGCCGACCCCCTCCCCGCGGAGTCTGGCGTTGCGCCGTCGGCCGTCCTTCAGGACACCACGAGGAGCCCCCGCATCATGGCAAGCAGCCGCGTCAATCGCCAGCAGCCCAGTTCCATGCCGATCCACAAGTACGGCCAGTACGAGCAGGTCGACATCCCCGACCGCACCTGGCCTTCGCAGCGGATCACCGTAGCCCCCCGCTGGCTCTCCACGGACCTGCGCGACGGCAACCAGGCCCTGATCGACCCCATGTCGCCGGCGCGCAAGCGCGCGATGTTCGACCTGCTGGTCAAGATGGGCTACAAGGAGATCGAGGTCGGCTTCCCGGCCTCCGGCCAGACCGACTTCGACTTCGTGCGCTCGATCGTCGAGGAAGAGGGCGCGATCCCGGACGACGTCACGATCTCCGTGCTGACACAGGCCCGAGAGGACCTGATCGAGCGGACCGTGGAGTCCCTGAAGGGCGCCAAGCGCGCCACCCTGCACCTCTACAACGCGACCGCGCCCGTCTTCCGCCGTGTGGTCTTCCGCGGCTCCAAGGACGACATCAAGCAGATCGCCGTCGACGGCACGCGCCTGGTCATGGAGTACGCCGAGAAGCTGCTGGGCCCCGAGACCGAGTTCGGGTACCAGTACTCGCCGGAGATCTTCACGGACACCGAGCTGGACTTCGCGCTGGAGGTCTGCGAGGCGGTCATGGACGTCTGGCAGCCCGGCCCGGGCCGCGAGATCATCCTCAACCTGCCTGCCACCGTTGAGCGTTCGACCCCCTCCACGCACGCGGACCGCTTCGAGTGGATGGGCCGCCACCTGTCCCGCCGCGAGCACGTGGTGCTGTCGATCCATCCGCACAACGACCGCGGTACGGCCGTCGCCGCCGCCGAGCTGGCGCTGATGGCCGGCGCCGACCGCGTCGAGGGCTGCCTGTTCGGCCAGGGCGAGCGCACCGGCAACGTCGACCTGGTCACCCTGGGCATGAACCTGTTCTCGCAGGGCGTCGACCCGCAGATCGACTTCTCCGACATCGACGAGATCCGTCGTACGTGGGAGTACTGCAACCAGATGGAGGTCCACCCGCGCCACCCGTACGTGGGCGACCTGGTCTACACGTCCTTCTCCGGCTCCCACCAGGACGCCATCAAGAAGGGCTTCGACGCGATGGAGGCCGACGCCGCCGCCAAGGGCGTCACGGTCGACGACATCGAGTGGGCGGTCCCGTACCTGCCGATCGACCCGAAGGACGTCGGCCGCTCCTACGAGGCCGTCATCCGGGTCAACTCGCAGTCGGGCAAGGGCGGAATCGCGTACGTCCTGAAGAACGACCACAAGCTGGACCTGCCGCGCCGGATGCAGATCGAGTTCTCGAAGCTCATTCAGGCCAAGACGGACGCCGAGGGCGGCGAGGTCACCCCGAAGGAGATCTGGGCGACCTTCGAGGACGAGTACCTGCCGAACCCGGACAACCCCTGGGGCCGTATCCAGGTCAAGACCGGCCAGTCGACCACCGACACCGACGGCGTGGACACGCTCAAGGTGGAGGCCACCGTCGACGGCGTCGACACCGTCCTGACCGGCTCCGGCAACGGTCCGATCTCCGCGTTCTTCGACGCCCTGGGCTCCGTCGGCATCGACGTACGGCTCCTGGACTACCAGGAGCACACGATGAGCGAGGGTGCCTCCGCGCAGGCCGCCTCGTACATCGAATGCGCGATCGACGACAAGATCCTGTGGGGAATCGGCATTGACGCGAATACGACACGTGCGTCCCTGAAGGCGGTCGTCTCGGCCGTCAACCGCGCCACCCGCTGAACCATCCTGACCGGCGGTTTACCTGCCGTCGAAGGGCCCCGTACGCCGGTCTCCGGCGGCCGGGGCCCCGTCGTTTCCCGGCCATTCCGTGTGCAGGTCACGGAGAGGTCTCGTCCGGGGTACTGACTCCGGCTCGACAATGTGGCTAACATCACGCCAGCGCGGCGATGTTGCCGCGGCGTTACGGAGGTGCGACGTGCTGCCTGAACGGGGACGAGACGGCCGGGCTGTCCATGAGGGCCGGGCGGCGCGCGTGCTGGGCATCCGTACCGCGTGGACCAGCGTCGGGGACGGCGAGTTCTTCTGCCCCGGATGCGGGGGCGACCGCAACTACCAGCGGCTCACCGGGCGCCGCCGCTTCACCCTGCTCGGCATGCCGGTGCTGCCGCGCGGTGACACCGGGCCGGTCGTCGAGTGCGCCGCCTGCCAGGGCCACTACGGCACCGACGTCCTCGACCACCCCACCACGAGCCGCTTCTCCGCGATGCTCCGCGACGCCGTGCACACGGTCGCCCTCGCGGTCCTCGCGGCCGGCGGCACCTGCGCCCGTACGTCCCTGGAGGCCGCCGCGGGCACCGTCCGCGCCGCCGGCTTCCAGGACTGCACCGAGGACCAGCTCGGCGCGCTCGTCGAGGCCCTGGCCGCCGACACCGGCCGCGTCTTCGGCGAACCCAGCGGCGCCGGCCTCGCCATAGAACTCCACGAGGCCCTCGACCCGCTCGCCCCCCACCTCGCCCCCGCGGGCCGCGAATCGATCCTGCTCCAGGGCGCCCGCATCGCGCTGGCCGACGGCCCCTACACACCGGCCGAACGCGACGCCCTCGCGACGGTGGGCGCGGCCCTCACGATCTGCTCGGACGACGTGACCCGGCTGCTGGCGGCGGCGCGGACGCCGTCGTAGACCGTCGTGGACCGGAATCCCGGTCCAGGACACCCGTCCGGCCGAACTCCTCGACGCGTTCCGCGCGGTGGCGGCCGGAGAGGCGCGCCTGCCGCCGGGGCCGACGGTCCATCGCCTCAACATCCCTGAAGTGGTTGAGGTGTTGACGTGCGCCCGCACGCCGCACGGGCACGCCGGTGGTACGGGCGCGGACCCCGCCGGTGATCGTCGCGTACGGGTCGGGGACGGTGACACCGGGGAGGCTGTGACGGACAGACAGGTCAGCGTCGTCCCGTGAGGGGCGACCTCCGTGAGGGAGAGCGATGACCATCCTGAGCCGCACGCTTCTCGTCACCGCCGTACTGATCGCCCCGTTCACCGTCGCCGGGCACGCCTCCGCCCGCTCCGGCTGCGCGTCCTCCGTGCCGTACGTCTCCGGAGACGGCGGCTACGACACCTACCGCATCCCGGCGACCGTCGTCACCGACCTCGGTACCGTCCTGGCCTTCGCCGAGGGACGCCACAACGACGCGGGCGACACCGGCAACATCGACGTCGTCCTACGGCGCTCCACCGACGGCGGCTGCACCTGGGGCCCGCTGTCCGTGGTGGCCGCCGGGGACGGGGACACCCGGGGCAACCCGGCTCCCGTCGTCGACCCCCGCACCGGCGCGATCGTGCTCGTCACCTCCTACAACAGCGGGGGCGTCACAGAGGGCCAGATCATGCGGGGCGAGGTCACACCGGAACAGAGCCGCCGGGTGTTCGTGCAGCGGAGCTGGGACGACGGACGTACCTTCACCGCGCCCCGGGACATCACGGGGGAGGTGAAGCTGCCGAGTTGGCGCTGGTACGCGACCGGTCCCGGGCACGCGATCGCGCTGACACGCGGGCCGTACGCGGGACGGCTGGTGATCCCGGCCAACCACTCCGCCGCGCCGGCCGCCGGGTCCACCGACACCGGTCAGGAGGCGAAGTACTACGGCGGCCACGCCCTGTACAGCGACGACGGGGGTGAGACGTGGCGGCTGGGGTTCGTGGACGCCACGTACAACGGCGTCGACAACGCGAACGAGTCCACGGCGGCCGAACTCCCCGACGGCAGGCTGTACTTCAGCTCCCGGGACCAGTTGGGCACGAGCACGGGGAATCGGCTCGACACGTACTCCAGCGACGGGGGTACGAGCCTCGACCGGCCCTACGCGGTACAGCACACGCTGGACGACGTACCGGTGGTGGAGGGCAGCGTGCTTCAACTCCCCGGCACCGGCGGAGCGTTGCTGTTCTCGGCACCTTCCGTGCCCAACGTCCGTCAGAGCATGGCGATTTGGCGGAGCGGAGACGGCGGGGCGAGCTTCGTCAAGGCGGTCACGCTGTCCCGGGAGTGGGCCGGGTACTCGGATCTGGTGCGGGTGGGGGCGGAGACGGTGGGGGTGCTGTACGAGACGGGGGCGGTGAGCGCGTACGACTCGATCGAGTTCAGACGGGTACCGATCGGAACCTGAGGCCCCCATGTCCCACCCACCTACCCACCCACCCGACTCGGTCAGCCGAGACAGGGCCGCTCACGGTGCTCCAGGAAATGCCGGAGCCGAAGCCGCTGCGTGTGATGCATCGGCAGTTGACCGATCTCTTCCGGCCGAACGAACCGCAGCTCCGTGGACTCGTCCGAGATCGCGAGCCGCCCGCCGACCGTGCGGGCGGTGAAGCAGACGTTGAACTGCCTGCGCACCTCACCGTCCGAGTAGGCGATGACGTGGCGAGGGTCGGTGTACGTGCCCATGGTCAGCCTTCCGCTGTCGGCGTGGCGGTGACCCAGTTGTGGAGCGTGCTCGGACCGTGTCGCTGATGGCCCACCCGTTTACGGCCTCTCAAAAGGTGAACCACCAAACACCCGAGTCGGGTGGGTGGGGACTGTGGTTACAGCAACCCCGCCGCCGCCAGGAACTTCCCCACCCGTCCCACCTCGTCCGCCGACAACGCCACCTGAGGCTCCGCAGTCGCCGCGCACGAGATCACCCCCCGCAGTTGCAGCGCCGCCTTGAACGCCCCCAGCGCCGACGAGCTACCCCCCATCCGCGCCGGGTCACCCACGCCCACCAGTCCGAACAGCACACACAGCCGCTCCTGTTCGGCCCGCGCCCGCGCCCAGTCCCCGGCCCGGGACAGCGCGTCCAGCCGGACATACCCGTGCGGATCGACGTTGGCGAGCCCCGGCACCGCCCCGTCCGCCCCCAACGCCAGCGCCGAGTCGACGAACAGCTCGGACCCGGTCAGCACGCTGAACCCGGTGATGTCCGGATGGACCCGCGCTCCGGTCACGACCGTACGGAATCCGCCGAGATCCCCGCTGGAGTCCTTCAGCCCGGCCAGCACACCGTCCGCTGCGAGTTCGAGGACGAGGTCGGAGGGCAGCTTGGTGTGGACGGAGGCCGGGAGGTCGTAGGCCACCACGGGGACCGGCGACGCGGCGGCGATCAGGCGGTAGTGGCGGGCGATCTCGGCGGGATGGGTGCGCGTGTAGAACGGCGCGGTCACCACCACCGCGTCCGCGCCCGCGTCCGTCACCGCGGTCACATGGTCCAGGACCCGCGGCGTCGTCATGTCGATCGCCCCTGCCAGCACCGGGAGTTGACCGCCCACATGAGCCACCACCGCCTCGACGACGTACCTGCGCTGCCGGTCCGTCAGATACGCCGCCTCGGAGGTCGAGCCGAGCAGGAACAGCCCGTGCACCCCGGCCTCGACCAGATGGTCGACGAGCCTGAGCAGTGAACGGACGTCCACCTCGCGGTCCGGTGTCAGGGGCGTGCAGACGGGCGGTACGACACCGGTGAGCGGGGCGGGGAAGGTCATGAAGGCTCCATGGGGCGGCTTTGGCGAACGAGATCGCTGGTCGACAGGTCCTCCTCCACAGGATGGTGGCAGCGGTAGAGATGTCCCGGCGTCGACGCGGGTGAAAAGTCCGGCATGACGGACGCGCACACGTCGTCGGACTTCCAGCAGCGCGTACGGAACGGACACCCGCTCGGCGGACGGGTCGCCGACGGCACCGGTCCGATCAGCGGGATCGGATCGATGGGGTGGAGAAGGCCCGGCGTCGCCGAGAACAACGCCCGGGTGTACGGGTGCCGCGCCCGGTCGGTGACCTGGTCGGCCGGGGTCTCCTCGACGATCCGGCCCAGGTACATGGTGATCACACGGTCGCTCATCCGCCGTACCGTCTGGATGTCGTGGGACACGAACACCAGGGACAGGCCCAGCCGTTCCTTCAGGTCGAGGAGCAGGTTGAGGATCTGGGCGCGGACCGAGACGTCCAGTGCGCTGGTCGGTTCGTCGGCCACGACGAGGTCGGGGTCCAGCGCCAACGCCCGCGCGATCGCGACGCGTTGGCGCTGGCCGCCCGAGAGCTGTCCCGGGAGGCCGTCGGCGAGCGCGCGCGGGAGGCCGACGAGTGACATCAACTCCCTTACCCGGTCCTCCCGTTCGGCCTTCGTCCCGCGGCCGTGCACGTCCAGCGGGTCACGCAGTATCTGCCGGATCGTCAGACGACGGTTCAGCGCGGTCGACGGGTCCTGGAAGATCATGCCGATGCCGGTGCCCACCGCGGCCCGGCGTTCCCCGTCCGGCATCGACCACAGGTCACGGCCCCGGAAGGACACCGTGCCGGACGTCGGCCGCTGTACGCCCACCAGCACCTTCGCCAGCGTCGACTTGCCGCAGCCGGACTCGCCGACCACGCCGACCGTCTCGCCGGCCGCGATGGTGAGATCGGCGCCGGTCAGGGCGTAGACCCGATCGCGGCTGAACAGACCGCCGCTGCGCGCCTTGTGGACGACATGCGCGTCGGACAGTTCGACCAGCGGGCTCACGGCACTCATGAGACCGTCTCGCTCTCCGTCGTCACCAGGTCGATCGCCGGATGGTGGCAGGCCACCGTGTGCGTGCGCGGTCCGACCAGGTCGGGTGCCGTCGTACGGCAGAGGTCGCTCGCCAGCGGGCAGCGGTCGGCGAAGCGGCAGCCGGCCGGGAAGTCGGCGGGGGAGGGGACGACCCCCTTGATCTGGGTCATCCGCTCGGCCGCCGACTCCAGCGACAGCACGCTGCCGAGCAGTCCGCGCGTGTAGTGGTGGGCCGGCGACTCCACCAGGTCGGCGGTCACGCCCGTCTCCACGATCTGGCCGCCGTACATCACCACCACCCGGTCGGTGACGTCGGCGATGAGCGCCAGGTCGTGCGAGACGAGGACGAGTGCGAAGCCCAACTCCTCGCGCAGCCGCAGCAGTAGCTCTATGACCTGCGCCTGCACGGTGACGTCGAGGGCGGTGGTCGGCTCGTCGGCGACGATCAGCTTGGGGTCGCGGGACAACGCCATGGCGATCAGGACGCGTTGGCGCTGGCCGCCGGAGAGTTCGTGCGGGTAGCTGCGCAGGGTGCGCTCCGGGTCGAGGCCGACCATCGTCAGCAACTCGCCCGCGCCGCGGTGCCCTCCGCGCCGTATCACCTGCTTGAGCTGTGCGCGGATCGTCATCGCCGGGTTCAGGGACGACAGGGCGTCCTGGTAGACCATGGCCATCTCGTGGCCCAGCAGTTTGCGCCGCACCCGCATCGGCTCGCCCACCAACTGCCGCTGGTTGAACCGGACATGGCCGCGCACCCGCGCACCCTTCGGTTCCAGGCCCATCACCGCGAGCGCCGTCAACGACTTGCCGCAGCCCGACTCGCCCACCAGACCCAGGACTTCACCCGGCCGCACCTCGAAGCTGATGCCGTCCACGATGTCCACGCCGTGGTGCCGGCCCTCGAAGCCGATGGCCAGGTTCTCCACCGCCAGCACCGGTAGCCCGTCGGGATCGGGCAACGGCCGTGCGCGGGACCGGAGTCGGAGCGCCGCCTCCGTCAGGCCGGGGAGCCGGAGCACCTCGCCGCTGCCCGGCCGCGGGGCGTCGAGCGGGTCGTCGTCGTTTTCGTGCCGTACGTCCACCTCGCGCGCGGCCGGGGCCGCCCACGCGTCCGAGACGCCCTCGGACAGTATGTTCAGCGAGAGGACCGTGACCAGCATCAGCAGGCCGGGGAAGACCGTCGCCCACCAACCCCCGGTCAGCACCATGTTCTTGCCGTCCGCGATGACACTGCCCCACGAAGGGTCCGGGGGCCGTACGCCCGCGCCGATGAAGGACAGCGACGCCTCGAAGACGATCGCCTCGGCGACCTGCACGGTGCAGAACACCAGGATCGGAGCGGCGCAGTTGACGGCCACGTGCCGGATCACGATGTGCGGGGTGCGGGCGCCGATCACCCGCTCCGCGGTCACGTAGTCCTCGCCGTACTGGTCAAGTACGTTGGCCCGTACGACCCTTGCCACCGGCGGGGTGAACAGGAACGCGATCGCGCAGATCAGCACGGTGATCCCGCCGCCGAACACGGCGACCAGGACGGCCGCGAGCGCGATGCCGGGGAACGCCATCACCACGTCCAGACAGCGCATCAGCGTCTCGTCGACGCCCTTGCGCGAGGTCGCGGCGACGGCCCCGAGCAGGGCGCCGACCACGAGCGCCAGCGCGGTCGCCCCGAGCCCGATCGCGAGGGACCAACGGGCGCCGTACATCAGCCTGCTGAGGATGTCCCGGCCCAGGCTGTCCTGGCCCATCCAGTGGCCGGCCGAGGGGTGCCCGGTGCCGTCGACGGGCAGTTGCTGGTCGAGCGGGTCGTGCGGGGCGAGGAGCGGGGCGAACAGCGCGACGAGGACGACGACCGCCAGGAAGCACACCGCGACCTTCGACGGCAGCGGCAGCTTGCGCCGGCCGCGCAGCCGGATGCCGGGCCGGGACAGGGTCTCGGCGAGGCCCTTGCGGGAGAGCCGGGGGAACTGAGTGGGCATCAGGAGGCATCCCTCAGGCGGGGGTTGACCAGCAGATAGAGGATGTCGATGACGAGGTTCACCACGACGAACCCGGTCGCCGTCGTGAGCACCACGCCCTGGACGACGGCCGGGTCGCCGTTCTGCACGGCGTCGATCATCAACTTGCCCATCCCGGGGAGGGAGAAGATGGTCTCGATGACGACCGCACCGCCGAGCAGGTATCCGACGCGCAGGCCCAGCACGGTGAGCGGGTTCATCAGCGCGTTGCGGAGCACGTTCCGGCCGACCACCACCCTGGGCGGCAGACCGCTGCCGATCGCCGTCCGGACGTAGTCCTTGTCCAGCTCCTCGACCACCGACGTCCGTACGATGCGCGTGAGTTGGGCCGCGACCGGCAGGGAGAGGGCGAGGGCCGGCAGGGCCATCGTCTTGAGCCAGCCGGTGAGGGAGTCCGCCGGGTTGATGTAGCCGCCGGTCGGGAACCAGCCCCGGTCGACGGCCAGGTACTGGATCATCAGCAGCGCCAGCCAGAAGCCGGGCGCGGCGACGCCGGTGAGCGACACGACCCGGATGATCTGGTCGGGCAGCCGGTCCCGGTAGATCGCCGCCGTCACCCCGCCGAGCAGCGCCAGCACCACCGCGATCCCCAGCCCCAGGAAGGTGAGTTGGAGGGTGAGCGGCAGCGCGGTGGTGACCTGCTGGAGGACCGGTGCCCGGGTCAGCGCGCTGGTGCCCAGGTCACCGTGGAGGAGTGCGCCCACGAAATGGACGTAGCGCAGGGGGAGGGGATCCAGCAGGCCGTTGCGTTCGCGGAAGTCGTGCAGTTGCTGCGGGGTCGGGTTGGCGCCCTGGAAGAACGCGGACGCCGGGTCGACGTCCGAGAAGCGCATCACCACGAACACGAACAGCACGATGCCGAGCATCAGCGGCACGAGCAGGACGATGCGGCGGGCCAGAATCCTGACGACGGTGACCATGGGCCAACTCCTGTACGGCTAGACCCACTTGGCCTGGAGGACGTTTATGCCGGGGTAGGGCTGCGGCCTTATCCCGGTCAGCTTCTTGGGGTCCCAGGCGGTCATCAGCTCGTTGTGGACGACCGGGTAGAGCACGGCCTGTTCGGCGACGGTGTCGATGTAGTCCTGGATCATCGTCTTCTTCTTCGCCGCGTCCGGTTCCTGGGTGGCCCGGTCCATGTCCTTGAAGAGCTGTTTGGCGACGGAGTTGCCGGCCCAACGGGCGTAGCCCATCCAGAGGTTCTGCGGGCCGTAGTTGTAGTGCATGATCAGGTCGGCGTCGAGGCCGAACTGGTTGGGGTTCGAGGCGGCGGCGACGACCTGGTAGTCCTGCTTCTGGTCCATCTTGGTGAAGACGGCGGTGGTCTCCTGCGGGGAGAGGGTCGTCTGCACGCCGATCGCGTCCCAGGACGCCTTGATGGTCGGCAGGCAGTCGACGATCCAACTCACGTTCACCGAGATGATGTCGACCTTCAGCCCGCTGACTCCGGCCGCCTTCAGCAGAGCCTTCGCCTTGGCGGGGTCGTAGTCGTAGACCGTCTTCGCGCGCCGGTAGGCCGGGTTGCCCTCGTTGAGGAAGGACGAGGACGGCTTTCCGTGCCCGCGCAGGGCGACTTGGACCATCTTGCCGGTGTCGATCGCGTAGTGGAGCGCCTGGCGTACCCGTACGTCGTCGAAGGGCTTGTGCTGGGTGTTGAACATCAGGAACAGGTTGTTCATCCCGGCGCCGCCCGCGACCGTCATCCCGCCGCTCTGGAGCCGCTGGATGTTGGCGTAGGGGATGTTGTCGGCGATCTGCGCGCCCGCGCTCGACCCGGAGATCTTGGCGACGCGGGGCGCCGCGTCGACGATCGTCAGCCAGTTCATCGTCTTGAAGGCGGGCGGGCGCGGGCCGTTGTAGCCGGTGAACGCGGCGAAGGTGGTGTTGGACTTCGGGTGGTGCGCGGTCTGCCGGTACGGCCCCGAGCCGACCGCCTTGCCCTTGATCGCGTCGTCCCAGGCACCCGGCTTCGAGAAGATGTGCCTCGGCATGATCTTCGCGAGGGTGAGGCGTGAAATCCCTTCCGGGAAAGGGAACTTGAGGACCAGCTCGACGTTCTGCGCGTCGATCTTCCGGACCTCCTTCAGCCAGCTCGCGAAGAATCCCTGTGCGAGGGTCGTCGTCTTCGGGTCGAGGATGCGTTCGTAGACGAAGACGACGTCGTCGGCGGTGACCGGCTGCCCGTCGTGGAACGTGGCGCCCGCCCGCAGTGTGAACGTCCACGAGGTGCCGCTCGTGTCCTTCGGCACGGCCGTCGCCAGCGCCGGGTAGGGCGCGCGGGTGATCGGATCGGTGTCGATCAGCCCCTCGTAGATGTGGTTGTTGCCGGCCATGGCGAACGCGGACGCGGTCTGCGTCGGGTCCCAACTGCCGTCGTTGCCGTAGCCGATCACCGCGGTCAGCGTCCGGTTCTTGCCGGTGCCCCCGCCGCCGGTGTCGTTCGTCGACTGCGGCCCCGACGAACAGGCCGTCAGGGACGAGGAGATGGCGGCCGCCGCGCCCAGCGCGCCGGAGTACTTCAGGAACGCCCGGCGGTGCAGCGCGGGCACGTTCTGGGTCACGTCTTCGCGCATGGTTCCTCCAGGAGGTACGACGTCCTACGTCCTGCGGTCAGCGCGACCATAAGAGCGCCCGTGGGGGCGGTCAAGGCATCGCACACGAATGGCGTAGCCGTCAGAGGTCGGACCAATGGAAGTTTGAAAAGGCGCATGACTGGCGCAAATTGACCCCCTCCCCGGTTGGGCTGAGGTCAGACATGGGACGTGGGACCTCTGGGGCGCGTACGATGCGGCGCATGTCCGGGGAGCCAAGGAACAGTCGGATACAGCGCGAGGTCGTGCAACTGATCCTCGACCGCAAGCTCCAGCCCGGTGCGGCGCTGCCCACCGAGGCCGAGCTGATGGAAGACCTCGGCATCAGCAGAAACTCCGTCCGCGAAGCCCTCAAGGCACTCCAGGCCCTCGACATCGTGGAGATCAGACACGGCTACGGCACCTACGTCGGCCGCGCCTCGCTGACCCCGCTCGTCGACGGCCTCACCTTCCGCACGCTCACCCGGCACGAGGACGATGCGGACGCGCTGGCCGAGATCCTCCAGGTGCGCGAGGTGTTGGAGGAGGGCCTGATTCATCGGGTCGCCGCCACCGTCACCGAACCGGAACTGGACAGGCTGGAAGCGGTGGTGAACCGGATGGAGGAAGCGGGCCGGGCCGGCCGCCCGTTCCCCGAACTCGACCGCGAATTCCACGAGTTGCTCTACGCCTCACTGGGCAACGAACTCGTCCCGCAACTCCTCGGCGCCTTCTGGACGGTGTTCCGCCGGGTCGCCGGCGCCCGCAACTGGACAGACGACCCGGCCCCCGAACTCACCGTCCGCCGCCACCGCGACATCGTCACCGCACTGCGCGCCCGCGAGGTCGAGGGCGCGCGGCGCGCGATGGCGGACCACTTCCGCGGGATCGAGGCGCGGGCGGCGCAGGAGTCGCGGGGAGTGGGCTGACCTCCTGTCGGACGCTGTCCAACCTTCTGCCGGGACCCTGAACTGTGCTCAGGGAGGGGTGAGTTGGGCCACGATCGCTGAGGCGGCTGAGGCGGCTGAGGCGGCTGAGGCGGCTGAGGCGGCCCTGGCCACCGCGTACCGCTACTTCTCCAGCCCGCAGCAGCTGCTTCAGGAGACACAGCTCCTGATCCACCCAGCACGAGCACGGCGGCGCGGAGACCCCCACCCGAGACCAGACCCGCCTCGGCTGCACCCGCACCGCACTCGAACCCCTCGCCGGCACCCTCCCGCCCGAACTCCACCGCCGCCTGACCATGGCCGTCACCCTCGCGTACGGCGTGGAGGCGCTGATCGCGACCCGCGATGCCTGCGGACTCGACCCCGAGGAGGCGCGGGACGTGATGCGATGGGCGGCGAGCGCCCTGCTGGAGAAGGCGGTGCGCGAGGCACCCGACGCGTGAGGGGACGAGTGGGATGACAGTGGCGTGGGACGAACAGGACACGGGCGTCCTACGGCTGCCCTCCGGCCGCCTGGTCCGGGGCCGCGGCCTGCGCCGCCCGCTCCCGGCCGACAGCCCGGCCCCGACGTACGGCGTGTATCTGCTCGGCAAGCCGCCGCCCCAAGTCCCTTGGCAGGCAAGGTGGTTGCGCTGGCCGGACTTCCGGCTGCCCGCCGACCGCGCCGAGGCGCACGCGGTGCTCGTCGAGGCCTGGCGCCGCTCGCCCACCGAGCGCGTCGAGTTCGCCTGCGCCGGCGGCCGTGGCCGCACCGGCACGGCCCTGGCCTGCCTCGCGGTCCTCGACGGGGTACCGCCCGGGGAGGCGGTCTCCTACGTCCGCGCCCACTACGACCGGCACGCCGTGGAGACACCGTGGCAGCGGCGGTACGTACGACGGTTCGGGGCGCCGTCAGACGCGTCGCGCCCGGAAGCGTAGGCCGCTGTGCTCCGGATTGAGCTCGACCGCCACGTCCGTGAAGCCGGCCCGCTCCAGTCGGGTCGGGAGCGTCGCAGGATCGAGGGTGTTCATCGTGTCCCGGAAGTGCAACACCCGGAAACGGAACCCGGGTTGGCTGTCACTGCCCGCGAACGTCCCGCCGGGCCGCAGCACGCGGAACGCCTCGGCGAAGATGCGGTCCTGGTGGTCGGCCGTGGGCACGTGGTGCAGCATCGTGAAGCAGACGACGGAGTCGAAGGCCCCGTCGGGCAGCGGCAGTTCGGCACCGTCCGCGTGCAGGACGTCCGCCCGGTCACCCCACTGGGACCGCAACAGGCGTGCGGTGTCGGCGTCGATCTCGGCGGCGGTGAGGTGGTCGACCCGCTCTACGAGGACGCGGAGATTGGCGCCGTAGCCCGGGCCGATCTCCAGTACGTCCGCGCCGAGTTCCACGTGTTCCAGGGCCCAGGGCAGGATGCGGTCCTTCGTCGTCTGCGCCCACCCCTCGGAGCTGCACAGCTTGCGGTGGGCTCGGTTCATCGGCATACGTCGACGCTAGGCGGGGCGGGTTGCTGTCCGCCACGGGCTAGGCTGCCGTGTCATGTCGCGGAACGGACAGGAGCGGGGGCGCTGGTCCGACACAGGGAAGGGTCGTTGGTCCGACACTGCCATCCTCGTCGGCCACTTCACGATGCCGCGTGGGACGGCGTTCGCCACGCACTGGCATCCCGTCCACCAACTCCTCTGCTCCGAGCGGGGGTTGCTGCGGATCCGCAGCGAGCACGGGACCTGGCTGCTGCCGCCGTCGCTGGCCCTGTGGGTCCCCGCGCTCGTCCCGCACGCCACCGGGTCCGAGGGCGACGCCGTCATGCGAGGCGCCTTCGTCGACCCGGCGAGCTGCCCGCACATCGACTGGCGGGACCCCACGGTCGTCGCGGTCACCCCGCTTCTCCGGGCGCTCGTCGAGCACTTGGACCGCACGGACCTGACACCGGACGCCCGCGCGCGAGCCGAGCTGGTGCTCCTCGACGAGCTGCGTCCGGTGCCGGTGACGAGCGTGTCCGTACCCGAGCCGCGTGATCCACGGGCGCGGGCGGTGGCCGTAGGGCTGATGAACCACCCCTCCGACGCACGGCCGTTGGCTGCCTGGGGCGGGCAAGTCGGGGCCAGTGCACGGACGTTGGCCCGCCTCTTCGTCGCGGAGACGGGTCTGGGCTTCGGCCAGTGGCGGGAACGGCTGCGGATGCAGGCCGCGTTGCCGTTCCTCGCCGAGGGGCTGCCGGTGGAGTCCGTGGCGCGACGCGTGGGGTACGCCTCGGCGAGCTCCTTCACGGCGGCGTTCCACCGGGTGGTCGGGGTGACACCGAGGCAGTACTTCCCATACTAGTGCCGCATCAAGCAACGTTGGCCCTGTTGTGATGTGACGCGCCGTCCGGATGCTGTGCCGGGCGGCGCGTGTCCGACACCCTGTCCGAGTGGCAGAGCGAGTACGTGTCCGAGAGATCGACGATGACGAGGGGCGGCGGCTTCTGCGGATCATCCGCAGGGGGACCGGGTCGGTGGTGACCTGGCGCCGGGCCCAGATGGTCCTGCTGTCCGCGCAGGGCATGCCGGCAGCGAAGATCGCCGAGGTGTCGTTCACCAGCGACGACCGGGTCCGCGATGTGATCCACAACTTCAACACCGACGGCTTCGACTCGCTCTACCCGAAGTACAAAGGCGGCCGCCCCAAGACGTTCACGCTGCCCGAGCGCCGTGAGATCAAGAAGATTGCCAAGTCCAGGCCCACCGAGCACGACCTGCCGTTCTCGACCTGGAGCCTGGCCAAACTGGCGGACTTCCTGGTCGCCGAGGGGGTGGTCGACGACATCAGCCACGAGGGCCTGCGCATCCTGCTCCGCGAGGAAGGCGTCTCCTTTCAACGCCTGAAAACCTGGAAGACCTCCCGCGACCCCGACTACGCGGCCAAGAAGGCCCGCGTCGAGCACCTCTACGCCATCGCCGACGGCGAGGTCACACCCGAGGACGGCGAACCCGATGTCGTCTTCTGCATGGACGAGTTCGGTCCGCTCAACCTGATGCCGCACCCCGGACGGCAATGGGCCGAACGCGGCGGCAGGCACAAAGACCCCGCCCGCGAACCGCGCCGCAGACGCCGGGCCACCTACAACCGTTACGGCGGAGTCCGGCACCTGTTCGCCGCCCTGGACCTGGCCAAGGACAAGCTCTACGGCCACATCAAGCCGGTCAAGAGGCGCACGCAGTTCCTGGAGTTCTGCCGCTACCTGCGCACTCTCTACCCGCCGGACACCCGCATCGCGATCATCTGCGACAACTTCTCCCCGCACCTGACCACGAAACGCTGCCGGCGGGTCGGCACCTGGGCCGCGGACAACAACGTCGAGATCGCCTACACCCCGACGAACTCCTCCTGGCTGAACCGGATCGAGGCCCAGTTCACCGCCCTGCGGTACTTCACCCTCGACGGCACCGACCACGCCACCCACAAGGAACAAGGCAGCATGATCCGCCGCTACATCATCTGGCGAAACCGCCATGCCGACGACCGGCGCCTACGCGCGGTCGTCGACAGGGCCAACGTTGCTTGATGCAGCACTAGAGACGGTACTTGCCGCGCCGGCGGTGGTATGTGCCGTACTAGCCCCCTTGTTTCACTTCGAGTGGCTGAGTCGGTCTGAGTGGGATGCGGTGGTGGGTTCGGTTGTTTGTCGCCGTCGGGCATGACAGGGGCCCGACGCGCGGGTCGGGTGCTCCAGGGCTTCTCGGGTAGTGGGTGGGCAGGGACTGTTGCGGTTCAGGTGGCTGGCCGGGGCAGGTCCGCAAGGCGGGTGAATGCGCTGGTCAGCTCATTTCGCCAGGGCCAGGTGGCGGAGATTCGTAGGCAGAGGCGGCGGCCTCCGCCGGTGATGCGGGCGGCGGTGTGCAGGAGCCGGTAGCGGAGCTTCTTCGGCTCGGCGGCGGCCAACTCGCCTTCCAGTAGAAGTGTTTGAGTCCAGGCGAGCAGGTCGGCGCCGGTCAGTGCCAGTTCGAGCCAGGCGGCGTTGATTTGGAAGTGGCGGGAGGGAAAGCGGCCGAAGCCGGTGGTCTTGGCGTTGCGGATGCGGTCTTCGACGCGGGCGTGTGCGCGATGACGGACCTCCAGGTGCTGCACGGAGCCCTGCCCGTGGGGGGTGTTGGTGAGGAAGGCCTGGTGGCGCACGCCTTCGTCTAGGTCGAACAGTGAGAGCTGGGCACCGAGGTGCGGGCGTTCACGCCGGACGATGACCCGGGTGCCGTCCGGGTAGTCGGCCAGGTCGATCATGCCGGTCAGATCGGCGACTTCTGCGCCCTGGCGCAGCGTGCCGTCCTGTTCGAGTGGGGGATGCCAGGCCTGCTCGGGTAGGGCTCGGATTGCGCGGTGGACGGGCTCGGCGACGGCGTATCCAACGGAGAAGTGGGTGATGATCCCGCGTGAGTGCAGGGATGCGTAGGTGGTGTAGGAACGCTTTCGCTTCTCCGGCGCTGTCCGCGCGGATGAGGATGGGTGTGTCGTGGCGGTGGGCGTCGGGGATCTGGGCGAGTGCCTGGTCGAGGACGGTGGTGTGGTCGGCGGCGGTGTTGGCACCGGTGTTGCCGGGCCTGAGGACTGCGGCCAGGGCTTCTCCGGTGTTGTCCAGGAAGCACAGCGGCGGGTGGTAGCCGAAGCCGCGCTTGTAGGTCGCCGCTGCCTGCTCCCTTTCGGAGTGGCAGGTGACCAGGGTGGCGTCGAGGTCCAGGACAAGGTCCGGCAGGTCGCGTCCACCCGCGCGGGCTGCGGGTATCCCTGCCCTGGTCTCAACAGCTTGCAGCCATGCGATCTCCCGGGCGGTGGCCCTGGCCGAGCGCATGTGGGTGAGTGCGGATGGGTCGATGCCGGCCAGCAGGCGCCATGCGGTCGGGGTGGAGGCGACGGGGCCGAACGCCTTCGGCGGGTCGCGTAGCAGGGCCAGGTCCGCTATCGCCTCGCCGCCGTCGGCGAGCATGACCACCGCGAGATCGACCGCGATGCGGCCTGGGCCGTGCCCGCTCGCAGGCGGTCGCAGCTGACGTAGTGCGTCTGAGAAGACACTGGTCAGGCCAGTGGCTTCGGAGAGGTCGGCCAGCAAGCGGGATCCGGCGTGGCTGACTGCTCCGTGACCGTCGGCCGACATGACGAGCTTGGGACGCGACCGGGCAGGGTGCATGCAGAAAGTGCCTTCCTGCTGTGATGGCGGAGACCTCAGTCAAGCCTCATCTTCCCAGCTCAGAAGGAATTTTCGCTTTTCCGCTCAAGACTCGACCACCGCCGCAAGTGAAACGCGGAGGCTAGGCGCTGGGGGCCGCATCCTCGGCTTGAGCCGCGACGGGCACTATGTGCTCGAAGGCAAAGCTCCGTAACTCGGTAGCCCGGACCGTGTCTGACGAAACCAGGGGTTCACGACCAGTGCCGAGTTCCCGCCGTCAAGGACGTCGCACACCGATTCCGCGCTGAGCTGCGCTGCGCGCAGGTTGGCCTCGGCCGTCAAAAAGCCCTGCTGGGGCATGCACAGGAACCGATCAGGGCCGAGCGCTATGAGCCTGCGCCAAGCCGGAGTCAACCGTAGCCCGTCGCTGGCGGCCCGGACTCCGTTCAACCGGATCACGTTGAGCAGCGCGTCGACATCGATGAGGTCCGGATGCGCCGTATTGACCAGGAACGCGCCGTGCCGCAGACGGCTGAGGTCGGCCGCAGTCAGCTCCGGACCCTCCCCTTCCGCGGGACCTGCACGGTGCAGGGAGACCACGTCAGCGCGCTCCAGGAGCGCGGCCTTGTCGACGAAGGAGGCGGCCGCGGTTCGCTCGAGATCTTCATTGCGCCGCCGCCCCGTATACAGCACCTCCATTCCCAAACCGGACGCCGCGATCCGCGCCACCTGATGGGCGATTCGGCCCGCCCCGATGATTCCGAGCGTGCGGCCTCGCACCTCCAGACCGACCGGCCCTATCTCCCCTAGCGCCGCGTCGCCGTCGCCCGGTCGGGCGATCGTGCCGAACAGCGGCCGCGCCAAACTGAGTATCAGCAGCATGGTGAACTCGGCGACAGACTGGGCGTTGGCCCCCGGGGCGTTGGAGAGCGCGATACCGAGTTCGAGCGCGCGCTGCCAGCCGGGGATCAGAGCCTGATAGTCGGTTCCGACGAACGCGACCGTCTCGAGCACCGGCGCGGCGCGCTCAAAGTGCTCAGCCTTGGGCTCCTCGTATCCGCCGAGGAGGTAGCCCGACGCACCCCGGAGCGCATCGTGCAGTTCGGCGTCGGTGATGACGTCCTTGCGTAGCCGTCGCGTGGTGAAACCGCGCGACGCGATCAGATCGAGGACCTCGACGCCGACGAGCGAGGACCCAGTCACCAGGATGACTCGCGTCGAGCTCGTCACTGTTCACCGTCCGCGTGCATCGACACCCGCGAGCACACATCTCGGGCGGCGCTGAAGACCGTCCGCATGCCGTCTTCAAAAAGTTTCTCATCCCGCAGCAAGGGGACCCGGATCCGTTCACTCCCGGGATTTCTCTGCCACGAACGGTCCCAGAAGAAGCGGTCCCCGGGCAGCAGAGCGACGCCAGAACGGCGGCAGCTCTCGACGATGTGGTCGCGGCCGGTGTCGCAATGGAGCCACGCCACCGTCGGCTGAAAGCCGCCGCCCGCCGACCTCGGTGTGCCGCCCGCACTCAGTTCCGCGAGAAGAGCGCCGTTCGCGGCCGCGATCCGGCAGGCACGGGCCACCTCGGCGTCAGGGCCCTGCTGACCGAACAGGTAGCCGAGCATCCGCAGGTCGAGTTCGGGCAGGTTCAGCAGAATATCGCCGCAGATGCGGCCAGTTTGCTGCGCCAGAGTACGCGACGCGCTCAGGACGCCGAGCTTCGTGTCGTAGAGCGGAATGGTCTTACCAGTGTCGTCGACAGTCAGCACCTGCGCGCCGATGCCGTCCGCAGACTCGATCACATCGAACCGCAGACCCGGGTCGAACATTCGGAAAGAGAGATCCAGGACCAGTGTCACGCCACGCCGTGCCGCCCAGCCCAGGAGGCCGATCACCTGATCGGGGAACATCACGGTCCCGGTCGGGTTGTTCGGCACGACCACGATCAGTGCGCCGAGGCTCAGACCGTCCAGGTAGTCGAGGTCGACAGCAGGAAGTACGCGCCGCTCCGGCACGGGGGTCAGGTGCAGACCGCTGCGGCGGAAGAGCGCGGGGACGCTGTCGAAGGTTGGGGTGAGTAACCCGATCGGTCGACGTTGCGGGAGCAGCTGCTTTGCAGCGGCATCGAGGGCGATGGAAGCGGAGTAGGTGAGAAACGAGGAATTCGTTCCGTACTGCTGCCCGGTGTGTCCCGAGAGCGCGGCGCGGAATGCCTCCTCGGCCTCGAAGTAATTGGACCCCTGCTTGGCGAGCAGGCCCTCGAGTATCGCGGCCAAGCCCTGAACGGACTGTGTGGAGAGGCTGTGGCGCGCATGAGCGTCCGCCAGATTCACCGTATCGCGCGCGAGCGCGGGCCACTCGTGCTGAGTCAGCGTGCTCGCTGTTGGAGTGTTCATGGCTGGATCTCACACGTGATCAGCGAGAAGGCTCCGCGCCCCGAGCGGACAGCGCTCTCCAGGATGCGCAACCGTTCAACCCGGTGACCCAGGTCCGCGAGGAGCCTCTCCGCAGTCAGGCGCCGAGCGTCCTGACCGTCGTCGGCCGGTTCGTGTTCGAGGACGACGGTCACTCGGGGCAGCAGCCGTGCCACGTTGCCGACGACTGAGGCCGCGATCTCCTCGTACGCCGGGAACTCTGCCGGCCTGCTAAGTGCGTGCGCCACGCCGGCTGCGGTCAGTGTGCGGACCGCGGCGCCGTAGAGCCCGAGGCCAGCTCGCGGGCGAGGCGAGCGCAGGCCAAAGGGCGGTGAGGCGTAGATCACGGCATGCCGCGCCTGGGCGAGCGGACCGGGCTGCGCATACAGGTCGGCCCAGACGCCCTCGTCGGTGGCGTCGGCCCACACCACCGTGTTGAGCTCGTGTGGCGACGGGCTGACGGCGAGATCCTCAAGTATCACCGACGGCTGAGTCGGGTGTTCCGTGCCTTGGCTCAGAGTGGCGGTCACCGCAAGGCACAGTGCTATTGGCGAGGGCGAGTCGGGCGCTCGGGCCGAGCAGATCGGCTCCGCCGTGCCCTCGACTCGCCCGGCTTCAACGAGCAGCTCGGCGTCCCGCACGCTCGCCCGCGCCTTCGCGACGGAGACACACGCGAGCACGGGATCGAGCTCGATACCGAAGAACGGCAGGCCGCGCAGCCGCGCAGCCCAGGCCGAACTGCCGCTCCCGCAGAGCGGGTCGATCAGCAGGTCGGCCGCGGGGCACAGGTCGTCGAGTATCTTCAGCGTGGTCCTCGGGTTCGAAGCGTTGCCCGCCTGATACCACCGGTCGCCGGGTTCCGTCGGATCGGGCAGATACGCTTCCAGGCTCTCCGGCCATTGGTATACGCAGGGTTGAAGATCCCGGGCCCGCTCCGCGCGCCTCCGCTCTGAGATCAGCGCTCTCCGCTGTTTTTCCATGCCTTCGCCCTTTCTGTCTCGGAACGAGCAGTCGGAGCCCTCGCCTCGAGCTATGTCGCCGAGTCGGTGCCCTTGGCCCTTGCGGGCCGAACGTCCACTGACTGGAGGTAGTCGGACAGAGCCCGCACCGAGCTGTTCGTCGCCTGGAGCGAGGACATGCGGTCGACGATTTGAGTGATCCGCCTCGGCACTTGGCCGGACCGGTACTCCGCCGGCAGCTCGTACCAGGTCTCCATGATCTGATTGCAGGCCGCGTCGACGTCGTTCGACCGGACCAGTGCGGCCGCCTGATCGAGTTCCAGCAGGGCGCGCCCGGCCAGATCCTGGCCGGCGAAGGGATGGGCCAGCGCCACCGCCCGCATCTCGCGGGCCAGTTTGTCCTCGCCGACCACGCTCAGCGCGTTGGACTCGTGCCAGCGCAGGAAGTATTCAGAGATCTTGGTGCCGTCCTCGACCGTCGCGGCTGCGGGCAGCGCCGCGAACATGGCGTCGGCGCGCCGCACCGCGTCGAGGGCTTCGCGGCGTCGGCCGAGCCGTGCTTGGATCCCCGCCTCGGCCAGGTAGCCGTAGACCGAGGCGCTGCGCGCCCCGGCCAGCCCTAGAGACTGGGCTGCTCGTGCCGGTTGGAGACCGAGTGGAAGGGCGTGGTGGAAGCAGCCGTAGGCGTCCGACCAGTGCGCGAAGATCCATGCCTGCAGGCTCTTATCCTCGGCCTGCCGCGCCGCGTGGTCGGCGATCCGGAACCAGTTGAACGTGTCCGGCATCGCGGACACGTCGGTCACCCGGATGCCGATGTATCCGGCGTTGCGCGCGATGAGACGATAGAGCCGACGCTGCGCGTCGAGCGTTGGCTTACGCAGCAGCAGTCCCTGGACAGCTGCCATGTTCAGCATGCACATGGGCACGAAGTCGGCCGGTGCGGCACTGTAGAGCAAGTAACCAGTGCGCTCGGCGCTCTCCTCGAGCTCTGCGAGGGAAGCCCTTGGGTCCCGCGCGGACCATGACTGGGGCACGCCAGCATGCGGCAAACCGTGGGAACTGGCGAGCGCAAGAAGACCGCTCACCCCGCTTTGGAGGAGCGGCCGCCGCCTCATGTCGCGAACGCCTTGATCGATGGTGAGAGGGGCCCGGTGTGCTGGACCGTCACGGATCCGCTCCTGTTCTGCGGAGAAGTCGTAACCGAACCCGAGCCGATCCGGCCGGGTCTGGTAGAGGTAGCACAATGCCTTGAGGTAGTGCGGAGAGGGTGTGTCAAGGCCGTTCTCCCAGCGCGAGATCTGCTGATGGGCCAGCCCTTCCGCAGGCGTGTCCCACTCGCGCAGTATGCCGCGTACGCATTCCGCCGCATTGGCGAGCGTGAGCCCGTGGGCGGCGCGGTGCGCCCGCAGCAGCGAGACGCGGCAGTGCTCGTGGATCGCCGTCGCCGCCTGTG
Organism: Streptomyces sp. NBC_01478; assembly: GCF_036227225.1. GTDB lineage: Bacteria > Actinomycetota > Actinomycetes > Streptomycetales > Streptomycetaceae > Streptomyces. The sequence goes on along the minus strand of NZ_CP109444.1, from coordinate 4,083,074 downwards.
CCTTTGTGCCGCCGTCCGCCTCGATCCTGCGGCTTAGTTGACGCCCGCACGACCAGCCGTGTTTCGCTCCCATCCCATCCCCTCCCGGCTCGTGACTGATCGTCACGCTACTGCTACGCCGTGGGCGTGTCGATGCGAGCCGAGGTTTTGCACGCACCGCGTGCACAGGCTGCACGATCAACGGGCATCGGCGGTTCCACCCTGGTCGGTCGCATGCCGGCGGCTCAGCATCGGCGGTAACGAGTACAGACCATGGAGAGGGATGCCATGTTCACGCTGAACCGTCACGGTCGGCGCCACACGCACGCCGGACGCTCTGTCCGCGAACCAGACAACGCGCGCAAGCCCAACGGCCTGGACCGCGTGTCGTTCGTCTTGCAATTGATTCAAGTGTGTCCGGCTGTCAGCGCCTGCGTCGGCGCGTTCTCCGGCCCATTATGGCTGGCGAGGACGCTTGCCGTCGGCTTCCTGACTGCGGCTTGGGTCTCGGCGCTCCGAGTACGTACTTTGCCCGGGCATCGCTCGCAGTCACAGCGTTCCCGGTCGACCCCCGGTCATACGCATCCCCGAGGAGAGGGCCCGAGCAGGCGTTGGGACCGCGACCGCGGGTCGGGGTGGAGGCGACGGGGCCGAACGCCTTCGGCGGGTCGCGTAGCAGGGCCAGGTCCGCTATCGCCTCGCCGCCGTCGGCGAGCATGACCACCGCGAGATCGACCGCGATGCGGCCTGGGCCGTGCCCGCTCGCAGGCGGTCGCAGCTGACGTAGTGCGTCTGAGAAGACACTGGTCAGGCCAGTGGCTTCGGAGAGGTCGGCCAGCAAGCGGGATCCGGCGTGGCTGACTGCTCCGTGACCGTCGGCCGACATGACGAGCTTGGGACGCGACCGGGCAGGGTGCATGCAGAAAGTGCCTTCCTGCTGTGATGGCGGAGACCTCAGTCAAGCCTCATCTTCCCAGCTCAGAAGGAATTTTCGCTTTTCCGCTCAAGACTCGACCACCGCCGGGGGAAACGCGGAGGCTAGCTGACCGCTGCCGCGACCAACTTGGCTGTGTCCGCGACCAGTTGGTTGTCGTACGGCGCGTCGGGCAGGGTCGGCTTCGTCGTCAGGACCGCGAGGACGACCGGGTCACCGGCCTCCGTCCAGGCGATGCCGACGTCGTTCGCGGTGCCGTAGTCACCGCTGCCCGTCTTGTCGGCGATCGTCCAGGTCGCGGGGAGCCCGGCGCGGAAACGGGCGGCGCTCGTCGTGTTGTTGAGCAGCCAGGCGGTGAGCCGGTCGCGGTCGGGGCGGCGCAGGGCGTCACCGAGGACGAGCCTGCCGTACAGCCCGGCGATCGCGCGCGGGCCGGTGGTGTCGGTGATCCGGTCCGGCTCGGCCGAGTTGAGCTCGGTCTCCCAGCGGTCGAGCCGGGTGACCCGGTCGCCGAGGGAGCGGGCGAAGCGGGTGATGGCGGTGGGGCCGCCGAGTTCGCGCAGGAGCAGGTTGCCGGCGCCGTTGTCGCTGTAGCGGATCGCCACGTCGGCGAGCTGCTCGACCGTCATGCCGTCGGCGAGGTGCTCCCGGGTCCGGTCCGATCCGTCGACGAGATCGGCCTCCGTGTAGTGCACGACCTTGGAGAGGACCTCACCGTGCCGGTCCAGGTCCCGCAGGACGGCCGCGGCGGCGAGCGTCTTGAACACCGAGCACATCGGGAAGAGTTCGTCGGCGCGGTGCACGACGGTCTTCCTCGTACCGAGGTGATGCGCGAACACGCCGACACGGGCGCTGTGTTGGTCTTCCAGGGCGGACAGACGGGCGGTGACGCCGGTGTTGTCCGACGCCTGCGCGGAGGAGGCGCTCGTGAGGAGGGTCGCGGCGGTGGCGGCGCCGGCCGTGAGAACGGTACGCCGGGTGGTCAGGGGCGTCGTAGGAAACTGTGTGGAGCCTGAGATCACGCTCTCCTTTGTTCGGTGGATCGGTGGTTCGGTGGTCCGGTCTCCGTCGACGGTCGGTCGATTGCCGTCAACGATCTCTCCAGTGACCGACGCGAGAGCTCATACCTTGGTTGCGTCGCCGTAGACCATCGGGCGACTTCGGGGCGGGGCCCGGATCGGCACAGTGGGCGCATGGCGAACACACAGGGGATCGCGCGGGGGATCACTCGGGGGCAGTTCCTGGCGGGGGCGCTGGCCCTCGGAGTGGCGGGCGCGCTGCTGCCGTCAGGACAGGCGACGGCACAGCCGCAACCGCGCGCGAAACATGGCCGCCGCCCCGGCCTACGCCGCCACGGCGTCGTCTACACGGTCGGCGAGGGCGAGACCCCCGCCACCGCCTGGAACCCGCGCCGGATGCGTGCCGACCTCCGCGCCATCCGCGACGAGCTGCACGCCGACACGGTCGACGTCACCGGGGACGGCGTCGACCGCCTCACCGCCACTGCCGCCGAGGCCGCCGAACTGGGCCTGCACATCTGGCTCCAGCCCACCCTCGCCGACGTTCCGGAGCGGGACATCCTCGAACACCTCGCGGAGACCGGCCGGTTCGCGGAACGCCTCCGGCGGCAGGGCGCGAGCGTCGACTTCAGTGTGGGCTGCGAGTTCTGGCTGTTCGTGCCCGGGATCGTGCCCGGCGCGACGGTCCTGGACCGTGTGCAGAACCTCCTGAACGGCATGTTCGACCCGGTCGGGATGCAGCGCAGGCTGGACGCGTTCACCAAGAAGGCGGCGGCGCACGGCCGTTCCGTCTTCCACGGCAGCCTCGGCTACGCGGCCGCCCAGGACGACAAGGTCGACTGGAACCTCTTCGACATCGTGGGCATCGACTACTACTCGTACTTCCGCCGACCAGCCGACTACGTGTGGGAGTTGAGGGCCTACGAACGCTGGGGCAAGCCCGTGACCATCACCGAGTTCGGCACCTGCGCGTACGAGGACGCCGAGAAGACGGCCGGCATGGGCTGGAACGTCGTCGACTACGACAAGGACCCGGAGGAGATCAAGGGCCACCGGATCCGCAGCGAACACACCCAAGCGGCTTACGTGGTCGACCTGTTGGAGGTCTTCGAGTCGATGGGCCTCTACGGGGCGATGGCCTTCGAGTTCGTCACCCCGGACGCCCCGCACCGCGCCGACGACCCGCGCCACGACCTCGACATGGCGAGCTACGCGATCACCAAGACCGTCAAGGACCGTCCAGGGGACCCGAGTTCACCTTGGCACTGGGAGCCGAAGGAGGCGTTCCGCGCGTTGGCCCGGTACTACGGTCACAGGGCGAGCGTCATGAGGAGTCGGTGCTCGCCCGGCCCGAAGTAGTCCTTCAGCACTCCCTGCTCGGACGAGAACCCCAGCGAGCGGTACAGCATGATCGCGGTGGCGTTCGTCGGTTCCACCGTCAGGCGGACCTGGTGGACGTTCTCCGTGCGGAGCCGACGCAGGGCCTCGACCATCAGGCGCCGGCCCAGCCCGCGGCCCTGCTGATGGGGTGTGACGGCGAGGCTCATGATCCAACTCACGTAGCCGTCCGAGGTGTTGGCGAAGAGGATGTATCCGAGAAGGCCCTCGCCGTCGTCGAGGACGAGGATGCAGTCGCCGTGGATGTCGCAGAGCTGCCGGAGGACGAAGGTGGGGTACGGCTCCTCGGGGAAAGCCTCCCTGTCCACGCGCAGGAGCTCGGGCAGATCGGCCTCGGTGACGCCCCTCAGCGTCAGGTGTCGGTCGGCGCGGTCGGCGAAGAATGCCTGGTCAGCGCGGCGTCCGACAGATGGAAAACGTTCCTCCGGAAAAGTCGCCATTGAGCCTCCTGGGGATACAGGGCCAAGTGCATGTTGACAGTCGTGCGGATGGTGCGGATGGGGCACAAACGACCTGTTCTTTCTTGTGTGTTCGGAGTGGTTCCAAACATCTTGGGTAGAGGAATGTCGTGCCTCCGATGTTGGTACTGTGAATGAATGGCTGTGAGACCTTCCGGGGGGCAGGTGAAGAATTCAGATGTCTCCTGGGAGGCATTCGACCCGATCGCCTACGTTGATCACAACTATCGTGACCTGTAGGCGGAGGATGCGGAAATCCTGCACATCGTGCGAGATCATTTTGCTGATCATTTTAGGAAACAGGCCGTCGGCACGGTTTGCGGCATCGTTGTAGATGCTGGCGCCAGCATCTACAACGCTCTGTCCAAGCTGCCCTAGTGTGACGAGATCACGTTTTTCGGGCACTCGACCGCGAACGTCAGGTACCTGGAGGGTCAGTGCGACTCCTACGACTGGAACCGTCAAGGTCGAACAGGGCAACTTTGCCGCCGCTTTTGTGGAACACTCCAAGGGGTATGATGCGGGTGAGTATTTTTTCCCCGCATGCGACGTGGGAGAGGTCGAGGTGCGTGAGAGTCTCGAACCATTCGTGGACGGGCTCAACGCGCAGCGGCTCAAAATCGAGGGCCGGGTGCGGGGCGGTTATTCTGGAATGATCCTCTCCTATTGCTGGCGTAGGAATTCGGACGCACATGTTCCGATCTTCCGATCGGGTCGATCGGCGAATCACCGCAGAATAGGGATACTCCTCGGCTAATGGCAGAGTGGTCTGCGTGGGGGGCATGACATGCAAATCAAGCCGCGGCAGCACCTGCTGGACATCTGGCAGGCGGTCGCCCGTCACTCGTTCGACGGGGGTGAGTGGGCCTGGGGCAAATGGGGCGGCGAGAGCAGTGTCGCCGACGCCGAGCGCCTGCTCTGCCTCTTCTATCCGGCGACGGAGCTGCCGTCGTTCCGGCTGGACGACCCCGACACCACGCTGACCGACGTCCAGCAGACGCTGAAGCGGGCCGGCGGACGACTGGAGATTCCGGCCAACCTCGTCACGGCCGCCGTCGAGTTCATGCGCACCCACACCGACGACAAGAGGCCCACGTTCGCGGGCGGTTACTACTTCCAGTCCCGGGACAAGGACCAGGACCTCACCGAGGAGCAGCGCCAACTCGGCGTGACCGACTCGTTCTCCATGTCGATCACCCTCTGTCTCGCCCTGCTCGGCTTCCTCAAGGTCTACGAGTCCAAGACCCGCCGCAGCGACATGCAGGAGACGATCAAAGAACTGAAGGCCGCGACCAGCAACCGGCTCACCGCCGCCATGGTGAGCCTGCTGCGGTCGTTCACGGTCAACGTCTACGACACCGACTCCTCCCAGGGCCAGACGCTCTGCGAACTCCTCGGCCAGGGGCAGTTGTCGCAGCGTCAGGTGCTGGAGCAGTTCCAGCGGCGGTTCCGGCCGCTGCGCGCCGCCATCATCGAGAGCTTCATCCTCGGCCTCGACGTCCAGGAGGCACTCAAGGACGAGAGCCAGCTGTTCGAGTGCGGCTGGGCCTGGAGCCTGGTGCGGGACGCGCCCGAGGTGGAGACCGAGGAGACCATCGGGGCCCAGCCCGTCGGCGTCGCCAACCCGGTGCCGTACCTCTATTTCACGGTGGTCGCGCTCGACGGGATCCAGGACCTGTTCTCGGACCGCACCCTGACCCTGGGGCTGCTCAACGCCGAACAGCAGAAGCTCGCCGAGGCGTTACGACTGCGCTGGGAGATCACGCAGCAGTACTGGTCGCGCATCGCCCGCTTCGACGGCGACCGCTGGCCCCTGGAGGACATTCCCTGGCGTACGACGGGACAGCGGCTGGAGTCGGAGTACTTCTCGCTCTCGGTCGCCGCGATCCTCGTGCACGACCTGATGCGCCGCCGGGCCACCGACGACGACCTGACCCGCACCGTCCGCGTCATGGAGCGCCTGGCCGAACGCGGCCGTATCACCAGCCGGATGACGCGCGACGACCCGATGATCCAGCTGCACAACCCCGGCGTCACCCTGCCGCTCCAGGGCGGCGGCACCATAGGCCCGCCGATGGACTGGACGATGAGCGACTTCTCGGCCCAACTCCTCAAGCGCACCGTGCAGTTGTGCACGCTCTCCCGCAACCTCTCCGCGCATGACCGGCTGCTCAGGCTGGCCGAGGACATCTTCGGGCATGTGTGGCGGCGCCGGGTGGGCGACGGCGAGGGCTCCGGTCTGTGGGACAACGTGCACGCCATCTACCCGGAGACTGCCCTCACCGAGGGACCGGTGTCCTGGAGCATCACCGAGCGCGTCACCGAGGTGATGGTCCAGGTCCACAACATGTACGCGCAGCCATCGATCCGCAGCCTCGAACTCACCGAACTGGCACGGGCGTTGCTCAGCGAGTCCACGCACCTCCTGGGCAACGAACAGATGGCACCCGCGCCCAACTCCGACGGAAAACGCGGCATGCAGCTCAGGGGAATCGAGGTCAAGTTGCGTCGCGCCCGCGCCCTCGTCGACGAACAGCCGGGCACCGCCTGCTCGTTGACCCTCGACGTACTGGGCCAGCTCGACGCACTCGCCCGGGCCCGCGAAGCCGCCAGGGCCCAGGGAGTGTGACCCGTGCTGATCTTCGCGGCCTCCGACAAGGGAGGCACGGGCCGCTCCGTCACCAGCGCCAACCTCGCCTACCAACGGGCGCTGATGGGCGACGACGTCTGCTATCTGGACTTCGACTTCGGCTCGCCCACCGCCTCGGCCGTCTTCGACGTGCCCGAAGCCCGCGAGGCCGCCGAGGACCGCGGACTGCACTCCTATCTGATAGGCGAGATCAGCGAACCGGTCAGGATCGACGTCTGGGCGGACACCGAACACCGCGTCCTGCGCAACCAGCCGCCCGGAGCGGGCCGGTTGATCCTCATGCCCGGTGACCTCAGCGGCGGCGAGTTCGCCACCTCCGGCGACAACCTGCGCCGCTGCGTGGACCTGCTCCTGCGCCTCAACGGCGAGTTCGACCTGATCGTCGTCGACCTCAGCGCCGGCCGCAGCTACGCCGTCGACATGGTCCTCGCGGCCACCTCGCAGCGGGCGATGAGCGGTGTCCTGGCCCGTTGGCTGGTCTTCCACCGCTGGACCCGCCAGCACGTGGAGGCCGCGGCCAGCCTCGTCTACGGCAAGCGCGGCATCCTCGCCGGCGGCGTCGCCCGCGGCCACGACGAGGACGCGCTGCGCGGCGCCATCCGCTTCGTACGGGCCGCCGTACCCGATCCCGACTCGGCGCTGTGGTCGCAGGCCACGCCCACCCAGTCGGCGTGGATGGAGCAGTGCGACACCGAGTTGAAGCATCTCGCCTCGCACCACGGCATCGGCTACAGCCAGGTGCTCGGCTCGGTGCCGCTGGAGCCCGTCCTGCAGTGGCGGGAGCAACTCATCACCGACGAGGACGTGTTGGACAGCCAGATCGCCACCATGGAGACCTGGCAGGCACTGAGCGACCTGGCCGCGCGGCTGACCGACGACAAGTACTGGGAGGAGGCATGACGGAGGCCGTCTTCCGGGAGACCACTGCCGACCCGGGCACCCAGTCCGTGCCGCTGGCCCATCTCTCGCTGGAGCTGGGCCACCTCTACATGGAGGACTTCGAGGCGGGCCCCGAGCGGCTGCGCGAGCACTTCGCCGAGGTACGGATCTGGGTGGAGGCGGCCCGCGCCGCCACCGCCCGCCGGATCGGCGGCAAACGCCCCCGCATCAGCACCTGCTTCCTGATCGACGACTACTTCACCCGCTTCTCCACCCCCGCCGAACTCATCCCGCTGGTCCTCGAAGAGGCCGAGAAGGCCGGTCTCGTCATCGACTACCTGGCCCGCGAGTCGGGTTGCGCGGTTGCCGACCGGATCGAGCTGGCCGAGTCCGTCATGCACCGCCTGGTGGAGTCCCCGCCGCCGGGCAGCCACGGCTCCCGCCCTCCGGTCAGCCAGACCGGCTGGCTCGCCAACGGGCAGCGCACCACGCCCACCCGCAGCGCCCTCGCCGAGATCGTCACCTGGCAGCCGCCGCAGGAGACCGCGGCCCGCAACCACTCGGTCTTCATGGACGTCGAGTTGTGGTCCGACACGGACAAGGGCCGCCTGTGGTCCTGCCCGTTCTTGGTCGCCGTATGGCAGTTGGCCCGCCTGGGTCTGCTACGACACCTGGGCGAACCGGTGTTGGTGCCGCGCCCCTGGACCGGCGGGGACTTCCCGCACGACTGGGACCGGCTGCCGCCGCTGCTCAAACTGGGCGACTCCCGGGTCTCGTTCAGCGCGTACCGCACCTGCACGCTGATGGCGAACCGGTTCCTCGCCGTCGAGGACGCCGTACGGCTCATCCTCGACCAGGTCGACGTCGACACCGAGGCACTCGCGCAGGTCGCCAAGCGGTCGGCGGGCGAAGGCGTCGCGGTGCCGGAGGCGGTGGCGCAGCGCGCCACGTACGTCTTTTACGAGGATTCCGCCAACCCTGCTGCGTGGGAGGGGAGTTGACATGACGATCCCCGGACGGCCCGCGTGTTCGGTCCTCGTCTGCGGAGAGGTGCGCACCTGTCTGCTGCCGTCTTTCCAGTCTCTGGACGGACGGGCCGCCGCCCAGTTGCTGAGGCTGCGCGCCGACGAACAGGTCCTGGTCTCCGAGCGGCCCAACCTGTACGCCCTCTCGCCCGAGGTCCTGACGGGCGTGGACTGCCGGCTGCCCACCTCGAACGGCGCCGGGGTCCGGGCCGTCGGCACGGTGGCAGGCCGCGCTGCGCTAACCGAGGGCCGCGTCCTGCAGTCCACCGCCTACTTCAGCACCCCGGCCGACGGCCCCGAGGTACGCCGTCCCTGGGGGCACTATCTCGTCCGGCCCGGGGTGGTCGAGCCGTTCGGGAGACTGCACGAACAGGCCACTGCGGAAGGCGTGTTGCGCGGTGGCGGGCGCGGCGAACTGGACCTGGGGATGATTACCGAGGAGCTGCTGGCGCAGTTGGTGCGACATCCACTCATCGACCACAAGGCACCCTTCAAGTCCCGCCGCACGCACCTGCGATGGGCCGCGCGACGGTCACCCGAGGGTGAGGGGCCGTCGCTGGACCGCTTCATACTGGCCGAAGACGGGCTACGGACCATCGAGTTGAGGGTTCCGGAGAACATCCCGGCCGCCGCGGTCGCGGGGCTGTGTGAGGACCTTGCGTTGCACGACTGGCTTTTGACGACAGTGGTGCACATGCTGGAGAACAGCCGGCTCGGTGCGGCGGACGGCCCCGCCGCGGTCCTGGCGCTGCGCCCGGCCGTCGACCACCTGCTGCACCTGTGGATGCCGCGCGCGCACGTGGACCGCAGGCTGGGGCACCTGTGGGACGTACTGGAGCGGGAACCGGGCTTCAGCCGCCAGTGGGAGAATCTGCGCCAGCGCATTCGGGATCAACTGGCAATACAGGCCATTCCGTTGCTGCATCAGGCGCTGACCACACGATGAGGCACCAGACCCGGCGCGGGCCGAAGCTGTTCCTCAGGGCGCTGTTCGCGGTCCTGGCGGGGGTGGTCGCCTTCTTCGTGACCGGCGCCCTGGATGAGGGCGCCAGCGGCTTGGACCAGTGGACGATGGCCGTCGTCCTCGGCTGTGCGGTGCTGATCGTTCAACTGCTGGTGGACTTCGGCGAGCGGCTGGAGGCCGTCCAGGAAAGCCAGAAGTGGCGCATCCAGGACATGAAGGACAGTCTGACCAGCCATCACATGGAGATGCGCGCGGCGGTCGACGAGAGCTTCGCCAAGATCAACGCGGCGACGGAGCTGTACAGCAAGGTCGACGGCTCGGTGCTGCGCTCCGACGAGGTGACCCGGCTGGTGCTGGGCTACACAAAAGTGGGCGAGCAGGGCGCGGACATCGTGAAGGCCTTCGCCGAGGAGGAGTTGGGCCGGCTCGCGCTGCTCATGGAGAACCTCGGCAACGGCACGGCGGACTGCCCCGGCGAGAACCACGAGTGGCTGATCGACCTCACCAAGTGCGTCAAGCGGACGCTCTACGCCACCAGCACGTCCGTGGACCGCGACTTCTGGTCGAGCGAGCCCGCACGGCGGTATCTGGCCGCCCAGGAGACGGCCATCAAGTCACGGCGGGTGCAGATTCGGCGCGTGTTCCTCGTCGACGACGAATCCGAGGTCACCGGCAGCCTTCGCCAACTCTGCGAAAGACACGGCAAGTTGGGGATCGACGCGCGTATCGCGGTCCGGGCTCTGCTGGAACCCACCGCCCAGATGAACTCGCTGAACGACTTCATCGTCTTCGACGGCGAACTCTCCTGCGAGACCGAGCCCGACATCCGGGTCATGCCGGCCAGGACGACGCTGAAGCTGACACGCGAGCATGTGGAGGAACGCGTCAACCGCTTCAACGTGTTGTGGGAGGCGACGGAACCGACCCCGGAACGGGATCCGGAGCCGGAGCCCGACGAGGGAAGAGCGGTCACGCATCCCGCCGGTCCACGCCAACAACCGTGACCACCACCGCGACCGCCGCCCACACCGCGAACACGGTCCAGGCACCCCCGACGGTCGTCGGATACCGCGAGCCCAACAGAGACGGAACGTGCCCGTAGTTGACCTGCACGAGACGTTCCCAGGCGTTGAAAGGCAGAGCGTTCCGTACGCACGCCGTCCAGTGGTAACGGTCGGTGACGAACTCGGGGAGGAGCAGGAGGACGCCGGCCGTGAGGACCATTGTCGTGGCGCTGTGCCGGATCAGGGCGCCCAGCGCCATGCCGGCCAGTGCGGACACCGGGGCGAGCAGGGCCGATGCGACGATCACGCGCCAGGCGCCGGGATGGGTGATCGACAGGCCTGCGTGGCGTCCGGAGAGGATGGCCTGCGAGGCCGCGAAGGACGCCCCGGCGACCACGAGGCCGTATCCCGTCATGACGGCCGTCACCACCGACACCTTCGCCGACATGAGCGCCCGGCGGTCCGGCACGGCCGCGAAAGTCGTACGGATCAGGCCCGTCGAGTACTCGCCTACGACCGTGATCGCGCCGACACTCGCCACCGTCAGGATCAGGATCATCGCGGCGCCCCGGGTGAAGGCGTCGAACAGCGCGGTGTTCTCGAAGTGGGCGCGCATCATCGCGTTGTAGTGCGGATAGTCGACGTAGTCGGCGCGGGCCGCGTTCGCGTTGAAGGAGATCACGGCCAGCGCGCCGAGGCCGAGCGCCCAGTAAGTGGAGCGCAGGGTACGGAGTTTGAGCCACTCGGCGGCCAGCAGGTCACCGAAGCGGGGGAGGGGCAGGGGAGACGCGATCACGGTCGTCATCGGGATTCTCCGGCCAGGTACTCGACGCTGTCGGCGGTCAGCTCCATGAAGGCGGCCTCCAGCGAGGCGCGCTCGGTCGTCAACTCCCGTATGAGGAAGCGGTGTTCGTGTGCGAGCTCGCCGATGCGGTCGGCGCTCGCCCCGGTCACCTTCAGCGTCTCCTCGTCGTGCGAGGCCACCGTGGCGCCCTTCGACAGGAGGACGGCGGCCAGCGCACCCGCGTCCGGTGTCCGTACGGTCACCGTCGGCGCCGTGCCGCGGGCGGCGAAGTCGGTGAGGCTTTCGGCGGCTGTCAGTTCGCCCTTGCCGATGACGACGAGCTGGTCGGCCGTGTTCTCCATCTCGGACATCAGATGGCTGGAGACGAAGACGGTACGACCCTCCGCCGCCAGCTTGCGGAACAGCTCCCGTACCCACAACACCCCTTCCGGATCAAGCCCGTTGAGCGGCTCGTCGAAGAGGAGGACGGGCGGGTCGCCGAGCAGGGCGGTCGCGATGCCGAGCCGCTGTCTCATGCCGAGCGAGTAGCCGCCGACCCGGCGCCGGGCCGGCCCCCCGGCGAGGCCCACCTCGTCGAGGACGTCCTCAACCCGCCCCGCCGGGATGCGGTTGCTCCGGGCCAGGATCCGCAGATGGGCCCGCGCGGTCCGGCCGCCGTGCACATCGCCCGCGTCCAGCAGCGCGCCGACGTGCCGCAGGCCGCGCGGGTGGCGGCGGAAGGTGTGACCGCCGATCGTGGCACTGCCACCGGTCGGCTCAACAAGTCCCAGCAGCATCCGCAGAGTTGTCGTCTTTCCGGCGCCGTTCGGGCCGAGGAATCCGGTGACGTGCCCGGGCCGGACCGTGAAGGAGAGTGCGCGTACGGCGGTCGTGGGGCCGTACCGCTTGGTGAGTTCGTTGGCTTCGATCACCGGACCACGGTCGCGCGGGCGACCGGTCCCCGGCATCGGCCCGGCGCCGACACTTCTACGGTGTCGGTGTCGACCCAGGTCGTACGTCTCCGGGCCGATGACCGCACCCGCCCCGTGCTCCTACGATCGCGGTATGCCCGTCACCCCGCCGCTGCCCCCGCTCAAGCGCGTGCCGCCGGGCGCCTGGACGGGCGTGCCCTGGATCTACGGCACGCTGTTCGCGATCCGCGCCTTCTTCCACCTCCCCTACATGCCGACCGACCCCTTCCCGCCCACGTCCGACGGCTGGGTGCTCATCGCGTCGGGCAGTGTCCTCGCCCCGGCCGGGTGCGTGCTGTTGCGCCGTCGTCCGCTCGCGGGGCTCGGGCTGCTGCTGGCGGGGACGTACGTGGTGACGCTCGGCCTGAACGGGCTGACCCTGGGCCTGATCCACTACGCGGCGATCGACATCGCCGTGGGCTGGATCGCCGCGAGTGCCGCCCGCCACCGCAGCCTCACCGCTCTCGCCCTCGCGATCGCGGTCCTGCCCGTCTACCAACTCACCCGGACCGGCCTCGGCCGCCGCCTCCTCTCCCTCTACGACACCGGCCGGGGCGACTGGCAGAGTTGGTCGGCGCTCGCCCTCTCGGCCGTCGTCGCCTGGCTGATCGGCAACTCCGTCCGGCAGAGCCGCGCCTACACCGAGCGGCTCGCCACCCGGACCGCGACACAGGTCGTCACCGCCGAACGGCTGCGTATCGCACGGGAGATGCACGACACCGTGGCCCACAGCATCGGTATCATCGCCCTCCAGGCGGGCGCGGCGGCCCGGGTCACCACGACCCAGCCGGAGGCCGCGCGGGAGGCGATGCGGGCGGTCGAGCACGAGGGCCGGGAGACGCTCGCCGGGCTGCGCCGCATGCTCGTCGCGCTGCGGGCCGCCGACGAGACGCCTGTCCTGTCCGCCGGGCTCGGTGACATCGACCGGCTCGCCGCGACGTCCACGGCGGCCGGGGTACGGGTCGAGGTGCGGCGGCGCGGTGAGCCGCGTCAACTCCCGCCCGACATCGACCTGTCGGCGTTCCGCATCGTCCAGGAGTCCGTCACCAACGTCGTACGGCACGCGGGGACACGCGCGTGCCGGGTCACCCTCGACTACCGCGACGACGAACTCGCCCTGGAGGTCACCGACGACGGACGCGGTCATGGCACGGTGACCGACACCGGGTTCGGGCTGGCCGGCATGCGGGAGCGAGTCGCCCTGCTGCACGGGGAGTTCACGGCGGCACCGCGTCCCGAGGGCGGCTTCCGGGTCGCGGCGCGGCTGCCGGTACCGACGGTGGTCGCCCGATGAGCGGGCCCGTCCGCGTGCTCCTCGCCGACGACCAGCAACTCATCCGTACGGCGCTGCGGATGGTGATGGCCGACATCGACGACATGGAGGTCGTCGGGGAGGCGGGCACCGGGGCCGAGGCGGTACGGCTGACCGCCGAACTCGCCCCGGACGTTGTGGTGATGGACATCCGCATGCCCGGGACGGACGGCATCGAGGCCACGCGCAGGATCACCGGGAGTCCGTCGGCGGGTGCGGCGTCGGCGCGGGTGCTCGTCCTCACGACCTTCGACGACGACGATCACGTCTACGGCGCGTTGCGCGCGGGCGCGTCCGGGTTCCTGGTCAAGGACATGGCCCTGGACGACATCATCGGCGCGGTACGGGTGGTGGCCGCCGGGGACGCCCTGATCGCCCCGAGCGTGACCCGGCGCCTGATCCGCGACTTCGCGTCGTCCCGCCCCGAACCGGCCCGGGACCGACGGGAGTTGACGCGCATCACGGAGCGGGAACGCGAAGTGCTCACGCTGGTCGGCTCGGGGCTGTCCAACACGGAGATCGCGGCCGAGCTGTGCATCAGCGTGGCCACGGCGAAGACCTATCTGACCCGCCTCTTCACCAAGCTGGACGCGAGGGACCGGGTCCAATTGGTGATCCTGGCCTATGAGGCGGGGCTGGTCTCTGTGAGGTAGCGAAAACCCCTCGCCCACGCTCAACTCCTCCGGTACGTTCACCAGGTTCTTTTCACAGCTAGGAGGCTGTTGTGGCGTGTCGTATCGGTGAGCTCGTGCTCGGTTGTCGGGACCCCGAGGCGCTGGCGCGGTTCTGGTGCGAGGTTCTCGGCTTCGTCCTGCTGGAGAGCGAGGAGGGCCAGTGGGCGGAGATCGGGACGCCCGAAGGGTTCGGTGGCCCGCATCCGACGATCTTCTTCAGCCGCCGGGACGAGCCGGAACCGGGGAAGTCCCGGCTGCACATCGACCTCAACCCCACCGACCGTGATCAGGCCGCCGAGCTCGAACGCCTGCTGAAGCTGGGCGCGCGCTTCGCCGACATCGGTCAGACCGGGGAAGAACAGTGGCATGTTCTCGCCGACCCCGAAGGCAATGAGTTCTGTTTGCTCAAGGCCCGTATCAATCCGCTCTGATCTCCTTGCGTCTCCTCGCTCCGACGTTTTCCGAATGGCCTGTTCGAACCGGCCGATAAACGTGCCGCCGCCGTCCCGGCTCGACTTCGCCGACCTTCCAAGCCGTCTGCCGTGAACCGTTGGCCATGGCCAACCTCCCTGGTCCGCACCGCACTTGTGGTCGACAGACTCCTGCCGAGTGTAGGGGTGCGGGGGCTCCCTCGAGTTAAGAAGCGTGAAACTCGAAAAGGGAGGGGAGCCAGGTGTGGGCACACTGCTCGGAGGCGAAGGACACCTTGATGGAATTGCGGATTCGGGTGCGAGGAGAGCGATGGAGCCGCCGATGAAACCGCCGGTCGGATCGGTCGCCATGGACACCTGCACGGGGAGAGTCGGCATCGTCATGGGGCATGAGGGGCCTTATGTTCAACTGCGCCCGTACGGCGGCGGACGGGAGTGGGACGTCGAGCCGGCCGCCGTGCGGGACGCGACCCCGGCCGAGCGGCTGAGCGCGGCGACCGCGTACGCGAACGCCCGCAGCCGCGGCGAGGTGTCTTGAGGCGCCGGTGCCGCGGAACGGCGTAGGGCCACTGGGCCGTGGGGGACAATGGGCCCCATGAGTCTGTTCCGCGACGACGGCATCGTGCTGCGCACCCAGAAGCTGGGTGAGGCGGACCGGATCATCACGCTGCTCACGCGGGGTCACGGGCGGGTACGCGCGGTGGCGCGCGGGGTGCGGCGGACCAAGTCGAAGTTCGGCGCCCGGCTCGAACCCTTCTCCCATGTGGACGTGCAGTTCTTCGCGCGGGGGAGCGAACTGATCGGCCGCGGGCTGCCGTTGTGCACCCAGAGTGAGACCATCGCTCCGTACGGTGGCGGGATCGTCGCCGACTACGCGCGGTACACCGCCGGTACGGCCATGCTGGAGACCGCCGAGCGGTTCACCGATCACGAGGGCGAGCCCGCCGTACAGCAGTATCTGCTGCTGGTGGGCGGGCTGCGGACGCTGGCCGGCGGGGAGCACGCGCCGCATCTGATTCTCGACGCCTTCCTGCTGCGGTCGCTCGCCGTCAACGGGTACGCCCCGAGCTTCGGGGACTGTGCGAAGTGTGGGATGCCGGGGCCCAACCGGTTCTTCTCCGTGGCGTCGGGCGGGGTCGTCTGCGCCGACTGCCGGGTGGCCGGGAGCGTCGTACCCTCACCGCAGGCCCTGGATCTGCTCGGTGCGCTGCTTACGGGAGACTGGGAGACGGCGGACGCGTGCGAGGCGCGGCATGTGCGGGAGGGCAGCGGGCTGGTCTCCGCCTATCTGCACTGGCATCTGGAACGCGGGCTCCGCTCGCTGCGGTACGTAGAGAAGTCGTAAGCACCGAGGTTCAGAGAACAGAGGAAACGAGAACGTCATGGTCGTACGCGGGATTCTGGGGCGCCAGCGGCGCGAGTACAAGACGCCGGAGCCGCACCCTTCCGGGGCCCGTGCGCCGAAGCTGCCCGGTGAGCTGATCCCGAAGCACGTGGCGATCGTCATGGACGGCAACGGCCGGTGGGCGAAGGAGCGCGGGCTGCCGCGCACCGAGGGCCACAAGGTCGGCGCCGAGCGGGTGTTGGACGTGTTGCAGGGCGGCGTCGAGATGGGCGTCGGCGCGATCTCGCTGTACGCCTTCTCCACCGAGAACTGGAAGCGGTCGCCCGACGAGGTGCGCTTCCTCATGAACTTCAACCGCGACTTCATCCGCAAGACACGTGACACCCTCGACGAACTCGGCATCCGGGTGCGGTGGGTGGGCCGTATGCCCAAGCTGTGGCGGTCGGTGGCCAAGGAGTTGCAGGTCGCGCAGGAGCAGACCAAGGACAACGACGCGCTCACCCTGTACTTCTGCATGAACTACGGCGGACGGGCCGAAATCGCCGACGCGGCAAAGGCGTTGGCCGAGGATGTGCAGGCGGGTCGGCTCGACCCGGCCAAGGTCGACGAGAAGACCTTCGCCAAGTACATGTACTACCCGGACATGCCCGAGGTCGATCTGTTCCTCCGCCCCAGCGGCGAGCAGCGCACCTCCAACTACCTGATCTGGCAGAGCGCTTACGCCGAGATGGTCTTCCAGGACGTCCTGTGGCCGGACTTCGACCGCCGCGACCTCTGGCGCGCCTGCGTCGAATTCGCCCAGCGGGACCGGCGGTTCGGCGGCGCGGTCCCCAACGAGAAGCTCCTGGAGATGGAGAAGGACATGCGGGGCGGTTCTCTTTAGCCCGTCCGGCGTTTGAGGACGAGGCCCTTTCGGGGCCGAAGCGGGGGCCTGGGGGCGGCAGCCCCCAGAGACGCCCACACCAACACCCCCGCACAACAACCGCTCAACCCGCGGCGCACTCCGCACAGGTCCCGAAGATCTCCACCGTGTGAGCCACGTTCACATACCCGTGCTCCGCCGCGATCGCCTCCGCCCACTTCTCCACCGCGGGTCCCTCCACCTCCACCGCCTTGCCGCAGACGCGGCACACGAGGTGGTGGTGATGGTCGCCCGTGGAGCAGCGGCGGTAGACGGACTCGCCCTCGTCCGTGCGCAGGACGTCGACCTCGCCGGCGTCGGCGAGGTTCTGGAGTGTGCGGTAGACCGTGGTCAGGCCGACCGAGTCACCCTTGTGCTTGAGCATGTCGTGGAGTTCCTGGGCGCTGCGGAACTCGTCGACCTCGTTGAGCGCCGCCGACACGGCGGCACGCTGGCGGGTGGATCGTCCCTTTACGGGCGGGCCGGCCGTCGTCACCGTTGTCTCCTCACGTCTGCACTTTGCCGAGCCATTGTGCCAGCCCGGACTGTGCATGGTCAGACGCCGACCTCGTCGGCGGCCCCCCGTGTGGCTGGAATCGCGCACTCCACCGGGTCCCCGGCGGGTCGCGCGGCGGCCGCGGCCCGGGCCCGGCGCCGGGCCAGCGGAGCCGCCAGCGCGGTGAGCGCGATGAACGCGGCGATCGTCAGGAGCACGATCGTCGCGCCGGGTGGGACGTCCTGGTAGTACGAGGTGACGGTGCCGCTGACCGTCACGGTCACGCCGATCACGCCCGCGATCGCCAGGGTCGCCCCGAAGCTGCGGGTGAGCTGCTGGGCGGCGGCGACCGGCACCACCATCAGCGCGGACACCAGGATCAGGCCGACGACGCGCATCGCGACGGTGACCGTGACGGCCGCGGTGACCGCCGTCAGCAGGTTCAGGGCGCGCACGGGCAGGCCGGTGACCCGCGCGAACTCCTCGTCGTGGTTGACGGCGAAGAGCTGCCGCCGTAGCCCCAGGGTGACCACGATCACGAACGCCGCCAGGATGCCGATCGCCGTCACGTCGGACTGCGAGACCGTCGAGAGCGAGCCGAAGAGGTACGAGCTCAGGTTGGCGTTCGAGCCGCCCGGCGCGAGGTTGACGAACATCACGCCGCCGGCCATACCGCCGTAGAAGAGCATCGCGAGGGCGATGTCGCCGCGGGTCTTGCCGTACCAGCGGATCAGTTCCATGAGGACCGAGCCGAGGGCGGAGACGGCGGTGGCCATCCACACGGGGGAGGCGTTCAGCAGGAAGCCGAGGCCGACGCCGGTCATCGCCACGTGGCCGATGCCGTCGCCCATGAGGGGCTGGCGGCGCTGGACCAGGTAGATGCCGATCGCGGGGGCGGTGATGCCGACGAGGACGGCAGCGATGAGCGCCCGCTGCATGAAGGCGTAGTCGAGGATGTCCATCAGCTCAGCAGTCCTGTGTGAAGCGGCTGGTGCGGGTGTACGTGGTCGTGGCCGGGCAGCGCGTGCTGGCCCAGCGCGCGCGGCGGCGGGCCGTCGTGCTGGACGCAGCCGTCGCGGAGCACCACGGCCCGGTCGATCAGCGGCTCCAGCGCGCCGAGTTCGTGCAGGACGAGCAACACCGTCGCGCCTTCGGCGACTTGGCGGGTCAGGGTGTCCGCCAGGACCGCCTGGCTGGCCAGGTCCACGCCCGCCATCGGCTCGTCCATGATCAGGAGTTCGGGTTCGGCGGCGAGCGCGCGGGCGATCAGCACGCGCTGGTGCTGGCCGCCGGAGAGCGCGTTGACCGAGTCCTTGGCGCGGTCCGCCATGCCGACCAGCTCCAGGGCGTGCCGTACGGCGTCGTGGTCCGCCTTGCGCAGCAGGCCGAAGCGGGCGCGGGAGAGGCGGCCGGAGGCGACGATCTCGGTGACGGTGGCGGGCACCCCGCCCGCGGCCGTCGTGCGCTGCGGTACGTAGCCCACGCGCCGCCAGTCCTTGAAGGCGCGGCGCGGGGTGCCGAACAGCTCGATCTCGCCCGCGGACAAGGGGACTTGGCCGATGATCGTGCGGATCGCGGTCGACTTGCCGGAGCCGTTGGCGCCGAGCAGCGCGACGACCTCACCGCGGCGCACGGTGAGGTCGATGCCGCGCAGGACGGGGCGCGAACCCAGCTCGGCGCGGACACCGCGCAGCGATATGACGGGCTCGCTCGGCAAGTCGCTCATCAACTCGTCCTCCGTGCTGGTCATTTACTTCCCAGGGCCGTCTGCAGGGCCTTGAGGTTGGCCTGCTGGACCGAGAAGTAGTCCTTGCCGCGGGACTTGGCGGTGATGCCCTCGATGGGGTCGAGGACGTCGGTCTTGAGGTTCGCGTCGGCGGCGATGGTCTTCGCGGTCTTGTCGCTGACGAGCGTCTCGTAGAACACCGTGGTGACGCCGTCGGCCTTCGCCATCTTCTCAAGGTCCTTCACACGCTCGGCACTGGGCTCCGACTCGGGGTCGAGGCCGTTGATGGCCTCCTCGGTGAGGCCGTAGCGCTCGGCGAGGTAGCCGAAGGCGGCGTGCGTGGTGATGAACACCTTGGTCCTGGTGTCGGCCAGCCCGGTCTTGAACTCGGTGTCGAGCGCGTCCAGCTTCTTGACCAGGGCCGCGGTGTTGGTCTTGTAGTCGGCCGCATTGTCCGGGTCCGCCTTCTCGAAGGCCTTGCCGACGCCCTCGGCGACCTGGGCGTAGCGCACCGGGTCGAGCCAGATGTGCGGGTCGAGGCCGGCCAGTTCCTCGTTCTCCGAGGTGTCGTGCGAGGCCGCGTGGCCGCCGACCTCGTTGCCGTGCTTCTCCAGCGTGGTCAGGGAGGCCGCGTCGATCTTCGTCTTGAGCTCGGACTGGCTCACCGCGTCGTCGACGGCCGGCTGGAGGTTCTTGAGGTAGAGCACCGCGTCGGACTCCTGGAGCGCGGCGGTCTGCCGTGCGCTGATCTCCAGGTCGTGCGGCTCCTGGCCGGGCTTGGTCAGGCTGGTCACATGGACGTGGTCCCCGCCGATCTGCTCGGCGAGGTACTGCAGCGGGTAGAACGACGCGACGACGTCGAACTTGTCCGTGTTGGCCGCGGCTGCCGTGTCGGTGGAGCAGGCGGAGAGGGTGCCGAGGCCGAGGGTGGTGGCCGCGGCTATCGCGATCCCGGATATGTGGCGTCGTCGTACGTTCATGACAGTCATTTTCAACTGACATGGAAACCGTTGTCAACAAGGTTCGGGTGAGGAACCGATTTGATACGGGGGAGGGAGGCGCCGGTAACCTAAGTCATTCGCTGCCGTCCATTCGTCATGAAGAGAGCACCGTGGCCGCCGACAAGATCGACACCATCGTCAGCCTGAGCAAGCGCCGTGGCTTCGTATTCCCCAGTAGTGAGATCTACGGCGGCCAGCGCGCCGCTTGGGACTACGGGCCACTGGGTGTCGAGCTCAAGGAGAACCTGAAGCGCCAGTGGTGGCGCTACATGGTGACGTCGCGCGAGGACGTGGTCGGTATCGACTCGTCCGTGATCCTGGCCCCCGAGGTGTGGGTCGCCTCCGGTCATGTCGCCACTTTCTCGGACCCGCTGACCGAGTGCACCTCCTGTCACAAGCGGTTCCGCGCGGACCACCTGGAGGAGGCGTATGAGGCCAAGCACGGCCGCGCCCCCGAGAAGGGCCTCGCCGACATCAACTGCCCCAACTGCGGCAACAAGGGCCAGTTCACCGAGCCCAAGGAGTTCTCCGGCCTGCTCTCCACCCACCTGGGCCCGACGCAGGACACCGGCTCCGTCGCCTAT
The DNA here is from genome assembly GCF_036227225.1 of Streptomyces sp. NBC_01478. GTDB lineage: Bacteria > Actinomycetota > Actinomycetes > Streptomycetales > Streptomycetaceae > Streptomyces. The sequence goes on along the minus strand of NZ_CP109444.1, from coordinate 4,062,539 downwards.
CTGCGCCCCGAGACCGCCCAGGGCATCTTCACCAACTTCGCCCAGGTGCAGACCACTTCGCGCCGCAAGCCGCCGTTCGGCATCGCGCAGATGGGCAAGTCCTTCCGCAACGAGATCACGCCCGGCAACTTCATCTTCCGGACCCGCGAGTTCGAGCAGATGGAGATGGAGTTCTTCGTCAAGCCGGGCGAGGACGAGAAGTGGCAGGAGTACTGGATGGAGCAGCGCTGGAACTGGTACACCGGCCTGGGCCTGCGCGAGGAGAACATGCGGTGGTACGACCACCCCAAGGAGAAGCTCTCCCACTATTCCAAGCGCACCGCTGACATCGAGTACCGCTTCCAGTTCGGCGGCAACGAGTGGGGCGAGCTGGAAGGCGTCGCCAACCGCACCGACTTCGACCTGAACGCCCACGCCAAGGCCTCCGGCCAGGACCTCTCCTTCTTCGACCAGGAGGCCCAGGAGCGCTGGACGCCGTACGTCATCGAGCCAGCCGCAGGTGTCGGCCGCGCGATGCTGGCGTTCCTGCTCGACGCGTATGTCGAGGACGAAGCGCCCAACGCCAAGGGCAAGTTGGAGAAGCGCACGGTGTTGCGCCTGGACCACCGGCTCGCCCCGGTGAAGGTCGCGGTGCTTCCGCTGTCCCGCAACCCCGAGCTGTCCCCGAAGGCCAAGGGCCTCGCGGCCGCGCTCCGGCAGAACTGGAACATCGAGTTCGACGACGCCGGTGCCATCGGCCGCCGTTACCGCCGCCAGGACGAGATCGGCACGCCGTACTGCGTGACGGTCGACTTCGACACCCTTGAGGACAACGCGGTGACGGTCCGCGAGCGCGACTCGATGAAGCAGGAGCGGGTGTCTCTCGACCAGATCGAGGGCTACCTGGCCGGGCGTCTCGTCGGCGCCTAGGTCTGTCGGGGGCGCCCTTCCGGGGAGACCCCCATCGGCCCTGAAGGGGCCTCGTCCTCGAACGCCGGACGGGCGGAAGATGCCTGGACCGGCGCTTGGACGGTCGAACGCCGGACGGGCTGTAAATGCCCGTCCGGCGTTGGTGATTGGTCCCCGATGCCGGTGGTCCATTGGACCTGCCGCGAGGTCCGCCGCGCCGCCAGGCTGGCTCTCATGAGCCTCGCCTTCCTCCTCACCACCCTTGTCGTGGTCGCCACCCCCGGCACCGGCGTCGTCTACACCCTGGCCGCCGGTCTCTCCCGGGGCCGCCGTGCGAGCGTCCTCGCGGCCTTCGCCTGCACGCTCGGGATCGTGCCGCACGTGCTGGCCACCGTCGTCGGGCTGGCCGCGCTGCTGAACGCCAGTGCCGCCGCCTTCCAGATCCTCAAGTACGCCGGTGTCGCGTATCTCCTCTACATGGCGTGGGCAACTGTGAAGGACAGGGCGGCGATCGACGTCGACCAGGACAGCGCACCGATTTCCGCCGGCCGCGTGATCGTCCGGGGAGTGCTGATCAACATCCTCAACCCGAAGCTGACGATCTTCTTCTTCGCTTTCCTGCCGCAGTTCGTGAGTCCCGACGAACCCCACTCCGCCGTACGGATGTTGGCGCTCAGCGGAGTCTTCATGCTGGCGACGTTCGTCGTGTTCGCCGCGTACGGCGTCCTCGCCGCCTCCGTCCGCAGCCACGTCACCTCACGACCGAGGGTGATGACGTGGCTGCGGAGGAGCTTCGCGGGGTCGTTCGTGGCGCTGGGGGCGAAGCTCGCCCTCACGGCCAGGTGAACCTCAACGCCCTTGCAGCGCCTTCACGTTGTCGCCGAACGTCCAGTTCTTCGAGCCGTCCCAGTTGAGCGACCAGGTCATCAGGCCCTTGAGCGACGTGCCGTAGTGGCGCCAGGACTGGGAGACGAGTGACGGGGTCATGTAACCGCCGCCCGCGCCCGACTGGGCGGGCAGGCCCGGGACTTGCTTGTCGTACGGGACCTTGATGGTCGTACCCTGCACGACCAGGCCCTTGTTGAGGCAGTCGGTCTGGGCGGTGAAGCCCGCCACCGTGCCCGCCGAGTACGAGTCGCCGGAGCAGCCGTACATGCTGCCGTTGTAGTACTGCATGTTGAGCCACCACAGGCGGCCGTTGTCCGCGTACTTCTTCACGATCGGCAGATACGCGCCCCAGATCGAGCCGTACGTGATGCTGCCGCCGGTGACGTACGCGGTCTCCGGGGCCGTCGTCAGGCCGAAGTTCGAGGGCATCTGGGCCAGGATGCCGTCGATGATGCGGATCAAGTTGGCCTGGGACGTGGAGAGTTGGGTGATGTTTCCGCTGCCGACCAGGCCCGTCTCGATGTCGATGTCGATACCGTCGAAGTTGTACTTCTTCAGGATCGGCACGATCGTCGACACGAACTTGTTCGCCACGGTGGTCGAGCTGAGGTCGATGCCCGCGGCCGCGCCGCCGATCGACATCAGGATCGTCTGGCCGGAGGCCTTCGCCGCGCACATCTCGGCGGGCGTGGCCACCTTCACGCCCGCGTCCATGCCGTCCTCCCAGAGTGCCGTTCCGTCGGAACGGATGACCGGGAAGGCCGCGTTGATCACGTTGTAACCGTGCGCGGCGATCGCGGAGTTGGTGATCGGGGTCCAGCCGAAGGGCGGGTGGACGCCGTTGGACGAGCCGTCCCAGTTCTCCCAGTAGCCCTGGAGGACCTTGCCGGCCGGGCGGGACTTGACGGCGCAGGTGTCGGCGGCGGACGCGGCCCCGGCGACGGGGAGTTGGGCGAGACAGGCCGTCGCGAGGGCGGCGGCGAGCAGGTGCAGGGCGCGGCGGAGCATACGGGGCCTCCCGGTGGGGGTGCGGTGAGGTGTCGTAGGCATGACAGTGCTGGCATGAGAGTGCGCGTGGTCCAGACCTTTCGTCAAGAGGTATGGACCACGTCGACGGCAAGGGGAGTGATAGCTGGAATGACAGATGACAGATATTGAAATCTGTCATCTGTCATGCCAAGGTGGGGTGCATGACGATTCCCACGCGCTCACTCGGAACCACCGGCCCCCAGGTCTCCGCCCTCGGCCTCGGCTGCATGGGCATGTCCGCGCTGTACGGCGAAGCGGACCGGAGCGAGTCCATCGCCACCATCCACGCCGCCCTCGAAGCGGGCGTCACGCTCCTCGACACCGGCGACTTCTACGCCATGGGCCACAACGAGCTGCTGATCGGCGAAGCCCTGCGCACCGCCCCCGCCGCCCGTCGCGAACAGGCGCTCACCAGCGTGAAGTTCGGGGCGCTGCGCGGTCCGGACGGGGGCTGGTCCGGCTACGACGGCAGGCCCGCCGCCGTGAAGAACTTCGCCGCGTACTCGCTGCAACGCCTCGGCGTCGACCACATCGACGTGTACCGGATCGCCCGGGTCGACCCCGGCGTACCGATCGAGGAGACGGTCGGCGCGATCGCCGAACTGGTCGAGCAGGGGTACGTCCGGCACATCGGCCTCAGCGAGGCCGGCGCCGACACGATCCGCCGGGCCGCCGCGACCGCGCCGATCGCGGATGTGCAGTTGGAGTACGCGCTGATCACGCGCGGCATCGAGGACCGCATCCTGCCCACCACCCGTGAGCTTGGCATCTCCGTCACCGCGTACGGCGTGCTGTCCCGCGGGCTGATCTCCGGGCACTTCACCGCCGACCGGCAGCTCGGCGCGAGCGACTACCGGACGTACTCGCCGCGCTTCCAGGGCGACAACCTCCAGCACAACCTCGGCCTGGTCGAGCAGTTGCGGAAGCTCGCCGAGCAGAAGGGCGTCTCCGTCGCGCAGCTCGCCATCGCCTGGGTGCTGTCGCGGGGCGAGGACATCGTGCCGCTGGTCGGCGCGCGGACCCGGGAGCGGCTGACGGAGTCGCTGGGCGCGCTGGACGTCGTCCTGGACGCGGCGGACCTGGCCGCGATCGAGGCGGCCGTACCGGCGGACTCGGCGTTGGGCGGCCGCTACCCCGCCGAGGCGATGGCGCACCTCGACAGCGAGCGCTGATCCGGCCTGCGGGTACGGTCATCGTCATGGCAGCGAGCGAGACCCTGACCGCCGAGCGCATCCTCGAAGCGACCGAGGAGGTGCTGCGCCGCCACGGCCCGGCGAAAGCCACCGTGGTGGACGTGGCCCGCGCGCTCGGCGTCAGCCATGGCACCGTCTACCGGCACTTCCGTACGAAGGCGGCCCTGCGGGAGGCCGTCACCCAGCGCTGGCTGGACCGTACGTCGCAGGCGCTGTCCCGCTTCGTGACGGAGGACCGCGATCCGGAGGCCCGGGTGCGGGACTGGCTGGCGGGACTGTTCGAGGCCAAGCGGAAGAAGGCGGGCGGCGATCCCGAGCTGTTCGCCACGTACTCGGTGCTCGCGGAGGAAGCCGGCGAGGCGGTCGGCGCGCACATCGACGAGCTGACCGGCCAGCTCACCGCGATCATCCGGTCGGGCGTCGAGAGTGGCGCCTTCACGGTCCCGGACCCGGCCGTCGCCGCCCGCGCGGTGTTCCAGGCCACGGGCCGTTTCCACGATCCGGCGTATGTGCGGGAGTGGCGGAAGCCGGGTGTGGAGGGGGAGTTCGGGGCGTTGGTGGAGTTGTTGTTGCGGGGGTTGCGGGGCTGAGGGTCAGCCGTTCGCCGCACACTCCCAGAACTCCCGCATCAGCCGTGTCGGTGTCGGGCTGGTCATCGCCACCTGGGTCAGCAGGACCGTCACCGTGCCCGTCGGGGGGACGACGTGGGCCGTCGTGCCGGTGCCGCCGACCCAGCCGTAGCGGCCGGGGACGTTCCACGGGTCGATCGGGGTGACGTCGACCTGGCCGCCGTAGCCCCAGCCCTGGCCCTCCAGGAAGAGGGCCGAGGCGTCGCGCTGGGCGGCGGTGAGGTGGTTGGTGGTCATGCGGCTCACGGAGGTGGGGGAGAGGACCGGGGTGCCGTCCGGCGCCGTGCCGTCGGCTCCGAGCATCCGGCCGAACGCCAGCAGGTCGTCGGCCGTCGAGACCAGGCCGCCGGCGCCCGACGGGAAGGCCGGGGGCCGGCTGAAGCCGCCGTCCGGGGCGTCCGCCTGCTCCAGGGTGCCCTGCTCGCCCGGGGTGTAGGCGGTGGTGAACCGGTCCCGCTTCGACTCCGGGACCGTGAACCCCGTGTCCGTCATGCCCAGCGGCCCGAAGAACCGCTCCGCCAGGAAGTCGGGGAACGACGAGCCCGAGGCGCGGGCGACCAGGACGCCCTGGAGGTCCGAGCCGGTGTTGTAGAGCCACGCGGCGCCCGGCTGGCGCACCATCGGGATCCGGGACAGGGCGGCCAGCCACTCGTCGGGGCCGGGCTGGAGGTAGGGTGCGCGGCCGTCCCGCTGGAACGCGAGCAGCGCCTGGACGGCCGGCAGTGAGAAGTCGTCCGGGAAGCCCCACCCGGCCCGGAAGCTCAGCAGGTCCTCGACCGTGATCGGACGGTCCGCCGGAACCACGTCCTCGACCGGCGAGGAGGGCGTGCGGACCACCGTCGGCTTCGCCAGCTCCGGCAGCCACTCCTCCACCGGGGCGTCCAGCGCGAGACGCCCGTCCTCCACCAGCGCCAGCACCGCCGCCGCCGTGACCGGCTTGCCGACCGAGGCGATCCGGAAGATCGAGTCGCGGGCCATCGGGGCGGTGCCTTCGACGTCGAGGGAGCCGACGGCGACCACCTCGACGTCGTCGCCGCGGGCCACCAGGCCCACCGCCCCCGGCACGGTGCCGTCGTCGACGCGTCGCCGCAGGGTGTCGTGGAGAGAGCTCATCGGTCGGCCTTCCGGTCCGGGGAGTCGTATCGCATACGTCGGATACGACTCTCCTCGCCTCGCGAACTCATCGCTCCCCGGTCAGCCGGCGGACGGATCCACCGTCGCCTGGTGCTCCTCGGCCAGATGCTCCTCCGCCTTCAGCCAGGGCAGGAACTGGGCGCCCTTCTTCCAGCCGCACGTGTCACAACTGATCGTGCGCTTCGCGCCGGTGCGCAGCACCCGGACGATGTGCTCGCGTCCGTGCTGGTCCCAGCGGCTCACCTTGCTCGTGTTGATCTCCAGCATGATGTCTCGCCTCCGGCACAGAGTGTGCAGCAAGACCAACATCAATGGGGCTCAATTCACGCCGAGTTGTCCAAGCTGTGAACATGACATCCCGGATGTCGTCCGGCATGTCGTCCGGTATGTCAGCCGATCGTCCGCGGCAGCCGCAGGCTGAGCAGCCCGGTCAGGACGACCCCCGCCAACTGTGCCAGCAGAGTGATCGCCAGCGCGTCCCGCATGCCCATGCCCGGGACCAGGGAGAGGAAGAGGGTGCCGAGCGTGGCCACGCCCAGCGCCAGCGCGGACTGCTGGGTGGTGACCATCACGCCCGCGCCCACACCGGCACGGGCCGGCGGCACCTCGGACAGGATGATCCGGAAGATGATGGGCAGTTGGAGCGCCTGACCGGCACCGGCGACGGCCGCGCCCGGGAGCAGTTCGACGAAACCGAGGTGCGGCCAGGAGCGCCACACGGCCAGCACGATCAGTCCGAGGCCCACTGCCTGTATGACCGAACCGGCCGTCACGACCCGCGTGCCGTACCGCGTCACCAGGCGCGGCCCGGCGAGCGAGGCGAGGAAGAAGGTCACCGCCAGCGGCACCAGCGCCAGCCCCGCCGCGATCGGCCCGAGACCCGCGCCGCTCTGCAACGCCACCGCGATCACGAACATGAACCCGCTGAAGCCGATCGCGAACGGCAGGATCATCACCAGCCCGCGCCGCAGCGAGGTCAGCGCCAGCAGACTCGGCGGCACCAGCGGCGTACGGCCCTGCCGGTCCGCCCTGCGCTCCACCGCGTAGAACGCCGACGCGATCCCCGGGAACGCGGCCAGCGACAGCCACGTCCACAGCGGCCAGCCCGCCGCCCGGCCCTCGGTCAGCGGCACGAGCAGCGCCAGCAGGGACGCGGCGAGCAGGAACGTGCCGGGGACGTCCACGGGCTCCGGGTGCTGGGAACGCGTCTCCGGTACGACCTTGGCGGCCAGGAACAGTCCGGCGACGACGACCGGCACGTTCACCAGGAACACCGCGCGCCAGCCGGTACCGGCTATGTCGGCGGCGACCAGGACCCCGCCGAGGATCTGCCCGGCCACCATGGCGAGGCCGGCGGTCGCGCCGTACAGGCCCATCGCCTTGGCGCGGCGCGGGCCCTGGGTCGCGGACTGGATGGTGGCCAGCACCTGCGGGAGCATCGCCGCGGACGCCGCGCCCTGCGCGATCCGCGCGGCGACCAGCGTCCACGCGGTGGGCGCGAGCCCGCACGCAAGCGAGGTCACGCCGAAGGCGGCCATCCCGCCCAGGAACAGCCGACGGCGGCCGAACAGGTCACCGAGCCGGCCGCCGAGGACGAGCAGCACGGCGTACGAGACTCCGTAGCCGGCGACGACGAGTTCGAGGACGGCCTCGCTCGCCGAGAGGTCCTTGCCGATGGTCGGCAGGGCCACGTTCACGATGAAGAAGTCGATGAGGGGCAGCGCCGCGGCCAGCAGCACCGTGAACAGTCCGAGGCCGCTGAGCACGGGTGCCGCCGCCGGGGATCGGACGGTGCGGGAAGCGATGGTTTCGGTCACGCTGACGAGCGTGCGCCTCTCGCGAGACTGGTACCAGAGTGTCCTTATCCTGGTAGCAGGACTACCTGGAAACAGGCTCTGTACGGCGGCAGACTGGGGTGATGACGACCATGGCACAGGAGACGGTGACAGAGGCGACGGCGGGTGCGGCGGCTCATGCGGCGGTCGCTCCGCAGACCGCGTCGACAGTCCGGCGGCACGAACTCGCCGCGTTCCTGCGCCACCGCCGTGAGCACATCACCCCCGAGCAGGTCGGCCTGCCGCGCGGTACCCGGCGCCGTACACCCGGCCTGCGCCGCGAGGAGGTCGCGCAGCTCGCCGCGGTCGGCGTCACCTGGTACACGTGGCTCGAACAGGCGCGGGACATCCAGGTCTCCGTACAGGTCCTCGACGCGCTGGCCCGCACCCTGCTGCTCGACCCGAGCGAGCGCGCCCACCTCTTCCAGCTCGCCGACGCCACCGACCCGCGACCGGCGACGGTCTGCCCGGTCGTCACCCCCGCCCTGCGGGCGATGCTGGACCAGTTGGACCCGATCCCGGCCTGTCTGCAGAACGCGCGGTACGACATCCTCGCCTACAACCGCACCTACGGGATGCTGCTGTGCGACATGGACGCCGTGCCGCCCGAGGACCGCAACTGCATGATCCTCTCCTACACGCACGAGGAGTGGCGGTCCTCGATCGTGCACCTGGAGAAGAGCCAGCGCCTCATGGCCGCACGCTTCCGCGGCTCGATGGCCGACCACCTCGCCGACCCGAGCTGGAAGACCCTGCTCAAACGACTGCGCACGTCCCCCGAGTTCTGCGAGGTCTGGGACCGCCACGAGGTCATGGGCGCCAGCCCCCGCCGCAAGGAGTTCCGCAACCCCCACGTGGGCCGCATCACGGTCGACCACTCAGACCTCTGGCTGGGCCCGTCGAGGGGCCCGAGGATGGTGACGTACGCCCCGGCGGACGAGGAGTCGCGAGAACGCCTGGAGAGGCTGCACGCAATAGCACAGGCGAGGTGAGGTTTTTTCTTTTAGGGGCGCGGGGCTGTATCCGATGTGCGGCTGCCGCCGCGTGGGCGCGACCAGCCACGACGCTCCCGCAGCCGCTCAACTAGGCGTTGATACCTGCTGCTTCGCGTACTTCAACGGACTCCAGCTTCTCAGCCGTACGCTCAGCAGTCCGCCGAGCCCAGGGTCCACTGGTAACAGCTCCGAGCACCAGCACCGCAAGCCCGCACGCCACCAAAATCCACCACCCCGGCCGAGCCGCAGACACAAACGTCTCCTTGTACGACGACGCGCTCACCCCGGACGCCAACACCGCCCCGACAACCGCAACCCCGAGCGTCTGCCCCAACTGCCGACTCGTCGACGCGACGGCCGCCGCGACACCCGCCTGAGCGCGAGGCATCCCGGACACCGCCGTATTCGTGATCGGCGCGTTCACGAACCCGAAGCCGATACCGAACAGCAAGTACCCGACAAACCGCGAGACGTTGGACGTCTCCGCCTCGAACACGGCGAACAGCAACGCGCTCACGGTCATCGCCGACCCCGCGATCAACAGGGGTATGCGCGGCCCCCGACTACCGACCAACCGCCCGGAGATCGGCGCGCAGAGAAACGTAGGCACAGCCATCGGCAGCATCCACAGCCCGGCGTGCAGCGCGTCCAGCCCGACCACGTTCTGCAGATACAGCGTGGACAGGAACAGGAAGCCCCCCAGCGCCGAGAACGCGCTGATGGCGATCACCGTCGCCCCGCTGAACGGCGCCGAACGGAAGAAGCGCAGGTCGATCAGGGGTTCGTCGCGCCGGGGCTCGTACCAGAGGAGCCCGGCGAGGGCGACCAGCGCGAGGATCGCGAAGGGCAGGATCGAGGCGAACCCGGAGTCCGGCGCCTCGATGATCGCGTACGTCAGGGAGCCGAACAGGGCGATCACCATGAGCTGGCCGACCGGGTCCGCGCGGCGGGCCTTGGGCGCGCGGGACTCGGGGATGAACTTCAGCGTGAGCAGCAGCGCGGCCATGCCCACCGGCAGGTTGATCCAGAAGATCGAGCGCCAGCCGACCGAGTCCACGAGCAGCCCGCCGATCAGCGGACCGGCGGCCATCGATATGCCGACGACCGCGCCCCACACACCGATCGCCCGGGCACGCTCGCGCGGCTCGGTGAAGGTGTTGGTGATGATCGACATCGCGACCGGGTTGAGCATCGAACCGCCGACCGCCTGGATCATGCGGAACCAGATCAACGCGTCCAGGTCGGGTGCGACGGAGCAGAGCAGCGAGCCGAGGCTGAAGACCACCAGGCCGACGATGAAGACCCGTTTGCGGCCGATGCGGTCGGCCGTGGAGCCCGCCAGCATCAGCAGGGAGGCCAGGACCAGGGTGTACGCGTCGATCGTCCACTGCAGACCGGAGGTCGACGCCTGCAGATCGGTCTGCATCGCGGGAAGTGCGACGTTCAGGATGGTCACGTCCAGGCTCACGATCAGCAGACTCATGCAGCAGATCGCGAGTACCAGCATGCGGCGACGGTGGCTGAGCTCGGGCATGCGAACCATCGTACGCGAAACTCGATAGTGCGTCTAACTAATGACTGCTACATGATCCCTGGCCGTACGCCACAATGGAGCAATGTCCACGCCCGTGTCCCTGCCCGCGCCGCCGGCCGTTTCGCCTTTGCAGATCGGCCCGCACACCGTCTCGCCGCCCGTCGTCCTGGCCCCCATGGCCGGGATCACCAACGCGCCCTTCCGCACCCTGTGCAGGGAGTTCAGCGGCGGCAAGGGGTTGTTCGTCAGCGAGATGATCACAACCCGGGCGCTGGTCGAGCGCAACGAGAAGACCATGCAACTGATCCACTTCGACGCGACCGAGAAGCCGCGTTCGGTCCAGTTGTACGGCGTGGACCCGGCGACCGTCGGCAAGGCCGTCCGCATGATCGCGGAGGAGGGGCTCGCCGACCACATCGACCTCAACTTCGGCTGCCCCGTGCCGAAGGTCACCCGCAAGGGCGGCGGCTCCGCGCTGCCGTACAAGCGGAACCTGCTGCGGGCGATCCTGAAGGAGGCCGTCAGCGGAGCCGGTGACCTGCCCGTCACGATGAAGATGCGCAAGGGCATCGACGACGACCACATCACGTTCCTCGACGCCGGCCGTATCGCCGTCGAGGAGGGCGTCACGTCCATCGCGCTGCACGGGCGCACGGCCGCCCAGCACTACGGCGGCACGGCGGACTGGGACGCGATCGCCCGGCTGAAGGAGCATGTGCCGGAGATCCCCGTGCTCGGCAACGGCGACATCTGGTCGGCGCGGGACGCGCTGCGGATGGTGCGGGAGACCGGGTGCGACGGGGTCGTGGTCGGGCGCGGGTGCCTGGGGCGGCCCTGGCTGTTCGCCGACCTCGTGGCCGCGTTCGAGGGGCGTGAACAGGACGTCTTGGAGCCGTCGTTGCGCGAGGTCGCGGACGTCATGGTGCGGCACGCGACGCTGCTCGGGGAGTGGATCGGGGACGAGGCGCGGGGCGTCATCGACTTCCGTAAGCACGTCGCCTGGTACCTGAAGGGCTTCGCGGTCGGCAGCGAGATGCGCAAGCGGCTCGCCATCACCTCGTCCCTCGCCGAACTCCGGTCCGGGCTGGACGAGTTGGACCTCGACCAGCCCTGGCCCGCGGGCGCGGACGGGCCCCGCGGCCGTACGTCCGGCAACAACAGGGTGGTGTTGCCGGACGGTTGGCTGAAGGACCCGTACGACTGCGCGGGGATCGGCGAGGACGCGGAGCTGGACACGTCCGGAGGCTGAACTTCCTTTGGTGGCTGCTCAGTTCTTCTTCGGGTGGGGCGTCGAGCCGTAGGCGGTCAGGAACTTGTCGCGGAAGTCGCTCATCTTCCACACCGGGGCGTTGTGGGCGGGGCGCAGGCCGTCGGACCAGTTCCAACTGTCGATCTTCTCAAGGACCTTGGGGTCCTTGGCGACGATCGAGATCGGGACGTCACGGCTGGCGTGGTTGCCGCTGACGCGGGCGATGGGCTGGTGGTCGCCGAGGAAGACGAGCACGGTGTTGTCGTTGCCGTAGCGCTCCAGCCACTGGGTGAGGGAGTTCACCGAGTACTGGATCGACTTGCCGTACTCCTGGCGGGACTTGGTGGTGTCGGTGACGACGCTGGACGCCTTGTTGCCGGCCTTCTCGATCGAGTCGAAGATCGAACCGTTGCCCAACTGGTCCCAGGGGACGAGCTTCGGGATCGGCGCCCAGGGCTGGTGGCTGGAGGTCAGGATCAGCAGGGACATCAGCGACTTGCCGTCGGTGCGCGGCTTGCTGTGCACCTGGTTCTGGAACTGCTGGAGCGCGTACTGGTCGGGCATCGTCGACCAACTGAACTTCGGTCCCTGGTAGCCGAGTTGGAAGGCGTTGTAGACCTTGTCGAGGCCGTAGAAGCTCTGTTCCGGCCAGCCCTTCTGGATGCCCGGCATCACGCCGACGGTGTCGAAGGCGCCGGTCTTCTTGAAGGCGTCGGTCAGGCTGAGGTGGTCGCTGGCCATCACCGTGCGGTAGCGCTGCTGGTTGCTGACCCACAGGCCCGACATGGTGGTGGAGTGGCCGAGCCAACTGCTGCCGCCGTAGGTCGCCGAGGTCAGCCAGCCGCTCTTCGCGGCGAAGCCGGCCTTCGACAGGGCCTTGGTGTCGGCGGCGAGGGTCGCGTCGACGCCGGGCGCCATGATCGGGTCCTCGATCGCGCTACGGCCGTAGCTCTCGATGAAGGTGAAGATCATGTCCTTGCCGCGCAGGTCGGGGACGAGCTCGCTGCCCGGGGTGTTGCCGAAGGCGTCGACCTTCGCGACCTTCTTGAACTCCGCCTCGTCGCGCAGGGTTTCCTGCACCGCGCGTACCTGGTACTTGATGACTCCGGCGGTGTGGTCGGCGGCGAGCGGGATGCCGTGGTACTCCAGGGCGAGCGCGGAGCAGGTGATCCAGACCGTGCCGGCGATCAGGGTGGCCCGGGTCGCGTGGGCCTTGTAGGTCACCAGGACGTTGCTGAGCCGGACCGTCGCCAGCGCGACGAGGACGATCAGCACGACGATCAGGGCGATGAGGCCGACCGTGATGACCTGCGTGGCCGCCCCGCCGAACGTGTCCTTCAGATACCCGCGGGCGTCCCCGAACAGGCTCCAGTCCAGGATGATGTTGAAGTGCCGGCCCAGGTATTCGTTGAAGCCCATGTCGAACATGTTCAGCACGGCGATGGCACCGACGAGCGCGCCGAAGAACGCGGCGACCGCGATCCGCGCCCGCCGCGGCAGGCTCAACAGAATCACCGCCGCCATGATCGCCTCGGCGGGAATCCGCGCGAACTCCATGAGCCGCAACTGCCCCAGCGTGTTCGGCATCTCCATGCAGACGTACACGAGCACGGCGGCGAGGAAGGTGACGACCCAGGAGAGCGTGAGCGCGGCGACGGGGTGCTTCTCCCGCCAGGCGCGCACCCGCCGCCGCAGCCCGAGCCGGCTGCTCCAGGCGCGGGGGCCGCGGCGGGTGGGGCGGGGGGTGGTGGGTTCGGCGGAGGCGTCAGGGTCCGCGTCGGCGCCGGTGGCTGAGGAGCCGGCTTCGGCTTCGGAGGCCGAGGAGTTGGGCTCGGCTTCGGTGACCGGGGCGCTTGCGGAGGCCTTCTCGGCGGCTTCGGAGCCGGGGTCCTCGGAGTCCGCGGCTTCGGGGGCGGTAGCGTCGGCGCCCTCGGGTGCGAGGGACTCCACGGCACCGGACGCGGCACCGGGAGTCGCGTCGGACCCGGTCTCGGGCGCGGCTTCCGCCGTGGTTTCGGGAGACGCTTCTACGGCCCGTTCGGGCGCGGAGGCCTCGACCTGCTCGGCCTCGGCGGCGGGCGAAGTGCCGGCTTCGGTCTCGGCGTTGGCGAGGGGGTCGGTCTTGGTCTCGGCGGCGGCAGAAGCATCGGCTTCGGACGTGCCGCCGGCGGGGGAGTCGGCCTTGGGTTTCGCGCTCGCAGGAGAACCGGCCCGGGCCTCGGCACCGGTGGACGAACCGGCCCTGGTTCCGGCGCCAGCAGCGGAGTCGCCCCGGGCCTCGGCCGCAGAAGGCTCAGCCTTGCTCGTGGGGTCGTCTGCTTCCGTCTCGGTGACTGCGGAGGCCTCGGCCTCGGTCTTGCTGCCGGTGCCCGTCGATGCGTCGGCCTGGGTCTTCGAGCCCCCGCCACCCCCCGCCTTCGCGCCTACAGAAGTGCTGGCCTCGGCCTCTGCCCCCGCACCCGTCGAAAGCCCGACCTCGCTCTCCGCAGCCGTAGAACTCCCCCTGTCGGCCTCGGAGTTGGGACCCGGACCCTCGGGAACCTTCTTTGCAGCCTCCGCCGTTGCTATCGCGCCGCCCGGCTGCTGCACAGGCTTCGGTTCGTTGTTCGTGTCCGGCGGCAGTACCTCGCCATCGGCTGCCCCGGCCGTATTCGGTGTCTGGCGTGTGCTCGTGTGCTGAGGCAACCCGAAGGTCCTTCCGTGCGAGGCCCGTGATCGGAGTGGAGTGGCGGTCCGAACTGGGGAGGCAGGACCGCCGCTCTTCCGTACGAGTTGCCTCGTGCCGCTGTTCACGGAACTGGGCAAACACCCGGCAAACGCCTTATCACCGTTGTGTCACGCGCCCCCGACCGCCGTGAGCAGCGCCAACGGAGCCGCCGCCGAACGGGACTCCCGCACACACGCGTGCGGGTACGGGACCGGCTCCGGGTGGGTGTCGCGGCCGTAGCCCGCGAGCACCTCCGGGAGGCGGTGCCCGGTCGCCGTCGCCGCGTCGACCAGCGCGTGCGCGACCGTACGGGCCTCGTCGTGCAGGCCGTAGCGGGCCAGGCCCAGCGTGATCAGCGCGTTGTCGTGCGGCCAGACCGAACCTCGGTGGTACGAGAGAGGGTGGTATGCCGCTTGGCCCGACGCCAGGGTGCGGACTCCCCAGCCCGAGAAGAAGTCCGGTGCCAGGAGCCTGCGGCCGACCAGTTCGCCGTACTCCTTGTCGAGGAGGCCGGACCAGAGCAGATGGCCCGCGTCCGACGCCAGCGCGTCCACCTGCCGGCCCTCGCCGTCCAGTGCCAGCGCCGGGAACGAGTGCTCCCGCATCCAGAAGTCCCGCTGGAAACGGTCCCGCAGGTCCGCCGCGGCCTGTTCCAGGAGGGCCGCGTACGTCTCGTCCTCCCATACCGTGCGGGCGAGTTGAGCCGTGCGGCGCAGTGCGTCGTACGCGTACCCCTGGGCCCCCGCCGCCATCACCGGACCGCTTGCGCGGGTGCCGTCGGCCCCGCAGATGGCGCCGGGGGAGTCCTTCCAGTTCTGGTTGGCCAGGCCGCCCTGGTCGGCGCGGTAGACCAGATAGCCGCGCGAGGTCAGGCCGCCGTGGTCCAGCATCCAGCCGATCGCTGCGCGGGCGTTGGGCTCCAGGCGCCGGGCCAGGGCCGTGTCGCCGGTCTGTTCCACGTACGCGCCGAGCAGCACCAGGAACAGCGGGGTCGCGTCGACCGAGCCGTAGTAACGCCCGTACGGCACCTGCCCGAAGTGCGCCAACTCGCCGTGCCGCACCTCGTGCACGATCTTGCCGGGCTGGGAGACCGACTCCGGGCCCACGGCCGTCGCCTGCGTCGCCGCGAGCGCCGGGAGCGTGGCGGCGGCGAGTTGGGGGCGGTAGGGGAGGGCGAACAATGACGTCAGCAGGGCGTCCCGGCCCAGCAGGGTCAGGAACCACGGTGCCCCCGCCGCCGGTACCCGCAGCTCCTCGCCGTCCGGGCCCGTCGCCGGTACCTGGAGCGAGGCCAGGTCCGACAGGCCCCGGGCGCAGGCCGCGGCCAACTCCGGCCAGCCGGTGGGGAAGGAGACGCCCTGGACGTACTCGCCCTCCAGCGCGATGAGCTGGTCGTTCAGGGCGGCCGGCGAGCGCGGTACCCGCAGCGCGCGCTTGTCGCCGTGCGGGCGGGCCATCACGCGCAGCGCCAACTCGGCGGTGCCGTGCGGTTCGAGGTCCAGGGTCCACACCATGCGGCGGGCGCCGGTGCCGGTCTCCTCGACGCCGTCCGGCGCGGGCTCGGCCGTGACCGTCGTACAAGAACGCCATTCGCCGCGCTGGTAGGCGAACTCCACGCCGTCCTCGAGGACTTGGCGGGAGCGGGTGGCGCCGATCTTCGCGTAGGTGCGGTAGTCGGAGCGGAGTTCGAACTGGTCCGTGAAGTCGGCGTCCGCGGTGACCGCGAGCCGGACCGTCGTCGGCACCGGTCGGTTGCTGGTCACCTTCAGAGATTCGACGAACGCGCCGTCGCCCACGGCCTGTTCACGGAAGAGCGTGTGTGCCGGCGGCTCCTGGCGGCCGCCTCGCGGGACCAGGACACAGCGCGCCATGTCCCCGTCGGCCACCGGCGTCAGTGCCTCCGGCACCGCGCCGTCGACCGTCAACTGCCAGCGGCTCAGGTGCCGGGCGTCCCGTACGAATAACCCGTCCGGGGAACTGCCGCCCCGTACGCCGCTGATGTCCCCGCCGTCGCCCACGGCTGCGAACGTCCCGCCGTGCACGAGCAGATGATGCCGGTCCGTCATCCCCGGTCCCCTCCCTTGACTCTCTTGGCGCCCTTGACGTCTGTGCCGTTCACTTCTGTGCCACTCATGCCGAACGTGCCGAGGACCGTGCCGGACACGCCGTGTCCGGGGGGCTCGTGAAGCAGATCGAGGGTCAGCGCGGCGGTCCAACTGAAGCCGGTCGCGCCGCACGCCTCGCCGTCGTACGGGTCGACGTACTCGGCGAAGTCGGTGACGGCGGCCGTCCTGAGGGCCGCCTCGCGCAGGGCGTCCGCTCGCGTCTGTTCGCCGTGCAGCCGCAGGCCCCGCTCCAGCAGCCAGCTCGTGTTGAACCAGGCCGGCCCGCGCCAGTACCGGTGCGGGTCGAAGGCCTCGCCCAACAGGTCGTAGCTGGGCGGGAGTTCGGTGCTGTCGCCGAGGCCGAAGTGCGGGCCGGACGCCGTACGGACCAGGGCCGCCGTGATGTCCCGGGGCAGGTCGGGGAGGAGCAGCGGGATCAGGCCGGAGACGCTGCGCTCGGGGATGAGGCCCTCGCCGCGCACGTCGCGGCAGAAGAACATGCCCTCCGCCGGGTCCCACAGCCGCTCGATCAGCACGCCGGTGAGCCGCTCCGCGCGGGCGTGCCGGGCCGTGCCCGTCGCGCCCAACTCCCGTGCGATACGGGCCAGTGCGTGCTCGGAGGCGATCAGCAGGGCGTTGAAGGACGGGTCCTCCACCGCGAACTCGCTTGCCCCGTCGGCGTATTCGCCGTCCCGGTAGTCCGTCGCGAGGCGCACGTAACGGCCGTAGTCGAGGTCCGTCGGCCGGTCCTCGGCCGCCCCGTGGTCGAGGTCGGCGCGGCGGAAGGAGCGGGCCGGGGCGGGCGTGATCCGGCTCAACGGGGCGTCCCAGCAAGGGCTGTTGTCCATACCCTGTTCCCAGGGGTGCACGACGGACGCGAGCCCGCCCCCGCCGAGATCCCGCCGGTGCAGGAGATAGCGGTGCCAGGCGGCCAGCCGGGGGTAGACACCGGCCAGGAAGCCGCGCGCGCGGGACAGGCCCGGGTCCGCGCAGTGCACCAGCCAGGCGGCGAGCGCGTGCACCGGTGGCTGCACGATGCCCGAGGTCTGTACGGTGCGCGGGGCGCCCGCGGCGCGTCCGGCGGTCGAGGAGCGCCAGAAGTCGGGGCTCGGGAAGTACGCGTCGAGCGGTACAGAGGGGTTGAAGACGATGTGCGGGATACGGCCGTCGCCCCACTGGGCGGCGAGCAGCGTCTCCAGCTCCGTCTGTGCCCGCAGTGGCGAGAGGTGCCGCAGACCGATCGCGATGAACGCGGAGTCCCAGGACCACTGGTGCGGATACAGACCACGGGAGGGGACTGTTGAGACTCCCGTCCAGTTCGCTTCCAGTACGGCAGCCGCCCTGAGGTGCAGGGAACCTGACAAGGACGGCGGATCGTATACGAGGTGGTGCTCCAGGGGGAGGGCTGTGAGCTGGGCAGTGCGATCCACTCGGGACTCCACGAAACACATCGTGCCGACCGGTTCGGTCATGGCTACCGTAGGGTTACGTCTATTTAACACGCAAAACTCAATATGTAATGCAGGGTTGAGAAACACAAGGGGGTGCGCATGACGGGAAGAGGTCAAGGGAGCGCCGGAGATCTGCTCGAACTGGTGCGCACCGGGCGCGCCACGACCCGCGGTGCCCTCCAACAGGTGACGGGTCTCTCCCGCGCGACCGTCGGCCAGCGCCTGGACCGGCTCTTCCGCGCGGGCTGGCTGCGCGAGGGCGCGGGCGGTCCCGTGGACTCCCCGCTGGGCGGACGCCCCTCGATCACCCTCGAATTCGACGACGCCCATGCCGTGGTCCTCGCGGCGGACCTGGACACCCGCCACGCGCGCGCGTGCGTCCTCTCGCTCACCGGCGAGATCCTCGCCGAGCACGGCGGCACGCTCGTCATCGAGGACGGCCCGGACGCCGTACTGGGCGAACTCGGCCGCTGGTTCGCCGAGTTGCTGGAGAAGGCCGGGCACCGGGCGTCCGAGGTCTGCGGGATCGGGCTCGCCGTCCCCGGCCCCGTCGACAGCGAGACCGGCCGGGTCGTCCAGCCGCCGATCATGCCCGGCTGGGACGGCTACGACATAAGGGGCCGCCTGGCCCGCGCCTTCACGGAACACACCGGCGCCCCCCGGGTACCGGTCCTCGTCGACAACGACGCCAACCTCATGGCGTACGGCGAACAGCGCACCGGGTACCCCGACTGCTCGGCCTTCGTCCTGGTCAAGGTCTCGACCGGTATCGGCGCCGGAGTCGTCGTCGGCGGTTCCATCTTCCGGGGGATCGACGGCGGCGCCGGCGACATCGGCCACATCCGGATCCCGGCGGGCGCGCAGGCGCTGTGCCGTTGCGGCTCCTACGGCTGTCTCGCCGCCGTCGCCAGCGGTGGCGCCGTGGCGCGGCGACTGGTCGAGACCGGGGTGCCGGCCGCGTCCGGCTCGGATGTACGGGACCTGCTGGCCTCGGGGCATCCGGGAGCGGCGGCGTTCGCCCGCGAGGCGGGACGGCAGGTCGGGGACGTCCTGGCGACCGTGGTGACGCTCCTCAACCCCGGGGTGCTGATGATCGCGGGAGACCTGGCCGGAACCTCCTTCCTCACCGGCGTACGGGAGCTGCTGTACCAGCGGGCGCTGCCGCGCTCCACCGCTCATCTGCACGTACTGACCTCGCGGCTCGGCGAGCGGGCCGGTCTGGTGGGGGCGGGGGCGCTGGTCGTGGAGCACCTGTACGCGCCGGAGCGGGTCGAGGAGCGGCTGCTCGCGCTGGGCGTGTGACGTCCGCGGGCATGTGACGTCCGCGTTGCGGTCCCGGGACATGTCCGAGGTCCGTCCGAGGTCCGTCCGCATGGTGAAATCCGGCCGGGTGTGGAAGCGTGATTCTCACCACCTTTGATAGGGGTGGCGCTCAGTTGAGCGGATCTTGCGCGGCTGCACTTCTCCAAGGGGTGGCACTCCGTGCCACCCCTTGATCGTTCATCGATCGAAATCAAGCGAGCGCATAACCCGCTCAGGTGAGCGGAAAATGCCGCAGATGGGCCTGGTCGCGTTCAAGAAGTGAAAACACTCGGCGGTGTTCGCTTGCCGAGCCTTGACTTTCGATCCGCTGGCGGACGACTGGTTACGGACGCATGACATGCAAGTGGACGTACCCAGACGCCTTCGATCTGGGTATGTTCCTGCCCGTCAGGGCAGCCACCCGCGTCCCGAGGAGTCGAGACCCGTGTCGGAAAACAAAGAACCCCACGTAGCGAAGTTCGTCTACGACTTCACCGAGGGAAACAAGGACCTCAAGGATCTTCTCGGCGGCAAGGGCGCGAACCTCGCCGAGATGACGAACCTGGGCCTTCCCGTGCCCCCGGGCTTCACCATCACCACCGAGGCGTGCAAGACCTACCTCGACAGTGGCGAGGAGCCGGCGGCACTGCGTGACGAGGTGAGTGCACACCTCGACGCGCTTGAGTCGACGATGGGCAAGCAGCTCGGGCAGGCCGACGATCCCCTCCTCGTATCGGTCCGTTCCGGGGCGAAGTTCTCCATGCCCGGCATGATGGACACCGTCCTGAACATCGGCCTCTCCGACAAGTCCGTGCAGGGCCTGGCGAAGCAGGCCGGCGACGAGCGCTTCGCGTGGGACTCGTACCGCCGCCTCATCCAGATGTTCGGCAAGACCGTCCTCGGCGTCGACGGCGACCTCTTCGAAGAGGCCCTCGACAAGGCCAAGGAGACCAAGAAGGTCACCGTCGACACCGAGCTGGACGCGGCCGACCTGAAGAAGCTGGTCACCCGCTTCAAGCGGATCGTCAAGGCCGAGGCGGGCCGCGACTTCCCGCAGGACCCGCGCGAGCAGATGGACCTCGCCATCCACGCGGTCTTCGACTCCTGGAACACCGACCGCGCCAAGCTCTACCGCCGCCAGGAGCGCATCCCGCACGACCTCGGCACGGCCGTCAACGTCTGCTCGATGGTCTTCGGCAACCTCGGCCCCGACTCGGGCACGGGTGTGGCCTTCACGCGCGACCCGGCCAGCGGCCACCAGGGCGTCTACGGCGACTACTTGCAGAACGCGCAGGGCGAGGACGTCGTCGCCGGCATCCGGAACACCGTGCCCCTCGCGGAACTCGAGCAGATCGACAAGGCGTCGTACGACCAGCTCATGCAGATCATGAAGACCCTGGAGAACCACTACAAGGATCTCTGCGACATCGAATTCACCATCGAGCGCGGGCAGTTGTGGATGCTGCAGACGCGGGTGGGGAAACGGACGGCGGGTGCGGCCTTCCGGATCGCGACCCAACTCGTCGACCAGGGACTGATCGACGAGGCGGAGGCCCTCCAGCGGGTCACCGGCGCCCAGTTGGCGCAGTTGATGTTCCCGCGCTTCGACGACGAGGCGAAGGTCCAGAAGGTCGGCCGGGGCATCGCGGCGTCGCCGGGTGCGGCGGTCGGCAAGGTGGTCTTCGACTCGTACACGGCGGTGAAGTGGTCACGTTCGGGCGAGAAGGTCATCCTGGTCCGCCGCGAGACGAACCCGGACGACCTCGACGGCATGATCGCGGCCGAGGGCATCCTGACCAGCAGGGGCGGCAAGACCTCGCACGCGGCCGTCGTGGCGCGGGGCATGGGCAAGACCTGTGTCTGCGGTGCCGAGGAGCTCGAAGTCGACACCAAGCGGCGCCGGATGGTCGTGCCGGGCGGGCACGTGGTGGAGGAGGGCGACGTCATCTCCATCGACGGGTCCAGCGGCAAGGTGTACCTCGGTGAGGTCCCGGTCGTGCCGTCCCCCGTCGTGGAGTACTTCGAGGGCCGCATGCACGCGGGCGCCGACGACGCCGACGAACTGGTCGAGGCCGTGCACCGGATCATCGGATACGCGGACCGCGTACGCCGGTTGAGGGTCCGCGCCAACGCGGACAACGCCGAGGACGCGCTGCGCGCCCGCCGCTTCGGCGCGCAGGGCATCGGCCTCTGCCGTACTGAGCACATGTTCCTCGGCGACCGCCGCGAGCTGGTGGAACGCCTGATCCTGGCCGACACGGACACCGAACGCGAGGAGTCTCTCAAGGCTCTTCTCCCGCTCCAGAAGGCCGACTTCGTCGAGCTGTTCAAGGCGATGGACGGACTCCCGGTCACCGTGCGCCTGTTGGACCCGCCGCTGCACGAATTCCTGCCGGACATCACGGAGTTGTCGGTCCGCGTCGCGCTCGCGGAGTCCCGCCAGGAGTCCCACGAGAACGACCTGCGCCTCCTCCAGGCGGTGCACCGCCTGCACGAGCAGAACCCGATGCTGGGCCTGCGGGGCGTACGCCTCGGTCTGGTCATCCCCGGCCTGTTCACGATGCAGGTGCGGGCGATCGCCGAGGCCGCGGCCGAGCGCAAGGCGGCGAAGGGCGACCCGCGCGCCGAGGTCATGATCCCGCTCGTCGGCACGGTCCAGGAGCTGGAGATCGTCCGCGAGGAGGCCGACCAGGTCATCGCCGAGGTGGAGGCCGCGACGGGCACGTCCCTGAAGCTGTCGATCGGCACGATGATCGAACTCCCGCGCGCCGCACTGACGGCGGGCCAGATCGCGGAGGCGGCGGAGTTCTTCTCCTTCGGCACGAACGACCTCACCCAGACGGTGTGGGGCTTCAGCCGGGACGACGTAGAAGCCTCGTTCTTCACCGCGTACTTGGAGAAGGGCATCTTCGGAGTCAGCCCCTTCGAGACCATCGACCGCGACGGCGTGGGTTCGCTGGTGAAACTCGCGGCGAAGGCAGGCCGCGAGACCCGCCCCGACCTCAAGCTCGGCGTCTGCGGCGAACACGGCGGCGACCCCGAGTCGGTCCACTTCTTCCACGAGGTCGGACTGGACTACGTCTCCTGCTCGCCGTTCCGGATTCCGGTGGCGCGACTGGAGGCGGGGCGGGCGGCTTCGGCGGCACAGGGCAGCGACCACCGCTGACGGACCCCGGGACAGCCGTCGGTCATCCTGACCCTCACCGACACGGCGGCCGTTCCGGATCATGAGGAGAGGGGCGGCACCCTGTGCGGGGGTGCCGCCCCTTTCCGTGCCGCCTGTGAGGTCGCGCTCTATTCGTCGATCTCGCCGGGGTAGAAGAGGAGCATGCCGAGAAGGTAGAACACCGCCCAGGCCACGGCCGCCAGAGGCTCAGGAAGCAGCTTCCCCAGGAAGACCGCGCACCCGGTCCACGCCAGCAGCCCGGCGAGCAACAAGGGCCGCCGGGCGAAATGGCGAACGAGGAAACCGATACGGCTCCGGAACGTCCTGTACTTCGGAGCGGGTTCTTCAAGTGGCGCGGGATCATCAGGCGGAGCGGGATCCTCAGATGGAGCAGGACCGTCGGGCTGCCTGGATTCCATGGCGGGACCGTACCGTCCTCGGATCCGGCGCGGTACCGGTTCGGCGCTCACCGCTGCTGTCCGCCGTCACTCGCAGGCGACGCCGTCCCCGTCCCGGTCGAGGTGGGAGTCGTAGCCGGGATCGCCCCGGTGGAGGGGCGTGACGCCGGCGGCGCGGGCGGCGGTGCAGTTCGCGTAGTAGGTGCTGCCGCCTCCGCCGGAGTCGGAGCCGGTGTCCTCGGAGCCGCCGCCCGCCGCCTCGGCGGTGACCGTCCTGGTGACCTTGACGGTCTTCGTCGTGGTGACCGTGACCGTGGGCGCGGGGGCCGGGGTGGTGGTCTCCGTCGCGGTCGCCGTGACGGTCGTCGTCGGCTGGGGCCTGGCCGCCGCCGGCTTCGCGTCGCTCGCCGTGTCCTTCTTCGTGTCCTGGCCGGAGGCGCCGATACCCGCGCCGACGAAGAGGGTCAGCGCGAGTGCGGGGAGTACGTACCGCTTGCGCGCCCAGCGGGGCGCGGGCCGGACGGGCCGGGGTACCGGTGGTACGGGTGGCATCGCGTACGGATGGGTCATCTCGTCCCCCTGTGTCTGGTGTGGCATGGAACGTAACGCCGGGTCGGGGTGGGTGAAGGAGGAGTGACCAACCTGTGATGGTCCGTGACGGTCGCATCACTCGGCGTGGGGGGAGCGGGGCCGGTCCGGCTCTCGTACGCTCTTCGTACGCCGGGAGTCAGGCGTCGACGGAGGGAGCCGCCCATGTCCGGCTGGAACGAGAAGGCCGTCCCCGATCAGCGCGGCCGGGTCGCCGTCGTTACCGGGGCCAACAGCGGGCTCGGCTACGTCACCGCGCGGGAGCTCGCCCGTAAGGGGGCCCGGGTCGTGCTCGCCTGCCGGAGTGCGGTGCGGGGGAGCGCGGCCGCCGACCGGATCGTGGCCGAAGTGCCGGGCGCCGAGGCCCAGTTCAGGCGGCTGGATCTCGGGGACCTGTCTTCCGTACGGGAGTTCGCGGCCAACTTCCCGTACGAGCGGCTCGATCTGCTCGTCAACAACGCCGGGGTCATGGCGATGCCGTACGGCACGACGGTGGACGGCTTCGAGACGCAGTTCGGGGTCAACCACCTCGGGCACTTCGCGCTCACCGGGCTGCTGCTGCCGGCCCTGCTCGACGCGCCCGACGCGCGGATCGTCACGCTCTCCAGCTTCATGCACACGCTCGCCAACATCGACATCGACGACCTCAACAGCGAGCGCCGGTACAGCCGTTGGACCGCGTACTCCCGGTCCAAGACCGCCAACCTGCTCTTCACGCACGAGCTGGCGCGGCGGCTCGCGGCGGCCGGTTCGGGGGTGGTCGCGACCGCCGCCCACCCCGGGTACGCCGCCACCAACCTCCAGACCGCCGGGCCGCAGGCGGAGGGGCGCAGGGGTGCGGAACGGGTCATGGAACTCGGCAACCGGGTCTTCGCCCAGTCGGCGGAGGCCGGCGCGCTGCCCTCGCTCTACGCCGCCACCGCCCCCGGCGTACGCCCCGACTCCTTCTTCGGGCCCCGCATCGCGATGTGGCGCGGGGCACCGGCACCGTCCTGGCGGGCACGCTGGACCCTCAACGATGCGATGGGTGAACGCCTTTGGGCCGCCTCGGAGGCGTTGACGGGTGTCGCCTACGACCAACTCAAGGCGTGAGTCTGCGAGTTGCCGGTCCTCACGCCGTCGCTCCGCTGTCCACCACCAGGTCCGTGCCCACCACCGACGCCGCGTCGTCCGAGGCCAAGTAGAGGACGGCGGCGGCGACTTCGGCCGTGGCGGAGATACGGCCCAGGGGGAGCGTGGCCCGTACGCGTTCGGCGCGGTCGGCCTCCGTCTCGCCGGCCCGCAGGGACATGGGGGTGTCGGTGGCACCGGGGCTGACCACGTTGATCCGGACGCCCTCGCGGATGTGGTCCACGGCGGCGCCCTTGCTCAGCACGGCCACGGCGGCCTTCGACGCGGCGTAGGCGGCGGCCCCGGGGCTGCTGGTGTGCACGCCGAAGGTGGACGCCACGTTGACGATCGCGCCGCCGGAGGGCTGGGTGCGCATGTGCGCGATCTCGGCACGCAGGGCCAGGAACACACCGGTCACGTTGATGTCGAGCTGTGCGCGCCAGTCCTCCTCGGTGAGGTCGGCGAGGGGCTGACCGCCCCGGAAGATCCCCGCGTTGTTGACGGCCACGTCGAGCGAGCCGTACCGGTCGACGGCCGCCCGCACCAGGGCGTCGGCGTCGGCGGCCCTGGACACGTCGGCGCTCACGGCGAGGGCCTTCCCGCCCCCGGCCTCGATCAGGGCGACGGTCTCGTCGAGCGGTTCGCGGCGGCGCCCGGCGACGACGACGTTCGCCCCCTCGGCGGCGAACGCGAGGGCGATGGCGCGTCCTATCCCGGACCCGGCCCCGGTGACGAGGGCGGTCCTGCCGGAGAAGCGGTTGCGGGAGCGGCTGCTGGAGCTGTCGTTGGAGCGGTTGCTCATGAACGGGCCTCTTTCTTGACCGATCGGTTCAGTATGGGGACATGCGGAGGCGCCTTGCGTGGCCCGGAGCCTCAGTCGAGCAGCGTCAACGCCTGCTCCGCCGCGTCCCGCACCCGCGCCGGGTCCCCGGACGCCCGGCCGACCACCCGCAGCCCCTGCATCAGCACCAGCAGCAGGCGCGCGAGGGCGAGCGGATCGCGGTCGGCGGGCAGCTCGCCCTGCGCCTGGGCCCGCACCAGCGCCGAGCGCAACACGGCCTCCAACTGGTCCCAGTTGCGCTCCACCAGCCGGGTCGCCGCCGCGTCGTGCGGGGCCAGTTCGGCCGCCGTGTTGGTCACCAGGCAGCCCAGCGCCCGTAGTTGCTCGTTCGCCGCCTCGGTCGCGTACCGCCGTACGATCGCTCGTACGGGCGGCAGCGCGGGGCCCGGCTGGGACAACTCCCGGACCATCGGGGTGAGTCCGGCGCGGTCGTAGCTCTCCAGCGCCTTCAGGTACAGCTCGTGCTTGTTGCCGAAGGTCGCGTAGATGCTGGCCCGCCCGACGCCGAGGTGCTCGACGAGGTCGGACATCGACGTCGCCTCGTAGCCGCGCCGCCAGAACAGCTCCAGGGCTGCCCGCAGCGCGGCCTCGGGGTCGAACTCCTTGGTCCTGGCCATGCCCGACAGCCTAGATTTAACGAGAACGGTCAGTCAAGAAAGCCTGTCCGGGAAAGGGAGCGCGCCGGTTACGCGAACTCGGGGATCAGCTCACCGACCCGGCGGATGCTGTCCATGACCCGCTCGTGCAGGATCGTTCCCACCTGCTGGAAGCACATCAGCCGGTCGATGCCCGCGTCCGCGTACACCGGAGTCACCGGTCCCGCCGCAGCGCTCCCACCAGCAGTTCGGTGAACTGGGTCGCCGACCAGGACGGCCGTCGCCCCGTCGCCGTCTGCACCTGCGCCTCGCGCTGCCGGAACACCGGGTGATCGACGCGGACATAGGCCACGCCCTCGGTCGCGGTGTCCTGCCCGATGTCACCCAGGTCTCCGACGAGAGCGAGGCCGCCCCCGGATCGTACGAACTCGTACTGCGGGCCTAGGCTGTCGCAGACCAGCGCGGGGCGGACCGTGAGCCCCTCCAACTGGGCGCCGATGTCGAAGAGTTCACGCTGACTCGTGCCCGGCGAGGCCAGTGCGAGCGGGTAGCCGCACAGGTCCGCGAGGCCGATGCGGTCGCGTCCGGCGAGTTCGTGACCGAGGGGGACGATCGCGGCCACCGGGACCACGACGGCGCACTCGACACGGACGTCGTGCTGCGGGCCCATCGTGTAGGTCACGGCGACATCGGCGAGCCCCTCGACCACGCGGCGCGTCGCCTCCTGCCGGGCGACCACGTCCACCCGGAAGGCCACGTCGGGGTGGGCACGCCGGAAGTCGGCGATCGCGCGCGGCACCAGCCGCCGCGCGAACCCCTCCGAACAGGCGACGGCGACACTGCGCGCCTCCGCGCCCCGCCCCGTCCTCAACTCCTCCAGCAGCGTGGTCGATTCGGTCTCGGTGCGGCGGGCGTGGGCCAGCAGTCTGGAGCCCGCCTCGGTCAGGGTCATCCCGCGCGGATGCCGGGTGAACAGCGGGACCCCGATGCCGGACTCCAGCTTCGCGATCTGCCGGCTGATCGCCGACGGCGCGACGTTCAGGGCGACCGCCGCCTCGGTCACCGATCCGGTGCGGGCGACCTCCAGGAAGTAGGCGAGGTTCACCGGCAGGAGCTGCATAGGGGTCCCCCGTGGTCACGTAGCGCGTTGCCGAAAGTAGAACGCTTCGCGTCACAAACGGCAATGGTCGCCCACCGGATTCCGCCCTACTCTGCTGGAACGACGAGAGCGCACCGCCCGCCCGACCGCCGCCCTCCCTGGAGAAATCTTCCCGTGATCCCTGAGAAACTGGCCCGAAAAGCCGAGGAGTTCGTCGACTCCGGCGCCTTCTTCACCGAGCTGGCCACTATGGTCGGCTACGCCACGGAGAGTTCCCGACCGGAGGGCCGCCTTGCCATTGAGGCATACCTCGACGAGGTGCTGACCCCCGCCCTGACCGCCCTCGGCTGCGAGGTCGCGCGCCATGACAACCCCGATCCGGCGGGCGGCCCCTTCATCGTCGGCACCCGAGTCGAATCCCCCGACCTGCCGACCGTGCTCGTCTACGGCCACGCGGACGTCGTCGAGGGCCAGGCGGGCCGGTGGAGCGAGGGCCGCGACCCGTGGACGCTGACCGCCGAGGGCGAACGCTGGTACGGACGCGGCGCCGCCGACAACAAGGGCCAGCACCTGGTCAACCTCACCGCCCTGCGCCTCCTCCTCGCCGACCAGGGCGAGTTGGGCTTCAACCTGACCTTCCTGCTGGAGTCCGCCGAGGAGATCGGATCCCCCGGACTCGCCGAATTCGCCGCCGCGCAGCGGGAGTTGCTGCGCGCCGACGTGCTCGTCGCCTCGGACGGACCGCGCCTGGACGCCACGACACCCACGCTGTTCCTCGGCGCGCGCGGCGGACTCCAGCTCCAACTCACCGCCGAGCTAAGGCCGGACGCCTACCACTCCGGCAACTGGGGCGGCCTGCTGCGCAACCCCGCGACCACCCTCGCCGGCGCCGTGGCCACCCTCGTCGACGGCCACGGCCGTATCCGCGTGCCGGAGTTGCTGCCACCCCCGATCCCGCGGGAGGTCCGCGAGGCGCTCGCCGGCGTCACCGTCGCCGCCTCGCCCGGTGACCCGGTGCCGGACGAGGGCTGGGGCGAGCCCGAACTGACCGCCGCCGAACGGCTCTACGCCTGGAACACCCTCGAAGTTCTCGCCCTCGGCGCCGCCGACGCCAACCGGCCGGTCAACGCGATCCCGGGCACCGCCCGCGCGGTCCTCCAACTGCGGTACGTCGTCGGCACCGACGCCGCTGCCGCCGCCGAGGCCGTCGCCCGGCACCTCGCCGCGCACGGGTACCCCATGGTCGACGTCCGGGTGCTCGGCAGCTTCGCCGCGAGCCGCACCCCGCTCGACGACCCGTGGGTGCGCTGGACCCGGACCACGCTGGAGGAGGTCACGGACGGCCCGGTCGCCGTCCTGCCCAACATCGGCGGCTCGTTGCCCAACGCGGTCTTCACCGACGTCCTCGGCCTGCCGACCCTCTGGCTGCCCCACTCCTACCCCGGCTGTCTCCAACACGCCCCCGACGAGCACCTGTTGGCCTCGATCGCCCGCGAGGGCCTGGTCCTGGCGACCGGCCTGTTCCACGCGCTGGGCCGTCCACCGGCGGACCGGCCGCTCCCCGTACAGCCCCGATAGTCCCCGAGTCTCGGCACCCGCGCCCCGTCCGGCACACCCCTCCCCAACCCTCGCCGGAAGGACCCCCGATGACCGCTCCGTCCCCCCAGCCCGTCCAGTCCACCCACCCCGACGACACCTCGGCACCGAGCCGCCCCAGCGCACGACGTGCCATCGCGGCGGCCACCATCGGCAACGCCCTCGAATTCTTCGACCTC
The DNA here is from genome assembly GCF_036227225.1 of Streptomyces sp. NBC_01478. GTDB lineage: Bacteria > Actinomycetota > Actinomycetes > Streptomycetales > Streptomycetaceae > Streptomyces. The sequence goes on along the minus strand of NZ_CP109444.1, from coordinate 4,034,027 downwards.
GCCCTGTACGCGCTGATGGCGTCCTACATCGGCCGCACGTTCTTCCCCGGCGGCAACCCCGGCGTCCAACTGGTGCAGGCCTACGCCGTGTTCGGCGTGACCTATCTGATACGACCACTGGGCGGGCTGCTGCTCGGCGCGTACGCGGACCGCAACGGCCGTAAGAAAGCACTGGTGTTGTCGATCCGGCTGATGGTGCTCGGCACGCTGCTGCTCGCCGTGATGCCCGGTTACGGGACCCTCGGGATCGCGTCGACCCTGGGGATCGTGCTCGCGCGACTGATCCAAGGGTTCGCGGCCGGGGGCGAGTTCGGGGCGGCGACGTCCTTCCTGGTCGAGCACGACGAGCGGCGCAAGAGCTTCCTCGGCAGCTTCCAGTTCGCCAGCCAGGGCCTGTCCACCCTCATGGCGGCAGGGTTCGCGGCGGCTCTCACGGCTCTGCTGTCCGACGCCCAGATGACGTCGTGGGGCTGGCGCGTGCCGTTCGCGTTCGGCCTGCTGATCGGTCCGGTGGGCTATTTCGTACGCCGTTACATGGACGAATCCCCCGCGCTGGCACCGGAGTTGAAGTCGGCCGCCCCGACGCCGTCCCCGATCGTGTCGGTCTTCCGGCACCACTGGGGCGGGCTGCTGATCGCCGGCGGTGCGCTGATCGTCTCGACGGCGCTCAACTTCATGCTCCAGTACCTGCCGACGTACGGCATCGGCCAACTGGGCCTGGACGCCTCGCTGTCGTTCACCGCGCTGCTCATCGCCGGAGCCGTCCTGACCTTCGTCACCCCGCTCGTGGGGCTGCTGGGCGACCGGCACGGCAGGCTGCGCATCATGATCCCGGCCGCGCTGCTGATCGGCGTGAGCGTGGTGCCTCTCTTCCTGTGGCTGAACGCCTCGCCGTCCTTCCTCACCCTCGCGCTGTGCACCACGATCCTGGCCCTGCTCAAGGCGGTGTACTTCGGCACGCTGCCGTCGGTGATGGCCGACGTGTTCCCGACCCGGGCCCGTGCGACCGGCCTGTCCTTCAGCTACAACACCACGGTCGCGCTCTTCGGCGGCTTCACACCGACGATCGCCGCGGCCCTGATCGAGACGACCGGTTCGCCGGTGTCGCCGGGCTACTACCTGCTGGCCACGGCCGTGTTGAGCACCGCGGCCCTGACGACAGCGGTGCGCTCGCGCCGGATGCGGTGAGTGGGGGAGCCGCGCGTCACCCCGCCCGCACCTCGTACGTCTCCACCCGCACCGACGCGTCGTCCAGGCACTCCCCGGAGATCAGGTCGAACCGCTGCTTGAGCAGCGGCGAGGCGACGAACGGGCGGCCCTGGTGGGTGCCGGTCAGGCCGCGGGAGAGGACGGCCGCGCCGTTGAAGGGGTCGCGGTTGTCGATGCCGTAGAGGGTGCCGGCGCGGTCGCGGAACAGGGCGACCTGGCGGCCGTCCGGCAGCAGGGCCGCCACCCCGCGGCCGGGGGTGAGCCGGTTCAGGTCGCAGACCGTGAACCAGCCGTCGGCCAACTGGAGTTGGACTTTCAGGTCGGTCGTCTCGGGAGCCAGGGTCATCGCTGGGCGCTTCCTTCCAGGACGTCTGCGGGCTGCTGGGGCCGCATGCCGATGGTCAGCAGGGGCAGGTCGGGCTTGATCTGGTCGCGCTCGGCGACGAAGCCGACGACCGGGTCGGGGGTGTCGGGCGCGTTCACGAAGGACACGAACCGGTCCAGTTTCTCGGGGTCGTTGATGGTCTCGGCCCACTCGTCGCGGTACCCGGCGACATGCGCGGCCATCAACGACTCCAGCTCCGCGCAGATACCGAGCGAGTCCCTGACGACCACGTCCCGCACATGGTCGAGGCCGCCCGGAATCCGCTCCAGCCACACGCTCGTGCGCTCCAGCCGGTCGGCCGTACGGATGTAGAACATGAGGAACCGGTCGATCAGACGCACCAGTTCGGCATCGGACAGGTCCTTCGCCAGCAGGTCCGCGTGGCGCGGGGTCGCGCCGCCGTTGCCGCCGACGTACAGGTTCCAGCCGTTGGCGGTGGCGATGATCCCGAAGTCCTTCGACTGGGCCTCGGCACACTCGCGGGCGCAGCCGGAGACCGCCGACTTGAGCTTGTGCGGCGAGCGCAGGCCCCGGTAGCGCAGCTCCAGGTCGATCGCCATCCGCACCGAGTCCTGGACGCCGTAGCGGCACCAGGTCTGCCCCACACAGGACTTGACGGTGCGCAGCGCCTTTCCGTACGCGTGACCCGACTCGAAGCCGGCGTCCACCAACCGCGCCCAGATCAGCGGGAGTTGCTCGACCCGCGCGCCGAAGAGGTCGATGCGCTGGCCGCCGGTGATCTTCGTGTAGAGGCCGAAGTCCCGGGCCACCTCGCCGATCATGATCAGCTTCTCCGGGGTGATCTCGCCACCGGGGATGCGCGGCACGATCGAATAGGAGCCGTTCTTCTGGAGGTTGGCGAGGAAGTGGTCGTTGCTGTCCTGGAGGGCCGCCTGCTCGCCGTCCAGGACATAGCCGCTCGCACCGATCGTCGGGGCGAGGGACGCGATGATCGAGGCGACCGTCGGCTTGCAGGTCTCGCAGCCGTCGCCGCCCCGGGCGCCCTCACGGCCGTAGCGGTCCAGCAGATCCTGGTAGGAGTTGATCCGCAGCGCGAGGGCGATCTCGTACAACTCCTCGCGGGTCTGCGCGAAGCAGCCGCACAGGCCCTTGTCGACCTCGACGCCGTTCGCCTCCAGTTCGGAGGTGACCAGTTGGCCGAGCACCTTGACGCAACTCCCGCAGCCCGTACCGGCCTTGGTGCACTTCTTCACCTCCGGCACGCTCGTGCAGGAGTGGTCCGTCACCGCGCTGCGGATCGCACCCTTGGTGACGTTGTGGCAGGAGCAGATGACGGCCGCGTCGGGGAGCGCGGACGGACCGAGCTGGACGGCGCCCCCGGAACCGGCCGGCAGCACCAACTGCTCGGGGGAGACCGGCGGTACGGACCCGGTGAACGCGCGCAGCGTGCCGTACGCGTCCGCGTCGCCGACCAGGATGCCGCCCAGCAGCTCACCGCCGCGCCCGATCACCAGCTTCTTGTACGTCCCCGCCCGTGCGTCCGAGTAGACGACGTCGAGGCAGTCCGCGGTGGCGCCGTGCGCGTCACCGAAGGACGCCACGTCCACGCCGAGCAGCTTCAGCTTGGTCGACAAGTCCGCGCCGGTGAACGCCGATTCGTCCTGGGCGATGGTCGCGGCGGCCGTCTCGGCCTGTTCATAGCCCGGGGCCACCAGGCCGTACACCCGGCCGTCCGCCGCCAGCGCGCACTCGCCGATCGCGAACACCTGCGGGTCGGTGACCGTACGGCACTGCTCGTCGACCGCGATGCCGCCGCGCTCACCGACCGACAGCCCCGATTCCCGGGCGAGTTGGTCGCGAGGGCGGACACCGGCGCTGAACACCACCATGTCCGTGGCGAGTTCGGAACCGTCGGACAGCTTCATGCCGGTGACCGCGCCGTCCGGGCCGGCCAGGATCTCCTGCGTACCGGTCCCCGTGTGGACCGTCAGACCCATCTCCTCGATGGTGCGCAGCAGGGCCGCGCCACCGCCCTCGTCGACCTGTACCGGCATCAGCCGGGGCGCGAACTCCACGATGTGCGTGGCCAGTTCGAGCCCCTTGAGCGCACCGGCGGCCTCCAGACCGAGCAGCCCACCGCCGACCACGGCACCGGTCGTCGCCCGCGACTTCACGTACTCCTCGATCGCGAGCAGGTCGTCGATCGTGCGGTAGACGAAACAGCCTTCGGCGTCCTTGCCCGGGACCGGCGGCACGAACGGGTACGAGCCGGTGGCGAGGACGAGGGTGTCGTACTCCACCGAGAATCCAGAGCGGGCGACTACCGTCCTGGTTGCCCGGTCGATGGTCTCCGCGGGGTCGCCGACGCGCAGCTCGATCCCGTGGTCGGTGATGAACTCCGCGTCCGTGAGCGAGAGTTCCTCGGGCGTGCGGCCCGAGAAGTACGAGGTGAGCTGGACGCGGTCGTACGCCGGACGCGGCTCCTCGCACAGCACGACCACACGGTGCGTGGCGGTCAGGCCGCGCTCGGCGAGCGCTTCGAGGAAGCGCTGACCGACCATGCCATGGCCGACCAGCACGATGGTGGGCACCACACGCGGATTCGAGGTCATGCCCAGGAGCCTGCGACGCCGGTGTTACCCGACCGCATCCCACCTGTTTCCCGCGAGGAACGCTGCCCTCAGCGGGAGCGCGCGGGGGGTGTGAGGGTTCTGGGTGCGCGCCGGGGGTGGGGTGTGAGGCGGGGGCGGGGCCGGGCCGGTCCAGGCGGGGTTCGGTTAACCGAACCCCGCGCTTCCGTGCAGGCACCATCGTGTACAGCGGGCGGTGGCGGAACGCTGGAGACATCGGTTCACAGCAGTTCACACGGGCTGCGCCGACCCATGTGCAGGGGGATGCACCATGACCACCACCCGCGACCTGCCCACCCGGCCCACCGCCCCGGACCCGGCGCCCGTACTCGCCGCCCGGCGACTCGCGCGCGAACCCTTCACCCCCACCACCTGGCGCCGCACCGCCTACGCCCTCCTCGCCCTCCCGGTCGCCCTGGCCTGCATCCCGCTCGCGCTCCTCGGCGCCCCCACGGCCCGCTGGCAGCGCGGGCTCGTCCGCCGCTTCCTGGGTACGGAGATCCCGGGCACCGCACGCGTCGGCGGCCTGCCCCACGCGCTCCTCGCCACCCCGCTCAACCTCCTCACCGCGTTCATCACGCTCTACGGGTGGGCGATCGTCCCCATGAACATCGGCTGGCCGCTGCGCGCGGGCGACGACTACTCCAGTGCCTGGGGCGGCCCGACCTTCGCCGGCGCCTGGGCCTTCCACGCCGTTCTCGGCGGCATCGGGTTTCTGCTGCTGATGCCGTGGGTGGTCCGGGGCCTGACCGCCGTGCAGGTCCGTGTCGCCAGGTCGCTGCTCTCCTAGGTTGATCCCATGCCGAGCCTCCGCTCCCGCCTCCGCCCCCGCGTCACCGCCACCTTCGGCCGCCCCGCCCTGGCCGCCGTCCTCTACGGCGTGCTCGCCCTCCCGCTCGCCCTCGTCGGCTTCTTCCTCACGCTCGTCGGGCTGGTGTTCGGCGGGGCGCTGTCGGTGACCACGCTGGGGCTGTGGCTGCTGGCCGTCACCGTGCGGGGCGCGCTGGCGCTGGGCGCGGTGCAGCGAGGGCTCGCGCGGCGGCTGCTCGGACTGGAGATCGAGCAGCCGGGCGGGCCGAGCGCGGGGGAGGGCGGTGGCAGCGGGGTGCTCGGATGGCGGCGGGGGGTCCTGCTCGACCGGGCCGGCTGGCGGGCCGTCGGCTGCGCGCTGTTGACACCGTTCACAGCTGTTTTCGCGTACGCCGCCGTCGTCATCGGATACGTCTACGGCGCCCTGTTCACACTGCACCCGCTGCTCAAGCGCTGGAACTACACCACGGTTCACACCACCGGCGACCCGGCGCACCATGTGTCACTGGAGTTCTTCGGTTACCAACTCGATTCCTGGCCAAGCTGGTTGATTCCGTTCACAGCCGGATTGCTGTTGCTGGCCGTCGCACCCCTCCTCCTCCGTTACGCCCTCGGCCCCCACCGCGCCCTGTTGACCGTGCTGCTCGGCCCCGACGCCGTGACCCGCCGCATCCGCACCCTGGAGGAGACCCGCGCCCGAGCCGTCGACGACGCCGCGCTGACCCTCCGCCGTATCGAACGCGACCTGCACGACGGCACCCAGGCCCGCCTGGTCGCCCTCGCCATGCACCTCACCGCGATCCGCGAACTGGTCACCGCCGGCGCCGAACCCGACCGCGTCCTCGCCGTCGTCGACACCGCCCGGGGCAACGCCACCCAGGCCATCACCGACCTGCGCCATCTCGTCAAGGGCATCCATCCCCCCGTACTCGACGAGGGTCTGCACGCCGCCCTCACCACCCTCGCCGCCGACAGCGCGCTCCCCGTCACCCTCACCACCGACATCGGCACCCGCCCCACCCCGGCCGTCGAGACCATCGCCTACTTCTGCGCCGCCGAACTCCTCGCCAACGCCACGAAACACGCGCGCGCCACGGCCGCCGCGGTCGAGGTGACGGCCCGCGACGGACGCCTGCGCCTGCGCGTCACCGACGACGGCCAGGGCGGCGCGACGATCGGCGCGGGCTCCGGCCTGACCGGCCTCCTGGCCCGGGTCCGCACGGTCGACGGCACACTGACCTGCGACAGCCCGCACGGAGGCCCTACGGTGGTCACGGTCGAACTGCCCCATACGTGCCCCCCACGTGACCCCCCACCTGAGCGGACCTGAGCGGACCAGATCGGAGCGGCATGCGCGTCGTCATCGCCGAGGACTCGGCCCTCCTGCGCGACGGCCTGGTCCAGTTGCTCCGGCTACGGGACGTGGAGGTGGCCGCGGCGGTCGGCGACGCGGAGTCCCTGCTGGCCGCGGTCGCGGCCCACGCCCCGGACGTCGCCGTCGTCGACATCCGCCTCCCGCCCACCCAGACCGACGAGGGCGTACGAGCGGCCGTACGACTGCGGGAGCGGCACCCCGCGACCGGTGTGCTGCTGTTCTCGCAGTACGTCGAGACGACTCACGCGTCCCAACTCCTCGGCAACCCGGCCGGGTTCGGGTATCTCCTCAAGGAACGGGTCGTGGACATCGGCGAGTTCGTCGGCGCGCTGGAACGCGTCGCGGCCGGCGGCACCGCACTCGACCCCGAGGTGGTCGCCCAACTCTTCGGCGCCGCCCGCCGATCCACCGCCCTCGACACCCTCACGCCCCGCGAACGCGAGGTCCTCGCGCTGATGGCGGAGGGCCGCACCAACCACGCGATCGCCACCACGTTCACGGTCTCCGAACGAGCCGTGGAGAAGCACGTCGCGAACATCTTCACCAAGCTGGACCTGCCCCCGTCGGAGACGGGAAACCGGCGGGTGCTGGCGGTGCTCCGCTACTTGGAAGGCGGCCGGTAAGGGGCCTGGTCACCGGCTGCCGCTGAGGTGCGCGAACACGACCACATTCCCCTGATACCCCGTCGACCGCGAGTACCCGCCCCCGCACGTGATCACCCTCAACTCCGGCCGCCGCGCGGCCCCGTACACCTTCTGATCGGGAAAGCGGCTCGCCCGGTACACCTCGACCGCGTCCACCGTGAACAGCGCGACGCTGCCGTCCAACCGGTCCAGCTCGATGGTGTTGCCCTTCTTCAGGGCGCCGAGGTCGTAGAAGACGGCGGGCCCGTCGGCGTTGTCGACATGGCCTGCGACGATCGCCGTGCCGGTCTCACCGGGGGTGGTGCCGGCCTCGTACCAGCCGGCGAGGTTCTTCTTCGCGGCCGGGGGCACGTCCAGGCTGCCGGTGCTCGTCAACTTGAGGCCCATCAGCGGGGCGTTCACATGGATGGCCGGGATACGGATGCGGTCCGGCGGCGACGGCGGCAGCGCACGGGCCGCGACGCGCCCGGCGGCCGGGTCGGGCCGGGCCTCGGCGGCGGAGGGCTGCGGCGGCGCGTTCGTCCCGCCGCCGTCGGTCAGCAGCCACGCGCCCGCGCACAGGGAGACCACGGTGACGACCCCTATCGCGGTATTGCCGTATCCACGACGGCGCATGAGGAATCAACCCCTCTCCAGTAACTGGCCCCGCGCCCCCCTCCGGGCCACGAGGGGCGTCGGACCCGGAGGGGGAGGGGACTTGCGGTACCGGCGGACGGACAGCGGAGGGTGTCCGTCAGATCCTGTCGCCTCTCGCCCGGCGATGCAGGAGCCAGGTACCGCCCGCGGCGGCGACGGCGAGAGCCGCCACACCGGCCGCGGTCTGCACGGGGTCGGGGCCCAAGGCGCCGCCGACCCCCGTCTTCACACTTCCGCGCGGCTGCACCTGCTGCCGCATCGAGGCCAGCGTCACCATCAGATCGCCGCTGACCTGCCGGCCGTCCGTGCACTTCGCGACGATCTCGTACGTCCCCGGCTGCGCGCTCGGCGGCACCTTGAACTGCCCGATCGCATCGCCCTCGTGCGCACTCGGCGCCAGCGTGAACGTGCCGGCGCCCACCGCGCTGGCATCACCGGCGGCCGTACCGTCGTCACCGCACGCCGCCGTGTTCACCGTGACGTCGCCGCCCGGCACGGCACTCGACGGGAACACCTCCAGGCTGCCCCTCTCGCCGCCGTACGCCGGTGCGGTCGCGAGACCCGCGGCGGCGACGGCGAGCGCGGTGCCGGTCAGCAGACGGGCGGTACGTCGCATCGGTGCTCCTCCGAGCTGTGGTTGGCTGCCCTTCCGAGGTAAGTGGCACCGGGCCGGGCCCGCTTCCTGAGCGAGCGTCAGAAATGTGGTGAATGGGTGTCAGGGACCCGCGCCCGCGCCCCGTCCCGCCGCCGTTTCAGCAGGTCATAGGGGTACGACGGACCGCTCCCGGAGAAGAACCCGAAGAGTGCGGGCCGCGCGTGTGAACGGGTGACCGGAGCCCCTGGCGACAGCACGACAACGACAACGACAACGCGACCGGCCGAGCTTGACCTCAAGAATGGTTGAGGTACCAGGCTGCCCCGCATGGACACCGACACTGCTCCTCTCGCGGTCACCGTCGTCATCGGCAGCAACCGGCACGGCCGCTTCGGCCCGGTCGTCGCCGACTGGCTCCTCACCCACGTCGACGACCGCGCCGACCTCACCCTCCAGGTGGTCGACGTCGCCGACACCGGCCACCTGCCCACGACCCTCGCCCCGACCCCGGAAGCGACCGCCGCACTCGCCGGCATCACCCCGAAACTGTCCTCGGCCGACGCCTTCGTCGTCCTCACCCCCGAGTACAACCACTCCTTCCCCGCCGGCCTCAAGAACCTGATCGACTGGCACTTCACCGAGTGGCGCGCCAAACCCGTCGCCCTGGTCTCCTACGGCGGCCTCGCGGGCGGCCTGCGCGCGGTGGAACACCTGCGCCAGGTCTTCGCCGAACTCCACGCCGTCACGGTCCGCGACACCGTCTCCTTCCACAACGCGGGCGCGAGCTTCGACGACCGCGGCCGCCTCAAGGACCCCTCGGCCCCGGACGCGGCGGCGAAGACGATGCTGGACCAACTCGTTTGGTGGGGCCGGGCGTTGAAGGAGGCGCGGGAGGCGCGGCCGCTGACCTCTCTCGGTGGGGGCTGAGCCCGGGCGCCCCGGCCGACGTGAGGGCGGGCAACGAAAAAGGGGGCGACCGACACAGGTCGGCCGCCCCCTTCACACCGTCACGCATGGCCCGGTGCGCTACCCGGTCCGGCGCCGGGTGGACGTGTCAGTAACCGAAGATGCCCTGGAACGTCCCGCGGTCCCACTCGTGGTCGGTCTTGCTGGTCGAGGAGTAGACGGGACCGACGTGGTCGATGACCCCGGCGAACATGGTGGTGTCGGTGTGCCCGGAGCCCTGGGAACCGGTGCCCTGGACAACCCCGTTGTCGTCGCCGTGGGCGAGAGCGGCACCGGCGCCGCCGAGCAGGATGCCCACGGCGAGGACGGACGTGGTCAGGGCGGAACGCATACGCATGACTACTCCCAAGGATCTCTGGAGGACGCGCCGAAAAACAGACGCGCCGGTCGGTTCAACGCCACAAACGATCACTGAAAACGCCATGCCACCTCGGTGACGCCACGTGATTCCCGCCGGGATTCACTCAAACGGGAACCTGTGCCGCGTCAATCGACCTGGCGGGCGAAGCTACTCCTGGAGGGCAGCTTTGAAGAACGTCCAGGTGGTGGGGTGGAGGTGGAGGGAGGGGCCGTTGGGGGTCTTGGAGTCGCGTACGGCGACGGTCGTGGGGATGTTGGTGGCTATCTCGACGCACTCGGCTGCGTCGTTGCTGTAGCTGGACTTGCAGTACGCGAATTCAGGCACGGCTCAAAGTTCCTTGCATAGCTTGTCGAGCAACGACACCGACTCCCGCTCGTCCAGGGAGCATTCGGTGATCCTCTCAAACAGGTCATCGTAGGCTGCGGCGGCTTCTCCGCCTTCCACCCAACGCTCGGCGAAGGGCGCTTCCACGTATACGACGTCCATGGCGCCCGGTTCGGCGAACGAGATGATGTTGAACGAGCCGTTGAGGCCCGCGTGCGTGCCAGCGGTGAAGGGGAAGATCCGGAGGCTGACGCTCGGTAGGTCGGCCGCTCGCACCAACTCTTCGAGTTGAACTCTGGCTGTCGCCGCTCCCCCGGGGAAGTTGCGGAGGACCGCTTCGTAAATCACCACTCGTAGCGTCAGCGGCGGGTCCTGAAGCAGTCGGCGCTGACGGGCGAGGCGAGCCGCGATGAACTCGTCGTCCGACACGGGGCTCTTGGTCACCGCGGCCGCGGGGGTTTCTCTCAACGCCCGTACGTACTCGGAGGTTTGGAGCAGTCCCGGCACGAACGCCGGTTGCCACGCCTTGATGGCCGTAGCGGCGCTCTCCAGCGCGACGTACTCCTGCATGACACCCGGGATGGCGAAGTCGTCCCACCACCCCTTCGCCTTACGGCGTTCGCGGTCGATCCTGGCCAGTTCGAGGAGCCCGCCGACGACACCCGGGTCGCGGACGCCGTACAACTCACACAGCGCCCGAAGGTCGGGGTCGCGCATGGGAACCCAACCACCCTCCATCTTCGCGACCTTGGTCGTGGACGCGGTGAGGGCCTTGCCCGCCTGGGTTTGGTTCAGGCCGGCCGCCGTGCGCAATTTGGTGAGTTCGCCACCGAGTCGGCGTCCCAGGACGGTCGATGTGCTGTGGCCCTGCGTCGGCGGTGTCACGTAGGTACCCCTTCAGGCGTGTGCGTGTGATCAGTCTGGCGCGGCGCCGCGAGGCATAGCAAACACCCTTCGGGGGAATTCCTCCGAGAGTTACTTGCATAAGATGCAGAGCTGCCTCTACCGTCGGTCACGAACTGATCGCAGAGCGGCGCCACTTGACCCACGGCGTAGCTCGCCCCTGCCCGGAGGTCCGCGATATGTCCGAGGTCCCGCTCCAGTACGACCGCCTCGACTACACCCCGTTGCCCAAGAGCGTCACCCTCGCCCGGCACCGGGCGCACCGTCTCCTCGCGGAGTGGGGCCACCCCGAACTCGCCGCGGACACAGCCCTGTTGGTCTCGGAGCTGGGCGGCAACGCCGTGCTGCACGGCTGTCTGCGGGACCGCTTGTTCCGCGTCGAACTCACCCTCACCGAACGCGTCGTACGCATCGCGGTGTCCGACCCGAAGGGCGAGTTACGCCCGAACCTGCGGGAGGCGACCGAGGACGACATGTTCGGCCGTGGACTGCTGATCGTCAGTCAGATCGCCGACCGCTGGGGCGTGCACGAGCTGACCGTCGGCAAGGCGGTGTGGTGCGAGCTGGACGTCGTACGGCAGCAGCACTCACACGGCCCGTTCCATGCAGACCAGTTGACCCCGGTCGTCCCATGACTCGGTGACGGCGAAGCCGAACCGTTCGTACAGGGCGATGGCCCCGGTCCGCCACTTCCACACGGACAGCCGCACGGCGCTCGCGCCACTTTCCGCGGCCTGCGCGAGCGCGCCACCGAGCAGCTCGGACGCGATGCCCCGGCCCCGGTAAGCCGGATCCGTCCAGAGCCGCTTGACCTCCGACCGCCCGTCGACGGGCGCGGTCACCACCAGACAGCCCACCGCGGTGCTCCCGCTGAGAGCCACCAGCACGACATCGTCGGCGAACGCGATGCGCGGGTCCGAGATCTCCGCTCGGTAGCGCTCCGGCAACCCGTCCACATCGGCAACGGGCGTCCTTTTCTCGGCCTCCGTTTGGAGGTGATAGGCAGCCAGCAACGAGTCAAGCCCGTCCTCGGCGGAAAGAGCCCGGCCCGGCCGACGAACGATGGAAACCTCGCGCTGATCAGTCATGACGCCAGTATCCGTTGTGATCTGGCGTGATCTTCAGTGCTGATCATCACGATTGACCCGTCTCCACACCAAGGGACTCCAGGAACGGCAAGTACGTCGCCTCATCCCGCCGGGGGTCGATCCGCGGGCCGTCGTCGTCAGTTGGCCTGCTGGCTACCGCGTGGCGTTGCAGGGCTCGGTTCCGGCGTAGTCGTACGACCATCTCGTGGGTGTGTCGGGAGCGAATGTGAGCTCGTAGACGTGCCACACATCGGTCAGCGGGTGCCTTCGCGAGCCAAGCGCGCGTTGCCGTGTCGGCGGCTGACCGGACTCGTCCAGCATCACGATCCGGGTGCGACCGTGGAACGGCCCGCCTCGAACTCTGATGCCCACCTTGCCGTCCACGATCTTGCCACCCACCCATCGGGCGATCAGCTCCAGATGATCACCGTGCTCACCGCTCATGTCGCCAGCCAACCACTGCCGTTGGCCTTTGGCGGCCCGGCTGCTTCGGTGGTGAGTGAACACAGTCACTGGGTCCTGCGGTGGCGGATGAGGGTGCCGGCGATACCGACGAAGGTGAGGGGGCTTCTGTGCCGCGACGGGCGATGCACGCCACGATCTGCCGGTGGCGCGGCCATCCTCACAAGTGGTCGAAGCCGTAACCCTTTTCTGCTCCACAAATCACTTCAGCTCACCCCGCCTCGACCGCTGAGGGCCAATTCTGGTTGCGGGTTCGGGAGTCGCACCGCAACCGGGTTTTCCAGTGTCACTGGGAGAACTCGTCATACTGGCCGTCTAATCAAAGCCGCCAATACAAGATCCACGCTTTCGTTAACAAGAACGATCGCGCCCAGCTCGCCAGCCCTCACAGAAAGCAATCCTACTCGGCCATCCGAATCTTCGAGGGCGGGAAAGAAGATCTCCCATCCAACTCGCAACTCCCGAACTTCGTCGAGCGAGTCGTATCTGTGCCTGTAGATATCAAGCACATCCTTGGCTGACGGGAAGGTAACTTCGACGACGCTGTCAGACTTGGAGGCCAGCGCGGCAACCAATCGATCGACGTCCTCCGCGAGAGCCGCAGGCCGGAACGCGGATAGCAGCTCAGCGATGCTCTCAATCCTTACCTGCTTCACGGTATTCGCCTCCATGCCGGATATGTATCCCCTGTCATCGTTCCCTCGATTAGCACCTTGAAATCTATCCAAGGATCGTCATTTAGCGGGCGCTGTTGTCCGACTTGAGGCCAGCGGGGTCGCTTCAGTGACTAGGGCGCTTCTGGCGAATCTTGGCACCGCCCTCGGGCTGGAACGGGTAAACCTGGCGAAGCATCCGGCGTCGGGTGGATCGGATCGCTAGGCGCCTGACCGGGAGTCATCGGAATGGCCCTGGTCGCGCCAGTCCTCAGCGCCATCCCCTGATCCCGCTCCAGACCGATTGTGCCGCTCGGTGCCCTGCGCTCCAACCTGGCAGAGCCCCTTCGGCGCGTTGTAGCGGCCTCACCGGAACCTCAATTCCGGTGAGGCCGCTAACCGCATACCGATTGGCCGCTAATTAAATCCTATTCGATAGGTTGAAATGCGTCGTGAGTCGCATAGAAGCTAATGGCTGCGCAAGCTTCCTCCGTGCTTGGCTCCGGGCCTCTCCGCCAGCTTTTCCAGACTCTCAGGACATCTCTCACAAGATGTACTTCCAGCATGTACACCATCCCCTCGGGCTCGCCGTCCGCTTCTTCGTCGACCAGAGCAACCCGACTGGAGGGCTCGATCAGAGGCCCCGCTTCGCGGTAGATCGTGAGATCACCGTCTACCTGCTCAATGTTGCGCAGCAAGTCAGCAAGCCTGAGCTGGGATGACTCATCCCCAAAGTGAGAATCCACCGACACCTCCCGGATGAAACAAGTTCTGCAGGTTGCCTGCGTTGCCGTCACTGTTGCCGTCAAGACCCCCAGAAGCCCCGCCAGAATGAAATCCGGCGGGACTTCTTGCGGACCATGTTAATGGTCTGACTCTGGCAATCCGAGTCCGTCGCGATGAGCCCTCGCGAGGGCACTCTCTTCGATGCCGATTTTCCCTTCACTGGCAATGCGAAGGAGAGCGGTTCTCATGGATGCGTAATCAACATGCGACGGCACGTCGATTGCCCACAAAGATCCGGTTGCATCAATCTCCCAGGAACAATCAAAGGCGCGGAGCATGGTGTCGACTTCCCCTCGCGCGCCGTCACCTTTGATGATTATGCGGACCGTCGAATGGCCGGACTCAGAAACGAACTCCTCGAACACGAGCTCCCTTCGCTCGTGATCAGCCCTGACCCGCACGATATCCCCGAAGGAAACACCCTTCACGTAGAAGGGGGTGTTCCGAACCTGAACCTCCATCTTCACGGAAGTCTTCCCAGTCCAGAGCCGCTCCGCAGACGCACGCGCCCAGTGGGCTGTCTCTTCAGGGAGGTCGAAGGCTACCTTGTACAGCCTCTCAGGCTTATCGTCCGAAGCTGACTTTCCGGCGCTAGGCATCGAGGAAATCTCTGAGCTCATCGTCCCAATCCTCCAGAGGCTTCGTGAATTTATCCCTGTTGCATCGACGGCAGGCCACAGCATTATGGTCGCCGCCATGTCCGCCCCTGGCCCTCGGCTCTGAGTGGTCGATCTGGGCATCGTCGGGCCTCCCCTTGAGGGCGTTTCCATTGGCATCTCGCGATGCGCGCCGTTCCACCGTCTGCCCGCAGTAGTCACACTTGTACTCGCCGCCATTCTTTGCGGCGTTAGCGTCGTAGACCTTCTGCCTCTCAGCATCAGTGAAATCCAAATAAGCTCTGTTGCAGTTATGGACAAGGACCGGCGTAGCCCCCGCCAGCACATAGTACGTATGCAGGCCAGCCCGCTCCTACCTGCAAGTTTGCTGGTCAGCGGGCGATTTGACAGTCGCCGGATGTTCGTGGTCGTGCGCTGGAGTTTGCTGGTATTGCCGTCACTACTGCCGTCAGTGGTCTACACCGCCTGGGGAATTCCAGGAATTCCGAATGCGTGTCAAGCGGCTTTGTCGTGCGGGGTGAGGCTGATGGTCAGGTCGGCGCCGAGAGCCTGAGCCAGGCGGCGCAGGAGGGGAAGCGTGGGCACGGTCCCGCCGCCTTCGAAGCGGGAGATCTGCGGCTGCTTCATCCCGCACCGCTCGGCCAGCTCGGCCTGGGACAGCCCGAGCTCGATGCGCCGGTCGTGGACGAGTTGCCCGAGCTCACGGGCGAGCGCGGAAGGCGGGTCCTGCATGGTTCCTCCCCGCCTCAAGCCGCTGGGGCGACGATGGTGACGGTGGGCTCGTCTCCGCCGGCGAGGTGCACGTCCACCGTGAGGTCCAGTGCGCGGGCCAGGCGCATGATGACCGCGATGGGCGGCAGCTCGGTGGCCGTCTCGATGCCTTCGATGTCATCGACGTCGACGTGCATGCGCTCGGCGAGATCGGCCTCGCTCAGCCCGAGTTGCTTACGCCGGTCGTAGACGGCCTTGCCCAACGTCATGGCGAGGCCGGCCTCTTCGTAGACCCGGTCGTACTCGGGGTCAGCATCCAAGTGTTCGCCCAGCAGCTGGCGGTGGCGACGGGTCCTCCATTCGCTGTGGTTCATCGGTTCTCCTTGAGGTTGCGGCTGTAGAGGTCGTGCTCGGCGGCGGCTTCATGCTCTGCCTCGCACAATCGCTGTGCGGCGTGGGCGCGGTCCACTTCGGCCTGCTCGCGCATCTTGGTCTTGCGGAACACGGTGAGCAGCACGACACGTCGGCCGGGCGCCAGCCAGTAGGTGATCCGCTGATGGGCATCGCCGAGGCGGAAGCGCAGCTCGCGGAGCTTGCCGCCCAGGTGGCGGGAGTGTGGTTCGTCGAGCGTGGTGGGCTGCTCGGCGAGCAGGTCGGCGACGCGTTCGGCCTGCTTGTAGTGATGAGCGGGAATGTTCGCCAGCCACAGCCGCACCTCCGGCTCGATCTCGATCGAGTACCGCCTGCTGTCCATAGCACCGATGATATATGGCACGGGGCGCGAGAGCGCGACTTCGTAACTCAGGTCGTGTGCCGTCGCCGCGACCGCAGCCACTCCAGCGTCGCACACCCCCGTACTCCCCCCTTCGTCCTGACGCCACGGCGCCGCCCGCAAACCAGCGGCAGCCTGCCGAGGCAGCGCAGGGTCGGCTTCTTTCGGCAGGATCGGGCCCGAGCGGGAGAGGCAGCGTACGGCCGGGCTGGTGCGTCGCCCAGTCTGGCGGAGCGGGGCCGGGGCGGGAGAAGTCGGCCCCCGACAGGCGGCCGGGAGCTTCGCTCCCCGCCGGAGGCAACGCCGACCACCGCCCTCGGCGAGTCCGGCGGCGGGCGTGAGGGTCGGCCCCCTGGTCGGCCATGTGCCTGCGATCCGGCCGTAGGACGGTCGTGGGCGACAACTTGCTCCGGCAGGAGTCCGGTTCCGGTCATCCCGGCAATCTGGCCGGTTGCCGCTCTCGCAGTCCTGGACCGTTCCCTTGCCGGGGCGGCTGGCCTCCCGAGCGAACGGCGGGCTTGTCGGCGACGGCGGTCAGCCAATGCGGGTGGGGCCCGCCTTGAACCTCGTAGAGAAAATCTGAACGCACCGCCCTGACCAGCGTCCCGGCACGGCGGGTCAGTGAGCTTCTTCAGCGTTGCCGCTCCAGGGTGAGGATGGCTTTGGCGATTGACGTCATGCGGTTTGGGCTGCATCGGGATCTGCGGAAGATCTGCCAGGACTTCAGGCGTGCGACGCCGCGTTCGACCGGTGCCCGGGCCGCGGCCAGGGCCCGGTTGAGGGTCTTCTCGGTGAGGGTGAGTTCCTGCAGGGGCCTGCGTTTGATGCCCGTGGTCACCCAGGGGCCGCTGCCCTGGTAGGCGAGGTCGGCCAGGATGGGGACGCCCTGGCGCTCGCAGATGCGGATGATCCGGTGGGTGCGGGCAGCGGTCAGGTCGTGAGCCCGGCCGGGCAATGCGGGCGAGAGCCGCAGCAGCCGGCCGGCCGGGTCGGTGA
The DNA here is from genome assembly GCF_036227225.1 of Streptomyces sp. NBC_01478. Classification (GTDB taxonomy): domain Bacteria; phylum Actinomycetota; class Actinomycetes; order Streptomycetales; family Streptomycetaceae; genus Streptomyces. The sequence goes on along the minus strand of NZ_CP109444.1, from coordinate 4,017,143 downwards.
CCACCTGCACGTTCACCCCGTGCCGGCGGTGTTTGTGGGAATAGTCGGCCCGTTCGTCGCCGACCCGGTCGCATTCGGCGAGCGTGCCGTCCAGCAGGACGAAGTCCGCATCGGCCTCGCGCAGGACTTTCAGCAGGCCCGGTGCACGGTCGGCGAGCAGGCGGATGACCGTGCTGGTGTAGGCGTGGGCGGTGGACTCGCTGATCCCGAACCCGGCAGCGATCTTCGCCAGGGTCGTGTGTTCGCGCAGGTACACCAGTGCCACCATCGCGCGCTGGGACGGGCGGAGCTTGCAGCGCCGGTCACCCTCACGGGTGACGATGAGCATCGTGACCCACTCCACGAGCGCATGGGGCAGGTCGAGTGCGGCAGGATAGATGACCAACGAGGCCCCCGAGCAGCGTGGTTGAGACGTCAGACATCTCGATCAGCAGCTCGGGGGCCTCGCTCGTTGCGCTTCATGGACCGTCACCTGATCGGTGGCCAACTCGAAGAAGCTCACTGATTCCGTGCTCGCGTGCCGCCGTCAGGTCATGTGTCGCGCCGGGCAGTGCGGGCGACGCCCACAGCAGCCGTCCGAACGGATCGGTCAGCACCTGAACGTTCATACCGTGATGCCGCTTCTTACCGGAGTAGTAGGGCCGGTCGGCGGCGATCCGGTTGATCGGCAGCACGGTGCCGTCCAGGATCACGTACGCCTTCGAACGGGCCATCACCATTGCCTCGTTGAGCGTGGGCGCAAGCGCGGCCAGAACGTCGATCGCCTCGCGGACGTAGCGGTACACCGTGGCAATCCCGATGCCGAACCCGGCCGCGAGCTGCGCATACGTGTCGCCACACCGCAGATGGGCCAGGGCGAGCAGGGCCTGGCGTCGGGGAGTCAGCCTCCGCCACCGACTGCCTGTCTCCCGACGTCGCACCACCAGCACCCGACTCAGGTGACGCAGGTGCACGGTGGACAGATCGATGGCCGACGGACAGACAAGCACACGGAGCTCCTGGAACGACGGTTGATCTTGGTCGACAACTCGTCTACCAGGAGCTTCGACGTTCCGCAGGCCCGTCCAACTCCGAGTCACCCTGGGCAGGTTGGAAGGTGCTCACTCCACCGCCACCCTGCTCCTGGAACAGGGCGTCGAACTCGTCGTGATCAAAGAACTCCTCGGCCACGCCCACATCGGCGTCACCGCCACCGTCTACGCCCACGTCCGACTCCGCCTCCAGAGAGACGCCATCGACACCCTCGGCACTGCCCTCAACGGTCCGACGACCATCGAGACGGCCAACGGCGACAAACCGCCGCCCTGCACTGCCTACGTCCGCTGACGTTGCCGTCAACTACTGCCGTCACCCATCGCAAGAGCCCCGTCGGGCAGACTTCCGACGGGGCTCAAATTTGCACATGCCCGGCATGAGGGCGCGTGTACGTGATGCATACTAAACACATGGAGGAACTGCTCAATATCACCGGCGAGAGTCTGAGTAAGTTTTTGACACGCTGGTACGGCGACCCAGATCTACCGATTTCCGCAAACCCAGAAGCAGCCAACATGCCACGCCCGCTGAGACTTTGGCATGAAGCCACTTCCCAGTGGTCTACGCCCGTGGCCACATTCAACCATCCTCTTAGCCGGAGCGAACTAGAGATCGAGGACGAAAAGCTGGTCTTCTGGGTTGAGAATCAGGGATGCTGGACGTGGTCCACCAACATTGATGGCGACGATCCAATCGTGTTTGATCGTCAACCAGGATCCGATCCCGAACCCTGGACACCTACGGGCGAAACACTTTCAGAATTTCTCCTTCATGCGACGGTGTTCGAAGCGATCATCGGATCACCCAACCAGATGCACGCGGAGAACGTCAACGAAGAAATTCTCTCTCAGATCATCTCTGAATTTCGACCGCTCCCACTGCCCCACTGGCGATGGCCCTCCGCGGACGTCAGAATTTTGGTGGGCACCGATCTGCTCGCCCAGGTCTCCAACAGCCTGATTACTGTCCCAAACGACACGACACGCCGATTTGATGTGTCTGTTGCGGCACCCGCACCAGAACTCCTCACTCCACTCGCCAAAATCGCCAACGTTCCCTGGAAGCGCTATACGGCAATCGAACCGCAAGAGTCCAGTTGGGACGATCTCCCGGACTTCCTGCGATAAGCAAACCTCCGACAGCAGAAAAGAATGGCCCGACCTACACTACACGGCAGGCCGGGCCATTCCTATCGGTCCCCTTTAGTTTGCATTACCGGTGAACGGTCCGTATTTACGACCTCGCGAGTTCACCCACACTTGCACCCCCTCCGGGAGCATGTCTTCCATTCTTGCTGCACAACCGCTTGGCCCTGTACACATTCCAAACTTGTTGTCGATGTAGAGCACTGCTTTTCTGATGCCCGGGTTCATCCTCAGGAACGCAGCAGCATGAGTCTCAACGTGGTCGAAATTCTGCCTCGTGCGACCGGGAAGATTGGCAAGCATCTGCGACTGGCCACCGGGGCCGCTTGAAATGGGAATCTGATCGACACCCACATCAAGAACGCCCACCGTTCTACGCTCGAAATCCTTCGGTAGGTCATCAACCGCAGCAGCAACAGGATTGCAGTTGTGAACAAGGATCGGCGTAGCCCCCGCCAGCACATAGTACGTGTGCAGTTCCTCGACGGTGAGGTTGTACATGTCGCGGTCGCCGGGTCGTGGGGTGACGACGGTGACGTGGACGTGGCGGTCGTCGGCGGTGTTGAGGGCGTGGCCTGCGCGGAGTTGGCCGGCGGGGACCCAGGTGTGGAGGGTGTCGTCCCAGAAGGGGTGCTTGGACGTGGTGTGAAGGGTTTCCGTCTTGCCGTCGGCCAGTTGGATCTTGAGGTCGACGAGGTCGTAGTCGTGGTTGACGTGAGTGGCCGTGACCGTATGGGGGCCCTGGTGCTTGCCGTTGACGGGGTCGGCGGCCTCGACCTTGTCGCCGGTCTTGATGTCGCCGATGGGCTTGGTCTTGCCGTCGGCCATCAGGACCGGAGTGGAAGGGGTGAAACTGCAGAGCACCGCTTTGCTCGCGCCGACTTCGCCCTCGGCCTCGGCGCCGGCGCCTCGCGTTCCCAGGAGGAGGGCTATGTCGAAGAGCAGCTTTCCGGTGCCTTCGGCGCTCTTGCCGTTCGCGTAGTCGCCGTATATCTCCGCGCCTCGCGATGTCACCGCTGCCGCGCCGGCGAGGGCCGGATTGGAGCTCATGAGCAGTTGGGTGAGCAGGTCTGTGCAGCCGTCGCCGTCGAGCAAGCAGTTCTTGTCGGCGAGGATCTGCTGAACGGGGGCTTGGAAGAGGGTGACGACGGTCGATTTGGCCTGGCCTACGAAGGTCTTGGCGACATCACTGACCCAGCCGGAGACGCCACCGCCGCCTCCGTTGACGTTCCCCTGACTGTTCGTGGAGACGGTGCCGCACGTGTGGTAGCAGCCGCCTGTGCCTGTTCCGCCTGCCGGGACGCCTGGGGTTTCGCTCTGGCCGCCCCCGCCGCCGCCGGGGCGTGGCTCGTTGTGGCCGGTTCCGTCGTCGATCCACAGGCCGGTGGGGTCGGAGTGGCTGATGGGGTTGTTGTCGGCGTAGGTGTAGCCGTTGAGGGACTGGGCGTCGCCGGTGTCGAGGACGGGATCGACGCTGAGGAATCGGCCGATCGCGGAGTCGTATTCGCGGGCGCCGACGTAGGTGAGGCTGGTCGTGGGATCGGTGGTCTTGCCGAGGAAGGTCTTGTCGTCGGCCCAGACACCGGTACCGCCGGAGCGTGGGGTGCCGAATGGGGTCAGGTAGCGCTTGGTGACGGCCTGGGTGGTGGCGTCGAGACTGACCGTGGATGTGCCGTGCGGGTCACCGGAGAGGTAGGAGAGGGTCTGGGTCCCGCTCTTGTTGGTGCGCAGGGCGACGGTGGCGCTTCCGGTGCCGTAGTAGCGCTGGGCCCAGAACTTGGCCGTCGAGGTCGAGGTGTCCAGGTGGACCTCGGTGGCACCCAGGTAGAGGACGCTCTCACCGCTGGTGTTGCGGCGGATGAGGAGGGTGCCGTCGGCGTCGTAGACGTGGCTGGTCGTGCTCTTGATGGTGCCGGTGCTGGACTTCTCCGTGACTGTGTCGAGGCCCCCGGTGGCGTTCCAGGTCAGCGCCTGGGTGTCGGTGCCGTTGGGACGGGTGGTCGTGTCACCGGACTTGTCGTAGACGTAGGTGGCGCTCACACCGGTGCAGGAGGTGGCGGCGGCGGTCGCCGTGAGCTGGTGGGGCGTGGTGGAGCTGTAGCAGTAGGTGCGGGAGGAGTCTCCGGTGCCGGTCTGCGTTCTTTCCGTCGTGCGCAGGCCGCTGCTGGTATAGCCGTAGGTGGTCCAGTAGGGGGCGGCTCCGCCCAGGTTGGTCGTGGTGCGGCCGCTGGTGGCGCAGGAGGCGGTGGACGGGGTCCAGGCGTCGGTGAGGCGCTGGTAGCCGTCGTAGGTGAAGCACTGGTAGTCGGTCGCGCCGGTGCCGGACAGGTTGGCGGAGTCGAAGGTCGAGGTGACGTCGCCGGCGTCGTCGTAGGTGAAGCTCAGGTCCTGGACACTGCGGGTGGCGTCGGTGGTCAGGCTTCGGGTGAGCCGGTCGGTGCCCTGCTCGTAGGTGTTGGTGATGTACGCCTTCTTGGCCGTCAGTGCCTCAGATGTGCCCAGGGTGTACTGGTTGACCTGTCCGATGGCGTTGTAGTCGGCGGCCAGGAGATAGCCGGTGGCGCCACCGACGTCGGTCACCATTCCGAGGCCGTTGTACTCGGAGTCCACGATCTCGCTGCTGAGGCCGCCGGCGGCGGGTTCCGTGTAGTACTGCTGGGTGCCGTCGATGTTGTAGTACGAGGTGGTGGCCAGGGTCGCCGAAGCAACCGCACCGGAGGCGACGAGTGGGTCGCTGGACGGCAGGGTCAGTTGGCTGCCGGTGGCGTGGTAGAGGCTGTCGTAGGCGGTGACCGTGCGGGTGTAGGCATTGCCGGTGGTGCCGCTGCCGCCGACGTAGCTGATCGAGTCGTCCAACTGGCCCTTGGCGAGGGTGTCGTAGTCCCAGTGGGCCAGCTTGTTCGCGTCGGTCTTCGCCGTCTGCCATTGGTCGGTCTTGCGGCCCAGCACGTCGTAGCCGTACAGCAGTTGCGTGCCGCGGTTGTCGGTGGTGGTGTCCGTCTGGTCCAGGGCCGTGTAGGTGGTGGTCGTGGTGCCCAGGTCCGGGTCGGTGGCCGAGGCCTGCCTGCCGAACAGGTCGTACACGTACGACCATTGGGCGCCATCCGGTCCGGTGACCGTGGAGGGCTTGCCGTCCAGGGTGTTCTTGTACTTGGTGGACGTGTACGTGGCTCCGGGCCCGGTGCCGTAGGCGGCGTCAGCGGGGTCGGTACCGGAGTAGGCGCGCTTCTCGACGGTGTTGCCGAAGATGTCGGTGATCGTGCGGGTCGCCGAGCCTCCGTTCAGCGCGGTCGTCGCGGTGGAGTCACCGGTGTAGCTGGTGCTGGTGGTCCACTTCTTGACGCCGATCACGTACAGGCTGCTGCTGGTGGCCCGGCCCGCGCCGTCGAAGACGGTGTCGGTCTGTTTGGGCGCGCCTCCGGATGCCGCCCGTGCGTAGGAACCGCTGGGGAGGTGGGCGGAGTCGTAGACGTCCGCGTAGGTCTCGTAGGCCAGGCCCCGGCTGTCGTAGCGGGTGTCGGTGAGCAGGCGTCCGCCGCTGGGGGTCGGGGACTGTGTCTGCAAGGGCCGCAGGAGGGAGTCGAAGATGGAGTAGGTGGTGTTGTAGGTGGTTCCGTCGGCCTTCAGGGTCGAGGTCGACTCCCATGACAGGGCGTCGTTGGTGACGCTGTACGCGTAGGTGTAGTTCGGGGTCTGGTTCCCGGAGTGGGAGCGGTTGGACAGCCAGGTCGCGGTCTTGCGGCCCAAGGCGTCGTAACTGGTCTCGGTGATCTTGTTGTTGACGTCGTAGACCTTGGTGGGCAGACCCGAGGCGTAGTCGGTGTAGGTGTAGGTGGTCTGCGACTTGGCGTTGGTGACCTTGGTCCTGGTCAGCGGGCCCGAGTCGGTGGGCGTGTAGGCGGTCGCGGTGCTGTTGCCGGCCGTGTCGGTGACGGTCAGCCGACGGCCGAGGCCGGCCGTGCCTCCGCTGTCGTCATAGGTGGTCTTCGCAACGGTCTGCCAAGTGCTCGGATAGCGCTCGCCGTTGGTGGCGGTGGCCGGGTAGGCGGCGGCCCGTCCGCTCCACGTTGCCTCACCGAGCGTGGGGGTCTGGGTGGCGGACCAGGCGGTCGCGGCGGAGTTGTCGTACACCGTGGCGGTGTCGGACAGGACGTCACCGCGGGAGGTGGAGGAGGCCGGCAGGTTCACGCTGATCTCGGCAACGGAGCAGTTGTCCTCGGCCACCGTACGAGTGCGGGAGACCAGGTTCGTGAGGCCAATGGCCGTGTTGCGGGCGTACCAGGTGCGGGTGCAGGTGTTGTCGGCGACGGCGGTCTGGCCGTAATCGGCGCTTTTGACGATCATGCCGTAGGAGTCGTACGTGTTGGAGATCTGACGGGTGCGCCAGGTCGCCGATGCGGTGAGGTAGGTGGAGGTGGTGGTCGTGCCGGTGCGGACGTAGTACGCCTTGATGCTGGCGTACGACTTCTGCTGGCTGGCGGTCTGCGATGTCCAGGGCGTGTTGACCGTCACCGAGACGGGGACGGTCCCGTTGTAGGAGATCTGCTCACGGAGGGAGCCGGCATCCTGGTCACTGTCCGTGAGGTCGGCGACGTCCAGACCCGAGACGTCGAGGCCGGTGCGGGTGGCGGAGGCGGTGGTGCCGTCGGACTGTTTGTCGCCGTCCATGCCCTGCATGTACAGGCTGACGGTCTTCGACTGGGTGGATCCCGCCGCGCCGGTGGTCGTGGTGACCTTGCCGTACCCGCGCCACTGCGACCAGGTCCGCTCGTCGGCCGGGACCAGCGGGTCGAAGTTGTAGTGCCAGGCCGGGTCGGAGTAGCTGTAGGAGTTCTCGACGCCCTGGCCGAAACCGAGCGGGTCGGTGCTGAGTACGGCGGTGACCCGGTACTTGTGGAACCAGTCGAGCAAGGATTCGACAGCACCGTTGATGTGCCAGTACGTGGGGTAGCAGCTCAGGGTGTCGTTGTCCTCGGACGAGGGCATGTTCGAGCCGCGTACGCACTCCGGGTCGGACAGGGTGACGGTGGTGATGCCGCCGGTCTCGGAGGTGATGGTGGAGATGCGCGGCATGCTGAGCTTCAGGATGTCGTCGGAGGTGGAGTCCACCCGGTTGGGCCGCAGTTGGTAGGTGAAGGTGACCGGATCCAGCGTGATGGCGGTGCCGTTCTTGCCGGTGTGCTGGATCGAGGAGAGCACCAGGGTCTGGTCGGAGGTGTCGTCGATGTCCTGGCCGTCCTTGAACTCCTGGGTCAGCGCCCAGGAGTCCACCGCAACGAGCTTCGAGGCCGTGGCCGAGTAGGCGAACGTGTCGATGCTCGTGAGGCGTTTGCGGGTGAAGAACGACGGGCTGTCGGTGTTGCAGTCGTCGGCCCCGCTGGCGCAGATGGTGTCGTACGGCACGTCCGGCCAGTTGTCCGACGTCGAGTCGGTCAGCGAGGAGCAGTCCGAGGCGGTGCACCGCTCGTCGTAGGAGAACGTCACCTCGTCCGAGTCGGTCCCGGTGAACAGGGTGCTCGCACGCTGACCGTAGAGGATCTTGTCCAGGTGTCCGCCGCGGGTGTACTTGGCGTTGGCGGTCGAGGCGCCGTTCTTGGGGTAGTAGTTCGTCTCGGCCGTGTACCAGTACGACATGGCGTTGCCGTGCAGATCGACGACATAGTCGAGGTTCCAGCGCCAGGCCTGGTTGACCGAACGGTCGGCGAAGCCGGATCCCTGGTCATAGCCCGGCTCGCCGGAGTCGTCGCCGAAGACCGGCGTGGTCCACACCGAGTTGGTGCGCTGGGTGTCGGCGCCGGGGAGTTTGTTCAGCCCGAACTTGTACTGGGTGCCGTCGCCGGTGGTGACGATCCAGAACTCGCCCTTGCCGTCGATCCCGGTCTCGCCGTCGTCGTCGTTGTCGGCGCCGGTGGAGTGGGTGACGGTGGATGCGTCGTCGTCCTTGAGGTGCCAGGCCCCGTCGGTGTCGTTCTTGACCAGTTCGGTGGACTTGCCGTTGAGGACGAGCGAGGCGTTGTCGTACTTCCAGCACTCGTCGTGCTTGTCCGTCTGGCCGTCGTCGTCACAGGAGGCGTACGACCGCTCGATGTACGACGACTCGCTCAGGCCGAAGCCCTCGCCGACCTGGGTGGACTGGTTGTTGGTGGACGCCGTCTTGCCGTCGGTGCTGCCCGAGTCGTACCCCAGGGAGAGCGAGGGCGACGGGCCCGCCGCAGCCGGTGGCGTGGACAGCGGATAGCTCCAGGTGAACGCCCCGGAGGAGCCGCCGGCCTGCCAACTCGACGACGAGGACAGAGGCGAGGCGGAATAGTTGCCCGATCCGGATGCCGACTCTCCCGAAGTGGCCGTCAGCGCGAGCACGGTGGCCGCGGAAGTCGTGTCCTGGGATCGTACGGTCGTACGGACACCGGAGCGAGATGCCCGTGCGTCGCCCTGTTCTGCGGGGGACTGTCCCAACGGCACTGTGGCGGACACGATCTGGCCGCTGATGCTGTTGTGCGAGTCCAGGGACGTCTGGGCTCGGCAGGCGGCTTTGTCCGGAGTGGTCAGGGCACAGGACGGCAGTTGTACGAGGTGCAGGCGGCCTGCCCAGTCACCGCCGTAGGCGGAGGCGAAGGCACTGTAGTCGACGCTGATTTCGGCGTTGCCGTCGTCGCTCGCGCCGGCGGTCAGCAGCACGCCCTTGATACCCGCGGCAACTGCGGCCTTGCGGCTGAGTACCTGGACGCCGGCCGTGCCCGAGGCGGATTTCGCTCCCGCGGTGCGGCTCAGGGACACGGGCAGTCCACCTGCCGTCAGGCGGGTGACGCCGGACGCAGGCAAGGGTGCGGAAGTGGTGGCGGCTTTGGGCCACGTCGCCTTCTGTTCCGCCAGGGCGTCCTGGGCCTGTTTCTTGTCGGCGGCCTTTTCCGCAGCCACCCGGGCCCTGGCCTGCTTCGCGCCCAGGCCGTCGACCGTCTTCACGGTGTCGGAACGCTGCTCCGGTACGGCGGGCACCAACTGCTTGGTGGATGACGCGGCTTGGGCGGCCACGGGAGTCAGGCCGGCCACGGCCAGCGCGAGTGTCACGGCAACTCTGACCACTCGATGTCTACGGCGTCTCGCACCACTGGCGGCACTCACGACAACAACCCCTCACACGTCAGAAGTCATCAACAGTCATCAACAAAAGAAGCGCTGGACTTGCTCGGGCGGGGCGGCAGCAGGTGCCGCCCCGCCAGGGAGAGGGGAGAGATCAGTCCCCGACCGTTTCGACGATCTGTTGCTGACTGGCCATGGCACCGGCCCAGACCCGGATGTCACTGACCGTCGCGGGCAGATAGCGGCCCCAGACCGAGTTCACGTACGTCTTGCCGACGGCGAAGTCACCCGTTCCCGGAGTCGCCGTGTAGGCGGTGGTGTCACCGTTCTGCGCGTCGCCCACGTAGAGACTGACAGTGCCGGACTGGGCGTCGAACACACCCGTCAGGCGCACCGCGCTCCCCAGGTTCGCGACATCGTCGGAGACCACTCCGGTGAAGCTGCCGTCGGTGTTGAGTCGGCCGAAGTGCCAGAACCCGACGGGGACGGTGGCGTCTGTCTCGGGGTCGGTGTCGGTGCCCGTCCGCTCGTACCACAGCCCCCAGGCGGAGCCGTCCGCACTGCGCTGGCCGAGGACTTGCCCCATGTAGCCGACCGGTTTCGCCGCGAGTGCGGCGCTGTCCATCTGCACGGCCGTGGTCGCGGTGAAGGATCCGGTGTCGTCCACCAGCGGCCCCGGTGCGGACGCCGCGTCATCGGTGCCGTCCAGGACAATCCCTGTCCCGTCCAGTGACGCGCCGCCCGAGAGTGTCAGCGAGGTACCGTAGCCGGAGGTGGTGTCGGGCACGGCGGTGCCGGTCGCCGCCGAAGGGTCCCAGTCAGCCATGAGTTCAGTGGCGGCATACCGGTCCGCGGTCAGCAACCGCGCCTCCGTGGACACCTCCTGCGCGGACAGGGCCCGCTGCCAGACGGTGACCTCGTCGATCTGCCCGTTGAAGTAATCCGTGAACGTGCCCGCGGTGGCGCCGTTTCCACGGCCGAACTCCAGGAGCCCGGTGTCCGCCTCCGGCTCCCCGCTTGGGATTGCCTGCGGACTGCCCTGTGCCTTGCCGTTGACGTAGAGCTGGATCGTGTCCGTCTTCGTGTCGTACACGCCTGCCAGATGCGTCCAGACCTTCACCGGAGGCGAGGACGTATCCGCGAGCGAGCGCACGAAGTGCACGGTGCCTGCCGAGTCGGTCCAGTGCCAGTTGAAGATCCACTTGCCGTAGGAAATGGAGTAGTAGATCGCGAAGCCGGGTTGTGTGCTTCCACTGCCCGTCTGGGAGAGCACCACGTAGTTATGGGTCGGAGTGGCGGCCATCCGGGCCCATGCCTCGACCGTGTAGGACGACCGGGACTCCACGACCGGGCCGGAGGTGGCCGCATAGCCCGCCGAACCGTCCACGGTCAGGCCCGTGTCCGTGACCGGCGTCGCCAACTCCGCACCCGTGGCGTCGTGCGTCAGCACACCCCTCCGGCCACGCCCGTCCCGAGAGGCACCGGACGAGGAGAGCGTCGCGTTGTCCTGCTCCGCCGCGACAGTCGTGGACGTGTCCAGCGCGGCGCCACTCGCTTCGTCGAAGTGCCACTGACCGGTCGGGCCAGTGCCCTCCGCGACCAGGAAGTCCACCGAGTTCTGGGCGCCCGGGCCCAGCGAGTCCTGCGCCCGTACGACGATGCTGAAGGTGCCCGAGGTCGGCGGGGTGAAGGTCGCTGTCGGTGTCGAGGCCGGGATCGGCGACGACCACACGGTCGAAGAAGACAGCTTGTACTGGTAGGAGATGTTGGTGGCCGCGTCCCCGGACGCAGGACTGAACGTGAACGTCACATCCGTACCCGGTCCGCCCTTCGCGTCGCACGAACTGCTGTCACACACCGAGTACGGGCTCGACAGCGCGATCCCCGGCGCTTTGGGACGGGTCGGGTCGACCTTGAAGTAGCACCAGGCGTTGCTGGCCGCGTTCGACGGGCCGGCCAGGTAGTCGCCTCCGCTGTTGTAGTACGACCGCGTCCAGGACCGGTACCGGTACAGGGTCCCCTCAGTCAGCGTCGACGTCTGGACGCTGCCCGGCGAGACGTTGTCACCTACATATCCGCTGGTGGGCCGTGCCGTCTCGAAGACCGTCGACCATGTGTCACTGCTCGCCGTGTACTTGTCCACGCTGTAGACGACTTTCAGCGACGCACCGGACTCACCGCCCGCCGCGGTCTGCGGCGTCGACTGGAGCAACGGCTTCGGCTCGGACACTACCAACGGGTCCGACTGCTTGGTCTCGCAGGCGACAGTGGTCCCGGTGCTGGTCCCGACGACCAGACCGATCTTCGTGGGCTTGGCCGGGATACCGACGTACGTCACATCGATTTCAGCGTTGTCGTCGAACCTCTTCCAGCCGTTCGGGTCGGTCTCGTCATGCGCCTTGAGCATCAGCGTCAGGCGGGAGAAGTCACCGTTGGCGAACTTCGTCATGGTCGAGGTGAGGTTCTCGTTCGTCTCAGTGGGGCTGTCGTTGAACTCGATCGGGGCAGCGGGCTGGCTGGGATCGCAGGCGGACCCGCGTCCCGCGGACACATTCCGGTCCACCATCAGGTCCCAGTTCGCCGTCGGGCCCGGCCAGTTCGTCGAGGAGGAGATGTTGCCCGTCCGGGTCAGGTCCACCCAGGAGGGGGTGCAGGACATCGACCACTTCTCCGTGATGGCGAACGTGGCGTCCAGGATGTGCTTCCCCGCCAGCTTCGCCGGCGAGAACTCGAAGTACATGCGGTTCCTGTAGCCGGAGCCGCAGTAGTACCCGACACCGCCCGTGACATAGGTGCCGCAGTAGCCCACGCCCTTGCCGTCGTCCCCGCCGGAGAAGTTGTAGAAGGTGTCCCCGTCCGAGGACAGCAAAGTCCGCTCGGAGGCCGTCATACCGACATCCGGGTCGATGTACTGCGGGAAGACGGCGGAGTCGGCGGCGAGCATCGACGCATCCGGGGTCACCTTGATCGTGCCCTGCTCCGCAGTGACCGGAAGGCGGGTGGAGGTGTCCCCATCACTGGGCCCCTCGGTCGGGTCCGGTGTCGTCTCACCGTCATCGCCCGTACTCCCCGCAGCGGCGCTGTCCTGCGTCGTTGTCGTGAACGAGCTCTGGGACGCGGAGTGGGAAGAGGCCGTGGACGAGGCGGAGTTGGTGGCATCGCCCGACGAATCCCACTGCTGGGCGGCCGGAGCACGGAAGACAGCGTTACCGTCGTCGTCGACCGCGGACAGACCGCCGCCTCCGCCGCCCTGCAGGGACAGCCCGTCGGCCCGCACAGGGAACGAGAGTTCCTTCAACTCCGGGTTCGCGGCAGCCGACGCCGAGGTGACGACGAGCACCTCGCGGTAGCCCTCGGTGGTGGCGGTCATCCGCAGATCCACCCCCGGCAGGACGTCCGCGTACACCGCCGAGTCCCCCTCCAGCGTCGGCTTCGGCAACGTGCCGGGCCAACCCACGGTCAGAGAACGCCCGTTGAGGGACAGCTTCACCAGGTCGGCGCCGGCCCCGCCGTCGGAGAAGGAGATCTTGGCGACCGATGCCTTCGGCCCGACCGTGCCGTCCGACCGCCGCTCCAGCGTCGCGTCCGGCTGCGCCCAGGAGCCGTCGGCCTGGTGTGTCCGCACCGGCACGGCGGAATCCTTCAGTGTGAAGGTCACACCGTCCGGATTGGCGAACGTCGTGGTGTAGGGCGTGCGCTCCCCCGCGACCTCGACCTGTTCCCCCGTCTCCGCCGCCTTCTCCGCGTCCGCCCGTGCCTCCGGCGTCGGCTGGTCGGAGGCCGTGGTGTCGTCCGCGTGTGCTCCGGTCGCCGGCACTGCCAGCGTCGGCAAAGCAGCCATCAACGCGGCCGTCGCGGCCAACGAGACCACACGTCTACGCGCGGCGACCGCCGAGCGCGCACGCCAAGAAAACCCCATCCCCCACCCCACCCGTTCACGCAGTTCTTACCCCGCCCTTACGGCCGCCTCATCAGAACCGCACGCAACACAGGTGGTCAATGGCGTATACAGCGAAGACCCGCAAGATCCAGCCACATCCACGCGCTGCTAAATGGGGCCGGAGTTGTGCCGATTTTGCAACTATGATCTGTTTTCATGCGGCGCGGAATCATGCGATACATCTGCATGTGTACCCCGATCGGGCGTGGCTGGTATGCGCCCTCCGAAAGGTGAAAGAAAAAGCAAAGATTCGACCAACGGGTGCACGAGGTGACCGATAATCAGGCGCCCTGACGACGGGTCAACGAAGGCTACGGAGGAGCTCTATGGGGTCAGGCGCCGGATTCATAGTCGTCCCGCTGTTCTTCTACGTGACACTGTGCGCACTGCTGTGCGTGAAAATCGCGGACAAGAACACCTGGAAAATGGGATTACTGTTCGCGACACCCCTCATCTTCCTGCCCGCCGCCTTCGTCGTCATTGTCGGCATACACGCGGCCGGCGCACTGTAGCGGAAAGGGGGCAGATGGAATTCCTCGTCCTCACCCTGTCCGTCGCCTTCCTGTGCACCGCCTACGCCTGGCCGGTGATCCCGCTGATCGTCTACCCGATGAACCGGCGACGCGGATTCTGGGCCGCCCTCTACTGTTGCGCCGTGGGAGCGTTCTTCGGAATCGGATCGATGTACTCGCATTTCTACGTCGGGGCATTCTTCGAAGCGGCCGTATTCACCTCGGCCGTTCGGGCGGCAGCCGAAGCCGCGGGCATATTGGAGAAACCTCGCGGCGCGTGGCGGAAGCGGCGCGCGGCGCCAGTTCAGTGAGCAGTGGTGAGCAGTAGTGAGCAGTGGAGTCACAGCGGATGAGGACGCCGTTTCCTTTGGCGTGGCCGGGGTCGGTCTCAGGGCGTGTTCACCGTATTGCGCAGGCGCGCGAACGACGTGTCCAGCCCGTTCTTCAGCAGCCGGGCCACCGGGCGCTCCACCAGGCGATGGACCAGCCAACTCAGCACCAGGAAGCCGGAGATCACCGAGACCACCAGGAGCCGGGGGTCCATGGTGTCGCGGTAGTGGGCGATGAGGGTCGTACCGGCCAGGTAGTGCATCAGGTAGAAGGGGTACGTCATCGCGCCGGCCGTGGTGAGCCACTTCCAGCGGACGCGGTCGGTCGCGCCCAGTGCGATCGCGGCCATGACCAGCAGGAACACGGTGAAGAGCGCGACGCTCGCGCGCCAACTGGAGACCCGCTCGACGGTGTCTATCCGATGCCCGAGTTCCAACTGGCCCATCAGGCAGGCGAGTCCGAGGATGCCCCACAGCAACAGGTCTTGTCCGAAGCGGTACATGAGGTACAGCGCCAGGCCGGCGATGAAGTACCAGGCGCCTTCCGGGTTGACGGCCAGCGTCAGTGGGCGGAAGCGCGCGGCCGGCGCGATCATCGCGGTGGCGCCCCAGAAGCAGCAGAAGAGGACGACCTTGCGGTAGGTGAGGCCGGTGATGACGACCGCCATGAAGAGGAGGTAGAAGCGCAGCTCCGACCAGAGGGTCCAGTACACGCCGTCGACGTTCGAGACGCCCGAACCGGACTGCAGCATCGTGAAGTTGAGCAGGATCTCGCGCAGCTTCTGCCGGTCCCACACGCCGGGCAGGGTCACCAGGACGGCCGTGGTGAAGACGATGGAGAACCAGTACGCCGGGTAGAGCCGGATCACCCGCGAGGTGAAGAACTGCCGTGGGGTACGGCCCCAACAGGACATGCAGATCACGAAGCCGCTGATCACGAAGAACATTTCGACGCCGATCCAGCCGTAGGCCGAGAACCGGAACACCGTGGGCATGATGTCGGACACCGGCCGGTCCCAGATCAGGTTGTCCGGTTGGTTGACCCGCCAGGTTCCGGCGTAGTGGTGAGCGGCCACGAAAAGGGCGGCGAGCAGCCGCATTCCGTCGATGGCGTACAACCGCCGCTGGGAGGTCGGTCGTTGAGAGGATGATCGCTGCTGTAAAATAAGGGAGGCATGTCTTGGTGCTTTTCGTTTTCCGGATGGGACAAGTGCCCGCTCCGTCGCCCCGGCGTACGTAGACATGTCAGTCCATATCAGATCTGAGGCTCGGGAGCAGGCACTCCTGACCCACGCGAAAGAGGAAGTCTCACGGTTTACAGGGGGAGACCCGCGTGGTGTGCCGATGGTTGTAGGCGGATTCCGCGGAATCCTCGGCTTTACCCCACGGCAACCGCAGTCCATGCGGCGGCCACCGCGTTGTATTCCGAACTTCCCGTCCCGTACAGGTCCTTGGCCGCGTTGAGCGTCGCCGTCCGGGCCCCCGCGTAGTTCGTCGAGGACGTCATGTAGACGGTCAACGCCCGGTACCAGATGGCCCCCAGCTTGTCCCGGCCGATTCCGCTCACCGAAGAGTTGTTGCACGTGGGCGAGTTGTAGCTGACGCCGTTGATGGTCTTCGTGCCGCTGCCCTCCGCGAGGAGATACGCGAAGTGGTTGGCGACCCCCGACGAATAGTGCACGTCGAGATTCCCCACCGACGAACTCCAGCAGTCCGCCGAGTTCCCGTCCTTCGACGGCTGGTCCATGAACCGCAGCGCCGCCTTGCCGAAGCCGGCGCGGACGATCTTCTCGCCGATCAAGTAGTCCCCGAGATCGGAGGAGTTGTTGGCGTACCACTCCACCAGCGTGCCCAGAATGTCGGAGGTCGCCTCGTTGAGGCCGCCGGACTCGCCCGAGTACGTCAGCGCCGCCGTCTTGGACGTCACGCCGTGCGTCATCTCGTGCCCGGCGACATCCAGCGCCACCAGCGGGCCGAGCTGCGTCCCGTCACCGTCGCCGTACGTCATGCAGAAGCAACTGTCGTCCCAGAACGCGTTGTTGTAGGCGTTGCCGTAGTGGACGCGGTTGTACGAGCCCTTGCCGTCGCCCGCGATGCCGTTCCGGCCGTGCACGTTCTTGTAGTAGTCCCAGGTCTCGTTCGTGCCGTACTGCGCGTCCACCGCGGCCGACGAACGGTCCGAAGTCGCCCCCGTGCCCCAGTGGTTGTCGGTGTCGGTGAACACCGTGGACGGGGCGCGGACGATGCAGATGCCGAGGATGCACAGGTCGGTCTTGTTCGCCGCGTCACCGGTGTAGGTCCCGCCGCGGGTGGCGTCCTTGAGCTGATACGTCGATCCCGACAGCGTCGTCTCCAGCGGCACCGTCCCGCCGTACAGCGACTGCCCGTCCCCGGTCGCCGTCTCCACGCTGTCCCAGGCGTCGATCTGGGCGCCGGTCCGGGCGTCGGTCAGCACCGTGCGGGCGACCGGGTTGCCGAGCGAGTCCTTGGCGACCACGTTCGTCCGCCAGGCGAGCCTCGGAGCGCCGTGCAGGGCGTCGACTATGAGCTGCGGCTTGGCCGTTGTCCCCTTCAACGCCTCGCCGAGATGCGCCGCCCGCAGCGCGTTCACCGCCAGGTCCGCCGCCTTCGGGGCGGCCACCTTCGGTGTCACGGTCGCCAGGGATATGGAGCTCCGGGTCGCGCGGTCGGCGCTCCGGTAACTGCCGTTCGGGGCCAGGTGGACCACGAAGTCGCCGCCGAGGACGGGGAGTTGGCGGTAGGTACGGTCGTAGCGGACGTGCTGGGTGCCGTCCGGGTCGACGATCACGTCGCGGACGGACGTGTCCTCCGCGGCCGTCAGACCCAGGTTCGCGGCATGGGCGACCAGCGCCGACGCGGCGTTCGCGATCGCACCGGCCCGGGTCGGCCGGTCGGCCGCGTGGGCGGTGGGGGCGAGGGTGGCGGCCAGCAGGGTCGCCGCGCCGGCCGCGATACCGGCCGTGGCGAGACGGGAACCTCGGAAGTGCCGTGTCCGGCTCATGGGTCTCCTCAAGAACGCAAGTGGGGGGCGTGGGGGCTGCGTTGATGTTGAATGAGATTTAAAGGGGCCATGACATGTCATGTCCATAGCGCATGCACAGACTTCCGGGCTCAAGGAGGCCGAGTGACCCCCCTCCCCTTCTTCGTCTACGGCACCCTCCGCCCCGGCGAGCCCAACCACGACCGGTTCCTGCGCGGCCGTACGGACTCCGAAGAACGGGCACGACTCCACGGCGCCGCCCTCTACGACGGCCCCGGCTACCCGTACGCCGTCGAGGAACCCGGGTCCGTCGTCTGCGGCGAACTCGTCACCGCGCGGACCGCGGCCTACCCCCAACTCCTCAGGGAACTGGACCGACTTGAGGACTACGCCCCCGGCGACCCGCGCAACCTCTACGAGCGCGTCGCACGCGAGGTGACCCGCGAGGCCGACGGCACGGCCGTACGCGCCTGGGTGTACCTCGCGGCCCCCACCGTCACCGCCGCCCTCCGCGCCCACGGCCAACTGATCGAGGGCGGCGACTGGCCGGGCCGCCGTTGAACGGGCCTCAGTTGCCGGAGGCCAGCGCGCGGGCGACCCCCGTCTCCTTCGGCCCGAGGAAGTGCGGATCGGGATGGAACAGCAGGTCCAGCGCGGCCTTGCCCGCCGCGAGCACCTCGCGCGTACCGCCGTAGTACCAGGTCGCGTTGTGCGCTTCGTCGACCCCGACGCCGTACGAGTCGATCCCCGCCGCGTCGCACAGCGCGACCGCCCGCCGGATGTGGAAGTTCTGGCTGATGAGTACGGCCTTGTCGACGCCGAAGATCTTCTTGGCGCGGACGCAGGAGTCCCAGGTGTCGAAACCGGCGTAATCGGTCACCACGCGCGCGCGTGGCACCCCGTGCTTCGCCAGGTAGACGCGCATCGCGTCCGGCTCGTCGTAGTCCTTGCGGCTGTTGTCGCCGGTCACCAGGACGACCTTCACCCGGCCTTCCCGGTACAGCGTCGCCGCCGCGTCCAGCCGGTGCGCGAGATACGGCGACGGCTCGCCGTCCCACAGCCCGGCACCGAAGACCACGGCGACCTCGGTGCGCGGCGCGTCCCGCACGGCCCCGAGCCGGTCGGCCGTCACCACCCACAGCCAGGTCGCCGGAAGCAGCGCGAGGACACACCCGGCGGCCACCCCCTGCACCAACTGCCGCCACCCGGCACGCGTGCGTGGCAGCCGCGGTCTGCGGAGTTTCAGGCGACGCATGAAAGGGCCCCTCCCCGTTCGGTCTCGACAGTCACAGACGCGCCGTAACCCTCTCCGGTTCGCCGCCCGCAGTGTGACCGGCTTCACTGTGAACCCGGAAGCCGCAGGTCACGTCGCCTCACACACCACCCGCACCCCACCGTGAACCCCCGGAAAAGACCCGTCATTCCGGCGCAACGGGGCGGCAACCTCCCCCCGCCACCATCACTCCATGACGGCGTCGCATCATCCCCACGACGACTCCACGACCCTCGACAGTACGGCGCATCTCATGAACCGGATCAGCAGCCAACTCGCCGACCAGCTCAGCCTCGTCTCCCTGGACGGCAGCCGGCGCCCCGGCCCGCCCGCGCTCGTGCTGGTGGCCCACGGGAGCCGGGACCCGCGCGCCCTGAGCACCGTACGAGCCCTCGTGGAACGCGTCCGCGAACTCCGCCCCGGCCTCCCCGTCCACCTGGGCCACATCGAACTCAACGAGCCCCGCCTCCCGGACACCCTGGCCGCACTCGGCCCCACGGACGCCGTCCTGGTCCCCCTCCTCCTGGCCCGCGGCTACCACGTCAAGCAGGACATCCCCGAGCTGGCGGCAGCCGCACCGGCACGCACGCGCGTGGCACCCCCTTTGGGCCCGCACCCCCTTCTGGTGGAGACGTTGTACGACCGCTTGGTGGAGGCGGGTTGGCGCACCAGGACGGACGACCGCACCCGCCGGGGGAGCGCCGTGGTCCTGGCCGCGGCAGGTTCAAGGGATCCGGAATCCAAGCTGGACACCAACCACACGGCCCACCTCCTGGCCGACCGCCTGGGAGTCCCCGTGATCCCCGCCTACGCCTCGGCGGCGACCCCCACGGTCCAGGCAGCCGTCCGCGCACTGGCCGCCCGAGGCCACCACAGGGTGGCAGTGGCCTCCTGCTTCACGGCCCCCGGCCGCTTCGCCACACAGTGCGCGGAGCAGGCCCCATGGATCGCATCAGCACCTCTGGGAGCCCACCCCGCAATGGCCCGCTTGGTCCTCCACCGCTACGACCAGGCGTTGGCGACGCCGGAAGTCACGACCCCGGAACTGGCCTCGGCTTGAAAGCACCGGAGGGGCCGTTTCCCTAAGGGGCGCGGGGCTGTATCGACGTGCGGCTCCGCCGCGTGGGCGCGACCAGCCACAACGCACCCGCAGACGCAGGACAACCGCACCCGGCAACCCCATCCGCGCCCCGCAACTCCCGAATTGTCACTACCGCCGCTTACTGTCGAAGCATGGACGGCACCGCACCACCCCCCGCTTACGACCCGACGTCAGTCGCCCGCTGGGCAACAGAGCCCGACAAACGCCCCGGCCGCACCGCCTTCCAACGCGACCGCGCCCGCGTACTCCACTCCGCCGCCCTACGCCGCCTCGCGGGCAAGACCCAGGTAGTCACCCCAGGAACCCGCAGCCAGGCCTGGGACGCCAGCCCCCGCACCCGCCTGACCCACTCCCTGGAATGCGCCCAGGTGGGCCGGGAGCTGGGCGCGGCCCTGGGCTGCGACCCCGACCTCGTGGAAGCCGCCTGCCTCTCCCACGACCTGGGCCACCCTCCCTTCGGCCACAACGGCGAACAGGCGCTGAACGAATTCGCGGACGACTGCGGCGGCTTCGAGGGCAACGCCCAGTCCCTGAGACTCCTCACCCGCATCGAACCGAAGCGCTTCGTAAGAAGCGACACGACCGGCGAGATGGTGAGCGTGGGCCTCAACCTCACCCGGGCCACCCTCGACGCCGCCACCAAGTACCCCTGGCCGCGCGGAGCGCACCCCACCGACCCCAAGTCCCCCAAGTTCGGCGTCTACGACGACGACAGACCCGTGTTCGACTGGGTCCGCGAGAACGCGCCCGGCACGCGCACGTGCTTCGAGGCCCAGGTCATGGACTGGTCGGACGACGTGGCGTACTCGGTGCACGACGTCGAGGACGGCCTGCACGCGGGCCACATCGACCCCAACTGCCTGCACGCCGAACCGGAACGCCAGGAGATCTTCAAGGTCGCCATCGGCCGCTACGTCCCCGCGGACACGGCCCCCGACGAACTCGCCGAGGCGCTGGACCGGCTCCAGAACCAACCGTGGTGGCCGCACGGCTACGACGGTTCGGCCGTGGCGCAGGCCCGCCTGAAGGACGCCACCAGCCAGCTCATCGGCCGCTTCTGCCTGGCCGCCGAGTCCGCCACGCGCGCGGCGTACGGCACCGGCCGCCTCACCCGCTACGACGCCGAACTCGTCGTACCGCACGAGGCACGGCTGGAGTGCGCGGTCCTCAAGGCGGTCGCCGACCGGTACGTGATGCAGCGCGCGGAGCAGGAGCGCATCCGCGCCGACGAGCGCATCGTGGTCGCCGCACTCGCCGAGGCGCTCACGACCCGCGCCCCCGACGGCCTGGAGCCGCAGTTCCGCGCCCAGTTCGACGAAGCGCCCGACGACCGTGCGCGCAAGCGTGTGATCGTCGATCAGATCGCCTCGCTGACGGACGCGTCGGCGCGGTCTCTTCACGCACATCTCACGTCGCTGGGGCACAGTGACGCGAAACAAGCCCGAATGTGACCCTCCGTGGCCTGATCGGGCCACACCCCCTTCCCGCATCACACTGCGTGCGGGAGGCTCGCCTATGGCGGCACCGTTACGAGGAGGCATCAAGTGGTCGACGCGGATCAGACATTCGTCATCGTCGGAGGAGGCCTGGCCGGCGCAAAGGCGGCCGAGACGCTCCGGGCGGAGGGCTTCACCGGCCGCGTGATACTGATCTGCGACGAACGCGACCACCCGTACGAGCGCCCGCCGCTGTCCAAGGGCTACCTCCTCGGTAAAGAGGAGCGCGACACCGTCTTCGTCCACGAACCCGCCTGGTACGCGCGCAACGACATCGAGCTGCACCTCGGCCAGACCGTCGACGCCATCGACCGTACGGCGAAGACGGTCCGCTTCGGAGACGACGGCACCCTTGTCCGCTACGACAAGTTGCTCATCGTCACCGGCTCCGAGCCCCGCCGGCTCGACATCCCGGGCACGGACCTCGCGGGCGTCCACCACCTGCGCCGCCTCTCGCACGCCGAGCGCCTGAAGCACGTCCTGGCGTCCCTGGGGCGGGACAACGGCCATCTGGTGATCGCCGGCGGCGGCTGGATCGGCCTGGAGGTCGCGGCGGCGGCCCGCGAGTACGGCGCAGAGGTCACCGTCGTGGAACCCTCGCAGACCCCGCTGCACGGCGTCCTCGGCCCCGAACTGGGCCAGCTCTTCGCCGACCTGCACGCCGAGCACGGCGTCCGCTTCCACTTCGGCGCCAGGCTCACCGAGATCGTCGGCCAGGACGGCATGGTCCTCGCGGCCCGCACCGACGACGGCGAGGAGCACCCCGCGCACGACGTCCTCGCGGCCATCGGCGCGGCCCCCCGCACCGCGCTCGCCGAGGCGGCGGGCCTGGAGCTGGCCGACCGCGCGCACGGCGGCGGCATCGCGGTCGACGAACGGCTGTGCACCTCCGACCCCGACATCTACGCGGCCGGTGACGTGGCCGCCTTCCACCACGCCCTCTTCGACACCCGGCTGCGCGTGGAGCACTGGGCCAACGCCCTCAACGGCGGCCCGGCGGCGGCCCGCGCGATGCTCGGCAAGGACGTCACCTACGACCGCGTGCCCTATTTCTTCTCCGACCAGTACGACTTGGGTATGGAGTACTCCGGCTGGGCGCCCCCGGGTTCCTACGACGAAGTGGTGATCCGGGGAGACGCGGGCAAGCGGGAGTTCGTCGCCTTCTGGCTGAAGGAGGGACGTGTCCTGGCCGGGATGAACGTGAATGTGTGGGACGTCACAGAGCCCATCCAGCAGCTCATCCGCTCCCGTACCCGCGTGGACACCGAGGCCCTCGCGGACCCACACGTTCCACTGGACAGCCTGGTCTCCTGAACCGTCTCGTCGTCACTGGTGTCAGTCCGGCCCCGTAGAATTCACGCGTGGCAGGACGGATCAACGACGAGGACGTGAAGGCGGTTCGGGACGCGGTCCCGATCGACGCCGTGGTGTCCGAGTACCTCCAGTTGCGGAACGCGGGCGGCGGCAACCTCAAGGGCCTCTGCCCGTTCCACGACGAGAAGTCGCCGTCCTTCCAGGTCAGCCCCAGCAAGGGTCTCTTCCACTGCTTCGGCTGCCAGGAGGGCGGCGACACCATCACGTTCGTGATGAAGGTCGACCACCTCACCTTCTCGGAGTCGGTCGAGCGCCTGGCCGCCCAGGCCGGCATCACGCTGCGGTACGAGGAGGGCGGGTACAACCCCGCCCACCAGCGCGGCGAGCGCATCCGCCTGGTCGAGGCCCACAAGGCCGCCGCGGACTTCTACGTGGAGCAGCTCGCCGTCAGCCCCGAGGCGGACGCCGGCCGCAAGTTCCTCGCCGAGCGCGGCTTCGACCAGTCGGCCGCCGAGCACTTCTCCGTCGGCTACAGCCCGCAGGGCTGGGACCACCTCACCAAATACCTCCGCGGCAAGGGCTTCAGCGACAAGGAGATCCTCCTCTCCGGCCTCGCCCAAGAGGGCCGCCGCGGCCCCATCGACCGCTTCCGCGGCCGCCTGATGTGGCCGATCCGCGACATCGGCGGCGAGGTCGTCGGCTTCGGCGCACGCAAGCTCTACGAGTCGGACAACGGCCCGAAGTACCTCAACACGCCCGACACCGCGATCTACAAGAAGTCCCAGGTCCTCTACGGCATCGACCTCGCGAAGAAGGACATCGCCAAGTCGAGCCGCGCGGTCGTCGTCGAGGGCTACACCGACGTCATGGCCTGCCACCTCGCCGGGGTCACCACCGCCATCGCGACCTGCGGCACGGCCTTCGGCACCGACCACATCAAGATCCTCCGCAGGCTGCTGATGGACAACGGCTCGGCGCGCGTGATCTTCACCTTCGACGGCGACGCGGCCGGCCAGAAGGCGGCCCTGCGCGCCTTCGAGGACGACCAGAAGTTCGCCGCCGAGACGTACATCGCGATCGCGCCGGACAACATGGACCCCTGCGAGCTGCGCCTCGCCAAGGGCGACGAGGCGGTCGCCGACCTGGTCGAACCCCGCACGCCCCTCTTCGAGTTCGCGCTCCGCCAGATCGTCGTCCGCTACGACCTCGACACCCCCGCCGGCCGCGCCGCCGCCCTGGACGAAGCCGCCCCCATCGTCGCCCGCATCAAGAACAGCGGCGCCCAGCACGAGGTCGCCGTCCAGCTCGCCGGCATGCTCGGCATCCTCGACACCCAGTTCGTGGTCAAGAGGGTCGCCCAGCTCGCCCGTTGGGCTCGCGACCGGGGCGGCAAGGGCCCGGCACCGACCAGGGGCAACGCCGAGCAGCAGTACGACACCACCGCCCGCCCCCCCACCGGCGGCCCCGCCCTCACCCTCCGCAACCCCGTCTTCGCCACCGAGCGCGAACTCCTCAAACTCGCCCTCCAGCGCCCCGACTTGGTCTCCCCGGCCTTCGACGCGTACGGCGTCGACGAGTTCACCGCCCCGCCGTACGCCGCCGTACGCGAGGCGATCATCGAGGCGGGCGGCGCCGAGTACGGC
Source organism: Streptomyces sp. NBC_01478 (assembly GCF_036227225.1). Taxonomy (GTDB): domain Bacteria; phylum Actinomycetota; class Actinomycetes; order Streptomycetales; family Streptomycetaceae; genus Streptomyces. The sequence continues at coordinate 3,993,273 of NZ_CP109444.1, read as the reverse complement.
CTCCAGGACGCCCAGGACTATCTCGTCCGCGTCCGCGAGGCGGCACCGGACGACGCGGTCCGCGCGATGGTCACCGAGCTCGCCGTCGAGGCGATCCTGCGCCGCACGGTCGACGAGAACTACGCGGGCGAGCAGCTCGTCACCGTCCGCCGAAGAGCCGTGGTGCGCCGTATCCACGACATCCAGGGCGCGCTCACCCGCCTCGGCAGCCACGGAGACTCGGCCGAACTGGCCGCCGTACAGAACGAGTTGTGGGTCCTTCAGCAGTACGACCAGGCACTCCAGGTGCACGGCGCCACAGCGCTCTGAGCACGTAGTCACGGAACGGACTCAAAAAGTCACCGCACGCCCCTCGTGGCGGCGATGTGTCGTACTCCACACTGGGTTCCGGTGCCTGAGTCCTCGGAGCGCGGCCGATCCGTCCCCAGCGGGTCCTTCACCCCCGCGGTTCCGCTCATCGAGTACGGGACGGATTGCGGCGAGGCCGCCCACTCCGCCCCTGAAGTACCGCTGCCGTACCCCCTGGCAGCGATCATCCTGGAGGTCGCCCCCGTGCAGACCCAGACCCTCGACCAGACCGAGACCAGCACGACGGACGGCGCGGAACCGGAAGCGGAGACCGATGTCCTCGCGACCGTCCCTCCGCAGAGCCGTGCCGCGCACCACCCCGAAAACGCGGACCCGGAGAGCCCGCCCGAGCTCGAAGAACCGACGGCCGAAGCGGTGGAGACCGCCGAGGCCCCCGAGCCCGTACGGCCCCGCAGCCGGGTCGCCGCCGACAACGGCGCCCCCTCCTCGGACCTGTTCCGCCAGTACCTGCGCGAGATCGGCCGCATCCCGCTGCTCACCGCGGCCGAGGAGGTCGACCTCGCCCGCCGCGTCGAGGCCGGCCTGTTCGCCGAGGAGAAGCTCGGCGGCGCCTCCGACCTGGACAGCCAACTCGCCCTCGACCTGGACAAGTTGGTCGTCATGGGCCGGATGGCCAAGCGCCGCCTGATCGAGGCGAACCTGCGGCTCGTCGTCTCCGTCGCGAAGCGGTACGTCGGACGCGGGCTGACCATGCTCGACCTCGTGCAGGAGGGAAACCTCGGCCTGATCAGGGCAGTTGAGAAATTCGACTACGCCCGCGGCTACAAGTTCTCGACGTACGCCACCTGGTGGATCCGGCAGGCCATGTCCCGCGCCCTCGCCGACCAGGCCCGCACGATTCGCGTCCCGGTGCATGTCGTCGAACTGATCAACCGGGTCGTCCGCGTCCAGCGCCGGATGCTCCAGGAGCGCGGCTACGAGCCGACGCCGGAGGAAGTCGCCGACCACCTCGACCTCGCGCCCGAGCGCGTCAGCGAGGTGCTCCGGCTGGCTCAGGAGCCGGTGTCGTTGCACGCGCCGGTGGGGGAGGAGGACGACGTTGCCCTCGGTGATCTGATCGAGGACGGCGATGCGACGAGTCCCGTGGAGTCGGCCGCGTTCATCCTTCTCCGGCAGCACCTGGAGGCTGTCCTGTCGACGCTGGGGGAACGTGAACGGAAGGTCGTACAGCTCAGGTACGGCTTGGCCGACGGGCGTCCGCGCACGCTGGAGGAGATCGGGCGGATCTTCGGGGTAACCCGGGAACGGATCCGCCAGATCGAGTCGAAGACTCTCAACAAGCTGAGGGACCACGCTTTTGCGGATCAGCTCAGGGGCTATCTGGACTGATGCCGGGTGCGGGCCGGTGGGGGCTGGCCGCGCCCCGCGGCGGAGCCGCAAATGTACACAGCCCCGCGCCCCTGAAACACGAGCGCGTTTAGGGGCGCGGGGAACTGCGCGACCAGCCGCGGCGGACCGTCAGCCGAACGACGGCCCGCCGCAACGCAGTTAGTCGACTTCCGCCACCGCCTGCGCGAACTGCGCCTTGTACAACCGCGCATACGCCCCGTCCGCCGCCAACAGCTCGGCATGCGCGCCCTGTTCGACGATGGAGCCGTTCTCCATGACCAGGATCGTGTCCGCGTCCCGGATCGTGGAGAGCCGGTGCGCGATCACGAACGACGTACGCCCATGGGCGAGTTTGGCCATGGCCTTCTGGATCAACACCTCCGTACGCGTGTCGACCGACGACGTCGCCTCGTCGAGGACGAGGATCGTCGGGTCGGACAGGAACGCCCGCGCGATGGTGATGAGTTGCTTCTCACCGGCGCTGACGCCCGTGCCCTCGTCGTCGATGACGGTGTCGTAGCCGTCGGGCAGCGTACGGACGAACCGGTCGGCGTGCGCCGCCCGCGCCGCCTCCTCGATCTCGCCCCGGGTGACCTCCCGGGACGCGCCGTACGCGATGTTGTCGGCGATCGAGCCGCCGAACAGCCAGGTGTCCTGGAGCACCATGCCGATGTGGGCGCGGAGTTCGTCCCGGGACATCCGCGCGATGTCGACGCCGTCGAGGGTGATACGCCCGCCGGACACTTCGTAGAACCGCATGAGGAGGTTGACGAGGGTGGTCTTGCCGGCGCCCGTCGGGCCGACGATCGCGACCGTGTGGCCCGGTGCCACCGTCAGCGAGAGGTCCTCGATGAGCGGCTTGTCGGGGTCGTAGCGGAAGGAGACGTGCTCCAGGGCGACCAGGCCGCGGAGTTCGGCGGGGCGTTCGCTCGGCATGGGGTCGGGCTGCTGCTCCTCGGCGTCGAGGAGTTCGAAGACGCGTTCCGCCGAGGCGACGCCGGACTGGACCAGGTTCGCCATCGACGCGACCTGGGTGAGCGGCATCGAGAACTGGCGCGAGTACTGGACGAAGGCCTGCACGTCACCGATGGAGAGTGAGCCCGAGGCGACCCGCAGGCCGCCGACGACCGCGACCAGCACGTAGTTGAGGTTCGACACGAACATCATCAGCGGCTGCATGACCCCGCTGTTGAACTGCGCCTTGAAGCCCGCCTCGTAGAGCGCGTCGTTCTGCTCGGCGAAGAGCTTCGCCGACTCGTCCTGCCGGCCGAAGACCTTCACCAGGTTGTGGCCGGTGTACATCTCCTCGACGTGCGCGTTGAGCTTGCCCGTCGAGCGCCACTGCTGCACGAAGTGCGGCTGCGAGCGCTTGCCGATGCGGGTGGCGACGAGGAACGACAGCGGTACGGTCACCAGCGCGACCAGGGCGAGCAGCCAGGACACCCAGAACATCATCGCGAGGACGCCGATGATCGTGAGCACCGAGTTGATGAGCTGGCCCATCGACTGCTGGAGCGTCTGCCCGATGTTGTCGATGTCGTTGGTCGCGCGCGAGAGGACCTCGCCGCGCTGCCGCTTGTCGAAGTACGACAGCGGGAGGCGCGACATCTTCGTCTGCACGTCCTCGCGCAGCCGGAACATGGTCCGGTTGACCGCCCGGTTGACCATCCGGGTCGCCACCGCCATCAGCAGCCCGGCCACCAGGAACGTGCCCAGCGCGAGCAGCAGCACATGACCCACCGAGGTGAAGTCGATGCCCTGGCCCGGCGTGAAGTCCGTGCTCTTCAGCATGTCCGCGACCGAGCCCTGGCCCCGGTCGCGCATCGCCTGCAGGGCCTGCGCCTTGGTCGTTCCGGCCGGCATCTGCCGCCCGATGATGCCCGCGAAGACCAGGTCGGTGGCGTTGCCGAGGATCTTCGGCCCCACCACGTTCAGCCCGACGCTGAGCACCACACACACCAGCAGGATGCCGATGGTCAGCCGCTCCGGCCTGAACTGGCCGATCAGCCGCTTGCCGGACACCTTGAAGTCCATCGAACGGGCGTCGGGGCCCGTCCCGGCCATCATCCGCCCCATGGGCCCGGCCATCAGGCAGCCTCCGCTTCCGTCAACTGGGAGAGCACGATCTCCCGATACGTCTCGTTGTCCGCCATCAGTTCGTGATGCCGGCCCGACCCCACAACCCGACCCTCGTCGAGTACGACGATCCGGTCCGCGTCCCTGATCGTCGCCACCCGCTGCGCCACGATCACCACGGTCGCCTCGGCGGTCTCCTGCGCGAGCGCCGCCCGCAGCGCCGCGTCCGTCGCGTAGTCGAGCGCGGAGAAGGAGTCGTCGAAGAGGTAGATCTCCGGCCGCTGCACCAGCGTGCGCGCGATCGCGAGCCGCTGCCGCTGACCGCCGGAGACATTCGTGCCGCCCTGCGCGATGGGGGAGTCCAGCCCGTTCTCCAGCCCCTCGACGAATCCCTTGGCCTGCGCCACCTCCAGCGCGTGCCACAACTCCTCGTCCGTCGCGTCCGGGTTGCCGTAGCGAAGGTTGGTCGCCACCGTGCCCGCGAAGAGGTACGGCTTCTGCGGGACCAGGCCGACCGTCTTGGCGAGCAGTACCGGGTCGATGGTCGCCACGTCGACTCCGTCGACGAGGACCTCGCCGTCGGTCGTGTCAACCAGGCGCGGGACCAGACTCAGAAGGGTGGACTTTCCGCTGCCGGTCGAGCCGATCACGGCCGTCGTCTCGCCCGGGCGGGCCACCAGGTCGATGGACTTCAGTACGGGTTCCTCGGCACCCGGGTAGCAGAAGCCGACCCCGCGGACCTCCAGATGCCCGTGCCGGCGCAGCTCGAAGACGGGAGCCACCGGCGGCACGACACTGCTCTCGGTGTCGAGGACCTCCTCGATGCGCTCGGCGCAGACCTCCGCGCGCGGCACCATCATGAACATGAAGGTGGCCATCATCACGGACATCACGATCTGCATCAGATAGGCGAGGAACGCCGTCAGATCGCCGATCTGCATCCCGCCGCTGTCGATCCGGTGCGCACCGAACCACACCACGGCGATCGACGACAGGTTCACCGTGGTCATGACCACCGGGAACATCAGCGCGAGCAGATTGCCGGTCTTCAACTGCATCTCGGTCAGATCGGAGTTGGCCTTCCGGAACCGGTCCTTCTCGTACTCGTCCCGGACGAAGGCACGGATGACACGGTTGCCGGTGATCTGCTCGCGCAGCACCCGGTTCACCGAGTCCAGGCGCACCTGCATCGCCCGGAACAGCGGCCGCAGCCGCCGCACGATGATCGTCACGCAGATCGTGAGCGTCGGCACCACCGCGATCAGCACCGCGGACAGCGGCACGTCCAGACCGAGCGCCAGGATGATCCCGCCGACGCACATGATCGGCGCGGACACGAGCAGCGTGAACGTCATCAGGGCCAGCATCTGGACCTGCTGCACGTCATTGGTCGTACGCGTGATCAGCGAGGGCGCGCCGAAGTGGCCGACCTCGCGGGCCGAGAACGACTGCACCCGGTCGAAGATGGCGGCCCGGATGTCCCGGCCGACGGCCGCCGCGGTGCGGGCGCCGTAGTAGACGGCACCCGTGTTGCACACGACCTGGACGAGCGAGATCCCGATCATCAGGGCGCCGAACGACAGGATGTAACCGGTGTCACCCTTGACGACACCGTTGTCGATGATGTGCGCGTTGAGGGTGGGCAGGTAGAGGGTGGCGCAGGTCTGCAGGAACTGCAGCAGCACCAGCAGGGAGATGGGTTTCCTGTAGGGCCTGAGATAGGTCCGCAGAAGTCGTATGAGCACGCTGGGTCTCTCGGAGTCGGCGGGTGGGGGGTGGGCGGTCTGCCCCTCGCCCCCATCGTCCGACACTCCACCCGCGTTACCTCAACTGATTAAGCCAAGAGCAGTGCCACATGCGCCCTTATGAACCCTTAAGAGCGGAACGCGAGAACTCCTACGAGCGGAACGCGCCCGGATGGGTCTGTTCCCGTACGGACACGTACTGCTGACGCACCGCCTGTCCTACGGCCAGTTCGTCACCCGGCTCGAAGACCTGGGCGACCGGACCCTGCCAGGGCGGGGGAGTGCGCGGGTCGAGGGTGCCCTGGGAGACACCGAGCGCCCAGGCGGCCTGCCGGGCGGCGCCGATCGCGGCGTAGTCGGCGGGCTGCGGTACGACGATCTGCGTCCCGAAGAGCGCGGGCGCCGCGGCCTGTACGGCGGGCAGTTCGGCGGCCGACCCGAGCAGGAAGAGGCGGCGCACCGCGACGCCCCGCCCGCGCAGCACGTCCAGCGCGTCCGCGAGCCCGCACAGCATGCCCTCGAACGCGGCCCGCGCCAGATGCTCCGCCTTCATCGACTCCCGCCGCAGCCCGGCCAGCGTCCCGGCGGTGTGCGGCAGATTGGGCGTCCGCTCACCCTCCAGATACGGCAGGAACACCAGCCCGTGCGCCCCCGGCGTCGACTTCATCGCCAGCTCGGACAGACTCTCCAGATCGGACAGCCCGAGCAGCTCGGCGGCGCCGCGCAGCGTCCGTACGGCATTGAGTGTGGTGACGACCGGCAGATGCATTCCGGTCGCGTCGGCCAGCGAGGTGATCATCCCGCTCTGGTCGACGAGCGCCTCATGATGAACGGCCATCACGGACCCGGAAGCGCCGAGCGAGACGACCGCGTCCCCGAACCCGATGCCGAGCCCGAAGGCGGCGGCCATGGTCTCGCCGGTGCCGGCGGAGATCAGCAGCCCCTCCGGAGTCGTACCGGCCGCGTCGGAGGGTCCGATCACCTCGGGCAGCATGGCCTGGTGGCCGAGGGCCAGTTCGACGAGATCGGGCCGGTAGCCGCCACTGGCGGCGGACCAGTACCCGGTCCCGGAGGCCCCGCCACGATCGGTGGTCCTGCGCACCGGCCGCCCGAGCAACTGCCACACCAGCCAGTCGTGGGCCTGCATCAGCACCGCGGTCCGCCGCGCGTTGTCGGGCTCGGTCTTGTTGAGCCAGCGGAGCTTGGTGACGGGCTGCGCGGCCTGCGGTACGGAACCCACCGCCTGCGCCCACGCCTCACGCCCGCCGAGCGCGTCGATCAGATCGGCCGCCGCGACCTGCGCCCGCTTGTCACCGCCGACCATCGCGGGCCGCACGGTGTTGCCCTGCGAGTCCAACGGCACGACCGCGTTCTGCTGCGCGGACACACCGATGGCCTGCACACCTTCGAGCAGCCCCCCGCCGGCCGCCTCGCCCAGCGACAGCAGCCAGGCCTGCGGATCGACATCGGAGGGCCGCCCGCCGCCCTCGGTCTCGGTTTCGACCGGATGCGGCGCATATCCCTGCCTGAGCACGGACCCCGTGTCCGTGTCACAGACAACGATGCGAGTGAAATCGGGCGAACTGTCCAACCCGGCGACTATCCCCATGGCAGAAATTCTGCCGTACGGCGGGAGGTGACCGCGCCGGGTCGCGACTCCCTAGGTGTTGCTGGTGCCCCAGTCGTCCTCGCCCGTGCCGTTCGCGTTGCGCTCACGCAGGGACCGTACGCGCTGGGCCACCGAGTCGGGGACCCGGTCGCCCACCTTGTCACCGACCGCGTGGTACGCCTTGCCCGCGAACTGGCGGCCCTGCTGCGCCGCGCTCTCGGCGGTGTTGCGGACCGCCGGGTTCTGCGCGACCTGACGCGCCGACTTCTTGAGCTGCTCGTAGCGCTCGCGTCCGGCCCGTGTGCCCAGCACGTAACCCAGAGCCAGTCCGACGACGAACGTGAGCTTGTAGCGCATGACGGCCACCCTTCCCTTGCGTAGGTCCCTTGCACAGGTCTCCGGCGCGGCATCGGTGCCGGGGGAACCGATTGGCGGAGCACCCCCCTGCTTGCGCTAATGTATGTGTCGCAGCGAGCACACGCCCCCTGGCGAATACCCAGGGAGGTACGTTCGATGCAACGAGGCATTCCCCTGTAGCTCAATTGGCAGAGCAGCCGGCTGTTAACCGGCAGGTTACTGGTTCGAGTCCAGTCGGGGGAGCTTCGATCTTCCGTAGCTCAATTGGCAGAGCAGCCGGCTGTTAACCGGCAGGTTACTGGTTCGAGTCCAGTCGGGAGAGCGCAGTGAGGAAGCAGTGATGAGGACCCCGTTGGGGTCCTTTTTCATGTCCCCCGGAACCGCTCGCGGCAGGCCGCAGTCCTCATGGTCGTGCGAAGTCGACCATCCGAAGCAGGAGATCGTATGAGCGGCTATGCTGCGGCAGACGGCGCGTACAAATGTGCGCGACGCGCCGTAATGGGGCGGTAGCTCAGCCGGTTAGAGCAGCGGACTCATAATCCGTCGGCCGTGGGTTCGAGTCCCACCCGCCCCACCTGTGCAGGTCCTTGACCTGCGGAAACGTTTGTTTTTGGGTGTCGGGGCGTCAACTTTGCCTGGACGGACTGAATTCGCTGCCCGTGGGTTTGGGGTTCGGCGGTGTTCGGCGAGTTCCCACCCCTCTGAGCTGCGGCAGAGTGGGTTCTCGAGGTCGTTGCTCGCGATCCGGGCGACTGCCTTGAGGGCCGATACGAAGACCCAGGGGCCGTGCAGGGGCCGGGACAACGCAGCCGTGTTCAGGCCGATGGTGTCTCCGGGCCTATTCGTTGTCCCATTTGCCGGGTGCGCGGTCTGGGGCTGCCGTCCACGGTGCGGCCGGTGAGCGGGCGCGAGTAGGGCGCCGTCGGCTGTTTCATCGTGCTGTTTTTGACTGGTAGGGCCGCTGGAACGGGTACCGACAGGCCTCGGCCAGTTGGCCGAGCGGAGCAGCGACGGTGTCTTGATCAGGTGTGTGGTGGCGTTCAAGCCGTCCGCGGGTGCCGTGAAGGGCCGCTACAGACGAAGGCCGGGGAAGGGGGCTGCGAGGCGCGTTCTTGGCCTTGTCGTCGGCATTGATCGGCCACGTCCTCTGCGTCGGCCCGGGACGTCCGGGGCCCCGCGGCCCTGGCCGGCAGCGCCCGGCGCGAGTCCAACCGACCGACCGCATCGCGCAGTTGGGCGCTGGTGGGGGCGTCCGGGCGCAACCAGGGGGACAGGTCCGCCGTCCGCGGCAGGGGACCACGTGCTACCGACGCTTCGAGCTACGCCAGCCGGTCGTCCGATCCACTCGCCCGGAGGACACGGTCCAGAGCTTCGGTGGAAGTCTGCCCTCCGTCTTCCCTGGGATTCCGGAACGCGCGAGACTGCACTATGCCTTTCGTGGGACGACCGTCTCCGCCCCCGACGTGGGGTCTGGCGGCTACCCTCACCGGGCACGGCAAAGCCGTGAACACGGTGGGGTTCAGTCCGGACGGGCGGCTGCTGGCGTCCGGAAGCGGCGACCGGACTGTGATCCTCTGGGATGTCACCGATGCAGCCCACCCGACCCGGGCCGCCGACCTCACGGGCCACGGCAGAGCGGTGAACGCGGTGGGGTTCAGTCCGGACGGGCGGGTGCTGGCGTCCGGAAGCGGCGACCGGATGGTGATCCTCTGGGACGTCACCGACCCGGCACACGTGACCCGGTCGGCGACTCTTGTCCATCAACGCCCTGGCTGGTTGGCGCGTGACGGCTGGCGGCAGGGTGGTGTCCATGCAGTGGATTTCAGTCCGGACGGGCGGTTACTTGCCTGCGGCAGCGACCGAACTGTGATCCTTTGGGACGTCACCGACCCGGCACGCCCGACCCGTTGCGCCGCTGCCACCCACCAACGGCACGTCTGGCTGTCAGGTCCCGTCGGAACGGTGATGTTCAGTCCGGACGGACGGTTGTTGGCCACGGGTTCCTCCGGTGACAAGAACACAGGTGTCCTGTGGGATGTGAGTGAGCCGACGCATCCGGTGCGGACCGCCGTCGTCCGGCCGCAGGTCCGTGATTGGGCGAAGAAGCTCTCTTCAGGCGGGGCGCCTGCCGTCCATTCGGTGGGATTCAGTCCGGACGGACGGTTACTGGCCACCGCAAGCGGGGATTCCGGCGTTGTCTCCGGCACCTTCGGGTCTTGGCAGAATGGCGCCGTCATGGTGTGGGATGTCACCGACCCGGCTCATCCTGTCGGGACAGCCGCCCTCCCCCTTGCCGGCCGTGGGGACGCGGGGCAGATGTATGCGGTGGCGTTCAGTCCTGACGGGCGGTTGCTGGCCTCCGGAGGCGCGAACGCGACCGTGGCCCTGTGGGATGTCGCCGGTCCTGCGCACCTGGCCGCGAGCGCCACTCTCATCGGCCACCGCGGTGCCGTGCGGGCTCTGGCGTTCAGTCCGGACGGACGGCTGCTGGCCAGCTGCGGCGCCGACAGAACGGTGAGGTTGTGGGACGGGAGCTGACGCGCTCAAGCGCCGATCACCGTCGGCGACGCAGATCTGGAAGGCGGCGCGAGCGTGGCTGTGGCGGTCGTCGGCCGCAGTGGGTGGCGCGGCGAGGCGTCGTATCCGGGCAGCAGCCGCGGGGTGGCGGATCATCCGTACGCGTCGCCAGGTGCCGCCGTACGAGGGCCGGACGCGGCGCCCGTCAGTCGGTTTGTATCTTCCTCGCCGTCCTGCAAGGTGTTGGAGCGTCAACTTTGCCTGGACGGACTCAATCCGCTGCTCGCGGGTTTGGGGTTCGGCGGTGCTTGGGGGAGTTCGAACCCCTTTGACCTGTGGTGGAGCAGGTGGCCGAGGTTGTCGCTCGCGGTCCGGGCGGCTGTCCTGAGGGCCGATGGTGCGCTTGGTGTTCAGTGGCAGCAGGTGGCTGCTGAGAGAGCGTCTGGCGATGGCCGAGGGGCGAGGGAAACGGCCCGAAAGGGAAACTGTGCGGCTGTTCGGTCCCGGTGCTGGTCACGGTGGTGGCTGCCGTCCAGGTTCTGGAGCTGCTGGCAGTCACCGGTCGCTCGTCAGGCCGAACGGCAGCTCCGGGTGAGTGTCCGCCGTCTCGATGAGCCGGTTGTACTTGGCGATGCGCTCGCCACGGGCCGGGGCACCGGACTTGAGCTGGCCGCAGCCGGCGCCGATGACGAGGTCGGCGATGAAGGTGTCCTCGGTCTCGCCGGAGCGGTGCGAGACCATCTGCGTGTAACCGGCCTCGCGGCAGATCCGGATCGCTTCCAGGGTCTCGCTGACGGTGCCGATCTGGTTGACCTTGATCAGGGCGGCGTTGGCGACCTTGCGGTCGACGGCCTCGGTGATGATGGCGGGATCGGTGACGAAGATGTCGTCGCCGACGAGCTGGATCCGTGTCCCCAGGCGAGCGGTGAGCTGTGTCCAGCCGTCCCAGTCGTTCTCGGCGAGGCCGTCCTCGATGGACCAGACGGGGAAGCGGTCGGTCATCTCCTCGTAGCGGTCGATGAGTTGGGCGGAGGTCAGGTCCTGGCCGGCGATGAGGTAGCGGCCGTCGCGGTAGAACGCGCTGGCGGCGGGGTCCAGGGCGATGGCGATGCCGTCGCGGCCCGGGGTGTATCCGGCGTCGTCGATGGCCTCGACCAGCTGGTGCAGGACGTCTTCGGGCCGGTCGATGGCGGGGGCGAAGCCGCCCTCGTCGCCCAGTCCGACCGCATGCCCGGCGGCGGCGAGGCGGGCCCTGAGCCGGGCGTAGACCTCGGCCCCGGCCCGTACGGCCTCGGGCAGACTCGGCGCGCCGAGGGGAGCGAGCATGAACTCCTGGAAGTCCAGGCTGTTGGCGGCGTGGGCGCCGCCGTTGACGACGTTGAAGTGCGGGACCGGCAGCAGCGGTCGGGTTCCGGTGGTCTCGGAGATGCGCTGCCACAACTCCTGGCCGCGAGCTGCCGCCTCGGCGCGGGCGGCGGCGATGGAGACGCCGACGATCGCGTTGGCCCCGAGCCGGGACTTGGTCGGCGTGCCGTCCAACTCGATGAGTACGGCGTCGAGTTCGGCCGCGGAGCCGAAGCGCCGGCCGACGAGCGCCTTGGCGATCTCGCCGTTGACGTGTGCCACCGCCCCGGTGACCCCCTGGCCGCCGTAGCGTGACTGGTCACCGTCGCGCAGTTCGACCGCCTCCCGGGTACCGGTGGACGCGCCGGAGGGCACGCCGGCGCGTACGGTGATGCCGGCCGTGGTGCGCAGGGTCACCGAGAGGGTCGGCCGGGCGCGGGAGTCCAGGATCTCCACCGCGTGCACGTACTCAATGCGTAGCGTCATGGTCGGCTGCCTTCCGTCCCTGAGTCGGTGGGCTTCACTGTCACCGTAGGCGCCTGACACCGCCGGGTTCCGGGGCCGTTCGGCCCTGAAGCGCGGCCGTTCGGACCGCTGCGCGGCTCGCGGGCCGCCTCCGGGAGGCATCGATCTCGGCGTACCGCGGGTCGCGGGCGGGCACGCACAGCGCCTTCTCGTGCATGTCCTTCTCGTGCATGTCGTTCTCGTCGCGGACGACGAACATGCCGACGGCCCGGCCGACCATCCACTTCACCGGCAACGCCGTTCGGCACCACCGGTCGGCCTACGCCGCGCTGGTGCACCGTGCCATGCAGGGCCCACATGTCTTCGACCAGTTACTCGGCCGTCCGCAGGGGCTTTGGCCACAGCGGGGTCACGAGCCTTCGGCGTCCGGCCTTGCGGATCCGGGCCGGGGACCGAAACGTTCCAGCAGGGTGGACACGGCCGGGTGTTGGATGCGTGGGCCCAGGACGCGCTCCAAGGTCTCGACCTCGGCGGAGCGGAGTGAGCGGCATGACGCGGACATCTGTCCCGACCTTGCCGGGGTAGAGGTCGACTCGGCCGGGCCCGGTACACCGTCATGCTGGTCCGGATGCGGCTCGACCCTGCCACGAAGACGTACGTCGCCCCGACCAGTCGCCGAGAGCAGGGCGTCACGCGACGGACGACATCGCCTCGAACGAGCCGTCTGCCGACAGCTCTTCAAGGTCCTGGAACAGGCGATGTTCTCCGCTCGAACGCCCATGTCCTGACCTGTTCGCCGACCGGTCCGCCTTTCACACACCGGGGCGGTCGAGCTCGTAGGGACCGGGGACCGGGAAGTACGTCTCCAGGAAGGTGGTGAGCAGGGTTTGTTGGGTGTCGAGTTCCTGATCGCCGGAGACTGTGTCGTTCAGGCAGAACACCTGCTTGTCCCGGCGGGCCAGCAGGGTTTCGAGGCGGGTGGCGAGTGCGGGATGGGAGACGTCGAGGTAGGCGTAGCGCACCTGGGCAGGGACGGCGCGGGCGGTGTGGAAGGCGTAGTAGTGGTGGAGCGAGGAGACGAAGGAGACGTCGTCGAGGCTGCGGAAGCGGTGGCCGGCCGTGGCGTGGTGCTCGGCCGGGAACCTCGTCTCCAACTCGTACAGGACGCTGCGCCGCAGAGCGTGCGGTGTGTGTTTCATCTTCTGGCTGATGACCGTGCCGAAGGTGGCCTCGACCAGGGCACGGCTGTTCTTGCCCGCGGCCGCCACCGGCACGTCCGACTCGGTCGGCTCGCCCGGCGGGATGAGCACCGGGGACGGGAAGAACCTGGTGAGGCCGTTGGCCAGGAAGAAGTCCTGAGGGACGACGGGGCGGCCCAGGAACACATCGTCGTTGAAGTAGAGGAAGTGCTCGGACAGGCCGTCGATGTGGTGCAGTTGGCTCTCGATGGCGTGGGAGTTGAACGTCGGCAGCAGGCTCGGGTCGTCGAAGATCTCCTTGTGGCTGACGACGCGGATACCGGGCATGCCCGCGTTCAGCCAGGACGGGACCTGGCCGTCGGTGACCAGGTAGACCGTGCGCACCCAGGGGGCGTACTGGTCGAGCGAGCGCAGTGAATAGCGCAGTTCGTCGCGGTTGAGGTACCGGGCCGCGTTGTCCGCCTCCTCGTGGTACGCCTGCCCCGCGCAGGTTGCCCGGCGCCGCGCCCACTCCGGGTCGTGCCCGTCGACCCAGGTGTACACGACGTCGACGGGGAACCGGACGTCCTCGGGGCCCGGCCGGGCGAACTCCCTGCGGGTGCGCACCGGCGGCAACGGGTGGTCGGCGGAGGCGAGCGCGGTGAACAGGGTGTCGGGGACGTGCATCGGGGTGTCGGCGCGCGGCACCTGCTCGGCGCTGCGGTTGGGGCGTGGCGCCAGCAGCAGGTCCCCCGTCTCCTCGTCGGCCGCCCAGAACTCGATGTCGCAGCCGTACTTGGAGCCGAGCGTCAACTGCCCTCGCGCATCGCCGTAGTACCAGGTCATGCGGAGCACGTCCGCCTGCGCCAGCCGCCGCCAGGTGCGGTGACGGAACGCCGGCCGGGTCGTGCGCCGCTCGCGCCGGACGCCGTCGACGGCACACACGTAACCGGGACGCTCGCGGCCCGCCCGCTCCAGGGCGCGCAGCGCCGTCGCCCGGTCCCGGGCGGCGAGGGCGACGACCGCGGAGGTGCTGCTGCGGCCGCGTACGCAGAAGTAGTCGAGACCCGCCCCGTCGAGGGACGCGCGGACCGTGGCCGCGTTGGCGTTGCGCGCCGCCAGTGGCGAGATGTCGGGGCGTACGAGGACCAGTTTGGGCACATTGCGGACCAGCCGCACCTCTCGGTCGTGGCCGGTGAGCAGGCCGGGATGGCGGCGCACCAGCCATGCCGCGCGCACGCCGCCCAGCAGGCGGTGCGCCGACGGCAGGCTTGCGATCCGCCGCTTGACGCGTGCGCGGGCCTGCGGGGTCGTGCGTTCCACGAGGGCCCGCCTGAGGCGGGCGGGCACGGCGCGCCGGTACAGGCGCACCGGCCATGACGCCTCGGGGTTGTGGTGGACCGCGGATGGGTGCGGCGGTTCCGGCCGGCGGGAGGTTTCTCCTTCTGGGGACAGGGCGGTGTTCACGTGACGGCCCTCCTCGTGCGTTGCCTCGCTGCACGATCACTGTCCCTCCCGCGGGGGCGACGGGCTTGAGCCCTTCGGGCCATGTCACGGGCCGAACAGGACCGCAACCACAGGCGCGTTCGCGGATCTGGGGGTGCAGCCGATCTCCCGTTCGGGAAGTCCCACCACGAACCGCCGCCCCGCCGTGTTGCCCACGTACACGAGAGGCATGACCCTGACGGGGTTGGAGTGGCGAACGCCCGGGATCAGCGGTCGCTCTCCTCCGGCGTCACCGCCCCGGCGGCCCGGCCGCGTTCGCCTTCTCGACCTGCCGAGTGCTGGATTCGGTCGACCCGCAGCGACTCCGGCCGCGACCACGATGCCCTGCCGCGGAATGCGCGAACCCGCAGTTCGCAGCTCCCGGGCGCGGACGGGAGCGGACGGGCCGATGCTCGCGGCGGCGGCGCCGGCCACCGTCGGCCGGCCGCCACTTCGGGGCCGTTCGGTGCGCGGCCGTACCACCGCCGACGAGTGCGGCGACGAGACCGACCGGTGGGGTGACGAAGCCGAGAAGCCGTGCGCGGTCGCGACGCCAGTCGCCGATCGGCCCACAGCCGGCAGGCTCGCTGCCGCGCGGTCGGCCGTCGACTCGGTTGTCACGTCGGCATGCCTCTCACCAAGGCCTTCGTCGCGGGACACGACCCGCTGCTGTGGCAAGCGCCCAACTCATCGACCCCCAGGGGCCATTGAGGGACTACAAGGACAGAAACACATCGACAAGGACCGCACAGGACTGCCACGGATCAGTGCGTCTGAGCTGGGAAAACGTCAAGGATGAGCGTTGATCGGCAAGGACCGCCAAGATCCCCAATGGACTCATAATCCGTCGGCCGTGGGTTCGAGTCCCACCCGCCCCACCTGTGCAGGTCCTTGACCTGCGGAAACGTTTGTTTTTGGGTGTCGGGGCGTCAGCTTTGCCTGGACGGACTGGATCCGCTGCTCGCGAGTTCGTGCCACCTTGGCCTGCGTAGGTTGATGTCCTTCTGACCTGCGTGGATGTGCATCAACCGAGTGGAGTTCTGCCTGGCTCCCCGCGACTGGGCATGAATTGAGGCCGTCCTGAGGCCGGAGGTACTCGCGAAGTACGCCGGATGCGTTGTCCGACGAGTCGTCTACCGGTGGATCAAGGCGTTTCGTGTGACGGCCGGGGCCGGGGCCGGGGCCGGGGCTTGGGCGTAGTCGGCGGGCGTCCGTTTTGTGATCACTTGAGGCCGGGCGGGGCGAGCGGGCGGTCCGCGTTGCGGGCGTTGTGTCGCAGAGCTGCGGCGATGTTGGTCGCGCCGGCCGGCCGCAGGGCGCCGATGGCGAGGTTGCGCCAAGTGGCCATCGCCCGGGGCGCGTTGCCGGTTCGCAGCTGTGAGGCGTCTTCGGTGAACGTGGTGTCTCTGACGTGGTGCAGGGCTTCGATCTGCCAGTGATCACGGATCAGGGTCGCCGGCTGGGCGGGGTTGGCTTGCTCAGCGGTGAGGCTGGTGACTCCAGTTCGCCGAGCGCACCGGTACGGGTCCCGCGACCCAGGCGCTGCCCGCCGACGGGGATCACGGGGATCGCGCCGGAGTCCTCGACCGAGCCCCCGCGACCTGCGGGGAGAGGCGTCGGACGGACGCGGATGGCCGGCACGCGGGCCGGTTCCAACTCCTCGAGCGTAAACGGTCTTGATGGTGGTCCTGCCGGTCTTGCGGTCGGTACGGCGGCGCTTGATCTGCACGGCCTGCCGGGCTCCGGGGAAGAGCAGGCTGTTGACCGTGACCACCTTGATCCGTCGGATCTCCGAGCGTCCGTGGCCGATGCCCCGCACGCGGCCCTGCAGCGGGATCTCTGTCCACGGAAGGGATCTGAGCTGCCTGCGGAGCTTCTTCTGGTTGCCCTTGACGATCACGATGCAGTGGGCTTCACGGCCGGGAAGGTAGTCGGCGTGCTCGCGTTGGGCGTGCATGGCGTCGCTGGTGACGACCACCCCGGCCAGGTCGCCCATGGTCTCCGGCAGCGGCTTGAAGCAGGTGATCTCGTTCGTCTTCTCGCCGACGTCCAGCTGGGCCAGGACCAGGCCGGTGGTGTGCTCCAGGGCTGCGAGCAGGTGGATCTTGCGGCCCTTCGCTCTGGCCGCTCCGCGAAGGCTCTTGCCGTCGACCGCCAGGCCGCGCAGCCGGCCCTGGGTTCGGTTGCGGCGGTCGGCGAGCCGGCGGCCGACTGCGAGGTCCAGTGCGTCGCCGTCGATCCGGGCCGGCAGTCGTCGACCGTCGTTTCCGCAGGCAAGACCCGTTGGGGGAACAGGGGGTCGAGTCGCACGCCGACGTATTCCAGCACGTGGGGTGGAGCGTCGGTGATCCATTCGCCGACCGCCGGCAGCGACGTTGCCCCCGCCGGCACCGCGCACGCGGCCAGGGCGAGGACGCCCACCAGAGCGTGGCGCACTCCACGGGGATCACGCGGATCGGGCACCTGGGCGAGGCGGCCCAGCAGTCCGGGCACTTCTTCCGGCTCGGCCCCTGGATGCTCGCGGAGTTGGTCAAGGGCAGGCGGGATCAGCGATGATGCTTCGGCAGGCACGGTCTTCCAGGCACGGTCTTCCAGGCACGGTCTTCCAGGCAGGTCACGGGGCGTCGAGAACTCCATGATCTTGGAAGCCGTGCCTGTCCCGCTCTCCCTGGCGGACCGTCATGAACCGGATACCCGGCGACTACGCCGAAACCCTGATGGTCCGGGAAGGCGCCAGGCGGATGCTGGCCGCCGCGCTGGAAGCCGAAGTCAACGCCTATATAGCTGAGTTGTCCCACGAACGGGGCGGTGACGGGCGTCGGCTGGTGGTTCGTAACGGCTACCACCAGCTCAGAGAGGTCACGACCTCGGCCGGAGCCGTCCAGGTCAAGGCGCCGCAGGTCAACGACGCCGGCGCTGCTTCGCAGGTGTCCCGAGACCACGTCGAAGGAGAGGAATGCCTGCTGCTTGTCGTGGACGCTCCTCAGCGCCGTCGCGACATCCTGCTCCGAGAGGCGTGCCGCCGCTGATGGGCACGGCTCCGGGGCCGAGCGGCACCATTGCGGCTGCCCTGGCGGCCGGTGACCATGGCGTTCCGGCCGCCCGGGACAAACGCTTTCGTGAAGACTCCGCTCCGGCGGTGAGGTCAGGGCCAGTGCCACCGAAACAGCCCGGTTCCCAGGCGCAGGGCAGCGATACGTCTATCCGGAACGGGAGGCGGCGGCAGACCTCCGGGCCCGGGCGGGGCAGGTCGCGTCGCGCCCTTCGGCGCTCCAAGGGCTCTTGGCGCCTCTCACGGTGGCCTTGATGACCACCTCCACCGATACGACGTCCGGGTCTTCGGCGTGGCGGGCGTCGGCGGCCGTACAGACCACCTGGGCGAGGGCATCTCCGACCAGTGGTTTGACAGTGGCCGGGAAATCCGCCGGGTCGTCGAAGCGCAGCTCGATCGACACCGTGGCGCCATCGGTCCGGACCGTCGGATCCTTCTTCAGCTTCCGCAGCCGGCTGCCCATGCCCACGCTCAGTTCGGATCTGGTCGGGCCCTGGAACAACAGTCGTACGGCCGCTTCGACGCCGGGCCGCTGGGGGATCCTGCGGGGGACCGCGACCAGGCCGCCCTTGCCCGTGAAGTAGAGCGTGATGGTCGACCGGACACCGGTGGCGGGTTCCCCCGAGCCCACCACACCGGTCGTGGGGATGCCGCAGGCGCCGAGCAGGAGCGCCCCCGCGAGAAGAAGCAGCGCGGGCCGGACGGCCCTGTGGACAGGGCTCACGGATGGCTCCCCATGGCCGGTTCGGCCGGTTCTGGTGGTGGCTCTGACTGTCGCAGCGGGAGCTCTACGGTGAAGACGGCGCCGCCGTGCGGGCCGTTCGCCGCCTGGATGGTGCCGCCGTGCAGGTGGACGTTCTCCGCGGTGATGGCGAGTCCGAGGCCGCTGCCCTCGGTCCTGGTGCGGGCCGTGTCCGATTTGTAGAAGCGGTCGAAGACGTGGGGCAGGACGCTTTCGGGGATGCCCGGTCCGCTGTCCAGCACTTCGATGACCGCCCGCCGCCCGTCGTCCGGGTGTTCCCACTGGAAGAGGTGCAACCGTACGGGGCGTCCGCCGTGCCGGAGGGCGTTCCCGACCAGGTTGGCGACGATCACGTCGAGGCGGCGCGGGTCGAGGCTGCCGCGGAGTGTGCCCGGCGGTGGAAGCCGGGTCTCGACCGTCTCCAGCCAGGCGCGGGAGGCGAGGGTGCGTCGGATGGAGTCCGCGAGGTCTATCTCGTCCAGGTGCAGAGTGGCCGCGCCCGCGTCGAAGCGGGACATCTCCATCAGGTCCTCGACCAGGCGGGCCAGTTTGACGGTTTCCTCGCTGATGAGCCGTACGGCGGTGGCGGTGTCGGGGTCGAGCTGGGCCGCGTCCTCGTCGAGGATGTCGGTGACCGCGGACATGGCGGCCAGCGGGGTGCGCAGTTCGTGGGAGACGTCGGCGGCGAAGCGGCGGGCGCGTGCCTCCATGCGGCGCAGTTCGGCGACCGACTCCTCCAGTGCGGCGGCGGTCTCGTTGAAGGTGTGGGAGAGGTCGGCGAGTTCGTCGGAGCCGTTGACGGCGAGCCGGGTGTCGAGATGACCCTCGGCGATGCTGCGGGTGGCCCGGCGCAGCTCGCGTACCGGCCGCAGTACGCCACGGGCGGCCAGCAGTGCGAGCAGGACGGCCAGGATCAGCGCGGGGACCGTGGCGCGCTCGACGGCGGGGACCAGGGCCTGGACGTAGGCCTGTTCGGTGGTCTGCGGCACCGTCAGGAAGACGTCGAGCCCGGACGGGTCGGACGTGGGCCGCTCCGCGGTGCCGAAGGTGACCGGCAGGCCGACGACGAGTGCGGGGCTGCCGTGTCTGGTCACCCGCTGGAAGACGGTGTTCCCGCCGGAGGCCACGGCCTTGCGCAGGTCGGGCGTCAGCTGCTCGAACGGGTCCTGCGGTGAGGAGGTGGCGCTCAGGCCGCCGTAAGTGGCCAGCACGCGCCAGTTCTTCGACGGTTCGGAGCGCGCCAACTGCTGTGCGAACAGGTTCAGTTGGTTCTGGTCCGGGGGAAAGTCGAGGTCGGCGGCGAGGTCGTCGACATGGTCGCGGAACTGTCCGATCACCCCGTCCTGGCTCTGCTGGAGCACCCCCGTGCGCGCCTCCCGGAACGTCAGGGCGCCGGTGGTCAGGGTGGCGACGCCGGCGACCAGCAGGAAGGCCGTCAGCAGTCGGCCGCGCAGGCCGCGCAGCGGCGGGGGCGCCTTCACCGTGATCTGAACTGGTAGCCGAAGCCGCGCACGGTCTGTATGTAGCGCGGCTGTCCCGGAGGCTCACCCATCTTGGTGCGCAGCCGTTTGACGCAGGCGTCCACCAGCCGTGAGTCACCGTGGTAGCTGTGCTCCCAGACGGCTTCCAGCAGTTGCTGCCGGCTGAACACCTGACCGGGCGAGGCGGAGAGGGTCAGCAGGAGCCGTAGTTCGGAGGGAGCGAGGGCGACCGGTGCGCCTTGGTGGGTGACGGTCAACGCGGCCCGGTCGATGGTCAGTTCTCCATGGGTTTCTGTCTTCGGCGTGGTTCCGTCGGAGGGTGTGCCGCCAACCCGTCGAAGGACGGCACGGATACGGGCTTCGAGCACGCGGGCCTGGACGGGCTTGACGACGTAGTCGTCGGCTCCCGCTTCGAGGCCGACCACGATGTCCACGTCGTCGCCCCGGGCGGTCGCCATGATGATCGGAACCTGGTCGTCGGCCCCGCGGATACGGCGGCACACATCGAGCCCGGACATGCCGGGCAGCATCAGATCGAGCACCACGACGTCCGGCCGGAACGACCGCAGCTGTTCCAGCCCGTCCTCACCCGTCCCGGCGGCGGCGACGTCGTGCCCCTGGCGGCGCAGCGCGAGTCGGACACCCTCACGAACAGCGCGGTCGTCTTCGATGAGCAGGACACGTGGCATGTGCTCAGTATCCGTACAACACCAGGCCAGGCCGGTGCTGTTACCGGACGATCACATACTCGCGGGCGGGTGAGCGGACCCGGCGTCCTGTCGCCGCCCATCGGCTGTTGCCGTTTGATCACACTCCGGGCCAGTTCCCATCACACCGCGGGTCCAGCCTCATCCACCATGAACGCACAAAAGAGCATGCCGAAGAGGGGCCGCGTTTCCGTGGCGACCGCCCTGGTGATCGGCCTGCTGCCGGTCCTGGCCGCCTGCGGCGGTTCGAGCGACAAGACCGGCGCGAGCTCCGACTCCACGGCCGGCGGTGCGAACGCGGCGAACGACAGTACGACGAACGCCGACGGGGCAGTGCAGCTCACCGTCCCGGACGGCGCGGACGCCGAGACCAAGAAGACGTACATCCAGCAGAACACCCTCGCGGCCTGCATGAAGAAGCAGGGCTTCACCTACACACCGCACGTGGTGACGGCGAGCGGCGACGACTCCTTCGCCGGGCTGGACGCGGAGGACTACGCGGCGGCGAAGAAGTCCCGGGAGAAGTACGGGTTCGGCAACTACGCCGCCGCCGTCTACCCCGACGACCCCAATGCCCCCTTCAGCAACCCCGGAGGGAAGGTGGGAGAAAAGCGGACCGACGCCGTCGCCGACGACGACGAGAAGGGGCTCACCCCCGCCCAGCAGAAGGCGTACCAGGAGGCGCTGGCGGGCCCCCAGGCCAAGTCCAAGGCGGACGAGAAGATCGGCGGCTGCGAACTCAAGGCGTCGATAGCCGTGAACGGACACGCGCTGAGCGCCGCCGAGCAGAAAAAGGCGGAGAACGCCAAGGCGGAGGCGAACCGCGCGAACGGTCTCGAGCTCAACGGCGACGCCCAACTGGTGCAGCTCGCCCAGGGGTACGCCACCTGCCTGAAGGCACAGGGCATCCCGGTCAGCACCACCCAGCCGACCGGTATGCCCGACATGGTGCGGATGGAGCAGAACGTGCCGGAGAACCACTTCAGCATGTCCAAGGCGGAGGCGCTGCCGCTGCTCACCAAGGAGATCGACCTCTCCCTGAAGGACCTGGAGTGCGGCAAGAAGTTCCGGGCCGCGTACTTCCCCAAGGAGAAGGCCCACCCGTACTACGGCGACAACGCATGAGCCGGTTCAGCAGCCGTAAGCACCTGGGCGCGCTGGTCGGCGCGGTGGTCCTGGTCGGCGCGGGCGGCTGGATCGCCGGCACGCAGGTGCGCTCGCCCGCCGACGCCGCCGCCGCGCACACCGCGCCGAAGGCCGGCCCGGTGACCGTGGCCGTCCAGCGGCAGTCCCTCACCGCGACCGTGGTGGCGTCGGGGTCCGTCGAGTTCGCCTCGCCGCGTCCGCTCGCGCTGGCCGGCGCGGTGGGCACCGGAGCGTCCGCGACCGCCGGCGGCGAGGGCGCGGAGCAGCGGATCACCAAGGCACCGGTCGCCGGTACCAAGGTCAAGGAGGGCGACGTACTGATGGCGGTCAACGGCCGTCCGGTGCTCGCGCTGAGCGGAACCGTACCGATGTACCGGGCGCTGGGCCCAGGTGCCTCCGGCGACGATGTGAAGCAGCTCCAGAAAGCGTTGCACCGGCTCGGATTCTTTTCCGGATCGATCAGCGGCAACTACGGCCAGGGCACCGCGGCGGCGGTCACCAGCTGGTACTCGAGCAAGGGGTACGAGGCCCAGAAGCCCAGCGCGGACGACGAGCAGCAACTGGGCCAGTTGCAGCAGGCGGTGTCCGCCGCCCAGCAGACGCTGCTCACGACCAACAGCGCGAGCAGCAGCAGCGGCGACGAAACGGAGACAGGGACAGCGGCGGGGACGGATGCGGGCGCGAGCGGCAGTGCGAGCTCGCCGAACCCGCAGTCCAGCACCGACGCGCAGATCCACCAACTGCAGCTCGAATCCGCGAAGAAGGCGCTGAACATGGCGAACGCCGCGCTCAGCACCTTCCAGGCCTCCTATGGGACGAAGGTCCCGGCCGGCGAGGTCGTCTTCTTCCCGAAGCTGCCCGTACGGCTGAACAAGGTGACGGTGAAGACGGGGGACACCGCGTCCGGCCCGATCGGCACCGTGACCAGCTCCGACCTGGAGGTGCAGGCGGTCGTCCCCGGCGCGGACGCCGAACTGCTGCGGAAGGGCATGGCCGTCGAGCTGACGACGACGGACGGCAAGAAGGCGGCCGGCACGGTGTCGGCGCTCGGCGCCGACGCCGCGTCCTCGACGACCACGGCGACGGGCTCGGACGGGGACAGCGAGGGATCCACGGGGACGACCTCGGGGGACACCGGGAGCGAATCCGCCGGCACCTCCGCTACCGACTCCTCGGCCCCGGTCCAGCTGCGGATCTCCGTACCCAACTCCGGCGAACTGGCCGACGAGGCCGAAGCCGCGGTGAAGGTGACCATCAAGATCGGCGCCTCGGACGGCAAGGTGCTGGTCGTACCGCTCGCCGCGATCCGCACCTCGTCCGACGGAAACGTCCGGGTGCAGGTCGAGCGCGGCGGCAGACTGAGCGACGTCCGTGTCACCGTCGGGCTCTCCGCGGCCGGTCTCGTCGAGGTCAAGCCGACCAGCGGCACGCTGGAGCAGGGCGACAAGGTGGTGGTGGGCGAATGACCCCGGGCACCGCCCCAGCCGCCATGGTTCCGACGACCGAGGGTGCCGCACCGGAGGACGACGGCGGTGACCCGGACGCCGTCATCGAACTCACCGGTGTGGATCGGACCTTTGACTCCGAACCCCCGGTGCACGCGCTGCGCGGTGTGAACCTGACCGTTCGGCGCGGCGAGCACCTCTCGATCGTCGGCCCTTCCGGCTCGGGGAAGTCGACGCTGCTCAACACGCTGGGCCTGCTCGACCGTCCCACCTCCGGTACCTACCGGCTCGACGGCGTCGAGACCACCGGGCTCGGCGACCTCGAACGCACCGCGCTGCGCGGCAGTCGTATCGGGTTCGTGTTCCAGTCCTTCCACCTCCTGCCGTACCGCACCGTCGACGAGAACGTCATGCTGGCCGAGGCGTACCGCAGGCCACGCCCGGGGCTCGGCCGCGGGACCCGTCTGGCCCGCGCCCGGGAGGCGCTGGACCGGGTCGGGCTCGGGCACCGGTCGGGCTTCAGGCCCGACCGGCTCTCCGGCGGCGAACGCCAACGCGTCGCCATCGCACGGGCGTTGATCAGCGATCCCGCGCTGCTGCTCTGCGACGAGCCGACCGGCAACCTGGACAGCGAGAACACCCTCTCCGTGCTGGAACTCTTCGACGACCTGTGCGCCCAGGGCATGACCCTGGTGCTCATCACCCACGACGAGACGGTCAGCCGCCGCGCGGGCCAGCGTGTCCGCATCACCGACGGCCGCCTCACCCAGGAGCCCGAGTGAAACTCGCGACGAGGGCGCTGGGGAGGGCACGGACGAGGGCGAAGGCGACACCGGCCGGGACCCGCATCGAACGCCCCTGGATGGACCCCCGGGACCTGTGGACGGAAGCTCTCGCGGGCGTCATGGCCCGCCCCGTACGGTCCGCCCTGACCACACTCGGCACCGTGCTCGGCATCACCACGCTGGTCATCACCATCGGGGTGGCCTCCACGGCCGGCAACCAGATCGTCGGCCGGTTCGACGCGCTCACCGCGACCTCGGTGACTGTGACCGTGCCGTCTGTGGCGGCCGGCTCGGACGACGAGCCACTGGTGGACTGGTCGGGGACCGACGCCGTCCGGCGGCTGGCCGGCGTGGACTCGGCCGCCGCCCTCGCCGACTCCCCACTGACCAACAGCGTCCAGGTGCGGTCCAACGACGTGAAAGCGCCCGGCGACGTCTCCGGCCAGACCCTGGCCGTGGTGGCCGCCTCGGCAGGCCTGCCCGCCGGGGTACGCGGTGCGATGACCTCCGGGCGGTTCTACGACGCCGGCGACATCGCCCGGCACGCCCAGGTGGCGGTCCTCGGCGACCAAGCGGCACGGCTGCTCGGCATCAAGCGGGTGGAGGACTCCCCGGCGATCTTCTTCCGGGGCCAGTCGTACACCGTCATCGGCATCCTCGGCGGCATCAGGCGCGAGCAGCGCCTGTCCACCGCTGTGATGCTCCCGCCCACCACCGCAGCGGACCGCCTCGGCCTGGAGGACGTCACCCAAGTGCTCATCAACACCGCGCTCGGCGCGGCCCGGCAGGTGGCACGCCAGGCTCCGATCGCCCTGGCCCCCGGGCAGCAGAACTCCCTCGCCGTGGCGGCGCCGGCCGACCTGTCCAAGGCTCGAAACGGTGTCCAGAACGACGTCAACGGCCTTTTCCTCGTCCTCGGCCTGGTCTCGCTGGTAGTGGGCGCGATCGGCATCGCCAACGTCACCCTGGTGACGGTGATGGAAAGGGTCGGCGAAATCGGGCTGCGGCGCGCGCTGGGCGCCTCGCGACGACAGGTGGCCGGCCAGTTCCTCCTGGAGTCGACGACGATCGGCCTGCTCGGCGGCATCGTCGGCGCGGCCCTGGGCATCGCCGTCGTGGTGTGTGTCGCCGTCTTCAAGGAGTGGACCCCGGTCCTGGACATGAACCTCGCCCTCGGCGCCCCGCTCGCCGGAGCCCTTGTCGGCCTGCTCGCCGGTCTCTACCCGTCGCTGCGCGCCGCCCGGATGGAACCTGTGGACGCGCTCCGGGCACCTTCCTAGACCGGCACCCTCCCCAAGTTTGTCAAAGCCGAATGGCCGAGGCAAAAAAAGAAACACCGTGTTCAGTTCGAGAAAAAGAAAAGAATGAGGAGAATTTCCATGGCTATCAGCAAGATCATCACCCCCGCGGCGGCTGCCAGGCGCGCGGCGCAGGCGCGGCGGAACGCCGTCCTGGAGCGTAAGCAGCGGGCGGCCGCCCGGGCCCGCATGCTGCAGGCCGCTCACCGTCGCCCCATCGGCGGCTGATGAATTGACACCGGAGGGCGGGCCTTCGGCATTGCGCCGGGGCCCGCCCTTGGTGGTTGCGCGGATTCCGCAGGCAGCGAAATGGAATGAGGGAAGAACGTTGACCATGCTCGGAGACCAGCCGACCATGCAGTTCCGCGTGGTCGAACCGGAGCCCGCCCGGTCGACCGGCCGGCGCGGCGGCTCCCCGCGCAACCGTGTGCACGGCCGTCACCGGCGCCCCGTCATGGACAGCGCCGACCACGGTGGGGCCGACCGTGACGGGACCGAGCACGACGGGGTCGGCCACGGCAGCGCCTACGAGACCGTTCCGGATCAGGAACAGACCCGGGCGGAGCCGGCGGTCCACGCAGGCGTCCCGGTCCGCCAGGCGGTCAGCCGTTTCTGGCCGCTGACCAAGGGGGACCGCTCCTGGCTGGTGCTGATCTGCGTCTGTGTGGTGCTTGCGGCCCTCGCCGAGACAGCGTCGATCCTGCTGTTCAGCGAACTGACCGACAACGCGCTCCAGGCCGGTTCGCTCTCCGCGTTCTGGGCCCCGGCCAGCATGTGGTTCACCGCGGCGCTGCTCGGCGCGTTCGTCGGTTACATCGGCAACTCGCTCGCGGTCTGGACCGCCGAACGCTTTGTGATGCGGCTGCGGGAGAAGGTCTTCGCCCACGTTCAGACCCTCCCGCCCGACTTCTTCAGCCGTCACCGCACCGGCGATCTGGTCGAGCGTCTCACCGGGGACGTCGAGTCGATCGAGCAGATGGTGGTCTCCGGTGCGGTCGGTACCGTCTCAGCCGTCTTCAGCACGGTGCTCTTCTCCGCCGCCGCGCTCTATCTGCGCTGGGATCTCGCGCTGGCCACCTTCACGCTGGCCCCGCTGTTCTGGCTGGCCGCCAAGCGGTTCTCCGGTCGCATCAAGATCGTCGCCCGGCAGGAGCGGGTCGCCGACGGTGCGATCACCTCGGTGGTCGAGGAGTCACTCGGCCACATCGTCCTGACCCAGGCCTACAACCGAGGTCGGGCCGAGGAGAAGCGGCTGCGCCGCGAGGCCCGCGCCTGGATGCGCGCCTCGGTGACCGGCGCCCGCCTCAGCGAGCTCTACGAACAGCTCGTCGAGGTCGTCGAGACGCTCTGCGTGCTCATCGTGATCGGGCTCGGCGCCTGGGAGATCTCCAAGGGCCGGATGACCATCGGTCAACTGCTGGCCTTCGCCGCTTTCCTGGGCTACCTGTACCCGCCGATCCGCTCCCTCGGCCAGCTCGGCCTGACCCTGACCGCCGCCACCGCCGGCGCCGAGCGGCTGCTGGAGATCCTCGACGCCCGGGCCGCCGTCACCGACCCGGCACCCGGCAGCGCGGTCGAGCTGCGCCGGGTGCGCGGCGAGATCGAGTTCCACCAGGTCGGCTTCCGCTACCCCGGCGCTGCCAAGGACTCCCTCAGCGCGGTGTCGTTCACGGCCCGTCCCGGTGAACTGGTCCTGGTCACCGGCGCGAGCGGGGCCGGCAAGTCCACCGTCTCCAAGCTGCTGCTGCGCTTCTACGACCCGGCTGCCGGGCTGGTCCGGCTGGACGGGGTCCCCCTGGACCGGCTGCCGGTGGAGTTCCTGCGGGAAAACGTCGCCCTGCTGCCTCAGGAGACGCTCATCCTGCACGACTCCATCCACGAGAACATCGCCTGCGGCCGGCCGGGCGCCTCCGGCACCGACGTCGTCCAGGCCGCCCGCGACGCCGACGCGCATGAGTTCATCGCCGCCCTCCCCGACGGCTACGGCACGCCGATCGACCCGCACACCGCGGAACTCTCCGGCGGCCAGCTCCAACGCATCGCCATCGCCCGCGCGATGCTCCGCGACGCGCCGGTACTCGTCCTCGACGAGCCCACCACCGGCCTGGACGCGCCGACAGCGCGCCGGGTCGTCGAACCGCTGCGCCGCCTGATGCGGGGGCGTACCACTATCATGATCACTCACGATCTGAACCTCGCCCGGGACGCCGACCGTATCCTCGTACTGGACCACGGTCGCCTCGTCGAAGCCGGTACCCACCACGAGCTGATGGCCCACGGCGGCTCATACACCTACCTCCACCGCTCGCAGGACAACAGCACCGGGCAGCTCACGGAGTCGCGGTAGCCCTTTCCGTCCGTGGGCGTTCGGTGGTCGATCGCGGTCGGTTTCCAGTGCTGCGGGCCGCCGTTGAAGGGGACGACTCCTGTATGCCTGCGAGCAGATCGGTTGAGCGCACAACTTTTATGGCTTCGGCTGTTCGGGAGCCGCTGCGTGGCGCCCCCCCGACCTGCGTGCCGCCCAAATACCCGATAACCCATGGGTCCTAGGGGTTGCAGGTATCGAGATTTGTGGGCCACGATATGGATAGTCGCAGGGCAAGGGGACCTGGCTATAAGGCTATTGGGGGCGGTCTTGATTCACATCACGCTTGGTCCGATGCGCTACGTCAATCCCGAACAGGACCAGCTGGGGCGGGATCACGTGGGCTGGGATTCGAACATGGACGACGCTGCCCTGTTCCGCGCCAATCGTGGGTGCTGGGTGCTGGGTGAGCGGGCCGACCGGGAGCAGTATGCGCTGGTGTCGGCGCAGGGCATCGTGCGCCAGGCCATCGAGATCCACGGCCTGGTGTCGGTCGCCGGCGGTCGCCGCGCCATCGAAGGCCGCTATCTGGAGGTGGGCCACCCTGTCCATGACGCCTATGTGGGCAAGCCTCAGCCGGTTGCCGCAGCCCGCAATCCGGTGACCTACTTCGACTCCCCTCATGCGGCCCGGACCTGTGGCTGCGGCTGTGGGGCGCCGGTCACGCTCGGTTGGTTCCTGACCGGCCATGACCAGAAGGCCCTGCATGACCGGGTGGCCAAGATAGGTACCGTGCACCAGTTCATCGAGTGGTTCGATCGCACGTATGCCGAGGGGGAGCGGGCCATGGTGTCCCGCGTCGTCTCCATCGCTCCTCATACGAATGCCAAGAAAGCGTGTAGTGCGCACGGTGCCGGGGCGGGCTGTACGCGGCTGGTCGCGGACGTCGTGTTGAGTGACGCGGGCAGCGAGCGCGTCGAGTGGGCCGTCTGTGCCCGCTGGCTCAAGGAGAACTCCGACGCATACGCTTGGCTGCAGCGGCACCCCGTCGAAGCGGCCGAGCTGGACGCGGACTGATTCCGGTCCTGTAGCTCGGGCTCTGTGTATACGCGTTGCTCGGTGAAAGTGCTCCCGGAGGCTCCGCCCTGGCACCCTGGGGTGGAGTCTCTGTGCGTTGGAAGGGAAATCCGCTGCGCGTGGGTTCGATTCCCGTCCTTGAGCTGGCGCGATCGTCCGCTATCTCGTCGGCGCGATCTTGCCGGGCCTCATTGAGGCCGAGTTGAGGCCGCAAGGACAGGAACAGACCGACAAGGGCTGACTGACCCCAACACGGATAACCGCATCTGACCTGCGAAAACGTCAAGGGTGAGCGTTGACCGGCAAGGACCGCCAAGATCCTCAAAGGACTCATAATCCGTCGGCCGTGGGTTCGAGTCCCACCCGCCCCACCTGTGCAGGTCCTTGACCTGCGGAAACGTTTGTTTTTGGGTGTCGGGGCGTCAACTTTGCCTGGACGGACTGGATCCGCTGCCCATGAGTTCGACGGCATTGCGGTAAGGATTAGATCGCACGTCGTTGACCTGCATTGATGAGTTGACCCGTAGTCGGGGAAGCCGCCGAATGCGGGTGAGTGGCCGGACAGTGCGTTCGGGGCGCCGGCAGGACGCGGGGCATCGGAAGAGCTGCCTCGGCGCCATGTTGCCGGCCCGTACCGAATCGGTCCCGGAGAACGCTCCTGCTCGTACGCGGGCGGTGCGGCGTCTTCCGGGATGGGTGCGGTCGGTCAGCAGCGGGGGTATGTAGTCGTAGGCCTCGTTTGTTCTGTGTGGCGGTTGATCTCCGGGACCCTCGAGTGGGCCGGCTCCGTTTGAACGGTGGGCGTTGGACCGCGTGCATCTCCGCTCCGGAGGGCCGACGCCCTGTCCGGGGTACAGGGGATCGGCGACCGCTGGAGTTGCATCCTGATCGTTGCCCACGCCCGGTTCCGGCCCGCCCGACCTTTCACCGGGGACCTCCGTCGGCCATGGAAGAAACCTGCGGCTCCCGACCGGTTCACCTGCGCTGACGGCCGGTGGGCTGGGTAGCCTCAGTCTGCGCCGGGGGTGAGCGGGGTGAGTTGGTGGATGTCGTGGCGGAGCCGTAGGGCGGCGATCTCGGCTTGGTCCGGCGGCCCCGAGGCGCTCAGAAGGTCGGTGAGTTCCTGGAGGTAGGTCTCGTGCCCGGCCGGGGACACGAGAAAGAGCATCCGAGCGGGTTCGGCGCCGGGGTTCGAGAACGCGTGAGGGCATCCGGCGGGTACGAACATGAAGCTCCCGGGGCCGCCCCGCATCACCTTCGCGCCGGTCTCGGACTCCCAGGAGCGCCAGTCGCCGGCGGCCTGGGGGGTGGGATGGAAGGCGAGGAGGTCGAGTTCGCCTGCGAGGACGTAGAACACCTCCTCGGCCTGGTGGTGCAGGTGCGCTCCGACATCGAATCCCGGCGCGACCTCCGCCTCGAACGTCGACCAGGTCGTCGACTGTTCCGCACCCGCCTTCATGGTCATGGTCTGGATCCGGCGGCCGCCACCGGGCGGCAGCAGCAGTCCATCGGTCATGTCTCCTCGTTTCCCGGGTTCAGGGCTTCCATCCGGTGCTGCGCAGCCAGGTCCCGAGGTTCATCAGGCCGGGGTGGTGCTCCCGCAGAGCCGCGATGTCGGGCAGGCCGGCAGGTCGCTCGTTGAAGAACGCGAACATCTTGGCGAGCTGTTCGTCGAAGGCTCGTATCTGCTCGACGGGCACCTGACGCAGCCGTGCCGGCAGGCCGCAGTGGCGGCCGAAAGTCTCGGCGATCTCCGGAGGCGTCAGGACATCCCCGGCGATCTCGACGGTCCGGCCGATGAAGTGCTCGGACCGGTCGAACGCGATCGCGGCGAACGCGCCGATGTCGCGTACCGCGATCAGTGGCATCGGAATCCGCGGTCGCACGGCGAGGGCGAGCACCAGTTCCCCGTTGTCCAGGACCGGGCGGTTGTAGGTGGCGAAGTTGTCCATGAAGGAAACGGGACGCAGGATCGTCGCCGGGAGTCCGAGCGAGCGGAGGTGCTCCTCGATCCGCCGCTTGCTTTCGTAGTACGGGATTCCGGAGTGCGCGTCCGTGCCATTGAGTGAGCTGTAGACCAGGTGCTCGATGCCCAACTCCCGGGCAAGATCAGCCACTTCCTTTCCCCGCCGTTCTTCGGCCACCACGCCTTCGGGGCTGATCCGGGGGCCGACCATCATGGTCAGCACGAGGAACACGCCATGTACGCCCTTCATCGCCTTCCGGAGCGACGTCGGATCGTCCAGGTCGCCGACGACAAGGTCGGCTCCTGCCGTACGCAGTGTTCTGGCGCGGGGTGAATCAGGGTCGCGGACCAGGGCTCTGACCGGCCGGCCGCGCTCGAGCAGTTGCTGTGCGGTCGCGCCGCCCTGTTGGCCGGTGGCACCGATGACCAGCACGGGTCCCCTGTGATCTGCCATACGAAGCTCCTTGCGGAAATGGCGGGCCGTCACATTTGGCGCGGGGTCCGGTCGGCATGGAGCGGTGTCCAGGAGGACCGGCCGGCAGCCCGCGGTGCCGAACCCGCCGCCTTCCTCGTGTGCCCGTCCTCCCTGGGGAGGACGGGCAGGATGCGCCCTGCGTGGTGTCAGCTGCAGGTCCGGTGGTCGTGGCCGGCGAGTCGCGGCGCCCCCCTCGTGCGGTCACGTACCGGGTACGCGCCCCCTGGTCAGTAAAGCGCGATCGAGCTCACCAGGTCATTCCAACTGCCGCCGCCCATGTACCCGTCGGACTGCCACGGTCCGACGTCGGCCTGGTTTCCCCAGCCACCGTTGTCCACGGCGAAGGAGGTCCAGCAGCTGCCGGTCTTGTAGGAAGAGGTCTGGTCGTTGAAGCCCCACTGGTCCAGGTTCTGCCAGTAACCGCTGTCGTAGAACGACAGGATCCGGCCCGCGGGGAAGGGGGAAGTGTTGAAGTTGGCGTTCTCGTACAGGCGCAGCGGGGTGGAGCAGTAGCCCTGGGCGATGCTGGGGCTTGCGGTCTTGGCCTGTTGGGCGGCCTTCGCGTCGCTCTCTGCGGCGGTGCGGAAGCAGTCGATGACGCCGCGCTGGACGTTGCAGGCCTTGGCAGCGCCCCAGCCCTTGGACAGGTCGATCGTCTTGCCCTCGAAGCGTGCGACGGTCGGCGTCCCGGCCGCCTGGGCGGTCGGTGCTATGACGGTGGCGCTTCCGACTGTCAGCGCGAGTCCGCCGAGCGTGATGCCCGCCTTGACAAGGATTCTCTGCATTCTGCTTGCTCCCCTGATTGGGTCGGTTCGAGGCATGACCGGAGGCAATTCCTGCCCGCTCGTCGTGGCGGAGCCGGGCCTCCGGATTGTGCGTCGCGCTCTGTCCTGTCCTGGACCACGGTGCGCGGCCGACCGTCGGCGAACCTTGGGTATACGTTGAATCCACTGGTCGAAGGTGCTATGCCAAGGTGGGAACTCGACACTCGGGGGCGTGCTGTGAAGGTTGAGTTCGATTTACTCGGCGGCGTCGAGGCGCGTGTGGACGGCCGCATCGTTGATCTGGGGCATGCCCGGCAGCGGTGTGTGCTGGCAGTGCTCCTTGTGGACGCCAACCGGGTGGTCAGGGTGGACCAGCTTGTCGAGCGCGTCTGGGCCGACCGTCACCCGCAGCGGGCCAGGAACACGCTCTACGGCTACCTCTCCCGTCTGCGGCAGGCTTTGGCCATCGCCGAAGGGGCGGACATCGTCCGGCGATCCGGTGGTTATGTCCTCGACGTCGAGGCGACCGCAGTGGATCTGCACCGTTTCCGTGACGTCGCCGCACGGGCCCGGGCGGCCGTGCGGAGCGAGCAGGACGAGCAGGCTGCAACTCTGTTCGGGCAGGCACTCGGCCTCTGGCGGGGAGACGCCTTCGCGGGTCTGGACACCCCTTGGATCAACGCCCTCCGCGACACGGTCGACCAAGAACGGATCGCGGCCGAACTGGACCACACCGACGTTCGGCTCCGCTGCGGTCACCACACCGGACTGCTGGCCGAATTGGCCGCCCGGGTCGAGACACACCCACTGGACGAACGACTGGCCGGCCAGTTCATCCTCGCCCTGTACCGCTGTGGCCGCCCGGCCGATGCCCTCAACCACTACGAGCGAACCCGGCTGCTGCTGGCCGAAGAATTCGGCTGTGACCCCGGCCTCCCGCTGCGGCAACTGCACCAGCAGATCCTCACCACCGATCCCGCACTGAACGTCCCGGCTGCCGTCCCGGCCGCCGGGCGTGCTCCGAGCTCCGCACCCGCTCTCGTGCCGCGCCCGTTACCCATGCCCCCGCCGGTTCGCACCCCACGGGACGGCGCCGACCTGGCCGGCCCGCCGACACCGCAGCGTCCCCGGACAGGGAGCCACCTGGTTGGGCGGGCAGCGGAGTTGACGGTCCTCGACGGTGCGATCGAGGACGCCTTGGCCGGTGTGCCAGGGGTGGTCGAGGTGGTCGGGGAACCAGGTATCGGAAAGACACGGCTGCTCGGCGAACTGGGCGAGCGCGCGAGAGAGCGCGGTTTCGTGTCCTTGGCCGGCCGCAGCGTGGGGTTCGACCGGGCTCCGTACGGTGCGTTCGTGGACGCCTTGGACGACCACCTCGGCAATGTGGACTTCCTCCGGCTCCGGCCTGATGGATCACCGCCCGGCGCGTTCGCCCTGCTGAGTACGGTCTTCCCCGCGCTCTGTGATCGTTTCCCGACCGGGCCGGATCCGGTGACGGTCGAACGGTACTGGTTCCACCGGGCGGTGCGAACGTTGCTGGAGACGCTGAGTGCCGACGGCGGGCTCGTGCTCAGCCTGGACGACCTGCAGTGGACGGATGACGGTACAGCCGAGCTGATCGACCATCTGGTACGGCACCCGCCGAGGACACCGCTGCTGCTCGCCCTCGCCTACCGTCCCCGGCAGGCCCCGCCGCGACTGGCCGCGGCGCTGGCCCGGGCGGGAACGGAGGGAAGAGTGGCCAGGGTCGAGCTGGGTGCGCTGTCTCCGGCCGAGGGGGCGGAACTGTGCGGGGCCAGGACGGATCACTGGCGTTTCCAACGGCTGTACGAGGCCAGCGGCGGCAACCCGTTCTACTTGGAAGCGCTGGCCCGAAGCGCCGGGAACGAAAGTCCGCCGGCGGTGCCGGCCGTCCCGGCATCTGTCGCCGGCGATCTGCCGCAGTCGGTGCGGGCCGCGCTGCTGGAGGAGTTGGGAGGTCTGTCGGCCACTGCGAAGGTCTGTTCACAGGCGGCCGCGGTGCTCGGCGACTCTTTTGAAGCCGGCATGGTGGCAGTCGTGGCCCAGACCAGTGAGGCACAGGCCCTTGCGGCCCTGGACGAGGTCGCGGAGCGGGACCTGGTACGCCAGATCGGCTCCGCGCGTCGATACCAGTTCCGCCATCCACTGGTACGCGCCGCCATATACCAGAGCGCGGGCGCCGGTTGGCGGATCGAGGCACACAGCCGGGCCGCAGATGTCCTGGCTCTGCGCGGCGCACCGCTGACCGCCCAGGCGTCGCACGTTCAGCGTTCGGCGCGCGTAGGAGACGAACAGGCTGTCGACGTACTTGTACGGGCCGCCCGTCAGGTGGTGACGATCGCACCAGCCGCTGCCACGCGTTGGGCACAGGGAGCCTTGCGGTTGCCCGGATGCTAGGGCCGACTACGGCCCGAACTGTGGCTCCAGCAGGCTGATGCGCTGGGCATGGCCGGACGACTGCTGGAAAGCCGCGACATCCTGCGCACGGCCGCCACCCTCCTGCCCGCGTGGGACCGGGGCCGACGGGCCCGGGTGACCGCCCTACGAGCCACCATGGAGTGGGCGCTCGGCCGGTACGAAGAGGCCACGGCTCTGCTGCTGCGGGAGTTGGCGGACCACGAGGGCCAACTGCAGCCTGAGACCGCCACTTTGGAGTTGGGCGTCGCGGTGGTGGCGCTTCGTAAGAACGACTTCTCCACGGCGGTCGACTGGGGCGAACGCGCGTTGCGTTCGGCGGAACGTATCGGCGACCCGCCGCAGACCACCGCGGTCCGCGCTCTCCTGGCCCTGGCGCATACCTTCGCGGGCGACGCCCGGGCAGCCGACCA
The DNA here is from genome assembly GCF_036227225.1 of Streptomyces sp. NBC_01478. GTDB lineage: Bacteria > Actinomycetota > Actinomycetes > Streptomycetales > Streptomycetaceae > Streptomyces. Next base: position 3,958,707 of record NZ_CP109444.1, on the reverse strand, counting down.
CCTCGACCCCGTGGTGGAAGTGCTCGACGACACCGAAGACCAGGAACTGGCCGGGCAGATGGACACGCTCGTCATGACAGGCTGGACGGAGATGCTCCACGGACGCCACGACCCCGCACTGCGCCGTCTCCGCCGAGGCCTGGATGTGTCCCGCCGCACCGGCCAGAGCCTCGTGCTCGCCGATCTCTTCGCCGCCTCCGCCTCCGCCTACCTGTGGCTCGGACGCCTGGACGAGGCGGCGGCCTACGCCGACGACGCCCTGGAGGCGGCGTCACTCGTCGGCAGCGGCGAGCCGCGCTCGTTGGCCGAGGTGGTGAGCGCGGCAGTCCTGATGTGGCGGGGAGACTTCGTCGGAGCACTGAAGATCTGTGAGGAGTCGCTCTCCTCGGCCGGCCCCGCACCGGTCGGCGATGGTCGGGATGCTCGGCCAGACACTGCTGCTCAACGGCGATCCGGAGGGCTGTGTCAGCAAGGTGCTCGAAGCGGGCGGCGGCCCGCACCTGCTCGGGTTCGAAGCCCCGGTCCGCCCGATGTGGTTCCGGCTGCTGGCTGTCGCGGAACTGGCCGTTGGCGACGTGACAGCCGCTGAGCTGTGGGCCGACCGAGCAGCCGCTGCCGCGGGGCTCGACCTGTCGCCCGGCTGGCGCGGGTTCGCGTTGCACGCCCGCGCCGAGGTGCAACTCGCCCGGCAGAACCCGGCGGCGGGCCCCACCGCGTGCCGGGCCGCTGCCGAGTTTCGCGCGGCCCGGATGTCCCTCAACGAGGCCATGGCCCGGCTGACCGCCGGCGCCGCACTGTCCGCCTCCGGCCGCCAGGCCGAAGCACTCGCCGAGCTGGAACAGGTGAAAGCCTTGGCGGACGCCTGCGGGACCCTCGCCGTGTCCGAATTGGCTGAGCACGAACACCACCGAATCGCCGCCCAGGCCCCGCTGGGACGGGGAGGTACTTCCTGAGCTTCTCAGGGGCGCCGCAGGGCGTAGGTGTTCCAGAGTTCGCCGGCGAAGAAGCGGCCGAAGCGAGTGAGTGCCGCGGTGCCGTGCGGGCCCGTTGTGCGGAACGTGGCGAGCAGGCGGGCGAGATCGGTGGCGCCGAGACTCGCCGTGCCCGTGCCCAGGAGCGCGGCGTCGGTCCCGCCCGGTTCGTGGATGTGTCCGTCCAGGACGCGGAAGGTCAGCCTGGTCGTGTCGGTCCACAGTCGGGCCGGGGTGCCGGGCGCCAGGTCCTTGCGGCCGGTGAAGGTGCGGGGCCGGCCGTCGGCGTCGGTGAAGTGGAGCCGGTAGCGCATCGTCCGGCAGCCGTCCTCGAACAGGCGGACGCTGCCGTGCAGGACGGGCCGGCGTCCGCCGAAGGAGGGGCTGTCGATCCAGCCGTCCGCGCGCGCCTCGTGGTCCGGTTCGTCCAGGAAGGCGTCCACGTCGTCGGCCGTGACGGTGAGCCGGAACGCGAACGGTTGGGTCAGGGCCCCGTCCGCACCGGGTGCGTAGCGTCCGCGCAGTTCCTCCGTGAACTGGAGCGAGGTGCGGCGGGGGTACGTGCGGTGCGCGACCGCCCGTGGAGTGGCGGGCCGGTGCTCCAGCAGGCGGGTGCACATACGGTCGGCCAGGGCGGCGATGGTGAGGGCCGGGTTGGGGCCCACCGGGCCGGGCATCGCCGCCCCGTCCGCGACGTACAGGCCCGGGTGGCCGAAGACCTCGCCGTACGGATCGCAGACCCCGATGTCGGGATGCCGGCCGATGGGGGCGCCGCCGAGCGGGTGCACCGTGAGGACGCGGTTCCGGTGCCAGAGCGGATGGTCGGCGTATCCGCCGCCGAGCGCGCCGGCGATCTGCCGCATGAGTGTGCGCGTCCGCTCGAACTGGGCCGCGCTGCCGCCCCGTACCGTCCAGGTGCTGTCCAACCGGCCGCCCCGCATGCGCAGTTCGCCGTCCGGCACATCTCGGCCCATCGCGAGCAGCGGCAGGGACGTACCGGTGAACGCGCCGTCGCCGAGGAGCTCGGCGAACGCGCCCGAGAGGCTGGGGTCCGGGGCGCGGGAGATCCGGTCGAGCAGCCTCCCGGCCAGGAAGCGGGCCGCCCGGGAGACTCCCTGCGGTGCGTGAGCGCCTTCGACGAGCCACTCCACGAAACCCGGGTATCCCGCGTCCTGGATGTATCCTCCGCGCCCCGCGCCGGGTACGCCGTCCAGTTCGTCGGGCAGCCGGATGGAGCTGGTGATGACCGGACCGCGGCTGGGACGCATCGGCCGGGGCTCGTCGCCCCGCCCGGCCCGGAGCACGAACGCGAGGTGGTCGCCGTTCGTCGAGAACCGGCTGCCGATCGCCGGGCTCAGACCGGGCAGGTTCCGGCGGGAGCGCAGGAGCAGCGAGACCGTGTTGTAGGTGCCGGCGGCGAGGACCAGACGGTCGCAGGTGATGGTGTGGAGCGTTCGGGAGGCACGGGGTGATCCGGAGGTGTGGGGTGATCCGGACGCGACTCCTCCGTCCCCGCGGCGGCCGTCCGGATCACCCCGTTCCCCTCCCCCTTCGTCATCTGGTCCGTGTCTTCCGTGTCTGACGTAGTCCACCGCGTATCCGCCTCGCGCGAGGGCCCGCACCGCGCGCACCTCGTGTCCGGTGCGCAGGTCGGCACCGTGCCGCTGTGCCGCCGACAGATAGGTGTGGTCGAGGCTGTTCTTGGCACCGTCGTTGCAGCCGAGGTTGCACTCACCGCACAGGCGGCAGGTACGGCGGCCGACACCGTGCAGGTTGCCCTGGTCGGTGTCGGCCATCGGCAGTCCGGGCTCGGGGTCGGCGCCCGGTTTCGGGGCGAAGCTGATCGAGAGCGGCGGCCGTTCCGCGGTCAGGCCCAGCCGTTCGGCCGCTTCACGCATCGCGTGCGCCCGGGGTGTGTCCGTGTAGCCGGGGCGGTCGAGCGGGTACGGGACCGGGCGGAGCATCCGCTCGACCTCGTCGTAGTGCGGGTCGAGTTCGGCGCGGCCGACGGGCCAGGCCTCGTAGCCGCCGCCGGGCAGCGGCTGTTCGTCGACGAACCAGCGTTCGTCCTTGCGCAGCAGCACACTCGCGTAGATGAGCGATCCGCCGCCCAGTCCGCTGGCGACGACGGAGTCGAAGGCGCGGAAGCTCCACACGTCGAACAGGCCGTGCAGGCCTGCCCGCGGGTCCCAGAACGCACGGCCGAGTTCGGCCGGGGAACGGGCGAAGCCGCCGGGCGGGTAGGCGCGTCCACGTTCCAGCAGGACCACCTGCTGTCCGGCCTCGGCCAGCCGGTACGCGGCCACGGAGCCGCCGAATCCCGAGCCGACGACGACGGTTCCGACGTGTTCGGCGTGCGACTCCGTCATCTCATACAGCCCTTCGGTGGAGGAAGTCGAGGAGGTGCGGGAACACGTCCCGGTGCGCGTCCCGGCCGATGATCGTGTCCACGTAGCCGTAGCCGGGGGCGACGAACAGTTCGTAGCGGTCGGGGTCGGCGGTCTCCCGCGACATCGCCTCGTGCTCCTGGACGACCGAGTCCCCGAAGACGCGGTTGTGCTCGCCGGTCAGGAACAGCACCGGCGGGCCGCCCTTGGCCGCCGCCGCGAGGTAGTCGTCGGGGAGGTGCGCGTGGCGCGGCTCGGCGGCGTCGTGCTTCACGGCACGACCCGCTCGTACGATCCTGCCGATGTGCCGGTGGTAGCCCAGCCCGACAGGGCCGAGCAGGTCCGCGACGCGGTCGTGCGTGACGGGGTCGAGTCTGTCGTGGCTGTAGAGCGCGGGCCAGCCGGTGCCCCACATGAAACTCACCATGTGGCAGGCCGGGTTGTCGCACTCCGGGTGCGCCAGTGACACCAGACGGGCGAACAGCCCGCTCCGGCTGAACCAGGCCGCGTCGCCGCTCCGCGGGTCGAGCTGGGACAGCCCGAGCGCGCCCTCGACGAGCGCGGGGCCGTACGCCAGTTTCCAGCGAGACCAGGCCGGTACGCGCATCAGCAGGCCGACCGCGCTGGTGACGACGCTGGTGATGTCCCGTACGGCGCCGGCGTACAGGCTCATGAGGAAGGTCATCGACCCGAGACAGTGCGCCACGACGTGCACGCGCCGTTCGCCGACATGTCGGCGCAGTTCGGCGAGCGCGGCCGGGTAGTCGTACAGGGCGATGTCGTCGAGGGTGTGCGCGTGCGGTTCCGTGTTGTACGGGAAGCGGTTGCTCATCCGCATGTCGAGCGTCCATACGTCCGCGAAACCGTTGTCGAGGAGGCAGGTCGCCAGATTCCGGTGCTCGGGCATGATGAACAGGTCGCTGGACGCGGTCAGTCCATGGACGAGGAGTACGACGTCGTCGCACTCCGCCCGGCGGAAACGGGTCAGTTGGAGGCCGAGTCCGTCGTCCGTGGTGACGGGGTGGACGGTGACCTGGGCGTCGGGGACGCCGGTCGTGGTGTGACGGGGGATGGCGGCGCACTTCTGGATCGGCATGATTGTCCCCCTCAGTCGGTCGACCGCCCCCACGACGGCGTCGGCGGTCAGGCAGAGGTCATCGTGGTGCTCCCGGCTTCGGCGTACCTGCGGAAAACCTGAAATCGGCAGGTCACGGCGCCGATGCCAGGTCAGGCTCGGTTGCCGTCGCTCTTCGAGGCACCTCACCGCGGAGCTGCCAGAGGCCGGAGTCTCTGCGCGTTGGAACGGGAATCCGCTGCGCGTGGGTTCGATACCCCGTCCTGCGTCGGCGTGTTCGCTCTCGGGTCTTCTGATTCCATGCAACCGGGACGCGTTCGGGATACAGGGACACGCTCGCGGCGGCGTTGCTGCGGCCGCGTACGCAGAAGTAGTCGAGACCCGCCCCGTCGAGGGACGCGCGGACCGCGGCCGCGTTGGCGTTGCGCGCCGCCAGTGGCGAGATGTCGGGGCGTACGAGGACCAGTTTGGGCATATCGCGGACCAGCCGCACCTCTCGGTCGTGGCCGGTGAGCAGGCCGGGATGGCGGCGCACCAGCCATGCCGCGCGCGGGTCTGCGGGGTCGTGCGTTCCACGAGGGCCCGCCTGAGGCGGGCGGGCACGGCGCGCCGGTACAGGCGCACCGGCCATGACACCTCGGGGTTGTGGTGGACCGTGTTCACGTGACGGCCCTCCTCGTGCGTTGCCTCGCTGCACGATCACTGTCCCTCGCGCGGGGCGACGGGCTTGAGCCCTTCGGGCCATGTCATGGGCCGAACAGGACCGCAACCGCAGGGGTGTTCGCGGATCTGGGGGTGCAGCCGATCTCCCGTTCGGGAAGTCCCACCACGAACCGCCGCCCCGCCGTGTTGCCCACGTACGCGAGAGGCATGGCCCTGACGCGATGGGTGCGACGAACGCCCGGGATCAGCGGTCGCTCTCCTCCGGCGTCACCGCCCAGGTGGCGCGACGCCCCGGCGGCCCGGCCGCGTTCGTTTCCTCGACCTGCCGAGTGCCGGAGCGAGCCGGGCGGGCTGCCGCAGATACCTGGCTGGCTCCGACACCGTTCGCGGTCACGCCGCCACAAAACCGCTCCGCGGTGTGCGACGACGTGACGGGAGCTCACCAGGCAGTCTCGCCGCAGTCGCTGACGTAGGTGCTCCAGTTGGTGATGCAGACACGCGTGCCGGCGTTGGTGCCGTTCCAGTAGAAGCCGGTCGAGGCGGTGGTGTTGACCACGTCGGTGCCGTTGGACACGTGTTTGTAGTCGTACGAGCCGATGACCTTTCGCTCCAGCCACATTTCGCAGTCCACACCGTTCCAGGACTGCACGAGTCCCTGGACGTAGCCGTCGGTGGACCTGCGGTTCATCCACCCCTTGCAGCTTCCGACCGTGACGTCCTTGCCGGGGATGTAGTCGACGGACTGGATGCTGGCGGAGGACCTGGGCGTTGCCGCCTGGGCCTGGCTGACGCCGCCCAGCGAGGCGGCCAGGGCCACGCCGGAGATGAGTGCGCCCGTCCGTACGGCCCACTTCGCGCCTGTCACTTCGTCGGCTCGTGTGCGACTACGCATGGTGTCTCCTAGGTTCGTCGGCCCGGTTGCGTGGACGAGACCAAGGTGCGCGGCCGACCGTCGGTGATCCTTGGACAAACGTTGAATGGGCTGGTCGAAGGTGCTGCGCCAGGGTGGCGACGTGAGACTCGGGGGCGTGCTGCGACGGTTGAGTTCGATTTGCTCGGCAGTGTCGAGGCGCGTGTGGACGGCCGAATCGTTGATCTGGGTCATGCCCGGCAGCGGTGCGTGCCGGCAGTGCTGCTGGTGGACGCCAACCGGGTGGTCAAGGTGGACCAGTTCGTCGAGCGCGGCTGGGCCGACCGCCATCCGCAAGGGGGTCCGCAACACGCTCTACGGCTACCTCTCCCGTCTGCGGCAAGCTTTGGCCATCGCAGAGGGGCGGATATTGTCCGGTCGGCGGCGGCCCGGATCCGTGCGCCGAAGCCGTCCTCGGCCAGTGCCCCTCGGGCGCAGTCGTGTCTCGTGCCTGCGGACCTCGTCGCCGAGAGCAGCCGGCGTGTTTCCGCGTGCCGAAGCGACGGCGGAGGAGATCGCGCCGGCCGGGCGGCGACGGCACATACGTACATGGGATACGTACTCCTACCGACGTGGTCCTGACACGTGTGCCGTTTTCTTGCATTCATGACGACACCGAGCGTGAAAGCGCAGATGCCGAGGAATGTCAGGCTGGCGTTGGTGGGGGTATGGGTCCAGGCCGTGCTGAACCTGGCGGCGGGATTCCTGTTGCTGGCCGTGGTGAACGACGCGGTGGACCACGGTCGGGACGAGGGGGCCGGGCTGCTCCGGTTCGTGGCGGTGCTGTCGCTGCTGATCGCGGGGGCACTCCTGCTGTGCGGTGTTTTCGCGGGCAAGCGGTCGAACGGGATACGTGTCACAGTCATCGTCATCGAGGCGCTGAGCCTGCTGAGCGGTGTGCTGGGCCTGTTCCAGGGGGGAGGCGTCGGGGTCGTCCCGAGCATCGCCTTCGCCTTCGTCGTGCTGCGGGGCTTCAGTTCCGCGGAAGCCAGGAACTGGTTCGACCAGTGAGATACGGGTCGAAGTGCATACCCGGGCCGAAACACCCCGTCGTGCCTGCCGTCGCGGTCCTTGCCGTCGCCGTCCTGTTCACCGGGGGTTGTTCGAGCGCCCACGACACCTCCCTTTCCGGGGATCCGTCCGAGAGTGCGACGGGGGTGTCCGAGTCGCCGAGCCCTTCGCCGACCCCGTCTCTCACTCCGCCGTATCCGACCGGGGCGTCCGGTTGCCACGACAACACGGGGTGGACGGCCGAGGATTCCAAGGACTGGGTTCGGTTCGTCGTCGACACGCCCCAGGAGAACTATGTGGACAAGGGGTCGCTGACGGTCGTCAGCCTGCCGGGGTACGACGGACCGCTCTGCCGGAAGATCACTGTGCAGGTCGAGTTCTGGAAGCTGGTGTACGGAGTCGCGGACGGCGCCGACGGCGAACGCCTCTCGAACGGGTTGCGGCCCAGCTACTACTTCGACATCCGCCGGGTGAAACGCGTCGAACTCCACACGGACGCGGGCGTCGACCAGAAGATCGCCCTGCCCGCGTCCCTCTACGCGACGGACCGCAGCCCCTGCGAGGGCGCCCTTCTCTCGATCACCGTGGGCAAGCCGCTGACGAGCAAGGAACTGCCCAAGGAGGTCGACGTCGACGGCGCACGGGACGTCTCGGGGCGCGCCACGGTGGACTTCCGGTCGCAGCGGGTCGCCGACTACGAACTGTCCGAGCCCTCGGCACCGCAGGTGTGCAGCCCGGACGGCAAGCCCACCGCCGACCCGGCCGATGTACCCGCACCGGGCTCCCAGCCGACGGACCTGTACCCGACGCCCGAAAGCAGCTTCGACCTCGGCGACATCTTCGGCACTTCCGCGCCCTCAGCCGCGCCCTCAGCCATTCATTGAGCCACTGCCTGAGCCCCTTCCGCGGGGCCGGGCGCGCACCGACTTCTTGACCTCTTCACTTCACCTTGGGGAAATCACATGCGTACGTACACCGCCGCCACCGTCCTTTCCGGCGCCCTCGTCCTCTCGGCGCTCGTTCTTCCGGGCGCCGCCCAGGGAGCGGAGCACTACGATGCGGCGACGGATCTCAGATCCCTCGCCTCCCACAACGTCCGGCCGAGGGACGCCATCGGCGGCACCACCTTCAAGGACGGGGTCGTCAACAAGGGCAAGGACGTCGTTCTCGGCGTGACGGGCAAGAAGGCCGTTCCCGTCACGTTCACCGCCTTCGACGAGGAAGGCCTGGCCCTCACCCAGGCGTTCCTGTGGCAGGGCACCGACAGTTCGAACACGGACACCATCACCGGCGCCCTGGGGACGGACGACGACCCCGTCTGCACGGAGACGACGGTTCAGGGCGGCTACAGCTACAGCTGCAAGACGGTCTTCACCATCGACCCCGCGGTCGACTTCAAGGACGGCAACGGCACCGCTGGACCCTGGAAGCTCTTCCTGGGCGCCTTCGACCTCTACCTGAACGTCAGTATCGACGACGACGTCGTCAGGGCGAGTATCAAGCGTGCCGCCAAGCTGACCGTCAACGCCTCCCCGGAGCCGGTGAAGAAGGGCAAGACCATCACGGTCACCGGCAAGCTGAGTCGCGCCAACTGGACCACGGGCAAGTACGCGGGCTACGTGTCCCAGCCAGTGAAGTTGCAGTTCCGCAAGAAGGGCAGCAGCACCTACACCACCCTCAAGACGGTCAAGACCAGCAGCACCGGCACCCTGAGCACCACCACCAAGGCCGGTTCCGACGGCTACTACCGCTTCGTCTTCGCCGGCACCACCACGACCGGCGCCGCGACGGCGCCCGGCGACTTCGTCGACGTCAGGTAGGCGGCTTCCCGGCCGAGACGGCTGTGGCCGGTCAGAGGCGCACCGATCACCGCCGAGGGCACCTGGAGCACGCTCAGTCCTGCTCCGTGCGAGCGCCCCCGAAACGGCTCCCGGTGCGTCGGCGGGCCATCAGCGTGGCCAGGGCAGTACGCGAGGAGACCCCGGTCTTGCGGAAGGCGCGGGAGACATGGGTCTCGACGGTACGGCGGCTGACGTAGAGCCGGTCCGCTATGGCCTGGCTGGTGAGCCCCTGCGCCACCAGTTCGGCTATCTCCAGCTCCCGGGCGGTCAGGGTGGCCAGCCGCTCGGTGAGTTCGGCGCGGTCCGGGGAACCGTACGGAGTCTCGGAGCCGCCGCCGGGCGGACGGGTGGCGTCGGCGAGGCCGACCAGGATTCCGCTGCCGCCCGCCTCGGCGAGCCGGCGACCCCTGAGCCAGGCGCGCGTGCCGTCTTGGCCATGGCCCGCCGCCGCTTCCAGCGGGGCGCCGAGCAGCAGCGAGTAGGCCTCCCAGAAGACCGCGCCACAGCGGGCGCTCTCCGCCGCGGCCTCCGCGAACAGATCCGCCGCCGCTGCCGTGTCCCCCTGCGCCAGCGGCAGATGGGCGGTGCTGCGCAGCGCGGACGCCCGCAGCATCGGCAGCCCCAGTTGTTCCGCCTCCTTGCACGCTCGCTCGGCCCAGCCGCGGGCCTCTTCGGACCTGCCCGTCACCAGTGCGGCCGTGACCAGGATCTCCAGGTAGAGCGGCCGCATCGAGGGCTGGATCCGCTGCAGTTCTGGGCCGCCCGCCCGGAGCATCGCGTCCCGGGCGCGGACCGGGTCGCCGGCCATGAGCGCGGCCCAGCCGAAGATGCACCAGGCTGTGGAGGCCCACCAGTCGACCCCGGTACCGGCCGCGGCCACCGCCTCCTCGGCGACGGCGAGAGGGCGCGGATCGCCCGGCGGGCAGGCGGCGACGAGTGCCGCGGCCTTGCTCGCCAGTACGAACGCGAGCAACTGGTCGCTGCCGATCCCACGGGCGATGTCCTCGGCCTGGTCGGCGAGTTCCAGCGCCGAGGAGATCCGGCAGGTCTGGACCCGGACATGGGACAGGCACAGCAGTAGATGGGGCACTACATAGAGCTGACCGCTGCGGCGGGCGATGTCGAGGCCGCGCTCCGCGTGCCGCTCGGCGTCCGGGTAGTGCTCCAGGAAGGCCTCCGCCCAGCCGAGTCGGGCCAGTGGTTCGCACAACGCGGTGAGATCGTTGTCGGGCAGGGAGTCGACCAGGGCGGCGGCCTGCCGGGCGAATCCGTGCGCCGCGGTCATGTTGCCCTCGTACGCTTCTCCCAAGGCTGCTACGGCGAGGACGCCCGCCTCCCCGACCTCGTCCCCCATGGACCGGGCCGCCGCGAGCGCCCCCTCGACCTCCGTGCGCACCTGGGTGTACGAGGTGTCGCTGTCCTGGGGCGCGGCCGAGCCCAGCTCCAGACCGAGCCGGACGACGTCGGCCGGAGCGGGGTCGCGGGCCAGCTCGCGGCGTAACAGCGCGACTGCCTCGGTGCAGCGCCCCAGATGACGCTCCACCAGCGCGCACAGGACGACCGCGCGCACTCTGAGGCCCTGGTTCTCGCCGGTGGCCGGGCCACCGGATGACCGCCGCGGGGTGGCGATCAGCTCCTGGAGCAGGTCGCGGCTCTCGCGCAGACCACCGCACGCAGCCAGGGCACGGGCCCGCCTCAGGACCAACTCACGGCGCCGGGAAGCGTGTTCGGGAGTGTGCGGAAGATGGCGGAGTGCCACATCGAGCCAGTGCGCGCAGCTCGCCGGGGCCGTTCGGGCGGTTCGTGCGGCGGCCTCTTCGAGTACGGCCACCGCCGCCGGGTCCCAGGCGGTCAGCGACTGTTCCACATGGTGGGCCCGCTCGGCGGCGGAGGCGCCCGCGCGGGCCAGTTCCTGCGCGGCGAGCCGGTGGATCTCGACGCGCCTCAAGAAGGGCGTGCTTTCGTGGACGAGGGTTCGCACGACCGGATGCCGCAGGGTCAGCAGGCCCTGCGGGGCTGAGCGCAGCAGGTCGCGTCGGGTGAGAGCGTGGACGTCGGCCGTGAACGCGGTGCCGGACCGGCCGGTCACCCGGCTCACCATCGCCGGGGTGGCGTGCTCGCCCAGTACCGCCACGGCATCGACGATGCCGCGCCGGGAGGGGGCGAGCACGGTCAGTTCGTCCAGCAGTAGGCTGCCGAGCCCGGGCGGCGCCGAGGGCTCGGGCGTCGCCCGCCCGCGGTGGGCCTGAAGGAGGGTCAGGAAGTAGAACGGATTGCCCTCGCTCGCGGCGTACAGCGCGGCGGTCTCGGCGGGCGGCAGGCCGGGGCCGGCCAGTTCGGCACAGTCGCGTGCGCTCAGCGGTCTCAGGCCGAGTCTGATGACTGTGCCGGTGTCGAGTTCCCGGGTGAGCCTGGCGGCGAGGGACTCGGGACTCTGGCGGTCACGGCGTGTCACGGCCAGGACGACGGGGGCGTGCAGGGGATGGCGTACGAGATGGTCCAGCAGCTCCAGTGACGCCGGGTCCGCCCAGTGCAGGTCGTCGAGGGCCAGCAGCAGCCCCGCCGGGGTGGCGAGCCGGGCGAGCAGGACGGCCGCGGACCGGTGCAGGCCGAAACGGTCGACCGCGCCGCTCCGCTGAAGAAGGGGCGCCACCGCGTCGGTCTCCTGAAAGCCGTCCAGGGCGTGCGGGTCGAGGTGGGCGAGCGCGTCGGTGAACACCTGGAACGGCACCTGCCGCTCGTACTCCGTGGCTCTGCCGCGCAGTACCGTCATTCCGCGTCGGCGCGCCCGTGCGCAGACCTCGCCGAGCAGCCGACTCTTGCCGATGCCTGCCTCACCGGTGATGTCGACGAGCCGGGAGCGGCCGCTGTCCCCGAACTCCTTGCCCCTCGCCGTGCCGCGCGCGTCGCGTGCCGCACGGTCGAGCAGCGCGTCGAACCGGGCCAGCTCGACGGAGCGGCCCAGCAACGGAGCCCCGTTCCCGCTGTCCCCAACTACCCCGTCCGCTCCCACAGTTGCCCCCCTGTCTTTACATTCCCCTCACATATCATTCTCTCCCGGTGATCGTCGTAACCGCCGCGTCGGTGAACCGGGACGGACGGATCTCACAGGGCGAGCCGTCGGTCCGGTCGGAGACGGGTGGTCCCCCTCAGCCCTCCCGGCGCCGGGGCGGAGACTCTGCACACAGGAAAGGGGATCCGCTGCGCGAGGGTTCGCTCTCCTCGGCTGAACTGGGCGGACGCGGCTGCTGCTGTGGTGAGCGTTCAACTCGGCGGCCCCCAGGGGCCATTGAGGGGCCACAAGGACAGGAGCGCATCGACAGGCACCACCCAGGACTGACACTGATCGACAAGGACCGTCAAGATCCTCAAAGGACTCATGATCCGTCGGCCGTGGGTTCGGGTCCCACCCGCCCCACTGTGCAGGCTTGTGACCTGCGGAAACGTCTCATCTGGGGTGCGGATTCCGGGCGTTAGTCCACGGGGCTGAATCCGCTGCTCGTGAGTTCGACTCCGTTGCCGTCAGCGTTAGTTGAGGTCACTTTGACCTGCGTAGATGTGTCAGCCCACGGCTGGAGGATGGCGTCGTGGGTGGGTTGTGCGAGCGTCTGGACGTCGGATTCTGGACGCTGGCTGGACGTGAGGGTCCGGAAGTGGTGTCGTCCGGTGACCTCTGGGTGTCGGGAGACGGCCCGGGCCGTAGCGGACTGACCGCCAGGCGGCCGGGTCGGTCGGAAGCTCGGTGTTCGTCGGTGCCGCGCGGGCTCTGCTGCTTGAGGTCGATCGTGCGGGCGATGGTTTCGAAGTCGCGGTCGTCGCGGTCGTCGTGGTGGGGGGAGTCCCGCTTCTTCCGTGGCTGCGGCCATCAGGAGGTTCATGGGGCCTGCGCTGCGGTGTTCTCCCTTGGTGGTCAACTGTTCCTGGGTGATGCGGGAGCGGCGGTAGACACCGTCGGGCATGGGGCACCAGGGGTAGTGGGCGTCGAGGGCCGCCTTCACGCGGGTGCGGTCCGTAGTGGAGCGGGCCGAGTAGAGGTCTTCCGGTTCGGTGAGGTCGCAGATCGCGACGAGGTCGGCTGCGATCGTGTCGTCCCATTGGGCGGTGTTCTGGCGGAGGAGGACGCGGGCGAGGGCGGAGGTGTCGATGAGGTGGCCGGCGACGGTCACCCGTGTGCCCCGGTGCCGCGGTCGTCGGTCGTCGCGCCCGCGCTCGTGGGGCGGTATGCGCTCTTGTCCAGCAGTAGGTCGATGTCCGGAGCGCCCTCGGCCACCAGTTCGCGGGTCTGGTCGAGTGCCCGCAGGCGTCGGTAGCGGGCCGTGACTTCTCGCAGCGCGGTTTTGGGTGCCGCGGCGGGTGGAGGGCATGGCGGCGTCGGTCCTTGGGCCGGATTACCGGCGGATCGTGGCGGTGCTGGAGTCGGAAGCCGGCCGGGAGGGCATGCGCTGCCGGCAACTGGCCGCAGTGCTGGGGCTGGAGGTCGTCCCGGCGAGGCGGAGGGGCTGCGTCACCTGGTGCGTGACTACGAGACGCTGCCGGCCAACAGCCAGGCCGGAACCGACAGCAACGGCCGCACCACCCGCCACTCCGCCTCCGTCATGCGGAGCCATAACTCGGGATGCGGTCCGGCCCGTCCGCCGCGTTGCCGAACCTGTGCACGAGGCAGTCACACGACAGGGACGCCGAGTTGGACTCCACACGCGCGTGGATGCGAAAGACCGCGACAACAGGGCCTCCTGGTGATCGGTTCGGTTCGCAACCCCGAACTACCAAGAGGCCCTGCTGTCATGCGTCGGCCCTCACGCGATCACTCGATCAGGAACCCTGTTCGACCAGGCCAGCCCCGTGAACGACAAGCGGATGACGTCTCAGCACAGACAAGGATCCGTACCCGACCCCAGGCCCGAGACGTCGCCGTCCCTCAGCGCGCCGGAGTAGGCCTGTACCTCGTCCACGTCGCCATGCAGGTACTCGCCCCAGCCGTCACCGGACCTGGCCCGGCCGATCTGGAGGGCACCGGTGCTGTGCCAGCCGTTGGGGAGGCTCGCGGTCGCCTGGGCGTTGGTGTAGCCGTCGACGTAGAGCTTGATCGTGTCGGTGGCGTCGTCGTAGACCACGGCGAGGCGATGGCCTTGGCCCTCGCCTCCGTCCGCGCCCACGATCTGGGACACCACCTTCTCGGGGGCTCCGGCCTCGTCCTTCTCCGGCATCACCAGTTGCCAGGTGTGCGTGGACGGCTCGTAGCGCACCTTGAAGGCGTCGGTGTGCTCGCCTGCCTGCGAGAGCACGGTCATCGGGTGGGCGGGCTCGGAGTCCGCGAGGCGTACGACGACGCCGAGAGTGAAGCTGTCCCCGGTGTCCACGACGGGCCCGTCGGCAGCGGCGTACCCGCTCTCGCCGTCCAGCAGCAGATGCCCGTCACCGACGAGTGGCGGCGGCACGTAGGTGCAGTCCGGGTCGATCTCCGGGATACAGGAACTGTCGGAGCCCCGGTAGATCGAAGCCCCCGCGCCGAGCCGCAGCGGCGCGCCGCCCGACTGCGCGGGGCTCACACCGTCCGTCGCGTTCTCCAGCGACCAGTGGCCGAGCAACGTTGGCTTGCGGTAGGCCAGTTCGGCTACCTCGTCCGGCACCACGACCCGGTCGTGAACCTGTACGTCACCGATGTCCCCGTGCCACTGGTCCCCATAGTCGGCAGCACCGAGGGCGCGCCCGATCTGGAAGGCGCCGGCCGCCTCGGCGGGAGTCGCGTCGGCCGCGGTCCCGGCCTCGTGGCCGTTGACGTACAGCCGCGCCTTTCCGGTCTCGGCGTCGTACAGCCCCAGCAGATGGGCCCACTCGCCGGTCTCGGGGGCGCCGCCGGACACCTGCGCGCCGCCGATCGCGAACGACCAGGCGGGCCCGGAGTCCTCGTGGCGCAGCCCGAGGTCGAAGCCGGGTGCCCCGTCGGCATCCTGGCTGACGACGGTCATGTTCCGGCCCGTTTCGGCGGGCCGTACCCACGCGCTCACCGCGAAGGTCTTACGGATGTCGGTCGCCGGGGCGTCCGGGGTCAGAAAGGCGTGGTCGCTGCCGTCGAGGCCGACCGTGGTGGTGGCCGTGGTGCCGGTGGGCGCCGGGCCGCCGAAGGTCACGCCGGTCCCGGCACGGGCGGCGGTGCCGGTCTCGGCGGCGGCCGAGCCGGAGTCCGCCGGGTCGTCCAGCTTCCAGCGGGCGACGGGAGCGCGGCCGGCCTGCACGTTGAAGTCGTAACGCGACTCCCCGCTGCTTCGGCCCGACCGGTCGATCGCGCGGACCGTCAGCGACTTGGGTCCCGCGGAGAGCGGCAGGTACGGAATGGTCACGGCCGCGCCCGGCCGCTCCGCGGAGACGGTGCCGTAAGGGCCGCCCGTGAAGCCGTACGTGTACGACACCACGTCGTCGGAAGGCGAGTCCATGGTGAAGTGGCCGTAGACGCCCACTCCGTCCACCCAGAACACGTCCTCCGGGTTGGGGTATTCGGGAGAGGTGATCGTCGCCTTCTCCGGGCTCACGTCGTCGTACACGAAGGAGCAGACCGAGCCGTCGCCCTCGTCGCTCCACGTGGAGGTCGCCTTGCCGTCGTTCGCGCGGACATGCCAGGAGACGACGGTGTTCGCCGGGATGTCGTTCGGCATCGTCCAGTACTGGCGCGACCCCGAGGAAAGAGTGATGGAGGTGTAGGTACGCTGCTGTTTCACTCCGGCCGCGTCCGTCCACCAGGCTTCGAACTCGCCACTGAGCGGGCTGGATTCGGAGGGCTGGTTGTCCTCCTCCGGGTCGTACAGCACTGCACTGAGCCTGGGCGGCGTCGAAACGTATGGTGTGTCGTCACCGGTCGCGCATGCCTTGCCTCCCGACTGGAGGTCTTGGACAAGCGGCTGATTCGGCGGCAGGTTGTCCACCGCGTACGCCGTCCCGGCAGCCGTGACCAACAGCGCCGCCGCACAGCTCCCCACCACCGTGCGTCTGCGTCTGCCTGTCCTTGTGAACCTGGTCAAGTGGCCCTCCCCTGTGAGCGCTTGATGCTCGTGGATCACACGAGCGCCTGAAGCTAACAGAGACCACTGACAGCACGGAAAGGGTTTCCTGGCCGACCTGTTCCAGAACTTCGGTGTCGTCGAAAAGACTGACAAGGGCAGAGGAACAGAGGCACCAAAACCTGCCTGAACTGGGAAAAGGACCAAGATGAGCATGGATCGACAAGGCCCGCCAAGATCCTCAATGGACTCATAATCCGTCGGCCGTGGGTTCGAGTCCCACCCGCCCCACCTTCGCTACTCGGGAAGAAACCTTCTGACCTGCGAAAACATGGTTTTCCGAGAGTGTGTGGCGTGCAGCGAACGCTGCGCGTGGTGCAGTGGATCCTGCTTTGCCTACGTCCAGGGTGACGCTTGTGAGGCTGTGACATTGCCGGAGTCGACCGGCACCCAGGCCCGGTGGTCGGCGTACTGCCATCCCTGGTCGTTCCTGATCGCGTGGGTGTCATTGAAGGTTTCGTGAGCTGCGATCAGTTGACTGGGGGTCGCTTCCCTCTGTCGGTGTGACGCGGTGCTGGTGGGTCCCGACCGGTTCGGTGGCGAGGCTGAGCAACGGATGTCCGCCGAGGTGAACGCGATCCGTGCCGTCTATTACACCAGTGGTGTATGCTATAGGCGTAATAAAGTGCAGATGGGGGCGCGTGCATGGCTTGGAAGATTGTCGTGGTCGAGCCGGCTCTTTCGTGGCTGCACGGTCTGCGCCGCACTGACCGCGACACTCTGATTCAGGTCAGCCAGGCTGTCACCGCCCTTCAGGAGGAAGGTCCTGCGTTGGGCCGGCCTCTGGTGGACACGATCAAAGGCTCGGCGCTGCCCAACCTGAAGGAACTCCGCCCCGGTTCGGCGGGGGCCACGGAAGTGCGCTTGTTGTTCGTGTTCGACCCGGACCGCCAGGCCGTGATCCTGGTCGGCGGTGACAAGGCGGGCAACTGGTCCGGTTGGTACCGCGTCGCGGTGCCCCAGGCGGAGCAGGCGTATGCAGAGCATCTGAAGCGAATCGATGGAGAGGACGGGGAACGATGACTGATCACCTCAAGGACCCGCAGGCCGTCTCCTGGGAAGATCTGGCCGAGGACTTCTCCTTCACTGATGCTGAGAAGGACCAGATCCAGAAGGGGGCGCAGGCGTTGGTCCTCGCGTCCCGTGTCCACCGGCTCGCCGAGTTGCGGAAGCGGCAGCACACCACACAAGTTCAGGTTGCCGCGGCCATGGGCGTCACTCAGGCTCGCGTCTCGCGTATCGAGAAGGGCCAACTGGAGCGCAGCGAGGTCGACACCCTGGCTGCCTACGTCAAGGCGCTCGGCGGCAAGCTGAAGATCGTCGCTGACTTCGGTGATGAGACCTACGTCCTTGGCTAGCCCGCGTGTCTCAGCGGCGGCGGTGTCCCAGGCAGTTGCTCGGGTTTCGGACCGCCGAAAGCTGAATGTGTTCCGATGCCCTGTCACTGTTGGCGTGTGACAGTCGATGCCTTCGGCGAACGCGCTCAGAGCGATCATCTCCGCTTGCGCAAAGAACACGGGCAGATGGTGCTGGCCCAGCCTGCGGTCGCCGGACCACCTCTGCCCGCGGACAGAACTGGTGTGATGACGGCGCGGAGCTACATGATGTTGTGCCACTCCCGGCATATGGTCACCAGCGAGCCCGACCGTGTCCGCGTGTTCGTCTCCCCATCGAGCCACAGCGGTGGGTCAGCGCTTGGAGCCGGGTGAGGCGTCTTCCACCTGGCTGGGACAGCCGGAGACGGCGTAGCGGGATCCGAGGGCGAGTGGTGGTTCTCGATGTCAGTGCCGCGCGCTCGGCGGCACTGACAAGCACGGCTATCTGGGTGGTAAGGGTGCATCGCGTGGCGGGCTCGATCGATCTGCTGGTGTGCGCGACAGGGGTGCACCATGACCACACCATCATGCATGTGGCCAATGACTTCGAGGTGGGTCTACGAAGAGGCAATGGGGGCACAGTCGCCAAAATGCGCTGGCCAGAGTGGCATCGAACCGGATCCGCCAGCGCACCTGAGGTCAGCCAGATGTGCTGGGTCCGGTCGCACCGGGGTGCGCCACTGCTTCATCATCCACCACGTACGTCTGCCCCCCCGACCTGATATTTGCTTGGGCCCGTCCGTACGCGCGCCGGGTCGGTGGATCCGCAGCTCTGTTCTGTTCGTCACGGCGCGCGGTCAACTCTGCCAGGGTGGCTCGTGCGTCGGCTATGGGCATCGACGGAAGATCAACGGCACGGGTTTGGCGGGCGGCCGTCTGTACCTCCAGGTAGGTGTTCGCGCAGGTCGTGGCATGGGCCATCCGCTGGGGTGCGTTCACGGTGGTCATAACGGCGCCGAGGCCGGCCGAGACCAGCGCGAGTATCCCGGCGGCGATGCGTCCCGTCGACTCCACCAGCGCGGTCGTACCGGCGACAGCGGCCAGCAGGCTAGTGGGAATGCCCATCATCAGATGCACTCCGCGCCAGTACTTCGCAGTTTCGAACTGCATTTGGGCGCTGTACATGGCGCTTTCCTCCAGCCTGCGGAGCTCGTCGACTATCGCTGACCGCCGGGCTCGCGCACTGTCCTGGGAGCTCTCTGCCACTGTGTGCCTCCTTGTCATCGGTAGCCACCGGCCAGGTCCGGAGTCAGCGGCTGAGCTCCTCCCGGTGGAGCCTGAGGGCCACGGGGACCGCATGGTCAGGTGGGAGAGCCTCCGATGCCTGCTTCCACAGGCGCAAAGTCGCCACGGAGGAAGCACGCAGCGAAGGCACCAACTCCGCTGGCGGGACGGGCCGGAGAGCCGCGAACGGCACGGCGGGCTCGTCTGCCACCAGTTGGAAGCGCTCCGGCGGGGTGCGCAGGGTCACGTTGCCTTGTGCGTGTTCCTCTGTGCCACGCAGAGCGACCCAGAAGCGACGCGGTTTCGTGTTTCCCGCATGAAGGACGAGCGGTGCGACGAGACCGTCCGGAACGGCCCAGGCGCCCCCGACGGCACGCGTGGGAGCCGGCATGGTCAACGTCACCTTCAATCGGCCCCCGGAAGTCTGCTGCACCGCTGCTTCGAACGGGCCGTCCCGGACGGTTCGCTCGTGAGAGGTTCCGGCCGTCCGCGCAGCGGCCGGCAGCGCCGACTCCAACCGGAGAGTCAGGGAAGGCTGGTGGCGGGCTCCGGAGCTGGGGCGCAGACGGAATCTGATCACCCGGGCGGTGTGTCCCAGCAGCGCGTCCTGCGTGCTCAGCCGCTCCACCAGATGACCGAGTAAGTGGGCTGTCGAACCAGGAATCCGATCGGCTCGGGCCGCCAGCAGGCCTGTCATCAGGGAGACGGCCTCATGGCGGAGGACTGCGGGGTCACGGCCCTCCCGCATCCCGCGTTCCAGAACCGCGAGGGGACCGGCGACCCTGGTCACCGCGGGGGCGAACCAGTGACGCAGTTCGTGAACGGGGGGCTCGACGGAGGGCGTCCCGTCGAGCAGGGTCAGAACGTTCTCCGCGACCGTGTCCAACGCGGCCCAGGGAAGCGTGTGGAAGAGCACCGGAGGCGGATCGGTCTCCATGTCGAGCCGGTGCAGCAGAAAGTAGCGGAGGTCCGGGCTTTCCCCGGCCAGGATGCCCAGGAGATCCAGTCCCATTGCCGGAGCGTTCCAGTCCGTCTCCATCCGGGCGATCAGTTCCGTGCCTTCCGGGCTCACCTGCAGGGGCCTGCCCTGGTCGTCCAACTCGACGTAGGTCATGCCGAGTACCGGGTGGTGAAGGGCCAGAACGCGGGCCACTGAGGCGCCCTCCCGGCTCGCGAGCACGCTTGTCCTGCGCCACGCCCCGTTCTCGAACAGCGGGAGCACTCGGGCGTCGGTCCGCTCCGCACCGTCGTTCACCGGTCCCGTGACGAGGTGCGTCCCGGAACTGGAGACGGTGGTGTGAGCGACCCAGCGTGCGAGAGGCCGGTGCCGAGCCGACGCGGAGCCGTTCACTCTGCTTCCTGCCGCAGTGCCTTCAACAGCTTCTCCACGCCTTGCCCGAGCATGCTCCCGGCGGCTGTCTGGCGGTCCTCCGGCAAGCCGTCCACGCACTCGTCGTGCAGCGTGCGCAGTTGGCCCCAGATGTGTGGCCCTCGTGCGCGGACGCGGTCGGCCAGATCGTCGGGGAACCCGAGCGACCACGCGCGCAACTCGCGGATGTTCGCCGGGCCGTCCGTCTCCCACCGAACGAGGAATTTCACGGCTCGCAGGGCCGTGGAGGCCTGGACCAGAGGATCGGGCGAGGTGTCGACGGGCACCAGCGCTCGCCCCGGTTCCGCCAGGTCCTTCAGGCCGCGTTCGCTCGCGTCGATGACCAGGTGGCGCTTGAAGTCGTAGAGGAGGCTGTTGACCGTGAAGTCCCGTTGCCGGCTGTCCGCGACGAGATCGGTGCCGGTGGCAGGGAACTCGAAACCGCCGAGGCCCAGACCGCGGTACTCGACCAAGGGCGCCGACTGATCGCTGCCGAGTACGGAGCAGACCAGGGTGTCAGGGCTCACGGGGATGCGGAGTTCGTAGGTCTCGCCGTCCTCGTCCAGCGCCTGACGGGTCAGCTCCGCGAAGCGGCCCGCCGGCGCGGTGCCCGTCAGATCCAGATCGCGCACCGCCTCGGGCCCACGACCGGACAGGAGCTCCCGGGGAGCTCCGCCGCTCAGCCAGACTTCGTGTCCGGCCGTGCGCACTGTCGTGGCGATGGGGTCGACGACACGTGCCCAGGGCGAGGACACGGTCGTCAGAAGGTCGTTCACGGCTGCCGGGAGGGACGGGAAGCCGCAGGCGGCGGGCACTACGCAGTGCTGCGGGAGCCTTTGGTGGGGCAACCGCTCGTCGTACGGGCCCGGCGCCCTGGACGCGGGGACGAGGCGCCGCGGAGGCACGGCCTCGCCGCGGTCGCTCTCCGTCAGCAGGCGGTCGTTGTGCGAGCTGGGCAACATGGGCGCCGGGGGTGGCGCGTATCCGAATCCGCTGACACGTTCCCCGTCGACCATGTCTCCGACCATCACCGGGCCGGCCGGAGCACGCTGTTCCGTGCCGTGGTTGCCGGAGCACTCGGAGTGCGGACCTCCGGCATCCTCCGTGCAGGTCATGGTGTGTACCTCCCCACCCAGAGAGCCTTGCCGCCCGCCCCCAGCCGCAGTTGCAGCCTGTGGTCGAGGTCAGGCGCGTACGTGGTGCCGTCGTACGAGTCGTCGTCCTCCTGCGGAATGTCCAACAGGCCGATGTCCTCGATCTGTTCGGAGGTGCAGCTGACGTCCTGGCCGGGCTCGTCGACGCAGTGGTGGGCCGCTAGGCCGGGGAACACGATGCCGTTCCCGGTACGGCCGGGGTGGCTGCTCAACAGCCGTACCAGCTCGCGGCGTCCCGCGGCGGTCGGGAGGGCCGCAAGGGTCTCCTCATCGCACAGGTCGCACAGTGACCGCAGGAGTGACACGTCGCCGGCTCGCGCAGCATCCCTGATGCGCTGAGCCAGCGCGCGCAGTGGCTGCGGGACGGGACCTCCACGGTCGTCCGTGCGGGCGACTTCGGTCTGCTCAGGCTGGGGCGTGGTCTTGGGTTCGTTCGCTCTCGTGCTTTCCGTAGGCGTGAAGGAGAACGACGACACCCCTGTGCTGATGACACGCCGTTTGCCCTGCTGGTCGGTGAACTCCAGGTCCCCGACCGGCACGGGGAGTTCTTCCGGCGGTTGGGTCTGCGGCCGCTGGGGCGCCAGGAGCCGTACCGCGCGTCCCCGGGCGCCGTAGCCGACCGCCAGCATTCCTGATCCGATGTAGTGCCACCTGCCGTCCTTCAAGTAGTACGAGACGAAGCGCTTCGTCTGCGCTACCTGGCAGTTCACCTGCGGGCCGAAGGTCACTGTTAGCCCTTGGCCTGCCCAGGCAAAGGATTGGACCGTGACACGATCCTTCAGTAGGGCCCGGACCATCGCCGCGTCGGTGGGACGATCCGGTGCCTGTCGGCCCTCCCGGCCATAAGTCGCGAGGCGGATGCCGGAGACGTTCCAGCAGGCACCTCCGGAGTCGTAGAAACTCCAGGCGATGTCCTGTCCGCCGGGAGACTGGAGGCCCTCCAGGAACGAGGTGGGGGTTCCGGCAGGCCGGAACGGCGACACGACGCCCGATCCGTCGACGGCGACCAGTTGGTACTGGCCGCGGCCCGCCTGTAACTCGGGCAGCGGGCTGGCCACGGTCACTTGGTCCCGACCGCCGGCGGCGACCTTGGCGTAGGGAGGCTGGGCGCTGCTGAGCGGCAGACGACGGGGCTGTCCGCGGAGTGGGAAGAGCAGGAGCGCGTCACCGTCCGTGGTCACCGTGGCCACGTCGTCGCCGAGGAAGCCAATGCCCCGGCAGGGGCAGGGCGTTGCCCGTTCGCGCCCGGTGGCGACGTCGAGGACATGCAGTTTCCGGCCGTCCGGGCTGTCGTACTCGGCGTCGATCCACGCCAGCGCGGTCGCGTCGGGTGACCAGCGGACAGCGTCCGCGGGTGCGCTCAGCCGCGCGCCCCGCCATGTCCGGCCTGCCGCGTCCGCCAGGACCATCTCCCGTGCCTTCGGCCGGACGAATGCGAGAACCGGGGTGCCGTGGCCGGTCGCGCCCGGCGCCTTTCCGCCCGGCGTGGCGTCGTCCCCACTCGGCGCACTGCAACTCGCCCCGAGCAGAACCATTCCCGCGGCCAGGACTGCTGCCCATCTCACCGCTCCGCGGATCCGGTTCATTTGGTGACACCCTTGCAGAGGTCGATGAAGGCCACCGAGTGGGCGACGTACTTCTTCCAGTCTTCCCGCGAGAGGCCGCCGTCCGTCCAGTCGCACATCCGCTTCCTGAGGGATCCCTCGGTCATCTTCCAGATGTCGACTGGGCCGGGTCCCCTGGTCTCCCTCACGGGGGGCAGCGAGCCTCCGGCGAGATAGGCGCCGTCGGGTGACCAGGCCAGGGACACCACATCATTGCCGTTCATGTCGCGCAGCGCGGGCATGGTCTGGCGACCGGTGGTCAGGTTGTGGACGAGGACTTGGTCCCCCAGCGCGGTGGCTACCAGTCGGCCGTCCGGAGAGATCTCGGCGTCGGCGACGAACTCGCCGGTGGGCAGTTGTAGCGGCTTGGCCAACGGAGTCAGCTTCCTGCTGTCCAGGAGTCCGATGGTGTTGCCGTCCCAGGTGAGGGTCAGGAGCCGGGATCCGTCCGCCGAGAGCGACAGTCGGGTCACTTCCGGAGCGGGGATCGAGCGCAGTTTCTTGCGGGTGACGAGATCCACCTCGACGAGTCGGGCGGCCTGTGCTTCGCCCTCGATGAAGAACCCGGTGCGTCCGTGGAGCGCCATGGCTGTCGTGCCGGGGCGAAGGGAGATCGTGCCCAAGCGGTCCCAGTTCCTGGTCGACCAGATGCCGACCGCTCCGGAGACGTGCCGCGCCACCATGAGGCCGGGCTCCGGGACGAAACCGACCTGGGTGACGATGCGGTCGGTCGACTTGCGCTTCCGGTCCTCTTGAGGAGACATCAACATCTGCTGGAGGAAGGTGCCG
This sequence comes from Streptomyces sp. NBC_01478, assembly GCF_036227225.1. GTDB lineage: Bacteria > Actinomycetota > Actinomycetes > Streptomycetales > Streptomycetaceae > Streptomyces. Next base: position 3,935,278 of record NZ_CP109444.1, on the reverse strand, counting down.
TCCTTCTTCCACACCGTCACGGCTCCGAGCCCCCCGGCCAGACCGGCGGCCCCGACGAACTTGTCCGACACGGCCAGGGAGTTGATGTACGACGCCGAGGCAGGGTAGTCGACCACAGTCTTGTACGAGGAGCCCGCAGGGCTGGTCCAGTCAGGCGTCGAGTCGACGTTGATCGTGTAGGCGCCGTAGGAGTCGTTGGACATGAAGTAGTCGGAGAGCAGCAGCCGGTGCCCAGGGCCGAAAGCCTCACCCGTGGAGGGTTTGGCCGGGGGGAGCGCCCGCTGGACGGATGTGTTGGCGAGCACGGTGACGCGTGCGCCGTCCCCGGCCGCGATCACCGTTCCGTCACTCGCACGCACCGCGGCTACGGAGCGCCCGCCGCTGGGCACGGACAAGGGAGCGGCGGCGCTGTCGGTAGAGGAGCGCACGGGAATCACCGCAGTCCCGCTCGCTCCAGCGATCACCACCTGGTCGCCGTCCTGCTGCAGCCCCTTGGGCCGGGTGGACAGACCGCCCAAGGGGTAGGCGATCCGGCTCTTCTGCTTGCGGTCCCAGGCCAGGACGCCGCCCTCGGTGGCCAGTGTCACCACATCCTCCGACGCACGCACCAGAGAGGCGTTACGGGGCACGTCCGCAGCCGGCACGACCCGCGACACCTTCTGCGTCCGGAGATTCACACTCACCACGTCGTTCGTGGTGAGAAGGAGGACTGCCTCGTCCGCCCCGTTGGCGAGGCTGGCGCCCGGGGGCACGACGTCCGCGCTCAGCACCGGCCGGTTCGGTGCGAGTTGCCCGGCGATCTGCTGCCCTGCGATGTCCTTGAGGTGCACGCACGATGTCACCGTGAGACTGACAGGATCGACGCTCGTCATGCTGCCGTCGTTCCATACTGCGGTGAGCGCGGCGCTGTGCGAGGTGAAGGCCATCCTGACGATCTCGCTGAACTCTCCCACGCAGGGCGGTGCCTTCAGCGTGCCCATCGGCTTCGGGATGTCGCCCGACGCGTCGAAGAATCTCAGGTTCCTGCCGTCATGCGCGGCGAGCGTGCCGGATTCGGTGTTCCTGACGAGTTCGGCGGCCCGCCCCCTGACCTCGGCGAGTTTCCGCCCGGACCGGGTGTCCCAGACGCGGATGGCGTCGTCGATGCCCGAGGTGTACGCCCGGCGGCCGGTGTCGTCCACTGCGAGGGCCTCGACGGCGGTCTTGTCGGCCACCCAACTGCGGACGGTGTTGCGGTTGGTCTCCAGGACCTCCTGCATGGCTTCCTTGGCGTCTTCGTTCCCGCTGTCGATCTGGTACCCGGCGAGCGCCAGCAGACCGGCCGTGCGCGGTTCGGTGGCGCTGAGTTTGACCGCTTTCGCGGCCAGCCCTGCGGCGACCGCCTTGTCGCTGTTGCGCTGGCTCTCGTCTCTGGCCGAGTACCACGCCGTGAGGGAGATGGTGAGGCACAGGGCCAGCGTGGTGGCCACCAGGCGCGATGTCGCCCTGACGTCCAAACGCCGTGCCGCCTTCGCGGCCTCCTCCACTGTGACCACACCGACGATGACCGCTCCGTGTTGATTGGCCGCCCGAGCTTGCTCCTCGTCCCTTTTCGGTACGACGACCCGGTTCTGGGCCTTCAGCACACTGAGCTTGTTGTCGTATCCGGTAACGGACTCGACGACTCGGGGGTTCGCCGCGGACACAGCGCCGACCACGGCCGTGCTCGGGTTGGTCCTACGAAGCCGGAGCGGTCCCCGGACCCCGGTCCTGGTTCTGCCGAGATCCGTGAGGAGTACGGCGAAGGCCGCGCCGAAGGACGAACCGCTCACGTGGTCGACGGGTCCGTCACCGTCACGCAGCGACCAGAGGACGGTGCCCTTCAGCTTCGCCGGCCTGGCGGTCGCCCAGGCGTCGGTGAGAGAGCGGCGAAATCCTTCGTCGCCGAGAAACGAGGTCATGCAGCGCGGATCCGGCAGGAGACTGGCCGGCAGTCCGCGCACCAGGTCCAGTTGGAGTCTGAAGCGTGCCCCCGGCCCGTCGTCACCGCGGTCGGCGAGTACCGTCAGATGGGGCCCGCGCAGGGGTTTCGGCAGTCCTCCGTCGAGTGCGAGGAGCATGAGGGAGAGGTGTCCGCTGACGGAGGCGGAGAGGGACTCGCTGGTGAGGAGTCCGCTCAGCCGTTCTCCATGGCGTAGTTCCGGCTCCGGGACCCACAGAGTCGTCGCTGGGGCCGTTGATGCCGCGGCGCCGCTGCGCAGGAGCCAGGACGTTCCCGTACGGAGCCGCTCCTCGGCGGTCGCGCGGGCCCCGACCAGGGCGAGCCCGAGCGCGGCGTAGGCGCGTAACGCGCGCGCCGGAGCCGACTCGTCCTCGACGAAGGGAGCGTCCACGGGCTCGCTCAGCCCGAGCCAGGCCGGTGCCTCGTCGAGGACGTCGTGCAGGGGCGTCTGCCCCTCCATGAGCAGGCGCAGCGTCTCCTCGTCATCCGCAGCGACGCACTCGGTCAGTAAAGCCCACAAGGGCTGGTCCGCGCCGGTGAGCCAGGAATGCAGATTGGTCGCGCTCGCGCCGACGGGCAGCCGACGCAGCAGGTCGCGTACCTCGGGAGTTTGCGGGCGTTCCACAGCCACGGCTGCCTTTCGTTCGCTTTCCTCGCGTGGCAGTTATTACTCCACGATCGGCGGGAGGTCATCTTGGCATCAACCGAAGCCTGACGAGAAGGAGAAAGTCGAATTTCGTGGACGGCCTCTTTTCAGATGCCGGAAGAAGACACCATGCGCATCACCAGCACCAAGAGAAACAGAAATCACACATCTGATCGCCTGTGATCGCTCGAATCATTCGTTTGTGAGCATATGCGTCCCAGGAGGCGCGGAGCTCTGCCATTCTTTCCCGGACTGTTCACGACCGAAGGAGTGCAGAAGCGTCCATGCCCCTTGCCTGGAGTCCTCGGTGGCTTGTGTGCCTGCTCTGCGTGGCGATACTGCTCTCTGCGTGCCAGGGCGGAGGAAGTGACGACAAGCCCCGTCCCGATTCCGTCGCAGTGAACTGGCAGCAGATTCCCCTTGCCGACCTCCCCTCTGTTTTCTTCGGGCTGACCGCTGAAACAGTCGTCTCTTCGAAGGACGGATTTCTGTTCGAGGGGCGCACGCAGGGCGGCGGATCAGAGATGTACCGCTCGGTTGACGGAATCCACTGGCGGGTTTCCCGGTTGCCGGGGGGAACCATGTCGGTCGGTTCCCTGACCGCGTACAACGGAGAGGTGATTGCGGGGGGCAAGGTGCTGCGTGACGGTGATGACTCCCCGGCGGTCACCCGCTACCGCGGAAGGGGGCGGTGGGGCGCTGTTGAGTACCTGCCCGAGGGGGTCTCCTCCGATGTCGTGCTGGCCGCGGCCCAGGGCCCGCGCGGCACTGTCGTGGTGGGCCACAACGGCGGGCCGTTCGTGCAGGCCACGGAACGCAAGCGGGGCCGGAGCCTGCGGGTGTGGGTCTCCGCGAACAAGGATCCGTTCGGTGCGCCACACAACGTGGCCTGTCCGCAATGGCAGGACCAGGAACCTGAGGTGGGGGTCATCGCTGACGAGCGTGGTTTCACCGTGTGGGCGAAGTGCGAGGATCCGTGGGGCCCCTCAGCGTCCTTCGTCATCGAGAGCCCGGACGGCACGAAGTGGCGCACAGCGACCGGACTCCGGGCACAACTCCCTTTGCGGGCGGCCGCCGCCGGACCGTCGGACTCCGTCGTCCTGACGGGGCCCCTAGCGTCCGCCGGTGCGACGGCGCGGTCCCCTGAGGCCTGGATCAGGAACGTCTCTGGCGGTTCAGGCTGGCGTAAGGCCGGAAGCCTCGGTGGTACGGAAGGCGATCGCCGATTCATCGACCATGTGGTCATAGTGCCCGGCGGATACCTTGCCGTGGGGTCGGCCGAGACTGAGGCCAGGAGCACCGGCGCCATGTGGTCCTCCGGCGACGGGCGACGCTGGAACAGGGTGACGGGCGGCAAGGACGGCTTCGGGCAGTCGGTGCGGGTGGACACGGTCGCCGAGTACGACGGCACGGTCCTCGCCTTCGGTACCGATCCGGCCCCGGACGGGCACCCGCCCTCTCGCACCCGTGTGTGGCTGGGAAGCTCTCCAGGCGTCACGCCGAAGCCAATCCCCACCAGGGGTGCAGGGTTGGAGGGGGTCGCCGGTTCATGGGGCTGGGCGCAGGGGTCACTCAAGATCTCGCGGCAGGGCGAATTTACCTACCGTTTCCGGATCTTCCGGGACTGCGCCACCGACGGGCCTCCGTGTGACGACGTGGACACCCCGACCTGGGGCGGTGTAGTCACCGGCAGGGTGGCGGAAGGGGCCACGGGCGTCTTCAGAGGCCGAGTGATGTCCTCCAACGCACCCGACCGGCCATACCGACCGGGAACGTCGGTTGTTGTCAGGCGCGACGAGTACAGCGCCGTCAGTCTCTCCATTGGCGACTCGGTGGTGGGAGTCTTCTGCTCACCGGGTGCCTATGACGAACGATGTCTTGACATCCAAGGCTGAAGAGTTTGAGTCGCCAATCTCCACGTCAGTTTGATCCCGTAGGGCACAGGCGAACTCCGCGCTCCGGTCCTGGCCGCCCCCTCTCCGATGACGGACCGGGGAATGCGACATGAGGTCCCGATACACGCCTCGGCGCACGACGGGACCGCGCGTCAGGTGTCAGACGTCGGCCGAGCACCTTGCTCGGCAGTGTCGCCGCGTTGTACGAGCCCCAGCCTGTGGTGAAGTCCCAGCCGGTGGCTGCGGGCGGCGCCGTTGCCGCCGCTGGTGATGCCGTGGAAGTCGGTGCCCTTTGCCGCGTAGAGGGCGGGGTTGGCGAAGGCGAGGTCGGACTTGCCGGCCGCCGCCTGCTGGTTGTAGAGGGTCGCACCGGGGCTGGGGTTCGCGTGTGCCGAGACGTCCTGGACCTGGCGGTAGCCGCTGCCCGCACGACGAGGCCGGAGGTGTCGACGAGGTACGGCGGCGGTCACTGTCCGCACCGGTATGGCGGTCGTCGCTCGCCACGTACGCGCTTGTTGGGCGGTAGGGGCACTTGTCCAGGAACAGGTCCATGTCCAGAGCACCGTCGGCTGTCAGTTCGCGGCCTTCTTCGAGTGCGCGCAGCCGCCGGTGGCGGGCCCTGTGCGTTGGGAATCCGGGTGGATGGTCAGTCCTGGGAGTTCGACGCGGTAGGCCAGACACAGATCAGTTGGGGCACGTCCGCTGGTAGGGCAGGCCGGCGGTGGCTCTTTTCCACTCACCGCGGTTGAGACCGCGGTGTACGAGGGTGCAGGCGCGGATGGTGGGGTCCGTAAGGGACCGTGTGATGGGCGTGATGTCCCAGAGGAACCCTGTTCGGGGCTGGTCGTAGTCGGTTTCGACGTTGGCAAGGGTGCGAGTGTCCGGGGAGAAGGCCAGGTGCCCGAAAAAGCCAGTCGTCGGTCCGGTGACGGTGGTGAGTTGACGTGGGGTGGAGGGGACGGTGACGTCCCAGAGGATCATGGTTCCGTCGTTCGCCGCGGTAGCGAGCAGGTGGCCGTGGGCGCCGAAGGCCAAGGACCAAGGGGAGTCGGCGTGGCCGGCGAGGCTCGCCACCTCCCTGGGCCGGCTTGGCTCGCTGATGTCGTACAGGACGGCGGCCTGGCGGTCGCCGCGGGCCAGGGCGAGCATCTTTCCGTCCGGAGTGAAGGCCGCAGCGAGATTGCCCGCGAAGGTGCCCCCGGATGCACTGAGGCTGCCCAGTCGGCGAGGCTTCGCCAGGTTGCGCACGTCCCACAGGATGGCTGCTTCGCCATCGGCGGCCGAGAAAAGGGCGCGTTGATCCGGACTGAAGACGACGTACCCGTTCAGTCCAGCGGGGATGTCTGCGGCGCGCTGAGGGCGGGTGGGGCGGGCGACGTCCCAGAGGATGGTGGCGGACTTGTCGGCGTCGATGACGGGTCCGTCAAAGTTGCTGTCCTTGACCAGGGGTCCCTCCGTCGTGGTCGCCAGGGTGCGGCCGTCGGGTCCGTAGACCGCCGAGGTCACCCGGCCGTGGTCGCTGGTGAGGGTCGATGTGTGCTGCGGGTTGGTCGGATCGGTGAGTTCGTAGAGCACCACCTTCGCGGATTCGTAGTCGACGACGGCCATCCGTTTACCGTCTGGACTGAAGGCGACCGAGAGGGGTTGGGTTGCCGTGATGGAGGCGAGGCGGCGCCGCCGGTCGGGCTCGGTGACGTCCCACAGAACGATGTGATGTCCGGCGCCGTCCCGTGTGGCCGCCAGGGCGGGTGCGCCGGCTGGGAGGACAACACCCAGCACACGGCCGTCGGGGGCGCTGAGGGCGGCCGTGGGGTGGGGGAGTACCTGTTCAGTGGCGTCCCAAAGGGCGGCCGTACCGTCGTCGCTGCCGGTTACCACGGTGCGGCCGTCCGGGGTGAAGGCGACTGAGTTGACCGGGGCGGTGTGACCGTTGAGGACGGCCAGGCGCCGGGGGCGGGCTTGGTTGGTGACATTCCAGAGCAGGGCGGTGTGGTCGGCGGACGCGGTTGCGAGAGTGAGGCTGTCCGGGCTGAAGGCCAGCCCGTGCACGGGACGGGTGTGGGCGCGGATGACCGACATCTGGCGTTGGTTGTTGGTGGTTGTCAGCTCCCGGATGTCCCACAGGACGACCTCGTTGCCGCTGTACGCGACGGCGAGAGTGCGTCCGTCCGGCGCGACGGCGACTGCGTAGACCTCCTCGGCACCTCGTCCGGGGGCGATGCCGATTCTGTGCGGGTGCTCCGGGTCGCTGATGTTCCAGATGCACGGGCTCTCTCCGGCGCCGTCGATTACGGCGGTGCGACCGTCGGGGGTGAAGGCCACGCTGTGTACCTGCCGGTACGTGCCGCCCTCCATCGTGGCGAGCTTTCGCGGGTGGTCGAGGTCCGTGATGTCCCACATGATGCCGAAGCGGCCGGCTCCGCCGCTGAGCAGGGTGTGCCGGTCGGGGCTGACTGCGATGGCCTCGATGGTGCTGGTAGCGCCGGTGATGCTGGTCAGGCGACGGGGCCGGGAGGGGTCGGACACGTCCCAAAGGATGATGGTGCGGTCCTCGCCACCGGTCGCGAGTAGCGTGCCGCCCGGTGCAAAGACGAGGGTCCTCACCGGTGCGTGATGGCCGGTCAGGCGGGCTATGCGGCGCGGATGGGCACGGTCGGTGGTGTCCCAGAGGAGGACGGCGCGGTCGGCGCCCGCGGTCGCTATGGTACGGCCGTCGTCGCTGCACGCGACGGCCTTGACGGGACCGGTGTGGGCGGTGAGGAAATCGGGTTCGTGACGGCTCAGGAGGGTCGTCATGAGGCTCGCCCTGGCGTTGTCGCTGGGGCCGAGTCGTTGGGCGGCGATGCCCAGGCGTAGGGCGGTGTCCGGGGCGGTCGCGCGCAGCGACTCGGCCTGGAACACCAGCCCGCGTGCGGTGGCCGTACGGTGCTGGGACTGGGCCTCGCGGCGCTGTGAGTCGGCGCTCTGGAGGAGTGCGCCCAACGATGCGGCGACGGCCACCAGAACGCACAGCACCACTGCCACGGCGGTCCGGCGCCGTCGGGCGGATCGGCGCTGTCGATGCTCGCTTGCCCGGACGAATTCCAGGGCCAGCGGGTTGCCGCTGTCCACCGGTTCGTCGGCAGCCCAGACCTCGGCGCGGGCAAGGCGGCTTCCGGTGTGGAGCAGCAACGGGTCGCGGCCCGCCCTCTCCCAGGCGTGGGCCGCCTCCGTCAGATGCTGTTCTGTGCGCAGTCGCGCCCTGTTCTCGTCGATCCAGCCGCGCAGTTGAGGCCAGGCGTGCAGCAGCGTCTCGTGGATGATCTCCACGCTGTCGCGCTCCATGGTGATGAGCCGGGTGTCCTCCATCGTGAAAGCGGTGAGGACGGCGGCGGCCCGCTCAGGGTCGGGGACCTCCGCGAGCAGTTCGGAGCGGGGGGCTCGGCGTTTGGTCGCCTCGGTGCCCTCGCCGATGCGCACAAGACGCAGCAGAAGGCTCCGGGCGGCGTCGCGGCCCCCTTCGTCCAGGCGTGACATCGCGAGCTCGGCCGTGGCAGCGAGCGCCCCGTGGATACGCCCGGTCTCTTTGTACCCGGCGACGGTGATCGTGGGACCGGTGCGCTGCTGCCAGGCGGTCTTCAGGGCGTGCGACAGCAGCGGCAACCGGCCCGCTTCGTAGGACCTTTGGTGCCGGCCCTTGGCGAGGGGCGATGCCCCCAGATCGCCGAGAAGTACGTCGACCAGGCCGGGTTCGAGCGTGAATCCGGCTCGTGCAGCCGGCTTTTCCACGGCGTTGCGGAGTTCGGTGGTGGACATCGGCCCTACAACGACGGGTTGTTCGCGCAGTGAGGGTACGAGTTCGGGAACGGCCATGCACTCCGCGTAGAAGTCGGCGCGGACACCGAGGACGACGAGTGCGGCCGGTCCGTGCTCGTCCCCGTGGGCCGCGGCGCGCAATGCGCGGACGAAGGCTTCCCGGAGACCGGCGCTCTTACCGAGGGTGAACACCTCCTCGAACTGGTCGACGACGATCACGACCGGCGTAGTACCACCCCCCGCGCGCAGCGCGGCGGGCAGCCGGAGTGGATCGTCGGCCAGGATCTCTGCCAGGCGGGGGGCGGGGACTCCCGTGAGCCGGGACAGCGCCGCCGCCAGCGCAGCCAGCGGCTCGGCGGTCGGGGTGAGCAGTACACGTGGCCAAGTGGCCGACCCGGCGACACATAGCTCGCCTCGGCTCAGGACGGGCAGCAACCCCGCACGCAGTAGCGAGGACTTCCCCGAACCAGAGGCTCCCAGTACGGCGAGCACTCGGCCGTCGTCGTGGCTGCGGGCGAGGGCGTCGGTGAGGGTGCGGGTGAGTGACTCCCGACCAAAGAACCAAGGCGAGTCCGCCGTTTCGAACGCGGCTAGCCCCTTGTAGGGACAGATGTCCGCCGCCAGGGCGCCGCTGTGGTTGCCGCCGCCGGGGGAGGGCGGGGCCGATGAGGCAGGTCGGTATGCGGGATTGGCGGCGACGACGAATTCGCCGGTACGGCCCTCGGTGAGATGCCGAGGGCGCGGGAAGCCTGCGGCGGGTAACTCGCGCTGAAGGTGGCGGAAGGCATGGTCGAGGGTGATCTCGGCCGGGCCGTCCGGGTCGCCGGCGGTGAGCAGACGCAGAAGGGCACCGCTGAACGCGGTGTGTCTCGCGCCTTCGGGGGCGAGGGCGAGTTCGTCACGCCCGGCCGAGACGATGACATATGCACCGGAGATGTCGGCCAGCGGCATCACTTCGTCCATGCCGTCCAGACCCTCCGTCGCCCGGCCCGAGTAACAGCAGTCGAGAACGACCACCAGGCGCCGGTGAGGACCGCCGTTCAGATACTGCCGAAGGCAGTGCCGCACAGTCGCGTACGGCAGGGAAGTGTGCGGCAGGCGGGTGGGCCGAGGGTCGGTCGAGCGGGTCGCGAGATGCAGGACTCCCTCGTCGCTCAACAGCCCGTGGCCGACGTAGTGAACGACGAGCAGACCGGTGGCCTGCTCGGCGGCGGCCGCGATGGCGTCGCCCATCTCCAGGGGCGTCGCTGGGTCCAGCGACGTGTGGACCGCGTGGCTGGGAATGCCGCAGCGTTCCACGTACGCCTGGGCCAGGTCGGCGAGGGTGCCGGCGACGGCCGGTACATCGGACAGGGAAGAGCCCGGTGCGTGGCGTCCAGTGCCCATCAGCAGCACCCGGGCCCCGGGGATGTCGCTCCAACGGGGTGTGCCGTCACTCACCGGAGGGCGCCCGCCCGTCATCTTGGTGACTCCCCAGATCCTCGGTGAGGCTGGAAAGCTCGGCGACGATGGTGCGTACGGCGGCCGAGTCCAGCCGCCGCACTCGCTCGGCGGTCACCTCGACTTCCGTACCATCCGGTCGCCGCAGTTTGATGACTGTGTCGGCCGTTTTATGCCGGATCCAAGACACCACTACTCCCGCGAGGGCGGTGACGGCACTGGCGGAAAGCACGTTGACAGCCAGGGCTTCCAGAAGCGCACCTAGTGAGCCGGGTCGAGCTTCAGCGTCCACGCCACGGATCCGGCCCCGTAGCTCCTCAACGTCGGTCAGTCTGCGGCGCAGTTCCCGCAGGTCGTCATCGCGCGCCGTCCCAGGCACGCTGATGCGGATCTCCATCCCGTTCCCCCCGGAAGGTACGGCATGTAATCGGCCGTGCGCACAGTGTAGTAAAGGAGTGATGTCATCGGGACGGTTTCACGGAGGGTTGCCACCGGACACCCTGGCTTCTTGGGGCTGATCACCGTCTTGTCTCGGAAGTGCTGGCCGGGCTTGTCCTTCCAGGGCGTGTTCCGGACGCAGGTTGGACACAAGGACCGGAAAAGACCGACAAGGGCTGAGAAGGGTGAGGCGCTAATCCTCTTCTGAGCTGGGAAAACGGCCAACATTGGCATTGATCGGCAAGGGCCGCCAAGATCCTCAAAGGAGCTGCGCGTGGGTTCAGCAGTGAGACGCGGTGGTGAAGTACCACAGCAAATAGGCCGCCATGGCGAGCACGACCGGCACGCCGACGAGGAGGCGGATCAGCAGGGCCAGGGTTCTGACCCACGGCTGTGCCGACCCCACGGCGAAGTCGGGTCTGGCCGGGTCGTACGAGATCCTTCTGTCGGGCGACGACGGGTAGCCCGCGCGTTCGAAATGGTGAGACGTTCCGCCGGTGTCGGTGAACGCGAACACGACGGTTCCGGGTTCGGTGTTCTCGGGCCCGCTGCGGTAGCCCGCCATCTTGGCGACGGTCGTCACGCCGTAGCGGTGCAGCAGCCACCAGGTCACCGTGGCACGCCACGTGCTGCGGGCGACGAGGCAGCCGAGGACGAAGCCCGGGAAGGCGTCGGCCCAGAGCTGGGGGAGGCGCCCGTCGCCTGCCGACACGGGGAGCAGCAGCCCGGCGGCGAAAAGGCAGGCGAGCGTCGCGCAGGCCCACCACCGGCCCGGGGAAAGGAATGCTCTGGGCCGCGGCCTGGGCGGCCAGGGGTGCTCCCTGGCCGTCACGAGGGCCGCGCCGTCGATGCGTCTTTCCGCCTTGTCCTGTCGTGGGAGCGCCGCGTTGACGGCGCACGCGAAGGCCTCCACTTCCTCGGCGCTGCGGGAGCTGATCGCGCAGACCGTCGCCGGTTCGGCTCGGGCGACCGCCGAGTTCAGCAGGATCTCGGCGGTCGGGCGCCCGTCCCTGGTGACGTGGACGGTCTCGATCGCGTCGAGGGGGATGACCAGCCGGATCCCTGCCCGGTCCAGTTCGACGCTCTCGCGTTCCAGGTATGCGGTTCCGCCTCTGCCGCGCAACATCGTTCCGGCCGCGGGCTCCGCGTCTCTGACAGTCATGACGGGGGTCCTCCCCATGGTCGACTGACGTGGTTTCCAAGGGAGTTGGGGTCACGGGATCGGCCACAGCCGCACCGTGCTGTCAAGGCTTGCCGAGGCCACGGTCCTGCCGTGCGGGCTGAAGGCCACTGATGTCACCTCGTCGGTGTGGCCGGTGAGGATGTCGACGGGGACGACGTCGAGCGTGCTCGTGTCCCACAACCGCACGGTCCTGTCCTCGCTGCCGGTGGCCAAGGTGTCCCCGTCCGGGCTGAACGCCACCGCCGTCACCGGGCCGGTGTGGCCCGTGCGCGTGAACTGCAGGGTGCCGGACACCGAGTCCCACACGCGGACGATGCCGTCGTCGCCGCCGGTGGCCATCAGATAGGTGACCGGCTGGAACGCGACGGGCTTGAAGCCCTGCCAGTGCGGGGCTTCGAGGGTGGCGTCGACGGTGGGGGAGAACAGGGCTTGCAGGTCCCACAGCCGTACCTGGCTGTCGGTGAGGTCCTCGCTGCCGGTGGCCAGCGCGTATCCGTCCGAGCGGAACGCCACCGTGTTGACCACGGTCATGCCTTTGGCCGTCAGCGTGTCGGTGACGGTGCCGGTGGCCAGGTCCCACAGCCGGGCCGCTCCGTCGCGGCCCCCGGTGGCCAGCGTCCTGCCGTCCGGCGAGAACGCCAGGTCCAGGGCGGAAAGGGGCAGTGCGACGCCGGTGGGTTTCGCCGCGTTCCACAGGGCCACCTGAAGGGTGCCGGCCACGGCCAGCGTCCTGCCGTCCGGGCTGAAGGCCACCTTCGTCACCTCCTCGACCTCGTCGGGCCAGGGGGTGGTCGAGATGCCCTTGGCCACGTTCCACGAACGCAGCGTGCTGCCGGTGCCCCGGACCCCGGACAGCCCGGCGACGAGCGTCCTGCCGTCCGGGCTGAACGCCACGCTGCGGGCGTGGCCGTCGGGCACGGTGAACACGCGCTCGCGGGGGTCGTCGTCGCTCGCTCTCGACTCGATCTCCGCGAACGTGACGGTGCCGGCTGTCAGGCCGAGCGCGGCGAGCAGCAGGGTGCGGCGCCGCACCTTGGCGCGCGGTCTCGTCGGTGGCCCGCCGGGTGGCGGTGTCCCACCGGCCGGCGTGGCGGGCGTGTCGGTCTCTGCGGGTTCGGTGGAATCCATCGGCGTACACCCTGTTCTCACGTAGGGGAGCAGTGCTGACGGGGTTGGTGCACAAGGGCGGTCACGGCGTCCGCGCAGCCCCAGGTCAGGGTGACTCCGGCGCCTCCGTGGCCGTAGTTGTGCACCAGTTGTCGTATCCGGTCGGGCGGGCGTGGATCGGTATCGAGGCGGACGCCACTGTCCCGGTGGGGCCGTAGGCCCACCCGGTGGCCCAGGACCGGGGCGCCTGCCAGTTCCGGCACCAGTTCGGTGCAGCGGCGCAGGATCGCGGCGGCGGTGGCCGGGGACGGTGTGGTGTCCCACTCGCCGAGCTCGAAGGTGCCGCCGAGGACGACGTCCGTGCTGCGGGGATGGACGTAGGTGTAGCCGTCGGCGTTGTCCGCGTCGCGCACGGATGTGTGCAGCCCGGGGTTGGCGACGAGGACCAACTGCCCTCGCGCCGGCCGTACTTCGGTGTCGCCGCAGAGGGCGCGGGCGGCCAGGCCGGACGAGTTCACGACCACGGGAGCCCATATGCCTGCCTGTTCCAGGGCGTCGACACGGCGACGGATCAGCGTGCCGCCCGCCGTGCGGAAGGTCTGCTGGAGCCAGGGCAGGTAGCGGGACATCTCGACGGTCGCGGCGGTGAACGCCCAGCCGCCGGTGAACGGGGCCCGTACGTCGTCCCCGCGCAGGACGCGGAAGTCGGGAAGGGCCGCGGCCCACCAGGGGTTGTCATGGGGCCGGCCGCGCAGCAGCATCCGGGTGGGGCGCATGACCACGCCGGGCACCCCCTCCGCCGCCTGACGGGCGAACTCGTCGTGGGTGCGGGTGGCCCACTCCAGTACGCGCGGCTCGAACCGCGTGTGGGCCGGATACCAGACCGCCGCGGCGACGGAGGACGTCGTCTCGGTCGACTGCTCGGCCGTGAGCACGGCGACGCGGGCACCGGCCTGCTGCAGGCGCAGTGCGGTGGTGAGCCCGATGACCCCGGCGCCGACGACGACCGCGTCGAACCTGTCGCCCATGTCTCCCCCTTGATCGCTGACCCGTGTGTTTCCCACTGTCGGCGGGGAGTTGACGACCTGTCCAAGACCAGCCATGTTCCAAGCCATAAGCCGCGCTTATAGTTGGCGGATGGACTTGCGGCGGCTGCGGTACTTCCTCGTGCTGGCCGAGGAGTTGAACTTCACCCGGGCCGCGCGCCGGCTGCACATCGCCCAGCCCGCGCTGAGCCAGCAGATCAGGGCGCTGGAGCGGGACATCGGCGCTCCACTGCTCGAACGAGGCAGCCGGGGCTGCCGGTTGACCCCCGTCGGTGAGGTCGTGGCCCGTGAAGCCGGCGAACTGCTGGCCCACGCGGACGCATCGCAGGAACGGATCCGTGCGGCCGTCGGCGGACGACAGGGACAACTGCGGCTGGCCCTGACCCGCTCCGCCCGCGGCGGCTCCGTCGACGCCCTCCTCGCCGCGTTCCGTACGCTCCATCCGGACGTGGATCTCGTCGTACGGACGGGGTGGACCGCGCACAACATCACCGAGCTGCTGGCCGGGAGGCTGGATGCCGCCTTCGTACGCCCTCCGCTGGACGACACGGGCCTGGAGTGCCGGCACATCGCCCGCGAGGAACTTCTCGTGGCCGTCCCCGCGGATCATTCCCTCGCCCACGCGCGAAGGGTCACCCGCAGGCACATCGCCGCGGAACCCGTGATCCTCTGGCCGCGCGAGAACGCCCCCGGAATGCACGACCTGATCACCCGGCAGTTGTGGCCGGACGGCGGGCCGCGCATCGTGCGGGAGGAACCCGACGACGAACAGCTTCTCCTCAGCGTCGCCGCGGGCACCGGCATCGCCCCGGTGCCCGAGGGGCGTGCTCGTGCGCTGCGCATACCAGGAGTGCGGCTCAAGCGGGTGACCGCACCCATGCCCACCGTGGACCTCGCCCTGGCCCACCGTCCGGCAAGCGTCGCGCCGGCACTGAGAGGGCTCCTCGGCCTCGTCGACACCTTGCCCGGGCCGTCGGCCGACTGACGTCGGCCACCGCCCGATCAGCGCATTTGAGGGCTTCGGGGGTGATCGACGGCGCTGAATGTCACTCGCCGTCTTCCGGTCGCGGTGGTGCCGTCCGCTCGGCATCGACGGTGGTGCGGCCGGAGGCGGCCAGGAGCGCGAGCAGCGCGAGCACGGCCAGCAGGACGACGACCAGCACCAGGATGGTCAGGACCGTCGGGTGGTTCCAGAGTGCGAACACCAGGGCCACGATCAGCAGGGCGGCCAGCGCGATCCACCGGCGGTGGGTCTCGGCCCAGCTCCCCGCGCGACCGGTGCGGACCTGGTGGGCGTACGCCCACCGTGCCGCGGAGTCGGCCGTGCGCTCGGATGTGCCCCGGACGGCGCGGGGCAGCCGCCCGGGGCCGATCAGGTAGGCGCCGAGCGCGATGACCACACCGAGCACGATCGCCGTGCGCAGGCTGACTTTCAGGAAGCGCAGCAGGGTGTCGAAGACGGCTGCCGCGGCGGCCTCCGACTGAACCTGGGGCGGGAGATGATCCAGGTAGTAGCGGCGGGCGACGACCAGGACGACGGCCACGACCAGGCAGGCGAAGGCCGCACCGAGAGCCGTACGGGCCAGGGCGCGGCGGCGCCGGTGGGCCAGCAGCACGCCGGCCGCGCCGATCACCACGACGAACACGGGAAACCAGTTCCCGATCACGTCCAGCAGATGGGCGCCCTTGCGGATCTTCTTCAGTTGGTCGGACTGGAGCAGCACCATCTGCTTGTCTACGTCGGGGATCTTGGCGGCCGGGGACAGGCCGGCGTCCACGAGTGATTGTTTGACCTGGTCGACGGCTTCGCCCACGTCGAGAGTGACCGTCCCGTCGTTCGTGCTCACGGCGCCACGGCCCTCGCCGGTGAGCGCGTGCACGACCGCGCTGTGGGCGCGCCGGTTGGCGTTCGTCCAGATGCGCTCGAAGCGGTCGCCGCGCACGAAACGGGTGGCCACCTTCTCGACCGTGTCGTTGACCGCGGAGTCGAGCTGCGGGCCCAGCCCCTTCAGCGACTGTGCCGCACGCGGTGGCAGGCCCTGCGACTGCAGCCAGGCGGCGATGTCGGCGGCGGCCTGGCTGCCGTCCACCCGCACGTCGGCGGCAGCGGTGATGCGTTTGACCGCCGCGTCCTCGATCGCCGCGTTCGAGGCCAGCGGCGAGACCGTTGCCACGTACCGGTCGGTGTCCAGCGCGATGTCGTGCACCCACACCGTGAGCAGCGCGACGGGCACCAGGAGGCAGGTGAGCACGATGAGCACCGCCGAGGCGGTCTTCCGCGTGATCCGTACGGCCGCCGAGCCGTGCCGGCGCTCACTTCCCGCAGCATCACCCGCGTTCCCCTCCGCGGTGGCATCGGGCTCGGACGGCTGGTGCGGGGTGGCCATGGGCGCTCCAGAGCTCCTGGGGGATCGTTTCCCTCCATTGCCGCTGCTCCACGATCACCCTGCCCGCCCAGGTGGGCCAGACGGGCGACTGCGCCCCGCCGTTCCAGGGGCAGCCCGTCGCCGGCCTGTAGAAGGAGGCCAGCGGCGCGTTCACGCGGACGGCGGGGTGGATCCGGAGGGCCGGAACATGAGCAGTGGGGGCTGGACCGGTCTGGCGGTGGCGGGCGTCACCGCCGCGTACGCGTTGGGTTCGCGTCGGCTGTCCTCGACGCCGCTGACGCCGGCGATCGTGTTCGTCGGCTCCGGGATCCTCCTCGGGCCGGCCGTGCTGAACATCGTCGACCTGCGGCGCGACGCCGCACCGATCCTCGCGCTTCTCGAAGTCACCCTGACGCTCGTGCTGTTCACCGACGCCATGACGGTCCGCAGAGGTGACCTGGTGACCGGCGGCTTTCTGCCGGGCCGCCTGCTCGGCATCGGACTGCCGCTGAGTCTCGGGGCCGGCTGGCTGCTCGCCCTGTTCCTGCTGCCGGGGCTGACGGTGTGGGAGTGCGCACTCGTCGGCGCCGTCCTCCTGCCCACCGACGTCGCCCTCGAAAAGACCGCCATCACCAGTCCCCGCGTTCCGGCACTCGTCCGGCACGGCCTCAATGCCGAAAGCGGCCTGAACGACGGCATGGTGCTGCCCCTCTTCGTGCTGTTCCTGGCAGCCGTCCCGGGCACGCATTACGCGGAAGAGGGTGTGACGGGTGTCTTCTGGCGCGCACTCGTGCTGAGCACCGCGCTGGGTCTGCTGGCCGGTGGGCTGGGCGGTCGGCTGCTGCAGTGGTCCCGGGCCGGGGAACGGGGGACGGGGGAGTGGCGGCAGGTCTACCCACTGGCCGTCGCGGCGGCGTCGTACGAACTCGCCGTCCTGACGGACGGCAGCGGCTTCATCGCCGCCTGGGCCGCCGGATTCGCCTTCGGGTTCGCCCTGCGCCGTCATCCGGCCGGCGTCGAGCGCGACGGCCCGGAGGGCACGGCCGAGTTCGCCGGGAACCTCGCTCGACTGCTCGCCGCGATCAGCCTTCTGGTCTTCGGGGCGGTGCTGCTCGGTCCCGCGCTGGAGCACCTGAACTGGCGGATCGTCCTGTACGCGGTGCTCAGTCTCACCGTCGTCAGGATGCTGCCGGTGGCTCTCGCGCTGGCCGGGAGCGGGCTGCGGCTTCCCACGGTGGCCTTTGTCGGGTGGTTCGGACCCCGCGGTCTCGCGTCCGTGGTGCTGGCGCTGCTCGTGGTCGAGGAACACGTACCCGGGGTGGAACTGCTGGGCAGGGTGGTCGCGCTCACCGTCGGCCTCAGCGTCCTCCTGCACGGCGTCTCGGCCGTGGCCCTCGCCGAGCGGTACGGCCGCTGGCACAGGAAGGCCGCGGCGGCCACGCCCGATCTGCGCGAGGGCCCACCTGTACCCGAGGGGTCCGTCAGGACGTGAGGACCTTCTCCTTGGCGTGCTGGAACTCCGCCTCGGTGAGGTCGCCCTTGCTCTTGAGCTCGGACAGCTTGGCCAGCTCGTCCGCGTGGCCGTTGCCCGCGCTTCCGGCGGTCTGGCGGATGTACGTGTCGAGCGAATCCTGCTGCGCCCTGGCGTACTGCTGTTCGCGCCTGCCCATGCCACGGCCCCGGGCGATCAGGTACACGAAGATGCCGAGGAACGGCAGGACGATCACGAAGAGGGTCCATCCCGTCTTCGCCCACCCGTTCAGCGAGTCGTCGCGGAAGATATCGCCGATGACGCGGAACAGCAGGACGAACCAGAGGATCCAGAGGAAGATCATCATCATCGTCCAGAACGCGTCGAGGAGCGGATAGTCGTACGCCAGATACAGGTTGTCGCTCATGGTCGTCCTCCTACTTATGCGCTCTGGGCGGGGACTCGGCCGGCCTCCACGGCGTCGGTGAGGGCTTGGTGGTCGCGTTCGTTCTGGTCGGCGTAGCGTTCGGCGAAGACGGCGAGCGCGCGGTCGAAGACATCACTCGCGCCCAGGTAGGCGGCGATGGCGATGCGGTCTCCGGAGCGGGCGTGGGCGCGGGCGAGGGTGGCGCCGCAGACCTGACCGAAGGCGCGCATGTCCTCGGGGACCATGAGCTGGGGTTCGGCGATGCCCTTCCAGTCCCGCAACTGGCGTATGTAGAAGTCGCGTTGGCGTCCGTCCATGCCGATGACGCGTTCCCAGCCGAGGAAGATGTCGCTGGTGGCCTGCATGAGGCGTTGCCCGGCGACGACCCGTTGGCCCTGGTTGTCGTAGGTGCTCGTGCCCGCGTACGGGGCCAGCACCGACAGGTCGGCCTCCTTGGCCTGCAGCAGCAGCGGGTCCTCGTCGTCCCTGCCGAGCAGCAGGACGATCCAGCAGCGGGTGCCGACGCTGCCGACCCCGACGACCTTGCGGGCCATGTCGACGATTCGGTACTGCCCCAGCAGGTGGCGGCGGTCGGACTGCAGGCTGTGGCCGTACCGCTCGATCAGCTCGCGCAGTCCTTCCTCCAGGGCGTCGCGCTCGGTGCCCGGCAGCAGGTTCTGGAGGGGCATGATCAGGGGCGGGTCGGGGGCGATCCTGCGCCGGCCGTCGACCACCCGCGTGAGCTTTTCGAAGGCCTGGAGGCTGTCGCGGCCGCGGGCCTTGGCCATGGCCCGCCGGGCACGCCTGCGGGCGTCCGCTCCCAGTTTCCGGTCCGCCAGTGCCTGCAGCATGTCCGCGCCGGCCTGGGTGTACCAGACGTCGAGGTTGCCCAGGCCGGCGAAGCCGCGCATGTTCTTGCGGTAGGACCGCACGGTGGCTCGTACGACGGAGGCCCGTTCGGCATCCGTGTAACCGTTTTCGCGTCCGGCGATGGCGAGGCTCGCGGCCAGCCTCTTGACGTCCCACTCCCAGGGGCCGGGCAGGGTCTCGTCGAAGTCGTTGATGTCGAACACCAGGCGCCGCTCGGGCGAGGCGAGCAGCCGGAAGTTCAGCAGATGCGCGTCCCCGCACAGTTGGGCGGTGATTCCCGATCGGGGGGTGTCGGCCAGGTCTCCGGCCATGATGGAGGCGGCGCCCCGGTAGAAGCGGAAGGGGGACTCCAGCATCCGGCCGTAGCGGATGGGTACGAGTTCCGGCAGCCGGGCGGCGGACTGCGCCTCGATGGTGTCCACGGGGTCCGGTCGTTTCGCCGAGGGCTGGTACTCGGCGTGGGCGGAGCGTGGCGCGTCCGCCCGTGCTGCACGGCCCCTTGCCGCCCGTTCCTCCGGAAGCCTTCCGTCGGCCTGGTCAGGCATGACGCCACCTCCTGGGGGAAGCGGCCGGACGGAGCGTCTGCCCCGACCCGGACCATGCTCCCCACTCACCCCCACGGTTTCACACTCCGTAGCGGCAGGCATCTTGGCCACCGGTGCCCCTGCGGCGGGACGGATCGAGCCGTCGCCTCGGATGCGGATCCGTGCCTCGCGGCCGAACGACAGGGCGAGGCCCTCGCCGGCCGGGCTTCCTGCGAACGCGTACGGCGGAAAGCCCGGGTTCCCCTGTCGCAGGCGTCCGTCAGCCGCGGCCCCGGGGCTCCGTCGAGCGGGGCTGGGTGGTCGGGATCCTGTGCGTGAAGAACAGCGCGAGGAGAGCGGTGAGGGCGAGGACGGCGAGTGCGGCGCGCAGCCCGTCGATCCTGGCGTCGGTGTTCGCGTCGAGTGCCGCCTGGGCCACCTCCGTGCTCGTGCCCGCTTCGTCGAGGGCGGACTTGAGCTGGGCGTCCGACAGGAACGGCGCACCGCTTTGGAGTTCGACCGTCGCCTGGCTCTTGACCGCGGCCGGGATCGCCGGATTCTGCTCCACGCTGGTCAGGAAGGAGGTCGTCAGCGTGGCGATCATGATCGACCCGGCGAGTGCCGTGCCGATCGAGGCACCCAGGTTGGTGACGGCGTTCTGGACGCCGCCGACTTCCGCGCTCTGTGCCTCGGGCACCGCGGACACGGTGACCGACCCGAGCTGGGACGCCAGCGCGCCCATGCCGAGCCCGATCAACAGGAGGGGGACGGTGACGATTTCGGCGCCCGCGTCCGCGTCGAGCGCGGCCATCAGGACCACCGCGCCCGCGAGCAACGCGAGGATCCCGAGCCGCACCACCCGCCGCGGCGAGACATCCGGGAAGAAGCGGGGGATCAGAACGGCGGCCGCCAGCAGTGTCAGCGAGAGCGGCAGGATACGGGCGCCGGTCTTGAGCGCGGACAGGCCCAGGGCGACGGACAGATAGAGCGGTACGACGAAGAAGACGCCCATCTGTACGAGGTACTGGAAGAAGAACATCGTCAGTCCGCCGGTGAGCTGCTTGTTGCGCAGCATGTCCGGGTCGACGAGCGGCTCCCTGTGTCGCACCACCAGGCGGGCCTCCCAGCGGAGGAAGAGCCAGACCAGCAGCAGACCGGCCAGCATCAGCCACACGGTCAGCGAAACCCCGAGCCACGAAGGTGCGTCGGGCTTCGGCTGGAACCAGCCCCATTCGTCCGAGCGGAGGACTCCGTAGACGAAGATCCCGAGCCCGAGGGCGGAGAGCGTGGCACCGACGAGATCGATGCGCGGGCGTTCGCCGATCGGCGCGTCCGCGATGTGGCGGCCCAGCACCAGGATGCCGAGCACCATCACGACCTCACCGGCGAAGACCCACCGCCAGGAGAAGTACGTCGTCGCGACACCCCCGATGAGCGGCCCGACCGCGATCGCCACGGCGCCCGCGGCCGCGACGAGCCCGTAGGCGGCGGGACGGCGTTCAGTGGCGAAGTTGCTTGCCACCAGCGCCACGATCGCGGGCAGGATGAGAGCTGCCCCGATCCCCTCCAGGAACGACCAGCCGAGCAGCAGTACGGACAGGTTCGGTGCGAGCGCCGTGGTGAGGGAGCCGCAGCCGTAGATGACGCAGCCGATCATGAACGCGCGTTTGCGTCCGATCAGTGCGCCCGCCTTGCCGCCGGGGATCATGAACATCGCCATCACGAGGGTGTACGCCGTGATGGCGCCTTGGACACCTGTCACCGTCGTGCCCACGTCCTCGGCCACCGTCGCGATCGAGACGTTCATGACGGAGCTGTCGAGCGCCATCAGGAACTGACCGGCGGCGAGTGTCAGCAGGACGAGTCGCGCCGATTTCGAACTCTCAGCAGTACCTGCGTCGGGTGCCATGCGCGCATGCTCCCAGCCGTCCCGGAGGGCGATCCGCGACCCGCCACGGAGGTCAACCGGTTGGCGGACCGAGGGGTAATCCGTCGGCCGTGGGTTGGAGTCCCACCCGCCCGACCTGTGCAGGTCTTTGACCTGGGGAAACGTTCTGACCGGCCTGACCTGCGAAGATGTGGTGCCGCCGCAGAGGTTCCCCGGGCGGAACCCGTCTGTCATCTGACGGACGCTCGGGCGCAACCTTCCGGTGTTCTGACGTGTCCACGTAGTGTGCTGACGATACGTAGAACATGGCGTACGGCGGCGGCCGCCGCTTTCGCGACCGCCGTCATGGCGGTCGCGACCCCGGCCGCGCACGCCGCCGGAACGACGCTCGTCCTGGATGCCCAGGAGAACTACTACCTCCCCACCGAGGGCGAGGGCCCGAACCTGGACCTCGGCATCACCGCCTCGGGCGGGGACGCCCATGACGTCTCGGTCGCGGTCGACGCGTCGTCCCTCGCCGGGAAGGCGACGATGGTGGTCACGGGGGACTGTGTGAGCACCGGCACCCTGAAGGTGAGGTGCGACGTGGGCCCGCTGTCGGGCGGGGAGTCGATCGACCCGTTCTTCCTGAAGCCCACCGCTGCCGCCAAGGCGGGTGACACCGGTGCCATCACCTACACCGCCACCGCCTCCGACGCGGCCACCGTGACGGGGAAGACGGACGTCCTGGTCGGCGGGCCGAAGCTCGTCGCCCGGCCCTACCCGGCGCTGAAGGGCATCGCGCCCGGTGCCGTCTTCGAGCGCACCCCGGCCTTCGCCAACACCGGCGCAGCCCCCGCAGACAAGGGCGTCAT
The DNA here is from genome assembly GCF_036227225.1 of Streptomyces sp. NBC_01478. Lineage (GTDB taxonomy): Bacteria > Actinomycetota > Actinomycetes > Streptomycetales > Streptomycetaceae > Streptomyces. The sequence goes on along the minus strand of NZ_CP109444.1, from coordinate 3,913,347 downwards.
GCTGCTGGTGCAGGACTCGGAAGGCGTCTCTCTCGCCCGTGACCACTCCAACTGCCACTACTCGGACCAGTCCGACGTCGGCGCCTGGTGCCGGTTCGACACCACGGTCGCGCCCGGCGCGGCCTACGAGACGGACGCGCCGCTGCGCTACACCGCCTCCAAGGACACGATGTACGGCTACAACACCTACGTCGTGTGGCCGGTCGGCGGCACCGCGCCCGACTCCTTCGACCCGTCCGACTTCCCCGGGACCGGCACCGGCGCGCCGCTCGGCCTGAAGTCCGTCGCCTCCGGCTCCGGATTCACCGGCTCCGGGTACGGCACCTTCGCCACCACCCAGCACGCCGACTACCAGGCGCTCGCCGACACGGTCGAGGGCAAGGTCGGCGAGACGGTGAGCATCACCGTGGGCGTGCGGAACAACGGGCCGGGCCGGATGGACTTCCAGTGGGGGGACGCCGACAACTCCGGCACGTTCGTGGTGACCCCGCCCGCCGGCACCACCATCACCGGTGCTCCCGGCGCCGGCGAGCAGGGCGACCCCGGGCCGCTGTGGAACTGCACACCGGGCAAGGCCGGCGCGAAGAGCTACACCTGCGACATCGGCAGCACGGACTTCCGGCCGGGCGACTCCGTGACCCAGGAGTTCACGGTGCGGATCGACCGGGTCGTCCCCGACGCGCGGGGCAGCGTGCGGGCGGTGGAGAACCCCGAGTACCCCAACCGTGACGACGACGCGGCGAACGACACCGCGGCGATCGCGGTGAAGGCCACCGGCTCGGCGACGTCCAGCCCGTCGCCCAGCGCCTCCGCTTCCCCGTCGGCCACGGCCACGGCCACCGCGAGCCCGTCAGGCTCCGGGGCGGGAACCAGCGGCGGGACGACGACCGGCGGCGGGCTCGCCGCCACGGGCGCGGACGGAGTCCTGCTGCGGGCGGGCACCGCCGTCCTGCTGGTGGCGGGCGGCGCGCTGGTGTTCCTGGCGGCGCGGAGGTCGCGGCCGCAGGGCGGCCGCTGAGGTATTCCGTCACCTCGCGCACCGCGTTTCGTCGGTAGCCGTCGTCGCGGCGCAGGCGTAAGTGCCGCCCCGCGTACTTGGAGGCCACTCGCCTTTGAGTACGCGGGGCGTTGGAAAGGAAATCCGCTGCGCATGGGTTCGAGACCCTCTCCCCAACTGGGGAGAGGGTCTCGAACCGGGTGTGCGTGTTCATCGGGGACGCGTTCCGTTTTGCGGGTCGGGCCGGGTGAGATGCCGGCGACGAGTTCGTCGGGTTGGGCCTCCAGGAGCATGCCGAAGCCCATGCGGCGGACGTGCCTGGGGACGATCGGCGGTAGCGGTGCGGATGCGGTGCCTGGTCCGCCCGAAGCAGACCTTCCGTGGTGGGACGGTCGGACGGCCATCGACCGGGGAAGAATGACCAAACGTCCCCGGGAGGTACGGCCATGACACCCAGTAAGCGGATCGCGAGGATCACCGAAGAGCAGGAAACGAACATCCGCGAGATCGGGAAGGACTGGAACGCGGTCGACCGGGCGACCGGGCCGGGTGACCGCGCTGCCGCCGAGGACGCGGTCCGGGAGGTTTACCGGGGCCTCGGGCTGCCGCCCCCACGGTTCATCGTCTGGCTCGACTCCCCATGGGCCGGCCTGATCGGGCAGGCGGTGCTTCCCGGTGTCATCGCCTCGGTGACGGGAGGAAGACATGCCCGGCTGCGCGCCCGGTTCCGCCGACGGATACGTGGGCAGTTGCGCACCGGAGGGGATTTCCTCCACGCAGAGGTCGTCGACCAGGCCAAGGCCCAGGTGACCCGCGCGCTGGACAGGCGAGTGGGGTCGACGGTCGTGGGGGAGCTGTCCCGCGGGTACCCCTGGCGGACGGTGGCGCAGAGCGCGATGGTGTGGCCCGCCGACGGCAGGAAACCCGAGCCGTGGGCTCAGCCTCGGGTGCAGGAGGAACTGGCCGCGCAGGTGGCCGCCCAGGCAGGCATCGCCCCGGTACCCGAGGTGCCGCTGTTCCGGCTGCCCCACCGCTGGCGGTACGAATTTCCGCAAGGGAGGGACGTGGCGACGTTCGCGTGGGCCGACGCCATGGAACTCATCGGCGTCACCGGTCTGGATATCGTCCGTGCCGAGCAGCAGGTGAGCCGGCACGCGGGCCTGTGGTGGGCCTACCGCGACTACGCCGTCCTCACCCCCCGCCCCGACGTCCTGCGGCAGGACGCCCAGGGCAATCTCCACTGCGCCGACGGACCGGCGGCGGTGTGGCCCGACGGCTGGGTGATCCATGCCTGGCACGGCAGGGAGGCTCCCGGCAGCCTGGTCGAGGGGTACTGGGACGCCGACCGGATCCTGGAGGAGAGCAACAGCGAGATACGCCGCGCCGCGATCGAACGCATGGGCTGGGGCGAGTTCATCGCCGCCGCGGGCCTGCTTCAGATCGGCTCCAGCGAGCCCGATCCCGGCAACCCGGGGTGCCGACTCGCCCTCTACGAACTGCCCGCCGGGGCGTTCCCCTCCAGCACCTCACGGGTCCTGCTGTGCACCAACGCCACACCCGAGCGCGACGGCACCCGCCGCCAGTACGGGCTCTTCGTGCCCGTCGACACCCCCGATCCGGTCACCGCGGCGGCCGGCATGCTCGGCCTCACCCGCGAGCAGTACCTCACCCTCGACCGCGCCACCTGAATCGGAGAGCCCCATGGCCCAGCAACAGCGCACCCTCGGATACGTCACCACCCTCGCGGGAACCGACGTCCTGGAACACCTCGACCGGCAGGCGGCCATCCCGGTCTCCTCAGGTCTGCAGCGTCAGGGCGATGTCGGGCTGATCCCGGTCGGCCTCATCGGGTACAAGCCCCCGAAGGGCGGCAAGCCGGTCCCCGCCGCCGGAATACCGCTGGTGTCGTCCGGCGACGGCGCGCACACCCACCTGCTCGTGGCCGACGGAAGGGTGACCTGGGCTCCGATACGTGACGGCGGCGCCGACGTCGGCTGTTTCACCGTCCACGAGAGCGCCACCGCCTATGTCCTGCATCCCGAACACGGGGCCATGGGCCACGCCCCGGGGGTCTACCTCGTACGCCGACAGGTCGAGGACCACGGCCGCCTCGTCGGCGACTGACCCGGCGGAATCGTCACGAGCACTGTCGGGTGGGGGCCTTGACGACGGTTGAAGAACGATGCCGTAGCCAAGGTCACCTCCCCGTCGAGCGGATCACGGCGACAGGGCAGTCCGCCCGGTGCAGTGCCGCCCGGCCGGCCGGGCTCAGCGGCGCGCCTCTCCGGCCGCCCCGGCTGCGCACACCGACCACGACCAGTTGTGCCCGGGTGCTCGCCTTCACGAGCGCCCGGCGGAACCCGCCTCGGACGACGGAGCGGTGCGTGGTGACGTCCGGGTGCTTCTCGCTCTGTACGGACAGGGCGTCGGCGAAGGCGTTGTGCGACCGGCTGTTCCACGCGGTTGTCCTGTCCAGCACGACCAGGTCCGCGCCACGCGCCGACGCCTCGGCGTAGGCGAACTCCACCGCTTCCCGGACCTCCTGCGCGGGGCCGCCGACCAGCACGACGGGACCGGTCGGGTCCGGCCTGCCTCGCACCACCAGCACCGGAGTACGTCCGTGGGCCGCCAACCGCCTCGCGACCGAGCCGAGTCGCAGCGACCCGGACCTGCCCGGCGGACGGCCGCCGACCACGAGGAGGGACGCCTCACGGGATTCGGACTCCAGCACCGCCACGGGGGAACCCATCAGGACCTCGTGTGTCACACGGAGCTGAGGCTCGGCACGGACGGCCCATCGTTCGGCCTCGGTCAACGCGCCCTTCACCACTCGGTACGCGCCCGCGCCACTTCGGTCCCAGGGCGGAACACCGGGCGACACATGGGCAGTTGGCCATTCATAGGCGTGCGCCAACCGGAGTTCCACCCCGATGCGGTCGGCTTCGTGCGCCGCGGCCTCCACCGCGGCCATCCCCGACTGCGAGCCGTGCCTGGAGCTCCGCCAGCAGCTCGTCCAGCTTCAGTTGCGGCAACCGCAAGCGGGCCGCACGGGCCTCCTCGGGGCTTCCCACCTGTGTCTCCTCGGGCCTGGGGACCGTCGCCGAGGCCGTCGTGACACACACCCGGGACGGGGTTCGGCAGTCGGCATCAGGGCCGTCCGGTCTCCGATCGGGGCCCATCGGCCCTGTGTTCGGGCCGCGGCCGGGGAGACAGTAGAGGCAGGAGCGGCACCGATCCCCCGCGGTGTCGCTCCGCCCGCGTATCCGCCGATGCGAGGAAACGAGTACCGAGAACGGTACGGAATCCATCATGGCCAATGACGACAACCGACCGATCCCTCCGTGGCCTCGCCGCCGAGTCGAGCTGGACAGCGCCGAGGCACTGCGGCTGCTGGGCAGCGTGTCGTTGGGGAGGATCGTCTTCACCCGGCACGCGCTGCCGACCGTACGCCCGGTCAACCACGTCCTCGACCACGGCGACATCGTCATCCGCACCCACGAGGGTTCCGCGCTGATCTCACGCACCCAGCCGGCGGACGGCCCCGGTGTCGTCGTCGCCTATGAGGCCGACCTCATCGACCCGGACTCGCACCTCGGGTGGAGTGTGGTGGTGACGGGCTACGCCCAGCGTGTGACCGACCCCGGTGAACTGGCCCGCTGCGAGGCGCTGGTGCGGCCGTGGGTGGAGACGAACATGGCTCACACGATCCGTATCCGCCCCGACCTGGTCACCGGCACCCTGCTCACCGCCGACGGCCGGTCAGCCCATGGGGACGAGGACCACGGGGCAGTGTGAGTGGTGCAGGAGGGTGTGTACGACCGGACTCAGGTGGCCGCTGTGCCGCCCGCCCGGCCGACGCGATCCGATGACCACCACCGAGGCGTCCCGGGTGGCGTCCACCAAGGCGTGCGCCGGAGCCGTGCGCGCCGTCCGGCTCTCGGCCTCGGCCCCGAGGTGCTGCTCCCGTGCCCCGGCCACGGCGAAGCGCGCCAGGGCCTCCTCGGCCCGGCCGCCCGGGACACGCAGGCGCACACCGCGCAACTCCGCCTCCTCAAGGGCGTAGCGGGCTGCCTCCGTATCGGTGTCGGTCCCCGGACCGAGCAGCACGTCACGGGGGTCGTCGTGCAGGCGTTCCCCGCGTACGACCATCAACGGGCCCCGCACCTGCGCGGCGAGCCGCGAGCTCACCGCGCCGCACACCCGCCCGGCCAGCTCGCCGAGCCCCCGCGTGCCCACGACGGTGAGCACCGCGTCCGCGCTCTCGCGGGCCAGCGCCCGCACGGCGCCGTCCTCCACGGCCCTGGTCACCACGGGTATGTCGGGATGCCGTTCGCGCACTCGTGAGGCGGCGGACGCCAGAATCGGACCGGCCTCGTCGCGATCGGGCACGGCGTACACCACACGCAGCGTGGCGCCGCGCCGCGCGGCTTCCTCCGCGGCCTGGTCCAACGCCCGTACGGAGACCAGTGAGCCGTCCACTCCGACGACCACGTGGTGGAGAGTCATGGGCCTGCTTCCTTCTGTGCGCGGCGCGAGCCGGGGGTGTGTTCCCAGCGACGATGCTCGTCGCCCGCCGGCGCGAGGGGCAGGAGCCGAGGGGACCCGTCGGAACGCCGAACGGCCCCTTGAGACAGAGCCGTTCGGCGAGGACGAGGGCTGCCGGACAGAGCCGTACCTGCCGTCCCCAGGGCCGAACGGCCCTGCCCGACACCGGGATCCGGTCCCGAGCGGCCCATCGACAGGGCCCCCTTCGACCTCTGTGAGCGTGGTCCCGGGGCTGCCACCTTCGATGTGATGACGCGACGGAACGCGACGGAAGGAGATGAGGGGCCATGACCGGGTGCGAGCCGACGAGGAAGTGGTGCTGGCGTTGGCGGAGCAACCCGCTGCGGCGTCGGGACGACATCGTCGAGGCCTGGGTCGTGCTGGCGGTGTGGACTGCGATCGCCGTCGGAGGTGTGCTCGCCGGCCTGGTCACGGCGCACGCCGCCGACGTGACCTTCGCACGGCAGCGCGCCGAGCGGCGTACCGTCCGTGCCGTGCTCCTCGGCGACGTGCCGAAGCCGGCGGGAGCCGGTTGGTCCGCGGGCGACAAGGTCCAGGCGCCGGTCCGTTGGACCGCTCCAGATGGTTCCCTCCGCACCGGTCGCACCCTGGTCGGCACCGGCCGCACGGCAGGAACCGCTGTCGTGGTCTGGCAGGACAGCCGTGGCGCGCTGACCACCGCACCGCCGAGCCCGGGGGACGCCGCCGTCGAGGCGGGCTTCCTGGGCGCACTCGCCGGGCTCGCCCTCACCGGCGCCGTCCAAGGCGTGGGTGCTGTAGCACGGTGGCGGCTCGAACAGCGGCGCATCGAGAAGTGGGGCCGGGAGTGGGAGACAGTGGGGCCCACCTGGGGTCACAGAACCGCCTGACGGCCGAGGCGGGCGGCAGCGGCCGTTCCCCCGCACGCTCTCAACTACCCAGTGGGTCGGGCGACTTCGGCTCACCTGTATGAAGGCACCAGTCCTCGCGTAGAGAGGCACACCGTCATGGAACGCGTCATCGTTTCCTACGCCGACGGCTCGGTGAACGGCCGGGCCGTCATCCGCTGGGCCGCTCGGGAGGCCGCACTGCGCGGGCTGTCGCTGCGGGACGTCCATGGCTCACCGCCCGACGTCCCGGACACGACGAGGCTCGTCGTGGCGGCCGTGCCGGGGCTGGACGTACCCGCGTTCTCGGCCCACCCCCTCGTGCTGGTCCCCGAACGATGCACGGCTCGGCGCGCCGCGCATGCCGTACCCGAGGTCGTCCTCGGTCTGAACGCCCGCCGACCCGCCCCGGGCGCCGTCGACTTCGCCTTCGACGCCGCCCGGCTGCGAGGTGTACGACTGCGCGTCGTGCACGCGTGGCAGTTCCCCTCCCGCGCCGCCGAACCGCCCTTCGGCGTACCGGAGGAGGACCGCGGCGCATGGGAGGACCAAGAGGTGCGGCAACTGGCCGACGTGCTGCGGCCGTGGCGGGAGAAGTACCCCGAGGTACAAGTACTGGAGGATGTACGGCTGTTCACTCCGGCCCATGCCCTGGTCGAGCGGTCGACGGGTGCCGGGCTGGTCGTCGTGGGCCGGCGATCGGAGAGCGAGCCGGGCACGGTCGCGCGGGCGCTCTCGCGTGATGCACGGTGCCCCGTCGCCGTGGTGCCCTCGTAGCCCCGCCGCCATGTGGCTGCTGACTGCCGGTCGACTCACCGGCGACAGGTCGGGGATGAGCCCCTCCTTGCGCAGGACCTCGGCGACGGCCTCGGCCTCGGCGATCCTCGCGGTGGAGCCGTTGGCCGTGCCGTAGGCGACCGGCACACTGGCCGGACCGGGATCTCGCCCCCCCGCCGGCCGCGACGCCGCTACGCCGGGACGACGACCGTGAGCCACTCCGCCTCGCGTGGCCGGTATCCGTAGCGGTCCCACAGTCCCGACACGATCGCCGGGACGTGGCCGGCTCCGTAGACGACGGCGACCCGGAACCGCTCGTCGCCGTGCTCCGCGTGGATCTCGCCGAGGGCGTCGAGCGACCGCTGGTCGCGCCGATCGGACAGCGCGTGCTCCACGGGACTGTCGGCCAGCATCTCCGCCCGCAGCGTCGACGGCAGATCCTCGAGCTCCTGGTCCTCGTCGAGGAAGGCGCGCGGACCGCGCAGCGCGAACACCAGGCCCATCATCGGGGCCGCGACCATGAGCAGCAGGTACATCCACCGCGGCAGCGTCTTGAGATCCTCGATCGCCTCCGCCGCGGTCACATCCGGGTTGACGACCGGCACGCCCTCCGGGAGCAGCACGTCGTCGCGCTGCTCCTCCAGGCCGTTGCGCCGCCGGCGCGGGGCGAACCGGTAGGCGAGCGTGAGGGCACTCACTCCCGCCGACTTCCCCCGGATTCCCTCAAGGACGATGAGGTCGCACTCCCTGAGCCTGAGGCGGACCTGGGAGTAGAACGTCGGGGACGCCACATGCACCATCGGGAAGATCACGAATTCAAGTGGCTTCCCTTTCCGCCGCATGGTGATCACGGCGGATCTGACGGCATACCCGGTCACCTCGATGATCTGCATGATCCCCCCGCGAACCTCGCCCGGTTGCGCTTCCACCCGCATCAGGACACGAGTCGGTCCAGGTCCGCGGTTCCCTGACGAGCAGTCGTATGCGGTCCATGCCCGCGGGGGGTCCTCGGGATGTGTCAGTCGTCGGTGACCAGTGCCGTCAGGTCGAGGAGGCGGTTGGTGTAGCCCCATTCGTTGTCGTACCAGCCGAAGACCTTGACGAGGGTGCCGTGTGCCTGGGTCAGGGCGGGGTCGAAGATGCAGGATGAGGGGTCGCCGATGACGTCGCGGGAGACGATCGGGGCCTTCGACACCCGGAGGATGCCGTTGAGCGGGCCTGCGGCGGCCTCGTCGAAGACCGCGTTGACCTCCTCGGACGTCACCTCGCGCCGCAGCACGACCGCGAGGTCGGTGAGCGAGCCGTCCTCGACGGGCACGCGCACCGCGATGCCGTCCAGGGCACCGGCCAGCTCCGGCAGCACCAGGCCCACGGCGCGGGCGGCGCCGGTGCTGGTGGGGATGATGCTCAGGGCCGCCGACCGGGCCCGGCGCAGGTCCTTGTGCGGGGCGTCGAGGAGGGACTGGTCGTTGGTGTAGCCGTGGATGGTGGTCATCATGCCGCGCTCGATGCCGAAGGTCTCGTGGAGGACTTTGACCATGGGGGCGACGCAGTTGGTGGTGCAGGAGGCGGCCGAGACGATGCGGTCGTGGTGGCGGTCGTAGGTCGTGTCGTTGACGCCCATGACGATGGTGGCGTCCGCGTTCTTGCCCGGGGCGGACAGCAGCACGGTGTGGGCGCCGGCCTTGAGGTGCAGGGCGGCGGAGTCGCGGTCGCGGAAGCGGCCGGTGGACTCGACGACGACGCTCGCGCCGTAGTCGGACCAGTGCAGGGCGGCCGGGTCGCGTTCGGCGCTGACGGCGATGCGCTTGCCGTCGACGGTGATCGAGCTGTCGTCGTGGCTGACCTCGCGTCCGATGCGGCCGAACGTGGAGTCGTACTCCAGGAGATGGGCGAGGGTGGCGGCCGGGGTGATGTCGTTGATCGCGACCACCTCGACGTCCTGGGTGCCCGCCTCGGCGCGGTCCAGTGCCGCGCGCAGATAGGTGCGGCCGATCCGGCCGAAGCCGTTGATGCCGACACGAACGGTCATGGCGGTGAACTCCTTTGCAGGGCAGGGATGTTGCGGGGTGAGGTCAGGCGTTCCAGGTCCAGTCGGCGACTTCGGGCAGGTCGGTGCCGTGTTCGCGGATCCAGGCGTGGTGGCGGGTGCGGGCGTCGGCCATGGTCTGGCGGACGGCGGCGGCGCGGACGGCGAGGTGGGGCACGCGGTCGATGACGTCCATGACGAGGCGGTAGCGGTCGAGGTCGTTGCGGACGACCATGTCGAAGGGTGTGGTCGTGGTGCCGGATTCCTTGTAGCCGCGCACGTGCAGGTTGGCGTGGCCGGTGCGGCGGTAGGCGAGGCGGTGGATGAGCCACGGGTAGCCGTGGTAGGCGAAGATGACCGGCTTGTCGGTGGTGAACAGGCCGTCGTACTCGAAGTCGCTCATCCCGTGCGGGTGTTCGTCGCGCGGCATGAGCCGCGTCATGTCGACGACGTTGACGACCCGGACGGCGAGGTCGGGCAGGTGGCGGCGCAGCAACTGGGCGGCGGCCAGCACCTCCAGGGTCGGAACGTCACCGGCCGCGGCGAGGACGACGTCGGGTTCGCCGTCGTTCCCGGTGCCGGCCCATTCCCAGATCCCGGCGCCGCGCGCGCAGTGGGCGCGGGCCTGGTCCATGGACAGCCAGTCGAAGCAGGGCTGTTTCCCGGCGACGACCACGTTGACGTAGTCGCGGCTGCGCAGGACGTGGTCGGCCACGGAGAGAAGGGTGTTGGCGTCCGGCGGGAGATAGACCCGCACGACCTCGGGGCTCTTGTTGAGGACGTGGTCGACGAAACCGGGGTCCTGGTGGGAGAAGCCGTTGTGGTCCTGGCGCCACACGTGCGAGGTCAGCAGGTAGTTGAGGGAGGCGATCGGTGCCCGCCACGCCAGCTCCCGTGATGTCTTCAGCCACTTGATGTGCTGGTTGACCATGGAGTCGACGATGTGGACGAACGCCTCGTAGCAGGAGAACAGTCCGTGCCGGCCGGTCAGCAGGTAGCCCTCGAGCCAGCCCTGGCAGGTGTGTTCGGAGAGGATCTCCATCACGCGGCCGTGCCGGTCCAGGTGTTCGTCGACCGGGAGGAACCCGGCCTGCCAGGCCTTGCCGCTGGCGTTGAAGACGGCCTGCAGCCGGTTGGAGGCGGTCTCGTCGGGGCCCACGACCCGGAAGTTGCGGCTCGCCGACGTGTCGTGCATGACCTGTTCCAGCAGGTCGCCCAGGACGCGGGTCGGTTCGTGCAGGGTGGTTCCGGGCTTGTCGACGGGGACGGCGAAACGGTCCAGGGACGGGACCGGCAGGTCGCGGACCAGCAGGCCGCCGTTGGCGTACGGGCTGGAGCCCAGGCGCTTGGCGCCTTCGGGCAGGCAGGCGAGGACGTCCGTGACGGGCCGGCCGTCGGCGTCGAAGAGCTGCTCGGGGTGGTAGGAGCGCAGCCAGGTCTCCAACTGCCGCAGGTGCTCGGGGTTTTCGCGTACTTCGGAGAGCGGGACCTGGTGGGCGCGCCAGGTGCCCTCGACGGGGACGCCGTCGACCTCGGCGGGACCGGTCCAGCCCTTCGGGGTGCGCAGCACGATCATGGGCCAGTGCACGCGCTCGGCGACGCCGTCCTCGCGGGCGGACTGCTGCATGACGGCGATGCGGTCCAGCGCGTCGTCGAACGCGGCGGCCATCGCCCGGTGCACCTGGAGCGGGTCGTCGCCGGTGACGTGGATCGGGTCGTGGCCGTAGCCGCGCAGCAGCTCGTCGAGCTCGGACTCGGGCAGGCGGGAGAGGACGGTCGGGTTGGCGATCTTGTAGCCGTTGAGGTGCAGGATCGGCAGGACCGCGCCGTCGTGGACCGGGTCGAGGAACTTGTTGGAGTGCCACGCGGCCGCGAGCGGTCCGGTCTCCGCCTCCCCGTCGCCGATCACGCAGGCGACCAGGAGGTTGGGGTTGTCGAAGGCGGCGCCGTAGGCGTGGGCGAGGGAGTAGCCGAGCTCGCCGCCCTCGTGGATGGAACCGGGTGTCTCCGGTGCCACGTGGCTGGGCACGCCGCCGGGGAAGGAGAACTGCTTGAACAGCCGCTCCATGCCCGCCCCGTCGCGGGAGACGTCCGGGTAGGTGTCGCTGTAGCTGCCCTCCAGCCAGGAGTTGGCGAGCACGGACGGGCCGCCGTGGCCGGGGCCCCACACGCACAGCGCGTCCAGGCCGCGCGCCTTGATCACCCGGTTGAGGTGGGTGTAGACGAGGTTCAGGCCGGGCGAGGTGCCCCAGTGCCCGAGCAGCCGCGGCTTGATGTGCTCCGGCTTCAGCGGCTCGGTGAGCAGGGCGTTCGCCATCAGGTAGATCTGGCCCGCGGCAAGGTAGTTGGCAGCCCGCCAGTGCGCGTCCAGGGTGCGCAGTTCGTCGTCGGAGAGCGCGGTGCTCTGCTGGTCTTCGACCTTGGTCATGGTGACTCCGTAAGTCCTCGAGGTGACGTCATCGAGCGGCGAAGCAGGACACGGCCGCGGCCTTCACACACGGTGTGGCACGACGGCGACCGGGCAGGTGGCGTGGTGCAGCACCGCGTGGGCGACGCGGCCGAGCTGGAGCCCGAAGGTGACGTCGCGGCGCTTGGCCCCGACGACCAGGAGGCCGGCGTCGGCCGCGGCGTCGAGGAGCACCCGGCGGGCGTGGCCCTCGACGGTGTGCCGGTGCAGTTCCACGTCGGCCGGAACGTCCGCGACCGCGGTGTCCAGTGCCTCCACGGCCCGTTCCTCGTGCAGCCGGGCCGGTTCTCCGGACATCAGCGGATGGTCGGTGGTCTCGTACGCGGGGCAGCGCCAGGCCCGTACGGCCTCCAGGGGCACCCCGCGACGCCGGGCCTCGTCGGCCGCGAAACGCACGGCCGGGGAGTCCTTTCCGTCCTCTCCGACGCCCACCACGACGCGGCCGCGGGTGCCGGCGGCGGCCCGGTCGTCGTGGCTGCCGCGCAGCACGATCACCGGGCAGTCCGCGTGCGCGGCCACGGTCAGGCTGACGGAGCCCAGGAGCATCTCCGTCAGGCCGCCGCGCCCCCGGGTGCCGAGGACGAGGGCGGTCGCCAGCCGGCTCTCGCGCACCAGGGCGTACTCGGGTTCCTCGGGCAGCACGTCGACGCTCACGTCGAGGTCCGGACGGCGGCGACGTGCCCGGCGTGCGGCACTGTCGACGACGTCCTCGGCCAGCACCTGCTCGTCGGGTTTGCCGACGTCGTCGGCGAGCGAGGTGCCCTCGTAGCGTTCCCACAGCGACGCGTACACCAGCCGCAGCGGCAGTCCGCGCAACGCGGCCTCGTCGGCCGCCCAGTCCACGGCCCGCAGACTCGGCTCGGAGCCGTCGACGCCGACGACGATCGGCAGGGCCTTCGTCATCACCCTCACCGCCCCGACGTGAGGTCGAAGACGATCCGGGCCTTGACCTCGCCGCGCAGCACCTCGTCGATGGACTCGTTGACGGTGTCCAGCGGCCGGGTCTCGGAGATGACCTCGGTCCGTCCGGCGGCGTGCAGTTGGAAGACCTCGGTGAGGTCCTGGCGGGTGCCGACGATCGAGCCGATCACCGAGGTGCCGTTCAGCACGGTGTCGAAGATCGGGACCTGGATGCTGCCGTGCGCGGGCAGGGCGACCATGACGAGCTTCCCGCCGCGCCGCAGACCCGAGTTGACCGCGGCGAACGCGCCCTCGTTCACCGCGAGCGCGATGGCCGCGTGCGCACCGCCGTGCCGCTTGAGGACCTCGCCCACGTCGTCCTTGCGGGCGTCGATCACGAGGTCCGCGCCGAGTTCGGCGGCCAGTTCGAGCTTCTCGTCGGTGACGTCGATCGCCGCGACCGTTGCCCCCGCGATCTTCGCGTACTGCACCGCCAGGTGGCCGAGCCCGCCCACCCCGGAGATCGCGACGAGCTGCGAGGGCCGCACACCGGCGACCTTGAGGGCCTTGTACGTGGTGACGCCCGCGCAGGTCAGCGGGGCGGCGTCGATGGCGGACACGCCGTCGGGCACCGGCTGGGCGAAGTCCGCCCAGGCCAGCATCTGCTCCGCGTACCCGCCGTCGCAGCCGTAGCCGGTGTTGACCTGCTGCTCGCACAGCGTCTCCCAGCCGGACAGGCAGTGCTCGCACCGCCCGCAGGCCCAGCCCAGCCACGGCACCGCCACCCGCTGCCCGACGGTCAGGTGGGTGACGCCGTCGCCGAGCTCCTCGACCAGGCCGACGCCCTCGTGACCGGGCACGAACGGCGGCTTCGGCTTGACGGGCCAGTCGCCGTGCGCGGCGTGGATGTCGGTGTGGCACAGCCCCGACGCCTCGACGCGGACACGGACCTGCCCGGGGCCGGGCTCGGGATCGGGACGCTCCTCGATGACCAGGGGTTCACCGAAGGCCCGGACAACTGCTGCCTTCATGACTGCTGCTCCTCAGGGGGACGGGGGTGGATCAGTCGGTCGTGGGTCAGTCGTGGGCGACGACCGCCACGGGGGCGGTGGAGTGGTGCAGGACGCCGTGCGCGACCGGGCCGATGTGCGCGCCGAGCCCGCCACGGCGGATCCGGCGGCCGATCACCACCAGACACGCCTCACGGGAGGCATCCACCAGATGGTCGGCGGCACTGCCCACACGGGGCTCCAGCACGACCTCGACCGCGGGGTGCTTCCGGCGCCAGGGGCGCAAAGCCTCGGTGAGAGCCGCCGCCTCCTCGCGGAACAGCCCGTCGTTCAGACCCGAGTCGAACGCGAGACCGTAGGCGTAATACGGCGGCAGGCCCCAGCCGTAGACGACCCGCAGCGCGGTGCCGCGCCGGGCGGCCTCGGCGAACGCGAACTCGATCACCGCGTCGGCCGGAGCGCCGGCATCGACGCCCAGCACCACCGGCCGGGACGCAGTGGCGGACGCGGGGCTCGTCCCGTCCGCGGCGACGGTCTGCTCGCCGGCCCGGACCAGGACCACGGGCAGCTCGGCGTGCGCGACCACGGCAAGCCCGACCGAACCGACCAGGAACCCGCCGACGCCGCTCAGCCCACGCGAGCCCAGGACCAGCAGCTCGGCGTCCTTCGCCGCATCCACCAGCGCGTCCGCGGGCGAGCCGGTCACCTGCTCCTCGGTCACGTCCAGGCCGGGGTGGCGCAGGCGCAGGCCCTCGCCCGCCTCGCGCGGAATCCGCTCGCTCCAGTGCTGCTGCGTCTCCGCTCCCAGCAGCGGGGCCTGAGCCATGGGTACCGGCACGGGCTCCCAGACGTGGACGATCTTCAGCGGCAGGCCGAGCAGTCGTGCCTCACGGGCGGCCCACTCGGCCGCCGCGCGGCTCTCGGCGGAGCCGTCGAAGCCAACGGTGACGGTGCGGGTCATGATGTCTACCTCCTGGATCGGGGGTCCTGATTCGAGCTTCGTGCTCGGACGGGGCGCCGGGCAGGGGCCGCAGGTCCCTGCCCGGGACCGAACGGCCCTGTCCGGTGTCCGGCACGGCGGGCCCACCGACGGGCCCGCCGCACCTCCCGCGGTCACCGCAGCCAGCGGCTGTCACGGATGAGCGGGAGCCTGGCCCAGACCTTGCCGAGGCCGAGGGTGTCGCCGGCGGCGACGGCGGCCAGGGCGATCAGGACGACGGCGTAGATCAGGTGGTAGTCCACGAACGGGTTCGACGACATGCTCGGCGAGCCGTCCGAGAGGTGCCTGGCCGGCGGCCACTCGGCCAGCCACATGAACGCCATCATCAGCGTGCCCCCGACGGCCGCGAAGCGCAGCGCGACGCCGGCGACGAGCGCGACACCGATACCGAGCAGACCGAGCATGAACAGCCAGTTCGCCCAGCCCGCACCGGCCCAGTCATGGAACGTGGACTCCATCGGACCGGCCGCCACAGAGCTCAGGAAACCCTTGGTCGGCGAGCCGCCATCGATCCAGCCCTTGCCCGACGGAGTCGCGTAGCCGAGGCCGAAGGTCTTGTCGAGGAAGGCCCACAGGAAGACGAACCCGGTGAGGAGGCGCAGGGACGCGAAGGCGTAGGCACGCGCCGAAGTGGCCGTCGTAGCGGCTGCCGTCACGGCGCCGTCCGACGCCGAGCCGTTCCTGCGGAACGCGGGCAGGTGGAAGCCGGAGGTGCGGTGCGGGTGCTCGTGCACGGCCATGGTGGTGATCCCTTCGGGGAGGAGCGGGACTGTCTGTTCGGTGTCTGACGTCTCTCACTCTCGTCCCGTGGGACGGCGGGCGCCGGATGCCGAAGGTCCGCGACCGCAGGGCTGAACGGCCCTGTCCGCAGGGACTGTTGGGGTGCACGGCCGGCGCTTCGCGGATGCCGAAGGGCCGGCCGCCGAGGCTGTCGCTCAGTAGGCCGACAGACCGTGCGCCCGGAACTGGTCACGGACGCGCTCTGTCAGGTCGGCCCCGGGAACGGGGTTGTCGCGCAACTGGAACGGAATGCCGAGGGCTTCGTACTTGGCCGCGCCCAGCTTGTGGAACGGCAGGACGTCCACGCGGTCGACCGTACCGAGTCCCGCGACGAAGTCGGCCAGCGCGTCGACGGCCTCCGGATCGTCGGTCCAGCCGGGGACCAGGACGTACCTGACCCACATCGGGATGCCGAGTCGGTCGAGGCGGGTGGCGAAGTTCAGGGTGGGGGCGAGTTCGCCGCCGGTGAGATGGCGGTAGGCCGCGATGTCGAAGGACTTGATGTCCAGGAGCACCAGGTCGGTGTCGGCGAGGAGTTCGTCGGTGGCGCGGGCGCCGAGGAAGCCGGAGGTGTCGAGGGCGGTGTGCAGTCCGGCCTCCTTGCAGCGGCGCAGGATCTCGCCGGTGAAGGCGGACTGCAGCAGCGGCTCGCCGCCCGTGACGGTCACTCCGCCGCCGGCCGTGGTGATGAAGGCGCGGTACTTGTCGATCTCCGCCATCACCTCGTCGACGTTCATCTCCTGTCCGTCGCGCATGTGCCAGGTGTCGGGGTTGGCGCAGTACAGGCAGCGCAGCGGGCAGCCGGAGACGAAGAGGACGAACCGGGTTCCGGGGCCGTCGACGCCGGTGGACAGGTCCCAGGAGTGGATCCGGCCGGTCGTCGCGGTCCGTACGGTTTTCACAGTGATCCGTGGAAGGTGCGGCTGATCACGTCGAGTTGCTGTTCGCGGGTCAGGCGGACGAAGTTGACGGCGTAGCCGGAGACGCGGATGGTCAAGTCCGGGTATTTGTCCGGGTGTTGCATGGCGTCTTCCAGCGTGGACCGGTCCAACACGTTGACGTTCATGTGGAAGCCGCCGGCCGATGTGTAGGCGTCGAGGATGCCCACCAGGTGCCCGGCGCGCTCGTCGGGCGCGTGCCCCAGTCCCTCGGGCGTGATCGTCGTCGTCAACGAGATCCCGTCACGGGCCTGTTCGTACGGCAGCTTGGCCACCGAGAGGGCGGAGGCGGCGACTCCGTGCCGGTCGCGGCCGTTCATCGGGTTGGCGCCGGGGGCGAAGGGCTGTCCGGTGAGGCGGCCGTCGGGGGTGTTGCCGGTGTGCTTGCCGTAGACGACGTTCGAGGTGATGGTGAGGACGGACTGGGTGTGTTCGGCGCCCCGGTGGGTGGGGTACTGGCGCACCTTCGCCATGAAGGACTCGACGAGTTCTACGGCGATGCTGTCGGCGCGGTCGTCGTTGTTGCCGTACGCGGGGAAGTCGCCCTCGGTGCGGAAGTCGACGGCGAGGCCGGTGGCGTCGCGGAACACCTTCACCCGGGCGTACTTGACGGCGGACAGGCTGTCGGCGGCGACCGACAGGCCGGCGATGCCGCAGGCCATGAAGCGGTGCACGGGGTAGTCGTGCAGGGCCATCTCGATGCGTTCGTAGGCGTACTTGTCGTGCATGTAGTGGATGACGTTGAGCGCGTTGACGTACGTCCGGGCCAGCCAGTCCAGGACGTGGTCGTAGGCCTTGGAGAGTTCCTCGTAGTCGAGGTAGTCGCCGGTCAGCGGAGGTGTCGGGGTTGCGATCTGGTCGCCGGTCATCTCGTCGCGGCCGCCGTTGACCGCGTAGAGGAGGGCTTTGGCGAGGTTGACGCGGGCGCCGAAGAACTGCATCTGGCGGCCGACCTGCATCGCCGACACGCAGCAGGCGATCGCGGTGTCGTCGCCGGTGCCCGGGCGCAGCAGGTCGTCGGACTCGTACTGGAGGGCGCTGGTGTCGATGGAGACCTGGGCGCAGAACTCCTTGAAGGCGAAGGGAAGTTGGGGCGACCACAGGACGGTCAGGTTGGGTTCGGGGGCGGGGCCGAGGTTGTAGAGGGTCTGCAGGAAGCGGAAGGAGGTGCGGGTGACGAGGGTGCGGCCGTCGTCGCTCATGCCGCCGATGGACTCCGTCACCCAGGTCGGGTCGCCGGAGAACAGGGCGTCGTACTCGGGGGTGCGCAGGAACCGTACGATCCGCAGCTTGATCACGAAGTCGTCGATCAGTTCCTGGGCGCGGGACTCGTCCAACACGCCTTCGTCCAGGTCGCGTTGGAGATAGACGTCCAGGAAGGTGGAGGTGCGGCCGAGCGACATCGCGGCGCCGTTCTGCTCCTTCACGGCGGCGAGGTAGCCGAGGTAGAGCCACTGCACCGCCTCGTGCGCGGTCGCGGCGGGCCGGGAGACGTCACAGCCGTAGGTCGCCGCCATGCGTGTCAGTTCGCCCAACGCGCGTGTCTGCTCGGCGAGTTCCTCCCGGTCGCGGATGACCTCGGCGGACGACGCGCAGGCGTCGAGCAGGGCCCGCTCGGCCTTCTTGGCCTCGATCAGCCGGTCCGTGCCGTACAGCGCGACGCGCCGGTAGTCGCCGATGATCCGGCCGCGGCCGTAGGCGTCGGGCAGTCCGGTGATGATGCCCGCCTTGCGGGCGGCGCGCATGTCGGGGGTGTAGGCGTCGAAGACACCGTCGTTGTGGGTCTTGCGGTAGGTGCCGAAGACGCGCGTGACGAACGGGTCGGGCTCGTAGCCGTAGGCCTTCAGGCTGTTCTCGACCATGCGCAGGCCGCCGTTGGGCATGATCGCGCGCTTCAGCGGGGCGTCGGTCTGGAGGCCGACG
This sequence comes from Streptomyces sp. NBC_01478, assembly GCF_036227225.1. Taxonomy (GTDB): domain Bacteria; phylum Actinomycetota; class Actinomycetes; order Streptomycetales; family Streptomycetaceae; genus Streptomyces. Next base: position 3,895,115 of record NZ_CP109444.1, on the reverse strand, counting down.
ATCAACTCCCGTTCGCGGTCGATGTATCCGGGCGCGTGCGAGGTGATCGTGGAGGGGGTGGCGGCGTCCACGTCGAGGACGCCCAGGCGCCGCTCCTCCGGGAACAGGGCGCTGACCTTCTCCCAGACGGCGCGCGTGCGGTCGGTGGGACCGGTCAGGAAGGTCGCATCACCTTCGTACGGGGTGTAGTTGGCCTGGATGAAGGCGCGCACGTCGACGCCCTCGCGCCAGCCGGTTCCCGCGAACTCCCGCCAGGCGTCGGCCGTCCGGTTCTCTGCTGCCGTGGTGATGGTCATCGCCGGTTCCCTCTCGTGCTCGTTCCCGCGCGAGTGCGCCTTCCGCTTCTGATCCTGGTCAGCGGCCGTGCCGGAGGGGAGTGCCGACCGGAGTCCGGGGGCAGGGCCATGCGGCCCTGCCCCAGCGGCCGTGCGGCCCCACGACCGCCCTCACACGACGGTGAGATCCGGGCGGACCAGCGTCCCCGACCTGCCGTGGACGATCTCGTACGCCGCGTCCAGGGCCCCTATCGCGGCCAGAGCGCCGGTGCGTTCGACGAACCGGGCGGCGGCCTCGGTCTTCGGTCCCATGGAGCCGTCCGGGAAGTCGCCGCCGCGCAGTTGTGCGGGGGTGGCGTCGAGGAGGGGCTGTTGGTCCGGGCTCCCGTAGCCCTCGTAGACGCACGGCACGTCCGTGAGGACGAGCAGGAAGTCCGCCTTGAGGTGTTCGGCGAGCAGGGCCGCGGTGAGGTCCTTGTCGACGACGGCCTCCACTCCGGTCAGCGCGCCCGTGTCGTGGTCGGCGGTGACGGGGACGCCTCCGCCGCCGGCGCAGATCACCAGGACACCGGCGCCGAGCAGTTCGTGGATGGTGTCGGTCTCCACGATCCGCTCCGGGACCGGTGAGGGCACGACGCGCCGCCGGCCCTTGCCGTCCCGCGCCATGGGCCAGCCCCGGTGCCGGGCGAGGGCCTGGGCGATGTCCTCGCCGTAGACCTGGCCGACGAACTTCGTGGGGTGCTCGAAGGCCGGGTCGTCGGCCCGGACGAGGGTGTGGGTGACGAGGGCGGCGATACGGTGGCCGGGCAGCGCGTCGTGCAGGGTGCGGGCCAGCAGGGAGCCGATCATGCCCTGGGTCTGGGCGCCGAGCAGGTGCAGCGGGTACGGGGCGCTGAGAGCGGGGTCGGCCGCGCTCTCCATGGCGAGCAGACCGATCTGGGGGCCGTTGCCGTGGGTGATGACCAGCTCGTGCTCGTGGGCCAGCGCCGCGAGCGCGGTGGCGACCCGGTCGATGTTCGCCTGCTGGACGGCGGCGTCGGGGCGTTCGCCGCGGTGCAGCAGGGCGTTGCCGCCGAGGGCGACGACGATGCGCATGGCTCGGTCCTCCGGAGTGTGCGGTGTCCTGCGCAGTCGCGTGGCGGGCGGCCGACGTTGCCGCGGCCGTACGACCAGTGCGGCACACCCTCATCGAACCGTCGGACCGGCGCGGGCACAGGGTGCCGGAAGTCTCCCGGCCGGAGCCGACCGGCCCGGTCGACGGACCGGGTGGCCCATGGTCCGCCGCGGGGCGCCGGACGCACGCTGGCCATGGCAGTTCCGAAACGCCGTCGGGAGGCACGCCGTGATCACCACCCCCACCCCCAGCATGCTGCGCGCGCTGCCCGCCGAACACCGGCAGCGGCTTCTGCGCACCGCCCGCGAGGTCTCCTTCCCGCAGGGGACGCGCCTGTTCGAGGAGGGCGGCCGGGCCGACCGGTTCTGGATCATCCGCACGGGCACGATCGAGCTCGACATGCGTGTCCCGGGCCGTCGCCCGGCCGTCATCGAGACCCTCCGGCACGACGAACTCGTCGGCTGGTCCTGGCTGTTCGCCCCGCACGCCTGGCATCTGGGTGCCGAGGCGACGACCCCGGTGCGGGCGTACGAGTTCGACGCCACGGCCGTCCGCCTGATGTGCCGGGAGGACCCGGCCCTGGGCAATGCCATCGCCCAGTGGGTCGGTGACGTGCTCGCCCACCGTCTCCGCTCCGCCCGGACCCGGCTGCTGGACCTGTACGCCCCGTACGGCGCCGGCACCACCGTCTGACCGGGCCCGCGGGCCGAAGCGACAACGAGCGGGAGCCGCTGTGTACGGCCCCCGCACAGCGTCGGCGACGCCATGCCGCACACCGGCGCGGACGGGTTTCGAGGGCGACTGGGGCCGGTCGGCCCTAGTGCAATGACGCCCGGCGCGTGATGATCGTCCTCACGGGCAGCCCGCTGCCCGTCCGTCACCGGGGAACAGGGGTCGTCATGGCCGAGCCGCGCACCTTCACGGAGCAGAACCCGATCCGTGTCTTCCTGCTGGACGACCACGAGGTCGTACGACGCGGCATCACCGACCTCCTGGACACCGAACCGGACATCTCGGTGGTCGGCGACGCGGGCACCGTCGAGCACGCCCTCGCCCGCTGCCCGGCGGTGCGCCCGGACGTCGCCGTGCTCGACGTACGGCTCCCGGACGGTGACGGCATCTCGGTCTGCCGCGAGCTGCGCAGCCAGTTGCCGGAGCTGGCCTGTCTGATGCTGACCTCGTTCGACGAGGAGGACGCCCTGCTCGACGCCATCATGGCCGGGGCCTCGGGCTACGTCCTCAAGCAGATCAGGGGCTCCGACCTGGTCGAGGCGGTACGGACGGTCGCCTCGGGCCAGTCGATGCTGGACCCCGCGACCACGGCCCGTCTGATGCGCTCGCTGCGCGCCGAGCCCGTCGAGACCCCGGCCCTGTCGCCCGAGCTGGCGAGCCTGTCCCCGCGTGAGCGGGACATCCTCGCCCTCATCGGGGACGGGCTGACGAACCGTGAGATCGGCAAGAGGCTCTACCTCTCGGAGAAGACCGTCAAGAACCACATCTCCCGGCTGCTGGCCAAGCTCGGTGTCCAGCGCCGGGTCCAGGCCGCGGTCCTGGCCTCGCAGTTGGAGCAGTCGCAGCCGGGTGACCGTACCGCGAAGTGAGCACGGGCCGGGCCGACCGGACCCCACCCGGGCCGGACGGCCCCTGCCCCTCCCGCGGCGCCCGGCGCCACGCTGGACCGGTCCACCGGAAAGCCCGACCGCCCACCATCGGCGCAGGGCGGGCAGGAGGCCCCGATGCGTACCGCAGCCCTCGACGGGACAACGCTGGAAAGGCTCGTCTCCGCGGCCGTAGCCGCTCCCTCGATCCACAACACCCAGCCCTGGCGCTTCCGCCTGGACCCGGAGACCCTCACGGTCGAGATCCGCGCGGCCAAGCACCGCGGCCTGCCCCACATCGACCCGAAGGGCCGCGCCCTGCACCTGTCCGTCGGCTGCGCCGTACTCAACCTCCGCGTCGCGGTCGAGCACTTCGGCTGGGAACCGGTGACCCGGCTGCTACCGCGCCCGGACGAGCCGGACCTGCTCGCCACCGTACGTCTCGGCGCCACCGCCAGGATGCCCTCGCACACTTCCCTGTACGAGGCCGTATGGCGCCGGCACAGCAGCCGCTTCCCCTTCTCCGAACGGCAGTTGCCCACCGCCCTGCTCACCGAACTGGCCGAAGCGGCCCATGTCGAAGGGGCCCGGCTGCACTGCCTCTCGCCCCGCCGGGCCGACGGCGTGCTGCTGCTGACCAGGGAGGCGGAGCACCGCAACATCACCGACGTGGACCGTGCCAAGGACAGCCGCCGCTGGGTGGGGGAGATGTGCGACACCGGACTGGGCATGCCGTCGGAGGTGCTCGGCCTCCAGGACTCCACGGAACGCGTCCCGATGCGCGACTTCGGCGCCCACCGCCACCAGAACGGGCTCACCGCGCGCCCCTTCGAGAGGCGGCCCTCCCTCGCGGTGCTGTCCACCGCGCACGATCGCCGGGCCGACTGGATGCGCGCGGGGCAGGCGCTCGAAAGGGTCCTGCTCGTGGCCACCGCGCGGGGGGTGCGGGCATCGCTCCTGCACCAGGCACTGGAATGGTCCGACCTGCGCGAACAGCTCGTGGCACCGACACCCGCCCGCTCCGCGCACGCGCAGATGGTGATCCGCCTCGGATACGGCCCCGAGGGACCCGCTTCACCGCGCTGTGACGCAGCCCCGCTGTCGGCCTCCGGCGGCTGACGCGGGTGTAGAGGGCCGAACACCGGAGCCTGGGTCCTGGTGAGGGTGTCCAGCACGTCGTGCACGTCATATACATCGTCCACGTCATACACGTCATGCACCTCATGGAGAGCCGGGCGGTCGGATCTCCTGTCCCGATGGCTGTCCCGCTTCGGCCCTGGCGTTGTGCCGTAGCAGTTCGGCCAGTACGGAGACGCCGTCGCGGTCTTCCAGCCCTGCCGCCATCGCCTGGTCGACGAGCTTGCGGTTCGCGTCCAGTTGGGCCATCGGTGCTCCCACGGACGATGCCAGCGCGTCGATCAGTGTCAGGTCCTTGGCGACCAGTGACAGCGTCATGTGGATGGCCGCTTCGCGTGGCCGTACGAAGTTGTCACGGTTGTACAGCACGAAGGGGGCCGCGGCCGCGCTCTGGGTGAAGGCGTCGTAGGCGGCGGCCCGGTCGATGCCGGCGCGCTCGGCGAGGACCAGTGCTTCGGCCAGTGCTGTCGCCATCGACAGCAGCAGTGAGTTGATCGCCAGCTTCATGATGCTGCCGTTGCCCGATGCCCCGAAGTGCAGGACGCGGGTGGCCAGGACGTCCATGACCGGACGCACACGGTCGAGTGCTTCTTCGGGGCCGCCGACCAGGAAGGTGAGTTCGCCGCGGGTGGCGAGTTCGACGGAACCGGACAGCGGGGTGTCGAGGAGAGTGGCGCCGCGTTCGAGGACCCGGGGTGCGAGGTCCCGTGTCGTCTGCGGAGCAACTGTGCTGGTCTCCAGGACAGTTGCTCCCTCGCGGAGTCCGGCGAGGACGCCGTCGGGCCCGTGGTAGACCTCGCCCACCGCCGTGTCGTCGGTCAGACAGACGATGACGATGTCGGCGGACGAGGCCGCCTCGCGCGGGGTGCCGGCCACGTCGGCGCCCGTCTCCGCCGCGACGTCGAGGGCGCGCGCCCGGGTCCGGTTGGTCACGGTCACGCGGTGCCCTGCCCGGCGCAGGCGCACCACCATGGGGCGGCTGATGCGGCCGATGCCGACCACGGCCAGCGTGGGCAGGGCGTCGATCACGCGTGGCCGCCGTTGAGGTCGAGGTTCACGCCGTTCGCGGCCGGGTTCTCCAGCAGGAACACGGAGCCCTCGACGATGTCCCGCATCGTGGGGACGGCACCGGTCAGGATCCGGGCGCGTGCCGCTTCTACGGCCGGCTGGTTGCCGGCCCAGTACGGGCTGTCGCCGACCATGCCGGGGTGGATGGCGTTGACGCGGACCGGCGCGAGTTCCTTGGCCAGCGTCGCCACCAGGCCTGTCACGCCGGCGTTCACGGTGGTGACCGTGGTGGAACCGGGGTAGGGCACGTCCTTGGCCAGGCCGCCGAACAGCAGCACGGAGCCGGTGGGGGAGATGCGCGACCGCAGGGTGTGGACGACCGTGGTGTAGCCGACGATCTTGGCGATCGCCAACTCCGTCGCCCCGGCGATGTCGTAGGCGGCGATCGTGTTGTTGTCGCGCCGCATCCCGGTGAGAACGATCGAGTCGATGTGCTCGATGCCGCTCAGCGCGTCCTTGAGAATCTCGGGCCTGGAGAGATCGGCTTGGATGCCCCGCACGTAATGAGTGGAATTCACCTCGGTATTGATTTCCGCGGCTATCTTCTCGGCGCGTGCGCTGTCGCGGCCGGCGATGATCACGGAGGCGCCCTGGCGGGCATAAGTCGCCGCCAGCTCGCGGCCGATGCCGGAGGTACCTCCAACGATCAAAACCTGCTTGCTCATGACCTTCCTTTCGTCAGACAGCGGGAGTTGCTGTCGATGGCAGCCTGGCGCAGAAAGGCATATCGAGTCCAACGAAAAACATTGACAGGTGTTATCGAAGAAATCGATAATTACCCGGTGGAATTACGGCAGTTACGCTATTTCATCACCGTGGCCGAAGAGCTCAGCTTCACCCGCGCCGCGGCACGCCTCTTCGCCGCCCAGTCGACCGTGTCGGCAGCCGTCCGCGTTCTGGAGGAGGAGCTGCAGGTGTCGCTCTTCGACCGGTCCACCAGGGCGGTGGCCTTGTCCCCGGCGGGCGAGGCGTTTCTGCCCGAGGCCAAGTCGGTCGTCGTAGCCGCGGAACGGGCGAGGGAAGTGGTCGGCCAGGCGTCGAGAACCCTGCGGGGCAGCTTGCGCATCGGCACGATGACCCGCATCACGGCTCTCGACCTGCCCCGCCTGGTGGGGGCCTTCCGTCAACGCCACCCCCTGGTGGACATACAGATCCAGGTCTCCGGATACGGCTCGGGCGGCATCGCCGAGGACGTGCGGCGCGGCCGCCTCGATGTCGGCGTCGTGGCCCTGGCCGCCACCGACGCGCGCGACCTCGACCTGCGGCAGTTCGCGACGATCCCGTACGTGGTGATCCTGCCGTCCGAGCATCCGCTGGCGCGGCGGGAACGCGTCGCGCTGAAGGACCTCGCCCACGAGAACTTCGTGTCGGGGGCGAGCGGCTTCGGGTCGCGCGCCGCCATGGACCGGGCCTTCGGCGAACTCGGCATCACGCGCCGCGTGTCCGTCGAGATCACGGACATCGCCTCGGCCGCGTCGTATGTGCGGGCCATCGGTGGCGCCGCCGTCGTACCCCGTTACGAGCCGGTGGGCACGGCCGGGGTGGTCGTCAAGCCGGTGTCCGGGCCCGTGCCCTCGCTCGCCCTGTCGTTCGCGGTCCGCGCGGGCCGCGAACCGAGTCCCGCTGTCGCCGCCTTGCTGCGGCTCAGCCCCAACTACACGCGCGACGACGGGACGTTCTGAACAGCAGCCCCGCCCTCCGAGCGGCCGGGGACCGTTCCAAGTCGCCGGCGGCAGCGAGTGTCATGCCTGGACGGTGGGGCGGACGTTGATCTCGCCGATCTCGACATCGCCGGGCTGCTCGACGGCGAAGGCCACCGCGCGGGCGATCGCCGCCGGAGGGATGCCCATCGCGTCCATGTTCTTGCGTGTCGCGTCGCGGATGTGCGGGTCCGTCATGGAGCCGGCGAGATCGGTGCGGACGTATCCCGGCGAAATGGCCGTCGTGCGCACCACCCCGTCGGTGGACTCCCTGCGCAGGCCCTCGTGGACCGAGCGCACCGCGTTCTTGGTCGCGGCGTAGACGGCCATCGAGGGGGTCGCGCCGGACAGGCCGGCCACGGAGACGATGCTGACCAGGTGGCCCGACCCCTGCTCGTGGAAGACGGGCAGCGCGGCGGCGACGCAGTTGAGCATGCCGCGGAGGTTCACGTCGATCATGGCCGACCAGCCCTCGGTGTCGAGGGCGGCCAGCGGGCTGATGGGGGCGATGCCGGCGTTGTTCACCAGCACGTCGATCCGGCCGTACTGCTCGACCGTGGCGGACACCAGGCGCCGTAGGTCCTCGGCCTTGGTGACGTCGACGACGCAGGTGGCGGCCTGGCCCCCCTCCTCCCGGATGTCCCGCGCTATGGCGTCGACGCGCTCGCCGCGGCGGGCCGCGAGGACGACCGCGGCGCCGCGCCGGGCGAGCAGACGGGCCGTGGCCTCACCGATGCCACCGCTCGCTCCGGTGATGGCGACGATCTTGCCGTGAAGAGAGAGCACTGCTGCCTCCAAGTAAAGTGGACACGTGTCCGCTGTGTGACCCAGCCTACCGGACACGTGTCCACTTGTCGGGGGCGGAACATGAGGAGAGGCCCATGAGTGCGCCGGCACGCCGTCAGGACGCGGCCCAGAACCGGATCCGCATCGTCGAGGCCGCCCGCGCGGCCCTCGCCGAGTCCAGCCACGTCCACCTCAACGAGATCGCCAAGCGCGCCGGAGTAGGACAGGGAACCCTCTACCGGAACTTCCCCAACCGCGAGGCCCTCCTCGCCGAGGTCTACCGGCGCGACGTCGAAGAACTCGTGACGGCCGCTCCCGCCCTGCTGGCGGAACACGAGCCCGTGGAAGCCCTGCGGCACTGGCTCGACCGGGTGATCGACTACGCCGAGATCAAGTACGGCGTCCTGGCGGCGCTCGAGCCGGCGGCGTGGCACGACCTTGTCGCCCACAGCCAGAACCCCATCGAAGGCGCCCTCGGCCACCTCCTGGACGCCGGGAAAGCGGCCGGTTCCCTCCGCATGGATGTGGACGCCCGCGGGGTCCTCCTGCTCATCGCCTACCTCGGTCGAGTGGACCGGGACGAATGGGAGTCGATGGCACGGCCGCTGATGAACGTCATCCTCGACGGCCTTCGGCGACAGGACGCGGACCGGTGAGTCCGTGACCGGCCGGTAGCGTCGGGGAAATCGCCTTCGAGGTGCTGGACGACGGTGTACCGGTCTCGGCTCCGACGAGTGTGGTGGGTGTGGGTGTACCGGGAGCCGGTCCGCTCCAGCCGGTACCCGATGGCGGCCGGCCCCCGGTAGGTGCGGCCGTCTCCCTCGAACTCCGGCCCCCGCAGGTCCTCTTGGGCCCGCACCCCGCCCACGTACGCCGTCGAGACGTGGACGACGTGGGTGTCCCGGTCGGCCGGCGAGAGCACCGCGCGCAACGGGTCCACGGTGACCGCCTCCGCCTCCGTCCTGCTCATCGTCCAGCGGGTGGAGGCGGCGGTGTGCACGATCACGTCCCAGTGCCCGGACAGGATCCCGAACGCGCGGTCGCGTGTCAGCCGTTCCTCATGGTGGTGGGAACACGGTGAACGGTTGCCGCGACACCTCCGTACCCCCTGACATGACCCCCCAGGCACCGGCACCACAGCCCACCCGAGGACACACCGCCCGTCTGCGCCGAGGCGCCGCGCTCGCCCTGCTCCCGTTGGCCGTGGCCTGCGGTGGAGGTGAGGGTGAGGGCGCGGCGGAGCGCAAGCGGGCGGCGGCCGTGACCGCCGCTCCCGAGGCCGGTGTCGTCGCTCCGGCGAAGGTCGAGGTGATCGCCGGGCTGACCGGGTGCACCGCCGAGATCCGGATCGAGGCGGAGGAACTGCGCGAGGGGCTGTGCAGCACGAAGCAGGGCGACTACCGGATCACCACGTTCCCCGAGGAGCGGTACAAGGTGACCTGGCTCGACACCGCGGCCGTCTACGGCGGCAAGTACCTCGTCGGCACCCGCTGGGTCGTCAGTGCGCGGCCGGAGCTGCTGGAGGGTTTCCGGGCCCGACTCGGCGGCACCGTACAGGAGTTGCGCGGCATCGGGCCCACGGCGTCGGCCTCCTTCGGGCCTTGAGTCACCCCTCCGTGCGGAGGTGGTCCAGTACCTCCTCCAGCGGGAGGTCGAAGCGGTCCTTGTCGCCGTCCCACCGGCGCAGCACGCTCGCCGCGCCCTGCGCCAGCTCCGGCGGCAGCCCGGCCGTGTCCAGGGTGGCCGCGATCTCCTCCAACTCCGGTGCCCAGCGCCAGGCCCGCGCCGCGACGCTCGGGAGCTGGTCGGTCTCGGCGAGGATGTTCGACGTCAACGAGCCTGCCTCACGGGCGAGTTCGGCGGCCACGCCGTGATGCGCGGCGAGGGCGTGCGACACGGCGGCCAGCACGCGGGCCGACTTCTGGTACGAGGCGTACGCCATCTTCAACGCCGACGCGGCACCGACCGAGGCGTCCAGAGGGTGGGCCACGACCCACGTGTCCTCGAACACCCCTGCCACGCGGGCGACTTGCTCCCCGTCGCCGCTCAGATACAGGCGCGGCGCGCTGCCCGGCCCCGGCGGGCCGCCGACGATCGAGCCGTCGAGCATGAGCACGCCGAGCTCCGCGCACGCCGCCGCGATGCGCCTCGTACGGTCCGGGCTGATCGCGTTGGCCTCGACGTACACACCTCGGAAGGGGTGCGCGAGCACCTCGTGCGCCACGTCCTCCGCCGCGTGCGGCGGGCACACCGACAGCACGAAGTCGCTGACGGCCAGGGCCGATTCGAGGGACTCGGCCGGCTCCAGGCCTGCCTCGCGGGCGCGTTGGAGGCTGGCGGGGCTTCGGCCGGTGGGGACGTACAGCACCCGGGCGCCCGTACGGGTCGCCTGGCCGCCGACCTTCGCGCCCATGGCGCCGGGATGCAGAAGCGTGAACGTGGTCGTCATGGGCCTCACCGTACGAGGCCGCCGTGGGCAGGAAGATTTTCTTGAGCGTCGCGAGGACGAGTGTGGGGCATAGGAGAGGGGCATAGGAGATATGAGCCTCGGGAGGGCGCCATGAACCGACAGATCCGCGTTCGCGTCAGTCGCCGGCCCATTACGCCCCGCGACGACACCATCGACCGCAGGACGCCGTCGGGGCGGATCCTGCCCTACTGACACGCGCGGTCCGGCCCTACAGGGGTGACCGCCAACTCGCCGTCGTGCCACCGTCCTCGTACACCCGCAGCCGTACGGCATCCCGGCCGTCCGGCAGCGGTGTCGTCACGTCGACCGTGATCTCCAGGCGGGAGACACCGGACGCGACGGCGGCGAGGGCGCGGCGCAGGGCGGTGAGGAGTCGGGTCGCCACCTCGTCGGGGACGAGGGTGTCCACCGGACCCTTGAAGTGGGTCGAGGGCGGGAAGCCGAGGACGGCCGACGCGCTCGCCGCCTCCCGAAGTACCTTTCCCCGGAGGGTGGTCGGGGGTTCCGCCGGGGGTTGCTGCAGGGCGAAGATCGCCGTGCGGACCTCCTGGATCGTCGACTGGAGTTCGTCGACGGCACGGCCGAGGACCTCGTGGGCCGGGTCGGCCGGCCCGCCTCTGCGCTGCGCCGACTCCAGCAACATGCCCGTGGCGAACAGCCGTTGGACCACCAGGTCGTGCAGATCGCGGGCGATACGGTCGCGGTCCTCGTAGACGGCGAGGCGTTCGCGGCTGTGCTGGGCGTCGGCCAGCACCAGGGCGAGGGCGGCCTGGGACGCGAACTGCGTTGCCAGCAGGCGTTCCACGGCCGTGTAGGGGCGGTCGCCCGGGCGGCGGGGGAGGGCGAGGGTGCCGATGAGACGGCCGTCCGCCTGGAGCGGGAGCATCATGCTGGGGCCGAACCGGTGCCGTACATGCGTGGTCATGCGGGGGTCGGTCGCCGAGTCGTCGATGAACACCGGTTCGCCGCCCAGGAGTTGGACGAGGACGGGGCTGCCGGGCTCGATGGTCGTACCGACGATGTCGCCCGCGTCCTCGTAGGCGGACGCGGTGACGATCTCCATGCCGCCCGCCGGAGTGGGCTGGAGGATGACGCCCGCGGCGGCGTCGGCGAGGGCCCGCGCGCCCTCCGCGACCGTCACCAGCGCGTCGGCCGCGCTCTCGCCGGTGAGCAGCGCGGTGGTGACGGCCGCCGCGCCCTCGATCCAGCGTTCGCGCTGCCGGGCCGCCTCGTACAGGCGGGCGTTGCCGATCGCGATGCCGGCCTGGGCGGCGAGGACGTGCAGGAGTTGCTCGTCCTCGGCGGTGAAGGGGGCGGCGTGGCGTTTTCCGGCGAGGTGGAGGTGGCCGAAGACCTCGTCGTGGACGTGGATCGGCACGCTGAGCACACCCGTGGGCGGCGGCTCGGCCCCGCCGGTACGGATCTCGGTGAGGCCGTCCTGCCCGGGGTCCGTCGTGCCGAGCGCCGCGTAGCGCGCGCCGGTCAGTTCGGCGGCGCCGTCCACGATGTGCTGGAGCGTGGTGCGCAGTTCGAGCTCGGAACCGACGCTCAGGACGGCTTCGAGGAGGCGGGAGAGACCGGGGACGCCGGCCCGCGGGCCGGCCGGGTCCGGGCTCAGGCGCTCGCCAGCGGGGCCAGGACCAGCGGCTCGATCTTGCCCTCCAGCATGTAGCCCAGGCCCTGTACGGCACACACGTCCGGCCGCTCCGCGATGTGCACCGGCATCCCGGTCGCCGCGCGCAGCATCTGGTCGAAGCCGGGGAGCAGCGCGCTGCCGCCGACCATCATGATCCCGCGGTCCGCGAGGTCGGCCACCAGGTCGGGCGGGCAGTTGCGCAGCACCCGGCCGATCCCGTCGAGCACGGCGGTCAGCGGGGTCTCGATCGCGTCCCGTACGGCCGCGGTGTCGACCCGCACCGAACGGGCGAGGCCGCTCGCCACGTCCCGCCCGTGGATCTCGGTGGTGCTCGGCCCGTGCGGGGTGAGACCGTTGCCGGACAGGGCGAGTTGGAGCGGTCGTACGGACTGGCTCGGGAGCATCAACTCGTGTTCGTGGCGCAGGTGTTGGACGATCGCGTGGTCGACGGCCTCGCCGCCGACCGGGATGCGTTCGGCGGTGACGATCGAGCCGAGGGAGAGCACGGCGACCTGGGTCGCGGCGGCGCCGCACACCATGATCATGGTGGCCTCGGGCCGCTCCACGGGGAGCCCGCAGCCCACGGCGGCGGCGATCAGCGTGTCGACCAACTCCACGCGGCGCGCGCCGAGCCCGACCAGCGTCTCGATCGCGGCCCGCTGAGCCAGCGGATCGGCGTCGTGCGGGGTGCAGGCGGCGGCCCGCAGCCGGGGCTTGCGGCGCAGCGCGCGGCGCACCTTGTCGCCGATCAGGTGCCGCAGCATGCGCTGCGCCATCTCGATGTCGACGACGGTCCCGCCGGAGACCGGCCGCACGACCCGGATGTAGTCGGGCGTACGGCCCGTCATCTTCTCCGCGAACTCTCCTACGGCGATCAGCGCGCCGGTCCGGGTGTTCACGGCGGCGACGGACGGCTGGTCGACGACGAGCCCGGCACCCTTGACGTAGACGCGAGTGCGCGCCGCGCCGAGGTCGACGGCGAAATGGCAGCGGCGCAACTGCTCCAGACTGACGGTCATGGCAGGTTCTCCCGAGAGCGCGGACCGGGCTTCGCCGGGCGGCGGGCCTCCTTCGCATCGTGCGGGGGTGGGGGAGCGGGCGCGTCTTGTGGTGGGCCGGGTGGGGTGCCGCTGAATGGGGGATTTGTCCGCAATGCCCGACTTAAAGAATAAGTAAGGGGCAGTTGGTGAGGTCCCGTCACTCACCCGGGCCACGTCGCCCGGACCACCCCCAGCTCAGCCAAGTCCTGCGGCCGAAGGCGGAGTTGGTCGGCGGTGGATTCCGTCTCCTCCCTCGGCCGCTTCAGGATCGCGGCGGCGGCCTCCGGTGCGATCACCGAGAAGTAACTGTCCGGCGTGGCCCAGGTGTTGCCCGGCGCGGCGAGCGCCAGCGCACCCCCGGAACCGCCCTCGCCGATCAGCAGCGTGGTGACCGGGACACGAGCGGACGCCACCGCACCGAACAGGTCCGCGATCGCGGCCCCCGCCCCCAGCTTCTCCGCCTCGGCGTCGTTCGCCGCGCCCGGGGTGTCCACCAGCGTCAGCACCGGAATGCCGAGCCGCTCCGCGAGCCGGATCAGCCGCGCGGCGGTGCGATACCCGGCGGGACGCGTCGCCGTCCCCGCCTGCGCGGCATACGCGACCGCCCGCCCCTCCCGCTCACCGAACCCGCACAGCATGCCCGCGTCGGTACCCCCGCACCGGTCACCACTGATCGCGAGCCGGTGGGTGAAGTAGGCGTCCAAGTAGCGCTCAGCACGCGGACGTTGAGCCGAGCGAGCGCGCTGCACGGCTTCCCAGCCGGTGACGGGGAGGTCGGCCGGGGTGGGGTGACCCGACCGGGCGGGGTGAGTTGTCTCCTGTGCGGTCGCCGGAGGGGCGGGCGCGTCGCGGGGAGCCGACCGGGCGTCGTGCGCGCCCCCTCGCGGATCAACTGCGGCATGCTGAGCCGTCGGGCCGGTCTGCGCGGTCTCTTGTGCGGCTCCGGGTGGGTCGGCTGTGGTGTGTTGAGTCGGGTGGGCGTCTTGCGTGGTTTCTCGTGCGGCCTCGGGTGGGTCGGCTGGGGTCTGCTGGGCCGGCGGAGCGGTCTGCTTGGTCTCCTGTGCGACCTCGGGTGGATGGGCCGCGGTGCGCTGAGTCGGCCGGGCGTCCTGCGTTGCTTCGCGTGCGCCTACGGGTGGGTCGGCCGCGGTGGGGTGAGCCGGTTCGGCGTTGTGCGCGGTCTCTTGTGCGGCCCCGGGGATGTCGGCCGTCGTGTGCTGAGCCGCCCCGGCGTCCTGCGCGGCCTCGTGTGCGGTCACCGGAGGATCAGTCGCCGCACGCCGAGCCGACAGCGCGCCTCGCGCGGGCTCTCCTGCCGCCCCCGGCGGGTCGGCCTCGCCGAGGGCAGACGGCACACCCTCCTGCCCCGGGGCGAGGACGGGGGCCAGCCCCTCCCGCCCTCTGGCCGCCAGGCCGGTCGCCCCCAGCGGCGCAGGCACCGGTGCCTGTCCCGCCCACGGGGTGGTCAGCAGGCGGAGCCACTTCCCCAGGGTCTCCTTCAGGTCCTCCGGTCGTACGATCGCGTCGGCCGCGCCCGCTGCCACCTGGGCCTCGGCCCGGTACGCCGTCGGGTCCGCGTCCGGGGGACGGACGCGGGAGCCCGCGAAGCCGACCTGGGCGTCGGGCAGGGCCAGGATCACATCGGCGCCCGCGCCGAGCGTGGCCCAGCCGCCGCCCGTGGTCGGGTCGCGCAGTACCGCGATCTGGGGGAGGCCGGCCTCTCTGGTGAGCGCCGACTGGCATGCCACGCGCTGGAGTTGGGTGAGGGCGATCATGCCTTCCTGCATCCGGCTGCCCCCGGTGGCGATCAACGGCACGACCGGCAACCGGTGTTCACGGGCATACGTGTACGCCGCCTCCAGCCGGTCCCCGGTGCGTTCGCCCAGCGAGCCGCCGAGGAAGCCGAACTCGAAGGCGATCAGCACCGCTCGCGTGCCCGACACCCTCGCCGTGCCGCAGATCACCGACTCCGACTCACCGGTGCGGTCGGCGGCGCGGGCGCGCGAGGCGTCGTAGCCCTGCCAGGCGAGGGGGCCGTCGGGCTTGGACTCCCGCGCGGGGTAAGGGAGTTCGGTGAAAGTGGCGGAGTCCGCGACGAGGGCGACGGTCTCGCGGGCCGAGAGCCGCTCAGCCATCGGTCAGGGAGCGCTTCAGGATCTTCCCCATGTCGTTGCGGGGGAGCACGGAGAGATGGTGGACGACACGGGGGCGCTTGTGGGGGGCCAGAAGGCTCGCCACGTGGTCGGCCAACTCGGCCAGTTCCGGCGGAGATTGGGGGTCCGCAGGCACGATCCACGCCACCACCCGCTCGCCCAGGTCGGGGTCCGGTTCACCGGTGACGGCGGCCTCGCGAACCCCGGGGTGTTCGAGGAGCGCGTTCTCGATCTCGCCCGCGCCGATCTTGTAACCCCCGCTCTTGATCAGGTCCGTTGCCTTGCGGCCGACGATCCGGACATAGCCGTCGGGGTCGCGCACGGCCATGTCGCCGGTGCGGAACCAGCCGTCCTCGGTGAACGCGGCGGCCGTGGCGTCCGGCCGGTTGAGGTACTCCGTGAACAGGTTCGGCCCGCGCACCTGGATCTCGCCCACGCTCTCGCCGTCGTACGCGGAAAGGGGCGTGCCGTCCTCCTCGACCAGCCGCAGTTCCACGCCGGGCAACGGGACCCCCACCGTCCCGGCGCGCGGCTCGCCGTCCGCCCGCACGCTCGGCCGGGGGTCCGGGGGTGTCCACCGGGACGAGCACAGCATGAGGGTCTCCGTCATGCCGTAGCGCTCGATGACGCGGCGCCCGGTCGCCGACGTGATCCGCTCGTGGTCGTGGACCGGCAGCGCGGCCGAACCGGAGACCAACAGCCGTGCCCGGGCGAGGGACTTGGCGAGTGCGGGGTCGTCGGGGAGGGACTCGGCGATGCGGTGGTACATCGTCGGCACGCCGAACATCATGGTCGCGCCGTCGTTCAACTCCCGTGTCACGCCCTCCGTGCTGAACCTGCCCAGGTGCCGCACCGAGCCGCCGCGCCGCAGCGGACCCAGGATGCCCAGCACCAGACCGTGCACATGGAACAGCGGCAGCCCGTGTACGAGGACGTCGTCGCCGGTCCACTGCCAGGCGTCGGCGAGCGCGTCCAGCGTCGTGGCGATCGCCCGGCGCGGGATGACGGCACCCTTGGGCGGGCCGGTGGTGCCGGAGGTGTAGACGACGAGGGCGGCGTCCTCGTCGGACACCTGGACGTCGGCGACCGTCCCCACCGCGCGCACGTCGACGTCGATACGCTCCAACTCCCTTAGTGCAGACGGCAGTTCATCTCCCGGAGCCGCCAGCACCACCGTCGGCGCGCTGTCCGCCAGGATGTGCCCCAGCTCCTTCTCGCCGGACTTCGGATTGAGCGGCACCGCGGCCACCCCGGCCCGCAGCGCCGCCACGACCGCGACCGCCGTCTCCAGCGAGGGGGTGGCCCACACCGCGACCCGGCCCGCGCCCCGGCACCGGGCCGCGAGGGCGTCCGCCGCCGCGGCCAGCTCCGCGTACGTCAGGGACCGGTCGCCGAACGTGAGAGCGGGCTGGTCGCCCGGGTTCGTCAGAGCCGGGAAGAGTGTGGACACGCGGTGCACTCCTTAGCCGTCGGGTCAGTGGTCCCCAGACGTCGGGGACACCCCCGTTCCTACACCACGTCCGCCACCACACAACTGACGTTGTCCGGACCCCCGGCCCCGTTCGCCGCGTCGACCAGCGCCCGTACCGCCTCCTCCGGGCCCGCACTCGCGGTGAGGAGTTCGCGGATCCGGTGCTCCGGGACGACCGCGGTCAGCCCGTCCGAGCACAGCAGATAGCGGTCGCCGCGCCGCGCGTCGTGGAGCTTCAGGTCGGGTTCGCCGGTGGTGAGGGCCTTGAGGAGCAGGGAGCGCTGCGGGTGGGACCCGGCCTCCTCGGCGGTCAGCCTGCCCTCGTCGATCAGCGACTGGACGACCGAGTGGTCGTGCGTGATCCGGAACAGCCCGCCCTCGCGCAGCAGATACGCGCGCGAGTCCCCGATGTGCACGAGCGCCAGCTTCGAGCCCGTCCACAGCAGCGCGGTCAGGGTCGTGCCGTTCTCGCTCGGATCGGCCACGTCACGGACCGCGTCGGTGGCGCCCCGTACCGCCTCCTCCAGCAGGTTGAGCACATTGCCCGCCGGCACCTCCTCGGTGTCCAGGAAGCGCAGTGCCTCCACCGCCGCGCCGCTCGCGGGCGCGCCCGCCGGACCGAACCCGTCGGCGACCGCGAGCAGCCGCGGGCCCGCGTACGCCGTGTCCTGGTTGGAGGGGCGGACCAGACCGCGGTCCGAGTGGGCGGAGTAACGCAGTTCCAGCATGGTGGTGTCCTTTCCCGGTACGGCCGCTCCGGCCGCGAGATGGTCGACGAGGAACCCGGCGAGATCCCGCCGCACCGCCGTCTCCGCCTCGACCCGGGCCCAGAAGGCACGGATCTCGCGGGCCGCCGCGGCCGGTTCGAGGGCGCACACCGTACGGATCGAGGCCAGCGGCATGCCCAGTCGCCGCAGCCACGCGACCAGCCGCGCCCGCTCCAACTGGTCCACCGCGTAGTACCGGTATCCGGTGTCGGGGTCCACGCGCGCCGGCCGCAGCAACTCCAGCTCGTCGTAGAGCCGCAGCGCCTTCGGCGACAGCCTGCACGCCCGCGCGAAGGCCCCGATCGTCAGCATGCTCATGCACGCCCCCTGTCTCGTCCGGTTCCGTCACCGATGCTGGGGCTTCACCGAAGGGGAAGGTCAATCCGGTTGCCCCGGTTGCGGGGGCCGTGGTTACCCTGCGAAAACGATCTACCGCCGTACGAAGCTGGAGGCTCCCGTGCCCCGTATCGCGCTCGCCACCTACGACCCCGGACCGAAGCCCAGCAAGGACCGCGACCTCCCGGTGCTGGTGGAGGCGTTGCGGGCGGCCGGGGCCGAGGCCGTCGCCGTGCCGTGGGACGACGCGGGGACCGACTGGGGCGCCCACGACCTCGTCGTCCTCCGGTCGACCTGGGACTACAGTTGGCGGCCGGTCGAGTTCATGGCCTGGGCCGAGCGGACCGCGAAGGCGACACGGCTCGCGAATCCGGTGCAGGTCGTGCGGTGGAACACCGACAAGCGCTACCTCGGCGACCTCGCGGCGGCCGGCGTGCCCGTCGTGCCGACCCGCTATCTCGCCCCCGGCGACCGGGCCGACCTCCCCGAGGACCACGAGTACGTCGTCAAGCCGACCTCCGGCGCGGGCGCCCGCTTCGCCGCCCGCTACACACCCGACGAGCACGAGACGGCCGTACGACAACTGGAGCGCATGCACGGGGAAGGGCTCACCGCGATGGTGCAGCCGTATCTGACGAACGTGGACGTCAGCGGGGAGCGGGCGCTGCTGTTCTTCGGGGGGCGGTTCGTGCACGCCTCGCGGAAGGGGGCCGTACTGGCGCGGGGCACGGCCTACGACGACGACAAGGTGTCCCACCCGGACCTGGAGCCGTGGACCGCGACCGAGGCCGAACTCTCCGTCGCCGAGCGGGCGTTGGCCGCCGTACCGGACGCGCCGGAGCTGCTGTACGCGCGCGTCGACCTCGTGGACGGGCCGGACGGGCAGCCGTGTGTGATGGAGCTGGAACTCGTCGAGCCGAATCTCTTCCTCGATCTGCATCCCGGATCGCTGGCCGTGGTGGTCGAGGCGATTCTCGCGGCCGCCGCTACTCCTTGACCGCCGTTCGTTGCAGCAGGCCCCAGGTGAACTCGGCCGCGCACTGGTGCCGTACGCCCTCGGCGTCCGGGGCGGTGAAGGCCAGGCCCCAGCGGGTGGGGGCGGTGCCCTCCAGGGGGCGGGCGGGGGCGAAGGCGCGGGCCGCCTCGTCGACCGTGCAGGACCAGGGGGTCAGGTCGTGCAAGGTGCGCAGGGGCGGGGGCGTGGCGCCGGGGGCGCGGACCAGCCATTCGTTCCATACGGCGCCGTTCGGAGCGGCGAGCACCTCGAAGCGGAGGTCGGGCCAGAGGGGGAGGGGCCACTGCCAGGCCTCGCAGTCCAGGTCGCCGATCCTGCGGTGCGCGGTCGACTCCGGGGTGCCGAGGATCGAGCGGTACCGGGAGGCGGCGGCCCGGCCTCTCGGGGAGTGCAGCATCGCCTGCCAGCGCTTGTTGGCCTCGCGCATGTCGGCGATCGAGACGCCCAGCTCATGACGGGCGTTCTCGACCAGGTCCGGGTTGTGGTCCGCCATGCGGCGCAGCAGGACGAGTTGGAAGTCGAGGGGGCTGAAGGGGCGGGCGGGGCGTTTCGCGTCGGGCATGCGATCCATCGTCGCGCACGGCACTGACATCGCCGTCGCCGTCGACGCCGGGGCTGCGGCCGTCGGGCAGGAACAGGACCGAGTTGACGTAACGGGGGCCGCGCGCGAAGGGCAGGACGCGGCGCAGCAGGCCCTGCGAGACGACGTACGAGGTGTTGGCCTGGTGTTCCTCCAGGGGGAAGGCCGCCAGCCGGACCCAGTCCCCGCTTCTGTCCGGCAGGACCCAGCCCTCGTAGCCGAGCAGGGACAGATAGGTCACCACTGGACCGATCGGCTGGATGCGTGACTCCAGTTCGACGAAGAGCGCCGGGTGGTCGCGGGTCAGGAGGCCGGTCGCGCCGTGCAGGACCGCCAGTTCGCTGCCGTCCACGTCGATCTTGATGAAGCCGACGTCCTTGAGGCCCAGGCCGTCGAGCGTGACGCAGGGGACGTGCACCGCGCGGGCGTGGATGTCCCGGCGGACCAGCGACGACACACCCCGGTCGCCCTCGTCGTCCGGGGGCAGCCACAGGCGGGCGGTGCCGGGGCGGTCCGAGGCGGCGGCCGGGATCACCATGGCGTTCGCGGGCGCGGCGGAGGTGAGGAGCCGCGCCAGGTGGGGGACCGGTTCGATGGTCACGACCTGGCGCGCGTGTCCGCAGAGGCGCTGCGTCCAGGGGCCGTACCAGCCGCCGATATCGACCGCCGTGCCGCAGTCGGGCGGCAACAGCTCGCCCAGGCGGGCCAGTTCGGGTTCGAAGCGGGGGTAGACGGCGCGGGCGGTGGCGGCGACCAGGCGGGTGGGGAGGAGGGGCACGAGGCGGGCGGTGAGGGTACGGGGGGTGGGGGTCATGGGGCCATCCGTTTGAGGAGTTCCACGTGCTCGGCCTCGTCGGTCACTTGCTCGCCGGAGGAGGGCAGGAGCTGCGGGATGCCGTCGACGATCGGGTAACGGCGGCGCAGCCGGGGGTTGTAGAGGGCGTCCGTGGGGAGCAGGTGCAGCGGGCCCTTGTCGAGCGGGCAGGCCAGGATCTTCAGCAGCGGGTCGTCCGGGTTCATGGGGGTGTCAACTCCTTGGCCTCGACAGGCTGTTGAGGCGCGTTGTCGTGCTTCGGCATGGTGAGCAGAACGGTGACCGCCAGGGCCGTGCCCCCGATCCGCAGGGCCAGCCGCAGCGGATCGTGCGGCAGGGCCTCGCCGAACGCGAGCGTGCCGAGCACCGCCGTGAACAGACTCGTCACCGTCGTGCACACCGGCACGATCAGCGAGGCCCGGCAGCGTTGCAGCGCCGCCTGGGACATGACCAGGCCGAACGCGCCCGTGAACAGCAGGAGATACGGGTACGGGGACTTGAGCAGGCCAACCACCGCCCCGCCCAGGTCACTTGTCGTCAGATAGCTCGACACCCCCTTGATGGCGAGCGAGCTGACCCCGTACAACAGGCCCACCGCCACCCCGTATTCGACGCCCGTGGTGGGCAGCCGGTGCCGGTGTCCTGCGCTGCGCTCGGTGGAGCGGTACAGCCAGACGCCGGCCGCCAGCGAGGGCACGCAGACCAGCAGGATCAGCGGATAGGGCGCGTTGCGGCTGACATGGTCCGAGCCCTGCTTGAGGGACAGTACGACCATCAACAGGGCGACCAGGATGGCACCGAGGGCGTACCGTTCGCGGCCGCTCGTCTCCTCGCCGAGCATCCGTGCGGACAGCAGCACGAGCAGGACCAGGCCCGATACGAAGATGCCCTGCGCGGCGGCGATCGGCAGCGTCCGGTACACGGCGAGCTGCGCGCCGAACCCGGAGGCCAGCGCGAGGGACCCGCCGATCCACAGCGGGCTGCCGAGCACCAGCCGCAGCAGCCTGGCCGGTTGACGGACCGTCACCTCGGGCAGGGCCGCGAGCGCCCGTTTCTCCAGGACGAAGCCGGTGCTGTACAGGACGTTCGCCAACAGGGCCGCGGCCACTCCCCACCACACGGCCGCGCCCCCTACGTCTTCCGCGCGTGCAGCAGCAGGATCGACGCCAACTGCGGTCTGGCACAGGCCAGTCGGTCCAGGGGGCGGAGTGCTCGCGGTACGCCGTGGAAGGGCGCGCCCTTGAGTCCTACGACCTCGAAACCGGCCGCCGTCACGAACTCCCGCAGCGCACGCGGGGTGTAGAGCCGCAGATGTCCTACGACCTCTTTGCCCGGGCGGCCGTGGATCGCGCGCAGGCTCACCTCGGAGAACACGGGCTGGACGCCGGCGAGCAGCAGGGCGCGGTTGTACCAGGCGGCCAAGTTCGGTGTGGACAGCATGAGATGGCCTCCCGGGCGAAGGACACGGCGGATCTCGGCGAGGGCGGTGTCCGGGTCGACGAGGTGCTCGATCACCTCGCTGAACAGCACGGCGTCGGCGGTTGCCGTGCGTAGTGGTAACGCGGTGAGTTCACCGCGCACGGTGTACGGCAGGTGGGTGCGGGCGCGGGTGAGGGCGTCCTGGGACCAGTCGACGCCGACGACGCGGTGGCCGGTGAGGAGCGGGGCGGCCGTGGCGGCGGCGGTCGCGTCGCCGCAGCCGATGTCGAGGATCGTGCGGGGGTGTTCGGTGGGCGCGCCCAGCGCGGTGGCCAGGATGCGGGCCTGGCGGAGGGTGCGGGAGTGGCCGGACGCGACGGGCACGGCGGGGTTCTCGTAGAAGTCCCGCAGGTCGGGGTGGTGCGGGACGGTCGTCGTCATGCCCGGTGCTCCTCCGTCGTGTGCAGGTAGTGCTCGAACAGGTCGCGGAGGTGGGCTCCGTCGCCGGGACCGAGGAGCGCGCGCGACCAGCGGAGGGCCACGTGCAGCCTGCCCGCGGTGGAGGCGGTCGTCACGGTGAGGCCGCGGGGCATCCGGGCCGGGGCGGAGAACCACACGGCGTGCGCGCGGCCCGCGGCGCCGCCGAAGTCCAGGGTGTACGGGACGCGGCCGATGTTGCTCAGGAGCGTGGTCGAGGTCCAGGGGGCGGCGGCTCTGCGGAGGCCCCGGGTGAGGGCGGCGCGCCAGGCCACGGGGACGACGGGGGACGTCAACAGGGTTGCCCCGTGGCCCAGTTGGGGGCGGTGGAGGGATTTGAGGGCGCGGGTCCGGGTCGCCGTGCGGTGGAGCAGTTCTCCCATTGCGGCCGGGTCGGAGGTCAACTCGCCCGGGGCGAAGGTGACTTCCACGAGTCTCGTGCCGTTGCCGATCGGCATGTCCGTGCCTCGGGGTCGGTCGTCCACCGGCATCGTGATGCGCATCGGGCGGGGGTGCGCGCCGTGTTCGCGGTTCCAGTGGGCGATCATCAGGGCCGTCGTGACCATGAGCTGGTCGTTCACCGTGTACGGGGAGCCCTTGGGGCGGTCGGGGACGGGGAGTTCGGTGAGGAGGAGGCCGTTCCCTCCGGGGGCCGGGTCGGGGGTGCCGGGGGCCACTCGGGCGGGTGGGGTCCATACGGAGGGGGTTTCCGTGGGGGGTTCGGGGGTGTCCGGGGGGCGGGTCGGCGGGGCGGTCGGGGTGTTGGCGTGGCCTCCGTACAGCTCCGCCGCGGTGGCGAGGACGCGGAGACAGGCGGGGCCGTCCAGGGCGGTGTGGTTGACGGTGAGGACGAGGGCGGTTCCGTGGGGGAGGTCGATTGCCTCCAGGCGGATGGGTGGGGACGCGGTCAGGGGTGGGGTGTTGGTCAGGGAGCGGGTGCGGGCCTGTTTGAGGGCGTCCTGGGTGGGGGGTGGGAAGGTCACCACGTCCATGTCCGGGGTGGTGGTCAACTCCCATTCGTAGCGGCGGCGGTACCAGGGGCCCGGGGCCTCGCGCATGAGGATGCGGGGGTGGTGGGTCAAGGCTTCGCCGAATGCGCTGCGGAGGCGCTCCGCGTTTATGGGGCCGGGGAGGTGGACCTCTATGTGGACTGTTTCCGGTTCTGCGGATTGGTGGCAGTGGCGGGCGATTTCGTCGACTGTGGGGAAGGGGATGCGGGTGGGGGAGCGAGGTTCGTTGAGTGTGGTCATTCAGGTTCGTCCCTTGACTGCGGGTTTGTGGGGGCTGGGCGCGCCCCGCGGCGGAGCCGCATATCGACCCAGCCCCGCGCCCCTGGAGGGGCGCTCCACTCGCGGACGCTTACAAGTGCTGCGAACAACCCGATCAATGCGAGGAGTTGGGCCGTGTGGCTGAATGCGCCCTCAGCCGCGCCCACCGGGGTCCCCGCTCCCGTTGCCGCCGTGATTCCCGCCCCCGCCAATGCCACGAACGCGATCGGTACGAGCAACGCGTGGCGGCGGTATGCCAACAAGGCCAGTGCCGGGACCAGTAGGGCGAGCCAGCCCGCTATCACTACTCCCACCAGCGTCAGTGCCACCGTGCCCAGCCACAACCCCGGCAGTGGCGGGGGTGGTTGGGGCTCGTCGGGGTTGGGCTCTCGGCGGCGCCAGATCACCAGGGTCAGGAGGGCGGCCAGGGCTACTGCGCTGCCGATGAGGCCGGCCTCGTATGTCGTCGCCGGGGTGTAGGAGAGCTTGATCGTGCCGCCTGCGCCTGACGGGATGCGCCAGCCCTGTTGCCAGCCGTCCAGGCGGACCGGGGACAGCTCCTTGCCGTTCAGGGTGGCTTTCCAGCCGTCGTTGTAGTTCTCGTACGTCGTGAGGTACGAGGCCGCGCCCGAGCCCGCCGTCACCTCCCGGCGGTCGCCCAGCCAGTCCTGGATCGTCAACTTGCGGGACTCGGCGGTGGGTTCGGTGACCGTTCCCCGGGTCAGGGTGACGTCCGTGAGTTCCAGGGGGCCGGCGTCTCCCGCCTCCACTCGGTGCGTGCCCGACGTCAGCTCCAATGCCGGGTCCGTGCGGCTCTCCTGGCAGAGCGTCACTTCCACCGCCCGCCGTTCCGTCAGGTCCCTTACCGTCCCCTTCACGCTCGTCCGGTACAGCTCGCCGTCCACCGCCACCACCGGGCCCTTTCCGCAGGGCAGCGTGAAAGTGAGGGACGGGTCCGGCTGGGGGGTGCGGTACTGGTCCAGGGCCGGGATGTAGGCCTCGGTGAGACCCACGGGGAGTTGGAGGTTCTCGTCCGCTATCGGGTTGTGGAGGGTGAGCGGGGCCGTCTTCGTGACCGTGATGTCCAGGCGGTCCGTGGTGATCGGGTCGAAACGGGCCACGCCGTTCTCGTCCACGCCGGCGATCGTCGAGCCGTCGGGTGAGGCGATGTCGACCTCGGTCGCGCGGGTCGACAGGCCGCCCGCGGGGGCCAACACCACTTCCCCCACCGCCTGTTTGCCGGTCCAGGCCAGGTGGATCGTGGGGCGGTCGCCCGCGATCCAGCCCGTCGTCAGGTCGCCGTCCGTCAGGTTGCGCGCGGAGAGACCCGTGCCCAGCGCCGCCGTGGAGTCCGCCGTCGCCGTGATGCGGTGCTGCTGGGCGGGGGCCACCTCGTAGAGGAGTCTGTCCAGCTCCTCGCCGGGGGTCGCCACCGCGGTCGCCTTCATCTCGTACGTGCCCGCCGTCGACGTCGAGAAGGTGCGGTGCAGGCCCGCCTCCGTGCCCGTCGGGGAGAGTCCCGTCGGGTCGGCCGCGCGGTGCAGGGAGATGACCTCGGCCGCCGCGTCGGAGGCGTTCGAGTCGGAGGTGTCCGCGTCGGTGGGGAGTTTCAGGAGCCGGGTGACCTGGACGTGCGGCAGCGCGATCTCGGAGAAGCCCGCGCCGGTCAGGCCGGTCCGGCGGGCCACCGAGTCGACGATCGTCAGCTTCATCCAACTCGTCCCGCCCGCGGGCGATTTGATCGTCTGGGGCATGCCGTTCGGCTGGAGGTAGCTGGTCGCCGAGCCCTTCGCCGTCTCCACTCTCACCTCGGTCGCCGCCGCCCGCACGCCCTCCTGCGGGAGCGGCGTGACCTTGAACGAGCCGGGCATGTCGTACGACCCGCCCGCGAAGCCGATGCGCAGCCACTGCCCGTTCGGCGAGCCCGCCGCGCCCTCCGCCCACGCGGTGTCCGGGTTGCCGTCGAAGGCGTTCACCGGGTCGAACTGGGGCAGGTAGAAAAGCCAGTTGCCGCTGGAGGACGCCGTCACCGAGCGGGCGCCGCGCAACTCGGCCACCGTCTGATGGGCGATGCCCTTCGTCGGGAGGATCTGCTTCGGTTTCTTGCCCGCGTCCTGGACCGCGTCCGGCGCGTTGCGTTCGTCGGGGGTGTACGTGTACGACGTGTTGGCGTCGACCAGGCCGAACCGGGTGTCCGCGCGGCGCAGTCCGTCGCCGAGTATCCGGAGGGCGGGGGAGCCGAGGCCCGGGTGGTTGTCGCCGGTCAACACCGTTGCGCGGCCCCGGAGTTCGGTGGCCAGGGGGAGGAGGGACTCCGGGCCGCCGGAGACCACCGCCGTGTCGGCCACCGGCGTCAGACCGGCCTGCCCCGGCCGCGTCACGTCCTTGCTCGTCGGCTCGTAGATCTCCACCGCCCGCTGGCGCGGGTACAGGCCCTCGACCTGGAGCGGGGTGTCGTCGGCGATCCGGCCGCCGGTCATGGTCGGGCCGAGGCCGGTCACCCGTTGGTAGCCGGACTGTTCGAGGGTGCGCTTGACGGTGGTCGTCGGGACATAGCCGATCTGGTCGGGGTCGAGGTCGTTGCGGACGACGACGAAATAGACGCCCGCTCGGCTCAAGTAGTCGGCCAGGCCCGGGACTTCGCCACCGCCGGCCAGCGCCTGCTCGACCGCGTCCATCGCGCGCCGGTTGCCGGGGGTGCCCATCGGGACGTACTCCCGTTCCGCCCAGCGGGAGTCGGCCAGGACGTCCAGCGGCTCGTCGATGGGGGAGCCCCAGGTGTAGATGCCGTGCGCGGTCGCCGGGACGACCAGGGCCCGCGAGTCGGGGGAGTACGTGTGCAGCCAGTCGGCCGTCGCCTGCCAGTACTTGGGGAGCTGCTGGAACGAACCCGGGTTCAGGATCGACCCGTTGAGATACGGCCAGGCCAGCCCGGGCAGGACGAGGATCACCGCGATCAGCGGGGCGAGCCGGCGGCCCCGGACCCGGCGGGCGCCCCGCGACTCGGCGGCCACACCCACCAGGTGGGCCAGGCCCAGGACGAGGGCGAGGGCCAGGCCCGCCTGGAACTTGTAGATGTTGCGGAACGGGACGAGCGGGCCGTTCAGCCAGCCCTGCACCACCCCGTGGAAGGGCGCCCCGAACGCGCCGCCGTACCCGGCGAACAGGATCAGCGCGACCGACACCGCGACCAGCACCAGCCAGCGCCGCTCCGGCATGTCCCGACGGGCCAGCCCGGCAAGGCCGAGCCCCGCCGCGAACGCCGAACAGACGATCACGATCACCGAGGAGGCGACCGTCCAGCCGGCCGGTATCCAGGCCTCCCCGAGGTGCAGATAGGCGACCCAGTCACCGGCTCCGCGCAGGCCCTCCGTCGCCGACATGGTGTCCGTCGTGGTCTGCGAAGTCTCCACGTAGGGAAGGAAGTTCTCGCCGTAGACCCCGAGCATCAGCAGCGGGATCCACCACCATGCCGTGGCCAGGACGATCCCCGGCACCCACCAGGCGAGCAGCTTGCGCTGCCGTGGCCCGGGCGGGCGGGAGAGCAGATACAGGCCCACCGGGAGCAGGGACGCGAGGGTCGCCGCCGCGTTGACTCCGCCCATGAAGGGCACGATCAGCGCCGAGCGCAGGGCGGCCACGCGCGCCGTGTAGCGCTCGTTGGTCAGCGGCAGCAGCACCCAGGGGAGAAAGGCACCGGGGAGCGCGGCGGCCGAGGTCGAGCCGACGACGATCGTGAACACCGGCCACAGCGCGTACGTCACGGCGGCGAGAAGCCGGGACGCGGAGCTCCCGACCCGCAGCCGCTCGGCCAGCCGCAGCGCGCCCCAGAAGGCGACCGAGACGACGAGCGACAGCCACAGCCGCTCCGCCAGCCACACCGGCAGGTGCACGGCGTGGGCCAGCCAGTAGAACGGCAGCATCGGCCAGAGGTAGCCCGCGTACTGGTCCTGGATGCCCCCGAACGACCCCCGGTCGTGCCACAACTGCCCCAGATCGGACAGGAATTGGCCCGGGTCCACGGTGACACCGAGCTTGGTGTCGAAGGTCTGCCGCCCCGGATGCACGGCCAGCAACAGCACGAACACCACGACCCAGAACCCCAACAACCAGCGCCATGACCTCGGCCCCTCCGGGGGACCGGCCAGCGTCGTGGTGGTGGGATCGGCCGCCGGAGGCGGAACCTGGACCGTCGTCGCCGTCATGGTGGACACCGCCGGAGAATGAGGAGGAGGTTCCAGGTGGCCAACTCCCTTATCCCGGGCGCCTTGACGACGGCTCGGTCGAGGAAGGGCCAGTAGCGGGACCGCGCCGCGACGACCATCACGTCGTCACGGGCCCGGACCTGCCGCAGAGTGGTACCGATGTGCACGGCGAACAGGTTCTCGCCGAGGGTGTGCTTGGCGGCCTTTCCGGTACGCCGCCGATAGCGCGCGCGGGCCCGTTCGGCCCCGAAGTAGTGCCAGGGCGCCCACTCGTGACCGCCCCAAGGCGAAAGCCAGTTGGTGAACGACACATAGATCAGCCCACCGGGCCGGGTCACCCGCGCCAGCTCACTGAGAAACGTCTGCGGATCGGCCACATGCTCAAGGACGTTCGAGGAGAAGGTCACGTCCACGACCCCGTCGGACAGCGGCAACAAGTATCCGTCCGCGATGACGGTCCCGTCGGGCGGCTTTTGCCCCAACTCCCGTACGTCCGGCTCGAACAGGTAGGCGCGGGCCCCGCGCCGCCGAAACTCCTCGGTGAAGTACCCGCTCCCACCGCCGACATCGACGACGGTCCGACCGGCGACGGGACCGTAATAGGCCTCGACTTGATCGGCAGCGTCACGAGCGAGGAGTGAATAGCAGGCTTCCGGGTCGTCCTGCTCATGCAGAAAGGCACGGAACAGGGCGAGAGAGCGGCTGAGGGAGGGATCCTTGAAACCCCGGCGAGGTGAAGCGCCCCTTGAGGGGCGCGGGGCTGTATCGATATGCGGCTCCGCCGCGGGGCGCGACCAGCCACAACGAACCCGCAGCCAACTCACAACGCCCCCCAACCCCTCACCGCCTCCCCGGCCACCATCCGAAACCGTCTGACCGTCCGATCCCACCGATAACGCGCGGCAAGATCACGAGCAGCCTCGCCCATCACCTCCCGGCGACGCGCGGACAGCGCAAGCGCACACCACGCCGCCGCGAACGAGGACTCACCACGGGCCAGGACACCCGTCTCCCCGTCGACAACCGAGTCCCGCAGCCCAGGCACGTCGAACGCAATCGCCGGCGTCTCGCGGGCGGCAGCCTCGGTCACGACCAGGCCCCACCCCTCAAGCGCGGAGGGATGCACCAACAGCCAGGCCGCACACAGCAGTTCATGTTTCCGGGCCTCGGAGACATGCCCGGTGAACTCCACGCCAGGGCCCGCGAGTCGCTCAAGCCGCTCACGTTCAGGACCATCACCGACGATCACCAGTCGCCCGCCGGTCACGGGACGTACCCGCTCCCACAACCGCAGCAACAGATCGATCCGCTTGTACTCGACCAACCGCCCGACCGCCACGAACAGCGGCTCCGGCGAGCGCTCGGCCCGAGGCCCCGGCTCCTCGACTCCGTTGTGGACAACCCGGATCCGCTCCCGCTCGACCCCGATCCCGCGCAGCGCACACGCAGTTGAGGGAGACACCGCGACCAACAGCCCGCGACGCTGCGCCCCGGTCAGTGCCCAGTGTTCGAGTCTTCGCCCGATCCGCGCGGCCGGCGCCATCGGCCCGCCGAACCGCATCTTCCACAGATCCGTGTGGACATGGTTGACCAGACACAGCGTCGGCCCGCGATGCCACACGGGCGCGAAGTACGGCATCCCGTTGCACACCTCGACCAACAGATCGCAGTCGCCGACCTGTTGGGCGAACGCGGTACGCGCACGCAGGAAGTGACCGTAGGCACCGCCGGCGGAGACCACGCGATAGTCGCGGTAGGAGGCAGGGCCGCCGCACAACAGCGTCACCTGGTGGCCGAGCCGGGTCAGTCCGTCGGCGAGTCTGTCCACGAGGAGTTCGGAGCCGCCGGCCTGGGGATTGTCGAGGTCCCGGTGGGCGAGGAAGACGATCCGGCGTGGTTGCGGCACCGGCGCCGGGGGGTGCTGCGCGACCCGGGGAAACGTGGGGGGCAGCGAATGGGGCACGTGCTGGGGCATGGGTGCTCCAACTCGTCTCAGGGTGCGGAACTCTGTGAGGTTCTAGAGGGTTTTACGGGTTTCTGCTGGATGAGGGGAGGCGGGCACGGGCGGGACACGGTGTGGAGTTCTGTGGGCGGGCTGTGCCCGGGTTGGGTGGACAGTTTTCGCCCCGCCGTTCCCGACGGCTACTCACCCGCATGACAATTTCCGGGGTTATTAGAACTGACGTCACGTCACATCGTGGGTGGATACTCGGGTGAAGTAGTCGATTCCGGGCGCCGACGGCCGCGTAGCACCAAAACGCCACCCGCCACGGCGAGGACGAATCCGGCCACAGCGGCACCGATCGGCAACGACTGCCCCACCAGGCGCAGTTGGCTGCTCTCCCGCTTCGCCAGTTTCACCTGTTCCTGCTGCGTGGCCGTGGTGAACGCGAGTTTGTCGGCATCCAGGAGGAGGACCGCGTCGTAGGCGTGGCCGGGGGCGCGCAGGGTGCGGCGGGGGCCCGTCCGGGCGTAGATCACCCGGCCGGTGCGCTGGTCGACGATCAGCTCGATGCCGTGGTTGGAGTACCACTCCTCGGCCAATATCTGAGGGGAGTTGGGCTGGTCGACGAGGCTGCCGGGGACCAGGCGGGTGCCGATCTTCGAGGGCGGGACCGTGCCCTTGAAGACGTAACCCGAGTAGCCCTGCACCTTCTTGGTCCCCGAGTAGCGCAGAGTCACCGTCGCGCCAAGGGAGTTGTCCCACCACTGGTACGGCTGTTTCCGCACGTCGAACGGGAACTTCAGGAAGGCGTCGCCCTCGAAGTACGGGTTCTCGTGGCAGCAGTGCACCGGTTTGTTGGTCCTACGGTCCGTGACCCAGCGGTTGGGGAAGAACTCCAGCGCGTCGTGCGGATCGGCGGCCGGCAGCGACTTGTCGGTGTCGACGGTCGTGGTGACGTCCCAGACCGCGGCCCCGCTCTTCTCGCTGTCCGCGACCTCGCCGCGCACCTGCTGGGTCACGGTGATCCGCTGGTCGTCCACGGTCCGCAACTCGCCGGTGTCGAAGTAGCTTCCGGTGCCCCGGTAGACGGCGGTCGTGTCGATGTCGATCGGGGTCACGGCGGCCCGCGGCTCGACGTACCACGCCAGCAGCGGCGCCAGGACCAGCAGAAACGTGCCAAGTCCCAGCAGGATCAAGGAAAATGGAGAGGCTGTACGGCGCATCCGGACACTCCAGTGGGATGTGGTTTCGGAGTTCGGGCCGCTCTATGGGCCGGGAACCGTAGGCGCCCGTAGACGGAGTGTCAATGTCTTGACTGAGCGTCAATGTCTGTCGACACTGGGGCCGTTGGGCAGGGGTGGTGGCACAGGCTCCGTACAGAGAGGCTGACCCCGCGATGCCCAGACTGCTCGCCGCCGCACTCACCGTGGCCCTGGCCGCCGCCCTCGCCGTGGGGGCCGCGCTCGGCATCGTCGCGCTGCTCGACGCCAGACCCGACCAGCCGAACACGCCCCTGGTCACGTACGAGCAAGCGGATCAGGGGAGTTGACCCCGTGGCCGCCCGTCCGGCGACCGTGACGGCGCGCTCGGCGTGGCACGACGTACCGCGCCTGAAGGTGCGCGAGTTCGCGGCGATCGCCATGGCCGAGGCGCCCGCGCTCGCCGAGGAGATCCTGCGCGAGATCCGCCGCGAGCACCCCCAACTGCCCCTGGTCCTCGACGAGTCGGGCGAGCCGATGGCCCTGGTCGGCATCCGGCGCGCCATCGAGGTCTTCGTCCAGCACCTGGAGACCGCCGAGGGCCGCCCGACCGTACCGCCGGGCGTCTTCCAGGAGTTCGGGCGCGGTGAGGGCCTGCACGGCCGCAGCCTCGACTCGCTCCAGGCGATCTACCGCATGGGCGTACGGCTCGCCTGGCGCCGGCTGGCCGAGATCGGGCAGCGGGTGGAGATCCCGCCGCCCGCGATGTACGAACTCGTCGACACGGGCTACGAGTACCTGGACGGGCTGGTCGACCAGTCCGTGCGCGGATACGCGGAGGCCGCCGCCCGGCAGGCGGGGGAGCGGCTGCGTCTCCAGCGGCGGCTCATGGAACTCCTCCTCGCCGAGCACCACCGCGGCGACCCGGCCGAGGCCCTCTCCGAACGTGCCGCCCGGATCGGCTGGCCGCTGCCCGACAAGGTCTCCGTCGGCGTCCTGCTGCGCCCGGCCCGTGAGGCCGTCGCCCCCGCCGTAGGACAGGAGGTGCTGCTCGACATGGAGTACGAGCGGCCCCGCATGGTCGTCCCCGAACCGGATGCCGCCGGCCGGCCCGAGCTGCTGCACCGGGCGCTGACCGGCTGGGCCGGCGCGATCGGGCCGCCGGTGCCGCTGGCCGACGCGGTGAAGTCGGCGCGCTGGGCCGAGGCCGCCGTAGGGCTGATGGAGCGGGGGCTGTTGCCGGGCGGGGATGTTCTGTACTGCACCGAGCACACCGAGGCGCTGGTCCTGCTCCAGCCCGAGGAGCTGATCGACGATCTCGCGCTGCGCTGTCTGGCGCCGCTGGAGCACTGCGGGCCGACGCACGGGCGGCGGCTCGCGGAGACCCTGCTGGCGTGGCTGGAGACGCGCGGTGGGGCGCCGGAGATGGCCGCGCGGCTCGGTGTGCATCCGCAGACCGTGCGGTATCGCCTGCGGCAGATCCGTGAACTGTGGGGGGACGAGATCGATCACCCGGACCGCCGGTTCCAGCTCGAACTCGTGCTGCGCGCCCAGCGGTTGCGGGGTGAACTGGGCGATCCCAGGGCCGGTCGGTAGTCACATGGTCACGCGACCATTGCCCGTGCAACCCTCTATGGCTAGCCTGTGTTCGTTATCCCGATCGTCAGTTGAAATTTCGAACGCGCCAGTCGATACCACTCTCAGAAGGGGGCCGGTGTGGGACGCCTCGTACCTGCCGTGACCCGGGCTCTCGACATTCTCGAGCTCTTCCTCGACGGGGACGGGACGCTCTCCGCCCCCGACATCGTGCGCAAGCTGCAACTGCCGCGCACGACCGTGCACGAACTGGTCACCACTCTCTCCGCCCGGTCGTACATCGTGCCCGTGCCCGGTCAACCCGGACGCTACCGGCTCGGAGTCCGTCCGTACCAGCTCGGGAGCCGGTACGCCGAGCAGCTCGACCTCGCCGCCGAGGGGCAGCAGGTCGCCCGGTCCGTCGCCGAGACCTGCGACGAGACCGTGCACGTAGCCATCCTCGAAGGCACCGACGTCATCTACATCGCCAAGGTCGACTCCACGCACGCGGTGCGCATGGTGTCGGCGGCCGGCCGTCGGCTGCCCGCGCACTGCACCTCCGTGGGCAAGATGCTGCTCGCCTCGCTTCCCGAGCCGGAGCTGACCGCGCGCATCCCCGCCGACGCGTCGCTGGTCGCGATGACGCCGAACAGCATCGTCGAGCCGGGCGCCCTGCGGGAGGCGCTCGCCGGGATCCGGGAGCGGGGGGTCGCGGTCGAGAGCCGCGAGTCGAACCCGGATGTGTCGTGCGTGGCCGCACCGGTCCGGGACCGTGCCGGACAGGTCGTCGCCGCGCTGTCCATTTCCGTCCCCATGATCCGCTGGAGCGACGAGCGCCGGGACGAACTGGAACAGCTCGCCGTGAAGGGCGCCGCGGAACTGTCGGAGCGGCTCGGACACCGGAGCGTGGGATGACGTACGAGGTGGCGGTACGGGCGGAGGCGACGCTCGGCGAGGGGCCGACGTGGGACGCGGCGGCCGGGCGGCTGATCTGGATCGACATCCTCGGGTCCCGGGTGCATACGTACGATCCCGTGTCCGGCGTCCGTACGGTACGGGTGACCGAGCAGCACGTGGGCGCGGCCAAGCCTCGGGTCGGGGGAGGGCTGGTCCTCAATCTCCGGGACGGGGTCGGGCTGGTCGATCCCGACGGGGGGTTCCGGTGGCTGCACCGTGAGCCGGTCGCCGGGCGGCGGGCCAATGACGCGGCCGTCGCGCCCGACGGGGCGTTGTGGGTGGGCACGATGCGGTACGACGAGGCGGCGTGCGGGGGGTCGTTGTCGCGGGTTGCCGGGGACGGTTCCGTCCAGTTGATCCTTGATGACGTCGCCGTGAGCAACGGGACGGGGTGGAGCCCGGACGGGCGGCTCATGTACTACATCGACTCGCCCACGCGTCGGATCGATGTGTTCGAGTATGCGGACGGGCGGGTCTCGAAGCGGAGGCGCTTCGCTGAGGTCGAGGCGGGGGCGGGGTTTCCCGATGGGCTGACCGTTGATGCGGACGGGTGTGTGTGGGTGGCGTTGTGGGGTGGGGGTGCGGTGCGGAGGTATTCGCCGGACGGGGAGTTGGACCGTGAGGTCCGGTTGCCTGCCTCGCTGGTCACCGCGTGCGCGTTCGGGGGTGCGGATTTGAGTGACCTGTACGTTACGACGGCTCGTGTGGGCCTTGACTCGCCGCATCCTGTTGCCGGGTCGCTGTTGGTTGTGCCGGGGGCGGGGAAGGGGTTGGCGCAGCCTGCTTTTGCCGGGTGAGGTTCGGTTTTTTGGGTGCGGGAGCGTCGTGGCTGGTCGCGCCCGCGCGGCGGAGCCGCATATCGATACAGCCCCGCGCCCCTATGGAACTTCAGTCCCCTGCGCTGTCCAGGGCCTCCAGTGTTTCTCGCTCCGCCGGAGTCAGTGGTGGGCCCGAAAGCGGGGGCAGGAGTGGGCCGTTGAGGGCTGCCAGTAGGGTGCCGGGGTGCATCAGGGTTGATGCGTCGGCCTCCATGCTGGTCACCGTCGCCAAGGCTGCCGCCGCGGGGTAGGAACCCGTTGCCGCCTTCAGGAGGCGGCGGGAGTAGCGGGTGATCAGGCGGTCGGCGGTCGTGGGGGCGGGGCCCTTTGTCGCGGGGTACCAGATGTCCTGGCCCACCGCCATGGCCCAGGCGCCCTCCACCGGGGCGGCCACTCCGTGCTGGACCTTGGTGGCGAGGGCGGGGGCGGTGAAGCCCTCTTCGTCCAGTTCGCGGGAGAGGATCTTGGCGCCCAGTGCCGCCACCGACATGCCTTGTCCGTAGGCCGGGTTGAAGGTGGCCAGGGCGTCGCCGAGGACCACCAGGCCCTCGGGCCAGTCCCGGACCTTTTCCAGGTAGCGGCGGGCGTTCTGCGTGCTGTGGCTGGTGTGTACGTCGGTGAGGGGTTCGGCGCCGGAGATCAGGCGGGCGAGGATCGGGTCCGGCAGGTCGCGCATGTACTGGCGGAAGCCGTCCGGGTCGGCGGGCGGTTCGGCACCGCGGGTGCCGGCGAGGCTGACCATCCAGCGGTCGCCCTCGATGGGCAGGACCATTCCGGCGCGGCCGGGCCGGGACTCGTACGGGTTCGCCTGGAGGATCGTGAGGGGGAAGTGCTCGGCGCCCTCGGGGCGGCGGTAGATACGGGTCGCGTTGACCAGGCCGGAGTCGACCGTTCGCTCCTCGATGCCGGTCACCCCCAGCGTCTCCAGCCAGTGCACGATGCGGGAGCCGCGGCCGCTCGCGTCCACCACGAAGTCGGCCTCGAGGTCCGTCTCTCCGGCGTCGGTCGAGATGCGGACGCCGGTGACGGCGCGGGCGTCGCCGAGGAGTTCCAGGGCCTGCGCCCTGCGGATCTCGGTCTTCGTGCCGGCCAGGACCGCCTCGCGCACCACCCAGTCCAGCAGGGCGCGGCTGCAGGTGAGCATGCGCGGGCCCGGGTGCCGCCAGCGGCGCAGCCAGCCCTCCGGGGTCAGCGCCAGCATGCCCGAGTTGAGGGATATCTCGTGGGCGCCCGCGTCCAGCAGCCGGCCGCGCACACTCTCGCCGGGGACGAGATCCTCCATCGCGGCCAGGCCGCCGGACATCAGCAGATGGGCGTGGCGTCCCTGCGGGAGACCCTTGCGGTGCTCCGGTCCGTCGGGCAGTTCGTCCCGGTCCAGCACGATCACCTCGTCCGCGTGCACGGACAAGGCGGCCGCGGCCAGTACGCCGGCCAGTCCGGCACCGACGACGACAGCTCTGCGCGACATGGGGCTCCTCAAGTCGGCCGGGAATCGGGGGTGTTGGGCCAGGCAGGGGTCAACAGGGGCCTGTTCAACGGGGGGTGGCCTTCACCGTACCGTGCGGTACGGCCGTGGCGAGCCGTGACCGGGCCAGCGCCCGCGCCAACTCGACCAGCCCGCAGGTGTCGGAGACCTCCGTGGCGTAGAGCCGGTAGGTGCTCGGGGTGTCGAAGGGTGCCTCGCGGGCGGCGGCGCGGCGGGCGGCGTCGGCCACCATCGCCGCCTCGGCGACCACCCGGGCCTCGTGCGCGGAGCGGCCCTTGTGCAGGGCGGCCTCACGGGTGCGTTCGCGCAGTCGGTCGTCGAAGTACGGGGCGAGGGCCAACAGGCCGTCGTGGATGGACACTTCACGCCAGTGCAGCCGCATCCGGGGGAGCTGCCAGAGCGCGCTGGGCGGCTTCGGCGCGATGGACGCGAAGCGGACCTCCGACCACAACGGGCCAAGACCGCGCAGGTCGTCGAGGTAGCGCCAGTGCGCGCGGGCCGTGGGCAGCAGCCTCGGCAGGGCGAAGCCCGCGGAACAGGTCAGGGCGGCCAGCGAGGCCATCCGCGGGGCGACACCGGTGGAGAGGAAGTCGAGGTCGTGACCGGTCCAACGGGCCACCACCGCCGTGTACTTGGTGAGCTGGAAGCCGACCACGTCCAACAGGGTGCCGACCAGGATCAGTTGCAGCCCGGTCCGCAGCAGGCCGGTGACCTCCCGGGCCCAGGAGACGCACACGGCGCACATCGCGAGGGTGGCCGCGCTGTGCCCGAGCAGATAGAGCACGATCATCTCGCGCATGTAGGGCGTGTTGGCGTAGTACGTGTCGAGGTCGGTGAGCCGCTCGGTGTTCGGGTCGGCCAGCGCGAACAGCACGACGATGGCGACGATCAGCGCGCTGTAGGCGGCCATGCCGCGCAGCACCATGCGGCGGACCCGGGCCGGGGAGCCGCCCCGCCACTGGAACAGCAGGATCAGCAGGGAGCAGCTGTACGCGGAGATCATGCCGTAGGTGAGGGGGGCGCCGAAGTTCGGGATGCCGGTCAGGCCGTTGACCGCGCTCAGGGTCGGCGGTGCCGCGCAGACGAGGCCCAGGGAGCCGAGGACGATCGCCGCGCAGGTGGACACGGTCAGCGGGTCGCGCGGGGCGGTGGAGGGCCGGGCCAGCAGGGCGGTGCAGGACAGGCCGAAGACGGCGGCGGCGAGGTACACCATGAGGCTCATGCCCGTGCGCTCCCTTCCGTCGTGCCGGTGCGGACCCGGGCGGCGGCGACGAGCGGGGACCGGGTCAGCGCGTCCGCGATGTGCGGGAGGAGGGCGGTGCCGGGGGCCCGGTCGGGGAGCCTGCCCGGTTCGTCGGCGGGCGCGAGGCGCGGGCCGCCGTGCTCCTCGTCGGTGTCACGGCCGCGTTCTTCGGCCACGGCCGCGGCGACGACCGCCGCCCACGCGGTCGCCTCGGCCTGCTCCGGGTCGCCGGTCGTGCGTGCCGCGGCCTCCAGGGTCCGTTCGTACAGGGCCCGGTCGAAGAACGCGTCGAGGTGGCCGAGCGCGTTGTGGATGCTGGTCTGCCGCCACACCAGCCGGGTCGCGGGGGAGGACCAGCGCGGCCGGGGCAGCCGTAGCGCACGGCGGGTGAGGAGTTCGTGCAGTTCGTGTTCCAGCGGTTCGAGCCGGGCGTACGTCCGTCTCGCCTGCCACCACTGGGTCAGCCGGGGGCCGCCCAGCGGGATCAGCACCCCGATGACGATCAGGACCGCGCCCAGTCCGGCGGCGGCCGGCGAGACCGTCGTGCCGAGCTTCGTCCAGTCGCGTCCGCACCAACTGGCGATCACCGCCGCGAACTTGGTCAGGCTGTACCCGGCGCCGCACAGCGAGCCGACGCCCAGCGTGATCAGCCCGGCGCGCAGCCAGCCGCGCACCTGCCGGGCCCAGCGCAGCGCCGACACCGTGGTGACACTGACGGCGGCGAGGTGCCCGGAGAGGTACAGCACGATCATCTCGGTGATGAACGGTGTCCTCGCGTAGTAGGTGTCCAGGTCGGTGCGGCGCTCCACGGGGGTGTGGCCGAGCGCGAACATCACGGCGATGCCGACGAGGACGAGGGCGTACGCCACGATCCAGCGGCGGGCGGTGCGGTGGACGTGCGGTCCGCCCCGCCAGTAGACGATCAGGACCTGGGAGGAGGCGCTGTACGCGGTGATCGACGCGTACGTCAGCGGGGCGGCGAGGTTGGTGACGCCGCTGAAGTGGTTGATCGCGCCGACGGTGGGCGGCGCCCCGAGGAAGAAGCAGGCCCCGGCCAGGCCCAGGAGCACACAGATGACCCGGAGATAGGGGTCGCGCCAGTGGCGCATGAGATCCGGGGCCTTCACGAGCATGCCCAGCCACAGCAGGCCGGCACTGAGGTAGTTGATCAGGCCGCTCATTTTCTCGTCCCGCGATAGTTGAGGGCGGCGCCGATACGCCCGGCGAGCCCGGCCTGCGTACCGTCGTCCGCTACGGCGGGGTCGTGCGCGGAGTCCGCCGCCGCCGCGGCCTCCAGCCAGGGCCGCAGCCGTCCGCTCATCAACATGCCGAATCTGTCCGCCTCTTGTTCGTCGGCGAGGCTGAAGTCGGTGCGGGCGGCGACGGGCCGGGGGCTGCCGTCGGCGGCCGGGCCGGACGTGGGGGCGGGGTCGGCGGTCCGCTGGTGCATGTGCCACACCTCGTGGCAGAAGATCACGATCTGGTGCCAGGCGGCGGCCCGTTTGTCGATGACGATGACGTCGTAGGTGTCGCCCTCCAGCCACAGCCCGCTGGCGGTGTGCGGCGGGAACACCTCGCGGCGCACGACGACTTCACGCCCCCGCCAGCGCGTGACGGAGTCGACCAGCGCGTCGAACAGGGCCTCGGGGTCGGCCGGGACCGGGACGCGCAGGGGGTCGATGAGGGCACCGGCGAACCGGCGCATCTCCTTCTTCGTGCGCACCGCTGCAATATGCCAGGACATGCGCAGACTCAGCCACCCGCCGGGTTGGCACGGGCGGTACCG
Organism: Streptomyces sp. NBC_01478; assembly: GCF_036227225.1. GTDB lineage: Bacteria > Actinomycetota > Actinomycetes > Streptomycetales > Streptomycetaceae > Streptomyces. The sequence goes on along the minus strand of NZ_CP109444.1, from coordinate 3,856,777 downwards.
GCCCGCTCCGCCGCACCGGCCCCCGTGCCCCCGCCCCGCACCATCGCGCGTACCGCGGCGATCGTGTCGTGGTGGCGCAGGGCCCGGGAGACGGGGCCGATCTCCTGGAGGAGGTCGGCGGTGTCGGGATGGCCGGTCCTGGTCCCGTGGCGCGCGGGGAGGCCGGCGGAGTCGACGGCGTCCAGGATCGCCACCGCCGCGGCGAGGGCCTTCGCGCAGGCCGGTGCGCAGTCGAGCCGGAGCGCGGCGCGGTGGGCGCGGGTGCGGAGGTCCTCGTCGAGGTGGCGGGCGAGGGGGAGGAGGACGTCGCGGATGTACGTCTCCCGCCGGATCAGGCGCAGTTCGGGGGTGGCGCACAGCACGAAGGGGACGCCGTCGCCGTCGACGCTGCGCATCAGGAGGTACAGCGGCCGGAGTTGGTGGTGGGCGAGACGGACGCGCAGACGGCCGTGCAGATACTGGCCGGTGTGCGGCAGGATGAAACCGACGGCCGTCAGGACGGCGGCGAGGCAGGCCGCGCACGGCGCGACGTCCGTGCTGAGCGCGTCGAGGTCGTGCCCCGTCCAACGGGCCGTCACCGCCGTGAGTTTGGCGAGATCGTAGACGAGGCCCAGCGCGTAGCCGGCGCCCAGGAACCTCAGTCCCCAGCGCAGCCAGCCGTGCAGCCCGTCCGCGCGCACCCAGTTCCGGATGAGCCGCACGGTGATCAGTGAGGCCACGGTGTGCGCGAGCAGATAGAGCAGGATCTCCTCGCGCATGAATGGCGTGTTCGCGTAGTACGTGTCCAGGTCCCGCACCCGCTCCACGGGCACGTCGGCGAGGGCGAACAGCACCCACAGAGCCACGATCACGCCCGAGTAGACGGCGATGACCCGGCGTCTGGCACGCCGGGTCGCGTTCGAGCCGTCGGACAGACCGTCGCGCCAGGCGACGATGAGCAGTAACCCGGCCCCGCTGAACGCCGTGAGCAGCGAATACACCCACGGCGCCGAGAAGTTGGGCACGCCGGTGACCCGGTTGGTCCAGCCGATGACCGGCGGCGTCACGAACACGAAGAGCGCGCAGGCGAGCAGCAGCAGCCCGCCGGCCGCCCGCAGCAGCGGGTCCCCCCACAGCCGGATGACCGCAGGCAGCTTCAGCGCGAGGGCGACGGCCAGGACCGCGGTGGGGATCCACACGAAGGACGTGTACAGCTCGCCGAGGAAGGTCGTCACCACGTCGTACGCTCCCCCTTCCCGCCGTCCGCTGCACAGCCGGTCCGAGGTTACGCGCCCACAACTGCCAACGTCATGTCGTCCGGTGGCCGTTGTGGGACCGGGAACGACCGCTGTGTCCGGAAATCGCCCCCGAGAATGAACCGTGCACTCTGCTCAACCCATTGACGCGGAAGCGCTTCGATTTTACGGTCCCGTTCGAAGCTACGAGCATCATTCGATATATCGAACACCGAGGAGTATCGCCGAGCATCACTGGACTTCGACAGCAAGGGCAGGGAATGGGACGACCTGGCCTGAATCGCAGGCACCTACTGGCCGCCGCGGGCGGCCTCGCGGTCGCGGGCAGCTTCGGCTTCGCGGCCCTCGGCACCGGCGCCGACGCACTCGCCTCCGGTGCGGACACCCGGGTGCGCTACTGGAACCTCTTCAGCGGCGGCGACGGCGCCAACATGATCGCGATGCTGGACGCCTTCCGTGAAGAACACCCCGACATCGACGTGAAGGACTCCACCCTCCAGTGGGGCAACCCCTTCTACACCAAACTCGCCATGGCCGCCGCGGGCAACCACGCACCGGAGCTGGGGGTCATGCACATGGGCCGGGTCGCGGGCTTCTCGCCGGGCCGGCTCCTCGACCCGTGGGACGAGGACCTCCTCGCCAAGTACGGCGTACGCAAGGCCGATTACAACCCGGCGCTGTGGAACCGCGGTGTCATCGACGGCAAGTTGTACGCCCTGCCGCTCGACATCCACGTACAGCTCTGCTTCTACCGCAAGGACGTGCTGAGGAAGGCGGACCTGCTCGGCGACGACGGCCGGATGATCCAAGTCACCTCCACCGACGAGTGGTTCGACGTCCTGAAGAAGGCCAAGGCGGTCCAGAAGAAGGGCCTGCAGACCATCGGCCTGTGGACCAACGACCAGAACTTCCAGTGGTGGTTCTTCGTCGCCTTCTACACCCAGCTCGGCGGCACGTGGTTCAACGACGGCGACACCGAGGTCCTCTTCGACGTGGACAAGGCGACCCAGGTCCTGGAGTTCTTCCGCAGGCACGTCACCGACGGCTACGTCATCCCGGGCGCGCCGACCGGTGAGCAGTTCATCAACGGCGCCCCCTTCACCTGGGAGGGCAACTGGTCGGTGCCGGTCTTCTCCGGGGCGAAGCTGGACTACGGCGCGACTCCGCTGCCGCCCGTCTTCGGCAGGCAGGCCACGCACGCCGAGTCGCACTCCTTCGTCCTGCCGCACCAGGCGGGCCGCGGCGGTGCCACCAACGAGGCGGCGCACGAACTGGCCGCGTACGTCGTCACGCACGCCCTGCAGTGGGCCGCCGGCGGCCACATCCCCGCGTACACGCCGACGCTGTCCACGGCCGCGTACAAGAAGCTCACTCCGCAGAACGAGTACGTCTCCGCGATGAACCACCAGGCCACCGAGCCGAAGGTGTGGTTCGCGGGCTCCACCGGAGTCCTCGCGCAGGACCTCGGCCCCCTCGTGGTCTCCTCGACGACGGGCTCCGCCAAGCCGGCCGCCGTCGCGCGGACGATGAAGAGCCATCTCACCAAGCTCCTCGCCTCGAAGAACCCGATGGACGGCAGGACCGCCGCGCAAGGAGGTGCAGCCGCATGACGACCAGCGCCGAGACCGTCATCGCACCGGCGCGGGCGAGGACCGCCACCGCCACCGCGACCGTCCGCCGCAACCAGGGCTTCCAGCACGGGGGTTGGTTCGTCGCCCCGTTCCTGGCGCTCTTCACCCTGTTCGTCGTCTGGCCGCTGCTGCGCGGCGTCTACCTCAGTCTCACGGACGCCAACATCTCCGGCGACGGCGCGAACTTCATCGGCCTCGACAACTACCGCGAGGCTCTGCACGACCGGGCGATGTGGGACGCGCTCGGCCACAGCGCGTACTTCACGCTGCTCGTCGTGCCGTGCATCACGATCCTCGCCTTCCTGCTGGCGATGCTCGCGCACCACATCGAGCGCGGAAAGTGGCTGTGGCGGCTGTGCTTCTTCGCGCCGTTCCTGCTGCCGTCGACGGTCGCGGGCAACATGTGGCAGTGGCTGTTCACCCAGGGGATCGGCCTGTTCAACGAGACCTTCGGGCTCACCACACCCTGGCTGACCGACAAGTCCTACGCGATGCTCGCCATCGTCATCGAGACCCTCTGGTGGACGGTCGGCTTCAGCTTCCTCCTCTACCTCGCCGCGCTCCAGGGCATTCCCGACCACCTCTACGAGGCCGCCAAGCTCGACGGCGCCAACGCCTGGCACCGGACGATCCACATCACCCTGCCGATGCTGCGCCACATCACCGGCCTGGTGATCGCGCTCCAGGCCCTCGCCTCGCTCCAGCTCTTCGACCAGGCCGTCGTGATGATGGACTTCGGACCGGGACCCGAGCTCAGCACCCGCTCCTTCGTCCAGTACACCCTCGAACAGGGCTTCACCAGCTACCGCGTGGGCTACGCCTCCGCGATGTCCATCATCTTCTTCGTGATCATCGCGGCCGTCGCCCTCACGCGGATGGCGCTGCTGCGCAACCGTGAGGAGGGCACCCGATGACCGCGGCCACAACCACCCCTGTACGCAAGCCTCGCAGGCCCTGGACGCCCAGCCAGATCGTCCTCACTCTCCTCGGCGCCGCCGTCTCCGCCCTCTTCGTGGCACCGATCGCCGCGGCCCTGTTCACCTCGCTCAAGTCCGAGGCCGAGGCGGCCGAGATCCCGCCGCACTGGCTGCCGAAGGACTGGACGGGCCAGGCCTGGAAGGCGCTCTGGAAGACCGGCAACATCACGGACTGGTTCGTCAACTCCCTTGTGGTGTCGGTCCTGGTGACGGCCATCGTGGTCACCGTGGCGGCACTCGCCGGATACGGTTTCGCCCGCACCGAGTTCAAGGGCAAGTCCGTCCTGATGGGCACGGTGATGGCGGGCCTGATGGTCTCCCCGGCAGTCCTCGGCGTCCCCCTCTTCACCACCGTCCAGCAGATGGGGATGGTCGACACCTACTGGGGCATGGTCCTGCCGCAGTGCGCGCCCGCCGCGATGGTCTACATCCTCTACAAGTTCTTCCAGGGCATCCCCCGCGAACTGGAGGAGGCCGCCTTCATCGACGGCGCCGGCCGCTGGCGGATCTTCTTCACCATCGTCGTCCCCCTGTCCCGCCCCTCGCTCGCCGCGGTCGGCATCTTCACCTTCATCGCCTCGTGGAACAACTTCCTGTGGCCGTACATGGTGACCAACAACCCCGACCTGATGACCATGCCGAACGGCATCGCGACCGTCATGAACTCCTACGGCATCCAGTGGGCCCAACTCATGGCCGGCGGCCTCATGGCGGGCCTGCCGCTGATCATCGTCTTCGTCTTCTTCCAGCGCCAGATCGTGGCGGGCGTGGCCCACACCGGTCTGGCCGGCCAGTAACTCACCTTCGGAGGTACTGAGTTGAAGCACTACAGACTGGCGACCCTGCTCGCCGCAGCAGCGATCGCGATCCTCCCCGCCACGGCCGGGGCCGCCGTCACCTACCCCGACCCGCAGCCCATCACCGGCCAGCAGATCATCCACGACCCCACGGTCATCCGCCTCAAGTCCGGTTCCTACGTCGCCTATTCGACCGGCGGCGTCATCGGCGCCCGCACCTCCAAGGACCGCGTCCAGTGGGACGACGCGGGCAACGCCTTCGCCACGCCTCCGAGTTGGTGGTACGACTACAACTCCACCGGCGACCCCTGGGCCCCCGACCTCTCCTACCGGGCCGGCCGCTACTGGCTCTACTACGCCGTCTCCTCCTGGGGCACCAACCACTCCGCGATCGGCGTGGCAACGTCCCCCACCGGCCTCCCCGGCACCTGGACCGACCAGGGCAAGGCCTTCACCTCGGAGACGACGGACGCCTGGAACGCCATAGACCCGGCGCTGATCACCGCGGACGGCAAACTCTGGATGGCGTTCGGCTCGTACTGGACGGGCATCCGCCTGGTCGAACTCAACCCCGCGACGGGCAAGGCGATCCCCGGCGCAACGGTCGCCCAACTGGCGACCCGCCCGGACGCGCCGTACGCGGTGGAGGGCGCGTATGTGCTGAAGCACGGCGCCTACTACTACCTCTTCGCGTCCTACGACGCGTGCTGCGCCGGCGTGAACTCCACCTACAAGATCCGGGTCGGCCGCTCGACGTCGATCACGGGCCCGTACGCGGACAGCACAGGCAAGTCGATGCTGGCAGGCGGCGGAGACCTACTCCTCGCAAGCCACGGCCGCTACATAGGCCCAGGCGGAGAATCCATCTTCCAAGACAAAGGTAAGGATGTCTTGGCATACCACTACTACGACGGCGAGGATTCAGGCACACCAAAGCTAGGGCTAAACACCCTGAGCTGGACAAACACCGGCTGGCCCAAGGCCTTTTAGCTTTTAGGGGCGCGGGGAACTGCGCGACCAGCCACAGCGAACCTGTACCCGCCGACGAAACACAAGGCACCCACCTCGAAAGGCGCACATGCGTACCGCCCGCTTCACCCTCGACCCCGCCTTCACGATCGGCGAAGTCAACCCCCGCCTCTTCGGCTCCTTCGTGGAACACCTCGGCCGCTGCGTCTACACCGGCATCTTCGAACCCGGCCACCCCACCGCGGACGAGGACGGCATCCGCCAGGACGTCCTCGACCTCGTCCGTGAACTGGGCGTCACCGCCATCCGCTACCCCGGCGGCAACTTCGTCTCCGGCTACAAGTGGGAGGACTCGGTGGGCCCCGCCGAGGACCGCCCCCGCCGCCTCGACCTGGCCTGGCGCTCGACGGAGACGAACCGCTTCGGCCTCTCCGAGTACATCGCCTTCCTGAAGAAGGTCGGCCCCCAGGCGGAGCCGATGATGGCGATCAACCTGGGCACCCGGGGCGTCGCCGAGGCCCTCGAACTCCAGGAGTACGCCAACCACCCCGCCGGCACCGCCCTCTCCGAGCAGCGGATCGCGCACGGCGACAAGGACCCCTTCGGCATCCGCATGTGGTGCCTGGGCAACGAGATGGACGGCCCCTGGCAGACCGGCCACAAGACCGCCGAGGAGTACGGCAGGATCGCCGCCGAGACGGCCCGCGCGATGCGCCAGATCGACGCCGGTGTCGAACTCGTCGCCTGCGGCTCCTCCGCCCAGGCCATGCCGACCTTCGCCGAGTGGGAGGCGACGGTCCTCCAGGAGACCTACGACCTGGTCGACTACATCTCGCTGCACGCCTACTACCAGCCGCTCGACGGCGACCTCGACTCCTTCGTCGCCTCGGCCGTCGACATGGAGTCCTTCATCGAGAACGTGGTCGCGACCGCCGACCACGTGGGCGCCCGCCTGAAGTCGAAGAAGAAGATCAACCTCTCCTTCGACGAGTGGAACGTCTGGTACACGGCGGACTGGGAGGAGCAGGCGAAGAACGCGGACCCGGCCGACTGGCCGGAGGCCCCGCGCCTGCTGGAGGACAACTACAGCGTCATGGACGCGGTCGTCTTCGGCTCGCTCATGATCGCCCTGCTCCGGCACGCCGACCGCGTCACCGTCGCCTGCCTCGCCCAGCTCGTCAACGTCATCGCCCCGATCATGACCGAACCGGGCGGCCCGGCCTGGCGGCAGACGACCTTCTTCCCCTTCGCGCAGGCCTCGAAGTACGGCCGCGGCCAGGTCCTCGACGTCCGCGTCGACTCCCCGACCCACGAGACGCAGAAGTACGGCGAGGCCGACCTGCTGCACGCCACCGCGGTGCGCGGCGACGACGGCTCGGTCACGGTGTTCGCCGTCAACCGCAGCCGCACCGAGCCCCTCCCGCTCCAAGTCGCCCTGAACGGCCTGGACTTGACCTCGGTCGTCGAGCACAGCGCGCTCGCGGACGCCGACCCGGACGCCCGCAACACCCTGGCGGACCCGGAGCGGGTGGCCCCGCACCCGGTCGAGGGCACCGCCCTCCAGGACGGCACCCTGACCGCCGTACTGGAGCCGCTGTCCTGGAACGTGATCCGGCTGGCCTGAGGTGGTCAGCGGCCGGGGGAGGCCACCGGCGAGACCGGTACTCCTCCGGCCGCACTGCCCAGCAGCGTCAGCCGTACGTCCTTCGGGCCCGCCGGTGTGGTGCCGTCGGAGAGGACGGCCAGCGCGAGGGTGTTGGTGCCCCGGGTGCGGAGGATCCCGTTCGGCAGGGCGAAGGTGTGCTGCGGGCCCACGTCGTTGATGTACTGGCCCATGTTCCAGCCGTTCAGGAAGATCTGGACGCGGTAGGCGCGCGCCGGGTCGTCGTCGAGGACCAGGCCGACCGAGGCGTCGATGCCGCTGTCCACGGCGAGCTTGAAGGTGGTCCGGTACCAGGCCACTCCCTGCCGCTTGTCGGCGCGGGGGAGGGTGACGGCCTCCCAGCCCGAGTCCGGGAAGTCCGGCAGATGCCAGCCCTCGCGCTCGCCGTACAGACCGCCGTTGTTCTGCGGACCGCGCACCGGATCCGGTGCCGCCGCGCCCTGGATGCGCCAACTCACCTTCGGGGAGGCGCCCTTGAAGGTCGCCGCGGTCAGGCCGCGGGCCACCTTGTGGGTGTCGAGGGCCTTGCCGTCCTGGTCGTGCTGCATCCGCCGCACCAGCACGGACAGGACATGGGCACCGGCCGCGCGCTGCTTCTCCGGGACCGCGAAGGTCGCCTTCGCGGTCCAACTGCCCTGCCGCACACTGCTGGTGGTCGGGACCGGCATCCGGTGCGTGCCCAGCGGCACCCCGTCGAGCCAGGCCATCAGCATGCCCTGGGTGCCGGTGCTGTAGGCGAGGGTCACCGATTCCGCGCTGTCGCCGGTGGTCGTGGTGAAGCGGCCCCGGTACCAGACGTCGCCGTAGTGGAAGCCGTAGTCGTCCGCGAAGAGCACGGGCTGTCCGGCCGGCACGGGCGTTGTGCTGAACGTCGAAGTCCTGTTCGCCGCAGTCCACTTGGAGTCGTCGAAGGCGACCGCGGCCTCCTGGTTCTCCACCTTCCGCCGCCAGTTGTCGAGCACGGGGAGCGGTACCGCGGGCACCCCCGGGAGCAGCGCGTCCGGGTTCGAGCGCAGGCTGCCCGCGTTGGTGACGGTCGCGGGCACCGGCCGCCCGTTCCAGGTGACGTCGGTGAGGCCGCGCGGGCCCCACACCTCCAGGCCGGTCTCGCCGACGGTGTCGCCGGTGAGCTGGGCGGTCGTCCCGCTGATCGTGGCCTCGCGCAGCAGCGCCGGGCCGTAGACCAGCGCGGTGCCCGCTCCGGTCTCGTACGGCCACAGGCGTACGGACGTGGCCTCGTCGGCGAACATCAGCAGGAGGGCGTTGTCGACGCCGCCGGCCTGGACGAGGATCCGGGTCAGGCCGCCGATGCCGAGCGGGACGGTGACGTGCAGGAGACCGCGGTCCCACACCCACGCGGCCTGCGCGTCGAGGCGGGTCACCACCGGCTCCTCCGGGCAGTCCAGCACCACGTGGGCCATCTCGCCGCGCCTCCCGGCGAACACGGCGAGGTCCTGCCGCCCGGTGGTGAGGGACATCATCGGGGTGATGGTCGAGTACCTCAACTTGCGCCCGCCGAGGGCGAGTTGGGTGACGAGGAGGCGGGCGTCCTGAGCCGGGACGGTGACCTCGATGTCGTCGCTCGCGGTCGGCAGCGTCGAAGTGACCTGCTCCGTACCGTCGTTGCGCAGGACGTAGACATGGGCGCCGGTGTCGGCGTTGGTGAGGTGGTACACCTTCAGGCCGTCCGCCTTGACGTCCGCCGCCCGGTCCAGCTTGGCGAAGTCGGGCACCGTCCGCAGCAGATGGCCCAGTTGGTGCATCGGCACGAGCTTCTCGGTCGCGTTGCGGCCCTCGTCGAAGGCGGCGCCGTAGTCGTACGACGTGTAGACGACCGGCGCCGGCAGCCAGCCCCACGAGGTGCCGCCGAAGGTCATGTAGACGTTGTGCAGGGTGAGTCCGTTGGCGAGGTTGGTGAGATAGAAACGCCGCTCGTACGCCGCGTCCCGGGTCCGGCGCGACTCCGCGTACCCCTTGCCCCCGAACCAGGACCCGCCCCACGGGTCGAACCAGCCCCCGCCGAACTCCGGTACGAAACCAGGGGTCTTGGGGCTGGCGGTGGCTCCGCCCTTCGCCCCGCCGGTCCCGAAGTACCCCCAGTCCGGCGGGAGTTGGGACGGCGAGGGATACCCGTCGAAGCCGTACAGCCAACCGCCCGTGTCGGCGCCGATGTCGAAGGACCCCGGGGTCCAATAGCCGTTGCGGCCCTTGTCGTTGTGGAACAGGGGGACGTCGATGCCGTCGGCGCGCACCTTCTTGTACAGGTGGGACATGTAGGCGGCGCCGGACGGATGGGTGAGCTGGCCGTCGTACTCGTTCTCGATCTGGTAGAGCAGGACCGTGCCCGAGCCCTGGGTGAACAGGTGCTTGGAGACGATGGAGTCGACCTGGGTCAGCCACTCGTCGACGTGCGAGAGGTACGTCGGATCGGCCGTCCTGGCGGTGCCCTTGGTGGCGGTCAGCCAGCCGGGGAAGCCGCCCGCGTCGATCTCGGCGTTGATGTACGGGCCCGGGCGCAGGATGACGTACAGCCCGGTCTCGGCGGCCGTGCGCAGGAACAGGTCGAGGTCGCGGACGCCGGTGAAGTCGTAGTGGCCCTGGGCGGGGGAGTGGTAGTTCCACGAGACGTAGATGCTCACCGCGTTGTAGCCGAAGGCGCGCATCTTCTGCAGGACGTCCCGCCACAGGGACGGGCTCGGCAGCCGGAAGGGGTGCATCTCGCCCGACCACAGGACCAGGCGTTTTCCGTCGACGATCAGGGAGTGGCGGTCGTAGCCGATCGTGTGCGGCTGCCCGTCCGCGGTGGGCGGGGCGGGCGGCGGGCCGGTCGGCACGACGTGCGCGGCGTACGCGTCACCACTGCCGCCGCTGCCACCGCCCAGCGCGAATCCGAGCGCGGCCGTGCCCGCGAGGGTGCTGAAGGTACGCCTGCTCAGCTCCACTGGAAGCTCCTCCCGGGTCCGGTCCGTCGGCGGCACGTGCGAAGCCATTTTCCGTGGTGTTCCCAGGAGGCCGTCGTGCGGGGTCATTCTGTACGCCAGAACGGCCCACAATGGACGCATGAGGATCTCGGCACGGGCGGATTACGCGGTACGGGCGGTACTGGAGCTCGCCGTACGGGGTGACGACGGCCCGCTGAAGGCCGAGACCATCGCCACGACGCAGGACATCCCGCACAAGTTCCTGGAGGGAATTCTCGGCGACCTCCGGCGCGCCGGAATCGTCGACAGCCGGCGTGGCGGGGGCGGCGGCTACCGGCTGGCGCGCGCCGCGACCGCGATCACCGTCGCGGACGTCATCCGCGCGGTGGACGGCCCGATCGTGTCCGTGCGCGGCGAACGCCCCACCGGCCTCGCCTACACCGGCACCGCCGAACCCCTCCTCCCCCTGTGGATCGCCCTGCGCGCCAACGTCCGCAAGATCCTGGAGGGCGTCACGCTCGCCGACATCGCGGCGGACGCCCTGCCGGAGCCGGTACGGGCACTGGCGGCGGAACCGGCGGCCTGGGAGAACCCGTAGCGGCGGGTCGTTCATCGTCGTCTCAGGCCGCACTCAGAATCACCCTTTAGCGTCAGCTCCCGTTCATCCCTACCCAACCGGTGGGAAACCCAGGAATCGGGAACGACGGGACGCACGACATGCGCACGCTGATACTGCTCGCCCTCGCGGGCCTGGGGGCCCAGCTCGTGGACGGCAGCCTCGGTATGGCCTACGGGGTCACCTCCACAACGCTGCTGCTGGCCATGGGGACGAATCCGGCCGCCGCCTCCGCCACGGTCCATCTGTCCGAGATCGGTACGACGCTGATGTCCGGCGCCTCGCACTGGCGGTTCGGCAACGTGGACTGGAAGGTCGTCGCGAAGATCGGTGTACCGGGCGCGGTCGGGTCGTTCCTGGGGGCCACCGTGCTGTCGAAGCTCTCGACGGAGGTCGCGGAGCCGGTCATGTCGCTGATCCTGCTCGGGCTCGGTGTCCACGTCATGTCGCGTTTCACCTTCAAGGGGCTGCCGAAGGGGCAGCTCGGCAAGCCGCTCAGGAAGCGGTTCCTGGCGCCGCTCGGTCTGGTCGCCGGGTTCCTGGACGCGACCGGTGGCGGCGGCTGGGGGCCCGTCGGCACGCCGGCGCTGCTGGCCAGCGGGCGGATGGAGCCGCGCAAGGTGATCGGTTCGATCGACACGAGCGAGTTCCTGGTCGCGGTGGCCGCGAGCCTCGGTTTCCTGTTCTCGCTCGGCTCGCAGGGCCTGAAGTGGACATGGGTGATCGCGTTCCTGCTCGGTGGTGTGGTCGCCGCGCCGGTCGCCGCCTGGCTGGTCCGGCTGGTGCCGCCGCGGGTCCTTGGCTCGGCGGTCGGCGGGATCATCGTCGTGACCAACGTCCGTACGCTCCTGAAGAGCGACTGGATCGGCGCGTCGGGCGGTGCGTCGAGCGCGCTGAGCACTCCGGTGTACGTCGTCCTCTACGGAATATGGGCCGCCGCCCTGGCGTACTCGATCCGCGCCTATCGCAAGGAAAGGACGGCGGAGGCCGAGCGCGCCGAGGAGCGGGAGCCGGTGGCGGTGTAGCCGGACCGGGAAATCGGCAGGCGGTCAGGTCGCGAGAACGAATGCCAAGAAGCACATGACGCCGACCGAGACATACATGATCACCCGGTATCGCGCGGGGTAGGCGTAGGTGTCCCGTTTGATTCCCCGACGCCATTCGTCGCCGTATTCGAGGAACAGTTTCCTGGGCGGAATCAGACCTGCCGCGAGGCCGATCCACACAAAGGAATACATCACCAGCATCTGCCGGGAATTCCAGTGCGCGGGCTGGACGGCGCCGACCGCGATCATGCCGAGACAGCAGCCGAGGGAGCCCACGAGGACGCCCAGTGTCAGCTTGCGGGCCTTCATCCACCTGTCCACGACGAAGCAGAGGGCGAACGTGGCGAACGCCGCCATGAGCAACAGGTAGACGAGGGGAAGCTGCGCGAGCACGGCGTTCCTTTCAGTGGCGCCCGGGGGCCGTCGGCAGGAACGCCGCCGACCCCCGGTGCGAGACCCGCACCCTATCGATTCGGATCAGATCGGATCAGATCGGATCAGATCGGATCGGGTCAGAACAGGGACCCCAGTAGGCCGGTGACCGGCGAGATGAGGTCATGGCCGAACTGGCTGACCTTCGTGATGACGGTGGAGCCGCCCAGAGCACCGATCCACTTGGACTGGCCGAAGGTGAGCAGACTCAGACCGGCGCTGCCGAGGGACGACTGGAACTCGCTGCTCGACCATCCGTAGCCGATTCCGGTGAACAGCACGTTCAGTCCGGAGTACACGAGGGAGGCGTACCCGAAGCCCTCCGCGAGGGCCACGACGAACGGCACGGCGGGCGGGAAGATGATACCGGCCAAAAAGCCGCCGACGAGGCCGGTGATGGCGCCGGCGAAGCCGAAGCCGATACTGAGCCAGTTGGTGGCGTTCGCCAGCCACCTGGCGTCCTCCTTCCACCAGGGAAGACCGCCCTTGACGGCGTCGTTGTCGGTGGTGTCGGCCGGGTTCGTACCGGCCGCCTTCGCGTCGCGGGCGTCCATGGCCGCCTGCTTGGCTGCCGCCGCGATCTCCGTCCGGCGCTTGGCCGAGGCGATCTGGTGCGCCTGGCTCGCGGCGGCAGCGGCCGTCTGCGCGTCCTGGCCCGCCTGGATGGCGGAGGCGCGGGCCGAAGCGGCCGACGCCTGGGCCGAGTTGGCGGAGGCCACCGCGCGGCGGGCGGCGTCCACGGCACGGTTGGCGGAGTAGTTCGCCGAGCGCGCGGCCGTACGCGCGGCGCCGGCCGCCACCTTGGCCTTGTCGGCCGAGGCCTGCGCGTCCTTGGCCGACTGGTCGGCCGCGTCCGCGTTCGCGTCCGCCTGAGTGGCCGCCGTAGTGGCCTGGGCGGCCGACGCGTTCGCCTTGTCCGACCACTGTTGCGCCTCGGCGGCGGCGTTGCGCGCCGTCGCCGCCGCCTGCTGCGCACGGGCGGCGCTCTCCTGGGCCTTGTGCGCGATCTTCGCGGACGCGGCGATCGCGCCCTGGATGCCGGCGATGTGGGCGGCGGAGTCGTAGTCGAGCTGCGCGGTCCGGTGCTGCGCCGAGGCGATGAAGTTGCGGCGGATCCACGCCGGCCCTTCCAGCGCGGCCTGGGCGTGGGCCTGCGTGTACGGGCCCGCGTTCGCGATGAGGGTGGCGGTGGCGACCGCGTCGTCCTCCTTCTGCGCCGCCTCGTGCGTGACAGCGAGGAACTCGTAGAGCGCCTCGGCGGTGCCGGCGTCCAGCGCCGCGTTCGCCGCCTTCTTCACCGCGCTGCCGGGGTTGTTGGCCAGGACCCTGGCGACCGCGACGCGGTTGTCCGTCGCGGCGGCCTCGATGACGCCGCCGGTGAGGAACCCGGTGGCGGCGTCCACGGCGTCGCTCGCCAGTGCCGCGGTCGCGGCGTCCGCGACGTCCGGGGCGGCGATCTGGGCCAGGTAGAGGACGGTCTCCCGGTCGTCCTGTCGCTGTGCGAGCTGCCGGTCGGTGTCGATCCAGCCGTGCACGTCGGCGTCCGTGCCGCACAGGGCGAACCGGGCCGCCTCGCGCGACCAGGAGCCCTGGGAGTTCATCAGGGCGATGGACGCCTTGCGCCCGAGGGTGGCGGCCAGGCCCGTGTTGCCCGCGGCCAGCGCCGCTTCGGCCTGCGCGACGAGGTCCTTCGTGGCCTGCTCGGCCTGCTCGTCCTGGGTGCGCTTCTCGGCGCGTTCCGCCCGCTCCTGGTCCTCGATCCGGGCGAGCAGGCCGGTCTCCTCCATCGCCTGCTTCAGGTCCTCGTCGAGGCGCTGCCACTCGGCCTCCCGCGCCGCCTCCTCCACCGCGACCGCGTGGGTGACGGCGTCGGTGGCGGTGTTCGCCGCCGCGGTGGCCGAGTTGGCGAACGCGGTGGACTTGTTGGCGTAGTCGAGGGCCTGGCCCGCGTACTGGTACGCCCACTCGGCAGCCGTCGCGGCGTTGTCCGCGTGGTCGGCCGCGCTGTTCGCGGCGTCGCGCGCGGTGCGGGCGGCGGTCGCCGACGCGGTCGCCAACGTCTGTGCCGTGCCGGCCGCGTTGGTGGCGATCGTGGCGTTGGTGCTCGCGATCTGCGCCTGCCGCTTGGCCTCCGCGGCCTCCGCCTGCGCCTTGCCGGCGGAGGCCGCGGCCGCGGCGGAGGCGTTCGCGGCGGCCGCGGCGTTACGGGCCGCCCCGGCGGCGGCTGCCCCGGCGTTCGCGGCCGCCGCCGAGGACGTGGCGGCCGCGTCGGCGGCCTTCGCCGCGCTACGGGCCTTGGCCGCGGCGTTGCGGGCGGCGACGGCGGCGGTCTTGCAGGCGGCTGCCTGGCCGGCGTCCTTGGACGCGGCGATGGCCGCCCTGTACGCCGTGGCGGCGGCGGACCCGGCGTTGGCCGCGGCCTGGCTCGCGGCGGTGGCGGCATAGGCGGCGCGGCGGGACGCCTGGACGGCGGCGTGGGAGGCCCGGATCGCGACCCGGGCCGAGTCGGCCGCGCCCGTCGCGGCCTCGGCCGCCTTACGCGCCGCCTTGCCGGACTTGACCACGTCGTCCTGGGCCGCCTGGGCCTCCGCCGCCGCGGTCTCCGCCGCCTCCTTGGCCTCCTCGGCGGCTTCCACGGCACGGGCGGAGGCCTCCTCGGCCTCCTTCGTCTGCGCGTCGGCCTTCTTGCCCTCGCGTTCGACGACCGCGACGAGTTCCTCGATCGTCGCGGACTCCTGGTCGCGGGCGCGGGCGATGTGCTGGCCGGTGTCGAGGAACCACTCGACGTCGGCCGCGGTTCCGTCCAGCGCCCGGGAGGCGTACTTCTGCACCTCGGGACCGGCCAGCACCAGAAGCTTGGCCGCCTCGACGCGCATGTCCTCCAGGCGGCCGGTGTACTGGTCCTCGGTGAGGAACTGCTCCAGAGCGGCCTGCGTGCCCGCGCTCAGGGCGGTGTTGCCGTAGCGGTTCACGCCCTTGCCGCTCACGGCCATCACGGTCCCGGTGGCGACGCTCATGTCCTCCACGAAGGCGCTCTTGAAGCCGCCCGCGAGGTACTCGGCGATGGAGGTGTCACCGCCCTCCAGCGCGGCGGCGGCCGCACGCCGGCTGCCCTTCCCGCCGCCGGCGAGGGAGGTGAGGACGGCGACGCGGTTGTCCTCCGCCGTGGCCTTGGGGAGGTCGACCGTCAGGAAGGTCTGGACGTCGGTGTCGGATCCGATCAGCACCACTTCCGCCGCGGCGCGGACGGCCTTGCCGCCCAGCAGCCAGGCCTTGACGGCCTTCGCCCGGTCGGTGTCGGGCAGGCTGAACGGGTCGCCCTCGTCGAGGTCGTCCGGCGGGGTGGTGGCGGCTTGGGCAGGGGCTGAACCGAGAACGAGGCTGGAGGTGGCGGCGACGGCTGTCGTGGCCGCGAGGGCGCCGAGAACGCGCCGTCTGCTCCAGTAGGTCGTGTTCACATTCAAAGCTGTCCTCAGGGATCGGGGCCCGGCGGTGTGACGCACGGATGGCGTCACACCGCCGGGCGGAGCGTGGGTGAGCCGCGCCCTGGTCCGGCGCGCGAGTTCAACGGAGCGGCGGCGGACCCGAGGGTCAGCCGATCGCCATGCCGAAGGCCTTGCCGGTGAGGGGCAGGCCGTTCAGACCGGGCTGATACGTCGTCACCGTGGCGCCCGTGCCGCCCATGGCGTTCGACCACGGCAGGCCGTGCACGGCGCCGCGTTCGGAGGGGCCGTTCGGCATGCCGATCCACAGATGGGTGGGCGTGGCGTACAGGTAGGTGCCCACGAGCTGCGACGCGCCCGGAGTGCCGGGCAGACCGCGCTCGTTGCCCGCCTGGATCCAGTGGTCGGAGTCACCCGGCGCGCCCAGCAGGGAGAACGTCTGTACGACGCCCGCGTCGGTGGCCGTGTCGACGTCCTTGCCGGGGACGCCGACCGCCAGCAGCATGGTCGCGGCCGTGCCCGTGGCGTTCGGCGTGGTGTTCGCGACGGCGACCGACGTGCCGAAGCCGTCACCGGCCGCGGACGCCCCGTTCACTCCGTCGACGCCCTGGTGGACGGTGGCCAGTTGGGTCACCACGCCGGCCGCGGTCACCCGGAGCGTGAGCACCAGCCCCGCGCCCGCGTAGGAGGTCGTGCCGACCCACAGGGTCTCGCCGGGTGAGCCGACGGCGATGATCGAGTCGGTGGCGGCGGTGGCGCCGGACGGACGGTACGCGACCGTCGCCACCGACGCACCGAACAGGTCCTGGGGTTCGGCCCCTTCGCTGATGCCGTCACTGTCCTGGTCGATGCTCGCCACGGCGGTGGGGATGCCGGCCGTGTTCAGCGTGTGCTTCAGGATCGTCACCATGCCGGCGTTCGCGGCGGTGTTGACGGTCTCGCCCGGGGAGCCGATGGTGATGGTGTTGGCGTCGCCCGCGACGGAGGCACCGAACCTGTCGCCGGCCTCGATGACACCCACCACGCCCGACGAGTCCTGGTGGATCTTCACGTTGGTGCTGCCGCGCAGGTAGAAGACCTGGCCGGCGTCCACGTAGCCCTTGAGGTTCTGGCCGGGCATGCCGATCAGCAGATACGGCTCACCGGCGGCGGTCCTTCCGGCGGCCAGCGCGGCGCCCATCTGGTCGTCGGCCTCCGAGACCGCGGCCAGGATGTCCCCCGCGCCCGTGCCCTGCACCAGGTTGAGCGCGGCCTTCCCCTTGCCCAGGCCGTCGGCGGAGCCGTAGAGGACGGTCACCATGCCGGCGTTCGCCACCGTGCCGATGTCCTCGGCGGGGGTGCCGACGACCAGGTCGGTGTAGCCGTCCTCGTCGTAGTCGACCGAGGCGAGCGCCTGGCCGAACCCGTCGCTCGCCTCGGCCGTGTCCGGCACGTAGTCGAGGTCCTGGTGGACCGTCTCGCTGCCCTTGCCGCCGCCGTAGACGACCTTCACCAGGCCGGCCCCGGACTGACCGGCCACCGACGCCCTGGGATCGCCGACGGCGGTGTCCTCGACGCCGTCGCCGTTGAAGTCGGCTCCGTGGGTCGCGGCGACCTGGGCGGCGACCCAACTGCCGAGGTCGTCGACCCGGGTGGCGATGCCGCCGGTACGGGTCTCGGTGGCGTCGATGCCGAAGCAACCACCTTGCCAGGAACGGCTGTTGATGCCGACGAGCTGGGCCTGGCCGCCGCTCACGCGGACCTCGGGGCCACCGGTGTCGCCGGCGCAGATGGACACGCCGTCCTTGCCGGTGACGGTGGCGGTGGTGGCGTCGGAGGCGTCCACGGAGAACGCGCCGCTGTGCAGCGCGAGCGGCGCCCACTCGTCCTCGGTGCGGCCGTATCCGGCGACCCGCAGTTCCTCGCCGGTGACGGGCGAGGTGGTGGCCAGAGCGGCGGGGGTGACGGTGGTGACCGGGCGGGAGAGGCGGGCCAGGACCAGGTCGCGATCGGTGCGCGGGACCAACTGGACCACGTTGCGGACCACGCCGCCGGTGGTGGTCAGGTCGGTGCGTCCGATGGTCGCGGTCGTCGCGAGCTTCGGCGCCCCGGCGGGTACGTCGAGGCCGGCGGCGGGGTCGTCGACGAAGCAACTGGCCGCGGTGAGCAGCCAGTCGGCGTCGACGAGGACGCCGGAGCAGGCGCGGGTGCCGCCGCCGATGTCCAGGCGGGCGGTGTAGCCGTAGGTGGTGTCGGTCGCGGCGGTGCCGGAGACGGCCCGCGCGGGCGCGGTGCCCAGCGCGAGCGGTGCGGCGATCAGGGCCGTGGCGAGCAGGGCGCGGCGGACGGGTCTGGTGTGTTGGGTGAGCATGACTTCCTTGGGACGAGGAGGAGAAACGACGTCGGCCGGGGCAACAGGGCTGCCCGGGGCGCTACTTGGAGGTCCTGATCTCCACGAGCATGAACTCGCGCCCCTGCTCGTCCGCGCTCTCTCCCACGGGCGTCCAGGTGTTCTTGGCGATGTCGTACGACTGCTCCTCGTCGCCGACGGTCATGTCGACCTGTGTCGCGTAGTCGTTGCCCCTGATGACGTAGACCGAGGGGATCTCCAGCGCCAGATAGCCGGAGTTGCCGGTGACCCGGAAGCAGATCATGTCCGAGCTGCGGGCCATGATCTCCAACAGGCCGCTCTGGCTCCCGCAGTCGGCGAGGACGATGTGTCCGTCACCGCGCTTGAGGGTGATGCCCTGCTCCGCGAGGATCTTGTCGGCCTGCGGATAGTCGAAGTCCTCCACGGCATAGCCGGGCGCCTCGTCGGCGACGGCAGTGGCGGACGAGGCTGTCGGTGTGGATCCGCCCGACAGGCCCTGCGCTACGACGAGCCAGGCCAGGGCGGTGGTGGCCGCGGCGCCGAGAACACGCCGCACGTGTCTCTTCCGTTCCTTCTTCACAGGTGGGATCACAACCTTGTTCGTCGGATCGACGCAGGTGTGAAGGCCGCTTTCAGGGCGGCTGGATGGAGCGGAATCGATGCGTGGTGAAACCGGCGTAGCGTCGCGAGATAAAAAGGCGTGCACGCGCACATTCATGAGCTCACCCCCCGTTGGTGGCCCTCGATACCCGCATGAGATAAACAGCCGAAATTCCTTTGGCTGCCCTTTAGGTGCGCTATGGAATCCCATTTGCCTGAGCCTTGTCCATCGGATATACCGGGGCAAAGGTCGGGTTTTTGGTTGGGTATGGATATGGCGTGCGTCACATTGCTGTGAGGTGCGACAGCGGAGTTCACCTTTAATTAGGCAACTCGTCCCGTGCCTGATATTGCGTGTTCATGTGTGGACTGCCGCCCTGGCGTACCCGGTCCGCGCCCGGCGCCGGGAGAGGGCGCTGGAGGCGCGGACCGGGTCCGAGTCCGCCGAGGGGCGGCAGCCGATCAGTACGTCCGATTCATCTGCCTCCAGATCAACTCGTGCTGACGCCCACGGTCGGGGTGGCCCGGCCGTTGTTGTCATGGCGAGGAAGCTACGGCCGTACCTGAAGGATTCCTTGATGTGCGGCTGTGAAGCACCTGGGGACGGATCGGTCAACACGCCTTTATTTCAACAGAGTTCACACACTGTGGAGAGAGTGTGAAAGGCGCGTCTGTGAATGGCTTGAGTTCGCCCTGACCGCTTCCTGTGCGGCTTCCTACGATGCGAGCGCGCCGTCGGTCTTCACAGGAACTTCATTGGTTCTTCAAAGACTTGGGGCGCAGCCACCCCCCAACCCCAAGGAGAAACCATGCCTGGTGGGCTCCTCCTGAGTGGTGCGGTCGCCGCACTGCTCGCCACCGCGCTGCCGTCCGCGCAGCACTCGTCCTCACCCGTGTTCGACGACCCGCCCCCGGACAAGATCGTCATCAACGTCGCCACGGTGAACGGCTCCGGCTGCCCGCAGGGCACGACCGCGGTCGCCGTCTCCGAGGACAACACCGCCTTCACGGTGACCTACAGCGCCTATCTCGCCCAGGTCGGCGGCAACTCCGACCCCACGGCGTTCCGCAAGAACTGCCAGCTCAACCTGGTCGTCCATGTCCCGCAGGGCTTCACCTACGCCATCGCGAGCGCCGACTACCGGGGCTTCGCCTCGCTCCAGCGCGGCGCGAGCGGTGCGCAGAAGGCCTCGTACTACTTCCAGGGCTCGTCGAACACCGTCGCCAAGAACCATCCCTTCAGTGGCCCCTACGACGACAACTGGCAGGCCACCGACACCACGGACTGGGCCCAACTGGTCTGGGCGCCCTGTGGAGTTCAGCGCAACTTCAACATCAACACGGAGCTGCGGGTGGCCGCCGGCTCCTCGTCGTCCAGTGCGGTCAGCTTCATGACCATGGACTCGACGGACGGCGACATCAGCACGGTGTACCACATGGCGTGGGAGCACTGCCCGAGCGCCTGACCTGAGGTGAGATGGGGAGGGGTGGCCCGTGTCGCACCGCGGGCCACCCCTTTCGTCAGTTCTGGGCGACCCCCAGGGTCAGCGTGCCCGTGTAGCCGGACGAGGGCGAACTGCCCAGCGCCGTAAGGGTCATGAGGCCGGACGCGGCGCCGCCGTCGTCGTAGACCGAGTCCTGCGCGAGGGTGGTGCGGGTGACCGTGTTGGTCGAGTACGGGGAGAGCTTGGCGACGGTCGTCGTGATGGCCTCGTCGATGAAGAGCTGGCCCGTGTGGAGTTCGCTGCCGCCGGTGAACGAGCCGTCCGAGGTGAGGGTGACGCCGGTGTGGACCTTCACATGGATGTGGATGCAGCGGCCTCGGTACCAACCGGGGTAGATCGTCGTGATGTTGGCGAGTCCGCTCGCGTTGGTGAGGACGCCGCCGCGCAGGAAGGTGCCGTCGTCCGGTTCGCTGTGGCCGTTGTTGCCGACGTACCCGGAGTACTCGCCGAGCGCGTCGCAGTGCCAGATCTCGACGAGCGCGTTCGGGATGACGGCGCAGGTGCTGTCGTTCACGACGGTGAGGGCGAGTTTGAGCGGGATGCCTGCCTTGCCCTCGGTGACGTCGGTGCGGACCAGGGCGCCGTCGAGGTAGTACGGGCCCTCGGTCATCTCCGTGGTGAGGGTGCAGACTGCCGCCGCGGCGGCGGGAGTTGCGTCCGCGGTGGTGGTTGTCGTGGGGGAGTGGGCGGCGGCGCCCACGGCCAGTACGGCGGCCGTGGTGCCGGTGGCGATCAGGACGGTACGCCGTCCGACCGGTGTGGGGGTGGCTCCGGTTGTGTCCTTCGTGGAGTCTGTCATGGACACGGCACCATAGAAACGCAAGCTGTCGCCCGCCTGTGCGAACGGCAAAGTGACGGTCCGTCAAGTTCATTGCGAGACAGGCGAGTTACGGCGACCGCCGACGAGGGTGCGGCAGGGCGGGCCGGGCCGCGCACGGCGGCGCGTCGGTGCCGCAGCTATTCGGACAACTCTCGCCGCCTCCGGAACCGTCGGCCCTCGCCTGCCCGTCTGCCCCAACGGTATGTGCTGGGGGCGGACGTACCACGGGGAGCGTAGGGACATGCTGCGTATCGACTTCGGTACGGACGACCTCAGTCGGCTGCGGGTGGCGACGGGCAGCGACTTCATGTGGGAGGTGGTCCTCAGCCTCCACCTGCTCCAGAACCGGCACGCGGCCCTGGTCTTCGACCCCTGGCGCAGACGGGTGCGCGAGGACCTCGCGCGAGCGGGGCTGATCCGGACGACCCGGTCGCTGATCGAGGTGAACCCGTGCGCCTCCTACTTCCCGGACTTCCTCACCCCCGGCATCGGCAACTCCGACCCGGACACCGGAGTGGACGCGGTGCTCTCCACTCCCCGCAGCCGTCTGCGGTACGAACTCGCCCGGCTCTACCCGGACCGGCCGATGCCCTCGGGCGCCCGACGGCTCGCGGAGGGCGAGAGCGAGGCACTGCACCAACTGGGGCGGGCGGTGCGCGACTATCACGCGGTGGCTGTGGCGCCGTACCGGACGGTCATCGACCGGACCGTCGACGCGGACCTGTCCAGACGCGCCGACTCGGCGCTGGCGGCGGGGGCGGAAGGGCTGCTGGGCAGCTACCAGCCGGACCTGCTGACCTGGCGGGACGGCCGGCTCGAATGCGGCTACCCCTTCGACCGGGGCCTGGAGCTGAACGGCCGCCCGCTGACCCTGATCCCGTCCTTCTTCTGCGTCCGGCAGCCCGTCGCCCTCACCGCCCGCGAACTCTCTCCCGTACTGGTGTATCCGCTTCCGCTCGTGCCGGGCTGCCTCACGGTGGCCGAGCCCGGCGGCGCACCCGGCCTGCACCGGCTGCTGGGCCCCACCCGGGCCCGCGTGCTGGAACTGCTCGGCCGCCCGATGTCCACCAGCGGCATCGCCGCCGCCCTCCACCTCTCACCGGCCAACGCCAGCCGCCACGCCACGGTGCTGCGGGAGGCGGGCCTGGTCGGCTCGTTCCGGGACGGGCACCGGATGCTGCACCGGCGCACCGGGCTGGGGGAGGCGTTGCTGAACGGGAACTGGGGGGTGTGAGGGGGTGTGCGGGGGTGCGATGGGCGCGCGGGAGCGCCCGCCGCGGGCCGGGGTACGGCCGTGCGGCGGGCGCGGTGTGGTGCGCAGTGCTGTGGATGGTGCGTGGTGCTGTGGGTCAGCAGTTCTTGATCTTCCAGATCGGGCCCCAGTCCCAGCCCGAGGGGGCCGTGCCGTACGCGGTGGAGCTGAGGACGACTCCGCCGCTCTGGTTGTAGAACTGGGCCACGGTGCCGGTGGTCTGGTTGTTGTAGAAGCCGCCGGTGTCGTTCCAGTAGGAGAGCGAGTAGGTGTGGCAGGTGTACAGGTCGAACACCTTGTACCTGCCGACGTTCGGGTCCCACACGCGGGCGCACAGCCGCCCGTACGGGCAGTCGTAGGTGTTGGTGTCGACGTACCGAATGCGCTCGGCGGCCGGCGAGATCGCCGGCGAGCTCACGAGCGCGGTCGACTGCGTGTGCTGTGCGCTCGAACTGACCGCAGGGGAAGCCGAGTCCGGTGCCTGCACCGCATGCGCCGGTGCCGCGCCCAGCAACATGGTGAGCACCAGACCCGCCCCCGCGACGAGTCCCGCCAGCTTTCTGGGTATCGGATGTGTCCGGAGTAAGTGCATTGCTGTCCTCCGTGTCCAGGTTCCGCTCCGTGAAGCGAACGGCCGTTCGCCCGCGCCCCATGGTGGTGCGGTCGGCACCGGGCGGACGGGACATTCGACGGATACGCAATCAAGACGGCGAGGTGGTGCGATCAGGCCGGGCCGGGCCTACGGGGCGAGTCGGCGTTCCGCCGAGACGGAGTAGGCGTGGCGGCGGAACGCCAGCATCTTGTCGTCGGACGCTTCTACGCCGGGGGCGAGGCGGGTGGGGTCGAAGACCTGGTGCTGCCAGTGGTCCTCGCGCGGCGAGCGGGCCGTCACGTGCAGATGGCCCGCCGGGATGAGCGGACGGTGTTCCGGCCACGCTTGTGAGGGGTCGTGGGTCGGGTCGGTCGGTTCCGCGAACTGGCACACCACGGTGAAGGTGACCGGCCCGGTGCCGAGCCGTGAGTCCAGCTCACCGATGAGGAAGTCCGGGGCCAGTGTCTCCGCGTACGCCGGATCGATCTCGACCTCGCCCAGTTGGGGCACGAGACGGTAGCGGAAGGGCCGTCGTACGCCCGACTCGTCGACCAACACGAAGGCGTGCAGGCCGTCGTAGCGCGTGGTGGCGAAACTCACCGGCGCCTGCTGCCCCGCGAAGGACTTCAACGCGCCCCGGCTTTCGGGGTGTTGGGCGAGGACGGTGGCGAACTTCCCGGCCGCGGCCAGCTTTCCCTTGGCCCGGTCCGCGAACCCGCCCTCCGCGCCCGCCTTCCCCAACGCCTCCACCAGGTCGATGAACCCCTCGGGATTGTGGCTCGGGAAGACCCGGAAGTTCGCGGCGACCAGGTCCATGACGGCCTTGGCGTCCTCGCTACTGCCGTCCCCCTCAAGGAACTTGACCGCCATACCGCGCACGCCACGCGCCCGGTCGTCGGCGGCGAAATTGCCGGACCCGTTCGAGAACCGGATGACCGCGTCGGACTCGGCGGTGAGACAGGTGGCGGTCGTCCACTTCGCGATCTGCCCGGTGGGCACGAACCGCGCGTCGTAGACGGCCCCGCGCGCGTGCAGGCGGCGATCGTGCGGGCGTGGACGCGCGGCGGCTTCGATCCGGTCGACGGCCTGAGCCGCGGTCATTCCGTCTTCGGTGACCGAGGAGTCCTGCGGTGACTGTGCCATGGCGGCATCATCGCACCCGTGGTCACCATCACAGGGTGAGGATGAACTTGGTCCAGGTGGCGCGGGCTCGTGCTCGTCGAGGCGCTCGCGGACCGGTGGGAGGTGGTGGAGCGGGTGCCGCCGCCGGGCAGGACCGTAAGGGTGGAAATCGACGTACCGAGGTGGTTGGCGCTGGTCAGGAAGCTGGACGGGGCTTCAGGTTCGGCTCAGGTTGGTGCGGGAGGTTGGGCCGTATGCACGGACACCGCCCCCGCACCCCCGAAGCCGACCGCAGCCGCCGCTGGTTCATGAACAAGGCGCTGCTCGCCGGCGGAGTCGCCGCCGTGGCGACCATGACCGGCTGCTCGTCGGACGCCTCCGACACGGCCACCGCTTCCTCGTCCTCCGGCGCCCCGAACGGCGCCCCCTCGGGCGGCCCCGGCGGAGGCATGTCAACCGGGGCGATGCCGTCCGGCGGGCCCGGGGGAGGGGGCAACGGCATGGGTCCCGGGCAGAGTGAGGTCAAGTACGCCGACTTCAAGGGCCTGACCACCGACGGCAAGATCACCGACGGGCTGTACTCGATCCACTCCACCGACGTCTCGACGGACGGGATCGTCAAGGCCGCGCAGGCCTTCCTCGACGGGCTCAGCGCCAAGGAACGCAAGTCCTGCACGTTCGACGTCGACAACGACGAGTGGCTGGCCTGGAGCAACGTCGACGGGTACCAGCGCAAGGGCGTGCGGATGGGTGATGTCACCGCGAAGAAGCGGGAGTTGGGCTACGCGCTGCTCGGCGCCGCGCTGTCCGCCGACGGGCTCACCCAGACCCGCAACATCATGAAGCTGAACGCCTTCCTCGGCGACTACAGCGGCGGGAACCGGGACACGCTCACCGAGGGCGCGTACTTCTTCACCTTCATGGGGACGCCGTCGACCACCAAGCCGTGGGGCTTCCAGTACGAGGGCCACCACGTGGCCATCAACTTCTTCGTGCTCGGCGACCAGGTCGTGATGACCCCGACCTTCATGGGGTCCGAACCGACCTCCGCCACCTACAAGGGCGAGAAGATCACCCTCTTCAAGACCGAGACCACGGCCGGTCTCACCCTCCTGCGCTCGCTCACCGCCGCCCAGCGCGCCAAGGTGATCTCCAGCGACAAGAAGGCCGGCGACAACATGAAGGCGGGCGCCGGCCAGGACAACGCCAAGCTCGCCTACCAGGGGCTCGTCGCCAAGGACTTCACCAGCGCCCAGAAGCAGAACCTGCTCGACCTGGTGCGCGTCTACGTCGGCAACATGAACGACGGCCACGCCGAAGTGAAGATGTCCGAGGTCGAGGACCACCTCGACGCGACCTACTTCTACTGGATCGGCGAGACCAAGGACTCCTCCGCCTTCTACTACCGCGTGCACAGCCCGGTCGTCCTCATCGAGTACGACGCCCAGTCGCCGCTCGCCTACGGCACGAAGGGCGGCATGGGGGGTCCCAACGGCACCCCGACCCAGCAGCACATCCACACCATCATCCGCACCCCCAACGGCGGCGACTACGGCGTGGACCTGCTGAAGCTGCACCTGGACAACGATCACTGACGATCGCGTCAACGGCCAGTGACATATGCCCAGTTGGCCCTTATGGGCTAAGAAGTCGCCTTCGATTGCTCATCTACCTGATCTTGCTGATATGAAACCACTTGGCCAGAAAAGCAAGATCAGGGGTGGTTGTGGGGAAACGATTCGACTCCGGCGCGCGGACCGGAGTACGGACCGGGGTGGTGATCGTCGGGGCAGGCCCGGCGGGGCTCGTCCTGGGGAACCTGCTGCTGGACCGCGGCATCGACTGCGTGATCCTGGAACGGCGTGGACGCGAAGCGGTGGAAGGGCGGGCCAGAGCCGGATTCCTGGCCGCCCACTCCGTCCGCGTCCTCACCCAACACGGGCTGGCGGACGGGCTGTCGGCCCGGGGACGGACCCATCAGACCTGCCTCTTCCGTAGCGAGCGGGGTGAATTCACCCTCGACTACGGCGCGTTGGGGCGCGGTGAGGTCCATACCGTCTACCCGCAGCAGGAGTTGGTGCGGGACCTGCTCGCCGAGTACCTCCGACGCGGCGGCGACATCCGCTTCGACACCGAGGTCGAGGAGATCACCGAGGACGGCCGGGTCCGGGTCTCCGACGGCGCGGACGGCGCGGGCGGCACGGACGTCGTCGGGCGTTACGTCGCCGGGTGCGACGGACACCGGGGAGTCGCCCGCGCCACCATGGCCGCACACGGCACCCGCACGGCCCGCTGGGACCACGGCGTGAGCTGGCTCGCGGTGCTGGTCGAGGCGCCGCCCAGCCTGGACGCCGTCGGATACGCCCTGCACGAACGGGGATTCGCCGGGCACATGGCCCGTACGGCGACCGCCACCCGCTACTACCTCCAGTGCCCGCGAGGAAACGATCCCGCCGACTGGAGCGAGGACCGGATCTGGAGCGAGCTCGCGACCCGGCTGCGTACGGACGAGTTCGGCGTGCTCAAGGACGGTCCCGTACTGGAGAAGGCGGTCGTCGACCTGCGCTCCGACGTCCTGGACGACCTCGGTGCCGGACGCCTCTGGCTCGCGGGCGACGCGGCCGGACTCATCAGCCCCTCCGCCGCCAAGGGCGCCAATCTCGCCGTACTCCAGGCCGAACGCCTCGCCCGGGCCCTGGTGTCGGCGCTCACCCGCGACGACGAGAGCGACCTCGCCCGGTACGCCGCCGACTGTCTGCCCCGCGTCTGGCGGGCCCACGAGTTCTCGCACTGGATGAGCGGCCTGCTGCACGGCCCGTCCGCCGAGGACACCGGGAACACCGTCGACGCCCGCGCCCGCTACGGCCGCGCGCTCCAGTACGCCCGTCTCGACAGCCTGCGCACCTCCCGCACGCACCAGGACTTCTTCGCCGAGAACTACACCGGCATCTGAGCCCGTCTCCCGTCCCCACCCACGATCACCGGGAACCCCCTCATGAACTTCCCCGTCGTACAGGCGCGCCTCGCCGAGCCCGACGTAGCACGCATCGAGCGCGCGGCGGCCTACGTCGAGGCCCACGACACGGACGACGTCCTCGCCGAGCTGCTCCCGGGCCTGGCCCCCGCCGAACGGGCGGACGTGGCACGGCACTTGGTCTTCGACCACACCGCCGTCCTCGTCTTCCCCGACTCCCTCGACGGCCTCCGCGAGGAACTGTGCCGCCTCGGCCTCGAACCGGGCAACGTCACCCCGAGCGTGGTCGTCCGCGACCGCCTCACCCGCCGCTACGGCCCGGCACTCGCCGACCTCCCGGTGGGCATCG
The DNA here is from genome assembly GCF_036227225.1 of Streptomyces sp. NBC_01478. GTDB lineage: Bacteria > Actinomycetota > Actinomycetes > Streptomycetales > Streptomycetaceae > Streptomyces. The sequence continues at coordinate 3,829,483 of NZ_CP109444.1, read as the reverse complement.
TGCACGTGGCGGTCGGCACCCGCAGCGTCGAGATCTTCGCGCTGCCGGTAGCCCCGGACTCCGCGTTGGAAGCCGTGGCGGCGGACGAACGCGAGGCGGAACACGAGTCGCACCACGCCTTCGCGGTCACCGCACCCGGCCCGGTGGTCCCCGCCGGCCTGCGGCTCCTCCTCCAGGAGCGGGGCGGCGCGGTCCCCGACGGCGGCGGCTACAACGGCCACGAGAACGTCACCGTCCTCTACCACCGCACCGCCACCCACCGCCGCTTCGAACTCCGCCTCCCCGGCCGCCACGACCCGCTGCCCGACCCCACGGCCGCGCTGCTCGGCGTCATGACCGGCGCCTGGGCCACCCAAGCGGTCGCCACGATGGCCGAGTTGAACATCGCCGACCACCTCGCCGACCACCCGGGCCTCGACGCCGACACCCTCGCCGACCTCACCGCCACCCACCCTGACGCCCTGCGCCGCCTGCTCCGCTACCTCACCTCACTGGGCCTGCTGACCTCCGCCGACGGCACCTACCACCTCACCGCCACCGGCCAACCCCTGCGCACCGGAACGGAGTTCTCCCTCCACCCGCTGGCACAGCTCTACGGCGGCCCGTTCTACGACTCCTTCACCGGCCTGACCCACGCCGTACGCACCGGCGAGGAAGCCTTCGCCCACCGCCACGGGCAGCACCACTTCGCGTATTTCGCCCAACACCCGGAACTGGGAAGCCTGTTCCACCGGGCGATGGCGGCGAGCGCCGAGATGTTCGCCCCGGTACCGACACTGATCGACTTCTCGGCGGTGAAGCGCGTGGTCGACGTGGGCGGCGGAAACGGCGCGCTGCTCGCCCGACTGCTGCGCACCCACGCCCACTTGGAGGGCGTGCTCTTCGAACGCCCGGGTGCCCTGGAGGAGGCCCGCGCCCATCTGCCCGAGCGCTGCTCCTTCGTCGCGGGCGATTTCACCCAGTCCGTACCGGAGGGCGGAGACGTCTATCTCCTCTCCCGGGTCCTCCACGACTGGGACGACGACCGCTGCCTCGCCATCCTCCGCAGGTGCGCCGAGGCCATGCACCCCGGCACCCAACTCCTGCTGGTGGAACGCCTGTTGCCCACCCCGACGGCGGTCGCCTGGGACGTCCACATGCTGTGCAACGTGGGCGGCCGGGAGCGGGACGAGGCCCACTACGGCCGCCTGCTGGCGGAGGCGGGCTTCGAGGTGCGGGCCTGTCACGGCCTGCCGCTGGGGGCGTCCCTCGTCGAGGCGGTGCGGGCGCCTGTCTGAGTCGTAACGGTTGCACCACGATTCACGAACCAGCAGGTCAGAGGGGTGGGGCGGGCTGTGGGGCGGGTCATGGGGCCGTCGCGGAAGCGGAGGGGAAGCGGAATGGAACCAATCACTCCGCTTCTTCCGAAATAAAGACGGCCGTCCTCCCTGTGCGGCTTTGCCATTTCGTTGCCCGAACGTTTCCATGTGCGGCTGTGAAGCATGAAACGCGAGCTGCAAAGAGGCGCTCATGGGTCCGCGTTGACGCCGTCATTGCAATTTCTTCATCGAATTCCGACCTTATGATCACCGCTCCGGTGGCGCGTGGTGCGCCGCCGTGTGATCACAGGAGATGGGATGAAGTTCAAGGGGAGACGCGTTTTTCCGCGCTCCGGGGGGCGGGCCGGACGGGCTCGTGTCCCGTCCCGACGTACCGCTCTGGCGGTCGCCACGGTGCTGGCGGCCGAAGCGGCCCTCATGTCGCTGACCACCGACCTCGCCTTCGCGACCGGAACCGATGCAACGGCCTCCGTGGCCGCCGTTTCGGACACCAAGTCGGCTGCCTCGACGGCGGGTTCGGTGGACGCGGCGCTGCTCATGGCCCGCCTTCAGGACCGGAAGATCGAGGTGACGTCGGAGCGCACGGCCGACTCCACGACCTACGCGCTGCCGTCCGGTGAACTGCAGACCTCCACGTACGCCGGACCGATCCGTACGAAGGTCGACGGCAAGTGGCACGGCATCGACACCTCGCTGTCCGACGCCGGTTCGTCCCTGGAGCCGAACGTCGCGGCCGCCGACATCAAGGTGTCGGACGGCGGCGACACCGCGCTGGCCTCCGTGTCCAAGGGGAAGAAGTCGTTCGGCCTCGGCTGGGACGACACGCTGCCCGCACCGGAGATCAAGGACGACACCGCCTCCTACGCCCTGGGCGACGGCCAGACCCTGACGGTGACCGCCCTCTCGCAGGGGTTCAGCCAGAACGTGGTGCTGGACAAGGCGCCGGGCGGACAGCTCGAGTACCGAATACCCGTCGCCCTCAAGGGACTTGAACTGTCCCAGGCTGCCTCGGGACACCTGCTCCTGAAGGACACCGCCGGCAAGTTGGTGGCGGAAGCCCCCGCGCCGATGATGTGGGACTCCTCCAAGAACAAGGCCTCCGGCGAGTCCGAGCACCAGGCGAAGGTTGCCACGAAGGTGGAGACCGCCGACAACGGCACCCAGACCCTGGTCCTGACCCCGGACGCGGACTACTTCAAGCAGAAGCTGACCTACCCGGTCACCGTCGACCCCACCTCCACCCTCGCGGTGACGACGGACACCTGGGTGGCCACCAACTACACCGACTCCCAGGTCTCCTCGACGGAGCTGAAGTCGGGCACGTACGACGCGGGGACCACGAAGGCCCGCTCGTATCTGAAGTTCGACGTGTCGAAGTTCGTCGGCAAGCACATCACCGACACGAACCTCGCCCTGTACTCGTACTACGCCTCGACCTGTGCCACCACCGGCGCGGGCACCCAGGTGCGGCGCATCACGTCCACCTGGTCGTCGTCGGACATCACCTGGGCCGCCCAGCCCACCACCACGGCCACCGGCGCGGTGACCAACACCGCCGCGCTGGGCTACAGCACCTCCTGCCCCGCGGGCACGATGAACTTCGACATCGACGCCATCGTGCAGGCCTGGGCCGACGGTTCGACCAATTACGGCCTGCGCGTGGCCGGCGCGAGCGAGACGGACTCGCTGACCTGGCGGCGCTTCCGCTCCGCCAACTACGTCTCCGGCGACGGCTCGACCGAGCCGCACCTGACGGTGACGTACAACTCGTATCCCTCGACGCCGAGTTCACTCGCGATCGCCCCGTCACAGGTCAACGCCTACAACGGGAAGCGGTATGTCACCTCGCTGACCCCGACTCTCTCGGCGAAGGTCACCGACTCCGACGGGTCGGCCACGAAGGGGCAGTTCGAGGTCACGGCGGACCCGGCGTACGCGGACACCACGTACACGTACACGGGGACTTCGGCCTCGGTCGCCTCCGGTGCGACGGCGAAGCTCGCGATCCCGTCCGCGTCCGCCATTCCGGCGGGTGTGCATCTGCGGTACCGGGTGCGGGCCTACGACGGTACGGACTACGGCAGTTGGACCGGCTACACCACGTTCGTGATGAACACCGGCCTGCCCGTCGCACCGACCGTCACCTGTGCCACGTACACCCAGAACGGCTGGACGGCCAAGGCCGGCGCCGCCGACACCTGCACCATCGACACCTCCTCCACGGACGGCGCGGGCTACTACTGGGGGCTGGACAACAGCAGCGTCCCGAACAAGAAGCTCGACACCACCAACGGCAACGGCGGCGACGCCGCCACCGTCTCCGTCGACCCGGCCAACGGCTGGCACACGCTGTACGCCCGTACCATCGACTCGGGCGGCAACCTCTCCGCGGCAACTACCGCCTACAGCTTCGGCGTTGGCGCGGACGGCGCGGCGATCCTCTCCCCTTCGAGTGGAGACACGACCGCCCGCCGCCTGACCCTCGCCGCCAAGGGGCTCACGACCTACACCGGCGTGACCTGGCAGTACCGGCGCGGCGAGACCGACACCTGGCACACCGTCCCGGTCGGTGACGTCACCGCCTCCGGCGCGGCCGTCTCCGCCTGGCCGGTCGCCGTCAGCTCCGGCACGGCCACCAAGGTGGTCTGGAACACGGTCAGTTCACTCTCCGAGGACGGTGCGATCCAGCTCCGTGCCGCCTTCACCGACGGCACGACCACCGGTTACTCGCAGACCGTCGAGGCCACCCTCGACCGCGACGCGGGCACCGCGCCGAGCGCCGAGGTCGGACCCGGCTCCGTCAACGAACTGACCGGCGACTACACGCTGGACGCCACCGACGCGACCGCGTTCGACGCGAGCGTGGAGCGGACGTACTCCTCACGCGCCAACTCCACCGACACCGAGGGCCAGGCGCAGATCTTCGGCCCCGGCTGGACTTCCGCCGTCACCGGTGAGGCCGGCGACTACACGCAGCTCCGCAAGACCTCCGACACCTCGGTCGAGTTGCTGACCGCCGACGGTTCGTCCATCGCGTTCACCGCGGCCTCGGGCAGTGCCTGGAAGCCGCAGAGCGGTGCCGAGGACCTGACCCTGAGCGGCACGCTGTCCGGCTCGAAGTTCACGCTCACCGACACCGACGCGAGCACCACGGTGTTCGCCAAGGCGGCTGACACAGCGACGACTTGGACGCTCTACTCCTCGGCCTCCGCCGTGGACGACTCCACCGTCACCGCCGTCTCGGACACCGTCACGGTCGGCGGCAAGACGCTGGCCCGCCCGAAGTACGTGATCTCCCCGACCGGCGCGGTCAAGGCCACGACCTGCCAGGCCGATCCCGGCACGAAGGGCTGCCGGGTCCTGGAGTTCGTCTACGCGGACACCACCACGGCCACCGACTCCGCGCTCGGCGACTACAAGGGCCAGGTCAAGGCGGTCAAGCTGTGGGCGACCACCCCGGGTGCCGCCACCGCCACCGCCGAGACCGTCTCGTCCTACGCGTACGGCGCCTCCGGCACGCTCCGCCAGGTCTGGGACCCGCGCGTCAGCCCCGCGCTGAAGACCGCGTACACCTACGACCCGGACGGCCGCGTCGCCACCCTCACCCCGGCGGGTGAGCTGCCCTGGACCTTCACCTACGGCAAGGCCGGCTCCGCCCTCACGGCGGGCACGGGCATGCTGCTCAAGGCGTCCCGCCCGGCCCTGGCGGAGGGTTCGGACAACACCACGTCCGGCACGGCGGCCACCACCGTCGTCTACGACGTCCCGCTCTCCGGCACCACCGCCCCCGACCAGATGAACGCCACCACGGTCGCCACCTGGGCGCAGGACGAGGCACCCACCGACGCCACCGCCGTCTTCCCGGCGGACAGCGTCCCCTCCTCCAGCACGGGCGGCGACCTCACGTCGTCCGCCTACGACCGTGCCACCGTCACCTACATCGACGCCAACGGCCGTACGGTCAACACGGCCGGGCCCGGTGGCTCGATCACCACGACCGAGTACGACACCTACGGCAACGAGATCACCGAACTCACCGCCGCCAACCGGGAGTTGGCGCTCGGCGGCTCGGCCGACAAACTGGCCGAACTCGGTCTGACCGACCTGTCCACCGCCGACCGGGCGCGGCTGCTGGCCACCGTCTCGGAGTACTCGGCCGACGGCGAGCGCCCGACCGACGAGTACGGCCCGCTGCACGAGGTGACCCTCACCAAGGAACTCACCGGCTCCACCGCGGAGTCCACGCTGGCCGCCGGTTCGGTGACCCAGGCCCGCGCGCACACGGCGTACACCTACGACGGGAACCGTCCCGGCGACGCGGCGGTGTCCGGCCTGGTCACCTCCACCGTGACCGGTGCGGCGATCACCGGCTACGCCACCGACGCCGACACCACCACGACCACGACCACCTACGACTGGTCCACCGGCCAGGAGAAGGCGACCGAGGGCGGCGGTGACAGCGCGGCCCGCGTCACGACGTACGACGACGCCGGGCGCATCGCCACCACCCGCACCACCGGCTCGTCCGGCTCGGACGCCGGCGCGGTGACGTACACGTACTACAGCGCGTCCGCCACCGGCACCTGCGGCTCGGTCGAATGGGCCGGACTGCTCTGCCGTACCGCGCCCGCGGGCACGGTCAGCGGGACCAACCCGGCCGAACTGGTCACCACGGTCTACACCTACGACCGCTGGGGCCACGCCGCGACCACCACCGAATCGGCCAACGGCGTCACGCGCACCACCACGGTGACCGCCGACACCGCGGGCCGGGCCGTCAAGGCCGAGATCACCGGCGGTGCCGGGGAGAAGACCCCCGCCACCGAGTACACGTACGCCAAGGACAGCGGCAGGCTCGCCACCCAGACGTCGAACAGCCAGACCATCACGTACGGCTACGACACTCTGGGCCGGCGCACCAAGTACGCCGACGGCACCGGGAACACCACGACGACCAGCTACGACGTCCTGGGCCGCGCGGTGAAGCGGTCCGACTCGGCGCCGTCCACGGTCGCCTACGCCTACGACACCCGAGGGCTGGTCAGGACGGTCACCGACTCGGTCGCCGGCACCTTCACCGCCGCCTACGACGCCGACGGCGTCCTGGCCACGGAGACGCTGCCCGGCGGCTACGGCCTCGCGCTGACCGTCGACCCGGCCGGACACCAGACCGCGAAGGAGTACACCGCCGCCGACGGCACCACGGTCCTCGCCGACGCCGCCGAGTTCACCGTGGCCGGTCAGCAGGCCGGCCACACCCAGACCGACGGCTCGACCACCCAGACCGACTACACCTACGACAGCCGGGACCGTCTCGTCGGCGCCACCGACGCCACGAGCACCGGGTGCGTGTCCCGCGCCTACGGCCTGGACTCCGACAGCAACCGCACCTCGCTCAAGACGACGACGGACGACTGCGACAGCAGCACCTCCGACGCCACGTCCACCAGCACGTCGTACACCTACGACGCCGCCGACCGGATCGTGGGCGCCGGCTACGTCTACGACGCGCTGGGGCGCACCACCACCGCCGGTGACAGCACGCTGACGTACTTCACCAACGACCTGGTGCGCAGCGAGACGGTGGGTTCGTCCCGCAGCCTGTGGTCCCTGGACGCGGCCGGCCGGCTCGCGGCCGAGTCCTTCCAGACCCAGAACGCCGCCGGTGACTGGACCGCCGCCGGCGGTGTCGTCCAGCACTACGGCTGCGACTGCGACAGTTCCGCCTGGACGGACACGAACGGCTCGGTCGGCCGGACCGTGCAGGACGCCACCGGCGGTCTGGCGGCCACCACCTCGGCCACCGGCGCTGCGGTTCTCCAGCTCGCCAACCTGCACGGTGACATCGCCGTGCAGCTTCCCCTGGACACCACCGCGTCCGTGGTGACGCAGCACTGGGACGAGTACGGCGTCGCCCTCGACGCCGCCGGGGCCGCCGCGACCTACGGCTGGCTCGGCGCCTACCAGCGCGGCCACTCCTCGGCGAGCGGCATGACCCTGATGGGCGTCCGGCTGTACTACTCCGCCACGGGACGCTTCCTCCAGGTCGACCCGGTGTACGGGGGCAGCGCCAGCGCGTACGACTACGTGGGCGCCAACCCCGTGAGCTACCTCGACCTCGATGGCAGAAAGCGGTACTGCTCGGGCAAACTGCTCGAAGGGCCCATTTTCTACATGGTGGTGGGCAACAAGGTCAGCGCGCAGCACTCCGACCAGATCAAGTACACGAACTGCACGAAGAAGAAGCGCACCGTGCGGGCCGACATCGCCTACGCCAAGGACCTCAAGTGCAAGACGGTCAAGGTGAACAAGACGGTGACCTGGTACTGGACCCACGTCGACAGTGTGATCCCGTTCTACTACCGCTCGATCAAGAAGTGCTGAGGAACTCCATGGCCAAGGCCGAGAAAGAAACCGGCGACAGCCCTGGCCTCTGGGACCAGGACTCCACCAAGGGCGAGCGCTGGAGGGGCGGCATGGGAGACAGCTTCCTCGTGACCCTCCTGGTCTCGGCGGTCACCTTCCTTTGGAGGCGCCTCCCACGCCGACGCAAGCCGTAGCGACTAGCCGGCCTGTCCCATCCCCGCGGCATTGGGCCAGCTCTGCGCGTTCGGCCAACCGGTCGCGGGCGCGGGCGCCAGGTTCTGCATGCCGTTGGGGCTGGTGGCGCCCCGTACCTGCGCGGCCGTGAGGCCGTTGCGGGCGGGGACGCCGGTGGGGGTCGGGCCCTGCGGGGGCATGGGTGCCGGGGCGGGTGCGGGGGCGCCGTAGGGCTGCTGCTGTTGGGGCATCTGCTGTGGCATCTGCTGCGGTACCTGTGCCATCTGCTGCGGCATCTGCGCGACGGCCTGCATGGGCATCCCGACCCCGTTCGACTGCTGGTCGGTCATGCCGGTCATGCCGGTCATCGGCATCTGCTGCACCTGCGCGGCGGCCACCATCGGCTGGAACTGCGGCTGGGGCTGCGGCTGTTGGGGCTGGGGCACCTGCATCGGTACCGGCTGGGGCTGCATCTGGGCCGCGGCCGGCATCGGCATGCCGATGCCCGACGTACCCGTGCCGAGCGCCTGCGCGGCGAGGTTCTGCATCCCCGCCCCGTTCGTCGCACCGACCAGGCGATCCACGGCCGCCGTACCCGAGCTGTAGTTGGTCCCTGTACCCAGCTCGGGCACGGCGGCTCCCCTCCTGGTCCCGTAGAGCACCTGTTCCAGGCCGGTCACCAGGCGACGCACGTCCGTCTGGGGGCGCACCACGAGCCGCAGGAAGCGGCTGGACGAACCGATCTTGTTGCCGCACTCGCGGACCAGGATGCGGTGCTCGGTGAGCATCCGGTCCCGGACCACGGTGCCTTCGGCGCCCACGGGGAGGCGCACGAAGAGGAAGTTGCCCTGCGACGGATAGACCGTCAGACCGGGCAGCGCGGAGAGATGGCTCGCCATGTCGAGCCGGTCGCGGCGCACCTGCTGGAGGCTCTGCGCGTACTCCGCGCCGTGCTCCTTGAGGATGAACACCACGTGTTCCGCGAAGGCGTTGAGGTTCCACTTCGGGAGCATCGAGCGGATGCGGCCGGCCAGGGCCGGGTTCGCGACGAGGTAGCCGAACCGTATGCCGTGCAGCCCGAAGTTCTTGCCGAGGCTGCGCAGGACGACCACGTTGGGGCGGAGCATCGCCTCCTGTACGACGCTGGGTTCGACCTCCGCGTCGGCGAACTCCAGGAACGACTCGTCGATGACGATGAGGTCCAGGTCGGCCATCGCGTCCATGAACTGCACCAGCGCCTGCTTGTGCAGGAAGCCGCCGTCGGGGTTGTTCGGGTTGCAGATGACGGCGACCTTGGTGTTGCGCTTGCGGATGAACTCGGCGTACTGCGTGAGGTCCAGGACGAAGCCGTTGGACTCCTGGAGCGGGAACATGTCGACCCGCTTGCCGGTCTCCATGGGCTGGTCGGTCCAGCGGCCGAAGGTGGGGACGGGGATGGCGAGGGACTCGCGGACCATCAAGTGGTCGATCCAGGTGATCAGTTCGGTGGAACCGTTGCCCATCGCGACGCAGCTCGGCGGGAGTTGGAGCAGATTGCAGAGCTCGGCCGTGATGGTGTCGGCGCTGCTCGGGTAGTACGTGATGATCTCGCGCAGCCGCGCCGCCATGTCGTCGAACATGGCGGGGGTGGGGAAGTACGGATTGCACGGGATACAGAAGTCCACGGGGCCGGTGCCGTCGCTCTCACGCGCCAGCGCTGCCATCGACGGGCTGTGCGCCGCCGTACTGCGGAACAGCGAGGTGACGTTGGAGTCGGCCAATGGAACCTCCGTATGAAGGCGGGCCCGGCGGGGACGACCGGGCCCGTCGTCTTGGGTGGCCCGCGCGGGGGAGCACGGGCCACCCATCAATACGGAGACGGGTGTGGCACTGTTCAACGGATGTGAAAATGGTGTGAGTTCGGGAACCCCGGGTCCGAACTACGCGTCAGCCGTGAGGCGTCAGGCGCTGAAGGTGTGGATCGTCGACGTCTTGTACGTCTGACCAGGCCGCAGCACCGTCGACGGGAAGTTCGCGTGGTTCGGCGAGTCCGGGAAGTGCTGGGTCTCCAGGCAGAGCGCGTCGCCCTGGCGGTAGGTGTGGCCGCCGGTACCTGTGAGAGTGCCGTCGAGGAAGTTGCCGGTGTAGAACTGCAGCCCCGGCTGGTCGGTGGCGATCTTCAGGGTGCGGCCGGAGTGCGGGTCGTGCAGAGTCGCGGCGTGCTCGGGCTTCGCGGTGATGCCCTTGTCGAGGGCCCAGTTGTGGTCGAAGCCCTTGGCCTGCACCTGCTGGACGTGGCCGGCCCGGATGTCGCGGCCGATCGGCTTGGTCTTGCGGAAGTCGAAGGGGGTGGCGGAGACCTTGGCCAGTTCGCCCGTGGGGATCAGCCCCGAGTCGGTCGGCGTGTAGCGGGAGGCGGGGATCGTGAGCTGGTGGTTCTCGATCGTGCCGCTGCCCTCGCCGGCGAGGTTCCAGTAGACGTGGCTGGTCAGGTTGAGGACCGTGGCCTTGTCGGTGGTGGCCTCGTAGTCGATGCGCCAGTCGCCGTGCTTGTTGAGCGTGTACGTCACCTTCACCTTGAGGGTGCCCGGGTAGCCCATCTCGCCGTCGACGCTGGTGTAGTAGAGGTGCAGGCCGACGTCGGAGCCGGAGGTGAAGCCCTCGACGTCCCAGATGTGCTTGTCGAAGCCCTGGGTGCCGCCGTGCAGGCTGTTGACCCCGTCGTTGACGGAGAGCTGGTAGCTCTTGCCGTCCAGGGTGAACTGGCCCTTGGCGATGCGGTTGCCGTAGCGGCCGATCAGCGCGCCGAAGTACGGGGTCTTCGCCACGTAGTCGGCGATGTTGTCGAAGCCGAGGGAGACGTTGGCGTATTTGCCGTGCCGGTCCGGGAGTTCGAGGGACTGGACGACTCCGCCCCACGACAGCACCTTGAGTCGGGTGCCGCCGTTCTCCAGCGACCAGCGGTAGACCTTGCTCCCGTCGGCGAGGGTGCCGAAGAGTTCCTTCACGGGCTTCTTGCCTCCCGAGGCTGCCTGTGCCGTACCCGTACCGAGTGCGCTCGCGGCGATACCCGCTGCCGCCGCGCCTGCAATGACCGTGCGTCTGTTCAGTTCCATTGAGCGGCTCCTGCACATGGAAGGGGCCCCGCCGTGCTGTGCGAAAGACAGTCAACAGACGGGGCCCGGGCTGAAGTTACGATCCGGACTTGCGTTTGTTCCACACGTCGAAGCCGACCGCGGCCAGCAGGGCGAGGCCCTTGATGACCTTCTGCCAGTCGGTGCCGACGCTGAGGAGGTTCATGCCGTTGTTCAGCACGCCGAGGACCAGACCGCCGATGATGGCGCCGAAGACGGTGCCGACACCGCCGCTCATGGACGCGCCACCGATGAACGAGGAGGCGATGGCCTCCAGTTCGTAGCCGTCGCCGGCCTTCGGCGAGGCCGCGTTGAGGCGGGCGGTGATGACCAGACCCGCCAGGGCCGCGAGCACGCCCATGTTCAGGAACACCTGGAAGGTGACGCGCTTGTCCTTGACGCCGGACAGCTTCGCGGCCGGCAGATTGCCGCCGATCGCGTAGATGTGGCGGCCGAAGACGGAGTTGCGCATCACATAGCCGTAGCCGGCCACCAGGACGGCGAGGACGATCAGGATGATCGGCGCGCCGTTGTAGCTGGCGAGCAGCATGGTGAGCCAGAGGATCGCGGCGACGATGACGACGAGCTTGAGGAGGAACAGCTTCGTCGGCGCCACGTCGAGCGAGAACTCCTGCTGCCGGCGCCGGTCGCGGAACTCCTGCCACACCACCGCGGCGATCATCGCCAGGCCCAACAGCAGGGTGATGTTGTGGTAGTTGGTGTTCGGACCGACCGCGGGCAGGAAGCCGTTGCCGAACTTCTGCAGACCGTTGGGGAAGGGGCCCAGCGTCTGACCCTGGAGGAGGATCTCCGTGAGGCCGCGGAAGAGCAGCATTCCGGCGAGCGTGACGATGAAGGACGGTATGCCCGCGTAGGCGATCAACAGCCCTTGTATCGAGCCCGCCACCGCGCCCATCAGCAGGCACAGCACCAACGCGACCGGCCACGACACCTGGTGATTGACCATCAGGACCGCGGCGAAGGCGCCCACGAACGCGGTGAGCGAACCGACCGACAGGTCGATGTGCCCGGCGATGATGACCAGCATCATGCCGATCGCGAGGATCAGGATGTAGCTGTTCTGCAGCACCAGGTTGGAGACGTTGCGCGGCAGCAGCAGGTCGCCGCCGGTCCAGACCGCGAAGAGGATCACGATCAGACCGAGGGCGATCAGCATGCCGTACTGGCGCATGTTGCGCCGCAGGCCGTCCAGCACCAGCCACAACAGGCTGCCGCCCGCGGCCGATCCGCTCTTGCCCGGTGGCGCGGGGGCCGGGCTCTTGGCGGTCACGTCCGTGCTCATCGCGTTACCTCTTTGTCCTTTGTCATCTGGCGCATCAGCACTTCCTGCGTGGCCTCGGCCCGGGGCACCTCACCGGTCAGCCGGCCCGCCGCCATCGTGTAGATGCGGTCGCACATGCCGAGCAGCTCCGGCAGTTCGGAGGAGATGAAGACCACCGCCTTGCCCTCGGCGGCGAGTTGGTCGATGACCGTGTAGATCTCGTACTTGGCGCCCACGTCGATGCCTCGGGTGGGCTCGTCCAGGATCAGCACCTCGGGACCAGCGAAGATCCACTTGCTGAGGACGACCTTCTGCTGGTTGCCGCCGGACAGCTTGCCCACCGGCTCGAACACCGTCGGCGCCTTGATGTTCATCGACTTGCGGAACCGTTCGGCGACCTGCCGCTCCTCCTGCTCGTCGACCACACCGCGGTTGGAGACCTTGTTCAGGGCGGCCAGCGAGATGTTCCGGTTGATCGTGTCGATGAGGTTGAGGCCGTAGTGCTTGCGGTCCTCGGTGACATAGGCGATGCCCTGTTTGACCGCCTCCGCGACGGACTTGGTGCGGATCTCCTGGCCGTCCTTGAGGACCGTGCCGCCGGCGTAGCGGCCGTAGGAGCGCCCGAAGACGCTCATCGCGAGTTCGGTGCGGCCGGCGCCCATGAGTCCGGCGATGCCGACGATCTCGCCCCTGCGCACATTTATTGACACATCGTCAACTACCTTGCGCTGCTGGTCGATCGGATGGAACACGGTCCAGCCGCGGATCTCCAGGGCGGGAGCCGCGTCCAGCTTGCCCTCGTGCGGGGTGCGCTCGGGGAAGCGGTGGTCGAGGTCGCGGCCGACCATGCCGGAGATGATCCGCTCCTCGGTCGTCTCCGGCGCCTTCACGTCGAGCGTCTCGATGGAGCGGCCGTCGCGCAGGATCGTCACCGAGTCGGCGACCCTGCGGATCTCGTTCAGCTTGTGCGAAATGATGATGCAGGTGATGCCCTGCTTCTTCAACTCCAGGATGAGATCGAGGAGTTTGCCGCTGTCCTCGTCGTTCAGGGCCGCCGTCGGCTCATCCAGGATGAGCAGCTTCACCTTCTTCGACAGCGCCTTCGCGATCTCCACGAGCTGCTGCTTGCCCACGCCGATGTCGGCGACGCGGGTCTCCGGGTGGTCGCTCAGACCCACCCGGCGCAGCAGTTCGGTGCCGTGCCGCAGCGTCTCGTTCCAGTTGATGAGCCCGCGCGTGGCGTGCTCGTTGCCGAGGAAGATGTTCTCCGCGATGGAGAGGAACGGCACCAGCGCCAGCTCCTGGTGGATGATGACGATGCCGCGATGCTCGCTCGCCCGGATGTCACGGAAGCGGCACTCCTCCCCTTCGAAGAGGATGTCGCCCGAGTAACTGCCGTGCGGATGGACGCCGGAGAGCACCTTCATCAAGGTGGACTTCCCGGCGCCGTTCTCACCGCAGATGGCGTGGACCTCGCCCTGACGGACCGTCAATGTGACGTCCGACAGCGCTTTGACACCGGGAAAGGTCTTGACGATCGAGCGCATTTCCAGGACGGGTCCCGCCATGGTCGTGCCTTCCAATCAAGTGTGGTGGTCAAAGGGCGGCGGAATTACTTGAGTTGGGCGTCCGTGTAGTAGCCGCCCTTGACCAGCACGTCCTCGTAGTTGGTCTTGTCGACGCTGACCGGCTGGAGCAGGTAGGCGGGGACGACCTTGGTGCCGTTGTCGTAGGTCTTGGTGTCGTTGGTCTTCGGCGTCTTCTTGTTGAGGACGTCGTCGATCATGGTGTCCGCGACCTTGGCGAGCTCGCGGGTGTCCTTGTAGACGGTCTGCGTCTGCTCACCGGCGATGATCGACTTCACCGAGGCCAGCTCGGCGTCCTGGCCGGTGACGACCGGCAGCGGCTTGGCGGCGGAGCCGTAGCTGTCCGACTTCAGCGCGGACAGGATGCCGATGGAGATGCCGTCGTAGGGCGAGAGCACCGCGTCGACCCGGCCGGTCTTGTAGGAGCCGGTGAGGATGTCCTCCATGCGGTTCTGCGCCTTGGTGCCGTCCCAGCGCAGCGTGGTGACCTTGTTCAGCGCGGTCTGCCCGGACTTGACGACCAGTATCTTCTTGTCGATGTACGGCTGGAGCACGCTCATCGCGCCGTTGAAGAAGTACTTGGTGTTGTTGTCGTCGTTCGAACCGGCGAACAGCTCGATGTTGAACGGGCCCTTCTTGCCCTTGTCCAGACCGAGCTTCTCGACGATGTAAGTGGCCTGGAGGACACCGACCTTGGTGTTGTCGAACGACGCGTAGTAGTCGACGTTCTTCGTGCCGAGGATCAGGCGGTCGTAGGCGATGACCGGGATCTTCGCGTCCGCGGCCTCCTGGAGCACGTTGTTCAGGGACTTGTTGTCGATCGCCGCGATGATCAGGCCCTTGACGCCCTGGGTGATCATGTTCTCGATCTGGGAGACCTGGGTGTCCGGGTCGTCCTCGCCGTAGACCAGCTTGGTCTTGTAGCCCTTGGACTTGAGGTCCTTGACCATGTTGTCGCCGTCGGAGATCCAGCGCGCGGAGGACTTCGTCGGCATCGCGATGCCGATCGTGCCGCCCTTGGCGCTGCTCTCCTTCTCCTTGCTGCCGCCCGAACCGCTCTGCCCGCATGCGGACAGGGTCAGCGCGAGGGTGGCGGCGCCGGCTATGAGGGGGAGGGCGCGGCTTCTGCGGATGCGCATGTGAACTTGCCTCATTCTTCTCGTCGTTGAGAGGTGCAGCGAGTGTGTAGGGGTGGTTCGGATGCGGGGTGGTTCGGTTGTGTTGTGCGGTGCGGGTGCGTGGGGGCTGGTCGCGCCGTTCCTCGCGCCCCTAAGGGGGTGAGCTGGTCCTACCTAAGGGGCGCGGGGAACTGCGCGACCAGTCACCGACCGGCCCGCGGTCCCCGACGCTCAACCGGTGGCAGTCTCGGTGGGGAAGCGGTTCAGCGCCCCGGGCAACCTGGAGCCCAGCGGAGCCATGTCGCCGTCCGCGCCGTGGCGGGCGAGGAGGTCGAGGGCGAGCCGCCCCCGCCGTACCCGCTCGCGCGCCGTGTCGAGGGTGACGTCCCGGAGGTGGGTGCCCCACGGGTAGATACCGGGCGCCTTGGACAGACCGAACTTCAGGTACAGCGGGGCGCCGCGCCGGATCAGCTCGGCGACCTCGTACATCCGGATGTAGCCGCCGAGGTCGTCGGGTGCCTCGATGTACATGTCCATCGGAGCCGCCGACACCCGCCGGATCTCGGTGAGGTGATCCAGCGTCAGATCACTGGGCACGTTCAGGGAGTCGGCGCCGAGCCGCTCGAACACCGCGTACGCGGCCGGGTTGACCGGACCGATCAGCGCCGACACCTTCAGCGTCGTGTCGGCCGGAATGATCCCGGCCGTCCGCGCCCGGTGCAGCGTCCACAGCACCCCCTCGTCGGCGACGAGCAGGCACTTGACCCCCAACTCCGTTGCCCGCACGGCGTCTTCGACACACCCGGCGACCGCGTCATGACCCCGGGCACGCAGACCCCCGCCCCGCGAGTCGGACCGCACCGAACCGCCGATGTCCCACGTGCCGCGCGGACCGGTGAACAGGCACAGCTCGATGTCACGTTCACCGGACGCCTCGACCATCTCGGTGATCTCGGAGTCGGTCAGCATCCACACGCCACTGCCCTGGCTGATCCGGTGGATCGGCACGTCGAGGCGCGAGGACTCCTTGAGGATGACCGCCAGCGCCTCGGGCCCCTCGCAGGAGGGGACCTCGGTGCGCCAGCGACCGCCGCCGGGGAAGGTGTGCGGCGAGGCGTCGGCGGGGTCGAGGGCGGGCGCACCCAGGCCGAGCGCGGAGAGCGCCTGCTCCCCGGGCCGGCGGGCTGCCGTGGCGGTGTCGGTCACTTGCTGTCCTTCGCGTTCGGTATTTCGGACGAGGTTCGCGGCTCGGGGTACGGAAAGACTGTGGTGGTACGTCGGCACGGGGTGGTCAGGACACCCCGTGCCGACGTACGGCTGGGGTTCCCTACGGCCGCAGCAGCACCTTGCCGACCTTGGGATCGCCGGACCCCACCAGCTCGATGGCCTGCGAGAACTCGGCGAGCGGCAGCTCATGGGTGACCAGGGGAAGCGGATCGAGCAACCCGGCCCCGAACACCCGCACCGTGTGCGCCCAGGCGTCCGGCGGTGCCCCGAAGACGGTGTGCACCTCCAGTTGCCGTACGACGAGATCGGTCGGGTCGAGGCCCTTTGCGCCAGGCGCCGGGATGCCGGTGAGGACCAGACGGCCACCGCGCCTCAGCAGCGCCGCGGCCGTACGGGCCGCGTCCGCGGAGCCGGCGGTCTCGATCACCACGTCGAAGTCGTCCGGGAGGGGTTCGTTCTTGGTACGGAAGTCCGTGGCGCCGAACTGTTCCGAGAGGGTCGCCCGGTCCGGGCGTGAGCCCACCACCAGGAGCTCGGCGGGGGAGTTCGCCTTGAGGAACTGGATCGCGAACATGCCCAGCGTGCCGGTGCCGACCACCGCCACCCGCTCACCCGGCCGCGGGTTCGCCTTGAGCGCCGCCGCCGCGATGCAGGCCGCCGGTTCCAGCAGCGCCGCCGCCGTCAAGTCGGCCTCGTCCGGGAGGACATGGAGCAGCCGGGCCGGGAGGGTGAGGGTGGTGGCCATCGCGCCGGGCTGGGTGAACCCGGTCTCCTCGTAGCCCGCCGTGCACAACGTCGTCTCGCCCGCGTGACAGCGGTCGCACACCTGGCAGTTGCGGAAGCCCTCGCCAACGACCTTGCGGCCGACCAGAGTCGACGGCACCCCGGCGCCGACCGCCTCCACCGTGCCGGACCACTCGTGGCCCGGGGTGAGGGGGTAACGGACGTATCCCTCGGGCCTGTTGCCCTGGTACAGCTCGCGGTCGCTGCCGCAGATGCCGACCGCGTGGACACGCACCAGCGCCTCGCCCGCGTCCGGCCGCCGGGGCTCGTGCGGGGTGAGCCGGTGCTCGCCCGGCGCCGCGATGACGACGGCGGTGCTCACTGCTGGGTGCCCTTCGGCTTGCGCTGCTCCCAGCCGTCCGCCCAGAGGTCGAACCGCGCCTGCTGCTGCGGGAATTCGGCCGCCGCGTCGGTGTCCAGCTCGACACCGAGACCGGGCGCCTCGGAGAGGTGGAAGTAGCCGTCGATCACCTGCGGGGCGCCCTTGACGATCTTCTTGATGTCGGCGTCCGCGAAGTCGTTGAAGTGCTCCAGGATCTTGAAGTTCGGGGAGGAGAAGCCGACTTGGAGCGAGGCGGCGGTCAGCACGGGTCCGCCCACGTTGTGCGGGGCGACGAGGACGTAGTGCGCCTCGGCGGTCGCGGCGAGCTTGCGGGTCTCCCAGATACCGCCGATGTGACCGACGTCGGGCTGGATGATGTCGACGGCCTGGCTCTCGAACAGCTCGCGGAACTCGATCCGGTCGTGGATGCGCTCGCCCGTGGCGATCGGCATGTCCACCTTCGCGGCGACCTTCTCCAGCGCCTTCAGGTTCTCCGGCGGAACCGGCTCCTCCAGCCACGCGGGCTTGAACGGCGCGAGTTCACGGGCGAGCCGTACGGCGGTCGACGGCGAGAACCGGCCATGCATCTCCAGCATCAGCTCGGCGTCCGGACCGATCGCGTCCCGCACGGCCTCGATGAGGGAGACGGCGTACAGGGTCTGCTCGTGGTCGAGTTCGAAGTGCCCGGTGCCGAAGGGGTCGATCTTCAGGGCCTTGTACCCGCGCTCCACGACCCCCTGGGCGGCCTTGTGATAGGCCTCCGGGGTCCGCTCGGTGGTGTACCAGCCGTTCGCGTACGCCTTCACCTTGTCGGTGACCTTGCCGCCGAGCAGTTGCCACACGGGCACACCGAGGGCCTTGCCCTTGATGTCCCAGCACGCCATCTCGATCACGGCGATGCCGGACATCACGATTTCGCCCGCCCGGCCGTAGTCGCCGTACTTCATCCGGCGTACGAGGTCTTCCGCGGCGAACGGGTCCGAACCGAGAATGTGGTTTGCCTCGGCCTCGCGCAGGTAACCGATGAGCGCATCGGTGTGGCCCAGCATCCGGGTCTCGCCCACGCCGGTGACGCCCTCGTCAGTGTGCACTTGGACGTACGTCAGATTGCGCCATGGCGTCCCGACCACGTGCGTACTGATTCCCGTGATGCGCACGGCAGTTGCCCCCTGTGCTCTTCGATGCTGTTCGAAATCTCGGCTCACGTTCGAAATGCTGGGCAGACAGTAAGGACGGCGGGGCGGGGGTGTCAATGGGTCGAACATGTAACGGTTTCGGCAAGGGGCGCGACCGGCGCACCGATCGACGTGCCGACCGGCCGCGTCGGTTCGTGTCGATTCTTGTCGTTTCCCGCCACGTCCCCACACAACTTTCACAGGCGTGACTATGAACGTTACCTGTGAGGAACTTAGTCTTCCGGCGTCATGGACTACTGCCACCCCTGCGGCCGACACCTGAACGGCGCCCTCGCGTGCCCGGGGTGCGGCACACCAGCCGAGCCGACTCACGCCGACCTGAGCGGAGCCCGCGCGCACCCGCACACGTCCGACGCGGCCGCGCCCGCCGACGTACACGAGGAAGACGCCGGGACCGGGCACGGCGAGCCGCAGGGGCGCGCGGCGCGGCGGAGGAGCCGCGGACACGGGCACGGAGTCGACAACGAGAGCGACACCGGCGACACCGGCGACGTCGAGAGCCCGGACGGTACGGCGGGTGCGAGCCGTCGCGATCGCAAGGCCGCGGCACATCGCCGGCGCCGTCGCCGGGTGCTCCTGATAACGGCTGGTTTCCTACTGGCGGCGGGCGGCCTGAGTCTGGCAGAGCTGGGCACGGACGCGCCGTTCTCGATCCCGGGATCCGCGGCGCCGGGCGCGTCCGCCGAGGGTGGTGCGGACGCGGAGGCGAGCGAGACGGCCGAGCCGCTGGACGTCACGAAGACCGTCGGCACCCCCACCGGCACGGGCACGGCGTCACCGGACCCCTCGGCGTCCTCGTCGGCCTCTCCCTCGGCGTCGAAGTCCGCCGACGACGGCGACGGCAACCTCGGCAAGTCGGGCCGGTCGGCGACCACGGGCACGGGCGTGAACACGTCCACCTCCCCGACGGCCACCACCTCGACGGGCTCGACGGACACCCCCACCTCGGACCCGACGACCTCGGACCCGAGCCCGACACCGTCACCTTCGGAGACGTGCAAGCAGATTCTCTGGTGGTGTTCCTGAGCCGCAGGGTCCTGTGAGCCGCCACGTTCTGTGAGTGGCCCGGTCTTGTGGTGGTGCCGCCGAGCCGCCCCGCTCAGTCCTCCAGCATCCGCTGCAACAACCCCCGCAACGCCAGCCGCTCCTCGTCCGACAGTCCCGCGAGCGGCTCGCGGGCGAAGCGGAGCGACTCGCGCAGGCTGCGGGCCACCCGGCGTCCCTCGTCCGTGGCCGCCGCCAGCTTCACGCGTCGGTCGGCGGGGTCGGGGCGGCGCTCCACCAGGCCGCGCGCCTCCAGCCGGTCCACGATCCCCGTGACGTTCGACGGCTCGCACTTCAGCTTTCGCGCCAGCTTGCGCATCGGCAGCGGCTCCAGGGACAGCAGACTGAGCAGCCTGGCCTGCGCCCCGGTCAGCGTGTGGTCGGCCGCCGCCTCCTCGTAGTCCGCGTAGAACCGCGACACGACATCGCCGATCAGCTCGACGACCTCCATGGTCACGGGGTCGAGGCGGCGCGTCTTTTCGGGTGTGGCCATGCCCTCAAGCGTACCCCGTTACTTGACATCATGAAATATTCAGGAGCATTGTTGTTTCAGGTACTGAAGTATTTGGCACCATGGGACGCGATGGGAACAACCCCGCACGGCCCGCACAACCCCGCACCAGGAAGGCGCTTGTGATGATCAACCGCGAATGGCACCTGCTCAGCCGTCCCGTCGGCTGGCCGAAGCCCGAGGACTTCGCCCTGGTGGAGACCGAGACCCGGACCCCGGGCGAGGGGCAGGTGCTGGTGCGGAACAAGTACCTGTCCGTCGATCCGTACATGCGCGGCCGCATGAGCGCCGCCAAGTCGTACGTCGCCCCCTTCGAGCTCGGCAAGGTCATGCAGGGCGGCGCGGTCGGCGAGATCGTCGAGTCGAACGCCGAGGGCTTCGCGGCCGGCGACCACGTCCTGCACTTCGGCGGCTGGCGCGAGTACGCGACCATCGACGCCAAGGGCGCCGTCAAGGTCGACCCCGACCTCGCCCCGCTCTCCACCTACCTCGGCGTCCTCGGCATGACCGGCCTCACCGCCTACGCCGGCCTGCTGCGCACCGCGTCCTTCAAGGAGGGCGACTCGGTCTTCGTCTCCGGCGCCGCGGGTGCCGTCGGCAGCCAGGTCGGGCAGATCGCCAAGCTCAAGGGCGCGTCCCGGGTCATCGGCTCCGCCGGGTCCGACGAGAAGGTCAAGCTTCTTGTGGAGGAGTACGGCTTCGACGCGGCCTTCAACTACAAGAACGGGCCGGTCGGTCAGCAGCTCCGTGAGGCTGCTCCCGACGGTGTCGATGTCTACTTCGACAATGTCGGCGGCGACCACCTGGAAGCGGCGATCGGGTCGCTCAACGAGCGTGGGCGTATTGCCATTTGCGGCATGATCTCGGTCTACAACAGCACCGAGCCGGTCGCCGGGCCGAAGAACCTGGGGCGTCTCATCCAGACCCGTGGGCGGATCGAGGGGTTCCTCGTCGGCGATCACTACGACCTTCAGCCGGAGTTCGTGCGGGAGGTCGGGGCGTGGGTGGCTTCCGGGGAGTTGAAGTACCGGGAGACCGTCGTCGAGGGGATCGAGAACAACCTTGAGGCGTTCCTCGGGCAGTTGCGGGGGGACAACACGGGGAAGATGATCGTCAAGCTTTGAGGTGAGCGGGTGGTTGGGGCACCGGCGTGGTGACGTACTTGGCGTTGCTGGGCCGGTGTTGGGGAAGTGCCGTTTAGCTGGCCGGTGTTGGTCAGGTGTTGTGGGGCTGGGCCGGTGTTGGAAAGGTGCCGCGTGGGTGGGCCCGTGTTGGGAGAGTGCCGTGTAGCTGGGCCGGTGTTGGCCAGTTGCCCGCGCGCACCTTCTTTGGTTCGGTCGCCTTCGGGGCGCTGCCGTGCTCGATATGCGCCTGCCGGCGCGTGGCTGTGTCGAGAGCCCCACCGTGCTCGGCGCTGCGCGCCTCCGCGCGCTGGGGCTCTCGACACCGGCGCGCCCCTACGGCTCCCTCTCGGCCGACGCGTGGGGACAGACCGACTTGGTGGACCCTTGCCGTTGGCCAGGGCCCACGCCCTTGGGTAAGTCGGCCGGGGCTGTGCCCTTGGGTCAGTTGGCCAGGGTTGCCTTGTGGACCGCTTGTGCCAGGCGGGTGTTCTCGGGGGCCGCTCCGCCGGGGTAGGTGAAACGGCGCCTGGTGTAGCCGTAGGCCAGACCGCTGCGGGGGTCGGCGAAGGCCTGGGAGCCCGCCGCGCCGCTGTGGCCGATGGTGCCGGCGCCCAGGAACGGGTACCAGGCGGCCGCGGTCGCCTGGAAACCCAGGCCGTATGCCTTGTGCGTGCCGGCCACCACGTCGTAGCCGACGGAGTGGAGTTGGCCGAACTCCGCCACTGTGTCCGGCTTGAGCAGCGCGGCGCGGTCCTCGACCACGCTGATCGCCGCCGCGTACAGGCCGGCCAGACCGCGCGCCGACGCCACCCCGCCGAAGGACGCCGGACCCTTCGCCCGGAACGCCCGCTCGTTCGGCAGGGACGGCAGATCGGTCGGCTGGGCCGCGTGTTCGTTGTAGGCGATCGCGGAGAGGCTGTGCGGGGCGGGCGGTTCCGCGGCGAGCTCCGCCTCCTGCTCCGGGGTCAGCGACCAGGGCTGGACGGTGCGGAACCGGGGCTCGTGTGCCGTCGGCAGGCCGAGGAAGAAGTCCAGGCCGTACGGCGCGCGCACTCTCTCCTCGTGCACCTCCTGAAGCGAACGGCCCGTGGCCCGCCGTACGATCTCGCCGGTCAACGCGCCGATCACCAGGGCGTGATAGCCGAAGGCCGTGCCGGGACGCCAGAACGGCCGCTGGTCGGCCAGGCGTTCGGCGACCGCGCGGTCGTCGGCCAGCTCCTCGGGAGTGAAGCCGGTGTCCGTGCCGACCAGGCCCGCCCGGTGCGCGAGCAGTTCGCGCAGCGTCAGCGCGCCCTTGCCCTCGGAGGCGAACTCCGGCCAGTAGTACGTCACTTTGCGGTCCAGCTCCAGCGTGCCGTCCTGCACGAGCAGCGCCACCACGAGGTGCGCGGCGCCCTTCGTGGACGAGAACACGCCATGGAGGGAGTCGCCGTCGCTGCCGGGTGGCCCGGCCCACAGGTCGACGACCCGTCGGCCATGTACGTATGCACACAACTGGCCCTCATAATCGGCGCGTTCCGTCGCCACGAACGCGGCGAACTCCTCCCGCACCGGCTCGAAGCCGTCGGCTACGGCGCCGTGGATCTCCTGGGTCATCTGCTCTCCTCCACTGATCCGCTGCTCGCGTGAGCCGTCACTGGTGTGTGCCATGGTGAACAACGCCTGTCCGACCTGCGGGAGTTCCCCCGTCGAGGGTCGCCCCGCCGCGTCGGCCCCAATGGTGTGGGCGCGGGGACATTCGATGGCCGGGAGGCTGGAGCGGGAGTGGACCGGCGGCGGTGGTCGGGGCGACGGCGGTGATCAGAACGGGTCTCGGGGGGACGGCTCCGGCAATGGTGCGCACGCGTACCTCCTCTTTGGTTCCAGAGATCGGTACGGCGAGCCGCACCTGTTCGACTCAACGGTGAACAGGAAGTTGTCGGTGCGCCGATGCCCCGGATGGCGCATTCGCGGGGCCACGGAAGGGGCATGCTGAGCACAGGGCACGACTGCGCACGGCGAGGAGTTCCCATGGCAACGATCCCTTCGCTCCCCAGCAGGGACGAGATGCTGCGCATGGCACGCAGCACCACCGACATCACCGGCCAACTCCTGGACACGGCCGGGAACATCACCAGGATCGCGATCAACACCCTTGATCCACGCGACGGTTCAGGGGCCGAGGCGCTGCGGGTGCTGCGCGAGACCACCGCCGAACTGGCCGAGGCGAGCGCGTCGCCGCAGGCCCAGGAGGCGTTCTACCGCATCGTCGACACCCTGACCCGGCTCGGCACGACCGGCGCCCCGCTGGCCGTGCACCCGGTGAGCGCACCGGCGCAGGCGCTCCTGACCGTCCTCGGCGACAGCCTGCTGCCCGTCCTGGACGCGGTGGAACCGGCGGTCGAGGAATTCACCACGGCACTCGGTGACTTGATCGAGGCGGCCGCCCCGCTGCTGCCCGCGGCGGCGGGCGTGGCCGCGGGCACGGTGCTCGCCCTCACCCCGCTGATCCGGGCGCTCGCCGACGCCCTCGTCGACGCGTCGCCCGAACTCCGGCGCATCGCCGAGGCGTTGACGGCCGCGCTGGCCCCGCTGCTGCCCTTCCAGGTGGCCCTCGCGCAACGGGCCGCGGTGGCGGGCGTGGGCGTCGTCCGGGCCGCCCTGCCGCCCCTCGCCGACCTCACGGAGGCCGCGGCGGCGACCACGAAGGCGGCCGGCCCGATGCTGGTCGCGGGCGAGGAACTCCTGGTCTCCGCCCTGGAACAGCTCCAGCCCGCCCTCCTCGCGGCGACCTCCCGCGCGGGCCGGGTGGCCCGGGCGACCGCGGTACGGGTGACGGCGGCGGTGGCGCCGGCGGCGGACCAGGGGGTCGTGGTGGGCGTGTCCACCGTGAGCGCCTGACCGTTGCGTCGAACACGGGTCCGTAACGGGTGTCGACCCCGTATGAGGCGCACCGTAAAGTCTCTCCCATGCGTGATCTTGGGGCGGGATTCGGCTATCTCCTGAAGGGCCAGCGCTGGATGGCCCGGCATGGGCGCCAGTACGGCTTCGGGCTGATCCCCGGCCTGATCACGCTGGTCCTGTACGTGGCGGTGCTGGTGGCACTGGCCCTGTGGGGCGAGGACTTCGTCACCTGGACGACGCCCTTCGCGGACGACTGGTCGAGCCCGTGGCAGGGTCTGTTCCGCGGCTTCCTCACGGTGGTCCTGTTCGTACTGGCCCTGCTGCTCTCGGTGTTGACCTTCACCGCCGTCACGCTGCTCATAGGGCAGCCCTTCTACGAGACCCTCTCCGAGAAGGTCGACCGGGACGTCTCCCCGGACGGCACGGCCCCCGAATCGGGCCTCCCCCTCTGGCACGAACTGTGGATCTCGGCCCGCGACAGCCTCCGCATCCTGGTCCGCGCGCTGCTGTGGGGCGTCCTTCTCTTCGCCCTGGGCTTCGTTCCGTTCATAGGCCAGACGTTCATCCCGGTGATCGGCTTCTTCGTCACGGGCTTCTTCCTCACGGAGGAGCTGACGGCGGTGGCCCTCCAGCGCCGAGGCATCGACCTCCGCGCCCGCCTCACCCTCCTCCGCTCCCGCAAAACCCTGATCTGGGGCTTCGGCACCCCCCTCGGCCTCTCCTTCCTGGTCCCGTTCGTCGCGGTGTTCCTGATGCCGGGGGCGGTGGCGGGGGCGACGATGATGGCGCGGGACCTGCTGGGGGAGGAGACCGAGGGAACTCTTCAGGAGGGCGAGGACGTCGGCCCGTCCAGCCCGTCCGGCGATTGAGGGCGAGGCCGTTCAGGCCGAAGCGGGGGTGTGGGGGGCGGCAGCCCCCGCTTCGGCCCGCACCGGTACCGGGCGCCTACGAACCCGGTTGACCAGCCGCCGTGTCCATCGCCACCGTCACCATCGCCCTGACCTGCGCGATGATGTCCACCCTGTTCCGTATGAACTCCGGATCGGTGATCGCCCCCGTCGCCGGGTCCGTGTTCCCCGTCCCGAACTGCAGTACCGGCGTGTGGATATGACCACCGGGCAGTGAGTCGTGCAGCCCGAGCCGGTCCCGCAGCAGCGTGGCCCGGTAGGCGATCTCGTTGGAGAGATAGTTGCCACCGCCCCCGGACCGGGCCGTGGACCCCGCGGTCGGCCCGTCCGGCCGTACGACGGGAGTGGTGCCGCCCGCCGGAATCTCCGTCACGTCGGTGTGGTCGTAGACGGGGAAACGCCCGGTGGCGGCGGCCACAATCGCCTTGTACGGCAGGGTCGTCGACGTCCACTGGGGCTGCGAGGCCGGGTCGGCGACGGGGATCGTCTCCGTCCGCGACACAGTGTCGTTGTCCGGATATCCGCCCCGCCAGGCCCCGTTGGTCCGCTCGACGTCGAACCGGCCGACCCGTCCCTGGCTGACGGTCGTGAACAGGTCCACCTTCGGCAGATACGGCCGCAGCGTCCGCTCCACGGTTCCCTCCGCGAAGTCGGCCCACCGCACCGGGAACATGGCCGTCTCGATCCGCGCCGGACCGTCCGCGGTCTGGATCACCGTGCCGTCGAGGGCGAGCGCGGTGGCCCCGGACGGATTGGAGATCCGGATGTCCTGGTCCAGCGTGAACGGGTCGAAGCCGGTCACCAGGATGCGCTTGAGCCCCTTCTCCTGCGGATACCGGATACTGCTCTGCCCGCGCGAAGTCCGCTCCAACTCGGACAGCAGCGCGGCCCGTTGACCGTCCGTGACCCCGAACTCCGGCTCCCAGGCCCGTACTTCCCGGGTCATCCCCAACCGCGCCCAGTACAACGGCCGATCGTCGTCCCGACTGAGATCCCCACCGGCCGGCCCCCGCCCCTGCGCCCGGTCAACTGCCCGCCGCCACAACGCGGTTCCTTCGCGTACGACGACGCGGCGGGCCTGCGCGTAACTGTGCGCGGCTTCGAGGGCGCGGGTGAACGCCGGTGTCACGGTGTCGAATCCGGACCGCTTGAGAATCTCCTGCGGAACGGCTTTGCCGAGCCGCTGCTCCTCCACGGTCGGCGTGGCGGTGGCGGTGGCAGTGGTCGCCGCGGAGGCGGTCGTGGGGGCCGAAAGCCCCGCCAACAGGGTGAGTCCGAGGAAACCGATGCGAACACGTATGGATTTCAAGGCAGTTGGGACCTTCCGTCGCTGTGGGGAGCGTGGCTGGCGGGTACCGGACGGCCGCAGTATCGCCTGACGGGCGGGAGATACGCCATCGTGCGTACGGCCGTCTGCACGGCGGGACTCAGGACTCCCGCGCCGCCACCTCCCGCAGCACCCCCACGAACGCCGCCCCCGCCGCCGACAACGACCGCCCCCGCACCGTCGCCGCGTACACCGCCCGCGCCGGTGCCCCTTCGTCCAGCACCGGCAGCAGCACGATGTCCGGTCGTACGGAGCCGGCCGCGAGGGCCGGGACCAGGGTCACGCCGAGGCCCGCGGCGACGTACCCCTCCTTCGCGGTCCACTCGGCGACGACATGGGCGATACGCGGACGGAACCCCTGCCGCAGGGCCGCGTCGAGGAGGGTGCCCTCGGGGCGGTGGCTGCCGGATATCCAGTCGGCGTCGGCGAGTTGGGCGAGCCGGACCGGTCCCTGCCCCGCGAGGGGGTGACCGGCGGGCACGGCCACGTACAGCGACTCGTCGAGGAGATGGTGGAGTTCGTAGGCGTCGAGCGAGGCCCGTCCCGTCGTGGAGACGATCGCCAGGTCGAGACGGCCGGCCGCCAGCCGCTCCAGTAGGCGCGGGGTGAGGCCCTCCTCGCGAGACAGCCGTACGCCCGGATGCCGGTCCCGGAACGCTGCGAGGGCGCGCGGCACCAGCGCCGAGTCCGCGCTGGCGAACGCCCCGAACCGCACCCGCCCACCGGCCACTTCACGCAGCGCCGCCAACTCCCGCCCGGCCCCGTGCAGCACCTCGACGACGGCCTCGGCATGCGGCACGAACACCCGCCCGGCCTCCGTGAGCCGCACGCCCCGCGGCAACCGGTCGAACATCGGCGCCCCACCGAGCGCGCCCTCCAGCGAGGAGATCTGCCGCGACACCGCGGACTGCGTCCACCCCAACACCCGCGCCGCCACGGTGAACGACCCGTGCCGGGCGACCTCCAGAAACACCCGCAACCAGACGGTGGAGAGCTCGGGAAGCGGGTCGTCCGGCGAACTGTCATGCGGGGTCGGCATGTCAGCCATGCTAGACATTCGCTTGTCGCACCCCGGGGCCGGACCTAGCGTCGACGCCATGCACGTCACCCTGGACAACCCCGCCTCCGCGCCCCAGCCCCTGAGCCCCTACTACTCCCAGGTCGCCCGCGTCCAACACGCCGACGGCAGCGCCCTGTTGTTCCTCTCCGGCCAGATCGCCGAGGGCACCACCCTCACCGACCAGACACGGGCCGTCTTCGAAACCATCGCCGCCCTCCTCAAGGCCCACGGCGCGACCCTCGCCGACATCATCAACATCCGCACCTACCTGACCGACATCACCAAACTCGACGAATACGGCACCGTACGAAGGAAGTTCCTCACCGGCACCCCGCCCACCAGCATGACCTTCGAGGTGCCGCGACTGTTCCGGCCGGAGGCGTTGATCGAGGTGGAGGTCGTGGCCGCGGTGCGCGGGACGGAGTGACCCCCGCCGGGTGATACTGCCGCCCATGACGGCAACGAAGACAGCGAAGGCAGCGAACCTCGGCGTCCTCTTCGCCATCGAACTCGGCGTCCTCGTGGCCGTCGGCTACTGGGGGTTCACGCGGGACATCGCCACACCGCTGACCTGGCTGCTCGGGCTCGGTGGGCCCGCGGTGCTCGCCGTGCTGTGGGGGGTGTGCGGTTCGCCGAAGGCCAGGTACAAGGTGCGGGGCGCCGGCCGGGTCGGGTTCGAGGTGGTGTGGTTCGGTGCCGGGGTTGCCGCGCTGGTGCTCGCCGGGTCCTACGACTGGGCCCTCGTCCTCGCCCTCGTGTGCGTGGTGAGCAAGACGCTCGCTGTCGTCTGGCGGCAGTAGCAGGAGCAGCGGCAGCAGTAACAGGCCATGATCTGAACCCAGTTGTGTGACGCGGGTCACCGCAGCGCGGTCCGCGCGGCGGACAGGGACGGGTGTGGAGAATTCACTGCGCGCCCGTGTGCGGGACGGCGACCCGGACGCCTTCAGGCATCTTTTCGACGAGCACGCTGCGGTGGTGCACCGGCATGCCGTGCGGATGACCGGCAACTGGGGTGTCGCCGACGACATCGTGTCGCTGACGTTCCTGGAGGCGTGGCGGCTGCGGGAGCGGGTGTTGGCGGGGGAGGACAGTCTGCGTCCGTGGCTGCTGGGGATCGCGACGAACGTCGCCCGCAACACCGCGCGGGCCGCGCGAAGACACCAGGCCGCGCTCTCCAGGATTCCGCCTCCCGGCCCCGTGCCGGACTTCGCCGACGAGGTGACACGGCGCCTCGCGGACACCGAGGAACTGGCCGCCGCGCAGCGGGCGTTGAGCCTGCTGCGGCGTGGGGAGCGCGAGGTGTTCACGCTGTGCGTGTGGGAGGGGCTGGACGCCACCACGGCCGCCGAGGCCCTGGGCGTCGCCGTCGGCACCGTACGCTCCCGGCTATCGCGGGCGCGCAAACGCCTGCGCAAGCTCACCGAGCGCGAACTCGAACGCGAACTCACACACGGAACGCAACGCCCGGCCGCGGTCGGACAGTCACCGGGTAGCCGCCACCAGGCGGCTCGGTCCACCCACACGTCCACGCAGGAGAAGCGATGAACACCGACCCCCAGGAACTGGCCGAGTTGCTGCCCGCCCCGGGCCGTCCGGTGCTCTCGCGGGACCGCCACCGCGTACTGAGGGAACACCTGATGCAGCACATCACCCACGAACACGAGACCGCCCGCGAGCAGTCCGCCACGACGGCCATCGCACCCAGGCGTCCCGCCCGCCGACGCCTCGTGCTCGTCGCCGCGCCGCTCGCCCTCGCCGCCGCCGTCGGCCTGGGCGTGGTCGTCGTGGACAACACACGGGAGAACACGTCCGGTACGGCCGCCGCCGACCATCAGAAGGCCGCCCGACTACTGGACCGCATCGCCCTGGCCGCAGCCGCTCGCCCGCTGGTCACCGCCCGCGGCGACCAGTTCATCTACACCAAGTCCCAGGGATCGGCGGCCGAGTTGGGCGTCGACTTCAGCACTCCGGAAGAACTCGCCAAGAACAAGAAGCCCAGCTCCGTGAAGGCGTACCCGGGAGCCGTCCGGCAGGAGCAGTGGGACGCGGTGGACGGGAAGGCCGACGGGCTGCGCACGGGCGTCGCGCTCGCCGACCCCGCCAAGAAGATGACCATGACCATGAGCGGCGCCGGATACCTCACCTTCCAGCAGCTCCAGGCCCTGCCCACCGACCCCGACGCCCTGCTGAAGAAGCTCTCCGCCGACGCCGGCAACGTAAAGCCCGCCCGCCGTACGGAAGTTGTCGTCGAGGACCTCGGCGCCATCATCGGCGACGCCACCCTGCTGCCCGACCTCAGCGCCGCGATCTACCGCGCACTGGCCCAACTCCCGGGCGTACACGTCGTGGACCACGTCGAGGACGCCGCCGGACGCGACGGCGTCGGCCTCACCTTCACCGGCGCCCCGAAGGGTTACGCCTGGGTCTTCGACGCGTCGGGCCTCGGCTACCTCGGCACAACCGACGCCGCCCTCCTGGGAGTCGGCGTCGCGGACAAGACGGGTGAGGTGCCGAACAGCGCATCCTGACCGAGCCGGCCGAAGGGGCGTCCGCTACAGCGGGCGCCCCTTCTCGCACGTCATGGCCGACAGATCCTCGCCCTCGGAGAACCTCACGAACCCGAGCCCTCGCCCAACAGCGCCAAGAAGTCCCGGAACGCCCCCGGCATGTCCACCGACTCCGGATCCAGCAGCCACTGGTACTGCAACCCGTCCATCACCGCGACCAGCAGCGGAGCCGCCCGCTCGGGTGTCAGCCCGTTCGGCAGCCGGTCGCCGTACTCGGCGCGCAGCACCCCCGCCATGCTCGCCCGCACCCGGCCGTACCGCTCGGTGAAGTAGCCCCGCGCCGGATGCCCCTCCGTGACGCTCTCACCGAGGAGCGCGGAGAAGGTCTGGATGATCGCGGGCCGCATCGCGTTGTACTCGACCAGCGAGGCCAGCAGGTCGACCCGCCACCCGCTGTTCGGTACGGCGTCCCACTGGTCCCGCTCCTCCAGGACGGCGACGAGCAGCGCGTCCTTCGTGGGGAAGTAGTGCAGCAGGCCCTGCTGGGTCAGCCCGACCCGCTCGGCCACCGCCGCCAGGCTCGCGCCCCGGTAGCCGCGCTCGGCGATCACCTCCAGCGCCGCCCGCACGATCTCGGCGCGCCGCTCCTCGCGCCGGGTCCTGGAGTTCGTGGCGTTCATGGCGTCACCGTACGACACCCCGCGACAGTTCACATAACAGCAAGGTCACGAAACCTACCGCTCAACAGGCAATCGATGCACGATGGAAGCACGCACCACCTGGAGGCACCACACGGACTCAACGAGGAGGCACCGCGATGGCGGGACCCCGTGAAGCAGTCGTCGAGGCGGCACTCGGCAGGCTCGACCTGGACGCCAAGACGCGGCTGCTCGCCGGTCAGGACATGTGGTCGCTGCCCGCGCTCCCGGAGATCGGCCTGGGCTCCCTCGTCATGTCCGACGGCCCGATCGGCGTCCGGGGCGTGCGCTGGACCGCCGACGACCCCTCCGTCGCACTGCCGTCCCCCACCGCCCTCGCCGCCACCTGGGACCCCGGACTCGCCCACCGCGCGGGCACGTTGCTCGCCCAGGAGGCCCGCCGCAAGGGCGTCCACGTGCTCCTCGCCCCGACCGTCAACCTGCACCGCTCCCCGCTCGGCGGGCGGCACTTCGAGGCGTACAGCGAGGACCCCTACCTCACCGGGCGGATCGGCGCCGGATACGTAACGGGCGTACAGGAAGGCGGAGTCGGCACCACCGTCAAGCACTTCGTCGCCAACGACGCCGAGACCGACCGCTTCACCGTCGACAACCTCATCTCCCAACGCGCGCTGCGCGAGCTGTACTTGGCCCCCTTCGAGCTCATCGTCGAGCACGCCCGCCCCTGGGGCGTCATGACCGCCTACAACACGGTCAACGGCACCACGATGACCGAGCACCGCCGCCTGGTGAACGAGATCCTGCGCGGCGAATGGGGCTTCGACGGCGTCAACGTCTCCGACTGGACCGCCGCCCGCTCCACCGTCGGCACCATCGAGGGCGGCCTCGACCTGGCCATGCCCGGCCCGAAGACCGTCTACGGCGAGGCCCTCGCCCGGGCCGTGCGCGCCGGCGAGGTCGCGGAGGCCACCGTCGACGCCGCCGTACGGAACGTGCTGCGGCTCGCCGCCCGCGTCGGCATCCTGGACGGCGCCGAGCCCGTCGTGGCACAGGACCGACTCCCGTCCCCCGTCGACGGCGAGGCCGTCGCCCGCGAGATCGCCCGCCGCTCCTTCGTCCTCGTACGGAACCAGAACGACGCCCTCCCGCTGAAGCCGAACGGCACCGTCGCGCTCATCGGCGCCGCCGCCCGCGACGCCCGCGTCCTCGGCGGCGGCTCCGCCATCGTCTTCCCGCCCCGGGTCGTCTCCCCGCTCGACGGCCTCACCGCCGCCCTCCCCGAAGGCACCCTGAGCTACGCCGTCGGCGCCGACCCGAACACCGAACTCGCCGCCGCCGACAAGGGGTTCGAGCTGCGCGCGATCTGCCGGGACACCGAAGGTGCCGTCATCGGCAGCGCCTCCGTGCCCAGCGGGCAACTCCGGTGGATGGGTGCGGACCTTCCCGAGGGCGTCACCCACGACACCCTCCGCACCGTCGAACTCACCGGCACCTTCACCCCGCGCGACACCGGCCAACACACCTTCGGCATCAAGGGCCTTGGCGCCTTCACCCTCACCGTCGACGGCACGACGTACTACGACGACGTCCAACGCCCGCTCAAGGACGACCCGTTCAGCTCCTTCTTCGGCGCCCCCGAACCCCGGGCCCGCGTCGAACTCACCGCCGGCACCCCGGTCGAGGTGTCCCTGACCTACGTCGTGAGCTTCGCCGAGAACCGCGCACTCAAGGTCATCGGCTTCACACTCGTCCACCAGGAACCCCAGCGCGACCCGGACGAACTCATCGCCGAGGCCGTCGAGTCGGCCCGCGCCGCCAGCGCCGCCGTCGTCGTGGTCGCCACCACCGAGCGCGTCGAATCGGAGGGCTACGACCGCACGGACCTCCGACTGCCCGGCCGCCAGGACGACTTGGTGCACGCCGTCGCCGCCGCCAACCCGAACACCGTCGTGATCGTCAACTCCGGCTCCCCGGTCGAACTGCCCTGGCGCGACGAGGTCGCCGCCGTCCTGCTTACCTGGTTCCCCGGCCAGGAGGGCGGCGCCGCCCTCGCCGACGTCCTCACCGGCGCCCACGAACCCGGCGGCCGCCTCCCCACCACCTGGGGCTCCCTGACCGACGCCCCGGTCACCCAGGTCGTCCCCGAGAACGGCGAACTCCCGTACACCGAGGGCGTGTTCATCGGCTACCGCGCCTGGGAGAAGGAGGGCCGCAGCCCGTCGTACCCCTTCGGGCACGGCCTCGGCTACACCGACTGGACCTACGACGAGATCAAGGCGGGCACCGACGCGGGGAGCGACGGCGACAGTACGTCCGTCACCGTCCGCGTCACCAACTCCGGTACCCGGCACGGCCGTGAGGTCGTCCAGGTCTATCTCGCCCCGACCGACGCCGACCCGGAGCGTCCGGCCCGCTGGCTGGCCGGATTCGCCGGTGTCGAGGCCGGTCCCGGCGAGAGCGTCGACGTGCTCGTCGAACTTCCGCGCCGGGCTTTCGAGATCTGGGATGAGACGGCGAACGCGTGGGCAGTTGTAAAGGGTTCGTACGAGATCCAGGCCGGACGCTCGATCACCGACCGCAGGGTCGCGACGACGATTAACGTCTGACCCGGGACACCGTCCCTCTCAGACAGCCCCGGTCCGGGACCTGACCCCTGGACCGGGGCTCATTCATGCCCGCCCCACCACGATCAGTGGGCCGAGAAGCCGTACACCGTCTCCGAGCGGTAGCTCTCGCCCGGGCGCAGCTCCGTGCTCGGGAACTCCGGGCGGTTCGGCGAGTCCGGGAAGTGCTGGGTCTCCAGGGCGATCCCGGCCCCCGGGCCGAACGGCTCGCCCAGATGCTCACCGGTGTAGAGCTGGATGCCGGGCTCGGTCGTCGCCACCGTCAGCACCCGCCCGGACGCCGGGTCGTACAGCTCGGCGATCTCGACGGCGGCCGGGGTCGGGCCCTTGTCCAGCACGAAGTTGTGGTCGTAGCCGGAGCCCACCTTCCGCGCCTGGCGGAAGTCGAAGCGCGTGCCCGTCACGTCGTCGAGCGCGCCGGTCGGGATCAGGTCGGCGTCGACGGGAGTGAACCGCGAGGCGGCGAGCCGCAGTTCATGACCGCTGGCGCCGCCGGAGCCGCCCGCGCCGCCCAGGTCGAAGTAGCTGTGGTTCGTGAGGTTCACGACGGTCGGCGCGTCCGTCGTCGCCTCGTAGGCGATGCGCAGCGCGCCCGACACGTCCAGCGTGTACGTCGCCGAGACGGCGAGCCGCCCCGGAAAACCCTCCTCGCCGTGCCCGCTGACCCGGCTGAGCCGCACCCCGTGCTCGACCGGCTCGACGTCCCACACCCGCTTGTCGAAGCCGTGCTCACCGCCGTGCAGGGAGTTGGGCGCGTTGTTCTGCGCCAGCGAGTACGTGACACCCTCCAGCGTGAAACGCCCGCCCGCGATCCGGTTCGCGTACCGCCCGACCAGCGCGCCGAGATACGGCTCCGGGTGCGCGAGATAGCCGTCCAGCTCCGCGAACCCGAGCACCACGTCCGCCGCGTGCCCGTCCCGGTCCGGCACCTCCACCGACTGCACGATCCCGCCGTACGACAGCACCCGCACCCGCACACCGGCCCGCTCCAGCGTCCAGCGGTGCACGGGCGTGCCGTCGGGAAGGGTGCCGAAAAGTTCGCTCATGAGGGAAACCCTAGGTCACGGGGGTGCGCGCGATGACGCGACGGTAGGCGATCTCGGCCAGCCGTGCCTGGCCGTCCGTGCTGGGGTGGAACCAGTCCCAGTGGCTCAACTGGTCCGTGCCGAAGCGGTAGTCGTAGACCGCGCCCCCGTCGAAACGGCACCGCTCGTCCGTGGCGCACACCTGCTCCAGGACCTTGTTGTACGCCTCCACCCGGTCCAGCACCGTGTCCCGCCGCTCGGTCGCCGCCGAGTCCAGGGCGTCCGCGTCGGCCAGCATCGAGGGACAGATGCCCAGCTTCCACACCTCCTTGCCCAGCGGGCTCGCCCGCCCCTGCGACCAGAGCCGCTTGAGATTCGGCACGCTCGCGACGTAGACCTGCGTCTTCGGCAGTGCCCGCCGCAGCGTCTTCAGCGACTCCTCGAACTCGGCACGGAAGTCGGCCACGGAGGTCATCGCCGAGGTCGAGGCCCGGCAGGCGTCATTGGCCCCCACCATCACCGTGACCAACTGCGGCCTGCGCGCCGCCGCTTGACCCATCTGCGCGGGCAGGTCGGCCATCCGCGCCCCGGTCTCCGCGTAGTTCCAACTGCGCTCCGCCGCGCCCGCCTTCCCCAGCAGCCGTACGGCGAGACTGTCGACCGAGGCCGAACTGCCGGTCGCCCAGGACACCTCCGGGCAGTCCGACAGGACCGTACAGGCGTCGAAACCACGGGTGATGGAGTCACCGACCGCCGCCACCGAGGACGGACTGGGGTCCCACAACGGAGCGGGCTTCGCCTTGGCCGCCGTACCGCTCTTGCTGTGGGTACCGGAGGACGCACCCCCGCTCCCGTCACAGCCGGCCGCGCCCAGCACGGCAGCCGTCACGAGGGCGAGCGCGGCCCGTGAACGAAGACGTCGGATTCGCATGTTGAGAGCCATCCCCTCCACCCCTCTCTGCGGAGGGAATCCGATCCCAGGAAGAAGGTGCACGTTCCGCATGATCTCTTCGCAGCGTGTCAGCATGTCGTCGTTGAGGACTGCACGCCGGTACTTGGTAACAAACACCAAGTGTAATAAATTCGAGAATTTCGACCGGAAGGGGGTGGGCTGGATGATCCGTGCGTACAAGTTCCTCATGCGGCCCACCGTGGGCCAGCAAGTCGCGCTGAGCGAGATGCTGAGCGATCACTGCTCCCTCTACAACGCTGCCTTGCAGGAACGTCGCGACGCCTACCGACACGCCTCGAAGACGAGCGTGAAGTACGGGCAGCAGTCCGGACAACTCAAGGACATCCGGGCTTTTGACCCCGAGCGGCAGGGGCGCTGGTCCTTCTCCTCGCAGCAGGCGACATTGCGCCGGTTGGACAAGGCGTTCACCGCGTTCTTCCGTCGGATCAAAGCCGGGGACAGGCCCGGGTACCCGCGCTTCCGTGGGGTGAACCGGTTCGTCACGGTGGACTTCCCGAAGGACGGGGACGGCTGCCGGTGGGACTCCACTCCGCACGACCCCGCGACCCGGGTCCGCTTCCAGGGCGTCGGGCACGTCAAGGTCAACCAGCACCGCGCGGTGGTCGGCAAGGTCAAGACCGTGTCGGTCAAGCGCGAGGGCCGTAAGTGGTTTGTCGTGCTGACCGCCGAGCAGCGCCGGCCTGAGCCGCTGCCCGCGACCGGCTCAGTAGTCGGCATCGACCTCGGTATTGCCTCGTTCCTCACTGATTCCAACGGCGGGCACATCGCCAACCCGCGCCACGCGCGCAAGGCGGCCGCAAAGCTCGAAGTCGCGCAGCAGGCCCTGAGCCGCTTTCCGCGCCGCAGGGCCAAGGACCGTACCCGCAACCATCAGCACGCTGTGGACAACGTCGCCAAGCTCCACGGCAAGGTACGCCGCCAGCGGCTCGACCACGCGCACAAGACCGCGCTCGGCCTGGTTCGTGAGCACGACTTCATCGCGCACGAAGACCTCAAGATCCGCAACATGAGCAAGGCTCCCGCCCCGAAGCCGGACCCCGAGAAGCCGGGCGGTTTCCTGCCGAACGGGGCCGCGAGCAAGGCCGGGCTGAACCGTTCGATCGCTGACGCCGGTTGGGGGGTGTTCCTAGCGATTCTGAACGCAAAGGCTGAAAGCGCCGGGCGGGAAGTAACGGCCGTGGACCCCCGCAACACCTCCCGCATGTGCCCCGAATGCGGGCACACCGCCAAGGAGAACCGGCCCACCCAGGAGAAGTTCCACTGCCTCTCGTGCGGCCACCGGGCACACGCCGACGTCGTCGGAGCGACCAACGTTTTACGGGCCGGGCTGGTCCGTCGCGACGCCAACCAGGCATAGCGAGAAGCCACCCCGATTGGGGGGTGGAGGAGTCACAACGGTCTCAACCCATCACAACAACCAACTGACAACGCGCCAGAGTTCCGCATCCGCCCGATGCAACGGCACACCCCCGTACAAGCGTCCCCATGGGTGAATGGCAGCGTTTCCTGGTACCAGGACGGACGGTACGTCACACTCCGCGCGCCGCCGCACGGTAGCCTCGCCCTCAACGTGGCTGCCCTGCCGCCGCCGTTCGCCAGTCTGCAAGATGCCCCGCTCTGTCCGGAGGTCCCGGTGACGACACGTGGAGTTCTGTACGTGCACTCCGCGCCGCGCGCGCTGTGCCCGCACGTCGAGTGGGCCGTCGCCGGGGTGCTCGGCACACGCGTCAGCCTCGACTGGATCCGCCAGCCCGCCGCCCCCGGAACCTGGCGCTCCGAATTCTCCTGGCAGGCAGAGGTAGGAACGGCGTCCAAGCTGGCGTCGGCCCTCCGCGGCTGGCACCTCCTCCGCTTCGAGGTCACTGCCGAGCCCTGCCCCACCGCCGAGGGCGAGCGCTATAGCTGCACCCCCGACCTGGGCATCTTCCACGCCGTCACCGGCATCCACGGCGACATCCTGATCCCGGAGGACCGCCTCCGCGCGGCGCTCACCCGCTCCCAACAGGGCGAGACCAACCTGGAGTCCGAGATCGCCAAGCTCCTCGGCAAGCCCTGGGACGACGAGTTGGAGCCGTTCCGGTACGCGGGCGAGGGCGCACCGGTGCGCTGGCTGCACCAGGTGGTCTAGGGGCTTTGCCGTCCCGGTCGCGGGTGGGGGCACACGCGAACCAGGGACAGGATGTCGATGACGTGACACCCTCGTAGTCCGCCGATCGCGGCGGTTCGACGGGATGAGGGGGCGGGATGGCGGAGATCGTCCTGGTGCACGGAATCGCTCAGGAGCAGAAGTCGGCCGACACCCTGGAAAAGGAATGGCTGCCCGACTTGGCCGGCGGGGTGCGAACTGCCGGCGGTGCAGGGCTTGCCGACGCATTGTGGCGCAGTGCCCGACCGGGTCGGCTGGAATCCCGTATGGCGTTCTACGGCGATGTCTTTCTGCAGAAGGGGGCTCAAGGAGCTGCTGAGGATCCGGCCGAACTCACCGAGACCCAGCGGGAACTCACCGACGCCCTGGCTCTCGAATGGCTTCGTAACGCGCGCGACCGAGCTCCCGAGCCCGGTGACCGGCGTATCGCGCGGACGGTCCTCCACGACATCGAGGGCGGAGACGAAGGGCGGCAGGGCCGCAGGTCGGCGGGACGGGCGGCGG
This sequence comes from Streptomyces sp. NBC_01478, assembly GCF_036227225.1. GTDB lineage: Bacteria > Actinomycetota > Actinomycetes > Streptomycetales > Streptomycetaceae > Streptomyces. Next base: position 3,791,702 of record NZ_CP109444.1, on the reverse strand, counting down.
TGAACGGGCTCGCTCGGCTCAAGTGGTTCAGCCGGCTGGGCATGGGTTTCGCGCAGCGCTTCGTCAACAAGTCCTTGGTCCAGGTCACGCGCTACATGACCGAACCCTCCGTATACGAGGAAGTGCAGCAGCGGATCGCCGACCTGATCGGTCCCGAGACGAGAATCCTGGTGGGGCACTCTCTCGGGTCGGTGGCCGCGTACGAGGCTGCTCTCCGCTTGGAGGGAGAGCTTCCGCTGCTGCTGACTCTCGGTTCCCCGCTCGGCCTGCGGACACTCGTCCACGACCGGTTGGAAGGTGAACATCAGGTCCCTGAGCTGGTGGGGCGGTGGGTCAACCTTGCCGACAAGGACGATGTGATCGCGGCGGAGCCGGACCTCGCCAAACGCTTCGCCGATCCTCGTGGCGTTCTTGAGTCGGACTGGACGCTGGACAACGGTGAGGACGACCCGCACAGCGCCCAGGCATACCTGACGAAGCGGCAGACGGGACAGGCGGTTCGAGAGACTCTGGAGCCCCGGTAGGCGGACGTCAGTTGGCCGTGACCAGGGGACGGAGCACCTGGAACATGCTCTCGCGCACGTTCCCTGCGAGGGCGGCGTCCTCTCCTTGGTGCCGCTCGATCTCCACGAGCAGTGTGCCCCAACTCGCGAGAGCCTCGGTGACCTTGCCGGTCGCGTTCAGACACGTCGCGACGCCGTTGCGCGCTGTGAGCTGAAGGTGGCTGCCCGATAATCCCGGGATTCGCTCGATGTCCGCCACGAGCGTGCGAAACCGGAACAGGGCTCGGGCAGGGTCGCCGGCCTGGCGCATCCAGGAAGCGGCGTTGTTTCGGGTGGTCAGCGTGACCAAGTGCTCCGGGCCCAGGACGCGCCCACATTCCTTCTCCAGTTTGAGGTAGAGGAGGCACGCCATGGCGGGATCGTCAACGCCCAACCAGTCCGCGGCGAGCGCACCGACTTGGAGGATCTCCTCGGCGTCAGGATGGTGGGAGGCGTTCGGACGCCGAGGGTCCAGAGCGTCCTGGCAGTCGGCGGCGAGTTCCTCGTAGAGCTTCCGTGCGGTGGCGTGATGGCCGCACATCTCGGTCCAGTGGGCGACGCCTCCCTGCGCGTTGAGGACAGCGAGGTCGTAAGGTCCCAACGTCTTCTTGAACCGGACGAGCCAGCTCGACCAGCGCAGGAGATTGGTCTCGGGTACTGCGGAAACCCGGTCGACCAGAGACTGCACCACTCCGTTGGGGTCGTCCTGCTCCCAGAAGTGAGTGGCCTCCGCCTCGGCGGCATAGTCGTAGAGAGGGTCTCCGTCGATCTGCCTCCCTCGGGGAGCGAGTTCGCGCAGCGCTTGGCCCAAGGCTCTGTGGCCGGCTGCGACGTCCACGCCGAACTCCGCCCCGGGACGCGCTTTCCCGGAGGCCAGATACTGGGACAGCGTGGGGTGGAACAAAGCGTAGGACTGCTTCTCATCATCCAGCGGGCGAGTGATGACGAGCCGACTGAGGCGTTGCAGGGTGCCCTTCACGAGTTTCGGAGTGGCGGAACGGCGGAGACGGGCCACAGCCTGGAGGAGTAAGGGCTCTGGGACGGCGACGGCCCCGGTAGCGGACGCGGCGGAGGTCAGCACGGTCAGGACGGCTCTGACGACCGAGTCCTCCCAGGATTCGTCGCCCAGGATCTTGTGCAGCCGCTGGGTGTACGTGCCGTCGGTGTCGTCCGGGAGTGTGTCGAGATCGTAGTCCTCCAGCCAGTCGGCGAGCAGGGTGACCACCAGCCAGTTGCCCCCGCTCCGTTCGATCACGTGCCGGTGGACGTAATCTCCGATTCCACGTCTCGTCAGATAGGCCGTGATCTGGTTCTCGTGAGCGGCCGACAGCTCTACGGTCGTGAACTCCCACCATGTCGGGGCGGCCGCCGGCCGACCGGAGAGCAGGACGCGCATGCCGAGTATGGACCGGGTCTGCTGATAGCCCTGACGGTAGATCAGTTCGGTGACCAGGTCGCGGATTTCGGGCAGCACCGACTGCCGCAACTGGTCGAGGCCGTCGAGGGCGATACGGAACGAAAGCTGCTCGATCGGCACCCTTTCGTGAAGCTGGTCCAACGCGTTCAGCAACGACTGCTTGTTGCCTCCGTCCGGCCCGTCGACATAGACGTCGGCGAAGCCCGGCACGCTTGTCCGGAGTTGGCGGGCCAATGACCTTGCCACGCTGTTGACGTCATCGGCCGGCCGTAGTTCATGCAGAGCGTGAATGAACCCCCCGGGAATGTCCTTGCTGAGTTCGGGCCGAGTCAGTGCGGTCAGCAGAGTGGTCTTTCCGGAGCCTGCCGACGCTTGCACCATGGTCACGGTCTGCGTTGTCGTGGCGGCCACCACCCGGTCCACGTCCGGTGTCGCCTGGAAGTTCCGCAGCTCCCGGGCAAGCGGGCGGGGTGCCTGGTTGCGCGCGAGCCACAGTTCGGAGGCCCCGGAGCTGCCGTTGTAGTCCAGCACGACCGGCTGGTGCTCCAGGACGTCTCGTTCCACGACGCTCGCGCGGATGTCGCGGCAGTACAGCAGCGGGTCGCAGCGAACGGTGCCGTGGCGCAGAATGCGCGCGGTCTCCCGGGAGAACGCGCACTCGTACGACGGCTCCAGGCTGGACGAGGTGAGCAGGTGGAAGCGGCGGTCCATGTCCCTCTCGTTGAGCACGAGCCACCGCTTCGCCGCGGTCACCGCACCCTGCCCCGCGTCACAGGTGTCCAGCAGCAGAATCAGCCCCTGGAGCCGAGTGCGCGCGGAGAGGAAGCGTCCTATCGCGGTGACCAGCGGATAGGGATGAATCCGAGCTCCGAGGTCTTCCTCGGCATCTCGCGGTAGGACGTAGTACTCGTCATCTGTGCGCAGGCCATGGCCGATATAGGCGAGGACCAGGACTGCGCGTTCCCGGTCGGCGCGATCGAACGCGTCGACCAGGGCTCCGTTGAGCTTGTCCCGGCTTGGGTTGAGTAAGGGGCCATCGAGCTCTGGCAGAGCGTGGGAGCAGCCGCCGATGGCAGGCCGCCGCACCGCCTCGTCCAGCTCGCCGGCTGCCGTCTCCAGGGACTCCAGGTGTTTCCCAAGGCCCAGGCTCTCGCACTGTGACCCGATGACCAGCGCGAGCCGTCCCCCCTTGCCCATGCGTTCCAGCATAGGAGGCGGCCTGCCTCTCAAGGTGGTGAAAGAGAGAGACAGGCCGCCTAAAACCTCATGCGGGCAAGGGAGTTCAGACCGTCCGGAACGCCAGCACCACGTTGTGCCCACCGAACCCGAACGAGTCGTTCAGCGCGGCGATACGTCCCTCGACCGGCAACTTACGAGCCTCGCCGCGAACGACGTCCGCGTTGGCCTCCGCCTCCGGGTCGAGGTTCTCGACGTTGATGGTCGGCGGAGCGATCCGGTTGTACAGCGCGAGCACGGTCGCGACCGACTCGACACCGCCCGCACCACCCAGCAGATGCCCGGTCATGGACTTCGTGGCCGAGACAGCCATGTGGTCCGCGTCGTCGCCGAACACCTTGCGCAGCGCCTTCAGTTCGGCCACGTCGCCCGCCGGCGTCGACGTCGCGTGCGCGTTCACGTGCACGATCTCCGCCGCGTCCAGGTCGGTGTTGTCCATCAGGTTCCGCAGGGCCTGCGAGATGCCGCGCCCCTCCGGCTCCGGCTGCACGATGTCGTGGCCGTCGGCGGAGATGCCCTGCCCGACCGCCTCGGCGTACACCCGGGCACCGCGCTTCGCGGCGTGCTCGGCGGACTCCAGGACCAGGACGCCGGCGCCCTCGCCGAGGACGAAGCCGTCGCGGCCGGTGTCGTAGGGACGCGAGGCACCCTGTGGGTCGTCGTTGTTCTTGGACATCGCCATCATGTTGCCGAACGCGGCGATGGGGAGGGGGTGGATGGCCGCCTCCGTGCCACCCGCGACCACGACGTCGGCGCGGCCGGTGCGGATCATCTCGATGGCGTAGCCGATGGCCTCGGCGCCGGAGGCGCACGCGGAGACCGGCGTGTGCACGCCCGCGCGGGCGCCGACGAGCAGACCCACGTTGGCGGACGGGCCGTTCGGCATCAGCATGGGGACGGTGTGCGGGGAGACGCGGCGGACGCCCTTCTCCTTCAGCACGTCGTACTGGTCGAGCAGGGTCGTCACACCGCCGATGCCGGAGGCGATGACGGTGCCCAGACGGTCGGGGTCGACCGCCGCGTCCTCACCGGCCTTGTCGGTGAAGCCGGCGTCCGCCCAGGCCTCCTTGGCCGCGATCAGCGCGAACTGCGCCGAGCGGTCCAGGCGGCGGGCCTGCGGACGCGGGATGACCTCGGAGGGGTCCACGGCGGCCGGCGCGGCGATACGGACCGCCTGCTCGGCGGCCCACTCCTGCTCCAGGGGCTTCACACCGGACTTGCCGGCGATCAGACCCTCCCAGGTCGAGGCTGCGTCGCCACCCAGCGGTGTGGTTGCGCCGATACCGGTGACGACCACGGTGCGATTGGTCGGGCTCACGGGAATTCTCTCTCCAACGGTACGAGGATTAAGCGGCGCCACCGCCGGGTGGCGGGGCCATGCAGCCGGGCCTACCAGGTGGCTCGGACCAGGTGGTCCGGGCCTACGAGGTGGCTCAGCCCTGGTTCTTGAGGATGTAGTCGGTCGCGTCGCCGACCGTCTTGAGGTTCTTGACGTCCTCGTCGGGGATCTTGACGTCGAAGCGCTCTTCGGCGGCGACGACGACCTCGACCATGGACAGCGAGTCGACGTCCAGGTCGTCGGTGAAGGACTTGTCCAGCTGGACGTCCTCAACCGGGATGCCGGCGATCTCGTTCACGATGTCGGCGAGACCGGCGACGATCTCTTCCTGAGTGGCGGCCATGTCAGGCGCTCCTTCTTTGTGATCCAGAGGGTGTGGCGTTCCCGCCGCGGCAGCGGCGGGTGAGTTCAGCCGTACCGGATCCGATGATGATCCGGCACGGAGTGCCTAGGGGAGGGTAACGACCGTCGCGGCGTACACAAGACCCGCCCCGAAGCCGATGACGAGCGCGGTGTCGCCGCTCTTGGCCTCGCCGGTCGCCAGAAGCCGCTCCATAGCGAGCGGAATCGAGGCGGCCGAGGTGTTGCCGGTGGTGCGTACGTCACGCGCGACCGTGACGTGCTCCGGCAGTTTCAGCGTCTTCACCATCGAGTCGATGATCCGCTCGTTGGCCTGGTGGGGAATGAAGACATCCAGTTCGTCCGGGGTGATCCCGGCCGCGTCCAGCGCCTGCTGGGCGACCTTCGCCATCTCGAACACGGCCCAGCGGAACACCGCCTGGCCCTCCTGCGTGATCGCAGGGAACTTGCCCGTGCTGTCGTACTCGGTCCACGGCACGGTCTGCTTGATGGTGTCCGACTTGTCGCCCTCCGAACCCCACACGGTCGGGCCGATGTGCGGCTCCTTCGCGGGGCCCACCACGACCGCGCCCGCGCCGTCACCGAACAGGAAGGCCGTCGCGCGGTCCTCCAGGTCGGTCAGGTCGGACAGCCGCTCCACGCCGATGACCAGCACGTACTCGGCGCTGCCTTCGACGACCATGCCCTTGGCGAGGGTCAGGCCGTAGCCGAAGCCCGCGCAGCCCGCCGAGATGTCGAACGCGGCGGCCTTGTTCGTGCCGAGCTTGTCCGCGATCTCCGTCGCCACGGCCGGGGTCTGCTTGAAGTGCGAGACCGTGGAGACGATCACGCCGCCGATCTGCTCGGCGGAGATCCCCGCGTCCGCGATCGCCTTGCCGGACGCCTCGATGGACATCGCGGCGACGGTCTCCTCGTCGTTCGCCCAGTGCCGGGTCTCGATGCCCGAGCGCGAGCGGATCCACTCGTCGGACGAGTCGATCGTCTCCAGGATCACCTCGTTCGGGACGACACGGACCGGACGGTAGCCGCCCACGCCGAGGATGCGCGCGTACGGTGCGCCCTTGCTCGGCTTGATCTTCGTCGACATTTCCTACGGCTCCTTCTTCAGGCGTTGGCGTGCTCGGCGATGAGCTCGCGGGCCGCGTCGAGGTCGTCCGGGGTCTTCAGGGCCAGCGTCTTCACGCCGGGCAGGGCGCGCTTGGCGAGGCCGGTCAGGGTGCCGCCGGGGCACACCTCCAGGAGCGCGGTGACGCCCAGCTCCTTGAAGGTCTCCATGCACAGGTCCCAGCGGACCGGGTTGGCGACCTGGCCGACCAGCCGGTCCAGCACCTCGGCACCGGTGGCGACGGCCTTGCCGTCCTTGTTCGAGACGTACGTGATCTTCGGGTCGGCCGGGGCCAGTTCCTGCGCGGCCTTGGCGAGCGTGTCGACCGCCGGGCCCATGTGCCGCGTGTGGAACGCGCCGGCCACCTTCAGCGCCACGACCCGCCGCACACCCTCGGGCTTGTCGGCCTCCAGGGCGGCGAGCTGCTCCAGCGTGCCGGCGGCCACGATCTGGCCCGCGCCGTTCACGTTCGCCGGGGTCAGGCCCAGCTTCTCCAGATGCGCGACCGTGGTGTCCGGGTCGCCGCCGAGCAGCGCCGACATCCCGGTCGCGGTGATCGCGGCGGCCTCGGCCATCGCCAGACCACGCTTGCGTACGAGGGTCAGGGCGGCCGTGTCGTCCAGGACGCCCGCGAGGACGGCGGCGGTGAATTCGCCGACGCTGTGACCGGCCACCGCGCCCGGCGCCACGTCACCGAGTGCCGCGGCGGAGACCAGTCCGGCGGCGACGAGCAGCGGCTGGGCGACGGCGGTGTCACGGATCTCGTCCGCGTCGGCGTCCGTGCCGTAGTGCACCAGATCGAGGTCGACGGCGGCCGAGAGGGCACGCAGACGGTCCTCGACACCGGGGAGGTCGAGCCAGGGAGTCAGGAAGCCGGGCGTCTGGGCGCCCTGGCCGGGAGCGACGAGTACGAGCACTCTCACACTCTCTCTTGGGGACGGGCACGGCCGCCCGTGGGGACAGGGACGAAGAACGGGAAGGGGTTTTGTGGAGCCCCGACAAAAGGCTAGTTCTGGGGATCTCCATCGGCCAGACGCCCCAGGATCAGCGCGATCCGCAGCGTGAACGCGGACCGTACATCGGATGGCGACCAGCCGGTGACGTCAGTCACACGTCGAAGCCGGTAGCGCACGGTGTTGGGATGCACGAACAGCATCCGCGCGGCACCTTCGAGGCTACTCGCCTGCTCCAGATAGACACTGAGTGTCTCCAGGAGCGCGGACCCGGCCTCCTCCAGCGGTCTGTAGATCTCCTCCACCAACTGGTCCCGGGCGCTGGGGTCACCGGCCATCGCGCGTTCCGGAAGCAGGTCGTCCGCCAGTACCGGGCGCGGCGCGTCCTGCCAGGCGGAGCACGCCTTGAGCCCGGCGGCGGCGGCCTGTGCGGACCGGGTCGCGGCCAGCAGGTCGGGCACGATCGGCCCCGCGACCACGGGACCGGCCGCATAAGGGCCGATCAGCGACTTGGCGACGGCGAGCGGATTGTCGCTGCCGCCGGCGATGACGACGAGCCGGTCCCCGAGCACCCCGGTGAGCACCTGGAGCTTGGCGTGCCGGGCGGCCCGCCGGATCGCCTCCACGGTCAGTTCACTGTCGCCGTCGGGCGCGGTCCCCAGCACCACACAGACATGCTCGGGCGAGCTCCACCCCAGAGCCGCGGCTCGGCTGACCGCCCCCTCGTCGGCCTCACCGCTCAGCACGGCGTTCACGACGAGCGACTCCAGCCGGGCGTCCCACGCGCCCCGCGCCTCGGCGGCCTGCGCGTACACCTGGGCGGTCGCGAAGGCGATCTCCCGGGCGTACACGAGAAGCGCCTCGCGCAGCACGGACTCGTCGCCAGGGGCGGCCACCTCGTCGATCGCGGACTCCATGACCTCGATGGTGGTGCGCACCATCTCGACGGTCTGGCGGAGTGTGATGGCCCGGGTCAGTTCGCGGGGCGCGGTCCCGAACACGTCGGTGGAGATGGCCTGCGGCGCGTCGGGATGCCGGAACCACTCGGTGAAGGCGGCGATACCGGCCTGCGCGACCAGTCCGATCCAGGAACGGTTCTCCGGTGGCATCGCCCGGTACCACGACAGCGTCTCGTCCATGCGCGCGATGGCCTGGGCGGCGAGACTCCCGGACGACTGCTCCAGCCGCTTCAGAGTCGCCGGGTGCGAGTGGGCTCGGGGGGCGGGGCCTGCGGGTCTGCTGGTTTCTGGTTCGGGCACGGGGACAAGACTGCCTTATCCGGGCGGGGGTGTGCGGTGCGGGTGGCTGCGCCGGGCTTTACGGTGCCGGGCGCCTGGGTCGGGGTTTCGGTCGGCGTCCCCGGGGGCTCCGCCCCCAGACCCCCGGGCCTATGCCCACCCACCACCCGACTCGGTGGGCCAAGAAGTGCACCCACCACCCGACTCGGTAGGCCGAGAAGTGCACCAGCCGCTCGACCCGGTCGGGCTGGACGCCGTAGGGAAACGGATCGGTGCCCCGCAGGGCTAACGTATTGGTCGTGATGGACGTACGGCGTTCCGCCGAGCGCTACCCAGGGGGTGACCCGGGGGCCGGGATCGAGTCGTGGCATGCCTTCTCCTTCGGGCCGCACTACGACCCCGACAACCTCCGGTTCGGCGCGGTCATCGCCTGCAACGAGGAGCGGCTCGCCCCCGGTGCCGGTTTCGACGAACACCCGCACAGCCACACGGAGATCATCACCTGGGTCGTGGAAGGGGAGCTGAGCCACCGCGACTCCACCGGCCACCTCACCCGCGTCCGCCCCGGAGACGTCCAGCGCCTCAGCTCGGGCGCGGGCGTACGGCACGTCGAGCGCAACGACAGCGACTCGCCCCTGACCTTCGTGCAGATGTGGTTCGCCCCCCTGGAACCCGGCGGCGAACCGTCGTACGGGATCGTCCACGGCATCGCGGACTCCACTCCGTACGCGGTGCCGGAGGCGGGCGCGATGCTGCACGTGCGTCGGCTCACGCCGGGGGAGCGTACGGCCGTACCGGATGCGGTGCATGTGTACGTGCATGTGGTGCGGGGCGAAGTGAGCCTGGGCGGCGAGAAGTTGGGGCCGGGGGATGCCGCGCGGATCACGGATGCGCGGGATCTGGTGGTGCAGGCGGCGACCGGGGCCGAGCTGTTGATGTGGGAGATGCTCTAGAGCTCCGCGAGCACCGCGTCCGTGAAGGCCGGCCACGCCTCGACCGCCCACGCCCCGAACGCCCGGTCCGTCAGGGCCACGCACCCCGCGTCCGCGACCGGGTCGATCCACAGGAACGTACCGGACTGGCCGAAGTGGCCGAAGGTGCGCGGGGAGGACGAACTGCCGGTCCAGTGCGGGGACTTGGAGTCGCGGATCTCGAAGCCGAGGCCCCAGTCGTTGGGGTTCTGGTGGCCGTAGCCGGGCAACACGCCCTTGGTGCCGGGGTACTGGACCGTCATCGCCTCGGCGACCGTGCGGGGGTCGAGGAGGCGCGGGGCCTGGAGTTCGGCGGCGAAGCGGAGGAGGTCGGTGACTGTCGAGATGCCGTCCTTCGCCGGGGAGCCTTGCAGCGAGGTCGAGTTCATGCCGAGCGGGGCCAGCACCGCCTGGTGCAGGTAGTCCGCGAACGGGATCTCCGTCGCCTTCGCGAGGTGGTCGCCGAGTTGCTCGAAGCCCGCGTTCGAGTACAGGCGGCGCTGCCCGGGCGGAGCCGTCACACGGTGTTCGTCGAAGGCCAACCCCGAGGTGTGGGCGAGGAGATGGCGGACGGTGGCGCCGGGCGGGCCCGCCGGTTCGTCCAGTTCGATCGCGCCCTCCTCGTACGCGACGAGGGCCGCGTACGCCGCGAGCGGCTTGGTGACCGAGGCGAGCGGGAAGCGGTGGTCGGCCGGGCCGTGGGTGCCGAGGACGGTTCCGTCGGCCCGTACGACACCCGCCGCGGCGGTCGGCACCGGCCAGTTCTCGATCAGCGCGAGGCTCTGCAGGGACATGCCGTCGAGCCTAAGCGGTCAGAGCTTCAGCTCCATCAAAGGGTCCGGCTTGGGCTCGAAACCGAGGGAGGCGTACAGCGGCCCGGCGTCCTGGGACGCGGTCAGGTGGACGCGCCGGGCGCCGCGCTCGCCGAACCAGGCCAGCAGCTCCTCCATGCACGCGCGCGCGCGTACCCACGACGCCGCGCGTCCGGGTCGGTGGCCACGCTGAACACGTACCCGACCTTGCCGTGCGGGTTGCCGGCCTTCCCGATCCGGTATTCGAGGGTCCCGACCACGAGGGCCGCCAGCGCCCCGGGCCGCTCCGGATGCTCGACGACGAAGGCCCCGAAGTCCTCGTCCGAGGCCAGCTTCTCCAGTAGCGTCGGCAGTGACTCCGCGTGCCAGTCCGTGCCGGGGTCCGATCCCGCCATCGAGTCGATCATCACCTGGCGCAGTCGCAGTAGTTCGGCGGCATCGTCGGGGGCTGCCCGTCGTACGAGACTCATGACCCGCACGCTATCCACCGCGCCCCCGGACCGTCCCGCCGATTTCTTACCGGTTCCGCTTGCTTCGAGTGCACTCCAAGGCCATAGCGTGGTCGTCATGACGGTGATGGAGACCACGGGTACCAGGACCGACACCTGCGCGGGCCCGCCGCAGGGCGAGCGGCGTCCGGACGGCGCGGACAGCTACACGATCAGCGAGGTCGTCGCGTTCACCGGCCTGACGGCACACACCCTGCGCTGGTACGAGCGCATCGGCCTGATGCCGCACATCGACCGCTCGCACACCGGCCAGCGCCGCTACAGCAACCGCGACCTCGACTGGCTCGACCTCGTCGGCAAGCTCCGCCTCACCGGCATGCCGGTCGCCGACATGGTCCGCTACGCCGAACTGGTCCGCGAGGGCGACCACACCTACGGCGACCGCTTCGACCTGCTGGAGGCGACCCGCCGGGACGTCCTGGCCAGGATCGCCGAACTGCACGACACCCTCGCCGTACTCGACCGGAAGATCGCCTTCTACGGCGAAGCCGGCCACGCGTTCGAGAAGGAGAAAGCCGGATGACCGACACCACGATCCCGACCGCACGACTCGGCGCGGCCGGCCCCGCGGTCGGCGTCCAGGGCCTCGGCTGCATGGGCATGAGCTTCGCCTACGGCCCCGCGGACGCGAAGCAGTCGCTGGCCGCCCTGGACCGCGCGCTGGAACTGGGCGTGACCCTGTACGACACGGCCGACGCGTACGGCATGGGGGAGAACGAGCGGTTCCTGTCGCCGTTCTTCAAGGCGCACCGCGACCAGGTCGTCGTCGCCACCAAGTTCGCCCTGTCGATCCCGCCGGGCGAGCCGACCCGGCGCGTCATCCGCAACGACCGCCCGTACATCCGCCAGGCCGTGGAGGCCAGCCTCGACCGCCTCGGCATCGACACCATCGACCTCTACTACATGCACCGCCGTGACCCGAAGATCCCCATCGAGGACACCGTCGGCGCGATGGCGGAGCTGGTCCGCGAGGGCAAGGTCAAGCACCTCGGGCTGAGCGAGATCACGGGCGCGGAGCTGCGGGCGGCCCACGCCGTGCACCCGATCGCCGCCGTGCAGTCGGAGTGGTCGCTGTTCAGCCGTGACGTCGAGATCAGCCTGGTCGGCGCCGCCGCCAAGCTGGGCGTGGCGGTCGTACCGTACTCACCGCTGGGCCGTGGCTTCCTCACCGGTTCCTTCTCGAACGCCGAACAGGACCTGACGGAGGGCGACTTCCGCCGCACCCAGCCCCGCTTCACCGGCGAGAACGCGGCCGCCAACGGCGCCCTCCTGGAGCCGGTGCGGACGGTCGCCGAGGCACACGGAGCCTCCCTCGGCCAGATCGCCCTCGCCTGGGTCCAACAGCGCGCCCAGGTCCACGGCCTGCCGATCATCCCCATCCCGGGCACGACCAAGCCGGGCCGGGTGGAGGAGAACACGGCAGCGACCAGGATCGTCCTGACGGATACCGAGCTGTCCCTCCTGGAGCCGATCGCCGGCAAGGTGGCGGGGGACCGCTACGCGGACATGACCTTCGCATCGACAAGCAGGGAGAACTGACAAACGCCTGGCGGGATGCGCCCCTTTAGGGGCGCGGGGCTGTGACATTTGCGGCTCCGCCGCGTGGGCGCGACCAACCCCCACCGGCCCGCACTCAAAGCTCTGCCAGCAGCTCCGCTTTCTTCACGCTGAACTCCTCATCCGTCACCAACCCCGCCGCATGCAGCTCCGCCAGATGCCGAATCCGCTCGGCGATATCCGCAGGATCACGCCGAGCCGCCGGGATCACAGCCGCAGGCCGCGCGGAGCGAACCGCCGCAAGCACCGCCCCCGCGAACGGCAAAGACTCGTGCACAGGCCCGTACCCCAACCCGAACACCACAGCCGCCGGATCCTGATCCACCGGCACCAGCGGCGCAGCCCCCCGCAACAGCCGTAGATGCCCCTCAAAAACCTCGGGGGAGCGCCACTCGACCCCGCTCAGGCCGGCGATCGCGAAGCTCTGGTCGCCGGCCTTCCACTTCGCGGACGACGCCCCCGTCCAGAACCAGCGGAACGACACCGTCTTCCCGTCGAAGGACGCCTTCCCGTCGTACGCCTTGAACCGCAACGGCACCTCGGGCGCGGCCACCAGAAACCGCTCGGCGGGTTCGGCGTCCTGTTTCAACTGCGCACGCAACTCGTCGGCGTAGTACTCCGCGAGGGTCTCGCGCTCGGCCGGCAGGACGAGGCGATAGGGATCGCAGCTCTCCTTGAGCTGACCCGCGGCCGCCTCCATCAGGGGGTCGGCGCCGGGCCGGGGCTCCGCGCGGAGCACGACCGTGCCGCGCCGGCCGGGAGCGAGCGTCACCGCCTGGATCGCCTCGAAGGGGATCCGGCGCTCCCCGAGCGCCTGAAATAGCTTGGGTGTTCGAATGCTGCGTTCGTAGCGGATGAGCACCGAGTCGGAATCGAACTCCCAGGCGGCATGAAATCCGGCCAGTACGTCACCCATGCGGCTCATCGTAGGCGGCACATGCTCCTCCGTCCCATCCCCGCGCAGACCGCACTTCCTGCTGTTTCTACGCGCGTCCGGCCGCCGAGGCGCCGGACAAACCCTCTCGGCAGGTGTCACCTTCGTGCGCGCACGTCACCGAGCGGTACGCGCCAACCCCGATGTCGGCGAAGTTGGCGAGGCTGTCGGTGCCCGCCGCGAAATACCCGGTGTGGCCCTCGGCGTCCTTCGCGGCCAGCACCCGCGCGCCGAACGCGTTCGACACCGGGTCCTCGCCGTGCCCGAGACCGCCGAGCTCCATGTACGGCACGTCCTGGATCCAGTCGTCGGCGTCCCGCATCGCCCACACCCGGGCGAGCGTGTGCAGGTGGGAGGCGCTCGAGGTGCGCATACCGGGGCTGCCGGCCACCGCGATGTCGGTCACCCGCGAGGGCAGCGCGTGCGCGGCGACCCCGCACACCACCGAGCCGTAGCTGTGGCAGAACAGGGCGACCTGCGAGGTCCCGGGCAGCGCCCGCAGCAGTGCGTTCAGCCGTACGGCGCCGGCCTCGGCGCGCCCCGCGGTGGCCGAGTCGATGCCCAGGCCACCGGGGGAGGTGTAGTCGGCCCAGGCGATGACCGCCGTACGCGTACCGGTGTCCGCCCTGGACTTCGCCGTGTTCTCCGCCGCGTACAGGTTCTTGGCCATGCCGACCGGCGCCGAGTACTCCTTGTTGGTCTTCTGGAAGGTCAGCAGGTCGGTGTCCACCCCGGGGACGATGATCGACACGCGCTGCGCGGTGTCCAGGTCGCCGAAGACCTCGGCGATCCGGCCCGAACCCTCGGGGTCGAAGGCGAGGATGTGCCGGCCCACGGTCATCAGCGCCTCGAAGCGGTGCATGAGACGGCCCGCCTCCTGCTGGCCCAGCGGCGTCAGGCGGTTGTCGTGCATGCGCTTCTTCTCGACCGTGCGTTCATGGCCGAGGGCGACACGGTTGGCGCGGTAGCGCAGCTCGACCGGGGCGCCGTTCATGTTGCCGACCGCGAGCGGGTAGCGCTGCGCGAGGTGCGTGCGCTGCTGTGCGGTGAGCGAGGCGAAGAAGCGGGCCAGCCTGGTCGGGGACGCGTCCGGGTCGGGCAGCTCGCGCCCGTCTATGTGACCGTGCTCCCACGAGGAGCGGGAGGCCTGGAGCGCCGTTTTCCCCGGGTGGCTGCGGACCGCGGTCCAGCCGGTGGTCGCCAGCATCACGAACACCACGGCCAGCGCGGCCAGTGCGCGCCAGGCGTTCAGCGTGGGGGAGGAGTCGAAGGAAGTCACTGGGAGGACACACTAGGAGAACGAGAGGGTCTCGCGTTAACCGAGTGACGGGGATCACGTTTCAGCGGTACGTGACGAGAAACTCAGTACGACTCACCTTGTGAGGCTCGTGCTCCAGTTCCCGGCCAGCGCCGGTCCCACCCCGTCTAGGTAGTCGGCGGTCAGCTCCCGCATCGCCTCGATGCTGAGGTCGTCCCCCGCGATCCACATTCGCTCCACCACCCGCATCACCCCGCCGAACACGGCCACCACAAGCCGCGGCCGGGGGTCCGTGTCCACGCCGAGCCCCTCCCGTCGGGCCACGATCTGCGCCAGCTCCTCCTCCAGCTCCTGCGAGCGCCGCAGATGCGCGGCGAGCAGCGCGGGCGTCGACTCGATCACCCGGTACGTGCGCATGTGCAGGTCCAGCGGTACGACCTGCTGGATCGCCTCGTTGATGGTGTCCCAGCTCTCCAGCACGGCCCGGCGCAGCGCCTCCAGCGGGGCCTCGTGCGGCGGGCGGGCGCGGACGGCCTCGACGAAGTGCGTCTCGGTGAGCCGGGGCACGAAGAAGGCGGCTTCCTCCTTGCTCGCGAAGTAGCGGAAGAAGGTGCGCTGCGAGACGTCGACGGCCTCGGCGATCTCGTCGACGGTGGTCTGTTCGTAGCCCTTGGTGGTGAACAGTTCGAGGGCGGCGTGCAGCAGCGCGTCCCGCGTGCGGGCCTTCTTGCGCTCGCGCAGTGTCTCCATGCCGTTCTCCTCGCCATTGTTGACAGTCGCCGACATCTGAACTTGTTTGTCAACTGTCAGCGGCTGACACTAGCCTCGAACGCATGACTAGTCAGACCACCATCAGCGCGACGGGGCCGGGGGACAAGGCACCGGCCGCCCCGTCCGACCCGACGCCGTCCACGGGGCTGCGCGGCCACCCGTGGTTCACCCTCATAACCGTCGCCGTCGGCGTCATGATGGTGGCCCTCGACGGCACCATCGTCGCCATCGCCAACCCGGCCATCCAGAAGGACCTCGGCGCCAGCTTCGCCGACGTCCAGTGGATCACCAACGGCTACTTCCTCGCCCTCGCGGTCTCCCTCATCACCGCCGGCAAGCTCGGTGACCGCTTCGGCCACCGCCAGACCTTCCTGATCGGCGTCACCGGCTTCGCCCTCGCGTCCGGCGCCATCGGCCTCTCCCACAGCATCGCGTTCGTCGTCACCTTCCGCGTGCTCCAGGGCCTGTTCGGCGCACTGCTGATGCCGGCCGCGCTCGGCCTGCTGCGGGCCACCTTCCCGGCCGAGAAGCTCAACATGGCCATCGGCCTGTGGGGCATGGTCATCGGCGCCTCCACCGCGGGCGGCCCGATCCTCGGCGGTGTGCTCGTCGAACACGTCAACTGGCAGTCGGTGTTCTTCATCAACGTGCCGGTCGGCGCCATCGCGCTGGTCCTCGGCGTGCTGATCCTGCGCGACCACCGGGCCGAGAACGCGCCGCGCTCCTTCGACATCCTCGGCATCGTGCTGCTCTCCGGCGCGATGTTCTGCCTCGTCTGGGCCCTCATCAAGGCGCCCACCTGGGGCTGGGGCTCCGGCACGACATGGTCGTTCCTCGCCGTTTCGGTGCTGGGCTTCGCCCTGTTCGCGTTCTGGGAGCAGAAGGTCGCGGAACCCCTCATCCCGCTGGGCCTGTTCCGCTCGGTCCCGCTGTCCGCGGGCGTCGTCCTGATGGTGCTGATGGCGATCGCCTTCATGGGCGGCCTGTTCTTCGTGACGTTCTATCTGCAGAACGTGCACGGTATGAGCCCCATCGACGCCGGTCTCCACCTCCTCCCACTCACCGGGATGATGATCGTCGGCTCCCCGCTCGCCGGCGCGGCGATCACCAAGCTCGGCCCGCGCATCCCGCTGGCCGGCGGCATGGCGGCCACCGCGATCGCCATGTACGGCATGTCCACCCTCACCTCGGACACCGGCAGCGCCGTCATGTCGATCTGGTTCGCCCTGCTGGGCTTCGGCCTCGCCCCGGTGATGGTCGGCGCCACCGAGGTCATCGTGGGCAACGCGCCCATGGAGCTCTCCGGTGTCGCCGGTGGTCTCCAGCAGGCCGCGATGCAGATCGGCGGCAGCCTCGGTACGGCCGTCCTCGGCGCCGTCATGGCCTCCCGCGTCGACAACGACCTGGCCGGCAACTGGGCGGACGCGGGCCTGCCCAAGCTCACCCAGCCCCAGCTCGACGCGGCCGCCGAAGCGGTCCAGGTCGGCGTGGCCCCGATCGCCCCGAACACCCCGGAGGCGGTCGCCGCGAAGATCACGCAGGTCGCCCACGACACGTTCATCTCCGGCATGAGCCTGGCCTGCCTGGTCGCCGCCGGCGTCGCGGTGGTCGCGGTGTTCGTCGCGCTGCTGACCAAGCGCGGCGAGAACGCGGAGGCGGGTGCGGGCGCGGCCCACATCTAACCCTCATTCAGAGGGAGTTCGCCTATCAGGGTGACTCCGCTAAAGATTCCTGGCGCCCGGTACGCGCCGCAGGTCACAGTAAGTCAAGTCCTCCGCAGGGCAGGGGGGACGGGTTGGTCTGCGGCGCGCTGCCGGAGGGGGGCAGCGCGCAAGCAGGCTTTTTTTGCGCGTACGGGGGTATCCGGTCGTCGTAACGGAAATTCGCCGAACCGGCCGAACCGGCATGGACACCCAGGGAGTTGACGATGACGGGCTTCGGCAACGGAACGCGCAGGAACCCTCGCTCGCGTGGCCGCATGGGGTCAGGGAGCGGGCCGGACCGCGCGACGTTGGGCATCATCGGCCTGGTCTGCGCGATCGCGGGCTTCTTCACCCTGGGGATCCTCCTCGGCCCGATCGCGGTGATCTGCGGCTGGCTGGCGATGGGCCGCAGGTGGACGGGCGCCCGCCGGGCGATGGCCCTGGTGGCCCTGATCCTGGGCGCGATCGACACGGTGGCGGCGGTCCTGTGGACGTTCTTCTGAGCCGGAGCCGCAGCCGGAACCGCGGCTAACGGGACACCTCGTCCCCGACCGGCCGAGCGGCACCCGCCGCCGACAGGGCCGCCACCTCCGCCCGCAACCCCCGTACCTCCTCCGTCAGCGCCTCGATGGCCTCCGTCTGGCGCCGCTCCTCCACGTCGTCCTTCTCGAACCGGGCGATGAACCACGTGGCGATGTTCGCGGTGACGACACCGAGCAGGGCGATGCCGGACAGCATCAGGCCGACGGCGATCATCCGGCCCAGGCCGGTGGTCGGCGCGTGGTCGCCGTACCCCACCGTCGTCATGGTCGTGAACGACCACCACACGGCGTCACCCAGCGTCCGGATGTTCCCGTTGGGCGAGTCCCGTTCGACGGACAGCACCGCGAGCGAACCGAACATCAGCAGCCCGACCACCGCGCCGGCGACATACGTCGTCAACTGGATCTGCGAGGCCATCCGGGCGCGCCGCCCGACGAGTATCAGCGTCGACACCATGCGCAGCAGCCGCAGCGGCTGGAGTATCGGCAGCACGACCGCGCACAGATCCATCCAGTGCGTCCGCACGAACCGCCGCCGGTCCCGCGACATCGCGAGCCGCATCAGATAGTCGACGGCGAACGCCGCCCACACCACCCACTCGACCGCCGTGCACACCGCCGTCAGCGAATGACCGGCGGTGGTGTCCACGATCGGCACGGCATAGGCGACGGCGAACCCCACCGCGAGCGCCAGCAACGGCCGCTGAGTCCGCTGCTCCCAACGGGCTTGCGCCGATTGTTCCTTCATGCCCGCATCGTAGGGCGGCGGCACGCCCCTTAAAGGCGCCCCGAAGGGGCTGCCTTTAAGGGGCGCGGGGCTGTGCCAATATGCGGCTCCGCCGCGCGAGCGCGACCAGCCCCACACACCCGCGGGCGAAGAACGGCCTACGCGTCCCCTCCAGCCGCACCCGGATCAGCCGAAGCGACATCCAGCAACTGATACCGATCGATCGCCTGCTTCAGCACAGACCGATCGACCTTCCCCTCCCGGGCCAACTCCGTCAGCACCCCCACCACGATCGACTGCGCGTCGATGTGGAAGAACCGCCGAGCAGCCCCGCGAGTGTCAGCGAACCCGAACCCGTCAGCCCCCAGGGACTGGTACGTCCCCGGCACCCACCGAGCGATCTGGTCAGGAACCGACCGCATCCAGTCGGAAACAGCCACGAACGGCCCCTCCGCCCCGCTCAACTTCCGCGTGACATAAGGAACCCGCTGCTCCTCCTCGGGATGCAGCAGATTGTGCCGCTCCACCTCGACCGCCTCGCGCCGCAGCTCGTTCCAGGAGGTCGCGGACCACACATCGGCCCGTACGTTCCACTCCTCGGCGAGGATCCGCTGCGCCTCAAGAGCCCACGGCACGGCGACCCCGGACGCCAGGATCTGCGCCGGAACCGTGCCCGAGGCACCCCGGCTGATGCGGTGGACGCCCTTGAGGATGCCCTCCACATCGACGTCCGCCGGCTCGGCCGGGTGCTGGATCGGCTCGTTGTAGACGGTGAGGTAGTAGAAGACGTCCTCCCCGTGCGGGTGTTCCGCGTCCGAGCCGTACATCCGCCGCAGCCCGTCCTGCACGATGTACGCGATCTCGTACGAGTACGCCGGGTCGTAGGCGACACAGCCCGGGTTGGTCGACGCCAGCAACTGCGAGTGTCCGTCCGCGTGTTGCAGCCCCTCACCGGTCAGAGTCGTACGCCCGGCGGTCGCGCCCAGTACGAAACCGCGCGCCAACTGGTCGGCCATCTGCCAGAACTGGTCACCGGTGCGCTGGAAACCGAACATCGAGTAGAAGACGTAGACCGGGATGAGCGGCTCGCCGTGTGTCGCGTAGGCCGAACCCGCCGCGATCAGCGAAGCGGTGCAGCCCGCCTCCGAGATGCCGTCGTGCAGCATCTGCCCGGTCGGCGACTCCTTGTACGCGAGCAGCAGTTCACGGTCCACCGACTCGTACTGCTGCCCCAGCGGGTTGTAGATCTTCGCGCTCGGGAAGAACGAGTCCATGCCGAACGTGCGGTACTCGTCCGGCGCGATCAGCACGAACCGCCGGCCGATCTCCTTGTCCCGCATCAGGTCCTTGAGCAGCCGTACGAACGCCATGGTGGTGGCGATCGACTGCTGGCCGGAGCCCTTCTTCACGCTCGCGTACGTCTTGTCCTCGGGCAGCGCCAGCGGCTTCGAGCGGACGACACGCGTGGGCACGTACCCGCCCAGCGCGTTGCGCCGGTCGTGCATGTACTGGATCTCCTCCGAGTTCCGGCCCGGGTGGTAGTACGGCGGCGCGCCGGACTCCAGCTCCTGGTCGGTGATCGGCAGGTGCAGCCGGTCGCGGAAGCCCTTGAGGTCGGCGACCGTCAGCTTCTTCATCTGGTGCGTGGCGTTGCGGCCCTCGAAGTTGGGGCCCAGCGTCCAGCCCTTGACCGTCTGGGCGAGGACGACGGTCGGCTGGCCCTTGTGCTCCTTGGCCGCCGCGAAGGCCGCGTACACCTTCTGGTGGTCGTGCCCGCCGCGCCCCAGGTGCAGGATCTGGTCGTCGGTCATGTTCTCGACCATCGCGCGCAGCCGGTGGTCGTGCCCGAAGAAGTGCTCCCGGATGTACGCGCCGGTCTCCGTGGCGTACGTCTGGAACTGGCCGTCCGGCGTGGTGTTGAGCTGGTTGACCAGCACGCCGTCCCGGTCCTGGGCCAGCAGCGGGTCCCAGGTGCGGTCCCAGACCAGCTTGATCACGTTCCAGCCGGCGCCCCGGAACTGGGACTCCAGCTCCTGGATGATCTTGCCGTTGCCGCGCACCGGGCCGTCGAGCCGCTGGAGGTTGCAGTTCACGACGAAGGTCAGGTTGTCCAGACCCTCGCGCGCCGCGATCGACAACTGGCCCAGCGACTCCGGCTCGTCCATCTCGCCGTCACCGAGGAACGCCCACACGTGTGACCTGGAGGTGTCCGCGATCCCGCGCGCCTCCATGTAGCGGTTCATCCGCGCCTGGAAGATCGCGCCGAGCGGGCCCAGGCCCATCGACACGGTCGGGAACTCCCAGAAGCCCGGCATCGACCGCGGGTGCGGGTACGAGGACAGTCCGTACGGCGCCTTCGACTTCTCCTGGCGGAACGCGTCGAGCTGCTGCTCGCTGAGCCGGTCCAGGAGGAACGCGCGGGCGTAGATGCCCGGCGAGGCGTGCCCCTGGAAGAAGATCTGGTCGCCGCCGTCGCCCTGGTCCTTGCCCCGGAAGAAGTGGTTGAAGCCCACGTCGTAGAGCGAGGCGGAGGAGGCGAAGGTGGCGATGTGGCCGCCGACCCCGATACCGGGACGCTGGGCCCTGGAGACCATCACCGCGGCGTTCCAGCGGGTGGCGTTGAGGACCTTGCGCTCGATCTCCTCGTTGCCGGGGAAGAACGGCTCGTCCTTGGTGGCGATGGTGTTGACGTAGTCCGTGCTGCGCATCTCGGGCACGGCCACGCGCTTCTCGCGGGCCCGCTCGATCAGCCGGAGCATCAGGTAGCGGGCCCGCTCACGGCCGCGCTGGTCCACGGCGGCGTCGAGCGAGTCGAGCCACTCCTGGGTCTCTTCGGGATCGAAGTCAGGAACCTGACTCGGAAGGCCGCCAATGATGATCGGATTGCGATCGGATCCGGAAGCCACGCTGTTCCTTACCTGTCAGAGGGAGCTGGGTGAGGGGGCTGCACCGTTCCCCATGGTCTACCGCAGGGCGGCAATCGTCATCTCTACCGTGAGGTAACCGTGACTCGTTTAGCAAAGTCATTCGAGTCGCGTACCCTCGGAGGGTTCTCAAACGTGCAAACCGGGCAGAACGCTGTGGTGTACGTCACCGGCGGCCGCGATAGCGTGCCTGGAGTTGCGGCGACACGGCCAGGATCGTCACCGTTTCGGCGTTCCGAATCGCCGGGTACTTGCGCGATCCGGCCCGTCCGTGTGGACTACGGCCAATGCTTCGCGCACGCGCGTGGCTGGACATTCATCAAGACATGATCAGGAGGCAACCCGTGAGCGCGACCGCGGACCACGCGGAGGAGCGGACGAACCCTGCCGTCAGGCTGGGGTTCCAGCCCGAGCAGGTGGTCCAGGAGATCGGCTACGACGACGACGTAGACCAGGAACTCCGCGAGGCCATTGAAGAAGTCATCGGCAGCGACCTGGTGGACGAGGACTACGACGACGTCGCCGATGCCGTGGTGCTGTGGTTCCGCGACGAGGACGGCGACCTGACCGACGTGCTGGTGGACGCCATCTCGTACGTCGAGGAGGGCGGCTCGATCCTGCTGCTGACGCCGAAGACCGGCCGTGACGGCTACGTCGAGCCCAGCGACATCTCGGAAGCCGCCACGACCGCGGGCCTTTCCGCGGCCAAGAGCGTCAGCGTGGGCAAGGACTGGAGTGGCAGCCGGCTGGTGACGCCCAAGGCAGCCAAGTCCAAGAGGTAGTCCCCGGAGGTACCTCGATCGTTGAACCCCGGACGGGCTGGCCATGCCAGCCCGTCCGTCCGCATGCCCTGATCGCTGCGTAGGGTGGTCGCAGGGTGGTCTCACCCGAACAGCCCCACCGAAGGGATGCAGGACGAGATGGCGATCCAGGTCGGCGACAAGGCCCCCGATTTCGAGCTCAAGGACAACCACGGCGCCACCGTGAAGCTCTCCGACTTCCGCGGCGACAAGAACGTGGTGCTGCTCTTCTACCCCTTCGCCTTCACCGGCGTCTGCACCGGCGAACTGTGCTCCCTGCGCGACAACCTGCCGCAGTTCACCGACCGCGACACCCAGCTCCTCGCGGTCTCGAACGACTCCATCCACACCCTGCGCGTCTTCGCCGAGCAGGAGAGCCTGGAGTACCCGCTGCTCTCCGACTTCTGGCCGCACGGCAACACTTCGCGCGCCTACGGCGTCTTCGACGAGGACAAGGGCTGCGCGGTGCGCGGAACCTTCGTCATCGACAAGGAGGGCGTCGTGCGCTGGACGATCGTCAACGGCCTGCCGGACGCGCGCGACCTCAACGAGTACGTGAAGGCGCTCGACCGCCTGTGATTGTTAGGTCCCAGAGCCTGCGAGGGGCGGGAACCCGTCACTAGGATCGAGACGTTGATCCGATACCGACGCACTACGGGGCATCCCCGCCCCTGGACACCAATGGAGGACTCGTGGGAGTCAGCCTCAGCAAGGGCGGCAACGTTTCACTGACCAAGGAGGCCCCGGGCCTGACCGCGGTCATCGTCGGTCTGGGGTGGGACGTCCGCACCACCACCGGCACCGACTTCGACCTCGACGCCAGCGCACTGCTGCTGAACAGCGCGGGCAAGGTCGCCAGTGACGCGAACTTCGTCTTCTTCAACAACCTCAAGAGCCCCGACGGCTCCGTCGAGCACACCGGTGACAACACCACCGGTGAGGGCGAGGGCGACGACGAGGCGATCAAGGTGAACCTGGCGGCGGTCCCGGCCGACGTCGACAAGATCACCTTCCCGGTCTCGATCTACGACGCCGAGAACCGCCAGCAGTCCTTCGGCCAGGTGCGCAACGCGTTCATCCGCGTGGTGAACCAGGCCGGCGGCGCGGAGATCGCCCGCTACGACCTCTCCGAGGACGCCTCGACCGAGACGGCGATGGTCTTCGGCGAGCTGTACCGCAACGGGGCGGAGTGGAAGTTCCGCGCCATCGGCCAGGGCTACGCCTCGGGCCTGCGCGGCATCGCCCAGGACTTCGGCGTCAACGTCTGACGTCCCCAGGCTTCACCGCCAGGCGCCGCACGGTTCGCGTGCGGCGCCCGGGGGTCCCCCTCTGGGGGAGTGCAGGACAACCACACAGCATCGCCTCGGGGAGGACAAGCATTATGGGCGTCACGCTCGCCAAGGGGGGCAATGTCTCCCTGTCCAAGGCAGCACCGAACCTCACGAACGTCCTGATCGGCCTCGGCTGGGACGCGCGCTCCACCACCGGAGCCGACTTCGACCTGGACGCCAGCGCGCTGCTGTGCAGCGGCGGGCGGGTGCTGGGGGACGAGTGGTTCATCTTCTACAACCAGCTCACCAGCCCGGACGGCTCCGTCGAGCACACCGGCGACAACCTCACCGGTGAGGGCGAGGGCGACGACGAGTCGATCCTGGTCGACCTCCCGAAGGTTCCGGCCACCTGCGACAAGATCATCTTCCCGGTCTCCATCCACGACGCCGACAACCGCGGCCAGACCTTCGGCCAGGTCAGCAACGCCTTCATCCGCGTCGTCAACCAGGCCGACGGCCAGGAGCTGGCGCGCTACGACCTCTCCGAGGACGCCTCCACCGAAACGGCCATGATCTTCGGTGAGCTCTACCGCTACCAGGGCGAGTGGAAGTTCAGGGCGGTCGGTCAGGGGTACGCGTCCGGACTGCGGGGCATCGCGATGGACTTCGGGGTCAACGTCTCGTAAAGGACGTCGGTCCCGACCGGCTGTCCAAGTCCGGGGAGTCTCCCTCTAGACTCTGTGCTCGAAGTCAAATTTTAAGTAAAGCCGAGTACGGCGCGGGGGAGACCCGTACACATACGATTGGGTAGCCAGTGCTTCTGAAAACCTTCGGCTGGTCGTTCGCGGTCACCGCGCTCGGCCTCGTCGCAGCGGCTTTCTACGGGGGGTGGGAAGCCTTCGGAATCGTGGCGATCCTGGCCGTCCTGGAGATCTCGCTGTCCTTCGACAACGCGGTGGTCAACGCCGGGATCCTGAAGAAGATGTCCGCCTTCTGGCAGAAGATCTTCCTGACGGTCGGTGTCCTGATCGCCGTCTTCGGCATGCGGCTGGTGTTCCCCGTCGTCATCGTCGCGGTCACCGCCAAGATCGGCCCGATCGACGCGGTCGACCTCGCGCTCAACAACAAGGACCAGTACCAGCAGTTGGTCACCGATGCCCACCCGGCGATCGCGGCCTTCGGCGGCATGTTCCTGCTGATGATCTTCCTCGACTTCATCTTCGAGGACCGGGACATCCAGTGGCTGCGCTGGATCGAGCGCCCGCTCGCCAAGCTCGGCAAGGTCGACATGCTGTCGGTCTGCATCGCGCTGATCGTCCTGCTGATCACCTCCTTCACCTTCGCGGCCCACGCCCACCAGCACGGCGGCGCGCACGCGGACAAGGCACAGACGGTCCTGATCGCCGGTATCTCGGGTCTGATCACGTACATGATCGTCGGCGGCCTCTCCGGCTACTTCGAGGACAAGCTCGAGGAAGAGGAGGAGCGGGAGCACGAGGAGGAGGAAGAGGCCGCGCGCACCGGCAAGCAGCGCTCGCCGGTGGTCCTGGCCGGCCAGGCGGCGTTCTTCATGTTCCTGTACCTGGAAGTCCTGGACGCCTCGTTCTCCTTCGACGGCGTGATCGGCGCGTTCGCCATCACCAACGACATCGTCCTGATGGCCCTCGGCCTCGGCATCGGCGCGATGTACGTCCGCTCCCTGACGGTGTACCTGGTCCGCCAGGGCACGCTCGACGACTACGTCTACCTGGAGCACGGCGCGCACTACGCGATCGGCGCCCTGGCCGTGATCCTCATGGTCACCATCCAGTACCAGATCAACGAGGTCATCACCGGCCTGGTCGGCGTCATCCTGATCGGCTGGTCCTTCTGGTCCTCGGTCCGCCGGAACAAGGCTCTTGCGGAAGCCGAGGGAAAAGCAGGCTCGGACGAGAAGACTGAGGTCTCGTCCGGGGTGTGACAAGCTCCCTGGTAAGGGAACGCTCTGTTCGGGGCGGCCGTCGAGGACAAGTCCTCTGTCCGGCCGCCCCGACAGCTTTGTCGTGAGTCATGTGGACGTGGGGGCGGGAATGGGCTTCTTCGACGGAATCTGGCGGCGCGAGGCCGACTTCGACTCGGGCAGCGCGGCCAGCAACGCGATAGAACTGACCAAACGGCACCACCAGGTCTCGCTCACCAAACAGGGCGCGGCCACCGGCAACCTCCGCGTCAACCTCACCTGGCGGATGCGGACCTCCGACATCGGCGGCCTCCAGCGCGACAGCCTGCTGCGCCACCCCTTCAAGGCGCTCAAGCCGCCGGAGGTCATGGGCCACAGCCAGAGCATGGTCAACGTGGACCTCGACCTGGGCTGCCTCTACGAACTCATGGACGGCACCAAGGGCGTGGTCCAGCCCCTCGGCGGCCTCCTCGGCGACGTCAACGCACCCCCGTACGTGAAACTCAGCGGCGACGACCGCTTCGGCTCCGCGTCCGGCGAGACGATGTACGTCAACCTCGACCACCGCGACCAGATCAAGCGCCTCCTGGTCTTCGTCTACATCTACGACCAGACCCCGGCCTTCGACCGCACCCACGCGATCGTCACCCTCTACCCAAGCAACGGCCCCCGCATCGAGATAGGCCTCGACGAACGCCACCCCCAGGCCCGCTCCTGCGCGGTCGTGATGATCGAGAACGTCAAGGGCGAACTCGTAGTCCGCCGAGAGGTCAAGTTCGTCTACGGCTTCCAGGCAGAGCTGGACCGCCTGTACGGCTGGGGCCTGCAGTGGGGCAGGGGCTACAAAACAAAGGTCGAGCGCTGAATCACCTTTGAGGGACGCGCCCCAAAGGGGCGCGAGGCAGTATCGATATGCGGCTCCGCCGCGGGGCGCGCCTAGCCCCCACCGACCCGCGCCCAAGCAACCACGCAAGGCACCCTCAGATGAACTGCGGCCCCTGCGGAGGCATCCGAAAGTCAGGATCCGGCGCAGCGGCAACAGGCACCGGCTGCGGATACCCATACGTCCCCGCGGGAGCCGTCTGCGGATACCCGTACGCCGGCTGAGTCACCGGCTCCTGCGGATACCCGTACCCGGACTGCACCGGAACCGCCGGAGGCAACGGCTGGGAAGCCTCGGGAACGGCGGCCTCCTCGGACTCGTCCACCGTGATCCCGAAGTCCACGGCCAGCCCCCGCAACCCGTTCGCGTACCCCTCACCCAGCGCCCGGAA
Organism: Streptomyces sp. NBC_01478; assembly: GCF_036227225.1. Classification (GTDB taxonomy): domain Bacteria; phylum Actinomycetota; class Actinomycetes; order Streptomycetales; family Streptomycetaceae; genus Streptomyces. Next base: position 3,765,520 of record NZ_CP109444.1, on the reverse strand, counting down.
CTTCCACCCCTCACCCCGCCGGTACAGCTCCCCGCAGATCAGCGCGGTCTCCTCACCGGTCTCCGGCTTGATGTCGAAATACAGCAGCGGCTCACCCTCGGCGACGGCGGCGTCGTACAACAGGATGCGCAGCCCCTTTACGCGGTCGAACGTGTTGTCCTCCGCCGAAGCGACCACCAGAATCCGGCTGACTTCGGGCTCGACACCGGCGAGATCTGTCTGGATCGTGTCGGTGGGGCCCTCCGTGACACGCTTCTTGCCGAGCCACCAGACCTTCCCGGAGGGGTGCCGGGGCTGGTTGTAGAAGACGAAGTCCTCGTCGGAACGCACCTGACCGGCGGGGCCGAGGAGCAGCGCCGAGGCATCCACGTCCGGGACCCCCTGCCCGGGCGTCCAGCGCAGCACGGCGCGTACCGTGGTGGCTTCCAGCGGGACGTTCGACCCCTTCAGCATCGCGTGCGTCATGCGGTCATCCTGCCCTCTCGGTCCTGGTCACGACAACGTGGGGGTTCGGACACCGACACGGCCGAGTTACCTGAAGTTCATGCCCGGCGGGAACCCCTGACATGGGTTTGTACGTACTATTACCGGCCACCTATCGAAAACAATCACGAACCACAACGTCACCACGGGGGAGCTTTATGCGTCATTTCGGGCACATTGCCCCTGAGGTACGGCAGCATCTCTTCTTCCAGGAGCCGTGCGAGTTCGACGCGGACTCCCCGGCCCGGCTGCTCGCCGCGGCCCTGGGCGCCACGCTCTACAGCCCGGCCACCCGCCCCCACCTCGCCGACGACATCGTCAAGCTGGCGGGACGCGGCGTCGTGTCGATGGTGCTGTGCCTGGAGGACTCGATCGGCGACGAGGACGTCCCGGCCGCCGAGGAGAACCTGGTCCGGCAGTTCACCGAGCTGGCCGCCCGCCCGGACACCGAGCTCCCGCTGCTGTTCATCCGGGTCCGCGTGCCCGAGCAGATCCCCGATCTCGTACGCCGCATGGGCCCGGCCGTGGCACTCCTCTCCGGCTTCGTGATGCCGAAGTTCACCGAGGAGAGCGGCACGCCCTTCCTGGAGGCGCTGGCCGCCGCGGAGGCGGCGAGCGGCCACCGGCTCTTCGGCATGCCGGTCCTGGAGTCGCCCGAGCTGCTCTACCGCGAGTCGCGCGTCGAGACCCTGGAAGGCATCTCCCGCGCGGTCGACAAGTACCGCGACCGCGTCCTCGCCCTGCGCCTCGGCGTCACCGACTTCTGCTCCTCCTACGGCCTGCGCCGGGCCTCCGACATGACGGCCTACGACGTCCAGATCGTCGCCAACGTGATCGGCGACGTGGTGAACATGCTGGGCCGGGCCGACGGCACCGGGTTCACCGTGACCGGCCCGGTGTGGGAGTACTTCCGGGTCCAGGAGCGCATGTTCAAGCCGCAGTTGCGCCGCAGCCCCTTCCTGGAGGGCAAGGCGGAGGAACTGCGCGAGGCGCTGATCGAGCACGCCATGGACGGGCTGCTGCGCGAGATCGCCCTCGACCAGGCCAACGGGCTGATGGGCAAGACCTGTATCCACCCCACGCACGTGCTGCCCGTGCACGCGCTGTCCGTGGTCAGCCACGAGGAGTTCTGCGACGCGCAGGACATCCTGCGGCCGGAGCGGGGCGGCGGGGGCGTGCTGCGCTCGGCGTACACGAACAAGATGAACGAGGTGAAGCCGCACCGCGCCTGGGCCGAGCGGACCATGCTGCGCGCCGAGATCTTCGGCGTCGCACGCGAGGACGTCGGCTTCGTGGAGCTGCTCGCCGCCGGAATCCCCGGCTGAATCGCAAGGGACGCATGAACAAGGCAGTGAACGACGGGATCTGGTCGGGCAGTTGGGTCGCGGAGCGGCTCGGTGTCGAGCTCCTCGGCGACCCCGAGCTGACCGACCTCCTGGGCCTGGCCCTCCGCCGCAACCCCAAGCGGGCCCACCTCCTGGTGTCGAACGTGCTCGGCAAGCACGTCCCCCAGTCCCCGTCGATCGTCTACGGCCACGGCTTCACCCTGGGCCGACGCGTGCGCGACCTCCTGGGCCCGGACGAGTCCCGCCGGGCGGTGGTCCTCGGCTACGCGGAAACCGCGACGGGCCTGGGCCACGCGGTGGCGGACGGCATCGCCGTCGCCCCCTACCTCCACTCCACCCGCCGCCCCGTCCCCGGCGTGGCTACGGCGGGCGGCTTCGAGGAGTCCCACTCCCACGCGACCTCCCACCTCCTGCTCCCCGAGAACCCCGAACTCCTGGCCAGCGAGGGCCCGTTGGTCCTGGTCGACGACGAGTTCTCGACGGGCAACACGGTCCTGAACACCATCCGCGACCTGCACGAGCGCTATCCGCGAGACCGGTACGTGGTGGTCGCCCTGGTGGACATGCGTTCCGCTGCCGACGCCGGACGCCTGGACGAGTTCGCGGCGGAGATAGGCGCGAGGGTCGACTTGGTGGCAGCGGCATCGGGGACGGTTCGCCTGCCGGCGGGGGTGCTGGAGAAGGGGCAGGAGTTGGTGGCGCGGTACGAGACAGGGGGTGCCGGGACAGGTGGTTCGTCGGCTGCGGCGCCGTCGGGGCTGGCCGCGCAGTTCCCCGCGCCCCTGAAAACCCACCTGGACGCCAACCCCCCAGGGGCGCGGGGAACTGCGCGACCAGCCACAACGGACCCGCACCCGGCCGACAACCGCACCCGCCGAGTCGATCTCCGCTGGCCCCACAACCTCCCCGACGGCGGAAGACACGGCTTCACCCCTCAGCACCGAATACGCCTGGAAGCCGCCCTTCCGGCCATGGCAGCCCGCCTCGCCGAAGCCCTCCCGGAGGGCGCGCACCGCGTGCACATCCTCGGCTTCGAAGAGCTGATGTACGCCCCCCTCAGACTCGCCCGCGAGCTGGAGCAGGTCGTCAACGCCGGCGTCACCTACTCCACCACCACCCGCTCACCCGTCCTCGCGGTGGACGACCCCGGCTACGCGATCCGCACCCGCCTCACCTTCCCCGCCCACGACACCCCCGCCGACGGCCCCGGCGACCGCTACGCCTACAACATCGCCGGCGCCGGCTTCGACGCCGTGGTCGCGGTCGTGGACTCCCGCGCGGACACCCCCGAACTGCACGGCCTGCTCGACCAGTTGGCCGCGCACACCCCGCACGTCGTCCTCGCGGTGATCCCCTCGTACGTCCCCGAAAGGCCCCCCATGCTGCCCGAGCCCCTCCGCGGCCCCGCCTTCTCCTCGTACGCGCCCGACGAGGTCGGCTGGCTGCTCCAGGACCTCTCGGACGTGACGCTGGAGGCGCCGACCGAGGAGCGCGAGGAGGCCATCCAGAGCGGCGGCGCGCACTACGCGGAGTCGCTGCCGGTGGAGTACCAGCCCAGTGAGCAGTACCAGGAGCTGTTCCACACCGCCCTGGACGAGGCCGCCGGAAGACTCGCGCTGGCCGTAGGGGCGGTCACCGAACTGGTCCTCGCCGAGCGCTCACCGCACCCCGTGCTCGTCTCGCTCGCCCGCGCCGGCACCCCCGTCGGTGTCCTGATGCGCCGCTGGGCCCAGTACCGGCACGGTCTCGACCTGCCGCACTACGCCGTGTCGATCGTGCGCGGCCGAGGCATCGACGCCAACGCGCTGCGCTATCTCGCCGCCCACCACGACCCCGCCGACATCGTGTTCGTCGACGGCTGGACCGGCAAGGGCGCCATCACCCGCGAACTCGCCGACGCGATCAAGGAGTTCGAGGAGTCCGACGGCATCACCGGCTTCGACCCGGAGATCGCGGTGCTCGCCGACCCCGGCTCCTGCGTGAAGACGTACGGCACCCGCGAGGACTTCCTCATCCCCTCCGCCTGCCTCAACTCGACCGTGTCCGGGCTCATTTCGCGCACTGTCCTGCGCTCCGACCTGGTCGGCCCGCACGACTTCCACGGCGCGAAGTTCTACCGCGAACTCGCGGGCGTGGACGTCTCGGTGGACTTCCTGGACGCGGTGGCCGCCCGCTTCCCGGACGTCACGGATGCCGTGGCGACCCTCGCCAAGGAACTGCTGGCCGCCGACCGCACGCCAACCTGGGAGGGCTGGGCGGCAGTTGAGCGGATCAGCGAGGAGTACGGCATCCACGACGTGAACCTCGTCAAGCCCGGCGTCGGCGAGACCACCCGGGTGCTGCTGCGCCGGGTGCCCTGGAAGATCCTTGCGCGGGCCGGTGCGGGCGCCGACCTCGACCACGTCAGACTGCTCGCCGAGCAGAGAGGCGTGCCCGTCGAGGAGGTGGCCGAACTGCCGTACACCTGCGTGGGGTTGATCCACCCCAAGTACACGCGCGGTGCGACCGGTGCCGACGGCAAGGCGGTGGCGGTCTGATGCCGGTACTCGTCGCGAGCGACCTCGACCGTACGCTCATCTACTCCGCGGCCGCCCTCGCCCTGACCATGCCGGACGCGCGGGCGCCCCGGCTGCTCTGCGTCGAGGTGCACGAGAGCAAGCCGCTGTCCTTCATGACGGAGACGTCGGCCGAACTGCTTACCGAACTCGGTGACGCGGCCGTGTTCGTGCCGACCACCACCCGCACCCGCAAGCAGTACCAGCGCATCAGCCTGCCCGGCCCGGAACCGAAGTACGCGATCTGCGCCAACGGCGGCCACCTCCTCGTCGACGGCGTGACCGACGAGGACTGGCACGCCCGGGTACAAGTGAAGCTGGCCGCCGAGTGCGCGCCCCTGGAGGAGGTCCGCCGGCACCTGGCCGACTCCGCCGACCCGGCCTGGGTCCGCAAGCACCGCATCGCCGAGGACCTCTTCGCCTACCTGGTCGTGGAGCGCGAACTCCTCCCCGAGGAGTGGGTGAAGGAGCTGGCGGTCTGGGCGGAGAACCGAGGCTGGACGGTCTCCCTCCAGGGCCGCAAGATCTACGCCGTCCCCAAGCCCCTCACCAAGAGCGCGGCGATGCGAGAGGTGGCCCACAGAACCGGCGCCACCCTGACCCTGGCTGCGGGAGACTCCCTCCTGGACGCCGACCTCCTGCTGGCAGCAGACAAGGCCTGGCGCCCGGGCCACGGCGAACTGGCAGACGAGTCCTGGACGGCCCCACAGGTCACGGCCCTACCCGAGCGGGGAGTACTGGCGGGGGAGCGCATCCTCCGCGAGTTCCTCCGAGCGACGGCAACCCCCGCCCCCTAGGGGCGCGGGGCTGTATCTGATCTGCGGCTACCGCCGCGTGGGCGCGACCAGCCACAGCGGACCCGCACCCGACAACGCACAGGTCCTGCCTAGCCGCAGCACCCTCCACCACAACAACCGCCTCCGCCGCCCCCTCCGGCCGCGGGGGCGGACGTAGTACCGCCCACGGCCACGGCAGACAGAAGCTTCACGGTGTCGCCATGCCCTGCGGGGCAGTCCGCCGGCACGGAGGACTCCGCCATGGGCCGACTCAGTTCGAACGTAGATCCGCACGTGCGGCAGCGGTACTCGTAGCGAGGCATGGCCTCAGGCTAACCCCCACCTCACATGAGTACGGCACCTTGTTTTTTCATGAAGGTTTCGGCTGTGTCCTGTTCTGTCGTTTTCTTATATGGAGAACTTGCGAAGACCACTGGTAATTTGAGGGCGCCGCGTGATCTGTGAGGCCGGGGGGAACCGGGATTTGCAGTCGTGTTCACGGCAACCATTTCAGACCCTCGTACGTCAATGCGTCTGCCTGTGCGAGCAATACGGAGTGCGGAGGGGAGTCGCGTCGTGACCCACGAGGGGGACGGGGAGGAGCGCCAGGCACCGGACGAGACCATGCAGTTGAAGCTCCCCGCCGGGTTCAGGCCGGACGAGACCATGCAACTGCGGTTGTCCGATCTGGAGATCCCCCGCGCGTCGGAGATACCCGAGGGGGAGACGAAACCGGTACGGCACCGGGGCCGCAAAGCCCCCCGCCCGTCCCTCCGCACCCGTCTCTCCCGCCTCGCCGCCGCCCTCGGCCCCCGCTTCGCCCCGGTCGTCGCCCGCCTCGCCCCGGTGGTGATCTTCCTCACTCCGTACGTCCGCAGGATGCGCCCGCAGTACCCGCGCCCGGGCCGTACCGACTGGCGCCGCTGGATACCCTCCTGGCGGCAGTGGCTCGGCGGCGTGCTCGCCTCCTTCGGCCTCAGCGGACTGTTCCTGGTCGTCGCCTACGCGACCACCGACATCCCCTCGAACCTCAACTCGTACGCGACCCAGCAGGACAACGTGTACTTCTGGTCGGACGGGACGCCCATGGCCCGTACCGGCTGGGTGCAGCGGCAGGCGATGCCGCTGAAGGACATCCCCGAGGACGTCCGCTGGGCGGTGCTCGCCGCCGAGAACGAGAGCTTCTACAGCGACCCCGGCATCTCCATGAAGGGCATCGCCCGCGCCCTCTACCGCACGGTCGGCGAGGGGGACACCGAGGGCGGCTCGACGATCACCCAGCAATACGTCAAAAACGTCTATCTGACCCAGAACCAGACGGTGAGCCGCAAATTCACCGAGGCGATGATCTCCCTCAAGCTCGACAACAAGATGAGCAAGGACAAGATCCTCGAGGGCTATCTCAACACCAGTTGGTTCGGCCGCGGCACCTACGGTCTGCAGCGCGCCTCGCAGGCGTACTACGGCAAGGACGTCAGCCAGCTCAACGCGAGCCAAGGCGCCTTCCTCGCCTCGCTGCTGAAGGGCGCGGGCCTCTACGACCCGACGCTCAGCAAGGCCAACCACGCCCGGGCGGTGGCCCGTTGGTCCTGGATCCTGGACCGCATGGTGAAGATCGGCAAGCTGTCGCCGGCCGAGCGCGCCAAGTACAAGACCTTCCCCGAGCCGCTCAAGCAGTCGAAGACGTACGACACCGGAAAGCAGAGCGACTATCTGGTCGAACTGGCCACCCAGTACGTGAAGAAGACCGCGCACATCTCGGACAAGGACTTCGACCTCGGCGGCTACCAGATCTACACGACGTTCGACCGCAACCGCGAGACCGAGCTGACGGACGCCGTGAACAAGGCCCGCAAGGACGCGGTCGAGGAGGACCCCGCCAAGGCGAAGACCGCGCACTACGGCGCCTCCTCGGTGGCCTCCGACGGCCGGATCCTCGCCGTCTACGGCGGCCCCGACCACCGTACGCAGGGCTACAACGACTCCAACTCCACCACCGTCCCCGCCGGTTCGGCCTTCGAGCCGTTCGTCTATGCCGCCGCGCTGGAGCACGGGGTCACCAAGACCCGTGGCAGCCCGCCGACTTCGGTCACCCCGGACACGCTGTACGACGGGAACGACGCCGTGCCGGTCACCACACCGGAGGGGCCGTACTGGGACCGCAGCGGCAAGAAGGTGTCCGCGCACAACGAAGGCGACAAGTCCTACGGGCAGATCAGCCTGCGCCAGGCCCTCGCCCAGTCCGTGAACACCCCGTTCATGCAGCTCGGCATGGACACCGGCCTGACGACCGTACGGAAGACCGCGGAGGCGGCCGGGCTGCTGTCGTCCAGTTTCGGGGCACAGGTGCCCGCGCTGTCGCTGGGCAATGCCACGCCCAGTGCCTTGCGCATGGCGAGCGCGTACGGCACGTTCGACGCCGGGGGCGTCCACACCGAGCCGTACTCGGTCCGCCGTATCACCCGCAACGGAGCCACGGTCGCCCTGGCGCGGCCGGAGCCGAACCGGGCGATCAGCAAGGAGACCGCGCGTGAGGTGACGGAGGCGCTCACGGACTCCTTCGGCCTCGCGCATCCCACCGCCGCCAAGACCGCGGGGACCGAGGTGGCGGGCAAGACCGGCACCACCCAGGACGACACCGCCGCCTGGTACGTCGGCACGGCCAAGTCCGTGTCGACCGCGGTCGTCGTCTACCGCATCGATCTGACCAAGAGCCTGGAACCACTGCCGCTGAAGGGAGTTTCCGGCACCCCAGTCACCGACGTCCCCTACGGCATCTGGTCGAGAGCCATGACCCCGCTCGGCTGAGCTCGGCTGACCACCGCAGCGCAACCGCCACCTCCTCGCAGAATGAGCCGCCCATGAAGCCCCCGACGAAGGCGCCGTCCGGCCGCCGCCGCAGAGCCCCTGAACCGCGTCGTCGTACCCCGAAGCCGGGATTCCTCACCCTGGCCGTGTTCCTTGTCGTCGCCTCCCTGGTGACCGGGTACCTGGCGTTGAACCGGGACAACACGACGCCGACCGCGTCGGCGGGCAAGAACGCCGAGCCCAAGTCGACCAAGGAACCCGCCTGGGACGGCAAGACGAAGGTGCTGGGGGACGGCTCGACCTCGTACACGGGCCCGCAGACGGACCAGTTGAAGGCCGTACCGCTCAAGCCCGGTGAGAAACCACCCCAGTTCGTGGTCTTCTCCTGGGACGGGGCGCTGCAGGGGGACGACAAACTCTTCTCGCACTACCGGGAGATGGCCAAGGAGTACAACGCCCATATGACCTTCTTCCTCACGGGCATCTATCTGCTGCCCAAGAGCAAGAGGGACCTCTACCATCCGCCGATGCACTCGGTGGGCTCGGCGGCGATCGACTTCCCCACCGACCAGCACATCCGGGACACGCTGGAGCAACTCCGCCTGGCCTACGAGCAGGGCAACGACATCGGCACCCACTTCAACGGCCACTTCTGCGAGGCCAAGGGCGGCGGTGAGTGGAGCGTCGCGCAGTGGAAGAGCGAGATCGACCAGTTCTTCTCCTTCGTCGAGAACTGGAAGACCAACACCGGCTACACCGACATCCCGGCCCTGCCCTTCGACTTCAAGAAGGAGGTCGTCGGCGGCCGCGCCCCCTGCCTGGAGGGCCAGCCCAACCTCCTGAAGGCGCTGAAGGGTTACGGCTGGCGCTACGACGCCAGCTCCCCGGGCGACTTCCAGATATGGCCCACCAAGAAGGACGGCCTCTGGGACTTCCCGCTCGAACTGCTGCCCTACGGGGACAACATCCAGGCCCTGTCGATGGACTTCAACTTCCTCTACAACCAGTCGGGCGGCGCGACCCAGGGCGACCCCGCGAAGTTCGCCGACTGGGAGACGAAGACCGTCGACTCGTACATGGCCGGCTTCAACCGCGTCTACTACGGCAGCCGGGCGCCCCTGTTCATCGGCAATCACTTCGAGAACTGGAACGGCAGCATCTACATGAAGGCGATCGACACGATCATCCCGAAGATGTGCACCAAGAAGGGCGTGAAGTGCGTGTCCTTCAAGGAGCTGTCGGACTGGATGGACGTGCAGTCGCCGCAGACTTTGCAGCAGTTGCGCAGCCTGGACCCGGCCCAGTCGCCGGACTGGTCCACGGTGGTCAAGTGACCTCTCGGGACTGGTGAACTGACCAAGTGCAACCCCCTTCACAGGAGCCACACATGGCGTGCGAAGATGCCCTCGCCCGGTAGGCGTACCGGCGTAGAGGGGAACACCATTGAAATCCAGAAAACTGAGCCGTAAGCGGAGCCGTACGGCCATAATCTCGGCGGCCGCCGCCTCGGTCGTCGCCGGCGTCGCCCTCGTGCCCAACTGGAGCGCGGGCGCGGCCGTCGTCGACGACCCGACCGTGAACGCCGCGACCAAGGCGACCTTCCAGAAGCTGGCCGACGCGGTCTTCACCGACCGCACCCAGGCGCTCGTCCACGGGGCCACGACGAAGCAGAGCACCACGCGCTTCTCGGGCGACGTCCGCCTCTCCAGCACCCAGTCGCGCGACGAGAAGGCCGCGCTGACCCAACTGCGCGGCCGCCAGAGCAGCATCGCGAAGCTCGGCGAGACGTACAGCACGGGCAGCACCAAGGTCACGCTCGACGCGACCCGGGTCACCGGCCGTACCGCCAAGGCCGATGTCACCGAGACGACCACGCTGACGTACGCGAAGGCCACGGGGAACGAGCCGAAGACCACCGGCTTCCAGGCGCACCACGAACTGACCTTCAAGGCCGACCAGCAGGGCACCTGGCAGCTCTCCGGCATCCAGGACACCGACACCGGCGGCCTCGCCGTCAACACGGTGGCCAAGCCCGCGGTCAAGGCGTCGCCCGCCCCGGCCGACGACGGCAACACCACGCCGGACGCGCCGCGCGCGGCCACCACCCGCAACCCGGTGGCGGTCCCGAAGACGAGCACGACGTACGACTACAAGGCGATGGCGACGTACGCCGAGAAGTACTGGAACGTCTACAACACCGCCTACCCGGACTTCAACGGCCACGCGGACGGCGGCGACTGCACCAACTTCGTCAGCCAGTCCCTGAAGGCCGGCGGCTGGAAGCACGTCCCGGGCTACGTGTACGACTACACGAAGTGGTTCGGCACCGCCGACATCCAGTCGGACTCCTTCGTCGGCGTCAACGAGTGGTCCTGGTTCGCGCAGAACTCCAAGCGGACCACCCCGCTCGCCAACGTCTACCAGTTGGAGGTCGGCGACGTCCTCCAGATGGACTTCGACCGGGACGGCGCCAAGGACCACACGATGATCGTGACGGCCAAGAGCAACGGCATCCCGTACGTCACGTACCACTCGAACAACACCCTGCGCAGGTCGGTGGCGAGTCTCGTCGCGTCGTACCCGAACGCGTACTACTACGCCTACCGCACCTGAGATCCACCGCTCGGTCTTCCCGGCCCCCGGTCGCTCCGCTTCGCGACCGGGGGCCGGTCCGTGCTCAGCGCCCGGGCATCCCGCGCTCCTCGCGGATCTGGGCGACCACCCGTGCCACGGACTGCCGTACGGCTTCCGTCTCCGTCAGGAAGTGCCAGTAGTCCGGGTGGCGGCCCTCCAGCGTGGCGATCGCGCGGTCGAGGCGGGCCACGGCGTCGTCGAGCGGACGGGCGTGGCGCGGCTCGGGGTTGGTCCGCCCGGACATCGCGAGCCGCTGGGCGTCGCGGATCGCGAAGCGGGTGCGGTCGATCTCCTGCTGGGGGTCCTTCTGTACGGCGTTCAGCCGGCGCAGCCGGTCGCCGGCGGCCGACACGGCCTCGTCGGTGGTGTTCAGCAGCGCTCGTACGGTCGACAGCAGTGCCGTGGCGTCCGGCCAGCGCTGCGCGTCCCGGGCGGTCTGCGCCTCCTTCAGCTTCGCCTCGGCCTGCCGTACGTTCTCGCCGGCCTGGTCGGGCACGTGCTGGAGGTCCTGCCAGCAGGCGGCCGAGAAGCGCCGCCGCAGTTCGCTCAGCACCGGGTCGACCTGCCCGGCGCGGGTGGTCAGCGCCTGCGCGCGGGTGCGCAGCGACACCAGCCGGTGGTCGATCTCGGCGGCCCGCCCGGGCAGCCCGTCGGCCTCGGCCCTGATGGCCTCCGCCTCCCGGGCGACCTGCGTGGCCCGCTCCAGCGTCTGCGGCACGCCGTGCTGTCCGGCCCCCTGGTTCAGCTTCGTCAGCTCCGGCCCGAGCTTGGCGAGCCGCCCGGCGAGATCGTCGGCGCGCAGCCCCGACGCCCGTACGGCGTCCAGCGCGTTGCTCGCGGCGAGCAGCGCCTGCCGGGCCCGCTCGACGGCCGGCGCCAGCCGGGCCAACTGCGTCTCGGCCTTGCCGAGCAGCGGCCCGAGCCCGCTCTCGAACCGGTCCAACTCCTGCTTGACCTGGCCGAGTTGGTCCTTGGCGGCGGTCAGTTCGGTGCGGGCGCGGTTCGCGGCGGCGGCCTCCAGGTCGTCGCGGTCGAGGTCGTGCGCGTCGACGGCGTTGATGTACCGGCCGCTCGCCTCGTCGATCCGCCGGCCCAGCGCCTCGAAGTCGGTCACCGCGCGGCGGGCGGCCGGCGAGTCGTCGACCGCGGTGATGGTGTCTATCGAGATCCGCAGATCCCGCTGGGCGGTGTCCAGCTCGTAGAACGCCGCCGCGGCCGCGTCCTTCGCCGCCTGCGCCTCGGCCCGCTGACCCTCCGCCCGCCCGCCGAACCAGCGCCGGGTGCCACCGCCCGCGAACGCGGCGGGCAGGGCGAGCGCGGCGAGCAACGGCAGGCTCATCAGCGCGAGGGTGTCGAAGGCGGCACGGGCGGCGGCGGAACCGCGCCTGGACCGTGTGAGCGGCGAATACGGCTGCGCTGGTGTCGCCGTCACATCCCTCTCCCGTGTTGTCCGTCTGACCGCTGTCATTCTCCCACCGGTAGAGGACGAACACACGAGCCGGTCAGTTCGCGTTCCGCACCGTGACTTTCCCGTCGCCGGTGTGGGCGGTCACCACATGAGAACTCGACGAGTCCCGGGGGACCGACACATCCACCCCGCCGTCCCCGGTCTTGGTCGTCACGCGGTACGTCGTGCCGCCGCCCTTGGGCAACGCGATCGTCACCGACCCGTCGCCGCTGCGGGACTCCACCAGGTCCGGTACGGCGGCGAGTTCGAGACGCACGGACCCGTCACCGGTGGTCGCGTGCACCTCGCGGGACGCCACCTCGGCGCGCACGGATCCGTCCCCGCTGTGCAGCGTCAGCGGCCCGGTGGAGTCGGTGACATGGATGGACCCGTCGTGCGTACGCACGTTCAGCGCGTCCGTGAACCCCTGTGCCCGCACACTCCCGTCCCCGTCCTCCACCTTCACGGCGACCCCGCGCGGCACCTCGATCCGGTGCTTGATCGAACAGTCGGCGATCACCCCGGAACACTTCATCCGCAGCACCAGCCGGTCGCCCTTCAACGCCCAGCTCACCTTGGGATCGGAACCGATCGCCACCTTGCCCTGCCACCACCGGGTGACCTCGATCTTCCCCGCCGGGTTCGCGTCCGAGGCGACGACTTCGAGCGCCGAGTCGTCGGAGTCGATGGTGAGGGTACGGCCGGGCAGCGCGAAAGTGCGGTGATCGGGGTGCTTGTCGTCGCCGGCGGAGGCGGTGCCGCAGGCGGTGGCACCCGCGAGAAGCAGGGCGACGCCGGCGGTCGCGGTGAGGACACGGCGGGTGGTGCGGGTGCGGGTCACGGTGATTTCCCCCTGGGGCGGTCGCGGAGTCCCGATGACTCCTACGGCTCTCCTCGACCGTAGAGAGCGACGCTCCTCCGGGGCATCCGGTGCGCTCCCGGACTCGGGGTGGGGAAAACCCCCGACACGGCCCTGACCTGTCTTCCGTGCCGATACGGGTTTGCAGGACAGGCCCCCCGGCAATGTAGGCTGTCGACTCGTCCTGGGCGCGTAGCTCAGGGGTAGAGCGTCGCCCTTACAAGGCGAATGTCGGCGGTTCGAAACCGTCCGCGCCCACCAGGATAAACAGCAGTTCAGAGGCCTTCCGGGGAGATCCCCGGGAGGCCTCTTCCTGTGCTCGGAGTCCACATGGAGTCCACATCGCCCTGGAGGATGCGCCGCACGGCAGGTCGCAGCCCGCTCTCTCCCGGACTGACGAGGATGCCGGGGATGCCGAGGGCCCGCGCTCCGGCGATGTCGGCCACCGGGTTGTCACCGACCATCCAGACCCGCTCGGGACGTCCGGCCAGATCCAGGGCCGTCTCGAAGATCCGGCGGTGCGGCTTCTCCCAGCCGATCAGCGAGGAGTTGACCACGGTCGCGACATGTCCGGCGAGGCCGAGATCCCGGAGCAGGTCGTCGAGTTCCCGGACGTGGTTGCTGACCACGACGTGGAGCCAGCCGGCCGCGGTCAGTTCCGCCAGCGCGGCGACTGTGTCGGGGAAGACGGTCCAGCGGGTCGCGTCGATGTAGTGCGCCCGTACGCCCAGTGCGGCGAGGGCGGCCGGTTCGGCGGCGACGCCCGCGCCGACGTACGCCTTCACGAAGAGCGGATGAAGGGCGTCCCACCAGGCGTCAGGGGTGTTCAGGTCAGGATGCCCGGTCTCCGGCCGATGCCAGGGAAATCCGTCGCGCAACCCGGGTGCCAGGTCGGCGCGGGTCACGCCGTGACCGGGTGCGACCTCGGTCAGCGCGTCCACCAGGCACCCGCGCCACCTGCCGTCCCGGTACGCCAGGGTTCCGTCGAAGTCCCACAGCACGACGCTTCCGGTCACCCGCGGGATTCTACGGAAGGTGCCCAAGGACGCTCGCGGTTTTCGGGGGCGATGGGCAGGATGGGCTCATGACTCAACCTGGCGCCACGCCCTCGGGTTCCGTGTTGTCCCTGTGGTCGACGGACTCGGTGTTGTCGATCGGTTCGGTGGGGTCGGTGTTGTCCATCGGGTCCGTCGGGTCGAGCTTGTCCGTCGGGTCGATCGGGAGCGCGCTGTCGGTCGGGTCGATCGGCTCGGCCCTGTCGTTCGTCTCGGCCGGGTCGTGGCTGAGCACCGGGTCCGTGCTGTCCGCGCAGTCGCGCTGGTCGGTGCTGTCCTGGCGGTCGACGCGCGGCTTCCGGGCCGTCGGTGTCGGTGCCGGCGGGGTGGCGGTCGTAGGGGCTGTGACGGCCTTGATGGTGGCCCAACGGGCGCTGCGGAAGCCGTAGTCGAGGACCTGGGCCTTCGGGCAGCGCGCCGCGGGGCGGGTGGCGGGCGGGGTCAGGACCAGAACTCGTTCGACCTGTCGATGTCCTCGACGCACTCGTCCAGGTCCGTGATTTTGTCGCCGAGGATGCGGAAGACGATGCCGCCGGTTTCGTCGATGTGCTTGCCGTCGCGCTCGGCCGTGACGTGGTGGAGCGTGACCGCGTGGCCCCGGCCGTCGACGAGGACGTTGCGCAGTTCGACGCGCAGGGTGCCGTTCGTCTGGGTGAAGAGTCGGCCGTACATGTCGATGGCCGCGTCCTGGCCCTTGAAGTCGCCGGACAGCGGGTGGGTGCCGGGTACGTGGTGCGTGACGTCCGAGGACATCAGCCCGCGCAGGGTGTCCATGTCGCCGCGGACGAAGGCGTCGTAGCCCTTGCGGACGAGGAGTGCGTGCGGGTGGTCGGCCATGATCGATCGCCGCCTCTCGTGTGCTTCGGCGATGTGAGGCTCATCTCACCCATTGTCCGCCCTGTCGTCCGCCGGTGTCGTGTCGTGGGCGTGCTTCAGCCGCATCCGGCCCTCCACGCGCTCCGTCGCCGCGACCTCCGTCCAGAAACGGTGGCCGCTGACGAAGACCGCGAGTTCGTGCTCCCGCTGTCGGAGCTTCTCCACTTCGGCCTGTTCGTCGGGCGTCCAGCCGGGGGAGGCCGGGCGCTCCACCTTGCGCCAGCCGCCCGTGTCGCTGAACCCGTCCAGGGGCTCGACCGACCAGGGCAGCCGCTTCAGCAGGGCCGACAGCTCGGCCCGGACCTGATGCAGCTCCTCCTGACCGGCGAGGAGGTCACTCGGGAAGTCGTAGGTCGTAGGCACGCGCTAATGCTACGCCTGTTCGAATTTGGGTCGCGAGTTCCTTCCGGGACTTCATACGAACGAGTGTGGGCCGTGCCCTCGCCCACCGGACCGTCCCCCGTGGACCTCCGGCCGTGTCCCGGGCACGGGTCCCCGCTACCAGGTCTTCCCCGGGGAGTGTCAGTGGGCCCGCCTAGGGTGCCGGGCATGGACGAGGAACAGGTGAGGCTCCGCCCCTGGGCGGACGGTGACCTCTGGTTGCTGGAGCGGCTCAACAGCCCTGAGATGACCGTGCACTTGGGGGGTCCCGAGACCGACGAGCGGCTCGCTGCCCGGCATCGGCGGTATGTCGGGCTGGAGCAGGGCTGCATGTACCGGGTCGAGTCGGCGGCGAGCGGGGAGACCGTCGGCTCGATCGGGTACTGGGAGCGGGCGTGGCAGGGCGAGCCGGTGTGGGAGACCGGGTGGGGCGTGTTGCCCGAGTTCCAGGGGCGGGGGCTGGCCGCCCGGGCGGCCCGTGCCGTTGTGGACGTGGCGCGGGACGCCGGGCGGCACCGGTATCTGCATGCCTTTCCGGGGGTCGGCCATCACGCGTCGAACTCGGTGTGCCGCAAAGCCGGGTTCACCCTGCTCGGTGAGGTGGAGTTCGAGTACCCCAAGGGGTGCTGGATCACCTCCAACGACTGGCGGATCGACCTCCAGGGCTGACCCGCCCGTCAGTTGGCGTTCGGCGCCGCCAACTCCCTTACCAGGCTTGCCGTCACGGGTACCGGGATCCCCTGTAGCTCCGCCGCCCGCAGCAACGCCCCGCCGATCGCGTCCAGTTCGAGCGGGCGGCCCGCCTCCGCGTCGCGCTGCATCGACGACTTGGTCGCCGGAGGGAACGTGTCGTAGCGGGCCAGTGCTCCCGCCGCGTCCGACGGGCCGCCGTACGCACGGCTCACCGCCGCCGTCTCCGCCAGCAGGGCCGTCAACTCCTCGCGGTGGCGCGTGCGTACGTCGCCCAGGGGGAGGGCGATGGGGGTCCCCCCGCTCGAGCGAAGCCGAGAGTGGGGGAGGGTGGTGAGGAGGGCGAGCGGGGCGAGGAATGTCATCTTGGCCCAGAGTGCCGCCGTCTCGTCGGGCAGGACCCGGGTCCTGGGGCCGGCCGCGTTCAGTGCCGCCGCCAGTGCGTCCAGGCGTTCGCGGGGGACCGTGTCGCCCGTCAGGTCGATCTCCGCGAACGGGCTGCCGTGCTCAACCACCCCCGGGGCGACGCGAGTTGACTCGACCCTGATGATCGCGGGGGCGACCCGGGCGGGGTCGTGGCGGGCGCGCAGGTGGGCCGGGTGTTCCACGCCGTTCAGGAAGGGGACGAGGAGGCCGTCGGCCAGTGTCCTCGCCGGGACGCGGGTGAGCGCCGCGTCCAGGGCTGTCGCCTTGACCGTGATCAGGCAGGCGTCGACCGGTTCGCGGAGTTCCGTGTCCGCTTCCACCGCGGCCGTGAAGTCGCCGAAACCTTCGCTGCGGACCCGGATTCCGTTCGTACGGAGGGTGTCGGCCGTCTCCGCTCCGGCCAGGCAGATCACCCGGTGGCCGGCCCGGGACAGCAGGGCCGCGAGCAGGCCGCCCACGCCGCCGGGGCCCAGTATCGCGACCGTCAGTTCTTTGTTCGCCATGGTGCTGGTCCTTTCGTCGGTCGGCCCCGTGCGTGGTGACGGTGGCCGCCTCGGATGGATCATCGCAGGTGTGTTCGGGAGAGGGGCGGCGGTATCGCGTTCGTCGCGCGAGACTGGACGTATGTGCCGCAGCATCAAGACTCTTCGACCGCCCGCCCAGCCCGACGAGGCCACGGAGGAGGAGATGCGTGCCGCCGCGTTGCAGTACGTGCGCAAGGTCTCCGGGTTCCGGGCGCCGGCCTCGCACAACCGTGAGGTTTTCGACCATGCCGTTGAGGTGATCGCCGCGGCCACGGCGGAACTGCTCGCCGGGCTTGAAGTGCGGGGCGCTGCGCGGGAAGCCCGGTGATCAAAGTGCGGGGCGCTTCGCGGGGAGCGTGATCACAGCGCGGGCCGGTGGGGGCTGGTCGCGCAGTTCCCCGCGCCCCTAAGAGCGGTCGCCTGCGGCGCCCGGCCCTTGGGGCGCGACAGCCCCGGCGCCTCGCCCTACGGCGCGGTCGCCTCCGCCGCCCAACCTCTACGGCGCGGTCGCCTCCGCCGCCCAACCCCTACGGCGCGGCGGTCGCCTCCGTCGCCCCCGGCTGCCTCCGCATTACGAACGCCGCCCCCGCCCCCGCCCCGAACAGCGCCACCAACGACACCCCCGTCGCCAGCCACGTCGCCCCGAGCCACTGTGCGCCGAAGTAGCCGAGGGCCACGCTGTACGCCGCCCAGGACAGGCCCGCCAGGGCGGACCAGGGGAGGAAGTCCCGGGCGCGGCGGTGGGCGGCGCCCGCGCCGAGGGAGACGACCGAGCGGCCGGCCGGGGCGAAGCGGGCCAGGATGACCAGAGGGCCGCCGCCGCGGGCCAGGGCCTGGCCGAGACGTTCCTGCGCGGTGGTGAGGCGGCGGGAGCGGGAGATCGCGCGGTCGAGTCGTTCGCCGCCGAGCCAGGCCAGCCGGTACGCCACCAGGTCGCCCAGGAGGGACGCGGTGGCGGCGCACGCGATCAGCGCCAGGATGCTGGGGACCTCGTGCGGGACGGGAACGGCGTCCGCCGCCGCGCCGGTGCCCGCTGCCGCCGCCGTCGCGGCCGCGATGACCAGGACACCGCTCGGCAGGACCGGCAGGAACACATCAAGGAGGACGGACAGGGCGATCATGGCGTAGATCCATGGGCTGCCGGTCAGCGACCCCACACTCTCGAACAACGCGGCTCCCCGTGAACTCCCCCGTGGGCCGCGGCAAGGACGGCCAGTGACAGCCATACAGCGTACGCCTGGGTGGGGACAGGAGATTCACGGGGGGCACGTGTGATCCGCACAGTGTGTTCACCCGGCTGCCCCGTCCCGAGGGGCGGGGCGGGCCCGCATCCCGTAGCAACGTAAAGGGGATCCAACTACACCTGAACGTGAGGAACGGTACACATCATGGTGGCAGGCATATGCGCGGGCGCCGTCGTCGCGGCCCTCCTGGCGAGCGGCACGGGCGGTGCGGGAGCCGCCGGCGCCCCGGACGGCTACTGGATGCGGACGGACGCGCGGTTCGCGCCGGTCGGCGCCCTCGTGCCGTCGGCGGCGGTGACGTACGACAACAAGCTGGTCCCGGCCGCCGCGTGGATCGAGGTGAGTCAGCACACGGCCGTCGGCGGTGCCACGACGGTGAAGCTCCGGGTCGACGGGATGGTGCCGGGGCACGCGTACGCCGTCCATGTGCACCAGAAGCCGTGCGGCGCCGAACCGGCCGCCGCGGGCGGGCACTTCCAGCACAAGCCGTCCACCGACCCGGCCGACGTCACCGCCGACAACGAGGTCTGGCTGGACTTCACGGCCGACGAGCACGGCGCCGCCGAGTCGAGCGCCCGGCACGACTGGACCTTCCGGCAGGGCGAGGCGTCCTCCGTCGTGATCCACGACATGCCGGGCAGCAAGGTCCGCGCCGCCTGCTTCACCGTGCCGTTCGGCTGGGCTCCCTGACCTGCTGATACGTCCAGGGGCGGGCGTCGGCCGGTGACGTCCGCTCCGTCGTCGCGACCCGGAGAACCGCCCGCGCCACCGCGTCGGCGTCCGACAGCGTCACCGAGTCCACACCCGGCCGGGCGCCCGCCGCGGTCACCCAGTGCACGCCCTCCGTGGGCACCCCGAACGCGAACCGCCGTGCGTGGACGCCTCCTTGACGGTCTATCAGACGGTACGGGCGCGGCGTCACGTCCAGCCCGCCCGTCTCGTAACCGTCCACCGTGTGCGGCCGGCACCGGCCCGTCTTCAGCAGTCGGCCGAGCAGTTCGTCGGCGGTGCGGCGCACGTCCGGCTCGGGCAGGCGCGCCTCGACGAGCGTCGTCACCCACACCTCCGAGCCAGGTATCGCGGGGGAGCGCGCCACCCAGGCGCCGTCCGCCTCCCGCACCTCCAGTCGCGGCCCGAGCACCTCCACCACGCCCGCCGCCACCAGCGCGGCCAGTTCCTCGATACGGCGGCGGGGCGGGCCGATGGACAGGAACGCGTTGAGCGGGGTGTACCAGCGGTCCAGGTGGTCCCGGCGGGAGGCGCCCGCGAGGCCCCCGTGGTCGACCACCAGCCGCAGCTCGTTGCGCAGATCGCGCAGCACGTCCAGGGCCGCCTTGAGCGGGCCGTCCACATTGCCGAGCGCCGCGTGCTCGGCGTCCTCGCGCAGATACGACAACAGCCAGTCCCGCCAGGCCGCCGGGTGCGCGAGATCGCGTTCCGTGTACGGGCGGGACAGCCGGTCCCAGCTCCAGCGCTCGGCGGCCGCGACCCCGAACTCGTCGAGGATCAGGGCCTCTTGGGGATCGCGGTGGGGGACGGCCAGGAAGCGCTCGGTGAACTCCGCGGACTCTGCGAACTTCGGGCGCCGGGAACGCCGTAGCAGAGCGGTGTAGTAGACCGTCTCGGCCTCCTTCGCCACCAACGGCCATATCTCCGTGAGGAATTCGGGCGGCTCGCCCGAGTCGGCGCGTTTGCGGAACGCGGATATCGCCTCGGGGGTGAGGAGGCGGGGGGTGTGGCGGCCGTAGGGGCCCTTCGCGTTGTCGCCGCGGGCCTGGTACGGGATGCCTCGGCGTGAACCGGCGTACAGGCGGGGCTCGTTGCCCGAGGGGACGTAGCGCAGAGTGCCGTCCTCCGCGCGGACGAAACGGCCGCCCCTGCCCGTCGTCAACAGGGCGGTGTGGTCGAAGAAGTTGAGGCCCAGGCCGCGCAACAGGACTGGTTCGCCGGGGCGTACGGCGGACAGGTCGACGTCGGCCGGGTTGGCGGGCGGGAGGTGGCGCAGGCCGTGCCGGTCGGCGTGGGCGGTGAGGCGGCGCTGGGTGGCGTCCGCGGCCGTCGGGAGGTGTCCCTGCGCCAGGACCACGGCCGAAAGGGCGGACAGCGTACGGCCGTTGTCCAGGGTGAGGACCTGATGGCCGTCGGGTGTGTCGTCGAGGCGTACCGCGCGGGCCCGGTGGGTGGCGACCCGGACGGAGTCGGGCGCCTCGCGGACGGTGCGGGCGAACACCCACTCCAGATAGCGGCCGTAGTGGGCGCGGGTGGGGTAGTCGTCCGGGCCCAGTTCGGCGGGCGCCCACTCGTACAGGCTGGGGCCGGGGCGGACCGGGCCCGAGCAGTCGACGCCGGCGTCGGTGAAGAGGGTCACCTGGGAGGCCACGGTGTTCATCAGCAGCTCGGGGGACTGCGCGGAGCGCCAGACGCGGCCGGGGCCCGGGGGCGCCGGGTCGACCATGTGGACGGTGAGCCGGGCGCCGGGCGGGAGGAGTTCCGGCGCGGAGGCGCAGAGGCGTTCCAGGACGCTGGTGCCGCGCGGACCGGCGCCGACCACGGCGACGGAGACGCGGGCCGGGACGCGGGCCGGGAGGGGGGCCGGCTCGCCGTCGGACGCGTTCACTGCAGACAAAAGGGTGACTCCCGGGCGTGTGGGGGCGCGATGGAGCAGACCGCCCACCGGGAAAGCGGACGGCCCGCTTCATCATGCCCGCACCGAGGTCACGAGGGTGTGAGCGGGGACTCCTCCACGGTCTTCAGCGTCCCGTCCGCCCGCGCCTGCTCCAGTCGCAGCCGGGCCGAACGGCCGTGCAGCGTCAGGGTCATGAGCTGGTTGCCGAACCAAGGGCCGCCCTTTTTGCGCCACTTGACCGAGGGGCGGGGGCAACGGCCGTGCCGGGCGAGCCGCCGGCCCAGCCCACGGGCCACCGCGCTCCAGCCGAAGCGGAAGCCGAGCCGTATGTACGCGGGGATGGAGTTGTGGACCGGCGAGCAGGTGAGCTGGAGGACGCGGGAACTCGGTTGGCCCGTCCGCCAGTTGGGCTCCGCCACGTATGCGTGATGGACGTCCCCCGACAGCACGAGCACCGACGCCGGCGCCCCGTCCCCCGAGCCCACCTCGGCGATCAGGTCCGCCAGTTGCTCGAACGACTCCGGGAACGCCGCCCAGTGCTCCAGGTCGGCCGCGCGGCGCAGTTTCTCGCCGAACCCGGCCCAGCGGGGCCCCCGTTCGCCCCGGCACAGGGCCGCGTCCCAGGACTCGGCGTCGTGGATCAGATGCGGCAGCAGCCAGGGCAGCGAGGTGCCGATGAGGAGGTGGTCGTAGGAACCGGGGTCCGCCAGCGCCTCGGTGCGCAGCCAGTCGGCCTCGCCGGGGTCGAGCATCGCGCGATTCTGCTCGTCGAGGACGCGGGCCGCCCTGCTGTCCACCATCAGCAGCCGGACGCGGCCGAAGTCGCGCCGGTAGCTCCAGCGGACGCAGGCCGGGTCGGCGTCGGCGCGGGAGGCGAAGGCGCGGAGCTCGTCGGTGCCGTCGGGGGTGTCACGGACCGCCAAGTAGAGGGGATCGGCGGCGAGTTCGGCGGGGGAGAGGTTCCCCAGGTGTTGGTGCACCCAGTACGACATCAGCCCGCTCAGCAGCCGCTCGCGCCACCACGGGGTGTCCCGCATGTCGGCCAGCCAGGCGGCGGAGGTGTTCCAGTCGTCGATGACGTCGTGGTCGTCGAAGATCATGCACGACGGCACCGTGGACAGCAGCCAGCGGATCTCCGGGTCGAGCCAGGACTCGTAGTAGAGCCGCGTGTACTCCTCGTAGTCCGCGACCTCGCTGCCGGGCGGCTCGCGCAGATCACGGCGGGCGGACAGCCAGCGGCGGGTCGTGTCGGAGACCTCGTCGGCGTACACCTGGTCGCCCAACAGGACGAGTACGTCCGGCCGTTCGCCCTTCGGGTCGCGCGCGATGCGCGAGGCCAGCGTGTCCAGGGCGTCCGGGCCCACCGGGTCGTGGTCGTCGGCGGGCGGCGCGGCCCAGCGGCAGGAACCGAACGCGACGCGGACGGTCCCGTCGGCGTCCGGCGTGTGGATCACCGACGGCGGGAACGAGGAGTCCGGCAGCGGCCACACATGCGCGCCGTCCAGGAACACGTCGTACGGTGTCGAGGTCCCGGGCGTGAGGCCCTCCACCGGCACCAACGCGTAGTGGTGGCCCGCCACTTGGAAGGTGCGGGCGGTGCCCCGGGCGCCGTCGGCGCAGCGCACCTCGGCGGTGCACGGACGGCTCGCCTCGACCCATACGGTCGCGGACGAGCCGTCGGCGTAGCGAAGCAGTGGTCCAAGGCGCAGTCCGGCCACGGTTGATCACCTTCCTCCGTCGCCCCGTACGGTACGGAACGACGGAGGGCGGCGCCTAGATCTCCAGGGGGATCTCCCTTGGGATCAGCAGCCGCTGAGGACCGAGGTCAGCTTGGCCTTCTCGGCGGTGTCGACCGAGAGGTCGTAGTAGTACTTCACCTGGACCCAGGCACGCACGTAGGTGCAGGCGTACGAGGTGAGCGGGGGCATCCACTCGGCCGGGTCCTGGTCGCTCTTGGACTGGTTGACGTTGTCCGTCACGGCGATCAACTGAGGCCGGGTGACGTCGTTGGCGAAGGCCTGGCGCTGGGCGGTGGTCCAGTTGCGGGCACCGGAGTCCCAGGCCTCGGCGAGCGGGACGAGGTGGTCGATGTCCAGGTCGGAGGCGGCGGTCCAGGTGGCACCGTCGTAGACCGAGTACCAGCTTCCGCTGGTCGCGACGCAGGCGGAGGTGGTGACGACGTTCGTACCGTCGCGCTTGAGGACGTACTCACGGGTGTTGCAGGTGCCGCTGATCGTGATCCAGGTGGGGAACAGGTCACGGTCGTAGCCCGTCCGGACCTCGGTCGCCACGGTGAGGGAGGCGAGGTAGGTGCGGGCGGTGGCGGCGCTGACGGGGGTGGGGAGGGCCGCGGAGGCGTTCGGTCCGTTGAAAAGTGCGACAGAGGCTATGAGTCCGGTGAACGCCGCGAGTATGCTCAGTCGTCGACGCGCGTAGAACTTCGGCATACGAACTCCCTTGTGGTGTGGGGGTGTTGGAGTGCGAGCGAAGGAATGCTCGCGGTGCCGTATTGCGGGAAGGTGTGCGTCCGGTAAGAAGTTAGTGACGTGTTCATGACACAACAAGGGGTGCGGCGAGACTTTCCTCATGGGTGGGGCGGGGGGCATCTCGCGTACAGTGGACGGCGCAGAAGGGGAGTAGCTCTTCGCCGGACCGTCGACATAGTGCTCAGCTCGTTCTGAGCCGGCGCCCGGAGGCAGGCCCGACGCGTTCACGCGGTGGGGCCGGCCAGCGAGACCTTCGGTAAAGCAGTGCACCACTCGTGCCGTACGGCACGGGGACACGTGTGTGCTGCCGTGCCGAGGTGTCCGCGGACAGCAATCACACTCTCGGTGGGGCAGCCCCGACCGATTGAGGAACCTTGATCAGCATCAGCGTGACGGCGCTCGTCTTCGGCGTCGTCTTTCTCGCCGAACTCCCCGACAAGACCGCGCTCGCCGGGCTCGTCCTCGGTACCCGCTACCGCGCCTCGTACGTCTTCGCGGGCGTGGCCACCGCGTTCCTTCTCCATGTCGTGCTGGCGGTGGCGGCCGGAAGTGTGCTGACCCTGTTGCCGCAGCAGCTCGTGGCCGCGGTGACCGGCGTGCTCTTCCTGGGCGGGGCCGCGGTCCTGCTCTTCAAGAAGGGCGACGACGAGGAGGAGGTCCGCAAGCCGAAGGACCAGTCCTTCTGGAAGGTGTCCGGCGCCGGTTTCATGCTCATCCTGGTCGCCGAGTTCGGTGACCTGACCCAGATCATGACGGCGAACCTCGCGGCGCGCTACGACGACCCGTTCTCGGTCGGTCTCGGTGCGGTGCTGGCGCTGTGGGCGGTCGCCGGGCTCGGCATCGTGGGCGGAAAGGCGCTGATGAAGCGGGTGCCGCTGAAGTTGATCACGCGGATCGCGGCGGTGCTGATGCTGGCGCTGGGGGCGTGGAGCCTGTGGGAGGCGGTGGCGGGCTGAGCGGGATTGAGCGGGATTGAGCGGGCGCGGGAGCTGAACGGTGGGTGAACTGTTTCCGGGGGCGGTGGCGCGATGCCGGTCCGGTTTTGTATCGTAGGGAAACAAAGTGGCTCCCGTCCGTTTTCCCTGACCGGCGGACGGGGCCACCTTGTCCCTCCGGGGGTTGACCGGGTCGACTGGGTTGGCCCGCGTATGTCTCTTCCGTTCGTACGTCTCTCCCGTTCGTATGTCTCTCCTGTTCGTATGTCTCTTCCGTTCCTTGGAGCCTGCCGATGACGGACACCGTCGTGCTCACCGCCCGCGCCCTCCTGCTGGACATGGACGGCACCCTCGTCGACTCGCACGCGGTCGTCGAGCGGATCTGGCGGCGCTGGTCCGACCGGCACGGGCTGGACGCGGACGAGGTCATGAAGGTCGTGCACGGCCGACAGGGGTACGCGTCGATGGCGCTCCTCCTGCCCGACCGGCCCATGGAGCAGAACCACGCCGAGAACGCCCGCATGCTCGCCGAGGAGACCGCCGACGTCGAGGGCGTCGTCCCGATCCCCGGCGCACCGGAGTTCCTCGCTTCCCTGCGGGGCCTGCCGCACGCGCTGGTCACCTCGGCGGACGTCGCCCTCTCCACCGCGCGGATGGGCGCGGCCGGGCTGGAGTTGCCGGAGGTCCGCATCACCGCCGAGTCCGTAGGCGCCAGCAAGCCCGACCCCGAAGGCTTCCTGAAGGGCGCCGCCGAACTGGGCATCGCCCCGGCCGACTGCATCGTCTTCGAGGACTCCGGGGCGGGCATCGCGGCGGGGCGCGCGGCGGGAATGCGGGTGGTGGGGGTCGGGCCGCAGGCCGGGTTCCACCGGGCGGACGTGGTGGTACGGGATTTGCGTGAGGTGCGGGTGGAGGGGTTGGAGGGTGGGGGGATTCGGTTGCGGGTGGGGTAGGGGGTGTGGGGTCGGGGGAGTTGTGGGGTCGGGGGTACGTGAGGTCATGGCTGCGTGGAGTGGGGGTCGGTTTGCGGGGTGCCGGTCCGCAGGGTTGGCCTACGTTTGTTGACCTACATGCGGTGACCTACGGCTGACCTACGGCTGACCTGCGGTTGGTGGCCGATGGCTGGGGCGCGTGGGTGTTGCCCACGCGCGGTGGCCTGCGGGCGGGTCTGTGGGCGGGTCTGTGGGTGTTGGCCCACGGAGGTTGGCCTACGGCCGTTGACCCGTGAAGGTTGGCCCACGGTCCTTGCCCCTTACGGGTGTTGGCCTACGGCTGTGGGCCGCTGCGGTGGCGTCCGGCCGGCCGGTGTTGAGCGGCCTGGCCGACCAGGCACCCTCCGTGCTCGGGTGCTCGTGTGCTCGGTCGGCTCCGGCGCCTCTCCGGCCCCGGCGTCCGGTCCCGCCTGACGGATTCCGCTCCGGGGTCTGCCGCAGTCCTGGCTCTCTTCGGCTCCGGAGCCCGTCGTCGCGTCGGCACGTTTCAGGTCCGGCGGCCTCAGTCCCGCTGGCCTCGCGCGGCCTCGGCCCTCCGTGCAACCCCCGGCGTCCAGTCCGCCCCGGCGCGCTTCGTCGCCGGCTCCACACAGCTCCGGCCTTCCCCGGAGCCTCGGCCCTCGCCGCAGCTCCGGCCCTCCCTGCGACCTCGGCCCTCCGTGCGACCTCGGCCCTCCGTGCAACCCCGGCACCTTCCAGCCCGGGCCCCTTTCAACTCAGGCACCCTTCCGCCCCGGCCTCTCGCGGCCCCGGCGCCTCGCGGCCTTGGCCCTAGCCACAAGCCCGGTGTCTTGCAACCCCGGCGCTTTCCAGGCCCCCCAGCCAGCGCAGCGTCACGGCTCGGTTGTTTCCGATTCCAGCTTTGCTCGTGTCGCCGCGCCGTACACACCCAGGCCGTCCGACTGGATGCCGCGCGCCAGTTGGTATGTGCGTACCGAGGTCTGTACCTGCTTGTCGAAGATGCCGTTGTCGGGGCCGGTGTAGAGGTTCAACTGGGCCAGGCGGAGCTGGAGTTCGGTCACCTCGGGGCCCTCGTCGCCGCGTTGGAGGATTGCGGAGGGGCTGCTGCCGCCCTGGCGGTCCGTGGCCGCGGCGGTCGACCTGCTGGTGGTGGCCGTAGGGGTCGGGCTGGGCTTCGTGGACTTCGACGGCGTGGCGGACGGGGCCGACGACGCCGTCGGTGACGGGGTCTCGCTGAGCGACGGGGTCGGGGACGCCGACGTCGGCTGTGCGGACGTAGAGCCGCTCGTGGACGGAGTCACCGGCGCCGCGCTCTTCGACGCGGTCGGGACGCTCGCCCGTACGTCCTGGGGAGCCGCCTGGTCCCGGGACGGGGTCTCGTACGAGAACATGCCGCTCGCGAAACCGGCCACCACCGTCACCGCGACGACCGCTCCCGCGACGGCGAGCAGGACGGTACGGCGGTGGCGGCGGCGCGGGGAGTCGGCGTCCGTGGGCGGTTCCGGGGCGTCCCCGCCGCTCTCGAACAGGCTCAGGTCGGACGCGTTCGGGGGCGAGGTCGCGTTCAGGGGCGGGAGGAGCGTTGTCTCCGCCTGTGCGGGCGGCACGGGCGGCGCGGGCGGTACCGCGCGCAGCGGCATCGTCTCCTCGACCGCCGGCAGCCGCTGTGTCTCACCCTCGGGGACGACCGGCGGAGCGGTCGGTGGCGTCCGGTCCCGCGGGTCCCCCTCCAGCTCCACGTACGGCCTGATCCGCAGCGGGTCGAAGTCCTCCGCCGCTGCCGCCTCCGCCGTGCGCGCGTCACGCAGTGCGTCGGACGCCCGTTGGGTGCAGACGCAGGACGGAGAACCGTCGGTCGCCCGGGGTGCCCCGCACTGCGGGCATATGTGCCCCTTCGCCTCGTTCACGTGTTCGTCCCTCCCCGTCAGAACTCCCGAGGTTATGCGGATCTCCTTCACGCCGTCTCCTCCGGCCCCCGGAATGCGGGCTTCCAATCGGACTCAACAGGCCGTACCGGGGCACACCGATCACCATGGATGTGTAACGAGAGCCTCGGGAGGTCTTCATGGCCGGCGATGCGCACGGTATGACAGGGAATGTGCACGACGCGCAGCCACCGGAGGAACCCCCGCGGCGGGGCAGCGCCGCCCAGGAACACGTGTCCGGCAACGTCCTCGTCTCCATCGGGGCGCTGCTCCTCGGGCTGCTGCTCGCCGCCCTCGACCAGACCATCGTGTCGACCGCGCTGCCGACGATCGTCAGCGATCTCGGCGGACTGGAACACCTGTCGTGGGTCGTCACCGCGTATCTGCTGGCCTCCACCGCCGCGACCCCGCTGTGGGGCAAACTCGGCGACCAGTACGGGCGGAAGCGGCTGTTCCAGATCGCGATCGTGATCTTTCTCGTCGGGTCGGCGTTGTGCGGCGCGGCGCAGAACATGCCCCAGTTGATCGGCTTCCGGGCCCTCCAGGGACTCGGCGGCGGCGGGTTGATCGTGCTGTCGATGGCGATCGTGGGTGATGTCGTATCGCCGCGTGAACGCGGGCGCTATCAGGGGCTGTTCGGTGCCGTGTTCGGCGCGACCAGTGTTCTCGGACCGCTCCTCGGCGGGCTCTTCACCGAGCACCTGAGCTGGCGCTGGGTCTTCTACATCAACCTCCCCGTCGGCGTCGTCGCCCTCGCCGTCATCGCCACCGCCCTGCACATCCCGCGCAAGTCCACCCACCACGTCATCGACTACCTCGGCACCTTCCTCATCGCCGCGGTCGCGACCTGCCTGGTGCTTGTCGCCTCGCTGGGCGGGACGACCTGGGGTTGGGGATCCCCGCAGATCATCGGGCTCGCGGTGCTCGGCGTGGTGCTGATCGGGGCGTTCGTGGCCGTGGAGCGTCGGGCCGCCGAACCCGTCCTCCCGCTCAAGCTGTTCCGCGTCCGCACCTTCACGCTCGCCGCCGTCATCAGCTTCATCGTCGGCTTCGCGATGTTCGGCGCGATGACCTATCTGCCGACCTTCCTCCAGGTCGTCCAGGGCATCTCGCCGACCATGTCCGGCGTCCACATGCTGCCGATGGTGTTCGGCATGCTGATCTCGTCCACCACCTCCGGCCAGATCGTCAGCCGCACCGGCCGCTGGAAGGTGTTCCCCATCGCCGGCACCGGCGTCACCGCGCTCGGCCTGCTGCTGCTCCACCAGCTCGACGAGAACAGTTCCACCGGCGAGATGAGCGCCTACTTCTTCGTCTTCGGGCTCGGACTCGGCCTGGTCATGCAGGTGTTGGTGCTCATCGTGCAGAACGCCGTCTCCTACCAGGACCTCGGCGTCGCCACCTCCGGCGCGACCTTCTTCCGGTCCATCGGCGCGTCGTTCGGCGTCGCCATCTTCGGCACGATCTTCGCGAGCCGCCTGGGCGACAAGCTCACGGACGCTCTTCGGGGTACCTCGCTGCCGCCGGGCGTCACACCGGACGGTCTCGAGTCCGACCCGCGCGGCATCTCCCAACTCCCGTCCGGGGTACGGCCGGAGGCCCTGCACGCGTATGCGTCCTCGATCACTGATGTGTTCTTGTACGCCGCTCCCGTCGCCCTCGTCGGCTTCGTCCTAGCGTGGTTCCTCAAGGAGGACAAGCTGCGCGGCTCGGTCACCGCACCCGACGTCACCGAGACCCTCGCCAGCAACCCCGTCCAACGCTCCTCCTACGACGAGGTGTGCCGCGCGCTGTCCGTGCTCGGCACGCGGGAGGGCCGCCGCGAGATCTACAAGACCATCACCGCGAAAGCGGGCTACGACCTTCAGCCGGCGGCGAGTTGGCTCCTCCTGCGCATGAAGCGGGACGGCTGGGCGGAACCGGGTGTGCTCGCCGAACGCAGCTCCGTGCCACTGCCCGTCATCCTCGCCGCGGTCCGTCAGGTCGAGGGCCGCCGGCTCGCCGTACGCGAGGGCCTCGACCTCCGACTGACCGACCAGGGCCGGGAGATGGCCGAACGGCTGGCACAGGCCCGTGAGGAGTCCCTCGCGGAGACGCTGGGGGACTGGTGGGGGTCGGACCGGCCCACGGATCTGATCCAACTGGTGAAGGAGCTCAACGGGGAGCTGTGCGGGTCTGATCGGGAGCAGCCGCACAACGGGGCGGTGAGCGGGGTTGGTTGAGGGTTTCGAGGGACCCCCGGTACTGGAAGGCGCTGCGTGGGTGGGCCGGTGTTGGGAGGGTGCCGCGTAGCTGGGCCGGTGTTGGCCAGTTGCCCGCGCGCACCTTCTTTGGTTCGGTCGGCGCGTGGGGACAGACCAACTTGGTGGGTCCTCACCGTCAGTTGATCAGGCTTTTGCGGAACCAGTGTTCTGCGTACGGGTCGTTGTTGTGGCGCTCGGTCTCCTCGTAGCCGAGGTGGGTGTAGAGGGTGCGGGCCTCCACCAGGTCGTGTCGGGTGTCCAGGATCATCACCTTGGCTCCCAGCTCGCGGGCTGCCTCCTCGGCGGCCCGTACCAGCCTCGGAGCGCCACCCCGGCCGCGCATTCCCTCGTGGACGAAGACCCTGGTGAGTTCGGCGGTTGTCGGGTCGAGGAGGCGTACGCCCGCCGAACCGGCTGCCGTGTCCTCGTGCCACGCGACCAGCAACTGGCCGTCGGGCAAGGCGAGTTCGGAGCCGGTGCGGGCGGCGATCTCCCGCTCCAGCTCCTCCGGGTCTGTTCGCCGGCTCTCGTGGAGCAGGTACCAGCGGTCGCTGACCTCGGTGTAGTACGCCCGCCATAGTGCGGCGGCGACGGGGGAGTCGAAGGGTTCCGGGGTGATCGTCCAGGTCATGCGGGCATTGTCAGGAGGGGGTGGGGAGGCGGCGCAACCGAATATGGGTGACCTCGGGGGAGTCCAGCACCTGCGTCTTCCGCCACTCGATGTGCTGGTCGCCCAGGTCGTCGAAGAGCCGTCGCCCGCCGCACGCGAGCACGGGCACGATGTGCAGGAGCAGTTCGTCGAGCCATCCGGCGCGGATGAACTGCTGGACCAGGTCGGCGCCGCCGGCCAGCGACACGTCCTTGTCGGCGGCGGCTTCGCGGGCCGACTCCAGTGCGCGTTGCGGGCCTTCGGTGACGAAGTGGTAGGTCGTGCCGCCCTTCTTCACCACCGGCTCGCGCGGGTGGTGGGTGACGACGAACACGGGGGCGTGGAACGGCGGTTCGTCGCCCCACGGGATCTCGCCGGTGATGAACATGCCGTGGCCCATGACCACCGCGCCCGGCCGTTCGGTCCACTCGGCGAGCAGTTCGTCGTCCGGGCCGCCCGCCCCGCCCTCCATCCCCTGCATGCGGCGGAAGGTCCGCAGCCCGAACACCCACGAGTGCAACCGCTCCCCGCCGATCCCGAGAGGATGCTCCCGCCCCGACTCAGGGCCCGCGATGTACCCGTCCAGCGACATGGCCAGCCGTGCGATGACCTCACCCATGACAGCCTCCACCTCCACATGACTTCCGTTCGGTGACTCCTTGCATCTGTGTCGAACGGGTCGCGGCCGAATCGACACGCCGGTCCCATGAATTCCGGAGACTGGTCGTCATGAACCGCACCGACCGGCTGTACGCCCTGGTGGAGGAGTTGCGCGCCGCCGCACCCCGGCCGCGCAGCGCCCGTACGCTCGCCGCCCGCTTCGAGGTCAGCGTCCGTACCGTCGAGCGGGACCTCGCGGCGCTTCAGCAGTCGGGGGTGCCGGTGTACGCCGAGCCGGGGCGCAGCGGCGGTTACGTCCTGGACCGGCGCCGGACACTGCCGCCGCTGACCATCACGCCGGCCGAGGCGACGGCCATGGCGGTCGGGTTGCACACGCTCGCGGGAACGCCGTTCGCGGCCGACGCGCGCAGTGCGCTGCACAAGGTGCTCGCGGTGATGCCGGAGCGGGAGCGGGCGGCCGCCGCCGAGATGGCCGGGCGGGTGCAGATGCTCGTACCGGCGGTCGGGACGGCGCGGTCCGCCGAGCCCGTCGTACCGGCGGCGTTGCGTGAGGCGTTGACGGCCGGGCGGGTGCTGCGGCTGGAGTACACCGACGCGGAGGGGGCCCGCACCAGCCGTGAGGTGGAACCGGTCGCCTTCCTCGGGGGTGACGAGCACTGGTATCTGGCGGGCTGGTGTCGGCTGCGTGAAGCGCCGCGCGGGTTTCGGCTGGACCGGATCCGGGCGGTCGAGGCACTCGACGAGAGGGTTCCGACGCGGGCCGTCGACCTGTCCGAACTGGACACGCTGGGCTCGGACTTGGTGCCGCTCGCCGAGTTGGGGGCGTGAGGATCTCGCGGGAGGGGGCCGGGTGTGACGGCAATCACCGACAGGGGGGTGTCGCCGACGGCGACCAGGCTGGGCCGCATGACCACAGACACAGACACAGACACAGACACATCCGTCGAACTCTTCGAACGCTGGACCGCCCTGTGGAACGGCGACTTCAGTGACCCGGAGAGCTTCCTCGCCCCCGACTTCCGTATCCGCTTCGGCAGCAACCCCGAGGGGGCGCCGGACACCGACGCGCTCCGCGGCCCCTCGGGCATCGTCGATCTCATCGCCCGCCACCGTGCCGAGAGTCCCGGACGCCGGTACGCCGTCGAGGGCGTCCCGGTCGTCGACGCGGGCCGGAGCCGGGTCGCCTCCTGCTGGTACGTCACGCGGGCGGACGGCTCCCAGAAGAGCGGCATCGATCTCCTCGAGGTCGTGGACGGCCGTATCGCGACCGTGTGGTCCGTTACCGGGCTGCGCCGCTTCGCTGCGTGACGGCGGCCGTTTGAAGGGTGTCTTCCGGGCAACCCGGTAGGGGAACCGACCGACTACGAGAGCCGGTTGGCCAAGAACCCGGAAGGCACTCATGTCCACAGGCGTGATCATCGTTTTGATCGTGATCGTGGTCGGCGTGGTCGCTGCCGCGGCCGCCCTGGCGCTGCGTGCCCGAGGCGCGACCGGCGGCTCGGGCCTGAAGCGCCGCTTCGGGCCGGAGTACGACCGGACCGTGGCCCGGCACGACGGCGACGCGAAGGCCGCCGAGCGTGAGCTCGGCGAGCGCGTCCAGGAGCACGGTTCGCTGCAGGAGCAGCCGCTGGAGCCCGCGGCCCGCGAGCGGTTCCAGGCCCGTTGGGCCGCCGCGCAGGAGCTCTTCGTCGACTCGCCCCGCGAGGCCCTCACCGACGTCGACCACCTGCTCGGCGAGGTCGCCGGCGCCCGGGGCTTCCCCGATGTCGCCGAGTACGAGAAGCAGTTCGACGCGTTGTCCGTGCACCACGCGGCCCACGTCCACGGCTACCGGCGCGTGCACCGCGTCGTCACCGCCCGCTCGAACGGCACACCGGAGAGCCAGGCCGGCACCGAGGAGATGCGCGAGGCCATGCTCGAAGCCCGCGCCCTCTTCGACGACCTGGTGAGCGACGGCATCCGTAACGGCGACAGTCACGGGCGCGGCGGCCGCCACTCGATCGGCGCATTCAACAAGCAGGCACTGAAGGGGAGTTGAGCTATATGTCCGACGCGATACGGCCGACCGACGGCAACACGAGCGGCAACACGAGCGGCAAGACGGACGACCGGACGGACGACAACAAGAACGCGGAGCGCGCCGACCGCAGGGGGATGACCGACAAGACCGCGGACGGCAGGACCGACGGCGGCATCACCACTGACGGCAAGACCGCCGACAGGGCCGCTACGGCACCTACGCCGTTCCCGTCGCCCTCGTCCCGTGAAACCGGCGCCGCGATCCCGACCCCGCGTGCGAGCGACACGACGACGAGCTCCCCGCGCGAGTCCACGGCCGGTACCGACCGCACAGCAGACCGCGCCGAGCCCTCCGCACGCCCCGTGCACGCCCCCGAGCCCGCCCCCGGCATCGGCTCCGGCGCCGCTGCCGACAACGGTCGGCACGTCCCGCAGGGCGTCGAGAACGGCAGCCTCATGCCGCACGACGAGAGCGACAAGTTCAGCCTGCGGCTGCAGCACGCGGTCACCGGGTTCGTCGACGAGCCCCGGTCCGCCGTCGAGGAGGCCGACCACGTGCTGGAAGAGGTCGCCGCCCGCTTCACGGAGGCCGTCACCAAGCGCCGCGCCACCCTGCACGGCTCCTGGGAGACCAAGGGCTCCGACGACACCGAGAAGCTCCGCCTGGCCCTGCGGGACTACCGCGAACTGACGGAGCGGCTGCTACACCTGTGACCCACCGGGGCCGTCAGCCCCGCCGACCGCCCGGCGCTCCCGCCACTCCCGTACGACCTCTTCCACGTCGTACGGCTTCATTCCCAGCGGGGGGCCGGGCGGCGGCTTGAACATCATGTCGCGGATCTTCACGTTGACTTCGGTGATGATCTGCCGCGCGATCCGCTCCGAAGGGGCCGAGTACGCCGCAGCCAGGGCGTCCTCGGCCTCCTTGCGCAGCGCGAGCGTCGGCGGCAGCACGGAGATGCCCTCGCGGGCCATCTTCTGCTTGATCCACCACAGTTCGTCGTACGTCGTGTCGGAGCCGGACGGCAACGGCTTCCCCGCGCCCGGGAGTTGGGAGAATTCTCCGGCCTGCTCGGCGTCGCGGATCTGCTTGTCGACCCAGGACTCGAAGGACACACCCGGTGGCTTTCGCTCGGTCATGACTTCAATTGTGCCGGACGCGGTGGCGCCGGGCGATTTATCATGCGGCCGCTGCTGTAAGGACACTTCATAGGGGAGCGCACGTGCTCGAACTCACCATGGCCACGGTCTCCGGGACGGACGCGGGCGCGACCGCCGGGATGCTGATGGCCGAGTCGCCCAGTGACCCGGGCGCGGTGCTGCGAGTGGGCCGGGACGAGTCGGTGTGCAGGCTGGTGACACCGGACGACTGGCTGTTCATCTCGCGGGTCCATCTGGAGTTCCTGTGCGGGCCCGAGGGCATCTGGCAGGTGAGCTGGCTGCGCGGCTCCCAGCCCGACCCGTCCTCCGAAGTACGCCTGATCGTCGGCGAGTACGCCCAGACCGTCGCCTACGGAGGCAGTGTGCCGTTGCCCCGGGGCGGCAGCGGCGAGATCGTCATCCAGGACCGCACCGGGCCGCGCAGCGTCAACGTCGGCTTCTATCACGAGAGTTGAGGCACCGGCCGGCTCAGCCGAGCACCCGCGCCAGCGCGAAGCCGTCGTAGCCCTTCCTGCCCACCGTCTGGATCGCCGTCCCGGACAGGCGCGCGTGCGAACCGATCAACTCGATCGCCGTACGCGTGCCTCGGACGTCCGGCGAGGTGTTGTCCGGGTCGGCGACCCGGCCGCCGCGGACCACGTTGTCGATGATGATCAGGCTGCCGGGGCGGGTGAGCTTGAGGGCCCACTCCACGTAGTACGGGTTGTTGGCCTTGTCGGCGTCGACGAAGACCAGGTCGAAGGGGGCCGGGTTCTCGGCGGTCTCGTCGGCCAGTTCGGCCAGTGACTCCAGGGCCGCGCCCACCCGCACCTCGACGATCTTGTCGAGGCCCGCGCGGGCGATGTTGCGGGTCGCGACCTCGGCGTGCCGGGGGCTGTACTCCAGGGTGACGAGGCGGCCGTCGGCGGGCAGCGCGCGGGCCAGCCAGATCGTGCTGTAGCCGCCGAGCGTGCCGATCTCCAGGATGCGGGCGGCGCCCTGGGTCAGGGCCAGGAGATGGAGCAGCTTGCCCTCGGCGGCGGACACCGCGATCTCCGGGAGTCCGGCCGCCTCGCTGTCGCGCAGGGCCGCCTGGAGCACCTCGTCGTCGGGGGCGAGATGGCTGATGAAGTAGTCGTCGACGTCGTCCCACACCTGTGACTCGCGTGACTCGCTCATGTGCCTGTGTGCCTTTCGTGTGTCCGCCGGCAACCACTGCCCGCGCTGACGATCACTTCCTACCCGGAACGATCCGGCCTGTGCGTCGGCGGCGGCGGAATCACCGGGGGCGGCGGGAGCACCGGCCGCCGGGCCCGCCGTACGGCCAGCAGGACGGCGGTCGTGACGAGTGCGGCCAGGCCGCCGACGATCGTCAGCAACCAGGCCGGGACGCCGGCCACCTCGCGCAGACGGTCGTCGTAGATCACCTGCTGGAACGGGGCGTCCGTGGCCGTGCGGCGCAGCAGGTGGTCGCCGGTGATGCGGGAGGGGTCGGGGAACTCCTGGTTCACGGCGGTCAGGAACGGGGTGCCCTTGGCGAGGGCGGCCAGCGGGCCCGAGGTCGCGGTGATCCGTCCGGCGTAGGCGACCAGCGGCCGCGAGCCGCCGATCGTGCCGCTGGGCTCCATGCGGTGGGCGGCCAGGATGTACAGGCCCAGCGACTGCGGGTCTCCCGCCAGGCGGGACAGGCGCATCGGATAGACGGGGGACTCGGCGGCGAAGGTGAGGTGGAGCGGGTCGAGGGCGCCGGTCAGGGTGGTGCCGGCGGTCGCGGGGGCGAGGCGGATCGCCACGTACTCCCAGCGCTGGTCGACGTACGGCCGAAGGGCCTGGCCGAGGCGGGACGGCAGCACGAAGCCGTTGGTGTTCAGCCAGTCGCCCAGCGCGTCCGGGTCGGTGGCCGTCAGCCGGGCCACGTCGAAGGGGCCGAGCCGCTCACGGCCGACCACGCCCACTCCGGGCGGCGGCAGGGCGCCGGGCGGCGGGCCGCCGCCCGTGTCGCCGGAGACGAGCGGCCAGTCGCCGTCCTGGGGCCAGAAGTGATAGCGGTCCCGGTGCACGGGCGCGGTGATCGCGTTCAGCGTGTCGAAGAGCGCGGGGTCGGCGAGCGTGGCCGTCGCCCGGTGCGGGACCGGCATGATCCACGCGGCCTGCCGGGTGTTCCCGGAGACGGTGAGCCGCATCACGATCTGCTCCTGACGCCCGTCCCAGCGCACCACGGACGCCTCGCGTCCCACCGCGATCCGCTGTGCCGCGCTCGGCACCAGAGCGCCGCAGCCGCACGCCCAGGCCGGTGACACCAGCGATCCGAGCTGCAGGGCGAGGAGCGCCAGGACGACGGCCGTCACGCGCGCGCGGGCCCGCCCCGGCAAAGACTCCGGCAAGGATTTCGGCGGTGACCTCCGGAGTGACCTTCGCAGTGGCCTCCGCGGCGAAACGATCAGTAAACCGATCATGCGCACAAGCTATCGGGCCATCGTGCCCGGTCGGAAGCGCACGGTTATTTGCTGTGCCCAGGCAACCCGGGGCCGACTATCGTCATCCGGACAAAAGGAGGGCGGACGTCAGGTGAAGGGGGGGTTGCCTGCGTCTCTCCCGCAGGGGGTGCGAACCTCATAGGGTTCCCAGAGGGAACAGCCGCGCGTGTGACGCGTGGGACGAGCGGGGCGGGAGGCCTACGAGGCGTGGCGAACGTGGAGCACAGCGGGCGACCGGCGGGAGCCGCGGGAGCTTTCGGGTCGAGTGCCGCCCAGGCGGCCAGGACACGGCTGCGCGTGGCGCGCCTGGGCCTGTGGCTGGTCGCCGCGGTCCTCGCCGTACGGCAGGTGGCCGTGGTCCTCGGCACCCCGCAGGGGGAGCGGCTGACGGACCTGGAGACCTGGGTCGGGACGAACGGCGTGCTGCATGTGAAGGGCTCGCTGTACGACTCGACGCGGTTCACCGGCACCCCCTTCGGCGGGCTCGTCCTCAAGCCGCTCACCCGGGCGGCCGAACAGGCCCTCGGCTGGGGCTGGACCTTCGGCACGCTGCTGCTGGTCGTCGCGCTCGGCCTGGTCGTCTCCCGCGCGCTGCCGCAGCCCGTGACCCGCCGGGCCTCGCTGCTCGCCGCGCCCGTCGCGATCAGCCTGCTCATGCTGTCGCTGCCGGTGCGCAACACGCTCTGGCTCGGCCAGACCAGCATCATCCCGGTCCTGCTCGTGCTGCTCGGCTGCTTCACGGTGCGCGGCGAGCGCGCCGGCGGTGTGCTGATCGGGCTCGCCGCCGCGCTCCAGCCGACCGTGCTGCTGTTCGCGCCGCTGCTGTGGTTCACCGGCCGCCGCCGGGCCGCCGTTACCTCCGCGCTGACGTTCGCCGCGAGCGTGGCGATCGCGTGGGCGGCGATGCCGCACGACTCGTACACCTACTGGGTGCACCACATGGCCGGCGCCGGCCTCGGCGGCGCGGCCGACGGCCTGGGCAACCAGTCCCTGCACGGCGCGCTGCTGCGGCTGGGCCTCACCGGCCCGCTGGAGATCGGCGTCTTCCTGGCGCTCGGCGCGGCCGTCACCTACCTCGGCCTGCGCCGGGCCGTGCGGTACGCGCGCGACGGGCAGTTGCTGCTCGCGGTCGCGGTCACCGGCTGCGCGGCGATCGCCGTGTCGCCGACGACCTGGCAGCACCAGTTGCTGTGGGTGCTGCTCGCGGTGGTCGGCCGGGTCGGCAAGCGGGCCTCGGACCGCTATGTGTGGCCGGTCGCGGTGGTCCTCGTCGTCACGCTGCCCGCGAAGATGATGCTGCCGAACATGGCGGCCGTCTATCCGCTGCGTGACAACGTCGTCCTGCTCATGGCGCTCGCCGCCGCGACTGTCGTGCCGTTCCTGTCCCGCACGTCGGAGTACTACCGGCGGCCGATCCCCACCGAGTACGCCGAGCCGGTCCCCACGCGCTGGAAGCACGTCCCGCTGATCCCGCAGTTGCGCCGCGTCCTGACCCGCCCGAATCTCCTCCTCGAACTCCTCCTGATCCGCGTCACCTACGCCGCCTACCAGCAGGTCCGCCTCGCGGCGACCGGCGGCACCAACGCGGGCGGCCGGGCCACGGCGGAACACCACGGCCACGAGATCCTCTCCATCGAGCGCTTCCTGCACATCGACATCGAGCACGCGATCAACCACTGGGTCGTGAAGGTCGAGTTCCTCAAGGACTTCTTCAACTTCTACTACGAGTCCTTCCACTTCGTGGTGCCGCTGACGGTGATGGCTGTCCTGTACTGGCGTCGGCCGGTCGACTACCGGTGGGCCCGTTCGGCCCTCGGCTTCGCCACGCTCCTCGCCCTGGTCGGCTTCTGGCTCTATCCGCTGGCCCCGCCGCGTCTGCTGCCCGGGCTCGGCATCATCGACACGGTCCATGGCGTCCAGGACTTCTCCAAGCCGGACTACGGCACCCTCACCGCGCTCACCAACCAGTACGCGGCGATGCCCTCGCTGCACTTCGGCTGGTCCCTGTGGTGCGGTGTCGTCATCTTCGCCCTCGCCCCCAAGTGGTGGATGAAGGCGCTGGGCCTGTTGCACCCCTTCTTCACCGTCTCGGCGATCGTCGCGACCGGCAATCACTGGGTGCTGGACGCGGCCGGGGGCGCGGCGGTCGTCGCGGCGGGCTTCGGTCTGGCGTACGTGTTCCAGGGGCCGCGGGCGCGGTCGCTGCGGCCGAAACCCCTTGAGGTCAACGCTGAGCCGGTGAGTGCCGGGGATGTGCAGCGCCTCTAAGGGGGCGCGGGGAACCAGAAGTGGCCGTGGGGCCGCTCGCTTCTTTGGCAGTGTCGGGCTTCCGCGGCCCGAGTAAAGGGCGCTCCCTGCGGTCGCGTCGCCTGCGGCGATGACCCTGCGGGTCACCCTTGACTAGGGCCGCTCCAGCCCGTTTGAGAAGCGAGCGAGCGGCCCTGAGGAACGGGGGCCCAGGTGGGGAGCCCGTCGGGTGGGCTGCGTCGCGGGCCGGGGTGAGGAGGCGCGCTCGCGCCTCGCCAGCACGCCGCCTCGGCTCAGCGGCCAACCCCGAGGGGGGGCTGGAAGCTGGGGGTAAATCTAACCACTGTTATGGGCTGTTGGTGGTTAGGGATGGCCCCGGCTTGTGGAGGTGTGTGGCGTCAGCACTCGAACCACACGATCTTCCCGCCCCCCGACGCCCGCGTCACCCCCCACTTGTCGGTCACCGCGTCCAGGATCACGAGCCCACGCCCGTCCTCCGAATCGGGGTCCAACTCGGCGTGCAGGTCCGGGAGTTGTGGCGAGCCGTCGCTCACCTCGACCCGCACGCCCTTCGGTTGCCGCAGCAACAGCAGTCCGCAGCGCCGGTCCGGAACATGCCGTACGACATTGGCGACCAGCTCCGTCATGGCCAGTTCGACGGCGTCCGACAGCTCCGGCATGCCCCACTCCAGGAGGAAGGAGCGGACGATGCGGCGGATGTGCCGGGCGGAGTGTTCACCCACGGTGAGGTGCATGACGTACTGCTGGCGGTGCGGAAAGGCCAGCACGGCGGGGGGAATTGGTTCGTTCACACGACAAGGCTGACGTCTCGCCGCTACCGTCGGCAACGGCATGAATACAACCCGTTCACGGGTGGACGGTTGTCGGGTCGGGAGGCAGGGGGCTTCGCGTGCACATCAACACCCTTGATCCAGGGGCGTCTCCGTTGGACTATTACGGCTTCGAGTTGCGTCGGTATCGGGAGGCGGCCGGCCTCACGCAACGCGAACTCGGCGCCATCATCAACTACACCGGTTCGCTCATCGGCCAGATCGAGACGGCGAGGAAGCTACCGACACAGGCGTTCAGCGACGCGGTTGACGCTGCGCTGGGTACGGGTGGGTTGTTGTCCCGGCTGCTTCAACTGGTGCTGCGTAGCCAACTCCCCACTTGGTTCCAACAGGCGGCCGAGTTGCAGGCGCGGGCCGTCGAGATCCTCTCCTTCGAGACGCACATGATCCACGGTCTTCTTCAGACCGAGGCTTACGCGCGTGCCGTACTCGGTGCGATGGACCAGAGCAACCTCGACGACCGGACCACGGTGCGGCTGGCCCGCCAGAGCATCTTCGAGAAGAAGGGGCCGCCTGTCTTCTGGGCGATCCTCAGCGAGGCCGCGCTGTACCAAGAGATCGGCGGGCCGGAGGCCATGAGGGGACAACTCACCGGCCTGTTGGCCCATGAGGACAATCCTCAGATCAACATCCAGATCCTGCCGTTCTCGGCGGGAGCCCACGCGGGGCTCCAAGGTTCCTTCGACCTCTACCGGTTCGAGGATGACCCGCCGATTGTGTACACGGAGGGCTATGGCGGCAGCGGGCATCCAACCGCCGACCGGGCCACCGTCAACAAGTGCTCGCTCCGATACGATCATCTCCAGGCCGCCGCCCTCTCCATCAGAGACTCGGCGGAGCTGATCCGGCGCGTGATGGAGGAACGTTATGGGGAACAACGCGATGCCGACGCGGACTCAGTGGCGCAAGTCCAGCTACAGCGGTGACGAGGGCGGCAACTGCATAGAGATCGCCGAAACCTCCTGCACCACCACCCCCTGCACCCTCGCCATCCGCGACTCCAAGACCCCGGCAGGGCCGATCCTCACCCTCGGCCCCGCCGCCTTCACCACCTTCGTCAACTGGTCCGCTACGACGGCTGGTTGACGTTGAAGTAGTAGTCGTGGTCGACGTCCGCCAGTAGTCCGATCCTGGTCGGTGTCCACCCGAACCGCTTACGCGTGAGCGTGCTCGTCCCCAGCAGGTCGGACGAGAAGAAGTGCCCCAGCCAGCCGAAGTGGGCCCCGGCCTCCTCGACCGGCAGGCTCGTCACCGGTAGGCCCAGCCGCTTGCCGATGAGTTCGGCGATCTCCCGTGCGGGCACGCCCTCG
Organism: Streptomyces sp. NBC_01478; assembly: GCF_036227225.1. GTDB lineage: Bacteria > Actinomycetota > Actinomycetes > Streptomycetales > Streptomycetaceae > Streptomyces. Next base: position 3,724,934 of record NZ_CP109444.1, on the reverse strand, counting down.
TCGGCGACGGCGTGCAGTACTGAACCCGCCGGGGCGCTCTCCAACGCCAGCCGGTACAGGGGGGCGGCGTCGTCGCGGTGGACGGCGGCCCAGCGGTTGGTGCCTTCGCCGAGGTAGGCCGAGACGTTCTTGGCGCGGGCGATGTCGATCAGGCCCGGGACGAAGGCGTGATCGCCCTCGCCGTGCACCTGCGGCAGCCGTACGGCCGAGGAACGGACGCCCCGCGCTGCCGCCGTGAGAGCCGTCAACTCGGCCGGGAGGCGGACCAGTTCGGGGTGGGTGGTGGGGTCGGGTACGTCTTCCTCGGTGCGGCCGTGGCTCATCACGGAGGTGATGACGAGGGGGCGGCCCGAACCGGCGAGGGTCTCGGTCAGGGTCTCGACCGCGCGCAGGTCTGTCGCGACGCACGCCGCGTAGTTCGAGAAGTCGTGGATGAAACCGGTGTGGATCACACCGTCGGAGGCCGACGCACCGGCGCGGAGGGCGTCGAGGTCCTCCAGCGAACCCCGGTGCACCTCCGCCCCGGTCGCCGCGAGCCGGTCGGCCGACGCGTCGGAGCGGGCCAGGCCCAGTACTTGGTGTCCCGAGTCGAGCAGTTCGCGGACGACCGCGCCGCCCACGAATCCGGTCGCGCCGGTGACGAAAACACGCATGACGAAATCACCCCAGGTGGGTCGGGAAGTGGTGTGCTCCCAGCCTGCGCCCGCCCGGCCCCGCCCGTCCAAGACCGACTCCGGAAGACGTGATTCAGTTCCGGTATCACCGCAGCTCGTGCCGTCGTACAGTCGAGGTATGAGTGACCTGGATCTGCGCCTGGTGCGCTGTTTCACCGTCGTCGCCGAGGAGCTGCACTTCGGCCGGGCGGCAGCCGTCCTGCATCTCGCGCAGCCCTCGCTCAGTCGCCATGTCCGGCGCCTGGAAGGGGAGTTGGGGGTGCGGCTCTTCGAACGGTCCACGCAGGGCACTCAACTCACCGAGGCGGGGGCGGCGTTCCTGCCCCGGGCCGAGGCGCTGTTGAGGTCGGCGGCGGAGGCGACCGCCGTGGCGCGGGCGGCCGGGACGCCGAGCCGGATCGTCGTCGGGTACATGACCGGGCTCATCGTCACTCCGGCGGTGCGCGCCCTGCGGGCACGCCACCCGGACGCCGAAGTGCACCACTCCTTTCTCGGCTGGGGCGAGATGCCGGGCGCACTGCTGGAGCACCGGGTGGACGTGGTGATCGGTCGATTCCCGTTCGCCACCGAGGGGTTGAGCGTGACGGTCCTCTTCGAGGAGCCCCGGGTGCTGCTGGTGCCAGTCGGACATCGGCTGGCCGGCAAGGAGTACGTCACCCTCGACGACATCGCGGACGAGCCCGTACCCCGGTTCCCCGACGAGGAGTTCAACGCGTTCTGGCGCGTCGATCCCCGCCCGGACGGACGGCGGGTGCCGGACGGTCCGCTCGTCGAGAACCTGGAGGACAAACTCGAAGTCATCGCCGCCGGCGAGGCGGTCGCGCTCGTTCCGGTGGGCGCCATCAGGAAGGGCCTGCGGCCCGATCTGACCACGGTCCCGCTGGAGGGCGTGGACCCCATCCCGGTCGTCCTGGCCATGCGTGCGGGCGAGGAGAACCGCCGACTGCTCGCGGCCTTCCGCACCTGCGCCGAGGAGCAACTGGCTCCCGCGGACAGCGCCTTGGAGTCGCCGGATGCATGAAGTGAGGCTGTCCGACGGGATCGTCGCGCTGTCCCCGCTGCGCCTGGCCGACGCGGCGACGCACCTCGCGGGGGAGGACGAGCCGATGGTCCGCTGGCTCAGCGGCGGCCCCGGCACCCGCGAGGGCGTGGAGGCGTACATCCGGCACTGCGAGGAACAGTGGGAGACCGCCGGGCCGCTCCGCGCCTTCGGCATCCGGGTGGGCGCCGACGAGACGCTCGCGGGGACGATCGACCTCCGGTTCACGGCAGCGGGCCTGGCCCCCGGCCAGGTGAACGTCGCCTACGGCCTCTACCCGTCCTGGAGAGGACGCGGCCTGGCCACCCGCGCGGTCCTCCTGGCCTCCCGGTTCGCGGCAGGCGAGGGCGGCAGGGAGGCGGTGATCCGGGTGGACCCGGACAACGCCGCGTCCGCCGCGGTCGCCCAACGGGCCGGGTTCACCCCCGGCAAGCACACGCACGGCGAGGACGGAACACGTCTCGACTGGTACGTCCGGGACCTGTGCGTCGGCACCCGGTGACGACCCCGACGTAGACCGTCCGCCGCGCAGCGCTCACGCGGCGGACGGCCGGAGCCCGGTGTTTCAGAGCCGCTGAATGATCGTCCCCGTCCCCGTCTCCGTCGCCAGCGCCCTGCTCGCGCGGGCTGCTGCCTCCTGCCCGGCGAGCTCCTGACCTCCGCCCGCGAGGGCTGTTGCCTCCCGCCGGGAGGGTCCCTGACCCCTGCCCGGAGGGCCGCTGACCTCCGCGGGCGAGGGCGCCGCCCCCGCCCGCGAGGGCCAACCGCCCGCTCCCGAGACCGTGTTCAGAGCCGCTGAATGATCGTCCCCGTCGCCAGCGCCCCGCCCGCGCACATCGTGATCAGCGCGAACTCCTTGTCGGCGCGCTCCAGTTCGTGCAGCGCGGTGGTGATCAGCCGTGCTCCCGTCGCCCCGACCGGATGGCCGAGGGCGATCGCACCGCCGTTGACGTTGACCTTCTCCAGGTCCTGGCCGAAGACCTGCGCCCAGCTCAACACCACCGAAGCGAACGCCTCGTTGATCTCGACGATGTCGATGTCCTTGAGCGTCATGCCCGCCTTGCCGAGCACGGCACGCGTCGCGTCGATCGGCCCGTCGAGGTGATAGTGCGGGTCGGAACCGACCAGCGCCTGGGCGACGATCCGAGCCCGGGGGCGCAGCTTGAGCGCCCGCGCCATCCGCTTCGACGCCCACATGATCGCCGAGGCTCCGTCGCTGATCTGCGAGGAGTTGCCCGCCGTATGGACGGCGGTGGGCATGACCGGCTTCAGCCTCGCCAGCGCGTCCATCGACGTGTCGCGCAGCCCCTCGTCGCGGTCGACGAGCCGCCACATGCCGAGGCCCGCGCGCTGTTCGTCCTCCGTCGTCGGCACCTGAACGGCGAACGTCTCCTTCTTGAAGCGTTCCTCGGACCAGGCGATCGACGCCCGCTCCTGGGAGATCAGACCGAGCGAGTCGACGTTCTCGCGGGTCAACTGCCGGTTGCGGGCGATGCGTTCGGCGGCCTCGAACTGGTTGGGCAGGTCCACGTTCCACTCGTCGGGGAACGGCTTCCCTGGCCCGTGCTTGGACCCCGAGCCCAGCGGCACGCGTGACATCGCCTCGACGCCACAACTGATCCCGACGTCGATGACGCCCGCCGCGATCATGTTGGCGGTCATGTGCGAGGCCTGCTGCGAGGAGCCGCACTGACAGTCGACGGTCGTCGCCGCCGTCTCGTACGGCAGGCCCATGGCCAGCCAGGCCGTGCGCGCGGGGTTCATGGACTGTTCGCCGGCGTGGGTCACCGTGCCGCCGACGACCTGCTCGACGCAGTCGGCGTGGATGCCGGTGCGGCCGAGGAGTTCACGGTAGGTCTCGCCCAGGAGATAGGCGGGATGGAGGTTGGCGAGCGCGCCGCCGCGCTTGCCGATGGGAGTGCGTACGGCTTCCACGATGACGGGTTCCGCGACCATGGGACACGTCCTCTCCTCGTACACCGCGCGGCGCGGGCGTCCCGGCCACCCGCCACGCAGAACTAGTACGCGTTCTAGTTCTGTGTGCAGTCTGCTGACAGGCCGTCCACAACCGCAAGGGTTGTGCAGGGAATTCGGGTCGCCGTACCTCTTGCGACTTCTAGAACCCGTTATTACCTTCACGGCACATTCCTGATGGGCCGTCAGAACCAAGCTGGAGTACCCATGCCCTGTCCAGCTCTCCCCGACGGGTTCGACTTCACCGACCCGGACCTGCTCCACCACCGCGTGCCCCTACCGGAGTTCGCCGAGCTGCGCGCGGCCGAACCGGTGCGCTGGATCCCGCAGCCCGCCAACATCGCGGGGTTCCAGGACGAGGGCTACTGGGCCGTCACCCGGCACGCCGACGTCCGGTACGTCTCCACCCACCCGGAGATCTTCTCCTCCACCCTCAACACGGCGATCATCCGCTTCAACGAGCACATGAACCGCGACTCGATCGACGCCCAGCGGCTGATCCTGCTCAACATGGACCCGCCCGAGCACACCCGCGTCCGCCAGATCGTCCAACGCGGCTTCACCCCACGGGCGATCCGCGCGCTGGAGGACCGCCTGCGCGACCGGGCCCAGGCCATCGTGGCGGGCGCCCGCGCCCACTCCGGCCCCTTCGACTTCGTCACCGAGGTCGCCTGCGAACTGCCCCTCCAGGCCATCGCCGAACTCATCGGCATCCCGCAGGACGACCGCGTCAAGATCTTCGAGTGGTCCAACAAGATGATCGCGTACGACGATCCCGAGTACGCCATCACGGAGCAGGTCGGCGCCGAGTCCGCCGCCGAACTCATCGCCTACGCCATGGGCATGGCCGCCGAGCGCAAGCAGTGCCCGGCCCACGACATCGTCAGCACGCTGGTCGCCGCCGAGGACGAAGGCAACCTGAACTCCGACGAGTTCGGCTTCTTCGTGCTGATGCTGTCGGTCGCCGGCAACGAGACGACCCGCAACGCCATCACCCACGGCATGCACGCGTTCCTCACCCACCCCGAGCAGTGGGAGCTGTACAAGCGGGAACGTCCGTCGACCGCCGCCGAGGAGATCGTCCGCTGGGCGACCCCGGTCAACGCCTTCCAGCGCACGGCGACTCAAGACACCGAACTCGGCGGCAAGTTGATTCGCAAGGGCGACCGGGTCGGCATCTTCTACGCCTCCGCCAATCACGATCCCGAGGTCTTCGAGAACCCGGACGTCTTCGACGTGATGCGCGATCCGAATCCGCATCTGGGCTTCGGCGGCGGGGGACCGCACTACTGCCTCGGCAAGTCCCTGGCGGTCCTCGAAATCGACCTGATCTTCAACGCGATCGCCGACGCGATGCCGAACCTGACCCTGACGGGCGACCCGCGCCGGCTGCGCTCCGCCTGGATCAACGGGGTCAAAGAGCTTCAGGTGACGGCAGGTTGAGAAGCTCGGGCCGGCGGCATCCCGGCGCCGCCGGCCCGTCTCAGCTCATGTCCTCGGGGTTTACTTCCGTACCGCGAACTTCATGAGCTCCTTCTCGTCACCCTGCTTGATCTTCCCGGTCTCGTTGATGACCAGGAGCTTCCAACTACCGCTCTCCCGGACGGCCTTGGCGACCGCGCAGCCGTTGTCGGAGCTGAGCAGGTTCGGCCAGATCTCGGCGACCTGCTGGGTGCTGCCGCCGCTCGCGTCGTAGACCTTGAAGGCGATGTTCCGTGCCTTCTGGAAGGAACTGCCCTTCTTGTAGGCGGCGGCGATGAAGACTATCGACGTGATGGCGGCCGGAATCTTGGCGAGGTCGACGGTCACCGTCTCGTCGTCGCCCTCGCCCTTGCCGGTCTGGTTGTCCCCGCTGTGCAGCAACGCGCCGTTCCCCAGCGGGTCCAGGGAGTCGAGCCCCGCGAGCCGTACGGGTTCCGATCCCTGCAGCGCGATGGCGATGAGGTCGAGGTCCGTACCGGCCTTCTGGCGCAGCTTCCCGATGATGCCGCCGCTGCTGCCGACGGTGGGGTCCCAGGACGCCCCGATCTCCAGATGGGTCACTCCGTCCAGATCCGCCGGACCGTCTTCCTTCGTGAGCGTGATCATGTGTGATCGATCCTCTTGATCGTGGGACTTAGACGCACGAATTCTGCCTTCTTGACCGGCCTTTGGGCTACTCCCGGCCAGATGCGGTCACGGCGAACAATCCGGCGACCAGGGCCGCGAGCAGGAGCGGGATGCCCAGGCCGTGGTGGATGGTCAGCCATGCTCCGAGGAACGCGCCCACGAGCATCGCGATCACCGAGGCCGTACGGCGGGGCGAGCGGTGTCCCGAGCCGCCGCCGACGCGGGAGTCGGAGGCCAGGCCGGTGAGGGTCATCGTCAGGACCGTGGTCGTCAGATCGGGGATGCCCAGCTTGCGCACGGTCGCGTTGCGCAGGCCCATGGCGAAGGCCGTCACCGCGATCAGGGTGGACGTCGTGCCGGTCGCGCCCGGCGCCGCGAAGGCGACCACCGCGCACGCGCCGACCAGCAGCGCCTCGGCGCCGAGCGTGGCCCGCGCCCAGGTCCGGCGGGAGCCGCCGCCCATCCGTACCGCGATCCGGCCGCCTGCCACCGCGCCCACCAGGAAGGCGCCGAGGGAGGTGAGGGTGTGCGACACCGAGAAGCCGGGCGCCCCGGCGGCGGCGAAGCCGAGGACGACCACGTTGCCGGTCATGTTCGCGGTGCTGTGCTTATGCGGGGGACACCCCCACACCCCCGCCATGGCCGAGGCCCAGATAACTCACCGCGTCGATGAGCCCGCTGACCACGGTCAGCCCCAGCAGCACGACCACCAGCCGGACCCCGCGCGCTTCACGGTCGTAGGACGTGGGCTGTGTGTTCTGGTCCATGAACGCAATGTAGCGGCGGCCCCCCGGAATGCCGGGGGGCCGCCGCCGCGTGCGTGCGTGTGTGGGCCGGTGATCAGTACCAGCCGTTGGACTGCCAGAAGCTCCAGGCCGCGGTGGGGGAGCCGTAGCGGGAGTTCATGTAGTCCAGGCCCCACTTGATCTGGGTGGCGGCGTTGGTCTTCCAGTCGGAGCCGGCCGAGGCCATCTTCGAGCCCGGGAGGGCCTGGACCAGGCCGTAGGCGCCGGAGGAGGAGTTCGTGGCGGTGACGTTCCAGCCGCTCTCGTGCTCGACGATCTTGCTGAACGCGTTGTACTGCGCCGCGCTCGGGATCATCTTGTGCGCGATCGACTGAGCGGAGGAGGCGGAGGTCGTCGCGGCCTGAGCGGGAGCCGAGGTCAGCACCAGACCGGTGGTGGCGGCGGCCAGAGCGGCGGCGGTCAGGGCCTTCTTCGGGGAGGCGATGCGAGCGACGATGCGGGAGACGGACACGGAGAACCTGTTTCTTCGGGGACAGAGACGTCGTACGCCTGCCGGTGTCACGCGGTGCGCGGCGGTGGCAATGCGTCGGCGCCGAGGCCCGTGAGGACTCGTCGGCGCCGTGCGACTGCTCCAGAGAAACACTCTCGATCCGTGTCCGCAAAGACCCCTTTTACTAGTTGTGGTCGCATGTGGGTGAAAGGTGAACTGTGTGACGTGGCTCTCAAGCCCCAGGTCAGAGGGTGTTTGGGGCGCGTACATGTCATGCCTAAACACTACTAATCCAAGTAGTTGGTGATGTGCGTCATGTGGGGTGCTTCACCGCCCGCGTGACGGCCGGTGCGCGCCGCCTTACGCAGGGGTTAGATTCTGGGCCATGCCAGCCAGGGGGAAACTGATCGGCTCCGGCCGTACCGCGGACGTGTACGAGATCGACGAGGCGTGGGTGCTGCGCCGCAACCGGGAGGACTGGGGGGACGCGGCGGCCGAGTGCGCGGTGATGGAACACGTACGGGCGCACGGCTACCCCGTGCCCGTGGTGCGGCCGGGGGACTCGCGTACGGACCTGGTGATGGAACGGCTGGCCGGGCCCACCATGCTGGAGGCCTTCGCCGCGGGCGCGATCGGCCCGCACGAGGCGGGGACCGCACTCGCCGCGCTGCTGCGGCAGTTGCATGCCATCCCCGGTCGGCGCCCCGGCACCCGCGTCCTGCACCTCGACCTCCACCCGGAGAACGTGATGCTCACCCCGGCCGGTCCCCGCGTCATCGACTGGGGCACCGCGGAGGACGGCGACCCCGGACTGGACTGGGGTCTCTCCGCGGTCATCCTCGCCCAGGTCGCCGTGGACGACCTGCCGATCGCCGCCCCGGCCCGCGCGGTCCTCGTCGCGCTCCTCGCCGATCCCGCCGGCCTCACGGAGGCGGGGCTGGCGGAAGCCCGGCGGAGGCGGGCGGCCAATCCGACGATGACCGGGCGCGAGGTCGAACTCCTCGGTGCGGCCGAGGAGTTGGTCCGAACGCTGGCGTTTCCGCCGCGGCATGGTGTTCCGTGCGACAAGGGGAACCGCGAGTCGACGTGAACGCGTCACCGCGGACGAGGGTGTGGCAGGCCAGGGCGCCGGACGGCGTCCTCGGCTGGGTTCCGAGGACTGCGAGGCAGTGTGAGGGAACGTCGGGCACGTGGAGAAGAGGGCGGGCTGCCGACTGCCGTGGGGACCCGCCGGGCCCCGTTGCGCCGCGGCCGACTGCTTGCCGTGGTCGTGGCGTCGCTGGCCGCGATGACGCTGACGGTGTCCTGTGCGAACTCGGCCGCACCGCACCGCCGTTCGCCCGCCGGGGAGAGCGCGCCCGCCGACAGCGCGTCCGCGTCCGCGAGCGCGCCGGCGGCGGCCGGCGGCACATGCGATCCACTGCGGTCGCTGAAACCGCCGGCCCACATGCCGACGCCCGGCGGCAGGATGCCGAGCGGTACGGCGATGGCGCGGATCGTCGCACGCGGCCGGCTGATCGTGGGCGTGGACCAGAACACGTATCTCTTCGGCTATCGCAACTCCGACACCGGACTGCTGGACGGGCTCGACATCGACCTGGTGCGAGAGATCTCCCGGGCCCTGTTCGGGCGGCCGGACCGGGTGCAGTTCAAGACCGTGCCGTCCGCGCAGCGCATCGAGATACTGCGGCGCGGCGAGGTCGACCTCGTCGCCCACTCCATGACGATCACCTGCGAGCGCATGGAACAGGTGCTGTTCAGCAGCGACTACCTCGACTCCGGCCAGCGCGTCCTCGTCACCGACACCTCCCCGGTGCAGAGCCTGGCCGATCTCGCCGGACAGAAGGTGTGCACGGCCCAGGGCACCACCTCACTGACCGAGCTGCGCCGCGCCCGCCCGGCGGTGCGGCCGGTGGCCGTCGCCGACTGGACCGACTGCCTCCTCCAACTGCAACAGGGCGACGTAGCCGCCGTGTCGACCACCGACAACGTCCTCGCCGGACTGAGCGCCCAGGACCCCGCCACCCGTATCACCGGACCGCGGTTCACCTACGAGCCGCACGGGATCGCGGTCTCGAAGACGACACCGGAACTCGTCCGCTTCATCAACGGCGTGCTCGCCCACCTGCGCGCCTCGGGCACGCTCCGCGCCCTGCACGAACGGTGGTTGGGCCCCTACGGGGACTTCTTCCCGCCCGCGCCGCGCTACCGCGACTGACGGCGCACGAGCCGCGTCAGCGGTCGGGGAGGTCGGGCCTCGTGCGGAAGCTGTTTCTGCGCCATGCCAGACCGCGGGCCATCCCGAGACGGATCCGCCAGTCGGACCCGTCATGGGGCCCGTCGATCGCCAGCACCATTCCGGGGAGCAGTTTCAGTCTCCCTCCCGGAAGCCGGCCCGGCAGGCCGCCCTTGGCGTTGGCCCAGTCCTGCCAGACGAGTTCGGGGGTGAGGGTGCGGACCGAGACCATGCCGGACCACTTGTGCCACGACCTGGTGAGGATCCGTGCGGTGACGGGCGGCCCCGTGTAGCGGACCACCTCCCCACCCGAGCCGGTGATTCCCGCGTCGAAGGTGGGCACCTTGTCGAGCGGGGTGACACGCAGGTCCCAGCCTCCGTCACCCCTGGTCTGGAGCAGCGTCGGCCCGGGACCGAGTCCGAGGATCGCACCGGCCGCGACGTGGTGGTGAGCGGTGGACAAGTCCACCTTGTAGTCGCGTGACTCCACGTGGACCTGCACCGTGGGGTTGCTTCCCGCGTCCGACACGGACCACAGCGCGAGCGCGGCCGGCACCCCTGTGTGGACGAGGACCTCCGCACCGGTTCCCCGGGTGGTGGTGCCCTCCAGCGGGCGGGCCGCGGACAACGGCAGTACGCGCAGCCGCCACTCGCAGCCGACGGCGTTGGCGACCTCGACGCGCCCGGCCGTCGACCAGATGGCCGGGGTGTCGTGGCCGAACAGGAACCTGGCACGGTCGTCGTTGCCGACGGGCCAGTAGGCCTGGTCGCCGAAGTCCGTGTGCAGCCGGAGGAACAGGTGCGCGGGGCGAGCGCTCTCGATCTTGGTGAACTCGAGGATCGCCCCTCCCTGCGGGTCCGGCTCGGGGAGCTCGACCGTCTGGTTCCCGATCCCCCGGCGGCGGAAGACTCCCCCGTCCTCGGGCTCGTCCTGCTCCAGCGGCGTGACGGAGAACGACCACCGCTCGGCCGTTTCGACGCGCAGCCGCTGCGGCCCCGACAGGCCCACCCGGTACTCCCAGGTGCGCGGCTCCTCCGTACGGCACGGCTCGGACTCGAACTCCCGGACCAGGTCGGTGCCGTCGCCGCCGAGGAGGGCGAAGCTTCCCACATGGGCCCGGTGGACCACCGTGGCCCAGCCCTGCGGCCCCCGGTAGTCCAGTTCCGCCGGCCCCGTACCCTCGGCGGCCTCGGTGAACGGACGCACGTCGGCTGTCATCGCACCCCCGCTCCCCGATGTGTCGTACGGCAGGCTAACCGGCCGGCGCTTCGCCCGCCTTGTCCGTGCCGCCAACTCCCAGGAGAGCGGCGTGGGTTGTGCCGCGGTGACGGCCGGTGGTCGGCGTCCGGGTCGCTGGGGGTGGTCGATGTGCTTGGGTGCGGCCTCGCACGCCGGCCTGCTCGCGGGTGACGAGTTCGCGGCGGGCGCGCACGTACTCGCCCAGCGGGTTCGGTTCGTCCGGCATCTCCTCACCGTAGTTCGCGAGGTCGCGCGCCCGCCTGGTCCTGGTGCCCCCAGGATCGCGGGGCCCTGACTGCGGCGGTGCCCGGGTGGGCAGCATGACCGGTGGCCGATCGAGGGCGTGCCGATCTGCGGCTCCGGCCACCACGACGAGAGACGAGGAGCGACAGCCATGTCCACCTACTTACTGGTGCACGGTTCCTGGCACAGCGGAGAGTGCTGGGAGCGGGTGGTCCCGCTGCTGACGGCGGCCGGGCACCGGGTGTTCGCGCCGTCGCTGACCGGCCACGGCGACAAGGCACATCTGCTCAGCCGCGAGGTCGGCCTCGACACGTACGTCGACGACGTCGTCGGGCTGATCGTCGAGGAGGGGCTCACCGAGGTGGTCCTCGTGGGACACAGTTACGCCGGGATGGTCGTCTCGTCCGCGGCCAACCGGGTCCCGGACCGGATCGCCCACCTGGTCTACCTCGACGCGATGGTTCCTGAGGACGGCGAGTGCGTGACCGACGTCATGCCCGTGAGCCAGACGCTGATCGACCTCGCCGCACGGTCCGGCACCGACTGGCGGATTCCGCCGCTGCCCGAACTGCCGCCGCCCGACGGCCTGTTCGGGGTCACCGACCCGGCGGACGTCGCCTGGCTGCGTACTCTGCTGACGGACGAGCCGGTGCTCTGCCTCCAGCAGCCGGTCCGACTGGACAACCCCGCCGTGCACGCCGTCCCCCGAACCCACATCCACTGCGTGGGCGTCAGCGAGCGGGAAGGCTACGAGCGGCGCCCGGTCCCCGCGACCCAGCCCAACGGCACCCCGGCACAGGTGTGGGAACTGGAGACCGGCCACGACTGCATGATCACCGTGCCGGGCGAGCTGGCCGACCTCCTGCTCAAGCTGGGCCCGCAAATGATCTGAAAGAACAGCGGATCCCGCACTCCTGCGACTCTTTCGAGCAGCCGTGGACCGCGTTCCTGGACCCGCGCATGGCGTCCGTGACCTACGGACACACTGGGCCTCGTGCCGGACACGACTCACCCGAACCGCGGGAACCTCGGGAATCTGCCGCCCGAGAGACACAGTTTCGTCGGGCGGCGCGCCGAACTCGCCCTGCTCAAGGCCGCGTTGGACCCGGAGCCGGACCCAGGCCCAGGCCCGGGCTTGGGCCCGGGCTCGGGTGTCGGTCCGGCGGCCCGGCTGGTGAGCGTGGTCGGCGTCGGCGGGGTCGGGAAGACCCGGCTCGCCCTGCGCGCGGCGGCGGAGGTCGGGGACGCCTACCCGGACGGGGTCTGGCTGACCGAACTCTCGTCCCTGCACGCCGTCGGAATAGTGGACCTCGCCGTCATGGAGACCCTCCGGCTCGCCGACCGGTCGACCCGCCCGGTGATCGACGTCATCGCCGAATGGGCCCACGGCAGAAGGCTGTTGCTCGTCCTCGACTCCTGCGAACATCTCCTCGCCGACTGTGCCAAGGTCGCCGCCGCCCTGCTGGCCCGGCTGCCCGACCTGCGCGTCCTTGTCACCAGCCGGGAACGGCTCGCGCTGCCCGGCGAGGAGGTGCTCCACCTCGCACCGCTGCCGGTGGACGGCGGCACGGCCCATGGTGGTGACACCGCCGCTGCCGGTGACCTCGCCGCCGCCGGTGACGCCGTCACCCTGTTCGCCGAGCGCGCCGCGGCCGCCGGACGCCCGCTCCGCGAGGACGACCCGGCCGCCCGCGCCACCGCCGCCGCGGTCTGCCGTCGCCTGGACGGCATCCCCCTCGCCCTCGAACTCGCCGCCGCCCGCCTCGCCGACCTCACCCTCGACCAGCTCCACGCCCGGCTCGGCGAACGCCTGCCCTCACCTCCCGACCGGCCCGCATCCTCCGATGTGCCGTCTCCCCTCGACCTGTTGACCTCCGCCCCCGGTGAACGCCCGCCCCGGCACCGGACGTTGCGCACCGCCATCGGCTGGAGCCATGAACTCTGCGCCCCCCTCGAACGCCTGCTGTGGGCGCGGCTGTCCGTCTTCACCGGCGGATTCTGCGCGGAGACCGCCCAACAGGTGTGCGCGGGCGGCCCGTTGGCCCCGGAACGGATCCCCGGGCTGCTCTCCCGGCTCGTCGCCCAGTCCATCGTCCTGCCCGACCCCGTCATCTCGGCCCGCTACCGGATGCTCGACACCGTGCGCGAGTACGGCACCGACTGGCTGTACGCGCTCGGCGAGGAACGCGCCGTACGACGCCGGCACCGCGAGCACTACGCGCGGCTCGCCCACCAGGGCTGCGCCGAGTGGAACACCGGACGGCAAGTCGCCTGGTGCGAACGGGTGTTGAGCGAACACGCCAACTTCCGGGCGGCCGTCGAGAGCGCGCTCGCCGAACCGGACCGGACGGCGGCCGTGGAGATGGCGGGCCATGTCGGGTTCCTGTGGCGGCACTGCGGCTACCTCCGCGAGGCCCGGCACTGCCTCGACCAGGCCCTCGCCGCCGACCCGCCGCCCGGCCACGGCCGCACCCTCGCCCTGTGGTCGCGCGGCGCGGTCGCCATCCTCCAGGGCGACCAGGAGGCGGCGGCCAACTGGGCGGTGCGCTGCGCCGACGCGGCCCGCGAACAGGGTTCCCCGGTCGCCATGGTCGCCGCCGTCTACCTCAGGGGCGGCCAACTGGCTCTCACCGGCCGGCAGGCCGAGGCGATCGACGTCCTCGCCGCCGCACCCCGACTCCCCATACAGGACGACGCGTTCGGCGCCGCCCAGCTCCAGGCGCGGCTCGCGCTGTCCCTCGCGCATGTGCTGCGCGGCGAGTACGAACGCGGCCGTGAGGTCGCCGACGAGGTACGGGGCGCCAGCCGGAAACAGGGCGAGTACTGGTGCGGGGCCTTCGCCGACTACCTCATCGCCCAGGCCGACCTGGCGTACGGCGACCTGCCGGCCGCGGTGCGCGGCGCCCGCACCTCCGTCGCGGGCCACGCCCTGCTGCACAACACCGTCGGCGCCGCCATGTCCCTCGACCTCCTGGCCGCCGCCGTCGTCACCGCCGGGGACGCCCACCGCGCCGCCCGCCTCCTGGGCATCGGCACCCGCCTCTGGGACCTCACCGGCCGCGCCCAGATGGACTCACCCGACCTCATTGCCACCCGCCGCACCTGCGAACTCCGCGTCCGCGAACACCTCGGCGACAACGCCTACGAGAAGGGATACCGGGCGGGCCTGGCCATGTCGTACGACGAGGGAATCACGTACGCGACGGTCTGGCCGGGCGGTCGGTGACGGGGAGCGGGTGAACGGGGGGCCGGTGAAGGGGAGTTGGGGACGGGGAGTCGGGGACTCACACCGCCACGTACGTCACCGGATCGGTCCCCGTCACGACCTCCGCCTGCCCCAGTTTCACCAGTCGCCGCACATGCGCCTCCGCTTCGGACACCGCGATGTTCCGTGACTGGTAGGGGATTTGGGCCCAGGGACGGTTCCACTCCATCCGCTCCGCGACCTGCCAGGCGGTGAGCGGCTCCGACAGCAGGGCGAGGAGGCCGGTCAGCCGGTCCTCGTGGTGGGTGAGCAACTCCCGTACGCGGCCGGGCGCGTCGGTGAAGGTGTGCTGGTGGGCCGGCAGCACCTCGGCGGGGGCGAGCCGGCCGATGCGCTCCAGGGAGTCGAGGTAGTCGCCGAGCGGGTCGGCGATCGTGGTGTCGTCCGGGTCCTCGTAGAGGCCGATGTGCGGGGTGATCTCGGGGAGCAGGTGATCGCCGGAGAACAGCCGCCCGTGGCCCGGGAGTTGGGCCGGGTGCGCCTCCTCCAGATGCAGGCAGACGTGCCCGGGCGTGTGGCCCGGGGTCCAGATCGCGCGCAACTTGCGGCCGGCCAGGTCGAGGAGCTCGCCGGGGACGATCTCGCGGTCGGGCAGGGCGGGCGCGAGCCCCGGCACGCTGCGCGGGCGGGCGGCGCGCAGCGGCGCGAGGTGCTCCTCGGGGGCGCCGGCCGCCGTGAGCTTCGCGGTCATGTACGCCAGCCAGCGGCCCGGTTCGGTCGAACGGGCCCGCCGGACGATCGCCGTGTCCGCCGCGTGCATCGCCAGCCACGCCCCGGACGCCTCGCGCACCCGCCCCGACAGGCCGTGGTGGTCGGGGTGATGGTGGGTGATGACCACGCCATGGACCTCGCCGACCTCCGTACCGCAGGCCGCGAGCCCCTCGACCAGCGTGTCCCACGACGTGGGGTCGTCCCAGCCCGTGTCGACCAGGACCGGCCCGCGGTCGGTGTCGACGACGTAGACGAGGGTGGTCCCCAGTGGGTTGTCGGGGATGGGGACTTCGATGGAACGAACACCGCCGCCGTGGTCGTGGACCTGCCCCGTGGACGTCATGGACTCCCCAATCGCCGCCTTCCGGCCACTATACGTGGACTCCATCGACCGGAACTGGTATTCAGTCTTCGTATCTGATGGAGCGTCAGACAGCGGTACCGGGGAGGCGTTCGGCCATGACAGAGCTCGTGGAACACCGGCAGCTACTCATCGGCGGGGAGTTGACCGACCCCCTGGGCAAGGACGTCATCGAGGTGATCTCCCCGCACACCGAGGAGGTCATCGGACGCGTCCCGCACGCGTCGAGGGAGGACGTGGACCGCGCGGTCGCCGTGGCCCGCAAGGCCTTCGACGAAGGACCCTGGCCGCGCATGGCACTCGACGAACGGCTCGCGGTCGTCACCCGCATCAAGGACGCGATCGCCGTACGGTACGAGGAGATCGGCCGCGTCATCTCCTCCGAGAACGGGTCGCCGTACTCCTGGAGCATCCTCGGGCAGGCGCTCGGCGCGATGATGGTGTGGGACGCGGCGATCACCGTCGCGAAGGGCTTCGCCTACGAGGAGTACCGAGACGGTGTCCTCGGCAAGATCCTCGTACGGCGAGAGCCGGTCGGGGTGGTCGCGGCCGTGGTCCCGTGGAACGTCCCGCAGTTCGTGGCCGCCGCCAAGCTCGCGCCCGCGCTGCTCGCCGGCTGCACGGTGATCCTGAAGCCGTCGCCCGAAACCCCCCTGGACGCCTATCTGTTGGGCGAGATCGCGAAGGAGGCCGGGCTGCCGGACGGCGTCCTGTCGATCCTCCCGGCCGACCGCGAGGTCAGCGAGTACCTGGTCGGACACCCCGGCATCGACAAAGTCTCCTTCACCGGTTCGGTCCCGGCCGGCAGGCGCGTGATGGAGGTCGCCGCCCGTCATCTCACCCGCGTGACACTGGAGTTGGGCGGCAAGTCGGCGGCGATCGTGCTGCCCGACGCGGACATCACGACGTCCGTCCCCGGCATCGTCTCGGCGGCCTGGATGAACAACGGCCAGGCGTGCGTCGCCCAGACCCGCATCCTCGTACCGCGCTCCCGCTACGACGAGTTCGCGGACGCGTTCGCGGCGGCGGCGAGCGCGCTGGTGGTCGGCGACCCGCTCGACCCGGCCACCCAGGTCGGCCCGTTGGTCGCCAAGCGCCAGCAGCAGCGCAACCTCGACTACATCCGCATCGGCCAGGAGGAAGGCGCCAAGATCCTTACCGGCGGCGGCCGTCCACCCGGCCTGGACCGCGGCTGGTACGTCGAGCCGACCCTCTTCGGCGACGTCGACAACTCGATGCGCATCGCCCGCGAGGAGATCTTCGGCCCGGTCATCTGCCTCCTCCCGTACGGCGACGAGACCGAGGCCGTGAAGATCGCGAACGACTCCGACTACGGCCTCAGCGGCAGCGTCTGGACCGCCGACGTGGCCCACGGCATCGACATCGCCCGCCAGGTCCGCACCGGCACCTACAACGTCAACACCTTCAGCCTCGACATGCTCGGCCCCTTCGGCGGCTACAAGAACAGCGGTGTGGGACGGGAGTTCGGGCCCGAGGGCTACTCCGAGTTCCTCGAACACAAGATGATCCACCTGCCGGCCGGCTGGGAGGGGTGAACGGGGGATGGGCGATCGCTGGCAGGTAGAGGTCGACCGCTCCATCTGCATCGGCTCGGCCCAGTGCACCCACCAGGCCCCCGACCGCTTCCGCCTGGACTCGGCCATGCAGTCCCATCCGGCCGCCCCGGAGACCGACGCCAACGAGGAGATCCTCGCGGCGGCGGAGGGGTGCCCGGTGGAGGCCATCATGATCACGCTGCTGGGGAGCGGGGAGCCGGTGTTCCCACCGGAGGAGTGACAGCCCCGGTTCAGTTCCCGGGGCCGGGGCCAGGGCCGGGGCCAGGACAGGGGCCGGGGCCTGTGATCGTGGTCAGCCGCGCCTTGACGGTGTCGGCCTCCGGCATGCCGTGTTCCGTGTACAGGGTGAGTGCGCGCTCGTAGTGGCGGACGGCGGCGTCGGTGTCGTCGCGCGCGAGGTGCACCTCGGCCAACCCGGCGTGGGCGCGGCCCTGCTGGCCCGGGTTGCCGATGTCCTCGGCGATGGTGAGGGCGTCGGTGTGGTGGGTGAGGGCGTCGGTGGGGCGGCCGGCGGCGCGGGCTGCCTCGCCCAGGCCGTTGAGGGCTCTGGCCTCGCCGTCGCGGTCGCCGTTCTGGGCGTAGAGGACGAGCGCCTGGCGGTGGTACTCGGCGGCCTGCGCGTGCCGGTCGCGCAGCGAGTGCACGATGCCGAGGCCGTGCAGCGCCCCGGCCTCGCCGTACCGGTCGCCGACCTCCCGGATCAGCGCGAGGGCCTGCTCCTGGTGCCGGGCGGCCTCGTCGAGCCGGTCGAGCCGGGTCTCGACGGTGCCGAGGTCCATGAGCGCGTGGGCCTCCAGGTAGCGGTTGCCGGTGCGGCGCAGCAGCGTCAGGGACTGCTGGAGATGGTCGGCGGCCTGGTCGTAGCGGCCCAACTGCCCTTCTATGTGGGCGAGGTTCTTCAGGGCGATCGACTCGCCCGACGTGTCCTCGACGCTCCGGTACAGCAGCAGCGCCTGTTCGAGGTACTCGACGGCCGACCGGAAGCGGCCCAGGCGTTCGTCGACGAGGCCGAGGTTGACCAGCGCGCGGGCCTGACCGGTGGGGTCACCGGCCTGCCGGAACAGGGTCAGCGCCTCCTGGAGGTACCGGCGGGCCGGTTCGTGCCGGGCGAGTTGATAGTGGGCGGTACCGATCCCGAGCAGCGCCCGGGCCTCGCCCGCCGGGTCGCCGATCAGCCGGGCGGCGTCCCGCGCGTGCCCGTGGATCGTGAGGCCGTCGGTGTGGTGACCGCTGATGAGGTGGCGGTACAGGGTGAGCGACAGCCGGATGGCGTGCGTGGGCCGGCCGTGGGCGGCGGTGTGCGCGGACATGGCCGTCAGACACGCACGCTCGGCGGCCAGCCAGGCACGCGCGGCGTCCGGATCGGACAAGTCGGGCACGGTGCCCGCGGTTTCGGGAGCCGCGGGACGCAAGTGGGCCTCGGCCGGGTGGAGTTGGTCCATGGCGGCGGCCGCGGTGGCGAGGTAGTGATCGAAGAGCCGGTCCAGCGCGGCGCCGCGGTCCTCCGGGGAGTCCTGCGCGGAGGCGAGTTGAGCGGCGTAGGCGCGGAGGAGGTCGTGCATGCCGTAGCGGGGGGTGTTCGCGCGTTGGGCGAGTCGGGTGTGGGTGGGGGCTTGCTGGAAGCTGGGGGTAGATCTAACCACCGTCTTAGGCTTTGACTGGTTAGATCTACCCCCGGCTTCCAGAGGGGACAGGCCCGGGGACGCGCCGGTCGGTGCGGCTGCCGCGTCCGCGCGCTGGACCAGATGGGCGCGGGCCAGGACGTCGAGCGCACGGCGGGCATTCGCCGTAGAACTACCGGTCAGTGCGGCGGCGGCGGACGCGTCGAGATCCGGGCCGGGATGCAGGCCGAGCAGGCGGAAAGTGCGGGCCGCTGCCATGGGCAACTGGCGTAGGGACCAGGAGAAGACCGTGACTACGGCGGCCCGGGGGTCGCCCTCCGCGTTCAGGAGGTACAACCGCCGCTGCTGGTCGGCGAGTTCGGCGACGAGGTCGGTCAGTGGGGTGCCGGGGCGGGTGGCGGCGAGTTCCGCGGCGACCCGGAGTGCCAGCGGCAGCCGCGCGCACTGTGCGGCGAGGCTGTCCACGGCCTCGGGCTCGGCCTCGGCGCGGGGACCGATGAGCCGGCGCAGCAGGGTGCGGGCGGCACCGGCGGGCAGCAGGTCGAGGTCGAGACGCTGGGCGCCCTCCCGCGCGACCAGCCCGGCCAGGCTGTCGCGGCTGGTCACCAGCACCGCGCAGGAACCGGTGCCGGGCAGCAGCGGTCGGACCTGCTCGACGGTGGCCGCGTTGTCCAGCACGATCAGCATGCGCCGGTCCGCGACCTCCGTGCGGTAGCGCGCCGCCCGGTCGTCCGGCTCCGCCGGGATGTCCTGCTCGGGCACCCCGAGCGCGGTCAGGAACCGGACCAGCGCGTCGGGGGCGGTCACCGGCCGCTCGGGGTCGTAGCCGCGCAGGTTCACATACAACTGCCCGTCGGGGAACCGGTCCCGGGCCCGGTGCGCCCAGTGCACCGCCAGGGCCGTCTTGCCCACGCCCGCCGTCCCGGACACCGCAGAGACCACCACCGCGGTCGGCCGAACCGTGCCCGCGCCCACCCCCAAGACCTTCTCCAGTTGGGCCAGTTCCTCTTCGCGCCCGGTGAACCCCGCCACCTCCAGGGGGAGTTGGGCGGGTACGACCCTGACGCGCCCGGTACCGGCCCCGGACGGCGGGCGCGGGGCGGCCTTCCCGCTCAGGACCGCCTGGTGGGCCTGCCGGGCCTCCGCCCCCGGGGCGGTGCCGAGTTCGTCGGCCAGCCGCTTGTGCAGCGCGGCGTAGCAGGCCAGTGCCTCCGGGCCGCGCCCGGCGGCGTGCAGCGCCCGGATCAGCGCGACGGCGAGCGGCTCGACCAGCGGGTGCTCGGCGACGAGGACGGACAGCGCGTCGACCACCACGAGGTGCCCGCCGACCCGGAGTTCGGCGTCCGCCCAGACGAGCACGGCGTCGATGTACTGGCGCAGCCAGCTCTCCCGGGTCCGCGTCGCCCACGCACCGGGCAGCCCGGCCAGCGGCGTGCCCTGCCACAGCCCCATCGCCTCCCGCAGGGTCAACACCCGTGCCGCGTCGGGGACTTCGGCCCGGCGGGCCCGCGCGACCAGCTCCCGGAAACGGTGCACGTCGACCAGGTCCGCCGCGACGTCGAGCCGGTAACCCGCCGGTCCACGCACCAACTCCACTGCGGCGGACGGGACTTCGGAGCCCCCGGACGAGTCCCCGGACGCCAGCAGTGGACCCGTGTCCACCAGGACCCGGCGGATGCGCGCGACATGGGCGTAGAGCGTGCTGCGCACCTGCGCGGGCGGATCCTCGCCCCAGACCCGGTCGATCAGTGTCTCGGCCGGCACCCAGCGCCCCGCGTCCACCAGCAGCGCCGCCAGGACCGTACGCCGCTTCGCGGGACCCAGCTCGACCGGCCGGCCCGCGACCCATAACTCCACGGGCCCCAGCAGCCGAAATCCCCTCACGCCGTCCACACCGTCCCGCCCCACGTGCTTCACAGGTTCTCCACCGCGCACCCAATCACCTGCCCACCTGCGGGACAAGGTTCGCGCAAGGTCCCCGACCACCTCCCTCCGCCACCTTGGGCACGGCAACTCGCCCGCACCACGGACGACTTCGGGTCCGTGGGCGGCACCCCGAGTGATGGAGGAACACAGAGAATGAAGCGGATCCTGGCCAAGGCCGGCATCGCCCTGGGAAGCGTGGCCCTGGCCACCACCGGCGCGTTCATCACCGCCGCACCGGCGAACGCGGCACTGTCGGACTGCCCCTCCGGGGGACTCTGCGCCTACCTCGGCGTCAACGGCTCGGGCGACCCCGGCGTGGTCTACGGCGACAACACGAACCTGCTCCAGTACAACAAGTTCAACAACGCCGAGTCGCTCTACAACAACGGCAATAGCTGCAACGTCCGGATCTACTCCGGCACGGGCTACACGGGTTCCAG
Source organism: Streptomyces sp. NBC_01478 (assembly GCF_036227225.1). Classification (GTDB taxonomy): domain Bacteria; phylum Actinomycetota; class Actinomycetes; order Streptomycetales; family Streptomycetaceae; genus Streptomyces. The sequence continues at coordinate 3,704,281 of NZ_CP109444.1, read as the reverse complement.
CTACATCCTCGCCAAGGGCTACTACAACGGTTCCCTGGCGAACACCGTGTACTGGCACAACGTCGCCTCCAACGACTGGTGCGTGTGACCACAACCACGGCGCGGCGGACACTGCTCGCGGTGCTCCTTGTGCTGACCGCGGCCGGCTGCTCCCCCGGGGGAGAGCAGCCGGCCCGCGGGCCGGTGGCGCTCGACGTGCGTCCCCTCTCGGGCGCCACCGCGTCCACCCACGCCGACGCCGTACGCCTGCACGACCGTGAGGAACGAGCCGTCGCGGCCTGTATGAGCGCCCGCGGCCAGACGTACACGGCACAGCCCCGCACCGCGTCCGCGCGGGGCGAGGAGACCAACCCCTACGGGCTGCTCACCGTCAGGAAGGCGACCCAGGACGGGTACGGCATCGTCGGCGAGTACCTGTACCAGCGGTCCACGCCCGTCCCGGCGAGCGAACCCCATCCGGCGTCCTGGCAGCGGGCGTTGACCGGCACCCCGGCGCACCGGGTGAGCCTGCGGCTGGCCGACGGCGTCAACCTGGCCTATTCCAGCGACGGTTGCGTCGCCCGGGCCCGCGCCGAGGTGTACGGCGCGGACTGGAACACGGTGGAGCCCCTCGCCGTAGGACTGGCGAACCGGGTGCTCGGCGCCGTCGAGAAGGATGCCGACTACCGTGCCGCCGTGCGGAGTTGGTCCTCGTGCATGACAGAGGCGGGGCACCCGGCGACGGACCTCCAGGCCCCTCGGAAGGCCGTCGAGTCGCGCCTGCGGAAGGCCGCGTCGGACGAGCGGGCCCTGCGCGCGCTCGGCAACGACGAGCTCCGCACCGCCCGCGCCGACGCGGAGTGCCAGTTGGACACGGGACTGTCCGAAGCGGTCCGGGACGTCCAACGGGCGGTCGAGAAGCGGCTGTTGACGGCCGTCGACAGAAAGACCGTGGCGCGCTATGTGACGGACCGTCATCGGGCACTGGCCGCCGCCACCGCGTGAGCACGAACGCCGGCCTATCCAGGGGCCGGCGTTCTCGCGCTCCCGGCTAGTCCTTCTTCTCCGGGTCCGTCAGGTCGATCAGCCGGCACACCGTCTCGATGTCGATCTTCACCTGGGCGATGGACGCGCGGCCCGAGAGCCAGGTGATCAGGGCCGAGTGCCAGGTGTGCTCGATGACCCGCACCGCGGAGAGCTGCTCGGGCGTCGGGTTCTCCAGGCCCATCGCGTCCAGGATGATCACCGTGGTCTGGCGGGAGACCTGGTCGACCTCGGGGGAGACGCTGCGGTCCGCGAAGGTCAGCGCGCGCACCATCGCGTCCGCGAGATGCGGCTCGCGCTGAAGCGCCCGGAAGGCCCGCATCAGGGTCTCTGCGACCCGCTCGGCCGCGCTCTCGCCGCCCGGCGGCTTCTTCCGCAGCGTGCCGTGCATGTGCTCCAACTGGTCCTGCATCGTGGCGACCAGCAGATGCACCTTGGACGGGAAGTACCGGTACAGCGTGCCGAGCGCGACCTGCGAGGACTCCGCGACCTCCCGCATCTGCACCGCGTCGAAACCGCCCCGGCTCGCCAACTGCGCGCTCGCGTGCAGGATGCGGCGCCGCCGGGCCTCCTGCCGCTCGGTGAGGGGCGGCGAGGTCCGCGCAGTGGCTTCGGGCTTGGCTTCCACTGGCATGGCTCCCGTTCCGTGACTGTTCCCGTGACTGTCGGTGAAGGCGGGTGATCGGACCGATCATGGCAGGGCGTCGGCCGTGGTGTGAATCACCTGATCCACTTCTCCGAGGGCCCGTACCGGCCGGTAGATTCAGAACCTCCTGGACGATCAAGTCTGAAACTTGTTCTAGATTAGCGTCCCGGCGTAATCTCGCGGGACAGTGCAGGCAGAAGGGGGCTCAGAGTGACCGCTGAGGCCAGTCAGGCGGGTCCCCAGGAGGACCCCGCCGAAGACGGCGAGCGACCGCTCCGTATCGCACTCCTCACCTATAAGGGGAACCCGTTCTGCGGGGGCCAGGGCGTCTACGTCCGCCACCTCTCCCGCGAACTGGCCCGCCTCGGCCACCGCGTCGAGGTCATCGGCTCACAGCCCTACCCGGTCCTCGACCCGGGCTACGACGGCATCTCCCTGACCGAGCTGCCCTCGCTCGACCTCTACCGCTCCCCGGACCCCTTCCGCACCCCGAAGCGCGACGAGTACCGCGACTGGATCGACGCCCTCGAAGTGGCGACGATGTGGACCGGCGGTTTCCCCGAGCCCCTCACGTTCTCGCTCCGCGCCCGCCGCCATCTCCGCGCCAGACGCGGCGAGTTCGACGTCGTGCACGACAACCAGACGCTCGGCTACGGCCTGTTGGGCGACGTCGGCGCCCCGCTGGTGACGACGATCCATCACCCCATCACCGTGGACCGGCAGTTGGAGCTGGATGCGGCGGAGGACCGGCGCCAGCGCATGTCCAAGCGCCGCTGGTACGCGTTCACCCGGATGCAGAAGCGCGTCGCCCGCCGCCTCCCCTCCGTGCTCACCGTCTCCGGCACCTCGCGCCAGGAGATCATCGACCACCTCGGTGTCCGCGACGACCGCATCCACGTCGTCCACATCGGCGCCGACACCGACCAGTTCTCCCCGGACCCCGCCGTCCCCCAGGTGCCCGGCCGGATCGTCACCACGTCCAGCGCGGACGTCCCCCTCAAGGGCCTGGTCTTCCTGGTCGAGGCCCTCGCCAAGATCCGCACCGAACACTCCGACGCCCACCTGATCGTCGTAGGCAAGCGCCCGACGGAGGGCCCGGTCGCCCAGGCCGTCGAGCGCTACGGCCTCGAAGGCGCCGTCGAGTTCGTCAAGGGCATCTCGGACGCCGAACTCGTCGACCTGGTCCGCTCGGCGGAGGTCGCCTGCGTGCCCTCCCTGTACGAGGGCTTCTCCCTCCCGGCGGCGGAGGCGATGGCCACCGGCACGCCCCTCGTGGCGACGACGGGCGGGGCGATCCCGGAGGTCGCCGGACGCGACGGCGAGACCTGCCTCGCGGTACCGCCGGGCGACCCGGGCGCACTGGCCACCGCCCTGAGCCGACTGCTGGGCGACCCGGAGCTGAGAGTGCGGCTGGGCCGCGCCGGCCGTGAGCGGGTACTGGCCCGGTTCACCTGGACGCGAGCCGCGCAGGGCACGGTCCTGCGCTACCGCGAGGCCATGGCCGGCTCCGCCGCCAAGCTCCCCGGCCGCTCCGCGGCCACCGAGGTCCGGTCCACGACCTCGCCAAGTGACACCGGTGTCTATCCCGAAAGCAGGGCCTCGTGCTGACCGTCGACTTCTCCCGGTTCCCGCTCGCCCCTGGCGACCGTGTCCTGGACCTCGGGTGCGGTGCCGGGCGGCACGCGTTCGAGTGCTACCGGCGAGGGGCACAGGTCGTCGCCCTCGACCAGAACGCCGAGGAGATCCGCGAGGTCGCCAAGTGGTTCGCGGCGATGAAGGAGGCCGGCGAGGCCCCGGCCGGCGCCACCGCCACCGCGATGGAGGGTGACGCACTCCAACTCCCCTTCCCCGACGAGTCGTTCGACGTCGTGATCATCTCCGAGGTGATGGAACACATCCCGGACGACAAGGGCGTGCTCGCCGAGATGGTCCGGGTCCTGAAGCCCGGCGGCCGCATCGCCATCACCGTCCCGCGCTACGGCCCCGAGAAGATCTGCTGGGCCCTGTCCGACGCCTACCACGAGGTCGAGGGCGGCCACATCCGCATCTACAAGGCGGACGAACTCCTCACGAAGATCCGCGAGGCGGGCCTCCAGCCGTACGGCACCCATCACGCGCACGGACTGCACTCGCCGTACTGGTGGCTGAAGTGCGCGTTCGGCGTGGACAACGACAAGGCGCTGCCGGTGCAGGCGTACCACAAGCTCCTGGTCTGGGACATCATGAAGAAACCCGTCGCCACCCGGGTCGCCGAACAGGCGCTGAACCCGCTGATCGGCAAGAGCTTCGTGGCGTACGCGACCAAGCCGCACCTGCCCCTGGCGGAAGCCAAGTGACCACTCCCCGGACAGAACACCTCGTCCTGCCCGGGGTCCTCACCGCGGAGCAGGCCGCCGCGACCGTCGCCGGCATCCTCGCCGTGCAGCGGGAGGACGGGGCGATCCCGTGGTTCCGGGGCCATCACCTCGACCCGTGGGACCACACCGAGGCCGCGATGGCGCTCGACGCGGCGGGCGAGCACGAGGCCGCCGACCGGGCGTACACCTGGCTCGCCCGGCACCAGAACGAGGACGGCTCCTGGTACGCGGCCTACGCCGACGGAGACGCGCACGACGTCACCGACCGGGGCCGCGAGACCAACTTCGTCGCCTACATAGCCGTAGGCGTGTGGCACCACTACCTCGCGACCGGCGACGACACGTTCCTGGACCGGCTGTGGCCCACGGTGTTCGCGGCGGTCGAGTTCGTGCTGCGGCTTCAGCAGCCGGGCGGGCAGATCGGCTGGAAGCGCGAGGACGACGGCACGGACACGACGGACGCGCTCCTCACCGGTTCCTCCTCGATCCACCAGGCGCTGCGCTGCGCGCTCGCGATCGCCGAACAGCGTGAAGAGCCGCAGCCGGACTGGGAGTTGGCGGTCGGCGCGCTACGGCACGCGATCCGGCGGCATCCGGAACGGTTCCTGGACAAAGGCCGTTACTCGATGGACTGGTACTACCCGGTCCTGGGCGGCGCGTTGACCGGCACGGAGGCCAAGTCCCGGGTGGAGGACGGCTGGAGCCGGTTCGTCGTGCCCGATCTCGGGGTGCGGTGTGTCGTCCCCAACCCGTGGGTGACGGGTGGCGAGTCCGCCGAACTCGCCCTGGCGCTGTGGGTGTTGGGGGAGTCCGACCGTGCGTTGGAGATCCTCCAGTCGATCCGGCATCTGCGCGATGCGGAGACCGGGCTGTACTGGACGGGGTATGTCTTCGACGACGACGCGGTGTGGCCGCGTGAGTTGACCACGTGGACTGCCGGGTCGTTGCTGCTTGCGGTGGCGGCGCTGGGGGGCCATGACGCGACGTGCGCGGTCTTCGGGGCCGAGCACTTGCCGTTGGGGCTGGATCCGGATTGTTGTTGAGCGCGGGCCGGTGGGGGCTGGTCGCGCAGTTCCCCGCGCCCCTTAAAAACAGGCCGGTTGCAACGGGCCATCTTTTAGGGGCGCGGGGAACTGCGCGACCAGCCACAACGAACCCGCAGACGACATCCGGCCCAGCGCTCAGTGGTTAACCCGGTTCGCGATCGCATGCCCGATGAACAGGTACACCACTGCGGCAAGGCCATACCCGCAGACGACCCTCGCCCACGCCTCGTCGAAGGTGAACAGGTCACGGGACCAGCCGGCGAGCCAGTTGGCCGAGTGGTGGACGAACTGCACGAGGTCGTTCGCGCGGTTGGCGTCCAGCAGGTACATCAGAATCCACAGGGCCAGGATGAGGGCCATGATGTCGGCGATGATCACGATGACATTGCCGACGGAATTCGAACCGCGTCGATAGTAGGGGGACATGCGAACCGGATTGCCGCTTCCGGCCGTATGAAACCCGGCCGGGGAAAACCCGAACGGTCCCGCCCGGGTGGCGCACGCGGCGGAGCCGGGCGAGGCTGCCCGGGTAAGGACACCCACTCGGGGAGAACACCCCGGAGGACCCCGTGCCCGTACCGATACGGCGCCTCTTCGTGGCGCTCACCCTGTGCTGCGCCCTGCTCGCCGGTGCCACGGCCTGCGGCAGCGCCACCGAGGACGCCACGCAGGACACCGCAGCCGTAGTGGCCGCCGCCGCCACCCCGAGCCCCAGCACCTCCGCCGAACGGCAGAAGTTCGCCAAGACCCGCTTCGTCGCGAACGCGGGTCTCGCCGCCGGTGCCACCTACCAGTGGATCGTGAAGCCCTGGAAGGCGGGCAAGTTCAAGAAGGGCGCGAGCGGCCGCAGGTTCGCGCTCGTCAAGGCGGGCCTCGCGGGCGCGTTCGCGTACAACCGGCTCAAGGCGGCCAAGAAGAACGCCCAGGGCGACCCCGCGCTCTCCAAGGCACTCGCCCCGCTGACCGCCGGCATCGACTCCCTCAAGGATCTTCCGTCCAAGCTGCGCAAGGGCGACTCGACGGATGCCACGGCGAGTTCCTTCGACGACATCATCAACAAGGTCAAGGAAGCCGGGAAGAGCGCGGGCGCCGAGGTGACCGACAAGGTGCCGTCGGCAGGCCAACTGACGGGCGGCTGAAGGTGAGTTGAGCGGCTCCTAGGAGTTCAGCTCCGCCAGCACCCGCAGCGTGTGCGGGTCGGGCGCAAGGGCCAGCAGATCCGTCACCGGGCCCTTGCGCCACAACTCCAGCTTCTCCGCGATCCGTTCACGCGGGCCCACGAGCGAGATCTCGTCCGCGAACGCGTCCGGCACCGCGAGCACGGCCTCCTCCCGGCGCCCCGCGAGGAACAACTCCTGTATCCGCCGGGCCTCTTCCTCGTACCCCATACGCGCCATCAGATCGGCGTGGAAGTTACGGGCCGCGTGCCCCATCCCCCCGATGTAGAAGCCGAGCATCATCTTCACGGGGAGGAGGCCTTCGGCGACGTCGTCGCAGACCTTCACCTGCGCCATGGGCGCGACGAGGAAGTCGTCGCGGAAGACCGTCGTCCCGTAGACCTCCGGGCGGCTCGGCGACCAGTACAACGGCAGCCATCCGTCCGCGATCTCCGCCGTCTGCGCCACGTTCTTCGGCCCCTCCGCACCGAGCAGGATCGGCAGGTCGGAACGGAGCGGGTGGGTGATGGACTTGAGCGCCTTGCCGAGCCCGGTCCCGTCCGCGCCCCGGTACGGATGCGCGTGGAACCGCCCGGCCACCTCGACCGGCGCCTCCCGCCGCAGCACCTGCCGTACGACCTCGACGTACTCCCGGGTCGCGGTGAGCGGCGACTTGGGGAACGGCCGCCCGTACCACCCCTCCACCACCTGCGGCCCCGACAGCCCGAGCCCGAGCAGCACGCGCCCGCCGGAGAGATGGTCGAGGGTGAGCGCGTGCATCGCGGTGGTGGTCGGCGAGCGGGCCGCCATCTGCGCAACGGCCGTGCCCAGTCTGATCGTTGAGGTCTGCGCCGCGATCCAGGTGAGGGGAGTGAAGGCGTCGGAGCCCCACGACTCGGCCGTCCACACGGAGTCGTACCCGAGCCGCTCGGCCTCCAGCGCCAGCGGCACATGGTCGGCGGAGGGCCCGCGCCCCCAGTACCCGAGTGCGAGACCGAGCCGCATATCGCCTCCACAGCAACCGAACTGACGGTCCGTCAGCAAACCGTTCGACGGCTGCGACTGTACGACAACGGCCCCCCGCCCGGAAGGGCGAGGGGCCGCGGCGAACGCTGAGGGAGGGGGCTCAGCCGCGCTGGATCCCCGAGGTGTCCTGGAGGACGCCACGACGGCCGTCCTGGGTCTGCGCGACCAGCGCCGGACCGCGCTGCTCGACGGCCAAGTACCAGGTACCCGGAGCCAGTTCGGCGATCGGCGCCGGCGAACCGTCCTCCGCGAACAGCGGCCGGGCCACCGGCACCGCGAACCAGAACGGCGAGAAGTCCCCGGCCGGCGCCGGCGCGGGCTGCCCGAACGGCTGCGCGGCCTGCGCCTGTTGCGGCGGAGTGCCGTACGAGGGCTGCTGCGGCGCACCGGCACCCGGGTAGCCGTAACCACCGGGCGGCTGGGCGCCGTAGGGCTGCGGGGCGGCCGGCTTGGGGGCCGGGACGAGGGCGGCCTGGAGGGGCGGGAGGAGGGGCGTCGCGATGGCGCCGCCTGCCATGACGAGGGCGGCGATGAAGCCGAGGATGAGGCCGGCGCCCGCGCTGACGTTGTCGCCGACGTCCACCAGCGTCCAGAACAGGGCCCACGCGGTGAGGACCGTGAACGCCACGCCGACTGTCCCGAGGTCCAGGCCCACGATCTTGCGCGGCTGCGGCAGACAACGGTTGACGACGACGAGAGCGGCACCGATGACGCCGCCCATGTAGGTGCCGAGGCCGTTACCGAGGCTCGTCCACGCGGTGATGTCCAGGTCGATCCCGTTGGCCGTGTAGAACTTGAGGAACGACGCGATGAAGAGCAATACCGCTGCCCCGATCACCACGCCGTCGCCTCGTGTGAGGGAGCGGATATTCACTTCAGGTCCTTCGTAGGTCGTCTCGTCGTCGGTTGACCCTATCGTCCACCCTGCCAGGGTGTCCGCCCGGATCAGCCCGCTGATCGCTACCCGCGCAGGAAACTCACGATTCCCTCAGAGATCCCCTGCGCCGCCTTCTGTCGCCAGGCGCCGTTCGTCAGCAGTGCAGCGTCATTGCTATCGCGCATGTTGCCGCACTCGATGAACACCTTGGGAACCGTTGACAGATTGAGACCGCCCAGGTCCTTACGCGTGACGAGACCGGTGCCGTCACCGACGTAATTGGAGAGCTGTTCGCCCGTGGCGCGAAGGTAGTTGCTCTCGACGCTGCGGCCGAGCACGGCGGAGGGGCCGACGATGGCACGGGTGTCGGCGGCGCCCGCGTGCACCGAGGCGGGCAGGATCACATGGAAGCCGCGGTCGCCGGCCGGGGCACCGTCCGCGTGGATGGAGATCGCGGCGTCCGCGTGCGCGTCGTTGCCGGCTTTCGCGCGCTGGTCGACACAGGGTCCCCAGGCGGGGGAGTCACCGTCGTGCGTCAACTTCACCGTGACGCCCTGCTGTTCGAGCAGCGCCCGCAGCCGGTGGGACACGTCCATCGTGAACTGGGCTTCCGAATAACCCGCGTTGGTCGACGTCCCGGTCGTGTCGCACTCCTTCCAGTTCGTGCCGATGTCCACCTTGCGGTTGATCTCGGCGGTGTGCTGGAAGTTGGTGATGTTGTGCCCCGGGTCGATGACGACGACCTTGCCCTTGAGGGAGCTGGTGCCGGGCGGCTTGTCGTCGTTCGACGCGGTACCCGTCGGGGACGCGGGCGCACCGGACGCCGTAGACGTGGAATGGGCGGCCGCGCTGCCGCCCCCTGGGTCGGCCACCGCCTCATAGACGAACCACCCGATCAGTGCCCCCGGGACCAGCGCGGCCAGCGCCACGGTCAGGGGCCCTCGACGGGGACGGCGGGGCTGTGGGGAATCGAAGTCCGGACCTGCGTACGACACGGAAGTCACCCTAGCCGCCACCTGGGGCGGGTTTGCCGAAGCGGCAACAAGAGTCGTGGGCGCGCCGGGACCGGGCGCAGGATCGTCGGACCGGCCCCCGTCACGGAGGACTCGTCACCATGGTCAAGAACGTCACCCATCGGCTCGTCCCGGCCCCCGCCGGCCGTATCCACCTGGTGGAACAGGGCACCGGCCCCCTGGTCCTGCTCGTGCACGGCTTCCCGGAGTCCTGGTACTCGTGGCGCCACCAGCTCCCGGCGCTGGCCGCTGCGAGCCACCGCGCGGTCGCCGTCGACGTACGCGGCTACGGCCGCTCGTCGCGGCCCGAGGACGCGTCGGCGTACCGGATGCTCGACCTCGTCGAGGACGCCGTGGCCGTGGTGCACGCGCTGGGCGAGCGGTCGGCGGTGATCGTCGGCCACGACTGGGGCGCGGGCATCGCCGCCCACTCCGCCCTCCTGCGGCCGGACGTCTTCCGCGCCGTAGGACTGCTGAGCGTCCCCTACGCCCCGCGCGGCGGCCCGCGCCCCAGCGAGATCTTCGCCGGGATGGGCGGGGACGAGGAGTTCTACGTCTCCTACTTCCAGCGGCCCGGCCGAGCCGAGGCCGAGATCGAACCCGACGTGCGCGGCTGGCTGGCCGGCTTCTACGCCGCGTTCTCCGCCGACACGATGCCCGCCCCCGGCACGCCCGACCCGCACTTCGTGAGCCGGGACGGCGGGACACTGCGGGAGCGCTTCCCGGCGGAGGCAGGGACACCTGCGTGGTTGGGAGTCGATGAACTCGACGTCTACGCGGGGGAGTTCGAGCGGACGGGCCTGACCGGCGCCCTGAACCGCTACCGGAACATGGACCGCGACTGGGAGGACCTGGCCGACCACGACGGCGCCCCCGTCACCCAGCCGTCCCTGTTCCTCGGCGGTTCCCTGGACGCCTCCACCACCTGGCTGTCCGACGCGATCGCCGCCTACCCCGTGACCCTGCCCGGCCTGCGCGGCTCGCACATCCTGGAGGGCTGCGGGCACTGGATCCAGCAGGAGCGTCCCGCGGAGGTCAACGAGCATCTGATCAAGTGGCTGGCAGGGCTGCCGAGTTGAGGTCAGATGCCGGTACCGGTGCGCCGCAGGACACGCAGGGAGCCGGTCGCCGAGACCTCCGTGAACGCGCCGGACTCCAGGGCCCGCAGATACACGCGGTAGGGCGCCTGGCCGGTGAACTCGTCCTCGACGACCGGGAACACGTCATGGATGACGAGCAGCCCGCCCTCGGCGACATGGGGCGCCCACCCCTCGTAGTCACCGTTCGCGTGCTCGTCCGTGTGCCCACCGTCGACGAAGACGAGCCCGAGCGGAGTCCCCCAGATCCGCGCGACCTGCGGCGACCGCCCCACGAGAGCGACCACGTGCTCCTCCAGCCCGGCCCGGTGGAGAGTCCTGCGGAACGTGGGCAACGTGTCCATCAGCCCGATCTCCGGGTCCACGGTCTCCGCGTCGTGGTACTCCCACCCCGGCTGCTGCTCCTCACTGCCCCGATGATGATCGAGGGTGAGCACGGTGACACCGGTCTCACGGGCGGCATCGGCGAGGAGAATCGTGGACCGCCCGCAGTACGTCCCGACTTCGAGGAGGGGCAGCCCGAGTTTTCCGGCTTCTACGGCGGCGGCGTAGAGAGCCAGTCCCTCACCGGCCGGCATGAACCCTTTCGCCGCTTCGAACGCGGCAAGGATTTCGGGCTTGGGTGCCGGAGGCATGGGGCGGTCCCTTCGGTACGGGGCGGACTTGCAAGCGCAGGCCAGGCTACGTTCCTTTAGGGGCGCGGGACAGTATCGATGTGCGGCTCCGCCGCGCGGGCGCGACCAGCCCCCACGCGCCCGCAGACAACGAACTACCGACTACGCGCTGACAGTCTCGCCGGGCAACGAAAGATCCAGGTCAACCGCGACGGAGTCCCCGGCGTGCGACGCAGACGACGCAAGCGGCCCATGCCCACTGGCCCGCGCCGCCAGCACATACGCCCCCTCGGACGGCACGGCCAGCACATAACTCCCGTCCTCCTCGGAGAGCGTCGCCCCGGCCTGCCGCCCCCGCCGGTCGATCAACGTGACCTTGGCCCGAGCGACAGGAGAACCGTCGGCACCGAGCACCCGCCCCCGGAACCCCCGAAGAACCTCCTCCGCGCGCTCGAGGTTGGCCTCTTCCTCACTGCTGAAGTTCAACTGCGGCGCACGATTCGGCTTGGGAAGGAACAACGCCATCAACAGGCCGACGGCAACCGCACCCGTGGCGATCAGGAACGACACCCGGAACCCGTGCATGGTCGGGACAGCGACCCCGCCCACATGGTTCGCGGTGTTCGCCAGCACCATCCCGATCACCGCACTGGAGACGGACGTACCGATGGACCGCATCAGGGTGTTGAGCCCGTTCGCCGCACCGGTCTCCGACGCCGGAACCGCCCCCACGATCAACGCGGGCAGCGACGAGTACGCGAGACCGATCCCCGCACCCAGCACGACCGCGATGACCAGGCTCTGCCAGGCCGCGCTCATGAGGCCGATGCCCGCGCCGTAGCCGATGCCGATGATCACCATGCCGATGATCAGGGTGACCTTGGGGCCGTACTTCGCGGAGAGACGGGCGTAGACGGGGGCGGTGAACATCATCGTCAGGCCCAGCGGCGCGACCAGCAGACCGGCGGTGACCATCGACTGGCCGAGGCCGTAACCGGTGGCCTTGGGGAGCTGGAGGAGCTGGGGCAGGACGAGGGAGACGACGTAGAAGGAGACGCCGACCATGATCGAGGCGAGGTTGGTGAAGAGGACCGCGGGGCGGGCCGTGGTGCGCAGGTCGACCAGCGGGGCCTTCAGACGCAGCTCCATCACGCCCCACAGGAGCAGGACGACGGCCGCCGCGGCGAACAGGCCGAGCGTGGTGCCGGAGGTCCAGCCCCAGTCGCTGCCCTTGGTGATGGGCAGGAGGAAGAGGACGAGTCCGGCGGACAGGCCGATCGCGCCAAGCACGTCGAAGGTTCCCTCGGCGCGCATCGGGGACTCCGGTACGACGAGCAGGGTGAGGACGATGGCGAGGACACCGAGGCCGGCGGCGCCGTAGAAGAGGGCGTGCCAGTCGGCGTGCTGGGCGACCAGGGCCGCGGCGGGCAGTGCGAGACCGCCGCCGACGCCGATCGAGGAACTCATCAGGGCCATGGCCGAGCCGAGCTTCTCGCGGGGCAGCATGTCGCGCATCAGGCCGATGCCCAGCGGTATCGCGCCCATCGCGAAGCCCTGGAGCGCACGGCCCGCGATCATCGTGAGCAGGTCGCTGGTGAGGGCGCTGACCAGTGCTCCTACGACCATCACGGCCAGGCTGACGATCAGCATCCGGCGCTTGCCGTAGAGGTCGCCGAGGCGGCCCATGATCGGCGTGGCGACGGCTCCGGACAGGAGTGTCGAGGTCAGGACCCAGGTGGCGTTGCTGGGCTCGGTGCTCAGCAGTTGCGGCAGGTCCTTGATGACCGGGACGAGCAGGGTCTGCATCACCGCGACAACGATGCCCGCGAAGGCGAGCACCGGCACGACGGCGCCGGACGGCCTCCGTGCGGGCTGGTCGGTCGACGTGTGCGTCATGAAGGGAGGCCTCCAGGCCGTGAGGGTGAGCCGTAGGTGTGAGTAGGGGTGAGGTGATCCGTGCGGGATAAGTGCACGGTAAACCTCGTATGCATGGGCAACTATTCCGATGCTTCGGCGTACTAACGAATCCTTGACCGTCCCATGAATATCTGACCCTCTGTCAGCTCTGGCCATTTACTGAAACGTGTTCTAATCTCGCCCGCCATGAAGGCCTATGTCGCCGGCGTCGGAATGACCAAGTTCGAGAAGCCCGAGAGCCGGGAGTGGCAGTACTGGGACATGGTGCGGGAGGCCGGGAACGCCGCCCTCGCGGACGCCGGGATCTCCTACGGAGACGTAGAACAGGTTCCTGTCGGCTACTGCTTTCAGCCCTCGACCGCCGGCCAGCGCGCCGCCTATGAACTGGGTCTCACCGGCATCCCCGTCTACAACGTCAACAACAACTGTGCGACGGGATCGACCGCGCTGATGCTCGCCCGGCAACTCGTCGAGGGCGGGGCGGCCGACTGCGTGCTGGCGCTGGGCTTCGAGAAGATGAAGAGGGGCGCGCTGGGCGGTGGTTCCGACGGCGGCGACTTCGCGACCTCCCCCGTCGCCCGGCACTACGGCATCATGGCCGCCCGGCACGGCTTCGAGATGACCCCGCCCACCGCCCAGATCTTCGGCGACGCGGCCCGCGAACACATGGAGAAGTACGGCACGACCGAGGCGCAGCTCGCCGCCGTCGCCGCCAAGAACCACCGGCACTCGGCCCACAATCCGTACGCCCAGTTCCAGGACGTGTACGACGTCGACGACATCCTCGCGGCGCGGGTCGTCCACCACCCGCTGACGAAACTCCAGTGCTCGCCGACCTCGGACGGGGCCGCGGCGGCGGTCGTGGTCTCCGAACGCTTCGCGCAGGAGCGCGAGTTGGCGGGCCCGCTCGTCGAGATCGTCGCCCAGGCGATGACCACCGACACCGAGGACTCCTTCGCCTCCGGCTTCTGCGTCGACGTCGTCGGGCAGCCGATGTCCCGGGCCGCCGCCCGCCAGGTCTACGAACGGTCCGGGCTCGGCATCGAGGACGTGGACGTCGTAGAACTCCACGACTGCTTCTCGATCAACGAACTGCTCACGTACGAGGCGCTCGGCATGTGCGAGCCCGGGGAGTCCGGGAAGCTCGTCGAGTCCGGGGCGACGACGTACGGCGGGCGGTGGGTGGTCAACCCGTCCGGCGGACTGATCTCCAAGGGGCATCCGCTGGGGGCCACCGGGATCGCCCAGGTCGCCGAGCTCGTCTGGCAGTTGAGGGGGACGGCGGGGGAGCGGCAGGTGCCCGGGGCCGAGGTGGGGCTCGCGCACAACATCGGGTTGGGCGGGGCGGCGGTGGTGACGCTGCTGCGGACGGCGTAGGTCTGACGTGGGTCTGACATGGGTCTGGCTCAGGTCTGACGTAGGTCTTACGACGGGCCCGTGGCCGGGCGAAATGCCGATGCAAGGGGCGCGGGCCGGTTGAGAGTATGACGACCATGCACCGAGCCGCTGACGCCTCACCCTCCCGCATATCCCGAGTGTCCCGAATGACGCGCGTGCTCCGCCCGTCCCGTCGGGGCTCGGCACCGCCCGCCGCCTGGCTGGTCGTCGCGCTCGCCTGCGCGGGGCAGTTCCTCGTCGTCCTCGACGTGTCCGTCGTCAACGTGGCGCTGCCGTCGATGCGGACCGACCTGGGGATGAGCGCGCCCGGACTGCAATGGGTGGTCAACGCGTACGCCATCGCGTTCGCCGGGTTCATGCTGCTCGGCGGACGGGCCGGTGACCTCTACGGCCGCAAGCGGATGTTCCTGGTCGGGCTCGCCCTCTTCACCGTGGCCTCGCTGGCCGGCGGACTCGCCCAGGACGGCTGGCAACTGCTCCTCGCGCGGGCCGCGCAGGGACTCGGCGCCGCCGTACTGGCACCCTCGACGCTGACGATCGTCACCTCGGCGGTGTCGGAGGGCGCGGCCCGCGCACGGGCCATCGCCACCTGGACGGCGGTCGGCGCGGGTGGCGGTGCGGCCGGCGGACTCGTCGGCGGAGTGCTCGTGGACACGCTGTCGTGGCGGTGGGTGCTGCTGATCAACGTGCCGGTCGGCGCGGTGGTCCTGCTCAGCTCGCTGCGCCGGCTCCCGGAGAGCCGGGTCGGCGACGGGCGGCGGCTCGATCTGCCGGGCGCCGTCCTGGTCACGGCGGGGCTCGGAGCGCTGGCGTACGGCATCTCGCGGACCGAGGCCGAGGGGTGGACGTCCACCGACACCCTGCTCCCGCTGGCCGCCGGACTCGCGCTGATCGTCCTCTTCCTCGTCGTCGAGGCGCGTACGGCGGCTCCGCTGATGCCGCTCGGACTGTTCCGGGTGCGGGCGGTGTCGTCGGCGAACGCGGCGATGTTCCTGTGCGGCTCCGCGATGTTCTGCATGTGGTTCTTCATGACGCTGTACGCGCAGAACGTCCTCGGGTACACACCGCTGGAGGCGGGGCTCGCGCTGGTGCCGAGCTCCCTGGCCGTCCTCGTCGGCTCCAAGGCGGCGCCCCGTTTCATGCCGGTGCTCGGCGCGCGCAACGTGGCCGTGCTCGGGACGCTGATCGCCGCGACGGGCTTCGGCTGGCAGTCCCTGATGACCGTGCGGGGCGACTACCCGACCGAGATCATGTTCCCCGGAATCCTGATGATGCTGGGCGCGGGGCTGACGGCCACACCGCTCGCCGCGCTCGCCACGTCCGGGGCCGCGCCGGGGGAGGCCGGTCTCGTCTCAGGGCTGGTCAACACCTCGCGCACGATGGGCGGTTCGCTGGGGCTCGCGGTGATGTCGACGATCGCGGCGGCGCGTACGGCGGGGAGCGGTGGCGGCACGGCGGAGGCGCTGACGGAGGGGTACGCGCTGGCGTTCCGGACGGGGGCGGGGGTGCTGCTCGGCGGGGTGGTGCTGATGGCGGTGTGGCTGCCGTGGGGCAAGGGGGACAAGGAGGCGGGGGTGCCTTCTGGGATGTCTTCCGGGATGCCGTCGGCGGCGAGGGCGGGTGCGGAGCCGACGGTGGCCGCCGAGGGAGCGGCCTCCACGAGTTCTGAGAAGTGAGGCAACGGGTCGGGCGACTCGCGCCGGAGGGGAAGTCGTTCGACTCGGTGAAGGTGACGGAGCAGCGCGGCGAGGGCGGTGCCGGCCGGAACGCACCCCGCGCCGAAAAGTGCGGTCGCCATGCCCGGGAATGCCACCCTGGTGGCCCTCGGGCAGGGCGTGGGCAGGGGTTCAGTGTGGTGCCGGAGTGACGCCCTTCCGGCACCAACTCCAGGCCCGCACAGGGGTGTTGACGGCATCCGCGTGAGCGCCCCGGACGGGGGCTGACCTGGGCTTCCGGCCCGTCCGACCCTAGGCTCGACGCCTTGGAGAGTCGGAGGGCCGGAGAGTTGGAGTGGCACCGGATGGACCAGAACCAGCGCGCGCGGGACATACGCACGGTCGACGACGTACTCCGTCTTCTGGACGGGCTGTTCGCGCCGGAGGCCGACCGTTGGAGTTCCCAAGGTGCCTCCTGGTGGGACGGGTTCTACGCCGACCGTGACAAGCCGGTGCCGTTCTTCGTGGCGAAGCCGGACGAGAGCCTGGCCGGGTATCTCGACCGGGGACTGATACCGGCGGGCGGCCGCGCCCTGGACCTGGGGTGCGGACCGGGGCGCAACGCCCTTCACCTGGCCGCGCGGGGCTTCGAGGTGGACGGGGTGGATCTGTCGCCGACGGCTGTCGCGTGGGCGGAAGAGCGGGCCCGTGACTCCGGAAGCCGGGTCCGGTTCCACTGCGGAGACGCGTTCACCCTCGCCGCCACAGAACTCCCCGGCCCCTACGACCTCGTCCACGACTCCGGCTGCTTCCACCACCTGCCCCCGCACCGGCGCATCAGCTACCTCGCCCTGCTGGACCAAGTCCTCGCCCCCGGCGGACACTTCGCGCTCACCTGCTTCGCGGCGGGCGGGATGGGGTCGGAGCTGCCCGACACCGATCTTTATCGCGGCTCCGGGCTCCAGGGCGGGTTGGCCTACACGCCCGAGGAACTGCGCTGGATATTCGGGGAGTTGGAGGTGGTCGAGCTGCGCCGGATGCGGGACGAACCGGCCGAATCTCCGTGCTTCGGGGAGGACTTCCTCTGGACGGCGTTGTTCCGCCGGGCCCCGGAGGCGTAGGCCGGGCTACAACCACCCCTGCTGCCGTGCCTCCCGCATCGCCTCCATGCGGTTGCGGGTGGCTGTTTTGCCGATCGCCGAGGAGAGGTAGTTGCGGACGGTGGACTCGGAGAGGTGGAGTTGGCCGGCGATGTCGGAGACCGTCGCGCCGTCCACCGAGGCCTTGAGGACGTCGCACTCGCGGGCGGTGAGCGGGTTCGGGCCCGCGCTCAGTGCGGCGGCGGCCAGGGCCGGGTCGATGACCGTCTCGCCGGTCAGGACGCGGCGGATCGCGGCGGCGAGGTCCTCCACCGGGCCGTCCTTCACCAGGAAGCCCGCCGCGCCCGCCTCCATCGCCCGGCGCAGATAGCCGGGGCGGCCGAAGGTCGTGAGGATCAACACCCGGCAGTCGGGGGCCTGTTCGCGGAGTTCGGCGGCGGCGTCCAGGCCGCTCATGCCGGGGAGTTCGATGTCGAGGAGGGCGACATCGGGACGGTGGATCAGGGCGGCGTCCACGATCGTGTCACCCCGCCCGACCTGGGCCACGACCTCCAGGTCGGCCTCCATGCCGAGCAGCAGGGCGAGGGCGCCGCGCATCATGCCCTGGTCCTCGGCGAGCAGCACTCTGACGGACTTGGCGGGCCGGTGGTCCCGGGGCATCTCATCCACGAGGCCAGCGTAAGGCCCGGGGCGGTTATCAAAAACTCTTCATTGTTCGCGTCCGCGAGTCTTGACGGTCTCCTGCTGCGGGCAAACAATCGCCTCGGCATTCCGCCGACATCCTGGAATTTCCCGAGCAGAGCCGTTTTCGGAAAACTTTCGACAGTTCGACATTTCGATCGCGAATGGTTCGGCATTTCGATCGAACGGCGTCCGATATATCGACCGACCTGCTCCTCCAAGTGTCGGCCACCCGCACCGCCCTACCAGGACCAGAAAAAGAGGTGCACCGTGTTCCTGAGATTCCCCCGCACCCGGCCGCGCCGGCTGAGAAACGCCACCCTGGCCGCACTGTCCGCGCTCGTGACCGTCCTCGCGCTCGCCGTGGGCGTTCCGCAGGCGTCGGCCGCGACCTCGCTGCCCTGCGACATCTACGCCACCGCCGGGACGCCCTGCGTCGCCGCGCACAGTCTCGTCCGGGCGCTCTACTCGTCGTACAACGGATCGCTCTACCAAGTGCAGCGCGCCTCCGACAGCGCCACCGCGAACATCGGGCTGCTGGCGGCCGGGGGCTACGCCAACGCGGCGGCGCAGGACTCGTTCTGTTCCGGTACGACGTGCATCATCACCAAGATCTACGACCAGTCCGCGCGCCACAACGACCTCACGATCGAGGGCGCGGGCGGGGCCGGCGTCGCCGATGTCGGGGCGCCCGCGGACGCGCTGCCGGTGACCGCCGGCGGGCATCAGGTCTACGGCCTGGAGATCTCGGCCGGCATGGGCTACCGCGACAACTCCACCTCGGGCGTGGCGACGAACGGCGCCGCCGAGGGGATGTACATGGTGACCTCCGGCACGCACGTCAACGGCAGTTGCTGCTTCGACTACGGCAACGCCGAGACCAACAACCAGGACACCGGCAACGGTCACATGGACGCGATCAACTTCGGTACGGAGTGCTGGTTCGCGCCCTGCTACGGCGGGGGCCCCTGGGTGCAGGCCGACCTGGAGAACGGGCTGTTCCAGTCGGACTCCGGGTACAGCAAGAACACGGCGAACACCGGCACCGGGGCGATACCGTTCGTCACCGCTTTGCTGAAAAACAACGGTCAGGACCATTTCGCGCTGAAATCCGGAAACGCGCAGTCGGGGAGTCTCACGACCTCCTATTCCGGGGGTGAACCCACCACGAGCGGTTACTCGCCCATGCATCAGGAGGGCGCGATCGTCCTGGGCACCGGCGGGGACAACAGCAACGGCTCCATCGGCTCGTTCTTCGAGGGCGTCATGACCGCCGGCATCCCGACGGACGCCGCCGACAACTCCGTCCAGGCCAACATCGTGTCCGTCGGCTACGGCGGCTCGACCGGGACCACCGGGACGCTGGCGGCCGGTTCGGAGATCTCGCTGCGGGCGACCACCTCGTGCTGCACGGCCGACTACATCCGCCACCAGAACAACGCGGCCGTCCTCTCGGCGATCACGTCGAGCAGCGCGGCCCTCGACAAGGGCGACGCGACCTGGATCGTCCGCAGGGGACTGGCCGACAGCTCCTGCTACTCGTTCGAGTCGCGGAACTACCCCGGCGACTTCCTGCGCCACTACAACTACCAGCTCTACCGTCAACCCATGGTCGGCACAACGCAGTTCAGACAGGACGCCACGTTCTGCGCGTCGACCGGCAAGAGCGGCACGGGCACCTCGTTCGCGTCGTACAACTACCCGACCAGATACCTCCGGCACTACAACTACAACGTCTACATCGCGAGCAACGGCGGTTCGAACGCCTTCGACAGCGCCACCTCGTGGACGGACGACGTGAGTTGGGTGGTCACGGCTCCCTGGGCGCCGTAGTCCCCGTCGTAGTCACCACGTGAGACGCCAAGTCCGCCTGCTCCACCGGGAGTTCGGCGGTGACCGTGAAGCCGCCGCGTGGCGACGGGCCGGCCCGCAGGGAGCCGCCCGCCGTCGCGAGGCGTTCCGTCAGGCCCTTCAGGCCGGTCCCGCCGATGCCCTCGGCGGGACCGGCCGCCGGCCCCGCGCCCCCGGTGCCGTCGTCGGCGACCGTCAGACGGGCGCGGTCCAGGACGCCGTCGAGGGTGATCTCGCAGCGGGTCGCGCCGCTGTGCCGTACGACGTTGGTGACCGCCTCGCGGACCACCCAGCCCAGCAGGACCTCGGTCTGCGGGGTCAGCGGCGGGCCCGACTGGCGGACCACCGGGTCGATGTCGGCGGCGGACAGGGCGGAGCGGGCGCGGTCCAGTTCGGTGGCGAGGCTGCCCTCGCGGTAGCCGGTGACCGCCTCGCGGATCTCGGTGAGCGCCTGCCGGCCGACGGCCTCGATGTCGGTGATCTGGCCGAGCGCGGCCTCCATGTCCCGGGGTGCGAGACGCCGGGCGGCCTCCGACTTCACCACGATCACCGAGAGGGTGTGCCCGAGCAGGTCGTGCAGGTCGCGGGAGAAGCGCATCCGTTCCTTCTCGACCGCGCGGCGGGCCAACTCCTCGCGGGCGGCACGCAGTTCGCGTACGGCCTCGGAGAGGGAGAGGATCGCCGCGGTCACCATCGTCGACAGGAACGTGCCGTAGGCGACGTTGATCGCGTCCCAGCCCGCCCGGTAGACGGAGACCGCCGCGGCGAGTGCGGTCAGCGCGAGGCCGACCTGGCCGAGGCGCGGGCCCCGCACGACGGCTCCCGTGGCGAGGCCGAGCAGCGGGAAGAAGTACAGCCAACTGCCGCCGTAGCCGAGGGCGAGGCCGCAGGTGATCAGGCCCATCGCGACCAGGGCCACCAGGGTCGAGACCGCCGTGCGCTTCTCCTTCACGAAGGAGCGGAACACGACATAGATGTAGAGGGAGTTGAAGGCGAACAGGCCCAGGCCGCCGATCCAGGGGTTGGAGGTCTTGCCCTGGAGGAGGTTGGAGAAGGAGCCCATGCCCATCAGCAGCCACGGCAGCAGGGAGAATCCGGTCGGCGGCGGACCGGGGTTCTCGGGCCACTCGCCCTTGCGGCGCGCCTCCTTCTGCGCGACCTTGAACTCCGCCATGTCGGCCTTCCACCGGGCCCGCGCCACCCGCCAGGCCCGTACCTGGCACCTGATCCCTCGTATCCAGGACATCTGCTTCGCTCCCCCGGTCACACGGTCCGCCCGGTCCGGCGGTACGCCAGCACAGCGTACGAACCGAACGCGAGCAGCCAAGCGGTCAGCACCACGATCGCGCCGAGTGCGGGGGCGTGCCCGTCGGCGACGGAGGTGCCGAGTTCGGCGAAGCGGTTGGTGGGGGTGTACTGGGAGATCGCACGCAGCCAACCGGGGAACAGGCTGATCGGGAACCACAGGCCGCCGACGACCGCGAGCCCCAGGTTGCAGGCCATGTTGGCGACGCCGGTGGTCTGGGCGGTGAGGCCGTAGCCGTTGGCGAGGCCGAGCAGGGTGAAGGGGATCGAGCCCAGCCACAGCAGCAGCGCGATCAGCGCCCACTGCCAGGCGGCCAGTCGTACGCCGTTGACCAGGCCGCCCGCCGCGAGCACCGCGACGATCGCGGGCAGCACGGTCACCGAACCGGTCAGGGCCCGGCCCAGGACGACCTGGCGCGGGGTCATCGGCGTCACCCGCAGTTGCCGCAGCCAGCCGATCGCCCGGTCCTCGGCGACCCCGCCACCGGTGTTGAGCGCGGAGCCGACCGCGCCGTAGGCGGCCATGCCGACCATCGCCGTGGCCTGGTAGCCGCTGTCGTCGCCGCCGAGGTTGGTGAACAGCAGGTACATCATCACGGGCATCGCGATCCCGCCGATCACGAAGCCGACGTCGCGCAGGGTCCGGCGTACTTCGAGGCGCAGGTAGTCGATCATCGGACGGTCTCCGTCTCGGGGGTCGTGCGGGCGGGGATCCGGCGGTGCGAGGTCGCCGGGGTGGCGTCGAGCGGGCGGTCGGCGACCGTGCGGCCGGTCGTCGAACCGGGGCCACGCAGGGGCAGACGGTGTGCGAGCCGCAGGCAGTCGAGCATCACGCCGCCTCCACCTCACGTGCCGTCAGTGCCAGGAACGCGTCGTCCAGGGACGCCGGGGTGACCTCCAGGCCGCGGATCGCGTTCCGCGCGGCCAGGGCGATCACCGTCGCGTCCGAGTCGTCGGTGCGCAACAGGGCGCGGTCGCCGCGGAGTTCGAGGCTGCGGACGCCGGGGAGTCGGGCCAGGTCCTCGGTGGGGCGGCCGGCCAGGTCGAAGGAGACGAGGCTGCCGCCGGCCGCCCGCTTGAGCTGCTCACCGGTGCCGTCGGCGACGATCCGGCCGCGGTCGACGACGACGATCCGGTCGGCGTGCGCGTCCGCCTCCTCCAGGTAGTGCGTGGAGAACAGGACGGTGTGACCGCGCCGCGCGTACCCCCGCATCGACTGCCAGAACGCGTACCGCGCCTCCACGTCCAGCGCCGCGGTCGGCTCGTCCAGGACGATCAGCGACGGGTTCCCGGCCAGTGCCACGGCGAACCGCACGCGCTGCGTCTGCCCGCCCGACAGCCGGTCCACCCGCCGCCCGGCCAGCTCGCCGATGCCGGCCAGTTCCAGGGCCCGGGCTACGGGCATCGGCGCCGGATAGCGCCGGGCGACGAAGGCGACCAGCTCGCCGACGGTGACCCGGGGCACCGCCCGCGCCTCCTGCAACATGGCTCCGACCAGGCCGTTCCGTACGGCCGACTCCGGTGCCGCGCCGAACAGTTCGACCGTGCCGGCGTCGGGCGCGTTCAGCCCGAGCAGCAGCGAGATCGCCGTCGACTTGCCCGCGCCGTTGCGGCCGAGCAGCGCGACCGTCTCGCCGCGCCCGATCTCCAGGTCCACACCGTCCACGGCCCGCACCGCGCCGAAGGTCTTGACCGCCCCCGCGAAGGACACCGCGCACCGTGCCCCACCCGCCGCCCCACCTGTCTGTGTCATGGCTACGACGCTACGAATCCGAGCCCCCGTCCGGCAGATGCGCTTGTACGGACTCGGGCGGGACAAATGTCACGGGTGCCGCCACGACCACCGACCTGACACAGTGTCAGGAGCCTTCACAAGTAAGGGACGCTCGGCTATACAAGGGTCGCCGGACTGGAACGCGTTCTAGGTCGGCCCGTGACGACCTCGGTGCGGCCGACGGTGCGGACGGCCGCACCGGGGTCTCTCGCCACCACTGACAGGAGACCCATGCCGATCGACGCCGCCAGGGCACTCGCCGCCGAACCCCGCTCGGGAGAGATCTCCTGGGACACCAAGGACGTCCAGCTCTACCACCTCGGCCTCGGCGCGGGCACCCCCGCGACCGACCCCGACGAGCTGCGCTACACCCTGGAGTCCCGGCTGCACGTCCTGCCGAGTTTCGCCACCGTCGCGGGCAACGGCTCGCCCGGCGTGATCAGCGGCCTGTCCATGCCCGGCATCGAGGTCGACCTCGCCCGCGTCCTGCACGGCGGCCAGTCCCTGCGCCTCCACCGCCCCATCCCCGCCAAGGGCGCCGCGACCAGCACCAGCCACATCGCCGCCGTCTACGACAAGGGCAAGGCGGCCGTCCTCGTCATGCGCACCGAAGTCGCCGACGCCGATGGCCCGTTGTGGACGAACGACGCGCAGATCTTCGTACGGGGAGAGGGCGGCTGGGGCGGCGACCGCGGCCCCTCCGTCCGCGCCGAGCCACCGACAGGTGAGCCCGACAAGGTGGTCGAGCGTGCCGTCCGCGAGGACCAGGCACTCCTCTACCGCCTCTCCGGCGACTGGAACCCGCTGCACGCCGACCCCGAGTTCGCCAAGCTCGCCGGGTTCGACCGGCCCATCCTGCACGGGCTGTGCACCTACGGCATGACGCTCAAGGCGGTCGTCGACACCCTGCTCGGCGGCGACGTGACCCGGGTCCGCGCCTACGACACCCGGTTCACCGGAGTGGTGTTCCCCGGCGAGACGCTGCGCATCCGCATGTGGCGGCAGGGCGAGCCCGGCGCGGGCACCGTGCGGGTCGCGGTGAGCGCCGTGGAGCGGGACGACGCCCCCGTCCTCGCCGACACGACCGTCGAACACTCCTGACCACCTAACACCCCGGACCGCCGAACACCCCAGACCTCAGACCCCAGACCGCTGAACACTCCTGCACCAGGCCGGACTTGAGGGGAGCGCCCCATGCGCGCAGCCGTACTGCACGAGATAGGCCAGGACAAACTGGAAGTCCACGACGACGTCGAGACGACGGGCTTCGGGCCCGGCCGGGTCAGGATCCGGGTGCGCGCCACGGGGCTGTGCCACTCGGACCTGTCCGCGATGGCCGGCGTCCTGCCGCAGCCGGCGCCGTTCGTGCCCGGGCACG
Source organism: Streptomyces sp. NBC_01478 (assembly GCF_036227225.1). Taxonomy (GTDB): domain Bacteria; phylum Actinomycetota; class Actinomycetes; order Streptomycetales; family Streptomycetaceae; genus Streptomyces. The sequence goes on along the minus strand of NZ_CP109444.1, from coordinate 3,680,366 downwards.
AGGGCGCCGGCGAGATCCTCGAAGTCGGCGAGGGCGTGGGCCACTTGAAGCCCGGCGACCGGGTCGTCGTCTGCTGGCTGCCGGCCTGCGGCGTGTGTCCCGCCTGCAAGCGCGGCCAGACCCACCTCTGTCTGGCCGGTTTCATGAACGCGGGCACCCCCAACTTCAAGCGCCCCGGCGGCGATGTGTTCGGCTTCGCGGGCACCGGCACCTTCGCCGAGGAGGTCGTCGTCGACGCGGGCTGCGCGGTGCCGATCCCCGACGACGTGCCCTTCGACATCGCCGCCCTCATCGGCTGCGGGGTCACCACCGGACTCGGCGCCGCCCTCAACACCGCCGATGTGGAGGCCGGTTCGTCGGTCGCCGTGATCGGCTGCGGCGGTGTCGGCATCTCCGCGATCCAGGGCGCCCGGCTCAAGGGCGCCGCCGAGATCGTCGCCGTCGACCCGGTCGCCTCGCGCCGCGAGGCCGCCCTCAAGTTCGGTGCCACGAGGGCGATTTCACCGGACGAGCTGGCGGACGCCAAGCAACAGGTCACCGGCGGCGAGGGCTTCGACTACGTCTTCGAGGTCGTCGGCCGCTCCGCCACCGCCCGCACCGCCTACGAGAACACCCGCCGCGGCGGCACCCTCGTCGTGGTCGGCGCGGGCGCCCTCGACGACTACCTCCAACTCAGCATGTTCGAGCTGTTCTTCGACGAGAAGCGCATCCTGCCCTCGATGTACGGCGGCGGCGACGTCCTGCGCTCCTACGAGCGCACGATCGCCCTGTGGCGGGCGGGCCGCGTCGACCTGGAGAGCCTGATCACCCACCGGGTGCCGCTCGCCGACATCAACGAGGCCCTCGACCAGATGCGCCAGGGCACGGCCCTGCGTACCTGCATCGAGATCTGAAGGCCGGTCATGACACTGCCACTTGAGGGGCTCGCCGCGATCGTCACCGGCGCCGGACGCGGCCTGGGCCGGGCCGAGGCACTCGAACTCGCCCGGCTCGGCGCGGCCGTCGTCGTCAACGACTACGGACAGCCGGGCCGGGACGGCTCCGGCGAGGCCTCCGCGGGCCCCGCCGAACAGGTCGCCGCCGAGATCCGCGAGGCGGGCGGCCGGGCCGTCGCCCACACCGGGGACGTCGCCGACTTCCAACAGGCCGCCGAACTGGTCGAGTTGACGATCGCCGAGTTCGGCAGGCTGGACGTCCTCGTCAACAACGCGGGCATCCTGCGCGACCGCATGGTCTTCTCCATGACGGAGGGCGAGTGGGACGCGGTGATCCGGGTCCACCTCAAAGGCCACTTCAACACGACCCACTTCGCGGCCAGACACTGGCGCGAGCGGTCCAAGGCCACCGGCGCACCGGTGTACGGGCGGATCGTGAACACCTCGTCCGAGGCCTACCTCGCGGGCTCGGCGGGACAGCCCAACTACGCCGCCGCGAAAGGCGGGATCGTCGGCCTGACCACCTCCACGGCGCTGGCGCTGGCCAAGTACGGCGTGACCGCGAACGCCATCTGCCCACGCGCCCGCACCCGGATGACCGAGGACGTCTTCGCCGGTTTCCAGGAACCCGAGGAGGGACTCGACCCGCTCGCCCCCGAGCATGTCGCCCCGCTCGTCGGCTACTTGGCCTCACCGGCCGCCGAGCGGATCAACGGACAGCTCCTCGTCGTCCACGGCGGCATGGTCGCGATCGTCGAACGCCCGCACGTCCAGGCCAAGTTCGACAGCAAGCAGGACGTCTTCAGCTACGACGAGCTGGACGCCGTACTCACTCCGCACTACGCGCAGCGGCCGGACGGTGAGACGTTCGCGGCGGCGGAGGTACTGGGGCTGAAGCGGGAGCCGGGCGCGACATAGGGAACGCGGCGGCCCCGCCCGTCCGGAGACGAGCGGGGCCGTGTCGTGCAAGGTGTCTGACGTGGCGTCAGACTGCCGCGTACTTCGACTGCGTGGACTGCTCGGACGGCTTGCGGTGCCGGCCGTGGGCGGCCGCGTCGCCGTCCTGCGCCGAGACCGGGCCCCGGTGCTTGCCGTGCCCGGAGGCCTCGTGTGCGTCGGCAGACATGGTCTGCGCGCTGTTCGTGTCGTTCATCGGATACTTCACCCCGTAGAAAACATGATCCTTCTTACAGCACGGCGATCTTATCCAGCCGTTCCCGGGGTGACGCGCGACGGACCGCCGTCCGGAACGACTTCGTTACCGAGCCGCATCCGTTTGTTACCCGACGGCCACCCGGCCTTTGAGCGGAGCCTCCCGCAAGGGCACCGGGCGGGGCGTCACCGGCACCGGAGGATCCGGTTCGGACGGCTGCGGCGCGGCCTCCCCAGGCGCACCTGCCGTCCCGTCCCGAACCGGATCCTCCGGGCACGATTCCCCCGTGTCCCCCGTAACCGCAAGGGCCCCCACCCCCGCGGTCCCCGTGTCCCCCGTTCCCCCCGCCCCCCTGGGCACAGCGAACCGCGCCACACCGCACGGCACTTCCGGTGTGGCGTACGGCAGTTGCAGCACCCCGTCCTCGGTCCACAGCCCGGTGCCCGCCAACCACCCTTCGGGCGCGGGGAGTTGGAGCAACTGCCGCTCCGCGGGCCGCCATACGGCGAACCAGGTGCCGGCCGGGCCGTCGACGCGCAGCGCCACCCCGCAGTTCTCCGGCATCAGCACCTGCCCCGGCTGGATCGCGAACGGCGTCACCGTGCAGTCCGGCACCCGCAGGCACTCCGGGAACCGCACCGGCAGCGTGGAGCCGATGACCCCCCAGCCCAGCCGGTCCCCCCGCCCCGGCGACGGCGCGTCCGAGCGGATCAGCAGCAGCCCGCTGTCGGGGTCGGCCGCCAGCAGCCGGTCGTCGCTGTCCGCGGCGATCTGCAGCAGCGGCGACACCTCCCCGTCCCGCTCCAGGTCGACCACGATCGCCTTGGTCCGCCCGCCGACCTCCCGGTCCAGCGCCAGCATCCGCCCCGCCCGGTCCAGCCACACCCCGCCCGAACAGCGCCCCGGGACCATCGCGAGATGCTCAGGACCGAAGGCCCCGCCCGCCACCAGCCACACCGCGGTGGAGCGCCGGCCCACGGCGAGGGCGTACGCCTTCTCGCCCCCCGGCGCCGGGGGCAGCAGCCGCAGGCGGGTGTCCGGGTCCGGGCACTCGATCGCGCCGAGCAGCAGCTCACCGGTGCCGGGACCGGTCGGGTACAGCAGCGAGAACGCGTGCCGCCCGTCCACCAGCCGCCGGATGAGCACCCGCCCGTCGCCCATCGGCTGCACCTCGGTACCCGGCTCCTCGGGCTGGTTGCCGGGCAGCGGCACGGCGTACGGCTCGGGGCCGTCCAGCGTCCACCGCTCCGGGAACAGACAGTCACCGGCCGGCGCGAGACGGGCGGCGTACGCCCCGTCCGCGGTGATCGCACACGCGGTGCCATCGTTCCGCGGGTCCCCGCACTCGTCCCCGTCCTCGTCCGCCGCCGTGGGCTCGATCGCACATGCCGTCATGGTTCGGTCACCTCCGGCGACGAAACTAGTTTTCGCACGTACGGACGTGGGACCGATGAGCAGCCGCTTCACCAATAAGGGTGGCCAAGTAACGATTCGCCTGAGGAAACCGGGGCGGGTGTGCTGAACGGGGCCGTAGACCCGCATACGACCGCTTCAGCGGTTCAGCCGCACAGTGCGGCCAGGTAGCCTTTCCCCGTGCCCCGTCAGTCCGTACCCCGCCTGTCCGAAGTCATCGCCGCGCTGGAGAACCTGTGGCCCGCCGAGCGGGCCGAGTCCTGGGACGCGGTCGGCACCGTCGTGGGCGACCCGGACCAGGACGTCACCCGCGTGCTGTTCGCCGTGGACCCCGTGCGCGAGATCGTCGACGAGGCCGTGAAGCTGGGCGCCGACCTGCTGGTCACCCACCACCCCCTCTACCTGCGCGGTACGACCACGGTCGCGGCCTCCACCTTCAAGGGCCGCGTGGTGCACACCCTGATCAAGCACGACATCGCGCTGCACGTCGCCCACACCAACGCCGACCGCGCCGACCCGGGAGTCTCCGACGCCCTCGCGGGCGCGCTCGACCTCCGTGTCGTAGGACCGCTCGTGCCGGACCCGACCGATCCGGAAGGCCGCAGGGGCCTGGGCCGGATCTGCGAGCTGGACCACCCGCTGACCGTCCGCGAACTCGCGGCCCGCGCCGCGGAGCGGCTGCCCGCCACCGCGCAGGGCATCCGCGTCGCGGGCGACCCCGACGCCCTGGTCCACCGGGTCGCGGTGAGCGGCGGCTCCGGCGACAGCCTTTTCGACGACGTACGAGCGGCCGGCGTGGACGCTTTCCTCACCGCGGACCTCCGCCACCACCCGGTGTCCGAAGCCCGCGCCCAAAACCCTCTCGCGCTGCTCGACGCGGCGCACTGGGCCACCGAGTGGCCCTGGTGCGAGCTGGCCGCCGCCCAGCTCGACGAGATCTCCGACCGCGAGGGATGGGACCTCAGGGTCCACGTCTCCAAGACGGTCACCGACCCCTGGACCGCCCACGCGGCGTCCTCCACCACACCTGACCCACTGGGAGCCCCCAACTGAACGCCGCGCCCGCCGACCAGATCCGACTGCTCGAAGTCCAGGCTCTCGACGTACGCCTCTCGCAGCTCGCGCACAAGCGCAACTCCCTGCCCGAGCACGCCGAGATCGACTCGCTGACCAAGGACCTCACGCAACTGCGCGACCTGCTCGTGGCCGTGCAGACCGAGGAGAGCGACTGCGCCCGCGAGCAGACCAAGGCCGAGCAGGACGTGGACCAGGTGCGCCAGCGCGCCACCCGCGACCAGCAGCGCCTCGACTCGGGTGCCGTCACGTCCCCCAAGGACCTGGAGAACCTCCAGCGCGAGATCGTCTCCCTCGCCAAGCGCCAGGGCGACCTCGAGGACATCGTCCTGGAGGTCATGGAGCGCCGTGAGTCCGCACAGGAGCGCACCGCCGAACTGACCGAGCGGGTCGGCTCCGTGCAGGGCAAGATCGACGACGCGACCGCCCGCCGCGACGCCGCCTACGAGACCCTCGACGCCGACGAGGCCACGGCCGAGAAGGAGCGCGAGGTCGTCTCGGCCACCATCCCCGCGGACCTCCTCAAGCTCTACGACAAGCTCCGCCAGCAGCAGGGCGGCATCGGCGCCGCCAAGCTCTACCAGCGCACCTGCCAGGGCTGCCGCCAGGAGCTGGCCATCACCGACTTCAACGAGGTCCGCGCGGCGGCCCCCGACACGGTGGTCCGCTGCGAGAACTGCCGCCGCATCCTGGTGCGTACGTCCGACTCAGGTCTGTAAGGAGCTTGCGGCGTGCGGGAGTTCATCGTCGAGGCCGACGGCGGTTCCCGGGGCAACCCGGGTCCCGCGGGCTACGGCAGCGTGGTCGTCGACGCGACGACGGGGGAGACGCTGGTGGAGGCGGCCGAGTACATCGGCGTCGCCACGAACAACGTCGCCGAGTACCGGGGCCTGGTGGCCGGCCTCCGCGCCGCCCACACCCTGGACCCGTCCGCCCACATCCACGTCCGCATGGACTCCAAGCTCGTCGTCGAGCAGATGTCGGGCCGCTGGAAGATCAAACACCCCGACATGAAGCCCCTGGCGGCGGAGGCGGGTGCGGTGTTCCCGGCCGACCAGGTGACGTACGAGTGGATCCCGAGGGCCCAGAACAAACACGCGGACCGCTTGGCGAACGAGGCGATGGACGCGGGGAAGCGCGGCGAGCAGTGGTCGGCGGCGGATTCGACGGCGGACCTTCGCAGCGCAGGCTCAGGTGATGCCCTTAAGGGGCGCGGGGCTGTGACACATGCGGCTCCGCCGCGCGGGCGCGACGACCTCTCCAGCCCAGGCTCAGGCGAGACACCTAAGGGGCGCGGGGCTGTGACATCTGCGGCTCCGCCGCGCGGGCGCGACGACCTCTCCAGCGCAGGCTCAGGTGAGTCACCTAAGGGGCGCGGGGAACTGCGCGACCAGCCCCCACGGGCCCGCACTGTGACTACCGCCAAAGCCGTCGCAGACACCCGCGCCGCCCGCAACGTAGCCACCCCCAGCCCCGGTTGGGCCCCCGCAGACATGGGCGCCCCCGCCACCTTCGTCCTCCTCCGCCACGGCGAAACCCCCCTCACCCCCCAGAAGCGCTTCTCAGGCAGCGGCGGCACCAACCCTTCCCTCTCACCCGTCGGCCAGGACCAAGCCACCCGAGCCGCAACCGCGTTGGCGGCCCGAGGCACCATCCAGCACATCATCGCCTCCCCCCTCACCCGCACCAGGGAAACCGCGGCAGCCGTAGCGGAGCGCCTCGGCCTCGACGTCACGATCGAAGAGGGCCTGCGCGAAACGGACTTCGGCGCCTGGGAGGGCCTCACCTTCGGCGAGGTACGTGAGCGATACCCCGAAGACCTGACGACCTGGCTCAACGACCCGGAGGTCCACCCCACCGGCGGCGGCGAGAGTTTCACGGAGACGGCAACCCGTATCGCCGCCACCCGCGACCGACTGATCAAGGCCTACGCGGGCCGCACCGTCCTGCTCGTCACCCACGTCACCCCGATCAAGACGTTCGTCCAACTCGCCCTGGGCGCCCCGCCGGAGTCCCTGTTCCGCATGGAACTGTCGGCGGCATCGATCTCGACCGTGGCGTACTACGCGGACGGCAACGCGAGCGTACGGCTGTTCAACGACACGTCCCACCTGCGCTGAGCGCCGCGGCTTCGCGGGCCAGCGCCTCGATCCGCCCCCAGTCACGCGCGGCCACCGCGTCCGCCGGGATCATCCAACTCCCGCCCACACAGCCGACGTTGGGCAACGCCAGGTATTCCGGCGCGGAGTTGACCCCTATCCCACCGGTAGGACAGAACCGCGCCTGCGGCAACGGCCCGGCCAGCGACCGGAGATACGCCGTACCGCCCGCCGCCTGAGCCGGGAAGAACTTCATCTCCCGCACCCCGCGCTCCAGCAGCGCGACAACCTCGGACGTGGTCGACACCCCGGGCAGGAACGGCACCCCGGACCCCTGCATCGCCTCCAGCAGCAACTCCGTCCACCCGGGACTGACCAGGAACCGCGCCCCCGCCGCCACGCACTCCTTCACCTGCCCCGGAGTCAGCACGGTCCCCGCCCCGACCACCGCCCCCGGCACCTCACCCGCGATCGCCCGCAACGCCTCCAGCGCGACCGGCGTTCGCAACGTCACCTCGATCGCCGGCAGCCCACCGGCCACCAGCGCCCGCGCGAGCGGCACGGCATCGGCGACGTCCTCGATGACGACGACGGGAAGAACGGGAGCGAGCCCGAGCAGGGAGGAGGAAGCCATGGCCTCATCCTGCCCAGCCGATGCAGCACGCGCAAAGCTCATTGCGCATACTGCAACGCATGCTCCGGGAGTGCTCAGTGAATCTCGTCCACCAGCACATCCAACGACCAGGCCTGCCCCGCCCGCCCCGGCGCCTCCGCCTCCACCTCGTACCCCAGCCCGCGCAACGCCTCCACCAGCTCCGCCGGCGTCCCGGGCGCGGCCGACGCGCTCAACAGGCTCCGCACGATCCGCCCCTTCGTCGCCTTGTTGAAGTGGCTGACGACCTTCCGGGTCGGCGCGTGCAGCACCCGTACGGTCGCCGTCCGCCCCGCGACCTCGCCCTTCGGCTTCCACGCCGCCGCATACGCCGAGGACCGCAGATCCAGCACCAGCCCGCTCCCCGCGACCTCGGGCAGCGCGGCCGCCATCGGCGCCCGCCAGTGCGCGCCCAGCGCCCCGAGCCCGGGCAGCCGTACCCCCATCGAGCAGCGGTAGGACGGGATGCGGTCCGTCACGCGCACGGCGCCCCACAGCCCGGAGAACACCAGCAGCGAGCGCGCGGCCCGCTTCTTCGCGGCCGGTTCGAGCGAGGCCAGGTCGAGGGCGTCGTAGAGGACACCCGTGTAGATCTCCCCGGCGGGCCGCGCGCCGGCGGTCCGCAGGTCGACGTTCTTGGCGATCTCGCCCCTGAGCCCCTCGCTCAGGCCGAGCACCTCGCGTGCCTTGTCCTCGTCGGCCGCGCACAGGTCGACGAGTTCGTCGAGGACGGCCGCGCGGGCGTCGGCGAGTCCCGGCAGCGACAGGGACTCCGGCTTGAGCGGGGCACCGCGGCCGGCGGAGGCCTTGCCTTCGGAGGGCGGCAGCAGGACGAGCACGGTGGGTTTCTCCTTACGGTGGGTGCTGCGCCAGCGTAAAGGGTGCGGGCGGGCGGATTGTGCCTACGCTCGTGTCATGCCCAGCCGCCGCATCCGGGTGACCGGCACCCCCGAAGCCCCGCTCCGCGCCGCCCTCGCGGCCCTGCGCACCGAACTCGGCGTCCCCGAGAGCTTCCCGCCGGAGGTACTGGCCGAGGCGGAAGCGGCCGCGAAGGCCCCGATCCCGCCCGCCGAGGACGCGACCGACATCCCCTTCTTCACCATCGACCCGCCCACGTCCATGGATCTCGACCAGGCGATGCACCTGTCCCGTAGGGGGACCGGTTTCCGGGTCCGCTACGCCATCGCCGACGTCGCCGCCTTCGTGGTCCCCGGCGGTGCGCTGGACGCGGAGGCCCACCGCCGCGTGACCACCCTCTACTTCCCCGACGAGAAGACCCCGCTGCACCCGCCCCTGCTGAGCGAGGGCGCCGCGAGCCTGCTGCCGGACGTGACCCGGCCGGCGGTGCTGTGGACGATCGACCTGGACGCGGACGGCCGTACGTCCGCCGTGGACGTCCGCCGCGCCCTCGTCCGCAGCCGGGCCAAACTCGACTACGCGACCGCGCAGCGGCGGATCGACGAGGGCACGGCCGAGGAGCCGCTCGCGCTGCTCAAGGACATCGGCGAGGCGCGCGAACGGCTGGAGGTCGAGCGCGGCGGCATCTCCCTCAACGTGCCCGAGCAGGAGATCGTCGAGCGCGGGAACACCTACGAACTCGCCTACCGCGCCCCGCTCCCCGCCGACGGCTGGAACGCCCAGATCTCCCTCCTCACCGGCATGGCCGCCGCCGACCTGATGCTCACGCACGGCACGGGCGTCCTGCGCACCCTGCCCACCGCCCCGGACGGCGCCGTCGGCCGCCTCCACCACACCGCGCACGCCCTGCACATCGACTGGCCGCACCACATGTCCTACGCCGAACTCATCCGCTCCCTGGACCCGCGCCGCCCGCACCACGCGGCCTTCCTCCAGGAGTGCACGACCCTGCTGCGCGGCGCGGGCTACACGGTCTTCCGGGACGGCGACCTCCCGCCCGTCACCACGCACGCGGCGGTAGCCGCCCCTTACACCCACTGCACAGCGCCCCTACGACGGCTGGTCGACCGCTACGCCTCCGAGCTCTGCCTCGCTCCCGGCGCCCCGCCCGCCTGGGTGCTGGCCGGCCTCGACGCCCTCCCCGAACAGATGGCCGACGGCACCCGGCTCGCGGGCACCGTCGAGCGCGAGTGCGTCGACATCGTCGAGGCCGCGTTGCTGAAGGACCGCGTCGGCGACCTCTTCGACGGCTATGTGGTGGACGTCGAGGAACACCAACCCACCGTGGGAAAGGTCCAGTTGGACACCCCGGCCGTCGTCGCCCGCCTCGAAGGCGGCACCACCCCGCTGCCGTTGGGTGAGCGGCTGCGCGTCCGGCTCACCCAGGCGGACCCGGGAACGTCGAAGGTACGGTTCGCACCCGCCTGATTGCTTCTGTGAGTGTTTCTACGACGTGGTCGGCGTCGTCGGCGTGGAAGTGGACGGTGTGGACCTCCCGTTGCCGGCCGAGCAGCGTGAAGTGGGTGACCGGCTCGGCGAGTTGGAGGGTGACGGAGGTGCGGAAGCCGACGGGGAGGTCGAGTTCGCCGTCGGCCCGGCGCCGGGCCACCCGCAACTCGCCCTCGGCGGAGGCGATGTGACCCAGCGGGACGGTCACGTCGGCGCGGGTGGCCCGCCGGAGCCGTAGCGCGTGCGGGTCCAGCAGGTGCGGGCGGGCGACGGAGGACGCGTGCAGGGCGGCGACGGACGCGACCGCGAACAGGCCCAGAATCGGCACCAGTTCGTGGAGCACCGGCCAGTCCCGCAGCAGCACCGACATGGTGAGCGTCTCCAGCACACACGCGAGCGCCGACCCGGCCACCAGGGCCCGTCGCGCCCGCGCATACCCGAACACCCGCCCGCCGCCTGCCCAGTTGGTCCTCATGGGGTCAGTGCAGATGCTGACGCCGCGGCAGTGTCAAGTGCCAAGCGGCGCGCCGAACCACAGCCGCAGCGCCTCCGCCGGGTCGTCCTCGGTGCCGTCCACGTCGGCCGCCCATGCCGTGATCCCGTCGGGGCGCACCAACAGCCCGGCCAGTTCCGGGTGTTGGGGGCAGGTGGTGGTCAGGACGTCCACCAGACCCTCGTAACCCGCCGCGCGCGCCCGGAGTTTGGGGTCGTCGGTGAGGTCGAGGAGGAGCGCGCGGCCGGTGTGGAGGTGGTCGCCGAGGCGGGTGCCGTCGGCGAGTTCGAGGTCGGGGGCACTGCGGCCGGTCAGGGGGTGGTCGCCGGGGAGGTCGTAGTGCTGCCAGGCGCCGGAGATCCGCTGGACGAAGTACGTCGTGCCGTCGACCGTCCCCGCGAGGTCGCTGATCACCCCGCGCAGGGCACGGGCGTGCGCGTCGGGCCGCATCACCGCGATCTGCGCGCGGGTCCAGTCCAGTACCCAGGCGCCGATCGGATGCCGTTCCGCCGTGTAGGTGTCGAGCAGTCCGGCGGGCGCCCGGCCGCTCACCACCAGGGCGAGCTTCCAGCCGAGGTTCATCGCGTCCCCGACCCCGAGGTTGAGCCCCTGTCCGCCGAACGGCGAGTGGACGTGCGCCGCGTCGCCCGCGAGCAGCACCCGGCCCGAGCGATAGGTCTCCGCCTGGCGGCAGTTGTCGGTGAACCGGGTCGCCGTGTGCAGTTGGTGCACGGTGGCGTCGACTCCGGTCACGCGGCGCACACTGGCCTGCAACTCCTCGGTGGTGACCGGGGATTGACGGTCGGCGGGCGGCCCGTCGAACTCGATGGAGACCATCCGTCCCGGCATCGGGCCGTAGGTGTACATCCCCGTGCCGGTGGCGTTCCAGCCCTTGCTCAGACCCTCGGTGCCGGTCAGGTCGGCGATCGCCTGGTAGCCGGTGATCTCCGGTGCGGTGCCCGGGAACTGGATCCCGGCGAGCTTGCGGACGAGGCTGCGGCCGCCGTCGCAGCCGACCAGCCAGCCTGCGCGAACGGTCTGCGGCGCGGAGCCGTCCGTGGGAGTGAGAGGCGCGAGGTGGACGGTCACCCCGTCCTCGTCGGTGTCGAAGCCGGTCAATTCGACCTGCCTGCGCACCTCGACGCCGAGTTCGCCGGCGCGCCGGCCGAGCAGCCGCTCCAACGGGGCCTGCGGGACGAACCGGCCGACCTCGCCGGGCGGACCGACCTCCGCGAAGGCGGGGTCCGACGCGTCGAGCAGATCGGCGCGCAGGGTGATCCCGGCGAAGTGCCCGGCGGACTTCGGCGGCGGGGCGGCACCGTCACCGCCGCTCTGCGTCCGCAGGAACTCCTTCATGCCGTTCGCCGTCTCGACCTGCACCTCGGTCAGCGCGGGCAGCAGCCCCCGCCGGTACAGGGAGACGGCGGTGAGGGTGTTGATCCCGCCCGCCTTGATCGTCTCGTCCACCTCGGCCAGCCGCTCCGCGACCAGCACCCGCACCCCGCCGAGCCGCAGCTCACAGGCGAGCAGCAGGCCGATGGGACCGGCGCCGGCGATGACGACGTCGTAGTCGGTGTCAGTTTTCATAGGCAGGATTGTAGTCACTAAAAAATTATGTTGGCTACACTGTTCTCGTGAGTGAGAACGAGAACGCGGCCGAGCTGCCGCTGAGGGAGCGCAAGAAGCGGGCGACGCGGCAACGGATCTCGAACGTCGCCTCGGCGCTGTTCCGGGAGCGCGGCTTCGACCAGGTGTCGGTGGCGGAGGTGGCGCGGGCCGCCGAGGTGTCGACGATGACCGTCTTCAACTACTTCCCGCGCAAGGAGGACCTGTTCCTCGACCGCATCCCGGAGGCCGTCGAGGTGTTCAGCGGGGCCGTACGCCACCGCGCCCCCGGCGAGACCCCGCTCGCCGCGCTCCGCCGCCTCGCCCTCGAACTCCTCGACCAGCGCCACCCGTTGGCCGGCCCCGACCGCGGATTCCCGGACTTCTGGGAGGTCGTGGCCGACTCGCCCGCCCTGCGCGCCCGGGGCCGCGAGGCGCTGGAGGAGATCGAGAACGCCCTGACCACCGCCCTCACCGAGACCGCCCCGGACACTCCCGACCCCGCCCTGACCGCGGCCCTGACCGTCGCCGCGTACCGCACGGTCTACGTCGCGACCGCGCGCCGCGTGTTCGCGGGGGAGCCGGCGGAAAGCCTGGTGGACGACCACCGGGCACGGGTGTGCGCGGCCTTCGACGCGTTGGAACGGGCGCTCACCCCGGCATGACACACGGCCCCGGCGCGTTGCACCCTGGGGAGGAGAGGGGGTGCGGCCGGTGAGCGCACGTGAGCAGGCGCTGTGGACGAGGGCGAGACTGGGCCGCTGCGGCCCACCCCTCGACCTCCTGACCGCCCGTTTCGACCGGCACGTCTTCGCCCCGCACGAGCACGCCGAGTTCTCGATCGGCGTCTGCGTCGGCGGCTCGGAACTCATCGACTACCGCGGCGGACGCCTCCGGCTGGGCCCGGGCTCCATCGTCGTCCTCGCGCCCGACGAAATGCACACGGGCGGCCCCGGCACCACCACCGAGGGCTACGCCTACCGCGCCCTCTACGCGGACCCGGCACTGCTGACGGACGGCATCCTCGGCACCGGCCTCCCGCACTTCCGCGAACCCCTCCTCGATGACGCGGAACTCGCCGTGGCCCTGCGCGCGGCGCACACCCAACTCAGCGTCTGCCCGGACCCGTTGGAGGCGGAGTCCCGCCTCCCGTGGCTCCTCACGGCCCTGGCCCGCCGCCACTCCACGTCCGGCCCGGCACCGGACCTGACCGTGGGCGCGGCCTGGGTGGCACACGCCGTACGGGACCGCCTGGCCGACGAGCTGCTGACCCCGCCGTCGCTCTCGTCCCTGGCCGCGGACTTCGGCCTGTCCCGCTACCAGCTCCTGAGGGCCTTCCGTACGACGATGGGGATCCCGCCGTACGCCTGGCTCGCCCAGCACCGGGTGACGAGGGCCCGCGGCCTGCTGGAGGCGGGCGGGCGGCCCGCCGAGGTCGCGGCGCAGGTGGGCTTCGCGGACCAGGCGCATCTGACGCGGTGGTTCCGGCGGGTGCTGGGGGTGACGCCGGCGGCGTACCGCAACAGCGTTCAAGACGATCGGCGTTGACCGGTCCGACACTCGCCGTATGACTGCACGCGGCTGGTTCCTGTTCTCCCTGATGGGAGTGGTGTGGGGCATCCCCTACCTGATGATCAAGGTGGCGGTGGACGCCCCGCTGTCCCCGTCCATGGTCGTCTTCACACGCTGCGCCCTGGGCGCCGTACTGCTCCTGCCCTTCGCCCTGCGACAAGGCGGCCTGACCCGCACGGTCCGCACGCACTGGCGCCCGATGCTGGCCTTCGCGTGCATAGAGATCATCGTCCCGTGGTTCACGCTGACGGACGCCGAGCGCCACCTGTCCAGCTCTACGGCCGGGCTGCTGATCGCGGGCGTACCGATCGTCGGCGTGCTGATGGCGCGCTTCTTCGGCGACACGGAGCGGCTGGGCACCCGGCGGCTGGCGGGCCTGGGGCTGGGCCTGGCCGGGGTCACGGTCCTCACGGTCCCGCATCTGACGGGCGGCGACGCGCGCTCGCTGGCGGAGGTGCTGCTGACGGTGCTGGGATACGCGACGGCGCCGCTGATAGCGGCCCGCTACCTGAAGGACGTCCCGACACTCCAACTGACGGCCCCGTGCCTGGCGCTGGCGGCGCTCGTCTACGCCCCGGCGGCAGCTCTGACCTGGCCGTCCACGGTCCCCTCGCCCCAGGTCCTGGCCTCCCTCGCCGGCCTGGGCGTGATCTGCACGGCGGTGGCATTCGTGGCCTTCCTGGAACTGATCAAGGAGGTCGGCCCGACCCGTTCGACGGTGATCACGTACGTCAACCCGGCGGTGGCGGTGGCGGCGGGCGCGCTGTTCCTGGGGGAGAGCCTCACGGTGGGCATCGCGGTGGCCTTCACGCTGATCCTGGCGGGGTCGGTGCTGGCGACTGCGGCGGGCGGTCCGAAGGACGGTGCCCGCCCGGTAGCATGGTCGACACGGCAGACGAGCCGGGCGGACGGCCGCGTGGAGTGCCCCTAGGGGGACTTCCCGAGGAACGTCCGGGCTCCACAGGGCAGGGTGATGGCTAACGGCCACCCGGGGTGACCCGCGGGACAGTGCCACAGAAAACAGACCGCCGGAGATTTCGGTCTCCGGTAAGGGTGAAACGGTGGTGTAAGAGACCACCAGTGCCCAGGGTGACCTGGGCAGCTAGGTAAACCCCACCCGGAGCAAGGTCAAAAGGAGCGCCGCCGTAAAAAGCGCGCTCTGCGCGGACGCTCGAGGGCTGCCCGCCCGAGTCCGCGGGTAGACCGCACGAGGCCGGTGGCAACACCGGTCCTAGATGGATGGCCGTCGCCGGGAGGATCGTGAGGTCCTCCCGGACACAGAACCCGGCGTACGGCCCGGCTCGTCTGTCGGTGGGGCTCTGACCTGGCCTTATGGGCTGGTCGGGGCCCTTTTCTGTGTCCGGGGGCTTCCCGCTTCCAGTTGCGAGTTCCCGGGAGTTCCCGTGGAAAAGTGTGCACGCGTTGCGCACGAGGGCGGTTCGACGGCCCTTCGGCCGATGCAGCCGCATCTCGTCCCGGTGAAGCAGGGAAGCGGGAAGTGCTCAGGTTCCCTGTTCTGTGGAGAAGCGCTTTGGCTCCGACAGCACCGCACTCGCACCCTCGAAGTCGGCGAGTCTCGCTGACAGCGTGGCCACGGCCAGTCGCTGTGGGAGCGCCGCCGAGAACTTGAGCCCGCGCACTGCTCGTTGGTCAACGTCCGGGAGGACAAGTGTCGGTCCGTCCTGTGCGGCGTCGAGCGCGATGCGCCACATGTTCGGGCTCAGATCCTCGCGCAGCCGCAGGTAGCAGTCGGTCGGACGTTGAACCGGATCGGCGATCGACGACAGTGTTGCGCCCAACGTGGCATTGGCGCGGTAACCCGCCCATGTCCACCAGCGAACATCGTTTCCATGCCGGGCCACCAACGTCCCACCGGGATGGACTAGTTGGGGAGCCTCTTTCTCGCGCCACTCTTGGAGGCAGACCTCGGCTCGTCGTGTCAGAGAGACTTCCGGGTCGATGCCCAGGAGGACATCCCGCATCGCGCGTGTAAGCGCATACGAAAGCCCAACGAGGGTGCCTCCCGACCACTTGGCAACCCCGCCGTTCTCGACCGGCTCCACGAAGACCCGCTTCCGTCCCCAGTCGATGAACGTCACCTGCCAACTGCGGCCGGCCAACAGCAGGCGTCGTGGGCCAGGGCGTTCCTCAGTGAGCACCGACGGATCCATGCGTCCGATCTCAGTGCGTCCGGACAGGACGTTGAACTGCGGTGGTGCGGTGAAGGAAGCGGTCAGCTCGATGAAGTGCCGTCGCCCGAAACGGTGTTCGGCCTCAGGGCCGATGAACAGCATGCCCCCGTCGTTGTCGAGGAAGCCCTCTTCCGTCAGATGACGCAGGATGGGAGCGGCCGAACGGTCAAAGGGCGCCAGGCCGTTCCACTGCTCGGGCCACAGATGGTCGCCCAGCTTGTGCTCCTGGAGTGTGACGGCGAGCAACTGCTGGGCCACGAGGTGGCGTGGCTCGGGTGGCGGGACGACCGGTTCGACCCAGCCACGACCCCACAGGAGCAACAGCCCGGCAGCCTGCAGCAGGGTGTCTTTGTGTGTGGTCAGGAACAGACAGTTGCGGGTGCTTCCCGAGCGACGCCCCGTCCGGCCGACGCGCTGGAGAAAGGAGGCGACGGTCCCGGGCGAATCGATCTGGACGACCCGGTCCAGGTCGCCGACGTCGATGCCCAGTTCCAGGGTGGAGGTGGCGACGATGACGCAGTCTCGTGCTTCGGCGAAGGCCTGTTCTGACCTTGCACGTTCGTCGGCAGAGAGCGAAGCGTGCGACAGGAAGACAGTGACGTCGCGCGCTCGGAGCGCGGCACCCAGTTCCTCGACCTGCCGTCGGGAGTCGCAGAACACCAGGCGCTTCTCGCCCTTGTGCAGGGCAGAGAGAACCTTGGCCGCGTTGGAGAGGGAGCCCACGTAGTCGAGTTCGATGTCTCCTGGAGGCGGCCCGGTCACGCCGTTCACAGGGCCCTGGCTGGACAAGGGGCTTGTGATGCCCGGGGCGACGACCCGGCCCGGGCGTCGGCCGGCGCCCGACCCCTGCAGCCAGGTGAGCAGTTCCTGTGGGTTCCCGACCGTGGCGGACAGCCCGATCCGCTGAATCGGGCGCCCTGCAACTAGCTGCAGGCGCTCAAGCACCGCCAGCAGATGCCAGCCTCGGTCGTCGCCGGCGAATGCGTGGACCTCGTCGACGACGACTGCTCGGATCCCGCCCAGCAGGTGCGCGTGGTCGGTTTTCACCCCGATCAGCATCGCCTCCAGCGACTCGGGCGTCGTCAGGAGGATGTCGGGTCTATCCGTACGGATGCGCTGGCGCTGGGACTCCTTCGTGTCCCCGTGCCACAGGGCCGCGCTGCGTCCGAGCCACTGCGCGTATCCGTCGACGCGGGTCACCAGGTTGTTGAGGAGCGCCTTGAGCGGGCAGAGGTAGAGGACCGACGTACCGGTCCAGCCCTGGGCGGACATGACCGAAAGGACCGGCAGGCAGGCGGCCTCGGTCTTGCCGCCGGCCGTGGGCGCGAGCAGTACGGCGTCCTCACCGTCCATCACCGGATCGATCGAGGCCCGTTGCAGGGGCCGCAGGTCCGGCCAGCCCAGCGTGTTGACCACGTGATGCAGGATGACGGGGTCGAGCCGATCGACAGGGTCCGCGGCCTGTGTCATCACAACTCCAGGTCGATGTCGTCGGCCGCCGACGATGCGGCCAAGTTCCGCTCGACGTCGGTGAGTTCACTGCTGCCCACCGTGAGCCGGTAGTGCTGTCGTGGGTCGAAGTCCGGGAACTGGTCGATACGGTCGAGGACGTCGCCGACCAGTTTTTTGAGGAAGAGCCGGGGTGCGACGCCGACTTTGCCGCCGAGGGCTCCGCCCACCGCGCGGGCGAGATCGGAGATGTAGGCGTCGTCCGCCAGCGTTTTGATCCGGTCGGGGGCGTCCGCCCCGGACGCGTAGAGATCGCGGATGGTCACCCCGAGGCCGGTCAGAGACTCCAGGGTGAAGCCCGACAGGCGCAACTGGACTGCGCGGGGGTTGTCGAAGCGGGGATCGGTCGTGAAGTCCGTGGCGATCCGCTGGGCGAGCGGCGGGAGCCGCTGCACGCCCTGCTGGCCTTCGTAGAAGGCGGGCGTGCCGGTGATGACCAGATACAGGCCGGGGAACCGCCCGGAGTGGACTTCGTCGATCAGTTGCCGCAGCGAGTTGAGCGCCTTGTCGCGGGCGTCCGACCGCACTCTCTGCAGGGTCTCCACCTCGTCCAGTACGACGAACAGCCCCCGGTGGCCGGAGTCCCGCAGAACGGTGAGCAGCCCTTGCAGGAAGCCCAGTGCACCGAAGTGGTCCAGGTCGCCGCGCACTCCTGCGGACCGGCGGGCCGCCGCCGCCACGTGGGGCTGCCCGCCGAGCCAGGCGAGGACGGCCGCCGCCGTCGACTCGTCGCCCTCGGCGAGCGCGGACCGGTATCCGCGCAGCGCGGCAGCGAAGGACGGGGCGTGCCGGGACACCTCGGTCAGTCGGGCGGCCAGCAACTCCTCCACCGCGCCACCCAGATCGTCCTCGTCCGCTCCCGCGGCGAGAGCATCCTCCTCCAGGGCGTAGAACCAGGCGTCCACCACGGGACGGAGCGCGCTCGGCGGGAAGCTCGGGGTGGACAGCCGCTCGGTGAGGCGCCGGTAGACGGTCTCCAGCTTGTGCAGCGGGGTCTCCGTCTCCGAGATCTGGATCTCGGAGACAGCGAAGTTGCGTTGCTTGGCACGCTCGCCGAGCCAGCGGGTGAAGAACGTCTTGCCGGAACCGTACTCACCCCGAACGGCCTTGAAGACCGAGGCACCGGAGGCGACCGCGTCGAGTTCCGCGTCCAGCGCGGACTCGAAACGGTCGAGGCCGGTGGCCAGGAGATCCAGGCCGCTCTCGGGCACCGCACCGCGCCGGAGTGCGTCGAGAGCGGTGCGCCGCCGGGCGGCGGAGACGGGAGAAGGGCGGGGGCCGGTCACCCGCTCATTGTCCCATCCGCGCCGCCCGGCGGACCGTGCTCCGGGATCACCTGCGGCGGAGGCTGCCGTATCCGAGGTTGGCCGTCAGGTAGGTGACGAACTCGCTGCTCTTCGCGGTCTTGTCCGGCCCCGATCGGCTCTCGCGCTGGAATGCGTCGAATTGCTCCTGGAGCGACGTCCACAGCGATTCGAGGCGCGTGGATGTCGGGAAGACATCCTCCCGGGCGGCGTTGTTCAGGGTCTCCGGCTTGCTGAACACACGGCCCACGAGGTCTACGGCACCGAGCATGGCGAGATGGAAGCGGAGGTTGGTGTGCAGGGAACGGACGGCGGGATCCGATACCGACTGCAGATACTCATCGACTTGGCGTTGCACTCTGGCCAGCCACAGGTAGACAGGGAGTTCCGTCTTGTCGGAGAAGACGCGGCGATAGTCCGAGTCCGATTTGAGCAGGCTCGAGGGGCGGGCGCGCGCGTAGTCGGGCTGTCCCAGGGCCATGGCCATCACTGACTGTGCGAGCAGCGGGATGCTGACGATACGGTTGGTCGACTTGCCCTGGTTTCGGTAGAAGTTCTTGCGCCGGTCGTAGAACCAGTCGTGCTCGAGGAAGTACGACTCGATCTGCCGCTGGATGTCGTCCGTGGCCCGGAGCGAGGCGACCGGCACGCTGGTCTGCCGGTTGGTGGCACGGATGACGGAGTCACGAGCCGCTTGGTCCACGGTGACGAGAATGCGCACCTGCACCAGCCGGTCGAAGACGGCGTCGGTGGGATCGGTGGCGTAGAGGTCGTGGAGCGTTTCGTGGAGCGTGTACGACGTCTGGAGACCGTTGACGATCTGCACGTCGGAGAGGCTGAGTCGTTTCCCGACCGAGGTCGCCTGCGAGCACACGATGGTGATGCCGTTGTTGAGCCACCAGAATTCGGGTGCTTCCGGGTTCTGGAGAGACGCTGTGATCTCCCGGTTCACCTCGACGTTTCCCTGGTAGTCACGGACGTTCCAGTCGAAGATGTGGGACTTGATCGCCCCGGTCTCGTCGCTGAGGAAGTCGATGTACTCGCCCAGGGAGACGAGGGCGATATGGCTCGTCCCGTGCGTGATGCTCTCCCGGTAGGGGAGCTCCAGGGTGTACGAGGGGAGGGTGCTGGCCCGCTTCCAGAGTTCCGCGGGGCCCAGGAACTCGACCTCGCCGGTGGAGACGGCGAAGGCGTTGGAGAACTGCGCCTCCAGGATCTTGGCCTTCGCCTGGACCTTGGGATGCACCTCGCTCGCATCGCCGCGCGTCACGTACGAGAACTTGATCAGGACGGTCGGATGACGGCTGAGGAGTCGCAGCAGCGCTGTCCTGAACAATCTGAAGCGGGCGAGCAGGTCTTCCGTGTAGAGGATCCCGACGGTGGCCTCGTCGACCTCCATGTCCAGGAGGTTCGTGCAGGTAGACGCCACCTTGTCCAGGGCCACTTCGGAAAAGCCGGGGCTCGTCTTGGCCTGGACGAGCCAGAGCGTCAGCTGGGTCCCCTGCTCCACGTTCGAGACGGCGGAGGTCTGCTGAAGGATCTCGCTGTCCTCGTGCAGGAGTCGACCACCGAGGAAGACGTACACCCCGTCGATGCCGCCATCGTTCGCCCCACCGATAACACCGGCTTCGATCTCCTCTTCCGAGAGACCGAAGCCGTGCAGGGCGTGTTCGCTCGCGAACCTCTCGAAGGCCGCGTCGAACGAGAGAGGGACGGCGCGGGCGTTGCGACGCTCCTCGATCATCTGGTTGATCAACACACGGTCGTTGGCGCTCATGGCTCCCGGCTCATCGGTGGGCGGCAGGACTGACGAAACGTCAGGCTAGGTCGAACTGCATGCGGAGTAGGGAGAGATCGAGGCGGACGGTCCGACCGTCCGGCAGAGTCTCCAAGACCTGCACTCCGTCGTAGTTGAGCAGTTGGCGCAGGATGGCCGCGAACCCGTCGGCCCGGGTGGTCGGATAGGACACGCGCTGGGCGAGGGCCGTCACCGGCAGGGTGCCTCCGGCGTCGAGCAGGGCCCGGATCGCTCCTTCCACCTTGTCCATCGGTGGCTTGCGCGCGAGCAGACCGATCTGCCCCTGGAACGCCTCCGAGGCGAAGAGACCCGAGACGAGGGCGTCGTCGGGACCGACGACGGTGGCGGTCACCAGCGTCTCCGCGTCGTCGGACGCCGGGACCACGGCGACGTCGAACAACGAGTCGTGAGTACGGGCCAGTTGGACCTGGACCTTCGTCGGCTTCTGCCGCGTCGGCCGTTTCGCGGTGGACGCCGGGGCGGGTTGGACGGTGGCGGCGTACGACGCGGGTTCCTCCAACAGCCACCAGGTCGGTCGCTGATCCCCCAATTCCCGCCAGGCCGGAGGAGGGGGTGCCCCGAACGGCAGGAAAGCCAGGACCGGAATCGTGAACTCGGCGAGGGACGCCCCGCCGTGATAGCCGGCCTTGCGAGCTGTGTACCGCGAGTCGGCGTCCCACAGGGCGACGATCGAGCCTCCCGGCTGCGGCGCGACCACCCGGGTGCCGTGCAGCGCGACCTCAGCGGGGCCTGTCTTGCCGTCCGGGGCGCGGTGCCGGGCGGACAGCGGTGAGCCGGTGTCCACCTTCAGCCCGTGCCGGTCGACGACATGCCCGTGGTCGCTCGTGATGACCACGGCCATCCCCTGCGAGGCGGCGAGCCTCAGCAGATCCGGAAGGCCCGGGATGTGGCCGACCCGCCAGGCCCCGTCACCCAGCTTCTGTTCCTTGGCGAGCCGGTCGTCGATCGCGTTGAGGACGACTGCGACATGCGTACGGCCGTCCATGAGCGCCTCGGTGAGCGCGGACCCGAACGTGTCCCCGGCGCTGTCGGCCCGCAGGTCGTCCTTGTGGAACACGGCCGCCGGCGCTCCGCCCCAGAGCGGGAGGGCGGGGAACATCTGTGCCTCGTCGCTCTGCGATCCCTGCGTCAGTCTGCCTGCGAACAGCGAAGTACGGGACACGGAGGTGAGGGTGGGGAGAGCCGCGGCCATGGCACGGCGTCGCGGGGGTTTGCCCTCCTCGGTCACCGGATCGAACTCGGCCCAGGAAGCGCGGAGTTCCTCACCCAGCTCGGTGGCGATGGCCGCGCTCATCCCGTCCAGGACGATCAGCAGCACACGCCGGTCGGTGCCTCGCACCACCGGTTTCACCACCCGCTCCAGGAACGTCTCCACCGTCAGCATCCCGCCGGGATCGGTGCCCGCCGCGGTCCAGGTCGCGAGGACGCCGACGAAGGCGCGGTCGATCTCGTGCCGGCGTTCCCGCACGCGCTCGGCCAGCGCGTCGTAGGCGGCCCTCAGCCGGTCGTCGGAGTCCCCGCCGGCCTCGATGTGTTCCAGGGCCCGGTCGACCCACGCGGTCTCGTCGACATGGCGCTTTATGGCCGCGCCGACATGAGACGCCTCCATCGCCGGCTCGGTGGCCAGCCACTGGACGAGTCGCTGCGCCATGCGGGTCCGCTCGATCCGCGACTGGACCTCCGGCCCTTGTGCACGCCTGTGCTCACTCAGGGAACGCACGGCGGTGTCGAGCGGTCCCGGATCACCGGCTGCCAGGGCAGTCCCGACCGTGGTGAACCTGGCGTCCAGGCCGGCCGGCAGGAGGGGACTGTTCCTTGCGGCGGCTTCCGCGCCGAACTGGCGGACCAGCGCCGAGGCGCGCTCCAGCACCATGTCGCTGGTCCGGCGGGCCTCACGGGCTGCTTCCGAACCTGCGACACCGTCCCTGGCGGCTGCAGCGAGGAGCGTGCCGACGTAGTCCTCCGAGGCACGGCCGAAGGCGGCCGCCATGGCGTCGAGTTGCTCGCCCCGCGCCGGGGGACGCTCTCCGAACCAGCGCTCTGCGCGACCGCGTGCCGTGTAGACGGCCGCGTCCGGTTCGGCATGGCACCACAGGGCGGCGCAGACGAGTCCGAAAGCCACCGCGTCCGGTCCGTGCTCGGCCTCGACGAGGGCCAGGAGTGCCCGCCCCGCGAGTCCGGCTCGGTCGTCCTCGCCGAGGAACTCCGCCAGGCCGCCGCGTTCGGGGCCGCGCAGCGCCAGGAAGCGCTCCGGACGTCCTGGAAGCAGGGACCAGTCGAGCAACGCGTGAGTGTCCAGCCGGTCGGCGGACGTGGTGTGGTCCTGCCGGGCCGTCTCGTCCTCGTAGCTGCCCAGCCTCAGGCGTCGCAGCGCGAGCGCGGACAGGGCCGTGCCGCGCGACAGGATGCCGCCTCCCAGCCGGGGCCAGCCACCCCTCGGCGGCGCGGCGTCCAGCAGGGCCTCCGCGGCCCACTTGTCGTCCCTGAGCCGCTGGTCGACCTGATGCGCTCCGAACGCGTCACGCACCACGTCCCAACTATCCACCGTGTCGATGCGCTTCTTGTGGGCGCGGGCCAGGATGGCGGGGTCGAGTTCGTTCTGTTCGCGGTCGGTCAGGACGACGAGCAGGGCGGGGCCGGTCGCCGTGCCCGACAGGTGGCCGAGCAGCAGTTCGTGCACGGCGAGCGGGGAGGGCGCCGCAGCGATCCGGGCCGACAGCCCGTCGCCCCAGGCGTGTTCGGCGGGTCCGTCCCACTGCGGCGACGAGCGCAGCAGCACGGCCCGCCGTTGGTCCCGGCCTGCGAGGGCGTCGGCGAGTGAACTCTGGGTCGACAGGTACTGGGTGATCGTCGCGAGATTCAGCCGCACTGCCACCGTGCTGGTCGTCGCCGTGCTCATCCTTCGACGACCTGCCAGGTGAACGCGACCTCGGTACCGGGTTCACGGGCCGCCAACTCCGCGATCTCTGCCTGGAGTTCGGCCACAGCCTTGGACGCGGTGGTCCGTCCGCCGCCGGAGCGCTTCACCCGTCCCGAGGGGGAGGGAACCGGGCTCGGCGGCTGCTCGGGCACCGACGGATGACTCGACGGTGTGTCGAGTGGCACATCACTGGGGCCCGGGGCCGGGGGAGCAGGGGGCGGAGTCGGCGTAGCGCGGTTGCGCTTCACCAGTGCCAGCACTTCGCGCTGCGTCCGAGCCAGCGCCTCCTTGAGGTCGTTGGTCCGCTGGTCGCTCTGCGCGGCATTGCGCAGGGACTCCAGCAGCGCCTCTCCCCCGGGGCCCTCCGAGGTGGCCAGGTCGAGGGTGGTCCAGGACGTCGAGTCCAGCGCCTGGGCCACCGCGCGGGCCTGTTTGACCGAGGTCCCGAACCGGTCCGCGCCGACCTCTCCGAAGTCGAAGGCGGCCAGGGCCTCGACGGTCTTCCGGGCTCCGGCGGCCCCCTGACCGGCCGAGCGTGTCAGCGCCTGGAGCAGTTCGACGGCTCGCCGCGCGAGGGCCAGACGCCCGCCCTCGGCGGTCTCGTCGAGGTGGAGGAAGCCGACATGCCGCTCCAGTTGGGTCACCAGCTCACGGGCTGCCTCCTGGTGGGCGCCCGCCTGCTGGGCGATCTGCCGGGCGAGCTGGTTGACCATGCGGCCACGCCGCAGGGTGGGGGCCGGCTCGCCGAACACCGCAGTGAACCGCTGCCGGGCAGTTGCCCAGTCCTCCTCGGACGGCAGCGGCTGGCTGCGCAGCGCGTCATGGTCCTTGATCTCGTTCAGGGCGGGCGCTGGGTCGAGGGGCGTGCCCGCGCGCACCCACACCCGGTCGTCCATCTCGGCGAACGAGGCCACGACGAGCCGGGCGAGGAAGCCGGGCAGACCGCGCGGTGTCGGCCGGTCCGTCCAGTCGGTGAGGGTGATCAGGCTGAGGTCGCCGGTCACGCCCTGCCCGCTGGCGAGCTGCCGGAAGTGGTCCGCCCAGTACTGCGACAGCTCGAAGTAGGCCTCCTTCTGCAGGCCCAGCCGCAGCGGAGTGGCCACCCGACGCATCAGATTCCGGTCGGGGGCGGGGACTTCGGCGCGCCCGTCGCGAGCCTCGGCGGCGGCCCGTACGTGTGTGAACACCTTTCGGGCGTCGGCAGGCTTGACGACCATGCCGGTGTTGTCGGGGTCGAGGTTCGGGTGGTCCGGGTACTGGCTCGCGAGCAGCTTGCCCGCGATGTGCCGGATGCCGTCCCGCATCGACTGACCGAAGGACAGGACCAGCCCCTCGACCTCGCGCAGCGACTCCAGATGGTCCCCGAAACCGAGCTCCACGTCGGTGGCCTTCTTGTCCGCCAGGCCGTATGCCTGCTTGAAGGCCGCCTTTACGTTCTTGAGCAGCGACTCCCGCTGGGTCTCCAGAAGCCCCTTGGCGCGGGCCCGGTTGTCGGGACTCAGATGGCCTGCGTACTGGCCGTCGAACCGCTGGCTGTCGGAGAGCGCCTTGTCGATGACGACGAGACGGCGGAAGTCGGCGTACCGCTGGCTGGAGAGATGGGTCGGCAGCCACGCGACGCTGCGGGACGGCTCGCCCTGCCGCTCACGCAGCCGCTGCATCCGGTTGGCGTCCTCGCGCGGCCCCCACTCGCTCTCGTCGAAGGGGAGGTCGATCACGATCCGCCAGTGCCCGTCCTGCTGGGGCATCAGGTCATGGTCCGGCAGCGCGTCCTCGTCGGCGACGTTGCCGAACACCACCTCGACACTGCGGTCGGTGCCGCGCCACGCGAAGTGCACCTCGTTGATCAACTGCGTCTGGTCGATGCCGAGTTCCTCGACAAGGAGCCGCTTGGCGAGAGCCTCGCGATTGCCGGGGTTGTCGTTGACGTTGGCGTTGGCGATCACCGAGTCGACGTCGACGCCCGACAGTTCGAGCCGGACGCCCGGGTTGCTCTCGGTGCCGGTCTCCTTGATCTCGGGGAAGCGGCCCGCCCACTCGGCGACCTTGTTCTTCAGGATGCCGTACTCGCGGCCCGGGATCGGGGCGACCACCGAGCCGTAGTTGAGGGCGGACAGGCGGCGGATGGTCAGGTCGGACAGAGCGGGGACGCTCGGGGCCAGCGCCGACAGCAGCAGTGTGCCGACGATCCGGTTGTCACCGATGAACTGCTTGATCCGGGCGCGCAGTTCGGGGTCCGTGACGCTGTCGGGCCGGTGGCTGTACTGCTCGATGTTCTCCTCCGTCACGTTGTGCGTGAGCAGGAGGTACGGCCGCAGCTTGGTCCGGTACAGCTTGTCGGCCGCCTCGAAGACCACCTTGAGGCTGTCGGTGAACGGCTTGTCGCCCCCCGCCGTGATCAGCGGGTACAGGTCGCCGACCGGGATCAGGTCACCCAGCCGCAGCTCGGCCCGGTGGGCGGCGAGCAGTTGCCCCATCAGCTTCATGCCGGTCCGGTTGCGCTGGAGCGCGGACGACACGTGGACGAGGGTGTCCATGAACGCCGGCGAGAAGGGATACGTCAGCCGGAAGCTCTCCTCGTCCGCGCCGACGCCGTCGGCACCGCGGTCCGAGCCCAGAAGGGTGTCCCACACCTCCTGACGGATCCTGCGGGTCTTCTCGAACTCGGCGTCGACGAGGGCGGCGGACTCGTCGTCCTTGGGCTTGAGGAGGCGGGCGTGCGCGACTTGGGGGAGGTTGCGGTCCTCCAGCGTGATCTTGTCGAATCGGCCCGAGGCCAGGTTGAGCGTGTCCTGGATGGACGCCTCGGCCGCGCCCGACACCTCCTCGCTGACCAGTTCCCGCAGGTCGCGCTGACGGGCGATGAACGAGATCACCGGCACGGCACGGCGGGCGTCGCCGCCCTCCACGAAGTTGGTGATCTTGCCAGCTTCCTTGGCCACGAACTTCTGGTCGTGGATGAGGGTCGCGAGCCAGAGGATCAGCTCGTCCATGAACAGGATCAGCCCGTCGTAGCCAAGCGACTTGGCGTGCTCGGCGATCACGGACAGGCCGGCATCGAGCGAGACGAACCCGTGCTCGTCCTCGGCGGCGTTCCTCGCGAAGCCCGGCAGCAGGTGAGTACTCGCGTCCTGCACCAGCCGCGCCCGCAACTCGGCGGGCGTCGATGGGCTGACCAGGTTGAGTGCCTGGCCGCCTTCGTGGACCTCCTCGGCGGTGAGCGCGGTGTCGAGCAGCTCAGGTGTCCAGCCGAACGCCTCGCCCCACTCGTCCTCCTCGTCGGCCGAGCTGTCGCCACCGTCCGCTGAGATGAGGCCGCCGATCACCGCCTGGTCGCCCAGGCGGGACCGCATCGCGCGGATGTCCTCGAACAGGGCGTCCGTCCGGTACACCTGTGGCGTCGGAGCCTCGGGGTGCAGCTTCTTGACGTGGCTGACGTACCCGCCGAGGACCCGCTGCTCCAGGGCTTTCGCCCCGAGCATGTGGTACGGCACGAGCAGGAACCGCTTCCCCTCTGTGCCGAGCCACTCGTGCTTGGTGAGCACCGGGTCTAAGTCCGCTCGCGCGCGGGCCGCCGGGGCCCCGCTGAGCAGAGCATGGAGCACCGCCATGAAGTGCGACTTACCGGAACCGAACGACCCGTGGAGGTAGGCCGCCTTCGACGTATGTCCGTCGAGCGCGGCCTGGATCAGCCCGAGCGCCTCGTCGAAGTTCTCCAACAGCCGTTCCGTGACCACGTAATCCCGCAGCGCGCGCTCCGCGCCCTCCGGGGCTGTCGCCTCCGACAGCTGGAGGACGAAGTCCGACGTGGAAATGGACTCTTTGATATGGATGACATCGCGGAGTAAAAGCGGCTGTTGGGACATGAGCGATCACTCCCCGACGAGCGGCTGCGCAGGATCATCCGATGGTATGACGTACCTGGCAACGCATGACCACTTTTCGCACACGCATGACTACGCGAAGGCGGGCGCTTCCACTCCGGACGCCGGATGCACGAGCGAGCGCAGCTTCTCGCGTGTCTCCGGGTCAGTCGAGTAGATGATGGTGCCGACCATGCCCCGGGTCAGCAGCACCTTGTAGGTGTTGCGGATCAGCCGGCCGATCTCGCTGTCCGGCGTCGCCTTCGTGAAGATCGGGTCCTTGGACGCCGTCCGGTCCACGACCCAGCGGTCCGTACGCCACACCAGATCAGGCCCGATGATCACGCCCGACCAGTCGTACTCGAAGCCCTGCGCGGTGTACACGCAGCCGACCTGGCCGAAACCGTCCGGGTCGGTTGCCCACAGCGGTGCGGGCGGCGCACCGAGCACGGACCGGTCGCCGTACACGTTCCAGGGCCGCGCCCACTGCCCGATGGCGACGTCGGCGGGCAGCTCGTTCATGTCCGGGGTGACCTTGGTGGTCCACTTCCAGCAGTAGCCGGCCGACATCCGCGCGCCATAGCCGTCCGCACGGCGGGCAACGAGGAAGTCCTCCAGCTCCTGCGGGCTCTCGGCGGTCCGCAGTTCCAACTTGCCGTCCGGCTCCCACGGGTTGGGCGTGCCGCCCTCCAGCCCGAGCAGGTCGACGACCCACTTCTCGTACGCGTCACTGCCACCGCACCGGAACTGCCCGTCCAGCTCTACGACGGTGCATTCCAGACCCTGCGCGGCGGCGGCCCGCTTGATCTCGGCCTTCGTCCCCATCTCCCCGGGCCGCACCACCTGGTGCTGGTCGAGCAGGAACACCGGCACTCGGGCAGCGTCGATCAGCTCCGCCACCTGAGGGCGGCCGGTGCGCAGTTCCGCCTTCGTATAGCGGTTGGCGGAAGTCTTGCGCAGCCGGTGGGCCTCGTCGCAGATCAGTACGTCGAGGTCGTTGGGCTCGGCGTCCATGAAGCTGTTGAAGTACATGAACAGCTTCTGCACGGCGGGCTTTCGCGCCCCGGCGACCTTGCGCATGGTCTTGGTGAACGACGCGGACCCGGTCGCGTGCAGAGCGGTCACGCCCTGCCGGTACAGCTCACCCAGGAGCGACAGCGCGACCACGCTCTTGCCGGAACCGGGGCCGCCGGTCACGACGACGACCTGCTTGTGGTTGGACCGCTTCGCCTTGCGCACGGCGGACATGACCTGCTCGTAGGCGACCCGCTGTTCGGCGATGAGCACGAACTGCTCGCGGTCGCGGATCTCCGCCGCCGCGACGGCCATCAGTTGCTTGGACGGCCGGATCTTGCCGCTCAGCAGTACGTCTGCTGCCTCCGCGCCGGGCTTCGCGGCGAGCCGTGAACGCAGGAAGTCCAGGAAGGCGCCGCGCTGTTCACCCGTGTACAGGCGGCCGTGCTGGTCCTCCTTGACGCCTCGCAGACCCGCGATGCGACCTTCGTTCGCGTTGTGCAGGAAGGCCACCCCGGCGAGGGCCTTCGGCATCCGTTCCAGGGCGCCGTTGAACGACAGCAGGTACTCGCAGTAGCCCCGGACCTGCTCGATCGGGTTGAGTACGGCGTCCGGGTACGCGTCGATCCGGCACAGCAGCGGCTCGTCCTCCTCCGGGTAGGCCGCGCTCCACTGCTTCAACTCGACAATGACGTACGACGGTTCGCCCGTGGTGGGGTGTACGCCCGCGAGTACGGCGTCGGCGCGCTTGCTGGTGAGCGGCAGGCTGTACTCGATCAGAACCTCGACGTCACCGAGCCCGGCGTCCATGAGCGCGTTGACGAGAGCCGGGAGGCTGCGTTCCCAGGACCTGATTTCCGACTGCCCGGCGCTCCGGCCGTGCAGGTGACGGAAGTTCTCGGTCAGATGCAGCGCCAGCGATCCTTCGAGAATGCGGGTGGCCACGGACGCCGCGGACTCACGGAACAGCAAGGAGATGCCCCCAGGCAGCACGAAGAAGACTCGTGCGGGTGGGGGCATGTCCTTCGAGCGCCGCCGCGCGCTGTGGCGAGGCGGATCAGGAAGCCCGTCGGGCCGCTGAGATTGGTTCTCGTCATCCTAGGTGAGGGTGTTGATCACGGGGAGGGGATCGGTACGGAGTCGGCCATGACGGGGTGGGAGGTAGGTGTCGAGGCCCGGCTTCGGACGGGTCGGATGTGGAAGGGCGCCGTCATCTCGACTGCCTGCTCCGGAAGTTGGCATCGGCGACGAGGGTGCTCAGCAACTCGGCCTGGGTGAGGGTGCGGAGGTCGGTTCCGCTGATTCCGTGACCCGGTTGCGCTGGGTGAATTACCCTGCGTAGTCCGGTCGTTACGAGGATGCGGCCGGAAGTGAGCCGCCGGGTTGTGGCTGGGGCGATGGTTCCCCGTCGCGCTGAGGTGGTTCCACACGTTCCCCGTCGCTCACGCGCATGTCCCGGAGGGAGTGGTATGCCGCAACGGCGCGTCATCACCGACCGCAGTCAGGAACCCCGCCAGCGGTTCGCCGAGGAGTTGCGGAGGCTACGGGAAGCGAGCGGGCTGAGCCTGCGGGTGCTCGGTGAACGGCTCGGCTGGGACTGGTCGTTGTTCGGCAAGATGGAGAACGGCGAGACGCTCGGTAGCCCGGAGGTTGTCCAGGCCCTCGACACGCACTACGGGACGCCGGGGCTGCTGCTCGCGTTGTGGGAGCTTGCCGCTGGGGACCATACGCAGTTCCGCGAGCGGTACCGGCGGTACATGGCGCTGGAGTCGGAGGCGGTGAGCTTGTGGCACTTCGCGGTGAGCGTGCTGCCGGGGTTGTTGCAGACGTCGGGGTATGCGCGGGAGATGCTGGCGGCGGGCGGGCTTGAGGGGAAGGAACTTGAGCAGCAGGTCGATGCCCGGATGGGGCGGCGGGAGCTGTTGGAGGGGAAGGATGCGCCGCCGTTCCGGACGATCCTGTCGGAGGCGGTGCTGCGGACGCCGTTGCGGGACGGGGCGGAGTGGCGGGGGCAGTTGGAGTACGTGGCCGAAGTGGCCGAGCGGCCGAACGTGACGGTTCATGTGCTTCTGCAGAGCGCGGGTCTACACGGTCTCGTGAGTGCCGACATGTGGTACCTCCTCCTTCCGGAGGGCAGGACCGTCGCGTATACCGAGAATGGATACCGGGGCGAACTCATCGAGGAATCTGGCCCTGTTGTGCGTTTGCAGAAGGCGTACGATGCGGTGCGCGACCTGGCGCTTTCCCCGGTGGAGTCGCGGAAGTTCATCCTGCAGATGTTGGAGGAAGTCACGTGCGATCCATCGACCTGACTGCCGCGTCCTGGCGTAAGAGCAGCTACAGCAACCAGGACGGTGGGGCTTGCGTCGAGGTCTCTGACGACTTCGCCGCTGTCGTCCCGGTACGGGACAGCAAAGTTCCCCACGGGCCGCTGCTTGTGTTCCCTACTGGCGGGTGGACCTCCTTCGTTTCCGCAATCAGGAACGGGCAGTTGAGCGACTGATCAGGCAAGGCAACGGCCCCGCGATCTGTCCCGATCGCGGGGCCGTTGGCGTAACTGGCGGACTACTTCTTGGTGGTACGGCGTCCTCTGGTCGCGGCGGCTGGGCGCCAGGCGCGCAGGTCGTCGTCGGTGAGGCCGTGCTTGCCCTGCTCCATCTGCCGGTCGCCCTCGAAGAACTTGGCAGGGGTCGGGGCGAAGAGCGGATCGGGCTCGTTGTGCCACTGCTTCAGCCACGGCTGGAGTTCCAGCAGCCCGGCGAGGAGTGGGGTGACCTCTT
The DNA here is from genome assembly GCF_036227225.1 of Streptomyces sp. NBC_01478. Taxonomy (GTDB): domain Bacteria; phylum Actinomycetota; class Actinomycetes; order Streptomycetales; family Streptomycetaceae; genus Streptomyces. The sequence goes on along the minus strand of NZ_CP109444.1, from coordinate 3,649,602 downwards.
CGGTGGTCAGGCCCTCGTGGGTGGCGATGTATGTGTCGAGCGCGACTGCCTGCTCGCGGTGGTCCCAGCCAGCCCAACCGTAGAGGTCGGGGGTGGGGACGTTGGTCCGCGCGTACGAGATGAACCGCTCCTTGGGCACGTCCAGCTTGCCGCGGGCCCGCCAGTAGGAGGGGCGCAGGAAGTCCGCCGAGGTGTACTTCGGCGGTACGGGGATGGTGTCCCGGATCTTCCGCTTTGCCGGCTCGTCCGGAGCTGCGTCCTCCTGCCGCTGGAGATCCCAGACGTTCTCCCAGTCCGCGCGCTTCTTGAGGGCGGTGGGCTTGTAGCGAAGGGCGGCGAGGAAGGGCACGTGCTCGTCGGCCATCAACTCGGAGACGATGGTGTGTAGTTCCTTGTGGGGCGAGTAGATCTTGGCGACAGAGGCGAAGTCCTCGTCGCGGGAGAGGTTGTCGGTGAGACGTGAGAGGGTGACGAAGGCGGGCATCCCATTCTCGTCGAACCAGTGTGCGCGGTTCTCGATCCGGTAGAGCAGCCAGCTCCGCAGTGCCTTCTCCTGAAGCGCGTCCCACCCTTCCGTGGCCCAGCGCCGCTTGTACTCCGGCCGCTCGACCATGCCAATGGCGCGGGACGACTCGATGGCGTCGATCCGCTTCTCAACGACCTCGCGGTAGGCGGCGGGCCAGTGAGTGGGCATCTCGGTGACTGGAGTGGACCCGTGTCGCTTGAACCACTCATCACTGGCCTCGCCTGCGGCGACCCGACGGGCGAGCACGATCTCGAATGCGCGCTCACCGAGGGCGAGTTCAGGGATATCTAGGGAGTTGGGGTCCTCGGAGACGCGCAGGTCCTCTGAGTGCAAGTTGTAGAGCGAGTAGACCTGCCAGTCCAGCTCCTCTTGGAGGGCGATCATGCGGGCCCGAGTGGCGTGCCAGTTAGTCCGCGCCTCGCGCAGGATGGCAGGCGTAGGAACTGCCTTGGCCATCCTGCCGCGTGGGCTGATGGCAGTCAGTTCGTTTGCGAGTCTGTCAAGAGCGGCACCGAGCTGCGTGGGATAGTCTGCTGGCAGAGGGAAATTCTGCAGTTTAGTGCCGGTGAACTCGAAGCAATTTTTCCATGCTTCGCTCCCCATAGCTGCATATCCTGCTTCGACACGGGCGCCGCCGCCTTCGCCCTTGTTGTGTGAGACTTGCTGCAGCCAGAAACAGGCCGTGGAGCTGTTAAGGAGTCCTAGCAGCCGCAGGTGTTCCGTATCACTGGCCCCCTCTCGAAGCTTGATCACTGGCGCAGTCTGCTTGAAGACCCTACCGCCCAGATCTAGGGCGAAGTGATTGTGTGTCGAGACGAAGGCAAACGTAATGGATCGGAGGGTGCGATACCGCTTCTTGAAAAACATCGAGTACTCAAACCACTGGAGTCCACGCTCTAACTGCGTGCTCCCATAGGCGACGCGATTACGAAGTTGCACACGAAACGGCCAAAGGATTCGCTCAACTGGCTCGGAAATTTGGGCTTGCAAATCCTCGGCACAATACGGCCAAAGGGAGAAAGTAGGTTCCCATGCGGCGTAGTCTCGGACATCGACACCTTCCACGATGGGCCGTTGGTGGGACTCCGGGACACGTCCGCGGCGCAGGGCTCCGGCCCCGATCATGAACGCATCATCCTCACGCGTGACCGCGCCATAGCCGATCTCCTCTACCACGTCCCGGAGGCGTGCCACAGAGGTGTGTTCGACTCCTTCGACCATTTCCAAGCCGCCATCGGCAAGCATCCACGGCTGCCTGCCGAAATATCGTTCCCGTTCCAGGTCGCCCACGGAGACCCACTGGCTCACCGATTCCGGTTCGTCGATCTGGCTCACGATGGCCTTCCAGACGAGGCCATCCTCGCCCTTTTCCGGAGCGGCAGGCTCACCCTGGACGGTCCGTACCGTACGGATAGTCTCTGAGCGTCCATTGCCGCCTCGCCTTTTTCCAATCAAAATGACGGTAGGAGTTCCATGCCCAGGGATATAGGCTCCTGATGTGTCGACGACCTCAGTTAGTTCCACCTCGTGACCAAAGTAGGATTCGATTAGTCGTGTGCCGAACTCTCTCTTCATGAACGAGTTCGCCGTGATCTGGCCGACCATGCCGTAGCCACGCCCTTCGGCGTCCCCAACCTGGGCCAACTCGAAAAACCGTTGAGCAAACGGCACTGACAACGCGTACGTCCCCGCGCACGCATCGTACAGCCCTCGATAAAGCTCATTGAGCTTCTTATCCTTTACCGTAATATATGGCGGATTTCCCACTACAACGTGATACCGTCCCGCCCGCAAAATATCCGCGTGCTCATGCACATCTTCAGTCTCATACTTGAAGTCGGCCAGCTCATCAGCCCCCTCCTCCTCCAAGTCGTCAAACAGGTTCCCCTGCTTGTGCCGATGCTTGATGAGTGAGTCACCCACCGCCAGATGAATCGGCCACTCGTACTTAGCCGCCTCCCCCAGCGTGTGCACCCCACTCGCAGCCATAGCCGCCACCAGCAACCGGAACCGAGCAATAGCCACCGCGAAGGGGTATAAGTCCACCCCGTGCACGGAGTCCAGCGACTCCTTCACCCGCTCATGCGCGTCCTTGCCGGGCCGACCCTCCGCCCACAGCCGCACCAGCCGCTGAAACGCTGCCAGCACAAAGTGCCCCGACCCACACGTGGGGTCGATCACCTTCAGGCCCTCGTACCCGAACTCGCGGACCGCCGGATCCATCGTCCGGTCGAGGATGAACTCCGCCACGAACTCCGGCGTTTGAAGCAGTGCGTATGTCTTCCGCGCGGACTCACTCAGATCCTGATACAGGTCACCCAGGAACCGTGTGTCCCATCCTCGCGTTCCGTCCTCGTCCTTCTTCAGCGGGTCCGTGAAGTCGTGGACGAGGGCGCCGTCCGCATCCCGCCGACGCCAGAACTCCACTAACTCTCGCGCGCCGTCGTGCGACAACGGGATCTGAAACAGCGGGTTGTGTCGTCGGTCGAACATCAATCGACCCGCCTGTCCCGACTCCAGGTCTTTGAACGCCTGCTCAAGCCAGCCCCGGTACGTCGGATCCTCCGACCCCGCGACGTATTCTTCGAACCGCGCCAGCGCCAGATCCCGCCGATCGGCCTCCGGTGCCGTCAGGTACGGCTCCGGTATCAGCCCGTTGTCTTCGCAGAACCGGACGAAGACAGTCCCCAGCACCCATGCCACCGCGACCTGCGTGACCCGATCGTCCAGCCAAGAGTTCCAAGTTGCCGCCGTACGGCCCCGCTTGCGCGCGTGCTCGTACTCGGCGCGCAACTTCTTGCCCTCCGCCACCACCTCGACCTGCTTGCCAAGGTCGGACTCGACTGCCTTGACCTGCTGCTTCAGGTCATCCAACAGGGCCTTGCGGTCGATCACTCGTCGTCCCCTTCGTTCCGTTCGTGCTTGAGACACTCACGTCCGTCAGGTTGGACAGGTACTCCTTTCTTACCCACGAGTCCGGCAGGTCGATCCACTCGCCCAGGCCCACTTGGTACGCCACCGCCGTGTGCCCCAGCTTTGGTTCACGCCCCGGGTCCGGCTGCGGCACCAGCAGCCACAGTCCGCGCCCGCCCTGTCGAGCCGCCTCTGCGAGCCGGTCGAGGACGCCCATGCCGTCGTAGCGAGCGAACACGGTCACCTCGGTCAGCAGGACCGGGCCCGAACCGGCGCCCGGGGCGAGTAGTTCCCGTACCTGCGGCTCCACCGTGCCCCAGGCGGTCCGCGCGTATTCGGTGAACTTCAGTGCTCCCCGCGAGCCCGGCTCCGCGACGTCTGCCTTCAGCAGCGTTTCCCAGGTCGGCTTCGTGCCCGGGGGGACCAGGGCGTGCATCGACTTCAGGAAGAGTTCCGTCACGGAGACCGCCTGTGCGGCGATGCGGAGGCCCGACAGCCTCCGTACCGCCTCGACCGTACGTTCATGGTGCACCGTCAGGACCCGGTAGCCGTCCCGCCTGGCTGAGGCCAACAGCCGTTCGTCCGCGCGGACTCCGCCCGCTACGAGCGGGTCGTCGGAGTAGCGGGTTGCTGCGCCGGCCTCCGTCGACGGGCGCCAGTTTCCGCCCGTCAGATAGGTGGACGCGCTGTCCATCCGCGTCGGTAGATAGCGGAGCGTCCGCGTGTCCTCGCGCGTCGACAGAGTCAGGTCGAAGCCCGCATCCCGCAGCGCCTTGGTCAGTGGACCGCCCGTCGGCAGCTCGTGCGTGCTCGTGCCCCGAACGTCCCTGATGACCAGCTCCGGGAAGCGGGCCCGTACCCGCTCGTGGACGTCCTCGCCCGTCAGGCCGGGCTGCCGGGCCTCCGGTACGCCTGGGATCAGCCGCACCAGGCCGGCCTGGGTCAGGCGCAGGGCCCGTACCAGGGGCAGGTCGCGCGGGTAGATCTCCAGTCGGGGCGTGGCCGCCGCGTTCACGGACGCGGCGGCGGCCAGTTCAACCAGTCGCCGTTCGTCCCAGTCCACGGCACCGGGCGGTGGGGTCAGCGCGCCCAGCTCGCTCAGCACTGTTGTAGCTGTCGGCAGAGTCTCCAGACGAGTCAGGCGGTCGGCGGTTCTGCCCAGGCGGGTCGCATAGTCGAGGAGGCCCGGAGCCGTCGGAGTATCGGGGGCGTCGATCTCCCGCACGTCCAACGCGAGCAGGCCGGCGGCAAGGGCGTCCTCCGTCGCCTTGCGGTTGGCCTGGTGCTGGAACTCGGCCTCCTCCGGCTGGAGTTGCTCCACTTCCACGACCGCCCGTACCGCCGCCAGAGCCAGCGCGCGGCGCTGTTCGCGTCCCGCCAGTTGCGTACCGCGCCGTACGGCGAGTGCGTCGGCGATCTCCACGGCCGAGGCGACCCGGCCGAGGCCCACCAGCAGGCCCACGATCTCGTCGCGCAGTGCCTGGACCCCAGGATGCTTCTTCCAGCGCTTGCGCTCCTCCTTCAGCATCTGTGGGATGCGCCCGGCGGACAGGCCGAGTGCTTCCGCCACGTCCTTCTGCTTGGGCCAGACTCCGATGCCGGGCAGCTCACCGTGCTCGTCCGGGAGACGCAGCAACAGCCGTACCATCTCGACCTTGTTGCTGTTGGAGCGATTGTTGTTCAGCTCCGGGACGAAGAGTGTGGCGAGGAGGTCGAGGCTCAGCGAGCGCAGTGCGGACTCGCTCAGGCCTGCCGCTCCCTCGCCCAGGGCCAGGGCTCCGGCGACCGCCGACTCGGTGGCGGTGAGCTGGGCGAGTTCCTCCTTCGCCTCCGCTCGGCCCTTCGGGGTGAGCGGGGAGAGCGGTGCCTCGCGCAGCAGCTTGCCCCACTGGCGCTGGCGGCGCTGGACCTCGGTGCGGGTCTTTGTGCCGAGGCCCGGCGCGTTGAGCAGCTTGCTGCGGCTGTAGTCGAGGAGGCCGCCGACGGTGGTGATCTCAAGGCCGTAGAGGAAGGACTCGGCGGCCGGGGTGAGACCGGCGGCCGACAGGTGGGTGTCGCGGGTGACCGCCGCCGCCAGGCGCTCGCGCTGCTCGTCGGCAGTGAGTGGTTCGGCGTCCGCGATCGCCGCCGCGCGCTCGCCCGCCACCGTCTCCTGCGGGGCGGGCTCGGGGTGGCGGGAACGGTGGCTGGACGGCACGGTCTGCGAGGCGTCGAGGAAGATCTTCCTCCAGGCGTCCCGCATCGGCTTCAGTTCGGGGAAGCGCTTCGCCGCGTCCCGGTGCAGGGCCTTGCGGAAGAAGGCGACCAGACCGTCCCGTACGGCCGGTTCGAAGGCGTCGGCCTGGACGGTCGGGTACGGGAACACCTTCGGGTCCGTCATCCGGGGCGGGACCGAGCCGTCGCCCCACCTGGGCAGCTCGCGCGAGGCCATCTGGTGCAGGGTGACGGCGATCGCGTACCGCTCGGCGTGCGAGTCGTACGCGGTGCGGGTCAGGGAGCCGATGAACGGGTCGAGGTAGCCGTCGGTGCCCGCCTCGTAGTCCTTGGCCGGGTAGCCCGCGAGGGAGAAGTCGATGAGGACCAGCTCGCGGGTGCGGTTGGGGCGGATGCGGATGGCGATGTTGTCCGGCTTGATGTCGCGGTGCCATACGCTCTCGCCCTCCAGGAAGTCCACGGCCCCGAACAGGTAGTCGCCGTACGCCTCCAACTGGTCCATCTTCAGCCGGCCGTGCTCGCGCAGTTGGCGCGCGACCGTCTCCTCGCGACGGCGGGTGCGTGTGCCGGTGCTGGAGTCGGCGGTCTCGGTGCCCTGCTCTGTGGCCTCGCGCTCGTCGCCCACGTACTCCAGGGCGAGGACCGTGCGGGACCCGATGCGCAGGGGTTCCGGCTCGACGAGCCGGATCACTCGCGAGTCGGGGCGCAGCCGGTTCATCACCTCGGCCTCGTGGACCAGCACTTGGCCCCGGCTGTCCGAGAGGGCCACCTTCAGGACGGCGAGCGGCCTGGTCTTGCGCGCTTCGGCCTGAAGGTCGCGGACGAGAAAGGCCCGGCTGGTGGAGCCGGTGCCGAGGCGGCGGCGGACTTCCCAGCGCCCGCCGAGTACGTCACCTGCCACCGCTTCGAGGGGGTCCTTCTCGGGGTCCTCGGCCGGTTCGGGGTCGGGTGGCGAGGTCGGGGCGGTCAGGCCGTCCTCGACGATCTCCAGCATCTCCAGAAACTCGTCCACCGAGGACAGGCGCTGTCCGGGCCGGTAGGCGGTCGCCGCCTGGACGAGGAAGTCGATGTCCTCGGAGAGATCGTCGACCAACGAGCTGGGGCGCAGCCCCTCGCCCGCCTCCAACCGTGCCAGCAGCTCTGCCTGACTTGCGGCCGGCGCCTTGCCTGTGACCAGGAGATACGTGAGGACGCCGAGGCCGTACACGTCCAGGTAGACCGGATCGGCCTTGAGAGCGGTCAACTCCGGGGCGAAGTACGGGTCGGAGCCCTCTGCCAGGTGCATCGCCGAGAGCGCGGTCGGTGCGAAGCGGGTCATGCCCTGTCCACTGTCGCCGTCCGTCCCGGAGGCGCGCTGGGTGGCGATCTGCCAGTCCGAGATCTCCAGGCGCGGGGTGAGCCAGGCGGCGTCCTCACCGACCGTCTGCCCACGGCGGCCCCGGTCGCGGGGGACGACGTGCACGGCACGGGCGGCCAGCGCCCGGTGGTGGATGCGGGCGGAGTGCGCGGAACGCATCGTCTCGGCGAGCTGGCGGACCAGCGCCATCCGGCCGAGGATGTCGAGGCTCTTGCCGTACTGGAGCAGGTACTCGTCCAGGCGGAGCGTGCGCGGGTCATAGTCGAAGATCAGGGCCGGGCCCGCGGTGTGCCCGGACGGGTAGTACTGCTTGAGTTGGACGACACCCGGGTGCTTGAACCGCTGGAGGACGGCCGCCTCACGGCGGGCCGCGTTCTCCACCGACCGCCGGATCGACGCGTCCGAGCCGCGCTCGCTGAGGTAGACGCGGACGCGGGCCACCTCGGGCAGCTCGCTGTGGCTCGCCTTGTAGTCGGCCCAAGTCGGGCCCGAATCAAAGGACTTGCGGTCCAACTGGTACGGGCCGACCTTGTACTCGGCGTCACTGCGCCGGATGCCGATCCGTTCGAGCGCGGTCCTGATCTCGCGGGATTCGACGGCCGTGATGCGGCGCCGCTCGTCACGAGGCCGTTCCTGCAGCATCGCGACCAGCTCGTCAACGGTGTGGACGCCGTTCTGGTCGTGTGCGGGCAGACGGACGCGCAGACCGCCGTCGGTGAAGCAGACGGCCTCGCCGACCCACATTCGCCTGCCGTTCTGGCCGAGCAGGCCGGCCAGCTCCTTCGCCTTCTTGTTGACCAGGTGGAGCGGGTTGCCGTGCGGGCGGCGATGGCCACCGGGGGTGGTCTGCACCCAGGTGCCGTTCTCGCTTGTCACGGAGCCGTGCCAGTCCTTGAGCTCGATCATGTAGACGCCGCCGGGGGCGACGACGAGGAGATCGACCTCGCGGACGTGACCGGTGTGGGCGGTGAAGGTGAAGTTCGACCACGCCCGCCAGGGGTCGGCGTCCGGTAGTTTCTCCCGGACGGCTTCCAGGCCACGGTGTTCATGGTCGAACTCGGACTCGGTGACCGTGGTCCACCGGCCTTGCCGCATGCGCCGTCCCCGCCTCTTGTCCCGCGTCTCCAGTGACTGTCCGCTCCTGGCTTTACGCACCGTTTCCACCGAGTCGCGGACCTGGTGAATCCTAGCCGCGGCCACCGACAACAGGTGCGCCGGTTTGTGAAGGCCGCAGCCGGAAGCTGCCTAGCCGGGAGTTGCCTGAGAGGGCGGCTTCGCCATCGGTGAGCCGGTCGATGCTGCCCGCAAGGTACGGCGAGCTGACACCATTTGACGGGCGTTGGTACGTCGATTCCGATCGTGTCAGTCGGCAACAGGCAACGCGATGGGTGCCGCCGCCGTCCTGAAGGTGAGACGTGCGTGGGACGCCTCACCGGTTGGTCGTGCGCTTATGAGCGGTCCCTGCAACTCGACCGCCGTGAAATGGCTTGGGCACAAGGAGGCCGGATCCCCGATGGCGTCGTCATGCGCTGCGACCACCCCGGGACTGCTGCGCCTTGCTCGCGTATCAGCAATTGTGTGCCGCCGTAGGGCGGCAGGACCGCTGGGCGGGTGCCCTGGCCGGCCTAGTCGCTGTAGTGGTAACGAGCCTTGAGGATCTTGACCTCTTTGTTGTCGGCTCGGTAGACGAGACGGTGTTCGTCGTCGATGCGGCGCGACCAGTAGCCGGAGAGGTCCCCCTTCAGCGGTTCGGGCTTGCCGATGCCGTTGAACGGATCGCGCTGGATCTCGCCGATCAGGCGGACGATGCGGCGCACCATCTTGCGGTCGGTCGCAAGCCAGTGCTGGAAGTCGTCCCAGGCGGCTGGGTCGAAGTTGACGTCCCTCACTCGTCACCGGCCAGTTCCTGGAGCTCCTCCAGGGTCTTGGTGACCCCCGTCTGGCCCGCACGGTCGCGGGCGACGGCTTCCATGAGGCGGCGGGCGTTGGCCGGTGAGCGCAGGAGGTAGATGGTCTCCTGCCAGGCGTCGTAGTCCTCTGCCGACATGAGGATGGCGTCGCCGTTCTTGGAGTGAATCCGTACCGGTGCGTGGTCGTCGTTGACCTTCTTGATCAGGGGGAAGAGTTCCTTGCGCGCCTCGCTGGCGGTAATGGTCATGGCACACATCCTCTCGCGGAGTGGTACCTAATATCGTACCGGACTGGTACGGAAATTCGTACCGCTTAGAGAGGTGGCCCGGGGTATGCGTTTTCGCTGAACGAACCGCCCGAGTCCCATGACCAGCACACCAGTCGAAAGACACGGACTAGCGCGCCAGCCAAGGGAGTTGGCCCCTAGGATGTGCCGCGAATGATCCCCCTTGATCCCCGCCCCGGTTGAAGGACGTACACGACTCATGAGCGACCCTGTGCCGACGCCCGAGCCGGCGGAGCAGCAGCAGAAGATCGACACGTCGGTGCCGCACTCCGCCCGTATCTGGAACTACTGGCTCGGCGGCAAGGACAACTACCCCGTCGACGAGGCGGCCGGTGACGCGTACACCGAGGTGTTTCCCGGGATCGTCGCCATTGCCCGGTCCAGCCGTGGCTTCCTGCGGCGCAATATCGCGTATCTCGTCTCCGAGGCGGGCATCCGGCAGTTCCTGGACGTCGGTACCGGGCTTCCGACCGCGCAGAACACCCACCAGGTCGCCCAGGGGCTCGCTCCCGAGGCGCGGATCGTCTACGTCGACAACGATCCGATGGTGCTCGCGCACGCCCGCGCCCTGCTGTACTCCACCGCGGAGGGCGCGACCGCCTACATCGACGCCAACGTGACGGACCCGGACCGCATTCTCGAAGTCGCCGCCGAGACGCTGGACTTCGGCCGGCCCACCGCGCTCATCCTCAGCAACATCCTGGGGCATGTCGCCGACTACGATCAGGCCCGTTCCATCGTCACCCGGCTGATGGAGGCCCTGCCCTCGGGCAGTTACCTCTCCGTCAACGACGGGTCGCGCGGCATCGACCCGGTCTTCGAGCAGGCCCAGGACGCCTACAACAGCAGCGGCGCCGTTCCGTACAACCTGCGCTCCCTCGACGAGATCACCGCGTTCTTCGACGGCCTGGAGCTTGTCGAGCCCGGTGTCGTCTCGGTGACCCATTGGCGTCCGGAGCCCGGTTCGGGTGTCCCGGAGGTCGTCGCCGAGCACGGTGGGCTTGCGCGTAAGCCGTAACGGCAGGAAGTCTCGTGGTCTGCGGGGCAGTTGGTGCTGGACGGGCCGCTGCGCCGCGATGGACTGTTCCCCTGCGCACAACCTTCCGGAAGGCCGCCTGTCTGAAAGGACACACACCTAGGCGAGCTACCGGGGGGTAGTCATGCGACGGATAGGTACTGCACTGGCCGCGATGACGCTGGCGGGCGGGGGCCTGCTGGCCGGCACGGTTCCGGCGGTGGCCGCGCCGACGGCCGTGGACTGCGCCGTGACGTGGGGGAGCCTGGACAAGACCGGTGGCTCGGTCGCCAACAGGCGGCTGGTCGACGTGCGGGTCGGACAGCACGAGTGCTACGACCGGCTGGTCTTCGACGCCCAGGGCACGGCGGCCGACCCGATTGGCTACTCGGTCCGCTACGTCGACGAACTGCACCAGGACCCGAGCGACATCGTCGTTCCGATCAAGGGCGGCGCCATCCTGGAGATCTCGCTGTTCTCCTCGCGCTACGACCCGGCGACCGGACAGCCCTACCCGGCGCTCCCGTCCGTCAACGTCACCGGGTACCGGACCTTCCGGGAGTTCAAGGTCGTCGGCGGCTCCGAGGGCTACACCCAGGCCGGACTCGGTGTCCGCGCCCGGCTGCCGTTCCGGGTCTTCCAGACGGCCAACCATCTCGTGGTGGACGTGGCGCACACCTGGTGACCGTGGCCTCGTACGATCGGATCGCCCGTCGGACCCCACCTGGTTCGACGGGAGGTCTCGTCCTCCGGGCCGTCAGCCCAGCAGGCCCGGGCCCTTCACCGTGTGCGTCGAGCCGTCGGCCAGGCGCAGGGTGAAGGTGCCGGTGAGCAGGCCGTCGGGGTCGCCGTGGGGCCACCAGGCGGTGAAGCGGCCGTCCTGGATGGTGGCCTCGGTGGTGTGCCCGTGGTCCCGTGCGGTGATGCCCTCGACGTCCGAACCCGCCCAGCCGACCACGTAGTTGAGCTCCTCGTCGCCGCTGCCCGGGGCACCCAGGGTGTCCACCTCGATGTGTCCGTCGGGCTGTTCGCGCACCGGGGAGAGGCCCTTCGCCACGCCGCCGTCCGAACCTGCCAGGCAGTACGCGGACCGGTCGCCGCGTGTCACGATCATCGAGGCGACCTGCCCGCGCAGGTCTGCGTTGCTGATCACCGGCTCGGCGCCGGTGCCGTTCGGGTCCGTCGCGTCCAGGCATCACTTTCCGGCGGCGGAACCGCGCGCGGCGGCGACGTCCATGCTCTTGGCGGTGCCGGTCCAGCTCGCCGGTTCCGAGGAGGACAGCGGGCCCGAACCGCCCATGCCGGGCAGACCGCCGTTCACCGCGACCAGCGCGAGGCCGGCCGCGAGCGCCCCGGCCGCCGTGAAGGAGAGCCGCCGTACCAGCGGGCGGCGGAACGCGGCGAGGAACGTCTCGCCGACCGCCTCGTCGACGTTCATCGGATGCGCGCGCCGGCGGACGAACCGCAGTACTCCGAGGTTCGGTCGGGCTGTCCGGGAACGCCGAGTGACGGTCATCACGGCTCCGTCCGCCGGGAACCGCGTGACGTCCGATCGGCGAAGAACATATGTTGATCGGCGTTGATCGTTGCTTTCATCCGCTGTGCGGAGCTTGCGTGGAAGTGGGTGGGCCTGTGGGGCGCCCTGAAATACCGGTGGACCGGGACGCGGGTCCCGTGCAGCGGCTTGCTCATGAGCTGCGTGAGCTGCGTCGGGCCGCAGGCGGTCCGTCGTACCGGGCCATGGCCGACGCGGCGGGATTCACGGCGGCAACGTTGTCACGGGCGGCCGGTGGGGAACGGCTGCCGTCGCTCGCGGTGCTTCAGGGATATGTGCGGGCGTGCGGGGGCGACCCGGGGGAGTGGGAGTCGCGCTGGGCGGCGGCCGAGGCGGAGACGGCCCGCGCGCCACGGGACGACGACGAGGACGAGGTGTCGCCGTACCGGGGGCTCATGCGGTTCGAGCCGGGGGACCGGGAGGTGTTCTTCGGGCGGGACCGGCTGATCGGGGAGCTGAGCGAGCTGGTGTGCGGGCACCGGTTCGCGGTGCTGTTCGGGGCCTCCGGGAGCGGCAAGTCGTCGTTGGTGCGGGCCGGGTTGATCCCCAGGCTCCAGGACGAGATCGCGCGCCGGGGGCGTCCGGCGGCGCTGCGGGTGTTCACCCCGGGGGCCCGGCCGGTCCGGACGTACGGTCATCTGCTGGCACCGGCGGAGGGCGAGCCGGACAGTTACGTGATCGTGGACCAGTTCGAGGAGGTCTTCACGCTCTGCCGGGACGAGGCCGAACGGGCCCGGTTCATCGACCTGTTGCTCACCGCCCGCGAGCCCGGCAGCCGGCTGAAGGTGCTCATCGCCGTACGCGCCGACTTCTATCCGCGCTGTGCCGAGCACCGGGAACTGGCGCACGCGCTGTGCGGGGCCGCGATGCTGGTCGGGCCGATGAGCGCGGAGGAGCTGCGGGATGTCGTGGTCAGGCCCGCACAGGCCGCCGGGCTCATCGTGGAACGGGAGTTGACCGCACGGCTCGTCGAGGAGGTGCTGGGCGAGCCCGGCGGCCTGCCGATGCTCTCGCACGCCCTGCTGGAGACCTGGCGCCGCCGCCGCAGCCGGATGCTGACCCTGGCCGCGTACGAGGCGGTAGGCGGAGTACACGGCGCGATCGCGGCAACCGCCGAGGAGGCCTACGGCAACCTGTCCGAACCGGAGGCGCGCACCGCCCGGCAGGTGCTGCTGCGGATGGTCGAACCGGGGCGGGACGCGTCCGGTGCCTGGCGGCCACCGGCTCGGGCGGATGCGGGTGACCGGGTGGGGTTGCCGGCGGGCGTCTCGGATGCGGGGCGTTCGTCGGTTGATGCCGAACCTGCCGGTGGGGTGGGCCTGTTGGCGGGTGCGCTTGGTGCGCGGCGTTCGTCGGCGGGAGTCTCCGATGCCCGGCGTTCGTCGTCTGATGCCGAACTCGCCGACGGGGTGGACCCGTTGACGTACGTTCCGGATCCTCGGCGTTCGCCGTCCCGCGGGGGACTCGGCGGCCGGGTGGCCTCACCCGCACCCACCCCCGACACCCGCCGCCCCCTGCCCCACACCGAACTCACCAACTGGCCGGACCCCGCACTCCCGTTGGTCCTCGACACGCTCACCCGTGCCCGGCTGCTCACCAGTGACGAGGACGGGGTGCACCTCGCCCACGAGGCGCTGATCACCTGTTGGCCGCGGCTGCGGGACTGGGTCGAGGAGGATCGGGAACGGCTGTTGCAGCACCGGCGGTTGGCGGAGGCCGCCCGGGTCTGGCTGGAGCACGACCGGGATCCCGGTGCCCTGTACCGGGGCGCCGGCCTGCGCCGGGCCGAGGAGTTGTTTCCCGGGTACGTCGACGATCCCGCGCTCACCACACCCGAACGGGCCTTCCTCGTCGCCGCGTTCGAGGCGCGGGACGCGGAACACCGGGCCGGGGTGCGGACCGTGCGCCGGGGGCGGGCCCTGGTGGCGATGCTCTCCGCGGTGCTGGTGGTGGCGCTGGTCGCCGGTGTGGTCGCCTGGGAGCAGCACCGTGACAGCCTGCGCAAGAGCACGGACGATACGGCCCGCCGGGTCGCCGAGGTCGCCGACTCCCTGCGCACCACCGAGCCGCGCACCGCTCAGCTCCTCGGTCTCGCCGCCTGGCGCACCGCCCAACTGCCCGAGACCCGGCGCGCGTTGCTCGGCTCCCTCGCGCAACCGGAGACGGACAGTTTCACCGATCCCGATCCCGATCCCGAGCCCGAGCCGGACACCGAGTCCGGGGACAGTTCCGCGCGCTTCCTCGTCGACTCCGGTCGTACCCTGCTCGGCGTCGACGGCCGCACCTGGCGGACCTGGAACGTGGCCACCCGCCGCCGTACCGCCTCGGGCCGGCTGCCCGTCGGACGGGTCACCTCGGTCTCGCCGGACGGACGGCTGTTCGCGGTCTATGAGGAGAGCGGCCCGGACCGGATCAGGTTGTGGGACGCGGTCGCCGGGCGGTGGCGGACCGGTGACACCGCGGGGGCGACGGTCGACATCGTGGACCTCGGTGCCCACGGTTTCGTGGAGAGCGATGCCGACGACGACCGGGTGCGGCTGCGCTCCGCTGCCGGCGGTCGGGTGCTGCTGTCTGCCCGGGCTCCCAACTCGGCCGACCTGGCGCAGAGTTCGGACGGGCGGCTCGCCGCCGTCTGCCCCACCGGGCATGCCCCGCAGGTCTGGGACCTCGCGCACCATCGCACACTGACCGGCGCCTGGGAGAAGGCCGGTGTCCTCTGCCACGACGACGACCGTTCGTCCGTGGTGTTCGGAGGCGGTGGTGGCGGCGGACGGTTCGCCGTTGTCGGCGACAGCGGGGTGGATGTCTGGGACACGGCATCCGGGCGTCAGGTCGCCCAGTTCGACGCCCCGGACGTCGAGTCCGCCGCGTTCAGCCCGGACGGTGCCTTCCTCGCCACGGTCGACAACGACGAGATCAAGGTGTGGCGGCTGTCCGACACCTCCGCACCCGTCTTCCGCCACGCCCTGAACAACCAGGTCCTCGCCCCCGGCGCCCTCGCCTGGGACCCCGACCACCCCCGCCTGCGCTACCTCGAAGCCGGCACCGTCCACACCCTCGACGTCGCCGCGGCCACCACCACGTCCTGGCGCGACCACCCCGACGACGACGTCCTGCTCAGCCCCGACGGCCGTACCCTCGCCACCGCGGAACGCACCGGCGCCGGCTACCGCATCCGGCTCCGCGCCACCGCCACCGGCCGCGTCACGCACACCCTCCCCGCTCCACCCGCGCCCGTCTCCAGCGACCCCGCCGAACCGGTCGAACCCGCCTACACACTGCCCCTGCTCGCGTTCAGCCCCGACGGCCGCACACTCGCCTACGGCGTCTCCGCCCCCGGCCGGACCACCACCGCCCAGCCCGTCACGCTCTGGGACCTGACCCGCGACCGCGCACGGACCACCCTCGACCTGGCCTCACCGTCGTCCCGGGACGGGGCCGCCGTCGTCAGCCTCGCCCTCGGCCCCGGCTCCCGCACCCTGTACGCCGTTCGCGCCCCCGTCCTCCGCGACTTGAGGACGGAGGCCTGGGACACCGGACGCCACCGGCGGACCGCCGCCTTCCCGACACCGGGCGATCATCTGGCCGTACGGCCCGACGGACGGCTCCTCGTCGGCGACGACCGTGTCCTGCGGCCGCCCTCCGGCACGGTCGACGTGTCCGACCTCGCCCAGGGCGGCGAGATCGGCGCCCTCGCCTTCGCGCCCGACGGCTCCCGCCTGGCGGTCGGCGACGACACCGGCCGGGTCACCCTGTGGGACGGGACCGGCCGACACCGGACCGGCGTGCTCCGCAACGTCTTCCCGGCCCCCCTCGGCGACCACCCCGAGTCGGTCAGCGCCCTCGCGCTCAGCCCCGACGGCCGCACCCTCGCCGTCGGCGGCGACACCGGCACCCTCCAGCTCTGGGACACCACCACCGCACAACCCCTCGGCGACCCCCTGCCCACCCCCGGCGACGCCATCGACTCCCTCGCCTTCAGCGCCGACAGCACCACCCTCTACGCCGCCGGCCGCCACGTCCCCCTCCAGCACTACACCGTCGACCCGGCCCGCGCGGTCCCGCTGATCTGCACCCGCACGAGCGACGCCGAACTGACCAGGACCCAGTGGCACACCTACCTCCCGAACCTGCCGTACCGGAGGCTGTGCGCCAGGTGACGGATGCCCTACGACCCTCAGGCCGCCGCCGATGAGTTGCGACGGGTGCGGACGCGGGCGGTCGAGAGGCGGGCGGTGGCCGGTGGGGCCAGGGCTGGGCTGCGGCCCGCCGATGTGACCCGCCGCGAGGACACCGCCGCAGGGAACGGAGATCGTCGTGCCGAAGAGCCAAATCGGGGTCCGGGGCCCTGTCGGTGGCGATCCGGGGTCCGGAGCGCCCCCCGCGCGCCCCGGACCGTGGACCCCCCCATTCCCCGTCGTCGTTCAGCTCTTCGGTGCCCCCGTCCCGTACGGGGGGAATCGGCGCCGGATGTGCTGCGGTCGAGTGTCCCCGGCATATCGACCGCAGCACGCGCCCCGGGTTCGCCCGAAGGCATGATGAGTGCGCCCGTTCCCCCATGGGGCGTGCCCCCGTGCCCGTAGGCTCCGGCACAGACAGCTTCCCCGGTCTTCGGGCCGGTCCGGAGGGGTCGGGTGTTGCCAGCGGGTAATTGGCAACACCGCTCGGGTGGTGTGTTGTTGGGGGGATGGTCATCGAGCACGACGGGTTCGGCGCCGAGTTACGCCGGCGCCGCATCGCGGCCGGCATGTCGCTGAGTGAGCTGGCCGGCAAGGTGTACTGCAGCCGCAGCTTTCTGAGCCGTGTGGAGACCGGGCGCCGCAGGGCGTCCCTGGAGTTGGCCCAGCTCTGCGACGAGGTGCTGGGCGCCAAGGGAGCGCTGGTCGGGCTGGCACCGCCGCCCGGCTCCGAGGCCGTACCGAAAGCGGTTCGGGGCGGGGCGGGTGAGGGGTCGCCCGGGGCGGTCAAGTCACCTGAGAAGGACGGGCGTTGGGCGGTCGGGCAGGACCGCGCCGAGTTCCGGCGGCTGCTCAGGCGGGGCGACCTCAGCCATACCGCGGGCGAGATGCGGGAGGCCGAACGGCACTACACGGCCGCGTACCGCAGCGCCGAGGGCGACCCGCGGGCGCAGGCCGAGGCCGTGATCAGGATGGCCCGCCGCTGGTCCGATCCCGGACAGGTCGACCGTGAGCTGATCCAGTCGATCCGCGGGTGCCTGGCCGCGCTGGACGGCGACGGCGGCGCCGAGGCCGCGGGGCTGCGGCTGCGGCTCGAAGCGCATCTGGCGAAGAAGATGGCCCTCGCGGTCAGCCAGGACACCGCGGCGGGACTCGCCGGACCCGCCGAGGGAGCGCGGTTGGCCGAGGACACACTGCGCCGATTACCGGACGAGGGCGACGACGAGGTGCGCTGTGAAGTCCTCACCGAGTGCCGCTGGGCACGCTACGACTTCATGCCGGCCCCCGAGTCGTTGACGCTCTCCGAGCGACTGCGCGAGGCCGCGGCCCGGCACGACTCGCCGCACTTCCGCGGTGAGGCCCTCATGGCCGTGGCCATCGACCAACTGCGCAACGGCAGGATCTTCAGCGCCCTCGCCACCGCGAACCAGTACCGCAAGCACGCCGCGGACACCCACAGCGCCCTCGCGCTCTGGCAGCGGCACACCCTCGACGCCCTCCTCGACCTGTGGCACGGCCGGTTCGACGCCGCCGCCCAGTGGATCTTCGTGGAGTCGCTGAAGTTCATCGAACTGCTCCGCGCCGACTACGCCGTGCCCGCGGACAACCTCACCCAGACCCGCCTCGGCCAGGCCTACTGGCTGCTGAGGCAGCAGGGCCGGCTGGCCGAGCTGTTCACCTCCGACCTGGCCGGCGACGTCGAGCGGCACTCCTACTTCCCGGTCTGGCGGGCGGGGCTGGCCCTCGCCCTGTGCGAGACGGGGCAGTACGCCGAGGGGGCGGACCTGTTCCTGGGCTGCGTCGCCGACGTCGACCGGTTCCCGCCGTCGGGCTGGGCGGTGCCCGCGCTCGTCCTGCTGGCGGAGGTCTGCGCGGCACTGGACCTCCAGGGCGGATTCGAGACGGAGCTGGCGGGGGTGCTGCCCGTGCTCCGTGCCCGCCTCGCGCCGCACGACGGCGAGCAGATCGCCCTGGGCGGCTGGCCCACGGTCCTCGTCGGCCCGACCGCCCGGGCCTGCGGTGTCCTCGCGCTGGCCGCGGGCGAGCCGGAGACCGCCCTCGATCACTTCCGCCAGGGGGCGGTCCCGGCCCGTTCCTCCCAGCCGGAACTCGCCCGCCTCCGCCTGGCCCAGGCCCGCGCCCTGCGCCGCGTGGGCGGCCCGGGGAGCGATCCGCACGCGGTACGGCTGCTGCAGGAGGCGGCGCGGGGGGCGGAGACGTACGGGATGACGTGGCTCGGGGGGCAGAGCCTGGCGTTGCTGGAGGCGCCGGGGCGGGCGTGAGGGCGGGGGCGAGGGCGGGGCGCTTGTTTCGGCGCCCGCCCAACGCCCCCGGAGGTTGATGGAGTTGGTGTGCATGGGCCGTGTTTATGCTGTGAACTAGGTCACATCTATTCGGGTGTTGGGGATCTGGTTCCGGCGCCCTCCCGGCACCCCCGATGTCACCCGAACCGCCCTCTACCCCTCGCCTCACCCTGTGTAATCAGCCAAAACGTCTTCGTGGCCAAGGAATCGGCGAGGGTGCGGCCGAACTATCTACGCGCATAGTGTTCCGAGTGGCCTAAACCTGTGCGCCTGACGGGGTTTGTGGGGTCCCTTGACCCCGATCGGATGGCTCGGTTTCATAACTCACCAACTGCGCGGGGGGCTCGGGCGCCCGTCGTGAATCCGCAGGGTGTTTTTGGCATTCCTGGCGTGCTGCGCCGTCAACTCCCCAGTGTGTGCAGGCGTGTTGACGTGTCCGGCTGCCCGTCTGGATATGTCGCGCGCCACCCCGGAAAGGAAATACGCCGGTGTCGCAGTTCTTCACCGCAGCTCCTATTCCCTGCCGTGCCGTCGGGTGCCGGTGGGCGAGGTGAGCCGACATCGGGGTACGCCCGCACAGCCGGAGGCGGGAACGAAGGCCGGGCGGGGGCGCAGTATCCGCGCCTCGCTCATCACGCTCGCGGTGGTGCCGGCGACGGCGATGGTCCTGCTGTGGGTCAGTGGTTCGTACGCGCTCTTCGACCAGTGGCACAACGCCAACAGCGTCGGGCAGGCGGCGAAGACCACGTACGCCCTGGTGCCGGCGGTCGGCGAGTTCCAGAAGGAACGGCAGCTGACGATCAGTCTGTTGGCCTCGCACGGTAGCTCCACCGCCCTTGAGGCGCAGCGGCGCCGGACGGACGCCGTACTCGCCGGGTTCCGCAAGGCGGATTCCGCTTCCGACGGTGAGGGATCGGCGCAGTACCGGGCCCAGTTGACCACCGTACGGGAGCGGCTCACCCGGCTGGCCACCGAACGGACCGCGGTCGACGGCGGGAAGGCCAGCCGGCAGGACGCCTACACCGTCTACTCCGACGCCGTGGCGTCGGTGCTGAACCTCTTCGGCATGCTGAGCCTCGACGCAGGTGACGCGGCCACCGCGGCCGGCGCCGGCCACGCCCTGGCGTTCCTGCGCGGGGCGGAGGCGCTCACGCAGGAGGAGGCGATCCTCGGCGGAGTCGCCGGGTCCGGGAAGTTGAGCGTCCAGGAACGGTCGGAGCTGGCGGATGCCGAGGCCGTCCGGGACTCCGTGCTGTCCAACGAGGTGGAGCCCTACCTGCCCACCGACCTGGGCGCGCAGTTGGGCAAGGCCATGAGCGGCTCGGACTGGACCGCCATGGCGGCCTTCGAGAAGACCGTCGGTACGGCGTCCGCCGCGCACGACGGCACGATCGCCGTGCCCTCCGTCCCGGCCGCCCGCGCCGCCGCCCCGGGGCGCGTGTCCGGCGCGGTACAGGCCGTGGAGGGCCAGTACCTGGACAAGGTCACCAAGGACTCCGCGCACCGGACCCACATGGTGCTCGTCAAGGCAATGCTCGGCAGTGCGGTCGCGCTGGTGGCCGTGCTCGCCGTGGCCCTGCTCTCCTGGCGCATCGCCCGGTCCCTCCTCGGCCGCATGTCCCGGCTGCGTACGGCGACGCTCGAACTCGCCGACGAACGGCTGCCCGAACTGATCACCCGGCTGCGCACCCAGGGCAAGCGGGCCGAACTCGACGACCTGCCCGAACTCGACTTCGGCACCGACGAGTTGGGCAAGGTCGCGGAGGCCTTCAACAGCGCCCAGCGGACCGCCGTGAGCGTCGCGCTGGAACAGGCCTCGCTGCGCGAGGGAGCGCGGCTGGTGTTCCACAACATGTCGCGCCGTATCCAGCTCCTCGTGCACCGGCAGCTCACGGTGATCGACTCCATGGAGCGCAAGGAGCAGGACCCCGAACTCCTCTCCGATCTCTACCGGGTCGACCACCTCGCGACCCGGATGCGGCGCAACGCGGAGAGCCTCACCGTGCTGTCCGGCGCGGCACCCCGGCGCCGTTGGAAGCACGCGGTGCCGCTCGCGGACCTGCTGCGCAGCGCGGTGTCCGAGATCGAGGGCTACGCCCGGGTCGTGGTCGAACCCCTGCCGCCGATCGCGGTGTTGGGACCGGCGGTCGGCGACACGATCCACCTCATGGCCGAACTCATCGAGAACGGCGTGACGTTCTCCCCTCCGCACACCGAAGTCCGGGTACGGGCACTGCCGGTGGCGCAGGGGTACGCCATCGAGGTCGAGGACCGCGGGCTCGGTCTGTCGGCCGACGAGTACGCGGCGGCCAACGAACTCCTGCACCACCCCAAGGACTTCAGCTTCACCACCCTCGGCGAGGACCCACGCCTGGGCCTCTTCACCGTCGGCCACCTCGCCCAACGCCACGGCGTCACTGCCAGCCTCCAGGCGTCGTCGTACGGCGGCTCCCTCGCGGTCGTGGTCCTCCCGCACGCCCTCACGGAGCCGGCGGCGGACACACTCCCACCGACGCTGGACGCGAGGGCGGAACGGCATCTGGCTTCGGTCGCCGGGTCGGCGACGGGGGCGGTAACCGGCTCGGGTTCGGGTTCGGTGACCGGTTTGACGATGGGTTCGGGGCAGGGACAGGGGCAGGGTTCAGGGTCGGGCAACGGCTCGGGCAGGGGCCCGGCTGCCGGGACGGACACGGGTTCGGTGACCGGTCCGGTCTCCGGTTCGGGACGCGGCGGGGTGACGGCCGGCGGAATGCCGATGCGCGTCCGCACCCGCCCCGGACCGCAGACCCAGTCCACCTCCACCTCCGGCGCCTCGGCGAGGACTTCTGCGGGCCCCGGCGACACAACACCTTTCGCGGACTCACGTGAGACCGGGTCCTCGGCGGACTCTCGTGGGTCCGGGGCGTCTGCGGACTTCCGTACGGCCGGGTCCTCTTCGGACTTCCGTACGGCCGGACTCGCCGGGGACGCTCATCCGGCCGGCTCCTTCGCCGACTCGCGCGAGGCCGGACCGTTCGCGGATTCCCGTGAGGCGGGGTCCTCAGCAGGTCCCCGTGCAGGTGGTCCCTTCGCGGGCTCCCGTGACGGCGGCTCCTCGGCAGACCGCAGTGCTGCCGGATTCCCGGCGGATTCTCGCGAGGCGGGACCGTTCGGGGGCTCTCGCGAGGGCGGGCCCTTCGCGGACTCGCGCGAGACCGGCTCCTCGGCAGGTCCCCGTGCAGGTGGTCCCTTCGCCGGTGCCCGTGATGGCGGCGCTTCCGCAGGCCCCCGTGCGGACGGATCCCCTACGGGCCCTCGTGGGGACGGACTTCCCGCAGGTTCCCGCGCGGGCGGCCCCTTCACCGGTGCCCGTGATGCCGGCGTCTCCGCAGGCCCCCGCGCCGACGCACCCCCCGCAGGCGCCCGCGGCCTCGTCCCCTTCCCGCACTCCCGTGTTTCGGGTGCCGCCTCGGGATCGCCCTCAGACGCCCACCCGGCCGCCCCTTCCCCCGGTGCCCGTGCCGGCGGCGGATCCAGTCGGCTTCCTCGGCGGGTGCGGCAGGCGCATCTCGCGCCGCAGTTGCGGGCGCGGCCGTCGGAGGCGGACGGGGAGTACGGGGCGGGGCGGGAGGCCGAGCGGCGGCCGGAGCAGGCGCGGTCGATGCTGGCCGCGTTGCGGGACGGCACCCGTCGGGCCCGCGCGGAGGAAGTGCCCGCGCCCGCCTGGCCCGCGTCGCTGCGCGGCGACGCCCCCAGGCCGGCGTCGCCACGAGAAGGAACTCCCCGGCCCCCGGCACCGCGAGCGGAAACCCCCGCGCCCACCTGGAACACGGCCCCGCCCGAGCGGCGTCAGTTGCCCACCCGTCCCCGTCCGACAAGGAACACCCCATGACTGCGCCCAACACCACGCACGGCGGACTGGCCTGGCTGCTGGACAACCTGATCGAGCGGATCCCCGAGACCCTGCACGCCATCGTCCTGTCGGAGGACGGCCTGCTCGTCGGCTCCTCCGAACGGCTCGCGCAGGACGACGCCGAGCAACTCGCCGCCATTTCCTCGGGAGTTCACTCGCTCGCGCTCGGCACCAGCCGGCACTTCGGCGGCGGCCGGGTGCAGCAGACCGTCATCGAGATGGACGACCTCTTCCTCTTCGTCACCACCGCCGGCGGCGGCGCCCGCCTCGCCGTACTCGCCACCTCCCAGGTGGACGTCGGCAACGTCGGCTACGAGATGACCATGGTCGTACGGCAGGTGGGGCAGTTCCTCAGCGCGGCCCCCCGGTTCCCGGAGTACAGCGGTGCGCCCTTCGCGGGTGAGCATGAATGAGACATTGGTCCGAGGAAGATCCGTGGGAGGACGAAGACCCCGCGCTGCTCGTCCGTCCGTACACGGTCACCGGCGGCCGCACCCCGACCTTCCACTCCGGCATCGAACTGATCACCCTGATCAGCACCGTCCGGCCACCGACCCGCGAACAGCGCCTCCAGCCCGAACAGAACCGGCTGCTCGCGCTCTGCCGTACACCCACCGCGCTGGTGGAGGTCGCCGCCCGGCTCGACCAGCCCGTCGCGGTCATCCGGGTGCTCCTCGATGACCTCCTGGACAACGAACTCGTCTCCGTCTCCCCGCCCGCCGCGGCCGGTACCCCCGACGCCCGTTTCCTCCAGGCAGTGATCGATG
Organism: Streptomyces sp. NBC_01478; assembly: GCF_036227225.1. GTDB lineage: Bacteria > Actinomycetota > Actinomycetes > Streptomycetales > Streptomycetaceae > Streptomyces. The sequence continues at coordinate 3,626,685 of NZ_CP109444.1, read as the reverse complement.
GCATTCGTAGAATCTGACCGCCGCTCCACCACGGTCGCGCCCAACGCCGCCACGGCCAAGATCCTCGTCGCGGGCGGCTTCGGCGTCGGCAAGACCACCCTCGTCGGCGCGATCAGCGAGACCACGCCCCTGCGGACCGAGGAACTCATCACCGAGGCCAGCGTCGGTGTCGACAACCTCGCCGGGGTGGAGCAGAAGACCACGACGACCGTCGCCATGGACTTCGGCCGGATCACGCTCAGTTCGGCCCTCGTGGTCTATCTCTTCGGGGCCCCCGGGCAGGACCGGTTCTGGTTCATGTGGGACGACCTGTCCCGCGGCGCGCTCGGCGCGGTCGTCCTCGCCGACACCCGGCGACTGGAGAACTGCTTCCCCTCCGTCGACTTCTTCGAGCACCGCGGCATCCCCTTCGCCGTCGGCGTCAACTGCTTCAACGGCGTCTGCGAAGAGGACCCCGAGGAGATCCGCACCGCACTCGACCTCGCCCCCGACATACCGCTCGTCCTCTGCGACGCCCGCGACCGGGAGTCGGTGAAGACGGTGCTGCTCGCCCTGCTCGAACACGTCATGCGGGGGCTGGCGGCGGAGGCGTCGGCATAGCCGTACGACCAGGCAGCCCTACGGTCAGGAAGGCTTCGTCGCCGATACGGCCGTCGCGGTCAGCGTGCCGTCGCACTCCGCGAACTGCCCGTCGTCCAGCGCGACTTGGTGTGCCCCGGCGCCGGGCAGCCCGATCACCATCGTCGGGTAGATCACCGGCGCCGAACCGGACGCGCAGTAGCCGTCCCCCTCGCCCTGCACCTGCACGAAGGTCAGCTTCAGCCAGGCCCGGCCGCCCGGGGCGAGTCGCACGGGAGAGGCGGAGCCGACGGGGGTGACCTGGAGGGGGACGTTGAGCTCCGGGGAGCCGTTCGCCGCGCCGGCGACCGTGGGGTGACCCTGGAGAACGCAGGGCTTGGTGGCGGTGTTGGTGAACTGCACGATCGCCGCCCCGGTGCCGGTGCCCTGCGGGCGGTCGGCGGCCTGATAGGCGCTCGCCTTCAGGGAGTCGGCCGCGCAGGTCGTCACCGCCGAGCTCGTGGGTACCCCCGAGCCCGTGGGCACGGACGCGCTCGGGGACCCGGTGGATCCCGTAGACCCGGAAGATCCCGTGGCCCCGGTGGATCCCGTGGACCCGGAGGAAACAGGGGACCCGGCGCCGGTGTCGGTGTCGCCCGGTTGGCACCCCGTCACCACGAACACCGCCGCCGACACCATGGCCAGCGCCACCACGCCCCCACGGATGCTGTTCTTCTGCATGACGTCCCCCGAACTTGCCGCGTACGGACCGGCTCTCACCGGCATTCGCGGAGAGAGACAGGTCCGTCGCACCCGGGGTTTCACCCACGTACGTGCTGTGACGCAATGGTTACGCTCAGTCGAAGCTGGCGAAGTAGGCCGCAGCCATGTCCTCGTCGCCGTGCCCCTGCGCCGCCGCCCGCGCGAACCGCTCCGCGCCCGCCGCCGCAACATCCAGCCGTACGCCGTTGGCCGCGCCCGCCTGCACGATCAGCCGGGCGTCCTTCTCCGCCGTCGTGACCGCGAAACTCGCCGGAGTCAGTTGGCCGCCCAGGATCGCGGCCGACTTGGCGTGCAGATAACCCATGTCGAGAGGGCCGCCCGCGATGAGGTCGAGGAAGCTCTGGGGGTTCACGTCCAGGGCCTTGGACAGGGCCAGCGCCTCGCCCGCCGCGTTCGTCACGGCCAGCACCCAACTGTTGGCGACCAGCTTCAGCCGGGTCGCCGTCGCCGCGGCGCCCTCCTCGCCCACCCACATCGTGCGGGCGCCGACCGCGTCGAACACCGGGGTCACCGCCGCGCGGCCACTCTCCGGGCCCGCCGCCAGGACCGTCAACTGGCCCGCCTCGGCGGGCTGGCGGGTGCCGAGGACGGGGGCGTCGTAGAAGACGAGGTCGTGGCGGTTCGCGAACTCGGCCAGTTCGGCGACCGATTCGAGGCCCGAGGTCGTCGACTGGATCCACGCGGCGCCGGGGCGCAGGGCGGGGGCGGCCTCGCGCATCACCTCCAGGACGGTGTCGCCGTCGTAGAGCATCGTGAGGATCACATCCGCGTCGCGCACGGCCTCCGCCACCGTGTCGGTGACGTGCGCGCCGTCGGCGGACAGCGGGTCGGCCTTGGCACGGGTCCGGTTCCAGGCGCGGACGGCGTGCCCGGCCCGGGCGAGATTGCGGGCCATCGCGGCGCCCATGATGCCGGTGCCCAGGACGCCTACGGTGAGCTTTTCGGAGGTCATGACTCGGCTTTCGTCCTCGACGGTGTTGTCGAGGACCAGGGTGCCAGGGCGCCGCGCGCCTAGCCTCCCGGCAGGGCGCGGCGGCACCCCTCGGCTTTGGGCGGCGCGCGCGGCACCTGTCGGCTTTGGGCGGGGCGTGCGGCACCCGCCGCCCCGTGACCCGCCGTCCGTCAGCCGGTCACCGTGAACCAAGTCGAGCGGGACTTCTGCCACTCCTCGTGGGTGAGATCCTTCGCCTCGGTGCCGTCGTCGTACAGGTCGGCCGCGCCGTCGTCGGTGATCAACTGGGCGCGGGCGCCCGCGACCGTCAGGTCCGGTACGTCGACGACCGCCTCCCAGGCGCCCGGGTCCGTGGTCGGCAGGTCGCGCAGCTTGACCGGCTGGTCGGCGGCGTTGCCGGTCCAGGAGTAGAGGGCGTACGGGTCGGAGTTGTCGTCGGCGGCCCAGGAACCGGCGACGATCAGATACTGGTTCGCCGCGTTCTTGCGGATGTCGCGCACCGAGAGGCCCCCGAGGTCCAGCTCGATCGGCGTGCCGAAAGTCGCGGCGGTGCCGTTCGCGACCACCTTGTCGATGTTGGTGACCGGGACGAGGAGCGCCTTGCCGCCCGCCACCGCGGGGGCGAGGGGTGCTCGGAAACCGAGGTACGCCGTCGTCGTCGAGCCCGGCGCGAACTCCAGGCCCTCCACGTTGAATCCGTCGATCTCCTTGGGCACTTCACCGTCCGCCGTACCCGCCGCGAACCCGTACCGGTTGCCGTTCGCCTTGTCCCACGCCACCAGGTTGTCGCGCAGCTTGCCGTACGAACTGCCGTAGGAGAGCCCCGTGTTGGCGCCCGTACCGGTCACCTTCGTGGTGAAGACCGTGTTCCGGGCCGCCTTGTACTCGCCGTCCTTGTTGTTGCCCAGCGAGCCGGTCCAGTAGATCGTGTCGCCGACGCGGGCCGCGCCCTCGATGTCGATCTCCTTGTCGACGCCGATGTCGTCGCTGAAGTCCCAGGTCTTCACCGGCGCCCCGGACGCCGAACGGTCGTACAGGCGAAGGACGTTGGACTCGTCATCCGCTACGACGACATAGCCGCCGCCCACGTCGACCGCGGCGGAGGCGTCGCTGGAACCGGTGAAGTAGCGCGTGTCGGTGGGCTGTTGGACGGAGGCGGAGGCCGCGTAGTGCAGGGTCTTGGTGGCCGTCTTGCCGCCGAGTCCCGTGACCTTCACCGTCAGGTCGGTGTAGCCCTGCGCGGCCGCCGCGACGGCGAGTTGACGGGTCGCGCCGGTGCCGGTGACGGTCACCGCGCTCGTCGGCGCCACGGACGTCTTGCTGCTCTTGCTCGCCGCGACCGTCAACGCGCCGACGTCCGCGCCGCTCTGAGCGACCGTCACCTGGACCGCCGGATCACCGACCCCACCCACCGCGCCCGACAGGTACGTGGCCGAAAGGGAGATGGTCGGTGTGCCGTAACTCGCCGCGTGCGCCTGGGTGTTGAGGCCCAGGCCGGCGGCGGCGAGGGCGAGGCAGGTGCCCGCCACGGCGACCGTCCTGCGCCCACTGGAGAAAACTCCGTCGGGGAAAACGTAGTCCTGCACTGGGACCCCTTCGTCGGCTCGGTGTCGACGAGAAGGTTCAGCGGATCTCATCAACTCCGCGGGGTGTGGGCAGGTCCTGGGGGTGAACAACTGCCGACGGGCCGAGGGAGCGGTCCATGACCCGGGTCAGGTGGCGGGTGAAGACCTCCTGCGTGTCGGGGGTCAGGGTGCGCAGCGCCACCAGCGCGGTGATGACGACGTCGCAGAGTTCGGCCTGGACGTCGTCCCAGGTGTGGGTGACGCCCTTGCGCGGGTTCTGACCGGTCGCGCCGATCACGGCCTCGGCGACCTCGCCGACCTCCTCGGACAGTTTCAGGATGCGGAGGAGCAGGCCCTCCCGGCCGTCGAGGGGACGGTTCGTGTCCACCCAGGTCCAGAGGTCCTCGATACCGGTCCAGAGCCCGGTGGGCTGGTCCTTCTGATCACTCATGGCCCCAGCCTGCCATCAGGTCCCTACTCGTCGAACAGCGTCTCCTGCCCGAACTCCGCAGCCTCCCGCACCCGCCTGTTCCGCAGGCCCACCACCACGGCCGTCGCCGCCCCCGTCACCGCGAGCGCCACCGGGACCATCCAGCCCCGGTTCACCGCGTGGCCGAGCGCGTGGTCCAGGGAGAGCCGGCCCGGGCCGGTGACCGCGAGGCCGGCCGCGGTCAGGGCGAGGGAGGCCGCGTACTCGTAACCGCCGGCCGCCGCGAAGAAGCCGTTGGGCGCGTGCACGGCGGTGGCTCCCGCCATCGCGCCGGCCGCCGCCGCGCCCGCCGCCGGGGTCGCGAGCCCCAGTGCGAGGAGCGCGCCGCCGCCCGCCTCCGCGAGGCCCGCCATCGTGGCGCTCTGCCTGCCGGGGGAGTAGCCCATCGCCTCCATGGCCGCGCCGGTGCCCTCGATCCCGGCGCCGCCGAACCAGCCGAGCAGCTTCTGCGAACCGTGCGCGGCCAGCACGCCGCCGGTACCCAGCCGGAGCAGCAGCAGCCCCAGATCTTGTCGGTCGTAACAGGTCACGGTGACTCCCTGGACGGACGGCGGGGACGGACCCCTGCGGTGCCCCCCGACGTCCCTCCACCGTCGCACCTCCGGCCCGCGGCGGGCCTGCGCAGACCGCCGTTCGGGTGGCGGCCCCCGGGGAACGGTGTGAGTCTGACCGGCATGACGATTCAACCGGCCAAACTCAGCGATCCGGCCGTCCGGGCCTTCGTCGGCGCCGTCAACGCCCATGACCGCGAGGCGTTCCTGGCCCTTCTCACGCCGGACGCGACGATGGCGGACGACGGCTCCGACCGTGACCTCACCGACTGGATCGACCGGGAGATCTTCTCCTCCCACGGCCACATGGAAGTGGAACGCGAGTCGAACGGCGGCCGCGCTCTCGTCGCCAACTACTCCAACGACGCGTGGGGCGAGATGCGCACCCGGTGGAGCTTCACGGTCGGCGAGGACGGCAGGATCGCCCGCTTCGAGACCGGGCAGGCCTGACCGTCGTAAAGAACATCGCCCTGATGTAAAAGGCGTCGCCCCGACGTAAAAACCCTTGCCCTGAAGTGCGCTCCAACTCCTAGTGTCCGCAGGCATGGAGACGAACAGCAGGACCCTGGGACGCAGTGGCATCGACGTGAGCGCTCTCGGCTTCGGCTGCTGGGCCATCGGCGGTGAGTGGCAGGACACGAGCGGGCAGCCGCTCGGCTGGGGCAAGGTCGACGACGAGGAGACCGTACGGGCGGTCCGCCGCGCCCTCGACCTGGGGGTGACCTTCTTCGACACCGCCGACACCTACGGCGCGGGGCACAGCGAACGCGTCCTCGGCCGCGCCCTCGGCAAGCGCCGGGACGACGTGGTCCTCGCCACCAAGTGGGGCAACGTCTTCGACGAGGAGACCCGCACCCTCACCGGCTCCGACGACTCCCCGGAGTACGCCCGCCGCGCCCTCACCGCGTCGCTGAAGCGCCTCGACACCGACCACGTCGACCTGTACCAACTCCACCTCTCCGACGCCGATCCCGAGCGCGCCGCCCAACTCCGCGACCAGTGCGAGGAGTTCGTGCGCGAGGGGCTGATCCGCGCCTACGCCTGGAGCACCGACGACCCGGCACGCGCCGCCGTGTTCGCCGAGGGGGAGCACTGCGCGGCCGTACAGCACGCGGCGAACGTGTTGCAGGACGCCCCTGAAATGTTCGCCCTGTGCGAGGAGTTGGGCCTCGCCAGCATCAACCGCAGCCCGTTGGCCATGGGCCTGCTCACCGGAAAGCAGGCGCCGGGACGGGAGTTGGAGGCCGGCGACATCCGCAACACGCCCCCGGCCTGGATGCAGGGCTTCAAGCAGGGCGCCGGGGCCGACGAGGACTACGTCGCCCGCGTCGACGCCCTGCGCGAGATCCTCACCTCCGACGGCCGCACCCCCGCCCAGGGCGCCCTCGGCTGGCTGTGGGCCCGCAGCCCGCGCACCGTACCGATCCCGGGCTTCCGCTCGGTCGCGCAGGCGGAGCAGAACGCGGGCGCGATCGCGAAGGGGCCGCTCACCGCAGGGCAGTTGGTCGAGATCGACCGCGTGCTCGGCAGGTGAACGGCCCCGACGGGACGAACAGGTGGGCTCAGTAACCCTGGTTGCCGTGTTCCGCGTACTGCTGCTGAGGGGTGAACTGGCCGTTGCCGCGGCCCTGCTCGGTCAGCGTGATCTGGCCGGCCTTGATGGTGGCCAGGCGCGGGGCGCGGCGGGCGATCGACGAGTCGTGGGTAACCATGATGAAGGTCAGCCCGTACTCGTGCCACAGGCCTTCGAGCAGGCCCATGATGTCGTCGCGGGTGCCCTCGTCGAGGTTGCCGGTGGGCTCGTCGGCGAGGAGCACCTTCGGCTTCTTCACCAGCGCGCGGGCGATCGCGACGCGCTGCTGCTGGCCGCCGGAGAGTTCGGAGGGGGCGTGCTTGAGGCGGTCGCCGAGACCGACCGAGGTCAGCGCCTCGGCCGCCCGCTCGCGGCGCTCGGCCGGCTTGACGCCGAGCGGGACCAGGGCCGTCTCGACGTTCTCCTGCGCGGTGAGCGTCGGGATGAGGTTGAAGGACTGGAAGATGATGCCGATCTTCTCGGCGCGCAGCCGGGTCAGCTTGGCCTCGCTGATGGTGGCGAGGTTGACGCCGTCCAGCTCGACACTGCCCTCGGAGGGGCGGTCCAGGCCGCCGATCATCTGGAGCAGCGTCGACTTGCCGCCGCCGGTGGGGCCCTGGATGACGAGCTGGTCGCCGTCCTCGATCGTGAGGTCGACGCCGCGCAGCGCCTCGACCGTCTCCTTGCCCCGCGAGTAGCGCTTGGTGACGCCGGTGAGCTTGTACATGGGATCTCCGTCGTGAAGAACGTCTGTGAAGAAGAGGGGCGGGGCGCCGCCGCCCGGGGGGAACGGTGGCGGCGCCCCGGATCAGGGGGTGCGGCGGCCTATGACAGCGGCCGCACCACGGACGGCCGCCGTCCTACGACACGCTGCGCAGCGCGTCCGCCGGACGCATCCGGGAGGCACGCCAGCCGCCCATCGCGCCGGCGATCAGACCGCCGGTGACGGCCAGGCCGACCGCGAGGGCGATCGTGGTCAGCGAGACCGGCGCGTTCAGAGCGATCTCCAGGGTGTTCTGGGTGGCCTGCTGGCCGGGGCCGCCGCCCTGACCGCCGCCGGGGCCGCCCTGGCCGCCGCCACCGCCGGTGGAACCGAGCTGCGCGGTCAGCTTGGGGCTGATCGCGGTGACCGTGTAGGCCGCCGCGAGACCGAGCGCGATACCGAGACCGCCGCCGATCAGACCGTTGACCATGGACTCGCCGACGACCTGCCGGGTCACCTTGCGGCTCGGCCAGCCGAGCGCCTTCAGCGTGCCGAACTCACGCACCCGGCGGGACACCGCCGACGAGGTCAGCAGCGCGGCCACGAGGAACGCGGCGATCAGGACCGCGATCGACAGCCACTTGCCCACGCTGGTCGCCAGGTTGGAGGCGGTGGACAGCGAACCGGACACGGTGGACGCGAGATCGGCGGAGGTGGTGACCGTCGTACCCGAGATGTTCTTCTGGATCGTCGTCTTGACGGCCGAGATCTGCTTGGAGTCGGTCGCCTTGACGTAGATCGTGCTGACCTTGTCCTTCGAGTCGCCCAGCGTCTGCGCCTGCTTCAGCGGCAGGTACACGTCGACCGTGGACTCGCTGCTGTTGGGCGTCGCGATGCCGATGACCGTGAACTTGGTGCCGGAGATCGAGAAGGTCGAACCGACCTTGTACTTCTTCGACTTGGCGTACGACGCGCTGACGACGGCGACCTTCGCGTTGGTCTGCGCGGTGGCGAAGGTCTTGCCGGAGGTGATCTTCGACGTGGACAGCGGGCCGAGCGTCTGGTCGGTGACGTCGATGCCGGCGACCGAGTACGAGTTCACGTTGAAGTTGGCGCCGCCGCCCTGAACCTGGGGCTGGCCGGTGGAGCCGGTGCCCGTCCCGCCGCCGGGGCCGCCCTGCTGCTGCGAGGAACCCGAGGTGGTGGAGGACTTCGCCTTGCCCTGGGTGAAGGAGCCGTCGACCTTGGTGACGTTCAGCGTGAGCGCGCCGACCGCGGCGGACACGCCCTTCTGCGCGCCGACCTTGGTGACCAGGGAGGACGCGAGGACCTGACCGCCCTGCGTGTTCACCCGGTCCGTGCTCTGCGAGGTGCTGCTGGAGGAGGTGGCGCCGAACTTGAAGCTGGGACCCTGAGTGCTGCCGGCCTTGGGGGCCGACTGCGCCTTGGTCACGGTCATGTCAGTTCCGAGACCGTAAAGAGACTTGAGGACCTTGTCCTGAGCCTGATTCATGCCGGCCGACACCGAGTTGACGGTGATGACCAGCGCGATACCGAGCGCCAGACCCATGGCGATGACCAGGGCCGCCTTCTTGCGCCGGCTCAGCTCGCGCTTGAGATAGATGCCAAACATCCCATTCCCCAAAGGTTCTTGGCGCCCGCTGTGGGCGCGGCCACAAGCTATGGAGGAACCTTTGAGTCGACCTGAGTAAAGGATGTGTCTGGCCTGAGAAAAAGACGCCCGAAATCAGAATTCTGTCAGACAGCTCATTCCTAAGCTGTCGAGGGTCTCCTGCCAGGAAACCCCTGTTCAATGGCCTGCTGACATGGGTTCCCGTGCCCTCACCACGACGCCTTTTCGCCACCCCGCCGTGCGCCGCCCGACCCTGATTTTGTACGGTCCCGGGATGCGCGATTCCTCTCGGCTCACCCGGCGTGCCGCTCTCGGCCTGACCGCCGCCGCTCTTCCTCTGGCGGCGGCCGCTCCCGCGTCCGCGGCGACGGCGATAGGCGGTGAGCGGCTGGCCCGCGACGGGATCCAGGTGGGCGATGCCACCGGTCTGCCCAAGAAGCTCACCGCCCGCTCCTGGATCGTCGCCGACCACAAGACCGGCGAGGTGCTCGCCTCGTACCGCGCGCATCAGCGGCTCGCGCCCGCGTCCACGCTCAAGATGCTGTTCGCCGACACCGTGCTCGGCAAGTTCGAGCGGACCCGGACCTACCGGGTCACCGACGCCGACCTCGCCGACGTCCCCTCCGGCTCCAGCATGGTCGGCGTCAAGCCCGGAATCCTGTACACCGTCCACCAGTTGTGGCAGGGCGTCTTCCTGCGCTCCGGGAACGACGCCGTGCATGTGCTGTCCCACATGAACGGCGGCATCGCGGCGACGGTGGCCGAGATGCAGGCCAAGGCGAAGGACCTCCAGGCCCTGGACACGCATGTGGTGAGCCCGGACGGCTTCGACCACCCCGGGCAGCTCTCCTCGGCGTACGACCTCACGCTCTTCGCCCGGCACGGTCTGCACGACGACGACTTCAGCGCCTACTGCTCCACCAGGACCGCGAACTTCCCGGCCGGCGGCAAGAAGACCTTCCAGATCCAGAACACCGACCGCCTCCTCACCGGCGCCTACGGCCTGGGCACGTACCCGGGCATCATCGGCGTGAAGAACGGCTACACCAGCCACGCCGGCAACACCTTCACCGGCGCCGCCACCCGCGACGGCCGCACCCTCCTGGTCACCGTGATGCACCCCGCCAACGGCGGCAACGAGGTCTACAAGGAGACCGCCGCGCTCCTCGACTGGGGCTTCGGCAAAGGGAGTTCGGCCGCCGCGGTGGGCACGCTGGTCGATCCGCTGAGCGAGGGCGGCGCGACCGCGAGCCCCGCACCGTCGGGGAAGGGCGCCAAGGGCGCGCAGGGCGCCACCGGTACGGCGGCCTCGTCGTCGGACGGTTCCTCACCCTGGCGCCTGCTGGAAGGCGCGGCGGGGACGGTCGTGGTGCTCGCGGGCGGCGCGTTCGCGCTGCGCAGGCGTCGGGCGGCCGTAGCGGCGGCCAAGGCCAGGACCGAAGCGGATGTGGAGCCCAAGGCCGAAGAGAAACAAGGGAGTTGAACTGTGCGACAGTCGTTCCACCGTCCGGTGTGACACCTCGCGGTCCCACGCGAGGCCCACCCCCACCCGGGCGGTGGAACGACTGTCGCCTCCCCCCTCGGGTGTGGTCTGCGGAAGCTCAGTGCCCCAAGTGTGAAGCTTTGGTGGAGAAGAGTTGAGCATAAGTCAGCAACCGGGCGCAATGGTACGGACGGTCAAATTCCGTTTGTGCAACTTCCCTCAGCCACGGCCCACATACGGCATCGAGGTCGCCAACACCGTCGCGAACTGCACATTCGCCGCCAACGGCAACTCCGCCATGTGCCGCACGGTGCGCGCCACATCCGCGACATCCATCACCGGTTCCGGGGCTACCACCCCGTTCGCCTGCAACGCCCCGCTCTCCATCCGCCGCGTCATGTCCGTCGCCGCGTTCCCGATGTCGATCTGCCCGACCGCGATCGAGTACGGCCGCCCGTCCAGCGACAGCGACTTGGTGAGCCCCGTCAACGCGTGCTTGGTCGCGGTGTAGGCCACCTGCTCCTTCATCCGCCGGTACGTCGCCTGTGTGCGCAGGAACCCCGTTGAGGTTGGTGTCCATCACATGCCGCAACGCGTCGTACGGCAACTCCTCGACCGGCACCAATCGGTACGGGCCGACGTCAATCAGCCCGTCCGGCGTTTGAGGACGAGGCCCGTTCAGGGCCGAAGGGGGGTCTGGGGGCACAGCCCCCGGGGCGCCGGCACCGACACCCCGCACCTAGGAACCCGGCGTCACACCTCGCGCCACCGACCAGCCCCCGCGCAGCAGTTCCACGGCGACCGCGCGGCCGATCCCGGAGCCCGCGCCGGTCACCACGGCGATCCTCGATTGCTCAGCGTCCATGGACCGCAGCCTACGAGCCGGAGTCACCCCTCCTGCGGGTACCGCACCCCGATCCGCTCCCGCACCGCGTCCAGCGTGCGCATCACCGCGAGCGTGCCCTCCAGCGGCACCAGCGGCGACTCGCTCTCGCCGGCCCGCAGCGCCCGCATCACCTCGGACGCCTCGTGCCGCAACGTGTTGCGCGGCCCGTCGGCCGGGTCGAGCACGAACTCCTCGGGGTCGCGGCCGTCCCGGTGCAGCACGAACCGCTCCGGGTGGAAGAAGCCGTCCGGGATGTCGATCCGGCCCAGCGCACCGGTCACCGACGCCGAGGTCCCCGTACCGCCGACGATCGAGCAGTGCAGCGCCGCCAGCGCGCCGCTGTCCCAGGAGAACAGGGCCGCCGTCTGGAGATCGGCACCCTCGGGGGAGAGCACGGCCGACGCCTTGATGTCGGAGGGCTCACCGAGCAGGAGATGCGCGAACGACACCGGGTACACCCCGAGGTCCAGCAGCGCGCCGCCGCCCTGCGCCGGATCGCGCAGCCGGTGCGCGGGCGGGAAGGGTCCGGCGAGCCCGAAGTCGGCCTGGACAGTGCGGACTTCACCGATCGCGCCGTCGTCGACGAGGGCCTTCAGCCGCCGTACCAGCGGATTGCAGTACATCCACATGGCCTCCATCAGGAAGCCGCCGCGCGCCCGCGCCAGCTCCACGAGCTCGGTGGCCTCGCGGGAGTTCAGGGTGAAGGCCTTCTCCACGAGCACGTTCCGCCCGGCCTCCAGACAGAGACCGGCCGCCGCTCGGTGCGCCGAGTGAGGGGTGGCGACGTAGACGACATCGAGGTCCGCGTCCCGCGCGAGCGCGTCCCAGTCGCCGTAGGCCCGCTCGATCCCGAACCGCTCCGCGAAGGCCTTCGCGGAGGACTCCGTCCGCGAGGCCACCGCGACCACCTCGGCGTCCGGCAGATCGACCAGCGCCGCCGTGAACGCGGCGGCGATCCCGCCGGTCGCCAGGACGCCCCAGCGCACGTTCTCTTCCGTCATCGTGGACCCGCCCTCGCTCACCAGAACCTCGGCACCTTGTACGAGCTGAGAGCATAGGTGGCGGATCACCCGGACCACCCGGAGAGATCGGAGAGACCGAAGAGGGAGGGGCACATGCCCGAGCAGAGGGCGCAGGCGCCGGCCGTGCCGCAGTCCGCCGTACCGTCGCCCGGGGCGATCCGCCGCGCGGGCCTGCTCGTCGTCCTCATCCTCGGCGGCCTCACCGCGACGCCCCCGCTGTCGATGGACATGTACCTCCCCGCGCTCCCCGAGGTCACCCGCTCCCTGCACGCACCGGCCGCGACCGTCCAGCTCACGCTCACCGCCTGCCTGGCGGGCATGGCGCTGGGCCAGTTGGTGGTGGGCCCGATGAGCGACAAATGGGGCCGCAGACGCCCCCTGCTCACGGGCCTCGCGGTCTACGTCCTGGCGACGGCCCTGTGCGCGTTCGCGCCGAACGTCGAGTTCCTGGTCGCCTTCCGCCTGCTCCAGGGCCTCGCGGGCGCGGCCGGCATAGTGATCGCCCGAGCGGTCGTGAGGGACCTCTACGACGGCGTCGCCATGGCCCGCTTCTTCTCCACCCTGATGCTGGTCTCCGGGGTCGCCCCGATCGTCGCGCCGCTGGTCGGCGGCCAGATCCTCCGGGTGACGGACTGGCGGGGCGTGTTCGTGATCCTGACCTTCGTCGGGACGGCACTGGCGGTCCTCGTCTGGACCCGCCTCCCCGAGACCCTCGCCCCGGCCGACCGCCACGCGGGCGGCACCGCGGAGGCCCTGCGCGGCATGCGCGCCCTCCTCGCCGACCTCCCCTTCACCGGCTACATGCTCACGGGAGGCTTCTCCTTCGCGGCCCTCTTCGCCTACATCTCGGCCTCCCCCTTCGTCGTCCAGGAGATCTACGGCGCCTCCCCGCAGACCTTCAGCGTGCTGTTCGGCATCAACTCGGTCGGCCTGGTCGCGGTGGGCCAGATCAACGGAAAGCTGCTGGTGGGCAGGGTCTCCATGGACAAGGTCCTGGGCACGGGCCTGGCGGTGGTGGTGCTGGCGGCGACGGCACTGCTGCTGATGGCGACGGGAGTGTTCGGAGAGGTGGGCCTGGCCCCGGTCGCCACGGCCCTCTTCGTCCTGATGTCGGCGATGGGAGTGACCCTCCCCAACGCCCAGACCCTCGCCCTCATGCGCACCCGCCACTCCGCGGGCTCCGCCTCCGCGCTGCTGGGCACCTCCTCCTTCCTGATCGGCGCGGTGGCCTCGCCGCTCGTCGGGATCGCGGGCGAGCACACCGCCGTCCCGATGGCGGTCGTCCAACTGGCGGCCGCATTGGTGGCGGTGGCCTGTTTCGTGGGAATGTGCCGTCCTTGGAACACACGTACGACCGCGGAGGGAGTGGGGAGCTGAGCGCCCCGAGACTGCGCCACGACACCCCGGAACGGGCGGGCCTCGACCCCGAGGAACTCCGCCATCTGGTCCGGGAGGTCCACGACCTCACCACCGGCGACCGCCCCTGGGCGGCGGGCACGGTCGTGGTCGCGGGCCGCGGCCCGGTGATCGCCGTGGAGGAGGCGGCGGGCTGGGCCGTACGGTATGCGGCCTACGACCCCGAGACCGACGCGGGTGTGGAACTGCCGCCGGCCGCCCGTGTCCCGGCCACCGTGGACACCCCCTTCGACCTGGCCTCCCTCACCAAACTCTTCACGTCGGTGGCCGCGATGCAGCAGATCGAGCGGGGCACGCTGGGCATCGACGCCCGCGTGGGCGCCTACCTCCCGGACTTCCGCGCGGCGGCCCGCCACGGCATCACGGTCCGCCAACTCCTCACCCACACCTCGGGCCTGCGCCCCGAACTCCCGCTCTACGACTGCGCGGACGACGCGGAACGCCTGGCGATGCTGCGCGCGGAGGCGCCGGTGGGAGAGCCGGGTGAGTACCTGTACTCGGACCTGAACCTGCTCCTCCTCCAGTTCGTCCTGGAACGCGTCAGCGGCCGCACCCTCGACGTCCTGATCCACGACGGCATCACCCGCCCCCTGGGCATGAGGTCGACCGACTTCGGCCCCTGCCCCGGCGCGGCGGCGACCGAGGACCAGCGCCGCCCCTGGGCCAAGGCGGACCGGGGCATGCTCCGTGGCGTCGTCCACGACGAGAACGCCTGGGCGCTGGGCGGGGTGGCCGGCCACGCGGGCCTCTTCTCGACGGCCCGCGACCTGGCGGTGTTCGGCCGCACGCTGCTGGCGGGCGGTTCCTACGGCCCCGCCCGCATCCTCGGCACGGACTTCGTGGAGCTGCTGCTGACCCCGCCGGGGCTGGGCTTCGGGGTCGATCAGGCGTGGTTCATGGGGGAGTTGGCGGGACGCGGAGCGGTCGGCCACACGGGGTTCACGGGGACGTCGCTGGTGCTGGACCCGGCCACGGACACGTTCCTGGTCCTGCTCGCGAACACCGTCCACCCGCGAAGACGGGGTCCGGACAGTGGGCCGAGGGCGGCGGCGGGGACGCGGGTGGCGCGGGCGGTGCGGGGTTTTTGAGGGTCACTTCTTGGCCCACCGAGACGGGCGGTGGGTGGGCACAGGTCGGGGGTCTGGGGGCGGAGCCCCCAGGGGGCCCGCAGCCACGCCGGGCAACTTAGAATCGGCGGGTGAACGACCCCGTGGCCCCGGCCGAAACCCTCCGTACCGCGCTGGCCGGCCTGCTCGACGGGCTTCCGCCCAGGCAGGCCGCCGGCGCCGTGGAACGCCTGATCGGTACCTACCGTGGGGCCACCCCGACCGACGCCCCGATCCTGCGTGATCGTGCGGACGTGGCGGCCTACGCGGCCTATCGGATGCCGGCGACTTTCGAAGCCGTACGCTCCGCGCTGGACGCCTTCGCGGACGCCGTACCCGACTGGAGCCCGACCGCCCACACGGACATCGGCGGCGGCACCGGCGCCGCGACCTGGGCCGTCACCGCCACCTGGCCCGGCGACCGCCCGGTCACCGTCCTCGACTGGGCGGAACCCGCCCTCGCCCTGGGCAAGGAGCTCGCCGCCGCCAACTCCGCCCTGCGCGACACCAGTTGGCGACGAGCAAGGATCGGCCCGGCCCTCACCCTCGACCCCACCGACCTCGTCACCGTCTCCTACGTCCTCAACGAACTCACCGTCCCCGACAGGACCGCCCTCGTCGACGCCGCCGCCTCCGCCGCACAGGCGGTCGTGATCGTCGAGGCCGGCACCCCCGCCGGCTATACCCGCGTCATCGAGGCCCGCGACCGCCTGATCGCCGCCGGTTTCCGCATCGCCGCCCCCTGTCCGCACAGCGCCGCCTGCCCGATCACCCCCGGCGAGGACTGGTGCCACTTCTCGGCCCGGGTCAGCCGCTCCTCCCTGCACCGCCAGGTCAAGGGCGGCTCCCTGCCGTACGAGGACGAGAAGTTCAGCTACGTCGCCGCCGCCCGCCTCCCCGTCGAGGTCGACCCCGCCACCGCCCGCGTCGTGCGACGCCCGCAGATCCGCAAGGGACAGGTGCTCCTCGACCTCTGCGAGACCGACGAACACCTGCGCCGGACGACGGTCACCAAACGCCACGGCGACCTGTACAAGGCGGCACGGGACGTGAGCTGGGGAGACCCCTGGCCGGATAAAGCGTGACACTTTCGGCGAAAGCGTCACACGTGTGTCTCGTCCCACCCACCCCGGATGTGGGGTCCGGCCTCTCGGGGCGCAGGATGGTGGGACCATAGGGGAAGTTCTCCGCACAACGACAGGGCAAGTGGCAAGGCGAGGAGATAGATGAGCGCGACGTTCGGTGGCCGGACCGGTCGGCAGGGCAGACTCTCCTCGTGGCTGCGCGGACGCCGCCCGCAGGAGGCCCCCGACGGCAGCGGGCGTGAGGCCCTGCTGCTGGCCGCCGCCGAGGCGGGACTGCCGCTCGCGCCCGCCGCGCACCCCGCCCCGGGCTACCGATGTTCGTGCGACCGTGTGGGCTGCCCCACACCGGCCCGGCACCCGGTGTCCTTCGCCTGGCAGACGCAGTCCACGACCGACCGCGCCCAGATCGAGCGCTGGGCCCGCCACCAGCCGCAGGCCAACTTCATCACCGCGACGGGCATGGTCAACGACGTCCTGGACGTCCCCCTCGAAGCGGGCCAGGAGGCGCTGGAGCGGCTGCTCGCCGCCGGCATCGAGGTCGGACCGGTCGCCGCGAGCGACGACGGACGGCTGCTCTTCTTCACCCTCACCCGCGGCACCCCCGAGGACGAGGACGAGTGGTGGCCGTGCGAACTGGACTGCCACCCCGAGACGATGGACGAACACCCCGGACTGCGCTGGCACTGCCGAGGCTCCTACGTCCTCGTCCCCCCGGCCCAACTCCCCGGTGAGAACCAGTCCGTGCACTGGGTCCGCGGCCCCGAGCACCCCCTGCCCGACCCGCTGACCCTGCTCGAAACCCTCACGGACGCCTGCGCCCGGTACGCCGGCCAGGAACCGGACCACGCCGACGCGGCCTGGCCACTGGGCCGTTGACCGCCTGAGCGGTCAGCCGCCCTGCGCCGAGGTCAGCCCCTCGATCCGCCCCAGCACCGACACCTTGCCGCCCCGCTTCGGGTCCAACGCCACCTCGTTGGAGATGAGTTGGAGGGTGAGGGACTGCTCGACCTCGCCCGTCGTCAGCGCCTGGACGTCCTTGTTCTGGGCCGGCACCGACGTGCCCTCCGCCGCGGTCTCCTTCTGGAAGTACCGCGTGGTGAAGAACACCAGCGCCCCGCCGTCCGCCGTACGCAGCGCCAGCGGGGCGTAGTCGCCACTGGTCAGCGGCTCGTCGAGGTACTGGGTGGCCAGACCGGGCTTCGAGGCGTTCTTCGCCCGGTCCGCACGCCACGCGCTGGTGTGCGTGCCGTCCGCGAAGGCGGTTCCGCCGCTCTTCAGATACGTCGCGTAGCTCTGGCTCAACTCGCCCGGGGCGACGGCCAGTTCGGTCGAGTTCGCCGGTACGGCCTCGGCCCAGCCGTCCTTGTCGGTCGCGAACTTCGGTACGGCGGCGGGTGCGAGCAGCGTCAGATACGCCACCTGCCACGGCTCGGACAGGTCGTTCCGCGTGAACACCAGCAGCCAGCGGGCGCTGCCACCCTTGTTGGCGGCCGTGTCGGCGACGAACCAACGCGGCCAGCCGGCCTTCTTCGGGATGGTGAATTTCGCGTCCGTCAGCTCCAGCGGCGAGTAGTTCGCGTTCCCGGACGGCGAGTTGGTGTGCCCCGCCTTCAGTCGCGCCGCGTCGATGTCACCGAGCGCGCCGGTGACATGAGCGGCGTCCAGGGAACTGTCGTACGCCTTGTCCGCCGCGTTGTACGCGGTCGTGAACTGCTGGAGCGCCGTGGCGGCCTCCGCGCGGGTGGTGGCCGGCAGGACCTCCCGCTCGCCGTGGACCACCACGCAACCGCTCGCCGTCAGCGACAAAGCGGTCATCGAAGCCGCTATCAGTACGCGCCGGTCAAGCCTGCGGAGCCTTCGAGGGCTGCGATCCCTGCTCATCAGGTGTCTTCACCTTCCCCTTCCCGGAGGCGAACCCTACCGGGGCGAAGAACAGGGCGAGCGTGGGGATCAGGTACAGCAGCCACACCGTGATCTGCAGGACGGTCGGGTCCGGCTGGAAGTTGAAGACGCCCTTGAGGAGGGTGCCGTACCAACTGTCCGGCGGGATCGTGTCGCTGATGTCGAAGGCCAGCTTCGTCAGGCCGGGGATCCAGTCGGCCTCCTGCAAGTCGTGGACGCCGTACGCCAGTACGCCCGCCGCCACGACGACCAGCATCGCGCCGGTCCAGGTGAAGAACTTGGCGAGGTTGATCTTCAGCGCGCCCCGGTAGAACAGCCAGCCCAGGAACACCGCCGTGGCCAGACCCAGTCCTACGCCGACCAGCGGGCGCGGGGTGCCGTCGCTCGCCGCGTGCACCGACGCCCACACGAACAGGGCGGTCTCCAGGCCCTCGCGGCCCACCGCCAGGAACGCGGTGGCGACCAGTGCGCCCGTGCCCATCGCCAGGGCCGCGTCCAGCTTGCCGTGCAGTTCGGACTTGAGGTGCCGGGCGGTGCGCCGCATCCAGAACACCATCCACGTCACCAGACCGACCGCGAGGATCGACAGCGAGCCGCCGAGCGCCTCCTGCGCCTGGAACGTCAGCTCCTGGGAGCCGAATTCGAGCGCGCAGCCGAAGCCCATCGCGATGAGCACCGCGACGGCGATGCCGATCCAGATCGGCCTCAGCGCGTCCCGCCGGTCCGTCTTGACCAGGTAGGCGATCAGGATGCAGACGACGAGGCTGGCTTCCAGTCCTTCGCGCAGACCGATCAGATAGTTCGAGAACACGGTCTACGACTCCTTCGCGTCCTTGGAGAACAGCGTGCTGCCCCACCAGTCGTCCTTGTCACGGACGCCCGGCGGGACGGCGAAGACCGCCGAACCCACGTGCTGGATGTACTCGTTGAGCGCGTCGGTCGCCGACAGCCTGCGCTGCAGCGGGATGAACCCCTTGCGTACGTCGCGCTGGTAGGCCAGGAAGAACAGTCCCGCGTCGAGCCGGCCGAGGCCGTCGGTGCCGTCGGTGAAGGAGTAGCCCCGGCGCAGGATCGTGACCCCGCCGTTGGTGTCGGGGTGCGCGAGCCGGACGTGCGCGTCGGGCTTCATCGCCTTCAGGAACGGCGGGTCGTGCTCCTTCGCCTTGCCGACGGCCGCGCCCTCGCCCTTGTCCCGGCCGAAGACGTCCTCCTGTTCCTGGAGCGAGGTCCGGTCCCAGGTCTCGATGTTCATCCGGATGCGCCGGGCGACGAGATACGAACCCCCGGTCATCCAGGCCGAGTTCGCGCTGTTGTCGCCCTCGCCCACCCACACGAACTTCTTCAGCCGGTCCGTCTCGGTGCCCGCGATGTTGCGGGTGCCGTCCTTGAACCCCATCAGATTGCGGGGGGTTTGAGCCCCCGGAGTCGTCGACGACGTTTTCCCGAAGCCCAGTTGGGACCAGCGGATGGCGACCTTGCCGAAGCCGATCCGGGCCAGGTTGCGGATCGCGTGCACGGCGACCTGCGGATCGTCCGCACAGGCCTGCACACAAAGGTCGCCGCCGGTACGGGACTTGTCGAAGTTGTCGCCGGGGAACTGCGGCAGATCGACCAGGGCGTCGGGGCGGCTGCCCGTGAGCCCGAAGTGGTCGAAGAACGACGGCCCGAAGCCGATGGTGAGGGTCAGCCGCGAGGGTTTCAGCCCGAGCGCCTCACCGGTGTCGTCCGGCGGCGCCTCGGCGAGCCCGCCGTAGGCCCCGTCGCCGACCGCGTGCCCGCCGGTCATCCGGCGGGCGGCGGCCGTCCAGTCCTTCAGCATCTGGATGAACTCGGCGCGGTCGTCGGTCTTCACGTCGAACGCGGCGAAGTGCAGCCGGTCCTGCACCGGGGTGGCGATGCCGGCCTGGTTGGCGCCGTGGAAGGCGACCGCCGCACCGGTGTCGGCACCGGCCGGATCGACGTCGTCGCCGACACGGGTCATCGCCACCGCGCCACCGGCCGCGACGGCACCGAGCGCGAGCCCGGCACCGCCCCAGCCGATCAGCGAACGGCGGGAGGGGCTCTCGGATTTCTGGGGCACGGTCTCGGATTTCGGGGTCTCGGTCATGGTGATCCCCTACTTCACGACGGCGGCGGCGAGCTTCGACAGCGGCTCCGCGAGGGCGTTGACCCCGTCCGACAGCTCCTTGCGCTGGTCCTTGGTGACCTTGTCGTACGACACGAAGCCGTCCGAGGTCGTGGTCGAGCGGTACTTGTCGAGCAGCGTGTTCAGCGCCGCGAACTGCTTGTCCAGCTCGGTGGTGAGCGCCGCGTCGTTCTTCTGCGCGACCGGCTTCAGCAGCTCGTACGCCTTCTCGGCGCCGTCGACGTTGGCCTTGAAGTCGCTCAGGTCGGTGTGCGAGTAGCGGTCCTCCTCGCCGGTGATCTTGCCGGTGGCGACCTCGTCGAGGAGTTCCTTGGCGCCGTTGGCCATGGAGGTCGGGGTGATCTCGGCCTTGCCGACCCGCTTCTGCCAGTCCTTCAGGTCGGTGACCAGCTCGGTGGCGAGGGTCTTCTGCTCGGCGCCGAGCTTCTTGTCCTGCCACAGCGCCTTCTCCAGCGCGTGCCAGCCGGTCCACTTCTGGCCCTTCTCCAGGCCGTCGGCGCGGGTGTCGGTCTTGGGGTCGATGTCCCCGAACGACTCGGCGATCGGCTCGGTGGCCTCCCAGCCGACGCGGGAGGGGGCGTAGGCGTTCTTGGCGGCGGTGAGGTCGCCCGCCTTGATGGCGTTGGCGAACGTCTCCACCTTCGGGATCGTGGCGTCGGCCTGCTCCTGCGCGTACTCGCGGTAGGCGGCGACGGCCGCGTCCAGCTTGGGGTCGCGCTTGGCGACCGAGCCACCGGTGACGGTGAGCTTCTGCCGGACGCCGTGCCCCTTCATCCCGGGCCGGCAGGCGATCTCGTACGCCCCGGCCTTCACCTCGGCGGTGAGCGTGTACTTGGTGCCCGGCCCGATGTTCTCCTTCTCGGAGACGATCCGGTCGTCCGGGAAGAGGATCTCGACCTCGGTCGCCTTCGAGCCGGTGTTCTCGATCTTCAGCGTGACCTGGCCGGCCGGGATCGACTTGGTGGAGGTCGTGCACTTGGAGTCGGCGGCGGTCACCTGGATCGCGTCACCGTCCTTGGCGTCGCTCTTCGCGGTGCACGCCGTGACGGCGGTCAGGGCCGCCGCGGCGGCGACGGCGGTGACGACGGGAAGTCGGACGGCACGCATGCAGGCTCCAAGCGAGAGTGTGTAGCGAGGCACTGTGGTGAGGCTGCCCTAACTTACCTGAGGCTTACCTCACTCATACCCGCCCGGGTGGGTATTCACTGCCCACAGAAGAATCACAGACACGGCTTGATCTCCATGGCGGAAAACAAACGTCAAGGGACGGTCAAGGGAAGGTCAAGCGGGGCGTTTCGGCGTCACCACGACCGCCCCCGTGCGCGGATGCGGAAACACCTCGACCGGCTGGTCATAGACGTCCGAAAGCAACGCCTCGGTGAATACGTCCCCCGGCGGACCGTCGGCGGCGACACGACCGGCGCGCAGGATCGCGACCCGGTGCGCGTAGGCGGCGGCCAGCGCGAGATCGTGCAGCACCACGACCACCGCGTCCCCCGCGTGCGCCCTTTCCCGGCACAGCCGCAGGACCAGTTCCTGATGCCGGAGGTCGAGCGCGGCCGTCGGTTCGTCCAGCAGCAGCAGCGGCGCCCGCTGGGCGAGCACCCGGGCGAGCGCGACCCGGGCCCGCTCCCCACCACTGAGCGCGGAGAACGGCCGTGGCGCGAAGCCCGTGACCTCCGTCCGCGCCATCGCCTCCGCCACGGCGAGATCGTCCTCGGCGGGGGTGGCGGCGTGCGGCGCCCGCCCCATCCGTACGACGTCCTCGACCGTGAACGGGAAGGAGAGCGTGGCCGATTGGGGAAGTACGGCGCGCCGCAGGGCGAGTTCGGGGGCGGACCAAGCGGCGGCGGGACGGCCGTCGATCCGGACGACTCCGGCGGCGGCCGGGAGGTCAGCGGCGAGGGCACTCAACAGGGTTGTTTTTCCCGCCCCGTTGGGACCGACGAGCGCGAGCACCTCACCGGCACGGACGGGCACGGACACCCCGTGGAGGACGGTGCGCTGCCCGAGCCGGACGTGCAGATCCTCGGCCTCGGCCAGGACGTCACCCGGTTCGGCGGGGGCGGGGGGTGCGGGCCGGCCGCGGAGAAGTCTCATGCGCGGGCTCCTTGTGGGTGGGGGTTGGGCGCGGTTGCGGCGGACAAAGGCACGGCGTACATGATCCGCCGGGCAACCTGAGCGCCCCTTTTAGGGGCGCGGGGAACTGCGCGACCAGCCACCCACGGCCTGTAGCCCCCAACCCGCATCCAGTGGCAGTCTCGGCGGGGAAACGGTGGTGGGTTCCGGGCAACCTGGGGACCTGGTTCACGCCCAACCCCCTTGCCTGCGCCGCGTCCTACGCAGCAGCCAGAAGAAGAACGGGCTGCCGAGCAGGGCCGTCAGGACGCCGAGCGGGAGCTCCGCCGGGGCCGCGACCGTGCGGGCCGTGAGGTCCGCGCCCAGCAGCGCCAGCGCGCCGAGCAGCGCGCTGGCCGGGATCAGGAAGCGGTGGCCGGGGCCCGCCGCCATGCGCAGGAGATGGGGGACGACCAGGCCGACGAAACTGATGATCCCCGAGACGCTGACCGCCGCCGCCGTGAGCAGCGCGATGACCAGCACCAGGACGATCCGGAGCCGTTCGACGTCAACTCCCAGGTGCCGCGCGGGGCGTTCACCGAGCGCGAGGAGGTCGAGGCGGCCGGCGTGGAGCGGTGCGAGGGTCAGGCCGATCACCGCGCACGGGAGGATCGCGAGGACCTTCGGCCAGGTCGCCTGGGAGAGCGAGCCGAGCTGCCAGAAGGTGATCTGGTTGACCGCCGCCGTGTCCGCGAAGAACAGGAACAGCCCGATCAGCGCCCCCGCGAACGCGTTCAGCGCGATCCCGGTGAGGATCAGCGTCACCACTTCCGTACGGCCGCCCGAGCGTGACATCGCGTAGACCAGCAGAACCGTGGCGAGCCCGGAGACGAACGCCACCGCCGACACCGTCCACGTCCCGAGGAAGTCCAGCCCGAACGCGATCACCGCGACCGCGCCCACCGCCGCCCCCGAGGACACCCCGATGACCCCCGGCTCGGCGAGCGGATTCCCGAACACGCCCTGCATCAACGCCCCCGCGCACCCCAGCGACGCCCCGACGAGCAGCGCGAGCACGATCCGCGGGAACCGCACGTTCCACAGCACCGACTCCGGTACGCGGTCCAACGCGCCCCCGCCGAGCCCCAGTCGGTGCTGCACGGACGACAGGACATCCCCCGTCGGGATCGGATACGCGCCGAGGCCGGCCGCCACCGGGACGAGCACGAGCAGCGCGACGACCAGCCCGACGGTGAGCATCCAGGCCGCACTGCGCTTGCGGCGCGGGGGAGTTGGAGCGACCGCCGCCTCAACCCCCTTGTCCAGTACGGTCACTTGGCCCCGCCCCCGTACAACTGCGCCACGATCGACTTGAGCACCTGGTCGGTGCGCGGCCCGTAGTTGAGGAGCACCCCGTCCTCGATCGACACGACCCGCCGGTTCATCCCGGCCGGGGTCTGCGCGACGCCGGGGATCTTCACCAGCCCGTCCATCCCGCCGACCGACTCAAGTCCCTTGGTCATGACGAGAATGGCGTCGGGCGCGGCCTGCGCGAGCGCCTCGGTGGTGATGGCCGTGAAGTCCTGTTCCAGGCCCGACTTCGCGCCCGCGTCGACCGCCCCGGCCGCCTCCAGCAGCGAGGTCGCACCCGAACCCTTGCCCCCGATGAGATACACGGACGCCGACCCGCGCAGATACAGGAACGCGACCCGCGGCTTCTCCTTGTGCGCCGGAATCGCCGTGCGCACGGCGGCGATCCGGTCCTCCGAGCGCTTGGTCAGCTCCTTGCCCGCGGCCGGTACGCCGAGCGCGTCGGCCACCGCCCGGATCCGCTGGCCCACATCCGCCAGGCCCTGCGCCGGATCGACGACCAGGACCGGGACGCCGGCCGCGCGGATCTGACCCATGGCCTCGGCCGGTCCGGTCGTCTTCTCGGCGAGCACGAGATCGGGCTTGAGGGACAGCACACTCTCGGCGGAGACATCGTGATTACGGGTCACCAGCGGGAGTCTCGCGGCCTGTTGGAAGGTGGCGGTGATGTCCCGGGCCACGACCCGGTCGCCGAGCCCGAGCGTGAACACGATCTCGCTGAGGCTGCCGGAGAGCGGCACGATCCGCCGCGCGTTCCTGACGGTGACCTTCTTGCCGTCGGCGGAGCTTACGGTGACCGGGAGTTGAGGGTCCGGGGTGTCGGTCAGCGGCTCCACGCGGTTGGCCGGTGAGGAGGCCTTCGCCGAGGCGCTGGTCGCGGACGTGGCCGCGCCTCCGCATCCGGTGAGCGTGAGCGCGAGCACGGACAACAGTGCTCCCGCCAGTCGTGTGCGCAAGCGTGGCACGGTCCCGTCCGTCTCTCTCGGCATCTCTCGACATCTCTCGGGCACTGTCGTTTCAGGTGAGGAAAGCTTAGGTTAGCCTTACCTTCGTTCGCTACCGGCAGTCGTCATCCGGAGGACCCACCCATGCCCGTGCGCCCAAGAGCCCTGGTCACCGTGGTGTGCACGGCCGTCCTGACTGTCCTTGCCGCCCTCCTCCCCGCAGCCCTCGCCCACGCAGAGAGCCGTACCGTGCAGGGCGGCCGGCTCGACTGGGGCATCAAGTCCTCGTTCCAGAGCTATGTCACCGGGCCCATCGCGAACGGGAGTTACTCCCTGACGGGCGGCGCGGCGACGGTGGGCAGCAGCCAGTTCCGCTTCCCCTCGGCGACGGGTTCGTACGACGGCTCGACGGGCACGTTCCGCTCGTCCTTCGCGGGCGGGGTGCACTTCGTCGGCCACAGGAAGGCCGACGGCAGCTACGAACTGGACCTCACCCTCAGCCGACCCACGGTCCGTATCTCGGGCTCGACGGGCACCCTCTATCTGGACGTCACAAGCAAGGCGAAGGGAACGGGGACGGTCACGACGTCCTCGCAGGTGCCCTTCGCCAACCTCTCCCTGGGCGGCATCGACATGAAGGGCGGCGGCACCTCCGTCGTCCTCAACAACCTGCCCGCCACGCTCACTTCGCAGGGCGCCAAGTCCTTCGCCGGCTACTACACGGCCGGTACGGTCCTGGACCCGGTCAGCCTCTCGGCGGACGTGAAGGCGGCGGCCACGAAGCAGGCCACGCCCACCCCGACACCGGCCAAGTCCACCGCGAAGAAGGAGAGTTCGAGCGGCGCGATCGCGGACGGCGCCGTCGACTGGGGTGTGCGCCGCACCTTCCGGGAGTACGTCACCGGGGACATCGCGAAGGGCAGGTGGACCCTGTCGGCGGGAGCGGAGGACGGCGGTGCCCTCTTCCGCTTCCCGAGCGGCGAAGGGACGTACAAGGACGGGGAGTTGACGGCCTCGTTCCAGGGCGCGGTCCGCTTCACCGGTACCGAGGGGCTGGATCTCGAGTTCAGCGGTGTCCGCGCGACCGTCACGGACGGCAAGGGCACCCTCTACGCCGACGTCGCCGGCGCCGACTTCACCGGCAAGAAGGTCCCGCTGGTCACCTTCACCGCCAAGAACCTCAAGGCGGTCAAGGGGCTCGCGAAGGTCACCGAGGCACCCGCGAAGCTCACCGCGCAGGGCGCCAAGGCCTTCGCCGGGATGTACCAGGCGGGCACCGCCATGGACCCGGTGTCCCTGGCCGTCGCCCTCACCGACGACGCGAAACTGCCCGCGCTGCCCGACCTGGGCAGCACCCCCACGGCGAGCGGGACTCCAGAGGAACAGTCGGCCGAGCCCTCGGTCTCCGCCGAGCCGGTCGCCGACAACTCCGACGCCGGCGGCGGTAGTTCGGCCGCCCTGCCGATCGGCCTCGCGGCCGGCGCCCTGCTGGTGGCGGCCGCGGTGTCCGCGCTCGTCGTCGTCCGCAGGCGCCGCACCCGCCCCGCGACCGACAGCGCGTCGCCGGAAGCGGAGTAACCCCCTTACCCGGTCCGCGCGTTCGCGGACCATCCACCCACCTCAAGGAGAACCACGGCCATGCCCGTCAGACCTCGTCCTTCCTTCGCCCTCGCCGCGGCCGTCGCGACCGCCGCCGCGCTCGGCGCCACCGCGCTCGCCACGACCACCGCGTCGGCGGCCGAAGTCCCGCTCAGCGGCTACGAGTTGACCTGGGGCATCAAGCAGTCGTACCGCACCTATGTGAGCACCTACGCGCAGGGCTCCTTCACCGCCGCCGACGGCGCCTCGCAGGCCGCGAACAACGGCGCCTTCACCTTCACCGCCGGCACGGGCACCTACGACACCACCAGCCACGCCGTGCACCTCACGTTCAAGGGCACGATCACCGCCAAGTCGACGCTGCACGGCTTCGTGCGGGAGATGTCAGACTTCCAGTACGACAGCGCGGCGGGCACCCTCACCGCCGACCTCGTCGCGGACGGCGGCACCAAGCAGCAGGACGTGACGCTCGCCACGGTCGCCGCGCCCACCAGCCAGGACCTGACGAACCTCGCCACCACGCTCACCGCCGCCGCGGGCACCTTCCTCGGCAGCGAGACGTACGCGAACGCGGCCGGCGACCCGCTGTCGGCGGCCAAGCCGGTATCGACGACGTCCCCCACCCCGAGCACACCCGCGACGCCGACGCCGTCGACGCCCGCGTCCACCACGCCCAGTCCTACGTCCACGAAGACAGCCACCCCGTCCACCACGCCCTCCGACACCGCGAGCCCCTCGGACACCGCCTCCGAACCGGCCGCCACCAAGGGCGACATCGCGGACGGCACCCTCGCCTGGGGCGTCAAGGAGTCCTTCCGCTCCTACGTCGTCGGCAGCGTCGCCAACGGCAGGATCACCACCTCCGACGGCGCGGCCCAGGCCACCGGCAACGGCGTCTTCACCTTCACCGGCGCGACCGGCAGCTACGACACCCACGCCGACACCCTCTCCGCCGCCTTCGAGGGCGCGGTGAACTTCAAGGGCCATGAGGACAACGGCACTTACGGCCTCGATCTCACCTTCACCGACCTCAAGGCGACCCTCGACGGCGGCGTCGGCAAACTGACGGCGGACGTGACGAGCCTCGGCGAGAAGTCCGAGGACGTGGTCCTGGCCGACCTGAAGGCGGGCTCGACCGACCTCACCGCGAAGAACGACGTCATCACCCTCGACGACGTCACCACCACCCTCACCGCGGCCGGCGCGAAGGCCTTCGGCGGCTTCTACCAGACCGGCGCCGCACTCGACCCGCTCGACCTCTCGGTGGCCCTCACCGCGGACGCCACCCTCCCCTCCGACGGCTCCTCGTCATCGAGCGGCACGGGCAGCTCCGCCGGCAACTCCGGTACGACGGGCTCGACTTCGGGCGGCGTCGCCGGCTCCACCACGGGCGGCGACGTGACCGGCTCCCTCGCCTCGACGGGTTCCGGCATACCGGCGGCGGCACTGGGCACGGCGGCGGCGGTCACCGTGGCGGCGGGCGCGGGCGTGGTGTTCGCGATGCGCAGGCGGCGCACGGAGACCGCCGAGGCGTAAGACTGTCCCCCATGGACACCCGGGGGCACAGGGAACCGCTGTCGGAGGACGGACTGGTGCTGACCGTGACCGGTCGGCCCGGCCCGTCCCCGCTGCGTTTCGAGACGGCGGACGGTGGACGCAGGCTGCTCCGCCAGAGTGAACGGCCCCTGTTCCTGGGCCGGTTGGACGGCGACGGCTGCTGCCACGACCTCGCCCTGCACCGCTTCGACAGCTACCGCTCACCCGTGCCGCCCCTGAGCGCAACTCGGCAACGCTCTGGCGTCAACTGGGTTCACCAGTACGCCCGTTGGCTGGAGGAGTCACCGGAAAGCCCACTGCACGACGGCCGTTGGTCCCTGATCCGGCGCGACCGCTTCGCCCCCGGCATCTGGACGACGGACTTCGTCCAGGAGTGGCCGAACGGCAGCCTGGAGTTGTACTGCGGTGGCGGCTGGCACGGCATCCTGCCCCTGCGCCGGCTCTCCCCGCCCGACGCCCCGCGTGTGAAGGCGTACCGCAAGCACGCCCGCGAAGGCACCCTCGCGCCCGTCCTCCTGTGGTGGGTGACCTTCCTCGACGGCTGGCTGATCCTCGACGGCCACGACCGCGCCGTGGCCGCGCTCGCGGAGGGCACGCAACCGGTGTGCGTGGAGCTGCGCCGCGTACCGGACGAGCCGGACTGGCGCCGCACCGCCGACGAGATCACCGAGGCACACGGACAACGCCTGGAACGACTGGCGGCCCGCCCCGCCCACCCGGGCCTCGCCCACCAACGGGCCACGCTGGACAGGGCGTTCGGCGACACCCTGTCCGCGCTGCCCTACGACGACGCCCCCACCCCCACCTGGCCCCTCCCCGGCGGAGCCCCGGCCTGGGATGACCCCGCCGCCCGGGCGGTGTTTGAATGCCCCCGTGACTGACTACGACGTACTGCGTGTCTTCTGCGGTCCCAGCGGCGGATACGGCAACGAACTCGGCGTCGTCCGCGAGGGTTCCGTCATGCCGGACCCGGACGAGCGGCAGGTGTTCGCCGGGAAACTCGGCTTCAGCGAGACGGTGTTCGTCGACGACCCCGAGCGCGGAGTCATCGACATCTACACCCCGACCACCCGCCTGCCCTTCGCCGGCCACCCCTGCGTCGGCACCGCCTGGCTCCTGGACATACCCGAACTGGTCACCCCCGCAGGCATAGTGGGCGCCCGCCTGGACGGCGAGTTCAGTTGGATCGAGGCCCTCCCGGAGTGGGCCCCGCCCCGCACCCTCCGCCAACACGCCACCGCGGCCGAGGTCGACGCCCTCCCCGTCCCCCCGCCCGGCGAGTGGATCTACGCCTGGGCCTGGGAGGACGAGGCGGCGGGCCGCATCCGCGCCCGCGCCTTCCCCGGCCGGGACGACGGCATCCACGAGGACGAGGCAACGGGCGCGGCGGCGCTCCTCCTGACCGACCGGTTGGGCCGGGCCCTCAACATCACACAGGGCGCGGGGTCTCAGATACTTACGGCTCCGCAGCCGGGGGGTTGGGTGGAGGTCGGGGGACGGGTGTTCCTGGAGCGCTGACGGCTCCGCGGCGTTGACCTCTTCATGAGGGTGGCCGCTTCACGCCGGGCGGCATCATCCAGCCTGTCCGGCGTTTGAGGACGAGGCCCCTTCAGGGCCGATCTGGGGTCCGGGGGCGGAGCCCCTGGCAACGCTCCCGCAGACAAACGCTCACGCGGACATCGGAAACTCGTCACCCAGAGCCCGAAAGACCCTGGTGTTCAAGGCGAACGCCTTCTTGCACTCCGCCACGATCCGCTGCTTCTCCAGATCGTCGACCTGCACCCCGTCCAACAGTTCCCGATACCCCCGCTTGAACGCCGCCGGGTTCCCGATCCCCTCGAACACATAGAACCGGACCCCGTCCCCCCGCCGCGCGAACCCCCACGTCCGCTCCGCCTTGTCCCGGATGATCTGCCCGCCGGAGAGGTCCCCGAGGTAACGCGTGTAGTGGTGGGCGATGTACCCGGCAGGCCACAACTCCGCGCACTCCCGCACCCGTTCCGCATAGGCCCGGGTCGCGGGCAGTGCGGTCAGTCCCGCGCGCCAGTCCGCACCCCGCAGATGCTCGAGGTCCCGCTCCAGCGCCGGCAGCCGGAACAACTCGGCCTGGATGAACGGTCCGGCCACCGGATCCGCCGTCAGCCGCTCGGCCACGGTCTCCAACGCCTCGTAGACGAACCACAGTTGCTCGGTGTACCGGGCGTACGCGTCCACGCCCAGCCGGCCGCCGAGCAGATCGCTCATGAAGGTGGAGGTCTCGGCCTCCACATGCTGTTCGTGGGACGCGGTGCGGATGACTGTCGAGAAGGAGTCCATGAGCACTATCCTCTAAGGTAAGGCTTACCTAAGTCAACAGGTTCCCGACACCCTGTCGGTAAAAGCGTACAAGAAAAACGGCCCGCTCCACGAGAGAGCGAGCCGTCATGACCAGGCACGGGAGCCCTACGGCAGCGTGAGAACCTCCGCCCCCGTCTCCGTCACCACCAACGTGTGCTCGAACTGCGCCGTCCGCTTCCGGTCCTTCGTGACGACCGTCCACCCGTCGTCCCACATGTCGTACTCGTACGTCCCGAGCGTCAGCATCGGCTCGATCGTGAACGTCATCCCGGGCTGGATGACCGTCGTCGCGTGCGGGCTGTCGTAGTGCGGGACGATCAGGCCGGAGTGGAAGGACGAGTTGATGCCGTGGCCGGTGAAGTCCCGGACCACGCCGTACCCGAAGCGCTTGGCGTACGACTCGATGACCCGGCCGATGATGTTGATCTGGCGGCCCGGCCGGACCGCCTTGATCGCGCGGTCGAGGGACTCGCGGGTGCGCTCCACCAGCAGCCGCGACTCCTCGTCGACGTCACCCACCAGGTACGTCGCGTTGTTGTCGCCGTGCACCCCGCCGATGTACGCCGTCACGTCGAGGTTGATGATGTCGCCGTCGCGCAGCACCGTGGAGTCCGGAATGCCGTGGCAGATCACCTCGTTGAGCGAGGTGCACAGGGACTTGGGGAAGCCGCGGTAGCCCAGCGTGGACGGATAGGCGCCGTGGTCGCACATGTACTCGTGCGCCACCTTGTCGATCTCGTCCGTGGTCACCCCCGGCGAGATGATCTTCGCGGCCTCCGCCATCGCCCGCGCGGCGATCCGCCCGGCGGTCCGCATCGCCTCGATCGTCTCGGGGGTCTGCACCTCCGGCCCCGTGTACGGGGTCGGCGCGGGCTTGCCGACGTACTCGGGGCGACGGATGTTTCCGGGCACGGGACGGGTGGGGGAGAGCTCCCCTGGTACGAGCAGTGACTGGCCAGACATACCAGCGAGTCTAACCAGCGGACATGGGGGAACATGGCGGTAGGGAAAGGAGCCCTTGATGGCCCTGTTCAAGAAGCGCACGGTCGGGAAGCCCGGCGAGTGGTACTACTGCCTCGAACACAAGAAGGTCGAGGAGGGGCCGGAGTGCCCCGCCAAGGACCGCTTCGGGCCGTACGCCACCCGCGCGGAGGCCGAGCACGCGATGGAGACGGCCCGCGAGCGCAACCTGGAGTGGGAGAACGACCCCAAGTGGCACGACGCCACGAAGGGCAGCGCCGACGAGGACTGATCAGGCAGGGGCGGTGGCGTCGGCGGCGCGCTGCCTCTTCAGCCGTAGCGCGTGCTCGTCCGTCCTGGCGTCGTACGACATCAGCTTCGGCAGCCCCGCGGCCAGTAGCCCCACCGCCCCCACGCACATCAGCCCGCCCGCCCACACCGAGGTCCGCACCCCGGACAGCGCGGCCATGCCACCGGACCTGACCTGCCCCAGTTGCGGGCCCACCGAGTAGGACAGCAGCTCGATCCCGGCGAGCCGGCCGCGCAGCTCGTCCGGGATCGTCTGGTTCCACATCACCCCGCGGAAGATGCCGCTGACCATGTCGCAGCCGCCCGCGACGGTCAGGAACAGCAGCACCAGCCACACATTGCCGACCGCGCCCGCGCAGGCGATCGCCGCGCCCCACAGCGCGGCGGCCAGCACCACCATCCGCCCGTGCCGGTGGATCCGCGAGGTCCAGCCGCTGGTCACACTCACCAGCAGGGCGCCGGCCGGAACGGCCGAGTACATCAGCCCCAGCGCCCACTCGGCGTGCAGATCGTCCGCGAGGAACGGCAGCACCGCCAGCGGCATCGCGAAGAACATCGCCGCGAGGTCGATCGCGTACGTGCCGAGCAGCTCCTTGCGGCTCCACGCGTACCGGGCGCCCTCCGCGATCGACCGCAGCGACGGCTTCCGCGCCTCGTGGGCGCCGGGGGAGGCGGCGATACGGAAGATCAGGACGACGGACACGACGTACGTCAGCGTGTCCGCCGCGAACGCGTAGGGCAGCCCCGCGAACGCCACGACCACGCCCGCCACCGCCGGGCCCGTGACCCCGCCGACCGTCCAGCGCAGCGAGTTGAGCGCGGACGCGGCCGTCATGTGCTCGTGCGCCACGATCCGCGGCCACAGCGAGTCCAGCGCCGGCCGCTGGATCGAACCGAGCACCGAGGTCAGCGCCGCGATCACATACAGCGGCCATACGGCGGGCTCCGGCAGCAGCGAGTTGAACAGCAGCGCCCCGCACAGCACACCGAGCCCGGCCTCGGTCCACACGATCAGCTTCCGCTTGTCCCACGCGTCGGCGAGCGCACCGCCGTAGAGCCCGAACACGATGAGGGGCACCAGCTCCACGGCGCCGACCGCGCCCACCGCCGCCGCGGAGCCGGTGAGTTCCTTGAGCTGCACCGGGACCGCGACGAACGTCAGGAAACTCCCGAAGTTCGAGATCAGCCCCGCGAGCCAGAGCCTGCGGAAGTCGGCGGAGGAATGCCAGGGGGTGAGGTCGGGGAGGAGGGCGCGGAGGCGGGCGGGGGAGGTGGCAGGGGGTGTGGGGGAGTCGGCGGTCACAATCCGCCACGATCACCGGGACACGTCGGCTCGGGCAACCGCTTTTCTCGCCCACCTGTCAACTGACCGAGACCGGTGGGCGGGTGGGAAAACTACCAACGGGCGGCCGGCGGTGCCGTCAACTGTTCGCTCAGCCACGACAACCGGTCCCGGAATCGCCGTCGCCCCCGCGCCACCGGCACCACATTCTCCCCGGCCGCCGCGCTCACCAGGTGCTGCACGGTGTCCAGGTCCAGATCCGTGCCCTCCGGTACGGCGAGCGACTCGTGGGCCAGGGACCCCAGTTCACGGTCCGAGGAGCCCAGCGCGAGAACGGTCGCCCCGGCCCGCCGGGCGTCGTGCACCCGCTCCAGAAGCGGGTCACCGGGCCCCTCGGGTGACACGACGAGCAACGTCTCACCCCGCCGGGCCGCCTCGATCCGGCCCAGCCCGACGGCCAGATGGGCCGGATCGGAGGGGCGCGCGCCATGCCGTACGAGAGTCGGAGCCAGCTCCGGCGTGCCCGACCAGGCGGCCTCGTCGACGAGGTGCGCCGCGAGATGCCACGGCTCGTACGCGGGCGTGCCCACTAGCAGCAGTCCACCACCGTGCGACACGACGGACCCGCGCAGCACCCCCGCGAACCGTCGCGTGGCCCCCAACCACTCGGTCCCGGCGAGCACTTCACGCAGCAGCGCGACCCGTACGGCGTCCATGGCCGAGCATCCTGCCGCAACCGGCCGTTCGTGACGCGGAGTTCACCACGAATTCGCCCAACTTGGGGATGGTGCGGGCTCATCGGCCGCACAAGGAGCCACCTCATGACAGAAAACGCAGCAGCCACAGACGTCACCGTCCCCTTCGTGGCGGGTGAAGGGGGCTACGCGAGTTACCGGATCCCGGCGATCGTGGTCTCCCGCGCCGGCACCCTCCTGGCGTTCTGCGAGGGACGGGTCGACTCCGCGAGCGACCACGGCCACATCGAGATCGTCCTGCGGCGCTCCACGGACGGCGGCCGCACCTGGGGCCCGCTCACCGCCGCCGCCACCAACGGCCCCCACCTCGCGGGCAATCCCGCCCCCGTCGTCCTCGACACCGGCCGCGTCCTGCTCGTCTACGTCCGCTCGACCGCCGACGCCACCGAGGACGCCATCCTGCGCGGCCAGGTGACACCGGCCGACGGACGGCGGATCTGGGTGCGGTACAGCGACGACGACGGCGTCACCTGGTCGAGTTCGAAGGAGATCACCGAGCAGGTGAAGAAGCCCGAGTGGCGCTGGTACGCCACCACGCCCGGGCACGCGATCCAGTTGAGCACCGGCCGTGTGGTCGTCGCCGCCAACCACACGATCCCGCCGACCGGCAAGGACGTGGGGAACGAGGCCAAGTACAACAGCGGCCACTGCCTGCTCAGCGACGACCAGGGCGAGACCTGGTACCTCGGCTACGTCGACGAGAACGCGGACGGCTACGTCAACTGCAACGAGACCACCGCCGCCGAACTCCCGGACGGGCGCGTCTACTTCAACACCCGCAACGACTCGCCGTCCCCCGGCAACCGCGCCGACGCGTACTCGGCGGACGGCGGGAGGACGCTCGTCAAGCCCTTCCGCCCGCAGGCCGGCCTCGTCGCCCCGATCTGCGAGGCCGGCGTCCTGCAACTCCGCGACCCCGACGTGCTGGTGTACTCCGGCCCCGGCGACCCGGCCGCCCGCGCCCTGCTGACCCTGCGCGCCTCCACCGACGACGGCACCACCTGGCGCCCGGTGCACACGGTCGACGGCCTGCCCGCCGCCTACTCCGACCTCGTACGCGTCGACGACGACACGGTCGGCCTCCTCTACGAGACCGGCGACTTCGGGCCGTACGAGACGATCACCTTCCGGCGGGTGCCCGTGACGGACCTCACCTGACCCGATACGGGTGCGGAGGCGGACGTAAAGTCGGCCCATGACCTCTACCGACAGTGCTGCACAGACCCCCGCGACGGCCTCCGGGACCGCCCCCGCGAAGGCCCCCGCCAAGGACCCGTGGGACCTCCCCGACGTCTCCGGACTGGTCGTCGGCGTGCTCGGCGGGACCGGGCCGCAGGGCAAGGGCCTCGCCTACCGGCTCGCCAAGGCCGGCCAGAAGGTGATCATCGGTTCCCGCGCCGCCGACCGCGCGCAGGCCGCCGCCGACGAACTCGGCCACGGCGTCGAGGGCGCCGACAACGCCGAGACCGCGCGCCGCAGCGACATCGTGATCGTCGCCGTGCCCTGGGACGGCCACGGCAAGACGCTGGAGTCACTGCGCGAGGAACTGGCCGGCAAGCTCGTCGTCGACTGCGTCAACCCGCTCGGCTTCGACAAGAAGGGCGCCTACGCGCTGAAGCCGGAGGAGGGCAGCGCCGCCGAACAGGCCGCCGCCCTGCTGCCCGACTCCCGTGTGGCCGCCGCCTTCCACCACCTGTCGGCCGTACTGCTCATGGACACGGAGATCGCCGAGATCGACACGGACGTCATGGTGCTGGGCGAGGAGCGCGCCGACGTCGAGATCGTGCAGGCGCTGGCCGGCCGTATCCCCGGCATGCGCGGTGTCTTCGCAGGCCGGCTGCGCAACGCCCACCAGGTGGAGTCCCTGGTCGCGAACCTGATCTCCGTCAACCGCCGCTACAAGGCACACGCGGGACTGCGCGTCACGGACGTCTGAGCGCGTGGGGGACACTGGTGGCGACCGACCCGCCAGTGTCCCCATCTGTTCTGCCGACAGGAGCCGATCCCATGCCCCGCCTCGCCCTCTACGCCCTCGTCGT
The DNA here is from genome assembly GCF_036227225.1 of Streptomyces sp. NBC_01478. Classification (GTDB taxonomy): domain Bacteria; phylum Actinomycetota; class Actinomycetes; order Streptomycetales; family Streptomycetaceae; genus Streptomyces. The sequence goes on along the minus strand of NZ_CP109444.1, from coordinate 3,591,620 downwards.
CTGCCTGCTCGCCGTGGCCGCGGCGGTCGTCTCCTTCGTGGAGGGCAGCCTGCTCGGGATCGTGTGGGTGCTGCTCGCCGGCCTCTCGTCCAACATGTGCTGGTACTACCTGAAGCGCGGCAGGTCGGTCACTGGCTGATCGAGCAGAACTCGTTGGTGCCCTGCCAGAAGCGGTAGAGGTTCTGTCCGCAGTAGGTCTCCAGGTCGCTGATGCCGAGGCCCCGCAGGATCGCGTCGATCACATCGAAGAAGTACGTGTTGATCGACGGCACCCACAGCAGCGCGAACACGAACAGCAGGCCGAACGGCGCGAACGGCTCCACCTGCCGCTTCACGTTGTACGACAGCCAGGGCTCGATCACGCCGTAGCCGTCCAGGCCCGGCACCGGCAGGAAGTTCAGCAGCGCGGCCGTGACCTGGAGCAGCGCGAGGAACGCCAGCGCGAACCGGAAGTCCAGCGGCACCCCGTCGAGCGAGTGCAGCCAGAACGGCGCGGTGCAGACCGCCGCGAACAGCACGTTCGTCAGCGGCCCCGCCGCCGAGATCAGGCTGTGCTTCCACCGGCCCTGGATCCGGTTGCGCTCGATGAACACCGCGCCGCCGGGCAGACCGATGCCGCCCATGATCACGAAGATCACCGGGAGCACGATGCTGAGCAGCGCGTGCGTGTACTTCAGCGGGTTGAGGGTGAGGTAGCCCTTCGAGCCGACCGAGATGTCACCGCTGTGCAGGGCGGTGCGGGCGTGCGCGTACTCGTGCAGACACAGGGAGACGATCCAGGCCGCCGTCACGAACAGGAACACGGCGACGCCCGGCTGCTCGGCGAACCCGGTCCAGGTGGCCCAGCCGGTCACCGCCGTGACGGCCAGGATCCCGAGGAAGACGGGACTGATCCGCCGGTCGCTCGGGCGGGTGGTGGTGGCGGTCATGGGGGAGGGCTCCCTGCTGGGGGTCGGTGGACGCGAAGCCCGACGGTACCGGGCCCGAGGGGAAAACGTCTCGCGGGCGGTGGTCGGTTCCGGGGAAGGTGGGGACATGGGACTCTGGCACGCGTTCTACGACCCCGTCACCCCTCCGGGGCGGGCCCGTGCCCGGCGCCGCGCCGTCCCAACCCCGTGACCGCTTCCGTCGCCACCAGAGACAATGGACCCCGTGCGCTATCGCATTCTCGGCACCACCCAGGCACTCCGCTCCGACGGCACCCCCGTCCCGGTCGGCGGGGCACGGCTGCGCGCCCTGCTCACGGTGCTCGCCCTGCGGCCCGGCCGGCCGGTGCCCGCGGGCGTTCTGGTGGACGAGGTGTGGGGCGCCGACCCGCCCGCCGACGCGCACGCCGCGCTCCAGGCGCTGGTGGGCAGGCTGCGCCGGGCGCTCGGCGCCGACGCGATCACCTCGGCGGAGAGCGGCTACCGGCTCGCCGCCGCCCCCGACGACATCGACCTGCACCGTTTCGAGCGGCTGACGGGGGAGGGGCTGCGCGCGCTGGCCGACGGCAACGCGGCGAAGGCGGCGGAAGCCCTGGACGACGCCCTGGCCCTGTGGACCGGCCCGCCCCTCACGGACCTCCCCGACCGCACGGCGGAAGCGGCCCGTTGGGCGGCCCGCCACCTGGACGCCCGCCGCGCCCGCCTGACAGCGGCCCTGGCCCTCGACGACGCGGACACCGCCCTCCCCGAACTGACCGCCCTGTGCGACACCCACCCCCTCGACGAACCCCTCCAGTCCCTCCGCCTCAAAGCCCTGCGCGCGACGGGCCGCACGGCGGAGGCACTGGCCGCCTACGAGGACGTACGACAACTCCTGGCAGACCGCCTCGGCTCCGACCCCGGCCCCGAACTGCGGGCGCTGCACGGGGAGTTGCTCAGCCCCGCTGACGACGGTGGGTACGGCGCCGCCGATCGCCGCGGCCCCGGGACCGACACGGGCGCCCCCGCCCCGTCCCTCCCCGCTCCCTCACCCCAGGCCGCCCGGCCTCCCGGCAACCTCCGCGCCCGCCTCACCTCCTTCGTCGGCCGGGAGGCCGACATCGACGTCATCCGGGGAGATCTCGCCGCCGCCCGGCTGGTGACGCTGCTCGGGCCCGGCGGGGCCGGGAAGACGCGGCTGTCGCAGGAGGCGGCGGAAGGGGTGCGGGACGCGGCGCGGGACGGGGTGTGGCTGGCCGAACTCGCCCCCGTCGACGCCCCCGACGCCGTGGCGACGGCCGTGCTCACCGCGGTCGGCGCGCGCGAGACCGTGATGTACGGCGCCGGCGCCGAGGCGATCCGGGCCGCCGGGGGCGATCGGCACGACGACCCGCTGGAGCGGCTCGCGGAGCACTGCGGCCGGCGCCGGATGCTGATCGTCCTCGACAACTGCGAGCACGTCGTGGACGCCGCCGCCCGCCTCGTGGAAGCCCTGCTGGAGCGCTGCCCCGAACTGACCGTGCTCGCCACCAGCCGCGAACCCCTGGGCGTACCGGGGGAGTTGCTGCGCCCGGTGGAGCCGCTGCCCGACCCCGTCGCGCTCCGGCTGCTCGCCGACCGCGGGGCCGCCGCCCGGCCGGGGTTCACGGTGGAGGACGACCCCGAGGCCTGCGCCGAGATCTGCCGGCGGCTCGACGGGATGCCGCTGGCCATCGAGCTGGCGGCCGCCCGGCTACGGATGTTGACGCCGCGTCAGATCGCCGACCGGCTCGACGACCGCTTCCGGCTGCTCACGTCGGGCAGCCGTACGCTCCTGCCCCGCCAGCAGACCCTGCGGGCCGTCGTCGACTGGTCCTGGGACCTGCTCGACGCGGACGAACGGGACGTGCTGACCACCCTGTCCGTCTTCGCCGGCGGCTGCGACCTCGCCGCCGCCGAGGCCGTGTGCGGGCCCTTCGCGTTCGAGACGCTCGGCTCGCTGGTCGACAAGTCCCTTGTGGTGGCCGCCCCTTCGGGCGACGGGGAGATGCGCTACCGGCTCCTGGAGACCGTCGCCGAGTACGCGGGGGAACGGCTCGACGAGGCCGGCCGGCGCCCACGCGCCGCGCGCGCCCATCTGACGTACTACCGCGAACTCGCCCGCACCACCGACCCGTTGCTGCGCGGCCCCGGCCAACTCGCCGCCGTGGCACGACTGGAGCTGGAGTACGAGAACCTCCGCACCGCCCTGCGGCACGCCGTCGCCGAGCGCGACGAACAGGAGGCGATCTGCCTCGTCCTGTCGCTGACCTGGTACTGGCACATGCGCGACGTCCGCATGGAGGCCCGTAACTGGTGTGTCGAGGTCATGGCCCTGGGGCCGGACCCCTTCGCCGCCCCCGTCCGGCGCGCCGCCCCGGTCTGGGAGCGCTGCACCGACGTCGCGCCCCCGCTCACCGGAGAACTCCTCACCGAGGCCCGGCGCGGCCTCCATCTCGCCCATCTGGCCTGTATGGACACGGAGTTGGACGCCTGGGAGGTGCCGTCCGCGAAGGAGAAGCTGCGGGTCATCTCCGAGGTCTACGAACCGGGCCTGCCGCAGACCTGCCGTATGCCCGGCATGTTCTGGTTCTTCGCCGTGCTGCTGAGCGGCAGCGTGGAGCGGCTGCCCGCGATCCTCGACGCCGATGTCCACACCTGCCGCTCCAACCCCGGCATGGAGTGGGAGCTGGCCACCACCCTCCAGATGCGCGCCAACATGCTCGCCAACCGCACCGACTGGGCGGGCGACGCGGCCCGGGACGCCGACGAGTCGCTGGAGATCTTCCGCCGCCTCGGCGACACCTGGGGCGTCGCCGAGGCGCTCTCCGCCCGCGCCGAGGCCCGGGAACGCACCGGTGACTACGAACTGGCCGCCCTCGACTACGAGGCCGCGATCGAACAGGCCGAACGGCTCGGCGCCCACGGCCAGGTGGCCGTACTCGGAGCCCGGCTGGGGAGCGCGCTCATCGAGGCCGGCGAGGTGGAGCGGGGCGAGCGCCTGCTGCGCGAGGTGATCGAGCAGCAGCACGGCCAGGGCAGCGAGGCGATGCCCGCCGCCCGGATGTTCCTCGCGAGCCGGCTCGCCATGACCGGCCGGGTCGAGGAGGCACGCGAGGAGTTGCGGCTGCTGCGCGAGGAGTTCTCGATCTCCCACTTCGTGGTCTTCGACGCGTTCATCCTCGGCTCGGAGGCGTGGGTGGAGGCGGTCGACGGCAATTACCAGGAGTCCCTGGACAAGGTCCGCAGAGCGCTGGAGCGGGCCGGTGACCCGCTGTCCGAGGCCATCGCCCCGAGCATGACCTCGCTGTACCTGGGGATCGCCGCGGTCGTCCTCGCCGAACTCGACGGCGGCAGCCGGGTCCGGGACGGCGTCCGCTGCCTCGTCGCGGCGCTGGCGCTGCTGCCGCCCGGGCACGTCAGGGCGTCCGTGGAGAGCGAGGTGTACCGCCGGGCCGAGGAGCGGGCGCGCGCCGTGCTCGGCGACGCGGTCTACGAGTCGTACGTGGCCGAGTACGCCGAAGGCGACAGCCTCTCCGCGAAGGAGGCTGCCGCCCTGGTGTGAGCCGACGCGAACCCGGTGGGACGGGCGGCCCGTGAGCCGTACCGCCCGGTGAGGCGCACGGCCGGGTCAGGTCTTGGTGCGGAACTTGTAGATCGAGATCGGGGCCATCACCGCGGTGAGCCCCACCGACCAGGCCAGCGTCAGCCACACGCCGTGGGCGACCGGGCCGCCCACCATCAGTCCGCGGGCAGCGTCCGCCAGGGCGGACAGCGGGTTGTAGTCGGTGAAGTTCTGCAGCCAGCCCGGCATCGACCCGGTCGGCGCGAAGATCGACGAGCCGAACTGCAGCGGCATCAGCACCAGGAAGCCCATGGCCTGCACGGACTGCGCGCTCTTCATGGTCACGCCGAGGGTGAGGAACACCCACATCAGGGCCGAGCCGAACACCGCGGACAGTCCGATCGCGGCGAACATGCCGAACCAGTGGTGGATGTGGAAGCCGACGAGGACACCGACGACCATCAGCACGGCGGACGCGACCAGCATCCGCATCATCTCGACCGAGATCTTGGCGATCAGCACCGAGGCGCGCCCGATGGGCAGCGACCGGAACCGGTCCATGACCCCGGTGTGGAAGTCGGTGTTGAAGCCGGTGCCCACCCCCTGGGCCATGTTCATCCCCATCATGGCGAGCAGACCGGGCACGACGTACTGCACGTACGCCTCCTGCCCGCCGCCGAGCGACTGCCCGATCGAGCCGCCGAAGACGTACACGAACAGCAGCGTGAAGATGACCGGGAACAGGATGGCGTCGAACATCGACTCCGGGTCCTGCCGGATCCACAGCAGATTGCGGCGGATCAGCGCGCCGGTGTGACGCAGATGGTTGCGCAGCGGGATACGGGGGTCCGACGCGACGGCGCCGGGCTTCACGGCGATGGCGCTCATACGGCGACTTCCTCGCGGTCGGTGGTGGGCACGGAGTCCTGCGGGGCGCTGGCGCGGTGGCCGGTGAGGGACAGGAACACCTCGTCCAGGCTGGGCAGTTCGGTGGTGATGGAGGCGATGGTGAGGCCGCGCGCGCTCACCGCTCCTACGACGGCGGTGAGTTGCTCGTCGCTGAGGATCGGCACCAGGACCGTGCCGCTCTCCACGTCGACGGTGACGGTGGCGAGGCCGGTGATGCCCAGCTCGTCCAACGCATGGGCCAGCGGCCGTAGTTGCAGGGGATCGGCCGGCCGGATGCGCAACGCCCGTCCGCCGACCTTCGCCTTCAGCTCGTCGATCCCGCCGTTGGCGATGACCTTGCCGTGGTCCACCACGGTCAGCTCGGAGGCGAGCGCCTCGGCCTCCTCCATGTACTGGGTGGTGAGCAGCACGGTCACACCGCCGCCGACCATGGACCGCACCTCGTCCCACACCTCCATGCGGGTGCGCGGGTCCAGGCCGGTGGTCGGCTCGTCCAGGAACAGCACCTGCGGGTGCCCGATCATCGAGGCGGCCAGGTCGAGCCGCCGCCGCATACCGCCGGAGTACGTACTGGCGGGCCGCTTGGCGGCGTCCGTCAGGGAGAACCGCTCCAGCAGTTCGTCGGCGCGGGCCCGGGAGTCCTTGCGGGAGAGGTCGAGCAGCCGCCCGATCATGTACAGGTTCTCCCAGCCCGGGAGCTTCTCGTCCACGGAGGCGTACTGGCCGGTGAGGCCTATCACCCGGCGCAGTTGGCGGGGCTGGCGCAGGACGTCGTAGCCGGCGACGGTGGCCTCGCCGGAGGTCGGAGCGAGCAGCGTGGACAGGATGCGTACGAGGGTGGTCTTACCGGCACCGTTCGGCCCGAGCACACCCATCACGGTGCCCTCCCGGACGTCCAGGTCGACGCCGTCCAGCGCCTTGGTCTCGCCGTAGTGCTTGACCAGCCCCCGCACGGACACGGCCGTGCCGCCGGGAATGTTGTCGATTCGCGTCATGGGAAGGACAGTGCCAGTGCCGACCGACAGAACACCGACATCCCACCGACAGCACCGACAAACCACTGACGAGCACCGCAACCATCAATTGAGGAACCACGACGGTGAGCAACCGCCTCCGCGAGAGCGGCGCCGGTTTAGGCGCAAAAGAGGGGCAGCCCCGCCGACGGGGGAAGATCGGCGGGGCTGCATCGTGCCGCAGTGGCTCTGAATCGGTCAGTGGACCGAGTGCTCCTCCAGCGGGAACGTCCCGCCGACGACATCCTCCGCAAACGCCTTCGCCGCGTTGCCCATGACCGAACGCAGATCGGCGTACTGCTTCACGAACTTGGGCATTCGACCACCCGTAAGCCCCAACATGTCGGTCCACACCAGGACTTGGGCGTCCGTCTCGGCCCCCGCCCCGATCCCGACCGTAGGAATGTGCAGCACCCGAGTCACCTCGGCGGCCAACTCCGCCGGCACCAGCTCGAGGACGACCGCGAACGCCCCCGCGTCCTGCACGGACTTCGCGTCCCGCAGCAACTGCTGAGCCGCCTCCTCGCCCCGCCCCTGCACCCGGTACCCCATCGAGTTCACGGACTGCGGAGTGAGACCGATGTGCGCCATCACCGGGATCCCGGACTCGACCAGCAGCCGGATCTGAGCGTGCGACCGCTCGCCGCCCTCCAGCTTCACCGCACCCACCCCGGCCTCCTTCACCAGCCGGGTCGCCGAGCGCAGCGCCTGCACCGGACCCTCCTGGTAGGACCCGAAGGGCAGGTCGCCCACGATCAGCGCCCGCTGCGTGCCGCGCACGACCGCGGCGGACAGCATGGTCATCTCGTCCAGGGTGACGGGCACGGTCGACTCGTACCCGAGGTGGCAGTTGCCCGCCGAGTCACCGACGAGCATCACCGGGATACCGGCCTCGTCGAAGACGGACGCGGTCATCGCGTCGTAGGCGGTGAGCATGGGCCACTTCTCGCCGCGTTCCTTGGCGAGAGCGATGTCGCGGACGGTGATACGGCGTGTGCCCTTGCCTCCGTACAGCGCCTTGCTGCCGTCGGAGGAGCTGTTCTTCACAGTCTGGGCAGCCGAAAGCTGCGTCATTGCAACGGCTCCTTCAGTCATCTCGAGGCACCCTCACGGCGTCCCCGGATCCCCTCCATGGTGGCACCTCGTGCCACGGAGGGCCAGAGGGACCCCCGTCACGCGCATCACGCGGGAGGGCATGCGTAAGGCCTGGGTAAAATATTTACGATACGGCACGGTCTCGTATCGGAATTGGCCCGAGGCTCCCTAGTCTGGACCGCATGACCACTCCACCCGTCCCTGGCACCCGGATACCCGAAGCGGTGCACCGCCGCCGCTGGGCCATCCTCGGCGTGCTGATGCTGAGCCTGCTGATCGTGGTGCTCGACAACTCGATCCTCAACGTCGCCATCAAGACCATCTCCACCCCGGCCCCGACCGGCCTGGGCGCGACACAGAGCGAGCTGGAGTGGGCGATCAACGCCTACACCCTCGTCTTCGCCGGTCTGCTGTTCACCGCGGGCCTCCTGGGCGACCGGATCGGCCGCAAGAAGGTCCTGCTCGGCGGGCTCGTCGTGTTCGGCATCGGCTCCGCGCTCGCCGCCGAGTCCGGCTCGCCGGACCAACTCATCGGCTACCGCGCACTGATGGCCCTCGGCGCCGCCTTCGTGATGCCCGCCACCCTCGCCGTGCTCATGAACGTCTTCGAGCGCGACGAGCAGCCCAAGGCCATCGGCATCTGGGCCGGCGGAGTCGGCCTCGCCATCGCGATCGGCCCGATCACCGGCGGTGTGCTCCTCGACCACTTCTGGTGGGGCTCGGTCTTCCTGATCAACGTGCCGATCGTGCTGATCGCCCTCGCCCTGATGGTCTGGCTGGTCCCCGACTCCCGCGACCCGAAGCCCGGCCGCCTCGACCCGGTCGGCGTGGTCCTGTCCGTCGTAGGCCTCGTCCTGCTGGTCTACGGCATCATAGAGGGCGGCGAGCTGGCCGACTTCACGGCGCCCAAGGTGCTGTCGACGATCCTCGCCGGTGTCGCCGTCCTCGCCGGGTTCGTGTGGTTCGAGAAGCGCAGCGACCACCCGTCCATCGATGTCACGTACTTCAAGAACAAGGTGTTCTCGGCCGCGATCGCCGCCATGGGGCTGGTCTTCTTCGCGCTGATGGGCGTGACCTTCTTCTCCGTCTTCTACACCCAGAGCGTGCGCGGCTACTCGCCGCTCCAGACCGGTCTGCTGATGCTGCCGCTGGCCGCCGCGCAGATGATCTTCGCGCCGCGGGCCCGGCTGGTCGTCGACCGGTTCGGCCACAAGGTCACGACGGGCGTCGGCCTCGTGCTGCTCGCCGGGATGCTCGGCGCCTTCGCGACCCTCGACGCGGACACGCCGATCTGGGTCCTGGAGGTCATCTTCTTCCTCATGGGCACGGGCATGGCGCACGTCATGACCCCGACCAGCGTCGTCATCATGCAGGCCCTGCCGCGCGAGAAGGCGGGCTCCGCGTCCGCGCTGAGCAACACCTTCCGGCAGGTCGGCGGCGCCCTCGGCATCGCCGTCCTCGGCTCGGTGCTGTCCACGGCGTACCGCAACGGCATCGAGGGCAAGCTCGGCTCGGTGCCGGCCGCCCTCAGGGACACGGCCGGCGAGTCCATCGAGGCCACCCTCGGTGTCGCCGCGAAGCTCGGCCCGCAGGGCAGGGCCCTGGTCACCCCGGCCAACGACGCGTTCCTGCACGCCATGCACGTCACCGCCCTGTGCGGCGCGGGTGTCGCGGTCGTCGGCGCGGTGGTCGCCTTCCTCTTCCTGCCCGGGAAGCCGTCGGTTCCTCAGGAGGACAAGCAGGAGCCCGAGTTGGTCGTCGTAGGGGAATAGCGACGACAATCAACCCCGGACGGGAACGGGGGACAGCGAAGGGACGGAGTGAAGTGAGCCTCGCCGACAACGGCACCGACAACGGCACCACTGGCACCGACAACGGCACCGGCACGGGCACCGGCACCGACAACGGGACCCGGTCGTGCGCGCCCACCAGGGGACGCCCGCGCAGTGAGGCCGTCGAACGCGCCATCACGGAGGGCGTGATGAAGCTCCTGGAGGAAGGCGTGCCGCTGGCCGAACTCTCCATCGAGCGCATCGCCCGCACCGCCGGTGTCGGCAAGGCCACCATCTACCGCCGCTGGCCGGGCAAGGAGGAGCTGTTCGTCGACGTCGTCCGCGAGGCCGAGCCGCAGGACCCCGAACTGCCCGGCATCTCGCTGCGCGACGACCTCGTGGCCATGATGGAACAACTGCGCCAGCGCGGCCTGCTGACCCGGTCCTCGGCGCTCCTGCACAACGTGTTCGCACAGATGAAGAGCAGCCCGAAGGTCTGGGCCGCCTACCACGCGACCGTCGTGGAACCCCGGCGCCGCAAGCAGGTCGACATCCTGCGCCGCGGCCAGGAGAGCGGCGAACTCCGCACCGACCTCGACCCCGAGCTGATGAACGACATGCTGGTGGGCCCGATGCTCCTGCGCACCGTCATGCGCGCCGACGCGGACCTCCCCGAGGGCCTGTCGGAACTGCTCGTCGACACGGTCCTCACCGCCCTACGACCCGTCAGGCCCGCTGCCTGAGTACCCGTCCGAATGTGCGCGTTCCGTCACAGAGGCCGCTGCCGTCGCCCGTGTTCGGAACTCCGGACGCCGACTTGTTCGTCCTCGTCCCAGTACGGCCGTCATGGGACGGCGGATCGGAACCGATCATCCCCTAGGGTCGTAGGCGCGGGGACGATGGTGTGCACGGCAGGTAGTGAGGCGACGGTATGGCACAGCAGGCGTATGTGGCGGAGACGGACGACGGCGGCTCGGGCGACGAGCAGCGCGGAAACCGACTTCGGCGCCTGCGGAACAGACTGCTCGACGGCTGGCGCGGCGACCCGAGGATCTGGCGCCGGGGCCTGATCCTCGCCGCGGTGGCGATCCTCCTGGCCCTCGTCATGCTGCTGCACTCCCGCATCCCGAACCGGATCGGCAACCTCGGCAGCCTCACGGAGACCTTCCTGCCCTGGTTCGGGCTGCTGGTCCCGGTCCTCCTGGTCCTCGGCCTGGTCCGCAGGTCGGCGACCGCGCTCATCGCCGTCGTCCTGCCGACGGTCGTCTGGCTGAACCTCTTCGGCGGGCTGCTGCTCAGCGACAAGACCGGCACCGGCGGCGATCTGACGGTGGCCACCCACAACGTCAACGCCGACAACCCCGACCCGGCCGGTACGGCCCGTGACGTGGCCGCGTCCGGCGCGGACGTCGTCGCCCTGGAAGAGCTGACGGCGTCGGCGGTCCCGACGTACGAGAAGGCCCTCGCGTCGACGTACAAGTACCACTCGGTCGAGGGCACGGTCGGCCTGTGGAGCAAGTACCCGATGAGCAGCATCAGGGCGGTGGACATAAAGCTGGGCTGGACGCGCGCGATGCGCGCCACCGTCGCGACCCCCGAGGGACGGATCGCGGTCTACGTCGCCCACCTCCCCTCGGTGCGGGTGAAGATCGAGGCCGGGTTCACGGCCCGGCAGCGCGACAAGAGCGCCGACGCGCTGGGGGAGGCCATCGCCGCCGAGCCGCTCAAGCGGAAGATCCTCCTCGGCGACCTGAACGGCACGATGAACGACCGCTCGCTGAACGCCGTCACCTCCCAGATGCGCTCCACGCAGGGCGCGGCGGGCAGCGGCTTCGGGTTCAGTTGGCCGGCGTCGTTCCCGATGGCGCGGATCGACCAGATCATGGTCCAGGGCGTGGAACCGGTCACCTCGTGGACCCTCCCGAAGACCGCCAGCGACCATCTCCCGATCGCGGCCCGTGTGAACCTCGACACCAGCTCTTAACCTCGTGGAATAGAGCGCCTGGGAGTCTTTGTTCCGTAACTGAACTTAAGCTCGTCAGTACGGAACTCCGCTCTCCCTCGAAAGGCACAGGCACTTCCATGCCCCTGGCCCTGCTCGCTCTGGCCGTCGGCGCTTTTGGTATCGGCACCACCGAATTCGTGATCATGGGCCTGTTGCCCGAGGTCGCGGACGACCTGAACGTCTCGATCCCCACGGCGGGCCACCTGGTCTCGGCGTACGCGCTGGGCGTGGTCATCGGCGCCCCGCTGCTCGCGGCGGTCACGGCCCGCCTGTCCCGCCGTACGGTCCTGATCGGCCTGATGGCGCTGTTCGTGGCGGGCAACGCGCTCTCGGCCCTCGCGGCCAACTACGACTACCTGCTCGTCGCCCGCTTCCTGAGCGGCCTGCCGCACGGCGCCTTCTTCGGCGTGGGAGCCGTCGTCGCCACGACGATGGTGGCGCCCGAACGCAAGGCGCGCTCCGTCTCGTTGATGTTCCTGGGCCTCACGGTCGCCAACATCGTGGGCGTACCGGCGGCCACGCTGATGGGCCAACACCTGGGCTGGCGGGCCACGTTCCTCGGCGTGAGCGTGATCGGCCTGGCGGCGATAGCGTCGCTGGCCCTGCTGATCCCGCACGACCACGCCCACGCGCCGGCGGTGGGCCTGCGCCGCGAGATGGCCGCGCTGAAGTCCCTCCCGGTGTGGCTGGCCCTCGGCACCACAGTGGCCGGCTTCGGCGCGCTCTTCTCGGCGTACAGCTACATCACCCCGATGCTCACGGACGCGGCGGGCTTCGCCGACGGCAGCGTGACGCTGCTGCTGGCGCTGTTCGGCGTCGGCGCGACGGCAGGCAACCTGGTGGGCGGCCGCCTGGCGGACCACTCCCTGCGGGGCACGCTGTTCGGCGGCCTGGTGTCCCTGGGCGCGGTCCTGGCCCTGTTCCCGCTCCTGATGACCACGGAGTGGAGCGCGGCCCTGTCGGTCGTCCTCCTGGGCGTGGCGGCGTTCGTGACGGGCTCCCCGCTCCAGTTGATGGTGATGGAGAAGGCGGCGGCAGGCCCGTCCCTGGCCTCTTCCGCGAACCAGGCAGCGTTCAACTTGGCGAACGCCGGCGGCGCTTGGATCGGCGGCCTGGCGCTGGCGGCAGGCTTCGGCGCTACGTCGCCTGCGCTGGCCGGAGCGGTGTTGGCGGTACTGGGATTGGGAGTTGCCGCCACGGCATGGAGCGTGGACCGGCGCCGAGGTGTCTCGGGAAGCGGCCGCGAGCGCTTGGTAGCAGCTCACGTCCCCGACCAGTCCCCGGCGCTGCACCACTGATTCTCGCCCACCCACCCACGGGTCTCGGTCGGTTGAGAGGTTGACCTCTTGGCCGACCGGATGCGGCGGACACCCCGTCCGTCAGCCCCCGAGCCTCAACGCTCAAGGCCCAGCGCATCCGGAACGCCCCGGACCCAAGCCGCCCGCCCCGGCTCCTCCCCGGCGACGCGCTCCAGCGCCTCCCCGAACCGCCGTCGCTCACCCGAATCCATCCCGCCCAGCTCATGGGCGATGTCCTCCAGGGTGCTCAACGCCACATGCGAGTCATGCCCCACCTCGACGAGGTCCTCCAAGGTCGCCATCGCCGTCAGCAGGGCCCTGACCACCGCGTCTCCCTGAGCCACGGCTTCGCCCCCTAGTCGAACCGCTCCAGATCCCGCAGCCAAGCCGTGGCCGACCCGTCGGACGGCGCCCGCCAGTCCCCCCGAGGCGACAACGACCCGCCCGCCGAAACCTTCGGCCCGTTCGGCATCGCCGACCGCTTGAACTGCGCGAACCCGAAGAAGCGCCGGCAGAACACCTCCAGCCACCGCCGGATCTCGGGCAGGTCGTACGCCACCCGCTTCTCCTCCGGGAAGCCGGGAGGCCAGGCCCCGCCCCCCGCCTCGTGCCACGCGTGCCACGCCAGGAACGCGATCTTCGACGGCCGGAACCCGTACCGCAGCACATGGAACAGCGTGAAGTCGTGCAGCGCGTACGGGCCGATCTTCGACTCCGTGGACTGCATCTCCTCGCCCGGTACCAGCTCCGGGCTGATCTCCGTGTCGAGGATCGCGGTGAGGATCTTGCCGGTCTCCTCGTCGAACTGGTCGCTGCTGACCACCCAGCGGATGAGGTGCTGGATCAGGGTCTTCGGTACGCCGGAGTTGACGTTGTAGTGGCTCATCTGGTCGCCGACGCCGTACGTGGACCAGCCCAGCGCCAGCTCGGAAAGGTCACCCGTGCCGAGCACGATGCCGTTGCGCTGGTTGGCGAGGCGGAACAGGTAGTCCGTGCGCAGGCCCGCCTGGACGTTCTCGAAGGTGATGTCGTAGACCGGCTCGCCGGAGGCGAAGGGGTGGCCCATCTCCTTCAGCATCAGGCGCGCGGTCGGCGTGATGTCCAGCTCCGCCGCGGTCACGCCGATCGCCCGCATCAGCGCGTGCGCGTTGTCCTTGGTGTGGTCGCTGGTCGCGAAACCGGGCAGCGTCCAGGCCAGGATGTCGCTGCGCGGACGCCCCGCGCGGTCCATCGCGCGCGCGGCGACGATCAGCGCGTGCGTGGAGTCGAGGCCGCCGGAGACCCCGATGACGACCTTGGGGCCGCCGATCGCCGCGAGCCGCTGCTGAAGGCCCTCGACCTGGATGTTGTACGCCTCGTAGCAGTCCTGCGCGAGCCGCTCCGCGTCGGCCGGTACGAACGGGAAGCGCTCCAGACGCCGGCGGAGTCCCAAGTCCGTGAGCGGCGGGGCCAGTTCGAAGGAAACCGTGCGGAAGTCGGCCGTCCGTGCCCGATGCGTCCGCCGGTTGTCGTCGAACGTGCCCATCCGCTGCCGTTCCTGCCGCAGCAGGTCGAGGTCGACGTCCGCCACCGCGTACTCGTCGCCCAGCGGGAAGCGGTCCGTCTCGGCCAGCAGCACACCGTTCTCGTAGACCATCGCCTGGCCGTCCCAGGACAGGTCCGTCGTCGACTCGCCGAGACCGGCCGCCGCGTAGACGTACGCGGCGAGGCAGCGCGCGGACGCCGAGCGGCACAGCAGTTTGCGGTCCTCGGCGCGGCCGACCGTGATCGGGCTGCCGGAGAGGTTGACGAGCACCGTCGCACCCGCCAGGGCGGCCTCGGCGCTCGGCGGCACCGGCACCCACATGTCCTCGCAGATCTCCGCGTGCAGCACGAGGGACGGTACGTCCTGCGCCGCGAACAGCAGGTCCACCCCGAACGGCACACTCTCGCCGCCCAGTTGGATCGAACCGCCGCGCTCGTCGGCGCCGTCGGCGATCTGGCGGCGTTCGTAGAACTCGCGGTAGTTCGGGGGATACGACTTCGGTACGACGCCCAGGACGCGGCCCCGGTGCACCAGGACCGCGCAGTTGTAGATCCGGTTGCGGTGGCGCAGCGGGGCGCCGACGACCAGGACCGGCAGCAGGTCTGCCGAGCCGGTCACCACCTCCTGGAGCGCCTCCTCGACCTGGTCCAGGAGTACGTCCTGGAGGATCAGGTCCTCGATGGAGTAGCCGCACAGGCCCATCTCCGCGAAGACGGCGACCGCGACGCCCTCCTCGGAGCACCGGCGGGCGTGGCGCAGGACGGCTTCGGCGTTGGCGTGCGGGTCCGCGATCACGGTGTGGCCCGTGCAGGCGGCGACGCGGGCGAAGCCGTGCTGATAGATCGACCAGAAGTTCAGTGGAGGCACGGGGTCCACTGTAATCGCCCGTAATCGTCAGGGCGACGCAATGGGGTGGCGCGAGGTGTGGTGCACCCCACGCCACCCCATCGACAGGTGACTCGTTACCGCTTACCGCTTACGGGTCAGCGGTGACCCTGCGAGCGGACGAACGACTGGACGTAGCCGTCCGCGGGCGTGCCCACGCCGGTCACGTCGTCGTAGCCCTTCACCGCGGACAGCGAGCTGTCCTTGCCGAGGCTGCGGACCGAGGTCAGCAGGCCGTCGGTGGCGTCGACGGTGTTGGCGAAGTCCACGCGCGCCACCGCCAGGCCGGAGCCCGTCGGGTTGTCGGTCACGTCGTGGTAGGCCTTCGAGCCGTACTTGGCGTAGATCGACGGGTTGGCGAAACCGATCGCCTTGCCGCCGCGCGCCTCCTGGGCCAGGGCCTGGACCGCCGCGATCACCGGGGAGGCGAGCGAGGTGCCGCCGATCCGGTACTCGCTGTACTGCACGGACCCGTCCGGGAAGGTCTGCGTCTGGCCGACCTTGAAACCGGTGTTCGGGTCGGCGATCGCCGAGATGTCCGGAACGACGCGGTTGCCGGTGGCGCTGTTGGCCGTGGCGAGCGCGTTCGGGACGACACCCTTCTGGTAGAAGGGCTCGGCCACGGTCTTGCTGGTGCCGCCGCCCGCGCCCGAGGTGAAGGCGCCGGGGAAGCTGGTCCAGCTCTTGCCGTCGGCCGACAGCGCGGCCTTCTCGGTGCCCCAGCCGGTCTCCCACAGGTACTTGTCGCCCTTGCCGACCGCCAGCGAGGTACCGCCGACCGCCGTCACCCACGCCGAGTTGGCCGGGGTGTCGACCTGCTTCGTACCGGTGTTGGCGACCTCGTCGCCGTTGTCACCGGAGGAGAAGTAGAAGCCGATGCCCTCGACCGCGCCGAGCTGGAACACCTGGTCGTAGGCGGCCGCGAGGTCCGGGGTCTGGTTGGCCTCGATGTCGCCCCACGAGTTGGAGACGATGTCGGCCAGGTGGTTGTCGACGACCTTGCTGAGCGAGTCGAGCAGATCGTCGTCGAAGCAGGACGCGGCACCCACGTACGTGATGTTCGCGTCCGGCGCCACCGCGTGCACGGCCTCGACGTCGAGGGTCTCCTCGCCGTACCAGCCGGACGCGTCACAGGCCTCGGTCTGCGTGTAGTCCGAGGGGAGCACCTGCTTGAGCTGGCTGGTGCTGTACTTCTTGTCGCCGTGGTTCTTCGCGTAGGTGGCCGCGTCGAAGGCGATCGTCGGCGAGGCGTAGGCGTCGGTGATGGCGACGCGCACGCCCTTGCCCGTGTACTTGCCGGCGCCGTAGGCCGCCCGCAACTGCTTGCCGGTGTAACCCTGGACGGCGTACGGGATCTTCTTGCCGTACGCCGACGGCAGCGTGGTCGCGGTGTTGGAGCCGTAGTACGAGGAGAACGGCCCCGAGTTCTTGAACACCGCGGTCGGACCCGGCAGCGCGTCGTCGTGGTTCGCCTTGTGCGGGGCGTTGTCCAGACCGGTCACGGTCAGGACGGCACCGTTGAGGCTGTCCGGCGCGGAGGCGGTCTTCGACGGGGCGCGGTAGGTCTTCGAGCCCTTCGAGTAGTTGTGCAGCGAGGTGCTGAACGCCTTCTCGACCGCGGCCACGTCACCGGAGACCGTGACGTAGTGCTGCGTGGTGCCGGTGACCTTCAGCCCGGCGGACTTCAGCCAGGACTTGACGGCGGTCACCTGGGCCGTCGTGGCGCCGAAGCGCTGCTGCACCTGAGCGGCGCTCAGGTACTTGCCGTACAGGGCCGAACTCGGGTCCGAGACGGACTTGGCGTACGCCGCGAGGCCGGACGCGTTCCGGCCGGCGAGGTAGACCCGGGCGGAGACCTGGGAGCTGTCGGAGGTCGCTCCCTTGTCCGCCTTGGCCGTCGCCCACGCGGGCTTGGTGCCCGCGAGCGTGTCCCGGCCCGGGCTGTCCGCGGCGTGCGCCGCGGGTATGCCGAGCGCCAGTGCACCGGCGATCATGGGCAGTGTCGCTGCCATGCTCACGCCGGCGCGCATGGTGGCGCGATTGGATCTCATAAAACCCCCTGCTATGCGGTTCGACGCATGGAGTGGTTGGTCGTCGTCGATCCGTACGGAACCCGCGGCGGGAGGGTCCGGGATGGATCACACGTGGGGGCCACTCTTTCGACGAACCGTTCATGCAAGGGGAACGCGAAAGTCAAGAGAAGCCCAAGGAACCGTCACCCAGGGCGATTTGGTGGCTTTTTTCCTTACGGGCGTGTAACGAACGACCGGGGATGCTTTACGAACGCGCTTTTGCGCCACGCTCCTTGAGCATGTCGGCCATCAACTGGATCTCCGACTGCTGCGCGTCGACCATTCCCTGCGCCAGTCGCTTCTCCACCCCCACCCGGCACTTGTCCACACACCCCTCGGCCATGTGGATACCGCCCTTGTGATGGTCCGTCATGAGCTGCAGGAAGAACACCTCGGCGGGCTTGCCGCTCAGTGAATTCAGCTTCGTCAGCTCGGAGTTGGTCGCCATCCCGGGCATCAGCGAGCCGTCCTTGCCGGACGCCATGTCGCCCATGCCCATCCAGGTCATCGGCGGGTCCGCGGACACCTTCGGCAGCCCCCACAGGTCCAACCAGCCCAGCAGCATGCCCCGTTGGTTGGCCTGCGTCTGCGCGATGTCGTATGCAAGGCGCCGTACTTCCACGTTCTTCGTACGGTCCCGGACGATGTACGACATCTCGACGGCCTGCTGATGATGGACCGCCATGTCCCGCGCGAACCCGGCGTCCGCCGAATCGGCCGCAGGAGTACGGGAGTTGCTCGAACCGCTGCCGCCGCCGTCCTCGGCGACCGCGTAGGTGATCGCGCCGCCCGCGACCAGTACGGCGGCCGCGGCACCCGCGACCCACCCGACGTACGCCCTCACGTCACATCGTCCCGCCGGTGCACGAGGCACCCGGCTCGGGAGTCTGGCTGCCCTGCACGAACTTCTCGAAGAACGTGTTGACGGCCGGGT
Organism: Streptomyces sp. NBC_01478; assembly: GCF_036227225.1. Taxonomy (GTDB): domain Bacteria; phylum Actinomycetota; class Actinomycetes; order Streptomycetales; family Streptomycetaceae; genus Streptomyces. The sequence goes on along the minus strand of NZ_CP109444.1, from coordinate 3,573,624 downwards.
CGCTCGCGCTCTTCACGGTCCGCTGGTGCCCCCACGCCGACAGCATGATCGGGTCCTTCTGGCTGTCGTACGGACTCATCAGCGAGTACGGCGTCGTCTTCACCTTGTCCGCCAGCGCCTTGACGTCGGCCGCCGAGGCCTTCTTGTTGTACGTCACCCAGACCGCGCCGTGCTCCAGCGCGTGCACCGCGTTCTCGTCCTTGACGGCCTTGGTGTAGACGTTCCCGTTGCAGTTCAGCCAGACCGGGTTGTGGTTGCCGCCCACCGGCGGGTGCATCGGGTAGTTCAGCGTGCCGGTGACATGGGTGCGGCCCAGCGTCCCCTTCCAGGTGTTCACACCGTCCGCGCCGGCGACGAAGTGCCCCGAACCGCCGCCCTTGGAGTCGCTCGCGGAGCTGTCCTTCTTGCCGGACTGCGCGTGCACGACGGCGACCCCGCCGACGACGAGACCGGCGACGACCACCGCGCTCGCCGCGATCTTCACGATCCGGCCGCGCCGCTCGCGGGACTGCTCGGCGCGCCGCATCTCCTCGATGCGCGCCTTGCGCGCCGCGGAACCGGTGTTCTTGGCGGAACCCATGAGGTATGTGTCCTTTTGGGGGAAGGGACAGGAAGGTCGGGCGTTGCCGATCGTAGTGGGGAGGAACGGGTTCTCGTAGGGCGCCCACAGCAAAGCGGGGAGAACGCCGGATTCACCCCCGGACCAGGTATGACGAATGTCGGTTCGAGCAGGCAAGATGGTCAGAAGCCGGGCAACAGCGCAGGACACCTGCCGTACGCGAGGCGTTCAGCCCGAGGTCGGCCTGCCGATCATGGTCGGCAACGCGCACGAAATGGTGTTGTGGTGGGATGCTCAGGTGCCCGACCGCCTCCTGCGGTACGAGGACAGGCGGCCTGACCAGCAAGGATGGGGAAGCGGAAGATGGACAAGCAGCAGGAGTTCGTGCTCCGGACACTGGAGGAGCGCGACATCCGGTTCGTACGGCTGTGGTTCACGGACGTGCTGGGCTTCCTCAAGTCCGTCGCCGTGGCCCCCGCCGAGCTGGAACAGGCCTTCGACGAGGGCATCGGCTTCGACGGCTCCGCGATCGAGGGCTTCGCCCGGGTCTACGAGTCCGACATGATCGCCAAGCCGGACCCCTCCACCTTCCAGGTCCTGCCGTGGCGCGCGGAGGCACCCGGCACGGCCCGCATGTTCTGCGACATCCTCATGCCGGACGGCTCCCCGTCCTTCGCGGACCCGCGGTACGTGCTCAAGCGCGCCCTCGCCAAGACCTCCGACCTGGGTTTCACCTTCTACACCCACCCGGAGATCGAGTTCTTCCTCCTGAAGGACCGCCCCCTGGACGGCTCGCGCCCGACGCCCGCCGACAACTCCGGCTACTTCGACCACACCCCGCAGAACGTGGGCATGGACTTCCGCCGCCAGGCGATCACCATGCTGGAGTCGATGGGCATCTCGGTGGAGTTCTCCCACCACGAGGGCGCACCGGGCCAGCAGGAGATCGACCTCCGCTACGCCGACGCGCTCTCCACGGCGGACAACATCATGACCTTCCGCCTGGTCATGAAGCAGGTCGCGCTGGAGCAGGGCGTGCAGGCGACGTTCATGCCGAAGCCGTTCTCGGAACACCCGGGCAGCGGCATGCACACGCACCTCTCCCTCTTCGAGGGCGACCGGAACGCGTTCTACGAGTCGGGCTCGGAGTACCAGCTCTCCAAGGTCGGCCGCTCCTTCATCGCGGGCCTGCTGAAGCACGCGGGGGAGATCTCCGCGATCACCAACCAGTGGGTCAACTCCTACAAGCGCATCTGGGGCGGCTCCGAGCGCACGGCCGGCGCCGGCGGCGAGGCCCCCTCGTACATCTGCTGGGGCCACAACAACCGCTCGGCCCTGGTCCGCGTCCCGATGTACAAGCCCGGCAAGACGGGTTCGGCACGGGTCGAGGTCCGATCCCTGGACTCGGGCGCGAACCCGTACCTGGCCTACGCCCTCCTCCTCGCCTCCGGCCTCAAGGGCATCGAAGAGGGCTACGAACTCCCCCCGGGCGCCGAGGACGACGTCTGGGCCCTCTCCGACGCGGAACGCCGCGCGATGGGCATCGAGCCCCTGCCCCAGAACCTGGGCGAGGCCCTGACCCTGATGGAGCGGAGCGACCTGGTCGCCGAGACGCTGGGCGAGCACGTCTTCGACTTCTTCCTGCGCAACAAGCGGCAGGAGTGGGAGGAGTACCGCTCCGAGGTGACGGCGTTCGAGCTTCGGAAGAACTTGCCGGTGCTGTAGCGCTGCGCGCCCCTTCCGGGGCGCGCCCTAGTCGACGTACGCGGGAGACACCGCCGCGGTGCTGATGCGCCGCGGCTTTCCCGTGCCGTTCGCAGGGACGCTGTACAGGTCCGCCCCATAGTCCCCGGGCATCGCGTAGACGACCGTGTGGTCGTCCCTCCACACCGCCTGGTCGTCCACGCTTCTCGACTCCGCCAGCGGGGTTTCGCGCATCGTGCGGAGGTCGAGTACGTACAGATGCCACGGGGCGTCCTTCGGGAGGCCCTTCACGCGTTTCTTGAAGGCGATCCTCGTGCCGTCGGGGGACAGGGACGGGCATTCGACGTTGGTGTGGATCGTGGTGACCGTGCGGGTGTGCAGGTCGCCCCGCACCAGATATGTGCTGCCCTTCGTCGCCAGCGTCGCGTAGAACGTGCGGTCGTCCGCCGCGAAGGTCACGCCCCAGAAGTTGACGTCGGCCGCGTGGTAGATGTGTCCGTCCTTGAGGATGCGGAAGGACTCCAGGGACGGGATCAGATGGCCCGTCCTGGTGTCGACGATCGCCGCTCGCGTCGAGAAGTTCGTGCCGGCGTAGGAGTCGCCGCCGACGAATGCCGTCCACGCGGCGAAGTGGCCCGTGGGGGAGACCCGGGCGCGGGAGGGGATGCCGGGGACGTCGTAGCGGGCCGTCTCCTTGAGGTGGGCGTCGAGGATCAGCGCGCGGTAGGTGTCCGTGACCGTGCCGTGGACCGCCTGGAGGCAGACTCCGGTGCCCGAACTCGCGTAAAAGCGCAGGCACTTGAGGCCCGAGGCGATGCGGGGGCCGGCGGGGTTCGACGCCGGGACCGTGGTGAGTTCGTCGCGGTGTGGGCCCCATGCCATGTTGCGGAACACCATGCGGTCGGGGTCGGTCAGGGTGATCCGGCCCGCCGTGATCTTCGGGCCGCCGGGCTGGGTCTCGTTCCGCCGCTCGGACCGGGCGGACGCGTGCAGGACCGAGGCCGTGGCCACTGCGGCGAGTACGGCCACGGCGGCGAGGAGGACCAGGATGCGGCTGCGCAGGGTCATGAGACGGGCTCCGGGACTGATCGGCCGGGGCGGAGCGTCAGGGCGAACGCCGCGCAGCCCGCCAGCGCCACCGCCGACGCCATGAGCGCCGTACGGTCGCCCCACAGCGTCCACGCCGCACCGAAGCCCAGCGAGCACACGAACCGCGCCGCCGCCTGGCCCGTCTGCACCAACGCCAGCCCCGACGACCGCAGTTCCTCCGGCACGCTGTCCGAGGCCGCCGCCATCAGCACGCCGTCGGTCGCCGCGTAGAAGGCGCCGTGCAGGAGGAGGACGGCGTAGGGGAGGGCCGTGCCGTGCCAGGAGGTGAGTAGGAGGGCGTACGCCGTGAGGAGGGCTCCGTGGCCCGCCAGGAACACCTGCCAGCGGCCGACACGGTCCGCGAGCCGGCCCAGTGGTACGGCCAGCAGCAGGAACGCCGCCGCCGTGCCCAGCGGCAGCAGCGCGAACCAGCGGTCGGGGACGCCGAGGCGCCGTTGCAGCAGCAGGTAGACGAAGGAGTCGCTGACCGTCGCGAGGCCGAGGAGGAGTGCGCAGACGGTGATACGGCGCAGGTCGCGGCGGGCGAGGAGGGCGAAGGCGGCGCGGAGGGTGGGGCGTACAGCCTTCTCCCCTACGGCCCTTTCCCCTACGACCCTCTCCCGTACGGCTTTCTCCGTGCGGGGCGCGGCAGTTGACGACGATCCCGGCACGAACAGCACCAGCACCAGGACGCCGACCACCGCCACGCAGAAGCTCACCGTGAACACCGCGTCGTAGCCGTCCACCGTCGCCCGGAGGATCAGGAACGCCACCAGCGGGCCGAGCAGCGCGCCCGCCGTGTCCATCGCGCGGTGTACCCCGAAGGCACGACCCCGGTTCTCCGGGGTGGAGGAGAGGGAGATCAGCGCGTCGCGCGGTGCCGTGCGCAGGCCCTTGCCCGTGCGGTCGGCGGCGAGGATCAGACCGATGGGAGTGAGGGTGTGGGCGAGCAGGAGGAGAGGCTTGCAGGCCGCCGAGACGGCGTAGCCCACGCCCGCTACCCACTTGTGCCGGCCGCCGCCCCGGTCGGCGAGGTGACCGCCGACCAGGCGGACTAGGGCCGAGAAGCCGTTGTAGATGCCGTCCAGGAGACCGAAGCCCAGTGGGGAGAGGCCCAGGCCCGTCACCAGGTACAGCGGGAGGACCGCGGTCACCATCTCGGACGACACGTCGGTGATCAGGCTGACCGCGCCGAGGGCGAAGACCGTGGGGGCGACCACGGCGGACACCCGCGCCGGAGTACCCGTAGTACTCGCGGTGGTGCTTCCGGCGTTGGCGCGGCTGTCCGCCACGTACATCTCAGGACGCCCAGATGCCGGTGATGTCGGCGGCCGAGGCCGCGTTGCCCGCGTGGGTGGTCAGGCCCTGGGAGTCCTCCAGGGTCCGCAGCAGGTTGTAGTGGTTGTACGTGGTCGAGGACGTCGAACCGGCCTTCACCGGCTGGCCGTAGAAGACCGTCGGGATGCGGTTGCCGCTGAGCAGGTTGTCCTCGTCGAAGGTGACGACGAGCAGGCTGTTGTGGGTCTTGGCCCACGTGGCGTACGCGCCGAGGTTGTTCTTCAGCCAGGTGTCACCGGTCGCCACCGAGCAGTCGTGCATGTCGCTGCACAGGTTGGGGGTGACGAAGGAGAGGTCGGGGAGGGCCGTGTAGTCCGTCGGGAACTGCGTGAACGTCTTCGCCGTGGACGTCGCGACGTTCGAGAAGCCGAACCACGGGTTGTGCTTACGCGCGTAGGTGCCGCTGCTGCACGTCGTCGAACCCTGGCTCGGCAGCGTCTCGTTGTAGCTCGCCCAACTGCCACCCGCGGCGGTCACCTCGGAGGCGAGGTTCGCGGCCGAGGAGAAGCCGGCCGTGTAGCAACTGTCGCTGGTGATGCCCTGGGTGGAGCCGGAGAACAGGGCGAAGTAGTTCGGCTGGCTCGGGTGGGTGATCCCGTACGACTGGGTGAGGGCGGCGCCGCCGGTCGCGAGCGAGTTGATGTAGGGGGCACTGGAGGAGCCGATGACCTGGCTGTAGGCGTGGTTCTCCATCACCACCACGACGACGTGGTCCGGGGTCGGCACCACGGTCGCGGCGTGCGCGGCCGAGACGGTGCCGAAGCCGGTCCAGACCCCGACGGCGGCTGCCGAGAAGGCGAGCGCGGACGCCACGACGGCGCGGCTGCGGCGGTACGCGGAACCAACGGAACCAACGGAACTGCCAGAACTGCCAGAACTGCCGGAATTGCCAGAACTGCCGGACACTTCAACCTCCGGGTGGGGGGGGAGGACGGGGGTGACGGTGCGGACAGAGCATGCACACGCCAAAATGCCCGCATCCCACCGCTCCCAACCCGATGGATGAAGAAGTGGTGAACTGCTGTCGGTGGCGAACTACTGCTGCGGCCCCGCCAGTTGAGCCAGCACCTGGTGCAGCGGCTCGGTCGCCCGCTTCCGGTACTCCTGGATCGCCCAGCCGTTGCCGTCCGGGTCCTTGAAGTACATGAACGTCGCCCCGTCCTGCGGCGCGAACTGCACCGGCTCACTGACCTCGAGCCCGCGCGCGGTCAGCTCGTCGTAGGCCGCCTTCGCGTCCTGCACGCACAACTGCATGCCGTGGTACGTCCCGGGCTGCGGGGTACCGGTGGGCACCTGCAACCCGTCCACGAGGGCGATGGAACACCCGGACCCCGGCGGCGTGAGCTGCACGATCCGCACGCCCTCCATCACCTCACCGTCGAGATCGACATGGAAGCCGACCTTGTCCTGGTAGAACGCCTTGGCCCGGTCCACGTCCGAGACGGGCAGCAGGATCACTTCGAGGGTCATGTCCATGGCTTGACTCCTTTGTCAGGCGTGTCACTCGAACCGCCACCGCGTCTGGCTGAACGGCTCCCCCTTACCGAAGCCGAAAACCGTGCGGGGCGCCACAGCGAACACAAAGGCGTGCCCGGAACCGTGATGGAAGGCCCCGTCCCGCACGTCGAAGTGCCAGAAACTGCCGTACTTCGCCTCCCACGCGGCGGCCAGCTCCCGCAGCCGGTCCTCGTCCACGACCCGCACCGCCGCACCCTCGACGACCAGGTCGTACCCCGTGTCGACGGTGTTCGTGCCGGTCGTCAGCACGACGTGCGGATTGCCGGCGAGGTTGAGCGCCTTGCGCTCCTCGGGGCCGGTGCAGAAGTGCAGCGCCCCGTCCGCCCACACCGCCGGCAGGGGCGTCACATGCGGCCGCCCGTCCGGCCGTACCGTCGAGATCCAGAACAGCTCGGCCTCGTCGAGCCGCGCCTGGGCCGTGGCCCAGTCGGTCGCGGTGGCCGCCGGGTCGCTGTAGCGGGGGTCGAGACGGGTACGCGGTTCCTTGTAGGTCATCGGCTTCTCCCTGAGTCGTCGGTCGTCCCCTACGGGAGACCCCGTACCCCGCCCGAACTCATCGCCGCACGCCCCGGCGCCCCCGCCCGCACCTGCGGTTAGGCTCGGGACGTCACGATCTAGATCGGAACGACGTAGATCCGAATGATCTGGATCCGAACGACCCAGATCCGCACGACCTTGATCCGAGGGAGGCCGAGGATGACGGCGCCGGGGCGCAGGAGCAGCACCTTCACGCGACTGCTGCGGCACGGCTTCACCGATCCCTCCGCCGCCGAGCGGCTCCTGGAGAGCGCGGAGCTGGCGCCGATAAGGAACGACCCGGTCCTGCTGGAGGCCCTCGGCGCCACCGCCGACCCCGACCTGGCCCTCCAGGGTCTCGTACGGCTCCTGGAGGCGCAGCCCGAGCCCACCGCCCGGCGTGAGCTGACGGACACGCTGATCGCGGCGAAACCCCTACGGGACCGGCTGCTCGGCGTGCTCGGTGCCTCCTCCGCCCTGGGGGACCACCTCGCCCGGCACCCGCGCGACTGGCACGCCCTCGTCATGTACGAGCCGCGCGACCTCCACCCCGGGGTGGAGGAGTTCGAGCGCGGGCTGGCGGAGGCCACCGATCCCGTCGCCCTCCGTGTCGCCTACCGCCGCTGCCTGCTGTCCATCGCCGCCCGTGACGTGTGCGGCACCACCGACCTCGCCCAGACCGCCGCCGAACTCGCCGACCTCGCCACCGCCACCCTGCGCGCAGCCCTCGCCATCGCGAGCGCCGCCGCGCCCGACGACGCCGCGCTGTGCCGGCTCGCGGTGATCGCGATGGGCAAGTGCGGCGGCCACGAGCTGAATTACATCTCCGACGTCGACGTGATCTTCGTCGGCGAGGCCGTCGAGGGCGCCGACGAGGGCAAGGCGGTCCGCGCCGCCACCAAGCTCGCCGCGCACATGATGCGGGTCTGCTCCGAGACCACCGTCGAGGGCTCCATCTGGCCCGTCGACGCCAACCTGCGCCCCGAGGGCCGCAACGGGCCCCTGGTCCGCACCCTCGCCAGCCACCTCGCCTACTACCAACGCTGGGCGAAGACATGGGAGTTCCAGGCCCTGCTCAAGGCCCGCCCGGTGGCCGGCGACCTCGCGCTCGGCGAGGAGTACGTCGCCGCCCTCGAACCCCTCGTGTGGCAGGCGGCCGAGCGCGAGAACTTCGTCACCGACGTGCAGAAGATGCGCCGCCGTGTCGTCGAGAACATCCCCGTCGCCGAGATCGACCGCGAACTGAAGCTCGCCCCCGGCGGCCTGCGCGATGTCGAATTCGCCGTCCAGCTCCTCCAGTTGGTGCACGGCCGCGCCGACACCTCGCTGCGCAGCGGCACCACGCTCGTCGCGCTGGAGGCCCTCGCCGCCGGCGGCTACGTCGGCCGCGAGGACGCCGCCCGCCTCGACGACGCCTACCGCTTCCTGCGCACGATGGAACACCGCATCCAGCTCTACCGGTTGCGCCGCACCCACCTGGTCCCCGTCGAGGAGGCCGACCAGCGCCGCCTCGGCCGCTCGATGGGCCTGCGCACCGACCCCGTGGCCGAGTTGAACCGCGAGTGGAAGCGCCACGCGACCGTCGTGCGACGCCTGCACGAGAAGCTCTTCTACCGTCCGCTGCTCGACGCGGTCGCCCAACTCGCCCCGGGCGAGACCAGGCTGAGCCCCAAGGCGGCCCGCGAACGCCTGGTCGCGCTCGGCTACCAGGACCCGGCCGCCGCCCTGCGCCACCTGGAGGCCCTCGCCTCCGGCGTCACCCGCAAGGCCGCCATCCAACGCACCCTGCTGCCCGTCCTGTTGGGCTGGTTCGCGGACTCCGCCGACCCGGACGCGGGCCTCCTCAACTTCCGCAAGGTCTCCGACGCGCTCGGCAAGACCCCTTGGTACCTGCGGCTGTTGAGGGACGAGGGCGCCGCCGCCGAGAACCTCGCCCGCGTGCTGTCCGCCGGCCGCCTCGCCCCCGACCTCCTCATGCGCGCCCCTGAAGCGGTCGCCCTCCTCGGCGACGGCGACGGCGGCAGCGGCCTCGAACCCCGCGAACGCGCCCACCTGGACCAGGAGATACTGGCCGCGGTCGGCCGCGCCGACGACGCCGTCCAGGCCGTCACCTTCGCCCGCGGCGTCCGCCGCCGCGAACTCTTCCGTACGGCCGCCTTCGACATCGTCGGCTCCTACGGCACCGAGACCCAGCCCGTCGAGGCCGACCAGGGCGCCCTCGTCGACCGGGTCGGCGGCGCCGTCTCCGACCTCACCGCCGCAACCCTCGCCGGCACGCTGCGCGCGGTGGTCCGAGAGGGCTGGGGCGACACCCTCCCCACCCGCTTCGCCGTCATCGGCATGGGCCGCTTCGGCGGCCACGAACTGGGCTACGGCTCCGACGCGGACGTCCTGTTCGTGCACGAACCCCGCGAGGGCGTGCCCGAGCGCGAGGCCTCCGAGGCCGCCAACAAGGTCGTCTCCGAGATGCGCCGACTGCTCCAGGTCGCCAGCTCGGACCCGCCGCTGCTGATCGATGCGGATCTCCGTCCGGAGGGCAAGTCGGGGCCGCTCGTACGGTCGTTGAACTCCTACGAGGCGTACTACCGCCGGTGGTCGCTGGTTTGGGAGTCGCAGGCGTTGTTGCGGGCCGAACCCGTCGCCGGGGACGAGGAGTTGGGGCGGCGGTTCATTGAGCTGATCGATCCTTTGCGGTACCCGGCGGAAGGGCTCGGGGATGACGCCGTACGGGAGATTCGGCGGTTGAAGGCTCGGATGGAGTCGGAGCGGTTGCCTCGTGGCGCGGACCCGACCCTGCACACCAAGCTGGGGCGTGGGGGGCTCTCCGACGTCGAGTGGACCGTGCAGCTCATGCAGTTGCAGCACGGGTGGGCGGAGCCGGGGTTGCGTACGACGCGTACTCGGGCGGGGCTTGCTGCGGCGTGTGCGGCTGAGCTCATTTCGGCCGAGGACGCTTTGGTACTGGACGAGGCTTGGGTGTTGGCCACGCGGGTTCGTAACGCGGTGATGCTTGTGCGGGGGCGGGCCGGCGATACGTTCCCGTCTGATCCGCGTGAACTTGCCGCGGTGGGAAGGTACTTGGGGTACGGGCCTGGGCATGTGGGGGACATGCTTGATGACTATCGGCGTACTACTCGTCGGGCTCGGGGTGTGGTGGACGTGTTGTTCTACGGGGCCTAGGTGGGTTGTTCGTTGGCTGACCGCCGGTGGGGGCTGGTCGCGCCCGCGCGGCGGAGCCGCAAATGTCACAGCCCCGCGCCCCTGAAAGCAAAAGCCTTCACTGGGCGGTGTCTTGTAAGGGCCACGCCCGCCAGGACCACCGCCATGCCCGCCAGCACCCGCAGCCCCACCTTCTCGTCCAGCAGCACCGCGCCCAGCGTTACCGACACAACTGGCAGTAGATATCCGACCGTTGCCGCGCTCGTTGCGCCCTCGTCGGCGATCAGACGGTAGTTGAGGTAGAAGGTCACGCCTGTGCCCAGGACGCCGAGGGCGGTCACCGCCAGGAGGGCCGTGAGGTCGGCGTGTACGGGGCCGGCGGCGGGGAGGGCGAGGGTCGTCCAGGCCGTCGCCGCCATCAGTTGGGCCGCCGACATCGCCAACGGGGCCTGGCCCGCGGTGAGTTTGCGGGCCATGTAGGCGAAGGCCACGGCGTAGCTCACGGCGGCGCCCAGCAGGGCCAGGGCGCCCCAACTGAGCAGGCCCGAGCGGTGCCAGGGGGCGAAGATCAGGACCGTGCCCGCGAAGCCCAGGAGGAGTCCGGTCAGGCGGGCTCGGCCGAGGCCGCGGTCGGTGCCGAGCGTGACGCCGATCAGCAAAGACCACAAGGGAGTTGTGGCGTTCAGGACGCCCGCGACGCCGGAGTCGACGGTCTGCTCGCCCACGCTGAACAGGGCGAACGGGACGGCGTTGCAGAACAGGGCGGCCACCGTGAGTCGGCCCCAGGTCGTGCGGTCGCGCGGCAGGCGCTGGCCGGCCGTGCGAGCCAGGGCCAGTAGCACCAGCGTGCCCAGGGCGCAGCGGGTGATCGTGATCTGCGCGGGGGAGAGGCCGTGGTTCAGGGCGAGTTTGATCCAGAGGAAGCCCGAACCCCACAGGAGGGCGAGCACGGCCATGCGGAGTGTCGAGGCGGGCTGCATGGGTCCACGGTCGGACAGCCGGACCTTTCAGGACAAGCGAAAGGTTCTACAGTCACTGTTAACCTCAGCTACATGCTTGATGTGCGACGCATGCAGGTCCTGCGGGCCGTGGTGGGCAGCGGGTCGGTGACCGCGGCGGCGGCCCGGCTCGGATACACCCCGTCCGCCGTCAGCCAGCAGGTCGGGGCGCTGGAGAAGGAGGCCGGCACCGCGCTCCTGGAGCGGGTCGGGCGCGGGGTGCGGCCCACGGCGGCCGGGCTGCTGCTCACCGGGTACGCGGACGCGATCGCCGGGCAGGTCGCCGAGGCGGAGACGGCGCTGGCGGACCTGGTGGCCGGCCGCACGGGACGGCTCGCGGTCCGCTACTTCGCGACTGCCGGGGCTGCCCTGGTCGCCCCGGCCGTGGCCCGGCTCCGCGCCGAACACCCCGGAGTCCAGCTCGACTTGAAGCTGACCGACCCCGCGGATCCACTGCCCGAGGTGAAGGAGGGGCGGGCGGATGTCGCGCTCGTGGTCGGGGCGGCCGGGGCGTCCGCGGGCATGGAGGGCGTACGGCTGGTGAAGCTGCTCGAAGACCCGTATCTCGCCGTGCTGCCCAAGGGGCACCGGCTGGCCGCGCGGCGGAGTGTGGAGCTGGGGGAGCTGGCGGGAGAGTCCTGGGTCGGCAGTGAGTGGCCGGGGCCGTGTCTCGACGCCCAGCTCGGCGCGTGCGAGGCGGCGGGGTTCCGGCCGAGGTTCGCGGTCCAGAGCGAGGACTACGTGACGGCTCAGGGTTTCGTCGCGGCCGGCCTCGGGGTGACCCTGATTCCCCGGCTGGGGCTCGGCAGCCGTCACCCGGACGTGGTTGTACGGGTCGTACGGGACCCGGAGCCGGTGCGGACCATCCACGCGGCCGTCCGCGAGACGGCGCCGCCCCAGCTTGCCCTGCGGGCGTTCCTGCGGGCGCTGCGGGACGCGGCGACCGTCGACTAGGACCCTGTCCGGCGGATCAGGTCGCAGGAAAGGGACAGTGCCTGATTGGCGCCGGTGGGCGGGGTCTGGTGCGTCCAACTGCAAGGCGGAGGAGGGAGGCGACGCGGAGCCGTCGGCGACCGACGACAACGCCGCCGGTGGGCGTGCCAGACCCCGCGTCTGCGGCATGATCCGCCGGACAGGTCCCAGCCCCTCAGGCCTTGGTGGGGAGGAGGGACCCGCCCGCTTGCCGTACCGCCACCGCGCGCGGCAGGGCGTACGGGAACGCGCCGTACCAGAGGCGGGAGACCGTGAAGCCGAAGGCCAGGCAGAGCATGCCGCCCACCGCGTCGAGCCAGAAGTGGTTGGCGGTGGAGACGATGACCATGAGGGTCACCGCCGGGTAGAGGAGGCCCAGGACGCGGACCCAGGGGAGTTTCGCCAGGGCGAAGATCGTCAGGCCGCACCACAGGGACCAGCCGATGTGCATGGACGGCATCGCGGCGTACTGGTTCGACACGTGTTTCAGGTCGCCGGAGGCCATCGAGCCCCAGGTCTGGTGGACCATGACCGTGTCGACGAAGTGGCCGCCGGTCATGAGGCGGGGCGGGGCCAGCGGGAAGAAGTAGTAGCCGACCAGGGCCACGGCCGTCGTTGCGAAGAGGACCAGGCGGGTCGCCGCGTATCTGCCCGGATGACTGCGGAAGAGCCACACGAGGACACCCAGCGTGACCACGAAGTGCAGGGTGGCGTAGTAGTAGTTCATGCCGACGATCAGCCAAGTCACCGAGTTCACGGCGTGGTTGACCGACTGCTCGACGGCGATGCCGAGGTGGTTCTCGAGGCGCCAGATCCAGTCGGCGTTGCGCAGTGCCGCGGACTTCTGTTCCGGCACCGCGTTGCGGATCTGTGAGTACGTCCAGTAACTCACCGCGATCAGCAGGATCTCGAACCACAGCCGGGGCCGGCGCGGAGTCCGCAACCGGCGCAGAAAGCCCTGCCCCGCGGCGTCCGCGACGGGGCTCGGAACGGCTTCTTCACGGCCTTCCAATGTCGTCACGGTGGTCTCACCCATAGACACAAAGTCTGCCAGAAAAGGCTTCCGCGACCGATCATCCCTTGGTCGGGTCCGGCGCGCATGTTCTACGACGAGAAGAGTCCCCGTACTACTACCAGCGCACGGGACACGGCCGCGTTTCCTCCCCCTTGGGGACGATTCGGGGATGAGTCGGGGTGAGTCAGGGGCGCTTGCGGTCCCCGGGCGCCGACGCCGTCGAACCGCGCACCACCAGCTCCGGCATGAACACGAACTCACTGTGCGGCGCGGGCGTCCCGCCGATCTCCTCCAGCAACGTCCGTACCGCGGCCTGTCCCATCGCCGGCACCGGCTTGCGGATCGTCGTCAGGGGCGGGTCGGTGAACGCGATCAGCGGGGAGTCGTCGAAGCCCACCACCGAGACGTCCCGGGGGACCTCCAGGCCCCGCTGCCGGGCCGCCCGTATCGCGCCGAGCGCCATCATGTCGCTCGCGCACACGATCGCCGTGCAGTCGCGCTCGATCAGCGCGGCGGTAGCCGCCTGGCCGCCCTCCAGCGTGTACAGCGAGTGCTGGACGAGCCGGGTCTCCACATCCTCGGCGGTCAGGGCCAGTTGGTCCTGCATCGCGCGGACGAAGCCCTCGATCTTGCGTTGTACGGGGACGAAGCGCTTGGGGCCCAGGGCCAGTCCGATGCGGGTGTGGCCGAGCGAGACGAGGTGGGTGACGGCGAGGGTCATCGCCGCACGGTCGTCGGGGGAGATGAACGGCGCCTGCACCTTGGGCGAGAAGCCGTCCACGAGCACGAACGGCACGCCCTGCGCCCGGAGTTGCTCGTAGCGCTGCATGTCGGCGGAGGTGTCCGCGTGCAGTCCGGAGACGAAGATGATGCCGGCGACCCCGCGGTCGACCAGCATCTCGGTCAGCTCGTCCTCCGTCGACCCGCCCGGGGTCTGGGTGGCGAGCACCGGGGTGTAGCCCTGCCGGGTCAGCGCCTGGCCGATGACCTGTGCCAGGGCGGGGAATATCGGGTTCTCCAACTCCGGTGTTATCAGGCCCACCAGGCCCTCGCTGCGCTGCCGCAGCCGTACCGGACGTTCGTAGCCGAGCACGTCGAGCGCGGCGAGGACGGACTGACGGGTGGTGGCGGCGACGCCAGGCTTGCCGTTGAGGACGCGGCTGACGGTCGCTTCGCTCACCCCCGCCTGGGCGGCGATGTCGGCAAGCCGTGTGGTCACGGGAGTGGACTGTACCGGCCGTCGGCGCGCTGCGGGTTGCTGCGTCATCGCGATCCCTCGTCTTCTGGCCGGCTTCTGGTCGGCGTACGGCGTGCGGCAAGAGCTTGCAGAGTCTTGCACAAGTGTCCCCTTGCCCGCTCAGCCGCACCAGCCAAGGGTTTCGCGGGGGTCGAGGTGAGGTCACGGGCGGGTAACTCTCGGTCCGTCTTGCAGTTTTTTGCAGCAAGGACTTTCGCCGCGCTTGCATCGCTGTTACGTTCGGCGACGCCCGGCGGACGCAACGGCGCAGTCGGCAAGTCGACAGGGCGGCGGACGGGACCGCTGCCCTGCACCTCACGGGCTTTCACCCTCAAGGAGAACTCATGCGGCGTGGCATAGCGGCCACCGCGCTGGTGGCGTCCCTCGCCCTCGCGGCGACGGCCTGCGGCGGCAGTGACAGTGACAGCGGCAAGTCGGACGGGCCGGTCACCATCACCTGGTGGGACACCTCGAACGCCACCAATGAGGCACCCACGTACAAGGCCCTGGTCGCCAAGTTCGAGGCGGCCAACAAGAACATCAAGGTCAAGTACGTCAACGTGCCCTTCGACCAGGCGCAGAACAAGTTCGACACCGCCGCCGGCTCCAAGGGCGCCCCGGACGTGCTGCGTTCGGAGGTCGGCTGGACCCCCGCCTTCGCGAAGAAGGGCTACTTCCTGCCGCTCGACGGCACCGAAGCCCTCGCGGACCAGGCCAAGTTCAAGTCGAACCTGATCACGCAGGCCCAGTACGACGGCAAGACGTACGGCGTGCCGCTGGTCACCGACACCCTCGCCCTCGTCTACAACAAGGCGCTCTTCGCGAAGGCGGGCATCACCCAGGCGCCCACCACCTGGGACGAGTTGAAGGCCGACGCCGCGAAGGTCAAGTCCAAGGCGAAGGTCGACGGCTACTGGGGCTCCACCCAGGCCTACTACGCGCAGACCTTCCTCTACGGCGAGGGCACCGACACCGTCGACGCCTCCGCGAAGAAGATCACCGTGGACTCCGCCGCCGCGAAGAAGGCCTACGGCACCTGGCTGAGCCTCTTCTCCGGCGCCGGTCTGCACAAGGCCGACACCACCGCCGACGCCTACGCCCACATCCAGGACGCGTTCGTCACCGGCAAGGTCGCCGCGATCATCCAGGGCCCGTGGGAGATCACGAACTTCTACAAGGGCTCGGCCTTCACGGACAAGTCCAACCTCGGCATCGCGCAGATCCCGGCCGGCTCCACCGGCAAGTCCGGCGCCCCGACCGGCGGTCACAACCTCTCGGTCTACGCCGGCTCGGACGCCGCGCACCAGAAGGCGGCCCTGAAGTTCCTCAACTTCATGACCTCCGCCGCCTCCCAGTCGACGATCGCGCTGAAGAACTCGACGCTGCCGACCCGTGACGACGCCTACACCGCCGCCGTCAAGGCCGACCCGGGCATCGCCGGCTACCAGGGCGTCCTCGGCGCCGCGCAGCCGCGCCCGGAGCTCGCCGAGTACAGCTCACTGTGGGGTCCGCTGGACACCGAGCTGCCCAAGGTCGCCGGTGGCAAGGAGTCCCTCGACAAGGGCCTGAGCAACGCCGAGTTGGCGATCGCCAAGCTGGTCCCGGACTTCAGCAAGTAGCCCCGAGTGGCCGTCGGATCCTCCCCCACTCTCGGCTTCGCTCGAGCGGGGGGACCCCCATGTGAAAACCCGGGGGACGGATCCGACGGCCATCGGCCTGAGCCGCCGCAGCCCTGAACTGCCGTACCCGCTTGAACTTTCAGAAGGTGTCGAACGAACCATGACAGTCGCCATCGACCGCGCGACCGGCAAGCGCCACGGTGACCGCGCACCCCGCCCCGGGCCGGCCAGGCGCCTCAAGTACGCCTACCAGAAGCACTGGTACGCCTACGCGATGATCATCCCCGTGGTCGTCGTGCTCGGCGTCCTCGTGCTGTATCCCCTGGTGTACGGCCTGTACTTGACGCTCACGGACGCCAACAGCCTCAACACCGCGCGCACGATCGGCGTCAACCACATCGACGCCACCTACAAGTTCATCGGGCTCGACAACTACAAGGACATCCTGTTCGGCCCGACGTCGTACGACCGCTTCTGGTCGCACTTCATATGGACGATCGTCTGGACTGCGGTCTGCGTCACCCTGCACTACACGATCGGCCTCGCCCTCGCCCTGCTGCTCAACCTGAAGCTGCGCGGACGCACCCTGTACCGGCTCATCCTGATCCTGCCGTGGGCCGTCCCCACCTTCGTCACCGTGTTCGGCTGGCGCTTCATGCTCGCCGACGGCGGCATCATCAACACCGCGCTGCACACCCTGCACCTGCCCCAACCCGACTGGCTGGAGAGCACGTTCTGGCAGCGGACCGCCGCGATCATGGTCAACACCTGGTGCGGTGTGCCCTTCATGATGGTCTCGATGCTCGGCGGGCTGCAGTCCATCGACGCCTCGCTGTACGAGGCCGCCGAGATGGACGGCGCGAGCCCCTGGCAGCGCTTCCGCTACGTCACCCTGCCGGGCCTGAGGTCGGTCAGCTCCACCGTCGTACTCCTCGGCGTCATCTGGACGTTCAACCAGTTCGCCGTCATCTTCCTGCTGTTCGGCAACACGGCCCCCGACGCCTCGATCCTCGTCACCTGGTCGTACTACCTCGGCTTCGGCCAACAGCCGCGCGAATTCGCCCAGTCGGCCGCCTACGGCATCCTGCTGCTGGCCATCCTGATCGTCTTCACCTCCTTCTACCGCCGCTGGCTGAACCGCAATGACCAACAGCTCGCGATCTGAGACAGGAGCCCCCATGAGCAGCACGACCGACACCCCGCCCCAACGGACGCGCCGCCGGGGCGAGTTGAGCCGCTCCGGCGCCCTCGCCTCGCACGGCTTCCTGATCGTCGCGAGCCTGATCGCCCTCTTCCCGATCGCCTGGCTGGTCTTCCTCTCGCTGGGCCCGGACTCGGACGGCTATCTCCACCCGGCCGGCATCTGGAAGAAGATGACGTTCGACAACTACTCGTTCGTGCTCCAGCACACCGGGTTCTTCGACTGGTTGAAGAGTTCGCTGATCGTCTCGCTCGGCACCACGGTCATCGGCGTGACGATCGCCGCCAGCACCGGCTACGCCGTCTCGCGGATGCGCTTCCCCGGCTACCGGAAGTTCATGTGGGTGCTGCTGGTCACCCAGATGTTCCCGATAGCGGTACTCATCGTGCCGATGTACCAGATTCTGGCGGACCTGCAGCTCATCGACAGCTACCTTGGTCTCATCCTCGTCTACTGCTCCACTGCGGTGCCCTACTGCGCCTGGCTGCTCAAGGGTTACTTCGACACCATCCCGTTCGAGATCGACGAGGCCGGACGCGTCGACGGGCTGAACCCCTTCGGCACGTTCCTGCGACTGATCCTGCCGCTCGCCAAGCCGGGCCTGGCGGTCGCCGCGTTCTACAGCTTCCTCACGGCTTTCGGCGAGGTCGCGTTCGCCTCCACGTTCATGCTGTCCGACACGAAGTACACGTTCGCGGTCGGACTCCAGACGTTCGTGAGCGAGCACGACGCGCAACGCAACCTGATGGCCGCGACGGCTGTGTTGATCGCGATACCGGTGGCCGCGTTCTTCTATCTCGTGCAGAAGAACTTGGTGACCGGCCTGACGGCAGGCGGAACCAAGGGCTAAAAACGCCGGTTCGAACAGCGCCCCTGTAAAGGGGCGCGGGGCTGTGTCGATGTGCGGCTCCGCCGCGTGGGCACGCCCAGCCCCCACTCAGCCGCACCCAAAACTCGAGGCGGCCGTGACGTCCATCCGACCCCGCTGACTTCACGGCCGCCTCGTCACCAACTCCCCATGACCAGAACCCCGTTACGTACCAAGGACGCCATGACCCAGCAGCACTCGGCCATCGCCCCGGCACCGAACCCCGCCAAAGCCAAGCGCGGCGACTGGTGGAGAGACGCGGTGATCTACCAGGTCTACCCCCGCAGTTTCGCCGACAGCAACGGCGACGGCATGGGCGACCTGGAGGGCGTCCGCGCCCGACTCCCGTACCTGCGCGACCTCGGTATCGACGCCGTCTGGCTCAGCCCGTTCTACGCCTCCCCGCAGGCGGACGCCGGCTACGACGTCGCCGACTACCGTGCCGTGGACCCGATGTTCGGGAACCTGCTCGACGCCGACGCGCTGATCCGCGACGCCCACGGACTCGGTCTGCGCATCATCGTCGACCTGGTCCCCAACCACTCCTCGGACCAACACGAGTGGTTCAAGAGGGCGTTGCGGGAAGGCCCCGGCTCACCGCTGCGGGAGCGCTACCACTTCCGCCCCGGCAAGGGCGAGCACGGCGAACTCCCGCCCAACGACTGGGAGTCCATCTTCGGCGGCCCGGCCTGGACACGGGTCACCGAACCGGACGGCTCGCTCGGGGAGTGGTACCTGCACCTCTTCGCGCCGGAGCAGCCCGACTTCAACTGGGAACACCCCGCGGTCGGCGACGAGTTCCGCTCGATCCTGCGCTTCTGGCTGGACATCGGGGTCGACGGTTTCCGCATCGACGTGGCCCACGGCCTGGTGAAGGCGGAGGGCCTGCCCGACCTCGGCTCGCACGACCAACTCAAGCTGCTGGGCAACGATGTCATGCCGTTCTTCGACCAGGACGGCGTGCACGACGTGTACCGCCAGTGGCGCACGGTCCTCGACGAGTACGCGGGCGAGCGCATCTTCGTCGCCGAGGCGTGGACGCCGACCGTCGAGCGCACCGCGAACTACGTCCGCCCGGACGAACTCCACCAGGCCTTCAACTTCCAGTACCTGTCGACGGATTGGGACGCGGCGGAACTCCGTACGGTCATCGACCGCACCCTGGAGGCCATGCGCCCGGTCGGCGCCCCCGCCACCTGGGTCCTCTCCAACCACGACGTCACCCGGCACGCCACCCGCTTCGCCAACCCGCCCGGCCTCGGCACCCAGATCCGCACGGCGGGCGACCGGGAGCTGGGCCTGCGCCGGGCCCGCGCCGCCTCGCTGCTGATGCTGGCGCTGCCCGGCTCGGCGTACATCTACCAGGGCGAGGAACTCGGCCTGCCCGACGTCGTCGACCTCCCGGACGAAGTCCGCCAGGACCCCGCCTACTTCCGGGGCGCGGGCCAGGACGGCTTCCGCGACGGGTGCCGGGTGCCGATCCCGTGGACGCGCGAGGGATCGTCGTACGGCTTCGGAAGCGGGGGCAGTTGGCTGCCGCAGCCGGACGGCTGGGGCGAGTTGAGCATCGAGGCGCAGACCGGGGCGGCCGGCTCCACGCTGGAGCTGTACCGGGCCGCGCTCGCCGCCCGCCGCGCCCAAGTCGACCTCGGCGCGGGCGACTCGGTGGAGTGGCTGCGGGCGCCCGAGGGCGTACTCGCCTTCCGGCGTGGGGAGTTCGTGTGCGTGGCCAACACGAGCGGGGAGTCCGTGACGACGAAGGCGTACGGTCGTCTCCTGCTCGCCAGCGGTGAGGTGACCGAGACGGCCGGCGAGGCGAAGCTGCCCGCCGACACGACGGTGTGGTGGACCACCACCCCGTAAGTTCTTTCATCAACTTCACACGGCCCGCTGCCCTTTTGGGCGGCGGGCCTTTAACATCTGGGCGACCGCAAGATTTCCAGAGAGTTTCAGCAAGAACCTTCAACGGAGAAGGAACTTCACATGGCCAACAGCAGATCGCTTGCAGGAGCCTTCGCCCTCGCCGCCGCGACGGCCCTCCTGGTGCCCGGCACCGCACATGCCTCCCCACCCGGCACCAAGGACGTCACCGCCGTCCTCTTCGAGTGGAACTTCGCCTCGGTCGCCAAGGAGTGCACCAACACCCTCGGCCCGGCCGGTTACGGCTACGTCCAGGTCTCCCCGCCCGCCGAGCACATACAGGGCTCGCAGTGGTGGACGTCGTACCAGCCGGTGAGTTACAAGATCGCGGGCCGGCTCGGCGACGCGACGGCCTTCCAGAACATGATCAGCACCTGCCACGCGGCGGGCGTGAAGGTCGTCGTCGACACGGTCGTCAACCACATGTCGGCGGGCAGCGGCACCGGCACGGGTGGTTCGTCGTACACGAAGTACAACTACCCCGGCCTGTACTCCTCGTACGACATGGACGACTGCACGTCCACGATCAGCGACTACACGAACCGCGCCAACGTCCAGAACTGCGAACTGGTCGGCCTGGCCGACCTGGACACGGGCGAGGAGTACGTCAGGTCCACCATCGCCGGCTACATGAACACCCTCCTCGGCTACGGCGCCGACGGCTTCCGCATCGACGCGGCCAAGCACATACCGGCGACCGACCTCGCGAACATCAAGTCCCGCCTGAGCAACCCCTCCGTGTACTGGAAGCAGGAGGTCATCTACGGCTCCGGCGAGGCCGTCCAGCCCACCGAGTACACCGGCAACGGCGACGTCCAGGAGTTCCGCTACGCCTACGACCTCAAGCGGGTCTTCAACAACGAGAACCTCGCCTACCTGAAGAACTACGGCGAGGGCTGGGGCTACATGAGCAGCTCGGTGGCGGGAGTCTTCGTCGACAACCACGACACCGAGCGCAACGGCTCGACGTTGAACTACAAGGACGGCGCCAACTACACCCTGGCCAACGTCTTCATGCTCGCCTATCCCTACGGCGCCCCCGACATCAACTCCGGCTACGAATGGTCCGACACGGACGCCGGCCCGCCCAACGGCGGCTCGGTGACGGCCTGTTGGCAGGACGGCTGGAAGTGCCAGCACGCCTGGCCGGAGATCAAGGCCATGGTCGCCTTCCGCAACACCACGAGCGGCCAGTCCCTCACCAACTGGTGGGACGACGGCAACGACGCGATCGCCTTCGGCCGCGGCAGCAAGGGCTACGTGGCGATCAATCACGAGTCGTACTCGCTGACCCAGACGTACCAGACGTCGCTGGCCGCGGGCACGTACTGCAACGTCCAGAACAACACGACGGTGACGGTGAACTCCAGCGGGCAGTTCACGGCCACCCTGGGCTCCAACACGGCACTGGCGATCTACGCGGGCAAGACGTCCTGCTGATCCACGGTGTTGGACGGCGGCGGCGCGAGGGGGCACGCCGCCGCCGTCCGGCCCGTGGGGGATCAGGAGGTGACGGTGATGTGCCTTGCCAGCGCGGTCACGGAGAGGTCGCCGTGGTCGACCCACTGGGGGAAGGCCAGCGTCTTGTGCTGGGTGGAGCCGGGCGGGGTGATCTCCAGGAAAGAGGCGTGGACCGCGCCCGATGTACCGGTGTTGGCGTGGGTCCAGGCGATGACGGCCTCGGCGCTCTGGCCGTCCTTGAGGGTGAGGGTCTTCTTGCCGGGGTTGTGCGCGTACCAGGTGTTGCCCCAGGTGGTGTGGGTCGTGAGCTTCTTGTGGGCGGAGTTCTCCAGCCCCAGGCCCGGGTAGCCGCGCAGCGCGCAGGTCTTGCCGCTGAGGTTGCGCAGGGTGACGACGACGCCCTGGTGGTTCATTCCGCCCGCGAGCTGGCGGCCGAACGTGGCCTTGAGTGCGGCGGCGGAGCAGGTCGGCGTGGCCTTCGCGGTGCTCGTGGTGGTGGAGGTCGCGGCGTTGGCGGTGCTCGCCCAGGCCGCGAGGCCCAGCCCGGCGACGGCGGCCAGACCGACCACCGTACGCCCGAAGCGTCGGTCGGCGCGGTGCCGGGGCCTGGCGTTGCCGGGCTGGTCGGGGGTGCCGTTCCGACCGGTGGTGTTCAGGTCTTCGTTCACGGTGTTGGTGCTCCCACTCCTGCTCCGCGGTGCGGGCCGCTGCGTGCGCCCCGCGCCGTTCTCTGGTGCCGTACACAAGGTCCGATGCGCGGTACGGCGGTTTTGTTCGCGGAAGCCGGCGGGAGTTCGCGGGAGTTCGCAGGGCGTGCGGCGAGGGCCCGGACTCGCCTTGACCTGAAGCGCGATTGAGCTTCTAGCGTGTCGTCGAGTTGATCACCGACGGCAGGAGAACGCGCTCATGATCCTCGTGACAGGCGCCACCGGAAACATAGGAAGCGCCCTGCTGAGGGAGTTGCACGGATGCGGTGCGGGGCCGCTGCGAGGCTTCACCCGCGATGCGGCACGGGCGGCCGAGTTTCCCGAAGGAGTAGAGGCCGTCGAGGGCGACTTCGAGGAGCCGGAGTCGCTGAAGTCCGCTCTGGACGGGGCGAGTTCGCTGTTCCTCGTCTCGCGTCTCGGCCCGGATGCCGACATCCTCACGGCCGCCCGACTGGCGGGTGTGGAGCACGTGGTGCTGGTGTCGTCCATCACGGCACAGACCCACCCGCACCTGGGCGCCGCCGCCGAGAACCTGGCGGTCGAACGGCTCCTCAAGGACAGCGGCATGGCCTGGACGATCCTGCGGCCGACCCAGTTCGCCTCGAACGCCACGATGTGGGCGGCACCGATCCGCGCCGGCCAGCCGGTCCGCGCGCCGTACGCGGACACCGGTCTGCCCACGATCCACCCCGCGGACATCGCATCGGTGGCACGAGCGGCACTGACCGAGCCAGGGCACCAGGGTCGGACGTACGCCCTGACCGGTCCGCGACCGGTGACTCCCCGGCAGCAGGTCGAGGCCATCGCGACAGCACTCGGGCGGGAGGTGCCCTTCGCGGAGATCAGCCGCCAGCAGGCTCACGCCCAGATGGCCGCGGTCTTCGGCGCCGAGGCCGCGGACGCGGTGCTCGATGTCACGGGCGGAGACGTCAATGAGGAACTGCTGGCGGTACGTGACACGGTTCCACGGGTCACGGGGTCCCCGGCCAGGTCGTTTGAGGAGTGGGTTGCGGAGAACGTCGGCCTCTTTCGCTGAGGCATCCGTATCTACGTCAACTGGGTGGCTTTTGCCTCGGCCCGGGTGCGCAGACCCTCCCGCACAGCCGGCTACTCGTCGGCAAGGGTGGATGGCCCGGGTCCGTGTTCCGCGATGTGCAACAGGTACGGCTGTAGGAGGGCTCTCGGAGTGATCGGTTCCAGACCGTTCCGGTAGGGAACAGCCAAGGGTGCTGCACCCTTTCCGCGGGGCGACCGCCAAGAGTGCCGATGAAAGTTCTTTCTCCCCCTTTCAGGACTCTTGCTGCAACCCTTGCGTCGGCGATACGGTCTCGCCGGGGTCGGACCCGAACTGAGCCGTAATCGCAAGGAGTTCACGCCTGTGATACCGAGATGGCCGGCGCCCCGCACGCGCCGCACCGAGCGACGGAGAAGGGCCACGGGCGTCCTCGTCGCCGCACTCCTCGCGGCGTTCGTCCAACCCCTCGCCGCCCACGCCGCGATCCCGCCCGCACCCCCGTCCGACGCGCGACTGGCCGCCACGCCCGCGCGGCACGACGACACCCGCGAGCAGTTCTACTTCGTGATGCCGGACCGGTTCGCCAACGGCGACACCGCCAACGACCAGGGCGGGCTGACCGGTTCACGCCTCAGCACCGGCTACGACCCCACCGACAAGGGCTTCTATCAGGGTGGCGACCTCAAGGGCCTGGCAAAGAAGCTCGACTACATCAAGGGCCTTGGCACCACCGCCATCTGGATGGCCCCGATCTTCAAGAACCAGCCCGTGCAGGGGACGGGGAGCGACGCCTCCGCCGGCTACCACGGTTACTGGATAACGGACTTCACCCAGGTCGACCCGCACTTCGGCACCAACAAGGATCTCGCGACCCTCATCTCCAAGGCCCACGCCAAGGGCATGAAGGTCTTTTTCGACGTCATCACCAACCACACCGCCGACGTCGTCGACTACGAGGGCAAGTCCTACGACTACCTCTCCAAGGGCGCCTTCCCCTACCTCACCAAGGACGGCCGGCCCTTCGACGACGCCGACTACGCGGACGGCTCCCACGCCTTCCCCTCCGTCTCCACCTCCTCCTTCCCGAAGACCCCGACCGTCCCCGCCGACAAGACGGACGCCAAGGTCCCGTCCTGGCTCAACGACCCAACGATGTACCACAATCGGGGCAAGTCGACCTACGTCGGCGAGAACGCCACCTACGGCGACTTCTCCGGTCTCGACGACCTGTGGACCGAACGCCCCGAGGTCGTCAGCGGCATGGAGAAGATCTACGAGAAGTGGGTGCGCGACTTCGACGTCGACGGCTTCCGCATCGACACCGTCAAGCACGTCGACATGGACTTCTGGACCCAGTGGGCGACAGCCCTCGACAAGTACGCCGCCGCGCACGGCCGTAGGAACTTCTTCATGTTCGGTGAGGTCTACTCCGCCGACACGTCCGTCACTTCGCCGTACGTCACCCAGGGCCGGCTGGACGCCACGCTCGACTTCCCCTTCCAGGACGCGGCCCGCTCCTACGCCTCCCAGGGCGGCAGCGCGCAGAAGTTGGCGAGTGTCTTCGGCGACGACTACAAGTACACGACCGACAAGGCGAACGCGTACGAGCAGGTCACCTTCCTCGGCAACCACGACATGGGCCGCATCGGCTACTTCCTCGACCAGGACAACCCGAAGGCCACCGACGCCCAACTCCTCGCCAAGGACAGGCTCGCCAACGAGCTGATGTTCCTCAGCCGCGGCAACCCCGTCGTCTACTACGGCGACGAACAGGGCTTCACCGGCTCCGGCGGCGACAAGGACGCCCGCCAGACGATGTTCGCCTCGAAGGTCGCCGACTATCTCGACGACGACGAGATCGGCACCGATCGCACGGCGGCCAGTGACGCCTACGACCCAACTGCCCCGCTGTACAAGGAGATTGCCGCCCTCTCCAAGCTGCGCGAGGACAACCCGGCACTGACCGACGGAGTGCAGACCGAGCGCTACGCGGCCGACGGCGCCGGTGTCTACGCCTTCACGCGGACCAGTGGCGCCGCCGAGTACGTCGTCGCCCTCAACAACGCCGACACCGCCAAGACCGTGACCTTCGCGACCGGTTCGCCGGACATGAAGTACCGGGGGATCTACGGGACTTCGGTCACCGCGACGAGCGGCGCCGACAACAAGGTCACCGTCACCGTCCCGGCCGGTTCCGCCATCGTCCTCAAGGCGAACGGCACCCTTGCCAAGCCCGTCACCAAGCCCACCATCACCCTCAAGGCCCCGGACGCGGGAGCCACCGGCACCGTCGAACTGAGCGCCGACGTCACCGGCGGCCAGCTCAACCGGGTCGTCTTCGCCGCCCAGACCGGCAACGGCACGTGGCGGACGCTGGGTTCCGCCGACCACGCCCCGTACAAGGTCACGCAGACCATCGGCAAGGATGTGGCGCCCGGAACCGCCCTGCGGTACAAGGCAGTTGTGGTCGATTCCGGCGGGCGCACGGCGAGCGCGACAGCCGCCTCCGCCTCCGGCACCCCGCCGGCCGAGGAGATCCCCACAGCCTCCTCCCGCGACTACGCGATCGTCCACTACAAGCGCACCGACGGCGACTACGACAACTGGGGCCTGTACGCCTGGGGCGACCTCGCCGACGGCGAGGCCACGACCTGGCCGGCCAGTCACCCGTTCATCGGGCGGGATGCCTACGGGGCCTTCGCCTACGTCAAGTTGAAGCCGGGCGCCTCGAACGTCAGCTTCCTGGTGATCGACAAGGACGGCAACAAGGATGTCGCCGCCGACCGTTCGATCGATGTCACCAAGACCGGTGAGGTGTGGATCGAGCAGGGCAAGGAGGCCGTACAGACGGAACGCCCGTCCTACCCGGCGCAGGACACCACCAAGGCCGTCGTCCACTACCACCGTGCCGACGGCGACTACACCGGCTGGGGGCTGCACGTCTGGACGGGTGCCGCGAGCCCCACGGACTGGTCGAGCCCGCTCCAGCCGGTGAAGACCGACGCCTACGGCGCCGTCTTCGAGGTGCCGCTCGACTCCGGTGCCACCAGCCTCAGTTACATCCTCCACAAGGGAGACGAGAAGGACCTCTCCGCCGACCAGTCGCTCGACCTCAAGTCCAACGGCTACGAGGTGTGGCTGCTGAACGGCCAGGAGAAGTACCTCCTGCCACAGCCCGCGGGGAGTGCGGCGGCGCTCGACCTGAGCACCTCCAAGGCGGTCTGGATCGACCGGAACACGGTCGCCTGGAACGGCTCCGACGCCGCCGCCTCCACCCAACTCCTGTACTCCCACGACGGTTCGATCGCCGTGAAGGACGGCACGCTGACGAGCGACGACGAGCGCTGGCTGCGACTGTCGAGGACCACGCTCACCGACGCGCAGAAGGCCAAGTTCCCCTACCTGAAGGACTACACGGCCTGGTCCGTCGATCCGCGTGACCGCGCCCGCGTCAAGGAGGCCCTGACCGGTCAGCTCGTCGCCTCCCAACGGGCCGTCAACGGCGCCGTGTTGGCCGCGACCGGCGTGCAGATCGCCGGCGTGCTCGACGATGTGTACGGCGCCGCGACCAAGGCCGACCTGGGTCCGACCTTCCACAACGGCCGCCCCACGCTGGCCGTTTGGGCCCCGACCGCGCAGAACGTGTCCCTCGACCTGGACGGCTCGCTCAAGAAGATGAGCCGTGACGCCACCACCGGCGTCTGGTCCGTCACCGGTCCGGCCTCCTGGACGGACAAGCCCTACCGGTACGTCGTGAAGGTGTGGGCGCCGACCGTCCAGAAGCTCGTCACCAACGAGGTCACCGACCCCTACTCGGTCGCTCTCACCACCGACTCGAAGCAGAGCCTGGTCGTCGACCTCGACGCCAAGTCCCTTGCCCCGAGCGGCTGGTCGAGCCTCAAGAAGCCCAAGGCGGTGCCGCTGAAGGACGCCGAGATCCAGGAGCTGCACATCCGGGACTTCTCCGTCGCCGACAAGACGGTCCCCGCGAAGGACCAGGGGACCTACCTCGCCTTCACGGACAAGAACAGCGACGGCTCCCGGCATCTGCGGGAGTTGGCGAAGTCGGGGACGTCGTACGTGCATCTGCTGCCCGCCTTCGACATCGCCACCATCCCCGAGAAGAAGACCGAGCAGTCCACCACCGACTGCGACCTCGCCTCCTACGCCGCCGACTCGGAGAAGCAGCAGGAGTGCGTGGCGGCCGTCGCCGCGAAGGACGCCTACAACTGGGGTTACGACCCTTACCACTTCACGGTTCCCGAGGGTTCGTACGCGACCGATCCGGACGGCACCGGCCGTACCGTCGAGTTCCGCAAGATGGTCAAGTCGCTGAACGAGGACGGGCTTCGGGTCGTCATGGACGTGGTCTACAACCACACGGCGGCCAGCGGACAGGCGGACTACTCGGTCCTCGACAAGATCGTGCCCGGCTACTACCAGCGGCTGCTGGCCGACGGCAGCGTGGCCACCTCCACCTGCTGCGCCAACACGGCCACCGAGAACGCCATGATGGGCAAACTCGTCGTCGACTCGGTGGTCACCTGGGCCAAGGAGTACAAGGTCGACGGCTTCCGCTTCGACCTCATGGGGCACCAGCCGAAGGCCAACATCCTCGCCGTACGCAAGGCGTTGGACGCGCTGACCCTCGCGAAGGACGGGGCCGACGGCAAGAAGATCATCATGTACGGCGAGGGCTGGAACTTCGGCGAGGTCGCCGACGACGCCCGTTTCGTGCAGGCCACGCAGCAGAACATGGCCGGCACGGGCATCGCCACCTTCTCCGACCGGGCCCGTGACGCCGTACGCGGCGGCAGCCCCTTCGACGCGGACCCCGGTGTCCAGGGCTTCGCGTCCGGCCTGTACACCGACCCCAACTCCTCTACGGCGAACGGCACTTCGGCCGAGCAGAAGGCCCGCCTCCTGCACTACCAGGACCTCATCAAGGTCGGCCTGAGCGGCAACCTCGCCGCCTACCGCTTCACCGACACCGACGGGAAGGACGTCACCGGCGCCGAGATCGACTACAACGGCGCGCCCGCCGGATACGCGGACACGCCCGGCGACGCCCTCGCCTACGTCGACGCGCACGACAACGAGTCGCTGTTCGACGCGCTGACGTACAAGTTGCCCGCCGGGACGAGCGCCGCCGACCGGGCGCGGATGCAGGTCCTCGCGATGGCCACGGCGACTCTCTCGCAGGGTCCGTCCCTCTCGCAGGCCGGTACCGACCTGCTGCGCTCCAAGTCCCTGGACCGCAACTCCTTCGACAGCGGCGACTGGTTCAACGCGATCCACTGGAACTGCGCGGACGGCAACGGCTTCGGGCAGGGGCTGCCGATGGCGGCTGACAACGCGTCCAAGTGGCCGTACGCGAAGGGCCTGTTGACGTCGGTCGAGGTCGGCTGCGGGCAGATCGAGGGCACCTCGGCCGCGTATCAGGATCTGCTGAGGATCCGTACGACGGAACCCGTCTTCTCGCTCGGCACGGCCGGGCAGGTGCAGGCGAAGCTGTCGTTCCCGCTGTCCGGGGCGGACGAGACGCCCGGGGTGATCACCATGGAGCTCGGTGATCTCGTGGTCGTGTTCAACGCGACGCCGAGCACGCAGGAGCAGCGGGTGGGCTCGCTGGCCGGTACTGGTTACCGGCTGCACCCGGTGCAGGCGGCGGGCGCCGACGCCACCGTCAAGGCGGCCTCGTACGCGAAGGGGACGGGTACCTTCGCCGTTCCCGCACGTACTGTCGCGGTATTCACCCGGACACCCTGAAAGCGCATTACCGTAGGGGGGCAGGCTGCGGACACCGGCCTGCCCCACCGGTGTGTCAAAGGGCCAGGTCTGACAAATGGACGCCAACGGCAAACTGACGCATGCGACCGTGCTGGTCGTGGACGACGAGCCCGCGAGCCGGTTCGCGTTCGAGACTGTGCTGAGCCGCGCCGGCCATCGGGTCCTCGCGGTCGGCAGCGGCGAAGAGGCGCTCACCGAACTCGACGTGCGGCTGCGCAAGGGGAACCTGCCCGACGTGGCCCTGATCGACGTGAACCTGCCGGACATGAGCGGGTTCGAACTGTGCCGGATGCTCAAGGAGCGGCCGCGCATGGCGGGCCTGCCCGTCGTGCACGTCTCGGCGCTCGCCGTCCCCCCGAGCGACCGCTGCCCGGCGCTCGACGCGGGCGACGAGGCCTATCTGACCGTGCCCGCGGAGCCCGAGGAGATCGAGGCGGCGGTCCGGGCCGCGGTCCGCGCGGCCCGGCTGCGGGCCGACGACCGGGCGCTGGTACGGCGGCTGACCCTGCTGTCCGAGATGATCGTCACCATCCAGGCCGCACGCTCCCTCCAGGAACTCGTCGAGGTCGCCGCCGACGGCACCGCACGGCTCACCAACACCCCCGCCGCCGTGTTCGTCCTCGACCGGGACGACCAGCTCTACCGCGGCCTGCCCCGGGAGCGCACCTCGGTCGCGCTGCCGGACCCGGGCGCCGACCGGGCCGTGTCCCGGCTGCTGCGGCGGCTCTCCCTGGGGCAGTCCGGGGTGCAGATCACCACGGTGCCCACGCCGCTGTGGCCCACCGGCTACTTCCGGCCCGGCGTGGAACACGATGCCCGCCTCGCGCTGGTCCTCACCCAGGAGGGCCGGGCCCCGGTCTGCCTCGCCGCCCCCACGCGCGGACTGCGCCGGGTGGGTCCCGAGGCCGGGGCGCTGCTCGCGCAACTCGCCCAGGCGACCGCGCTCGCCGCCGAGCCCCTCCTCATGTACCAGGTCGAGCGGCATGTCGCCCTCACCCTCCAGCGCAGCTTCCTGCCCAAGCCGGACAAGCTGCCCGACCTCCCGGGCGTCGACGTCGTGGTGCGGTACGTGCCCGCGTCCCAGGACACCGAGATCGGCGGCGACTTCTACGCCGTCCTGAAGACCGCCAAGGGAGTGCTGTTCGCCGTCGGCGACGTGGTCGGGCACTCGCTGGAGGCGGCCACCGTCATGGTGGAGATACGGCACGCGCTGCGCGCCTACTGCGTCGACGAGAGCGACCCCAGCGTCCTCGCCGAGCGGCTGGACCGGATGCTCCAGCATTACCACCCGGAGACCACGGCCACCGTCTGTCTGGCCCTGGTCGACCCGGACACCGGGCGCACCCTCATCTCCAACTCGGGGCACATCCCGCCGCTGATCGTCCGGGACAACGGCAGCGCGGACTACGCCAAGGCGGCCGGCCCGCTGCTCGGCGTGGGCCTGTCCCATCCGCCGCCCACCGAGCTGTTCCTCGAACCCACCGACCGGCTCCTCATGATCACCGACGGCCTCATCGAGACCCGCGGTACGGACATCTCGGTGTCCATGGAACAACTCCGCGCGGCCTCCTCCGGTGCACTGCCAGGCCTGGACGCCCTCTGCGACACCCTCCTCGACTGCTTCGGCGTCGACCGGGACGACGACATCGCGATGCTGGCGTTGCGGATAGGTCCTAGGGTGAGCAGCGAGTTGTTGGCTTAGAACAGGAGTCTTCCCATGCCGCAGATCACCGTCGACCACTCCCACACGATCTCCTTCGACCAGGACGGCTTCGCCCGTGCGCTGCACGAGGCGGTCGTCTCGATCGCCGCGGCGAAGCCGGAGGCGTGCAAGACCCAGTTCCGCCCGAGCGAGTACACGGCCTTCGGGTACGAGGGTCTCGACGAGCTGGGCCACACCGTCGTCCATGTCACCCTCGGGCTGCTCGCCGGGCGCACCGAGGAGACCAAGGCCAAGCTGACCGAGCGGGTGCTGGACCTCCTCCGCGAGTACATCGACGAGGACGGTTCCGTGCTGCACGCCTCCGCCGAGGTGCGCGAACTCGACGCGTCCTACCGGAAGTTCGAGCGGTAGGTCCTGCGGTAGGTCTTGCGGTAGGTCTTCTCCGGGAGGCTACGACGCCAGTGCGACGAGTCGGACGACGAGGTCGGTGAACGGCCCGTCGCCCGGCTCGTTCCGGAGTGACTCGCGCAGCAGCGTGGCCAGTTCCTCGTCGTACGCCGCGCTCACCGCCGCCAACGCCCCGAAGTCGTGGACGAGTTGGCGTTCCAGTTCGGCGCGCGGGATGCGCCGGCCGTCCAGCCAGATCAGGGCCGTCGACTCGACCAGCGAGATCCAGGACCGGATCATCAACTCCAGCCGGGCGGGCGGCTGTTCGACCTTCATGTGGGAGAGGATCTGAAGGTACGCGGCATGCCGCACCCCGTCGACGAGCGCGTTGGTGGTGGACGAGCCGACCGCCGGACCGCCGCGCATCAGAGCCGCGAAACCGGGTCCGTGGTCGTCCACGAAGTCGAAGAACCGGCCCATCACGCGCAGCAGCCGGCCACCCAGCGAGCCCTCCTCGGCGACCACGAACCGCCCGGCGAGATCGTCCGAGGCGCGCTGCAACGCGGCCTCGTACAGGCTGAGTTTGCCGGGAAAGTAGTGGTAGACCAGCGGCCGGGAAATGCCTGCGGCCGCGGCTATCTCGTCGATGGAGACCTCGTCGGGCGAGCGATGGCTGAACAGGTCGAGAGCGACGCCGATCAACTGCTGTCGCCGTTCCTCGACTCCCATCCTGCGGCGAACCCCGGTACTCATGCGAACACCTTACCGATCTGTTCGGGCCCCGAACGGACCGGACCGACCAGGGTTGTTCACATCACCCCATCACAGATCCAACACCAGACGCTCACTTCGGGCCCGGGACACGCAGATCAGCATCGAGCCGGCCCGCTCGGCGTCGGTCAGCAACTCGTCCCGATGCTCCACCTCCCCTTCCAGCACCCGCTGTTGGCAGGTCCCGCAGAATCCCTGTTCGCAGGAGTAGAGGGTGTTCGGCAGCTCCGCGCGGACGGCGGCGAGCACGGTGGAGTCGGCGGGCACGGTCAACGTCCGTCCGCTGCGCCGGAGTTCGACCTCGAAGGCCTCGCCTCCCGAGGCCGCCCGGGGCGCGAAGCGTTCGCTGCGTACGTCCGGGAAGCGTTCCGCGACGGCCGCCATCAGCCCCTCCGGCCCGCAGCAGTAGACGACGGCTCCCTCCGGCATCTCCGCCAACTCCCCGTCCAGATCGGGCAGTCCGGCCACGACGGTCACCCGGCCCGCACCGAGGTCCTCGATCTCCGCCAGGAACGGCAGCGACTCCCGGGTCCGACCGGCGTACAGCAGCCGCCAGTTGGCGTTCGCGGGCAGTGCTCGCAGCATCGGCAGCACCGGTGTGATCCCGATCCCGCCGGCCACGAAGAGATACGCGGGCGCCGCGACGAGCGGGAACCGGTTCCGCGGCCCCCGCACCTCCAACTCCGCGCCCACCCGCACCTGTTCGTGCACCTCGCGCGACCCGCCCCGCCCGTCCTCGACCAGCCGCGTCGCGACCGTGTACGACGAGCTGTCCGCCGGGTCCCCGCACAGCGAGTACTGCCGCACCAGCCCCGAGGGCAGCACCAGATCGATATGCGCCCCGGGCTCCCAGCGCGGCAAGTCCCTTCCTTCCAGCCGCAGTTGTACGACGCCGTCGGCGACCGTCTCCCGCGCGGCGACCCGCAGCCTCAGTGCCCGGGTGCGGGGCCGGCCGGAGATCGGCGGGTCCAGCGCGGGCAGCGGCCACAGCGGCGAGGCCCGCACCCGGCGCCGTAGCGCACGGCGGGTCAGCAGCGCGGCGCCGGCCAGGACGGCGACGGTGAGCGGCTTCGGCACTACTCCGCCCTCTTCTCGGCGGCGGTCGCCGCGGGCGAGGACGCCAGATAGGCGACGGCCTGTTCGGTGCTGCCCTCCTGCGAGGGGTGGTAGGCGCGGCTCAGATAGCGGGGTATGGACCTGAGCATGTCCCCGGTGGCGGGGAGGGTGCCGCGCTTTCCGGCGACGTAGAAGTCCTTGAAGCTCGCGTGGGCGTCGACGAGGGTCGGGTCGTTCGCCATGAAGAAGCGGGATCCGCGCTGCCACAGGAACATCAGGGCGGCGAACGCGGTCGCCCAGGTGCGGGCGCGGCGCCGGTAGCTGCCGTCCACGTGCGTGAAGAGGTCGAAGGCGACGGACCGGTGCTCGACCTCTTCGGCGCCATGCCAGCGCAGCAGGTCCAGCATGGTGGGGTCGGCCCCGCGCCGGTCCAACTCCTCGGCGTTCAGCACCCAGTCGCCGAGGAACGCGGTGTAGTGCTCGATCGCCGCGATGATCGCGACCCGCTCCAGCAGCCACCACTTCCGGGCCCGGCCCGGCGGCAGCGTGCGGTCGCCGAGCAGTTTCTCGAAGAACCAGTCGACCTGCGCGGTGTACGGGGTCGGGTCGAGGCCCAACTCCTTCAGGTGCGGCAGGACTTCGTCGTGGGCCTGGGAGTGCATCGCCTCCTGGCCGATGAACCCGATCACGTCCGCGCGCAGCCGCTCGTCCCGGATGAGGGGCAGCACCTGCTTGTAGACGTGCACGAACCACCGCTCACCGGCGGGCAGCAGCAGATGCAGCACGTTGATCGTGTGCGTGGTGAACGGATCGCCGGGCACCCAGTGCAGCGGGGTGCCCTCCCAGGAGAAGGACACCTTGCGGGCCTTGAGCGGGCTATTGGACATGGCGTCAATGTACTGACGGGTAAGTCCGTGGGGAACCCTTGTGCGGGGACTTGTTGACGTCAGTGTCAGCTACGTCGGTGGCGGCTAGCGGAGCCCGGTGATCGTCCTGCCGTCGTCCAGCGTGCCCTTCAGCTCGGCCTGGACGCCCTGCTTGGTCCGCACGGTCAGCAGGCCGCCGCGCGCCGAGCCGGTCACGCCGCCCGTCGCCGTGACCGCCTCGGTGCCCTTGCCGCCCGCGGCCAGCAGATACCAGGTGCCCGCCGCCGACTTCCACAGCACGCCGGCCAGCACATGCGGGTCACGCGCCCCGCACGCCGCCACGCCCTGCGCCTTCGCGGCGACCGCGCCGTAGGTCCCGCCCGGCGTGCGGAACTGCGCCAGCACCCGCTCACCGCCGCCCTGCCAGGTCTCGGCCCGCGTGCACACCCACTCCGCCGTACCGCTCGCGTCGGGCAGCGGCTGCTGGGCGTACTGCCAGGCGTTCACGGACCGAACGCCCAGGGAACGCATGGCGCCGAGGGAGCAGGCGAACGGCGCCCACGCGTGCTGCGTCCGGGTGCCGGACACCTCGTGGGCCGCGCCGGGCCGTCCGGTGGTGAGGTGCGCCGGGACCAGTTCGCCGAGGTCGCTCAGCAGCCGGGTGCCGGTGTCGTCGGTCAGTTGGAGCACGTTCCACGACGTGCACGCGCCGGTCGCCTGGGCGGGGCTGGCCAGCGGTGAGGTGATCCCGTCGGTGAGGGTCATGGGCAGTGCGCCGGCGTTCGGCTTCTGCAGATCGCGCTCGGCCGCTTTCTTCACCCAAGGGGCCGTCAGATAACGGACGTTGCCGTCGGCGCGGTCCAGGACCACCGCGTCCGCCTCGGCCCCGGTCGCCCCGTCGACCCGCGCGAAGTCCAGCGCGGCCCCCTTGGTGCCGTCCTTCGGCTCGGCGTAGCGCGCGATGCGCAGACCGTCGTAGAGGATCACCACGCGCGCGTTGTCGACCGTTCCCGCGTACAGGAGTTGGGGTGGTCCGGCCGGGCCGCCGGAGGGGGTGCCGGGGGTCGCCGAGACCTGGACGGACTCGCCGGGGCGGGCCCAGACGGCGAGGGCGCGGCGCAGCAGCGCGGTGTCGTTCGTGAGGTCGCCGCGGGCGGGCCAGACGGAGAAGTCCTGGCGCGTGGCGGACTTCCACGCGGTGGGCGCGATCCTCGTCAACTTGGCCGGGTTCAGGGCGGCTTGGGCTGCCGGGTTCTGCGCGTACGCGGGCGCGGCGGCGCCGTCCGGGCCCCAGCCGCCGCCGGGCAGCACGAGCAGCGCCCCGCACACGGCGACGGCCGCCGCGGCGGCGAGCGCCGCCTTGCCGTGCTGGCGGCGGCGCATCAGGTCGGTGGGCCGGGCGTGCAGCGAACAGGGTTCGAACTCGGGGGAGTTGAGGAGTTCGTACTGCGCGGGCGTCTCGTCGGCCTCGCGCAGCGCCGCGTCCACCTCGTCGACTCCGGCCGCCGCGAGCACCCTGCGTACGTCGCCGTCGGGCAGTTGCTCCAGACCGCGCAGCACGTACACCGCACGCGCTGGGCCGGACAGCGCCGACAGCCGCTGGTCCAGGGCGAGTTCGTCGGCGCCGCCCGAGCGCGGGAAGAGCCGCAGACCCCACACCTGGGGGAGCAGCGGCGGGAGTTGGGAGCGCTTGGGCCACGCCCGGAACGACAGGGGCAGGCCGGCCTCCAGCGCCGTACGCACGACCTGGAGGCGGACGAAGGCGTAGCCCAGGTCGCCGTCGCGGCCGGTCGACTGGGCCGGGATCACGGACGCCGACGCGCGGCCCCTGGGCAGGGCGCGCTGGGTGAGGGCATGCGCGGTCAGGACGCGCCGGTTGCGGCCGAGGCTCGGGGGGAGCACCAGATAGGCGAGCCGGACGAGCCGTGGATAGTGCTCGACGAGCGCGGCCTCGGCCTGTTCGACATCGACGACCGGGTCGGTGGGTGAAGCTGCGGGGCGCTTGGCGACATCCTGTGACTGCACGTTCAGCAAAACGAGCGAATGGTGAGTTGGTCACCGCCGCCCGGGCGACTCAGGCTTCGGGCTCGACCAGCGCCCGCGCGTAGTTCGCCATCGACCGCTGGTAGCGCGGCAGATGGGGCGCGAGGGCGCCCAGCACGAGGGACAGGCCCTCGCGGTCGCGGCCGAGACTGGACAGACACAATGCGAGGCACGCGCGGACCGCGTCGTCCAACTCGTCCGAGGGGCCGTCGAGTTCGGGCGTGAGCAGTTTGACGCCCTCCTCCGCCTGCCCGATGTTCCGCAGCGAGCTGGAGAGTTGGATCTTCGCGCGACGGCCCTTGTAGCCGTGCAGCCCGAGTGCCAGCGCTTCCCGGTACAGCGGAACGGCCCTGTCCGAGTGCCCGGTCGAGTCCCAGGCGCAGGCCCGCTCGAAGGGCCCCAGCGGGCTGCCGTCCGGGAGTTCGGCGACGAGCGCGTCGATCACGGCCCGGAACTCGGCGGCACGCTCCTCCGGGTATTCGTCGAAGGTCGCCCAGGCGGCGGTCGTACGGTCTTCCCAGTCTTGGTTCACGGGCGTCACCTTCGCACACGCGTACAGCCGAGGGCGATGGAATTGAGCGCGGGGCATCTTGGGGCCGTATCGAAGGAGAAGGCCCCTCGCCGGGGCCGACTGCGGCATGCTGCTGACCGGACGACCGGAGGAACGACAGATGAGGTTGACCCGACCGATGCTCGCGGTGGCCGGCGCCACGGCGGCGCTGGCGCTGGCGGGCTGCGGTGCCGACACCAAGGCCGCGACCGTTCCGACGGAGGCCAGTGGCAGCCTGGAGAGCCTGGCGGCCAAGGTGAAGTGCACGCCCGACATCCAGACCGACGCCGACGAACTCCGCCAGGCCATCTGCAAGATGAGCTACGGCAAGTTCGTCCTCGTGACCTTCGCCACCGACCGCGGTCAGCGCGAGT
Source organism: Streptomyces sp. NBC_01478 (assembly GCF_036227225.1). Taxonomy (GTDB): domain Bacteria; phylum Actinomycetota; class Actinomycetes; order Streptomycetales; family Streptomycetaceae; genus Streptomyces. The sequence goes on along the minus strand of NZ_CP109444.1, from coordinate 3,537,228 downwards.
GGATCAACGACGCCAAGGACTACGGCGGTTTCTATCTCGTCGGCCGCAAGTGGGTCGCCGTGGGCACCGACAAGATCGTCAAGAAGCTGCAGACCACGCTCGGCGGCTCCGAGGAGATCGGCACCGACCACTCGAAGCACACGAGCTGAAAAGGCTGTCACCGGTTCACACCCCTCAAGGGGTCGACACCGGTTAGGCCAGGACACACACGAAAGCGGGCGGTGGGAGAACCCACCGCCCGCTTTCGTGCTACCGGGTCCTACCGGCTAACCGCGCTCACTGGCACTTCTTGCCGGTGTTGACGCAGTTGGCGATCTTCGCCGCCAGGTTGTTCTTGGTGACGCTGATGAAGTCGTCGTGATCGGTCGACGGCTTGTGCAACTGCTCCGGGAATCCGTCCACCGCGTAGGCGTTCTTCACGGTGCCGTCCGCCTGGAGGGTGGGGGGCGTGATCTTGTAGACCAGGCGCATCGTCAGCTGCGGGATGGCCTTGAAGCCGTTCCCGCAGACGCCGCTCGCCGGGTCCGCGAAGGCCACGTGCGTACGGTGGTTGGCGCTGTCGGCGTTCACACCGTCCCAGCAGCTCTGGAAGGCGAACGTACGCACCACGTTGCTGCCCTGCGGGCAGATCGGGTACTGCTCGGTGAGCTGGACCTTGTCCTCGAAGCCGGTGCAGCTCCAGTGCGCGTTGGCGTTGGCCAGACCGTTGGTGAGGGTCTTGGCGTCACCGGTGATGATGCGCAGGAACTGCGGCATCGCGACGACCTTGCTGGCCGGCGAGCCGACGTACTTGATCTGCGCCGACTGCGCGGTCAGGATCTTGCCGACGTTGCCTTCCTTGCCACCGCCGTCCGCGTTGGCGTCGAACTCCTGCGAGCCGTCCTGCACACGCACGACCGGCCAGTAGTACGACGACAGGTCACTCTGGTTCTGGCAACTGGAGGGGGCGGCCAGTAGCGAGTCGTTCGTGGAGAACGCGTTGACCTTCTGGTTGCCGACGTAGTCGTGCTCGTGGTGCGCGCCGTTGGTCACGCCGGGCGCCACGATGACGTTGTCGGTGTTGTGGTTCTTGTTGGCGTTCACGCCGCACTTGGTGGTGAACGAACCGGTCGAAGCCTGGCCGCTGTTCTGCGGCTTCGCCAGTACGTTGTTCGCCACCTTCGTGATGTCCACGAAGTCCGCTGCCGCCGGGCCGTTGCCGGCCTGGCCACCGTTGTTGGCGGCCGGCGCGGAGGCACTCGCGCTCGGCGCGGCGGTGTTGCCGTTGTTCTGACCGCCGTTGTTCTGGCCGCCGTTGTTGTTGCCCCCGCCGTTGTTCTTACCGCCGCCTTGACCCGCCGTGGTGGTGTTGGTGGCGTTCTGCGTCGTACAGGCGGCGAGCTGCGCCAGCGCAGTCGCGTTGACGGTGCCGCCCACCCGCTGGATGTCGATGCGGATGCGGTCGATCGTCGCGGCCCGCTTCTCCTTGAGGGGGCCGACGATCGCGTTCTGCACGAAGCTCGCGTCGTTGGTCTGCGCCTGACGCGTCGAGGCGAGCCGGGCGTAGGCCTCGGTGATCTGCTTGTCCAGGTTCGCCAGCTCGGTGGCGACACCCTGACGAGCCTTCTGCGGCACGTTCGTCAGCTGCTGGCCGACGTCCGGGCAGGCGATCGTCGCGACTGTCGCCGCGGCGGCCTTCGTCTGGTTCTGGCCCGATGAGCTGGACTCATGCGCCGAAGCATTCATCTGCGCCCAGATCAGCCCGGCCCCCCCGATGGCTAGGGCAGCCGAGGCAGCAATGGCCTTGGTGGCCATCGGCGTACGGCGTTTACGATCATTGCGTCCCATGGAACTCCTCTGACTTCCTTGCGGGGCAGCGAGGGCGCCCGACAGGAGTGAAGCGGCGCCCTTTGATACGCAGGGGGTCCCGGGAGTGTTCAGCCGTCTCAGAAACTGATGAGAGATTCTTGGGTAAGTCCCCTCCCAACTGCCCTTTAAACACCAGCAGTTGTGATCGACTCACAGCTAGTACTCAGCGTCCCTGGTCCAAATAGGCCAATACCGCCAGCACGCGGCGATTGTCATCGTCGGAGACTTCCAGTCCCAGTTTGGCGAAAATATTGGACGTGTGCTTCCCGATCGCCCGTTCCGTGACGACGAGTTGCCCCGCGATCGCCGCGTTCGACCGACCTTGCGCCATCAGCTCCAGCACCTCGATCTCCCGAGGCGTCAACCGCCCCAGCGGCCGGTCGTCGGCCGCCCGCCGCGCCAGCAACTGCTGAATGACCTGCGGATCCATCACCGTCCCACCGCCCGCCACCCGCCGTACGGCGTCCACGAACTGCTCCGCGTCGAACACCCGGTCCTTCAGCAGATAGCCCACCCCACCGGTCCCGTCGGCGAGCAACTCCCGCGCGTACAACTGCTCCACGTGCTGCGACAGCACGAGCACCGGCAGCCCCGGCCGCTCCCGCCGCGCCCGCAGCGCGCACTGCAAGCCCTCATCGGTGTGCGTGGGCGGCAGCCGCACATCGACCACGGCGACATCGGGCGCCAACTCGGCCAGCGCCTTGGTGAGTTCGGGCCCGCTCTCCACGGCGGCGGCGATCTCGAAGTCGTAGGCCTCCAACAGCCGCACCAGCCCGTCACGCAGCAGGAACAGGTCTTCGGCTAGGACAACGCGCACGGAATCTCCATGGTGACCATGGTGGGACCGCCCGCGGGGCTGCTGACGGCCAGGACGCCGTCGAATGTACCCAGTCGCCGCTCGATCCCGGCGAGCCCCGACCCCGCGCCGGCCACGGCACCACCCCCACCGTTGTCGGTGACGGAGATCCGCAGCACCCCCTCCCCGTGCCGCAGATCGACCCAGATCCGGTCGCCACCGGAGTGCTTGACGGCATTGGTGAGCACCTCGCTCACCGCGAAGTAGGCAGCCGACTCGACCGGCGCGTCCGCGCGCCCGCCCCCGAGATCCGCGCTCACCTCGGTGGCCACCGGCATCCGCAACGCCAACGCCCGCACCGCGTCCGCGAGTCCACGCTCCGCCAGCACCGGAGGATGAATACCGCGCACGAGATCCCGCAGCTCGCCCAGCGCCTCGGCGGAGGACTGCCGGGCCCGGGCCAGCAGCTCCTTGGCCTTCGCCGGATTCTTCTCGACGAGCGCCTCGATCGTCCCGAGATCCATCCCCATCGCCACCAGCCGGGCCTGCGCACCGTCGTGCAGGTCGCGCTCGATCCGCCGCAGTTCGGCGGCCGACCCGTCCACGGCGTCCCGCCGTGTCTCGGTCAACACCCTTACCCGCTCGGCGAGTTCACCCTGCCCCGGGGCGAGCAGGGAACGGGTCAGCAGAAAGTGGACGCGCAGGAGCCGAGGGGTGAGGAAGTACGCGGCGACGAGGATCGCGACGCCCAGCAGACCGGCTAGCAACGCACTGCCCTGCCCACCCACCGGCACGAACCCGTACCACCACCCGACATATGTCCCGTCCGTGAACACCCGCCACAACCCGAAGGCCAGGGCGAACCCCTCCAGCGGATAGAACACCAGGGCGGCAGGCACCAGCGCGGTGACGAACCCGGCGGTCATGTCGACCGGCAGCCACCGAAGATCCCGCCAGGTGGCGGGATCACCGAGCATGCGGAAGGCCCGGGTCCACGGGCGCGCACCGGCCGGGACGGCCCGGTACGCCACCGGAATACGCACCTCGCACCACTGCGCGCCGAGCAGCCGCCGCAGGTTCGCGTGCGCTCGTACGCCCCCCAAGACCCAAGGGGTGGTGATCAGGCCGAGCCCCAGGGGGATGGCCACGAGGGACAGGATCGTGAGGACGAAGAGGGCGAGCGACCCGCCGAGGGAGATCAAGGCGAGGGCGAGGGCACGCAGGCCTGCGGTGAGAACCTCACGGGCCCGCCCACTCTCGCTGTTCGTGTCCATACGCCCAGTCTCACGGAACAGCCCGCCCAGGTCACGGGGCCCGCCCACCATGAAGGGGGTGTCGCTATCCCCACCCGTCTTTAGGGGCGCGGGGAACTGCGCGCCCAGCCCCCACGCACCCGCAGTCGAACAAATCGCTAATCCAACGGAACCCCAAGCACCTTCGCTTCCAACGCAGGGTCAAGCCCCACCGCCGGCCGCCCGGCCCGCTCCGGCGCAGACCCCCCGATGCTCCTCAGCCACTCCCACGTGTCGGCCACCGTCTCCTCGACAGAACGGCAGCTCAGCCCAGTAGCCAACGCCCGAGACACATCCGCCTGATACAACGCGTCGTACCCGTCACTACCGGGCGGCACCCACACCGGCAACTGCGTCCACGGCTCGATCCCCGCCCCGAGCACGACATCCGGCGAGGTCCACCGCAACTCGGCCACCCCACCGGTCACCGCCACACACGCGTCCAGGAACGCCCCCATCGTCGCGTGCCCCTGCGCGGAGATCAGGTTGTACGCCCCGCTCAACTCCCGCTCCACAGACCCGAGCAGCCACCCCGCTAGGTCCCGCACGTCGATGTACTGAAGAGCAAGCCCCCGCGGCCCCGGCGCCAGCACCGGCCCCCCACGAGCGACCCGAGAGAGCCACCACGGCAACCGCCCGATGTTCTCGTACGGCCCGAGGATCAACCCGGCCCGAGCGAAAACGGACCGCTCCGCCCCGAACGCGCCGAGCGCCGCCAGCTCCCCGCCCCGCTTGTCACGCACGTAGTCGGTCTTGTCGGCATCGGGCTCCGCCCCCTCGACGAGGGCCGCGTCCTCGGTGTACCCGGGCGGCGGCGCCCACGCGTACACCGAGCAACTCGACACGTACACATACCGGCCCACCCGGTCGGCGAGCAGCCGCGCCGCGTCGTGGACCGCGCGCGGCGCCGCCGACCAGGTGTCGATCACGGCGTCCCACTCGCCCGAGGCCAGCGCGGCGAGCCCACCGGGCGCGGTGCGATCACCCCGCAACGCCCGTACCCCGGCCGGAGGTTCGAGCCGGCCCCGGTTGAGGACGGTCACCTCCCAGCCACGCCCGAGGGCCGCCTCCACGACGGCCCGTCCCGCGAACTCCGTACCACCCAGCACCAGAAGTCTCATACCGAGGACTCTGCCCGCGCGGCCCGCGGAACGGAACGTCGATCTGCCGTCAGCAGACGATCAACCAGCCATTTGCCGGCTGATGGTCAACGCGCGGTCGGCGGCGTGTACTTGTACCCGACCCGCCGTACCGTCTGGATCGCCTTGCGGTGCTCGACGCCCAGCTTGCGGCGCAGTCGGGCGATGTGGACGTCGACGGTACGGCCGTCGCCCACATGCCCGTAGCCCCACACCGTGGTGACCAACTGGTCGCGGGTGTGCACCCGGTTGGGGTGCGCGACGAGATGGGCGAGCAGCTCGAACTCCAGGTACGTCAGGTCGAGTTCCGCGCCGTTGAGCTGGGCGGTGCGCTGCACGGTGTCGATGCGGACGAGCGGTTCGGCCTCGTCGGCCAGGGGTGTGACCGGGTGGGTCCGGGTGAGGTGCGGGCTGTCGGCCGGGATGAGGACGAGGTACCCGACCATCGGCGGCTGCCCCGGCAGCGTGGGCAGTGTGTGCGGGGGCGCGGGCAGCCAGGTGGCACCCGGCGGCAGGAACTCCGCGACGTCGATCACCTCGTCCCGGTCCACGGCGCGCAGATGATGCCGCGGCGCGTTCGGAACGGGGGTGTCGAGCGGAGCGGAGGGAAGAGCGGGGAGGGAACGGATGATCGCCATGAGAGGTCAGCTCTTTCGCGCGAGAGGTTCGTCGAGGGACGTACGTCGAGTCGCGCAGGCCAAAGGCCGAGGATGTTACGGCTTTAGAGGGCCGGCGCGTTCATCGCGCGACAACACACCCGGTCGAAGTCATGGTGCTGACGGGAAGGCCAGAAGGGCTCCAGGTCACGGCGACCCGTCGCTCCGCACTTCTGGTAGTTGCCCATGAGCCCATTGAAGCAGACACACGCCCGCAACAGGACCCTCCTCTCACAGCTTGGACGCCCCCTTGGCGGGAAATTGACGGCCGACCCCTCATCCCACCAGTCGTTTGTGCCAGGTCAGCGGTTTGACGTCGATCGCCTTGTCCGGATCGCCGTCCCAGTCGGCGGACAGCCCGGCGCCGCGGAGCGCCGCCAGCACCTCGTGCCCGACGGTCGCGGTGGTCTCGGCCGAGCCGTCGAACCCGCCGTACAGCAGCATGAGTCCGCGGCCTGCGGCGGCGCTTTCCGTGCACTGCTCATGGAAGTAGACGAAGCCGCGCGCTCCCTCGCCGCGTTCGCCGCCTATCTCGGCGGTACCGCAGGTGCGGCAGCAGGTGAAGTTCTCCCGGGCGGTGATGCCGCTCGCGTCGAGGAGCTCGAAGACCTCCGCCAGTCGCTCCGGGTCCGTCACCTCTTCCCAGTCCGCCTGCTCGGCCACCCGCTCCAGCCACAACCGGTCCACCAGTCGCGAGGCCTGCGCACGCGACACCGGCCGCTCGTCACCGGTGACCAGCCATTCCTCGGCGATCTCGGTCAACATCCTCCGGTCGTCGTAGCCACAGCGCAGCCGGACCCGGACCCGCTCCTCGACCTTCTCCCGCACCTCGTCCGGCAGTTCGGGCACCTCCTCCCGGGGCCCCAGGTCCACCGGCTCCCAGTCGACGCCCGCGTCCCAGCCGGCGTCCGCGTCCGCATCGGCCTGCCGCGCCCAGCCGGTCAGGAGATCCGCCACGCGGTCCGCGCCGTCCAGGTTCGTGCCGTAGAACTCGTCCGCGCTCAGCCGGTGTTCCAGCCGGAAGTCCCCGCCCTCCTCGTGCCACACCTGCGCGAACACGTCCGGGAGGTCCGGTATCCGCTGCACGATCAGGAAACGGTCGCCGGTGCCCCCGATCCGCGCCACCAGCTCCCGCAGTCGTAGCGCCGAAATGCGCGTGTGCGTCTGCCTGTTCTCCGTCTCGACCTTGATGTCGAGACCCCCGTCGATCTCCATGTCCCCCACCATGGCACGCGCCACTGACAACGCGAGGAGGCGCCCACCACGACGGTGGACGCCTCCTCGTACAAGCGGGGGTGGATCAGACCTGGCCGGCCTTCTCCAGGGCGGAGCAGCACGTGTCGACGATGAGGCGCGTCACCAGGTACGGGTCGACGTTGGCGTTCGGGCGGCGGTCCTCGATGTAGCCCTTGCCGTCCTTCTCGACCTGCCACGGGATACGGACCGAGGCGCCGCGATTGGAGACGCCGTAGGAGTACTCGTTCCACGGGGCGGTCTCGTGCAGGCCGGTGAGGCGGTCGTCGATGCCGGCGCCGTAGTGCTTGACGTGGTCGAGGGGCTTGGAGCCCTCGCCGAGGGACTCGCACGCGGTGATGATCGCGTCGTAGCCCTCGCGCATCGCCTTGGTGGAGAAGTTGGTGTGCGCGCCCGCGCCGTTCCAGTCGCCCTTGACCGGCTTGGGGTCGAGGGTCGCGGAGATGCCGAAGTCCTCGGCGGTGCGGTAGAGCAGCCAGCGGGCGATCCACAGGTGGTCGGAGACCTCCAGCGGGGAGACCGGGCCGACCTGGAACTCCCACTGGCCGGGCATGACCTCGGCGTTGATGCCGGAGATCGCGAGACCGGCCTTGAGGCAGTTCTCCAGGTGGGCCTCGACGATCTCGCGGCCGAAGATCTCGTCGGCGCCGACGCCGCAGTAGTAGCCGCCCTGGGGGGCCGGGAAGCCGCCCTCGGGGAAGCCGAGCGGACGGGCGCCGTCGAAGAAGGTGTACTCCTGCTCGATGCCGAAGATCGGCTCCTGCGCGGCGTACTTCTCGGAGACCTCGACGAGCGCGGCACGCGTGTTGGACTCGTGCGGCGTCATGTCGATCTCAAGGACCTCGCACATGACGAGGATGTCGTCGCCGCCGCGGATCGGGTCCGGGAAGCTGGCGACCGGCTTGAGCACGCGGTCCGAGGAGTGCCCCTCGGCCTGGTTCGTGGACGACCCGTCGAAGCCCCAGATCGGGAGCTCGGCACCCTTGGCGTCGTCGGCGAGTATCTTCGTCTTCGAACGGAGCTTGGCCGTCGGCTGGGTGCCGTCGATCCAGATGTACTCAGCCTTGAACGTCACGGGCCACATCCTTCGGGGTGGGTCTCTCAGTCGCACTTGCGGTGCTGCGGCGCAGCGGCACTGGGACGCCGCGATTCATGCCCGGCAGCCTGTCAACAGGCGATTTCCCGATCATTGCTCAAGTGTGAACCCCGTGTTACCTGGTGGTGCTGTGGCGCGATTCACGTGGCCCGCGCACGCCACACCAGGAAGAGCCGTTCGCAGGTGCAGACGGACGGCAGTGGTCATGACCCTGACGACTCGTATGCGATGGGGTTGGCTGCGGCGGGTCGGCTGGGGCGGGTCGGCCGCGACGGGTCGGCCCGGGGCGTGAACGCGTCGGTCCCGCTGCTTCTGGCCGGAAGCAGCGGGACCTGTGACACGCACCTGGTGGCGGCCCGAGCGACAGGGCCGTCACCTCACCTGTTCTCTCGGACCCAGGGCGTCACCCCACCTTCTGGATCAGGGCACGGCGGATCAAGAACTTGCCGGGCTCACGGACCTGTTCGAAGGCCGCGTTGTTCAGCAGGACGCAGCTTCCGGAGACCGAAGTCACCTTCACCGTCGTGGACTTGTTGTTGTCCAGGTTGGTGACCTTCAGCGTCGTACCGGCCGGGAACTGGTTGCTGGACGCGGCGGGCGCACCGGCCTCGCCGGAGAGTGTGACGGTCGAGCCGTTGCAGACCTGGCTGCCGGCGGCGGCTCCGCCGCCGGTGTTGGCCGCCGGAGGGGTCGCCTTCGAGGTGGCCGTGGCCGCGGGTGCCGACTGCGCCGGCTGCGTGGTCTGGGAGTCCTGAGCCGACTCCCCAACCGCACAACCGGACGCCTTCTGCTGCACCTTGATCTGCGCGATGACCGCCTCGCGGTTGGCGATCCGCGCCGCCGACTGGGCGTCGGGACTGGCCTTCTGGCCGGCGATGAAGCTCTGGTTGTTGCCGAGCGCGGTCGCGAGTCCCTGGCAGACCGTCGAGTTCGGGGCGGACAGCGTCTTGGCGTTCTGCCCCGTCGACTGCGACGCGTTCGACGTGGTCGCCAGGGCGAAGGCGCCGCCTCCGGCGACCGCGGCGGCGGCGACCAGCAGCGCGACCTTCTTCTTCGTACCGGCAGTTCTCCTGCGCGACATGCGCGACTCCTGTGGGGTGGGGGAGCGTACGTCGCTATGTACGGGATACCGAACGATGTAACTCAGCGGACACAGTGGCCACATAAGTGACGTGCGTCACAGGGGAGTTGGGGGTCCTGGTGTGAGTCCTGCTTGCTGCCGAGGGGTCCTCGCGGGGGCGAAAACTCGTTTTCCACCTGGGTCACAGCACCCTCAACAGCCGTTCTGGCCAGGGCATTTGTCAGTGGCGGGCGGTAGAATAGAAGCAGTGTTCGAGGGTGTCGCCGGGTGGTCCGGACGGCGCCCTGACCGCGACAGGAGGATGTCCGTGCCCGCTGCCGCACTGAAGCCGAAGCCGTTGCCGACCCAGTCCACCGCGAAGCGTTCCGTCCAACTCGACCTGCCCTACGTGCCCGTGGAGAAGCGCCCGCTGCCGGCCGGACGCCCGCGGGACTGGTACGTCACGCACAACCGCCGCCTCAAGGCGATGCGGCTCGCGATCGCCCTGCTCGACTCGGGGGTGTACGTCCCGAACCAGGCCCGCAACGAGACGATCCGCAGCACGGCGGAACTGATCGGTGTGCATGTGCCGTCGGACACGACGTGTCACATGGTGCGGGCGTTGATGCGGTACTCGCGCTGAGGGTGGCGCCGGGTGCCGTGTGTTTGTGCGGCGCCCGGCGTTGGCGCTGAGGTCCCTGGTGGCTGCGCCCCCAGACCCCCGCTTCGGCCCTGAACGGGCCTCGTCCTCAAACGTCGGACGGGCTGAGTTTTGTCGGCCTGTGTTGAAGAGGTGCCGGACGGGCTGTGGATGGTGCCGGCCTGTGCTGGAAGGGCGCCGGACGGGCTGGATGGTGGCGGTCTGCGTTGACAGGAGCGCCGGACCGGCTTGATGGTGCGGACCGGCGCCGAACGGTATCTCTGCCCCGAACCGCACCTTTACCCGGCTGATCAGTACCCCTGCCCCGAACCGCACCTCTACGCGGCCGATCAGCACCCCCGCCCCGAACAACACCTCTACGCGGCTGAACGCCCCCGCCGAATAACTTCTCCTGCGTCGGCAACATGCCCCCGCCCAATAACTCCTCTTGCCCGGCGCCCTCCTCCACCCAATGCCCTCTCTTGCCCGGCACCCCCGCCCAACGACCTTTCCTGCCCGGCAACACCCCCACCAACAACCTCCCCCACACCCCCAACAAACACCCCCTACACCGACAACTCCCGCTCCACCGGCGTCCGAAACCGCGGCGTCACCCGGCTCACCCCCACCCACCCCCGCAACCGCTCCGCCGCCACCCCGATCGCCGCCTCGCCCTCCCGGCCCACGCCCTCCGGGGCCAGCACGCGCCACGCGATCTCACCGTCCGGGCGCTGGGCCCAACCCCCCACCACCCGTCCGTCCCACCACACCGTCGGCCCCACATTGCCGCTCCCGTCGAACAGTGCGGGGCGCAACTCCGGTGCCAGGTACCAGTCCCGCCCCTGCCACCCCATCGCCGTCGGATCGAGTCCCGGCAACAGGGCCGCCCAGGGCTCGGCGGGGCCGGGCGGCGGAGCGAGGTCGCCCGCGGCGACGTACCCCACTCCCTCGTCCAGGGACACCGCCTCCGCGCCGATCGCCGCCAGCGCCCGGCGGACCTCCGTCACCCGCCACCCCGTCCACCACTTCAGATCCGCCTCGGTGGCCGGGCCGCAGGCCGTGAGCCAGCGGTGCAGCAGCGTCGACTGGGCCTCGGGGACGTCCAGTTGAAGGTGTTCCGGCGCCACCGCCCAACGGAACTGGTTCGACGTCCACGAACCCAGCGGCCGCCCCCGCACCACCTTCCCCTCCACCCCCAGCACCTTCAGCAGCCGGGTCGAGACGGTGTGGACGCCCTCGTAGTTCTTCCCGGCCGCGTACACGAACTGTTCCTTCAACCTCGGTTCGTCCAGGGCGAGTTCGGCCGCCGTAGCCTGCCCACGCCGGGCCAGCGCGGCCAGCAGCGACGCCTCGACCTCCGTCAGCCAGACCGCGTCCGGCGCCCCGGCCTTCGCCATGTCCTTGAGCAGGGCGGCCCGTTCACGGGCGGCGACGACGAGTCCGGTCGAGGCGTGTACGACGCCGGTCAGCCCGGCGGGGAACACGAACACCGTGTGCCGCATGCCGTGCATACGGAGCAGGCTGCGGTCCTCGTACAGGGCGCGGGCGGTCTCCGGCACGGTGCGGGCGGGCTCGGCGAGCCGGGCGCCCACGGTCAGGTACACCGTCGAGGGGTCCGTGCCGTGCAGGGCGACGAGGGAGTCGGCGACGTCCTCCGGGGTCGCGGCGCGGGCGCCGGGGGCGAGGCGGTGACGGAGGGCGAGGCGGGCTCGGCGTTCGGTGGGGGTGATGTGACGGGGGGTGCGAGTCATATCCGCCTCGGTTCGAAGACGTCCACTTCTCGACCGACAGTAAACGGGCGGGTGGGTGGGCGAGCGGGCGAAGCCTCAAGATGCGTTCACCCGATCGACGCCCCCGGAATGCAGCCCCCGCACCCACCCGGTTTCACTGCGTAGCAACACCGCGGAACACCAGGAGGCGGCGGCATGCAAAGACACGGCACATGACCACACCGGCCGACCGAGCGGACCGGGGCCGCGCCGCGCGCAAACGCGTCGCCCGTTCCGCCCACGCAAGCTGGATCCCCGCCGTGGACCGCCCCGACCCCGTCGCCGTACTGGAACGACAGGGCCGGGACAGACTCCCGGAACTCCTCCCCATCCGGTACGGCCGCATGGCAGCCTCCCCCTTCGCGTTCTTCCGCGGCTCGGCCGCCGTGATGGCCGCCGACCTGGCGTCCCAGTCGCACACCGGCCTCACCGTGCAGCTCTGCGGCGACGCGCACCTCCTCAACTTCGGCCTGTACGCCTCCCCGGAACGCGCCCTGCTCTTCGACCTCAACGACTTCGACGAGACGTTCCCTGGCCCCTTCGAGTGGGACGTCAAGCGCCTCGCCGCGAGCGTGGCCGTCGCCGGACGCGAGAACGGCCACAGCGACGCGGAGGCCCACCGCGCCGCGCTGGAGGCGACAGCCGCGTACCGTACGGCCCTCCGTGACCTGGCCCGCAAGGGCGAACTCGCCGTCTGGTACGAGCGGATCGACGCCGACAGCCTGCTGCCCCTGGTCCGCGCCGGCCGCCACCGCCGCCGGGTCGAGTCCACCCTCACCCGGGCCCGCCGCCGCACCAGCCTGCACGCCGTCGGCAAACTGACCGAGACCGTCGACGGCCGCCGCCGTATCGTCCACGACCCGCCCCTCCTGGAACCGGCCGGCGCCGCCGACATGGCCTCCCTGCGCAAGATCTTCAGCGACTACCGCTCCACGCTCTCCGAGGAACGCCGCCTCCTCCTGGACCGCTACCGCTTCGTCGACGCGGCCCGCAAGGTGGTCGGCGTCGGCAGCGTGGGCACCCGCTGCTTCATCGTGCTGCTCGCCGGCCGCGACCAGGACGACCCGTTGTTCCTCCAGATCAAGGAGGCGCGGAAGTCCGTACTGGAGGAGCATCTGCCGCACGGACCGTACGTCCACCCCGGCCACCGTGTCGTAGCGGGCCAGCGCCTGCTCCAGGCGGCCAGTGACATCTTCCTCGGCTGGATGACCGGACCGCAGGGCCGCGCCTTCTACTGGCGCCAGTTGCGCGACATGAAGGGCTCCGCGGACGTCGCCGGCATGAGCCCGCGGGCGCTCACGGCCTACGCCCGCCTCTGCGGCACCGCCCTGGCCCGCGCCCACGCCCGCTCCGGCGACCGCGTCGCCATCGCCGCGTACCTGGGCGGCACCGACACCTTCGAACGCGCCGTGGCGGACTTCGCCCTGTCCTACGCCACCCAGACGACCGCCGACCACGCGGCCCTGGGCGCGGCCGCCGCGGCGGGCGTGGTCACGGCGGCACCCGGCATCTGACCCGAGCCCCCTCCCGGAAACCGCACGCACGAAAAAGAAGATGCACACCGAGTGACCGACTCCCTACGCTGGAGACGCATTGCGGAGCAGGTCACCACCGTTTCGCGCAGGGCAGGCGTCACCCTGCGGAGTCGGCGCTAGTCTCGGTCGCACCCAACCCACCGACGGTCGGCCGCCCACCCCAGCGCCCTGTCGGGAACAGGTTCACACCGCTCGGACACCACACCCACGCCCACGGAGGCCCGTCATGGGCACCATCGTCATATCCGGAACCGCCGTCCTGGTCCTCTTCGGCTTCGGCAACCACATCTGGTGGCTGGCCGCGGTCGTCGTCCTCTTCCTGTACGTCCAGTACGGGCGGGGCTCCTCCTCGACGCCCTCGTCCTCCTCCGGAGGTTCCTCGTCGACCGGAGGTTCCTCCTCGGGGACCACCACCCCGTCGAGCTACCGCGCGTACCGCGACCGCCGTGACAAGCAGGCCAAGTGGGAGCGCCGCTACCGCCGGGAGCGCCCCATCGAGTCCCGCCGTCAGGAGCGCGAGAAGAGCAAGTGAGACACCGGGGCGCCCCTCGTCACAACCAGCTCCTCGTCACAACCCGGGGGCGCCCCACACCGGGAACCACCGGCTCAGATCCTGCTCGATCCGCAGGTCGTTGCCGAGCATCGACTTGACCTGGAGTTCCAGCGAGCTGTCGCGCCGCTGCCCGTCACCGGCCAGCGGCGCGAACGGGAAGAACGTCCCGCGCTTGTACAGATAGACCAGCGCCAGCCGTCGGCCACTGTCATCCTCGAACCCGGCCAGCGAACACAGCAGTTGGGGCCCGAAGCCATTGACCTCCATCGCGCTGTTCACCGCGTGCAGATCGTTGACCAGCGCCGACAACTGATCGGGGGAGCGGCGCGAGACCAGCCACGAGTAGCCGTAGGCATCCTGGGTCAACTCCACCGGCGGACCGGTGCGTTCCGCGTCCGCGTCCAGCAGGGCCTGGACCTCTCGGTGTGTCTGCTCGAACGCCCCGCCCTCCACCGTGGCGAAGCACACCGCACCGCGCCCGGTCGCCCTGAACCCGGCCGCCGCCTCCAGCGTCACCGCCGCCGAGGGCAGCGCGAAGAGCTGGTCGAGATCGGGAGCGACCGGTTTCGTACGACCGAGCAGGATGTCCAGCAACCCCATCCTCAGTTCTCCATCCTCAGTCCGCCTTCCCGATGCCGGGCACCGCTGCCTCGCCCAACTCGGCGGAGATCCGCCCCAGTTGGTCGAGCCGCTGCTCCAGGCTCGGGTGGGTCGAGAAGAACCGCGAGATACCGGGCTCGGCGCCGGTGGCCGGCGTGAAGTAGAAGGCGTTGAAGGCCTGGGCCGTCCGCAGGTCCTTGGTCGGGATGCGGGCGATGTCACCGTCGACCTTGGTGAGCGCGGAGGCCAGCGCCGAGGGCTTCCCGGTGAGCAGCGCCGCCGCCCGGTCCGCCGCGAGCTCCCGGTACCGGGACAGCGCCCGGATCAGCAGGAAGCTGATCGCGTACACGGCCGCCGAGATCCCCATGATCCCCGCGAAGACGGCCAGGGTGTTCTGGTCCTTGCGGCCCCGGAAGATCTGCGAGTAGAAGGCGAACCGCACCATCAGCCCCGCGAGCACCCCGAGGAACGAGGCCACCGTGATCACGGCCACGTCCTTGTGCGCCACATGCGACAACTCGTGCGCGAGTACACCCTCCAACTCGGCCGGCTCCAGCCGCCGTAGCAGACCGGTGGTCACGCAGACGACGGCGTGGTCGGCGTTCCGGCCGGTGGCGAAGGCGTTCGGCATGTCGATGTCGGACACGGCGACGACGGGCTTGGGCATGTCGGCCACGGCACACAGCCGGTCGATCACACCGTGCAGCTCGGGATACTCCTCCCGCTCCACGATCCGCCCGTGCATCGCGTAGAGCGCGATCCGGTCGGAGAACCAGTACTGCGCCACGAGCAGCCCGCCGGCCAGCACCACGACCAGCACCCAGGACTTCAGCAACACGATCAGCGCGGCCACGAACGCCACGTACAACAGCCCGAGCAGGAACAGCGTCAGACCCATACGTATGGTCAACCGCCGGTCGCTCCGGAAGCGGCTCTGCATCTGCCATCACCCCGCAGTCAGGCACTCGTCCCACCGCCCAGTGTGCACCCGCGCCTTCCCATGAAGCGGTCCCGATCGGCCCTAGGCGGAGCAAAAGGTCCCTGAGAATCCGATGAGTGCCTGCGAGCGCGGGTCAGCCGTCGAGCCCCGCCTCCCACAGCCGCCGCTTCAGCACGTACTCACCGAACAGATGCCGCGCCCGCCCGAGCAGTTCACCCACCTCGGGGTCCCCGGGCACCATCCCCTCCTCCGGACGCCACCGCTGCACCACCTGCGCACCCCAGGCACGCAACCGCTCATCCGGATCATCGAGCACGGTCACGGCGGCCCGCAGCCGTACGATCCCGCCCCGCTCGTCCAACAGCCGGAACGCGCCGACGCGTACGTGCCGGGGCCACCCCTTGGGCCACTCACCCGCGAGCCGTTCCATGAGCGGCCCGTCCGGCACCAGGCGGGCCGACGGCAACAGCGCGAGCGTCGCCTCCCGCACGACCCCGGGCGCCGGATCGTCGAGCAACGGCAGCATCCGCCGTACGTCCACGACGTCCAGCACCCGCAGCCCACCCACGGCCCGAGCCCGCACCGAGGCCGCCGGATGCCCGACGAGCCCCCACAACACCTCGGCATCACCCCGCCCACCACACTCGGCGAGCCCGCTCACGGCCCCGGGCACCGGATCACCGGCGGAGCACCAGGCCCGGTACACCGCCAACGGATCGCCCCCGTGCTGCCGTACGACATACCGAGCACAGGCCCGCACAACGGTGGACCGATCCGCGAGAAACCCCTCGGCCCGCTCCGGCCGTCCCGCCGCCCGCAACGCGGTGACCCCCGCCGCCCTGGCCCGCGGATTCCGCGCGTCGAGCAGCGGTTCGAGCACCTCGTCGTAGTCCCCCGTCTTCGCCACGGCGGCCAGGGCGGCGTCCGCGCACAGGATCTGTACGGCGGTGTCGGCGTCCCGGGCGGCGGCCGCGCGGGCGAGTTCGGCGGGGGAGAGGAGCCCCTCCTCGACGGCGAGCCGGTGGACATGCCGGCGTACGGCACGGTCGGCGCAGGTGAGGAGTGGAGCGAGCTGTTCGCGGGACGCCCGGCGCAGCACCGCGTCGAGCGACTCGATGGCGAACGCACCCCGCCCTCGCCGCCCGAAGAGCAGAATCAGCGGCGCGAGCGCGACGCCGGTCTCCACGTCGAGGGCCTCGCCCAGCAACTCCCGCGCCCGCTCCCGCACTTGCGGCACCCAGTCGGCACACCGGACGACGATCAACGGCAGCAACACCGGGTGCCCGACGGCCTGTTGGAGCGCGGCCTCCCTGACCCTGCCGTCGTGGTGGCACAGGTCGATCGCGAGCTGGGACTCGGCGAGGCCGGAGGGCGCATACGACTCCCGACGCAGCGCCTCGTCCAGCCGGAGCCAGGACAGAGGATCCCCGACGTCGGTCTTCTCGCCCATCTCCTTCTCGTCCATCTCTAGTGCGGCGCCCGGGAGTTGACGTACCCCAGCAGCATGATGACCGCGACGACACTCCCCAGCACGATCACCGTCGATACCCAGGACGACCGCCGCGGCCCCACCCCCTCGGGCTCACCCCGGAACGGCACCGGCCCCGGAGGGTTCTCCTTCCAGCGGGCGGCCAGCATCCGGGCCCGCGCGGAGGGCTCCTTGTGCTCGGCCTCGTCGGCCCACCGGATGTCGAACTCCCGCCCCTCGTCGTCCTGTTGTTGCCCCATCCCCGTTACCCCTCCCGGAAAACTGTCTGCGTACGACGGTGCCCCCGCCTCTTCAAGAGAGACGGGGGCACCCGAGGATCGGTTCGATCACACGTCGAAGTACAGCTCGAACTCGTGCGGGTGCGGACGCAGTTGCAGCGGCGCGATCTCGTTCGTGCGCTTGAAGTCGATCCACGTCTCGATCAGGTCGGACGTGAAGACGTCGCCCGCGAGGAGGAACTCGTGGTCGGCCTCGAGGCGGTCGAGGACGGCCGGGAGGGAGGTCGGGACCTGGGCGACGCCCGCGTGCTCCTCGGGGGCCAGCTCGTAGAGGTCCTTGTCGATCGGCTCGGCCGGCTCGATCTTGTTCTTGATGCCGTCCAGGCCCGCCAGGAGGAGCGCGGAGAAGGCGAGGTACGGGTTGCCGGAGGAGTCGGGCGCGCGGAACTCGACGCGCTTGGCCTTCGGGTTGGAGCCCGTGATCGGGATACGCATCGCGGCGGAGCGGTTGCGCTGCGAGTACACCAGGTTGACCGGCGCCTCGAAGCCCGGCACCAGGCGGTGGTACGAGTTCACCGTCGGGTTGGTGAAGGCGAGCAGCGACGGGGCGTGCTTGAGGATGCCGCCGATGTAGTAGCGGGCGAGGTCCGACAGACCCGCGTAGCCGGCCTCGTCGTAGAAGAGCGGGGAGCCGCCCGCCCACAGCGACGAGTGGACGTGCATGCCCGAGCCGTTGTCACCGAAGATCGGCTTCGGCATGAAGGTCGCGGTCTTGCCGTTGCGCCAGGCCACGTTCTTCACGATGTACTTGAAGAGCTGGAGGTCGTCGGCCGCGGCGAGCAGCGTGTTGAACTTGTAGTTGATCTCGGCCTGGCCGGCGGTGCCCACCTCGTGGTGCTGGCGCTCGACCTGGAGGCCGGACGCGGCCAGCTCCAGGGAGATCTCCGCACGCAGGTCGGCGAAGTGGTCGACCGGCGGGGTCGGGAAGTAGCCGCCCTTGTAGCGGACCTTGTAACCGCGGTTGTCCTCGACCGCACCGGTGTTCCAGGCGCCCGCCTCGGAGTCGATGTGGTAGAAGGCCTCGTTCGCCTTGGTCTCGAAGCGCACGCTGTCGAAGACGTAGAACTCGGCCTCGGGACCGAAGTACGCGGTGTCCGCGATACCGGTGGAGGCGAGGTACGCCTCGGCCTTCTTCGCCACGTTGCGCGGGTCGCGGGAGTACTGCTCGCCCGTGATCGGGTCGTGGATGAAGAAGTTGATGTTGACCGTCTTGTCGCGACGGAAGGGGTCCACGCGCGCGGTCGACAGGTCGGCGCGGAGCGCCATGTCGGACTCGTGGATGGCCTGGAAGCCGCGGATCGAGGAGCCGTCGAAGGCGAGTTCCTCGTCCGGGTCGAAGGCCGTCGCCGGCAGCGTGAAGTGCTGCATCACACCCGGCAGATCGCAGAATCGGACGTCGACGAACTTGACGTCCTCGTCCGCGATGAACTTCTTGGCCTCGTCGGCGTTCTGGAACATCCAGCTCCTCCTACTCCCGACCGTCCGTGCCGGGGTGGTAGTTCGTTCGTGCGGCCAGTGCGGTGGCACACGCTGGACCCGACCTTAGGGACGGGGGATTTCTCTGGCGTGACCCATTTGTTTCGCCCAAGTTAACCGGTCCTGGGTCGTCTGGCCCCTCCTGTCCGCATGGCAGAACGGGGGCAGTACCGTGGACGGGTGGACAACAGGGATGCAATCGGCTCATGGCTCTCCGGGCCCCGCGAGGCCGCGGAGCGAGCAGGTGTCGACTTCGGCTACCGCGGCGAGCAGCTCGGCCTGCCCGAGCAGGGCCCCGGCTCGATCGCCCGCCCCGGCCGCCGCCTCGGCGCCCTCGTCGTCGACTGGGGCCTGTGCCTGTTGATCGCATACGGCCTGCTCACCGACGGCTACGACCAGGCGACCGGCAACTGGGCCCTCCTCGTCTTCTTCGTCCTCAGCGCCCTCACGGTCGGCACGGTCGGCTTCACCCCGGGCAAGCGCCTCTTCGGCCTGCGCGTGGCCGCCCTCGCCACCGGCCGCCCCGACTTCCCGCGCACCCTGCTGCGCACCGCCCTGCTGTGCGTCGCGATCCCGGCCCTGATCTGGGACCGCGACGGCCGCGGACTGCACGACCGGCTGGCGCGCACGGTGGAGGTCCGGATCTAGCAGCGGTCGTACGGCCGAGGGGGTGCCCCGGAAGGACCCGGGACGCCCCCTTTTCCGTGCCGGGCGGGTGACCGTCGGCCGGTCTCGGCCCGGGGTGCGCTCCGTGACGGGCCGTGACCGGGACACTGTCGCCGTTCCCGACGGAAGTGGTGGGCAGGATGGCAGCAGGCGACAAGTCGACGGTCGTGGCCGGGGCGCCGGGGGTCGCGGAGATCGCGGCCCGGTACGCGGACGAGGCGGAGAGCGCCCGGCGGCTCTCGCCGCAGGTGGTCGAGGCGGTGCGGGACGCGGGCTTCGCCCGGCACTTCGTCCCGCGGGCCCACGGCGGCGAAGCCGGTGGTTTCGCCGAAGTGACCTCCGCGGTCGGCCTGGTGGGGGAGGGCTGCACATCGGCGGCCTGGGCGGCCTCGCTGGCCGCCTACGCCGGGCGGTACGGGGCGTTCCTGCCCGAGGAGGGGCAGGCCGACATCTGGGCGGACGGACCCGACGTCCTGCTGGCCGGCGCGCTCATGCCGTCCGGCAAGGCGGAACCGATGGCCGGTGGCTGGCGGCTGAGCGGTGAGTGGAAGTACATCAGCGGGGTGCACTTCGCCGACTGGGCGCTGGCCTGCGCGGCCGTACCCGCCGAGGGCCCGGTGGATCCCGACGTACGCCCGGAGGTGCGGTTCTTCGCGGTGCCGCGGGCCGACTTCGCCATCGAGGAGAGCTGGTTCACCGTGGGGATGCGCGGGACCGGCAGCGACACCCTGGTCCTGTCCGACGTCTTCGTGCCCGAGCACCGCACGCTGCCCCGGTCGGCCGTCCACGCCGGCCGGGCGCCCGCCTCGGACGCGCGCTGCCACCTCGTCCCGATGCACGCCGTGAACGCGCTGCCGTTCGCCGCCCCGCTGGTCGGCGCGGCCCGGGGCGCGCTGCGGGCCTGGATCGCGCGCGCCGGGACACGCGTCGACCGCCGGGGTCAGTCCGTGGGCGAGAAGCCCTCGACGCAGGTCTCCCTGGCCCGCTCGGCGGCGGAAGTGGACACCGCCGAACTCCTGATCCTGCGTACGGCGGCGGTCGCCGACGGCACCGAGTGCCCACCGGAGGGCGAGGCGGCGGTCCGTGGCGCCCGGGACCTCGCGCTGGCCGTGGAACTGCTGGTCTCGGCGGTCGACCGGGTCTTCCGCGCCGGCGGCACGTCCGGACAGTCCTCGTCCGACCCGGTGCAGCGCTTCTGGCGCGATGTGAACAGCGCCGCCTCCCATGTCGCGCTCTCCTTCGAGACCACGGGTGCGGCCTACGGCGCCTGGGCGCTGTCCGGCGCGGAAGGGGCGGGGGCCGGGGCCGTGCGGTGAGGCGGTCCCGGTTGCCGGTCCGGGACGGTGACCGCATAGTCGATCTGGAGCCGGGTGACGATCTCGATCACCATCGGTGAGCCGTGTCCGAGGCCGTATCGAGGCCGCTGAACTCGCGGCGGCCTCCACGAAGGCCCACAAAGGCCAACAGGTGGTGCACCGTCATGACGGAGCGTCAGGAAGTGCTGGAAGCCGAAGCCGCGGTGCAGCCCGAGGACTTCCGGGCGGCGATGGCCCGCTTCCCCTCGGGGGTCGTGGTCGTGACCACGTGCTGCGAGGACGGAACTCCCCGCGGTTTCACGGCCAGTTCCTTCTGCTCGGTCTCGCTGGAGCCGCCGATGGTCCTGGTCTGCCTGGCGAACTCGGCCGACTCGGCACAGTCGTTCGGCCACTGCGACCGCTTCGCCGTGAGCGTGCTGTCCCCCGACCACCGCCCCCTCGCCCTGCGCTTCGCCACCAAGGGCACCGACAAGTTCGCCTCCGGCGGCCTGTGCCTCAGCCCGTCCGGCCTGCCGACGGTCGAACGCGCCCTCTCCGAACTCGACTGCACCGCACACGCACGACACCCGGCCGGGGACCATACGGTCCTGATCGGCCGGGTGACGGGGGTGCGACTGGGGGAGGGGTCTCCGATGGTGTACTACGACCGGGGGTTCAGGACGTTGGCGTGACGCCGCCCCGGGTGGGGATCAGCCGAGTGCCAGCTTCGCGAACCAGGTGGTGTTCGCGCTGATGACCTCCGCGGCACTGCCGATCGAGGCGCTGCCGCCCGCGTACACATCGACACTCCCGTCGCTGTCGAGGGCCCAGATGTCGGGGATGCCGTCGCCGGTGACGTCCGGGGTGCCGTAGAAGTGGAGCGTCGGCTTCGCCGTCTCGGTCCAGCCGGTGGCGTACGCCTTGTCGACGCCGGTGAGGGAACCGGCCGCGGTGGAGAGCGACGCGATGGTGGAGCCGCCGCCGCTGTCCGCGATGCCGTAGCGCACGTACAGGGTCCCGGACGAGCCGGAGCGCCAGAGCAGGTCGGGTTCGCCGTCGGCGTTGTGGTCGCCGATGCTCACCAGGTCCCGTGCGGCCCACGCGGTGGCGGAGATCTGTGTGGAGGCCGAGAACGTCGCCCCCGTGTATCCGGTGAAGGCCCACAGGGCGCCGCCGCTGGTGGTGGCGAACAGGTCGGGGCGGGCGTCCAGGTTGTAGTCACCGAGGATCACCTGGGTGAAGCCGGCGGGGTCGGGCGATCCGGAGGGCAGCCGGACCGCCATGCGCTGCGAGACGTCCAGACTGCCGTAGCCGTCGCCCCGGTAGGCGTACAGCTTGCCGTCCGGCATGCGGGCGATCAGGTCGGTGGCGCCGTCGCCGGGGAGCAGGTCGCCGCCGTGGGCGATCAGGGCGGGGGAGTTGTCGGTGGCCGACTTCCAGTACCCGCTCTCGTCGTTGTCGATCAGCGGGACACCCGCCCGGTGCGCGGCATCGAGGCTGACGTGCAGGTCACCGGTCGAACTGGCCGGGTACAGGCGGAGGTTGCCGTTCTCGTCGATCACGAGCAGATCGGGATTGCCGTCCCCGGTGGTGTCGCCGGCGGTGTCGGCCACGTCCCGGGGAGTGACGTAGAAGAGGTACTTGGTGCCCTCCGAGACATTGCCCGCGGAGTCGACGGCCCGCACGTACAGGATGTTCGGCCCGGCGACCGGGGGCTTGAGCGAGGCGGTCCCGGAGGCGCCGGCCGTGACGGTCGTACTGCCGGAGTAGGCGGTGGAGTTGAAGGAGTACGCGAACCTGGTGACGTCGGTGTCGGCGTCGGGCGCGAAGGTGAACGAGCCGGCGGTGCCGAACTTGACCTTCGACCACACGCTGCCGCTGTCGTCGGCCTCGGGGAAGTCGGTGGAGGAGACCTTCGGGGAGTTGGGGGCGTCGCTGTCGTAGACGAAGCGGCAGACGAGGGGGTCTGCGGTGGGGGCGTACGCGGACCCGGCACCTTCCGCGTCGAGGGCGCGCACCCGCCACGAGTAGGTGTAGCCGTTCGTGAACTTGGACGAGGCGACGGTGGTGGAGGCGTGGCCGGCGGTGTCGGTGCTGACGTTCTTGTCGAGGATCTTGGAGTCGCCGTAGCCGGTGCGCCACACCTCGAAGTCCAGGGACGCCAGGTTGCCGTCCTTGTCGGAGGAGGTCGCGGCGAAGACCAGGTCGGACTTGCCGACGTGCGCGTACGGGGACGTGCGGTCGCAGTCCGGACCCGGGGTCATCGTGAGCGAGCTGGGGACGGCCGGCTTCCGGTTGTAGTACGCCTTGATGTACGGCGAGTGGTCGCCGGTGGCCTTGAACTTCTTCCAGGCACCCGCGTCGTCCTCACCGTCCGCGGCCGCCTTCAGCCCGATGGTGATCTTGTCCCAGCCGCCGTCGGCGGCGTCCTGGGCAAGGGACTTGGCGTCGAACTTCACGTAGTCGTCGGGGCAGGAACTGCTGTAGCCGTGGGCCAGGTCCTTGGAGTCGATCTGGTTCTTCCAGGACGGCTGGTTGTTCCAGGTCGTCTTGGAGGAGATGGCGCTGGTCTCCCACAGCTGGACGGTACGGCCGTTGCAGGACCAGGAGTACGTCTCCAGCGCGGTGATCGAGGCCGAGGTGATCTGCGCCCCCTTCAGGGACGGGCTCCAGTCGAGGCGGAAGAACGAACGTGACTTGCCGTAAGTCGTCGACTCGTAGCCGACGCGGGCCTCGCTGGTGCCGTCGTTGAAGTTGGTGCCGTTCCAGAAACTGGCCGCGGGGGCGCGGGTGTACGCCGTGGTCCAGGCTTCCTTGTGGCCGGCGAAGGAAGGGTCGATGAAGAGGGGCAGCTCGGTGTCCTCGGCGGCGAGGAAGTCGGCGTCGGGGGTGACGGTGAGGGTGGTCTCGTGGCCGTCTCGGTCGTCGCCGGTCAGGGCCGCGTCGGCGATCGCGGTCGTGCTGCCGATGCCGGGGCCCGCGAGGCCGTCCAGCGCGAAGACCTCGTCGGTGGTGAGAGCGGCTGACGTCCGGTAAGTGGCCTGGAGCGCCGGGGAGTTGCCCGTGTCGTACGCGGCCGGGTCCACCGTGCCGGTCCCGGAGCCCGGGGTCGCGCTGTCGCTCTCCTCGCCGGTGGTGGGGGAGGACGGAGTGGCCGTGGCGTCCTCCGCCCCCGAGGAGGGCGTGGCGGTCGGCGCGCTGGTGTCGTCGCTGTCCGAAGGGGCGTCGGTCTCCTCGCCGATCTCCGCTCCCTCCTCCTCCGAGTACGAGGGGGAGGGAGTTTCGTCGACGGGGGCCGAGGGCTCGGGGTCGGCGCCCGTCGTGGTGTCGGGCTCACCGGCCGAGTCCCACATGTACGGCGTGGGGGAGACCGCGATCTCCGCACCGTCGGCGTCCTTGGCGGTCACCACGTCGATCGTCGGGTCGACGGAGAAGGCCAGGTCCGGCGAGGTCAGACCGTAGGTCAGCTTCTTCAGGGCCGAACTCGCCGCGGCCGCACGGGTCTTGACGATCAGGACGTGCGAGAAGCCGGTGTCGCGCGCGGTGAGGAGGAGGTCCACGCCGTCGAGGATGTCGGGGTACAGGGCACGGTCGTCCTGGACCACCGGCTCGGGGACGCTGCCGGGCCAGGTGAGGGTCAGGGTGTGGCCCTCACTGGTGAAGGACACCAACTCGCTGCCGGTGACGGCGGTTTCGGCGGTGCCGGTGTCCTCGGCGTACGTGGTGAGCAGCGCCCGTCGGGTGTCCCGCGCGGCACGTGTGTCGTCACCGCCGCCCGAGAACACCACTGGACTGTTGGTGGCCTTCGGCTTCCAGTCCCCGTCGCGGGTCCGCGCCAGCGTGGTGTCGATGGCCCGCCAGTCGCCGTCCACCTTCGCGCGGATCGCCGCCGTGTGCGCCCGGTACTCGAACCGGCCGTCGGGCAGGGCGTACGTGGTGCTCGTGGCGGTGCGCAGCGCGGTGACCTCCACGCGCTTCTTGGTGCTACGGGCCTTGTCCTGGGCGGTGTCCTCGTCGAGCGGCGCGGTGTTCGAGGCGTCCGCCCTGGCGGTGCCGGGGGCGGTGGCATCGGTGTCGAGGAGGGGCAGCGCCGCCAGCCCCAGAGCCGCCGCCAAAGCGGCGGCGGTAAGGGCAACGGCCTTTCTGCCGCGTGGAGTTCGCGGTGGAATCCGCAGTGGTATCCGCTGTCGAATGCCCATAGGGCGCTTTCCCTCCCGTTGGATTTCCCGGGCAGGGAAAACCAGAAAATGAGCGCACACCGAGCAGCGCTATGAGAATCCTGTGAAAAGCCAGTGAAGCGGCTTCGTCCGGTGCCGGATGTAAAGGTGATGTGAGGGCAGATCATGACTCATCGTTGACCTGTGCGCTACCTGTTCTTGGGGTTGCTGTGGGGGTGACGTGGCCATCTCGTGGTCGAGAGTTGGCAGTTCAGGGCCATTGGCGGGGTGAAATGCCCAGATGGCTGAGGTATGCCCGGAGTATGGGCGTGATCAAGTACACATGTGGAGAAGTTGAGTTGACATCCGGTCGACTCCGACTCAAAGTTCCGCTCACTGGCAACGAGTTTTTCCACGGGTTCGAATTCCATCTCGGCCCGTCTCATCGGGGGGTTGTTCCGTGCGTCGTGCTGCCTTTTTCCGGAGGCCTCCGGAGTTCTGGGGTCGGCGTACCCGCACTCGGACGCGCATTGGATTCGCCGTCGCGATCGCCTTGCTTGTGGCGCTCCTTCCGGCCCAGGCCTTCGCGCTTCCCCCGGGGGACGGCCGTGCCGACGTCGGCCTCATCGACCTCCAGACCGAGCCGGCCGCCGAGGACGCGGAGACCGGTGCCCTGGAGGAACTGACAGGCGAGGGAACCGTCGAGCCGGTGGAGTACGAACCGGCCAACGCCGAGGCACCGGCCGGGGGCGAGGCCGCCGCCAAGCTCGCGTCACCCACTGCCGGCACCCTCGTGCAGGCCGGTGACCTGCCGGTCCTCGTCGGCGCCCCCGAGGACGCGACCACCGCGCAGGCCGCCGCGCTCGCCGGTGACTGGGGCGTCGAACTCGCCTCCGCCGCCCAGACGGACACCGCCGAGGTCAAGGGCGTACTGCTCACCGTCACCCCGCCCGCCACCGCCACGGGCGAGGTCGACATCGCCCTGGACTACAGCGAGTTCGAGCAGCTCTACAGCGCCGACTGGGCCGACCGGATGCAGCTCGTCCAGCTCCCGGCCTGCTTCCTCACCACCCCCGACACCGAGGGCTGCACCGATGCCACCTACCTGACCACCGAGAACGACGACGACACGGGCCGGGCGACCGCCGCTCTCGACGTCACCGGCCTGTCCGCGGGCACGACCGCGTCCACGGCGTCCGCCAAGGGCGACGACGGCACGGTGAGTGACGCCGTCTACCGTGGAAACGCCTCCACCGGCGGGGCGTTGAAGACCCTGCTCCCCGAGGCGTCCGCGTCCGCCGGCTCGGCGGTCGTCGCCGCCGTCGACTCCGGCTCGGGCGCCAAGGGCGACTTCACCGCCACCCCGCTCGCCAGCGCCGGAAGCTGGTCGGCCGGCGGCTCCTCGGGCGCTTTCACGTACACCTACTCGGTGACCTCGCCGACCGTCCCGGCCGGACCGACCCCGACGGTCGCCTTCCAGTACAACTCGCAGGTGGTGGACGGCCGTACGTCCGTCTCCAACAACCAGGCCTCCTGGATCGGTGACGGCTGGGACTACAACCCCGGCTCCATCGAGACCACGTACCGCTCCTGCTCCGACGACACCGCGGGCGACGCCAACAACGACGGCATCGACACCGGCGACCTGTGCCAGGGCTCCGACAACGCGGTGCTCAGCCTCGGCGGAAGCACCACCGAACTCGTCAAGGACGACGAGACCGGGGTGTGGACGACCGCCAACGGCGACGGCTCCAAGGTGGACCTGCTCACCGCGAGCGACGTCGTCAACGGCGACAACGAGGGCGAGTACTGGCGCATCACCGCGCGCGACGGGACGAAGTACTACTTCGGCCGCAACACCGTGACCGGCTGGACCTCGGGCAAGGAGACCACCGACTCCGTCCTCACCGTCCCGGTCGCCGGCAACCAGGTGGGCGAGCCCTGCTACCACGCGGCCTTCAAGGACTCGTTCTGCCAACAGGCCTGGCGCTGGAACCTCGACTTCGTCGTCGACCCCCAGAACAACGTGATGTCCCTGTGGTGGGACCGCCAGGGCAACTACTACGCCAAGAACAGCAAGTACAGCTCACCCGCCTACTACCACCGCGCGAGCACCCTCGACCGCATCGAGTACGGCCAGCGCATGTCCACGTTCTACACCGCCGAGCCGGTCGCCGAGGTCGACTTCACCACCCGGCAGCGCTGCTTCGCCGGCGACGGAGCGGTCTGCACCGACACGAACCTCACGTCCGGTGACCCCGGCCTCAACCAGTACTGGTACGACACCCCGGCGGACCTGTACTGCGCCGACCCGGACGAGAACTGCTACGTGGGCTCGCCGACCTTCTTCAACAACTTGCGTCTGTACTCCGTCACGACCAAGGCCCAGCGGGCCAAGGGCGACACGGCCCTCTACAAGGTAGACAGCTACACGCTCGCGCAGTCCTTCCCCAGGACCCTCACCGACACCTCGCCCCCGCTCTGGCTCGAGTCGGTCACCCGCACCGGCTTCGGCCCGGACGCGGACGCCCCGGACGGCGACAGCGAGCCCATGGCGTCGGTGGAGTTCTCGCACAACAACGCCCCCATGCCCAACCGTGTGGTGGAGGGCGCGAGCGATCCCCGCCCCGCCTTCGACCGGCTGCGCATCCGACGCGTCGTCACCGAGTACGGCGGCGAGATCGACGTCGAGTACTCGACCCCCAAGGACGCCTGCTCGACCGGCTCCGGCTTCCCCAAGCCCGAGGAGAACGCCGGTCTTTGCTACCCGGTCTACTGGTCGCCGGACCCGGCCGAGGAGACCATCGACTGGTTCAACAAGTACGTCGTCACCTCCATCACCGAGAAGCCCCGGGTGGACGGTGTTCCGGATGTCGTCACCAGCTATGACTACGACGGGGGCGGGGCCTGGGCCCTGAACCAGACCGAGTTCTCCAAGAAGAAGACGCGCACCTACGATCAGTGGCACGGCTACGGACTGGTCTACACGAAACACGGCACGACGGACTCGACCCAGGGCACCGTCCAGTCCAAGACCGCGACCCGCTACTTCCGGGGCATGGACGGCGACCCGCTGCCGGGCAGCCAGGGTGTACGGGACGTCTCCGTCTACGCCTGGTACGGAACGAAGATCGCGGACGACCATCCCGCCTTCCAGGGCGCGGTCGCCGAGACCATCACCTTCAACAAGGCCGCCGACACCTACATGGGGCCCACCCGGACGGTGACCGTCCCGACCGCGGTCGAGCTGGGCAACCGTTCCCGCGACAACGGCATCGCGGACCTGATGTCCTACCGGGTCCAGACCGCCCGCACCGACACCTACAACCGGATCTCGGCCACCGGTGATGACAACGCCCGGACCTCCGCCCTGGTCCGCGTCTCCACCACCTACGACTCCTACGGCCTGCCCACCCAGGTCGACTCCGAGGGCGACACCGGTGTCACCGGGGACGAGACCTGCACGGTCACCGAGTACCTGAACAACACCAGCAAGCACATCATCGGCGCGGTCAAGCAGGTCAGGACCACCGCAGGGCGCTGCTCGGCCGCCGCCACCGCGACCGCCGACGACGTCGTCTCCGGCACCCGCAGTGCCTACGACGGCGCCGAGTACGGCACCGCCCCCACCTACGGCCTCGCGACGAAGACGTGGACGATCAACGGCGCCGGCGCCGACTGGATCCGCACCTCCACCACGACGTACGACGACTACGGCCGCATCGCCACGGTGACGGACGCCGGGAACAACCAGGCGAAGACCACCTACGCGCCGACCACCGGCCAGGTCTACTCCACCACCGCGACCAACGCCCTCGGCTACACCTCCACCACAACCGTCGACCCCGGCCGCGGCACCGCCCTGACCAGCACCGACGCCAATGGCAACACCACCACCTACGCCTACGACGCGCTCGGCCGCGCCACCGCCATGTGGACGGCGTCACAGGACCCGGCCACCGACAAACCGTCGACGAAGTACACCTACGCCGTCACCACCGGCAAGCCCACCGCCGTCACCGGCCACACCCTGCGCGACAACGGCACGTACGAGGACTCCGTCACCCTCTACGACGGTCTCGGCCGGGTCCGCCAGACCCAGTCCGAGGCGGCCGGCGGCGGTCGGCTGATCACCGACACCCACTACAACTCCAGCGGTACGGTCCGCCGGGTCGACGGCGCGTACCTCGCCGAGGGCGAGCCGACCGGTGAACTCTTCGAGCCCGTCAGCGACTTCGTCCTCCGCTCCTCGACGGTCACCACCTACGACGGCATGGACCGACCGCTGACCGTCACCCCCTATGAGGCGGGCACCGCCAAGGCCACCAAGCGGACCACGTACGAGTACGGCTACGACTACACCAAGGTGATCGCCCCCACCGGCGCCGCCTCCACCCGTACCTACACCGACCAGCTCGGCCGCGCGGTCCGCGTCGACCACTACACGGATGCCCTGAAGGCGGCCTTCACCTCCACCCACTACACCTATGACACCCGCGGCAACCGGGTCTCCGCGACGGATGCCGACGGCAACGAGTGGGAGTGGAAGTACGACGCGCGCGGCCGCCAGACCAAGGCGATCGACCCCGACACCGGGACGACGGTCACCACGTACGACGACCTGGACCGCCTCCTGACGTCGAAGAACGCGAACGGCACCACGGTCTGGACCGGCTACGACGCGCTCGGCCGCAGCACCGGGCAACGGCTGGACAGTTCCTCGGGCAAGGCACTGACCTCCTTCACTTACGACACGGTCACCGGCGGCCTCGGCCAGCCGGCCACCTCGACGCGCTACACCGGCGACAAGGCGTACACGACCTCGGTCACCGGCTACGACGACGAGTACCGCCCGACGGGCAAGTCGGTGACGATCCCGGAGGCGGACGCCACCAAGGGCCTGTCCGGCACCTACACCTACGGCTACACCTACACCGCGACCGGCAAGCTTGCCTCGACGACCGTCCCGGCGGTCGGCGGCATCGCCAAGGAAGACGTCGTCACCCGCTACGACGGCGACGGCCTCGCCGTCTCCACCTCGGGTGAGGACTGGTACACCGCCGAGGTCGACTACTCGCCCTACGGCGAGGTGCTGCGCGCGGTCACCGGCGAACAGCCCTACCGGGTCTGGACGACCAACGTCTACAACGAGAACACCGGACAGCTCTCCCGGACGATCACCGACCGGGAGACCGCCGACACCTACCGAGTCAACGACCGTACGTACGCCTACGACGCGGCCGGCAACATCACCATCCTCGCCGACACCGTCCCGAAGACGGCCGACGACGACTCCACCGCGGTCAAGACCGACCGCCAGTGCTTCACGTACGACGTGCTCGGCCAGCTGAACCAGGCCTGGACGTCGAACTCGACGACCTGCGCGGTGACGTCGGCCGGCGCCCCGAACGGTGTCACGGCCACCGTGGACGGTGACGGCTACTGGCAGACGTACCACTACGACGCGATCGGCAACCGCGACCAACTCGTCGACCACTCCGTAGAGTTGGTGAACGGCTCGACGGTCGCCGACGCCACCCTCGACGTCACCACGTCGTACGAGTACGGCATCGACCCGTCCGGCTCCGGCGTCACCGCCCAGCCGCACACCCTGACCACGGTCACCTCCGACTCCTCGACGG
This sequence comes from Streptomyces sp. NBC_01478, assembly GCF_036227225.1. Lineage (GTDB taxonomy): Bacteria > Actinomycetota > Actinomycetes > Streptomycetales > Streptomycetaceae > Streptomyces. The sequence goes on along the minus strand of NZ_CP109444.1, from coordinate 3,507,047 downwards.
TGGACTCGGTCGCCACCGTCGGCTACGACGCCTCGGGCAACGCGAAGACCCGGATGTACGGGGGCGACACCCAGTCGCTGACCTGGACCTGGGACGGCAAGGTCGAGACGGTCACCGGCTTCGGCGCGGAGGGCGAGGGCCAAGCTGTCAACTCGTCCGGCAAGTGCCTGGACCTGTCGAACGGTTCCACCACCGCCGGCACCGCCCTGCAGCTCTACACCTGCAACGGCACCAAGCCGCAGCGCCTGCGCATCGACGCGACCGACTCCGAGACGGACCCCTCAACCGGCGCGCTCAAGGTCCTCGGCCACTGCGTGATGCCCTCGGGCGGCGCCACCGCCAACAACACGGCGATCGTCATCGCCGACTGCACCGGCGCGGCCAACCAGCAGTGGACGGCGACCAGTTCGAACACCCTCAAGCACGTCGCCTCCGGCAAGTGCCTCGACGTGCCCAACGGCGACTACACCACCGGCAAAGACCTCCAGCTCTACACCTGCAACTCCACCGCCCCCCAGACCTGGACGCTGGGCGACGACACCACCTATCTCTACGACGCGGCGGGCAACCGCCTGATCACCACCACGGCCGGCAGCCACACCCTCTACCTCGACGGCCAGGAGCTCTCGACAGACGCCAACGGAGCCGTCTCCTACTCCCAGCGGTCGTACTCCCAGGCCGGTGCGCCGACCGTGCTCCGCCACTCCAGCCGCGGCTCCGCCACCACCTCACTCCTGGCCCTGATCCCCGACCATCAGGGCACCACCCTCTTCACCATCGCCCTGGCCTCGGGCCAGGAGGTCAAGCGAACGAAGACGGACCCGTTCGGCGTCGAACGCTCCACCAGCGACACCTGGGCCCTGCACCGCGCGTACATCGGCGGCACCGACGAGAACACCACCGGCCTGATCCACCTCGGAGCCCGCGAGTACGACCCGGAGACGGGCCGCTTCATCTCGGCCGACCCCGTCCTGGACATCGCCGACCCGCTCTCCATGAACGGGTACGCGTACAGCAACAACAGCCCTGTCTCGAACTCGGACCCGAGCGGCCTGATGCCGTTGCGGGACGACTTCGGTGCCGGCACGACCAGTTACGTCGGTTGCCCCAGCCTGACCAACCCGGCCTGCCCCGAGTCCGGCGGTGGCGGCGGAGGCGACACGGGAACGGGCAGCAGCTCGGGCTCCCAAACCGTCACCGTCACCGTGACGAAGACCGTCACGGTCACCAAGCCGGCTCCCGAGTGCAACTGGTTGTGCAAGGCGAACAACTGGCTCGACAAGCACAAGACCGAGATCATCACCTTCACGGTCGAGGTCGCCGTCGGCGCCGCCTGCTACGGCGCGGCGGGCGCGGCAGGTGCCGCCACCGGCGGAGCGGGCCTGGCCCTGGCCGCGGGCTGCGGAGCCGTCGCCGGCTTCGCGGGCGGCCTGGTCGGCAACGCGATGGACGACAACGCGGATCACAGCGTGGGCGGCTACCTGAAGGCGGGAGGCATCGGAGGCGCCATCGGCGCGGTGGGCGGCGCCGCCGGAGCGGGCGTGGGCGCGGGCGTCAAGGCGCTGGCGAAGACGGGGCTGGGCCAGAAGGCCATCGAGGTGGCACAGAAGGTCCTCGGCAAGAAGGGCTGCCTGAACAGTTTCGTCACCGGCACGCTGGTCCTGATGGCCGACGGCAGCACCAAGCCGATCGAGGAACTGGAACTGGGCGACGAGGTCACCGCCACCGACCCCGAGACCGGTGAGACGACGACCGAGACCGTCACCACGACGATCCTCGGCCAGGGAATCAAGCACCTCGTCAAGATCACCGTCGACACGGACGGAGACGAGGGCGACGAAACGGCCACCGTCACCGCCACCGACAACCATCCCTTCTGGGTCCCGGCCCTGGGCGAATGGCTCGACGCCACCGACCTCACCACCGGCGAATGGCTCCAGACGAGTGCCGGCACCCGAATCCAGATCACGGCACTCAAGCGCTGGACCGAAACAACGACGGTCCATAATCTCGGGGTCAGCGACAAGCACACGTATTACGTGCTGGCGGGCGCCACGCCGGTACTCGTCCACAACTGTGGCGGTGCCAGGTTCGAAGTGGATTCCAACGGTGTTGCGACTGACCTGGAGAATCCGGTCACGGCGACTGAGGCTTACAGTCGCGCCAGACACTATGGCGGCTCTCAGACAAATGGTGCTGGCGGTCGTGCTGCTCGGGCAGCGGGTGAGGGGCAGCCGTGCCCGGAATGTGGCACCACGATGACGGCAGGAACGGCTCACGCCCCGGTTCCCGAGCATGATCCGTCGCTGGTTCTGCACTACTATCGTGGCGGAGGGTCAGAGATGACAAATGCAGAGCGAAGAGCCTATGCAAAGAACGACGGCATCAACGGATCTGCGTGTAAAGTCTGCCAGCTGTCACAGGGGGCTGAAATGGCAAAGGTCTCCAAGGCGATTAAGAGGAACCTGGGGCTATGACCAGCGAAAGCGATCGACTGTCCGCTCTTGAGGGGCATGTTCGGAGTTTCTGGGACGGCCACATTGTGGAGCCCGCCCCCTGGAATCAGGGACCGATCCGCGAGCGAGTTCCGCAGTTCGCCGTCTATCGAATCCTGCCCGAGCGCGCTGGCGGGGCTTGGGTATATGTGACGGTGGGCTCCTCGCTCGATGGATCAAGTGCCGATGGAACCGAGTTCTTCCTCATGTCGCCTGTGGCTGCTGATGTCCACTCGGAGACGTTGGCGATGGTGAGTCACTATCACTCGTTTGAGGCCCATCGATTGACTGTTGGTTCGATCGTCAATATCGGCCGTCCTTGGATGCCGGATTCGCGCATGGAGCACCTTCTGGTGAGTCTGCCCTATCCGTATGGGCCCGAACTTGAATGGTCTCCTTCGCAAGCTGGAGGTGCGCGATTCTTGTGGCTACTGCCGATCCACAAGAGTGAGGTCGAGTTCATCAGGCGTGAAACTCTTGATGAATTTGAAGGCATGCTGGATTCGAGGGCCGTAAATGTGCTGGATCCCGATCGAAATCCAGTTGTCTGAGATGGAACCTCAACGGTTATAGAGGGGCGGTAGGCGAGTAGTCGCGCCCGCTCTACGACGAAGGGGGCGCCCGGAGTGACCCGGGCGCCCCCCAACGTTCTAGGAGTCGAAATGCGGGGAGTCCATCCTGCGGAGGCGGCCGTTGGCCCGATGTTCCGCATGTTCACCTTGAGATATTCGACGATGCGAGAAAGCATTTGGCTAACCAAATTCAGCTCGAGAAGCGCGGGCGTATCCTATTAGGGTCTCACGAGGGTCACTTCGTAAAACTTCACGACGATTCCGATGTCACTGGCGGGTATTATATTTTTCTCGTCAATGACCTCGCGGCCCCGACAGACGGATGCGACTACTGGGTGGAGAATCTGGCGGAACTCGAATCCTTCGTGGAGTCATCCCGTTGGGAGATCGAGTGGACCGAGTGATATGTGACTGATTCATCGGGGTTTCAGCCGCCCGACATCTCCTCGAGTTTTACCTCCGGGCCGATCCGGCAACGGTTTCCGCTCTGCGGTTGGCAGGTTGGTATCCCGGACGGCACCTCGACGTGTCTTCTGACATCCGGTCTCTGGAGGCGCAGGGATACGTTCCGAGTTTGTTGGCGACTGAATTCCTCGAGTCGTTCCGGGGGTTGAAGATCGAGCCGGCCCAGGAGAACGGGCCCAACTTCATTAATGGCGAGCCATCTTTCGTCGACGCTGTGGGGGACGGCGGCAGGCATCAGGACGAATCCTTGGTGATCGGCTCGGTCATCGGCGGTTCGTGGTTCCCTATTGGTTGGTGGCTCAGCTATTCGCATGTCTTCATGCGGCAGGATGGGGCCCTGGCCGCTTATGCGAACGGCCTGATTTGGAGTATCGGAAGCACACCTCGCGAAGGCTTGGACCTGATGGTGAGTGCAGATCGCCCGTTGATCTGCGTTTACGCTCCCGAGGGAATGAAGCGGTGGCCCGAGTGGGGCGCCTGGCTTTTATTTGATTGGATGGTGGCACTTCATGGCGCCGAAGATATCGGCCAGCGTGATCGAGCGTTCGCAGGGTTTTCTGGAACCCGGTGAGCGGGTGGAGCGGGTTCTGCTGGCTCAGGGTGGGCTCAATCCCTGGGCACAGGTCGGGTTTGTCGTGGTGGGGCTGATCGGGGTCCGGGTCGTGGCCGTTGCCGCGGGGGCGTCGGGTGGGTTCGGGGCGCTCGGGGGTGTGCTCGGCGCGCTGGCCGGAGCGATGATCGCCGCGGCGTTCACGACACGGCGGGTGGTGCTCTCCACCGACCGGGGTGTCGTGGTGCTGGAGTACGGGCAGTTCGGCGGAGTGAGGCCGAGCAAGGCCATCGCACGACTGCCGCAGGGCACCACGATCGGCACCCTGTCCGGCACCTGGGCGCGGACCGAGTTGGCCGGGGAGCGGCTGTGGGTGCACAAGAAGTGGCACGGGAACGTGGTCGTGCCCGCGGGGCCGTTCGGCTAGGGCCGGTCGCGGGGCGCCTCGGTTAGCGGAGGGCTTGCCCGCGGGCAGGTGACTCGAGTGGGCCGGTCGTCCTTATGAGGGCGCCCGGCCCACTGCGTGTGCATGAGGACGTGCTGAGGAGCGCCGAGCCGGAGACGACGGTAAGCCGGGTAATAGCGGTCCTACGACGTTGGGGGCGCCCCGAGTGATCCGGGGCGCCCCCAACGTCGTAGGAGTCGAAATGTGGGGGTGTCAGCGGGCCTTCCCGCCGCCCTTGGGGAGCTTCATCCCCTTGGGCATGGGGCCCTTCGGCAGCGGCATGTTGCTCATCAGGTCGCCCATCGCGCGCAGGCGGTCGTTGGTCGCCGTCACCTGCGGGCCCGTCAGGACGCGCGGGAGCTTCAGCATCGTCGTACGGACCTTCTTCAGCGGGATCTGGCCCTCGCCGGTGCCGACCATCACGTCGTGCACCGGGACGTCCGCGACGATGCGGTTCATCTTCTTCTTCTCGGCGGCCAGCAGGGACTTCACCCGGTTCGGGTTGCCCTCGGCGACCAGCACGATGCCGGCCTTGCCGACCGCGCGGTGCACCACGTCCTGGCTGCGGTTCATCGCCACCGCCGGAGTCGTCGTCCAGCCCCGGCCGATGTTGTCCAGTACCGCCGCGGCAGCGCCCGGCTGGCCCTCCATCTGCCCGAAGGCGGCCCGCTCGGCCCGGCGTCCGAAGACGATCGCCGTCGCGAGGAAGGCGAGCAGGAGGCCCAGGATGCCGAGATAGATGGGGTGACCGAGCAAGAAGCCGATCGCGAGGAAGACACCGAAGGTGGCAATTCCGACAGCCGCGAGTACAAGACCGATCGTCTTGTCGGCCTTGCGCGTCATCTTGTACGTCAGAGCGATCTGCTTGAGTCGCCCGGGGTTCGCAGCGTTGTCCGCTGTCGTGTCCTTCCTCGCCATGCGAGGAAGTCTACGTGCCCGCGGGAGCGCCGACGACGGCGGTGCCCCGGCGGAGGGGATTCAGGAGTGCGAGGTGAGGGACTGCTCCAGGACGAGCTGTGCCTCGACCCGGTCCTTGGCGCGGCGGCGGTCCTCCAGGACGGAGGTCCACGCGTTGCGACGGGCGGTGCGCTGGCCGCTGCTCAGCAGCAGCGACTCGACCGCGCGCAGGGCGTCGGTGACGGACGGGATGGCGGTGGCACGGACGGGCGCGGCCTGCATCGTGGAGGTCCCCCCTCGGAACGGCTCTGGGTATGGGTCTACGTGCTGTAAATGCAGTGTCACTGATTGGTGTTACCAGGGCGTGACCGACCGGTCAAACGCCAATGAAGCCTTGATGCGGTGGGCCGAAACGCTGACGCGGCCCTGACGGACGCCCTCAACTGCGAGGACGGTCAGGACCGCGTCGACGTCGGGTGCTACTGGCGGGTAGCTGCTTGTGCGCGAATTCACACAGCGGTGACCGGGCTGACTCACACCGCCTGCGAGGCCACGTACGCGCCGCGCTTCTCGACCGCCATCTGGTACAGCCGCCCGGCACGGTACGAAGAACGCACCAGCGGGCCGGACATGACACCGGAGAAGCCGATCTGCTCGGCCTCCTCCTTCAGCTCGACGAACTCGTGCGGCTTCACCCAGCGCTCCACGGGGTGGTGCCGCACCGACGGCCGCAGGTACTGCGTGATCGTGACCAACTCGCAGCCCGCCTCGTGCAGTTGGCGCAGCGCCTCGCTGACCTCCTCGCGGGTCTCGCCCATGCCGAGGATCAGGTTCGACTTCGTGACCAGACCGTAGTCGCGGGCCTCGGTGATGACCTTGAGCGAGCGGTCGTAGCGGAAGCCGGGGCGGATGCGCTTGAAGATGCGGGGGACCGTCTCGACGTTGTGCGCGAAGACCTCGGGGCGCGAGGAGAAGACCTCGGCGAGCTGCTCCGGGACCGCGTTGAAGTCGGGGGCCAGGAGCTCGACCTTGGTGCGGCCGGCCTCGCGGGACTCCGTCTGCTGGTGGATCTGGCGGACCGTCTCGGCGTACAGCCAGGCGCCGCCGTCCGCCAGGTCGTCGCGGGCGACGCCGGTGATCGTGGCGTAGTTCAGGTCCATGGTGACGACGGACTCGCCGACCCGGCGCGGCTCGTCGCGGTCCAGGGCCTCGGGCTTGCCGGTGTCGATCTGGCAGAAGTCGCAGCGCCGGGTGCACTGGTCGCCGCCGATGAGGAAGGTCGCCTCGCGGTCCTCCCAGCACTCGTAGATGTTGGGGCAGCCGGCTTCCTGGCAGACCGTGTGCAGGCCTTCGCTCTTCACGAGCGCCTGCATCTTCGTGTACTCGGGACCCATTTTCGCCCGGGTCTTGATCCACTCGGGCTTGCGCTCGATGGGGGTCTGGGCGTTCCGGACCTCCAGGCGCAGCATCTTGCGTCCGTCTGGGGTGACTGCGGACACATCGGCTCCCTGTAGCTTCGATTCTTCGGCGTACACCAGGGTACGCCCGTGATTTCAGGCCCCCGCCTTGAGGCCAACCGCAGAGCGGAAAGTCACATTCCCGGGTCAGGCGGTCGCTTTCTCGATCTCCCGGGGCTTCAGGTCCGCGTGCTCCAGTACGTCCTTCAGGTGCCGCTCGACCACCGGCAGGACCTCGTCGATCGTGACGTCCCGGCCCAGCTCGTTCGCCAGCGAGGCCACCCCCGCGTCGCGGATGCCGCACGGGATGATGCGGTCGAACCACTTCATGTCGGGGTTCACGTTGAACGAGAAGCCGTGCATGGTGACGCCCTTGGCGACGCGGATGCCGATCTGGGCGATCTTGCGGTCCTCGCGGCGCTGGCCGGCGTTCGACGGCGCGTACTCCGGGCCGTTCATCCGCGGGTCGAACTCCTCGTCGTGCAGCCGCGGATCGAAGTCGAGCGACAGCCCGCCGAGCTTGGGGCGCTGCTCGACCGGATCGCCCAGCACCCACACCCCGCTGCGGCCCTCGACCCGGCTGGTCTCCACGCCGAACTCCGCGCACACCTGGATCAGCGCCTCCTCCAGGCGTCGTACGTGCGCGACGACGTCCACCGGGCGGGGCAGCTTCTGGATCGGGTAGCCGACGAGCTGGCCCGGGCCGTGCCAGGTGATCTTGCCGCCGCGGTCCACGTCGACGACGGGGGTGCCGTCCAGCGGGCGCTCGTTGTCCTGGGTGCGGCGGCCGGCCGTGTAGACCGGCGGGTGTTCGAGGAGCAGCACGGTGTCGGGGACCTCGTCCGCGAAGCGGGCCGCGTGCACCCGGCGCTGCTCGTCCCACGCCTCCTGGTACTCGACGGCCTCCGCGCCGAACCCCATCCGGACGAACCGCAACTCACCCACGGCAAGCGCCTCCTCAGCAGCACCTATGAGTCGTAAGGCACGAAACATGCCTACGCCACTGTACGACCGACCGCTGACAGCCCTCCGGGCGGTAGGGGCCGTCAGCCCTACGACCAATCCTCACACGATCGGATGAATGCACGTCGGAATGTGCGACGGGATGCTTACGCTCCGCTACATTCGCGCCGTTCACGAGGCCAAAAGGGCTGCTCACAGGCAATCCGGGCAGGCAGTGGCCGCACAGGCCTCTGTTGAGGCCCGAAAGGCAGGAGACCGCACCGCAGATGACGGAACGACCCGCGCAGCGCACTCCCAACCGTCAGCTCGCCGCGCTCATCGCAGAAGCGGGGTTCTCCAACGCAGGTCTCGCCCGTCGCGTGGACCAGCTCGGTCTGGAGCACGGACTCGATCTCAGATACGACAAGACATCCGTCACCCGGTGGCTGCGCGGCCAGCAGCCCCGAGGCACCACGCCCGCGCTCATCGCCGAGGTCTTCACCCGCCGGCTCGGCCGCCGGCTCACCGCGCAGGACCTCGGGCTCGACGCCTGCGCGCCGGTGTACGCCGGGCTCGAATTCGCCGCGACCCCCGAGGAGGCCGTCGACATCGTCAGCGGGCTGTGGCGCAAGGACTCCGGCAGCCATGCCGAGCTGCGCAAGATCGCCTTTACCCCGGCCGGTCTTGTGGTGCCGAGCCGGGACTGGCTGATCGGCCGCGCCGACGACCGGGTCGGCCGCGCCGAAGCCGCGAACCGGGTGCCCCCGCAGGGCCGGCCCGCCGTACCCCGGCAGCGTGGGGCGGCCGAGCGCGGCCCCGGCCAGAAGGTCACCGGCGGCGACATCTCCGCGCTCCGCTCGGTCGGCGAACTCTTCCGCACCCTCGACAACGCCTACGGCGGCGGCCACGCCCGGCAGGCCCTCGTGCGCTACCTGGAGCACGAGACCGAGCCGATGCTGCGCGGCACCTACGGCGAACAGACCGGCCGGCGCCTCTTCGCGGCGGCGGCCGACCTCACCCGGCTCGCGGGCTGGACGTCGTACGACATCGCCGCGCACGGGCTCGCGCAGCGGTACTTCGTGCAGGCGCTACGGCTCTCGCAGGCGGCCGGGGACCGGGCCTACGGCTCGTACGTGCTCATGACCATGAGCCGGCAGGCCGTCTATCTCGGGCACGGGCGCGAGGCCGTGCAGCTCGCGCGGGTGGCGCAGCAGGGGGTCGGGACCAGCGCGCCCCCTGTCGTCCAGGCGCTGCTGCACTCCGTGGAGGCGCGGGCCCACGGGGTGCTCGGGGAGGTGCGGGCGTGCACGTCCGCGCTCGTCCGGGCCGAGCGCGCCCTCGAAACGGCGCGCGGCGGGGACGAAGTGCCGTACTGGGCACGGTTCTTCGACGAGGCGCAGCTCGCCGACGAGTTCGGGCACGCGCACCGGGACCTGCAGCAGTTCCGTGCCGCCGCGCAGCATGCGGAGCGGTCGTTGCAGTTGCGCGCGCCCGCCTTTGCCCGCAGCCGGCTGTTCTGCCGGGTCGTGCTCGCCTCCGCGCGGCTCGGGCTCGGGGAGCTGGACCAGGCGTGTGTGCTGGGGGCGGAGGCGGCGGGGCAGGCTGCGGAGATGCGGTCGGTGCGGGCGGTTGAGTATGTGCGGGACTTCGAGCGTCGGCTTGAGCCGTACAAGGATGCTGCGCCGGTGCGGGGGTATCGCGACAAGGTCGCCGCGTTCGGGTAGGCCCTTCGCCGTGAGGGTGGCGGACGGTGGGACTGCGCGGCGCCGTCGTGGCTGGTCGCGCAGTTCCCCGCGCCCCTTCAGGGCGCCTCAGGCGGCCTGTGTTGTTGGGATCGGGTCTGCTTGGTGCATCGATCCCGCCGTGCCCAGGTCCGCCAGAATCGCCGCCGACGCCCGGTGTCCCGAATGCAGCGCCCCCTGGACCGTGCTCGTGTCCCGGTGGTCGCCGCAGACGTACAGGCCGGCCAACAGCCGTACGGGACGCCGTAGATCGTGCGGCGGGCGCATGGCCGGTACGGCCGTGGCGGTGTGGTGGACGACGAGCGTCTCCCAGCGGGTGGTCGAGGTGCCGTAGAGGCGGGACAGGTGCATGCGTACGGCGGTGTCGACGTCCGGTGGGGGAGGGCCGAGGACCGTCGAGGAGACGAGGGCGCGGCCTGCGGGTGCCCGGGCGGGGTCGACCTCGCTGACGATCGCCGTGTGCGCGACCGGGCCGCCGCGGTCGGAGTCGAGGAGCAGGGCGGCTCCGGTCGCGGGCGGGTCGTCGGTCGTGTGGTGGACGACCGTGACCTGGTGGAAGTCGGGTACGCGCAGGCCGGGCAGGAGTTCGGCCGCCGCGCGCGCGTCCGTCGCCACGAGCACGGCCCGGCAGCGGATCTCGCCGTGCTCGGCGGTGGTCACCGATGTCGTCGATACGGCCGTGACGCGTACGCCGGTGTGCACGGTGCCCGGCGGCAGCGCGGCGGCGAGTACCTCGGGCAGCATCTCCGCGCCGCCCTCCGGCAGACACAGCCGCCCGCCCGCGAAGGCGCGCAGCGCGAGGTCGGCGCACCGGCTGGAGGTGGTCAGCTCCGGGTCGCAGAGCAGCGCGGCGAGGAGGGGGCGCAGGAAACCGTCGATGGTGCGGGCGGGGACGCCGCGCGCCGCCAGTGCCTGTCCGGCGGGCAACTCCGGCCGGGACAGCAGGCGTTCGACCGGCGTCGCCGCGAGGCGCGTCAGCGCGGTGCCGAGCCGGGCCTGGTCGACCGGGCCGCCGAGGGGGGCGCCGGCGCGGGACCTGGGCACGGCGGAGGACCCCCGGGTGCCGGCCGCCCGGTCCTTGACGGTGGGGCCGCCCCAGGAGGGGTCGGTACGGTCCCCGGGGGAGGTGCCCGCTCGGTTCCTGAGCGCTCCCCAGGAAGCGCCCGCCGGCCCGCCCCGGGACGCGGTCCGGTCCTTGGCGGCGAGGCCCTCGGAAGGTGCCGCGCGGTCCTCGGGTGCGGGTTCGTCGCCTGGGGTTCCCGTGCGGCCCTTGGGCGGTGCCCCGTTCCGAGAGGTTTCTGTCCGGTTCCGGGATGTCGCCCCGTCCCGGGGCGCTCCCGCCCGATCCCTGAACGCCGTGCCGCCCCTTGACGCGCCGGCCGCGGCTCCGGGCGCCGCCGCGGCCCAGGCGACGCCGCCGAACCCCCTCGTCACCGGGCCGCCCCACAAGGAGCCCCTCCGCACCCTCGGCACCGCCCCCGCCCGAGGGGCGCTCGCCAGGGCGCGTACGGCGTGGAGTGCGCCCCACGCGCTCCCTCCGGGCGCCGGGGTGCCCGCGTGGTGGTGGCGGCCGTCGCTGTGGAGGAGGACCCCTGGTGCGAAGGGGCGCAGCACCAGTGCGCCCAGGCCCGGGGTCAGGCGTAGTTCGGGGTACGAGGTGGACAGGAACTGTCCGATCCGGTCGAGCCGGAACCCGTCGACCTTCTCCGTCGACATACGGCCCCCCACGTAAGGGGCGGCCTCCAGGACTGCGGTCGTTACTCCTGCGCTGATCAGCCGATGCGCCGCGGCGAGTCCGGCGACCCCGGCTCCCACGACGACGACGTCCGCCTGGTACGCGGGCTCAAGCACGTGCCCCTCCTCGAGGTTGCGCGGCCGGTGGAGACGTCATGCCCCCAACAGCCTCCAGGGATACCCGAGTTCGGGTCGAGGTTAGGGCCGTGATCGGGCAGGGGGAGTCGCGCATACGCAGGGCACGGTCGCACGGCGGTCGCATACGGTCGCCCAGCGTCATCACCGGGTGTCGAACGCGTCCCTCGCTGTCAGGGGAAGTCCGGTGCGGTCAGAGGAAGTCCGGGCACTCCTCGGCGAAGCCCTGCGAGACGGGCTGCCAGGCACCGTGGTCCGCACGCACGCTCAGCCGGTCCGCTTCCTTCGCGGTCTCGATCAGTTGGGCGGTGCTCAAGGGGACGGCCGCCGTGAAGACCCGCCCGAGGTGGTGGCAGTGCACCATCGGGCGGAGACCCTCCGAATACGGCTCATCGGCGACCGCGAAGAGATCGGGCAGGGTCCAGCCCAACGGACCGGCCACGGCGCACAGTTGCAGGCGCCGGTGCCGATTCGGCTCCCAGCGCCACACCATTCCGTACAGCGTGCTGCGGGACAGTCCCAGGAACGGCAGTTCGCGGATGGTGAAGCCGCGATTGCGGATCAACTCGCCGAGTGTGGCGGCGAACCTGGTCTCGGCGGGGCGGGGGTACGGGCGGGGATGCCGCACGGGCGGTCCCGGGGCGGCGACACGGGGCAGCGAGCGGACGAAAGCCTCCAGCGCGACGAGTTGCGAGTGGCCGCAGTGGCTGACGCGGTAGGCGAACTGCCCCACGACCTCCGGGTCGCGCTCCGGGGGCAGGAGTTCCGCCGGTACCGGGTGGCCCGCGACGGCGATCAGGTCGGCGGGCGGTATGCCGAGTTCGGCGGCGAGTTCGGTGAGTCGCCGCGGAGGGGTCGCCGTTCCGGTCTCGGCGAGGCTGCGCAGGATGGTGGCCCGATGCATGGGGCGAAGGTAGCGGGTGGACCGCCAGGACAGCCGGGCGGGACGCTGAGCGGGCTAGCCGAGAGGGCGGCGGTAGCGCAACTTGTCGAGCGCGGCCCCACCGGTGGTGTCCAGCACGGCCGCGCCGTCGGCATGCCAGCCGGCGGATTCGTAGAAGCGCCGGGCGCGTTCGTTGTCCGCCAGGACCCACAGGGTGGCCTGCGCGTAGTCGGCCTGCCCGAGAGCCGTCAGCGTGGCCTGCATCAACTGCCTCCCGATTCCGGTGCCCCAGACCTCCGGCAGCGCGTACAGCGTGCCGATCTCCGCGACAGCGGGGGTTTCCCGGGACGGGCCGAAGCCGGCGAATCCGACGATCGCCGTCTCGGTCTCGGCCACCAGCACTCCCGACGACGGCCATCGTGTCTCCGCGATGACTGTCGTCCACTCGGACTCTTCACGGCTCGCGTCCATGGCGTCGAGGTGGTGCTGGGGGACAAGGCCGGCGAAGGCCGCCCGCCAGGAGCGCACGTACACACCGGCGACCGCCGACGCGTCATCAGGCCGTGCCTGTCGGGTCCGCATGGCCGTCATTCTTCAAGTCCCGTCGATCCGGGCCAAGTTCTTTGTTCTGCCGCGTTCTTCGGCTCCAGGCGACCGGCATCCCCAGGCCCTCCCGCACAGGCCCGTCCGCACAGCCCCGCCCCTCACAACGCCGCCCGGATCGCCCCCTCGATCTCCGGGAACGCGAACGTGAACCCCGACTCCAACAGCCGCTTCGGCAGCACCCGTTGACTCCCCAGCACATCCCCCGACATCTCCCCGAGCACCAGCTTCAGCGCGGGCGCCGGAACGGTGAACAGGGACGGGCGGCGCAGCACCCGGCCCATCGCCGCCGAGATCTCACGGTTCGTCAGCGGGTTCGGCGCGGTGAGGTTGAAGGGGCCGGACAGCCCGTCCGTGTCGATGAGATGCCGGATCGCCGCGACCTCGTCGTGCAGCGCGACGAACGACCAGTACTGCCGCCCGTCGCCGAACCGCCCGCCGAGGCCCGCCTTGTAGAGGGGGAACAGCTTGGCCCACGCCCCGCCCTCGCGCGCCACGACCAGACCGGTCCGCGCGAACACCGTGCGGACGCCCGCCTCCCGCACGGGCGCCGTCGCCTCCTCCCACTCCACGCACAGCGAGGGCAGGAAACCGTCACCCGGCGGCGCGTCCTCGTCCACGGCGCGGTCGCCCGTCTCGCCGTAGAAGCCGATCGCGCTGCCGTTCACCCACACCCGCGGCGGCCGGTCCAGCGCGGCCACGGCCTCCGCGAGGGCCGCCGTGCCCAGCACGCGGCTGTCGCGGACCGTCTTCTTGTAGGCGTCCGTCCAGCGGTGGTCGCCTACGCCGGCACCGGCGAGGTTGACCACGGCGTCGCAGCCGTCGAGCCCGGCCGCGTCCACGTACTGCCCCTCGGGGTCCCAGCACACCTCGTCCGCGGCCCGGGCGCCGTGCCGCACCAGGCGCACCACCTCGTGCCCGTCCGCGGTCAGGGACCGCACCAGTGCGCTGCCGATCAGACCGGAGGCGCCGGTCACCGCGATTCGCGAGCGTTCCATGGCGTCCATCCTGCCTCGTTGATCCATAAAACCCCCATGAGGACCGCGCCGTCCCCGCCGTACCCTGGCCCACATGTCCGAGCCGAACATACGCATCGCCCTGCCCGACGACGACGAGGAACTCGGCGCACTGGACCGTGCCACCTGGTCCACCCTGCACGCGGTCATGCCGCGGCCGCGGCCGCCGTACAGCCCCTTCTTCGACGCTCGGCACGCGCCCGGTGATCATCTGGTCGCCGAACTCGACCGCCGGATCGTCGGCTACATCCGGCTGGGCGCCCCGACCGAGCTCGCCTGCAACGCGCACGTCCGGCAGATCCAGGGGCTCGCCGTCGCGGACGAGGCGCGCGGCAGAGGGGTCGGCCGGGCGCTGGTCCGGGCGGTCGTCGAGGAGGCCCGACGGCGCGGCGCACGCCGGCTCACGCTGCGCGTGCTCGGGCACAACGCCCCGGCGCGGCGGCTCTACGAGGCCGAGGGCTTCGCCGTCGAGGGCGTACTGCCCGAGGAGTTCCTGCTCGACGGGCGGTACGTCGACGACGTCTTCATGGGCCGCTCCCTCTGAACGGCGGCCGGTCTACGACGTGACCAGGTCGCCCGTGTCCACCTCGGCCGTCGCGGTCGCCGCCTTCCGCGCGTCCCCGGAGACCTCGTCGGCCGTCAGCACGTACCCCGTCTCGTCGTCCGAGGTCGAGCGGGCGAAGACGACGCCGTAGACCTTGCCGCCGGTGGTCAGCAGCGGGCCGCCGGAGTTGCCGGGGCGGACCGTGGAGCGGATCGAGTAGATCTCGCGGGTGACCGTCCCGTTGTTGTAGATGTTCTGGCCCGTCGCGTTGACCCGGTTGGCGACGGTCGCGGCCTGGAGGTTCAGGTCGCCGTCCTGCGGATAGCCCGCGACCACCGCCGAGTCGCCGCGCGAGGCAGTGTCGTCGAAGCCCAGCACGGGCGCGGACAGCCCCGGCACATACAGCACCGCGACGTCCTTGTTCGGGTCGAAGAGGACGACCCGTGCCTCGTACGACCGCCCGACCCCGCCGATGCGGACCGTCGGGTTGTCGATGCCGGCCACCACGTGCGCGTTGGTCATCACGTGCTGCGGCGCGTACACGAAGCCGCTGCCCTCGCGGCCCTGGGTGCCCGAGGAGCCCTCGATCTTGACCGTGCTCCGCTTGGAGGCGTTCGTCGCGGCGGCCGTGACGCTGTCGCCGGTGGGCTTGGCGACCTCGGCCGTCGACTCGTTCTCGAACGGGTTGAAGACCTGCGGGAAGCCCGCCTCGGTGAGCGCCGAGGTGGCCCGCGAGAACCACGTCGGTGTCGTGTCCGGCATGAGCTTCTGCACGCTGCCCAGGAGCGTCGAGTCCTGGATCGCCGTCGTGACCGTCGCGGACGAGGACGCGCCCAGGACGCTCGCGGCCACCCACGCCACGATCATGACCGCCACCGAGTTCGCCGCGGCCCCGCCGATCCCGTCGGCCACCCGCAACGGCCCCTGGTCCAGCTCCTTGCGCAGCTTCAGCGCCAGCCGCCCCGCCAGTTCGTGCCCCACCACCGCCGGGGTCAGCACGGTGAGCACGGCGGTCACCGTGGCCGTTGTCGTCCCCGGAGTCACCAGGTCCATCACCCACGGCAGCACCCACACGCCGATGACCGCACCGCCCACGAACCCGGCGAGCGACACACATCCGGCGACGAGGCCGCGCCGGTACCCCGACGCCGCGTAGGCGAGGATCACCAGCAACAACAGCAGGTCGAGCAGGTCCACGGAGCCGCCTTTCTCTCGGAACCCTTAGTACGCGAGGAACGGGCGCACTGATCAGTTACGCGCGCGTGGCCCCCCGGGAACCCACCACGCGTGCGTGTACCCCCAGAAACGTGCCGGACCAGGACGATGGTTCCACCGGGTGGCACAGCACACATCGCGGGCGGAGCGAATCCGGCCGAGAGTGTGACCATGCGTGTCCTGAGAAGAACGCTGGGTGCACGAAGCCGACGGCGAGTGCGAATACCCCGCTCGGCGCTCGTGCTGCTGGCCTGCCTGCCCGGTCTCGCCGCCGTCCTGGTGCTGGCCCTGTGCGCGAACGGCATCGGACGCAAGGCCACCGCCGCCGTACGTCCCCCGGTCGGGGCCCGCCCGGTCGCGCTCCACGCCGCGCCCAGGCCGCGCATCGTTCCGCGCTCGGCCTGGCTGGACGCCCTCTCGCGGCACGCGCAGCCGCCGCCGCGCTACGACGACAAGGTCGTCGCCGTCTTCGTCCACCACACCGACTCGCCGAACGGCTACGACTGCGCGGACGCGCCCCGCATCATCCGCTACCTCTACGCCGGCCAGACCGGCGTCCGGGACTGGGACGACATCGGCTACAACTTCCTCGTCGACCACTGCGGGACGATCTACGAGGGGCGGGCCGGTGGGGTCGACCGGGCCGTCACCGGGGCGCATACGCAGGGGTTCAATCACCGGACTGCCGGGATCGCCGCGATCGGGACGTTCACGGCGGGGATGGCGGTGCCGAAGGTGATGACCGATGCGATTGCTGCGCTGGCTGCCTGGAAGTTGGGGCTTGCGGATGTCGATCCGCGGGTGAAGGTGCGGCTGGTGTCCAGCAACAACCTCAGCCGGTACGCCAGCGGTACGACGGCTGTGCTGCCCGCGCTGGCGGGGCACAAGGACGGGTACATGACGAGTTGTCCGGGGGCGGCGTTGTTGGCTCGGCTTCCGGAGGTTCGGGTGTTGGCGGCGCGGTTGCAGGGGCGGTGAGGGGTGAGTGTCGGGTGGCGGGTCCGGTGGGGGCTGGTCGCGCAGTTCCCCGCGCCCCTGAAGGGCGGGGCTTCGCCCGCCCGTCCTACCTGCGGGCTAGATAGACGCTCAACGCCCGTTGCAGGACCTTCCCCTGACTTCCCACCGGGCGTTCCCATTCCCCGAGGTACTCCACCGCCCGGCCGCCCGCGCCGGTCTTGAAGAGGAGGCGGCCTACCAGGCGGTCCTCGGCGACCAGGGACGGGGTGATGGAACGGAGGTCGTACGTGTCGGCACCCGAGTCCAGCGCCTCGCAGAGCATGCGCCACAACAGGAGGCTGCTGGGGCGGAGTTCACGGCCGCGGCGGCCGGACGCGGGGTACGAGTGCCAGACGCGGGGGCCGACGCCGATCATCAGGGCGGCGGACAGGACCTCGTCGTCGTACTCGGCGAGATAGATCCGCAGGCGGTCGGACTCCTCGGCGTTGAGCGCCTGCCACATGCGCCGGAAGTAGTCCAGGGGACGCGGCTTGAACCCGTCCCGCTCCGCCGTGGCCCGGTACAGCCGGTGGAACGCGGGCAGATCGTCGGCCGAGCCCCAGAAGACCCCGACCCCGCCCGCCTCCGCCGTCTGTAGCGACCGCAACCAGTTGGGGGAGAGCGCGGCGCGCAATTCGTTCACCGACCGCCCGGCCAGGGGGATTTGGCACCCGTAGCGCGGCTGGCCGAGCCCGAACCCGCTCCCGTCCTCCTCCTTGCACCGCCGCCACCCGAGGCGCTTGAGCCGCTCCGCCGCGTCGAGCGCGTACCCGTCTATGCCGTCCGTCGGCAGGTCGCGCAGATGCCGTACGGAGGGGTCGGCGACGCCCGCCGTGACGGTGGCCGCGTCCCAGTGGCGGACGGCGAGCGGCGGGCCGATGCGGACCGAGAACGCGCCCTCCTTCTCCAGGTGCTCGATCAGCGGGTCGAGCCAGCGTTCCGGGCGCTGGCTGTGCCAGTCGATCGCGGGCCCGTCGGGAAGGTAGGCGAGAAAGCGACCGGTGCCGGGGAACGCCCGGTACAGCACGAGCGCGACGGCGACCATCACGTCCCCCTCGAACCAACCCACGCTCTCCGCGGTCCAGTCGGGCTTCACGTCGGCCCACTCGGGGATCTGGAGATGGCTCGCGTCCGGGTGCAGCCGGAGATGCGCGAGGTGTTCCTCGCGGGTGATCCCCTTCACGTACGGGCTGGTCATGGGCACGACGCTCCTGTTCGGCGGCGGCCACCGTAAGCCGGGGCGCACCGGGCGGGTCAAGACTTCACTGCTGTGAACTCCGCCCACACCTGCTTGCCGCGTCGGTCCTGCCTGGGCGTGACGTCCCATTGGCTCGCCACGGACGCGATCAGGGAGATGCCCCCCTTCCGCTCTCCGTATCCCAGTCGGGTTCGGTGTACCGGACGGGCAGTTCGGGCGAACGATCGGCGACGGCCACGCGAACCCCGGTGTCGCTCAACGGGATCGCCCTGGTGAGGGCGGGCCGCGTTGTCAGCGGTGTGTCATGACGCGACCGGGCGGTCGGACAGGTGGGCCAGCTCGGTGAAGAACGCGCGGTAGAGCGGCTCGTCGGTGGTCTGGATCTCGACGGTGACGACCCCGTGCCGGGAACTCGTCGTGCTCGCGTAGATCGGTTCGGCGAGGTCTTCGACGTGGCCGAAGTGCAGCCGGGTCACGCCGCCCCTGCGCGCCTCGGCCCGTACCTTCAGCCAGCTCAACGGGGCCCGGTACGAGCTGATGACGCGATTTCGCCGGAACAGCTCGACGATCCCGTGGCCGACCCGCATATGGACGCGGTCATGCTCGAAGACCTTGTGGTCGCACGCGGGTGGCTCCATGCCGGTGAAGATATCCGACCCCTCGACCGGCCCCGACCGGCGCTCACAGGTTTCTCGCAGGCAACTCACCGAGTTCCCCGAGACAAGCTCCCTATCGTCATGCACACGCACTGACTGGAGGTGGGGAAAATGAACAGCAGTCACACCAACACCACGGAGAAGTCGGCCGGTTGGGCCAAGTCCGCCCGCGGCCCCTGGGCGGTGGTCTGCGCGGTCGCGACCGTGATCCTCGGCCCGGCCGCCGTCACGGCCTCCGCACTCGACCAGGCCAACGCGGCCCCGATGCACCACGCGGTACGGGCCGACCAGACGCAGGCCTACATCTCGACGGACACGTCACGCCGCCGGACCGCCGCCTAGTGCTGTGACCGTACGGGTTCACCGGGTTGGGCCGAGGTCCCGCCTTTATGAGGCCTGGCGTCGGGAGAGAGCCAACCTGCGCCGTTGTCGGTCGATTTCGGTGACGACGACCGTGACCTCGTCGCCGACCTGGAGGACGTCCTCCGGAGTCTCCACAGGCGCCGGGGCGAGTTCTCGGAGATGAACCAGTCCCTCAACGCTGTCGGCGACCCGGACGAAGGCGCCGAACGGGACCAACTTGGTGACCTGTCCTTGCAGCCTCTGGCCCACCGCGAGCCCTTCGACGAACGCTGCGAAAGGGTCCGGCTGCATCGCTTTCAGGGACAGTCTCGCTTCTCCGTTCCAGTCGTCGAACTGGAGGAACTCGCATGAGATGTGCTGTCCGACTTGCACGACGTCCGACATCGCTTCGACATGCCGCCACGACAGTTCGGCGACCGTGATGAACCCGACGCCGGGGAAGACCGGATGGTCAGGGCCGTCGTCGAGCGACACGAACACGCCGAACCGCTCGATTGCCGCGACCGTGCCGGAGAGAATCTCACCGCGCCGACGCGATGCCAGGAACGCCCAGAGCTCCGGGTTCTCGGTGGCGGTCATCGCCAGCCGGACCCGGCCCTCGTCCGGGTCGACGGCCGTCACTTCAGCGCTGATCCGCCGGCCGGCCTCCAGAGCCGTGGCGTCATTCCAAAGCCAGGAAACGTTTGCCTGCGAGACGATCCCCAGCGGGCGTGCGGGGAACCCGTCCAGGGTCACCGCCACCCCGTGCGACCGCGTGATCTCCGCGACCGTCCCGCTGCACAGGTCGCCGACGTGGATCCCGGCCAGGAAGTCCCGAGAAGCCTGATCGTCCGGCACTGCCCCCATGCTGTCCAGCCTCTCATGGGGAGCCGTGCGCCGACCCCGATCCAGCCGCGGCCGTCAGCGGGCGGCGACCAGTTCCTGTGTGCTGGTGACCGTGCCGTCGGCGTGTTGGGTGAGGCGGAGGACCAGGACTTGGCGGCGGTCGGCCGGCGTGCTCACATAGAGCGGGCGGCCCTTGTTCAGGCCGGGTGCCTTGAACTCCACGCGGGAACCGAACGCTCCGGAGGCGCTGTTGCAGCCCTTGGCCAGGGTGCGGCCGAACGGGTCGTGGTCGTGCCGGGTGGCGTCGACGTCGTAGTCGACGTTCTTGTTGTCGGGCTTGGCGACCGTCCCGACGTTCATCGTGACCCATGCGTGGACTTTCACGTCCGAGCAGACGGCGATGTCACTGACGGCCTGCGGATCCGGGTCGTTGAGTTCCTTGCCCTCGGCGTCCTGTCCGACCAGCAGGAGGGCGCCGCCCAATGTGGCGATCCCCACGACGATGGCGGCGGCACCGAGCAGGATCATCGAGCGCGGGCGGACGATCGGGAACATGGGCCCTCCGGGAAAGCGGCGGTCTCGTCGCCCAACTCGCTTGTGCTGAGCGGGCGTTGTCGCTTCGTAGGACATGCGTGGCGGGGCGGGCGTTGCGACCGGAGTCACTTCAGGACGCCTCTGTGACACGTGAGACGGCACACCGTTGCCGGGGCCGTGGTGCGTCGCTCAGTCCCTGCCCAGCCCCAAGTACTGTTCGCCCGAGGGGTCGATGTCCACGTTGAGCCCGTTCAGGAGGCCGGCGAGCATCGTGTAGTACCCGACCGTCGTGATCAGCTCGACCACCTGACGATCGGTCAGATTCTTGCGGAGTGTGCCCAACGTGGCGTCCGTGAGCGTGTGTTGGGTCAGCAGCTCCTCCGTCGCCGTCAGCAGTACAGACTCGACCGCGTCGAACTCGCCGTCCTCGGGCCGGAGTTCGACGATGGCGGCCAGTTGGTCGGGGGTGACCCCCCCGTGAGAAGTGCTATCGGCCGATGCTGGACGACCCCGTACGCGCAGTCCGTGCGCGCCGCCACCGTGACCACGACCAGCTCGCGCAACCGCACCGGCAAGGACGACCCGAGCACGGCCATGCCCAGGTCGATCGCCGGACCCGTCATGTCGGGGGCGTGGGAGAACATGCGGAACGCGTTCAGCGGGGTGGGAAGCGCGTCGACGGCTTCGGCGGAACGCTCCGGGTACGGTATTCGGGCCACGGTGACCTCACTGGAATCCGGTCTGACGGCGGACGGGGCACCATCGCCGTACCCCGTTCACTCGTACTCACTCCTGACGGAACCTCTCCCGCAGCTTCGGGAAGCGCTCCGCCAGCACCGCGTCGTTCTCCAGGTCGAGCGGCGCCCCGAGCGGCTCGGCGGGCGCGGGCGGGATCCCCAGGTCGGGGGCGACGGCGCCGGTGAGCTGTTCGTACGCCTCGTCCGCCGCGTACCCCAACTCCTCCCCGTCCCCGTCGATCTCGTCGTCGAAGTCGTCGATGAGGTCCGCCAGCGAGTCGGCGTCGTGAACGGCACCCTCGTACACCTCACGGCCCTGGCCGATCAGCCAGCACCGGAAGAAGTCGAACGCGTCGTCGCTCGCGCCGTCGAGCAGCACCCACGCGGCGCCCCACAGATCCCACGTGTAGGCGCGGTTGTAGCGAGCCTCGAAGTGCCGGGCGAAGTCCAGGACCAGCTCCGGGTCCAGCAGCAGAAGCCGGTCCACCAGCAGGTCGGCCTGCTCCTCGGGGTCGCCCTCGGCGGCCTCGCGGGTGGCGTCCACCAGCTCCCAGAACTCCGTCTCGTCCATCACGGGTCAAGCATCGGTCCTGGAGGGGTGGTGCGCATGTGGAGTGCAGTGGATTGTCACCTGGCGCAGGGCAGATCGTTATCGGGCGGGGCGGGGTCGTTGTGACCGGGTGGGGCGGGCTGTTGTGGCCGGATGGTGCGAAGGTCGTCATGACCGGGCGGTGCGGGATCGTCATGCCCCGTACAGCGCGGCCAGCCGTGCCGCGTCCCGCGCGAACCGTACCCGTAGTACCTCCGGCGCCAGCACCTCCACCTCCGGACCCAGTCCCGCGAGCTGGCCGTGCGCCACCTCCTCGGACTCCACCGGCAGGGTCACCGTCACCCACCCGGTCTTGTCCTTGTCCTTGTGCTTGTCCTTGTGCTCCGGACCGTCCGCCGCCTCCAGTGCCTCCCGGGCAGTGGCGGGATCGACGGCGTACGGGAGTCTTCGCACGCCGTCGGGGGAGAGTCGTACGACCACTTCGGTGTGCAGGATCGAGCGCGCGAACTGGTCCGCCTGCTCCTCCCAGAACGCCGGCAGGTCGAAGTCCTCGTGCCGTGCGAAGCGGTCGCCGTCCAGGAGATCCACCGCGGTGAAGCGGTCGATCCGGTACACCCGGTAGGAATCGCGGCCGGTCACCCGTGCGCACAGGTACCAGATGCCCGCCTTGAGCACGAGGCCGTACGGGTCCAGCGCGCGTTCGACATCGGAGTCCCCGCGCCGGTACCGCGCGACCACCCTCCGGTCGTCCCACACCGCGTCCGCCACGACCGGGAGCAGTTCCGGGGTCTTCGGTTCCGTGAACCAGCTCGGGGCGTCCAGGTGGAAGCGTTGTGCCGCCGCGCGTGAGGCGTCCCGCAGCGAGGGCAGCAGTGCCGCCGACACCTTGAGGCGGGCGGCCGACGCGGCGTCCTCCAGCCCCATCTCGCGCAACGCCCCCGGTACTCCGCTCAGGAAGAGCGCCTCGGCCTCGTTCCGGGCCAGGCCGGTGAGCCGGGTCCGGTATCCGCCGACGAGCCGGTATCCGCCGGCCCGCCCCCGGTCCGCGTACACCGGGACACCCGCCTCCGACAGCGCCTGGGCGTCCCGGGTGACGGTGCGCTCCGACACCTCCAGCTCGCGAGCCAGCTCGGCGGCGGTCATCGAGGGGCGGGACTGGAGGAGCAGCACCATTTTGATGAGGCGGGCAGCGCGCATGGGTTCATGATGGGGGATCTCGCCCCCGCCGCCCCTGAGGGCTGCGCCCCAGACCCCCGCTTCGGCCTGAACGGCCTCGTCCTCGAACGCCGGACGCCGGACGGGCTGGAAATCAGCTCGTCCGGCGTCCGGCGTTCGAGAAGCGGGGTCACAGCTCTTACAGCCCGTAGCGCTCCCGGGCCTCCTTGACCGCCGTCGCCTTCACTTCGCCGCGCCGCGCCAACTGCGCCAACGCGGCCACGACGATCGACTCGGCGTCGACACCGAAGTACCGGCGAGCCGCGTCCCGCGTGTCCGACAGGCCGAACCCGTCCGCGCCCAGCGACGACCAGTCCTGCTCGACCCACTGCGCGATCTGGTCGGGAACCTGCCGCATGTAGTCGGAGACGGCGAGCACCGGCCCCTCGGCCCCGTGCAGCGCCTGCCGCACGTACGGCACCCGCTCCTCGCCCCGCAGCAGCGCCGCGTCCGCGTCCAACGCGTCCCGCCGCAACTCGGTCCAGGACGTCGCCGACCAGACATCGGCCGCCACACCCCACTCCTCCGCGAGCAACCGCTGCGCCTTCAGCGCCCAGTGGATCGCCGTACCGGAACCGAGGAGTTGGATGCGCGCCGCGTTGGCGGCAGGCGAAAGCCCCGCCGATTCCGCCGTGTTGAAGCGGTACAGACCCTTGACGATGCCCTCGTCGATACCGAGCCCGGCCGGCTTGGCGGGCTGCGGGATCGGCTCGTTGTAGACGGTGAGGTAGTAGAAGACGTTCGGGTCCTCACCCGGCGCCGCCTCGCCGTACATCCGCCGGATGCCGTCGCGCACGATCGCCGCGACCTCGTACGCGAACGCCGGGTCGTACGACAGCGCCGCCGGGTTCGTCGCCGCGATCACCGGCGAGTGCCCGTCCGCGTGCTGGAGGCCCTCGCCCGTCAGCGTCGTACGGCCAGCCGTCGCCCCGACCAGGAAGCCGCGGCCGAGCTGGTCGCCGAGCTGCCACATCTGGTCGGCCGTGCGCTGCCAGCCGAACATCGAGTAGAAGATGTAGAAGGGGATCATCGCTTCGCCGTGCGTCGCGTACGACGTCGACGCGGCGATGAAGTCCGCCATGGAGCCCGCCTCGGTGATCCCCTCGTTGAGGATCTGACCGTTCTTGGCCTCCTTGTAGTACATGAGCTGGTCGCGGTCGACGGGCTCGTACGTCTGGCCCTTGGGGGAGTAGATCCCGAGGGACGGGAAGAGCGACTCCATGCCGAAGGTGCGTGCCTCGTCCGGCACGATCGGCACCCAGCGCTTGCCGGTCTCCTTGTCGCGGACCAGGTCCTTGACGAGACGGACGAACGCCATGGTGGTGGCGACGTTCTGGCTGCCGGAACCCTTGTCGAAGGACGCGAACGTCTTCTCGGCGGGAGCGGGCAGCGCGGGCAGCGAGTGCGTACGACGCGCGGGGGCCGGACCGCCCAGCGCCGCGCGGCGCTCCTGGAGGTAACGGACCTCGGGGGAGTCGGCGCCGGGGTGGCCGTAGGGCACGACTCCGTCGATGAAGTCGCTGTCCTTGATGGGGAGTTCGAGCAGATCACGCATCTGCTTGAACTCGTCCGTCGACAGCTTCTTCATCTGGTGGTTGGCGTTCTTCGACGCGAAGCCCTCGCCGAGCGTGTGCCCCTTGACCGTCTGCGCCAGGATGACCGTCGGGCCGCCCTTGTGCTCTACGGCCGCCTTGTACGCGGCGTAGACCTTGCGCGCCTCGTGACCACCGCGGGACAGGTGGAAACACTCGAGGATCTTGTCGTCGCTGAGCAGCTTCGCCAGCTCGACGAGCGCCGGGTCCTTGCCGAAGAAGTCCTCGCGGATATAGGCGGCGCCACGCGTCTGGTACGTCTGCACCTGGGCGTCCGGTACCTCGCGCAGCCGTCGTACGAGCGCGCCCGTGGTGTCGAGCCGGAACAGCTCGTCCCAGGCGTTGCCCCACAGCGACTTGATGACGTTCCAGCCGGCGCCGCGGAACTGGGCCTCCAGCTCCTGCACGATCTTGAAGTTCGCGCGGACCGGGCCGTCGAGGCGCTGGAGGTTGCAGTTGATGACGAAGGTCAGGTTGTCCAGACCCTCGCGGGAAGCGAGTGCGAGGGCCGCCGTCGACTCGGGCTCGTCCATCTCGCCGTCACCGAGGAACGCCCACACGTGGGACTCGGAGACGTCCTTGATGCCGCGCGCGGTGAGGTAGCGGTTGAAGCGGGCCTGGTAGATCGCCGACAGCGGACCGAGGCCCATGGAAACGGTCGGGAACTCCCAGAGCCAGGGCAGCCGGCGGGGGTGCGGGTACGACGGGAGGCCGTTGCCGCCCGCCTCCTGGCGGAAGTTGTCGAGGTGCGCCTCGGTGAGGCGGCCGTCGAGGAAGGCACGGGCGTAGATGCCGGGGGAGGCATGGCCCTGGATGTAGAGCTGGTCGCCGGAACCGTCGGCTTCCTTGCCCTTGAAGAAGTGGTTGAAGCCGGTCTCGTACAGCCAGGCCGCGGACGCGAAGGTCGCGATGTGGCCGCCGACGCCGTGTTTCGCGCCCCGGGTCACCATCGCCGCCGCGTTCCAGCGGTTCCACGCGGTGATCCGGCGCTCCAGCGCCTCGTCGCCGGGCGCGGACGGCTCGGCGGCGGTCGGGATGGTGTTGAGGTAGTCCGTCTCAAGCAGCTTGGGCAGCGCGAGACCGTTGCCCTCCGCGCGCTCCAGCGTGCGGCGCATCAGATACGCGGCACGGTGCGGACCCGCAGCCTGCGTGACGGCGTCCAGGGAGGCCTGCCATTCGGCGGTCTCCTCGGGGTCGCGGTCCGGGAGCTGGTCGAGCTCGCTCGGCTGGATGGCGTAGGGGTCGGTCATAACGCCGCCTTCCTCAGTCGAAGGGGGGTTCCCTCATCGGCAAGGGGTTTTCGGGGGTGCCCTTGGTCTTTGGCAGGACAGGGCGGCGGGCTCTGTGGTGGGAGCCCGTCGGTGACTGTAACTCCCTGATCGATGATCGATCAAAGGTTTCATGGGCAAAATATCTTGAATACGAGAAAGTCGGCACGGCGTGCCTTCGGCTGGGGCACCGGGTGCCGTGTTCGCCGCCCGATTCTCATGAAGTTTTCGCAGGTGAGCATAGCTGCGCTCGGCTGCGTGCCCGACCACGTCAAGGGCGCGGAGCGCACCCCAGAACGTGCGCCTTCACCAGTTCCGCGATCCGCGGATCCCGGCGCCGGAACGCGGCCACCAGCTCCTCGTGCTCCTCCGCGTACGACTGCTGTACGGTCCCCAGCCAGCGGATCGACAGGGCGGTGAACACCTCGATGCCGAGGCCCTCCCAGGTGTGCAGCAGCACCGAGTTGCCGGCCGCCCGCACCAGCTCGCGGTGGAAACCGACGGTGTGCCGTACCTGGCCGGTCCCGTCCGCGTCGCGGTCCGCCTCGTACAGCGCGGCGACATGCGGTTCGAGCGCCGAGCAGTCCGCAGCGAGCCGCTCGGCCGCCAGCTCGGCCGCGATGGCCTCCAGGCCGGCCCGCACCGGGTAGCTCTCCTCCAGGTCGGCCGCGGTCAGATTCCGCACCCGTACGCCCTTGTTCGGCGCGGACTCGATCAGCCGCAGCGACTCCAGCTCACGCAACGCCTCACGCACCGGCGTCTGGCTGACCTCCAGCTCCGTCGCGATCCGTCGCTCCACGATCCGCTCGCCCGGCTTCCAGCGCCCGCTGACGATCCCCTCCACGATGTGCTCGCGGATCTGTTCGCGCAGCGAGTGGACGACGGGCGCGGTCATGAGAGCTCCTTAAGGGCGTTTGACGTTTAGACAATAAGGCCGCACGCCCGCTCGGGAGGGGCGCACGGGGGCGCTTTCATGCAGGTGAGACGAGACTTACACGCTGTCGGGGCGGTGCGCTGCGTAAAGACTCGTACCGGCCCCGGCGCGGAGCTGCCACCACCGTGTCACCGGCAGAACCGACCCGGCCCCGTGTGGTGTGGCGGTCGGCAGGGGGTCCCGCGAGAGGCACCCCTCGGCACGTCGGGGGACGGCATGAACAGTGGTTTTCGCAACGCGGGACTCGGACTGGTGGCGGCGGTGGCGGCGCCGGCCACGGGGATGGATGACCGGGTGTCGGCCGACGCCGTCGCACGCGGTGGGGGTGACCACCACGCCCGTACGGAAACATGACCGCCGGCGCGGGCTCGGCCGGGGCTTCCGGATCACCGGCACGAACACGTGGGAGTACGGCGCCGTCGAGAACCCCACCGACAAGCTGTACACCCCGCCGGGCGGCGACATCGGCGCCTGGCACACGACGGGATCGTACGCCCGGATGCTGAGCGACATGTCCCGGGACGCCTACTATCCCGGGCACTCGACCCACCCGTACAGCCGCTACCGCTGCATCGGCTCGTCTCCCTCTTCCTCTTCCTCGATGAGCGACGTGGGCGCGGCCAGGGCCGTGGTCGGAAAGGTGGAGACGCGCGGCTTCACCCCCGCGCCGAAGCTGTACATCCCGAAGGTGTGGGTGGAGACGCTGGTGCTGTGGAGCGACAAGGCGCTGCGGCCGCAGCGGGGGAGCGGGGGAAGCGCGGTGCCCCCGCCCGGAAAGCTCCGGAACGGGGGCACCGTACAAACAGGCCAGGTGAACAGGCCGGGTGACTGACTACAGGGCGAGCTCCACCTCGAACTCGCCCGCCTCCAGGATCGCCTTGACCGCCGTCAGGTAACGGGCGGCGTCCGCGCCGTCCACCAGGCGGTGGTCGTAGGAGAGGGTCAGGTACGTCATGTCGCGGACGCCGATGACCGTGCCGTCCTCCGTCTCGATGACGGCCGGGCGCTTGACCGTGGCGCCGATGCCGAGGATCGCGACCTGGTTCGGGGGCACGATGATCGTGTCGAAGAGCGCGCCGCGCGAACCGGTGTTGGAGATGGTGAAGGTCGCGCCGGACAGCTCGTCCGGGGTGATCTTGTTCGCCCGGACCTTGCCCGCGAGCTCGGCGGTGGCCTTGGCGATACCGGCGATGTTCAGGTCGCCCGCGTGCTTGATGACCGGGGTCATCAGGCCCTTCTCGGAGTCCACCGCGATACCGACGCTCTCGGTGTCGAAGTAGGTGATCGTGCCCTCTTCGACGTTGATCCGGGCGTTGATGGCCGGGTGGGCCTTCAGCGCCTGGGCCGCCGCCTTCACGAAGAACGGCATCGGGGAGAGCTTGACGCCCTCGCGGGCCGCGAAGGAGTCCTTCGCCTGGCCGCGCAGACGCATCAGCCGCGTGACGTCGACCTCGACGACCGAGGACAGCTGCGCCTGCTCGTGCAGCGCCTTGACCATGTTGTCGCCGATGACCTTGCGGATGCGGGGCATCTTGACGGTCTGGCCGCGGAGCGGGGAGGCCTCCAGGACGGGGGCCTTCTTGGCGGTGGCGGCCGGAGCGGCGGCAGCGGCCGGAGCCGGGGCTGCCGCAGCGGCCTTCGCTGCCTCGGCGGCGGCGAGGACGTCCTGCTTGCGGATACGGCCGCCGACGCCGGTGCCCTTGACGGTGGACAGGTCCACGCCGTTCTCGGACGCGAGCTTGCGCACCAGCGGGGTGACGTAGGCGCCGTCGTCCGTGGCCTGCGCGGCGGCGGGCGCCGGAGCGGCCGGGGCCACCGGAGCCGGAGCCGCGACCGGCGCGGGGGCCGGGGCAGTGGGGGCGACCGGAGCCGGAGCAGCGGCGACCGGAGCGGGCGCCGGAGCCGGGGCGGGCGGCGCGACCGGAGCCGCGGGGGCCACCGGCGCGGGAGCCGGAGCGGCAGCCGCCGGAGCGGGCGCCGGGGCGGCCGGAGCCGGGGCAGCCGCCGGAGCGGCACCCGGGGCGCCGACGACGGCGAGCTTGGCGCCGACCTCGGCGGTCTCGTCCTCGCCGACCAGGATCTCCAGCAGGACGCCGGCGACCGGCGAGGGGATCTCGGTGTCGACCTTGTCCGTGGAGACCTCGAGCAGGGGCTCGTCCTCCGCGACCTCCTCGCCGACCTGCTTCAGCCAGCGGGTGACGGTGCCCTCGGTGACCGACTCGCCCAGTGCGGGCAGCACGACGTCGGTACCGGAGGCGCCGGCCGCCGGAGCGGCGGCAGCGGGGGCGGGTGCGGCCGGGGCGGGCGCCGGAGCCGCGGGGGCCTCGGCGACCGGAGCCGGAGCAGCCACGGGAGCGGGCTCTGCGGCCGGGGCCGGGGCAGCGGCGGGTGCGCCGGTGCCGTCGTCGATCACGGCCAGCTCGGCGCCGACCTCGACGGTCTCGTCCTCGGCCACCTTGATGGAGGCCAGTACGCCGGCGACGGGCGAGGGGATCTCGGTGTCGACCTTGTCGGTCGACACCTCCAGCAGCGGCTCGTCGGCCTCGACGCGCTCGCCCTCGGCCTTCAGCCAGCGGGTGACAGTGCCCTCGGTGACGCTTTCACCGAGCGCCGGAAGGGTTACGGAAACCGCCATGGTTTCGGTTGCTCCTTACGAATTGCGGAAGTCTGTGTCGTCGTCCGACCGAGGGGGTCAGTCGTGGGAGTGGAGAGGCTTCCCGGCCAGTGCCAGGTGGGCCTCGCCGAGCGCCTCGTTCTGCGTCGGGTGGGCGTGGATGAGCTGGGCGACCTCGGCGGGCAGCGCCTCCCAGTTGTAGATCAACTGGGCTTCGCCGACCTGCTCGCCCATGCGGTCGCCGACCATGTGGACGCCGACCACGGCACCGTCCTTCACCTGGACGAGCTTGATCTCGCCCGAGGTGTTGAGGATCTTGCTCTTGCCGTTGCCCGCGAGGTTGTACTTCAGAGCGACGACCTTGTCCGCGCCGTAGATCTCCTTGGCCTTGGCCTCGGTGATGCCCACGGAGGCGACCTCGGGGTGGCAGTACGTCACCCGGGGGACACCGTCGTAGTCGATCGGAACGGTCTTGAGACCGGCCAGACGCTCCGCCACCAGGATGCCCTCGGCGAAGCCGACGTGCGCGAGCTGGAGCGTCGGGACCAGGTCGCCGACGGCGGAGATGGTCGGGACGTTCGTCCGCATGTACTCGTCGACCGTGACATAGCCGCGGTCGATCGCGACGCCCTGCTCCTCGTAGCCGAGACCGGCGGAGACGGGGCCGCGGCCCACCGCGACGAGCAGCAGTTCGGCCTCGAACTCCTTGCCGTCGGCGAGGGTGACCTTGACACCGCTCTCGGTGTACTCGGCCTTCGAGAAGAAGGTGCCCAGGTTGAACTTGATGCCGCGCTTGCGGAACGCGCGCTCAAGAAGCTTGGAGGAGTTCTCGTCCTCGAGAGGGGCGAGGTGCTTGAGGCCCTCGATGATCGTCACGTCGGCGCCGAAGGACTTCCACGCGGAGGCGAACTCCACGCCGATGACACCGCCGCCCAGGATGATCGCGGACTGCGGCACGCGGTCCAGGACGAGGGCGTGGTCCGAGGAGATGATCCGGTTGCCGTCGATCTCCAGGCCCGGCAGCGACTTCGGCACGGAGCCGGTCGCCAGCAGGACGTGGCGGCCCTGGATGCGCTGGCCGTTGACGTCGACGGAGGTGGGGGAGGAGAGCCTGCCCTCACCCTCGATGTAGTGCACCTTGCGGGATGCGATCAGACCCTGGAGTCCCTTGTACAGGCCAGAGACCACGCCGTCCTTGTACTTGTGGACGGCCGGTACGTCGATGCCCTCGAAGGTGGCCTTGACACCGAACTGCTCGCTCTCGCGGGCCTGGTCGGCGATCTCGCCCGCGTGGAGCAGGGCCTTGGTGGGGATGCAACCCCGGTGCAGGCAGGTACCGCCGACCTTGTCCTTCTCGATCAGGGCGACGTCCAGACCCAACTGGGCCCCGCGCAGGGCCGCGGCGTAACCGCCACTACCACCGCCGAGGATCACTAGGTCGAAAACGGTGCTGGCGTCGTTCGCCACGTCACGTCCTCCATGCATGTGCGCCGTACGCCGGTCTTCAGTGACCGCGCGGCGGCTGGTGTCCGGCCGCTCTTCCATCGGCCCTGTGGTGGGGGCCCTGTCCTGCCGAGCCCATCTTCGCACTTGTCGAGGCCCAACGAGACGCCGGGCCTGGGTGTGAGACGCCACACGCTCACATGAGAGACGGTGAATTGGTGAGACACCTGGGTGCGACCCCCCAGGGGCGCGGGGCTGTATCGATATGCAGCTCCGCTGCGGGGGCGACCGGCCACAACCGACCCGCAGCCGCCCACGCCCCTGAGGCATCGACCCATGAGGCGCAGAACGTCAGCCCAGATCCCCGGCCGCAGTCAACTCCGCAAGCCGCACGAGCGTCCGCACCGCAGACCCCGTACCGCCCTTGGGGGTGTAGCCGAAGGGGCCGCTCTCGTTGAACGCGGGCCCGGCGATGTCGAGGTGCGCCCAGGTGATCCCCTCGCCCACGAACTCGCGCAGGAAGAGCCCGGCGACCAGCCCGCCACCCATCCGCTCACCCATGTTCGCGATGTCGGCGGTGGGGGAGTCCATGCCCTTGCGCAGGTGCTCCGGCAACGGCATGGGCCAGGACGGCTCCCCGACCTCCTCCGCCGCGTCGACGATCGCGGAGCGGAACGCGTCGTCGTTCGCCATCACGCCGAACGTCCGGCTCCCGAGAGCCAGAACCATCGCCCCGGTCAGCGTCGCCACGTCCACGATCGCGTCCGGCTTCTCCGCCGACGCCGCCCACAGCGCGTCCGCGAGGACGAGGCGGCCCTCGGCGTCCGTGTTGAGGACCTCGACGGTCTTGCCGCTGTACATGCGCAGCACGTCACCGGGACGGGTCGCGGAGCCGGACGGCATGTTCTCGGCGAGCGCCAGCCAGCCGGTGACGTTGACCTCAAGGCCGAGGCGGGCGGCGGCGACGACGGCCGCGAACACGGCGGCGGCACCGCTCATGTCGCACTTCATCGTCTCGTTGTGCCCGGCCGGCTTGAGCGAGATGCCGCCCGAGTCGTAGGTGATGCCCTTGCCGACGAACGCGAGGTGCTTGGTGGCCCCGGCGTGCGTGTACGACAGCTTCACCAGCCGCGGACCGGCCGCGGAACCGGCGCCGACGCCGAGGATGCCGCCGTAGCCGCCCTTCTCCAGGGCCTTCTCGTCGAGCACCTCGACCTTGATGCCGTGTTCCTTCGCCGCGGTCTGCGCGACGGCCGCGAAGGCCTCGGGGTCGAGGTCGTTCGGCGGGGTGTTGACGAGGTCGCGGGCGCGGTTGAGCTCCTCGGTGACCGCCAGAGCACGCTCTACGGCCGCCTTGTACTCCTTGTCGCGCGGCTTGCCGCCGAGCAGGGCGACCTCGGCGAGGGGGGCCTTGCCGGCGCCCTTCGCGTCCTTGGCGCCACCCTTGTACGCGTCGAAGGAGTACGCGCCGAGCAGCGCGCCCTCGGCGATCACACCGGCGTCGGCGGCGTCCGCGAGGGGCAGCGCGAAGGCGGCCTTCTTGGCACCGGTGAGGGCGCGGGCGGCGACACCGGCGGCCCGGCGCAGCGCCTCGGCGTCGTACGCGTCACCGTCGTCGGGCTCCGCGCCGAGGCCCACCGCGAGCACGAGCGGTGCCTTGAAGCCGGCCGGTGCGGGCAGCTTCGTGATCTCGCCTTCGGCACCGGAGGCGCCCAGGGTCTCCAGGACGCCGGCGAGTTTGCCGTCGTACGCCTTGTCCACGGCGTCGGCGCCCGGTGCGACGACCGGGCCCTTGCCGCCCTTGCCGACACCGATCACGATCGCGTCGGCCCGCAGGCCGGGCGCCGCGGCGGTGCTGAGAGTGAGAGCAGTCACAGTGGTGAATTCTCGCTTCCGATGTGAGGTTGCTGTGGTCGAGCGGGGTGGGTCGACCGGGCCCGACAACCGACCCTATTTCCGACCTGCGGCGGCGGTGGACACAGGGGGGCTGGTGACGGCCCAGAACGGAGCCTACGCGCGTGTGCGCGACGGGGCGTTCGCGCGGGTCCACGGAAAGGGCGACGGGACACGTGCCGGAACCGGAGGAACCAGGCGGTCTTCCACGTCGAGCCACCCAGGGGCGCGGGCTGTGACATGTGCGGCTCCGCCGCGTGGGCTCGACCAGCCCCCGCGCACCCTCACTCACCCACCCAGCGAAAGCACCACGAGCGCGACGGTGCCCGCAGTCTCCGCGAGCCCCCCGAACACGTCCCCGGTGACCCCACCAAACCGACGCCCACAGTGCCGCAGCAGAAGCTCGGCGACCACCAGCGCCACGACGAACGCGCGGGCGACCCCGTACACCCCGAGAGCCAACCCGCACACCTCCGCTACGGCAACGGAGCCCACCGCCACCCCCAGCGCACCCGCAACCGGAACCACGCCCGCAACCGCCGCCCCCAACCCCTCCGGCCGAGCCGCAGGCACCCCCACCCGTGCGGCCGACGTCAGCGCCAGCCGAGCCGCGACCCCCGAGACAACGGCCGCGACCGCACCCCGAGCCCAAGAGTCGCCGTAGAGCTGACCCAGCGCAGCCACCTGAGCCAACAGCACGAAGACGAGGGCGAGCACCCCGAACGGCCCGATGTCCGACTGCTTCATGATCCGCAGCGCGTCCTCCGCCGGCTTCCCGCTCCCGAGCCCGTCGGCGGTGTCCGCGAGCCCGTCCAGGTGCAGCCCCCGGGTGAGGACGGCGGGGACGGCGACGGTGCCGACGGCGGCGAGCAGCGGGCTCGCGCCCAGGAACAGGAGCAGCAACCCGAGCCCCGCCGCGCAGCCACCGACGACCACCCCTACGACCGGGGCCACCAGCATCCCCGCGCGCGCGGCATCACGGTCCCACCGGGTCACCCGCACCGGGAGAACAGTCAGCGTGCCGAACGCGAAACGGAGGCCGTCGAGGGGCGGGGTCTTGGACACCGGCGCAGGTTACCGGGCGATCGAGAGGGCGCTCCCCGCGGCCATCGCTAAAGTGCGCATATGGGACATTGGCTGCACCGCAACATCGTCGAGCCGGGCAAACTCCCACTGCTCCTCGCGCTCACCGCCTTCGTCCTGACCTTCGTCATCACCCGGGTCATCACCCGCCTGATCCGCGCCGGCAAGGGCCCCTTCGGCAACATCAAGGCCGGCGACGTGCACATCCACCACGTCGTCCCGGGGGTCGTCCTCACCGTGCTCGGCGGCTTCGGCGCGGTGGCCAGCACGCGCTACGGCGTCGGTTCGGCCCTGTTCGCGATCGTCTTCGGGATCGGCGCGGGCCTGGTCCTGGACGAGTTCGCGCTGATCCTCTACCTCGACGACGTGTACTGGACCGAGGCGGGCCGCAAGAGCGTCGAGGCGGTGGTGCTCACGGCGGCCCTGGTCGGCTTCGTCCTCGCCGGCTTCTCGCCCTTCGGCGTCAACGACCTCACCGACTCCGAACTCCACGACCGGGCGAGCGTGATCGTGAGCGTCGCGGTCAACTTCCTCTTCTCCCTCATCGCCCTGAGCAAGGGCAAGGCCCGCACGGCGGTCTTCGGCATCCTGGTCCCGCTGGTCGCGTTCGTCGGCGCGATCCGCCTGGCCCGCCCGGGTTCCCCCTGGGCCAAGCGCTTCTACCGCACCCGCCGCCATCGGGCCCGAGCCCGCTCGACCCTCCGCGCCTACCACCACGACCGCCGCTGGGCGGGCCCGCGCCGCGCCGTCCAGGACTGGATCGGCGGCAAGCCGGACCCGGCACCGGCGCAGCTCCCCGGCCGGCGCTGAGCGCGTCCCGTCGCGCTCAGCACACGCGGAGCCGCCGATGCCGTAGCGCCGAGACCAGGCACAGCAGCCCCACCGCGATGATCGCCGCCAGGTGCTCCTTGCCCGCGAGGTTGCCCTTCAGCATGACCTCGATCGCCATCGCGCCGGTCACCACGAGCGCCGTCGCGTACGCGCCGTAGCGCCACGCGACGAACACCGCGAGGCCGACCACCGCGGCCGAGGGGCCCGTGTCCACGACCAGCCGGTCCGAGCTGGGCAGTCCGAACGGGTTGTCGAAGCCGAGCCAGATGCCGAGGCGCGCGTACAAGGTCCCGGCGAGGGTCGCGGCGTAGGCGATGACCAGGGTGCGCCAGCGGCCGAGGCAGATCTCCGCGATGCCGAAGACGAAGAGGATCTGGGCCAGGGCGCCCCAGACGGGGAGGTCCAGCGCCGGTACGAAGAGGGAGAGAGGGGTGCGGAGGAGGGCCAGCCACAGCGGGTCCTCGGCCCGGACCGCACCCGTGTCCTGCACGAACTGGTAGCCCCACGACTGGTTCTGCACGAACTGCAGCACCGCCGTCAGCAGCACCGCCCCGATCGTCATCGGGATCGCCCGCCAGTGCCGTTTCGGCAGCGGCTCGCGCACGGTGACGTAGAGCAGTCCCCATTCGGCGCGGGCCCAGCGGGCGAGGCGGTTCATCTGTGCGTCTCCAGGTGCTTGCGGTGCAGCCACTTCGGCAGTCCCGGCGCCTCCAGGAACCCCTCCGCGCGCGCCGACGCGAGGCCGATGCGCAGCAGGTCCGCGCTCTTCTCGAAGAGCAGGAACCGGGGTTCCCAGATGGGCCGGTACTTGGCGTTGGCGCGGTACAGCGACTCGATCTGCCACCAGCGCGAGAAGAAGCTGAGGAGTGACCTCCACAGCCGCAGCACCGGCCCGGCGCCGATCCGCGCCCCACGTTCAAAGACCGAACGAAACATGGCGAAGTTGAGCGAAACCTGGGTGATTCCGATTTCCTGCGCGCGGCGGAGGAGTTCGATCACCATGAACTCCATGAGCCCGTTGTCGGAGTCGCGGTCCCGGCGCATCAGGTCGAGGGACAGCCCGTGCGGACCCCACGGCACGAAGGACAGCACCGCCCTCAACTCGCCCTCCCCATCGGTGCATTCGAGCATCACGCACTGCCCGTCGTCCGGGTCCCCGAGCCGTCCGAGCGCCATGCTGAACCCGCGCTCGGTGGCCCCGTCGCGCCAGTCGTCGGCCCGCTTCAGCAGATACGCCATCTCGTCGGAGGGAATGTCCTCGTGCCGCCGGATCCGCACGGTGTACCCGGCCCGCTTCACCCGGTTGTAGGCCTGCCGTACGGTCCGCATGGCGCGTCCTTCGAGGGTGAACTCGGCTACCTCCACGAGGGCTTCGTCCCCGAGTTCGAGGGCGTCGAGCCCGTGCCGCGCGTAGACGGTGCCGGCTTCCTCGCTCGCTCCCATGACGGCCGGAATCCATCCGTGAACCCGCGCCTCCGCCAGCCACGGCTCGATCGCGCCGGGCCATGCCTCCGGGTCGCCGATCGGGTCACCGGACGCCAGGGACACCCCGCCGACGACCCGGTACGCGACGGCCGCCTTGCCGGTCGGCGACCACACCACGCTCTTCTCCCGGCGCAGCGCGAAGTACCCGAGCGAGTCCCGCTCGCCCTGTCGCTCCAGCAGCGCCCGCAGCTTCTTCTCGTCGTCCTCGGTGAGCGGGTCGACGGCACGCCGGGAGCGGAACGCGGCGTAGAAGACCGCGAGGACCAGGACCGTGCTGAGCACGTTGATGGCGACGTTGGCCCAGTTCGGGGTCCAGATGCCGGGGAAGCGGTTCTCCGGGGCGGCGATGGACACCAGCCGGAACGAGCCGTAGTGCCAGCGCTCCAGGAACGTCGAACGGGACGCGTCGTGCGCCTGGTTGGTGACCGTCACCAGCAGCGCGGCGAGCAGTGAGGCGGCCAGCGTGCCGCCGACGGCCACGACGGCGGCGAGCCGGGGGTTGGACCGGTCGCCCTTCGCGTAGAACTCCCGCCGCCCCACGAGGAGTGCACCGACGAAGGCCGCGGTCAGCCCCAGGGAGATCCAGTTCTGCGGGTACCGGCGGATCTCCTGGAACGACATCGCGAACCCGAACAGCGCGAGGAACAGCCCGCTGACCACCAGGTTCAGGATCCACGCGGCTCGTTTGCGGCGCCGCATGGTGACGGCGAGGAACGCGGTGAACACACCGGAGGCGAAGCCGGCGGTCAGCAGGTACGGCGTGAAGAAGTTCTCCTGGTTGTGCCGTCGTACGTCCTGCCCCAGCGAAACCCACGCGGCGCTGAGGAAGTTGATGAACGCGACGGCCCGCAGATACCAGACGGCAAAGGCCGCGGCCCGCCGCGAGGCGCCTGAGCTATGACGTTCCTGAACGGGCCCGACCCGGACATCTCCCATGAAGGAGGATCATATGGGCGTTGTTGCGGCGAACGGTTCTTATCCGCCGCCGCAACGATCACGCCCGGGTCACTCCTAGGACTTCTCGCCCCTGGCCGACCGACTTGTCGACCCCGGCCGGCTGCCGTACATCGACCGGTTGCTCGGTCCCGGTCGGGTTCCCGGTCCCGGCCGGCCGCTATGCGTCGGTCGGCTTCTCGGCCTCGGCCGGGGCGTCGGCCTTCTCCGGGCCGACAGCCGCTTCCGGCCGCGCAGCCTGTTCCGACCTCGCGGCACTCTCCGGCTCTGCGGCCCGCTCCGGCCGAGCGGCGCTTTCCGGCTCCGTAACAGAGACAGGCGGTTCCTCGGCAGCCACGGGCTCCGCAGCCGCCACGGCCGCCACGGCCGCCACGGAAGGGGAAGGCTTCGTCGACTCCTCGGGTTCCGCCGACTCCTCCGGCTTGGCCAATCCCTCAGGCTCCGCCAATCCCTCAGGCTCCGCCAACTCGTCCCGCTTGAGCGGGAGTTCGGCGGCCAGCGCCGCCGCGGCCTGTACCAGTGGCAGGGCGAGCAGCGCGCCCGCGCCCTCGCCGACGGTCACGCCGTGGTCGAGGAGCGGCTCCAGGGCCATCCGGTCCAGGGCCTTCGCCTGGCCCGGTTCCCCGCTGTTCTGGCCGGCCAGCCACCAGT
Organism: Streptomyces sp. NBC_01478; assembly: GCF_036227225.1. GTDB lineage: Bacteria > Actinomycetota > Actinomycetes > Streptomycetales > Streptomycetaceae > Streptomyces. Next base: position 3,469,530 of record NZ_CP109444.1, on the reverse strand, counting down.
CCGGTGCCCGGAAGGCGACCCGCTGGCCCACCAGCGCGCACGCGGCGGCCACGACGCCGTCGAGGATCACCGGCAGTTTCCGTACGGCACTCTGCAACAGGAACCCGGTCATCGCGGCGAGGTCGGCCCCGCCCACCGTCGCGAGGAGCTGCAACTGGTCGCCCAGCACCGGCCGGGCCCGCCGCAGCGCGTCCCGGATCGCCGCGCACTTGCGCATCCACGCGAGGTCGTCGATCGCGAGGCCGCCCCGCCCGGTGACGACGGACGCGTCAGTGCCGCACAGCGCGGCGATCAGCACGGCGGCCGGGGTCGTACCGCCGACGCTCACATCGCCGAGGACCACCAGATCCGTACCGGAGTCGGCTTCGTCGTTCGCGACGGCGACGCCGGCCTCGAACGCGGCCGTCGCCTCCTCCAGCGTCAGCGCGTCCTCGATGTCGATCCGCCCGCTGCCCCGCCGTACCCGGTGCTTCACGACCTCGTCCGGCAGTGCGCCCGGCTCGCAGTCCAGGGCCATGTCCACGATCCGCACCGGCACCCCGAGCCGCCGGGCGAGCACCGCCGCCGGGCTGCCGCCCTCCAGCACCGACCGCACCAACTCCCCGGCGCTGCCCGCCGGTCGGGCCGACACACCGAGTTCGGCGATCCCGTGGTCGCCCGCGAACAACACCACACGCGGCCGTTCGACCGGCCGCACCGGCACGGCGCCCTGTGCCGCCGCCAGCCACTCACCCAGGTCGTCGAGTCGCCCCAGCGACCCGGGCGGCACGATCTGACGTTCGCGGCGCGCCTCCGCGTCACGGCGCACACCGCCGTCGGGGCGCTCGATCAGATCGGTGAAGTCGTCGAGATTAAGCGAGCTCATTCGCCGAACAGTACCGGCAGCGATCGAACGCGACAGCGCCACATGGCCACCACGCGCCCCCGACGTCCTTGCCCTCAAGATCGAGATCCCGTACGTATCGTTTTGCACCGTATTGTCGTACGTCTCCGGGAGCCGCCCATGAACAGCCTGCGCACCCGCGTCAGCACGCGCGTCAGCACCCTCGACGCACGCCGCCGCCACCGCGCGCTGGCCCGCGCGATCCTGCGGCTGCTCCCCGAACCGGAGAGCTGGCTCGACGTCGGCACGGGCGACGCCCACTTCCCCGAGACGGCGAAGGAACTCTTCCCGTACACGTCCTTCGACGGCCTCGACCCCACCCCCCGAGTCGTCCGGGCCCGCGCCGCCGAACGCATCGAGGAGGCCCACGCCGGCCACCTCACGGACCCGCACATCACGACCGCCCTGCAGTCCCGCTACGACGTGGTCACCCTCCTGCGCGACCGCTCGCCGGCCCCCGACCCCGAGGCCGAACTCCGTGCGGCCCTCACGGTCCTGCGCCCCGGCGGGCTCCTTCTCCTGGAAGGCCGCCCGGACGACCTGCGCACCCAACTGGAGCCCCACGACTGCGAGTTCGTCACGGAGGCCCGCCGGGTCCCGGACCGTTTCCCGCCCCCGCAACGCCTGATCGCCCGCAGAAAACGGCAGCCCTAGCCGCGCAGGGCGAGCGCCCGCCCCGCCACCACCAGCAACACGTGCTCGCACTCACCGGCGACCGCGGCGTTCAACCGCCCCAGCTCGTCCCGGTACCGGCGCCCGGACGCGGTCGCCGGCACGATCCCCGACCCCACCTCGTTCGACACGGCGACCAGGGTCCGCCGGGTGGCGCGCACGGCGGCCGTCAACTCCCGTACCCGCTCCCGGAGTTGCTTCTCCCCGCCGTCCCCCCACTCCGTGTCGTCCCACGCCCCCACGGAGTCCATGGCGTCCGTCAGCCACAGCGACAGACAGTCGATGAGCAACGGCGGCCCGTCCTCCGCGAGCAGCGGCACCAGGTCACATGTCTCCGCCGTACGCCACGACCCCGGCCGCCGGTCCCGGTGCGCGGAGACCCGGGAGGCCCACTCGGTGTCCCCGTTGCGCGAGCCGCCAGTGGCGACGTACAGCACATCGGGAAAGGCCTCCAGCCGCCGCTCCGCCTCGACCGACTTCCCGGACCGCGCCCCGCCCAGCACCAGCGTCCGCCGCGGTACATCGGGCACGTCCTCGTACACCCCCACGGTCAAGGTCGTCCCGTCCGGCACGGCCCGCGCCCCCACGGCCGCCAGTCGCCGCGTCAACTCGGCGCCCGGCGCCACATCGTGATCGAGATGGACGGCGACGACGTCGGTCGCGGGCCCCGTCGCCCCCACCGCCCGCAACTTGGCCAGCGCGTCCGGCCGCCCCACGGCATCGGCGAGCACCATGTCGTACGACGCGACGGCCCCCTCCTCGAGACCGGCCGGCGCGCCCCCCGGCGGCAGATACAGCACCCGCTGCCCGTCCGGGCCGGTGACGGCGTACCCGGTACCGGGCGCGTCCATCGCCACCGCCCGCACCCGATGCCCCGTCAACAACGCGAGCTCCCGCCCGTCCGGCACCCGCCCCGGCTGCGGCAGCCCCGCCGGCACCTCCACCGCCGGCCCGTCGTGCGGATGCGACAACAGCACCTGGCGTACGCCCCCGAGCGAATGCCCGGCCCGAGCCGCGGCGAAGGCCGCCCCCGGCGTCAGATCGAGCAGCAACGTCCCGTCCACGAGCACGGCGGTAGCGGCCCGGGCATCCACCCCGAGCGACACGGCACAGGCAGCACAGGGACAGTCGGGACGGGGGAGTCCAGTGGGGGCACCGGTACCAAGCAGAGTGAGTTCCACAGGTTCGATTTTCTCCGGTCACTGATAGACACGCGCGGCCGATACCCCCTAAGGGGCGCGGGGTGGTGACATTTGCGGTTCCGCCGCGGGGCGCGCCCAGCCCCCCACCGACCCGCACCCGACCGAATCCCCGCAGCTCACCCCCACTAACCCAGCGGAGCGAATAGGCTGCTCAGCAGAAGCCGGACCAAGATCCGGCTTCTGCTCTGCACGCGCTCAGACTTTGGAGGCGTAGATGGCGGCATGGATCTGGCGGTTCGAGAAGTCCGACGGGACCGAGGTCGAACCCGCGGTCACGCCGGAGGAGTTCACCACACAGGGGGACGCCGAGTCCTGGCTCGGCGAGATCTGGAAGGAACTCGTCGCCGGCGGCGCGGACCAGGTGTTCCTCTTCGAGGACGGCACACAGATCTACGGTCCGATGAGCCTGCACGCCGAGGACGCGTAACCCGTCGTAGGACAGAGCGGGTGGGGGCGGCCGGAGAAGGCACCGGCCGCCCCCACCTCGTTCCCCGCAGGGCTACTGCTCGCCCAGCGTCACATCGGCCTTCTTCGACGCCCCGTTCCGCGTATACGTCACCGTCGTCTTCTGCCCCGGCTGGTCGGACGCCAGCGCCTCGGACAGGGAGGTGATCGTGGTGATGTCCGTATCGCCGAGCCGCGTGACGATGTCGCCGGCCTGGATGCCCGCCTTGCCGGCGGCCCCACCGCTCTTCACCTCGACCACGGCGACCCCGGCCGCCTGATAACTGTCGTCGACGACCGTGCGTCCGGTGATGCCGAGGGCCGCCCGCCCCGAGTCGGTGACCTTGCCGTCCTTGACGATCTGGTCGGCGACCGTCTTCACCATCGAGGACGGGATCGCGAACCCGATACCGGGCGCGGCACCGCCCCCGAGGTTCGGGTCGGTCGCGGCGAGGGTCGGGATGCCGATGACCTGCCCGTTCAGATTGACGAGCGCGCCCCCGCTGTTGCCGGGGTTGATCGCGGCCGAGGTCTGCACCATGTTGGCGATGGTCGCGCCCGTACCCCCGTCGCTGCTGCCCTCGCTGACGGTCCGTCCGGTCGCCGACACGATGCCCTGGGTCACGCTGGACGACAGTCCGAGCGGCGAACCCATGGCGAGGACGATCTGCCCCACCTCGACCTTGGAGGAGTCGGCGAAGGTCGCCGTCTTCAGCCCGTCCGGCATCCTGTCCAGCTTGACGACGGCCAGGTCCTGCCCGGGATACGAGTACACGAGCCTGGCGGTGAGCACGTCCTCGCTGTTCGCGGTGGTCACCTTGAAGGTCTTCTCGTCCCCGACGACATGCGCGTTGGTGACGATGTGCCCCTGGTCGTCGTACACGACCCCCGACCCCAGATCACTGCTGGCCTGGATCTGCACGACCGACGGCAGGACCTCCTTGATCACCTTCAGGTAGTCGTTCTGGAGGTCGTCACTCGCCATCGGTACGGCGGCCTGCGCGGTCGTAGCGCCCTTCTTCGACGAGGACGACGAGGACGACGAGGACGACGAGGACCCGGAGCCGGAACATCCGGCGACCAGCGCGAGCGAGCAGACGAGCAGAGCGATGGGCCGGAAGGCACGGGCACGGGGAGAATCCATACGCCGAGTGTCTCTTTGGGGTGAATGTCCGGCCCGTGCTGCTCGCCCGAACGAGCCCCGGGTCAGGGGCGCGCCGTCAGCCCCGCACCCCGCACAGATGCAGCAGCGCCGCCACCGCCCGATACGGATCCGTCCGCCCGGCCCGCTCCTCGGCGGCCAGCAGCGACTCGACGTCCGCCGGGATCTCGACCCCTTCGGGAGTGGTGTCGGTGAAGACCCGCACGCCGTACCAGGCCTGAAGGGGCGCCCCGATCCCCGCCAGCGTCGCGGTGAGCGTGCCCAGCTTGTCGGCCCGCACATCGAGGCCCAGCCGATTGCGGTACGCCGTCGAGTCGAACGCGGCCAGCGCGCCCGCCCAGTCCCAGGACAGTCCGGGCCGCATCGCCAGCGCGTCGGCGTTCCGCACGAGCAGCGACAGCAGCCCGCCCGGCGCCAGCATCCGCGCGAGACCCGCGAGCAGCGGATCGGGCTCGGACACGTACATGAGTACGCCATGACACAGCACGACGTCGAAACTGCCCGGCAGGAAGTGCACGCCCGTGTCCCGGCCGTCGCCCTCGATGATCCGCACCCGCTCCCGGATGCCCTCGGGCTCGCCGGCCAGCGCCTCGCGGGCCGCGGCGACCATCTTCGGTTCCTGCTCGAGCCCGGTCACCTGATGCCCGGCCCGGGCCAGCCGCAGCGCCTGCGTGCCCTGGCCCATCCCGACGTCGAGCACCCGCAGCCGCTGTCCGACGGGATACCGGCCGGCTATCTGCTCGTCGAGCTGCCGGGCCACCAGCTCCTGTCGTACGACATCCCGCAGCCCGCCCAGCCTGCTCAGCCAGGCATCCGCCGCGCCCCCGGAGAAGGAATCCGCGCTCAGGGCCGCTCTCCGCGCTTGACCTGCGGCTTCGGCAGCCGGAGTCGACGCATCTGGAGGGAGCGCATCAGGGCGTACCGGACCGAGCCCTTGGTGTTCTGGCCCGGGAAGCGCTCGGAGAGCAGCTTGCGCAGCCGGAACGCGCTCCAGAAGGAGTCGACCACGATCAGGATGATCACCACGAGCCACAGCAGCAGCGCGATGTTCTGCAGCGCGGGCATCTGCACCACGCTGAGCACGAGGATCACCACGGCCAGTGGCAGGAAGAACTCGGCGATGTTGATGCGCGAGTCCACGTAGTCACGCGCGAACTTGCGGATCGGGCCCTTGTCACGGGCCGGCAGATACCGCTCGTCACCGGTGGCCAGCGCGGTGCGCTGGCGCTCCATCTGCGCACGGCGCTCGTCGCGCTGACGCTTGGAGGCGTCCTTCCGCGTCATCGAAGTGTTGGCGACGCTGCGGCGCTGAGTCTGTGACTCACTGCGCTTGGGCGTGGGCCGACCCTTCGGGGCCTGCGGGTCTCGGGGCTGCTTGGAGTCGGTCAGCGACACCTTGTCGGTGGGCGCTGCCTTCTCTTCCTTGGCACGGCTACGGAACACAAAACCCAAGGGTAAGGGGTGAATGGGGTTGGACCCCAGTCCGCTGGGGAACGATCCGGCAACACCAGTCGTCTGTACGGGACAAGGGGGACGTCGCAGACGGTCGACTTCAGGGTCGACTCCGGGGCGTTACCCGGGGAACACCTACTCCTTACGCCGGAGCGGGACCGTAGGCAGTCGTCCTTGGGGATGAGCGCATCCGTCCCCGAACAGTGCGGTAATGGATGCAGGGCCCGTACTGTGGGTTCTGTTGCAGTCGCTGGAGCTGGAGTCCGTCAGAAGGGGGCGCGCGAAGCCCATGAGCGGTGTCATGAAGCGTATGGGGATGATCTTCCGCGCGAAGGCGAACAAGGCCCTTGACCGGGCCGAGGACCCGCGCGAAACCCTCGATTACTCGTACCAGAAGCAACTGGAGCTGCTTCAGAAGGTGCGCCGGGGTGTGGCCGACGTCGCCACGTCACGCAAGCGTCTGGAGCTCCAGCTCAACCAGTTGCAGTCGCAGTCCTCGAAGCTGGAGGACCAGGGCCGCAAGGCGCTCGCCCTCGGCCGCGAGGACCTGGCCCGCGAGGCACTCTCGCGCCGCGCCGCCCTGCAGCAGCAGGTGACGGACCTGGAGACCCAGCACACCACCCTCCAGGGCGAGGAGGAGAAGCTCACCCTCGCGGCCCAGCGCCTCCAGGCCAAGGTGGACGCCTTCCGTACGAAGAAGGAGACCATCAAGGCCACGTACACGGCGGCCCAGGCACAGACCCGGATCGGCGAGGCCTTCAGCGGCATCTCCGAGGAGATGGGCGATGTCGGGCTTGCCATCCAGCGCGCCGAGGACAAGACCCAGCAGCTCCAGGCCCGCGCCGGCGCGATCGACGAGCTCCTCGCCTCCGGCGCCCTCGACGACCCGACCGGCATGGCCAAGGACGACATCCAGGCCGAGCTGGAACGCCTGTCCGGTGGTACGGATGTAGAGCTGGAACTGCAGCGCATGAAGGCGGAGCTGGCCGGCGGTTCGTCCACTCCGCAGCAGGCGATCGAGGGCGGCGCCGACAAGGCGCAGCCCCAGCAGCCGCAGGACACTCCGCGCTTCGACAAGCAGTAGGCCCACGCCTGAGGAGGGCGACATGATCGTACGGATCATGGGGGAGGGGCAGGTGAGGCTGGCCGACGGCCACCTCACCGAGCTGAACAAGCTGGACGACGTACTCCTGACGGAAGTGCGCAACGGCGACGGCCCGGCTTTCCGCGAGACCCTCCAGGCCCTCCTGGCAAAGGTCCGCGAACTGGGCGACCCCCTCCCGGACGACTCCCTGGAACCGTCCGAGCTGATCCTCCCGGCCGAGGACGCAACCCTGGAGGAGGTCCGGGACCTGCTGAGCGACGACGGCTTGATCCCGGGGTAGGGGGCTCCTTGTAGGCGAGGGCCAACTGTCAGCCCGTCCGGCGTTTGAGGACGAGGCCGTCCAGGCCGAAGCGGGGGTCTGGGGGCGGCGCCCCCAGTACGGGGTCACCCCAGCACCGGTCACTCACAAGGAGACGCACCGTTGGCCCCCGTTCCGCCCCCGGCAGGGACCCGCACCCTGGACCGTGCCCGCTGCCAGGCGAAGGCGCACCCCTCCGCCCTGGACGCGGCCCTCGCCGCCGCGGTGCTCGTCTGCATGGTCGCCGGTTCCTTCGTGGACCCGCACGGGGACAACGGGGTGAGCTGGGGCCTCCGCACCCCCGCCCCCCTCAGCCTGATCCTCATGGCGGTCGGCGCCGCCGCGCTGGTCAAACGCCGCCGCGCCCCCATGCTGGTGCTCGCCGTCACCGCGACCGCCTCCCTCATCGAGAGCGTCACCAGTGACCCCCGCGCCCCGGTCGCGATGTCCGCCGTGGTCGCCCTGTTCACCGTCGCCGTCACCACCGACCGCTCCACCACCTGGCGCGTCGCCCTGCTCACGATGACCGTGCTGACCGGCGCCGCGATGCTCGGCGGCCCCCTCCCGTGGTACGCCCAGGAGAACCTCGGCATCTTCGCCTGGACCGGCATGGCGGCCGCCGCCGGCGACGCCGTACGCAGCCGTAAGGAATTCGTGCACGCCATACGCGAGCGCGCCGAACGGGCCGAGCGCACCCGCGAGGAGGAGGCCCGCCGCAGGGTCGCCGAGGAGCGGCTGCGCATCGCCCGGGACCTGCACGACGTGGTCGCCCACCACATCGCCCTGGTCAATGTGCAGGCCGGAGTCGCCGCGCACGTCATGGACAAGCGCCCCGACCAGGCCAAGGAGGCCCTCGCCCACGTACGCGAGGCCAGCCGCTCCGCGCTCAACGAACTCCGCGCCACCGTCGGCCTGTTGCGCCAGTCCGGCGACCCCGAGGCGCCCACCGAACCGGCCCCGGGCCTCGACCGCCTCGAAGAGCTCGCCGGCACCTTCCGCAGCGCGGGCCTCCAGGTCGAGGTGGCCCGCGCCGACAACGGCACCACCCTCCCCGCGGCCGTCGACCTGGCCGCCTACCGCGTCATCCAGGAAGCCCTCACCAACGTGCAGAAACACGCGGGAACGGAGGCGAAGGCCGAGGTCAGCGTCGTCCGCGTGGGCCCGAACGTGGAGGTCACCGTCCTCGACAACGGCTCCGGCGAGGACCAGGACCCCGACTCCGGCGGCGGCCACGGCCTGCTCGGCATGCGCGAGCGCGTCACCGCCCTGCGCGGCACCCTCACCACCGGTCCCCGGTACGGAGGCGGCTTCCGCGTCCATGCGATCCTGCCGGTCAAGACCCGCCCACGCGCCTCGGGGGACCCCGTATGACGACGATCCGTGTCCTGCTCGCCGACGACCAGGCCCTGCTGCGCAGCGCCTTCCGTGTACTCGTCGACTCCGAGCCCGACATGGAGGTCGTGGGGGAGGCCGCGGACGGCGCGGAGGCCGTACGGCTGGCCAAGGCGGAACGGGCCGACGTCGTACTCATGGACATCCGGATGCCCGGCACGGACGGCCTCGCCGCCACCCGCATGATCAGCGCCGACCCGTCCCTCGCCCACGTCCGCGTGGTCATCCTGACGACCTTCGAGGTCGACGACTACGTGGTGCAGTCGCTGCGCGCGGGCGCGTCCGGCTTCCTGGGCAAGGGCTCGGAACCCGAGGAACTCCTGAGCGCGATCAGGGTCGCCGCGGCCGGCGAGGCCCTGCTCTCGCCCGTGGCCACCAAGGGCCTGATCGCCCGCTTCCTCGCCCAGGGCGACCTGGACGACGACCGCGACCCGGCCCGCGCCGAGCGCCTCGAAGCCCTCACCGTGCGCGAACGCGAGGTCCTCGTCCAGGTCGCCGGCGGCCTCTCGAACGACGAGATCGCCGAACGTCTGGAGGTCAGCCCGCTGACGGTGAAGACCCACGTCAACCGCGCCATGTCCAAACTGGGCGCCCGCGACCGGGCCCAACTCGTCGTCATCGCCTACGAGTCGGGCCTGGTCCGGCCGCGGGTGGAATAACCCGGCAGGCCTACGGCAGCGCCAGCATCCGCTCCAGCGCCAGCTTGGCGAACGCCTCCGTCTCCTTGTCCACCTCGATGCGGTTGACCAGGTTGCCCTCGGCGAGGGACTCCAGGGTCCAGACCAGGTGGGGGAGGTCGATGCGGTTCATCGTCGAGCAGAAGCAGACCGTCTTGTCGAGGAAGACGATCTCCTTGCCCTCGGGCGCGAAACGGTTCGCGAGCCGTCGTACGAGATTCAGCTCGGTGCCGATGGCCCACTTCGAACCGGCCGGAGCCGCCTCAAGTGCCTTGATGATGTACTCGGTCGACCCGACGTAGTCCGCCGCGGCCACTACCTCGTTCTTGCACTCGGGGTGGACGAGGACGTTGACACCCGGGATCCGGGCCCGTATGTCCTCCACCGACTCCAGCGAGAAGCGGCCGTGCACCGAGCAGTGGCCGCGCCACAGGATCATCTTCGCTGCCCTCAACTGCTCAACGGTGAGGCCCCCGTTGGGCTTGTGCGGGTTGTAGAGGACGCAGTCCTCCAGGCTCATGCCCAGGTCGCGGACGGCCGTGTTGCGCCCGAGGTGCTGGTCGGGCAGGAACAGCACCTGCTCGCCCTGCTCGAAGGCCCATTCAAGGGCCCGCTCGGCGTTCGAGGAGGTGCAGATCGTGCCGCCGTGCTTGCCCGTGAACGCCTTGATGTCGGCGGACGAGTTCATGTACGAGACGGGCACGACCCGCTCGGCTATGCCGGCCTCGGTCAGCACGTCCCAGCACTCGGCGACCTGCTCGGCGGTGGCCATGTCGGCCATCGAGCAGCCGGCCGCGAGATCGGGGAGGACGACCTTCTGGTCGTCGCCGGTCAGGATGTCCGCGGACTCCGCCATGAAGTGCACACCGCAGAACACGATGTACTCGGCCTCCGGGCGCGCGGCCGCGTCCCGGGCCAGCTTGAAGGAGTCGCCCGTGACATCGGCGAACTGGATGACCTCGTCGCGCTGGTAGTGGTGGCCGAGCACGAAGACCTTCTCGCCGAGCTTCTCCTTGGCCGCGCGGGCCCGCTCGACCAGGTCCGGGTCGGACGGCGAGGGCAGGTCGCCGGGGCACTCGACACCACGCTCGCTCCTCGGGTCGGCCTCACGGCCGAGCAGCAGCAGGGCGAGGGGCGTCGGCTGAACGTCGAGCTCCTGGGTCTGGGCGGTGGTCACGACACGCACCCTTTCTGTTCTGACAGACAAGCCTTTTCGTCGAATTGACGTTATCTATCATAACTGCTTCACGTCAGTTTGACGATGCCCATAGCGTCGATGTGACATCAATCCCGGCAGTCGCTCGATACGCGCTCGGCGAGGGGCCTTGCAGGGGTGTGCGAGCATGGATGGGAGAGCAGAAGAGATACAGGCGAAAAGAACGCCACCCGGCCCGGAATGAATCCGCGGTCACGCCGGTTGAAATGTCGGCAAGCAGTCTCCGTACAACCCGGGAGAGATGTAGATGTCCGTATCGGACGAGACCAGCACCGTCACCGACGGCATCCTTCTGTCCGACGCCGCCGCGGCGAAGGTCAAGGCCCTGCTCGACCAGGAAGGCCGTGAGGATCTGGCCCTGCGTGTCGCCGTCCAGCCCGGCGGCTGCTCCGGCCTGCGTTACCAGCTCTTCTTCGACGAGCGCTCCCTCGACGGCGATGTCGTCAAGGACTTCGGCGGCGTCAAGGTCGTCACCGACCGGATGAGCGCCCCGTACCTGGGCGGCGCCTCCATCGACTTCGTGGACACCATCGAGAAGCAGGGCTTCACGATCGACAACCCGAACGCGACAGGCTCCTGCGCCTGCGGCGACTCGTTCAGCTAAACCCCGCAAGGCGGTTGAGCAACCCCGCAAGGCGGTTGAGCAACCCCGCAAGGCGGTTGAGCAAGGCGAAGGCGGCGGCCCCCTCCGACGGGGCCGCCGCCTTCGGGCTTTTCCGGTGCCCGTACGGCTCTCAGCGGGCCAGTGAGGGGCCTGTCCCCACCTCCACCTTCTGCTCCACGGGGATCTTCGTGCCGTCCGGCCCCACCACGGCGCGGTCACCGACCGGCGCCTTCAACTGCACGGTCTGGTGGTAGATCTTGGCGATCATGATGCAGACCTTGTCCGGCCAGGGCGTGGCGGTCACCGTGACCGTCACCTTGTCCGAACTCTCCACGGCCGACACCTTGTAGTCGTCGCACACCCCACCGGTGAAGGCCACGGTGAGACTCTTCCCGTCGGCCGTGTAACCGTCCGCCTTGACATCGTGCGGCGCCGCGGTGGACGTCGAACTCGCCGTCGGAGTGGGCGTGTTGGCCGAGGCCAGATACGTCGGGTCGATCGCCGGATACGTCACGGTGTAGCTGTCCTGCCCGCTCTGCCCCCGCACCTCGAACAACCACGACGGCACCAGCGTCTGCTGCCCGCTCACGGAGTGCACGGCGAGCCCGAACACCGCGTGCTCGACGGTGGCCGAGGCCTGCGTGGGCGTGGCGGAGGCGGAGGCGGCGTCGGTGGACTGTCCGCAGGGCGCCTCCAGCCGGTCCTTCAGCGGCACGGGACTGGCGCAACCGCCGATGCCCATACGGTGATCGGTCTTCGGCGCCGCGTTCATCAGGCCCAGCGTCTTGTCCGCACTCAGCACGGGATAGACGTCGCCCTTCACCGGCTCCGCCAACTGCCCGCTCCCGCCGACCACTTCACCCTGGGCGCTGACGGTCAGCCCGGTGGTCCACCCGTGCGTGGGCAGCCCGTCGATCACCGGCTCGGCGTTCACCACCCGCTGCGCGCCCATGAGTTGGCTCGCGTCGACCTTCGCGTCGTCCTGGCCGACGGCCTTGAGGACCGGGGCGGCTGCCTTCTTCGCCACGGCCGCGCTCACCGGGTCGGTGGTCGAAGTACCGGGATCGTGCGTGCACTTGAGGGTGCCGCCGGTGCAGGCGTCGGTGCCGGGTGCGTAGCGGCTGAACGTCCACATGCCCGGCGCCGCCTTGTTCACCTGCAGACTCGGACCGCTCGCGTCCTGCCCGCCCACCTTCCAGTACTGCCCCTCGGCCACCGGTGTCCCCGCGACACCGAGCGCCCTCGCGAGCCTAGCGACCTGGTCCTTGGTGACCGAGCCCTCGGGAGAGTAGACGGCAGCGGATTTCGGCCCACCGGGCAGCGTGCCCGCCGCCCGGTACGTCTGGCCGTACGGATTCGGCTCCCCGACCGCGATCCCACCGGTGCCGCCCGCCGAGTACCCGTCGAGCGCGAGCGGCGGCGGAGTCCCGTCCGCACCGGACGCCGCGGACCCCGTCCCGTCCCCCGCACCTCCGGAGGACGACGAGGACGACGCGAGATACGCCCCACCACCGCCGACGAGCAGCACGGCGGCGGCTACGGAGGCGATGACGAGGGGGGACCGGGATCGGGTCGGGCGCCTGTCGTCGGATTCGGGGGAGTGGGAGTGGGTGTGGAGGGGGAGGTCGGTGTCGGTGTCGGGGGTTGCTGGATCGGGCTGTTCCGGGTGGGTGGCCTCAGCGCCGGGCAACGCCGGATCCGCTGCTGCTACTACTTCTTCCGGCCGGCCGACTTCCGCACCGATCGCTTCCGGCTCGTCCGCGTCAGCCTCGGGCGCCGCGGCGTCGGCTGTCTTCGGCTGCTCGGCGTCTACGTCGGACACCGAGTGCCCAGTGTCGTCCGGCTGCCCGTGATCGGCCTTCGCGTCAGCCGCCGTAGAACCGGTCCCCGTGCCGGACCCCACCCCGGTACCGCCGTCCTCAAGCCCCTCCGCGGAGCCCTTCGCGGCGTCCCCCACGCCCCGCACGTCACCGGACGTGCCGGGCGTGTCGTCGTTGTCGGGTCGCTCGGTGTTCACCGCATCGCTCCTTCGGCTGCGCAACTGTCCCTTGACCCTGACCCGCCCCTGTCAAAGGGGCGGGCGGAAAGGTCGTATCCCGCATCCCCTTTACGGGGGACAGCGATGGGACGCAGCGGGGGAGCGCACGGTTCCCCTGAACGCGCCGATCGAGCCGACGGGCTCGGAACTCAGTCGCCGTACTCCGACATGCCGTCCAGCAGTCGAGCGGACTTCGACGGCACCGACACGCCGTGGATGAGCGACGGGGACACCGGAGCGGAGACGATCCGGTCGGGAGCCGTCCAGTGGGGAGCCATCCGCGCGCAGTCGCCGCGCAGCGCCGCGAGGTCCGCCGCGCCTTCGCCTTCGAGGTGGGCCGGAACGGTGGCCGAAACGTTGACCGGAACGGAGCCATCGACTTTGAGGTTCGTCATAGCGGCACCGTAGGCACGCTCGACCTCGCGAAGAAAGATCTACTATCGGGTAGTTTTGGCCGCTTCAGAGCCGCCGCGCCGACCGGGTAGCGTGAACTGTCAACGCAGCCTCCCTCAGGAGAGTCCTCGCCGTGCGCATCGCAGTCACCGGATCCATCGCCACCGACCACCTCATGACCTTCCCCGGCCGCTTCGCCGACCAGTTGGTCGCGGACCAGTTGCACACGGTGTCGCTCTCCTTCCTGGTCGACAACCTCGACGTACGCCGGGGCGGGGTCGGCGCCAACATCGCCTTCGGCATGGGCCAGCTCGGCACCAAGCCGATCCTGGTCGGCGCCGCCGGCTCCGACTTCGCCGAGTACCGCGACTGGCTCGACCGCCACGGCGTGGACACCGACTCGGTCCGTATCTCGGAGACGCTGCACACCGCGCGCTTCGTGTGCACCACCGACGCCGACCACAACCAGATCGGCTCCTTCTACACCGGCGCCATGAGCGAGGCCCGCCAGATCGAGCTGAAGACCGTCGCCGACCGCGTGGGCGGCCTCGACCTGGTCCTGATCGGCGCCGACGACCCCGAGGCGATGCTCCGCCACACGGAGGAGTGCCGGACCCGTTCCATCCCCTTCGCCGCGGACTTCTCCCAGCAGATCGCCCGCATGGAGGGCGACGACATCCGCATCCTGCTGGACGGTTCGGCGTACCTCTTCTCGAACGAGTACGAGAAGGGCCTCATCGAGTCCAAGACCGGCTGGAGCGACGAGGAGATCCTGTCCAGGGTCGGCCACCGCGTCACCACGCTCGGCTCGCGCGGTGTCCGCATCGAGCGGGTCGGCGCGGACCCGATCGAGGTCGGCTGCGCGGAGGAGGAGCGCAAGGCCGATCCCACGGGTGTCGGCGACGCGTTCCGGGCGGGGTTCCTCTCGGCGCTGGCGTGGGGGGTTTCCCTTGAGCGGGCGGCGCAGGTCGGCTGCATGCTCGCGACGCTGGTCATCGAGACTGTGGGGACGCAGGAGTACCAGTTGCGGCGGGTGCACTTCCTGGACCGGTTCACCAAGGCTTACGGGCATGATGCGGCTGGTGAGGTCCGGGGTTACCTGGGCTGATTGGTCGTCCGCGGGCGCGTGGGGGCTGGTCGCGCACACGCGGCGGTAGCCGCATATCGACACAGCCCCGCGCCCCTGAAGGGGGCGCTCAACTTGCCCGGCGTACCACGTACGCCGGGCCCTCCTCCTCGCCCACGTACTCCTGGCCCCGCATCTCGCACCACGCCGGGATGTCCAGCCGCGCGGCCTCGTCATCCGACAGGACCCGGATCGTGCCGCCGATCGGGACATCGCCGATGACCTTGGCGAGCTCGATCACCGGGATCGGGCAGCGCTTGCCGAGGGCGTCCACGACGAGGGAGTCGTCCTCCTTTTCCACGACCGTCATCGGCACCTCCGCCCCCAACTTCTCCCGCGCCCCCGCCACCGCCCCCGGCAGCACGGCGAGAAAACGCTCGACGTCCTCCTCCACCGCTCCCCGCGGCAACGACACCCGCACATTCCCCTCACTCAGCACGCCCATCGCCTTCAGCACATGGCTGGGCGTCAGTGTGCTGCTCGTGCAGGAGGAGCCGGAGGAGACGGAGAAACCGGCGCGGTCCAGTTCGTGCAGGAGGGTCTCTCCATCGACATAGAGACAGGAGAAGGTGACGATCCCGGGCAGCCGGCGCACCGGATCGCCGACCACATCCACCCCCGGCACCAGCCGCGGCACCCGCGTCCGGATCCGCTCCGTCAGTTCCCGTAGCCGTACCGCCTCCTGGGCCGCTTCCGCACGCACCGCGCGGAGCGAGGCGGCCGCGGCCACGACGGCGGGGATGTTCTCGAAGCCGGGGGACCTGCCCAACTCCCTTTCGTCGGCGGGCTGTTGAGCCGCGAAGCGCACGCCCTTCCGCACCACCAGCAGCCCGACCCCGGCCGGGCCGCCCCACTTGTGCGCGCTGGCCGTGAGCAGCGACCAGGCGCCCTCGACCGGCCCCCACCCCAGCGACTGCGCCGCGTCGACCAGCAACGGCACCCCGACCGCCCGGCACGCCTCGGCCACCTCGGCGACCGGCTGCACGGTCCCCACCTCGTGGTTGGCCGACTGGAGGCAGGCCAGCGCGGTGTCCGACCGGAGGGAATCCGCGTACGCCGCCACGCTCACCGCCCCCGTACGGTCCACGGGCACCTCGGTGGACGAACCGCCCTCCGCGACCAGCGCCTCGGCCGAATGGAGCACGGAAGAGTGTTCAACCGCTGACACGATCAGGTGACGCCCGACGCGCCGCCGCCCCGCCAGCGCTCCCGCGATACCGCTGTGCACGGCTCGAGTTCCGGAGCCCGTGAACACCAATTCGTCGGGTCGGCACCCGACGGCTTCGGCAGCAGCTTCACGAGCGGCGTCCAGCAGCAGGCGCGCCTTACGCCCCTCCCTGTACAACCTGGCGGGGTCCGCCCACCCTTCGTCCAGGGACGCCAACAGCGCCTGCCGGGCGACGGGATGGAGCGGAGCGGAGGATGCGGCATCAAAGTAGGACACACGCCAACGTTAAAACGTACGGTGCCTTTCCTCAGGGGCGCGGGGAACTGCGCGAGCAACCACAACGCACCCGCACCCGCCCAAATCACCTGAACCCCCGAGCTATTAGGCGCAAGGAGTAACGGGCGGCGCGTATGCCACCCTCCCCGCGAACCCCCGGAGGGCGTCGGCTAGGGTTTGGTCCGCATAAACATCCAAACCCCTGCCCGACGCAGGGCGGCGACCGACCCGCGTGAAGGCAGGCCGCAGCCAATCCGCGCGGGCGAGACTCTCGGGAAGGCGCTACGTGAGTCCCAACGGCTCCGACCGCTCGCCGCGGCGCCCGATGCGGCGGAAGCTGCTGCAGGCAATGACTGCGGGCCTGGTCCTGGCGACCGCGACCGGTTGCACATCCAAGGACTTCCCTCGCCTTGGTTTCCCCACCCCGACCACGGAAGAGGGTCCGCGGATCCTCTCCCTGTGGCAGGGATCCTGGGCTGCCGCGCTCGCGGTCGGCGTCCTGGTGTGGGCCCTGATCATGTGGAGCGTCATGTTCCACAGGCGCAGCCGCACCAAGGTCGAGATCCCCCCGCAGACCCGGTACAACATGCCCATCGAGGCGCTGTACACGGTGGTCCCGCTCATCATCGTCTCGGTGCTGTTCTACTTCACGGCTCGCGATGAGACGAAGCTCCTGAGCCTCGACAAGAAGCCCGATGTGACGGTCAACGTCGTGGGCTTCCAGTGGAGCTGGGGCTTCAACTACATCGAGAACGTCGACGGTGTCAGTGGTGACGCGACGACCGACAAGAACCTGGCCGCCATCCCGGACCGGTTCAAGAAGGAATTCCCGGCGAACGCCGGCGGTGTCTACGACGTCGGTACGCCCGCCTCGAAGAACCCGCAGACCGGCAACCCGGGTCCGACCCTCTGGCTCCCCAAGGGCGAGACGGTCCGCTTCGTCCTCACCTCACGTGACGTCATCCACGACTTCTGGGTGGTGCCGTTCCTGATGAAGATGGACGTCGTCCCGGGCCACACCAACGCCTTCCAGGTGACTCCCAACAAGGAGGGCACCTACCTCGGCAAGTGCGCCGAGCTCTGCGGCGTCGACCACTCCCGGATGCTGTTCAACGTGAAGGTCGTCTCGCCGGAGCGCTACCAGCAGCACCTCAAGGACCTTGCCAAGAAGGGGCAGACCGGTTACATCCCCGCTGGCATCGCGCAGACGAGCCACGAGAAGAACCGGGAGACGAACAACCTGTGAGCATCCTCAACGAACCTCAGGGTGCCGCGGCGGCAGAGTCCCACTACGCGGACGAGCTGCCGGTAAGGCGCAAGCAACCCGGTAACGTCGTGATCAAGTGGCTCACCACCACCGACCACAAGACGATCGGCACGCTGTATCTGGTCACGTCGTTCGCGTTCTTCCTG
Source organism: Streptomyces sp. NBC_01478 (assembly GCF_036227225.1). GTDB lineage: Bacteria > Actinomycetota > Actinomycetes > Streptomycetales > Streptomycetaceae > Streptomyces. The sequence goes on along the minus strand of NZ_CP109444.1, from coordinate 3,452,009 downwards.
ATCGGCGGCGTCATGGCGCTGCTGATGCGTGCCGAGCTCGCCCGGCCGGGTCTGCAGATCATGTCGAACGAGCAGTTCAACCAGGCGTTCACGATGCACGGCACGATCATGCTGCTGATGTTCGCGACGCCGCTGTTCGCCGGTTTCACGAACTGGATCATGCCGCTGCAGATCGGCGCGCCCGACGTGGCGTTCCCGCGGCTGAACATGTTCGCCTACTGGCTCTACCTGTTCGGCTCGACGATCGCGGTGGGCGGCTTCCTCACCCCGCAGGGCGCGGCCGACTTCGGCTGGTTCGCGTACAGCCCGCTGTCGGACGCGGTCCGCTCGCCGGGCATCGGCGCCGACATGTGGATCATGGGTCTGGCCTTCTCCGGCTTCGGCACGATCCTCGGCGCGGTCAACTTCATCACCACGATCATCTGCATGCGCGCACCGGGCATGACGATGTTCCGCATGCCGATCTTCGTGTGGAACGTGCTGCTGACCGCCGTCCTCGTTCTGCTGGCCTTCCCGGTCCTCGCCGCCGCGCTGTTCGCGCTGGAGGCGGATCGGAAATTCGGGGCACATGTCTTCGACTCGGCCAACGGCGGGGCATTGCTGTGGCAACACCTCTTCTGGTTCTTCGGCCATCCAGAGGTGTACATCATCGCCCTGCCGTTCTTCGGCATCATCTCCGAGGTCATCCCGGTCTTCTCCCGCAAGCCGATGTTCGGCTACATGGGCCTGATCGCCGCGACCATCTCCATCGCGGGTCTCTCCGTGACCGTGTGGGCCCACCACATGTACGTCACCGGCGGAGTCTTGCTCCCGTTCTTCTCCTTCATGACGTTCCTCATCGCCGTGCCAACAGGCGTGAAGTTCTTCAACTGGATCGGAACGATGTGGAAGGGGTCCCTGTCCTTCGAGACCCCGATGCTCTGGGCCACCGGCTTCCTGATCACCTTCACCTTCGGTGGTCTGACCGGTGTCATCCTGGCCTCGCCGCCGATGGACTTCCACGTCTCGGACTCGTACTTCGTCGTCGCCCACTTCCACTACGTGGTCTTCGGCACGGTCGTCTTCGCGATGTTCTCCGGCTTCCACTTCTGGTGGCCGAAGATGACCGGCAAGATGCTCGACGAGCGCCTCGGCAAGATCACCTTCTGGACGCTGTTCATCGGCTTCCACGGCACCTTCCTGGTCCAGCACTGGCTGGGTGCCGAGGGCATGCCCCGTCGCTACGCCGACTACCTGGCGCAGGACGGCTTCACCGCCCTGAACACGGTCTCGACGATCAGCTCCTTCCTGCTCGGCCTGTCGATCCTGCCGTTCCTCTACAACGTGTGGAAGACGGCCAAGTACGGCAAGAAGGTCGAGGTCGACGACCCGTGGGGCTACGGCCGTTCGCTGGAGTGGGCGACCTCGTGCCCGCCCCCGCGGCACAACTTCCTCACTCTCCCGCGCATCCGCAGCGAATCCCCGGCGTTCGACCTGCACCACCCGGAGATCGCCGCGCTCGACCAGCTCGAGAACGCGCACCACGCTGACAAGGCCCTCGCCGGCGGCAAGGAGGCGGGCAAGTGAAGGTCCAGGGCAGGATGTTCATGTGGCTGGCCGTCTTCGTGCTGGTCATGGCGGTCGTCTACGGCGTCTGGTCCAAGGAGGCGGCCGGTACCACGGCCCTCTTCATGGCCTTCGGCCTGTGCATCATGGTCGGCTTCTACCTGGGCTTCACCGCCCGGCGGATCGACACCCTCGCACAGGACAACAAGGAAGCCGACGTCGCGGACGAGGCCGGCGAGGTGGGCTTCTTCAGCCCGCACAGTTGGCAGCCGCTCACGCTCGGCATCGGTGGCGCGCTGGCCTTCCTGTCGATCGCGATCGGCTGGTGGCTGCTGTACTTCTCCGCGCCGGTCATCATGATCGGCCTGTGGGGCTGGGTCTTCGAGTACTACCGCGGTGAGAGCCGCACCCAGTAGCACGCGCTGAGCGCTCACGAGCCCGGACACTCCGTCAGGAGGGTCCGGGCTCGTGCTTTTGCCGTAACGCGGGTCCCTCTTCCGAGTCACCCACCGCGCCGCCGTTGACGAACCTTCATAGCCTCGACTCATGAGCCACACACCGCGCACCCGCACCGTCGTCGGCTGCACCCTGCTGGTGATCTCGCTCGGCGCGGGCTTCACCGCCTGCGGGTCCGGCGGCGGCAACCCGCTGTCGGCCGAGCCGTACGACGCGGCGGGGCAGATCTCCTTCAACGGCCCGTCCGGCAACGGCAAGAAGGCCGACCCCGACAAGCCTCTGGTCGTCACCGTCGACGGTGACGACGGACGGATCACGGACGTCACGGCCATGGACGCCACGGGACGCTACGTCACGGGCGAACTCGCCGCCGACGGCACCCGCTGGCACAGCACCTCCCCGCTGGCCGCCAACGCCCGCTACACGGTCCGGGTGAGCACGGAGGACGAGGACGGCGCCCCCGGCCGCAAGGTCCTCACCTTCGACACCACCAAGCCGACCGCCAAGAAGAGCCTGACCGTCAAGTTCGGTCCGGACACGGGCACGTACGGCGTGGGTCAGCCGGTCACCGCCGAACTGAACATGCCCGTCAAGGACAAGGCGCAGCGGGCCATCGTGGAACGCGCCCTCAGAGTGGACTCCGTGCCCGCCGTGGAGGGCGCCTGGCACTGGGTGGACGACAAGGAACTCCACTACCGCCCCAAGGAGTACTGGCCCGCCCACGCCACCGTCCGGGTGCGCAGCGACCTCGACGGCGTGAAGATCAGCGACCGCCTCCGGGGCGGCGCCTCGAAGGGGCTCAAGCTCACCACCGGCGACAAGATCGTCGCCGTGACGGACGCCGCGTCCCACGAGATGACGGTCTACAAGAACGGCGAGGAGATCAACGAGATCCCCGTCACCACCGGCAAGCCCGGCTTCGAGACCCGAAACGGCGTCAAGGTCGTACTGGGCAAGGAGTACTTCGTACGGATGCGCGGTACCACCGTCGGCATCTCCGAGGGCTCCTCGGACTCGTACGACCTCCCCGTCTACTACGCGACCCGGGTCACCTGGAGCGGCGAGTACGTCCACGCCGCCCCCTGGTCCGTGGGCTCCCAGGGCTCCGAGAACGTCAGCCACGGCTGCACCGGCATGAGCACCGGCAACGCCGAGTGGTTCTTCGACACCATCCACCAGGGCGATGTCGTCAAGGTCGTCAACTCCAACGGCGACGACATGGAACCCTTCGGCAACGGCTACGGCGACTGGAACCTCGGCTGGAAGAAATGGCGAGGCGGCAGCGCGTTGGTAGGCGGAACCCCGGATGGTCCGAGGCCGGAGGACGCGGCGCGCTTGCGGCCAGAGTCGGTGTGAAGCGCCCCGGAAGGGGCGCGGGGCTGTGACATGTGCGGCTCCGCCGCGTGGGCGCGAGCAACCACAACCGGCCCGCAGCCGCCAAGCTACGGGCCGTCCCACCCCACTAGGCGCTCAAGGCTCGCTTCACACGCAACAGAGAGGCAAGCGAGGCAGCGAACTCAACAGGATCCACCGGAAGGGTCACCGCGGCGTCCGCACGGCTCCACGTGGCCAGCCAGGCATCCTGAGGCCGCCCGATGAGCACCAGCACCGGCGGGCAGTTGAACACCTCGTCCTTCACCTGGCGGCACAACCCCATGCCCCCCATCGGCGAGGACTCCCCGTCGAACACACAGACATCGATCCCGCCCCGGTCCAGCTCCTTCAACGCCGCCGCGGGCGTAGCGCACTCCAGGAACTCGACCAACGGCACGTCAGCAGCCGGCCGCCTGCCGGAGGCGAGCCGCACCTGCTCGCGGGTGTTGGAGTCATCGCTGTAGACCAGCACCGTGGCGGTCGCCTGCATTCTTCCTCCCAAGGTCCGTTGCGCGGATGCTACTCCCTTGAACACCCCGTCAACACCTGTTGGAACACCCCTGCGATGGGCCATACGGGCAGTACACACGCTGCGGACACTCCGAACGGCACCCCCCGGAGTGAGGGCGGGATAAGCGACCGACATAATGTCGGTCGTGGCGACAGCAACGACAGTAGAAACCGGGCACGCGCACCCGTCGGTCAACCGGCCGAACCTCACCAGCGTCGGAACCATCATCTGGCTGAGTTCCGAGCTGATGTTCTTCGCGGCCCTCTTCGCGATGTACTTCACCCTGCGATCGGTGACCGGTCCGGATCACTGGAAGGAGATGGCGAGCCATCTCAACCTTCCGTTCTCCGCGACCAACACCACGATCCTGGTGCTCTCCTCCCTCACCTGCCAGCTCGGCGTCTTCGCCGCCGAGCGCGGGGACGTGAAGAAGCTCCGGGGCTGGTTCATCATCACGTTCGTGATGGGTGCGATCTTCATCGGCGGTCAGATCTTCGAGTACACGGAGCTGGTGAAGAAGGACGGCCTGTCGCTGTCCTCCGACCCGTACGGCTCGGTGTTCTACCTGACCACCGGGTTCCACGGCATGCACGTGACGGGCGGCCTCATCGCCTTCCTGTTCGTCCTCGGACGTACCTACGCGGCGAAGAGGTTCACTCACGAACAGGCGACCGCGGCCATCGTCGTGTCCTACTACTGGCACTTCGTCGATGTCGTCTGGATCGGCCTCTTCGCCACGATCTACTTGATCAAGTAGTCGGGCCCGATCCCGCGCGCAGCCAAGAAGCGCACATTCCAGAAGCATCGACGCAGAAGATCCTGACACCGGGGTAATCCGTGAAAAAGCTCTCCACACGACGACGCCATCCGCTGGCGGCGGTCGTCGTACTACTCCTCGCGCTGGCGGTATCCGGGGGGGTGTACAGCCTGCTCGCCCCCGCGAGCAAGGCGCAGGCCGACGAGTCCGCTCAGTCCCTCGCCATCGACGAGGGCAAGAAGCTGTTCGCCGTCGGCTGCGCAAGTTGCCACGGCACCGGCGGTCAGGGCTCCTCCGACGGTCCGAGCCTGGTGGGTGTCGGCGCCGCGGCGGTCGACTTCCAGGTCGGCACCGGCCGGATGCCGGCCCAGCAGCCGGGCGCTCAGATCCCGGCCAAGAAGGTCATCTACTCCCAGGCCGAGATCGACCAGCTCGCGGCGTACATCGCCTCGCTGGGCGCCGGCCCGGTCATCCCGACGAAGAACGAGTACGGGCCGGAGGGTTCGGACATCGCCAAGGGTGGCGAGCTGTTCCGCACCAACTGCGCCCAGTGCCACAACTTCACCGGCAAGGGCGGCGCGCTGACGCACGGCAAGTTCGCGCCGAGCCTCGAAGGCGTTGCCCCGAAGCACATCTACGAGGCCATGCAGACCGGCCCGCAGAACATGCCTTCCTTCCCCGACACCACGCTGTCGTCGAAGAACAAGAAGGACATCATCGCGTACCTCGACGCGGTCAACGGCGACGACACCGAGAGCCCCGGCGGTCTTGAGCTGGGTGGTCTCGGTCCGGTCAGTGAGGGTCTCTTCGCCTGGATCTTCGGTCTGGGCGCGCTGATCGCGGTAGCCGTCTGGGTCGCCGCTCGGACCGCAAAGGCCAAGAAGTCATGAGTAGCCAAGACATTCCAGAAGAGAACCTGCCCGCTGAGCAGGACGCGCACGGCGCGGTGTCGGTCGCGGACGAGAACGACCCGTTCGCCGACCCGGGACTGCCGCCGCACGAGCACCGTGTCCAGGACATCGACGAGCGGGCCGCCAAGCGGTCCGAGCGCGTCGTCGCCTTCCTGTTCACGCTGTCGATGCTCGCCACCGTCGGCTTCATCGCCTCGTACGTGGGGATCCCGCACGACAAGGCGATCTTCGTCTTCCCGATCGGTCACATCAACGCGCTCAACTTCGCGCTGGGTCTGACCCTCGGTACGGCGCTCTTCGCCATCGGCGCGGGCGCGGTCCACTGGGCCCGCACCCTGATGTCCGACGTGGAGATCGCCGACGAGCGGCACGCGATCGAGGCGCCCCCCGAGGTCAAGGCCAAGGTCATGGCCGACTTCAAGGAGGGTGCCAAGGAGTCGGCGCTCGGCCGTCGCAAGCTGATCCGCAACACGATGTTCGGCGCGCTGGCCCTGTTCCCGCTCTCCGGCGTCATGCTGCTGCGCGACCTGGGCCCGCTGCCCGGGACCAAGCTCCGCCACACCATCTGGTCCAAGGGCAAGCTGCTCGTCAACATGAACACGAACCTGCCGCTGCGTCCCTCGGACGTGGCCGTCGGCTCGCTCACCTTCGCCAAGCCCGAGGGCCTGGAGGAGACCGACGAGGAGTTCCAGACCGAGATCGCCAAGGCGGCGCTGATGATCGTCCGGCTGCAGCCGGAGAACATCAAGGACAAGCGCGAGCTGGAGTGGGCGCACGAGGGCATCGTCGCCTTCTCGAAGATCTGCACCCACGTGGGCTGCCCGATCTCCCTGTACGAGCAGCAGACGCACCACGTGCTGTGCCCGTGCCACCAGTCCACCTTCGACCTCTCCGACGGTGCCCGAGTGATCTTCGGCCCGGCCGGTCACGCCCTGCCGCAGTTGCGCATCGGCGTGAGCGACGAGGGTTACCTCGAAGCGCTCGGCGACTTCGAGGAGCCCGTCGGTCCTGCATTCTGGGAGCGCGGATGAGCACCAACGAGAACAACAACGAGCGGCGCGAGAAAGCACCGGCCGGCGAGAAGATCGCCGACTGGGCGGACGGTCGGCTCGGGATCTACTCCCTGGCCAAGACCAACATGCGCAAGATCTTCCCCGACCACTGGTCGTTCATGTTGGGCGAGGTCTGCCTCTACAGCTTCGTGATCATCATCCTCACGGGTGTGTATCTGACGCTGTTCTTCCACCCGTCGATGAACGAGGTGACGTACCACGGCAGCTATGTCCCGCTCCAGGGGCAGCTCATGTCGGAGGCGTTCAACTCGACCATGCACATCTCCTTCGATGTGCGCGGTGGTCTGCTGATCCGCCAGATCCACCACTGGGCGGCGCTGATCTTCCTCGCCGGCATGTTCGTGCACATGATGCGCGTGTTCTTCACGGGCGCGTTCCGCAAGCCGCGTGAGGTCAACTGGCTGTTCGGCTTCCTGCTGTTCGTCCTGGGCATGTTCACCGGTTTCACCGGTTACTCGCTCCCGGACGACCTGCTCTCCGGCACCGGTGTCCGCTTCATGGAGGGCGCGGTCCTGTCCGTGCCGATCGTCGGCACGTACCTGTCGTTCTTCCTCTTCGGCGGCGAGTTCCCGGGCGGCGACTTCGTCGCACGGTTCTACTCGATCCACATCCTGCTGCTGCCGGGCATCATGCTCGGCCTGGTGGTCGGCCACCTGATCCTGGTCTTCTACCACAAGCACACGCAGTTCGCGGGTCCCGGAAAGACGAACAAGAACGTCGTCGGCATGCCGCTGCTGCCGGTCTACATGGCCAAGGCCGGAGGCTTCTTCTTCCTGGTCTTCGGTGTCATCGCGGCCGTCGCGGCGATCGCCTCGATCAACCCGATCTGGGCGATGGGCCCCTACCGGCCGGACATGGTGTCCACGGGCGCCCAGCCCGACTGGTACATGGGCTTCTCCGAGGGCCTGATCCGTGTCATGCCGGGCTGGGAGATCAACTTCTGGGGCCACACGCTCGTCCTGGGCGTGTTCATCCCGCTGGTGATCTTCCCGCTGGTCCTGGTCTCGATCGCGGTCTACCCGTTCATCGAGTCCTGGGTCACCGGCGACAAGCGCGAGCACCACATCCTGGACCGCCCGCGCAACGCCCCGACCCGTACGGCCTTCGGTGCCGCGTGGATCTCGTGGTACTTTGTCCTGCTCGTCGGTGGCGGCAACGACATCTGGGCCACGCACTTCCACCTGTCGATCAACTCGATCACCTGGTTCGTGCGCGTCGGCTTCTTCGTCGTGCCGGTCCTCGTGTTCCTCGCCACCAAGCGGGTCTGCCTCGGCCTCCAGCGCCGCGACAAGGACAAGGTGCTGCACGGCCGCGAGTCCGGCATCATCAAGCGCCTGCCGCACGGTGAGTTCGTCGAGATCCACGAGCCGCTCAGCCAGGACGCGCTGCACACGCTCACCGCGCACGAGCAGTACGCACCGGCCGCGATCGGCGCGACGGTCGACGAGAACGGTGTCGAGCGCAAGGTGAAGGGCTACCAGAAGCTGCGCGCCAAGCTGAGCGAGGCGTACTACGGCGAGGAGTCCCAGATCCCCAAGCCCACCGTCGAGGAGTACAAGGAGATCACGAGCGGCCACGGCCACCACTGATCGCTGAGGCGTCGCCACGCCACAGTCGAAGGGCCCCGTCCGAACACCGGACGGGGCCCTTCGCCGTGTCCCGCGCTGGATAGGGTGAGCCGAGCACACACCATTATTTGAAGTACGACACCCAGGAGCGGCCGTATGAGCGCTGTGACCCCCGCTGGAGGCGACACCGCGGCGGCCCGTTCCTGGCCGGACGTACTGAGCGCGCTGCTGGCCGGACAGGACCTGAGCACCGCCGACACGGCATGGGCGATGGACCGCATCATGAGCGGTGAGGCGGCGGACGCGCAGATCGCCGGCTTCCTGGTGGCGCTGCGGGCCAAGGGCGAGACGGTCGACGAGATCACCGGTCTCGTGGAGACGATGTACGCCCACGCGAAGCCGCTGCACATCCCGGGACCGGCCGTCGACATCGTCGGCACCGGCGGGGACCGGGCCAAGACGGTCAACATCTCGACCATGTCGGCCATCGTGATCGCGGGCACCGGCGCGAAGGTCGTCAAGCACGGCAACCGCGCCGCGTCCTCCGCGAGCGGCTCATCCGACGTGCTGGAGAAGCTCGGCATCAACCTGAACCTGCCGACCGAGCAGGTTGCGCGGGTGGCGGACGAGGCCGGGATCACCTTCTGCTTCGCGGCCAAGTTCCACCCCTCGATGCGGTTCGTCGGCGCGGTCCGGGGGGCGCTGGGGATTCCGACCGCGTTCAACCTCCTCGGCCCGCTCACCAACCCGGCCAAGGTCACCTCGTCGGCGGTCGGCTGCTTCGACACCCGCATGGCCGGGCTCATCGCGGGCGTGCTGGCCGAACGCGGCTCCTCCGCGCTGGTGTTCCGCGGCGACGACGGCCTCGACGAGCTGACGACCACCGCCACCTCCCGGGTCTGGATCGTCCGCGACGGCAAGGTCACCGAGGAGTCCTTCGACCCGAGGGACGTCGGCCTCGAACTGGTCCCGGTGGAGGCCCTGCGCGGCGCCGACCCCGAGTACAACGCGGGCGTCGCCCGCCGCCTCCTGGACGGCGAGACGGGCCCCGTACGGGACGCCGTACTCCTGAACTCGGCGGCCGCCCTGGTGGCCCTGGAGGCGGCGGACGGGCCGTTGGCGGACCGGATCCGGTCCGGGATGGAGAAGGCGGCGGAGTCGATCGACTCGGGGGCCGCCAAGCGGACCCTGGAGCGCTGGGTCGCGGCCAGCAACGCGTAGCACCACGGGGGTTGTCGTCCCGCGATCCGGACACGGGTTGCGGGACGGCGATCACCTCACGTAAGTTTTCCGACCAGGTCATGAGTGACAGTCATGAGGCCCCGGCCGACTGTCCGGCAACCCTCCGTCCGTGGCGGGGTGCCCCGGGTGAAGACCAGGCCGTAGGCAGCGAGGTCTGCGGCAAGCGCGGGCCCCTCGAAAGACACCAGGGGTCCTGGTCATCGAGGGAGCCCTCTGTGAGCAAGCGAATGCGGTAGGGCGTCGAGCCCCGCCTCCGCATACCCCCTTTCACCCTCCTCCGTGCTTGAGTCGTCCGCGCTCGCACGGTGGTTCCGCCTTGCCTCTCACGGGAGTTCGCCATGTCTGTCTCCACCGCTGCCGTCGTCCAGACCGTTTGTCCCCCGCTGCCCGTTCTGGGCCGGGATGTCACCGTCCCGCTCGTGACGGGCGGCGAGGTCACCTACGCGGCGCTCGACTACGCGGCCAGCGCTCCCGCCCTCCAGCGCGTCTGGGACGACGTGGCGGCCTACGCCCCGTACTACGGCAGCGTCCACCGCGGCGCCGGCTACCTCTCGCAGCTCTCCACCGACCTGTTCGAGAACGCCCGCAGGACGGTCGAGGAGTTCCTGGACTGCCGCCCGGACGACCAACTGATCTTCACCCGCTCGACCACGGACTCCCTCAACCTCCTCGCCGCGGCCCTCCCCGCCGGCTGCCAGGTCTTCGTCTTCGAGACCGAGCACCACGCGTCCCTGTTGCCGTGGAAGGACGCCGAGGTCACCTACCTCAACGCCCCGCGCACCCCGCGCCAGGCCGTGGAAACCCTGGAGCAGGCCCTCGCTGCGAGGGACCCTCACGGCCCGGCCCTGGTCTGCGTCACCGGCGCCTCGAACGTCACCGGCGAGCTGTGGCCCGTCCGCGAACTCGCCGCCGCCGCGCATGCCCACGGCGCCCGGATCGTCCTGGACGCCGCCCAACTCGCCCCGCACCACCCGGTGTCCGTCCAGGACCTCGACGTCGACTGGATCGCCTTCTCCGGCCACAAGCTCTACGCCCCCTTCGGCTCCGGCATCCTGGCCGGCCGCGCCGACTGGCTCCAGGCGGCCGACCCCTACCTCGCCGGCGGCGGCGCCAGCCGCAAGGTCACCCGGCGCGAGGACGGGGGAGTGGACGTGGAGTGGCACGACAGCGCCGCGCGGCACGAGGCCGGCTCCCCGAACGTCATCGGCGCCTACTCCATCGCGTCGGCCTGCAAGGCGCTGACCGAGGCGGGCTTCGACACGCTGGTGGCCCGCGAGCAGTACCTGATCGAGAAGGTGCGGGCCGGCCTGGCCGAGGTCCCGCAGGTCAAGGTCCTGTCCCTCTTCGGCGACGACGCCCCGCGCGTCGGCGTCATCTCCTTCGTCGTCGACGGCTGGAACAGCTCCCACTTCGCCGCCGCCCTCTCCGCCGAGTACGGCATCGGCGTCCGCGACGGCCTCTTCTGCGCCCACCCCCTCGTCCGCACCCTGCTCGGCAGCGACCCCCAGACCCAGGGCGAGTGCGGAGCCCCCGAGGCGGCCCCCGGCGAGAAGTCCCTCAACGCGATCCGCGTGAGCTTCGGCGCGGGCACCCCGGACGAGCACGTCGAGCGCTTCGTGACGGCGGTACGGGAACTCGTGACCGACGGCGCGAAGTGGAACTACCGCACGCAGGACGGCCGTTGCGTGCCCGCCGTGTGACCATCCAGGGGTGAGCACCCCGACGGGACTGGGCGAGCCGCTGATCGAGGCGGTCGTACGACGGCTGCCGCGGCTCCTCGGCGGCAGACCGGTCCATCTGTACGAGGAGGGGCTCGTCCTGGTCCCCGACGGGCGGCCCCGCCGCTGGGCGGACGTGACGCACTGGCGTTCCACCATGGACGTGACCGTCGGACAGGACGAGCGACACGGCATCGGTTGGTACGTCTGCGGACACCGGCACCGGCTGCGCTTCGCCGACGGGGTGGAACAGGCCTTCATTGTCGACGAGTGGCAGATCCAGGTCGGCTCGGCGGACCAGGACCGCCCCGAGAACCAGCGGATACGGTCCGCCGTCGAGCACGTCCGGCAGCGGGTGGCGGACGCGCAGGTGCCCGCGCTGTTGAACCGCCTCGAAGCGGGCGGGCAGGTCACCTTCGGCCCCCTCACCGCCGACGCGGACGGCTTGTTCGTCCCGGGCGGGCTGTCGGCCCACCGGTGGGCCGACCTGCGGGAGCCGCGGCTCGATGCCGATCTGCCCGACTGGTCGGTGCCGTCGTCGTGGTGGCCGAAGCGGCGGGACGCCCGGCTCTCGCTGCGGGGCGGTGACGGTCACCGCACCGAGCTGCCGGCCTGGGAGGTCGTGAACTGGGGCGCGCTGGTCACCCTGTGGAAGCGGCTGGGCGCCCGCTAGGAGTCCAGCCCGATCGCGAACGCCGCCTCGAGGTCGTGCTGCGAGTACGTCCGGAACGCCACGTGCGTGTCCGTCCCCTCCACCCCGGGGATCTTGCTGATCCGCCCGGGGATGACCTCGGCCAGATCCTCGTGCTGCCGCACCCGCACCATCGCGATCAAGTCGTACGTACCGGTGACAGAGAAGACCTCGCTCACAGATTCGAGCGCGGCGATCGACTCGGCGATCTCCGGAATCCGGTCCACGCTGGTCTTGATGAGGACGATCGCGGTGATCACGGCTGGTTCTCTCCCTCGGGGACCGTTGCTGGGGCGGGTTTCACTCTAGTCGCCCGCCCGTCTCCCACCACCGCCCTTCCCAGGCCGCCCCTCGGGCCCTTCTTTTTCCTGAATCTCACCCACGCGTAGCCGAACCCCAGCGTGAAGCCCACCAGGTGGGCGAGGTACGCCACCCCCGGCCCCTGCGCGGCCTGGCCCGCCGCCAGCCACTGGAGGGCCACCCAGAACGGCAGCACGACCCACGCGGGGAAGCGCAGCGGCAGGAAGAGGAGGAAGGGGAGGAGGCTCGTCACCCGGGCCCGGGGGAACAAGTACAGGAACGCCCCGAGGACCGCCGAGATCGCCCCGGACGCGCCGACGAGGGACTGCGCGGAGTCGGCGTTGGCCACCGCGTACCCCAGCAGCGCCAGGTAGCCGCAGCCCACGTAGAACAGGGTGAACTCGACCCGGCCCAGTCGCTCCTCGGTCATCGCTCCGAAGACGTAGAGGAAGAGCATGTTGCCGAGGAGATGGATCCAGCTCCCGTGGACGAAGAGGGCCGTGACCGGGGTCAGGGCCTCTCGGGCCGGGCTCGCGAACAGGTCGGCCGGGACCACACCCCAGCGGCGGAAGTACGCCCGCTGCGCGGCGAGCAGCGCGTCCCCGGTGCCGTAGGACGGGACGAAACCCGAGGCCGGGCCGAGGACGAAGATCAGGCAGCACAGGCCGATCAGGGCGTATGTCATCGGTGCCGAGGTGTTCCGGATGGCCCGGACGCCCGCTGTTCCCCAGTTGCTGATCATGGACACAGAGCATGACGTAAGGGGACACAACGGGGCAGAGTGAATCGCCGCTGTGGACGGCCGAGCGGCGAGTACCCGCCAGGCCGTAGGGTTACGAGTCACATTCGCCGGGGAAACCGGCGATCACGGAAACTTGAACGAGAAGGAAGCGGACAGCCACGATGACGGTTCCCCTGCCGACCGCCTCGACGCGGTGGCGCTGCACCCTCTGCGGCAACCTCACGCGCTTCGACGTGACGCGTTCGTCGAAGGTCGTGGAGTACCTCCACCTGGACCTGGCGGGTGAGCCGAAGGTGGAGGAGCGCGAGGTGGTCAGTGAGACCATCGAGTCGGTGCGCTGCCGCTGGTGCAACGCCGTGGATCAGGTGGAACTCGTGGACAGGCCGGGCGCCGGCTCCTGAGAGGGAGTGGCCCCGCACAGACAGTTGGGGTGTGAGGGATGGTGGAGAACTCAGGCGGGGGGCCGGGCGACGGCGCCGCCGAGGTGCTCGACCGCCCGCTGCCCGACGGCGTGCGCAGGAGAGTCGTACAGATCGTGTCGGACGGCTTCGGCGGCCTCACCGTCTCCGAACTGCCCGCGCAGCTACGACAGTACGCCCGCTTCGCCCCCAACCGGCGCGCCAAGTTCGCCGGCAATGCCATGGCCGCCGCTCTGGAGACCGATCCGCTGTTCCGGCAGCGGATCGGGGAGAAGCTGAGAGAGGCCCAGTCGGAGCTCACCGGCGCGCTCGACTCCGGCTCGCCGCCCCCGGCCGCGGACCCGCTCGACGTGGCGGCCGCGGCCTATGTTCTGCGCCCCACCGGCTGGGTGAAGCTGGTGACCGCCGCCGGCGAGGAGGCGCTGCGTGCCGACGCCGAGCGCGCCGACGAGGAGAGCCGGGCCGAACTGGAGCGGCTGCGCGCGGAGTTGGCGCAGGCGCGGGACGCGACCCGCAGCGAGACCGAGCGGCTGCGCACCGAGCTGGACACGGCGAAGAAGGAAGCGGAGTCGCTGCACCGCAAGCTGCGTGCCGCCCACAGCGACGTCAAGCGCGGCGAGGCCGCCCTGCGCAAGCTGCGCGCCGAGACGGACACCGCGCGCGCCGAGGGCCAGACCCAGTTGTCCGCCGCCGAGAGCGAGGGCCGGCGCCTCAAGGCCCGGCTCGCCGAGGCGGAGGCGGCCCTCGAGGCCACCCGCAAGGCGGCCCGCGAGGGGCGCAGCGTCGAGGACATGCGGGTGCGCCTGCTGCTCGACACCGTGCTGGAGGCGGCCCAGGGGCTGCGGCGGGAACTGGCGCTGCCGCCCGTCTCCGTACGCCCCGCCGAGACCGTCGACGCGGTCGAACCGGGACGAATGACCCCGAAGGACATCGCCGCGCGGGCGCTGTCCGAGAACGACCCGGCGATCCTCGACCAACTGCTCGCGCTGCCGCAGGCCCACCTGGTCGTCGACGGCTACAACGTCACCAAGACCGGCTATCCCCAAATGCCCCTGGAGAAGCAGCGGTTGAGGCTGCTCGGGCAGCTCTCGCAGCTCGCCGCGCAGACCGGCGCCGAGGTCACCTGTGTCTTCGACGGGGCCGAGCTGGCCGCGCCCGTGCTGCTCGCGCCGCCGCGCGGAGTGCGGGTGCTGTTCTCCAAACCGGGCGTCACCGCCGACGAGTTGATCCGCCAGTTGGTGCGCGCGGAGCCGCCGGGCCGGCCCGTCATCGTCGCGTCGACCGACCGCGAGGTGGCCGACGGCATCGCGAAGGTGGGCGCCCGGCCCGTCGCTTCTGCGGTACTCCTCAAGCGACTGTCGTGAAGGTCAACGTACAGGTTTAATGCCGGAATTGACCGAACCGTCACGCAACGTAGCGTCAATCGACCATCACTGCATGTTGGTTATGTGCAAAGAATGCTTTGAGTGACGGCATTTTTTCGTGTGAGGATTTGAACTGATCACAGGAACGTCACTAGGGTCAGGCCTCGAACCTCCGAACGGGTGATCACTCAATAGAAGGAGCTCGACTCCGTGGCGTCCCATCGTCGACCGAAGCAGCCGAGCCGCACGCGCGTCACTGTGCTCACCACCGCAGCCGCTGCCGCCGTTGCCTTCAGCGCTCAGGCCGCCAATGCCGCGCCGAGCGAGAAGCCCAGCAAGGACGAGGTCAAGGCGAAGGTCGACGCCCTCTACGAGCAGGCCGAGCAGGCCACCGAGAAGCTCGACGGGGCCCAGGAGAAGCAGGAGAAGCTCCAGAAGGAGATCTCCACCATCCAGGACAACGTCGCCCGCGGCCAGGAGGAGCTCAACAAGCTCCGGGACGGCCTCGGCACGATGGCGAGCGCCCAGTACCGCACCGGGGGCATCGACCCCTCGATCCAGCTCTTCCTGTCCTCGGACCCGGACGACTACCTCGACAAGGCGTCCACGATGGACCAGTTGAGCGCCCAGCAGGTCGAGGCGCTGACGAAGATCCAGGGCAAGCAGCGTGAACTCGCGCAGGAGCGCGCGGAGGCGAGCACCAAGCTCAAGGACCTCTCCGCCACCCGCACCGAGCTCAAGAAGAAGAAGGACGAGGTCAAGGCCAAGCTGGCCGCGGCCAACAAACTGCTCAACACCCTGACCGCCAAGGAGAAGGCGGCCCTGGACGCGCAGCAGGCGCAGGCCGCCAGCCGCTCCAGCTCGCGGGTGGACCTCGGCAACACCGGTTCCGCCTCCGGTCGGGCCGCCTCCGCCTTCGCCGCCGCCCAGTCCGTGATCGGCTCGCCGTACGTCTACGGCGCCTCCGGACCGTCCTCCTTCGACTGCTCGGGCCTCACCTCCTGGGCCTACGCGCAGGCCGGCGTCTCCATACCCCGCACGTCCGAGGCCCAGGCGAACGCCGGCACCCGCATCTACAGCCAGAGCGACCTCAAGGTCGGCGACCTGGTCATCTTCTACGGCGACTACCACCACGTCGGCCTCTACGCGGGCAACGGCCAGGTGCTGCACGCCCCGCACACCGGTGCCGTGGTGCGCTACGAGTCGATCGGCAACATGACGTTCGAGTTCGGCGTCCGGATCTGATTTGATCTGGCCCGGTCCGACCGAAACCGGCCCCGCGGCACCGCCCGAACGGGCGAATCGCGACACACCACACTGACCCCACGCCCCGCCCATGACCTGCGTCTTGGGCGGGGTGTCACGTTATGTGTCCGCGGAGGTCTTTGGCCCGCACCCCTTCACGGAGCTACTGTCTGGCGCGTTTCCCCGCACCGGGGGAGCGGTCCGTGTCCGCCAGCGGAAGGAAGTGCGGCTTCCCGTGGGATCCCGTCGTCGCCTTGCACCGTCCGGGTTCGACCGAGGCGCCAGTGCCGCGGTCTGTGTGTTGAGCGCGGCGGCAGCCGCACTCGGCGCCCTGCCGGCCACCTCCGCCGTGGCCGCGCCGCACGACGACTCCCGGGCCGAGGTGGACCGGCTCTACCAGGAGGCCGAGCGGGCGACCGAGGCCTACGACAAGGCCGACGAGAGCGCCGGGGCGCTGCACCGGCAGGTGAGCGACGCCCAGGACCGGATCGCCCGGCAGCAGCAGCGCATCAACACCATGCGGGACGCGCTGGGTTCACTCGCCGGCGCCCAGTACCGCTCCGGCGGCATCGACCCCACCGTCGCGCTGCTGTTCTCCGACGACCCGGCCGACTACCTCGACAAGGCCTCCGTCCTCGACCGGATCACCAACCAGCAGGCGGGCCAGCTCAAGGACCTCCAGGAGGCCATGCGCGAGCTGGCCCAGGAACGCACCGAGGCCGCCGGACACCTCGCCGAACTGGAGCGCAGCCGCAAGGCCGTCGCCACCCACAAGAAGACCGTCGAACAGAAACTCGCCAAGGCCCGGCAACTGCTCAACCAGATGCCCCTGGCCGAGCGCGCCTCCTTCGACCGGGCCTCCCGCTCCGCCCGCGAGGACATCCCCGACCTCGGTGCCGGCGTCCCGTCCTCGGGCCGCGCCGCCGCCGCGGTGGCCGCCGCCCGCATGGCCCTCGGCAAGCCGTACATCTGGGGCGCCAACGGCCCCGGCGGCTTCGACTGCTCCGGCCTGATGCAGTGGTCGTACGCCCGGGCGGGCGTCCACCTCCCGCGCACCTCGCAGGAGCAGCGCTACGCCGGCCGGCAGGTCCCGCTCTCCCAGGCCCAGCCCGGCGACCTGGTCGTCTACCGCTCCGACGCCAGCCATGTCGGCATGTACGTGGGCAACGGGCAGGTCATCCACGCCCCCTACCCCGGCGCGCCGGTGCGCTACGACCCGGTCGGCATGATGCCGGTCTCGTCGGTCACGAGGGTCTGAACCGGCGCGAAAGGGTCGTACGATCGGGAAGTGACTGGTCGTAGGCGGGCGTCGCGCTCCGGAGTGCTCGCGCTGTGTCTGCTGCTCGGGTCGCTGGTGGGGTGTGGTGGCCCGCCGGTGGCGGACAGCGCGAAGGCCGAGGTCCAGCGTCTCCTCGACCGCCGGTCCGCCGCCGTCCTGCACCACGACGAGACGGCGTACACGAAGACCGGCGCCCGCGCGGCGTACGAGAACGTGAGCGCCGTCCCCCTCGCCTCCTGGTCCTACCGGCTGACCGCCCTCCACCCCAGCGGCGCCACCGCGACCGCCGACGCCGAACTGAGCTACCGGGTCAAGGGCTACGACACCTCACCCGTCACGGTCGGCCGCACGCTCGGCCTGCGCCTCACCGCGGACGGGCAGTGGTACGTGGACACCGACAAGCCCGCGAAGAAGTCCGGCCAGCAGTTGTGGGACCAGGGGAAGGTGAGCGTCGTCGAGGGCGCGCACAGCCTCGTGATGGGGGTCGGGCAGGACGTCGACATCCTCCGGACCTACCGCTCCCTCGCGGATCACGCCGTACCGGCCGTGTCGGACGCCTGGGGCACCGACTGGACCCGGCACGTCGTCGTGCTCGTCCCCGGCTCCCTGAACGGCATGGCGGGCCTCCTGGGCTCACCTGCGGCCTCCTACCGGGGCATCGCCGCGGTGACGACCGGCGAGGCGGGAGGCTCGGGCAGCGCGCCCGCGGACCGGATCATCGTCAACCCGGACGCGTACGCGCTCCTCGGCTCGGTCGGCAAGCAGGTCGTGCTGACCCACGAGACGACCCACGTGGCCACCCGTGCCCGCACCACCGCCGCGACCCCCCTCTGGCTCTCGGAGGGCTACGCCGACTGGATCGGCTACCGGGGCACCGGCCGAACCCCGACCCAGGCCGCCCCGGAGCTGTACCGCGCCGTCCTGGACGGCGACGTCCCGACCGCCCTCCCCACCGACAAGGACTTCGGCTTCAGCGGCGACCCCACGAAGCTGGCCCAGGCGTACGAGGGTGGCTGGATGGCCTGCCGCATGATCCAGGACCGCTGGGGAGTCGACCAACTGGGCAAGTTCTACCGGGCGGTCGGCACCCACAAGAAGCGGGCGGGGGCGGTGGAGGACGCGATGAAGGACGTCCTGGGCACGACCCTGGCCGACTTCACGGAGCAGTGGCGGGACTACCTTCGGGCTCAACTCGGCTGATCGAGCCGGGAGATGGCCTCCGTGAGCCACTCCCGCTCCGCCGCGCCCGTCGCCCGCGCGACCCTCAACATGCCCTGCCGGAACAGGTCTTGGGTCTCCTCCGCCCGTACGGGCTCGCCGTCCCGGTAGAAGAAACTCGCCGGGGTCTCCAGGAACTCCAGCCGCCGGCGCAGTACGGCGGCCTGCTCCCGCCGGTCCGGCAGGTGCCGTAGGAAGGCCAGGACCGTGTTGAAGCGGACGTGGTCCGTGATCTCGGCCGGCTTGGGGTGCCGGAGCCGTTCCAGGAGGTCCTCGCGGCCCTTCTCGGTGAGGGACAGGACCCGGCGCGGTGCCGCGCTCGCGCCCTCCTCCGTGCGCTGGTCGAGCTTGCCGGCGGTGACCAGGCGGGTGATCGCCGGGTAGAGCGCGCCGTCGCTGACCGGGCGGACATGGCCGCTGAGTGCCTTGATGCGTTCCTTCAACTCGTAGCCGTGGAGCGGCTGTTCGGCGAGGAAGCCCAGGATCGAGAGCTCCAGCATGTGTCCTCCTTGCGGGCGCGATGTCCTCATGATACCTCTTATCGAGCTACCTCTAAACGAGGTAGCTCGATAAGAGGGAGTCGCCCGTGAACGCCCACCGCCGGCAGCTCATATCGCTCGCCCACCCCGTCTACCTCTCACTCCTCGCCTCCGTCGCCGCCGGGATCATCAACACGGTCTGGGTCTCCCGGCTCGGCGGCCCCGCCGTCGCAGCCGTGGCCGTCGCGACCAACACCGAGAACGTCCTCCTCGGCATCGCCCTGGTCTTCGCCTCCGGTACGACCGTGCTGGTCGCCCACGCGAGGGGAGCCCGCGACCCGGCCGCCGTACGGTCCGCCGTACGCGGCGGCTGGGCCCTGTGCGCGCTGGTCACACCGATCGTCATGGCGGCAGGCTTCCTGCTCCGCGAACCGCTGGCCCGCCTGCTCCTCGGCGGCAGTGGCCCCGAACTCCGGCTCACGGTCGACTACTTCGCGATCTCCCTGCCGGGCATCGCGGTCTTCTACGTCCAGCAACTCGTCGACGGCATCCTCAAAGGCACCGGCGACACCCGCACCCCGATGCGCCTGGCCCTGCTCGCCAACGGGCTCATCCTCGTCTGCGACCCGTTCCTCATCCACCTCTACGGCGTCCGGGGCGCCGCCGTCTCGACCGTGCTGTGCCGGGTCGTGGCGTTGGCGGTGGGGCTGCGCGCGCTGCGCCGAAATGCCCTGCTGCGTACGGAGGTCGCCCCCGCGGAGTCCGTCCCCGCCGCGCTGCGCCGGACGCTGACGACCGGGTTGCCGATGTCGGCCGACTTCACCGTCCGGCAGACCGGAACGCTGGTGCTGGTCGCGATCGTGGCGCGGCTGGGGGTGACGGAGGTGGCCGCGTACGCCATCGCCTACAAGGTCCTGTACGTGGCGACGATGGCCTTCTACTCCGTGCGCCAGGCCGCCGCCATCCACACCTCGCACCTGCGGGGCGAGGGCAGGGACGCACGACGGGAGATCGGGCGGGAGGCGATGCTCGTGTCCGGGACCGTGGGGGTCGGGGCGGCCGTCCTGTTCCTCCTCACCGCCCCCTGGATCATGGCCGCCTTCGGCGCCGGACCCCAAGTCGCCCACGAGGGCACGCTGTTCCTGCGCTGCGTCGGCCCCTACCTGCTGCTGATGGCGTGCTTCATCGCACTCGGCGGGGTCTTCGAGGGGAGCGGCGGAGCACCGGCGCTGCTCCGGGTGACGGTGCTCGGTACGGCGGTCCAACTCCCGTTGGCGTACGGGTTGTCGGGGTTCGGACTGCCGGGGGTGTGCGGGGCGCTGGCGCTCGCGATGGGGGTGCAGTGTGCGGTGGTCGCCGTACTGTTCCGCCGGCGGGCCCGGAGTCAGGAGGGCGCCGAAGTGGCCTTCGACCGCGTCGCCTGAGCCGGCAGCGGCGGTACGTCCGCCCAGGTGACCGACGCCCGCCACAGTTCGCGTGCGCTCGTCACCGCCGCGGCGACCAGCAGGCCGTTGCGGACCAGCAGGAGGACGATGCCCAGCCCGTCGCTCGCGACCACGTGGGCGAACCAGAGCGGGAACTCCAGGACCGTGACGAAGGCCGCCGCCAGGACCAGGCCGACCGGGAGTCTCATGCGGCTGGCGCGGAAGCAGGAGCAGACGGCTGCCAGGCCGATCAGCCAGACGACGTACTGGGGGCTGATCACCCGGCTGGTGACCGTGAACATAAGGACCGCCACGAAGGCCGCGTCCGCGAGGGTGTGCGGCAGGAAGCGGGCCGCCATGAGCCGCCAGAGCATGAGCCAGCCGAAGGCCAGCGCGGTGAGGCCCAGGGCCGCCGTGCTGACCCAGTTGACGTACGGGCCGACGAACTCGACCGAGCCGTAGTTCAGGAGCACCTCGCCCTGCCAGTCGAAGTGCCGGGCCACATGGAAGACCAGCGAGCCCAGCGACTCCACCTCCGTGCCCCGCTCGCGCTGGAAGGTCAGGAAGGCGAACGCGCCCGGCATCGAGACCGCGAAGACACCGGCGACCACCACGACCGTCACCGCCGCCGCGCCCCACGCACGGCGCTTGACCGCGCCCAGCAGGAGCAGCGCAGGCCACACCTTCAGCAGCGCCCCGAAGCCGACCAGCGCGCCCATCACGCGCGGGTGCCGGGCGCCGGCCAGCAGCGCGGCCACGGCGACCGCGGTCACCATCACGTCGTAGCGCGCGTACACGGTCGGGCCGAGGAGCGGGACGCCCGCGACCCACACCCAGGCACCGCGCAGCGTCCGGCCGGGGCGCAGGCCCGTGTAGAGCAGGAGTGCCAGGACCGTCAGGTCGGCCAGGAAGGCCAGGACGAAGAACGCCGACGCGTAGTCCAGGAAGCCCAGCAGGGCGGGGGAGAGGATCGGGAGGGCGGCGGCGGGCGGGTACTGCCAGGTGACGTCGTCCAGCGGGAAGGAACCGTGCCGCAGCGTCTCGTACCAGCCCTGGTAGATCACCGACACGTCGCTGGTGACGTCCGGACCCGGGAACACGAGCACCTTGAAGACGAACAGCAGCAGTACCAGCCTGGTCAGCCCCCAGGTTCCGAGCAGCAGCGCCAGTCGCCGTCTCGCGCCCGCGATCTCCACCTGAGCCCCTGTTCCGTGCGTGCCTGCCGGGTGAGGGCCACATGTTCTCCCGACCTGCTGTGCGATGGCCATGAAGCGCGGCCGTGCCGAGCTGTGCGTACTCGCCCGGTAGGGTCTCCCGCGTGCGCAAGACCCTGATCGTGACCAATGACTTTCCGCCCCGGCCCGGTGGCATCCAGGCTTTTCTGCACAACATGGCGCTACGGCTGGAGCCCGAGCGGCTCGTCGTCTACGCCTCGACCTGGAAGCGCGGCCGGGAGGGCGCGGAGGCGACGGCCGCCTTCGACGCCGAGCAGCCCTTCACCGTCGTACGGGACTCCACGACGATGCTGCTGCCGACGCCCGCGGCGACCCGCGGGGCCGTCGGGCTGCTGCGTGAACACGGGTGTACGGCGGTGTGGTTCGGGGCGGCGGCGCCGCTCGGGCTGATGGCGCCGGCGCTGCGGAAGGCCGGTGCCGAGCGGCTGGTGGCGACCACGCACGGGCACGAGGCCGGGTGGGCGCAGTTGCCCGCCGCGCGTCAACTCCTGCACCGCATCGGGGAGTCGACGGACACGATCACCTACCTCGGGGAGTACACCCGGTCGCGGATCGCCGGTGCGCTGAGTCCGGAGGCGGCGGCGCGGATGGTCCAACTGCCGCCCGGTGTCGACGAGAAGGTCTTCCACCCAGGATCCGGCGGCGCCGAGGTCCGGGCGCGGCTCGGGCTGACCGAGCGGCCCGTCGTCGTGTGCGTCTCGCGGCTCGTGCCGCGCAAGGGGCAGGACACGCTGATCCTCGCCATGCCGCGCATCCTCGCCCGGCAGCCCGACGCCGTCCTGCTGATCGTGGGCGGCGGCCCGTACGAGAAGGAGCTGCGCAGGCTGGTGCGGGAGACGGGCGTGAGCGACTCGGTGCGGTTCACCGGCGCCGTGCCCTGGTCCGAACTGCCCGCGCACTACGGCGCCGGTGACGTCTTCGCCATGCCGTGCCGCACCCGGCGCGGCGGGCTCGACGTGGAGGGGCTCGGCATCGTCTACCTGGAGGCGTCCGCCACCGGGCTGCCCGTCGTCGCCGGTGACTCCGGCGGCGCGCCCGACGCGGTGCTCGACGGCGAGACGGGGTGGGTCATCCGCGGCGGGTCCCCGGAGGAGGCCGCCGACCGGATCGTCGCGCTGCTGGGGGACCCGGAGTTGCGGCAGAACATGGGCGAGCGGGGACGGCAGTGGGTCGAGGAGAAGTGGCGCTGGGATCTACTCGCGGAGAAATTGAAAACCTTGTTGCACACGGAGGGCTAGGCGGAACCGAATAATCCGCACATGCTGCGCGCATGACAGCAAAACTGACGCAGCATCAGTTGACGAGACGTCAAATCCTGGGCATGATCGCCCTCCAGACCGCCGCCACGGCCGGTCTCACCCGTATCGGCCTCCAGTCCGCGCAGGCCGTCGAACCCGCCGCCGTCCAGACCGCGCCCGCGATCGTCGTGGGTTCCGGCTACGGCGGCGCGGTCGCCGCCCTCCGCCTGGGCCAGGCCGGCGTCACCACCCTCGTCCTGGAGATGGGCAAGCTCTGGAACACGGCAGGCTCCGACGGCAAGATCTTCTGTTCCACCGCCGCCCCGGACCAGCGCTCGATGTGGTTCAAGACCCGCACCGAGGCCCCGCTCGCCAGCTTCCTGTGGCTGGACGTCGTCAACAAGGACATCGGCCTGTATCCCGGCGTCCTGGACCGCGTGCACTACGACAACATGTCCGTGTACGTGGGACGCGGGGTCGGCGGCGGCTCGCTGGTCAACGGCGGGATGGCGGTCACCCCGCGCCAGTCGTACTTCACCGAGCAGTTCCCCGCCGTGGACGCCGCCGCGATGTACAACACGTACTTCCCGCGCGCCCGCACCATGCTCGGCGTCAACACCGTCGACCCGACGTGGTTCGAGTCGACCGAGTGGTACCAGTTCACCCGCACCTCACGGAAGGCCGCCACGAACACCGGGCTGACGACCACCTTCGTGCCCAACGTCTACGACTTCGGCTACATGCAGAAGGAGGCGGCCGGCACCGCCACCAAGTCCGCGCTGGCCCAGGAGGTCATCTACGGCAACAACTACGGCAAGAAGAGCCTCGACAAGACCTATCTCGCCTCGGCGCTCGGCACCGGCAAGGTCACCATCCACACCATGGAGAAGGTGAAGGCCGTCACGCGGGCGAGCGACGGGTCGTACGTGCTGACCGTCGACCGGATCGACGACACCGGCGCGGTCGTCGAGACCAAGCAGTACAACTGCACCTATCTGTTCCTCGGCGGCGGCAGCCTCGGCACCACCGAACTCCTCGTGCGCGCCCGGGACACGGGCACCCTGCCCGCGCTCAGCTCCACGGTCGGGGCGGGCTGGGGACCCAACGGCAACACCATGGTGGGCCGCGCCAACCACATCTGGGACACCACCGGCGCCAACCAGGCGACGATGCCGGTCATGGGCATCGACGACTGGGCCAACACCGACAACCCGGTCTTCGCGGAGATCGCCCCGCTGCCCATCGGGTTCGAGACCTGGGTGAGCCTCTATCTGGCGATCACCAAGAACCCCCAACGGGCGTCCTTCACCTACGACTCGGCGAGCGGCACGGTGAAGCTCGGCTGGACCGCGGCGCAGAGCGCGGTCTCGGTCGCGATGGCCAAGAAGCTGTTCGACCGGATCAACTCGGCCAACGCGACGCTCTACCGGTACGACCTGTTCGGCACGGCCAACAAGGTGTTCGCGGACGACTTCTGCTACCACCCGCTGGGCGGCTGTGTGTTGGGCAGCGCGACCGACAACTACGGCCGGGTGAAGGGGTATTCGAAGCTGTACATCACGGACGGTTCGCTGGTGCCCGGCAACATCGGCGTGAACCCGTTCGTCACCATCACCGCGCTCGCCGAGCGCACGCTGGAACGGGTCCTCGCCGAGGACTTCTGAATCCCTGAGCGGATCCCCGAGCGGATCCCCGAGTGAATCCCCGAGCGACTCCCGAAAGGATGCCCCAACTACCCGTCTACTTCTGGTAGATGGCCTCGATCTCGTCCGCGTAGTCCTTGGCCACCACATTGCGCTTGAGCTTCAGGGACGGCGTCAAGTGGCCCGACTCCTCCGTGAACTGGGAGGACAGAATGCGGAACTTCCGCACCGATTCCGCCTTCGACACCGCGGCGTTGCCGTCGTCGACAGCGTCCTGGATCGCCTGCAAGAGATCCGGATCGTCACGCAGCGACGCCGCGGTGGAACCCGCCGCCTTGCCGTGCTCGGCAGCCCAGCGGCCCAGGAACTCGTCGTCGATGGTGACCAGCGCGCCCACGAACGGCCGCCCGTCGCCGACGACCATGCACTCCGCGACCAGCGCGTGCGCGCGGATGCGGTCCTCGATCACGGCCGGGGCGACGTTCTTGCCGCCCGCGGTGACGATGATCTCCTTCTTGCGCCCGGTGATGCTGAGGTAGCCGTCCTCGTCGAGGGTGCCGATGTCCCCGGTGTGGAACCAGCCGTCCGCGAGCGCCTCGGCCGTGGCGGCCTCGTTGTTCCAGTACCCCTTGAACAGGTGCTCGCCGTGCAGCAGCACCTCGCCGTCGTCCGCGATGCGTACGACCGAGCCGGGCAGCGGCTGCCCGACCGTGCCGATCTTCGTGCGGTCCCAGGGGTTGAACGCGGTGGCGGCACAGGACTCGGTCAGCCCGTAGCCCTCGAGGACGGTGAAGCCGATCCCCCGGAAGAAGTGACCGAGCCGCTCGCCCAGCGGGGCGCCCCCGGAGATCGCGTACTCGCCCCGCCCGCCGAGGACGGCACGCAGCTTGCTGTAGACGAGCTTGTCGAAGGTCTTGTACTTGATCTTCAGACCGAGGGACGGACCCGACGGCGTGTCCAGCGCGCGGCTGTACGCGATCGCGGTGTCGGCCGCCTTGTCGAAGATCTTGCCCTTGCCGTCGGCCTGCGCCTTGGCGCGCGCCGAGTTGTAGACCTTCTCGAAGACCCGCGGCACACCGAGGATCAACGTCGGCCGGAACGAGGCGAGTTCATCGGTGAGGTTCTTGATGTCCGGGACCAGGCCCAGCTTGATCGGCGCCATCATCGGCGCGATCTGCACGAGCCGTCCGAAGACGTGCGCGAGCGGCAGGAACAGCAGCACCGAGCACTCGCCGGTGCGGAACAGCGGGCGCAGCCGCTCCACGATGTTGCCGCACTCCGCGAAGAAGCTGCGGTGGGTGAGCACACAGCCCTTGGGCCGGCCGGTGGTGCCACTCGTGTACACGATGGTCGCCGGGTCGTCGGCCTTCGCCAGCGAGCTGCGCTCCTCGACGGTCGCGTCGCTGATGTCCTTGCCCGCGCGGTCCAGCTCCTCGATCGCGCCGGTGTCGATCTGCCAGACGTGCTTGAGGGCGGGCAGGTGCGCGCGCACCGACTCGACGGCGGCGGCGTGCGCGTCCTGCTCGACGATCACGGCGGTGGCGCCGGAGTCGCTCAGGATCCACTGCACCTGCTCCGGTGAACTGGTCTCGTACACCGGCACGGTGATCGCGCCCGCACACCAGATCGCGAAGTCGAGCAGCGTCCACTCGTACCGCGTGCGGGACATCAGCCCGACCCGGTCGCCGGGCTGGACGCCGGAGGCGATGAGCCCCTTGGCGGCGGCGTGCACCTCGGCGAGGAAGACCGTGGCGGTCACGTCCTGCCAGCCGCCGTTCGCCTTACGCGCGATGACGGCGACATCTGGGTGCTGCGCGGCGTTTCTGCGGACGATGTCGGTCAGATTGCCGTCCGCGGGGACCTCGTACAAAGCCGGAAGGCTGAACTCGCGCAAGACTGCTGCTCCTCATAGGGCGCCGGCGCCACGACGTTGTGTGATGCGACGGTCCGGTCCAAGGCTCGGGCAGGTGCGTCAGGACCGGGTGATTGAAATCCTGAGCACGACTGGACTGCCCGGACGTTACCCGTCGGTATGGCTCCTACGACAGGGGGGTCCGGCGAGATGTTCGCTGCGTCACACAGATTGGTGTTTCCTCGCGCACAGTAGTCCACGCCTTTCTTAACTGGCCAGTAACCGCAAGGTCCGCCGCCACTGTTCACGTTTGCCGCACACGCCTACCCTTGATCGTCATGGCACCCACACCAGCCGGAAACTCCGGGACGAGAATCCATGTGGTCAGCGACGTGCACGGCAACGCCCGTGACCTGGCCAGAGCCGGCGAGGGTGCCGACGCCCTGATCTGCCTGGGCGACCTCGTCCTCTTCCTCGACTACGCCGATCACTCGCGCGGCATCTTCCCCGAGCTGTTCGGCGAGGAGAACGCCGACCGCCTGGTCGAGCTGCGCACCGCCCGCCGCTTCGAGGAGGCCCGCGAACTCGGCGCCCGCCTCTGGAGCGCGGTCGGCGGGGACCGCGCGGCCCTGATCGAGAAGGCGGTCCGCAAACAGTACGCAGAGATGTTCGCCGCCTTCCCCACCCCGACGTACGCCACCTACGGCAACGTCGACATGCCGACCCTGTGGCCCGAGTACGCGGGCCCCGGCACGACGGTCCTCGACGGCGACCGCGTCGAGATCGGCGGCCGCACCTTCGGCTTCGTCGGCGGCGGCCTGCGCACCCCCATGCGCACGCCGTACGAGATCAGCGACGAGGAGTACGCCGCGAAGATCGAGGCGGTCGGCGAGGTCGACGTCCTGTGCACGCACATCCCGCCCGAGGTCCCCGAGCTGGTCTACGACACCGTCGCGCGCCGCTTCGAACGCGGCAGCCGTGCCCTCCTGGACGCCATCCGCCGCACCAGGCCCCGCTATTCACTGTTCGGCCACGTCCACCAGCCGCTCGTACGGCGGATGCGGATCGGGGCGACCGAGTGCGTGAACGTGGGGCACTTCGCGGGGACCGGCAAGCCGTGGGCGCTGGAATGGTGAGCTCCCCTGATCTCTCCCCCTGATGTCCGCCCTGATGTCCGCAGGTAGGGGGTGCGTTGGGGCGGTCGGCGGAGAGGTAGCCTTCACGCTGCACGCACACGCGCATGACGACGCCCTGCCGGTCCGCATCTGGAGGAGCCACAGCGATGGCGGAACACACCAGTTCGAGCATCACGATCGAGGCGGCACCGGCCGACGTCATGGAGGTGATCGCCGACTTCGCCCGCTACCCGGACTGGACCGGCGAGGTGAAGGAGGCGGACGTCCTCAAGACCGACGAACGGGGCCGCGCCGAACAGGTCCGGCTCGTCATGGACGCCGGCGCGATCAAGGACGACCAGACCCTGGCGTACACCTGGACCGGCGACAACGAGGTCTCCTGGACCCTCGTCAAGTCCCAGATGCTCCGCTCCCTGGACGGCTCCTACCTCCTCAAGCCCACGGGCGCGGGCGCCACGGAGGTCACGTACCTCCTCACGGTGGACGTCAAGATCCCCATGCTGGGCATGATCAAGCGCAAGGCGGAGAAGGTCATCATCGACCGGGCGCTGGCGGGGTTGAAGAAGCGGGTGGAGTCGGGGGAGAAGTAGGGGGAGCGGGGGAGCAGGGGGCTGAGTCGCGGGTGGGGGCGGGGGCTTCGCGGCTTGGGGCGGCACCGTCCGGCTTGGCTGGGGCGCGCTTTGCGGTGCAGGTTGGCATGGTCGAGCTGGGTTGACGCCTGCTTTGCGGTGCCGGTCGGCATGGTCGAGCTTGGCTGGCGCTCGCTTCGCGGTGCAGGCAGCACTATTGAGTTCGGCTGGCGCTTGCTTTGCGGTGCAGGTCGGGACTATCGAGTTTGGCTGACGCTTGCTTTGCGGCGCAGGTCGGCATGGACGAGCTTGGCTGGCGCTCGCTTTACGGTGCAGGTCGGGACCATCGAGCTTGGCTGGCGCTCGCTTTGCAACGCAGGTCGGCATCGTCCAGCCTGGCTGTCGCTCGCTTCGCAGCGCGGGCGGGCATCATCCAGGTCGTCTGACGCTCACCTTCCGGTGCTGGTCGGTACAGCCCAGCGCGCCTGACGCTCAATTTTCGGTGCGGCGGGGATCACTCAGCTTGTCTGCCGGTCACCTTCCAGTGCGGCGGGGATCACTCGGCTTGCCTGACGCTCACCTTCCAGTGCTGGTCGGTCCGACCCAGCTCGGCTGACGCTCATGCTCCAGCGCGGGCGGGCACCATCCAGCCGGTGCGGGGCTCACTTTCCAACGCAGGCTGACCCAATCCGGCACGTCCGGCGCCTTTTCGACGTGGGCCGCTGATGTCCAGTCGGTCCGGTGCCTTACCGCACAGGCCGCTGATATCCAGCTCGTCCGGTGCCATTAAGCACAGGTTGCCAATATCCGGCCCGTCCGGTGCCGTGCAGTAGAGGCCGCCAACATCCAGCCCGTCCGCTGCCTTGCAGTACAGGCCACCAACATCCAGCCCGCCCGGTGCCTTTCAGCGCGGGCCGCCAATACCCAGCCCGTCCGGCGTTTGAGGACGAGGCCCCTTCAGGGCCGAAGCGGGGGTCTGGGGGCGGCAGCCCCCGGCAACGGCGCCCGGCCCCCACCGAGCGACTACCGTTCACTCATATGCGCACCCTCCTGATCACCGGCCCAGGCGGCAGCGGCCGAAGCACCCTCGCCGCAGCCACCGCACAAGCCGCCGCAGGCACCGGCACCCGCACGCTCCTCCTCGGTGCCGACCGTGCCGACACCCTCGGCGCCGCCCTGGGCGCGGCGACAGGACCGGCACCGGCAAGGGTCACCGAACACCTCACCGCCTGGCGCCCGGACGCGACGGAGTCCTTCCGCGCCGACCTCACCGCCTTCCAGGACCGCGCCTCCACCGCCCTCGAACTCCTGGGCGCGGCACGCCTGGACGCCGAGGAACTCACCCCCCTCCCCGGCGCCGAGGAACTGGCCCTCCTGCGCGCACTGCGAGACGCGGCCCTCTCCGAGGCCTACGACCTCCTCGTCGTAGACCTCCCGCCGACCCCCCACGCCCTCGCCCTCCTCGCCCTCCCCGAGGAACTCCGCCGCTACCTCCGCCGCCTCCTCCCCGCCGAACGGCAAGCCGCCCGCGCCCTGCGCCCGGTC
Source organism: Streptomyces sp. NBC_01478 (assembly GCF_036227225.1). GTDB lineage: Bacteria > Actinomycetota > Actinomycetes > Streptomycetales > Streptomycetaceae > Streptomyces. Next base: position 3,422,475 of record NZ_CP109444.1, on the reverse strand, counting down.
CTCGGCCGCCTCGCCGGCGTCCCGATGCCCTCGGAGTGGCTCTACGACACGGCGGGCCGCTGGGACGTGGAACTGGCCGCCGTGGAAGCCGTCCTCGCCGACCGGAACACGTCCGTACGCCTGGTCGCCGAGCCCGGACCGGCCGGCGCCGACGCCGTCCGCGCCGCCGGCCTCGCACTCGCCCTGCGCGGACTGCGCCCCGACGTGCTGCTGGCCAACCGGGTACTGCCGGAGTCCGTCGAGGACACCTGGCTCGCCGGCCTGGGCGTGCAGCAGCGCAAGACCCTGGACGAGTGGCAGGGCGCGTACGACGTCCATCACGTCCCCCACCTCGGCCACGACCCGCGCGGCACCGACGACCTCGCCGCGCTCGCGGTGCCCGGTGTCAACGCGGTCGGTTCCACGGTCGAGTGGCCCGTCACCGACCGGCTCGCCGAGGACGGCGTGCTGGTCTGGCACATCCCGCTGCCCGGAGCCATACGGGACGACCTGGACCTGGTCCGCCGCGGTGACGAACTCGTCGTCACCGTCGGCCGGTTCCGCCGTATCGTGCCGCTGCCGTCCGCCCTGCGCCGGTGCACCGTGGCAGGTGCCGCCCTGCGTGAGGGCGAACTCCGCATCCGCTTCACCCCCGACCCGGACCTGTGGCCGCAGGGAAGGTGAGGATTGGTGGGTGCGGAGACGGTGAAGCACGTACGCCCATTCGGGTAACGTCGTAGAGACGAACCGTAGTCAGGAGTCCGTCATGAGCGAAGAGCTCCCCCCGTACGACGCCGGCAAGGAAGAGGCGCTCGACGAGGTGCGGGCGACCGACGCCGACGCCTGGGCGACGGCGGCCGCCGAAGACCTCGCGGCGGAGAAGGCCCGCCGCCGCACCCAGTACGGCCCGCCCCCGGGCTCGGCCGCCGAGGAACTGCGCAAACTCGTCGACACCGTCGCGGACAAGCTGTCCGGCCTCCAGTCCCCGTTGCTCGGCCAGGTCGCCGGACCGGCCGCCCAGCAGGTGGTGAAGCAGGTCGTCCAGCAGGCCAAGGCCGCCGTCGAGCCCGTCATCGAACGCAACCCGGACGTCTTCGACCACCTCGCGGCGGCCGGCGGCGAACTCCTCGCCGCGTACCGCTCCGCCGTCCAGGCCCAGGAACAGCGCTGGACCGCGCGCGACAGCGAACTCAAGGACCGCCGTGACCGGGGCGAGGACCCGGGCCCGGGCGAGCGTATCGACCTCGACTAGAGAGCCCGCACTCCGGACCGACGTCGCGAATCCGACGCCAGCCCCTCGGGTACGGTGGGCCATAGCGGGGCTCGACCGAAACTGAGGGATTCATGGGACTCACCATCGGCGTCGATATCGGCGGCACCAAGATCGCGGCCGGGGTTGTCGACGAGGAAGGCAACATCCTCTCGACCCACAAGGTGCCGACCCCGGGCACGGCCGAGGGCATCGTCGACGCCATCGCCGCCGCGGTCGACGGAGCGCGCGCCGGGCACGAGATCGTCGGCGTGGGCATCGGTGCCGCGGGCTACGTCAACCGTCAGCGCTCCACGGTCTACTTCGCGCCGAACATCGACTGGCGCCAGGAGCCGCTGAAGGAGAAGGTCGAGGCCCGCGTGGGCCTGCCCGTCGTCGTGGAGAACGACGCGAACGCCGCGGCCTGGGGCGAGTACAAGTTCGGCGCCGGCAAGGGCCACCGCAACGTCATCTGCATCACGCTCGGCACCGGCCTCGGCGGCGGCATCATCATCGGCAACAAGCTGCGCCGCGGGCACTTCGGGGTGGCCGCCGAGTTCGGCCACATCCGCATGGTGCCGGACGGCCTGCTGTGCGGCTGCGGCTCACAGGGCTGCTGGGAGCAGTACGCGTCGGGCCGCGCCCTCGTCCGCTACGCCAAGCAGCGCGCCAACGCCACCCCCGAGGCCGCGGACGTCCTGCTCTCGCTCGGCGACGGCACCCCCGAGGGCATCGAGGGCAAGCACATCTCCATGGCTGCCCGGCAGGGCGACCCGGTGGCCGTCGACTCCTACCGCGAACTGGCCCGCTGGGCCGGCGCCGGCCTCGCCGACCTGGCCTCCCTCTTCGACCCCTCCGCGTTCATCGTCGGCGGCGGCCTCTCGGACGAGGGCGAACTGGTCCTCGACCCGATCCGCAAGTCCTACAAGCGCTGGCTGGTGGGCGGCAACTGGCGCCCGGTGGCCGACGTGATCGCCGCCCAACTGGGCAACAAGGCGGGCATGGTGGGAGCAGCAGACCTGGCAAGGGAACCCGACCCGATCATGTAAGTCGCCCTGGCTTTTGCTTTTAGGGGCGCGGGGAACTGCGCGACCAGCCACGCACGATCGGCGGTCGCCCACGTACCTCGCGCCCCGAGCCATTGGGCGCGCGGCCCATTCCAACGCCGCGTAGATTGATCCACATGGCGCCGCTCCCCAACTCCCGCACTGAACCGGACGGTTCGGCAATCATCCGCGTCCTGAGCTACAACATCCGCTCGATGCGCGACGACACCGCCGCCCTGGCCCGGGTGATAAGGGCCTGCGCCCCGGACCTCGTCCTCATCCAGGAGGCCCCCCTCTTCTTCCGCTGGCGCAAGAAGCTGGCCCGGCTCGCGTCCGCCTCCGGCCTGGTGGTCCTCTCCGGAGGTGGCACCGCCGCAGGCCCCGCCCTGCTCTGCTCGCTGCGGGCGACGGTCGAGCGCACGGAAGACGTCCTGCTGCCGCTCACTCCGGGACAGTTCCGACGCGGCTTCGCGACCGCGGTCGTCCGCTTCGGAGCCACCCGCCTCGGCGTCCTTAGCTGTCACCTCAGCCTCCGCCAGGACGAGCGCTACGACCAGGGCGGCATGCTGCTCGACCGACTGGCCGGGATGGGCGTGGACCACGCGATCGCGGGCGGCGACCTCAACGACCGCCCCGACGGCCGGACCTTCACCCGACTGGCCAAGGATCTGCAGGACTGCTGGGCCACCACCCCCTGGGGCGCCGAGTACACCTGGACCCCCGGCAACCCCTTCCAGCGCATCGACGCGATCTTCGCGACGCCGGGCATCGAGGTACTGGGGTGCGGGGTACCGCTGGGGCTGCCGGGGGTGGCGGAGGCCGACATCGAGCGGGCGACGGATCACTTCCCCGTACTGGCCGCGGTGCGCGTGCCCGCGGCCTGAACCACGGCCGCCGGGCGGAGTCCGGCGCGGCCGCCCGAAGCCGGTGAGGCTCGCCGGGCCCGAGCCGTGCGAGGGGGGCGTCGAGGGGCACTGCCGTGAGGGCGGCCACGGACCACTTCCCGGTCCCCGCCGCCCTCGGAATCCCCGCCAGCCGGACGCTAGACGACCGCGCCCCGCCCCGGATCGTCCCCGTCCTCTTCGTCCGTCCGCATCCGCATCACCAAGGTGGCGAAGCCGCCCAGGAACCCGCCGATGCCGATGGTCGCCAGCCACCACGTCATGTCCCAGCCGAGCAGCACCGCCAGCAGCAGGAGGACCGGGCCGCCGATGACTCCGAGCCAGGCGAACTTGGCCGTGGTGTCGGCGTCCGGCAGCGGGGGCGGCTCCGGCGGCACGAAGTGGCCCTCGTCGTCCTCGTCGAAGTCCTCGTCGGCGGCGTCCGGCGCGGTGTAGTCACGGGGCCCGCCGACGCCGGGCGCGAAGGAGACCGAACTGCCCAGCGGCTTGGCGGGCGCCGGCGGCTCCTCCTTGTCGGCACTCTCCGGGCTCTCCGCGCCGGCCGCCTTGTCCGTGGACTTGGCGTCGTTCTTCTCGGGATCCAGCAGTGCCAGGTCCTCGATCGACTTGAACGGCTTGGCGCCCGGCGGATCCTTGGGCTCGTCGCCGTACCCGGCGACGATCGCGGCCCACGCGGCCTCCTCGTCGAACGGGACGCCCTGCTCGTCCGGTTCGAGGCCCTCGCGGTCGGAGTCGTGCTCAGCCACCTGTGGCCGTCCCTTCCTGCTCGCTCACCCGGCCCGTGTCGGACACCTGCTGGCCGGCACTGGGTGCGAGCCGGCCGATGAACGCGAAGCTCTCCTCGAAAATCCGGTCCGCGTCGTGGTCCAACGTCGCGACGTGGTAGCTCTGTTCCAGCAGGATCTCCGTCACGTCGGTCGAGGAAACCCGACTGAGGACACGAGCCGAGTCGGCCGGCGGAACCACATGGTCCTGGGGGCTGTGCAGCAGCAGGAGCGGCTGGGTGACCTGCGGGAGCTCGCGGTCGACCAGCCGGAAGAAAGTGCGCAGGGAGTGCGCGGAGTGCAGCGGCACCTTGTCGTACCCGACCTCCTCGCTGCCCTCCTTCGCGATGTCGCTGGCGATACCCGGCGCCGTACGCACCAGGTGGCGGGCCACCGGAAGGGCGTACGCCGCGAGGCCGTGCACCTTGATACCGGGGTTGACGACCACCACACCGCTGATCTCGTCGCCGTGCTTCGCGGCCAGCCGCAGGGCCAGCGCGCCGCCCATGGACAGGCCCGCGACGAAGACCTGCGAGCAGCGCTCGCGCAGGGCGCGCAGCTCGCGGTCCACCTCCGCGTACCAGTCCTGCCAGCCGGTGAGCTGCATGTCCTCCCAGCGCGTGCCGTGCCCGGGCAGCAGCGGCAGCGACACGGTGAGGCCGCGCTCGGCCAGATGCTGCGCCCAGGGGCGCAGCGACTGCGGGGAACCGGTGAAGCCGTGGCAGAGGAGAACTCCGACCTCCCCGCCCTCGTGGCGGTACGGCTCGGCTCCGGGGAGGACCGGCACCTTCGGTCTCCTGTTCATGAGAGGGGCGTGTTCATGAGAGAGCGGTGATCATAGGACGCGAGTTCATGAGAGGGATGTGAACAAGTCCGGATGCGGTTAACCGTACGCGACCGCACTGACACCGACCAGGGTCGTCGGGTCCTTTGACAGTGCTCCGGGTTAAGGTCTGATCGACGGACACGGGAGGCACTCGGTTGTTGTACGGCACGATGAAGGTCGCCATCGGGGGACCGCTGAAGGTCGCCTTCCGACCCTGGGTGGAGGGCCTGGAGAACATTCCGGACGAGGGCGCCGCCATCCTGGCGAGCAACCATCTCTCGTTCTCGGACTCGTTCTTCCTGCCCGCGGTCCTGGACCGCAAGGTGACGTTTATCGCGAAGGCGGAGTACTTCACGACGCCCGGGGTGAAGGGCAAGTTGACGGCCGCGTTCTTCAAGGGCGTGGGCCAGCTCCCCGTGGACCGTTCCGGTGCGCGCGGGGCGGGCGAGGCAGCGATCAAGAGCGGGATCGACGTCCTGGAGCGCGGTGAACTGTTCGGTATCTATCCGGAGGGCACGCGCTCCCCTGACGGCCGTCTCTACCGGGGCAAGCCCGGCGGTCTCGCGCGCGTGGCGCTCGCCAGCGGCGCCCCGGTGATCCCGGTCGCGATGATCGACACCGAGAAGATCCAGCCGCCCGGCAAGGTCATGCCGAAGCTGATGCGCCCGGGCATCCGGATCGGCAAGCCGCTCGACTTCAGCCGGTACAACGGCATGGAGCACGACCGTTTCGTCCTCCGCGCGGTGACCGACGAGGTCATGTACGAGATCATGAAGCTCTCCGGCCAGGAGTACGTCGACATCTACGCGACCGCCGCCAAGCGGCAGATCGCGGACGCGGCGAAGGCCGGCAAGGAAGCGGAGAAGGCGGCCAAGGCCGCGCTCACGCAAGCGGAGAAGGAGCAGACCGGCTCCCCGTAGAGGGGCAGTCCGGTTTCGGGGGTGGGGGCCATGGCCAAGCAGGTGCGTGTCGTCAGAATGTCCGTCGAGCAGCCGCTGTGGCGCGCGCTCAGCGGCTACCGGGTGCTGACCATGCTGTACGCGGTCGGTCTGTTCGCCTCCGCCTACGACGAGTTCGACCGCCCGGGCATCGCCATCGCCTTCTACGTCGTCCTGTTCGTCTGGACGCTGGCCACGCTGCCCCGCGTCCAGAGCGCGGTCGCCTGCACCAAGCGCTTCCTCGCCGCCGACCTCACGGTCGCGCTGATCGGCATCGTCCTCACCCCGCTCGCCGCCGACGACCACCACATCGACAGCGGCGGCCCCACCCTGCCGTCGATATGGACCGCCGGTTCGGTCCTCGCCTACGCCATCAAGGGCGGCTGGCGCTGGGCCGCGTTCGCCTCCACCCCGGTCGCCGTCGCCAACCTGATCGAGCGCGGCTCCCCGGCCCGCGACACCGTCCACAACGTGGTCCTCGTCTGGGTCGCCTCCATCGCCATCGGCTACGTCGTGGAGGTCGCCCGCGCCTCCGAGCGCACGCTCGCCCGTGCCCTGGAGATCGAGGCCGCCACCCGGGAGCGGGAGCGGCTCGCCCGGGACATCCACGACGGGGTGCTCCAGGTGCTGGCCATGGTGCAGCGGCGCGGTGCCGTGCTCGGCGGCGACGCGGGCGAGCTGGGCCGGATGGCGGGCGAACAGGAGATCGCGCTGCGCACCCTGGTCTCCGGCGGCCTGGTCCCCGTCTCCCGGGTCTCGCTGGACGCGGCGGAGGGCGCGGTCGTGAGAGTCGTGGAGGAAGAATCCGACGATGACGACGACGGCCCGGTCGATCTTCGGTCGCTGCTCGCGCCGTACGCCGCCGCGAAGGTGAGTTTCGCCGAGCCCGGTGCTCCGGTGCCGTTGCCCGCGGACGCGGCGAAGGAGCTGGCCGCCGCGGTCGGTGCCGCCCTGGACAATGTGCGCAGGCATGCCGGTGACGACGCCCGTGCCTGGATCCTGGTCGAGGACGAGCCCCGGGAGGTCGTCGTGACCGTACGGGACGACGGGCCCGGGATCCCCGAGGGGCGGCTCGCGCAGGCCGAGGGGGAGGGGCGGCTCGGGGTCGCCCTGTCGATCCGGGGGCGGCTGCGGGACCTCGGGGGCAGCGCCGAGCTGGTCTCGATTCCCGGGCAGGGCACGGAAGTTGAGCTGAAGGTACCGAAGGCGCGGGGGAAGGCGGGGACACGATGAGTGAGCAGCGGGGCCCGATCAGGGTCATGGTGGTCGATGACCATCCGATGTGGCGCGACGCCGTCGCCCGCGACCTTGCCGAGGCAGGCCTCGACGTGGTCGCCACCGCCGGGGACGGCGAGCAGGCGGTACGCCGGGCGAAGGCCGCCGCCCCCGACGTCCTCGTCCTCGACCTGAACCTGCCGGCGATGCCCGGTGTCCAGGTCTGCAAGGAACTGGTGGGCGCCAACCCGGCGTTGCGCGTCCTGGTCCTCTCCGCGAGCGGCGAGCACGCCGACGTACTGGAGGCGGTGAAGTCCGGCGCGACCGGCTATCTGCTCAAGTCGGCTTCCACGGAAGAGCTGTTGGACGCGGTGCGGCGCACGGCGGTCGGCGACCCGGTGTTCACTCCTGGCCTCGCCGGACTGGTCCTCGGCGAGTACCGCCGCCTGGCCTCCGACCCGGCACCGGCCGGCGGCGGCGAGCCCAAGGCGCCCCAACTCACCGACAGGGAAACCGAAGTACTGCGGCTGGTCGCCAAGGGCCTGAGCTACAAGCAGATCGCCGAACGCCTGGTCATCTCGCACCGCACGGTCCAGAACCACGTCCAGAACACCCTGGGCAAGCTCCAGTTGCACAACCGGGTGGAGCTGGTCCGGTACGCGATAGAGCGCGGCCTCGACGACGCATAGCCGGCCCCGCTAGATCAACTCCCCGACAATTCACCGGAATTGATCTCGGAATTGACCTTCCCGCCCATCCCTCTGTGACCTGGATCACCATTAGCGTGGCTGTCACAGGAAACCGCGGCGAAGGGATATTTCCATGCGCGTCGGAGTACTGACCGGAGGCGGCGACTGCCCCGGACTCAACGCCGTCATCCGGGGCATCGTCCGCAAGGGCGTACAGGAGTACGGCTACGGTTTCGTCGGCTACCGGGACGGCTGGCGAGGTCCACTCGAAGGCGACACCGTCCGGCTCGACATCCCCGCGGTGCGCGGCATCCTGCCCCGCGGCGGCACCATCCTCGGCTCCTCCCGCACCAACCCGCTGAAGCTGGAGAACGGCATCCGCCGGATCAAGGACAACCTCGCCGCGCAGGAGGTCGACGCGCTCATCGTGATCGGCGGCGAGGACACCCTGGGCGTGGCCGCGCGGCTGTCGGACGAGTACGGCGTGCCGTGCGTCGGCGTACCGAAGACCATCGACAACGACCTGTCCGCCACCGACTACACCTTCGGCTTCGACACCGCCGTAGGCATCGCCACCGAGGCGATCGACCGGCTGCACACCACGGCAGAGTCGCACATGCGGGTCCTCGTCTGCGAGGTGATGGGCCGGCACGCGGGCTGGATCGCCATCCACTCCGGACTCGCGGGCGGCGCCAACGTCATCCTCATCCCCGAGCAGCGCTTCGACGTCGAGCAGGTGTGCGGCTGGATCACCTCGCGCTTCAAGGCGTCGTACGCCCCGATCGTGGTCGTCGCGGAGGGGGCCATGCCCAAGGACGGCGACGTCGTGCTGAAGGACGGGACCCTCGACTCCTACGGGCACGTCCGGCTGTCCGGGGTGGGCGAGTGGCTGGCCAAGGAGATAGAGAAGCGCACCGGCAAGGAGGCCCGCACCACCGTCCTCGGCCACGTCCAGCGCGGCGGCACCCCGAGCGCCTTCGACCGCTGGCTCGCCACCCGCTTCGGCCTGCACGCCATCGAGGCCGTCCGCGACGGCGACTTCGGCAAGATGGTCGCCCTGCGCGGCACGGACATCGTCCGCGTACCGATCGCGGAGGCCACGGCCCAACTGAAGACGGTCGACCCGAAGTTGTACGAGGAGGTCGGGGTGTTCTTCGGCTGAGGCGTGGCCGCACTCCGGGCGTCGGCCGGGCGACTCAGCCCGTCCGACGCTCCACCGACCGCGTGCTCGTCCCGCGCAACCGACCTACCAACTCCCGTACGACAGCAGCCCCGTTGAGCGTCAGGACGGACTCCGGGTGGAACTGGACGCCCGCGAAGCCAGGCCCCCGCAGCGCGTGCAGCTCCCCTTGGGCACTCCGGCTCAACTCCACACCATGGGCGGCCAGTTCGGCGGCGGCCTCGTCGTCGCAGCGCGCCACGAAGCTGTTGTAGAAGCCGACGGTCTCCTCCCGTCCGAACAACTCGATCACCGTCTGCGCCCCCTGGTACGGCACCTCCTTCCGTACGATGTCCAGGCCCAGCTCCGCCGCGATCAACTCGTGCCCCAGGCACACGCCGAGGACACCGTGCAGGTTCTCCCGGAGGACGTCGGCGGTCAGCGCCCGCAGGAACCGCATCTTCGGGTCGGCCGTGTCGGAGGGGTCGCCCGGTCCAGGACCCAGCACCACGGGCCCCTCGTGCGCGAGCACCGCCTCCCGCAGCCCCTCCTCGTCGTACCGCCGCACGGTCACCTCCAGGCCGCTCGACCGCAGCACGTGCGCGAGCATCGCCGTGAAGGTGTCCTCCCCGTCGACGACCAGCGCGTGCCCGGTCAGCTCCCCGGACCGCTCCTGCATCCGCAGCCAGAACGGGGCCAGCGAGCCGCGGCGCCCGTCGAGCGCGGCCCGCACCCGGGGGTCGTCGGCCAGCCGGGGGCGCGTGCCCTCGTCGCGCGGGCGGGACGGTCGTACGCCCAGGGCCGCCAGCACTCCCGCCGCCTTCGCGTGGGTCTCCGCGACCTCGCCCGCCGGGTCTGAGCCGCGGACGAGGGTGGCGCCGACGGGCACCCGCAGGCGGCCGGCCGGGTCGATGTCGGCGGTGCGGATGAGGATGGGGGAGTCGAGGGTCTGCGCGCCGCCGGAGTCGCGGCCGAGCAGGGCGAGGGCGCCGGCGTAGTAGCCGCGCCCGCCGACCTCGTGCCGCTCGATGACCCGGCAGGCGTTCTGCACGGGCGAGCCGGTGACGGTCGCCGCGAACATCGTCTCCTTCAGGACCTCGCGCACGTCCAGCGAGGACCGGCCGCGCAACTCGTACTCGGTGTGCGCGAGATGGGCCATCTCCTTCAGCCGCGGCCCGACCACCACCCCGCCCATGTCGCCGACCGTGCACATCATCTTGAGCTCCTCGTCGACGACCATCGACAGCTCCTCGATCTCCTTGCCGTCGGCGAGGAAGGAGAGGAGGTGTTCGGGTGTGGGTCCTTCGGCCGGATAGCGGTAGGTCCCGCTGATCGGGTTCATCACGACCGTCCCGCCGGACATCCGGACATGCACCTCGGGACTGGCGCCCACGAGCGTGCGCTCACCCGTGTGCACGACGAAGGTCCAGTACGCGCCCCGCTCACCGACCAGCAGCCGCCGGAACAACGCCAGCGCGTCGGCCCTGCCGTACCCCGGGATCTCCCCTTCGTACGTCCGCCGGATGACGAAGTTGGCGCCCTCGCCGCGCCCGATCTCCTCCCGCAGCACCCGCCCGACGATCTCGCCGTACGCCTCGTCGCCGACGTCGAAGCCACCGCCCTCGACCCGCACGTCGTGCGCGGGCAGGTGTTCCAGGGCGTCGGCGAGCGGGATCTCGTACGACTCCTCGGGGGTGAGGAAGGACAGCGGGGTGCCGTCGTCGCGGACGTCGAAGCCGCGCTCGCGGATCTGGCGGTAGGGGACCAGGGCCAGGCCCTCGTCGGGGAGGTCGGCGAGACGGTCGTAGGAGGCGACCGGGCCGATCATGACCTCGATCACGTCGTGGTCGTGGCCCGGGGTGCGACGGCGCAGCAGGGCGAACGGGCGGGAGTCGCGGAGCAGGTCGTCCAGATGCATGGGTCCTTGGTTCCTTCTCGTGGAGAGGAACGGACCCCGGACACACCGAAGGCCGCCCCTCGGGCGGCCTTCGCGGAGTACTGGGAGTACGCGCAGTCAGTGGGCCGCCGGATGAGCGGTCCACCACCAGTTCTGGATCGTGTTCTGGGTCGAATGCGCGAACATGACGCGCACCCTACCCCACGCACAGGTGAGCATCGGGGCGTCTCACCTGTCGAGCCGCGCGAAAACGACTCGACACGACCCCGTAATGTTGAGGGCGTGACCGTGAACGCTAAGACCAGCGCCAGCGCTGGCAACACCTGGCGAGACCTGCCCGCGGCGCAGCAGCCCGAGTACCCCGACACCGAGGCTCTGCGCGCAGTGATCGCGGACCTCGAGTCGTATCCGCCGCTCGTCTTCGCGGGCGAGTGCGATCTGCTGCGCGCCCGGTTGGCGGCCGTCGCCAAGGGAGAGGCGTTCCTCCTCCAGGGCGGCGACTGCGCCGAGGCCTTCGACGCGGTGTCCGCCGACCACATCCGCAACAAGCTGAAGACCCTGCTCCAGATGGGCGCCGTGCTGACGTACGCCGCCTCGGTGCCGGTGGTCAAGGTCGGCCGTATCGCCGGCCAGTACTCCAAGCCGCGCTCGAAGGGCACCGAGACCCGCAACGGCGTGACGCTGCCGACGTACCGCGGCGACTCGGTCAACGGCTTCGCCTTCGACGAGAAGTCCCGCATCCCGGACCCCGAGCGCCTGAAGCGGATGTACAACGCGTCCGCCTCCACGCTCAACCTGGTGCGCGCCTTCACCACCGGTGGTTACGCCGACCTGCGCCAGGTGCACGCCTGGAACCAGGACTTCGTGAAGTCGTCCCCCTCCGGCCAGCGCTACGAGCAGCTCGCGCGCGAGATCGACAGCGCGCTGAACTTCATGCGGGCCTGCGGGACGGACCCGGAGGAGTTCAAGACCGTCGAGTTCTACTCCTCGCACGAGGCGCTGCTGCTGGACTACGAGTCGGCCCTGACCCGCGTCGACTCCCGCACCGGCAGGCTCTACGACGTCTCCGCGCACATGGTGTGGATCGGCGAGCGCACCCGTCAACTGGACGGCGCGCACATCGAGTTCGCCTCCCAGATCCGCAACCCGATCGGCATCAAGCTCGGCCCGACGACGACCGCCGAGGACGCGCTCCAGTACATCGAGCGCCTCGACCCGGACCGCGAGCCCGGCCGGCTCACCTTCATCGTGCGGATGGGCGCGGACAAGGTCCGCGACAAGCTGCCCGAGCTGGTCGAGAAGGTCACCGCGTCCGGCGCGACCGTCGCCTGGATCACCGACCCGATGCACGGCAACACGTACGAGGCGGCCTCCGGTCACAAGACCCGCCGCTTCGACGACGTGCTCGACGAGGTGAAGGGCTTCTTCGAGGTCCACAAGGGCCTCGGCACCCACCCGGGCGGCATCCACGTCGAGCTCACCGGTGACGATGTCACCGAGTGCGTGGGCGGCGGCGACGAGATCTTCGTCGACGACCTGCACCAGCGCTACGAGACGGCCTGCGACCCGCGCCTCAACCGCAGCCAGTCCCTTGACCTGGCCTTCCTGGTCGCCGAGATGTACAGGGACCAGTAACCGTTTCACCTGTTACAGCAGTGTGCCGTGGGGCGGGGATCACATACGATCCCCGCCCCACGGCACTTTTACAGCTCTCGCGCGACGGGTAAGGTTAGGTTAGCCTCACCGATTATCGGGATGGCATGACGACCTTCGATCCCGCCCGGGAGGTGACCCGCGTGTACGTCTGCAACTGCTTCGGTGTGACCGAGGCGCAGGTCGCGAAGCACGCGGAGGGCGGTGCCTGCACCCCCCGGCAGATAGCGTCGGCCTGCAAGGCGGGCACCGACTGCGGGTCGTGCGTCCGCCGTATCCAGGCGCTGCTGGGCCGGGGCGCGTGCCCGCGCCGCGAGGCGGCCGACCAGGGCGAGTCGATCCTCGCCGAGCTGGCCGGAGCCGGAATGGCCGAGCTGGAGGACGCGGCCTAGAGTCCGGCGGGTTTCGGCCGGCGGGTACTAGCTGGGCTGCTCGATCTGCTGCGCGATGTAGAGCGCCTCGCCGAGCTGCTCGATCAACTGGAGCTGCGTGTCGAGGTAGTCGATGTGGTGCTCCTCGTCCTCGAGGATGTCCTCGAAGATGTTGGCCGACGTGATGTCGCCCTTCGTGCGCATCACCTCGATCCCGCGCTTGAGGCGGTCGATCGCCTCGACCTCCACCTGCCGGTCCGCCTGGAACATCTCGGTGACCGTCTGACCGACCCGGACATGGAACAGCCGCTGGTAGTTCGGCAGACCGTCGAGCATCAGGATGCGCTCGGTGATCTTGTCCGCGTGCTTCATCTCGTCGATGGACTCTTCACGCGTGTACTTGGCGAGCTTGGTCCAGCCGTTGTTGTCCTGGATGCGGTAGTGCAGCCAGTACTGGTTGATCGCGGTCAGCTCACCGGTGAGCTGCTCGTTCAGGAACTCGAGGACCTCGGGGTCGCCCTGCATCGCAGAGGCTCCTTCCAGAAACGGGGGGGACTGGCGGGTTGCGCCGCATGATTGCATCGGCGCTCAGATGTCGTCCAGTAAGTGCATGCTTAGTAGGAGTTGCCCGAATCCGCCCAGAGCCGGTCATGTGCACCGCCCCCCGTCTGTCAGGATGGAGCCATGGGTCAGAGAGGGGTCGAACAGTCCGAGCTGCCGCCCGGCCAGCGACTTCAGCGCGGCTGGCCGGTCACCCACTACGGCCCGGTGCCCAAGTTCCGCCCCGAGCGCTGGGAGTTCAGGGTCTTCGGCGCCACCGCCGACGGCGACAAGCACTGCTGGAACCACGACGAGTTCACAGCTTTGCCCTACGACTCCGTAGTGGCCGATCTGCACTGCGTCACGAAGTTCAGCATGCTCGGCGCCGAATGGGGCGGCATCCCCGCCCGCACGATCCTGGACACCGCCCCGCCCGCACCGGCCGTCACCCATGTCATGGTCTGGGCCGAGTACGGGTTCAGCGCCAACCTCCGCCTCGCCGACTTCGCCGCCGAGGGCACCATCTTCGCCACTCACAAGGACGGCGAACTCCTCACCGCGGAACACGGCTTCCCGCTCCGCCTGGTCGTCCCCCACCTGTACGCCTGGAAGGGCCCGAAGTGGGTCCGGGGCGTCGAGTACATGACGGCGGACCGGCGGGGGTTCTGGGAGGAACGCGGGTATCACAACGTGGGCGATCCCTGGCGGGAGCAGCGGTACTCGTACCAGGAGGAGCCGGAGGACGGCCCGGAGCTGTGAGCCCCTCGGGGGCTAGGCGTCCCTGAGCTTCTTCAGCCGCTCGACGTCCGCCGCGTGCCCCTCCTTGCCGCCGGGCGTCTCGATGATCAGAGGCACGCCCTCGGTCGCCGGGTGGGTCATCAGCGCGCGGAACGGATCCTCGCCGATATGGCCGGAGCCGATGTTCTCGTGGCGGTCCTTGTGGGCGCCGACGACGTCCTTGGAGTCGTTGGCATGGATCAGTTTCAGCCGCCCCTCGCCGACCGTGTCCACCAGCAGATCGAGGGTCTGGTGCATCCCGCTCGGGCCGGTCAGATCGTGCCCGGCGGCGAAGATGTGGCACGTGTCCAGGCACACGCCCAGCTTCGGATGAGCGTCCAGCGCCTCGAAGTACGGCCCGAAGTCCCAGGTCCGCGAACAGAGCGAGGATCCCTGACCGGCCGTGGATTCCAGGAGCAGGAACGGGTCGTCGTCGTGGGTCAACTCGTCCAGCAGCGGCAGCAGATGCTCCCGCACCTGGGCCAGCGCCACGGCCCGCTCCCGCCCGCCCGTCGCGCTCCCGGTGTGCACGACCACGCCGAGCGCGCCGATCTCGCGTCCCCGCCGCAGCGAGTGCCGTAGCGACTCCACGGACTTCTCCACGGTGGCCTCGGTGTGCGAGCCGAAGTTGATCAGGTACGGGGCGTGCACGTACGCCGGGATCGACTCGGTCTCGCAGGCCGCGCGGAACTCCTCGTCCTGGCGCGGGTTCCCGACCGGTGTGGCCCAGCCGCGCGGGTTGGCGACGAAGACCTGCACGGTCTCGGCGGCCAGCTCACGGGCGTAGGACAGGCCCACGGAGTGGAGACCGCCGGCGACCGGGACGTGGCCGCCGACGGGGTTGCGGGAGGGGAGCCGAGAGGGCGGGGAGGGGTGCTGGGTGCTCACCCGTCCAGGGTGTCACGCGCGCGTGCCGCCCCCGTCACCGGATCTCGATCGTGATCGTCGACCCCTTGGGAGCCTGTTCGCCCGCGTCCACGGACTGGCTCTTCACGGTGTCGCCGAACAGGCCGAGCAGACCGCGGTCCTCCTTGACCTTGAAGCCGGACTCCTCCAGGAGCCTCGTCGCGGCGTCGACACTCGCGCCCACCACGCTCGGGACCTCGACCATCTCCGGGCCTTTGGACACCGTCAGCGTCACCGTGTCGCCCTCGGCGGCCTGGCTGTCGCCGGCCGGGGTCTGCCGGGCGACCTGGCCCGCGTCGTACTCCGAGGTGACCTCGGTGGCGGACACCGTCACCTTGAGACCGGCCTCCTGGAGGTCCGACTTCGCGTCGTCCAGATCCTCACCGGTGACGTCGGGCACGTCGACCGCGCTGCCCTTGCTGACGGTCAGGGCTATCGCGGAGCCCGCGTGGCGCTTGGTGCCCGCCTCGGGGTCCGTGCTGATCACGAAGTTCTTGGGGACGTCGTCGCTGAACTCCTTGGTGACCATGCCGGCCGCCAGCCCGTCCGTCTTGAGCAGGGCCTGCGCCTTGCCCAGGGCGTAGCCCGTCAGGTCGGGCACCTTCACGGTCTCCGGGCCGTCGGAGATGGTCAGGGCCACGGAGTCGTTGTTCCGGATACGGGCGCCGGACACCGGGTCGGTGCTGATGACGGTGCCGCGCTTCACGGTGTCGCTGTAGGCGTGGTCGACCTTCTTGACGTCGAGACCGGCGTCCTCCAGCCGCTCCTTCGCCTGGGCCTCGGTCTTCGCCAGCAGCGGCGGGACCTTGGTGAACTGGCCGGAGTTGATGTACCAGACGCCCGTGCCGACCCCGATGATCAGCAGCAGCGCGGCGATCACCGCCAGCAGCCCGCGCCGGGGGCGCCGCGCCTCGCGCCGCCGGGGCGGCAGCGGCGGCCCGCTCTCGAACCGGCTGGTCCGGTTGAACGGGTCACCGGGCCCGTCGTCCTCGTTGACGGGCAGCGGACGCGGCACGGTGAGCGAGCGCGGGATCACACTCGTACGGTTCTCCGCGTTGGGGTGCTCCGAGGTCAGCGCCTGCGGCGGCACCGCGTCCAACTGCTCGTCGCTCAGTCCGGCCCGCGCCTCGCGGACCATCCCGAACAGCGCGACCGCGTCGTAGGGCCGCAGGTCCGGGGTGCGCGCGGTGGCCGTGGCGACCAGCTCGTCCAGCTCGTACGCCAGCCCCGGCACGAGCGCCGAGGGCGGCGGGACGTCCTCGTGCAGGTGCTTGTAGAGCACGATCGCGGCGGAGTCCCCGTCGTGCGGCTTCTGGCCGGTGAGCATCTCGTAGAGGACGACACCGCACGCGTACACATCGACCCGGGGGTCGGCGGTGCTGCCCTCGATCTGCTCCGGCGCGAGATACGACACCGTGCCGAGCACGGCCCCCGTGGTGCTGGTGTGCGTGTCCACGGACCTGACAAGACCGAAGTCGGCGACCTTGACCCGGCCGTCGTCCCCTATGAGCACGTTCTCCGGCTTCATGTCCCGGTGCACGAACCCGGCCCGGTGCGCGGCGCCCAGCGCGGCCAGCACCGGCTCCAGGATGTCCAGCGCGGCCCGCGGCTGCAGCGCCCCGCGCTCGCGCAGCACGTCCCGCAGAGTGCAGCCGGCGACGTACTCCATGGCCAGATAGACGTACGACCGGTCGGCGCCCTGGTCGAAGACCTGCACCACGTTCGGGTGCGCCAGTCTCGCCACCGACTTGGCCTCGCGGATGAACCGGTCCACGAAGTGCGCGTCGGCCGCCAGCGTCGGGTGCATCACCTTGAGCGCGAGAACCCGGTCCAGGCGGGTGTCCACGGCCCGGTAGACCGTGGCCATCCCGCCGACGGCGATCCGCGCGTCGACGCGATAGCGGCCGTCGAGCAACTGCCCGACGAGAGGGTCATGAAGGGTCGTATCCACGCAGGTGAGTGTACGAGCCGAGGCTGACAGCACCGCCTTTTCGGCCGGTTTCGGACCCGTACTGCAGCCGACCTGTGACGGATCCCACGCTGTGGAACGGGTGTTCAGAAGGCCGGACGTTCCGGGTCCAGCCGTGCCAGGCCCTCCGCCGGAGACGACGCCTCGGCGAAATGACGACGTGGGATACGCCCGGCCCGGAACGCCAGCCGCCCCGCCTCCACCGCACTCCTCATGCCGGAGGCCATGAGCACCGGCTCCCGCGCCCGCGTCACCGCCGACGCGAGCATCACCCCCGCACACCCCAGCTCCATCGCGAACGCCGCGTCGGACGCCGTACCGGCCCCCGCGTCCAGAATCACCGGCACACGCGCGTGCTCCACGATCAACTGGAAGTTGTGCGGATTGCGGATCCCGAGCCCGGACCCGATCGGCGACCCCAGCGGCATGATCGCCGCACACCCGACGTCCTCCAGCTTCCGCGCCAGCACGGGATCGTCGTTCGTGTACGGCAGCACGGTGAAGCCGTCGTCGACCAGGGTCTCGGCGGCGTCGAGCAGCTCGATCGGGTCCGGCAGCAGGGTCCGCTCGTCCGCGATCACCTCAAGTTTGACCAGTGCCGTCCCGAGCGCCTCCCGCGCCAGCCTGGCCGTCAGTACGGCCTCGCCGGCCGTGAAGCAGCCCGCGGTGTTGGGCAGTACCCGGATGCCGAGCCGTTCCAGCACGGACAGCACCGAGCCGTGCACGGAGGCGTCGACGCGCCGCATCGCGACCGTCGTGAGCTCCGTACCGGAGGCCACCAGCGCGCGCTCCAGGACGTCGAGGCTGGGCGCACCCCCGGTGCCCATGATCAGCCGGGACGTGAAGGGCGTACCACCGAGGACGAAGGGGTCGTCGGCCATGGGTCAGCCTCCTTGGACGGCGGTGAGGACCTCGACGCGGTCTCCCTCGGAGAGGGAGGTCGAGGGCCACTCCGCGCGCGGGACGACGGTTTCGTTGAGGGCGGCGGCCACACCGGAGGGCGACGGGGCCAGGGTCCGCACGAGGGCGTCGAGAGCCGTGCCGGGAGCGATCACCCGGGGCTCCCCGTTGACGGAGACGTTCATGCGGGCTGCTCCACGGGTTCCGTGCGTTCCGTGCGAGCGAATCGCTTCGGCGTGAACGGGCGTGCCTCGTCCGGGAGTTCACCGGTGGCCAGCGCATGCGCCAGGGCGTCACCGGTGACCGGCGTGAGCAGCACGCCGTTGCGGTAGTGCCCGGTGGCCAGCAGCAGTCCCGGCAGCGCGGTCGGGCCGAGCAGCGGCGCGTTGTCGGGGGACCCGGGGCGCAGCCCGGCCCGGGTCTCGGTGAGCGGCAGTTCGGTGATCCCGGGCACCAACTCGTGGGCGTCGCGCAGCAGTTCGTAGACCCCGCCGGCGGTCACCGTGGTGTCCCAGCCCAGTTCCTCGCTGGTCGCGCCGACGACCAGCTCGCCGTTCTCGCGCGGCACCAGATAGACGTGGCTGCCGCGCACCACGGCCCGCACGGTCCGGTTCAGGAACGGCGCGTGGCGCTCCGGCACGGTCAGCCGCAGCACCTGCCCCTTCACGGGCCGTACGGGCGGCAGGACGTCGTCGGGGACCCCGGCCAGCCGCCCGCTGAGGCTGCCGGCCGCGAGGACCACCTGGTCCGCGCCCAGCGTCTCGCCCTCGCGCGTGACGACCCCGGCGGCCCGCTCCCGTACGACGGTCAGCCGCTCGGCCCACGTCCGGTGGAAGGCGACCCCGGCGCGCTCGCAGGCGGCCACCAGCGCCCCCGCCAGCCGCCTCGGGTCGACCTGATGGTCCCCGTCGACCCGGAGCCCGCCACGCACCCCCGGCGCGAGCATCGGCTCCAGGCGCCGGCACTCGCGCCCGGACAGCCACTCGGACTCCAGGCCCGACTGGTGCTGGAGGGCGTGCAGTTCGCGGAGGTGGGCGCGGTCGTCGGCGTCCAGGGCGACGGCGAGGGTGCCGCAGCGGCGGTAGCCGAGGTCGCGGCCGGTGAGGTCGGTCAGCTCGGCCGCGAAGTCCGGGTAGCGGTGCGCCGAGGCGAGGTTGAGGGCGAGCAGGGTCTGCTCGCCGTAGTGCAGCTCCGTGACGGCGGCCAGCATGCCGGCGGCCACCTGGGCGGCCCCGCCACCCGGCTCGGGGTCCACGACGGCCGTCGCGAACCCGCGTTGGGCCGCGCGCCAGGCCGTGACCAGGCCGATGATCCCGCCCCCGACGACGAGGACGTCTGACGTACGTGTAGGCATGGGCGTCCAGCCCCTCCCTTCGCCGGCATGACCCGGATCAGGTTCGTACGGTCGGAGGCCGCCAGCCTCCCTCTCAGCCCGGTGCGTCCGGACTCCCGCGAGTGCTTGTACGTTGGCCACCCTAGCCCGTACCCCATGTCCCAGTAAGGGAGCCTCCGTCCATGGCCCGCTCGCTCGACGGTCTCGTCCTCGCCCCGGTCGCGGACCAGGCACCGGGTCAGGTCGGCACCCGCACCCGGTTCGCCTACCACGAGCGGGACGGCGAGATCTGGGCCGGGTACGCGGGCGGCGACGTCGTCCGCGGCCATCTCGTCGGCACGCGCGCGGGGGACCGACTCGACTTCCGGTACGTGCAGTTGAAGACCGACGGGACGACGTCCTGCGGGCACTGCGTGTCCGAGGTGGTCGAGCTGCCCGACGGTCGCGTGCGCCTTGAGGAGACCTGGGAGTGGGAGTCGCAGGCGGGCAGCGGGACGAGTGTTGTGGAACAGGTCACTGACCGCGCCCCCTGACTGACGATTTGTCAGGTGTCTATGGTGATCGGATGAGCGAGCAGACACGGGGACAGGGCGCGGGGACGGGACGGCGCGTGGTCGTCGTGGGCGCGGGCATGGCCGGGGTGCAGACCGCGGTCGCCCTGCGCGAACAGGGCTTCACCGGCACCGTCACGCTGATCGGCGCGGAACCCCATCAGCCCTACGACCGGCCCCCGCTGTCCAAGGCCGTCCTGCTCGGCAAGGCCGAGGGCTCCGCCTTCGACGTCGACTTCGAGGCGCTCGGCATCGAGGTGCAGCTCGGGCGCGAGGTGGTGGGCGTGCGCCCCGCCGACCACGAACTGGACACCGCCGAGGGCCCGGTGCCCTACGACGTCCTCGTCCTCGCGACCGGTGCCGAACCGATCCGGCTGCCGGGCGCCGACGGCATCCCCGGGGTGCATCTGCTGCGCACCCTGGACGACGCCGAGCGGCTGCGGCCGGTGCTCGCCCGGCAGCACGACATCGTGGTCGTCGGCGCGGGCTGGATCGGCGCCGAGTTCGCCACGGCCGCGCGCGAGGCGGGCTGCGCGGTGACCGTCGTGGAGGCCGCGGACCGGCCGCTCGCGGGTGCGCTGCCCGCCGAGGTGGCCGCGCCGATGGCCGCCTGGTACGCCGCCGCCGGAGCCACGCTGCGCACCCACGCGCGCGTGGCGCACGTCGAACCCGGCGAGGTGGTCCTCGACGACGGCACCCGGCTGCCCGCGGGCGCCGTCGTGGTCGGCATCGGCGCCCGCCCCGCGACCGCATGGCTGGCGGGCTCCGGCATCGAACTGGGCGCGCACCGCGAGGTCCTCGCCGACGACGGGCTGCGCACCTCGGTCCCGGACGTGTACGCGGTCGGCGACTGCGCCTCCTTCCCTTCGGGAAGGTACGGCGAGCGCCTTCTGGTCCACCACTGGGACAACGCCCTCCAGGGCCCGCGCACGGTCGCCGCGAACATCGTCGGGGAGACCCCGGCGGTGTACGACCCGGTGCCGTACTTCTGGTCGGAGCAGTTCGGCCGTTTCGTCCAGTACGCCGGTCATCACGCGTCCGCCGACACCACCCTGTGGCGCGGTGACCCGGCCACCCCGGCGTGGAGTGTCTGCTGGCTGCGCGGGGACCGTCTGGTGGCCCTCCTGGCGGTCGGCCGCCCCCGTGACCTGGCCCAGGGCCGCCGTCTGATCGAATCGGCCACCCCGATGAATCCCGAGCTGCTGGCGGACCCTTCTCAGCCGATGAAGGCTGCTATCGCCTAGTTCGTCCCCCCGGGTCGGACCGGCCCGACTTCCGACTGTCAGTCCGGGATGGCACGCTGTTTCCGTGACCGAGATTGACGCAAAGATCGATGCTCTCGTCCCCGCCTGGCTCACGCTGCCCGACATCGCAGAGATGCTCGATGTCGAGGTGACACGCGTGCGGCAGTTGGTCAAGGACGGCCAAGTCATCGCCGTGCGCCGTGGTGAGAACCGCGCGCTGCACGTCCCCGCCGCCTTCATCGACGGGGCCGAGCAGAAGGTCGTCAAGGGCCTCACGGGGACCCTGACGCTCCTGCGGGACGACGGCTTCTCCGACGAAGAGATGCTCGAATGGCTCTTCACCCCCGACCCCAGCCTGCCCGGCACCCCCGCGCAGGCCCTGAGCGAGAATCGCGGCACGGAGGTGAAGCGCCGCGCCCAGGCGCTCGCCGTCTGACCCGCACGACCGACCGGTGTACGGGCCGCGGCGACGCTCGCCCGCGGCCCGTACACGGCACCACGCCATGACAACGGGGGACACCTGCATGCCCGACACCCACCTGCCCGGCGCAACCGCCGTCTCCGCGCGCGCGGAGTTCGCCGACGCCCGGGTCTACCTCTGCACGGACGCCCGCAGGCGCCAGGGCGACCTCGCGGAGTTCCTGGGCGCGGTCCTGGCCGGCGGGGTCGACATCGTGCAGTTGCGCGACAAGGGCATGGAGGCCGCCGAGGAGCTGGAGCACCTCCGGGTGTTCGCCGACGCCTGCGCCCGGCACGGCAGACTCCTCGCGGTCAACGACCGCGCGGACGTGGCCCACGCCGCCGGCGCCGACGTACTGCACCTGGGCCAGGGTGACCTCCCGGTCCCCGCCGCCCGGGCGATCCTCGGCGACGACATCCTCGTCGGCCGCTCCACGCACGCCGAGCGGGAGGCCGCCGCGGCCGCCGTCCAGGAGGGCGTGGACTACTTCTGCACGGGCCCGTGCTGGCCCACCCCGACCAAGCCGGGCCGGCACGCGCCCGGCCTCGACCTGGTCCGGTACACGGCCGCCCTGGGCACCGACCGCCCCTGGTTCGCCATCGGCGGCATCGACCTCGGCAACCTCGACGAGGTGCTCGAAGCGGGCGCCCGCCGGGTCGTCGTCGTACGGGCGATCACGGAGGCCGACGATCCGGGCGCGGCGGCGGCGGAGTTCGCGAAGAGGCTGCGGCAGGCCTGAGGGGCGTACGGCTGGAGCCTTGCTGTCCGATGGGTGGACAAGAGGGCGACAAAACAGGCAAATTCCCCGTTCCGGTTGGGTGACCGCCACGCCCTGACTAACCTGCGGGTATGGCCTTCGGAACCGCATCCACCAGGACTGATCGCGCACGCACCGTGCGCGACATGCTCGCGACAGGCAAGGCGACGTACTCGTTCGAGTTCTCCGCGCCGAAAACCCCCAAGGGCGAGCGGAACCTGTGGAGCGCGTTGCGGAGGGTCGAGGCGGTCGCCCCCGACTTCGTCTCCGTGACCTACGGCGCCGGTGGCTCGACCCGCGCGGGCACCGTCCGGGAGACCGAGCAGATCGTCGCCGACACCACGCTCACCCCGGTCGCCCACCTCACCGCGGTCGACCACTCCGTCGCCGAACTGCGCAACATCATCGGCCAGTACGCCGACGCCGGGATCCGCAACATCCTCGCCGTGCGCGGCGACCCGCCCGGCGACCCCATGGCCGACTGGGTGGCGCACCCGCGGGGCCTGACGTACGCGGCCGAACTGGTCCGGCTCATCAAGGAATCGGGCGATTTCTGCGTCGGCGTCGCGGCCTTCCCCGAGATGCACCCGCGCTCCCCGGACTGGGACACGGACGTCGCGCACTTCGTCGACAAGTGCCGGGCCGGCGCCGACTACGCGATCACGCAAATGTTCTTCGAACCCGAGTCGTACCTGCGGTTGCGCGACCGCGTCGAGGCGGCGGGCTGCACGACTCCGGTCATCCCCGAGGTCATGCCGGTGACCAGCGTGCGGATGCTGGAGCGGTTGCCGCAGCTCAGCAACGCAGACATCCCGGCCGCTCTGAAAGAGCGAATCCTCACAGCCAAAGACGATCCGGCCGCTGTACGCTCGATCGGGATCGACTTCGCCACGGAGTTCTGCGCCCGGCTGCTGGCCGAGGGAGTGCCAGGACTGCACTTCATTACGCTCAACAACTCCACGGCGACGCTGGAAATCTACGAGAACCTGGGCCTGCACCACCCACCGCGGGCCTAGACCGGCCGCCCGGACATACGACACACTGCGTAGCGGCCACTGGGAGAGGGGCGTACATGGGCTGGACGGTCCTCTACATCGCGTTCGGCATCGTCGCACTGTGGTTGCTCGGTGAGGTGTTGCTGCAGTACAAGGCGAGGCTGCGCTGGCGGCTGCTCGCCTTCGTCGGCTTCCTGGGCGTCGTGCTCGGGGTGCTGATCCCTTCCGTCGTCGTGATCGGCCTGGGCGCGGTGGCCTTCGCCGTCGGCCAGACCTACGTCACGCTGTCGTTCCGCCGCGGCTTCGAAGCGGGCTGGGCGGTCTCCGGCCGACCGGGCGCGGGTGGCACCAAGCGCCGCCGCGGCGAGCCGGACGAGCAGGACCCGAACCTGGAGGCCTCCGGCCTCGAAGGGGCGGAGAGCGGCTTCCAGGAGTACGGCCAGAACAAGTCGGCCTTCGGCCAGGACGACGACTTCGACCGCGACGACGTGTTCACCCCGAACCGCCCCCTCACTCCCACGGCCGCCGAGTCCACCTCGGTCTACGAGCCGCAGCCCCTCCCGGACGACACCGGTTCCTACGGCGTGTACAGCGCTGCCGCGTTCGCGAACGCCACCGACCCCGACTACGCGGGTACGGACCAGGCGTACGCGGCAGCGGCCGCCGGCCAGCCCCAGGACCAGTCCTACGGCTACGACGCCAACTACACGGGCTACGACCAGCAGCAGTACGGCTACGACACGACCGGCCAGCAGCAGTACGCGGCCTACTCCGACCCGTACATCGGCACCCAGACGTACGGCGGCACCGGCTACGACACGGGCTACGACGGCCAGCAGCAGTACCCCCAGCAGGGCTACACGCAGGACCAGTACGGCAACACCGGCTACGGCGGCGAGACCCCGGCCGGCGGCGTGTGGGTCCCGCAGCAGCGCAACGACGAGACCTACGGCGGCGAAGTCCCGCCGGAGCAGCAGCAGTACCCGTACGACGCCAACACTCAGAACGGGAACGGCCAGCAGCAGCCGCAGCAGAACACCGGCTACGACGAGCAGTACCGTTTCTGAAGCCTATTGAGACCCTCTGAACTGCGGTCCCTCCACGATCAGCCCGGCGACCAGCGCCCCCGACATACCGGCGTGCGGAAGCCCGCCGCCGGGGTGCGACCAGCCGCCGACCCGGTAGAGCCCGGGCAGGCGCGTGCTGTTCGCCGGGTGCAGGAAACGGCCCCGGCCCGCCGCGAGCGAGGGGGCCGGTACGGCGCCGAAGCGGGCCCCCGTCTCGCCCTCCGTGTCCCCGGGGGTGCGCACCTCGTGCCACAACAGACGCTCGCGCAGCCCCGGGACGGCCCGTCCGGCGGCTTCGAGGAGGAAGTCCGTGTACCGCCGGACCGTGCCCGCGTCCTCCCAGCCGGCCTCGCCCGGCAGCACGGCGGACACCACCGCCGACTCGTGCTCGCCGTCCGGCCGCAGCGTGGGGTCGTCCGGGCGCAGCACGGTCACCGTGGGACAGTGGGGCTCGTCGCCGCCGGGGGAGACCAGGAAGTCCAACTCGGCCTCGCGGTCCGGCGCGTGGACCACTGTCCGGTGGACGGCTCCGGCCTCGCGCGGGCCGCGCAGCGCCAGCAGGAGCGTCAAGCGCACCGGCCGGGGCGAGTCCGGATCGGCCCGCACATCGCCGTCCTCGTCCAGCGGACGGTCCGTCAGGGCCCGCAGCCGCGCCGGGTCCACGTCGGCGACGACATGGTCCGCGTCGACCACCTGACCGTCGGCCAGCTCGATCCCCGCCGCCCGCCCGTCCTTCTCCAGGACCCGGGTGACCTCGGCCCCGAAGACGAACTCGACCCTTCTCGCCACGCACCGCTCGTACACCGCGCGCGCCAACTCCCGCATGCCGCCCCGCACATACCAGGTGCCGAAGGCGTGCTCCATGTACGGCAGCACGGCCGCGCTGGCCGGAGCGGTCCGGGGTTCGAGGCCGTACGCGAGCGCGTGGCTCTCCAGGAGGGCCGTCAGGCGCTCGTCACGCAGCTCCCATGCGCCGATCTCGGCGAGGGTGCTCGCCCTGCGCGTGCGCAGCAGTTTCTTGTGCGGGACCGCCGGATAGGGCTCCTGCCCGGCCAGCACCGACCAGTTGGGCCACAGGGGCTCCTCCAGGAGGGGTCTGCGGGTGCGGTCCCAGGCCTCGCGGGCCCTGATCAGGAAGTCGCCCCAGCGCTGCCCCGCGCCGCCGCCCAGGGCCTCCTCCAGGGCTGTGACGACACCTGCGCGGGAAGCGTTCGGCAACGACACCGCCGCGCCGTCCGCGAAGACGTGCCGGGAGGACGGGTCGACCTGGACCAGCTCGACCAGGTCCTCCAGCGGCTCCTTGCCGGTCTTGATGAACAGGTCGCGGAAGACCGCGGGCACGGGCAGCAGTCCGGGGCCGGTGTCGAAGGCGAACCCGTCCCGCTCGAAGCGGCGCACCGCACCGCCGTACGTCTCCGTACGCTCGTACACCGCCACCCGGTGGCCCGCGACGGCCAGCCGGGCAGCGGCCGCCATCGCGCCCATGCCGGCGCCGATCACCGCAATCCGTGCCATGCCTGCGACTTTATCGGCCGCCACTGACAGTCCGGCCACGGGCTGTCACCACGGTGGCGGGTCCGGTGGTCGGCCCATGTGCGAGGCGAGGCGTTTCTCCTCCCGGCGCTGGGCCCGGCGGCGCAGGAAGCGGCGGATCCGCGAGATCAGGAAGAACAGGACGATGAGTCCGGCGGCCAGCAGCACGGCCGCGATGATCGCCGCCGCCTCGGGATGGAACATCGCGAACGTGACGATCCCGCCGACCCCGAGATCCTCCGCGAAGCTCATGATCACGTTGCTGAACGGCTCGGGCGAGGTGTTGATCGCCATCCGCGTCCCGGTCTTGACGGTATGGCTGGCCAGCGCCGTCGAACCGCCGATCACTCCCGCCGCCACGTCGTTCAGCGAACCGCTGTGCCCCGCGAGGACCGCTCCGACCCAGGCCCCGGCGGCCGGCCGGATCAGCGTGTGCACGGAGTCCCACACGGAGTCGACGTAAGGAATCTTGTCGGCGATCGCCTCGCACACGAACAGCACGCCCGCCGCGATGAGGACCTCGGGGCGTTGCAGCGACTCGGGGACCGCGTCGGTCACTCCGGTCGCGCCGAAGATCCCGAGCAGCAGCACCACCGCGTACGCGTTGACGCCGCTGGCCCAGCCGCTGGTGAAGACCAGGGGGAGTACGGACACGGAGGCGATAGTAACCACTCGGCAACGGGGCGTCCTGGGCCTGAGTGCGTACGGCTGAGTATCCGTACCTAGGGAGTGAGATGAGTACGCGCGCGGATGGGGTGCGACCTGCGCGAACGAGAGAGTGGAGACACGGAAAGGGGCGCGGCTCCGGTACCGCCGACACGGGGCGGCGGAACGGGGCCCGCGCCCTTGGCCGCTCCTTCCGCCGGATTCTCGGCGGAAGCGAGGCACGGGGGAGCCCTGGGACTGACCAACGGGGGTTCCAACAGGGGGAACGTACGGGGGAAGCACAAGGGAGCGCCGGTTCGAGGTGGCCCGCGGGGGACGCGGCCACAACGGACCGGCGCTTCTGTGTGTGCGCTCAGCGGCCCCCGCTGACCCGCCCCTGGAGCAGTCGGGACAGCGCCGAGTGGACGTCGTCCAGAGAGCGCTCCGGCTGGAACGACTGCCAGTCCAGGGCGGCCACCAGGACCATCCCGACCAGCGCGGCCGCGGTCAGCCGGACATCGATCCCAGGGCTGAACTCGCCGTTGTCCACGCCCGCGTGCAGCACGTCCTCGATGGCCGCGTTCACCTGCTGCCGCACCACCATGAGCGTGGGCTGCCAGGAGCGGTTGGTGCGCCACAGCTCGGCCACGTAGAGCTGGGTGAAGGACGGGTAGCGGGCGATGAAGCCGAGGCCCGCGCGGATCATCGCGTCCAGGGCGTCCACCTTGCTGCCGCCGTCCCGGGCCGTCTGCTCGGCCGCCTCCCGCAGCGAGGCGGTGAGGAGGCCGACGCCGTGCCGCAGCAGCTCCTCGAACAGGACGGACTTGCTGGCGAAGTTGTAGTAGACGGTGCCCTTCGCGACCCCGGCACGCTCGGCGATCTCGTCCACCGTGGTGGCCGAGAAGCCCTGTTCGGCGATGAGCGTGACGGCTGCCTCGTAGAGCTTCTGCCGGGTGGCCTCGCGGCGCGTGCTGCCGCCCGACGGGGTGCTGCTGCTTTCCATGGGCCTGATTGTCACAGGCCCGGCTCCGGCGCCGGGCACGGGTGTCGGGGTCCTGGGCGGGGTCACAGGGTCAGCTCCGGGTGCAGCCGGTCCAGCGTCCACACCTGGCGGCGGCGCGCCGACAGCGCGGTCAGTGCGAGGGCACCCGCGGTGAAGGCGGTGAGCACCACGCACGCGTGCCACACCGGTTCCAGACCGCCGCCCGTGATGAGCCTCCGTAGGGCCTCGACTATGTAACTCATCGGCAAGAAGGGGTGGATCGCGTTGAAGAAGCCCGGGCTGGTCTGCACCGGATAGGTGCCGCCCGCCGACGTCAACTGGAGCATCAGCAGGGCGAGTACGAGGATCCGGCCCGCCGCCCCGAACCGGGCGTTCAGCCACTGCACGATCGCCGCGAAGCACGCCGTCACCAGGAACAGGAAGCCGACCGTGCCGGCCGCGCGTGCCATCTCCAGGCCGATCGCCCAGTGCAGTACGGCCATCAGGGCCACCGTCTGGAGCACCCCGACCGCGACCACCGGCAGCCAGCCCGCGAGCGCGATCCGCCAGGCCGAGGCACCGGCGGCGAGCGCCCGCCGGTTCATGGGCGCGATCAGCATGTAGGCCACCATCGCGCCCACCCACAGGGACAGCGGGATGAAGTACGGGGCGAATCCGGTGCCGTAGTTGGGGGCCTTGTGCAGGTCCTGGGAGGCGAGTTGGACCGGGTCGGCCATGACGCCGGTGCGCTGGTCGCGGTCCTGCTTGTCGTAGTCCGGGATCTGCGCGGCGCCGTCGTGCAGTCCGCCGGCGAGCTTCCCGGAGCCGTCGACGAGCTTGTACAGGCCGCCGCTGAGATCCACGGCCCCTGTCCTGAGTCTGCCGACTCCGGTGTCCAGGTCGACGGCGCCGGTCTTGGCCGTGCCGAGCCCCGTGTGCAGGCTCTTGGCACCCGCGGCGACCTTCGAGGCACCGTCGTTCAACCTGTTGACCTTGGCCACCGCGTCGTCGAGGTCCTCGGCGAGGTGCGGTGCGCGGTCGGCGAGCGCCTGGGCCTGCGTCTGGAGCGTGCGGAGGTTCGCGTCGAGCTTCTTCAGGTCGCCGTTCTGATCGGCCACCAGGCTGTTCACGTCGTCGGCGACCTTCGCGACATCCGAGGCGGCCGTGGCGGCCTTCTTCAGGTCGGGACAGGCGTCATCCTTCAGGACGACGCTTTCGCAGCGCGCCCTGTAGACCTCGTCCAGGGTGTCCGAAGCCGCGTGCGCGCCCTTGGCGGCGACCGGGGCCGTCTTCACCAGGGTGCCCAGGTTGGCGCGGATCGTCTTCGCCGAGTCGGCGACCAACTGAGCCGTGTCCCCGATGGTCTTCTCGTTGTCCTTCAGGAAGGGCCCCACCTTGTCGGCGACCCCGTTGACCGTGTCGGCGAGGGTCTGCGTCCCCGCCGCGACCTGCCGCGAGCCGTCCGCCAGGTCGCCCGCGCCCGTGTCGAGCCTCTTCAGGCCCGTGGAGAGCTTGCCGCTGCCCTCCTTGGCGTCCTTCAGGCCGTCGGCGAGATCCTTGGAGCCCTCCTTGGCCGTACCGATGCCGCCCTTGAGCTTGTCGGCGCCGTCGGCCGCCTTCACGGTCTCGCCGTGGATGTCGGAGAACGACACGAAGATCCGGTCCAGGAAGGTCCGCGAGGCCTTCGTGGACGCGGCCGACCGCACCTCGCTGAACACCGTCCGGGAGATCTGCCCGACGATGTAGTTGTTCGCGTCGTTCGTCCGCACCTGGAGCGCGCCCGTCTCCGGGGAGTCGCCCGCACTGGAGGTGACGCGCTCACTGAAGTCGGCCGGCATCGTCAACGACAAGTAGTACGTCCCGTCCTCGACGCCCTTCCGCGCGGTGGCCGCACTCACCTCGTGCCACTCGAACGTCCCGCTGTCGCGCAGCCCTTGAGTGATGTCGTCGCCCGCCGTGACCTTCTTCCCGTCGGCACTGGCCCCTTTGTCGTCGTTGACGAGCGCCACGGGGATGCGGTCCAGGCGGCCGTACGGGTCCCAGAAGGACCACAGGTACAGGGCGCCGTACAGCAGCGGCAGCAGCAGGAGGGCGACGAGCGCGGCACGCGGCAGCTTCCCCCTGCCGAAGCGCCTCAGCTCAAGCGCGGCCAGTCGTGGCGCGTGCATCGGCCTTCTCCGTTCCTTCGGCGGACACCGCCACGACGGTCGTCCCGGAATCCGCGAGGGACCTCAACAGGCCCCAGATCTCCGCCCGTTCGGCATCCGAGAGCTTGAGATCGACGTCGTCCACACCGAGCAGCGCGGGCCGCCCGACGAGCGCCAGCGCGATGGACAGCCGCACCTCCTGCGGCCGTTCCAGATCCCGTACGGCGGTCCGCGCTCCCTTGGGCAGCGCCTCGCGGTCGAGACCGGCGGCGGTCAGCGCCCGCTCGATCCGCAGCCCCGCCTCCACCGCCCGCTCGGACCGCGGCCGCAGCAACGCGCGCACGGAGTCCCCGAACCGCCGTTGCAGCAACGCCCGTTCACGCAGATGCTCGCCGACGGTAAGCGCCGGGTCGAGGTCGGAGACCCCGGCGACATTGGCCAGCGCGCTCACCCGCCGTACGGCCGCCGACTGCTTCGACAGCGTGAACTCGCCCACGCGGGCGGTCCCTTCGGACGCCTTCATCCGCCCGGTGAGCGCGAGCAGCAGGCTCGTACGCCCGGACCCGGACGGCCCCTCGACGGCGATCAGCGAGCCGGGCCCGGCGTCCAGGGAGATTCCCCGGAACGCCCAGCCGCGCGGCCCCTTGAGCCCGAAGTCCTCGGTGGTGACACCGACCCCACCCACGGCTTCCCCATCCCGTATTTTTGAACTGACTGGTCAGTGCAAAAACTAACGCGAACCTTCGATCGAAGCAAAAGCGCAGGTCAGAACGGATTGTCAGTGCCATACCTCACGATGGGCACATACGGCACCACCTGACTGGGCGTGCCGTCACACGACGACAGGAGGTTCGTCATGGCCCACCCGTCCGCAGCCGCCGCCCGTCGGCGCCGCGCCGCCGGCCCTGCCCCCTCACTGACCGGCCCGGCGAGCGATGTGCACCCCGTGCTCCGCCGGGCCACGGCCCCGCCCGCCGCCCTCGACCTCCTCGCCCAGGCCCGCGCCGGACTGGACGAGGCAGCCATCCTCGAGACGTCGAACGAGCGCTATGCGACAGCCCACTTGGCCGCCCTGCGCACCGCCGCCGCGGTACTCGCCGCGCGGGTCCAGCCAGAGCCCACCAGCCGACGCCGGGGCCGTATCCGCAGCGCCTGGGAAGTGCTCCCCGAGATAGCACCCGAACTCACCGAGTGGAGCGCCCTGTTCGCCTCCGGAGCCCGGCGCCGTGCCCGGGCCGAGGCGGGCATCCAGGGCGCGGCGACCCGCCGGGACGCCGACGACCTCATACGCGACGTGGCGATGTTCCTGCGCCTGGTCGAGCGGATGCTCGTCCTCCAGCCGGTCCTGCCCCAGCCACGCCAGGACCCGGAGCGGCCGGAGGACCGCGCCGGGTGAGCACGGAGTTCGCCGCGCGAGACACATGACCAGGTACGGCACCGGAGGCAATAGGGTGGAGGGCGCCTGAAGCCTTCCCTCCGCCCGCACCCGGGCCGGGGAGGCAGCCCGTTCGCTCCGCCGTGCACAGGCGGTGCCGCGCCGAGGAGTCAACTGCCGTGTCGGACCCGAGCCGCCCCCGCGCCTCCCTCCGTACCGCCGTGGTCTGGGACGTCCTTCAGGACGCCCTCGACCGCCGGGTCAAGGCCACGGGTCGGGACGCGCTGGACGTCCTGGACACCGGAGGCGGCAGCGGCAACTTCGCGGTGCCCGTCGCCCGCCTCGGCCACCGCGTCACCGTCGTCGACCCCAGCCCGAACGCGCTGTTCGCGCTGGAGCGCCGCGCCGCCGAGGCCGGTGTCGCCGACCGCGTGCAGGGCGTCCAGGGCGACGCCCACGGCCTCTTCGACGTGGTCGAGCGCGGCGGCTACGACGCGGTGCTGTGCCACGGCGTCCTGGAGTACGTGGACGACCCCGCCGAGGGCGTCCGCACCGTGGTGGCCGCGCTGCGCCCCGAGGGCGTCCTGAGCCTGCTCGCCGCCGGGCTCGGCGGTGCCGTGCTCGCGCGCGCCCTCGCCGGACACTTCACGGAGGCCCGCCAGGCCCTCGACGACCCGAACGGCCGCTGGGGCGCCGCCGATCCCGTCCCGCACCGCTTCACCGCCGAGCAGCTCGCCGCGTACGTCGAGGGAGCGGGGCTCCACGTCGGCGCCGTGCACGGGGTGCGGGTCTTCGCCGACCTGGTGCCCGGAGTGCTCGTGGACACCGAGCCCGGCGCCCTGGACGCGCTGCTGAAGCTGGAGGCCGCGGCGGCCGAGCTCCCGGCGTTCCACTCCGTGGCCACGCAGCTTCATGTGCTCGGCGAGACGCGAGGTGCCGGCGAGGCGTGAGTGGCCTCCCGTGCCGGACCCCCTGATCAGCGGCTCGGCCGCACATGGAGTACGCCACAGGCCCCCCGATCGGGGGCCCGGCGCCGTATGATCGAGGGAGACCGCCCGGCATGACGGGAGGGTCGCTGGGGAATGGAAGCTTCAGCGAGCCGGAACGGCCTTGACGGATTCCGGTTGGTCAATTGGCGTAGAGGGGCGGGTTTCACGGGGGCGATTCCCTGCCTATCCTGAAGGGACCCCCCGGGTCGCCCCGGCGACTGCACGATGAGGAGGACTCCGTGCCGCTCTCGGAGCACGAGCAGCGAATGCTCGAGCAGATGGAGCGAGCGCTGTACGCCGAAGATCCCAAGTTCGCGACAGCGCTTGAGGGAAGCGGGCTGCGCACGTACACCCGGAGACGGGTCTACCAGGCGATGGCCGGCTTCCTCGTGGGTATTGCGCTCCTCATGACAGGAATGGTCGCCAAGCAGATTTGGGTCAGCGTGATGGGGTTCCTCGTCATGCTGGGCTGTGCGGTGCTCGTCGTGACCGGCTGGCGCAAAGCCCCCAAGCCTGGCGAACAGCCCGCCGCGGGCGCACCGCACGCCCGCCGTCAGGGACGGCAGCGGCGCTCGGTGATGGATCGTATCGAGCAGCGCTGGCAGCGCCGCCGCGACGAGCAGCAGGGCCAGTAGCGGCACCCGGCCCGCAGCGCACGCGGCGCTCCTCAAGACACGAGTGAGGGGGTGACCACCGAACCGGTGGTCACCCCCTCCCGTATGCCCTGCTTCTCCCTCGCCGGGCCCCTCAGCCCTGCTGGCCGGACGGCTTGCGCAGGGTCGGCCGCAGCGCCGCCGCCCGCGTCGTCACCGACGTCCGCCAGGCCGACAGCGCCCACACCACCCGGACGGTCGAGCGGGGGGCGACCAGTGCGCGCAACTCCGTGGAGCGGCCGGCCGCGTCCTTGAACCCGACGATCACCCGCCGGACGTCCTTCACGAGCCCCGCCGTCAACTGCGGCCGAGGCGCGTACAGGACCTGCTCCACGGCGTCCGCCACACGGTGCACCGAGGCGGCGGACGACGGGTCGAGCTGCCCGAGCCGCACGATCCGGGCCGCCGCCTTGCGCGGGGTCAGCGACTCGTCGGGCGAGATCCCGAAGTCCCAGGCGGTATCGGTCAGTTCCTCCCACACGGCCAGCGTGTGGATCGCCGCCTCCGCCTCCGTACGACCGTGCGCTCCCAGCCGTACCGAGCGCATCCGGGTCCGCCACAGCAGCGGCGAGAACGGGATCGTCAGCAGCAGGAGCACGCCCAGGCTGACCAGCACCACCTGCACGTACCACAAGGGGCCGTGCGAGTCGTCGCCCGCCACGATCGCCGGGGCCTGGCTCGTGCAGCCCTCCAGCTTCTGCAGTTGGGCCGTGCAGCTCGCGCTCGTCGAGGGGGCCGCGGAGGGCGCCGCGCTCGTCGCGGCCGAGGAGCCGGCCGGGTCCGGGACGTCGCTACCGGGCGTGGTCGCCTGGGTGTAGGACGGCACCGAGCCCCGGTTCGGGGTCGGCTCGAAGCGGGTCCAGCCCACGCCCTCGAAGTACAGTTCCGGCCAGGCGTGCGCGTCCTTCAGGCCCACCGACACCGTGCCGTTCGCCTCCGGGGTGCCCGGCGCGAAGCCCACCGCGACCCGGGCCGGAATGCCCAGGGTGCGGGCCATCGCCGCCATCGCGAAGGAGAAGTGGACGCAGAAGCCCTGCTTGTCCTTCAGGAACTTGGCGATCGCGTCGCGGCCGGTGCCGACGTCCACCTGGGTGTCGTACTGGAAGCCGCCGGTCACCGCGAAGTAGTCCTGGAGCTTGACCGCCTGCTCGTAGTGACTGGTCGAGCCCGCGGTGACCTTGCGGGCGGTGTCGGCCACCACCGCGGGCAGCGACTTCGGCACCTCGGTGTACTGCTTCCTCAGGTTCGCCGACGGCTCCGGCGCCGTGGCCAACTGCTCCGCGGTCGGCTGCACGTCCAGGCTGTCGACCGTGTAGGTCACCCCGCGCGTGTTCTGCCCGTGATCGCCCACGACGGTCATGCCCACGGGCTCGTAGCGCCAACTGCCGTCGATCTTCACGCCGCTGGGCGGGTACGGCATCGGCAGCCAGTCCTGGGCGTACCAGTCCGCCGCCGAGATCCGGGTCTGGATCACCGAGCGCTTGATGTCCGCGCCGAGGCCGGTCGGGGTGGGGAACGTGTCCGGCACACCTTCGATGTGCCGCTGGGACGGCTTCCAGGTGGTGCCGTCGAAGTCGTCCAGGGACACGATCCGCAGATACATGTCCGAGCTGTCGTTCGTGCTGGCCCGCAGGGACAGGACCTGGCGGTTCTCGTCCACGTTCAGGCTGTCGCGCAGCGAGACCAGCGGGTTGACCGCGGAGATCGTGCCGCCGCCACCGGTGCCCGAGCCCACGCCTGTCCCGGCGGTGTCCAGCAGGCCGCCCGAGATGGTGGGCAGCGGCAGCAGGGCGACGGCCATCGCGACCGCGCCGATCCGCCGCCCGGTACGGACCGGGGCGAGCGGTCCCGAGGACTCCGGGCCCGAGGTGGTGCGGGGCGCCCCGCCGAAGACCCGGCCCCACTGGGCGAGCCGGTCCCGGCCCTCGGCCAGCAGCAGCGTCAGATAGCCGGCGGCCGCGAACAGGAACCACAGCCAGCCGTAATCGCTCTCGGACAGCCCGGCGGCCACCGAGTACAGCGCGAGCAGCGGCAGTCCGGCCGGGGCCGCGCTGCGGAAGGTGACCGCGAGCGTGTCCACCGCCAGGCCGATCACCAGGACACCGCCGATGAGCATCAGCCGGATGCCGTCGTGCAGCGGTGCCGGGATCGCGTACCGGGAGACGTCGTCAGAGCCCTGTTGCAGCAGGTCGGCGAAGTGCCGGAAGGCCTCGGGGCCCGGGACGATCCCGGCGAAGGCCTGCGCGTGCGCGAAGACCAGGGTCAGCATCAGCAGCGTGACCAGGGCCTGCGCCGCGACGGTCAGCGGCCGGGCCAGGGGGACCCGCCGGGTCGCCGCGCCCACCCCGGTCTGGATCGCCAGCATGAAGGCGGCCTGGACGATCCAGGTCGCCGGGGAGACCAGGGGCAGCAGCGCGCAGGACGCCAGCAGTGTGGCCGCCCAGGCGCAGATCGCCAGTCGTGCCCGCCCGCTCATGCCCATCCCTCCCCGAGGCCGGTCGCGGTGATGCCGTTGCGCTCCCGGTCCGCCTGTTGCCACAGGTCCGTCAGGGATGCGCCGCGCGGCACACCCACGGCGGTCCAGCCCGCGTCGCGCAGCATCCGCAGCCGCTCCTCCTGCCCGTCCCCGGGACCGGAGACGTCGGTCGACTCACGCACCCAGCCGTCGCTGTCCAGCACGAAGGCGAGGGCGCCCCCGCTGCGCTGGCGCATCCGGGCGACGATCGCCGCCTGTTCCTCGTCGAGGTCGCCGAAGAAGGCCACCAGAAGCCCTTCGTTCCCGCCGCGCAGGACGTCGTAGGCCCGGGACAGGCCCGCGCCGTCCGAGTGGTCGATCACCGCGAGGGTGTCCATCATCAGTCCGGCCGCGTCCGCCGACTCCTGGCTCGCGCCCGCGAACCCGTCGGCGTCCTGGCCGGGCACCGAGTTGCCGGTGTCGCTCAACAGCCGTACGGAGAAGCCCCGTTCCAGCATGTGCACCAGGACGGAGGCGGCGCCCGAGACGGCCCACTCGAAAGCCGAGTCGGGGCCCTGGCCCGCGAAGGCGATGCCCCGGGTGTCGAGCAGGACCGTGCAGCGGGCGCGCTGGGGCTGCTCCTCGCGGCGCACCATCAGCTCGCCGTAGCGCGCGGTGGAGCGCCAGTGCACGCGGCGCAGGTCGTCGCCGTAGCGGTACCCGCGCGGGATCACGTCGTCCTCGCCCGCCAGGGCCAGCGAGCGGTTGCGGCCGTCGCCGTAGCCCTTGGCCTCGCCGCTGAGGCGGACCGGGGGGAGGGCCTCCACGCGCGGGATGACCGTCAGGGTGTCGAAGGTCGAGAAGGAGCGGGTCAGTTCGCACATCCCGAAGGGGTCCGTCAGACGGAGCTGGAGCGGGCCCAGGGGATAGCGGCCGCGCAGGTCCGAGCGGACCCGGTAGGACACCTCGCGCCGGCCGCCCGCCTCGACCCGGTCCAGGACGAAGCGGGGGCGCGGGCCGAGCACGTACGGCACCCGGTCCTGGAGCATCAGCAGGCCCGTGGGCAGCCGCGAGACGTTGTCCATCCGCAGATGGACGCGGGCCTCGCTGCCGGCGGGCACGCGCGCGGGGGAGAGCCGGCGGCTGCCGGCCACCCGGTAGCGGGTGCGGTAGAGCACGGTCGCGCAGATCAGCGGCAGCACGGCCAGCAGGATTCCGACCTGGAGCAGATCGCTCTGCCCCAGGACGTACGCGCAGACGGCGGCGGCGATGCCTGCGGCCAGGAACGAGCGTCCACGGGTGGTCAGCCCGGCCAGGGCCGTACGGACACCGCCCTTCTCGTCCCGGTCGGTCTCCGCCTCCCCGGTGGTCATCACAGCCTCCGGGGCGGCTGCTGGCCGTACGCCCCGAGACCGAGGCCGCTCTGCGGGGACGGCGCCGCGGGCACGGGGGTGCGCTGGAGGATCTCCTGCACGACCTGCTCGGCCGTACGACGGTTCAACTGGGCCTGGGCGGTGGGCAGCAGGCGGTGGGCCAGGACCGCGACCGCGAGCGCCTGGATGTCGTCCGGCAGCGCGTACTCACGGCCGCTCAGGGCGGCGGAGGCCTTCGCCGCGCGCAGCAGGTGCAGCGTCGCGCGCGGGGAGGCGCCGAGTCTGAGGTCGGGGTGGTTGCGCGTGGCGGAGACCAGCTCCACCGCGTACCTGCGCACCGGGTCGGCGACATGGACGCCGCGGACCGCCTCGACCAGCTTGACGATGTCGTGCGCGTGCGCCACGGGCTGGAGGTCGTCCAGCGGGCTGACCCCGCCGTGGATGTCCAGCATCTGCAGCTCGGCCTCCGCGCTGGGATAGCCGATGGAGACCCGGGCCATGAAGCGGTCGCGCTGGGCCTCGGGCAGCGGATAGGTGCCCTCCATCTCGACCGGGTTCTGCGTGGCGACCACCATGAAGGGGCTGGGCAGCTCGTAGGTCTGGCCGTCGATGGTGACCTGCCGCTCCTCCATGGACTCCAGGAGCGCGGACTGGGTCTTCGGCGAGGCGCGGTTGATCTCGTCGCCGATCACGATCTGGGCGAAGATGGCGCCCGGTTTGAACTCGAAGTCCCGCTGCTGCTGGTCCCAGATGGACACACCGGTGATGTCCGAGGGCAGCAGGTCTGGCGTGAACTGGATTCGCCGCACCGAACAGTCGATCGACCGCGCCAGCGCCTTGGCCAGCATTGTCTTGCCCACACCCGGAACGTCCTCGATCAGAAGATGTCCCTCGGCGAGCAGCACGGTCAGCGAAAGCCGTACGACCTCGGGCTTGCCCTCGATCACTCCTTCCACCGAACTGCGGACTCGCTCCACAGTGGCGGTCAGATCTGTAAGGCTCGCTCGATCGTCATAGGTCGTCACCCGGCCCTCCTCGGCCCGTTCTTTCCATGGGCCGGCGCATACGCTGCGGACCGGCCCACCCCGAAACACGGACGGCACGCGGGAAAAGTTCCGCGTGACGCCACACCCGCATTCTTGTTGCCGTTACCGGTTCGTGTCACTCGCCTGTGGACAACTGCCTTCGCTTTGTCGGGTCTTGCGACCTTTTGGGCGGTCCGAGCGGCGAACTTTTCGAAGTTTTCGGGGCGGGCGGGTGCGTCAGGCGGGGTCGATCTCGCGCAGCAGACCCGACTTCACGTCGAAGACGAAGCCGCGCACATCATCAGTGTGCAGCAGGAACGGCGAGGTGCGCACACGCTGCATGGACTGCCGTACGTCCTGCTCGACGTCCCGGAAGGCCTCCACCGCCCAGGCGGGGCGCTGGCCGACCTCCATCTCCAGGTCGTGCCGGAACTCCTCGGTGAGGGACTCCAGGCCGCACCCGGTGTGGTGGATGAGCACGACGCTGCGGGTGCCGAGCGCGCGCTGGCTGATGGTGAGGGAACGGATCACGTCGTCGGTGACCACGCCGCCCGCGTTGCGGATGGTGTGGCAGTCGCCGAGCTCCAGGCCCAGCGCGGCGTGCAGGTCGAGACGGGCGTCCATGCAGGCCACGACGGCCACCTGCAGGACGGGACGGGCGTCCATCCCGGGATCGGTGAAGGCGGCGGCGTACTGCCCGTTGGCCTCGACGAGGCGGTCCGTCACGGTCCCGCCGTCGACTATGGCGCCTTCGGACTCTGTGGGTACGGATGCGGAGGTCGTCATACCTATGACGGTACTGGTCACCGGCGGTGCGGTCTTGGTGCGGGAGGGGAAAAAGAGCGTCATCGCGTCCTCTTGTGAGGTAACCCACACGGGTGGCGGGGGTGCACCCGTGTGGGTGATTCTTCCCGTTTTGAGGCTTCGCACGCTCCCCGGCCCGCGACGCGCAGGCCGGTTGATTGACCGTGAGACAGCGTGGACTAAAGTTGCGCGAAGCGGGAGGCGAGGCTCTCCCTGCTGGACTTTTCCCGGAGACCCCGGCGACTTTCCGGATTCTCCCCACGTGCGCGGCGCGTACGTACGGCTCGGCCTCCTCCCGCTCCCGGTCGGCTGACGCTTCCGGCGCCGGCAGGCCTCCCCTTCTTGAGCGGGCGGGGACCCGGCGGTGCGTACGGGCCCGCCGGACCTGAGAGGGCCCCTTGAGCAACAGTCGACACGTCCCGGTGATGCTCCAGCGGTGCCTGGACCTGTTGGCCCCCGCGCTGGAGCGACCGGGAGCGGTGGTCGTCGACTGCACCCTCGGGCTCGGAGGGCACAGCGAGGCCCTGCTGACCCGGTTCCCCGAGGCCCGCCTCGTCGCCCTCGACCGCGACAAGGAAGCCCTGCGCCTCTCCGGCGAGCGCCTCGCCCCCTTCGGCGACCGCGCCACCCTCGTGCACGCCGTCTACGACGAACTGCCCGAGGTACTGGAGCGGCTCGGCCTCGCGCGCGTGGAGGGCGTTCTGTTCGACCTCGGCGTCTCCTCCATGCAGTTGGACGAGGCCGACCGCGGTTTCGCCTACGCCCAGGACGCGCCCCTGGACATGCGCATGGACCAGACGACCGGCATCAGCGCCGCCGAGGTCCTCAACACCTACGCGCCCGGTGAACTCGTCCGCATCCTGCGGGCGTACGGCGAGGAGAAGCAGGCCAAGCGGATCGTGTCCGCGGTCGTCCGCGAGCGCGACAAGGAGCCGTTCGACAACAGCGCGCGGCTCGTCGAGCTGATCCGCGACTCGCTGCCCCAGGCCGCCAAGCGCACCGGCGGCAACCCGGCCAAGCGCACCTTCCAGGCGCTGCGCATCGAGGTCAACGGCGAACTGTCCGTCCTGGAGAGGGCGATTCCCGCCGCCGTGAAGTCCCTTGCCGTGGGCGGCCGGATCGCCGTCCTGTCGTACCACTCGCTCGAAGACCGCCTGGTGAAGCAGGTGTTCGCGGCCGGCGCCGCCAACACGGCGCCTCCCGGGCTGCCGGTCGTGCCCGAGCAGTACCAGCCCCGGCTCAAGCTCCTGACGCGCGGTGCCGAACTTCCCACCGAGGAAGAGGTCGCCGAGAACCGGCGGGCGGCACCCGCGCGGCTGCGGGGGGCTGAGCGCATCAGGGAGGACATCGGGTGAGTACGTACCAAGTGAGTGCGGGGTGCGTGAGTGAGTAGGAAACCCGAACTGAGGGGCAGGGCCGCCCGACTCGCGCGGCTCTTCCCGACCGGGCCCGCGCAGAACGGCGGGATCCACGCGGCCCGCACCCCGTTCGTCCTCCTTGTCGTGCTCCTTCTCGGCGGCGGTCTGATCGGACTGCTCGTGCTGAACTCCGCGCTCAGCGAAGGGCAGTTCAAGCTGGACGACCTCCAGAAGCAGACGAAGAGCCTCACCGACGAGGAGCAGGCGCTCCAGCGGGACGTGGACGCCTACTCGGCTCCCGACGCCCTTCAGCGCCGCGCCCACGAGCTGGGCATGGTGCCCGGCGGGGACCCCGCCTTCCTCGACCCGAACGGCACCGTGAAGGGTGTCCCCGAGCAGGCCGCCGCCGAGAAGACCTCGGCGAACACGTCGGTGGTCCTCGCCCCGGAGGCGCTCGTCAGCAGGCCGAGCCCGAGCCCGACCCCCGCGCCCGGCGCGGTGGCACCCGTGGCCACCCCCACCCCGGCCCGGTCCGTCCAGCCCGCGCAGTCCTCGACAGTTCAGTCCTCCACCCCGACAACACCCGGCAGGTGACGGAAGTGTCCGACAGGGAACCGCCACGCCGCCGAGTGCCCGGACCGGCCAGGCCCGAACGTCCGGTGGGCGGCAACGCGGCCCGCCGCCGCCCGGAGCCCGGCGCCCGCCAGACCCGCCGCCCCGCGTCACCCCCTCCCGCGGCGGGCCGCCCAGCGGGCCCCCGCTCCCTCCGGCTCGGCAGCCCCCGCCCCCGGCTGCGCATGATCAGCCTCGCGCTGACCCTCGTCCTGATCGCGTTCGTCGTACGACTGCTCCAGGTGCAGGCCGTCGACGCGAGCGCGTACGCCGCCAAGGCCGCGCAGAACCGGTACGTCGACTACGTCCTGGCCGCCGAGCGCGGCGAGATCACCGACCGCTCCGGGGTGGCCCTCGCGACCAGCGTGGACGCGTACACGATCACCGCCGACCCGACGCTGTTCACCCGCAAACAGCTCAAGATCGACGACGGGCCCGAACAGGCGGCCGCCCTCCTCGCCCCGATCCTCGGCGTGGACCAGGCCTCCCTCGTCAAGAAGCTCCGGCCGGCGAACAAGAACCTGCGCTACGTGGTGCTCGCCAACCGGCAGACCCCGCAGGTCTGGAAGCAGATCAAGGACCTGAAGAGCGCGCTCAACACCAAGGCCTCGACCGACCCGACCACGGTCAACGTCCTGGCCGGTGTCCTCGCCGTCCCCACCACCAAGCGCGTGTACCCGAACGGCGATCTCGCCGCCGGGATACTGGGCTGGGTCAACGCCGACGGCAAGGGCGGCGGCGGGGTCGAGCAGCAGTTGAACAAGGACCTGACGGGCAAGGACGGCAAGGTCCGCTACGCCCAGTCCGGCGGCCTCCAGGTGCCCACCGCGGGCTCCACGGAGACGCCCGCCGTGCCCGGTTCCGATGTCGAGCTGACCATCGACCGCGACATCCAGTGGGCCGCGCAGAACGCCATCACCGAGCAGGTGAAGAAGTCCAAGGCGGACCGCGGGTACGTGATAGTGCAGGACACCCGCACCGGCGAGATCCTCGCCATGGCCAACGCGCCCGGCTTCGACCCGAACGACCTCGCGCAGGCCAACGCGGCCTCCCTGGGCAACGCGGCCGTCCAGGACGCCTACGAGCCCGGTTCCACCGCCAAGGTCATGACGATGGCCGCCGTACTCCAGGAGAACGCGGCCACCCCGCTGACGCATGTCGTCGTGCCGAACCGGCTGCACCGCGGCGACCGGCTCTTCCAGGACGACGTGGACCACGCGACCTGGAACCTGACCCTCAACGGCGTGCTCGCCAAGTCCAGCAACATCGGCACCATCGAGGCGGCCGGGCAGCTCGGCAAGACCCAGCCCGAGGCCAACCAGGTCCTGTACTCGTATCTGCGCAAGTTCGGCATCGGCAGCTACAGCGGGCTCGGCTTCCCCGGCGAGACCAAGGGCATCCTCGCGCCCGCCTCCAAGTGGTCGACCTCGCAGCAGTACACGATTCCTTTCGGCCAGGGCATGTCCCTCAACGCGCTCCAGGCGGCCTCCGTCTACTCGACGGTCGCCAACGGCGGAGTCCGCGTCGAACCCACCCTGGTGCGCGGCACGAAGGGGCCCGACGGCCGCTTCACACCTGCGGCGACGCCCAAGAAGACCAGGGTCATCAGTGCGAAGACGGCGAAGACCCTCGCCCAGATGCTGGAGTCCGTGGTGGACGACGAGCAGGGCACGGGCGGTAAGGCCGCCATTCCGGGGTACCGGGTGGCGGGCAAGACCGGCACCGCCAACCGCGTGGATCCGGCCACCGGCAAGTACAAGGGCTACACCTCGTCGTTCGCCGGGTTCGCGCCGGCCGACAATCCCCGCATCACCGTCTACTGCGCGATCCAGAACGCCACCAGCGGAAGCTACTTCGGCGGTCAGATCTGCGGACCGATCTACAAGCAGGTGATGGAGTTCGCCCTCAAGACCCTCCAGGTCCCGCCCACCGGGGCGAAGGCCGCGAATCTGCCCGTGACCTTCACGCCCTGATCAGCGCAACAGCCAGGAACCGATCCGTGACCATGATCACCTCCCAGTCCGGGAACCAGGGCGACCCCCGCCCCTCGCTTCGCTCCCCGGCGGGTGCGCCCGGTACGCTCACCGCCGTGCCATCCGCCGATCAGTCCCAACCCCCCCAGAAGGGCGCATCCGTGACATATCCGGGGCCGCCCAGGCCGGCGCAGCTCTCCGCCACACCCCTCGCGGAACTCGCCGGCCAAGTGGGCGCCGCCGAGCCGACGACCGCCGCCGACGTCACGGGCATCACCCATGACTCGCGCGCGGTCCGCCCCGGCGACCTGTACGCCGCGCTGCCCGGCGCCCGCCTGCACGGCGCCGACTTCGTCGGCCAGGCGGCCGGCCTCGGCGCCGTCGCCGTCCTGACGGACCCGGCCGGCGCCGACCGCGCGGCGGCAACCGGCCTGCCGGTACTGGTCGTCGAGGACCCGCGGGCGCACATGGGCGAGCTGGCGGCCACGATCTACGGCCACCCCGGCCGCGATCTCCTCCAGATCGGCATCACCGGCACGTCCGGCAAGACCACCACCGCGTACCTCGTCGAGGGCGGTCTGAAAACGGTCCGGTCCACCGGTCTGATCGGCACGGTCGAGACGCGCATCGGCGACGAGCGCATGAAGTCGGAGCGCACGACCCCCGAAGCCACCGATCTCCAGGCCCTGTTCGCGGTCATGCTGGAGCGCGGGGTCGACGCGGTCGCCATGGAGGTCTCCAGCCACGCGCTGGTCCTCGGCCGGGTCGACGCCTGCATCTTCGACATCGCGGTCTTCACCAACCTCAGCCCGGAACACATGGAGTTCCACTCGGGCATGGAGGACTACTTCCAGGCCAAGGCGCAGTTGTTCACGCCGCTGCGCAGCCGGCAGGGAGTGGTCAACCTCGACGACGAGTACGGCCGCAGGCTCGCCGCGCAGGCCACGATCCCCGTGGTCACCTACTCCGCCGAGGGCCACCCGGACGCCGACTGGCGTGCCGAGAACGTCGAAATCGGCCCGATGGACTCGACGTTCACCGCGGTCGGCCCCAAGGGCGAGCTGATCACCGCGAGATCGCCGCTGGCCGGCTCCTTCAACGTGGCCAACACCCTCGCCGCGATCGCCGCCCTGGCCACCGCGGGCCTCGACCCGCAGCTCGCCGCCGACGGCATCTCCGAGGTGCCGGGCGTGCCGGGGCGCCTGGAGCGCGTGGACGCCGGGCAGCCGTATCTCGCGGTCGTCGACTACGCCCACAAGACGGACGCCGTCGAATCGGTCCTGCGCGCGCTGCGCAAGGTCACCGAGGGCAAGCTGCACGTCGTGCTCGGCTGCGGCGGGGACCGGGACACGACCAAGCGCGAGCCGATGGGCGCCGCCGTGGCGCGGCTCGCCGACACCGCCGTACTGACATCGGACAACCCCCGCTCCGAGGACCCCCTCGCGATCCTCGCGACCATGCTCCAGGGGGCCGCGTCCGTGCCCGCGCACGAGCGCGGCGAGGTCCAGGTCTTCGAGGACCGGGCCGCGGCCGTCGCCGCCGCCGTCGCCCGCGCACAGCCGGGGGACACCGTGCTGGTCGCGGGCAAGGGCCACGAGCAGGGCCAGGACATCGCCGGAGTGGTCCGTCCCTTCGACGACCGCCAGGTGC
Organism: Streptomyces sp. NBC_01478; assembly: GCF_036227225.1. Classification (GTDB taxonomy): domain Bacteria; phylum Actinomycetota; class Actinomycetes; order Streptomycetales; family Streptomycetaceae; genus Streptomyces. Next base: position 3,378,714 of record NZ_CP109444.1, on the reverse strand, counting down.
TTCGCGAAGCTATCCAGAAGACCCAGGGATGAACTTGTGATCGCCCTCTCCCTCGCCGAGATCGCAGAAGTCGTCGGCGGGCAGACGCACGACATACCGGATCCGTCCGTCCAGGTCACCGGCCCGGTGGTCCGCGACTCCCGGGAAGTGGAACCCGGCAGCCTCTTCGTCGCCTTCGTCGGCGAGCACGTCGACGGCCACGACTTCGCGAACGCGGTCGTCGAGGCGGGCGCGGTGGCCCTCCTGGCGTCCCGCCCGGTCGGTGTCCCCGCGATCGTCGTGGACGACGTCCAGAGCGCCCTGGGCGCCCTCGCCCGGCATGTCGTACGACGGCTCGGCGCGACCCTCGTGGCCCTCACCGGCTCGGCGGGCAAGACCAGCACCAAGGACCTCATCGCCCAGGTGCTCGCGCGCAAGGCGCCCACGGTGTTCACACCGGGATCGTTGAACAATGAGATCGGGCTGCCGCTGACCGCGCTGAGCGCCACCGCCGAGACGAGGTTCCTCGTCCTGGAGATGGGCGCCCGCGGCATCGGTCACATCCGCTACCTCGCGGATCTGACGCCCCCGCAGATCGGCCTCGTCCTCAACGTCGGCACCGCCCACATCGGCGAGTTCGGCGGCCGGGAGCAGATCGCGCAGGCAAAGGGCGAACTCGTGGAGGCGCTCCCTTCAGTTGAAGACGGTGGCGTCGCGGTCCTCAACGCGGACGATCCGCTCGTACGGGCCATGGCGTCCCGTACGAAGGCGAAGGTGATCCTTTTCGGAGAGTCCGGCGAAGCGGACGTACGGGCCGAGAACGTGAGACTCACGGACAGCGGACAGCCCGCCTTCAGCCTTCACACACCCTCCGGGTGCAGCGAAGTGACCATGCGCCTGTACGGTGAGCACCACGTGTCGAACGCGCTCGCCGCGGCCGCCGTCGCCCATGAGCTGGGCATGTCCGCAGACGAGATCGCCACCGCGCTCTCCGAGGCGGGCTCCCTCTCCCGCTGGCGGATGGAGGTCACCGAGCGACCGGACGGCGTGACCATCGTCAACGACGCCTACAACGCGAACCCCGAGTCCATGCGAGCCGCCTTGCGCGCGCTCGCGGCCATGGGCAAGGGACGCAGGACGTGGGCGGTGCTCGGCAAGATGGCCGAGCTCGGGGACGAGGCGCTCGCCGAGCACGACGCGGTCGGACGGCTGGCCGTCCGGCTCAATGTCGGCAAGCTCGTCGCGGTCGGGGGCAGGGAAGCGTCCTGGCTGCAACTGGGCGCATATAACGAGGGTTCGTGGGGTGAGGAGTCGGTGCACGTGTCCGACGCACAGGCGGCGGTCGACCTGTTGCGCAGCGAGTTGCGCCCGGGAGACGTCGTTCTCGTGAAGGCGTCCCGGTCGGTCGGGCTCGAGAGCGTGGCGCAGGCGCTCGTCGAGGCCGGTACCGAGGGTGAGGTTGCCGTCCGATGATGAAGCAGATCCTGTTCTCAGGAGTCATCGGCCTGTTCCTGACCCTGGTGGGCACCCCGCTGCTGATCAAGCTGCTGGCCCGCAAGGGCTACGGCCAGTACATCCGCGACGACGGCCCGCGCGAGCACGCCAGCAAGCGCGGTACGCCGACGATGGGCGGTATCGCCTTCATCTTCGCGACGGTCGCCGCGTACTTCCTGTCCAAGGTCATCACCGGCTACCCCCCGACCTACTCGGGGCTGCTGGTGCTCGGCCTGATGTGCGGCATGGGCCTGGTCGGCTTCCTCGACGACTACATCAAGATCGTCAAGCGGCGTTCGCTGGGCCTGCGGGCCAAGGCGAAGATGGCCGGTCAGTTGATCGTCGGCATCAGCTTCGCGGTGCTCGCGCTGATGTTCCCGGACTCCCGCGGCAACACCCCGGCCTCGACGAAGCTGTCGTTCATCACGGACTTCGGCTGGAAGATCGGCCCGATCCTGTTCGTGATCTGGGCGCTGTTCATGATCCTCGCGATGTCGAACGGCGTGAACCTGACGGACGGTCTGGACGGCCTCGCCACCGGCGCCTCGGTCCTGGTCTTCGGCGCCTACACCTTCATCGGTGTCTGGCAGTTCCAGGAGTCCTGCGCCAACGCGACGACGCTGACCAACCCGAACGCCTGCTACGAAGTGCGCGATCCACTCGACCTCGCGGTGATCGCCTCGGCGCTGATGGGTGCCTGCCTGGGCTTCCTGTGGTGGAACACCTCGCCGGCCAAGGTCTTCATGGGGGACACGGGCTCACTCGCCCTCGGCGGTGTCCTCACCGGCCTGGCGATCCTCTCCCGCACGGAGCTGCTCGTCGCCATCATGGGTGGCCTCTTCGTCCTCATCACCATGTCGGTGGTCATCCAGGTCGGCTCCTTCAAGCTCACCGGCAAGCGGGTCTTCCGAATGGCCCCGCTCCAGCACCACTTCGAACTCAAGGGCTGGTCCGAAGTGCTCATCGTGGTCCGTTTCTGGATCATCCAGGGCATCTGCGTGATCGTCGGCCTGGGCCTCTTCTACGCGGGATGGGCAGCGGAAAAGTGACCGACGGTCAGGGGCTCTCCTTCGAGGGCAAGCACGTCACCGTCGCCGGGCTCGGTGTCTCCGGCATCCCGGCGGCCAAGGTCCTGCACGGACTCGGCGCGCTCGTCACGGTCGTCAACGACGGCGACGACGAGCGCTCCCGGGCCCAGGCGGCCGACCTGGAGGCGCTCGGCATCACCGTGCGCCTCGGCGACGGCGCGACCCTGCCCGACGGCACCGAACTGATCGTCACCACCCCCGGCTGGCAGCCCGACAAGCCGCTGTTCGCGGCCGCCCGGGCAGCCGGTGTCGAGATCTGGGGCGACGTGGAGCTCGCGTGGCGCCTGCGCGGCCCCGAAGCGGCCCCCTGGCTGGCCGTCACGGGCACCAACGGCAAGACCACCACCGTCCAGATGCTCGCCTCCATCCTGAAGGCGGGCGGCCTGCGCACGGCCGCCGTCGGCAACATCGGCGTCTCGGTCCTGGACGCCGTACTCGGGGACGAGGAATACGACGTCCTCGCCGTCGAACTGTCGAGCTATCAGCTCCACTGGGCGCCTTCGCTGCGCGCCCACTCCGCCGCCGTCCTGAACCTGGCACCCGATCACCTCGACTGGCACGGCTCGATGGAGGCGTACGCCGCCGACAAGGGCCGTATCTACGAAGGCAATCGGGTCGCCTGCGTCTACAACGTCGCCGACAAGGCCACCGAGGACCTGGTCCGCGAGGCCGACGTCGAAGAGGGCTGCCGGGCGATCGGGTTCACGCTGGGCAGCCCCGCGCCGTCCCAACTCGGCGTCGTGGACGGCATTCTGGTGGACCGTGCCTTCGTCGAGGACCGGCAGAAGAACGCGCAGGAACTCGCCGAGGTCGCGGACGTCAATCCACCGGCCCCGCACAACATCGCCAACGCCCTTGCCGCCGCTGCCCTCGCGCGCGCCTTCGGGGTGCCCGCCAAGGCCGTACGGGACGGGCTGCGGGCCTTCACGCCCGACGCGCACCGGATCGCGCACGTGGCCGATGTGGACGGTGTCGCGTACATCGACGACTCCAAGGCCACCAACACCCATGCGGCGGAAGCCTCGTTGGCGGCCTACGAGTCGATCGTGTGGATCGCGGGCGGGCTCGCCAAGGGCGCGACCTTCGACGAGCTGGTCGCCAAGTCGGCGAAGCGACTTCGGGGCGTGGTGCTGATCGGCGCCGATCGTGCGCTGATCGCCGAAGCCCTCGCGCGACACGCGCCGGAAGTACCCGTCGTCGACCTCGCCCGGACCGACACTGGGGCGATGCTCGCGGCTGTCCAGGAGGCACAGCGGCTCGCCGCCGCCGGCGACACGGTGCTGCTCGCCCCGGCCTGCGCCTCCATGGACATGTTCGCCAATTACAACAAGCGCGGTGACGCGTTCGCCCAGGCGGTTCGCGAACTCGGCGCCTGACCGATGTGAGCGGAGGCGCTGATGCCCAGTAGCCGTACCGGCCGGCCGCCCGTGCAGCAGCGGGCCCCCAGACGTCCCGCGGCCGCCAGGACCGTCCGCGACAACCCCGTACGACGGCTGTACGCGAACGTGCGCCGGGCCTGGGACCGGCCGTTGACCGCCTACTACCTGATCGCCGGCGGCAGTGTGCTGATCACCGTGCTGGGTCTGGTGATGGTCTACTCGGCCTCCCAGATCACGGCGCTCCAACTGTCGCTGCCCGGCTCGTACTTCTTCCGCAAACAGTTCCTCGCCGCCTGTATCGGCGGGGTGCTGGCGCTGGCCGCCTCGCGGATGCCGGTCAAGCTGCACCGGGCGCTGGCCTATCCGATCCTCGCGGGCGCCGTCTTCATGATGGCGCTGGTGCAGTTGCCGGGGATAGGGATGTCGGTCAACGGCAACCGCAACTGGATCTCGCTCGGCGGCTCCTTCCAGATCCAGCCCAGCGAGTTCGGCAAGCTGGCCCTCGTCCTGTGGGGCGCCGACCTGCTGGCCCGCAAGCAGGACAAGGCGATGCTGTCCCAGTGGAAGCACATGCTGGTGCCGCTGGTGCCGGTCGCGTTCATGCTGCTCGGGCTGATCATGCTCGGCGGCGACATGGGTACGGCGATCATCCTCACGGCGATCCTGTTCGGCCTGCTCTGGCTGGCCGGTGCGCCCACCCGGCTCTTCGTCGGCGTTCTCTCGATCGCGGCCGCGATCGGTGTGATCCTCATCAAGACCAGCCCCAACCGCATGGCCCGGCTCGCCTGCATCGGCGCCACCGAGCCCAAGACGGGGGTCGCCGACTGCTGGCAGGCCGTGCACGGGATCTACGCGCTCGCATCCGGCGGGATCTTCGGCTCCGGGCTCGGCGCGAGTGTGGAGAAATGGGGTCAACTCCCCGAAGCCCACACCGACTTCATCTTCGCCGTCACCGGTGAGGAACTGGGTCTGGCGGGCACACTGTCGGTGCTCGCCCTCTTCGCGGCTCTAGGCTATGCGGGTATCCGCGTGGCCGGACGCACGGAGGACCCCTTCGTGAGGTATGCCGCGGGAGGCGTGACCACCTGGATCACCGCTCAGGCGGTGATCAACATCGGTGCGGTGCTCGGCCTGCTGCCGATCGCCGGCGTCCCGCTCCCGCTGTTCTCCTACGGGGGTTCCGCCCTGCTGCCGACCATGTTCGCCATCGGGTTGCTGATCGCCTTCGCGCGCGACGACCCCGCTGCGCGGGCGGCGCTTGCGATGCGGCAACCCCGCTTTGGTAGAAAACGGGGGGGCAGGGCACCCGGTTCCGGCCGGAGTTCCCGGAGATGGAACACGATGAGACGGCGTGCCTCGGCGGCACGTTCGTCCGGAGAGCGGTGAATTTCGGTGCATGTCGTACTCGCCGGTGGGGGGACCGCCGGCCACATCGAGCCGGCGCTCGCCCTCGCGGACGCCCTGCGCAGGCAGGACCCCACCGTGGGGATCACGGCCCTGGGCACGGAGCGCGGCCTTGAGACCCGTCTCGTACCCGAGCGGGGCTACGAACTCGCGCTGATCCCCGCCGTACCCCTGCCGCGCAAGCCCACCCCGGAACTGATCACCGTGCCGGGCCGGTTGCGCGGCACCATCAAGGCGGCCGAGCAGATCCTGGAGCGCACCAAGGCGGACTGTGTCGTCGGCTTCGGCGGCTATGTGGCGCTGCCCGGCTATCTCGCGGCCAAGCGCCTCGGGGTGCCGATCGTGATCCACGAGGCCAACGCCCGGCCCGGGTTGGCCAACAAGATCGGCTCGCGCTACGCGGCCCGGGTCGCGGTCTCGACCCCGGACAGCAAGCTGCGCGACGCCCGTTACATCGGCATCCCGCTGCGCCGCTCGATCGCCACCCTGGACCGCGCGGCCGTACGGCCGCAGGCCCGGGCCGCGTTCGGCCTCGACCCGAACCTGCCGACGCTGCTGGTCTCCGGCGGCTCGCAGGGCGCCCGGCACCTCAACGAGGTGGTCGAGCGGGTCGCGCCGTACCTCCAACAGGCCGGAATCCAGATCCTGCACGCGGTCGGCCCGAAGAACGAACTGCCGCAGGTGCACCAGATGCCGGGGATGCCCCCCTACATCCCGGTACCGTACGTGGACCGGATGGACCTCGCGTACGCCGCGGCCGACATGATGCTCTGCCGCGCGGGCGCGATGACCGTCGCCGAACTCTCCGCCGTCGGACTCCCGGCCGCCTACGTCCCGCTGCCCATCGGCAACGGCGAACAGCGGCTGAACGCCCAGCCGGTGGTCAAGGCCGGCGGCGGACTCCTGGTCGACGACGCGGAACTGACGCCCGAGTGGATCCAGGGCAACGTCCTGCCCGTGCTCGCCGACCCGCACCGGCTGTACGAAATGTCGCGCGCGGCAAGCGAGTTCGGCCGCCGGGACGCCGACGACCTGCTCGTCGGCATGGTGTACGAGGCGATCGCCTCGCGGCACCGCTAGCCCTATGTGAGAGAGGCAGGGGATCGTGGCCGGACCGACGACCGCCGAACGCGGTGAACGCCAACAGGAGTCGTCCGGCCCGCCCCTTGTCCGGCGCCTGGGGCCGCGACGTCTTCGTCTGATTGTCGTACTCGCCCTCGTCGCAGCCCTGTTGGGCGCCGCCACGGTCTGGCTGCTCTTCGGCTCGCAGTGGCTGCGGGTGGAGAAGGTATCGGTCTCCGGGACGAAGGTTCTGACGCCGGAGCAGGTGCGCGAAGCGGCCGGCGTACCGGTCGGCGGACCGCTGATTTCCGTCGACACCGATGCGATCGAAGCCCGACTCCGCAAGAAATTGCCCCGAATTGACACTGTTGACGTAGTCCGTTCCTGGCCTCATGGAATCGGGCTGAAAGTGACCGAACGCAGCCCGGTCCTGGTGGAGAAAAAGGGCGGAAACTTCGTCGAAGTGGACGACGAGGGCGTGCGGTTCGCCACCGTTTCCACGCCACCGAAGTCCGTTCCGACCCTCGAATTGGCGCTCTCTCAACCGGGTTCGTCCGCGGTCGGCCTGCGCCGCTTCGGCGAGGCCCGACTCGTCCGCGAGGCGGTGCGCGTCGCGGGTGACATTCCGGCCGCCGTCGCGCGCGACACCCAGGTCGTCAAAGTCCGTTCCTACGACGACATCTCACTCGAGTTGAGCGGCGGCCGTACCGTCGCATGGGGAAGCGGTGAGAAGGGCACAGCGAAGGCGCGTACGCTCACCGCTCTCATGAAAGCAGCTTCCGGGGCCCGGCACTTCGACGTAAGTGTTCCCACCGCCCCTGCGTCAGCCGGGAGTTGACGCACATTCGCGCAGGCCAGCACCCTGGTTGGGCAGCGCTACGGCTGATCACATAGGGTGAAAAGAAAAACGGGAGGTTCGGCGTGTTCGTTGAACGTGCGCCACTTGTCGACTTAGTGTCCTGTTCAGAAGACTTCAAGGAACGGACACACTGGTAACCCTAAACTTCAACGTTAGGGTTCGGGTCGGCGCTACGGACCGTCCCATTCGGCATCCGTCGTCGGGTCGCGGAACACCGCGACCGACGACACGTAACTCGAGGCGAGAGGCCTTCGACGTGGCAGCACCGCAGAACTACCTCGCAGTCATCAAAGTCATCGGTGTCGGCGGCGGTGGTGTCAATGCCATCAACCGGATGATCGAGGTCGGTCTCAAGGGCGTCGAGTTCATCGCCATCAACACCGACGCGCAGGCGCTGTTGATGAGCGACGCCGACGTCAAACTCGACGTCGGCCGCGAACTCACCCGCGGACTCGGCGCCGGCGCCAATCCGGCCGTCGGCCGCAAGGCCGCCGAGGATCACCGTGAGGAGATCGAGGAGGTCCTCAAGGGGGCCGACATGGTCTTCGTGACGGCCGGCGAAGGCGGCGGCACCGGCACCGGCGGCGCCCCCGTCGTGGCCAACATCGCCCGCTCCCTGGGCGCCCTCACCATCGGCGTGGTCACCCGCCCCTTCACCTTCGAGGGACGGCGCAGGGCCAACCAGGCGGAGGACGGCATCGCCGAACTCCGCGAAGAGGTCGACACCCTCATCGTCATCCCGAACGACCGGCTGCTGTCCATCTCGGACCGCCAGGTCTCGGTCCTCGACGCCTTCAAGTCGGCGGACCAGGTCCTGCTCTCCGGTGTTCAGGGCATCACCGATCTCATCACCACGCCCGGCCTGATCAACCTCGACTTCGCCGACGTCAAGTCCGTGATGTCCGAGGCCGGTTCGGCCCTCATGGGCATCGGCTCGGCCCGCGGCGACGACCGCGCGGTGGCGGCGGCCGAGATGGCGATCTCCTCGCCGCTCCTCGAAGCCTCCATCGACGGCGCCCGTGGCGTCCTGCTCTCCATCTCCGGCGGCTCCGACCTCGGCCTGTTCGAGATCAACGAAGCGGCCCAACTGGTCAGCGAGGCCGCCCACCCCGAGGCCAACATCATCTTCGGCGCGGTCATCGACGACGCCCTCGGTGACGAGGTCCGGGTCACGGTCATCGCGGCCGGCTTCGACGGCGGTCAGCCGCCGACCCGCCGGGAGACCGGCTCGACCTCGGGCCGCCGCGAGGAACCGACTCCGGTACGCCAGAACGAGAGCCGTCCGTCCTTCGGCTCGCTCGGCAGCGTCAAGCCCAAGGAGGAGCCGGAGCCCGCGCCGGTACCGGCCGCCGACCTTCCGGTCGCCCCGCCGGTCCCGCCGTCGCGGACCTACTCGGACAGCGCCGCCGAGGAGCTGGACGTACCGGACTTCCTGAAGTGATAGGACAGCTCGACACCGTGAGCGGCGCGCACTTCGCCTTCACCGACAGGTGGGGCGGGGTGAGCGCCGTTCCGTACGAGGAGCTCAACCTCGGCGGAGCGGTCGGCGACGACCCCGAAGCGGTCCGTACCAATCGTGAACTCGCCGCCAAATCGCTGGGGTTGGACCCGGCGCTGGTGGTCTGGATGAACCAGGTGCACGGCGCGGACGTGGCGGTCGTCGAGGAGCCCTGGGGCGCCTCGGACATCCCCTCCGTCGACGCGCTCGTCACCGCCCGGCGCGGCCTCGCCCTCGCCGTGCTGACCGCCGACTGCACGCCCGTCCTGCTCGCCGACCCGGTCGCCGGGATCGCGGGCGCGGCCCACGCCGGACGCCCGGGCATGGTGGCCGGGGTCGTCCCCGCCGCCGTACGGGCCATGGTGGAACTCGGCGCCGATCCCGCCCGGATCGTCGCCCGCACCGGACCCGCCGTCTGCGGCCGGTGCTACGAAGTGCCCGCGGACATGCGCGCCGACGTCGCCGCCGTGGAACCGGCGGCGTACGCCGAGACGAGTTGGGGCACTCCCGCGGTCGACGTGACCGCCGGAGCGCACGCGCAGCTCGACCGGCTCGGGGTGCGCGACCGGGAGCAGTCGCCGGTGTGCACCCGTGAATCGGGCGACCACTTCTCGTACCGCCGCGACCGTACGACCGGGCGTCTGGCGAGCTATGTCTGGCTGGACTGATCGGGCATGACGGACCGTAAGGACGAACTCGCCGTAAATCTGGCGAAAGTCGAGGAGCGCATCGCCGCCGCCTGTGCGGCGGCCGGGCGGAAGCGCGAAGAGGTGACCCTGATCGTGGTCACCAAGACCTATCCGGCGAGCGACGTACGAACGTTGGCCGAACTCGGTGTGCGTCATGTCGCCGAGAACCGGGACCAGGACGCCGCCCCGAAGGCCGCCGAATGCGCGGATCTGCCGCTGAGTTGGCACTTCGTCGGTCAGTTGCAGACCAACAAGGTGCGATCCGTGGTCGGTTACGCCGATGTCGTGCAGTCGGTCGACCGGGCCCGGCTCGTCACCGCCCTGTCGAAGGAGGCCGAGCGGTCCGGGCGCGAACTGGGCTGTCTCATCCAGGTCGCGCTCGACGCGGGAGTGAGCGGGCGGGGCGAGCGGGGAGGCGTCGGGCCGGGCGGGATCGGGGAGTTGGCCGATCTCGTCGCGGGGGCCCCGGGGTTGCGGCTCGACGGGCTGATGACCGTCGCTCCGCTCACCGGTGAGTACGCCGGACGCCAACTGGAGGCGTTCGGGCGGTTGATGGATTTGTCGACTGACCTGCGCCGAGCCCATCCTGCTGCGAACATGGTGTCGGCAGGGATGAGTGCGGACCTCGAACAGGCCGTGGCAGCCGGAGCGACACATGTACGCGTCGGCACTGCGGTACTCGGCGTGCGCCCCAGGCTCGGGTAACGTCGCCAGGAAGTCGGACCACAGCAGAAAATATGGTCAATGCCGCCGAAGGCGGGCGTAACGACCTCGTGGATCGCGGGCACTTGGCAGTCGTCAGCCGATCCACCACAGAGCGGAGGACTCAGAGCATGGCCGGCGCGATGCGCAAGATGGCGGTCTACCTCGGCCTCGTGGAGGACGATGGGTACGACGGCCGGGGTTTCGACCCCGATGACGACTTCGAACCCGAACTGGACCCGGAGCCCGAGCGGGACCGTCGACGGCACGAGCCGTCGCACCAGTCACACAGCCCGCATCAGTCTCAAAGGGACGAACCGGTACGAGTGGTGCAGCCTCCGGCCCCTCGCGAACCGGTGTCCCATTCCGCTTCACTGGGTGCGGAATCAGGGCGTCCGGCGCGAATCGCGCCCGTGGCATCCATCACACAAGAACGCCAGTCCCTGGAGAAGAACGCACCGGTGATCATGCCCAAGGTCGTGTCGGAACGAGAGCCTTACCGGATCACCACACTTCACCCCCGGACCTACAACGAGGCCCGTACCATCGGGGAACACTTCCGTGAAGGCACCCCGGTGATCATGAATCTGACTGAGATGGATGACACAGACGCGAAGCGACTTGTCGACTTTGCGGCCGGTTTGGTGTTTGGTCTTCACGGCAGCATCGAGCGGGTGACGCAGAAGGTGTTCCTGTTGTCGCCTGCTAACGTCGATGTCACGGCGGAGGACAAGGCCCGCATCGCAGAGGGCGGGTTCTTCAATCAGAGCTGAGACAGACAGCCGCTAGGAAGCACGGAACAGGGGAGGAAAGGCAAGCCATGGGCGTGTTCGCGCTGGTGATTTACTACGCGCTGATGGTGTTTCTCATCGTGCTCATCTTTCGGTTGGTCATGGACTACGTCTTCCAGTTCGCCCGCTCATGGCAACCCGGCAAGGCGATGGTGGTCGTTCTGGAGGCCGCCTACACTGTCACCGATCCACCGTTGAAGCTTCTGCGGCGGTTCATTCCGCCGTTGCGTCTCGGAGGCGTGGCGCTAGACCTGTCCTTCTTCGTCCTGATGATCATCGTCTACATCTTGATCTCTATCGTGGGCAATCTCGCGGGGTGACAGTGGACGATACGGTCTTGCCGACTGCCGATGACTACGTTGAGGTGAAGAGATGCCGTTGACCCCCGAGGACGTGCGGAACAAGCAGTTCACGACCGTCCGCCTCCGAGAAGGCTATGACGAGGACGAGGTTGATGCCTTCCTCGACGAGGTCGAAGCCGAACTGACGCGCCTGCTGCGCGAGAACGAGGACCTGCGCGCCAAGCTGGCCGCGGCCACGCGTGCCGCCGCGCAGAACCAACAGAACATGCGCAAGCCCCCGGATCAGGACCAGCAACAGGGCGGCATGCAGCAGCAAGGGATGCCGCAACAGGGCATGCCCCCGCAGGGAATGCCCCAGCAAGGCATGCGTGGTCCGGGCGCCCCGGTGCCCGCCGGCATATCGGGCCCCCCGCAGCAGCAGATGGGCGGCCCCATGGGCGGTCCGCCCCAGTTGCCGAGCGGTGCCCCGCAGTTGCCCCCCGGCCCCGGTGGCCAGGGCGGTCCGCAGGGCCAGGGTCCGATGGGACAAGGCCCCATGGGCCAGGGTCCGATGGGCCAGGGTCCGATGCAGGGCCAGATGCAGCAGATGGGCCAGGGCCCGATGCAGGGTCAGATGGGCCAGCCCCCCATGCAGCAGCAGATGGGCGGCCCCATGGGCGGTCCCATGGGTGGCGGTATGGGCGGCGGCATGCCGCAGCAGGGTCCCGGTGGCGACAGCGCCGCCCGTGTCCTCTCGCTGGCGCAGCAGACCGCCGACCAGGCGATCGCCGAGGCCCGTTCCGAGGCCAACAAGATCGTCGGCGAGGCCCGTTCGCGCGCCGAGGGTCTCGAGCGTGACGCCCGTGCCAAGGCCGACGCCCTGGAGCGGGACGCGCAGGAGAAGCACCGCGTAGCGATGGGCTCCCTGGAGTCCGCCCGCGCCACGCTGGAGCGCAAGGTCGAGGACCTGCGCGGCTTCGAGCGCGAGTACCGCACGCGTCTGAAGTCCTACCTCGAGTCCCAGTTGCGTCAGTTGGAGACTCAGGCCGACGACTCGCTGGCTCCGCCGCGCGCTCCGGCCGCCGCGTCGCTTCCGCCGTCCCCGGCGCCTTCGATGGCCCCGGCCGGCGCGAGCGCCCCGTCGTACGGCAGCCCGCAGGGCATGGGCGGCATGGGAGGTGGCCCGGCTCCGGCCGGTCCGTCCTACGGCGGCCAGCAGCAGATGTCCCCGGCCATGACCCAGCCGATGGCTCCGGTACGGCCGCAGGGCCCGTCGCCGATGGGCCAGGCTCCCTCGCCGATGCGCGGGTTCCTGATCGACGAGGACGACAACTGATCGGCCTGTAGTACGCCTCAGGCGTCGGCAGCGTTCAAAGGGCGGGGCTCCCGGATCATCCGGGGGCCCCGCCCTTTTGCGCGGGTTTCTTCAGGGGCGCGGGGCAGTATCGATGTGCGGCTCCGCCGCGTGGGCGCACGGTCCTGGTCCGGCCATAGGGAAGAGGAAGGGCCCAGCCTCCTTCACAGAGACCGGGCCCCTTCTCGCACCGCGTGGTGTCTACGCCTTACGCAGGCGGAACACCAGGGACAATCCCTCGTCGGTGAACGGGACGCCGTATGTGTCGTCCGCCTCACTCTGGGCGAAGTCCAGTGCCAACACCTCGTCGGCGATCAGCGCCGCGTGCTCGGCCAGCGCCGAGATGACCTCCGGGTCGGTCGACGTCCAGCGCAGGGCGATCCGGTCGGCGACGTCCAGGCCGCTGTTCTTGCGGGCCTCCTGGATCAGCCGGATCGCGTCACGGGCCAGGCCCGCCTGCCGCAGCTCCTCGGTGATCTCCAGGTCGAGGGCGACCGTCGCCCCCGAGTCGGACGCGACGGACCAGCCCTCGCGCGGAGTCTCTGTGATGATCACCTCATCCGGAGCCAGCGTGATGGTCTCGCCGTCCACCTCGACGGTCGCCGTGCCCTCGCGCAGGGCGAGGGACAGGGCAGCCGCGTCGGCGTTCGCGACCGCCTTCGCCACATCCTGGACACGCTTGCCGAACCGCTTGCCCAGTGCGCGGAAGTTGGCCTTCGCCGTGGTGTCGACCAGTGAGCCGCCGACCTCGCTCAGCGAGGCGAGCCCCTCGACGTTCAGCTCCTCCGTGATCTGCGCGTGCAGTTCGCGGTCCAGGGCGGCGAAGCCCGTCGCCGCGATCAGCGCGCGGGACAGCGGCTGGCGCGTCTTGACGCCCGACTCCGCGCGCGTGGCCCGGCCCAGCTCCACCAGGCGCCGTACGAGGACCATCTGCTTGGACAGCTCCGGGTCGATGGCGGACAGGTCCGCCTCCGGCCACGAGGACAGGTGGACGGACTCGGGGGCGCCCGGGGTCACCGGGACGATCAGGTCCTGCCAGACCCGCTCGGTGATGAACGGGGTCAGCGGGGCCATCAGTTGGGTCACCGTCTCGACGACCTCGTGCAGGGTGCGCAGCGCGGCCTTGTCGCCCTGCCAGAAGCGGCGACGGGAGCGGCGGACGTACCAGTTGGACAGGTCGTCGACGAACGCCGACAGGAGCTTGCCGGCGCGCTGGGTGTCGTAGGACTCCAGAGCCTGTGTCACCTGGTCGGTGAGCGCGTGGAGTTCGGACAGCAGCCAGCGGTCCAGGACCGGGCGGTCGGCCGGGGCCGGGTCCGCCGCGCTCGGCGCCCAGTCGGACGTGCGCGCGTACAGGGCCTGGAAGGCGACCGTGTTCCAGTACGTCAGGAGGGTCTTGCGGACGACCTCCTGGATCGTGCCGTGGCCCACCCGGCGGGCCGCCCACGGGGAACCGCCCGCGGCCATGAACCACCGCACCGCGTCCGCCCCATGACGGTCCATCAGCGGGATCGGGTCCAGGGTGTTGCCCAGGTGCTTGGACATCTTGCGGCCGTCCTCGGCGAGAATGTGGCCGAGACAGACCACGTTCTCGTACGACGACTTGTCGAAGACCAGGGTGCCGACGGCCATCAGCGTGTAGAACCAGCCGCGGGTCTGGTCGATGGCCTCGCTGATGAACTGCGCCGGGTAGCGGGACTCGAAGAGTTCCTTGTTCTTGTGCGGGTAGCCCCACTGCGCGAACGGCATCGAACCCGAGTCGTACCAGGCGTCGATGACCTCGGGCACGCGGGTCGCCGTCTCGGCGCACTGGGGGCACGGGAATGTGACCGCGTCGATGAACGGGCGGTGCGGGTCCAGGCCCGACTGGTCGGTGCCGGTCAGCTCGGTCAGCTCCGCGCGGGAGCCGACGACCGTGAGGTGGTCCTCCGTGCAGCGCCAGATCGGGAGCGGGGTGCCCCAGTAGCGGCTGCGGGACAGCGCCCAGTCGATGTTGTTGTTCAGCCAGTCGCCGTACCGGCCGTGCTTGACGGTGTCCGGGAACCAGTTGGTGTTCTCGTTCTCCTGGAGGAGGCGGTCCTTGACGGCCGTGGTGCGGATGTACCAGGAGGGCTGCGCGTAGTACAGGAGCGCGGTGTGGCAGCGCCAGCAGTGTGGGTAACTGTGCTCGTACGGCACGTGCTTGAAGAGCAGGCCGCGGTCCTTGAGGTCCTCGGTGAGCTTTTCGTCGGCCTTCTTGAAGAAGACACCGCCTACGAGCGGGACGTCCTCGGCGAAGGTGCCGTTCGGGCGGACCGGGTTCACGACCGGCAGACCGTACGCGCGGCAGACCTTGAGGTCCTCCTCGCCGAAGGCGGGGGACTGGTGGACCAGCCCCGTGCCGTCCTCGGTCGTCACGTACTCCGCGTTCACCACGTAGTGCGCGGGCTCCGGGAACTCCACGAGCTCGAACGGACGTTGATACGTCCAGCGCTCCATCTCGGTGCCGGTGAAGGTCTCACCGGTGGTCTCCCAGCCCTCGCCGAGGGCCTTGGCGAAGAGCGGCTCGGCTACGACGAGCTGCTCCTCGCCGTTCGTCGCGACGACGTAGGTGACCTCGGGGTGGGCGGCGACGGCGGTGTTGGACACGAGCGTCCAGGGCGTCGTCGTCCACACCAGGAGTGCGGCGCGGCCGGCCAGCGGACCGGAGGTGAGCGGGAAACGGACGTACACGGAGGGGTCGACGACGGTCTCGTAGCCCTGCGCCAGCTCGTGGTCCGAGAGGCCCGTCTGGTCGCGCGGGCACCAGGGGGCGACGCGGTAGTCCTGGACCAGCAGGCCCTTGTTGAAGATCTCCTTGAGGGACCACCAGACCGACTCGATGTACTCGGGGTCCATCGTGCGGTACGGGTCCTCGAGGTCCGTCCAGTACCCCATGCGGGTCGTGAGCGCCTCGAAGGCGTCGGTGTGCCGGGTCACGGACTCGCGGCACCTGGCGTTGAACTCGGCGATGCCGTACGCCTCGATGTCCTGCTTGTCGGTGAAGCCCAGTTCCTTCTCGACCGCCAGCTCCACCGGGAGGCCGTGGCAGTCCCAGCCGGCCTTGCGGCCCACGTGGTAGCCGCGCATGGTGCGGAAGCGGGGGAAGACGTCCTTGAAGACGCGCGCCTCGATGTGGTGGGCGCCCGGCATGCCGTTGGCCGTGGGCGGGCCCTCGTAGAACACCCACTCGGGGCGCCCCTCGGACTGGTCCAGGGTCTTGGCGAAGATCTTCTGCTCGCGCCAGAAGTCGAGCACGGCGTGCTCCAGCGCGGGCAGGTCGACCTGGGCGGGCACCTGGCGGTACGTCGGCGTTGTCATCAGCGAGCTTCCTCCGGCGGACTTTCTGCCTTCCGTCCGGAGGGACGAGAGCTACGACTTTCCGTACGCCGTGTGCGGCGCGCTCCCGCGGTACCACCCTCCTTGGCTCCCCGGTGCACCTTGCGCACCAGTGAGCCCCCTCATTGGGGTCGCGATACCGGGTCTACTCGCCGCGGCCGGTCGGCTGCGGCTTTCTTCCGGCGGCTCCGGGGTGATCTTCACGTCGCGTTCGCCCCCGGGCTTCCACCGTCCCCGGGTCGCTCTGGGCTGCGTACGCCGCTACTCGTCCCCATCCACGCTTCTCGCTCCGCCCAGTGTACGGGGCCGCACGGACAGCGGCCGACCGGTTTTGCGAGGGCTTCGGCGGGGGATTCCGGGGGTGCTGTCGGCGGGGGTTCGGCCGAGGGCTTCCCGACCTGCAGTACGACTCGAATGGCGCTGAACACGCGTTCGGCTTTCGGGGTGCCGGACTCGGCGGATTACCCGGCGGGGAGCTGGGCACAACGCTTGAAGGCTTGCCGCGCGAGGCCAGGGGGGTGGACGAATCGGGCGGCGTGCCCCGTTGCCGCGGGACCCAAGTCGATTTATCGTCCCAGCACGATTCGCGTGCGTGATCACAAAATGTGAAGGGGCCGCGGCCATGGTGGCGAAGAAGACCGCAGCGAAGAAGACCGCGGCGAAGAAGGCGGTCGCTACGAAGGCGGCTTCTTCTTCGAAACAGACGACCGTGAAGAAAGCGGCTGTGAAGAAGACGGCAACGCCCGAGAAGACGACGTCCGAGGAAGCGGCACCTCCGAAGAAGACGGCGGCGAAGACGACGACCAAAACGGTCACCACCAAGACATCCCCGAAGCCGACCACCAAGAAGTCCGCGGCGAAGTCGACCGCGAAGACGGCTACTACGAAGACGACGACGAGTACGACGACGACTACGAAGACGACGAACAGCGCGAAGCGCACACAGAGCGCGGCCAAGAAGGCAAAGGCGGGCGCGGCGCAGGCCGCGGAGCAGACGGGAGCCACGACGGTGGTTGCGAAGAAGACTCCTGGCACGGCCACGGCGGCGAAGACCGCGGTTCCCAAGGCGCGGCTCGCCGCGGCCGCGGGTCCGGGTGAGCTGGCGGTGCGCCCCGGAGAGGACCCCTGGACGCCCGAGGAGGTCGAGGAGGCCCGCACCGAGCTGCTGTCCGAGGCCGCCCGGCTGAGCGAGGAGATCACGTCCACCGAGCAGGCCCTCGCCGGTCTGATGCGGGACTCCGGGGACGGTGCCGGCGACGACCAGGCCGACACCGGGACCAAGAACATCACGCGCGAGAGCGAGATGGCGCTGGCCGCCAACGCGCGCGAGATGCTGATCCAGACCGAGCGCGCCCTGGGGAAGCTGGACGCCGGCACGTACGGCCTGTGCGAGAACTGCGGCAACCCGATCGGCAAGGCCCGTATGCAGGCCTTCCCCCGGGCCACCCTGTGCATGGACTGCAAGCAGAAGCAGGAACGCCGGTACTGACGCCGGTACTGAAGCTCCTGAGAGGTGTGCCGTACCCTCATCCTGAGTTAGGCACCTAGGTCGAGGGACTCACGTGGCAGAGGCGGAGCGCATCATCGGTACGCCGGATACCCCAGAGGCGGCGGGGGCCGAGCCGGAGCAGGGCGACACCGCGTCCCCTCCCAGGGGCAGGCGGCGGATCGCCGTGCTGTTCGTGGTGGCCGCCTTCGCGTACACCCTCGACCTGGTCAGCAAGCTGCTCGTGGTGGACAAGCTGGAGCACCACGCGCCGATCGAGGTCTTCGGGGACTGGCTGGAGTTCCACGCGATCCGCAACCCCGGTGCGGCCTTCGGGTTCGGCGCGGCCTTCACGGTCATCTTCACGATGATCGCCGCCGCCGTGATCGTGGTGATCGCCCGGCTGGCCCGCAAGCTCCACAGCCTGCCGTGGGCGATCGCGCTCGGGCTCCTGCTCGGTGGCGCGCTCGGCAATCTCACCGACCGGATCTTCCGCTCGCCCGGCATCTTCCAGGGCGAGGTCGTCGACTTCATCGCGCCCAAGGGCTTCGCCGTCTTCAACCTCGCCGACTCGGCGATCGTGTGCGGCGGCATCCTGATCGTGCTGCTCTCCTTCCGCGGCCTCGACCCGGACGGCACGGTCCACAAGGACTGAGCGCACGGTCCATGAAGGCTGCGCGCACCGGCTCGCGTAAGGCGGTGTCGGACCCGTCCGGCATACTCGACCGAGTGAGCACAGTTCCCGAGATCCGAAACCTGCCCGTGCCCGACGGCCTGGAGGGCGAGCGTGTCGACGCCGCCATCTCCCGCATGTTCGGCTTCTCCCGTACGAAGGCCGCCGAGCTGGCCTCGGCGGGGAAGGTCACGGTCGACGGCTCGGTGGTCGGGAAGTCCGAGCGGGTGCACGGCGGGGCCTGGCTGGAGGTCGAGATGCCGCAGGCGCCCGCCCCCGTGCAGATCGTCGCCGAGCCGGTCGAGGGCATGGAGATCGTCTACGACGACGATGACGTGATCGTGATCGTGAAGCCGGTCGGCGTCGCCGCCCACCCCAGCCCCGGCTGGACCGGCACGACCGTGATCGGCGGCCTGGCCGCCGCCGGGTACCGCATCTCCACTTCCGGCGCCGCCGAGCGCCAGGGCATCGTGCACCGCCTCGACGTAGGCACCTCCGGCCTGATGGTGGTGGCGAAGTCGGAGCGGGCGTACACGTCGCTGAAGCGCCAGTTCAAGGAGCGCACGGTCGACAAGCGCTACCACACGCTGGTCCAGGGCCACCCCGACCCGACCAGCGGCACCATCGACGCGCCCATCGGCCGCCACCCGAACCACGACTACAAGTGGGCGGTCACCGCCGAGGGCAAGCCGTCGATCACGCACTACGACCTCATCGAGGCGTTCCGCGCGGCCTCCCTGCTCGACGTGAAGCTGGAGACCGGCCGCACCCACCAGATCCGCGTGCACATGGCCGCTCACCGGCACCCGTGCGTGGGCGACCTGACGTACGGCGCCGACCCGACGCTCGCCAAGCGGCTGCGCCTGACCCGCCAGTGGCTGCACGCCGTCCGGCTCGGCTTCGAGCACCCCGCCGACGGCCAGTGGGTCGAGTTCGAGAGCACGTACCCGGACGACCTCCAGCAGGCCCTGGACCTGGTGCGCGAGGAGACGTACGCGTGAGTCCGACGCCGTACGCGGTGCGCGTCGCCGAGGACCCGGCCGACCGTGAGGCCTGCTTCGCGGTGCGCAAGGAGGTCTTCGTCGTCGAGCAGGGTGTGCCCCAGGAGATCGAGTACGACGACTACGACGCCGTAGCGACGCATGTGCTCGCCGTGCGGGAGGACGGGACGGCGCTCGGTACCGGGCGGTTGTTGTACGGCGAGGCGGCCGCGGCGAAGACCGATGGTGATCCGACCGTGGGCTCCCTGGGGCGGCTGGCCGTCGCCAAGGAGGCGCGGGGGCTCGGGGTGGGGGTCGCGCTGGTGCGGGCCGTCGAGGACGCGGCACGCGCGCGTGGGCTGGCGGCGGTGGACCTGCACGCGCAGACGCACGCGCTGGGGTTCTATGAGCGGCTCGGCTACGAGGCGTACGGCCCGGAGTTCCCGGACGCCGGCATCCCGCACCGGGCGATGCGGCGCGCCCTGTGACGGAGGGGCGTCGAAAGAGCTGGTGAGCCGGGCGGCGTGGCAGGCTGGAGCGACCGCTGTGTGAACGTCGACATCCCGCCGGAGCCCTGACCGTGGATCAATTGGCCCTGCTGTTCGTCCTGTTGCTCGGGGCCGTGGTGAGTGTTCCGCTGGGGGACCGGCTCGGTCTGCCGTCGCCGGTGCTGATGACGCTCCTGGGGATGGCCCTCGCGGTCGCCGACTTCGTGCCGAACGTGAACGTACCGCCCGACCTGATCCTGCCGCTGCTGCTGCCACCGCTGCTGTACGCGGCCGTACGGCGCACCTCCTGGCGGCAGTTCACGGCCAACATCAGGCCCATCTTCCTGCTCGCCGTGGCGCTCGTCTTCGTCACCACCCTCGCGGTGGCCGCCGTCGCGAGCGCGATCGTGCCGGGGCTGCCGATCGCCGCCGCCGTGGCGCTCGGCGCGCTGGTGGCGCCGCCCGACCCGGTCGCCGCGACCGCCGTCGCGGGCCAACTCGGGCTGCCGCGGCGGCTGGTGTCGATCCTGGAGGGCGAGGGCCTCTTCAACGACGTGACGGCCATCGTGCTGTACCACGTGGCGATCGCCGCGGCCGTCAGCGGGAGCTTCAATCCTTGGCGTGCCGGGCTCGACTTCGTGCTGTCCGCCGTCGTCGCCGTAGCCGTGGGACTGGCCCTGGGGTGGGCCGCGAACAAGCTGATGTCGCTGCTCGACGACGCCACCCTGCAGATCGGGCTGACCCTCCTGGTGCCGTACGCCTCGTACGTCCTGGCCGACGAACTGCACGGCTCCGGGGTGCTCGCCGTGCTCACCACCGCGCTGTTCCTGTCCGAGTACGCCCTCGGCGCCGACGACGTGCTGACCCGGCTCGCCGGGGCGACGGTGTGGGACGTGGTGGACACCCTGGTCACCGGAGTGGCCTTCGGGCTCATCGGGCTCGAACTGCACAACGCGATCCGTACGGCGTCCGGGCGGTGGGGCGAGATGCTCGGCTGGGCCGCCGCGATCGTCGGCGTGGTGGTGGTCGTACGACTGGCTTGGCTGTTGCCCGCGACCTGGCTGACGAAACGGCTGCACGCCAAGCGGGACTACGACGAGGAGATCCCGACGTCCTGGCGGGAGACCGTGATCATGTGGTGGGCGGGGATGCGGGGGGTGGCGTCCGTCGCGTTGGCGCTGGCGATTCCGCTGACCATGGACGACGGGTCGGCGTTTCCCGACCGGGACGAGATCGTGTTCATCGCGTTCGGGGTGATCATGGCGACGCTGGTGATCCAGGGGCTCACGCTGCCGTGGCTGGTGAAGAAGCTCGGGGTGCGGGCCGACACCGACAGCGAGAAGGCGTTCGAGAAGGAGCTGGCGGTGCGGGCGGCGAAGGCCGCGAAGCGGAGGTTGCGGGAGATCGAGGATGTGGAGGAACTGCCGGAGGAGGTGTCCGAGCAGTTGTTGCGGCGGGCGTTCGACATCGGGGTGCGGATCTCTCCCGAGGTGGGGGACGGGGAGCGGCGGGAGGCGTACGAGAAGCGGGTGAAGCGGGTGAAGCGGATGCGGCGGATCCAGGGGGAGATGATGAGCGCGGCTCGGCATGAGGTGCTGGCGGCGCGGAGTGAGCCGGGTGCGGATCCGGAGATCGTGGACCGGGTGCTGCGTCATCTGGACGTCCGTAGCTTGAGGTGAGATCTCCCACCCGCGCACCGCCCGTTCACCGTTGGCCGAGATGTGGGCGTTTCCCGTGGGGGCCGGGCGCCGTCGGCGGCCGCGCGTACGCTCGTGTCATGGTTCGCAACGTCGTAATCAGCGGTGGTGGTACGGGAATTGGGCTCGCTACGGCGCACGCCTTCGCGGCCGACGGGGATCGGGTGCTGCTGCTCGGGCGGCGGCGTGAGGTGTTGGAGAAGGCCGGGGTGCCCGGCGCGCTCACGTACGCCGGGGATCTGAGTGAGCCCGAGGCGGTGCGCGGTGTCGCGCGGTTCGTCGCCGAGGAGTTCGGCACCGTGGATGTGCTGGTGCACAGTGCGGGCGGTACCGGGGCGTTGGAGCCGGAGAGCGTGAGCAGTGATCCGCTTGACCGCGTCGCGCACGACTGGACGGTCAACTTCCGCATCAACACCCTGAGCGCCGCGCTCCTCACCGAGGCCCTGAAGTCGCGGCTCGCGGAGCCGGGTGGGCGGGTGCTGTTCGTCAGTTCCATCGCCGCGTACCGGGGGTCGGGGAGCGGGGCGTACGGCGGGGCCAAGGCCGCGTTGCATCCGTACGCCCATGATCTGGCCCGGGATCTCGGGCCGCGCGGCATCACCGTGAACGTGGTCGCGCCCGGGTACATCGAGGACACCGAGTTCTTCGGTCCGCAGATCGCGGAAGCCAGGCGTGAACGGCTCATCAACGACACGTCGACCGGGCGGGCCGGTACCCCAGGGGATGTCGCCGCGACCCTGCACTGGCTCGCCTCCCCGGCCGCGGGGCATGTCACCTCGCAGGTGATTCAGGTCAACGGCGGGGCTGAGCGGGGGCGTTGAGGGGGGCGGGGGCTGCCGGAACGGGTTGGAGTCGGTGGCGACGCGGTGCGAGGCAGGGGGTGGCCGGGCAGGTGGTCGGTCGGTTGGGGCGTCGTCTTGGCTGGTAGTGCCCTGCGGCGGGGTTGTTGATGGATGCGGGCCTGTGTCCCTGAGAGGCGAGGGCGTCGCTGGCGGAGCCCCGTGTTGGGGGCGGGGCAGGTGACCGGTCGGATGCCGGGCCGTCTCGGCTGTTCGCGCTCTGCTGCGGGGCCGCTGGTGGATACGGCCTCGTGTCCCTGAAAGGGGAGAGCGTTGCCGGAGGAGTCCAGTGTTGGGGTTGCGGGGCTGATGGTCGGTCGGTTGCGGCGCGGTCTTGGTTGGTAGTGCTGTGCGGCGGGGCTGTTGATGGATGCGGGCTCGCGTCCCTGAAAGGCGAGGGCGTCGTCGGCGGAGCCCTGTGTTGGGGTTGCGGGGCAGGTGGTCGGTCGGCTGCCGTGCCGTCTCGGTTGGTCGTGCTGTGCGGCGGGGCTGTTGATGGATGCGGCCCCGCGCCCCCGAAAGGTGAGGGCGTCGTCGGCGGAGCCCCGTTGAGGTGTCGGGGTGCCTCCTCCGAGTCAACGCCGTTGCCAAGCGCGCCCGTTGAGGTTCCGCAGCCGTCAGCCGTCAGCCGTCAGCCGTCAGCCGTCAGCCGTCAGCCGTCAGCCGTCAGCCGTCAGCCGTCAGCCGTCAGCCGTCAGCCGTCAGCCGTCAGCCGTCAGCCGCCAGCCGCCCGTCGTCAGCCGCGATCCGCCCCCGGTGGCTCATGAGCCGTGCGGTTCGCGCTGCCGTTGGGTGATGTGTCCTCGCCCGGGATCGGGGCCGCGTCCGCCGTGTTGACGCGGGGGAGGGCGTACGGGTGCTCCACGTACAGCCAGCGGATCATCTGCTCGCGGACCGTGACCCGTACCGTCCAGATGTCGTCCGCGTCCTTCGCCGTGACCAGGGCCCGGACCTCCATGGTGTTGGGGGTGGTGTCGGTGACGACCAGGCCGTAGCTGCGGCCGTCCCAGGCGGGGCAGGCGCGGAGGATCTCGCGGAGGTGCTCGCGCATCGCGTCGACGGGGGCCGAGTGGTCGACCTGGAAGTAGACGATGCCGGTCATCTGCGGGGTGCCGCGCGACCAGTTCTCGAACGGCTTGGACGTGAAGTACGACACCGGCATGGTGATTCGGCGCTCGTCCCAGGTGCGTACCGTCAGGAAGGTCAGGGTGATCTCCTCGATGGTGCCCCACTCGCCGTCCACGACCACGGTGTCGCCGATGCGGACCATGTCGCCGAAGGCGATCTGCAGTCCCGCGAAGAGGTTGGCGAGTGTCGACTGGGCCGCGACACCGGCGACGATGCCCAGGACGCCCGCCGAGGCCAGCAGGGACGCGCCGGCCGCGCGCATCGCCGGGAACGTCAGCAGCATCGCCGCGACCGCCACCACGCCGACGATCGCCGCCACCACCCGCGTGATCAGCGTCACCTGGGTCCGGACCCGGCGGACCCGGGCCGCGTCGCGGGAGGCGCGGGCGTAGCGCGCGTAGGACGACTCCACGATCGCCGCGGCGACCCGGATCATCAGCCAGGCGGTCGCGCCGATCAGCACCAGCGTCAGGGTCTGGCCGATGCCGATCCGGTGTTCCTCAAGGAGTTGCGCCTGGTCGTAGGAGCCTCTGAGGAAGGCCGCGCAGAGCAGTAGTTGGTAGGGCACCCGGCCTCGGCGCAGCAGGCCCCACAGCGTGGTGTCGTCGTGCCGGGCGTCCGCCTTGCGCAGCAGCAGGTCGGTGACCCAGCCGATGAGCAGCGTGAGGACGACGGAGCCGCCGATGACGATCAGCGGGCGCAGTACGTTCTCCATGTGTCCGACCGTACTGGCACGATGGCTTCATGAACATCATGCTCTTCCACTCGACGTACGGACTCCGGCCGGCGGTCCGCGACGCCGCCGACCGGCTGCGCGCGGCGGGCCACGAGGTGTGGACGCCGGACCTCTTCGAGGGGCATACGTTCGAGACGGTCGAGGAGGGCATGGCCTTCAACGACGGGATCGGCAAGGACGAACTGCTCAAGCGGGCCGTGCTGGCCGCCGCCCCCTACTCCGAGCGCGGGCTCGTCTACGCCGGGTTCTCGCTCGGCGCCTCCGTCGCGCAGACCCTCGCCCTCGGCGACGAGAAGGCCCTCGGACTGCTCCTCCTGCACGGCACCTCGGACATCGCGGCCAACGCCTCCGTCGACGATCTGCCGGTGCAGTTGCATGTCGCCGAGCCGGACCAGTTCGAGACGGACGACTGGCTCAGCTCCTGGTACCTCCAGATGGGCAAGGCCGGCGCCGACGTCGAGATCTACCGGTACGCCGGAGCCGGTCACCTGTACACCGACTCCGGCCTCCCGGACTACGACGAGGAGGCTGCCGAGGCCACCTGGCGGGTGGCGCTCGGCTTCCTCGAAACGCTGTAACTACACCGGGTCGTACGTCCGCTCGACCTTCTGCGTGCCGCTGCGCGTGCGGTACGACCGCTCCCAGGACGAGGTCGCCGTGGCCGAGGTGCGGTCGGACAGGACGTAGTAGTCCATCTGCGCGCGGTCGGCCGTGATGTCCAGGACGCCGTAGCCGTGGCGGTCCGTGTCGACCCAGTGGACGTGCCGGTTGGCGAGCTGGATGAGCGGTGCGGCCAGCGCGGAGACCGTGCCCTCGGGCACCTTGACTATGTCGTCGAGGTTGTCGGAGGTCACCGAGGTGATCACGAACTCCGTTGCCGCGGAGGGCGAGAGCGGGTACGTGCCGGCGTCCACCGGCACGTCGTTGGCCCAGGACATGTGGATGTCGCCGGTGAGGAAGACCGTGTTGCCGATCGCGTTGGTGCGGAGATGGGCGAGGAGTTCACGGCGGTCGTCGGTGTAGCCGTCCCACTGGTCGGTGTTGACGCCGATGCCGTCCTGCGGCAGGTCCAGCAGCTTCGCGAGCGGTTTGAGCAGGTCGGCGGTGAGCGAGCCGACGACGAACGGCGCGATCATCACCGAGTTGCCGACCAGCCGCCACTTGGTGTCCGACGCCTTCAACCCGGCCTTCAGCCAGTCGAGTTGGGCGCGGCCCGTGATCGTACGGTCCGGGTCGTCGACCGCACCGCTGCCCGAACTCGCCTGCTGCGAACGGAAGGAGCGCAGGTCGAGGAGGGAGAGATCCGCCAGCTTGCCGAAGCGCAGGCGGCGGTAGGTGGTGCCCTCGATCGCCGGGCGCACCGGCATCCACTCGAAGTACGCCTGTTTCGCGGCGGCTTGACGGGCCGTCCAGGTCCCCTCGGCGCCCTCGGTGTGGTTCACGGCGCCGCCCGACCAGGCGTTGTCCGCGAACTCGTGGTCGTCCCAGATCGCGATGACCGGCGCCTTGAGGTGCAGGGCCTGGAGGTCGGGGTCGGTCTTGTACTTGCCGTGCCGGGTGCGGTAGTCGGCGAGCGTGATGATCTCGTTCAGGGGCGCGTGCGGCCGTACGACCGTGCCGCGCGTCCCGTACTCGCCGGACTTGTACTCGTAGATGTAGTCCCCGAGATGCAGCCACGCGTCCAGGTCACCGCGCGCCGCGAGGTGACGGTACGAAGAGAAGTAGCCCGCCTCCCAGTTGGCGCAGGTGACGACGCCGAAGCGCAGGCCGGAGACGTTGGCGTCCGCCGCCGGCGCGGTGCGGGTGCGCGCCGCCGGGGAGTCGGTGCCGCCGGCCGAGAAGCGGAAGAAGTAGTCGGTGGCCGGGGCCAGGCCGCGGATGTCGGCCTTGACGGTGTGGTCGGAGGCGGCGGTCGCGGTGAGGGAGCCCCTGGAGACGATGTTCGTGAACGCCTTGTCGGTGGCGACGGTCCAGCTCACCTCGGTGTCCGGGCCGAGCCCCGAGCCCGGGACCGCCTCGGCGATGGGTGTCACCCGGGTCCACAGCAGGACGCCGTCCGGGAGCGGGTCCCCGGAGGCGACGCCGTGCAGGAAGGCGGGGGTCTCGGTCGCGGCCCCGGCGGGCAGCGCGGCGATCAGCGGGCCGGCCAGGACCGCGGTGGCGGCCGCAGCCTTGACGACCGTACGGCGGCGCGGGGAGGGCGAGTTGACGCTCTCGGTTGCTCTGTATCGACTGGTCACGAGCGAACAGGTTACTGACCAGTATTAACGACAGCGGGCGAACTCGTAAAAGTTCGCCCGCTGTTGTACTGCGTGTCTCGTAAAGAGGTCGCCGGACGGCTCAGGCCTTGAGGGCCGCCGTGATCGCCGTGGTGAAATCGGCCACCGTCATCGGCGCGTTCGTGCCGTCGGAGCCGGTCAGCGTCTTGCCGTCCATCTTCAGGGTCGGGGTGCCGGTCACGCCGCTCTTGTCGAACGTGGCGGACATGTCCAGCGCCCACTTGTCGTAGGTGCCGTTCTTCACGGCGGTCTGGAACTTCGTGTTGCCCTTCAGGGCGGGGACCGTGTCGGCGACCTTGATGAGGTAGCTGTCGTCCTTGAACTTGTCGGTCGTCTCGTCCGGGTGGTACTTCGTCGAGTAGAGCGCGGTCTTGTACTCCAGGAACGCCTCGGGGCTGACGTTCAGCGCGGCACCCATGGCGCTCAGCGCGTTCTTGGAGCCCTCGCCGTTGTCCTTGTTGTCGATGAACGTGGCACCGACGTACTGGATCTTGAACTTGCCGGCGTCCCAGTCGCTCTTCACGGTCGAGCCGACGGTCTGCTCGAACTGGGCGCAGATCGGGCAGCGCGGGTCCTCGTACATCACGAGGGTCTTCTTGGCGGTGCTCTTGCCGAGGACGACCGTCGTGCCGTTGGTGCCGGTGGTGTTGGCCGGCTTGACGAGCTTGTCGTCCTTCGCCGACTCCCAGTAGCCGGGCTTGTTGCCCTGCACGACCGCGTAGCCGATGCCGCCGGCTATCGCGAGGACGCCGACGACCGAACCGGCGACTATGAGTTGCCGCTTGACCTTGGCGCGCTTGGCCTGGCGCTCGCGCTCGGCGCGCAGCCGCTCACGGGCCTGCGTCTTGGCCGCCGCGCTGTTCCGCTTGCTCATGGTGGTGATCTCCATCAGGGACGCGCACAGGGTGTGCGCGGAAAACGTATGGGGGACTGCTCGGGACTACTGGAGGTGCTCGGGTGCCGGTGCGCGGACGTGTTCAGGCCGCGAGGAGGACCGAGCACGGCGGTCCACGCCGTCCCAGGGAGTGCACCAGCAGCCGCTCACGGGCGGTGGCCGTGCGGTGCGAGGTGCGCGGCAGCCGGCGGACCGGCGAGGTGCGCCGGCCGGTCACGGCGGCGACGGCCAGGAGCAGCGGGCGGAAGCCGACCGCCGTCGCCGCGCGCAGCAGTTCGGACAGCGCGCGCTCGCCGCGGCGCAGATAGGCGGCGGCCAGCAGCCCGACGCCGATGTGCGCGCCGAGCAGCAGCCAGGCGGCGGTGGCGTCGGTGTGCGTGAGCAGCGCCGCCGCCTGATGGGGATCGTCGGTCATCCGGGCCAGCGAGGTGCCGACGCTGCCGCCGCTGCACAGCACGTCCAGGCCGACCGAGCGCAGCGGTCCGGCGACCGGGCCGCCCGCCCTGCCGTAGCAGGCGTGCTGGCCGGTGGTGAACACCGTGTCGGCGGCCAGCTCCAGCGGGATCAGCAGCGCGGCGATCTTCCCGAAGCCGCGCTCGCGGCCCGCCAGCGCGTAGGCGAGCACGAACACGGTGGCGGCGATCGCCGCCACCGTGCCGAGCGGAAGCGGGGTCCGGGACAGCAGTACGTGCGACGCGGTGCTGAGCGTCACGACCAGTGCCGTGAACAGCGCCGCGCGTACGGCCCTGAGCTGGATCCCGGATATGTCCATAGCGGAGGTGAGTCTGTCATGTGCTCCGGTAAGGCACCGCTAAAGGGTTCCTGTGAGCGTACGGATGGTTACAGACCCGGAATCCGGCCGTTGCGGAACAGGTCGACGAAGGTCTGGTGGTCGGCACGCGCGCGTGCGCCGTAGCTGTGCGCGAAGTCGACGAGCACGCCCGCGAAGCCGTCCTCGTCGGCCGCGATCGCCGCGTCGATGGCCCGCTCGGTGGAGAACGGCACCAGGGACTCGCCGGACTGGTCGTCGGCCGCCGCGTGCATCGTGGCCGTGGCCCGCCCGAGGTCGGCGACGACGGCGGCGATCTCCTCCGGGTCGTCGATGTCGCTCCAGTCCAGGTCCACCGCGTACGGCGACACCTCGGCGACGAGCTGACCCGTGCCGCCCAGCTCGGTCCAGCCCAGCCACGGGTCGGCGTGCGCCTGGAGGGCGCGCTGGGAGATCACCGTGCGGTGGCCCTCGTGCTGGAAGTAGTCCCGGATCGCCGGGTCCGTGATGTGCCGGGAGACGGCCGGCGTCTGGGCCTGCTTGATGTAGATCACCACATCGTTCTCCAGGGCGTCGCTGTTGCCCTCCAGAAGGATGTTGTACGACGGCAGCCCGGCCGAGCCGATGCCGATGCCGCGGCGGCCGACGACGTCCTTCACCCGGTACGAGTCCGGGCGGTCCAGGGAGGACTCGGGGAGCGTCTCCAGGTAGCCGTCGAAGGCCGCGAGGACCTTGTAGCGGGTGGCCGCGTCCAGCTCGATGGAGCCGCCGCCCGACGCGAAGCGGCGCTCGAAGTCACGGATCTCCGTCATCGAGTCCAGCAGCTCGAAGCGGGTCAGCGAGCGGGCGGTGCGCAGCGCGCCCAGCAGCGGGCCGTCGGCCGTGTCCAGCGTGAACGGCGGCACCTCGTCGCTCTTCGCGCCGGTCGCCAGCGCGTGCACCCGCTCGCGGTACGCGCCCGCGTACACCTGCACCAGCTCGGTGATCTGCTCGTCACTGAGCGCCTTCGCGTACCCGATCAGCGCGACGGAGGCGGCGAAGCGCTTGAGGTCCCAGGTGAACGGGCCGACGTAGGCCTCGTCGAAGTCGTTGACGTTGAAGACCAGCCGGCCGTTCGAGTCCATGTACGTGCCGAAGTTCTCGGCGTGCAGGTCGCCGTGGATCCACACGCGCGAGGTGCGGTCGTCCAGGTACGGGCCGCCCCGCTTCTCGGCGTCTAGGTCGTGGTAGAACAGCGCCGCCGTGCCCCGGTAGAAGGCGAAGGCGGAGGCCGCCATCTTCCGGAACTTCACACGGAACGCGGCCGGGTCGGCGGCCAGGAGCTCGCCGAAGGCGGTGTCGAAGACGGCAAGGATCTCCTCGCCGCGGTGCTCGTCGTTGAGCTGCGGAACCGACATCGCTCTGTGCCTCCTGGTACGGGTGGTACGTGACATGTGACGGGTCTGTCGTCACTTTCCAACGCTTGAAGGTACGCGGGAGTGCCCGCCCTGTGTCAGTCCCGAGGCATAGGATTCGGTCTCGTCCCCCCAGACCGCCCGCTGTCTGTTGTCGACTGTTTCCCCTGGAGGCCAAGCCGTGTCAAAGCCGCCGTTCACGCACCTGCATGTCCACACCCAGTACTCGCTGCTGGACGGTGCCGCGCGGCTGAAGGACATGTTCAACGCGTGCAACGAGATGGGCATGACCCATATCGCGATGTCCGACCACGGCAACCTCCACGGGGCCTACGACTTCTTCCACACGGCGACGAAGGCCGGGGTCACGCCGATCATCGGCATCGAGGCGTACGTCGCCCCCGAGTCCCGGCGCAACAAGCGCAAGATCCAGTGGGGCCAGCCGCACCAGAAGCGCGACGACGTGTCCGGTTCCGGTGGTTACACCCACAAGACGATCTGGGCGGCGAACAAGACGGGCCTGCACAACCTCTTCAAGCTCTCCTCGGACGCGTACGCCGAGGGCTGGCTCCAGAAGTGGCCGCGCATGGACAAGGAGACCATCTCCCAGTGGTCCGAGGGGCTCATCGCCTCCACCGGCTGCCCCTCGGGCGAACTGCAGACCCGGCTGCGCCTGGGCCAGCCCGAGGAAGCCCTGAAGGCCGCCGCCGAGTACCAGGACATCTTCGGCAAGGACCGCTACTTCCTGGAGCTGATGGACCACGGCATCGAGATCGAACGCCGGGTCCGCGACGGCCTGTTGGACATCGGCAAGAAGCTCGGCATCCCGCCCCTGGTGACCAACGACTCGCACTACACGTACGCCCACGAGTCCGTCGCGCACGACGCCCTGCTGTGCATCCAGACCGGCAAGAACCTCTCCGACCCGGACCGCTTCCGCTTCGACGGCACCGGCTACTACCTGAAGTCCACCGACGAGATGTACGCCGTGGACTCCTCGGACGCCTGGCAGGAGGGCTGCCGCAACACCCTCCTGGTCGCCGAACAGATCGACACCACCGGCATGTTCGAGGCGAAGAACCTCATGCCGAAATTCGACATCCCCGACGGCTACACCGAGGTCACCTGGTTCAAGGAGGAGGTGCGCCTCGGCATGGAGCGCCGCTTCCCGGGCGGCGTCCCCGAGGACCGACAGAAGCAGGTCGACTACGAGCTGGACGTCATCATCCAGATGGGCTTCCCCGGCTACTTCCTTGTCGTCGCCGACTTCATCATGTGGGCGAAGAACAACGGCATCGCGGTGGGCCCCGGTCGTGGTTCCGCGGCCGGTTCGATCGTCGCGTACGCCATGGGCATCACCGACCTCGACCCGATCCCGCACGGCCTGATCTTCGAGCGGTTCCTCAACCCCGAGCGCGTCTCCATGCCCGACGTCGACATCGACTTCGACGAGCGTCGGCGCGTCGAGGTGATCAGGTACGTGACCGAGAAGTACGGCGCCGACAAGGTCGCCATGATCGGCACCTACGGCAAGATCAAGGCCAAGAACGCCATCAAGGACTCCGCGCGCGTGCTGGGCTACCCGTACGCGATGGGCGACCGCCTCACCAAGGCGATGCCCGCCGACGTCCTCGGCAAGGGCATCGACCTCTCCGGCATCACCGACCCCAAGCACCCGCGCTACGGCGAGGCGGGCGAGATCCGCGGGATGTACGAGAACGAGCCGGACGTCAAGAAGGTCATCGACACCGCCAAGGGCGTCGAGGGCCTGGTCCGGCAGATGGGCGTGCACGCCGCCGGCGTCATCATGTCCAGTGAGCCCATCGTCGACCACGCGCCGATCTGGGTGCGGCACACGGACGGCGTGACGATCACGCAGTGGGACTACCCGCAGTGCGAGTCCCTCGGCCTGATCAAGATGGACTTCCTGGGGCTGCGCAACCTCACGATCATGGACGACGCCGTGAAGATGGTGAAGTCCAACAAGGGCATCGACCTGGAGATGCTCGCGCTCCCGCTGGACGACCCCAAGACGTACGAACTGCTCTGCCGCGGCGACACGTTGGGCGTGTTCCAGTTCGACGGCGGCCCGATGCGTTCCCTGCTGCGCCAGATGCAGCCCGACAACTTCGAGGACATCTCCGCCGTCTCGGCCCTGTACCGCCCCGGCCCGATGGGCATGAACTCGCACATCAACTACGCCGAGCGCAAGAACAAGCGCCAGGAGATCACCCCGATCCACAAGGAGCTGGAGGAGCCCCTCGAAGAGGTGCTCGCGGTCACCTACGGCCTGATCGTCTACCAGGAGCAGGTGCAGAAGGCCGCCCAGATCGTCGCCGGCTACTCGCTCGGCGAGGCCGACATCCTGCGCCGCGTGATGGGCAAGAAGAAGCCCGAGGAACTGGCGAAGAACTTCACCATCTACCAGGCGGGCGCCCGGAAGAACAACTACAGCGACGAGGCGATCCAGGCCCTGTGGGACGTCCTGGTCCCCTTCGCCGGCTACGCGTTCAACAAGGCGCACTCCGCCGCGTACGGCCTGGTCTCGTACTGGACCGCCTACCTGAAGGCCAACTACCCGGCCGAGTACATGGCGGCGCTGCTCACCTCGGTCAAGGACGACAAGGACAAGTCCGCGATCTACCTGAACGAGTGCCGGCGCATGAAGATCAAGGTGCTCCCGCCGAACGTCAACGAGTCGGTGCACAACTTCGCCGCCCAGGGCGACGACGTGATCCTCTTCGGCCTGGAGGCCGTGCGCAACGTCGGCACGAACGTCGTCGACTCGATCATCAGGTCCCGCAAGGCGAAGGGGAAGTACGGCTCCTTCCCCGACTACCTGGACAAGGTCGAGGCCGCCGCCTGCAACAAGCGCACCACCGAATCCCTCATCAAGGCCGGTGCGTTCGACACCCTGGGGCACACCCGCAAGGGCCTCACCGCGCACTTCGAGCCGATGATCGACAACGTGGTGGCGGTCAAGCGCAAGGAGGCCGAGGGGCAGTTCGACCTCTTCGGCGGCATGGGCGAGGAGGACACCAGCGAGCCCGGCTTCGGGCTCGACGTGGAGTTCACCACCGACGAGTGGGAGAAGACGTATCTCCTCGCGCAGGAGCGGGAGATGCTCGGTCTCTACGTCTCCGACCACCCGCTCTTCGGCCTGGAGCACGTGCTGTCCGACAAGGCCGACGCGGGCATCGCCCAGCTCACCGGAGGTGAGCACGCGGACGGCGCGGTCGTCACCATCGGCGGCATCATCTCGGGCCTCCAGCGCAAGATGACCAAGCAGGGCAACGCCTGGGCGATCGCCACGGTCGAGGACCTCGCGGGCTCCATCGAGTGCATGTTCTTCCCGGCGACCTACCAGCTCATCTCGACCCAACTCGTCGAGGACACCATCGTGTTCGTCAAGGGTCGCCTCGACAAGCGCGAGGACGTGCCCCGTCTGGTCGCGATGGAGATGCAGGTCCCGGACGTGTCGAACGCGGGCACCAACGCGCCCGTGATCCTCACCATCCCGGCGACCAGGGTCACTCCGCCCATGGTCAGCAGGCTCGGTGAGATCCTCAGCCACCACCGGGGCGACAGCGAGGTCCGCATCAAGCTCCAGGGCCCGACCAAGACCACGATCCTGCGCCTGGACAAGCACCGGGTGAAGCCCGACCCGGCCCTGTTCGGCGACTTGAAGGTGCTGCTCGGCCCGGCCTGCCTGGCCGGCTGAGCGACAGGCACGGAGAGCCGCGCGACAGGCACGGAGAAGTGGTGAGGGGCGCATCCGTCGACGGATGCGCCCCTCGGCCGTTCAACAACCCTTGAAACAGGCCTCAGTTGTGGCCGAAGCGTTTCTGCTTGCCTTTGCGGGCCATGTCGCTCGGCGTCGCCTGGGATATGCGCTGTTCGGCCTGTGCCTCCATCGAGGACGACGTGGCCTGCTCCTGGGCGCGCTCGGACTGCGGCTGCTTACGGTCACGGTGCTTGTTCTTGGCCATGGTGATCTGCCTCCTGAGGGGGATCTAGGGGCCAGGGCCGCGACCAGATTCACATAGGCTGACGAAGAACGCATTTCGGATAATTACCGTGTGTGACATGGTTGATGCGAGAGAGAAGTCCCGAAACGCCACGCCGAAGATCGAGTTCGGGCCGTTAACCCCTGCGCGGTCGGGCAGACTCGAAGCAAGCCCGAAGCACAACCGACCGGGAAGAGGGTGAGTCGCGTGGACCGCTGCATCGTCCTGGTGGACGCCGGGTATCTGCTGGGGGCGGCGGCCAGTCTCCTCGCCGGCGAGCCCTCGCGTTCCCGGATCACCGTCGATCACGCCGCCCTCATCCAGGGCCTGCGCGAGCGCGCCGAGTCGGACACCGAACGACCCCTGCTGCGCATCTACTGGTTCGACGGCGCCCCCGACCGCGTCCCGCAGCCCGAGCACCGCAGGCTGCGCGTGATGCCCCGCGTGACCGTCCGCCTCGGCGCCCTGACCCGTAGCGACGGCCGCTGGGCGCAGAAGGGCGTCGACGCCGCCATGCACGCCGAGCTGACCGAGCTGGCCCGCAACCGCGCCTGCTCCGACGTCGTGCTCGTCACCGGCGACGGGGACCTGCTGCCGGGCATGATGGCCGCCAAGGAGCACGGCGTCGCCGTACACCTGTGGGCCGTGCAGGCCGCGGACGGGGACTACAACCAGTCCGAGGACCTGGTCGCCGAGGCCGACGAGCGGCGGGTGCTCGACCGGACCTGGATCACCAAGGCCGTACGGGCGAAGGATCTCGGTGGGGTGTGCGCGCCGCCGCCCGCGCCGCGGCCGGAGATCGCCGCGATCCTGTCCGCGCCGCTGCCCGAGTCCGCGCCGGCCGCGCGCGAGCGGCCGGTCGAGGAGGGCGAGCACGCGGCGGCCGAGGCCGGTTCGCCGAACGGTACGCAGGAGCGGGTGCCCGCGGCCAAGGGCGTCCCCACCCCGAAGGACCTGGCGAGCCTGAAGGCCCCGGGCGCCCCCGCCCCCGCACCGCAGCCCGCGAGCGCGACCCTGCGCTGGTCCTCCGACAAAGGGTGGGTCGACCGGCCGGGCGGCGCCGCCGAGTCGCCCGACGTCGCCTCGATGCCGACGCTGGCGCAGTTGACCACCGCCGAGCAGCGCTGGGCCGACCGCGAGGAGGACATCACCACGGTCGGCGGCGATCCCTTCGAGGTGGGGCAGGTCTTCGCCCGCCGCTGGATGGGCCGCCTCGGCGACCAGGGCGGCAACCTGCAGAAACTGTCCGCGATGTACCCGCGCGTCCCGCACCGCATCGACGGCGAACTGCTGCGCTACGCCGCCCGGTTCGGGCTCCTCGCCCACAAGGACGACCAGATCGACGAGCACGACCGGTACGCGATCCGGGCCGGTTTCTGGCGCGAGATCGACGTACGGACGGCCGCGGAGCACGCGCCCGCCGGGGAGTGAGCGGAGGCGGCCGGTCCGGTGGCCGGGCGGCCTCGCGGCGGGACGGCTTTACCGACGAATGTGCCGTTCTCGACCGACCCGCGAGCGGGCAGGGCTCCCGGACCCCGTAGGCTCGTCCCGTGAGTACGCGCGCGGGACAGGCACTTCGACACGGTGGTGACGTCGTGTGTGCGGTGCGCGGGCTCAGCAAGACCTATCCGGCGGTGCGCGGCCGACGCGGTGCGCCGGGAACCCCCGAGGTGCGGGCCACCGACGACGTGACCCTCGACATCCGCCGGGGCGAGATCTTCGGACTGCTCGGACCGAACGGCGCCGGCAAGTCCACCCTCGTACGCCAGCTCACCGGACTGATGCGGCCCGACGCCGGCAGCGTCGAGATCCTCGGCCACGACATCGTGCGCCACCCGGAGCGGGCCGCGCGGATCCTCGCCTACCTCGGCCAGGAGTCCTCCGCGCTCGACGAACTGACCGTGTCGCTCGCCGCCGAGACGACCGCCCGGCTGCGCGGCCTGGACCTGCGCGAGGCGCGTGCCGAGCGGGACGCCGTACTGGA
The DNA here is from genome assembly GCF_036227225.1 of Streptomyces sp. NBC_01478. Lineage (GTDB taxonomy): Bacteria > Actinomycetota > Actinomycetes > Streptomycetales > Streptomycetaceae > Streptomyces. The sequence continues at coordinate 3,343,422 of NZ_CP109444.1, read as the reverse complement.
CGAGTTGGGGCTTACGGCCCTTGCCGGGCGGCCGTTGAAGAAGCTGTCCGGTGGGCAGCGGCGGCTGGCGTGTGTCGCCGCCGCGCTGGTCGGGGAGCGGCCGCTGCTGGTGCTCGACGAGCCGACCACCGGGATGGATCCGGTGGCGCGCCGGGCCGTGTGGTCCGCCGTCGACCGGCGCCGGGCCGAGCACGGGTCCACCGTGCTGCTCGTTACCCACAACGTCATCGAGGCCGAGACCGTCCTCGACCGGGTCGCCGTCCTCGACCAGGGCAGGGTCATCGCCTGCGACACCCCGGGCGGCCTCAAGGAACAGGTCGCCGGCGAGGTGCGGGTCGAACTGGTCTGGCGGGAGAAACCGCCGCTGGACGTCCCGGAGGTCGCCGCGCTGCGGGACCGGGCCGTCGAGTCCGGCCGCCGCTGGACGCTCAGGCTGGCCCCCGAGGAGGCCCGGGTGGCCGTCGCCACGGTGACCGGCGGGGCCGCGTTCGCCGCCCTGGACGACTTCACCCTGGCCACGCCCAGCCTGGAGGACGTGTATCTGACACTGGGCGGGAACGCGCAGGGGCTGGTGAAGGCATGAGTACACGGGCCGTCGTATCCGTATGGGACAGGACGACTTCGGGCGTCGAGAGGAGCAGCGCGACGTGAGTGTCGTATCCGCCGATGTTCTGCCGAGCGGTCCCCTGGCCGTGCCGGAGGCCGCTGCCTCGGGCGCGGCCGAGCTGGGGCCGAAGGCGAGGCTGTGGCCCTCCATGGCCGCCGTGTACCGGGCGCAGTTGTCCCGGGCGCGGGTCGCGCGGATTCCGCTCCTGTTCGTGGCGACCTTCCAGTCGGTCGGCATCCTGATCATGATGCGCGGGGTCGTCGACGGCGGGAGCCATGACGCCCGGTTCGTCGTCGCCGGCTCGTCCGTGCTCGTCGTCGCCTACGTCGGGCTGAACCTCCTCGCGCAGTACTTCGGGCAACTGCGCGGCAGCGGGGGGCTCGACCACTACGCCACCCTGCCGGTGCCGCCCGCGGCCGTGGTGCTGGGCGCGGCGGGGGCGTACGCCTCCTTCACCGTGCCGGGGACCGCGCTCACCGCCCTCTTCGGGTGTGTGCTGTTCGGGCTGCCGATGGGGAACATCTGGATCCTGGCGGCGGTGATCCCGCTCGCCGGGGCCGCGCTCGCCGGGCTCGGGGCGGCCCTCGGGCTGCTTGCGCCCCGTCCTGAACTCGCCACGCTGCTCGGGCAGTTGGGCATGTCGGCGGCGCTGCTGCTGGGGGTGCTGCCGGCTGATCGGATGCCGGACGCGGTGCGGTTCCTGCGGGATCTGGTGCCGTCCACCTACGGCGTCGAGGCCTTCGCGCAGACCTTCGCGGCGCGGCCTGACTGGGCGCTCGTCCTCGGTGACCTCGCCGTATGCGCCGGAGTCGGGGTCGTTTCGCTGGCCGTCGCCGCCTGGGCCTACCGTCGGGCTGCCGTCCGGTGACGCGCCGCACAGCCGGGCCTGGCACGATGGCAGAGTGACCGCACCGCTGACTCCGCCTCCGCCGCCGCGTGACCAGTCCCCGCACGATCCGTGGCAGCCGCCGGGTGACCCGGGCACCGCGGGTGCCCCCGGTGACCCGGGTGCCGGGTATCCCGTCTACGCACCGCCGCAGGACGCGTCCTACGGCGCGGACGGGCCCGGAATGAAGACCGAACTGATCGAGGCCGTGGTCGTCACGGTCGTCGTGGCGCTCGGTGGGGTGTTGCTCGGGGTGTTGTGGTGGTGGCTGGCGCCGCATGTGCCGCTGGTCGGGGACGTGGTCGACAAGAGCTGGGTCGTCTACCTCAAGGACTCCGAAGGGGAGCAGGCGGTGGGGGTGGACGGAACGTTCACTCTGCTTGCGGTGGGTTTTGGGGTGCTGAGTGCGCTCGTGGTGTTTTTGTGGCGGCGGCGGGGGAGTGTGCCGCTGGTCGCTGCGCTGGCCTTGGGTGGGCTGCTCGCTTCGTTCCTCGCGTGGCGGCTGGGGATGTGGTTCGGGCCCACGAAGGATGTGCTCGCGCATGCCAAGTCCGTGGGTAAGGGGGTTACGTTCTCCGCGCCGTTGAAGTTGGGGGCGAAGGGGGCGTTGCTGGCGTGGTCGGTGGCCGCGCTGGTGGTTCATCTCGGGCTGACGGCGTTGTTCGGGCCGCGGGATGCCGAGCCGGTGTATGGGCAGCAGGGGGCGGTTTCCGAGGATGGGTACGGGGCTCCGACGGCCTAGGGGATTTTCTCGCCCCCGCCGCCCCTACCCGTCCCATCCCCAGGGGCTGCCGCCCCTTCGGCCCCGCCCTGGGGGCTCCGCCCCCAGACCCCCGTCGGCCCTGAAGGGGCCTCGTCCTCAAACGCCGGACGGGCTGGATTGTGCGGGCCTGCGGGGAGAAGTGCCGGTCCCGCTCTGAGAGAAGTCGCGGCCCCGGGGGGCACCGCACCGGACAGGGCCTGAGGCGTGCCCCCTCGCGTCCAGAAGCCGCGCCCCCAAGAGGGCACCGGCCGCGCGACCCTGGCCGCAGAGCCGCAGAGCCGCAGAGCCGCAGAGCCGGCAGCCGGACAGCCGCAGAACCCGACAGCCCGACAGCCGCGAACCGCTACGCCGGGCGCCGGCCGTGGTTGGCCCGGTGTTTCCTGGTGCGCCACTTTCGTTTTCTTGTTTTCTTCGACATGTCCCTTGTGCTTAATCCAGGACGGGACCGGCGTCGAGGGGTCATGCACGGCCGATGGGGGCCAGGACCGCTTCTGTGAGGGTTGTCAGGGACTCCGGGGAGAGTTCGACCTCCAGGCCTCGGCGGCCGGCGGAGACGCAGATCGTGGGGTGGGCGGTGGCCGAGTCGTCGAGGACCGTGCGGAGTTTTTTGCGTTGGCCGAGAGGGGAGATGCCGCCTCGGACGTAGCCCGTGGTGCGTTCGGCGAGGGTGGGGTCGGCCATCGTCGCGCGTTTGCCGCCTACTGCCGACGCGAGTGCCTTCAGGTTCAGTTGGCCCGCCACCGGGACCACCGCCACCGTCAGCGCGCCGTCCACGTCCGCGACCAGGGTCTTGAAGACGCGGTCCGGAGAGACGCCCATCGCCTCGGCCGCCTCCTCGCCGTAGGAGGGGTGGGCGGGGTCGTGGTCGTAGGAGTGGATCTCGTACGGGACGCCGGCGGCCGTCAGGGCCACGGTCGCCGGCGTGCCGCCCGACTGTTGGTTCTTCTGGTGCTGCTGCTTCGGTTTCTTCGCCATCAAAGGAACTCCGGGCTCAGTTCAGGCTCGTCGGGCCTCGCGTCAGGTCCGACGCGGGCAGGGACGGGAGGTTGCGGATGATGGCCGTCTCGGAGCGAAGGAGTTTCAGTTCGTCGCGCAGGCGGGAGGCGGTGTCGGGGGCCTGGAGAAGGCGTTGTTTTGTCGCCGTGTCCAGCATCATCGCGGCGGCCACCAGGTAGGACACCACCGCCGGTTCGTCGGGGAGTTCCGCTTCGCCGGTCGAGAGGGAGCGTTCGCGGGCGCCCGCCAGGCGCTTCTGGTACTGGCGGAACGCGCGTAGCACGCCCTCCGCCAGCGCGCCGGCCTCGTCGCCCTTCTCCTCGGGCAGCTCCTCCAGCTCGGCCGTCAGGAACGGGCCCGAGGCGTCCACGGAGAGCAGCCGCATCCGGGTCGTGCCCGTCGCCAGCACCTCGAACGTGCCGTCGGCGCGCTCGCGGATCGTGGCCGCGTCGGCCACGCAGCCCACCGCGTGGAAGGCCTTGAGCGGGTCGGGGCCGAAGCCGGCCGCGGGCCCGCGCTCGGGCACGGCCCGCTGGTCGGGCATGCCCGGGGCGGTCGACGCCACCTCGTGGCCGTCGCGGATGGCCACGACGGCGAATCGGCGCGATTCCTCCTCAGGGGTCTTGAGCAGATCGCGCATCATGGCGCGATAGCGCTCCTCGAAAATGTTCAGAGGAAGCACGAGCCCCGGGAACAGAACCGAGTTCAGGGGGAAGAGCGGCAGCCGGACGGTGGTCACGGCGCAAAAGCCTAATGGTCGCCGGAGCGGGCACGTTCGCCGTGCTCACTCCGTGGATACCCGGGTGCGTTTCCGAAGGGCCCCTGGGGACGCGGAATCGCCTGGAGGACGGGTGGAACGGGGGCGCCCAGCGGCAGTTCCGAGGCCACCGCGAGCCGTATGCCGTCGCGTATTTCCAGGAACCGGCCGAGCGGGTCGTCGGAGATCCGGTCCCAGGGGAAGGACGTGGCGTACGGGCCGATCAGGCGCAGTTGGTCCAGGGCGTCCGTCCAGCGTTCGAGGCGGACGAGGACGTAGGCCAGAAGGTTGCGGACCTCCGCGGGCCAGGGATCCGCCGCCGCGTAGCCGGCCGAGAGGGCGATGGCCAGGTCGGCCGCCGCGTCCAGCCGGGCACGCGGCACCGTGGCACCGCAGCCGTCGGTCAGACACGCGAAGGCGGCACGCATCGGCAGCGCCTGGACGAGCGAGCCCGGCAGCGCGTCCTGCGCGGCCGGCTCGGCGAAGTCGAAGCACGCGCGGTGGGAGCAGCGGGCGGTGTGGGGCGTGTTCCCCCACTGCGCGCAGCAGGCCGCCGACAGGTACTGGAGGGCGGCCACATGGCAGCCGTAGTGGTGCGGGGAGCGGCGGACCGCCTCGCCCCACAGCCGCTCGAACTCCGCGTGCCCCGCGTTCGTGCCCCGCGCCCGGTCGAGGGCGATCCGCCACGGCACCGGATCGCGCGGCTCCGCCTCGGCCGCCGCCGCGATCAGCGGGCTCAGCCCGCACAGCAGCTCGACGCGGGCCGGCGACTCCCAGCAGCGGTCCAGCGCCTGCTGAGCCCTGACCAGCAGCGCGTCCGGGTCCTGCGGGGCGGCGGCGCACCAGTCCGCCAGCCACTCGGGGCGGCAGCGGGCGAACGCGGCGAGCCGGAGCGTATGGCGGTCGCGGTCCTCCCACTCGGCGTCCGCACGGGTCGCGGCCAGCAGGTCGGAGGCCGGGCCGTACTCGCCGCGCCCGGCCGCGACCAGCGCGGGGCCGAGCCGGTCGTCGGGCGCGTCGAGAAGGACCTCGTCGTCGGCCGGCAGCCCGGCGGCGAGCCGCGAGGTGGTGCTTGCCATCCGGGCGGTGCGGATGAACGCGCGCAGCAGAGCCATGGTGCCGACCATTGAATGACCGCGGATCCGGAGTGCGCCAGACCGTTTGGGCACCCCGTGGAAAGTTGTACGCGCCTCGGTCAAGCCCAGGTAAAAGGTGACTGTTGCTCACCTGTTCGAGCACTGTGCGCGACCGGTCGCTATCCCCGCCTGAGCAGCCGGGTCGCCCCCGCCGCCACCGTCGTGGCCAGGATCCAGCCCAGCAGGATCAGCACCACGGACAGCCACTGCCAGCCGCCGTGCAACTGCCACTGGCCCACCTGCCCCAGGTCGATCACCGGCAGCAGCAGGTCCAGCGCGAACAGGGCGGGGCTCCACGGCGGATGCCCGTTCGCGCTCACCGGCGCGTGGTCGGCGTGCGCGAAGGCCAGCGAACTGGCCGCCCACAGCACCGCCATCCATACGGCGGCCCGGCCCGGCCGGTACCCGTAGGCGACCGTCCAGTCCTGCGCGAACCCCCACACCTTGGCCGCGACGGGCAGACTCTCCCGGCGCCGGCGCTGCTTGGCGAGCAGCACCTCCCGCGCGTCCTCGTCCTCACCGGCGTTGCGCAGCACGGTCGCGAGCCGCTCGTACGGCTCCGGGTTGTACTCGGGGGTCGCCGCGGCCACCCAGTCGAGGCGGGTCTCCAGCGGGAACGGGCCCTGCGGTACGAGGTTCTCGTACACGAAGCCGCCCGTGTGGAGATTGCCCGGACCCGGCCAACTGTCCTTCCCGTCGATCAGGTTGACGATCCTGGCCCCCGACAGCACCACCTTGCCGCGCTGCGGTTTCTCCCCGAGGAAGCGCAACTCGGGCGTCTGCACCCGCAGCAGCGACAGCTCCTGGTCGTCCGTGAACGTGAACCGGGCCCGCTCCAGGTCCACCGCGTCCCCGAACCGCCCGTCGTCCAGGCGCACTCCGCCCTGGCAGGTGAACCGCTGGATGCGGGTCCCGCGCGCGGGTGTCGTGCCGCTCAGCCCGGGGCCGCCGACCCCGGCCGGGGTGAGGTACAGGGTGCGGCCCACGGTCAACTGGGGCGCGTTCAGGGCGAGTCGGGTGTACGGGTTGGCCAGCCGGGCACCGCGCAGGCTCAGCGAGACGCCCACCTTGGCGCTGCGCAGGCTCAACTCACCGTGCGATTCGAGGAGTTCGGCCTGGAGGTCCTGTCCTACGGTCATCCCGTCGGCGGCGATGGAACGGCCCGTGCGGTCCCGGTAGACGATCGCCTGGTTGAGCAGCAGATCGGTGCCGATGTGCGCGTCGGTCAGCCGTACGCCGTTGTGGAACCGGCAGCGCGGCAGATGCAGGTCACCCTCCGTGTGCACCCGGGCCGCCTCCAGCCGCGGCACCGAGCAGTTCACCAGCCGTACGGTCCGGAAGTGGGCCTCCGGCAGCAGCACCTCCCGCTCGAAACGGCAGCCCTTCAGCTCGACGTACGGCGTGACGGTGCCGCCCGCCACGTCCAGGACGCCGCTGATCTGCACACCGGTGAGTTTCAGGGAGGCCACCCGGCCCGACAGCGCGGGCGGTCCGTCGAGGAGCAGCCAGCACACGATGCGTGCCCGGACGGTCCGCTCGGGGCCCCACGGATGTCCGCCGTGCGGATCGTCGACGACACTGTCGCCGCTGCTCAGGTCGTACACGCTGCCGTTGCGGAAGGCCTGCCACATGCCCAGTTCGGCGGCGGTCGCATCCGCCGGCACGTCGCCCGCGCGGATGCCGGCACCTTCGGTCACTGCTCTTTCATCCCTCTCAACTACTCACGGGTTTCGCACGGCTGTTCATGCCCGCTCCGTGACGCCCGGAACACTAGACGTGAAGGGGATCTTCCGGGTTCCGGCCACGTTCTGTATCAGCCATTGATATGCGCGAGCAGGGCTCGATCGCCGTCTGCGAGAATTGCTGTGTGCTGCCTTCTTCTTTTCTGGCCCGAATCGATCTGCGCGGTGACGCCCTCCCCGGAGGGCCCGCCCTGCGCGACCTGCTGCCCCGAGCCGACTTCGACGTCTCGGCCGCCCTGGAGAAGGTGCGGCCGATCTGCGAGGCCGTGCATCATCGGGGCGACGCGGCGCTGATCGACTTCGCCGAGAAGTTCGACGGGGTGCGGCTGGAATCGGTACGGGTCCCGGCCCAGGCACTCGTCGACGCGCTGGAGCAGCTCGACCCGGCCGTGCGCGCGGCCCTGGAGGAGTCCATCCGGCGCGCCCGGCTCGTCCACCGCGAGCAGCGCCGTACGACCCACACCACCCAGGTCGTGCCCGGCGGTTCGGTCACCGAGAAGTGGGTGCCGGTCGACCGGGTGGGGCTGTACGCGCCCGGCGGACGCTCGGTCTACCCGTCCTCCGTGATCATGAACGTGGTCCCGGCCCAGGAGGCGGGCGTCGGCTCCGTCGCGCTCGCGTCCCCGCCGCAGGCGGACTTCGGCGGTCTGCCGCACCCCACGATCCTCGCCGCCTGCGCGCTGCTCGGTGTCGACGAGGTCTACGCCGTCGGCGGCGCCCAGGCCGTCGCGATGTTCGCCCACGGCACCGAGTCCTGCGCCCCGGCCAACATGGTCACCGGCCCCGGCAACATCTGGGTCGCCGCCGCCAAGCGCTACTTCGCGGGCAAGATCGGTATCGACACCGAGGCCGGCCCCACTGAGATCGCGATCCTCGCGGACGACACCGCCGACCCGGTGCACGTCGCGGCCGACCTGATCAGCCAGGCCGAGCACGACCCGCTCGCCGCGGCCGTCCTGGTCACGGACTCCGTGACGCTCGCGGACGCGGTCGAGAAGGAACTCGAACCGCAGGTCGCGGCCACCAAGCACATCGAGGACCGGATCGCCCCGGCGCTGGCCGGCCGGCAGTCCGCGATCGTCCTCGTCGACGGCATCGAGGAGGGGCTCAGGGTCGTCGACGCGTACGGCGCCGAGCACCTGGAGATCCAGACGGCGGACGCGGCCGCCGTGGCCGACCGGGTACGCAACGCGGGCGCGATCTTCGTCGGGCCCTGGGCGCCCGTCTCCCTCGGCGACTACGCGGCCGGCTCCAACCACGTGCTGCCGACCGGCGGTTGCGCCTGCCACTCCTCCGGGCTCTCCGTGCAGTCCTTCCTGCGCGGCATCCACATCGTCGACTACACGAAGGACGCGCTGGCGGACGTGGCGCATCACGTGGTCACGCTGGCGGAGGCGGAGGACCTGCCCGCGCACGGCGCGGCGGTCAAGGCAAGGTTCGGCTGGAAGGTGCCCGGCAAGTGAGCTTCGGAATCGACGATCTTCCCGTACGGGACGAGCTGCGCGGCAAGTCCCCTTACGGCGCGCCCCAGTTGGACGTCCCCGTACGGCTGAACACCAACGAGAACCCCTACCCGCTGCCCGAGGCCCTGGTCGAGCGGATCACCGAGCGAGTCCGCGAGGCCGCCCGCGACCTCAACCGCTACCCCGACCGGGACGCGGTCGAGTTGCGCACGGAGCTGGCCAACTACCTGACGAAGACCGGTAATCACCGGGTCGGCATCGAGAACGTCTGGGCGGCCAACGGCTCCAACGAGGTCATCCAGCAACTGCTCCAGACCTTCGGCGGGCCCGGCCGTACCGCGATCGGCTTCGAGCCGTCGTACTCGATGCACGCGCTCATCGCGCGCGGCACGGGGACCGGCTGGATCTCCGGCCCGCGCAACGAGGACTTCACGATCGATCTCGCCGCCGCCGAGCGCTGGATCGCCGAGAACAAGCCCGACGTCGTGTTCGTCACGACCCCCAACAACCCCACGGGCAACGCCGTTCCGCCCGAGACGGTGCTCGCGCTGTACGAGGCCGCGCAGGCCGCCAAGCCGTCGATGGTGATCGTCGACGAGGCGTACATCGAGTTCAGCCACGGCGACTCGCTGCTGCCGCTGCTCGAAGATCGGCCGAATCTCGTCGTCTCCCGGACCATGTCGAAGGCGTTCGGCGCGGCGGGCCTGCGTCTCGGCTATCTCGCCGCGCACCCGGCGGTCGTCGACGCCGTCCAACTCGTACGGCTGCCCTACCACTTGTCGGCCGTCACCCAGGCGACCGCGCTGGCCGCCCTGGAGCACACCGACACACTGCTCGGGTATGTGGAGCAGCTGAAGGGCGAACGCGACCGGCTGGTACGGGAGTTGCGTGCCCTCGGCTGTGAAGTCGTCGAGTCCGACGCCAACTTCGTGCAGTTCGGCCGGTTCGCGGACTCCCACATCGCCTGGCAGGCGATCCTCGACCGGGGCGTCCTGGTCCGGGACAACGGCATCCCGGGGTGGCTGCGGGTCTCCGCCGGAACCCCCGAAGAGAACGACGCGTTCCTGGACGCGGTCCGTGAGTTGATGAAGGAGCAGAGCACATGAACCGCGTAGGACGTGTGGAGCGGACGACCAAGGAGACGTCGGTCCTCGTCGAGATCGATCTCGACGGGCACGGCAAGGTCGACGTGGCGACAGGAGTCGGCTTCTACGACCACATGCTCGACCAGCTCGGCCGGCACGGTCTGTTCGACCTCACCGTGAAGACCGAGGGCGATCTGCACATCGACTCGCACCACACCATCGAGGACACCGCCCTCGCCCTCGGCGCCGCCTTCAAACAGGCGCTCGGCGACAAGGTCGGGATCTACCGCTTCGGCAACTGCACGGTCCCGCTGGACGAGTCCCTCGCCCAGGTCACCGTCGACCTGTCCGGCCGCCCCTACCTCGTGCACACCGAGCCCGAGAACATGGCGCCGATGATCGGCGAGTACGACACGACGATGACCCGGCACATCCTGGAGTCCTTCGTCGCCCAGGCCCAGATCGCGCTGCACGTGCACGTGCCGTACGGGCGCAACGCGCACCACATCGTGGAGTGCCAGTTCAAGGCGCTCGCCCGCGCCCTGCGGTACGCCTCCGAGCGCGACCCGCGCGCGGCCGGCATCCTCCCCTCCACGAAGGGCGCGCTGTGACCGGCCTCTCCAGCCTCCTGATCGTCGTCGGACTCTTCCTCCTCGGCGGGGTCTACTCCTTCGTCAAGCAGAAGATGCCGGCGAGCCTCATCGTGCTGGTCTCCATCGGCGCGGCGATGTGTCTGGTCGCGGGGGTCATGCGGCTGGCGGTGTGGAGTTGAGCGCATCCAAGAACGCGGCGAAGAAGGTGGTCGTCTTCGACTACGGCTTCGGGAACGTCCGGTCCGCCGAGCGTGCCCTCGCGCGCACCGGTGCCGAGGTCGAGATCACGCGCGACTACGACAAGGCCATGAACGCGGACGGGCTGCTGGTCCCGGGCGTCGGCGCCTTCGCCGCCTGCATGCAGGGCCTGAAGGAAGCGCGCGGCGACTGGATCGTCGGCCGCCGACTGGCCGGCGGGCGCCCGGTGATGGGCATCTGCGTCGGCATGCAGATCCTGTTCGCGCGCGGCATCGAGCACGGCGTCGAGACCGAGGGCCTGGACGAGTGGCCCGGTTCGGTCGAGCCGTTGCAGGCCGCGATCGTGCCCCACATGGGCTGGAACACCGTGGACACCCCGGCGGGCTCCCAGCTCTTCGCGGGCCTCGACGCGGACGCGCGCTTCTACTTCGTGCACTCCTACGCCGTCCACGACTGGTCCCTCGAAGTCGTGAACCTGGCGATGCGCGCCCCCCTGGTGACCTGGTCGACGCACGGCAAGCCCTTCGTGGCAGCCGTGGAGAACGGCGCCCTGTGGGCCACCCAGTTCCACCCCGAGAAGTCCGGCGACGCCGGAGCGCAGTTGTTGAACAATTGGATCGGAACCCTCTGATGCCTTCGAAGCTCGAACTCCTCCCCGCCGTGGACGTCCGCGACGGCCAGGCCGTCCGCCTCGTGCACGGCGAGTCCGGTTCGGAGACCTCCTACGGCTCGCCCCTGGAGGCGGCCCTCGCCTGGCAGCGCTCCGGCGCCGAGTGGCTGCACCTCGTCGACCTGGACGCCGCGTTCGGCACCGGCGACAACCGCAAGCTCATCGCCGAGGTCGCCGGCGCCATGGACATCAAGGTCGAGCTGTCCGGCGGCATCCGCGACGACGACACCCTCGCCGCCGCCCTCGCCACCGGCTGCACCCGGGTGAACCTCGGCACCGCCGCGCTGGAGACCCCGGAGTGGGTCGCCAAGGTCATCGCCGAGCACGGCGACAAGATCGCGGTCGGCCTCGACGTACGTGGCACGACCCTGCGCGGACGCGGCTGGACGCGTGACGGCGGCGACCTCTACGAGACGCTGGACCGCCTCAACTCCGAGGGCTGCGCCCGGTACGTGGTCACCGACATCGCCAAGGACGGCACCCTCCAGGGCCCCAACCTGGAGCTGCTGCGCAACGTCTGCGCGGCGACCGACCGCCCGGTCGTGGCCTCCGGCGGGGTGTCGTCGCTCGACGACCTCCGCGCCATCGCCGAGCTGGTACCCCTCGGTGTCGAGGGCTCCATCGTCGGGAAGGCCCTCTACGCGAAGGCGTTCACCCTGGAAGAGGCCTTGGAGGCGGTGGCCCTGTGACCGAGCTACGACGCGTCGCGACCGGCGCGCCCTGGGAGGACGCCTTCGGCTACTCCCGCGCGGTGGAGCTGCCGAACGGCCTGGTGCTGGTCTCCGGGTGCACGTCGATAGTGGACGGCGAGATCGCCGGGGGCGGTCCCTACGAGCAGACGGTCAACGCGTTCAACGTGGCGTTCGCGGCGCTGGAACAACTGGGTCTCGGCCCGACCGATGTGGTGCGCACCCGTATGTACATCACCCACGCCCGGGACGTTGAGGACGTGGGCCGCGCACACAAGGAGCTGTTCGACGCGATCCGGCCCGCCGCGTCCATGATCATCGTGTCCGGCTTCGTCGACCCGAGCCTGGTCGTCGAGGTCGAGGTGGAGGCGTACCGGGACCCGGCGGCGCCGCGCGGGGAGGGCTCGTCATGACGCTCGCCGTACGTGTGATCCCCTGCCTGGACGTCGACAACGGCCGGGTCGTCAAGGGCGTCAACTTCCAGAACCTGCGCGACGCGGGCGACCCCGTGGAGATGGCCAAGGTCTACGACGCCGAGGGCGCCGACGAGTTGACCTTCCTGGACATCACCGCGTCCTCCGGCAACCGCGAGACGACGTACGACGTGGTCCGCCGCACCGCCGAGCAGGTCTTCATCCCGCTCACGGTCGGCGGCGGCGTCCGCACGGCCGAGGACGTGGACAAGCTGCTGCGGGCGGGCGCGGACAAGGTCGGCGTCAACACGGCGGCGATCAACCGGCCCGAGCTGATCCGGGAGATCGCGGAGCGGTTCGGGCGGCAGGTGCTGGTGCTGTCGGTCGACGCGCGGCGGACTTCCGAGGGTTCCTTCGAGGTCACCACCCACGGCGGCCGCAAGGGCACCGGCATCGACGCCGTCGAATGGGCGCACCGGGCGGCCGAGTTGGGGGCGGGGGAGATCCTGCTGAACTCGATGGACGCGGACGGCACGAAGGACGGCTACGACCTGGAGATGATCGCGGCGGTCCGCAAGCACGTGTCCGTACCGGTCATCGCCTCCGGCGGCGCGGGCAAGCTCGCGGACTTTCCGCCGGCGGTGGCGGCGGGGGCGGACGCGGTGCTGGCGGCCTCCGTCTTCCACTTCGGTGACCTGCGGATCGGCGAGGTCAAGCAGGCGTTGCGGGAGGCGGGGCACCCGGTGAGGTGACACCCGTAGAGGCCTTGTAAGGCGTTGTAAGCCCCGGCCGCCTGGCGGCCGGGGCTTACTTGTGGGCAGATGCGAAAGAAAAGTTGCGCAAGAAAGATTGCGCAACTTTTCTTTCGCATCTAGGCTCGAGTGCATGAGCTCGGACGAGACCCGCACCATCACCGATCTGGGGACGCTCAAGGCGTTCACGCACCCGCTGCGCCTCAAGCTGTACCGGGCGCTGTACGTGGCCCGCACCGCGACCGCCTCGCAGCTCGCCGACCAGGTCGACGAGGCCGTTTCGCTGGTCAGTTACCACCTGCGCAAGCTCGCCGAGCACGGGCTGATCGAGGAGGCCGAGCAGCAGAGCGGTGACGGCCGGGAGCGCTGGTGGCGGACCGCCGCCGAGAGCCTGACCGTGCGGCACGAGGACGTGAAGGACGCCCCCGAGAAGCTCGCCGCCCAGGGAGCGCTCGTACGGACGCTGCTGGAGCAGCGTGTCGACCTCTACCGGCGCCACCTCGACGAGTCCGAGTCCTGGAGCGACGAGTGGCGCTCTGCGGGCTTCGACGCCGAGTACCTCCCACGGCTCAACGCGCCCGAACTCGCCGAACTGCAGCACGAGTTGGACGCCCTGATCAAGAAGTACCAGGCCAGGGGGCGAGCCGCCGAACAGGCGGGCGACACCCAGGGCCGGGAGAACGTCGCGATCCACCTGTACGGCTTCCCGTTCCGCGCCTGAGCCCCGGAGAGGACCAACTCCCGTGCCCACCACGCTCACAGCCCCCGGCACAGCCACCGACAGACCCGTCCACCGCGACCCCAACGTCCTGCGCTGGCTCGGCGCCTACGCGGCCTCGATGGCCGGCGACGGCGTCTACTACGTAGCCCTGTCCTGGGCCGCCGTACAGGCCGGGTCCCCGGCGCAGGCCGGCCTGGTGATGTCGGTCAGCGCGCTGCCGCGCGCGGTACTGATGCTGGGCGGCGGGGTGATCGCCGACCGCTTCGGTCCGCGCCGGGTCGTCATCGGCAGCGACGCGGTGCGCTGCGCGGCCGTACTCGCGGTGGCCGCGCTGTTGTTCCTCACCGGCCCGGGACTGTGGCCGCTCGCCGTGCTCGCCCTGGTCTTCGGCATCGTGGACGCCGTCTTCGTGCCCGCCGTGGGCGCGCTGCCCGCGCGCATCACCGGCAAGGGGCAGCTCGCCCGGGTGCAGGGCATGCGGGGCCTCGCGTACCGGTTCGCCGTGATCTTCGGCGCCCCGCTCGGCGGCCTCGCTGTGGCGTTCGGGGGCGCGATGGCCGCGTTCGCGACCGCCGGGCTGCTGATCGCGGTGTCGGTTCCCCTGCTGATCTCGGTACGGGTCCGGGAGCTGCCGTCGGACGATCCGGCCGCCGCCGGCACGACCACCGCGTGGCGCGACCTGGCCGCCGGGCTCCGCTACGTCCGCCGCCACCGTGTCCTCGCGCCCTTGATGCTGGCCATCGCCCTCGCTGACCTGGGGTTCGCCGGCCCGCTCAACGTGGGGCTGACCCTGCTCGCCGACGAGCGGGGCTGGGGAGCGTCCGGGATGGGCTGGGTGCTCGCCGGGTTCGGGGTCGGCGCGGGGACCGCCTCGACGGTGCTGACCGTGCGCGGCCGGCTTCCGCACGCCGGGCAGGTGGCCGGCTGCTCGCTCATCGCCGGGTCCGTCGCCATCGGCGCCCTCGCCTACGTCCCGAGCGTCCTCGCGGCGGTGGGCATCGCCCTGCTCATCGGACTGCTCGCCGGGCTCAGCGGCGTGATGTGCGGCGCCCTGCTGCAGACCCACTCCGACCCCGCCTACCTCGGCCGCGTCACCGCCGTCTCCAGCCTGGCCAGCCTCGGCTTCGCCCCGCTGAGCATGCCGCTGTCGGCCGCCGCGATCGGCGCGTGGGGCACCGGCCCCGTCTTCGTGGTCAGCGCGGTCGTCTGCGGACTGGGTGGGGTCATCGCCCTGTGCGTCCGCGACCTGCGCAGGGCCGAACTGCCCCACTGACCCTTCGGATCAGATCCCCAGTTGCTTGGCCTCCTGGAGCTTGGCGATCGCGTTCTCGTCGCCGTCCAGCTCCACCTTGGCCACGCTCTGCCGCCCGTGCGCGAACAGCAGCAGCTCCGAGGGCTCGCCGGTCACCGTCACGACCGGCGCCCCCTTGTGGGCGACCGCCGTCTGCCCGTCCGGGCGCCGCAGCACCAGCCCGGTCGGCGCGCTACGGCCCACCAGCCGGGCCATGCGCTCAAGCCGCGACCACAGGGCGTCCTGGAACACCGGGTCGAGTTCGCGAGGCGTCCACTCCGGCTGCGCCCGCCGCACGTCCTCCGTGTGGACGTAGAACTCGACCGTGTTGGACGCCTCGTCGAGCTGCTTGAGCTGGAACGGCGAGAAGCGCGGTGGGCCGGTACGGATGAGCTGGATCAGCTCCTCGTACGGCTTCGCCGCGAACTCCGTCATCACCCGGTCCAGCCGGGGCGCGAGCTGCTTGATCATGATGCCGCCGGCGGCATCCGCGCGGCGCTCGCGCACCACCACGTGCGCGGCGAGATCACGGGTCTGCCAGCCCACACAGAGCGTCGGGGCGTCGGGACCCGCCGTCTCCAGGAGGTCGGCGAGGAGAAGTCGTTCACGCTTGGCGAAGGTCGACATACCGTCAGCCTACGACCGCCCGTCCGGTCCGCACAGTGGACGTCTGCCGGGACTGTCAGCGGGGCGCGGCACAATGGCCCCATGACCAGCGCGCCCCAATCCAGCAGCCTCGACCCCGAGATCGCCGCCCGCCTCAAGCGCGGCGCCGACGGGCTCGTCCCCGCCATCGCCCAGCAGTACGACACCGGTGAGGTGCTCATGCTCGGCTGGATGGACGACGAGGCGCTGCATCGGACGCTGACGACAGGCCGCTGCACGTACTGGTCCCGCAGCCGCCAGGAGTACTGGGTGAAGGGCGACACCTCCGGCCACTTCCAGTACGTCAAGTCGGTCGCCCTGGACTGCGACGCCGACACGGTCCTCGTGAAGGTCGACCAGATCGGCGCCGCCTGCCACACCGGCGCCCGCACCTGCTTCGACGCGGACGTGCTCCTCGAAGAAGACCCTGAAGAAGACCTTCTTAAAGAAGACCTCGAAGAAGACCTGAAAGAAGGCCTGAAAGAAGGCCTTCTCAAAGAAGGTGCTGATTCCAGTACCGCCGCCTCGGATCAGTAGGGTCAGCCGCCATGGACCTTGAGACGTTCCGCAAGCTGGCCACCGACCGTCGCGTCATCCCGGTCACCCGCAAGCTCCTCGCCGACGGCGACACCCCGGTCGCGCTCTACCGCAAACTGGCCGCGGAGCGCCCCGGCACCTTCCTCCTGGAGTCCGCGGAGAACGGCCGCTCCTGGTCCCGGTACTCCTTCGTCGGCGTCCGCTCCGCCGCCACCCTCACCGCCCGCGACGGACAGGCCCACTGGCTCGGCACCCCGCCCGTCGGCGTCCCGGTCGACGGCGACCCGCTCGCCGCCCTGCGCGCCACCATCGAGACCCTGCACACCCCCCACCAGGAGGGCCTGCCGCCCTTCACCGGCGGCATGGTCGGCTATCTCGGCTACGACATCGTCCGACGCCTGGAGAAGATCGGCCCGGGCGAGCGCGACGACCTCAAACTCCCCGAGCTGACCATGCTCCTCACCAGCGACCTCGCCGTGATGGACCACTGGGAGGGCTCGGTCCTGCTGATCGCCAACGCGATCAACCACAACGACCTCGACACCGGCGTCGACGAGGCCTACGCGGACGCGATCGCCCGCCTCGACGCCATGGAGGCGGACCTCTCCCGCGCGGTGGCCCAGCCGCCCGCCCAGCTCCCGCCCTCCGAACTCCCCGAGTACACCGCGCTGTGGGGCGGCCCCGACTTCAAGGAGGCCGTCGAGGACATCAAGGAGCGCATCCGCGCGGGCGAGGCCTTCCAGGTCGTCCCCTCGCAGCGCTTCGAAACCCCGTGCACGGCAAGCGCGTTGGACGTGTACCGAGTGCTCCGGGCGACCAACCCGTCCCCGTACATGTACCTCTTCCGCTTCGACGGCTTCGACGTCGTCGGCTCCTCCCCGGAAGCCCTCGTCAAGGTCGAGGACGGACGCGCGATGGTCCACCCCATCGCCGGCACCCGGCACCGCGGCGCGACCCCGCAGGAGGACCAGGCCCTCGCCGACGAACTCCTCGCCGACCCCAAGGAGCGCGCCGAACACCTCATGCTGGTCGACCTCGGACGTAACGATTTGGGACGCGTCTGCGAGCCCGGCTCGGTCGAGGTCGTCGACTTCATGTCGGTGGAGCGCTACTCCCACGTGATGCACATCGTCTCCACGGTCACCGGCCGCGTCGCACCCGGCCGCACCGCTTTCGACGTCCTCACCGCCTGCTTCCCGGCCGGCACGCTCTCCGGCGCGCCCAAGCCCCGCGCGATGCAGATCATCGACGAACTGGAGCCTTCCAGAAGGGGGTTGTACGGCGGCTGCGTCGGCTATCTGGACTTCGCGGGCGACTCCGACACCGCCATCGCCATCCGTACGGCCCTGCTCCGCGACGGCACGGCCTACGTCCAGGCGGGCGCCGGAATCGTCGCCGACTCGGACCCGGAACTGGAGGACCAGGAGTGCCGCAACAAGGCGGCGGCGGTCCTCCGCGCCGTGCACACGGCGAACCGGCTCGGGCAATAGGACGAGGGTCATATGAACCCCGGGTGACGGTTCGCCCGGGGTTCGAGCGATAGTGGACTACGTGACTGCTGCTGTTCCTCCCCCCCGTTCCGAAGGCGAAGGCCCCGCGCGCGCCGGCCGCCGCAGCCTCGCCGTAGCGCTGATGAGCGGTGCGCTCGGCGCGGCCGTGGCCCTGCTGGCCACCCGCCAGCGCTGGTCGATGGGGACCGCGACGGTGGCCGGCGACGCGTTCCCGCTGTCCGTCAAGGGCAGCGACGTCACGGGCGTGCCCGCGGCGCTCGCCATAGTGGGCCTCGCCGCGCTCGTCGCCGTCTTCGCCGTCCGCAGGACGGGCCGCTTCGCGGTCTCCGCCCTCCTCGCGCTCTCCGGCGCGGGCATCGTCGCCGCCGCCCTGCTCGGCGCCACCGACAGCTCCGCGCTCGACGACAAGGCCGCCCAGGCCTCCGGCGACACCTCGTCCGTCGTGCACGCCTTCGACCACACCGCCTGGCCGTACGTCGCCGCGGTGGGCGGCGGCCTGATCCTGCTGGCCGGCCTCCTCGCCCTGCTCTACGGTCGCCGCTGGCCCGCGATGTCCGGCCGCTACGAACGCAATGGCACGCCTCGCCCGCGGCGGGCTCCAGTGGTGGACCCTGACCGTCCCGAGGACATCTGGAAGGCCCTGGACCGCGGCGAGGACCCCACCAGCGCGTAGGCGCTCCGCTGGGAGAGCAGCGATGCGCCGCGCCGTCGGTCGGCCGCGGCTGCGTCGTGGCTGGGCGCGCCCGCGCGGCGGAGCCGCATATCGAAACGGCCCGCGCCCCTTTGGGGGCGCTGCCGAACCGCGGCGGACACGGGCCACCCCGAAGCAGCGTGGCCGCGCGCGTGCGGAACAATGAAGCGTGAGCGTCTGCTCACACACGCACACAGCAACGAGGAGCACGTCATGGCGGGCAACAGCCACGGTCACACTTTGGCCGCCTGGACCGGTACCACCATCATCTTCATCGGTTTCTTGGTCGCGGGCGCCTTCATGGTCATGGCGCAGCCGATCGGCTTCTGGGCCGGCATGGCGATCACGGTCGTCGGCGGCATCGTCGGCTGGGTCATGAGCGCGATGGGAATGGGCATGCCCAAGGACCGTCCCCAGGACCTGACCGAGCTGCTCGGCAAGACCGCGCCCGCCGATAGCTGAACCTGCGGCTGTCAGTCACCACTTCGTGGAGGGGCGGTCCCGGACGCACCGGGGACCGCCCCTCACGCGCGCGTGCCGCACGAAAGGGCCAGGGGGCACAATGCGAGACGTGAACGCCGACAGCCAGAGCCTGCCGAAGACGCGAGCCCCCGGTTCCGCCTCCGTGCTGAACCGCGTCGCCATGCCCGCCGGAGTCCTCGCGGCGGTCGCCGGGGCCTTCGCCTACGTCGGCACGGTCGACCCGAACCAGCCGGGCCACTACCCCGTGTGCCCCCTGTACCGCTTCACCGGCCTGTACTGCCCCGGCTGCGGCGGCCTGCGCAGCGCGCACGAGTTCATCCACGGCGACTTCCTGGCGGCGCTCCAGGACAACGCGATCGCCGTGGTGGGCTATCTGGCCTTCACGGTCGTATGGACCGTCTGGGTGGTCCGTGCGGCGCGCGGCCGGCCCGCGCGGATCGAACTCGGCAGGGTCCAGCTCTGGGGTCTGGGCGCGTTGGTGCTGGTCTTCACGGTTGTCCGGAACCTGCCGTTCGGTGGCTGGCTACACCCTTGATCAACCGACCGATGTCCAGGTACTGGGACCGGCGTCAACCGGATGCGAGGCCTACGCCTTCCTCCGGATACCATCGAGGTCAGATGTGACCATTGCTTTTCCACCGTCCGGAAGGGGGCCGCTCGCGTGAGTGTGCTCGACGAGATCATCGACGGAGTCCGTGCCGACCTGGCGGAACGGCAGGCGCGCGTCAGCCTCGACGAGCTCAAGGAGCGCGCGGCGAAGGCTCCCGCGGCCAAGGACGGTGTGGCCGCGCTGCGCGGCGACGGCGTCAAGGTCATCTGCGAGGTCAAGCGCTCCAGCCCCTCCAAGGGCGCGCTGGCCGCGATCGCCGACCCGGCGGGCCTCGCCGCGGACTACGAGGCGGGTGGCGCCGCCGTCATCTCCGTCCTCACCGAACAGCGCCGCTTCGGCGGCTCGCTCGCCGACCTGGAGGCCGTCCGCGCCCGCGTGGACATCCCGGTCCTCCGCAAGGACTTCATCGTCACGTCGTACCAGCTCTGGGAGGCCCGTGCCTACGGCGCCGACCTCGCCCTGCTGATCGTCGCGGCCCTGGACCAGCCCGCCCTGGAGTCCCTCATCGAGCGCGCCGAGTCGATCGGCCTCACGCCGATCGTCGAGGTCCACGACGAGGACGAGGTCGACCGCGCGGTGGACGCCGGCGCCAAGATCATCGGCGTCAACGCCCGCAACCTCAAGACCCTCGAGGTCGACCGCGCCACCTTCGAGCGCGTCGCCCCCGAGATCCCGGCCCACATCGTCAAGATCGCCGAATCCGGCGTCCGCGGCCCCCACGACCTCATCGCCTACGCCAACGCCGGCGCCGACGCGGTCCTGGTGGGCGAGTCCCTGGTCACCGGCCGCGACCCCAAGTCGGCGGTCTCGGACCTGGTGGCGGCGGGGGAACACCCGGCACTCCGCCACGGTCGTAGTTGATCACCCGCTAGGCTGACTCCCGATGACACTCACTCTGACCCCCATGGACCGGCACGCCCGCCTCGCGCGCGGCTGCCGTCCGAGGGGTTGCCGTGCGCCCGCGAGGCGAGTTCACGGTCGTCGGGTGCGTTACGTCATCGGAGACGAACCTGGGCAGGTCAACGGGCGGCGATGGCAGCGCGCCCTTTAGGGGCGCGGGGAACTGCGCGACCAGCCACATCTGGCCCGCACTCAACAGATGGTCCCTGCCCCCACGGCGATTAGGCATTTTCCCAAACTCACCGTGAGGTTTCCGCATGCCCAGCGAGTTCTTCATCCCCGACCCCGACGGTCAAATCCCCAGCGCCGAGGGCTACTTCGGCGCGTTCGGCGGCAAGTTCATCCCGGAGGCCCTCGTCGCCGCCGTGGACGAGGTGGCCGTCGAGTACGAAAAGGCCAAGTACGACCCGGAGTTCGCCCGCGAGTTGGACGACCTCCTCGTCAACTACACCGGCAGGCCCAGCGCGTTCACCGAGGTACCCCGCTTCGCCGCGGAAGCGGGCGGCGCCCGGATCTTCCTCAAGCGCGAGGACCTGAACCACACCGGCTCCCACAAGATCAACAACGTCCTCGGCCAGGCCCTGCTCACCAAGCGCATGGGCAAGACCAGGGTCATCGCGGAGACCGGCGCCGGCCAGCACGGCGTGGCGACGGCCACCGCCTGCGCGCTCTTCGGCCTCGAATGCACCGTCTACATGGGCGAGATCGACACCCAGCGCCAGGCCCTCAACGTCGCCCGCATGCGCATGCTCGGCGCCGAGGTCATCGCCGTGAAATCCGGCAGCCGCACCCTCAAGGACGCGATCAACGAGGCGTTCCGCGACTGGGTCGCCAACGTCGACCGCACGCACTACCTCTTCGGTACGGTCGCCGGCCCGCACCCCTTCCCCGCCATGGTCCGCGACTTCCACCGCGTGATCGGCGTCGAGGCCCGCCGCCAGATCCTGGAGCGAGCCGGCCGCCTCCCCGACGCGGCCATCGCCTGCGTCGGCGGCGGCTCGAACGCCATCGGCCTGTTCCACGCCTTCATCCCGGACGCGGACGTACGCCTCATCGGCTGCGAGCCCGCAGGCCACGGCGTCGAGACGGGCGAGCACGCGGCGACCCTCACCGCGGGCGAGCCCGGCATCCTGCACGGTTCGCGGTCCTACGTCCTCCAGGACGAGGAGGGCCAGATCACCGAGCCGTACTCGATCTCGGCCGGTCTGGACTACCCGGGCATCGGCCCCGAGCACTCCTACCTCAAGGACAGCGGCCGCGGCGAGTACCGCGCGGTCACCGACGACGCGGCGATGCAGGCCCTGCGCCTGCTCTCGCGCACGGAGGGCATCATCCCGGCCATCGAGAGCGCCCACGCGCTCGCGGGCGCGCTGGAGGTCGGCAGGGAGCTGGGCAAGGACGGGCTGATCGTCGTCAACCTGTCCGGGCGCGGCGACAAGGACATGGACACGGCCGCCCGCTACTTCGGCCTGTACGACAACGGCACCGACGCCACCGTCGCCGCCAACGCGGCCGACACCGCCGAGATCGAGGGGGACGCCAAGTGAGCGGCAACATCCGGCTGTTGAGCGACACCCTCGCCGCCGCCAAGGCCGAGGGACGCGCCGCGCTCATCGCCTACCTCCCGGCCGGTTTCCCGACCGTGGACGGCGGCATCGAGGCGATCAAGGCGGCCTTCGACGGCGGCGCGGACGTCGTCGAGGTGGGCCTGCCGCACAGCGACCCCGTCCTCGACGGTCCCGTCATCCAGACCGCCGACGACATCGCCCTGCGCGGCGGAGTCAAGATCGCGGACGTCATGCGCACGGTCCGCGAAACCCACGCGGCGACCGGCAAGCCCGTACTCGTCATGACGTACTGGAACCCGATCGACCGCTACGGCGTCGAGCGCTTCACCGCCGAACTGGCCGAGGCGGGTGGCGCCGGCTGCATCCTGCCCGACCTGCCCGTGCAGGAGGCGGGGCTGTGGAGGGAGCACGCGGAGAAGCACGGGCTCGCCACGGTCTTCGTGGTCGCGCCCAGCAGCAAGGACGCCCGCCTCGCCGAGATCACCAAGGTCGGCACCGGCTTCGTCTACGCCGCCTCGCTGATGGGCGTCACCGGTACCCGTGAGTCCGTGGGCGCGCAGGCGCAGGACCTCGTCGAGCGCACCCGGGCCACCACCGACACCCCCGTCTGTGTCGGCCTCGGTGTCTCCGACGCCCGGCAGGCCGCCGAGGTGGCCCGCTTCGCGGACGGCGTGATCGTCGGCTCGGCCTTCGTCAAGCGGATGCTGGACGCGCCGGACGACGCGGCCGGCGTCGAGGCGGTCCGCGCCCTCGCGGCCGACCTCGCGAAGGGCGTACGCGGACAGGCGTGACGGAGCAACCGGCATAACAGCACAACGGGTCCCTCGTATGGGTGGACCTGGGACCGGGGAGGCGCGCTGCGCCTCCCCGGTTCGTTCTGCGGGTGTGAGCGAGAAGAACCGTGACGGAAAGCGCACCGCCCGCGAGCGGCTGGCGGCAGAGCGTGAGAAGCAGAAGTCCGCGGAGAGGCGGCGGCGCACGCTGATCGTGGCCGCGAGCGTCGTCTGCGTGCTGGGTCTGGCGACGGTGGTCGGCGTCCTCGCCGCGAACTCCGGCAAGGACGACGGCGGCAGCAGCAAAGCGGGCCCGGTCGTGGCGCCCTCCGGGGCGACCGGCAAGGACAGCCTGGCGATCCAGGTCGGCAAGGACAGCGCCAAGCCGACGCTCACGGTGTGGGAGGACTTCCGCTGCCCGGCCTGCCAGGCCTTCGAGACGGCGTACCGCTCGACCCTCCACGAGCTGACCGACTCCGGGCAGCTCAAGGTGCAGTACCACCTGGTCACGATCATCGACGGCAACCTCGGCGGCAGCGGCTCCAAGCGCGCGGCCAACGCGGCGGCCTGCGCCCAGGACGCCGGAAAGTTCCGCGACTTCCACGACGTGCTGTACGAGAACCAGCCCAAGGAGACGGACGACGCGTTCGCCGACAACGCCAAGCTGATCGAGCTGGCGGGCAAGGTCAGCGGCCTCGACACGCCCGCCTTCCAGAAGTGCGTCAACAGCGGTACGCACGACAGTTGGGTCACGAAGTCCGCCGCCGCGTTCCAGGCCGGCGGATTCACCGGCACCCCGACCGTCCTCTTCGACGGCAAGAACATCTACGCGGACCAGACGATGACCCCGGCGAAGCTGAAGCAGCTCGTCCAGGCGGCCGACAAGGGGTAAGCGGGCGGGCCGGTTTTCACACCGGCCCGTTATGGAGCCGTAGCCGGGCCGCTTGCCGAGGTCGCGGTCCGGCACGGTAGCGTCGACCCTGCCATGGAAACCATTGCCTACATTCCCAGCCCGTCGCAGGGGGTCGTCCACCTCGGCCCCATTCCGCTGCGCGGCTACGCGTTCTGCATCATCATCGGCGTCTTCGTCGCCGTCTGGCTCGGCAACAAACGCTGGGTCGCCCGGGGCGGCAAGGTCGGGACGGTGGCCGACATCGCCGTCTGGGCCGTGCCGTTCGGCCTCGTCGGCGGTCGCCTGTACCACGTGATCACGGACTACGAGCTGTACTTCAGCGAGGGCCGCGACTGGGTGGACGCCTTCAAGGTGTGGCAGGGCGGCCTCGGCATCTGGGGCGCGATCGCGCTCGGCGCGGTGGGCGCGTGGATCGGCTGCCGCCGCCGTGGCATCCCACTGCCGGCCTGGGCCGACGCACTCGCCCCCGGCATCGCCTTCGCCCAGGCCATCGGCCGCTGGGGCAACTGGTTCAACCAGGAGCTGTACGGCCGCGAGACCCACCTCCCCTGGGCGCTGCACATCACGTCCTCGACGGACGGCCGCGTCCCCGGCTACTACCACCCGACGTTCCTGTACGAGTCCCTGTGGTGCGTCGGCGTCGGCTTCCTCGTCATCTGGGCCGACCGCCGCTTCAAGCTGGGCCACGGCCGGGCGTTCGCGCTGTACGTCGCCGCCTACTGCGTGGGCCGCGGCTGGATCGAGTACATGCGCGTCGACGACGCCCACCACATCCTCGGCCTGCGGTTGAACGACTGGACCGCGATGATCGTCTTCCTGCTCGCGGTGACGTACTTCGTGATCTCGGCGAAGAAGCGCCCGGGCCGCGAAGAGGTCGTCGAGCCGGATGTCTCCGACGGGGGAACCGACGAGGACGGCGAGCCGGTGTCGACGGAAGAGCCGGAGACCGACGCCCCGGAGACCGACGCCCCTGAGGCAGCAGCCAAGGAAGACGTCACGGAAGCCGAGGACGTCAAGGAAGACGAACCCGAGTCGGCCAAGAAGAGCTGACAGCCGGTTCTACGACGACGAGGGCGCCCCGTGTTCGACGACGGGGCGCCCTCCTCGTCTGTCAGGTCCGGCGCGCCAACATGAGCGTGCGCTGGGCCGCCGCCACCACGGCCGCGTCGATGAACTGTCCGTCCGGCAGCGCCTGGGCGCCCTCCTCCCGCACGGCCGCCTTGACGATCGTCTCGGCCTGTTCGAGTTCGCGGTCGGTCGGGAGGAAGGCGCTCTCGATGACCGGGAGTTGACGGGGATGGATCGCCGCGCGCCCGAGGAAACCGAGAGCGCGGCCGTGCGCACAGGAGGCCGCCAGGCCCTCCAGATCGCGGATGTCCGGGTGGACGGACTGCGGCGGCGGAGCCAGATCCGCGGCCCGGGCGGCGACGATCACCCGCGACCGGGACCAGTCGAGGCCCGCGTCCTCGCGCACGCCCAGGTCGGCCCGTAGATCCGCCTCGCCGAGCGCGATGCCGTGCAGTGAGGGGTGCGCGGAGGCGATCGAGAAGGCCCGCTCGATGCCGAGGGCCGTCTCCAGAAGGGCGTACAGGGGGAGGCCGCCCGTACGGTCCGCTACGGCTACGACCTCCTCGGCGGACGCCACCTTCGGGAGCCGTAGGCCGGACACACCCGGGAGGGGTGTGAGTGCGCGCAGGTCGTCGGTCGCCCAAGGGCTGTCCAGGGCATTCACCCGGACATGGACGTGGGGCCGGGGCTCCGACAGCAGCTCCGCCGTGGCCGCGCGGGCGTAGTCCTTGCGGTCCGGGGCGACCGCGTCCTCCAGGTCGACGACGACCACGTCCGCCCCGGCGGCGAGGGCCTTGGCGACGATCGGGGGGCGGTCACCGGGGACGTAGAGCCAGGTCAGGGGGTACGGGGTCACAGGGCGCCCTCCTGGCGGAGAGTGGTCAACTCGGTGTCGGTCAGGCCCAGTTCGGTCAGGACCGTGTCCGTGTCGGCGCCGTGGGGGCGGCCGGACCAGCGGATGGCGCCCGGGGTGGCGGAGAGCCGGAAGAGGACGTTCTGCATGCGCAGCGGCCCGAGTTCGGGGTCGTCGACCGTGGTGATCGTGTCGAGGGCCTGGTACTGCGGGTCCGCCATCACGTCCCGTACGTCCTGGATGGGGGCGACCGCCGCCTCCGCCTTCTCGAAGGCGGCGAGGACTTCAGTGCGGGTGCGCTGGGCGATCCAGTCGCCCACCGCCGCGTCCAGGATGTCGGAGTGCCGGGCCCGGTCCGCGCCCGTCGCGAACCACGGCTCGTCGATCAGTTCCGGGCGGCCGACCAGGCGCATCACGCGCTCGGCGATCGACTGGGCCGAGGTCGAGACGGCGACCCAACTGCCGTCCGCCGTACGGTAGGTGTTGCGCGGGGCGTTGTTCTGCGAGCGGTTGCCGGTGCGTGGCTGGACATGGCCGAGCTGGTCGTACCAGAGGGGCTGGGGGCCCAGCGCGGTGAGGATCGGTTCGATGATTGCCATGTCGACGACCTGGCCCTCGCCCGTGCGGTCGCGGGCGGCGAGGGCCGTCATCACCGCGTACGCCGTCGCCAGGCCCGCGATCGAGTCGGCGAGGCCGAACGGCGGGAGCGTCGGGGGTGCGTCCGGTTCGCCGGTGATCGCGGCGAAACCGCTCATCGCCTCGGCGAGGGTGCCGAAGCCGGGGCGGTGCGCGTAGGGCCCGAACTGGCCGAAGGCGGTGACCCGGGCGAGCACCAACTTCGGGTTGGCAGCGGAGAGTTCGGCCCAGCCGAGGTCCCATTTCTCCAGGGTGCCGGGGCGGAAGTTCTCGATGATCACGTCGGCGGTGGCGGCCAGACGGAGGAGGGTGGTGCGCCCGCCCGGCTTCGACAGGTCGAGGGTGATGGTGCGCTTGTTGCGGCCGAGGAGCTTCCACCACAGGCCGATGCCGTCCTTGGCGGGGCCGTGGCCCCGGGACGGGTCGGGCTTGGCCGGGTGTTCGACCTTGATGACCTCGGCGCCGAAGTCGCCGAGCATGGTGGCGGCGAGGGGACCGGCGAAGAGCGTCGCGAGGTCGAGAACGCGCAGGCCCGCCAGGGGAGTTGTGGTCGGCTCGGTCATGCGGCGTACTGCTTGTCGATCTCCGCGCGGAACGGCATCGACGCCGTCGCTCCCGGCCGCTGCACGGACAGGGCCGCAGCCGCTGCCGCCCAGGCCAGCGCGTCCCGCATCGGTCGGCCCTCGGCGAGCGCCACCGCCAGCGCGCCGACGAAGGTGTCACCCGCGCCGGTCGAGTCCACGGCGGTCACTTGAGGTGCGGGGACGGTCAACGGCTCGGCGCCCCGGGCCGCGTACAGGCTGCCCGCCGCACCCAGGGTGACGATCACCTCGGGCACCTGGTCGAGCAGGACGGCTGCCGCCTCGTGCGGGTCGGTGCGGCCGGTGAGGGCGGTGGCCTCGTGCTCGTTGGGGATCAACAGGTCCACGGCGGCCAGGAGTTCGGGAGGGAGGGGTTGCGCGGGGGCGGGGGTGAGGATCGTACGGACGCCGTGGCGGCGGGCCGCCTCCGCGCCGGCGATCACTCCGGTCAGCGGGATTTCCAGTTGGAGGAGCAGGGCGTCGGCCGTGGCGATCGTGGCCTCGTCGCCGGGGGCGAGGTGGTCGACGGTGCCGTTGGCGGCGGGGATCACCACGATCGCGTTGCCGCCCTCGTCGTCCACGACGATGTGCGCGGTGCCGGACGGGCCCTCGACGGTGCGCAGATGGTCGGTGTCGACGCCGGAGTGCTCGAAGGTGGACCGGAGTTGGGCGCCGTAGGTGTCGTTGCCGACCGCGCTGATGATGGTGACGTCGGCGCCCGCGTGGGCCGCGGCGATCGCCTGGTTGGCGCCCTTGCCGCCGGGGATCGTACGGAACTCCCGTCCCGTCACGGTCTCTCCGCGCTGCGGGGCCTTCGCGACGTAGGCGACGAGGTCCATGTTCGTGCTGCCGAGCACGGCGATGAGGGTCATGGGCGGGCGGTCTCCTGGTGGGTGAGCCGGGCGAGGGTGTCGAAGCCGATGCCGTTGAAGTCGCCTACGGAGGTGGCGAGTCGGTTCTTGAGGGGGGCCGTCCAGCGGTCGGGGAGTGCGGCCGGGCTGCCCGCGAGCAGGGCTGAAATGGAGCCGACCGTGGCCCCGTTGGAGTCGGTGTCCCAACCGCCGGACACCGCACGGCAGATGGAGCCGGTGAAGTCGCCGTCCGCGTGGGTGAGGGCGGCGGTGATCAGGGCGGTGTTGGGGATCGCGTGGACCCAGTGGTGGGTGGGGGAGTGGGTGGCGTGGAGTTCGTCCACGACGTCGTCGAAGTCCCGGTGTTTCCGGGCGAGTTGGAGGGCGTGCCGGATCGCCTTGGTGAGCCGGGAGTCGGGCGGGAGGACGGTCAGGCCGGTGCGCAGGCAGGTGTGGATGTCGTCGGTGCCGGTGGCCGCGGTGGCGATGACGGCCGCCGTGAACATGGCCGCGTAGACGCCGTTCGCGGTGTGGGTCAACGTGGCGTCGCGGTGGGCCTGTTCGGCCGCCGCGCCCGGGTCCCCGGGGTGGGTCCAGCCGTGCACGTCGGCGCGGATCAGGGCGCCGATCCACTCGCGGAACGGGTTGCGGTGGCGGGCCGTTCGCGGGGGCTCCAGGCCGGACAGCAGATTGCGGTAGGCGATGCGTTCGGCGGTGAAGGTGCGGCCCGCGGGGAGTTCGTCGAGCCAGAGCTTCGCCACGTCCGCGGTGGTGAAGTCCTTGCCGTGGCGCTGTAGCAACAGGAGGTTCAACAGGGGGTAGTTGAGGTCGTCGTCCTCGGGCATGCCGTCGATGTTCTCGGCGAGGGAGGTGGGGGCGGAGCTGCGGTTCCAGGGGTGGGCGGCGAGGAGCTCGGCGGGGACGCCCCGGGCGGTGAAGTAGGTGGTGAGGGGCCAGTTGCCGGTGGCGCGGGCGAGTTGGCGGATGCCGTCGAGGGGGAGCTTCTCGACCGGTTTGCCGAGGAGACAGCCGACGGCGCGGCCCAGCCAGGCGGCCTGGAGAGTGGCCGGGCGGGGTACGGAACTGGCTTGCGGGTCGGGCCAGTTGGGGCACAGGGCCTTGATCCTCGCCAGGTCCGTCGGCTCCCGGTCAGTCAACTGGCTGGGCAGGTCGGCCAGTTCGTCCAGCAGGTCTTCCGCGAGCAACCTGAGGTAGCGGGTGGGGGGTTGGGCGGACGCGCCCGCCCGGTCCGGTGCCTCGGCGCCTCCCGCCGCGTGCCAGCGGGCCGCGATCGCCGACGGTTCGCGTCCGTCCTGGGCCGCTTGGCGCAGTTCGTGGCCGAGCAGGTCCTCCGGCTGGACCCAGGTCAGTCGGAGCACCGCAGCCCTCCGATCTCGGTGAACGCGGCCTCGTGGGCCCGGCGTCGGTGGACGTCACGGGCGAAGACTTCGCGGGTGACGGCGGTGAGGGTCGTCGCCGGTTCCCACAGGTCCAGGCGGCTGGCCTCGGCGACCGCCTTCGACCAGTCCTGCGGGACCGTCGAACCCAGGGCGCCGGCCACCGCGCCGGCCATCGTCGCGATCGAGTCGCAGTCCCGGCCGTAGTTCACCGAACCCAGCACCGCGTGACGGTAGTCGCCGCCGGAGACCACCAACATGCCGAGCGCGACGGGGAGTTCCTCGATCGCCTTGGTGCGGGAGGGGCGGCGGGCGTCCAGGGAGGGGGCGCGGTAGTCGGGGCCCACCGTGTCGTACGGCGCGATCGCCTCCCGCAAGGGAACCAGCGCCGACTCGAAGTCCGAGTGACGGGCGGCCACTTCGCAGACCTTCTCGATGGCGGTGCGGGTGCCGTCCTTGGCCAGGGCGAGGCAGGCAGCCACGACCGAGTCCGGGGTGGCGCCCGGTACGCAGGCCGCCGACACCGCTGCGGCGAAGACGCCGGCTGCCTCTCGGCCGTACGACGACTGGTGGGCGCCCGCGAGGTCGAGAGCCTCGGCGTAAGCGCCCGCCGGATTCGCCGCGTTGACCAGGCCGACCGGGGCCATGTACATCGCGGCACCGCAGTTGACGATGTTGCCCACGCCTGCCTCGCGGGGGTCGATGTGGCCGTAGTGGAGGCGGGTGGCCAGCCATTTCTCGGCCAGGAAGACGCGCTGGAGGGGGATGGCTTCCGCCTCCAACTCCGGGATCCAGCGCGGGTTTTGCATCAGGTCCGGGACGAGGTGGTCGGCGATCGCGTACGCGTCGAGGTGGTCGCGGACGGTCGCGTAGACCCGTACCAGCGCGTGGGTCATCAAGGTGTCGTCGGTGACGTGGCCGTCGCCCTTGTGGTACGGCGCGATGGGGCGGGCGGTGCGCCAGGCGTCGCCGTTCCAGGGGCCGACGATGCCGTGGACGCGGCCGCTGTGGCGTTCGAGGATCTGGTCGGGGGAGTAGCCCTCGACGGGGCCGCCGAGGGCGTCGCCGACCGCGGCGCCCACGAGGGTTCCGGTGATCCTCTCCTCGAGGCTGCTTTCTGGTTCTTTGGGCGTCATGCCCCGAATCATCCTCCTGGTGGAGCCGGTTGTGTGGCTTCCAGGAGTTCGGCGAGTTCCACGAGGTCGGTGCCGGTGAGGCGAGGGAGGGCGCAGCCGGAGAGCGTGCGGCAGGCTTCCCGCCAGGTTGCCGGGATGGCCCCTCCGCCGCCGAGCGCTCCGGTGAGGGCGCCCGCGAGGGCGGGGGCCGAGTCGGCGACGCGGGAGAGGCAGGCCGCGGCGGGGACCGCTTCGGCGATACGGCCGCGGGAGGCTGTCGCCAGGGCGAGGGCTACCGGGACCGTTTCGGCGGCTGCGATGCCGTAGCTGTAGACGTGGTCGACGATCTGGTGTTCCAGGAGGGGGATCAGGGCGAACGCGTTGTCGCTGTCCTGGGCCAGTTTCAGTGCGTGGCGGGTGTTACGGCCGATCTCCGTGGATTCGGGGAGTTCGGTCAGGGCGGCTGCCACGCATTCGTCCACGTCCGCGCCGACCAGGGCGAGGGCGAGAGCCGCCGCCATGGCCCTGGCGCCGTGGACTCCGTCGCCGTCCTGGGTGTAGCGGGCGTCGAACTCGGCGAGGGCGGCGGCGCGTTGGGGATCGCCGGGGTGGGCTACGGCGAGGACGCAGGCCCTGATGCAGGCCGCGTCGTCGAAGTAGTGGGGGTTGTCGTGGCCGGTGGCGGGTGGGCGTAGGCCGGCTGCGAGGTTTCCTAGGCCTGCCCTTACTGAGATGCGGGCGCGGAGGGGGAGTACGGCGGATTCGACCTCGGGGGCGCGGTCCGCCGCGGCGGCTACTTCACTCGCTACGGCGTTCCAGCCGAGGTCGATCGCGGCGCGGGTTCTGCGTTCTCTGCTGAGGTCGCCGAGGACCGTGTCGTCGCCGGCTCGTAGTACGGCTTCTGCGGCGAACGCTGCCCACTCGGCGTCGTCGGAGGGGCCGAGGCGTAGGGGCTCGGGGGGTTGGTTCAGGGCGATGGGGACAGGGAGGGTCGTGGTCGCGTTCTGTTCGGCGAAGGTGTCCAGCTCGCGGGTGAGGCGGCGGGTCCACTCGGGCATGCGGGCGGCGCGGTGCCTTGCGGCGGGCCAACCGGCGGCATCCCCTGCGGCGAGCCCGAGCAGCAGCCCCTCGATCCGCCTCGCCTCGGCTCCGCCACCGGCCTTTGTGTTCCCACCCGCACCGCCCGTGCGGGCATCGTCGTCGGGTGCGGGTGGCCCCTGCGGAGTGAACTCGCCGTCCGTGGCCGCGAGTTCCAGCGGGTACTGCGGGGTGTTGGCGTCTTCCGCGGTCGGTCGTTCCTCGTGGGGTTTCATCGGTGTACCTCGTCCTCGTCCGCCGCCAGCACGTACTCCCCTTGACGTCCCCACTTCCCGCCCTCCCCCGGAACCAGCAACTCCGCGATGTCCAGCACATGGTGGCCGGCCATCTCCGGCAGGCAACTCCCCCGTGCCGGGCCGATCGCCGTCGCCCAGTCGGGCGGGATCGACGAGGCGCCCCGGGTCGCTCCCGCCAACGCGCCCGCCACCGCGGCCGTCGTGTCCGCGTCGCGCCCCATGTTGACCGCCGTGAGGACGGACTCCACGAAGTCGCCGTCCGCCGCCGCGTACGCGCCGAAGGCGAGGGCGACCGCCTCGGGGGCCAGGTCGGTCCAGGGGTAGCCGCCGATGACCACCGCGGAGCGGACCGCGCGTTCGCCCCGGTGGGCGACCGCCACCGCTCGGCGCAGGGAGCGGGCCGTCCAGGAGTCGTCAGGGACTACGGCCAGCGCTGATGCGACCACCGCGATCGTCGGTGCTCCCGCCATCGCCGCCGCCACGCCCGCCGCGACCGCCTGGCCGCCGTAGATGCCCTCGCCTTCGTGGCTCACCGAACCGTCGATCGCGACCAGGCGGGCCGCCTCCGCCGGGCGGCCTGCCGCGAAGACGCCGAAGGGGGCCGCGCGCATGGCCAGGCCGTCGCTCCAGGCGTGGCGGTGCTGGGCGGAGATGGGGGCGGCCAGGCCTCGGCGGAGGTTCTCCAGGGTGCCGCGTTCGCTGAAGCCCGCGCCCCGGAACGGGCCCTCGTCCCGGTCCGCGATCCACTCGTGCCAGGCCGCCTCCACATGGGAGGGGGTGAGGGCCGAGCCGTGGCGGGCGAGGAGCAGGCCGGAGAAGATCGCGTACTCGGTGTCGTCCGTGCCCGCGGGGTTCTCCGCCACGTATCCCGTGATGCGGCCCCAACGGGCGCGGATCTCGGACGGCTTCATGTTCTCCGCCGGTGCGCCCAGGGCGTCCCCCACCGCCAGACCGAGCAGCGCGCCGCGTGCCCGTTCACGGAGTTCGGTGGCGTTCTTGGGCGCCGGGACCGGAGGAATGCAGGCGATCGATGCCATACGCGGCCTCTCCCTACGGGGTTCCCTCAGAGCGCCTCAGGGCGCGGAACCCTTTGCGGATGTCTCCCACGGGAGGCCTTCGGCAGGGCCTGACCCAGCGCAACATCACCCGGTCGACATTTGATTAGAGCTCGGCACGGATGAGCGTTCGAGGGTAAACGTGCTGGTTAGCGCAGCCTTTCCTTGCTGGCGTGGGTGAAATGAACGGCGTAGGTTCAGTGTTGTCGAATAGTAGAACTTGTCTAAACCTAGGCTTGCCTTAGTCGCACGGAGGATCACCGCATGGCCATCATCGAGACCGAGGCGACGCTCCACGAAGCACACCGCGACAACCACACCCACCGTGATGTGAACGGCGGCTGGCTGCGCCCCGCGGTGTTCGGCGCGATGGACGGTCTCGTCTCCAACCTCGCCCTGATGACCGGTGTCGTCGGCGGTGCCGTCAGTCATCAGACCGTCGTCATCACCGGGCTGGCCGGGCTCGCCGCCGGCGCCTTCTCGATGGCGGCCGGCGAGTACACCTCGGTCGCCTCCCAGCGCGAGCTGGTCGAGGCCGAACTCGAGGTCGAGCGCCGGGAGTTGCGCAAACACCCGGAGGACGAGGAGGGCGAGCTCGCCGCCCTCTACGAGAGCCGCGGAGTCGAGGCGGCGCTCGCCCGCGAGGTCGCCCGGCAGCTCTCGCGCGACCCCGAGCAGGCCCTGGAGATACACGCCCGCGAGGAGCTCGGCATCGACCCCGGTGAGCTGCCCTCGCCGCTCGTCGCCGCCGTGTCGTCCTTCGGTGCGTTCGCGCTGGGCGCGCTGCTTCCCGTGCTGCCGTTCCTGCTCGGGGCGACCGCGTTGTGGCCGGCGCTGCTGCTCGCGTTCGTCGGGCTGTTCGGCTGTGGTGCCGTGGTTGCTCGCGTGACCGCGCGGACCTGGTGGTTCAGCGGGCTGCGGCAGCTCGCGCTGGGCGGTGCGGCGGCCGGTGTGACGTACGCCCTGGGCACCTTGTTCGGAACGGTCGTAGGATAGCTCGACGCGCACTTATGCGGCGGTCTGCATAAGTAGCCGTTACTCGCTGGTTTCGAACGCTTAACCACTGGGCATGAGCCGTAAGCGCTATGGGCAACGACGCCTGTGGCGCACCCGCGGGATGGGCGACGACGCTCCCTCTGCCCTGGGCCGCCGGACATCGATCTGTCCGGTTTGGTCCCCTTAACCTTCACCGCTTGTGCGGTGCACCGCCGCGACCCCTCGGCGTCCGCATGTTGGAACGGAGTATCCGGTTCCCGAGAACCGTTCCATCATGTAACCTGCACGAAATTTTGCGCTTACCCGCAGAGGGCCAACGTCGTCCCTATGCCCATGCATATGCCACGACGACGACGGGAGAGCCGATGCGTACGCCGCGCCAGCCGTCCCAGCAGCCCACGAATGGCCAGAACTGGTCCTTCATGGATGCTCGCCCTGCCGCGCAGGGTATGTACGACCCCCGCAACGAGCACGACGCCTGTGGCGTCGGCTTCGTGGCCACCCTCACCGGCGAGGCGAGCCACGCGCTGGTCGAGCAGGCGCTCACGGTGCTGCGCAACCTGGAGCACCGCGGTGC
The DNA here is from genome assembly GCF_036227225.1 of Streptomyces sp. NBC_01478. Lineage (GTDB taxonomy): Bacteria > Actinomycetota > Actinomycetes > Streptomycetales > Streptomycetaceae > Streptomyces. The sequence continues at coordinate 3,309,566 of NZ_CP109444.1, read as the reverse complement.
GACCGGTGCCGAGCCCGACTCGGGCGACGGTGCGGGCATCCTGTCCCAGGTGCCGGACGCCTTCTTCCGTGAGGTGGCCGGATTCGACCTGCCCGCCGCCGGCGGCTACGCGGTCGGCATCGCCTTCCTGCCCGAGGACGGCGCCGACGCGATCGTCTCGCAGGTTGAGACGATCGTCGCCGAGGAAGGCCTCACGGTTCTCGGGTGGCGCGAGGTTCCGACCGCGCCCGAACTCCTCGGTGCTACGGCCCGCTCCACCATGCCGCTGTTCCGTCAGCTCTTCGTGAGCGACGGGCAGACCCAGGGCATCGACCTCGACCGCAAGGCCTTCGCGCTGCGCAAGCGCGCCGAGCGTGAGGCCGGTGTCTACTTCCCGTCGCTCTCCGCGCGGACCATCGTCTACAAGGGCATGCTGACCACCGGCCAGTTGGAGCCCTTCTTCCCGGACCTGTCCGACCGGCGCTTCGCCTCCGCGATCTCGCTCGTGCACTCCCGGTTCTCCACGAACACCTTCCCGTCGTGGCCGCTCGCCCACCCGTACCGCTTCGTCGCGCACAACGGCGAGATCAACACGGTCAAGGGCAACCGCAACTGGATGGCGGCCCGCGAGTCCCAGATCGCCTCCGACCTCTTCGGCGACCAGGACAAGATCGACCGGATCTTCCCGATCTGCACGCCCGAGGCCTCCGACTCCGCGTCCTTCGACGAGGTGCTCGAACTGCTCCACCTCGGTGGGCGGTCGCTGCCGCACTCCGTGCTGATGATGATCCCGGAGGCGTGGGAGAACCACGACTCCATGGACCCGGCCCGCCGCGCCTTCTACCAGTTCCACGCCACGATGATGGAACCCTGGGACGGCCCGGCCTGCGTCACCTTCACCGACGGCACCCAGGTCGGCGCGGTCCTCGACCGCAACGGCCTGCGCCCCGGCCGCTACTGGGTCACCGACGAGGGCCTCGTCGTCCTCGGCTCCGAGGTCGGCGTCCTCGACATCGACCCCGCGAAGGTCGTCCGCAAGGGCCGCCTCCAGCCCGGCCGCATGTTCCTCGTGGACACCGCCGAGCACCGCATCATCGAGGACGACGAGATCAAGGCCGGCCTCGCCGCCGAGATGCCGTACGCCGACTGGCTCGAAGCCGGTGAGATCGAGCTGTCCGACCTGCCCGAGCGTGAGCACATCGTGCACACGCACGCCTCGGTCACCCGCCGCCAGCAGACCTTCGGCTACACCGAGGAGGAGCTGCGCGTCATCCTCGCGCCGATGGCCAAGGCCGGTGCGGAGCCGATCGGTTCGATGGGCACCGACTCGCCGATCGCCGCGCTGTCCGCCCGCCCGCGGCTGCTCTTCGACTACTTCACCCAGTTGTTCGCGCAGGTCACCAACCCGCCGCTGGACGCGATCAGGGAAGAGCTCGTGACCTCCCTGCGCTCGTCCCTCGGCCCCGCGAGCAATCTGCTGGAGCCGACGGCCGCCTCCTGTCGTAGCGTCACCCTGCCCTTCCCGGTGATCGACAACGACGAGCTGGCCAAGCTCATCCACATCAACGCCGACGGCGACATGCCCGGCATGAAGGCCGCGACCCTCTCCGGCCTCTACCGGGTCTCCGGCGGCGGCGACACCCTCGCCGCCCGCCTCGCCGAGATCTGCACCGAGGCCGACGCCGCGATCGAGAACGGCGCCCGCCTGATCGTCCTCTCGGACCGGCACTCCGACGCCGAGCACGCGCCGATCCCCTCGCTGCTGCTCACCGCCGCCGTCCACCACCACCTCATCCGCACCAAGCAGCGCACCCAGGTGGGCCTGCTGGTCGAGGCCGGTGACGTCCGCGAGGTCCACCACGTCGCCCTGCTCATCGGCTTCGGCGCCGCGGCCGTCAACCCGTACCTGGCGATGGAGTCCGTCGAGGACCTCGTCCGCGCGGGCACCTTCCTCACCGACATCGAGGCCGAGCAGGCCATCCGCAACCTGATCTACGCCCTCGGCAAGGGCGTCCTCAAGGTCATGTCCAAGATGGGCATCTCGACCGTCGCCTCCTACCGGGGCGCCCAGGTCTTCGAAGCGGTCGGCCTCGACGAGCAGTTCGTCAACAGCTACTTCAGCGGTACGGCCACCAAGATCGGCGGCGTCGGCATCGACGTCATCGCCAAGGAGGTCGCCGCCCGGCACGCGAAGGCGTACCCCGCGAGCGGCATCGCGCCCGCGCACCGCGCCCTCGACATAGGCGGCGAGTACCAATGGCGCCGCGAGGGCGAGCCGCACCTGTTCGACCCGGAGACGGTCTTCCGCCTCCAGCACTCGACGCGCACCAACCGCTACGACATCTTCAAGAAGTACACGGACCGCGTGAACGAGCAGTCCGAGCGGCTGATGACCCTGCGCGGCCTCTTCGGCTTCAAGTCGGACCGCCCCTCGATCTCCATCGACGAGGTCGAGCCCGTCTCCGAGATCGTCAAGCGCTTCTCCACCGGCGCCATGTCGTACGGCTCCATCTCCCTGGAGGCGCACGAGACGCTCGCCATCGCCATGAACCAGTTGGGCGGCAAGTCCAACACCGGTGAGGGCGGCGAGGACGCGGACCGGCTCTACGACCCGGCCCGGCGCAGCGCCATCAAGCAGGTCGCCTCCGGCCGCTTCGGCGTCACCTCCGAGTACCTGGTCAACGCGGACGACATCCAGATCAAGATGGCCCAGGGCGCCAAGCCCGGTGAGGGCGGGCAGTTGCCCGGCCACAAGGTCTACCCGTGGGTCGCCAAGACGCGTCACTCGACCCCCGGTGTCGGTCTGATCTCCCCGCCGCCGCACCACGACATCTACTCCATCGAGGACCTCGCCCAGCTCATCCACGACCTGAAGAACGCGAACCCGCAGGCGCGGATCCACGTGAAGCTGGTCTCGGAGGTCGGCGTCGGCACGGTCGCCGCCGGTGTGTCGAAGGCGCACGCGGACGTCGTGCTCATCTCCGGCCACGACGGCGGTACGGGCGCCTCGCCGCTCACCTCGCTCAAGCACGCCGGTGGACCTTGGGAGTTGGGCCTCGCCGAGACCCAGCAGACCTTGCTGCTCAACGGACTTCGCGACCGGATCGTCGTCCAGACCGACGGTCAGCTCAAGACCGGCCGTGACGTCGTCATCGCCGCGCTGCTCGGCGCCGAGGAGTTCGGTTTCGCGACCGCGCCGCTCGTCGTCTCCGGCTGCGTCATGATGCGCGTCTGCCACCTGGACACCTGCCCGGTCGGCATCGCCACGCAGAACCCGGTGCTGCGCGAGCGGTTCGCCGGCAAGGCCGAATACGTCGTGAACTTCTTCCAGTTCATCGCCGAAGAGGTCCGCGAGATCCTCGCCGAGCTGGGCTTCCGCACCATCGAGGAAGCCGTCGGCAAGGCGGGAACGCTGGATGTCGAGCGCGCCGTCGACCACTGGAAGGCGCAGGGCCTGGACCTGGCCCCCCTCTTCTACGTCCCCGAACTCCCCGAGGGCGCCGCCCTCCACCAGGTCATCCAGCAGGACCACGGCCTGCAGAAGGCGCTCGACAACGAGCTGATCAAGCTCGCCGCCGACGCCCTCGCCGCGTCCAGCGCCACCGACGCCCAGCCGGTGCGCGCCCAGGTCGCGATCCGCAACATCAACCGCACCGTCGGCACGATGCTCGGCCACGAGGTGACGAAGAAGTTCGGCGGGGCGGGCCTGCCCGACGACACGATCGACATCACCTTCACGGGCAGCGCCGGCCAGTCCTTCGGCGCCTTCCTCCCGCGCGGTGTCACGCTGCGCCTGGAGGGCGACGCCAACGACTATGTCGGCAAGGGCCTTTCGGGCGGCCGGGTCATCGTCCGCCCCGACCGGGGCGCCGACCACCTCGCCGAGTTCTCCACCATCGCGGGCAACACCATCGCCTACGGCGCGACCGGCGGCGAGCTGTTCCTGCGTGGTCGTACCGGTGAGCGGTTCTGTGTCCGCAACTCCGGTGCCACGGTGGTCTCCGAGGGTGTGGGCGACCACGGCTGCGAGTACATGACCGGCGGCCGGGCCGTCGTCCTGGGCGAGACCGGCCGCAACTTCGCGGCGGGCATGTCCGGCGGCATCGCCTACGTCATCGACCTGAACCCCGACAACGTGAACGTCGGAAACGCGGGCGCGGTCCAGGAGTTGGACGACACCGACAAGCAGTGGCTGCACGACGTGGTGCGCCGCCACGCCGAGGAGACCGGTTCGACGGTCGCCGAGAAGCTGCTCGCCGAGTGGGCCGTCTCCGTGGACCGCTTCAGCAAGATCATCCCCAGTGCGTACAAGGCAGTGCTCGCCGCCAAGGAAGCCGCCGAGCTCGCGGGTCTCTCCGAGACCGAGATCACCGAGAAGATGATGGAGGCGGCGATCAATGGCTGACCCGAAGGGCTTCCTGAACCACGGGCGCGAGGTCGCCAAGTCCCGTCCCGTGGACGTCCGTCTGAAGGACTGGAACGAGGTCTACGTCCCCGGTTCGCTGCTGCCGATCATCGGCAAGCAGGCCGGCCGGTGCATGGACTGCGGCATCCCGTTCTGCCACAACGGCTGTCCGCTGGGGAACCTGATCCCGGAGTGGAACGACTACGCCTACCGCGGGGACTGGACCGCCGCGTCCGAGCGCCTGCACGCGACGAACAACTTCCCCGAGTTCACCGGGCGGTTGTGCCCGGCTCCCTGCGAGTCGGCGTGTGTGCTCGGCATCAACCAGCCGCCGGTCACCATCAAGAACGTCGAGGTCTCCATCATCGACAAGGCCTGGGAGACGGGCGACGTCGCCCCGCAGGCCCCGGAGCGCCTCTCCGGCAAGACCGTCGCGGTCGTCGGCTCGGGCCCGGCGGGCCTCGCCGCCGCCCAGCAGCTCACCCGGGCGGGCCACACCGTCGCCGTCTACGAGCGCGCGGACCGCATCGGGGGCCTTCTCCGGTACGGCATCCCCGAGTTCAAGATGGAGAAGCGGCACATCAACCGCCGTATCGAGCAGATGCGCGCGGAGGGCACCCGCTTCCGCACCGGCATCGAGATCGGCCGCGACCTCAAGGCCACCGACCTGCGCAAGCGCTACGACGCGGTCGTCATCGCCGCCGGCTCCACCACCGCGCGCGATCTCCCTGTCCCCGGACGGGAGTTGACCGGCGTCTACCAGGCGATGGAGTACCTGCCCCTCTCGAACAAGGTCCAGGAAGGCGACTACGTCACCGCCCCGATCTCGGCCGAGGGCAAGCACGTCGTCGTGATCGGCGGCGGCGACACCGGCGCGGACTGCGTCGGTACGGCGCACCGCCAAGGGGCCGCCTCCGTCACGCAGTTGGAGATCATGCCCCGCCCGGGCGACGAGCGGAACGCGGTCGCGCAGCCCTGGCCGACCTTCCCGATGCTCTACAAGGTGACGAGTGCGCACGAGGAGGGCGGTGAGCGGGTCTACTCCGTCAACACCACCCACTTCGAGGGCGACGAGGACGGCAACGTCCAGTGGCTGCACCTCGTCGAGGTCGAGTTCGTCGAGGGCAAGCTGACCCAGAAGCCGGGCACCGAGCGCCGGATCCCGGCCCAACTGGTCACGCTGGCCATGGGGTTCACCGGCCCGGACCGCGAGAACGGCCTGGTCGAGCAGTTCGCCCTGGACCTCGACGAGCGCGGCAACATCGCCCGCGACGCCGACTTCCAGACCAACGTCCCCGGCGTCTTCGTCGCCGGTGACGCGGGCCGCGGCCAGTCCCTCATCGTGTGGGCGATCGCGGAGGGCCGCTCGGCCGCCCGCGGCGTCGACCGCTTCCTCACCGGCGCCAGCGAACTCCCGGCGCCGATCCGGCCGACGGACCGTGCGTTGATGGTCTGACGGTTCATCAAAAGACGTCCGCACAACGGCGTGCGGAATACGAGACGGCGCCTGCCTTGTCCCCGACCGGACGTGGGCAGGCGCCGCCGCATGTCCAGGCTCAAGTCCCGGACTGTCAGGGCACCTTGTACGTCTCCCCGTACACCTTCCACACCAACGGCGTCCGCAGGTCCAGGTTCCCCTCCTCCAGGAACTTCCGCTGGGCCGTGTCGATGCGGGAGGTGTCGATCCCGGGATGCTTGGCCCGCATCGTGGCGCGCCGGACGTCGAGGAAGGCGTTCAGGTAGGCCTCCTCGGAGCCGCCTTGGGCCGGAGGCTCGGCCCGCTGCGTCGCGCGCTCCCGGATGCCGTAGAAGCCGTCCGTGCCCGGGCCGTGGAAGACCATCGCGTCGTAGTAGATGAACTGCCCCAGCGGGCCCAGGCCGTCGCGCTTGGCGGTGCCGACCGCCGGGTCGAAGTAGATGCGGTCGCGTTCCGCGTCCTGCGCCGCCTGGAAGGCGGGCACCCTCGCCTCGGCGCGCCAGGCGGCCGGGAAGCCGGGGTCCAGGCCCTGGTGGGAGTCCGTGCCGTCGACCTTGCGCAGGGCGGGGAGATAGCGGGCGAGGCCGTTGCCGGGGTGGGCGGCGGTGTAGCGCTCGACCAGGACGAGCAGGTCGTGGGTGCCGGTGCAGAAACCGATGATGCCCGCGGTGTAGCCCTGGCCGTCGCCGATGTCCTGCACATATCCGTACGCGCTGCGCCAGTCGAGGGTCGAGTTCTCGGCGCTGGCCACCAGCTTCTGCGCGAGGTTCTTCATGGCCGGCGCGGCCAGACCCTCGGGTGCTCTCCGCTGCGTCGCGGCGGACGGCTGCGCGGGCCGCGCGGCGGTGTGGGTGGTGGGTGAGAAGCCGTAGGCCGTCGCGGCGATGGCGACGGGTACGGCGGCGAGCATCAGGACGCCGGCGCGTTTCATGAGGCCCAGCGTAAGTGCGGTTACGTCCCTTATTCCGGGGGTTGGGGGGACATTGCGCTCGCCGGACCTCCGTGGCGTAATCTCGATCCTTTCGCCGTGATCCGAAGGGAGCCCCTGTGGCCGCGATCTCGCTCAGCAAGGTCGAGGAGACCGCGCCCGCGCTGGTCAGCCTGTACAAGAGCGCCGGGGTCTCGCTCCGCAAGCACGGCCTGGACGGGCAGCGGGCGGCCGTCTATCTCGTGGTCGACTACTCGGGCTCCATGAAGCCGTACTACAAGGACGGCAGCGTGCAGGCGCTCGCCGACCGGGTGTTGGGCCTGTCGGCGCACCTCGACGACGACGGGACCGTGCCGGTCGTCTTCTTCTCCACCGACGTCGACGCCGTCACGGACATCGCCCTCGACAGCCATCAGGGGCGGATCGAGCGGGTTGTGTCCGGGCTCGGGCACATGGGGCAGACCAGCTATCACGTGGCCATGGACGCCGTGATCGACCACTACCTCGACAGTGGCGCGAAGGATCCGGCCTTCGTCGTCTTTCAGACCGATGGCGGACCGAGCAACAAGGCGGCCGCGGAACGGTACTTGTGCAAGGCGGCTCGGCTTCCGCTGTTCTGGCAGTTCATCGGATTCGGCAACGCGCGGAGCAGGCAATTCGATTTCCTGCGCAGGCTGGACGAGTTGGCGGTGCCGCAGAAGCGGGTGATCGACAACGCTGGTTTCTTCCCTGCCGGTTCGAACCCCCGGAGGATGTCCGACGACGATCTGTACGACCGGATGATGGGCGAGTTCCCGCAGTGGCTCGTGGCGGCCCGGGACCAGGGGATCGTCCAGTGATCCGCGCCCTGCCCGCCTCGGCCCGAACTCCCGTGCCCTGGAAGAACGGTGGCGGTGTGACGCGGGAGATCGCCGCCTGGCCCGAGGGCGCGGGCATGGACGACTTCGCGTGGCGGGTGAGCCTCGCCGAGGTCGCGGCGGACGGGCCGTTCTCGGCCTTTCCCGACGTCGACCGGACCCTCACCCTCGTCGAGGGCGCGGGCATGGACCTCACCGTCGGCGGCGCCCGGCACCTCGTCGACACCCGTTACGTCCCACGGGACTTCAGAGGCGACGTACCGACCGACTGCCGGCTGCTGGACGGCCCCGTCGTCAACCTCAACGTGATGTGGCGCAGGGGAGCCGGCGCCACGACCCCCACGGTGGCCGTCGTGCGCGGGCGGCTGCGGGTCGGTGCCGGCGCCCTGGTGGTGGCGCTGGACGGGACCGCCGACGTGGCCGGAGTGACCCTCCAGCCTTACGACGCCGTCCAGTTGGGCGGTGCGGAGGCGCCGCTGCACACGCACGGCCGTAGCGCCGTGATCGGTTTCGATGGGCCGGTTCTGGCCGCTGACGCACCGTTGGCTTAGCCGGGCCGGCGTGGCACCCTGTCGGTGAACCGACGGGGAGGGCGGCCCACGCATGGACGGCGCACGATCGGTGAACGGAGCGGCGGATCCCGCACGGCCGGTGAACGGATCGGTGAACGGCGGCCGTTCGGCGAACGGGTCGGTGGACGGCGGTCGGCGCGCCGAGCCCGGCAAGGGCGAGAAGATCGCCGACTGGGCGGACGGACGGCTCGGGCTCTACGCGATCGCCAAGTCCAACATGCGCAAGATCTTCCCGGACCACTGGTCCTTCATGCTGGGCGAGATCTGCCTCTACAGCTTCGTCGTCCTGATCCTCACCGGCATCTATCTCACCCTGTTCTTCGAGCCGAGCGGCGTCGAGGTCATCTACCACGGTTCGTACACGCCGTTGAACGGCATCCCGATGACCAGGGCCTTCGAGTCCACCCTCGACATCAGCTTCGACGTGCGCGGCGGGCTGCTGATCCGGCAGATCCACCACTGGGCGGCCGTCGTCTTCATCGCCGGCATGCTCATCCACATGATGCGGGTGTTCTTCACCGGCGCGTTCCGCAAGCCGCGCGAGATGAACTGGGTGTTCGGCTGGACCCTGTTGTTCCTCGGCATCATCACCGGGCTGACCGGCTACTCGCTCCCCGACGACCTGCTGTCCGGCACCGGCATCCGCTTCGCGGACGGCGCGATCCTGTCCGTGCCGATCGTCGGCACCTACATGTCGATGTTCCTGTTCGGCGGGGAGTTCCCGGGGCACGACATCATCTCGCGGCTCTTCCCGATCCATGTCCTGCTGCTGCCGGGCATCATGCTGGGCCTGGTGGTCGCGCACCTGATTCTGGTCTTCTACCACAAGCACACGCAGTACCCCGGCGCCGGACGCGACGAGAAGAGCGTGGTCGGCAGCCCGCTCCTGCCCGTCTACACCGCCAAGGCTGGCGGCTTCTTCTTCCTCGTCTTCGGCGTCCTCGCGATCATGGGCGGGATCGCCAGCATCAACCCCGTCTGGGCCTTCGGACCGTACCGGCCGGACCTGGTGACGACCGGCGCCCAGCCCGACTGGTATCTCGGCTTCTCCGAGGGGCTGGTCCGGGTGATGCCGGGATGGGAGATCAACGCCTGGGGCCACACACTGGAGTTGGGCGTCTTCATCCCCTTCACGCTCTTCCCGCTGATCCTGATCGCCCTCGGCGTCTACCCGTTCGTCGAGGCCTGGATCACCGGCGACAAACGCGAACACCACATCCTGGACCGGCCGCGCAACATGCCCGTGCGCACCGGACTCGGGGTGGCCTGGCTGACCCTGTACGGAGTGCTGCTGATCGGCGGCGGCAACGACGTGGTGGCCACGCATCTGCATCTCTCCATCAACGCGATCACCTGGTTCGTGCGGATCTCCTTCTTCGTCATGCCGGTCCTCGCGTTCCTGGTCACCAAACGCGTCTGCCTCGGGCTCCAACGCCGGGACCGGGACAAGGTGTTGCACGGCCGCGAGTCCGGCCTCATCAAGATGCTGCCGCACGGCGAGTACATCGAGGTCCACGAACCCCTCGCGGCCGACGAGCGGTTCAGGCTCACCCAGCACGAGCAGGAGCCGCCGTACGCGATCGGAGCGCTCGTCGACGCGAACGGTGTCGAGCGGCAGGTCAAGGGCGGGCAGCGGGTACGGGCCCGGCTCGCCAAGGCGATGTTCGGGCCCGAGGCCCGCATCTCGAAGCCGACGGCGGAGGAGTACAAGGAACTCACGAGCGGCGAGCACCACCACTGAGCCCGTCGAGCACGGCGGCCCGGCACTCACCCGGGCCGCCCCAAGTCCCGCGCAGGGCACGGGCCTTGGTCAGCCACAGCGACAGGTCGTACTCGGCGGTGTAGCCGATCGCCCCGTGCAGTTGCAGCGCCGTCCGGGCGGTCCGGTACGCCGCCTCGCACGCCGTGACCTTCGCGGCGGCCACGTCCGCCTCCGTCATGGTGAGCGCGGCGCCGAGGACCAGAGGACGCGCGAACTCCAACGCGATCTTCGCATCGGCCAGTTGATGCTTGACCGCCTGGAACGAGCCGATGGGCACCCCGAACTGGGTGCGCTGCCCGACGTACTCCACCGTTCTGTCGAGCAACGCGAGCCCGACACCGAGAGCCTGCGCGGCGGTGGCGAGCCGGGCCCAGGTGAGGGCGTGCGCCAACGGCGGTTCCGCGGTGAGGAGTTCACCACCGGGGAGGAGGCGGGTGAGACGACGGGCCGGGTCGAGGGACGCGCGTACCGGTCCGTCGGGCCCGGGAGCCAGACGCAGCCCGTCGCCGTCCCAGCTCAGACGGGTCGTCGCCACGTCACCGTCCAGCGCGTACGACCCCGCGGGCGCCGCCGTGGCCAGTGCCTCGCCCGACGCCAGCGCGGGCAACAGGCGCTTGGCGAGCCCGGGTTCGGTCAGCAGCGCCGCCGCCGCGACCGTCTCCACCAACGGTCCCGGAACCGCGTGCCGCCCCAACTCCACGAACGCCACCGCGAGTTCGATCGGCCGGAGCCCCAGCCCCTCGTACGCCTCCGGCACCGCCAGCGCGAACACCCCCGCCCCCGCGACACGGCGCCACAGCGCGCGCCCCCTCGCATGCTCGCCGCGGCTCCAGGACCGTACGGCCGACGGAGTGTCCGCGGCCGTCAGCATCGCGTTCAACGAGTCGGCGAACGCCCGCTGTTCGGGGTCGAGGAGGAAGCGCATCAACGGCGTCCCTTCGGCAGGCCGAGCAGGCGCTCGGCGATGATGTCGCGCTGGATCTCGTTCGTTCCGGCGTAGATGGGGCCCGCGAGGGAGAAGACGTAGCCCTCGGCCCAGTCGGTGTCCGCCAACTCGCCATCCTCACCCAGCAGTTCGAGGGCCGTCTCGTGCAGGGCGATGTCGTACTCGGACCAGAACACCTTGTTCAGGCTGGACTCCGGGCCGATGGACTCGCCGTCGAGGAAGCGGGAGGCGTTGGCGTAGGTGAAGAGCTGGTAGGCGCGGGCACCGATCACGGCGTCGGCCACCCGGTCGCGCAGCGCTTCCGAACTGCCCTGCTCCCGCCAGAGGTTGAGCAGACGGTCGGCGGCGGCGAGGAAGCGGCCGGGGGAGCGGAGGGTGAGCCCGCGTTCGTTGCCCGCCGTCGACATGGCGACCCGCCAGCCCTGGCCCGGCTCGCCGATCACGTCCTCGTCGGGGACGAAGACCTCGTCCAGGAAGAGCTCCGCGAAGGCCGGCCTGCCGTCGAGGCGGCCGATCGGGCGCACCGTGACACCGGGCGCGCGCAGGTCGAACATCAGGTAGGTCAGGCCCTGTTGGGGCCTGGGGGTGTCCGGCTCGCTGCGGAACAGGCCGAACGCGCGGTCCGCGAAGGCCGCACGCGACGACCACGTCTTCTGCCCGCTCAGCAGCCAGCCCCCGTCCGTGCGCACCGCCCGCGAGGTGAGCGAGGCCAGGTCCGAACCCGCCTCCGGCTCCGACCACGCCTGCGCCCACACCACCTCACCGGTCGCCATCTCCGGCAGCACACGCGCGCGTTGCTCCCGCGTGCCGTGGTCGAAGAGGGTCGGGGCGAGCAGGTTGATGCCGTTCTGACCGACCCGGCCCGGCGCGCCCGCCGCGTAGTACTCCTCCTCGAACACCAGCCACCGCACGAGGTCCACGCCCCGGCCGCCGTACTCCTCGGGCCAGGACACCACCGACCAACGGTCCGCGGCCAGTTGGGCTTCCCAGACGCGGTGCGCGGCGAAGCCCTCCTCGGTCTCCAGGGAGGGGAGCGGGGAGGCCGGCACATGCGCGCGCAGCCAGGCGCGGGCCTCGGCGCGGAAGGCCTCCTGGCCGGGCGTGAAGTCGAGGTCCATCGGCGGCGGTTCCTCCCCGGGAATCCTTCCCTAACAAGTGTTTGGTAGGTTAGCGTGAGCGTATGACAGGCGTCGAGAGTCCGGCATACGTCCCCGGGCACGGGCTGCTGAAGGGGCGTACCGCCGTCGTCACCGCCGCCGCCGGCGCGGGCATCGGCGGGGCCACCGCGCGCCGCTTCCTCCAGGAGGGCGCGCGCGTGTTCATCAGCGACGCGCACGCGCGGCGGCTGAAGGAGTACGAGGCCGAGCTGGCCGGGGAGTTCGGCGCGGACGCGGTCGCCGCGCTGCCCTGCGACGTCACCGACGAGGCGCAGGTGCAGGCCCTGTTCGACGCGGCCGTCGCCGCGCACGGACAACTGGACGTCGTCGTCAACAACGCGGGCCTGGGCGGCACTTCGGACCTCGTCGAGATGACCGACACGCAGTGGTCGAAGGTGCTGGACGTGACCTTGAACGGCACCTTCCGCTGCACCCGGGCCGCCCTGCGCGCGATGCGCGGGACCGGCGGCGGGGTGATCGTCAACAACGCCTCCGTCGTCGGCTGGCGCGCCCAGGCCGGACAGGCGCACTATGCGGCGGCCAAGGCGGGCGTGATGGCGCTGACCCGCTGCGCGGCGATCGAGGCCGCCGCGTACGGGGTGCGGGTCAACGCGGTCTCGCCGAGCCTCGCCATGCACCCGCACCTCGTGAAGGTGACGACGCCCGAACTGCTGGCGGACCTCACCGCGCGCGAGGCCTTCGGGCGGTACGCCGAGCCCTGGGAGGTGGCCAACGTGATCGTGTTCCTGGCCTCGGACTACTCCTCGTACATGACGGGCGAGGTCGTCTCGGTGAGCAGCCAGCATGCGTAGCGGAGCAAGAGGTCGCGCGAGGGGCACGACAATGGTCCCGTGCCGACCAAGAAGAAACCCCCGGTGACCGCCGCTCCGGCCCGCCGTCGTGAACTCCTCGACACGGCGGCCGAGGTTTTCGCCGAGCAGGGGTACAACGCCACCACCGTACGGAAGATCGCCGACCACGCGGGCATGCTCGCGGGCAGCCTCTACTACCACTTCGACTCCAAGGAATCGATGCTGGAGGAGATCCTGCGGACCTTCCTCGACGAGCTGTGGAGCGGCTACGACACCGTCCTGGACGCCGAGTCGAGTCCGCGCGAGACGCTGGAGGCCCTGGTCACCGAGTCGTTCCGGGAGATCGACCGGCACCGGGCCGCCGTCGCGATCTACCAGAAGGAGAGCAAGCAGTTGGTCGCGCAGGAGCGGTTCGCGTTCCTCGCCGAGTCGCAGCGCAAGTTCGAGAAGGCGTGGCTGTCCACGCTGGAGCGCGGGGTCGCCGCCCAGGTCTTCCGCGCCGACCTCGACGTCCGGCTCACCTACCGGTTCGTCCGCGACACGGTGTGGGTCGCCGCGTCCTGGTACCGGCCGGGTGGCCAGCACAGCGCGGAGGAGATCGCCCGGCAGTACCTGTCGATGGTGCTGGACGGGATCGCCGTACGCACGTAACTCACGCGTCAGTATGGGGAGTTGACATGGCCGAGGCCTACATCGTCGAAGCGGTACGGACGCCCGTCGGGCGGCGCCGGGGAGGGCTGAGCGGGGTGCATCCCGCCGACCTCGGGGCGCATGTGCTGAAGGCGTTGGTGGAACGCTCGGGGATCGATCCCGCCGCCGTCGAGGACGTCGTCTTCGGGTGCCTGGACACGGTGGGGCCGCAGGCCGGGGACATCGCGCGGACCGCCTGGCTGGCGGCCGGGCTGCCCGAGGAGGTGCCGGGCGTGACGGTGGACCGGCAGTGCGGGTCCTCGCAGCAGGCCGTGCACTTCGCGGCGCAGGGCGTGCTGTCCGGCACCCAGGACCTGGTCGTCGCCGGGGGCGTCCAGAACATGTCGCTGATCCCCATCGCCTTCGCCTCCCGCCAGGCCGCCGAACCGCTCGGCCTCACCGACGGCCCCTTCGCGGGCAGCGAGGGCTGGCGCGCGCGGTACGGGACCCAGCCGGTGAACCAGTTCGCCGGAGCCGAGATGATCGCCGCGAAGTGGGGGATCAGCAGGCAGGACCAGGAGGAGTTCGCCCTCCGCTCGCACCGGCGGGCCCTGCGCGCCATCGACGAGGGCCGCTTCGAGCGGGAGACGGTCGCGTACGGCGCGGTCGCGGTCGACGAGGGCCCGCGCCGGGACACCTCCCTGGAGAAGATGGCCGGCCTGAAACCGGTCGTCGACGGCGGCACCATCACCGCCGCCTGCTCCTCCCAGGTCTCCGACGGCGCGGCGGCGATGCTGCTCGCCTCGGAACGGGCGGTGCGGGAACACGGGTTGACGCCCCGCGCCCGTGTCCACCATCTCTCCGTCCGCGGCGAGGACCCGATCCGCATGCTCTCGGCCCCCATCCCGGCCACCGCGCATGCCCTGAAGAAGACCGGCCTGTCCATCGACGCCATCGACCTCGTGGAGATCAACGAGGCCTTCGCGCCCGTCGTCCTCGCCTGGCTGAAGGAGACCGGCGCCGACCCGGAGAAAGTCAACGTCAACGGCGGCGCGATAGCCCTCGGCCACCCCCTCGGCGCGACCGGCGTCAAGCTCATGACCACCCTCCTGCACGAACTGGAGCGCACCGGCGGCCGGTTCGGCCTCCAGACGATGTGCGAGGGCGGCGGCCAGGCCAACGTGACGATCATCGAACGGCTCTGATCGACGCGGGCCACGTCCTGGCTGCTTGTCCCCCCGGGGGGCCTCCCCCCGCCCCCCGCCCCCCCCGCCCCCCCGCCCCTCTCCCCTGAGTTCAGGAGTCGGCCCGCACCAGCGTCCACAGCACCTCGTCGGCCTCCTTCATCACCCGCGCCACCAGCTCCGCACACGACGGCAGGTCCTCGATCACCCCGGCGACCTGCCCGGACGCCATCACCCCGAGGTCCGTCCGGCCGTCCACCATCGACGCCTTGAGCAGCATCGGCGTGTTCGCGGCCAGCAGGACCTGGCTCCAGGTCAGGTCCTTGCCGTGCTTCATGGCGAGACCGTCGCGGATCATGCGCCGCCAGGTCAGGCCGGACAGCCGGCGGAAACCCGCCGCCCGGCGTACCGCCTGGAACATGGTTCTCGTACGGCCGGAGTTCTCCAGGGCGTCGACCAGTTCCGTACGGAGCATGCGGTGCGGGAGGCCGTCGACCGCTCGCGTGACCGTGACGTCCTTGACCGTCGCCGCCAGATAGGCCGCCTTCACCGCGTCCGGGACCGTCGAGTCGGAGGTGAGGAGGAAGCGGGTGCCCATGGCGACGCCCGCCGCCCCGTAGGCCAGCGCGGCGACCAGCCCCCGCCCGTCGAAGAAGCCGCCGGCCGCCACGACCGGTATGTCCACCGCGTCCACGACCTGCGGCAACAACACCGTCGTCGCCACCTCCCCGGTGTGGCCGCCGCCCTCCCCGCCCTGCACGATCACCGCGTCCGCCCCCCAGGCCGCGACCTTCTCCGCGTGCCGCCGCGCCCCGATCGACGGGATCACGACCACCCCCGCCTCCTTCAGCTCGGCGATCAGCTCGGCGGACGGCGCGAGCGCGAAGGACGCGACCCGCACACCCTCCTCGATCATGATCCGCACCCGGTCGCCGGCGTCGGCCGCGTCCGCGCGCAGATTCACCCCGAACGGCTCCCGCGTACGGGACTTGACCTCGCGGATCGCCTCCCGCAGTCGGTCGGTGCCCATGGTCGCGGAGGCCAGGATGCCCAGCGCGCCCGCGTTCGCCGTGGCCGACACCAGACGCGGTCCCGCCACCCAGCCCATGCCCGTCTGCACGATCGGATGCCGGACCCCGACCAGCCGGGTCAGCGCGGTCTCCATCAGGTGGCCACCTCCCTGCGGCGGATGTCCGCCGGGTCGATGACCTCGCGGATCAACCGCAGCTCCTCCGGGGTGGGTTCACGGGTCGGCGCCACCTCGTCCGGGATCGTCAGCTCGAAGCCGGTCGCCTCCCTGACCTGCTCCACCGTGACCCCCGGATGCAGCGAGGCCAGCCGCATCGAGCGGTCCGGGGTCGCGAAGTCGAACACACCGAGATCGGACACGACCCGGGGGATGCGGTGGAAACGGGCCGTCCCCGGGTGCTCGGCGACCCGGTCGTACCCCACCCCGCACACCATGTCGACCTTCTCCACGAACACCCGCCGCGAGTGCCGGGGTATCCAGTAACTCGTCGGATTGTTCAGCGTGTTGATCGGCGCTCCACGTACCCCGAGCAACTGCCGCTTCGGCCGCGCCCAGTCGCCGACGCACGAGATGTTCTGGTTGCCGTACCGGTCGATCTGGCTCGCGCCCATCATCACGTGCCGCCGCCCGCCGGACACCAGGGCCAGATGCTGCCGGTACGGCAACCAGCCCTCCGGCGTCCCGTCGGGGCGGACGATCATCGCCTCGCCGTCGGTCAGCAACAGGTCGGGCGCGAAGGTGAGCCGGGCCAGCCGCGCGCCCACGGACGGGATCGGACCCATCGGGCTGGCCAGGATCTCACCGGCTCCGCGCCAGGCCTCGGCACAGGCGATCACGCAGTACTCGGAGCGCGACACCTCGGTCCACCGTACGTCCGTCATCCCTGCTCCTCCTGCCAGGTGCGCACTGCCGACCGATAGTCCGCCTCGTCACCGGACAGGAAGCGCTCGGAGAACTCCGCCCACGGCGTCGTCGCGTACAGCCGCTGGAAGTCCTCGTCCCTGCCGTGGTCGGGAGCGCACGACGTGAAGTGGGCGCCGCCGGGCGCCTCGACGACCCCGGTCACGTGCAGCCGCTTGACGAGCAGGGACTGCGGTGGTGCCTCCTTCGTCAACTCGGCCGTGTCCACGATCCGTTCGCAGGAGACATAGGCCGTGTCCGCCGCCTCGCAGAAGAGGTCGTCGAAGTACGGGTCGGGGCCCAGATACTGTCCGTTGCCCAGTCGGTCGGCGCGGTTGACGTGCACCAGGGCCGCGTCCAGTCGCAGCGCGGGCATCGCGACGAACGTCTCCCCGTCCTCGTACGGCGAAGTGACCGTCCGCAGACCGGGGTTGACCCGCATCACGTCCGAGCCGATGCCCGCGCGCACCGGCAGGAACGGCAGCCGGTTCGCGGCGGCGCGCAGGCCCCACATGAACATGCCCTCGTCGACCTCCGTCAGCTCGAACGCCCCGCGCTCGCGGGCCGCCCGGTAGTGCGGTTCGAGCGGGATGGAGTCGAGGGTGACGAAGGGGGCCACCAGTCGGCGGACCCGGCCGGCCGCTACCAGCATCCCGACGTCCGGGCCGCCGTACGAGACCAGGGTGAGATCGGTGATGTCGGTCCGTAACAGCGCTCGGACCAGCGACATCGGCTTGCGCCGGGAGCCCCAGCCGCCGATGCCGAGGGTCATGCCGCTCGCCAGCCGGGAGACGACCTCATCGGCGGTCATCGTCTTGTCGGTCACTGCTCACCACCCTCCTTTCCGTCCCGTCCGAACGTGTCACGCACCCGGTCGGCCACCCCGCTGACGCTCGCCTCGAACGTGAACCCCTGCTCGAAGCGGTAGCTGCGGCGGACGTCGACGGGGTCGATGCCGTTGATCGCGGACTTGGCGAGGCGGATCAGCTCGCCGTCCTTCGCGGCTATCTCGGCCGCCAACTCCAGGGCGGACGGCAGCAGTTCGGCGCGCGGGACGACCCGCCACACCGAGCCGTGCGCGTGCAGCTCCGCCGCCGTCGCCGTGCGCGAGGTGTAGTACAGCGCGCGCATCAGATGCTGCGGGACCAGCCGGGCCAGATGCGTGGCGGCGCCCAGCGCGCCCCGGTCCAGCTCGGGCAGGCCGAAGGTGGCGTCCTCGCTCGCCACGATCACGTCCGCGTTCCCCACCAGACCGATGCCCCCGCCCACACAGAAGCCCTGCACGGCCGCCACCACCGGCACCTCGCACTCGTACACCGCCGCGAACGCCTCGAAGCAGCCTCGGTTCACCCCGACCAGGGCCGACTGCCCGCGCGCCTGTAGCTCCTTGATGTCCACGCCCGCGTTGAATCCGCGACCCTCGGCCGCCAGCACCACACAGCGCACGCCGGGGTCACGCCCGGCCGCGCGCACGGCGTCGGCCAGCGCGAACCAGCCGTCCACCGGCACTGCGTTCACCGGCGGGTAGTCGACCGTGACGACGACGATTCCCTTGCCGGCGGCGGGATTTCCCGGGCTTCCCGTGTTTTCCGGGGAGGAGGTGGAGACACCCATGGACGCATCAGCTACCTTTCCACCAAACATTTGTTAGGTGTGAGGCTTCGAAGCTAGCAGCCGGAGAATCCGAGCGGGAGGCCCTGTGGACAACCACCCTGCGGACACCTCGCACGACCGCCCGCTCGCCGGCCGGACCGTCCTGGTCACCGGCGGCACCCGAGGCGTCGGCGCCGGTATCGCACGGGCCTTCGTCGAGGCCGGTGCGGACGTGCTGACCTGCGCGCGCCGACCGCCCGAGGACCCCGTCAAGGGAACCGAGTTCAGCCCCCTCGACCTGCGCGACCCGGACGCCGTGCGGGAGTTCTTCGCGGCCCTGCCCCGGCTCGACGTGCTCGTCAACAACGCGGGCGGCGCGCCGTACCGCCCCCTGGTCGACGCGGAGGCCGAACGGCACGCGCGGATCATCGAGTTGAACCTCCTCGCACCGCTCACCGCCTCCCTCGCCGCGTACGCACACCTCAAGCGGGCCAAGGGCTCGGTCGTCATGATCGGCAGCGTCAGCGGCAGCCGGCCCTCGCCCGGTTCGGCGGCGTACGGGGCGGCCAAGGCGGGCCTGGAGAACCTGGCCCGTTCGATGGCGGTGGAGTGGGCGCCGGACATCCGCGTCAACACCCTCGTCGTCGGCATGGTCCGCACGGAGCTGGCCCACCTCCACTACGGCGGCGAGGACGCGATCGACGCCGTCTCCCGCACCGTTCCGCTCGGCCGGCTCGCCGACCCCTCCGACGTCGGTGCGGCCGCGGTCTTCCTGGCCTCCCCCGCCGCCGCCTACATCAGCGGGGCGAGCCTGCTGGTCCACGGGGGCGGGGAGCGGCCGGCGTTCCTGGACGCGGCAACCGCCAACAAAGGGAAGTGAGTTGAAGGGTGATCGAGATGAGCGGACTCTGCGACGGGCGGGTCGTCGTCGTCACCGGCGCGGGCCGGGGCCTCGGCCGCGCCCACGCCCTCGCCTTCGCTGCCGAGGGCGCCCGGGTCGTCGTCAACGACCTCGGCGTCGGCCTCGACGGCACCCCCGACCCCGACAGCCCCGCCGCACAGGTCGTCGCCGAGATCCGCGCGGCCGGCGGCGAGGCGGTCGCCCACGGCGGCGACATCGCCACGGGCGCCGGTGCGGCATCCCTGGTGGCGACCGCGCTGGAGACCTACGGCCGGCTCGACACCCTGGTCAACAACGCGGGTTACCTGCGTGACCGGATGCTCGTCAACCTCGACGAGGACGACTGGGACGCGGTGATGCGGGTCCACCTCAAGGGCCACTTCCTGCCCCTGAAGCACGCGGCCGGGCACTGGCGTGCGGAGGCGAAGGCGGGCCGTACTCCGGTCGCCCGGATCATCAACACCAGTAGCGGAGCAGGGCTGTTGGGCTCGGTCGGGCAGGGCAACTACAGCGCCGCCAAGGCCGGCGTCATCGGCCTGACTCTGGTTGCGGCGGCCGAACTGGCCCGCTACGGAGTCCAGGTCAACGCGATCGCCCCCGCGGCCCGCACTCGCATGACCGAACACACCTTCGCGGAGACCATGACCGCCCCCGACTCCGGCTTCGACGTGATGGCCCCCGAGAACGTCTCGCCATTGGTGGTGTGGCTGGGCTCCGCCGCGAGCGCCGGGGTCACCGGCCGGGTCTTCGAGGCGGAGGGCGGGCGGATCACCGTGATGGAGGGGTGGAGGGCGGGGCCGAGCGTGGACAAGGGGGCGCGGTGGGGGGCGGGGGAGGCGGGGGAGACGGTGTTGAAACTCCTTGCGGAGGCGGAGGTTCCGGGGGTGGTGTACGGGGCGTAGGCGGAGGGGGGCGGCCGCTCCTCGCCGGGCCGAGTCCCTCGCCAAGGTGCGCTTGTCGGCGGACCGAGCTGCTTCCCGAGGCGTGCTTGTCGGTCGGCCAAGACGCTTCCACAGGTCCACTTCTCGGCCGACCGAGCCGCTTGTCAAGGCGTGTTTCTCGGCCGTCCGAGCTGTTTCCCGAGGCGCGCCTGTCGGCCGTCCGAGCCGCTTCCGTAGGTCCACTTCCCGACCGACCGAGCCTGCCGTTCTGGGTCCACTTCTCGACCGACCGAGACGGGTGGTGGGTGGGTATAGGTCGGGGGTCTGGGGGCGGAGCCCCCAGGGGCGCCCGCGCCAACGTCGGTCACCTGAAAGGGACTTACGTGTCGCACTCCAGCACCGTCCGGCACAGAGAGCACCGCGCCCGTACTCGCCCCCGCACCGGCACCCTGATCCGCTGATGACACGTGGGGCAGGGGAACGACACCCGCAAGCTGCCCCCCTGGTCCCCGCTGAAGGCATACGGCACGCCTGCCTGGGCGCCTGGCCCGTGCCGCCGGTCATGCGCGTAGCGCCTCCGCCCCGCCCACCCCGCCGCGGTCAGCGGAGGCTGCTGCTCGTCACGCCGGGCCTGGGCCATGCCCTTGACGTACGCGGTGTAGGCCTGCGGACTGGTGAACCACACGGAGGGATCCTCGCCGAAGACCAGGGCCCGCTTGGCGAGGACGTACCCGAACTCCTCCGGCGTGAGATACCCGAGCTTCTGCGAGGACGCCGCGTCCTCCCGGTACGCGTCCAGCAGCAACCACCCCGCCCCCAGATACGTCGCCGCCGTGTCCGTGAGGATCTCGTTCTCACGCGTACCGGGGAAGGACAGGTCGAGGCGGTGCAGATAGACGTGCATCACCTCGTGCGCCAGAGCCGCGCCGATGTCCCGCCGATGCGTACGGAACCGGTCGTTCAACTCGATGAAGTACTCGGGCCCGGCGGTGAGTTCGACGTTCGCCGCATGCGTCATCTCGCGGAAACTGACGATCGGCCGGGCATCCGGGAGCCGGTAGTGCCGGACCATCTCACGGGCCACCCGCTGCGCCCCCAGATGCAGGTCGTCCATGTCGCCGAACGCCACGTCGACCGGGGCCACGCTGGTCGCGAACGTCTGGACGGTGTCGTAGGACAACCGCTTGTAGAGCGCGGTGATGGCGTCCCGCACCGTATCGAGGTGTGGGTAGCCGTGCTCGACCGGTCCGTCGTCCGCCACGTCCACAACCCCCAGAGACGCCCTGAACTCCCATCCACTGTATGCCGACGAGGCGTGGATGCGGCCCCCATATTTCCCTGACAGATCAAGGCCGGGAGGGCTATGCTCCCCGCGATGACGACGATGACGTTCCACTCCGTTGACAGAACGGGGGTCCCGTCCGCGCAAGGTGAGCGCTGATGCTCCCTGACACCGCGAACGGGGATTCCCGACTCTCCTTCTGGTTGCGTGTACGCGAGTTCGCCGTACCGCCCTCCATGATCGACACCGCTACGGCCCGCCGCCGCGCCGGCGACTGGGCGGGCGCCTGCGCCGCCGCCGGTGTCGACATCGATCTCGATCTACGGTCCGTGGCACGCACCCACGGCCGGGAACTGGCCGCCGAGGTCCGCGCCGATCTCCGCCGGCTCGCCCCCGACCTGCTCCGCTGGCATCTGCCGAGGATCGCCCCGGACGGACTGCTGCGCCCGGGACTGACCATCGCCCTGGCCCGCTACGGCGACGACGCCACGGGCCCGCCGTACCTGGTGGTCCGCACTCCACCGGCCTGGGCGGACGGCGGTCAGCGGATCAGCCTCGCGCTGTGGGACGGCACCCGCCGCGACGCCGACGCCCGCCGGCATCCGCATCCCCGGCCCAGCCGCTGGTTCCGCCTCGACCTGCACCGACACCTGTGGGACGCGGGACGGAGCGGTGAGCTGCGGGCCCGGTCCGGAGCCGATCGGCCACCCGCCGACGGCACCGCGCCGATCCCGGAGCTGCCGGACACGCTGCCCGAGGGCCGTGGCTGCGCCGTCGACCGGTGGGCCGCCGAGGCGGCGATCCTGCTCCGCGCCGAGGGGCGCAGCGAGGGTCCCGTCATCGTGCGGTTCGGGTCCCGGCACCGGTTCGCGCTGACACCGGAGCCGGGCGCGGACACCGTCCGTGTCGCACCGCCGCCGACGGACGGCGGCGCCACCGCGCTGCCGGTCCTGCCCGACGCGGCGACCTGGGTCCTGCCCGACCTGGAACTGCTGCGCACCGGCGCGATCGACGCCGACCAACTGCACCCGCTGGTCGCCGCCGCACTCGTACCGGAACGTCACCGTCCCGGCCGCCGTCACCGTCCCGACCGTCCCCGGCCGGACCGACCGCACCTGGTCGACTGCCGGGGCGCCCGGCACCGCATCGGGCTGGTCGACGGGGTCCTCGCACCCCTGGACCACGATCCCGCCGAGATCCGCCGCGAGGAACTGCTCGTCGCCCTCACCGGCACCCCGCTGCCCTGCCTCCAGGCCATCGACGACGCCCACCGCCGCCCGGACTGCCTCGCCGGCGTCCGCGACCGCCTCCTCCACGGAGACACCGCCGGCGCGCTGGCCGTCGTAGAAGGACTGCTCGGTCCTGAAGCGGTGCTGCGCGGCGGCGCGCTGCGGGACGAACTCCAGGCGGCGGCCGAACGGCGGCTCGCCTACGGCCTGTTCAGGGCCGGCCTGGCCGACCTCGGACCCCGGTCCGGGCGCTTCTATCCGGGGGATCCGATTTCCCGGAGGCTCCGCCCCCGCCGTACCAACGGCCGCTGACCGCACGGGACTTCGCCCCCGTCCTCACTCACGTATGCCTTGTCCCACCCCGACTCGACCCCAAAGGTGACCACATATGCCCACACGCACCCTGTACGCCGCCACCCGCGCCCCCTCCGAGACCTCTCAACTGGACATCGCCGGCGCCCTGTTGACCCTCCTGCGCGACACCACCACCGAACCCCGCCCCGACACCCAACTGGAGGCCCTGACCCTGGCCGTCGCCGCCGACCTCCCCGTGCTGCTGTGGGGCGAGCCCGGCATCGGCAAGACGGCCGCCCTCACGCAGCTCGCCGCCGCCCTGGACCTGCCGCTGACCACGGTGATCGCCAGCGTCCACGAGCCGTCCGACTTCTCCGGGCTGCCCGTCGTGGGCGACGATCCCGCCGAGCAGGGCATCCCGATGGCCCCGCCGGACTGGGCCGTGCGGCTCGTCCGGGCGGGCCGGGGGCTTTTGTTCCTGGACGAGTTGTCCACCGCGCCGCCGGCCGTGCAGGCCGCGCTGCTGCGGCTGGTGCTGGAGCGGCGGATCGGTGCGCTGCGGCTGCCGCCCGGGGTGCGGATCGTGGCCGCCGCCAACCCGCGGTCCTCGGCGGCCGACGGCTGGGAGCTGAGCCCGCCGCTCGCGAACCGGTTCGTGCATCTTCAGTGGACCCACGACCACGAGGTCGTCGTCCGCGGACTCGGCGGCACCTGGCCCCGGGCGACCCTGCCGCGGCTCGACCCGGAGAGGCTGCCCGAGGCCGTCGACTACGCGCGCCGCGCGGTGTGCGGGCTGCTCACCGGCCGCCCCAAACTCGTCCACCAGCTCCCCGGCAGCGAGACGCGGCGCGGCGGCGCCTGGCCCTCGCCCCGGAGCTGGGAGATGGCGATGGCCCTGACCGCGTTCGCGACCGCGGCCGGTTCCTCCCGGGAGGTGCTGTCCCTGCTGGTCAGGGGCACGGTGGGGGACGGCCCCGGCCTGGAACTGCTGGCCTGGGTGGACCGGATGGACCTGCCCGACCCCGAAACGTTCCTCGCCGACCCGACGGCCGGTGAACTGCCCGAGCGCGGAGACCTGCGCCAGGCCGTCCTCGACGGGGTGGTGGCCGCGGTCCGCAACCGTCCCGAGCGGGCCCGCTGGGACGCGGCGTGGGCGCTCCTGGTCCGGGCGCTGGAGACCGGCGCCCCGGACCTGGTCGTCGTCCCCGCGACCACCCTCGCCGCGCTGCGCCGCGACGACTGGGACGTGCCCGCGTCCATCGAGCAACTCGCCGGAGCGATCTCCCTGTCCCGGCGCGCGGACCGCGCCGCCACGGCCGCGAAGGCCCGCCGATGAACACGGACACGGTGACCGCTCTCGACTCCGACAAGCTCTTCGCCGCCCGCCTCTACGCCGCCCGCGCCCGCCCCTACCTCGCCACGGCGCTGTTCGCCCTGCACACCGTCGAGTCGCGGCAGGTGCCGACGATGGCCGTCGACCGGCACTGGCGCTGCTACGTCTCACCGGGCTTCGTGGACCGGACGACGGTCGAGGACCTGGCCGGCGTCTGGGTCCACGAGGTCTCCCATCTGCTCCGCGACCACCATGGCCGCAGCGACCGCGTCGCCCGCGAACGCGGACTCACCGGCCCGGGGGAGCGGCTGCGGATGAACATCGCCGCCGACATGGAGATCAACGACGACGCGTACGGCGACGGCCTCATCACCCCCGAAGGCGCGGTCCAGCCGAAGACGCTGGGGCTGCCCGCCGGGAACCTGATGGAGGACTACCTGCGCTGGTTCCGACTCGGGCCGCGCACCCAGGGGCTGGCGTGGCTGGACTGCGGCAGCGGCGCCGACGGCCTGGACCGGGGCTGGGAGTTGGGGCCGGACGGCGCCCACGGGCTCAGCGAGCAGCAGCGCGACGCGGTCCGCTTCCGGGTCGCGCAGGGCATCACCGGCCACCCCGGCAGCACCCCCAGCGGCTGGCGGCGGTGGGCCGAGGAGGCGTTCCATCCGCCGCAGCCCTGGCGGGAGTTGCTGGGCGCGGCGGTCCGCTCGGCGGTCTCCGCCCCCGGCGCGGGCGAGGACTACACCTACGGCAGACCTTCGCGCCGCTCGGCCGGACTGCCCGGCGTGGTCCTGCCGAGCCTGCGCCGCAGGCCGCCCCGGGTGTGCGTGGTCATCGACACCTCCGGGTCGGTCAGCGACGCCGAGTTGGGCAGCGCGCTCCTCGAAGTCGCCGCGATCTCAAGGGCGGTGGGCGGCCGCCGCGACCTGGTCACCGTGGTGCCGTGCGACGCGGCGGCCCGGGTCGCCCAGCCGCTGTGCCGCGCCGAGGGCATCGAGCTGCTGGGCGGCGGCGGCACCGACCTGCGCACCGGTTTCGCCAAGGCGCTGCGCACCCAGCCCCGGCCCGACGCGGTCGTGGTCCTCACCGACGGCCAGACCCCCTGGCCGTCGTCGCGACCGTCCTGCCGGACGGTGGTGGGCCTGTTCCCGCGACGCTACGAGAGCAGGTCCTACGACGAGGACGACCCCGACTACGTGCCGGACACTCCGCCCGACTGGGCCCGGGTGGTCGAGATCGGCTCCGCCCCCGTCTCCCGCTGAGCACGTAGGACGACGGACTCCCCGGTGGACGGCGCCTCCTGAAGCTCCAGCACCCACACGTCGTTCACGCCCTCCCGGAGCACGGCACCGGGGACGTACAACTCCCGCTGCGGCCCCGCCGACCAGTACCGCCCCAGACCGAACCCGTTGACCCACACGAACCCCCGCGTCCAGCCCGGCAGTTCGAGTACGGCGTCCCCCGCGCCGCGCACCTCCACGGTGCCGCGGTACAGCCCGGGGGAGCCGTCCGAGGGCAGCTCCCGCGCCGGCACCCCCTCGACCTCGTCCAGCGCGTCCCACCGCAGCCCACGCGCGCGTACGTCGTGCAGATACTGCCGCTCGTGCATCAGCCCCCCGGTGATCCCCTTCGGTTCCCCCAGCCGCGGCCCGTAATTGACCCTCCCCAGGGACTCCACCCACACCTGCACACGCGCGTGCCCGGCGACAGGCTCCTTGAGCTGCTCGTCGCCCTCCGTGAGGACCCCGGCCCGCTCCCCGTCGACGTACACCACCGCGAGGTCCCGCAGCCCGCGCGCGGTGAGCGGATACGGGGCGCGCGGTCCCGGAACGGTCACTTCGTAGCGCACGATTCCCCGGTCGACGCCCAACTGCTCGAAGGTGGGCGGGACCGGGGTCCCGATCTCCGGCCCACCCCGCGCCTCCAGTACGTCGTCCAGGGACGTCCAGCCGGTCAGGCGCGCCTCGGCACGGTGACCCAACACGGCCGGTGCGGGCGGGAGTTCGGGCAGCGGGCCGTCGGCGTACTCGGCGAGGACCTCGCGCAGCCGCCAGAACTTCTCCGTGGGGCGCCCGTGCTCGTCGATCGGGGCGTCGTAGTCGTACGACGTCACATCGGGCTCCAACGGGCCCTCGTGCAGGGCGCCGCCGCCCCGGTTGGCGCCCGCCCAGCCGGCGAAGTTGGTGCCGCCGTGCGCCATGTAGAGGTTGACCGACGCCCCGCACTCCAGGATCTCCCGCAGCGCGTCGGCCGCGTCCCCGGGATCGCGCACGACATGCTCGCCGCCCCAGTGGTCGAACCAGCCGCACCAGAACTCCATGCACATCAGCGGCCCCCCGGGCTGCCGCCGGCGCAGCGTGGCGAAGGCCTCGCGCGCGTGGGACCCGAAGTTCACCGTGGCGAGGACACCGGGGACCGAGCCGCCGCTCAGCATGAAGTCCTCGGGACCGTCCGAGGTGAACAGCGGCACGGTGACGCCCTGTTCGCGCAGCAGATCGGCCACACGCCGCAGATAGACCGCGTCGGAGCCGTAGCTGCCGTACTCGTTCTCGATCTGCACCATGATCACCGGCCCGCCGCGGTCGAGCTGGCGGGACACGACCTCGGGCAGCAGCCGCTGGAACCAGCGCTCCAGGTGCCCCATGAAGCGCACGTCACGCGTACGCGCGCGTGCCCCCACTTCCCCCGTCACCCAGTGCGGCAGCCCGCCGTTCTCCCACTCCGCGCAGATGTACGGCCCCGGGCGCACGATCGCCCACAGGCCCGCCTCCCGGGCCGCGTCCAGGAACCTGCCCAGCGCCTCCACGTCCCGGAAGTCGCCCGGCGCCGCCTCGTGCAGGTTCCACGGGACGTACGTCTCCACGCAGTTGAGGCCCATCGCCCGCAGCATCGCCAGCCGGTGCCCCCAACTCGCCTCGTGCACCCGGAAGTAGTGCAGTGCCCCGGACAGCAGCCGCACCGGCCGCCCGTCCAGGCGGAAGTCCCTGTCGCCCACCGTGAACTCGCTCATGCCCCGACTCTCTCCTCTTGGCGCCGATCACGTCCATGGACAAAGATCGCCACTACTTGGACCGAGCGGTGCGTGAGGGGGCGCGGATGTACCACACCTGGATGCGCTTCTTCACGCCCACACCCGCCCACCACCGCCTCGGCCTCGCCTGCCTCGGCGTCGGCCTCCAGTACGGCGCCCTGCCCACCGTCGGCCCCCGCACCCTCGACCACCACGTCGCCGTGGTGATCAGCGCGGGCGGCGGCTGGTACCTGACCCCCGACGGCCGCCGTACGACCGTCACGGCGCCCGCGCTGCTGTGGCTCACCCCCGGAGTGCCGCACCACTACGCGCCCGACCCCGGCGCCGGCTGGGACGAGGGGTTCGTCGACTTCACCGGGCCCGCGACGACGACGTACACCGAACTCGGCTACATCGAACCGGAACGGCCCGTGGTGGCCCTCTCGGACGCGACCGGACCCCGCGCGGTCATCGGGCGCATGGCCCGCGCCGCGCGCCGCGGCAACCCCCTCCTGGAGGTGGAGACCGGCGCGGCCGTCCACGAACTCCTGGTCGCCCTGCGCCGCGCCCGCGCCGACCTGGCCCCCGACGGCGACCCGGTCCTCCAGGCCCTCGCCCGGGACGCCTGTCTGCCGCTCACCGTCGCCGACCACGCGGCCCGGCACGGCATGACCCCCGCCGCTCTGCGCGCCGCCGTCCGCCGGGGCGCCGCGTGCAGCCCCAAGGACTACCTCCTCGGCATCCGCCTGGGCCGCGCCAAGGAACTCCTCGCCGCCACCGAACTCCCGGTCGCCGCCGTCGCCCGCCGCGTTGGCTACGACGACCCCGCCTACTTCTCCCGCCTGTTCACCCGCCGCGTCGGCATGCCGCCCGTCCGCT
Organism: Streptomyces sp. NBC_01478; assembly: GCF_036227225.1. Taxonomy (GTDB): domain Bacteria; phylum Actinomycetota; class Actinomycetes; order Streptomycetales; family Streptomycetaceae; genus Streptomyces. Next base: position 3,281,528 of record NZ_CP109444.1, on the reverse strand, counting down.
TCCGCGCCCAGCAGGGCCGCACCGTCCCCGGCGGCTGGAGCGACCAGGTGCCCGATCCGGCCGATCCACCGAGGATCGAGTGGCCGCACGCCACATAGGGGCCGAACATTGAGTGGCCGCACGCCACGTAGGGTGGTCGCCCATGACCACCAGCACCAATGGAACCGGTGACGTCGACCCCGCCGTGCGCGAGGAGCTCGCCCGGCTGCGCGACAGCATCGACAACATCGACGCCGCCGTCGTCCACATGCTCGCCGAACGCTTCAAGGCCACCCAGCAGGTCGGCTTCCTCAAGGCCACCCACCGGCTGCCGCCCGCCGACCCGGCCCGCGAGGCCCGCCAGATCGAGCGCCTCCGCACCCTCGCCGAAAACGCCAAGCTGGACCCGGCGTTCGCTGAGAAGTTCCTGAACTTCATCATCGCCGAGGTGATCCGGCACCACGAACGCATCGCGGAGGACGCCGTGAACGGCGGTTCACCCACGGCGAACTGACCTCGCCCGTCCGGTAAGTGGCGTGACACGGGGGCCTGTTCGGGGCGATGCTGCGCTGTGCACCGCTTGCGCACTCCTTGTCAGCCGACGGGCACGCCCCGTCAACGCCTGCGCCATAAGCTGGTTGTCCCACGCGGGAGGGACGTCGGGTCATGCCGTCGGATGCCAAGATCCTCATCGTCGACGACCATGAGGACACGCTGTACGCGCTGGAGAGCGCCCTGGCCCCGCTGGGCCGTCCGCTCGCCCGTGCCACCAGCGGCGACGAGGCGCTCAAGCAGGTGCTCCGCGGCCGGGTCGGCCTCCTCCTGCTCGACGTGCGCATGCCCGGCGTCAGCGGCCTCGACGTGGTCCGCTATCTGCGCCGCCTCGAACAGACCCAGCACATCCCCGTCCTCCTCCTCACCGGCTTCGGCGCCGACCCCGAACTGACCGCCGCCGCCTTCGCCCTGGGCGTCGCCGACCTCGTCATGAAACCCGTCGACCCCTGGATCCTGCGCACCAAAGCCCGCTACCTGTACGACACCCACCAGCGCCACCAGGCCCTCGAACAGGAGGTCCGCGAACTCCGCGCCCTCCTCAAGGATCCGCCCGACCCCCGCCCGGCCCTGCCCCATCCGGACGCGCGCGTGCCCTACCAGCGGGACGCCCAGAACACCGCGCCCACACCCGACCGGACATAAGCCGCGTTCAGGGCCACCTCTGTGCCATGTCAGTGCCATCAGGCAGCATGTCCACCATGTCCGTACTGACGCGCGACGAAGCGCAGACCCGTGCCAGGCTCCTCGACGTCCACCGCTACACGATCGAGCTCGACCTGACGACGGGCGAAGACACCTTCGACTCCCGCACCGTCATCCGGTTCACCGTGCGCGGGGACGAAGCAGGCACCGACACCTTCGTCGAGCTCAAGCCCGCCGAGCTGCGCTCCGTCACCCTCGACGGCCACCCCCTCGACCCCGAGCACCTCGTCGAGAACCGGCTCCCGCTGCCCGGCCTCACCGCCGGCGAGCACGAACTGCGCGTCGACGCGAGCATGCGCTACTCCCGCACCGGCGAGGGCATGCACCGCTTCACGGACCCCACCGACGGCGAGACCTACCTCTACACCCAGCTCTTCATGGACGACGTCCAGCGCGTCTTCGCCGCCTTCGACCAGCCCGACCTCAAGTCCGTCTTCGACCTGACCGTGACGGCCCACGCAGGCTGGACCGTCCTCGCCAACGGCATCACCGAACACCTCGGCGAAGGCCGCTGGCAGGCCGCCACCACCCCCCTCATCTCCACCTACCTCGTCGCCGTCGCCGCCGGCCCCTGGCACTCGATCCGCACCGAACACCGCGGCCTGCCCTTCGGCATCCACTGCCGCCGCTCCCTGGCCCCCCACCTCGACGCGGACGCCGAGGAGATCCTCGACATCACCCGCCAGTGCTACGACCGCTACCACGAGAAGTTCGAGGAGCCCTACCCCTTCGACTCCTACGACCAGGCCTTCGTCCCCGAGTTCAACGCCGGCGCCATGGAGAACCCCGGACTGGTCACCTTCCGCGACGAGTTCGTCTACCGCTCCGCCGTCACCGACACCGAGCGCCAGACCCGCGGCATGGTCATCGCCCACGAGATGGCCCACATGTGGTTCGGCGACCTCGTCACCCTCCAGTGGTGGGACGACATCTGGCTCAACGAGTCCTTCGCCGAGTACATGGGCTACCAGACCCTCACCGAGGCCACCCGCTTCACCGACACCTGGACCGACTTCGGCGTCGTCCGCAAGGCCTGGGGCTACGACGCCGACCAGCGCCCCTCCACCCACCCCGTGGCCCCGAAGAACGTCGACGACACCGCCTCCGCCCTCCTCAACTTCGACGGCATCTCGTACGCCAAGGGAGCTTCCGCGCTACGGCAGTTGGTGGCCTGGCTCGGCGAGAAGGACTTCCTCGCCGGCATCAACACCCACTTCGCCCGCCACAAGTTCGCCAACGCCACCCTCGCCGACTTCATCGACTCCCTCGCCTCCGGCACCGAACGCGACGTCCACGCCTGGGCCGACGCGTGGCTGCGCACGACGGGCGTGGACACGCTCACGCCCGAAGTCCGGGCCGAGGACGGAAACTGGCACCTCGACATCGGGCACCAGGGCAGCCCCGGAGTCTGGTCCAAGCCCGACCCCGGCCAGGACCGGGACGGACTCACCCACCTCACCACCCTCACCTCGTCCCCCGACATCCGCCCGCACCGCATCACCATCGGCGTCTACGACCACGACCTCCACGACGCGAACCGCCTGACCCTGCGCACCCGCCTGGAAGCGGACCTCCCTCGCACCGGCAACATCGGCATCAGCACCTCGGGCCCCCGCCCCGCCCTCGTCCTCCTCAACGACGGCGACTTCACCTACGCCAAGATCCGCTTCGACGCCGAGTCCCTCGAAACCGTCCGCACCAGCCTCTCCGGCCTCCCCGAACCCCTCACCCGCGCGGTCGTCTGGAACGCCCTGCGCGACGCCGTCCGCGACGGCCAACTCCCCGCCTCCGCCTACCTGGACGCCGCCCGCGCCCATCTCCCGCACGAGACGGACCTGGCCCTCGTCCAGGGAGTCCTGGCCTTCGCCTCCGCCCAGGTCGCCGACCGCTACCTCACCCCCGAGGACCGCCCGGCCGCCCTCGCCACCCTCACCGCCCTGTGCCGCGACCTCATCCGCCGCACCGAGGACGGCTCCGACCCCGGCGTGCGCCTCATCGCCGTACGCCACTTCATCGACGTCGCCGCCCACCCCGACACCATCGCCGCCTGGCTCGCCGAAGGCACCGTCCCCGGCGGCCCGGAACTCGACCCCGAGCTGCGCTGGCGCGTCCTGGCCCGCCTCGCGGTCCTCGGCGCCACCGACGAGCCCGCGATCGCCGCCGAGCTGGAACGCGACCCGTCCGCCACCGGCCAGGAGGGCGCGGCCCGCTGCCGAGCCGCCCTCCCCGACCCCGAGGCCAAGCGCACGGCCTGGGACGCGATGTTCGCCGGCGACAACCTCTCCAACTACCTCTTCACCGCCACCGCCCAGGGCTTCTGGCAACCCGAACAGGCCGACCTGGTACGGGAGTACGTGCCGCGCTTCTACGAGGACGCGGTCGCCCTCGCCGCCCGCCGCGGCCCCGCCATCGCCGACGCCGTCGGCCGCTGGGCCTTCCCCGCCCACGCCGTCGAACCCGAAACCCTCCGCCTCGGCGAGGAATGCCTGCGCGACGCCGACCTCACCCCGTCCCTGCGCCGCAAGCTCGTCGACCAACTCGACGACCTGGAAAGGGCGTTGCGGGTACGGGAGGCGTAGCAACGACCCGGGTGATCCTCCCTGCCGACGATGCGGCGGGCCGACCGTCCTTCCTAGGCTCGATGCCGCCAAGGACGGTCAGCCCCCAGGAGGCTCCTCGTGATCGCAGTCATCGGCGCAACCGGCAACGTCGGCCGCGCGTTAGTCCACCGCCTCGTCGCCGCGAACAGCCCCGTACGGGCCCTGACCCGCGACCCCGAGCGGTCCGGCCTGCCCGCACAGGCCGACACGGTGCGCTTCCAACTCGACGACCCCGCACCCCTGTTCACCGGAGTCACCCGGCTCTTCCTCTACGCCCACGCCACCACCCCCGCCCTCCTCGACACCGCCCGCCGGGCCGGCGTCCAGCACGTCGTCCTGCTCTCCTCCGGGATCATCGCCGACGGCGCCGACGAGACCCACCCCATCCACATCGTCCACGCCACCGCCGAACAGCACATCCGCGACAGCGGCCTGACCTGGACCTTCCTGCGCCCCAACGCCTTTGCCGGCAACGCCTTCCAGTGGGCCCCGCAGATCCGCGCCGGCAACACGGTCCGCGGCGTCTTCGCGAACAGCCTCACCGCCCCCATCCACGAGGACGACATCGCCGCAGTGGCCGAACGCGTCCTCCTCGACGAAGGCCACGAGAACACCGCCCACCGCCTCACCGGCCCCGAGTCGATCAGCAACACCGAACAGATCACGGCCATCGGCCAGGCCATCGGCCGCCCCCTCGACTACGTCGAAGTCCCCCCGGACCAGGCCGGCCCCGAACTCTTCCCGCACGTCCCGCCCCACATGCTCGAAGGCATGCTGAAGATCTTCGCGGCGACGGTCGACACACCCCCGGAGATCACCACCACGGTGGAGGGCATCACAGGAGTCCCGGCCCGCCCCTTCAGCATCTGGGCCAAGGACCACGCGGACGACTTCCGGTGACCCACCGCCTCCGTTCACACAACACTTTCGGGTTCTGATCGTTGTTCTCCCCGGGCGCGTCGACTCCTCCAGGTACAAGCTGGAACCCTCTCTGCCCCGCGCCCCGGAGGACAGCCCATGAGCAACGTGCCCCTCGCCTCAGGCGCCGAAGGCCCCGACGCCCTACGGCCGTTGCTCAACACCGTCCTCGACGCCCTCGGCACCGGACGACGCGCCCGCGGCGGACCCTTCCCCGCGGGCGGCCCCGACGCGGTCGCCGCCCGCATGCGGGACGCCGTGGGGGACGTACTCCCGGACGACGGCGATCCGACCGCCCTGCGCACCCTCGTGCACGCCCTCGCGGAAGGCGCCGCCGACCCCGCCGACCCGCTGTGCGCGGCACACCTGCACTGCCCGCCGCTCGCCGTCGCCACTGCGGCCGACCTCGCCGTCAGCGCGCTCAACCCGTCGCTGGACTCCTGGGACCAGGCCCCCGCCGCCTCCGCCCTCGAAGCCCTCGTCACCCGCACCCTCGCCCACGAGATCGGCCTCGCCGACGCCCTCGTCACCACCGGCGGTACCGAAGCCAACCAACTCGCCCTGCTCCTCGCCCGCGAAGCCCGCGGCGGCACCGTGCAGTTGGTCTGCGGCTCCAACGCCCACCACTCCCTGCCCCGCGCCGCCTGGCTCCTCGGACTGCCCGACCCCGTCGTCGTCCCCGCCCCCGCCGGCACCCTCGACCCCGCCGCCCTCGACGAGGCCCTCACCGCACTGCCCGGCCCCCGCGGCTCCGTCCTGGTCGCCGCCACCGCGGGCACCACCGACGCCGGACTCATCGACCCGCTGCCCGAGATCGCCGGCCTGTGCGCCGCCCACGGCGCCCGCCTCCACATCGACGCCGCCTACGGCGGAGGCCTCGTCTTCAGCGACCGCCACCGCGACAAACTCGCCGGCCTCGACCGCGCCCACACCGTCACCCTCGACCTGCACAAACTCGGCTGGCAGCCCGTCGCCGCCGGCCTCCTCGCCGTACGCCACCCCCGCGACCTCGCCGCCCTCACCCAGCGCGCCGACTACCTCAACGCCGACGACGACACCGAAGCCGGCCTGCCCGACCTCCTCGGCCGCTCGATGCGCACCACCCGACGCCCCGACGTCCTCAAGCTCGCCGTCACCCTGAAAACCCTCGGCCGCACCGGACTCGGCACCCTCGTCGACCAAGTCTGCGCCCGCGCACGGGAGTTCGCCGCGCTCGTCCGCGACCACCCCGGCTTCGAGCTCTACGACCCACCCGTCATCAGCACCGTCCTGTTCCGGCCCGCAGAAGCCACCGACGACGCCGTGGCCGCCGTACGCCGCCAACTCCTCCACGACGGACGGGCCGTCCTCGGCCGGGCCGCGCTCGACGGCCGGCTCTGGCTCAAGGTCACCCTCCTCAACCCCCACACCCGGCCCGACGACCTGGCCGCCCTCCTGAAACTGGTGGAAGGAAACACCCCCCGATGAGCCACCCCCCGACGGGTCACCCCCAGACCCCCAACCCCCCACGCCACGAACCCGATCCACCCCGCGACCTGGTCGGCATCGGCATCGGCCCCTTCAACCTCTCGCTCGCCGCCCTCGCCCACCCCCTCGCCGAACTCGACACCGCCTTCTACGAACAGCGCCCCGGCTTCGACTGGCACCCCGGCCTGCTCATCGACGGCGCCACCGTCCAAGTCCCCTTCCTGGCCGACCTGGTAACCCTCGCCGATCCCGCCAGCCCCTGGTCCTTCCTCAACTACCTCAAGGCCCGCGACCGGCTCTTCCCCTTCTACTTCGCCGAGCGCTTCCACATCCAGCGCGCCGAGTACGACGCCTACTGCCGCTGGGTCGCCGACAGCCTCCCCGGACTCCACTTCGGCCACCAGGTCGACGCCGTCCGCTTCAACCCCGAACGCGACGTCTTCGAGGTCGACTTCACCCAGCTCGACAGCGACGGAGAGGCCGAAGCCCTCGGCCGGACGTACACGAAGAACATCGTCCTCGGCGTCGGCACCGCCCCCTACGTCCCGGACCCGCTCAGACCGCTCGTCGAAGCCCCCGGCGTCCCCGTCATCCACGCCGCCGACTACCTCGCCCACCGCGAAACGTTTCTCGCCGCCGAGCACATCACCGTCATCGGCTCGGGCCAGACCGGCGCCGAGGTCTTCCTCGACCTGCTCCGCAACCGCCCCGCGGGACACGAGAAACTCCACTGGCTGGGCCGTAGCGAGGCGTTCGCCCCCATGGAGTACTCCAAGCTCGGCCTGGAGCACTTCACCCCCGACTACACCCGCTACTTCCACGCCCTCGCCGAACCCGTCCGCGACCGCCTCGTCGGCTCGCAGTGGCAACTCCACAAGGGCATCGACGCCGGCACCATCGCCGCCATCCACGACGAGCTCTACCGCCGTACCCTGCACGGCGGTTGGCCCGACGCCGTCCTCACCCCCGGCGTCCGCGTCCGCACCGCGGGCCGCATCGCGACCACCAAGGTGGAGCTCCACCTGGAACACCTCCAGCAGAACACCCGCTCCCGCCTCACCACCGACGCCGTCGTCCTCGCCACCGGCTACCGCGAGCGCCCCCTCGGCCGCATCCTCGCCGGACTCGACCCCTACCTGCGCCGCGACAGCGCCGAACGCCCGCGCGTCGACGACCAGTTCAGACTCGTCCTCGACCCCTCCGTCACCGGCGCCGGCTGCCAGGTCTACGTCCAGAACGCCGAAGTCCACACCCACGGCGTCGGCGCCCCCGACCTCGGCCTCGCCGCCTGGCGCAGCGCCACCATCCTCAACTCCCTGACGGGCAAGGAGCCTTACCCCCTCCCCGGCCGAACGGCCTTCACCACCTTCGGTCTCGACCCGCAGCCCCAGATCCCCCAGGCCCGCCAGGCCCGGACCCTCACCCCGCTCGTCGAGGGAAGGTAGAAAGCGGAGAGTAAAAAACGCGCAAGGGCAGGAAGACGCCCGGAGGCGGAGGCGTTGGGCCCGCCATGACAACGACGTGGATCGCAGCCCACCGCTCCGCCGTCCTCAGCCCCCACGAGGACTTCCACCTCTTCGAACCCCGCGGCTTCACCGACCAGACCGTACGGCAGTCCCTGCGCCTGGCCGGAGGAGGTGACGCACTCCGCGTCAGGCTCAGCAACCGCTACGGCAAGGAGCCCCTGGACATCGGCGGCGCCCACCTCGCCACCCGCACCCGGGGCAGCGGCATCGACCCCGTCACCGACACCCCGCTGACCTTCTCCGGCGCCCCGACCGCCGTGATCCCCGTCGGCGAAGAACTCCTCAGCGACCCCGTCGAGCGGCCCGTGCACGCGGGCGAGGAACTCGTCCTCAGCCTCTATCTGCCGGGCGACACCGGACCGACCACCTACTCCGCCGTCGCCCACGACATCGGACACATCGTCCCCGGCAACCAGCTCTCCGCCGAAGTCCTCGACGACACCGAAGAATTGACGACCGGTCACCTCCTCGCCGGTGTCGACGTCCTCGCGCCCGCCGACACCCGCATCGCCGTCGCCCTCGGGGACTCATGGGTCGAGGGCGCGGCCACCACCCCCGGCGCCGACAACAGCTTCCCCGCACAGCTCAGCCGCCGCCTCACCCGCGGCTGGATCGTCAACCAGGGCATCTCCGGCAACCGGCTCCTCACCGACGAGGCCGGCGAACACCTCCTGGCCCGACTCGAACACGACGTCCTCGACGTGCCCGGCGTCAGCCACGTCCTGATCCACGCCGGCCTCAACGACATCGGCCTGCCCGGCGCCCAGTCCTTCCCCGAACCCCCGACCGGCGCCCCGACCGCCGAGGACCTCATCGCGGGCCTCACCGCCCTCGCCGACCGCCTCCACGCCGCCGGACTCATCGCCATCGGCGGCACCCTCGGACCGTACGAAGGCACCATCTACGACGGCGTCGACACCCCGCAGGGCCAGGCCACCCGCCGCCGCGTCAACGACTGGCTGCTCGGCCCGGACCAGCCCTTCGACGCCGTCGTGGACATCGCCGCCGCCGTCGCCGACCCGGCCCGACCCACCCGCATCCGGGCCGAGTTCAACGCCGGCGACGGCCTCCACGTCAACGACGCCGGCGCGAAAGCCATCGCCGACGCCGTCGACGCAACCCTGTTCAAGCTCTAGAACAACGGCGTCCCGTTCCGCGTCAACTTCCAGTCCACCGAGGCGAAGTCCGCCGGATCCAGCACACCCTTCGCGGTCACCCACTCCGCGATCCGCGTCCGGATCTCCGTCGACTCCGCCCACACCTCGGTCGCCGACGCGACATGCGGGAACGCACCGCCGCCGTTCGCCCGGTAGTTGTTCACCGCCAGCACGAACTGCTGCGTGTCGTCCAGCGCGGCACCGTTGTACGTCAGGTTCTTGATCCGCGAACCGGCCGCCTGCGCGATGTCGATGTCGTACGAGAACCCGGACACGTAGTCGTAGTTGTAGTCCGGACGGCCGTTCGCGTTCGTCAGCTTCTCCGTGTCGACGACCGCGTCCGCCGCCGTCTGCACGAAGTACTCCGCCGAGTACTCCAGATACGCCCGCACCTGAGCACCCGTCAGCAGCTTCGCGACGAGCGTGTTGTCGTACACGTACAGACCCGACAGATCCCGGATCGTCACCTCGCCCGCCGGGATCTCCGACGTCCGCGAGAACGGCGACGCCTGCGCGATCACCGGCAGCGACGCGTACGACGTCCCCGCCAACGCGGCCTTCACCACGTCTTCCTGGACCTTGGTGATCAGGTCGATGATCGGGGCGTCCTTGTACCGCGCGTCGACCGTCGTCAGCGTCGCCGTCGCCGTACCGACGACCTGGTTGACGTACTCGACGACCAGCGCGTGCTCGTCCTTCAGCAACCGCGTGATCTTCGGATCGTCCGCGACCGTCTTCGCGTCCCGCAGCGAGGCCGCCACCGACTCGACGGTCCAACGGCCCTTCTCGAAGACCAACTCGAAGTCGAACACGCTCAACCGCTCGGCGTAGCACAGCGGTTCGGACAGCACGACCGTCTTCCCCGTCGCCGTGTTCGTGACCTTCAACTCCGGGATCTCCACGTGCGCGTGGCCGACGAGGATCGCGTCGATCCCGGGCACCTGCTGCGCGACGAGCGCCGCCGAGTTCTCCACGTACGGCAGCTGGTCACCGTACGACGAGGTCCCCGACGACCCCGAATGCGCCGACACGACGACGACGTCCGCCCCCATCGACCGCAGCTTCGGCACCCACTTCGCCGCCTGCTCCTCAAGGCCCGGGAACGTCAACTTCCCCTGCACATACGCCTTGTCCCAGATCGCGATCCCCGGGTTCGTCAGCCCCAGCACCGCCACCTTCACCGGCGGCGCGCCCGGCACCTGGAACTTCTTGATGAAGTACGGCGGGAACGCCGGCTTCAGCGTCTTCGCGTCCAGCGCGTTCGCGCCGAGGAGCGGGAAACGGCACTGGTCCTCGAACTTCCGCAGCGTCTCGATGCCGTAGTTGAACTCGTGGTTGCCCAGCGCCGCCGCGTCGTACCCGATCGCGTTCATCGCCTGCGCCATCGGGTGCACAGGACCGCCCTTGGCGGTGATCGGGTCCACCTTCGCGAAGTAGTACGTCAGCGGGGTGCCCTGGATCGTGTCGCCCGCGTCCAGCAGCAGCGTGTTGCGCCGGCCCTTCTCCTGACGGATCTGGTTCACCAGGGTCGACACCCGCGCCAGACCCATCGCGTTGCCCTTGGCGTCCGCGTACTCCGCGTCCTTGAAGTAGTCCCAGTTGAAGACATGCCCGTGCAGGTCGGTCGTGCCCAGCACGGTCAGCGAGTACCGCTTCGGCTGCTTGCCCGGCTTCTTCTTCTCCGCGGCCTGCGCCGCCGGAGCCGCCGCCGCACCGGCCAGCGCGACCCCCGCACCCGTCACGGCGGACTTCTTCAGGAACTTCCGGCGGTTCAAGGGCATGTCTGGCTCTCCTCGGGAAACGGTCAACGACGCGCGTAGATTCTTACTCGCTTCTTACTGGCCGCGACAGGTCCCGCAGGTTTCGATCTGATGACCACCAGGCGCCACAACTGACAGAGTGGGACGTATGACCGCCCCCACCCCGGACGACCCCCGACCCCCCGTCCCCTACGGCACCCCCGACGCCCCCCGCATCGCCGTCCGCGGCGAGGCCCGCCTCGAAGTCGACCCCGAGATCGCCCGCATCGGCATCACCGTCGCCGCCCGCGGCACCGACCGCCGCACCGCCCTCGACGACCTCACCCGCCGCAACGCCACCGTCCTCGACCTGGTCAAAAGCTACGGCGACGCCGTCGAACGCCTGGAGACCGGCGGCTTCTCCATCACCCCCGAACTCACCAAACACGGCCGCGGCGAACGCGTCCACCGCTACCACGGCAGAGTCAACGTGACCGCGGAACTCTCCGACTTCACCACCCTCGGCGAACTCACCACCCGCCTCGCCGACCTCGACCTCACCCGCGTCGACGGCCCCTGGTGGGCCCTGCGCCCCGACTCGCCCGTCCACCGCCAGGCCCGTCAGCAAGCCGTGCACGAAGCCGTCCAACGCGCCCGCGAATACGCCGAAGCGCTGGGTACGACCCTGGCCGCGCTGGTGGAACTGGCCGACATCGGCGCCGAGAACGCCCAGGCCTACGCGGCAGCCCCGGGCGGCCGGATGCGCTCCATGGCCTTCGCCCGCGGAGGAGGCGAGGACACCGCCGCCGCGCCCCTCGACCTCGAACCCGAACGGCAGCACGTCTACGCCCAGGTCAACGCACGCTTCACGATGGCACCCCCGCGCCTATGAGCCGGGCCTTTAATTCGACCATTCCCACGCTCATTGGAGCACCCCGCCGCACATTCAAGCCTTGTCAATAAGCCTTCACCCAAAGGTTGTTGAGTAGTCATGCACGGCCAATTCCCTACCCATCGGTAAGGTCTAGGCTCAAACCATGCGCCGAGCAAAAATCGTCTGTACGTTGGGCCCCGCCACCGACTCGTACGACCAGATCAAAGCCCTGGTCGAGGCCGGAATGGACGTAGCCCGCTTCAACCTCAGCCACGGCACCCACGCCGAGCACGAGGAGCGCTTCCAGCGCGTGCGAAAGGCCTCCGAGGAGACCGGCCGCAGCGTCGGAATGCTCGCCGACCTTCAAGGCCCGAAGATCCGACTCGGCCGATTCACCGAAGGTCCCGTACTCCTTGAACGCGGAGACACCTTCACCATCACCGTCGAAGAAGGCGCGGAAGGCGACCGCCAGTCCTGCGGCACGACCTACGCCGGCCTCGCCGCGGACGTCACTCCCGGCGAGCGCGTCCTCGTCGACGACGGCAAGGTCTGCCTCGAAGTCACCTCCGTCGACGGCCCCCGCGTCCACACCAAGGTCGTCGAAGGCGGCATGGTCTCCGACCACAAGGGCCTCAACCTCCCCGGCGTCGCCGTCTCCGTCCCCGCCCTCTCCGACAAGGACGAGGACGACCTCCGCTGGGCCCTGCGCTCCGGCTTCGACGTCATCGCCCTCTCCTTCGTCCGCAGCGGCAAGGACATCGACGAGGTCCACCGCATCATGGACGAGGAGGGCCACCGCCTCCCCGTCATCGCCAAGGTGGAGAAGCCCCAGGCGGTCGAGGCCATCGACGACATCGTGGCCGCCTTCGACGGCATCATGGTCGCCCGCGGCGACCTCGGCGTCGAAATGCCCCTCGAACAGGTCCCGATCGTCCAGAAGCGCGCGATCAAACTGGCCAAGCGCAACGCCAAACCGGTCATCGTCGCCACCCAGATGCTCGACTCGATGATCGAGAACTCCCGCCCGACCCGCGCGGAGGCCAGCGACGTGGCGAACGCCGTCATCGACGGCACGGACGCGGTGATGCTCTCCGGCGAGACCAGCGTCGGCAACTACCCCATCGCCACCGTCATCACCATGGCCCGCATCGTCGAAGCCGCCGAGGAGGACATCCTCGCCAAGGGCCTGCCCCCACTCACCGAACGCAACAAGCCCCGCACCCAGGGCGGCGCGGTGGCCCGGGCCGCCGCCGAGATGGGCGACTTCCTCGGCGCGAAGTTCCTGGTGGCCTTCACCCAATCCGGCGACACCGTACGCAGGTTGTCCCGCTACAGGTCCCCCATCCCCGTGATGGCCTTCACCCCCGACCCCGCCACCCGCGCCCAACTCACCCTCACCTGGGGCGTGGAGACCATCCTCGGCCCCCATGTCGACTCCACCGACGCCATGGTCGACCAGGTCGACGAACTCCTCCTCACATACGGCCGCTGCCAAAAGGGCGACATCGTCGTCATCACGGCGGGCTCACCCCCCGGAGTCGCCGGCTCGACAAACCTCGTCCGCGTCCACCACGTCGGCGAGGACGACAGCCCCAAGTAGCGCGTATCGCCCCGCAGATGAATTCGCGGGCTTTCGACACGGCGGATTTCAGCCCTGTGCATTGTGGATTGTGACGCGTCATGCGGCGGGGTCGGTTTTTGGGGCCTACGCCGGTATCCATGAGGGCGACTGACGCTTTGCGGGCGACGGAGATGTTGTACGGGTTGCCGTTCCGGGTGCAGTGCGCCCATTCGATGTCGAGTTTGTCGAAGGCGTCCGTGCAATCAGCCCTGTGGCGCCGGCTGATGCTGGGGAGCGGCATCACCTTGCGCATGGCGTCTTCAGCGAATCGAAGGGCTGCGCCGTTCCATGCAGCCACTCTGTGTTACTGATCACCGCGACACGCAGCAAAAAGCGGAGGTCCACGCGAACGTGGACCTCCGCTTTTATGATCTCTCCTTCGAAACGAAGGAAAAGTGCCCCGGGTGGGACTCGAACCCACACTGGATGCTGTTTGAGAGCACTGCCTGCTACCGATTGGGCTACCGGGGCCTAACGAATCGAAGGTTTACCTCGACCCGCTGCCCGACTACCTTACCGCAGCTAGGTACGCTCTTGGGAGCAGCACCCCGCCCTGAACGAGGAGCCCCCGTGACCGCCCCCGAGTCGCCCCAGCCCGTAGACGCGCCCGACGACGACAAGTCGCACGTGCCTCCGCTGACGACCCGTGTCGTCATCGCCGAGGACGAGGCCCTGATCCGGCTCGATCTCAAAGAGATGCTGGAGGAGGAGGGGTACACCGTCGTCGGTGAGGCCGGTGATGGTGAGCAGGCCGTCGAGCTGGCCCGTGAGCACAAGCCCGACCTGGTGATCCTCGACGTGAAGATGCCCAAGCTGGACGGCATCTCCGCCGCCGAGAAGATCGCCGAGGAGGGCATCGCGCCGGTACTGATGCTCACCGCGTTCTCGCAGCGCGACCTCGTCGAGCGGGCCCGGGACGCCGGTGCGATGGCGTACCTCGTGAAGCCCTTCAGCAAGAGCGATGTCGTGCCCGCGATCGAGATGGCCGTCTCACGTTTCACCGAGCTCAAGCAGCTTGAGCAGGAGGTCGCCGACCTCACGCTGCGGCTGGAGACCCGCAAGCTGGTCGACCGCGCGAAGTCGATCCTGCAGACCGAGTACGGACTGTCCGAGCCGGCCGCGTTCCGGTGGATCCAGAAGACGTCGATGGACCGCCGGATGTCCATGCAGCAGGTCGCCGAGGCGGTCATCCAGGACGCCGACGAGAAGAAGTCCGCGAAGGGCTGACACCGACCCGCGGCAGCACGTACGACGAGGCCCGCGCCCCGAAGCAGGGGGCGCGGGCCTCGTCGTGGAAAAACGGGAAAAGCCGCCTCGGCCTCAGTCCTCGCCGAGGTACGCCTTCCGTACCGACTCGTCGTGCAGCAGGTCCTCGCCCGTGCCGGAGAGGACGATGTTGCCGACCTCCATGACGTGGCCCTGGTCGGCGAGCGACAGGGCCGCCTGGGCGTTCTGCTCGACGAGCAGGATCGTCGTGCCCGACGCCTTGAGCTCCACGATCGTCGCCATGATCTTCTGCATCATGATCGGGGAGAGGCCCATGGACGGCTCGTCCAGCATCAGCAGTTTCGGCTGGGACATGAGCGCGCGGCCCATCGCCAGCATCTGCTGCTCGCCGCCGGAGAGGGTTCCCGCGGCCTGCTTCTGACGTTCCCCGAGGATGGGGAAGAGGTCGTAGGCGCGCTGGATGTCCTTCTCGATGCCTTCCTTGTCCTTGCGGAGGAAGGCGCCGAGCTGGAGGTTCTCCGCGATGGTGAGGCGCGGGAAGATGTGCCGGCCTTCGGGGGAGTGGGCCAGACCGAGGGCGACGATCTTGTGGGCGGGGACGCTGTTGAGCGGCTTGCCGTCGAAGGTGATCTTGCCGCCGGAGGGCTGCAGCAGGCCCGAGAGGGTGCGCAGGGTCGTCGTCTTGCCGGCGCCGTTGGTGCCGATGAGGGTGACGACCTGGCCGGCCTCGACGCTGAAGGAGATGCCCTTGACGGCCTCGATCTTGCCGTAGGAGACCCTGAGGTCCTCGACCTCTAGCAGTGCGGTCACTGGGCTTCTCCCTTGGCGCTGGTGGTGCTCTCCGCTTCCGTCGCGGGCGGGGTGTCTTCGGGATCGGGTGTGCCCTCGAACGGTTCGCCGAGGTAGGCGGCCACGACGCGTTCGTCGGCCTGGACGACGTCGGAGGTGCCTTCGACGAGTTTTTCGCCCTGGACGAGGACGGCGACGCGGTCGCAGAGGTTGAAGATGAAGCGCATGTCGTGCTCGATGACGAGGACGGCGATGCCCTTGTCGCGGATCGCGAAGACCAACTCCTCGGTCGCCCGCGTCTCTTGGGGGTTCATGCCGGCCGTCGGCTCGTCGAGCAGAAGCAGGCCCGGCTCGGAGGCCATGGCGCGTGCGATCTCCAGCTTGCGCTGTTCGCCGTAGGGGAGGTTCCTGGCGAGGTGGTCGCGCTTGTGGGCGAGGCCGATGAACTCCAGGAGTTCCATGGCGCGTTCTTCGCTGGCCTTCTCGGCCCGCTTGAAGCCGGGGCCGCGCAGGAGGGCCGACCAGAGGCCTTCCTTGGTGCGGGTGTGGCGGCCGACCAACACGTTTTCCAGGACCGTCATGTTGGCGAACAGACGGATGTTCTGGAAGGTGCGGGCGATGCCGGCCTTGGTCACCAGGTGGGGCTTCGGCGGAAGGACCGTGCCCTTGTAGGAGACCGTGCCCTCGGTGGGGACGTAGAGGCCGGTGAGGCAGTTGAAGAAGGTGGTCTTGCCTGCGCCGTTGGGGCCGATGAGGCCTACGATCTCGCCGGCGTTGACGGTGAAGTCGACGGAGCGGACGGCGGTGAGGCCGCCGAAGCGCATGGTGACGTCACGGGCTTCGAGTACGGGTGTCGTCATGGCTCTCTACGCCCCTGCCTTGGTGATGGCCGGTTCGTCGGTCAGGGTCGTGGTGTCCGGTACGTCGAGTTGGCCGGTCTCGTGGAATTCGAGCTGGCGTCGCCGGTTGGGGATGATTCCTTCGGGGCGGAAGCGCATCAGGAGGATGAGCGCGATGCCGAAGGCGAGGAGCGACTTGTCCTGGAGCGCCACGAGCTTCTCCGGGAGCAGGTAGAGCAGGGCCGCGCCGAGGAAGGGTCCGGAGACGGTGCCCATGCCGCCGAGGACGACGGCGGCCAGGAGGAACGCGGAGTTGGGCGGGGCCGCTCCGGCGAACTGGTACGGGTTCGGCACCACGCTGTAGGTGACGTGGGCGCTGACGGTGCCGGCGAGGCCGGCGAGGGTGGCGCCGAGGGCGAAGGCGATGAGCTTGACGCGGAAGCCGTTGATGCCCATGGCGGTGGCGGCGGTCTCGTCCTCGCGGATGGCGATCCAGGAGCGGCCGATGCGTGAGTCGGAGGCACGGCGGTAGATCGTGATGACGAGCGCCATGATCAGGACCATGAGCAGGTAGTAGTTGGCGAACCGGCCGATGGTGAATCCGACGATGTCGTGGGTGTCTCCGAAGTCGAAGCCGAAGAACGACAGGTCGGGGATGGACGGGATGCCGTTGGGGCCGTTGGTGATGTCGGGGCCGGAGACGCCGTCCATGTTGTTGACGGCGATGCGGAAGATCTCTCCGAAACCGAGGGTCACGATGGCGAGGTAGTCGCCGCGCAGCCGCAGGGTCGGGGCGCCGATGAGGACGCCGAAGACCAGGCTGGCGGCGGCGCCGGTGAGGGCGGCGGCCCAGAAGGGGAACTGGACGCCCGAGAACTTGGAGAACTCGGAGCCGGAGACCAGGGCGGCCGTGTAGGCGCCGACGCCGAGGAATGCCACGTAGCCGAGGTCGAGGAGTCCGGCGAGGCCGACGACGATGTTGAGGCCGAGGGCGACGGTGCCGAAGATCAGGATGTTGACGCCGAGGTTGGCGTAGTGGTCGTTGGTCTGCGTGAAGGGGAAGCCGATCGCGGCGACGAAGCCCATGGCGAGGGCGAAGCTGCGGTTGGTGGCGGTGAGGTGGCTGAACCGGTCGAAGAGGCCGGCGCTGTGCAGGGCCCAGGCGGTGAAGACGACGACGATGAGGAAGCCGATGAAGAGCTCGTCCTCCGCGTCGATGCCGTAGGCGAAGACGGTGAGGCCGAGGGCGGCGACGATCGTGATGACGATGCGCTGGACCCAGGGGGCGGTGGGCGCGGCGGCGGGGATGGAGTCGGGCTTGCCGATGTAGGCGTTGAGGAACCTGACGCCGGCCAGGACGAGCCGCCACCGTGAGTGGCCGTGGGTGGCGAGGTAGTCGCTGGAGGCCTTCTTCGCCTTCTGGGTCGAGCCTTCGCCGGCGGGCAGCGCGAAGGCGCCGACGACCGTGGCGAGGGAGGCGATGGCCGCGATGTATCCGCCGGGTTCGAGGTTGACGAATCCGCCGAGCTTCACGGCGATCGCGATGACCGTGTACCAGGTGGTGGCGAAGGCGCCGAGCGCGGCGAGGAGGGTGGGTCCGGTGGCGCCCGCGGGGGCGAGCCAGCCGAGGCCGCGGACGCCGTATCCGGAGAGGGCGAACAGGACCACGAGGGCGCCGCCCACGACGGTGAGCCACTGCAGGCCGCCGGGGTAGCCGTAGACCGTGAGGTCGCCGGGGAAGTCCGCGGTCCACGTCCAGGCGAGGAACGCGGACACGGCGGTGGCGACGCCGCCGCCGAGGGTGAGGGCGCGGGCCGCCGGGGCCGGCATCGGGATGAGGCCCTGGTGCGCGGTCGTGGAGGTGGTGTCGGCGGGCGGGGTGGCCGGGGTTTTTGTCGTCTCGGTCATGTGATCACGCCCTGTCCGCGACGCGTTCGCCGAGCAGGCCCTGTGGCCTGAACAGCAGTACGAGGATGAGGAGACAGAAGGCCCAGACGTTGGCCCAGCCCGATCCGCCGAGCTGCTGCATGCCGGGGATGTGGTTGATGTAGGCGGACGCGAGGGTCTCGGCGACGCCGAGGACGACTCCGCCGAGCATGGCGCCGTAGATGTTGCCGATGCCGCCCATGACGGCCGCGGTGAAGGCCTTGAGGCCCATCAGGAAGCCCATGCGGTAGCCGATGTTGCCGTACTTGAGGCCGTAGGAGACGGCTGCTACCGCGGCGAAGAAGCCGCCGATGGCGAACGCTATGACGATGATGCGGTTGGTGTCGATGCCCATGAGCTGGGAGGTGTCCGGGTCCTGGGCGGTCGCCTGCATGGCGCGGCCGGTGCGGCTCTTGCGCACGAACCAGGCGAGGCCGGACATGCAGACGATGGCGGCGATGACCAGGAAGATGTCGGCGTCGGTGATCGTGACCGAGCCCAGGTCGTGGTTGCCGTCGAGGCTGGGGAAGGAGCGGTCCTTGTCGGCGCCCGGGTAGAAGTTCCGGACGACTTCCTGGAGCGCCAGTGAGAGGCCGATGGCGGTGATGAGGGGCGCCAGCCGTGGTGCTTGCCGCAGGGGGCGGTAGGCGAATCGTTCGGCCCCTACCGCGACGAGGACGGAGACGATTCCGCCGCCGATCAGCATGAGTGGTACCGCGACCACCATCGAGGTGCCGTCGGGCAGGATGTAGGCGTAGACCGTGAGGGCGCCGAAGGCGCCGGTCATGAAGATCTCGCCGTGCGCGAAGTTGATGAGCTGGACGATGCCGTACACCATCGTGTAGCCGATGGCGATCAGCCCGTACATCGAGCCTAGAAGCAGCCCGTTGGCCAGCTGCTGCGGCAGGGTGTTCACCGCATGGCCTCCATGTCGCTGGTGGTCGTGTGCACAGATCGCGTGCCTGGGGGTGGGGGGGTGTGACAACGGGCCGCGCGGTCGGGATCCTCCTTCCGCGCGGCCCGTGGTGCGGTGGTGCTGTGGTGCTGTCGGCTGGGATCAGCCGGTGAAGGTGCCCGTCTTCACGGCCTTCCAGGCGCCGTTGGTGACCTGGTAGACGGTGAGCTGCTTGTTGCCGGTGTCGCCGTACTCGTCGAAGGTGACCTTGCCGGTGATGCCTTCGAAGTCCGACTTCTGTACGGCGTCGACGACCTTGGAGCGGAGGTCGTTGCTGTCGGGCAGCTTGCCGTCGTTGGCGTCCTTGACGGCCTTCACAGCCTTGATGATGGCGGTGGCGGCGTCGTAGGAGTAGCCGCCGTAGGCGCCGTAGTCACCCTTGTAGCCCTTGGCCTTGTAGGTGTCGATGAACGCCTTGGCGGCGGGCAGGGTGTCGACGGGGACGCCGACGGAGGTGGCGAGGTCGCCCTCCGCGGACTTGCCGGCGGTCTGGATGTAGGTGGTGGCGTACATGCCGTCACCGCCGAACAGCGGGATCTTGACGCCGGCGCCCTTGAGCTGCTTCGTGATCTTCTCCGACTCGTCGTACTGGCCGCCGTAGTAGACCAGGTCGGCGCCGGAGTTCTTGATCTTGGTGACGAGCGAGCTGAAGTCGGTGTCGCCGGTGTTGACGTGGTCGGTGCCCGCGATGGTGCCACCGAGCTTCTTGAAGCCGCTGTTGAAGATCCCGGCCAGGCCGGCGCCGTAGGTCTGCTTGTCGTCGACGACGAAGGCCTTCTTCTTCTTGAGGCCGTTGTACGCGTAGTCGGCGGCGAAGCCACCCTGGAGGGCGTCGGTGGTGGCGGTGCGGAAGTACGTCTTGTACGGCCGCGTCTTGCTGGTCGCCCAGTCCTTGCCCTGCGTCAGGCTGGGGTCGGTGTTCGAGGGGGAGATCTCGACCATGTTGGCCGAGGCGAACACCTTCTGCATCGAGAGGGCGACGCCGGAGTTCAGCGGGCCGACGGCGCCGACGACATTGCTGTCGCCGGTGAAGGCGGTGGCGTTGGACTGGCCGGTGGCGGGCTGGGCCTTGTCGTCCAGGGCCTTGACCTTGAACTTGACGCCGGAGACCCAGTTGTTCTTGTTGGCGTCGTCCACGGCGATCTGGACGCCGTACTGGATGCCGAGACCGGTGGTGGAGTTCTCACCGGACAGCGGGGCGTCG
Source organism: Streptomyces sp. NBC_01478 (assembly GCF_036227225.1). GTDB lineage: Bacteria > Actinomycetota > Actinomycetes > Streptomycetales > Streptomycetaceae > Streptomyces. The sequence continues at coordinate 3,261,450 of NZ_CP109444.1, read as the reverse complement.
ACACCGATGGTCAGGGTGGTCGACCCGCTGTCGCTGTTGCTGTCGCTGTCCCGGGAGCCGCAGGCGGTGAGGGTCAGAGCTCCGGTCGTGAGAACGGAGGTCAGTATCACCAAAGAACGCTGTCGCACAATCAGTCCTTTCCGCAGGCACAGTCGCCCCCGTTTGGAGCGGCAAGGTGCTGCGCTGGTACCCAACTCCCGATGGAGCGGTGACTGGCCGTGACTCTAAGCCCGGTCTGTGGGCATGGGCATCGTCGTGCGCTGGCTTGTGACTTTCTTGTTATGACGTGCAGGTTGGCGGGGATCGCGGAAGGTGGGTCTCGGCCGGTTTGGCGGATTTCAGCCGCGGTCCACATTTTGAGAACCTGCACTTCCGCTTGGCCGTGGGCCTGGCCTGGCGTTTGTCGTGCCACAGGCCCTGTGAAGGAGCTGGGAAAGGTCCTTGGAGTAGGCGCTGCCGAAGATGAAACTATGGTGTTGTATTGCGCGCGTGTTACGCAGCGTTACGTCCAGAAAGGCGAGGTCCGCATTCAAGGGCAGTCCCGAACAGTCGGAAACCGATATCTCCACGGTCACCCGGCGGGTCGCTCCGGTGCGGACGGTGAAGGACGGATCGGGGACGGCCTGGGCGATGAGACCGTCGAAGGCGGCGCCGATGACGCGTACGGCGACGGGGGGTCCGCTGTCCACGGTGACGGCGAAGCGGAAGAAGCCGGTCGTGGTGGGGGAGTCGGTGGTCTGGGCGAGCCCGGTGTAGCGCCACTCGGTGATGTTCGCGGGCCAGGGCACGGGTGGCGCCGGGTCGGCCTGCGGGCGGGGCGGCAGGAGGACGGCTCCGGCGGCCACGGTGGCGACCGTGCCCGCCGCGAGCACGGCCCTGCGGGTTCGCGGCGGGAGGGTGTGCCAACGGTCCGTCAGGCGGGGCGAGTCACCCCCGATGACTTCACAACTCCCGTTCGCCTCCGATGAGTCGACGGATTCGACGGGCCCGATACCGCTCATGCCGGCAGCCTCATGGGGAAACGGTAGGGGAGCGGACGGGGGTGCGGAAGGCGGGGGCAAGATCCTCCGGTTCGGGGCCGGTCCGGGACGGGCTCGGGGTGCGTGCGTGGACCGGTCGGCGACCGGGTCGCGGCGGCCGCGCGGGCCCGTCCGGGTTCAGCTCGCGGCGTGCGCCGGGATCCCGTCGCCCGGCTTCACGTCCCGCAGCAGGCAGGTCAGCCGCGCGGTGCACACCCGCCGCCCGTCCTCGTCACTGATCACGATCTCGTACGTCGCCGTCGAACGGCCCCGGTGCACGGGGGTGGCGACGCCGGTCACGAGGCCGGAGCGGGCGCCTCGGTGGTGGGTGCAGTTCAGGTCGACGCCGACGGCGATCTTCGTGCTGCCGCCGTGCAGCATCGACCCCAGCGAGCCGAGGGTCTCCGCCAGGACGGCGGACGCGCCCCCGTGCAGCAGCCCGTACGGCTGGGTGTTCCCCTCCACCGGCATGGTGCCGACGACGCGCTCGGCGGACGCCTCGACGATCTCCACGCCCATCCGGGTGCCGAGGTGCCCCGCCGAGAACAGGGCGACCAGGTCGATGCCGAGCGCCGAGTACTCGTCGATGACGTCCTGCGGGAACTTCCCGTGCTGCTGCTCGCCCATGGGGCCGACTCCGTTCGTCCTGCGCCTGACCGGCGGACCTGACTGACGGCTGAGCAAACGCTCAGTCGGTCGCCGATTGTTCCAGACGTACGACGACGGACTTGCTGGCCGGGGTGTTGCTGGTGTCCGCGGTGGCGTCCAGGGGGACCAGGACGTTGGTCTCGGGGTAGTAGGCGGCGGCGCAGCCCGGCGCGGTCGGATAGTGCACGACCCGGAAACCGGGCGCCCGCCGCTCCACCCCGTCCTTCCACTCGCCGACCAGATCGACGTACGACCCGTCGGCGATCCCGAGGCGGGCGGCGTCGTCGGGGTGGACCATGACGACCCGGCGGCCGTTCTTGATGCCCCGGTAGCGGTCGTCGAGGCCGTAGATCGTGGTGTTGTACTGGTCGTGCGAGCGCAGGGTCTGCAACAGCAGGCGGCCTTCGGGCAGTTCGGGGTACTCGACGGGCGCTGCGGTGAAGTTGGCTTTGCCGGTGGCGGTCGGGAAGCGGCGCTCGTCGCGCGGGGCGTGCGGGAGGGCGAAGCCTCCGGGGTGGGCCACGCGCGCGTTGAAGTCGGTGAAGCCGGGGATCACGCGCGCGATGCGGTCGCGGATCGTCGCGTAGTCCTTCTCGAACTCCTCCCAGGGCGTGCGGGATTCGGCGCCGAGGACGCGTCGGGCGAGGCGGCACACGATGGCCGGCTCGGACAACAGGCGGGCGCTCGCGGGCTCCAGGCGGCCGCGTGAGGCGTGCACCATGCCCATGGAGTCCTCGACGGTGACGAACTGCTCGCCGCCGCCCTGGAGATCGCGCTCGGTGCGGCCCAGGGTGGGCAGGATGAGGGCACGCGCGCCCGTGACGACGTGCGAGCGGTTCAGCTTCGTCGACACGTGCACCGTGAGACTGGCGCGCCGCATGGCCGCCTCGGTGACCTCGGTGTCGGGGGAGGCGGCCACGAAGTTGCCGCCCATCGCGAAGAACACCTTCGCGTCACCGTCGCGCAGGGCGCGGATCGCGGCGACGACGTCGTAGCCGTGCTCGCGCGGCGGGGCGAAGCCGAACTCCTTCTCCAGGGCGTCCAGGAAGGCGGGGGCGGGGCGCTCGAAGATGCCCATCGTGCGGTCGCCCTGGACGTTGCTGTGGCCGCGCACCGGGCACACGCCGGCGCCCGGGCGGCCGATGTTGCCGCGCAGCAGAAGGAAGTTGACGACCTCGCGGATGGTCGGCACGGCGTGCTTGTGCTGGGTGAGGCCCATCGCCCAGCACACGATGGTGCGCTCGGAGGCGAGCACCATGGACAGGGCCTGCTCGATCTCCGGGCGGGTCAGTCCGGTCGCGAGGAGGGTCTCGTCCCAGTCGGCGTCCCGCGCGGCGGCGGCGAACTCCTCGTAGCCGTGGGTGTGTTCGTCGACGAAAGCCCGGTCGACCGCTCCGTCCGTCTCCAGGATGAGCTTGTTCAGGAGGCGGAAGAGGGCCTGGTCGCCGCCGATGCGGATCTGCAGGAACAGGTCGGTGAGGGCGGCGCCCTTGAGCATGCCCTGCGGGGTCTGCGGGTTCTTGAACTTCTCCAGGCCCGCCTCGGGCAGCGGGTTGACGCTGATGATCTTCGCGCCGTTGGCCTTGGCCTTCTCCAGGGCGGAGAGCATGCGCGGGTGGTTGGTGCCCGGGTTCTGGCCGGCGACGACGATCAGGTCGGCCTGGTAGAGGTCCTCCAGCAGGACGCTGCCCTTGCCGATGCCGATCGTCTCGTTCAGCGCGGAACCCGACGACTCGTGGCACATGTTCGAGCAGTCCGGCAGGTTGTTGGTGCCCAGTTCCCGCGCGAACAACTGGTACAGGAACGCTGCCTCGTTGCTGGTACGGCCCGAGGTGTAGAAGAGGGCCTCGTCCGGGGAGCCGAGGGCGGCGATCTCCTCCGCGACGATGTCGAAGGCATGCTCCCAGGTGACCGGTTCGTAGTGCTCGGCCCCTTCGGGGAGATACATGGGGTGTGTGAGACGCCCCTGCTGGCCCAGCCAGTACCCGCTGCGCGTCGCGAGATCGGCCACCGGGTGGGCCGCGAAGAACTCGGGGGTGACCCGGCGCAGGGTGGCCTCCTCGGCGACCGCTTTCGCGCCGTTCTCACAGAACTCCGCCGTGTGCCGGTGGTCCGGCTCCGGCCAGGCGCAGCCCGGGCAGTCGAAGCCGTCCTTCTGATTGACCCGCAGCAGCGTCAGCGCGGTGCGCTTGACCCCCATCTGCTGCTGGGCCATGCGCAACGTGTGCCCGATCGCGGGAAGTCCGGCCGCGGCGTGCTTGGGCTCGGTGACCTGTGGGGCGTCCTGGACCGGATCACCCTTGGGCGGCTTCGTGGCCATCGAGGGCCCTCCTTCGCTGACACATGTGCACTACATCTCCGATCCTCGCACGCGGCAGTGACAACACCGAGGTCGGTTCGTGGACTCAATGGTTTCGGCGTTTGTGCGAGGTGGGGGGCGTGTTCGGCTCCTCGCCGGGGCGGGTGGTGCCGGTCGGTCCGATCCGCGGGGCGGCGGGCCGGGGAGTGTCCGACCGGGTCTCCTGCCGCGACGGTGACCTCTTCACGCGCGCGTGGCTTTCCGCGCGGCGGCGACTCCCGGCACCCTCCCGTGACCCCCGTTTCTCGCGGCCACGGCTTCCGACGCAGTGACCGTGACTCCGACTGTCAGTGGGGCGTGGCAGGATCGGGGGCGTGGCAGAGACAGCATCGAAGAAGACCGACAAGACCTCCGGGAACAGCTCCGGCGGAGACCGTCCACGGCTGATGCTGATGGACGGGCACTCGCTGGCCTACCGCGCGTTCTTCGCGCTGCCCGTGGAGAACTTCACGACCGCGACGGGCCAGCCGACGAACGCGATCTACGGCTTCGCGTCGATGCTGGCCAACACCCTGCGCGACGAGGCGCCCACGCACTTCGCGGTGGCCTTCGACGTGTCCCGGAAGACCTGGCGCTCCGAGGAGTTCACCGAGTACAAGGCGAACCGCTCCAAGACCCCGGACGAGTTCAAGGGCCAGGTCGAACTGATCGGCGAGCTGCTCGACGCGATGCACGTGTCCCGGTTCGCGGTCGACGGCTTCGAGGCCGACGACGTCATCGCCACGCTCGCCACCCAGGCCGAGGCCGAGGGCTTCGACGTGCTGATCGTCACCGGCGACCGCGACTCCTTCCAGCTCGTGTCCGAGCACACGACCGTGCTCTACCCGACGAAGGGCGTCTCCGAGCTGACCCGGTTCACTCCGGAGAAGGTCGTCGAGAAGTACGGGTTGACGCCCGCCCAGTACCCCGACTTCGCGGCCCTGCGCGGCGACCCGTCCGACAACCTCCCGGGCATCCCCGGCGTCGGCGAGAAGACGGCCGCGAAGTGGATCAACCAGTTCGGTTCGTTCACCGAGTTGGTCGACCGCGTCGACGAGGTCAAGGGCAAGGCCGGGCAGAACCTCCGCGACCACCTGGACGCCGTCAAGCTCAACCGCCGCCTCACCGAGATGGTCAAGGACGTCGAACTGCCCAAGACGGTCGTCGACTTGGGCCGCGCTCCGTACGACCGCACGGCCGTCGCGATGGTTCTCGACACCCTGGAGATCCGCAACCCCTCGCTGCGCGAGCGACTCCTGGCCGTCGACCCGGGCGCCGAGGAGGCCGACCCGACCCCGCCCGCCGAGAGCGGTGTGGCGGTCGACGGCTCGGTGCTCGGCACCGGCGAACTGACCGGCTGGCTGGCCGACTACGGCACCGAGCCCCTCGGTGTCGCCACCGTCGACACCTGGGCGCTCGGCTCCGGCTCGGTGACCGAGGTCGCGCTCGCCACCGCCGGGGGAGCGGCCGCCTGGTTCGACCCCGCGGAGCTGGACGAGAGCGACGAGAACGCGTTCGCGGCCTGGCTGTCCGACGCCGACCGGCCCAAGGTGTTCCACAACGCCAAGGGCGCGATGCGGGTCTTCGCGGAGCACGGCTGGACGATCGCCGGTATCTCCATGGATACCGCGCTCGCCGCCTACCTGGTCAAGCCCGGCCGCCGCTCCTTCGACCTGGACGCGCTGTCCCTGGAGTACCTGGGCCGCGAGCTGGCGCCCGCCGCCACGGCCGACGGCCAGTTGGCCTTCGGCGCGGACGACGGTGCCGAGGCGGACGCCCTGATGGTGCAGGCCCGCGCGATCCTCGACCTGGGGGACGCCTTCGGGGAGCGCCTCCAGGAGGTCGGCGCGGCGGACCTGCTCCGTGACATGGAGCTGCCCACCTCGATCCTGCTGGCCCGCCTGGAGCGGTCCGGCATCGCGGCCGACAAGGCGCATCTGGAGGCCATGGAGCAGATGTTCGCCGGTGCCGTGCAGCAGGCGGTGAAGGAGGCGCACGCGGCGGCGGGGCACGAGTTCAACCTCGGCTCGCCCAAGCAGCTCCAGGAAGTCCTCTTCGGCGAACTCGGCCTGCCCAAGACGAAGAAGACGAAGACCGGCTATACGACCGACGCGGACGCCCTGGCCTGGCTGGCCAACCAGACCGAGAACGAACTGCCGGTCATCATGCTCCGCCACCGCGAACAGGCGAAGCTGCGCGTCACCGTAGAGGGCCTGATCAAGACGATCGCGGCGGACGGCCGCATCCACACCACGTTCAACCAGACGGTCGCGGCGACCGGCCGCCTCTCCTCCACGGACCCGAACCTGCAGAACATCCCGGTCCGCACGGACGAGGGCAGGGCGATCCGCCGGGGCTTCGTGGTGGGCGAGGGCTACGAGTCCCTGATGACCGCGGACTACAGCCAGATCGAACTCCGCGTGATGGCCCATCTCTCCGAGGACGAGGGCCTGTTGGAGGCGTTCACCTCGGGCGAGGACCTGCACACCACGGTCGCCTCCCAGGTGTTCTCGGTCGAGGGTCCCGCGGTCGACGCGGAGATGCGCCGCAAGATCAAGGCGATGTCGTACGGCCTCGCCTACGGGCTGTCGGCGTTCGGCCTCTCCCAGCAGCTCAACATCGACGCGGGCGAGGCACGCGTCCTCATGGACACGTACTTCGAGCGCTTCGGCGGGGTACGGGACTATCTGCGCCGGGCGGTCGACGAGGCACGGGCGACGGGCTACACGGCGACGCTCTTCGGCCGCCGCCGCTACCTCCCCGACCTGAACAGCGACAACCGCCAGCGCCGCGAGGCCGCCGAGCGCATGGCCCTGAACGCACCGATCCAGGGCACCGCGGCGGACATCGTCAAGATGGCCATGCTCAAGGTCGACACCGCCCTGCGCGAGGCCGACCTCAAGTCCCGCATGCTCCTCCAGGTCCACGACGAAATCGTCCTGGAGATCGCCCCCGGGGAACGAGAGGCCACGGAGGAACTGGTCCGACACGAGATGGCGGGCGCGGTACATCTTCGGGCACCGCTGGACGTCTCGGTGGGCGTGGGCCCGGACTGGGAGTCGGCTGCGCACTAGCCTCCGGCCGGGTGGGCGGAGGGGGCGTTGTCGGGTGGGGAGTTGTGTGGTGGGCGGGGGTTTCTGCCGGGGCGGTGGAGAGCGGGGGAGTGCCATGGCGGGTGCGGGTGCGGGTGCGGGTGCGGGTGCGGGTGACTGTGGCTGGCGGGCTGGCGGGCTGGCGGGCTGGCGGGCTGGCGGGCTGGCGGGCTGGCGGGCTGAGGAAGGGGCGCTTCTGGGGCGCTTGGCAAGTTCCGAGGCCTGGGCCCGCGCACGCTTACCGGCTCTCATGCTCCCGCTGTTTCCTAGTACCGCGCTCACCGGCTCTCCTGGGCCCGCTTTCGTATCCACCCGCACGAAATCCCGCCGCAACGGCGCCCAGCCCACCACAACGCTTCCCGCCGGTGCCGAACCAACCGCACCCCTCCCGAGCCGCCCGCAGCGCACCGCACCGCCTCCCGACCGGCTGGCACACACCCACCCCGGCCCTGGCCAGCTCAAGCCCCGGGCAACACCCCGACCCCGGCGACCAACACCCACCCCCGGCCAGCACAAACCCCGCCCAACCCCCGGAGGGCCCGTCACCCGCGTGGCCCCCGCGAAGACGCCGCCCGCCCCCGGCGACCGTAAGGATGCGGGCATGGGTATACGCATGCTCCATCGCCGGACGGGTCGGGCGCGGACTCAGACGCGGGCAGCGGGCGCCGCTGCCGCGCAGGGCGCGCCCCGCCCGCCGGCTCCGGCCTTCGCGGCCGGCGCAAGCACCGCCCGCATCCCCGCCGACCTCGCGATGGCCGTCCGGCACACGGCCGCAGGACTCCGGCACCGCCTCACGTTCCGGGACGACACGGCCGTAGACCCGCGAGAACAAGCCAGACACCCCCAGGGACCCGCCACCACGCCCACCGGCACCCCCGTCTGGCGCCTCTGGGCCGACCTGGGCCGCAGTTACCTGGACATCGTCCTCACCTGGCTCCCGCAGTCACCCTCCGCGCACACCATGACGGTGTTCATCGCGACCCCACCGGACAGCTCCGCGTAACCGTGTTTCCCGCGCCCCCGCGCCCCCGCTCGCCCGTGCTCCTGTCGGCCTGACCAACGGATCCGCATGGCCGCGCTCGTCGCCGAGCCGGGCGGACGGCTCGGCATGACTGCGCTTCCTGGCGCCGTTTCCTGGCACCGTGGCGCGCCCCACACGCGCATGACCGTGCTGCTACCGCCCCTGCTCACGCCCACGCCCCCGCTCACCGTGAGTCGGCCCGCCCGCCCCGCCCCGCGCCGACCCCGTCCGGATCGAGGGCCACTCCCACCCCCACCGGACGCCAGACCCGCACACCGACCCCATAGAGCAACACCCCCAGCACCAGTCCCGCCCCCGCTCCGAAGCACACGGTCGGGATCAGGTCCCAGGGGCTTGCCGTCGAGCCCCAGTAGGCCCACCAGTTCGATGCCCGTTCCGCCGCCGCGAGCAGTGCGCAGGCGGTGAGGACGAGCCCGGCCGCCCATCGGTCCCGTACCGACAGCACGGGCACCCCCACCGGCTCGGCGGCCGGGATCCGTCGTAGCGCGCGCAGCACGAACGCGGTGATCAGCAGCGCGCCGATCGCCGAACTGCCGTACTGGACGGACGAGAACAGCGGTCTGCCGGCCAGTTGCCGGTCGAGGACGGGGAACAGCCGTACGCCCCACCGGTCGTGGTGGGTGAACGCGTCCCACACGACATGGGTCAGGCCGCCGAGCACCGCGGACGCGTACCACCGGGCGGCCAGCAACGGGGTCGCACGCGCGCGTGGGGTGCCGCAGCGCAGGAGGGTGGCCGAACGGGACTGCCGGGCGCGCGGGAGCAGGGCCACCAGGGGTTCGCGCAGCAGCAGCCACAGGCCGACCGTCGCCCAGGTGATGAGGACGTCGACGGTGAAGACGCCGGGGAAGGAGTGCGTGACCTCCCCGAATTCCATCGCCCCGGGGACCGCACTCGCCGCGTAGTACGTCATGTCGGGGGCGAAGGAACCCGCCACCAGCACCGCCGGCACGAGTGGGCCGCGCCCCCTTCCGTCGCCGCGCACGGCGGGCAGTACGGCGGCGGCATGACTCAAGGTGAACGGCAACAGGGCTCCCCGTAGGAGACATCGGCATATGGCCAAGCGGTGAATAACGGTCACCAACGGGTGCCCGTGCAAAGCAAGTTGTCGTAGGGTCGCCTGGGTCCCCGCGCGGGGCCCGCGGACGGGCGGAGGCGGAGGACAGAAGTACACACCATCCGATTACGACCACGAGGGCAACCTGTGGGGCGGGTCGACCGTCACACCAGGCGCAGAGGTAACAGACAAGGACGGGCGCTCGGGCGTCCCTGGGAGGGGTTCACTCCATGACGGCGCATTTCGGCAGGCGGCTGCGCAAGGGTGCGGCGACGACGGCGGTGGCCGCGGCAGCGGTCGCGGCACTGTCCGCGTCCCAGGCTCCGGCGGTGACCGGCAGCGACAGACCGACCGCCGCCGGCCAGACGACGCCCGACGGGAGTACCACCGACCACAGCGCCACCGGAGACTCGCCGTACTACACGGACCTCCCGCCGCTCAGCAGTCCCCTCCCGAGCCCCACCCAGTCGCCGTCCATAGGGACCCCGGTCTCGGTGGGCGAGGCCGAGGCCGGCATCCCGGCGACCGTCCTCGACGCCTACAAGAAGGCCGAGACGGAACTCGCCGCGTCCAAGCCGGGCTGCAACCTGCCCTGGCAACTCCTCGCCGCCATCGGCAAGGTCGAGTCGGGCCAGGCCCGCGGCGGCCAGGTCGACGCCGCCGGCACCACGACCTCCAAGATCCTCGGCCCCGCGCTCGACGGCAACGGCTTCGCGCTCATCAAGGACACCGACAACGGCGCGTACGACGGCAACAGCACGTACGACCAGGCGGTCGGGCCCATGCAGTTCATCCCGTCCACCTGGGCCTGGGCGGGCCGCGACGGCAACGGCGACGGGGTCAAGGACCCCAACAACGTCTACGACGCCGCGCTCGCCGCAGGCCACTACCTGTGCCGCAACGACTGGAACCTGTCGACCGACGCGGGCCTGCGCAGCGCGATCCTCAGCTACAACAACTCGACGGACTACCTGAACACGGTCCTGTCCTGGCTGGAGTACTACCGCAAGGGCACCCACTCGGTCCCGGACGGCACGGGCACGCTGCCGTCGGGCCGCAGCGACGACGGCTCCGGGGCCAGTCCGACGCCTACGCCCACACCGTCGCCCTCGACTCCGGACACCTCGAAGCCGAGCACCAACCCGAGCAACCCCACCACGCCGCCCACCTCGACCCCGACGCCCACGCCCACGCCTACGCCCACGCCGACTCCGACCCCCACCGACACGGTGGCCAAGCTGGCGGACGCGGGTACGGCGAAGCTCACCGCGGTGGCGGGCGACGCGTTCACCAAGAAGATCAGCACCAGCGCCAGGACCTCGGCCGGCAAGGCCGTCGCCAAGGTCAGGATCCGGTTCACGATCGTCGGGACCACCGACGCCACGTTCGTCGGCGGCGAGAAGGTCGCCACGGTCGTCACCAACGCCTCCGGTGTGGCCGTCGCCCCCGCCCTCCAGGCAGGCGAGACGACCGGTGACTTCACCGTCCGCGCGACCGTCGTCGGTCGTACGATCGCCGGTCTCGACTACACGGCCAGCGTCACGCCCCGCGTCGCCGACACTCTGGTCCGCACCAGCACCACCGCGCTGACCTGCACTCCGGGCGGCGAGTTCGCCGACCAGGTCGAGGTGAAGGCCACGGAGAACGGCGCGGTCGCCGACAAGGTCGCCGCCACCGCGACCCTCATCAAGGCGGCCGACGACGCGACCGAGAACGACAAGGGCCCCTACTTCAAGGACGCGGACGGCAAGACCGTACGCACCCTCACGGGCCTGGCCACGGACGCCGACGGCCTCCTGAAGCTGCCGAAGTTGTACGCCGACGACACCACCGGCACCTTCCTGCTCCAGATCACCACCACGGGCGGCGCGACCCTCACGGTCGAACTGACCGTGGCGGCGGCGACCGACACCTCCTCGGCCAGCCCGAGCCCGAGCCCGAGTCCGTCAGCGTCGCCGAGCGCGTAACGACTCGTAGGACCCGACGGCCGCACAACCGCACGACCGCACGACAAGGGCGCCCCTCCGCTACGGCGGGCGGGGGCCTTCGTCGTGTCCCCGTCCCCGCATGTCCTGCGTGTGCAACGTGTTCTCATCTCGCGCGTGCGTTGCTACGGTGCCCGACCTGACGACCTATCAGTTCCTGGAGTCGTCGGTTCCTTCGGTTCCTTCGGTTCCTGTCTGTCGGGAGGCCCGGCATGCGTGCCCTCATCGCCGCCGCGACCGGACTCGCGCTCGCGTTCGCGCTGGTCCTGACCATCACAGCGATGGGCTCACCGATGGGCAAGACCTCCCCGAAACCGCTGCTGACGACGGTGCCCGCGCACCCGTAAACGATTGCGCAAGCGTTTAACTCCTTGGTAGGGAGGCCGAGTTGCACCGCAAGGCCAGCCTGATCCTGCTCGCCCTCGCCGTGTTCTTCGCGGCGCTGTCCCCGCTGCTGCGCTGGTACGCCTTCCCGCGCCTGGCCAAGATCCCGGCGAACCAGTACCAGGACATGGTCCTGGAGGCGAAGAACGCCACCCTCCTCGACTACGACGGCCTGAAGGCCAAGACGGTCCCCAAGGTCACCATCGTGCAGACCCTCAAGGGCAACGTGGAGGCCGCCAAGAAGATCGACAAGACGACGGGGCGGGACGTCGTCGTCTGGGACGGTCTGTCCTACGTCCAGGGCCCCGACGGCAAGATGGTCTCCTCGATCCCCGAGCGCTACATCTTCGACGCGCACACCCAGGAGCCCGTCCACGCCGCCGGAGAGATGGTCGACGGCGACCCGGTGAAACGGGACGGCATCGAGTTCAAGTGGCCGTTCCTGACCCAGAAACGGGACTACGAGTACTTCGACGCGCAGACCCGCACCACCAACCCGATCCACTACAAGGGCACCCAGAACTTCCGCGGCGTCAAGGTCTACTACTTCGAGCAGACCATCCCGTGGACCAAGGTCCCCTTGCCGAAGACGATGCCGGTCAAGGGCATCACCCCGGAGGACGTCGCCAAGACCGGCACCACCCGCTGGTACACCACGGTCCGCAAGTTCTGGGTCGAACCCGTCACCGGGGCACCGGTCTACGGCGAGGAGCTCCACAAGGAGGAACTGCGCGGCGGCACCCTCCTGGGGGGCAGGGACAAGGTGACGGCGTTCGCCGGTGACGTGAAGATGCGCGAGGACTACATCAAGCACACCGTCGCCCTGGTGAAGTCCAACCGCACCCTCGTCCTGCTGATGGTCTCCTACCTCCCCTGGGGCTTCCTGACCCTCGGCCTCCTCCTGCTGGCCCTCTCCCTCTACCTGGAGGCCCGCAGCAGGCGCCCCGGAGACCCCGCCCCCACCGAGGTCCACGAACCGGAACCGGTCACCGCCTGAGCCGCGCGTTCGTGAACCGCGTGGCCTCGGCGGCGGCCGGGTCCTCGGGCCACGGATGCTTCGGATACCGCCCGCGCAGCTCGGCCCGCACGCCCTTGTAGCCGTCCCTCCAGAAGGAAGCGAGATCGGCGGTGACGGCGGCGGGCCGCCCGGCGGGGGAGAGGAGATGCACGAGTACGGGCACCCCGGCGACGGTCGGCGACTCGTGAAGTCCGAACATCTCCTGCAACTTGACGGCGAGTACGGGCTGTTCGGGATTCCCGTAGTCGATCCGAATCCTGGACCCGCTCGGCACGAGGAACCGCTCCGGAGCCAACTCGTCCAACCGCCCCGCGTCCCCCGAGGCCCACGGCAGCAGCCGCCGCAGCCCCTGCCCCGCATCGATCCGCCCCAGATCACCCCGCCGCCGCGCCCGCCCCAACTCCGGCTCCAGCCACTCGTCCACGCGCGCGTGCAACGCCTCGTCGGACACATCCGGCCAAGGCGCCCCGACGTTCAGGTACAGGAACGCCAGCCGCTGCCGCAGCACTTGGGCATCCACCGACCACCGCAACAGCCCGAACCCCTCCTGCCGCAGCCCTTCGACAAGTGCCTCCCGTACGGCCACGGGATCGGCGTCCCGCAGCGGCCGCACCGCCAACTCGACCGCCCCGAGCCGCTCGACGCGCCGGGCCACGACGTCCCCGCCGGCCCAGTGCACCTCGTCCGCCTCGCTGAGCAGCGCCCCGGCCGCGAACCGGGCGACGTCCTCGTCGACGACTGCCCCGAGCTGCACGCGCGCGTGCCCTTTGCCGATCGGCCGGTCGGCGACGGCGACAGCGATCCAGGGGGCGCCTCGAAGGGCGCTGGCTTCGCCGACTTCGGCACGGGTGCCGGACACGAGGAGATAGGAACCACCGTCGGCTTTGGCGACGCGTTCGGGGTAGGCGAGGGCGGCGACGAGTCCGACGAGGGCGTCTTCGTTGTTTTTGACGTTCACCACTATCGGAACGGAGTCACGGGTGGGTGGGCGGGAAATTTCTGCCCCCACGGCCCGCAGCCGCCGAACCTCCGCACGCCACCGACCGGCATAGGCGTCACCCCCACGCCGGGCACTCCGCAAAGCCCCGGCAAGATCATCCCCGTAAGCCCGCGGCGCCTCCTCACTGAGCAGCGCGACAACCTCGGCGCCCGCCGAGCCCGTGTCCAACAGGGCCCGCCCCAGCCGGGGATGCAGCCCCAGCCGAGCCAACTGCACACCCCGTGACGTAGCGCGCCCACCCGAGTCGACGGCACCGACCGCCGCCAACACACCCTGAGCCGCTGCCATCGCCCCGGAGGGCGGCGCGTCGAGCAACGCCAGCCCCGACGCCCCAGGATCCCCCCAGCACGCCGCCTGAAGGGCGAACGCCGTCAGATCGGCCACCTTGATCTCCGGCGCCGGAAAACGCGGCAGACGAGCGTCCTCGGCCTCGGCCCAGCAGCGGTACACCGCCCCCGGTGCCTCACGCCCGGCCCGCCCCGCCCGCTGCCGCCCGGCCGCCTGCGACGCCCGTACCGTCGCGAGCGCGCTCAGCCCGCGCGCGTGATCGACCCGCGGCTCCCGCGCCAACCCCGAGTCCACGACCACCCGTACACCGGGAACCGTCAGCGACGACTCCGCCACGGACGTCGCCAGCACCACCCGCCGCCGCGCCCCCGGCGACAGCACCGCGTCCTGTACGGCGGCCGGCGCGCGCCCGTGCACCTGGAGCACCTCGGCCCCGCCCAGGTCGCCCAACTGCCCTGCCACGCGCGCGATCTCGCCGACCCCGGGCAGAAAACACAGCACGTCCCCGTTCCGCTCGCCCAGCGCCCGCCGTACCGTCGCCGCCACGTGCGTGAGCAGCGCCGGGTCCACACGCATCCCGTGCGGCGGCCGTACGGGATGTACCGGAGGCGTCCAGACGACCTCCACCGGATACGCGACACCCTCCGCCTCGACCACCGGGGCATCGCCCAGCAGCCGGGCCCAGCCCTGCGCGTCGGTGGTCGCGGAGGCCGCGACCAGCCGCAACTCGGGCCGCAGGGCCTCCCGTACGTCGACGAGGAAGGCGGCCACGGTGTCCGCGTCCAGGTGCCGCTCATGGCACTCGTCCAGGATCACGGCGTCGACACCCGCCAACTCCTGGTCGCGTTGCAGCCGTTGGAGCAGCACACCGGTCGTGACGACCTCCACGCGTGCGTGCCGCCCGACGATCCGCTCGCCGCGCACGGTGTACCCGATGCTCTCGCCGACCTTCTCGCCCAGCAGCCACGCCATGCGCCGGGCCGCCGCCCGTGCCGCGATCCGCCGAGGCTCGGCGACGACCACCCGCCGCGCGGGTCCCTCGTTCCCCTCGCCGAGAAGCCCAGCCAGGGCGAGCGGGACCAGCGTCGTCTTGCCGGTGCCGGGTGGCGCGACGAGCACGGCGGCACCGCCCGCCTCCAGGGCGGCGTCGAGTCCGGGCAGGGCACTGCGGACGGGCAGCGCGTCGAGGGCGTCGTAGCGGATCACGACCCCAGTGTCGTACGCCGTGCGAAACGACCTCATACGCGCGCGTGCCCGCGTTCTGGTTCAGCCCCTCAGTGGTTCTACCGGTCGCGTTCGCACACGAAGATCGTCGTCCCGGGGATGAGGTTGCCGCGCAGGGGCGACCAGCCGCCCCACTCGGCCGTGTTCCAGGACGGCCATTCCGGCTCGACCAGGTCCACCAGGCGCAGGTCCGCCGCCACGATGTCCCGGACGCGGTCGCCGATCGTCCGATGGTGCTCCACGTAGATCGCGCTGCCGTCGTCGGCCTGTTCGACGTACGGCGTGCGGTCGAAGTACGAGGCGGAGACCGTCAGGCCCTCTGGGCCCGGCTCGTCCGGGAACGCCCAGCGGATCGGGTGCGTGGTCGAGAAGACGAACCGGCCGCCGGGCCGCAGCACCCGCCGCACCTCGCGCAGCACCAGCACCGGGTCGGCGACGAACGGCAGCGCGCCGTAAGCCGAGCAGGCCAGGTCGAAGGAGTTGTCCGCGAAGGGCAGCGCGCCCGCGTCGGCGCACACCAGAGGGAACGATCCGCCGATCCGCAGCGCGTGCTGGAGCTGGCGGTGGGAGAGGTCCAGGGCGACCGGGCGGGCACCCTGGGCCGTCAGCCAGCGCGAGCACTGGGCCGCGCCGGCGCCGATCTCCAGGACGTCCTTGCCCTTCAGCTCCTCCGGCGGGCCGAGCAGTTCGGCCTCCACCTCGTCGAGGCCCTCGGGGCCCCACACGAAGCGGTCGTCGCCGAGGAACGTGCCGTGTTCGACCTGGTAGTCGTCCGCGTTCCGGTCCCACCAGCCCCGGTTGGCCCGGGAACTCTCGGTGACGTCGGCATCACGTCGGGTGGCTTCCGGCTCGAACGCATCGGGCTCTTGGATGATCGGCTCCCTCGTCGTACTCTTCCGTCACCTCTACGGTGCGGCTGTCCCCGGCGGCGTCACTGAAGGGGTGGTTCAGGCCTGCGTGGCCTCGCGGGACACGTTTTGTGCCGGGTATGCGGCGATCCGCCCCGGGTGTGCGCCTTCGCGCATTGACCCTGCCTGGCTGCCCCCGTATGCTACAAGTTGCGCTGCGGGCCTGCGCACCTCAGACGTAGCAGGTTGCGCTCGCATCTGTATGTATGACCCCTCGGTTTTCGAGGCGCCACCGGACACCTGGTGTTCCGGATCGGCGCTTCCTTGGCTGTCCGGCCTTCTGCAGAGCGAAGCGAAAACGGCTCTCGGCGTGAGCAGTACCTACGACTTCAATGTCCGTACCGGAGCCCTTTCCCACATGACGAGCAGCACCGAGACCACCGCCACCACCCCGCAGGTTGCGGTCAACGACATCGGTGACGAGGAAGCATTCCTCGCCGCGATCGACGAGACGATCAAGTACTTCAACGATGGTGACATCGTCGATGGCGTCATCGTCAAGGTTGACCGGGACGAGGTTCTCCTCGACATCGGTTACAAGACCGAAGGTGTCATCCCGAGCCGCGAGCTCTCGATCAAGCACGACGTCGACCCGAACGAGGTCGTCAAGGTCGGCGACGAGATCGAAGCCCTTGTTCTCCAGAAGGAGGACAAGGAAGGCCGCCTGATCCTCTCGAAGAAGCGCGCACAGTACGAGCGTGCGTGGGGCACCATCGAGAAGATCAAGGAAGAGGACGGCATCGTCACCGGTACCGTCATTGAGGTCGTCAAGGGTGGTCTCATCCTCGACATCGGCCTCCGTGGCTTCCTGCCGGCTTCTCTCGTCGAGATGCGCCGTGTCCGCGACCTCCAGCCCTACGTGGGCAAGGAGCTCGAGGCCAAGATCATCGAGCTGGACAAGAACCGCAACAACGTGGTCCTGTCCCGCCGTGCCTGGCTGGAGCAGACCCAGTCCGAGGTGCGCCAGACGTTCCTCACGACCCTCCAGAAGGGTCAGGTCCGCTCCGGTGTGGTCTCCTCGATCGTCAACTTCGGTGCCTTCGTGGACCTGGGTGGCGTCGACGGCCTGGTCCACGTCTCCGAGCTGTCCTGGAAGCACATCGACCACCCCTCCGAGGTTGTCGAGGTCGGCCAGGAAGTCACCGTCGAGGTCCTCGACGTCGACATGGACCGCGAGCGTGTCTCCCTGTCGCTGAAGGCGACCCAGGAAGACCCGTGGCAGCAGTTCGCCCGCACCCACCAGATCGGCCAGGTCGTGCCCGGAAAGGTCACGAAGCTGGTTCCGTTCGGTGCGTTCGTCCGCGTGGACGAGGGCATCGAGGGTCTGGTGCACATCTCCGAGCTGGCCGAGCGCCACGTGGAGATCCCGGAGCAGGTCGTCCAGGTCAACGACGAGATCTTCGTCAAGGTCATCGACATCGACCTCGAGCGCCGTCGCATCAGCCTCTCGCTGAAGCAGGCCAACGAGGCCTTCGGTGCCGACCCGGCCACGGTCGACTTCGACCCGACGCTGTACGGCATGGCCGCGTCGTACGACGACCAGGGCAACTACATCTACCCCGAGGGCTTCGACCCCGAGACCAACGACTGGCTCGAGGGCTTCGAGGCTCAGCGCGAGGTGTGGGAGACCCAGTACGCCGAGGCGCAGCAGCGCTTCGAGCAGCACCAGGCGCAGGTCATCAAGTCCCGCGAGGCCGACGCCCAGGCGGCGGCCGAGGGTGTCGACACGGCGGGTGCGGCTCCGGCCGCGGCCGGCGGTGGCGGCGGCGGCGGTGGCTCGTACTCCTCCGAGGGTGCGGACACGTCCGGTGCGCTGGCGTCCGACGAGGCGCTCGCTGCCCTGCGTGAGAAGCTGGCCGGCGGCCAGAGCTGATCACTGAGCAGTAGCTCTTGAACTGAGGGGCCGTACCTTTCGAGGTGCGGCCCCTCAGTCGTGTTTCGGGTGCGGGCCGGTGGGGGCTGATCGCGCCGTTCCCCGCGCCCCTCGGGGCGCGTTTCCTCGGGCTTGCAGAAACTTGTGGGATACATCAGTAACTGCCGTGCCGTAACTGGGCGTTGGGACCCTGCCTCGGTCATTCATGATCGGAGAAGGGGAGCCAGATAGTGGCAAGCAACCAGAGCCGACGTGCATTTCTGCGGAACGTGGGTCTCACCGGTGGCGCGGGCACGATGTTCGCCACCATGGGGGCCCTCGGGCTCGCCCCCACCGCGCAGGCCGCCCAGCGGGAAGCGCCCTTCCGCGCCCTGAACGCAAGCGACTTCACGCTCACCGGACGCGGTGCGGCCAAGGTCGTCATCGTCGGCGGTGGCATCGCCGGACTGACCACGGCGTACGAACTCGGCAAGGCCGGCTACGACTGTACGATCCTGGAGGCCAGGGACCGTACCGGTGGCCGTAACTTCACCGTGCGCGGCGGCGACACGACGACCGACCTCTACGGCAACCGGCAGACCGCCCGTTTCGCCGACGGCCACTACATGAACTGCGGTCCCGCGCGGATCCCGCAGTGGATGGTCACCCTCGACTACTGCCGTGAACTCGGCGTCCCCATCGAGGTGTTCACCAACGTCAACGCGGACGCGTACATCTACAACGAGTCCACCGGCATGACCAAGCCCGAGCGCTACCGCACCGCCAAGGCCGATGTATACGGCTATGTCTCGGAGTTGCTCGCCAAGGCCACCGACAAGGGCGCCCTGGACAAGGAGTTGACCGCCACCGACCAGGAGCGGCTCGTCGAGTTCCTCAAGGGCTGGGGAGAACTCGGCGACACGCTGGACTACAAGGGCGGTGACTTCCGCGGGTACTCGACCGTCCCGGCCGCCGCGGGCACCCCGGGTGTACTGCTGGGTGACATACCCACCGCCTCCGAGGTCTTCGCCAGCGGTGTCGGCCGCTACTTCTCCTTCGAATTCGGCTTCGACCAGGCCATGTTGATGTTCCAGCCGGTCGGCGGCATGGACCAGATCCCGAAGGCGCTCACCCGGGCGATCGGCGCGCACCGCATCCGTACCGGAGCGGTCGTCTCGAAAATCACCGACAAGGGGAGTGGTGTTTCGGTCGCCTACACCCAGGGCGGTCGTACGAAGGTGGTCGAGGCCGACTACTGCGTCGGTGCCCTCCCGCCGAACATCCTCGCCAAGATCCCGCACAACCTCGGCACCGGCGTCCAGACCGCACTGGAGGCGATCACCCCGTCGTCCGCCGCGAAGATCGGCCTGGAGTACAAGTCCCGTTGGTGGGAGCTGGACCACCGGATCTACGGCGGTATCACCGAGACCGACCAGGACGTCACCCACATCTGGCACCCTTCGTACGGCTTCCACGGTGAGCGGGGCGTCCTCATCGGGTATTACAACTACGACGACAACGCGGACTCCTACGCGAAGCTCACCCCCAAGGGGCGCGAAGCGCGGGCGGTGGCCGCGGGCGTGAAGATCTACGGGGAGAAGTACCGCAGCGAACTGGCGTCGTCCTTCTCCCACCACTGGCGTCAGACGCCCCACCTGGAGGCCGCGTGGCACGACACCCCGGGTGGTCCCGACGACGTCCGCTACAAGCCGCTCAACGACCCCACGGGACGCGTCTACTTCGCCGGTGACTGGCTCACCTACACCGACGCCTGGCAGCACGGCGCGTTCTCCTCCGCCCGCAAGGCTGTGACCGCACTCCACGCGCGCGTGCTGTCCTCGTGACGTGGACGTCCTCCCGGTGACACGGGGGAGCGGCGCATGAAAAGCCCGTAAGAGGTGCCTGATCAGGGGCATGGGCGGGAATGCCCATGCCCTGGAGGGCGTTGTGCAGTACGAACACGAGGAGGAGCGGTCACTGTGCTTGATCCGCAGGGTTTGTACGCATGGGAGCCGAAGGGCCTGGCAGTCGTCGACATGGCGCTCGCACAGGAGTCGGCCGGTCTTGTCATGCTCTACCACTTCGACGGATACATCGACGCCGGGGAGACAGGCGACCAGATCGTCGAACGTCTGCTCGATACGCTGCCCCATCAGCTCGTGGCCAGCTTCGACCACGACCGGCTCGTCGACTACCGCGCCCGCCGCCCGCTGCTCACCTTCAAGCGGGACCGGTGGACCGATTACGAGGAGCCCACCCTCGACGTACGACTGGTCCAGGACGCCACCGGAGCCCCCTTCCTGCTCCTCTCCGGCCCCGAGCCGGACGTCGAGTGGGAGCGCTTCGCCGCGGCCGTCCAGCAGATCGTGGAGCGGCTCGGCGTCCGGCTGTCCGTGAACTTCCACGGCATCCCCATGGGCGTCCCGCACACCCGGCCCGTGGGCGTCACCCCGCACGGCAACCGCAACGACCTCGTCCCGGGCCACCGCAGCCCCTTCGACGAGGCGCAGGTTCCCGGCAGCGCCGAGGCGCTCGTCGAGTACCGCCTCATGGAGGCCGGTCACGATGTCCTGGGCGTCGCCGCGCACGTCCCGCACTACATCGCCCGGTCCCCGTACCCCGACGCGGCCCTGACCGTCCTGGAGGCCATCACGGCGGGCACCGGACTGGTCCTCCCCGGCATCGCGCACTCCCTGCGCACCGAGGCCCACCGCACCCAGACCGAGATCGACCGGCAGATCCAGGAGGGCGACGAGGAGCTCGTGGCACTCGTCCAGGGCCTGGAGCACCAGTACGACGCCGCCGCGGGCGCCGAGAGCCGCGGCAACATGCTCGCCGAACCGGTCGAGATCCCCTCGGCGGACGAGATCGGGCAGGAGTTCGAGCGCTTCCTGGCGGAGCGCGAGGGCGACAACTGACGCGCGCGTGACGCCCGGGCCCTGTCCACCGGACAGGGCCCGCGCCGTTGCCGACGGTCACCGGACGGCCTGTCAGTGACAGGCCGTAGGCTTCGGTCCATGCTGAAGGTCGGCCTCACCGGGGGCATCGGTGCCGGTAAGAGTGAAGTGTCGCGGCTGCTCGTCGGGTACGGCGCCGTGCTGATCGACGCCGACCGCATCGCGCGCGAGGTCGTCGCGCCCGGAACTCCCGGGTTGGCGGCGGTGGTTGAGGCGTTCGGGGAGGACGTGCTCGACGCGGACGGCGGACTCGACCGGCCGAAGCTGGGCTCCATCGTCTTCGCCGACCCCGAGAAGCTGGCCGTCCTCAACGCGATCGTGCACCCCTTGGTGGGCAGACGCTCCCGGGAGCTCGAAACGGCCGCGGCCGACGAGGCCGTGGTGATCCACGACGTCCCCCTCCTCGCCGAGAACGCCCTCACCGCGCTGTACGACCTGGTGATCGTCGTCGACGCGAGCCCCGAGACCCAGCTCGACCGGCTGGTCAGGCTGCGCGGCATGACCGAGGACGACGCACGCGCGCGTATGGCCGCCCAGGCGACGCGCGAGAAGCGGCTCGCCATCGCGGACATCGTCATCGACAACGACGTAGCCCTGGAGGCGCTGGAACGGCGCGTACGGGACGTATGGGCCGAACTCGTCCGCAGGGCGCACGCGCCCCAGGAGCCACCCCAGGAATAGCGGCCCTTTCCGCGGGCGTTGAAACGTCGTAGCGAGGGAAGGAATTCGCCGTGCCCGAGAACAGCGGAACGACCGGACGTACTCCGGAGACGCATGTCATCGACTTCCGCGCCGCCGAGCAACTGCTCGCCGCGCGGGACCCGCGGGGCGCGGTGAAACTGCTCGACCGCGTCATCGACGCGCACCCGGAGAACACCGCCGCCCGGCTGCTGCGCGCGCGTGCCTTCTTCGCGGCCGCGCAACTGCGCCCCGCTGAGCTGGAGTTCACCATCGTCCTGGAGCGCGAGCCGGACAACGCCTTCGCGCACTTCGCGCTCGCCCGCACCTACGAGCGACAGGGCCGCGCCGACCAGGCCAAACGCCACTTCCGGCTGGCCGCCGCCCTCGACCCCCAACCGCAGTACCTGAAGGCGGCCCGCTTCGACGGGTAGGCACACCCCTCATGGCCGACCTGTAGGGCAGGCCCATGGGGGGCACGCTTCCGCCCGTCAGGGGTGACGGTGCTCCGGTGGTCGGTACGGCGGGACGTCCGGGCCCGGCTGGTAGTGCGGGCCCTGACGCATGTGTCTGAGGATCATGGTCATGTCGATCGTGACGATCAGCCACAGCACCGCGCAGGCCGCCGCCCACCCGGGGCGCCCGGTGAGGGCGAACGCGGCCGTGCCGAAGATCGTCCAGACCAGCCCCCACACGCTCAGCCAGAACCGCGTGCGCAGCGCACTGCGTGCCGTCGTCGGCTCACTGCCTGTACGCATCAGGATCACCACTCCTCCTTGCAACGTACTCTTCGGGCCGGACGTTCTCCACAGGTAGCTCTCCGCAGAGAGTTCTCCACAGGGAGGGGAAGCGCACCGTGCTGCCGGACGCCGACGAACTGCCCGAGGTCCTGGTCGACCTCGCCGTACCCCATGAGGACATCAACGAACTGGTGCGGCTGCGCCGGGTGCTGACGCGGGACACCGACGCGACGCGGCTCCTGGAGGAGTGCGTCGGCGAACTGGTGAAGGACATCGGAGAGCACGGCCACTGGACCCGGCTCACCGAGCTGCTCCTGGCACGGTCGACCGAGGCACCGCCGGAAGTGGGCGCCTACTTCCCCGTGTACGTGTTCGTCGCCGCGCTGCCCTACACGCGCGCTTACCACCACGAACGCGGCATACCCGCCGACGTCTCCCGGCGCACCCTCGCCGACCTGGGACGCAACATCGCGGTGCACCACAGGCGGTTCGGCGGGGGAGGGCTGCCGTTCCCGCAGTGGCTCGTCCCGCACTTCCGCGGTGAGCTGTACCAACTGGGGCGGCTGCAGTTCGAGCGGGCGCGGCTCGGCGAGCGCACCGCGCGGGCACTCACGGCGGCCGGGCTGGAGGCGGCCCCGGGGACGCCCTGCCTGAACCTGCACATCCCCGACTTCCAGGGACCGCTCACCCCGGCCGCCTGCGAACGCTCGCTGGACCTGGCTCGCGCGTTCTTCGCCCGGCACTTCCCCGAGGAACACCACCAGCTCGCGACCTGCCACTCCTGGCTGCTCGACCCGCAGTTGAAGCGGTACCTGCCCGCCGACTCCAACATCGTCCGCTTCCAGGAACGGTTCCGAGTGGCCTACGAGGACACGGAGCCGGCCGACACCGAGCCGGTCCAGTTCGTCTTCGGCCATCCCGGTCAGCCGGTGGAGAGCCTGCCGCGGGGTACGTCCGTGGAGCGGGCCGTCGGGGACCATCTGCGGGCGGGCGGGCACTGGTACCTCGGGCACGGGTGGTTCCCGCTCCAAGAGTCTCCGCTTTGATCCGACAGTTGCCTCGTTGGTCCGACGGTTGCCTTGTTGAAGGAAATTGGCTCGTACGAGTGAACCAGTGCGAGTCGGGAACTGGCGTGCGGACACGGGCCGTTGGACGGGCATGCGACTCGAAATGCGTGAGGGATACGAGGGGACAGGACCCGGGGCGATCACCCCGGACGGCTGCGCGGTGGAGCTGTATTCACGGCTCTCTGTGGGAGCGGAGCCGGACATCATCACGGCCGCGGTGCCGGCGGGTGCGCGCATCCTGGAGCTGGGCAGCGGGGTGGGGCGGGTGACCCACCCGCTCCTGGAGCGCGGGTTCACGGTCACGGCGGTCGACGAATCCGCCGAGATGCTGGAGCGTGTCCAGGGGGCACGCACGATATGCAGCCCGATCGAGAACCTCGATCTGGGCGAGACCTTCGACGTGGTGATGCTCGCGTCGTTCCTGGTGCACGCGGGGGATGCCGAGGTACGGCGCGGACTGCTGCGGACCTGCGTACGGCATGTCGCGCCGGGCGGCTGCGTGCTGATCCAGCGGGAGGGCGAGGACTACCACACGAACCTGCCGCGCGAGCGGATCGACCCCAGTGGCTTCACCGTGCGGATGGTGTCGGCGGAGCCGGTCGGGGACGGGGTCGACTCGGTACGTGCGGAGTATGTGTTCCCGGACGTGGTCTGGACCCAGACGTTCCTGTCCCGGCCGTTGACGAAGGACCAATTCGAGGAGGCGCTGGCGGAGGCGGGACTGAAGGTGGACAGCTATCTGACACCCGACCGGATATGGGTGCGGGCGGTGCCGGTGGCAGCGGCGGCGGCAGCGGACTAGGGAGGGAAATCCCGTGAGGCGGCGATGAGTTCGGGGACGAGGGTCGGTCTACCCCTGTGACAGCGACACCGACCGCTTCCCACAGGAGACCCTCATGTCCGAGACCCCCGCGACCATCGCTTCCGTAGCCTCCGCGAACTCCCGTTCCGTCGTCGTCGCCGAGGCCGCGACCCCGCGCGGACGCCGCGCCAGGATCGCGCTGCGCGTCCTCCAGGTGCTGATCGCCCTCTTCTACGGCATCGCGAGCGCGCTGCCCAAGCTGATCGCGCACCCCTCGGCCGTGGAGTCCTTCGACCGGATCGGCTGGGGCAGCGGGGCCATGTACACGATCGGCGCGCTCGAACTGTCCGGCGCCGTCGCGCTGTTGGTCCCGCTGCTGCAGTCGATGGCGGCGACGGCGCTCAGCGCGCTGATGGTGGGCGCGTTCGTCGTCCAGATGACGGTGTTCCACGGGGAGAACGCGGCGACACCGCTGATCCTGATCATCCCGCTGGCCCTGATCGCCTGGGCACGGCGGGGGCAGAACAGGGAACTGCTGCGACTGGTACGACGACAGGCGTGATCCGGGCCGGACGTCACCGCTGCGGGTCGCGGCGGATACCGCGGCGGGTGTCGCGGTGGGAGTCCCGGTCCTGGTGCGCATCCGGAGGGGTGGCAGCACCGGTGCCGGGGAGGCCGCGCAGGCGTTCCAGGTCGCGGCGGTCGCGTTTGGTGGGGCGGCCGGTGCCGCGGTCGCGGATGCCGGCCGGGGCGACGGCCTCGCGGGGCGGGGGCGGCGGGGAGTTGTCCACATAGCACTGGGCGGCGACCGGCGGGCCGACCCGTTTGCGGATGACCTGCTTCACGATGACGACGCGCTCGCGGCCCTCGTGGCGGAGGCGTACCTCGTCGCCGACGTGGACGGAGTGGGCGGGCTTCACCCGCTCGCCGTTGACGCGGACGTGACCGCCCTTGCAGGCGGCGGCGCCCATGGAGCGGGTCTTGACCAGGCGGACGGACCAGATCCAACTGTCGACGCGGACGCTCTCACCGGTCGAGGGTCCGGCGGCCCTGGCGGCGGCCACGGCGTCGCTCTGCGGCGCGGCCGCGGGGTTCCGGGGCGCGTCGGAGTTCCGGCTCGTCGTGGTCGCGCCGGTTCCGTTGTCGCCGTCGGTTTCGTCCGCACCCTCGGAAGCCATGCCCCGACTTTAGTCCCCCGAGACGGACGGCTCCGGCGGGTTTCGGCCCACGACCTGAGCCGGGGAGACGGCTCGCGGGCTTCGGCGCCCCGCTCGCCGACTTCGCCGGCGTTCTCCCGCGCGGTCGCCGTCACCGAGCGGCAGGCCCCCGGCGGCTGGACGGACCTCTGGGTGCCGACGACCTGAGCCGATCGTGCCGGCGCGCGGTGCCACCAGCGGAGGGGCGGTCCTGGTTCGCCGGGGTGGCTGCGGCAATGGTCGGCCACGACAAGTACATGGGGTAGCCGATCGTGCCGGCGCGCGGTGCCACCGTCGGCCGGTGGCCCTGGTTCGCCGAGGTGGCTCCGGCAAAGGCCAGCCACCACAAGTACGTGTGGTTCGTGCGGCCGGCGCGGGCGCCGCCGTTCCTCATGATCTGCGGGGTCGCGGGGTCGCGGGGCCCCGAGGTCCCGGGTTCGTCGCTCTCGGTGTCGCCCTCACGTGATCGTCCTACCGTGGGGGTATGAACCTGTCCGACCTCGACCGCCGGGTCACCGGCTGCCGGGCCTGTCCCCGCCTGGTCGCCTGGCGCGAGGAGGTTGCCCGCACCAGACGCGCCGCCTTCGCCGACTGGACGTACTGGGGCCGCCCGGTACCCGGCTTCGGCCCCGCCGACGCATCGCTCCTGATCATCGGCCTGGCCCCGGCCGCGCACGGCGCCAACCGCACCGGCCGCATGTTCACCGGCGACCGCTCCGGGGACGTCCTGTACGAGGCCCTGTACGACATCGGGCTCGCCTCGCAGCCGACCGCCGTGAGCGCCGACGACGGCCTTGAGCTGTACGGCGTGCGCATCACCTCGCCGGTGCGCTGCGCCCCGCCCGCCAACAAGCCCACCCCCGAGGAGCGGGACACCTGCCGTCCCTGGCTCGTCGAGGAACTCACCCTGCTGCGGCCCACGTTGAAGGCCGCCGTCGTACTCGGCGCCTTCGGCTGGCAGGCGGCGCTGCCCGCGTTCGCGGCGGCGGGCTGGCACGTGCCGCGCCCACGGCCCGCGTTCGGGCACGGGGCACAGGTCTCCCTCGACGGCCTCGACCTCTACGGCTGCTTCCACGTCAGCCAGCGCAACACCTTCACCGGCAAACTCACCCCCGCGATGCTGCGGGACGTACTGCGCACGGCGGCCGGGGCGGCGGGGCTGCCGACCACTCCGTAGCGAGGTTAGGGTCGGGGGATGGGCCTGTATCCGGAGATCGAACCGTACGACCAGGGCATGCTCGATGTCGGTGACGGCAACCGCGTCTACTGGGAGACCTGCGGGAACCCGCACGGCAAGCCCGCGGTCGTGCTGCACGGCGGTCCGGGCTCGGGCTGTTCCCCGTACCCCCGGCGCTACTTCGACCCCGCCGCCTACCGGATCGTGCTGCTCGACCAGCGCGGGTGCGGACGTTCCAGGCCGCACGCGAGCGCGTACGACACCGACATGAGTGTGAACACGACGGCTCACCTCGTCGCCGATCTGGAGCTGCTGCGGCGGCACTTGGGGATCGAGCGGTGGCTGGTGTGGGGCGCGTCGTGGGGGTCGGTGCTCGGGCTGCGGTACGCGCAGACGCATCCGGGGGTCGTGTCGGAGCTGGTGCTGACCTGTGTCGCCACCGGCTCCAATCCCGAAGTGGCCTTGCTGACCAGGGGACTTGGGAAACTCTTCCCGGAGGCCTTCGAGGCGTTCGTCGCCGAACTCCCCGCCGGGGAACGGAACGGGAACCTCGCCGCCGCCTACAACCGGCTCATCGAGTCGCCCGACCGGGCGGTGCGGGAGCGGGCCGCACGCGCCTGGACGGACTGGGAGACGGCGATCGTCCCGGCCCCGCCGCGCTCCGAGAAGCGGTACGAGGACCCGGAGTTCCGCATGTGCTTCGCCCGGACCGTCACGCACTACTTCGGCAACGACCACTTCCTCGGAGAGGGAAACGACGAGGGCGTCGTGCTCCGGGACGCCCACCTGCTCAAAGACATCCCCGGCACCCTGGTCCAGGGCAGCCTCGACCTGGGCAACCTCCTCGGCGTCACCTGGCGGCTCCAACACGCCTGGCCGGGCAGCGAGTTGGTGATCGTGGACGAGGCCGGCCACAACGCGGGCGCGCCGGGTGTCGCGGAGGCACTGGTGGCGGCGACGGACAAGTACGCCCGCCGCCGGCGCCGTTGACCCCCGCTGGTCAGCCGACGCGCGCCGCCGCGACCGGTCGTGCCGTCACGTCGTAAGTCCCGCCGCTCTTCGACGAGTTGACGCTCCACCGGTACCGCGAGAACTCGCCCGTGGTGTCGGAGGCGTAGAACATCATGTGGCCGATGCCGACGCCCTGGAGGTTCTCGCCGGTGGTGTTGCTGACCATGCGGGTGTCGGGGTAGGCGGGGTAGTTCGTCAGCGCGTAGACGCCGTGCGGGTCGGAGGTGCAGTCGAGGATCTCGACGGCGTACTGCGTCTCGCCGGTGAAGTCGGCGGTGCCGCTGAACACGCCCCTGACCTCGCGGACCATGACGATGTGGCCGGTGTTGTCGGGGTCGCTGCCCCGGTAGTCGACGGCGATCAGGTCGCCCGGCCGGAGGTCGGCGACCTTGCGGACGCGCTGGAAGCGGGGGCCGGCGGTGCCGTTCAGGAAGGCCGCGCAGTAGTCGGCGGCCTCCGGGACCTTCTCCTGGAAGTACTGGAGGAAGTAGTCGTCCGTGGCCCAGCCGTAGGTGTGCTTGAGGACGCCGGTGAGGAAGGACGCGCAGCGGGCGCGCGCCACCCAGCTCGCGGGGTCGTCGGGAAGGCCCCAAGTGAGCGTCGCCGCCGAGCCCTTGAGGTAGACGTTGTTCTCACGGGCCGTACGGCCGCTGACGACGGCGATCTCGTCGGCGGACAGGGCGCGGGCGTAGGCCCGTACGTCGTCGATCGCGCCCTTGAAGCGGTTGACGGGTGCGCCGTCGAAGCGGGCCCGGCCGATAGAGAAGCCGGCCGTCGCCGCCCAGGACAGGGTGGTCGGCGCGCTGCCCTGCGGCTGGCCGTTGACGTACAGCCGGAGCTGCGTGCCGTCCCAGACGCCGGTGAGGTGCGTCCAGACGCCGGGGGCGGCCGGTGACGAGGCGACGGCGGACACCTTCGTGGCCTGGTCCTCGCTGCGGACCTTGAAGGCCCAGGTGGAGACGGTGTTGTCGTACTGGAGGAGGAAGCGGCTGGTGGTCGCGGAGTCCTGGCTCACCGCCGTGTACATGGCCGACGGGTCGGCGTCGCTCGCCAGGCGCACCCACGCCGAGACCGTGAAGGGGAGTGTCGTGTCCAGGACGGAATCCGTGGCGGCATACGCCCCGGACGTCCCGTCGAGGCTCAGCTCGCCGCCCGCGCGCAGCGCCGTCCAGGTCGCGCCGGAGCCGGTGGCGACGGGGTGCTCGCGGCCGGAACGGTCGGTGCCCGAGCCGTCCAGCGGCCAGTGCCCCACCAGCCCGGTCGTCAGATACCCGGCCGCCAACAGCCGCTGATATCCCACCAGTTGCTCGGCCTGCGCCAGATGCGGTGTGCCGACCGGCGTGAACGGAGTGTCCAGCGCCACGTCCGCCACGGCCACCCCCGCTCCCTGCGTCACGCCCGCCAGCGCCCCGACGCCCATGAGTGCGGCCCCGCCCAACAGGCCACGTCTGCTGACCATGGTGTTCCCCTTCGCCTATTCCCCTGCGTCCCCGAAGAGATGACGCACCGTGGAACGGTAGTTCGCCTGTACGTGGCTGAGTGCGTGGGCACGGGCGCGGTCCGGGTCGCCGGACGCGATGGCCTCGTACAACTCCTGGTGTTCGGTGAGGAGTTGGGGCCACTCCGTGTTCTGCCGGGTGAGCCAGCGGAGCCGGCCGTCGACCGGTTCCATGACCGAGATCAGCAGGCTGTTGCCGGCCAGGGCCAGAATGCGGTCGTGGAAGCGGGTGTTGACGTCGGTGATCGCCTCGGCGTCGTCGGACCGGGTGGCCTCCGCCGCGCCGTCCAGCAACTCCCGTAGTTCGGCGAGTGCTTGGGGGGTCGCGCGGGACGCGGCGAGCCCGGCCGCGTACACCTCCAGCGCCTCGCGCAGCTCGAACAGCTCCTTGACGTCGGTCGGGGTCAGCCGTCGTACGACCGTGCGGCGCGCCGACTCGAACAGGACGAAGCCCTCCGCGACCAGGGCGCGGATCGCCTCCCGGACCGGCACCCGCGAGACCCCGAAACGCTCGGCCAGCTCGCGCTCCACCAGCCGGTCTCCGGGGCGGAGCCGACCGGCGATGATGTCCTGCCGCAGGGTGGCCAGGACACGCTCGCGCACCGCTCCGAGGGGTTCGATCTTCGCTGTCATGGAGCTCATGAGGCCATCTTCGCCGACTCCGGGGGTGTTTTACGGAGCGTTAACAGCGGTGACATCGGCCGGAACGGTTGACGGGAGGACTATGACGGCAGTTTGGTATACCAAACGACACCGGAAGCCGTCCTGCCCCTCCATGTTCCCCGCCCCCACTCCCCGCCCCCACTCCTCACCCCCCACGCCCTCCGCGCTCTTCCGTCCCTCGCCCTGGAGGCCCCCGTGTCCCTCGCCGATCGTGCCGAAGTCACCGGCACGCCAGCGTTCGTCCCCGACCCCCGGCTCACCAACGAAGACCTCGCCCCCGCCGACAAGCGCAACTGGAAGGTCTTCGACCTCTTCGCCATGTGGATGTCGGACGTCCACAACCTCGGCAACTACACCTTCGCCGCAGGCCTGCTGGTCCTCGGCATGAACGTCTGGCAGGTCTTCACCTCCCTGCTCGTCGGCTTCGTGCTCATCTACGTCGGCATGAACTGGATGGGGAAGATCGGCCAGGCGCACGGCGTCCCGTTCCCGGTCGTCAGCCGCATCAGCTTCGGCGTCTGGGGCGCCAACATCCCGGCCCTCATCCGGGCCGTGATCGCCATCATGTGGTACGGCATCCAGACCTACCTGGCCTCGGTCGCCGTCAACGTGATGCTGCTGGCCGCCTGGCCGGGCCTGGAATCCTGGACTCACCACTCCTTCCTGGGACTTGACGCCCTCGGCTGGGTCTCCTTCGTGTCGCTGTGGCTGATCCAGGCCGTGATCATCAGTCAGGGCATGGAATCCGTAAGGAAGTTCCAGGACTTCTGCGGCCCCGCGATCTGGCTGGTGATGATCGCGCTGGCCGTCTGGGTGCTGTCCAAGGCGGGCTGGAGCATCTCGCTCACCTCCACCCCGCACCCGGTGTCCTTCGGCGAGCAGTGGCGGCAGTGGTTCGGCGCGATCGGCCTGATCCTCGCGACCTACGGCACGCTGATGCTCAACTTCTGCGACTTCTCCCGCTTCGCACCGGACGAACGCACCGTCCGCCGCGGCAACTTCTGGGGCCTGCCCATCAACTCCACGGCGTTCGTGGTCGTTTCGGTGATCGTCACGGCCGGTTCGCTGGAGGTCTGGGGCCAAGCCATCACGGACCCGGCCGAGTTGGTGGCCAAGGTGGGCAACACCTGGGTGATGGTGCTGGGCGCGTTGACGTTCGCCGTCGCCACCATGGGCGTCAACATCGTCGCCAACTTCGTCTCCCCGGCGTACGACCTGGCCAACGTCTGGCCGCAGAAGATCAGCTTCAGGATCGGCGGCATGATCAGCACGGTCGCGGCCCTGGTCGTGACCCCGTGGAACCTCTTCTCGAACCCCACGGTCGTCAACTACTTCCTCGGCGGCCTCGGCGCCTTCCTGGGCCCGCTGTTCGGCGTGATCATGGTCGACTACTACTGGGTCAAGCGCGGCCGGGTCGACGTACAGGAACTCTTCGACGCGACCCCCGGCTCCCGCTACTACTACCGCAAGGGCGTCAACCCCAAGGCCCTGTGGGCGTTCCTGCCCTCGGCGGCCGTCGCGGCCGTACTCGCCCTCGTCAAGACGTTCAGCGACGTCGCCCCGTACTCGTGGTTCATCGGCACGGCCCTGGGCGCCGGCCTGTACCTGCTGATCTGCCGCACCGACCGAGCCGCCGCCGAGCCCGCCCCCGAGCCGGTGGAGGTCTGAGCGGAGTGCGCATCGTCGTCACCAACTGCAACACCACGCAGGAGATGACCGAGGAGATCGTACGAGGTGCCCGGGCCGCGGCAGGCCCGGGCACCACCGTGACCGGACTGACCCCCGCGTGGGGCCCGGAGTCCGCGGAGGGCTGGCTCGACAGCTATCTCTCGGCGGCGGCCGTCATGGACCTGCTGCGGACCTACGACGGCCCGCCCTACGACGCCGTCGTCATGGCCGGCTTCGGGGAGCACGGGCGGGAAGGCGTCCGGGAGTTGGTGGACGTACCGGTCGTCGACATCACCGAGGCCGCCGCCCACCTCGCCTGCCTGCTGGGCCGACGCTACGGCGTCGTCACCACGCTGGAACGGTCCTGCGGCCAGATCGAGGACAGTCTGGAGCTGGCGGGGGTGGGCCGGAACTGCGCGGCCGTGGTGGGGACCGGGCTGAGCGTCCTCGACCTCGGCGGCGACGAGGACCGTACCGAGGCGGCATTCCTCACGGCAGCGGAACGGGCGTGCGCGGCCGGCGCCGAGGTACTGGTGCTGGGCTGCGCCGGAATGACCGGGTTGCAGCGCGCGGTGGGGGAGAAGCTGGGGCTGCCGGTGGTCGACGGGGTCGGCGCGGCGGTGAAACTGGCGGAGTCACTGGTGGGCCTGGGACTGAGGACGAGCAGGGCGGGGAGCTATGCGAGCCCGGTACCCAAAAGGAGGGCGTGGGGCAGCGCCCCTTCAGGGGCGCGGGGAACTGCGCGACCAGCCACGACGGCGCAGCAGCCGCCGAACGACACACCGCACCCCTCCCGGTAGCGCGCGTCCGCATCCGTCGGGGTGATCTTGCAGCGACCTGACCGGTGCCACGGCGGCTGGTGGACGCGTGCCCCGCAGACTCCGGGGAGGACGAGTCACCCCCGGTGAGAACGGAGTCCCCTTGCCCAGACCGGCATCACGCGCCCTCCTCGCCACCCTCCTCACAGGCCTCTGCTGCGCGGGGGCGACTCACGACGAACCGGAACCGTTCTGGACCGCCCCCGACTCCCGAGCCGCACAACAGGCAGCCACCTGGCGCGAATCCGGCCGACCAACGGACGCCGCCCTGATGGACCGCATCGCCACCAGACCCGAGGCCGAGTGGCTCAACGGTCCCGACCCCGGCCCACTCGTCCGCGCCCGCACCACCGCCGCCACCCGGGCCGGCCGTATCGCCGTACTCGTGGCGTACTACATCCCGAACCGCGACTGCGGCCAGTACTCCCTCGGCGGTGCCCCCACGTCGGCCGCCTACCGCGCCTGGATCGACGAGTTCGCGACCGCCCTCGGCGATCGGGCCGCCTACGTGATCGTCGAACCGGACGCGGTCGCCCAGGTGGTGGCCGGCTGCACCCGGGTGGTCGCGCGGGAGCGCTACGCACTGCTCGCCCACGCCGTCGACCGACTCAAACGCCAACCGCACACCCGCGTCTACCTCGACGCGGGCAACTCCGGTTGGATCCCCGAGGCCTGGCGACTGGTCGACGCGCTCAACGCGTCCAGGGTCGCCCGTGCCGACGGCGTCGCGCTGAACGTCGCCAACTACCAGACGGACAAGGCGAGTTCGACGTACGGCGACCAACTCTCCAAGGACCTCGCCGGCAAGCACTACGTCATCGACACCAGCCGCAACGGCAACGGCCCCTACACCGGCACCGACGCGTGGTGCAATCCACCCGGCCGCGCCCTGGGCACCCCGCCGACGACCCGCACGGACAACCCCCTCCTCGATGCCTACCTCTGGATCAAACGCCCCGGCGAGTCCGACGGCACCTGCCGGGGCGGCCCGGCGGCGGGCCGGTGGTGGCCGTCGTACGCCCTCGAACTGGCCCGCAACGCCCGCCCCTGACTCACGACTTGGGCTCCCACACGTACCGCACGTCCGGCTCCCGCTCCTCGTTGCCGCTGCCGTCCGTGAACTCGACGGCGACGAAGCCGTGCCGCTCGTAGAACCGGTGGGCGGGCTTGTTGACCTGGAACGTCCACAGGTGCAGCCCCCGCGGACACCGCTCCTTCGCGAGCCCGACGAACCGGTCCCCGAGGCCGCGACCGCGCCAGTCGGGGTGGAGGTACAACTGGGACAGCTCGTCACCGTTGACGACCATCAGCCCCACGATCCCACCGCCGTCCCCTGCATCGGCCACCCAGACGTCGCGCAGCGGCACGACGACGTCCCGGAAGTAGCCGCGCACATCGTCGGCGGACCGCGGACTGACGACGGTCGGCAACGCGGCGGCGAACGAACGCAGCCATACGTCGGCGGCGGCCCGCGCGTCGGGGCCGGCCGCCCGACGGAGCGTGACGACGGCCTCGGGACCGGGATTCACGACGGCACCACCTCTTCCGGCACGGACGGCACGGACGGCGGGGACAGCGGGGCTGGCACGACGGCTGTCGCCGTGATCTCCACGAGCTGCCCCGTGTACCCGAGGCAGGCCACGCCGACGAGCGTGGACGAGTGCGGCCCCGTACTGAGCCCGGACGCCTCGACCACCTCCCATACGGCGGACAGCACCGAGGGGTCGCTACTGACGACGTACACGTCCGTCGCCACGACATGCCCCAAGTCGCTGCCGACCGCGCGCAGTTGCTCACCCAGATTCGCGAGCACCTGCCCGGCCTGCCGCACCGCGTCCCCCACGCCGACCACCTTGCCGTCGGCGTCGAGCGGAACGGCCCCGGCGAGGAAGGCGAGCTTCGTACCGGCTTCGACGACGGTGGCGTGGGAGTAGGTGGGTGGTGGGAAGAGGGAGGGGGCGGTGACGCGTTCGAGCACGGGGTCTCCCAAGGATCGGCCAATCGATTGTCGGCGGCCGGCGGCCGGCGGCCGGCGCAGTACGGCCGCCAGCCGACCACGTGGACGACGGCGCCCGCATCCGAATTTCCGCTCGGCCGGGTCGTCGCCCGGGCAGGTCATCCCGGAGGCGGACCGCACTCCCGCTCAGCCACCTGGCGTTCGCACTCCGGTGCAAGAAACGGATACGCCTCGGCAATCGCGGCGTAGACCCGCTGCCGAAGCAACTCCTCGGCAGCGGCCCACCCGGCACCCCCGTGCAGCCCCTTCAACAACTCCTCGCAAGGCGCCAGCCGGTGCCGCAGATAGTCGACCTTCCACCGGTCGAGCCGGTCGAGCCGGTCGAGCCCGCCGGGATCGGCGCTCCCGACCGTGCCGGCCGCACCGTCCCACCGATCGCGGTACTCGACCGCCAGCACCGCCAACTCGCGCGGAGCCAGGCGCGGCACGTCGATCGGCTCGGCCGCGATCCGGGCCAGCACCTCCCGCAGCCTGCGCCGAGCAACGAGCCGCGCCACCGCGGACCGCCGCACGGCAGCCGCCGTCACCACCCGGAATTCCTCGCTCCGCTCAGCGGCCTCGACCCGCTCGACGCAGTACAGCCGAATCCGCGGAGCCGCCCGAGAATACGGATTGACCCGGAACAGATCAGGTTCACCGAGCAGTTGGCGCACCATCCCGGCCGTCCATCCCCGCGCGCGCAACCCGGCGACCGACAGATGCGGACGAGCGACGCGCGAATCACCGCCGCCCTCCGATCCCTGCGGCTGCCCTTGCGTCTGCCCCTGCCCACTCTCATTCGTCTCGTGCGCTGCCATCGACCGCTCCCCCGTGGTGACTCTCAGTGACCACTCCAGTGAAGCGCACGCCACTGACAATCGGCCCGAGGCCCTGTGACTCTCGGTTGCCGCCAGCCGAATAACCTTTGGGGAAAGGGGAGTTCCCGCTGCTACGGTCACCCCCGTGGCGAAACTCAATCAGATCATCGCAGTAGAGAAGGGCGTCAAGTCCAAGGCCCACCAGGACCTGACGGCGGCTCATCACGGGCTGCAGAAGCCCGCGTTGCTGGCCGGTATCTCGCGGACGTATCAGGCCAAGGACGAGGAGGGCGAGCAGTTGCCGCCCGAGTCGACGCGGGTGCAGGTGCAGGCCGAGGACGTGTTGCGGGAGACCGCGGCCACCCTGTCACGGCTGTTCGACGTGACCGCCACGAAGGACTGGGCCAACTGTGCCGCGCGGGCCGACGTGACCGTCGACGGGCGCGTGCTCGTCGCCGATGTTCCCGTGTCGTATCTGCTGTTCCTGGAAAAGCAGTTGGTCGATCTCACCACGTTCGTACGGAAGTTGCCGCTGCTCGACGCGTCCGAGTCCTGGGCGCGGGACCCGTCGACCGACGCGTGGAAGACGGAGCCCGTGCGCACGCTGCGGACCAAGAAGGTGCCGCGCAACCATGTGAAGGCGGAGGCGACCGACAAGCACCCCGCCCAGGTCGAGGTGTACTACGAGGACATTCCCGTCGGCTACTGGACGACCGTGAAGTTCTCGGGAGCCCTTCCCGCCCGCCGCGTCAACGAACTCCTCGACCGCGTCGAGAAGTTGCAGCAGGCCGTGAAATTCGCCCGCGAGGAGGCGAACGGCTCGGACGTCGTCGACCAGCGGGTCGGTGACGCCGTGTTCGGCTACCTCTTCGGGTAGCCTTCCAGACTCCCCGGTCCTCAGTGACCGGGGTGCGCGAGGAGCGCAAAGCTGAAACTGAAGCTTGTCGTGACGGCACGGCCGGGACACTGAATCCCGCCCGTGATCAATCTCAGACTCTCGCTCCAGACTCAGCATTCGCCGCCGATCGCCGGATCGACCGGGCCCAGGCCCCGGACGTCGAAATGCCGGTTCAAGTCCGGTCCGCACAGCTCGATGTGTGGTGGTCCAAAGGCAGGACGCGACGACATCATGACTGACCTGGGTCCTCAAGCGTGCCGGCGTGCCGCATGGGTGGCATCACAGGGTCCGGGGGCAGGCTACGCCCCCGGATCCGCTCCATTTCCGGCCCCTCCGCGGCCCCCGCCTGCCCCTTCCCGGCGTTGCGTTCATAAAGAAAGCGGCCCTACGGCCAACCTTCACACCCTCGAAATACGACCCGCCCGTTCCGCTCGCGTACCCGAACTACCGTGGACACCACAGCCTCAGCCCCGGCCACCGTCGCCCGAAGGCACACCCCGCCCTCGTCAAGACAGGAGCCCTGTGTCCCGTCGTACCGCCGCGTTCTCGCTTCCGCCCTGGCTCGCCCACACGCTCCGTGCCCAGCGTGGGCCGGTTCCCTGGAGCGCGGTCGTGCGAGGGGCGCTGTCCGCCGGGCCGCTCCTGACGGCCGCCGTGCTCGTCGGGCGTACGTCCCTCGGAGTGCTGGCCGCGCTGGGGGCGATGCTCGCCGGGATCAACGACCGGCCCGGCAGTCGGCGGGCCTCGGTCAAGCGGCTCGGTGGGCCCGCGTTCGCCGGTGGCGTGGGGCTGCTGGTCGGGACGTATGCCGGGGCACATGTCGGGGCCGTCGTGCTGACCCTTCTTCTCACCGGGATCGGGCTGGTCGCCGGCAGCTTCAGTGCGATCGGGCCGGTCGCGTCCGGCGCCGGTACCCAACTGCTCGTCGCCTCCGCCATCGGCGCCGGCATGCCCCTGCCCGAACCGGGGTGGCAGCGGGCCCTCGCCTTCCTCGCCGGGGCGGCCTGGCTGGTCCTGCTGCGGCTGGCGCTGCCGACGCCCGGTGCCATCGCCGGCGACTACCGGTTCGACGGCGAGCGGGACGCCGTAGCCGCCGTGTACGACGCGATCGCCGCGCTGCTCGACGCCAGTGGTGGGCCGGAGGCGACGGGGCGGCGCGCCGCGCTCACCGCCGCGCTCGATCACGCGCAGGACGCCCTCGCCGGGCCGCGGCTGCGGCGGTACGCCAGTTCCGCGGCCGAGCGGCGGCTGCACGGGCAGTACGCCGCCGCGCTGCCGCTGGCCGAGGCCGCGACCGCGATCGCGTGGGCGGGCGACGCGGTGTCGCCCCGCGCGGGGGAGGGGCCCCGGCGGCTCGCCGCCGCCGTACGCGACAACGCGCACACCGGGCCGCTGCCCGCGCCCAACCGGTCCGCGCCCGCCCTGCGCGCCCTCGACGACGCCCTGCTGCACGCCGCCGACGCCTTCGACCAGGCCGAGGGCAGCGATCTGCACACGCGGCGGCGGGCAGCGACTGATCTGTTCCGTACGGCGTTCGGGGCCGGGGGACGTGAGTACGGCTTCCGGGTCGCCCTCTGCTTCGGGGCCAGCGCCGCCGTCGCCCAGGCGCTGCACCAGGCCCGCTGGTACGGGCAGCACGAGCACTGGTACTGGCTGCCCGCCACCGCCGTCTTCCTCGTCAAGCCCGACCTCGGGCCGCTCGCCTCGCGGGCGCTGAGCCGGGCGGCGGGAACCGTGCTGGGGGCGCTTCTCTTCGCCGGGTTCGCCGCCGTGCTGCCCCGGCCGGAGGGACTCGTCGCGCTCGTGGCGCTCAGCGGCGCGCTCATTCCCGTCGCCACCCGGCACTTCGCCGCGCAGACCGCCGTCGTCACCGTCCTCGTGCTCTCCCTCGTGATGGTCGGCGGGGAACCGCAGGCCTCCGCGAGCCGGATCGGCGAGACGCTGCTGGCCTGCGCGATCGTGCTGATCGTCGGGCATCTGCCGATGCCGGGGGAGCGCGGCGGCGGCGTGCGCGCCCGGCTCGCGGCCGCGGGCGCCGCCGCGCACGCCTACCTCGTGCACGTACTGAGCGAGTCCGGCGACCGCGCCGAGCGCTGGACCCTGCGCCGCGAGGCCTACCGCACACTCGCCGAGGCCCGCGGCGCCATCGCCGTCTCGGCCGCCGAACTCCCCGCCCTCGCCCGGCACACGGAAGGCACGGACGAGGTCGCGGCCGTCCTCGAACGGCTCGTCGACACGACCACCGCCTGCGCCGTCCATCTCGACGACACCGGACGGCTCACGCCCCACCACATCGAGCAACTCACCGAGCTGCTGGAGGAGTTCGAGCGGGGACGCGGCCGCGCCGGGCTGCGCGCCATCGAACTGCCCGTAGCCGTATAACCGCTATCGAACTGCCGGTCGCTGTATAGCCACTTGAGCCGCCGCGGTCACTCCACCCGCACCCACACCGGTGCGTGGTCCGATCCCGGAGCCTCCCGCCGCTCCGCCGGATCCGGTCCCACCGACGGCAGTTGAGGCGCTCCCGCTCCCGGCAGTCCCGTCCCCGCCGCCGTCACCCGGTGGACCAGGTGATGGCTGAGCAGGAGGTGGTCGATCAGCTCACGGCGCCCGGAGTTGATCCGGGAGTAGCGCTGGTCGGCGGGGATCAGCGGGGCCACGTCCCAGAGGCGGACGGCGTCGCCCTGGTCGGGCCGGTCGTAGCCGGGCGTGCCGAGCTCCGAACCCGGCGGGCCGAGCAGGAGCTGGGTGGTCGCGGCCTGCACCTCGTCGTTCATGTCGCCGAGCACCGCCACGTCCCGGGTACGGCCCTCACCGGCCAGCAGTTCGTCGGCCAGCGCGCGCAGGGTCGCCGCCTCGGCCGCCCGGCGATAGAGGGCGTAGGCGCCGTAGCGGGCCCGTTCGCCCTCGTCACGGGGGAAGAAACGGTTGCCCGGGTAGGTCAGCAGCTTCGACTTCAGATGGGCGACCGCCACCGTCAGCGGCCCGGCCGACGTCGTGACCTCCACCGCCAGGAAGCCCCGGCCCGCGTCCGGCTCCTCGGCGCCCGAGTCGTCGGACTGCACCGGGCGCAGATGCGGAGGGAACGCGTTCGTGTCGGCGACGACCCGCGGCTGCGTACGGCTGAGGAAGCCGACCCGGATGCCCCGGACGTCCGGATGCGCGGAGGTTGCCGTGTGCCACTCGCCGTCCAGCATCCCGGCCAGGTCGTCGAGCGCGGCCGGGTCCCCGACCTCCTGGACGCCGAGCAGCACCGGGTCCAGTTCCGTGATCACGGCGGCGAGGGAGGCGAGCTTCGTCTCGTAGGCGGCCTTGTCCTTGGGGCCGGACGGACCCCCGGGGCGGTACAGGTTCTCCAGATTCCAGGTGCCGAGGAGCATGCGGGCCCCTTCCAGAAGCCTTGGTCCAGAAGTCTTTGTGATGAGGCAAGCGTCCTGGTCCGGGGCCGCTCGCGACAGCGGCACGCCGGGATGCGCGGTTCGGCTCACGCGAGGCGAGGACGACGCCGTACGTTGGGAGAGTGAGTGACTCTCCCGCAGATCTGGTGATCACCGGCTGCACCGTCCTCGTCCACGACGACGAAGAGCGCGTCGGTTTCGAGTCGGACGCCGCGATCGTCGTACGGGACGGGCTCGTCGAGTCGGTGACGAGCGCGGCGGACGTGGCCGGCCTCGCCACCGTCGAACGCCTCGACGCGCGCGGACAGGTCGCCCTGCCGGGGCTGGTCAACTGCCATACCCACGCGCCGATGGTCGCGCTGCGCGGGCTCGCGGAGGATCTGCCCACGGAGGAGTGGTTCAACGACGTCGTCTGGCCCGTCGAGTCCAACCTCACCGAAAAGGACGTGGAGTTGGGGGCCCGGCTCGCCTGCGCCGAGATGATCCGCGCCGGGGTCACCTGCTTCGCCGACCACTATTTCTCCATGGACACGGTGGCCGCCGTCGTCGCCGAGTGCGGCATCCGCGCCCACCTCGGCGAGGCCTACTTCTCCTCCCAGGGGCCCCAAGGCCGGGAGAAGTCGGTGGAGTTCGCGCTACGGCACCGGGGCACCGCCGACGGCCGCATCACCACCACCCTCGCCCCGCACGCGCCCTACACGGTGACCGACGCCGACCTCGCCGCCACCGCCCGACTCGCCCTGGAACACGGCCTCCCCGTCCACCTCCACGCCGCCGAGAACCGCGACCAGACCGACACCAGCCTCGCCCGCCACGGCCTCACACCCATCGAAGTCCTCGACCGCACCGGCCTGTTGGCCACCGACCTGCTCATCGCCCACGGCACCGGCATCACCGAACGCGACCTGCCCGTCCTGGAGCACGCGAGCGGTCGTGTCGCGGTCGCCACCGCGCCCCGCGGCTACCTCAAGTTCGGCTGGCCCGACACCACTCCGGTCCGCGCCCTGCGCGCCATCGGCATCCCGGTCGGCCTCGCCACGGACGGCGCCGCCTCCAACAACTCCCTCGACGTGTGGGAGTCGATGGCCCTCACGTCCTTGGTGCAGAAGTCCACCGAGGGCGACCCCCGCTGGCTGACGTCCCGTCAGGCCCTGCACCACGCCACCCTCCAGAGTGCCCGGGCGGTCGGACTCGGTGACTCGATCGGGTCCCTCGCACCGGGACGGCGGGCCGACATCATCCTCGTCGACCTCACCGGCCCGCACACCCAGCCCGTCCACGAGCTCGCCGCCACCCTCGTGCACAGCGCCCGTTCCGCCGACGTCCGCACCACGATCGTCGACGGCCGCGTCCTGATGCGCGACCGCGAGCTGCTCACGCTCGATGTGCCCGCCGTCGTACGGGAGTTGGGGGAGCGGCTACCCGCCCTCGTCGACCGGAGTCACGGTCGGCGCATCCAGGAATACGACACCTGAGCCGCGCCCGAGTCCCCTCTAGGCTGTTCCCCATGGATCTCGCGGACGGCCTTCTCGACCACCCGTACGACGTGTACCGGCGCCTGCGCGACAGCGCCCCCGTGCACCGCATCGCCGGCCCCGACGGCACCCCCGCCTGGCTCGTCACCCGGTACGACGACGTCCGGGCGGCGCTGGCCGACCCGCGGCTCTCGCTGGACAAGTCGCATGCCACGGCCGGGACTTACAAGGGCTTCTCGCTGCCGCCCGCGCTCGACGCGAACCTCCTCAACATGGACCCGCCGGACCACACCCGCATCCGCCGCCTGGTCGGCCGCGCCTTCACCCCGCGCCGGACCGAGCGGCTCCGTACGCCCATCCGGCGCACCGCCGACCAACTCCTCGACGCACTCGGCACGGAGGGCGACACCGACCTCATCGCCTCCTACGCGGCACCCCTCCCCATCACCGTCATCTGCGACCTGCTCGGCGTGCCCGACCGGCACCGCAGGGACTTCCGGGTGTGGACCGACACCCTCGTCGCACCCGCCCCCGGGACACCGCCCGAGGCGGGCAAGCACGCGGTCGTCGCGATGCTCGGCTTCTTCACCCAACTCCTCGCCGACAAAAGGGAAGAGCCCGGCGACGACCTCCTCTCCGACCTGATCGCCGTACGCGACGAGGGCGACCGGCTCAGCGAGGACGAGCTGATGTCGCTGGCCTTCCTCATCCTCTTCGCCGGGTACGAGAACACCGTCCAGCTCATCGGCAACGCGGTGCTCGCCCTGCTCCAGCACCCGGAGCAGTTGGCCGCCCTGCGCAAGGACCCCAGCCAACTCCCCGCCGCCGTAGAGGAGTTCCTGCGGTACGAAGGGCCCGCGCTGCTCGCCATCCGGCGGTTCCCCGTCGAGGAGATCACCATCGGCGGGGTCACCATCCCCGCCGGCGAGACGGTCTGGGTGTCCGCGTCCGCCGCGAACCGCGACCCGGACCGCTTCCCCGACCCCGACCGGCTCGACCTCGGCCGCGACACCTCCGGGCATCTCGCTCTCGGCCACGGCATCCACTACTGCCTGGGCGCGCCGCTCGCCCGCGCCGAGACGGAGATCGCGCTGGCCGCGCTGCTGGAGCGGTTCCCCCGGCTGGAGTTGGGAGAGGGCGAGGTGCGGTGGCGGCCGTCGCTGCGCGCGCGGGGGCTGCTCGCGCTCCCGGTGTCGTACGGGAAGAACGCGAGCTGAAATTCTTTTCGGAGCAGCGATGAGTTCCGGGTCCCACTCCGGTCCACCCCTCAACGGACCGTTGTCACAGGAGGGCCCATGTCGCTTCCGGAGATCGTCTCGCGTGAGCAGTGGCGCGCGGCGCGCCAGGAACTGCTGGTCAAGGAGAAGGCGGCCACGCGCGCGCGGGACGCGCTCAACGCCGAGCGGCGCGGGCTGCCCATGGTGGAGATCGACAAGGAATACCTCTTCGAGGGCGGCGACGGGAAGGCCACGCTGCTCGACCTCTTCGAAGGGCGCGGT
This sequence comes from Streptomyces sp. NBC_01478, assembly GCF_036227225.1. Taxonomy (GTDB): domain Bacteria; phylum Actinomycetota; class Actinomycetes; order Streptomycetales; family Streptomycetaceae; genus Streptomyces. The sequence goes on along the minus strand of NZ_CP109444.1, from coordinate 3,219,236 downwards.
CAACTCGTCGTCTACCACTTCATGTTCGATCCCGAGTGGGACGCGGGCTGCCGCAGTTGCTCGGCGTTCCTCGACCAGATCGGGCACCTGGCCCATCTGAAGGCACGCGGTACGACGTTCGCCGCCGTGTCGAGGGCGCCGTATACGAAGATCCTGCCGTTCAAGGCGCGGATGGGGTGGACGCTGCCCTGGTACTCGTCGTTCGGCGCGGACTTCAACTGGGACTTCGACGTGACGCTGGTCGGGGACGGGGACCCCGTCGAGCGGCCCGGGGTGAGCTGCTTCCTGCGCGACCGTGACCGGGTGTTCCACACCTATTCGACCTACGAGCGCGGGCTCGACGGGCTCGGCTCGGCCACCACGTTCCTGGACCTGACCGCGCTGGGGCGCCAGGAGGAGTGGGAGGAGCCCAGGGGGCGCGCGTCGGCGCTGGGGGCGCCTGCCGGCAGCGCACGCGTGCTCTATCACGACGAGTACGAGGACTGATACGGAACGTACGGGGAAAATGTGCGGCCGAGTGTCGACTATGTCTCAGTACCGTCACTTCCCGAGCCGTTCACCGTACTGTCGGCGTTTAACTCTATGAGGCTTCACGAAGCTCTCCGAGTTTCAGCACGACAGGGAGGTACAGGGTGAACGGGCGAATGGTGCTTGAGCGTTTCCCCGCCGGCGGGCCGCGTGGTTCGTGGCCGGCGGAGGAGTTCGCGCAGGCGCGCCGTCTTGAGGGCCTGCAGGCTGAGGTCGTCATGGACATCGCGACCGACGCGTTCCTGGTGATCGTGCGCAGCGGCGACGTCGTGGACGTCGCCGCCTGAGAGGTCAGCCCGCCTTCGGGGCGGGCACCTTCACCGTGAACTGGTCCGCCTGGAGCGCGTACAGCTCCGCGTACACCCCGCCGCTCGCGAGCAGCTCGTCGGGCGTCCCGGACTCCACCAGCCGCCCCTGGTCCAGGACATGGACCAGATCCGCGTGGCGTACGGACGCCAGCCGGTGCGTGATCAGCACGACCGTCTGCCCGGTGCCGGCCAGCGCGCGGATCTTCTCGAAGACCTCCAGCTCGGCCCGGGCGTCGAGGGCGGCCGTCGGCTCGTCCACGATCAGGATGCGGCCCTGCCGGTAGGCGGCCCGCGCGATCCCGAGCCGCTGCCACTGACCGCCCGACAACTCGTGCCCGCCGCTGAAGCTGCGGGCCAGCAGCGTGTCCAGACCGCGCGGCAGATCCGCGACCACGTCCTGCGCACCGGCCTCGGCGACCGCACCGGCCAGCCGCTCCTCGGTGATCGGCGCCGCCGACCGCCCGACGGCCACATTGACCCGGGCGGTGAACGGCCAGCGCTTGAAATTCTGCGCCACCATCGCGATCCGGTCGGCCAGTTGCTGCCGGTCCGCGTCCGCCGCGTCGACGCCGTCCCACAGGATCCGGCCCCGGTCGGGGCGGTACAGCCCGGCCAGCAGCTTGACCAGGGTCGTCTTGCCGGAGCCGTTCTCGCCGACCAGCGCGATGATCCGGCCGAGCGGCAGAGCGAGCGTGACGTCGTCGAGCGCGGGGTGGGTGGCCTCACCCGGGTAGCTGAACGTGACGTTCTCGAAGCGGATCTCGCGCGGCTCCTCGGGCAGCGCCGCCCCGCCGACCGGGATCGCCCGCTCGGCCGCCTCCGTGTACAGCTTCTGCAGATCGCCCACGAACAGGGCCTCCTCGTGCAGTTGGTTCACCGCCAGGACGAGGTTGTCGAGGCTCGCGGAACCGGTACGGATCGCGATCACCGCCGTACCCGCCACCGAGAGCGCCATCGCGCCGGACAACAGCAGCCCGCCCAGCGTCGCGTACGTCGCCGCCGTCGCGAGGCCCGTCCAGGTCGCCGCGATCAGCCCCGTACGGGCCGTGAGCCGGGCCAGCCGGGCCTGTTCCGCCTCCGCGCTCTCCGACATCTCGTGGAAGTGGTGCAACAGGAACGGTCCGACGCCGTGCACGCGGATCTCCGGGGCCGCCTCCGGTTCGGTGAGCAGTGAACCGATGAGGCGGCCGGCGCGGACGTGCTGCACCCAGGCGTGGAACGACTCGTAGTGGCGCCGCGCGTTCGTCAGCGCGCCCCACGCGCTCGGCACCGTCATCGTCGCCAGCAGCGGAAGCAGCGCCGGGTGCAGCACGGTCAGTACGCCCGCCGCGGCGATCAGCGAGATCAGCGCGTTCATGACGCTCGTCGCGTACGAGATCATGCGGCGGGCCGACATGGCGCCGTACTGCGCGGTGTCCAGGAGCTTGTGGAACGCGTGGTCCTCGATCGCGGCCAGCTCCACGGCCGCCGCCCGCTCCAGATACAGCTCGGTGGCGACCCGCTCGACCTTCGGCTCGAGCCGCCCGGTCGCGTACGTCGACGCGGCCCGCAGCAGCGCGCCCACCAGCAGTACGGCGGCCATCGTGACCAGCGCGGGCACGGCACCGCGCAGCCGGTCGGCGATGGCACCGCCGGTGATCAGCCGCCCCAGCACGCTGTTGACCGCGAGCAGACTCACCGCCTGGGTCGCGCCCCGGCACGCCTCGGAGGCCAGCACGACACGCGCGGCTCGCGGATCGGCCTGCCAGGCCAGTTGGAAACTCGACCGCAGCATCGCCGGCAACCGCGTCACCATGGCCCGGAAGCTCAGCTCCAGGAACGCGTCGTTGTGCTGGCTCCACCCGGTGTCGTACCGCAAGGGCCCACCAAAGAGCAGCCGCTCCGACGCGGACGGCTCCCCTGGCTCCGACTCACCCTTCCTTCCCACCACGGACCTCCCCCGATCGTGGACGAACGGCCACTATCGCGGGGTGGGCGGGTTCGGGGCAGGGCGCGGGGGAGGGAGGCGCCGACGCGCGGGCGTGCGCCCCGAAGGGAGCGCGGGGCTGTGTCGATGGGCGGCTACCGCCGCGTGGGCGCGACCGGCCCCCACCGGGCCGCAGAGAAAACCACTCACCGAACCCGCAGACAAAAACCGCTCAACCCGCGGAGCGCTACGCGCTGATGGGCCGCGACCAAGAAGGCGTAGCCCCCGTAACCCGGCACACCGCGAGGTACAGCGGAATCGGCGGGGTGTACGGCAGCTTGCCGTCCGGCTTGTGAATGAGCCCGGGCACGCGCGGCGAGTCCGGGACCAGCGCCCCGGTGGTGTAGCGCGCCGGCGCGGGCCAGTCCAGGGCGTAGTCCGAGTCGGACGGGACGATCCACCACCAGTGCGTCTCGTCGGCGTAGACACAGCCGACGCGCGGCAGACGGGGCAGGACCAGCGGTCCGAAACGGGCGGGTACCGCCACGGCGTCGCAGCCCAGCGGAGCCGTCATGTCCTCGGGGACGGTCAGTCGCCGGGGCGCACCCGGCCCGTGCAGCGCACGCCCCAGTCGGACCAGCGTGTCGAGACTGAGCACCTGGCCGGGACCGGACACGCCGCTCACACCCATTCGACCCCCGTACCGAAGTCCCCGAATCCACTGGATTCCCCGAGCCCACCGGATTCCCCGGTGTCCACGGAGTCCGGGAGGTCGCCGGCGTCCTGGTGTCCCCGGCCCCTGAAGAGACCTGTGGTCTCCTGACCGGGGCCCCCGAAGCGGCCCACGCCCTCCCGGCTCCGCGGTCCGGGGCCGGCCCCGTTTCCGAGACCACCCCCGGCTTGGTGCTCCCGGCCCCCGAAGCCGCCGAGGTCCAGACCTCCGAAGTCGCCGGCACCCCCATGCCCGCTGCCGGAGGCACCCCCATGCCCCCGCCCCGGAAATACGCCCAGATCCTCGAATGCCCCGAAGTGTGCCGTCGCCTCGTCCCCGTCGCCCGAACCGCCCGATGTGCCCGGCCTGGGTCGTGCGCCCCAGCCCAGGTCGTTGCGCGGTACGGAACTGTCGTGGCCGGGGGCCGGGTGGTGGCCTTGCGCCGGGTCCGCCTGCCGTGGCAGGTCGGCCCAGACCAGCAGGCCAGGACCGTGTTCCTGAGCGCCCCAGGCCCGGCACAGCCCATCGATGAGAAGCAGTCCCCTCCCGTGCTCCTCATCGGGCCGCTGCGGGGACGGATGAGGTTCACCGGGGGCACAGCCCTCGTCGCGGACGGCTATCCGCACCAGGTCGGCGCCATCGTGCAGCTCGCAGACTATGTGGCTGCTCGCGGTGTGCACGATCGCGTTGGTGACCAGCTCGGAGACGACCAGAACCGCCGTGTCGCAGGTGTCCTCGCAGACGGACCAGCCGGACAGCCGGGCCCGCGTCAGGCGTCTCGCCTGGGCGGGGGAACCCGGATGGGCGGCCAGCTCGAATCGGAACCGGCGCTCGGCAGCGGCCCCACCAGGGACGGCTCCCGCGGCGGCACCGAGACCGAGGCGGCCTGCGGCGGCGTCTGTTCCTAAGGGCGCGGACGGAATCACGCTTGCCACTATCGCCCCGCCGTGAACACTTGGCAAGTGTCACTATGAAAAATGCAGAGTGCCGTATGACGCTCTGCACGGTCGTGGCACACTGCTCGCAACAGAAAGTCGCGCGGCGCCAGTTGGGATCTCCGGAGGTCTGTCCCGATCTTCGAATGAGTCTTCGAATGGCGCCGCAGGGCTGTCAGGATTCGGTTGCCGGACTGTGCGAACCCTTTCGCCGGACTGTACGGATCCATCCGCTGTCAGGACTCAATCAGGACTCATTCGGGGAGGTGGAGCGTGAGCGAGCCGCGGTCCGCACCGACGGTCGGCCAGGTCGTCCTCGGCCGGCGCCTGCTGGACCTGCGGGAACGCGCGGGGCTCAAGCGCGAGGAGGCCGCCCGCGTCCTGCGCGTCGCGCCCGCCACGGTCCGCCGTATGGAGATGGCGGAGGTCTCTCTCAAGATCCCGTACCTCCAGCTCCTCCTGAAGTCCTACGGCGTCACCGACGAGGAGGCCGAGGCCTTCGTCCAGCTCGCGGAGGACGCCAACCGGCCCGGCTGGTGGCAGCGCTTCCACGACATCCTGCCCGGCTGGTTCTCGATGCACGTCAGCCTGGAGGGCGCGGCCGCGCTCATCCGGTCGTACGAACCGCACTTCGTGCCCGGGCTGATGCAGACCGAGGACTACGCGCGCGGCGTGCTGAAGTCGGGCGCCATCGGCCAGACCGACCCCGACGACATCGAGCGCCATGTCGCGCTGCGCATGCAGCGCCAGGACCTGCTGACCCGTCCCGACGCGCCCCGCTTCTGGGTCGTGATGGACGAGACCGCCCTGCGCCGCCCGGTCGGCGGCCCGGAGGTGATGCGTGCCCAGATCGACAAACTGCTCGACGCCACGAAGCTGCCCAATGTGACCCTGCAGGTCGCCCCGTTCTCCTCGGGGCCGCACCCAGGCACGTACGGGCCCTTCGTGCTGTTCCGATTTGCCATGTCAGAACTGCCGGACATGGTCTACAGCGAGTACCTGACCGGCGCCGTCTATCTGGACGCGCGCGAAGAGGTGGCGACCCATCTCGAGGTCATGGACCGCATGGCGGCGCAGGCCGCTACGGCACATCGCACGAAGGAGATCCTCAAGGATCTCCGCAAGGAGCTGTGAATGGATCGCATCAAGCCGCGTATGAGCGTCTACAACGGCATGCCCGCGCGGGACTTGGGAAGCGAAGGCTGGCACAAGCCGTGGAGCGGCGGCAACGGCGGCAACTGCCTGGAGGCGATGAAGCTCGCCGACGGGCGGATCGCCGTCCGTCAGTCCACCGACCCGGACGGGCCGGCCCTGATCTACACGACCGACGAGATGACGGCCTTCATCGAGGGGGCGAAAGCGGGCGAGGCGGATTTCCTGCTGTCTTGACCCGATCTGTGACCCGGCTGTGCTGAATGCTTTCTCCTTACCGAACCTGCTTATTTTGGTACTGACTTGATCACTCCGATATTCCGAGTTGTCCCATCTCAGAACCACGACAGCATGCGTCGTGGCGCGTCCACCAGCCGGCTGACGGCGACCACCGGCAACGGCGGTTGCTCCGGCCGGCCCGAGCCGAGGCTCAGCGCGTAGTAGATCTGCTCGATCGACGGCGGTCCGACGGCGAGATTCCGTCGGACCGCCCACGCCGACGACTCCTCCCCGGTCCGCACGAGATACGCCGCCGCCATCGTCCCCGTACGGCCCACCCCCGCACCGCAGTGCACGAACACCGGCCCGGGCGCCGAGGCGACGACATCAAGAAATCCCCGTACCTGTGCGGGAGTCGGCGTCTGCCCGTCACGAATGGGCAGTCGTACGACGTCCAGCCCGGCCCTGCGCGGTTCGGCGAGCTGTGCCGTCGTCAGGTCCTCGGCCCGTAGATCCACCACCGTGGTGAAGCCGAGGCGGGCCAACTCCCGGTAACCGCCGGGAGAAGGAGCGGCCCCTCGCCACAACTGCCCCTCGGTGCCGACGGGTTGGAAGTGGTGGATGCCCTGCACCGTACGGGTCCCCGGCGGTGGCGGGGTCTCCTCGCGTGCCCAGTACGACAACGCGAGGATGCCGAGCGCACCGGTGGCCCACAGGGCGACGTAGCCGAGGACGACGGCGAGGAGCAGCCTCATCGCGCGTCTGGGCAGGCGGAGTTGGGGCGAGGGTGTGAGAACGGTTGCCATGGGCGACCCGGGGTGCTCGGGGACGGGGGCGCCTTTGCATCGTACGTCCGCATTGTGCGTTCCTGGTATGCGTGGATGGTGCGCTCCACTCAGTCGTCAGCCATCAGTCGTCGTCCGCGTCCGTGTCGCCCATGCCCATCACCGTGAGGTGGGCGCGGTCGAGGGCCGCGTCCTCCAGGCAGCCGCGCAGCCTCATACGGTCGTGTTCGGCGAGCGCGGGCCGTACGACCCCGGCGAACATGCCGTCGCCGAGGCTGCCGAGCGTGGCGTGGTTCAGCGGCGCGGAGGTGGAGTCCCGGCAGCGTTCCCAGACCTGTTGCGCGGCGAGCGCCTGCCGTTCGGCCGTCATGTCCGAGCCCCGCACGTCGACTTGGACGAGGACCGAGGTCGCCTCGGAGCCGCTCGCGCTCTGTTCCCGGGTCTGGGTGAGGTCGGCGAGCCCCACGACGAGCGCGGCGAGCAGCGCGGCCCCGACGACACCGACGACGGCCACACGGGCGACGCGGCCCTTGGGGCGCCGGCCCAGAGCGGGCCGGTCCTCCAACTCGCCCACCGCGCCCGGCCCGGGGGCGGCGAGGACGGCGAGGCGTCCAGCGAGCCGCCGTTCGGCCGGCCGCCCGGTCGCGGTGGCGATCCGCTGCACCACCCAGGCCAGCCCGGACAGGAGCACCCCGGTGACCATGAGGACGGGCACGAAGACGTACGTACGGTCCCCGGTGTCCTCCAGCCAGCGGAAGCGGGCGCCCTCCCGCTCGACGGACGCCTGCCGCAGCCGGGCCAGCACATCCTCCTGACGTGCCGTCAACTCCCGCTGCCCGGCGGCACTTTCCTTCACCCGTTCCTCGATCCGGGTGAGCCGGGCCAGCAGCACGATGCCGAGCAGCATCACCTCGACGACCAGCAGCAGGATCCCGCAGAGGATGGCGCGCTGCCACTGCCAGCGGTACAGGTAGACGACGAGATAGGTGCCCGCCCCGGCGGCGGCCAGGCTCCCGAAGACGTACGCGATCCGTCTCATCGAAGCTCTCCCGTCCGTACGTCGCCGGTGGTGCCGTCGACGGTGACGGGCGACCCTGGCGGGAAGCGCCGTACCGCGTCGGCCGCACCGACCACGGCGGGCAGGCCGAACTCCCGGGCCAGCACCGCCAGATGGGACAGCGGGCTGCCGGTCTGGGCGACCAGCGCGGTGAGTCCGGGCAGCAGCGGGGCCAGGGCGGGGTCGAGGGTGCGCACGACGAGCACGGCGTCGGCGGGGCGCGGCCCCGTCCCGTCCCAGACCGTCCCGACGGCCCGCCCGCCGGACACGCCCCGGCCTTCGCCCTCGGCGCCGCCCCGGGTGCGTTCGGCGACCACCGTGCCGTCCGCCAGCCGGAAGGCGTCCGGCAACGGCGGCGACTCGGCCTGCGGCACGCGCGCGTGCAGATCGCCGGGCAGGGGTTCGCCGTCGAGTACGGCGGCCAACTCCGGCCAGCGCAGCAGCCCTACGCGATCCGAGGTCTGGCCCAGCCGCCGTGCGGCCTCCCGTACGAGGCGGACCTGCAGCTCCTGCACCCAGCGGACGCGGAGGCGGAGGGCTTCTCGGGGTGGGAGCGCCTTTCGGGGCGGGAGGGAGAGGGGGCGGGGGGTGGTGAGCGTCGGGGTGAGTGCGGAGCCTGGTGTTCTCAACTCGGCCCGGGGGAAGGGCCGTTGTTCCGAGCCGGTGATTCCCGAAGCCGACATGCCCTGCTGCGGCATGCCTTGCTGAGGCACGCCCTGTTGGGGCAAGTGCCCGTGTCCCCGCAGGCTCGGTGCCGTGAGGGCAAGGACGGTAGGCGCGGCGACGGCCGCCTGTTCGTCCGGTATCCCGAGGGCGCGGGTCTCCGCGAGGGCGGTGAGGGCCGCGCCCGCCGCCGTACGGGACGTCTTCGGCTCAGGCAACAGGGCTCCGGCGAGGGCCTCTTGGGCGTGCAGGGAGACGAGGGCCGCGCGGGTCCAGCGGAGTTCGGCGGCGAGGTCGGGGCCGGGGAGTTCACCGGGCGTCGGGAGGTGGGCGAGCCGGCGGTCGACGTCCGCCACGAGGTCCGCGGCAAGTCCGGGCAGCGCGGCGGTGAGCCGGCCGACCCGCCAGGCGGCGCCGAGCCGCCGTGCTCCGGGTGCCGGGTTGAGGAGGGCCGGCCATCGGCGTCTGGGCGGGGCCGCCCCGAGCAGCCGCAGGTCGGCCGCGGCCTGGCCGCCGACCGTCGTGACCACCGGCACCGTCCGCAGCAGGCGACGCGGCGCGCTGCCCGCGATGTCGAGCGCGGCGGTCAGCCCGCGGGCCATCGGCGCGACCCACAAGTCCTCCTCCAGCGGCTGGAGTTGCTCCGGCAGCGTCTCCGCGACCGGCCCCGGCCCGAGCAACCGTGCCCCGCGCGAGGGCCGCGCGGCCATGGCGGTGATCGGCCGACTCTGGAACAACCACAGCCGCCCGCCTCCGGCGTTGCCGTGCTTGTCCCCGTTGTCGTCGAACCCGAACTCGATGTCCTGCGGCCCTCCGAACACCTGCCGTGCCCGGCGCGCGAGCCGGGCCAGGCGGCGTAGTTCGGAGGGGGTGAGCAGTGGTTCGGCGGTCGGGGGTTCGGTGCGCAGCAACCGTCCCCGTCGGCTCAACCAGTAGTTGGTACCGGCCTGTTCACCGCTGACCAGACTGTCGGGACCGCCGCGCACCGCGCTCACCAGCATCCGGTCGGCACGCCCCTCGACGGGGTCGGCACCGAACATCACCCCGCCGACCCGCGCCGTCAGCATCGGCTGCACCAGCACGGCCATCGGCGCGGTGGACCCGTCGGGCCGATGCGCCGAATCGAGCACGGCCCGCACGGCCGTAACGAAGTCGGACCAGCCGCGCACATCGAGCACGGAGGTGAACTGGCCAGCCAGGGACGACTGTTCGGTGTCCTCCTGCGGCGAGGAGGACCGTACGACGAGGGGCCGCGCACCGGAATCGGAGAGGTCCTGCCAGGCGCGGCGCAGGAGGGCGGGGTCGTCGCCCGCCCCCTCGGAGATCACGAACCCGGGAAGCACGGGCAGTCCGGCACCGGCCGCACGGGCGAGGTTCGCCGCCTTTGAACCGATGAACTGGGGCTGTATCGCCGTGAGTTGACCCAGATCGAGGGGCACGGCGGCGTCCGGACGGTACGCCCCCGCCGTCTCCCGCGCGCCCTCGCCATGACGTTCGTCGAGCGTCGTCATCAACACCCTCCAGGACCGACCGCCAACAGGGGGGACGCGCGGGGGTGGCCCTGCGCCTGACGACGGAACGAAGGATGGGGGCGCGCCGCGTCCGACCCCGCTCGGGTCCGACGACAACTCGCCTCCTGCATCCATGATCCCACCGCTGTTGGCCCACAAGTCGGCCGGAAGCCACTTTCCGGCCCGCCGGCGAAGGATTTCGTGAGCCCGGATGAGAACACACCCGACGACTCGTACCGGCGCAGTACGCCCCGCCTCCTCCGCAGGTGCGAGCACGGACGTACGACTGCTCATCCGGCAGCGGGCGCACACCTGCCGACGTGTTCTACACCGTCATCGGCCGGTCGTACGGGCCGATCGGCGCCGGGAGTCGGGAACTCCCCGTCAGATAGCGGTCGACGGCCGCCGCCACCGCCCGCCCCTCCGCGATCGCCCACACGATCAGCGACTGCCCGCGCGCCGCGTCCCCCGCGACGAACACCCCGCGCGCACTCGTCGCGAAGTCCGAGTCGCGGGTGATCGTGCCGCGCGGTGCCATCGCCAACCTCAGTTGGTCGATGAGCCCGTCGGCGCGGTCGGGTCCGGAGAACCCGAGGGCGAGCAGCACGAGATCGGCCGGCAGGCTGCGCCCGGAACCGTCCAACGGGCGTCGCTGCGCGTCGACTTCGACCAGGTGCAAGGACCGCACATGCCCGCCCCCGTCCCCCTCGAAGTGGAGCGTCGAGGCCGCGAACAGCCGCGCGTCCGCGTCCGCCGCCGGCGCCGTCTCCAGATCCCGCGCCTCCTCGTGCGCGGCCGACAGCCGATAGATCTTCGGATACGTCGGCCAGGGTTCCGTGTCCTCGTCGCGCTCGGCGTCCGGCTGGGCGTAGATGTCCAACTGGGTGACGGACGCGGCTCCTTCACGCACCGCCGTCCCCAGACAGTCCGCCCCGGTGTCACCGCCGCCCACGATCACGACATGCTTCCCGGCGGCAGAGAGGGGAGAGGCCGCCAGGTCCCCCTCGCACACCCGGTTGGCCAGCGGCAGATACTCCATCGCCTGGTGGATGCCGGTCAACTCCCGCCCCGGCACGTCCAGTTCACGCCAGGCCGTGGCTCCCGTGGCGATCACCACCGCGTCGTAGCGCGCCCGCAGTTCGGCCGCGCCGATGTCCCGCCCGACCGTCGTCGACGTACGGAACTTGGTGCCCTCGGCCCGCATCTGCTCCAGCCGCCGTTCCAGATGCCGTTTCTCCATCTTGAACTCGGGGATGCCGTACCGCATCAGCCCGCCGAGCCGGTCGTCCCGCTCGTACACCGCGACCGTGTGCCCGGCCCGGGTCAACTGCTGTGCCGCGGCGAGGCCGGTGGGCCCGGAGCCGATCACCGCGACGGTCCGCCCGGACAACCGGTCCGGCGGTCTGGGTGGCGTGAAACCGTCGCTCCAGGCGCGGTCCGCGATGGCCACCTCGACGTTCTTGATGGTGACGGCGGGCTGGTTGATGGCGAGCACGCAGCCCGCCTCGCACGGCGCCGGGCACAACCGCCCGGTGAATTCGGGGAAGTTGTTCGTCGCGTGCAGCCGGTCGGCCGCCGCCCGCCAGTCGTCCCGGCTGACCAGATCGTTCCACTCCGGGATCAGGTTCCCGAGCGGACAGGCGTCGTGGCAGAAGGGGACACCGCAGTCCATGCACCGGTCGGCCTGCTTGGTGACGATCGGCAGCAGCGCGCCCGGGACATACACCTCGTCCCAGTCCCGCACCCGCTCCTCGACGGGCCTGCGGGGCCACTCCTCGCGCGGAGTGGTCATAAAACCCTTGGGATCGGCCATGGCGGTCTTCCTCGCGTCCGCGTGCGACAGGCCGTGCGTCATCGGGCGGCACTCTTTCAGCCACGATAAGGCTCTTCGGCCGGGCGCGCAGAGTGGGCGAGACGGCTTTCTCTCAGGTGGAAGGCAGTGTTTACACCGGTGTCTCTCAGGTGAGAGCCAGCATGTAGACCAGCGCGGCGGCGGCCGAGGCGACCGCGCGGACGTGATTCCACATCGTCCACTCGCGTACGTACGACGGCCAGTACGCGGCGGCTTCCGGTGTGCCCGGGTCCAGCTTCAGCAGCGCCTCGTTGCGGGGCACGTTCGCGACGATGGTCAGCCCGAAGACACCGAACAGATACAGCGCGCTGCCCAGCAGCAACTCCACGGTCCCCTGATCCGGCCACAGCACGAACGTCACCACCGCGATCACCGCGCACAGCACCGCCGAACCGGCGAACAGCAGCATGAAGGCGGGCGTCATCGCCGCGGTGTTGATCGCGTTCATCGCGGCGACCCCCTGCGCGGGCGGCAGCCCGGCCAGTCCCCGCATGACCAGCACGGAGAAGGCACAGAACACCCCGGCCATCACCCCGGTCGCGAGCACCCCCAGAACCGTCAGGGTGAAATACGGTTCACCGATCATGCCGACATCAACTCCCGCCCGTAGAGCCGAGATCCTGCCCACCACGAATTCCCGAGACAAGTCGAACCCGCCCCCGCCCCGGTGACCATGGCCGAGAATCGCCGGGCCATGCGCGAACGTCCACGGGGCCCGTCGACCTCCTCACCCGGTCTCGGCCTCCGCCCCCGCCCGAACCGGTCCCTCCCGCCACCCCCGCAGCACCCCTTCCACCCCCGCCGAGAGCCGCCGCCGCGCCTCATGTCGCGGCACCCCACTCATCAGCAACTGGTCGTAGGGCGTGTCCACATGCCGTACGGATGCCACCACCGCCGAGACCACCGCACCCTCGGACAACGCCCGCCCCGCCGCACTCCGCCCCACCCGCCCGCTGCCCCGCGCCGAGGCATGCGCGGCGACGGCCCGGGCCCGCGCCTCGGGGCAGCCGGGGAACAGGCGTCCTATCTCCGCCGCGAACGCCTCCTCGAACCGCACGTCCGCCGCGGCCCGCCGCCCCGCGTCCCGTGCCCGACGCCGCCGGCGTGCCTCCGCGTCCGCGAGACACCGCTGCTCGGCCCGCGCCAGCCCCGCCTCCTCGACGAGGACACCCTGCCGCTCGTACCGGCTACGGCGCCGGTTGAACCGCACCACCACCGCCGACAGCCCGCTCTCCTCCCGCGCCCTGCGCGTCAGCGCGGTGTCGCCGCGCGGCAGGAACACCAGATGCCCGAGATCGACGCAGTCGAGACACCGCGGCGCACCGCCCTCGACGACCAGCAACGGCAACGGGCCCCGACGGCACTCGGCACAGTGCCGCTTCCTCAGCGGTTGAACGACCAGAAGTCCACTGCGGGGCAGGGCAGTTGCGAACGGCGCCATACGAGATGCATTCCCTCCTGTTGCGAGCCTCTCTCCTACGTCCTCCGCCGCACCTCGCGCGGAACGAACACCGACACGCGCGTACGGTGCCGGGTCGGCGTCTCGATCTCGTCGAGCACCGACACGGCCAGATCCGCGTACGACAGCCCGGGCGCACCCTCCGGCACCCGCTCGTCGCCCAGGCGGTGGCGCCCGGTGCGTGGGGCGTCCTGCTCCAGCCCACCGCCAGGGGTGAGCATCACCCAGTCCACCGCCGTGGCCTCGCCGGCCTCCCGCAGCCGCCGCAGGCCTGCCGTGTGGGCCAGCGCGAACGGCCTTGTCTCCGGCGGAAACGTCGAGGGGTCGTCCATCACCGGGCGCCCGTCCGCCCCGAGCAGGTCCGCGAACAGTCCGACGGCGACGAGCCGCCGCACCCCGGCCGCGGCCAGCCCCTTCAGCAACGCGTCCGCCGCCTTGACGAAGAAGCCGGGATCGAGCGAGCCGAAGCCCTGCTCGGGCCCGCTGAACGGCGACACCGCGTGCACGGCGGCGGCCGCCCCGCCCGCGGCCTCCCGCACCGACCCGGCATCGGTCACATCACCCCGCACGACCGAGACGCCCTCCACCGCGAGCTCCGCGTACCGCGCCGGATCCCGCACCACGGCCGTCACCTCGTACCCACGCCCGAGCGCCTCCGCCGTGACGGCCCGCCCCGCCCGCCCGCCGGCCCCGAGAACCACGATCCCGCTCATGCCCAACTCCCTTGTCCGGCAGCGTTCTTCGCCGCCCGACCTGCACGTTAGGCAGTTGAGTCCCGGTTACTTCAACGGTACCGGCGCTAGCCTCGATGCATGACCGACGCGACGGACGCCGTACGGCAGGAACCGCTCGACCCCGGCATGTTCGACCCCGTCTGTCCGTCGTCCGCGACGCCCTTTCGCGTGGGGGACTGGGGGCACCGCCCACGCCCTTAAGGCAGTGGGGGAGGACCGGCATGATCGTCCGCTGTCTGCAAGGCGGCCCGCGTCGCTTCACCGAACTCCGTATACCGCTCAAGGCCGTTACCCCCAAAGTCCTCAGCGAGACCCTGCGCGCCATGGAACGCGACGGCCTGCTCACCAGGACCGTGTACGACGAGAACCCGCCGCGCGTCGAATACGCCCTCACCCCTCTCGGCCGCAGCCTCGTCCCTCTCCTCGACGCCGCCCGCGCCTGGAGCGAAACCCACCTCCCGCACCTTCTCGCGGCCCGGCGGAGCCACCTGCACGACGCACCCTGATCGCGGCCTGCCGCATCATGGGCCCTGTGCGACTGGAAGCGATCACCTGGGACCGGCTCGGCGACCTCCTCGCCGAGCGTCTGCTCGACCTGAAGCCGGCCGACGGCAGCCCCTGGCCGCGCGTCGCCATCGACGGCGCCCCCGCGGCCCGCCCGGGCGACCTCGCCGAGCGCGTCTCGGAGGCGCTGCGCATCCGCGGCCGCTCCTCGCTCGTCGTGGGCACCGAGGGGTTCCTGCGCCCGGCCTCGCTGCGCCTGGAGTACGGACGCCAGGACGTCGACGCGTACTACGACGGCTGGTTCGACACCCGTGCCCTGTGGCGCGAGGTCTTCGGGCCGCTCGAACCGGACGGCGACGGCCGCGTCCTGCCCGACCTGTGGGACCCGGCCGCGGACCGCGCCACCCGCAGCCCCTATGTCCAACTCCCGCCCGACGCCGTCCTGTTGCTGCATGGGCCCTTCCTCCTTCGGCACTGGTTCCCCTTCGATCTGACCGTCCATGTCCTCCTCTCACCTGGCGCCCTGCGCCGCCGTACCCCCGAGACCGAGCACTGGACCCTCCCCGCCTTCGAGCGCTACGAGGACGAGACCGACCCGGCCGGCACGGCGGACGTCCTGGTGCGTGCGGACGACCCGCGTCATCCGGCGTGGAGCGGGTGGCGTGAGGCTTGAGCCCCGAAGCCTGAGCCCCGAAGCCTGAGGCCTGAGGCCTGAGGACCGAAGTCCGGGTGACCTCGCCCAAGGGCTTTTATATGCGCGTGCATTTAGTTAGGATGTCGGTATGCCGATCTTCGACGAATCCGTCCGCGCTCTCCTCGACGGCAAGAACTTCGCCAATGTCGCCACCCTCCGGCCCGACGGCGCCCCTCAGACCTCGGTGGTCTGGATGAAGCGCGAGGGTGACACCGTGCTCTTCTCCTCCCTCGAAGACCGCCAGAAAGTACGCAACCTCCGCCACGACCCCCGCGTCAGCCTGTCGGTGTTCGACCTCGCCAACCCCTATGCCTCGGTGGAGATCCGCGGCACCGCCGAGATCCTCCCCGACCCGGACAAACGGCTTCCGTACGAGCTCTCGCACAAGTACCTCGGCATCGACCCGCCCGGTGAGAAGGACGACCAGACGCGGGTGATCATCCGCGTCGTACCACGGAAGGTCGTGGGGTTCCACGTCTGAGCGGTTTCCTCGGGGCCGTCCCGGCCGGCGCACCGGAAGTCGCGACCGTCCGGGTGCGTTCCCCCGGCCGCGCGGCGAGAATGTAGGGCGCCGGGACTAGCGGAACGTTCTGTGCCGCGCCGGCCGTCCGGCACCGGGAGGTACTTCATGACCACCGCCGGAGACATCATGCACCGGGGCGCCCAGTGGATCCCCGCCCATGAAACCCTGGACCGCGCCGCCCAACTGATGCGCGAACTGGGCGTCGGGGCCCTGCCCATCAGCGACGAGAACGAACGGCTCTGCGGCATCCTCACCGACCGGGACATCGTCGTCGGCTGTGTGGCCATGGGCCACGACCCGGCCAAGATCACCGCCGGCGAGATGGCCCAGGGCACACCCCGCTGGATCGATGTCGGCGCCGATGTCGGCGAAGTGCTCCAGGAGATGCAGGGACACCAGATCCGCCGGCTTCCGGTCATCGACAACAAGCGTCTCGTCGGCATGATCAGCGAGGCCGACCTGGCCCAGCATCTGACGGAGGAACAGCTCGCCGGCTGGGTCGAGAGCGTCTACGCCCGGAGCGGCCTGCGCTGAACCCGCGGACGGTCCGTCGGGCGGTCGGGGTGTGGAACCTTCGCACGATTCCGGGCGTGGAACCTCGGACGATTCCGGCTCGGCGGCGGCCCGCTCAGAGCCAGCCGTTGCGCCGGAAGCCCCGGTACAGCACCAGACAGGACACGAATATCACGCCGATGACCAGGGGATAGCCGAACCGCCAGTGCAGCTCCGGCATGTGGTCGAAGTTCATGCCGTACACACCGCACACCATCGTCGGTACGGCGATCACCGCGGCCCAGGCCGTGATCTTCCGCATGTCCTCGTTCTGCGCGACCGTCACCTGGGCGAGGTGCGCCTGCAGAATCGAGTTGAGCAGTTCGTCGAAGGACGCGATCTGCTCCTTCGCGCGCAGCAGATGGTCGGAGACATCCCGGAAGTAGGCCTGTATCTCCGGTCCGACCACCCGCATCGGCCGGGTGGCGAGCTCCTCCAGCGGGCGGCCGAGGGGGACGACCGCCCGCTTCAGCTCCAGGAGTTCACGCTTGAGCTGGTAAATACGGCCCGGGTCCGCCCGCGCGCCGTTCTCCGCGAACACGTCCGTCTCCACCTGGTCGATGTCCGCCTGCACCGAGTCCGTGACGCTCAGATAGTCGTCGACCACGTGGTCCGCGATCGCGTGCAGCACCGCGGCCGGTCCCTTGGCGAGCTGTAGCGGGTTCGACTCCAACTCCTCGCGCAGCGGCCCCAGTGAGCCGTGCCGCCCGTGCCGCACGGTGATGACGAACTCGGCGCCGACGAACACCATGATCTCGCCGGTGTCCACGACCTCGCTCGTCGCGGTCAGCTTCTCGTGCTCGACGTAGCAGACCGTCTTGAAGACCGCGAACAACGTCTCGCCGTAGCGCTCCACCTTCGGGCGCTGATGGGCCTCGATCGCGTCCTCGACCGCCAGCGGGTGCAGGTCGAAGAGCTCGGCGATGCCCGCGAACTCCTCGTTCGTCGGCTCGTGCAGGCCGAGCCAGACGAAGCCGTCGTCCTTCTTGCGCACCCGCTCGACGGCGTCCACCAGATCGCCGCCGACCGGGACCCGGACGCCGTCCTGATACGTGACGCACTTCACCACCGAGGAGCCCAGGGGTGACCGGGCGTGGTGGCTCAGGTCGACCCGCGGGCGGCGCCGGGCCAGCCGCGCCACCTTGCGGAGGCCGCCGACCCTGCCCAGGCCCGTGACCTTCCGAAGATTCCCTGCCATGGACATCCGGATCTCCTTGGGTGGATCCCCTCGCATCGCATTTCTGCGCCTTGGCGTGCCAGTTTGCCAGGCCGACGTGAGCGGTGGGTAAGCCTGTGGGAACGGAATCCTCCGCTTTGTTCCCGGCTGTGGACGAAGCCGTGTGCGCGCTCCGTTTCCGCTCCGTTTCCCGCTGCGGACGACGCCGAGTACGAGCGGGCGCACGGCCATGCCAAGGGGCTGCGGAACCGGAGCGTCGCCCCCTGTCGACAAGCGGAGCAACTGGGATGATCGCGGCATGACGCGATCCGACGGGTATCTCCTCGACAACCGGCAGTCCGAGGCGGGGCAGCGCTTCGACGCCTTCGCCACGCTCTTCGATCCCACGACGTTCCGGCACTTGGAGGGGTTCGGCGTCGGACCCGGCTGGCGGGTCTGGGAGGTCGGTGCCGGCGGCACGTCGGTGGTGTCCTGGCTGGCCAAGAAGGTCGGACCGACCGGGAAGGTCGTCGCGACCGACATCGACACCTCGCAGGTCGCCTCGGCCGCACGCCCGCCGGTCGAGGTGCGCGTCCACGACGTGGGTGCCGAGGAACCGCCGGGGGAGGGCTTCGACCTCGTGCACGCCCGACTGGTCCTCGTCCATGTCCCGGACCGGGAACGGGCGTTGCACTCGATGATCAAGTCCCTGCGCTCCGGCGGACGCCTCCTGATCGAGGACGCCGACCCCGCCCTCCAGCCCCTGCTCTGCCCCGACGAACACGGCCCCGAGCAGCAACTCGCGAACCGTCTCCGCCACGGCTTCCGCGAACTCCTCGCCGACCGCGGCGCCGACCTCTCCTACGGCCGCAGACTCCCGCGCCTGCTCCGCGAGGCCGGCCTGCGCCGCGTGGAGGCCGACGCGTATTTCCCGGTCACCTCACCGGCCTGCGCCGCCCTGGAATCCGCCACGGTCCGCCAGATCCGCGACCAACTCGTCACCGCGGGCCTGGCCACGAACGAGGACATCGACCGCCACCTGGCCAACGTCGCCTCCGGCACGATGGATCTGGCGACGGCTCCGATGATCTCGGCGTGGGGGCGGAAGGGGTAGGTGGGGGCGGGAGTTGGCGCCGGGTGGGTGGGGGAGGCGGCGGGTGTTTCAGGTGTGGTGCCGGGTATCGGTGACGGGGTTGCCGGTGCGGGGTCTGGGGTGCGGGGTGCCAGGTGCGGGGTGTCGGCTCGGCCGCCGGGGTCCGACGCCGGTCGCCGTGAGTTCGACGCGCGTGCACGGTCGGTCCGGCAAGCGTCTCCGGCCGATCCGGTGCGCGGCCGGTGACTTCGGAGACGCGGTGCCGTGGGCCCGGCCCTCACCGCTGCTTGCTGCCCGGCACAGGGAGCTTTCGGTTGGTGCCGTTGTCGTCTGTCCGGTGGGGGTTGTTGTTGGCCTGGGTCGTCGATGTTCGCCCGGCACGGGTGGCCTTCCGCTCGGCGCCTTCGGCCGGCCGACAGCACCCCCTGACCAGCCCCCTCGGCCGACCGACAGCCGCCCCTCCGTCCGTCACCCCCGGACCTCGGTCGCCGCCCACCGCAAACCCCCGTCACCCCCGCCCCGGCGGCCGACCCCCCACCCGTTCCACCGCCCGCGCCCCCGCCCGGCACCCCTCCCTCGCCGCATCCTCCGGCTCCGCGCCCGTCAGCAGTGCCGCGAGGAACGCGCCGGTGAAGGCGTCGCCCGCGCCCGTGGTGTCCTGGGGAACGGCGGGCTCGGCCGGGACGTGTGCGTGGACCGTGCCGGAGTGGGCCACCAAGGCTCCCTCGGCGCCCCGCTTGGTGACCACCAGGGGGACATGGCGGCTCAACTTGGCCGCCGCGTCCGCCGGATCGGGCAGGCCCGTGAGCAGGCACGCCTCGTCCCGGCTGGGCAGCAGGACGTCCACCCCCTCGACGAGCGAGAGGAAACGGTCCACGCCCAGCTCCACCAGGAACCCCGCGGACGCCGGGTCCAGACTCACCGGCACCCCACGCGCGCGTGCCGACTCCATCGCCGCTGCCACCAGCGCCCGGCTCGGCTCGGAGAACAGCAGATAGCCCGACAGATGCAGCCGTACGACGCCGTCGAGCAGCGCGTCCGACCAGTCGTCGGGATCGAACCGCAGGGCCGCGCCGCTGTCGGTGAGGAACGTCCGCTCGGCCGCCGCCCCCTTGTCGACCAGGCAGATCACCGTCCCGGTCGGCGCCTCCGGATCGACGACGAGACGGGGCCGCACACCGGAGGCGACCAGCTCCCGCTCGTGCCACGCCGCCGCGTCCGCACCCACCCGACCGAGCAGCCGTACGTCCGCACAGCCCCAATGGGCCGCCCAGCACGCCACGTTGGCGCCCGCGCCACCCGGCACGGTACGGATCGCGGCGGCGGTGTCGGTGCCCGCCGCGAGCGGCCCCCGGTGCCGGGCGACGACGTCCGTGACGACGTCCCCGACGACCAGGAGCGCGCCGTTCGGTCCGGTCGTCACGCCTCCTCGGCCCAGGCCGCCGCGATCCGCCCCGCCAGCCGTACGTTGCCGCGTACGGCCGCGAGGTTGGCGCTCAGCGAGGCACCGTCGGTGTGCTCCACCAGGTAGCCGAGCAGGAACGGTGTGACCGCCTGCCCGGTGACGCCCTCCGCCTCGCACGCGTGCAGCGCGTCGGCGAGCACACGCGCGTGCAGCTCGGGATCCAACTGCTCGTCCTGGGGCACCGGGTTGGCGACGATCAGCGTCGACTCCGGGGCGTCGAGCGCGTCCTGCGCCCGCATCACGGCCGCCACCTGCTCGGGGGTCTCCAGCGTCCACTCCACCGGATGTCCCGAGTCGGAGAGGTAGAAACCGGGGAAGCGGTCCGTGCCGTATCCGGCGACCGCCACGCCCAGCGTCTCCAGGCGCTGCAAGGTCGCCGGCACGTCCAGGATCGACTTCACGCCCGCGCACACCACCGTGATCCGGGTGGACGCCAGCAGCCCCAGGTCGGCGGACTCGTCCTGCGTCACCGTCCACTCCCGGTGCACCCCGCCGAGGCCGCCGGTCGCGAAGACCCGGATGCCCGCCCGCGCCGCCAGCAGCGCCGTCGCGGACACCGTGGTCGCCCCGCTGACCCCGGCCGCCACCGCGAGCGGCAGGTCACGGTGGCCCAGCTTGCGGATCCCGTCCTCGTTGGCGACCCGCTCCAACTGGTCCTTGTCCAGGCCGACATGGGGCCGCCCGTCCAGCACGGCGATGGTCGCCGGTACGGCACCCTCCTGCCGTACCGCCGCCTCCAGTTCCAGCGCCACCTGCAGATTGCGCGGGCGCGGCAACCCGTGCGCGATGATCGTCGACTCCAGGGCCACCACGGGTCGACGCGCGTCGATCGCCTCACGTACTTCCTCGGACACCACCAGCACCACGCGCCTCCTGTCGTTCGGTCTTCCCTCATCCCTGGCGGGCTCGGTGCCCGGTCAAACCCTCGCGGGCTGTGGGAGACATCATCAGCGCCCGACATGGAAAACGGGGGCCACGCGTGCGTGGCCCCCGTTTTCCCTCCCGTGTCTCAGACCGGGCTGACGCCCGCGAGCGTCCCGTGCGGATCGAGCACGTACTTGCGGCTGGCGCCCTGGTCGAACTCGGCGTAGCCGCGCGGTGCGTCCTCCAGCGCGATCGGGGTCGCGTTGACCGCCTTCGCGATGTGCACGCGCCCGTGCAGGATCGCCATCATCAGACTCCGGTGGTACGTCATCACCGGGCACTGACCGGTCGTGAACGCGTGGCTCTTGGCCCAGCCAAGCCCGAGCCGCACCTTCAGGGTGCCGCTCTTGGCGTCCTCGTCGACCCCGCCGGGGTCAGCGGTGACATACAGCCCGGGGATGCCCAGGGCACCGCCCGCGCGCGTGACGCCCATCAGCGAGTTGAGGACGGTCGCCGGCGCCTCCGGGGCGTTCGGACCATGCGCCCGCGCCTCGAAGCCGACCGCGTCGACCGCCGCGTCCACCTCGGGCTCGCCGAGGATCTCGGCGATCTGCTCCCCGATGTCGCCGCGCGAGACGTCGACGGTCTCGCAGCCGAAACTCCTCGCCTGGCCCAGGCGTTCGGCGTTGAGGTCGCCGACGATGACGACCGCGGCGCCCAGGAGCTGAGCCGACGCTGCTGCCGCCAGACCGACCGGACCCGCCCCGGCGACGTACACCGTGGACCCGACCCCGGCGCCGGCGGTGACCGCGCCGTGGAATCCGGTCGGGAAGATGTCCGACAGCATGGTCAGATCGAGCAGCTTCTCGCGTGCCTCGTCCCGGTCCGGGAACCTCAGCAGGTTGAAGTCCGCGTACGGGACCATGGCGTACTCGGCCTGACCGCCGACCCAGCCGCCCATGTCGACATAGCCGTAGGCCGCCCCCGGGCGGGCCGGGTTGACGTTCAGGCAGATGCCGGTCTTGCGTTCCTTGCAGTTGCGGCACCGCCCGCAGGCGATGTTGAACGGTACGGAGACGATGTCGCCCACGTCGATGAACTCGACGTCCGGCCCCCGTTCGACGACCTCTCCGGTGATCTCGTGTCCGAGGACCAGCCCCTCGGGCGCGGTCGTCCGACCGCGCACCATGTGCTGGTCGCTGCCGCAGATGTTGCTGGCGAGCACCTTCAGGATCACCCCGTGCCGGACCTTTCGGCCCACGTTGGCGGGGGCGACTCCCGGCCCGTCCTGCAGTTCGAGCGTCGGGTAGTCGATGGTCCTGACGTCCACCGCTCCCGGCTTGAGATACGCGACTGCCCTGTTTCCGCTTCCACTCATGCGTGATCGCCGTCCCTTCGGCTCCGATCCCCCGGATGCCAGTGGCTGTGCGCGCGCATGGCGGAGTCTGCTACCGGCTCGGCCTCCCGGCCACCCTTCGCGGGGCATCGGAAACCGGGCTTTTCCGGGAGCGGGTGAACAGCGCCAGCGCGGCCAGGGGTATCAGCAGGCAGGCGGCGGCGAGGTTCAGCCAGCCGTAGCTCGCCTCCGCGACCACCAGTCCGGCCACCGCCCCGCCGATGCCGGCCGAGGTGTTCATGGTGAGGTCGGACAGCCCCTGCGCGGCGGCCCGCGCGGGCTGCGGCACCGAGTCGGTGAGCAGCGCCGAGCCGGAGACGAGCCCCGCCGACCAGCCCAGACCGAGCACGAACAGCCCCAGCGCGATCCGCCCGTGACTCCCGCCCGCAGTACCGGCCAGGAACGCCGCACAGGCCAGCAGCCCCACCGAGAGCCCTATCCCGGACAGCCGCCCGACCCGGTCCGACAGCCGCCCCATCAGCGGCGAGAACGCGTACATCCCCGCGATGTGCCCGCTGATCACCAGCCCGACCAGATCGATGCCGGCTCCGTGATGGCCCAGCTCGACCGGCGTCATCGCCATCACCGACACCATCGCGGTGTGCACCACGGCCACCGTCACCAGCGCGAGCCGCGCCCGCGGCGAGGCGACCACCGCGGCGAACCCCGCCCGCAGCGACCGCGCGGCCGGCGACCGGTCCTCGTCCGGCGCGAGCGCCCGGGCCGTCAACAACGGATCGGGCCGCAGCAGTACGGCGACCACGACCGCGGCGATCAGGAAGATCCCGCCGGCCCAGAGGAAGGGGCCGGCCGCCGCGGGTATCCCGAGCCCGGAGACGCTACGGCCCGCGGGCGCGGCGATGTTGGGCCCGAGGACCGCCCCTATGGTCGTCGCCCACACGACATGGGAGATGGCCCGCGCCCGCTGCTCCGGCTCGGCGAGGTCGGCGGCGGCGAACCGGGACTGGAGATTCGCCGACGAGGCCGCCCCGAACCCGGCCATGCCGCACAGCAGCAGCGGAAAGCTCCCGATGCTCGCCGCGAGCACCACGACACCGGCTCCCAGCGCCCCGATCAGATACCCGAGGACCAGTCCGGGACGCCGGCCGCGCGCCGTCATCAGCGCGGCGAACGGCATCGACAGCAGCGCCGTGCCCGTGACGGTCGCCGTGGGCGCCAGTCCGGACAGCGACTCGGTTCCGCTGACCTGCTTGGCCAGTACGGCGGCCAGCGCGATCCCGGTGGCGACCCCGAGCCCGCCCAGGATCTGGGTCGCGATCAGCACACCGGACACCCGGCGCCGCAGCGCGGGCAGCCGGTCGGCCGTGACGGCTCGCTCCTCTACAGCGGTCACCGCGCGCACCCGCTACCGCCGTGGCCGCACGCGCACGTGAAGCCGATCTCCACCAGCACGATCTCTCCCCCCGTGTTCCCCTGCCTGCCCGAGCCCTCAGAACAACGGCTCGGGCAGCACCCCCTCCAGCGCCAGCAGCTTCCTCTTCGTCTCCAGGCCGCCCCCGAACCCGCCGATGCCGCCGTCGCTCTCGACGACCCGATGGCACGGCACGACGACCGGCAGCGGATTGGACCCCATCGCCACCCCCACCGCCTGGGCCGCGCGCGGCTGCCCCACGCGCCCGGCCAGATCGCCGTACCCGACGACCGAGCCGTACGGGACGCCGGCCGCCAGCTCGCGCAGCACCTGCCGGTTGAAGCCGGAGATCAGGGACCAGTCGAGCGGCAGGTCGAAGTCTCGCCGCGCACCCGCGAAATAGGCCTCGACCTGATGTATCGCCTCGGCCAGCAAGGGGGAATCGGGCTCCTCCACCGGCTCGGTGCCCAACCGGGACGCCAGCCGGTCGAGTGTCCTGTCGCGCACCGCGTCCGTGGCGTGGAACACGACGTTGACCAGGCCGTCCTGTGTCGCGGCCAGCAGCAGTGGACCGATGTCGGTGCCGACGACGGTCCACACGACCCGCTGCTCGTTCTGCCCATGGCTGTCCATGCGCCCACCGTACGACCCGGCACTGACAACGCCCCCGCGAGCGGCCTCAGAACCCCTTCAGCGCGGACCGCACCACGTCCGGCTTGTTGGTGATGAGGCCGTCGACGCCGTACCCGGCGACCTTCCAGGCCGTGGGCGCGTCGTCGACCGTCCAGGCGTACACCTCCATCGGGCGGCCGTGCGGGCCCGTGTGTCCGTGCACGGCGGTGACATAGCCGAGGGAGATCGAGCCGTACGACGGGTTGATCAGGTCGGTGAAGGCGGCGTACTCGTGAAGGGCGGACGCGGGGGGCGTGCCGAGGAAGCCGGTCCTGATGGCGGGCTTCAGGTCGTGCACGATGCGGATGCTGTCCGCGCTGAAGCTCTGCACGATCAGCCGGTCGTCGAGGTGCCCCTGGTCCAGCCACCCCTCGTTGCCCAGGAGCTTGAGGGTCTGCTGCTCGATGCCGGGGTACAGCTCCGGGTTCTTGATCTCCAGGAGCAGACTCTGGTCGTTGTGCTCCACCTCACGCATGTACTGCGTGAGCGTGGGCACGCGCGTTCCTGTGAACGCGGGGCCGAACCAGCTTCCCGCGTCGAGGCGCGCGATCTCGGCGGCGGTGAAGTCCTTCACCTTCCAGGGGGCTCGATCGGGGAACACCTTCTGGACGTCGGTGGTGCGCTTCAGGCTGTCGTCGTGGATGACGACGAGTTCGCCGTCCTTGGTGCGCTGGACGTCGTTCTCGACCCACTGGAAGCCGAGCCGGGCCGCCTTGTCGATGGAGGCCAGGGTGTTTTCGGGCGCATAGGAGGACGCGCCTCGGTGGGCGACGACCGTGGGCCACTCGGCAGCGTCGCCGGCCCGGGCGGCGGGGGAGGGGAGCAGAAGGGCGGCGGCCCCCAGGAGCGCGGTGGTCGAGGCGGCGACTGTGCGCAGGTGCATGCGTACTCCTCGCTTCGGGCGATCACATACAGCTCAAGAGTGACGGCGGAACGTCACTACCCGTGGGGTACAGGATGGACACAGAATGAATGGAGTTGCCCGAGTCCGCTCACCGGTGCCGCACAACTGGGGCGAGGCCGTGTTTCTTTGCCGGAAAATCGTTCGACCATTCCGGTGGGGGTCATACTCTCTGCGTCGACCCTGACCGTTCCCGCGGTCCTGGGGCTGGGCGCGTTTCAGGGATTCCGGGACGGAACAGGGCGGAAGGGTAACTGCGCATGCAGGGCACGGTCGACGGATTCAGCTACGGACTCGTCACACCGCTGGTGGCCTACCTCATGGCGTGCCTCGGCGGCGCCCTCGGCCTGCGCTGCACCACCAGATCGATGCTCGTGTCCCAGTCCTGGCGCCCCGGATGGCTCGCCCTGGGTTCGGCGGCGATCGGTTCCGGCATATGGACGATGCACTTCATCGCGATGATGGGTTTCTCGGTCCGCCAGACGCCGGTCCACTACGACAAGCCGATGACCTTCGCGAGCCTCGCCGTCGCCATCGTCATGGTGGGTGTCGGGATCTTCATCGTGGGCTACAAGGGAGCCCGGGGGACCGCGCTCTTCACCGGCGGCACCCTCACCGGCCTGGGCATCGCCTCGATGCACTACCTGGGCATGGCCGGCATGCGCCTCAACGGAAAGCTCGAATACAACACCTTCACGGTCTCCGTGTCCGTCGTCATAGCGGTCGTCGCCGCGATCAGCGCCCTCTGGGCGGCCGGACAGGTCCGCGGGATCCTGTGGAGCGTCGGCGCGAGCCTCGTCATGGGGCTCGCCGTCACCGGCATGCACTACACCGGCATGGCCGCCCTCAGCGTCCACGTCCACGGCACGGCCCCGACCACCGACGGAGTGTCGCCGGCGGCACTGCTGGCGCCCATGATGATCGGCCCCCTCGCTTTCCTCCTCCTGGCCGGCGTCGTCGTGATGTTCGACCCGATGATGGTCATGGGGAAGCCCGTCCGGACCCCCGTCGAGCACAAGCCCGGCGTCCCGGCCGGCGCCCTCGTCCCGTACCCCCGGCGCGCCTCCGTCCGCGCCGACCGGGACCTCGGACACCGCGGCTCCCGCACCCCGCAGAACCGCTGATCCGACCCCGTTGTCAGTGGCGGGTCGTACGGTTGGTTCCATGCGGCCCGTTTCCCACATCGAACGCACGGTGGCGCCCTTCGAGGTCGTCAGTTCCTACCAGCCCAGCGGCGACCAGCCGGCGGCCATCGCCGAGCTGGCCCGACGCGTCGAGGCAGGTGAGAAGGACGTCGTCCTGCTGGGCGCGACCGGCACCGGAAAGTCCGCCACCACCGCGTGGATGATCGAGAAGCTCCAGCGCCCCACCCTGGTGATGGCGCCGAACAAGACCCTGGCCGCCCAGTTGGCCAACGAGTTCCGCGAGCTCCTGCCGAACAACGCGGTCGAGTACTTCGTCTCGTACTACGACTACTACCAGCCCGAGGCCTACGTCCCGCAGTCGGACACCTACATCGAGAAGGACTCCTCGGTCAACGAGGAGGTCGAGCGCCTGCGCCACTCCGCGACCAACTCGCTGCTCACCCGCCGCGACGTCATCGTCGTCGCCTCCGTGTCCTGCATCTACGGCCTCGGTACGCCGCAGGAGTACGTGGACCGCATGGTCCCCCTCAAGGTCGGCGACGAGATCGACCGCGACCAACTGCTGCGGCGCTTCGTGGACATCCAGTACACGCGCAACGACGTGGCCTTCAGCCGCGGCACCTTCCGCGTCCGCGGCGACACCATCGAGATCTTCCCGGTCTACGAGGAACTGGCCGTCCGCATCGAGATGTTCGGCGACGAGATCGAGGCGCTCTCCACCCTCCACCCGCTCACCGGCGAGATCATCAGCGAGGACGAGCACCTCTACGTCTTCCCGGCCTCCCACTACATCGCGGGCCCCGAGCGCATGGAGCGGGCCGTCAACGACATCGAGAAGGAACTCGGCGAGCGGCTGGCCGAGATGGACAAGCAGGGCAAGCTCCTGGAGGCCCAGCGCCTGCGGATGCGGACCACGTACGACCTGGAGATGCTCCGCCAGATCGGCTCCTGCTCCGGCGTGGAGAACTACTCGATGCACTTCGACGGCCGCGAGCCCGGCTCCGCGCCGAACACCCTGATCGACTACTTCCCCGAGGACTTCCTGCTCGTCATCGACGAGTCGCACAACACGGTCCCGCAGATCGGCGCCATGTACGAGGGCGACGCCTCCCGCAAGCGCACGCTCGTCGACCACGGCTTCCGGCTGCCCTCCGCCCTGGACAACCGCCCCCTGAAGTGGGAAGAGTTCCAGCAGCGCATCGGGCAGACGGTCTACCTGTCGGCGACCCCCGGCAAGTACGAACTCTCGCGCGCGGACGGCGCCGTCGAGCAGATCATCCGCCCCACCGGCCTCATCGACCCCGAGGTCGTCGTCAAGCCCACCGAGGGCCAGATCGACGACCTGGTGCACGAGATCCGCAAGCGCACCGAGAAGGACGAGCGGGTCCTGGTCACCACGCTCACCAAGAAGATGGCCGAGGACCTCACCGACTACTTCCTCGAACTCGGCATCCAGGTCCGCTACCTGCACAGCGACGTCGACACCCTGCGCCGCATCGAGCTGCTGCGCGAACTGCGCTCCGGCGAGTTCGACGTCCTGGTGGGCATCAACCTCCTGCGTGAAGGCCTCGACCTGCCCGAGGTGTCCCTGGTGGCCATCCTGGACGCCGACAAGGAAGGCTTCCTGCGCTCCGGCACCTCCCTGATCCAGACCATCGGCCGCGCGGCGCGCAACGTCTCCGGTCAGGTCCACATGTACGCCGACCGGATCACCCCGGCGATGGAGAAGGCCATCGAGGAGACCAACCGCCGCCGGGAGAAGCAGGTCGCGTACAACACGGAGCGCGGCATCGACCCGCAGCCGCTCCGCAAGAAGATCAACGACATCGTCGCGCAGATCGCCCGCGAGGACGTCGACACGGAGCAGTTGCTCGGCTCGGGCTACCGCAAGAGCAAGGACGGCAAGGGCGCCAAGGCCCCCGTGCCCGCGCTCGGCGGCAAGGCCGCGAAGAGCGCCAGGTCCGCGAAGGGCAAGGCCCAGGACGGGGTGCCGACCGACCGCCCGGCGGCCGAACTCGCCGAGCAGATCGAGCAGATGACGGAGCGCATGCGCGCCGCCGCCGCGGACCTGCAGTTCGAGGTCGCGGCCCGGCTGCGCGACGAGGTCCACGAGATGAAGAAGGAACTGAGGCAGATGAAGGAGGGGGGCCTGGCCTGACCGCCAGGGTGGACCGCCGGACCTCGGGGTATGCGCTCTGTGTTGCAAGACCGACACAAAGTCCGATGCGGGGTTCGGCACTGTCAGTGGCGCTGCGTAGGGTTCTGGACATCCGCGGATTCCGCGGCAACAGGGGACAGTTCGAGAGGGGATCAGCCGTGACCGTCAACATGACCAAGGGTCAGGCCATCAGTCTGCAGAAGAACGACGGGACCGGCCTGACCGCGGTGCGCATGGGTCTCGGCTGGCAGGCGGCTCCCCGGCGCGGCCTGTTCGGCTCGCGCACCCGGGAGATCGACCTCGACGCGTCCGCCGTCCTGTTCGCGGACAAGCAGCCGGTCGACGTCGTGTTCTTCCGCCACCTGGTGAGCGACGACGGCTCCGTGCGCCACACCGGTGACAACCTCGTCGGCGGTGTCGGCCAGGGCGGCGACGACGAGGCGATCCTCGTCGACCTCGCGCGCGTGCCGGTCCACATCGACCAGATCGTCTTCACCGTGAACTCCTTCACGGGTCAGACCTTCCAGGAGGTGCAGAACGCGTTCTGCCGCCTGGTCGACGAGACCAACGGCCAGGAGCTGGCCCGCTACACGCTCGCGGGCGGCGGCCAGTACACGGCCCAGATCATGGCGAAGGTGCACCGCTCCGGCTCGGGCTGGACGCTGACGGCCCTCGGCACGCCGACGAACGGCCGTACCTTCCAGGACCTGATGCCGGCGATCCTGCCGCACCTCTAGGGCGGCCCGGCGCACACCACACGACACGGCTGAGCAGGGGGACGAGAGCGATGGCGGCCGAGCTGGTGCGAGGGCAGAACCACCCGCTCTCCCAGGTGCACCTGGAGATCCGGGTCGCGGCGGGCAGGCCGGTCGTGGCCGCCGCCACACTCGGCGACGAGCACGGCAGGATCCACGGCGTGGAGTGGGTGGCCCACCCGGGCACACCCACCCTGGCCGGCCTGGAGGTCTCCAAGCAGGCGGCCGCCGACCACCGCCTCGCGGTGGACCTGGGCGCCATGCCGGAGACCGTGCACCGCGTCAGCGTGCTGCTCGCCCTGCCCCTCGGCACCGACGGCCCCGCCCGCTTCGGCGCCGTTGCCTCCCCCTTCGTCGCGGTCACCGGCCTCGACGGCACGGAGGTCGCCAGTTACACGATCACCGGCCTGGACGCCGAATCGGCCGTCGTGGCCCTGGAGTTGTACCGCAGACAGGGCGCCTGGAAAGTGCGCGCAGTCGGCCAGGGCTACGCGGGCGGCCTCGCCGAACTCCTCACCGACCAGGGCCTGCCCGAGGCCCTCCACCTCGCGGGCAGCATCAACGAAGCGGTGGCCCAGGGCCTCGCCCGCTCCGTGGCGGCGCCCCCACCACGCACCGCGGACGGCGACCGCACCCGTCAGGCGGCCACACCGGCCCTCGGCTCCGACGCGAGCGGACCTACGACACAGGGCGCCTCCGGAGCCGTAGCACCGCAGCCGCCGACCGTTCCGTACGGTGCGCAAGGTGCTGTGGCGCCGCCGTCCGGATACCCGGCGGACTCGGCCCCCGCCCAGCCCGCCGCTCCCACCGTCGGCGGCCCGATCGACTACAGCCACCCGCGTCGGCAGACCGGGGCGCCCCCGGCACCCGCGCCGACCGCGCCGCCTGCTCCGCCCGGGCAGCCCGCGCGGCCCGTCGCCGGCGACGCGACCGGGTGGTCGATGGAAGAGCGGCTCTACAACCAGGTGTGGGGCATGTTCGAGGACCTGGCCCGCACCATGGCCGCGTACCGCAGCGCGGTCGACTTCGCCGACTCGCGTATGGAGAAGGAGCTCGACCGGGCCCTGTCCGATCCGCGCAGCCGGATCGGCGGTCAGGGCGACGCGGCCCGCGAGGCGGCCCAGGCCAAGCACGCCCAACTCGTCGACCAGGCACGGGCGGCCCTCGACCGGGACCTCGCCCAGTTGGCCGCCGAGTCCGAGGTGGTCGAACCCGCCCTTCCGCTCGCGTTCGCCGGCTGGGACAACCCGGTCTGGCACGGCTACCGCGTCCCGATGGAGTTCCCCATGGCCCTGCGCCTGGGCGATCTCCACCTCCCGGAGAGCCCCGAGCTGCGCATCCCGATGCTGGTCCGGCTGCCGCTGGAGCGCGGGCTGTGGATCGACAGCGCCGGCGGGGAGTCCGTCGACGGCTCGTTCGCCGACTCGCACGAACTGCGGCGCCTCGCGCTGGACACGGCCGTGGCACACGCGGCCCGGCTGCTAGCCGTCTATCCGGCGGGCGAGTTCGCCGTGCACGTCATCGACCCGGCCGGCTCGGCGGCGCAGGCACTGGTCCCGCTGGTGCACACCGGCGTCCTCGCGGCGCCGCCCGCCGTGGGCGCCGCCGGGGTGGCGGACGTCCTGACCCGGCTCACCCAGCGGGTGGACCTGGTGCAGATGGCGGTGCGCGGAGGCGCCGCCGACTCGCTGCCGCCCGGTCTGGACACGGCCGAGCAACTGCTGATCGTCAACGACTTCCCGCACGGCTTCGACGACCGGTCCGTGACCCAGCTCCGCTATCTCGCGGATGAGGGCCCGGCTGTCGGCGTCCACCTGATGATGGTCGCGGACCGTGAGGACGCCGCGGGCTACGGCCCGTTGCTCGACCCCCTCTGGCGTTCGCTGATGCGACTCACCCCGCTGCCCGACGACCACCTCGCCGACCCCTGGGTCGGACACGCCTGGACGTACGAGCCCTCGCGCGTGCCGCCCGGCAGTCAGGTGCTGCGGCAGGTGCTGACGGAGGTCGCGACAGCCCGCACCAAGCACAGGTAAAGCCTCTCTACCTGCGCTTTTATCCTTTCTTTGGTAATTGCTTTACCTTTCCTTGGTGGTTGGGGTAGGCTTTTCCGTACGGAGGGGAGTACTCCCTATCTGCTGCGGCGTACCCGTCAATACGGATCAGGCCAGATCCCGGGGCGTCGGCCCTGGGCGCCCGTCCAAGGTGGAAGAGACCTCCGGTAGCGACGACGCTGACCATTTGCCGTTAATACCGCCGGAGGACAGTAGTGGATGTTTCCGTGACCCTGTGGGTCCTGACCATCGTGGGGCTGGCCGCCCTCATCGCCGTCGACTTCTTCATCGGCCGCAAGCCGCATGACGTGTCGATCAAGGAAGCCGGAATCTTGACGGTCGTCTGGATCGCCCTCGCCGGACTCTTCGGACTCGGCCTGCTCCTCTTCGGAGGCGGCCAGGCCGGCGGGGAGTTCTTCGCCGGCTTCATCACCGAGAAGTCGCTGAGCGTCGACAACCTCTTCGTCTTCGTCCTGATCATGGCGAAGTTCGCCGTGCCCTCGCAGTACCAGCAGCGCGTGCTGCTCGTCGGCGTCCTCATAGCCCTGGTCCTGCGGGCCATCTTCATCGCGGCCGGCGCGGCCATCCTCGCCAGCTTCGCGTGGGTCTTCTACATCTTCGGCGCCTTCCTCATCTGGACCGCCTGGAAGCTCATCAAGGAAGCCCGGGCCGACGAGGAGGAAGAGGAGTTCGAGGAGAACAAGCTGCTCAAGGCCGCCGAGCGCCGCTTCGGCGTGGCCGACCGCTACCACGGCACCAAGCTGTGGATCCGGGAGAACGGCAAGCGCGTCATGACCCCGATGCTGGTCGTGATGCTCGCCATCGGTACGACGGACGTGCTGTTCGCCCTGGACTCCATCCCCGCGATCTTCGGCCTGACCCAGGACCCGTACATCGTGTTCACGGCCAACGCCTTCGCGCTGATGGGCCTGAGGCAGCTCTACTTCCTCATCGGCGGCCTGCTGAAGAAGCTGGTCCACCTCAGCTACGGCCTGTCGGTCATCCTCGGCTTCATCGGCGTCAAGCTGGTGCTGCACGCGCTGCATGAGTCCGGGGTGCACGTCCCGGAGATCTCCATCCCGGTCTCGCTGGGTGTGATCTGCGCGGTCCTGATCGTCACCACGATCACCAGCCTGATGGCCAACAAGAAGACGGCGGCGGCCGAGGCGGCGCGTACGGGGACCGAAGGCGCTCCGAAGGACAGCATCGACGCCTGACCACGCCCGACGTAGGAACGACAAGCACCGGGAGCACCGCACGATGAATTGCCGACCACCGCTCCCGGTGCTTCGTTGGATACCGAGCGCGCCCGGCCCGGGAGCGCGACGGCCGGGTGGAGGCATCCATGGACGCATCGATGAAATTCGTGCAGATCGTCGACTTCGAGACCGACCGCTTCGACGAGATGCGGGCGGTGGCCGAGGAGGCGGACAAGCGCTTCGCGGGCCGTTCCGGCGGCCCGACGCACCGCCTCGTCCTGCGCGACCGGAACAATCCCGGCCATGTCCTCGTCGTGATCGAGTTCGACTCGTACGAGGACGCCATGCGCAACAGCGACGATCCCGAGACCACCGAATTCGCCCGGCAGATGGCCGCGTTGTGCACCAGGCCGCCGTCCTTCACGGACTGCGACGTACTGGACATGACCGAGTTCAAGTAGCGCGGGACAGGCCCCGCAGCGCCGGAGTGCGGGGCCTGTACGCCTCTGCGAGGATCGCTTCATGATCACTCGGCTCAGGTCGCTCACCACCCGGTGGACGACCCTCGTGCCGGTGCTCGCGGTCGTTCTCCTGGTCTTCACCTGGGGGCGGAAGGATCTGCCCGGCGCGGTCGTCGCCCTGGTGACGGTGGTCCTCGCCGGCGCCGTGCTGGCCGCGGTGCACCACGCCGAGGTGATCGCCCACCGTGTCGGCGAACCCTTCGGCTCCCTGGTCCTCGCCGTCGCCGTCACGATCATCGAGGTCGCCCTGATCGTCACCCTGATGGCCGACAGCGGCGACAAGAGTTCGACGCTCGCCAGGGACACCGTCTTCGCGGCCGTCATGATCACCTGCAACGGCATCGTCGGCCTGGTCCTCATCGTCGCCTCGCTGCGCCACGGCACGGCGGTCTTCAACCCCGAGGGCACCGGCGCCGCCCTCGCCACCGTGGCGACCCTGGCCACGCTCAGCCTGGTCCTGCCGACCTTCACCACCAGCAAGCCCGGCCCGGAGTTCTCCGGCGCCCAGCTCACCTTCGCCGCGCTCTCCTCACTCGCCCTGTACGGCCTCTTCGTGGCCACGCAGACCGTGCGGCACCGCGACTACTTCCTGCCGGTCTCCCGACAGGGCGAGGCCATCACCAAGGACCACCACGCGGACGCGCCGTCCGCCCGCACCGCCCTGATCAGCCTCGGCCTGCTGGGCCTCGCCCTGATCGGCGTGGTCGGACTGGCCAAGGGCGTGTCGCCGACCATCGAGTCCGGCGTCGAGGCGGCGGGCCTGCACCACGCCGTGGTCGGCGTGATCATCGCGCTGCTCGTGCTGCTCCCCGAAACCATCGCCGCCCTGCGCTCCGCCCGCCGCGACCGGGTACAGACCAGCCTCAACCTCGCGCTCGGCTCCGCGATGGCCAGCATCGGGCTCACCATCCCCGCCGTCGCCCTGGCGTCGATCTGGCTCTCCGGACCACTCGTCCTCGGCCTCGGCTCCACCCACATGGTGCTGCTCGCCCTGACGATCGTGGTGAGTTCGCTGACGGTGGTTCCGGGACGGGCGACACCGCTCCAGGGCGGAGTCCATCTGGTGCTGTTCGCGGCGTACTTGGAGCTGGCGATCAATCCGTAGCGCGTCACCCGACGACAGGCTCGGGGACCGCCACCGCCACCGGCCGGGTCTCCGGCAGCAGCGCGAAGCAGCCCAGGCTGAACAGCGCGACCCCCGTCAGATAGGCACCCACACCCCAGGGGACCCGCCCGCCGTGCTCCGCGAGCGCCGTCGCCACGATCGGGGTGAGCGCGCCGCCGAGGACCCCGCCGAGGTTGTAGCCCACGGCCGCGCCCGTGCAGCGCACACGAGGCTCGTACAGCTCCGGGAGATAAGCGCCGAGCACGGCGAACATCGACACGAACGCGAGCAGCGCCCCCAGGAAGCCGAGGAACATCAGCAGCGGCGCCCCCGTGGCGAGCAGCGCGACCATCGGGAACATCCACAACGCGGAGGCCGCGCACCCCAGTAGACACAGCGGCCGGCGCCCGTAGCGGTCGCTCAGCAGCGCCACCAGCGGGGTCAGCGAGCCCTTCACCACCACGGCGGCCATGATGCAGGCCAGCATGACGGTACGGCCGACCCCGAGCCGTTCCGTGCCGTAGGCGAGGGACCACGTCGTCACCGCGTAGAAGATGGCGTACCCCACCGACAGCGCCCCGGCGGTCAGCAGCACCAACCGCCTGTGCTCGCGCACGACTTCGGTGAGCGGCACGCGCGCGTGGTCGTCGATCTCCAGGAACCGGGGACTCTCGGCGAGCGACGAACGCAGCCACAGCCCGCCCAGGGCCAGCACCCCGGCCACCCAGAACGGCACCCGCCAGCCCCACTGCGCGAACTGCGCGTCGGTCAGGCTCGCCGACAGCGCCAGCATCACGCCGTTGGCCAGCACGAACCCCACCGCAGGACCGACCTGCGGAAAGCTCGCCCACAGCCCGCGCCGCCCGGCCGGCGCGTGTTCGGCGGTCAGCAGCACCGCCCCGCCCCACTCCCCGCCGAGTCCCAGCCCCTGCAGAAAACGCAGCACCAGGAGGAGCACGGGAGCGGCCACCCCGATCGAGCCGTACGACGGTACGCAGCCGACCGCGACGGTCGAGGCACCGGTCAGCAGAAGTGAGGCGACCAGGACCGGCCGCCGTCCGCGCCGGTCCCCGAAGTGCCCGAACAGGATCGAGCCCAGCGGGCGCGCCACGAAGCCCACGCCGAACGTCCCGAAGGCGGCCAGTGTCCCCGCCACCGGCGAGAACGTCGGGAAGAACAGGGGGCCGAGAACCAGGGCCGCCGCCGTGCCGTAGACGAAGAAGTCGTAGAACTCGATCGCGGTGTCGGCGAGCGAGGCGGTCGCGAGGCGGAGCATGGACGGGGTGCTTACGGTGGGTGTATCTCGCATGCCGCGTCAACTACCCACAGTGAACGACGGTTACGGGGGCGCGCGGTGGTGCGGAGGCGGCGTGATAGACCGGGTCGGAGCAGCGGCCGTCGACCGGCGGCCCCGCCTGCGACGACATGTCCGAACGGACCGGAGGAACCGTGCCCCGCACCCTGGCCAACGCCCCGATCATGATCCTCAACGGCCCCAACCTGAACCTCCTGGGCCAGCGTCAGCCGGAGATCTACGGCTCCGACACGCTCGCCGACGTCGAGACCCTGTGCGTCAAGGCGGCGGCCGGGCACGGCGGCACGGTGGACTTCCGGCAGTCCAACCACGAGGGCGAACTGGTCGACTGGATCCACGAGGCGCGGCTGAACCACTGCGGCATCGTGATCAACCCGGGGGCGTACTCGCACACCTCGATCGCCATCCTGGATGCCCTCAACACCTGTGACGGGCTACCGGTGTTGGAGGTCCACATCTCCAACATCCACCAGCGCGAGTCATTCCGGCACCACTCGTACGTCTCGCTGCGCGCGGACGGTGTCATCGCGGGCTGCGGAGTGCAGGGGTACGTGTTCGGGGTGGAGCGCGTCGCCGCGCTGGCGGGGGCGGGGAAGGCCGACGCGTAAGCACCGGCCTCCAGGCGTACGCCCCTTACAGACCACCAGTTACAGACGACCCGTCACGGGCGGCCGGTCACAGCCGGCCCGCCTCCACGATCCGTCGCAGGAAGCGCTGTGTGCGCTCCTGCTGCGGGTCGCCGAAGATCTGCTGGGCGGTGCCGCGCTCCAGGACCACGCCTCCGTCCAGGAAACAGACCTGGTCCGCGACATCCCGGGCGAAGCCCATCTCGTGCGTGGCCAGCACCATGGTCATGCCCTCGTCCTTCAAGTCCCGGACGACGGCGAGCACTTCACCGACCAGCTCGGGGTCGAGCGCTGCGGTGATCTCGTCGAAGAGCAGCAGCCGCGGCCGTACGGCCAGGGCGCGCACGATCGCCACCCGCTGCTGCTGACCACCGCTCAGCCGGTCCGGATACGCGCCCGCCTTGTCCCCGAGCCCGAGCCGCTCCAGCAGCTCACGCGCGTGTGCCTCGGCCTCCGTGCGGGACACACCGTGCACCCGCCGCGGGGCCAGGGTGATGTTCTCCAGGACCGTCATGTGCGGGAACAGGTTGTACGCCTGGAACACCACGCCGATACGGCGCCGTATCGCGTCCGGGTCGACGCGCGGGTCGGTGATCTCCTCGCCGTCCAGCCAGATCGCGCCGTCGTCGATGTCCTCCAGGAGGTTCGCGCACCGCAGCAGCGTCGACTTGCCCGACCCGGAGGCGCCGATCAGCGCGGTCACCGTGTGCGGAGGCACCTCCAGGTCGACGTTCCGCAGGACGACGGACGTACCGAAGGTCTTGCGGACGGACTCCATGCGCAGCACGGGAGAGGCGGCGGAGATGTCTTCGGTGCTCATGTCGTGCCTCCCTGGGCGCGCTGCCGGTCCATCCGCGCGGTCACCCAGTCCGTGAAGCGGGTCATCGGGATGGTCAGCGCCACGAAGACGAGCCCCGCGACGATG
This sequence comes from Streptomyces sp. NBC_01478, assembly GCF_036227225.1. GTDB lineage: Bacteria > Actinomycetota > Actinomycetes > Streptomycetales > Streptomycetaceae > Streptomyces. The sequence continues at coordinate 3,182,420 of NZ_CP109444.1, read as the reverse complement.
TACGGCGTGTAGTTCAGGGCGCGCTGCGCGATGATGTCGGACGCCCGTACGGCGTCGATCGCACCGCCGATCGATACGAGCCCGGTGTCCTTCTGGAGCGACACCAGATCGTTCAACAAGGGCGGCACCTGCCGGCGTACGGCTTGGGGGAGCACCACGTGCCGCAGCGCCTGCCGGTTGCTCAGGCCCAGCGAGCGGGCCGCCGCACGCTGCGAGGGGTGCACGGACTCGATGCCGGCGCGGAACACCTCGGCGACGTACGCCGAGTACGTCAGCGTCAGGGCCGCACCGCCCAGCCACACCGGGTCGACGGTCACGCCTTGGAGGCGCAACGCGGGCACTCCGAAGACCACGATCATGAGGTTGATGATCAGCGGCAGCCCGCGGAAGAAGTCCGTGTACGCCGCCGCCAGCACCCGAAGCGGGAAGAACACCGGCCCGCGCAGGGTGCGCGCGATGGCGATCAGCATGCCCAGGACGAGCACCAGGACGCCGCAGATCAGCAGCAGCCGGATGTTGAGCCAGAGCCCTTCGAGGACCTTGGGGAGGGCCTCGCGCGCGTAGTGTCCGTCGAAGAAGGTCTCCTTGGTGCGCTCCCAGCCCGGCGCGCTGACCACGACCACGTACAGGACGACGACCGTGACCAGGGTCGACACCGCGGCGATCGCGGTCGCGCGACGGGCACGCGTGCGCTTGTGGCGTTCGCGGTCCAGCCGTCGCTGCGAGGGGACGTACGCGTCGCCCCCGCCGGGCATGTCGCCCTTGTCGTCCGCGGCCTCCCGGCCCGACTCGCCCTTCACCACGGTCACTTGAGGACCGGGGCGTCGACGGCGTCGGAGAGCCACTGCTTCTCCAGCGCGGCCAGCGTGCCGTCCTTGCGGAGCGCGTCCACGGCCGACGTCACGCAGGACGTGAGGTCGCTGCCCTTGTCGAGGACGAGCCCGAACTGCTCCGGCGTGCCGCCCTGGTTCTCGAACTGGCCGACGATCTTGGCGTTGGTCACCTCGGCCGAGGTGATGTAGAAGGCGGTCGGCAGGTCGACCACGATCGCGTCGACCTGGCCGTTCTTCAGCGCGGAGACGGCCTGGTCGTTCTTGGAGAACGCGGCCTCCTGCTGCGTCGGCTTCACTACGTCGCTGATGTAGTTCAGGCTCGTGGTGCCCACCTGGGCGCCCAGCTTGAGGCCCTTCAGGTCCGCGATGGTCGTCGCCTTGGCGGCTTTGCTGCTCTTGAGCGCGATGACGGCCTGCCGCACGTCGTAGTAGCCGGACGAGAAGTCGACGGCCTTCTTGCGCTCGGTGCTGATCGACACCTGGTTGATGTCGAAGTCGAAGGTCTTCACGCCGGGCGCGAAGGCCTTGTTGAAGGGGACGCTCTGCCAGACGACGGCGCTCTTGGCGTAGCCGAGCTGCTTCGCCACGGCGTACGCGACCGCCGACTCGAAGCCCTTGCCGTTGGCCGGCTTGTCGTCCTCGAACCAGGGCTCGTACGCCGGTTCGTCCGTCGCGATCGTCAGCTTGCCGGAGGTCTGGGTCGCCAACTTGCCCTTGGCGCAGGTGGTCGCGGTCGAACCGGACGCCTGGTCGGAGGCTTTGTCCTCCGGTTGCGGAGCACAGCCGACGGCGGTGGCGAGGAGGGCTATGGTGACGGCGGCTATCGCGCGACTCGGTACGCGAGGGGCAAGGTGCATGGCGGGAGAGTGACAGCCAAACATCCTGTTTGTCGAGGTCACAGCCCTCAATGTCCGCATATTGGGAACGGGTGTTGCGTTCTCGTGAACAGCTCCTGTGCGATCCCGCCCGCGACACGCTCGCCGGGGCCGCCGGTCGAGGGCGGGGATCGATGGACCGGCGGCCCATCCGCGCAGGAGCCGTCGTCCTGAGCGGGGCTGTTTCCAGTTGACCGCGCAACCACGTGTCGTGGGAGCGCGCGCGGGACACCGGCGCGTGCGAAGGATTCACACGGGGCGCGCACGCACCGGCTCACGCCGGATTCTCACCACCCGCGCGCGTGCCACTCCGGCAGGTGCGGGCGCTCGGCGCCCAGGGTGGTGTCGTTGCCGTGCCCCGGGTAGACCCAGGTCTCGTCCGGGAGGGCGTCGAAGATCTTCGTCTCGACGTCGTGGATCAGACTGGCGAACGCCTCGGGGTCCTTACGGGTGTTGCCCACACCGCCCGGGAACAGACAGTCCCCGGTGAACACATGAGGGTGCCCGTGCGGGTCGTCGTAGACGAGCGCGATCGAGCCCGGCGTATGGCCCACCAGGTGACGCGCGGTCAGTTCGACCTGCCCCACCCGGATCGTGTCGCCGTCGTCGACCGGGACGTCGGTCGCCACCGGGATGCCGTCGGCGTCCTCGCGGCCCGCGTACGTACGCGCGCGCGTGGCCGTCACGACCTCGGCGAGCGCCTGCCAGTGGTCGCCGTGCTGGTGGGTGGTGACGACGGACGCGATGCCGTCGTCGCCGATCGTGCCGAGCAGGGTCTCCGCGTCGTTGGCCGCGTCGATCAGCAACTGCTCGTCGGTGGCCCGGCAACGCAGCAGATAGGCGTTGTTGTTCATGGGCCCGACCGCGATCTTGGTGATCATCAGGTCCGTGAGTTCGTGCACATCCGCCGGTCCGCCGACCGTGACCTCGCCGCTGTACGTCATGACGGTCAGCCTAATCCGTTTCCGGAGGACGTTCCGAAGTGGCCGACGTCTCCCGGACATTCGAGTGCGGAACGGGGATGCCTTGAGCGCGATGGCGACGGAGGCCGATCATTCCCCCATGAGAGCCGAAGCGCGCACGTTCCTCGCCGACGGCCCGCTTCCCGACTGGGACGCGAGCGAAGAGGAGATCGACAGGCGGGCCCGCCAACTCGCCGCGATCCCGAAGCCGGTCACGGGAGAGGAGGCCCGGGCGCTCGTCTCCTGCTTCGGCCCGGACGACTGCTACGGCGTCGCCTGGACGCTTCTGCACCTCATCGAGACCGGCCCGAACCCGGTCTTCACCACCCGGCCCGCACGCGACGCCAACGAGTGGCATCAGCGGCTCTACGCCAGGGCCGGGGGCCTATAGCGGGGGAAGCGCCGGCAAGGAGCCGCCGTCGACCGTCAGGCCGGACCCGTCCCGGCGTCCGCAGAGCCAGCCGAGCAGCTCGACGGGGCTTCCGGTGACGGTGAGCTCGGGCTTGTCGGCCGCCCGGCCCGTGCTCCACGCGTGCGTGCCGTCGGTGAGCCGTGTCGACGGCACATCGAGGTGCCCGTCGAACCGCTCGACCAGGAAGGCGATCTCCCGCTGGGTGAACTCCTCCGGAAGATCCTCCAGCTCGTACCCGGTCCCCAGGTCCACGTGATGCAGCTCGACCTCGACCCACCGCCGGAACGGGATCCGGGACGCGGTGTCGACGACCCCGTTGCGCAGCTCCACGGTGCGCGACCAGTCCGCGGGAGCGGCACCCGCGGACTGGAAACGGGCCCCGCTCTCGCGCAGGTCGGCGAGCTGAGCGTCGAGGGGGCGCGGGGCGTCGCGCTCGATGTCGGCGTCACGGACACTCGCCGTCGCGTACATGGGGCGCCCCTCCAGGACGTTCACGAGGGCGTCCGCGTTCCGGGCGAGATGGGCCAGGACGTGGCCGCGGCTCCAGCCGGGAAGCCGTGACGGCTCGGCCACGGAGGCGTTGTCCAGTCCGGCGGCAGCGGTGAGCACTCGCTCGGTCGCATCACGTACAGAGACCAGGTCATGAGCGTGATCAATCATGCTGCTGACCCTAGTCCCGCCACACCTTTGGGTGAAGGTGGTGAAGCAGTGCCGTAAATCGAATGCACGTGCTATATCGTCGGGTGCGGCGTCGGGCATGCTGGAAGGCCGGAGGTTGTTATGCCTCGGCCGGGATTCCGACCGGCGTTGTCAGTGGCTCCCCCTAGTCTGAGAACGACGGGGGCCCCGCCCCTGTCACTTCTCTCAAGAAAGGTGCGGACCGGCGTGGCCGACCGTCTCATCGTCCGTGGCGCGCGCGAGCACAATCTGAAGAATGTCTCGCTCGACCTTCCACGCGACTCGCTCATCGTTTTCACGGGCCTGTCCGGGTCGGGCAAGTCCTCCCTGGCCTTCGACACGATCTTCGCCGAGGGCCAGCGGCGCTACGTGGAATCGCTCTCCTCGTACGCCCGCCAGTTCCTCGGCCAGATGGACAAGCCGGACGTCGACTTCATCGAGGGTCTGTCCCCGGCCGTCTCCATCGACCAGAAGTCGACCTCGCGCAACCCGCGCTCGACGGTCGGCACCATCACCGAGGTCTACGACTATCTGCGCCTGCTCTTCGCGCGCATCGGCAAGCCGCACTGCCCGGAGTGCGGCCGCCCGATCACGCGCCAGTCGCCGCAGGCCGTCGTCGACAAGGTCCTCGCGCTGCCCGAGGGCAGCCGCTTCCAGGTCCTGTCGCCGCTGGTGCGCGAGCGCAAGGGCGAGTTCGTCGACCTCTTCGCGGACCTCCAGACCAAGGGCTACAGCCGCGCGCGCGTGGACGGCGAGACCATCCAGCTCTCCGAGCCGCCCGTCCTGAAGAAGCAGGAGAAGCACACCATCGAGGTGGTCATCGACCGCCTCACGGTGAAGGACTCCGCCAAGCGCCGCCTCACCGACTCCGTGGAGACCGCCCTCGGGCTGTCCGGCGGCATGGTCGTGCTCGACTTCGTCGACCTCCCCGAGGACGACCCCGAGCGCGAGCGCATGTACTCGGAGCACCTGTACTGCCCGTACGACGACCTGTCCTTCGAGGAGCTGGAGCCCCGCTCCTTCTCCTTCAACTCGCCCTTCGGTGCCTGCCCCGAGTGCTCCGGCATCGGCACGCGCATGGAGGTCGACGCCGAGCTGATCGTCCCGGACGAGGACAAGTCCCTCGACGAGGGCGCCATCCACCCGTGGTCGCACGGCCACACCAAGGACTACTTCAGCCGCCTCATTGGCGCCCTAGCGGACGCGCTGGGCTTCCGCACCGACATCCCCTTCGCGGGCCTCCCGCAGCGCGCCAAGAAGGCCCTGCTGTACGGCCACAAGACGCAGATCGAGGTGCGGTACCGCAACAGGTACGGCCGCGAGCGGGTCTACACGACACCCTTCGAAGGCGCCGTCCCCTTCGTCAAGCGCCGGCACGGCGAGGCGGAGAGCGACGCCAGCAGGGAGCGCTTCGAGGGGTACATGCGCGAGGTGCCCTGCCCCACCTGTCACGGCACACGCCTGAAGCCCGTCGTCCTCGCGGTCACGATCATGGACAAGTCGATCGCCGAGATCTCCGGCATGTCCATCAGCGACTGCGCGGAGTTCCTGGGCGGGATGAAGCTCGACGCCCGCGACAAGAAGATCGCCGAGCGCGTGCTGAAGGAGTGCAACGAGAGGCTGCGGTTCCTGGTCGACGTCGGCCTCGACTACCTCTCGCTGAACCGCGCGGCCGGCACGCTCTCCGGCGGCGAGGCCCAGCGCATCCGCCTGGCCACCCAGATCGGCTCCGGACTCGTAGGCGTCCTGTACGTCCTGGACGAGCCGTCCATCGGCCTGCACCAGCGCGACAACCACCGGCTGATCGAGACCCTGGTCCGGCTGCGCGACATGGGCAACACGCTCATCGTCGTCGAGCACGACGAGGACACCATCAAGGTCGCCGACTGGATCGTCGACATCGGCCCCGGCGCGGGCGAGCACGGCGGCAACGTCGTGCACAGCGGCTCTCTGAAGGAGCTGCTCGCCAACGAGGAGTCGATGACCGGGCAGTACCTGTCCGGCAAGAAGGCCATCCCGCTGCCCGAGATCCGGCGCCCGCTTGACCCCTCCCGTCGGCTCACGGTGCACGGCGCCCGGGAGAACAACCTCCAGGACATCGACGTCTCGTTCCCCCTGGGCGTGTTCACCGCGGTCACCGGTGTGTCAGGCTCTGGCAAGTCGACCCTGGTCAACGACATCCTGTACACGCACCTGGCCCGCGAGCTGAACGGCGCGAGGAGCGTGCCGGGACGGCACACGCGCGTGGACGGCGACGACCTCGTCGACAAGGTCGTGCACGTCGACCAGTCGCCCATCGGCCGTACCCCCCGGTCCAACCCGGCGACGTACACCGGAGTCTTCGACCACGTCCGCAAGCTGTTCGCGGAGACGACCGAGGCGAAGGTGCGGGGCTATCTGCCCGGCCGCTTCTCCTTCAACGTCAAGGGCGGTCGCTGCGAGAACTGCGCGGGCGACGGCACCATCAAGATCGAGATGAACTTCCTGCCGGACGTCTACGTCCCGTGCGAGGTGTGCCACGGCGCCCGGTACAACCGGGAGACGCTGGACGTCCACTACAAGGGCAAGTCCATCGCCGACGTCCTGAACATGCCGATCGAGGAGGCCACGGAGTTCTTCGAAGCGGTCCCCGGGATCGCCCGCCACCTCAACACCCTCAAGGACGTCGGCCTCGGCTACGTCCGGCTCGGTCAGTCCGCGACCACCCTGTCCGGCGGTGAGGCCCAGCGCGTCAAGCTCGCCAGCGAGCTCCAGCGCCGCTCCACCGGCCGTACGGTCTACGTCCTGGACGAGCCCACCACCGGCCTGCACTTCGAGGACATCAGCAAACTCCTCACGGTGCTGGGCGGGCTGGTCGACAAGGGCAACACGGTCATCGTCATCGAGCACAACCTCGACGTGATCAAGGTCGCCGACTGGGTCGTCGACATGGGCCCCGAAGGCGGCGCGGGCGGCGGACTCGTCATCGCGGAGGGCACCCCGGAGCAGGTCGCCGCGGTAGGGGCCAGCCACACCGGCAAGTTCCTGCGCGAGATCCTCGACGCCGACCGGATCAGCGACGGAGCCCCGGTGAAGGCTCCGCGCAAGGTGGCCGCCAAGAAGACCGCGGCGGTCGCCGCCAAGAAGTCCGTGCCCGCCAAGAAGGCCACGCCCGCGAAGAAGACGACGCGGGCCCGCAAGGCCTGACCGGCACAGAGCAGTACGCGGATGCGGCGCCTCGCGGGAACTCCCGCGAGGCGCCGCATCCGCTCAACGCCCCCTACAGATCGCCCAGTTCGGAGGCGTACGGCGGTTCCGCCCCCGCCCGTGAACAGGTGATCGCCGCCGCCCGCGCCGCGAACCGCAGCAACTGGGTCCAGCCGTCGCGGCCCAGGACGGCCATCCCTTCCGCGGACAGCGCGTTCCGGGCGGACAGATGGTGCAGCAGGGCCGCGTTGACGGTGTCGCCCGCGCCGATCGTGTCCACGACGTCGACCTTCTCGCCCGGCACCGGGTACACCGTGCCGTCCTGGGTGAACGCGGCGAGGCCGTCGCCGCCCTGGGTGATCACGACGGCCGAGGGGCCCGCGTCCAGCCACTCGCGCGGGGTGCCGCCCAGCCACAGCGCGTCCTCCTCGGACAGCTTGAGGAGCGACACGTACGGCAGCCAGCTCTTGAAGCGCGCCCGGTAGGCGTCCGGGTCTGTGATCAGGCCGACCCGGATGTTCGGGTCGAGCAGGGTGAACACGCCCTGCCCGGACGCGGTCCGCATCAGCTCCTCGTAGGCACTCGCGCCCGGCTCAAGGACGAGCGAACAGGTCCCGAAGGACACCGCCTCGGTCTCTGCGGGCAGCGCCGAGGGCACCGTGAAGAGCCGGTCGGCGGTGCCCTCGACGTAGAAGGAGTACGTGGCCGAGCCGTGTGCGTCGAGCGTGGCGACCGCGAGGGTGGTCGGCTCCGGGCCGCGCTGCACGTCCAGGACGTCCACGTTGGCCTGCCGCAGCCCGGCGAGGAGGGACTCGCCGAACGCGTCGTCGGACACGCGGGAGCAGAAGGCCGTGGGGGAGCCGAGGCGGCCGAGGGCGACGGCGGTGTTGTAGGGGCCGCCGCCGAGCGCCGGCTTCAGGGCGGCGAGGGCTCCCGTGCCCTGCGGCACCAGGTCGATGAGGGCCTCACCGGCTACGACGATCACGAGGCGGTTCCTTCCTTGGACTGTTCGGGCTGGTCAGGGCAGCCGCAGGAGGTGCGGTGGACGAAGGTGCAGGGGAGCCGCAGGACACGGGCGGGCCGGTCCGGCGCGGTGAGCCGGTCCAGCAGGAGCCGTACGGCCTGGGCGCCGATCTCCTTGCTGGGCTGGGCGATCGCGGTGAGCCGGGGATCGAAGAGGTCGGCCCAGGCGAAGTCGTCGAAGCAGCACAGCGCGAGATCGCGGGGGACCGACAGACCGCGTTCGCGCAGGGCGCGCAGGGCGCCGATGGTCATCGCGTTGTTGGCGGTGACCAGCGCCGTGGGCGGGGCGGCGAGGGACAGCAGTTGCTCGGTGGCCCGCTCGGCGCCGGCCGACTCGGAGTCGCCGTGGACCAACAGCCGTTCGTCGTAAGGGAGTCCGGCGGCGGCGAGGCCGTGGCGGTAGCCGGCGATCCGCTCCCGGGTGGTGCTGAGTCCGGGCAGGCCCGCGACGAGGCCGATACGGCGGTGGCCGCGTCCGGCGAGGTGGGTGACGAGGTGGGCCGTCGGTTCGACGTTCTCGGCGCACACCTGGTCGACGGGCGGCGCGTCGGCCGAGGGTGCCTCGACCACCCGGTCGAGGAACACCGTCGGTACGGAGTGCCGGCCGAGGTAGGCGATCAGGGCGTCCGGGGCCGCCGACGGCGCGATGATCATGCCGTCCACCCGGCGCTCGTGCAGGAGTTGGACGACCGTGCGCTCGTGCTCCGGGTCGTCGTGCGGATCGGCGATGAGCAGGCTGTAGCCGTGCTCCAGGGCTCCCGCCTCGACGCCCTGGAGGATCTCCGTGAAGTACGGGTTGCTGATCGCCGACACCGCGAGGCCGATGGAGCGGGTGCGGGACGTCACCAGGGAGCGGGCGAGGGTGTTGGGGGTGTAGCCCAGTTCCTCGATCGCGGTCAGCACGGCCTGCCGGGTGCCGGGCAGCACCGGACGGGTGTCGTTCAGCACGTGCGAGACGGTCGCGACGGACACACCGGCGCTCCTTGCGACATCGGCCATGGTGGCCATCGCGGGTCCCCCTCCCCGAGGTGCGGTGGGCCTTCCGGTCGGGAACGTATCCCATCCGACGCCCGACGTAAACGCTTGCGCAAACGTTTACGTACCGTGAGCGCCTGTTCGGCGAACCCACCGCAAAGCGGGCGGAATGCCACGGGTATCGTCGCCCTGCACCGACCGCCGAACAGCCCGAACGACTGCTGGAGACCCCCATGCCCGGCCGCCCCGCCCCGAGCCGTCGTACCGTCCTGCGCGGCGCGGCCCTCACGCCCGTCGCCGGGCTCGGACTCGCCGCCTGCTCGGGCGGTGGCTCAGGGGCCGCCGCGACCCCGACCGCGCCCGTGGAGCTCGGCGCGGAGAGCGAGCTCGCCAAGGGGAGCGCCAAGCTGTACCGCGATCAGAACGCGGTCGTCAGCCGGGCCGCGAACGGCACCCTCAAGGCGTACAGCACGATCTGCACGCACGCGCAGTGCCCCATCAACAAGCTGGACGGCACGACCCTCATCTGCCCGTGCCACGGCAGCCGGTTCGACGCCACGACCGGCAAGGTGCTCCGGGCCCCGGCCACCGAGCCGTTGCAGGAGCTGAAGGTCACGGCCGAGAACGGCCGGATCGTCGCGGGGCCGGCCGCCTGATTCCGGAGGCGTCCCGGCCGCGGCGGCTCACTCCCAGTCCCAGCCGATCCCCACGATCCCCGACCGCATCCGCGGCTCGACGAGGTGCACCGAGTGGTGCCCTCCGGTCAGGCGCAGCTCCTGACGGCCGCTGCGCGGGGCCGCCGCCGAGTGCTGGGTGAAGCGGTGGCAGCGCACCGGCAGCGCGCTTTCGTCGAAGCTCACCTGGAGCGCGTACTGCCCGCCCGCGATACCGAAGTCACGGAGGTACTCACGGGAGACGCCGGCGGTGCCGTCCTCGACGCCGTAGCGGAAGAGGAACGTATCTCCCAAGCGCAAGCGGGTGCCGAAGAGGAGCTCGGCGACCAGCACGCCGGTCTCGTGGTGACGGCGGACGCGGCCCGTACGGCAGTTCTCCAGGGCGTGCACGGTCATACGGTCCGGGGCGCAGCCCGGGTCGCCGTAGTGGACGGCTATGAAGCGGTCGATGCCGTCCCGGTGGGCGCGGACGATGTGCTGCGACTCGCGGCCGACCAGCTCGCGGTGCGGTCCGACGCGCACGCGCTCGTGGTGCCCCAGGGTGTGCAGGCCGCTGTCGAGCGAGGACTCCAGCTCGGCCAGGAGTTGTTCCAGGACTCCGGAGGCCTCGACGAAGGAGCGGTAGGAGCGGGCCGCCGGGCGCTGCGCGACGGCGCGTTCCTCGGCCTCGGCGAGCAGCCGGATCAGTGACTCCTCCGGGAGCTGGAGGATCTCCTCCAGCGCCCGTACGGCGCGCAGCGACTCGGGGCGCTGCGGGCGGCGGGCGCCCTGCTGCCAGTAACTCAGGCTGGTGACGCCGACCTTGACCCCGTAGCGCGTCAGGTGGTGCTGGACGCGCTGCAGCGGCAGTCCGCGGGCGGCGATGGCGGCGCGCAGCGCGACATGGAAGGGGCCGCCGCGCAGCGCCGAGTCCAGTTCCGCGGTGGCGACGTCTGCCTGCTGTGTGGCGTGCGGCATGCAGGGGCCCTTTCTGTGAATGTTCACAACGGCTGGTCAGGCCGTTCACGCGAGTTGCTCCGGGCCCCCGTCGGCGCCGGAGGAAGGTGCTCACATCCGTATGCGCCGTCGTTCACGCCCCGAGTTCCCCCGCATTGAAGCGTGTTGACCAAGTCCCGACAACACCTGTCGCCCATCAGGCATATGTGACCTGGCCGAGTCGCGGCGGGTGGTCTCACGGCGGTGCGGGCGGCCCCTCGTCGCCCAGCACGTCCCTGATCGCCCGCGCGGACACGGCCGACTTGTGCAGGAAGCCGTGCGCGGGGCTGGCGGCGATGAGTTCCTGGAAGTCCTCCCGGGAGTGGGTCGAGATGAGGATCACGGCCGGTACGTTGCCCACCAGCAGGCGCGCGACGTCGAAGCCGTTCTCGCCGTCGAGGTCGAGATCGACCAGGGCGACGTCGGGGGCCGACTCCCGGGCCTGGGAGAGGGCGTCCGCGCCCGTCGAGGCGATGCCGACGACGTCCACCCCGCTTCGCTCCAGCAGGGCGCGAGCCGCCTCCAGGAACCGGGCGCTGTCATCGACGAGGAGACAGCGCAGTGACATGTCCTCAGCTTGCCAACCGGTGGTCGGTCGCGCCTTCCAGCTAGCCGGAAAGTGCTGAAGTCCCGTGCCGTGACCGAAGGTTCTCGTGCACACAGGGCGATGGCGGTTCGACGGGCGGTAGCATGACGGCGCCCTGGGGGAGACCACGTCGTCCGGTCGAGTGGGGGGTGCGCCATGAACCGAACGAGTGCCACGCGCGCGTGGCCCGGTGTCCGCGGGATCCGTCGGCTCCGGGGAACCCTGGTCCCCTGGGCGGCGTGCGCCGCCCTGCTGCTGGCCGCGTGCGACGGCGGCGGGAGCGACGCCAACGGGGTGAGCGCGTCCCCGAAGGACACCACCTGCGACGGGAAGATCAACGGCACCGCGCACATCACCGTGTGGTTCCACGCGGGCCCCAGCGGCGAGTTCACCACGCTGCAGAGCCAGGTGAAGGAGTTCAACCGGCGGCAGAAGCAGGTGCGGGTCGAGCTGGTCACCCTCCCGGAGAACCGCGCCTACACCGACCTGGTGCTCTCCGCCGCGGCCAGCGGCGACCTGCCCGACCTCCTCGACTTCGACGGGCCGAACCTCTACAGCTACGCCTGGTCGGGCAAGCTCCGCCCGATCGACTCCTGTGTGCCCGCGAGCGTCCGCGCCGACCTGTTGCCGACGATCCGTCAACAGGGCACCTACGCGGGCCGGTTGTGGGGCGTCGGCACCTTCGACTCCGGCATGGGCCTGTATGTGCGCAGGTCCGTGATGAAGAAGGCCGGGATACGCCTCCCGACCGGCCCCAAGGACGCCTGGACGGCCGGCGAACTGACCGGCATCCTCGGCAAGTTGCGCACACAGGGCTACAAGGCACCCCTCGACCTGCGGCTCGTCTACGCGCAGCCCGGCCAGGAGTGGAACACGTACGGGTTCGCGCCCGCCGTGTGGTCGGCGGGCGGCGACCTCGTCGAGCCCAAGAACTACCGCACCGCCGACGGCTATGTGAACGGCCCCGGTTCGGTCGAGGCCCTCACCGACATGCAGAACTGGGCCAAGGCGGGGCTCATCGACATGGTCAAGGACGACAAGGCGTTCGTCAGTGGCCGCAGCGCGATCTCCTGGTGCGGCCACTGGACCTATCCGGAATTCAACAAGGCCTTCCCCGGGGACGTCGCGATCGTCCCGCTGCCCGACTTCGGCCAGGGGACCGTCACCGGCATGGGCTCCTTCCAGTGGGGCGTCCCGGCGGGCGACGCGGACGGCGACGCCGTATGGCGCTTCCTGTCCTTCCTGCTCCAGCCCGCCCAGGTGCACCGGATGACCGTGGCCAACGGGGCGATCCCGGCCACCGAGAGCGCGGTCAGGCTCTCGCCGCAGTACGCGCCCGGCGGTCCCGAGCACCTCTTCATCGAGCAGCTCCGGGACGGGGTGGCCCGCCCCAGGCCGCAGACGCCCGCCTACCCGGCGATCACCGATGCCTTCTCCCGGGCCTTCGCGAAGATCATCTTCGATCGGGCGCCGGTCAAGGCCACCCTCGACGAGGCCGCCGAGAAGATCGACCAGGACCTCGCGGCACACGACGGCTACCCCCCGAGCACGTAGCGGGAACGGGTGACACGCGTGTGTGCCCGGCGTCGGCCTTACGCGCGTGTGCCCGACGTGGGTCCTACGCGCGCGTGCCGATCACGTGTGCCGGTTTCGAGGGAGCCGTCCTTCCCAAGGCCCTGACGATCATGGCCGGTTGGGGGCAGGCTGGGCACGTGACCGACCATCGTAGAAACTCCCCATCCTCCGGCCGCTGAGAGCCCGCCGTGCGTCACCCCCAGTCCCCGGGTCCGCTCCGTAGGGTGCTCACAGGGCTCCGCCCCGAGCCCGAACTCGCCACGCCCACCGCGTTCCCGGAGCTGCGCAGCCCGCGCTCCGACCGCCGCGCCCCGCACGGCCCCCGCCGTCGGCGCCCGCGGCCCGGTGCCGCCCCGCGCATCCCCTTCCTCGCCCGGCTGCGCGTCGGGCGCAAGCTGATGCTCCTGGTGCTGCTCCCGGTGACCGGCCTGCTGGCGTTCACCGTGTTCGGCGCCGTGTCGCAGTGGCGCGACGCGCAGACGATGCGGGACTTCCGTACGGCGACCGGGCTCTCGTTCAGGACCACCGCGCTGACCGACGCCATCGCCAGGGAGCGCATCGCCGCCGTGCGGGCCCGGCTGCGCCCCGGCCCGGCGACCCTGAAGGAACGCTCCGGTGCGCAGCACGCCACCGACCGGGCGCTGAACGCGGCCCTTCTGGACGCGGCCGGCCGGCCCGGTCCGCCCGACGTAGCGGGGCGGCTCAACGCACGGAGCCGCCAACTCCACGCCCTGCGGCTCCAATTGGGGACCGGCTCCCTCACCGCGTCCCAACTCGCCGCCCAGTACGACACGATCGAGGACGACCTCCTGGAGCTGGCCGCCACCCTGGAGTCCGGCCGCCCCACCCGCACCTCCGGGCAGGCGGCCGACGCCCACATCGCGCTGCTGAACGCCATCGAGGCCGCCGAACGCGAACGCACCGAACTGGCCGTGCTGTTCGACACCCCCGGCGCCCTGCACGCCACCGCCACGGACCGCTGGTCGGTTCTGGAGAAGGCGCTCCTGGACGACTTCGACCGGACCGCGCCCGCCGCCCTCAAAGGCAGGCTCTACGTCGCTCTCCTCCAGCACCCCGGCCTCGTCGTCCGCAAGACCCGCGAGACCCTCGCCGACCCGCACGCCGGGCGCAACGCCTGGCCCACGTACGACAGTTGGCTGACCGCCTCCACCCAGCGCATCGAGGCGCTGCGCGTCATCCAGCACCAGGCCGCCGCCGAACTGGGCCGCGGCGCCGCGCGCGACCTCGCCACCGCACGCGCGCGTGAGACACGCGACCTCAGCGTGTCACTGGCCGTGCTGGCCGCCGTCACCGTCCTCGCCCTGACCCTGCGCCTGTCGATCACCCGCCCCCTCAGCGAGGTCTCCGCGGGCGCCCGGGCGCTGTCCGAGGGCGATCTGTCGTACGACATCCGGTACGCGGGCCGGGACGAACTCGGCGCCGTGGCCGACACGTTCCGCGAACTGCGGGTGACCACCGAACGGCTCGCCGGAGAGATCACCACCATGAACACGGCGATCGACGACAACCGGCTCGGCCACCGCGCGGACGTCGCCGCGTTCGAGGGGACCTGGGCTGAGCTGCTCGGCGGCATGAACGGCACCATGGCGTCCTTCGCCGCGGCCCACGGGCGGCGCGACAAGGCCGAGCAGGAGCTGGCGAGCATCTTCCACCTCTCCCTCGACCTGCTGTGCATCGCGGGGCTCGACGGCTACTTCAAGCGCGTGAACCCCGCTTTCGAACGGACCCTCGGCCATTCCGCCGACGCACTCCTGGCCAGACCCTGGCTGGAGTTCGTGCACCCGGAGGACCGGGCACGCACGCGTGCCGCGCTCGACCGGCTCGCGAGCGGCGTCGAACCCGGCGAGTTCGAGAACCGCTTCGTCCGGGACGACGGCACCGAACGCTGGCTCCAGTGGAACGCCCGCGCGGTCCCCGGGGAGGGCCTGATCTACGCCGCCGCGCGCGACGTCACCGCGAGCCGCCGCGCCGCCCGTGAACAGACCGCGCTGCGCCGGGTCGCCACTCTCGTCGCACGCGGGGTGCCCCCGCACGAGGTGTTCTCCGAAGTCGCCGACCAGGTGGGGAGGGTACTGAGCAGCGGCTCCGCCGCCGTCCTGCGCTACGGCGCCGACGGCACCGCCACCGTCCTCGGTTCCGCCCGCGGGCCCGCCGCCGAGGCCGAGACGGCCGCCGCGGCGGAGGTGGCGCGCACCGCCCGCCCCGCGCGCGTGGGCCGTTCGGTGGGCGTCCCCATCGTCGTGGACGACCGGCTGTGGGGCGCCGTCGTCGCGGCCGCCGCCGGAACCGAACCGCTGCCCCCGGACACCGAGTCCCGGCTCGCCGACTTCACCGAACTCGTCGCCACCGCCCTCGCCAACGCCGACAGCCGCGACCAGCTCACGGCGTCACGCGCGCGCGTGGTGGCCGCCGGGGACGCCTCCAGGCGCCGTATCGAACGCGATCTGCACGACGGCGTCCAGCAGCGGCTCGTCTCGCTCCAACTCGACCTCAGAACGGCCCAGTCAATGCTCGACGAGCAGCCGGCGGAACTCGCCGAGCAACTGGACCACATCGCCAAGGGCCTGGACGACGCCTTCGCCGACCTGTTGCAGGTCGCGCGCGGCATCCACCCCGCGATCCTCTCCAAGGGCGGCCTGGGCCCGGCCCTGCGCGCGCTGGCCCGCCGCTCCGCCGTCCCCGTGGAACTCGACCTGCGCCTGCCGGCCGGCCGCCTCCCGGAACAGATCGAGGTCGCCGTCTACTACGTGACCTCCGAGTGCCTCACCAACGCCGTCAAGCACGCGCGCGCGAGCTTCGTCGCGGTGTCGGCGCGGGTCGAGGACGACGTCCTGGAGGTGACGATCGCCGACGACGGAGTGGGCGGCGCCGACCTGGGGCACGGCTCCGGGCTCATCGGCCTCGTCGACCGCGTCGAGGCGATCGGCGGCAAGCTGCGCGTCGCCAGCCCACCAGGAGAGGGCACGACCCTCACCGTACGACTGCCGCTGCCCCGCGCGGAGATGTGACCGCCCGAGGCGTACGCGGTGGGTGTCCAGGCCGGGGGAGCGTGGACTCCGGTGACCTCGCGTACGCGTCGGGCGGTCTTCTCGGACGGAGAGGCAGCCGTCCGGCTCCATGGGTGCTTCGAGGGTCTGGAACGCGGGTCCTTGGCGCGCACCACGTCGGGGTCCCGCGGGTCAAGAAGCTCCCTCAGGGACCGGGTGCCGTCCTCCCACGGGCGGACACGGACCGACGCCGCCGGCTCTCGCCCGAGGCGTCCGGTCCGCCCTCACCGCACTGCTACGAGAATCGCCCGGACACGGCCCCGTGTCGTCACGGCCACCCCCCAATTCCCGTACCCGCTAGCCGTACCCGACCCGGTCCGGCAGGCTGTGCGTGGCGCACCGCACTGGTCGGGGCAGGGGGAGCCGGGACGATGGACGCAGCGCAGCAGACCGCGCGGGGACGGGTCGTCCTCGCCGACGACGACGTCCTCCTCAGGGAGGGCCTCGCGAGCCTGTGCGAACGTCTGGGCTACGAGGTGGCGGGCCAGGCCGGCGACGCGGAACGGCTCCTGGAACTGGTCGACACCGAGCGGCCCGACCTCGCGATCGTCGACATCAGGATGCCGCCCGACCACTCCACCGAGGGACTGAAGGCGGCCCGGACGATCCGGGAGCGCCATCCCGACACCGGCATCCTCGTGCTGTCCGCGTTCGTCGAGGTCGATGAGGCCCTGGAGCTGCTGGCCGGCGGGCACAAGGTCGGGTATCTCCTCAAGAGCCGGATCACGGTCGTCGACGAGTTCGTCGAGGCCCTCGACCGCATCCACAAGGGCGGCTCGGTCGTCGACCCCTCCCTGGTGCACGAGCTGTTCTCGGCGCAGCGCCGCGACGACCCGCTGTCCTTCCTCAGCAACCGTGAGCGTGAGGTCCTGGCGCTGATGGCGGAAGGCCGCTCCAACGCCGGCATCGGCCGCCGGCTGTGGGTCACCGAGGGCACCGTCGAGAAACACGTCCGCAGCATCCTGGGCAAACTCCACCTTCCGGAAGCCGCCGACGACCACCGCCGTGTCCTGGCCGTTCTCACGTTCCTGGAGTCCCGGTAGGCGTTGTCCACAGCCCCGCCGCGCTGTCACTCCGCGCCAGTAGGGTGTGAAACATGGCCGACCCCTCCAGCTACCGCCCCAGGCCGGGAGAGATCCCGGACTCGCCCGGGGTCTACAGATTCCGCGACGAGCACCGCCGGGTGATCTACGTCGGAAAGGCGAAGAGCCTGCGCCAGCGCCTGGCGAACTACTTCCAGGACCTGGCCGGACTCCACCCGCGCACGCGCACGATGGTCACCACGGCCGCGTCGGTGGAGTGGACGGTGGTGTCCACGGAGGTCGAGGCGCTCCAGTTGGAGTACTCCTGGATCAAGGAGTACGACCCCCGGTTCAACGTCAAGTACCGCGACGACAAGAGCTACCCGTACCTCGCGGTGACGATGAACGAGGAGTACCCGCGCGTGCAGGTGATGCGCGGTCACAAGAAGAAGGGCGTCCGCTACTTCGGGCCGTACGGACACGCTTGGGCGATCCGCGACACCGTGGACCTCCTGCTGCGCGTGTTCCCCGTCCGCACCTGCTCGGCCGGCGTCTTCAAGAACGCGACCCGTACCGGCCGCCCCTGCCTGCTCGGCTACATCGGCAAGTGCTCCGCGCCCTGCGTCGGCCGCGTCACCGAGGACGAACACCGCGAACTGGCCGAGGAGTTCTGCGACTTCATGGCCGGCCGCACCGGCACGTACATCCGCCGCCTGGAGACGGCGATGACGGACGCCGCCGAGGAGATGGAGTACGAGCGGGCGGCCCGTCTGCGCGACGACATCGAGGCCCTGAAGAAGGCCATGGAGAAGAGCGCGGTCGTCCTCGCCGACGCGACCGACGCCGACCTGATCGCGGTCGCCGAGGACGAGCTGGAGGCGGCCGTCCAGATCTTCCACGTCCGCGGCGGACGCGTGCGCGGCCAGCGCGGCTGGGTCACCGACAAGGTCGAGGACGTCACCACCGCGGCCCTCGTCGAGCACGCCCTCCAGCAGCTCTACGGCGAGGAGAAGGGCGACGCCGTCCCCAAGGAGGTCCTCGTCCCGGCACTGCCCGACCCGGTGGAGCCGGTCCAGCAGTGGCTGACGGACCGACGCGGGTCGAACGTGTCACTGCGCATCCCGCAGCGCGGCGACAAGAAGTCCCTCATGGAGACCGTCGCGCGCAACGCCCAGCAGTCCCTCGTCCTGCACAAGACCAAGCGCGCCTCCGACCTCACCACCCGCTCGCGCGCCCTGGAGGAGATCTCCGAGGCCCTCGACCTGGACAGCGCCCCCCTCAGGATCGAGTGCTACGACATCTCGCACCTCCAGGGCGACGACGTCGTGGCGTCGATGGTGGTCTTCGAGGACGGGCTCTCCCGCAAGAGCGAGTACCGCCGCTTCCAGATCAAGGGCTTCGAGGGCCAGGACGACGTCCGCTCGATGCACGAGGTGATCACCCGCCGCTTCCGGCGCTATCTCGCCGAGAAGGAGAAGACGGGGGAGTGGGCGGACGGCGACGAGCTGAGGGACCTGAAGGACGACGAGGGCCGCCCCAAGCGGTTCGCCTACCCGCCGCAGCTCGTGGTCGTCGACGGCGGGCAGCCGCAGGTCGCCGCCGCCAAGAAGGCCCTCGACGAACTGGGCATCGACGACATCGCCGTGTGCGGTCTCGCCAAGCGCCTGGAGGAGGTCTGGCTGCCCGACGAGGACGACCCCGTGGTGCTGCCCCGCACCAGCGAGGGCCTCTACCTCCTCCAGCGCGTCCGCGACGAGGCCCACCGCTTCGCGATCACCTACCAGCGCGCCAAGCGGGCCAAGCGCTTCCGGGCGAGCCCCCTGGACGACGTGCCCGGACTCGGCGAGACCCGCAAACAGGCGCTGATCAAACACTTCGGTTCGGTGAAGAAGCTGCGATCCGCGACAATCGACCAGATCTGCGAGGTTCCCGGCATAGGTCGCAAGACCGCCGAGACCATCGCGGTGGCCCTCGCCCAGGCGGCCCCGGCCGCACCCGCCGTGAACACGGCGACTGGAGAGATCATGGATGACATGGAAGACGGGACACCCGGGACGACGACGGGTGCACCGGGGGAGCCCGTACCCGCGGGCGCCCCGGACGAGCGACGGGGGCAGGAGACATGAGCGAACAAGAGAAGCAGCCCACAGCGGACCGAGATCGGACGCACAAGGAGTCGGGCGAGGATCAGGCTTCACAGCAAGAGGTCCAGGACGACGGAGCACAGGTGAGTACGGACAGCACGACCCCCGGGGTGCCCGAGACGGCCATCCCCGAGCTGGTGATCATCTCCGGCATGTCCGGGGCCGGGCGGTCCACCGCCGCCAAGTGCCTGGAGGACCTCGGCTGGTTCGTCGTCGACAACCTCCCGCCCGCCCTGATCCCCACCATGGTGGAGCTGGGTGCCCGCTCCCAGGGCAACGTGGCACGGATCGCGGTCGTCGTCGACGTACGCGGACGGCGCTTCTTCGACAACCTCCGCGAGTCCCTCGCCGACCTGGCCTCCAAGCACGTCACCCGGCGGATCGTCTTCCTGGAGTCCTCCGACGAGGCCCTGGTGCGCCGCTTCGAGTCCGTGCGCCGCCCCCACCCCCTCCAGGGCGACGGCCGCATCGTCGACGGCATCGACGCCGAACGCGAACTGCTGCGCGAACTGCGCGGCGACGCCGACCTCGTCATCGACACCTCCAGCCTCAACGTCCACGAGCTGCGCGCCAAGATGGACGCCCAGTTCGCCGGCGAGGAGGAGCCCGCGCTGCGGGCCACCGTCATGTCGTTCGGCTTCAAGTACGGCCTCCCGGTCGACGCCGACCTGGTCGCGGACATGCGCTTCCTGCCCAACCCGCACTGGGTCCCGGAGCTGCGCCCCTTCAACGGCCTCAACGAAGAGGTCTCGGCGTACGTCTTCAACCAGCCCGGCGCCAAGGAGTTCCTCGACCGGTACGCCGAGCTGCTCAGGCTCATCGCGGCCGGCTATCGGCGTGAGGGCAAGCGGTACGTGACGATCGCGATCGGCTGCACCGGCGGCAAGCACCGCTCGGTCGCCACGGCGGAGAAGCTCGCCGCGCGGCTCGTGGCCGAGGGCGTGGAGACGGTGGTCGTACACCGGGACATGGGACGGGAATGACGGGACGTAGCCCACGGCTGGGCAGGCTGCGCCGAGTGGTGCCCGAAGGACGGACGACCAGGCCCGTCGAGGCCCGCGGCGGCAAGCCGCGCCGGCGCGGCACCCAGCCCAAGGTGGTCGCCCTCGGCGGCGGCATGGGCCTGTCCGCCTCGCTCACCGCACTGCGCCGGATCACCGGCGACCTCACCGCCGTCGTCACCGTGGCCGACGACGGCGGCTCCAGTGGACGCCTGCGCGACGAACTGGGCGTGCTGCCCCCCGGGGACCTGCGCAAGGCCCTCGCCGCGCTGTGCGGCGACGACGACTGGGGCCAGACCTGGGCCCGCGTCATCCAGCACCGCTTCCAGTCCAAGGGCGACCTGCACGAGCACGCGGTCGGCAATCTGCTGATCGTCGCCCTGTGGGAGCAGCTCGGCGACCACGTCCAGGCCCTCGACCTGGTCGGCAAGCTGCTCGGCGCGCACGGGCGCGTGCTGCCCATGTCCGCCGTACCGCTGGAGCTCCAGGCGCTGGTCAAGGGGCACGATCCGGCGCGGCCGGACGACGTCGACACCGTCCGGGGACAGGCGACGGTCGCGCTCACGCCCGGCGAGGTGATGTCCGTCCACGTCGTGCCGCACGACCCGCCGGCCGTGCCCGAGGCCGTCGCCGCCGTGCTCGACGCGGACTGGGTGGTGCTCGGTCCTGGCTCCTGGTTCTCGTCGGTCATCCCGCATCTGCTGGTGCCGGAACTGCTCGACGCGCTCACCGAGACGAAGGCGCGCCGGGTACTCTCCCTGAACCTCGCGCCGCAGCCCGGAGAAACCGATGGCTTCTCCCCGCAGCGTCATTTGGAGGTTTTGGGACGACACGCCCCTAAACTCGCCCTGGACGTGGTGCTGGCCGACGAGGCCGCCGTGCCCGATCGTGCGTCGCTCACCGAAGCCGCCAAGCGGCTGGACGCCGCGGTCGAGCTGGCGCCGGTGGCCCGGACCGACGGAACTCCAAGGCACGACCCGGAGCTGTTGGCCGCCGCGTACGACCGTATTTTTCGGATGCATGGAAGGATCGGCCCATGGCGATGACGGCAGCGGTGAAGGATGAGATCTCCCGGCTCCCCGTCACCCGGACCTGCTGCAGGAAGGCGGAGGTCTCCGCCATTCTGCGGTTCGCCGGAGGCCTCCACCTGGTGAGCGGGCGCATCGTGATCGAGGCGGAGCTGGACACCGCGATGGCGGCGCGCCGGCTCAAGCGGGACATCCTGGAGATCTTCGGCCACAGTTCGGAGCTGATCGTGATGGCGCCCGGCGGACTGCGCCGCGGTTCCCGTTACGTCGTCCGGGTGGTCGCCGGCGGCGATCAGTTGGCCCGGCAGACGGGCCTCGTGGACGGCCGTGGACGCCCGATCCGGGGCCTGCCGCCGCAGGTCGTCTCCGGGGCGACCTGTGACGCCGAGGCGGCCTGGAGGGGCGCGTTCCTGGCCCACGGCTCGCTGACCGAGCCCGGCCGGTCCTCCTCCCTGGAGGTGACCTGCCCGGGGCCGGAGGCCGCGCTCGCGCTGGTCGGCGCCGCCCGCAGGCTGTCGATCGCGGCGAAGGCCCGCGAGGTGCGCGGGGTCGACCGGGTGGTCGTCCGTGACGGCGACGCGATCGGCGCCCTGCTCACCCGGCTCGGCGCGCACGAGTCGGTGCTGGCCTGGGAGGAGCGCCGGATGCGCCGCGAGGTGCGCGCCACGGCCAACCGCCTCGCCAACTTCGACGACGCCAACCTGCGCCGCTCGGCCCGCGCGGCCGTCGCCGCCGGCGCTCGCGTGCAGCGCGCGCTGGAGATCCTCGCCGACGAGGTCCCCGAGCACCTCGCGGCGGCCGGCCGCCTCCGCATGGACCACAAGCAGGCCTCCCTGGAGGAACTGGGCGCGCTGGCCGACCCGCCGCTGACGAAGGACGCCGTGGCCGGCCGTATCCGCCGCCTGCTGGCGATGGCCGACAAGCGGGCCCAGGACCTGGGCGTCCCGGGCACGGAGTCCAGCATCACCGAGGAGATGGCCGACAACATGGTCGGCTGACGATCTGTCAATACGCCGGTGCCGATGCCCGTTCGGGGCATCGGCACCGGCGTTTGTCCGTCTCGGGGGGCACTCGCCTCGATGTCGACGGGCCGTCAATTAGCCGGTGCGGCCGTCCGTTCGGGCCTGCCTGGTGGACCGGCCCGGAGGGAAATCACCGGCGACCGATCGGGCGTGGGGGGAGTGGACGGCCCGGGGTGAGGCCGTGAGGGGTTCCCGCCGGGCGTGTGCGGGCCGGCACTTGCCCCTCCGGGAAGATCTCCCGCCGCGTCTCCCGGAGGGCCTGGCGTCGGCGTCTCTGCGTTGCGGGCGCCTTGCCGCGATGTTGATGAACTGTCAACTCTTCGGCCGGGCGTGTGCGCGCCGCCCGCCTCCGCCCTGGACTCTGCCGGGCCCGCCCGAAGGTCCCGTACCGGCGTCTGCCCGTCCCGGGGTCCTCTGAACTCGACGCAGACCGGGCCCAAGGGCAACTCGGCCTGAGCTCCTGGAGGATGAGGTGTCGGCCCGCGTTTCCCCGGCACTGCCCGCCGAGCTTCCCGAAGGGCTCCGTAACGGCGTTTGTCTGTCCTTGTGTCGCCCTTGACTCGATCATGAAGTGTCATGAGCCTGGCAACTGTTCGCTGCTGTGGCGAACGATTGCTAGGGGGATTCATGAGACACAGAGCGAGATCGATCCTCGCTGTCGGCGCGCTCCTGATCACCGGGGCGAGCATCGCACCGATCGCCCAGGCGCAGGGCGGGAGTTCCGCGAAGTCCGACCCGGACGAGGTCAAGGTCTTCCGCGCGGACGTCACCCAGAAGCAGATACCCCTGCTCCTGAAGGCCGGACAGGACGCGCACGAACTCGGCGACAACAAGTTCTCCGCGTCCGGCAAAACGGCCGTCGAGGTCTACCTCACCGACCAGCAGGCCGGGAAACTGGAGAAGCAGGGCGTCGACCTCACCGAGCACACCCTGTCGGCGAAGGCCGAGACCCGCGTCGAGGACGCGGCGCAGGGGGTCTTCCGGCCGTACGGCGGAAGTGGTGGTCTGAAGGAGGAGATCGTCAGGACCGGGCAGGCCAATCCCGGGCTCACCAAGGTCGAGTCCATCGGGAAGACGGTCGACGGTCAGGACATCCTCGCGCTCAAACTGACCAAGAACGCGAAGAAGACCAAGGACGGCTCCAAGCCCTCCGTGCTGTACGTGTCCAACCAGCACGCGCGCGAGTGGATCACGCCGGAGATGACCCGCCGGCTGATGCACTACTACGTGGACAACTACAAGACCGACAAGCGCGTCAAGAAGATCGTCGACTCGACCGAGCTGTGGTTCGTGCTGTCCGCCAACCCGGACGGCTACGACTACACCTTCCAGAACTCCGACACCCGCTTGTGGCGCAAGAACCTGCGGGACGTCAACGGCGACGGCACCATCTCCACCGGCGACGGCGTCGACCTCAACCGCAACTTCGCCTACAAGTGGGGCTACGACGACGAGGGTTCGTCCCCGAACCCCACCAGTGAGACGTATCGCGGCACGGCTCCGGCCTCCGAGCCCGAGACCAAGGCACTCGACAACTTCGAGCAGCGGATCGGCTTCAGCTACGGCATCAACTACCACTCCGCCGCCGAACTCCTCCTCTACGGAGTCGGCTGGCAGGTCGCGACACCCACCCCGGACGACGTGCTCTACAAGGCGCTCGCGGGCACGCCCGACAACCCGGCGATCCCCGGCTACCACTCGCAGGTCTCCTCGGAGCTGTACACGACCAACGGCGAGGCGGACGGCCACGGGTCGAACGTCAACGGCATGTCGATGTTCACCCCCGAGATGTCGACCTGCCAGACCGCGTCGAACATCGACCCCAACGACGCCTGGAACGCGGCCGACTGCCAGTCCGTCTTCAACTACCCGGACGACGAGAAGCTGATCCAGGACGAGTTCGCGAAGAACATCCCCTTCGCGCTCTCCGTCGCCGAGACCGTCGCCCACCCCGACCAGCCGGCCTCCTCGGTCGGCCTGAGTGCCGCCGACTTCACCCCGGCCACCTTCTCGACGTCGTACGCGCGCGGCGCCGACCAGGAGGTCTCCGTCGTCGTACGGAAGTCCGTGCGCGACAAGGAGCTCAAGTACCGCGTCAACGGCGGCCGTACGCAGGACAGGGCGCTCAAGTCCTGGAAGGGCGGCCAGACCTACGGCGGGGACGACAACCTGTACTTCGACGAGTACCGGGCCAAGGTCAAGGGCGGCGCCCCGGGCGACAAGGTCGAGGTCTGGTTCACCGGTAAGACCAAGGCCGGGAAGCCCACATCCAGCGCGCACTTCACGTACACGGTGGCCAAGCTGCCCTCGGCGGACACCCTTGTCGTCGCCGAGGAGGGCGCTGCCGCCACCCAGGCGCAGACCTACGTCGACGCCCTGAAGGCCAACGGCCGTAAGGCGATCGTCTGGGACGTCGCCACCCAGGGCGCGCCCGACGCGCTCGCCGTGCTCGACCACTTCAAGACCGTCGTCCACTACTCGGGCACCGCGGGACCGGGCAACGGCACCCAGCTCCAGTTGCGCGCCTTCCTCAACGAGGGCGGCAAGTTGATCGAGGCAGGCGAGCAGGCCGGCGGCTCCGTCGCCCTCGCGGACGGCACCCCCTCGAACGACTTCAGCCAGTACTACCTGGGCGCCTACTCCCGTACGTCCACCCCTGGGGCCACCGGCTTCACCGGCTCCGGCAAGCTCGACGGATTCACCGGGCCGCTCAGCGGCGCGCCCGGCAACCCGCTGGACCGGGCCGGCACCTACAGCGTCACCTCCGACTCGCTGTCGCCCACCAGGTACCCGCAGTTCGCGAGTGCCGGGGCGGGCAAGTTCGCCGGGACCGTCAACCCGTACGGCCCCTACGCGGGCTCCTACATGGCGGCCGCCGTCCACAACGACGACTCCTACAAGCGCCTCACCCGCACCATCGACCTCACCGGGGTGAGCGCGGCCGACAAGCCCACGCTGCGCAGCGAGCTGCTGTGGGACACCGAGCCCGGCTACGACCACGCCGTGGTCGAGATCCACACCACCGGGGCCGACGACTGGACCACGCTCCCGGAGGTGGGCGGCGCCACCAGCATCGCCGTGCCGACGGAGTGCGAGGCCGGGTTCCTGGTCGCCGAGCACCCGTGGCTCAAGCACTACCTGACGATCGCGAACAGCGGCTGCACCGCGACCGGCACCACCGGTTCGTGGAACAGCCTCACCGGCGCCTCCAACGGCTGGCAGCAGGTCGGCTTCGACCTGAGCGCCTACGCCGGCAAGTCCGTCGAGGTCTCGCTGAGCTACATCACCGACCCGGGCAGCGGCGGCCACGGCGTCCTCGCCGACGACACCTCGCTCGTCGTGGGCGGCACGGCCACCCAGGCCGAGGGCTTCGAGACCTCCCTCGGCGCCTGGACCGTGACCGGCCCGCCGGCCGGCAGCCCCGCGGTCCTGAACGACTGGACCCGCACCGGAGCCCTCTTCCAGACGTACGGCGCGGTCACCACCGACCGCACCGTTCTGCTGGGCTTCGGCCTGGAACAGGTCACCGCGGCCGGTGACCGCGCGACCCTGCTCAAGAAGGCGCTGGCGGCCCTCAAGAGCTGACTCGGCGTGTCGATGTCATGAACATCGAGGGCGGTCCGTACCCCTACTGGCGGGTACGGACCGCCCTGCGGTGTATGGGGCATCTCGATGTCACCCCGGGGGGCTCAGGAGGGTAGGGTCGTAGGCGGTCGGGGACATCCCATACAACTCGCCGGCACTGAGCCGGCGTACCAACGAGGAGATCGGTTCGTGACGATCCGCGTAGGCATCAACGGCTTTGGCCGCATCGGTCGTAACTACTTCCGCGCGCTGCTGAAGCAGGGTGCTGACATCGAGATCGTGGCTGTCAACGACCTGGGTGACACCGCGACCACCGCTCACCTGCTCAAGTACGACACCATCCTGGGCCGCCTGCAGGCCGAGGTGTCGCACACCGCCGACACGATCACCGTCGACGGGCACACGATCAAGGTGCTGTCCGAGCGCAACCCCGCCGACATCCCGTGGGGCGAGCTGGGCGTCGACATCGTCATCGAGTCGACCGGCATCTTCACGAAGAAGGCCGACGCCGAGAAGCACATCGCCGGCGGCGCCAAGAAGGTCCTCATCTCGGCTCCGGCCAAGGACGAGGACATCACGATCGTGATGGGCGTCAACCAGGACAAGTACGACGCGGCCCAGCACCACGTCATCTCGAACGCCTCCTGCACCACCAACTGTGTGGCGCCGATGGCCAAGGTTCTCGACGAGAACTTCGGCATCGTCAAGGGCCTGATGACCACGGTGCACGCGTACACGAACGACCAGCGCATCCTGGACTTCCCGCACTCGGACCTGCGTCGCGCGCGTGCCGCCGCCGAGAACATCATCCCGACCACCACCGGTGCCGCCAAGGCCACCGCCCTGGTCCTCCCGCAGCTCAAGGGCAAGCTCGACGGCATCGCGATGCGCGTCCCGGTCCCGACCGGCTCGGCCACCGACCTGGTCGTGACGCTGCAGCGCGAGGTCACCAAGGACGAGGTCAACGCCGCGTTCAAGAAGGCCTCCGAGGACGGCGACCTCAAGGGTTACCTGTCCTACACCGAGGACCCGATCGTCTCCTCGGACATCGTCGGCGACCAGGCCTCCTGCACCTTCGACTCCCTCCTGACGATGGTTCAGGAAGGCAACACGGTGAAGATCCTCGGCTGGTACGACAACGAGTGGGGCTACTCCAACCGCCTCGTCGACCTCACGGTCTTCGTCGGCGGCCAGCTCTGACCTCCAGAGCAGGCAACTCGATGTGAGTCAGGGCTCGGTCAGCGCACGCCGCGCTGCCCGAGCCCTGTACTGCGTAGAGATCGATCGACTACTCCGTAGTGATCGATCGGCCCTCTCGGATCCGAAGAGCCTGAAGAGCCCTCCCTAGGAGCCCCATTCCATGAAGACGATCGACGAACTCCTCGCCGAAGGAGTGGACGGCAAGCGGGTCTTCGTCCGCGCCGACCTCAACGTCCCGCTGGCCGACGGCCTCATCACCGACGACGGCCGCATCCGCGCCGTGCTGCCCACGATCAAGGCTCTCGTCGAGGCGGGCGCCAAGGTGATCGTGGCCTCGCACCTGGGCCGCCCCAAGGGCGCCCCGGACCCGGCCTTCTCCCTCCTCCAGCCCGCCGAGCGCCTCGCCGAACTCCTGGGCGCGCCGGTCGCGTTCGCCCAGGACACCGTCGGCCCGGCCGCCCACGACGCGGTGCGCGGCCTGGAGCCCGGCCAGGTCGCGGTCATCGAGAACCTGCGCTTCAACGCGGGCGAGACCGCCAAGGACGACGTCGAGCGCGGCGAGTTCGCCGACCAGCTCGCCGCCCTGGCGGACATCTACGTAGGCGACGGTTTCGGCGCCGTGCACCGCAAGCACGCCTCCGTGTACGACCTCCCGGCCCGCCTGCCGCACTACGCCGGCTACCTCATCGCCACCGAGGTCGGCGTCCTGAAGAAGCTCACCGAGGACGTCAAGCGGCCCTACGTCGTAGCCCTCGGCGGCTCCAAGGTCTCCGACAAGCTCGCCGTCATCGACCAGCTCCTCGGCAAGGCCGACCGCATCCTCATCGGCGGCGGCATGGCCTTCACCTTCCTCAAGGCCAAGGGCTACGAGATCGGCGCCTCCCTGGTCCAGGACGACCAACTGCCCGCCGTCACCGAGTACGTCGAGCGCGCCGAGAAGAACGGCGTCGAGCTGGTCGTCCCCGTCGACGTCGTGACCTCGGCCGGGTTCCCGGACCTGAAGACGAAGGCCCCCTCCAACCCCACCGTCGTCGCCGCGGACGCCATCCCCGCCGACCAGATGGGCCTCGACATCGGTCCCGAGACCGGTGCCCTGTACGCCTCGAAGCTCGCCGACGCGGCCACCATCTTCTGGAACGGTCCGATGGGCGTCTTCGAGCACCCCGACTACGCCGAGGGCACCAAGGCGGTCGCCCAGGCCCTTCTCGACTCCCCGGCCTTCACGGTCGTCGGCGGTGGCGACTCCGCCGCGGCCGTCCGCATCCTGGGCTTCGACGAGACCGCATTCGGCCACATCTCGACCGGCGGCGGCGCCTCCCTCGAATACCTCGAGGGCAAGACGCTCCCCGGCCTCGCCGCACTGGAGGACTGACCTCAATGGCTCCATCTATTTCCTCTGGGCGCACGCCGATCATGGCGGGCAACTGGAAGATGAACCTCAACCACCTCGAGGCCATCGCCCACGTCCAGAAGCTCGCCTTCGCCCTCGCGGACAAGGACTACGAGGCCGTCGAGGTCGCCGTCCTGCCGCCCTTCACCGACCTGCGCTCCGTGCAGACCCTGGTCGACGGCGACAAGCTCAAGATCAAGTACGGCGCCCAGGACATCTCGGCGCACGACTCCGGCGCCTACACCGGCGAGATCTCCGGTGCGATGCTGGCCAAGCTGAAGTGCACGTACGTGGCGATCGGCCACTCCGAGCGCCGCCAGTACCACGCGGAGACCGACGAGATCGTCAACGCCAAGGTCAAGGCCGCCTACAAGCACGGCCTGACCCCGATCCTCTGCGTCGGCGAGGAACTCGACATCCGCGAGGCGGGCAACCACGTCGCCCACACGCTCTCCCAGGTCGAGGGCGGTCTCAAGGACGTCCCCGCCGAGCAGGCCGAGTCGATCGTCATCGCCTACGAGCCCGTGTGGGCCATCGGCACCGGCAAGGTCTGCGGCGCCGGCGACGCCCAGGAGGTCTGCCAGGCCATCCGCGGCAAGCTCGCCGAGCTGTACTCGCAGGAACTGGCCGACCAGGTCCGCATCCAGTACGGCGGCTCCGTCAAGTCCGGCAACGTCGCCGAGATCATGGCCCAGCCCGACGTGGACGGCGCCCTGGTCGGCGGTGCCTCGCTGGACGCCGACGAGTTCGTCAAGATCGCGCGCTTCCGCGACCAGTGAAGCCGTGAGTAGGCCGTAGCGACGATCCGTCGTACCCTTGCGGGGACATGGCTCCACAGCCGTGTCCCCGTCGTCCATCCGAATCCGAGGAAGTTGGTCCAGCCGTGGTTTTGGGGTTCTCGATCGCCCTGATCGTCTTCAGCCTGCTGTTGATGCTGCTGGTGCTGATGCACAAGGGGAAGGGCGGCGGTCTCTCCGACATGTTCGGTGGCGGCATGGCGTCGTCCGTCGGCGGCTCGTCGGTCGCCGAGCGCAACCTGGACCGCATCACCGTGGTGCTCGGTGTGCTCTGGTTCGCCTGCATCGTCGTACTCGGTCTGCTGATGAAGACGAGCTGACCGCACGTTCCGTCGCACATTCCGTACGTAAGGCCCCATGTTCGGTACGCGCAGCTAAGCGCGGCCTATCATGGGGCTTGCGTCTAGGTGTAGGGGCTGTAACTCCAACCACTGGACGCGCGTTGGGCCTTACGTAGACTGAGGCGCTCGCAACGGAGCGAAAACGCCGACTCGCTTCGCGGCACCATCACGCAGGGAGTTACGACCGTGGCAAGTGGCAACGCGATCCGTGGAAGCCGGGTCGGGGCGGGGCCGATGGGCGAGGCCGAGCGTGGCGAGTCCGCGCCCCGGCTGCGCATCTCCTTCTGGTGCTCCAACGGGCACGAGACGCAGCCCAGCTTCGCCAGCGACGCGCAGGTTCCCGACACTTGGGACTGCCCGCGCTGCGGCTTCCCGGCCGGACAGGACCGGGACAACCCGCCGGACCCGCCGCGCACCGAGCCCTACAAGACGCACCTCGCGTATGTACGGGAGCGGCGCAGCGACGCGGACGGCGAGGCGATCCTCGCCGAGGCGCTCGCCAAACTGCGGGGAGAAATCTAGGAGTTGGAACCGGCCGGACGCCCACAAGGTGTCTGGCCGGAGCTGTTTGGCCCCCCGGCGGCCGACCGCCTCCGGACCGATTGTCAGTGCCGCCCTCTACGGTTTGTGCATCGGCGAACCGTGAGGGGGAGTGGTGACGACGGTCGAGGTGACGGGCAGTCATGTGCCCGCGTGGCGTGGGGGGTTCGGGCGGCTGTGGAGCGCCGCCGTGATCTCGCGGTTCGGGGACGCGCTGCGGGGTGCCGCACTGCCCCTGCTCGCCGTCTCGCTGACGGACCGGCCCCTGCTCATCGCCTCCGTGACCGCCTGCGGCTATCTGCCCTGGATCGTCTTCGGGCTGCTCGGCGGCGCGGTCGCCGACCGGGTGGACCAGCGGCGCGCGATGTGGACGGTGGACGCGGTCCGCGCCCTTCTCGTCGCCGCCTTCGCCGTGGCCGTCGCCCTCGGCCACGCCTCGATCCTCCTGCTCATCGCGCTGGCCTTCGCACTGACCACACTCCAGACCCTTTTCGACAACGCCTCCACGGCCCTGCTGCCGGCCCTGGTGGACCGCGCGGCGCTGGGCAGCGCCAACGCCCGGCTGATGACCGGACAGCAGATCGCGGGCGGCCTGATGGGAGCGCCCGTGGTGCCGGTGCTGTTCGCCGCGGGGGCCGCCGTGCCCTTCGTGGCCGACGCCGGGACCTTCCTGCTGGCCGCCGCACTGGTCGCCTCCCTGCGCACCGCGGCGCCCGAGCGCGCGCCGAGACCGGCGGGCGGCACGCTGCGCGGAGAGATCGCGGACGGACTGCGCACCCTCTGGCGCGACCGGCCCCTGCGCGGACTGTGCGCGGCGACGGCCCTGTGCAACATCGGCATGGGCGCCCTGATCGCCACCCTGGTCGTCCTGGTGACCGGCTGGCTGCACGCGGGCACCGCCGGATACGCGGCGGCGACCACCGCCTACGCCGTCGGCGGCCTGGCCGGGGGAGCGGTGAACCGGCGGATCGCCGGCCGGCTGGGCCCGCTGCGGAGCGTGCTGCTCGCGGGGTTGGTGCAGATCGGCGCCCTCGTCGTCATGGGCTCCGTGCGCAGCCTGACCGCGGTCGTGGCCGCCCTCGCGGTCTTCGGCTTCATGGGCATGGTGTGGAACGTCAACACGACGACCCTGATGCAGCAGCGCGCTCCCGCCGACATGCTGGGCCGGGTCAGTTCCG
Source organism: Streptomyces sp. NBC_01478 (assembly GCF_036227225.1). Classification (GTDB taxonomy): domain Bacteria; phylum Actinomycetota; class Actinomycetes; order Streptomycetales; family Streptomycetaceae; genus Streptomyces. The sequence goes on along the minus strand of NZ_CP109444.1, from coordinate 3,151,350 downwards.
CGTTCCGTACCCTGGCCGTCGCCGGGGCCCCACTGGGCGCCCTCCTCGGTGGCCTCACCGCGACGGCCTGGGGACTGAACACACCCGCACTGCTCACCGCCGCCTTCTTCGTCCTGTCGGTCACCGCACTGATACCTGCGGTCAAGCCGGACGTACCTGTTGTTGCCCCGCACGACGACGCGACGACCGCTCATGTCACGGGCTGATCAATTAGGTTGGAACCGGCCCCCAGGTCGGTAGGAAAGAAGGCTGAAGTCGCAATGAACGCAGACGGCCGTACCAGGCTCAACCAGACGCCCGAGTGGACCGCCTTGGCCAAGCACCGCGAGGAGCTCGGCGAGGTCCGGTTGCGGGAGCTGTTCGCCGCCGATCCCGGGCGCGGCACCGGCTACACGCTCCGGGTCGGTGACCTGCACCTCGACTACTCGAAGCACCTCGTCACCGACGAGACCCTGCGGCTGCTGCACGCGCTGGCCGCCGCCACGGACGTGTTCGGCCTGCGGAACGCGATGTTCCGCGGCGAGAAGATCAACGTCACCGAGGACCGCGCGGTCCTGCACACCGCGCTGCGTGCCCCGCGTGACGCCGTGATCGAGGTCGACGGCGAGAACGTGGTGCCCCAAGTGCACGCGGTCCTCGACAAGATGGCCGGCTTCGCCGACCGCGTCCGCTCCGGCGAGTGGACCGGCCACACCGGCAAGCGCATCAAGAACATCGTCAACATCGGCATCGGCGGCTCGGACCTCGGTCCGGCGATGGCGTACGAGGTGCTGCGCGGCTTCACCGACCGCGGTCTGACGGTCCGGTTCGTGTCGAACGTGGACGGCGCCGACCTGCACGAGGCGACCCGTGACCTCGACCCGGCGGAGACGCTGTTCATCATCGCCTCCAAGACGTTCACCACGATCGAGACGATCACCAACGCGACCTCGGCCCGCGACTGGCTGCTCACCGAGCTGAAGGCCGATCAGGACGCCGTCGCCAAGCACTTCGTGGCGCTGTCGACGAACGCGGGGAAGGTGTCGGACTTCGGTATCGACACGGACAACATGTTCGAGTTCTGGGACTGGGTCGGCGGACGCTACTCGTTCGACTCGGCGATCGGGCTGTCGCTGATGATCGCCGTCGGCCCGGACCGTTTCCGGGAGATGCTCGACGGTTTCCACCTCGTCGACGAGCACTTCCGCACCGCGCCCGCCGAGTCCAACGTGCCTTTGCTCCTTGGCCTGTTGGGCGTCTGGTACGGCAACTTCCACGACGCCCAGTCGCACGCGGTACTGCCGTACAGCCACTACCTCTCCAAGTTCACCGCCTACTTGCAGCAGTTGGACATGGAGTCCAACGGCAAGTCGGTGGACCGGGACGGGAATCCGGTGGAGTGGCAGACCGGGCCGGTGGTGTGGGGTACGCCGGGGACGAACGGGCAGCACGCGTATTACCAACTCATCCACCAGGGCACGAAGTTGATCCCGGCGGACTTCATCGGTTTCGCCGAGCCGGTGGCGGAGCTGAGCGAGGGGCTGAAGGCGCAGCACGATCTGCTGATGGCCAACTTCTTCGCGCAGACCCAGGCGTTGGCGTTCGGCAAGACGCCCGACGAGGTGCGTGCGGAGGGGGTGGCGGAGGAGCTGGTGCCGCACAAGACGTTCCAGGGCAACCACCCCACCACCACGATCCTGGCCCGCGAGCTGACCCCGTCGGTGCTCGGCCAGCTCATCGCGCTCTACGAGCACAAGGTGTTCGTGCAGGGCGCCGTCTGGAACATCGACTCCTTCGACCAGTGGGGCGTCGAACTGGGCAAGGTCCTCGCCAAGCGCGTCGAACCCGCCCTCACCGACGGTGCCGACGTACCCGGCCTGGACGCGTCGACGACGGCCCTGGTCGCCAAGTACCGGGAGCTGCGCGGCCGTTGAGCCGCCAGGCCCGCTGAAGACACCGAAGCCCCCGTACGACCGGAAGGCCGTACGGGGGCTTCGTCACCAAGGTGCCGGTGTCAGGCCGAAGCCGGCGGATACAGGGCGCGCGGCAACTGCGAGGCCGCCGCCGCGTCCAGCAGCCACAGGGTGCGGGCGCGGCCCTGGGCACCGGCCGCCGGTGCCTGGATCTCGCCCGCGCCGGACAGGGCGATCGCCGCGGCCTCCGCCTTGTCCTCGCCGGCCGCGAGCAGCCACACCTCGCGGGCCGACCGGATCGCCGGCAGGGTCAGGGTGACCCGGGTCGGCGGCGGCTTGGGCGCGCCGTGGACGCCGACGACCGTGCGCTCGGTCTCCCGTACGGCGGGCAACTCCGGGAAGAGCGACGCCACATGGGTGTCCGGGCCGACGCCCAGCATCAGGACGTCGAAGGTCGGGACCGAACCGTGGTTCTCGGGACCGGCGGACCGGGCGAGTTCCTCGGCGTAACCGGCCGCAGCCGCTTCCACGTCGTTGCCGTAGAGACCGTCGGACGCGGGCATGGCGTGCACGCGCTTCGGGTCCAGCGGCACCGCGTCGAGCAGCGCCTCGCGGGCCTGGGTGACATTGCGCTCCGGGTCGCCCTCGGGCAGGAACCGCTCGTCGCCCCACCACAGGTCGAGCCGGCCCCAGTCGATGGCGTCCCGGGCGGGCTGACCCGCCAGGGCTGCCAGCAGACCGTTGCCGTTGCGACCGCCGGTGAGCACGATCGAGGCGTAGCCGCGCGAGGCCTGCGCGTCCACGATCTTCGTGATCAGCCGGGCCGCGGCGGCCTGGGCCATCAGCTCCTTGTCGCGGTGGACGACGAGTTGGGGAGTGCTCACTGCGGATCAGCCTTCTTGCTTCTTGACCGGGGGCATCTTCGCGGGGGTCGGCCGGTCGGCGTCACCCGCGTCCGCCGAAGCAGACGCCGATGCCGAAGCTGACGTAGCAGCCGATGCCGATGCCGATGCCGACGCGGGCGCGGGCGCCCCCTCCGCCACCCCGCGCACCGGCAGCGCCGGTACAGGCTGGTCGGCGGCCGCCTCCGCCCGCTCCGCCGCCGACTGGATCCCGCCCAGCCGGTCCACGCCGAACCGCAGCGCGGACGCGTAGGTGTCGTCCGGGTCGAGCCGGCGCAGCTCCTCCGCCAGCAGCTCGGACGTCTCGCGGCGCTTGAGCGCCACCGCGCGGTCCGGCTGGCCGGGCAGGGCCAGGGTGGCCATCGCCCCGTCGGACCGGTGCAGCGTGATGGGCCCGCCGGTCGTCTCCAGGCGGACCTGGGTCAGACCGGGACCCGCGGAGACCGCCCGCCGGACATGCACGTGGAGGCGGTCGGCGAGCCACATCGCGAGCAGTTCGACGCTCGGGTTGGACTCCTCGCCCGCCACCTCGGCGGAGACGATCTCCGAGGAGACCTGGTCGAGCGCGGCGGCCAGCATCGAACGCCACGGCGTGATCCGGGCCCAGGCCAGGTCGGTGTCGCCCGGTTCGTAGCTCTCGGCGCGGGACCGCAGCTCGTCGACGGGCTTCTCCGCCGCATAGCTGTCGGTGACCCGGCGCTGGCTCAGGGCGCCCAGCGGGTCGTTCGCCGTGTCGCGCGGCGCGTCCACCGACCACCAGACCACCACCGGCGCGTCCGGCAGCAGCAGCGGCAGCACCACGGACTGGGCATGGTCGGAGACCTCGCCGTAGAGCCGCAGGACGACCGTCTCGCCGCTGCCCGCGTCCGTGCCCACCCGTACCTCGGCGTCGAGGCGGGACTGGGTGCGGCTGCGGGACGAGCGCGATACGCGCTTGATGACCACGAGCGTGCGCGAGGGGTGCTCGCGCGACGCGTCGTTGGCGGCCTTCAGGGCGTCGTAGGCGTTCTCCTCGTCCGTGACGACGACGAGGGTGAGCACCATGCCGACGGCCGGGGTGCCGATGGCGCGGCGGGCTTTCACCAGCCCCTTGTTGATCTTGCTGGCAGTGGTGTCGGTGAGGTCTATTTTCATGGCCGACGCCAGCTCCGTCCCTCTCGTGCGAGCATTTCGTCCGCCTCGACCGGACCCCAGGTCCCGGACTGGTACTGCGCGGGCTTGCCGTGCTTGTCCCAGTACTGCTCGATCGGGTCGAGGATCTTCCAGGACAGCTCGACCTCCTCGGTGCGCGGGAAGAGGTTCGAGTCGCCGAGCAGGACGTCGAGGATCAGCCGCTCGTACGCCTCCGGGCTGGACTCCGTGAACGACTCGCCGTAGGCGAAGTCCATGGAGACGTCCCGGATCTCCATCGAGGTGCCGGGCACCTTGGAGCCGAAGCGGACCGTGACGCCCTCGTCGGGCTGGACGCGGAAGACGATCGCGTTCTGGCCCAGCTCCTCCGTCGCCGTCTGGTCGAAGGGGGAGTGCGGGGCGCGCTGGAAGACCACCGCGATCTCGGTGACACGGCGGCCCAGACGCTTGCCGGTGCGCAGGTAGAAGGGGACGCCCGCCCAGCGGCGGTTGTCGACCTCGACCTTGATGGCCGCGTAGGTGTCGGTCTTCGACTTGGGGTCGATGCCGTCTTCCTGGAGATAGCCGACGGCCTTCTCGCCGCCCTGCCAGCCCTCGGCGTACTGCCCGCGGACCGTGTTCTTGCCCAGGTCCTTCGGCAGCCGTACCGCGCCGAGCACCTTCTCCTTCTCGGCGGCCAGCGCGTCGGCGGAGAAGGAGGAGGGCTCCTCCATCGCGGTCAGCGCCATCAACTGGAGCAGGTGGTTCTGGATGACGTCACGGGCGGCGCCGATGCCGTCGTAGTAGCCGGCCCGGCCGCCGATGCCGATGTCCTCGGCCATGGTGATCTGCACGTGGTCCACGAAGGACCGGTTCCAGATCGGCTCGAACATCGTGTTGGCGAAGCGGAGCGCCAGGATGTTCTGGACGGTCTCCTTGCCGAGGTAGTGGTCGATGCGGAAGACCTGGTCCGCGGCGAACACCTCGTGCACGACCCGGTTGAGATCCTCGGCCGACTTGAGGTCGTGGCCGAAGGGCTTCTCGATGACCGCGCGACGCCAGGAATTCTTGTCCTGGTCGGCGAGACCGTGCTTCTTCAACTGCTGGATGACGACCGGGAAGGAACGCGGCGGCACCGACAGATAGAAGGCGAAGTTGCCGCCCGTGCCCTGTGCCTTGTCCAGTTCGTCGATCGTGTCGCGGAGCCGCTCGAACGCGTCGTCGTCGTCGAAGGTGCCCTGGACGAAGCGCATCCCCTGGACGAGCTGCTGCCAGACCTCCTCACGGAACGGCGTACGGGCATGCTCCTTGACGGCGTCGTGGACCTCCTGCGCGAAGTCCTCGTGCTGCCACTCGCGGCGGGCGAAGCCCACGAGCGAGAAGCCCGGCGGCAGCAGACCCCGGTTGGCGAGGTCGTACACGGCGGGCATCAGCTTTTTGCGTGACAAATCGCCTGTTACGCCGAAGATGACCAGGCCCGACGGCCCCGCGATACGCGGGAGCCGTCGGTCGGCGGGGTCACGAAGCGGGTTCGCTCCGGAACCGGAATGAGGAGCCAAGGTCTCAGCCCTCCGAGGGGGCGAGGCGCGAAAGCTCCGCCTCGGTCGACTTGAGCAGGTCGGTCCAGGCCGCCTCGAACTTCTCGACGCCCTCGTCCTCCAGCAACTGCACGACCTCGTCGTAAGAGATGCCGAGCGCTTCCACGGCGGCGATCTCGGCGCGGGACTGCTCGTACGTGCCGGAGATGGTGTTGCCGGTGATCTGGCCGTGGTCGTCGGTGGCCTCAAGGGTGGCCTCCGGCATGGTGTTCACCGTGTTCGGCGCCACCAGGTCGTCCACGTACAGCGTGTCCTTGTACGCCTTGTCCTTGACGCCGGTCGAGGCCCACAGCGGACGCTGCTTGTTGGCCTGCGCCTTGTCGAGGGCGGCCCAGCGCGGCGTGGCGAAGACCTCTTCGTACGCCTCGTAGGCGAGCCGCGCGTTGGCGAGACCGGCCTTGCCGCGGGCGGCCTTGGCCTCGTCGGTGCCCAGCACGTCGATCCGCTTGTCGATCTCGGTGTCCACGCGGGACACGAAGAAGGACGCCACGGAGTGGATCTTCGAGAGGTCCAGGCCGCGCTCCTTGGCCTTCTCCAGGCCGGCGATGAACGCGTCCATCACCTCGCGGTAGCGCGCCAGCGAGAAGATCAGCGTGACGTTGACGCTGATACCGAGGCCGATGACCTCGGTGATCGCCGGGAGGCCCGCCCTGGTGGCCGGGATCTTGATCAGGGTGTTGGGCCGGTCCACCAGCCACGCGAGCTGCTTGGCCTCGGCGATCGTCGCCGCCGTGTTGTGCGCGAGGCGCGGGTCGACCTCGATCGACACCCGGCCGTCCTGGCCGCCGCTCGCGTCGAAGACCGGGCGCAGGATGTCGGCGGCGTCACGGACGTCCGCCGTCGTGATCATGCGGATGGCTTCCTCGACGGTCACCTTGCGGGCGGCGAGGTCGGTGAGCTGCTGCTCGTAACCGTCGCCCGACGAGATGGCCTTCTGGAAGATCGACGGGTTGGTGGTGACGCCCACGACGTGCTGCTGGTCGATCAGTTCGGCGAGGTTGCCGGACGTGATCCGCTTGCGCGACAGGTCGTCCAGCCAGATCGCGACGCCTTCCTCGGAGAGGCGCTTGAGTGCGTCTGTCATGGAAATGCATCTCCTACGTGTCGTTTGTCAGCGTCAGCTCTGGGCGGCGGCGATGGATTCCCGGGCCTTGGCGGCCACATTCTCGGCAGTGAAGCCGAACTCCTGGAAGAGCACCTTGCCGTCGGCGGAAGCCCCGAAGTGCTCCAGGGAAACGATGCGACCGGCGTCCCCGACGAAGCGGTACCAGGTCAGGCCGATCCCGGCCTCGACCGCGACCCGCGCCTTGACGGACGGCGGCAGCACGCTCTCCCGGTACCCCTGGTCCTGCGCGTCGAACCACTCCACACACGGCATGGACACGACCCGCGTCGGCACACCGGAAGCCTCGAGCTGCTCGCGCGCCTCGACGGCCACGTGCACCTCGGAACCGGTGCCGATGAGGATCACCTCGGGCGTACCCGTGGACGCCTCGAACAGCACATAGCCGCCCTTGGCGGTGTCCTCGTTGGCCTCGTACGTCGGCACACCCTGGCGCGTCAGCGCGAAACCGTGCGGGGCGCCCTCGCCGTAGACCTTCGTGTAGCGGCGCAGGACCTCGCGCCAGGCGATCGCCGTCTCGTTGGCGTCGGCCGGGCGGACCACGTTCAGGCCCGGGATCGCGCGCAGCGACGCGAGGTGCTCGACCGGCTGGTGGGTCGGGCCGTCCTCGCCGAGACCGACGGAGTCGTGCGTCCACACGTACGTCACCGGCAGGTGCATCAGCGCGGAGAGACGGACCGCGTTGCGCATGTAGTCGGAGAAGACGAGGAACGTACCGCCGTAGGCACGCGTGTTGCCGTGCAGGGTGATGCCGTTCAGCTCCGCGCCCATGGAGTGCTCGCGGATGCCGAAGTGGATCGTGCGGCCGTACGGGTTCGCCTCCGGCAGCGGGTTGTCCGCCGGGAGGAACGAGGAGGTCTTGTCGATCGTCGTGTTGTTGGAGCCCGCGAGGTCGGCGGAGCCGCCCCACAGCTCGGGGATGACGGCACCGAGCGCCTGGAGCACCTTGCCGGACGCGGCACGGGTGGCGACACCCTTGCCCGCCTCGAACACGGGGAGCTGCTCCTCCCAGCCGGCCGGCAGCTCGCCCGCGCGGATGCGGTCGTACTCGGCGGCGCGCTCCGGGTTGTTCGTGCGCCACTCCTGGTACGACGGGTCCCACGTGGCCTTCGCCTCGCGGCCCCGCTCCAGCGCCTGGCGGGTGTGCTTGAGGACGTCGTCGGAGACGTCGAAGGACTTCTCCGGGTCGAAGCCGAGGACGCGCTTGGTGGCCGCGACCTCGTCGGCGCCGAGCGCCGAGCCGTGCGCGGCCTCGGTGTTCTGCGCGTTCGGCGCGGGCCAGGCGATGATCGAGCGCATCGCGATGAACGACGGCTTGTTCGTCACCTTCTTCGCGGCCTCGATGGCGTTGTAGATGGCGTGCGGGTCGAGGTCGCCGTCCGGCTTCGGGGCGACGCGCTGGACGTGCCAGCCGTAGGCCTCGTAGCGCTTGACGGTGTCCTCGGAGACCGCGGTCTCGGTGTCGCCCTCGATGGAGATGTGGTTGTCGTCCCACAGGAGGATGAGGTTGCCGAGCTCCTGGTGGCCGGCCATGGAGGACGCCTCCGCGGAGATGCCCTCCTGGAGGCAGCCGTCACCGGCGATCGCGTAGATGAAGTGGTCGAAGGGGGACTCGCCCTGCGGGGCGTCCGGGTCGAACAGACCGCGCTCGTAGCGGGCGGCCATCGCCATGCCCACGGCGTTGGCGACACCCTGGCCCAGCGGGCCGGTCGTCGTCTCCACACCGGTGGTGTGCCCGTACTCGGGGTGCCCCGGAGTCTTGGAGCCCCACGTACGGAACGCTTCGAGGTCGGCCAGCTCCAGGCCGAAACCGGCCAGGTAGAGCTGCGTGTAGAGGGTCAGGGACGAGTGACCGGCGGACAGCACGAACCGGTCGCGTCCGACCCAGTCGGCGTCGGCGGGGTCGTGGCGCATCACCTTCTGGAAGAGGGTGTACGCGGCCGGGGCCAGGCTCATCGCCGTACCGGGATGGCCGTTACCGACCTTCTGTACGGCATCGGCGGCCAGGACGCGGGCGGTGTCCACCGCCCGCTGGTCCAACTCGGTCCACTCGAGGTCTGTGGTGGTCGGCTTGGTGCTCACCCTGGGTCAGGGCTCCTCTCCACATGTCACGCATGTCGAATGCCGGTGCACGCGGCGCCCACCGGCCGTTGTCGAGCCTACCCCCGTAAGAACGTGCATTTTTTCGAGTCATTCCAGACTGCCGGGACTCTCGCGGATCCGCCTCCCGACTGGGTCGTTTCGTATTCGGCAACTGAATACGGAGGTGCTCGTTCGAGTGCTCAACAGAGGCGTGATCAGCTCTTCCGGGGGTGCTCCCCAACACGACCCCACCCCCGCGAATGTCCGGGTCTGGGCAACGTCTACAGTGGCGTGGTACGCGTGAGCCTTTACGGGGAGTTCACACCCGAAGGCTTGCTGGGATGTCTCTGTCAGGGGTGTGCGTGACGGCCGTTGAATCCCGTCCAGCGGGGATTGTCGGGGCGAGTCAGAGCCCGAGCCGACGGCCGATCGGGGCCCGGGTCATGGCGTTCGTGGCGTTGACGAAGCCGCGGATCATCGAGCTGCTGCTGATCACCACCGTTCCGGTGATGTTCCTGGCCCAGCAGGGTGTACCGGACCTCAAGCTGGTCCTCCTCACCTGTGTCGGCGGCTACCTGTCCGCCGGTGGCGCGAACGCGCTCAACATGTACATCGACCGCGACATCGACGCGCTCATGGACCGCACCTCGCAGCGCCCCCTGGTCACCGGGATGGTCAGCCCCCGCGAGTGCCTCGCCTTCGGCATCACCCTCGCCGTCGTCTCGACACTCCTCTTCGGCCTGACCGTCAACTGGCTGTCCGCGTGGCTCGCGCTCGGAGCGCTCCTCTTCTACGTCGTCGTCTACACGATGATCCTCAAACGCCGTACCTCGCAGAACATCGTGTGGGGCGGCATCGCCGGCTGCCTCCCGGTGCTCATCGGCTGGTCCGCGGTCAAGGACTCGATGTCCTGGGCGCCGATCATCCTCTTCCTCGTCATGTTCTTCTGGACGCCGCCGCACTACTGGCCGCTCTCCATGAAGGTCCGCGACGACTACGCGCGCGTGGGCGTGCCGATGCTCCCGGTCGTCGCCTCGAACAAGGTGGTCGCCCGGCAGATCGTGATCTACAGCTGGGTCATGGTCGCGGTCTCCCTGCTGCTCACGCCCCTCGGCTACACGGGCTGGTTCTACACCCTGGTCGCACTGCTGGCCGGCGGCTTCTGGCTGTGGGAGGCGCACGGGCTGCAGAACCGCGCCAAGGCCGAGGTGACCGGCGGCAAGCTCAAGGAGATGCGGCTGTTCCACTGGTCGATCACCTATGTGTCCCTCCTGTTCGTGGCGATCGCGGTGGACCCCTTCCTGAGGTAGGGCCTGAGGTAAGGCCTGGGGCAGGACCTGAGGCAGGAGTCACTCACCCCGCCCGTCGCCGTTCGATCTACCCGTCGGTAGCATCCTGGGCATGGCAGACACGCAGCAGGTTGACGCGAAGGCCGAGCGCCAGGTGGCCCGCCTCGCCAAGCAGATCGGCACCTTCTCCAAGGCGCACGGCGGGGCCGAGGGCCAGGTCGCGTACATCGGGGAGCGCGGCGCCCGCATCGTCCTCGTCGGCGAGGACGGCGGCTGGGGCGACCTCGTCGCCACGACCTACGAGATCGCCCAGCAGGCCGTCGAGAAGTCCGGCATCACCGTCCACGAGGACTTCGACGGCGAGTTCGCGGCCAAGGTGAAGACGGGCCCGTACGAATGGAGCCGCATGGCGGGCATCCAGGTCGGCGGCCCGAGCAACGGCTGACGAGGGGGCGTCCGCTCACACGGGGTGTGTGCGAGCAACACCTGACACCCGGTTCACCCGTTAGGACCTCAGGAACGCACGGTCCAGCCACGGGGAGCCCGGATGATCGAAACGCCGTCCCTCGTGGACCAGTACTGCCACGGCGTACTGAGAACGGAGCTGGGCCTCGGCACCTTCGAGGCCCAACTCGCCCGCACCGAGGGCCCACCCGCGCCCGGCACCACCCTCTTCGACACCCAGACCGGATTCGCCGTACGACGATGGTGCCCGCCCCTGCTCGGTCTGGAGCCGCACTGCCCGCCCGCCCGCTATCTCGCCCGGCGCCGTGAACTCGGCGTACTGGAAGCGGGCCGCAGGCTGCTGCGCGGCAGTGGCATCACGACGTATCTGATCGACACGGGCCTGCCCGGCGACCTCACCGGACCCGCCGAGATGGCGACGGCCGGCCGGGCGGACGCGCGGGAGATCGTCCGCCTCGAACTCCTCGCCGAACAGGTCGCCGACACCTCCGGCACCGTCGAGTCCTTCCTCGCCAACCTCGCCGAGTCGGTGCACGGCGCCGCGGGCAGCGCGGTGGCCTTCACCTCCGTGGCGGGCGTACGGCACGGTCTCGCGCTCGCGCCCGAACCGCCCGGCCCCGGTGAGGTGCGGGGCGCGGCGGGCCGCTGGCTGGCCGGGCGGCGGGTCGGCGGGACGCTCAGCGACCCGGTGCTGCTGCGGCACCTGCTGTGGATCGCCGTGGCGTCCGGGCTGCCGCTCCAACTGCACGCCGGACTGGGCGAACCGGGCCTGCGCATCGACCGCACCGACCCCGTCCTGCTGACCGACTTCGTGCGCGCGACGGCCGGGCTCGGCACCGACCTGGTGCTGCTGCACAGCTACCCGTACCACCGGCACGCGGCCCATCTCGCCGGTGTCTTCCCGCACGTCTACGCCGACTCCGGCGCCGCCCTCGTCCGCACCGGCGCCCGCGCCGCGACCGTCCTCGCCGAGATCCTGGAGCTGGCCCCCTTCGGCAAGATCCTCTTCTCCAGCGGGGCGCACGGACTGCCCGAACTGCACGTCGTGGGCGCCCGGTTGTTCCGCGAGGCGCTCGCGCGGGTGCTCGGGACCTGGGTCGCCGAGGGGGCCTGGTCGTCGGCGGACGCGCAACGCGTGGCGGGACTGATCGCGGTCGGCAACGCAAACAGGGTGTACGGGCTGGAGTGAGCTGTACAGACTGGGCCCATGCCGACCGACGCGCTGCTCGCCCGCTTCCTGAACGAACTGGCCCCGCTGAAACCCGTCGCCGTGTGGGCCCACGGTTCGCTCGCCGGGGGCGACTACCAGGAGGGCCGCAGCGACCTGGACCTGATAGCCATCCTCGACCATCCCCTCAAGCCGAGCACCGCCCGCCAGCTCGTCGCCCTGCACCGAGGGCTGCGCACCGACCCCCTCGCCGTCCGCCTGCACTGCAGCTACCTCGCCCCGGGCACCCAGGACGCCCCGAACCAGCGCCACCTCACCTGGGCCCACGACCACGTCACCCGCCGGCCCGTCACTGCCGTCACCCGACGTGAACTGCACGACTTCGGGCGGGTGTTGCACGGCGGATCACCGAAGGACCTGCTGCCGGAGGTGACGGACCAGGAGCTGGCCGAGTTCGTCGTACGGGACCAGCGGGAGTTCTGGCGGCCGGCCGTCGACAAGCCGCAGCTCTGGCTCGAGAACGGCTGGGTCGAGGTCGGCCTGACCACCTTCGCCCGCGCGACGGTCACCCGACGGGACGGCCGCCTGATCACCAAGCGCGAGGCACTCGACCTGCTGCCCGCGCTCGGCGCTCCGGTGGAGGTCGTAGAGGACGTCGTACGGCGGCGTTACGACGACACGGTCCCGTCCGCCGCCTCCGTAGAGGGTGATTGGCTCCACCGCAGGGCGGAGCTGACCCGGGCCTATCTCGGCCCGGCGATCGACGACTTGGTGACCCGCTACGGGTGAGCCGTTTATTGCGGGTGGTGCTTCACGCGCGTGTGGGCACCGACTGCTCGGCCGAGGGGCCCGGCAGGTCGGCGAGCACGTCGGGCCGCTCGCGCAGCGACAGCAGCACGCGCAGCACCCCGATCCACACCAGGCAGGAGCCGAGCATGTGGAGGGCGACCAGGGCCTCGGGGAGGTTCGTGAAGTACTGGACGTAACCGATGACGCCCTGGGAGAGCAGGATCAGGAACAGCTCCCGGGTGCGGTCCAGGGGGCCCTTGGGAGCGTCGACCGCCTTGAGGACGAACCACAGGGCGAACGTCAGCGTGACCACGATCCAGGCGAGCACCGCGTGCAGCTTGGCGACCGTCTCCCAGTCGATCGGGATCCGGTCGACCTCCTTGGAGTCGCCCGCGTGCGGGCCCGCGCCGGTGACCACCGTGCCGACCGCGATCAGCAGCACGGAGGCGGTGACCAGGAACCACACCAGTTGCTGCACGGCCTTGCCGACCAGCGGCTTGGGCTCACCGTCGCCCTCCCGGCTGCGCTGCCACATCAGCGCGGCGACCGCGATCAGCGCCGAGGAGAGCAGGAAGTGGGCCGCGACCGTGTACGGGTTGAGGCCGACCAGCACCACGATCCCGCCGAGGATCGCGTTGCTCATCACGATCCAGAACTGCGCCCAGCCCAGTCGGGTGAGGGCGCGGCGGTACGGCTTCTCCGAGCGTGCCGCGATGATCGCCCAGCCGACGGCCGCGCACAGGACGTACGTCAGCATCCGGTTGCCGAACTCGATGGCTCCGTGGAAGCCCATCGCGCTGGTCGTGGTGAGCGAGTCGTCCGTGCACTTGGGCCAGGTCGGGCAGCCGAGCCCGGAGCCCGTCAGCCGCACGGCACCGCCGGTGACCACGATGACCACCGACATGACGAGCGCGGCGAGCGCCGCCCGCTGGACGGTCCGGGGATCCGGGGTCCAGCGTGCGGCGATGAAGGCGAGGGGGTTGCGTGCGGCGGCTACGACGTCGGCACGGGTCACGTTGGGCACGGGGACCATCGTAAGGGGGTGCTTGTGCACGCTTTCACGAGGGTCCGGCACGGGCCTACTCCCAGCGGAAGAACGCCCCCGCCGCGGCCAGCCCGACGACCGCCCACACGCCCAGGATCCCCAGGTCGCCCCACGGCATCCCGGCCCCGTGCTGGAGCACGTCGCGCAGGCCGTCCGAGAGGGCCGAGATCGGCAGCAGGCCCAGCACGTCCTGCACCCCCGGCGGGTACTTGTCCATCGGCACGATCACCCCGCCGCCGACCAGCAGCAGCAGGAACACCAGGTTGGCGGCGGCCAGCGTGGCCTCCGCCTTCAGCGTGCCCGCCATCAGGAGGCCCAGGCCCGAGAAGGCCGCCGTGCCGAGGATCAGGAGGAGGAACACCGCGAACGGGTTGCCGTGCGGGGACCAGCCCAGGGCGAAGGCGATCGCCGTCAGCAGGATGATCTGGAGGACCTCCGTCACCAGCACCGACGCCGTCTTCGCGGTCATCAGGCCCCAGCGGGGCAGCGGGGAGGACGCGAGGCGCTTCAGGACGCCGTAGCGGCGCTCGAAGCCCGTCGCGATGGCCTGGCCCGTGAACGCCGTCGACATCACGGCGAGGGCGAGGATGCCGGGGGTGAGGAAGTCGACGGACTTGCCCTTGCCGGTGTCGACGATGTCCACCGAGCTGAACAGGACCAGCAGGAGGGTCGGGATGACCACCGTGAGGACGAGCTGTTCGCCGTTGCGCAGGAGCATCTTCGTTTCGAGGATCGCCTGCGCCGCGATCATGCGGGGGAGGGGCGCCGCCCCGGGCTGCGGGGTGTATGTCCCAGGGACAGTCGTGGTCACGAGCGCAGCTCCTTGCCGGTCAGCTCAAGAAAAACGTCCTCCAGGGTGTGCCGTTCGACCGAGATCTTCTCCGGCATCACCCCGTGCTGCGCACACCACGAGGTGACCGTGGCGAGCAGTTGCGGGTCGACCTTGCCGCCGACGCGGTAGGAGCCCGGGGTCAGTTCGACGGCGGTGGAGTCGGCCGGGAGGGCCTTCAGCAGGGAGCCGACGTCGAGGCCGGGGCGGCCGGTGAAGCGGAGGGTGTTCTCGGCGCCGCCGCGGCACAGGTCCTCGGGGGAGCCGTGCGCGATGACCTGGCCGGCGTCGATGATGGCGACGTCGTCGGCGAGTTGCTCGGCCTCGTCCATGTGGTGGGTCGTGAGGACGATCGAGACGCCGTCCGTGCGGAGGTCGCGGATGAGGTCCCAGGTCGCGCGGCGGGCCTGGGGGTCGAGGCCGGCGGTCGGCTCGTCCAGGAAGATCAGTTCCGGGCGGCCGACGACGGCCATCGCGAGCGCGAGCCGCTGCTGCTGGCCGCCCGACAGCCGGCGGTACGTCGTGCGGCCGCAACTGCCGAGCCCCAGGCGCTCGATGAGGGCGTCCACGTCCAACGGGTGCGCGTGCAGCTTGGCGATGTGGCGGAGCATCTCGTCGGCTCGGGCGCCCGAGTAGACGCCGCCGGACTGGAGCATCACGCCGATTCTGGGGCGCAGCGCGGCGGACTCGCGGACCGGGTCGAGGCCCAGGACGCGCACCGTGCCGGAATCCGGCTTCCGGTACCCCTCGCAGGTCTCGACCGTGGTCGTCTTGCCCGCTCCGTTGGGGCCGAGCACCGCCGTGACACCCGTACCGGCCACCAGGTCGAGGCCGTTCACCGCGGTCTTCGTGCCGTACCGCTTCACCAGGGCCTGGACCTGGAGCACGGGCTCACTTCGCATGCGCCCGAGTCTAGGTAGGCGAACCCGGCCTCAGAGCGGCGGGTGCGGGATCTCCTCCTCACGGGGACGGTGCAGGGGCAGCCACCGCTCGGCGTAGGCCACGGCGTCGCCCACCGGGAACAGCCGTACGTCGGCCGCGCCCACCTTTCCCCGTACGACGGGACGGTCCCGTTCGAAGTCGTGGCCCAGTTCGTCGAAGCGGTCGGAGGAGATCGACACCTCGGTCACCGTCTCCCAGCCGTCCGGGCCGGGACGGCCGAGCTCGACCAGCGGGGACGGGATCCGGTACTCGGCGAGATGGAAGCTGGTGCAGGTGTCGTAGCCCGCGCCGAGCAGCAGCACGCGCGCGTGGAGGCCCTCCAGACGGGCCAGCGGGCTGCGCTCGCCGAGCCGGCAGTCGGTCGCGTGGCCGTCGAGGATCTCGCCCGCGCGCGGGCCGATCGCCGCGAAGGACGTCTGCGGGTGCGCGGAGCGCAGGGCGCCGGGCCAGGTGCGCACGGTCTCCGGGACGACGCCGACACCGCGCGAGGGCGTGACGAGGGGGTCGTAGGACGGCATGGACGCGCGGATGGTGTCCCACCACGCGCGGGGGACCGGCGGGTTTCCCCAGTGGGCCGGGTCCGAGAGGTCGCCGGACTGGGCGGGGACCACCAGGGTGCCGGTCGGGCCGAGCGCGTCGAGGAGGCCCTGGACGACCGACACGGCGCCTCCGCAGACCCATCCGAGGGAGCTGAGGGAGGTGTGCGCGAGGAGGGTTTCACCGGGGTGGACGCCGAGCTCGCGCAAGTGTGCGGCGACTGTGTCCCGGGTGACAAGTGGGCCGGTGGGAGGGGGTGTGGGCATGGTCCTGGAGTGTCCTCGAAGGGGGTCGGCGGAACCAGTGAATTGATCGATCAAAGATCGTTTTCGCAGGTCAGATTAGGTATGCCTAAGTGATGCAGCGCACCGTCCATCCGCCGGGCGCGGGTTGTCAGGCTCTGAGGAATTACGCAACAATGGCGTTGTGAAAAACGTTGGCGAGGCTCCGCAGGAGGAACTCGCGACCGGTGAGCGGTCCACCCGCAACCGTGTCGCGCGCTCCATCCTGGACCACGGCCCGTCGACCGTGACCGACCTCGCCGGCCGACTGGGACTGACCCAGGCCGCCGTACGCCGTCATCTCGACGCACTCGTCGCCGACGACGTCGTGGAAGCACGTGAGCAGCGGGTCTACGGAGCGCGCACGCGCGGCCGCCCCGCAAAGGTGTTCGCCCTGACCGACTGCGGCCGGGACGCCTTCGACCAGTCCTACGACAAGCTCGCCGCGGACGCGCTGCGCTGGATCGCCGCGCACAGCGGCGGGGACGACGCCGTCGTCGCCTTCGCCCGCGACCGCATGGCCGCCCAGGCCATCGCCTACCGCAAGGTCGTCGAGGCCGCGGCCCCCGAGAATCGCGCGGAAGCCCTGGCCAAGGCCCTGAGCGCGGACGGGTACGCTGCTACGGCGCGTAGCGCACCGGTCGGTGAGCAGCTCTGCCAGCACCACTGCCCGGTCGCCCATGTCGCCGAGCAGTTCCCGCAACTGTGCGAGGCGGAGACCGAGCTCTTCTCCCAACTGCTCGGCACCCATGTCCAGCGACTGGCCACCATCGCCCACGGCGACGGCGTGTGCACCACGTTTATCCCGAAGATTTCCAAGACCGTTTCCGATCCATCTGACTCATCTGCACGTACCGCCGGGAGGAACCCCGCATGACGCTCCCCATCGAGGAGACCGCCCACCCCGAGCTCGAGGGTCTGGGCACGTACGAATACGGCTGGGCCGACTCCGACGTGGCCGGTGCCTCCGCCAAGCGCGGCATCAACGAGGACGTCGTCCGGGACATCTCCGGCAAGAAGAACGAGCCGGAGTGGATGACCAAGCTCCGCCTCAAGGGCCTGCGCCTGTTCGAGAAGAAGCCCATGCCGAACTGGGGCTCCGACCTCTCCGGCATCGACTTCGACAACATCAAGTACTTCGTGCGCTCCACGGAGAAGCAGGCGGAGTCCTGGGAGGACCTGCCCGAGGACATCAAGAACACGTACGACAAGCTCGGCATCCCCGAGGCGGAGAAGCAGCGCCTCGTCGCCGGTGTCGCGGCCCAGTACGAGTCCGAGGTCGTCTACCACCAGATCAACGAAGAGCTCGAGGCGCAGGGTGTCATCTTCATGGACACCGACACCGCGCTGAAGGAGCACCCGGAGCTCTTCAAGGAGTACTTCGGGACCGTCATCCCGGTCGGTGACAACAAGTTCGCGTCGCTGAACAGCGCCGTGTGGTCCGGCGGCTCCTTCATCTACGTGCCGAAGGGCGTGCACGTAGAGATCCCGCTCCAGGCCTACTTCCGTATCAACACGGAGAACATGGGCCAGTTCGAGCGGACGCTGATCATCGTCGACGAGGGCGCCTATGTGCACTACGTCGAGGGTTGTACGGCGCCGATCTACTCCTCGGACTCCCTGCACTCCGCGGTGGTCGAGATCATCGTGAAGAAGGGCGGCCGCTGCCGCTACACGACCATCCAGAACTGGTCGAACAACGTCTACAACCTGGTCACCAAGCGCGCCGTGGCGTACGAGGGCGCGACCATGGAGTGGATCGACGGCAACATCGGCTCCAAGGTGACGATGAAGTACCCGGCCGTCTACCTGATGGGCGAGCACGCCAAGGGCGAGACCCTCTCCATCGCCTTCGCGGGCGAGGGCCAGCACCAGGACGCCGGCTCCAAGATGGTCCACATGGCGCCGAACACCTCCTCCAACATCGTCTCCAAGTCGGTGGCGCGCGGCGGCGGTCGTACGTCCTACCGCGGTCTCGTCGAGATCGGCGAGGGCGCCCACGGCTCCAAGTCGAACGTGCTGTGCGACGCGCTGCTCGTCGACACCATCTCCCGTTCCGACACGTACCCGTACGTGGACGTCCGCGAGGACGACGTGTCCATGGGTCACGAGGCGACCGTCTCCAAGGTCAGCGACGACCAGCTCTTCTACCTGATGAGCCGGGGCATGACCGAGTTCGAGGCGATGGCGATGATCGTGCGCGGCTTCGTCGAGCCGATCGCCAAGGAGCTGCCGATGGAGTACGCCCTCGAACTCAACCGGCTGATCGAGCTGCAGATGGAAGGTTCGGTCGGTTAACACCGGTCTTCTTTAAAGCAGCAAGCGAATTCTGACGCAGGAAAGAGAGCAGACCGACAGCCATGGCTGAGGCTCAGAGCGCCCCCACCTTCGACTCCGCTCATGCGGGGGGACCCCCATCGGTGGGGTCAACCACCGCCGGCGCGGTGGCAGTTGCCGCCGAGTCGACCGTCGCCACGCGCATGAGCGCGCCCCCCTCCTTCGACGTGGCGGACTTCCCGGTCCCCCACGGCCGCGAGGAGGAGTGGCGGTTCACCCCGCTGGAGCGCCTGCGCGGGCTGCACGACGGCACCGCGGTCGCCGACGGCGGCGGCGTGAAGGTCGCCATCGGGGCCCCCGACGGGGTCGTCGTGGAAACCGTCGGCCGTGACGACGCGCGGCTCGGCAAGGCCGGCACCCCGGTGGACCGCGTGGCCGCGCAGGCCTACTCGTCCTTCGAGAAGGCCTCGGTCGTCACCGTCCCCAAGGAGACGGTCCTGACCGAGCCGATCCGCATCGTCGTGCACGGCGAGGGCGGGGTCGCCTACGGCCACCAGGTCGTCGAGCTGGGAGCCTTCGCCGAGGCCGTCGTCGTCATCGACCACACCGGTGACGCGGTCCTCGCCGCCAACGTCGACTACATCGTCGGCGACGGCGCCAAGCTGACCGTCGTCTCCGTCCAGGACTGGGACGACAAGGCCGTGCACGTCGGCCAGCACAACGCGCTGATCGGCCGGGACGCCACGTTCAAGTCGTTCGTCGTCACCTTCGGCGGCGACCTCGTACGACTGCACCCGCGTGTGGCCTACTCCGGACCCGGCGGCGAGGCCGAGCTGTTCGGCCTGTACTTCACGGACGCCGGCCAGCACCAGGAACACCGCCTCCTGGTCGACCACAACGTCCCGCACTGCAAGTCCAACGCCGTCTACAAGGGCGCGCTCCAGGGCGAGGGCGCCCACGCCGTGTGGATCGGTGACGTGCTCATCGAGGCCACCGCCGAGGGCACCGACACGTACGAGATGAACCGCAACCTCGTGCTGACGGACGGCGCCCGCGTCGACTCCGTGCCGAACCTGGAGATCGAGACCGGCGAGATCGTCGGCGCCGGACACGCCTCCGCGACCGGCCGCTTCGACGACGAGCAGCTCTTCTACCTGATGGCCCGCGGCATCCCCGCCGACGACGCCCGCCGTCTCGTGGTCCGCGGCTTCTTCGCCGAACTGGTCCAGCAGATCGGTGTCACCGACATCCAGGAGCGGCTGCTGGAGAAGATCGACGCGGAGCTGGAGGCGTCGGTCTGATGTCGTTCGTACGCGCCTGTGGGCTGAGTGAGCTGGAGGAGGACACCCCGAAGCGGGTGGAACTCGACGGCACGCCGGTCTCGGTCGTCCGTACCGCGGGAGAGGTGTTCGCGATCAACGACATCTGCTCGCACGCGAACGTCTCGCTCTCCGAGGGCGAGGTCGAGGACTGCCAGATCGAGTGCTGGCTGCACGGCTCCGCGTTCGACCTGCGTACCGGCAAGCCCTCCGGCCTGCCCGCCACGCGCCCCGTACCCGTTTACCCCGTACAGATCGAAGGGGACGACGTGCTCGTCTCCCTCACCCAGGAGTCCTGAGGAACCCATGGCAACGCTTGAAATCCACGACCTGCACGTCACCGTCGAGGCCGACAACGCCACGAAGGAGATCCTCAAGGGCGTCGACCTCACCGTGAAGCAGGGCGAGACCCACGCCATCATGGGCCCGAACGGCTCCGGCAAGTCGACCCTCGCCTACTCGCTCGCGGGTCACCCCAAGTACACGATCACCGGCGGCACCGTCACCCTCGACGGCGAGGACGTCCTGGAGATGTCCGTCGACGAGCGCGCCCGCGCCGGCCTGTTCCTCGCGATGCAGTACCCGGTCGAGGTCCCCGGCGTCTCCGTCTCCAACTTCCTTCGTACGTCCGCCACCGCGATCCGCGGTGAGGCGCCGAAGCTGCGTACGTGGGTGAAGGAGGTCAAGGAGACCATGGAGCGCCTCTCCATGGACCCGGCCTTCGCCGAGCGCAACGTCAACGAGGGCTTCTCCGGCGGTGAGAAGAAGCGCCACGAGATCCTTCAACTGGAGCTGCTCAAGCCGAAGATCGCGATCCTCGACGAGACCGACTCCGGCCTGGACGTCGACGCCCTGCGCGTCGTCTCCGAGGGCGTCAACCGCGTCCGCGAGAGCGGCGAGGTCGGCACCCTGCTGATCACGCACTACACGCGCATCCTGCGCTACATCAAGCCCGACTTCGTACACGTCTTCTCCGGCGGCAAGATCGTCGAGTCCGGCGGCGCCGAGCTCGCCGACAAGCTGGAGAACGAGGGCTACGAGGCCTACACCGTGAAGGGTGGCGTATCCGCGTGACGCAGTTGCCGGGCCTCCTCGACACCGAGGCGCTCCGCAAGGACTTCCCCATCCTGGACCGCACGGTCCACGACGGTAAGAAGCTCGTGTACCTGGACAACGCGGCGACCTCACAGAAGCCGCGCCAGGTGCTGGACGCCCTGAACGAGTACTACGAGCGCTACAACGCCAACGTCCACCGCGGTGTGCATGTGCTCGCCGAGGAGGCCACGGCGCTGTACGAGGGCGCGCGCGACAAGGTCGCGACGTTCATCAACGCGCCCAGCCGCGACGAGGTGATCTTCACCAAGAACGCCTCCGAGTCGCTCAACCTCGTGGCGAACATGCTGGGTTGGGCCGACGAGCCCTACCGCGTGGACCACGAGACCGAGATCGTCATCACGGAGATGGAGCACCACTCCAACATCGTGCCGTGGCAGTTGCTCTCGCAGCGCACGGGCGCGAAGCTGAAGTGGTTCGGCCTCACCGACGACGGCCGGCTGGACCTGTCGAACATAGACGAGATCATCACGGAGAAGACGAAGATCGTCTCCTTCGTGCTGGTGTCCAACATCCTGGGCACGGTCAACCCGGTCGAGAAGATCGTGCGCCGTGCGCAGGAGGTCGGGGCCCTGGTCCTGATCGACGCCTCGCAGGCCGCGCCGCACATGCCGCTGGACGTCCAGGCGCTCCAGGCCGACTTCGTGGCCTTCACCGGCCACAAGATGTGCGGCCCGACGGGCATCGGCGTCCTCTGGGGCCGCCAGGAGCTGCTGGAGGACCTGCCTCCGTTCCTCGGCGGCGGCGAGATGATCGAGACCGTGTCGATGCACTCGTCGACGTACGCCCCGGCGCCGCACAAGTTCGAGGCGGGCACCCCGCCGGTCGCGCAGGCGGTCGGACTGGGCGCGGCGATCGACTATCTGTCGGCCATCGGCATGGACAAGATCCTCGCCCATGAGCACGCGCTGACCGAGTACGCGGTGAAGCGCCTGCTGGACGTCCCCGACCTGAAGATCATCGGCCCCACCACGGCCGAGGACCGGGGCGCGGCGATCTCCTTCACGCTGGGCGACATCCACCCGCACGACGTGGGCCAGGTGCTGGACGAGGAAGGCATCGCGGTCCGGGTCGGCCACCACTGCGCGCGGCCCGTCTGCCTGCGCTACGGAATTCCTGCGACCACGCGAGCGTCGTTCTATCTGTACTCCACGCCGGCCGAGATCGACGCACTGGTCGACGGCTTGGAGCACGTACGGAACTTCTTCGGCTGAGGGACGTGAACTGAGACCGTGAAGCTGGATTCGATGTACCAGGAAGTCATCCTGGACCACTACAAGCACCCGCACGGGCGGGGCTTGCGGGATGGCGACGCCGAGGTGCACCACGTCAACCCGACGTGCGGCGACGAGATCACGCTGCGCGTGAAGTACGACGGTGAGCAGATCACGGACATCTCCTACGAGGGCCAGGGCTGCTCGATCAGCCAGGCATCGGCCTCCGTACTGAACGACCTCCTCGTCGGCAAGGAGCTGTCCGAGGCGCAGAAGATCCAGGAGACCTTCCTGGAGCTGATGCAGTCCAAGGGCCGGACCGAGCCCGACGACGCGATGGAGGAGGTGCTGGAGGACGCGATCGCGTTCGCCGGTGTCTCCAAGTACCCGGCACGGGTCAAGTGCGCCCTCCTCAGTTGGATGGCATGGAAGGACGCGACGGCCCAGGCCCTGGGCGGAGCCGACGCCGACGCGGAAAGGAAGACGGCATGAGCGACACCGAGACGATGGAGATCAAGCCCGCCTCCGAGGAGGAGGTCCGCGAGGCCCTGCTCGACGTGGTCGACCCCGAACTGGGTATCGACGTCGTCAACCTCGGCCTCATCTACGGCGTGCACATCGACGACGCGAACATCGCGACCATCGACATGACGCTGACCTCGGCGGCCTGCCCGCTGACGGACGTCATCGAGGACCAGGCCAAGTCCGCGACGGACGGCCTCGTCAACGAACTCCGCATCAACTGGGTGTGGATGCCGCCGTGGGGCCCGGACAAGATCACGGACGACGGCCGCGATCAGCTTCGGGCGCTGGGGTTCAACGTCTGAGTCCGAGCTGTCCGACACACCGGAAACGGCCATACCTTCGGGGTATGGCCGTTTCTTTGCATCACATCGTCATCGACACCCACGACCTTCCGGGGCTCGCCCGTTTCTGGTGCGGGGTGCTGGACTGGCGGGTGCTCTCCGAGAAGCCGCGTGAAGTGGTCATCGGACCCGACGAGTTCGCGGACACCGGCATCTGCTTCATGCCGGTGAGCGAGCCGAAGGGAACCAAGAACCGGCTGCACTTCGACCTCGCCCCCGACGACCAGGACGCCGAGGTCGAGCGGATCCTCGCGCTGGGTGCGCGGCGGGTCGATGTCGGGCAGGACAAGACCGTGGGCTGGGTGGTGCTCGCCGACCCCGAAGGCAACGAGTTCTGCGTCCTCCGGCCCAAGGCCTCGCTGATCGCCTTTCGAGATACCCGTGTCTGACTAACTGAGCCCGGCCACCAGCCGGAACGCCGAGTCCGACCGGAACAGGCTGCTGTTCTGGTAGCGGTCCAGCTTGAGCTGGAAGTTCTGGTGGCGGAGGTAGCGGCCCGGGTAGTTGACCGACTCCAGCATCACCGCGCCCGAGTAGGACGATGTGCGGGGGCAGAACGTGGCGTCCTTCTTGAAGAGAGGGGTGCCGTCGTTGCGTTCCGCGCGGAGGATGAAGTCGCGGTGGCGGAGGTAGCCGCCGTCGGCCGTCGCGAAGGAGTAACAGGAGCTGTTCGCAAGGCCCTTGACCACGGTGAAGGTGGCGGCGCGGCGGGCCGCGGTGGAGCTGACCGGGTTGAGCTTGACGAAGTCGCCGCTCACCTGCCAGTAGCGGTCCGGGTAGTTGACGGAGCGGACCGACTTCTGGTTGGCCGAGGAACTCGACGAGCCGGACGAACCTCCCGACGAACCTCCGGTGGAACCCCCTGCCGAACTCCCGTGAGATGAAGTCGACTTGGAGGGGGACGGCGCTTTCGCGGAAGGCGTGGCGCTGTCTCCCGCCGTGGCCGCCCCGGCCGATGCGCCGGACGCCTTCGCGGAGGCGGGCGTGTGCCCGTCGGCCGTGGGCGTGCCCTGCTTCGACGGTGAGGCGTAGGAGAGCAGGCCGGGGCCGTCCGCGCCGACGGGTGTCGTCGGGTCGGCGCGCTTCGTCCGTGATACGTCGTCAGATGACTTGTCCATCACGGCGATTGCCGCGACACAGGTGAGGACGGTGGTCAGGGCGAGCGCCCCGGCCAGCCAGAGCCGGCGGGTTCCGGGGGGCCGGGAGTTGTCGGGGGTCCAGCCGTTCTCCCAGGGGGAGTTGAGGGAAGGCGGGGGTGAACTGTCTGGCATGCGCTGTTCCTCCAGCGGAGCCCATGGCGACGGCCGTGACCGTGAGAGCCAGGTGTGTGAACGGTGAAACAGTAGTGGAGCGAGAGGGGTGTGAGCAGCCGTTTCAGTGAGCGGTTTCTATGAGATTTCGTTATGTACACTCGTACACATGGGATTCCTGATGCTCCTCACGGCGATCGCCGCGGAGGTGGGCGGCACCACCGCCATGAAGTTCAGCCACGGCTTCAGCCGGCTGTGGCCCTCGGTTTTCACGGTCCTCGGATACGTGCTCTCCTTCGCGCTGCTCGCGCAGACGCTGAAGTCCATGTCGGTGGGTACGGCCTATGCGATCTGGGCCGGCCTCGGCACCGCCGCCGTCGTGGGCATCGGGACGGTGTTCCTGGGCGAGGGGATGACCCTCGCGAAGGCCGCCGGCATCGCGCTGATCATCGTCGGGGTCGTGGTCCTCAACCTCGGCGGCGCGCACTGATGGCCCGGCGCTACGACCCCGAGCGGCGGCAGCGGATCATCGACGCGGCGATCCGGGTGGTCGGGGCGAAGGGCATCGCCGGCCTCAGCCACCGCTCCGTCGCCGCCGAGGCCGATGTGCCGCTCGGCTCGACGACGTACCACTTCACGACCCTCGACGAACTGATGGTCGCCGCACTGCGCCAGGCCAACGAGGGCTTCGCCAAGGTGATCGCCGCGCGGGGCGGCCTGGAGGACCCGCGTACCGACCTGGCCGGGGAACTCGCCGGGTGGATGGGGGAGTGGCTCGCGGGCGACCGCACCGGCGTCGAGTTGGAGTACGAGCTGTACCTGGCCGCCCTGCGCCGCCCCGCGCTGCGCCCCGTCGCCGACGAGTGGGCCCGGGATCTGGCCGAGCAACTCGCCCGGCGCACCGACCCGTTGACCGCGCGGGCGCTGGTCGCGCTGATGGACGGGATCTGTCTTCAGGTGCTGCTGACGGACACGGCCTACGACGAGGAGTTCGCGCGCGAGGTGCTGGGGCGGGTGATCCCGCGGCCGGCGGAGAGCTGAGGCGCTTGCCCCTGCCCCTCGTGCTCGCGTGGACTTGATGCCCCCGTGACCTCTCCGGCCCCATGAACTCTCCGACCCCCGTGAACTCTTTGGCCCCCACCGGGTAACAGCAGTCGACAGCACGGCGATCGGCAGAGACGAATCGGGGGAGTTCTGTGAGTGGACCACCGCCGGAGGCGGCGCGGGCCGGGGACGACGCGGAGGTCGTCGCCCGGTCGTTGGAGCAGCCGGAGCTGTTCGCCCTGCTCTACGACCGGTACGCGTCGGACATCCACCGGTTCGCCGCGCGGAGGTTGGGGGACGGCGCGGCCGACGACTCCCCCACGCTCGAATGCGCTCGCGCGGGGGGACCCCCATCGCGGACACCTTCCTCGCGGCGTTCCGCATCCGCTCGCGCTACGACCTGACACGCGCCAACGCGCGCCCCTGGCTGTACGGCATCGCGGGCAACCTGATCGGCAAGCAGCGCCGTACCGAAGTGCGGGCGCTCAAGGCGCTGGCCCGCACCGGGCATGACCCCGTCGCCGCGTCCTGGGGCGACTCCTGGGTCGAGGACACCGACAGCCGGATCGCCGCGCAGGGCCCGCTCGCCGGTGGCCTCGCCGCGCTGTCGGCCGGCGACCGGAACGTCCTGCTGCTCGTCGCCTGGGCCGACCTCACCTATCAGGAGGTCGCCGAGGCGCTGGACATCCCGGTCGGCACCGTCCGCTCCCGGCTCAACCGGGCGCGGCGCAAGGTGCGTTCGGCACTGGGCGCCGATCCCGCATTCGTGAACGACGCGGCGGAGGTGGCGTAGCGATGGACGAGATGACACGGGTGCGCGAACTGCGCGCCGAAGCACCGGCCCCCGACCGCGGACGGCTCGCGGCGGGGCGTACGCGGCTGACCGAGGCGGCACGGACCAAGGAACGGCGCCAAGGGCTGTGGCGGCGGCGGGAGTTCGTGATCGTCGCGGTCGTGGCCGCGGTCACCGCCGTGGCCGTCACCGTGACCGTGCTGCTGGACGGGACCGCCCCCGGCAGCCGGAAGGTGGAGCCCGCGGCCACGCCGAGCGTGCGCCTGAAGGGGCTGAGCGCGGCTCAACTCCTGGAGCGGGCGGCCGAGTTGGTCGAGAAGGAGCCGGACGCCGCCGTACCGAGGGCCGATCAGTGGATCTACACCCTGCAGATGTCGGAGTCGCCCGATCCGGGGCTCGTGAAGGTGCTGGGCAAGGCGGCGATCGAGCAACCGGGCTGGATCCGGTACGACGGCAGCGCGATGGCCTCCGAGAATCCTGTCCCCAAGGGGCAGAAGTCCAAGCTCTCCATCACCGAGATGCACCTGGAGAACGGGGGTGAGGGCGACGACCGCTCGCCGCGCGAGCTGTACCGGGTGCTGGACGCGCTGCCCGCCGGCGCGCAGCAGACCCTCACGTACCTCCGTGCGAAGAACGCCATCGTCGACGGCAAGGGGGTGCCCCAGGCCGAGTCGGACTACACGGAGATCAGTGTCCTGCTGACCGCCGACGTGATGCCGTCCAAGGGGCTGGCCTCGCTCTACCGCGCCCTCGCGACCCTGCCCGGCGGGACGGTCGCCGACCACCTGGTGAAGGACGCCTCGGGGCGCCGGGTGATCGCTCTGAGCTACGCCAGGGAGGACAACCCCAAGTCCGGTGAGTCCATGGCGGACCAGTGGCTGCTCGACCCGCAGACCTACCGGATCGTCGGCATGCGGATGGTCCAGGACGGCAAGGTCGTCGGCGGCAACGCGATCGCCGCGCGGGCGGTGGTGGACAAGGCCGGCGAACGCGGCTGACCCGGCACTCCGAGCACGGGCGGCCCGCACCACGAGGGGAGTGCGGGCCGCCCGAAACACCGCCGAGAGGCGTACGGGCGTGTCGTTCCCTGAGACGCCCCGCGGACGAGTTGGTCCCCGCCGCCCCCGCCAGGTTAGGTTTCCCTCATGACCGACACGACCGCACCTCGCACCACCGGCGCCGTTGCCGCCGGGCTCGCCACCGTCGCCGCCGACGGGACCGTTCTCGACACCTGGTTCCCCGCGCCCGAACTGTCCGCCGAACCCGGCCCCGCCGGCACCGAGCGGCTGTCCGCCGAGCGTGCCGTGGAACTGCTCGGTGCCGGCGCGGCCAAGGCGCTCGGCCCGGACGCCCGCCGGGGCGTCGAAGTGATCGCGGTCCGCACGGTCATCGCCTCCCTCGACGACAAGCCGCTCGACGCGCACGACGTCTACCTGCGCCTGCACCTCCTCTCGCACCGCCTGGTCAAGCCGCACGGCCAGAGCCTGGACGGCATGTTCGGCTTCCTCGCCAACGTCGCCTGGACCTCGCTCGGCCCGGTCGCCGTCGACGACGTCGAGAAGGTGCGGCTCAACGCGCGCGCCGAGGGCCTGCACCTCCAGGTCACCTCCATCGACAAGTTCCCGCGCATGACGGACTACGTGGCCCCCAAGGGCGTCCGCATCGCCGACGCCGACCGGGTCCGCCTGGGCGCGCACCTCGCCGAGGGCACGACGGTCATGCACGAGGGCTTCGTCAACTTCAACGCCGGCACGCTCGGCACGTCCATGGTCGAGGGCCGGATCTCCGCCGGCGTCGTGGTCGGCGACGGCTCGGACATCGGCGGCGGCGCGTCCACGATGGGCACGCTGTCGGGTGGCGGCAACGTCCGCATCACCATCGGCGAGCGCTGCCTGGTCGGCGCCGAGGCGGGCGTCGGCATCGCGCTCGGCGACGAGTGCGTCGTCGAGGCCGGCCTCTACGTCACCGCCGGCACCCGCGTCACCATGCCCGACGGCCAGATCGTCAAGGCCCGCGAACTCTCCGGCGCCTCCAACATCCTCTTCCGCCGCAACTCGGTCACCGGCACGGTCGAGGCCCGCCCGAACAACGCGGTCTGGGGCGGCTTGAACGAGATCCTGCACAGCCACAACTAGCAGTGCCGTGAAGTGACTTGAGCGCCCTTCCGCCTGCCGGGAGGGCGCTCACTCACGTCCGTACGGCCGCCGCGAACCCCGCCAGCACCGCGAAGTCCCCCTCCCGCAGCCCGAGTCGGGGATTCACGTGGTGCAGCAGGGCCGGTCCGGGATGGTGGACGCTCACGAAGTCACCGTCCGCCGCGCCCTGTTCGTCGTCCACCCAGGCGAACGGGCGGCCCTCGGCGTACGCCACGATCGCCTCCGTCTTCCAGTGGACCCCGTCGGGCCGCTCGGCGAACAGACGGTCGCCGAAGTCGACGTACGGCAGCTCGGGCAGGCCTACGACCGGGGCGATCCAGCGGTTCGCGGCGGCCATCCAGGTGGTCGCCCAGCACAGGTCGTAGTCGAGGCCGAGGAGCGCCGGGCCGTGCGCGGGGTTCAGCCAGACCCGGAGCGGGCGGCCCGGTCGCACGGCGGCCCTGATCGTCGTATAGCCCTCGGGGCGGCGCTCCGGCTGCGCCGCGTACGGATTGAGGGGCCCGTCGACGTCGAGGAACAGCAGGGGGCGGCGGCTCATATGGTCACCGTAGGACAGCGGTCGTGCGAGGTGGGCGGAATTTTTCTTGTCCCGACAGGCATAGCGGAAGCCGTCCGCGCGCGTCCCAGGGATCACAGGGGCGGGGCATCGGGTGCCGTCGGGGAAGTGAGTGAAGGTGACGATGGATGCCGAAGGGCTGGAAGGTTTCCGGGACTTCGTGGACAACAGGTCGTCGGCGCTGCTGAGGACCGCCGTGCTGCTCAGCGGGGGAGACCGGTACGCCGGTGAGGATCTGCTGCAGAACGCGTTGGCCAAGGCGGCCGGGCGGTGGGAGCGGATCGACGAACCCGAGGCGTATGTACGGCAGATCCTCTACCGCCAGCAGGTCAACCGGTGGCGGCTGAAGTGGCGAAGACGCGAACTGACCGTCGCCGAACCGCCGGAGACCCGCGCGCCCTCGGACGCCTCGGCCGCCGCCGAGCTGCGCGTCGTGATGCGCGAGGCGCTGTCCCGGCTCACCGCCCGCCAGCGCACCGTCCTGGTGCTGCGGTACTTCGAGGACCTGCCGGAGGCCGACGTGGCCCGGCTGCTGGGCTGTTCGGTCGGCACCGTGCGGTCCACCACCCACCGTTCCCTCGCCCGGCTGCGCGCCCTCGCGCCCGAACTGGCCGCCCTGGGCCCGGCCGACGCCGAACTCCGGTCGCCCCGTGACCACTCGCCCGTGGAGGTGCGCCCGTGAATGTCGACGATCTCCTGCGCGACACGTTGCGCGAGCAGGCCGCCGAACAGCCCCCGGCGGGACCGGGGTTCGCCGACTGGGTGCTCGCCGTCCGCCGGCGCCGCCGTACCCGAAGGCTCGTGACCGTCGTCGCAGCCACGGTCGCCGTGGTCGCCGTCGCGGTCGGCGTGCCCCTGCTCGACTCGGGGAAGAGCGACGTCCGTCCGTCGGGCGTCGTGGACGGGGACAAGGTGAGCGCCCACCCGAGCCAGTCGCCGCCGCACGAGCTGATCGCCGCCGGGAACACGGCACTTGCCGCCTACTACATCCCGACCACGGTCAAGAAATCGGCCACGGAAACCGTCTCCGAGCGCACCTACTGGCTGCTCGACCGGAAGACCGGCACCTATGTGAAGTCCCCGAAGTGGTCGATCGTCGCCGTCGCCCCGGGCCTGAAGACCGCCGCCGTCCTGGAACGGACCCTGCCCGCCTCCCGGATCGGCCTGCTCGACCTGGCCACCGGCGAGGTGAAGCGGTGGATCCAGGTCGGCCACAAGGTCGGCGGGCTGGCCTTCTCGGCCGACGGCCGGAAACTGGTCGCGACGACCTACACCCAGAACCCCGACGCGGACTTCCATCCGGCGGACCCCAACGCCGGGGAGCCCGAACGGCTGTCGAGCCGCACCGGTTTCTACGTCCTCGACGTGGCCTCCGGCAAGGGCACCTGGGGCGGGGTCGCGGTCGGCGGCCGGCGCGCGGACGGCCTGAGCACCTTCGTCAACAACCGCCAGGACTTCGCCCCCACCCCCGACGGCAGGTACGTCTGGGCCGGCGGCATCGCCTCCGACGAGGTCAACAAGCTGTTCTACGACTCCACGGGCGCCGAGGTCCCCGCACCGGAGAACGGCAGCAAGTACCTGCTCTCGTACGTCGACGCGGGGATGTCCCCCGACGGCAAGCGCGTCGCCGGTGACTTCGCGGGCCGGAAATGGACCACCTCGTCCTACGTCACCGACTCCGCCACCGGCGCGCAGACCGAGGTCCACGGACAGCAACTGCTCGCCTGGGCCGACGACAAGTCGCTCGTCGCCTGGGACGTCGGGAAGGGGGAGGGGGAGGGGAAGAGCGAGTTCCACCAGCGGCTCGTGCTGGTCACCATCGGCAGCGACAAGGAGGTACCGCTGAGCGGCTTCCGCAAGGGCACCGACGCCAGCGCCGGACGCTGGCAGCCCGTGTTCGCGCAGCGCTGAGCACCTCGGTCAGCCGGCCACGAACTCCTCGTACGCCGCCACCAGCCCGTCGACCGCCTCGCGGCCGGCGGGCAGCAGCGGTGCCCGGACCGAACCCCCGGGCAGGCCGAGGGAGTTGAGCAGCGCCTTGACCGTCACCGTGCCGGGCAGTCCCGCCGCCATCATCAACTCGACGAGCGGCGTGGCGCGTTGCTGGAGGCGGGCGGACACGGGGGTGTCGCCCGCCTCGAACGCGTCGAGGATCGCCCGGAGTCGAGCCGGGACGACGTTCGCGACCGTGCTCACATACCCCACCCCGCCCACCGCGTACAGCGCGAGGATGTGCTCGTCGCAGCCCGTGTAGTACGCCAAGTCGGTCCGGTCCAGCACCTTCTGGACGCCCAGGAAGTCGTAGGAACAGTCCTTGACCGCGACGATCCTGGGGTGCTCGGCGAGCCGGATCATCGTCTCCGGTTCGATACGGGTGCCGGTGCGGGCCGGGATGTCGTAGAGCATGAGGGGCAGTCCGGAGGCGTCGGCGACCTCGCGGAAGTGTGCCTCCAGGGCGTCCTGCGGAGGTCTGCTGTAGTACGGCGAGACCACCAACACCCCGTCCGCGCCCGCCTTTTCGGCCTGATGGGCGAGTTCCACGGTGTGCCGGGTGTCGAAGGTGCCGACGCCGGAGACGAGGGGGACACGGTCGCCGACCGCCTCGCGGACGGCCGTGACGAGCGCCGACTTCTCCGCGTCCGTCGTGGTCGGCGACTCACCGGTCGTCCCGGACAGCACGAGCCCGTCACACCCCTCCGACACCAGCCGCTCGGCGAGGAGTTGGGCACCGTCGAGGTCGAGTTCCCCCGTCTCGGTGAAGGGCGTGATCATCGCGCACAGGGCGCGGCCGAACGGGGGTGGGGCGGAGGCCGTGGCGTTCGTCATGGAAGGAGTCTCGGCAGAACAATCGTAAAGCTCCACTTAATTCTTCTACGGCATATCGGTAAGCAACGCTAATGCCGCGGAATGGTGGGGAGGCCGGAGGCCCTATGTCCAATTGACCCCCTCATGGGTCACCATGGCCAAGAAGGTCACCGACGTGGGAAGTTCATCCACCCCCTGGTCACGGGAGGCGTCATGAAGCTCGGCAAGGCACTGGCCACCGGAGTCGCCGAAGAGCGGCCGCAGATCCACGAGGAAGAGCTCGAACTCCCGGAGAGCATCGCGGAGTTCACGCAGGAGAAGGCGCCCGCAGAGGTCCCGGCCGCCCGATGAGACTGCGGCTCCCCGAGGAACGCCCGACGGAGCCGCCGACCGGATTCAAGATCGCCCACCCGGTGCTGTCCCAGGACGGCACCCGGGCCGGGTTCACCGGTGTGTCGCTGGGCGGCGCGCTGCCGTACGGAGTCGTGGCCGACGCGTCCTGCGTCTACGGCCGCCGCCACCGTTCGCCCGCGCGGCGCTGCGACTGCGGCTTCCACTGCGTGCACGAACGGGCAACCGCGGAAGCCCTGTTGTGCACCGCCGAGCACCGCGCGGCGGTCCTCCTCGACATCACCGTGCTCGGCGCCTACATCCGCTTCGAACTCGGCTTCCGCTACGCCCGCCAGCGCGTCCGCACCGCCACCGTCGGCCCCTGCGCCTGCGGCGCACGGGCCGTCGCCCTCGCCGACGCCGGTTGGGGCAGGCCCGGTTGGCGCGCCCTGACCGCCACGTGCGCGGGCTGCGTCCACGGCCGTACGTCCGTCTCGCTCGCCGCGTTCGCCCGGCTGGCCGGCGACGGGCTGCGGGTGGCGGCCGGGAGCGGCACGGAGACGATGACCGTCGATCCCGGAGTGCCCGAGGGGCTCGGTGTGCCCGAACTGGTCGCGGAGGCGGCCTTGTTGCAGGCGCGGCTCGACTGGTTCCAGAGCAGGTTGGCGCGCCTGGAAGGGGAGCAGTAGCCCGGGTCGGCGGCCCGGGGATGGCCTGCGGGTGGCGGCCGGGAGCGGCACGGAGACGGTGACCGTCGATCCCGGAGTGCCCGAGGGGCTCGGTGTGTCCGAACTGGTCGCGGAGGCGGCCTTGTTGCAGGCGCGGCTCGACTGGTTCCAGAGCCGGTTGGCGCGTCTGGAAGGGGGCACGGCGCAGCAGTAGCCCGGGCCTTGACCTCAACATCGGTCGAGGTTGAAGGCTGGTCGGCGTACCCACCCGTACCGATCAGCGGAGGTCCGCATGACCCGTCGTACCGACTCGCACCCCGACCTCGCCGACCCCCGCGTCGGCGCCCCCTTCTTCAGCACCTGGCGCGTCGGCACACCGCTGCGCCAGCGGCAGACCGTCGAGGCGGTCGCCGCCGCCTGGGAGCGCCGGCCCTGGCCCGCCGACGACCTCCTCGGCTATCACCTCTACACCGGGCACGACGCCTCGACCCTGCTGCACTACTCGCAGTGGGCGAGCGAGCAGGCCTACGAGGCGTTCGTCAGGACCCGCCGCCAGGAGCGGGTCGACGAGATCGACACCGCCGTGCCGGGCATCGAACGGATCGGTCTCGGCCGCTACCGGCACTACCGCGGCGGCGGCCCGGCGGACCGGGGCGGACGCGTCCCCGGGTGCGTCGTGATCGTCGACGTCGAGTTCGAAGGACCCGACCCCGACCGCCAACGGGCTTGGGTGGACGCGGTGTTCGAGGCGCTGGAGAACGAGCCCGCGCCGCACCCCGGCGGTATCGCCGCCCACTTCCACCTCTCCACCGACGGCACCCGCGTCCTCAACTACGCCGAGTGGGAGAGCGCCCAGGCCCACCTGGAAGCCCTCGCGGCACCCGGCGACGGCATCGGCTCCGCCACCGCGCACTGGGAACGCGTCCAGACCTGGCCCGGCCTGAAGAGCACCACGGTCAGCCGCTACGACCACGCGCTCGGGCTCGTCGCCGACTGATCGCGGGGTTCACGGCCGCGTGGCCTTCCGGAGGCCGGCTTCGGCGACGTGTCGCTGATACTCGGCCTCGGCAGCGGCGTCCAGGAAGGACACCTGCTGCCAGCGGACCCGGTCGTAGCCGTCGCTCCCGCGCCAGATCCGAACGATGCCGTGGAGCTGGTTCCAGTACTCCCTGATCATGGTGAGCCGCTGCTTCTCCCTGGCGATCCGCTCGCTCTCGGTCGGCGCGGGGGCGGGAGCCGGCGGCCGGGCCGAGGAGGTGGCGAGACGCGGCCTCATGGGGCCACGGATTTCACGTTCGATCTCCAGGACGAGGGCCGACACCGCCTCGGCGAGAGCCGCGGCCGTGCGGTGCTCCTCCGTGCCGTCGCCATGAGCGCGTTGCACCGATTCGAGACGCGGCACCAGAAAGTCGCAGATCGCCCAGGCGTCGTCCGTCGTGATGCCCGTGGCGAGGAGCGGCTTGTGCTCCGGATCGGTGCTCGTCACTGGGGTCCCCCTTCGTAGGACACGTCAAGAATGACGGACTCCAGCGACGACTCCCACCGACAACCTCACTCCCCTGGACAAAAAAAGTGTTCGGTGAGACGGTGTACGCATGCTGGACGTCACCGTGATCGAGGACCCCGAGGCCGCAGCCGTCTCGCTGGACCCCATAAGGGCCCGGCTGCTCGCCGAGCTGGGGGCGGGACCCGCGTCGGCCACCATGCTGGCCGGCAAGGTCGGACTGCCCCGGCAGAAGGTGAACTACCACCTCAAGGCGCTGGAGCGGCACGGCCTGGTCGAGCTGGCCGGGGAGCGGCGCAAGGGCAATGTCACCGAGCGGCTGATGCGGGCGACCGCCGCGTCGTACGTCATCTCGCCGCTCGCGCTCGCCGCCGTGCAGCCGGACCCGGACCGGTTCCGCGACCAGCTCTCCGCGCGCTGGCTGCTGGCGCTCGGCGCCCGGCTGGTGCGGGACGTCGGTTCGCTGATCACCGGGGCCACCAAGGCCCACCAGCGGCTCGCGACCTACGCGCTGGACGGCGAGGTGCGCTTCGCGTCCGCCGCCGACCGGGCCGCGTTCATCCAGGAACTGACCGCCGGGGTGAGCGCCCTCATCCGCAAGTACGACGCGGGAGAGGCGGAGGAGGGCCGCGACCACCGGATCGTGGTCGCCGTCCACCCCACGGTCAAGAAGCCATCCACCCCGGAACTGGACCAGTAGACCCAGTAGAACCAGTAGAACCAGTCAGTACTCAGGAGCCAGCCATGTCCAAGGAATTCGAGATCGTCTACGAGTTTGAGGTCGCCGCCACGCCGCAGCAGGTGTGGGACGCCGTCACGTCCGGTACGGGCGGCTGGCTGTGGCCGATGGAGTTCGACGGCGAGAAGCGCGTCGGGCCCTTCGGGTCGACCCTCACCACCTTCGACCCGCCGCACCGGATCACCGCCCGCACCGAGGACGTCGGCTTCCCGACCCAGAGCCTCAACCAGATCGACGAGACCATCGAGCCCCGCGACGATGGCCGGCGCGCCTGGGTGCGGTACGTGCACAGCGGGATCTTCACCGACGACTGGGACAACCAGTACGACGGCGCGCGCAAGCACAACGCCTTCTACATGCACACGCTGCGGGAGTACGTCGTCCATTTCGCGGGCCGCCCGGTCGCGTTCGCGACGCTCGACGGCCCCGACGCCTCAACCGCCGCCGACGCCTTCGGAGTTGTCGGCCGGGCGCTCGGCCTCGCGGACGACACCGAGCAAGGGACACGGGTCCGGGCCCGCGGTCCCGAGGGCCAACTCCTGGACGCCGTACTGGACTTCCGGGACCCGTACTTCATCGGACTGCGCACCGACAGCGCGCTGATCCGCTTCTTCGGGCGCAACCACTGGGGCGCCCCGGTCGGCATCAGCGTCCACGACTTCGCCCCGGACGCCGACGCCAAGACGAACGAACTCGCCTGGCGGAACTGGCTGGACGGGGCCTTCGCCTGACCTGGTGCAAGTCGGCGAGACCCCGTCCACCCCCCCGTGAGCCCCCCCGTGGCTCCCCGCGGGTGCTACGGCTGGAAGCGCAGCACCTGCGGGTCGTGGTCGCTGATCTGGTCGTTGAACTCCGAGTTGATGTGGACGCTGTCGTACTCGAAGCAGTCCTTGCGGATCGACGGGCTGATCAGGATCTGGTCCAGGACCTGCTCGTTGCCCTGGTAGTCGTACGTGTAACGCTCGTTCTTCGGCAGGGACTTGATCGCCGAGTACAGCTCGCCGTCGCCCTCGAGGATCTTCGCGGTGTCGGAGAACTCGAAGTCGTTCATGTCGCCGAGCGTGATCACGTCCGCGTTCTTCTGCGCGGCGAGGATCTCGTTGACGAAGGCGTTGACCGCCGTCGCCTGCGCGTGGCGCTGGGTCTCCGAGCTGCGGGTGACTGGCTGGTACTGCGCGGTCAGGGGCTGGTCGCCACCCTTGGAGATCAGGTGGTTGGCGATCACGAAGACCGTCTTGCCCTTGAACACGAACTCGCCCGCGAGCGGCTTGCGGCTCGCGCTCCAGGCCGCGTTGGCCGGGTCGATCCGGCCCGGGGACGCGGTCAGTTGGGCCTTGCCGTGCACCTTGGTGACACCGACGGCGGTCGTCGAGTCGCCGCCCGCGCGGTCGGTGAAGGAGACCCGCTCCGGGTTGAACAGGAACACCTGGCGGATGTTGCCGCCGGGCTCGCCGCCGTCCTGGTCGTTGACCGGGTTGATCGAGCGCCAGTCGTACGTCGGGCCGCCGGCCGCGACGATCGCGTCGATCAGCTTGTTGACCGTGACGCTCGCGTCGACCGTGCCGTCGTCCGTCGCACCGTTGTTGTCCTGGATCTCCTCCAGGGACACGATGTCGGGGGACTGGAGGTTGTTCACGATCGCGGCGGCGTGCGCGGCGAAGGTGCCGTCCGACGGGTCGAGGTTCTCGACGTTGTACGTCGCGACCGCCAGTTCGCCGCGCGACTGCTTCTGCGTGGTCTCGCGCTTCAGACCGGCGCTCTTCACGGTGCCGATCTCGTTCGCGACGAGGGTGTAGCCGCCGTACTGGTTGAAGTCCAGCGGGCCGGCCGTGGTGCCGGTGAGCTTGTCGCCGACGTTGACGACCGGGAAGTCCGCCGTCGCGCCCAGGGACTGGATCTGGAGGCGCCCGCCGTTCTGCTGGTCGTAGGAGCCGTAGACCGTGCCACCGCGCTTGGTGGCGTTCTCGTGCGGCTTCACCGTGACCCACAGCTCCGCGTACGGGTCGGTCGCGGTGACCACGCGTGCGTCGGAGACCTGGACGTTCATGCCCTCGAGGGACTCGTAGTAGTCCAGGGCGTACTTCTTCGGCTGGAGCGCCAGCGCGTTGATCGAGTTGCTCGCGGCGGTGTCACCGGCCTGGGTGTACGTGCTCGGCACGGACCGGTCGCTGATCACCGTGGCGGCCGGTACGGCGTTGCCGCTGGAGACGACGGTGACCGTCGGCTTGGTGATCTCGGTCAGCGACTGGTTGCCCGTCGCGGCGCCGCCCGGCACGTACTCGGAGACCGTGCCGGAGACGGTGACCGAGTCGCCGACGGCGACCTTCGGCGTGGAGCTGGTGAAGACGAAGACGCCCTCACTGGTGGCCGGGTTGTCGTCCGGGGTCGCGTCCTGGAACCAGAACCCCTTGGACGAGCCGTAGGTGCGGACGCCCGTGACGATGCCCGGTACGTCCGCGACCTTCTGGCCGGCGTACGGGGACACCCGGGTCGTGCCCTGGATGTCGTGGATGCGCACACCGTCGGCGTGCGCGGGCGAGGTGAGAACGATCGTGGACGCCACGGAACAGACGGCGGCGACGGTCAGCGCGGCAAGGCGCGCGGAGGACTTGCTCGGCAACGGGATCCCTCCGGGGACATGCATGAGTGCCGGGACGAGGGTGGATGAAGCTGGTGCAGCGGCGGTGGGAGCCGCGACCGGTGGGGCGGAGGCGACGCGCGTAGAACATACCTGGATCGGGTGTCCATGACATTTCTACGCGCGTCAATCTCATTGCGGGGCCGCTCAGTTGTCAAGGTTTCAGCCATGTACGCGTGGTGGCCGGGACGTGAACCGGGCGGCATGGGTCGAAATCCGTCTAGGCTGAGCGGCTGAGTCGTGTGTCGTGAACGGCCGTCGTACGGCCATCGAGGCGCCCTAGGAGAACCCGCCGATGTCAGACAGCTCCCCCCTGCCGCCGGTGCGGCTGCACTCCGAAGCGGAGCTGGCGCGCGACGCGCTGTCCACCCCCCTGCTCGCCCGGGCCGCACAGCTCGCCCGCTGGGCAGGACCCGACACCCGGATCGACGCCGGTGGCGGGCTTGTCGACGAGCAACTGCCCGCCGCCGCCGAGCGCCTCGGACTCACCGGCGACGACGCCGCGGCCGACGCGAGCGAGGCCTGGCGGGTCGCCGTGGACACCGGGCTCGTCGAGATCGTCGACGAGGAGGAAGGCATCGTGGCGGCCGGCGAGGAGCTGGCGCTGCTCACCTCCGGCTCCCCGAACGACGTGCTCGCGATCTGGCTCGGCGCCCTCGACACCCTCCTCGCGGACGCGAGCGTGCCCGATCTGGACGGTCTTGTCGACGCCGTGGACGAGGGTGGCGAGGTCGATTTCTCGTCACTCGACTGGGACCCCGAGGCGGAGGCCGAGTTCCTCGACGGCGTCCTCGGCAACCTCTATCTGCTGACCGTCAACGAGGACGGCCCCGGCGACGGCCCCGTCCCGCTGCCCGCGCTGGCCGCGTCCATGATCGTGCCCAGCGACATGGGCGAGCCCACCAACGACGTACTGGAACAGGTCTCCGACGCGATGATGCGCCTCGACGACCAGTTCCGGCTCCTCGAACCGGTCGGCATCGTCGAGTACCAGCCCGTCGACGAGGCCCTGATGGCCGACCTCGACGAGCCGGCGGACGGACCCGCCGCCCCCGTCGACGAGACCGACGTCACCCGCTACGGCATGGTCCGGCTCACCCCGCTCGGCCTGTACGGCCTGCGCGCCCGCCTCCTCGAAGCCGGCTTCGCCGCCCCCGCCGTGGGAGAACTCGCGGACAAGGGCGCGGACGCGCTGCTCGACGGGACCTCCAGGTTCCCGCAGGGGGCCGCGCGGGCCGAGACCGAGCAGTGGCTGGCCGGTCGTGAACCCCTCGCCGCCGCACGGGAGTTGCTCGCCGCGGCCCGTGGCGGCGACACCGGCGCGCCGCTCCGACGGCTGCTCTGCCAGCAGGCGCTCTCCCTCGTCGGCGGCGAGGCCGAACCCGCGCTGCGCGAGGTGCTCGACGACCCCGAACTGGGCGGCCTCGCCCGCGTCTGGCTGAGCGAACAGGGCGCGAGCGACGTCCCCGCGCCCTCCGAGGAACTGGTGTTCTGGCTGACCGTCGACACGGTCGCCGCGCAACTGGCCGCCGAGGGCAACTCCGAGGAGCTCCAGGCCCTGGTGGAGGGCCTGGCCCAGCAGCACAACGGATTCTTCGCGGCGGCCTGGCGGGTCGACCACCCGGCGACCGCGGACGTCCTGGAGGCGATGGGCCGGCTGCACCCGGACAAGCGGATCGCGAAGGAAGCACGGAAGGCGGCCTTCAAGGCGCGTTCCCAGCAAGGGAGTTGACGCAGCAAGTCGGGGTGTGGGGAGGCCGGCCTCCCCACACCCCGACGGTTCACCGCCTCAGCAGTGGTAGTTCGTCGTGTGCTTGAACGACGAGGTGTCCCCGTTGAAGCCGTACGTGCCCCGGTAGGCCGGCGGGTTCTGGAACTCGCCTACGAGGGTCATCGCGTTGGCGTACGCGCCCTGGCCGGTGCGCTTCGCGTCGAGACGGATCGTCTCGCCCATGAAGCCGCCCGTGATGTCCCAGGGGGCGCCGCTGATACCGGAGGTGATCTGGCCGCCGGTCACGACGTGCGGATAGGTGTTGGGGTTGTACCGCACCTCGATGGCGAAGGTCATCGCCCCGTTGTGCAGCTCCAGTTGGGCGGTGGCGGAGACCGCCTCGGCGGCCATGTCCTGCTGGGAGGCGAACGCCTCGTCACGCGTCTTGACTTCCGCGCCCTGGGGATTGTGGAAGCGGTGCTCGGAGCCGGCGTGGCTCTTCTGCCGCTTGGCCTGCGTGGTCATGCTGATTCCCTCTTCCGGTACGGCTGTTGAGTGACCGTTACGGGTTTCGACCGACCCTCAGGCCAGTTGCTCGGCGATCTCCACCCGCAGCAGTGCGCGGACGTTCTCGATGTGGTTGGCCACGGTGACGACCGAGGAGCCCGCGAAGAGCAGACCGGTCGCGACGTTGTCGAGGGAGGTCACCAGCGAACCGGAGTCGCCGCCCGCCGAGATGCTCGTCGTCAGCACCTGGTCCTTGAACCGGGCCGTGCCCGCCGTGCCGTAGCCGACGTCGATCGTGACATCGGTCGCGATGATCCGGCCGAAGCTGATGTTCGTCGTACGGCCGGTCTTCTTCACCAGGTCGCCGACCGAGACGTTGGCCTTGCGCCGCCAGGCGCGCGGCGCACCGCTGAAGTGCTGCTCACGGGTGGCGTCCTGGAAGTCCACGGCGCCGAGTGCGCAGTCCACCACGTTGTTGTGGCGTTCCACCGGGGTCTGCGGCGCGAACTGGATCGGGATGAACCGCTCCAGGGTCGCGATGCGGTCGTCCGGGTCCGTGCCGCCGTCGTACGCGCCGGGCTGCAGGATCGGGCTGCCCAGTTGGGCACGGTTGCAGTCGGCCAGCACATGGTTGTTGGAGAGGATGTAGAACCTCGCCGGAGTGCCGAGGCCGGGACCGGGCGGGTCCACGGAGGCGCCCGGCAGGAAGTCGTACACCACGCTGCCCAGGGTGCCCGCGGTCACCCGTACGTTGCCGACCGAGACGCCGGAGGGCGACGGACGCATACGGCGCCTGAGCTGCTGCGGCTCGAACTGTCCGAGCCCGCCGCGCTCCTCCAGCAACGGCTGCGCGAGACCGGCGAGTTGCTCGGCCGTGCTGCCGTCGCTCCGGTAGGAGGCGCGGTCCTCGGAGCGGCCCGAGGTCCTGCGTTGCTGCTGCTGACGCTGCGCGGCGACATGACCGACCGCGACGACGTCGGTGGGGGTGCCGTCGTCCATCGTCCGCGGGATGACATCCCGCTCGGGGAGCTGGGACTCCGGCACCTTCTGGGTCACGAACACCAGCACGGCCGCCTCGCCCGTGGCCTGTCCGTCGATCCACTTCACGCCGTGGCCGAAGCCGACGACGTTGGCCAGCGGCGACTGCGGCCGCAGGAAGTCTGAATTCGCTTGCTGGCGGGAGCTGTCACTCAGCTGACCACCAGTCGGTCCTCGCATCATCTCGGGCTGGCTCACGCCAGACCACCTCATCAGATTACGGCTCTTGGTCCCTTATGGCTGCGGCGATCGCGCCTTCTCGAAAGGGCCGTTCAAGGGGCACTTCCCGCCCACACGGGCCGGCTTCGTGAGCCGGCCTCCGGCGGTGTGCTCTTCAGGTCTATGGCCGGAGGGCGGGCAGAGTCAAGGCAATCTGAAATGAATCACGAGTTTCGTCCCGATCCATACTTTCCGTCCTGGCTATGCCTTTTGACCTTGCTTTCGAAATTCCGCCGGTCAATTCTTCCGAAGCGCGGTGCTTTTGGGTCCCGTGGGTCAGTGCATACGGATTCATGGAAGAGAGGCAGACGATGTCGCCCCGTGTTCAACTCCTGTTCAGGCGTGGGCGGAAGCGTGGCGCCGACCGAGGTCCGCCACCCTCCACGGCACACCCACCGTCACAGGAGACACGCATGTCGCTCACCCGCAGAGATTTCACCGCAAAGTCCGCGATGACCGGTGCCGGGGTCGCGCTGGCGGGCAGCGTCGGCGCCCTCGCCACCGCACCCAACGCCCTCGCCTCCACCGACACCGACGTCGAGAGCGCGGCCGAGCAGTCGGCGTCCGGGCACGGGCACGTCGGTGTCGGCTACGGCCCGCTGGTCACCGACCCGGACGGCCTCCTCGCCCTCCCGGCCGGCTTCAAATACCGCGTCATCACCTACAGCGGCAAAACCAAGCTGGAGTCGGGCGAGTTCACCCCCTCCAACCACGACGGCACGTCCACCTTCGACGGCCCGCGCGGCGCCACCCTCCTCGTCAACAACCACGAGCTGGCCGGCCCCCGCGCCAACTGGCCCCACCCCGTCCCGCTGACCGAGGGCCTCGTCTACGACCCCGCCGCGGCCGGCGGCTGCACGGTCGTCGAGGTCCGCCGCGACCACGTCGCCGAGTGGGTCGGCATCGCCGGCACCGCCACCAACTGCGCGGGCGGCAACACCCCTTGGGACACCTGGCTCACCTGCGAGGAGACCGAGGACAAGGCCGGCACGAACGGCTTCACCAAGGACCACGGCTACGTCTTCGAGGTCGACCCGGTGGACCGCCGCGCCAACAAGAACCCCAAGCCGATCAAGGCACTCGGCCGCTACGCCCACGAGGCCGTCGTCGTCGACCCCAAGCGCGGCCACCTCTACCTGACCGAGGACGCGGCCAACCCGAACGGCCTCCTCTACCGCTGGACCCCGCCCGAGCACTTCCACCACGGCCGCGGCAAGCTCCACACCCTCGCCGAGGACGCGGGCGTCCTCCAGGCCTTCAAGTGCTTCGACTCCGGCGGCCAGTTCGTCGACGACCTCTCCCGCGCCACGAAGATCGGCACGGTCTACGGCGTGGACTGGGTGACCGTCCCCGACCGCGACGCGAAGTCGGTGTCGGTCCGCAAGCAGTTCGCCACCGGCGAGATCACCCGCGCCCGCAAGCTGGAGGGCATGTGGTGGGGCGACGGCGGCACGTACATCGTCTCCTCGTTCGCCCGCACGGAGAGCCCCGTCCAGCACGACGGCGCCGTCTGGTTCTACGACCCCAAGCGCCGCACCCTGACCCTCAAGGTCCTCATCGGCGTCAACCCCGACCCGTCCGTGGACGGCGCCTTCGACGGCCCCGACAACATCACGGTCTCTCCCTACGGCGGCCTCGTCATCGCCGAGGACGGCGAGGGCGTCCAGCACCTCTTCGGCGCGACCGACAGCGGCCGCACGTACCCGATCGCCCGCAACGAACTCAACATCGGCACCGCGGAGAAGCCCGAATACAGCGAGTTCACGGGCGTCACCTTCTCGCCCGACGGCAAGACGCTCTACGCCAACATCCAGACGCCCGGCATCATGCTCGCCATCACGGGCCCCTGGAAGCGCCAGAAGAAGTAATTAATTCGTTCGCCCGAGTCGCGGCCGCCTCCTAGAGTGAAGAACGTCCAGGTGCGAAGGCAGGACCTACTTCCACTGATAATGGGGCGGCCGCGGGTTCGAGTCCCGCCACCGGTACAACGCGCCGGTGTAGCTCAGGGGTTAGAGCACCTACGTCGGTTCCGCCGGCCTTGAACTCTGGACACCACAACTTCATGCACCTCCCGGTGCGCGGGCTGCGGCTACTTCTTCCAAAGAATCCCATGCCGCCGCCGATTTGATCTCGGGAGGCTCGGCATTTGGTGGGTGCCCGGTGCGCAGGCAGCGGATACTTCGGGAACTGGTGGGGGTGAATCCCTCATGCGGGTTCGAATCCCGTCATCGACTCAGGTCGATGTGGCGGAACGGAAGACGCGCCAGTTTATAAGCACCGCAGTCGACTTCGACCTCGGGCACTCTCCCTTTGCCGCTCCTCCCTCCGGAACACCAATGAATTCGGGGGGAATTCACCATGGCGCGATTCAACACCAAGGCGGCGAAGGCGCAGCCCACTTCGCGGGTCACCTCCACGGGCCGAGTACTCCGCACCTACCAGGGCGGCCGAGGCAGTGAGCGGGACGCGCGTTCCGAGCTCTTCCTGCTCGCGGTCTCCAACTTCGTTTCCCAGCAGACCTTCTACGAGTCCGGCGCCGACCGTGACGACCGCTTCGCGACCCTCGTGCGCGAACTCGCCGTCACCGACCCGGCCTGGACCGCCGGCCTCCTCGGCTGGCTGCGCGGCGAGGGCAACCTCCGTACGGCAGCCGTCGTGGGCGCCGCCGAGTACGTGAAGGCCCGCCTCGACGCCGGCGCCACCGACGGCCCCTCGAACCGACAGGTCGTCGACTCCGTGCTCCGGCGCCCGGACGAGCCCGGCGAGCTGCTCGCGTACTGGACCGCGCTGTACGGCCGCAACATCCCGAAGCCCGTCAAGCGCGGTGTCGCCGACGCCGTACGACGTCTCTACGGCGGCACGTCGCTGCTGAAGTACGACACCGCGTCCAAGGGCTACCGCTTCGGCGACATCCTCAACCTGGTGCACGCGGCGCCGGACCCGGACAAGGCGTGGCAGGGCGAGCTGTTCCAGTACGCGCTGGACCGGCGGCACCACCCGGACACCGCCGTACCGCCCGCGTCGAACCGTGTGCTGACCGCGCACCGCGAGCTGATGGCACTGCCGGTCGCGCAGCGGCGCGCGGTCGTCACGGCGGCCGACGGTGCCGAGCGGCTCGCGGCGGCCGGGATGACGTGGGAGGCGCTGGCCGGGTGGCTGCAGGGCCCGATGGACAAGGCGGCCTGGGAGGCGGTCATTCCGTCCATGGGCTCGATGGCGCTCGTCCGCAACCTCCGGAACTTCGACGAGGCCGGCGTCTCGGACGAGGTCGCGGCCCGGGTCGCGGCGAAGATCAGCGACCCGGCGGAGGTCGCGCGCTCGCGGCAGTTCCCCTTCCGGTACCTCGCCGCGTACCAGCACGCGCCCTCGCTGCGCTGGTCGTACCCGCTGGAGCGGGCGCTCGGTCACTCGCTGGCCAACGTGCCCGCGCTGCCGGGCCGCACGCTGGTGCTCGTGGACCGCTCGGGTTCGATGTTCTTCTCGCGGCTGTCCGACCGTTCGGAGCTCAACCGGGCCGACGCGGCGGCGATCTTCGGCACGGCGCTCGCACTGCGGGCGGCGGACGCGGACCTCGTGGAGTTCGGCACCACGAGCAAGCGCCTGACGTTCGGCAAGGGCGAGTCGGTGCTCAAGATCCTGGGCCGCTTCGGCGACCTGGGTGGCACCGACACCACCTCGGCGGTCCGCTCGCACTACCGGAGCCAGGACCGGGTGCTGATCATCACCGACGAGCAGTACGCCTACAGCAGGCACGGCGACCCGACCGAGCAGGTCCCGGCCCACGTACCGGTCTACACCTGGAACCTCGCCGGGTACCGGGCAGGCCACGGCCCGTCCGGCAAGGGCAACCGGCACACCTTCGGCGGCCTCTCGGACGCGGCCTTCCGAATGGTGCCGCTGCTGGAGGCCGCCCGGGACGCGGACTGGCCCTGGGCCGCCTGAGAGGCGAGGCGTGGCCCGCACTTCTACGGGGGGTGCGGGCCACACCCTTGTCCGACGGGAGATTGACATCTAACATTTCAGTTCATGAACGCCCTGCGGCCCGTCCCGCG
Source organism: Streptomyces sp. NBC_01478 (assembly GCF_036227225.1). Classification (GTDB taxonomy): domain Bacteria; phylum Actinomycetota; class Actinomycetes; order Streptomycetales; family Streptomycetaceae; genus Streptomyces. The sequence goes on along the minus strand of NZ_CP109444.1, from coordinate 3,106,499 downwards.
CACCCTCCTCCGAGACCGCGCCTACGAAGCGATCCGCGACGCCATCGTGGCCGGCGAGATCGAACCCGGCGCGGTGGTGCGGGACGCCGAGCTGGCCGAGCGGCTCGGGCTGTCGCGCGCTCCGGTGCGGGAGGCGTTCTCGCGGCTGGTGGAGGAGGGGCTGCTGGAGAGCAAGCCGCAGAGCTACACCCGGGTGACTCCGGTCGTGGCCGCCGATGTGCGGGACGCCGCCGCCGTGGTCGGGGCCATGCACGAACTGGTCACCCGGGTCGCCGTGCCCCGGCTGCGGGACACGGACCTGGACGCGATGCGCGCGGCCAACGACCGGTTCGCCGCCGCGGTGGCCGCCGGTGACGTGGACGCGGCCCTGCGCGCGGACGACGAACTCCACGACGTGCCGGTGCGGGTGAGCGGCAATCGCGCCGCCGCCGCCACCGTCGCCCGCTACACCCCGCTCATCCGCCGACTGGAGCGACGACGCTTCGGCGAGGGCGGCTCGTGCCGCTCGGCCGGACTGCACGAGCGGCTGATCGAGGCCTGCGCCGAAGGTGACACGGACGGTGCGGTCCGCGTCACGGCCGACATCTGGCACACCCTCGCAGACCTGGCCGACGCCGACTGACCCTGGAGATCCCATGTCCCTTTCCTCGTACGACCGTTACCCCCTCCTCTTCGGCCCCTCGCCCGTCCACCCGCTGGAGCGCCTCACCGCCCACCTCGGCGGCGCCACGATGTGGGCCAAGCGCGAGGACTGCAACTCCGGTGTGGCGTACGGCGGGAACAAGACCCGCAAGCTGGAGTACCTCGTCGCCGACGCCCTCGCGCAGGGCTGTGACACCCTCGTCTCGATCGGCGGCGTGCAGTCCAACCACACCCGCCAGGTCGCCGCCTGTGCCGCCCGCGCCGGGCTCAAGTGCGTGCTGATCCAGGAGAGTTGGGTGGAGTGGCCCGACTCCGTCTACGACAAGGTCGGCAACATCCTGATCAGCCGGCTCGCCGGAGCGGACGTACGCCTGGTCAAGGCCGGGTTCGGCATCGGCTTCAAGGAGAGCTGGGAGCAGGCGCTGCGGGAGGTCGAGGAGAGCGGCGGCAAGCCGTACGCCATCCCGGCCGGTGCCTCCGACCACCCGCTCGGCGGCCTCGGCTTCGCCAACTGGGCCAACGAAGTCGCCGAGCAGGAGCGGGAGTTGGGCGTCTTCTTCGACACCGTGGTGGTGTGCTCGGTGACCGGCTCCACTCAGGCGGGCATGGTCGCCGGGTTCCGTGCGATCGAGGAGGCCGGCGGACGCGAGCGCCGGGTCCTCGGCATCGACGCGTCGGCCAAGCCCGCCGAGACCCGCGAGCAGGTGGCCCGCATCGCGCAGGGCACCGCCCAACTGATCGGCGTCAAGCGTGAGTTGACCCTCGACGACGTCGAGCTGGACGACCGCTACCACGCCGGCATCTACGGCATCCCGGACGAGACCACGCTGGAGGCGATGCGCCTTGCCGCCCGCACGGAGGGGATGGTCACCGACCCCGTGTACGAGGGCAAGTCCATGGCCGGGATGATCGACCTGGTCGCTCGCGGTGAGATCGCCGCCGACTCCACCGTGCTCTACGCCCACCTCGGCGGACAGCCCGCGCTGAACGCGTACAGCGCGCTGTTCTAGGGAGTCCCCCCAGTTTTCTCTAGGCCGTCTCCTCGGCCCCCTCGGTCTTCCTGCCGGTGATCACGAACGCCGACACCAGCAGGGCGGTCAGGGCGATCAGCGCGCCGACGCCGAACGCGCGGGCCGCGCCGTGGACGAGGATGTCGGAGGGCGATCCGGTCGCGTGCCGGGTCGCCGTGCCGAAGACCGTGACCAGGATGGACAGTCCGAGGGTGCCGCCGAGCCACTGGAGGGTTTGCAGGAGGCCGGACGCGGCGCCCGCCTCGCGGGGTTCGATGCCCGCGAGGATCGTCACGTTGAGGGGCATGAAGCTGAGGCCGACGCCCATGCCCATCAGGAACAGGGGGCCCAGCAGGCCGGTCAAGTAGCCGTCGCCGGGGCGGAGTTGCCACAGCCACCCCGCCGCTGCGACGAGCAGCGCCATACCTGTGAGCAGTACCGGCTTGGCGCCGAACCGGGCCAGCAGGCGCGGTACGAAGCGGACCACCGTGAACAACGCCAGGGTCATCGGCAGGAAGGCGAAGCCCGCGCGCAACGGGCTGTAGTCCAGGACCCGTTGGCTGATCAGGGTGAGGAAGTAGAACGCGCCGAACATGCCCGCCGGCAGCAGCAGGACGCCCGCGTAGCCGCCCGCTCGGTTGCGGCTGGTGAACAGGCGCAGCGGCATGATGGGTTGGGCGGCGCGGGACTCGACCAGGGTGAATCCCGCGAGCAGGGCCGCCGCGAAACTGAACCCCAACTGCGCCTGTGTATCGCCCCATCCGTCCGACGAGACCCGGATGAACGCGTACACCAGCGAGGTCATCCCGGCGGTGCCGGTGAGCGCGCCCGCAGCGTCGAACCGGCCCGCGTGGCGCGGGGTTTCGGTGACGAAGCGGGGGAGGGCGAGGGCGACCGCGACGCCGATCGGCACGTTGATCAGCAGAGACCAGCGCCAGGACGCCCAGGAGGTCAGCATGCCGCCGACGACCAGGCCTATCGAGGCTCCGATACCGGCCATGGAGGTGTAGATGCCGAGCGCGTGGTGACGGCGCGGGCCCTCCGGGAAGTTGGTGGTGATCAGGGCGAGGGTGCTGGGCGCGATGAGCGCTGCGCCAACGCCCTGGAGCGCCCGGGCCGAGAGCAGCCAGGCGCTGTCGGTTGCCAGCCCGCCGAGGAGGGACGAGGTCGCGAAGAGCAGCACGCCGATCGTGAGCGTACGGCGGCGGCCGACGATGTCGCCGACCCGGCCGCCCAGCAGGAGCAGCCCGCCGAAGGCGAGCGTGTAGGCGTTGAGGACCCAGGACAGGCCGGTGGGGCTGAAGCCGAGGTCCTTCTGGATGTCGGGCAGCGCGACGTTGACGACGGTGGAGTCGACGCCAACCATCAAATAGGCGGTCACGACGGTGAAGAGGACGGTCCCGAGCCTGGCGGGCCGAGGTGGTGCGGAGAGAGGATCGGTGGTGGTGGACGGTGCGGACGGGGTGGACATGGAGTTCTCCCGGTCTGGCGTCCCCGGCTGAGAGGCGTGCGGGCAGCACGGACTGCCCGTCGACGAACACAGTGATAAGCGGGGACTGTCTCCGTTTAGTACTCGGTAAGATACGGAGAGAGTCCCCGGTTCGCAAGGAGTTGCTGGATGACGCAGGTCAGACCCATGCGCGCGGACGCCCGGCGCAACTACGAGCGGCTGCTGAAGGTGGCGGCCGAGGCGTTCGCCGAGCACGGGGAGAACGCGTCACTCGACGACATCGCCAAGCGCGCGGGGGTCGGCTCGGGGACCCTGTACCGGCACTTCCCGACCCGGCAGGCGCTGCTGGAGGCGGCCTACGTCGACCGGATCGAGGCGCTCGCGTCCCGCGCGGACGAGATCGCGAAGGAACTCCCGCCCGGCGAGGCACTGGTCGAGTGGCTGTACTGGGTCGGCCTCGGCATGATTCAAGTGCGCGGCATGAAGGCCCTGTTGGGCTCGGCCGTCACCGATGGCAGCCAGGCCGCGCTCACGGCGTGCGCCGGCTCCATGAAGGGGGCGGCGCAGCGGCTGGTCGAGGCGGCACAGCGGGAGGGGACCCTGCGCCAGGACGTCGAGCCGATCGAGATCCTGCGGCTGGCCCACGGGGTGTCCACGGCTTCCGAACTGGCGGACGGCCAGGGAAAGTTCATCCGCCGCTATCTGTCCCTGGTGACGGACGGGCTACGGCCCCCGGCCGGGGGCTGAAACGCCGGGCGCCCCTCGAAAGGGGCGCCCACAGCGGTCGTAGGACTGTGTCTGTGGTGGTTACAGCGCTTGGGCCGCCGGCTTCACCATGCCGCGCACCGTGCGGGACTTCACGAAGTCGCCCATCGCGGTCATGTCCCACTCGCCGGAGAACTGCTTGACCAGCTTGGCCATCATCACGCCGGTCTGGGCCTCGGCGTTGGTGAGGTCGAAGCGGACCAGCTCCTCGCCGGTCGCGGCGTCCAGGAGGCGGCAGTAGGCCTTGGCGACCTCGGTGAACTTCTGGCCGGAGAAGGAGTTGACCGTGAAGACCAGGCCGGTGACCTCCTGGGGGATGCGGCCGAGGTCGACCACGATCACCTCGTCGTCACCGCCGCCCTCGCCCGTGAGGTTGTCCCCGGAGTGCTTGATCGCGCCGTTCAGGATCGACAGCTTGCCGAAGTAGCAACTGTCGACGTGGTTGCGCTGCGGGCCGTAGGCGATGACCGAGGCGTCCAGGTCGATGTCCTTGCCGCGGTACGCGGGCTCCCAGCCGAGGCCCATCTTGACCTGGGAGAGGAGTGCGCGGCCGCCCTTGACCAGGGACACCGTCTGGTTCTTCTGGAGGCTGACGCGGCCCTTGTCGAGGTTGATCTTTCCGGCGCCGAGCGGGGGCGCGGCGGGCGGGGCCGGGGGAGCGGCGGGTGCCGGGGGTGCCACCGGGGTCTGCACCGTGGGGGTCGGCGGGGCCACCGGTGCCGGAGCCGCTGCCGGTTCCTCCACCGAGACGCCGAAGTCGGTGGCGATGCCCGCCAGGCCGTTGGCGTACCCCTGGCCGACCGCGCGGGCCTTCCAGGCGCCGTTGCGGAGGTAGATCTCGACGACCACCAGCGCTGTCTCCGCGCCGAGCTGCGGGGGCGTGAACGTGCCCAGGACGCTGTTGTCGTCCGCGTTGCGGATCGTCGCCGTGGGCTCGATGCCCTGGAAGCTCTGGCCGGCCGCGTCCGGGCTGGCGGTGACGACGATCTTCTCGATGCCCGGCGGGACGGCGCCGGTGTCGACGATGATCGCGTCGGGTGCCGTACCGCCGCCGGAGCGGTAGGTCACGCCGGGGCCCGTCGGCTGGTTGTAGAAGATGAAGTCGTCGTCGGAGCGCACCTTGCCGTCGCCCGTGAGCAGCAGGCCCGATACGTCGAGCCGCACCGGGGCGGCGACGTCCACCGTCACGCGCGCGGCGGAGAGAGGGATGTTCGAGCCGGGGGTCATAGCTGTCATGGTTGGTGAACGACCGAGACCATTTTGCCGTTCCCTTACCAAGCGGCCAATTGGTGGAACCCCGGAACCCCGGCCCGAACGCTTCCGATTACCCCTGATTCCCTAGGGAATCACCACGATCTTCCGCCCCACCCCCGCCGCGAACTGCTCCAGCGCCTCCGGATACCGCTCCAGCTCTATCCGGTCGCTGATGAAGATCTCCGGGTCGAGGACCCCGTTCGCGAACAGCTCCGCCGCCCGCTCGAAGCTGTGCAGCACCGCCATGGAGCCGGTGATGGTGATCTCCTGGTTGTAGATGCGGTACGGGTCGATCGACACCCGGGTCGCGTAGTCGGCCACCCCGAACTGGAGGAACGTGCCCGCCTTCGCCACCCGCTCCAGGCCGTCCTGGATCGCCGCCGCGTTGCCGGTCGCGTCGACCACGAGGTCCCAGCCCTGCGGCCGGTCCAGCTCGTCCGCGTTCGCCGCCGAACCGGAGACACCGAGGGTGCGGGCGGTCTCCAGGCGGGCCGGGTTCAGGTCCACGATGTCGACGCTGGCCGCGCCGGTGCGCTTGGCCAGCTCCAGCATCATCAGGCCCATGGTCCCGGAGCCGTAGATCAGGACGTGTGCGCCGAGGCGGGACTTGAGGACGTCGTAGCCGCGCACCGCGCAGGAGAGCGGTTCGACGAGGGCCGCGTCCGCGGTGCGAACGTGCTCGGGCAGCTTCACGCAGTTCGCCACCGGGGCCACCGCGTACTGGGCCGCGCCGCCCGCCGTGGTGACGCCGATCGCGGCCCAGCGTTCGCAGAGGTTGTTGTGGCCGTTGCGGCACTGCCGGCACTCGTAGCAGTAGAGAGACGGGTCCACGGCCACCTGGTCGCCGACCGAGACCTCGGTGACCTGGGTGCCGACCGCGACGATCTCGCCGGCGAACTCGTGGCCCGGCACGATCGGCAGCTTGGGCGCGAACTCGCCCTGGAGGATGTGCAGATCGGTGCCGCACAGCCCGCAGGCGGCGACCTCGACGACGACCTCGCGGGGGCCCGGCGTCGGGTCCGGGACCTCGGTGACGACGGCGCGGCCCACGGACTCGATGACGGCGGCCTTCATTTGACGGCTCCCAGGGAGAGGCCCTGGACCAGCTTGTCCTGGGCGGCGAACCCCGCGGCGAGCACCGGCAGGGAGATGACGAGCGACGCGGCGCACACCTTCGCCAGGAACAGGCCCTGACTGGTGATGAAGCCGGTCAGGAACACGGGGGCGGTCTCGGCGACGACGCCCGTGAGGACCCGGGCGAACAGCAGCTCGTTCCAACTGAAGATGAAGCAGATGAGAGCTGTTGCCGCGATACCCGGGAGGGAGATCGGGGCGACCACGCGCGCGAGGATGGTCGGCAGCCGGGCGCCGTCGATCTGTGCCGCCTCGATGACGGCGACCGGGACCTCGGCGAGGAAGGACTGCATCATCCACACCGCGATCGGCAGGTTCATGGAGGTGTAGAGGATGACCAGGAGCCAGATGTTGTCCAGCATCCCGGCGTTCTTCGCGAACAGGTAGATCGGCAGCAGGCCCGCCACCACCGGGAGCATCTTCGTGGACAGGAAGAAGAACAGGACGTTGGTCCACTTCTTCACCGGGCGGATCGACAGCGCGTAGGCCGCCGGGAACGCCAGCAGCAGCACGAAGAGCGTCGAAGCCACGGACGCGACAAGGGAGTTGACCAGCGCGGGCCAGGGGCTCGCGCCGCCGCCCGTGCCGAAGAACTCCCGGTAGCCGTCCAGGGTGAGGGCGGCCCCGAACGACGGCGGGTTGGTCGCCGCGTCCGTCTCCGAGTGGAAGGACGTCAGCGCCATCCAGGCGATGGGCAGGAAGAACACGATGCCCAGGAGCCAGGCCACCAGGCCGAGGCCCGCGCCTTTTCGGCGGGCACGCACGCGTACGGCGATGCTGCTCATGCGCGGGACGCCTCCTCACGGAACAGGGACGACACGACGCGCAGGGCGAAGGTCGCGATGATGATCGAGCCGATGACGACCAGGACGCCGGCCGCCGAGGCGAGGCCGTTCTCGTGGGCCTGGTAGAAGCTCTGGTAGACGGTGTAGGGCAGGTTGGCGGTGCCCAGGCCGCCGGACGTGATGGTGAAGACCGCGTCGAAGTTCTGGACGATGTAGATCGAGCCCAGCAGGGCGCCGAGTTCGAGATAGCGGCGCAGGTGCGGCAGCGTCAGATAGCGGAAGACCTGCCAGTCGCTCGCGCCGTCGACCTTCGCGGCCTCGATCTGCTGGTGGTCGCGGCTCTGCAGCCCGGCCAGCAGGATCAGCATCATGAACGGCGTCCACTGCCACACCAGCGAGGCCTCGACCGCGAGCAGCGGGGTGTTGGAGATCCAGTCCGGCTGTGGGCCGCCCACATAGTGCAACAGCCCATTGAGCAGGCCGTATTCAGGGTTGTAGAGCACATGCTTCCAGAGCAGGGCCGCGGCCACCGGCACCACCAGGAAGGGTGCGATCAGCAGCGTGCGGACGAAGCCCCGGCCCCGGAACTTACGGTCAAGGAGCAGCGCGAGCAGCAGGCCGAATACCAGGCTGGCCAGCACCACCGCGACGGTGAGCAGGATGGTCGTCCACACCGAGTGGCGCAGGTCGGCGTCGGTCAGGACCTGCTGGTAGTTGTCGACGCCGGTGAAGTGGCGGGCCTTCGGATAGAGCGCGTTCCAGTCGAAGAAGGAGATCACCAGCGTGGCCACGAACGGGAGTTGGGTCACGACGATCATGAAGACCAGGGCGGGGAGCAGCGGGGCGCGGGTGGCCCAGGCGCGCAGCTTGTCCGATGGCTGTCGCGCGGTGCGGGTCGGAGTGGCGGCCAGACGGGCCGTTGTCGTGGCGGTCATCGTCCCTCGTACTCCTTGGAGATCTTCTCGGCGAGTTTCTGGGACTTCTTCAGGGCCGAGTCGACGGACTGGCGTCCGGCGATGGCCGAACTGATCTCCTGGGAGACCTTCGTGCCGAGGTCGGTGAACTCGGGGATGTCGACGAACTGGATGCCGGGCGCGGGCCGCGGCTGCACGCCGGGGTCGTTGGGCTTGGCGCCCTCGATGGCCGCCTTGGTCATCTCCTGGAAGGCGGCGGCCTCCTTGACGTAGTCCGGGTTCGTGTACGTCGAGGCGCGCTTGCCGGCCGGCACGTTGGACCAGCCGTCCTTCTCGCCGACCAACTGCTCGTACTGCTTGCTGGACGCCCAGGACACGAACTTCCAGGCCTTGTCGGAGTTGTGGGACGCCTTCTGGATGCCCCAGGCCCAGGTGTAGAGCCAGCCCGAGGAGTCGGTCTTCTCGACCGGGGCGGGGACGTATCCGATCTTGCCCTTCACCGGGGAGCCCTTGGCCTCCAGCGAGCCCGCCGCCGAGGTGGCGTCGTACCACATGGCGACCTTGCTCTGGGTGATGTTGTTGAGGCACTCGGCGAAGCCGGACTGGGCCGCGCCGGACTCGCCGTGCTTGCGGACGAGGTCGACATAGAACTTCGTCGCCTGCTCGAACGCGGGGGAGTCGAGCTGCGCCTTCCAGTCCTTGGTGAACCAGGTGCCGCCGAAGGTGTTCACGACGGTGGTCAGGGGTGCCATCAGCTCGCCCCAGCCGGGCAGCCCGCGCAGGCAGATGCCCTTCATGCCGGGCTTCGAGCCGTCGACCTTGGCGGCTATGTCGGCCACCTGGGTCCAGGTCGGGTGCGCGGGCATGGTGAGGCCCTTGTCGGCGAGCACGTCCTTGCGGTACATCAGGAAGGACGACTCGCCGTAGAACGGCTGCCCGTAGAGCTTGCCGTCGTCGGCGGTCAGGGACTCCCGCATCGGCTTGAGGATGTCCTGCTCGTCGTAGGCCGGGTCCTTCGCCACGTACGAGTCCATCTCGTGCAGCCAGCCGTTGCGGGCGTAGATCGGGATCTCGTAGTTGGAGAGGGTCGCCACGTCGTACTGGCCGGCCTGGTTGGCGAAGTCCTGGCTGATCTTGTCGCGGACGTCGTTCTCGGGCAGCACCGTGAAGTTGACCCTGATGCCGGTCTCCTTCGTGAAGTTCGGTGCCAGCTTCTGGAGTTCGGTCATCTGGGGGTTGTTGACCATCAGGACGTTGATCGAGTTGCCGCCTGATCCGGCGCCGCCCGCTCCGACCCAGCAGCCGGAGAGCAGCGGGGCGAGCAGCGTCCCTACGGCGGCCAGGGCGAGCGTGGCTCGCGGCGGCCGTCGTCGGCTCTGGGTTCGCATGGATCGCTCCTGCACGTATGGGGAGAAAAAGGGTGCGCACGGGAACGGCACACCCCTGGTGGGTGAGTTGGGTTTTCAAACGGTGTGTTGACGGCGTGCTAGACGCGGATGACCTGTGGCCCCAGCAACGAGTAGCGGTGGGCTTCGGCCGACGGGAGCAGCGTGCTCGTGACGATCGTCTCCAGGGCGCCGATCTCGGCGAACCTGCAGAAGCTGACCGCCCCGAACTTGGTGTGCACCCCCGCGAACACGGTGCGCCGGGAGGCGCGGACGGCCTGTGCCTTGACCTCGCTCACGGCGGGGTCGGGCGTGGTCAGGCCCTGTTCGCGGGAGATGCCGTTGGCGCCGATGAAGGCGAGGTCGAGGACGAAGCCGGCGAGCATCTTCGTCGTCCAGTGGTCCACGGTCGCCAGCGTGCCGTGCCGGACCCGGCCGCCGAGCAGCAGCACCGAGGTGTTCTCGGACTCGGCGAGCACACCCGCGACGGGCAGGGACGCGGTGACCACGGTCAGCGGCCGGTCCCTGGGCAGCGCCTCGGCGATGAGCTGGGGGGTGAAGCCCTCGTCGACGAAGACGGTCTCGGCGTCCCCGAGCAGCTCGGCCGCGGCGGCCGCGATCCGGCGCTTCTCCGGGACATGGCTGGTGGCGCGGAAGGCGAGCGTCGTCTCGAAACCGGCGCTCTCCACGGGATAGGCCCCGCCATGGGTCCTGCGGACCAGCCCGTGGTCCTCCAGGGCGCGCAGATCGCGCCGTACGGTCTCCTTGGCCACGCCCAGCTCGGCGGCGAGCGCGGTGACGTCGACCGAGCCGGTGCGGCGCGCGGCGCGCACGATCTCCCGCTGACGTTCCTCCGCCGAACTCGCGCTCATGGCCGACACCGCCTTCCCGCTCACCTGGAGTACTGCCCGTTCGGGCCCGGTGGGACCCTTGGGGGAAGTTCTACAGCCGGTGCGCGGCACTGACCAGGCCTGTTGCAGGCCCGATGCTGCCCGTGTGTGACCGTTTACCGTGCGGTGTGTCCGTCGCGGACCTGCGCCGCTGTCCGCCGGGGCGTGAGATCGGGCAGCGTCCGTGCCCGAACATGCCGGCGGGCGGGCCCGTTCGGTGCCCGCCCGCCCCCGTGGAGTTCCTTTTCCGGTCAGTACGGCCAGATCGGCGGGTCGTTCACGAAGTGGCCGCCGAGATACGCGTGCGCCTCGACGTCCGGCTCCAGCTCGCCCTGCTCGGCGATCAGCTTCTCGGCGTACGGCTCGGAGTCGTCCCGAGGCTCGTAACCGAGCGCCCGCGCGGTCGACAGGTCCCACCACAGGCGGGTGTTGGCGGAGGAGCCGTAGACGATCGTGTGCCGTACGTCCTCGGCGGTCAGGGCCGCGTGGAAGAGGCGGGTGCCGTCGGCGGGGCTCATCCAGATCGACAGCATGCGCACGCTGCTGGGCTCCGGGAAGCAGGAGCCGATGCGCACGGAGACGGTCTCCAGGCGGTGCTTGTCCCAGTAGAGCTGCGCCAGGTCCTCGCCGAAGGACTTGGACAGGCCGTAGAAGGTGTCGGGGCGGTGCGGGGTGTCGATCGGGATGAGGGGGTCGTCCCCCTGGGGCCTCGGTGTGTAGCCCACCGCGTGGTTGGAGGAGGCGAAGACGACGCGGGGGACGCCCTCCTCGCGGGCGGCCTCGTAGAGGTTGTACGTGCCCTCGATGTTCGACGCGAGGATCTTGTCGAAGGAGGCCTCCAGGGAGATGCCGGCGAGATGGATGACCGCGTCGACACCGCGCACGGCCTCGCGGAGCGCCGCCCGGTCGGAGAGGTCGGCGGTGATCGCGTCCGGCTCGCCCTCGATCGGGCGCAGATCCAGCAGCCGCAGCTCGTAGCCGTACGCGGGGAGCAGCTCCCGCATCAGGGTGCCGAGCCCGCCTGCGGCGCCGGTGAGCAGAACGGTGCGGGGAGCGGGCATCCTCGGTCTCCTAGGGGCGTCGGCTTCATCTGTGAACAGCATTCATATGCATGGACAAGCTAAGGATCGTCCGCCGTGCCCGTCAAGTGTGGCGTGGACCTGGGAAATCCGCTTCCTTCTTGCTCATTTGCCTGCTTGACCCACCCTGAGGCAGATCCTTAGGGTGGGGCTGTTCAGAAATGTAGACGTTGATCAGAAGAACGCACGCGCCTGTTTCAAGGGAGAGCCCGTGACGCCAGCCCCTCTCGCCGACCGGCTCAGTATCCCCAGCGGGCCGCTCTTCTTTCCCGTCACCGCGTACGGCCCCGACGGCTCCGTCGATCTCGACGTCTACCGCGCGCATGTCCGCCGGGGCGTCGAGGCCGGTGCCGCCGCCGTGTTCGCGTGCTGCGGCACCGGGGAGTTCCACGCGCTGCTGCCCGAGGAGTTCGAGGCGTGCGTGCGGGCCGCCGTGGAGGCGACCGGGGGCCGGGTGCCGGTGGTCGCGGGCGCGGGCTACGGCACCGCGCTCGCCGTACGGTACGCACGGCTCGCGGAGAGCGCCGGGGCGGACGGGCTGCTCGCGATGCCGCCGTACCTGGTCGTCGCCGGGCAGGAGGGGCTGCTGCGGCACTACCGGGAGGTGGCCGCGGCGACCGCGCTGCCCGTCATCGTCTACCAGCGCGACAACGCCGTGTTCACCCCGGCCACCGTGGTCGAACTCGCCCGCACCGAGGGCGTCATCGGCTTCAAGGACGGCCTCGGCGACCTCGACCTGATGCAGCGGATCGTGAGCACCGTACGCACCGAAGTCCCTGGCGACTTCCTGTACTTCAACGGGCTGCCGACCGCCGAACAGACCCAGCTCGCCTACCGGGGCATCGGTGTCACCCTCTACTCGTCCGCCGTGTTCTGCTTCGCCCCCGAGATCGCGCTCGCCTTCCACCGGGCGCTCGCGACGGGCGACGACATCACGGCCAACCGCCTCCTGGACGGCTTCTACCTGCCGTTCGTCGACCTGCGCGCCCAGGGCCGCGGTTACGCCGTCTCGCTCGTCAAGGCGGGCGTGCGCATGCGCGGCCTGGACGTCGGCGAGGTCCGCCCGCCGTTGACCGAACCGACCGAGGACCACGTCAAGCAGCTTGCCCAACTCATCGAGCGCGGCTACACGTTGATCGATACGTTGACCGGGACGTCGATCGAGGAGGACGCGTGAAGGCATCGGCATTCGTCTACCCCTGGGACGTCAACGGCGACCCGGAGGCAGGCGACAGGATCGCCGAACTCGGCGTCCAGCAGGCGACCTTGGCCTCCGCCTATCACTCCACGCGCGCGTTGACCCCCCGCCACCCGCGCCACCGCGTCGTCACCGCCGAGCACGCGGCCGTCCTGTACCCGCCGGACTCCCGTTGGCAGGGACGGGAGTTGAGGCCGTACCCGGCCGGCGACTGGGCTCCCGGCGACGCCTACGGGGAGGCCGCCGCCGCTCTCACCGGCGCGGGCCTGGACGTGCACACCTGGGTCGTGCTCGCCCACAACTCCCGCCTGGGCGCGGAGCATCCGGACACCTCGGTGGTCAACGCCTACGGCGACCGCTACCCCTGGGCACCCTGCATCGCCCAGCCCGCCACGCGCGCGTACCTCGTCGACCTCGCCGCCGAGGCGGCCGTACGCCCCGGTGCGCGCGGCACCGAACTGGAGTCCCTCGGCTGGTACGGCCTCACCCACCTGCACGCCCACGACAAGACCGGGGGCATCCCCCTCGGGGACGCGGGCCAGTACCTGATGGCACTCTGCTTCTGCCCGACCTGCCGTCAGGGCTACGGCGAACAGGGCCTCGACGCCGAGGAGTTGGCGGCGGTCGTACGCGCCGCGCTGGAACCGGTGTGGCAGGGGGCGCCCTCCGACGGGGGCTGGGCGGGGGTCGGGAAACTCCTCGGCGAGGCGAACGCGACGGCCACGCGCGCGTGGCGCGACGACAGGGCCCGCACCCTCCAGGAGACGGCGGTCGCGGCGGTCCGGGCGGCCGCACCCGTCGGCTTCCAGGTGCTGCTGCACGCGGACCCGGAGTCGTACCACTGCGGCGCCAACGTCGGCGTGGACCCCGGGCACATCCTCGCGGTGGCGGACGGTGTGGTCGTCCCCTGCACGGGCGGTGCGGGTCTGCTGACCCCGTTCGCCGAACAGGGCCGGGACGGCGCGGTGCTGGCCGCCAACTTCACGGTGGTCTCCGGGATGGGGGGACGCCCGGGGGCACTGGGCGCGGACGCAGCGCGCGCACGGGAACTCGGCGCGACCGAACTGCGGCTCTATCACGCGGGGTTGGCGTCGGAGGGGGACTTGGCGGCGGTGCGGGAGGCGCTGGCCGGGTGCTGAGGCGGGGACGGCCGGGCCCACGGGACACCACCCCGCGTCGCGATCCCGTACGGGGCGGCGCGGGCGGGCGATGAGTTTCGGGGCCGCCGCCGGTCTACCCCACGAGTGGAGACCGAACCCCGGAAGGAAAGCGCATGACCGACAGCAGCTTCGACCTCGGCCCGCAGACCCGCGTCGTCGCCCGCCTCGTCGAGGGCGTCACCGACGAGCAGCTCAGGGAGGTGACCCCGTGCCCCGGGACCGCCGTACGCAACATGCTGGGGCATCTGCTCGGGCTGTCCGTCGCCTTCCGTGACGCCGCGCGCAAGGACCTGGGCGTCATGACGGACACCGCACCGGACACCGGCGCCTCCGACATCGGCCCCGGCTGGCGCGAGGACTTCCCCAAGGTCCTCGACGGACTCGCCGAGGCCTGGCGCGACCCGGCCGCCTGGACCGGCATGACCCGCGCGGGCGGCATCGACCTCCCCGGCGCGGTCGCCGCCGCCGTCGTGGCCGACGAACTGGTCATCCACGGCTGGGACTTGGCCGTGGCCACCGGCCAGCCCTACGAACCCGACCCGGCCGCGCTGCGGTCGTCGTACACCTTCCTGCTGGCGGCGGCCGAGGACCCGACCGGGGGCGGGGGCATCTTCGGACCGGTGGTCCCGGTACCGACGGACGCACCCCTGCTGGACCGGGCGGTGGGCCTGAGCGGACGGGACCCGGGCTGGAAGCCGTAGGAGTCGCGGAGGGACGCGGGACGCCTCAGCCGTGGATCGGGAACGATGCCTGGAACGCCAGCCGCGCATCCGCCCCGTCGCCGATGCCGGCGAGGACCTCGTCGAGCGCCATGAACTCCTCCCACGCCGCCCGGCCCGTCGCCTCGGTCAGCCGGGCCACGACGAGATCCTCCAGCTCGGGGACCCGCTTGTTCTTCCACACCTTGTCGGCGAGGCTCACCAACAGGTCCTCCAGACCGACACCCGGCCGCGCCCACGAGGCGTGCGTCGCGGCGAAGCGGGCCAGCTCAGGACCGACGCCGCGGCGCAGCAGGAGATCGCGTCCCGCCTCCTCGTGCGCCGCCCCCGGCCCGGACAGCTCGGAGGCGTGCACCGTCTTCCCCACGTCGTGCGTCGCCGCCCCGAAGAGCACCGCCTCGCGGTCGAGGGGCAGGGCCGGGCAGTGCGGCTCGACCCAGTCGACCAGCCGATGGGCGACATCGTGGACGGCCCGCAGATGAGCCGCCAGCCGCGGCGGGGTCTCCAGCTCCGACAGCAGCCCGACCACACGGTCCGGCAGCGGCAGCAGTGGTGGGTCGACGGCACCGGTCATCGCCCTCGACAGGAGAGTGTCGGCCATCATCGCGTCAGGGTACTGACCGCGGTGCCCGGGCGCGGGCGGTCCGAGGCCGAGCACTA
Source organism: Streptomyces sp. NBC_01478 (assembly GCF_036227225.1). Classification (GTDB taxonomy): domain Bacteria; phylum Actinomycetota; class Actinomycetes; order Streptomycetales; family Streptomycetaceae; genus Streptomyces. The sequence goes on along the minus strand of NZ_CP109444.1, from coordinate 3,091,454 downwards.
TGGAACGCCCTGAAATGTGAGTGCCGCGGGCCCCGGAACCGTACTCTTCCCCACCATGCCCCTCAGTCTGACCGTCCTCGGCACCGCCTCCCCGCATCCGCGCCCCGGCCGCCCCTGCTCCGGGTATCTGCTGCGCGGCGGCGGCGCCGAGGTGTGGATGGACGCGGGCACCGGAACCTTCGCGGAGTTGCAGCGGCACACCGATCCGGCGCGGCTCACCGCGATCTGGATCTCGCACCTGCACGCCGACCACAGCGCCGATCTCCTCGCGGCGGCCTACGCGTTCGCCTTCGGCGGGATGACCCCGGCCGCACCGATCCCGGTCTACGCCCCGCAGGACTGCGCCCGCCGGCTCGCCGGCTTCTTCGGGCAGCCGGACGTCCGCTTCCTGAGCGGCGTCTTCGACTTCCGGCCGCTCTACGACGGCCACGCCGTCCGGCACTGGAACCTCCGCCTCACGGCACGCGCCGTCGTCCACGACACCGAGGCGTACGGGCTGCGCGCCGAGTGCCAGGGGAGTGTCCTCGGCTACTCCGGGGACAGCGGACCCTGCGAGGCCCTGTCCGAACTCGCGGGCGGCGCCGACGTGTTCCTGTGCGAGGCCGACATCGACCGGCATCGCGAAGGCGAACGCCAGGTGCACCTCACGCCCGAGGACGCCGGAGCCTGCGCCAAGGGCGCGCGCGAACTCCTCATCACCCACGTGGGACCCACGCTCACCAGGGAAGCGGCGCTGGAACGCGCCGCCGCGATCTTCCCCGGCCGGACCTCGGCCGCGCTGGAAGGCGTCACCAAGACCATGTGAAGCGCTTTCTAATTCCTTTGTCAGAAGCATTGACGAAACACAGGGCCGCTCCTACCTTCAACGCGTCGTACTTCGTACGTCATATATGAGACGCGATACGCGAGACCGGATATCCGATCCGCGACCGCAGCCACGTGACATCCGAGAGGCGCGCATGACCTCTGTGCCCACGCCGATCCCGTCCCGCACGCAGTACGTGCAGGAGGAGATCAAACGCCGCATCCTCACCGGGCAGTTGACGCCGGGCCAGCCGCTCGTCGAGACCGAACTCGCCGCACAGTTCGGGGTGTCCAAGACCCCGGTGCGCGAGGCGCTCAAGACCCTGGCCGGTACCGGGCTCGTCGTGATGAACCTGTACAAGGGCGTCACGGTGCGCATGGTGGACGCGGACATGGCGCGCGAGGTGTACGACGTCCGGCTGCTCCTCGAACCCGAGGCGCTACGGCGTGCCGTGCGTCGCCGTGCCTCCCTGGACGCCGCGCGCGACGCCCTGACCCGCGCCGACGAGGCCACCGACACCGCCGAACGCTCCCTCGCCAACCGGGAGTTCCACCGCGCCCTGTACCTGCCGTGCGGCAACCCGCTGCTCGGCCGGATGCTCGACGAGGTCCGCGACCAGGCCGCCCTCGTCTCCGCCGTCGCCTGGGCCGCTTCGCCCTCGTGGGAGCGGGAGGCCGGCGAACACCGGGAGATCCTGCGGCTCGCCCTCGACGGCGACGCGGACGGCGCGGCGACCGCGCTGCACGCCCACATCGCGTCGTTCGTGCAACGGGCCTTCCCCGGCACCGAGTTGGGACAGGGACCCGGCACCGAGCCGGCACCCCAGGGAGAGGACGGTCAGGCATGACAGCGGCGTTCGAGGCCCAACGGGCCGCCCTGGCCGACGTGGTGGCGATCCCGGTGACCCCGTTCGCCGAGGACGGCAGCGTCGACCAGGACACCCACCGGGCCCTGCTGCGCCGACTGCTCGACGGCGGGATCGGCATCGTCACCCCCAACGGGAACACCGGCGAGTTCTACACCCTGACCCCTCAAGAACGGCAGCTCGTCACGGAGTTGACCATCGACGCGGCGGGCGGGAGGGCCACCGTCCTCGTCGGCGTCGGCCACGACGTGCCCACCGCCATCGCCTCGGCCCGGCACGCCCGCGACCACGGCGCCCAGATGGTGATGATCCACCAGCCCGTCCACCCCTACGTCTCGCAGGGCGGCTGGGTCGACTACCACCGCGCCATCGCCGAGGCCGTGCCCGACCTGGGCGTCGTCCCGTACATCCGCAACGCCCAGCTCCTCGGCGCCCGCCTCGCCGAACTCGCCGACGACTGCCCGAACGTCATCGGCGTCAAGTACGCCGTCCCGGACGCGGCCCGCTTCGCCGCCTTCGCCCGGGACGCGGGGCTCGAACGCTTCGTGTGGGTGGCCGGGCTGGCCGAGCCGTACGCGCCCTCCTACTTCTCGGCGGGCGCCACCGGCTTCACCTCGGGACTCGTGAACGTCGCCCCGTCCGTTTCGCTGAACATGATCGAAGCGCTTCGATCAGGGGACTATCCCGGGGCGATGAAGGTATGGGAGCAGATCCGCCGATTCGAGGAACTAAGGGCCGCGAACGGCTCCGCGAACAACGTCACGATCGTCAAGGAAGCGCTTGCGTCCCTCGGTCTGTGCCGCCGTGACGTACGGCCGCCCAGCAAGCCCCTGCCCGAGAGCGAGCGCGCCGAGGTCGCCGCGATAGCCGCCGGATGGTCCGTATGAAGGCACCGGAAGAGCTCAGAAGCCACCAGTGGTACGGCACCGACGGGCTGCGCTCCTTCAGCCACCGGGCCCGCACCCGCCAGCTCGGTTACCTCCCCGAGGAGCACCTCGGCAAGCCCGTCATCGCGATCCTCAACACCTGGTCGGACATCAATCCCTGTCATGTGCACCTCCGTGACCGGGCCCAGGCGGTCAAGCGGGGCGTGTGGCAGGCGGGCGGCTTCCCCCTCGAATTCCCGGTCTCCACGCTCAGCGAGACCTTCCAGAAGCCGACCCCGATGCTCTACCGCAACCTCCTCGCGATGGAGACCGAGGAACTGCTGCGGTCGTACCCCGTCGACGGGGCGGTGCTGATGGGCGGCTGCGACAAGTCGACCCCGGCGCTGCTCATGGGCGCGGCCAGCGTCGACCTGCCCACCGTCTTCGTCCCCGCCGGACCGATGCTGCCGGGCCACTGGCGCAACGAGATCCTCGGCTCCGGCACCGACATGTGGAAGTACTGGGACGACAAGCGCGCCGGCCTCATCGGCGACTGCGAGATGACCGAACTGGAGAGCGGCCTGGCGCGCTCGCCCGGGCACTGCATGACCATGGGGACGGCGTCCACGCTGACGGCGGCGGCGGAGGCGCTGGGTGTGACCGTGCCGGGCGCGTCGAGCATCCCCGCCGTGGACTCGGGGCACGACCGGATGGCCGCGCAGTCCGGCATGCGGATTGTTGAACAAGTCCACAAGGGGCGCGTTCTCTCGTCGATCCTCACCCAGGACGCCTTCGAGGACGCGGTCACCACCGTCCTCGGCCTCGGCGGCTCCACCAACGCCGTGATCCACCTCATCGCCATGGCCGGCCGCGCGGGCGTCCGCCTCACGCTCGACGACTTCGACCGCATCGCCCGCACGGTCCCGGTCCTGGCGAACGTACGGCCCGGCGGACGGACGTACCTCATGGAGGACTTCCACTTCGCCGGCGGCCTGCCCGGCTTCCTCTCCCGGATCACGGATCTGCTCCACCTGGACCGGCCGACGGTCTCCCACGACACCCTGCGCGAGCAGCTCGCCGGCGCGCGGGTGCACAACGACGACGTCATACGACCGCGCGACAACCCGGTCGCGCACGAGGGCGGGGTGGCCGTCCTGCGCGGCAACCTCTGCCCGGACGGCGCCGTCATCAAGCACATCACCGCCGAACCGCACCTGCTCAAACACACCGGCCCCGCGGTCGTCTTCGACGACTACCGGACCATGCAACGCACCATCAACGACCCGGAGTTGGACATCACCGCCGACAGCGTGCTGGTGCTGCGCAACGCGGGCCCCAAGGGCGGCCCCGGCATGCCCGAGTACGGCATGCTCCCGCTCCCCGACCACCTCCTGAAGCAGGGCGTCCGGGACATGGTCCGCATCTCCGACGCCCGAATGAGCGGCACGAGTTACGGCGCGTGCGTACTGCACATCGCCCCCGAGTCGTACGTCGGCGGACCACTGGCGCTCGTCCGGACCGGGGACACCATCACCCTGGACGTCGAGGCGCGCACCCTCCAACTCAACGTGGACGACGAGGAGTTGGAGCGACGGAGGGCGGAGTGGACCCCGCCGCCCGCACGGTACGAGCGCGGCTACGGCGCGCTCTACAACGACCAGATCACCCAGGCGGACACCGGCTGCGACTTCGAGTTCCTGGCCCGGCCGGGCAAGGTGCCTGATCCGTACGCCGGTTGAGCACCCCCTTGCTTCGCGTGCCCGTCGAGCAAGCGCTTCCTGCACCTGAACCGCACGTGCACCTGCTGCACCCGCCCCACTGGAACGGAGAACAGTCATGGCCCAAGCCGCAGCCGTGGCGAAACCGCCCGCGCCACCCCGGCGGCGCCGTGCCTCCGCGACCCCGCGCAGGCTCCCGTACCTGCTGATCGCCCCGGCCGCCCTGCTCATGCTGGGCTTCATCGCCTACCCGGTCATCAGCGTCTTCTACTACAGCCTGCAGAACTACAACCCCACCAAACCCTGGCGCAACGGCTTCGCGGGCCTCGACAACTTCACCCACGCCTTCACCAACGACCCGCAGTTCTGGGACACGTTGACCTTCAGCGCCAAGTGGGTCGTCGTCGAGGTCGGCCTCCAACTCCTCTTCGGGCTGGCCCTCGCGCTCATCGTCAACCAGACCTTCGTGGGACGGTCCGTCGGCCGCGCGCTCGTGTTCTCCCCGTGGGCGGTGTCGGGCGTCCTGACCTCCGCGATCTGGGTGCTGCTCTACAACTCCCAGACGGGCGTGACCCGTTACCTCGCCGACATGGGCATCGGCCAGTACGGCACGAGTTGGCTCTCCGACCCCTCGACGGTCTTCTCCGCAGCGGTCGTCGCGGACCTCTGGCGAGGCGTCCCCTTCTTCGCGATCCTCATCCTCGCCGACCTCCAGTCCGTCTCGAAGGACCTCTACGAGGCCGCCGAGGTGGACGGCGCGAGCCGCTTCAAGCAGTTCGTCCACATCACGCTGCCGCACCTCAAGGACGCGATCGTGCTGTCCACGCTGCTGCGCGCGGTGTGGGAGTTCAACAACGTCGACCTCCTCTACACCCTGACCGGCGGCGGCCCGGCCGGCGAGACCACCACACTCCCGCTCTACGTCGCCAACACCAGCGTCGAGGCCCACAACTTCGGTTACGCCTCCGCCCTCACCACGGTCGCGTTCGTGATCCTGCTGTTCTTCTCGATCGTCTATCTGCGCCTGAGCAAGTTCGGAGGCGGCGACAAGTGATCACCGAGATCGCCCCGGCCCGCGAGCGGGAGTCCACCGCACCGCACCAGCCGCGCAAGGTCCGCCGCGCCTGGGACGAGGTCCCGCGCTGGCAGATCTACGTCCCCCTGGGCATCTACCTCGTCTTCACCCTGATCCCCTTCTACTGGATCCTGCTCTTCGCGTTCCGCCCGGCCGGCTCGACCTCCCTGGTGCCCTGGCCGATGACCCTCGACCACTTCCAGAAGGTGTGGACCGAGCGCAGCTTCGGCGTCTACTTCCAGAACAGCGTCTACGTCGGCGTGGCCACCCTGATCCTCACCACGGTCGTCGCCCTGGCCGGCGGCTACGCGCTCGCCCGCTTCGAGTTCAGGATCAAACGCACCTTCATGCTCGCCCTGCTCTGCTCCCAATTCGTGCCGGGCGCACTGCTGTTGGTCCCGCTGTTCCAGATCTTCGCCAAGCTCCAGATGATCAACTCGCTCGGCAGCGTCATCATCGCGGAGACCGTCTTCCAGCTCCCGCTGTCGATGATCCTGATCAGCGGCTTCATCCGGAACGTCCCGCAGTCCCTGGAGGAGGCCGCCTGGGTCGACGGCTGCAACCGCTTCGCCGCGTTCCGCATCGTCGTCCTCCCGCTGCTGCGGCCCGGGCTGATCGCCGTCGGCTCCTTCGCCTTCGTGCACGCCTGGAACCACTTCCTCTTCGCCCTGATGTTCCTGTCCGACCAGAGCAAGCAGACCATCCCGGTCGGCCTCAACACCCTGATGGGCGCGGACAGCGTCGACCTCGGCGCGCTCGCCGCGGGCGGCATCGTCGCGGCCGTACCGGTGGTGATCGTGTTCGCCTTCATCCAGAAGTGGCTGATCACCGGCTTCAGCGCGGGGGCGGTGAAGGGATGAGGCAACCGCTTACCCTGCTGGCGAAGATCGTCGACGCAGGGAGAACCCCATGACAACCAAGACCGGCCCTACGACCGCCACCGCGCCCGCTGCCACGAAGGCCCCCGCACCTGTCGCGCTGCCCGTCCCGGTCGTCCTCGCGGGCGCCCGGGGCCACGGCCGCTGGCACGTCGAGAACATCCGTCGGCTCCAGGACAAGGGACTCGTGCGCCTCGCCGGAATCTGCGAGCTGACCCCGTTGACCGAGGAGGAGTTCGGCGGCGAACTCCCCGCCCAGTCACCGGACTTCGGGGCGCTCCTCGACTCCACCGGCGCCCGGGTCGCCGTGGTCTGCACCCCGATCCCGACCCACACGGACCTCGCCCTGGCCGCCGCGAAGCGAGGCGTGCACCTGCTCCTGGAGAAGCCGCCCGCGCCCTCGTACGCCGAGTTCCGCCGGATGGCCGACGGCGTCGCCGCGGCCGGGGTGGCCTGCCAGATCGGGTTCCAGTCGCTCGGCTCGCACGCCGTGCCCGCGATCCGGAAGCTGATCGCCGAGGGCGCGATCGGCACGCCGACCGGGGTCGGCGGGGCCGGTGCCTGGGCGCGCGACGAGGCGTACTACCGGCGCGCCCCCTGGGCGGGCAAGCGGCGCCTGAACGGCGTCGACGTGATCGACGGCGCGCTGACGAACCCCCTCGCGCACGCCGTCGCCACCGCCCTCGCCCTGAACGGCACGACCCGCGCCGAGGACGTCACCCGCATCGAGACCGAACTCGTCCGGGCCAACGACATCGAGTCCGACGACACCTCCTGCGTCCGCGTCACCACCGTCCAGGGCCGCCCGGTCACCGTCGCCGTGACCCTGTGCGCCGAACACCCCGGCGAGCCCTACGTGTTGGTGCAGGGCAGCGAGGGCCGGATCACCTACTGGTACAAGCAGGACCGCGCACTGCTCCAGCGGGCCGGCCACGGCCCCGAGGAGTTCGAGTACGGCAGCACGGACCTGCTGGAGAACCTGGTCGCCCATCTCGCCGACGGCGAAGCCCTGTTGGTCGAACCGGACTCGACAGGCGCCTTCATGAAGGTGGTCGAGGCGATCCGCCAGGCCCCCGACCCGGCTCAACTCCCCACCAGCGCCTGGCACTTGATCCCCACCGAGAACCGCCGGGTGGTCCCCGGCATCGACGCGCTGGTCACGGCGGCGGCCGACACCCTCGCCCTCTACTCCGAGCTGGGCGCCCCCTGGGCCCCACCGAAAGAGGTGAGCCCTTGATGATCACCCACGACACGCCGGTGCTGCGCGTCGCGGGCCGCCCGGTCGCCCGGTACGTCACCCGGCCCGAGCTGCCCGACCGGCTCTCCCCGCGCCCCTATCTGCACCCCGTGACCACCCTGTCCGGTACGGCGGTCACCGAGCTGAGCCCCGTCGACCACACCCACCACCTCGGCGTCGGTGTCGCCGTTCCCGACGTCGAGGGGCACAACTTCTGGGGCGGCCGCACCTACGTCCGTGACCAGGGATCCACGGAACTGGACAACCACGGCGCCCAACGCCACTCCGCCTTCCAGCTCCGCGACCCCGACGGCTTCGTCGAGGAACTGCGCTGGGTGGCCTCCGGCGCCGAACTGCTCCGGGAACGCCGTACGGTCGCGGCGACCGAACTCACCGACACCGCCTGGGCGTTGGACTTCACCTTCTCGCTCACCAACGTGACGCCCGACCCCCTGTCGATCGGCAGCCCCGCCACCAACGGCCGCCCCGGAGCCGCGTACGGCGGCTACTTCTGGCGGGCCCGCAAGGAGGCCGGGACCCCGGACGTCTTCACCGCCGACCGCGAGGGCGAAGCGGCCGTCCACGGCACCCGCGCCGACTGGCTGGCCCTCGCCGGCACCGGCTGGACGCTGGTCTTCGCCGGCGCCACCGACCGCACCCGCCAGGACCCGTGGTTCGTCCGAACCGCCGAATACCCGGGCGTGGGCGCGTCGTTGGCCTCGGACGAACGGCTGCCGATCCCGCCCGGCGACACGGTCGTACGGCGCATCGTCACCGTCGTCGCGGACGGCCGCCTCGACCGGGGCGAGGCGGCGGTGCTGGTGCGGAAGGCGGTCAGCCAGTGACGTACGAGACGTACACGAACCCCGTCCTGAACGCCGACTGGTCCGACCCGGACGTGGTCCGCGTCGGCGACGACTTCTACCTCACCGCGTCCAGCTTCGGCCGCGTACCGGGACTGCCGCTGCTGCACTCCCGCGACCTGGTGAACTGGACCCTGATCGGCCACGCCCTCCAACGCCTGGAACCGGCCCGGGAGTTCAGGACCCCACGGCACGACTGCGGCGTCTGGGCCCCCGCGTTGAGGTACCACGACGAGCGCTTCTGGATCTTCTGGGGCGACCCCGACCAGGGCATCTTCCAGATCAACGCCCCCGAGATCAGGGGCCCTTGGACCCGCCCGCACCTCCTCAAGGAGGGCAAGGGCCTCATCGACCCGTGCCCCCTGTGGGACGACGAGAACGACGACGAGGCCTACCTCGTCCACGCCTGGGCCAAGTCCCGAGCGGGCATCAACAACCGCCTCACCGGCCACCGTATGCACCCCGACGGCACGACCCTGCTCGACGACGGCAAGGTGATCGTCGACGCGGACCGCCTCCCCGGCTGGTTCACCCTGGAGGGCCCCAAGGTCCACCAACACGACGGCTGGTTCTGGATCTTCGCCCCCGCCGGGGGAGTCGGGACCGGCTGGCAGGGCGCGTTCCGCTCACGCGGCTTCTTCGGGCCGTACGAGGAGAAGGTCGTCCTGGAACAACGGGACACCGACGTCAACGGCCCCCACCAGGGCGCGTGGGTGCGCACCCCGGCCGGCGAGGACTGGTTCCTGCACTTCCAACAGCGGGGCGCCTACGGCCGGTTGGTCCACCTCCAGCCCATGCGCTGGGGCGACGAGGGCTGGCCGGTCATCGGCGACGAGGGCGCACCCGTAGCCGAACACCGGAAACCCGACCTCCCGCCGCAGCCGCCCGCCGCGCCCGCCACCGACGACGACTTCCCCGGCGGACGGTACGGCCGCCAGTGGCAGTGGACGGCGAACCCGCAGGACGGCTGGGCCACCCACCACTCGGGCGACGGCTTACGACTGACCTGCGCCCGCACGGCCGACGCACACGACCTGCGCCGACTCCCGAACCTCCTCACCCAGCGACTGCCCGGCACACCCGTCACGGTCGAGGTCGAACTGCACCTGCACAGCGAGGAGTCGGGCGCGCGGGCCGGGCTCGCCGTGCTGGGCGACGCCTACCACTGGATCGGACTCCAGCGCGGCGCGGACGGCGAGGCGCGGTTCGTCCACCGCTTCGCCGAGCCCGCCGCCGAGCGCGAACGGGACGCGGGGGAGTCCTGCCGCGCACCCGAAGGCCGCGTCCGGCTGCGGATCGAGATCGGCGCGGAGGCGCGGTGCCGCTTCTTCTACGACGTCGGGGGCGGGCCGCGTCCGAGCGGCCGGGTGTTCGCCGCCACCCCGTGGCGCTGGGTCGGTGCCCTGCTCGGGCTCTTCGCGCTCGCGCCCGCCGGCGCGGGACACGCCGGTACGGCCGTGTTCACCCGGTTCCGGATCAGCTCTCTCCAGTAACTCGTCCTGCCAGATCGTCCTGCCAACCCGCCCTGCCCGTACGCCTGTTGGGAGTCGCAATGACGCACCTCCGTAGCAAGCGCTTGCCAATGCCTCGCGCCTTCATGACCCCGCTGGATCCACAAGAAGAGAGCCGACCTATGAAGACCAGCATCCGCAGAAGCCGGCGTGCCGCGATGGCCGTCGCCCTGGGCTCCGTGCTCGCGCTGACCGCCACCGCCTGCGGCGACGACGGCAGCGGCGCCGCGGGGGACAAGGGCGACGAGGGCTCCGGCAAGGGCACGATCACGTTCTGGGACAACAACGGCGGTGTCCGTACCGACATCTGGAAGCAGATCATCGCGGACTTCGAGAAGAAGAACCCCACCATCAAGGTCAAGTACGTCGGTATACCGGCGGCGAGCGCCCAGTCCAAGTACGACACCGCCATCCAGGGCGGCGGGCTGCCCGACGTCGGCGGGGTGGGGACCGCGGTGCTTGCCGAGGTCGCGGTGCAGGGGGCGTTGGAGCCGTTGGACAGCCGGCTCAAGTCCAGTTCCCTGAACGGGAAGTTGAGCCAGAACCTGCTCGACGTCAGCAAGTCCGCCGGTGGCGGGGACACGCTGTACCAGATCCCGACCTCCGCCAACAACGGCACGCTGTGGTATCGCACCGACCTGTTCAAGGCGGCGGGTCTGGACGCGCCGACCACCTGGTCGAAGTTCTACGCCGCGGCCGACAAACTCACCGACAAGGCAAAGAACAAGTTCGGCTTCACCATTCGCGGCGGTGAGGGGTCCATCGCGCCGGCCCTGGACGCGGTGTACGGGCAGACCGGGATCACGTCCTTCTGGAACGGCGACAAGACGACGGTCAACGACCCGAAGAATGTTGCCGCGTTGGCGAAGTACGTGAGCCTGTACAAGAAGGACACCCCGTCCGCCGACCTCAACAACGACTTCACCAAGATGGTCGCGCAGTGGGACAGCGGCACGATCGGGATGCTGAGTCACAATCTCGGGTCCTATCAGGATCATCTGAAGGCGCTGGGTACGGACAAGTTCAAGGGCATTCCCAATCCGACGCTGGACGACGGTACGCGGGTGCAGATCTCCAACCCCGTCGACGGACTGAGTCTGTTCAAGTCCAGCAAGAACAAGGACGCGGCCTGGAAGTTCATCGAGTTCGCGGTGTCCGCGGGGGAGAACTCGAAGTACAACGAGTCCGCCGGGCAGGTTCCCGCCAACACGGATGCGGCGAGTGCGGCGTGGATTCAGAAGTCCGAGCCTACGCAGTTGGCGGCGGCGGCGTTGAACGGGACCTCCACGAAGATCGTGCAGATGCCGTACTACCTGCCGGACTGGAACACGATCTCCAAGGCGGACAACGAGCCGAACTTCCAGAAGCTGCTGCTGGGGAAGATGACGGCGAAGGCGTTTCTGGACACGTTGGCCGACCAGTTGAACAAGGCGCAGGCGGACTGGAAGACGAACCACTGAGTTGGGTGGTTTCTGATTGCGGGGGGCTGTGGGCCGGTGGGGGCCGGTCGCGCCCCGCGGCGGAGCCGCATGCCGGTACAGCCCCGCGCCCCTGAAAGACAAAAGCCGAGAGGTGGACCAATCGTGTCCCTTACCCGTAGGCAAGTCGCGTTGGGCGCTCTCGCTGCCGTTCCCTTACGGGGTGGCCGGCGAGATCGCATGCTCTACATCGCCGGTGATTCCACGGCCGCCCAGAAGTACACCACCGAAACCCCGGAGACCGGGTGGGGAATGGCACTTCCCTTCTTTCTGCGCAAAGGGGTGAATGTCTCCAACCAAGCCGTAAACGGCCGGAGTTCGAAGAGCTTCGTCGACGAAGGGCGGCTGGACGCGATCCTCGCCGTCATCCGGCCCGGCGATCTCCTCCTCGTCCAGTTCGCGCACAACGACGAGAAGGTCGCCGATCCCGTCCGCTACACCGAGCCCTGGACGACGTACCAGGACTATCTGCGGCTGTACATCGAAGGGGCCCGGAGCCGCGGCGCCCGGCCCGTGCTCGCCACCCCCGTCGAGCGCCGCAGGTTCGACGCCGACGGCAACGCCCTGCCGACTCACGGGGATTACCCGGCGGCGATGCGTGCGCTCGCCCAACAGGAGCGGGTCGCGCTGCTCGACATCGAGGCGTTGTCGCTGGCGTTGTGGCAGCGGCTCGGGGTCGAGGAGACGAAGGTCTACTTCAACTGGACCGACACCGAGCAGGACAACACGCACTTCAATCCACCCGGTGCGATCGCCGTGGCGCGACTGGTGGCGCGGGAGTTGCTGCGCTCTCGGGTGCTCGCGCCGCGTGACGTCGTCCGGTTGCGCGACGACATTCCCACGTCCTGGATCACCTGGCCCGAGGCGACGGACGCCTCGGCCCTCTGAGCAAGGAGACCCGCACAGTGCGTATATCTATGTGTCATGCACGCGTCATGGCGTCGCTCGTGGGCTGCACGGCATTGGCTCTCGCCCTGACCAGCACCACCGCCCAGGCCCACCCGCGCAGCCTCGCCCGCGAGACCCTCGGCGCCGGTGACGGCTGGGCCTCCTACGGCACCGGCACCGGCGGTGGCGCCGCCGCCACCCCCGACCACGTCTACACCGTCACCAACTGGGCCGATTTCAAAGCCGCGTTGGCCGCCGGTGGCAGTGCGCCCAAGGTCATCAGAGTCAAGGGGACCATCGACGCCAACGCCGAGGGCTGCGACTCCTTCGCCGCGCCCGGCTACGACTTCGCCCAGTACCTCGCCACCTACGACCCCGCCGTCTGGGGCTACGACCAGAACCTCGACAACGAGCCCGCCGACAGCCCCGAGGGCCTGCGCCGGGTCTCCGCCGCCAACCAGAACACGGCCATCAAGGCGTTCGTCCCCGCCAACACCACCATCATCGGCATCGGCAAGAACGCCGGCTTCAAGGGCGCCAGCCTGCAGATCACCGCCGTCGACAACGTCATCGTCCGGAACCTGGCCTTCGAGAGCCCGCTCGACTGCTTCCCGCAGTGGGACCCGACCGACGGTGACACCGGCAACTGGAACTCCGAGTACGACAGCGCCGTCATCTACGGCTCCACCCATGTGTGGCTGGACCACAACACGTTCACCGACGGCGCCCACCCGGACAGCTCACTGCCCACCTACTACGGGCGCATCTTCGAACAGCACGACGGCGAACTCGACATCGTCAAGGGCGCCGACTACGTCACCGCCTCCTGGAACGTCTTCACCGACCACGACAAGACGATCCTCATCGGCAACAGCGACAGTGCTTCGACGGCCGCCGTCGACCGGGGCCATCTGAAGGTGACGCTCCATCACAACCTGTTCTCCAACCTCGTCGAACGCGCACCCCGCGTCCGCTTCGGACAGGTCGACTCCTACAACAACCACTTCGTCGCCGAGCCCGGATACGGCTACAGCTACGGCATCGGCCTGGAGTCCCAACTCGTCGCGGAACACAACGCGTTCACGGTCCCGGCCGGCATCTCCGAGGCGACTGTCCTCAAGAAGTGGTCCGAGGCACCGCTCACTGCCGACGACAACTACGTCAACGGCGAGCTCACCGACCTGATCGCCGTCCACAACGCCGGTGTGCCCAGCGAGATCCTCCGGTCCGGTGCGGGCTGGACGCCGACCCTGCGCACGAAGATCGACCCCGCGAGGGCCGTGCCGTTCATCGTCGACCGCAACGCCGGTGCGGGCCGCCTGCGCTGACCCCTCGTCATAAGGAGCACCCGCATGCCCTTGCACGAGCACCTCCGACGTCCCCTGTCCAGACGGGGGTTCCTCGCGGCGGGCACCGTCGCCGTGGGCGCCGCCACGCCGGGCCTCGCCTCCGGCCCCGCCCGGGCCGTCACCGGTCCCCGCCCGTTCGGCCGCTACGGCTCACCGGCCGCGCGCCTCACCCCGCTCACCCTGTACGTCGACCCGTACGGCCGGGGCGACTTCACCACCGTCCAGGCCGCCGTCGCCGCCGCGACCGGTGCCGGGTACACCCTGGTCATCGCGCCCGGCGTCTACCGGGAGACGGTCACCGCCGGCGTCACCGACCCGGCGACCGGCCAACTCACCGATGCCGCGAGCGAGATGACCTGGCTCGGCGCCGGCGAGGACCCGGGTGCCGTCGTCATCGTCTACGACAACGCCAACGGCACGCAGAAGCCCGACGGTTCGGGCACCTACGGCACGACCGGCTCGGCCACGACGCTGATCCGCACCAACGGTTTCACAGCCCGCCGGATCACCTTCGCCAACGACTGGCTGCGCGCCGACCACCCCGACATCACCGGCACACAGGCGGTCGCGATCAAGGTGCAGGGCGACCGTTCGGCGTTCTTCGACTGCCACTTCCTGGGCCATCAGGACACCCTGTACGCCGACTCGTTCGCCCTCGGCGTCTTCGCCCGCCAGTACTACGCGCGCTGCTACGTCGAGGGGGACGTCGACTTCGTCTTCGGGCGGGCGACCGCCGTCTACGACCACTGCCACTTCCGGACGCTCAGCCGCACCGACCTGGCGACGGCACCGTACGGCTTCGTCTTCGCACCCTCCACGGCGGTCGCCAACCCGCGCGGATACCTGGTGACCCACAGCCGGATCAGCAGCCAAGCCCCGCCCGGCTACTACAAGTTGGCCCGGCCCTGGGTGCCCGGCTCGGACACCACCGCCCGCCCGATGCTCACCGTCCGGGACACGGCGCTGGGCCCGGGGATCGACGCGGTGGCGCCGTACACCAACATGTCGGACACCTATCCCTGGCAGAGCCAGCGGTTCGCCGAGTACCGCAACACGGGTCCGGGTGCCGTGATCAGTGTCCCGGAGAACCGGCCCCAACTCACCCCGGAGCAGGCCCAGTCGGCGACGTCCGAGGCCTATCTCGGCGACTGGAGGCCGGGACGGAGATGACCATGCGCAGACGCACACTCCTGACGGGACTGACGGGAATCGCCGGTGGTCTGGTGACCGCCGGTGCCGGGCCCGCCGTAGCGCTCGACCGTCGTCGTGTCCTGCACGTCCGGCCCGGTGACTCGGTGCAGGCGGCCGTGGACGCGGTGGACGGCAGCGGCTGGACGATCGTCGTACACCCGGGGACGTACCGAGAAGTCGTCAACGTGCCCTTGGAAGCAGGCGAGTTGACCTTGCGCGGCGCGACTCGCGACCCGAGTGACGTCGTCATCGTCTACGACAACGCCAACGGCACCCAGAAACCGGACGGTTCGGGGACGTACGGTACGGCGGGCTCCGCGACCTTCACCTCGGCGGCGCCCGGGCTGACCGTACGGGACCTGACCCTCGCCAACGACTGGCTGCGCGCGGACCACCCGGAGATCACGGGGACGCAGGCGGTGGCCGCGTATGTGACGGGTGACCGCTCGTGGTTCTCGCGCGTCAGGCTGCTCGCCCACCAGGACACGCTGTTCGTGGACACGTCGGCGCTGGATGCCTTCGACCGGCAGTACTTCACCCACTGCTACATCGAGGGGGACGTCGACTTCGTCTTCGGGCGGGCCACCGCCGTCTTCGCGGACTGTCACTTCCACACCCTCCAACGGGACGTGGCCTTCACGCCCAAGGGCATGGTCTTCGCCCCGGCCACCGCCCGTGCCAACCCGTACGGCATCCTCGCGGTCCGCTCGCGGATCACCTCCGGCGCCGAGGACGCCGCGTACAAGCTGGCCCGGCCGTGGGTCCCGTCGTACGAGACGACGGCCTGGCCGTCCCTCGTCGTGCGGGACACCCGGATCGGGCCCGGCATCGACCCGGTCGCGCCCTACACGAACATGCGCGACGCCTACCCCTGGCAGTCGATGCGCTTCAACGAGTACCGCAACACGGGCCCGGGCTCCGTGATCACCGTCCCGGAGAACCGGCCCCAACTCACGGCCACCGAAGCCGCGTTGCACACCCCCGCGACCTACCTCGGTGACTGGCGTCCCTGAAGTCCCCCTATCAGCAAGAGAACGACGAAAGGACCGCACTCCTATGTCTCGTCGTACCGCTCTCACCCTGGGCACAGCCCTGGCGTTCGGCGTTGGCCTCGCCGTACTCCCCACCCAGGCCCAGGCCGCCACGGTCGTCGTCGACACGACCGCCGAACTGACCAGCGCGATCTCAAGTGCCACCGCCGGCACGGTCATTCAGGTGCGCGGCGGCACGTACTACCCGACGACCACCCTCCAGTCCACGACCAACGGCACCTCCTCCGCGCCGGTCACGCTCACCGCGTACGGCTCGGAGACGGTGAAGATCGACGGTTCGTCGCTGGCTGCCGGGTCCTGGATCTTCAAACTGACCGCCGACTACTGGAACGTCTCCAACCTGACCTTCCAGAACTCCCCGGACAGCGCGGTCGTCTGCCAGTCCTGCACCGGCACCAACTGGAACAACGTCAAGACCATCAACGGCGGCGACTCCGGCTTCACGCTCACCGGCGACGGCACCGTCAACAACACGGTCAAGAACATTGACGCGTACGGCAATTACGACGCCGCGACACACGGCGAGAACGCGGACGGGATCGCCATCAAGTTCGGCTCCGGCAGCGGCAACCTCGTCACCGGCGCGCGTCTCTACAACAACTCGGACGACGGGATCGACTTCTGGTCCTTCTCCACGCCCGTCACCGTCGAGCACACCTGGTCCTTCGGCAACGGCGTCAACCGCTGGTCCGACTCGGCGTTCGCGGGCGACGGCAACGGCTTCAAGCTCGGCGGTGACGGTGAGGTCGTCGCGCACGTCATCAACAATTCGGCCGCGTGGGGCAACGCGGGCAACGGCTTCACCGAGAACTCCAACACCGGCGCCCTCGTCCTCAACCGCACCACCGCGTACGCCAACAGCAAGTGGGGCTACTACTTCGCCACCAGCTCCGCCAAACTCGGCAAGAACCTCGCGGTGAGCAACGGCGGCGGCTCGGTCAGCAAGGGTTCCGCGGTCACCTCGGCCGGCAACAACTGGGACTCCGGCATCTCCACCCCGTCCTTCATCTCCACGGACGCGTCGACGACGTACAACGCGCGTTCGTCGAGCGGCACGTTGCCGGCGACGACGTTCCTGACGACGGGGTCCACGACGATCGGCGCGACGATGAACTGACCTGTGCGGTGGGCCCGGTCCGGGTGTCTCGGGGCTGGGCCCACGTCCTCACCGGACCGTCACGAAGCTCACGACCGGGCCGTCCTCCGAATTGGTCGCCGCGACATCGAAGGTGCGGTCCGGGAAGGCGTCGGTCAGCGAGCGGTGCCAGGAGACGGCGATGTCCTCGGCCAGCGCGAGGGCGCCGGCCTCGGATTCGGGATCCTCCGGGATGTCGATGTGGAGCCACAGCCGGAACTGGTTCAGCATGGCCTCGATCGATGTGGCGTCGCCCTTCAACTGTTCTTGCCAGGTGCGGAAGTTGGCGGGTTCGTAGACGCGGTCCCACAGTACGCAACCCGACACTTCCACAAAGCGCGGCATGAACACCCGCGCGAACGCGGCCCATTCGTCGAAGCCGACGTGGAGGGAGAGAAGGTCGAGGTAGTCGGCATCGTTGCCCGAGGGGATCGCCCGGGACGTCAGCCCGTCTTGTCCGTGCTCTCCCACACCGCCTCCAGGTCCTGGCACCGTACGGTGATGCTCGCATCGGTGAGCGCGATCTCGTGCACGCACCCGCCGTCCTCGTCCGGGAGGATCTCGTCGAGGAGCACGGTGTCGACCAGCATCCAGTCGATGGAGTGCTCATAGTCGATGCGGAAGTGCGTCACACCTGAATAGCTGATGCGCAGGCCGGAGTCGTGCTTGAACTTGTTGGGCGCGAACTCCAGGACCAGCCCGCCACTCTTGTCGGCGGCGAGACGGACGCCGGCCAGTTCCAGATCCTTCACACAGCGGATGGCGCCCGCCATGTCGTAGTGCCCGGGGTCTGTGGCGAATGACAGGGCGCCCGGGGGCAGGTCGGCGCGCAGGCGCGGCAGCTCCGCCAGGTAGGGGTGCGCATCCAAACGGAATCCGGGCACCTCGGGATCCCAGTCCGCCTTGACGAATCTCATCGTGCCCTCAGTAGTAGTCCTCGCGCATTCGCATCCGCCCCGTCGGCTCGATCTGCTCCCGGCGGAACTGGATCAGGCTGTCGTCACTGTCGAGCAGTACCGCGTAGGCGGGTGCGGTCCTGTCGTCCGTCGGCTCCGTGATCCCCAGGATCGCGCCCACCTTCCCCAGCGTCTCGGGCCTGTCGGGCGAGTCCACGACGCGTACCTCCGCGTAGAACTCAAGGGCGTCTTCCATGGTGCTGTGGGTCCTTTCTCACTTGTGCGTGATCTCCCCGTCGAGGGACACGTTCAGATGGCTGCCGTCTCTGCTGAGCCGGCCGAGTTCGGCCCGGCCCGGTTTGCTCAACTGGACATCCCACTCGAAGGGCTGCCCGGCCGTCCGGGACGGGCCCTTGATCCATTCATTACCGAATCTATCGATATAGCCCTTCCGGGTGCCACGCGGCAACCCCGAGTTCACCGACAGGTCCTTCGGCGGCACGAACCGGATCCGTCCGCTGTGCGGTAGTTGGGCGTCCTTGAGGAGCCCCTTCACACCGGTCCGCGGCGTCGGGACGACCTCTTCGCACTTCAGACCCAGTGGGTCCACCAGCAGCAGTGGTGAATCGACGTAGGCGTAGTGGTCGGGAGCGGGGTCCAGTCCCAGGGGATCGGGACTCGCGTACCGGGCGATCTCCGGATCGTAGTAGCGGAAGTAGTTGTAGTTCAGGCCCGTTTCCGAGTCCGCGTACCGGCCCGGATAACGGAGCATGCACCGGACGGATTCGGCGTCGTCCGTCGCGGCGGGAAAACGGGTGCCCCACAGAGTCGTACGCCGTTGCCACACCACGTCGCCGTCAGCCGTCACCAACTCGGTGGGGGTTCCGGCGGTGTCGGCGAAGCGCTCTGGTTGACCGGGCCGCGTACGTCGTCCACGGCGTCGGCGAAAGCGCGCCAGGCCGTCGCCGCCGACCGCAGCTTCCCGGAGCCGGCCTCCGGCCACCACAGGCCCAGATGCAGCAGGATCTTCCGGGCCTCGTCCTCAACGCTCACCGGCACCGTCCGCCTTCGTGACCTTCACTTCGGTGAACATCCCGGCGATCAACTCGTCGTTGTCGACCTGACCGTCCGCCAGGTCGGCCATCGCCTCGTGAATGCTCGTCAGACCGAGCACCAGCGTGCCCGCCGCGCTCTCGATCTTCTTCTGCAACGGCTTGTGGGAGTCGCCGAACTACCCTGCCCTGCTTGTCGTTTCCCCAGGGCTCACCCAGCCCGTCCAGGGACTTCACGAGCGCGGTCAGCGCCTTGCCCAGATCGACTGCCGCCGTCTGGAAGTCCGGTGCCGCCCGCTTCACATCGGCGGTCTTGATGTCGAGGACCTTGGCCGGGTCCTTGCCGTCACCCATCGCGCGTTCCCCCGTTCGCAGTCGCGTCCAGGACGGTAGGGGAAACCGACCAAGAGAAGGTCAAGTGGGCCCCAAGCGCGGGCAATTCCCCACCCTGTGGGTTATGTATCGATCGGATAAAGACCCTCGCCTCTACGGTGTGATGCGCGTAGACAGTCCCTGACCTGGTGCATCACCCATCGGAACCAGATCCGGAGATTCCATGCGGAAGTCCCTTAGAGCGGCCGCCCTCGGCGCCGCCTGTGTCGTCGCCGGTGCCGCCCTGTACGGCACGGGCGTCGCCACCGCCGGCCAGTCGACGGCGAACTCGACGCACGAGCCGTACAACATCGGCCTGTTGACGAAGGACATCGACACCTACTACGGCACCGCGCTCGACAGCAGCGGCGTCTACCAGGCCTCGGCGACCAGCCCGTACGCCAAGGACCTGGCGCGCATCGACGCGTCGGCGAAGAAGTACATCGACGAGGCCGTCCGCAAGCACCACAAGGGCGTCAAGCCCGCGGTCGTCTTCGACATCGACGACACGCTGCTGCTCAGCCTCGACTACGAGAAGAAGAACAACTACGGCTACAGCTCGGCCACTTGGGCCACGTACGTCGCCCAGGCCAACCGCCCGGAGGTCTTCGGCACCCCCGAGCTGGTCAAGTACGCCGCGTCCAAGGGCGTCACGGTGTTCTACAACTCGGGCCTGAAGGAGTCGCAGCGCACCTACGCGGTCGACAACCTGAAGAAGGTCGGTGCCGACGTCAACCTCGACGCCGACCACATGTTCCTGAAGGACGCGGACAACCCGCCGGCCTACCTGAGCGCTTGCGCGACCCCGGGCACCTGGACCTGCACCACCGTGCAGTACAAGTCCGGCACCCGGAAGCACATCGAGGACCTCGGGTACAACATCATCGCCAACTTCGGCGACCAGTACTCGGACCTCGACGGGGGCTACGCCGACAAGACGTACAAGATCCCCAACCCGACCTACTTCGTCAGCTAGTGCCGCATCAAGCAACGTTGGCCCTGTTGTGATGTGACGCGCCGTCCGGATGCTGTGCCGGGCGGCGCGTGTCCGACACCCTGTCCGAGTGGCAGAGCGAGTACGTGTCCGAGAGATCGACGATGACGAGGGGCGGCGGCTTCTGCGGATCATCCGCAGGGGGACCGGGTCGGTGGTGACCTGGCGCCGGGCCCAGATGGTCCTGCTGTCCGCGCAGGGCATGCCGGCAGCGAAGATCGCCGAGGTGTCGTTCACCAGCGACGACCGGGTCCGCGATGTGATCCACAACTTCAACACCGACGGCTTCGACTCGCTCTACCCGAAGTACAAAGGCGGCCGCCCCAAGACGTTCACGCTGCCCGAGCGCCGTGAGATCAAGAAGATTGCCAAGTCCAGGCCCACCGAGCACGACCTGCCGTTCTCGACCTGGAGCCTGGCCAAACTGGCGGACTTCCTGGTCGCCGAGGGGGTGGTCGACGACATCAGCCACGAGGGCCTGCGCATCCTGCTCCGCGAGGAAGGCGTCTCCTTTCAACGCCTGAAAACCTGGAAGACCTCCCGCGACCCCGACTACGCGGCCAAGAAGGCCCGCGTCGAGCACCTCTACGCCATCGCCGACGGCGAGGTCACACCCGAGGACGGCGAACCCGATGTCGTCTTCTGCATGGACGAGTTCGGTCCGCTCAACCTGATGCCGCACCCCGGACGGCAATGGGCCGAACGCGGCGGCAGGCACAAAGACCCCGCCCGCGAACCGCGCCGCAGACGCCGGGCCACCTACAACCGTTACGGCGGAGTCCGGCACCTGTTCGCCGCCCTGGACCTGGCCAAGGACAAGCTCTACGGCCACATCAAGCCGGTCAAGAGGCGCACGCAGTTCCTGGAGTTCTGCCGCTACCTGCGCACTCTCTACCCGCCGGACACCCGCATCGCGATCATCTGCGACAACTTCTCCCCGCACCTGACCACGAAACGCTGCCGGCGGGTCGGCACCTGGGCCGCGGACAACAACGTCGAGATCGCCTACACCCCGACGAACTCCTCCTGGCTGAACCGGATCGAGGCCCAGTTCACCGCCCTGCGGTACTTCACCCTCGACGGCACCGACCACGCCACCCACAAGGAACAAGGCAGCATGATCCGCCGCTACATCATCTGGCGAAACCGCCATGCCGACGACCGGCGCCTACGCGCGGTCGTCGACAGGGCCAACGTTGCTTGATGCAGCACTAGTTCGTACGGGTTGTCCGTACGGGGCTGACCGACCCGAGGGTGGGCACCACCGGCCGGATCGTCCCGTCCGCCGCGAACCGCAGGCGGTCGATCGTGGTCTCCCGGTGCGTGCCGTCCCCACCAGGTTTTCCTGGCCCGTTCAGGGCGAACCGGTGGTAGACGATGTACCAGTCGTCGGTCCCCGGGACGTTCACCACGGAGTGGTGGCCGGTGCCCAGGATGCCGTACTCGGGGTTCTTGGACAGGATCGTGCCCCGCTTGGTCCACGGACCGAGCGGGGACGGTCCCGTCGCGTAGGCCACGTGGTAGTTCTCGCTGCGGGTGTCGTCCTCGGACCACATGAAGTAGTACGTGCCCTGCCGCTTCACCACGAAGGACCCCTCACGGAAGTCGCCCGTCGTGATGTCCTTCACCTTCGTCGCGTCGTACGACGTCATGTCGTCGTTCAACGGCACCACGTACGCGTGCCCGTTGCCCCAGTAGAGATACGACTGCCCGTCGTCGTCCGTGAAGACGGCGGGGTCGATCATCTGGCCGCTCAGTGAACCCCCTTTCGCCACAAGGGGTTTGCCGAGCGCGTCCTTGAAGGGGCCCGCGGGCGAGTCCGCCACCGCGACCCCGATCTGTTGCTCGGCGCAGAAGTAGAAGTAGTACTTCCCGTCGCGCTCCGCGATCGCCGGCGCCCACGCGTTCTTGTCGGCCCAGGAGACGTCGGGGCCCAGGTCGAGGACGACTCCGTGGTCCTGCCAGTGGACCAAGTCCCTTGAGGAGTACGCCTTGAAGCTCGTACCGCTCCAGCCCGCATGGCCGTCGCTCGTCGGGTAGATCCAGTACTGGCCGTCGAGATAGTGCACGTCCGGGTCGGCGGTCAGCCCCGGCAGCACGGGACTTCGCGTCGGCACCGCCTCCACCGTCCAGGTGCGACTCGTTCCGTCCGCCGCCGTGACCGTGTACGACTGCGGCGTGCGGAAGTCCCGTCGCGTCCCGGACGGCGGCCTGACCGTCGCGCCCGCGCCGATGGCGAGCGAGGGCGCCAAGTGCCGTAGATCCGCGCCCGGTTGCATCGGCAGCACCACCTTCGACGAGGCCTCCGTGACGACCGCGTACCCCTTCTGCCCGTGCGCCGTCGCGTCCACGACCGACGTCGGCGTCGCCGGATACGCGGCCAGCAGCCGGTCGTACTCCGCCTGCGTCACCGGAAGTACCGTGCCGTGCCGCGGACTTGCCGGGAGCTGGTAGTCCGTGGACGGGGTCCATGTGCCGGAGTCGAGGTCGGTGGTCTCGAAGGGCACGTAGCCGCGCAGGCCGTACTCGTCGACGAACAGGTACCACTTCTCCTCGGTGTTGGACTTGAACACCGTCGGCCCCTCGCCGCGCTCGATCGCACCGCTGCCGATGCACTCGGAGACGAAGTCGTACGACGTGGAGGTCAGCGAGGTCGACTTCTCACCGGTGATGAACTTCGAGCAGGGGGAGCTGGAGGACGGGTCGCGTTCGTCCTTGGTGTAGCGGTAGTAAGTGTCCTTGTACTTCACGACAGTTGAGTCGATGACGGAGTAGCCGGGGTCGTCCCAGACCTTCGGGTCGCTGAAGGTGCGGAAGTCCTTCGTCGTGGCGTACATCATGCGGTTGTACGTCGAGCCCGTGTGGTCGGGGTCGTCGTCGGCGTACAGCTTCGACGCCCAGAAGACGACGTACTCGCCGAGCGAGTCGTCCCAATAGGCCTCCGGCGCCCAGGTGTTGCCCGCGGTGTCCGGGGCCACCTTCACCAGCCGCTGGTCGGTCCAGTGGACCAGGTCGGTCGACTCCCAGATCATCACCGACTTGCTGCCGTGCCGCTGGACGTCGTCCCAACTGCCGCTGCTGTTCCGGTACATGCGCAGGTCGGTGGCGATCAGATAGAACTTGTCGCCCTTGGGGGAGCGGATCACGAACGGGTCGCGCAGCCCCTTCTCGCCGATCGTCGACGTCAGGACCGGCTTGCCCTGGTTCAACTCCCGCCAGTGCAACGGGTCGTTGCCGCGGCTGAGGGCGTAGCGGATCTGCTCGCCGTCGGCGGTGCCCTCGCCGGTGAAGTAGGCGAAGAGGTAGCCGGCGTACTTGGGGTGGGTCACGGGCGGTGCTCCTGAGTGCGCGGTACTGGGCGGGGCGGCGAGCAGGGCGAGAAGGAGGGTGGTCAGGGCCAGGAAGGGGAGCAGGAGGGCGCGGGCGGTGCGGGGTCGCATGGCACATCCTGTGGGGGTGTGGGGGATTCTGTTGAATGGCTGCGCCTTCGGAGTGTCACCAGCGGGGTGCGGTGCGTCAATCGGTGCGGGTGGGACGGGGAGGAGCGAAAGTTTCGCTTCCTTCCCGTGGCTTTTCCCGTGACCGCGGCAACCCTTTCCGGCCGCGGCGGCGACCAGTGATCAGAAACGGGCCGGGGCGGCCCCTCCGGCCCGTTTCGTCCTCGTCATCCAGGAAAGGAACCAACGCCGTGCGTACGAGCACCGGACGCCACCGCAGGACCCGCACCCTCTCGATCGCCGCCGCGGTGGCCGTCGCCGCGGGGGCGGGCGGCGTCTACCTCGGCCTCAACAACGGCGGCGCGCAAGCCGCTTCGGCCACGATCACCGTCTCCACCACCGCCCAACTGGAGTCGGCCGTCGCGAACGCCACCGCCGGTACCGTCATCCAGGTCCGCGCGGGCACCTACACCCCGGCCGCGACCCTCAAGTCCACGGCGAACGGCACCAGTTCGGCCCGGATCACGCTGGAGGCGTACGGCACCGAGAAGGTGAAGATCGACGGCTCCAAGCTGCCCGCGGGCCAGTGGCTGGCCGGGATCTACGGCGACTACTGGACCGTCCAGAACCTCACCTTCCAGAACTCCCCGGCCCAGGGCTTCGTCGCCACGTCCTCCGTCGGCGGCATCTTCAAGAACCTGGTCACGGCGAACAACGGCGACTCCGGCTTCACCCTGCGCGGCGACGGCACCACGAACAACCTCGTGCAGAACCTGGACAGTTACGGCAACTACGACGCCGCCGGACACGGCCAGAACGCCGACGGCATCGCCATCAAGTTCGGCTCCGGCACCGGCAACAAGGTCACGGGCACCCGCCTCTACAACAACTCGGACGACGGCCTCGACCTGTGGCAGTTCTCCTCACCGGTCACCATCGAGCACTCCTGGGCCTTCGGCAACGGCAAGAACCGCTGGAACGACTCCGCCTTCGAGGGCAACGGCAACGGCTTCAAGCTGGGCGGCGGAGGCGTCGCGGTGGCACATGTCGTCAACGACAACGCGGCCTGGGACAACACCCTCAACGGCTTCACCGAGAACTCCAACACCGGCGCGATCATCCTCAACCGCAACACCGCGTACGCCAACACCGAGGCCGGCTTCTTCTTCGCCACGAGCAAGTCCCGCCTGGCCCGCAACCTCGCCGTCGGCAACAAGGGCGGCCTGGACAAGCTCGGTTCGGCGACGGTCTCCGCCGCGAACAACTGGGACAGCGGCGTCACGGCCCCGTCCTTCAAGTCGACCGACGCGACCACGGCGTACGGCACGCGCTCGTCGAGCGGCACGCTGCCGTCGACGACGTTCCTGACGACGGGTTCCACGACGATCGGCGCGACGATGAACTGACGTGCCTCACCGCACACTTCTTGCCGACGCGCGAGAGGTCCCGGTCGCCGCGAGGTGACCGGGGCCTCTTCTGCTTGTGCGCGACGACGAGGACTTGGGCCATGAGAACGAGGTACGCGCGCTCGGGCGTGCCAGAGGCACGGTAAAACAAGTGCCGGCGCACGCCCCATGGTTGAGAATGCCGCCATGCCCAACGACCTGGTGGCGTTCCTCAAGGCGCGTCTGGACGAGGACGCCGACGTGGCCCAGCGCTGTGACAGGGCCGGATTCTCCGCGGAATGGACCGCGCACGGGGCCGCGGTCGACTTCGGCCAAGGGGATCCCACCGGCGTCCACGCCGTGATCGCGCACCACGTGGCCCTGCACGACCCCGTCCGCGTACTGCGCGAAGTCGAGGCCAAGCGACGCGTGTTGAACCGGCACACGCTCAGCCCGGCCGAAGGTGATCCCGAGCGACCTTGGGACGACCGCGACGACTGCCAGTTCGACGGCGACCTCTGGCCGTGCGACGACCTGCTCGATCTTGCGCTCCCGTACCAGGACCACCCCGACTTTCCCCAGCGCTACAAGTGAACCGAGCCCGCTTCCCGAACTCGGTGCGCGGACGGTGCTGACGCGGACGACGCCCTCCGATACGGTCCCGGGCCATGGCGGACAGCAACGGTGTGCCGGAGAAGGTGGCGTGGATCCTGGTCCGGGACG
Source organism: Streptomyces sp. NBC_01478 (assembly GCF_036227225.1). Lineage (GTDB taxonomy): Bacteria > Actinomycetota > Actinomycetes > Streptomycetales > Streptomycetaceae > Streptomyces. The sequence goes on along the minus strand of NZ_CP109444.1, from coordinate 3,065,684 downwards.
ACCGGGTGTTGGTGACGCGCAGTCACGGCAGAGATCGCTTCTACCTGCCAGGCGGTCATCGTGAGCCGGGCGAGTCCGACGGCGAGACCCTGGTGCGGGAGATCGACGAGGAACTGCGGGCGGTGATCGACCCTGGTTCCATGGTGCACTTCGGCACTTTCGAGATCGGCGAGGGCCATCCGGACCACGGCCCCTTCCGGATGATCTGCTACACCGCCGATCACCGCGGTGAGCTGACCCCGTCGAGGGAGATCGCCGAGAGGGCGTGGTTTCGCTACGCCGATCGGGACCGGGTCTCGGCCGTCGACGAGATGGCCTTCGACGCGCTGCACAAGGCCGGGCGGCTTTCTTGATTCCGCTCCAAGTAGCCGTGCATGCCCGCAAACTGCTGGCTGTCGGAAGGCGAAGAGACTTGAGTCTCCAGTAAGGGGAGACGCGAAGGTGGAGGCATGGAAGGCGACGCGCTCTACTCGATCGGTGAGCTTGCTCGGCGGAGTGGGCTGACGGTCAAGACCGTTCGGTTCTACTCCGATCGCGGGATCGTGGCGCCGACTGACCGCAGCCCGGCCGGCTACCGCCGCTACGGCATCGACGCCGTCGCACGCCTGGACCTCGTAAGAACCCTGCGCGAGCTGGGACTTGACCTCACCACGATCCGCAAGGTCGTGGACCGTGAGCTCTCGTTGCCCGAGGTCGCCGCGGCGCACGCAGACGCGCTGGCCGTGCAGATTCGGGTCCTGCGGCTGCGGCGTGCGGTGCTGACGGCGGTGGCCGAGCGTGGGTCCACACCTGAGGAGATGGAATTCATGCATCGGCTTGCCCGGCTTTCCGAGGATGAACGTCGACGTCTGATCGGTGAGTTCCTCGATGCCGTCTTCGGCGGTCTTGATGACGCCCCCGCGTTCGCCGGGGTCATGCGCTCGATGACCCCCGAGCTGCCCGACGACCCGGAGGCTGAACAGGTCCAGGCGTGGGTCGAGTTGGCCGAGCTGACCCTTGACCCGGAATTCCGTGCCTCCGTGCGGCAGTTGACCGAGGAGCAGGCCGCCGAGCAGGTGGCCTTGCAGGTCCGAGGTGAGACGACTGGCCCGCGCCGCGATATTGCCGGAGTCGTCCGTGACCAGGTCGGGCCGGCCCTCCGCGCCGGCATCGATCCCGCCTCGCCCCAGGCCGACTCGTTCGTCGCGGAGTTCACGGCGCACTACGCGTACCTGCTCGGCCGCCCCGACGACATCGACCTTCGCCGTCGGCTGGCGGCCCGGCTGGAGCGCGTGAACGACCCCCGCAGGGAGCGGTATCTGCGGTTGCTCGCCGTGGTCAATGGATGGGCCGCCCCGGAGAGTCTCGCTCCGGCGCTCGACTGGTCCGTCCAGGCTCTGCGCGTTCGGACAGCGTGATGACCGAGGCAGCCGTACGGCCGGCCTCGGGTGAAATCGTCGCCGTGGACAATCAGTTCGTGAATAACGCCGTCGAACTTCAGGTGGCCGCCACGTCGGCCGCCCCCGCTCTCCTCCTTCGTCCCTGGCGTATGGAGGACGTCGCCGAACTGGTCGAGGCGAGGCGGGATCCCGTGCTGCGGCAGTGGACAACGTCCGTCGTGGACAACGATGTTGACGGCGCCCGCTGGGTGCGGGCCCAGCAACGGGGCTGGGCGGCGGGGGAGTGGTTCTGCTTTGCCGTCCTGGAAGCACGACCCGGGTCGGATCGTGGGCAGTTGGCGGGCAACGTGATCCTCAAGCAGGTCGTCCCCGGCAAGTCGGCGGCCGAGGTGGGCTATTGGACCGCCGCGCACGCTCGCGGGCGGGGAGTGGCCCCGCGCGCCCTGGAAGCACTCACCGGCTGGGCCTTCGACACCTTCGCCCCCGACGGGCTGGAGCGTCTCGAAATCCTGCACCAGGTGGACAACTTGGCCTCGTGCCGGGTCGCGGAGAAGAGCCGGTACGCCTTCGACAGTGTCCTGCCCGCGGCGCCACCGGCCTTCCCCCGCGACGGCCATCTCCACGTACGGAGTGCTACGGCCGGGCGTACGGCCGGGTCATGATCTCCATGTTGTGGCCGCTCGGGTCCTCGAAGTAGGCGCCGCGACCGCCGAAGAGGCTGTTGATCCCGCCGGGCTCCGTGTGGTGAGGGTCGGCGTAGTAGGTGACCCCCACCACCTCCAGTCGGGCGATCATGGTGGCGAACTGCTCGTCGGGCACGAGGAACGCGTAGTGCTGCGACTGGACCGGTTCGTCGCGCTTCTCGTAGTAGTCGAGTGTCACGCCATTGCCCAGGTCGACCGGCAGGAAGGGGCCGAGAGGGGCACCCACCTTCAGACCCAGGATCGTGGCGAGGAACTCGGCCGACAACCGCCGGTCCTTGGCGTAGACGGCGGTGTGGTTCAACTGGACCGTGGTCGGCAGGTCGAGTTCGAGGTCGTGCGGGCTTTGCTGATCATCTGTCATATGTGGGCGGGTCTCCGTGTCTTGAGTCCGGTGAGCGCGCCGCGTTGCGGGCGCCGGGAGGGGAAGACAAGGAGAAAAGGCGGGGCTCTGGCCCGCCTCGTGCTCACGCCGAGGCCGGGTGCCCTACTCGTGTATGGCCCATGGCCGACCCGGCAGTCACGCCGTCGAGCCTAGTGCCCCGCCGCGCGTCGGCTCAAGCCAGCAGATCAATGCAGTCGAACGACGTGCCCGGGCTGAGGAACCCCGACCCCGTCGAACCACTGATGACATTGATCTTCAGCACGTTGTCCTTCGTGACGTCCGAACTCCACGCGCTGGACGGGACGTTGAAGACGAACGTGTGGTTGTTCCCACGGTACGAACCCGTGGTGAGATCGCGTGTCGAGGGCTGGGCGGGTGGTGTGGGAATCGCCGAGACCCAGCCGTTCACGGTGACTTGGGGGCGGGCGTTGATGTACGCCGTCGTCACCCCGACCCGCAGCGTGTGCGCTACGGCCGCCTGCGCCGCGGTCAGTCGGAAGTAGACCAGGACGCCGTCGTTGACGTCCTTCCACATGTACGCGGGGAAGGACGCGGCCTCGCTCCCGCTCCCGATCGTGACGTTCCCGGTCCATTTCGCGGCGCGGGCGTCGGAGGGATGCGCGTATGTCATCAGCCCGGCGTTCTTGAACTCCCCCGGCGTACCGTCCCAGTTGCCCAGGCGCCATACGGCCGTGGCGGCCGACGGGTCACCCGTGATGCTCAGGGTGTGCAGCGACGTCGTACCGCCCGCCGTCACCGTCACCGACCCGGTGTGCACGGCGAGTTCGCCCTTGAAGACGGTCAGTGTGTACGTCCCCGGCAGCATCCCCTTGCAGGAGAAGGCACCGGTGCCGGCCGCGGCCTTCGCCCAGTACTGCGCGTCCGAGTTGGAAAAGCCCACGGTGTAGGGGTAGTTGGCGTCCATGCCCTTCAGGCCCACGCCCGCCACCTTGCCGCGGCCCGCCTTGCCGACCCAGCCCGTGATGCCGAGCGAGTCCGCCCACGAGGTGTCGAGGTTCGCCGCGAAGAGCGAGGACGAGGGGGTGCCGCCGTCCGTGAACGCCACCACGAACGGGCCCTGGAGACCGAAGCGTTCGGGCTCCGTCTGGGCCTCGTTGTAGTGCAGGATCTCGTAGAGGCCCGCCCCGCCCTCGTTCGAGTGGCGCAGCAGGGAGCGGTAGAAGGGACCGCCGGACGCCTTGTCGTGGTTGGAGCGGACCAGGTACAGGCCGACCGAGCCGGTGGTGAAGCCGACGTGGTCGTAGTCGATGGTCCGTTTGCCCGAGTAGTGCTTGGAGCGGGTGGTGCCGTCGGGGTGCTTCCAGACGTCACCGGCCTCGATGATCGTGTCGGTGGTCGAATCCCACGCGTCCGAACCGGAGTTGGGGAACACCCCCGGCTTCACCCGCACGATGTAGCGGGTCGCGGTGAAGGAGGCGTCCGCCTTGTTCGTCCACAGGTAGACGTTGTTCTCGCCGCTGCGGGCCGCGTACCACTGGGTGATCGCGCCGTGTACGACCTTCACCAGGATCGTCGACCCGGACTGCTTGATCGTGACCGTGGAGGCGCCGAGCCCGGACTCGACATGCGAGTGCTTGCCGCCGTAGCCCTCGTACTCCTTGCCCTTGTAGGCGAGGGACGTGATGTCGCCGGTCGACTTGGAGACCTTGAACACGAGCGAACCGCCCGTGGTGATCACGTAGTTGGAGCCGTCGTCGGTGTACCCGAAGGCGGCGGCGGAGGCGGACGAGAGGAGACCGGTGCCGCCCGCGACGGCCGCGCCGGTGGTGGCGACACCGATCGCGGAGGCCCCGAGCACCCGCCTGCGGGTGAGGTGCTTCTTGTGCGTGCTCAAGCGACTTGCTCCGTATGACTCCGTGCGAGAGGAACCTTGCGCTTCCTTGTCGCCGCCGGAGGAGAAAGGGTTGCCGCCTGCTTGAGATTTTTCGCTACGACTTCTGCGCCGCGAAGTCGCCCTTGACGGACAGCTCTTGGCCGGCCGCGGTGCCTGCCGCCGAGTAGCTGTCGTCCTTGGCGTCCCGGCCGCCGCGCGCATGGTTGTACTGCCCGGCGAAGACCCACTCGCCGACCGCGACCGTACGGCCCTCCTTGAGCACCCATGTGTAGACCAGGAACCCGTCCTGCTCCGTCACCGTCTGCGTGAAGTCCTGCTCGGGCAGCGAGCGCCAAGCACCTGCGGAGGTGACCCCGTCGGTCTGCTTGACCTTCAACTGGACGGTGAGCGAGGTGAGTTGCTTGGTCGTCTTCAGGGTGACATCGCTCTGCGCCCAGAAGTCGCCACTGCCCGGGTCGATCGAACCGTCCGACCACAACGGGCCGTCCTGGGTACCGGAGGCGGCGGGCAGCACGGGAGCGGAGGGCGAGGCGGTCGCGGACGTCGTCGGAGAGGCGCTCGCCTCGGGGGCGCTGTGCGAGGTACCCGAACTCGGCGTCGGGGCAACGGGCTTGACCGGGGTACGGCTCGTCGCGTCCGGCGACGGCGTGGGCGTCGGGGTCGGCGAGACGGAGACCGTCTGCTCGGCGGGGGAGTTGCTCTTCACCGCGGACGCCACCGCGTAGCCGCCGATCGCGAGGATGCTCGCCACCGCGGCCGTGGCGCCGACCACCCGTACCCAGCCGAACACGGGCGGCCGGGTGGCCCGGTGGTCGGGGCGGGACTGCGCGGCCATACCGCGTTCGAGCCGCGCCAGGATGCGCGCGCGGTCGGGTTCGTGCGCGTCGGCCGCCTCGTGCAGTTGGGCGATCAACTCGTCGTCGTGCACGTCCTGGTGCCTCATCGGGTCCTCCCTCCGGTCTCGCCGCCGCGCGCCATCGCCGCGTGCATCCGCAGCGGAGGGCTCTGCGGGCCGAGCAGACGTTGCAGCTCGGCCATACCCTTCGACGTCTGGCTCTTAACCGTACCGACGGACACACCGAGGGCGAGCGCGGTGTCCTTCTCCGACAGATCGAACGCGTGCCGCAGCACCACACAGGCCCGCTTGCGGAACGGCAGTCTGCGCAACGCCTCTTGGACGTCGACCACACCGGCCACGTCCGGGTTCTCGGTCTTCTCCTCGCGCTGCGACCAGAACAGGGCGACCCGCCGCCGCTCGCGCACCGCGCTGCGGATCCGGGTGCGGGCCAGATTGGCGACCACTCCGCGGGCGTAGGCAGCCGGATGGTCGGCGGCGCGCACCCGGTCCCAGCGGTGCCAGAGCGCGAGCAGCGCGTCGGCCGCGAGGTCGTCGGCGGCGTCCGCCTCGCCCGTCAACAGGTGGGCGAGCCTGGACAGTTCGGCGTAGTGGCGTTCGAAGAAGGCGTGGAACTCCTCGGAGGCGGCGGCGTCGACGACTGTGCCCACGGCGTACCTCTCCTCGCTACGGTTTGTGGGTGTCATGTAGATGACACGTGATCATTCAGGGGTGGCCCTGACGAGATCCGGAGCGTAGCAGTGATCAATCGGCCACTCTGGTACGGACCTTCGAACGGTGTCTGGCAGGTCGACCAGGGACGGGCAGCAGGTCGACCCCGATTCCGTAACACGGGGAAAACCTGAAACAGGTTCAACACGGGAACAATCCAGCCAGCATCCGCGCACCGATCATTGAGGCAACGAGGAGTACCCGCATGTCCGAGTCACAGAAGGTGGCCGACCGGCCAAGTGCCGAACCACCGGCGGCGAACGGCGTCGACCGGTTCTTCAAGATCTCCGAACGGGGATCCACCTTCGGCCGTGAGATACGCGGCGGCTTCGCCACGTTCTTCACGATGGCCTACATCCTCGTCCTGAACCCGATCATCCTCGGCAGCGCCAAGGACAAGTTCGGGCACTCGCTCGACACCGGCCAACTGGTCACCGCCACCGCCCTGGTGGCCTGTGTGATGACGGTCATCATGGGCGTCGGCGGCAATCTGCCGCTCGCGATCGCGGCCGGCCTCGGCCTCAACGCCGTCGTCGCCTTCCAGTTGGCGCCGCTGATGAGCTGGCCCGACGCGATGGGCCTCGTCGTCATCGAGGGCGTCCTGATCTGCGTCCTGGTCCTCACCGGACTGCGCGAGGCGATCATGAACGCGATCCCGACACAGCTCAAGCAGGCCATCGGGGTCGGCATCGGCCTGTTCATCGCGTTCATCGGCTTCGTCGACGCCGGCTTCGTCAGCCGCATCCCGGACGCCGCGCAGACCACGGTCCCCGTGCAACTCGGCGCCGTCGGCAGGCTGACCGGCTGGCCCGTCCTCGTCTTCTGCCTCGGCGTACTGCTGACCATCGCGCTGGTCGCCCGCAAGGTGAAGGGCGCGATCCTGATCAGCATCGTCACGATGACCGTCCTCGCGATCATCATCAACTCCGCCGCCGACATCAAGAGTTGGGGCCTGATGACCCCCAAGGTGCCGGACAAGATCGTGGACACGCCCGACTTCGGACTCATCGGTCACTTCAGCCTGTTCGGCGCGTTCGGCGAGACCAGCGCGATCACTGTGATCCTGCTGATCTTCACGCTGATCCTGTCGGACTTCTTCGACGCGATGGGCACGATCGTGGGTATCAGCGCGGAGGCCGGTCTTCTGGACGACGACGGCCAGGTGCCGAACATCGGTCGCGTCCTGTTCATCGACGGCGCCGCAGCCGTCGCCGGCGGGATCGGGTCCGCGTCCTCCAACACCGCCTATATCGAGTCGGCTTCGGGGGTCGGTGAGGGGTCGCGTACCGGGTTCTCGAACCTGATCACCGGTGGGCTGTTCGGGCTCGCGCTGTTCTTTACGCCGTTGCTGACGATCGTCCCCTTGCAGGCCGCCGCGCCTGCACTGATCGCCGTCGGGTTCCTGATGATGACCCATGTCAAGCACATCGACTGGGACAAGTACGAGATCGCGATTCCGGCGTTCCTGACCATCGCGGCGATGCCGTTCACGTACTCGATCACCGACGGGATCGGCGCCGGGTTCATCTCGTACGTCGTGATCAAGGCGGTGCTCGGTAAGGCGAAGGAGGTCAACTGGTTGCTGTGGGGCGTCTCGGCGCTGTTCCTCGTGTACTTCGCGATTGACCCCGTTGAGCAGATTCTCGGTGTGAAGTAGGGGGCGCTGCGCGACCGGCCGCGAGTTCGTCGTGGCTGGTCGCGCCCACGCGGCGGAGCCGCAAAATAGACACAGCCCCGCGCCCCTGAAAACAGGGGGTCATTGCAACGCCGCTTTCATCATTGCCTTGGCCACCGGGGCCGCCAAGCCGTTGCCGCTGATCTCCGACCTTGCCGCGTCGGACTGTTCCACCAGTACCGCCACCGCGACCTGCTTGCCGGTCGAGTCGGACTTGCCGTACGCGGTGAACCAGGCATACGGCGACTGGTCGTTGTTCTCGCCGTGCTGGGCCGTGCCCGTCTTGCCGCCCACGGTGACGCCCGCGATCTCGGCGTTCGTGCCGGTGCCGTCCGTGATGACCGTCTGCATCGCCGACTGGAGTTGCCGGGCGGTGTCGGAGCTGACGATCTCCTTCGTCGTCGTGCTGTCGTCGTAGTTGTGGACCACATCTCCGCCGCTGTCGGTGGTCTCCGACACCATGTGCGGGGAGACCAGCTTGCCGTTGTTGGCTATAGCGGCCGACACCATGGCCATCTGGAGCGGGGTGGCCGTCACGTCGTACTGGCCGATGCCGGTCAGGGCCGTGGACGACTTGTTCATGTTCGACGGGTACACGCTCGGGTACGCCCGCACCGGGATGTCCAGCTTGTCGTCGTTGAAGCCGAACTTCTCGGCCATCGCCCTGACCTTGTCCTGCCCCAGGTCGACGGCCATCTTCGCGAACACCGTGTTGCACGAGTACTGCAGCGCGACGCGGATCGAGGCGTTCGTGCAGGGCGCGGACGAACTCTCGTTCTTCAGGGGGGTGACCGTGCCCGGCAGGGTGTACGGCGACGGGCTGGTCGTCTTCTCGTCCACCGAGGAGTAGAGCCCGTCCTCCAGCGCGGCCGCCGCCACGACCAGCTTGAACGTCGACCCCGGTGGCAGCGGCTGGCGCAGCGCCCGGTTGGTCAGCGGCTTGTCCGCGTCCGCGTTGAGCTGCTTCCACGCCGTACCGGCGGTGTTGGCGTCGGTCAGCGTCGAGGGGTCGTAGGACGGCGTCGAGACGACGGCGAGGATCTTGCCGGTCGTCGGATCCATCGCCACGGCGGCACCCTTCTTGTCGCCGAGCGCGTCGTACGCCGCCTTCTGCACATCCGGGTCGATCGTCGTGACCACGTTGCCCGGGGCGGCCCGCTCGTCGGTGACCGTGTCCATCGCGGTCTTCAGACTGCTGTCCGTGCCGTCGAGGAGATCCGCGTAGATCCCCTCCAACTGCGTCGGCGCGTAACTCTGCGAGGCATAGCCCGTCACCGCCGCGTACAGCTTGCCGTCCGTGTACGTGCGTTTGTACGCGAGGTCGCTGCTGCTCTCCGTCCGGGCCGAGCCGGTGATCGCGTTCCCGGCCACGATGATGTTCCCGAGCGGGTCCGCGTACGTCTCGATCGCGTTCCGTCGGTTGTCCTGGTCGTCCGCGAGTGCCTGGCCGTCGTAGAACTGCACCCAGGTCGCCCTCGCCAGGAGAGCGAACACGAGGAGCAGTACGAACACGGAGGTGCGCCTGATCGTCTTGTTCATCCCGCTCTGAAGACGACCGGGCGGGAACGAATCGTTCCCTTACGGCATTTTTCTCATCCAGCGCTCATGAAGTCAGCGTCAGGAGGAGTTCGTCGATCTCCTCGCCGCGCGCGTTCGCGAACCCCCGGTCGTGGCCGGTGACCACGAAACCGCACTTCTGCAGTACGCGCCGGGACGCCGCGTTGTCGGCCGCCACGCGCGCGTGCAGCGGGCGTTCGGGCACCTCGGCCAGCAGGTCGCGGAGCGCGGCCGTCGCGATGCCCTTGCCCCAGTAGGCGCGGTCGATCCAGTACGTCACCTCGCGCTCGTCCGGCTCCCCGTACACCGCCGCGCTGCCCACCACGTCGCCGTCCGCGAGGATCGTGCGATTCAGGACGCCGGACAAGGCGCGGATGCGCTTCCAGTGGGCGTCGAAGGCGTCCCGGTCGGCCGGGTCCTTCGCGGTGAAGGCGGCCATCCGCAGGGACTCGGGGTCGTTCGTCTGCCGGTAGAAGACCGGCAGGTCACTGTCGTGGACGGGACGGAGTGCGACCTGCATGGTTCAGAGCCTCCGGGTGGCCAGGGTCAGTCGGTCACGGGCGTCGAACAGGGCGTCCTTCACCATCTGTTCGTGGGCGGGCGTCAGCCGGGCCACCGGCACCGAGCAACTGATCGCGTCGCGGGCCGGGGTGCGGTACGGGATCGCGACGCCGAAGCAGCGCAGGCCCAGCGTGTTCTCCTCGCGGTCCACGGCGAAGCCCTGCTCGCGGACCGTGTGCAGCTCCTCGATGAGCTTCTCGCGGTCGGTGATCGTGTGCTCGGTGAGCGCGGGCAGCGTCTCCGGGAGCATCTTGCGGACCTGCTCGTCCGAGTAGGTGCTCAGCAGCGCCTTGCCCAGCGAGGTCGAGTGCGCCGGGAGCCGGCGGCCGACGCGGGTGAAGGGCCGTAGATAGTGCTGGGACTGGCGGGTGGCCAGGTAGACCACGTTCGTGCCGTCGAGGCGGGCGAGGTGGATGGTCTCCGTGGTGTCGTCCGAGAGGCGGTCCAGTGTGGGGCGGGCCGCCGCCACGACCTCGTCGCCGTCGATGTACGACGTGCCCACCAGCAGCGCCCGGACGCCGATGCCGTACCGCGTGCCCGTCGCGTCCGTCTCCACCCAGCCCAGCTCCACCAGCGTGCGCAGCAGCATGTACAGGCTGGACTTGGGGTAGCCGACGGCCTCCTGGACCGCCGCGAGGGAGTGCATACCGGGCCGGCCCGCGAAGTATTCGAGCAGCTCCACCGTGCGCACCGCGGACTTGACCTGTGCCCCGCCGCCTGTCTCGCCTGCCGACATCGCCCTTGACACCCCTTCGTTCGACGAGAACCTTGAGTTATCGTCTCCACGAGCATATTCATCATCAGAGACAGCGTTCAGCATATCGAACGACCCTGGTGAATGACCCAGAACTGCGGCATTACATGTGGAGGGACCCGCGGTGGCAGCAGCACCAGTCTGGAGTGTCGACCCCCGAACCGGGAAGCAGCGGGAACAGGTTGCGGTGGAGGCCACAGCCCAGGAGGTGGACGCCACCGTCCGCGCCGCGCACGCCGCGCGCGGTTCCCTCGCCGACCGTACGGTCCGCGCGGCCTTCCTGCGCGGCGCCGCCGACCAGCTCGAAGCGGCCAAGAACCAGTTGGTCGAGGTCGCCGACGCGGAGACCGCGCTCGGCCCGGTCCGGCTGAACGGCGAACTGGCCCGCACCTGCTACCAGTTGAGGGCCTTCGCGGACATCGTCGACGAGGGCGCCTTCCTCGACGTCGTCATCAACCACCCCGACGACACGGCCACCCCGCCGATCCCGGACCTGCGCCGCTACAAGGTGCCGCTGGGTGTCGTCGCCGTCTACTCGGCCTCCAACTTCCCCTTCGCCTTCTCCGTCCCCGGCGGCGACACCGCGAGCGCGCTGGCGGCCGGCTGCCCGGTCGTCGTCAAGGCCCACCCCGACCACCCCGGCCTGTCCGAGCTGGTCGCGAGCGTGCTGCGCCGGGCCGCCGCCGAGCAGGGCATCCCGGCCGGCGTCCTCGGCCTGGTGCACGGCTTCGAGGCGGGCGTCGAACTGGTCAGGCACCCGCTGGTCTCGGCGGCCGGGTTCACCGGTTCCGTACGCGGCGGCCGTGCCCTCTTCGACGCGGCCGCGTCCCGTCCCGTCCCGATCCCCTTCCACGGCGAACTGGGCTCCCTGAACCCCGTCGTGATCACCGAGGCGGCGGCGGCCGAGCGGGCCGAGGCGATCGGTACGGGGCTCGCGGGGTCGATGACCCTGGGCGTCGGCCAGTTCTGTGTGAAGCCGGGGCTGGTGCTGGTGCCGTCCGGCTCCGCCGGGGACGGGCTGGTCAAGTCCCTCACCGACGCCGTCAGCGACACGGACTCCGGAGTCCTGCTGGACCACCGGATGCGGGACAACTTCCTCGCGGGGGTCACCGAGCGGGCTCAACTCCCGGATGTGGAATCGCCGGTGACGCCCGGCGCGGGCAGCGAGCACACCGTGAGCCCGGGGTTCCTGACGGTGCCGGCGGAGAAGCTCGCGTCCGAGGGGGCGTACGACCTGCTGCTCGAGGAGTGCTTCGGGCCGGTCACCGTGGTGGCGCGCTACGACGACGACGCGCAGGCGCAGGCCGTGCTGTCGCGACTGCCGGGGAATCTCACGGCGACGGTTCATCTGTCGGCGGAGGAAGCGGCGGGGGAGGGGCGGGGGGCGGAGATCCTGGCCGAACTCACGCCGCTGGCCGGGCGGGTGTTGGTGAACGCGTGGCCCACCGGGGTTGCGGTGGCGCCGGCGCAGCATCACGGGGGGCCGTACCCCGCTACGACGTCTACCTCGACTTCCGTTGGTGGTACGGCGATTGAGCGGTGGCTGCGGCCTGTTGCCTACCAGAACACGCCTGAGGCGTTGCTGCCGTTGGAGTTGCGGGACGGTAATCCCCTTGGGTTGCCTCGGCGTTATGACGGGCGTTTGGAGCGGTAGCGCCGTTGGGGGTGCGGTTGACTGCGGAGTGCCGGTTCGTTGTGGCTGGTCGCGCCCACGCGGCGGAGCCGCAAATCGATACAGCCCCGCGCCCCTAAAGGCAGCCCCCTTGGCCTGAGATGATGAGTGGATGGAATTGGAGATCTCCCAACTGCCTTTCCCCCTCCGCACTTACGGGCCCGATGGGCACTGGTCGTTCGAAGACGGTGTGCTCACGGGGTGGGCCGGGCCCCGGCAGGACCGGTTCGTGCCGCCCACCGGGGAGGGGTTGGACCCCGCCTCCGATGCGCCTCGACTGCTCGGGGCGCCGCATGGGGACTTCCAGCTAATCGCCCGCGTCACCGTCGGGTTCGCGGGGTCCTTCGATGCCGGGGTGCTCTACGTCCACGTCGGTGAGCGGGCCTGGGCCAAGTTGTGCCTGGAGTACTCGCCGGACGTGCCGACCGTCTGCACGGTGGTCACCCGAGGGCACTCGGACGACGCCAACTCCTTCACCGTCGAGGGCAGTTCGGTATGGCTGCGAGTGAGCCGCACAGGCCGTGCCTTTGCCTTTCACGCCTCGCGGGACGGTGAGCGCTGGGTCTTCGTCCGGCTCTTCACCCTCGGCGACGAGAAGGAGACGGACGCGGCGCTGGTCGGGTTCATGACGCAGTCGCCGATGGGGGAGGGGTGCGTCGTGACGTACGACCACCTTGAGTTCAGGCCTGGTTGGCCGGACGACCTGAGAGACGGAAGCTGAGGAAGGCCGTCACCGCGAAGAGAGTCGCGCTGATCGCGAGGCTCTCCCGCAGGCCCGCCGTGAAACCGTCGGAGACCAGCGCCCCGAACACGGCGATCCCCAGCCCACCGGACACCTGCCGCGCCGAGTTGAGTACACCGGCCGCCAGTCCCGCGCGTTCGGCCGGTACCGCGTCCATCATCGCGATGGTCAGCGGCGGGACGGTCAGGGCGCAGCCGAGGGCCATCGGGACGAGGAGCCAGGCCACCAGGAGCGGGGGTGTGCTCTCGTCGACGCAGAGAAGGACGAGTGAGCCCAGCGCGGCGAGCGACTGGCCGATCAGCATGGGCAGTCGGGCGCCGTGGCGGGCCGCCAGCTTGCCCGACACGAGGTTCGTCACTCCGATCAGCCCGGTCATCGGCAGGAACATCAGCCCGGCGTACAGCGCCGAACGGCCCTGCACCTGCTGGAAGAAGAGCGAGAAGAGGAAGATCAGGCCGAAGAAGGCGACACTGCACGCGACACCCGACGCGACCGCCACGGACACCGTACGGCTGCGGAACAGGCCGAACGGCACCACCGGATGCGACTGGCGCAGCTCGACCCGGACGAAGAGCCCGCCCGCGAGGAGCGCGACGAGCAGGGCACCGATGCCGGTCACCCCGCCCTCGATCACCGCGAAGGTCACGCCCGTGAGCGTGATCACCGCCAGCAGTTGGCCCGGCAGGTCCAGCGGCGCGGGCCGGCGTTCCGAGCGCGGCGCCCGGAGCAGCAGCAACAGCGCGACCGCGCCCAGCGGCAGGTTGATGAAGAAGACGCCCCGCCAGTCCCAGACCGTGGTCAGCGCACCGCCCGCCACCGGACCGAGGGCCACCGCCACCGCGCCTCCGGCCGCCCAAGTCGCCACCGCCCGCGCCCTCTTGGCCGGTTCGGCGTAGGCCTGTCGGACCAGGGACAGGGAGGCCGGCAGGACGACGGCCGCCGCCACGCCCTGCGCTCCCCGCGCGGTGATCAGCGCGGGCAGGTTCGGGGCCAGGCCGCAGGCGGCCGAGGCGAGGGTGAAGACCGCGAGGCCGATCGCGTACGCGCGGCTCGCCCCGGCCCGGTCCGCGAAGGCGCCGGTGGACAGCATCAGCGCGGCGAAGGACAGCGTGTACGCGTCGACCACCCACTGCAACCCCGACATCCCGCCGCCGAACGCGTCCTCGATCGACGGCAGCGCCACGTTCACCACGGACGCGTCGAGGCTGATGAGCGCGAAACCGAGGAGGGCGGCGGCGAGGACCAGGGCGGGGGAGGGGTTCCTCGAATCACCGGTGCGGGGCGTGAGTTGGGAGGCTGACGGGGGCGTGGGGGTGGGGGTGGGCGATGTCATGCGTCCATGCTGCGGATGTGCGGCGCCGTAGAGTAGTGGCCGGAACGCCATACACCCGGAGGTTCTGGCCATGCCGAGGAAACGGCCCCCGCACCGCGTCGCGATCGTCGCGCCGTCCCCCGTGTCCATGTTCAACCTGGCCATCCCGGAGATGCTCTTCGCCAAGGTCGAGGTCGACGGCGCCCCCGGCTACGAGGTGACCATCTGCAGCTCCGACGGCGGCCCGGTGATGACGACCGGCGGTCTGCACCTCCAGGTGGGCCGGGGCCTCGACGCCCTGCACACCGCCGACACCGTGGTGCTCGCGGGCACCGGCGAGCGGTACGAACCCGATCCGGTCGCGGTCGCCGCCGTCCGCGAGGCCGCCGCCGCGGGCAAGCGCGTCGCCTCCATCTGCAGCGGCGCCTTCCTGCTCGCCGAGGCCGGGCTGCTCGACGGCCGCAGCGCCACCACGTACTGGGGGATGGCGGACGAACTCCGCGAGCGCTACCCGGCCCTCGACCTCAGGGGCGACGTCCTCTACGTCCAGGACGGCCAGGTTCTCACCGCCTCCGGATACGCCGCCGGCATCGACCTCTGCCTGCACATCATCCGCACCGACTACGGCGCCGCCGTCGCCAACGAGGTCGCCCGCCTCGCTCTGGTCGCACCCGTACGGCCGGGCGGCCAGACCCAGTTCACCCAGACCCCGCTGCCGCCCGAGCGCGGCACCGCCTGCGCCGACACCCGGGGCTGGGCCATGCGCAACCTCGACAAGCCGCTCACCCTCACCGACCTGGCCCGGCACGCGGGCGTGAGCGTGCGCACCCTCACCCGCCGCTTCCACGCGGAGAGCGGCGTGAGCCCCTTGCAGTGGCTGCTCCACCAGCGCGTCGAGCGCGCCAAGGAACTCCTGGAGACCACCGCCCTCCCCATGGACCAACTGGCCCGCGCCTGCGGCCTGGGCACGGCGGACTCGCTGCGCGGCCATCTGGTCCGCCGCACCGGGCTGACACCGAGCGCCTACCGGGCGCAGTTCACCCGCCTGGGAACCGAAACGGCGGAGGTCACGTCATCGGTCGCATGACGAGTGATCGCGCCACCGACACCCTGATGATCCGCACGGCCCTGCCGGCCGAGGCCGAGGCCATCGCCGACCTGCACTTCCGCGCCCGGTCGACCTATTACCCCGACGGCCTCCCGCCGTCCGACTTCGACTGGCGCGCCGCCTGGCTGGGCTCCATCGAACGCCCCGACGCCCATGTGCTGTGCGCGGTCGAGGACGGCCGTGTCGTCGCCGTCGCCTCCTTCCGCACCGCGGAGGGCGACCCGGCGGACACGGTCACGCTGTTCCAGTTCCACGTCGACCCCGACCGCTGGCGCGCCGGCCTCGGTACGGCCCTGCACGCGGCCTGCGTCGAGCAGTGGTGGGCCGACGCCCGGCGGACCGCCGTACTCGATGTGCATGTCGACAACGAACGGGCGCAGGCCTTCTACGTCCGTCAGGGCTGGGTCGCCGATCCGGCCGACGGTGATCATCATCTGGGGATGCGGCTGGCCGTCGCCGGGGAATGAAGCGGGGCGGCGGGACGTTCACGGGGGAAACGGAGGGACTCTCCGTCAACCGCACACGTCCCGGAAAGAGCCGAAGAAGATGCGCGTCGAAATTTGGTCCGATATAGCGTGCCCCTGGTGCTATGTCGGAAAGGCCCGTTTCGAGAAGGCCCTCGACGCCTTTCCGCACCGCGACGGCGTCGAGGTCGTCCACCGGTCCTTCGAACTCGACCCGGGCCGCGCCAAGGGCGACACCCAGCCCGTGCTGAAGATGCTCACCAAGAAGTACGGCATGAGCGAGGCGCAGGCGCAGGCCGGTGAGGACAACCTGGGCGCGCAGGCCGCCGCCGAGGGGCTCGACTACCGCACCCGCGACCGTGACCACGGCAACACCTTCGACATGCACCGCCTCCTTCACTTCGCCAAGGCGCAGGGCCGCCAGGACGAGCTGATCCAGGCGCTGTACAAGGCGAACTTCGCCGAGGAGCGGTCCGTGTTCGACAGCGACGAGCGGCTCGTCGAGCTCGCCGTCGGCGTCGGCCTGGACGCCGAGGAGGCCCGCAAGGTGCTGGCCGACCCGACCGCGTACGCCGACGACGTCCGCGCCGACGAGCGCGAGGCCGCCGAACTGGGCGCGAACGGCGTCCCCTTCTTCGTCCTCGACCGCAAGTACGGCGTCTCCGGCGCCCAGCCCACCGAGGTCTTCGCCCAGGCGTTGACCCAGGCGTGGGGCGAGCACTCCCCGCTGAAGCTGATCGACAACGCTGACGCGGAGGCCTGCGGTCCCGACGGCTGCGCGGTACCGCAGGCCTGAAAGCCGCAGGTCAGGGCGGACGCATAAGCGTTCCTTAGAGGATTCACGCAAAAACGCGCAATGGACGAGGCCCGAACGGCACCGCAGAGTGGTGCCATGGAGACCTTCGAGAGCCTCGTCCGCGCCGAGTTCGCCCCGAAGAACACCTACCTCAACACCGCGAGCACCGGCCTCCTCCCGACCCGCACCGTCACCGCGATGCACACCGCCGTCGAGGCCGCCGCGGTCGGCACACCGACCGACATGTTCGACGACGTCGAGGCCTCCCGCGCCGCCTTCGCCCGCCTGACTCGCGTTCCGGCGGGCCGGGTGGCGGCCGGGGCCTCGGTCGCGGTCTACAGCGGACTGATCGCCTCCGCGCTGCCGCCCGGCGCCGAAGTCCTCACCGCCGAGGCCGACTTCAGCTCCGTCGTGAACCCCTTCCACATGCGCGCCGACCTCAAGGTGCGCAGCGTCCCACTGGAGCGGATCGCCGAGTCGGTCCACCCCGGCACCGCACTCGTCGCGGTCAGCGCCGCCCAGTCCGCCGACGGCCGCATCGCCGACCTGCCCGCGCTCCGGGCGGCGGCACGCGAACACGGGGCGCGTACGTACATCGACGCGTCGCAGGCGGTCGGCTGGTTCGACCTCGACGCGGACGCCTACGACTATGTCGCCGCCGTCGGCTTCAAGTGGCTCTTCTGCCCGCGCGGGGTCGCCTTCCTGGTCACCCCGGAGGACCTCGGCGGCCTCAACCCGATCTTCGCCGGCTGGGTCGCGGGCGAGGCGCCCTGGGACAGTTGCTACGGCCCGGTCGCCGAACTCGCCCACTCCGCCCGCCGGTTCGACGAGAGCCCGGCCCTCTTCTCCTACGCCGGTGCCCGCCACTCCCTCGCGCTGCTGGAGGAGTTGGGCGTGGACGCCGTACGCACCCACGACCTCGACCTGGCCGACCGCTTCCGCGCGGGCCTCGACACCCTCGGGCACGAGCCCGTCGCGGCCCCGGGGTCACCGATCGTGTCGGTGCCCGGACTCGGGCGGAGGCAGCGGGAGTTGAGCGCGGCCGGAGTCGAAGTCTCCGACCGCGCCGGGAACCTGCGCGCCGCCTTCCACCTCTACAACACCCCGCAGGACGTCGACAGGCTGCTGGACGTCCTGGGAGGCTGACGCCGAAAAGGACGGCCGCGGCTCACCTCACCGGAGTGAAGTCCCGTGCCCCGATGAACTCCGGCCGGCGCACCGGTGCGGCGAACGGCTCGACCGCCTCGTTCTCCACGCTGTTGAACACGATGAAGACGTTGCTGCGCGGGAACGGCGTGATGTTGTCGCCGGAGCCGTGCATGCAGTTGCAGTCGAACCAGGTCGCCGAACCGGCCCTGCCCGTGAACAACTTGATGCCGTACGCGGAGGCCATGTCGGTCAGCGCCTCGTCGGACGGGGTGCCCGCGTCCTGCATCTGGAGCGACTGGCGGTAGTTGTCCTCGGGGGTCGCGCCCGCGCAGCCGAGGAACGTGCGGTGCGAGCCCGGCATGATCATGAGCCCGCCGTTGGTGTCGTGGTTCTCGGTGAGCGCGATCGACACGGACACGGTGCGCATGTTCGGCAGACCGTCCTCGGCGTGCCAGGTCTCGAAGTCCGAGTGCCAGTAGAAGCCGCTCGCGCCGAAACCGGGCTTCACGTTGATCCGGGACTGGTGGACGTACACGTCCGAGCCGAGGATCTGCCGCGCCCGCCCGACGACCCGCTCGTCCCGCACGAGCCGTGCGAACACTTCGCTGATCCGGTGCACTTCGAAGACGGACCGGATCTCCTTGGACTTCGGCTCGACGATCGACCGCTCGTCGGCCCGGATCGTGGGGTCGACGACGAGACGCTCCAACTCCCGGCGGTAGACGCCGACTTCGTCGTCGGGGAGGAGGTCCTGCATGGACAGGAAGCCGTCGCGCTCGAAGGCCTGGAGGTCGGCGGTCGGGATCGGGCCGGGGGTGTCGGGGGAGCCCCAGACGACGGGGTCCTTGCGCGGGACGGACACCTCGGTGGTGCCGCGGCTGGGGTACAGGTCGGTGACGCTCGTGACGGTGGTCATGCTCGTCACACCTCCTCGGGCTCGGGCTCGGTCAGCAGCGGGTAGACGCCGTTCTCGTCGTGGTCCTCCCGTCCGGTGACGGGCGGGTTGAAGACACAGATGCAGCGGAAGTCCTCCTTGATCCGCATCGTGTGCCGCTCGTGTCCGTCGAGGAGGTACATGGTCCCGGGCGTGATCGTGTACGTCCGCCCGGTCTCGTTGTCGGTCAACAGGGCCTCGCCCTCGACGCATACGACGGCCTCGACGTGGTTGGCGTACCACATGGACGTCTTCGTACCCGCGTACAGGACGGTCTCGTGGACCGAGAAGCCGACCCGCTCCTTGGCGAGGACGATGCGCTTGCTCTCCCAGGTGCCGGACGCGGCCTTGATGTGCCGGTCGGTGCCTTCGAGTTCCTTGAACGAACGGACAATCACGGTGCTTTGACGCCTCCTTGACGTGGTGTCAGATGATCGGTCTGGTCAGGCTGTTCAGACGGTTTCGCGTACGGCGCGGGCGAGGATGCTCAGGCCCTCGTCCAGTTCCTCGGGGGTGATGGTCAGTGCGGGCAGCAGCTTGACGACCTCGCCCTGCGGGCCCGACGTCTCGACGAGCAGGCCGAGTTCGAAGGCCCGGGCGCAGATCCGTCCGGCGCGCTCGGGGTCCTTGAACTCGATGCCCCAGACCAGCCCGCGGCCCCGGTACTCCTTGATGTCGGCGAGGTTCTCCTCGGTGATGGAGATCAGCCCCTGCTCGACCTGTTCGCCGCGGGTCCGGGTCTGCTTCTCCATCGCGGAGCCGTCCGCCCAGTACGTCTCCAGGGCGGCGGTGGCGGTGACGAACGCCGGGTTGTTGCCGCGGAACGTGCCGTTGTGCTCGCCCGGCTCCCAGATGTCCAGCTCGGGCTTGAACAGGCACAGCGACATGGGAAGGCCGTAGCCGCTGATGGACTTGGACACGGTGACGATGTCGGGCACGATCCCCGCCTCCTCGAAGGAGAAGAACGCGCCGGTGCGTCCGCAGCCCATCTGGATGTCGTCGACGATCAGCAGCATGTCCTGGCGCTCGCACAACTCGGCGAGCGCGCGCAGCCATTCGGGCCGGGCGGCGTTGATGCCGCCCTCGCCCTGCACGGTCTCGACGATCACGGCGGCGGGCTTGTTGAGGCCGGAGCCCTGGTCCTCCAGCAGCCGCTCGAACCACAGGAAGTCGGGGACCTTGCCGTCGAAGTAGTTGTCGAACGGCATCGGCGTGCCGTGCACCAGCGGGATGCCGGCGCCGGCCCGCTTGAAGGCGTTGCCGGTCACGGCCAGCGAGCCGAGCGACATGCCGTGGAAGGCGTTGGTGAACGACACGATCGCCTCGCGGCCCTTCACCTTCCGCGCCAGCTTCAGCGCGGACTCGACGGCGTTGGTGCCGGTCGGGCCCGGGAACATCACCTTGTACGGCAGGTCGCGCGGGCGCAGCACCAGATCCTGGAAGGTCTGCAGGAACGCGCGCTTGGCACTGGTCGACATGTCGAGCCCGTGGGTGACGCCGTCGCGCTCCAGGTAGTCGAGCAACGCCCGTTTCAGGACAGGGTTGTTGTGCCCGTAGTTGAGTGAGCCGGCGCCCGCGAAGAAGTCGAGGTAGGCGTGGCCGTCCTCGTCGTACATACGGCTGCCCTGGGCCCGGTCGAAGACGGTGGGCCAGCCGCGGCAGTAGCTGCGGACCTCGGACTCCAGGGTCTCGAAGACGCTGAGATCGGGCTGGGTGATGGTCACGCGAATCGCTCCTCAAAGGGGTGTGGGGGGTCTCGGAAGCCGGGGTCTCAGGGACTCAACGGGCCGATCTGGTACAGCACTTCGGGATCGTGCGGTCCGTCCGGGAAGTCACCGGCCTCGAACAGGACCGTGCGCTCGACGGTGGCGCCGTGCCGTTCGGCGTACGACGTGAAGAGGCGCTCGGAGGCGGTGTTGCCGGGCGTGATCGTGGTCTCGATGCCGGTCAGTCCGTACTCGGCGGCGACCCGCTCGGTGAGTCCGTCGAGCAGTCGGGCGGCCAGCCCGCGACCGCGCTGCGCGGCGTCGACGGCCACCTGCCACACGAGCAGGGTGCCCGGCCGGTCCGGCGGCACGTACCCGGTGACGAAGCCGACCGGCTCCCCGCGCTCGTCCCGTACGACGGCGGACGTACCGGCGAAGTCCCGGCACCACAGCAGATAGCTGTACGACGAGTTCAGGTCGAGGGCGTTCGAGTCCTTGGCAATACGCCAGAGCGCGGCACCGTCGGCCACCGTGGGGCGGTCGATGAACAGGCTCGCGTGCAGGTCCGTATGCGGGTCGGCTTGGGTGGCAGTCATGCGAATTGAATTTACCGAGGGAAATTCTAAATTGCATGGAGGGATGGGGTTACGTCTGAGGCGGTGCTGTGTTATCACGCGTGCATGTGCGTGAGATATGTGCCGGTTTGATCTGCATATAAGGCGCAAATCGGGTGGCCTGTGTAACGGGTCACAAGCGTGTAACCCTCACGATATCTACGCGAATTGTTTGCGTTTAGGTGCGCGAAAATCGGGCAGAAGAATTCTGGAATTACATCCGAATTAGGCCCCGGTCAGCCCGTCGATGCTTTCTCGCAGAATATCGGCGTGACCGTTGTGCCGCGCATACTCCTCGACCATATGGATAAGCACCCACCGCAGGCTCACCTCGACCCCGGCCATCGGCCCGTCGGGGATCCGCCCGAGACTGTCCGGCGCAAGCCCGGCGCAGTGCTCCTGCCCGCGCGCGATCTCCTCGCGCCACACGGCGAGCGCCTCTTCGATCCCGCGCCCGGGGTCGAGGGCGTATCCGTTCTCGGCGTCGTGCACCGGCGGTACGTCGAGCCCGAACACCCGCTGGAACCAGTTCCGTTCGACCTCGGCGAGATGCTGGACCAGGCCGAGCAGCGTCAGCGAGGAGGGCTCGGCCGCCGCGCGCCGCACCTGTGTGTCATCGAGGCCGGCGCACTTCATCTCCAGCGTGGCACGGTGGAAGGCGAGCCAGCTTTCGAGCATGGGTCGCTCGGCACCGGTCATCAGGGGGACGGGGCGGCCGTCGGGGAGAGTCGCAGTCATGCGGCCAGCCTAGGGAGCCGGCCCAGCCTCGCGCCGGCTTACCGCCAGGCCCGTTCAACGGCTCCGCGCGCGCCTTCCAGGTCCACCGACACCCCCTGCTCGGTCAGCGCCGCGCCCAGTGCCGCCAAGGAGCTCTGTACCGCGCCCACCGTCGCGTCGACCCCGTAGTGGTTGACCCGGATCATCTCCTTCGACAGGGTGCCGCCTCCCGCCACCAGCGGCAGGGTGGGGTCCGACGCCAGGGCCCTCGCCACCAGCTCCGACGCGACGACACCCGGCGGCGTCCTGAGCGTCGTGGCGACCGGGGCGGCCTCGGGCGCGTCGTGGACGTACGGCTCCAGGCCGCCGCCCAGGGCCACCGCTCCCGCCCGGGTCGCCGCGGCCGCGACAGCGTGCCGGCGCATCACCGTGTCCAGGCCCTCCGACTCGATGCGCTCCACGCACGCCTCCAGGGCGAGCATCTCCAACTGGGCCGGTGCGTGCGGCAGGGCCTTGCGGCCGGCGTCGGTCCAGCGGTCCTTCCAGTCGAGGAGGGAGAGGTACGAGCGGCGCGGGGCACCGGGGTTCGAGGTCATCCGCGACCACGCCCGCTCGCTCACCGACACCGCCGACACACCCGCAGGCCCGCCCATCGCCTTCTGCGCGCCGATCACGCACAGGTCGACACCCCACGCGTCCGGCAGCACCGGCTCCGCGCCGATGGAGGCGACCGCGTCGAGGTAGAAGAGCGCGCCGTGGGAGCGCACGACCTCGCCGATCTCCGCGACCGGGTTGGTGTTGCCGGTCGCCGCCTCCGCGTGGACGAGGGAGACGAAGTCGATCTCCGGGCGCTCGGCGAAGGCTTCCCGGATCCGGTCGGCGGTCACCGCCGTGTGGAACGGGACCGCCAGATCGATCACCTCGGCGCCGCAGTCCCGCAGCCAGTTCCCGAAGGTCTGCCCGTAGGGGCCGGTGATCACGTTCAGCGCGACCGTGCCCGGCCCCGCCGTCGAACGGATCGCGCCCTCCAGCGGCAGCAACGCCTCGCCCTGCATGATCACGACATCCTGCTCGGTACCGAGCAAACGGGCCACCCGGTCCTCGATCGCGGCGAAGTGCGCGGCGCTCAGCGGGGCCAGGTCGAGGAAGGGGTGCGTCACGGCGGTGCTCTTTCACTCGCGGGGATCGATGGGATCCCGGGGACCGGAAGGTGTCCGGGGGATCGATGGGATCGAGCGTAACCGGCGCCCCCGGGTCCCCTCTGACCGGCGACTTCTTAGCCCGTACGGCCCCGTGCCCGCCACCTCACCGCGAGCGGGCCGCCCCGCCCCTCCGAATAATCGGAAGCCTCAGTTCCGTCACAGGAGGCCTCCGTGAACACGCTCCTCGGCCGCCGGGCCCGCACCCTGGCCGCCACCACCGCGACGGCCGCACTCGTCCTCGTGGCCGGCTGCACGTCGAGCGACAGCGGCGGCAGCGGATCGAAGACCGCCGCCGGTGGCGTCGAACTCGTCAAGGCGGGCCGGCTCACGACCTGCACCCACCTGCCCTACCCGCCCTTCCAGTCCGAGATCGACGGCAAGGTGCAGGGCTTCGACGTCTCCCTCATCGACCTGGTCGCCAAGGACCTCGGCGTGAAGCAGCAGATCCTGGACACCCCGTTCGAGAACTTCAAGACCGGCGCCTTCCTCAACGCCGACGAGTGCGACCTGGCCGCCGCCGGCATGACCATCACCGCCGAGCGCAAGAAGAACGTCGACTTCTCCGACCCCTACTTCGACGCCACCCAGGCCGTCCTCGTCGACAAGAAGAGCGGGATCACCTCCCTCGCCGACGTGAAGACCAAGGGCAAGAAGCTCGGCGCGCAGGCGCAGACCACCGGCGAGGACTACGCGAAGAGCAAGGGCTTCGACCCCGTCTCCTTCGAGTCCTCCGACGCCGTCCTCAACGGCCTGCGCACCGGCCAGGTCCAGGCCGTCATCATCGACTACCCGGTCGTCCAGGGCTGGCTCAAGACCAAGGCCAACGCGGACGCCGTCGAGGTCGTCGACAACCTCAACACCGGTGAGCAGTACGGCTTCACGGTCAAGAAGGGGAACACGAAACTCCTCGCCGCCGTCAACAAGGCGATCAAGGACGCCAAGGCGGACGGGACGTACAAGAAGCTGTACGAGAAGTGGATCGGCCCGTACGACGCCACCGCCGCCTCGCCCTCGTCCTCCCCGTCGGCCTCATGACCGACCTGCAACTCCAGCCGAGGGCAAAGGGCCTGACCCGACGTCAACGGCGCAGGCTGTCCAGGGGAGTTCAGTACACCGTGTTCCTCGGCGCGGTGATCGCCTTCGCGGTCACCGCCGACTGGGGGCGCCTGAAGAACCAGTTCGCGCAGTGGAGCATCGCCAAGCAGATGTTCCCCGACGTCATCACGCTGGCGTTGAAGAACACCGTGCTCTACACCCTCTCCGGCTTCGTCTTCGGACTGGTCCTCGGCATGGTCGTCGCGTTGATGCGGCTGTCGTCCGTCGGGCCGTACCGCTGGCTCGCCGGGATCTACATCGAGATCTTCCGCGGCCTGCCCGCCCTGCTGATCTTCATCTTCGTCGGCGTCGCCGTGCCGCTCGCCTTCCCCGGTACGGAGATCGTCGGCGGCACGTACGGCAAGGTCGCCCTCGCGCTCGGTCTGGTGTCCGCCGCGTACATGGCGGAGACGATCCGCGCGGGCATCCAGGCGGTGCCCAAGGGGCAGTTGGAGGCGGCCCGTTCGCTCGGCTTCTCGCAGGCACGGGCCATGGTGTCGATCGTCGTCCCGCAGGCGTTCCGCATCATCCTGCCGCCGCTGACCAACGAACTCGTCCTCCTCTTCAAGGACTCCTCGCTGGTCCTGTTCCTCGGCGTCACCCTGGAGGAACGCGAACTGTCCAAATACGGCAGGGACTTGGCCAGCACGACCGCCAACTCGACGCCGATCCTGGTGGCGGGCCTGTGCTATCTGCTGGTCACCATCCCGCTGAGCTTCGTCGTGCGCCGCATGGAGACGAAGACGGGGGAGGCCGTGCGATGAGCACCCCGTCCGGGAATCCCGAGATCGAAGTCCGGGGCCTGCACAAGTCGTTCGGCACGAATGAGGTGCTGCGCGGCATCGACCTGGAGATCGGGCAGGGGGAGGTGGTGTGCGTCATCGGGCCGTCCGGCTCCGGCAAGTCGACGCTGTTGCGCTGCGTGAACCTGCTCGAAGAACCCACCGCGGGGCGGGTGTTCGTCGGCGGTACCGAAGTCACCGACCCCGATGTCGACATCGACGCCGTACGCCGTCGTATCGGCATGGTCTTCCAGCAGTTCAACCTCTTCCCGCATCTGTCCGTCACCGAGAACCTCACGCTCCCGCAACGCCGGGTCCTGCGCCGGGACAAGGCGGCGGCGGCCGAGGTAGCCGCCGAGAACCTGCGCCGCGTCGGCCTGTCGGAGAAGGCCGACGCGTACCCCGCCTCCCTCTCCGGCGGCCAGCAGCAACGCGTCGCGATCGCCCGGGCGTTGGCCATGGACCCCGAGGTGATGCTCTTCGACGAACCGACCTCGGCACTCGACCCGGAGCTGGTGGGGGACGTGCTGGCGGTCATGCGGATGCTCGCGAACGAGGGCATGACGATGATGGTGGTCACCCACGAGATGACGTTCGCGCGTGAGGTGGCCGACAGGGTGGTGTTCATGGACGGCGGGTTGATCGTTGAGGATGGCACTCCGGACCGCGTCATCGGCGCACCGCGCCACGAACGCACCCGCCACTTCCTGTCCCGGCTACTGGACCCGGCGATGGCTGAAGTACCGGACGAGGAGAGCGCCCCGTAGGGGCGCGGGGCTGTGTCGATGTGCGGCTCCGCCGCGTGGGCGCGACCAGCCCCCACGGACCCGCACCCGACGAACTATCGTGCGTCCCATGAGCGATCAAGCCGTGCTGCACGTAAAGGGCCGGGTCCTTGTGGGACCCGAGGACATCCACGACGAACTCTGGGTGATCGACGGCCGCATCTCCTACGACCGGCCAACCCGCGGACGCGACATCCGCACGGTCGACGGCTGGACCCTTCCCGGCCTGGTCGACGCCCACTGCCACGTAGGCCTCGGCACTCACGGCCCCGTCGACGCGGACACCGCCGAGAAGCAGGCCGTCACCGACCGTGACGCCGGCACCCTCCTGCTCCGCGACGCCGGCTCGCCCTCCGACACCCGCTGGATCGACGACCGCGACGACCTCCCGAAGATCATCCGTGCCGGCAGGCACATCGCCCGTACCCGCCGCTACATCCGCAACTTCGCCCACGAGATCGAGCCCGACGAACTCGTCGCCTACGTCGGCCAGGAGGCCCAACGCGGCGACGGCTGGGTCAAGTTGGTCGGCGACTGGATCGACCGCGACCTCGGCGACCTGTCCGCCTGCTGGCCGCGCGAAGCGGTGGACGCGGCCATCGCCGAAGCCCACCGGCTCGGGGCGCGCGTCACCGCGCACTGCTTCGCCGAGGACGCGCTGCGCGACCTGGTCGAGGCGGGCATCGACTGCATCGAGCACGCCACCGGCCTCACCGAGGACCTCATCCCGCTGTTCGCCTCACGGGGCGTCGCGATCGTGCCGACCCTCGTGAACATCGCGACCTTCCCGGACCTCGCCGCGGGCGGCGAGACCAAGTACCCGACCTGGTCCGCCCACCTGCTCCGGCTCTACGAGCGACGCTACGACACCGTGCGCGCCGCCTACGACGCCGGCGTCCCGGTCTACGTCGGCACCGACGCGGGCGGCTCCCTCGCCCACGGCCTGGTCGCCGCCGAGGTCGCCGAACTCGTCACCGCCGGCATCCCGGCCGTAGAGGCGCTGTCGGCGACGGCGTGGGGTGCGCGGCGGTGGCTCGGGCGGCCGGGCCTCGAGGAGGGGGCTCCGGCGGACTTCGTGGTGTACGAGGCGGACCCGCGCGCCGATGTGCGCGTCCTGGCGTCGCCGCGGCGGGTGGTGCTGAACGGGCTGGTGGTCGAATAGTCGCCAGGCGATTCGAATACGTTCACGGAAAAACCACGATGGGGTGAAGTGACGCGGGAACGCTGACGGTTCACTCGTCGTGGGTAATTCTTACCGGGTCCCAAGCATGTCTCTTCTGGGGGTCCCACACCTTGAACGGCTCCAACTTCCGCATGCCCGCACGCCGTTGGGTCACCGTCGCCACGGCAACCGCCCTCGCCGCCGGTCCCGTGGCGCTGGCCGGCGCGGGTTCCGCCCACGCGACCACCGACCAGGGTCGTGCTAGCGCCGTCGTCCTGCGCACCGGGCTCGACGTGTCCCTCCTCAACAAGACCGTGGACCTCCCGCTCGCGGTCTCCCTCAACGAGGTCCAGGCACCTCAGAGTGCCGAAAAGACCGCGCTCTCCGCCCAGTTGGACGGGGTGAACGGTGGGCAGCCGTTCAGTGTGCTCGGCGCGGATGTCGCCACGGCGAAGGCGACCGTGTCCGCGACCAAGGCCGAGGGGTACACGAACCTCGCCCATGCTCGGCTCCATGTCCCGGGGTTGCCGTTGCTGTCGCTGATCGAGGTCGACGCGGTGACGTCCAAGGCGACGTGTGAGGCGGGGAAGGCGCCGGTCGCCACGTCGCATCTGCCGGGGGCGGTGACGGTGCTCGGCAAGCGGGTCACGGTGACCGCCAGTGGTCCTACGGAGGTTCAGGTGCCGGGGGTCGGGTCGGTGCGCCTCGATCTGTCCAAGACCTCGACCACGTCCCGTACGGCTGCTGCGACCGCGCTCGAACTCAAGGTGTCCATCAACCCGTTGAAGCTGAACGTGGCGGATGTGGAGGGGACGGTGACCTTGGCGCAGGCGACGTGTGAGGCGCCGGCGCCGGCACCGGTGCAGCGGAGTTCTGATCCGGCGCCGGGTGTGGAGCCGCAGGGGGTGCCTGCGGAGGCGGGGTTGGCGGAGACGGGGGGTAGCTCCTTGACGCCGTATGTTGCGGGTGGGGCGGTGTTGTTGCTGGTGCTGGGCGCGGTCGCGGTGATGACAGCGCGCCGGCGTCGGGGCTGAGCCAACTACCTTTCCCACCCACCCACCCGACTCGGGTGCTTGAGAGGCACCCTCTTGGCGACCGGGCCGCCCCGACCGGCCGCCCGGTCGAGCCGATCACCCGGCCGATCACCCGGCCGACCGACCGACCGGCCGACCGGCCGACCGACTGCCCGGCCGACCGACTGCCCGGCCGACCGACTGCCCGACCGACTGCCCGACCGACCGACTGCCCGACCGACTGCCCGACCGCCCGGCCGACCGCTCGAGCCGACCGCTGGCCGCCCGCCCGCCCGCCGAGCCGCCCTCGCGCCCGAGCCGCCCGCCCGAGCCGAGCGAGTTGGGTGGGCGGGTGGGAAGGGTTTGGGCGGTGACTTCTCGGCCGAGCGAGTCGGGCGGGTGGGTGGGAAAGGTTTGGAGGGTGACTTCTTGGCTCACCGAGTCGGGCGGGTGGGTGGGCAAAGCCGTCACTTCCCCGCCAACGTCACCGCCTGATCCAACGCCTGCAAGAACCGGTTGACGGTGGATCGATCCCGTACCGCCAGGCGGAGCCACTGCTCGTCCAACCCCGGAAACGTGTCCCCACGGCGCACGGCGAAGCCCAGGTCACGCAGATGGCGCCGGACAGCGACCGCGTTGGGAACGCGGATCAGGACGAAGGGGCCCTCGGCGGGCTCGACGACGTGGAGTCCGTCGGGGGCGAACTCGGCGAGCCCGGCGACGAGATGGGCGCGGTCGGCGGCGATGCGATGAGCCGCGTGGGCGGCCTCCGCGAGGGCCGGGGAGTCCATGCAGGCCTCCGCCGCGGCGAGTGCGGGCGTGGACACCGGCCACAGAGGCTGGGCCCGCTCGAGTTCCGCGATCGTCTCGGGCGCGGCCAGGACGTAGCCGATCCGCAGCCCCGCCAGCCCCCACGTCTTGGTGAGGCTGCGCAGGACCACCAGACCGGGGACGTCGGTCCGCCCCGCGAGGGCCTCGCGCTCACCCGGCACCGCGTCCATGAACGCCTCGTCGACCACCAACGTCCGCCCGGGACGGGCCAGTCGGGCGATGGCGTCGGCCGGGTGCAGGACGGACGTGGGGTTCGTGGGGTTGCCGATCACCACCAGATCCGCGTCCTCGGGGACCGCCCCCGGATCCAGCCGGAAACCGTCCGCCTCCCGCAACAGCACCCGCTCCACCGAGTGCCCCGCGTCCCGCAGCGCCGCCTCCGGCTCCGTGAACTGCGGGTGCACGACCACCGGCTGACGGACCTTCAGGGCACGGGCGAGCAGCACGAAGGCCTCGGCGGCGCCCGCCGTCAGCAGGACGCGTTCCACCGGCAGCCCGTGCCGCGCCGCGACCGCCGCCCGCGCGGCCCGACCGTCCGGGTAGGCGGCGAGGCCGGTCAGCGAACCGGCTATGCGCCCGCGCAGCCAGGCCGGCGGGGTGTCCGCGCGGACGTTCACGGCGAGGTCGATCAACCGGGCGCCGTCGTCCCGGAGTTCGGCGTCACCGTGATGACGGAGATCGTGCGCTCTGTCCGTGGGATCGTGGTCGTGGGCTCTGTCAGTGTGCATGGGCGTGCCCACCGTGATGGTGATGCCCGTGGTGGTGGCCGTCGTGGTCGTGACCGTCGTCGTCCGGGTGGAAGTGCGGCTGCTGCGGCTGCCCCACCTTGTCCTCGAAGCCGGGCAGCGCGATGCGGTACACGCACGAGTCGCAGTTCATCCGCAGATCACCCTTGACCGCCTCCCGGTACCGCTCCATCACCAGGTCCAGCAACTCCGGCTCCGGGCCGATGACTTCGGCCGACCGCACCTCGACGTCCGGGTGCGCCGCCGCCCAGCCCTCCGTCTGCTGCCGCACCCGCTCCGGCAGGATGCCGGTGAACAGGAAGTACGGCAGGACGACGATCCGCCGCGCGCCCAGCTTCACACAGCGGTCCAGGCCACTCGGCACGTCCGGCGCGGCCAGCGACACGAACGCCGGTTCCACGCCCGCGTATCCGCGCCCCTCCCACAGCAGCCGCGCCGCCTTGTGCACCTCCGCGTTGGCGTCCGGGTCCGTCGACCCGCGCCCCACGAGGAGCACGGTCACGTCACTCCGGTCCTCGGGCGTCCGCGCCGGCTCGCCGAGCGCCTCGTCGAGCCGCCGCTCCAGCACGTTCAGCAGCGCCGGGTGCGGGCCCAGCGGACGTCCGTACGTGTAGGAGATCCCCGCGTGCCGCTCCTTCTCCCGGGCCAGCGCCGCCGGGATGTCCCCCTTGGCGTGCCCGGCGGACACCAGCATCAGCGGTACGGCGGCGAACCGGCGCACCCCCCGCTCCACCAGCTCGGTCACCGCGTCGCCCAGCGGCGGCGGCGACAGTTCGATGAACCCGCCCGCGACGGGCAGTTCGGGGTGACGGCGGCCCAACTCCCGTACGAAGGACCGGAATGCCTCGGCTCCGGCCTCGTCCCGGGTGCCGTGTCCGGCGATGAGCAGGGCGGGCGGCGGGGTGGTCACGATTTCTCCTCGATAGGTGAAACAGGGTGGTAAAGCAGGGCGTTGAGAGCGGCCGCGGCGACCGCCGAACCGCCCTTCTCGGACACGTTGCTCACCGCGGGCAGCCCGCTCGCGCGCAACGCGGCCTTGGACTCGACCGCGCCGACGAAGCCGACGGGCAGCCCGATGACGAGCGCGGGGGAGGCGTCCAGCGTCAGCAGCTCCTCCAGGGCGGTCGGCGCGTTGCCGATCACCCACAGGGCGCCGGGCCCGACCTCGTCGTAGGCGAGCCGGATCGCGTGTGCCGAACGGGTCAGCCCGGGACCGGACTTGGCGTCCCCCAGCCCGCACACGGTCCGGAGCCGGGTGATGCCGGCCGCGACCATCGCCACGTCCACCACCACCGGCGCCCCGGCGTGCAGCGCGCTGTGCGCCTTCGCCAACTCGCCCTCGTCCAGGACGAGATCGGACGCGTACTCCAGATCGGCGGCGGAGTGCACGACCCGCTCCACGACCGCGCGGCTCAGCGGCGGGAGGTGCGAGGTGTCCAGCCGGGCGCGCATCCGCCGGTAGGACTCCACCTCGATGGGATGCACCACACGGTCCACGGGGGTCACTTGGCGCCCTCCTCTGTTGCCTGAGCCGCCTGCCAGCGGTACCCGCGCGGCGTCACCATGCGCCCCGCGATGTCCCGGGTGGCCGTGTTGCCCACGGTCACGACCGTCATCATGTCGACCGTCGCCGGATCGAGCGCGGCCAGTGTCGTCAGTCGGCTGGATTCGTCGGGCCGGGAGGCGTTCCGTACGACACCGACCGGCGTCGTCGGCTCCCGGTGCCCGGCGAGGATCGCGAGGGCCTTCGGGAGCTGCCAATCGCGGCCCCGGCTACGGGGGTTGTAGAACGTCACCACGATGTCCGCCTCCGCCGCCGCCCGCACCCGCCGCTCGATGATCTCCCACGGCGTGTGCAGATCGGAGAGGCTGATGGACACATGGTCGTGGCCGAGCGGTGCCCCGAGGATCGCGGCCGCGGCCAACGCGGCCGTCACGCCCGGGACTCCGACCACGTCGATGTCGTCCGACGCCTCCGCGAGCGCGGGCGAGGCCATCGCGTACACCCCGGCGTCACCGCTGCCGATCAGCGCGACGGTCTGTCCCTTGCGCGCCTCGGCCACGGCGGTGCGGGCCCGCTCCTCCTCCGCGCCGAGCCCCGACTCCAGGACCAGCGTCCCGGGCCGCAGCAGATCGCGGATCTGGTCGACGTACTGATCGAGCCCCACGAGCACGGCGGCGCGCCGGAGTTCGGCCTTGGCGCGCGGGGTGAGCAGATCCCGGGCGCCGGGTCCGAGCCCGACCACCGCGAGCCGCCCGCGCGCGACCCGCCGTACGACAGCACAGGTCGCCATCGCCGGCTGCCCGTCGGCGCGCTCCGACTTCCGCTTGGGGACGAGGAGTTCGCCCCCGCCGACGAGCGCGGCGGCCTCCGCCACGGACGGCGTGCCCACGGCCGCGAGCGGCGCGTCGGACGGATTGGGCACCTCTACGGCGGCCAGCTCCTCGGCGGAGTAGGTCACCAGCGGCACACTCAGGCGCTGAGCCGCCTGGACGATGCCGGGCTCGTCCGCCTTGGCGTCCACGGTGGCGAGTTCGGCGATGTTGCCGGCGGACAGCCCCGCCTCACGCAGAGCGTCGTAGACCAGTCCGAGCACCTCGTTCACGGGTGCGCCCTTGGACGCACCGACCCCGACGACGAGCGACGGCGGCCGCAGCACGACCTCCTGCTCGCCGGGCTCGACGGCGCGATCGGTGACGCGGACGACGTACGCACCGTCCCCGGCCGACACCCGCAGCGGCGGCAAAGGCCACGCCAACTCGGCGTCCAGCGCGACCGGTTCACCGTCGAGCAGGGCCCGCGTGACCCCGGCGACATCGCCTTCCACGGGGAACCCGAGCGTGTCGAGTCCAGGCACACCCACCGCGTCCGTGGCCGTGGTCACCACAGGCCGCGCGGCGAGCAACTCGCCCACGTCCACGGCGAGTTCATTGGCCCCGCCGCCATGTCCGCCGACCAGCGACACGGCGAACCGGCCGCCCTCGTCGACGCACACGATCCCCGGGTCGGTCCGCTTGTCGCCCAACAGCGGGGCGATCAGCCGTACTACGGCCCCCGTGGCGAGGAAACACACGAGCTGCTCGCACTCCGCGAACGCGGCCCGGACGGCGTCCCCCACGGGACCCTCGTACACCCGCGTACGGTCCGGCCACGCGGCGGCCAGCCGGTCCCGCGCCGTCGCTCCCGCCGAGGTGGCGGAGATGAGGCCGATCACGAGGCAACTCCTTCATTCGACAAGGGGGTTCGGACCCCCCACAACAGAAAAACGGGATTGGTCGCCGCCAGCCGGGTCACGTCACCCGGCAGCGGCGCCAGCCGGGACGACTGCAACAGCACCCCGTCGACCGCGAACCCGGCACCGCCGAGCGCCTCGCGGACCGCCGGCACCCGGTCGAGCGCGGCCATCGCGACGACCACGGTCCGCCGGGCCCGCCGCGCGCACGCGGTGACGATGGCGGGCAGTTCGCGCCCGCCGCCGCCGACGAACACGGCGTCGGGATCGTCGAGGTCGGACAGCACGGTCGGCGCCGCCCCGTGCACGGTGTGGACGTCGACGCCGTGCGCCTCGGCGTTGGCGCGGATCCGCTCGACACCGTCCCGGGTCTTCTCGACGGCGGTGACGGCGGCGCCGAGCCGCGCGCACTCCACGGCCACCGACCCGGAGCCCGAGCCGACGTCCCAGACCAGGTCGCCGAGGTGCGGCCCGAGCCGGGCCAGCGCCAGCGCCCGTACCTCGAACTTGGTGATCATCGAGTCCCGGTGCTCGAACTCCCGCTCGTCCAGCGCCCATTGGGCGGGCCCTACGGCAGCCCCGGCGACCGTCCGCACGGCACCCGGCACTCGCGACTCGTCCAGGCACAGCACCACACTCACCGCCGTACCCCAGTCCCGGGCGGCGGCCTCGGCGGGCGTGACCCGCTCCACCTGTTCCTCCCCGGAGCCCAGCGCGGACGCGACGACGAGGACGCGCCCGCCGGTCCGGTGGGTGAGCGCGGCGCCCAGCTCGGCGGGTCCGGCGCCCGGCCCGGTCAGCACGGCGACCTTGGGATGCGCGCGGCACGCGTTGACCGCCGTACGAAGGTCACGTCCGTGCGCGCTGACGACGACCGCGTCGTCCCAGGTCAACCCGGCGCGGGCGAAGGCGGTGGCGACGGAGGAGACACCGGGGCGGACATCGAGGGCGGCGCTGGAGAACCGTTCCGCCAGCGCCCGTACGATCCCGAAGAACCCGGGGTCCCCCGAGGCCAGCACGACGACGGGCTCGCCCTTCTCGACGTAGGCCTGGATGGTGTCGAGGGCGGGCGCGAGCGGACCGAGGACGACCTGCTCGGCGTCCTCCGGGACCGTGACGGCGGCGAGATGGCGCCGCCCGCCGACGACGAGCCGGGCACCGGCGAGCACGTCGTCCACGACGGGCGCCCCCGTCCCCGTACCGACGACCGTGATCATGTGCTCGCACCCCGCGAGCGCAGGGCCCTGCGGGCCGCCGGGTCGGCCTTGCGATAGCCGTGGAAGTGGCCCGGGTGGTAGAGGTGCGAGCGGGTGCCGTGGGCGTCCAGGGCCGGGCCGACCAGGAAGAGGGTGTGCTTCCAGAGCTTGTGCTCCTTGACCGTCTCCTCCAGCGTGCCGACCGTGCACTTCACGATCAGTTCCTCGGGCCAGGTCGCCTGGTAGGCGACGACGACGGGCGTCTCCGTCGGATAGCCGCCCTCCAGCAGCTCCCGCACCAACTGCCCGCTGCGGGCGGCCGACAGGAAGATCGCCATGGTCGTGCCGTGGCGCGCGAACTCCCGTACCTCCTCCCCGGGCGGCATCGGCGTCTTGCCCCCGCCGAGCCGGGTCAGGACGACGGACTGCGCGACCTCGGGGATCGTCAACTCGCGCTGCGCGAGGGCGGCCACGGCCGAGAACGCGGAGACACCGGGGACGATCTCGGTCTCGATGCCGATCGCGGCGCACCGGTCGACCTGCTCCTGAGTGCCGCCCCAGAGGGCGGGATCGCCGGAGTGGATACGGGCGACGCGCAGCCCTTCGGCCCTCGCCCGCTCGTACACGGCGACGACGTCCTCCAGCGACATCGTCGCCGAGTCCAGGACCTCGGCGCCCTCGCGCGCGTGGTCGAGGACCTCCGCCTGCACCAGGCTGGCCGCCCAGATCACGACGTCGGCCTCGGCGATGGCGCGCGCGGCCCGGAACGTCAGCAGGTCGGCGGCGCCGGGGCCGGCACCGACGAAGGTCACCTTGCCGGTGGGGGCGGCAGCGGTATCGGCAGCGGCCATGGGGTCGGATCCTCTCAAGCGGGACAAACAGAACGGGAACGTCAGTACACGTGGGGGTGGAGTGGTCCAGGATGTGCGCGAACAGGGGTTGATCGGATAGCAAGGGGACTATGGCGGTCTTCGTCGCGCTCGGCGCGTTCCTGATGACGCTGGCCGGCGGCTGGACGGCACAGCGCGTGACCGACCGCCGTCATCTCGTCCTGGGCCTGGCCGGCGGCCTGATGCTGGGCGTGGTCGGCCTCGACCTGCTGCCGGAAGCGCTGCGCGCGGCCGGCCGCGAGGTCTTCGGCGTACCGGCCGCCCTGCTGCTCTTCGTGGCCGGCTTCCTCGTGGCCCATCTGGTCGAACGCCTGCTCGCCGCCCGCCAGGCCGCGCACGGCGCCGAGGAGAACAACGGCCGGGCCCCCGAGGTGGGCCTCACGGCGGCTTCCGCGATGGTCGGCCACAGCTTCATGGACGGTGTCGCGATCGGCGCCGCCTTCCAGGTCGGCGACGGCATGGGCACGGCGGTCGCGCTCGCGGTCATCGCCCACGACTTCGCGGACGGCTTCAACACGTACACGATCACGAGCCTGTACGGCAACGCCCGCCGCAAGGCGATCGCGATGCTGGTCGCGGACGCGGCGGCCCCGGTGGCCGGCGCCGCCTCGACGGCGTTCCTGACCATCCCGGCCCCGCTGCTCGGCGGCTATCTCGGCTTCTTCGGCGGAGTGCTCCTCTACCTCGCCGCCGCCGAGATCCTCCCCGAGGCGCACCACGACCACCCCGCGCCCGCGACCCTGCTCTGCACGGTCGCCGGAGCGGCGTTCATCTGGCTGGTGGTCGGCCTGGCGGCCTGATCTGCGACCTGTCACAACTTCCCGCCCCGCCCGCCCTCGCGCCGCGCGGGTGCGATGAGCGTGGACAGATAGGGCAACGGCTCCCCGTCCAGCTCGGCGGCCGGCCGGATCGACTCCTCGGGCAGCCCGAGCGCCGACCCCCACACCGCGTCCTCGATCCGCCCGGTCTCCCGTAGCGCCTCGGCGACTTCGGCCGCCTGCCGCCCGAATTTGTACGCTACGACGGTCCCCGGCCCGGCGAGCGCGTCCTTGAGCACGGCTGCTCCGGCGGTCACGGGAACGAGCGTCAACGGCTCGGTCCCTTCCGTGAGGACGGCCCCGGAGCGCGCGGCGAGATCCTGCATCGCGGTGATCCCGGGCACGGTCTCGACGACGGTCCCCGGCACCAACTCCCCGATGGTCAGGGCGAGATACGTGAAGGTGGAGTAGACGTTCGGGTCCCCGATGGTGGCGAACGCGACGACGCCGTGCGCGGCGAGCAGCTCGGCCACCTTCGCCCCGGCGGCATCCCAGGCGGCCTCGCGCCGGGCCCGGTCGGTCCGCTCGTTGAGCGCGAAGACGACCCGCAGGATCTTCTCCTGGGGCACGTAGTGCAGCACGGTCGCCTCCGCCCGCCCCCGCTCACCCGTATCCATGACCGGCACGACGACGACATCGGCGGCGCGCAGAGCGTTGACGCCCTTGACGGTCACCAGCTCCGGATCCCCGGGACCGACCCCGACTCCGATCAACCTGCTGCTGCTCATGACGTCCGGCACCTCTCCACGAACCGACGGGCCACACCGGGCTCGGCCGCCCAGTGCGTGTGCAGATAACTCGCGTGCACACCCTGTTGTACGAAACCTTCGACCCGCCGGTCAGGGGCGCGCACGCCCCAGGCGGGAGCCGCCCCCGAGCCGGGCTCGACGACGGTCCGATGAAACTCGTGCCCACGCATCCGCGTCCCGGCGACGGCCAGCACACTGTCGCTCAGCGCGACGGCGTCCCGATACCCCAGGGTCAGCCGTTCGCTCATCCGCGCGGTGGCGTCGAGCACCCCGCACATCGGCCGACCGTCCAACTCCCGGCACAGATACAGCAGTCCGGCACATTCGGCGGCCACGGGAGCGCCGCTCTCGGCGAGCGCTGAGACGGCCTTCCGCAGCGGCTCGTTGGCGGACAACTCCGCGGCGTACACCTCGGGGAACCCGCCTCCGATGACCAACCCGCGTGTCCCGTCCGGGAGTTGTTCATCCCGGAGCGGATCGAACACGACGACTTCGGCGCCGGCCGCGGTGAGGAGTTCGGCGTGTTCGGCGTAGGAGAAGGTGAAGGCGGGGCCGCCGGCGACGGCGACCACTTCGCGGGTGGTTGTGTCGGTGACGGGGGCTTCCCACGCTTCACCTGTCAACGCGCCCGCGCTGCGTGCCAGTGCGAACAGGGCTTCCAGGTCGCAGCCTTCGCGTACCTGCGCCGCCATCGCGGCGACCGCTTCAACCGCTGCCGACTGCCGTTCCGCGACCGGCACCAACCCCAGATGCCGGGACGGCGTGTCCACCTGCGGCACCCGCCGCAGCACGCCGAGCACGGGCACCCCGGCAGCGTCCAACGCCTCCCGCAGCAACGCCTCATGCCGGTCCGACGCCACCTTGTTGAGGATCACGCCCCCGACCCGGACCTCCGGATCCCAGGAAGCGAACCCGTGCACCAGCGCGGCGACGGACCGGGACTGCGAGGACGCGTCG
This sequence comes from Streptomyces sp. NBC_01478, assembly GCF_036227225.1. Classification (GTDB taxonomy): domain Bacteria; phylum Actinomycetota; class Actinomycetes; order Streptomycetales; family Streptomycetaceae; genus Streptomyces. The sequence goes on along the minus strand of NZ_CP109444.1, from coordinate 3,028,577 downwards.
ACGACCAGCACGACAGGCGCCCGCAGCAACTTCGCCACATGCGCGGTGGACGCCAACTCCCCTTCCCCCGCGGCCCCGTCGAACATCCCCATCACGCCCTCGACGACCGCGAGATCACACCCGCGCGCCCCGTGCGCGAACAGCGGACCGACCAACTCCGGCCCGCACAGATACGCGTCGAGGTTCCGCCCCACCCGCCCGGTGGCGAGCGAGTGATACCCGGGATCGATGTAGTCGGGCCCGACCTTGTGCGGAGACACGGCGAGCCCCCGCGCGGCGAACGCGGCCATCAGCCCCGTGGCAACGGTGGTCTTGCCGCTGCCGGAGGACGGCGCGGCGACGACCAGCCGGGGGACGGAGGACGAGGACGAGGACGTCATGACGGATTCACCACTCGATACCCCGCTGGCCCTTCTGGCCCGTGTCCATCGGGTGCTTGACCTTGGACATGTCGGTGACGAGGTCGGCGAAGTCGACGAGCTTCTCGGGTGCGTTCCGCCCGGTGATGATCACGTGCTGCGTCCCCGGACGGTCCCGCAGCACGGAGATCACCTCGTCCGTGTCGACCCATCCCCAGTGCATCGGGTACGCGAACTCGTCCAGCACATACAGCTTGTACGTCTCGGCGGCGAGGTCCCGCTTGACCTGCTCCCAGCCCTCGCGGGCCTTCTCCTCGTTGTCCATCTGGGAGTCGCGCTGGACCCACGACCAGCCCTCGCCCATCTTGTGCCAGTCGACGGACCCGCCCTCACCCGAAGCCCCCAGCACCCGGAGGGCGTTCTCCTCCCCGACCTTCCACTTCGCCGACTTGACGAACTGGAACACCCCGATCGGCCACCCCTGATTCCAGGCCCGCAGGGCGAGTCCGAAGGCTGCGGTGGACTTGCCCTTCCCAACTCCCGTATGCACGACGACAAGCGGCCGGTTCCGCCGCTGACGGGTCGTCAATCCGTCGTCCGGTACGACACTTGGCTGCCCCTGCGGCATTACGCGGCCCTCCTCTGTACGTCCTTCACCAGTCCGGCGATCGAGTCCGCCCGCAACTCGTCCAGCGTCACCGCCGTACCCTCCAGCTCACCGGCCAACTGCCCGGCCAGGCCCAGCCGTACGGGCCCCGACTCGCAGTCGACGACCACGGAGGCGACCCCGTCGGCCGCGAACAACCGCGCCGCCCGCCCCGCGAGCGCGACCGGCTCGGGTCCGCCGGTCGCCCGCCCGTCGGTCACCACGACCACCAACGCCCGCCGGGCCGGATCCCGCAGCCGCTCCACCCGCAGCACGTCACGCGCCTTGAGCAGCCCGGCCGCGAGAGGCGTACGCCCCCCGGTCGGCAGGGACTCCAGCCGTACGGCGGCGGCGTCCACGGAGGACGTGGGAGGCAGGGCGACATCCGCGGCCGACCCCCGGAAGGTCACAAGACCCACCTTGTCCCGCCGTTGATACGCGTCCAGGAGCAACGACAGCACGGCCCCCTTCACCGCACTCATCCGCTGCCGCGCCGCCATCGACCCGGAGGCGTCCACGACGAACAGCACGAGGTTGCCCTCACGCCCCTCCCGCGTCGCCTGCCGCAGATCGTCCCGCCGCACGACCAGCCCGCGCCCGGCCCGCCCACGCGCGAGCTGATGCGGTGCCGCCGCCTGTACGGTCGCCGCCAAGTGCAGCTTGGTGAGGGCCCCTTGAGGCCGCCGGGCCCCGGTGGTCCGCCCGTGCTCGGTCCGCGCCCGCGAACGCCGCCCGGCGGCACCCTCACCGATCCCCGGCACGCTCAACGCCTTGGTGCGGAAGGGCTCGGAGGCCCGTACGGGCTGCTGCTCACCGGAACCGGAAGGCTGCGGCTGCCCGCCCTCGCCGGCCTCGGGCTGCGCACCCGTGCCCCCGTCCTGGGGCCCGTCGGAGTCCGACTCGGGCGGCTGCTGCCCGCCACCCCCGCCGCCGTCGGGACCGTCAGGACCGTCCGGCCCCGGATCGTCGTCCTCGGGCGCCTGCTCCTGCTCCGCGAACTCCTCCAACGTGTCGTCGAGCTTGTTCTCGTCAAGTCCCGGCGCGTCGAAGGGATTTCGCCGCCTGCGGTGCGGCAGCGCGAGCAACGCGGCCTGCCGTACGTCCTCGGCGAGCACCTCGGTCCGCCCGGCCCACGCGGCCAGCGCGGTCGCCGTCCGGGCCATCACGATGTCGGCACGCATACCGTCCACCTCGAAGGCCGCACAGGTCGCCGCGATCTGCCGCAACGCCCCGTCGCCCAGGTGCACGGACGGCAACAGCGCACGCGCGGTGATGATCCGGGCCCGTACGGAGGACTCCTCGTCCGCCCAGCGGGTGGCGAAACCGTTCGGATCGTCGTCGTAGGCGAGCCTGCGCCGCACGACCTCCACCCGCTGGTCGGGCTCCCGCGAGGCCGCGACCTCCACGGTCAGGCCGAACCGGTCGAGCAACTGCGGTCGCAGTTCGCCTTCTTCGGGGTTCATGGTGCCGACGAGCAGGAAGCGGGCGGCGTGCCGGACGGAGACACCTTCGCGTTCGACGTACGACGCGCCCATCGCCGCCGCGTCCAGCAGCAGGTCGACCAGGTGGTCGTGGAGGAGGTTGACCTCGTCGACGTAGAGGATGCCCCGGTGCGCGTCGGCCAGCAGGCCGGGCTCGAAGGCCTTGACGCCCTCGGCCAGCGCCCGCTCGATGTCGAGGGCGCCGACGAGCCGGTCCTCGGAGGCGCCGACCGGCAACTCGACCATGCGGGCCGGGCGTTGGGTGCCGGGTCCGGTCTCGTGCGGCCCGTCCGGGCAGGCCGGGTCGGGGGCGGCGGGGTCGCAGGAGAAACGGCACCCGGGGACGACGGAGACCTCCGGCAGCAGCGCCGAAAGGGCGCGTACGGCCGTCGACTTGGCGGTGCCCTTCTCGCCGCGCACCAGCACCCCGCCGACCGCCGGTGACACGGCGTTCAGCAGCAGCGCGAGCCGCAGGTCGTCCTGGCCGACAACGGCCGTGAACGGAAAGGGAGTTGTCACTGGTCGTCACCCTCCAGGTCGCCTTCGAGCTCCAGGTAGGTGGCCCGCAGTCGTTCCAGCGTGTCCGCGTCCGGCTCGGCCCACAGACCGCGCTCGGCGGCTTCGAGGAGCCGTTCCGTGATGCCGCGCAGCGCCCATGGGTTGGACTTCTTCATGAAGTCCCGGTTCTCCGGGTCGAATACGTACTCGGCGCTGAGCTTCTCGTACATCCAGTCGTCCACGACCCCGGCCGTCGCGTCGTAGCCGAAGAGGTAGTCGACGGTCGCCGCCATCTCGAAGGCGCCCTTGTAGCCGTGCCGCCGCATCGCCGCCATCCAGCGGGGGTTGACGACCCGGGCGCGGAAGACACGGTGCGTCTCTTCGCCCAGCGTGCGGGTCTTCACCTGGTCGGGTGTCGCGGAGTCGCCGACGTACGCCTCGGGGGAGGTGCCCGTCAGATGTCGGACCATGGCGACCATGCCGCCGTGGTACTGGAAGTAGTCGTCCGCGTCGACGAGATCGTGCTCGCGGGTGTCAACGTTCTTGGCCGCTACGGCAATTCGCTTGAACGCCGTTTCCATGTCCCCGCGTGCCTGCCGCCCGTCGAGGCCGCGTCCGTAGGCGTACCCGCCCCAGACCGCGTACACCTCGGCGAGGTCCGCGTCGCTGCGCCAGTTGCGCGCGTCGATCAGCGGCAGCAGACCGGCGCCGTACGCCCCCGGCTTGGAGCCGAAGATACGGGCCGTGGCCCGGCGCCGGTCGCCGTGCTCGGCGGTGTCCTCGTCGGCGTGCGCGCGGACGTAGTTGGACTCGGGGGGCTCATTCAGGTCGGCCACCGCCCGTACCGCGTCGTCGATCAGTCCGACGACGTGCGGGAACGCGTCCCGGAAGAAGCCGGAGATCCGCACGGTGACATCGATGCGCGGTCGGCCCAGTTCCGTGACGGGCACGATCTCGAAGCCGGTCACCCGGCGCGAGGCGTCGTCCCAGACGGGACGGCAGCCCAGCAGCGCGAGGATCTCGGCGATGTCGTCGCCCTGGGTGCGCATCGCCGACGTGCCCCACACCGTGAGCCCGACGGACTTGGGGAACTCGCCGTTGTCCTGGACGTACCGCTGCATGAGCGAGTCCGCCAGCGACTGCCCGACCTCCCAACTCAGCCTGGACGGAATGGCCTTGGGGTCGACCGAGTAGAAGTTCCTGCCGGTCGGCAGGACGTTGACCAGACCACGGGTCGGGGAGCCCGACGGTCCCGCCGGGACGTAACCCCCGTCGAGCGCGAGCAGGATGTGGTCGATCTCGTCGGTCGTGCGGGCGAGGCGGGGGACCACCTCATTGCAGGCGAACTCCAACACCGCGACGGCGTCCGGGAGTTCGGTGCCGATGACGGCACGGACGAGCGCCGGGACCGCCGTGACCTCCCACTCCTGGGACTCCATGCCTTCCGCGAACCGGCGGCACAACTGCTCCAGCAGATCGATCGCGTCGGCCGCCGAACGGGCCGGTCCCTCGACCAGCTCGCTCAGCTCCACCGGCACCTTCACCGGCGCACCCGGCTCGGCCAGCAACTCCTTCTCCACCAGGCCGAAGTGCTCGGCCAGCGCGGCCCGCAGCCCCGGCAGGGCATTCGCCTGCCCGCCCCACACCTGCGAGGCGCGCAGCACCGCGAGCACGAGGTTCACGCGGGCCTCGCCGACCGGCCCGCCGCCGAGGATGTGCAGCCCGTCGCGGATCTGCACGTCCTTGATCTCGCACAGATAGCCGTCGATGTGCATCACGAACTCGTCGAACGCCGCGTCGTCCGGCTGGTCGTCCACATGCAGGTCGTGGTGCAGCTCGGCCGCCTTCACCAGCGTCCAGATCTGCGCACGCACGGCCGGTGCCTTCGTCGGGTCCAGGTCGGACACCAGCGCGTACTCGTCGAGGAGTTGCTCCAGCTTCGCCAGATCGCCGTACGTGTCGGCGCGGGCCATCGGCGGCACGAGGTGGTCGACGACCGTGGCGTGGCCGCGCCGCTTGGCCTGGGTGCCCTCGCCGGGGTCGTTCACGATGAACGGGTAGATCAGGGGGAGTTCACCGAGTACGGCGTCGGGCGCGCAGCCGCTGCTGAGCCCAAGTCCCTTGCCCGGCAGCCATTCCATGGTGCCGTGCTTGCCCATGTGGATGATCGCGTCGGCGCCGAAGCTGTTGTCCAGCCAGCGGTACGCGGCCATGTAGTGGTGCGACGGCGGCATGTCGGGGTCGTGGTAGATCGCGATCGGGTTCTCTCCGAAGCCGCGCGGCGGCTGGATCATCACCACGACGTTCCCGAACTGGAGGGACGCCAGCACGATGTCGTCACCGTCGACGTAGAGGTTGCCCGGCGGCTCGCCCCACGCGTCCAACATGCCCTGCCTGAGGGTCGGTTCGAGCTTGTCGAACCATGCCCGGTAGTCGGCGAGCGGCACCCGTGCGGGCGCGGCGGCCAACTGCTCCTCCGTCAGCCACTCCACGTCGTGGCCACCGGCGTTGATGAGCCGGTGGATCAACTCGTCCCCGTTGTCCGGGTGTTCGTCGACCCCGTACCCGGCGTCCCGCAACGCGTCCAGCACCCGGATCGCCGAGGCGGGCGTGTCGAGACCGACCGCGTTGCCGACGCGCGAGTGCTTGGTCGGATAGGCGGTGAAGACGACCGCGAGCCTCTTCTCGGCGTTCGGCTTGTGCTTCAACTTCGCGTGTCGAACGGCGATTCCGGCGACCCGCGCGGCCCGCTCGGGGTCGGCGACGTAGACCGGGACGTCGTCCGGTCCCTGCTCCTTGAAGGAGAACGGGACGGTGATCAGCCGCCCGTCGAACTCGGGGATCGCGACCTGCATCGCCGCGTCCATGGGGGAGAGGGCGGCATCGGACTCGTCCCACGCGGCCCTGGACGACGTAAGGCAAAGTCCTTGCAGCACAGGCACGTTGAGGTCGGCGAGCGCGCCGATGTCCCAGGCCTCCTCGTCACCGCCGGCCGAGGCCTGCGAGGCGTGCGTGCCGCCTGAGGCGAGGACGGTGGCGATCAGCGCGTCCGCCGCGCCGAGGATCTCGTACAGCCCGGAGTCGGCACCGCGCAGCGAACCGCAGTACACCGCAAGGGCGTTGGCACCCTTCGCCTCGATCCGGTCGCACAGGGTGTCCACGAACGCGGTGTTGCCGGAGAGGTGGTGTGCTCGGTAGAAGAGCACACCGACGGTCGGGCGGCCCTCGACGAAGGCACGCTCGCCGTGGACGCCGAACTCGGCCATTTTCTGCGGCTCTTCGAAGCCCTCGCCCGTGAGCAGCACGGTGTCCGAGAGGAAGCGGGCGAGTTCCGTGAGGTTGTCAGGCCCGCCCTCGACGAGATACCGGAGCGCCTCGGCGACCACACCCGCCGGTACCGACGACTCGGCCATCAACTCGGCGTCGGGCACGGTCTCCCCGCCCAGCAGCACGGTCGGGATGCCCGAGGCCTTGAGCACGGCGAGCCCGTCCTCCCAGGCCCGCTTGCCGCCGAGCAGTCGTACGACGGCAAGGTCCGCACCGGAGATCAGGGCGGGCAGTTCCTCCGCCGCGTCCACCCGGGACGGGTTGCCGATCCGGTACCCGGCGCCGGAGGCCCGGGCCGCCAGCAGATCCGTGTCGGCGGTCGACAACAACAACACTGTGCTCATGCGGGCGCTCCCGGTGGAATGAAAGGCAGTCCTTGCGGCGCGCCGGACTCGATGAGCCGCCACAGCGCGTCCGTGTCCGCGTGCTGTTCGATGAGGTCGCCGAGCCGGTCGAGCTGCTCCTCGCGCAGCGCGGCGAACGAGGTGTCGGGCGCCGGCACGAACCGGCGGCCCGCGGCGGCCGCCACCTCGCGCAGGAACGCCCGCCGGAATCCGTCCGACTCCAGCGAGCCGTGCCAGTGCGTGCCCCAGGTCTGACCGACCCGGCAGCCGTCCAAGAAGGCTTCGCCGCCGGTCAGTTGGGCAACCCCGTGATGGATTTCGTACCCCTCGACCGGCTCGCCGAGGGCTTCCCCCACCGGCCGGGTGAGGGTCTTCTCCCGCGCGAACCGCACGCGCAGCGGCAGGACCCCGAGCCCGCCGACCGCCCCCTGGCGGCTCTCGACCTCGTCGTCGATGTGCTCGCCGAGGATCTGGAAGCCGCCGCAGATGCCGAGGACGGGGCGCTGTTCGGCGGCCCGGCGGACGATCGCGTCCGCGAGGCCGCGCTCGCGCAGCCACTCCAGCGCCTTCACCGTCCCCCGGGTGCCGGGGATGACGACGAGGTCGGCGTCGGCCAGTTCCTCAGGCCGGTCCACGAACCGCACCACGACGCCCGGTTCGGCGGCCAACGCGTCCACGTCGGTGAAGTTGGACATGAGGGGGATCGCGCAGACGGCGACCCGCAGTACGTCCTCGCCGACCGGCGCCGCGGTGTTGGACTCGCGCACGGTCCCGCGCAGTGAGATCCGCAGCCCGTCCTCCTCGTCGATCCCGAGCCCGTGCCGGAACGGCAGCACGCCGTAGGTCCGCCGCCCGGTGAGGCCGAGCAGCATTTCCAACCCCGGTTCCAGCAGCGACACATCGCCCCGGAACTTGTTGACGAGGAACCCGGCGACGAACGCCTGGTCCTCGGGGCTCAGGAGCGCGACGGTCCCGAAGAAGGAGGCGAAGACGCCCCCGCGGTCGATGTCCCCGACGACGAGAACGGGCAGTTGGGCATTGCGCGCGATGCCCATGTTCACGATGTCGGTCCGCCGCAGATTGATCTCGGCGGGACTGCCGGCCCCCTCGCAGATCACCGCGTCATACGTGCCCCGCAACTCGGCGAGACAGTCCAACACGGTCCCGAGCAGGGCCTCTTGCCGCCCGCCGTGATAGCCACGGGCACTCATCTCGCCAACAGGCTTGCCCATCAGTACGACTTGACTGCTCCGGTCGCTGCCCGGCTTCAGCAGTACGGGGTTCATCAGCGCCGTCGGCTCGATGCGACAGGCCTGCGCCTGCATGGCCTGCGCCCGCCCGATCTCGGCGCCCTCGCGCGTGACAAACGAGTTGAGGGACATGTTCTGCGCCTTGAACGGCGCGACCTTCACGCCCTGCCGCACCAGCCACCGGCAAATCCCGGCGGTGACGACACTCTTCCCGGCGTCCGAGGTGGTGCCCGCGACCAACAGCCCGCCGCCGCTCATGACGTGCGTCCCTTCACGAGGAGCCGCCCGGCCACACTGACCCCGAGCGCGAGCAGTCCGACGCGCCGGGACAGTCGTACGGCTCGATCGATGTCCGCCACGGCGACGGCGCGCCCGTCGCCGTTGAGCACGGGCCGGTGCTCGACCCGGCCGCCGTAGGAGAGCGTCCCGCCGAGGCGCACGCCGAGGGCTCCCGCGAAGGAGGCCTCCACGGGACCGGCGTTGGGGCTCGGGTGCTTGGGGGCGTCGGTGCGCCAGGCGCGGACCGCTCCGCGCGGGTCGCCGCCGGCGACGGTGGCGAGGACGGCGGTGAGGCGGGCGCCCGGCCAGCCGGCGACGTCGTCGAGACGGGCCGAAGCCCAGCCGTAGCGGCGGTACTTGGCCGACTTGTGGCCGACCATGGCGTCGAGGGTGTTCACGGCGCGGAAGCCGAGCAGGCCCGGGACGCCCGCGATGCCGCCCCAGACCAGGGCGCCCACCACCGCGTCGGAGGTGTTCTCGGCGACGGACTCGACGACGGCCCGGGCGATCCCGTCGGCGTCGAGGGCTTGGGGGTCCCGTCCGCAGAGGTGGGGGAGCCGTGCCCGCGCACCGTCGATGTCCCCGGCCTCCAGCGCCCGCCCGATGACCCCGGCTTCGCGCGCGAGCGAGGTCCCGCCGACGACGGCCCAGGTGGCGGCGGCGGTGAGGGCGGCAGAGGCGGTACGGGAAGACCGTAGGGCCGAAGTGGCCGCGGCGGCGAGGGAGACGGCGCCGCCCACGCACACGGCGGTGTGCAGGGCGCCCCAGCCTCGGTGGTCGCGCCACAGCAGCCGTTCCACGGCACCGGCAACGCGGCCGAACGCGGCGACCGGATGCCCGCGGCGAGGATCGCCGAGCAGGTGGTCGCCGAGAAGGCCGGCGGCGGCGCCGTACGCGAAGACGCGATCGGCACGCATCGGCTCAGCCGATCGCTGGGTCGGGCACTGCGCTGGTACGGGACCTCGAACGGCAGCCGAGCATGGCGATATGTCCTCACTCAGGGTGTCCACGCCCTGGTTCGACGAGACCGGCGGTGAGAGTTCCTGGCTCCCGGGGCTACCTACCCCGGTGACAGTGGCGGGACCGCGCCGGATTCGCACCGGCTTCCTCTCCTGCCGCCGTATATGGCTCCGGCAGTCCACCATGCTGTTGGAAGGGGCGTCAACTTGCTGTTGACCTGGGACGGAGGAGTGTGCTGAGGCCCACATGCCGGGCTTGTTTGACTCTGGTCGACCGAATCAGGCCTCTCTAGACTGGAAAGGAGAATCCAGGGAGCGGTAGGTCGAGTGGTAGCGGCTTTCGAAGCCCATTCTTCGGGGGGACCTGCGCGGCCGGCATCGGCGACGCTACGGTTTTCGGGCGCGATGGACACCTTCGAGGACGCCAACTCTTGAGTCCAGGAGGTCTGCGTGGTCGACGAGGGCCCGTCCGCACAAGCGTGGCGCACGAGTAGCTATTCGTTGACCGGGGAGGCTTGTGTCTCGGTCGCCGTGGTCGCGCAGGGGGTGTTGATCCGTGATTCCAAGAACATCGAGGAGGGACCGCTCGTCCGCGTCGCGCGTGACCCATGGCGCTTGTTCCTCACGGAACTCGGACCTCATGGTTTCAGCAACACGTGGTGAACGTGACTGACCTGGGGAGGGGGAGTCGGATGGGGAGCGGCGCTGACAATGGTGGGCGGCACGCTGACGGCCTTGTTCTCGCGGGCTACTGCGTGGTGTGCGGCCTGGTGGCGAGCGTGGTGGGGGCGGCAAGCTCCTTGTTGGCGAACGGCACACGGGACAAGCTGATCGTCTGGGGCCTGGTGGCGGTGACGGTTGCCCTCGCAGGTGGTACCTGGTGGGGGTACAGCCCTGACGCGGTTCGTCGGGTCGTCTCGCTCAGTCTTCATCGTCCCGGCCGCCACGGGGTCCACGGACAAACCGGCCCAGAGCGACGCCGACCGCGCTGACCGCGGTCGCGAGGGCTACGCTCAGCGCGGCCCAGACGGGCCTGGGTATGTGCGGGAGACGGATGCCACGGGCCGCGTAGCAAAGGAATCCCAGGGCGAGGATCACCGCGACTATGCATGACGTGGCGATCAGGATCCGCCGGACCGCGCTTTTGGAGAACGCGGCGTCCTCATCGATACGTCGTTTGCTCTCGGCGTCCCGGATCTCTATGAATCGCTTGGTCTTGGCCGGCTTGTCGGTGAGCCGGTCGAGTAGTTCGTTGTCCGACAGGGGATCAGAGTCGTTCTGCTTCTCAGGAGGCCTACTGGCCTCATCCGTCACACCGAAGCGGTCGCGAGCCCTCCGCAACGCCGCAGTGCATCGCTCGGTGAGCCGCCCCATCGCCCCTCCTGTAGGGCTCATGGTCTAACTGGTGACGAAGTCCCGCGCTGCCTCGTCGATCAGGGCGACGGCGGCGTCATCCCCGAGTGCGATGTCGGTCAGCGTGGCGAAGCATTCTTGGTACCGCGCGATCAGTTCGTGGTCGTCCCGGATGGCGAGCTGTCCAGCTCCGTCCACCCAGAGCAGGTCGTCGTCGTCCTTGAAGCCCAGCAGGACGAAGCTGCCCAGCGTGCTGTAGTGGGCACCGGCTCCGAACGGCAGGACCTGCAGCGTCACTGCGGGGAGTTCCATGATCGTCTTGATGTGTTGCAGCTGATGCCGCATGACGGCGGGTTCGCCGATCCGGCGACGCAACGCGGCCTCGTCGACCACGAAGGTCATCTCCGGGCTGTTGTCCCCTTCGAAAAGCCGCTCTTGGCGCGCACTGCGCAGCTCGACCACGCGCCGGGCCCGTTCCGGGGACGCGAGCGGGGCGAGCAGTGCCTCCGCGTAGTCCTCCGTCTGAAGGAAGCCGGGGAAGATGATTGGGTGGTACGTACGCACCGAGCTCGCGGCACTTTCATACCCCAGGTACTGCGTGAACGACGGAGTGAGCACATCGCTGAAGTCCGTCCACCAACTCTGCCCCTTGGAGCCCCGGGCGGCTTCTTCGAGCTCGGCGACCAGTTGGGAGTCCGTCACGCCGTACTCCTGGAGCAACGCCCGTAGATCGGTGACCGAGAGACTGACCGTTCCGGCCTCGATACGGATGATCTTCGAGAGTGACCACTCCAGGGCCTCGGCCGCGTCGCGTTGGGTGAGCTCGGCCTTCTCGCGTGCCTTGCGCAGCTCGATACGCAGTCTCCGGCGCATCAGGCTCGGATCCATTCGCTGCGGCATCGTGCTCCTGCTTTCGTCCGTCGGGGTGGTTGCGAAGGGACTGGAAACTGGCGGTCAGCCGTGCGCGGGTCGACACTATCACTTTGCTGTGTGGCTGGACGCTGTGCTCTCTTCGCCATATGTCATGAAGCCTGAAGAGAAGAATAGTCCAAACGACGTGTGTCGCTTCGATGTGGTCTGATCGGGCGGTCAAATGCGACGGGGCGGGGAAGCATGGAGAACTGCTTCCCCGCCCCGCGGGACGGTTGTGGTGCGGTGATGTGCCTGTCGGGTCAGGCCACGATCAGATAGATCCCGTACGCCACCGCCGCCGCGCACGCCGCGAAGCACACGTACGCGCCGCTCAGGGCGAGCGTCGCCGAGTCGCCCTGAGCGGTGGCGCGTTCGCGGTGGGAGAGGGCGGTGATGCCGAGGGTGAAGACGGCCACGAGGGCCACGGTCGCCACGAGGCTGACGCCGAAGACGGAGCCGAGGGCTGCCCAGTCGATGTGCATGCTGATTCGTTCCTTCTCGTGTCTGGGGCGCGGGCTCAGACGGCGGCGGCCGGCGGGGTCGCCGGAGTGGCCGGGTCGGGCGTGGCGACGGTGGGCGGCGAGAGGATCGTCGCCGTGAGGCCCTCGGAGAGGGCTACCGACGGGGGCGGCGGGGTCACGGCGGCGATCGCGGTGGTCACCACGCCGGCCGGTTCGTCGATCTCGTTGACGTTCGAGGCGTCGACGACCTGGCGGCGGGAGAGCAGCCAGATGGCGGTGCTGGAGGCGACCAGGAAGACGGCCACCAGTGCGGTGCCCCAGTCGCCGAGGTCGGTGACGGACTCGGCGAGCGCGCCGACCAGTGCGGCGGCCGGCAGTGTCAGACCCCAGGCGACGAACATCCGGGTGGCGGTCGACCAGCGGACGACACCACCCTTGCGGCCGAGACCCGCGCCCATCACCGAACCGGAGACGGCGTGCGTGGTGGAGAGGGAGAAGCCGATGTGCGAGGAGGCCAGGATGACCGCGGCGGCGCTGGTCTGGGCGGCGAAGCCCTGCTGCGGCCGGAGGTCGGTCAGGCCCTTGCCCATCGTGCGGATGATGCGCCAGCCGCCGATGTAGGTGCCCATCGCGATGGCGAGGCCCGCGGAGAGGATGACCCAGGTGGGCGGGTCCGAGTCGGGGGCGATGGAGCCGCCGGCGATCAGGGCCAGCGTGATGATGCCCATCGTCTTCTGCGCGTCGTTCGTGCCGTGGGCCAGCGAGACCAGCCCGGCGGAGGCGATCTGGCCGACGCGGAAGCCCTTGTCGGCGGCCTTGCCGTTCGCGTTGCGGCTCAGGGCGTAGGAGAAGCGGGTGGCGAGCATCGCCGCGACGCCCGCGACGATCGGGGCCGCGACCGCAGGCAGCAGCACCTTGGTGACCAGGACGTCGCCGTGGACCGCGCCGGTGCCGGCCGAGGCGATGGTGGCGCCGATCAGACCGCCCATCAGGGCGTGCGAGGAACTGGACGGCAGGCCGACGAGCCAGGTCACCAGGTTCCAGAGGATCGCGCCGACCAGGGCGGCGAAAATGACCTCGGGACGGATGCCGCTCTCATCGACGAGACCCTTGGAGATCGTGTTGGCGACCTCCACGGAGAGAAAAGCGCCCACCAGGTTGAGGGTGGCCGACATGGCCACCGCGACCTTGGGCTTGAGCGCACCGGTCGAGATGGTGGTGGCCATCGCGTTGGCGGTGTCGTGGAAACCGTTCGTGAAATCGAACGCGAGTGCGGTGACCACCACAATCGCGAGGATCAGCGAGAAGCTTTCCATTTACCCAGGCAATCGTTCGAAGTCATTGGCGCGTTGACCGTAGGCAACCTGAATGAACGGAAGATGAACTGAGGGGGTCCCTGCGGTGTCCGTACTGCCTAGTAATTCCGGGCGAACCTCCGCAGTTGGTCCACCGTCCCGTTGAAGAGATTCTGGTCACCCGGCAGGCTCCCGCCGTTGTCGTACTGCCAGAAGGTCCAGTACGACCATCCGGCGGGCAGCGGGCCCGCGTCCGCCGACTTGTGGTGGGCGATCCACAGCGCGTGTGTCGAGGCCAGGGTGGTGTTGTCGCCCGTGCAGGTGTTCCACCATCGCGCGGTCGTGTAGATCACCGGGCGGCGGCCGGTCTCCCGCTTCACCTCGGCGCTGAAGGCCTTGATCCAGTTGACCGTCCCGGCTTTGCTCAGGCCGTAGCAGCCGTGCTTCCTGTCGTACGGGTTGTATTCGATGTCCAGCGCGGGCGGCAGCGTCCAGCCGTCCGCCTTCCAGTCGCCGCCGTGCGCCACGAAGTAGGCGGCCTGGGTCGCGCCGGACGACCTGTCCGGCAGTGCGAAGTGGTACGCGCCGCGGATGATGCCCGCCGCGCGGGCGCCGTCGTACTGCCGGCTGAAGGAGGGGTTCCGGTAGGTGGTCGACTCGGTCGCCTTGACGTAGGTGAACGTGGCGCCCTTCGCCTTCGCGCTCGGCCAGTCGACGTTCTTCTGGTGCGAGGAGACGTCGTGGCCCTTTGCGGGGGTCGCGGCGATGGCCGGGGGTGCGGTGAGTGCGAGCGCGAGTGCGGTCGTGGTCGCGGTGACGGTGAGTGCGGCGAGGCGGGTGCGGGGCAGGGGCGGTTTGCGGTCGCGGGCCATGGTTCCCCCGGGGATGGCGGCGTGCGCGACGAATCCCCCGGAGGCTATGGGGAGATCTGTCGATGCCGGTCGGTCTCCGGCCGGGCGGCCGGAGCGGGTGGTTGGCACCCATATGTGATCTTTCGGATGCGCGCCTTCCGGCCTAAAGTGCCTTCGCCCGAACGTGCGTTGGGGCACCGCCTGACAGGATCGCGGCATGGCTGAGCAACGGCGGGACCAGCGGGACGGGCGGGACGCCCGGGAGAGTGCGGGGACTGTGGCGGAGTCGCGGCGGCGGAGTGTGCGGGCCGAGGAAGCGGACGCGTGGGGCGCGCTCGTCGCTACCGCGCGCCGGACGGTCTCCGACGGTCTGGTCGTCGGCACCTCCGGGAACGTCTCGGCGCGCGTCGGCGACACCGTCCTGGTCACACCGTCGGGCGTCCCTTACGACCGCCTGACGCCCGCCGACGCGGTCGGTGTCGACCTCGACGGCCGGCAGGTGCTCGGCACCCTGCTCCCGACGAGCGAACTGCCCATGCATCTCGCCGTCTACCGCAGCACCGACGCCCGCGCCGTCGTCCACACCCACGCCGTCCACGCGACCGCCGTCTCGACCCTCGTCCCCGAACTCCCCTCGGTCCACTACATGTCCGGCGCCCTCGGCGGCCCGGTCCGGGTTGCCCCGTATGCGACCTACGGCACCGAGGAGCTGGCCGAGAACATGCTCCACGCCCTCGCCGACCGCTCTGCCTGCCTGCTCCAGAACCACGGCACGATCGCCTACGGCGCCTCCCTGGACCAGGCCTTCGATCGCACGGCCCAGTTGGAGTGGATGTGCCGGTTGTGGCTGACGGCGTCGTCGGTGCCCGGCCTGTCGCCGACGTTGTTGTCGGGGGAGCAGGTGGCTGAGGCGGGGGAGCGGTTGCGGGGGTATGGGCAGCGGGGGTGAGGGGAGTTGGGGGGATTTGAGGGGGCGGGGGTGAGGGAGTTGATCGGCTCGGGTGGCGGGGTGACTGGGCTAGGGGAGTTGAACGGCTTGGGCGGCTGACACCGAACGCTCCGGGGGCACCCGCAGTCACCCGCACGGCCTTGTGCCACCGCCACGCCTCGCCGTCTCGCCCGCATGCCCCGCACCGTCGCCCCACCCCGCCACCACCCCCGAAACACCCCTCCCCCCGAAACACCCCCACTCATCACCCCACGCGTTCTCCGGCTGGCCGGTTACCGGGTCCCCCGGGACACTGGACCCGTGCGCACAGTCAAAGCGACGGCCGCGGCCGTCTCCGTGGCCCTCGCGGCCGGTGCGGCAGGCGTCGCCGTCGGCCGGTACGCCAGTGACGCCGCGCTGAAGGCGCCGCCCGGCCGCCCCCTGCCGACCGAACCCCGGCTCACGGTGCATTCCACCGCTGCCGGACAGATCACGCTCACCCGGGACCTGGCCTCCCTGCGCCCCGGCACCTACGGCCTCGCCGGCGACGGCTCCCACGCGGTCGTCGGCCCCGTCGTCGACACGGCGTCCCCCTCCGCCGACGCCGTCGTACGCCGCCTGGAACGCGTCACCCACGGCACCCTGCGCCCCGGCGCCAAGGTGTGGCTCACCCCGAACGTGCACATCGGCAACCCGAGCGCCGCCCTGGGCCTGGACCACGCCGACATCGACCTCCCCGGCGAACTCGGCTCCCTGCCCGCCTGGTTCGTGCCCGGGGCGCGGAGCACCTGGGTGATCGCGGTGCACGGACTGGCCGCGACCCGCGAACTCTCCATGAACGTCATGGAGTTCCTGCACCGCAACCGCTTCCCCGTCCTCGCCCTCGCCTACCGCGGCGACCTCGGCGCACCCCGCAACCCCGACGGCCTCAACCACCTCGGCGAGACCGAGTGGCGCGACCTGGACGCGGCGATCCGCTACGCCGTGCGGTACGGCGCCGAGCACGTCGTCCTGTACGGCTGGTCCACCGGCGCCACCATGGCGTTGCGGGCCGCCGCCCACTCCGCGATGCGCGACCGCGTCTCCGGCCTGGTGCTGGACTCGCCGGTGCTGGACTGGGAGACGACGCTGCGCGCCCTCGCCACGGCCCGGCACACCCCGGGCGCGCTGCTGCCGCTGGCGGTCCGCGCCGCCCAGGGCCGCACCGATCTGCACGGCGACCGCATCGCCGAGGCCGCCGACCCCACCCGGCTCAGGGTCCCGACCCTGATCTTCCACGGCCCGGACGACTCGGTGGCCCCCTGGACCCTCTCCCGCCGCTTCGCCGCCCACCGCCCCGACCTGATCACCCTCCAGCCGGTGGCCCACGCCCCGCACAGCGCGATGTGGAACGCCGACCCGGCCGCCTACGAGGAGATCCTGCGCCGCTTCCTGACGCCGCTGATGTGACCCCGGGCCACTGATCGGGTATCGGGCCAGCCACTTTTCACTGGCGCCGGACCGCCCCCCTCTCGCCTGCGGTGGGCTGCCGC
This sequence comes from Streptomyces sp. NBC_01478, assembly GCF_036227225.1. Lineage (GTDB taxonomy): Bacteria > Actinomycetota > Actinomycetes > Streptomycetales > Streptomycetaceae > Streptomyces. The sequence goes on along the minus strand of NZ_CP109444.1, from coordinate 3,012,102 downwards.
CTTTCTCTGGTGTCGAGCCGCCCTTTCTCACCGGCGCCGGGCCGCCACCTTGGCGCGCGCCGGGTTGCCGCCCGTGTCGGGCGCCCGCATCCGGCGTCCTTGGCCTGCGCCGAGCCGGCCGCCTTGCGCCTGCGCCGAGCCGCCGCTCTTCGCCCGGGCCGGGTTGCCGCCCGCATCCGGCGTCCTTGGCTCGCGCCGGGCTGCCACCTTTCGCCTGCGCCGCCACCACTTTTCACCCGCGCCGGGCCGCCATCCGCATCCCCCGCCCTCGACCCGCGCCGGGCTGCCACTCGCATCCCCGCCCTCACTCACGCCGAGCCGCCATCCCTAACCCGCACCGAGCGACTCCTCCTCACTCGCACTGAGCCCCCACCTCGGCCCCGTCCCTGCGCACCCCCGTCCCGCCCTCCACCGGCATCGCCTCCCACCCCCGCCGCACCCCGCCGACCGTTCCGTTTACCCCTGTACCACTGGCCTGATCCCGGTCCCCAGCAGCCCGCGAGACCCCGTGCCTTGGCCCTCCCCATCGCCCGCCGTGACATTCCGTTTGGGTTTTCGGACCGTCAACCGGAAGACTGCACCCGTGACGTCCCGTATCCCGCGCGACTCCAGGCTTCGACTCGTCCGCCCGCGACCCCTGGCCGCCGCCCCCCGAGCGATGAACCAGCGGCGCTCGCGCCGCCCCGCACCCCGCCCTCCGGAGGGCACACCGGCCCCCGCGGAACTGGCCAGAATGGCACGCTCCGGCCTGGCCGGAGCGGCCCGCGTCGCCCACTGGGCCGACGCCGCACTACGCCCCGGCAGTGACAGCGCGAGCCCCGACGGCAAGGGCACCCTCTCCGACTCGACCGCCGAACTCGCGGCCGAGGAGCTGGGCCTGACCCCGGCTCAGGTCCGCGCCGACTGGGACACCGCCCGCCTCGCCGGTCTCGTCGAGGTGCACGGTGACAGCGCCCGCCCGGGCTGGCGGTTGCGCGCCTGGGACCGCGACGACAGCGCCGTACTGCGCGGCTGGGTCGCCCTCTTCGACGCCTGGTCGCTCGCCCACCCGGAACCCCGGGAGCACGAGCCCTCAGCCGTCGCCGAGGTCGTCTCGGCCATGCCTCAGGTGCTCTCCTTCCTCCAGTTGTCCGCCGGGCCCGTCCCCGTCGAACAGCTCCTCGACCTCCTCGGCCAACGGGTCACCGAGCTGCGCACCGAGCGCTGCGAGATCCCCTTCGGCCCCCAGCCCGAACCCGTCCAGCAGCCCCCGGCCGCCGACACGCCCGACACTCCCCTCGACCCCCTCCTCGACTGGGCCCTGCACGCCCTCGCCTCCGTCGGCGCCCTCACCTACGGCGACGCCCAGGCCACCCTCACCCCGCTCGGCAGTTGGGCGGTCTGGGTCAAGCTGGAGCAGATCTGCGTGGCCGCGCAGAGCCCCGCAGGGAACATCGAGCAGCCCGCCGAGGACATGCTCCGCGGCTGCTCCCAGCTCCGCCCGAACGCCGCCCGCGCCGAGTACCGCGCCTGGCTCGCCGCCCGCACCGTGGGCACCGCGGTCGGCCAGTTGATCGACGCCGCCCGGGGCGAGGACGCCCTGCTGCGCGGCCTCGCCTTCGAGGCGCTGCGCGTCGTCGGCGCCCCCGCCGAGCCCGACGTCCGCGCCGTCGCCGACGAGGCCACGCTGCGGCCGTACGCCCTGCTGTGGCTCGCCGAGCACGACGGGATCGACCCGGAGGACGCCCACGAGGTCCTCACCCGCGAAGAGGCCACCTGGCTGTGGGTCGACAGCGCCGCCGCCGTCGCCGACCACGGTGAGGCCCCGCTGCTCGTGCGCCACCTGGAGTCCGCCATCCAGCCGACCGTCCCGATGCTCCTCGACGAGGTGCGTGCCGTCGGCCATCCCCGCACCGTGCAGGTCCTCGTCGCGCTCGCCGCCGCCCACCCCGACCCGGCCCTCGCCAAGGCCGTACGCCGGGCGGCCTTCCAGGTGCACACGGGGGGCAGCTAGGCGGGGTCAGGCACCTGGCGTCCCCGGTATCTCCGGGGCGTACGTACCGAAGCTCCAGATGTTGCCCTCGATGTCCCGGGCCATGTAGTCCCGTGATCCGTAGTCCTGGTCCGTCGGGGGCATCAGGATCTCCGCGCCGTGCTCCACGGCCCGCCGGTGATGGGCGTCGACGTCGTCCACGACGATGTACACCCCGGCGGGCCCCGCGCTCTTCATCGCCTCGTCGAAACGGCCGCCGCGGCCCTTGGAGCCGAGCATCACCGCGCCGTCGCCCTGCACCAGCTCGGCGTGCATCACCGAGCCGTCCTCACCCTCGTACACCACCAGCTCGGTGAAGCCGAAGGCCTCCGTGAGCTGCCGGATCGCCGCCTTCGCGTCCGCGTACAGCAGCGACGGGTAGATGGACGGGTGGATGCCGGAACGCCCGCTGTCCTCGCCTGCCATGCCGATCACTTCCTTGTGTATCGGGTGCTTCTGCTCTTTCCCGCCGCTTTGGGCGGTTTCGACGAGTCTTGCACCTGCCACTGACAACGGCTCCGACAGCGCACTGCGGCCCGTCAGCGGAAGGTGTTGCACTGCGCCATGTCCCCGGTGCGATAGCCCTGGTGGAACCACTGCTGCCGCTGCGCCGCCGACCCGTGCGTCCAGGTCTCCGGCGTCACCCGGCCCTGGAACCGCTCCTGGATCCGGTCGTCGCCCACGGCCGCCGCCGCGTCCAGCCCGTCCCGGATGTCGGCGTCCGTGAGGCTGGTGATCAACGGCCGCCCGGTCGACTCGTCCTTCGTGGTGGTCGCGTGATGCGCCCAGACCCCCGCGTAGCAGTCCGCCTGCAGTTCCACCCGCACCGCGTTGCTGTTCGCGCCGGTCCGCCCGTCCTGCGACCTGCCGAGCGTGCCCATCAGGTCCTGCACATGGTGCCCGTACTCGTGCGCCACGACGTACGCCTGCGCGAACGGCCCGCCACTGGAGCCGAACTTCGTCCGCAGCTCGTCGAAGAACCCCAGGTCCAGATAGACCTTCCGGTCGCCGGGGCAGTAGAACGGCCCCACCGCGGAGGTCGCCGTCCCGCACGCGGTGGCGACCTGCCCGCTGAAGAAGACGGTCGGCGACCGCGTGTACGTGGCGCTGCGCCGCTGGAACTCCTGCGTCCAGAAGTCCTGCACGCTGTTGACCACCGCCACGATGCGGCAGTCCTCCTTGGTGTTCGCGTCCTGCCCGGTACGGCAGGACGACTGCACCTGGGCCAGCGAGGACGCGGTGGCCGCCGGTGAGTCGCTGCCCGACGACAACCCCAGGTTGTCGGGACCGACCCCGAAGAAGAGCCCGAGCAGCAGCGCGATCAGCCCCGCGAGACCACCGCCCACGGTCGCCCGGCCACCGGGAATCCGGCTGCCGCGCACGTCCTGCACCTCGGAGGTGTCCAGATTCGCGTCGTCGTCGAACTGCATGGCGTCATCCTCGCCCGCGGCTCCCGCCGGGGCGCCGGACAAGGGGCCGAACGGGGGACGCCCCCCCAACGGGAGGTAGCCGACCTCCCCCCGAGGGCCACCGAGCCTCCACGCGCGCGTGCCGTACGTCACGGTGCGGCGCCACTCGTCTCCCCGCCCCGGACCCGTACCGCGCAGCTCATCGCCGTGGACGGCCCCGGCCGGGTCACCCCGGGCCGCTCGCACCACGGCGATGACCCGCCGCACACAGGAAAAGCGCTTGCACGACCCCGTTAGACTTGGCCTATGGCCATTCTCCTCGCGCATTAGACGGCGGGAACGTCCTCAGCCGCCCCTTCCGCCTACGACCCCGCTCTGGAGTCTGACCGTGATCTCCGCCTCCGGTATCGAGCTGCGCGCCGGTGCCCGCGTCCTCATCGAGTCCGCAACCTTCCGTGTCGCCAAGGGCGACCGCATCGGTCTCGTCGGGCGCAACGGCGCCGGCAAGACCACCCTGACCAAGGTCCTGGCCGGCGAGGGCCAGCCCGCCGGCGGCACCGTCACCCGCTCCGGCGAGGTCGGCTACCTCCCGCAGGACCCCCGCACCGGCGACCTGGACGTGCTCGCCAGCGACCGCATCCTCTCCGCGCGCGGCCTGGACACCCTGATCCGCAAGATGCGCGAGAACGAACAGCGCATCGCCAACGGCAGCGGCGCCACGCGTGAGAAGGCCATGCGCCAGTACGAGCGCCAGGAGACGGAGTTCCTCACCAAGGGGGGCTACTCCGCCGAGGCCGAGGCGGCCACCATCGCCGCCGCGCTGAACCTCCCGGACCGCGTGCTCGGCCAGCCGCTCCATACGCTCTCCGGCGGTCAGCGCCGCCGTATCGAGCTGGCCCGCATCCTGTTCTCCGACGCGGACACGCTGCTCCTCGACGAGCCCACGAACCACCTCGACGCCGACTCCATCGTCTGGCTGCGCGACTACCTGAAGACGTACCGCGGCGGCTTCATCGTGATCTCCCACGACACCGACCTCGTCGAGACCGTCGTCAACAAGGTGTTCTATCTGGACGCCAACCGCGCCCAGATCGACTACTACAACATGGGCTGGAAGCTCTACCAGCAGCAGCGCGAGGCCGACGAGAAGCGCCGCAAGCGCGAGCGGCAGAACGCCGAGAAGAAGGCCGCCGCCCTGCACTCGCAGGCCGACAAGATGCGCGCCAAGGCCACCAAGACGGTCGCCGCGCAGAACATGGCCAAGCGGGCCGACCGACTGCTCGCCGGGCTCGACGCGGTGCGCGTCTCCGACAAGGTCGCCAAGCTGCGCTTCCCGGAGCCCTCGCCCTGCGGCAAGACCCCGCTCATGGCGGAGGGCCTGTCGAAGTCGTACGGCTCCCTGGAGATCTTCACCGACGTCGACCTGGCCATCGACAAGGGTTCGCGCGTCGTCATCCTCGGTCTGAACGGCGCCGGCAAGACGACCCTCCTGAAGCTCCTCGGCGGCGCCGAGAAGCCGGACACCGGCGAGGTCATCGAGGGCCACGGCCTGAAGCTCGGTTACTACGCGCAGGAGCACGAGACCCTCGACCCGGAGCGCACGGTCCTGGAGAACATGCGCTCCGCAGCCCCCGACCTGGACCTCGTGGAGGTCCGCAAGACGCTCGGCTCGTTCCTGTTCTCCGGAGACGACGTCGACAAGCCGGCCGGGGTCCTCTCCGGCGGCGAGAAGACCCGCCTCGCGCTCGCCACCCTGGTGGTGTCGTCCGCGAACGTCCTCCTCCTGGACGAGCCGACGAACAACCTCGACCCGGCCAGCCGCGAGGAGATCCTCGGCGCACTGCGCACCTACAAGGGCGCCGTCGTCCTCGTCACCCACGACGAGGGTGCCGTGGAGGCTCTCCAGCCGGAGCGCATCATCCTGCTGCCGGACGGCGTCGAGGACCTGTGGGGCGCGGACTACGCGGATCTCGTCGCCCTGGCGTGACCGTGAGCCCTGATCGAAAGACCGTGATCGAATGCTTGATCAACGGCGTATGGATCATTCGGCCTACCGGTGATCCACCATCTGTGTGAGATCTCCTCGTACCGAGGTGTGTCGTACACCGATTTCCCGGCCGAGTCCTTTATCGACAAGGGCTCGGCCGTCCTGCGTCTCTGACCAGGTGTTTCGCGGAACAACTCGTTCGGCCGTACGGACGCGACCGTATGGAATTCCACATTCCACTTGTGGGGACGCGCTCCTGTCGTCAAAACCTTGTCTTACGGACCTTGCCGAATGGGTGGCCATGAACGCTTGGAGGGGTGATCATGAGGAGACCAAGAGCGCACTTCCCATGAGGAGGCACGGGTGGCCGAGACTCTGAAGAAGGGCAGCCGGGTAACCGGCGCCGCGCGCGACAAGCTCGCGGCAGACCTGAAGAAGAAGTACGACTCCGGTGCGAGCATCCGAGCGCTGGCCGAGGAGACCGGCCGCTCGTATGGCTTCGTCCACCGGATGCTCAGTGAGTCGGGCGTCACGCTCCGTGGGCGTGGCGGGGCGACCCGGGGCAAGAAGGCTTCGGCCTGACCCCGGGCGGCCCATCGGTTTCGATGGTGGCCACCCGGTCGGACGACTGACCGGCCGGGTGGTTACTGTGCAGTCACTTAGCTCTGCTCTGCTGACCGCACACATCGGAGGCGCCCCATGGCTTCGCCCGAACAGGACGACAAGGACCTCGGTCCCGTACTCGACAAGGACGGCGTACGGCTCACCGTCGACGACGCGATCGCCACGGTGACGCTGACCAACCCGGCCAAGCGCAACGCTCAAAGTCCTGCTCTCTGGCGGGCGTTGGCGGAGGCCGGGCGGTTGTTGCCGGGCACCGTCCGCGTCGTCGTACTGCGTGCCGAGGGCAAGTCCTTCTCGGCCGGACTCGACCGGCAGGCGTTCACGCCCGAGGGCTTCGACGGCGAACCGTCGTTCATCGACCTCGCGCACAGCAGTGACGCCGTGCTGGACGGGACCATCGCCGAGTACCAGGCGGGCTTCACCTGGTGGCGACGCAGCGACATCGTGTCCATCGCCGCCGTACAGGGGCACGCCATCGGGGCCGGGTTCCAACTCGCCCTCGCCTGTGACCTGCGCGTCGTCGCCGACGATGTGCAGTTCGCCATGCGCGAGACCAGCCTCGGACTGGTGCCCGACCTCACCGGCACGCATCCCCTGGTGGGCCTCGTCGGCTACGCCCGTGCGCTGGAGATCTGCGCGACCGGGCGCTCCGTCCTGGCCGAGGAGGCCGTCAGCACCGGCCTCGCGAACATCGCCGTGCCCGTCGACCAGCTCGAGGACTCCGTACGCGACCTCACGTCCGCGCTGCTGGCCGCACCGCGCGACGCCGTCATCGAGACCAAGGCGCTCCTCCAGGGCGTCCAGGGCCGTGCGTACGACGATCAGCGCGCCGCCGAGCGCGCCGCACAGGCGCGACGACTGCGGGACCTGGCCGGCGTCGGAGAATAGGCGTCAGCCGATCGTGGTTCAGTCGGTCGTGGTTCAGCCGATCCTGGTGATGAGCACCGCCACCGTCGGGTGATCCGGCAGCACCTCGCCGACCCTCGCGCGGACTTCCCGGGCCACCTCCAGGGCCCGGTGGTCCGCGCGTACGGCGACCTCCACGCGCGCGTGGAGGCGTGTCGGCGCGCCTTCGCCCTGCCGCTCCTCGATGTGCACCGCCCGCCCCAGCCCGCCCAGCGTGCCGGTCAGCCGGGCCACGCCCGGGACGGCCAGCACGGCGGCGATGATCCGGGACTCGCCGCCGTCATCAACATTGACCATCAGGTCAATGTCATCAACGTGGTCAATGTCGGCGACGGAGTGATCCGTATCGTCCACACGGTCAACATCGTCCATATGGTCCAGCAAGGCCGTCACCTGTAGATCAACCTCCGCCACGACCAGCCCGAGCCGCTCCGCCGCGGCCGTCGCCAGGGCCGTGCGCAGCCGGGACGCCGTGGCCGGCAGGGGCTCGGTCGCCGCGGCCGCGAAGTCGGCCGTGATCCGCAGCGGACCGGGCGGCAGGGCACCCGGCGGTGGCGGTACGGCGGGCTCGTGCGCGTCCTCCGGATCCGCGAGCGCGATGCGCAGCGCGCCCAGCCGTACGCCCCGCACGTGCTGCGCCACGTCCCGGAGCACGGCCTCGGCCGCCCGCTCCGCGATCCACGCGCCGTCACGCCGGTCACCCAGGGGCAGCAGCCTGCCGAGCCGCAGTTGATGCCGTACCGCTCGTGTCCATGCGTCCGCCGTCATGTCTCCAGCCTGCCGCATGTCCAGCGCGAGACCGAGCAACCGCACTTACCGTGGTCGAAGGACGACGACCGAAAGGGACGTACGGCGATGACCGACATGACGGAACGGAACCGGACCCAGGACCCCGACGGCGAGCGGGAGCCCGTACAGACCCGCAAACCCCCCACCAAACGCGGCGGCGGCGACCCCGCGTCCCGAGGGCGGACCACCATCGCCGACGGGGTCGTGGAGAAGATCGCCGGGCTGGCCGCCCGGGACGTGCTGGGTGTGCACGCCATGGGCAGCGGGCTGTCCCGCACCTTCGGGGCCGTGCGCGACCGGGTCCCCGGCGGTACGAAGTCGGTGTCCCGGGGTGTGAAGGCCGAGGTCGGCGAAGTACAGACCGCGCTCGACCTGGAGATCGTCGTCGACTACGGGGTGTCGATCGCGGACGTCGCCCGGGCCGTACGGGAGAACGTCATCGCGGCCGTGGAACGGATGACCGGCCTCGAAGTCGTCGAGGTCAACATCGCGGTGAGCGACGTCAAGCTCCCGGACGAAGAGGACGAGGAACCGGAGCCCCGACTCCAGTGACCGGGCCGACGAACGAACCGGCGGGCCGATCGATGAGCGGGCCGACGAACGAGCTGAGGAGCGCAGGATGAGCAGGGCCGTGGTCGGCATGATCGCCGGAATGGCACTGGGCTTCGCCGGATACTTCGGCGGGTTCGGTGCCTTCCTGCTGGTGGCGGCCCTGGGCGCCATCGGGTTCGTCGTCGGCCGGTTCCTCGAGGGGGACCTGGAACTCGGCGACTTCTTCCGCTCGCGTGACGACCGGCGGCGATGACGTCCATGAGCGGCGGGGACGGCGCGGTCGACGAGCGCGGCAGAACCGCGGTGGTCGTGGCGCCCGGCGAGCGGGGCGCCACCCGGATCGCCGACCGGGTCGTCGCGAAGATCGCCGCGCAGGCCGCGCGTGAGGCACTCGGACCACTGCCCCCGGAGGCCGCACCGCCGCATGCCACCGTCGTCGTACACCACGAGGCGGTACGCGTGCGCGTGCACCTCGAACTCGACTATCCCTGCGACATCGGCGACCGCTGTTCTCGGGTGCGTCGACAGGTGGTTCAGCGGGTACGCGCGTTGGTGGGCATGGAGGTGCCCGAGGTCGCCGTCCACGTGGAACGGCTCCATCCGGCACAGTCGCACCGTGCGGCACAGGGGAGGACGCTATGAGCGAGCCCCAAGGCTCTGAAGGCATGACCCAACGACTACCGGTCATCGAGAAGGGGGCCGATCAAGGGCGGGACGGGTACGTCCCGGCGGCGGACCATGATCCCGTACCCGTGGTGGGGAACGGGAAGGACGGCCGCTTCTGGTCGGCGCGCCGTGTCCCCGCGGCCGTCGTCGCCGTCCTGGTGCTCGCCGGCGCGGGCGCCCTGCTCTACGACGTCACCGCCGTGCGCGCCGAACGGCCCGCCGCGCACTGGCGCCGCGAACTCGCCCGGCAACTCGCCGAACGCCCCCTGGACGACACCTGGGTGCTCGTCGGCGCCGGCATCGCCGCCGCCCTGGGCCTCTGGCTGATCGTGCTCGCCCTCACGCCCGGCCTGCGCCAGGTGCTGCCGATGCGCCGCACCCACACCGACATCCGGGCCGGTCTGCAGCGCACCGCCGCCGCGATGGTGCTGCGCGACCGGGCCATGGAGGTCTCGGGCGTGCAGTCGGTACGCGTACGGACGGGCCGGACGAAGGCCGACGTCCGCGCGGTGTCGCATTTCCGTGAACTCGACGATGTACGGGCCGACTTGGACGCCGTGCTCACCGACGCGATCACCGGGCTCGGGCTGGCCAGGCCGCCCGCGCTGTCGGTGCGCGTCGGCCGTTCCGGACGGAAAGGGTGAGGTCGGTGCTCAGGGTCGTCAACCGTGTGGTGATCGGTGTCGTGGGTCTCGTGCTGGTCGTGCTCGGCGGGTCCGTGCTGGCCGTCGGGCTCGGCGTGAAGCCACCGTCGTGGTGGATCCACGACGGCCGTCACGACGTCCTGCTGAGCGACGCTCAGCGGACCCGCTGGCGGGCCGACGGCTGGTGGTGGCCCACGGTCCTCGCCACGCTCGCCGTCGTCGCCCTGCTGGCCCTGTGGTGGCTCGTCGCGGTGCTACGGCGGCGCCGGCTCGCCGAGGTCGCCGTCAGCACCGGCGACGGAGAGGGCGCGCTGCTGCGGGGCCGGGCCCTGGAGGGCGTCCTCGCCACCGACGCGAGCGCACTGGAAGGCGTGGCCCACGCGCACGTGCGGCTCGCCGGCACCCGCACGGCACCCGAGGCCCGCGTCCGGCTCAGCCTGGAACCCCACGTGGACCCCGGAGTGGCCCTCGACCACCTGACGGCCAACGCCCTGGTCCACGCCCGCGATTCGGCGGGCCTGGAGGCACTGCCGACAGAGGTACGGCTGACGGGCGTCAAGCACCGCGCGGAGAGGGTGAGTTGACGGGTTGAGCGGGCGGGTGGAGTTGATGGGTCGTCAGAACCCGTGCCGCATCCCGCCGTCGACGGGCACCATGATCCCCGTCAGGTAGGACGCGGCCGGCGACAACAGGAACGCGGCCACCCGCCCGAACTCGTCCGACGTCCCGTACCGCCGCAGCGGAATCCGCGACTCGTTGGCCGCACGCGTGGCCTCCGGGTCCGCGGACAGCCCGTCCAGCTCGCGCACGCGGTCCGTGTCGATGCGGGCCGGCAGCAGCCCCACGACCCGGATGCCGCGCGGCCCCAGCTCGTCCGCGAGGGACTTGGCGAAACCGGCCAGACCGGGCCGCAGCGCGTTCGAGATCGTCAGCCCCGGGATCGGCTCGTGCACCGACCCCGACAGCACGAACCCGATGACACCGCCCGCCGCCAACTCCGCGGCCGCCGCGCGGGCGAGCCGCACCGCGCCCAGGAACACCGACTCGAACGACGCCTGCCACTGCTCGTCGGTGCTGTCGGCGACGAACCCGGGCGGCGGCCCGCCGACGCTCACGAGGATGCCGTCGAAGCGCCCGAAGTGGTCACGCGCGGCGGCGATCAGCCGGTCCGGCGCGTCCGCGTCGGCGTTGTCGACGGCCACGCCGATCGCGTTCGGCCCCAGCTCGGCCGCCGCGTCGGCGGCACGCTTCTCGTCCCGCCCGGTGACGACCACCTTCGCGCCGTCGGCCACCAGCTCGCGCGCGGAGGCGTTGCCCAGCCCGCGGGTGGCCCCGGTGACGACGTACACCCGGTCCTTCAGTCCAAGATCCATGGCCCCTATCCTGCCTCCTCGTCCCCGAACAGGGCGAGGGCGCTGTTCACCAGGCCGATGTGGCTGAACGCCTGCGGGAAGTTGCCGAGCTGACGGCCGGCCACCGGGTCGTACTCCTCCGCGAGGAGCCCCACGTCGTTCGCGAGCCCGACCAGCCGCTCGAACAGCACGCGCGCGTCCTTCTTGCGGCCCGTCAGGTGCAGGGCGTCCACGAGCCAGAAGGAGCACGCCAGGAAGGTGCCCTCGGCGCCGGGCAGCCCGTCTACGGGGGTGTCGGCCGCGGTGTCGTAGCGGCGTACGAAGCCGTCGTGGCCGAGCGCCGCCTGGACCGCGTCGACCGTGCCGACGACCCGCGGATCGTCGGCAGGCAGGAAACCGAAGCGGGGGATGAGCAGCAGGGCCGCGTCGAGTTCCTGCGAGCCGTAGTACTGCGTGAACGTGTTGCGTTCCGGGTCGTAGCCCTTCTCGCACACGTCCTTGTGCACCGCGTCCCGCAGCTCGCGCCAGCCCGACAGGTCCCCGGGGAGGTCGGCGTACTCCTCCAAAGTGCGTACGGCCCGGTCGGCGGCCACCCACACCATGACCTTGGAGTGCACGAAGTGCCGGCGCCCGCCGCGCACCTCCCACAGGCCCTCGTCCGGCTGCTCCCACCGCGCGCGCAGCCACTCCAGGAGGACGGCCTGGAGCGACCACATGTGCGGCTTGGGGGACAGTCCCGCGCGGCGGGCCAGCCACAGGGAGTCCATGACCTCCCCGTAGACGTCGAGTTGGAGCTGGTTGACGGCGCCGTTGCCGATCCGTACGGGGGCCGAACCGGCGAAGCCGGAGAGGTGCGGCAGTTCGAACTCGGGCAGCCGCCGCTCGCCCGCCACGCCGTACATGATCTGCAGGTCCGCCGGATCGCCCGCGACCGCGCGCAGCAGCCAGTCGCGCCAGGCCTCGGCCTCCTTGTGGTAGCCCGCGGAGACCAGAGCGCCCAGGGTGAGGCTCGAGTCGCGCAGCCAGCAGTAGCGGTAGTCCCAGTTGCGGACACCGCCCATCTCCTCGGGCAGCGAGGTGGTGGCCGCGGCGACGATGCCACCGGTCGGCCGGTAGGTGAGGGCCTTGAGGGTGATCAGGGAGCGCACGACCGCGTCCCTGTAGGGGCCGTCGTAGCGGCAGCGGGCCGCCCAGCGCTCCCAGTCCGCGACGCTGGTGCGCAGCGACTTGTACGGGTCGACGAGCGCCGGACGGGGCTCGTGCGAGGGATGCCAGGTGAGGACGAAGGCGACCTTCTCGCCGGCCTCGACGGTGAACTCCGAGAGGGTGCTGAAGTCCTCGCCCCAGGTGCGCACCTCGGGCTCGCTGCGCAGCCACACCGAGTCGGGGCCCGCGACGGCCACCCGGTGCCCGTCGGACCTGCGCACCCACGGCACGACCGAGCCGTAGTCGAAGCGCAGGCGGAGCGTGCTGCGGACGGTGACCTTGCCGCTCAGGCCCTCCACGACGCGTACGACGTCGGGGGCGCGGTGGCGCTGGGGCATCAGGTCGGTGACGCGTACCGTGCCCTCGTCGGTCTCCCACTCCGTGTCCAGGACCAGGGTGTCGGGGCGGTAGGCGCGGCGGGTGCAACGGTCGGCGCCCTCGGGGGCGATGCGCCAGTGGCCGTTGTCCTCGTCGCCGAGCAGTCGGGCGAAGCAGGCGGCCGAGTCGAAGCGGGGCAGGCACAGCCAGTCGACCGAGCCGTCCATGCCGACCAGGGCCGCGGTCTGTTCGTCGCCGATGAGGGCGTAGTCCTCGATACGTGGGTGCACGGGGTGCGGGTTCCCTCCCTACCGGCGGGGCAATCAAGGTTCGGGGCCGGGCGGGTGAAGTGCGGGAGGGCTCACACCGCCGCGGGCTCGGCCTCCGCCGGCTCCGCGGCCTTCGCCGCCGCCTCCCGGCGGTCCCGGGCCTCGCGCCGCGCCAGGACGACGTAGCCGACCGGGACGGCCGCCGCGAACAGCCACCACTGGATCATGTACGCGTAGTTCAGCGGGGCGTCTTCCTTGCCCGGGTCGGAGATCTGCTCCGGGGTGCCGCCCTTCGCCTCGGGCGCCGTCTGCTCGACATAGCCGCCGAGCACCTGGGCGTTGAGCCGCTTCGCCTGCTCTTCACTGTTGATCAACATGATCTGGCGGTCGGGCAGGCCCTTGAGGTCCTTGATGCCGCTGGCCGCGGTCGTCTCGTCGGCCATCAGACGCCCGGTGACGGTGGTCCTGCCGCTCGGCGGTGCGGGGATCTTCGGGAACGCCGTCTGCGCGCCGTTCGCCGGGATCCATCCACGGTTGATCAACACCACCTTGCCGTCCGTCAACACGAACGGGGTGAGTACATGGAAGCCGACCTCGTCGTCGTCATTCGTACGACGCCGGACGACGACTTCCTTGGAGGTCTCGAAGGTGCCCGTCGCGGTGACGGTGCGGTACTTCTCGGTACGGGTCACCGCGTGCCCGGGGGTGCTGATCGTCTCCACGGGGACCGGCTTGGCGTGCAGCGCGTCCGCGACCAACTGGTTCCGGGCGCTGCGCATCTCGTAGCGGTGCATCTGCCAGATGCCCAGTCTGATCATCGTGGGGATCAGGAGGAGGGTGATCAACGCGAGGATCACCCACTGCCGGGACATCAGGAAGCGGTACACCCCACGACCGTACAACTCGGCCGTGGGGCGCATTGAGGGGGGTCTGTCCTCAGACCTTGTCGACGATCCCCACCATCCCCTCCGCCCGCGCGCAGTGGCCGCCGCAGAACCATTGGCCCTCCACCTCGACGCCCTGGCCGATGATCTGCACCCGGCAGTGCTCGCAGATCGGGGCCATACGGTGGATCGCGCAGGAGAAGCAGTCGAAGACATGCACCGCGCCCTGCGCGTGCACTTCGAAGCTCATTCCGTAGTCATTGCCGCAAACTTCACATCTCGCCATGCGCCACAGGGTGGGCCGTCCGCTCGGAACGGGCGAGCGGGCGCGGGGCGAGTCGCGCGGCAATCACCCGTCCGTACGGCTCCCCGTGGCGCGCTCAGTCCGCCTGCTCGACGTCCCGGAGGAGTTGTCCGAACGCGGCCTCGTCCACCACAGGTGTGCCGAACTGCCGTGCCTTGACCACCTTGGAGGTGCCCGAGTCCGGGTCGTTCGTGACGAGCAGACTGGTCAGCCGGGACAGGCTCGTCGCGACATGCAGCCCGGCCTCCACGGCACGGTCCTCCAAGAGCTCGCGCTCGATGGAGGTGTCTCCGGAGAACGCGATCCGCATGCCCTGCTTGAGCGGCTTGCCGTCCTCGAACCGCCCCGGGTTGGGGTAGGGGCACGCGGGCCGCTTGCGCGCGGGACGCCAACTGCCCGCCCCGTAGCCGCTGTAGCCCCCGGACTGCTGGCCGATCCGGGGCGCGGGCCGGTCGGCGGTCCACTCGGTCAGCGGCCGGCACTCGTGCAGCGGCAGCCGCACGCCGCTCCGGGCCGCCGCGCGCAGGCTCGGCCGGAACGCCTCGGCGAGCACGCGCGCGTCGTCCAGCGCGTGGTGCGCGCGCTGCTGGACGACACCGAAGTGCGCCGCCAGGGACTCCAGTTTGTGGTTGGGCAGCGGCAGGCTCAGCTCCTTCGACAGCGCGATGGTGCACAGCCGCTGCCGGACCGGGGGCTCGATCTGCACGCGCGCGTACTCCCGCGCGATCATCTGCCAGTCGAAGACCGCGTTGTGCGCGACCAGCACCCGGCCCTCCAGGCGGGTCGCGAACTCGTCGGCGATGTCCTTGAAGAGGGGCGCGCCCTCCAGGACGTCACTCGTCAGACCGTGGATCCACACGGGGCCCGGATCGCGCTCCGGGTTGACCATCGTGTACCAGTGGTCCTCGACCTCGCCGAGCGCGTCCAGACGGTAGACGGCCGCGGAGATTATCCGGTCGTCCCGGGCCAGGCCGGTGGTCTCCACGTCAACTACCGCGTATCCCTGGGGATACGCGGCCGGCCACGGAGCGGCTGCGGACACGGCGGGCGAGTGGTCTTCGAGCATGGTCACTGAGGATACGGGCCGTCACTGACAGCCCCGTCCCTCAGGTGCCCTGTCCCGCCCGCCCGTTCGACTCCGACGAACGCACGCGCGCGTGGCTATGGACCTTTTGCCCGCCCGGTGCAAGCGTGCTGCCCGCCTGACGGATGACGGCCTACGAAGGGCGGTACGGCGTATGGCACGCGTACGGTACGGCGCACGGACCGAGGCGGAGATCGCCGCCGCACGCACAGCGAGCGCAAAGCTCCCCGACATCTGGTCCACCGGTGTGGTGGCCGTCTGGGAGAGCGACCCGGACGCGGTCGCGGCGGTCCTGCCGCCGCCCCTCAAGCCCACCGGGAGGCCCCTGGTCCGGGTGAACATCAGCAAGGTCGAGCTGACCGGATATCCCCTGGGCGCGGGCTCGTTCGCGGTCGCCGCCGCGCACGACGGCGTCGAGGGCTGGTACCCGCTGGTGATGCCGATGACCCACGAACGGGCCCTCACCGGCGGCCGTGAGGTCTTCGGAGAGCCCAAGAAACTCGGCGAGGTGACCGTCGAGCGCGTGGGCCTCGTCGTGCACGCCGTCCTCGCCCGGCACGGCATCGCCTTCGTCGAGATCCGCGGCGCGGTCAGCGAGGAACTGCCCCTCCCCGGGCCGACGCAGAAGACCGACTTCTACTTCAAGTTCCTTCCCGCGGTGGACGGTTCGGGCTTCGACGCCGACCCCGTCCTCGTGCACTGCCTGCGCAACGAGAAGGTGCGCCGCCTCGAACGCGTCACCGGGGACGTCGTCCTGCGCGAGTCCATGTACGACCCGGTGGCCGACCTCCCCGTGCGCACCCTCGTCGACATCACGATCGGCGAGAAGACCAGCGACCAGCGCGGCAAGGTCGTCGAACGGGTCGACGCGCGGGCCCTGTTGCCGTACATCCACCAGCGCTACGACGATCCGCAACAGGTCCATGACGGTCCCCCTGAGGGGAGCGTCTGATGGAGTTGACGGAGGGTCAGGTCGCCGTCGTCACCGGGGCGGCGAGCGGGATCGGGCTCGCGATGGCACGGCGGTTCGCGGCCGACGGGCTCAAGGTGGTCCTCGCCGACGTCGAGGAGGGAGCCCTCGACAAGGCCGCCTCCGACCTGCGCGCCGACGGTGCCGACGTGCACGCGCGCGTAGTTGACGTCGGAGTACGCCAACAGGTCCTGGATCTCGCCGAGTCGGCGTACGACACGTACGGCGCCGTCCACGTCCTGTGCAACAACGCGGGCGTCGGCTCGGGTGCCGAGGGCCGGATGTGGGAGCACGAACCGAACGACTGGCAGTGGGCGTTCGCCGTCAACGTGTGGGGCGTCTTCCACGGCATCCAGGCGTTCGTGCCGAGGATGATCAAGTCGGGTCAACCCGGTCATGTCGTCAACACGTCCTCCGGGGACGGCGGTATCGCCCCGCTGCCCACCGCCTCCGTGTACGCCGTCACCAAGGCGGCCGTCGTGACGATGACCGAGTCCCTGTACGCCCACTTGAAGGCGGAGCACGCGCGCGTGGGCGCCTCGGTGCTCTTCCCGGGGCCGCACATGCTGCGCACGGGACTGTGGGAGTCGCACCGCAACCGGCCCGACCGGTACGCGAAAGAGCGCCCCCGCAGGACTCCTTACCGCAGCCTCGACCAGTGGGAGACCGCGATGAAGGAGGCGGGCAGGGAGGTCGCCTTCACGCCCGTCGAGGAGGTCGCGGACCTCGTCGTGGACGGCATCCGCGCGGACCGCTTCTGGCTGCTGCCCGAGAGCGAGCACAGCGACGACCAGATCAGGGCACGCGCG
This sequence comes from Streptomyces sp. NBC_01478, assembly GCF_036227225.1. GTDB lineage: Bacteria > Actinomycetota > Actinomycetes > Streptomycetales > Streptomycetaceae > Streptomyces. The sequence goes on along the minus strand of NZ_CP109444.1, from coordinate 2,995,318 downwards.
CGTTCGATGCTCGACCGCGCGAACCCGTCGTACCTGGAGAGCTTCATCCTGGACTGACCGAGGGGGTTGTTGTGACCGACCAGGAGCCGTACCTGATCATCTCCTCCGACTGCCACGCCGGGCTGCCGACCGAGGAGTACCGGCCCTATCTGGACGCCCGGTTCCACCGGGACTTCGACGAGTTCCTCGCCGGACGCGACCGGCGCCGCGAGGAGATGACCCGGCTCGGCATCCGCAACGAGGCGTTCGCGGCCAAGTGGTTCCACGACAACGAGGAGGGCCTGCGCGGGGGTTGGGACACCGCGCAGCGCCTCAAGGAGCTGGACGGGGACGGGGTGGCCGCCGAGGTGGTCTTCCCGGACGCCGACGCCGTGGACAGCCAGACGGCCGCGCCGTTCGGCGTCGGTCTCGGCCTCTCCGGGGACCTGGACCCCGAGTTGGGCATGGCCGGCGCGCAGGCGCACAACCGCTGGCTCGCCGACTTCGTCTCCGAGAACCCCGAACGGCACTGCGGAGTCGCCCTGTTGCCGGTGACGGCCCCCACGGAGAAGGTCGTCGCGGAGATCCACCGCGCCAGGGAGTCCGGCCTCGGCGCCCTGATGATCCCCTCCATGTGGGTCGACAAGGAGCCCTACCACGACCCCCGTTACGACCCCGTGTGGGCGGCCGCCGCCGAGTGCGGGACGCCGGTACTCACGCACTCCGGGGCCGCGCCCCGCCACGAGTACGGCGACCATCTGGGCATCTTCGTGAGCGAGGTGACCTGGTGGCCCGCCCGGCCGCTGTGGTTCCTGCTCTGGTCCGGGGTCTTCGAACGCCACCCGGGCCTCAAGTTCGGTGTCGCGGAGTCGGGTTGCTGGTGGCTGCCGAACCAGCTCTGGTTCATGGACCGCCTCTACCTGGGCGCCCACGGCGGCAAGAAGCTCTCGCCCTTCGCCGAGCTGAAACGGCCGCCGAGCGAGTACCTCGACCGGCAGGTCTTCATCTGCGCCACCAACACCAAGCGCCGCGAACTGGCCCAGCGGTACGAGATCGGCGTCGACAACATCCTCTGGGGCAGCGACTTTCCGCACCCCGAGGGCACCTGGCCCGACACGCGCGCGTGGCTGAAGCGCACGTTCCACGACATCCCGGTCGACGAGACCCGCCGCATGCTGGGCCTGGCGGCGGCCGACGCCTTCGGCTTCGACGTGGCGGCCCTGGAGCCGCTGGCCCGCCGGATCGGTCCCACCCCCGCCGAACTGGGCCAGCAGGACGACCAGGCGGCCGTGACGGCGTCCTGGGCGCGCTCCCGCGAGGTCGGCCGGCACTGGCTGACCGACCACGACTTCCCCGTGCTGGGGGTGACCCCATGAGCACCACGGGTGCCACGAGCGAGGACCGGTACACGGTCGTCTCGGCCGACTGCCACGCGGGCGCCGATCTCCTGGACTACCGGCCCTACTTGGAGAAGCGGTACCACGACGAGTTCGACGCGTGGGCGGCCACGTACGTCAACCCGTACGAGGACCTGGTCGCCGACACGGCCGACCGGAACTGGAACTCCGAGCGGCGGATCGCGGAGCTGGAGCAGGACGGCATCGTCGCCGAGGTCGTCTTCCCGAACACCATCCCGCCGTTCTTCCCGTCCGGCTCCCTGATGGCGCCGGCGCCCAACGCCGAGGAGTTCCAGCGGCGTTGGGCCGGCCTGCGCGCCCACAACCGCTGGCTGGCGGACTTCTGCGGGGCCGCGCCGGGCCGACGGGCGGGCGTCTTCCAGATCCTCCTCAACGACGTCCAGGAGGCCGTCCAGGAGATCCGCCGGGCGGTCGAGGCCGGCCTCAGGGGCGGCCTGTTGCTCCCCGGCACCCCACCCGGCTCGGGGCTGCCGGAGCTGTACTCGTCGACGTACGACCCGATCTGGGCCGTGTGCGCGGAACTCGGCGTCCCCGTCAACCATCACGCGGGCTCGGCGTCCCCGCCCCTCGGTGACGAACCGGCCGCCCGCGCGGTGTACATGGTCGAGACGACGTGGTTCTCGCACCGCGCCCTGTGGCACCTGATCTTCGGCGGTGCCTTCCGCCGCCACCCGGATCTGAAGCTGGTGCTGACCGAGCAGGGCTCCGGCTGGATACCCGGGGTGCTCGACATGCTGGACTACTACCACGGGCGCCTGGTCGCGTCGGCCGCGAAGGCGTCGAGGGCATCGACCGCGGAGTCCAAGTTCGGCGCGGGGCTCGCCACTTCGATGGGCAAGGGTCCTTCTGAGGTATGGCGCGACAACTGCTTCGTAGGCGCCAGTTTCATGCGCCCGCACGAGGTGCCCCTGCGTGACCGCATCGGCATCGAGAAGATCATGTGGGGGAGTGACTACCCGCACGACGAGGGCACGTACCCGTACTCCAGGGAGGGCCTGCGCTTCGCCTACGCGCGTGTGCCGCGCGACGAGGTCGCCGCGATGGTCGGCGGCAACGCGGCCCGCGTCTACGGCTTCGACCTCGACGTCCTGGACCCGATCGCGGCGAAGGTCGGCCCTACGGTGAGCGAGATCGCGGAGCCGCTGGCCGAACCGCCGGCGGCGGCGACGAGCCCGGTGTTCGCACGAGGGGCGTCGGTACGGGTGTGGTGACGCCGGGGGTGGGATCCTCCAGGGTGTGACGGAACCGACCAATGACGAGGCCCACGGCGGCACACTGGGCTCGCGGCTGAACTGGCTGCGGGCGGCGGTACTGGGAGCGAACGACGGCATCGTGTCCACCGCGGGGCTCGTCGTCGGCGTGGCCGGCGCCACGGACGACCGCTCGGCGCTGCTGACGGCCGGCCTCGCGGGTCTGCTCGCCGGTTCCATGTCGATGGCGGCGGGGGAGTACGTGTCCGTCTCCACCCAGCGCGACTCGGAAAAGGCCGCCCTGACCCTGGAGAAGCGCGAGCTGAAGGAGCAGCCGGAGGCCGAACTGGAGGAACTGACCGAGCTGTTGGAGGAGCGCGGCCTCTCCCGGGACGTGGCCGTGGAGGCGGCGGTCCAGCTCACGGAACGGGACGCCCTACGCGCCCACGCGAGCGTGGAGCTCGGCATCAACCCCGACGACCTGACCAACCCCTGGCACGCAGCCTGGGCGAGCTTCCTGTCCTTCACCGTCGGCGCGCTGCTCCCGCTGCTGGCGATCGTCCTGCCACCGGCCGGCTGGCGCCTCGGTGTCACCGTGGTGTCATCGCTGGCCGCACTGGTCCTGACGGGCTGGAGCAGCGCACGGCTGGGCACGGCGGACACGCGGCCGGCGATGCTGCGGAACGTGGCGGGCGGGGCACTGGCGATGGGGGTCACCTATGCGGCGGGGGCGTTGCTGGGGGCGGCAGGGGTGTGACCGGTTGGTGGAGATCACCAACAAGCAAGCGCGTACCCCAGGTAATACTTGTGGGTAACAACGTCTAGGCGCGGTCGATTTACGGTCCTACGGTTCACCCATGCCGAATCTGCCCGATGCCGTGCTCTGGTCGATACCCGCCTTCGTGCTGCTCACCGTGATCGAGATGATCAGCGTGCGCGTCCACCCCGACGAGGACGCGGCGGGCTACGAGGCCAAGGACGCCGCCACAAGCGTCGGCATGGGGCTCGGGAGCCTCGTCTTCGACTTCCTCTGGAAGATCCCGATCGTCGCGATCTACACGGCGATCTACGAACTCACCCCGCTGCGCGTGCCCGTCCTGTGGTGGACGATCCCGCTGATGCTCCTGGGGCAGGACTTCTTCTACTACTGGTCCCACCGCGGTCACCACGTCATCCGCATCCTGTGGGCCTGTCACGTCGTCCACCACTCCAGCCGCAGGTTCAACCTCACCACGGCCCTGCGCCAGCCCTGGACGACCCTCACGGTGTGGCCGTTCTACGTCCCGCTCATCGCCCTGGGCGTGCACCCCGCCGCGCTGGCGTTCTGCTCCTCGGCCAACCTCGTCTACCAGTTCTGGATCCACACCGAGCGGATCGACAGGATGCCCCGCTGGTTTGAGTTCGTCTTCAACACGCCGTCCCACCACCGGGTCCACCACGCCTCCCAGGGCGGCTATCTGGACCGCAACTTCGGCGGCATCCTCATCGTCTGGGACCGGCTCTTCGGGTCCTTCGTGCCGGAGGTTGAGCGGCCCGTCTATGGGTTGACCAAGAACATCAACACGTTCAACCCGATCAAGGTCGCCACCCATGAGTACGTCGCCATCGCCAAGGACCTGAAAGCGGCGACCAGTTGGCGCGAGCGCGCGGGGCGCGTGTTCCGGGGACCGGGCTGGCAGCCGGCGGCCGCGGTGGAACAGACCGAGGAGTCCGTGGCCGCGTGAGGGTGTCCCGGGCGCTGCTGGGTGCCTTCGTCTTCGCCGCAGTCCTCGACCTCGTCTCCCTCGTCGTGGGCTTCCGCGCCGGCCATCTGGTCGTCAAGCCGCTGCTCATGCCGTTGCTCGCCGCGTTCGCCGCCCGCGCGGGCGGCCCTCGGCTCCTGGTCGCCGCCCTGCTGTGCGGCTGGGGCGGCGACGTCCTGCTTCTCTCCGACAGCGACCCCGCCTTCATGGCGGGGATGGCTTCCTTCGCCGTCGGTCACGTCTGCTACCTCGTCCTGTTCCGGCGCCAAGGTCCGCCACACGCGCGTGCGGGTCTGCTCGCCGTCGGCTACGCCGTCGCCCTCGTCACCCTGGTCGTCCTGCTGTGGCCCGGCCTGCCGGCCGGCCTCCGTGTCCCCGTCGCCGGCTACAGCACCCTCCTGACCGCGATGGCGTACACCGCGGGCACCAGGCTCGGCCCGGTCGCCGGGTTCGGCGGGGCGCTCTTCACGGTCTCCGACACCCTCATCGCGACCGGTGTCGCCGACTGGCCGCAGCCGCCCGGGCCGGACTTCTGGATCATGCTGACGTACGTCGCCGCGCAGTTCCTGCTGGTCCAGGGCGTGCTCGGCACCCTCGCCGAGCGCCGCGCACCGGCGGCGGCGTACCGTGAAGTGCGCTCGACCACCCCCTGAGCGCATCGCACCAGCACACCCGCGACGAGAAGGACCCTCGCCATGCGCGCCACCACCATCCACGCCCCGTTCGACATGCGCGTGGAGGACGTGCCCGAGCCCCTGGTGCAGTTGCCCACCGATGCCCTGGTCCGGGTGGTGCGCGCCTGTATCTGCGGCAGCGACCTGTGGGCGTACCGCGGCGAGTCGGCCCGGCAGCCGGGGCAGCGGATCGGGCACGAGTTCCTCGGGATCGTGGAGGAGACCGGCTCCGAGGTGAGCGGCGTCAGGACCGGTGACCTCGTGGTCGCGCCCTTCATGTGGTCCGACGGCGTCTGCGACTTCTGCCGTGAGGGCCTCACCACCTCCTGCGTGCACGGCGGTTTCTGGGGTGCCGTGGGCTACGACGGCGGCCAGGGCGAGGCGGTACGCGTGCCCTTCGCCGACGGCACCCTCGTACGGCTGCCCAAGGAGGCGGTCTCCGACGAGCGCCTGCTGTCCGCGCTGCTGACCCTGTCGGACGTCATGGGCACCGGCCACCACGCGGCCCTCGGCGCGGGCGTACGCAAGGGCGCCACCGTCGCCGTCGTGGGAGACGGAGCGGTCGGCCTGTGCGCCGTGCTCGCCGCCAAGCGGCTCGGGGCAGAGCGGATCATCGCGCTCGGCCGCCACAAGACCCGCACGGACATCGCCCGGACCTTCGGCGCCACCGACGTCGTCGCCGAACGCGGCGAGGCCGCCGTCGAGGCCGTGCGCGAACTCACCCGCGGCCAGGGCGCACACGCCGTCGTCGAGGCCGTCGGCACCCAGCAGTCCATGCGGACGGCCGTCGACATCACGCGCGACGGCGGCGCGATCGGCTTCGTCGGCGTCCCGCACGGCAGCGGCACCGGCCTCGACCTCGGGGTCATGTTCGACCGGAACATCGCGCTGCGCGGCGGCGTCGCACCGGTCCGCGCGTACATCCCGGAGCTGCTGCCCGACATCCTGGACGGCGCCATCGACCCGTCACCCGTCTTCGACCTGACGGTCGGCCTGGAGGGCGTGCCCGACGGCTACAAGGCGATGGACGAGCGCACCGCCCTGAAGGTCCTGGTCGTCAACAGTTGATCAATGCCGGAGTCGGTCAACACTGGAGTCGATCAATGCCAGCGGATCGGCACCGGCAACGCCGTCAACAGTCCGGAGACCATGACCACCACCCCCAGGGCGACGACCTCCGCCCGCGCGGGTGAGCAGGCGGCCACCGGATCGGAGGCCCGCCGCAGCCGGTACCGCGCCCACAACGCGAGTACGGCGACGGCGGCGACGAGGAGCACCTTCGCGAGCAGAGTGCGCCCGTACGCCGTCGTCGTCAGTTGGTCCAGGATCGTGCCCGCCGGCATCCGGCGCAGCGAACTCCACACGCCCGTCGCGGTGATCGCGGCGAGCAGTACGACCGCCACGCGCGCGTAGAGCCCCAACAGCGCGGCCCCCGCCTCGGCACCGCGCCACTGCCGCAACGTGCGCAGCGCGTGCAGCAGACCGCCCACCCACAGGGCCGCGCACGTCAGGTGCGCCAGGGTCAGTTCGAAGCCGACCAGAGGGCTGTGCTCGCTCGCCGGGTGCACGCGCAGGGCCTCCGCGACGATCAGGCCGGCAAGGGGCCACACCTGGAGACCGGGCCGACGCGACCGGGCGCACAGAGCGGCCAGGGCGAACGCGTTGACCTCCAGGAGCGCGAGCTTGCCGTCGCGGGACTGGTAGAGGCCGCCGATGTCGATCTGGGCGAGGCTGCTCGGCACCAGGCTGCCCGTCGCCACGACCGACGCGAGCCCCAGCACGGCGACGAAACCGGCACCGGCCGCGTACGGGGCCCAACTCCGGGGGCCGTTCGGGGGAGTGCCGGGCACGGTACGCGCGAGCCGGTTCACGAACAGCTCCCCCAGGGGGACGCACAAGGCACCGAACAGCACCGCCCGCAGCAGCGCGATACCTCCTGTGCCGGGTGAGGCGGCCTCCCCGGTGCCGTGCAGCACGGCGGACGGCCCGAGCAGCGGGATCAGCGCGGCGAGCACCACCAGGGCCAGTACGGCGACGGTCCGACGCGTACCGGCACGTCGCCCGGAGCCGCTCGCGCCGGCCGCTTCGACGGTCGGTCGTATCAGGGTCACCCCAAGATCTTCACCAGCCGCCACAGAACCGGGCAAGTGCAACCAAACGGCCGGTGGAACGTCATTCCGTGCATAGGTACCTTTACGGTCGACTTCCGTATCAAGCCCAGCAAGCCGGGTCCGTGCCCCAACGACCCGGCGGACGCGCCCAGTTCGAGGGCCCACCGACGAACGAGACCGGCGACAGGGTGTGCCGCAGCCGTCCGATCCCGCTGTCCGTCTCGACCAGCCAGGCGTCGGGCCGGTTGTACGCCGAGCCGCTCGTTCCGTACGCCGTTCCGGTCACCGGCCCTCCCTGCTCGCCCCCGTCTGCCGTCAACCAGGCCGCGGTCCGTGCGAGCGCCAACCGCAGGGCGATGCCGCAGCCGTGCTCCGACTGTTCCGTCAGTGCTCGCAGCACCGCGCCCGCCAGCAGATACCCGGTCCCGTGGTCGAGGGCCTGTGCCGGCAGCGCGCCGGGCCGCTCCGGTGACCCCTCGATCGTCGCGATGCCGGTGGCGACCTGCACCAGACTGTCGAACCCGCGTCGATCACCCCAGGGCCCGTACGCGCCCCAAGCCGACAACTGCGCCACGATCAGCCCGGGCCCACGGTCGACCAGCGCCTCGGGGGAGAGCCCGAACCGGTCCAGGGCACCCGGCCGGTACCCGGTGACGACCACGTCCGCACGCGCGAGCAACTCCTCGAAGGTCTCCCGGTCGGCCGGCAGCCGGAGGTCCAGCCGGGTCGACCGCTTCCCGAGACCGGTGTCCGCGTGCGCGTCGGGATCCTCGGGCAACTGCGGGGCGTCCACGCGCAGTACGTCCGCGCCCAGCAACGCGAGCGTGCGGGTGGCGACCGGGCCCGCGATGACCCGGGTCAGGTCGAGCACCCGCAGCCCGGCGGCGGGCAGCAACGGGTCGCCGTCGAGCGGCCGGAGCGCACGCGCGCGTGCGGTGCCGAGCCGCTCGCGTTCGACGAGCGGCCGCCCTGCGACGGCGGCCCCCTGCGCGTGCGCGGCCCACTCCTCCGCCGTCCGCAGCGCGACCGCGAGGCCTCCGGCGGCGTAGACGGTCTCCTCCACCTCCCGCGCGGACCGCTCGGCGAGCACCTCGGCCACGGCGTCCACGGACGCGCCCCCCGGCAGCTTCAACGCGTCCAGCAACCGCGCCCGGTGGTGCGGATAGTTCGCGTGGGTGCGGACCCAGCCGTCGGCCGTCCGCCAGAACCGTGACAGGGGCGCGAAGGTGACCGGCGCCCGCCCGTCGATCAACAGATGACGCTCACTGACGAACGCCGTCGCGACGGCCCCGTCGTCCACCCGCACCCCGGGCACCTCGGCGAGCCCGGCCCGTCGCGCCCCCAACTCGGCGGCGGCCAGCGCGCACGCTCCCACACAGGCCCGCGCCAACTCCCGTACGGGAAGCCGCGCTTCGAGCGCCCCCTGGCGCGCCACGGTCGAGACACGCGAGACCAGGGCGGGATCGCCGCCCATGGCGGCCCATGCCACATTGATAGCAGTCATGATTGAACTATGCAGTATTGATTCGATCAATATCGATAGCGACGGCTGCATACGCGCGCGTCAACACACGAAAGGGCCGGGCGGAGATCCGCCCGGCCCGTTGACGGGTACTGGCTACTTCACCGCGCGCAGCGCGTTGACGATGCCGAACCCGTAGAAGCCGTTGACCCTCTTGCCGCCCACGCAGGTCGCGTCCGCGATGCCGTCACCGTTGGTGTCGTACGGGTCGGTCGGGCAGCCCGGGTTGTCCGCCTCGGCCTTCAGCAGGCGCTGCAACTGGGCCGGAGTGGCGTGCGGGTGCGTGGACTTGAGCAGCGCGGCCACGGCGGCCACGTGCGGGGTCGCCATCGAGGTGCCCTGGAGGTAGCCGTACGTGTTGTTCGGCAGCGTGGACAGGATGCGGCCGTTCTTCGACGGGGTGTCCGGGATCTGCCGGGCGTCCCCGCCCGGCGCCGCCACGTCGATCACGCCCTGGCCGTAGCTGGAGAAGTACGACTTGGCCTTGGTGACGCCGACCGAGCTCACCGTGACGACACCCGGCAACTGGGTCGGCACGTCGAAGCACTCGTGCGGGTCGACCGTACGGGTCGTCGCGGTCGAGTCGTCGGGGCTGGAGGCGTCGACCAGGGCGTCGGAGTCGAGGTCGTCGTTGGAGTTGCCGGCCGCCGCGACATTGAGCGTGCCCTTGTGCTGCGCGTACAACTGGGCCCTGTTGACCGCATCGACGATGGCACGTTGATCGGGGTCGTCCAGGCAGTTGTACAGCCATGGATCGACGTAGTAGCTGTTGTTGGTGATCTCCACGCCGTGATCCGCGGCGAACACGAACGCGCAGACCACGCTCTCCGGGTAGAAGAGCTGGGTCGAGTCCGGCTCGGCCACCGTGATCCCGGCGACCTTCACACCCGGGGCGACGCCCGCCACACCGATGCCGTTGCGGGCGGCGGCGATCTCACCCGCGACATGCGTGCCGTGGTAGTGCGCGGAGTCCACGGGACGCCAGGAGCCGTACGTCGTGTCGGCCTTGCCGCCCACGCAGTTGGCGGACTGGGAGGCGGAGAAGTTCGGGGCGATGTCCGGGTGGGTGTCGTCGACGCCGACGTCGATGACGGCGACCGTCACGCTCTTGCTGCCCGGGTTGATCTTCGCGGCCTTGTCGGCGCCGATCGCGGGCAGATCCCACTGGTCGGCTTCGAGGGGCTCGCTGTCACCCGCGGCGGCGGAGGCCTTCGCCGTCTCCGCGGCCTGGTCCTTGGAGAGGTACTGCACCGCGCCCTCGTCGGTCGTCGAGGCGAGGCTCAGCGGCGCCGTACGCGTGGCACCCGCCGACTGCACACCGGGCACCTTGCGGATGATCGGCCCGAAGTCGGGGTTCGCCGAGTGGACGACGATCACACCGATCTTCTCGTACGTCACCACGATGGTGCCGCCGGCCGCATTGATCGCCTTCTTGACCGAGTTGATCGTCCAGTGATCCAGCCGGGTGTTGACCACATACGCAAGGTTGGGCGCGTCAGCGGTCTGCGCGGTGGTCTCCGTGCTCGGGACCGCCGAGGCCGCCGACGGGAGGAAGCCGAGCGAGGCGGTCAGTGACAGCACGACCGGTACGGCCAGGGCGAGCCGGCGTCTGGGGCGCAGATGAGCCATGGGGTCTCCACATCATCCGAAAACGAAACGGCCCGAGACGTGGTGGCGCGTCCGGGCAGGTACATGACTAGTGGTGCAGAGCTGAAGTTATCTTCCGCGGTGGCTGGCCAGCAATGATTTCCCAAAGACGACTACCGAAAGAAGTCAAAGGAGTTGAACCGGTCGACGTGCGGCGCCGTGCCCTTGGGCAGGAAGCGCCAAGCCAGACCAGAACCCGCAGGTCCGTAACGCGAGGAGACACCGTGGCCACCGAGACACCACCCCCCTCGAAAGCCGAAAGCCAACTCCCCAGTACCGAGGAGTTCGAACAGGTCCAGGAGAGCGCGGAGTTCGCCGAACTGCGCCGCGCCCACCGCTCCTTCGCCTTCCCGGTGACCGTCGCCTTCATCGTCTGGTACCTGCTGTACGTGCTGCTCTGCAACTACGCGGACGACTTCATGGACACCAAGGTCGTCGGCAACATCAACGTCGCCCTGGTGCTGGGTCTCGCCCAGTTCCTCACCACGTTCCTCATCGCCTGGTGGTACGCGCGCTACTCCGCCGCGAAGCTCGACCCCAAGGGCGCGGCGATCAAGTCCCGGATGGAGGGCGGCGCATGAGCCCCACGATCACCCTGGCCGCAGGCGAGGCGAGCCAGCACCGCCCGCTGATCATCACCCTGTTCGCGATCTTCGTCGCCGCGACGCTCGTCATCACCGTATGGGCAGGCCGTCAGACGAAGAGCGCCGCCGACTTCTACGCGGGCGGCCGCCAGTTCACCGCCTTCCAGAACGGCCTCGCCGTCTCCGGCGACTACATGTCCGCCGCGTCCTTCCTCGGCATCGCGGGCGCCATCGCCCTCTTCGGCTACGACGGCTTCCTGTACTCCATCGGCTTCCTGGTGGCCTGGCTGGTCGCCCTGCTCCTGGTGGCCGAACCGCTGCGCAACTCGGGCCGCTACACCATGGGCGACGTCCTCGCGTACCGCATGCGCCAGCGCCCGGTCCGTACCGCGGCAGGCACCTCCACCATCGTGGTGTCGATCTTCTACCTGCTGGCCCAGATGGCCGGCGCGGGCGTCCTGGTCTCCCTGCTCCTCGGCATCACCACCGACGCGGGCAAGATCGGCATCGTCGCCCTGGTCGGCGTCCTGATGATCGTGTACGTCACCATTGGCGGCATGAAGGGCACCACCTGGGTCCAGATGGTCAAGGCCTGCCTGCTCATCGCCGGCGCCCTGCTGCTGACCTTCCTGGTCCTGCTGAAGTTCGACTTCAACATCTCCGACCTGCTCGGCAAGGCCGCCGACAACAGCGGCAAGGGCTCCGCCTTCCTGAACCCCGGCCTCAAGTACGGCGCCACCGGCACCACCAAACTGGACTTCATCTCCCTGGGCATCGCCCTGGTCCTCGGCACCGCCGGCCTGCCGCACATCCTGATCCGCTTCTACACGGTGCCCACCGCCAAGGCCGCCCGTAAGTCGGTCATCTGGGCCATCGGCCTGATCGGCGCCTTCTACCTGATGACCCTGGCCCTCGGGTTCGGCGCGGCGGCACTGATCAAACCCGACGAGATCATCGCCTCCAACAAGGCGGGCAACACCGCGGCCCCCCTCCTGGCGCTGCATCTGGGCGGAGTCGACTCCAACTGGGGCGCCATCCTCCTGGCCACCATCTCCGCGGTCGCCTTCGCCACGATCCTCGCGGTCGTCGCCGGCCTGACCCTGGCCTCGTCCTCCTCGTTCGCCCACGACATCTACGCGAACGTCATCAAGCGCGGCCAGGCGACCGAGAAGCAGGAGATGGCCGCCGCCCGGTACGCCACGGTCGGCATCGGCGCCGTCTCCATCGTCCTCGGCGCCCTCGCCCGCGACCTGAACGTCGCCGGCCTGGTCGCCCTCGCCTTCGCGGTCGCCGCCTCCGCCAACCTCCCGACGATCCTCTACAGCCTCTTCTGGAAGCGCTTCACCACGTCCGGAGCACTGTGGTCGATCTACGGCGGCCTCGTCGCCGCGGTCGGCCTGGTCCTGTTCTCGCCGGTGGTCTCGGGCAAGCCCACGTCGATGTTCCCCGACGTCGACTTCCACTGGTTCCCCCTGGAGAACCCCGGCATCATCTCCATCCCCGTCGGCTTCCTGCTGGGCTGGCTCGGCACGATCCTCTCCAAGGAGGAGCCGGACACCGGCAAGTACGCGGAGCTGGAGGTACGGTCCCTGACCGGCACCGGAGCCCACTGAACCCCGATCCGGTCCCCCCACCCCATCCCCCCACGTCGACGGCCGCGTCGTAGATCCCTACGACGCGGCCGTGTCGTACCTCGTGGGATCGGGCCGCTCGTGTTGTCAGAGGCGTCGCGTAGGCTCGCAGGTGTCGGAAAATATGCGATCCGAATCGAGGGAGGGGGCCCACATGCTCATCGACACCTATGGCCGAGTAGCCACCGACCTGCGGGTTTCGCTGACAGACCGGTGCAACCTCCGGTGTACGTACTGCATGCCCGAGGAGGGCCTGCAGTGGCTGGCCAAGCCCGACCTCCTCACGGACGACGAGATCGTCCGCCTGATCGACATCGCGGTCACCTCCCTGGGTATCGAGGAGGTCCGCTTCACCGGCGGCGAGCCCCTGCTGCGCCCCGGCCTGGTCGGCATCGTCGAGCGGGTCGCGGCCCTGGAGCCCCGCCCCCGGATGTCCCTCACGACCAACGGCATCGGCCTCAAGCGCACGGCGACCGCCCTGAAGAAGGCGGGCCTGGACCGGGTCAACGTCTCCCTGGACACCCTGCGCCCCGACGTCTTCAAGACCCTCACCCGCCGCGACCGCCTCAAGGACGTCCTCGCGGGCCTGGAAGCCGCCCACGAAGCGGGCCTGACCCCGGTGAAGATCAACTCGGTGCTGATGCCGGAACTCAACGCCGACGAGGCCCCGGACCTGCTGGCCTGGGCCGTGGCGCACGACTACGAACTGCGCTTCATCGAGCAGATGCCCCTGGACGCCCAGCACGGCTGGACACGCGACGGCATGGTCACGGCGGGCGACATACTCGCCTCCCTCCGCACCCGCTTCGAGCTGGCCCCCGAAGGCTCCGACGAGCGCGGCTCGGCCCCGGCCGAGCGCTGGGTCGTGGACGGCGGCCCGCACCGGGTGGGCGTCATCGCCTCGGTCACCCGCCCGTTCTGCGGAGCCTGCGACCGCACCCGCCTCACCGCCGACGGCCAGATACGCAACTGCCTGTTCGCCCGCGAGGAGACCGACCTCCGCGCCGCGCTCCGCTCCGACGCCCCCGACGAGGAGATCGCCCGCGTCTGGCGCCAGGCGATGTGGGGCAAGAAGGCGGGCTCGGGCCTGGACGACCCGTCGTTCCTCCAGCCGGACCGGCCGATGTCGGCGATCGGCGGCTGAGCACTCCTCGTAGGCCGGTTGCCCCTACGAGGACCAGTAGCCGCCATGCGGCCCGCAGCCCCTACGAAGCCGAAGCCTCGGGCTCTTCCCAGTCCGCGAACGCGACAACATCCTTCAAGAACCCCCGCACCCCGAGGAACTGCGACAGATGCTCGCGATGCTCCTCGCACGCGAGCCACGTCTTGCGGCGCTCCGGCGTATGGATCTTCGGGTTGTTCCACGCGAGGACCCACACGGCGTCGGCGCGGCAGCCCTTCGCGGAGCAGATCGGTGTCTCGTCACTCACGGGAACTCACGGAATTTCGTCTCACAGATGCGCTGAAAAGGCGACGCCGAGCAGCCACGGGGGGAGCTGCCCGGCGTCGGTCCGTCGCTCCGACGGGGGATGCGGAGCGCGTACGAAGTATGTCACGGGGAGCCGGTCGCCCGGCACCGGAACAACATGATTGATCTGAGCTTTTCTTGAGCTTGGTGCGGAGCCGACTTCCGCTTGTGACGCGTTCGCCATGGTCACGACCGGTCGTACGGTTCGCCTCCGACCCGGGGTGCCGGCTCGGGCACGACGCCTTCCGGGACGGGTTCCGTGAACGCCTCGTCGGAGCGCGGCGGTGTGATCATCGGCCGCAGCGGCGTGGTGACGAACGTGGACGGAAGCCCCGGCGCGTTCTCCCGCCCGGCGTTCGCGATCACGACGGCGACATAGGGGAGCAATACACCGAGCACCAACGCGACGATCGCGACGTGCCGTTCGACGTTCCACAGCGCGCAGGCGAGGATCACCGACACCGTACGGATCGACATCGAGATGACATAGCGGCGCTGCCGTCCGCGAATGTCCTCCGCGAGTCCCGTCCGGGCTCCGGTGATCCGGAACACCTGGGCGTTGCCTTCGCCGTGCAGCTTCCGCATCACATTCCACCATCCGCCCGGATCGGACTCTCCCCGGCCCGCACCCCGGTTCGCACCCGATCCGGGAACCGGGCCCCGACACGTCCTACGTTACGCCGCGCCTCCGTCGCCTTCGAGACCGGGGCGCATCGGGCCTGGGCGAACGATCTGCGCCGTCGCACGTACGGCCGTACCCGACATGCGCCGTACGGCGACCGCACCGACACTTGGCGTAATGCTCACGTCGAACGTCGAGCCGTACTAGGAGGCAGCCATGGGCTGGTTGTGGGCGATCATCGTGGGATTCGTGCTGGGCCTGATCGCGAAGGCGATCATCCCGGGCAAGCAGCACAGTCCGCTCTGGCTGACCACCATCTGCGGCATTCTCGGCGCCATCGTCGGCAACGCGATCGCCCGAGCGGCCGGCGTCGACGCGACCAGCGGCATCGACTGGAGCCGCCACGCGTTCCAGCTCATCGCCGCGATCATCATCGTCTTCGTCGTCGACATGGCGTACATGGCGACAATCGGCAAGAACAAACAACGAGCCTGAGAACAGCGCCCCGTGAGGGGTGCGGGGCTGTATCGATTTGCGGCTCCGCCGCGTGGGCGCGACCAGCCACGACGAACCGGCAGACCGCGCACTCTCCGCACCCCTACGGCGCTTACGCTCCGGTCACCTCGACGGCGGCAAGATTCTTCTTGCCCCGCCGAAGCACCAGCCACCGTCCGTGCAGCAGATCTTCCTTCGCCGGCACGGCATCCTCCGCGGCGACCTTCACGTTGTTCACGTAGGCCCCGCCCTCCTTCACGGTCCGCCGCGCGGCGGACTTGCTCGCCACCAGGCCGACCTCGGCGAACAGGTCGACGACCGGGCCGAGTTCGGCGACCTGGACGTGCGGCACCTCGGAGAGGGACGCGGTCAGCGTCTTCTCGTCCAGCTCCGCCAGCTCGCCCTGCCCGAAGAGGGCCTTGGACGCGGCGGTCACGGCGGCCGTCTGCTCGGCGCCGTGCACCAGCGTCGTCAGCTCCTCGGCCAGCGCACGCTGCGCGGCACGCGCCTGGGGACGCTCCTCGGTCTGCCGCTCCAGCTCCTCGATCTCCTCGTGGGACCGGAAGCTGAAGATGCGCAGGAACTTGGAGACGTCCCGGTCGTCCGCGTTCAGCCAGAACTGGTAGAAGGCGTACGGCGTGGTCATCTCCGGGTCGAGCCAGACCGTGCCGGACTCCGTCTTGCCGAACTTGGTGCCGTCGGCCTTGGTGATCAGCGGGGTGCCCAGCGCGTGCACCACCGCCTCCGGCTCGGCCCGGTGGATCAGGTCGGTGCCCGAGGTGAGGTTGCCCCACTGGTCGCTGCCGCCGGTCTGGAGCGTGCAGTTGTGCCTGCGGTACAGCTCCAGGAAGTCCATCCCCTGGAGGATCTGGTAGCTGAACTCGGTGTAGCTGATGCCCGCGTCGGAGTTGAGCCGCCGGGAGACGGCCTCCTTGGCGATCATCTTGTTGACCCGGAAGTGCTTGCCGATGTCCCGCAGGAACTCGATGGCCGACAGGCCCTGGGTCCAGTCCAGGTTGTTGACCATGATCGCGGCGTGCGGGCCCTCGAAGTCCAGCAGCGGGGCGATCTGCGCGCGCAGCCGCTCGACCCACTGGGCCACGACGTCGGGCGCGTTGAGCGTCCGCTCCGCGTTCGGCTTCGGGTCACCGATCAGGCCCGTGGCGCCGCCGACCAGGCCCAGCGGGCGGTTGCCCGCCTGCTGGATCCGGCGCATCGTCAGGATCTGCACCAGGTTGCCGAGGTGCAGGCTGGGCGCGGTCGGGTCGAAACCGCAATAGAACGTGACGGGACCGTCCGCGAACGCCTTGCGCAATGCGTCCTCGTCAGTGGAGAGGGCGATCAGCCCGCGCCACTGCAGTTCGTCGACGATGTCCGTCACGGTTCTCGTATCTCCTTGGGATGGTCTCGTGAATCAGGTACGAGGTTATACGCCCTGACTGACAGAGCTCATATTGAAGTCCGGCACCCGCAGCGCGGGCATCGCGGCCCTAGTGAACCAGTCGCTCCATTCCCTCGGCAGCGTCTTTTCCGTCCGCCCCGCCTCGGTCGCCCGCCCCAGCAGATCCACCGGCGACTCGTTGAACCGGAAGTTGTTCACCTCGCCCGCCACCTCGCCGTTCTCGACGAGGTAGACGCCGTCCCGGGTCAGCCCGGTGAGCAGCAGCGTCGCCGGGTCGACCTCGCGGATGTACCAGAGGCAGGTCAGCAGCAGCCCGCGCTCGGTGTTCGCGACCATCTCCTCCAGGGAGCGGTCCTCGCCCCCGCTCAGGATCAGGTTGTCGATCGACGGCGCCACCGGCAGCCCGGTCAGGCCCGCGCTGTGCCGGCTGGTCAGCAGGTGCTGCAACTCGCCCTCGCGCACCCAGTCGGTCGCCGTCAGCGGCAGCCCGTTGTCGAACACCGACTGGTCGCCCCCGGAGGTGTGCGCGAGCACGAACGGGGCGGACTCCAGGCCCGGTTCGTTCGGGTCGCTGCGCAGCGTCAACGGCAGCTCGGTGAGCTTCTCGCCGACACGGGTGCCGCCGCCGGGCTTGGAGAACACCGTGCGCCCCTCGACCGCGTCCCGCCCCGACGCCGACCACATCTGGTAGATCAGCAGGTCCGCGACCGCGGTCGGCGGCAGCAGCGTCTCGTACCGGCCCGCGGGCAACTGGATCTTCCGCTCCGCCCAGCCCAGTCGTACGGCCAACTCGGCGTCCAGGGCCGCCGGGTCGACGTCCTTGAAGTCCCGGGTCGAGCGGCCGGCCCAGGCCGAGCGCGTACGGTCCGGGGACTTGGCGTTCAACTCCAGCGTCCCGTTGGGCTGGTCGTGGCGCAGGCGCAGGCCCGTCGACGTACCCAGGTAGCTGGTGACCAGCTCGTGGTTGGCGAAGCCGTACAGCTCGCGACCGCCCGCACGCGCGCGTGCGAACGATTCGCCGAGCGCCGGCGCGAAGTCGGTGAACACGGTCGACGAGGTCTCGCCGGGCGCGTCCGTGAAGTCGGGCGACTCCGGTACGCCGGTGACGAGCGGCTGCGCGTCCTCGGCGGGCGCGGCACCGCGCGCGGCGGCCTCGGCGGCCCGCACCAGCGGCTCCAGCTCCTCCGGGGTGACGGCCGACCGGGACACGACCCCCGAGGCCGTGCCCTCCTTGCCGTCGACGGTCGCGATGACGGTGAGCGTGCGCCCGCGCGTGACACCGTTCGTGGTCAGCGCGTTGCCCGCCCAGCGGAGGTTCGCGGTCGACTGCTCGTCGGCGATGACGACACAGCCGTCGGCCCGCGACAGTTCGAGGGCGCGCTCGACGATCTCGTGCGGCTTGTTCGTACGAAGACTCATCGACCGGCCTCCTGCGTGGTGTTGAGGATGTTGACTCCCGTGAAGAGGGCCGACGGGCAGCCGTGCGAGACCGCGGCGACCTGGCCCGGCTGGGCCTTGCCGCAGTTGAAGGCGCCGCCCAGGACGTATGTCTGCGGACCGCCGACGGCCGCCATGGACCCCCAGAAATCGGTGGTCGTCGCCTGGTACGCGACGTCCCGCAGTTGGCCGGTGATCCGCCCGTTCTCGATCTTGAAGAACCGTTGCCCCGTGAACTGGAAGTTGTAGCGCTGCATGTCGATCGACCACGACCGGTCGCCGACCACGTAGATCCCGCGGTCGACCCCGCCGATCAGGTCCTCCGTGGAGAGCCCCGCAGGGTCCGGCTGGAGTGACACGTTGGCCATGCGCTGCACCGGCACATGGCCGGGGGAGTCGGCGTACGCGCAGCCGTTCGAGCGATCGAAGCCGGTCAACTTCGCGATGCGGCGGTCGAGTTGGTAGCCGACCAGGGTGCCGTCCTTGACCAGGTCCCAGGACTGGCCCTCGACGCCCTCGTCGTCGTAGCCGATGGTCGCGAGGCCGTGTTCGGCGGTGCGGTCCCCGGTGACGTTCATCCGCTCGGAGCCGTACTTGAGCTTGCCGAGCTTGTCGAAGGTGGCGAAGGAGGTGCCGGCGTAGGCGGCCTCGTAGCCGAGCGCGCGGTCCAGTTCGGTGGCGTGGCCGATGGACTCGTGGATCGTCAGCCAGAGGTTGGACGGGTCCACGACGAGGTCGTACAGGCCCGCCTCGACGCTCGGCGCCCGCATCTTCTCCGCGAGCAGCTCGGGGATCCGGGCCAGCTCCTCGTCCCAGTCCCAGCCGGTGCCCGTCAGGTACTCCCAGCCGCGGCCCACGGGCGGCGCGATGGTGCGCATGGAGTCGAACTCACCGCTCGACTCGTCGACCGACACCGCGTTCAACTGCGGGTGCAGCCGGACCCGTTGCTGCGTGGTCACCGTCCCGGCGGTGTCGGCGTAGAACTTGTTCTCGTGCACGGTGAGCAGCGACGCGTCCACGTGGTTGACGCCGTCCGCCGCCAGCAGCCGGGCGCTCCAGTCCGCCAGGAGCCCCGCCTTCTCCTCGTCGGGCACCGAGAACGGATCGATCTCGTACGACGAGATCCACGTCCGCTCCTCGTGCACGGGCTCGGCGGCCAGCTCGACGCGCTCGTCCGATCCGGCCGCCTTGATCACCTGGGCGGAGAGCTTCGCCATCGCCACCGCCTGCGAGGCGACCTTGGCGGCGGCGTCCAGGCTCAGGTCCACACCCGAGGCGAACCCCCAGGTGCCGCCGTGCACGACCCGTACCGCGTACCCGAGGTCGGTGGTGTCCGACGTACCGGCGGGCCGGGCGTCCCGCAGCCGCCAGGACGCGCTGCGCACCCGCTCGAACCGGAAGTCCGCGTGCTCGGCGCCGAGCGCACGCGCGCGTGCCAGCGCGGCGTCGGCCAGGGCGCGTAGCGGAAGTGCCGTGAAGGCTTCGTCGATGGAATGAGGCACGGAGGTCTCCCTGCTGTCGTGGCCTGTCGGGTCCGATCATGTCGCGCGAGCGGGTGCGGGGACCACACGTTTCCGCGCTGCGTCGGCACTTTCTGTAGGGACCCGACAGCGAGTTCCGTAAGCCACTGTCGGTGCCCGATTGTCCGCCGGACCGGGCGGACCGATAGATTTTCGATAAAGCCGCCTGTCAACCAGGTGTATCGGGCAGGCGTGCAGAACCGCTATCGAAAGGGTGATCCGTTGAGCCGCTCGGTTCTCGTCACCGGAGGCAACCGGGGCATCGGCCTCGCCATCGCCCGCGCGTTCGCCGATGCCGGCGACAAGGTCGCCATCACATACCGCTCGGGTGAGCCGCCGGCCGGCTTCCTGGCCGTCAAGTGCGACATCACCGACCCCGAGCAGGTGGAGCAGGCCTACAAGGAGATCGAGGCCGAGCACGGCCCGGTCGAGGTCCTGATCGCCAACGCCGGCGTCACCAAGGACCAGCTCCTCATGCGCATGACCGAGGAGGACTTCACCTCGGTCATCGACACCAACCTCACGGGCACCTTCCGCGTCGTCAAGCGCGCCAACCGCGCCATGCTGCGCGCCAAGAAGGGCCGTGTCGTCCTCATCTCGTCGGTCGTCGGCCTGATGGGCGGCCCCGGCCAGTCGAACTACGCCGCCTCCAAGGCCGCCCTGGTCGGTTTCGCGCGCTCCCTCGCCCGTGAACTGGGCTCGCGCAACATCACCTTCAACGTCGTCGCGCCCGGCTTCGTCGACACCGACATGACCAAGGCGCTCACCGACGAGCAGCGCGAGGCCATCATGAAGCAGGTGCCGCTCGGCCGGTACGCGCAGCCCGAGGAGGTCGCCGCGACGGTGCGGTTCCTCGCCTCGGACGACGCCTCGTACATCACTGGAGCCGTCATCCCCGTAGACGGCGGACTGGGAATGGGTCACTGATCACCATGAGCGGAATTCTCGAGGGCAAGCGCGTCCTGATCAGCGGTGTGCTGCTGGAGTCCTCCATCGCCTTCCACGCCGCCAAGCAGGCCCAGGAGCAGGGCGCCGAGATCATCCTGACCGCGTTCCCGCGGCCCACGCTGACCGAGCGCATCGCCAAGAAGCTCCCCAAGCCCACCAAGGTCATCGAGCTCGACGTGACGAACAACGAGCACCTCGCGCGTCTCGCCGACGTCGTGGGCGAGGAACTGGGCGGCCTCGACGGCGTCGTGCACTCCATCGGGTTCGCGCCGCCGGACGCGCTCGGCGGCAACTTCCTCAACACGCCGTTCGAGTCGGTCGCCACGGCCATGCACGTCTCGGCGTTCTCCCTGAAGTCGCTGACCATGGCCTGCCTGCCGCTGATGCAGAACGGCGGCTCGGTCGTCGGCCTCACCTTCGACGCGTCCTTCGCGTGGCCGCAGTACGACTGGATGGGCCCGGCCAAGGCCGCCCTGGAGGCCACCAGCCGCTACCTCGCCCGCGACCTGGGCAAGCAGAACATCCGCTGCAACCTCGTCTCCGCCGGCCCGCTCGGCTCGATGGCCGCCAAGTCCATCCCGGGCTTCAGCGAGCTGGCCTCCGTGTGGGACAACCGCTCCCCCCTGGAGTGGGACCTCAACGACCCGGAGCCGGCCGGCAAGGCCATCGTCGCCCTGCTGAGCGACTGGTTCCCGAAGACCACCGGCGAGATCGTCCACGTGGACGGCGGCCTGCACGCCATCGGAGCCTGACCTCCCGGCCCGCCTCTCCTACGGCGTCGACGCCCCGTTTCCCGCACCGCGCGGGGAGCGGGGCGTCACCCGTTCGGCCCCTCCGGTCGGGCGGGGACGAGGGACACCCGCGCACCCTGGAGTACGCGTTCACCACGCGTTTTCCTCCCCAGCACCGCCGAGGAGGTTCCCCTTGTGCGCCTGTCCCGCAGCCTGGCCTCAGTGACCGTCGCCATCGCGCTCGTCATCTCCCTGGCGTACGAGGCGATGCCCCACGCACGCGTGGAGCCCCGAAAACCGGCCGCACCCCAGTTGTTCGGCGCCGACTGCCGCACCACCGTCCACGGCTCGCACGTGATCGCGTACTGCCACAACCCGTACCCCCGGACCGACCGCGTCAGCCTCCACATCGAGTGCGACCGCTGGTGGGACATCGACAGCGACGGCATCGCGACCGACGCCGGCCCGGCGCAGACCGTACGGCTCACCGGCCGCTGCTGGGAGGACGTCCGCGCGGTGTGGGTCAGCCACCAGAAGCGGGCGGGTTGAGCCCCTCCGAAGCGTCCTGGGCGGGCGGGTCGAACCGTCCCGCGCGGCACACGAGCGGATAGCCCGCGGCCTCCTCGGCGGCCGCCCGCGCGTCACCCGCGCGGATCGCGTCCACCAGCCGCGTGTGGTCCATGTACGTCTCCGGAGTCAGCTCCTCGCCGACGTCCGCGCGCAGCCACTCCCGCAGCACCTCGCCCAGGTCGGCGTACATCGCCGTCATGACGTCGTTGTGCGAGGCCGCCACCACGGCCATGTGCAGGGTCGCGTCGGCCGTCACGAAGGCCTCCGTGTCGCCCGAGGCCCAGGCCTCCTCACGCCGTACGAGGAGGGCGTCCAACTGCTTGAGGTCCTTCTCGGTGCGCCGCTCCGCCGCGAGCTGCGCCGCCGACGACTCCAGCGTGGAGCGCAGTTCGGCGATGTGCCGGGGGTCGGCGTCCGCGAAACGGCGGTGCATCACGCCGGCCAGCTCGCTCGTCGCCACGACGTACGTGCCCGAGCCCTGGCGGATGTCCAGCAGACCGTTGTGCGCGAGCGCCCGGACGGCCTCGCGGACCGTGTTGCGGGCGACCCCGAGCTGCTCGACCAGCTCCGGCTCGGTCGGGATCCGGGAGCCGACCGGCCACTCGCCCGAGGTGATCTGGTTCCGCAGCGAGGCGATGACCTGCTCGGACAGCGCCGAACGGCGGGGGTGGCTCAGGGGCATGGGACACCTTCGCATGCGCGGGGCGGGAGCGGGCCACCCGGGGATGGACAACCAATCATCCCATCATTCTATGATGGGCCGCATGGCGAGCGAGGAAACCCGGACACTGAAGTCCACGACCGACATCGGCGACCCGGCCGCGGGCGACTCCCCGGCACCGACCGGAAAAGCGCCCACGCGCGCGTGGACGACGCGTCTGCTCGTCGCCGGCATCGTGCTGTCCGCGCTGAACCTCCGCCCCGCCATCACCAGCCTCGGCGCGCTCCTCGAAGAGGTCCGCGACGGGCTCGGCATGAGCGGCAGTGTCGCCGGACTGCTCACCTCCGTACCCCCGCTGTGCTTCGCCGTCTTCGGCGTCATGGCCCCGCGCCTCGCCCGCCGCTTCGGCCCCGCCGCGGTGGTCTGCGCGGGCATGGTCCTCATCACCACGGGCCTGCTCGTACGGCCCTACATAGGCGGCACGGCCGGCTTCCTGGCCGGCAGTGCCCTCGCGCTCATGGGCATCGCGGTCAGCAACGTCCTGATGCCGGTGATCGTCAAGCGCTGGTTCCCGGACCGGGTCGGCTCCATGACCGGCCTCTACTCGATGGCCCTGGCCCTCGGCACGGCCTCCGCCGCCGCGGTCACCGTGCCCATGACCGATGCCCTGGGCGGCAGTTGGCGCTCCGGCCTGGCCGTCTGGGCAGCGCTGGCCGCAGCGGCCGTACTGCCGTGGACCGCTCTCGTACGACACCGGGAGGCGCCCTCCGGGCCGGAGGCACCCGGGGGACGGCCCTCCCGCGCGCGGGAGGCCGAGCAGGCGCGGCCGGTGCTGCGGATCACCCGCAGCCGTACCGCGTGGGCGCTCGCCGTGTTCTTCGGGCTCCAGGCCACCGCCGCGTACATCACGATGGGCTGGATGGCGCAGATCTTCCGGGACGCGGGCGTCTCCGCGGGCACCGCCGGGCTGCTGCTGGCCGTCACCATGGTGATGGGCGTGCCGCTGGCCTTCGTCATCCCGCGCCTGGCCACCCGGCTGCCCCGGCAGGGCCCGATCGTGATCACGCTCGGCGTCTGCGGCCTCGCCGGATACACGGGCCTGTACCTCGCGCCGGCCGGCGGCGCCTGGGCCTGGGCCGTGCTGCTCGGCATCGCCAACTGCTCGTTCCCGCTGGCCCTGACGATGGTCGGCATGCGGGCCAGGACCGGCGCGGGCGTCGCCCAGTTGTCGGCCTTCGCGCAGAGCACCGGGTATCTGATCTCCATCCCGGGGCCGCTCCTGGTCGGAGTGCTCTACCAGCACAGCGGCGGCTGGGGACTGCCGATCGCCCTCATGGCCGGCCTGATGGTCCCGCAGATGGCCGTGGGCGTCCTCGCGGGCCGCAACCGTACGGTGGAGGACGAGGCGGCCCGCTGAACCCGCCCCGGCGGACGCGGCCCGGACGGCGGGTGCGAGACTGGCCGTATGCCAGTGCTCGACCCGAACCCCCAGAACGGCCAGCGGAAGATGCTCATGGTCTTCGGTTCGTTCTTCGCCATCTTCATCGTCATCGCCATCATCGCGACGATCGCCTCCCCGTGACGCTCCCGTCCCTGTGAACGCGCCCTCGTAGGCCGATGGTGGGGTTGTCCCCACCATCCCCTAGGGGGTGAGGCTCAGGGTCAAGTGGGTGGATCTCCGGATGGGTTGGGGGCCGCGCGTTCCGTAACTTCGAGTTGTGACCGCGAGAAGCGGATCGCGGACCACTCGGAGACCTGCGGAGGCACTCATGTCGGCCCCTACGCACACCCGGCCCCACCCGGCGACCACGGGCGGCGTCGACATCAGGCTGCCGTGGTGGGCCCTCGCCCTGCCGGCCCTCGCGTTCGTCGTTCTGCTCGTGATGATGCTCAACCCGACGGACGCGCAAGCGGCGGCTTCGGACCCGGTGATCACCCATTTGTTCGAGCGCGTGCAGCAGCTCATAGCCCGCTGAGCACCGGCTGAGCACCTGCGGAGCACTTGCGGAGCCGCCCCGTCAACTCCCTGCGCCCCATGGCCTGTTTCATGCGAAGCTGGATCCCATGAGCGTCGCAGAATCCCGCAGGATTGTCCTCTTCCGGCATGCGAAAGCCGACTGGCCCCAGGTGACCGATCACGAGCGGCCGCTCGCTGAGCGGGGCCGCCTGGACGCGGCCACCGCCGGAAGCAGGCTGGCCGACACCGGCATCCCCTTCGATCTGGCCCTCTGCTCCACCGCGGTCCGGACCCGGGAGACCTGGAAGCTCGCCGTCCACGAGCTCGCGCACCGGCCGAAAACCGTCTACGAGGAGCGGCTCTACGAGGCCTCGCCCGGCGAGCTGATCGCGGTACTGAACGAGACGCCGGACGACGCGCGGAACGTGATCCTGGTCGGCCACAACCCGAGCGTGCAGGGCCTGGCCGAGATCCTCCCCGGCGCGGGCTCCGGCGAGGCCCGTGAGCGGCTGAACCAGCGCGGCTTCGCGGCCGCCGGCTTCGCCGTCCTGTCGTTCACCGGTTCCTGGAAGGCACTGGAGCCGGGCGTGGCCACGCTGGACGACTACTGGGCGCCGTCCGAATAGACCGGCGGACCGGCGGTTAGGCCGGCGGACCGGCGGCCTGCGGACCGGTAGGCCTGCGGACCGGCAGACCTGCGGACCGCACGGCAAGCCGAGAACGTAGGCCCGCACAACACGACAAGGGGCCCGGCACCATGCTGCGGTGCCGGGCCCGAAGGCTGTACGGGTCTACGGGCCCGCGATCAGTCCTCGTCGTGCGTGTCCGCGGCCTCGACCTCTTCGCGGGTGACGCCCAGCAGATACAGCACGGTGTCGAGGAACGGCACGTTCACCGCGGTGTGCGCGGCCTCCCGTACGACCGGCTTCGCGTTGAAGGCGACGCCGAGACCGGCCGCGTTGAGCATGTCCAGGTCGTTGGCGCCGTCGCCGATCGCCACGGTCTGCGCGAGTGGTACGCCCGCCTCGGCGGCGAAGCGGCGCAGGAGCCGCGCCTTGCCGGCACGGTCGACGATCTCGCCGGTGACCTTGCCGGTCAGCTTCCCGTCGACGATCTCCAGCGTGTTGGCCTGGGCGAAGTCGAGCCCGAGCCGGTCCTTGAGGTCGTCGGTGACCTGGGTGAACCCGCCTGATACGACGCCGACTTGATAGCCGAGCCGCTTGAGCGTACGGATCAGCGTCCGGGCCCCCGGCGTCAGCCGCACCTCGCTGCGCACCTTGTCGACGACCGAGGCGTCCAGCCCCGCCAGCAACTCCACGCGCGCGTGCAGCGACTGCTCGAAGTCCAGTTCCCCGCGCATCGCCGCGGCGGTCACCTCGGCGACCTCGGCCTCGCAGCCGGCGTGCGCGGCGAAGAGTTCGATGACCTCGTCCTGGATGAGCGTGGAGTCGACGTCCATGACGACCAGCCGCTGGGCCCGCCGGTGCAGCCCCGCCGCGACGACGGCGATGTCGACGCCGAACGTCGCCGCGTGGGTGACGAGGGCGGTGCGCAGGGGCTCGGTCTCCACCCCGGACACCGCGAACTCGACCGCTGTCACGGGGTACTTGGCGAGCCGGAAGATACGGTCGATGTTGCCGCCGGCCTTGGTGATGCGGGCGGCGATCGCGGCGGTGGACTCCGCGGTGAGGGGGTGGCCGAGCACGGTCACCAGCGAACGCCCGAGCCCGCGCGGCCGGTTGTCGCCGAGGCCGGAGATGATCTCGGCCTGCATCTTCATCGACTCGGCCCAGCTATGCACGGTGGCCCGCAGACCCCCTTCGAGCCCGGCGGGCGGCGGGGTCACGAGTGCGCACAACACCATCCGGCCCCGCGTGACGACCTGCTCGATGTCGACCACGTCGACGGAGTAGGCGGCGAGGGTGTCGAAGAGTCCGGCCGTGATGCCCGGCCTGTCCTTGCCGAAGATCTTGACGAGGAGAGTGGGGACGTCAGAGGTCTGCGAAGCGCTCATGATGTACCCACCGTATCCGGCACGGAGTGCCTTATGCCGCAGAGGTCCGCCTAGCGGACACGGAACAGTGGGTGTCGAGTCGGTGGCGCGAACCTTACGGGGTGATCACGGAGGCACGTGGCGGCGGTCAGAAGTGGGCTGAGGACGGTCGTGAGATGGCTGAGACGCGGTCAGCGGGCGCGTTGAGGCGATCGGGGTGCGACGCGGTGCGGATCGTGAGTCGGCCGGAGGGTGCGCAGGGGGTGATGGGTAGGGCGCTGGGTTTGGGGATACGGCCGGACGGGTGGGGCGGCGGTGTGGTTGGGCCGTAGGGCCACCGGGTTGTCGGGTCACCGGGTGGCCGGCCGTTCGGTTGTCAGGCCACGGGAATGCCGCCGCCCCGCCCTCCGCACGTTGTCCGACACCACCATCACCACGGCTCACCCGACCCTTACGTGGGTCACCGGCGTCCCTTGGGCCTCCTCGGCGGGGGCGGCGGCGGTGGCGGGGGCGGAGGCGGAGAGGGAGGCTGCTGCCCACCGTCCGAGTCGTCCTCCGGCCAGTCCCGTGAACGTGCCCCGGGTGGACGCCGGGGCGACCGGGACGGCGGCTCGTAGGACTGGGCCATGGTCGGAGCGCCGTACATGTCGACGGGCGGCGGAGGGGTACCGGGCGACGGCGACTCGTCGCCCGCACGAGCGCCGTCGGCCGACGGCGAACTTCCGGGATACGACCCGACCCCACCCGGCCCTACGGCTCCGGGCGCCGGCCCGGCCCCGAACTGCCCCGCGTTTCCCGGCGGTTGAGGGGCACCGGAGGGCCGTGGGCCTCGGGTCGGCGGCCGACCGCCTTCTTGAGGCGCCCGCGCACCCGGCGGCCAGACACCTTCCGTCGGTGAACCGGCGTCCGGTGGCCTGACTGGTCCGCGGGGTCGGTTCCTGCCGCCCGGGCCCGCGTCTTCCGGCGATCGCGAGGCACCGGAGGGAGGCACCGCGCCGCCGGGCGACCGACCGTCCGCCTGCGGTGACCGAGCGCCCGGAGGCCAGGCACCTTCCTGAGCCGACCCCGCGTTCGGTGGCCAGGCTGGTCCACGGGATCGGGGCCCACCACCTGGCCCTGCGTCTCCCGGAGGCTGGGCGGTACTTGGGGCCTGCGGACCTCCGTAGGCCGGCCGGTCGCCCTCCTGCGGTGCCTTCGTTCCGGGCGGCCACCCTGCTCCACGAGGCAGGGCCCCACCACCCGGGCCGGCACCACCTGGTGGCTGCGCGGCACCTGAGTCCCGTAGACCTCCACCAGGCGGTCGGTCACCTTCCTGCGGCGACCGCGCACCGGGCGGCCAGGCACCTTCCTGAGGCGAGGCCGCGTCCGGCGGCCACCCTGCTCCACGGCCCCGAGCCCCACCGCCAGGCCCTGCACCGCCAGGCGCCGCACCCCCCGCTCCCGCAGCCCCGGACCCCGCGCCCCCAGCTCCCGCCCCCCGAGGCGCCGCCCCACCCCCCGGCCCAGGAGGCTTCCCGCCAGGCCAACCTGTTCCACGAGGCGGCGCCGCCCCACCGTCCTCCGGTTGCCGTAGCTCGTCGGGCAGTTGCAGATACGGGTTGGTCGCAGGGTTCGGTGCGCGGTAAGGGGAACTCGGCACGTAGGGCCCGGGCTCCCCGGCGTTCTCCGGATGCCCCGCGTGTCCCGCACCCCCTGCAGGCTGCGCATGTTCCGGATATCCCGGCTGCCCCGGAGCCCAGCCATCCGACCCCGAACCCGAACCCGACCCCGCCCCCGGAACCGCAACCGTCGCCCCCAAGTCACCCAGTGCCAGCCGCGAAGCCTGTCGTCCCGCCGACCCGGTCGCGTACGCGAGCAGCCCCCCGACACCGCCCGCCCCGGCCCCCCACACCGCGCCGAGCACCAACGCCATGCCCAGATGCCCGTGCAACTCGATCCCCGCACCGAACGCGTCGAACCCCAGTACCGACAGCGACGCGTCCACCGACACATCCGTCAGCCAGGCCAACAACGGCAGGGCCAGCGCGGTCACGACCCCGAGCCGTAGGGCACACCGCCCGGCGAACCCCAGAGCTCCCGGATTCCCCGCGCCCGTGCTCCCGCGCTTCCCGCCACTCGCCCCGGCACCCGAATCCCATCGGGCGCCCGCCTCAACCGCCCCAACCCCCGTCCCGCGCACCGCACTTGCCCCCAACGGCGTCCGCACCGCCGTCAACACCCCCGCCAGCAGCATCATCAGCCCCGCGGCAACCCCCAACAGCCACACCCGACCGTCCAGTTCGGCCAGCCGTCCCAACGTCACCGGCTGGTCGGACTTCGCGCTCAGGAGGTCGTCGAGGGGATGGGGGAGCAGCTTCGCCAGTTCGCCCGTCGCCTTGCCGTCCCAGGGGACGAAGAGGCCGATCGGGATGCCGAGCCAGACTCCGTTGGGGGCGCCGAGCAGCGCGGCGCCCGCGATGCGCTTCGGGTGGTCGTCGCCGATCGTCGCGTACGCCGCCGCCGCGAGCCCCGCCGCGACCGCGACCAGCAGCACCGCGACGAGCGCGGACGCGGCCGGCCGTACGACGCGGTGGACGGCCTCCCAGCCGCGGGGGAGGGGAGTGCGGCGGGATGCCAGCAGGGCGATGAGCAGGATGCCGGCCGACCAGCCGAGGCCGCCCAGCAGGGTCGGCGCCGTGTCCACCGTGAAGCCGACCGCCGCCTTCGCCTTGACCAGGTCGCTGATCTTGCCCGGCAACAGGCCGCCGATGTCACCGATGTCGCCGATCCCGGGGATGTTCACCCCGCCGCCGCTTCCACCGCCGCCCGTCAGCTTGTCCAGGCCCAGCTTGCTGCCGTCGATCGTGATGACGTCGTGCCCGGCCCAGGCCAGTCCACCCAGCATCGCCACGAAGAGGACGATCACCGAGCCCGCGCGCGCGAGGAGTTCGGCCGGGGCGATCACAACTCCGGCCGCCCGCAGGGACCGTAGGAAGAAATACGACAGCAGGAGTGCTCCCACCAGGCTCACGCCCAACGGGGTGATCGTGACGGCCGTGGTGGCCTGGGCGCCGGTCAGGCCGAAGGCGGAGACGTCGCCGGTCGGGGTGACCGAACCGCCCGCGCCGAGGGCCACCACCGCCGCGGTCATCGGGCCGAGCGAGCCCGCCGTGTCGGCGCCCAGCAGGTGCAGGCCGAGCGCGGCCGTGCCCGCCATACCTATCAACGCCCAGCTCACCGCGGCGATCGCGGACAGCAGGACGTCACCCCAGGGCACCCTCGTGTCGTAGCTCGCCGTCCTGACACTCGTTGCTGAGCTCATGGCAGACCCCCCGATCCGCGGCACGGTGCGGACACCACGCATGTCCCCCTCGCGTGGATTACCACTCTCCGGGTCGGTTTCAACCCCGTCAACGGAACCGGCGGAAGCGTGCGGACGTGGTCTTCACAAGGTCCGACTTTCGGTCAGGGGGTGCAGCCTGAAATAGTTCCCGACGATGTTCGCCATCCCTAGACTCCCTCTGTGATGGGGGTAACTCGGGGGACTACTCAGTGGGGCATGGAGTGCCGGAACTCGTACTGGAATTGAATGGACGGACCTGGACGCTCGACGCGTCCAGGCCCTACACCCTCGGACGTGATCCGCAGGGGGACATCGTGGTCGACGACGCCAGGGTTTCCTGGCGGCACGCCACGATCAGTTGGGGCGGCCGGAGTTGGGTCATCGACGACCACGGCAGCACCAACGGCACGTTCGTGCAGGGGCAGCGCATCCATCAGATGGAGATCGGCCCCGGCTCGTCCGTGCACCTGGGCAACGCGACCGACGGCCCGCGCCTGAGCCTGTCCGGCGCCGCGGCCCCGGTCGCCACTCCGCAGCCGCAGCAACAGCCGTACGCGGCACAGGGAGCGGGCCCCGGCTGGGCACAGCAGGCAGCCCCGCAGCAGACGCCCGAGCAGCAGCGTTACCAGCCGCCGGCCGCCGCGAACATTCCGCCGCAGCAGGGGTCCGGCGTCGGCGCGGGGGCGCCGCCGGTCTACGGCGACCGCAGCCCGACCACGTTCCACCAGTTCTCGCTGGACCGCGTGATGCACATCGGCCGTGCGCTGGAGAACGAGTTGGTGGTCTCCGACCTCCAAGTCTCGCGCCACCACGCCGAGTTCCACGCGACGCTCGACGGCCGCTTCGAGATCCGTGACCTCGGCTCGCACAACGGCACGTACGTCAACGGCCAGCCGATCGCCAAGGGCGGCTCGGCGCTGCTCGGCCCGAACGACATCGTCGGCGTCGGCCACTCCACGTTCCGGCTGGTCGGGGACCGGCTCGAAGAGTTCGTCGACACCGGTGAAGTCTCCTTCTCCGCACGGCACTTGACCGTCGAGGTCGACGGCGGCAAGCAGATCCTCAAGGACGTCTCCTTCGGCGTACCGGAGAAGTCGCTGATCGCGGTCATCGGCCCGTCGGGATCCGGCAAGTCGACCCTGCTCAAGGCGCTCACCGGCTACCGGCCCGCCAACCAGGGCGACGTCCTCTACGACAACCGGAACCTCTACAAGCAGTTCGCCGAACTGCGCCAGCGCATCGGTCTGGTCCCGCAGGACGACATCCTGCACAAGGAACTGACCGTCAAGAAGGCGCTCAAGTACGCGGCCAAGCTGCGCTTCCCCGCCGACACCACCGGCGACGAGCGCGAGGCCCGCATCGACGAGGTGCTGCGCGAGCTGAAGCTCGACATCCACAAAGAGAAGAAGATCACCTCCCTCTCCGGCGGCCAGCGCAAGCGCGTCTCGGTCGCGCTGGAACTCCTCACCAAGCCCTCGCTGATCTTCCTGGACGAGCCCACCTCGGGCCTCGACCCGGGCATGGACCGCGATGTCATGCAGTTGCTGCGCGGCCTCGCCGACGACGGCCGCACGGTCCTCGTCGTCACCCACTCCGTGGCCGAACTGGCGATCTGCGACAAGCTGTTGGTGATGGCGCCGGGCGGCGCGGTCGCCTACTTCGGCCCGCCGGAGGAGGCGCTGAACTTCTTCGGCTACGACACCTGGGCCGATGTCTTCTCCGCCTTCGAGAACTACCGCGACTACGACTGGGCCGGGCGCTGGAAGGGCTCGCAGCACTACCAGATGTACGCCGCGGACATCGACGCGATAGCTCCGCAGTCCGTACAGATGCCGCCGATGCAGGCCATGAAACCGCCGAAGCCGCAGGGCTGGATGTCGCAGTTCGTCACGCTGGTGCGCCGCTACGTCGGGGTGATCGCCTCCGACAAGGGCTTCCTGGCGCTGATGGTGATCCTGCCGGGCGTCCTGGGCGCGGTGAGCCTGCTCATCGACTCGGGCAACAGCCTGCTGCCCAACCCGCCCAGGGCGAACGGCACCGTCATCCCGAACGGCACGGCCACCACGGTCCTGCTGATCCTCGCGGTCGGCGCCTGCTTCGCCGGCGCGGCCAACTCCGTCCGTGAGCTGATCAAGGAACGGGTCATCTACGAACGGGAGCGCGCGACCGGGCTGTCCCGTTCCGCGTATCTGATGTCCAAGGTGTTCGTGCTCGGTGTGATCACCGCGCTGCAGGGCCTGATGGTCGGCGTCATCGGCTTCTCCAGCCGGGAGATCCCCAAGCAGGGCCTGGTCCTCGGCAGTCAGACCATGCTCGAACTCTGCATCCCGATCATGGGTCTCGGCTTCACCGCGATGATGTTCGGCCTGATCATCTCCTCGCTGGTGAAGACGGCCGAGAAGACCATGCCGCTGCTGGTCATGTTCGCGATCATCCAGGTCGTGTTCACCGGCTGCCTGTTCACCCTGAACGGCTCGATCGGCGTCAACCAGTTCTCGTACCTGATGCCGTCGCGCTGGGCGGTCGGCGCCGCGGGCGCCACGCTCGACTTCAACAAGATCAGCCCGCCCAAGCCCGGCGACAGCACGGACCCGCTCTGGGAGCACACCGTCGGCGCCTGGGGCCTGGACATGGCCGCCCTGATCGCCCTCGGCATCATCTGCGGCTTCTTCGTGGCCCGCTTCCTGCGCCGCCACGAGCCCGAGGTCATGCGCAAGTAGCAGTTCCCGTACGACACCGAAGGGCGGCACCCCTCACACGGGTGCCGCCCTTTCGGCGTCGATACCGAGACCCAGAGGTCCGCCGGAGGCCTCGGTACGCGTCTCAGTACGCGCTGTTGACGTTGTCGATCGAGCCGTAGCGGTCGGCCGCGTAGTTCGCCGCGGCGGTGATGTTGGCGACCGGGTCGTAGATGCTCGTCGAGGTACCGGAGACGTGGTACGCGTTGAACGTCGGCTGGATGACCTGGAGCAGACCGATCGACGGGGTGCCGTTGACCGCGTTGACGTCCCAGCCGTTGACGGCGCTCGGGTTGCCCGAGGACTCCCGCATGATGTTCTTGTACAGGCCGTTGTACGAGCCCGGGATGCCCTTCTGCTTCATGATCGCCAGGGCGTGGTTGATCCAGCCGTTGAGGTTGTCGGCGTACGTCGTCGCCGCGACGGGCTGGATCTTGACGCGCTGGCTGGAGCGGCTCGCGGCCTTCTTGGCCTTGCGCGCGGCCTCCGCCTTCTTCTTGGCGGCGGCTTCGGCGGCGGCCTTCTTCTTCGCGGCGGCGTCCGCCTTGGCCTTCGCCGCCTTCGCCTTCGCGTCGGCCTTCGCCTGGATCGCCTCGGTCTTCACGCTGGCACCGGCGAGCTGGTCGGTGACGCTGGCCTTGACGCCCTTGATGGGCTCCGTGCTGTAGGCCACCTTCGCCGTGGACGCGGCGTCGTTGGTGGTCGTCCCCGCGTCGCCGGGCACCGCGGAGAAGGCGAGGGCGGCGGCGCCGAGCGTGGCGACACCGGCGAGCGCGATCTTGTGCTGCTTCGTCAGCTTGTTCAGCTTGGTCAGACGACTATGACCAGGAGTGTTCATGTTCTTGGGCATGGCGGGTGGACCTCTTCGAATGGCGCGGAGGTCGCTCACCGTCCGGCGGGGACGCGGGTGCTTCCGGCACAAACGCCGCGGACGGGATCCGCGGCGCTGAGCGACGGCTGCAATTCTTAGCGGCCGCAAAAACCCCTGGCAAAGGTGTGACGTACGATCCCGGGTAGTGGAGCAGGGAAGGGCAAAACGGGACAGACAGGGCCGTCTGTCCCGCTCAGGCGGGGCGCCCATATCTCCTATGTCCGCTAGTACGTGATCTGTGCCCTATGCGCGGGCTCACACCGAGCGCGCCCTGACCTCACCCGCAGTTGCGGGAGCAACGCACCGTGTGAGGATCCTCCTCCGGGAGGATGAGATGCACGTCCCCGAACTCGTGCCACAGGTAGAGCCCCCGCAAGGCCTCCTCATAACTGCGATCGACGGCGGCCCGCCCGGCGACCGCCTCCAGCATCAGCAGATGCGAGGCCTCCGGCTCGTGCAGCCCCGTCACCAGCCCGTCCACCACCCGCACCCCCCGCTCCGGCGTGACGACGAGATCCGTCCACCCGGCACGCGCGCGTACGACACCGTCGTCCCCGGCGGCGGACTCCACCGCCCGCACGGCAGTGGTCCCCACCGCGATCACCCGCCCGTCCCCCGCGCGGGCGGCGTTGATCAACCGGGCCGACACCTCCGACACCGCGAACCGCTCCGGATACGGCGGCTCGTGCACCTCGGCCGACGCCACCCCCGTGTGCAAGGTGATCGGCGCGAACTGCACCCCCCGACTCACCAGCTCCGCCACGAGCCGCGCGGTGAAGGGCCGCGCGGCGCTGGGCATCTCCGCACTGCCGGCCCCGTCCTCGGCCGGCAACGAGAACACGGTCTGATAGACGGAGAGGGGCTGATCCCGCTCCGTATAGGAGTAACGGATGGGCCGCCCGTGCTCGCGCAACAGCTTCGCCACCCCCGCACCGGACACCCGCGCCCACCACAACCGCTCCCCCCGCCCGCTCAGCGGCTCCTCCAGGGTCAGCCGCGCGTCCCCGGTCAGCCGCACCTCCACCCCCTCCGGGCCGCCCGCACGCGCGCGTGTGGTGCCCTTCCCGTCCGGCTCCCGCAGCTCGACCGCCCACTGCCCGTCATCGCCCCGCGTGGAGAAATGCACCACCACGCGTGCGTGCCCGATCCACCCGTCCACCGCCGCGGCGAGCGTCGGCGACGTGTTCACGATCAGCAGATCCCCGGCCCGCAGCAGCCGCGGCAACTCCGCGAACACGTGATGCGCCACCTCGGTACCCCGCGACACCAGCAGTCGTACGGCATCCCGGTCGAGCCCCGGCCCGCGCTGCTCGGCGGGCACGCGCGCGGAGAGCTCCTCCGGAACTCGCACGGCCACTGTCATCGCTGCTCCAGCAGGGCCGGGGCGCCGTAACGACCGCTCGCTGGCCGCTCGTCCAGCAGCCGCAGGAAGGCCGGCACCACCCCGGCCGGCGACGGCCGCGGATCGTCGTCGTCCGGTACGGCCGCCGCGTACAGGTCCGTGCCCATGTCCCCGGGGTCGACAGCCCACACCCGCAGCCCCGGTTCCTCCACGCCGAGCACGGCCGCGAGATGGTCGAGGGCCGCCTTGGACGCTCCGTAGCCGCCCCACGTCTCGTGCGCCTCGGCCGCGGCGTCCGAGCTGACCGCGATCACCGCGCCCGCCCGTGCGGCCCGCAGCAGCGGCAGCGCCTCCTGGACCAGCCCCAGCGCGGCCACCACGTTCACCTCCAGCGCCCGCCGCAGCCCGTCCAGGGCCAGCTCCTCCAGGCGTACGAGCGGCTCGGCGCCCAGCGCGCTCGCGTTGCTCACGACCAGGTCGACACCGCCCAGCTTCTCCGCCGCGGCCACCAGCTCGGCCCGGTGCGCGGCGTCCGTGACATCCCCGGGAAGAGCCTCCACGCGCGTGCCGTACGCGGCGACGGACACCGCGGCCTCCGTCAGCACCCCCTCGGTCCTGGCGTCGAGCACCAGGTCCCAGCCCCGCGCGGCCAGGGCCTCGGCGAGGGCACGCCCCAGTCCCTTGGACGCCCCCGTGATGATCGCTACCGACATGACACACGTCCCCTCGTCACTACGCCGCCATCGGCGTGCCCCCAACGTAGGAACGGGACAGCCCCCGCCGCGTCGGACGCCGGCCGCAGTCCACCGGGGCCCTTCGCCCTAGGCCTTCCGGACCAGACGACGGCGGCCACCAGCCCGATCCGCGGTGTCACACCCCGCCGGTACCGTGAGGACATGAGTCAAGGTCCACGGTCCGGCCTCGCGGCGGTGAGTTCCGCGCTGCTGGCCATGAGCAGGCATCTCGAGGTGCGCGACGTCCTCAAGACGATCGTCGCCTCGGCCCGCGAGCTGCTCGACGCGCAGTACGCCGCCCTCGGCGTCCCCGACGACCACGGCGGCTTCGCCCAGTTCGTGGTCGACGGCGTCAGCGACGCCCAGTGGAAGGCCATCGGCCCGCTCCCGCGCCAGCACGGCATCCTCGCCGCGATGCTGCACCAGGCCAAGGCCGAGCGCCTCGCGGACGTACGCAAGGACCCCCGCTTCGAGGGCTGGCCCTCGGCCCACCCCGACATGTCCGACTTCCTGGGCCTGCCCATCCGCGACGACGACGAGATCATCGGCGCGTTGTTCCTCGCGAACAAGAACTGCCCCAAGCGGGACGGCAGTTGCGGCTTCACCGAGGAGGACGAGGAACTCCTCTCCATCCTCGCCCAGCACGCGGCCATCGCCCTCACCAACGCCCGCCTCTACGAGCGCAGCCGCGAGCTGACCATCGTCGAGGAGCGCTCCCGCCTGGCCCACGAGCTGCACGACGCGGTGGCCCAGAAACTGTTCTCCCTCCGCCTCACCGCACAGGCCGCCGCCACCCTCGTCGACCGCGATCCCTCCCGTGCCAAGGGCGAACTCCAGCAGGTGGCCGCGCTCGCCGCCGAGGCCGCCGACGAACTGCGCGCCGCAGTCGTCGAGTTGCGCCCCGCCGCCCTCGACGAGGACGGACTGAGCGCCACCCTGCGCACCCAGATCCAGGTCCTCGACCGCGCCCACACCGCACGCGTGACCTTCACCGGCCGAGGCTTCCGCGCCCTGCCCGCCGCCCAGGAGGAAGCCATGCTGCGCGTCGCCCAGGAGGCCCTGCACAACGCGCTGCGGCACTCCGGCGCGGACCACGTCACCGTGACCCTGGAGCGAAGCGGCTGCGGGGCGGTCCTGCGGATCACCGACGACGGCAGCGGCTTCGAACCCCAGTCGATCCGCCGCGCCGGACGCCACCTGGGCCTGGTCTCCATGCGGGACCGGACGAACGGCGTCGGCGGCACGCTGACCGTGGAATCGGCGCCCGGAAAGGGCACCACGATCGAGATGGAGGTCCCCGGTGGCTGACCCAATCAAGGTGCTGATCGTCGACGACCACCAGGTCGTCCGCCGGGGCCTGCGCACCTTCCTGGAGGTGCAGGACGACATCGAGGTCGTCGGCGAGGCGGCCGACGGCGCCGAAGGAGTCGCCCGCACCGAGGAGTTGAAGCCCGACGTCGTCCTCATGGACGTCAAGATGCCGGGCATGGACGGCATCGACGCGCTGCGCAGACTCCGCGAACTCGACCACCCCGCGCGCGTGTTGATCGTCACGAGCTTCACCGAACAGCGCACGGTGATACCGGCCCTGCGCGCGGGCGCCGCCGGTTACGTCTACAAGGACGTGGACCCGGACGCCCTGGCCGGTGCCATCCGTTCCGTCCACGCGGGCCACATCCTGCTCCAACCCGAGGTCGCCGGCGTCCTGTTGTCCCAGGAGGAGTCCAACTCGGGTCAGGGGAGAGGCGGTTCCCTCACGGAGCGGGAGCGCGAGGTGCTCGGCCTGATCGCCGACGGCCGCTCCAACCGCGAGATAGCCCGCGCCCTGGTGCTCTCCGAGAAGACGGTCAAGACCCACGTCTCGAACATCCTGATGAAGCTCGACCTGGCGGACCGCACGCAGGCCGCCCTGTTCGCCGTACGCCACGGTCTGACCAGGTGAGCGGCGGCGCAGGGGGCACGTGACGGCAACACGGAACGTCCCGTTCCGGGCTGAGATTCATACCGTCGTGGGAATGTCCCTCGAATGGCGCATCCTTTGTGGATCTCCACCGTTCTCCAGTGCGTGCCGCGGCGCCTGCCGCGGTGATCGCTAGGAGGGCTCAGAAGTGAAGAACCTGAAGAAGGCAGCGGCCGTGACGATGGTGGCCGGCGGGCTGGTCGCCGCCGGTGCCGGGCTGGCCTCCGCCGACGGCCTGGCGAACGGCCAGGCCATCGGCTCGCCCGGCGTCGGCTCGGGCAACGTCGTCCAGGTCCCGGTGCACGTCCCGGT
The DNA here is from genome assembly GCF_036227225.1 of Streptomyces sp. NBC_01478. Classification (GTDB taxonomy): domain Bacteria; phylum Actinomycetota; class Actinomycetes; order Streptomycetales; family Streptomycetaceae; genus Streptomyces. The sequence continues at coordinate 2,957,737 of NZ_CP109444.1, read as the reverse complement.
CAACGCGGTCGGCAACAGCGTGAACGTCATCGGCGTGCTGAACCCGGCCTTCGGCAACCTGGGCCTCAACCGCTGAAGCAGGTCGCCGCGCGACTGTGACCGGCCTCCGGCCTCCCAGGACACCGCCTGGGAGGCCGGTCTGCTCGTCACCCGGTCACTTGGTCACCTGGTCGGCTTGTCGCCCCAATGATCCGAACGGGCAGTCAAACGCGCATGTCCGTGCCGTTCTCGCCCACTCCCGCGTTGATCAGCGCACGACCCGCGGCCGGGTCGGTCACGCAATCGCAGGAGGAACGCTTCCCATGAACATCGCCAAGAAGGCCGCCGTGGCCCTCACCGTCGCCGGTATCGCCGCCGGCGCGTCCGCCGGTGCCGCTTTCGCCGACGCGGGTGCCGACGGCGCGGCCGTGAAGTCGCCGGGTGTCGGTTCGGGCAACGCCGTCCAGGTCCCCGTCCACGTCCCCGTCAACGTCGTCGGCGACAGCGTCAACGTCATCGGCCTGCTGAACCCCACGTTCGGCAACAAGGGCGTCAACGGCTGACGCCCACAGCGGTAGAGAAGGGCCTCAAGAGTCAACGACGACTCTCGGGGCCCTTTTTGTACGCGCCGAACTCGGCGTGCCCCAGCAATCCCGGCCCGTCCGACACCTCGCCAGCACAGGCCACCACCATTCAGCCTGTCCGGCACCTCTTCACCACAGGCCGCCACCATCCAGCCCGTTCGGCGCCTTTCCAACGCAGGCCGCACATATCCAGCCCGTCCGGCGTTTGAGGACGAGGCCCGTTCAGGGCCGACCGGGGGTCTGGGGGCGGAGCCCCCAGTGGCGCCCACACCAACCCGGGGCAACACCGCGACGGAACATTCAGCGCACCCCCTTCTCCCGCTCCTCCACAACGGAGTTGTACGCCGCGACCTGCGCCCGCCGAGCCGTCCGCTCCACCGGCCGCAACGCCTCCGCCCGCACAGCCATCTCGGACGCGCTCACCGCACCCCCATGCCCACTCTCATAGGCCACGGACACCAACAACCCCACCCGCTGCGCCAGTTCCAGCACCCGCACCGCCCGCGGCGGATACCCGGGCGCCAACACTTCCCGCCCCCGCTCGGCCCGCGCGCGATACGCGTCGAGAGCCGCCTCGGCCACCGGCCCGGACGCGGCCACGTCGAGCCGCGACAACACCGCCGTAGCGTCCCGCAGCGCCTCCGCCAGCTCCCGCTCGGCCTCCCCGAGCGAGGGCACATCGGCGGGCGGCGCCTCCCGCACCGGCAGGCAGTGCCAGACCACCTCGACATGGACGTCACCGGCGGGACCGGCCTCGTACACCTCGGGAACGAGGCCGAGCGCGACGCCGTAGCAGATCACCGCCTCCTCGGCCTCCAAGGCCCGCGCGTTGAACGCGGGCGGGCCGCTCAGGCCCAGCGGATGTCCCGAGGTGGGCAGCGCCACGCGCAGCCCGGTCGCCCCGAGGGCGCGCAGCCGCCCCAGCGCGAGGGTGAGTCCGACGGGGGCCGATTCGCCCGGCAGCCCCTCCACCCGGTGCACGGCGTCCTCGCCCACGATGGCGAGCACGGCGTCGTCGGGTGAGACAAGCCCGGCCAACAGGGCATTTCCCCAGGCGGCGAGGCGTCCTGAACGTGGTTCCGAAAGCATGCCCTCCACCCTAAGGACCGGACCGATGGAATGGGGCGCCCGGCCGGTGGCGTAGATTTCTTCGAGGGCTGCGCCTACCGGCGCACGCGACAGCCGAGACAGGCCGACGATGCAATGGGAGACAGCGCGCTCATGAGCGATGTTCTGGAGCTGGAGGACGTAACCGTGGTCCGGGAGGGCCGGGCTCTGGTGGACCAGGTCTCCTGGTCGGTCAAGGAGGGCGAGCGCTGGGTCATCCTCGGCCCGAACGGCGCCGGCAAGACCACGCTCCTGAACGTCGCGTCCAGCTACCTGTTCCCCAGCAGCGGCACCGCCACCATCCTCGGCGAGACCCTCGGCAAGGTCGACGTCTTCGAACTGCGCCCCCGCATCGGCGTCGCCGGCATCGCCATGGCCGAGAAGCTCCCCAAGCGCCAGACCGTCCTGCAGACCGTCCTGACCGCCGCCTACGGCATGACCGCCGGGTGGCACGAGGACTACGAGGACGTCGACGAGCAGCGCGCCCGCGCCTTCCTCGACCGCCTCGGCATGAGCGACTACCTGGAGCGCCGCTTCGGCACCCTCTCCGAGGGCGAGCGCAAGCGCACCCTCATCGCCCGCGCCCTGATGACCGACCCCGAGCTACTCCTCCTCGACGAGCCCGCCGCCGGCCTCGACCTCGGCGGCCGCGAGGACCTCGTACGCCGGCTCGGCCGCCTGGCCCGCGACCCGATCGCCCCCTCCATGATCATGGTCACGCACCACGTCGAGGAGATCGCCCCCGGCTTCACCCACGTCCTGATGATCCGTCAGGGCAAGGTCCTCGCCGCGGGCCCGCTGGAGCTCGAACTCACCGCCCGCAACCTCTCCCTGTGCTTCGGCCTCCCGCTGATCGTCGAGCAGGTCGGCGACCGCTGGACCGCACACGGTCTCCCCATGGCCTGAACTCCCTTGTAAGAAGCGGGTGCAGGGACAAATGCGCCCTGTCCGTGACGGGACCCGCAGCTCTACCATTGACCATGTGAACGACATCGGCACATGGGTGTGGTGGCTCGTCGGCGCGGTGGCACTCGGGATCCCTCTCGTGGTGACCGCGATGCCGGAGTTCGGCATGCTCGCCATGGGCGCCGTCGCCGCGGCGGGAACCGCGGGAATCGGCGGGGACCTCGTCGTCCAGGTCCTCGTCTTCGCCGTCGTCTCGGTCGCGCTCATCGCGGTCGTACGGCCCATCGCGAACCGGCACCGCTCCCAACGGCCCCAACTCGCCACCGGCGTGGACGCGTTGAAGGGCAAACAGGCCGTCGTCCTGGAGCGCGTCGACGGCTCCGGCGGCGGCCGGATCAAGCTGGCCGGGGAGATCTGGTCGGCGCGCGCACTCGACACCGACCGCGCCTACGAACCGGGCCAGGAGGTGGACGTCGTGGAGATCGAGGGAGCCACCGCGATCGTCATCTGACCTCGCAGGACTCGACCGATGACCTCGCAGGACTCAACTGAACCGAACAGCACACGAGTTGCGTGACGGTCTGACACACTCGACCAGCAAGATCTTCAACAACCATAAGATCTTCCGAAAGCGCCGAGGCGGAGAAGGGTACGGGGAGCACGATGGAACCGGTCATCATCGTCTTGATCATCCTGGTGGTGTTGGTCTTCATCGCTTTGATCAAGACGATCCAGGTCATCCCGCAGGCAAGTGCCGCGATCGTGGAGCGATTTGGCCGCTACACACGCACACTGAACGCGGGACTCAACATCGTCGTCCCGTTCATCGACACGATCCGCAACCGCATCGACCTGCGTGAACAGGTCGTACCGTTCCCGCCGCAGCCGGTGATCACCCAGGACAACCTGGTCGTCAACATCGACACGGTCATCTACTACCAGGTGACGGACGCGCGGGCCGCGACCTACGAAGTGGCCAGCTACATCCAGGCAATCGAGCAGCTCACGGTCACCACGCTCCGCAACATCATCGGCGGCATGGACCTGGAGCGCACGCTGACCTCCCGCGAGGAGATCAACGCGGCCCTGCGCGGCGTCCTCGACGAGGCCACCGGCAAGTGGGGCATCCGCGTAAACCGCGTCGAACTCAAGGCAATTGAGCCCCCCACCTCCATCCAGGACTCGATGGAGAAGCAGATGCGCGCCGACCGTGACAAGCGCGCCGCGATCCTCACCGCGGAGGGCACCCGCCAGGCCGCCATCCTCACCGCCGAAGGTGAGAAGCAGTCCCAGATCCTGCGCGCCGAAGGCGAGGCCAAGGCCGCGGCCCTGCGCGCCGAGGGTGAAGCCCAGGCCGTCCGTACGGTGTTCGAGGCGATCCACGCAGGCGACGCCGACCAGAAGCTCCTCTCCTACCAGTACCTCCAGATGCTCCCGAAGATCGCCGCAGGCGACGCCAACAAGCTCTGGATCGTCCCCAGCGAGATCGGCGACGCCCTCAAGGGCCTCTCCGGCGCGATGGGCAACGTCGGCCCGTTCGGCGGCGGTTCGGGCAACGACGGAGGCAACTCCGGCAACTCGGGCGGCAATTCAGACCGCCAACGCCGAGAGAAGCCGTCCATCGACTGACGGCCGGTCACTTCTGGAGCTACGCCAGTTCCCCGCGCCCTAAGGGGCGCGGGGAACGGCGCGATCAGCCACAACGAACCCGCAGCCGACCAACAACCATGTCGACTACGGCGATTAGTCAGGCAGCGTCCCGAGCCAACCAGCCCGGCAACGCATCAAAATCCTCAACCGCCAGCGCGAGCAACATCGCATCGGCCGGCGTCGGCTCGAACGGCTGCCGCAGCAACGGCATCCCCGCCTGCTCCGGAGTCCGCGCCGCCTTGCGGTGGTTGTCCTCCGCACACGAAGCCACCGTGTTCAGCCAGGAGTCCTGACCGCCCTGCGCCCTCGGCACCACGTGGTCGACCGTCGTCGCCCGCCTGCCGCAGTACGCGCACCTGTGCCGGTCCCTGACCAGCACACCGCGCCTCGACCACGGAGCTTGTCTTCGGAACGGCACCCTCACGTACCTGCACAACCGGATCACCCGCGGGGCCGGTATATCAACCGCGGCTCCGCGCATACGCAGTTCGGGGTGGGCCTGCTCGACGACAGCCTTGTCCTGGAGCACCAGAACGACGGCTCGATTCAACGACACCGTCGACAGCGGCTCGAAGCTCGCGTTCAGCACCAGCGTGTCCCGCATCCAGCCCACCTCCCATGTGCAACCGGCCCACCGCACGGCGGGCTTGGATCAACTCTGGCCGGGCACGCCGAGATGGACAACGCAATAAAAAATGCCCGCCTCTGATCAATTCCAAGACCAGAGGCGGGCAAACGTTCAATGAACGTCAGTCTTCTGCGGGCGCTTCGTACTCACCGATCAGTTGGGCCCGCGCCAGCGTGTGAAACCGCAGGTTGAAACCGACGACCGCCGGAGAAACGTCCGAGTCCGGACCGAGTTTCTCCGCATCCACGGCGTACACCGTGAACACATAACGGTGCGACCCGTCCCCGGGCGGCGGCGCGGCCCCACCGAAGTCCTTCGACCCGTAGTCGTTCCGCACCTGTACGGCGCCCTCGGGCAGCCCCTCGAACTTGCCGCTGCCCGCACCCTCCGGCAGCTCGGTCACCGAGGCCGGGATGTCGAACACCGTCCAGTGCCAGAACCCGCTCCCCGTAGGGGCGTCCGGGTCGTAGCAGGTCACGGCGAAACTCTTGGTCTCGGGCGGGAAGCCCTCCCACCGCAACTGCGGCGAGGTGTTGCCGGCCGCGTAGACCTGAGCGTCCTTGAGCGTCGCCCCCGGATCGACGTCCTCACTCGTCACCGTGAACGACGGCACGGGCGGGTGAAAGTCATGGGGGAGCGGCCGCCGCTTGAGCTCGGTCACCTCGGTACCTCCTGATCGGTCTCTTCAGTGGACACCGAGCCTAGAACCAGTTGCGCTTGCTGCCGACCTCGGACAGCCACTGATTGAGGTACGCCGCCCAGTCCGTCCCGTGGAAGTCGTGCTGGCCCACCTGGAACGACCGGAAGGTGTCACTGCCCTCACTGAACAGTCCCGGCTTCTTGTCCATCTCCAGGATGACGTCCATCGCGTTCTCATCGGCCACGAAGCTCAGCTCGACCTGGTTCAGACCCCGGTACTGCGACGGCGGGAAGAACTCGATCTCCTGGTAGAACGGCAGCTTCTGGCGCGTCCCGCGGATGTGACCGCGCTCCATGTCCGCGTTCTTGAAGCGGAAACCCAGCCGGAGGAAGGCGTCCAGGATCGCCTTCTGCGCCGGCAGCGGGTGCACGTTGACCGGGTCCAGGTCACTGGAGTCCACGGCCCGCGCGATCGCCAGCTCGGTGCTCACCCCGATGTGCATCCCGCGCAGCGCCTGACCGTCGATCATCGTGACCGGCGTCTCCCAGGGGATCTCCAGCCCGAACGGCACCGTGTGCGCGGCCCCCGCCTGCAGCTCGAAGGCGTCACCGAGGCGCACCTTCGTGAACTCGATGTCCTGCTTGTACTCCTGGTCGCCGCTCTCGATCTCGACCTTGGCCTGCAGCCCGACCGAGAGCCCCTGGATCTCCTGGCTGACGGACCCGCCCTGGATCCGCACCTCGCCCTGAACGACACCACCAGGAACGACGTTGACCTCGGTCAGCACCGTCTCCACCGAAGCCCCGCCGGCCCCCAGGCTCGCGAGCAGCTTCTTGAACCCCATGACTCTCCCTTTACGTATGGACCCTTGATCCCTACAAACGCGATCCGACCGCGACCGGTTCCGCGCCACACCCTGGCAAGCGGAGGGAACCTTGACCACCCCTTGGCGCAAGCGGGCCTGGACTACGCTCGGACGCCATGATCGCGCCCCCGGACCGTATGCCACTCCCCAGAGAGTTCTTCGACCGCCCTGTACTGGAGGTCGCCCCCGACCTCCTGGGCCGCATCCTCGTCCGTACGACTCCTGACGGCCCGATCGTCCTGCGCATCACGGAGGTCGAGGCCTACGACGGCGGCAACGACCCCGCCTCCCACGCCTATCGAGGCCCGACGGCCCGCAACGGCGTGATGTTCGGTCCGCCCGGGTACGTGTACGTCTACTTCACCTACGGCATGTGGCACTGCATGAACCTGGTGTGCGGTCCCGAGGGCACGGCGAGGGCGGTCCTGCTCCGCGCCGGCGAGATCGTCGAGGGCGCCGAGCCGGCCCGCAAACGTCGACTCTCGGCCCGAAATGACAAAGAACTGGCCAAAGGCCCCGCCCGCCTGGCCACCGCCCTGGATGTCGACCGCTCCCTGGACGGCACGGACGCGTGCACCACGGGCGAGACACCCTTGCGGATGCTGGCCGGCACACCCGTGCCGTCCCATCAGGTAAGCAACGGCCCTCGCACCGGAGTGTCCGGCGAGGGCGCGGTCCACCCGTGGCGGTTCTGGATCACCAACGACCCTACGGTGAGCCCTTATCGGGCCCATACGCCAAGGCGTCGGTCAAGTTGACGCGCCCAGGCGGGGTGCGTAATGTAGCCCGAGCCGCTTGACCCGGGTACGGCAATCGCCAGCAGCCGGAAGCGGCCAACCCACTACTTACGACTCTCCCTCGCTGAGGGCGCATTCGGCGTGCCTGCATGCCTGAATTCGAACTCGCGGAACTCGATTATGAGTTGCCGAGGGGATCGGCTAACGTAGTGAATGTCGAAAGGCCGACGGGCGAAAGCCCAAAGCCCTTGACAATCCCCTCCGATAGGGAATCGGGACCGGAAACGGTCTGATAGAGTCGGAAACGCAAGACCGAAGGGAAAAGCCCGGAGGAAAGCCCGAGAGGGTGAGTACAAAGGAAGCATCCGTTCCTTGAGAACTCAACAGCGTGCCAAAAATCAACGCCAGATATGTTGATACCCCGTCTCCAGCCATCATCTGATGTCTGGGACGAGGTTCCTTTGAAGAAAACATACAGCGAGGACGCTGTGAACGGTCGGGCTTATTCCGCCTGACTGTTCCGCTCTCGTGTGTGTCGTTCCCGATTACGGGAAAACATTCACGGAGAGTTTGATCCTGGCTCAGGACGAACGCTGGCGGCGTGCTTAACACATGCAAGTCGAACGATGAACCACTTCGGTGGGGATTAGTGGCGAACGGGTGAGTAACACGTGGGCAATCTGCCCTGCACTCTGGGACAAGCCCTGGAAACGGGGTCTAATACCGGATAACACTCCCGCACTCATGTGTGGGGGTTAAAAGCTCCGGCGGTGCAGGATGAGCCCGCGGCCTATCAGCTTGTTGGTGAGGTAATGGCTCACCAAGGCGACGACGGGTAGCCGGCCTGAGAGGGCGACCGGCCACACTGGGACTGAGACACGGCCCAGACTCCTACGGGAGGCAGCAGTGGGGAATATTGCACAATGGGCGAAAGCCTGATGCAGCGACGCCGCGTGAGGGATGACGGCCTTCGGGTTGTAAACCTCTTTCAGCAGGGAAGAAGCGAAAGTGACGGTACCTGCAGAAGAAGCGCCGGCTAACTACGTGCCAGCAGCCGCGGTAATACGTAGGGCGCAAGCGTTGTCCGGAATTATTGGGCGTAAAGAGCTCGTAGGCGGCTTGTCACGTCGGGTGTGAAAGCCCGGGGCTTAACCCCGGGTCTGCATTCGATACGGGCTAGCTAGAGTGTGGTAGGGGAGATCGGAATTCCTGGTGTAGCGGTGAAATGCGCAGATATCAGGAGGAACACCGGTGGCGAAGGCGGATCTCTGGGCCATTACTGACGCTGAGGAGCGAAAGCGTGGGGAGCGAACAGGATTAGATACCCTGGTAGTCCACGCCGTAAACGGTGGGAACTAGGTGTTGGCGACATTCCACGTCGTCGGTGCCGCAGCTAACGCATTAAGTTCCCCGCCTGGGGAGTACGGCCGCAAGGCTAAAACTCAAAGGAATTGACGGGGGCCCGCACAAGCAGCGGAGCATGTGGCTTAATTCGACGCAACGCGAAGAACCTTACCAAGGCTTGACATACACCGGAAAGCATTAGAGATAGTGCCCCCCTTGTGGTCGGTGTACAGGTGGTGCATGGCTGTCGTCAGCTCGTGTCGTGAGATGTTGGGTTAAGTCCCGCAACGAGCGCAACCCTTGTCCTGTGTTGCCAGCGTGCCCTTCGGGGTGACGGGGACTCACAGGAGACCGCCGGGGTCAACTCGGAGGAAGGTGGGGACGACGTCAAGTCATCATGCCCCTTATGTCTTGGGCTGCACACGTGCTACAATGGCCGGTACAATGAGCTGCGATACCGTGAGGTGGAGCGAATCTCAAAAAGCCGGTCTCAGTTCGGATTGGGGTCTGCAACTCGACCCCATGAAGTCGGAGTTGCTAGTAATCGCAGATCAGCATTGCTGCGGTGAATACGTTCCCGGGCCTTGTACACACCGCCCGTCACGTCACGAAAGTCGGTAACACCCGAAGCCGGTGGCCCAACCCCTTGTGGGAGGGAGCTGTCGAAGGTGGGACTGGCGATTGGGACGAAGTCGTAACAAGGTAGCCGTACCGGAAGGTGCGGCTGGATCACCTCCTTTCTAAGGAGCACTTCTTACCGATCCCTTCGGGGTGAGGTCAGAGGCCAGTTCATCAGCGAACGTCTGATGCTGGTTGCTCAAGGGTGGAACGTTGATTATTCGGCACTGTCGGTCATCTCATGGCTGCGAGTACTGCTCTTCGGGGCGTGGAAAGCTGATCACGAGTGGCGATGGTGCCGGGCACGCTGTTGGGTGTCTGAGGGTACGGCTGTGAAGCCGCCTTCAGTGCCGACCCCAGTGAACTTGCCCGGTAGGGCGGGGTGATGGGTGGTTGGTCGTTGTTTGAGAACTGCACAGTGGACGCGAGCATCTGTGGCCAAGTTTTTAAGGGCGCACGGTGGATGCCTTGGCACCAGGAACCGATGAAGGACGTGGGAGGCCACGATAGTCCCCGGGGAGTCGTCAACCAGGCTTTGATCCGGGGGTTTCCGAATGGGGAAACCCGGCAGTCGTCATGGGCTGTCACCCGCTGCTGAACACATAGGCAGTGTGGAGGGAACGCGGGGAAGTGAAACATCTCAGTACCCGCAGGAAGAGAAAACAACCGTGATTCCGGGAGTAGTGGCGAGCGAAACCGGATGAGGCCAAACCGTATGCGTGTGAGACCCGGCAGGGGTTGCGTATACGGGGTTGTGGGATCTCTCTTTCACAGTCTGCCGGCTGTGAGGCGAGTCAGAAACCGTTGATGTAGGCGAAGGACATGCGAAAGGTCCGGCGTAGAGGGTAAGACCCCCGTAGCTGAAACATTAACGGCTCGTTTGAGAGACACCCAAGTAGCACGGGGCCCGAGAAATCCCGTGTGAATCTGGCGGGACCACCCGTTAAGCCTAAATATTCCCTGGTGACCGATAGCGGATAGTACCGTGAGGGAATGGTGAAAAGTACCGCGGGAGCGGAGTGAAATAGTACCTGAAACCGTGTGCCTACAAGCCGTGGGAGCGTCGCGCATCAAGTTTACTTGGTGCGTCGTGACTGCGTGCCTTTTGAAGAATGAGCCTGCGAGTTTGCGGTGTGTTGCGAGGTTAACCCGTGTGGGGAAGCCGTAGCGAAAGCGAGTCCGAATAGGGCGGTTTAGTAGCGCGCTCAAGACCCGAAGCGGAGTGATCTAGCCATGGGCAGGTTGAAGCGGAGGTAAGACTTCGTGGAGGACCGAACCCACCAGGGTTGAAAACCTGGGGGATGACCTGTGGTTAGGGGTGAAAGGCCAATCAAACTCCGTGATAGCTGGTTCTCCCCGAAATGCATTTAGGTGCAGCGTCGTGTGTTTCTTGCCGGAGGTAGAGCACTGGATAGGCGATGGGCCCTACCGGGTTACTGACCTTAGCCAAACTCCGAATGCCGGTAAGTGAGAGCACGGCAGTGAGACTGTGGGGGATAAGCTCCATGGTCGAGAGGGAAACAGCCCAGAGCATCGACTAAGGCCCCTAAGCGTACGCTAAGTGGGAAAGGATGTGGAGTCGCAGAGACAACCAGGAGGTTGGCTTAGAAGCAGCCACCCTTGAAAGAGTGCGTAATAGCTCACTGGTCTAGTGATTCCGCGCCGACAATGTAGCGGGGCTCAAGCGTACCGCCGAAGTCGTGCCATTCATACAATAGGGCCAACGCCTGTATGGATGGGTAGGGGAGCGTCGTGTGCCGGGTGAAGCCGCAGCGGAAGCTAGTGGTGGACGGTTCACGAGTGAGAATGCAGGCATGAGTAGCGATACACACGTGAGAAACGTGTGCGCCGATTGACTAAGGGTTCCTGGGTCAAGCTGATCTGCCCAGGGTAAGTCGGGACCTAAGGCGAGGCCGACAGGCGTAGTCGATGGATAACCGGTTGATATTCCGGTACCCGCTGTGAAGCGTCAAACATTGAACCAGGCGATGCTAAGTCCGTGAAGCCGTTCCGGACCCTTCGGGGAATGGAAAGTGGTGGAGCCGACGGACCAGACCTGCAGTAGGTGAGTGATGGGGTGACGCAGGAAGGTAGTCCATCCCGGGCGGTGGTTGTCCCGGGGTAAGGGTGTAGGGCGAGTGGTAGGCAAATCCGCCATTCATTAAGTCTGAGACCTGATGCCGAGCCGATTGTGGTGAAGTGGATGATCCTATGCTGTCGAGAAAAGCCTCTAGCGAGTTTCATGGCGGCCCGTACCCTAAACCGACTCAGGTGGTCAGGTAGAGAATACCGAGGCGTTCGGGTGAACTATGGTTAAGGAACTCGGCAAAATGCCCCCGTAACTTCGGGAGAAGGGGGGCCATCACCGGTGATTGAATTTACTTCATGAGCTGGGGGTGGCCGCAGAGACCAGCGAGAAGCGACTGTTTACTAAAAACACAGGTCCGTGCGAAGCCGTAAGGCGATGTATACGGACTGACGCCTGCCCGGTGCTGGAACGTTAAGGGGACCGGTTAGTCCAACTTCGGTTGGGCGAAGCTGAGAACTTAAGCGCCAGTAAACGGCGGTGGTAACTATAACCATCCTAAGGTAGCGAAATTCCTTGTCGGGTAAGTTCCGACCTGCACGAATGGCGTAACGACTTCTCGACTGTCTCAACCATAGGCCCGGTGAAATTGCACTACGAGTAAAGATGCTCGTTTCGCGCAGCAGGACGGAAAGACCCCGGGACCTTTACTACAGTTTGATATTGGTGTTCGGTTCGGCTTGTGTAGGATAGCTGGGAGACTTTGAACCTCGGACGCCAGTTCGGGGGGAGTCGTCGTTGAAATACCAGTCTGGTCGTGCTGGATGTCTAACCTGGGTCCGTGATCCGGATCAGGGACAGTGTCTGATGGGTAGTTTAACTGGGGCGGTTGCCTCCTAAAGAGTAACGGAGGCGCCCAAAGGTTCCCTCAGCCTGGTTGGCAATCAGGTGTTGAGTGTAAGTGCACAAGGGAGCTTGACTGTGAGACCGACGGGTCGAGCAGGGACGAAAGTCGGGACTAGTGATCCGGCGGTGGCTTGTGGAAGCGCCGTCGCTCAACGGATAAAAGGTACCCCGGGGATAACAGGCTGATCTTCCCCAAGAGTCCATATCGACGGGATGGTTTGGCACCTCGATGTCGGCTCGTCGCATCCTGGGGCTGGAGTCGGTCCCAAGGGTTGGGCTGTTCGCCCATTAAAGCGGTACGCGAGCTGGGTTTAGAACGTCGTGAGACAGTTCGGTCCCTATCCGCTGCGCGCGCAGGAACATTGAGAAGGGCTGTCCCTAGTACGAGAGGACCGGGACGGACGAACCTCTGGTGTGCCAGTTGTTCTGCCAAGGGCATGGCTGGTTGGCTACGTTCGGGAGGGATAACCGCTGAAAGCATCTAAGCGGGAAGCCTGCTTCGAGATGAGTGTTCCCACCCCCTTGAGGGGTTAAGGCTCCCAGTAGACGACTGGGTTGATAGGCCGGATCTGGAAGGCGGGTAACCGCTGGAGGTGACCGGTACTAATAGGCCGAGGGCTTGTCCTCAGTTGCTCGCGTCCACTGTGTTAGTTCTGAGACAACGAACAGTTGTCGGCTAGAGCTTGAACCACACAACAGAAAAGTGTGCTTGTTCGCTCGAAACCATTAGGGTTTCGGTGGTCATAGCGTGAGGGAAACGCCCGGTTACATTTCGAACCCGGAAGCTAAGCCTTACAGCGCCGATGGTACTGCAGGGGGGACCCTGTGGGAGAGTAGGACGCCGCCGAACAATCTTTGGAGGACCCCTGGTCCCAGCGTTCACGCTGGGACCAGGGGTCCTTTTGTTTTTCCAGAAACTTTCAGAAACACAGTCCGGAGCGCGCCGAGTAGCTGGCTGCGCGAGAATGACTTGCGGTACCGAAGACAGGAGTCACCGATGTCCACCAACTCTCCCGAGGACCGACCGGAGCGCGAGGAGCGGCGACGGGACAGTGGTGACCGCGGCGGCGACCGTGGCGGGTACCGCGGAGGCCCGAGCCGTAGCAACGATCGTGGTAACGACAACCGTGGCGGCGCCCCCCGTCGTGACGACCGTGGCGGCAGCGGTGGCGGTGGCGATCGTGGTGGGTTCCGCGGGCGCGATGACCGTTCGGCCGGCCCGCGTCGCGATGACCGTCCTGCGGGTCCGCGGCGTGACGACCGTCCTGCCGGTCCCCGTCGTGATGACCGTGGTGGCGATCGTGGAGGGCGTCCCGGTGGTTTCCGTCGGGACGACAACCGTGGTGAGCGGCCCCCGTTCCGCCGTGACGACCGCAGCGACAACCGGGGTGAGCGTCGCGACGACAACCGTGGTGAGCGCGGTGGCTTCCGGCGCGATGACAGCCGTGGTGAGCGTCCGCCGTTCCGTCGGGACGACAACCGCGGTGGCGGTGGTGGTTTCCGGCGTGACGACAGTCGCGGTGAGCGTCCGCCGTTCCGTCGTGATGACCGTGACAACCGGGGCGAGCGTCCTGCCTTCCGGCGTGACGACGACCGTGGTGACCGTGGCAGCTACCCCCGCCGCGACGACCGTGGCGGCAGCGGTGGCGGTGGCGATCGCGGTGGGTTCCGCGGGCGTGACGACCGTTCGGCCGGCCCGCGGCGCGATGACCGTCCTGCTGGTCCCCGTCGTGATGACCGTGGTGGCGAGCGTGGAGGGCGTCCCGGTGGTTTCCGTCGGGACGACAACCGTGGTGAGCGACCCCCGTTCCGCCGTGACGACCGCAGCGACAACCGGAGCGACAACCGGGGTGGCGAGCGTCCGCCCTTCCGCCGTGATGACCGTGACAACCGGGGCGAGCGTCCTGCCTTCCGGCGTGACGACGACCGCGGTGACCGTGGCAGCTACCCCCGCCGCGACGACCGTCCTGCCGGTCCGCGTCGTGATGACCGAGGTGGCGAGCGTCCGCCGTTCCGGCGTGATGACAACCGTGGTGAGCGTCCGCCGTTCCGTCGGGACGACCGTGACAACCGGGGCGAGCGTCCTGCCTTCCGGCGTGACGACGACCGTGGTGACCGTGGCAGCTACCCCCGCCGCGACGACCGTGGCGGCAGCGGTGGCGGTGGCGACCGTGGTGGTTTCCGCGGCCGTGACGACCGTTCCTCGGCTCCGCGTCGTGATGACCGGCCCGCCGGCCCGCGTCGTGACGACCGTCCGGCCGGCCCGCGTCGCGATGACCGTCCTGCCGGTCCCCGTCGTGATGACCGTGGCGGCGATCGCGGAGGGTTCCGTCGGGACGACAACCGTGGTGAGCGGCCCGCGTTCCGCCGTGACGACGACCGGGGTGGTTACCCCCGCCGTGACGACCGGCGTGATGACCGTCGGGGCGACGACCGCCGTGGTGGCGGCAGCCGGTTCCGTGACGAGCGGGAGCGTGACCGCGAGCCGATCAAGCGGCTGCCGATCCCCGAGGACGTCACGGGCGAGGAGATCGACAAGGACGTACGGCAGGAGCTGTTGAGTCTGCCGAAGGGGCTCGCGGAGGACGTCGCAAAGAACCTGGTGATGGTCGCCCGGCTCATCGACGAGGACCCCGAAGGCGCCTACGCCTACTCCAAGATCGCCCTGCGACTGGCGTCGCGCGTCGCCGCCGTGCGTGAGGCGGCCGGGTTCGCCGCGTACGCGAACCAGAAGTACAGCGAGGCGCTGGCCGAGTTCAGGGCCGCGCGGCGGATGACCGGCAGCGTGGATCTGTGGCCCGTGATGGCCGACTGCGAGCGTGGGCTCGGGCGGCCGGAGAAGGCGCTGGAGATGGCCGGGGCCCCCGAGGTGCACAAGCTCGACAAGGCCGGGCAGGTGGAGATGCGGCTCGTCGCGGCCGGCGCCCGGCGTGACATGGACCAGCTCGACGCGGCCATCGTCACCTTGCAGAGCCCCGAGTTGGCCTCGAACACCGTGCAGCCGTGGACCGCGCGACTGCGGTACGCCTACGCCGACGCCCTGCTCGCCGCCGGGCGTGAGGGCGAGGCGCGGGAGTGGTTCGCCAAGGCCGTGGAGTCCGACAAGGACGGCAGCACGGACGCGTCGGACCGGCTCGCGGAGATGGACGGTGTCGAGTTCGTCGACGCGTTCGTCGAGGACGAGGACGAGGACGACAGCGACACTGTGATCGACGCTGAGACCGAGGTCGATGACGAGGTCGAGTCTCAGGACGACGTCTCCGTAGTCGACGAGTTGGACGACGAGGACGAGGACGACGACATCGAGGACGACGAGGTCGAAGCCGCGGCCGAGACCAAGGAAGACGTCGCCAAGGAAGATGTCCTTCTTAAAGAAGAAGACGACGACAAGAACTGATCTACGTCAGTGAGTGACAAGGGCGGGACCCAGCACCTGGGGTCCCGCCCTTTCGTGTCTCCGGTGTTGACGGCCGCGTCTCAGACGTCCAGCGCGCGCAGCACCAACCCCGACGCCGGCTTAGGGCCGAACGACGTCGACTTGCGGGGCATCGTGACGCCCTGGCGGGCCAGGTCGCGGACGACCTCCTCGCGGACGGGGTGCATCAACACGGCCGTACCGCCGTCGCGTTCGGCCTTGCGGACCGTGGCGGCGGTGTCGTGGATGTAGGCGATGCGGGCCGGGTCATCCTCGGGGATGAGCCAGACGTGGTCCAGGAGGGTGGCGTGCAGGACCGTGGCGTCCAGGGTGCGCCAGGCGGCGGGGCGGTCGGCGGGGATCGTACGGGCCAGGAGGTCCGGGTCCGGGTGGTCGACCAGGTGGAAGGCGCCGTCGCCGGCGAGGAGGAAGGCGTTGCCCGCGCAGGCCGCGTCGGCCAGGACCTCCAGCGCTTCGGGGAGGGGAACTTCCAGACGTCGTACGCGGAAGAGGCCGTCCAGCGACGACAGCGCGTCGGCCACCGGGAGCCCGTGCAGAAGGCGGTGGATCGCGCGGACGCGGAGCGGGTAGCGGGCCGTGTCGACGAGGAGGACCAGACCGTAGTCCCAGGGGCTGGGGGAGGGGTGCTCCGCGCGTAGACGTCGGTAGGTAGCCCAGCGGTGGTGGCCGTCGGCGATCAGGGCCTGGTGGTGGGCGAGGTCCGTCTGGATGCGGGCCAGGTCGGTGGGGTCGGTGACCGACCAGAGGCGGTGGCTGTAGCCGTCCTCCGTAGTGGTCGAGAGCAGGGCGGGGTGCTCCGCGATGCGCTCGACGATCGTCGTCGTGTCGGCCGGTGAGCCGTTGCCCCGGTAGGTCAGGAGCAGGGGTTCCAGGTTCGCGGAGGTGGCGCGCATGAGGGCCGCGCGGTCCGCGACCACGTGCGGCATGACGTCCTCGTGCGGTAGGACCACGCCCTCCGACGGGTCGGACAGGCGCAGCGCGCCGATGACGCCGCGTTGCAACAGGCCGTTGCCGTCGCTCTGTTCGTAGACGTACAGGCCGGGCTCGGGGTCGGTGGTGAGGACTCCCTCGGAGAGCCAGCGGTGCAGGGTGTCGGCGGCCTGTTCGTTGCGGGCACTGGGGGTGACGGCCTGCGGGAGGATCAGGCGGACGATGTTGTGCGGGTCGGCGTCCTGGAGGTGGTGCAGACCGTCGGGGCGTACGACGACGTCGTACGGTGGGGACGTCACGGCGGCCAGGCTGCCGACCAGGTCGGGGTCGTAGCGAAGGCCTCGGAACGGGGTGAGTTCCAGGCCTCGGCGCTCCGTTGCTTCCGAGTGACCTGCGGTGTTCATCCCGGCATCGTACGTGTGTCAGTGGCGTGCGGGATGATCGGGTGAAAGCGATCGAACGAGGAGCGATGTGGAATGAGCCAGAGCGTCAGGACGAGTCCCGAGGGCAGTGGCCGGGCCCTGAGCGAGGCGTACGACACGGCGCTGCTCGACCTCGACGGGGTGGTGTACGCGGGGGGCAACGCGATCGCTCACGCGGTCGACTCGCTCGCCACCGCGCGCGCGGGCGGGATGCGGCTCGCCTATGTCACCAACAACGCGCTGCGGACGCCGGACGCGGTGGCCGAGCATCTCACCGAGCTGGGGATACCGACGGGGGCCGATGACGTCATCACCTCCGCGCAGGCCGTCGCCCGGCTGATCAGTGAGCAGGTGCCGGCGGGTGCCCGGGTGCTGGTGATCGGTGGGGAGGGGCTGAGGGTCGCGCTGCGCGAGCGCGGGCTCGAGCCCGTCGACTCGGCCGAGGACGATCCGGTGGCGGTCGTGCAGGGGTACGGCGGGCCCGACCTGGCGTGGGGGCGGTTCGCGGAGGCCTGTTACGCGATCGCGCGCGGGGTGCCGTGGTTCGCGTCCAACACCGATCTGACGATCCCGAGCGCGCGCGGCATCGCACCGGGCAACGGCGCGGCGGTGGAGGTCGTACGGATAGCGACCGGGGCCGAGCCGCAGGTGGCGGGCAAGCCGTTGCCGCCGATGCACAAGGAGACGATCCTGCGGACGGGCGCCGAGCGGCCGTTGGTCGTGGGGGACCGGCTGGACACGGACATCGAGGGGGCGTTCAACGGGGATGTCGATTCGCTGCTCGTCCTGACGGGCGTGACCGACGGCGCGCAGTTGCTCGCCGCGCCGCCGCAGCACCGGCCGACGTACGTCGACGCCGATCTGCGGGGCATGCTCACCGGGCAGCCCGAGGTCACCGGGGCGGGAGACGGCTTCCGATGCGGGGGTTGGACCGCGACGGCGGGCGGCGAGCGGCTGGAACTCGACGGTGAGGGCGAGTCTTTGGACGGGCTCAGAGCGCTCTGCGCGGCGGCCTGGACGGCGGCGGGGGACGGCTCCTGCGGGCTGGACGGGGAGAAGGCGCTGGCGCGACTGGGGCTGTGAGAGGGACACACCTTCCGGGCGGAATGCGAGGGTAGGCTAACCTAACCTCGTGTTGGTCGACAGTCCCCCAGAACAGCGCGCGGAGACCGCCCCCGCGCCCCCAACCCGCCGGGCGATACGTGTCCTTGGGCTCTTCGCCTCCGTGGTGCTCCTGGTGCTCGTCGCCCTGGCGAGCATCGCGATCGGCGCGAAATCGCTGCCGTTGGGGGATGTCTGGCACGGCCTGTTCCATGACTCGGGGACGTACGCGGACGTCGTGGTCGGCGACCGGATCTCCCGTACGGTCCTCGGGCTGCTCGCCGGTGCCGCGCTCGGGCTGTCCGGCGCCGTCCTCCAGGCGCTCACCCGCAACCCGCTTGCGGACCCCGGGCTGCTCGGCATCAACGCCGGTGCCTCGGCCGCGGTCGTCACCGCCATCACGTATTTCGGTGTCACCTCGCTGAGCGGCTACGTCTGGTTCGCGTTCGCGGGCGCGGCCGTCGTCGGCGCGCTGGTCTGGTTCCTGGGCGGCAGCCGGGGTGCCACCCCCGTGCGCCTGGCGCTCGCCGGCACCGCGATCAGTGCCGCGCTCTACGGCTATCTCCAGGCCGTCATGATCATGGACGACGCGGCGCTCTCCAAAATGCGCTTCTGGACGGTCGGTTCACTGGCCTCGGCCACCGGCTCGACGATCACGCAGGTCGCGCCGTTCCTCGCGGTCGGCACGGTGATCTCCCTGCTGCTCGCGCGGCCGTTGAACGCGGTGGCGATGGGCGACGACACCGCCCGCGCCCTCGGCGCCAACCTCAACCGGACCCGGGCGCTCGCCATGCTCTCCGCGACCGTGCTGTGCGGCGCGGCGACCGCCGCCTGCGGCCCGATCGTGTTCGTCGGCCTGATGGTGCCGCACGTGGTGCGCTCCTTCACCGGCCCCGACCTGCGCTGGATCCTGCCGTACGCCACGATCCTGTCGCCCGTGCTGCTGCTCGGGGCCGACGTGCTCGGCCGGCTGATCGCGCGGCCCGCGGAGCTTCAGGTCGGCATCGTCACCGCGGTCATCGGCGGCCCGGTCTTCATCTATCTCGTGCGGCGCCGAAGGACGACTCAGCTATGAACCTCTCTCGTACGACGGCGGAGGACGGCCCGGCTGCGCGGGCTCCCCGTATGCGGGCCTCCCGTGCCCAGGCCGTACGGACCGGTGGCCTCTCCCTCCGCTTCGACCTTCGCGCCTTCGCGGTCGTCGTCCTCCTCCTGGTCTGCGCGCTCGCGGCGAGTGTCGTGCTCATCGGTACCGGTGACTTCCCGATCCCGGCCGGGGACGTCCTCAAGACGCTGTTCGGGGGCGGTAACGCCGGTCAGGAGTTCATCGTCAACGAACTGCGGCTGCCGCGCGTCCTCGTCGGGCTGCTGGTAGGTGCCTCGCTCGGGCTCGGGGGTGCGCTGTTCCAGTCCATCTCCCGTAATCCGCTGGGGAGTCCGGACGTGCTCGGCCTCTCGCAGGGGTCGACAGCCGGGGCGCTCGTCATGATCGTGCTGTTCTCCGGCAGCGCGACCGCCGTCACCCTCGGGGCGCTCGCCGGAGGTCTGGTGACCGGGGCCGCGATCTACCTGCTCGCCTGGAAGCAGGGGGTGCACGGGTACCGGCTCGTCCTGGTCGGCATCGGCGTCTCCGCCGTCGTCACCGCCGTCAACGGCTATCTGCTCACCAAGGCCGACCTCGTCGACGCGGCCCGCGCGGTCGTGTGGATGACCGGTTCCCTCAACGGCCGTGACTGGACCCAGGTCTGGCCGCTGCTCGGCCTGTGCGCCGTACTGCTGCCGCTCGTCCTCGCCAACGCGCGCGGGCTGCGGATGATGGAGATGGGCGACGACGTGTCGTACGCCCTCGGGGTGCGCGTCGAGCGCGTGCGGCTGCTGCTGATGGTGGCCGCCGTGCTGCTCACCGCCGCGGCGACCGCCGCCGCGGGACCCGTCGGCTTCGTCGCCCTCACGGCGCCGCAGCTCGCCCGGCGGCTGACCCGCTCGCCGGGTCCGAACCTGGTGCCCTCGCTGTGCATGGGCGCCACCCTGCTGGTCACCGCCGACTGGGCCTCCCAACAAGCGTTCGGCGCCGACCAGTTGCCCGTGGGCGTGGTCACCGGAGTCCTCGGCGGGGTCTACCTGCTGTGGCTCCTGGTCACCGAGCGCAAGGCGGGCCGGATATGAGCAACCAGAGCAACCAGCGCGGCCTCAGCAGCGGGCTGAACAATCGAAGGAGCACCGTGAACCGCCTGTCCGCCGACAACGTCACCCTCGCCTACGACCAGCGCGTCATCGCACGCGAGCTGTCGGTGGAGATCCCCGACAACTCCTTCACGGTGATCGTCGGCCCGAACGCGTGCGGCAAGTCCACGCTGCTGCGCGCCCTGTCACGGATGCTGAAGCCGAGCGAGGGCCGGGTGCTGCTCGACGGGCAGGTCATCCAGTCGATGCCCGCGAAGAAGGTCGCGCGCACCCTGGGTCTGCTGCCGCAGTCGTCCATCGCGCCCGACGGGATCACCGTCGGCGACCTCGTGGGCCGCGGCCGGTACCCGCACCAGGGCATCCTGCGCCAGTGGTCCCAGGAGGACGAGCGGGTCGTACAGGAGTCGATGGCGCAGACCGGTGTCGCCGAGCTCGCCGATCGCTATGTCGACGAACTGTCCGGCGGACAACGGCAACGGGTGTGGATCGCGATGGCGCTCGCCCAGCAGACGCCCCTGCTGCTCCTCGACGAGCCGACCACCTATCTGGACATCCAGCACCAGATCGACGTCCTCGACCTCTGCGCCGAGCTGCACGAGGAGCAGGGCCGCACGCTGGTCGCGGTGCTGCACGACCTCAACCACGCGGCCCGGTACGCCACTCACCTCATCGCGCTGCGGGAGGGCTCGGTCATCGCGCAGGGCGCGCCGGGCGACATCGTCACGGCCGAACTGGTCGAGGAGGTCTTCGGGCTGCGCTGCCAGGTCATCGACGACCCGGAGACGGGGACACCGCTGGTGGTGCCGGCCGCGCGCAAGGCACGCGCGCGTGCGGTCGCCGCGGAAGCTTCCTGAGCGGTCGCCTCAGCGGCTTCCTGAAGCGACTACAGAAGCTTCCTGAGGCGGAACAGGTCGAACACGTTGGCCTCCAGCTTCACCCGGCCCGAGCCCCAGGCCTTCGCGAAGTTCAGGCCGCCGTTGACCATGGCCACCAGGTCGTCGCCCGCCATGGTCAGCCTGATCTGGGCCTTCTCCGCCGGAAGACCCTGCACGGTCTCGTCGACCACGATGCGACCGCCGGTGAGCCGGCCGACGAACGTGACGTCGAGGTCGGTGATCCGGCAGCTCACCGAACGGTCCATGGCCGCTGCGGCGCGGACATTCCCATCGGCCTGCTGCATGTTGTCCGAGAGCTTCTCGAGTGCGACGCGGCACTCTTCGATCGTTGCCATCGTGATCGACGGTACCCCAGGCCGTCGGGGTAGCGTCTGGGCATGAGCGACTCAGTTCCCGAGGCCGACGGAGTACCCGAGGCCGAGGCAGTACCGGAGGCGGAGCCCGCGTACGACCCCGCCGCCCCCGCGCCCCTGACCGTGGACCGCACCCCGAGCGGCAGCGCCGACGTCGACGCCCAGCTCGGGCGGCTGGCGGACACCGACCACCTCGCCACGGACGGACATGTCGAGGTGTACGAGGATGTACACCGGGGGCTGCGCGACGCGCTCACCGCGCTCGACGCCCGCCCGGGACCTCCGGCGCCCCCATCGTCGTACCAAAACAGGAGCTGAACCGAACGTGGCAGGAGTGGCACGCCGACGTCTCGACGCCGAGCTGGTCCGACGGAAGCTCGCGCGCTCGCGGGAGCACGCGAGCCAGTTGATCGCCGCCGGCCGGGTCACCGTGGGCAGGACCGTCGCGACCAAGCCGGCCACCCAGGTGGAGACCGCGGCCGCCATCGTCGTCGTAGCGGACGACGACGACCCCGACTACGTGTCGCGCGGTGGCCACAAGCTCGCGGGTGCGCTGGAGGTCTTCGTGCCGCGGGGGCTCGTGGTCGAGGGGCGGCGGGCGTTGGACGCCGGCGCGTCCACCGGAGGCTTCACCGATGTGCTGCTGCGGGCGGGTGCCACGCAGGTCGTCGCGGTGGACGTCGGGTACGGGCAACTCGCGTGGTCTCTGCAGAGCGATGAACGCGTCACCGTCAAGGACCGTACGAACGTACGCGAGTTGACGCTTGAAGCGATCGATGGGGAGCCTGTGGATCTAGTCGTGGGGGATCTGTCCTTCATCCCGCTCGGGCTGGTGCTGCCCGCCCTGGCGCGGTGCACGAAGCCGGACGCGGACCTGGTGATGATGGTCAAGCCGCAGTTCGAGGTGGGGAAGGAACGGCTGGGGAGCGGGGGCGTCGTGCGCAGCCCCGAGCTACGGGCCGAGGCCGTGCGCGGTGTCGCCCGCCGGGCGGCCGAGTTGGGGCTCGGGGTGGAGGGCGTCACCGCCAGCCCGCTGCCCGGGCCCTCCGGGAATGTCGAGTACTTTCTGTGGCTGCGGGCCGGCGCACCCGAACTGGACCCGGCCGATGTTGACCGTGCAGTGGCGGAGGGGCCGCGTTGACACAGAACCGAGCTCGTACTGTTTTCCTGCTCGCGCACACGGGGCGGCCTGCGGCCATCCGGAGTGCCGAACTGGTCGTCAAGGGGCTGCTCCAGTCCGGTATCGGAGTGCGCGTCCTCGAGTACGAGGCACGTGACCTGCCGTTGCCCGACGAGGTGGAGACGGTCACCGAAGCCACCCCGCAGTGCCTTGAGGGCTGCGAGCTGCTCATCGTCCTCGGCGGTGACGGCACGCTGCTGCGCGGCGCGGAGTTCGCGCGGGCGTCCGGGGTGCCGATGCTCGGCGTCAACCTCGGCAGCGTGGGGTTCCTCGCGGAGGCCGAGCGGGACGATCTCGACAAGGTCGTGGACCGGGTGGTCACGCGGGCCTACGAGGTCGAGGAGCGGATGACCGTCGATGTCGTCGTTCACAAGAACGGGAACATCGTGCATACGGACTGGGCGTTGAACGAGGCGGCGGTGCAGAAGGCCGGCGCGGAGAAGTTGCTCGAAGTCGTGCTGGAGATCGACGGGCGGCCGGTCACGGGGTTCGGGTGTGACGGGATCGTTTGTGCGACTCCTACGGGGTCTACGGCGTATGCGTTCTCGGCTGGTGGGCCTGTGGTGTGGCCCGAGGTCGAGGCGTTGCTGATGGTGCCTATCAGTGCGCACGCCTTGTTCGCGAAGCCGTTGGTTACCTCGCCGGATTCTGTGCTTGCCGTTGAGGTGTTGCCGCACATCCCCCCGGGGGTTTTGTGGTGTGACGGTCGGCGGACTGTCGAGTTGCCGGCCGGAGCGAGGGTTGAGGTTCGGCGGGGGGCTGTTCCTGTGCGGCTTGCTCGGCTGCACCATGCGTCGTTCACCGATCGGCTTGTTGCCAAGTTCGCTCTGCCTGTTTCGGGGTGGCGGGGGGCTCCTCAGTAGGTGCGGGCCGGTGGGGGTTGAGCGCGCAGTTCCCCGCGCCCCTTCGGGGCGCTTCCCTCGCGTGGGTGACAGGGCGCCTCGCGCTTCTCCCTCCCTACCTCGTA
Organism: Streptomyces sp. NBC_01478; assembly: GCF_036227225.1. GTDB lineage: Bacteria > Actinomycetota > Actinomycetes > Streptomycetales > Streptomycetaceae > Streptomyces. The sequence continues at coordinate 2,934,278 of NZ_CP109444.1, read as the reverse complement.
AGGTCTTCACCGTGCTGGAAGAGATGCGGATACGGTCGCTCGGAGTCATTGACGATGCTGTCGTCGAACTGTCGCCGGGGTTCACCGCTGTCACGGGTGAGACCGGTGCGGGCAAGACCATGGTCGTCACCAGTCTCGGGCTGTTGCTCGGGGGGCGGGCGGACCCGGCGCTGGTGCGGATCGGGGCCAAGAACGCGGTGGTGGAGGGGCGGATCTCCGTGCCTCCGGGGGGCTCTGCCGTGCTGCGGGCCGAGGAGGCCGGTGCCGAGCTGGACGACGGGACGCTGCTCATCAGCCGTACCGTTTCCGCCGAAGGGCGGTCCCGGGCGCACCTGGGCGGGCGGTCCGTGCCGGTGGGGGTGCTCGCGGAGTTGGCGGACGAGCTGGTCGCCGTGCACGGGCAGACCGATCAGCAGGGGTTGCTGAAGCAGTCCCGGCAGCGGCAGGCGCTCGACCGGTATGCCGGGGACGCCGTCACCGGGCCGTTGGTCAAGTACGGCGAGGCGTATCGGCGGCTGCGGGCCGTCGCCGTCGAGCTGGACGAGATCACCACGCGCGCGCGTGAGCGGGCCCAGGAAGCCGACATGCTGCGGTACGGGCTCGACGAGATCGCCGGCGTGGAGCCGCGCGCCGGGGAGGACGTGGAGCTCGCCGCCGAGGCCGAGCGGCTCGGGCACGCGGAGGCGTTGGCGTCCGCGGCGACGGTCGCTCATGCCGCGCTCGCCGGTAATCCCGAGGACCCCGAGGGCATCGACGCCGCGACCCTTGTCGCGGGGGCGCAGCGGGCCCTGGAGGCCGTACGGTCGCACGACTCGGCGCTGGCCTCGCTCACCGACCGGATCGGTGAGATCGGCATTCTGCTGGGCGATGTGGCGGGGGAGTTGGCGGGTTACGCCGACGACCTGGACGCCGATCCGCTGCGGCTCGCCGCCGTCGAGGAGCGGCGGGCCGCCCTCAACGCGCTCACCCGGAAGTACGGGCAGGACATCGCGGCCGTGCTCGCGTACGCCGAGCAGGGGGCCACGCGGCTGACCGAACTCGACGGCGACGACGAGCGGATCGACGAGCTCACCGCCGAGCGGGACGCGCTGCGGGGTGAACTGGGCGGCCTTGCACAGGCGTTGACCGATGCGCGGACCGAGGCCGCCGCGCGGTTCGCCGCTGCCGTCACCGCTGAGCTGGCGTCCCTCGCGATGCCGCACGCGCGCGTGTCGTTCGAGATCCGGCAGGCCGAGGACCCGGAGGGCGTCGAGGTCGGGGGGCGTGCGGTCGCCTACGGGCCGTCGGGCGTCGACGAGGTCGAGCTGCTGCTCGCCCCGCACCCCGGTGCTCCGCCGCGGCCCATCGCCAAGGGCGCGTCCGGCGGTGAGCTGTCGCGCGTGATGCTCGCCGTGGAGGTCGTGTTCGCGGGGACCGATCCCGTGCCGACGTATCTCTTCGACGAGGTCGACGCCGGTGTCGGCGGCAAGGCGGCGGTGGAGATCGGGCGGCGGCTCGCCAAGCTCGCGAAGACCGCTCAGGTCGTCGTCGTGACCCACCTGCCTCAGGTGGCAGCCTTCGCCGACCGGCAGTTGCTGGTCGAGAAGACCAACGACGGGTCCGTGACCCGGTCCGGCGTGAAGGTCCTCGAAGGCGAGGACCGCGTACGGGAGTTGTCCCGGATGCTGGCCGGCCAGGAGGACTCGGAGACGGCCCGCGCGCACGCGGAGGAGTTGTTGGCGACGGCGCGCGCGGACGGCTAGCGCGCTCCGCGTACGGTGGCCGGATGACCGTACGTACGTCTTGAACCGCCTCTCTCGTCCTCGCCGCCGCCGTCACCCGGACGACCCTGGTCGCCTTGCGCGGCAAGGGACTTGGGGGCGGGTGGGAGCGGGAGAACCACGCCGGCCGGACCGTCGACCTGTACGCGGCCCCGGCCGTCGTCGCCGGAACTGCCCTCGCCGCCGCGCGAGTTCGCCCGGCCGCCGGGTTCGCGGTCCTGGTGGCGGGGGCGTGCGGCGGGTACGACGACGTGGCCGGCGCGGGTGATCCACGGCGGGGTTTCCGGGCGCATCTCTCCGCCCTCCGGGAGGGTGAAGTCACCAGCGGGGCAGTCAAGTTGTTCGGTGTCTCGGCGGCGGGGCTGGTCGCCGGGGCGCTGCTCAAGGAGCGGCCTGTCGACAAGGTGCTCGCGGGTGTGGTGATCGCCGGTGCGGCCCACTTCGTCAACCTCGTGGACCTACGCCCCGGCCGGGCCGCCGGTGCCGTCCTCCCGGACGACCTCGGGGAGCGGACGATGCTGGGCGACGCGGGGGCGCACGCCCTAGGTGCGGTGCTGGGTGCGGCTGTCGTCGCGGGATGGGGGTCCCCCCGCTCGAGCGAAGCCGAGAGTGGGGGAGGGCGGGCCGGGCTGGTGGCGCACGCCGCCGCAGTGATCGCCGCGGCCGTGTACGGCGACCAGGTGAGCGAGTTCGCACGCTCGGTGTGAAGGAGGCGTACGCCTTCACTCGTACGGGTGACATGCCCCGCCCGTGTTGCCCTCCCGCACGGCCCCCACCCCCTGCGGCGTTGTCGGAACACCCGTACGTGCTGGCATCCTTGAGACGGAACGCGTAGGAAGCGTGCGGTACACCCCCTCCGCCCGATCCTTCTGTACTTTCTTCGTGACCGCCCGTCGCCGAACCAGGAGCCCCGGCCACGTGACCCCCGTGAGCAGCCACTCACCGCACGGCCAGTCGCCGCTGCGCACCGTGCAGGTGCTCGGCGGAGGCGACGCCGCCAGCAGCGCACATGTGCGCTCCCTGGCCTCCGGGCTCGTCGCACGGGGCGTGCGGGTGACGGTGTGCGCCCCCACCGAGGCCGATCACACCTACGACTTCACGGGCGCCGGCGCCGAACACGTGCACGTGCCGCGCAGCAGCGACCCCGCGTCCGTGGCGGCGCTGCGGGCCGCCTGCGCGGACGCCGACCTGGTGCACGCGCACGGGCTGCACGCCTCCTTCCGCGCCGTCCTCGCGCTCAGCGGCCGCCGCACCCCGCTCGTCGTGACGTGGCACAACCGCGCCCATGCGGAAGGCGCGCGGGCCCACCTGCTGCGGCTGCTGGAGCGGCGGGTCGTGAAGGCCGCCGTCGTCGTCCTCGGGGCGACGTCCGATCTGGTCGACCGGGCGCGGCGGACGGGCGCCCGGGACGCCCGGCTCGCCGCCGTCGCCCTGCCGGGGCCGCGCCGCGCCGCCGTGGACCACGAGGACCCCGACCGGCTGAGCCCCAAGCTCCGGGCCGAACTCGGCGCCACCGACCGCCCGTTGCTCATCGCCGTCGGCTCGCTCGACCGGCAGCGGGGCTACGACACACTCCTGGACGCCTCACGCGGCTGGTGTCGCCTCGACCCGGCGCCGCTGCTCGTGATCGCGGGAGAGGGGCCGCTGCGGGGCGAGTTGCAGCGGCGGATCGACGACGAGGAGCTGCCGGTCCGGCTCATCGGCCGGCGCGACGATGTCGGCGAACTCCTCGCCGCCGCCGATCTCGCACTCCTGCCCAGCAGTTGGGAGTCCCGCTCGGTGATCGCCCAGGAGGCCCTCCACGCCCGTGTGCCGCTCGTCGCGACCGCGGTCGGCGGCATCCCCGAACTCGTCGGCGACGCCGCCGCACTCGTGCCCTACGGCGACGCGAAGGCCCTCGCCGACGCCGTCACCGGACTGCTCCGTGACCCCGAACGCCGGGAACTGCTGCGGGAGAAGGGCGCCCGGCAGGCCGCCACCTGGCCCACCGAGGACGAGACCGTCGCCCAAGTGCTGAGCGTCTACGACGAGTTGACCCAGCCCCTGCCGCTGACCTGAGCGGGACCGCTACGGCACGAGCCTGCGGGCCCGCAGCGCCAGGCTCAACGCCAGTACCGTCTGCGGGTCTTCGAGGTCCGTGCCGAGCAACTCCCCGATCCGGGCGAGCCGGTTGTAGAGGGTCTGCCGGTTGAGATGCAGTTCGCGGGCCGTCTCCGCCTTGCGGCCCGCGTGCGCCAAGTACGTTTCCAGCGTGGGCAGCAGGGGCGGTTTCGAGCGGTTGTCGTGGTCGCGGAGCGGGCCGATCGCGCGGTCCACGAACGCCGCGAGGTCGGGATGGTCGCGCAGCCGCCACAGCAGCAGCTCGATGTCCAGGCGCCGGGCGTCGTACCAGGGGCGGTCGGACAGGCCCTGGGCCGCCGTCGCCGTCTCGGCCGCGTGCCGCAGTCCCGCCGACGCCGCCGCCCAGCCGCCGGCCACCCCGACGACCACGATCGGCGGCTGCGCGCCCGGCCGCTGCATCCCGGCCCGCTCCACGCCCGCCCGCAGCGCCGCCGCGACCCGGTCCGCGACGGCCGACCGCTCCGACTCCGAGCGCAGCCCGAGCAGCAGCGGGACCCGGCCCTCGACCGGTCGTACGCCCAGCAGGACCGGGACACCCACCGAGGCCAGCTCCTCGGCGACCGCGCGGGCCAGGACCGCCCAGCCGCCGCCGGGGGAGGCCAGCGCGTCGCCCAGCCGCATCACCACCGGCAGCAGCGGGCTGGTGCCGGGCTTGAAGCCCAGCACGCGGGCCTGCGCCGGGGCGTCCTCGGCGGCGATACGGCCCTCGGCGAGGTCGGTGAGGAAGTCGCCACGTCCGCGGGCCGCCAGCTCCTCCTCCTGGCGGGCCTGCATCAGGACCACGGCGAGGATGCCGGCGGCCCGTTCGGCGGCGATGCGGTGCACGGGGGCGAGGGGACCGCGGACCGGGAGGAGGACGATCCGCGCCCGCACCGAACCCGTGCCGGGACCGCCGCCGGGCACGTCCACCACCACCGAACCGGCGGACGGCGAGGCCTCCTTGTGCGGGCCGCGCAGCCCCTCCCACACCTGGAGCGGGTCGGCGCCCTCGGGGCCGGACCCCGCCGCGTAGAGGAGTTGGCCGTCCGGGGTCTCCAGGAACACCGGGTTGCCGCTGAAGTCGGCCAGGATGCCCAGGACTTGGGGGATGCCACCGCCGCCGAGCAGAGCCTCCGTGCAGCGGCGGTGGACCTCCTCGGCCTGCTGGAGCAGCGCGTAGTGGCCGTTGACGATCTCGGTGTGGATCTCCTCGGTGACCGCCACGAACGGCACCTCGCGGTGCAACTGGACGAGGGGGAGGCCGGTCGCCCGGGCCGTCTCGACGAGGGTGGCGGGGAGCCGGGTGAAGCGCGGGCCGAGTTCGACGACCAGGGCCGCGATGCCGCGCTCGGCCAGGGTGCGGACGAACGCGCGCTGCTCCGCCGGGCGCGTGCCGAGGCCGTAGCCCGTGGTCAGGAGCAGTTCGCCGCCCTTGAGGAGGGAGGCGATGTTCGGGACCTCGCCCGCGTGCACCCACCGCACGGTCCGTTGCAGCCGGTCGGCGCCCGCCAGGATCTCCGGCAGCCCGCTGCGCAGCCCGGGCAGCTCCAGCGCCCGCTGAACGGTGATGCCGGCGCCCTGGCTGTCGAATGTGCTGTCCGTACGGCTGTCCATGAGGCGGACGCTACCTGCGCGGATGGCCTGAGCACATCTCGGTCTAGGCCGGCGCGATGTTGTGGTTGAAGCGGAAAACGTTGTCGGGGTCGTACTCCCGCTTCACCGCCGCGAGCCGCCGGGTGTTCTCGGCGCCCAGGCCCGCCGTCACGCGGTCCGTGCCCTCGTCGCCGATGAAGTTGAGGTAGGCCGCGCCGGTGCTCCAGGGCTGGACCCGGGCGCGGACGTCCTTGACCCAGGCGATGCAGCGTTCGTCGTCGGCCGGGTCCTCCCAGATGCCGAAGGGGTGCACGGCCCAGGGTGCGTTCCGGAACGGCAGCGGGAACCCGGCGGGGCCGGACGCGATGGCGCCGCCCTGCGGGAACAGCACGTGCTGGGTGCCCGTGGGGACCGGCATGCTCTCGCCGAGGGCGCAGAAGACGTCCGTGAACTCGTCGGGCGCGCCCGTCAGATACTCGGCCGACCAGTAGTTCCGCAGGTTCGGCGGGTCGTCGAACATCGTCTGGAACCGGGCGTAGGGCAGCGCGGTGACGATCTCGATCTCGTGCGGCAGGGCCAGCAGCGGCTGGGCGAGCTTGCGCATGTCCTCCTCGGCACCGGCGTAGGTGATGAGGGCGCCGCACAGGCGCTTGCCGACCAGGTGCTCGGGGACGAACTCCTCGGGCGGGCCGGTCAGATAGATGACGCCGCCGCTCGCCTCCTGCGGGCCGGTCTCGATGATCTCGCGGTAGGTGCGGACGACGTCGGGGCCGTGCTCGGGCTCGTACATCACCATGGCGATGGAGAACTCGGGCAGTTCGTGCAGGCGCAGGGTGAGCGCGGTGGCGATGCCGAAGTTTCCGCCGCCGCCGTGCAGGGCCCAGAACAGTTCCGGGTTCTCCTCGGCGCTCGCGTGCACCACTCGCGCGTCGGCGGTCACCAGCTCGACGCCGAGCAGGTTGTCGACGGCGAGCCCGAAAGCGCGGTCCAGCCAGCCGGTGCCGCCGCCCAGGACGAAGCCGCCGGCCCCGGTCGTGGAGACCCGGCCGCCGGTGGTGGCGAGACCGTGTTCCTGGGTCGGGCCGTCCAGGTCGCTCATGGTGGCCCCGCCGGCGATCCGTACCGCCCGGGCCGCCGGGTGCACGGTCACCTCGCGCATATGGCGCAGGTCCACGACGAGCGCCCCGTCGCCCAGCGCCATGCCCGCGACGCTGTGGCCGCCGCCGCGCACCGCGATCGGCAGGTCCAGCTCGCGTCCGAAGCGCACGGCCCGTACGACGTCGGCCTCGTCCACGCACTGGGCGATCACGGCGGGACGCCGGTCGATCATCGCGTTGAAGACGACACGGGCGTCGTCGTACCCCTGATCCCCCGGGGCGAACACGTCGCCGACCAGATCCTCGCGCAACGCGACAAGGGCCGCGCCCGCCGTCGAGAGGGAAGCCATGGCCGTCCCCTTCCGGAAAGGGGCAAATGTGGTGGTTCCAGCGTAGGCGTGCTCGGCCCGGCAGTCGCGCTGTGGGTTCACCCGGCCGTCCCTGACATGGCACTGACAGCCCGGTTTCGAAGGTCATAGTGTTGGCCGGCGATCACGGGAATTTCATATAGAGGGGGGAATGTGATGCCACGTCGGACATTCCGAAGAACGCCGCTCCCGGTGTGTCTGCTCGCCTTGCTGACGCTGCTGGCCCTGGTGACGACGACGGGCCGGGCGCACGCGGCGGGTGCCACCGCAGCCGGCTCGTTCTCCGAGTCCGAGCTGTGGGACTCGACCGACAGCGACGCCTACGCGAGCTTCCACGTGCAGGGCCTCGGGGTGATCCCCCAGGGAATCGTGCCGCCCGCCGGAGGCGCGGCCCTGCCCGCCGATGTGGTGCTCACGTTCACCGAGGGCCGCTTCGTCCTGGGGGACGGCGGACCGAAGGACCTGCTCGTCCGCCGCAGCACGGACGCGGGCGTCACCTGGTCCGCCGGCACCGTCGTGGTCCCGCAGGACGCGGTGCAGAGCTGGGGCGACCCGACGCCGGTGGTGGACCGGCAGACCGGCCGGGTCTCCCTCTTCTACAAGGGCGACGGCTCGAACATCTACGTCAAGCACAGCGACGACGCCGGGGCCACCTGGTCGGCCACCGAGGACCTGACCCCGCTGTTCGCCACGAACCCGTACGGCTGGACGCGCGACGCCCCGATCCCGGGCCACGGCATACAGCTCAGCAGCGGTCGCCTCCTGATGCCCGTCATGCACCGCGCCGCCGGCACCGCCACGGACGCCAACTACGGCATGGACATGCTGTACAGCGACGACCACGGCGCCACCTGGCACCGAGGCTCCCCGCTCATGGACGCCACCTATCCCGTCAACGAGAGCCGCGTCTACGAACGCTCCGACGGATCTGTCGTCCTCAACGGCCGCTGGGGCTCGGGTGGCACCCGCTACCGCATCACCTCGACCAGCACCGACGGCGGACTGACCTGGTCCGCACCGGCGATCGACGGCGCGACCGGCACCTTCAACTCGGTCGACGCGGGCCTGCTCACCTACACCACCGGCACGGTCGACCGACTCCTCTTCTCCCGCCCGGACTCCTCCGCCCGGGAGAACATGACCGTCTCGATCTCCTACGACGACGGAGCGAGCTTCCGCTACAGCCGCGTGGTCGACCCGGGCCCGTCCTACTACTCCGACCTGGCCCGTCTGTCCGACGGCACGATCCTGCTGGTCTACGGCCGTGACGGCACCGTGGCCAACTACCCCGAGCGCATCGCCGTCGCCCGCTTCGACCTCGCGTGGCTGACCAAGGGCCGGGACAGCCTCGCCACCGGCCCCGGGTTCACCCGGCAGACGTACGAGATGGCCACCTCGGCCGCCCGCACCGACACCGGCGCCGCCGTACCGATCCTCGACGACGCCAACGCCGGGGGCGGCAAGGCCCTGCGCTACGGGGCGTCCGCCGTCGGCAACTACATCGACGTCCCCTTCGACGTCACGCAGGCGGGCGACTACCAGGTCTCCGCGCGCTTCCATCGCAGCGTCGGCCAGGGGCGGATACGCGCGAGCATCGACGGCACAGCGCTGAGCCAGGGCCTGTTCGACCCGACGCTGACATCCGGCTCCGACACCTACGACATCGACGGCTACCAGGTCTACCCGTTGGGATCGATGACCCTGGCCGCCGGGCAGCACACCGTCCGCTTCACTCTGGCCGCCGTCGGTCGGGCCGGCGGAAAGGCCGTCGCCCCCGACCAGTTGACCCTCGTCTCGGGCGGAGAGCCCGCCGATGTGCCGGACACGGTGTCGGACAACGACTTCATCCCGGGCTTCGACACCCTCTCCGGCACCTGGGCCGACGTGAACTCGCTCAGCGGCGCCTACGGCAACAGCCATGACACGCACGCCGCCGGAACCGGCACCGCCAGTGTGGAGTTCCGGCCCGATGTGCCGATGAACGGCGTGTACGAGGTCGCCGCCTGGTTCAAGTCGGCCTCGGGCCAGGCGTCCAACGCCTCCTACGTGATCGACCACGCCGACGGCCGGACCGCGGTGACGGTCAACGAGGCGTCCGGCGGCGGGCGTTGGGTACGGCTCGGCGAGTTCGCGTTCACCGGTGGCGGCGACGGCACGGTGACCCTGTCGGACAACGCCGACGGCACGGTCGTCGCCGACGCCGTCCGGCTGTCCTACCGGGGTGCCGTCACCGACAACGGCTCGTCCGGCTTCAGCACGGTCTCCGGCACCTGGAACGCCGGGACCGCGGTCACCGGGTACCAGGGGGCGAACTACCTCACCCACGCGGCGGGCACCGGCACTTCGGCCGTGCGCTGGCAGACCGACGTGCCGACGACCGGGACCTACGACGTGTCCGTCTGGTACACCGACAACGCCAACCGCGCGGACAACGCGCCCTACACCGTCACGGATGCCGACGGCTCCACGCTGGTGCGCGTCAACCAGCAGGTGGACGGCGGCCGTTGGATCTCCCTGGGCAAGTACGCGTTCACCGCCGGAAGCAAGGCCGTCGTCCAACTCTCGGACGACGCGAACGGATACGTCGTGGCCGACGCCGTGCGGATCACGGCCCAGGGCCTGGTCGCCGACAACGACGACCCCGGCACCTACAGCGTGGTCTCCGGCACCTGGAACCCGGCATCGACCGTCAAGGGCTACTGGGGGACGAGCTACCGCACCCACGCGGCGGGCACCGGGACCTCGGTCGTGCGCTGGCAGTCCGACGTCCCGGCGAGCGGGGTGTACGACGTGGCCGTCTGGTACACGGCCGACACCAACCGGGCGACCGACGCCGCCTACACCGTGAGATACCCGGGCGGCTCCACCGTCGTCCGCGTCGACCAGACCGAACGCGGCAACCGGTGGGTGTCGTTGGGCAGCTTCCCGTTCACGGCCGGGACCCCGGCCGTCGTGGAACTCTCCGACGACGCCAACGGATACGTCGTGGCCGACGCGGTCCGCTTCATCGGGTAGGCCAGGACCAGTACGCGGCGGGCCCGCCGGATCGTCTTCCGATCCGGCGGGCCCGTTTCGCCTACGCCGACGCGCTCAGCCGCCGTAGGCCCCCGAAGCCGTCAGCCGCAGCGCCGTGTCGATCAGCGGGACGTGGCTGAAGGCCTGCGGGAAGTTGCCGACCTGGCGCTGCAGGCGCGGGTCCCACTCCTCGGCGAGGAGGCCCAGGTCGTTGCGGAGCGACAGGAGCTTCTCGAAGAGCTTGCGGGCCTCGTCCACGCGGCCGATCATCGCGAGGTCGTCGGCCATCCAGAACGAGCAGGCCAGGAACGCGCCCTCGTCACCGGGGAGACCGTCCACGCCCTCGTCGGTGCCCGAGGTCGGGTAGCGCAGGATGAAGCCGTCCGGCGTGGACAGCTCGCGCTGGATCGCCTCGATCGTGCCGATCACACGCTTGTCGTCCGGGGGCAGGAAGCCCATCTGCGGGATCAGCAGCAGCGAGGCGTCCAGCTCCTTCGAGCCGTACGACTGCGTGAAGGTGTTGCGCTCCTTGTCGTAGCCGCGCTCGCACACGTCCCGGTGGATGTCGTCGCGCAGTTCGCGCCACTTCTCCAGGGGGCCGTCCGCGTCGCCCGACTCGATCAGCTTGATCGTGCGGTCGACCGCGACCCAGGCCATCACCTTCGAGTGCACGAAGTGGCGGCGCGGGCCGCGCACCTCCCAGATGCCCTCGTCGGGCTCGTCCCAGTGCTTCTCCAGGTAGCGGATCAGCTTCAGTTGGAGCAGGGAGGCGTAGTCGTTGCGGGCCAGGCCCGTCATGTGGGCCAGGTGCAGGGCCTCGGTGACCTCGCCGTAGACGTCGAGCTGGAGCTGGTGGGCCGCGCCGTTGCCGACCCGGACCGGGCCCGAGTTCTCGTAGCCCGGCAGCCAGTCCAGCTCCGCCTCCCCGAGCTCGCGCTCGCCGGCGATGCCGTACATGATCTGCAGGTTCTCCGGGTCGCCGGCCACCGCGCGCAGGAGCCACTCGCGCCAGGCGCGGGCCTCCTCGCGGTAGCCGGTGCGCAGGAGCGAGGAGAGGGTGATGGCCGCGTCGCGGAGCCAGGTGTAGCGGTAGTCCCAGTTGCGGACGCCGCCGATCTCCTCCGGGAGGGAGGTGGTGGGCGCGGCGACGATGCCGCCGGTCGGGGCGTACGTGAGGGCCTTGAGCGTGATCAGGGAGCGGACCACGGCCTCGCGGTAGGGGCCGTGGTACGTGCACTGGTCGACCCAGTCGCGCCAGAACTCCTCGGTCGCCACCAGGGACTGCTCCGGCTCCGGGAGGGCCGGGGGCTGCTTGTGCGAGGGCTCCCACGAGATCGTGAACGCGATGCGGTCACCCGGCGCGACCGTGAAGTCCGCGTAGGTCGTGAGCTGCTTGCCGTAGGTCTCCGCCGAGGTGTCGAACCACACAGAGTCGGGGCCCGCGACGGCCACCGTGCGGCCCTCGTGCTTGTGCACCCAGGGGACGACCCGGCCGTAGGAGAAACGCATCCGGAGGGCCGAGCGCATCGGGACGCGGCCGGAGATGCCCTCCACGATGCGGATCAACTGGGGGGCGCCGTCGCGAGGGGGCATGAAATCGGTCACGCGGACCGTGCCTCGCGGGGTGTCCCACTCGGACTCCAGGATCAGCGAGTCACCGCGGTAGCCGCGCCGGACCGCGGTGGGCGGCGGCGCGTCGGCGGCGTGGGCCGGGCCCAGCCGCCAGAAGCCGTGTTCCTCGGTGCCCAGCAGACCGGCGAAGATGGCATGGGAGTCGAATCGGGGCAGGCAGAGCCAGTCCACCGTGCCGTCCCGGCAGACCAGGGCAGCGGTCTGCATGTCTCCGATGAGTGCGTAATCTTCGATGCGCCCGGCCACGTGCAACTCCAGTCGAACGGCCACGTCGCCCCAGGGAAAAACGGGGCGGTCGCTGTGTGCGGTCAAGGGATCGTTTGTAGTGCGTCGTTGAGCCATGAAGCAAATGGGGGTCGTCGCTCAACGAACTGACGAGCTCTCGTTGTTCCGGGTTGTACGGGCGGGGGTGGTGCCGTGTTCCGGACCGGCTCGGCAGCGAGTGTCCGAGCAGGATACGACGCACGTAGATGATCTGTGTGCCGCTCTCGCCAACGGACCTGGGCCGAACGGGTGAGCAACGGGTGAGAAGCAGGTAACCAGGGCGCGTCCGGGTCGACGTGAGCCGCGTGTGTGTCGAGGTGAGCGCGGAGCGTGGCCGGAAGCCATCTCCTCCGGGCGCTGATACCCTGGTAGCCCGTGGACCGGTGGGCAGGAAACCCCCGAACCGCAGCGACGGCTCCTCCAGAAAAACCCGGGTTCACCGGGCGGGCAGCCGCACCGCACCCCAGACCGCGACCACGGGAGCCCCCTCTTGGCCATGCCGCCCGCTGCTTTCCGAAACAGCAACACCACGACGACCAAGCACATCTTCGTCACCGGGGGTGTCGCCTCCTCACTCGGCAAGGGCCTCACCGCCTCCAGCCTCGGCATGCTCCTCAAGGCGCGGGGCCTGCGCGTCGTGATGCAGAAGCTCGACCCGTATCTGAACGTCGATCCCGGCACGATGAACCCCTTCCAGCACGGTGAGGTGTTCGTCACCAACGACGGCGCCGAGACCGACCTCGACATCGGACACTACGAGCGCTTCCTGGACCGCGACTTGGACGGCAGTGCCAATGTCACTACAGGCCAGGTCTACTCGACGGTGATCGCCAAGGAGCGGCGCGGCGAGTACCTGGGCGACACCGTGCAGGTCATCCCGCACATCACCAACGAGATCAAGCACCGCATCCGGCGTATGGCGACCGACGAGGTCGACGTCGTCATCACCGAGGTCGGCGGCACGGTCGGCGACATCGAGTCGCTGCCGTTCCTGGAGACGGTCCGCCAGGTCCGCCACGAGGTCGGCCGGGACAACGTGTTCGTGGTCCACATCTCGCTCCTGCCGTACATCGGCCCCTCGGGAGAGCTGAAGACGAAGCCGACCCAGCACTCGGTTGCGGCGCTCAGGAACATCGGTATCCAGCCGGACGCGATCGTGCTCCGGTCGGACCGCGAGGTGCCGACCGCGATCAAGCGCAAGATCTCGCTGATGTGCGACGTCGACGAGGCCGCCGTCGTCGCCTGCCCCGACGCCCGCTCGATCTACGACATCCCCAAGACCGTCCACACCGAGGGCCTGGACGCCTATGTCGTCCGCAAGCTGGACCTCCCGTTCCGCGACGTGGACTGGACGACCTGGGACGACCTGCTCGACCGCGTCCACAACCCGCTGTACGAGATCAACCTCGCGCTGGTCGGCAAGTACATCGACCTGCCCGACGCCTACCTCTCGGTCACCGAGGCGCTGCGCGCCGGCGGCTTCGCCAACAAGGCCCGGGTGAAGATCAAGTGGGTCACCTCGGACGACTGCAAGACCCCGGCCGGCGCCGCCAAGCAGCTCGGTGACGTGGACGCGATCTGCATCCCCGGCGGCTTCGGCGACCGAGGCGTGTCCGGCAAGGTCGGCGCCATCCAGTACGCCCGCGAGCACAAGATCCCGCTGCTCGGCCTCTGCCTGGGCCTCCAGTGCATCGTGATCGAGGCCGCGCGCAACCTCGCCGGCATCGCGGACGCCAACTCCACCGAGTTCGACGCGGCCACCGGCCACCCGGTCATCTCCACGATGGCCGAGCAGCTCGACATCGTCGCCGGCGAGGGCGACATGGGCGGCACCATGCGCCTGGGCATGTACCCGGCCAAGCTCGCCGAGGGCTCCATCGTGCGCGAGGTCTACGACGGCAAGGAGTACGTCGAGGAGCGCCACCGCCACCGCTACGAGGTGAACAACGCCTACCGCGCCGAGCTGGAGAAGAAGGCCGGCCTCCAGTTCTCCGGCACGTCCCCGGACGGCAAGCTCGTGGAGTACGTGGAGTACCCGCGCGAGGTCCACCCCTACCTCGTCGCGACCCAGGCCCACCCCGAGCTGCGCTCCCGCCCGACCCGGCCGCACCCGCTCTTCGCGGGCCTGGTCAAGGCGGCCGTGGCACGCAAGACGGGCAAGTAGTACGAAGGTTGTACGGTGACCGGGGTGCGCGCCTTCAAGAGGTGTGCACCCCGGCCGTTTTTACGTGACGTCCGTGAACGTGTGTTTCGGGATACGTGTTTCGTGTACGTGTGGAGGGACAGCGCATGACGATCAAGGACACCCCGGAGGAGTGGGAGATCCGGGCGACCGCGACCCCCTTCGTCGGCAACAAGACCTCCGTGCGCACCGACGACGTGGTCATGCCCGGCGGCGCGGTCGTGCACCGCGACTACCAGGTCCACCCCGGCTCCGTGGCCGTCCTCGCCCTCGACGAGCAGGACCGGGCGCTGCTCATCAGGCAGTACCGCCACCCCGTGCGGCAGAAGCTGTGGGAGATCCCGGCCGGACTGCTCGACATCCCCGGTGAGAACCCGCTGCACGCCGCCCAGCGCGAGCTGTACGAGGAGGCGCACGTCAAGGCCGAGGACTGGCGGGTGCTGACCGACGTCTACACCACGCCCGGCGGCTGCGACGAGGCCATCCGCATCTTCCTGGCCCGCGATCTCTCCGAGGCCGACGGAGCGCGCTTCGAGGTCGAGGACGAGGAGGCCGACATGGAGCACGCGCGCGTGCCCCTCGACGACCTGGTCCGCGGGGTCCTCGCCGGCGAGCTGCACAACAACTGCCTCGCCGTCGGCGTCCTCGCCCTGGTCGCCGCCCGGCACGGCGACGGCATCGAGGCACTGCGCCCCGCCGACGCGCCGTGGCCCGCGCGTCCCTTCGACTCCTGAACCCACACGCCGTCCCGCACGTCGTCTCACACCTCATCCTTCCTCTCGTCCCTCCTCTCGTCCTTCGCCTCATCCTTTCGGCGTCTTTCGACGTCTTCCGGTGTGACGATCGGCTGATCCGATCGGGGGATGTGCCCGCCGCGCTCCGCACGGTTCGTCGCAGAGCGTGAACTAGGCTCTGAAATCACCCGATCCGGAGTCCCGGCGGGCTATGCGCGTGCAGTGGGACGGGAGTGTGGCCCGTGACGGATCAGGCGGTGGACACCGGCGGCGTGAGGCTGTCCGAGGACACTTCTGCCGAGGGTCAATTCCTGGGCCGGGCAAGAGAGTTGAAGGAGCTCCGCGCCGACATCGAGCGCGCGGGCCTGGACACCATCGCGGGCCGCAAGGCCCCCCGCGCCCGGGTCCTCCTCATCGCCGGCAAGCCCGGCTCCGGCCGCACCGCACTCGCCGAGGAACTCGTCCGACAGGTCGCTGACCGTTACGACGCCGGTGTGTTCCGGGCCCGCCTGAGCGAGCCCGACGGCACCCCCGTCCCCACCGAGCGCACCGCCCGTGAGCTGCTCACCGCCCTGGAGCTGCCGACCCGGGCCGGCGCCTCCGAGGACGACCTCTCGGACAGTCTGCGCGACGCCCTCGCCGACCGGCGGGCGCTGCTCCTGCTCGACGACGCGGCCGACGCCGAGCAGGTCGACGCGCTGTTGCCGGACTCCCCGGACTGCCTGGTCGTCGCCGTCTCCGGCGGCCCGCTCACCGGCATCGCCGACGTCCGCCCCTGCACCCTGGGCGGCCTCGACACCAAGTCCGCGCTGGAACTGCTCACGCGCTACACCGGCTCGGTCCGCATCACCGTCGACCCGGTCGCCGCCGAGGGTCTCGTCGAGGTGTGCCGGACCCAGCCCGCCGCGCTCACCCTGGCCGGCGGCTGGCTCGCCGCCCGCCCCCAGGCGGCCGTCGCCGACCTCGCCAAGCACCTGCACGCCGAGAGCGACGAGGGCACCCCGCTGAGCCGCGTCTTCGGGCTCGTCTACGGCTCGCTGCCCAGCCCCGCCGCCCGGATACTGCGACTGCTCTCCCTCGCCCCGGCCGGCCTGGTCGACCCCCAGACCGCCTCCGCGCTGGCCGGCTGCTCGGTCAACGGCGCCCGCACCACCCTGGACGACTTCGTCACCGCGGGCCTGCTGCGGGCCCTGGACTCCCCGCTGCCGCAGTACGAGGTCCCCGGCTGCCTCCAGCCCCTCCTGTACGCCCTCGCCGAGACGCAGGACCGCCCGGCCGAGCTCCAACTGGCCCGCGCCCGCATGCTGGAGCGGACCGTACGGCTGCTCCAGTCCTGCCGCGCCATCACCGAGACGGACAGCCCCCAGGCCCGCGAGAAACTCCTCGGCATGCCCAGCTCGCTGCGCTTCCCGAACCCCCGGGCCGCCGCCGACTGGCTGCGTGTCCGGCAGCCCGCCCTGCTGGCCTCCGCCCGCCTCGCGGTCGCCGACGGCGAACTCGACACGCTGGCACGCCGGTTGATGTCCCAGCTCGTGCGGGCGATGGTCGCCCACTTCGGCACCCAGGCCGCCGCCCCCGAGCTCTACGGCATCCACCGCCTCGTCCTCGACGTGGCCGAGCGCCGGGACCTGCCCCGCGAGAAGGCCGCCGCGCTGCTGAACCTCGCCGATCTGGACGCCCAGACCGGCCGTACGACCGAGGCGCTGGCCCGCTACCGGGCCGCGCTGGACGCCGGACGCGAAGCGAACGATCCGTATGCGACCGGCCGCGCGATGGAATCCGTAGGCGGCGCGCATCAGGAGCTCGGGGACTACGACCGGGCCGCCGACTGGTTCGGCCGCGCGCTGGCCCAGCGGCTCGCCCGGGACGAGCGCGCGGAGGCCGCCCGGCTCTACGGCCGGATCGGCGCCGCGCACACCTACGCGGGCCGCTACGGCGAGGCGCTGAGGAACTGGCGGGCGGCCGTCGCCGGGTACCGCAAGAACGGCGATGTGCCCGCCCAGGCACGGGCGTTGAGCGAGCTGGCGCGGGTCCAGGAGTACGCGGGCCGCCCCGAGGAGTCGCTGCTGACCTGTCACGAGGCCGTCGAGTGGGCGCGCCGCGCGGAGGACGTACGGCTGCAGGCGGCACTGCAGTTGCGCCTGGCCGACACCCTCGACCGGCTGGGCGACCCGGCGTCCGCGGCGCTGCACCGCGGCACGGCCGAGCGGATGCTGGGCGAGGAGCTCCAGGAGGGCGATCCCGCCCCCGAATCCTTGGAACATGACGCTAACGCCTGCGAAATCCGTAGTACATCCGCTGAAGATTGATGCATTGAAAGGCTAGACACCGAGAACACCTTCATTAAACTGGCTCTGCCGCACCTTCTCCTGCGGTCTCCCGGTGCGCTCATGCATGTCCGGGTATGAGATGTATTGCCCCACACCCTCTGAGCCAAGGACCGTGATCGACGTGAAGGTCGGCATCCCCCGCGAGGTCAAGAACAACGAGTTCCGGGTGGCCATCACCCCCGCCGGCGTGCACGAGCTGGTGCGCCACGGCCACCAGGTCTTCATCGAGCACGACGCCGGCGTCGGCTCCTCGATCACGGACGACGAGTACGTCTCGGCGGGCGCGCAGATCCTCGCCACGGCCGACGAGGTCTGGGCCGGCACCGACCTGCTGCTCAAGGTCAAGGAGCCCATCGCCGAGGAGTACCACCGCCTCCGCAAGGACCAGACGCTCTTCACCTACCTGCACCTGGCCGCCTCCAAGGAGTGCACCGACGCGCTCGTCGAGTCCGGCACCACCGCGATCGCCTACGAGACCGTCGAGCTGCCAGGCCGCGCCCTGCCGCTGCTCGCCCCGATGTCCGAGGTCGCGGGCCGTCTCGCCCCGCAGGTCGGCGCCTACCACCTGATGCGCTCGGTCGGCGGCCGCGGGGTGCTCCCCGGCGGTGTCCCCGGCACGCAGCCCGCGCGGGCCGTCGTCATCGGCGGCGGTGTCTCCGGCTGGAACGCCACGCAGATCGCCGTCGGCATGGGCTTCCACGTCACGCTGCTCGACCGCGACATCAACAAGCTCCGCGAGGCCGACAAGGTCTTCGGCACCAAGGTCCGGGCGATCATGTCCAACTCCTTCGAGCTGGAGAAGGCCGTCCTGGACGCCGACCTCGTCATCGGCGCGGTGCTCATCCCGGGCGCCAAGGCGCCGAAGCTCGTCACCAACGAACTCGTGTCGCGGATGAAGCCCGGAAGTGTTCTTGTCGACATCGCGATCGACCAGGGCGGCTGCTTCGAGGACTCGCGTCCGACCACTCACGCCGAGCCGACCTTCCCGGTCCACAACTCGGTCTTCTACTGCGTCGCCAACATGCCCGGCGCGGTGCCCAACACGTCGACCTACGCGCTCACCAACGCGACGCTGCCGTACATCGTGGAGCTCGCCAACCGCGGCTGGGTCGAGGCGCTGCGACGTGATCCTGCTCTCGCCAAGGGCCTCAACACCCATGACGGCAAGGTGATTTACCGCGAGGTCGCCGAGGCGCACGGACTCGAGCACGTCGAGCTGGAGACCCTGCTCGGCTGACTCTGTCGACTAAGTCACCGTTCGGCAAAAGGCGATACGTCAACACAGGTCGTCAACACCGCACGCCCGGCCGGACCTTGCTCGACAGGTCCGGCCGGAAGTGTGTGTATGGTCACTTTGCGGCACTCGGTCAACTCGCGCCGAACATAACCCTTGAACCGATTCGTGCACCGGTGAAACCTGCCGTGCGACTGCCGTACGCCCTTGACAGAGGGATGTTTCATTGCCGACACAACGGGCCGGGTCCGGCGGATTGTGTTGCTGCGAACACCCGACACGCCATAGAGTCGCCATCCGTCGGCATGGTGCCACGCTGACCTATCGAGAAGTTCCCTGGTCACCAAGGAGGTAAGACGACTTGTGAATGAGTCGACATTTTCTCCCGGGGGTGGTCAACCAGGAATGCCTGCAAGGGGCCAGGAGCCCGCGGGGTTCGAGGCTGTCGGCTCCGTTGCGGTGCGAACCTTCGCAGCCCACCAGGGTCACCAGAAGCCAGGGGTGACTCAGCCAGCACACCAGAGCATGGATGGCCATCACGTGAACGCCATGGCCGGCGACGGAAGGGGTGCGCCCCACAACCATTTCGCCGACTACGACGAACTGCCCGACGGGCACTTCTACGACCCCGACGCCGAGTACGAGCCCGATCCCGAGTACGCGGCCACACTCGCGCCCGACGCGGCCCGCCAGCGCCGTGAGCGCGTGGGCCCGACCGGACGCCCGCTCCCGTACTTCCCGATCCCGGGCCCGCTGACCAGTCACGGCCCCGCGACGATCGTCGCGATGTGCAACCAGAAGGGCGGCGTCGGCAAGACCACGTCGACCATCAACCTGGGTGCCGCGCTCGCGGAGTACGGCCGGCGTGTACTGCTCGTCGACTTCGACCCGCAGGGCGCGCTGTCGGTCGGACTCGGCGTCAATCCCATGGAGTTGGACCTCACCGTCTACAACCTGCTCATGGAGCGGGGCATGTCGGCCGACGAGGTGCTCCTCAAGACCGCAGTCCCGAACATGGACTTGCTGCCCAGCAACATCGACTTGTCGGCCGCCGAAGTGCAGTTGGTGAGCGAGGTCGCGCGCGAGTCCACCCTGCAGCGGGCGTTGAAGCCGCTGATGGCCGACTACGACTACATCGTGATCGACTGTCAGCCCTCCCTCGGCCTGCTCACCGTGAACGCCCTGACGGCGGCTCACAAGGTGATCGTGCCGCTGGAGTGCGAGTTCTTCGCGCTGCGCGGAGTCGCGCTGCTGACGGAGACCATCGAGAAGGTCCAGGAGCGGCTCAACCCGGAGTTGGAGCTCGACGGCATCCTCGCCACGATGTACGACTCCCGCACCGTGCACAGCCGTGAGGTGCTCGCGCGCGTGGTCGAGGCGTTCGACGATCACGTCTACCACACGGTCATCGGGCGCACGGTGCGCTTCCCGGAGACCACGGTCGCCGGTGAGCCGATCACCACGTACGCGTCCAACTCCGTCGGTGCCGCCGCCTATCGCCAGCTCGCCAGGGAGGTGCTCGCCCGGTGTCACGCCGAGTGAGTCTGCCGGGGGCCGACGAACTGTTCCGTACGACAGGGGGGATGGCGCTTCAGTCGTCCACCCCCAGGAGCCGGGCCAACGGCGAGGCCCGGGTGCCGGCTCCGGCGGGGGAGAGCGACGGCGCCGCCGCCGGGGAGGACGCCCCACAGTCCGTACCCGCCCAGGGCGGTGACGGAGCGGGTGCCGAGCATGTCGCGGCGGACTCGGACGGCGGCGAGTCCCGCAGCCGGTCCGCGGACGGCTCCGGGCGACGTCAGGGGGTGCAGGAAGGTTCTGCCCAGCCTCGAAAGCAGCGCCAGGGGGCGCAGGCCCAGCGCCGGCCCACCGGGCGCGAGCGGCACGACGAGAAGATCACCGTGTACGTGTCCGCCGAGGAACTGATCGACCTGGAGCACGCGCGCCTGATGCTCCGGGGCGAGCACGGCCTCGCGGTCGACCGCGGACGGATCGTGCGCGAGGCGGTCGCCGTCGTCCTGGCCGATCTGGAGTCCCGCGGGGACGCGAGCATTCTCGTCCGCCGGCTTCGCGGGCGGTAGCGGTAGCCTGCGGGGGCCATGACCTCGAACGACGCTCCCGCCGCCGGCACACCTGCCGGACGTCGGCGTGCGCTGGGCAAGGGGCCCGGTACGGCTCCTGAGGCCGAGCCCGAGGTCGTCGTGGCAGCGCCGGAGCCCGAGGCCGTCGTAGAAGAGCCTGAGGCGCCTGTCGAGGAAGCCTCGGCCGAAGAACCCGATGACGGTGTCTTCAAGGTGCGGCTCGCCAACTTCGAGGGGCCTTTCGATCTTCTCCTCCAGTTGATCTCGAAGCACAAGCTCGATGTCACCGAGGTGGCGCTGTCCAAGGTCACCGATGAGTTCATGTCGCACATCAGGGCGATGGGGCCCGACTGGGACCTGGACCAGACGACCGAGTTCCTCGTCGTCGCGGCGACCCTGCTGGATCTGAAGGCGGCCCGGCTGCTGCCCTCCGCGGAGGTCGAGGACGAGGCCGATCTGGCGCTGCTGGAGGCCCGGGACCTGCTGTTCGCGCGCCTGTTGCAGTACCGGGCGTACAAGCAGATCGCCGACATCTTCAACCGGCGCCTCGACGAGGAGGCCCGGCGCTACCCCCGGACCGTCGGACTCGAACCGCACCACGCCGAGCTGCTGCCCGAGGTCGTCATCCGGATCGGCCCCGAGGGCTTCGCCAGGCTCGCCGTGAAGGCGATGCAGCCCAGGCCCAGGCCGCAGGTGTACGTCGATCACATCCACGCGCCGCTGGTGAGCGTGCAGGAGCAGGCCGGGATCGTGGTGGCGCGGCTGCGGGAGCTCGGCGAGGCCAGCTTCCGCACGCTGGTCGAGGACGTCGACGACACCCTGACCGTCGTGGCGAGGTTCCTGGCCCTGCTGGAGCTGTACCGGGAGAAAGCCGTCGCGCTGGACCAGGAGACCGCGCTCGGGGATCTGATCGTGCGCTGGACCGGTGGGGAGGGGGAGGGCGAGCCGGTGGTGACGGACGAGTTCGACCGGCCGCCCGAGCCGCCCAAGGAGACCAAGGAGGAGTCGGCGTGAGCGAGGAGAACACGGGCGTACCGGCGAGCCCGTCCGCCGTCGCGGATCTCGACCTCAAGCCCGCCCTGGAGGCCGTCCTCATGGTCGTGGACGAGCCCGCGACCGTGGAGCACCTCGCGAAAATACTCCAGCGGCCCAAACGGCGGATCTCGGACGCGTTGCGCGAGCTGGCCGACGAGTACACCGTCCAGGGGCGCGGTTTCGAGCTGCGGCTGATCGCCGGGGGCTGGCGTTTCTACTCACGTCCGGAGTTCGCGCCGGCCGTCGAGGGCTTCGTCCTGGACGGTCAGCAGGCCCGGCTCACCCAGGCGGCGCTGGAGACCCTGGCGGTCGTCGCGTACCGCCAGCCGGTCAGCCGCAGCAGGGTCTCGATGGTCCGCGGAGTCAACTGCGACGGTGTGATGCGCACCCTTCTGCAGCGGGGTCTCGTCGAGGAGGCGGGCACGGAACCCGAAACAGGTGCGATCCTGTACGTGACGACGAACTACTTTCTGGAGCGGATGGGCCTGCGTGGCCTGGACGAGCTCCCGGAGCTCGCGCCCTTCCTCCCTGAGGCTGAGGCGATCGAGGCGGAGACGCTGGAAGGGGTCCCGTCGTTCGATCCGGATGCACCGGATGCAGATGCAGACGAAACGACGACGACGGAACTTTGATGCGAAGCAGTGGCAGTGGCAGCAGTGGTGGCGGCGGTAGGAGCGGCGGGCGCGGCAACCCCCGCGGGACCGGCGGGGGCGGCAATCCCCGGGGTTCCGGCGGTGGCGGCGGCGGCCGTGGTTCCGGCGCGGGCAACTCCCGGGGTGCCGGCGGGGGCGGCTCCCAGCCGAGGGGCGCGGGAGGGCGCGACGACAAGCCGAAGCGCGCCGGAAAGCCGCGTCCCGAGGAGCGGCGCTACGACGTAGGTCCCACGGGATCCCACGAAGGCCCCAAGTCAGGGCGGGGTGCCGCCGCGCGCGGTGGTGCCAAGGGCGGTCCCAAGCAGGGCCAGAGCACCGGACGCGGGCGCTGGGCGCCGGCGACCTCGCGTGAGTACGACGCGCGGGCCGAGGAGCGCAACCGGGAGCGGTACGCGGGCAAGAAGGACATCAAGCCGCCCAAGACCTTCCCGGGCGCCGAGCAGGGGGGCGAGCGGCTGCAGAAGGTCCTCGCACGCGCGGGCTACGGCTCCCGGCGCTCCTGCGAGGAGCTGATCGAGCAGTCCCGGGTCGAGGTCAACGGCGAGATCGTGGTCGAGCAGGGGCTGCGCGTCGACCCCGAGCACGACGAGATCAAGGTCGACGGGCTGACGGTGGCGACGCAGTCGTACCAGTTCTTCTCGCTGAACAAGCCCGCCGGTGTCGTCGCCACGATGGAGGACCCCGAGGGCCGGCAGTGCCTCGGCGACTACGTCACCAACCGGGAGACGCGTCTTTTCCACGTCGGGCGGCTCGACACCGAGACCGAAGGTGTGATCCTGCTCACCAACCACGGCGAGCTGGCGCACCGGCTGACCCACCCCAAGTACGGCGTGAAGAAGACCTACCTCGCGCACATCGTGGGCCCGATCCCGCGCGATCTGGGCAAGCAGCTCAAGGACGGCATCCAACTGGAGGACGGGTACGCGCGTGCGGACCACTTCCGGGTCGTCGAGCAGACCGGCAAGAACTACCTGGTCGAGGTGACCCTCCACGAGGGCCGCAAGCACATCGTGCGGCGCATGCTCGCGGAGGCCGGGTTCCCGGTCGACAAGCTGGTGCGGGTGTCGTTCGGTCCGATCACCCTGGGCGACCAGAAGTCGGGCTGGCTGCGGCGGCTGTCGAACACCGAGGTCGGCATGCTGATGCAGGAAGTCGATCTGTAGACCGTTCAGTTGGTCGCACGCGTGCGTGGCCGGTTCCGGAGTCTCCGGGGCCGGCCGCTTCGTTTTCGACGTCTCGTTTTCGGCGACTCGTTTTCGTTGGGTGCGGGGGGTTGCGCGGGGTCGCGGTCACTCTTTATGGTCGAACTGACTATTAACGGGGTGGATCGCCATGACCGCAACACCGGCCTACGACAAGTACGCCTTCGAACCTTTCGCCGTCACCGCCGACCTCGCCGTGCTCACGATCCGCGCGGGCGCCCTGCACGTGCTGCTCGTCGAGCGCGGACAGGAGCCGTACGCCGGACACTGGGCGCTGCCCGGTGGCTTCGTCGCGCCCGAGGAGTCCGCGGAGGCGGCCGCCCGGCGTGAACTCGCCGAGGAGACCGGCCTGTCGGACGTCTCCGGGCTGCACCTGGAGCAACTGCGTACCTACAGCGAGCCCGACCGCGACCCCCGTATGCGGGTCGTCACCGTCGCCTTCGCCGCACTGCTGCCCGACCCGCCCGAGCCGCGTGCGGGCAGCGACGCGGCGCAGGCCCGCTGGCTGCCGTACGACGGGCTCGGGCCGCTCGCCTTCGACCACGACCGGATTCTGGCCGACGCGCGCGAACGGGTGGGCGCCAAGCTGGAGTACAGCTCCCTCGCCACCGCCTTCTGTCCGCCCGAGTTCACGCTCGGGGAGCTGCAACAGGTCTACGAGACCGTGTGGGGCGCCGAGTTGGACCGACCCAACTTCCGCCGCAAGGTGCTCGCGACGCCGGGTTTCGTCGAACCGGTGCCGGGCGGTGCCAAGTTGACCGGCGGTCGCGGCAAGCCGGCCGCGCTGTACCGCGCGGGCGCGGCCGTCGCCCTGTACCCGCCGCTGCTCCGGCCGGCCTCGGACTCGGAAGGGAGCCCCGCATGACCACGAACGGTGTCCGCAAGCGTGCCGCCACGGGAGCCCTGGTGGGGCTCGCCCTCGGGGACGCGCTCGGTTTCCCGACCGAGTTCAACGCCGTGCCCGACATCCTTGCCAAGTGCGGTCCTTGGCGGGAGATGGAGTTGCCGAAGCCCGCGATCGTCACCGACGACACGCAGATGACACTGGCGTTGGGGCGGGGGCTGCGAACTGCCATGGAACGGGGGCTGCTTGGGCCCAAGCGCATGGAACGGCCGGTGCGCGAGGAGTTCGTGGACTGGTACCAGTCGCCGGACAACAACCGTGCCCCAGGCCGGACTTGCCTCGTCGCCTGCAACCTGCTGAAGAGCGAGGGGCGGGTGTGGCAGGACGCCAGTCAGATCCACTCGAAGGGCTGCGGGGCCAACATGCGGGTCGCGCCGGTCGGGCTCGTCCCCGGTCTGAACGACGAACAGCGGTCCGGGGCAGCCCAGTTGCAGTCCGCGCTGACCCACGGCCACCCGACCGCCCTCGCCGCGTCCGACCTCACCGCGCACGCCGTACGGCTGCTCGCGCAGGGCGCCGAGCCGACCGGGCTGGTCGGGCTGCTGCGGTCGTACGCCGTCGAGAACCGCACCCGCTACCACCACCGCTGGCTCGGCGACCTGTGGACCCGGAGCCAGGACCCCACGCCCGAGCACTTCATCGCGCGGGGCTGGGACGAGTGCCTGGAGATACTCGGCCGGCTTGAGCACGCGGTGCGGACCGTCTCCCCGGAGACCGACCCGTGCCTGGCCACCGGCGCGGGCTGGATCGCCGAAGAGGCCCTGGCGACCGGCCTGTTGTGCTTCCTGCTGTTCGTGGAGGAACCGGTGACCGCGCTGCGCCGGGCGGCCTGCACGTCCGGCGACTCGGACTCGATCGCCTGTCTTGCGGGGGCGTTCGCGGGGGCGCATCTGGGGGAGGAGGCCTGGCCGGAGGAGTGGGCGGGGCGGATCGAGTACCGGGGCGAGCTGCTGGCCCTCGGGGCCCTCCGGGACGCTTGACCGATGATCGACGTTCTGGACATCGACCTCAAGCCCGTGGTGGCGGAGCAGCCCGACCCCCTGCTCTTCGCTACGGTCTCCGGCGCGCATCTCTACGGCTTCCCGTCCCGCGACTCGGACGTGGACCTCAGGGGCGTGCACCTGCTGTCGACCGCCGAACTCGTCGGCCTGCGCGAGCCCGACGAGACACGGTCGAAGATGTGGCTGCGGGACGGCGTCGAGATGGACCTCGTCACCCACGACCTGCGCAAGTTCGTACGGCTGATGCTGCGGCGCAACGGCTACGTGCTGGAGCAATTGCTGTCCCCGCTCCTGGTGCACACCACCGACGCCCACCGGGAGTTGGCCGCTCTCGCGCCGGGTGTTCTCACCAGCCATCACGCCCACCACTACCGGGGGTTCGCCACGACCCAGTGGCGGCTGTTCGAGAAGACCGGCGAACTCAAGCCGCTGCTCTACACGTTCCGTGTGCTGCTCACGGGCATCCATCTCATGCGCAGCGGCGAGGTGCAGGCCCATCTGCCCACGCTCGTGGGGGAGGTCGAGGCCCCGCCTTACCTCACGGAGCTGATCGCGACGAAGGCCGAGCGTGAGCACGGGGACGCCGACGTCGACCACGAGCGTGTGCGGGCCGACGTCGACCGCCTGCACGGCGAACTGGACGCGGCGCAGGGGGCGTCAGTTCTCCCGGACGACCCGAGTGCCTACGACGCCCTGCACGAGTTCGTCGTACGGGTCCGTCTGGAGGGCTGAGGCGCGCCGTACCCGGATCAGGAAGTCCTCCACGCGAGCCCGGTCCGGTTCGGGCGGAAGCGGGCTGCCGGCCGCCGCCTCGTCCGTCTCCGTCGCCAGGCGGGTCATCCACAACTCGACCTCCGGCCACGGGACCTCGCCGCGTTTGACGGACAGCAGAGGCGCGCGCTGGTCGCCGACGTCGATCGTCAGGGTGCCCGTGCGGAGCAGGTCGCGGGCGCTGGTGAGCAGGCGGAGCAGGTGCATCGCGTGTTTCCAGCGCGGGGCGCCGTGCGTGCGGAGGTCGGCCTCCAGCTTCTTGCGCTGGCCCAACGCGTAGCGCGTGAAGGTCTCGTGGACCTGGCGGGAGAGGAACGCGCCGCGCAGGGCGAGGAGTTCGCGGCCGGTGTCGTCGACGTGCTCGACGAGGGGGGAGTGGAGGCACTCCAGGATGTTGGGGTTCGCGCGCAGGGCCAGTTCGCAGAAGCGCTCCAGCTCCCAACTGAACTGCTCCTCCGCCGGGCCCTCCACATGCGTAGGCGGCTTCTCGATGCGCCAGAACGCGGGGGTGGGGGCCACGAACACGCCCCTGCGGTCCGTGTCGCTCGTGTCCGTCGCCAGGCCGAAGGCGCGTGAACCCATCACGCAGGCGTAGATCGTGTGGTCGCGGACCAGGGACTCGGGGCGCATTCCGGGAGCCTACGCGGCGGTTCAGGCCAGGCGGATCGAATTTCCCTCCACCGTGATCTGCTCCGCGGGCAGCGGCTTCGGCGCCGGGCCGCCCGCGACCGAACCGTCCGCGATGTTGAACTTGCTGCCGTGGCACGGGCAGTCGATGGTGCCGTTCGCGACGGTGCCCACCGTGCAGCCCTGGTGGGTGCAGACCGCCGAGAAGGCCTTGTACTCGCCCTTCTTCGGCTGGGTCACCACGATCTTCTGGTCCTTGAGGATCTTGCCGCCGCCGACGGGAATGTCGGAGGTCTTCGCCAACTCCTGGCCGCCGGAGGCTTTCACGGACGACGAGCCCGAGGAGTTGTTGCTGTCGCCGTACTTGCTGCATCCCGCGGCGAGCGCGGCGGCAGCGGTGGCCGCACCCGTGGCGAGGACCGTGCGGCGCGTCGAGCTGTCGGTCATGTAGTCACTCCGAGGGTGGTCGTCATGTGGTCACTGCGACGGTGGTCAGGTCGTCACTCCGACGGTGCGGAAGAACCAGAGAGCGGATGTCAGCCAGAGCAGCGTGAGGGCGGTGAAGACCAGTCCGCCGACGACCGGCAGCAGCCAGTTGGGCAGGCGCTCCGAGCGGAGCAGCAGCATCTTGGCACTGAACGCGCCGAAGAACGCGCACCCCAGGAGGGAGTGCCACATCACGCGTGTCGAGTACGTCTGATAGCCGAACGCGTAGAGGCAGTGCACGGCGACCGGCACCGCCAGCAGGAACGCGATCCGCCCCGACCAGCGGTGCAGCGTCGCCGACCAGTTCGGGCCGGGCAGTTTGCCGTAGACCATGAAGGCCGAGACGACCTGGACGAGGGCGAAGAAGAACGCGGCCGTCGCGAGCCAGGACTTCACCGCGCCCGTGCTGCTGAAGCCGGCCAGGTTGAAGGCCGTGCCGGCCGGGTCGTGGACCTTGCCGTACACGCCGAGTCCGACGGCCACCGCGCCGGCCACCAGGGCCGGGATCAGGTAGCGGGCGGGGCTGTCGCGGTGGCGTGCGGGCGGGGGCGGGGGGTAGGCCTGGGTGGCGGCGTTCGGGTCGACGGTCATGATCGGCTCCCTGAGGCGGACGGTGGGTCAGGGGGTGACGGGTTGTGCCGTGAGCTGCTGGCCGTCGACCGTGACCGCGCCGGTCTCCGGGTCGATCCGGGGTGCCGAGGCGGCCTCGCCGTCGCGGGTGACGATGCCGGTCTGGCGGCCGTTCGGCAGCACGATCCAGCCGCCCTCGATCTTGGCGCCGCGCACCTTGGCCGTGGCGCGCCACAGGCCGGACGGCTTGACGGCCTTGTCGGCGGTGAACGCGTAGTTCCGGCCCTCGTCCTTGACGGTGCCGAGGATCTTCTTGCCCTGCTGGAGCCTGCCGTCGAGCACGGCGCCGTTCGGGGCGGTGAGCTTCATGGTGCCGTCGTCCTTGACCGGGCCCCTGAGCCAGGCCTCCTTGTAGCGGCCGTCGCAGAAGTAGGCGACCGCCTTGCCGTCCCGGATCGACACGGCGACCGAGGCGGTGTCGTCGTCGGTGCGGCCCGCGTAACTGGCGTTCGGGACGGGCGACTTCGACGGGGTCGGGCTCGGGGTCACCGTCGGTTTCCGGGTCGGTGACGGGTTCGCCGATTTCTTCGGTGACGCCGACGGTGCCGCCACGCTGGACGAGGACGACGCCGTCTTCGTCCCCGACGTCACGTTGAGCGTCAGCATGAACAGGCCCAACACCAGGCCCGCCAGCAGAGTGAGCAATGGTCCCGGACGCTTCATGACTGTCCTCCCCCGAGGCGAGCTTCCAGCCCATGAGAGCGGACTCGGGGCCGCGGGTAAAGAGGCATACCGGGATGATCTCACCCCAAGTAGCAGGACGGGATGATTCAGGTGACATTGGCAGGGTTCGAGGCCGGGCCCCGACCAACGGCCGGCCGCTCTCGAAAGGTGCGACCCATGGCGGGCAACGATCTCGGCAGTCTGCTCGGCGGTCTTCTGGGCGGAGGGGGCCAGGGCGGTTCCAGTGGCAACATCCTGGGCGCGTTGCTCGGGGCCCTCGGCGGCGGCTCGGGCGGCACCAACGGAGGCAATCCGCTGGGCGGGCTCCTGGAGATGCTCACCAAGTCCGGGCTGGCCGAGCAGAAGGACTCCTGGGTCGGCACCGGCGAGAACAAGTCCGTCACCGGCGCCCAGATCCAGCAGGCGCTGCCCGACGGGACCCTGCAGAAGGTCGCCGAGCAGGCCGGCGTCACCCCGGAGCAGGCCGCGAGCGACCTCGCGCGGACGCTGCCCCGGGCCGTCGACAAGCTCACCCCGGAAGGGCACGTGCCCCAGGCCGCCTCGCTGGAGGAACTGGTCCGGCAGCAGTCCCTGTGACCGTCTCGGTGGGCGGGCGCCGCGCACCGGTACCGGGCGGGCTGACTACGCTGGATGTACCAAGAGCCGTACATCAGCGAGGAGCAGAGCCGTGGCGGTACGAGCGGTCCGGGGCGCCGTCCAACTGGACAGGGACGAGGCCGGCCACATGGACCAGCAGGTCGGGGCGCTGCTCACCGCCGTCCTGGAGCGGAACGGCCTCACCGCCGACGACCTGATCAGCGTCTGGTTCACGGCCACGCCCGATCTGCACAGCGACTTCCCGGCCGCCGCCGCCCGCAAGCTCGGCAGCGCCTTCGCGGACGTGCCGCTGATCTGCGCGCAGGAACTCGACATCGAGGGCGCCATGCCCCGCGTGGTCCGCATACTCGCGCACATCGAGTCCGACAAGCCCCGCGCCGACATCACGCACGTGTACCTCGGTGCCGCGGCGGCCCTGCGCAAGGACATCGCCCAGTGAGGACCGCGCTCGTCATCGGCACCGGCCTCATCGGTACGTCCGCCGCGCTCGCCCTCGTCTCGCGCGGTGTCGTCGTCCACCTCGCCGACCACGACCCCGAGCAGGCCCGTACGGCAGCCGCGCTGGGCGCCGGCACCGACGAGGCGCCGGACGCCCCCGTCGACCTCGCGATCGTCGCTGCTCCGCCCGCGCTGGTGGCCGGGGTGCTCGCCGACGCGATGCGGCGGGGGGTGGCCCGCGGCTACCTCGACGTGGCCAGCGTGAAGGGCGGTCCACGCCGGGAGCTGGAGGCGCTCGGCCTCGACCTCTCCTCGTACATCGGCTCGCACCCCATGTCCGGGCGCGAGAAGTCGGGGCCGCTGGCCGCGACCGGCGACCTCTTCGAGGGCCGGCCCTGGGTGCTGACGCCCACCCGTGACACGGACACCGAGGTGCTGAACCTCGCGCTGGAGCTGGTCTCGCACTGCCGTGCCGTGCCGGTCGTCATGGACGCGGATGCCCACGACCGGGCCGTAGCGCTGGTCTCCCACATGCCCCATCTGGTGTCCAGCATGGTCGCCGCGCGGCTGGAGAACGCCGAGGAGGCCGCCGTACGGCTGTGTGGGCAGGGGGTTCGGGACGTGACCCGGATCGCCGCGTCCGATCCCCGGATGTGGATCGACATCCTGTCCGCGAACCCCGGGCCGGTCGCCGATCTGCTCACCGATGTCGCCGGGGATCTGGAGGAGACGGTGCGGGCGTTGCGGGCGCTGCAGTCGTCCGACGACGTCAAGCGGGGTGAGGGTGCCGCCGGTATCGAGGACGTGCTGCGCCGGGGGAACGCGGGGCAGGTCCGTGTTCCCGGCAAGCACGGGTCTGCTCCGCGGGTCTATGAGGTCGTCGCCGTGCTGATCGACGACCAGCCCGGGCAGTTGGCCCGGATCTTCGCCGATGCGGGGATGGCGGGGGTCAATATCGAGGATGTGCGGATCGAGCACGCTACGGGGCAGCAGGCGGGGCATGTGCAGTTGATGGTGGAGCCGAAGTCTGTGCCGGTGTTGACGGCGGCGTTGCGGGAGCGGGGCTGGGCGATCCGGCAGTAGTCGCGGGGAGTGGGGGCGGGCGTCCTCTGGGGGCTGCGCCCCCAGACCCCCGCTTCGGCCCTGAAGGGGCCTCGTCCTCAAACGCCGGACGGGCTGATATTGCCGGCCCGCGCTGAAAAGGTGCGCACCGGTGTCGACAAGGGGCGGCCGGACGAGTGACCCGCACCCAGTAACCTTGTCCGGGGCGCACTCGCACCCCCACCCCGCTCACCACCCGCACCAGGAAGGTGTCCTCCCGTGGAAAACGGCGCCGCCCGGACCGCCCCGGCAGTGATTGTCGCCATCGACGGCCCCTCCGGCACGGGCAAGTCGAGCACGTCGAAGGCCGTGGCCGCGCAGCTCGGGCTGAGCTACCTGGACACCGGGGCCCAGTACCGGGCGATCACCTGGTGGATGGTGAGCAACGGGATCGACATCACCGACCCCACCGCGATCGCCGCCGTGGCGGACAAGGCGGAGATCGTCTCCGGCACGGACCCGGCGAACCCGACGATCAGCGTCGACGGCGTGGATGTGGCCGGCCCGATCCGTACGCAGGAGGTCACCTCCAAGGTCAGCGCGGTCAGCGCGGTGCCCGAGGTGCGGGCGAAGATCACCGAGCTGCAGCGTTCGCTGGCCGCCGGCGCGGAGCGGGGGATCGTGGTCGAGGGGCGGGACATCGGTACGACCGTGCTGCCCGACGCCGACCTGAAGATCTTCCTCACCGCGTCCCCGGAGGCGCGGGCCGCCCGCCGCAGCGGAGAGCTGAAGGGCGCCGACGTCAAGGCCACCCGCGAGGCGCTGCTGAAGCGGGACGCGGCCGACTCCTCCCGCAAGACCTCGCCGCTCGCCAAGGCGGACGACGCGGTCGAGGTGGACACCTCCGACCTCACGCTCCAGCAGGTCATCGAGTGCGTCGTCACCCTCGTCGGGGAGAAGCGGGCAGCGAAGTGACCGCACCTACGGAGCGCGGCGCCGAGGTCGGGCGGCGCATCGGCGTCGGCCTGATGTACGGGCTGTGGAGGCCGCGTGTGCTGGGTTCCTGGAAGGTGCCCGCGACCGGCCCGGTGATCCTCGCCGTCAACCACTCGCACAACATCGACGGCCCGATGGTCATCGGCGTGGCGCCCCGCGCGTCGCACTTCCTGGTCAAGAAGGAAGCGTTCGTCGGCCCGCTCGGGCCCTTCATGCGCGCCGTGGGACAGTTGGAAGTGGACCGCTCGACCGCCGACCGTACGGCCGTCACCCGTGCGCTCGCGGTGTTGCGGGACGGCGGGGTCCTCGGGATCTTCCCCGAGGGCAGCCGGGGCGAGGGCGACTTCGCCGCGCTGCGCGCCGGGCTCGCCTACTTCGCGGTCCGCAGCGGCGCCCCGATCGTGCCGGTGGCCGTGCTGGGCAGCTCGGAGAAGCGCGGCCGACTGATAAAGGCGCTGCCCCCGCTGCGCTCCCGCGTCGACGTCGTCTTCGGCGACCCGTTCGAAGCGGGCGACGGCTCCGGCCGCCGTACGCGCAAGGCACTGGACGAGGCGACCGAGCGGATCCAGAAGCAACTGGCCGCCCACCTGGACAGCGCCAGGCGCCTTACCGGGCGCTAAGAGACACTTGAGTAGTGGATCACCCGAAATCCGGGGGTTCCACCGATCACCACGATGAACGAGGTACCGACTTCATGAACGACCAGATCCAGCCCGACGGCTCCGGCGAGGAGCACGAGCACGGGGCGCTCGGCGACGCCGAGTACGCGGAGTTCATGGAGCTCGCCGCCGTAGAGGGCTTCGACATCGAGGACGTCGAGGGGGCCATCGGCGAAGCCGGTCACGGACCGCTGCCCGTCCTCGCCGTCGTCGGCCGGCCGAACGTCGGCAAGTCGACTCTCGTCAACCGCATCATCGGGCGCCGCGAGGCCGTCGTAGAGGACAAGCCCGGTGTCACCCGCGACCGTGTGACCTACGAGGCCGAGTGGGCCGGGCGGCGCTTCAAGGTCGTCGACACCGGCGGCTGGGAGCAGGACGTCCTCGGCATCGACGCCTCCGTGGCCGCGCAGGCCGAGTACGCGATCGAGGCCGCCGACGCGGTCGTCTTCGTCGTCGACGCCAAGGTCGGCGCCACCGACACCGACGAAGCGGTCGTACGGCTGCTGCGCAAGGCCGGCAAGCCCGTCGTGCTGGCCGCCAACAAGGTCGACGGCCTCAGCGGCGAGTCCGACGCGGCCTACCTGTGGTCGCTGGGCCTCGGCGAGCCGCACCCGGTCTCCGCGCTGCACGGGCGCGGTACCGGCGACATGCTGGACGCCGTCCTGGAGGCGCTGCCGGAGGCGCCCGAGCAGCTCTTCGGCACCGCCGTCGGCGGCCCGCGCCGGATCGCCCTCATCGGCCGGCCGAACGTCGGCAAGTCCTCGCTGCTGAACCGGGTGGCGGGCGAGGAGCGCGTCGTCGTCAACGAGATCGCGGGCACCACCCGCGACCCGGTCGACGAGCTGATCGAACTGGGCGGCATCACCTGGAAGTTCGTCGACACGGCGGGCATCCGCAAGCGCGTCCACCTCCAGCAGGGCGCCGACTACTACGCCTCGCTGCGCACCGCCGCCGCCGTCGAGAAGGCGGAGGTCGCGGTCATCCTGATCGACGCCTCCGAGTCCATCTCGGTGCAGGACCAGCGCATCGTCACCATGGCCGTCGAGGCGGGCCGCGCGATCGTGCTGGCCTTCAACAAGTGGGACACCCTCGACGAGGAGCGCCGCTACTACCTGGAGCGCGAGATCGAGACCGAGCTCGCCCAGGTCGCGTGGGCGCCCCGGGTGAACGTCTCGGCGCGCACCGGCCGCCACATGGAGAAGCTGGTCCCGGGCATCGAGACCGCGCTGGCCGGCTGGGAGACCCGCGTCCCGACGGGCCGCCTGAACGCCTTCCTCGGCGAGCTGGTCGCCGCCCACCCGCACCCGATCCGCGGCGGCAAGCAGCCCCGCATCCTCTTCGGCACCCAGGCCGGCACCAAGCCCCCGCGCTTCGTGCTCTTCGCCTCCGGGTTCATCGAGGCGGGCTACCGCCGCTTCATCGAGCGCCGCCTGCGCGAGGAGTTCAGCTTCGAGGGCACCCCGATCCACATCTCGGTCCGGGTCCGCGAGAAGCGCGGCAAGAAGAAGTAGCCGTCGCCGCGAGGCGGTTCCACGACACGGCTGTTCTACGACGAGGAGGGCGGCCCCTGTTGCAACAGGGGCCGCCCTCCTCGTGTGCGTGCCGTGTCAGATCCCTCGGCGTGGGCCGGGCGGCAGGGCCGGGATGTGGTGCGTCCCGGTGTGACCTTGCTGCTGCTGCCCGATGTGGCCGAGCTGCCCGACGCGCTGCCACTGCGACTGCTGCCGGGCGCTGTAGGCCCCCGCGCTGTACGCGCTGTACGAACCCCCGCCGAGTGAACCCCCGCCGAACGAACCGCCGCTGAACGAGCCCGTGCTGTGCGGGCTGTGCCCGAAGGCGGTGAAGCCCAGCTCCTCCTCGCCGCTGCGGTCACCCGGCAGCGAGCGGAAGGTCTTGACCCACTCCGAGTAGAGCCGGTCGTAGATCGGCGTGGCCGATGGACCGCCGGAGCTGTCCCGGTCCGATCGCGAGGACGGGATCGACTGGTACGGCCGGCTGCGGGGAACGTCGTATGCGTGCACGTATGTCCAAACGACGGGTCACCTGAAGGGATGCGGCTCAGGTGCCCGCGAGCGGCAGCGCGGAGCCGACCAACTGGCCGTTCGCTGCGGCCTTGTCCAGCGCGCCGCGCAGCAGGTCCTCGCGGGGCTGGCGGCCGATGGAGCCGACCGGGGCCGCGAACATCAGCACCTGCTGGTGCTTGTTTGCGGCGGCCCGCCAACTGTCGGTGACCTGGAGCGGCTGGTGCGCCTGCCACCAGGCCACCGGGGAACCGCCGGTGCTGCTCGGCTGGAGCACCGCGTGCAGTTGGCCGGCGGCGAGCAGCACCGACCAGCCGTGCAGCACGGGCGGCACGGTGGTGATCTCGCTGAGCGGCATGAAGCCCTGCTCGATCAGCAGCGGCAGGAAGTCGTCCCCGACGTCGGTCGAGCCGGGCCGCACGATGGGCGCGGTCGGCTCGACCACCAGGGCGGGGTGCAGTTCCCCCGAGATCAGGACGAGTCCGCTGGTCACCCCGAGCACGGCCTGCTCGGGTACGGCCTTCTCCGGTGCGCCGGCCGGGGCGTGCGTGTTGCCGCTGATGGAGCGGACGGCGCCCTGCAGTTGCTCCTCGGTGACCTGGACGATCTGGGAGGGCAGGCAGGTGGCGTGGGCGAACGCGAGGACGGCGGTCTCGTCGCCGATGAACAGGACGGTGCTGGT
Source organism: Streptomyces sp. NBC_01478 (assembly GCF_036227225.1). Classification (GTDB taxonomy): domain Bacteria; phylum Actinomycetota; class Actinomycetes; order Streptomycetales; family Streptomycetaceae; genus Streptomyces. The sequence continues at coordinate 2,899,464 of NZ_CP109444.1, read as the reverse complement.
GCGCTCCTGATCGGAGTCGCCCTGGGTGCGGCACGACGTGCAGTCGTAACTGCCCGGGGCGTTGTCTCCGGCGAGCAGCCGGTCGGCTTCTTCGTCGCCGATCTCGGCGCGTACGTCGTCGCTGACGTCGAGCATGCGCGGCACGGGTGGCTCCCTCGGAATGCGGTGCCCGGTGGGTCCCGGGCTCATGAAGAAGACAACGGAGGATCTGTGGCGGGAGTCACGCTCCAGGGCGAACCGAATCGAACCAACCGAAGCGGACGGTCACGGCTGGTACGGAATCGGACACTCCCCGTCAACTCTTTGAAAGGTCAAGGGAGTTGGCCGCGTGAACCGAGTCACAGCGTTTGTCGGCAGTTGGTCGAAAAATCGTGAAATCAGCGAATGTAGTGGGTGGCCGAAAAGTGCCGATACCCGCGGTAACCATGAACTGGCCTGCGGAGACGGGCAGTTGGTCGACACCGGCTCGCCGACCTCCGTACATTCCTCCGCCGTGTGCAACGAGCACCGCTCGGGAACGTCCGCCGGCCGAACAAGCCAGCAAGCAGCACCACTTCCGGCGGACGGGGAGGAGCGCGAGGACCACGTCGATACGTGGGAGCCGCGCACCGCCTTGGGGGACCCCGTGTTGTTGGAGAGGGAACTACATGTCCGAATGTGCCGATACCACTCGCGAGAACGCTCCTGAGACCCACCGCAAGGGTCAAGTGCGTACGACGGCGGTCCTCGCCGGGGTGGCCCTGCTCGCCCCCCTCGGACTGCTGGCCGCAAGCGGCAACGCCGCGGCGGCCGACAGCGGAGTGTGGGACCGCATCGCCCAGTGCGAGAGCGGCGGCAACTGGCACATCAACACCGGCAACGGCTACTACGGAGGACTCCAGTTCTCCGCCGGCACCTGGCGCGCCTACGGCGGCTCGGCCTACGCGGCCACCGCGGACCAGGCCTCCAGGTCCGCGCAGATCGCCGTCGCCACCAAGGTCCAGCACGCCCAGGGATGGGGTGCCTGGCCGGTCTGCTCGGTCAAGGCCGGAGCCAACGGCAGCGCGCCCGCGGCCTCTTCGGGCACGGTGACCGAGAAGTCGACGACGAAGAAGTCGACCAAGTCGACATCCGGGTCGACCACCAAGAAGTCGACCAGGAAGGCGACCCCGTCGCAGCCCGCGGAGACGCCGGCCCGCGGGACGAACAACGCCTCACGCGGCACGTCCCGCGGCGACTACACCGTCCGCGAGGGCGACACCCTCAGCGGCATCGCGGCCGAGCACGGGACCACCTGGCGGAAGATCTACGCCGCCAACAGGTCCGTCATCGGCACCGACCCCGATCTGATCGTCCCCGGGCAGCAGCTCGACCTCTGAGCCGAACCGAACCGCTTCCTTCGGCCCCCGCCCGGTCCTCCGACCGGGCGGGGGCCCGCCCGTCACTCCAGTTCGGCCGCCTCGCCGCCGAACACGACGGTCCCGCGCCGCAGTTCGTACACGAGAGCCGTCCGCCCGCGCAGCACGGGCGGCAACCGCTGCTCGGCCACGACCACGCACGCGTCCAGCCCGCCCAGCAGTTCGTACGTGTGCGCCGCGACCGCGGGCGACATGCCCTGCGCCGGTTCGTCGACGAGCACCACGCGCGCGCGTGCCAGCAGGGCGCGGGAGAGTGCCAGCATGCGTTGCTCACCGCCGGACAGGGTGCCGGCCCGGCGGGGGAGCAGGGGGGCCAGCCGTGGGTACGCGTCGAGGGCCACGGAGCAGTCCCGTGCGGCCAGTTCGAGGTTCTCGCGCACGGTGAGGGACCCGAACACGGCCTGCCGGTCCGGCACCAGGCACAGTCCCCGGCGCGCTCGTTCGTACGCGGGCACACGGGTCACGTCGGCGCCGTCCCACACCACCGCGCCGCCCGACAGCGCGACCGTACCGGCGAGGGCACGCAGCACGGTCGTACGGCCGGAGCCGTTGCGGCCCAGCAGGACGGTGAGGCCGTGGGCGGGGGCGGCGAGGGTGACGCCGTGCAGGGCTTCGAGGGGGCCGTAGCGCACGCGTGCGTGGCGCAGGGCGATGGTCATACGCGGGTCTCCCAGGTGCCGGGCGCGTCGAGGACGCGGTCCGGCGGTCCGGCGGCGACGACGCGGCCCGCCGCCATCACATGGACCACGTCGGCGAGGCCGGCGACCAGATCGAGGTCGTGCTCCACGACGAGCAGGGCGGTGCCCTCGGCGGCGAGCGCCCTCAACACCAGGGTCAGCGCGGCCACTTCGGCGGTGTCGAGGCCGGCGGCGGGCTCGTCGAGCAGCAGCACACGCGGACTTCCGGCGAACGCCCGCGCCAGCTCGACCCGGCGCAGTGTTCCCGTGGGCAGCCCGGCGGCGGGCAGCGACCGTACGTCCCCGTCGAGCCCGAACAACCGCAACGCCCGCTCCACGGCCGCGGGTTCGGCGAGGCGCCCTTGCTCGGCCCCCACCCGCACGTTCTCGGCGACGGTCAACGAGGGGAAGACGGCGAGCTGTTGAAAGGTCCGGGCGACCCCGAGCCGGGTACGCGCATGCGCGGGCAGCCGGGTGATGTCCCGCCCGTCCAGCCGGACCCGCCCTCGCGCGGGACGCACGGTCCCGGCCAGACAGTGGAACAGGGTACTTTTCCCGGCCCCGTTGGGCCCGACGACAGCGGCGACCTGCCCGCCCCGCACGACGAGATCGACCCCGTCGAGCACGGCGAAGCCGCCGTAACCGGCGTACAGGGCATGGGCGGTGAGGACGGGTGGGACGGGCGGTCTCGGTGCCGGGGCTGCGCGGAGACGGGCTGTGGTCTGTGACGCGGGCTCGGGAAGAGCCGTCTCCTTGGGCGGGCGCGTGGGCTCGGGTGTGGCCGGCGGGGTGGGCGCGGCGCCCGCGCGTGAAGTCTCCACCGCGCCGCCCTGCCGCCCGACGCCGGGCGCGGTCGGACGTGCAACGCCCTCGTGGGTAGCCTCCGTTGGCTCCGGCTTGCCCGGCTGCCCAGGGGCGGGGGTGCGCTCTCGGCCGCCGATGCCGGGCCTCGCTGGATGCGCAACGCCTGTGCGGCCGGCTGCGGTTGTGTCAGCCTCGCCTCGCTGCCTGGACCCGGCGGTGTGCTTCGGGCTGGAGTCAGGATTGGCTGGGTGTGCAACGCCTGTGCGGGTGGCCGCTGTTGTGCCCGTATCGCCCCGTTGCCCGGGCCCGGCGGTGAGCCCTCGCCGGTCTCGCGCGCCGGATTCCCGCCCCGTGCCGAGCCGTGCCCGGTGTGCAACATCCGTGTGCGCGGACGCCGTTGAGGCAGTCCGCACGCCCGCCATCCGCAACCTCCGCCGCACCCCCGCCCCCAACGGCGTGAGCCGCGCCCTCCGTCGTTCCGCCGCTCCGCGCAGCGCCTCGTACGGTCCTCCGGGGAACCGGCCCACGCAGACCGCCAGCACGCCGATCAGTGCCGCCGCCACCCCGCCGCGCGCCCCCGCGTCCAGCCCGACCAGCAGGGCCGCGGCCGTCAGGGCGCCCAGGGGGCTGTCGGCGCCCAGGACGATCACCGCGGCGAACCAGAGGAGGCCGCGGACGGGGTCGTAGGCCGAGGGGTCGAAGGCGCGCAGGCCCATGCCGAGCATGCCGCCGCCGAGGGCGGCCAGGGCGGCGCCCGTGACGAAGGCCAGGAGTTTCAGGGACGGGACCTGGACGCCCGCCGCCGACGCGCCCGCCTCGTGGTCCCGCATCGCCGCGAGGGCGCGGCCCGTGCGGCCCCGGCGCAGGGTGTGGGTGGTCAGCAACGCGCATGTCAGGAGGGCGAGTTCGAGGACGTAGTAGGCGCGGTCCCCCTCGAAGCCGGACGGGCGGTCCAGGGAGAGGCCCGACGTGGCGTACGGCTGGGCGAAGACGAAGCGGCTGACGCCGACGCCGACCGCGAAGGTCGCGAGGGCCAGGGACAGGCCGTGGCGGCCGATCGCCGGCCACCCCGTCAGCAGGCCCAGGGGAGCGACCAGGAGGACCGCCGTCGCGAGCGCGGCCAGTTCCGGGAGGCGGGGCAGTCCCGGGAAGCGGCCCGCCGCCAGCAGCGCCGTGAACAGCGCGCCCAGGCCCGCGTAGGCCGCCTGCCCCAGCGAGAGCTGCCCGCCGCGCCCGGTGACCACCACCAGGGACAGCAACACCACGCCCAGCGCCGGTACTTGGACCGAGGTGTGCAGGTCCGAACCCGCGAAGCCGAGGGGAAGCAGGAACAGCACCGCGGCCACGATCCAGGCGCCGGGAGGTGTCGGGACGCGGGCCGTCGCCGTACGGGGGAGGGCGTCACGGGAGCCGAGTCCGGGCAGCACCAGCGCCGCGATCAACAGGGCGACCACGAACAGGTTGGCGCCCACCGCCTGCGTCAACTGCCCACCCCAGCCCGGCAGATGAAACCGCGTCAACTGGCTCTGCCCGACCCCGATGCCCAGCGCCACCACCACCGCGACCGGCAGACTCCGCATCCGCGCGGCCACCGCGACCGCCACCACCTCCATGACGAGCAGCGGCAGGCCGTACGGGTCCAGGCGCACATACGGGGCGAGCAGTACGCCCGTCAGGCCCGCCGTGAACGACCCGAACGCCCAGCCGGCCGCTGCCACCCGGTCCGCGTCCACCCCGCCCAGCAGAGCGAGTTGCCGGTCGTCCACCACCGCCCGCAGTTCGCGTCCGAACCGCGTCCAGCGGATGACCGCCCCGACGCCCGTCGCGAGGACCAGAACCACCGCCAACTGCCCCCAGGGATCGGCCGATACGAGCTCCGGCGCGTCGTCCCGTGCCCCCTGACCCCACACCAGCGCCGCCCCGCCGACCAGCAGCACGAACACCCCGATGGACGCCACCAGGGGCCGCGCCGGATCGCCGCCCAGGACCGACAGCGGGCGGAAGGCGAACCGCTCCAGCGCCACCCCGATGCCGGGCGCGACGAACAGCAGCGTCACCGCCGCGCCGAGCCACAGCGGCCAGCCCCACCCGACCACGCACTGCCGCAGCACGTACGCGCACACCATCGCGATCGCGCCGTGCGCGAAGTTGAGGACGCCGGTCGCGCGGTACGTCACGATCAGGCCGATCCCGGTGAGCGCGGCGGCGCTGCCGACGGAGAGACCGGCGAGGGTGAGGTCGTAGCTCAGGGAGGACATCAGTCGTCGGCTTCGGCGGGCTCGCAGATCGGGCAGGGGCCCAGCTCGCCGCTCGCCACCAACTTCGAGTCCACCGGCACCGCTTCGGCCTTCCCGGCGACCAACGGGCAGTCCGCGCGGTGCCACAGCGTGCCGCCGGGCACCATCAGCAGGTCCCCGCTGACCGCCACGGGCGTGGCGGCGGCCTCTGCCGACTCCTCGGCGTCGTCGGCGCCGGCGGCCACGAGAAGGCCGTACAGCTCCTCCACGCGCGCTGCGGCGAGGGCGCTGCGGCCGTGGGCGAGCAGGACCGCGCCGGCGACGATCAGCGCGGCGCCGGGGATCGTGCAGGAGGCCAGGTAGGGGAGTTGGCGCTCCGCGTAACGCTCGCCGGAGACGCCGTACCAGCCGATCACGCACAGGACCGCGCCGGCGGCGAGCGCGGCCCAGCCTGCCCACAGGGCGGGGTGCACGGTCCGCAGTCGGGCTGTCCGCATTTACGGCTCCCACACGTCGGGTGTCTGTCCATGCCGGCCAATGGCTTGCACTATGCCTTCTGACACCTGACCTGAAAACACCGGGCGAGCACGGCCCGGAACGACACCCGGCGGTGAGCCAGATGGTTCTCGGGAGCGACCTCAGGCGAAGGAACACAAGGCGCGGGCGGGGCACGGTAGTTACGGCCGCCGCCCTGGTCCTCGTGCTCGGGCCGGCCCTGGCGGCCTGCAGCGACGACAGCGGGGGCGGGAGCGGCAGCGAGCCGCTGCCCTCCCCGTCCGTCGAGCGGACGACGAGCGCACCGGCGACCGCGCCTGCCGACCCGGCCGCCGCCACGACACAGGTCAAGGCCAACTGGAAGAAGTTCTTCGACCCGGCCACGTCCACCACGGACAAACAGGCCGTCCTGGAGAACGGCGACAAGATGGGCCCGGTCCTCAAGGCTTTCAGCGGGGACAAACGCGGCGGGCAGGTCCAGGCGGACGTCCAGACGGTCGAGTTCACCGCACCGGACAAGGCGACCGTGACGTACAGCCTGACCCTGAACGGCGCCACCGCCCTGCCGAAGGCCTCCGGGACGGCCGTCGAGCAGGCCGGCACCTGGAAGGTGTCCGTCAACACCCTGTGCGCGCTGGTGGCGTTGAGCGGCGATGCCTCGCAGTCGCCCGGGGCGGGCTGCTGAGGCCGCTGTCGCGGTGCTGCTGCTCCTCCTCGGGGGCACGGCCTGCGGCAGCCGCCTCCCGGAGAGCGACTTCGAGCACGGCGACACCCGTACGCCCGCGCCCGATGGCGGAACGCCGATCCGGGTCGGCATCATCACCAGCGCGACCAGCCCGGTCGGCGGCGACACCTTCACCGGCCCCCGCGACGGCGCGAAGGCGTACTTCGACCGCCTCGACGCACGCGGGGGCATCGCCGGGCGCCCGGTCGAGGTGCGCCTGTGCGACGACGGCGGCAGCGGTGTCGGCAACAACGCGTGCGTGCACCAACTCATCGACGAGGACAAGGTGGTCGCCCTGGTCGCCACCACCGCCCTCGACTACGCGGGCGCCTCCCGCGTCTCCCACGCGCGCGTGCCCGACATCGGCGGCCAGCCCGTCGGCGCCGCCTACGACACCTGGCCGCACCTGTACGGCGTCTACGGCAGCCTCGCGCCCCGCGCCGGCACTCCGGGCTGGGGCGGGAAGCTGTATGGCGGCACAGAGGTGTACCGGTACTTCAAGCGCGAGCAGGGTGCCCGTACCGCCGCCGTCGTGTCGTACAACCAGGCCGCGTCCGCCGCCTACGCCCGGCTCGTCGAGCAGGGGCTGAAGGCCGAGGGCTACAAGGTCGTCACCGAGCAGGTCGACTTCGCGCTGCCCAACTTCCGTGCCGCGGCGGCGGACCTGAAGCAGCAGGGCGCCGACCTGGTCTTCGACGCCCTCGACACGCACGGGAACGCCCAGTTGTGCGCGGCGATGGACCAGGTCGGCGCGAAGGTCGTCGCCAAGGTGACGAACGTGCAGAACTGGACGTCGACCGTCCCCGAGGACTACAAGGACTCCCCGCGCTGCCGCAACGCCCTGTGGGCGACCGGATCCAGCCGCGACTTCGACGACGTGGCGCAGCCCGCCGTACGGGAGTTCCGGGACGCGACGAAGGGGCTGAAGACGCATTCCCAGTGGCAGTTGGAGGGGTGGGCGGCGGCCATGTGGTTCACGGACGCGGCGAAGGCCTGCGTGAAAACGGGCGTCACGCGCGCGTGCGTGGACGGCTTCATGAACCGGAGCGAGGACTACACCGCCGACGGCCTCCTGGTTCCCGTCTCCTTCGAGCGGCTCGCCGAACCGCCGACGACGCGCCGGACCTGTCTGTCGGTCGCCCGGTGGCAGGACGGCAGGGGCTGGGTCCCGCAGGGGGACATGAACAGCACCTGTTTCGAAGTGCCCCAACTGCCGTACCGCCCTTGATACAGACTTCGACCATGTTGGAGACCTCGGCACGACTCCTGCGGCTGCTCTCGCTGCTCCAGGCCCACCGCGAGTGGTCCGGCGCCGACCTGGCCGACCGGCTCGGGGTCACCCCGCGCACCGTGCGCCGGGATGTGGACCGGCTGCGCGAGCTGGGCTACCCCGTCAACGCCAGCCCCGGTACGGGCGGCGGATACCAGCTCGGCGCGGGCGCCGAGCTGCCGCCGCTGCTGCTGGACGACGACGAGGCGGTCGCCGTGGCGGTCGGTCTGCGCACCGCCGCCGGGCAGGGCATCGAGGGCATCGGCGAGACCTCCGTACGCGCCCTCACCAAGCTGGAACAGGTCCTGCCCAGCCGGCTGCGCCGCCGGGTGGGCGCCCTCAACGCGTTCACCGTGCCGATGCTGCACAACACGCTGCCGTCCGCCGTCGACCCGGCCGTGCTGACCGAACTGGCCGCCCTGTGCCGGGACGCCGAGCGGCTGCGCTTCGCGTACGAGAGCCACGAAGGCGCCGCCACCCGCCGCAGCGTCGAACCGCACCGCCTGGTGTGCACCGAGCGGCGCTGGTATCTGGTCGCCTGGGACCTGGACCGCGAGGACTGGCGCACCTTCCGCGTCGACCGCATCACGCCCCGGCCGCCGCACGGGCCGCGCTTCACCCCGCGCCCGCCACCGGCCGAGGACCTCGCCGCGTACGTCTCGAAAGGGGTCTCCACGCGCGCGTACGCCACGCACGCCGTCGTACGGCTGCTCGTGCCCCTCCAGGAGGCCGCCGAGCGGATCTCACCGTCCGCCGGGACGCTGGAGGCGGACGGGCCGGCCGCCTGCCTGCTGCGGACCGGGGCCCCGAACCTCGACGTGATGGTGATCCACGTGATGATGACGGGCTTCGAGTTCGAGGTCCTGGAGCCCGTCGGGCTGGCCGAGAGGATCAGGACGGCGAGGGACCGGCTGTCCCGGGTGCTGGACCGGCACGGCCGGGCGGACCACGGCGATTCTGTGCCGGAACGGTGAAACTCTTATGCGGCGTCAGCTCCCGCCGCAGCGCATGGAATCGGAATGGAAAGGGGGCGCCGGACCGGTTCTCGCGACACTTTCCGTTGGGCTATTCGGTGGGCCGGACCGACATGCGGGAATTACGTTCGAATGCCTGCGGAAGGCGTACGGAACCGCTCATACGTGTGAGGGAGGCAGTGCAAAACACACGTCCTGATCCTGTGACAGAAGTGTGACCGGAGAGGGACGGATGAAGCGGGAGAGGGGCTAGCGTGGCGGGCATGGCATCCATTCCGACTCCACCGGCAGAGCCCCAGGACAGTCCGAACAGCTATGTGGGCCTCGACGCGACGGAGGCCGAGCGGCTCGCGCGGGAGCGCGGGTGGTCGAGCGTGCGGTCGCTGCCGCCGGGGGCGATCATCACCATGGAGTTCCGCGTGGGACGGCTCAACTTCGAGGTCGCGGACGGCACGGTGGCGCGCGCCTGGAAGGGCTGAGCGCGGACACGACGAAGGCCCCGGTTCCGCTGGAGGAACGGGGGCCTTCTTGATGCGCGGGGATGGTTGTGCGTACCGGCCCCGCGGTCCGGATCAGCCGCCCGCTACGGGGCGGGCGGCGGCCGGCGCGCCGGTGCCGCGCGCGACGCGGTCCGGGTGTGGCGGGCGGCGGCTGCCGATCGGGGTGACCGGGGTGCGCTCCGAGCGGGTCGCGTGCGGGCTCGGGGCGAGATGGACGGGCGGCCGGGCCGAACGGCTCGTGGTGACCGTCTCGCGGGCCGCCGGGACCTCGTCGCCCGAGGAGGCGCGCGGCTTGAGCAGCACCGGCGCGGTGACCGGGGACGCGGGCACGGGGGCGGGCACCCTACGGCCGCGGCGGGCGCGCCAGCGGTCGCGGTAGTCGAAGATCCGGGTCTCGGCGAGAGCGATCAGCGGCTCGCACCACGGAAGGGCGAGCAGGACCAGCAGACCGGCGGCCCAGCCGAGCAGGACGTCGCTCAGCCAGTGCGTACCGAGGTAGACCGTGGCGAGACCGACGCCGAGCGAGGTCACCGCGGACGCGGCGGACAGCCAGCGGCGGGCGGCCGGCGTGGAGGCCAGATACGCCAGGATTCCCCAGGTCACGACCGCGTTCGCGGTGTGGCCGCTGGGAAATATATCGCCGCCCAGGCCCATCTCGTTCGAGCCGATGACGGTGGCGTAGTGCGGGCCGAGGCGGCCCATGCCGAGCTTGGCGGCGCCGACCGTGATGTTCAGCAACAGCAGCAGGGTGCCCAGGGTCAGCAGCGGGCGCAGGGTGTGCTGCCGCCACGAGCGCCAGCCCAGCCAGGCCGCGACCATCACCGCGGTGGGGCCGCGCTGGCCCAGCACCACGTAGTAGTCGACGAACCAGTGGATGCCCGCCCATTGCTGGTACGGACGGAAGAACATGACCTGCCAGTCGAACCGGACCAGCCAGGACGTGGTCACGACGAGCCACACGATCGCCAGATAGAAGGCCAGGGTCGCGGCAAACAGCACGACCCTGTGCCGGCTCATCTTCGGCACATCGATGTTGGCCGGCCGTTCAGGTTCACGGTCCAGCCTCGCGAACACCCGGTCCAGACGGGTGAGGTTTCGTTCGGTACGCACTCAATCGACGTTACAGCGAGTGAGTGTGGATCCCCGTCGAAACAGCGGCTTTGTGATGACGATGTGATGTGGGAAAGCTCTCAGGAGCAGGTTTATTTCCGAGGATTCCGCAATCCCGGACGGCTCCGTCCTTCAATTCCTTTGATCATGCCGGGTCGAGTTTTATGGCCCTTATGAATTAGTTCACCAAATGCTGGGGTGGAATTGGCCGGGCGCTCATGGAGCGCGACGAGTGGATCATGGTGGACCGGAGCCGTTCAGCCAGAACGCCCCGTACGCGGCCGATGCCAGGGCGACACCGCCCACCACCCACGCTGACCTGGACGTACGCAGGCGGGCCAGGGCGAGCGCGAGGGGGAGCAACAGGGGGAAGGCGGGCATCAGCAGGCGCGGTTTCGAGCCGAAATAGCTCGACGCGCACAGTGCGAGCGCGGTGACGACACCCGTGTACACCAGGAGGGGCGGCGGCTGGCCCTGCCGGACGCCCACGACGTACAGCCAGAGCACCAGCCCGACTCCGACGATCAGCCCCACCCCGGCCAGGGCCGACGGGAAGGACGTGAACTTGTCGCCGACGAAACGGGCGAAGGCGGCACCCCCGTCGAAACCGTTGCGCCAGCCCGCCTGGACGTCGAGATAGCCCAGCGAGCCCTTGCCGGTGCGATGGCCGACCCACAGGACGTACCCGGCGGCGCCGAGGGGCGCGAGCGCCATGCCGAGGGCGCGCGGCCAGACTCGCGCGCCGGTCGCGGGCGCCGTGCTGCGGTCCCGCACGAACGAGGTGATGCCGGCGACCCACACCGCGGCCACCACGGCGAGCCCCACGGGCCGCGTCAGCCCGGCCAGCAGGGCGAGCGTGCCCGCCGTCAGCCAGCGGCCCGTCAGCACGGCGTACAGCGACCAGGCGGCGAGCGCGGTGAAGAGCGACTCGCTGTACGCCATCGACTGCACGATCCCCACCGGGAGTACGGCCCACAGCAGTACGGCACACACGCCCACGCGACGGCCGTAGACCTGGTCCGCGACCGCGAAGATCCCCCAGGCCGCCGCGAGCGAGGCGAGCAGGCTCACCGCGAGGCCGCCGTCGGCGTACGACAGCGGGGAGACCGCGTGCATGAGCCTTTCCAGCCAGGGCAGCAGCGGGAAGAAGGCGAGGTTCGAGTGGACGTCGCCGTTCGGGAGGCGGACCTCGTAGCCGTAACCGAGGTCGGCGACCCGGGTGTACCAGAGGGCGTCCCACCGCGCGGTCAGCAAGGTGTGGGCGCTCTTGCCGCGCGCCGCGCTCCACACCGCGAGCACCACCAGGCCCAGGGTGCGGACGGCGGCGTACCCGAGGAGGGCCGGGGCCGCCCGGCGCAGAGGTGCTGCGAGATCGGTCACGGGCCCGATTATCGAGGGCGTACGGAACCGGAAGACCAGGCGGGGCGTGGTCAAGAGGGAGGTAAGTGGTGTACGCCACACGTGTTCTCCGGGGAGTGTGAGAGGTCCACCACGTGGCATTGGCGTGAACTCGCGTACGCTGACGGCTCACTCGCCTTCGTTGCGCGGGTCGGAGACACCGCTCCTCTCCGACCGAAGTCACGGGGAGTCCCCACCCCGTGAGCCCGCCGGACGCGAGGGATCATCTGGGAGGTAGTTCATGTCCGGGACGACCACGGCCGCCGCAGCGCTGCGCCGTCGGGCGGCCGGGGCCGGTGCCAACCGCTGGGTCGTCCTCGTCGTCCTCTGCGTCAGCCTGCTGCTGGTCGCGCTGGACGCCACCGTGCTGCATGTCGCGGTGCCCGCCGTCACCGAGGACCTCAAACCCGGCGCGATAGAGCTGCTCTGGATCGTCGACGTCTATCCGCTGGTCTGCGCCTCGCTCCTCATCCTCTTCGGCACGCTCGGCGACCGCGTGGGCCGCAGACGCATCCTGCTCCTCGGCTACGGCCTCTTCGGCATCGCCTCCGGGCTGGCCGCCTGCGCCCATGACGCCCAGGTCCTGATCCTCGCGCGGGCGCTGCTCGGCGTCGGCGGCGCGATGATCATGCCGGCCACGCTGTCGATCCTCCGCCAGGTCTTCCCCGACCGGCGTGAGCGGGCGGTGGCGATCGGCGTGTGGAGCGCGGTGGCGGCGGTCGGCGCGGCGGTCGGCCCGCTGCTCGGCGGGTTTCTCCTCGAACACTTCTGGTGGGGCTCGGTCTTCCTCGTCAACATCCCCCTGATGCTGATCAGCCTGCCGATCGGCCGGCTCCTGCTCCCCGAGTCCCACGGCGACCGCGACGGCCCGTGGGACGTCGTCGGCGCGCTGATGGCCGCGGGCGGTCTCTTCGGTGCCGTCTTCGGCGTGAAGCGGCTCGGTGGCGGGGAGCCCGTGGAGAGCGGGTGGACCGTGGCCCCGCTGCTCGTGGGCGCGGTGCTGCTGGTTCTTTTCGTACGACGGCAACGGCGCCGTACGCATCCGCTGGTGGACCTGAAGATGTTCCGCAGGCCGGCGTTCAGCACGTCCGTCGGCTGCATCGTGCTGGCGATGCTCGCGCTGGTGGGCCTGGAGCTGATCGCGGCGCAGTATCTCCAACTGGTGCTGGGTCTTTCCCCGTTGGAGACGGGTCTACGGCTGCTGCCGCTGACGTTCGCGGCGATGGCGGCGGGGTTGTTCGGGGCGCGGATGCTCCGGCGGTTCGGGCCGCGCCGGATGGTGTGCTTCGGGTTCTGCCTCACCGCGGTCTCGGTGCTGACGCTCACCGCGATGGGCGGGCGGGACAATGCCGGGCTGCTGCTCTTCGGGTTCCTGCTGCTCGGGTTCGGGCTGGAGATGACGCTCTTCGGGGCGTACGAGTCGATGCTGAGCGAGGCTCCGCCGGCGCAGGCGGGGGGCGCGGCGGCGATAGGCGAGACCTCCTACCAACTTGGCGCCGGGATCGGTATCGCGCTCCTTGGCAGCGTCATGAACGCGGCGTACGCGCCCGGGCTGTCGTCCGTTCCCGGGGTACCGGCGTCCGTGTCGGCGTCCGCGGGGCATTCGCTGGGCGAGGCCTACGACGTCGCCGGGCGTCTCGGCGGGGCACGTGGAGCGGCCCTGCGCGACGCGGCGCGGCACGCTTTCGTGCACGGCCTGCATGTCACGTTGCTCGTCAGCGCGGGCCTGCTGCTGCTGGGCGCGGTGATGGCGTTGCGGTTGCCCCGGATCATGCAGTGCGAGGTGCCCGCGGCGGCGGTAGAGGTGCCCGCCCCTCGCGAAGTCACCCAGCCCCGGGTCTCCGCCTGACCCCCCTCTCCCACCCACGCACCGCCAAGTGGCAGTTGGCCGAGAAGTGGCCGTTTCCTGTGGGGGTGCTCCGCCGTTGGCGGCTTCCCGTCCGCGTTGGCTGCCGCCCGCCCGCACTACAGTAACTAGCGGTGGTAGTTTTCTTAGATCTCGGAGGCTGTGTCATGCCCGCGTCCCCGTCCCCGAAGTTGCCCCCCTTCGACCCCGCCGACCCCCTCGGCATCGACGACCTGCTCGACCCCGAGGACCTGGCGATCCGGGACACCGTGCGGGCCTGGGCGGCCGACAAGGTGTTGCCGTATGTCGCCGAGTGGTACGAGAAGGGGGAGCTGCCCGGGATCCGGGAGCTCGCGCGGGAGTTGGGCGGTATCGGGGCGCTCGGGATGTCGCTCGACGGGTACGGGTGCGCCGGGGCCTCCGCCGTGCAATACGGGCTTGCCTGCCTGGAGTTGGAGGCCGCCGACTCCGGGATCCGGTCGCTGGTGTCGGTGCAGGGCTCCCTCGCGATGTACGCGATCCACCGCTTCGGGAGCGAGGAGCAGAAGCAGGCCTGGCTGCCGCGCATGGCCTCCGGCGAGGTCATCGGCTGCTTCGGGCTGACCGAGCCCGACCACGGCTCCGACCCGGGCGCCATGCGCACGTACGCCAAGCGCGACGGCGGCGACTGGGTCCTCAACGGGCGGAAGATGTGGATCACCAACGGGTCCGTGGCCGGGGTCGCCGTCGTGTGGGCGCAGAGCGACGACGGCATCCGCGGGTTCGTCGTGCCCACCGACAGCGCCGGGTTCTCAGCGCCCGAGATCAAGCACAAGTGGTCACTGCGCGCGTCCGTCACCAGCGAACTCGTCCTCGACGACGTGCGGTTGCCCGCCGATGCCGTGCTGCCGGAGGTCGTCGGGCTGAAGGGGCCGCTGAGCTGTCTGTCGCACGCTCGTTACGGAATCGTGTGGGGTGCGATGGGCGCGGCGCGCGCTTCCTTCGAGTCCGCGGTCGAATACGCGAAGACCCGGGAGCAGTTCGGGCGGCCCATCGGCGGCTTCCAGCTCACCCAGGCCAAGCTCGCCGACATGGCGGTCGAACTGCACAAGGGGATTCTGCTCGCCCATCATCTGGGGCGGCGCATGGACGCCGGGCGCCTGCGTCCCGAGCAGGTCAGCTTCGGCAAGCTGAACAACGTACGGGAGGCCATCGAGATCTGCCGTACGGCACGGACGATCCTCGGTGCCAACGGGATCTCGCTGGAGTACCCGGTCATGCGGCACGCGACGAACCTGGAGTCGGTGCTCACGTACGAGGGCACCGTCGAGATGCACCAGCTCGTGCTGGGCAAGGCGCTCACCGGACTCGACGCCTTCCGGTAGACCGGCGGCTCGGGGGCAACCCTGCGGGAGGCAGGGCCGGTAAGCGGCCCTGCCTCAGCTCTGGTTGAAGAAACCGTCCTCACGGCGCACAGCGGGGTCACCGCTGACGATCTCCGTGTTGGCGGGGGTCAGCAGGAAGACACGGTTCGCGACCCGCTCGATGGTGCCGCGCAGGCCGAAGGTGAGGCCGGCCGCGAAGTCGACCACGCGCTTGGCGTCGGTCGCCTCCATCGCCGTGAGGTTCACGATCACCGGAACCCCTTCCCGGAACAGCTCGCCGATGGCACGGGCGTCCCGGAAGCTGTCCGGGGTGACCGTGCCGATCCGGCGGCCCTTCACCTCGGCGACGTCCTCGGCCACCTTCACTCGCGGATCCGTGACCCAGGCATCCCCGGGCTGCTCGGTCCCTTCGGAGTAGTCGTCGTCGTAGTAGCGCTCGTCATCGTTGTCGTCAACGAGCCCAAGCCAGGCACTCGCCTTGCGTACCGATCCCATGGACGCCTCCTCTCACAGCGGTCTTTATTGCTATCCGCATCCCTATGGTCATCCATGATGCGGATCGCGCGCCAAGTGGATAGACGCCGCGCGGGGGGTTTGTGACGCTACTGGTGCACAGCCAATACGTCGAGGGCCCCCGTGTATCAAGGGTGTTGCTGGACAGGGCTGCTGACTGAGAGTGAAATATGATTCTTCTCGGCGACCGGGTGACGGCTGGTGCGTACGGGTGAACGGGGTGGTCGGTGCGACGCCGCTGCTCAACGCCCGGTCAGCAGCCATGTCGAACTCCGGATGCCCTGTCAGTTGTCGTTCACGCCACGGGGGGTTGTCGTGTTCGGAATGGTCCGGCCTTGCAGTCACAGGCTCGGTGAGAGCCTCAAGAACCAGTGGATGGCGCATTTGTGCGGGCTCTGTCTCGCGCTGCGGGGAGATCATGGGCAGTTCGCGAGGGTTGTCACCAATTACGACGGTCTGCTCCTCTCGGTGTTGACGGAGGCTCAGGTCGAGCGGACGGGCGGCGGCTGGCGGCGTACGGCCGGGCCGTGCCCGTTGCGCGGGATGCGGACCGCGTCCGTCGCGCAGGGCGAGGGGGCGCGGCTCGCGGCGGCCGTCTCGCTGGTGCTCGCCTCCGCCAAGGTGCGCGACCATGTCGCCGACGGGGACGGGCTGCTGGCCCGCAGGCCGGTGGCGCTGGCCGCGCGGCGGGTCGCCGGGAGCTGGGGGCGGGCCGGGGCCAGGACCGGCTCGGCCGTCGGGTTCGACGCCGGGGTCCTCGTCGAGGCGGTGGAGCGGCAGTTCGGCATCGAGGCGCTCGCCGGGCCCGGCACACCGATCCTGACCGTCACCGAACCGACCGAGACGGCCACCGCCGCCGCCTTCGCGCACACCGCGCTGCTGGCCGGACGGCCCGGCAACGCCGTACCGCTCGCCGAGGCAGGGCGCCTCTTCGGCCGGCTCGCGCATCTCCTGGACGCCGTCGAGGACAGGGGGGCTGACGCCGCGTCGGGCGCCTGGAACCCGCTCACGGCGACCGGCACCCCGCTCACCGAGGCCCGTCGGCTCGCCGACGACGCGCTGCACGGGATACGCCTCGCGCTGCGCGAGACCGAGTTCACGGACGGCAGGCTCGCCCACCTGCTGCTCGCGCACGAGCTGAGCCGCTCGGTCGACCGGGCCTTCGGCACCCAGTCGTGCGGGCATGGGCACGGGCCCGGGGACGCGTCGGGGCCGCAGGCCGCCTTCGGGCCGCCGCAGACGCCCTATCTGCCGGGCGATCCGCAGCGCGACGGAAATCCCTTCGGCGGCAGCCCCTACGGCGGTGAGCCCCCGCGGCCCGAGCGGCGCGGGTTCCTGGCCGGGTGCGCCGCCGCCCTCGGGCTGTGCTGCACCTGCAAGGTGTGCTGCGCCGACGAGTTCGAGGGACCGTGGTCGGGGCGGCGGCGCGAGGGATGCCGTTCGAGCTGTGACTGCTCGTGCTGCGACGCCTGCGAATGCTGCGAGTGCTGTGAATGTCTGTCGTGCTGCGACTGCTGAACCGGACCGTGACGGAAAGTAATCGCAGTTGTATACATGGGACTTGGGGATCATGGGCTGAACTGCGGAGTCGGGCCGGCTCTGTTTCGGCACGGTAAAACAAAAACATGATCCGGTGACCGGTGTGCCGTGAGTGTCGTTGGGCGGGAGCAGAACCATTTCTGCCTCAGGTTCGACTCCCGATCAACTCGCCACCCACTTAAGGCACTTCAGTGGACGTCACAACAAAAGCGACCACCAGCATCCGCACCAGGCTGCTGAGGATTCTGATCCTCGCCCTCGCGGTCCTGCTCGCCCTGCTCGGTATCGCGGCCGCCGACCAGATCTCCGCCTATCGCAACGCCTCCGCGACCGCCGACAACGCCCGCCTGGAAATCACCCTCCAGGGACTCGTGCACGAGCTGCAGAAGGAGCGCGGGCTAACCACCGGATACGTCGGCGGCGTACGGCAGTTCAACGCCAAGCTGCCCGCGCAGCGCAAGGCGACCGACGCCGCGCGCGAGCAGTTGGACGTGGCTCTGAAGGGGCGCGAGGACTCGGCCGCCGGTTCCGTGCGCGAGTCCCTCGGCCGGCTCGACGGCCTCGCCGGCATCCGCAAGGACGCCGACGACGGCACCGGCGTGGTCAAGGACACCTTCGACTACTTCACCACCACGATCACCGTCCTCGACCGGCTCGACCTCGGCCTCGAAGACGTCCACGACGGCAATCTGCGCGACGCCTACCAGGCGCTCCAAGTCCTCGGCAACGCCAAGGAGTTCACCGGCGAGGAGCGCGCCATCGTGCTCGGCTCGGTGCGCGCCGGGAAGTTCCGCGGCGACGACTACAGCCGGTTCATGGAGATCCGCGCCGGACGCCTCGCCGCCCTCGACGCCTTCCCGCGGTCCGCAACCGCCGTGCAGGAACGGCGGCTGAACACCGCCCTCACCACGCCCGACGCCGAGCGCGCGCTGGCGTACGAGAGCAAGGCGGTGCACGGCACCGGGAAGCTGAAGTCGAGCGCGATCCCGCCGATGGCCTGGTGGGACTCGATGACCTCCACCATCAACGGGATGCGGAACGTACAGATCTCCCTCGGCGCCGATGTCGAGAACAGGGCCGCCCAGTTGGAGAGTTCGGCCCAGCGCGATCTGCTGCTGTTCCTGCTGCTCGCCCTCGGCACGGTCGCCGCGCTCGCCGCGCTGGCCCTCGACTGCGTACGGTCCGTGTCCACGCCGCTCGTCGAACTCGCCCAGCAGGCACGGCAGGTGGCCGGGACCCGGCTGCCGCAGGCCGTGGCCGCCGTACAGGACGGGTCGTCCGGGCGGGCGCCCGAGCCGCCCGCGCCGTTGGTCGTCGCCGACAAGGCCGGGTCCGAAGTGCGGGAGGTGGCCGAGGCGTTCGACCGGGTGCAGCGGTCCGCCTTCGATCTCGCCACCGAGCAGGCCGTGTTGCGGCGCAACGCCACCGACTCGCTGGTGAGCCTGGGCCGTCGCAACCAGAACCTGGTGCGCCGTCAGATCAGCTTCATCAACAAGCTGGAGCACGAGGACGCCGATCCCGCGACCCTCGCCAACCTCTTCGAACTCGACCACCTGGCCACCCGTATGCGCCGCAACGCCGAAAGCCTCCTCGTGCTCGCCGGAGAGTCCAGCCCCCGCCCCTGGTCCACCCCGCTGGCCGTCAACGACGTGCTGCGCGCCGCGCTGTCCGAGGTGGAGGAGTACCGCCGGGTCACCCTGCGCCGGATCGAGCCCGCGTTCGTCACCGGCTCCGTCGTCGTCGAAATCGCCCACCTGCTCGCCGAGTTGGTAGAGAACGCGCTGAGCTTCTCGCCGCCGGACTCCGATGTGGAGATCGAGGGGCGGCGCACCAGCGCCGGCTATCTGGTCGCGATCGTCGACCACGGCTTCGGCATGGACAACCAGGCCCTCGCCGAGGCCAACGTACGGCTGTCCGGCACCGCCAGCTTCATGGCCGAACCCACCCGGTTCCTGGGCCACTTCGTGGTCGGCGCGCTCGCCCGCAAGTGCGGTATCGAGGTGCGGCTGGGCGAGGCACCGGCGGCCGGTGTGGTCGCGCGCGTGCTGATCCCCGCGGGGCTGTTGACGGAGGCCCCACAGGGCAAGGCCGCGGACAAGCCGGTGCTGCCGGCGCCGCGCAACGAGGAGGACGCCGTGGAGCCGGTGACCGTCACGGCCGGGTCGAAGCCCGTCGAGAGCAAGGCCTCCGGCGCCAAGGGCGGCACCTCCGCCTCCCGTACCCGCAACGGACTCGTCAAGCGGCCCCAGCGCAGCGCGATCTCGGAGGCCGTCACCGAGACGGACCGGCCCAGCCGCCCGGCGCCCACCGGACCGACCACCGACCGCAGTCCCGAGGAAGTCTCCGGAATGCTCTCCACCCTGCGCAGCGCCCACATGCGCGGCGGCATCAGCGTGGAGAAGGAGAAGGAGAGGGCCAAGAAGTCCGCCGGACACAGCGAGGGTGACGTCAAGTGACCACTGTCGACACCCAGCACGACTCGCAGACCTTCAACTGGCTGCTCGCCAACTTCGTCAAGAGCACCGACGGCGTACGGGACGCGGTCGCCGTCTCCTCCGACGGGCTGCTGATCGCCGTGTCGGACGGGCTCGGGCGCACCGAGGCCGACCATCTCGCCGCGATCGTCTCGGGGTTGAGCAGCCTGGCGCGCAGCGCGTCCAAGCGGTACAGCTTCGACGGGGTCAAGCTGATCATGATCGAGATGGGCCGGGGTTTCCTGCTCGTCTCGGCGATCCGGGACGGCAGTTGTCTCGGCGTCCTCGCCGACAGCAGCGGTGAACTGGGCCTGGTCGGCTACGAGATGGCGGTGCTCGCGGAGCGGGCGGGTGATCTGCTCACCCCGACGCTCATCGCCGATCTGCGGCAGGCGTTGCCACGGTGAACGGTGAACAGCCCAGGGACGTAGAACCTGACGAGGATGCGACGTTCGTCCGGCCGTTCATCATCACCGGCGGCCGGTCCGAGCCTCTCCAGGCCGATCTGCGGCTGGAGACGCTGGTCGTCGCCGTCGGCGTGCCGGATCCGTCGCTCGCGTTCGAGCGGCGCCACATCGTCGCGGTGTGCGAGCGGCCGACGACCGTCGCCGAGGTGGCGCACCGGGTCGGTGTGCCTCTCGGAGTGGCGAAGGTGCTGATCTCCGACCTCGTCGTCGCCGGGCAACTCGCCTGCCGGCAACCCGCGGAGCTGCCGCTCCAGATGCTCGAAAGGATCAGGGACCATGTCCGGGCGCTCTGACAAGATCGTGCCGCTGGCCGTGAAGATCGTGGTCAGCGGCGGCCTCGGGGTCGGCAAGACCACGTTTATCGGGGCCATTTCGGAGATCGAACCCCTCGACACCGAGGCGGCGATCACTCAAGTCTCCGTGGGTGTCGACTCGTTGGTGGGGGTCGAGGCGAAGACCACCACGACCGTCGCCCTCGACTTCGGGCGGATCACGCTCGACCCGACGATGACGCTGTATCTGTTCGGGACGCCCGGACAGGACCGGTTCTCGTTCCTCTGGGACGACCTGGTGGAGGGCGCGCTCGGCACGGTGGTCCTGGTGGACACCCGGCGGATCGAGGACTGCTTCCCGGCGGTCGACTACTTCGAGTCGCAGGGCGCGCCGTTCGTCCTCGCCGTGAACCGCTTCGACGGCGCCGACCGGTTCGACGTGGAGGAGGTCCGGGAGGCACTGGGGCTGAGCGCGGACGTGCCCGTGCTGGAGTGCGACGCACGGAACCGGGACTCCGTACGGGATGTGCTCGGCGCCCTGATGGACCGGGTGATCGGGGTCCGGGCGACACCACGACGGCGTGCGGCCGCGCTGACGCGGTAGGCGTGGTGGAGGACGTGCGGACGGAACCCGAGGGGAGGGGTGTGTGAAGGCGGAACGGGTGGAGAGGGAGAACACGTGAGGCGCACGGTCAGAGGAAGACGCAGGCGACCGGGACGCGCAGTGGGTCAGCTCAACAGGAAGAGGACCACACTCGACCGAGGTCGATGTGGGAGCGCTTGACCAGCCACTGCTGCGGATGCATGGACCAAGTGGAACAGGCATCCGGTGGGGCGTCAACCGAGATGAGACGTACTGCTCACAGTGTGGACTTCCTTGACAGCGAGGGGAAACGGCGCCGTACAGTCGGTGGACGGTCCTGCTGAGGGGCTCGGCCGTACGGTGCCGTCAGGCGCCCTGTGTGAAGGCATTCGCCCGTGTTGCTCACGTCACGGAGTCTTCGCATGTCTTCCGACATTCCCGCCCCCGTATCCACCGCCCCGAGCACCAGGCCCTCACTCGTGATCGTCGGGGCCGGGCCGCGGGGGACCGGTCTCATCGAGCGCATCGCCGCCAACGCCCCCGAGCTGTACGCCGACGCCGAGGGCACCGAGGGTCTCGACATCCACCTCGTCGACCCCCATCCACCCGGCGCCGGACGCATCTGGCGCGCGGCCCAGTCGCCGCTGCTGTGGATGAACTCGCACGCGGAGGACGTCACCATGTTCACCGACGAGACGGTGGTCATGGACGGTCCGGTACGCCCCGGCCCCACGCTGCACGAATGGGCGGCCATCGAGGGCTCCACCTTCGCCGACCGGCAGCTCCAGGGCGCCTATCTGCGCTGGGTGCACGAGGAGGCCGTGGCCGCGCTGCCGCCGGGCGTCACCGTCCACCACCACCCGAAGCGGGCCCTCAGGGTCGGCGGCCCGCGCGAAGGGCGCCAGCAGGTGTGGCTGGAGGGCAGCCCGCAGCCGCTCCTCGCCGACCTCGTCGTTCTCGCGCTCGGTCATCTCGACGCCGAACTCGACGAGGAACAGCGCGAGTTGGCGGCCTACGCCCGCGCCCACGACCTCATCCACCTGCCGCCGGACTTCACCGCCGACAGCGACCTGTCCGCCCTCGCGCCCGGCGAACCCGTCCTCGTCCGCGGCTTCGGCCTCGCCTTCGTCGACCTGATGGTGCTGCTCACGGAGGGCCGCGGCGGACGCTACGACGGCGACACCTACGTCCCCTCGGGGCAGGAGCCGGTGCTGTACGTCGGGTCGCGGCGCGGAGTGCCGTACCACTCGAAGATCGGTTACGAGTGGAGCGGTGAACGGCCGCCGCTGCCACGGTTCTTCGGGCCCGCCGAGGTCGACGCGATCCTCGCGCGGCCGGGGGGCTTCGACTTCCGGCGGGACGTATGGCCGCTGATCGAGAAGGAGTTGGGGTTCGCGCACTACCACCGGCTGTTCGGTGTGCACCCCGAGCGGACCGGCATCGCCTGGACCGTCTTCGAGGAGAAGTACGCGACCGCGGAGCCGGCGGAGCGCGCGGCCCTCGTGGCGTCCGCGGTGCCCGACCCCGCCGACCGGCTCGACCTCGCGGCCCTCGACCATCCGCTGGACGGGGTGCGGTACGCGTCGCACGAAGCGTTCCAGGAGGGCCTGCGGGCGTACGTCGAGGCCGATCTGAGCCGCCGTCACGATCCCTCCAACAGCCCGGACCTGGCGGTCTTCCTCGGACTGCTCTCCGTCTACGGGCAGTTGATCCGGCTCGGTGACGTCGGGCCCTGGTGGCACGGCTTCTTCAGCTATCTCGCCTCCGGGCCGCCCGGCCCCCGGCTGCGCCAACTCCTCGCGCTCTCCCGGGCCGGCGTCGTGCGGTTCGTCGGCGCGGACATGGCCGTGGCGGCCGAGGACGGGGTGTTCCGGGCGTCGAGCGCGACCGTGCCGGGCGTGACGACCGAGGCGCGGGCGCTGGTCGAGGCGCGGCTGCCCGAGCCCACGGTCGGGCGGTCCGTCGACCCGCTGCTGCGTGAACTGCACGCCGACGGGGCCGTGGTGGAGAGCCCCGAAGGACTGCTGCGGGTGGAGCGCACCGACGGACGGATCCTCGACCGGGCCGGGCAGCCGCACCCCCGGCGGTTCGCGCTCGGGCCCTACACCGACGTGCGGACGCCCGGCGCGTTCACCCGGCCGCGCACCGGCGGGCCGGCCTTCCGGCAGAACGACGCCACCGCGCGGGCCCTGCTGACGTTCCTGCGCGACCTCGCGTGTCGGGCTGCCGCGTAGCCCGATCCGGTCGGTGAAGTCCCGGGCTTCATCAAGGACTTGGCCCTCTCCGAGGTGCTCCGAACGACAGGAAGGCTTTCCTCCCATGACCTCCTCGCACGGCCGGGGCCTGCATCTGGCCGCCGCCGTCGACCAGCGGTCGGCCTACGACGCCGGCTCCTACGTCGAGTTGGCGCGGCTCGCCGAGAGCGGCGGCCTCGACTTCGTGACGCTCGACGACACCTTCGCGCGCCCCGGACCCGACGCGCTCGCCGTCCTGTCCCGCGTCGCCCCGGCGACCGGCCGGATCGGCCTGGTGCCCACCGTCACCGTCACACACACCGAGCCCTTCCACGTCCAGGCGGCGGTCGCGACCCTCGACTGGGTCAGCCGGGGCAGGGCCGGCTGGCGGATCGACGTGTCGACCACCGAGGGCGAGGCCCGGCTCTTCGGCCGCCGGCACGCCGCACCCGCCGACGCGCTGTGGCAGGAGGCGGGCGAAGTCGCCGAGGTGGCCGCCGAGTTGTGGGACAGCTGGGAGGACGACGCCGAGATACGGGACACCGCCACCGGCCGCTTCGTCGACCGCGACAAGCTGCACTACATCGACTTCGAGGGCGCCGAATTCTCCGTCAAGGGCCCCTCGATCGTGCCCAGACCACCGCAGGGCCACCCGGTCCGCGTGGTCGACGCCACCGAGGGCCAGGCCCGGCGGACGGCCGCCCGGTACGCCGATGTGGCCCTCGTCCGCGCGGCGAGTTCCGCGCAGGCCGGGGCCGTACGGGCCGAACTGCGGGCGTCCGCCGAGAAGTTCGGCCGCGACCCCGACACCCTGCGGGTCCTGGTGAGCCTCGTCGTCGACCTCGGCGACGGCGAGCACGCGGCCGAACCGGGCCACGGCGGGGGCGGCCCCCGGCAGACCGCGCACGGCCCGCTGTACCGGGGCGGCCCGGTCGACCTCGCCGAACTGATCGCAAGCTGGCACGGCGACCGCGCCGTCGACGGCTTCCACCTCACGCCCGTCGAGCCCCGCCGCGACCTGGAACGGCTCGTCAACGGCACGGTCGCGCTGCTCCAACACCGGGGCCTGTTCCGCACGTTCTACCCGGGCAGCACGCTCCGGGAGCATCTGGGCCTGGCCCGGCCCGCCAACCAGTACGCCGTGACCGGGGGAGCGTCATGACCGTACGACCACACAGGACGATCCATCTGGCGGCGCACTTCCCCGGCGTCAACAGCACCACCGTGTGGGCCGATCCGCGGTCGAGGTCCCAGATCGCCTTCTCCTCCTTCGAGCGGCTCGCCCGCACCGCCGAACGCGGACTCTTCGACTTCTTCTTCCTCGCCGAGGGGCTGCGGCTGCGCGAACACAAGGGCCGTATCCACGACTTGGACGTGGTGGGCCGGCCGGAGTCCCTCACGGTCCTGAACGCGCTCGCCGCCGTCACCGAGCGGATCGGGCTGGCCGCCACGGTCAACGCGACCTTCAACGAACCGTACGAACTCGCCCGCAGACTCGCCACGTTGGACCACCTCAGCGGCGGCCGGGCGGCCTGGAACGTGGTGACTTCCTCCGACGCCTTCACCGGCGAGAACTTCCGGCGCGGCGGCTATCTCGACCGCGCCGACCGCTACACCAGGGCGGCCGAATTCGTAGCCGTAGCAAGGGAGTTGTGGGACTCCTGGACCCCGGACGGACTCTCCCGCCCCTTCGCCCACCGAGGTCAACACTTCGACATCGCGGGCGAGTTCACCGTGCCGCGCTCACTGCAGGGGCACCCGGTCGTCATCCAGGCCGGGGACTCGGGGGAGGGCCGGGAGTTCGCGGCGCAGGCGGCCGACGTCATCTTCACGCGACACGGCACATTGGAGGACGGCCGCGCCTTCTACGCCGATGTGAAGGGCCGCCTCGCCAAGTACGGCCGTAGCGCGGACGACCTCAAGATCATGCCCGGTGTCACCGTCGTCCTCGGCGACACGGCGGCCGAGGCGCAGGAGCGGGCCGCCGAGATCCGGCGGCAGCAGGTCTCCCCGCAGAATGCGATCCTCGCCCTGGAACAGATCTGGGGCACGGACCTCTCCTCCTACGACCCCGACGGCCCGTTCCCCGACACCGACCCGGTGCCGGACGCGTCGATCACCCAGGGGCGCAACCGGCACGGCGACCCCGTCGCGACGGCCGAGAAATGGCGGGCGCTGTCCCGGGAGAAGGGGCTGTCCATCCGGCAGACCGTGATCGAGGCGAGCGGCCGGCAGTCCTTCATCGGCACCCCGGAGGCGGTCGCCGCCGAACTGGAGACGTTCGTACGACAGGACGCGGCCGACGGCTTCGTCCTCGTACCGCATCTCACCCCGGGCGGCCTCGACGAGTTCGTGGACCGGGTGGTGCCGCTGCTCCAGGAACGCGGCGCGTTCCGCACGGAATACCGGGGCACGACCCTGCGCTCACATCTCGGGCTCCCCGACCCGGCGGAGAAGGGGTGACCCCACGACGACAGGACCGAGCGCACGACGATGGAGCTGACGGCATGACCTCGGACGCGGCCGACGGATGGAAGCAGTGGCACGAGCACCGCACGGAGACGGTGTCGGCCCCCTACGGACCCCTGGCCCTGACCGGCACGCACTGGCTGGAGGACCACCCGGACGGCCGGCTTCCGGATGTTCCCGGCACCTGGGTCCTCGACGGTGACGCCGTCGTCCTCACCGCGCCGGCGGACGAGCGCACGGGACTGACCGTCGACGGGAAACCCTTCACCGGCGAGATCCGCCTCGGCGTGGACACAGGCCCGGTGAGCGCGGCCCGCGTCGGCCTCGGCGAGCGCCGGCTGGCCGTCCTGATCCGCGAGGGCGCCTGGTGCGTGCGCGACTACGACCCCGACTCGGCGGCGCGGCGCGCGTTCCGGGGCGTCGAGACCACGCCGTACGATCCGCGCTTCTCGGTGCCGGGGCGCTTCACGCCGTACGACATGTGGCGCATCGTGCGCGTCGGCGCGGCGGACGGTGTCGAACGCGGGCTCGGACTCTCGGGTGAACTCGCCTTCCGGGTCGACGGGTTGGACCTGACGCTCCAGGTGGCGGTGCAGGACGACGGCAGGTTGTGGGCGGTGTTCGCCGACTCCACGAGCGGGAACGGCAGTTACCGGTTCCGGTTCCTGTACCCGGTCGCGCCCGATGCCGAGGGGCGCACGACGGTGGACTTCAACCGGGCGGTGCTCCCACCGTGCGCGTTCGCCGAACATTTCATCTGCCCTTTCCCGCCGCCCGGGAATACGCTGGGCCTCGCGATCGAGGCGGGGGAGCGCACCCTTCGGCAGGTGGGGCGGTGACCTGCGGTGGAGCAGGTTGTGGACCACTGCTCCGGGGTGATCAACTCGCGTAGATCGTGGGCAAGTTGAAGGCTGCACGGCCGAAAGGCGCTCTTGCGCCCAGCGACCGGGCGGCCGAATACTCCCCCACAGCGCTTGTCAGGAGCACGTCGTGTTCGAAAACCGGACGGCCGACCCTGACTGCGCCTCACGGGCCCCGACCCCACGCGGGCCCCCGAATTCCCCTAGGAGGGAACGAAACGTGAGGATCAAGCGCACCACCCCCCGCAGCGGAATCGCGAGACGGACCAGGCTGATCGCCGTGGCCACCGGATTCGTGGCAGCCGCCGCGTTCGCAGTCCCCACCGCGAGCGCCAGTGATGCACAGACGTTCAGCGCGACCCAGCTCTCCGCGGTCAACTCGTCCGTGCTCAAGGCCGATGTCCCGGGCACCGCCTGGGCGGTCGACAGCAAGACGAACCGTGTCGTCGTCACCGTCGACAGCACGGTGTCCCAGGCCGAGATCGCGAAGATCAAGTCGCAGGCGGGCAGCTCCGCCGGCGCGCTCACCATCAAGCACACGGCGGGTCAGTTCAAGAAGCTGATCACCGGTGGCGACGCCATCTACGGCGGTGGCTACCGCTGCTCGCTCGGCTTCAACGTGCACAGCGGGAGCACGTACTACTTCCTGACCGCCGGCCACTGCGGTGAGGTCGCCTCCACCTGGTACTCCAACTCCGGTCAGAGCACGGTGCTGGGCACCAACGTCGGCTACAGCTTCCCGACCAACGACTTCGCGCTGGTGCGCTACACCGGCTCGGCCGCGCACCCGAGCCAGGTCGGCACCCAGACCATCTCCAGCGCGGCCACCCCGCCCGTGGGCACGACCGTCTACCGTCGTGGCTCCACCACCGGCACGCACAGCGGCCGGGTCACCGCCCTGAACGCCACCGTCAACTACGGCAGCGGCGACGTGGTGTACCAGATGATCCAGACCACCGTCTGCGCCGAGGGCGGCGACAGCGGCGGTCCTCTGTACTCCGGCACCGTGGCCTACGGTCTGACCTCGGGCGGCAGTGGCAACTGCTCCTCCGGCGGTACGACCTTCTTCCAGCCGGTCACCGAGGCGCTGAGCTACTACGGCGTGAGCGTCGGCTGACGCCCGCCTGAATCTCTTCCGCTCCCGGACTGCAGCCGGCAGCGAAGCGAGTCCCCGTACGCAACTGGCGTGCGGGGGCTCGCTCTTGTGCGGCACACGGAGTTACCGTCGTGGGTATCGGAGATGGCACCTGATGCGCCACGTCGGACCCTGGGGGGGGCCGTGATGGTCGAGGAGCTGGTGACGGCGGGAGTGACCCTCGCGTCCGTCGGAGTGGTCTACACGATGGCGGCGGCCCGGGTCGTCAAGCAGTACGAGCGGGGTGTGGTGTTCCGGCTCGGCAGACTCCGGTCGGACGTGCGCGGACCCGGGTTCACCATGGTCGTCCCCTTCGTGGACAAGCTCCGCAAGATCAATATGCAGATCGTGACGATGCCGGTGCCCGCGCAGGAGGGCATCACCCGTGACAACGTGACGGTCCGGGTGGACGCGGTCGTCTATTTCAAGGTCGTCGACGCGGCGGACGCGTTGGTGAAGGTCGAGGACTACCGCTTCGCCGTCTCGCAGATGGCGCAGACGTCGCTGCGCTCGATCATCGGCAAGAGCGACCTGGACGATCTGCTCTCCAACCGCGAAAAGCTCAACCAGGGGCTGGAGTTGATGATCGACAGCCCCTCCATCGGGTGGGGCGTGCAGATCGACCGCGTCGAGATCAAGGACGTCTCCCTGCCCGAGACGATGAAGCGCTCGATGGCCCGCCAGGCCGAGGCCGACCGCGAACGCCGGGCCCGGATCATCAACGCGGACGCCGAGTTGCAGGCCTCCAAGAAACTCGCCGAGGCCGCCGAGCAGATGTCGGAGCAGCCCGCCGCACTCCAACTCCGGCTGCTGCAAACGGTGGTGGCGGTCGCGGCCGAGAAGAACTCGACGCTGGTGCTGCCCTTCCCGGTCGAGCTGCTGCGGTTCCTGGAGCGAGCGGCCCCGGCTCCGGCTGCACCTGCCGCGCCCGTTGCTCCCGCGGCGCAGGTTGCCCCTGTGGCACCGCAACCGGTGCAGGAGCAACTTCCGCCCGCCGGGCCTCAGTCGGATCCGGACTCCGAGGGGTCGATTTCAAGACAGGACTAGACCTCACCGGCTGATGAGCGTTACTCGCACGTAGTGTTTGCAGTGCGAATGGCCTGGGGTGACCGTGGACTGTCAAAACGAGGGGGGCGTGCAACCGCGTTCCACGCGCGACCTGAAGTCGACCTTGTGCGCTCCCTGTGCGATTAGGAAGAGTAGGCGCTCGTCAACCTACCTTTCGGCCGGTCGGGTCCCCATAACCTGGCGGGCCGACCCCCCACAGGAGGACACGAGTTGAAGCACCGACGCATACCCAGGCGACGGGTGGCCGTGGCAGGCGCGGGCATAGCCGCGCTTGTCGTCGCGGGAGTCACCTTGCAGAGTGCGAACGCCAGCGAGACCACGCGGGCGACCGCACCCCACACCCTCTCGGCCCTGGCGGCCGGAAAGCTCGCCTCGACGCTCGGCAAGGACCTCGGCACCGACGCGGCCGGCACGTTCTACGACGCGAAGACCAAGAGCCTCGTGGTCAACGTGCTCGATGAGACCGCCGCCGACACGGCCGAGGCGGCCGGCGCCAAGGCGAGAATCGTCGAGAACTCCCTCGCCGAGCTGACGAGCGCCCGTACGACCCTCAAGCAGGACGCGACGATCCCCGGCACCTCGTGGGCGACCGACCCGACCACCAACAAGGTCGTCGTCACCGCGGACCGCACGGTCTCCGACGTCGAGTGGGCCAAGCTCACCAAGGTCGTCGACGGACTCGGCAGCAAGGCCGAACTCCAGCGCACCAATGGGGAGTTCAAACCCTTCATCGCGGGCGGCGACGCCATCTCCGGCTCGGGCGGGCGCTGTTCGCTCGGCTTCAACGTGGTCAAGGGCGGCGCGCCCTACTTCATCACCGCCGGCCACTGCACCGAGGCCATCTCCACCTGGTCCGACTCCAGCGGCAACGAGATCGGCACGAACGAGCAGTCCAGCTTCCCGGACAACGACTTCGGGCTGGTCAAGTACACCTCGGACGTCGCCCACCCGAGCGAGGTCGACCTCTACAACGGCTCCTCGCAGGCCATCACCCACGCCGCCGCCGCCACCGTCGGCGAGAAGGTGACCCGCAGCGGCTCGACGACCCAGGTGCACACCGGCACGGTCACCGGCCTGGACGCCACCGTGAACTACGGCAACGGCGACATCGTCAACGGCCTCATCCAGACCGACGTCTGCGCCGAGCCCGGTGACAGCGGCGGCTCGCTCTTCGACGGCGACGCGGCGATCGGCCTGACCTCCGGCGGCAGCGGCGACTGCACCTCCGGCGGCGAGACCTTCTTCCAGCCGGTCACCGAGGCGCTGTCGACGTTCGGCGCGCAGATCGGCTAGCGGCAGCAGTAGCAGTACGACGGTGAGGTCCCGCCCCCGCGCGCGAGGGGGCGGGACTTTCGCGTACGGACGAAGCGGCCGGCTCAGCGCGTGGGCCAGTACCAGAGCGGTTCGTCGAGCGGGCCCTCGCGCCCCGCCACCGTCGTCTGCCCGAACTCCTTCACCAGCTCTGTGGAGTTGACGTCGAGACGGTGCCGTATCGCGCCCTTCTGGAGCGCGTCCGCGAGGGGTCTGGCGTGGGTGACCACGATGATCTGGGTGTTCTTGGTCGCGGTGAGGATCAGCTCGGCGAGCGGGGGGATCAGGTCCGGGTGGAGGCTTGTCTCCGGTTCGTTCAACACCAGCAGCGACGGTGGCCGGGGGGTCAGCAGCGCCGCCGCCCACAGGAGATAGCGCAGGGTGCCGTCCGACAGCTCGGCGGCGGTGAGCGGGCGCAGCAACCCGTGCTGGCGCAGACCGAGCCGGAAGCGTCCGCCGAGGTCGGCGATGTGGACCCGGCTGCCGGGGAAGGCCGCGTCCACGGCCGCGTCCAGCGCCGCGCCGTCACCCACCTCGCGGATCGTCTGGAGGGCGGCGGCGAGATCGGAGCCGTCACCGCTGAGCACGGGCGTCCGGGTGCCGATCCGGTCGGCGCGGGCCGGCGCGTCCGCGTCGGTGCGGACATGGTCGTAGAACCGCCAGGACCTGATGAACTCCCGCACCGCCAGGACGTCGGGTGCGTGCTGGGGGTCGGCCAGTTCGCCGAGCATGCTGTCGTACGGGCGCAGGGTGCCGTGCGCCCGGGACCAACCGCCGCCCGCGCCGCGCAGCTTGACGGCGGCTCCCGCGCGGTCGGAGAGGACCGAGGCCGGGCGCAGGACGGGGCCGCTCCAGATGGACTCGCGTTTGATCTCCGGGTCGAGGTTGAACATCGACGGCCCGCTGTCCGACCCCGAGGTCGGGCTGGGGTGCCCGAAGTCGATCGCGTACCCGAACTCGTCGCCCGCGAAGCCCAGTTGCAGACTGACCGGGCCCGAGCGGGCCGTGCCCTGCACGGGATGCAGCCCCTCGCGCACCGCGCGGCCGATCTTCTCCGGGCCCGCCCACAGCACCGACGGCAGCCCGCCCTCCTTGGCGAGCGCGGCGACGGCGCCGCCGCGCGCGGACTCGGCGAGCAGGCGCAGCGCGCGGTAGAGGCTCGACTTGCCCGTGCCGTTCGCCCCCGTGATCACGTTCAGCTTGGTCAGCGGGACGATCAGGCGGCGCAGGGAGCGGTAGTTCTCGACGGCGAGGGTGCTGATCATTCGTCCAGGGTTGCAGACGGGTCTGACAACGCCGGTCGGCCCAGCAGCCGCTCGTGCTTGTGGCGCAGTGCCGCCGCCAGCAGGGTGACCACGATCCCGGCGAGCGCCCACGCGGAGAGGACCAGCAGCGGGCCGGTCACGGCGTTGCCCTGGAAGTAGGCGATCGAGCGGGCCACCCAGGTGCCGGCGCCCGGCGGCAGCGCGGGCCCGATCGCGTTCCAGAACGGCGGCAGCAGCGGCAGCGGGAAGGCGCCGCCCGCGCTCGGGTTGCCCGCGATCACCACCAGCAGGATCGCCAGACCGATGCCCACGACCCCGAAGACACCCTGCAGCCCGAGGGTCGCCGCCCCCACGGCGAACGTGATCAGCGCGCCGAGCCCCCAGAACGCCGTCACGCTCCCGGGCAGCGCGCCCAGGATCGGCCCGACGATCACCGCCCCGCCGAGACCGCCGACGATCGCGACCAGCGCCATCACGATCAGCCGGATCACCGCGCGGCGCGGGTTGGCGGGCCGGGCGCCGGTGCTGATCGCCAGGATCGAGGCGCACAGATAGCCGCCGACGCACCAGCCGACGACCAGGTAGAAGGACGACAGCCCGTCGAAGTCCTGGGCGGAGGCCGGGGCCACGTCCACCGTCCGGATCGTGCGCTGCTCGGTCCTCTCCAGAGTGGCGGTGATGGTCTCCAGGGTGGTGGCGAGGACCGTGCCGCCGCCGGTGGCGACCAGGAGCGTGTCCTTGATGCCGCGGGTGTCGATGACGAGAGCGCCGTCGATGTCCCGGTCCAGGATCTGCTTCCGCGCGCTCGCCGCGTCGGACACCACGCGCGGGTCGAGCGGTGAGCCGGGCAACCGCTTCAGCCGGGCCACCGTCTGCTCGGCCGTGACCTGAGGGGCGACGACCCCGAAAGCCACGTCCCTGGGCTTCGGATTGTGGAGCGCGCCTACGTAGGAGGCGATGAAGAGCAACTGAAGAGCGACCACACCGATGACGAGCAGGGTGGCCCGCAGGCTGACCGCGTCCTTCACCTCACCGAAGAAGGACGTACGGGACGTACCGGCACCCGGGGTCTCTGGCATGTCCCCACCGTCTCGGCGGCCGGGTGTTCGCGCAGGCGGGAAGGGGCCGAACGGATGCCGTACATGTGTTCGGAAAAAGATTTCTTCCCAACTGCTCGGCCCGGGTGGGGAGCTGACGGAGTGGCGTCTGTTTCGGACACCGCGCACCTCCCCAAGGAATCGCTGGTGTGTTCGAATGTGGGTCGCTGACCGGGGCTGATGGGGTTAGGGTAATCGAACGGGCGTACGGTGAACATATCGGACGGATGGCCGAAAAGGGGTGGAGTGATGGAGGTGCGGCATGGCGGGCTTCGCCCATCTGCACGTCGCGTCCGGTTACTCCGCCCGCTACGGCGCCGCCCACCCCGAGCAGCTCGCGAAACGGGCGGCCGAACGGGGCCTGACGGCGCTCGCGCTCACCGACCGGGACACGGTCACCGGTGCCGTCCGGTTCGCGCGGGCGTGCGCGAAGGAGGGGGTCCGGCCGCTCTTCGGTGTCGACCTGGCGGTGGAGGCGCTCGCACCCCCGCCGCCCGGCCGACGGCGTCCCACCCCCGCGCGGGGCGGCGCGCACGTGATCGAGCCGCCGCTGCGGTTCGTGCTGCTCGCCCAGGACCGGGAGGGCTGGGCGCGACTGTGCCGCATCACGTCGGCGGCGCACGAGGGTGCCCTGTCCGGTACGGCGCCGGTGGTGCCGTGGGAGGCGCTGCGCGCGTACGGCGGCCCCGGGCTGACCGTGCTGCTCGGGCCGCTCTCGGAGCCGGTGCGGGCGCTGTCGGTGGGCCGGGAGGACGTCGCGATGAAGCTGCTGGCGCCCTGGAAGGAGGTCTTCGGGAGGGGGGTCCGGCTGGAAGCCGTCGCGCAGAAACGTTTCAGCACAGGGCCGGGCTCCCTCCGCCTGGCCGCCCGCACCCTGGCACTCGCCGACCGCACCCGCACCACCGCCGTGCTCTCCAACGCCGTCCGCTACGCCGACCCCGACCAGCACCGCCTCGCCGACGTCCTGGACGCGGCCCGGCTGCTCCGCCCGATCGACCGCCGTCGCCTGGACAGTGGCCAGCGCTGGCTCAAGGACGAGAAGGAGATGACGGTCGTGGCGCGGATGATCGCCGAGTGCGCCGGAGCGGACACCCACCGGGCACGCCGTCTGCTGACGGACACCGCGCACACGGCGGCCGAATGTGCCGTCGACCCGGCGGCCGACCTCGGCCTCGGCACACCCCACTTCCCGGAACCCTCGCTCTTCGGCGCCGGACCGGAGACGGGCGGCGCGGCCGGACTGCTGCGCCTGAGGTCCGAGGAGGGCCTGGTCCGCCGCGGCCTCGACCGCGACCGGGCGGCCCTCGACCGGCTGGACGAGGAACTCGCCGTCATCTCCCACTGGAACTACGACGCGTACTTCCTCGCCGTCGGACAGGTCGTCGCCGACATCCGGGCCAAGGGCATCCGGGTCGCCGCCCGCGGCTCCGGCGCCGGCTCGCTGGTCTGCCACGCGCTGGACATCGCCACCGCCAACCCGCTCGACCACAGCCTGCTGTTCGAACGCTTCCTGAGCACCCGCCGCGAATCACTGCCCGACATCGACATCGACGTGGAGTCCGCCCGCCGCCTGGAGTGCTACGACACGATCTTCGAGCGCTTCGGCAAGGAGCGGGTGGCGGTCACCGCGATGCCCGAGACCTACCGGGCTCGCAGGGCGCTGCGCGACACCGGCCTCGCGCTGGGCATCGCCCCGGCCGACGTCGACCGGATTGCCAAGAGCTTCCCGCATCTGCGCGCCTCCGACATCACGAGCGCGCTCGCCGAACTGCCCGAACTACGCCAACTGGCCGCCGAGGCACACCGGTTCGGCCCCTTGTGGGAACTCGCCGAGGGCCTCGACGCCCTGGTCCACGGCATGGCCATGCACCCCTGCGGAGTCGTCATCAGCGACGCGACCCTCCTGGACCGGCTGCCCGTGCAGCCCACCCCCCAGGGCGACTACCCCATGGCCATGGCAGCGAAGGAGGAGATCGAAGCGCTCGGCAACATCAAACTCGACGTCCTCGGCGTCCGGATGCAGTCCGCGATGGCCCACGCCGTCACCGAGATCGAACGCACCACGGGAAACCGTATCGACCTGGACGACCCCCAACAGGTGCCGCTGGACGACGTGTTCGCCTTCAAGCTCATCCAGGAGAGCCAGACGCTGGGCCTGTTCCAGTTGGAGTCGCCGGGCCAGCAGGACCTCCTGTCCCGGCTCCAACCCCGTGACGTGCAGGACGTCATCGCCGACATCAGTCTCTTCCGTCCGGGCCCGGTCGCCGGCGGCATGCCCGAGCGGTACATCGCGGCCCGCCACGGCGGCACACCGTCGTACGCGCACGAAGACCTCGAACCGGTGCTCGCCGACACCTACGGCGTGACCATCTGGCACGAGCAGATCATCGAGACCCTCCGCGTACTGACCGGCTGCGACCGGGCTTTCGCGGAGATCACCCGGCGGGCCCTCGGCGACAAGGACCAACTGCCCCGGATCAAGGAGTGGTT
Organism: Streptomyces sp. NBC_01478; assembly: GCF_036227225.1. Classification (GTDB taxonomy): domain Bacteria; phylum Actinomycetota; class Actinomycetes; order Streptomycetales; family Streptomycetaceae; genus Streptomyces. The sequence goes on along the minus strand of NZ_CP109444.1, from coordinate 2,864,891 downwards.
CCACCAGAAGGCACGCGCGCGTGGCTACAGCGCGGCCGTCCGGGACGAGGTCTGGGAGACCGTCGAAGCCTTCGGGGCCTACGGTTTCTGCCGCGCGCACGCGGTCGCGTTCGCCGTACCGGCCCTGCAGAGCGCCTGGTTGAAGGCGCACTATCCGGCGTTCCTGCTGGCCGGGTTGCTCGAACACGACCCCGGGATGTGGCCCAAGCGCGTGCTGGTCTCCGACGCCCGCCGTCGGGGTGTGCCGGTGCTGCCCGTCGACATCAACCGCTCCAGGGTGCGGCACACCGTGGAGATGGCCGAGCAGGAGGAGTGGGGTGTGCGGCTCGCGCTGTCCGGGGTGCGCGGTATCGGCGAGGAGGAGTGCGCGCGGATCGAGGAGGGGCAGCCGTACGGATCGCTGTCGGACTTCTGGCAGCGGGGCCGCCCCAGCAGACCGGTCGCCGAACGCCTCGCCGAGATAGGCGCGTTGACCTGTCTGCACGACGGCCGGCTCACCCGGCGTGATCTCCTGCTCCAGATCACCGAGTTGCACCGGCAGTCCCGCAACCGGGCCGCGGGTGCCGGTCAACTGCCCATGGACACGGGTGCTGTTGGGGGAGCGGAGCCGAGCGGGCTGCCGGAGCTGACCGGACGCGAGGCGCTGAGCGCCGAGTTGGGCACGCTCGGCATCGACGTCTCCCGGCATCTGATGGAGCATCACCACCGGCTGCTGCGCGAGATCGGCGCGACGGACGCGGCGCATCTGGCCGAACTGCGGGCGGGGCAACAGGTGTTGGTCGCCGGGGTGCGGGCCTCGACGCAGACCCCGCCGATCGCTAGCGGCAAGCGGATCATCTTCGTCACCCTGGAGGACGGCTCTGGTCTGGTCGACCTCGCCTTCTTCGAGGACTCCCATCCGGCCTGCGCGTACACGGTCTTCCACAGCGGGCTGCTGCTGGTGCGTGGCACGGTCCAGGTGCGCGGCACCCGTCGTACCGTCGTCGGTTCCATGGCCTGGGACCTGGACGAGATCGCGGCGGCCCGCAGGGACGACGGCCCCGAGGCGGCGCTCGCCCTCCTGGGCGCCGCCCGCCCGCACCCGACGCCCGCCCAGCCGCACCGCACCCTCGCCAACGGCACCACCGGCGCCCGTCTGCATCCGTACGCCGACCTCCAGCCCGCCGGCACCCGCTCCGCCGACCTGAAGAAGTTCGGCCATCGCAGCCCGGGGAGTGCGGGATGAGCACACGTCAGCGGTACATCGCCCACTTCCATCTGCATGCCGCGCTGAGCGAGGTCCAGTACGGCGACGTAATCGAACTGGTGTCCGGAATCACGCCCCATGTCCAGGCGGTCCCGCCCAACGCCCTTCAGGTGGACCTGACTTCGGCGCTCCGGTACTTCGACATGTCCGCCTACGACGCGGTCCAGACGGTGAAGATGAGGCTGAAGGCCCACTACGGCATCGACAGCAGCGCCGGGCTCGCGGGCAACCGCATGCTGGCGGCGATGGCGGCCGACGCGTCCGCGCCCGGGGACACCACCCCGGTGCCCGCCGAGGAGGTGGCCGACTGGCTGTACCCCAGGCCGGTCACCGCGCTGCCCGGGATCGGCCGCGCCACGGCGGACACGCTGCGCCGATACGGCCTGCACACCATCGGCCAGCTCACCGACCTGCCTCCGGCGACCCTGCAACGGCTTCTCGGGGCAGGCCAGGCACGGCTGTTGACCGAGCGCGCCCGCGGCCACGACCCCCGCCCGGTCGTCCCCGCGGAACCGGCGGCACACATGGCCGCCGACCTGGTCCTGAGCCGGGACTGCCTGGACCCGGCCCAACACCACCGGGCCGTCCTGGGACTTGCCGACCGGATCGGCCAACGCCTGCGCGGGGAGAGGCAGTTCGCGGGCCGGCTCACCCTCGCGGTCCGCTACGCCGACCTCCCCCACTCTCAACTTCGTTCGAGCGGGGGGACCCCCATCTCCACCACCCGCACCCGCGCCCTGCCGGAACCCACCGACCACTCACCCGCCCTCGCGGCCACCGCCCTGGGCCTGTTGACCTCCCTGGGACTGCAGCGCGCCCGCGTCCGCGCCTTCGTGCTCCGCGCCGACGATCTGCGGCCGGCCGGCAGCGCCTACCGTCAGCTCTCCATGGATCCCGCCGCCGATCGCGCCCGCGCGGTCGAAGCCGCCGCGGACCGGGCCCGCCGCCGCTTCGGACCGGAGGCCGTACGCCCGGCAGCCCTGGCCGACTGACCTCCGTCGCCGGTAACCGCCCCCGCGCTCATGGGTGTTGGCGGTGGTCCTGGTTCCGCACCCGCCAGGCCCGCACCAGCAGGAAGAGCCCGATCAGCGCGGCCGCCACGCCCAGCACCGCGTACTGGCCGTGGCCGGACATGGCCGAGCCGTTCATCGCGCCGGTGCCCTGCGCGATCCAGACCGCGCCCAGCACGACGAGGATGATCCCGCCGATACCGCGGACCAACATGGTCACTCCATTCCTCGCAACGGTACGTCCGCGGCGGTACCCGCCCGCGTTCACCGCTCAGCTTCGTCCCGTTCGGCGCGGCCGGGGCGGTCGAAAACCTTACGGAACGGGAACGTCGTACCGACCGGAGTGCTGGAGTGAAGGGGCGCCGGGGGCGTCAACTGTTCGCCGCGGCCCGCAGGATGAGCCTGGTGATCACTTCCGGGTGCGTCACGAGCGACAGGTGGCCGGAGTCGACCTCGATGGTCGTGGCGTTCATGCGACGGGCCATGAAGCGCTCCAGCTCGGGGTCGATGGTGCGGTCGTTCTTCGAGACGGCGTACCAAAACGGCTTCCGGTGCCAGGCGGCGACGCTCGTGGTGGACGGCGCGGTCGAGAGCAGCGCCCTGGCCTTCGGCAGTCTGCTCCTCGGCGGCAGGCTTGCCGACCTCTTCGGGCGGAAGTCTGTCCATCCACGGGGTCAGGGTCGAGGACGCCGGTGTCGCCTCCGCGGCGGTCAACACGATGCAGCAGGTCGGCGGCGCCATCGGCACCGCCCTGCTCAACACCCTCGCCGCGAGCGCCGCGACCGCCTACCTTGTCGGCAAGGCATCCACCCCGGCCACCGTGGCCCAGGCCCAGTTGCACAGTTACTCGACCGCGTACTGGTGGTCGGCCGGCCTCTTCGCCGCGGGCGCCGTGATCGCCGCGCTCATGTTCCACAAGGGCCGTCCCGTGAGCGGCGAACCGAGCGGCCCGATCGTCCACATGTGACCGGACTCCCCTTGTCCGTACGTCAGTTGGCCCACGGCGCGACGATGCGGGTGCCGTCGGCCAGATCGGCCTCCAGGCCGATGGTCGTGGTGACCCAGGTGATCACGGTCCGGTCGGTGGGGTTCTCGGCGCCGAAGGTCGCGCCGGGGTTGATGATCAGCGTGTCACCCGCACCGACCCGCTCGGTACGGCCGTCGAGCGTGATCACCAGCTCGCCTTCGAGGATGTGCAGGATCTCCTCGTGATTGACGGTGTGCAGGGGCGCCTTGGTGCCGGCGGGGATCTCGCCGCGCCAGGCACACAACTCCTTGCTGCCGGTGCGGGGATGGGCGTACGAGACGAAGCGGGCGCCGTGGATCTCGTGGACGACGGCGTCGGACGGGTGGACGACGGGCACGACTGCCTCCAGATGCAGATAGTCAAGCTGCTTGACCATATGCCCATCATGGTCAAGCAGCTTGACCGGTTCGTCAAGGGTGTTTCAATGCCGTCGTGGAGAACTCCGAGGCCATCGCCCTGACCGCCGCTCTGCTCGCCGCCGCGGGTGACCTGACGAAGCGCATCAACGACGGGGTCGTGGCCCGCGGGTTCGAGGGAGTGCGGCCCGCGCACGGCTTCGCCTTCGTGCGCCTCGCCCCGGACGGCGCGACGGCCACCGATCTTGCCGCGCACCTCGGCATCACCAAGCAGGCCGCCAGTCAGCTCGTCGACGAGCTCGTGCGGAAGGGGTACGTCGAGCGGCGCCCGCATCCCGGTGACGCGCGTGCCCGGCTGGTCGTGCTCACGGAGTTGGGCTGGGCCTGTACGCGAGCCGCGGAGGAGGCCGCCGCCGATGCCGTGCAGTCCTGGGTCGAACTGCTCGGCGAGAGTGAAGTGCGCGTGTTGTGTGACCGTTTGCGGCGTATTGCGCCCTACGGTCCCCTCAGGCCTGCCTGGTGACCGGTTGTCACTGAAAGTTTTTACTGACGCGTAACTTCACACTTCACCTACTCGCTCGTAACTTGACGAGTGAACAGCATTCTTGTGATCCGGATCACAGGGCGTAAGGCCGTCGCAACTCCCTTGAGCCGCAAGGAGATCACACGATGCTGCCCTGGAAACGAGTGCTCAGACCCCTGACCGCACTGCTGCTGACCGCCGCGGTCGTCGCCGTCCCCGCCGCCACCGCCCAGGCCTCGACCGCGTCCAGCAGCGGCTGGAACGACTACGACTGCCGGCCCTCCGCCACCCACCCCCACCCCGTCGTCCTCGTCCACGGCACCTTCGCCAACAGCACCGACAACTGGCTGGCCCTCGCGCCGTACCTGGTGGCCCGCGGCTACTGCGTCTTCTCCCTCGACTACGGCCAACTCCCCGGCGTCCCCCTCGTCTACGGCCTCGGCCCCATCGACAAGTCGGCAGAACAACTCCAGACGTACGTCGACACGGTGCTCGCCGCGACCGGCGCGGCCAAGGCCGACCTCGTCGGGCACTCGCAGGGCGGGATGATGCCCCGCTACTACCTCAAGTTCCTCGGCGGGGCCGCCAAGGTGAACACCTTCGTCGGCATCGCGCCCGACAACCACGGCACCACCCTGGACGGCCTCACCAAACTCCTGCCGTACTTCCCCGGCGCCGAGGACGTGATCTCGGCGGCGGCTCCCGGCCTCGCCGACCAGATCGCCGGCTCGGCCTTCCTCGCCAAGCTGAACGCGGGCGGCGACACCGTCCCCGGCGTCCACTACACGGTCATCGCCACCCGCTACGACGAGGTGGTCACGCCGTACAGCAGCCAGTTCCTGAGCGGGTCCGACGTGCACAACGTGCTGATCCAGAACCTGTGTTCAGTCGATCTCTCCGAACACGCCCTGCTCGGGCTGACGGACCGGATCGCCTTCCACGAAGTCGCCAACGCCCTCGACCCCGCGCACGCCACCACCACCAACTGCCTGTCGGCACTGAGCTGATGGCACACCGCGGGGCCTGTCCGACCTGAGCCGCCGGACAGGCCCCGCCCCCTGCACAGCCGTCCTAACGGCCGTGCCGTCCACCGCCGTTGGTCGCGCGACGGCGGACCGAGGCGAACAGGGCTGTCGCGCCGAGTGCCAGGGAGGCCGCGCCGCCGATGACGAGATACGGCGAGCTGTCGTTGGCCCCGGTCTCGGCGAGATCGCGTGAACTGCCCGCCGTCTGCGGTTCGTTGGCCTCGGCGGTGGCCTGATCCTTCGCGGCGACCGGCTCCGCCGAGGTGCTCGCGTCCGCGTCCCCGTGGCCGTGGTGCTCGACGGTCGACTTGTCGGCACCGGCCGCGATCTGCTGGTTGGACGGGGCGGAGGCGGTGGGCGCGGGAGTGGCGGGAGTGGCCGGGGCGGGCGTCGGCGTCGAACTGCCCGCCGTACCACCGCTGTTGCTGCCGCCACTGCCACCGCTGCTTCCGCCGAAGCTGACGTCCGAGCAGGAGTAGAACGCCTCCGGGCTGTCCGAGCGCTGCCAGATCGCGTACAGGAGCTGCTTGCCGGAGCGCTGCGGAAGGGTGCCGGAGAAGGTGTAGAAGCCGCCCGCGGCGACCGGGTCGGTGGAGGTCGCGACCGGGTGCTCCAGGTCCAGGTCCGCCCAGGCGAGCGGCTGCGCGGGGTCGTAGCCGGACTTGGTGACGTACACCTTGAAGGTGCCTTTGTGCGGGGCGGTCACGCGGTACTTGAAGGTGTACGGGCCGCTGCTCACGTCGGTCGCCGGCCAGTCGGTGCGGGCCAGGTCGAGGCCCTTGAACTCCTCGTTGTTCGCGCTGCACAGCTTGCCGTCCGGGATCAGCGTCTGATGCTGTCCGTTCGCGTCGCCGATCCGGATGCCGTTCCAGTCGTAGAGCGCCTGTGTGCCACCGGCCGCGACCACCGCCTTGCACGCGGCAGACCTCGGGTTCTCCGGCCCCTCCGCGTAGCACTGCGCGACCCGGCTGACCGGGTTCCCCATCGAACCGTGCGCCGCCGCGGGCGCCGCGGCGAGCGCGGTCAGCGCGAGAGGGGTCAGACCGAGGGCGGCGACAGCGGCGGCCTTGCGGCGTGCGGGCATGACGGACTCCAACTCCTCGGACGGTTCGCGGTGCGGGGGACAGATCCCGTGGGGGTGATCAGAAGCTAGCCCCTGGAAACCGCGAAATCGCCTGCTGGGGAGGGGAGAGGGAGATCCTTATGGTGGTGTTAAGGCAGGGCTAACCGAGGGCTCAGGGAGGGACGGCTCGGGGAGCCCGGAGAGGTGTTGAGGATGAGCGGGCCGGAAGAGGTTCGCGCGGCCGTCGCCACCGACGTGCCCGCCGTCAAGGGTGTGACCGACATGGCGTACCGCCACTACATCGCGCGCATCGGTGTGGTGCCGCAGCCCATGGAGGCGGACCACATGGCGAATGTTGCCGCCGGGCGGGTGTTCGTGACGGGCGACCCCGTGATCGGACTCGTGGTGATCGAGGAGCGCGACGATCACCTGTTTCTCGACAGCATCGCCGTCCACCCCGAGGCACACGGCAGGGGCGTCGGGCGACTGCTCCTGGACTTCGTGGACGCACGCGCGCGTGCGCTCGGGCTGCCGGAAGTCAGGCTCTACACGAACGCGCTGATGTCGGAGAACCAGGAGATCTACCCGAAGTTCGGGTACGAGGTCGTCGCGCGGCGCACGGACGGGCCGTACGACCGCGTCCACTACCGGAAGCGGCTCGACTGACCGGTGCCGGACCGGGCTCAGCCGTCCGGCCACCAGGTGCGGGCGATGTCCTTTCGGACCTCGGGGCGCTCGGTGGGGCGCTCGTCGGGCTCGTCCCGCACGCGGCGGGTGTCCGACTTCTTCAGGGGCTTCTGCACGGTCACGCGGCGCATGGCTGCCTCCTTGTGTCCACCCGGGTCCGTGTTCTCACGAGGTGGACCGTTCCCGGGAGGGTGACTCATCGGCGCGGGTCTGTCTGTGGCGGCTGTCACGAATTCGACTGTCAGTGGTGGGTGTCACGCTTGGCGCATGAGTGAACCTGTAGCGAACTTCGACTGGGATGCGCAGGCCGCCACCTTCGACGAAGAGCCTGATCACGGCCTGCGCGACCCGGAGATCCGCCGGGCCTGGGCCGACCGGCTGCGCGCCTGGCTGCCCGCCGGCGCGGCCGACGTCCTCGACCTCGGCTGCGGCACCGGCACCCTGTCGCTCCTCGCGGCCGAGCAGGGGCACCGGGTCACCGGCGTCGACCTCTCCCCGGCGATGATCGACCTCGCCCGCGCGAAGCTGGCCGGCCGTGACGCGGCGTTTCTCATCGGTGACGCGGCGGCCCCACCGGTGGGCGAGCAGCGCTTCGACGTCGTCCTCGTCCGGCATGTGCTGTGGACGCTGCCCGACCCCGCCCGGGTCCTGCGGCACTGGTGCGATCTGCTCCGCCCCGGCGGCCGGCTCGTGCTGATCGAGGGCCGCTGGGGGACGGTCGGCCCGGTCGGCATCCCCGCCGACCGCCTCACCGGCCTCCTGGCACCCCTGATACCCGCCGCCACCGGGCACGTGCGCGTGGAGCGGCTGTCCGAGGACCCGCTGCTGTGGGGCGGGGCCGTGGCCGACGAGCGGTACGCGGTGGTGGCCGTGCCGTAAGCCCGGCCCGCCCGCCGTCATACCGTGACCCGGCCCGCCCGCCGTCACACCGGCAGTGAGCCGAGCGTCACGCGAGCAGCGCGTCGAAGCCGCCTTCACGGGCCAGCCCCTCCAGCTCGTCGAGCGCCGCCACGGCCGCCGCCGCGGCCATGGGGTCCGACTCGGCCAGCCCGCTCTCCGCGAACTCGTCCTCGTCCAGGCGCCGCACGTCCGTGCCGTCCGCGGAGCGCCACAGGTCCAGATCGAGGTCTTCTACGACGAGTTCGGTACCGGAGAGCGCGGCGGGGCGGGTGATGTCGCAGTACCAGCCCTTCAACTCCCCGGCGCCGTCCCGGACTTCCTTCACCGCGTACCAGCGGTCCCGCCAGTAGTACTCGGTGAACACGTCACCGGGCTCGAACCGCACGAAGCCGAAGTCGCGGACGTCGGCACCGGACCACGGGGCGCGGACGGCGAGGCGGACGCCGTCGTCGAAGAGCAGCTCCGCCGCGTAACGGATCTTCGTACGGCCCGCCTTGAGGAGGACGACGTCCAACTGGGGGGTGGGATCAGGTGAGTTCACGGACATAGCGCACCTCCGCGGCGCAGATTTCGTAGCCGAGCCATGTGTTGATCGCGAGCATCGGCGCGTTGCCGGTGTCGTTGCCCGTGAACGCATCCGCGTATCCGGCGGCGCGGGCGCGGTGCAGTGAGTCGTTCTTGGCGAGCTTGGCGAGGCCCCGGCCGCGGTGGGCGCGGGCGGTGCCGGTCATGGCCGTGAAGTAACGCGTGCTGCCGTCCGCGCGGACCGCGCTGAAGGCCGCCGGGCGTCCGTCGACGACGGCCACGGACGTCAACTCGGCGCTGAACAGGGGGTGTCGCCAGGTCTCGTCCAGCCAGGCCTCGTAGTCGGTGAACTCGGTGTCGATGTCGCTGGGTTCGTCCAGCGTCGCCTCCGAGTCCAGGGCGAACAGGGGGCGCGGGTCGTCGGAGAAGGCCGAGCCCGGGCGGATCTCCACGTCCGGCGGCGGGTCCTGGAGCGGAGGCAGCGTGCCGTGCGCCAGGTCCAGCCGCAGGAAGCGCGCGGAACGGCTCGCCGTATAGCCGAAGCGCTCGGCGAAGGCGCGGTTGGCCGGGTCGTCCAGGACCCAGGAGTGGAGCCGGGTGGCGCCCGCGGCGGCCAGGTGTTCCTCGGCGGTGCGGACCAGGAGCCCGCCCGCGCCCCGGCGGGTGTGCCCCGGGCGCACATGCACGTTGACGAAGCCCTGGCCCGGCTCCGGGCTGTCGTAGGCGATGCCCACCTGGGCCGTGCCGATGATCTCGCCGTCCTCCTCCGCGAGCAGCCTGCGCAGCGCGGCCTCCGGATGGGCGTGGGCGATGTCGAAGACGACGGACTCCGGGGTGAACACCATGAAGGGGAGGACGAGGCGGCGGACCTGGACGAAGCCGTCCAGGTCCGCTCGGACGGCGGGGCGAAGGTCGCGCACGATCACGGTCATGGAGTCGCACGCTACGTCGCGGCCGTGCCGGAGTGCCTCTCATTTTCCGGGGGTGCGTTCGCCGCCGGGTGCGGGAGAATCGGGCCGTGACCCTGAAGATCCACATCGATGACAGCGCCGCGCCCTACGAGCAGATCCGCGCCCAGATCTCGGAGCAGGCCCGGTCCGGAGCCCTGCCGGTCGGCTACCGGCTGCCCACGGTACGGGGGCTGGCCGAGTCGCTGGGCCTCGCCGCCAACACCGTCGCCAAGGCGTACCGGGCCCTGGAGGCGGACGGGGTGATCGAGACGCGGGGCCGCAACGGAACGCTGGTCGCTGCCGCGGGCTCGGCGGCTGAGCGTGAGGCGTCGTTGGCCGCGCAGGCCTATGCCGAGAAGGTTCGGCGGCTGGGGCTTACGGAGGGGGATGCGGTGGCGGCCGTGCGGGATGCCCTGCGGGCGGCCTACGGGGAGGGCTGAGGGGAGTTCGGCACCGCCGTGATCCGCCGTTGCGGCGGAGACAAAAGACCAGCGGAAGTACGGGCGGTGCCTACAAGTACAACCCCGCGTCCGCCCCCTCCCGCTGGTCCGGTACCGACGTCGGCTGGGTGCCCCGGCGCAGTGCGTACAGCTCCGCCAGGGTCGCGCCCTCGCGGCCGACGCCCTCCTCCGTGCCGAGCCAGTTCACCGCCTCCTTGCGGGTGAGCGCGCCCACCTCGATACGGGCCAGACAGCGGCCGGGGCGGACCACGGCGGGGTGGAGACGCTCCAGGTCCTCGTTGGTGGTGACGCCCACCAGCACGTTGCGGCCCTGGCCGAGCAGGCCGTCCGTCAGGTTCAGCAGACGGGAGAGGGCCTGGCCCGCCGTGTGCTTCGCCTCGCCGCGGATCAACTCGTCGCAGTCCTCGAGGAGAAGGAGCCGCCAACGCCCCTTCCCCGTCGTGTCGTCCTCGCCGATCGCGATGTCCATCAGATAGCCGACATCGTTGAACAGCCGCTCCGGGTCCAGTACGCAGTCCACCTGACACCAGTCCCGCCAGGAACGGGCCAGCGTGCGCAGCGCCGAGGTCTTGCCGGTGCCCGGCGGTCCGTGCAGCAACAGCAGCCGGCCCGCGATGTCCTCCGGCGTCGTCTTCATCAGGCTGTCCATCGCCTCCGCCACCGGGCCCGTGTAGTTGGGGCGCACCTCGTCCCACGTACCCGCCGAGATCTGCCGGGTCGTACGGTGCGGACCGCGCCGGGGGGAGACGTACCAGAACCCCATCGTCACGTTCTCCGGCTGCGGTTCGGGTTCGTCGGCCGCGCCGTCGGTCGCCTGCTCCAGGACCTTCTCGGCGAGTTCCTCGCTGGTCGCCGTGACCGTGACGTCGGCGCCCCGGTTCCAGCGGGAGATCAGCAGGGTCCAGCCGTCGCCCTCGGCCAGCGTCGCGCTGCGGTCGTCGTCGCGGGCGGCGCGCAGCACGCGGGCGCCCGGCGGGAGCAGGGTCGCCCCGGACCGTACGCGGTCGATGTTCGCCGCGTGCGAGTACGGCTGCTCGCCCGTCGCGAAGCGGCCGAGGAACAGCGCGTCGACGACATCGGACGGGGAGTCGGAGTCGTCGACGTTGAGCCGGATCGGCAGCGCGTCGTGCGGGTTAGCGGACATGGGGCCATGATCCGGCACGACGACGCCGTGTGCACCCGCTTTCCGCAGTGCGCCCCCGAGTGTCGGCTCCGCCCGGTCCACCCGATGTGTCCGCTCCGTGTCGGCCGTGTATCTCCTTGGTCCTGGTCGCGCCCGCTCGGTGCCGGCGGCGGCTGTTCTCGGGCATCTCCGTAAAAACGTTCCCCGGAGGCGCCTGCTGCCTCCGGGGAAACGGTCGTTCGGGTGGGGCGGGTGAGCGTTACGGGACGATCTTCAGCAGCTTGTTCGGCGACCCGGTGCCCGCGCTGGTCACGACACCCGAAGTGGCGCCGTTCACCAGGGCCGTGGCGACCTGGGCGGGCGTGGACGAGGTGTGGCCCGCGAGATAGACGGCGGCGGCGCCCGCCACGTGCGGGGTCGCCATCGAGGTGCCCGACAGGGTGGCGGTGGCGGTGTCACTGGTGTTGTAGCCCGCCAGGATCGAGGAGCCGGGCGCGAAGATGTCCAGCACCGAACCGTAGTTGGAGTAACTGGCCTTGGCGTCCGTGCTGGTGGTGGCGCCGACCGTGATCGCCGTGGCGACCCGGGCGGGGGAGTACGAGGAGGCGTTGGCCGCGCTGTTGCCCGCCGCGATCGCGTAAGTCACCCCGCTGGAGATGGAGTTGGCGACCGCGGTGTCGAGCGTGGTCGAAGCGCCGCCGCCGAGCGACATGTTGGCGACCGCCGGGGTGGTGTGGTTCGAGGTCACCCAGTCGATGCCCGCGATCACACCGGCCGTCGTACCCGAACCGCTGTTGTCGAGCACCCGGACCGCCACGATGTTCGCCTTCTTGGCGACGCCGTACGTCGAGCCGGCGATCGTCGTGGCCACATGGGTGCCGTGGCCGTTGCCGTCGGAGGCGGTGGTGTCGCCGTCGACCGCGTCGTAGCCGTACGCGGCACGACCGCTGATCTGGGTGTGGGTGATCCGCACCCCGGTGTCGATGACGTACACGGTCACGCCGCTGCCCGCGCTGTCCGGGTAGGTGTACGTCCCCGAGAGCGGCAACGCGGCCTGGTCGATGCGGTCCAGGCCCCAGGGCGCGCTGGACTGCGTGGTGTCGGTCAGGTGGACGCGCTGGTTCTGCTCCACCGCGGCGACGGCCGGATCGGCGGCGAGTCTCGCGGCCTCGGTCGCGGAGAGGCTCGCCGTGTAGCCGTTCAGCACCGTGCCGAAGGTCTTCTGGACCGTGCCGCCGTACTCCTTGACCAGTCCCTTGCCCGCGGCCGAGGACGCTTTGAGGCCGGCGCTCTTCTTGAGGGTGACGATGTAGCTGCCGTCGACGGCTGTGGGGGAGCCGGCGGCCAGTACCGTGCCCGTGGCCGGGGCGGCCTGGGCGGGGAGTGCGGTGAGCCCGCCGACGAGAGCGGCCGTGGCCGCGCCGGTTATCGCGGCCAGCCGGAGCTTCTTGCTACGCAGGAGTGCCATTACGAGGGAGTCCTCCTCCAGGCGGCGCGCGCCCGGGTCCGGCGCGCGACTGTGGGGGTGCGCACGCTGTCGCGCGCACAACCCTGGAGCGTTGCGTTCCGCACCAAGGCTGAGCAAAGCCTGGGTCATGAACCGGTGTGGTTCAAGGGAGTTGACGGCCTGTCACAGAGCTGTCATGAGCACGTAATCAATCACTCCGTCAGCCTCTTCATTGGCATGCACACTTCCCGGCAATGCGCGTAGTTGGTACGACAGTTGTGGCAGAGATCCTGCTAAGGGAGGTTCCATGAGACGTTCCCGATTTACGGCATACGTGACCTCGCTCCTCCTCGCCGCCGGCCTCGCCCTCACCGGGGCGATGACGGCGCAGGCGTCCCAAGTCGCCGCCGCCGGCGGCTATGTGGCCCTCGGCGACTCCTACTCCTCCGGGGTCGGCTCGGGCAGCAAGATCAGCTCCAGCGGGTCCTGCGACCGCAGCACCAAGGCCTACCCCTACCTCTGGGCGGCCGCGCATTCACCCTCGACGTTCGACTTCAAGGCCTGCTCGGGCGCTCGTACGGGTGATGTTCTCGCCAACCAGCTCGGCACCCTCAGCGCCTCCACCGGCCTCGTCTCGATCAGCGTCGGCGGCAACGACGCCGGCTTCACCGACGTCATGACGACCTGCGTCCTGCAGTCCGACAGCTCCTGCCTCACCCGGATCGCCACCGCGAAGGCGTACGTCGACTCGACGCTCCCCGGCCTCCTCGACAAGGTCTACTCGACGATCAGCGCCAAAGCCCCCGCCGCGCACGTGGTCGTGCTCGGCTACCCGCGCTTCTACAAACTCGGCACCACCTGCCTCGGCCTCTCCGCGACCAAGCGCTCCGCCATCAACGGCGCGGCCGACTACCTCGACGCCGCCCTCGCCAAGCGCGCCGCCGACCACGGCTTCACCTTCGCCGACGTACGCACCCCGTTCACCGGCCACGAGATCTGCTCCGGCAGCTCCTGGCTGCACAGCCTCAACCTGCTGAGCATCACCGAGTCGTACCACCCGACCGCGGGCGGCCAGTCCGGCGGCTACCTACCGGTGTTCACCGGCGCGGCCTGACGTCTCACCCATCAGAGGGTGAGGCCGAGTCCGACGCGGAGGCCCCGTCCGACGGGGTCTCCGCCACGCAAGTCACCGAGAACGGCACCGAGTTGGACGTCGTCTTCACCGGGGTGCGGATCTCGACGCTGATCTCGTTCGAGAACGTCCCGCTGTTCGAGTACGTCGTCAGGAACACCCGGTCCTGCTTGGTCTTCCCGCCGCCCGACGGGAACGACAGCGTCTTCCAGCCGGGGTTGGAGACCGAACCGGTCTTCGTCACCCACCGATAGGACACCTCCGCCGGCAACTTCCCCACGGTGATGCTCGCCGTGAACGTCGGCGCCTTCGCGGTCGGCGGCGGACAACTGCCCGAGTACTCGGTGTTGGCGCCGTCCACCGTCACCCGCACCGACTGCGGTGCCGAGGAGGACTTGCTGGCGCTCGGGCTGGGCGTCTCGCTCGCGGCCGTGGTCTCGCTGCTGGCACTGGGCGAAGTCGTGTCCGAGGGCTGGCTCTTGGGAGTGCTCGTGCCCGGCCCCGCGTTGTTGTCCCCGTCGTTGTTCCGGTTCATCAGCGCGTACGTCAGCCCGCCGATCGCCACGGCCAGCGCGACCAGGCCCGCGATGATCACGACGGCCGCCCGCCGGTTGCCGTGCGGTTCGTCCTGGGCCGTCGGCGTCGAGTAGGAGGCGGGCGGCGGCCCGAAGCCCTGCACCGGCGTCCGCGAGTCCCGCTGCCCGTAGGTGTCCTGCGGGGAACCCGCCATCGTCGGTGTGTACGGCGTCGTCGGCGCCGTGGACGCGCGCGGGGCACCGCCCGCGGCGACCAGCCGCAGATCCTGCTCCGCCTGCTCGGCCGAGAGCCGCTCGGCCGGGTCCTTGCGCAGCAGCCCCTCGATGACCGGGGTGAGCGGTCCCGCCAACTGCGGGGCCGGCAACTCCTCGTCGACGATGGCGCGCAAGGTGCTCAGCGGGGTGTTCTGGCGGAACGGCGAATGGCCCTCGACCGCCGCGTACAGCAGCACGCCGAGCGCCCACAGGTCGGACTCGGGACCCGGTGTACGGCCCAACGCCCGCTCCGGGGCGAGGAATTCGGGCGAACCGATGACCTCGCCGGTCATGGTGAGCGCCGAACTGCCCTCCACCATCGCGATACCGAAGTCGGTCAGCACCACCCGGCCGTCGTTCGACATCAGCACGTTGGCCGGCTTCACATCGCGGTGCAGCACCCCGGCGTCGTGCGCGGCCCGCAGCGCGGCGAGCACCTCGGCACCGATGTGCGCGGTCCGCTGCGGCGTCAACGGGCCCTCGGCGTCCAGGAGATCGGCCAGGGACACGCCCCGCACCAGCTCCATGACGATCCACGGGCGGCCGTCCTCCGTCGCCACGTCGTACACCGTCACCACGTTGCGGTTGGCGACCCGCGCCGCCGCCCACGCCTCGCGCTCGAGACGGGCGTACATCCGCTCCACGTCGTCGGACGCCAGCCCGCTCGGCGCGCGCACCTCCTTGACGGCGACCTCGCGTTGCAGCACTTCGTCGCGGGCCCGCCACACCGTGCCCATCCCGCCCTCACCGAGGGGGGACAGGAGCCGGTAGCGGCCCGCGATCACACGTTCAGTGCCCGGCTCTTCGGGCATGGGTTACTCCCATTCGCATCCGGGCCAATTCTCCACAAACGTAGCTCAGCCGAGTGCGGATGCCGCCCCCTTGAGCACCAATCCGACCCCAAGGGCCACGACCACGAACGCCGAAGCCAACGGCAGGGTCCGGCGGACCAGGACTGCCATGGGGCTGGTGGTCCAGCGGGGGCGCCGGTCCAGCACACGGTTCATTCCTGTACCCAGCTTGACGACGGCGAATCCGGCGGCGGTGAGGGTGAGGGCGAGCCCGACGCCGTACGCGACGACGAGCAGCAGCCCGAACCAGGCCTGGCCCAGTGCGGCGGCGCCCACGAGGACGACCACGGCGGAGGGGCTGGGGACCAGCCCACCGGCGAAGCCGAGGAGGATCGTGCCGCGGACGGTGGGGGCGGTCTCGTGGGTGTGGGTGAAGCCGCCGTGGGTGTGTTCCACGGCGTGGTCGTGCGCGTGGCCATGGTCGTGGGGGTGGGGGTGGTCATGGCTGTGGTCGTGCCCGTGGCTGTGGGCGTGGTCGTCGTCGTGGCTGTGCGGGTGCGGGTGTGCGTGGGGCTCGGCGTGGGGAGCCGTGGACCCGGCTTGGGCGTGCGCGGAGGCCAGGACCAGGGAGCGCTCGGGGGTCTTGGCGGTCTCGTGCTGGTGGTCGTGGGGGTGCGGGTGTGAATGGGCTTGTGGCCGTGGGCGGTTGCGCCAGGCGCGGCGTACGAGGTTGGCGCCGGCGAAGAGGACCAGGGCGCCGCTCGCGATGCCGAGCCAGGCGATCACCGAGGGGGTCGCGGCGGAGCCGGCCGTGACCAGGAGGCCCAGGGCGATGACGCCGAGGGTGTGGGTGACGGTGACCGAGGCGGCGAGCGGGAGGACGTCCTTGAGACGGGCGCGACCGCCCCGCGCGGCGGCCGTGGCGGCCATCAGGGTCTTGCCGTGGCCGGGGGCGAGCGCGTGCATCGCGCCCAGGGCGATCGCGATGAGCAGGGCGAGCGCGGCGAAGCCGACGGTGAGGTGGTGGCGGGCCACCAGGTTGTTCAGGGCCTCCGTCCAGCGGTCGGCGCCGCGCGGCAGCACGGAGGCGGCGGGCGGTTCCGACGTGGACTGGTCGGCGTCGGTGAGCGCCGGGCCGCCGGGGCGCGCGTGCAGGGACGCGGTGGTGGTGTCGGCGGGGGAGGAGAGCAAGTCCTTGGGATAGCTGGTGAGTTCGTGCGAGATCGACTTCTTCGCCACGTCCGACTTGGTGAGCGTCATCCGGTCGGCGCGCGCGGTGATCTCCCGCCAGCCGGGACCGGTGGTCAGGCCCGCGCTGTGGAAGCCGAGGGCGACCGTGCTGCCCTTGGGGAGCGCGGCGGTCGAACTGCACTCCACCCGAAGGGTGTTGAGCCCGGCCTGCCCCGGCCGCAGCCTCGCGGTACCGCTGCCCGGCGTGAGGGCGACCGTCCGGCCGTCGACGGTGACCTTGCTGCCCTCGGCGGCCTTGTCGCACCGCTGCCGGGCCCACTCCGTGATGCCCAACTGCTTGATGTCCGGCTTGGCCTGGGTCGCCGGGATCTCGGCGAGGTCCTCGATGTGCGTGACGCGCAGTTGGCCGGGGGCGACGACGAGACCGTCGTAGCGGTTCACGGTGAAGTTGCCGAGGGGGTGCGCGCTCGCGGTCGCCGCGGGGACGAGGAGGAGCGCGCCGGCGGCCGTGAGGACGGCCGCGGCGGAGGCGAACAGGCGGCGGGCGGGCCTCACTTGGAGGCGGCGGGCGGGCCTCACTTGGTCGCCTCCAACGCCTTGCGGGCCTTGCTCGCGCCCAGGGGGGAGAATCCCGGGTTCAGCTTCAGGGCCTTGGTCAGGTGGGCGCGGCCGTCGGCCTGGTGGCCGGTGGCGAGTTCGATCATGCCGAGGTGGTAGATGAAGGAGGCGTTGTGGTAGCCGGTGGCCGTGGCCTGGCGGGCGTACGGGAGGGCCTCTTTGTCGAGGCCGTTGACGTGCAGGGCCCAGGCCAGGGCGTCCGCGGTGTGCACGGTGTGACGGCGGGCCCACTCGGCGCGGGCGGCCTTCAGGGCCGACTTGACGTCGCCGTGGTCGGCGGCGGCGAGCGCGGTGTCCAGGTCGGCGTTGACGCCGTTGGCGCGGGCCAGCGCGATCCAGGCGTCGACGAGGGCGTACTGGTCGTCGGCCTTCGCCTTGTCGCCCTCGGCGCCCCGGCTCTCGTACAACTCGCCGAGTTCCACGAGGGGTTGGGGCAGGGGGTAGCGGGAGACGACCAGTTCCATGCCCTTGATGGCTTCGGCGCGGTCGCCCAGGGCGGCCTGGGTGCGGGCGCGGCCCTCCAGGGCGGGGAGATAGTTCTCGTCGGCGGCGAGGGCGCGGCCGTAGTAGTCGAGGGCGGACTTGTAGTCGCCCTGGTTCCAGGCGAGTTGGCCGAGCGTGCCGGCCACGTAGGAGATGTCTCCGGGGGAGGTGGCACTGGCGAGCGCGCGCTCCAGGACGCTGCGGGCCGTGGTGACGTCGCCGCGCAGTTCGTGCACGTACGCGTACCGGGTGAAGACCGGGACGCCGGGCTTGCGGGCGTCGGCGAGGTCGGCGGCCTTCGACGCCTCGTCGTAGCGGCCGAGTTCGACGAGCGCGTCGATGCGGGAGCACAGGGCGCGCTCGCTGTAGGGGTTCTCCTTGAGGACCTGGTCCGCGTAGGTCAGGGCCTCCTTGAACTGGTGCCGGGCGGCGGCGAGCGCGGCCTGTCCCTCGACGGCGTTCTCGTTCCCGGGCGAGACCTTCAACGACCGCTGCAGGGCTGCCTGCGCCTGCGGGTACCGGGACGGGTCACCCTTCGTCCTCGCCTGCTCCACATACGCCAGCCCGAGCGTCGCCCACCCGTCGAAGTCCTTGGGCTGCGTCCTGAGATGAGCCTGCAGCGAGGCGATACTCGCGTCCAGACTCCCACTGGCCAACAACTCCGGCGACACCGCACTGGACGCGGCGACCCCCGTGGCCCCGCTGTCCTTCGCCGCCCCGATGGCGATGGCCCCGGCGGTCATCGCCACGGCCAACAGTGCGGCACAACCGGCGAGTTGAACCGCCCGCCAGCGACGACTCGCGGCGGCCACCCGGCGTACGGCGGCGATGCGGTCGTCGTCGGTGTGGGAGTGGGGGTGGGAGCGGTTGGGGGCGGCGGTCGGGTCGTCGTCGGGGGTCGCGTGGCTGTGGGGGGCGACTGATCCGTCGGTGTGGTCGTGGTCGTGGTCGTGGCTGTGGGCGGAGGCCGGCTCATCCGCCTTGCCGTCCACGGGAGTTGAGGCCGGGGCCGCGTCGTCGACGGTGGGGGTCGGCTCGGGGGATTCGGCGGCTGTGCGACTCGGAGTTTCACGAGTCTCGGTGGGGGTGCTGCCGGATGCCTCAGGGGATTCGGCCCGGGCCTCGGCCGCGGTCTCGGAGGTCTCGGCGACCACCTCTCCGTCGCCCGCTCCCCTGTCCTCGTCCTCGCTCCCGCCCCCCGAATCGTCCCCCTGCTTCCACAGCCGCTCCCACTCCCGCTCCGCCGCCGCAGGCACCGGCACCGGCGTTTCGCCGTGTTCGCCCTCCGGCGGCTTGTTGTCGTTCTCGCGCGGGGCCATGCCGTTTCCTCCATCGCCTGGGTGGATCAGTGGTTCCGTGGATCGGCGGATACATGTGGATACGTGGGGCAAGTGCCGTACTGCTCAAGGAAGGTGAGACGTGGGGTGGCGCGGCCCGCACCGTGGGGGAAGAAGCTGTGCGGGCCGCGCCAGTTCGAGGGGGGTACTAGTACGGGCGGTAGCTCATCCGGCGGCGCCACCACGCGACACCCGCGCCGATCAGCAGGACTCCGGCCACACCGGAGGCCGCCGAGGCGACGATCAGCATCATGTTGTCCGTGCCGGAGGACGAACCCGCCGGCTGCAGCGCGTCGCCGAGCTGGTTCTTGACGTCACTGCCACTGGTCGTGCCCTTGGCGAGCGGACCGCGCGAACCCGAGGTCGGCTCGGCGACGTACGGGAAGTACTTCTCGAAGCCCTTGTCGTTCTTGTCGACCGCGTCGCCCAAGTCGTTCTTGGAACCGACGAGTTCACCCTCCATGACCTGGAGCGCCTCGTCGATCACGTCGTCGGTGAGCCGACGCCCGTTCGGGAAGCCCGCCGTGTCGCCGTCCAGGACACCGAGCCGCTTGGGGTGCGCGGCCGGCTTGATCGAGGTGTTGAGGCGCAGCATCTCCGACGGCTTCGCGTACGGCTGCTCGGTGTTGAGGTCCTTGACGCCCGTGAGGAACACGCTGACGAGGTCGTTGCGCGGCTCGGCCGGCGCCTTGATCTTGTAGATCGACTCGATCAGCTTCGGGATCTCGGGCTCGGTCACGTTCTTCAGGAACTGCGCGTCGTCCTTGGGCTCGGACGCGTTGAACTTGTCCTTGTCCTTCTGCGGGTTGACGACCTCGTTGACCAGCGGGTTGCCCAGGCGCGAGACCTGCGTGTAGTAGCCCTTCGCGTTCTTGCGCTGGGTCGTGGAGTAAATACCCACGGTCGGACGGGACTTGGACTGCCGGATCAGGTCGTTCGGCACCTGGAGGGCGATCGTGTTGACGTTGTAGCCCTTGAGGGTGTCGTTGCCGACCTCGCTCAGGTTGCCGCCGTAGAGCAGGTCGAAGACGCGCAGATCGGCGAAGAACGGGTCGTCGGCCTGGCCCGCGAAGGTCGCGCCGCCGTTCGTCGTCTTGTAGATCGCCTGCGAGCGCAGCTTGGCGTAGTCCGGCATCGACGCGTCGCCGACGTCCGAGGGCGCCGCCGGGATGTCGTCGGCGACCTTCGTCTCGGAGACCGCCTTGCCCTTCTTGAGCTTGATCAGCTCGATGTCGTACGACTGCGTGATGTTGAGGTCCGGGTCGGTGAGGCTGGTCACCGGACCCGTGTTGTACAGGAACGTCTTCTTGTTCTTGATCTGCGTGCTGAAGGTGTAGCGGAAGATGAAGTCGTCCAGCGCGTCACCGTTGTTGTCGATGTGCAGGTCGTACTGGGCGTCGTCCGCGAACTGGTAGAAGTTCGGGCCGCCGGCGGGCTCCTCGAACGGGATCCAGTTCGCCACGATCGTCGTGGTGTCCGGCTTGTCCGGACTGACGAACGCGTACAGGTCTGTGTTGTCGTACTGCGGAGTCCCCGAGATGAGGGGGGCCTCCCGGTGGGAGGAGGCCGAGGCCACTCCCGGTGCCAGCGCGGCCGTGCCGGCGGCTGCGAGCCCCCCGGCGGCCAGCGCCCCACATACGAGGGCCGCAAGCTTCTTACGTCCCGCACCGCTCCTGGAGATAGGTGTCATGCCGTCCGTCCTCAGTGCCAACTTGCCTGACGCTCGGGGATTCGGAGCAGGTGCCTGGGCGGATTGGTCAAACCTGAAAAGTTTTTTTGGCGCCCTGCAATCCTTCCCTTGACCCGCGTTTTGGGCACGCTGATCCGTAACCCATCCGTAGAGGTGTTCGCTACGAACGCCTCGTGTGACGGGATGTGATGAGGGGATGGGCCGCGTGCGGTCGAAGAGTGGGGGACGGGTGGAGGCCGACGAGCTCCTGGTGCAGGTGGCGGCGGGTGACCAACGGGCCTTCGAGGAGCTGTACGGACTGGTGTCCGGGCCGGTGTTCGGGCTGGTGCGCCGGGTGGTGCGCGATCCGGCGCAGTCCGAGGAGGTGTCCCAGGAGGTGCTGTTGGAGATGTGGCGGTCCGCCGCCCGCTTCGACCCCGGCCGGGGCAGCGCCCTGTCCTGGGTCCTCACGCTCGCCCACCGCCGGGCCGTCGACCGGGTGCGCAGCGCCCGCGCGGCCGGTGAACGCGAGCAGCGCGAGGCCCGCCGCTCCCACCACCCCGCCTTCGACCAGGTGACCGAGGAGGTCGAGGCAGGCCTGGAACGGCAGTTGGTGCGCCGCTGCCTGGACCGGCTCACCGCCCTGCAACGGCAGTCCGTCACCCTCGCCTATTACGACGGCTATACGTACCGTGAAGTGGCCGAGCGGCTGTCGCTGCCGCTGGGCACGGTCAAGACCCGCATGCGCGACGGACTCACCCGGCTGCGCGACTGCCTGGGAGGTGTCGCATGAGCATCCTCGCCCGACTGTTCCGCCGGGGGGATCTCCACTCGCTCGCCGCCCCCTACGCCCTCGACGCCCTCGAACCCGATGAGCGACGCCAGTTCGAGAAGCACCTCAGGAGCTGCGACCGCTGCGCCGAGGAGGTGCGGGCCATGACCGAGGACGCGGTCCGCCTCGCCTGGTCCACGGTGGCCCAGCCGCCGCTCGCCATGCGCGACCGGGTACTGGCCGCCGTACGGCAGACCCCGCAGGAACCCGGACCGCTGCGCGAGCACGCGAGGGAACCGCAGACGCGGGAGTACACGCCCCGGCTGCCGGCCCATGTGTGGGGCACACAGCCGCAGGCCTCGCGCGCCCGCGTGCCCCAACGGCGCCCGTTCTTCGTGCCGTTCGCCACCGCGACGGCCACCGCCGCTCTCGTCGTGGCCTCGCTGTTCGCCGTGCAGGCGAACAGGACACAGGACAAGCTGGACGCCGCGCAGGCGCAGTCGCGTGAGATCGCACACGTTCTCGCAGCTCCCGACGCCCGTGCGACCACCGGCGCGGACACCACGGGCCGGAGCATCGGCGTGATCGCCTCCGCGTCGGAGGGGCGCGCGGTCGTCACCCTGAGCGGATACGGCGCACCTCCGAGCGGGCGCGTGCGTCAACTCTGGCTGATGCGCCCCAATGTGCAACCGCGCTCCCTCGGGCTCTTCAAGGACGACACGCCCTTGGTCACCACCGGACTCGACAAATCAGCAACATCACTCGCAGTGACCGTGGAGCCCGACGGAGGCTCAGCGCAGCCCACAACTCAGCCAGTTGTCCAACTCGCCCTGAAATCGGTTGGATTCGGAGAGTAATCACGGAGGGGTCGTCAACACCCTTACGGGGAAGGTGAATCCTGAGACCTCGATACACGAGTGCTCGGTTGGGGCGATAGGGTTACCCTGCCCGGGCCGGGTGGACTCGTACGGGTGGGGAGTGACATGGAACAGATAGTGCGCAGCAGGGCAAGGGTCCCTGCGATCACGTGCGGGAGCAGCGCGACGAGTTCGCGTCTCGACCGCCATCTCTCGGTGCTGGGCGGCCCTGTCGTCCCGCAGCGCGAGACGGCAGAGGCGACCTCGTTGATGCGTGAGCTGACCTCGCGTGACACCACGCAGGAACGCAGCGCCACAGGTACCCGCGTGAGCCGCGTCAAGCTCTTCGCGCCGCTGCGCAGACTGCGCCGTTCGCTGTTCGGCGGGCGCTGAGCAAGTCCTCGGCGTCCCCCGGGAGTTCCCGGGGACCCGCGCTCAGGCCACCACGCCGTCCCGGCGCAGTGCTGCGATCTCCACGTCCGCCATCCCCACGGCACGCAGCAGCGCCACGGTGTGCTCCCCGAGCGCGGGCACGTCGCCCATCCGCGCCTCGCCTCCGCCCGGCAAGGTGATGGGCGGCAGCAGCGCCCGCAGCGGCCCGACCGGCGTACCCACCTCCCGCCACCGCTCCCGAGCCGCCAACTGCGGGTGCTCCGCCACCTCTTGTACGTTCCTGAGGCGCGCGCAGGCCACACCCGCGCGCTCCAGCAGCCCCACGGCCTCGTCGGCGCCGAGCCCACCCAGCGCCTTGCCGACGAGGGCGTCGGTGCGTTCCCGGTTCACGACCCGCGCCGCGTTCGTCGCGAAGTCGGGATCGCTCCCCAACTCCGGCCGCTCCAGTACCTGTTCGGCCAGCCGCCGCCACTCCCGGTCGTTCTGCACCGACAGCAGCACCCGCCCGCCGTCCGCCGTCGGATAGGCGTCGTACGGCGCGATGACGGCGTGCGCAAGTCCCGTGCGCGCCGGGGGAGTTCCGCCGTGCATCGCGTGATGCAGCGGATGCCCCATCCACTCCGCGAGCGCGTCCAGCATCGACACCTCGACGGGCCCGCCCCGCCCGGTGGCTCCGCGCCGCACGAGCGCCGCGAGCACGCCGGAGAACGCGTACATCCCCGCCGCGATGTCGGCCACCGGGATCCCCGCCTTCACCGGCAGCTCCGGCGTCCCCGTCACCGACACCAGCCCCGCCTCGCACTGCACGAGCATGTCGTAGGCCCGCTTGTCCGCGTACGGCCCGGAAGCCCCGTACCCGGAGATGTCCACGGCGACCAGCCGAGGCCGCTGCGCACACAGCGTCGCCGCGTCGAGCCCGAGCCGGGCGGCGGCCCCGTGCGCGAGGTTCTGCACGAACACGTCCGCGTCGGCGACGAGCCGCCGTACGACATCGAGCCCGCGCGGATCCTTCAGATCGAGGGCGATCGACTCCTTCCCCCGGTTGCACCACACGAAGTGCGAGGCCAGACCGCCGGCCGCGGTGTCGTATCCACGCGCGAAGTCACCCCCGTCGATCCGCTCGACCTTGATCACCCGGGCACCCAGATCGGCGAGTTGACGGGTGGCGAAGGGCGCGGCGACGGCCTGCTCGACGGCGACGACGGTGATGCCCTCCAGGGGCAGCGGCAAGGGCTCCATGCCGGGGATCATGTCCCGCGCCTGACATCTTTGTCATATGGGGAGCATGCGGGGGGAGTGTGGGGAGCATGATGCGTATGGCCGATGCACCGATCCTCGCCGCTGCCGGAGGCGCACGTGTGTGACCCCCACGACCAGCACGAACACGAGACGACGACCGCCACCGACCCGGTGATGGCGGCCTCCGCCCACCTCGCCGCGCCCGCCTACGTCCCGCCCGCGGGCCTCGCCCGGGACAGCCCCGCCAAGACGACCGCGCTGGACTGGATCGGGGAGCACACGGACCGGATCACCGGCCTCAACTCCGAGATCTGGGAGAACGCCGAACTCAGCCTGCGCGAGTGGAAGTCCTCCCTCGCTCAGGCCGCCTTCCTCGAACAGGCCGGATTCCAGGTCGAGTTCGGCACGGCCGGCTTCCCCACCGCCTTCACCGCGACCTACTCGCAGGGCACCGGCGGCCCGGTCCTCGGCTTCAGCGGCGAGTACGACGCGCTCCCCGGCCTCTCCCAGCACAGCGGGGTCGGCCACCACGATCCGCGCGAGTACGTCCACGACCCCTTCGCGCCGGGCTACGGCCCCGGACACGGCTGCGGCCACTGCGCCCTCGGTACGGCGGCGGCAGCGGCCGCGGCGGCCGTGGCGCGGGCCGCGGAGCGACACCAACTCCCCGTCACCGTCCGGTTCTTCGGCTCGACCGCCGAGGAGAACCTGATCGGCAAGACCTACGCGGTCAGCAAGGGCGTCTACGACGGCCTCGACGCCTTCCTCGACTGGCACCCCTCGACCTCCAACGCCACCGGCTGGCGCACCAGCACCGCGATGACAGCGGTGACCTTCACCTTCCTGGGCGTGGCCGGTCACGGCGGGCATCCCCTGGGAAACAAGAGCGCGTTGGACGCGGCCGTGATGATGGCGACCCTCTCCGAGTTCCTGCGCGAGGAGAGCGTGGCGCCGAGCGGACGCCTCCACTGGGTGATCAACAACGGCGGTGACATCCCGAACGTCACACCCGAGATCGCCGAGATCAGCTACTACGTACGCGAGGGCAGTCCCGCCCGCGTCCAGGTCCTCCTCGACAAGGTGATCGCCGTCTCCGAGGCGGCGGCGAAGGCATCGCAGACGTCGGTACGGCACCGCGTCACCGCCGCCTGCTGGAACCAACTCCCCTCCAGGGCCTTCGCGGAGCTGATGCACGACAACATGCGGCAGCTCGGGCCGCCCGAATTCACCGACGAGGCGCAGCAGTTGGCGCGGGACCTCCAGGAGTCGCTCGGGCTGCCGCCGAAGGGCCTGCACACCGAGATCGCCGAACTCGCCCCGCCCAACCCGGTGTTCCTCAGCGGCGGCTCGACGGACGTCGCCGACATCAGTTGGAACGTGCCGACCGTCTCCATGGGCGCCGCCCTCGCCCCGATCGGCACCAAGCTGCACACCTGGGCCGTCACCTCGTGCGCGGCGGCGGCCCCCGGCCGGGCAGTCGTCATCGCCGCCGCCCGGTATCTCGCGGCGACGGCGATCGACCTGCTCACCCAGCCGGACCAACTCAAGTCGATCCAGGACGAGTTCAGGCGGCGCAGGGCGGGCGTCGAGTGGCGGACGGCCCTGCCCGACGGCTACGAACCGCCCATGTACGAACCGCCGGAGTGGTTCCTGGAGCGGACCGGCCAGACATGGCCGCCGGACAACATCACCTGGCCGCCCCGGAGGGTGGTGTCCCAGGAGAAGTTCTCCTCGCTGGGGCCCGAACTCGCGCCCCAGGAATAGCGGTTCAGCGCTAGCCGTGCGCGTACCGGCGTACGGCGAGCGGTGCGAACGCGGTGATCAGCGCGGCACACCAGAGCAGCGACCCGGCGATCGGATGGGCCACCGGCCAGGCGGCGCCTTCCGGTACGGGGGAGTTGCCGAACAGGTACCGCAGGGCCGTCGTCACCGCGCTGATGGGGTTCCACTCGGCCAGGGTGCGCAGCCAGCCCGGCAGCCGGTCCGTCGGGATGTACGCGTTGGACAGCAGCGGCAGCATGAAGGTCGCGCTGCCGAGCTGACCGGCCGCCTCCTCGCTGCGGGAAACCAGTCCGAGCAGGATGCCGACCCAGGCGCAGGCGAACCGGAAGAGCAGCAACAGGCCTACGGCAGCGGCGGCCTGGAGCGCCGACCCCTCGATCCGCCAGCCCACCGCGAGGCCGACCAGCAGGAACGGCACGGTCCCGACGGCCGTGACGACCAGGTCGGCGGTCGCCTGCCCCAGCGGTACGGCGGCCCTGCTCATCGGCAGGGTGCGGAAGCGGTCCGTCACGCCCCGGTGCGAGTCCTGGGCGGCCTGGAACATGCCGGTCATGATGCCGTTGGCGGCGGTCGCGACCAGCAGACCGGGGACGAGATAGGAGCGGTACGCGTCGCCCGGCATCGCCAGCGCGCTGCCGAAGACGTACCCGAAGAACAGCAGCATCGTGATCGGCATGGTCTGGGTGAGGATCACCAGCGCCGGGTTGTTCCGCACCCTCCGCAACTGCCGGCCGAGCATCGCGCCGCCGTCGTACGCCAACGCGCTCATGCCACCGCCTCCTTGCGGTCCGTCAGCCGGAGGAACACGTCCTCGAGGGTCGGCGGGCGCATGCTCGCGTCGAGCAACGGCACGCCCGCCGCGTCGAGTTCGCGGACCAGACGGGGGAGGGTGAGGGTCGGGTCGCCGGTGACCGCGCCCACGGCGTTCCGCTCATGGTCGAACGAGGGCTCGGCGCCGGTGAGTCGGTCGAGGACACCGGCTGCCTCGGCGAGGGCGTCCGTGTGGGCGACGACGACCTCGGCGTATGTGCCGACGAGCGCCTTCAGTTGGGCCGGCGACCCGCTGTGCGCGACCCGCCCCCGGTCCACCAGGGCTATGTCGTCGGCGAGTTGGTCGGCCTCCTCCAGGTACTGCGTGGTCAGCAGCACGGTCGTACCCTCCCTCTTCAGGTCCCGTACGGCGTCCCAGATCCGGTTCCGGCTGGCCGGGTCGAGGCCGGTCGTCGGTTCGTCCAGGAAGAGCACGTCGGGGCGTCGGATGAGACTCGCGGCCAGGTCGAGGCGGCGGCGCATCCCGCCGGAGTACGTCGACGCGGGGCGGTCGGCGGCTTCCGCCAGACCGAAGCGGTCCAGCAGCTCGCCGGCCCGTTCGGCGGGGCTCCGCATCCGGTGCAGCCGGGCGAACAGCCGCAGGTTCTGCCGGCCGGTGAGGTCGCCGTCGACCGACGCGTACTGCCCGGTGACGCCGATGCTGCGCCGTACGGCCGAAGCCTCCCGGACGAGATCGTGCCCGGCGATCCGTGCGGAGCCCGCGTCGGGCCGCAGCAGGGTGGTGAGCAGCCGGACCGCCGTGGTCTTGCCCGCGCCGTTGGGGCCGAGGACCCCGCAGACCGTGCCCCGCGCCACCGCCAGGTCCAGCCCGCGCACGGCATGCACAGCGCCGAAGCGCTTCTCCAGACCTTCACTAAGTACAGCGTACGTAGTAGCCATGGGCCGACCATAGCGCACTACGTACGCTGTACGTAACTAGCATGGTGGTCGAGGTGATGATCAATGGCGGACCGAGCGGCCGTACCCGAAGTGATCTGGGCGCGCCCCGAGCGTGCGGGGCGGGGGCCGAAGCCGGCGTTCCGCCGCGCGGACATCGCGGCGGCGGCCGTGCGGATCGCCGACGGTGGGGGGCTGGACGCGGTGTCCATGCGGCATGTCGCGGCCGAACTGGGGTGCGGCACGATGTCGCTGTACAACTACGTCCCCCGCAAGGAGGACCTGTACGAGCTGATGGTCGACGCGGTCAGTGGCGAGCACGAGGAGTGGGAGCCGTCGGGGGACTGGCGGGCGGACATGGTCCGGGTCGCCCATCAGACGCGGACGTTGATGCACCGGCATCCCTGGCTGCCTCGGCTGATGTCACCGGTGTACGGGTTCAGCCCCAACGCGCTGCGGTATCTGGAGCATTGCCTGGCTTGTCTGGACCCGGTGGAGTCGACGTACGGCATGAAGATGCAGCTCGTCGGGCTGCTCAACGGGGTCGTGACGATGTATGTGAGCAATGAGTTGGCGACTGCCGAGCGGTCGCGCTCGCTGCCTTGGTCTGAGGAGCAGGAGAACGCGGTGCGGATCGCGTACTTGGGGAGTCGGATCGCGGGTGGGGCGTATCCGCGGATGGCTGCGGCGTTCATGGAGGATCCGGGGCCCATTGATCTGGACGCGGTGTTCGATATGGCGTTGGCGAAGGTTCTGGACGCCTTCGACCCCGAGCGAGGCTAGATCAGAGCGAACTGACCCTCCGGGCCCTCTTCGTGGTGGTCCAAAACCGATGCGGGCCGACGTGCCGCCTCCGGTACCGGCAGGACGCCCGCCTTGCGCAGTTCCGCCGCCGTGATCTGGTCCCGTACCTCCAACTCCTCCTGCTGTGGCCGCAGTTCCGCCAGCAGTGCCAACACCGTGATCAGCTCCAGCAGTTCTGAAGTCCACGTCTGCTGCCACGTCCCCGGGCGGATCGCGGCCAGCGTGCCCGGCTCGGCGGTCTCCGATGTCCGGGACGTGAACCACTCCTCCAGGACGCGCACTCCGCTCACCTCGAAGTCCCAGGACTCGGGCGGTACCGGGGAGATGCGGCCCTCGTCGAGGTGCAGGGTCTCCTCGTCGCGGTCGTAGTGGAGGGTGAGGGGGAGGGGTGGCAAGGGGGCGCGGACGTAGGGGCGTCGGCCGCCGGGGAGTTTGGGGCGGTCGCCGTTGCGGCGCATCAGCCAGAGGATGCGGTGGCCCAACTCGACTCCGCGTGCCCAGAGTTCGGGGTCCCGGGTGAGGGGTACGGCGAGTCCGGGGCGGGCTGTCGTCACCGTCCAGGCGAGGAGGTCCGCCGGGGTGGGGGAGTGGCCGAGGTGGGTGGCGAGGTGGTCCAACAGGCCCGGCGCCAGGTTCGGTTCCTCGGCTGCGGGGCGGCGGTAGAGGGGGCGGACGCGACCGGGGCGGAGCTGGGGGAGGACCGAGGAGGCGAGGAGGAGCGGGCCGGGGGCGCCCGCCGTTTCCACGACGAAGATCTGGTGCTCGTCCGCCACCCGCCACAACTCCGGTCGCGCCACGTCGATCAGGCGGTGGTCCGGGATCAGCCACTGCTCGTCGAAGGGGGCGTACAGGACACGGACCGGTTCCGGGCAGGGGCCCGTGGCGCGGATCAGCTTCTCCGTGCCGCTGGGCTGGCCCGGGAGCTGGGACACCGCCGAGTGCAGGGTGCGCGAGCGGCTCGGCTCGAACAGGGTCTCCCGGTCGGGGAGTTCAGCCTTCACCAGGGCGTCCCAGCGCGCTTTCAGGGTTGCCGCGTCGGGCGCCGTCGGCCACCCCCGGCCGAGCCGGATCGGTGCGACGGACCACGGCATCAGGTCCGCGAGCAGCGGAGCGTCGTCGTGCGTCACGCTCGGCATCGTACGACGACCTCAGTTCGCGGCGTCGAGGGTGACGGAGAAGGAGAAGCGGTCACCCCTGTAGTGGATGACCGCCACGTCCAGCACCCTGCCCTGTGTGTCGTACGTGATGCCCGTGTAGTGCAGGATCGGGCTGAGGAGCGGGACCTGGAGGAGGCGGGCGGTCTCCGGGTCGGCCAGGCGGGCCTCCACCGTGTCCGTGATGCGGCTGATGTCCGCGCCGACGACGTCCCGCAGCACCTTGGTCATCGGCCAGCGGATCAGGTCGTCCAGGTCGAGGCGGGCGGCCAGTTCGGGGCGGATGTGGTTGCGGGCGTGGTTCGTCGGCTCGCCGGTCTTCTCGTCGCTGCGGAGGCGGTGGTACGTCGCCACCTCGGCCAAGTCCGGGAAGTGCTCGGCGAGTTCGGGCGGAACGGACGCCGGTCCGTGGTCCAGGAGTTCGGTCGTCATGCCGGACTGCTGCGCGACGATCGCGTCCACCGAGCCCAACAGCCGTACCGGCGTGGCCCGTCGGACGTCCGGCTCGATGAACGTGCCCCGGCGGCGGTGGCGGGTGATCAGGCCCTCGTCCTCCAGTTCCTTCAGCGCCTGCCGCATGGTGAGCACGCTGACGCCGTAGTGCCCCGCGAGTTGCTCCTCCGTGGGCAGCCGTAGCGGGTCCCGGGGCGAGCGGCCGAGTATCGAGGCGCGCAGGGACTGCGACACCTGGTACCAGAGCGGCAGCTTGCGGTTCAGGACGATCGAATCCGGGGCGAAGGAGGTCACGGGGCCATCCGTACCGGTAGGGAGGGATCAGTGCAAGGGCCGTAAACCGGTGGGGAGTTGTCGGTGTGCGGGGTGTCGGTCGGCGGCGAAGTGTCAGTGCGCGGGGCGGAAGTGGCGTTGCAGGCCCCGCCAGACGTCGTCGTAGCCCTGTTGGAGGTGGTCGGCGTGCGCCGCCTGGGCCGTCGCCGTCACCGGCCAGCGGGTCTCGAACATGAACGCCAGGCCGTCGTCGATCTTCTGCGGACGCAGCTCGGCGGCGCTCGCGCGGTCGAAGGTCTCCCGGTCCGGTCCGTGCGCCGACATCATGTTGTGCAGCGAGCCGCCCCCGGGCACGAAACCCTCGGCCTTCGCGTCGTAGGCGCCCTCGATCAGGCCCATGTACTCGCTCATCACGTTCCGGTGGAAGTACGGCGGCCGGAACGTGTCCTCGCCCACCAGCCAGCGCGGCGCGAAGACCACGAAGTCCACGCCGGCCAGGCCCGGGGTGTCCGACGGGGACGTCAGCACGGTGAAGATCGACGGGTCCGGGTGGTCGTAGGAGATGGAGCCGATCACATTGAAGCGGCGCAGGTCATAGGCGTACGGCACATGGTTGCCGTGCCAGGCGACCACGTCGAGGGGCGAGTGGTCGTAGGTCGCCGTCCAGAGGTTGCCGCAGAACTTGTTCACCACCTCGACCGGGCCCTCGACGTCCTCGTAGGCGGCGACCGGGGCCCGGAAGTCCCGGGCGTTGGCGAGTCCGTTGGCGCCGATCGGGCCGAGGTCGGGGAGCTGGAAGGGCGCCCCATAGTTCTCGCACACATATCCGCGGGCTGAAGCATCCAGCAGCTCCACACGGAAGCGCACCCCACGAGGGATCAACGCCACATGTCCGGGCTCCACATGGAGGAGCCCGAACTCCGTGCGCAGCAGCAGTCCACCGCGCTCCGGGACGATCAGCAGCTCGCCGTCCGCGTCGCTGAAGACCCGGTCCATCGAGGAGTCGGCGTGGTAGAGGTGCACGGCCATGCCGGTGCGCTGGGCCGCGTCGCCGTTGCCGCCCAGGGTCCACAGGCCGGCCAGGAAGTCGGTGCCGGGCGCGGGCTCGGGGAGCGGGCTCCAGCGCAGCCGGTTCGGGTCGGGGACCGTCTCCGTGAAGGGCGCCGTACGGATCCCGCCGTTGTCGGCGCGGGTGAACGCGGGATGCGCGGCCGAGGGGCGGACGCGGTAGAGCCACGAGCGGCGGTTGTGCGCCCTCGGCTCGGTGAACGCCGTGCCGCTGAGCTGCTCGGCGTAGAGGCCGAGCGGGGCGCGCTGCGGGGCGTTGCGGCCCTCCGGCAGGGCGCCCGGCACCGCCTCCGAGCTGTGTTCATTGCCGAAACCGGTGAGGTAGGTCAGTCCCTCGGCGGTCTTGCGGACGTCCCCGCTCATCTCTGCTCCTAGCCCTCTGCCCCGGCTGATTCCTATGCATCACCGTAGGATTGCGGTTTCGCGGGCGCAAGAGGACGACGGAGAGCGGCCGAAAATCCGACTTCCGGAGGCGAAGAACCAGCCTCAAGGGGGATCCGGCTGTCAGACCGGTGTTCTAGTCTCCCCAGCATGTCGTGGTCGCGCGCACTTCTCACCGCGCTCGCGGTCTGTGCCCTGCTGCTGGCCGGATCGGCGGGCTGCGGCTCCGGGGGCACCTCCGAGCGGAAGGGTGACCGGGTGTCGCCGTCGCCGGTGGGCAAGGTGCTCGACGACACCGACGAGCAGGGCCGGCACTACCGCGAGGTGAACAAGAAGGGCGCGCCGGGGGTCGGTATCGAGGTGGAGCCCGACGCCGCCGACGACAGTTGGGACGTCACGCTGACCGTCCACGACTTCCGCTTCTCGCCCGCCGGTGCGAAGCCCGTCGCGGTCGCCGGCCGCGGCACGGTCCGCCTCCTGGTGGACGGCCGCACCGTCGCCAGGCTCCGCGTCCCCGAGTACCGCATCGCGGCCGACCTCGTCCCGCACGGCACCCATCACGTCACCGCGCGCCTCTACGCCGACGACGGCACCGTGTGGGCCGTGCACGGCAAACCGGTGGAGAGCACGGCGGACATCACGGCGTCGGCGACCCAGGCCACCCCGGACGGCAGCAAGACGCCCCCCTCCGCATCGACCCGGGGGTCGGAATGAGTGCTATGGGCACCCAGTTCCGTACTGAGGTGCGAGCTTCACCTGACCGCGGCGGAAAGGCATCATGAAGCCCGTGCCCCACACGACATCGCTCCGCCGTGCGCCCGTGCAGCGGCGCAGCGCCGAACGGCTGACCAGGATTCTCGACGCCTGCGCCGACCTGCTCGACGAGGTCGGCTACGACGCGCTGAGCACCCGGGCCGTGGCGCAGCGCGCCGGTGTCCCCATCGGCTCGGTCTACCGCTTCTTCGGGAACAAGCGCGCGATGGCCGACGCCCTCGCGCAGCGGAACCTGGAGCGCTACACGGAGCGGGTCACCGAGCGCCTCAAGGAAGCAGGGGACGGGGACGGCTGGCGGGCGGCGGTGGACGCCGTCCTGGACGAGTACATCGCCATGAAGCGCACCGCGCCCGGCTTCTCCCTCGTCGACTTCGGCAACCAGATCCCCATCGGCTCGGGCCACGCGGAACCCAACCGCCGCGTCGCCGACCGCCTCACCGACCTGCTCTCCGGCTACCTCGCCCGCGAACCCGACGAGGATCTCCGGCGTACGTTCCTGGTCGCCGTGGAGACCGCCGACGCCCTCGTCCACCTGGCGTTCCGGGTCGCTCCGGAGGGCGACGAGCAGGTCATCGGGGAGACCCGGGAGATGCTGCGCGCGTATCTGGCGCGCGTGCTGGACTGACCGCAGGACCGGCGCTCACGCTCCGCGGGTTTCCGACCTCACCCCCGGTACCCCTCGCCACCGTTCATACCGGTCGGTATGCTCGCCGCCAAGAGGCAACGTCGCCCATGGGAGGCCCCGTGTCCCGCACCGCCCTGCGTATCTGCCCCCTGTGCGAAGCCACCTGTGGGCTGACCCTCACCATCGAGGGCACCCGGGTGACCGGCGCCCGAGGCGATCGCGACGACGTGTTCAGCCGGGGGTTCATCTGCCCCAAGGGCGCCTCCTTCGGAGCCGTCGACAGCGACCCCGACCGGCTGCGCACCCCGCTCGTCCGCCGGGACGGCGAACTGCGCGAGGCCACCTGGGAGGAGGCGTTCGACGCGGTCGCGGCGGGTCTGCGCCCGGTCGTCGAGCGCCACGGCCCGCACGCCGTCGGCATCGTCCTCGGCAACCCCAACGTGCACACCATGGCCGGCGCCCTCTACCCCCAGGTCCTGCTCGGCGCCCTCGGCACCCGCAGCGTCTTCACCGCGTCCACGGTCGACCAGATGCCCAAACACGTCTCCTGCGGACTCCTCTACGGCGACGCCAACGCGATCCCGGTGCCCGACCTCGACCACACCGACCATCTGCTCCTCATCGGTGCCAACCCCCTTGAGTCCAACGGGAGTCTGTGCACCGCCCCCGACTTCCCCGGCAAGCTCAAGGCGCTCAAGGCGCGCGGCGGCACCCTCACCGTCATCGACCCGCGCCGCACCCGCACCGCCAAGCTCGCCGACCGGCACATCGCGGTCCGCCCCGGCACCGACGCCCTGCTGCTCGCGGCGATGACCTACGTCCTCTTCGACGAACACCTCGTGGAACTGGGGGAGTTGGCCCCGCATGTGCAGGGGGTCGACGAACTCCGGTCCGAGCTGGGCGACTTCACCCCGGAGGCCGTGGCGGAAGCCTGTGACGTGGACGCCGACGAGATCCGCGCCCTCGCCCGCGAACTCGCCGCCGCCCCGACTGCCGCCGTCTACGGCCGTATCGGAAGCTGCACCGTCCCGCACGGCACCCTCGCCAGTTGGCTCGTCGACATCCTCAACATCCTCACCGGCAACCTCGACCGGCCCGGCGGCGCCCTATTCCCGCAGGCCGCCACCGACCGGACACCCCGGCCCGCCGGACCGGGCCGCGGCTTCGCGCTCGGGCGCTGGCACTCACGGGTGAGCCAATACCCGGAGGCCAAGGGCGAGTTGCCGCTCTCCGCGCTCGCCGAGGAGATCGACACCGCGACCGCCGAGGGCGAACCGATCCGCGCGCTGATCGCCGTCGCCGCCAACCCCGTGCTCTCCGCACCGGACGGCGCCCGCCTCGACAAGGCCCTGGACTCACTGGACTTCATGGTGAGCGTCGACCCGTACCTCAACGAGACCGCACGCCACGCCGACGTGGTGCTGCCGCCGCCCCCGCCGTCCCAGAGCCCGCACCACGACTTCGCGTTCAACACCCTCGCGGTCCGCAACCAGGTCCGCTACACCCGCCCCGCGATCCCGCTGGAGCCCGGCCGGATGGCCGAGACCGAGATCCTGGCCCGGCTGATCCTCGCCGCGACCGGCATGCACGGCGCCGACCCCGCCGCCGTCGACACGATGGTCGTCGACCAGACCCTCGGCAAGGCCGTCACCGACCCCAACTCGCCGATCCACGAACGCGATCCGCGCGAGATCGCCGCACACCTCACCGGCGACACCGGCCCCGAGCGCCGGCTCGACATGATGCTGCGCCTCGGTCCCTACGGCGACGGCTTCGGCGTACGACCGGACGGGCTGTCGTTGGAGAAACTCCTCGCGCACCCGCACGGCATCGACCTGGGCCCGCTCGCCTCCCGGCTGCCGCAGCCCCTGAAGACCCGCAGCGGCAAGGTCGAACTGCTGCCGCGGCCGATCGTCGACGACCTGCCCCGGCTCCGGCAGGCCATGGACGACCGCGCCGACGGACTCGTGCTCGTCGGCCGCCGCCATCTGCGCTCCAACAACAGTTGGATGCACAACGTGCCCGCCCTCACCGGCGGCACCAACCGCTGCACCCTGCACATCCACCCCGACGACGCGGAGCGCCTCGGCGTGGTCGACGGAGCGCCGGTCCGGGTGAAGGGCGCCGGGGGAGAGGTGACCGCCCCCGCCGAGATCACGGACGGCCTGCGGCGCGGCGTGGTGAGCCTCCCGCACGGCTGGGGCCACGACCGCCCCGGCACCCGGATGAGCCACGCGGCCGCCGACCCGGGCGTCAACGTGAACCAGCTCCTCGACGGCAGTCTGCTCGACCCGCTGTCGGGCAACGCGGTGCTCAACGGAGTGCCCGTGGAGGTCGCCGCGCTCACCGCACCGCTGTGACCTGGAGTTCTGCGCTTATTGCTCGCGCGTCAACATCTTGTTAACGCGGCTTTGCGCGACCTAACGTCATCGGACCGCCGCCCCTGGTGGGAGTTCAAAGGCGAACGTTAGGTGTTCCACTCATGCTGACCATCCTCGGCTTCACCATGATCGCGACCTTCCTGGTCCTGATCATGCTGAAGAAGATGTCGCCGATCGCGGCACTCGTCCTGATACCCGCGCTGTTCTGCGTCTTCGTAGGAAAGGGCGGCAAGCTCGGCGACTACGTCATCGACGGCGTCACCAGCCTCGCGCCCACCGCGGCGATGCTCATGTTCGCGATCGTCTACTTCGGCGTGATGATCGACGTGGGCCTCTTCGACCCGATCGTCCGGGGGATCCTGAAGTTCTGCAAGGCGGATCCCCTGCGGATCGTCGTCGGCACGGCGGTCCTCGCCGCGATCGTCTCGCTGGACGGCGACGGCTCGACCACCTTCATGATCACCGTCTCGGCGATGTACCCGCTGTACAAACGCCTGAAGATGAGCCTGGTCGTGATGACCGGGGTCGCCGCGATGGCCAACGGCGTGATGAACACGCTCCCTTGGGGCGGCCCGACCGCCCGCGCCGCGACCGCCCTCAAGCTCAGCGCCAGCGACATCTTCGTCCCGATGATCCCGGCACTCGCCACGGGCCTGCTGGGCGTCCTCGTCCTCGCGTACGTCCTCGGCCGCCGCGAACGCAAGCGGCTCGGCGTGCTGACGCTGGACGAGGTGCTGGTGGAGGAGCCCGCCGAGTCGGAGACGGTTCTCGTGGGCGCCGGTACCGGCAAGGGCGCGGAGAAGGGCACCGGCGGTTCCGGCGCCGACAACGACCGTAAGGCCACCGGCAGTTCGGGCTCCGGCACGGACGCCGACGCCGAACTGCCCGACGAGGACGAGGGATTCCAGGGCCTCGACCCCCACCGACCGACCCTGCGCCCCAAGCTCTACTGGTTCAACGCGCTGCTCACGGTCACCCTGCTCACCGCCATGATCATGGAGTGGCTGCCGATCCCGGTCCTCTTCCTGCTCGGCGCGGCGATGGCGCTCACCGTCAACTTCCCGCACATGGCAGAGCAGAAGGCCCGCCTCGGCGCCCACGCGGAGAACGTCCTCAACGTCTCCGGCATGGTCTTCGCCGCCGCCGTCTTCACCGGCGTCCTCCAGGGCACCGGCATGGTCGACCACATGGCCACCTGGCTGGTCGACAACATCCCCGACGGCATGGGCCCGCACATGGCCTTCGTCACCGGCGTGCTCAGCATCCCGCTCACGTACTTCATGTCGAACGACGGCTTCTACTTCGGCATCCTCCCCGTGCTCGCCGAGGCCGGCCAGGCGCACGGCGTCTCCTCCCTGGAGATCGCCCGCGCCTCCCTCGTCGGCCAGCCGCTGCACATGTCGAGCCCGCTGGTGCCCGCCGTGTACGTCCTGGTCGGCATGGCCAAGGTCGAGTTCGGCGACCACACCAGGTTCGTGGTCAAGTGGGCCGCCCTGACATCGCTCGTCGTCCTCGGGGCAGGAATCCTGTTCGGCATCATCTGACCTACGCGACAAGGGACTTCACCATGGCGTCCGGCAGGAACCGCGGCTGGCTGCTCCGCCTCGTCATCGCCTTCAGCTTCACGCAGGGGGCGGTGTCGATGGCCCGCCCCGCCGTCTCCTACCGGGCCCTCGCGCTCGGCGCCGACGAGCGGGCGATCGGCGTCATCGCGGGCGTGTACGCGCTGCTCCCGCTGTTCGCCGCCGTACCGCTCGGCCGCCGCACCGACCACGGCCGCTGCGCACCCCTGCTGCCCGTCGGCGTGGTCCTGATCTCCGGCGGCTGCGCACTGAGCGGACTCGCGGGCTCCCTCTGGGCGATGGCGATGTGGAGCGGGGTGATGGGCCTGGGCCACCTCTGCTTCGTGATCGGCGCCCAGTCGCTGGTCGCCCGCCAGTCCGCCCCGCACGAACAGGACCGCAACTTCGGCCACTTCACCATCGGCGCCTCCCTCGGCCAGCTCATCGGCCCCATCGCCGCGGGCTCCTTGATCGGCGGCTCCGACATGGCCGGCACCAGCGCGCTGGCCCTGCTCGTCGCGGGCGCGGGCGCCGCCGTCTCGTTCACGTCCCTGTGGCGCATCGAGGACCGTACGACGGTCAAGTCCCGTGCGCGGCAAGGCGATCGCGTGCCCATGAGCGGCATCCTGGGCGCCCGGGGCGTGCCCGCGGGCATCTTCATCAGCCTCTCCGTGCTGTCCGCCACCGACATCCTCACCGCCTACCTCCCGGTGGTCGGCGAACACCGGGGCATCGCGCCCTCCGTGATCGGCGTCCTGCTCAGCATCCGCGCGGCGGCCACCATCGCCTGCCGCCTCGTCCTCACCCCACTGCTCCAACTGCTGGGCCGGGCAGCCCTGTTGACCGCGACCTGTCTCCTGGCCGGCGTCCTGTGCGCGGGCATCGCCCTCCCCCTGCCGGTCTGGTCCATCGGCCTGATGCTCGCGGTCCTGGGCTTCTGTCTCGGTGTCGGCCAGCCCCTCTCCATGACGACGGTCGTCCAGGCCGCCCCCGACGACGCCCGCTCCACCGCCCTCGCCCTACGGCTCACCGGCAACCGCCTCGGCCAGGTCGCCGCACCCGCCGGCGCCGGTCTTGTCGCCGGAGTCGCGGGCGTGGCCGCGCCGTTCGTGATGCTCGGCGCGCTGCTGGTGCTCTCGGCGGGGGTCGCGCTGCGGTCGCCCGCACGGGCCGAGGAGGCGCGCGAAGCCGTGGCAGGGACCCCGGCCACGCGATCGCCGCTGAGCCGGAAGAGCGATATCTGACGGTGCGCCGGGCGCTGCTCCCACGATGTCGGGCGGGCGTGTGAAAGAGAGTCAGACACAACGATTTGTATGAAAATCGTCTGACTCGGAGGAACTCTCATGTCCGCTACGCCCCTCCCGCGCCGCGCCGGTGCCCGAACCACCGCTCTCGCGGTCCTCACCGTCGCGGGGACCGCTCTCCTGGGGGCGTCCGCCACGGCCGCCCCGCCCCCTGGTGACAACGGGGACGTCAAGATCCACAGGACGGGTGTGCCCACCGCCGAGCAGGCCAACAACCCCCACGTCTGCCACTTCTACCTGGACGCCTTCAACTTCGACCCGTCCGAGAAGGTCACCTGGTCCATCGTGACCCAGGCGCCGTCGTCCGGCGGGGTCCCGGTCACGGGCATGCTCACCACGGACACCGCCGGCGCGGCGCACACCGACGAGATCCCGCTGTCCAACGGGCACTACAAACTCACCTGGACGACCGACCTCGGCCACGGCGCGGGCAAGATGAAGGTCTTCTGGGTCGCCTGCGCGCCGGGCGGTGGCACCGGAGGCGGTACGGGCGGCGGTACGGGCGGCGGTACGGGCGGCCCCAACGGCGGTCCGCCCGCCGGTGGTGGCGGACTCGCCCGTGACGCCGCCATCACCCCGGTCGCCGGCGCCGCCGCCGTGGGGCTCGTGGCGGTCGGCGGGACGGTCTGGTTCCGGCTCCGCCGCCGGGCGCATGGTGCGGCGTAACCACGCCCGCATGCCGTACGGTTCCGGCCGCGCCGCCACCGGAGTGGTGCGGCGCGGCCGGGTCCGCCGGCCCTGGTACCGGACGCGCGCCTTCCGGCTGGGGCGAACGGTGGCGGTGAGCGTCGTCCTGGTGGTCGGCGGCGCCCGGTGTGCCGGGGGCGGAGAGGCGTCCGGCCCGGCCCGGACCGACCCGCAGGCCGACGAGGCCCGTGCGGACGCACGCGGAGGCCACCAGCAGCCGACAGCCCGACCGACGGCCCGACCGACAGCCCGTCCGGTCCGCCACGCGCCCCCGCCCCGCCCCCTCCCACGCTCCCGAGCGACCGCCCTCGCCATCCCCTACCTCGACGTCGACGCCCCGGTCATGCCCCTCCGCCTCGACCGCGGCCGCCGGATGTCCGCGCCCCCGGACGACGATCCGAAGCTGGTGGGCTGGTACGCGGACGGGCCCTCCCCGGGCGAGCAGGGCACCGCCGTCGCCGTCGGCCACCTCGACACGATGACCGGTCCCGCCGTCTTCGCCGGCCTGAGCGAACTGAAGCCCGACCACCTGATCGAGGTCCGGCGCGCCGACGGACGGACCGCCGTCTACACGGTCGACGCGGTGAAGACGTACGAGAAGGCGCACTTTCCCGACCGGGAGGTGTACGGGGCCCGCGGCCGCCCGGAGTTGCGGCTCATCACCTGTGGTGGCAGCTACGACCGCAGGACCGGCTACGCGGGCAACACCGTCGTCTTCGCCCATCTCACCGCGACCCGTGAGCGCGCCCGAACCGGCTGAAGATGACCGTCCGTTTTCTCACCACCCGGACCGACCCGCCCGATCCCGTCCGGTCTCTTCCCCCGAGTGCGCACAATCCGTTAACTTCCGTGACCCACAAGCCTCGTACGAACCGTACGAGGCGATCGGACCGCGGAGCACCGTCGCCCAAGTGAGCCCCCGGGGGCACTCGTCATGACACGCGCCATCTCCCTGTACGACGTGAGCAAGTCCTATGCGCGAGGCGTCCGCGTGGTGGACCGGCTGTCGCTGGACATCGCGCCGGGGGAGTTCCTCGTCCTGCTCGGGCCGTCCGGGTGCGGCAAGTCGACCGTGCTGCGAATGATCGCCGGCCTGGAGCAGATAGACGAGGGCGAGTTGAGACTGGACGGCGAGTACGCCAACGAACTCGCCCCCTCCGAACGGGACATGGCGATGGTGTTCCAGAACTTCGCCCTCTACCCGAGCATGACCAGCCGCGACAACATCGGCTTCCCGCTGCGCATCGAGACCCCCGGCGAGGACCCACGCCCGCGCGTGGACGCCACCGCCCGCATGCTCGGCATCGAGGACCTCCTCGAACGCTTCCCCAGCCAGCTCTCCGGCGGCGAACGCCAGCGCGTCGCGATGGGCCGGGCCATCGCCCGCCACCCCTCCGCGTTCCTGATGGACGAACCGCTCTCCAACCTCGACGCGAAGCTCCGCAACCACCTGCGCGCCGAAATCTCCGCCCTCACCCGCAAGTTGGGCGTCACCACCGTCTACGTCACCCACGACCAGGCCGAGGCCATGTCGCTCGGCGACCGGGTCGCCGTCCTGCGCGGCGGAGTCCTCCAGCAGGTCGGCACCCCGCGCTCGGTGTACGCGCTGCCCCGCAACGTCTTCGTCGCCGCCTTCATCGGCACCCCGCGCATCAACCTCCTGCGCGGCCTGGTCCGGGCCCCGTTGGACGGCGCGATGACCATCAGTCTCGGCAAGCAGTACCTCAGACTGCCCGAACCCCTGTGCCTGGACCACCAGTTGCTCCGTGTCCAGCAGGGCCGCGAGGTCGTCGTCGGCCTGCGCTCCGAGGCCATCCGCATCGCCAAGCCCGCCGCCGCCCGCCCCGGCGAGGTGGCGATCAGCGGCCTCGTCGAGCACGTGGAGTTCCAGGGCCACGAGGTCCTCGTCCACTTCAACACCGGCTCCCGGCCCGCCCTCGTACCGGAGTTGGAGGCCCCGCGCCCCGCCCGCCCGGCCCGGCGCCGCCGACGCGAGGGCGGTGTCCTGGACCGGCTGCGCGGACGCGCGGGCGCGCTGCGCGCCGGACCGGTCGTCACCCTGGACCACCCGGCCGACGCCGAACCCGACCTCGTACCGCCCGAGGGGCGCCTCCCCGGCGACCTGGTCGTCCGCACCACCCCCGACATCGAACTCCGGCACGGCATGCAGGTCCCCCTCCTCGTCGACATCGCCCACCTGTTCGTCTTCGACCAGCACGGCGAACGGATCTCCCCGGCCCCGGCGCGGCTGCCCGACCTGGACGAGTGACGCCCGGTACGGATAGGCGCATGAGCTTCCATTTCACCCGAAACCGGGCAGCCCTCGCGATCGCCGGCCTCCTCCTGGCGGCCGCGGCCCCCACCGCCTACGCCGGCCTCGACGCGGAAACCTCGCCCGCGCCGACGCGCGGAACGCCGTACGTCGAGACGCAGCTCTTCTTCGGTACCGAGCGGCCCGACGGTGGACCGGCCGTCACCGACCGGCAGTTCACGGCCTTCGTCGACAAGGAGGTCACACCGGACTTCCCGGACGGGCTCACCGTGCAGAACGGGCGCGGGCAGTGGCGGGACGCGAACGGGAAGATCGAGAAGGAGCGGTCGTACGAGCTGATCCTGCTGTATCCGGTGACGGCGGCGGGTGCGGGCGACCGGAAGATCGAGGAGATCCGGCGGGCGTACGAGAAGGCCTTCGCGCAGGAGGCGGTGGGGCGGGTGGACGACCGGGCCCGGGCCGATTTCTGAACCGACCTGGTACCCGT
Organism: Streptomyces sp. NBC_01478; assembly: GCF_036227225.1. Lineage (GTDB taxonomy): Bacteria > Actinomycetota > Actinomycetes > Streptomycetales > Streptomycetaceae > Streptomyces. The sequence goes on along the minus strand of NZ_CP109444.1, from coordinate 2,823,561 downwards.
GACCGGGGTCCCTGGCGCCGGAAAACTAACACCGCTAGTTTGTGAGGCGGACGACGACGTCACGCCCGGGAGGCAGCACGATGAAGGCACACGACGGCATGTACATCGACGGCGCCTGGCGCCCCGCGGCGGGCGGGGAGGTCATCGACGTGGTGAACCCGGTCGACGAGCGGGTGATCGGCAGCGTCCCGGCCGGCGGCCCCGCCGACGTCGACACCGCCGTACGGGCAGCCCGTGCCGCCCTCCCGGGCTGGGCCGCGACCCCGCCCGCCGAACGCGCCGCGCGCCTGGCGGCGTTGCGGGACGTGCTCGTCGCCCGCAAGGACGAGATCGCCGAGACGGTCACCGCCGAACTGGGCTCCCCGCTCGCCTTCTCGCAGGCCGTCCACGCGGGCGTGCCGATCGCGGTGGCGGGCTCGTACGCCGAACTCGCCGCGACCCACGCCTTCGAGGAGAAGGTCGGCAACTCGACGGTCTACCAGGAACCGATCGGCGTGGTCGGCGCGATCACCCCCTGGAACTACCCCCTCCACCAGATCGTCGCCAAGGTCGCCCCCGCCCTCGCGGCCGGCTGCACGGTGGTGCTGAAGCCGGCCGAAGACACCCCGCTCACCGCCCAGTTGTTCGCCGAGGCGGTCGACGAGGCGGGCCTCCCGGCCGGTGTCTTCAACCTCGTCACCGGCCTCGGCCCGATCGCAGGCCAGGCCCTCGCCGAACACCCGGGCGTCGACCTGGTCTCCTTCACCGGCTCCACGGCGGTGGGCCGCCAGATCGGTGCCACGGCGGGCGCCGCGATCAAGAAGGTCGCTCTCGAACTCGGCGGCAAGTCCGCCAACGTCATCCTCCCCAGTGCCGACCTCGCCAAGGCCGTCAACGTCGGTGTCGCCAACGTGATGTCCAACTCCGGCCAGACATGCAGCGCTTGGACCCGGATGCTGGTCCACCGCGACCAGTACGACGAGGCCGTGGAGCTGGCCTCGACGGCCGCCGCGAAGTACGGCGACCGCATCGGCCCGGTCGTCAACGCCAAGCAGCGGGCGAGGGTGCGGAGTTACATCGAGAAGGGTGTGACGGAGGGCGCGCGCCTGGTGGCGGGCGGCCTCGAACCCCCGCACCCACAGGGCTACTTCATCAGCCCGACCGTCTTCGCCGATGTGACCCCCGACATGACGATCGCCCAGGAGGAGATCTTCGGCCCGGTCCTCTCCATCCTCCGCTACGAGGACGAGGACGACGCCGTGCGCATCGCCAACGGCACGGTGTACGGGCTGGCGGGCGCGGTGTGGGCCGGCGAGGAGGCGGAAGCGGTCGCGTTCGCACGGAGGTTGGAGACGGGGCAGGTGGACATCAACGGCGGGCGGTTCAACCCCCGTGCTCCGTTCGGGGGTTACAAGCAGTCGGGGGTGGGCCGGGAACTCGGCGCGCACGGGCTGTCCGAGTACCTCCAGACCAAGTCCCTTCAGTTCTGATCCCGTTGACCCTCTAGGAGGCCTCGCATGGTTCGCGCCGCAGTCCTGCCCGCCGTGGGCGCTCCGCTGGAGATCACGGAGATCGACCTCCCGGATCCCGGCCCCGGCCAGGTCCGGATCCGCCTCGCCGCCGCCGGGGTCTGCCACTCCGACCTGTCCCTGACCAACGGCACCATGCGCGTGCCGGTCCCGGCGGTCCTCGGCCACGAGGGCGCGGGCACGGTGGTGGCCGTGGGGGAGGACGTCACCCACATCTCGCCCGGCGACTCCGTCGTCCTCAACTGGGCGCCGTCCTGCGGTACTTGCCACGCCTGCACACTCGGCGAGGTCTGGCTCTGCGCCAACGCCCTCAACGGCGCCGCCGACGTCTATGCCCACCGCAGCTCCGACGGCAGCGACCTCCACCCCGGCCTGAACGTCGCCGCGTTCGCCGAGGAGACGGTCGTATCCGCGGCCTGTGTCCTCCCCCTCCCGGGCGGAATCCCGTTGACGGACGCGGCACTTCTGGGCTGCGCCGTCCTCACCGGCTACGGCGCCGTCCACCACTCGGCGCGGGTGCGGGAGGGCGAGACGGTCGCGGTGTTCGGTGTCGGCGGAGTGGGTCTCTCGACGCTCCAGGCGGCCCGGATCGCGGGCGCCACGACGATCGTCGCCGTCGATGTCTCCCCGGAGAAGGAGGAGTTGGCGCGCGCGGCCGGAGCGACGGACTACGTGGTCGCCTCCGACACCACGGCCCGGGAGATCCGCGCCCTCACCGGAAAGCAGGGCGTGGACGTCGCCGTCGAATGCGTCGGCCGGGCGGTCACCATCCGCACCGCCTGGGAGTCCACCCGCCGCGGCGGCCGCACCACGGTGGTCGGCATCGGCGGCAAGGACCAGCAGGTCACCTTCAACGCCCTCGAACTCTTCCACTGGGGAAGGACGTTGAGCGGCTGCGTCTACGGAAACTCCGACCCGGCGAAGGACCTGCCGGTGCTCGCCGAGCACGTGCGGGCCGGACGCCTCGACCTGGGAGCGCTGGTCACGGAACGGATCGCGCTGGACGGGATTCCGGCGGCGTTCGAGAACATGGTGGCGGGGAAGGGCGGACGAGCGCTGGTGGTGTTCTGACCGGCCTTGTCCACGGCACCGGCGGTTCGGGCCGAACCGCCTTGTCTACGGCACCTGTTCGGGCTGCGGCTCCGTGGTGGCCGCAGCCCCCTCCGCCCTCGCGCGCGGGCGGGACCGCGACACCGCCACACCCGCCAGACACAGCACCCCGCCCGCCAGGGTGAGCAGCCCCGGTACCTCGCCGAGCACCAGCCACGACATCAGGACGACCAGCGCGGGCACCGCGTACGTCGTCGCGCCCATCTTGCTGGCGGTCGTCCGGGCCAGCGCGTACGCCCAGGTCGTGAAGGCGAGCGCGGTCGGGAAGACGCCCAGGTAGACCATGTTGAGGGTGGCGGAGGCGGGCGCGTCGGCCGCCTGGTGGACGAGCTGACCGGCGAAGGGCAGACACAGCACGGCCCCGACGAGACACCCGAACGTCGTCACTTGGAGCGCGCTGGCCCGGCCGAGGGCCGGTTTCTGGGCGACGACCCCGCCGGCGTACGCGACCGCCGCGAGCAGACACAGCACCACGCCGAGCACGGACGAACCGCCCTCGCCCGACATCGACAACCCCACTGTCACCGCGCCGGCGAACGACACCGCCATCCCCGCGAGCAGCCGCGGCGGCATCGCGTCACCGAGCAGCCGTGAGCCGAGCAGGGCGATGAGGATCGGCCCGATGTTCACGACGAGGGCGGCGGTACCGGCGTCGACCTCCTGCTCGCCCCAGTTCAGGACGACCATGTAGAAGCCGAACCACAGCGCGCCCGAGATCGCGATCCCCCGCCACGCGGACCGCGGCGGCACCCCTTCTCGCCGTACGAGAGAGAGCACACCCAGCGCCAGGGCCCCGCTCGCCAGCCGCCCCAGTGCCAGCGCGCCCGGCGAGTAGGCGCTGCCCGCACTCCGGATGGACACGAACGCGGAGGCCCACAGCACGACGGTGACGACGGCGGCGGCCGAGGCGGTCGCTTCGGCGGGGCGGAGGGGTTTCTTCATGGCCCGAGGTTATGCGGGGGCGGGGCGGCGGCGCTGGCGGAAATCGGACGTCAGGTTCGAGGCGCGGGCTTGATGCCTATGGGGTTAGATTTATTGCCTGAGAGGCTTGACGTCGACTTGGCCGGAGGGGCAGAGTCCGGCACAAGTGCCGACAGGTGAGGACGGTCAGATGAGCCACCACCCCGTACCGAAGCGCGTGCATCGCCTGTGGTCGACCGAGCACGAGCCCGTGCTGGAGGTCGAGGACGGGGACACCGTGTCGTTCGAGCTCACCGAGGCCACGGACGGCCAGTTCGACCCGGGGTCGACCGTCGACGCGGTCGCGGGCTTCGACTGGGACCGGGTCTATCCGCTGGCCGGTCCCATCGTGGTCAGGGACGCCGAGCCGGGCGACGTACTGGAAGTGGAGTTCCTGGAACTGCGGTCGGTGGACTGGGGCTGGACGGCCGTACTGCCCGGACTCGGCCTGCTCGCCGAGGACTTCCCCGACGCGCATCTCCACCTGTGGGACCTGAGCGGCGGGGACACGGCCGGCTTCCTCGACGTGGCCGACATCCCCATCCGCCCGTTCTGCGGGGTGGTTGGGGTCTGCCCGGACGTCGCCGAACCCCAAAGCGTCCTGCCGCCGGGCCACTTCGGCGGCAACGTGGACTGCAAGGACCTGGTCGTCGGCACCAAGCTCTACCTCCCGGTCCAGGTACCCGGCGCCCGCCTCAGCCTCGGCGACCCCCATGCCGCCCAGGGCGACGGCGAGTTGTGCGTCAGCGCGATCGAGGCGTCCCTGTCGGGCGCGGCCCGCATCCGCCTGCACAAGGGCCGCCGCATCACGGCCCCCCAGTTCGAAACGGCAGGCCCCCTCCGCGCCGACACCGCCCGCGCCGGCCACTACGCCACGATGGGCGTGGCCCCCGACCTCATGCACGCCGCCCAGGACGCGACCCGCGCCATGATCGACCACCTCGGCACCCGCTACGGCCTCGCCCCGATCGAGGCGTACGTCCTGTGCAGCGTGGCAGTGGACCTGAGGATCACAGAGGTCGTGGACGTTCCGAACTGGGTGGTTTCGGCGTACCTACCGAAGGCGATCTTGCGAGCTTCTTGAGAAGCGCTGCCTTCCAAGAGGCGCGGGGGTGTATCGATTTGCGGCTCCGCCGCGTGGGCGCGACCAGCCACGACGTGCCGGCACTCGACACACGACGGAACCTAACCGGCACGCCGCATCTCCTCGAACTGCCCCGCCAGCCCATCCAGCAACGCAGCCAACCCCACCTCAAAAGCCCGCTCATCAACCTTCTCCTGCTGATCGGCAAGAAGATGAGCCTGCCCAAGATGCGGATAGTCGGCAGGGGCGTACGCACTCTCGTCGTCCACGAACCCCCCGGCGAACGACCCCAACGCGGACCCCATGACGAAGTACCGCATCAACGCCCCGATCGACGTGGCCTGCGCCGGCGGCCACCCCGCCTCCACCATCCCCCCGTACACCGCGTCGGCGAGCCGCAACCCCGCCGGCCGCCGCCCAGGCCCCGTGGCGAGCACCGGCACGATGTTCGGGTGATCGCGCAAGGCGGATCGATACGACACGGCCCAGTCGTGCAGCGCCGTACGCCAGTCCCGCCCGTCCGAGAACATCGACAGATCGACCTGCGCGCTCACCGAGTCCGCGACCGCCTCCAGGATCTGGTCCTTCGTGCGGAAGTGGTTGTAGAGCGAGGGCCCGCTCACCCCCAGCTCGGCGGCGAGCCGACGCGTGGAGACGGCCGCGAGGCCTTCCGCGTCCACCAGCACGCGCGCCGTCTCGACGATCCGGTCGGTGCTGAGGAGGGGCTTGCGCGGTCGGGCCATGGCGCACATAGTAGGGCTGCGAGAGCGAAACTAGCAGTGCTAATTTAAATGTGCAGTAGTCGATGTGCAGCAGTCGCTGTACGGCCTTCCACTTGGGGTGACGCGCGATGGACCTGGGACTGAGCGAGGAGCAGCAGGCCGTACGGCAGCTCGCCGAGGACTTCGTGGACCGCGAGATCGCCCCGCACGTCATCGCCTGGGACCGCGCCGAGGAGGTCGACCGGTCGATCGTCAAGAAGCTCGGCGGGGTCGGCTTCCTGGGGCTGACCATCGACGAGGAGTACGGCGGCTCGGGCGGCGACCATCTCGCGTACTGCCTGGTCACCGAGGAACTGGGACGCGGGGACTCCTCCGTGCGCGGCATCGTCTCCGTGTCGCTGGGGCTGGTCGCGAAGTCGATCGCAGGCTGGGGGAGCGAGGAGCAGAAGCGGCGCTGGCTGCCGGGGCTCACCTCCGGCGAGTACGTCGGCTGCTTCGGCCTCACCGAACCCGGCACCGGTTCCGACGCCGGCAACCTCACCACGCGGGCGGTCCGCGACGGCGACGACTACGTCGTCAACGGCACCAAGATGTTCATCACGAACGGCAGTTGGGCCGATGTCGTGCTGCTCTTCGCCCGCTCGACGGACGCCCCCGGCCACAAGGGCGTCTCCGCCTTCCTCGTGCCCACCGACACCCCCGGCCTGACCCGCCGCACCATCCACGGCAAGCTCGGCCTGCGCGGCCAGGCCACCGCCGAACTGGTCCTCGACGACGTGCGCGTCCCCGCCTCCGCGATGCTCGCCCCCGAGGGCAAGGGCTTCTCCGTCGCCATGTCGGCGCTGGCCAAGGGGCGGATGTCGGTCGCGGCGGGCTGCGTCGGCATCGCCCAGGCCGCGCTCGACGTGGCGGTCCGCTACGCCGGTGAGCGCGAGCAGTTCGGCAAGCCCATCGCCCACCACCAGTTGGTCCAGGAACTGATCAGCGACATCGCCGTCGACGTGGACGCGGCCCGACTGCTGACCTGGCGGGTCGCCGACCTCATCGACCGCGGGCTCCCCTTCGCCACCGAGTCCTCCAAGGCCAAGCTCTTCGCCTCGGAGGCCGCGGTCCGCGCCGCCAACAACGCGCTCCAGGTCTTCGGCGGCTACGGCTACATCGACGAGTACCCGGCCGGCAAACTGCTGCGCGACGCCCGCGTGATGACCCTCTACGAGGGCACCAGCCAGATCCAGAAACTGCTCATCGGGCGTGCGCTGACGGGGATTTCGGCATTCTGAGTACCTCGTCTGAGTACGCCGACGGATGTGGTGACGGCCGTAGGAGCGGACGCTTGTCCTCATGAGCGAAGCATCGGGCAAACCGCAGAACACGGCCGCCTTCTACGGCCAGGCCGTCGCGTCCTTCTCCGTCGCCATCGCGGCGACCGCCATCGGCATCTTCAAGCTGCAGGCCGACGCCTGGGTGCGGGCCTTCCTCGCGATCGCCGTCCTGTATCTCGTCACCTCCTCCTTCACCCTCGCCAAGGTGATCCGCGACCGGCAGGACGCGGCGCGCACCACCTACAACCCGTTCGAAAAGCTCTGAGCGGGGAGACTAAGCGCTCGCTCAGGTTCGGCGGTATGGTGGAGCCCTTGTCATCGAGGGTCATAGAGGGTCAGCGAGAGGGGCTTACGAGCGATGAGTACGGCGGAGGAGACCACCGCGGGCGACCCGCAGGCCTGGGCAGAGGTCACGCCCGACGCGGCCCGGCGACTGCTGATCGCCGCCGTGGAGGCCTTCGCCGAGCGCGGCTACCACGCGACGACCACCCGGGACATCGCGGGCCGCGCCGGAATGAGCCCGGCCGCGCTCTACATCCACTACAAGACCAAGGAAGAGCTGCTCCACCGCATCAGCAGGATCGGCCACGAGAAGGCCCTGGAGATCCTGCGTACGGCGGCGGGGCGCGAGGGCAGTGCCGCCGAGCGGCTCGCCGACGCCGTGAGCTCCTTCGTGCGCTGGCACGCGGGCGGTCGTACCACCGCGCGGGTCGTGCAGTACGAACTCGACTCGCTCGGCCCGGACGCGCGCGCCGAGATCCTCGCGCTGCGCCGGCAGGTCGACGCCGAGGTGCGCGGGATCGTCGAGGACGGGGTGGCGGACGGTTCCTTCGACGTGGCGGACGTGAAGGGCACGACCCTCGCGATCCTGTCGCTGTGCATCGACGTGGCCCGCTGGTTCAGCCTCGACGGCCCCCGGACGCCCGACGAGGTCGGCGCGCTCTACGCCGACCTCGTGCTGCGGATGGTGGGTTCCAAGTAGCCGCCGGACCAAGGGCGTTGGTCAGAGGTAGTAGCGCGACACCGACTCGGCCACGCACACCGGCTTGTCGCCGCCCTCGCGCTCCACGGTGAACGCGACGGTCACCTGGACGCCGCCCGGCACGTCGTCGACGCCGGTGATCTTCGCGGTGGCGCGGAGCCGGGAGTCGACCGGGACCGGGGCGGGGAAACGGACCTTGTTCGTCCCGTAGTTGACGCCCATCTTCACGCCCTCGACCTTGATGAGCTGCGGCCCGAAGAGCGGGAGCAGCGACAGGGTGAGGTACCCGTGCGCGATGGTCGTCTTGAACGGTCCTGCCGCCGCCTTCTCCGGGTCCACGTGGATCCACTGGTGGTCGCCCGTCGCGTCCGCGAACAGATCGATCCGCTTCTGGTCGACCTCCAGCCAGTCGGTGTGCCCCAACTGCTCGCCTACCGCCGCCCGCAGGTCGTCGACGGAGGTGAAGATCCTCGGCTCTGCCATGTCCCGGCCTCTCACGTCATCCAGATCCGGCATCACAGGTCCCGCAATGCCTAAGCAACTGCTTAGCATGGTCGCATGCCGGGCCGCTGTCAACGGAACACCGGCGCCGGTGGATGGGTAGGGTTCGAGGGGTGCCCCAGATTCCCGAGAAGATCCATGAGCTGACCGTCGGCCAACTCGCCGCACGCAGCGGTGCCGCCGTCTCCGCCCTGCACTTCTACGAGGCCAAGGGTCTGATCGGCAGCCGCCGGACCACGGGCAACCAGCGCCGGTACACCCGTGACACCCTGCGCCGGGTCGCCTTCGTGCGGGCCGCCCAGCGCGTCGGCATCCCGCTGGCCACCATCCGCGAGGCGCTCGCCGAACTCCCCGAGGAACGCACCCCGACCCGCGAGGACTGGGCCCGCCTCTCCGAGGCCTGGCGCTCCGAACTCGACGAGCGCATCAAGCAGCTCAACCGCCTCCGCGACCACCTCACCGACTGCATCGGCTGCGGCTGCCTCTCCCTGGCGACCTGCGTCCTGTCCAACCCGGACGACGTGATCGGCGAACGGGGCGCGGGCTCACGCCTCATGGTCGAACGGGGAGGAAACCCCAAGGGGGAGGGGCGGGCCTAGCCGGCCCGTCCGGCGGCAGCCGTGATCCTGCCGCCGGACAGCCTGTTCACTCGTACTCGGTGCCGCCCTTCCGGGTCAGATACGCCGCACTCACAGCCTTGGCGATCGCCCGGCCACCCGTCACCGCGCTGTACCGCTCCTTCGCCGGCCGGATCACGACCCCCTCGCGCAGATGCAGCCCCCGCCCGGACACGGTCTCCCGCCCGCTCGCGACCTCCAGCACCCGCTCGATGTCGTACGGCCCCTCGTACAGCCGTGGCACCAACGGCAGCTCCCCGTCGAGCAGTTCGGCCGGGTCCAGCCAGCGCACCGCTCCGCCGATCTCGGCGGAGACGTCGAACACGGCGTACCCGAGCGTGTCGCGCCGGCCGTCGGCGCCGTACGTCAGGTCCTGCACGCCCGCGCCGAACACCTCGCCGAAGATCCCGACCCGGCGCGCGCCGAGCCGGTCGGCGAGGCGGGCGGCGGCCTCGGGGACGCCGTGGCCGCGGATCGCCCGCCAGTACAGATTGCGCGGATCCTCCTTCAGGGCAAGGGACTTGGCGCCGAAGCCCTTCGAGGAGACCTGTACGCGGCCGTCCTCGGTGGCGTAGGTCAACAGGCAGGCGGAGCCGTGCAGTTTCTCGGTCAGGACCACAGCCTCGCCCGGTTCGAAGATGCCGGGAAACCGCTGGATGTTCTCGATGTCGACCCAGGGGAGCAGATCGGGCGCGGACTCGACGTCGCCGTTCATCGTGGGCGGGATCGGCGGCACCCACTTGGTGATGCCGAGCCGCTCCGCGAAGTCGGTGCCGTCCAGGGCGGCCCGGGCCAGATCGACGTCGGCGAGGGCCTCGGGCCGGCACACGATGCCCTGCGACAGCTCACCGCGCAGCCGCACCGCCCTGACCCGGTCGGAGTTGCTCCCCGCGAGGCGTCCCGTCAGCCCCAACTCCTCGATCAGCGCGGCCGGAAGCACGGACTGCTCGGGGATGTAGACGGCGGTGTCACCGGTGCGGTACGCCCCCTTGGCGACGACGGCTCGATAGAGGCCGACCTGGGCCAGTTCGAGGGCGTCGGCGTTCGGGTGTTCATGGACGGTCAGCACTTCGGCGGTGACGCGCAGCGTCGACATCGGGACTCCTCGGGTTCCTCAGTTGGGTTTCATCGCACTCAACTGTCCTGATCCGAAAGGGGTGGAGCGAAGGGATTTGTGACTGCTAGCGTCGGTCTCTTCGGCCGGCGGCGACGCCGTGCACGGAGTACCGACGGGACCAACTCCCATGGCATCACCCGCACTTGACGCCGCGCTCGCGGACATCGACACGGTATTCAACGGATTCGCCAGCCCGCACGAGACCGGCTGCGGACACTGCCACGCGCCCGAGGAGACCGCGTTTCTGCGCACGCCGTACACACGCGTGCCCCTGGACGTGGTGCGCTACTACCTCTTCGAGGTGCCCGACCACTTCGACGACGACCCGGCCGCGATGCGACGCCTGCTGCCGCAGGCCGCACGGGCGATGGCCGAGGGCACCCTGGGCTCGATCGGCTACGGCGCCCATGGGCTGAGCCGGGTGGACTGGCGTTCCTGGCCGGCCGAGCAGGCCACCGCGATCGAGGCCTTCCTGCACGCCTGGTGGCAGGACACCCTCACCCTGCCCGAGCCGCCCTACGCCATCGACGACACCTTCGAGACCTGCGCCACGATCGCCGGAGCCGTGACTCCGTTCCTCGACGGGTGGGTCCGGACCCCCGTCGCGGACGCACATCTCGCGCGCTGCGCTGTCACCTGGCTCTACGACCTGTTGTCCGACTCCTCCCCGTTCTGGTGGTGGTACGACGACGGCGAGGGCTCCGGCGTGGCAGATCTGCGCGCCTGGCTGGCCGGCCCCGGTGCCGTCCGCCTGTGCGTCCAGGGCGAGGCCGACCTCGCCGTACGGGCCGAACTCCTCGCCCTGCCCTACGACGAGCGCTGGGCGCACCCGTACTGGACCAACGCCTCGGCGACCAACTGAGCGTTGGACAAGGCCCGTTCACCGTCCGGCAGGAACAGCGTGTCCTCCAGGCCCATTCGGGTCGCCAGCCCCAGGTGCCCCGCGAGCCGGAGCACCGGCCAGGCGCCGCCGTCCTCACCGTGCAGCAGCACCGGGCGGCCGTGCCCGGTGCCGAGCTCGGTGAGGAGTGCGCGCGCGGACGCCTCGGCCGTGTCCGGATCCGGGTCGGTCACCTCGGCGAGGACCCGCAGCACCTTCGAGCGGAGGGGTGAGACGGCGAACCGGGCGGCGCCCTCCGTCCCCGACCAGATGCCCGCCTCCACGCCGACGCCCCGGTCGAGCAGCGCCGTCGCGACCTCCTCGGCGCCCGGCTCGTGCCAGTTGACCGAGGCGTGGTCGGGCAGCACCGTCCAGCCGCGCACCCGCTCCAGCCGGGCGGCGGGGTCCGGCTCGGCCCAGGCGCCGGTGGTCACGCCGACCGGCACGGTCACCCGCGCCCGTATCGCGTCCAGCGTCACCGCGAGGACGCGCGGCGACAACGTGTCGTCCCCGCAAGGGGACTTGGGATGGAGGTGGACATCCGTGGCCCCCGCCGCGACAGCCTCCACCGCGGCATCGGCCAACGCCCCGGGCGAGACCGGCACCATCCAGCCGTCGGCAACCCCACGGGCCCCGTTGAGACAGACCTGCACCATGTCCCGATGGTGCCACCCGCCACTGACAACGCCCTCTCACGCCCACACCCACCGGATCCCGACCCGGCAGGGCCCCACCCCCAACGCCACCGCGTGCACCGACCCCGACGCGTCCACCCGTAGCCGCTGCTCCCTGGGCCGCGCGGCACCGGCATGGGAGCCGAGGCCGTTCGTGCGGAACGAGTAACACGCGTGCGGCACCGACCCCTTCGCGAAGCGGACCTCGAGAAGGTGTTCGCGCATCGGCACGTGAATGGTCGTCTCGGCGCGCAGGGAGTACGGGCGCGGGTCCCGATGCTCCACCGTGTAGTCGACGATCACGGTCTCGCCGCGCGCGAGCGGGCGGTCGAAGAGCAGCTCCGCGGCCACCAGCCCCTCGGCGGGCAGTTCGACGACGGTGCCCAGCGTGGCCGGGGCCGCCGGGCGGAACCGCGGCAAGGGGCCGGGGGCGTCCAGGCGGTACAGGGCGATCCAGCGGTCCGCGCCGTCCGCCTCGGCGCGCAGCAGACGGCGGCTGGTCATCGAGCGGACGCTGCGGTCGGCGTCCACGTCGACCCGGTTGTGGCAACTGAGCCTGGTCAGGCTGTCGTCCCAGCGGGTGTCGAGCGCGGCGAGGACGGCGGTCAGGTCGCGGTGGTCCGACCAGACCCGGGCCAGATCCGGGTGGTCGCCGACCGGCGGCAGCCAGCGGCCTCGTGGCCGGGGCGGGCCCAGCAGTCCGGTGAGCGCGCCGGGCGGCAGCCGCAGGACGTCCTCCAGGACGGTCAGCGCCGCCAACGACCGTTGGCGTTCGGGCTGGTAGCGCCCGGACTGCCAGGAGCTGAGCGTCGCCGACGCCACCGGCGTACCGCGGCGCAGCAGCCGGTCCTGGATCCGGTCCAGGCTCAGCCCGCTGGCCGCGATGGCCGCGCGCAACGCCTCGTGGAACGGCATCGTCTCGGATCCGGACGTCACGTACCCCGGTCTGGAAGTCACGTACTCCAGCTCAAGTCAGGGCTGTCGTGGGGCGGAAGACCGTTGCCCTGAAGTTTGGTCAGTCTTGCCCGGCGATTGATCAAATTTGAATGAACTTGTCAGATTTCTCAGTTGTTGCGCCGTCAATTCCCTCAAGACTGAAGGGGCTTGACCGTCTTGCCATGCTCATGAGGCCTCGCGGAAGCTGCTGTCCACTGTCGTCATGGCAGCCCCCCACCCCCTCGAATGACGGAGAGTCATGTCCCCGAGATCTTCCGCCGGGTTCGTTCTCGTCACCGCCGCAGCCCTCACCGCCGCCCTGGCCACCCCCGCGCTCGCCGCCTCGCACACCCCGGCCCAGCTCACCCAGGCCATAGCGAGCCACGAGAGCCACACGCTGCACGGGCTCGCGAAGCCCGGCAAGGTCAACGCCACCGTCTCGTCCACCAACTGGTCCGGCTACGCGGCCACCGGCTCGACCGGCGCCTACACGTCGGTCACCTCGTCCTGGACCCAGCCGACCGTCACCTGCGGCTCGGCCACGACGTACTCGTCCTTCTGGGTCGGCCTCGACGGCTACAGCAACTCCGCGCTGGAGCAGACCGGTACGGAGGCCGACTGCATCGGCGGCAAGGCCACCTACGGCGCCTGGTGGGAGGTGCTGCCCGCCTCCGAGAGCGCGTACTCCGGGGTCACCGTCAAGGGCGGCGACAAGTTCACGGCGACCGTGACCTACACCGGCTCCACCTTCACCATGACCCTCGCCGACTCCACCGAGGGCTGGACGAAGACGACGACGCACGCCGGCTCGTCCGGCTTCAAGAACGCCTCCGCCGAGGTCATCGCCGAGGCCCCCGAGGTCGGCGGCTCGGTCGCGAGCCTCGCGAACTTCGGCACCGTCACCTTCACCGGCGCCAAGGCGAACGGCAGCAACCTGGACACGTACGCGCCGAACGAGATCGTGATGACGAAGAGCAGCAGCTCCGCCGTACGGGCGCAGCCGGGCTCGATCTCCGGCGGCAGCTTCGCCGACGTGTGGAAGGCGAGCTGACACCTGCTGCGCACCGCTTCGGGGCTGTCGACGGAACGCCGTCGGCAGCCTCGGCCGTTGCACCGGCAAGCGCAAACCGGCTGGGTCGTAAAGGGGTGCGGCATCCCCGGCGCACCCCTGGCGCCCTTCTTCGATCGCCCCGGTTCAGGCGGACATGAGCAGCCGTCCGCGCCTGGCATGGGCCAGTGCCTCGGGCGTGAGCACCGGACGCGGGACGACGATGCCGCAGTCCGTGCAGACCGGGCCCGAGGAGGGTTCGTGGGCCAGGTCGTACTTCCACTGGAGGCGCTCCCCGGCGCACACCGGGCACACGGAACCCGGTTCGCGCTCCAGGGCGGCGATCAGCTTTCGCAGCACCTCGGCCAGTGGTTCATGGGGGTGGAGTCGTGGGTCGTCGCACCAGGCGACGCCGAAGCCGCCCCAGGTCAGCCGGTGCCAGTCGTCCACGGTGCCCGGGCGGCGGAGCCCGTCGTGCTTCTCCTTCTTACGGCGTTCGGCGAACCCGACCTCATAGGCGAGCCAGACCTTGCGCGCTTCCTCCAGTTCGTCCAGTGCGGCCACGAGCCGCGCCGGGTCGGGGGAGCGGTCCTCGGGTCCGAACCCGGCCCGGGAGCTCAAGTGGTCCCAGGTCGCCCTGTGCCCATAAGGGGCGAACCGCTCAAGGCACTTGCGCAGCGAGTAGCGCCGCAGCGCCAGATCGCACCGAGGGTCTCGCACCTGTCTCGCCAGACTCCGGAAACCGGCCATCGCCCTGCACCTCCGTCACACCTGCACCTGTACTTCGGTCACCTCGGCGTCGTCGAACGGACGTCGCCGAATAGACGTATCGACAAGCGATTTGGCTCCATCCGATTTTCGATGCCCTCCATAAGCGGCTCACGCTCATCCAAAACTTGACGCATGTTCATCTTCAATCCCGGGGATACCGGCGGTAACGTCCGGCCACACCCCCGTCGGTAGGAGCCGCCATGCCTCGGCGCACCCCACGTAACTTGCTCGACAGACTGAGAACTCCCGGCAGATTCCCCGGGTTCCTGAAGGCCGCATCCGTATGCGCCCTCATTGCCGCCCTTTTGTCTCCTCTTGCCCAGGGCACCGCGTCGGCGGCCACGGCCTCCAACGACTACTGCGGCGGCCAGTGTTCCGACATCCTCCCGGCCGGCGAGAACGGCAACGCCACCCTCGCCCAGATCCTCCTCAACCAGGTCTTCGGCACCCAGCCCAGTCACGCGGAGGACCAGCTCGGCCCCTACGCCAACCTGGCCACGGGCGCCTCCACGCTGACCGACGCGAAGATCAACACCTTCTTCAACGACGCCTCGTTCGGGGTCCCCGCCGCCAACGTCGCCTCGACCGAGAGCCCCAGCGGCCGCACCGACGTGACCATCGTCCGCGACAAGGCGACCGGTGTGCCGCACATCACAGGCACCACGCGCTACGGCACCGAGTACGGCGCCGGATACGCCGCCGCCGAGGACCGGCTGTGGCTGATGGACGTCTTCCGGCACGTCGGACGCGGTCAGTTGACCACCTTCGCCGGCGGCGCGGCCTCCAACCAGGGCCTTGAGCAGGAGTTCTACCGCAACGCCCCGTACACCGAGGCCGAGTTGCAGTCCCAGATCGACAACGCCGTCGCCAACAACGGCACCCGTGGCCAGCAGGCGCTCTCCGACGCCAACGCCTATCTGGCCGGCATCAACGCCTACATCGACGCCTCCGACAGCGGCCGTTACTTCCCCGGGGAGTACGTCCTCACCGGCCACAAGGACTCGATCACCAACGCCGGCACGATCGACCACTTCAAGATCACCGACCTGGTCGCGCTGGCCTCCGTCATCGGCACCCTGTTCGGCTCCGGCGGCGGAGGCGAGGTCAACAACGCGATCTCCCTGCTCGCCGCCCAGGAGAAGTACGGCGTGGAACAGGGCACCAAGGTCTGGGAGTCCTTCCGCGAACGCAACGACCCCGAGGCCGCGCTCACCGTCCACAACGGTGAGAGCTTCCCGTACGGCACCAAGCCCACCACCGCACAGGGCGAGGCGCTGCCGGACGCCGGTTCGGTGGCGACCGAGCCACTCGTCTACGACGCCACGGGCACCGGCGCCGACCAGAGCGCCGACGCCGCCTCCGCCGCGGCGACCGCGACCGCCCTCAGCTCCGCCAAGCGCGGGATGTCCAACGCCCTTGTGGTGAGCGGCAAGTCCACCGCGAGCGGCCACCCGATCGCTGTCTTCGGACCCCAAACAGGCTACTTCGCACCGCAGTTGCTCATGCTCCAGGAGATCCAGGGCCCGGGCATCAGCGCCCGCGGCGCCTCCTTCGCGGGACTGAGCATGTACGTCGAACTCGGCCGCGGCCAGGACTACGCGTGGTCCGCGACCACCTCCGGCCAGGACATCATCGACACGTACGCCGTCGAACTCTGCCAGGACGACTACCACTACCTCTTCCACGGCACCTGCACGGCCATGGAGGAGATCGAGCAGAAGAACTCCTGGGCGCCCACCACGGCCGACGGCACCGCCGCCGGGTCGTACACCATGCGGGTGTGGAAGACGGAGTACGGACCCGTCGAGTACCGGGCGACCGTCGGCGGGAAGAAGGTCGCCTACACCACCCTGCGCTCCTCCTACATGCACGAGGCCGACTCGATCATCGGCTTCCAGATGCTCAACGACCCGGACTACGTGAAGAGTCCGCAGACCTTCCAGACCGCCGCGCAGCACATCAACTTCACGTTCAACTGGTTCTACGCCGACTCCTCGCACACCGCGTACTACAACAGCGGCAACAACCCCGTGCGGGCCAGCGGTGTCGACTCCGAGTTCCCGGTCTGGGGCCAGGCCGCCTACGAGTGGCAGAACTGGAACCCCACCACCAACACCTCCGACTACACCCCGGCCTCCGCGCACCCCAACTCCGTCGACCAGGACTACTACATCTCCTGGAACAACAAACAGGCGCTCAACTACACGACGGCCAGTTGGGGTGACGGGTCCGTCCATCGCGGCAATCTCCTCGACGACCGGGTGAAGAAACTCGTCGCGGCCGGCGGGGTCACCAGATCCTCGCTGGTGAAGGCGATGTCCGACGCCTCGCTCACCGACCTGCGCGCCGAGGACGTCCTGCCCGACCTGCTGAAGGTGATCAACAGCAGTACGGTCACCGACACCACCGCCGCAGCGGCCGTCACCAAGCTCCAGACCTGGCTCACCGCCGGCGGCAAACGCACGGAGACCTCGGCCGGCTCCAAGGCCTACGCCAACGCCGACGCCATCCGGATCCTGGACGCCTGGTGGCCGGCGCTGGTGAAGGCCGAGTTCCAACCCGGCCTCGGTGACAGCCTGTACACCGCGTTCACCAACAACCTGTACATCGACGAGACCCCCTCGGCCGCGCACGGCCCGACCGGGTCGCATGCCGGAAGCTCCTTCCAGTACGGCTGGTGGAGCTACGTCGACAAGGACATCCGGTCGGTGCTCGGGCAGACCGTGTCCGGGCCGCTGGCCCAGCAGTACTGCGGCGGCGGCAGCCTCAGCGCCTGCCGGGACATCCTCATCAGCACACTGAAGACGGCGGCCGGTGCCACCGCGGCCACGGTCTACCCCGGGGACACCCTGTGCTCGGCGGGCGACCAGTGGTGTGCCGACTCGATCGTCCAGCGCACGCTGGGCGGCATCAAGCACTACAACATCAGTTGGCAGAACCGGCCCACCTTCCAGCAAGTGGTGGAGTTCACCTCACACCGGTGACGTCGTAGCGGCGGCGGGCCGGTCGATCCGGCCCGCCGCCAGCACCACCCGGGCGAGTTCGGGGTGCACGATGTCGCTGTGCGCCCCGTTCGGCGGACCGCCGTGGCACACCACCGAGCAGACGTCGACGTTCACACAACCCGAGTCCGGCAGTGGCGAGTCGAGGGCCTCGGCCAGTGTCAGCGACCGAGTGCCGGGCACCGCCCGCACCCCGTCGTGGCCCATCGCGCCCCACTTGTCGCCCAGCGCCCGGACGATGTCGACGGCGGCGAACGAGCAGTCGTCGTCCGCCATCCGCGAGGCCAGCGGGTAGATCGTGCCGAGCGCCGAGTCGCAGTGCGAGTAGCAGCACACCAACGGCCCGTCCACGCGGTTCTGCTGACCTTGCAGCACACCCCCGGTGCGCGGGTCGTCCGGCAGCCGGGCGGCGAACGCGTAGTGGGAGAAGGCCCCTTGGAGCAGCGTCACCGACTTGACCGAGTGCACTCCCTCGGGCAGACCCCGTAGCGCGAACGACACCAGACGCCCGCCGAAACTGTGCCCCACAAGATGCACCCGCACCTCCGGCGCCACCGCCGCGAGCCGCCCGACCACCGGGCCCAGACCACGCTCGCCGACCGTGCCCGCGCGCCGCTTCATCGCGTAGTAGGCGGCCTGCCGCAGCAGCTCCCGCGCACCCTTCCACGGATTCGGCAGCGCGAACTCCGTCACCGCGCCCGGAGATTGGGGTGCTTCGAGGTGGGCCAGCGCCTGCGCGAACTGCTCGCAGACTTCGGCCGTGCGCCCGACGGCGAACATTCGCGGCTCGTACTGCGACCCCCCTTCCGCCAGTGTGTCCGCGCCGAACAACGCCTGCGGCCCCGGCGCCACCACCTCCACCAGCGTCCGCACCAGCCGCCCGAACTCCTCCAACTCAACGTCCCGGGACGGCTGTTGGTCCAGCATCCGGGCGATCCGGTCGATCACCGGCGCCTTGCCCGGGAAGGCGTCGAGGAGCGCGTGCCGGGTGCCGTCGTCGAGCGCCGGCCGCGTCAACTCCGCTACGGCGGCCGGTGATCGGGGGAAGTTCGGAATCGGTTGGTCCGGGAACTCCATGGATGGCCAGATCACGCCCACGTACCCGATCTTCGCCTTCGGCGCGAGGTGCGGGACCGGCGCGAAGAAGCGGCTGTAGAGCCGGGTCGCGCCGGCGCGTTGGCTGTTCCACCCGTGCGAGAAGACGATCAGGTCACCGACCCCGCGCTGCCGCACCTCGCTCAGCAGCCGATCGCGTTCTCGCTGGTCGACGTCGCCGTCGGCGTCGAAGGTCAACTCCCAGTAAGGGCTCACACTCATCGCCGGATCCGCCATGACCGGCCTCCTCGTCCCCCGGAGCGGCTCGATGTGGGCGCATCGTCCCGCTACCGGTGAAGATTGGCCATACGTCGCGAGTCACTTGTAGAGGAGATATTCAGTTCGAACCCGCCGGAAGGCCCGCAACTCCTCCTGCCAGCCCGCCACCACCTCGTCCGTACCCGCCCCCGCGTCGATCGCCGTACGCACCCGCGCGGACCCGGTGAGCTTGTCGATCCAGTTGTCCGAACGCCAACCGAAGCCGCTCCAGGCCTTCTTGGCGGTCACCAGCAGCGCGATGCCGGTGCGGACCGGGTCGTACGCGGCCCGGTCGTGGATGTGGATCTGGACCCCGCCGACCGTCTTGCCCTGGAACTTGGAGAAGGTGGGCGCGAAGTAGGCCTCCCTGAAGTGCACGCCGGGCAGGGCGAGTTGATTCACCTCGGCGGCCCAGCGTCCGTCGATGCCCTCCGCGCCGAGCAGTTCGAAGGGGCGGGTGGTGCCGCGGCCCTCGGACAGGTTCGTGCCCTCGAAGAGACACGTCCCCGCGTACACGAGCGCGGTGTCCGGCGTCGGCATGTTGGGGCTCGGCGGTACCCAGGGGAGTGACCAGGCGTCGTAGAACTCCGACCGCTTCCAGCCCGTCATCAGTACGGTCTCCAGGGGCACGGGTGTCGTCAGGAACTCCCCGTTGAACAGCCGCGCCAGCTCGGCGACCGTCATCCCGTGCGCCTGCGCGATCGGCTTCCGGCCGACGAAGGTCGCGAACTCCTTGTGCAGGACCGGGCCTTGGGCCGATCTTCCGGTCACCGGGTTCGGGCGGTCGAGCACGACGAAGCGTTTGCCGGCGAGCTGGGCCGCCTCCATGCAGTCGTACAGGGTCCAGATGTAGGTGTAGAAGCGGGCGCCCACGTCCTGGATGTCGAAGACGACGGTGTCCACGGCGGCGGTCCTGAAGATGTCGGCGAGTGGCTGACCGCTCTTCAAGTACGTGTCGTAGACCGGGAGTTTGGTTGCCGGGTCGGTGTAGTAGCCCTCGGAGCCGCCGGCTTGTGCGGTGCCTCGGAAGCCGTGTTCGGGGCCGAAGACCGCGACCAGGTTCACGTGGGGGCTGGCGTGCATGACGTCGACGATGTGGTGGGCGTCTCTGGTGATGCCGGTGGGGTTGGTGACGATGCCGGTTCGCTGGCCGCTGAGCTGGGCGTAGTCGTGCGCGGCGAGTTGTTCGAAGCCGGTGCGCAGTTCGGTTTTCTTGGGTTGTGCTGGGGTGAGGGTTGCCGCCGGGGTTGCTGCCAGGAGGGTTCTTCTGGTGAGGGGCATGGTGGCACCGTAGGGGCTGCCGCGTGTGGTTTGTCGGGTGCGCGTGGTGTGTGGCTGGGCGCGCCGTTCCCCGCGCCCCTTTGGGGCGCCTGCCCTTTCGGTGTTACATACCGACCGGTTAGTCTGGCTGGGCAGTGGAGCCGCAGTCGAAGGAGACCGATGGTGGAAGCCGTTCAGGGTGCCGGGGTAGTCGTCACGGGGGCTGGGGGTGGCATCGGGGCCGCGCTCGCGCGGCGGTTCGCTGCCGAAGGGGCCCGGGTCGTCGTCAACGATCTGGACGGTGAGCGGGCGAAAGCCGTCGCCGAGGAGATCGGTGGGATCGCCGTGCCGGGGGACGCCTCCGGTGTGGTCGATGCGGCCCGGGACGCTCTCGGTGGGACCGTCGACGTCTACTGCGCCAACGCCGGGGTCGGCTCCGGTGGGTCGGAAGCGGCCGGTGAAGGTGTCTGGGCGCTGGCCTGGGACGTGAACGTCATGGCTCATGTGCGGGCCGCGGAGGCGTTGATTCCGGGGTGGCTGGAGCGGGGCGAGGGGCGGTTCGTGTCCACCGTGTCGGCCGCCGGGCTGCTCACCATGATCGGGGCCGCGCCCTACAGCGTCACCAAGCACGGTGCGTACGCCTTCGCCGAGTGGCTGTCCCTGACGTACCGGCACCGGGGGATCAAGGTCCACGCGATCTGTCCGCAAGGTGTCCGCACCGACATGCTCGCCGCCACCGGCAGCGCGGGTGACCTGGTGCTTCAGCCGACCGCCATCGAGCCCGATGCCGTTGCCGACGCTCTGATGAAGGGGATCGAGGAGGAGCGTTTCCTGATCCTGCCGCACCCCGAGGTCGCCGGGTACTACCAGGCCCGGGCCGCCGAACCGGATCGCTGGCTGACCACCATGAACCACATCCAGCAGAAGTGGGAGGCCGGGGAATGACCGACTCCCTGTACGCCGCCAAGCCCTGGCTGGGTCTGCTCAACGAGGCGCAGAAGGCCCCGATCAGCCCCCCGGACTCCCTGGTGCACGCCTTCCGCGCGGTCACCGCGGAGCACCCGGACCGCGCCGCGCTCGCCTACTTCGACGGGCGGCTCAGCTATCGCGAGGTCGACGAGCTGAGCGATTCCGTCGCCGGGTATCTGGCCGCGCGGGGGCTGGAGCGCGGTGACCGGGTGGCGATCATGTTGCAGAACTCGCCGCACTTCGTGATCGCGGTGCTCGGCGCCTGGAAGGCCGGCGCGATCGTCGTCCCGGTCAACCCGATGTACAAGTCGGGGGAGGTCACCCATGTCCTGCGGGACGGTGAGGTGACCGCGCTGATCTGCTCCGACCGGGCCTGGGAGTCGTATCTGCGCGAGACGGCGGCTGCGGTCGAGGAGAGCGGGTCCCCGGTGCGGATCGTGCTCACCGGGTGTGAGCTGGATTTCCAGACTCGCAACGACGCGCGCGTGCTGACGTTCGAGCGGCTCCCGCAGGCGGCGGACGCCGAGGACCTGGTGGCCGTCGCCCGGCAGGGGAACCCGGCGCCCGAAGGCCGCGATCGCGGTCCGTCGGACATCGCCCTCATCAGCTACACGTCGGGCACCAGTGGCGCTCCCAAGGGGGCCACCAACACCCACGGCAACATCATGGCCAACGCGGAACGGCAGCGGACGGGCCTGCGGCTGCCCGAAGCTCCCGTCTACTTCGCGATGGCCCCGCTGTTCCACATCACCGGGATGGTCTGCGAACTCGCCGCGTGCCTCAACAGCGCGGGCCTGCTCGTCCTCGCGTACCGCTTCGAGTCGGGCGTCGTCCTCGACGCGTTCGCCGAACACCGGCCCGCCTACACCGTCGGCCCCTCGACGGCCTTCATGGCGCTGGCCGCGCACCCGGCGGTCACCCCCGACCACTTCTCGTCCTTCGTGAACATCTCCTCCGGCGGCGCGCCCCTGCCGCCCGCCCTGGTGGAGAAGTTCCGGGCCGGCTTCGGGCCGTACATCCGCAACGGCTACGGCCTCACCGAGTGCACCGCCCCCTGCGCGTCCGTGCCGCAGGACCTGGAGGCGCCCGTCGACCCGGTCTCCGGGACGCTGGCCGTCGGCGCGCCGGGGCCGAACACGGTCGTACGGATCGTCGACGACCAGGGCGAGGAGGTGCCCTTCGGGGAACAGGGCGAGATCGTCGTGCGCGGGCCGCAGGTCGTGCCCGGGTACTGGCGGCGCCCCGAGGCCACCGCCGAGACCTTCCCGGACGGTGAACTGCGCACCGGGGACATCGGGTTCATGGACCCGCAGGGCTGGCTGTACGTCGTCGACCGCAAGAAGGACATGATCAACGCGTCCGGCTTCAAGGTGTGGCCGCGCGAGGTCGAGGACGTGCTGTACACCCACCCGGCGGTGCGCGAGGCGGCCGTCGTCGGGGTGCCCGACGGATACCGGGGCGAGACGGTGAAGGCGTACATCAGCCTCCGTCCGGGTGCCGAAACCGACCCCGATGAATTCGCCGTGTACTGCAAGGAGAGACTGGCCGCCTACAAATACCCGCGCCAGGTGGAGATCCTGCCCGAGCTGCCCAAGACGGCAAGTGGGAAGATCCTCCGGCGGGAACTGCGTTCCCGGTCGCGCGACAGCGAGTGAACAGCCAGAAAAGGCAGGTGGCGGCAGTGCCCAGGACGACCGACGGAGACGGGGCCCCTGTCCCGCAGCGGCTCCTCGCCGCCGCCACCCGGCTTTTCGCCGAGCAAGGCTACGACCGCACCTCGGTGCAGGAGATCGTCGAGGCGGCGGGCGTCACCAAGGGGGCGCTCTACCACTACTTCGGCTCCAAGGACGACCTCCTGCACGAGGTGTACGCGCGCGTGCTGCGCGTCCAGCAGGAGCGCCTCGAGGTGTTCGCGAACGCCGACGAGCCGATCGAGAAACGGCTGCGGGCCGCGGCGGCGGACGTCGTCGTGACGACGATCGACAACCTCGACGACGCGTCGATCTTCTTCCGGTCCATGCACCATCTGAGCCCGGAGAAGAACAAGCAGGTGCGGGCCGAGCGCCGGCGCTACCACGAGCGCTTCCGCGGCCTCGTCGAGGAGGGCCAGCGCGAGGGCGTCTTCTCCACGGCGACCCCGGCGGACCTCGTCGTGGACTACCACTTCGGCTCGGTCCACCACCTGTCGACCTGGTACCGCCCCGGGGGCCCCATGACGCCCCAGCAGGTCGCCGACCACCTCGCGGACCTGCTGATGCGCGCGCTGCGACCGTAGGCCTACGGCTCGGGCGTCGGCCCCAGCCCCGCCTCCCGTGCCCATGCCGCCGCCTCCGTGCGGTCCGCGACGCCCAGCTTGGCCAGGACCGCCGACATGTGGTTGCTGACCGTCTTCGGGGACAGGCCCAGGCGGGCGGCCACGACCGAGTTGGGCCGGCCCTCGGCGATCAGGGCGAGGACGTCCCGTTCGCGCGGGGTGAGCGTCGGGCACGGGTCGGGGCGGTCCGGTGGTGTGCTGAGCCGGCCGAGCACGCGCCGGGCGACGCCGGGACCGAAGATCGCCTGGCCCGCGGCCACCGCCCGGATCGCCCGGACGATCTCGTCCTGGCCCGCGCCCTTGAGGACATAGCCCAGGGCGCCCGCCCGCATCGCGGCGAACACCGAGTCGTCCTCCTCGACCATGGTGAGCATCAGCACGGCCACCCGGGGCGCCACCCGGCCGATCTCCCGCGTTGCCTCGATGCCGTTCAGATCGGGCATCCGGATGTCCATCACCACCACGTGCGGACGCAGGGTCACCGCCGCCCGTACCGCCTCCCGCCCGCTTGCGGCGACCCCGACGACCCGCACGCGCGGGGTGCCGTCCCGCACGGACTCCAGGAGCGCGGCCAGTCCGGTGCGGACCACGGGGTGATCGTCGGCGAGGACGACCCGCAGCGCGTCCCCGTCGTCCCCGCCCCCAGGTTCCAGCCCCATCACATCGCCTCTCCCAACGGCAGCGTCGCCACCACCCGCCCCTGTCCCGCCACACACCGCCCGCCCAGCTCCGCCGCGCGCTCCTGCATCGACGTGATGCCCACGCCCGGTGTCCACGCGGTCCCCTCCGCCTCCGGCGAACCGTCGTCGCACACCTCCAGGCGCAGCCCCTCGCCGATCTCGATGAGCAGGTCCACCCGGGAGGCGCGGGCGTGCCGGGCCGCGTTGGTCAGCGCCTCGATCGCGATGCGGTACGCGGCCACCTCGACGGCGGCGGGCAGCGCGGGCAACCGCTCCGGGGCCCGGACCCGCACCTGGATCGGGGCGCCGTCCGCCCGCCAGGACAGCCGCACCGCACGCTCCCGCAACGCGCCCAGCAGCCCCAACTGGTCCAGATCCGGCGGCCGTAGCCCGTCCACCAGCCGGCGCACCTCCGCGACCGCGCCCCCGACCTCGGACCGCAACTCGGCCAGCAGCTCCGCCGCCCGCTCCGGATCGAACGTCAGCAGATTGCGTACGGCGTCGGCCTGGAAGGCGGCTCCGGCGAGGGTCGGTCCGAGGCCGTCGTGCAGATCGCGGCGGATCCGGCGCCGCTCCTCCTCGCGCGCGGCCACGATCCGTTCCCGGGAGTGCTGCAACTGCCGGGTGAGGTCGGTGGCGTGCAGCGCGGCGGCCAGCGGTACGGCGAGCAGCTCCAGGACCGCCAGGTCTGCGGTGTCGGGCTGCTGTTCGCCGGGGCGCAGTCCGATCACCAGCGCGCCGACGGTCCGCCCGTCGTAGTCGAGGGGTATGGCGTGGATCCGTTCCCCGGGCTCGCCCCAACTCCCGTCCGTCACACCGGACTTCGACTCCACGCTGACGTACGGCAGCCGCAGTGCCTCGCCGACCGCCTCCGGGACCGCGCCGACGCCGGTGCCGGCCAGCCGCTCGCCGATGCGGGAGACCGCGCGCACGGGGTCGTGGCGGTCGCCGTACAGGGCGCGGTCGACCATGCGTTGGAGGAGGCGGCGGGCCGGTTCGAAGGCGAGGGCGAGGGTGACCGCGATCAGGGCCGGGCCGAGCAGCGCCGGGTCGGGGTTGAGGAGGGACTGGACGGAGGTGACGAGGCCGACGTAGCCGACGACCAGGCCGAGTGTGAGGGTGGCGTAGAGCAGGCTGCGGGAGACGACGAGACGGATGTCGAGCAGTTCCTCGCGGACCACGGCGATCATGATGGCGGTCGGCAGGAACAGCGTGCAGCAGGACGTGTAGACGGCCGGGAAGCCGAGGATCTGGAGGGCCACGCTCAACGCCAGCGGCAGCATTCCCGCGAACAGCCACAGGAGTCGGCGGCGGTCCTGTTCTCCGCCGCGCCGGTAGCGCACGGCCATGACGGCGAAGACGGCGACCAGCACCAGGCAGGCCTTGGCGGTCTCGATGTCCCGCAGGGCGGGCATCCAGCCGTCCGGCACCGGGAGGTACGACGGTTGGGCGGGCGTGCCGCGGTACAGCCCCCAGTCGTCCCGCGCCCAGATGGCGAAGTCGAGCGGGGAGGACAGGAGTTGGGCGACCAGGGCCCAGCGCCAGCGGCGGTCGGGCAGCCGTCCGTCGGGGAACAGGAAGAACACGAGGACGAACGCCGTGGAGCTGCCGACGATCCAGGTGTGGCGGCCGACGGTGGTGAGCGCGTGCAGCAACTCGGGGGACCAGCCCAGCCGTAGCCCCTGGACGGCCAGCCCGATCGACAGACCCGTGAACGCGTGGCCCAGCCCGTAGGCGATCAGCAGCCAGCCGATGGGATTGCGCGGCCGGTGCAGCGCGATCACCGTGCCGCAGACCGGGTAGGCGAGACCGACCGCCATGTCGACGACCATGTCGTAGCGGACCACGTCGGCGGCGGAGACCCCGGCCGCCGCCAACGCGACCGCCCCGACCGCCACTTGGAGCGCCGCCAGCCCCAGCAGCACGTACGCCGTCGCCGTGCGTAGCGGTGTGCGCCCGTCGCGGTCGTCCATGCGTCCCATCGTGGGGGCGCGCCGCCCGGGTGTCCTGGGAACGCTTCCCGGTCCACCCGGGAGAGGTCCCCGGCCTTGCCCGAGGACTTCCCCTCAACTCCCGGCCCCCGTCGCCGTGATGCTCGTAGCAGCGGAACGGCGGACACCTCGCCGGACCGTCCGACAGGAACCAACGGGGGAAACACCATGCTGTCAACGAAGCGGCGCCTGACCGGCGTTGTCCTGGGCTCCCTGCTCGCTCTCGGCGGTACGGCCGCGGTGCCGGCCGCCGCGCAGACACCGGCGCGGGCCGCGTGCGGTATCGCGGTGAACGAGCCGCACATCTACCAGCGTTGGAGCGCGCTCGGCGGAGCGAGCGGCTGGCTCGGCTGTCCGACCACCGGCACCAGGGACGTGTACCTGAACGGCGCCTACGCCGGAAAGCGCCAGTACTTCACCTACGGCACCGCCACCTGGTCGCCGCGACAGGGCTCGAACATGGTCGTCGCCGCGTGGGAGGACCGCGGCTACGCCTACTTCAACTGGGGCACGACGGCCCCGGAGCACCGCTACGACAGGTTCCTGGTCCGCTGGACGAGCGCCTCCGACCCCGGGGGCACCCAGCGCGAGTTCGGCGGCGGGACGACCGGGCGGATCCGGGTGCTGGAGCGGAACACCGGCGCCTACGTCTTCAGCGTCGAGGGCTGCGACGTCGGCATCTTCGGGCACACCTGCCGGCAGGGCTGGACGTTGAAGGCGAGCACGCCCAACTGACCATCACCTCGGGGGAACGGAGCTGGAGGGGTGCGCACACCGGACACGCATACCAGGTGTTCACCCCTCCAACTCCTCGCGCACTACAGGTACTTCTTCAACTCCCGCCGCGCCAGCGACCGTTGGTGCACCTCGTCCGGGCCGTCGGCCAGCATCAGGGTGCGGGCGCTCGCGTACAGCTCGGCCAGCGGGAAGTCCTGGCTCACGCCGCCCGCGCCGTGCAACTGGATCGCCTTGTCGAGGATGCCGACGACCGTGCGGGGCGTGGCGATCTTGATGGCCTGGATCTCCGCGTGGGCGCCCTTGTTGCCGACGGTGTCCATCATCCAGGCCGTCTTCAGGACCAGCAGCCGCAGTTGCTCTACGGCGACCCGCGCGTCCGCGATCCAGTTGTGGACGACGCCCTGCTGGGCCAGCGCCTTGCCGAACGCGACGCGGGACACGGCCCGTTGGCACATCAGCTCGATCGCCCGCTCGGCCATGCCGATCAGCCGCATGCAGTGGTGGATACGGCCCGGGCCGAGCCGCGCCTGGGCGATGGCGAAGCCGCCGCCCTCCTCGCCGATCAGGTTCGTCACCGGCACGCGCGCGTGGTCGAAGACCACCTCGGCGTGGCCGCCGTGCGAGTGGTCCTCGTAGCCGAAGACCTGCATCGCGCGCTTGACCGTGACGCCCGGGGTGTCGCGGGGCACGAGGATCATGGACTGCTGACGGCGGATGTCGGGCCCGTCCGGGTCCGTCTTGCCCATCACGATGAAGATCTTGCAGTCCGGGTTCATCGCCCCGGAGATGTACCACTTGCGGCCCGTGATGACGTAGTCGTCGCCGTCCCGCTCGATGAGGGTGGTGATGTTCGTGGCGTCCGAGGAGGCCACCTCCGGCTCGGTCATCGCGAACGCAGAGCGGATCTCACCGGCCAGCAGCGGCTCCAGCCACTGCTTCTTCTGCTGCTCGTCGCCGAACTGGTAGAGGACTTCCATGTTGCCGGTGTCCGGCGCCGCGCAGTTCAGCGCGGTCGGTGCCAAGTGCGGGGAGCGGCCGGTGATTTCGGCCAGCGGTGCGTACTGGAGGTTGGTCAGGCCGCCGCCGTACTCGGCGTCCGGCAGGAAGAGGTTCCACAGGCCCTGCCTGCGGGCCTCCGCCTTCAACTCCCCCACCACGGCGGGGGTGTCCCAGGGGGAGGCGAGCTGAGCGCGCTGGTCTTCGGCCACAGCTTCGGCCGGATATACGTACTCGTCCATGAAGGCCAGGAGCTTGGCGCGCAGTTCCTCGGTGTGTGCGTCGAACGCGAAGTCCATGGTGGATCAGCCTTCCTGAAGGGTGGTCAGGCCGTGCTCGATGAAGACGGGAACCAGTTCGCCGATGCGGTCGAAGCCGCGGCCGACCGTCTGGCCCAGGGTGTAGCGGTAGTGGATGCCCTCCAGGATCACGGCGAGCTTGAACCACGCGAACGCCGTGTACCAGGCGACCGACGACACGTCGCGCCCCGAGCGCGCGGCGTACCGTTCGATCAGCTCGGCCGGGGCGGGGTGGCCCGGGGCCGAAGCGGTCGTGGAAATGGGGGAGTTGGGCAGCTCCAGCGGGATGCTGTACATCACCAGCAGGCCCAGGTCGGTGAGCGGGTCGCCGAGCGTGGACATCTCCCAGTCGAGGATCGCCTTGATCTTGTCGTCCTCGCCGATCAGTACGTTGTCGAGGCGGTAGTCGCCGTGTACGACGGCTGGGGTGGGGGAGTCGGGGAGGCGGCGGCCGAGGGCCGCGTGCAGCTCTTCGACTCCGGCCAGCTCGCGGTTGCGGGAGGCGTCCAACTGCTTGCCCCAGCGGCGGAGTTGGCGGTCCAGGAAGCCCTCGGGACGGCCGAAGTCCGCGAGGCCGACCTCGGCGGGGTCCACGGCGTGCAACTCGACCAGCGTGTCGACCAGTTCGAGGACCGCGCCGCGGGTGCGCTCCGGGCCCAGCGGGGCCAGCTCGTCTGCCGTGCGGTACGGGGTGCCCTCCACGAACTCCATGACGTAGAACGGCGCCCCGAGCACCTCGTCGTCCTCGCACAGGAGGATGGGTTTCGGCACCGGCACGTTCGTCGGGTGCAGGGCGCTGATCACCCGGTGCTCGCGCTTCATGTCGTGCGCGGTGGCCAGGACGTGGCCGAGCGGGGGGCGCCGTACGACCCACTTCGCGGAGTCGTCGGTGACCGCGTAGGTGAGGTTCGACCGTCCGCCCTCGATCAGCCGGCCCGACAAGGGGCCGGTGACCAGACCGGGCCGCTCGCGGTCGAGCAGACCGCGCAGCCGGTCGAGATCGAGTCCGGGCGGGTGGTCGGGGCTCATACATCACTCCTACGAACGGATGAACAGGACTCGGCTGACTCGAACCATCATGCCGACCGGTCGGTATGTCGTCCAGTAGGGGAGCGAAACGTGACCGGGGCCACGATAAGCCGACAGCTCCCCGCGCCGGGGCGGCGGGGAGCTGTGGGGTGGTGCATTCGGGCCGTCGCCGGCTGTGGGGGTCGCCTCAGTGGTCGTCCCAGTGACCGTCGTGCAGGGCGTGCCGGTGGCCGTCGTGCACGTAGTCCACGTGGTCGCCGTGCAGCACGCTCTCGTGTCCGCAGTCCTGACCGTGCTGGTGCGCGTGCTCCTGGTGGGCGACATGGCCGCCCGGCTCGCACTCGTCCCAGTGGCCGCCGTGTTCGCGGTGCAGGTGACCGTCGTGCGCGTAGTCGACGTGGTCGCCGTGCGGCACGGTGGCGTGCCCGCAGGCGGGGCCGTGGGAGTGGGTGTGGGAGGAGTGCTCCAGGTGAAGGGTGGTCATCGTGCTCACCTTCGGAAGTGCGGGAGTTGACGTCGGACAGGGTGCCATGCGAATCGCCCATATCGGGTCATCCGGGGTGCGTGGCGCCGTGGCCGGTGGGGGCGTCGGGGTCGTGGCGGTACGACGAGCCCGCCGCAGGTTGCGCCCCTCTGGTGCTGCCAGAGTCGAACGCGTGGGGACCAGCTACGCGGCGGGCTCGCCGTACCGCCACGACCCGCTCGCGTACGACGGCGGGTGCGGGTGAGTGGGTCGTCCTGAACTCCGGCCGTACGGCTTCGGTTCCATCGCCCTCAGTACACGAGTACCGCCGCGCACGCCGCCATGGCCACCGTGCACAGCACCGCCGCGGTGGCGTGTCGGGGGGACAGGGGTGGGGGTGTGCCGCCTGCCGCGAGGGTGCGGATGCGGTGGTGGGCGATGGTGAGGAAGCCCAGCCAGAGCGCGCAGCAAAGGGCGCAGACGATGATGCCTTCCGGGTGGATTCCGTTGTGCAGTGCGGCCTTCGTGGCGAGGACGGCGGCGACCGTGCCCGACAGGGTCGTACGGCGCCAGGCCAGTCGGGTTCGTTCGGGTTGCAGGCCCGGGTCGCGGTCCGGGGTGGGGGGTCTGGTCATCCTTCCCAGCCGGCCAGTACGACGACGACCATCACCAGGGCCACGATCGCCACGGCGACGCTCAGCAGTGCCGGGAAACGGGACACCGGCAGATCCTCGCCCCGCCGCATCGCCCGCTCGCAGCGCACCCAGTGATTGACCGCGCGCAGTGAGCACAGCACGCCCGCCCCGAGCAGCGCGAGGGCCAGGCCGACCCGCCAGGCCCAGGGCAGGTCCGGCAGGAACTGGTCCACCGCGAAGCCCCCGCCGATCAGCGCGAGCGCGGTGCGCAGCCAGGCCAGGAAGGTGCGCTCGTTCGCCAGCGAGAACCGGTAGTCGGGTGTGCTCCCCTCCTTGCTGATGTCCTGGGGCGCGAACCACAGCCGGACGTTCCGTGCGAAATCGATCACGAGCAGGACCCTATCCGGCCGGTTGTGACCGGTGCGCCGCCGGCTTCCGGTACTCCTTGAGCCGCTCGTAGGCCGCCATGCCGTCCGGCACCCACTCCCATTCGGCCAGCCGCCTCTCGATCTCGCCCTCCGCCAGGAAGTCGTGCCAGGCGACCTCCTCGACCTGCGGGCTGACCGGCAGCTCGCAGCGCACCTCGTACACCGCCGACCACCAGGTCTGCCCGGCGCCGTCGTCGTACAGGAACTTGAAGAGGAACGTGGGGCGGGGCAGGCCGTCGACGCCCAGTTCCTCCTCGGCCTCGCGCAGCGCCGCGTCGTCGTAGGACTCGCCCGCGCCGACCACCCCGCCGACGAACATGTCGTAGAGGGAGGGGAAGACGAGTTTGGTGGGGGTGCGGCGGTGGACGAAGACGCGGCCGTGCGCGTCGCGGGTCTGGATGAAGACCGCGCGGTGGCGCAGGCCCTGTGCGTAGGCCTCGCCGCGGGGGGATCGGCCGATGACGTGGTCGTGCTCGTCGACGATGTCGAGGATTTCGTCCGCTGCGCTCATGCCTCCATCCAAACAGCCTCGTTACAGCCTCGTTCAGGACAGGGGCGGGGAGTGGTCAGTGCGGCTGTAGGGCCGGGGCCGGCTTCGGCTTCGTCGTGCCGCGTGGCATCGCGGGGTGCATGCCGAGGAGCAGGATGCCCACGACGATCCCGGCGAGGCCCACCGCCTCCCAGGCCAGCGCGCCCGTGTCGGCGCGCAACCGGTCGCCCAGGAAACCCACCCCGCAGATGATCCCGGCGAGTGGCTGGGCCGCGGTGAGGGCCGGCAGGGACATGCGCAGGGGAGCCGTCTCGAAGGCGCTCTGGACGAGGACCAGGCCGGTCACCCCGAGCGCCAGCACGCCGTACGGCTGCCAGCCCGTGAGGAGTTCCGTGAGGCCGCCCTCGGTGAAGCGCTGGCCGCTGACCCGGGTGAGCGCGTCCTGCACGCCGTAGAGCAGGCCCGCCGCCAGGGCCAGGAGGACCGGGCCCGAGCTGAGGCGGGAGCGTTTGGCGTACGTCGTGAGGAGGAGGGCGAGGCCCACCATCGCGCCGATGATCAGCCAGTGGCGGAAGGGGTCGGTGACCGGCGTTCCGCTGCTCGGCTCGCCCGCGACGATGAAGGTCGTGACGCCGCCCGCGAGGAGCGCGAGGCCCGCCCAGCCCTGGCGGCCCAGGGGTTGTCTCGTCTGCTTGCGGGAGAGCGCCAGCGCGAAGAGGAGGTTCGTCGCGAGGAGGGGTTCCACGAGGGAGACCTCGCCCTTGCCGAGCGCGATCGCGCCGAGCACCATGCCCGCGATCATCAGGCCGATGCCGCCGAGCCAGCGCGGCACCCGCATCAGGTCGAGGAGGATCCGCGGGGAGAGGAAGTCGCTCAGGGGTGCCTGCTGGGCCGCGTTCTGCTGGAGCACGAACCCGAAGCCGAGGCAACAGGCCGCACTCACGGCGAGCATCAGAACCAGAAGGGACACGCTGCGTACCTCGATCGTCAGGCCGGGCTACGGGGTGCGTTGCGGCGACTGTAGCGCCCCAGGGCCCGGCTTGCCCCTGGGAGTGCCCGGATGCGGGACGGTCCTCCCATGGTCCGTCGCCGCGCGCCCGAGCGCCATGGCGTACGCCACATCGATGACTCGCGAACGCTTCGGAGCGTACCGTCCTGGGTAAAGGGTTGTGCCACAAGTGCCCCATACGTAACGGAAGTTGACAGGTGTAACAGCAGTACGGCACTTGACGTGAAGTATTGGTGGAGGGTTTGCTGTGCGTGTTCGGCCGATAGCGTGCCGACATCCCGCAGCGTCGCGTGAGGATCGTGAGGAATTCCCGGGTGTCCCCACCCCCGCCACCCCTCGGACGTCGTCACAAGCGGGCGTCCCAGGCCTTCGACGCCGCGCTCGACGACGATCAACTCGTCGCCGCCCGCGCCGCGTTGGCCCAAGGACGCTGGCAGGCGGCGCGCGGACTGCTCGCCGAGACGGGCGACGAGTGGGACCTCCGCGCCCACCGGGTCACCGTCCTCGCCCAGGAGTCCTACGCCGCCGCCTGGGCCCGCGACTGGCTCCTCGCCGAACCGGAGTCCGGTGACGCCTCCGTCCTGCTCGCCGTGGCCCTGGTCCAGCGGGTGCTCGCGGGCAAGGAGAAGCCGGTCCGCGCCCGCGAGGCCTGCCGTACGGCGGCGACCCGGCTGCCCGACGACCCGACGCCGTGGCTCGGACTGCTCCTCCTGGAGCACACCCTCGGCACCGACGAGGGCGTCGTCCAGCTCTTCGACGAGGTCCGCCACCGCTACGCCGACCATCACCACGCCCACCATCTGATGGTGGCCCGGCTCGCGGAGCGCCGCGCCGACGCGGGCGTCGACCCGCTGCACGAGGTCTACGACTTCGCCTACTGGGCCGCCGAACAGGCCCCCGCCGACTCCCCGCTCGCCATCCTGCCGGTCATCGCGCACGCCGAGCGCTACCGCGTGCTGGCCGCGGCCGGCCTGGAACCCGCCGACCCGGCCGCCTCCGGGCACTGGACCGGACGCCGGGCCCGGCAGGTGATGAAGGCCGCGTTCGACTGGTGGCTGGAGTGGGAGCACGAAGGGCATCCGCGCCGCCTGGTCGACCTCAACTTCCTCGCCCACGCCAAGTCCTGCGAGGGGCGCGGCGCCGAGGCTGCCGCCCTGTTCCACCGCATCGGGGAGCACCCGACCCCGGCCCCGTGGTCCTACCCGGACCGCGACCCGCTCACCGCCTTCCGTGCCGCACGCGACAGCGCGCTCGGAACGTCGTAACACCCCCGTACCAACGACTCCGTAGCGACGTGACGAAGTCGTAGCAACGCACCGGTAGCGACGAAACGCAACCGTAGTAACGCCCCCGTAGCGACCCCGAAAGGACGTTCCCGCCATGACGACGGGCAGTTCCAGCACGAGCAGCGCCACCGCGGACGGCGGCGGCAGCAGAGGCAGCGGCATCAGCACGTTCAGAGGGCAGGAGCGCGCCCTGCGCGCCGACCGCCTCGGCACCGGAGGCCTGCTGCTCTCCGTGCTCGCCGCGACCGCACCCCTCATGGTGGTCGCGGGTGTCATGCCCACCACATTCGCGGTGATGGGCATCGAAGGGCAGCCGCTGCTCTTCGTCCTCCTCGGCGTCGTCCTCGTCCTCTTCAGCGTCGGCTACGCGGAGATGAGCCGGCACGTCCACAACGCGGGCGCCTTCTACGCGTACATCTCCCGCGGCCTCGGCGGCACCGCGGGCGCGAGCGCGGCCCTGGTGGCACTCGTCGCGTACAACGCCCTCCAGGTCGGTATCTACGGCATCTTCGGCTTCGAGGTCTCCGGGCTGTTCTCCACCTACGCCGACCTCCAAGTCGCCTGGTGGATACCGGCGTTGGTGGCCGTGCTCGCCGTCGGCGCGCTCGGCTGGCTGAAGATCGACGTCAACGCGCGCGTGCTCGGCGTCCTGCTGATCATCGAGGTCGCGCTCGTCGTCATCTTCGACATCGCGGCCGTCGCCGACCCCGCCAAGGAGGGCCTGTCCCTGCACGCCTTCAACCCGGACACCCTCAGCGGCGCCGGCGTCGGCACCGCCCTCTGCTTCTGCATCGCCGCCTTCCTCGGCTTCGAACAGGCCCCGGTGTACGCCGAGGAGACCAGCCGCCCGCACATCCTGGTGCCCCGCGTGATGTTCCTGGCCGTCGGCGGCGTCGCCGTCTTCTTCGCGCTGAGCTGCTGGGCGCTCACCGTCGCGACCGGGCCCTCCCAGATCGTCGGCGTCTCCCAGAAGCAGAGCGCGGGCCTGCTCTTCTACCTCACCGATTCCAAGCTCGGCGGCACCTTCACCGACGTGCTCCACATCCTGTTCGTCACCGGCATGTTCGCCGCCATGCTCAGCTTCCACAACGTCGTCGCCCGGTACGCCTTCGCCATGGGCCGCGAGGGCCTGCTCCCCTCCGCCTTCGGCCGTACGACGAGCGCGAGCGGCGCCCCCGCAACCGGCTCGCTGCTCCAGACCGCCGTGTCCGCCGTGATCGTGATCGTCTTCGCGATCGCCGACGACAAGCCCACCGGCGACCCCACCGAACCCGTCCTGCACCTGTTCACCTGGTTCGGCAACATCGGC
Source organism: Streptomyces sp. NBC_01478 (assembly GCF_036227225.1). GTDB lineage: Bacteria > Actinomycetota > Actinomycetes > Streptomycetales > Streptomycetaceae > Streptomyces. The sequence continues at coordinate 2,789,078 of NZ_CP109444.1, read as the reverse complement.
GCCCTCGGCGTGATCCTGCTGATGGCCGCCGCCTCCCTCTCGGTGATCGTCTTCTTCGCCCGCCGCGGCGCGGCCAGTGCCCAGGCCTGGCGGCTGGTCACCTCCGCGCTGTCCGGCATCGCGCTCGTCGTCATCGCCGTCTACACCGTCAAGGACTTCGACGTCCTGGTCGGCGCGGGCCCCGAGTCGTCCCTGAGCTGGATCCTGCCCGGCATCATCGGCCTCGCGGTGCTCGTCGGCCTGGTCCAGGGCCTGCTCCTGCGCTCCCGCAACCCCGAGGCGCACGCCCGTATCGGGCTCGGCAACGAGGCGTTCCAACTGGACAAGGCGGCGACGGAGACGCCGTAGCCGAACCATGTTCGTCGTGGTTCCCGATCCCTGTTCGTGGTGGTCCCGATCCATGTTCGTCGTGGTTCTTCGTGCGGCTCTCTGAGAAGCACGTAAGAAGTGGTTACGGAAGTCTGACGGGCACCCGCGATCCCTGGCCGTGCCGGGGTCGCGGGTGTTCGAATGAACGCGTGAACCCTGAACAACCCGAGACCGGGCCCAAGCCCGAGGGTGCGGATAAGGCGGAGGGGCGGCCGATCGGCCGGCGTGTCCTCCTCGGCACGCTCGGCCTGGGCGCCCTCGGCGTCGTCACCGCGCCCGCCCTGCAGAACGGCATGGAGGGCTTCCTCGGCGCCGTCTCCGGCAAGGACCCCACGGGACTGACCGGACTGCTCCCGAACGGCGGCGGCTTCCGCTACTACTCGGTCACCGCGTCCGTGCCGAGCAAGAACGCCCAGAACTACCGGCTGACCGTCGACGGCCTGGTCGACAAGCCGACGTCCTACACCCTGGCCGACCTGCGCGCGCTGCCGCAGACCCGGCTGGTCAAGGACGTCCAGTGCGTCACCGGCTGGCGGGTCCCCGGGACCCCCTTCGAGGGGGTGCGCCTGTCCCGGCTCCTGGACGCCGCGGGAGTGCGCGCCAAGGCCGGGGCGGTGCGCTTCACCTGCTTCGACGGCGCCTACACGGAGAGCCTCACCCTCGACCAGGCCCGGCGCTCGGACATCCTGGTCGCGCTGCGCATGCAGGACAAGGACCTCGGCCACGACCACGGCGGCCCGGTCCGCCTCTACGTCGCCCCCATGTACTTCTACAAGTCCGCGAAGTGGCTCTCCGGCATCACGGTCACCGAACATGTGAAGCCCGGCTACTGGGAGGACCGGGGCTACGACGTCGACGCCTGGGTCGGCAAGTCGAACGGACGCGACGATGACCCTACGAGCTGAAGCCCAGCCCCCGCAGACGGAGCCGTCGGCCCGCGTCCGCCGCTTCGGCGGCACCGAACGCTGGGTGCACCGGACGACGGCCGCGCTGATGGGCATCTGCGTCGCCACGGCCGCCTGCCTGTACATCCCGGAGTTCGCGGAACTCGTCGGCCGCCGTGAACTCGTCGTCCGTATCCACGAGTTGGCCGGAGTGGCGCTCCCCGTCCCCGTCCTCATCGGCCTGTTCTCCCGAGGCTTCCGCATCAACCTCGGCTTCCTCAACCGCTTCGGCCCGCACGACCGCGTCTGGCTGCGCGGCGCCCTGATGCGCGACAAACGCCGATCGGCCCGCCCGGCGGGCAAGTTCAACGCCGGCCAGAAGATCTACGCCAACTGGATCGCCGGCGCGACCCTGGTGATGCTCGGCACGGGCCTGATGATGTGGTTCACCCACCTCACCCCGATCATGTGGCGCACCAGCGCGACCTTCGTCCACGACTGGCTCGCCCTGACGATCGGCATCGTGCTGGGCGGCCACATCGGGATGGCGCTGGGGGATCCGGAGGCGCGGGCGGGGTTGCGCACGGGGTCGGTGAGCAGGGAGTGGGCGAAGCGGGAGCATCCACTGTGGAAGCCGTAGGGGTGTAGGGGGGTGCCGCTTCGGGGGCTTCGGGGGCTTCGGCGGTTCCGGGGGCTTGGGCTGCCTGGGCTTGTGGGTGCGGGCGGTGGGCGGCGGCCGTGGGGTGGTCGTTCCGTTGAGGGACGGCTGGTGCTGGGCGCGGGGGCAGTGGAGACGGCGGGGTTCGACGGGCGGCGGGCGGAGCCCCTGGCCCGGAAGCGGGGTGTCGCGGGCCGGAGGCGGGGAGCCGCCCGCCTGGAGGTGGGGAGCCGTCGGCTGGAGGCGGGGTGTCGTGGGCCGGAGGCGGGCAGTCGCAGGCCTGGAGGCGGGGTGTCGTGGGCCGGAGGTGGGGAGCCGTCCGCCTGGAGGTGGGAAGTCGCAGGCCTGGAGACGGGGAGCCGCCGGCCTGGAGCGGAAAGTCGCGGGCCGGAGGCGGGGGGCCGTCGGCCCGGAGGTAGGAAGTCGCAGGCCCGGAGGCGGGGAGTCGCCGCAGCGGAAGCGAGGAGCCGCAGGCCCGGAGGCGCGGAGTTGCCGCAGCGGAAGCGATGAGTCGCAGGCCGAGGAGCACGGCGCAGGGTTGGGAAGCCGCCGCAGGGTCGGGAACCCGGTGCCGGGCACGGTCTCCCCTTCGTTGTCCTCGGCCCGCCCGGCCGGGTGACCTCCTCGGTCGCCGGCAGCACCCCGCAGGACCGGCCACGGTCGGACGCGCCCGCGAGCGCCGGTTCCGCGTGCCGGGACGGGGATCGACGCGTGCCATCGGCAGCCAGGGAGGACCGTTCCGGTGGGCCCGCTGCCGCCCGGCCCACCAACCCCGCTCAGCCCCCGAAGTCCAGCAGCACCTTGCACGACCGGCTCCGGTCGGCCGCCAGCGCGAACGCCGACTCCGCCTCGCGGACTGGCACCACCGCACTGACCAGACCGTCGAACGCGGGCTGCACCGCGAGGAGTTGGAGCGCGTCGTCGAACTCCGTGTCGAAGCGGAACGCGCCCCGGAGTTCGATCTCGCGGCTGACGACCAGGTTCCCGGCGAAGGGGCTCTGCCCCGGCGGCAGCATCCCGAGCTGCACGACCACCCCGCCCCGCCGCACGAGCCGCAGACAGGTGTCGAGCCCGGCCGCCACCCCGGACGCCTCGATGGCCACGTCGACCTCCGACGGCCACCCGGAGTCGTCCGGATCATCGGCCCGTACGACGGTGTCGGCACCGGCCGCGGTGGCGTAACTCAGCGCCGCCGGGAGGAGATCGGTGACCGTGACGTGTGCCGCGCCGGCCGCCTTCGCCGCCGCGACGACCAGGCAGCCGATCGGGCCCGCGCCGGTGACCAGCACCCGGCGTCCGGTCACGTCCCCGGCCCGGCGCACGGCGTGCAGCGCGACGGAGAGCGGTTCGGCGAGGGCGGCCCGGCGCAGCTCAAGACCCGCCGGGATCGGCCTCAACTGGTCTGCGGGGACGGTGACTTGGGCCGCGAAGCCGCCCTGTACGTGCGGGAAGCGGGCCGCGCTGCCCAGATACGCGGTGTCCCGGCACACGTTGCGCCGACCGTCCGCGCACTCGGGACACACCCCGCACGGAGTGGCCGGGTGCACGGCAACTGCCGTACCGGGGGCGGGACCTGAGGCCTCGGGGCCGTAGGACACGACCGTGCCGACCACCTCGTGGCCGAGCAGCATCGGTTCCTTGAGGCGGAAGTCGCCGACGCCGCCGTGGCGCCAGTAGTGGAGGTCGGAGCCGCAGACACCGCCGTAGCGGACGGCGACCAGGGCCTGGCCGGGGCCGGGCTCCGGGACCGCCAACTCCTCGACCCGCAGGTCGTCCTGACCATGAATCACACAACCCAGCATGTCCGGACTCCCGTTCTCTACAGCACGCTCGTCATGCCGCCGTCGACGTACAGCACCTGTCCGCTCACGAAGTCCGCGGCGGGCGAGGCCAGGAACAGCACCCCGCCGACCAGGTCGTCCGTGGTGCCCCAGCGTCCCGCCGGGGTCCGCTTGCGCACCCAGGCGCTGAACTCCTCGTCCTGGACGAGCGGTTGGGTCAGTTCCGTCTCGATGTAGCCGGGGCCAAGGCCGTTGACCTGGACACCGGACGGGCCCCAGTCCGCGCACATGCCCTTGGTGAGCATCTTCAACGCGCCCTTGGTGGCCGCGTACGGCGCGATGCCGGGGCGGACCACCTCGCTCTGCAGCGAGCAGATGTTGATGATCTTCCCGTGGCCGCGTTCCGTCATCCGCCGGGCCGTCTCACGGCCGACCAGGAACGCGCTGGTGAGGTTGGTGTCGATGATGCGGTGCCAGTCGGAGTCGGTGAACTCCAGGAGCGGGGCGCGCAGTTGCATGCCCGCGTTGTTGACCAGGATGTCCAGCGGGCCGACCCGCTTCTCAACGTCTGCTATCCCGGCGGCTACTGACGGACCGTCGGTCACGTCGAAGGCGGCCGTGTGGACGTCGCCGGGCAGTCCCGCGGCGGCCTTGGTGAGCCGTTCGCCGTCCCGTCCGTTCAGGACGACCGTGCAGCCGGCCTCCAACAGGCCCTGCGCGAGGGCGAGTCCGATGCCCCGGCTGGAACCGGTGACCAGGGCCGTACGGCCACTGATGTCGAAAAGAGGATGACTCATTCCCGTACCCCTAGATGATCAGCGAGAGGAGGAGGACCAGTCCGCCGGCGACCACCGAGATGATCGTCTCCATGACGGACCAGGTCTTGAGGGTCTGGCCGACGCTCAGGCCGAAGTACTCCTTCACCAGCCAGAATCCGGCGTCGTTGACATGGCTGAAGAAGAGCGAGCCCGCGCCGATCGCCAGCACGAGCAGCGCGGTGTGGGCGCTCGACATGTCGGCGGCCAGCGGGGCGACCAGACCGGCCGCCGAGATCGTGGCCACCGTCGCGGAACCGGTCGCCAGCCGGATCGCGACCGCGATCAGCCAGGCCAGCAGCAGCGCCGGTATCGACCAGTCCTTGGAGATGTCCAGGACCATCTGGCCGACACCGGAGTCGATCAGCGTCTGCTTGAAGCCGCCGCCCGCGCCGACGATGAGCAGGATGCCCGCGATCGGCATCAGGCCCTTCTCGACGGTCGACGAGAGGCGCTCTTTGGTGAAGCCGGCCGGGCGGCCGAGCGTGAACATCCCGACGATGACGGCCGCGAGGAGTGCGATCAGCGGGGAACCGATGACGTCGAACACGCGCTGCACGGTGTGCTCGGGATCGTCGACGATGATGTCGACCAGCGCCTTGGACAGCATCAGCACGACCGGCAGCAGGATCGTGGAGAGGGTCGCGCCGAAGCTCGGACGGTTCTCCAGGTCTTCGGACGGGCGGGCAGGGGTCATCCGCTCAGGGGCCTGGACGTCCACCCAGCGCACCGCGACCTTCGAGAACAGCGGGCCCGCGATGATGACGGTCGGGATCGCGACCAGGACGCCCAGCGCGAGAGTCAGACCGAGGTTGGCCTTGACGGCGTCGACGGCGACCAGCGGACCGGGGTGCGGCGGGATCAGCCCGTGCATGACCGACAGACCCGCGAGCGCCGGGATGCCGATCCGCATGAGCGAGTAGTTGCCGCGCTTGGCGACCATCAGCACGACCGGGATCAGCAGCACGATGCCGACCTCGAAGAACAGCGGCAGCCCGATCACCGAGGCGATCAGGACCATCGCCCACGGCATCGACCGGGGGCTCGCCTTCGCGAGGATCGTGTCGACGATCTGGTCCGCGCCGCCGGAGTCGGCGAGCAGCTTGCCGAGGATCGCGCCCAGCGCGATCAGCACACCCACACCGGCGACGGTCGAACCGAGCCCGGTGGTGAAGCTGGTGATGGCCTTGTCCAGCGGCGCCCCGGCGAACGCGCCGAGCGCGAGCGAGCCGATGGTCAGCGCCAGGAAGGCGTGCATCTTGAACTTGGTGATGAGCAGGACGATGACGGCGATGCCCGCCAAAACGGCGATGCCCAACTGAGCGTGGCCGGCCGAGGTGATGGGCTCGACGGGGTCCGCTGCCAACAACTCGACGCTGAGTCTGGTCACGGTGGATTCCTTGCGGATACGAGGGGGAGGGGGAGGGGGAGGGGGAGGGAAAAGGCAGGGGGTGCAGGGGTGTGCAGGGGTGTGCAGGGGTGTGCAGGTGTCAGACGGTCGGCTCGGGGACCTGCTCCAGCGCGGTCATGGCCCGCTCGGCGATCTGCTCCGGGCTGCCGGTGACGTCCACGGCGACACCCGCCTCGTCGGCCTCCAGCGGCTGGAGCGTGGCGAACTGCGAGTCGAGCAGCGCGGTCGGCATGAAGTGCCCGTGCCGGTGCGCCATCCGGTCCTCGATGAGCGCGCGGTCGCCGGTCAGATGCACGAAGACGACACCAGGAGCCGCGGCCCGCAACCGGTCGCGGTACGACCGCTTCAGCGCCGAGCTGCTGACGACCCCGCCGAGCCCCGCGCGCCCGTGCGCCCAGGAGCCGATGGCGTCCAGCCACGGCCACCGGTCCTCGTCCGTCAGCGGGTGCCCGGCCGACATCTTGGCGATGTTGGCCTGCGGGTGGAAGTCGTCGCCCTCGGCGTACGGAACGCCGAGCCGGGCCGCGAGCAGGGGACCGATGGTGGTCTTCCCGGTGCCCGCTACGCCCATCACCACGACGACATGGGGGGTACGCATCGCTGCCTCACTGTCTCGTCGACGACACCTGATGTCGAACCCACTGAAACCGATTAGGTACGATGAATTCAAGAGTCTGTGACATATAAGTCTGACTTTTTGGTTCCGTGATGCGACCCGTACGCTGAGTGCATGACCACTCCGGGCCGCGGGTTGCACGGCCGCGTACTCGACTCCCTCGGCCCCGCCATCACCGCGGGTGAGTACCCACCGGGCAGCGTCCTGCGCACGGACGAGCTCGCCAAGGACTTCGAGGTGTCGCGGTCCGTGATGCGCGAGGCGGTCCGCGTCCTCGAATCCATGCACCTGGTCGAGTCCCGCCGCCGGGTGGGCGTGACGGTGCGGCCGAAGGCCGAGTGGAATGTCTACGACCCGCAGGTCATCCGCTGGCGGCTGGCCGGCGCCGACCGCCCGCAGCAACTGCGGTCACTCACGGTGCTGCGCTCCGCGGTCGAGCCGATCGCGGCGGGCCTGGCCGCCAAGTTCGCCACGGCGGAGCAGTGCGCGGAACTCACCGAGTGCGCGATCGGCATGGTGGCCAACTCGCGCGGCCACAAACTGGAGGCCTACCTCGTCCACGACGTGGCCTTCCACCGGGTGATCCTGGCCGCCTCCGGCAACGAGATGTTCGCCCGCCTCGGCGACGTCGTCACCGAGGTCCTCGCGGGCCGCACCCACCACGAGGTCATGTTCGAGGACCCCGATCCGGCCGCTGTCACCCTGCACGTCCAGGTCGCGGAGGCGGTCCGCGAGGGCGACGCCCTCCGCGCGGAGACCCTGACCCGCGAGATCACGGTCGGCGCCCTCCAGGAACTGGACATCCTGGCCCCGTAGGCGACCTACTCCAGGAACTCCCCGTCGACGTACACCCACGCCCCGTCGACCCGCTCGAACCGGCTCCGCTCATGGATCGCCCCACCCCGGTACGACGCCCGGAACGTCACGGTCCCCGCGGAATGGAACGCCGACCCGCCACCCGTGCCGAGGATCTCCAGCCCGGTCCACCGCATCCCCGGGTCGAGGTCGAGGGGCTCGGCGGGCCGTGTCCGCGGGTGCCAGGTGCGCAGCAGATAGGGCGCGTCCAGCCGCACGAAGGCGGTGTAGCGGGAGCGCATCAGTGCCTCTGCGGTGGGGGCGGGGGCGCCTGAGTGGTAGCGGCCGCAGCAGGTGTCGTAGGGGGCGGGGAGACCGCAGGGGCAGGGGGTGGGGCGTGACATGGGGACCATTGTGCCGGGGTTATGCGAGTGGTTCCTCGGGGGTGACGCGGAGCGGCAACCGGACGTGGGCGTCCTCGGGACCGGGCAGCTCGTTGCTTTCCTTCCCGTGCGTGAGGATCGCGCGGGCCAGGAGGGGCGGCGTCGGGTGTTCGGGAAGGGCCGTGTGCGTGGGCGCGGCCCCGATGAACTGGACGAGAAGGGCACCGGTGACGCGGGTGCCGATCTGGTTCACGAAGCTCGGCGGGAGGATCCATTCGACTCCCTGGTACAGGGTGTCGGCGACGGTGTCGTGGACCCTCCTGACGTACCACTCGTCGTTCGGTATCTGGGGCGCGCTGCGCGCGTTCAGATGGGCGGCCGCGGACGCCACCGCGTTGAGTTCGGGAAAGCCGGTCAGGCCGGCCGTGACCGTGCCGACGGCCGCCAGTACGGGGCCTGCCGCCTGGAGGTCCTTGGCCAGGGTGTCCCGCCATGCCCGCTCCTCCTGCACCGGAGGCAGGTGGTACACGACGGCCTGGAGATCCTTCACCCGCCAGTCGTCCTCGGCCGGGAAGAGCAGGGTGACCTCCGTGCGTCGGGCGTCCCCCGTGTACCCGAGCGTCCACACGTACAGATACGCGGTGAAGGGGTGCCCCTCGTCCTCTCCCGTGGCGAGGATTCGCTCCAACGGAATGGACCGCGGTTCGGTCTCCCCGTAGATCTCCAGCCAGTTCTCACCCGAACGCCCGCTCCAGCGGGCCCACTTGGCCGTCATGGATCCTCACGGCTCCCCAGGTGCCAGCCGGTTGACCATCGCGGCCCGGGAAGACACCTCCAACTTCACGAAGATGCGGCGCAGATGGGAGGCGACCGTCCAGGCGCTGATCTCCAGGACCGAGGCGATCGTCTTGTTGGGATGGCCGCAGGCGACCATGCGGGCGATCTCCTGTTCGCGGGGGCTCAGCAGGGCCATCGGGCCGGCCCGGTCGCTGCGGATGACCAGGCAGCGGATGTCGTCGACCTCCAGGTCGAGCAGTACCCGCTCGCCGGACTCGGCAAGTCTGCCGATCAACTTCAGTGCCAGGGCCTCGACTTCGGCGTCGATCTGTTCCCTGGCCAATAACCCGGTTGCTGCCCCGTCGGTCATCGCCGGCCCCCTTGCCTCAGCGGACCGGCGGCATTGCCGGTCCACACGCACGGCATGGAGCGCACTTTAACAGCGGGGCCGACCGCTCCGTGCCCGATTCGCGCGTAGCACGTCCGAGCGACACTCATCCGAACCCGACCGGACCGATCGACCGCAGGACGTGTGACTGTCTCCCCAACTTTCCGCAGAGCAGGGTGAGTTGCCTGACCGCGTGGAGAGAGGCGGCGATGCAGATGCGCCAGGCAGACGTGGAGTACGAGGAGGAAGCCGCCCTGGAGGGCGAGTTCGAGGGAGCCGGTGAGGAGGAGGACGAGTACCTCTACGAAGAGGAAGGCGAGGGCGAGGAGTTCCTCAGCCGGATCGCCGGCGCCGTCGGCGGCCTCCTGGGCGAGGGGGAGAACGAGGGCGAGTTCGAGGAGGAGTACGAGACCGAGTGGGAGGGCGAGTCGGAGTACGAGAACGAGGACGAGGCCTTCTTCCGCCGTATCGGCTCCTTCGTCCGCCGCGCCGCCCCGATGCTGCGCAGCGTCGCCCGCATCGCCGCTCCGCTGGTGGGCACCGCGATCGGCGGCCCGCTCGGCGGCACCCTCGGGAACCTCGCCGCCCGGGCCCTGGGCGAGGGGGAGTTGGAGGACGAGTACCTCTACGAGGAGGAAGGGGAGGGCGAGTTCGAGGCGGAGGCCGAGGAGGAGTTGTCCCGGCCGCTCACCCAGCAGGAGGCGATGGCCGAGATGATGGCCGCGGTCGCCGCCCAGGCCCGGACCGAGGCGGAGGCCGAGGCGATGATCGGCGCGGCCACCGTCGCCGCGCTGTCCGCACAGGACCGGGCCACCCTGCGCAGGCTGCTGCCGCACCTGGTGCGCGCCACCTGTGTGCTGACCCGGCTGCTGCGCAGGCAGCGCGCCACCCGCCCCGCCGTGCGCGCCGTACCGCTGATCGTCCGGCGCACCGCCCGCGTGCTGGGCGCCCGTGCCGCCGCAGGCCGCCCCGTCGACCGCCGCGCCGCCGCCCGGGTCATGGCGGGCCAGACCCGCCGGGTACTGGGCAGCCCGCAGCGGACCACCCGCGCGCTGCAGCGCAACGTCCGCGCCGCGACCGCCGCCCGCCGTGCCACGGGCCCCGCCGCCCGCGCCGGACACCCCCGCCGCCAGTACCAGGGCGGGCGTCCACGCCGCCCCGGATACGCGCGCTGACCGAGACGGATGACGGAGACGGAAGGACAGCGGCCATGAGCGTGAGCACCAACGGAGCCGGCCCCAGGACGTCCGGCGCATCGCCGCTCCCCGAACTGGAGGGGGAGTGGGAGGCCCTGCACGAGGACGAGGGCGAGGAGTTCCTGTCCGGGCTCGCCGGCCTGGCCGGACGGGCGGCCCGTTCGGCGCTCGGCGCCCTCACGAGCGGCGACCAGGAGTCCGAGTTCGAGTATCTCTTCGAGGCGGAGGGCGAGTTCGAGGACGAGTCCCTCCACGAGGAGGAGACCGAGTTCGAGGACGAGGGCGAGTACGAAGGCGAGTCCCTCCACGAGTACGAGGACGAGGCCGAGTTCGAGGAAGAGGCGATGGCCAACCCGCTGCGGCGGGTCTACCCGGACGCCATGATGGAGCACCTCGGCCACGCCGCCGCGGAGGCGGAGTCCGAGGAGGAGGCCGAGGCGCTGATCGGCGCCGTCGCGCCCCTCGCGATCGGCCTCGCCCGCCGCGCCGCACCCGCCGTGCTGCGGGCCGCCCCGCACCTGGTGCGGGGCCTCGCCGGAGTGACCCGCACCCTGCGCCGCGACCCCGCGACCCGACCGCTGGTCCAGGCGCTGCCCACCATCGCCGTGCGCACCGCGCGGAGCCTGGCCCGCCAGGTCGCGCGCGGCCGTCCGGTCACCGCGCGCTCGGCGGTGCGCACCCTGGCAGGCCAGACCGCCGCCGTCCTGTCCGACCCGCGGCGCCGCCGGGCGGTCGTACGCCGGGCCCGGGCCGTCGACCGCCGCTACCACCGGGCCGTACGGTCCGGGACCGCGGTGCCGATGTCCGCCTCGACGGCCGCCGTCCGCTCGCTCGGCGCCACGCCCTCCTACGGTCCGGCAGTTGGCCCGAGCCGCTCGTACCGGTCGCCCGGTGCCGGACCGTCGTACGCACCCGTACCGGGCCCGAGCCGTCCCTACCGGTCGCGCGGTGCCGGACCGAGGCGCCCTTCCGGGCTGCCGCCGATGTCCGTCGCCTGGGTGCCGGTGCCCGTCTACCGTCCGGTCCGCCCGCGCGGGCCGTACGGCGGCTGACCGGAGGCCGGTGATGAGCGCGCCCACGGCTCCCGCCCCGCCGACCGGCACACCGGACCCGGGCACCGCGACCGCCCGGTCCGGCCGGCCGGTGCGCCGGGCCGCCGTAGCCGTGCCGGTGCGTCAACCCTGGCTGCGGGCCCAGGGGTTGAACGTCACCCGGCACGCCGCAGCCCTGCGACCGTTCCGCGCGGGCGAGTTCGGCACCGGGGCCGCCGCCCCGACCGCCGGTCATCTCCAGGCCGTCAACGCCCTGTTGGGGCAGTTGCGGGGTGAACTGCTGCGGCAGAGCGAGCAGGTGGCCCGCCAGGCCCGCGAGGCGGCCGCGCGCCCGGACACCCGGCGCCTCCAGGCCCTGCTCACCAGTAAGGAACTGGCGCACAACTGGGTCCGCGAGGTCGAACGCATCTGGGACTTCTACTTCGAGCTGTTCGGCCAGCGGCAGTCCGTCTTCGCCGACGCCCTGCTGTCCTGCGACCGCATCGCCCTGTCCTGCTACCAGGCCGCCTATCTGGGCGTGGGCGAGGCCAAACCGCTGCCCGCCCCGCCCCCGTTCTCCTTCATGCGCACGGGATTCTCCCCGGCCACCTTCCGGCGGGGCATCCCGCTGCGCCGCCTCGGCCGCCGGCTCAACCCGTTCCCGCTGGTGCAACTCCCGTACCACCGCCTGGTGAACCCCTGGACCCTGGGCGCCGTCCTGCACGAGGTCTCGCACAACCTGCAGAGCGACCTCGGACTCGACCGGGCGGTGCCCCGGGCGATCGCGGCCCGGCTCCTCGACGAGGGCTGCCCGCCGTCCGTGGTCCGCACCTGGGTGCGCTGGAACCGGGAGATCCACGCCGACCTGGCGGCACTCCTGCTCGGCGGCCCGGCAGTGGTCGGTTCGCTGCTGGACGTGGTGGGCCGCTCCCCGGCGTCCGTCCTGACGTACAACCCGCGCGGCCCGCACCCCACCCCGTGGTTCCGGGTCTGGATCTCCGTCGAGCTGCTGCGCCACATGGGTTTCGCCGAACAGGCGGACCGCTACGGCCGGTTGTGGTCGCGCATCTATCCCGACCCGCGGGCGGGCACCCTGCCGCGCGAACTGGTCGCCACCTTCGCCACCGCCCATCCGGCGGTCGTGGACACCCTCTGCTTCCGGCCCTTCACCCAACTCGGCCGACGCAGCCTCGCCCAGGTGATCCCGTTCGGAGCCAAGGAGTACGCGATGCAGGTGGAGGCCGCCGAACGCCTCGCCGCCGGCACCGACCCCGGCATCATCCCGGCCCGCTTCCTGATCGGCGCGGCCCGCTCCGCCCTGGACCGCAGGCTGGCCCGCCCGGGCGTGATCACCCGGAACTTCTACACCGAGTTGGCGAGGCGATGACCGTGACCGTCCACTCCGCGTACGCCGGCCTGACGGCGGCAGCAGGACGGCTGCGCGACACCGTGCGCGAACTCGAACTGATCGCGGTGTCCGACCGACCGCGAGGCGGGGACGTCCTGTTGGTGGACGAGGTGGCCAACGCGGCCCTGGAGACCATGGGCGCGGCCGAGCAGGCCCGGGCCGCCCTGGGCGACGACACCCCGGCGTCCGTCGCCCTGTGCCAGTCGTACGTCCAGCGCCTGGGCCGGGTCCTGGTCGGCCAGTTGGCCGCTCCGGAACACCTCACCGAACTCGCTGCCCTCGGTACCGAACACCGCCGCGAGGCGGGTGCCTGGGCGGACGAGGTGATCCGCTGCGTCCAAGCCTGCCAGCAGACGCTCTGGCACGACACCCTGCCGGCGCTGCTCGCCTACTGGCAGGAGATCGCCGCGCTGAACAGCCCGTGCTCCACGTCCGGCGCCCGCCGCTGACCTGGAGAGAAAGGAGAGCACGATGGCCAAGCTCAGGATCCGGGTCTTCCTCAGCCCGTTGCCGCGGGACGACGGGCGCGTCAAGGGGTGGCAGGAGGACTGGCCCACGCCTTCCGGCGTGACGCTCACGATCGGCAAGACGCACCTGGAGCCCACGGACAGGAACGGCCTCACCGCATGGGAGTGTGCCGATTCCGAGGAACACGACATCAAGGTGGCCGGCCTCGACGAATTCTCGAAGGCGCTGGTCGTCCATGAGGACGGCTGCAAGGAAGAACTCCGCGGCTCCGACGCCCGCAACGGCATCGTGGACATCCTTCTCCTCCCGAAAGACGACGAGAAACGGCTGTTCCGCCTCCGCACGCTCCACGCCGACAAGACACCGCTGCGCGACGTCGTCGTAAAAGTGGCGGGGAAGTCCTTCACGAGCCGGGCCGACGGCGACGTGTACGCCACCTGCCGGGACGTCGACCTGGTCGAGGTGAGCCCGCAATCCCTCGACGACGACCGGTTCGTACCGCGAGACGGCGACTTCGTCATCAATCGCGGTGGCAGGCCGCCGCGCATCGACACGCAGAAGATCTACTACGAGGCCGCGCCCGCGCAGATCAGCGTCTGCCCCGAGTACAACGGCGACCCTGTCATCGGAGTCGTCTTCGAACTGACCCGCGCCGACCGGCTCGACCTGCCGCCCCGCCGGCTCGCGACCGACGCCACCCTCACGAAGCTCGTCTTCGACGACATTCCCAAGGGCAAGGTGTTCCTCGCCGTCGCCGACACGACCGCGGCGACCCACGGCAGCACCGGGCAGCGGGTCACCGCGAAGCCCGGCAGCGACCGGATCACCGCCGATGTGCGGGCCGGTGACGACATGAAGCTGTTGGACCAATTCGAGTTCGTCCCGCTGGTGTTCCGGACGGGTCGCGTTCTGCACCGCCTCGGAGCACCGCTGGCGAACATCGAGATCGTGGCCCGTCAGGGAGACCTCGAGGTGGTCGCCATCACCGACGCCGACGGCGTCTACGACCTGAGCCAACTCACCGCCGGCAAATGGACCGTGGGCCTGGCCGACTCCCCCGTGGACGTGGGTGGCCGCCTGCTGACCGCCGACGAACCCGCCGAGCACCTGGTGGACGTCACGGCCGGCGATCCCCCCACCGAGGTGCCCGACCTCGTCCTGGGCGAGGAGGAGCACGGCATCCGCGGCTTCGTCCGCGACCAGGACGGACAGCCGCTGAAGTTCGCCACCGTGGAGATCCGCGACCTGGGCGGCAAGGTCATCGCCTCCCGCCAGAGCGGCGAGGACGGCTTCTACGAGTGGCTCTCGCCCGCTCCGGGCAGGTTCCTCGTGAGCGTCCTGAGCGCGGACGGCGAACCCGTGCAGCGCTTCCCGGTCGAGGTGAACTCCTTCGCCGACGGGAGCATCGTCTACCAGCGCCGGAACGGGCACCACGCCCCGCCCGCCCCCACACCACCGCCCGCACCCGACCAGAATGTGGTCGACCTGTCCACCTTCCCCATCCTGACGGAGACCGTCGAGACCGACGGACGTGCGCCGGCGACCCGTGACGGCGACCGCGCGGGCAGCTACGCGCAGACCGTGGAGAGCGCCCTGCGGGACGTCCTCGGCTGGCGGCCGGGCTCCAACACCGCTGGTTTCCAGGCCGCGTTGGCCGGTGCCTTCGAGTTGCGCGAGGTACAGGGCCACACCGAGTTCGACTGGCGTCCGCGCGGCTACGCCGTCCAGGCCGACCTCGGCGCCCTCACCGGAGCCCAGGCCAGCATCTACCAGCGGGCCAAGAACGTGCTGGAGCAGATCACCCCGCTGCTGGACGGACTGACCCCGCTCGACCCCGCCGCCGACCCGCAGGACACCGAGGCGACCCGGACCGTCATCCGCACCGAACTCGGCGAACTGGTCGACGAGTTGGCGGTCGAGGGCGGCCCACGGGTGCAGCGCGTCGATGAACTGTTCACCCTGCTGCTCGGCGCCCGCAACCCGCGCGGGCGGCTGGACCCCGACACGATCGGCGGTCAACTCGCCCAGTTGCGCGACCGGTTCGGGCTCCGGACCACCCGTGTCGGCACCCTCGACGAGGAACGGATCGTCACCAACTTCCGTATCGTCGTGGACCATGTCCTGTCGCTCGCCGCCGGCTGGGACACCGACCGGGACCTGTTCTCCGGCATCAGCAGTCAGACCTCGCTCGGCACGATCCTGATCCAGTTGTCCCGCAGTCTGGACGTCGTCGCCCAGTCCGTGCAGGAGACGGTGTTCGCACTCAACACGGTCTTCGTGGACGAGGCGCAGCGCCAGACGATCCAGCTCCGGCTCGGTGCTGGGATCCCGCGGATCCTTCTCTCCGACCTGCTGGACTGGGTGGTGCGGGTCACCACCCGCGAAGGGCCGCGGCTGATCCAGGACGCCGGCAAGGACGGCGTGATCGCGATCGCCCCCGTCCTGGGCCAACTCGCCGGCCTGGTGCGGGCCACCGAGACACTGGTCACCCTCCCGCGCACGGACCCGGCCTACGACAAGACGCTCCCCGACGGCCTGCGGACGCCGCGGGTCGTGCGAGCGCTCCGGGAACTGGCCGGCCAGCTCGACGACACGGTGACGCTGGCGGGCGCCGTACAGCGCCCCGAACCGCCCGAGATCGTCTTCGTCGACCACGCCCACGTGCGCGGCACCACCCCGACCGTGGCCCTGGTGGGCCGCGGCTTCACCCCGCACTCGACGGCCGTGCTCGTCGCGGCCGGGCGGCCCGATCTGGGTGAGACGGAGTCCCAGCAGGTGGACACGGACTGCCTCGGGCGCGCGCTCTGCACCTTCGACGCCCTGCCCGCCGCCGCGCCGCCCGGCCTCACCTGGCTGATCACACTCGTCACCGAGGACGACATCCGCAGCAACACGGTCGAGGCCCTACGGACCTGACGGAGGAGACCCATGGCGAACGCACAGGAATACCAGGCCTTCCTCGACCGCATCGCGGCCCTCCGGGAGACCGTCACCGACCGGCTGTCCGCGCAGCTCGTCGCCGACCCACAGCTCGCGGACGTCCTGACCAAGCAGATCGACGACCTGCTGCGGTCCGCGGTCAAGGCCGACCTGCAACAGAAACCCCCGCCCGACAAAGGGCTCGCCCAGCTCGTCGGCATCGGCGAGCAGGCCGCCGACGCGCTCGGCAAGACCCGGCTGCCACAGGAGATCGAGCCGTACGACGAGTCGGTATCGGCCGAGCGGCTCGTCGCGATGGCGGACCTCTACTACATCTACCAGCACGAGATGGTCGGGGTCTTCCGCGCGGTGCAGAAGCTCCAGGAGCTGTTCCGCGCCGGCGCGGTCTACCTGTCCAGCGGCGCGGGAGCGTACGCGCTCTACCAGTTCGACCGGCGGGAAGTGCTGCGCTACACCCGGCGGGACCGGCTCGCCGCGTACCGCAGGGCGTTCGGCTACGGCCGCTCGCCCGTGCCGACCGGCTCGCGGGCCAACTCCGACTACCACGGCCTGCTGGAACACTTCATGAACCAGGTCGCCCTCTTCCACCGCGACAAGCGGATCGCGGACGTGGTGCGCGAGCGGGCCTACGACCCCAGCTTCGGCAGCATCGCGGTGGTCCGCAGGGCGGGCCTGGACCTGCGCAACAACCTGAAGTTCACCTCGTACGGCCATGTCAACGTGTTGCGCGTCGAAGTGATGCAACTGCTCGACGAGGCCTACCGGATCCTCGGCTCGGACGACATCAAACGGCTCTTCGGCGCCGACACCGCGTGGGACGTGGTCGAGATCGTGCTCGCCCAGTACTTCGGCGAGCGCCTGGTCACCTCGCCCCGGCAGCGGATGGCGATCGCGGGCCGTGAGGTGCTGCGCTGGCTGGCCCAGCCGCACCTGCTGCAGACCCAGCGCGCGAACTTCGAGGCACTGCTGCTGGAGATCGCCGAGAGCGCGGAGGAGTGGCTCACCAGCGCCCAGTCCCTGGGCATGGCATCCCGCCAGGAGGACCGCCGCACCTTCCCCTGGGACCGATCCCGCGCCCCCCTGACGACCACCCGACGCGACTCCCATCGCCCCACCCCGCCCCCCTCCAGGAGTCCCGCCACCCGAGGCCGGGCCCCGGCACCACTGAACGGGGTCCGGGTGTGACCACCCCCTGACCCGGCGACCTGGAGGACGGGCCGATGAGCGCTCAGCCCCGGGCCGTCCGGTCCCGGTCCCGGGCCCGAACCGAAGCCGCGCTGCGTCTCGCACGGACCCGGCGCCCCGCCACGCTCGCCCTGCTGTGCGCGCTGCTGCGGTACCCCACCGTCAGCGCCGCGGCAGGGCATCGCGCCGACCTCCGGCGGTGTGCCGCGCGCCTCGCCGCACACCTGCGCCGCATCGGCCTCGACACGGTCACCGTCCGCCCTGGCCGAGCCGCCCCCGTCGTCACCGCCGACTGGCTCCACCGGCCGGGCGCCCCCGTGCTCCTCGTCTACGGGCACTACGACGTCCAGCCCGCCGCACCCCGCTCCGCGTGGACCACGGACCCGTTCCGGCCGCGTCTCGACAGCGGGTACGTCCACGCGCGCGGCGCCAGTGACGACAAGGGACAGCTCACCGCCCATCTCGCCGCGATCGAGGCCTGGCTGGCCACCGGCGGACCCCCGGTCAATCTGCGGGTCGTGCTGGACGGCGAGGAGGAGATCGGCAGCCCCACGCTGTCGCACGCCCTGCGTCGCGGCCCCGCGTATCTGCGGGCCGACCTCGCCGTCGTGTCCGACACCCGGATGCGGGACGCGCACACCCCCGTACTGGTCGACGGACTGCGCGGCTCGCTCGCCGCCCGCATCGAGGTGACCGGCCCCGCCACCGCACTGCACGCCGGCGCCTTCGGCGGCGCGGTGGCCGAACCCGCCCGGACCCTGTGCGCCCTGGTGGCCGGCCTCCACACGCCCGGCGGCCGGATCGCGGTCCGGGGTTTCTACGACGACGTACGCCCCCTCGATCCCGTGCGGCGGGCCCGCCTGGCTCGCGACGGTCCCCGTGCCGCCGAACTCCTGGCCCCCGCCGGCGCCGGTACCGGGGCCGGCGAACCCGGGTACTCCGCCTTCGAACGCACCACCGTCCGCCCGGCCGTCGTCGTCACCGGTCTCTCCGGCACGGCCAGAGGGGCGATCCCGGCCCGCGCGAGCGCCCACCTGAGCGTCCGCCTGGTTCCGGGCCAGCGCCCCGCCGCGGTGGCCCGGGCGCTGCGGACCCACCTGGCCGACCGCACCCCGCGCACCGTACACAGTCGCCTGCGCGTCCTCGCCGCCTGCCCGCCCTACACCCTGGACCCGGAAGGACCGGGCGTCGACGCGGCGACACGCGCCTGCGTCCGGGTCTTCGGCCGCGGGCCCCTGCTGCTGCCGTCCGGCGGCTCGATCCCCTTCGTCGCCGAACTGGCCGCCGTGACCGGCACCCAGACCCTGCTCCTCGGTTTCGGCCTCCCCGACGACCGGATCCACGCGCCCGACGAACGCTTCCCGCTGCTCAGCCTGGAGCGCGCCACGGACACCTGCGTCGAGCTCTACGGAGAACTGGGGGAGAGCTAGGCGGTCGCCTGGCCGTCCTGCGCCCGGTTCGGGATCGGTGCGGTGGAGGACGGCATCGGCGGCAACCGAGTCCCCTGAACCCACGCCTCGAAAAGCTGATCCAACGGCTCGGAAGTGAACCGGGACGCATGCGACGTGAACGTCGCCGTGGTCACCGTCCCGTTGCGGTGCACGCTCGCCCAACTGCGCAGCATGCGGAAGAACGCGATGTCGCCCAGCGCGCAGCGCACCGCGTGGACGGTGACGCCCCCGCGTTCGTAGAGCCGGTCGTCGAACATCGACTTGCGGCCGGGGTCGGCGAGCCGCAGATCCTGCGGGAGCGTGGACAGCAACCGGTGCGCGGCGGCGGCGTGTTGGTGGGCCGTACGGCCGCCCGAGCGCTCGGACCACAGCCACTCGGCGTACTTCGCGAACCCCTCGTTCAGCCAGATGTGCCGCCAGTCGGCGATGGACACACTGTTGCCGAACCACTGGTGCGCCAGCTCGTGCGCGACCAGTCGCTCCGAACCCCGGGCCCCGTCAACGTGGTTGGCGCCGAACAGCGACAACCCCTGTGCCTCGACGGGGACATCGAGTTCCTCCTCGGTCACCACGACCGCGTACTCGTCGAAGGGGTACGGCCCGAACAGGTCCTGGAACAGCTCCATCATCGCGGGCTGCCGCGCGAAGTCCCTTGAGAACTCCGGGAGCAGGTCCGACGGGATGTGCCCGTGCTGCGGGATCCCGCCCAGCCCTGGGTCGCCCAGCAGCACCGTCTGGTACTTCCCGATCGACAGCCCGACCAGATAACTCGACGTCGGCGCCGACTGCTCGTACACCCAAGTCGTGGTCGAGGCCTTGGTAGTTCGGGTCAGCAGTCGGCCGCCCGCCACCACCGCGTACGCGGACGGCGTGGTGATCGAGATCTGGTACGACGCCTTGTCGGCCGGCCGGTCGTTGCACGGGTACCAGGACGGCGCCCCGATCGGCTGGCTCGCCACCAGCGCCCCGTCCGTCAGCTCCTCCCAGCCGAGGCCGCCCCAGGGGCTGGCGACCGGCTTGGGATTGCCCGACCAGTGCACCTCGACGGTGAACGCGGCACCGGCCCGCAGCGGCTTCGCGGGCCGGACCCGGAGTCGGCCGCCGCGGTGCGTGTAGTGCGGCTGGCGGCCGTCCACCCGAATCCGGCCGATCTTGAAGTCGCCCAGGTTCAGTTGGAATTCGGCCAGCGGCGCACGGCCCGCTATCGCGTTGATACGGGCCGTGCCGGACAGACGGTTGGGGCCGGGACGGTAGTCCAGCGCGAGCTCATAGCGGTGCACCCGGTAGCGGGCATCGCCGTTTGCCGGGAAATACGGGTCCGGACCCGCCGCCTGCTGAACGGTCACTGCTGCGTCTGCTCCCTGCGCTGTGCTCGTATCTCGTACCCGTGCACCGCCCTCCGAAGCCGACGCCGCGCGACCCTTGTTCAGGATCGCCACGACTCGATCGGATTGCCCAGCCAGCGGGTGTCGTCCGGGACGGACTCCGCCGCCATCACCAGCGATGCGGGGCCCAGAGTGGTGCGCGCCCCGACCTCACTGCCGGGCAGGACGATTCCGCCAGGACCCAGCGTCGCGCCCTCACGGAGGACCACAGTATCCGTCCGCAAGATCCGGTCGTGGAAGAGGTGGGTCTGGAGCACACAACCACGGTTCACTGTGGAGGCGTCCTCCAGGGTCACCAGGTCGGTCTCGGGCAGCCAGTAGCTCTCCACCCAGACGCCCTTGCCGATGTGCGCGCCGAGCCCGCGCAGCCAGGCCGTCAGCACCGGAGTACCGGGCACCGAACCGGCCAGCCACGGCACCGCCACGACCTCGACGAAGGTGTCCGCCAGCTCGTTGCGCCACACGTAACCGCTCCACAGCGGGTGCTCGGCACCGTGATGCCGCCCCACGAGGGCCCACTTGGCCACGATCGAGATCAGCCCGGCCGCAGCGCCCACCGCCAGCAGCACAAGGCCGGACAACAGCGGCGCCCACACACCCAGCGCGCACAGCGCCGCCACCGTCAGCACGGCCAGCGCCGCCGAGCAGAACACCGGCACGATCCGGCACAGCTCGACCAGCCCGCGCGCCCACAGCAGCTTGGCCGGCGGGTCGTACGTCCGGCTCTGGTCGCCGCCGCTCGTGCTGCGCGGCAGCTTCACCGGCGGCAGCCCCAGGTACGACGTGCCCTTCTTCGCCTTCTTCGGCGTCGCCGACAGCACCCCGACGAGCCCGCCGTCCGGCACGCTCCGCCCGGGCGCGGTCATCCCGGAGTTCCCGAGGAACGCCCGCCGCCCGATCTCGGCCCGCCCGATCCGCATCCAGCCGCCACCGAGTTCGTACGGCGCGGTCAACGTGTCGTCGGCCAGGAACGCACCCTCACCGACGGTGGTCAGGCTCGGCAGCGCGAGCACGGTCGACACCTCGGCGCCCCGCCCGATCCGCATCCCGAGCAGCCGCAGCCACACCGGCGTGGCCAGCCCGGCGTACAGCGGGAAGAGGGTCTCGCGGGAGAGGTCCATCAACTGCGTGACCGTCCACGCCTGCCAGCCGATCCGGCTGTGCGTGGGGTGCGTGCCCTCGCGCAGCCCCAGGCTGAGCAGCCGTACACCGATCAGGATCAGCAGCGCGTACGTCAGCCCGAAGGCGAGCGTCGCCGGGACCAGGGCCAGGGACGCGCCCCGCAGGGCCTCGCCGAGACCGTCGCCCGGTGCCACGAACAGGCTGGTCACCAGGAGCGCGACGGTGCCGGCGACCACCGGCAGCATGGTGAGCGCGAAGCCCGTCAGGCCGTACATCACGCGCCAGTACGTGCCCCGCTGCGGGCGCTGCTTGGGCCAGTTGTGCTTGGCCTTGCCGAGCTTGACGGCGGGCGCGCCCGCCCAGCGCTGGCCGGTCGGGATCGTGCCGGTGACCGCCGAACCCGGCGCCACCTCGGCCCGCTTGCCCACCCGGGCGCCGGGGAACAGCATGCTGCGCGTGCCGACGACGGCGTGCGCGCCGACCTTGACCGGACCGATCTCCAGGCGGTCGCCGTCCAGCCAGTAGCCGGACAGGTCCACCTCGGACTCGACCGCGGCACCGCGGCCCAGCTTGAGCATGCCGGTGACCGGCGGCAGCGAGTGCAGGTCGACGTCCGGGCCGATCTTGGCGCCGAGGGCACGTGCGTACCGCTCCAGCCACGAGCCCGTCAGCGCGGTCGCCCCGCTGAACTCGGCCAGCCGCTCCGCCGCCCACAGCCGCAGGTGGACGCTGCCACCACGGTCGTAGCGTCCCGGCTTCACGCCACGCAGCAGCAGGCGCGCACCGCCCGCGGAGATCGCGAGCCGGCCGGGCGGGCTGAAGAGGAGCAGCGCACCGGCGCCGACCAGCCACCAGGAGGCGGTCGGCAGCCATGCGTAGCCGCTGAGCACGTTGCCCAGCGCGGCCAGTGCCACCGTCCAGCGCAGGCCGACGAGCGTGAACAGGGGGACCAGCGCGAGGAGTTGGATCACCTTGGCGCGGGTCGGGACCGGCGCGATCACGCGCGCGGTGCCGTCGCCCTGCGCCGAGTCTTCGAGGTGCCGGGCCAGCTTGCGCAGGGTCGGCTGCTGATAGATGTCGAGGACGGCCGCGCTCGGGTAGCGGGTGCGCAGCCGGGTGGTGAGCTGGGCGGCGGCCAGGCTGCCGCCGCCGATCGCGAAGAAGTCGTCGGAGGCGGTGCTCACGGGGATGCCGAGCACCTCGGCCCACTGCTCCGCGAGCCAGGCCTCCGTGCCGTAGAGCTGCTCCTTGGCACCGCCGGTCTCCAGGTCTTCGAGCGGCCAGGGCAGCGCGTTCCGGTCCACCTTGCCGGACGTACGCGTCGGCAGGTCCGCGACCGGAGCGATCAACGGCACGAGGGCGGCGGGCAGTTCGGCCCGCAGTTTCTCGACGGCGGCGGCCTGGTCCCAGCCTTCCTGGATGACGACATAGCCGACGAGGAGTTGGTTGCCGCTGCGCGCGGTGCGCACGGCGGCGGCCGCTCCGGCCACTCCGGGCAGTGCCTGGAGGGCCGAGTCGACCTCGCCGAGTTCGATCCGGCGTCCGCCGAGCTTGATCTGCTCGTCGGCCCGGCCGAGGAAGATCAGCCCTTCGGGCTCGGCCTTGACCAAGTCACCGCTGCGGTACGCCCGTTCCCAGCCGAGGGATTCGAGGGGCGCGTACTTCTCGGCGTCCTTCTCGGGGTCGAGGTAGCGGGCGAGACCGACCCCGCCGATCACCAACTGGCCGCTGCCGCCCATCGGTACGGGCACGCCGGCCTCGTCGACGACGGCCAACTCCCAGCCGTTCAGCGGGAGTCCGATACGGATCGGCTCGTCGCCGGTCATCAGGGAGGCGCAGGCGACGACGGTCGCCTCGGTCGGCCCGTACGTGTTCCAGACCTCGCGGCCTTCAGTGACCAGCCGCTGAACCAGCTCGGGCGGGCAGGCCTCACCACCGAAGATCAGCAGCCGTACGTCGTTGAGCGCCTCCGGCTCCCACAGGGAGGCCAGCGTCGGCACGGTCGAGACGACGCTGATGTCCTGGTCCACCAGCCAGGGGCCGAGGTCGGCGCCGCTGCGGACCTGGGAGCGCGGTACGGGCACCAGGCAGGCGCCGTAGCGCCAGGCGAGCCACATCTCCTCGCAGGACGCGTCGAAGGCGACGGACAGGCCCGCCATGACCCTGTCACCCGGACCGATGGGGTCGTCGGTGAGGAAGAGTGCCGCCTCGGCGTCCACGAAGGCCGCGGCGCTGCGGTGGGTGACGGCGACGCCCTTGGGCTTGCCGGTGGAGCCGGAGGTGAAGATGATCCACGCGTCCTGCTCGACACCGGGCCGGGCGGCCGGGACGTCACTGTGCCCGAGCACGGTCAGCGCGTGCTCGGCACCGATGACGGCCCGCACGTCGGCTTCGCCGAACACCAGCTCGGCCCGCTCGTCCGGGTCCTCGGCGTCGACGGGGACGTAGGCGGCGCCGGCGGCGAGGACGGCGAGGATCGCGATGTAGAGGTCGTTGGTCCCGGACGGGACGCGCACGCCGACGCGGTCACCGAGGCCGACACCGGCGGCGGCCAGGGTGCGGCGCAGGGTCTCCACCTCGACGGCGAGTGCACGGTAGGTGAGGCGGACGGTGCCGTCGTCCAGGGCGAGCTCGTCGGGATACGACCGCACGGACGCGTCGAAAACGTCGACAAGCGTGCGGGCCGAGGCGGCGGGCGCCGCGGAGAATCGTGCCGTATCGCCGAAGTGTGTGCGGATCTCTTCGTCAAGCCCGAGAGCACTGCTCTCGTGTATGGCTGCCATCGGTCCTCGCGTCTCGAACCCGGTAACTTCCGGGGCGCTGGCGGGCCCGCAGGTATGCCTGGGGTTGTCCAGCTCCAGCTCCGTTCCGTAACAAGCCGGAAATTTTAGTACGACGCTAGGCCCCAGGCTCGCCGACGGCCACTCGGGGGAGCCGAACGGGGGCGCTCCGTGAGCGCCCGGCAACGCTCTGACCTGGTGATCTTCAGGCTTGAGGAGACATCCCCCACAAAACCGGCGAGGGCCGCGACCTCGGCGTCGGCGACTGTGGACACCTCAGCGACATGTCCTCGGCGGACTCGCCTTCCACGCTCGGTCGAGGGAGTCGTCCCAAGTGCCGTCCCGGTCGAAACTCGCGGCCCGGCAGCCACGGGACATGGGTGCCGCCGCGCTGTGGCGCCAGGCGGCGTCCCCGATCCGGGCTATGGCGTGGCCGCAGTGCCGGCAGGCCGCGAGCCCCATCAACTCGTCATTCAGCCGCTCGAACTGCGCGGTGCGGTCCGCCACCTCCTCCTTGACGCCCCGCAGCACGTCCTCGGCACTGGAGACCCCCGTCGAATCGATGATGTCGCGCACGAGTGCCGCCGCCTCGACCGCGATGTCGGCTCGCCGCGCCGCATCGGCCAGGCTCTGCGCACCTGTGCTGCCGGGCGACTTGCGCACAGTCCGTTCCGCCAGTTCAACCGATGGGCGGCTCGACGCCGGCGGCCGGTCGCTGTCCGTCTTGTGCTCCGCGACTCCGTCCCCCAGGCGTCTGCGGGCCACTTCGAAGGCCCACGCCTCGGTGGACGCCTTCTTGGCAACGTTGAAGTGGGTGCTGGTCGCCGAGTCCATCACCGTGTGGAACTCCTCCATCAGCGCGCCCCAGTGGTAGCCGCCGGCGAAGTCCTCCGGGCACCAGCCGTAGTGGCGTACGAGTTCGTCACGGACCCGGTCGAAATGGCGCAGGCTCTTCCGCACCGGTCCGCGCGTCTCGATTTCGAAGCCGACGCGCTCCGCTTCCGCCAGCGTCTCCGGGTCGATGCCTTCCCACTTCATATGGCCGTCGCGTTCACAGGCGTAGTCGACCCAGGACCAGAACGCCTCGGCGTCCGCGACGTCGGGCGCCTCACGGTGATGGCGTGGGCAGAGGAGGGCGAAGTTGCGCACATCGTTGGAACCGCCGAGCGACACCGGAACCACGTGGGCCCTCTCCACCGGCGCCTGCCAGCAGATCAGACAGATCGGTTCATCGAGACCGAGATAGTCGGCGATGGCCCGGACCGGGGGTCTGGACCGGCGCGCGTCAGGACTCTCGTCCCGGTTGCGTACGCGCAACTCACGGTGGTCGTAGGAGTGTTCACGGTCGGGGTCTCGTACGTCGAGGACGCCGGGGATGTCCTCGCGCTGCGGCTCCGGGTTCCTCACGTGGTAGAGCGGTGTGCTGATCTCGGTGAGATACGGGGCGAGGAACCCCAGCAGGAAATCGCGGATGATCTCCAGGGCGTCGGCGTCGTAGCCACCGGCTGCGTTGCGGTGCCCCTGGATGTCGAGACAGAGGTAACGCGGGGCGCCGGGGCTTGTCCCCACGGCCGTCTTGAGGACGGAGAAGAGGCGGGTCGCGCACTTGGTGAAGTCCTCTTCGACCCGCATGTCGTGATACAACGCGATGCCCTTCGGCTTCGCGTCGGCTCCCGGCCGCTTCTGCTCATCGCTCATGGGCGCAAGCTAGCCGCCGCCTCTGACAGTGGGGGTCCGTGGCGTACGAGCAGAGCCCGAGAAACAGAAAAACCCCAGATCAACTGGGGTTTCTGCTGGTGTCCGAGGGGGGACTTGAACCCCCACGCCCGATAAAGGGCACTAGCACCTCAAGCTAGCGCGTCTGCCATTCCGCCACCCGGACAAGGTGTTTGTCGCGCGTGGTTTCCCCCGCGGCGACGAAGGAAACATTACCAGGCTTCCGGGGGTGGCCGATCACCCCCTGTTCCCACCCCCGTCCCGCGTGAACGGCGTGTGACGGGCCTGGACCGGGCTTGGGTGCGACCGGCCGGGGAGAGAGGATGAGGGGGAACCGCCGGCAGTGACAGCAGTGGGAGGAAGCAGCGTGAGCGACACGGACACGGCCAAGGGCGTCACCGGTGAGGACGAGGTCGTGGACCTCTGCCGCGAGCTGATCCGGATCGACACCAGCAACTACGGCGACCACTCGGGCCCGGGTGAGCGCAAGGCGGCCGAGTACGTCGCCGAGCAGCTCGCCGAGGTGGGCCTCGAACCGAAGATCTTCGAGTCGCACCCCGGACGCGCCTCCACGGTCGCCCGGATCGAGGGCACGGATCCCTCCCGGCCCGCGCTCCTCATCCACGGCCACCTGGACGTCGTACCGGCGAACGCGGCGGACTGGACCCACCACCCCTTCTCCGGCGAGGTTGCCGACGGGTGCGTGTGGGGGCGTGGCGCGGTCGACATGAAGGACATGGACGCGATGACCCTGGCGGTCGTCCGCGACCGGCTGCGCAGCGGGCGCCGACCCCCGCGCGACATCGTGCTCGCGTTCCTCGCGGACGAGGAGGCGGGCGGTACGTACGGGGCGCGGCACCTCGTCGACAACCACCCCGAGCTGTTCGACGGCGTCACCGAGGGCATCAGCGAGGTCGGCGGGTTCTCGTTCACGGTGAGCGAGGAGCGGCGGCTCTATCTGATCCAGACGGCCGAGAAGGGCATGCACTGGATGAAGCTGACCGTGGCCGGTACCGCCGGGCACGGGTCGATGATCCACCGGGACAACGCGATCACCGAGCTGTCGGAGGCGGTCGCCCGGATCGGCCGGCACAAGTTCCCGGTACGGGTCACGAAGACGACGCGCGCCTTCCTCGACGAACTGGGCGACGCGCTCGGCACCCAGCTCGACCCCGAGGACATGGAGGCCACGCTCAAGCGGCTCGGCGGCATCGCCAAGCTCATCGGCGCGACCCTCAGCAACACCGCCAACCCGACGCAGCTGAACGCCGGTTACAAGGTCAACGTCATCCCCGGCGAGGCCACCGCGCACGTCGACGGGCGGTTCCTGCCCGGGTACAAGGAGGAGTTCTTCGCCGACCTCGACCGGATCCTCGGGCCGAACGTGAAGCGTGAGGGCACGCACTCCGACAAGGCCCTGGAGACCTCCTTCGACGGGCCCCTGGTCGAGGCCATGCAGTCCTCGCTGCTCGCCGAGGACCCGACCGCGAAGGCGATCCCGTACATGCTCTCCGGCGGTACGGACGCCAAGTCCTTCGACGACCTGGGCATCCGCGGCTTCGGCTTCGCCCCGCTCAAGCTGCCGCCGGAGCTGGACTTCGCGGGCATGTTCCACGGGGTGGACGAGCGGGTGCCGGTGGAGGGGCTGAAGTTCGGGGTGCGGGTGCTGGACCGGTTCATCGACGCGTCGTGAAACGTCGGTCGACGCCGGTCGACGCCGGTCGACGTCGGTTGACGCCGGAATTCGACCGCGCGTGCGGGGGCGACTGGGACGAGTGAATGTGCTCATAAGCTCGTAGCTCCATTACTCCCTCCTCGTTACAGGTGATGCGATCGGCAACACGAGATCGCTTTTGCCAACAAGGAGGAACAATGATCAAGAAGGTCGTCGCCGCTGCGGCTGCCACCGGTGGCCTGGTTCTCGCGGGAGCGGGCCTGGCCGTCGCCGACTCGGGCGCTCAGGGTGCCGCTGTGCACTCCCCGGGTGTCGTTTCCGGCAACGTCATCCAGGTGCCCGTGCACGTCCCGGTGAACGTGTGCGGCAACACGATCTCGGTGATCGGTCTGCTGAACCCCGCCTTCGGCAACACCTGCGTCAACAAGTGACGTCGCCCCTCTGAGGGGTGACCACGTCCTCGGCCCCGGAGCGCGCGCCATGCGCTCCGGGGCCGACGGTCTTTGCGCGAGAAATCGATCGAGAAGTCGAGCTATAGGTCGAACTAGAAGTCGAGCTAGAAGTCGAGCTAGAGGTCGATCGAGAAGTCGCGCGAGGAATTTCAGTCAGGAATGAAGGCAGGGGGGAATTCAGCAATGCGACAGGTCACTCGAAAGAGCTTGATGACCATGGCGGCCGCGACCGGGGTGATCGCCGCCGCGGGCGGTGTCGCCCACGCGGACTCGGGTGCGAACGGGTCCAGTTCGAACTCGCCCGGCGTACTGTCCGGCAACACCGTGCAGGCACCGGTGCATGTGCCGGTCAACGTCTGCGGCAACACCGTGAACGTGGTCGGGATCCTCAACCCGGCCGTCGGCAACAAGTGCGCCAACCAGGGCGGCGTCAGTGGTCACGGCCATGGGGGTTCGGGGGGTCACGGCTCGTCCGGTGGGTACGGCGACTCGGGGGGTTACGGCAACTCGGGCGGCTCCGGCGGACACGGCGCGCACGGAGGCTCAGGGGGCTCGCACGCCGGCGGACACGCTTCCGGCTCGCCCGGTGTCGGCTCGGGCAACCACGTCCAGGTACCGATCGACGCGCCGGTGAACGTGTGCGGCAACAGCGTCGACGTCATCGGCATCGGCAACGCCGTCACCGGCAACGACTGTGCCAACGGCGGGAGTTGGAACAGCGGCGGCCACGACCACGGGACGCCTCCCGGCGGTGGGGGGCACCACGGGGGCGGTCACGACGGTGGGGGCGGCCATCACGGTGGCGGAGGCGGCCATCACGGCGGCGGGGGGCACCACGGTGGCGGAGGTGACCATGGTGGCGGTCACGACGGTGGAGGCCACAACGGTGGAGGCGGTCACCACGGTGGCAGTGGCAACCACGGTGGCGGTCACCATGGCGGCGGCGGTGGCCACCACGGCACGCCTCCGGGCGGCGGTCACGGGACGACCCCTCCGGGGACTCCGGGCCACCCCGGGACTCCAGGTCACCCGGGCCACCCCGGGACCCCGAGCCACCCCGGCACACCCGGTCACCCCGCCTCGCCGGGCGGTACCTCGCCGATCAAGGGCGTTCACACGCCGACCGGTTCCGCGCACGTGAACCAGCCCGGTGCGCAGTCCGCCGTCCACTCCCAGGGGGCCCCGCAGCTCGCGCACACCGGTAGCGAGCTGCCGCTGGGCCTCGCCCTGCCGGTCGGCGCGGGCGCGCTGCTGGCGGGCGCGGTGCTCTACCGCAAGGCGAAGGCTTCGGTCTAGCTCCCGGGAAGATGTGATCTGCGCAACGGAGGGGCCCCGCACTGTCGGGGCCCGCTCCGTTTCGCCCGGCTCAGCTCACCACGTCGCGCGTACCTGGCGGATGATCCGCCGGCGCAGCCGCACCCTGCGACTGCCGTCGCGCAACAGGCTCAGTCGGTCCAATTCCCAGTGTCCGTACTCGGCATGGTCCGTCAGCAGACGTGTGGCGTCCTTGCGGGAGACCCCGCGCGGTACGTACACGTCGACAAATTCGTATTCCGGCATCGCATCTATTGTGCGGGCAGAGCCCCGGTACGGATAGCGTCTGCACTATGTCTGATGCTGCGCAGCCAACCGCTGCCGAGGTACGCGCCGCCGCCGAGGCGGTCAAGACCGCGCTCGACCGCCACCTGGCCGCGGTCGAAGCCCGGTCGGGGGAGGACGACCCGGCCGTCTACGAGGCGTTCAACCAGCTCGCCGCGGCCGCCGAGGTCTACGACGAGCTGCTCTACGACCGTTATGACGAGGTCACGCCTTTCGAGATCCCCGGTACCGACGACTCCCTGCCGCCGTACACCGGCCCGGAGGAGCCGAACGCGGTGAGCGTGCTGATCCGCCGTGACTACGCCGTGGCGGAGCCGCAGCGGCTGCTGGCCCAGGCGCAGCGGGTTGAGGCGGCGGTCGGCGACGGCACGGGCACGGAGGCCTCCGGCACGATCCACGGTGCGCTCGGCATCCTCTTCGACGAGTTCGAGGCGGACGAGATCGCCTCCCGGCCCAAGGAGTTCGGGCTGGAGGAGGGCGACTCCACGCTGTGGGTGACCGCGGCCGACGAAGCGGCCGAACCGGGCTCCTGGCTGGAGGCCCCCTTCGAGCAGGTCGATCCCCAGCGAGTGGTCTGCCGCTTCGACGTCAGCGCGGTCTTCGACGACGAGATCGACGACGAACTGGACGACATCGACGAGGTGGACGAGCCCGGAGCCGAGATCGAGGACGTGATCGACGACGAACTCGATCCCGACCTGGACGCGGATCTCGACGAGGACGAGGACCTGGAGGCACTGGAAGCGGAGCGCTGAGCCGCACCACGCCCCGCTGTTTGCGACGACGACGGCGGCGGTCACGGAGGCAACCCCTCCATGACCGCCGCCGTCGTTGTCGTCCGGCTAGGACTTCCGTGGCGTCACCGTGGTCGTCGGCCGTCGGCTCAGGCTGCCGTGACGTGACCATGGTCGCCGCCTGTCCGCCTCAGACCTCCGTGACGCGACTGCCGCTGTCGGTCATCCGGTTCGGACCTCCGTGTTCGGGCCTCCGTCGTCTGCCGTCCGGTTCAGACCTCCGCCGGAACCTGCGGTCGCAGCAGGACCGGCAGCCGGGTCGTGCGCGGCTTGGCCGGGACCTCGGCGACGGCTCGGGGGAGCGCCTGGTCCACGCCGTGCACCACGGACAGGTGCCGGTCCGCCCGGCTGAACGCCGTGTACACCCAGGGCCGGCTGAGTGCCTGCGCCGCGTCCCCGGGCAGCACCACGACCACCGCCGGCCACCGCACCCCCACCGCCTGGTGCGCGGTCAGCGCCCACCCGTGCCGCACGGACTGCTCCACCCGCTCCTTCGGTACGACGACCAGGCCGTCGGGGCAGTCGAGGTGCAGCCCCTTGGCGTCGGCCATCAGCACCCGGCCGGAGACCGTACGCCCGGGGGTGGGGGAGTACGCGATCCGGTCGCCGGGGTCGAAGCCGCCGAAGCGGCCGGGGCCGGGGTTGAGCCGCTCCTTCAGCGCCACGTTGAGGGCACGGGTGCCCGCCGCGCCGCCATGGCCCGGCGTGATCACCACCGTCTGCTCGGCGGGGACACCGATCACCCGCGGCACCGAGTCGGCGACGAGCTGCACGGTCCGGTGCACGGCCTCACCGGCGTCCCGCACCGGCACGATCACGACCTCCTTGCCGGGGGCCTCCACCTGGTTGAGCTCGCCGATGCCGATGCCCGAGACGAGTTCGCCCACGGGACCGAGATCCGGTCGCCGTGAGACGACCTGGGGGCAGGCCTTCGACGCGAGCAGATCGGCGAAGACCCGCCCCGGACCCGCCGACCACAGCACCGCAGGGTCCCCGGCCAGCACCAGCCGCGCCCCGTCCGGCAGCGACTCGGTGAGCAACGCCGCCGTCTCGACGTCCAGTTGAGGCGCGTCGAGCACGACGAGGAGATCCAGATCGAGGGCGCCGTCGGTGTCCCGCCCGGGCCCTTCGGCACCGGACAGCAGCCCGGCGACGGTGGCCGCGCGGGGCCCGTCGTCCGAGGCCGCGCCTTCCGACCCGGCGGACCGGGTCAGCAGCGCGGCGAACCGGTCCCGGCCGACCGGACCGTGGGCGGCGGCCCAGGCGCGCAGCCCGAAGCCCGCCGCGGCGCCGAGCAGTGCCGCCGGTTCCTCCAGGGACGCCTCCCCGCCGGTGTGCAGCACCAGGCCGTGTGCCGCGACCGCGCGGATCAGCTCGCCGGTGGATCCCTTGGCGGCACCCGCCTGCTCCCACTCCGCCGCCGAACCGTCCTCCTTCGGCACCGAGTTGATCACCTTGGCGAGTCCGTCGGCGAGGCTCTCCTCGGCGAGTGCGTACCGCTCCAGGCCGATCAGCACACGGACAGGACGCTCCTCGACCTCCGGATCCTCAGCGGAATCGGACGCGTCGTCCGTCCGCTGCACCGGGACCGCGGGCTCGTCCAACGCGTCCTGGAAGACCAGCACTTCGCCCTCCGCGATGGCGCTCTGCGTCGCCGCGTCCGGGTCGGGCACACCTTGCTTGGCCAGTGCGGCCGTCAACGCCGCCGCCTCCAGGGCCGTATGCCCGGCCAGAGCCGCCTGCTCCAGGAGCCAGCCGACGACCGCCCGGCCGCGCCGCTCGTCGTCCGGCGCGCACTCCGCGCCGAGCAGGGCCCGCGCGAACCCGTCGGCCTGCTCAGGCCGTACACCCGGGACGCGCAGCAACTGCCAAGGATCCTCGCGGAGTTGATCGTCACCGCTCTCGCCGAGCGCCGCCGCGACCTGTGCCGCGAGCGTCTCGGGCGCGCCGCCCTCGGCCAGCACACGCCGTACGGACTCGACGGTCTCGGTCGCGGGGACGCCGGGCTCGGCCGCGGCGGGCTGTGGCCGCCGCACCGCCTCCGGGGCGGCGGACGGGCGCGGGGCGGGCTCCGGCTTGGCGAAGGGGACGGCCACGGGCTTCTCGCCGCTCTCCACGGCCCGCACCGCCGCGAGCAGCTCGGCGGCCGTCCCGCTGAGCTTGGTCCCGGCCACGATGGCCCCGGTCTTCTCCGCCTTCCGCCGCTCGATCCGCTCCCGCTCCAGCCGCTGCGCCAGCAACTCGGCGGCGGCCTCGGACAGTTCGGCGGCGACAACCTCGGCGGTGGCCTCACCGGCACCCTCGGCGCCTTCTGCGGCCTCCGCGACTGTGCTCTCGGCGTCCCCGTCCGTGTCCTCGGTGCCTGCCTCGGCATCCGGCCCGTCGGCGGCCGAACTCTCCCCGGCCGACCCCCCGTCCGCGCCCCCGGCTCCCGCGCCGGCGTCCGTGCCCGTGTCCGTGTCCGTGTCCGCGCCGGCGTCCGCCACGGCGCCCTGTGTGGCCTCCGTGTCCTCGGACAGCGAGGTCTCCGTGGTCTCCGGGTCCGTGCTCACAGCGTGCTCCAGTCGTGATCGGGATAGCGGTGCAGAGGCGCCGACACATCGTCGAGCGCTCGGCAGATCTCGTCAGGAAGACTAAGCGCCTCCACTGACAATGCGGCCGTGAGCTGCTGCGCGTTGCGCGCGCCGACGATCGGGGCGGCCACCCCGGGCCGGTCGCGGACCCAGGCGAGGGCGACCTGGAGGGGTGTCACGGCGAGTCCGTCCGCGGCGATGGTCACCGCGTCCACGATGCGCGTCGCCGCGTCGTCGAGGTACGGCGCGACGAACGGCGCCATGTGCTCCGAGGCGCCGCGCGAGTCCGCCGGGGTCGCGTGCCGGTACTTGCCGGTGAGGACCCCGCGCCCGAGCGGGGAGGAGGGCAGCAGCCCGATGCCCAGGTCCAGCGCGGCCGGCAGCACCTCGCGCTCGACGCCCCGCTGCAACAGCGAGTACTCCAACTGTGTGCTCGCCAGCCGTGTCCGCGTGCCCGGCGCCGCCAGTTGCCAGGTCGCCGCCTTGGCCAACTGCCAGCCGCAGTAGTTGGAGACGCCCGCGTAGCGCGCCCGCCCGCTGCTGACCGCCAGGTCCAGGGCCTGGAGGGTCTCCTCCAGCGGGGTGAACGGGTCGAAGGCGTGGATGTGCCACACGTCGACGTAGTCCGTGCCGAGGCGGGCCAGCGAGGCGTCCAGCGCGGCGAGCAAGTGGCCGCGCGAGCCGTCGAAGCGGCGGTCGGGGTCGGGTACGCTCCCCGCCTTCGTCGAGATGACCAGGTCCCGGCGCGGCACGAGCCCCTCTATGAGCTGTCCGAGCAGATACTCGGCCTCCCCGTCGCCGTACACGTCCGCCGTGTCGACGAGGGTGCCGCCGGCCTCCCAGAACGCCTTCAACAGGTCCGCGGCGTCATGCTCGTCGGTGTCGCGCCCCCACGTGAGGGTGCCGAGTCCGATCCGGGACACACGAAGGCCGGTACGGCCGAGATGCCTCTGCTCCATGAACGCCGAGATTACTGGCCTGAACCTGCGCTGTGGTTGCCTGTGGATAACCGATTTCCACGATGATCCACAGTCCCTCGCAGGGCACGCTCCGTGACCGCTCACCGGCACCCGTCCTGTCCGCCCGGACCACCTCGCGCTAGGGTCGGCACAACAGCGACGTTACTGATGGGTAAGGGGTCTGCCATGCAGCTCGGGATCAACCTCGGCTACTGGGGTGCCGGAATGGACGGCGACAATCTCGCCGTGGCGCAGGAGGCCGACCGTCTCGGCTACGCGGTGTGCTGGGCCGCCGAGGCCTACGGCTCCGACGCGGCCACGGTGCTCACCTGGGTCGCCGCGCAGACCGAGCGCATCGACGTCGGCTCGGCCATCTTCCAGATCCCGGCCCGCCAGCCCGCCATGACCGCGATGACCGCCGCGACCCTCGACTCGCTCTCCGGCGGCCGCTTCCGCCTCGGCATCGGCGTCTCGGGCCCGCAGGTCTCCGAGGGCTGGTACGGCGTCAAGTTCGACAAGCCGCTGGCACGCACACGTGAGTACGTCGAGATCGTCCGCAAGGCGATGACCCGCGAGCGGCTGTCCTACGACGGCGAGCACTGGACGCTGCCGCTGCCCGGCGGCCCCGGCAAGCCCCTCAAGCTGACCGTGCACCCGGAGCGCGAGCACATCCCGCTGTACATCGCGGCGATCGGCCCGAAGAACCTGGAGCAGACCGGCGAGATCGCCGACGGCGCGCTGCTCATCTTCCCGTCCGCCGAGCATCTTGAGGACACCGCCATCAAGCACCTGCGGGCCGGGCGCGAGAAGGCCGGGAAGACCCTCGAAGGCTTCGACATCGTCCCGACGGTCCCGCTCGCCTTCGGCGAGGACAAGGACGTCGAGAAGCTCGCCGACACCTTCCGCCCGTACACCGCGCTGTACGTCGGTGGCATGGGCAGCCGGCAGCAGAACTTCTACAACAAACTGGCCCAGCGCATGGGCTTCGAGGCCGCCGCCGCCGAGATCCAGGACAAGTACCTGGCCGGCGACAAAGAAGGTGCCGCGGCCGCCATCCCGCACGACCTGATCGACAAGACGACGCTCCTGGGCTCCGTGGACCGCATCGCGGACCGGATGAAGGAGTACGCGGCGGCCGGTGTCACCACCCTGACGCTCGCCCCGGCGGGCTGGACCCTGGAGGAACGGATCGCCGCCCTCCGCGCAGGAACCGAGGCACTGGAGCGCGCGGGTCTCGCATAGCGAGGCTCTGTCGTACGGAAGTTTTCTACGGCCGTGGTGGGGGCTCGGGGGGTCTTCCCCGCCACGGCCGTCACGGGGAACAACGCGCGGCAGGCCGTGCGGTTACGCCCCCGTAGGGACATCCGCGGTCCTCCTTTTGGCGGAGTTGTCCGACACTGCTGTTGCAGCACCTCTGATGCCGCATTTGACTCGTTTTTTGCGGAATACGGCGAAATCCTGCATGGAGGTGGCTTCAGATGCTTTCGGCTAAGAGTCTGTTCCAGGAGATCCTCGACAACGACGAGTCGTTCCGGCTCTTCTGCTCCATCGCGGCCAGTGGTGAATCGCAGGGCGGCTGGGAGAACGGGCGCATCGCCGTGCTCGTCCCGCCCACCGAACGCGACCTCGCCCCCAAGATCAGCCGGCACGGCGCCGACGAGGACAAGCACGGGCGCATTTTCAACGCCCTTCTGAAGAAGCGCGGCCTCGAACCCGTCCAGGTGCCCGCCGACACCGACTACACGATGCTGCTGGAGCGGCATGGCATCGGTCTCGCGCACGAGAAGCTCAAGGGCGAGGCCGCACTGACCGTCCAGGACGTCGTCACCTACCTCGCGCACAGCCGGGTCACCGAACAGCGCGCCTCCGAGCAGATGGACCTGCTGCGCAGGCACTTCGCCGACCACCCCGACCTCGGCCGCGCGGTACGGATGATCTCGAACGACGAGGACAACCATCTCGCCTACTGCCACGAGGAGTTGCTGCGCTTCGCGGCCGCCGGACACGGCCTCGCCATCCAACGGACGCTGCGCGAGTGCGCGTTGGCGGAGATCCGGATCTACCGGGACGTCAGCCTCGCCGTGATGGGCCACATGGGACGCGTCCTCGGCTGGCCGCGCGCCAAGTCGGCGGCCCTGGCGGCCGGCATCCACGCCGTGTACGCGTACGAACGACTCGGCGGCTGGCGGCGGATGGTGTCCCTGAGGATGCCGGAACGCCGCGACGCCCTCGGGGGACCGGCCACCGCGGCACCCGAGTTCGCGTGAGCCGGAGCGGGGCCTGAGCGGAGGCCGCTACAGCCAGCCGCGCCGCTTGAACATCCGGTACAGCAGCACCTCCAGGGCCGCCATCAGCAGGACCGCCGCCGGATACCCCCACAGCCAGTGCAGCTCCGGCATGTGGTCGAAGTTCATGCCGTAGATACCCGCGATCATCGTGGGGACCGCGGCCATGGCGGCCCACCCGGAGATCTTCCGCATGTCGTCGTTCTGGCGGACGCCGGTCTGCGCGAGATGCGCCGCCAGGACGTCCGACACCAGCCGGTCCAGGCCCTCCACGGACTCGTTGACCTTCATCAGGTGGTCGTTCACGTCCCGGAAGAACGGCCGCGCCTTGTCGTGCACGAACCGCACCCGGTCACCGGCGAACCCGACACCCGCGAGCCGGGACAGCGGCTGCGCGAGCGGTCCGGTGGCCCGGCGGAACTCCAGGATCTGCCGCTTGAAGGTGTAGATCCGTGACGCCGTGGTCCGCGAGCCGCCGCCGGTCGGCGAGAACACCGCCGCCTCCAGCTCCTCCAGGTCGGTCTGCAACTCGCCCGCCACGTCCACGTAGTGGTCGACCACCGCGTCCGCGATCGAGTACAGCACCGCCGTGGGCCCGTGCCGCAGCATCTCCGGCTCCTCCTCGAGACGGTGCCGTACGGCCGCCAGAGGGGCCTCCTCGCCGTGCCGGACGGTCACCACGAAGGAGTCGCCCACGAAGACCATGACCTCGCCGGAGGTGACCGCGTCGCTGTCCGCCTCGTAGCCCACCGGCTTGAGGACCATGAACAGCGAGTCGTCGTAGACCTCCAGCTTGGGCCGCTGATGCGCGGTCAGGGCGTCCTCGACGGCCAGCGGGTGCAGCGCGAACTCCTGGGTGACCTTGTCGAACTCGCTCTCCGTGGGCTCGTAGAGGCCGATCCAGACGAACGCGTCACCCACCCGACGACAGTGGTCCAGGCCGTCGGAGAAGTCGCCGGGCCCCTCCGTCCGGCGTCCGTCACGGTAGATGGCGTAGTCGACGATCACGGTGCGTATTCTCCCGCCGTCCGGCCCAAGTCGCACCCTGGCGTACGCCTACCCTTGGCGGCATGCCCACGTTGATCCTTGTCCGGCACGGACGTTCGACCGCCAACACCGGGGGAGTGCTCGCCGGCTGGACACCCGGTGTCGCCCTCGACGAGCGCGGCAACGCCCAGGCCGCCGCGCTCCCCGGACGGCTCGCCGCGCTGCCGATCGCCGAGGTCGTCACCAGCCCGCTGCAGCGCTGCCAGGAGACCCTCCAGCCCCTCCTGGACGCCCGCCCCGACCTGCGCGCGCACACCGACGAGCGGATCGGGGAGTGCCACTACGGCGACTGGTCCGGCCGCAAGCTCGCCGAGCTCAAGGACGAGCCCCTGATGGAGGTCGTCCAGGCGCACCCCTCGGCCGCGGCGTTCCCCGGCGGCGAGTCGATGCGGTCGATGCAGACCCGCGCGGCCGAGGCCGTACGCGAGTGGAACGCGCGCGTGGAGCGCGATCACGGCGCCGACGCCGTCTACCTCATGTGTTCGCACGGCGACATCATCAAGTCCCTTGTCGCGGACGCACTCGGACTTCATCTGGACCTCTTCCAGCGGATCTCCGTAGAACCGTGTTCCATCACCGCGATCCGTTACACCCGTCTCAGGCCCTTTCTCGTACGGCTCGGGGACACCGGTGACCTCGCCTCCCTGGCGCCGCGCGAGGAGCCCCCGGGCGACGACGCCCCGGTCGGGGGCGGCGCGGGCGCACCGTGATCGTCGGCCGCAGTAGGGTGAAGCGGTCGCAGTAGCGCCGCACTTGTCAGCAGTCGATTCCAATGGAGACAGGACGTGTCCCGTCAGGTGTTCCTCTACGACCCGCCGGACCGCTTCGTAGCCGGTACGGTCGGTCTGCCCGGGCGCCGTACGTTCTTCCTCCAGGCCGCCGCCGGCCCTCGGGTGACCAGCGTGGCCCTGGAGAAGACGCAGGTCGCCGCGCTCGCCGAGCGCATGGACGAGCTTCTGGACGAGGTCGTACGGCGCAGTGGCGGCAGCGCGGCCGTCCCCGCCGTCACCCCCACCGAGATCTCCGACACCCGCCCGCTGGAGACCCCCGTCGAGGAGGAGTTCCGCGTCGGCACCATGGCGCTCGCCTGGGACGGTGAGGAGCAGCGCATGATCGTCGAGGCGCAGGCCCTCGTCGAGCTCGACGCCGACACCGACGAGGACCTCGCCGAGGCCGAGGAGCGACTCCTCCAGGACGAGGAGAACGGACCCCCGATGCTGCGGGTCCGCCTCACCGGCGCCCAGGCCCGCGCCTTCGCCAAGCGGGCCCTCGACGTCGTCAACGCCGGCCGTCCGCCGTGCCCGCTGTGCAGCCTCCCGCTCGACCCGGAAGGACACGTATGTCCGCGCCAGAACGGATACCGCCGCGGAGCGTGACCACGGCCGAGCTGCTCGCCAAGGGTGAGCTGAAAGTGCGCGGACAGATCCGCGAGGCCTCGAACGCGGTGCTGTTCTGCTCCGTGACGTACGAGGGCCGCGAGGCGTCCTGCGTGTACAAGCCCGTCGCCGGGGAGCGGCCCCTGTGGGACTTCCCGGACGGCAACCTCGCCCGGCGCGAGGTCGCCGCCTACGAGGTCTCCGAGGCGACCGGCTGGGATCTCGTGCCGACCACCGTGCTGCGCGACGGACCGTACGGCGAGGGCATGTGCCAGCTGTGGATCGAGACGGCGGCCGAGTCCGAACTGCTCGCCCTGGTCGACGCCGAGGAGCCCGAGCCGGGCTGGAAGGCCATCGGCCTCGCCGAGGTCGGTGAAGGGAAGACCGCCCTCCTGGTGCACGCCGACGACGAGCGGCTGCGGCGGCTCGCCGTCCTCGACGCCGTCATCAACAACGCCGACCGCAAGGGCGGCCATCTGCTGCCCGCCGACGAGGGCCGCCTTTACGGCATCGACCACGGTGTCACCTTCAACGCCGAGAACAAGCTGCGCACCCTCCTGTGGGGCTGGGCGGGCGAGCCGCTCACTCCGGAGGCGGTCGAGGTCCTCCAGGCGCTCAGGGAGGCGCTGAGGGACGGCGGCGGGCTCGCCGTGAAGCTCGCCGAGCTGATCACCGCCGTAGAACTCGATGCCACGCGCGCGCGTGTCGACGCGTTGCTCGCGGACGGGAAGCATCCCGAGCCGAGTGGGGAGTGGCCGGCCATTCCGTGGCCGCCCGTGTAGGAGCACGGCGATCAAGGTTGCGCAAGAGCGCCTTACCGGTCATCCGGCCTGGTCCGGTTCGTATGCGAAACATCTGTCCGGTTACGCTCATGACATGTATGCCTGGCCCGCTTCTGAGGTCCCCGCCCTTCCCGGCAAGGGCCGCGACCTCCGGATCCACGACACCGCGACCGGCGGTCTGGTCACCCCTGACACCGGTCCCGTCGCCCGTATCTACGTCTGCGGCATCACGCCGTACGACGCCACCCACATGGGGCACGCGGCGACCTACAACGCGTTCGACCTCGTGCAGCGCGTGTGGCTCGACACCAAGCGGCAGGTTCACTACGTCCAGAACGTGACCGACGTCGACGACCCGCTCCTGGAGCGCGCCGAGCGCGACGGCGTCGACTGGGTCGCCCTCGCCGAGAAGGAGACCGCGCTCTTCCGCGAGGACATGACCGCCCTGCGCATGCTGCCCCCGCAGCAGTACATCGGCGCGGTCGAGGCGATACCCGGCATCGTGCCGCTCGTCGAACGTCTCAGGGACGCCGGTGCCGCCTACGAACTCGAGGGCGACGTCTACTTCTCCGTCGGCTCCGACCCCCACTTCGGCAGGGTCTCGAACCTCGACGCCGCCGCGATGCGCCTGCTGTCCGCCGAGCGCGGCGGCGACCCGGACCGCCCGGGCAAGAAGAACCCGCTCGACCCGATGCTCTGGATGGCGGCCCGCGAGGGCGAACCGAGCTGGGACGGCGGCTCGCTCGGCCGCGGCCGGCCCGGCTGGCACATCGAGTGCGTGGCCATTGCCCTGGACCACCTCGGCATGGGCTTCGACGTACAGGGCGGCGGCTCCGACCTCGCCTTCCCGCACCACGAGATGGGCGCCTCGCACGCCCAGGTGCTGACCGGCGAGTTCCCCATGGCCAAGGCGTACGTCCACGCCGGCATGGTCGGCCTCGGCGGCGAGAAGATGTCGAAGTCCCGGGGCAACCTCGTCTTCGTCTCCGCGCTGCGCCGCGAGGGCGTCGACCCGGCCGCCATCCGGCTCACCCTGCTCGCCCACCACTACCGCTCCGACTGGGAGTGGACCGACCAGGTGCTCGTGGACGCGGTCGCCCGGCTCGGCCGCTGGCGTGCCGCCGTCTCCCGGCCCGACGGCCCGTCCGCCGAGCCGCTCGTAGAGGAGATCCGCGAGGCCCTGGCCAACGACCTGGACGCCCCGGCCGCACTCGCCGCCGTGGACCGCTGGGCGGCCCTCCAGGAGTCGGACGGCGGCACCGACGAAGGCGCCCCCGGTGTCGTGTCCCGTGCCGTGGACGCCCTGCTGGGCGTGGCCCTGTAGCGGTCGCCGAACACGAAGAAGGCGGTGCGCGTCACGCGCACCGCCTTCTTTTCACGGCTCACTCCTCGGAGGAGTCCTCGTCGTCGCCCTCGGACCCGGCCTCGGGCTCCGTGTCCGGCTTCGTGGGTCTCGTCGGCTTCGGGCGGCCGGCGCCGGGGTTGTCCCGCAGATACGACGCGCTGTCGCTGCCGTCCGCCGTGGCATGCCCACCGGGCGGCGGACTGCCACCGCCGTCCCGCCTGCGCAGATAGCGCTCGAATTCGCGGGCGATCGCCTCGCCCGACGCCTCCGGCAGCTCCGCGGTGTCGCGGGCCTCCTCCAGCGTCTGCACGTACTCGGCCACCTCGCTGTCCTCGGCGGCCAGTTGATCCACGCCGACCTGCCAGGCGCGCGCGTCCTCGGGCAGCTCACCCAGCGGGATGCGCACGTCGATCAGGTCCTCCAGGCGGTTCAGCAGCGCCAGGGTGGCCTTCGGGTTCGGCGGCTGCGACACGTAGTGCGGCACCGCAGCCCACAGCGACACGGCCGGTACGCCCGCGTGCGTGCACGCCTCCTGGAGGATGCCGACGATCCCGGTGGGACCCTCGTACTTGGTCTCCTCCAGGTCCATCCGTTGCGCCAGGTCCGCGTCGGACGTGGTCCCGCTGATCGGCACCGGACGGGTGTGCGGGGTGTCACCGAGCAGCGCGCCCAGGATCACCACCAGCTCCACGCCCAGCTCGTGCGCGAAGCCCAGCAGCTCGTTGCAGAACGAGCGCCAGCGCATCGACGGTTCGATACCTCGGACGAGTACGAGATCACGCGGCTTCTCGCCGCCGACCCGGACCACCGAGAGGCGGGTCGTGGGCCAAGTGATCTTTCGCACACCGGAATCCATCCACACCGTGGGCCGGTTGACCTGGAAGTCGTAGTAGTCCTCGGCGTCCAGGGCCGCGAACACCTCGCCCTTCCACTCCTTGTCCAGGTGCGCGACCGCGGTGGAGGCGGCGTCGCCGGCGTCGTTCCAGCCCTCGAACGCGGCCACCATCACTGGGTCGATCAGCTCGGGAACCCCCTCCAGCTCGATCACCCAGCGCCTCCTTCCGATCTGCCCTCGCCTACGCCCCAACCTTACGGCGTCCGACGGGGGCGCCCGCAGCCCCCTTGCACGGGGGAGTGACCCCATGCCTGCCCCGTCCGGGACGCTCGAACACACAAGATCGGCACCCTGTGCAGACGCGGACCGGCCGGTCACTCCTCCGATGGATCAACCGGCCGCCCACTCGAGCACCGGCTCGATCACAGGGTCGAACGCAGCCACTGCTCCACGCTCGCGATGTGCACCGTCGCCCACGACCGCGCCGCCTCCGCGTCCCGGTCGCGCAGCGCGCCCAGGATCGCCCGGTGCTCGTGCAGGGTCCGGCTCACCGCGTCCTCCTGCGTCAGACCGCGCCAGATCCGGGCCCGCGTGGTCGGTCCCGACAGACCGTCCAGGAGCGAGCAGAGCACCGAGTTGCCGGAACTCTGCACGATGCCCCGGTGGAACTCCAGGTCGCAGGCGACCAGTTCCTCCACCGAGGGCGCCCCGCCGAGCGCGTCCAACTGGGCGCTGAGCGCGTCCAGTTGCTGCTCGCTGATCCGCAGCGCCGCCATCCCCGTGGCCGCGGGCTCCAGAATCCGCCGTACCGCCAGGAATTCGAGGACCGTGTCGTCCCGGTGGAAGTCGACGACGAAACTCAGCGCCTCCAGCAGGAGTTGAGGATCCAGACTCGTGACGTACGTGCCGTCGCCCTGCCGCACATCCAGGATGCGGATCAGCGAGAGGGCACGCACGGCCTCCCGCAGGGAGTTGCGGGACAGGCCCAGTTCGGCGGCGAGTTCGCTCTCCTTGGGCAGCCGGTCCCCGGGACGCAGCGCGCCGGAGACGATCATTCCCTTGATTTTCTCGATCGCCTCATCGGTGACTGCCATGGCCGGCCTCCCTGTTGCTCAGACATCCGATGTATCAGGCATATTATGGGGGTTCAGTGGGCTGAACGGGAGGGAAATCCACAGCTCAGGCAAGTGATTCGAGCTCCGCGAGCACGGCTTCCTCGTCCAGCGTGGCCAGTGTCCGGTTCCGCATCAGCACCCGGCCGTCCACGACCGTGTCCCGTACGTCCGCCGAGTGCGCCGCGTACGCGAGCGTCGACCACGGGTCGTGCGACGGCCGCAGATGCGGTGCCCCCAGGTCGAGCACGATCAGATCGGCCCGCTTCCCGGCCTCGAGCGACCCCAGGTGATCCCCCAGGCCCAGCGCCCGCGCGCCCTCGATCGTCGCCATCCGTACGGCCTCTTCGGCACCGACCGCCGTCGGGTCACCGCCCGCCTTGTGCACGAGCGCGGCCTGCCGTACGGCGCCCAGCACGTCCAGCGTGTTGGAGCTGACGGCCCCGTCGGTACCCAGCCC
The DNA here is from genome assembly GCF_036227225.1 of Streptomyces sp. NBC_01478. Classification (GTDB taxonomy): domain Bacteria; phylum Actinomycetota; class Actinomycetes; order Streptomycetales; family Streptomycetaceae; genus Streptomyces. The sequence continues at coordinate 2,746,225 of NZ_CP109444.1, read as the reverse complement.
GACGGTGACGCCCGCGCTGAGCAGCCGGGGTACGGGCGCGATCCCGCAGCCCAACTTCAGGTTCGACACCGGACAGTGGGCCACCGACGTGCCCGTGCGGGCCAGCGCCGCGATCTCCGGGCCGGTCAGGTCCACGGCGTGCGCGAGCAGCAGATCGGGACCGAGCAGCCCGAGCGAGTCGAGCAACTCCACAGGCCGCTTGCCGTACTTGACCTCGACGGTGGCGACCTCGGTCGGGTTCTCCGCCGCGTGGATGTGCAGCAGCGCCCCGAACTCCCGTGCCAAGGCGGCGATTTCGACGAGCTGGTCGGGGGCGAGGGTGTACGTCGAGTGCGCGAACAGGATCGGACGCAGGCCCGGACGTGCCTCGCCCCTTGCCGCCAAGTCCCTTCGCGCCCAGTCGAGTCGGTCCTCGTACGCGATGCCGTCCGGCGGCTGAGGTACGTCCATGAAGGTGGGCCCGGTGTGCAGCCGCCAGCCCGCCTCACGGGCCGCCTGCTCGGCCGCCTCGTGGAACCAGTACATGTCGAGCGCCGAGGTCACCCCGGCCCGCACGCTCTCCGCCACCGCGAGCCGCACCGCCGCCGCCACGTTCTTCGGCGCCAGCAGCTCGGCCTCCCACTTCAACACCCGCTCCAGGAAGCCCTGGAGAGTGACGTCGTCGGCGCGACCACGCAGCAACGTCATCGCGAGGTGGGTGTGCGCGTTGATCAGCCCGGGCAGGACGAGACAGCCCTCAGTGTCAATGGACTCCGTCGCCGTGAACCGAGTTGTCAGCTCCTCGGCCGTCCCTACGGCGACGATCTCGCCCTCGTGAACGGCAACAGCCCCGTCCCGTACGACAGTTCCGGCTTCGTCGACGGTGAGGACGTCCCCGCCGTGCAGCAACAGATCGATGCTCACGCCTCGCTCCCCTCCGCCAGCAGCCGCAGCGCCTCCAGCGAGACGACCGCGCCCCGCTCGACACCGGCCGCGACGACCTCCCGGTGCGGGTCGTACCCACCGGTGGTCTCGGCGTCGACGAGTTCATCGGCATTGGCGCCGTCGATGACCAGCACCCCGCCCGCGACAAGCCCCCGCAGCGAGGCCGTCACCAGCAGCGCCGACAGCTCCATCTCGATCGCCGCGAGCCCCGCGCCGTCGTAGGAGAAGAGGGGGAGGAGGCCGGGCTGGAAGGCTGCCCGGGTCCACACGATCCCTCGGTGGTGCGGGGCGTCGGCCTCGCGGGCCGCGCGCTGGAGGGCCAGGACCGCCTCGGGGGCGGCGACGGCCGGGTACTCGGGCGGGAGCAACTGCTGGGTGACGCCGTCGTCCCGTACGGCCGCCTCCGCGATGACGAGGTCGCCGTCGCCGATGCCGGGCTTCATCGCGCCCGCCGTGCCGAAGCGCAGGAAGGTGCGGACCCCCGCGTCCGCCAGTTCCTGGAACAGCAGGATCGCGCCCGGTCCGCCCACCCCGTGCGAGGCGATCGTGACCGGCAGGCCCTTCCAACTCCCGCTGAACACACGGTATTCGCGGTGGTACGACACCTCCTCGGCACCGTCCAGCAGCGCGGCCACGGCGGCGGCGCGCGCCGGGTCGCCGACGACGACCGCGTGCGCCGGAAGTCCGGTGCGCGGTATGCGGGTGATGGGCAGCAGGTCCTGCGTCATGTGGTGGCTCCGGAAGGGGAGTTGACGGTACGGCGACGGCGGCGGGCCGTCGAGAGGAAGAGGGCGACGAGGGTCACGACGTACGGCGCGGCGTCGGTTGCCTGTTGGGGCAGGCCGACACCCTGGAGGCGGAAGCCGGCGGCCTCGGCGAGACCGAAGAGCAGCGCGGCGAGCAGCACGCCGACGGGTGCCGCGCGGCCGAGCATCACCGCGACGACCGCGATCCAGCCCCGGCCCGCCGTCATGTTCTCGGAGAACAACGTGACGTTGCCGAGCGCGAGTTGGGCCCCCGCGAGTCCGCACAGGACCCCGGAGATCAGCACCGCCGCGTACTTGTACTTCGCCGGGCTCACCCCGAGCGTCGCCGCCGCGTCGGGCGCCTCACCGACCCCGCGCAGCCTGAGCCCCCACACATGCCGGGACAGCATCACCGCGGCCACCGCGACCGCGACGAACGCCAGATACGCGAGCGGGGTGAAGCCACCGATCAACGGCAGCCCGGCGAGTGACGGATCGTCGAAAGTGCCCTGCACACCGAAGACCGTACGCAGGAGGAAGCTGGTCAGGCCAACTGCCAGGAGATTCATGGCGATTCCGAGAACCACCGCGTCCCCGCGCAGAGTTACCGCACCGACGGCGAGGATCAACGAGTACGCGGCTGCCGCGAGCGCCGCCGCGAGGACGCCGAGCCAGGCGCTGCCCGTGAACCAACTCGTGGCCACCGACGTGAAACAGCCCATCAGCATCATGCCTTCGAGGCCGATGTTGAAGACCCCCGCACGCTCGCACAGGGCACCGCCCAGCGCGGCCAGCAGGATCGGGGTCAGCGCGCGCAGCGCCGACATCAGCAGATCCGAGTCGAAGAACATCAGACGGCCCCGCTTTCCTGAGTGCGCCTGCTGAACCACTTCGTCGGGAAGCGGAGTCGGGCCGCGAGGAACACGATCACGATGGCCTGGAGCACCTGCGTCAGCTCGCGCGGCACCTCGGTCGTCCGCTCCATCGCCAGCCCGCCGACCGCGAGGACGGCGAAGAAGAAGGAGGCGACGACTGTGCCGAGCGGTGCCGCGGCGGCGAGCAGGGCTGCCGTCAGGCCTGTCCAGGTGTAACCCGGCGCGGTCAGCGAGCCGTCCACGAAGCGGTACGGGAAGCTCAACACCCCTATGGCGCCCACGAGTCCGGCCAACGCACCCGACACGGACATCAACTTGAGGGTCAGACCCCGGCGTTCGACGCCCGCGTAGGCGGCGAAACGGGAGTTGAGGCCGGTCATGCGGATCTCGTAGCCGAAGGCCGTGCGCCTGTCGGTGAACCAGTACGCGGCCGCCGCGAGGACGACGAGGAGCAGCCCCACGGTCACCGTCGAGTCGCCGAACGCGGGCAGTGCCACGCCGTCCGGCATCGCGCGGGTCTGGGGGAGGCTGGAGCCGGGTTCCTTGAGCGGGTAGCGCGCGAGGTAGGAGGCGAGCGAGACCGCCGGGTAGCTCAGCAGCAGGCTGCTGACCAGGAGCGGGACGCCGAGGCGGTTCTCGCACAGGGCGGCCAGGGCGGCGTACGCGGCGCCCGCCGCCATGCCCGCGAGCAGCGCCAGGACGACGGTGAGGGGCGCGGGCAGCGGGGAGTAGAGGCCGGTCACGGCCGCCGTGATGCCGCCGAGGACCATCTGTCCGTCGCCGCCGAGGTTGATCAGCCCGGCCCGCAGCGGGATCGCCAGCGCGAGCGCCATGCCGAGCACGCTGGTGCCGGTGCTCAGCGTGGAGCCGATGCCGTCGGCGCCGAGCGAGCCGGTGAGGACGGCGCTGTAGGCGGTGAGCGGGTCCGCGCCGGTGCCGACCAGGAACAGGGCGCCGATGACCAGGCCCGCGAGCACGGAGAAGGTGATGGGGGAGCGCAACACCCCTGAGATGCGCGGTATATGAGTGTGCGTCATGTCAGTCGACGGCCTCCGTCGGCGCTACGGCCCCGCCCGCCATGGCGAGCCCCAGTGCCCGTTCGTCGGCCTCGTCCTTCGTGTACGTCGCCGTGACCCGGCCCTCGTATATGACCAGGACCCGGTCCGCGAGGCCCCGGATCTCGCTCAGTTCGGCGGAGACGAGGAGGACGGCGTGACCGGCGTCGCGGTAGGCGACGATCTGGTCGTGGATGTTCTGGATGGCGCCGATGTCGACCCCGCGCGTGGGCTGCTCGACGAGCAACAGCGGTGCCTCATGGGCGAGTTCGCGGCCGATCAGCAGCTTCTGCAGATTGCCGCCGGACAGCGCGGAGGCGGGTACCTCGGGGGTGGCCGCCTTGATGCCGAAGCGCTCGATGAGCCGTCCGGCGTGGGCGCGTACGGACGCGGGCGGCAGAAGTCCCTTTGTGGAGAGGGACGTTCGGTGGTGACCCATCGCGAGGTTGTCCGCGACGCTGGCCGCCGGTGCCGTACCGACCGCGTGCCGGTCCTCGGGGACATAGGCGAGGCCCTGTGCCCGGCGCTCGGTGGCCGAGGCGTGGGTGATGTCCCGCCCCTTGAGACTCACCTGTCCGGAGGCGACGGGCCGCAGCCCGGCCAGTGCCTCGATCAGCTCGCTCTGGCCGTTGCCGGCCACGCCCGCGATCCCGACGATCTCCCCGGCGTGGACGGTGAGGCCCACATCGTGGACGGCGTCCGTGGTGAGGTCTCTCACGTCCAGGACCACGTCACCGGGTGTCCCGGGCGCGTGCACGCGATCGAGCTCGACGGCGCGGCCGGTCATCGCGGCGGCGATCTCGTCGGCGGAGGTGTCCGCGGTGACCAGGCGGGCGACCACCCGGCCGTCCCGCAGCACGGTCACGTTGTCGCTGCCTTCGAGGACCTCGCGCAGCTTGTGCGTGACAAGGATCACCGTACGGCCTTGCGCGGCCAGCGACTTGAGGACCGCGAACAGAGCGTCCGCCTCGGCCGGCGTGAGCACGGCGGTCGGCTCGTCGAGGACCAGCGTGCGGGCGCCCCGGTGCAGCAGCTTCAGGATCTCCACGCGCTGCCGCAGACCGACCGGCAGCTCGCCGACCCGGGCGTCCGGATCGACGGCGAGCCCGTGTTCCTCGGCCAGCTCCCGCACCCGGCGGCGGGCCGCGGCCCGGTCCACCAGGCCGAAGCGGCGCGGCTCGGCGGCGTAGACGACGTTCTCGGCGACCGTCAGCGAGTCGAACAGCTTGAAGCTCTGGTGGACCATGCCGAGCCCGGCGGCCATCGCCACGCTCGGGTCGCCGAACGTGACCTCGCGCCCGTCGATCCGGATGGAGCCCGCGTCGGCGCGCTCCATGCCGTAGAGGATCGACATGAGGGTGGACTTGCCGGCGCCGTTCTCGCCCATGAGGGCGTGGATCTCGCCGCGCTGGACGGTCAGGTCGACGGAGTCGTTGGCGAGCGTGCCGGGGAACCGCTTGGTGATTCCCCGGAGCTCGACCGCTGGGTCAACTGGCGGCCGGGTCATCGACCTTCAGCTCTCCGGACACGATCTGGTCGCGCAGCGCCTTGACCTTCGTGAGGACGTCCTTGTGCTGGGCGATCACGCACTTCGACGAGTCGACGCCCGCCTCCAGGCCGGTGAGGCTGATGCCGCCCTCCTTCAGGCCGTACGACACCGAGGTGCCCGTCTTGCCCGCGAGGACCTGCTCGACGCCCTTCTCCACGGCGACGTCCGTCTTCTTGATCACGTTGTCGACGACCGTGCCGGGGGAGGAGACGCACTGGTTGACGTCGACGCCGTACGCGAACGCGCCCTTGGCCTTCGCGGCCTCGAAGACGCCGTAGTTGCCGGCCGCCGCTGCCGCCATGATCTGGTCGGTGCCCTTGGAGAGCAGGGAGTTGGCCTGCTCCTTGGCGCGCGCCGAGTCGTCGAACGGGGACTGGCCGCCGACGAAGCGCGTCGACGCGGACGTCTTGGCGGCGACCTTCTTGGCACCGGCCGCGAACGGGTCGCTGTAGCGCCGGAATTGGGGAGTGTCGAGCACGTCCACCGCGCCGACCTTGCCGCTCTTGCTGAGCAACCCGGCCTCGGCGCCCGCGAGATAGACACCCTCGTGCTCACGGAAGACCGCGCAGGTGACGTTCGTGAACGTTTTCGTCGTGCACGCGTCGATCATCAGGAACTGCTGCTTCGGGTGCGCCTTCGCCTGCTGCGCCACGATGTCGGCGAACTCGAAGCCGACCAGCACGATCACGTTCGGGCTCGCGTCCACGGCGGCCTGCACGTTCTGCTGCTGGGACGCGGTGTCCGTCGACTCGTAGACCTTCTCGGTCCCGTTGTGCGTCTTCGCGGCGGCCTTCACTCCGGTGACGGCGAGCTTCAGGAACTCGTTCTGCCCGACCGCGTCCGGCGTGACCAGCGTGAACGACTTCCCGCTGCTGCCGCTCGCGCTGTCCGAGGCGTCGCTCTTCGCGGCGGCGTTGCAGGCGGTGGCGGCGGTGACCATGAGCGTGGAGGCGGCGACGAACTGCAGGGTGCGACGTGATCTGCGGAGCATGGGGACCTTCCGGGGTACGGCAAGGCGCGCTCCGGCGGGAGCGCGTGCGACCAGATGGTGAGACGGGACTGGACGAGGGGTGGACGCGAGAGGGACAGGTCAGCGTCGACAGCAGTCGCTCGCGCAGCGGCCGTGATCGAGGAAACGGCGCATCGTCAACAGCACGCGTCCTCCTTCGTCTCGGCCTTCGGGCTGCGGGAGCTGGACTTTAACATTCGTTTTGAGACACCTGCTCGACTGTCTCGAACTGTGGTTCTTCGAGGTCATGTACGGTGTCCGACACCATTGGAACAGCAGGAGTGTCCCGTTATGTCCCAGGAATTGCGCGCGGTCGACTGGACCGGCAGCGGCCTCGCACTCATCGACCAGACCCTGCTCCCGCACCGCAACGAGACGATGACCGTCCACGATGTGGACACCCTGGTCGACGCGATCCGGCGACTCGTGGTGCGCGGTGCGCCCGCGATCGGAGCGGCGGGCGCGTACGGCGTCGCGATCGCGCTCATCGAGGGCGAGCGGGAGGGCTGGACCGAGGCCGAGACGCGCGCGGCCGTAGCCCGCGTCCGTGAGGCCCGTCCCACCGCGGTGAACCTCATGGTGTGCGTGGACCGGGTCATGACCCGCTTCGACGAGGGCCTCGACGCGGTGCTGGAGGAGGCCGCGGCGGTTCAGCGCGAGGACGTCGCCGCCAACCGCGCGATGGGCGCGTTCGGCGCGGACTGGCTGCTCGAGAGGCTCCAACAGGTGGGCGTGGAGCGGCCGTTGAGGCTTCTGACGCACTGCAACACGGGCGCGCTGGCGACCGCCGGCTGGGGCACCGCACTCGGCGTCATCCGCGAACTGCACGCGCGTGGGCTGGTGGAGGTCGTCTACGCCGACGAGACGCGCCCCCTGCTCCAGGGATCACGCCTGACCGCCTGGGAGTTGGTCCAGGAAGGCATCCCGCACTACGTCCAGGCCGACGGCGCCGCCTCCGGCACGATCCTGCGCGGCGAGGTCGACGCGGCCATCGTCGGCGCCGACCGCATCGCGGCCAACGGCGACACCGCGAACAAGGTAGGCACGGTGGGCGTCGCCCTGGCCTGCGCGGACGCCGGCATCCCGTTCCTCGTAGCGGCCCCGACGACCACGGTCGACCTCTCGACCAAGACCGGCGACGAGATCCACATCGAACTCCGGGGCGAGGCCGAGGTGTTGGAGTGGGCGGGAGTACGGACGGCTCCCGTCGAGTCGCGTGGCCACAACCCCGCCTTCGATGTGACGCCGGGCCGCTTGGTGACCGGACTGGTCACGGAGCGGGGCGTGTTGGAGGTGTCGGCGGGCGAACTCCCCGGCGACCACCTGAAGTAGCGGCGAGTGTGAAGTACCGCCAAGACCCCGCGCCCTGTTTTCAGGGGCGCGGGGAACTGCGCGACCAGCCCCCACCGGCCCGCAGACGAACTTCTACGCTTCCCGCGGAGTGCTGAGCTCCAACTCCAGCAACCACTCCACCACTTCAGTGTGATGCCGTGCCTGACGCGGATCCGCCCCCCACACATAAAGCCCGTGCCCGGCGACAACAACGGCCGGCATCCGAGGATCCCGAGCCGCCTCCAAACGATCGCCCAGCACCTTCATGTCCTGGCTGTTGGCGATAACAGGCAGCGTCACCTCGACATCATGCGCAGGCTGCCCAACACCCTTGAGCATCTCGACATCCTTGAACACGATCCCGCCCGGCGCACGCCGCCCCATGGCAACAGACGCCACGGTGTGCACGTGGACGACCGCACCGGCACCGGTCAACGCAGCAACACGAGCGTGGAGTTCGGCCTCGGCGGACGGTTTGCCACCCCGGACGGCCGCACCCTCGGAGTCCACCAACACCACATCGTCCGGCGTCAGTTCACCCTTGTCGTGCCCACTCGCCGTCACAGCCAGCCGCAGGGGATCCCGGCCCACCACCACGGACAGGTTCCCGGAGGTCCCCCTCATCCAGCCGAACGAGGCGAACCGGGCGGACTCGGCGGCGAGTTGAGCCCCCGCCTCCTTCAGGTCGAGGTCACTGATCTCGGTGGTCACGTGGTGCTCCTTGAACTGGTGATGCTGATCTCGTCGAACGTCCCCGCCCGTGCGTGGTCGCCGACGCCTTGCTCGAAGTACGGCTCTCCCGGCCGCCGTACGCCCACCGCGTGCCAACCCGCGGCCACGGCCGCGTCCAGCTCGCCGGGCCGGTCGGAGAGGAAGAGCAGCCGGGACGGTTCGACGCCGGTCGCTTCCGCGATACGGCGGTAGGACTCCGGCTCCTGCTTGGGACCGGCGTTCTCCGTGTCGTAGAGACCGGAGACCAGCGGCAGGAGGTCGCCCTCCGGGCTCGACGTGAACCAGGCGCGCTGCGCGGCCACCGAGCCGGACGAGTAGACGTACAGCCGAAGTCCCGCCGTGTGCCAGGTGCGCAGGGCCGGTACGACGTCGTCGTAGAAGTGCGAGACGAGGTCGCCGCGGGCGAAGCCCTCGGACCAGATGATGCCCTGGAGGGTCTTCAGCGGCGTGGCCTTGCGGTCTTCGTCCAGCCAGGCGTTGAGCGTCTTCTCGATCTGTACGGCGTCGGCGTCCGGGTCGCCGGTCAGCTCGCGGACCTGCGCGATCGCCCGGGACATGGCCGGGTCCTCGGCCCGCTCGGCGAGCAGCGCGGCGAAGCGCGAGCGCGAGTACGGGTAGAGGACGTCGACGACGAAACCCGTGGCGCTCGTGGTGCCCTCGATGTCGAGCACCACGGCGTCCACGGTGTACCGCAAGGTCACGCGACGGCCTTGTCCTGCTGGTAGCCGGCGTCGATCGTGTCGTAGTCGGGGAAGCGCGAGGCGATCGTCGAGCCGGTGAAGTTGCCGACCCAGCCGTCCTCCTCGTGGAAGAAGCGGATCGCGGTGAAGGCGGGCGTGGTGCCCATGTCGAACCAGTGGGTGGTGCCGCGCGGCACGCCCAGCAGGTCGCCCTTCTCGCAGTAGACGGCGTGCACTTCGCCGTTCACGTGCAGGTAGAAGATGCCGGAGCCGGAGACGAAGAAGCGGACCTCGTCATCGTCGTCGTGCGTGTGCTCCTGGAGGAACTTCGCGCGGGCGCCGGCTGCCTTCGCCGGGTACTCCGGGTCGTCGCTGGGGTGCAGGCCGAGGACGTCGACGGTGGTGAAGCCCTCCTCGGCGTTCAGCTTGTCGATCTCCGGGCCGTACGCGGCGAAGACGGTGTCGCTGTCGGCGTCGGCCGGGACGTCCTCGTGGATCGGCCACTGCTCGTAGCGGACGCCGATGGGGGCGAGCGCGGCGGCGATCTCGACGGGGTCGGCGGTGCGGCGCACGAGCGTCTCGGGGCCGGACTCGGACCAGGTCGTCAGCAGGGTCATGGGAGCAACTCCGAAAAAGTGGGCGTGATGTCCGGATAGCGAGACGGCCGCCGGACCGGTGGGGGGCGGAAAGCGTGTACAGCGCGGCCCGTCGTACCGGGTCGGGGCCGGTTATGTGATGGTAACCGGCGTCGGTGAGCAGGCCTGATGTGACGTAGTCGTTGTCTCACCTGATGAGAAACCGCTTCCATCCCTTTGACCAATGGCTGGAATCGTTCTCATGATCTGTTTATGAAGACGCTGCTGCTCGTGCGGCGGCTGTACGTGGACTTGCTCCGGTCGACCACAGCCCGCTGTCGCTGACCACACCCGGAGCCACCGGCGCGATCCCGCATCCCGGGCCGCCCGCCGCCTGTCCCAGCCGCTCGTGCGAGGGCGCACCCCGTGTGCGATGGCGCGTTTTCGCCCCCTGCTCCGGGTGAGCACTCCGTCCTTCCATCACCTCGGCAGTACCCGCACCAGGAGCCCCTCATGTCCCGTATCCGCGTCCCCCTCGCCGCGCTCTCGCTGGCCTCCGTCTCCGCCCTCCTCCTGGCGGGCTGCTCGCAGTCCACGGACGCCTCGAAGAGCAGCGCCGACACGGCCGCCTCGGCCTCGGCCGCCACGGGCAAGAAGCCGGCCCCCTTCAGCAAGGGCACGGTCAAGGTCGCCCTGGTGCGGCAGAGCGGCGCCGGCGACTACTTCGAGCAGTGGGGCAACGGCGCGAAGGCGCAGGCCAAGGCGCTCGGTATCGACCTGACCGTGTACGACGCGCAGGCCGACAACGCCAAGCAGGCCACCGACCTGTCCTCGGCGATCAACTCCGGCGCGCAGGCGATCATCGTCGACCACGGCTTCCCGTCCACGATCCAGCCCGAGATCGACCAGGCGGTGAAGAAGGGCATCAAGGTCGTCGTCTACGACGTCGACCAGACCAACAAGTCCGTGATCAGCACCGAGCAGGACGACGCCAGCATGGCCAAGGCCGTCCTCGACGTGATGGCCCAGACGGTCGGCAAGAACGCCAAGGTCGGCTACGTCAACGTGGCCGGCTACGCGGCCCTCGACAAGCGCAACTCCGTCTGGAAGACCGCCGTCGACGCCAACGGCTGGCAGCAGGAGTTCAAGGTCGGCAAGGTCACCGACTCCACGGCCACCGACAACGTTCCCCTCGTCTCCGCAGCGCTGACCCAACACTCCGACGTGGCGGGCGTGTTCGCCCCCTACGACGAGCTGGCCAAGGGCACGCTCCTCGCCGTGCAGAACAAGAAGCTCCAGAGCAAGGTGAAGGTCTTCGGCGCGGACGTCTCCAACGCCGACATCCAGAACATGACCGCCGCCAACAGCCCGTGGGTCGCCACCGCCGGCACCGACCCGTCGGCGGTCGGCGCCGCCGTCGTCCGTACGGCCGCCCTCGAACTGGCCGGTCAGCTCAACAAGACCACCGTCGACTTCCCGGCCGTCGCGATCACGCAGGACTTCCTGCGCAAGAACAAGATCGAGAACATGGACCAACTGCGCGCGGCCCTGCCCGCCCTGAACCTCTCCAAGGTGAGCACGGCGGACTGGATCCCCAATGTCGCCCACTGACAAGGCAGTTGACGTGGCGGCTGTTGACGTCGCGGTCTCGCTCCGCGACGTCAGCATGGCCTTCGGCGGCAAGACGGTGCTGGCCTCCGTCTCGCTCGACATCGCACCGGGCAGCGTGGTCGCGCTGCTCGGCGCCAACGGCGCGGGCAAGTCCACGCTGATCAAGATCCTGTCGGGCGTGCACACGGACCACGGCGGGGAGGTGCGGGTCGCAGGGGAGCCCGCGGCTCTCCAATCTCCGTCGGCCGCCCGGCAGTTGGGCATCCAGACGGTCCACCAGCGGATCGGCGAGGGCATCGTGCCCGGCCTCACGGTCGCCGAGAACCTGGTGTTCGAGGAGTTGGCCACACGCCGTGGCAACCCGTTCCTGAACGGTCGCCGCGTGCTGGCCCGCGCCCGCGAGATCCAGGCCGCGCTGGGGCTGGACTGGAGCGACGCCGTGTTGCGCCGGGACGTCACCGAACTGGGCATCTCCGACCGCCAGTTGCTCATCCTGGCCCGCGCCCTCGCCACCCGCCCCCGGCTGCTCATCCTCGACGAACCGACCTCGGCGCTCTCCGCCGCCGAGGCGGAGCGGCTCTTCGCCCTCGTCGAGAAGATGCGCGACGACGGCATCGCGGTCCTCTACGTCTCCCACCGCCTCGGCGAGATCGACGCGCTCGCGGACCGGCTGGTCGTCCTGCGGGACGGCGGTCTCACCGACGACCAGGTCAAGCCCTTCGACTGGGACAGCGCCCTGCGCGCGATGCTCGCCCAGGCCCACGAGGCGACGAGCGCCCGCCCGCAGCGCGGCGGCGAGCACGGGAACGTCGTCCTCGGTCTGCGCGGCGTCCACCTTTTCGACGGCCGCGCACCCCTCGACCTCGACCTCCGCGCCGGTGAAGTCACCGGCGTCGTAGGCCTGTTGGGCGCGGGTAAGACGGAACTCGCCCGTGGCCTGTTCGGCGCCGAGCCCTTCGCCACCGGCACGGTCACCCTCGACGGCGAGCCCTACGCGCCCCGCCGCCCCGCCGACGCGATCCGCGCCGGCGTCCACCTCGTCCCCGAGGACAGGCACGCCGACGCGCTCGTTCCCGGCTGGTCGGTGGCGCAGAACATCTCGCTGCCGTTCCTCAAGTCCCTGTCCCGGGGCGGACTCGTGAACACGGCGAAGGAGGACGCCCTCGGCCGCGAGACCATCGACGCCCTCGGCGTCGTCGCCCGCGACGAGCACAGCACGGTGGAGGAGCTCTCCGGCGGCAACCAGCAGAAGGTCGTCGTCGGCCGCTGGCTCGCACACACCCCTCGTGTCCTCATCCTGGACGAGCCGTTCCGAGGCGTGGACATCGGCGCACGCCGCGACATCGGCCGCAGGGCGCGTGCGCTGGCTGCGGAGGGTGCGGCTGTGCTTGTCCTCTCCGCCGACGTGGACGAGGTCCTGGAGATCGCCGACCGGGTCGTGGTCCTGGCGGCCGGGGAGATCCACCTCGACGCGTACGGCGAAGAGGCGGAACGCGATCGGGTGATCCAGACGATTTCGGCGTCGGTGTGATGTCGGCGAGGCGGTTCGGTGGGGTGCGACTGACGAGGTCAGGCCTGGTGGGCGGCGCCAGCGTGGTGCCCGTAGAGCCGTCCGGCGGCGTCGGTCTGATGCCGGTAGGTCTGTTCGGCCGCGTCCGGGTGATGCCCACGGGCCCGTTCGAGGGTGTCCGTGTGACGGCGGCAGATCCGATGGGCGGCGTCCGCGTGGTACCCGCAGGCCAGTTCGGCGCCGCTCGTCTGATGCCGGCGGACGAGTCTGGTGGCGTCGGTCTGATGCCGGCAGACCGGTTCGGCCGCGCCCGCGTGATGCCCGCAGACCGGTTCGGTCGCGTCCGCGTGATGCCGGCGGACCGGTTCGGCGGTGCCCGTCCGACGCCGGTAGTCGAGTCCCACGGCGCCTTTCTGATGCCCGCCCCGCACGGAGCCGCGCACGACGCCCCGCACGGAGCCGCGCACGACGCACCGCACGAAGCCGCACACGAAGCCACGGCAGGAAGTACGCCATGACCACCACCCAGAGCTCCGAGACCGCACCGAAGGCCGCGGCGCCGCCCGCCGTCTCCACCGCCGTGCTCGTCCAGAACGCCGTCATCAAATACGGCTTCATCTTCGTCACGGTCGCGCTCTTCCTGTACTTCGCGCTGAGCGAGGGCTCCTTCCGGGAGTCGGCGACCCTCCTCGACACCCTCCGGTACGTCTCCGTCGCAGCGATCCTCGGCCTCGGTGTCACCGTCACCATGGCCGTCGGCGGAATGGACATGTCCGTCGGCGCGGTCGCCGGGCTCGGTGTCACCGTCGCCGCGAAGACGATGGTGACGTACAACCAGGTCGGCACGGTCGCGATCCTCGCCGTGATCGCGGCGGGCGCGCTGGCCGGGCTGCTGAACGCGCTGCTGATCGTGGTCATGAAGATCCCGGACATGCTGGCCACCCTCGGCACCATGTTCGTCATCCAGGGCACCAAACTCATCCTGGTCGACGGCCAGTCCATCTCCGCCGGCATGACCCAGTCAGACGGCACCACCGCCCCGGGCAAGTTCACCGACGGCTTCCTGCGCATCGACCGCGGCACGATGCTCGGCATCCCCATCTCCGTGCTGATCTTCGGCGCGTTGACCGTCGTCGCCTGGGTGTTCCTGGCCCGCACCCGCTGGGGCCGCGTGCTGTACGCCATCGGCGCCAACCCCGAGGCCTCCCGCCTGGCCGGCATCCGCGTCGGCGCGTACCGGGCCCTCGCCTACGTCCTCTCCGGCGTCCTCGCCTCCATCGGCGGCCTGATCCTGGCGTCCCGCATCGGCCAGGGTGACGTGAGCGCGGGGACCAGCCAACTCCTCGAAGCGGTCGCCGTCGCGCTGGTCGGCACGTCGGTGCTCGGCCGGGGCCGCCCGAACGTCTGGGGCACGGCCCTGGGAGCCGTCCTCATCGGCATCATCACCACCGGTCTGACCATCAAGGGCCTGCCCTACTACACACAGGACGTGGTCGAGGGCGCGGTCCTCATCCTCGCCCTGGTCTTCAGCTTCACCCTGTCCAAGCGCCGCACCGCATAAGGAAGTTCGAGGAGTTCGTACGATGGGCTACCGCATCCTGGAGACCGACGACATCCCGGCCTACCTGCACGAGCGCGGCCACTGGGCGGACGTGACCGACATCCACGTCCGTGAGGTGTCGGACGGCAACATGAACCGGGTGTTCCTCGCGTCGAACGCCGACGGCAGCCACCGCCTCGCGATCAAGCAGGCGCTGCCCTGGGTACGGGTCGCCGGCCCCTCCTGGCCGATGAGCCCCGAGCGCGCCGACGCCGAGGCCCGGGCCTACGAACAGGTGGCCCGCGTCGCCCCCGACAAGATCCCGGCGATCCACGGCTACGACGCCGACAACTACGCCCTCGTCATGGAGGACATGTCCGACCTGGAGGTCCTGCGCACGGTCCTCAACGAGGGCGCGTCGTACGGCCCGGACACCTCGGCCCGGATCGGCGAGTTCGTCGCCCAACTCGCCTTCGCGACCAGTGACTTCGGTATGTCGTCCGCCGACCGCAAGGCGCTGATCGCGACCTCGGTGAGTCCCGAGCTGTGCAAGATCACCGAGGACGTGGTGCTCTCCGAGCCGTACATCGAGCACGAACACAACCACTGGCTCCCGGAGTTGGCCGACCTCGCCGCCGAGTTCCGCGCGGACACCCGGCTGCGCACGGAGGTCGCCGATCTCCGGTACACCTTCATGACCAGCGCGCAGGCACTCCTCCACGGTGACCTGCACACCGGCAGTGTCATGGTCGGCGAGCGCGAAGGCGCCCCCGTGGTACGGGTCTTCGACCCCGAGTTCTCCTTCGTCGGCCCGATCGGCTACGACCTCGGCCTGTACTGGGCGAACGTGCTGGTGTCGGAGGAACGGGCGCGTGAGCTGGGCACGTTGTCCGACCACGGCGACCAACTCCGGCTGTCCTGGGCGGCGTTCGAGACCGAGTTCCGCCGCCTCTGGTCCACCCGGGTCGACACCTTCTTCGACGACGCCTACCTCGACCGCTTCCTGTCCCGCGTCTGGACCGACTCCGTCGGCTACGCCGGCACGGAGATCGTCCGCCGCATCATCGGTTTCGCCCACCTGACCGACCTGACGACGCTGCCGGATCCGGCGCCGGCGTCTCGGCGGACGTTGCTGCTGGGCCGTGAACTGATCGTGCGACGGGCGGAGTTGACGTCGCCGGACCACATCAGGACGCTGGTCTGAGAGGCTTCACTCTGCGTCGAACCACTCCTTGCCGGCCGCCCAGTGCGCCACCCAGCCGGCGAACCCCGGCGCGGCGGTCGTGAACCCGAACTCCGCGCCGAACGGCATGGCGCCCACATCGGTGACGTGCCAGATGTGCCCGCGCTGGGGGCCGGTGACGACCAGGTGCCAGTTCATCGCGCAGCCGTCGGTCCCGAGCACGATGGAGCCGTGGTTCCGGACCTGCTCGACGACCGCGTCGGGGTCCTCGTAGGGCCCGTCGCCCTCCTCCCACAACCACCCCGCGGCGAGCGGGAACGGCTTGCCCAGGTCCCGGTCCTCCTCGCCGCCGTCCCAGTCGTCCGGCAACTCGGCCAGCCCCACCAGCCCGTATTCCGGCGGCCCTTGGAACGACCCGTCGGACATCTCCGCCACGAACGTCCGGTACGGCTCCGGCAGCACCACCCCGTGCTCCGCCTCGAACGCGCGCACCGCGTCCCACCCGAGCGCCGACTCCCCGCCGTCGTCCACGCCGAACGCCGCCCGCAGCGCGGCGAGTTCATCGGCGGAGGCTTGATCGTTGTTCATACGCCCATGAAAACACCCGGCACTGACAACCGGGCACGTGAAAGGGGCGGCTCCCTCGACAGGGAACCGCCCCCTTCACGCCGTACCAGAAGCCGCCGTAGCGACCGGCGTCGTAGCCGTACCGCCTACTTCTTGTCGAGCAGGTCCTGGACCTTCGCGCGGACCTCGTCCGTGGCCAGGCCCCGGATCGTGAGGGTGGTGCGGCGGCGCAGGACGTCGTCCTGGGTCTCGGCCCACTCGTGGTCGCGGGCGTAGACGACCTGCGCCCAGATCTCGGGCGCGTCGGGGTGGACGCGCTGCCCCAAGTCCGGGTTCTCGTTGGCGAGTCGGGCGATGTCGAAGGCCAGCGAGCCGTAGTGCGTGGCCAGGTGCTTCGCCGTGTCGGCCGCCATGCGCGGGCCCGGCGCCGGGTTGTCGACGAGGAGGCGGTGGGCGACCGCGCGCGGGTTGGCGACACCCGGCAGCGGGAGCTTCTTCGGGAGGGAGGAGATCGGCTCGAAGTCCTCGCCGAGCGGGCGGCCGGGGAGGGCCTCCAGCTTCTGCATGACCGTACGGCCGATGTGCCGGAAGGTGGTCCACTTGCCGCCCGCGACGGACAGCATGCCGCCCTTGCCCTCGGTCACCACGGTCTCGCGCTTGGCCTTCGCGGTGCTGCCGGGGCCGCCGGGCAGCACGCGCAGACCGGCGAAGGAGTACGTGATCAGGTCACGGGAGAGCTGCTGGTCCCGGACGGAGAACGCGGCCTCGTCCAGGATCTGGGATATGTCCTTCTCGTTGACCGAGACGTCCGCCGGGTCGCCCTCGTACTCCTCGTCGGTCGTGCCGAGCAGGAGCATGTCCTCCCAGGGGAGGGCGAAGGTGATGCGGTACTTGTCGATGGGGGTCGCGAGCGCGGCCTTCCAGGGAGCGGTCCGCTTCAGGACCAGGTGCGCGCCCTTGGAGAGGCGGATGGACGGAGCCGCGTTCGGGTCCTCCATCTTGCGCAGGTGGTCGACCCACGGGCCGGTCGCGTTGAGCACCAGGCGGGCGCTCACGCCGAACTCGTCGCCGGAGGTCGCGTCCCGCAGCTCCGCGCCGGTCACCCGGCCCTGGGTGAAGCGCAGGCCGGTGACCTGGGCGTGGTTGAGGACGACCGCGCCCGCCTCGACGGCCGCGCGGACCGTCATCAGCGCCATGCGGGCGTCGTTCATCTGGTCGTCGCCGTACACGGCCACGGCCTTGAGGTTCTGGGTGCGCAGCTCGGGCACGTCCTGCGCCGCCTTGGCGGGGGACAGGAGGTGGCCGACGCCGTCGCCGAACGCGGAGAGCGCGGAGTAGGCGAAGACGCCCGCCCCGAGCTTCGCCGCGCCGTGCGGACCGCCCTTGTACACGGGGAGGTAGAACGTAAGCGGGTTCGCCAGGTGGGGAGCCACCTGGCGGGACACCGCACGGCGTTCGAAATGGTTCTCCGCCACCAGCTTCACCGCGCCGGTCTGCAGATAGCGCAGACCGCCGTGGAGCAGCTTGGAGGAGGCGGAAGAGGTGGCACCGGCGAAGTCGCCGGCGTCGACCAGGGCCACCCGCAGCCCGGACTGCGCGGCGTGCCAGGCGGTGGAGATGCCCAGGATGCCGCCGCCGATGACGAGGAGGTCGTACGTCGCCTTGGAGAGCTGCTCCCGGGTCTCGGCCCGGCTCGGGTTCGAGCCGGAGGCCGGGTGCGTACCGAGGGCAGGCACGGACTGCAGGGTGGACTGACTGGTCATGTGGGGTTCTTACTCCTCGTCCTCGAGCCAGCCCATGGTCCGCTCGACGGCCTTGAGCCAGCTCTTGTACTCACGGTCGCGCTTCTCCGCGTCCATGTTGGGGGTCCACTCGGCGGCCCGGCGCCAGTTGGCACGCAGGTCGTCGGTGCTGGTCCAGAAGCCGACGGCGAGACCGGCGGCGTAGGCGGCGCCGAGGCAGGTGGTCTCGGCGACCATCGGGCGCACCACGGGGGCGTCCACGAAGTCGGAGAGCGTCTGCATCAGCAGGTTGTTGGAGGTCATACCGCCGTCGACCTTGATCGCCGCGAGCTCGACGCCGGAGTCCTTCGTCATGGCGTCGGTGATCTCACGGGTCTGCCAGGCCGTGGCCTCCAGGACGGCGCGCGCGAGGTGCGCCTTGGTGACGTACCGGGTCAGACCGGCGATCACACCGCGGGCGTCGGAGCGCCAGTACGGGGCGAACAGACCGGAGAAGGCCGGCACGAAGTAGGCGCCGCCGTTGTCCTCGACCGAGAGCGCGAGGGTCTCGATCTCGGCGGCGGTGGAGATGAGGCCCATCTGGTCGCGCATCCACTGCACCAGCGAACCGGTGACGGCGATCGACCCTTCGAGGGCGTAGACCGCCTTCTGGTCGCCGATGCGGTAACCGACCGTGGTGAGCAGGCCGTTGTACGAGTTGACCGGCTTCTCACCGGTGTTCATCAGCAGGAAGGTGCCGGTGCCGTACGTCGACTTGGCCTCGCCCTCGGCGAAACAGGTCTGGCCGAACAGGGCCGCCTGCTGGTCGCCGAGCGCGGAGGCGACCGGGATGCCGCCGAGCACGTCGCCGAGGCGGCCGCCGGTGACCTCGCCGTAGACCTCGGCGGAGGAGCGGATCTCGGGCAGCATGTTCAGCGGGACGCCGATGGACTCGGCGATGGACTCGTCCCACTCCATGGTGTGCAGGTTCATCAGCATGGTGCGGGAGGCGTTGGTGACGTCGGTGACGTGCTTGCCGCCGTTGACACCGCCCGTCAGGTTCCAGATGACCCAGCTGTCCATGGTGCCGAAGAGGATGTCGCCGGCCTCGGCGCGCTCGCGCAGCCCCTCGACGTTGTCGAGCAGCCAGCGGGCCTTGGGTCCGGCGAAGTAGCTCGCCAGCGGCAGGCCGGTCTGGCGGCGGAAGCGGTCCTGTCCGACGTTGCGGCCCAGCTCCTTGCAGAGCGCGTCGGTGCGGGTGTCCTGCCAGACGATGGCGTTGTGGACGGGCTCACCGGTGTTCTTGTCCCAGAGGAGAGTCGTCTCACGCTGGTTGGTGATGCCGATGGCCTTGATGTCGTCGCGGGTGATGCCGGCCTTCTCGATGGCGGAGGCGACGACCTCCTGGACGTTGGTCCAGATCTCGGTGGCGTTGTGCTCGACCCAGCCCGGCTTCGGGAAGATCTGCTCGTGCTCCTTCTGGTCGACGGAGACGATACGGCCGTCCCGGTCGAAGACGATGCAACGGCTGGAGGTCGTGCCCTGGTCGATGGCCGCGATGAACGGTCCGGCGGTGTGGGCGTCGGTCACTGTGTGCTCCTGAGGGGTTCCGTGGTCATGAGGACTGGTTCTACTACTGCTTCAGTGCCGGGACTCTGGTCCTAAGCAAAAGCGAGGTTGTAGATACCCGCAGCGATCGCGCCGCCGATCAGTGGACCGACGACCGGGATCCAGGCGTAGCTCCAGTCGGAACCGCCCTTGTTGGGCAGCGGCAGGAGCGCGTGCACGATGCGCGGGCCCAGGTCACGGGCCGGGTTGATGGCGTAACCGGTCGGGCCGCCGAGCGACAGACCGATGGACACGACCACGAACGCGGTGATCAGGGCGCCCAGGGTGCCGAGACCGTTGCCCTTGTCGTTCAGACCCTGCGTCAGGATGGCGAGGATCAGGACGACGGTGCCGATGATCTCCGTGGCGAGGTTCTGCACCACGTTGCGGACCTCAGGACCGGTGGAGAAGATGCCCAGGACCGGGCCCGCACCCTTCTCCTCGGCCTCCACGGCCTTGGCCGCCGGCTCGCCGACGATCTCCTTGTCCGTGAGGTGGGCCTGGAACTGGCCGTAGTAGGCCACCCAGACCAGCGTCGCACCGATCATGGCGCCGAGCAGTTGCCCGCCCCAGTAGATCGGGACGTTGTCCCAGCCACCGTCCTTGATGGCGAGTGCGAGCGTCACGGCCGGGTTGAGGTGGGCACCGGAGAGCGGCGCCGAGATGTATACAGCCGTCATGACGGCGAAACCCCACCCGAAGGCGATGGCGAGCCAGCCGGCGTTACGGGCCTTGGAGGCCTTCAGCGTGACGGCGGCGCAGACGCCACCGCCCAGCAGGATGAGTACGGCGGTACCTATGGTCTCGCCGATGAAGATGTCGGAGCTGGACACCCGCGACTCCTTTGTCCTTCGTCCAGGGAAGCCGAACCCCGGGTCCCGCCGGGGATTCGTGCGCCCTCGGGGGTGAGAGCGATGCCGGCCTTTGGCGTTGCCACACTCTAGCGCGTATTGCCGGTAGGTGTTCGACAATGCCGACCGATGGACGGGAGTCTTGCTCCGGGGTTACAGGCGCGTCAAGAGTGCTGTTATCGAAAACACGATCGTTATTGATTGCTGTGGGCTATCGATCTCGTGGTCGATGCGGACGGCAGTCAAGTGGACACCGTGTGTGGTGATTTGGCGTTTTGGCCGACTTTGTCATCCAGAGTACGACTGATACCGGAACGTCGGCATGACGTCCCGGTGAGTTCCCGCTGTGAATCCGCTGAGCTCAGAAGCGCCCGGCGCCCAGGTCACGCGACACCGCGCGGGCGCAGTCCCGTACCGCGGCGATCAGGTCGGGGCGCAGCTCGCCCTCCCGGCACAGCCGCTCCACGGCCCCGGTGATGCCGACCGCGCCGACCGGCATGCGGCGCCGGTCGTGGATGGGCGCGGCGATCGACGCGACGCCCTCCCAGGTCTCCTCGACGTCGGCCGCGTACCCACGCGCGCGTGTGACGTCGAGGATGTGCTCGAAGTCGGCGAGCTCGTACACCGTGCGGTCGGTGAAGGGCTTGCGCTCGGCCTCCAGGGCCTCGCTGTGCGCGACCGGGTCGTAGGCCGACAGCACCTTGCCCAGGGCCGTCGAGTGCAGCGGCTGCATGGCCCCGATCTCCAGGACCTGCCGGCTGTCGTCGGGCCGGAAGACGTGGTGCACGATCAGGACGCCCCGCAGATGCAGGACGCCCAGGTGCACGCTCTCGCCGCTGGAGCGGGCCAGGTCGTCCGTCCACACCAGGGCGCGGGCCCGCAGCTCGTGCACGTCGAGATAGGTGGTGCCCAGGCGCAGCAGCTCGGCGCCGAGCTGATAGCGCCCGGAGACGTCGTCCTGCTCGACGAAGCCCTCGTGCTGGAGGGTGCGCAGGATGCCGTGGGCCGTGCCTTTGGCGAGATCGAGCGACGAGGCGATGTCCGAGAGGCCGAGCCGTCGCTCGCCGCCCGCGAGCAGGCGCAGCATCGCGGCCGCCCGTTCGAGCGACTGGATGTTCCGTGCCATCGCCGTACTGCCTCCGTCCGTTCGACCGCCGACGCGCGGCGTCGCTGCCGCCGTTCGGCAATGTCGAACACTACCGTTCCATGCCGACCTCTCGCTAATGGTCGGTCGATTCCTGTGACGACTCCTGTCGCGAAGTCTGTTACGTCACTCGTCGCGAGAACCTAGACGGGGTTGATCCGCGCGTCACCCCAGTCCGCCTCATGGACGCCTCGAGCACTCTCCTGCCCGACCCCGTTACGCTGGCGGCGTGCAAGCTCCCCGGGGAATTCCGTGAGAGGTTCCCGGGGAAGCCGCAAAGCCGACAGCCGTCGCACTCCAGGGAGCCCCTTCATGGCCTCGTCGCCACTGACCCCGTCTGCCGACAGCCGGACCCGTGTGTCCGCGCTCCGAGAGGCCCTCGCCACCCGCGTGGTGGTCGCCGACGGAGCGATGGGCACCATGCTCCAGGCGCAGGACCCGACCCTCGAGGACTTCGAGAATCTCGAGGGCTGCAACGAGATTCTGAACATCACCCGCCCGGACATCGTCCGCTCCGTGCACGAGGAGTACTTCGGCGCGGGCGTCGACTGCGTCGAGACCAACACGTTCGGCGCGAACCACTCCGCGATGGCCGAGTACGACATCCCCGAGCGCGTCCACGAACTCTCCGCGGCCGGCGCCCGCATCGCCCGCGAGACCGCCGACGACTTCACCGCCCGCGACGGCCGCCAGCGCTGGGTCCTCGGCTCCATCGGCCCCGGCACCAAGCTGCCCACCCTCGGCCACATCGCCTACGGCACCCTGCGCGACGGCTTCCAGGCGAACGCCGAGGGCCTCCTCGCCGGCGGCGCCGACGCCCTGATCGTCGAGACCACCCAGGACCTGCTGCAGACCAAGTCGTCGATCCTGGGCGCCCGCCGCGCCATGGAGGCGACCGGCGTCGACGTGCCCCTCCTGGTCTCGATGGCCTTCGAGACCACCGGCACCATGCTGCTCGGCTCGGAGATCGGCGCCGCGCTCACCGCGCTCGAGCCCCTCGGCATCGACATGATCGGCCTGAACTGCTCGACCGGCCCCGCCGAGATGAGCGAGCACCTGCGCTATCTCGCCCGGCACTCCCGCACCCCCCTGCTCTGCATGCCGAACGCGGGCCTGCCCATCCTCACCAAGGACGGCGCCCACTTCCCGCTCGACCCCGAGGGCCTGGCGGACGCGCAGGACCACTTCGTCCGCGACTACGGCCTGAACCTGGTCGGCGGCTGCTGCGGCACCACCCCCGAGCACCTGCGTCAACTCGTCGAGCGGGTCCGCGAGTTGGCGCCCGCCGAGCGCCACCCGCAGCCCGAGCCGGGTGCCGCGTCCCTCTACCAGACGGTCCCGTTCCGCCAGGACACCGCCTACATGGCGATCGGCGAGCGCACCAACGCCAACGGTTCGAAGAAGTTCCGCGAGGCCATGCTGGACGCCCGCTGGGACGACTGCGTGGAGATGGCCCGCGACCAGATCCGCGAGGGCGCCCACATGCTGGACCTCTGCGTGGACTACGTCGGCCGCGACGGCGTCGCCGACATGGAAGAACTCGCCGGCCGCTTCGCCACCGCCTCCACCCTCCCGATCGTCCTGGACTCCACCGAAGTCCCGGTCATCCGGGCCGGGTTGGAGAAGCTCGGCGGCCGCGCGGTCATCAACTCCGTCAACTACGAGGACGGCGACGGCCCCGAGTCCCGCTTCGCGAAGGTCACCAGGCTGGCGCAGGAGCACGGCGCCGCGCTCATCGCGCTGACCATCGACGAGGAGGGCCAGGCCCGCACCCCGGAGCACAAGGTCGCCATCGCCGAGCGGCTGATCGAGGACCTGACGACGAACTGGGGCATCCACGAGTCGGACATCCTCATCGACACCCTGACCTTCACCATCTGCACCGGCCAGGAGGAGTCCCGCGGCGACGGCATCGCCACCATCGAGGCGATCCGCCGCCTCAAGGCCCGCCACCCGGACGTCCAGACCACGCTGGGCCTCTCGAACATCTCCTTCGGCCTCAACCCGGCCGCCCGCGTTCTGCTCAACTCCGTCTTCCTCGACGAGTGCGTCAAGGCGGGCCTCGACTCCGCGATCGTGCACGCCTCGAAGATCCTCCCGATCGCCCGCTTCACCGAGGAAGAGGTGAAGACGGCCCTCGACCTCGTCTACGACCGCCGCGCCGAGGGCTACGACCCGCTGCAGAAGCTGATGGCCCTCTTCGAGGGCGCCACCACCAAGTCCCGGACGGCGGGCCGCGCCGAGGAGCTGGCCGCCCTCCCGCTGGACGAGCGGCTCAAGCGACGGATCATCGACGGCGAGAAGAACGGCCTGGAGGCCGACCTCGCCGAGGCCTTGCAGACCCGCCCCGCCCTGGACATCGTCAACGCGACGCTCCTGGACGGCATGAAGGTCGTCGGCGAACTGTTCGGCTCCGGACAGATGCAACTGCCGTTCGTGCTCCAGTCCGCCGAGGTCATGAAGACGGCGGTCGCCTATCTCGAACCGCACATGGAGAAGTCGGACGCCGAGGGCAAGGGCACCATCGTGCTCGCCACCGTGCGCGGCGACGTGCACGACATCGGCAAGAACCTCGTCGACATCATCCTGTCCAACAACGGCTACAACGTCGTCAACCTCGGCATCAAGCAGCCGGTCTCCGCGATCCTGGAAGCCGCCGAGGAGCACCGCGCCGACGTCATCGGCATGTCCGGCCTCCTGGTCAAGTCCACGGTGATCATGAAGGAGAACCTCCAGGAGCTCAACCAGCGCAAGATGGCCGCCGACTACCCGGTCATCCTGGGCGGCGCCGCCCTCACCCGCGCCTACGTCGAGCAGGACCTGCACGAGATCTACGAGGGCGAGGTCCGCTACGCCCGCGACGCGTTCGAGGGCCTGCGTCTGATGGACGCCCTGATCGGCGTCAAGCGCGGCGTGCCCGGCGCGAAGCTGCCCGAGCTCAAGCAGCGCCGGGTGCGGGCGAGTGCTGCCGTGGAGGTCGAGGAGCGCCCCGAAGAGGGCCACGTCCGCTCCGACGTCGCCGTCGACAACCCGATCCCCACTCCGCCGTTCCGGGGCACCCGGGTCATCAAGGGCATCCAGCTCAAGGAGTACGCGTCCTGGCTCGACGAGGGCGCCCTCTTCAAGGGCCAGTGGGGCCTCAAGCAGGCCCGCACCGGCGACGGACCGACGTACGAGGAACTGGTCGAGACGGAGGGCCGCCCCCGGCTGCGCGGCCTCCTGGACAAGCTCCAGACCGACAACCTCCTCGAAGCGGCCGTCGTCTACGGCTACTTCCCCTGCGTGTCCAAGGACGACGACCTGATCATCCTGGACGACCAGGGCAACGAGCGCACTCGCTTCACCTTCCCGCGCCAGCGCCGCGGCCGCCGTCTCTGCCTGGCCGACTTCTTCCGCCCCGAGGAGTCCGGCGAGATCGACGTCGTCGGCTTCCAGATCGTCACCGTCGGCAACCGCATCGGCGAGGAGACCGCGAAGCTCTTCGAGTCGAACTCCTATCGCGACTACCTCGAACTGCACGGCCTGTCCGTCCAGTTGGCCGAGGCACTCGCCGAGTACTGGCACGCGCGCGTGCGCTCCGAACTCGGCTTCGCCGGCGAGGACCCCACCGACGTCGAGGACATGTTCGCCCTCAAGTACCGGGGCGCCCGCTTCTCCCTCGGCTACGGCGCCTGCCCCGACCTGGAGGACCGCGCGAAGATCGCCGACATGCTGGAGCCGGAGCGCATCGGCGTCCACCTGTCGGAGGAGTTCCAGTTGCACCCGGAGCAGTCCACGGACGCGATCGTGATCCACCACCCCGAGGCGAAATACTTCAACGCACGTTGATCGGATAAGTCGTACACTGGTCGGTCCACCGCAGGCCGGTCGCCTCTCTGTGAAAAAGAGGCGGCCGGCCTGATCGTCCCTCAAGGAGGTGCGCCAGGATGACCAGCACGGTCCCCGCGCTCGGAACCCGTACGGCCGAAGGCTCAGCACTCCAGGCCGTACTCCTCGACATGGACGGAACCCTGGTGGACACCGAGGGCTTCTGGTGGGACGTAGAGGTCGAGGTCTTCGCCGCCCTCGGACACACCCTCGACGACTCCTGGCGCCATGTCGTGGTCGGCGGCCCCATGACCCGCAGCGCCGGTTTCCTGATCGAGGCCACCGGCGCCGACATCACCCTCGCCGAGCTGAGCGTGCTGCTCAACGCGGGCTTCGAGGACCTGATCGGGCGGAGCCTGCCGCTGATGCCGGGCGCCGCCAGACTCCTGGCCGAGCTGGCGGAGTACGAGATCCCCACGGCTCTGGTCTCCGCCTCGCACCGGCGCATCATCGACCGCGTCCTGACCGCGCTCGGCCCCCAGCACTTCGCGCTGACGGTGGCCGGCGACGAGGTCGCGCGCACCAAGCCGTTCCCCGACCCGTATCTGCTCGCCGCCGCCGGACTGGGCGTCGACCCGGCCCGCTGCGCGGTCGTGGAGGACACCGCGACCGGTGTCGCGGCGGCGGAGGCGGCGGGCTGCCTGGTGGTGGCCGTACCGTCCGTGGCGCCCATCGCCCCGGCCGCCCGGCGCACCGTCGTGACCTCCCTGGAAGTCGTCGACCTGGCATTTCTGCGCGGACTGATGGCCGACTGACGGCCGCCTGATGGCGGCCGATGACGGAAATGCGCCAGCCGTTCACCGAGCGTACAAAGTCCAATGAGAAAGGAATTCGGACACGGTCGACCGGTCGAATTCCGTTGCACTCCAACCGAGTTGGTGTGTGTGAGGTTCCCCACGTGCCGGAGGGTCGACATCGTCGTCGGCCTGTGCTGTTCACCCCATTTCTGAGGCCGATCACGCACCGTTGTGTCCCGATTGGTGAAACGCTGCACTAATCCTTCCCTCGGCGGGTTTTCGGTCTGTCCACAGCCGGTTCCGCTGCGTGATGGGAACTCAACTACGGTGGCCGCGAACCCCCGTGCGGGTCCGGACTAATCTCAACGCGAGAACATCGCCCTTATCCCCGTGATCGGCATCGCCACCCCATGTATGCCGGATACACGGACTCGAACAGCTCTGGAGAAACTCGAGCATGAACCGCAAGACTTTGGTGCTGCCGGCCGTCGTCGGCCTGCTCGCGCCGGTGCTCGCCGCGTGTGGCGGCTCCGGCAGCGGGAGTTCCAGCGACGATGCGATAATCGTCGGCACCACGGACCGGTTCGAGGCGACGAAGGACGCTCCGGCGCCGCTCGACCCCGCCTACGCCTACGACGTCGGCACCTGGAACATCCTGCGCCAGACCGTGCAGACCCTGATGATCCAGCCCAAGGGCGAGGGCGACCCGGTGCCCGAGGCCGCCGAGAAGTGCGGCTTCACCGACACCGGCAACGAGCGCTACGCCTGCACCCTGCGGGAGGGTCTGAAGTTCGCCAACGGCGACAAGATCACCGCGGAAGACGTGAAGTACTCCATCGACCGCGCGATGCGCATCAAGGCCGACAGCGGCGTCTTCGCCC
The DNA here is from genome assembly GCF_036227225.1 of Streptomyces sp. NBC_01478. Classification (GTDB taxonomy): domain Bacteria; phylum Actinomycetota; class Actinomycetes; order Streptomycetales; family Streptomycetaceae; genus Streptomyces. Next base: position 2,719,528 of record NZ_CP109444.1, on the reverse strand, counting down.
TGTTGTCCACGGTCGACACCGTCGAGACGCAGGGCGACCGCGAGGTCATCTTCCACCTGAAGTCGGCCGACGCCACGTTCCCGTACAAGCTGTCCACTCCCGTCGCCGGCATCGTGAATCCGGACGACTACCAGAAGGACAAGCTGCGCGACGGCTTCGACATCGACGGCTCCGGCCCGTACACCTTGTCGGTCGCCAAGAAGGACGACGCGATCACCACGGCCACCTTCACCAAGAACCCCAACTACAAGGGGGCCTTGAAGGTGAACAACAGCAAGGTCGAGATGCGTTCCTTCGCCGACGCCGACGCGATGGGCGACGCCATCACCAAGGGCGACATCGACGTGATGACGCGCACCATGTCGCCGGAGCAGATCCAGAAGCTCAGCGACGACACGGACGGCGACGTCGACCTCGTCGAGATGCCCGGCCTCGAAATCCGCTACCTCGGCTTCAACACCGAGGCCACCAGCGTGAAGTCGAAGGCCGTGCGCGAGGCGATGGCCCAGATCATCGACCGCGGCGCACTCGTCTCCAAGGTCTACGGCACCGAGGCCGAGCCGCTCTACTCCATGGTCCCGGCGACCATCACCGGTCACTCGAACTCGTTCTTCAACAAGTACGGCGACCCGAGCGTCACCAAGGCCAAGGCGATGATGGCGGCCGCCAACATCACCACCCCGGTGAAGCTGACCCTGAACTACACGACGGACCACTACGGCCCGGCGACCAAGGACGAGTTCGTCCAGTTGCAGAAGCAGCTCAACGACAGCGGCCTGTTCGACGTCAGCATCAAGGGCACCCCCTGGGCAACGTTCCGCCCGGCCGAGCAGAAGGGCAAGTACGACGTCTACGGGATGGGCTGGTTCCCCGACTTCCCCGACGCCGACAACTACCTCGCGCCGTTCCTCGACAAGGACAACACCCTCGGCCTGCCGTACGCCAACACCAAGATCAGGAACACCCTGATCCCGGAGTCCCGCCGCGAGGCCGACCGGCTCGCCGCCGCGAAGAGCCTCACGTCCATCCAGGACATCGTCGCCTCCGACGTCCCGCTGATCCCGCTGTGGCAGGGCAAGCAGTACGTCGCCGCGCGTGACGACGTCACGGGCACCGCGTACGTGCTCAACTCCTCCTCGACCCTCCAGCTCTGGGAGCTGGGCCGAGGCGTGGGCAACTGACGGTCCCGACCGCACTCGCTCACCGGACAAGCTCGACCAGTGGCCAGCCCCGCCGATCACGGCGGGACTGGCCACCGGCCTGTCGACGGTCTTCCGGTTCTGGGAGTTCGGCCTTCCGGTTCCGGGAGGCCGGCAAAGGCCGATCCGGGCCCGTACGCACGAAGAGGGCGCCCCTGTCAGGAAGGGGCGCCCTCTTCGTGTGTACGGGCGTCTACTGCGCGCCTGGGCGCACCAGACCGCTCTCGTACGCGTACACCGCGGCCTGCACCCGGTCGCGCAGGCCCAACTTGGTGAGGACGTGCCCCACATGCGTCTTGACGGTGGTCTCGCTGACGAACAGGTCGGCGGCGACCTCCGCGTTCGACAGCCCCCGCGCCACCAGCTTCAGCACCTCGACCTCACGCTCGGTCAACGTGTGCAGGGCATCCGGGACGGGCTCGTCACCCGACGGCAGATGACCGGCGTACTTGTCGAGCAGCCGCCGCGTGATGCTGGGCGCGAGCATGGCCTCGCCTGCGGCCACCACCCGGATCGCCTGCACGAGCTCGTTCGCCGGCGCGTCCTTGAGCAGGAAGCCACTGGCACCGGCCCGCAACGCCTCCACGACGTACTCGTCGAGATCGAAGGTGGTCAGCACCAGCACCTTCGCCGGGCCGTCCCGCCCGGGACCGGTGATCTGCCGGGTCGCCTCCACCCCGTCCATCCGTGGCATACGGATGTCCATCAGCACCACATCGGGCTGCAGAGCCCGCACCTGGTCGAGCGCCTGCAGACCGTCACCGGCCTCACCGACGACCGCGAGATCCTGCTCCGCCTCCAAAATCATCCGGAACCCGGTTCGCAGCAGCGGCTGGTCATCAACCAGTAGGACGCGGATGGCCACGTGAATCTCCTTCGCTAGCCCGGCCCCATTCTGCCCTGCGCCCGGCCCGACGACTCGACCGGCCTTGTGGGGGACTGTCGGGGCTGAGTGGGGGCGGGGAGACGGGGCTCAGTGGGGTAGGGGAGGGAGAGGGAGGGGAGGCTTGGGAGGGGGCGGTTTGCTGCGTTTGGGGCCTTGGGGGGAGAGGGCGGGTTCTTGCGCCGGGGTCTCGGGTGGAAGGGGCATCCCCTTCGGGCTCCCTGCGCAAAGGCTGTCCGGGCATTGCCTATGCCTCCGGCCCGCCGGCGGAAACCCCGTCCACAACCTCAACCCCCGCCAGAAACCCCGCCCGTCGCCCCCGGACCCGTCACCGAATCCGCCTCCGGCCCCGCAGCCGAACCCCCCTCTGACGCCTCCGCACCCTTCCCGGAAGCGTCGGCCACGACCTCCGCATCTCCGGCAGAACCCCCCGCGGCAACACCGCCCGCCCCGGAACCGCCGTCGGCCTTCCGTACCGGCAACGGATACGGCGGGGGAGTGCCGCCGAACTCCGGGCACACCGCCTGGTGGTCGCACCAGCCGCACAGCTTGGTCGGGCGTGGGCGCCAGTCGCCCGTCTCCGTGGCCAGCCGGATCGCCTCCCACAGGGCCAGCAGCTTGCGCTCCACGCGCTCCAGGTCGGCGACGACGGGGTCGTACGTCACCACGTCCCCGCTGCCCAGGTACACCAACTGGAGCCGCCGTGGGACGACCTGCTTCAACCGCCAGACCACCAGCGCGTAGAACTTCATCTGGAACAGCGCACCCTCGGCATACTCGGGCCGCGGCGCCTTGCCCGTCTTGTAGTCGACGATCCGCACATCGCCCGTCGGCGCCACATCGACCCGGTCGATGATCCCGCGCAGCTTCAGTCCCGACTCCAGCTCGGCCTCGACGAACATCTCCCGCTCGGCGGGCTCCAGCCGCGTCGGATCCTCAAGGGAGAACCAGCGCTCGACCAGCCGCTCCGCCTCCCCGAGCCACCGCGCCAGCCGCTCGCCCTCCGGATCGTCGGCGAACAGCTCCACGACCTCCGGCCGGGACTCCCGCAACCGGTCCCACTGCCCGGGGATCAGCGACTTGGCCCGCGGCGCCGTACGCTCGGCCGCCGGCGCGTCGAAGAGCCGCTCCAGCACCGAGTGCACCAAGGTCCCCCTGGTCGCCGCCTCGCTGGGCTTCTCCGGCAGCCGGTCGATCACCCGGAACCGGTACAACAACGGGCACTGCATGAAGTCACCGGCACGCGAGGGCGACAACGAGGCAGGCGCTATGGCGACGCGCTCGACCACACCCACCGTCCCCGTCCCCACCGTCACCGCCGCGGTCGGTCCCGCCGCCGCGCCCTCGTCGCCGACTGTCCCCGCGACGCCCTCCGCACTCGTCTCCATGCCCACAGACCTTACGGCCCGCCACTGACAGTGACCCGATCCCGGCCGACGCGCCCGCGACGGCCGGGGAAACGCGGGGGGTGCCGGGGCGGAACGCGTCGCGACCGCCGCATACCATCGACCCGAGACCCCTCCGCCCAGTTGGCGCGGAGGATGCTTCGAACGAGGGGACACCGTGGACGAGAGCGGCGGGAGCGGGCAGCCGCGGTCCGGCACCAACGAGCCGACCGAACACGCCACGGGTGCCACGACCCCGGCCGCCGACCCCGGCACCCCCGAACCCGAGCACGACGACTCCGCCCCCCAGCGGCCCGGGACACCCACCCAGGAGCACGGGCACGCGAACACCCCGCCCGAGGACCACGAGACCGCGCCCGAGCAGCGCAAGGACGCGGACACGCCGTCCGAGAACCCCGCGGACGCGAGCACGCCGGTCGGGGACACCGCACCGGACGACAGCGCCGAGCCGGAATCACCGGCCGAGACCTCCGGAGCCCCCGCACCGCACGCCCACCTGAACGGCGAGCCGAAACGTGACGCCACCCCCACGGGCGACGACCACGACCGCACCCCGGACCACCCGAATCTCCCCTACGCCCACACCGCCCCCCACGCCCAACCCGAAGCAGACCCCACCCCCATCGCCAAGGGACGCCCCCCGCAGCGCCCCAAGGAGCCCGGCGGCGGGCTGCTGATGGGACGGCCCTTCGGGGTGCCCGTCTACGTGGCGCCCAGTTGGTTCCTCGTCGCCGCGCTCATCACCTGGGTGTTCGGCGGCCAGCTCGACCGCGTGCTGCCCGAACTCGGCGCCGCCCGCTACCTGGTGGCCCTCTTCTTCGCGGTCGCCTTCTACGGCTCCGTCCTGGTGCACGAACTCGCCCACACGGTCGCCGCGCTCCGCTTCAAACTCCCGGTCCGCCGTATCCAGTTGCAGTTCTTCGGCGGCGTCTCCGAGATCGAGAAGGAGGCCGAGACCCCCGGCCGGGAGTTCGTGCTGGCCTTCGTCGGCCCCCTGCTCTCGCTGATCCTCTCGGGCATCTTCTACCTGGCCATGCTGCCCGTCGAACCCGGCACCGTCCCCGGCGTCCTGCTGGCCGGCCTGATGGTCTCCAACCTCATCGTGGCCGCCTTCAACCTCCTGCCCGGCCTGCCCCTCGACGGCGGCCGCATGCTCCGTGCCGTCGTCTGGAAGATCACCGGCAGACCCATGAGCGGCACCATCGCCGCAGCCTGGGTCGGCCGCGCGCTCGCCGTCTCCGTCCTGATCGGCCTCCCGCTGCTCACCCAGACCGGCGCCCTCGGCACCAACACCGAGGACATCAGCGGCATGGACACCGTCACCGACGCCCTGCTCGCCGCGATCCTCGCCGCGATCATCTGGACCGGCGCCGGCAACAGCCTCCGTATGGCCCGACTGCGCGAACACCTCCCGGAACTCCGCGCCCGCAACCTCACCCGCCGCGCGGTCCCCGTCGAGACCAACACCCCGCTCTCCGAAGCCCTGCGCCGAGCCAACGCGGCCGGTGCCCGCGCCCTGGTCGTCGTCGACGCCGACGGCCAGCCGCTCTCCCTCGTCCGCGAGGCCGCCATCGTCGGTGTCCCCGAACACCGCCGCCCCTGGGTCGTCGTCAGCGGCCTCGCCCAGGACCTCACGGACGGCATGCGCGTCTCCGCCGAACTGGCCGGCGAGGACCTCCTCGACGCCCTGCGCGCGACCCCCGCCACCGAGTACCTCGTCGTCGAGGAGACCGGCGAGATCTACGGCGTCCTGTCCGCGGCCGACGTGGAGCGCGCCTTCGTGAAGGCCATGGCCCGCCCCAACTGACGCACGCGCGCGTGGTCGGCGGCCCCCGCAAACGCCGGTAGGCTGCTCACATGTCCGAACCGACCGGTGCCGCCCGCAGGCGCGGGCCCTTCAAGGTCGGGGACCAGGTTCAGCTGACCGACCCCAAGGGCCGCCACTACACGTTCACGCTCGAAGCCGGGAAGAATTTCCACACCCACAAGGGTTCCTTCCCGCACGACGAACTGATCGGTGCTCCCGAGGGCAGCGTTGTCCGCACCACCGGCAACGTCGCCTACCTCGCGCTGCGCCCCCTGCTCCCCGACTACGTCCTGTCCATGCCCCGCGGCGCCGCCGTGGTCTACCCCAAGGACGCGGGGCAGATCCTGTCCTTCGCCGACATCTTCCCCGGCGCACGCGTCGTGGAAGCGGGCGTGGGCTCCGGCTCGCTCAGCAGCTTCCTGCTGCGCGCCATCGGCGACCAGGGCATGCTGCACTCCTACGAGCGCCGCGAGGACTTCGCCGAGATCGCCCAGCAGAACGTGGAGCGCTACTTCGGCGGCCCGCACCCCGCCTGGCAGCTCACCGTCGGCGACCTCCAGGACAATCTGTCCGACACGGACGTCGACCGCGTCATCCTCGACATGCTCGCCCCCTGGGAGTGCCTGGAGGCCGTCTCCAAGGCGCTCGTGCCCGGCGGCATCCTGTGCTGCTACGTCGCGACCACCACCCAGCTCGCCCGCACCGTCGAGTCCATCCGCGAGATCGGCTCCTTCAACGAGCCGACCGCGTGGGAGACGATGCTCCGCAACTGGCACGTCGAGGGCCTGGCCGTCCGCCCCGACCACCGGATGATCGGCCACACCGGCTTCCTCCTCACCGCCCGCCGCCTCGCGGACGGCGTCGAGCCCCCCATGCGCCGCCGCCGCCCCTCCAAGGGCGCCTACGGCGACGACTACACCGGCCCCAACGCCGACGGTGGCGGCGCCACCGGCCGCTGAGCCCAATCAAGGGCGGCCCTGTGCCGCACTCAACGCACGAACGCCGTGGCCGAGTTCCCGGAAGTCCTCCGGAACTCGGCCACGGCGTCTTTCTTCTGACGTACCGACACCGTCGCACCCTCCCGTGCGACGGTGCGAACGAACTGCCGACCCCGCCGTTCCCCCGCTCCGCGCTGTGTGGCAGCATGCAGGCCACCCCCACCGGCACAGCCCTCACAGGAGACACTCCTAGTGCAGCACTCCGCCGTCCCGGAACTGGAACTGGCACACACCACCACCCGCCCCATCCACTGGGTCGCCACCGCCACGGCTCTCGCCGGCGTCGTGGCCCTCTCCTCGGGCCTGCAGCCCGACTCCGCGCACGCCGCCCAGGCCTCCGGTACGCAGACGAAGTCAGCACCCGCCACCGTCTCGGCCCCCGCGACCACAGGAGTCGCCTTCCCCATCGACTGCGGCCCCGTGAAGGCCGTCGTACAGAAGAAGGCGTCCGGGGACCTCGACGGCGACGGCAGGCCGGAGACCGTCGCGGTGGTCCACTGCGACGCGGGCATGGGTACCCCGCCCGACGGCGTCTACGTCCTGACCCAGGGCGCCGGAGCCGCCGGGCCGCGCGTCGTCGCCACCCTGGTCGCCCCGAAGGCCCGCGAGACCGTCACAGACTTCGCCGTGCGCGACGGCGCCGTACTCGCGACACTGCTCGGCTACTCGACGGCGGACGTGCCCAGTTGCTGCCCCGACGTCAAGGAGACCGCCAAGTGGCAGTGGCAGAACGGCTCGTTCGTCCGCTCCACCCCCGGTAACGCCCAGAACGTCTGACGACCCTCAGGCCGCGTCGGGCCCGTACACCTCGACCCGGTCCGCGACCCGGCGCACGTGAATGCAGTCACCGGGGCACTCCTTGGCGGAGTCCACGACGTCGACCAGCAACGGCAGCGGAACCGGCGTGGTGGCGCCCTTGTCCTGCAGCAGCTCGTCGTCCGGGCTCTTCACATAGGCCAGGCCGTCGATGTCCAGTTCGAAGACCTCGGGGGCGTACTGGGCGCAGATGCCGTCGCCGGTACAGAGGTCCTGGTCGATCCAGACCTCCAGCGCCTCGCCGTCGGCCGCGGCCTCGTCCTGCACGGTGATGTCTCCTGTTTCCGCCGGGTGTTGAACACCTTCGACCCTACCTCCGCCCGCCCGAACGGCCTTTCTCCGCGATCTCAGGTTTCACGCCGCCGTATGACGGACACTGTCCGCATGGACACTCTCAGTCAGGGGCGCATTGGCCGGTTTCCACCGGGCGCCGAACCCGCCCGCACGGCAACTCACGTCCGCCGTGAAGGTTTTTGACCAACCCGGCCTTGGAACAGTCCGCTTCTGAATCACGTTGAGTGGGTATCCACACGGCGTGAGGGAGAGCGCAGGGTGACCGACGACACACCTTGACAGTCTTTGTGATCTAGGGGTTTCAATCGACACCCACCCAGGTAGGGTCTGGAAGCGTCCAGCTCCCCTTGGAGGAGGTGAGGACCGTGGCAGCCCACGACGACGACATGAACCGCGGCATCCGCCCGGGACGAGGGTCCGACGACCCGTCCGGGCAGATTGCCTACCTTGAGCAGGAGATCGCCGTCCTGCGACGTAAGCTCGCCGACTCTCCGCGACACACGAGGATTCTCGAAGAGCGGATCGTCGAGCTGCAGACCAATCTGGCCGGGGTGTCCGCCCAGAACGAGCGACTCGCCAACACGCTCCGTGAGGCCCGCGACCAGATCGTGGCCCTCAAGGAAGAAGTCGACCGGCTCGCACAGCCGCCGGCCGGCTTCGGTGTCTTCCTCGTGGCCAACGAGGACGGCACAGCGGACATCTTCACCGGCGGTCGCAAACTCCGGGTGAACGTCAGCCCAAGCGTGGAACTCGAAGAGCTCCGCCGCGGCCAGGAAGTAATGCTCAACGAAGCGCTCAACGTGGTCGAGGCCATGGAGTACGAGCGCGTCGGCGACATCGTCACCCTCAAGGAGATCCTTGAGGACGGCGAACGCGCCCTCGTGGTGGGGCACACCGACGAGGAGCGGGTGGTGCGGCTCGCCGAGCCGCTGCTGGACATCACCATCCGCCCCGGCGACGCCCTGCTGCTCGAACCCCGATCCGGCTACGTCTACGAGATCGTCCCGAAGAGCGAGGTCGAGGAGCTCGTCCTCGAAGAGGTCCCCGACATCGGCTACGAGCAGATCGGCGGTCTGGGCGGCCAGATCGAGATGATCCGCGACGCGGTCGAACTGCCGTACCTCTACCCCGACCTCTTCAAGGAGCACGAACTGCGGCCGCCCAAGGGCGTCCTGCTGTACGGGCCTCCCGGATGCGGAAAGACGCTCATCGCCAAGGCCGTCGCCAACTCGCTGGCCAAAAAGGTCGCCGAGGTCACCGGCCAGGCCACCGGCAAGAGCTTCTTCCTCAACATCAAGGGTCCCGAGCTCCTCAACAAGTACGTCGGTGAGACCGAGCGGCAGATCCGCCTGGTCTTCCAGCGTGCTCGTGAGAAGGCCAGCGAGGGCACCCCCGTCATCGTCTTCTTCGACGAGATGGAGTCCCTCTTCCGCACCCGCGGTTCCGGTGTCAGCTCGGACGTGGAGAACACCATCGTCCCCCAGCTCCTCGCCGAGATCGACGGTGTGGAAGGCCTGCAGAACGTGGTCGTCATCGGCGCCTCGAACCGCGAGGACATGATCGACCCCGCCATCCTGCGCCCCGGCCGCCTGGACGTGAAGATCAAGATCGAGCGTCCCGACGCCGAGGCCGCCAAGGACATCTTCGCCAAGTACCTCACCGAGCGCCTCCCGCTCCACCCCGACGACGTCGGCGAGCACAACGGCGACAAGACCACCACCGTCCAGAGCATGATCCAGACGGCAGTGGAACACATGTACACGGAATCCGAGGAGAACCGCTTCCTGGAGGTCACCTACGCCAACGGTGACAAGGAAGTCCTCTACTTCAAGGACTTCAACTCCGGCGCCATGATCGAGAACATCGTGGGCCGGGCCAAGAAGATGGCCATCAAGGACTTCCTCGACCAGAAGCAGAAGGGCATCCGCGTCTCGCACCTCCTCCAGGCGTGCGTGGACGAGTTCAAGGAGAACGAGGACCTGCCCAACACCACCAACCCCGACGACTGGGCCCGGATCTCCGGAAAGAAGGGCGAACGGATCGTCTACATCCGTACGCTCATCACCGGGAAGCAGGGCGCGGACACCGGACGCTCCATCGACACGGTGGCGAACACCGGTCAGTACCTGTAAAGAACAGGGCGGCTGCGGGTGCCCACGGCGGGTACCCGCAGCCGACTGCTTTTCAGGCCATGACCGCAACAAGGGGCGCGCGAGGCAATGACGCAAATGATCTCCCCACCAGCGCAAAGCCGTTCTAGGCTCTTCGGTACCGCCGAGTCGCGCAGTGCGGGGACGGGCACCGCACACGCACCGGAGCGCCAGCGGTACTTGAGCGGTGCCCCCGACCGAGGGCGCCGCCGGGCAAGGAGGGCCGCATGACCGTACGGCGAGTAATGGGCATCGAGACGGAGTACGGGATCTCCGTCCCCGGCCACCCCAACGCCAATGCCATGCTCACCTCGTCCCAGATCGTCAACGCCTACGCGGCGGCGATGCACCGGGCCCGGCGGGCCCGCTGGGACTTCGAGGAGGAGAATCCGCTGCGGGACGCGCGAGGCTTCGACCTCGCCCGGGAGGCCGCCGACTCCAGCCAGCTCACCGACGAGGACATCGGCCTCGCCAATGTCATCCTCACCAACGGCGCACGGCTCTACGTCGACCACGCACACCCGGAGTACAGCTCCCCGGAAGTAACCAACCCCATGGACGCCGTCCTGTGGGACAAGGCCGGCGAGCGCATCATGGCGGAGGCCGCCGAGCGCGCGGCCCAACTCCCGGGCGCCCAGCCGATCCACCTCTACAAGAACAACACCGACAACAAGGGCGCCTCGTACGGCACGCACGAGAACTACCTGATGAAGCGGGAGACCCCCTTCTCGGACATCGTGCGCCACCTGACGCCCTTCTTCGTCTCCCGGCAGGTCGTCACCGGAGCGGGCCGCGTCGGCATCGGCCAGGACGGGCACGAGCACGGCTTCCAGCTCAGCCAGCGCGCCGACTACTTCGAGGTCGAGGTCGGTCTGGAGACCACCCTCAAGCGCCCGATCATCAACACCCGCGACGAACCGCACGCGGACGCCGAGAAGTACCGCAGGCTGCACGTGATCATCGGCGACGCGAACCTCTCCGAGATCTCGACCTACCTCAAACTCGGCACGACCGCGCTGGTCCTCTCCATGATCGAGGACGGCTTCATCGCTGTCGACCTGGCCGTGGACCAGCCGGTCCGCACCCTCCACCAGGTCTCCCACGACCCCACCCTCAAGCGCCTGGTCACCCTCCGCAGCGGCCGGACCCTCACCGCGGTCCAGCTTCAGATGGAGTACTTCGAGCTGTCCCGCAAATACGTCGAGGAGCGCTACGGCTCCGACGCGGACGACCAGACCAAGGACGTCCTGGCCCGCTGGGAGGACACGCTCAACCGTCTGGAGAACGACCCGATGAGCCTGGCCGGCGAACTGGACTGGGTCGCCAAGCGGGAGCTCATGGAGGGCTACCGGCGCCGTGACGGCCTCGACTGGGACGCGGCCCGGCTGCAGTTGGTCGACCTCCAGTACGCGGACGTACGGGCCGAGAAGGGCCTCTACAACCGCCTGGTGGCCCGCGGCCGCATCAAGCGCCTGTTGGACGAGGACACGGTCGAGCGGGCGCGTACGACGCCTCCGGAGGACACGCGCGCGTACTTCCGCGGACGCTGCCTGGAGCAGTACGCCGACGACGTCGCGGCGGCCTCCTGGGACTCCGTGATCTTCGACCTCCCGGGCCGGGACTCGCTCCAGCGGGTCCCAACCCTGGAACCGCTTCGCGGAACGCGTAATCACGTCAAGGAGCTCCTTGACCGCTGTCGTACGGCGGAAGACCTGGTCAGGGTCCTGTCGGGCGGCTGACAGGACCCTCGGGTTCCGGGCGCCGGACAGGGTGGAATGTCCGGTGGCCGGGAATCATCGAGGTGGCCGCCGTACGTTGTAGGAACTGCGGGGCCGATGTCGGACCCTGCTTGTAGGGTCTGATCAAGAACGTCGAACCGAGCGGGGTGAGGGTTATGGCGACCAAGGACACCGGCGGCGGACAGCAGAAGGCGACGCGCTCCACGGAGGAGGTCGAGGAGCAGGTCGAGGAAGCTCAGGCGACCGACGACCTCAAGGAGCGCCACGAGAAGCTGAGCGACGATGTCGACTCGGTTCTGGACGAGATCGACGACGTCCTCGAGGAGAACGCCGAGGACTTCGTGCGCTCCTTCGTCCAGAAGGGCGGCCAGTAGGCCGCTCCACCCTTCGCTTCGAAGGTGAACGGAGTGGCGTGGTGGCGGGCGAGTCGAAGCTGAAGTGCTGCGTGCGGTGCGGCGAGTCCAAGCCGCGCGCAGTCTTCGTATTCGAGCGCACGAATCGCGTGCGATTTCGGGAGCGCCGGCCCTGTTCGGAGCGGCCCGGGAATGCCTCCGCCATTCATGTGGATCACTGCCACGAGACGGGTAGGGTCCGTGGCGTACTGTGCTTCAACTGCAATTCGGCCATCGGCAAGTTGGGAGATGATCCCGACGCTGTTCGTCGGGCTGCCGCCTACTTGGAAGGATCCTCGTGGAAGCCAACACTCGTAGCACCGGGCGTCTGCCATCTGCCTTCCTGACGCCCGGGTCGTCGTCCTTCATGGACTTCCTCGCAGACCACCAGCCGGCGATGCTCCCGGGCAACCGGCAACTGCCGCCCACCCAGGGCGTCATCGAGGCCCCGCACGGCACGACGATCGTCGCCGTCACGTTCCCCGGTGGCGTGGTGCTCGCCGGTGACCGCCGGGCCACCATGGGCAATGTCATCGCGCAGCGGGACATCGAGAAGGTGTTCCCCGCGGACGAGTACTCGGCCGTCGGCATCGCCGGCACCGCCGGACTCGCCGTCGAGATGGTCAAGCTCTTCCAGTTGGAGCTGGAGCACTTCGAGAAGGTCGAAGGCGCCCAACTCTCCCTGGAGGGCAAGGCGAACCGACTGTCCACGATGATCCGTTCCAACCTCGGCATGGCCATGCAGGGCCTCGCCGTGGTCCCGCTCTTCGCCGGTTTCGACGTGGACCGCGGCATCGGCCGCATCTTCTCCTACGACGTGACGGGCGGCCGTTCCCAGGAGCTCGGCTACGCGGCCACCGGTTCCGGTTCGGTGTTCGCGCGGGGCGCCATGAAGAAGCTCTTCCACGACCAGTTGACCGAGGCCGAGGCCACGACCCTGGTGGTCCAGGCGCTCTACGACGCGGCCGACGACGACTCGGCGACCGGTGGTCCCGATGTCGCCCGCCGGATCTACCCGATCGTCACCGTGATCACCGAGGACGGCTTCCGCCGGCTCACCGACGACGAGTCCTCCGAGATCGCCCGCTCGATCCTGGAGCGGCGACTGCAGCAGCCCGACGGCCCGCGCGCCGCGCTGCTCTGACCGAGGGTCCGTTCTCATCCAAGGTGATCCACCGACTTCGACGGAACTTTAAAGAGAGGGACGGATACCGGTGTCGACGCCGTTCTATGTCTCACCCCAGCAGGCGATGGCCGACCGGGCGGAGTACGCCCGCAAGGGCATCGCCCGTGGCCGCAGCCTGGTCGTGCTGCAGTTCGCCGACGGCATTGTCTTCGTCGGCGAGAACCCGTCCCGTGCGCTGCACAAGTTCAGCGAGATCTACGACCGGATCGGGTTCGCGGCCGCCGGAAAATACAACGAGTACGAGAACCTGCGGATCGGCGGCGTCAGGTACGCCGACATGCGCGGTTACACCTACGACCGTGCGGATGTGACCGCCCGCGGTCTCGCCAACGTCTACGCCCAGACGCTCGGCACGATCTTCTCCAGCGCGGCCGAGAAGCCGTACGAGGTGGAGCTGGTCGTCGCGGAGGTCGGCGATACGCCGGACGGCGATCAGATCTATCGGCTGCCGCACGACGGTTCGATCGTGGACGAGCACGGCTCGGTCGCGGTCGGGGGCAACGCCGAGACGATCAGCAGCTATCTGGACCAGCGTCACCGTGACGGCATGACCCTCGCCGAGGCGCTCAAGCTGGCCGTGCAGTCCCTGTCCCGTGACACGAACGGCAGCGAGCGGGAGATCCCCGCAGAGCGCCTGGAGGTCGCGGTCCTGGACCGTACGCGCCCGCAGGCCCGCAAGTTCAAGCGCATCGTCGGCCGTCAGCTCTCCCGCCTCCTGGAGGGCGGGAGAGCTGACACCTCCTCGGAGGAGTCCGACGCCGACGACGAGGAGTGAGCCGAGCTCACCCAGCCTCTCGCGCGCCCCGGCCGGTCATCGGCCGGGGCGCGCGGCGTAGCGGGGGGCCGGTGTGGCCTCAGGGGGCGCCTGGTGGTGCCGTAGAGCCTCGGACGACCAGTTCCACGGGGATGTCGCCCTCTTCCGGTACGCGGCCGTCCAGGACGGCCAGGAGGGCGCGCATGCCGTGTTCTCCGAAGAGCTCCGCGTCGAGGCGGACGGTGGTCAGTTCCGGGTCGAGGGCGGTGGCGAGGGCGAGGTCGTCGAGGCCGGTGATCGACAGGTCGTCCGGGATGCGCAGGCCCAGGCGGCGGGCGGCCTTGTAGGCGCCGGCGGCGAGTTTGTCGTCGTCGCAGACCAGGGCGGTCACGCGCGACCCCGGTTCCGAGAGGGCGGCCTCGGCGGCGGCCAGGGCGCCCTCGATGGAGATGGGGGCGCGGGTCGTACGGACCGTCGTGCCCTCGAACGCGCCGACGCGTGCGGCCAGTTCACGCGCGCGTACCTCGAAGGTCCAGGACGGTACGTCGGCGGCCAGGTGCAGGAAGTGGCGGTGGCCCAGGGTCAGCAGGTGCTCGGCGACCTGGCGGATGCCGTCGGCGATGTCGAGGTTGACGGTGGCCGCGCCGAGGCTGCCCTCGGGGTCGCTGTCGAGCATCACCAGGGGGAGCTGGTCGCCGCGGATCGCGGTGAGGGCGTCGGCGGCCATGGAGGAGGCGATCACGCCGTCCAGGGCGGCCTGGGCGGAGGCGAAGGGGTCCCGGGCGGGGCCGATGCCTTCGGGGGAGGGGTAGAGGACGACGCCGAAGCCGTGTTCGGCGGCGACGCGGGCGGCGCCCGTGTAGACGCCGGCGAAGAACTCCGTCGTCAGCACCGGGACCACGAGCAGGACGGTACGGGTGCGGCCCAGGCGGAGGTTGCGGGCGGCGAGGTTGGGGCGGTATCCCAGGTCGCGGGCGGCCTCGCGGACGCGCTCGGCGGTCGTGGCCGAGACCCGGCCGCGCCACTTGTCGCCGAGCACCAGGGAGACCGCGGCCTGGGAGACGCCGGCGGCCTGCGCGACGTCGCGGCTCGTGGGGCGGGTGCTGGCTGGTGCCACCGTCGGCCTGCTCCTTGGTGAGGACTCCGCGGGGGACTCCGTATGGACTCGTGGACAGCGCACATGGTACGTATGACAGCGGACGTTATACGTAAAACCTCATGCGCGACGGTGAGGGGGAGGGCGGGAGACGGCCGTGGGATATCTGGAGATCCTCAGGGCGAGGCACGCCACCCGCCTGCTGGTGGGCACGCTGGTGGGACGGTTGCCGAACGCCACCGCCGCGATCGCGATCGTGCTGTTCATCCGCGCGGAGGGCGGCACCTACAGCCTCGCGGGGGCACTGGCGGCCGTGTACGGCATCGCCAACGCGGTCGGGCAGCCCCTCCTCGGGCGCCTGGTGGACGTCCACGGGCAGCCGCGGGTGCAGTTGCCCGCCGCGGTCCTGTCGGCGCTCTCGATGGCCGTGTTCGCCCTCCGGGGCACCGATCCGCTGCCCCTCGCCTACGTCGCCGTAGCCGCCGCAGGCCTTTTCGCGCCGCCCCTGGAGGGCGGTCTGCGGGCGCTGTGGCCGGCCGTGCTGCGCCGGGAGGAGCAGGTGCACACGGCGTACGCGATGGACGCGGTGGCGCAGGAAGTCATGTTCACCGTGGGGCCGTTGCTCGTGACGGTGTTCGTGTCCCTGTGGTCCGCCCCCGTGGCGCTGCTCGTGCTGAACGTCATCGGGGTGCTGGGCGCCCTCTCCGTAGTGGTGTCGCCCCCCTCGCGCGCGTGGCGGTCGGCTCCGCGTGCGGCGCACTGGCTGGGCGCGCTGCGCTCGCCGGGGCTGCTGGCGCTGCTCGGCGCGTTCCTGTTCGTCGGGATGGCGCTCGGGTCGATCACCGTCGCGTCGGTGCCGTACGCGGACGGGCACGGCGGTGACGTGGTGTACGGGTGGCTGATGGCGGCCATCGGTCTCGGCGCGCTGCTGGGCGGCACCGTCTACGGGGCGCGGCAGTGGAGCGGGGTGCCGGAGCGGCGACTGCGGGTCCTGGTGGGGCTGCTGGCGGTGTGTTACCTGCCGCTGACGCTCATGCCGGGCGCGGTCGCCATGGTGCTGCTCACCGTGCTTGCCGGGGTGTTCCTCGCGCCCGCTCTCGCCTGCGCCTTCATCATCGTCGACCGGCACGCGCCCAAGGGGACGGTCACCGAGGCTTTCTCGTGGCTTGTGACGACGTTCACCGTCGGGGCGTCGGTCGGAACGGGCGTCGCGGGCCCGGTCGTACAGGCCGGTGGGGCCCTGTGGGGGTTCGCCGTGCCGGGGGTCGCGGGGGCCGTGTCGCTGCTGGTCCTGCTCCTCACCGGACGGGTCCTCGCAGCTCCCGCCGGGGGTGCGGTGGTTGCGGCTTCATCGGAAAATGATCCAAACCGTGCTGCCGAACCCCGTTTCAGCACAGGCGATCGGGCGTAATGTTCAGTCATGGACCGCCGCATTTTCGGGCTGGAGAACGAGTACGGCGTCACGTGTACGTTCAGGGGACAGCGGCGTCTGTCTCCCGACGAAGTGGCTCGGTACCTCTTCCGCCGTGTCGTGTCATGGGGCCGCAGCAGCAATGTCTTTCTGCGAAACGGCGCCCGGCTCTATCTCGACGTGGGCTCACATCCGGAATACGCGACCCCCGAATGTGACAACGTGACCGAACTGGTCACCCACGACAAAGCCGGCGAGCGCATTCTCGAAGGACTCCTGGTGGACGCCGAACGACGCCTGCACGAGGAGGGAATCGCGGGCGACGTCTACCTCTTCAAGAACAACACCGACTCGGCGGGCAACTCGTACGGCTGCCACGAGAACTACCTGGTGGCACGGCACGGCGAGTTCTCCCGGCTCGCGGACATCCTCATCCCCTTCCTGGTCACGCGTCAGCTTCTGTGCGGCGCGGGCAAGGTACTGCAGACTCCGCGCGGCGCCGTGTACTGCGTCAGCCAGCGCGCCGAGCACATCTGGGAGGGCGTCTCCTCGGCGACGACGCGTTCCCGTCCCATCATCAACACCCGGGACGAACCGCACGCGGACGCCGAGCGCTACCGCCGTCTCCACGTCATCGTGGGCGACTCGAACATGTCCGAGACGACCATGCTGCTCAAGGTCGGCGCCACCGACCTGGTGCTGCGCATGATCGAGGCGGGCACGGTGATGCGCGACCTGACCCTGGAGAACCCGATCCGGGCGATCCGCGAGGTCAGCCACGACATCACGGGCCGGCGCAAGGTGCGCCTGGCCAGCGGCCGCGAGGCCTCCGCGATCGAGGTGCAGCGCGAGTACTACGAGAAGGCCGTGGACTTCGTCGAGCGCCGCGGCATCCGCACGGGCACCGTCGAGCAGGTCCTCGAACTGTGGGGCCGCACGCTCGACGCGATCGAGGCCGAGGACCTCGACCGGATCGGCACCGAGATCGACTGGGTCATGAAGTACCAACTGATCGAGCGGTACCGGGCCAAGCACAACATGACGATGTCCCACCCGCGGGTCGCCCAGATCGACCTCGCCTACCACGACATCCACCGTCGCCGAGGGCTCTACTACCTCCTCGAGAGGAAGGGCCAAGCCGCCCGGATCTGCAACGACTTGAAGATCTTCGAGGGCAAGTCCGTTCCGCCGCAGACCACTCGGGCCCGGCTGCGCGGCGACTTCATCCGCAGGGCTCAGGAACAGCGCCGGGACTTCACCGTCGACTGGGTCCATCTCAAGCTCAACGACCAGGCGCAGCGCACCGTGTTGTGCAAGGACCCGTTCCGTTCCGTGGACGACCGGGTGGAGAAACTGATCGCCGGAATGTAGGCAAAAGCGTCCGGATACCGACGTCCGGATACATATTCGGTACGCCACACGGGCCCCGTACGTTTCACGTACGGGGCCCGTGCCACGCCGTAGAGTTGCGCGCACGCCATCAACAAGATCGACCGATACGAGGCCTTCACCGTGCGCCGACGCTCCCTTCTCATCGCTGTTCCCGCAGGACTCGTGACGGTCGCGGGGTGCGGTGACAGCGATTCCTCCTCAAGCAAGGCCAGCGCGTCGCCGTCGCCGTCCGCCTCGGCCTCGGCCTCGACCGCTCCGCCGCCGAAGCTGGTGGACGGTCCGGTGCCGGCGATCACCGCGGGCACGAAGTTCGACGAGAAGCCGACCGTCGCCAAGGGCACCGGCGATCCGTCGAAGGACCTCGCGGTGAAGACGGTGATCGCGGGCGGCGGCAAGGCCGTCGCGGAGGGCGACTTCGTCCAGGTCAACTACCTGGGCCAGATCTGGTCGACGGCCAAGGTGTTCGACAACTCCTACGACCGCAAGACCCCGTTGGTCATCCAGCTCGCCCAGGGCAGCATCATCGACGGCTGGCGCTACGGCCTGGCGGGCCGGAAGGTCGGCAGCCGCGTCGAGATGGCCATCCCGCCGACCTGGGGGTACGGCACGACGGGCAACAGCCAGGCGGGCATCAAGGGCACCGACACGCTCGTCTTCGTGATCGACGTCCAGGACGCCTTCAACATCAAGAGCTCCGCCAAGGGCAAGGCCGTCGCACAGTCCGACTCCGCGCTGCCCAAGGTCGGCACGAACACCGACGGCAAGGCCCCCTCGGTCACCGTCCCGAAGGCGGACCCGCCGAAGAAGCTGGTGGCGAACTACGTCCTGGAGGGCGACGGAGCCGTCGTCAAGGCGTCCCATACGATCCTGTGCCAGTTCAAGGGCGTGGTCTGGAGCACCGGCAAGGAGTTCGAATCGACGTACTCCCAGGGCCGGTTGAGCCAGTTCGCGATCTCGCAGATGGAGTCGGTCGTCAAGGGCCTGGCGCAGGGCGTCACCGGCAAGAAGGTCGGCAGCCGCGTCATGATCGTCGCGCCCGCGGACCTGGCCTACGGCGACACCCCGCCGAGCGGCGGTGTCATCAAGAAGGGCGACACCCTGGTGTTCTCGGTGGACATCCTGGCGGCGATGTAGTCCACCCGCAGGTGAACGGCCTGGTCTGCGCGGGACGTCGGCCGGGATGCGAGACTGTTCCCGTTGCCTTGTCGTACACAAGCAGGAGCTAGAGACGTGAGCATCGAGAAGCCCGAGATCGACTTCCCTGAGGGCGCACCCCCGGCCGACCTGGAGATCAAGGACCTGTGGGAGGGGGACGGCGAGATCGCGCAGGCGGGCCAGAACGTCACCGTCCACTACGTGGGCGTGGCCTTCAGCACCGGCGAGGAGTTCGACGCGAGCTGGAACCGCGGCGAGCCGTTCCGCTTCCCGCTCGGTGGCGGCCGTGTCATCAAGGGCTGGGACAAGGGCGTGCAGGGCATGAAGGTCGGTGGCCGTCGCCAGTTGACCATCCCGGCGCACCTCGCCTACGGCAACCAGAGCCCGACCCCGGCGATCAAGCCGGGCGAGACCCTGATCTTCGTGGTCGACCTCGTCGCCGTCTGATCACCGGTTCCGACCGGACCCGATCAGCGAGGGCCCATGCCTGCTCGGGCATGGGCCCTCGGCTTTTGCCAGGCCACCGCAGGGCGGTACGGTCATCGTTCGTAAGCACATAGGAAGGCGAAGGGCGTCGATGGCCATTGCCAAGGCCGAGCGGCTGATGAACCTCGCGCTGTGTCTGCTCGGGACGCGGCGGCCGCTCAGCAAGCGTGAGCTGCGGGAATCCATCGAGGCCTATCTGGAAGCGGGCTCGGACGACTCCTTCAACCGGATGTTCGAGCGCGACAAGGACGATCTGCGCGAACTCGGGCTCGTCATCGAGACGGTGGAGAACCTGGACGGCGAGGTCGGCTATCTCGCCCGCCGCGACAGCAACCGCCTCCCTCCGATCACCCTCGACGCCGAGGAGGCCGCGGCCCTCGGTCTCGCCGCCAAGGTGTGGCAGCAGGCCCGGCTCGCCGGCGCGGCCAGCGGCGCGCTGCAGAAGCTGCGCGCGGCCGGGATGCCCGAGGACCTCGACCCGTACGAGCCGCACGGCGCCCTGGAGCCGCGGATCCCGGTGCACGAGGCGTCGTTCGAGCCGCTGATGCTGGCCTGCCGCGACCGCCGGCCCGTCGTGTTCGAGTACCGCAAGGCCACCGCCGCCCGCCCCGAGACCCGCAGCGTCGAGCCATGGGCCCTGGAGTGCTGGCGCGGCCACTGGTACCTCGCCGGCTGGGACCGGGACCGCGGGGCCGAGCGGGTCTTCCGGCTCTCCCGGATCACCGGCAAGGTGCGCTCGCGCAACGGGCGGTTCACCGCGGACATCCCCGACGTCGTCACCGTGCGCGAGACCGTCGCGAGCTGGGCGGGGGAGACCGCCGACCGCTCCGCGCTGATCCGGCTGCGCACGGGCTCCGGGTACCCCCTGCGGGCGAAAGCCGCGGCGGTTCGGGAACTCGGGGACGGCTGGGACGAGTTGGAGATTCCGTACGGCCACGGGCTGGACGCCTGGCTGGTGGAGTTCGGGCCCGATGTCGTCGTCCTGGAGCCCGCCGAGCTGCGGGCCGACGTGGTGGACCGGCTGCGCGCCGTGGCCAAGGGCTGAGGGGGAGCGGAAGAGAACTGTGGCAGGCAAACCGGTCAGGCCCGTCAACGCCATCGACCAGACCCGGCGGATGCTCTCCCTGGTGACCTATCTGAAGGAGCGCCCCGGGGCACGTATCGAGGACGTGGCCCGTGCCTTCGGGATCACCGAGGACGAGCTGGTCTCCGACCTCGACGTACTGCCCATGTGCGGGACCAGCTTCCGGGGTGGTGACCTGCTCGACATCGACACCGACGGCGACCGCATCTGGTGGCACAACCCGGACGATGTCGCCGAGCCGCTCCGCCTCGCCGCCGACGAGGCGACCGCGCTCCTGGTGGCCGCCCGTGCCGTGTCGACCCTGCCGGGCCTGCGCGAGAGCGACCGGCAGGCGCTGCTGCGGGCCAACGCCAAGCTGGAGGCGGCGGCCGGTGAGGCGGCCGGGGCCAGCGCACGCCTTTCGGTGACCTTCGAGTCCGAGGGCGGGGTCTTCGCGGACGTCGACCGCGCGATCTCGGAGCGCCGCCGCCTGTGGATCCGCTACTACTCGCCCGCCCGCGACGAGTTGAGCGAGCGCGAGATCGACCCCATCCGGCTGGTCAGCGTCGGGCACACGTACGTGGAGGCCTGGTGCCGGCGCTCCGAGGCGCGCCGCACCTTCCGCCTCGACCGGGTCGCCGAGATCAAGATCCTCGACGAGCCGTCCGCACCCCCGGAGATCGAGCTGCGGGACCTGTCGGAGGCGCTGGTGCAGCCCGCCGCCGAGGACCCGGAGGTCGTGGTCGAGGTCGGTCCGGGCGGGCGCTGGGTCGCCGAGTACTACCCGCACGACAGTGCCGATGAGCTTCCCGACGGCGGGCTGCGTATTACCTTGCGCACCCCCGACCCGACGTCCCTGAGACGCCTGGCCCTGCGGCTCGGGCGCGACGGCCGGATCGTCTCCCCGAGCGACCTCGCAGACAGCGCCCGCCGGGCCGCCCGCGAGGCCTTGGCGGCGTACGACGGCCCGCAGGGTGTTGTTGACGCAGTGCACGGTGTTGACGAGAGGCAGGAGCAGGGGCTGTGAGCGAGTCGACGACGACAGGTGTTCCGGGTGCCCAGGGTGTCTCGGCCGGCCCGGAGATGACGGTGGCCGCCGCGTTCGCCGGGATGAAGAGCGTGGTGCCCGTGATGTTCAGAGCGGGCTGCCCGGACTGCCGGTCCAACTTCGAACTCGCGGCGAGCGCCCTGCGCCTCGCCATCGGCGCCACCAGCCGCACCACCTTCTACTCCTTCACCTGCCCCGACTGCGGCGCCGCGGTCCGCAAGCCCGCGGGCGAGCGGATCGTCGAGCTGCTCACCGGCGGCGGCGTCAGGACCCTGCGGCTGACCTCCGTCGGGTAGCAGGGTCTAGGCTCGCCCCATGTTCTGGGCGATGGTCGCGGTAGCTGTGGGTTTCCTGGGTCTCGCCGTGCTCGGCGTGCTCGCCGTCCGGGTCTTCCTGGAGGCGCGGCGGCTCGGACTCCAGGTCGCGGACGCCGCGCACCGCATCAACAGAGCGGCCGAGGACCTGGAGCGCGCGGCCGTGGCGACGGCCCGTTCCGTCGACGCACTGTGAGTCACATATGGGCTGGGTGTGAGTTGCGCGCCTCATGCGCTTCGCGTCGCTTTGCCCTGTCACGTTGTCGGTGGAGGCGGGTACTCTGCTGATCGCGGTCCGGATAACGAGGCCCGGAGCGCGGACCGGGAGTACGCACAGGGATTGCCTCGCGTTTACCCCTGAGCGTTACGATCGCTGGCAGCACGAAGGTCGGACAGATGTCCGACCGATCGGACAGCACCCCACCCCAGCCGCCTCGGTGAGAAGGTAAAGACTTATGTTCGGAAGGCTCGGAGCTCCCGAGATCATTCTCATCCTCGTCGTCATCGTGCTCCTGTTCGGCGCGAAGAAGCTTCCGGACATGGCCCGCTCGCTCGGCAAGTCCGCTCGCATCCTGAAGAGCGAAGCCAAGGCGATGAAGGAAGAGGGCAACAGCACCCCCGCCCCGGCCGGCCCGCCGAACACCGACGAGTCCGTGCAGCGCACCATCCAGGCAGCTCCCGGCGACGTGACCAGTGCGCGTCCCGTCACCGAGCCGTCGGACACGACCAAGCGCTGACGCAGGGCCGGGACCCCCTCGGCCTGCCGCACGAGATGAGGACGTGGGTTGCCTAAGTCTGCCCGCACGAAGGAGAAGGACCCCGAGGGGCGGATGCCACTCGCGGACCATCTGCGCGAGCTGCGCAACCGGCTCGCGAAGGCGATGCTCGCCATCATCGTGGTGACCTGCGTGGCCGCCTTCTTCTACAACGACATCGTCAACATCATCACCAAGCCGGTGTTGCACTCGGTCGGTTGCTCCCAGAACTTCGAGGAGCTGTCGAGGGCGTCCAAGACGTCCCAGCCGTGTGCGCAGATCACGATCAACGGTCTGCTGACGCCGTTCACGCTGGCGTTGAAGGTGTCCTTGATGGCCGGTGTCGTCCTGGCCTCCCCGGTCTGGCTGTACCAGCTCTGGGGTTTCGTCGCCCCCGGCCTGCACAAGAACGAGAAGAAGTACGCGCTCGCCTTCGTCGGCACCGGAGTCCCGCTGTTCCTCGGTGGCGCCTACTTCGCCTACCGGGTGCTGCCCACCACGGCACAGGTCCTGATCGGCTTCACGCCCAAGGACGTCAACAACCTGCTGCCGCTCGACGACCTGCTCGACCTGGTCACACGCATGGTGCTGGTCTTCGGCCTCTCGTTCGAGCTGCCCCTGCTGCTGATCATGCTCAACCTCACGGGTGCGCTGACCGGCAAGCGGATGCTGAGCTGGTGGCGCGCCATGATTCTCGGCATCACGGTCTTCGCGGCCGTCGCCACCCCCAGTACCGACCCGCTGACCATGCTGGCCCTGGCCGGGCCGATCTGGGTGCTGTACTTCGGCGCGGTCGTCTTCTCGCTGCTCAACGACCGGCGCAAGCGCCGCCGTGACGCGGCGGGACCGGGCGACGACGAGGCATCGGACCTGGACCTCACCCCCGAGGACATCGGCGACGTCGAGACCGTCTCGGCCGGCCGGGCGGCCCTGCCCGAGCAGGCGAGCGGCACGGGTTCCGACCGGGTCAACGGCTATGACGACGTGACCTGATCACCTTCCCGATCTCCGCCGAGACCGGCCGTTCCCGCAGCGCGGGCGGCCGGTCTCCGTGTGTGGAGGACTCGTGGGAACGGATAATGATCGTCCTGTTGTCAGTGGCGCCCGGTACGCTCGAAAGCACGATGACAGAGGACCTCTCCCCGGCCGAGCGGTACGCGGCAGCCCGCCTGCGGGCAGCCGAGCAGGCCACCGCGCTCGCGGGCTTCCGCGAGATGTACGACTTCGGTCTCGACCCCTTCCAGATCGAGGCCTGCCAGGCGCTCGAAGCGGGGAAGGGCGTGCTGGTCGCGGCGCCCACCGGCTCCGGCAAGACGATCGTCGGCGAGTTCGCCGTCCACCTCGCCCTCCAGCAGGGCAAGAAGTGCTTCTACACGACCCCGATCAAGGCGCTGTCGAACCAGAAGTACGCCGACCTGTGCCGCCGTTACGGCGCGGACAAGGTCGGCCTGCTCACCGGCGACAACAGCGTCAACTCCGAAGCGCCGGTGGTCGTCATGACCAC
Organism: Streptomyces sp. NBC_01478; assembly: GCF_036227225.1. GTDB lineage: Bacteria > Actinomycetota > Actinomycetes > Streptomycetales > Streptomycetaceae > Streptomyces. Next base: position 2,695,680 of record NZ_CP109444.1, on the reverse strand, counting down.
CGAGGTGCTGCGCAACATGCTGTACGCCGGTTCGCAGACCCTCCTCGGCCTCGGCTACGTGGTCATGGACGAGGTGCACTACCTCTCCGACCGCTTCCGCGGCGCCGTATGGGAAGAGGTGATCATCCACCTCCCCGAGTCGGTGACCCTGGTCTCGCTGTCGGCGACGGTGTCGAACGCCGAGGAGTTCGGCGACTGGCTCGACACCGTCCGCGGCGACACCGAGGTGATCGTCTCCGAGCACCGGCCCGTGCCGCTGTTCCAGCACGTGCTCGCCGGGCGGCGGATGTACGACCTGTTCGAGGAGGGCGAGGGCAACAAGAAGGCCGTCAACCCCGACCTCGCGCGCCTGGCCCGCATGGAGGCGCAGCGCCCGTCGTACCAGGACCGCAGACGCGGCCGTGCGATGCGCGAGGCCGACCGGGAGCGGGAGCGCAGATCGCGTTCGCGGGTGTGGACCCCGGGACGCCCCGAGGTCATCGAGCGGCTGGACAACGAAGACCTGCTGCCCGCCATCACCTTCATCTTCAGCCGCGCCGCCTGCGAGGCCGCCGTACAGCAGTGTCTGTACGCCGGGCTGCGGCTCAACGACGACGAGGCGCGGGAGAAGGTGCGCGCGCTCGTCGAGGAGCGCACGGCGTCCATTCCGAACGAGGACCTGCATGTCCTCGGGTACTACGAGTGGCTGGAAGGCCTGGAGCGCGGGATCGCGGCCCATCACGCGGGCATGCTGCCGACGTTCAAGGAGGTCGTGGAGGAGCTGTTCCTGCGCGGGCTCGTCAAGGCCGTGTTCGCCACGGAGACCCTGGCGCTCGGCATCAACATGCCCGCGCGCTCGGTGGTGTTGGAGAAGCTCGTCAAGTGGAACGGCGAGCAGCATGCCGACATCACCCCCGGCGAGTACACCCAGTTGACGGGTCGGGCCGGGCGCCGAGGTATCGACGTCGAGGGCCATGCCGTCGTGCTGTGGCAGCGCGGGATCAGTCCCGAGCACCTCGCGGGACTGGCCGGCACCCGTACGTATCCGCTGCGCTCCAGCTTCAAGCCGTCGTACAACATGGCGGTCAACCTCGTCGACCAGTTCGGGCGGCACCGTTCGCGGGAGCTGCTGGAGACGTCCTTCGCGCAGTTCCAGGCGGACCGGTCGGTCGTCGGGATCTCGAAGCAGGTGCAGCGCAACGAGGAGGGCCTGGAGGGCTACAAGGACTCCATGACCTGCCACTTGGGCGACTTCGACGACTACATGCGGCTGCGCCGTGAGCTCAAGGACCGCGAGACCGAGCTGGCCCGGCAGGGCGTGGCGCTACGGCGTGCCGAGTCCGCCGTCGCGCTGGAGAAGCTCAAGCCGGGGGACATCATCCATGTCCCGACCGGCAAGTACGCCGGTCTGGCACTGGTGTTGGACCCGGGACTGCCTGCCGGGCGGTCCAACGGCCATCGCGGCTTCGAGCAGCACGACGGGCCGCGGCCGCTGGTCCTGACCGTCGAGCGGCAGGTCAAGCGGCTCGCGTCGATGGACTTCCCCGTCCCCGTCGAGGCGTTGGACCGGATGCGGATCCCGAAGACCTTCAACGCCCGTTCCCCGCAGTCCCGTCGGGACCTGGCCTCCGCGCTGCGCACCAAGGCCGGGCACATTCCGCCGGAGCGGGCCCGCAAGCAGCGTTCGCAGGCCGCGGACGACCGCGAGATCGCGCAGTTGCGTACGGCGATCCGGGCGCATCCGTGTCATGGGTGCAACGACCGTGAGGACCATGCGCGTTGGGCCGAGCGGTATCACCGGCTGCAGCGGGACACCACGCAGTTGGAGCGGCGGATCGAGGGGCGGACGAACACGATCGCCCGGACCTTCGACCGGATCGTCGCGCTGCTGACCGAACTCGGTTATCTGCGGGGCAACGAGGTCACCGAGCACGGCAAGCGGCTGGCCCGGCTGTACGGCGAGCTCGATCTGCTGGCCAGTGAGTGTCTGCGGGAGGGTGTCTGGGAGGGGCTTGCTCCTGCCGAACTCGCCGCGTGTGTCTCGGCGTTGGTATTCGAGGCGCGGGTCAGTGACGATGCGACGGTTCCCAAGGTGCCGTCCGGTGCGGCGAAGGCCGCGCTGGGGGAGATGGTGCGGATCTGGGGGCGGCTCGATGCGCTCGAGGAGGACTTCCGGATCACTCAGACCGAGGGGGTCGGGCAGCGGGAGCCTGATCTCGGGTTTGCCTGGGCCGCGTATATGTGGGCCAGTGGGAAGGGGTTGGACGAGGTGCTTCGGGAGGTTGAGATGCCGGCCGGGGACTTTGTTCGGTGGTGTAAGCAGGTGATCGATGTGTTGGGGCAGATTTCTGCTGCGGCGCCGGTTACTGGGGGCGAGGCGTCGTCCACCGTGGCCAAGAATGCGCGGAAGGCTGTTGAGTTGTTGTTGCGGGGGGTTGTGGCCTACTCGTCGGTGGGGTGAGGGTTCGTTGGCGGGTGCGGGTGCGTTGTGGCTGGTCGCGCAGTTCCCCGCGCCCCTAGGGGGTGGGCCCTGCGTTCCTCAAGAGCTCATGTAGTTTCGCCAGCCGCCGTAGCTTGTGATGTCCTCGGCGTTGGACAGCGCACCTGGCTCGCAGAGGAAGCCCGGGACGCTTGTGCCGTCTGTCAACTCCACGCTGCCCAAGGTCATTGGGCGGGGGAGTGCGGTCAGTAGGCGGCCCAAGCCCTCTGCCGGTAGGCGCCATACTTCTGCCTCGATCGATGCCCCTCCCTCGCCCACGCGCACCAAGCCCGGCTTCGGCGGGGTCGTGGCGAGGGTGTGTAGGCGGTAGACCGGGGCCGTTGTGGTCGTGCGGTCCAAGTGAGCTCCCAGGGACAGGAGTTGGGGGTTCAGGGGCTGGCCCGTCAGGTGGGCGCCGACTACGGCGATGTAGGTCTCCGGGTTCAGGTCGCGGGAGATCTGCGCCAGGCGGTCGTCCGTGAATGCCGGGCCGATCAGCATCACGCCGAAGGGGAGTCCGTTCACCTCGCCCGACGGGACTGCCACCGCTGCCAGGTCGAAGAGGTTCGTGGAGTTGGTGAAGCGGCCCAGGCGGGCGTTTGCGCCCAGGGGGTCGGCGGCCACCTCGGCCAGGGTCGGGTGACCCGGGGTCGTCGGGAGCAACAGGGCGTCCGCGTCGGCCAGTTCGGCGAGGGCCCGGGCTCGTAGGGCGTCCAGGCGGTCCTGGTCCGCGTACAACTGGTGGGCCGGGATGTCTCGGGCTCGGGTGATGATGCCCGCGACCGTGGGGTCCAGGTCCTCCGAGCCGGATGCGATCGCCTTGTCGACAAAGGCTCCTACCGCTGTGTAGCGCTCGGCCACGAACGCCCCCTGGTAGAGCATCGCCGCCGCCTCGGTGAAGGGGGTGAGGTCCAGGGTGCGGATCTCGGCGCCCGCGCCCCTGAGCCGCTCCACCGCCGCGTCGTACGCCTCCGCCCAGCCCTCGTCCAGCTCGCCCAGGTCGTCCCGTGCCGCCACCGCGACGCGCCACGGGCCCGGCGCGCGCTGGGGGAGGGGCGGGAGGTCCCGGTCCGGTGGAGAGGCCATGAAGGACAGGGCCTGCTCCGCCTCCGGGAGGGTGCGGGCGAAGACCGTCACGCAGTCGATCGAGGCGCAGGCCGGGACCACGCCCTCCGTGGGGACCAGGCCCTTGGTGGGCTTGAGGCCGACGATGCCGTTGAAGGCGGCGGGCACCCGGCCCGAGCCCGCCGTGTCCGTGCCGAGGGCGAAGTCGACGATGCCCAGGGCCACGGCGACGGCCGAACCGGCGCTGGAGCCGCCGCTGATCCGCGCCGGGTCGTGGGCGTTGCGGACCGCGCCGTAGGGGGAGCGGGTGCCGACCAGGCCCGTGGCGAACTGGTCGAGGTTCGTCGTGCCGAGCACGATCGCGCCGGCCGCGCGGAGACGGGCCACCACCGGGGCGTCGGTCTCCGGTTCGTAGGCGTACGACGGGCAGCCCGCCGTCGTCGGGAGGCCCTGGACGTCTATGTTGCCCTTCGCCGCGAACAGGCGGCCCGCGAGCGGGAGTTGCTCGCCCGCCGACAGTCGTTCGTCCAGGGCCTGTGCCTCTTGCTCGACCTCCGGCTGCGGGCGCAGGTCGATCCAGATCTCGGGGCGGTCCACTGCCTCGATGCGGGCGTAGGCGGCGCGGACTCGGGACACGGTCATCGACATCTTTTGTTGCTCCTTGCGGTTCAGCTTGCGGGGGCGAGGACGAGCAGCGCCGTTCCCGCTTCCACCTGGTCGCCCGGCCTGGCCAGGATCTCGGTCACCACGCCTGCCATCGGGGCGTGCACCCTGGATTCCATTTTCATCGCCTCCAGGGCCAGGAGGGGTTGGCCGGCCGTCACCTCGTCGCCCGGCTCCACGTTCAACTGCCAGACGGACGCCGCGAATTCGGCCTCCACCAGGCGGCCGCCCGCCGGGATCGTCACCTCGGCCTGAGGTGGTGCCGGGGCCGCTGCCGCCTCAGCGCGGGTGAACTCGCCCGCCGCCTCCCAGGCATCGCGTTCCGCGCCGAACGCGGTCTGCTGGCGGGACCTGAACTCTCCGATGGACTCGGCGTGTTCGGCGAGGAACGCCTCGTACTCGGCGAGCGAGAACGTGCCCTCCTCGATGCGCGGGACGAAGCGGCCGGAGATGATGTCGGCCCGGAGTTCCAGGAGTTCGTCCGGCTCCACCGGGTACCACTTGATGCGGTCGAAGAAGCGAAGGAGCCAGGGGGAGCCCTGCTCGAACGCGCCGCGCTGCTGCCAGCCCGACCACACCTGGGTCGTACGGCCCACGAACTGGTAGCCGCCGGGGCCCTCCATGCCGTAGATGCAGAGGTATGCCCCGCCGATGCCGACCGAGTTCTCGGCCGTCCAGGTGCGGGCCGGGTTGTACTTCGTCGTCACCAGGCGGTGTCGGGGGTCGAGTGGTGTGGCCACCGGGGCGCCCAAGTAGACGTCTCCCAGGCCGAGTACGAGGTATTCGGCGTCGAAGACCGTGCCGTAGACGTCCTCGACCGAGTCCAGGCCGTTGACGCGGCGGATGAACTCGATGTTCCAGGGGCACCAGGGGGCGTCGTCGCGAACGCCGGCCATATAGCGGGCGATGGCCTCGCGGGTGGCCGGGTCGTCCCAGGAGAGGGGGAGGTGGACCGTGCGGGAGGGGACGATGAGTTGGTCGGTGGGCGGGAGTGCCGCCGCTATCTCCCGTACGGAGGTGAGGAGTTGGGATTGGGGGAGGCGGGTCGGGTCCGTCTGGATCTGGAGGGAGCGGATGCCGGGGGTGAGGTCCGTGACGCCTTCGAAGTCGGCCTCGGCGACCGCCTCCATCAGGGCGTGGACCCGCATGCGCTGCGCCAAGTCCAGTTGCATGGGGCCGAATTCGACCAGGAGGTTGTCGTCGCCGCTGCGGCGGAAGGTGACGTCTCCGTCCCGGGCAAGGATTCCGCCGTCCACGATGTCGGGGCGGGGCGAGCCGTCGACGTTCACCGGGACGAAGCGGACCGTGTCGCCCGGCCTGAACTGGCCCAGTTTCCAGCGCTCTTGGCTGATGACCGTCGCCGGGCAGACGAAGCCGCCGAGGGACGGGCCGTCCGGGCCGAGCAGGACCGGCATGTCGCCCGTGTAGTCGACGGCGCCGACCGAGTACGGGGTGTCGTGGATGTTGGACGGGTGCAGGCCCGCCTCGCCACCGTCGGTGCGGGCCCAGCGGGGCTTCGGGCCGACCAGCCGGACGCCGGTGCGCGCCGAGTTGAAGTGGACTTTCCAGTCGGCCGCGTAGAAGTCGTGGATGTCGTCCTCGGTGAAGAACTCCGGTGCCGCGTGCGGCCCTTCGACCGCCGCCACCTCCCATACGGCGCCGAGGGCCGGGCGGTCGGCGGGTGGCACCGGCGTGCCCTCGGTGACCGTGCCGCCGTGCAGGACGTCACCGGTGCGCAGCGCCCGGCCGCCGTGGCCGCCGAAGCGGCCCAGGGTGAAGGTGCTCGCGCTGCCCAGGAAGGCGGGTACGGCCAGGCCGCCCGCGAACAACACGTAGGTGCGCAGGCCGTGTTGGGCCGGGGCGCCGATCTCCAGGACCGCGCCCGCGGGCACCGTCACCGGCTCCCATTGCGGGACCGGGGTGCCGTCGACCGTCACCGGTGCCGGGGCGCCCGTCACGCACACGGTGGTGGCGTGGGTGAACCTCAACGTCGGTCCCTGGAGGGTGCATTCGAGGCCGGGCGTGCCCTCCTCGTTGCCGAGCGCGCGGTTGCCGAGGCGGAAGGAGAGGTCGTCCATCGGGCCGCACGGAGGCACGCCGACCTGCCAGTAGCCGGTGCGGCCCGGCCAGTCCTGGACCGTGGTGAGGGTGCCGCCCGCGACGATCTCGATGCGGGAAGTGGGGTCGGTGACGCCGGCGAGGGTCGCCGTGGAGTGGGTGGCCGTACGGAAGTCCGGCTCCGCGAGCGCCGCCCGGACCAGGCCGAGGTTCGTCTCGATGCCGTCCACGCGGGTGCGGGCCAGCGCCTCGTCGAGCCGCTGGAGCGCGTGGGCGCGGTCGGAGCCGTACGCGATGACCTTCGCGAGCATCGGGTCGTACGACGTCGTCACCTCGGTGCCCGTCTCCACCCAGCCGTCGACGCGCACCCCCTGCGGGAACTCGACCCGGGTCAACAGGCCCGCGCTGGGCCGGTGTTCGCGGGACGGGTCCTCGGCGTAGACGCGGGCCTCGACGGCGTGGCCGCGCGGGGTGCCGGGTTCGCTCACGACGTCGGTCTCGCCGCGGGCCAGGCGCAGCATCCAGGCGACCAGGTCGACGCCGTAGATCTCCTCGGTGACCGGATGTTCCACCTGGAGACGGGTGTTGACCTCCAGGAAGTAGGCCTCCTCGCGGGCGGCGTCGTAGACGAACTCGACGGTTCCGGCGGAGCGGTAGCCGACCGAGGCGCACAAGTCGCGTGCGGAGGCGGCCAGTTGGGTGCGGATGGCATCGGGCAGGCCCGGGGCGGGGGCCTCCTCCACCACCTTCTGGTTGCGGCGCTGGAGGGAGCAGTCGCGGTCGCCGAAGGTGACGACCCTGCCCTCGCCGTCGCCGAAGACCTGTACCTCGACATGGCGGGCGTGCTCGACGAGGCGTTCCAGGAAGACACCGGCCGAGGAGAAGGAGGCGGCGGCTACGCGCTGCACCCGCTCCCAGGACTCGGTCAGTTCGTCGGCGGAGCGACATGCCGACATGCCGATACCGCCGCCTCCGCCGGTCGCCTTGAGCATGAGGGGGTAGCCGATGAGCGTGGCCTGGGCGAGTGCCTCGGTCAGGTCTGCCAACAGGCCGGTTCCCGGCGCCAGTTGGACGTTCGCCGCTTCGGCTGCCGCCCGTGCGGTGTGTTTGGCGCCGAACAGTTCCAGTTGGGCGGGCGTCGGGCCGACGAACACGATCCCGGCGTCCTCGCAGCGGCGGGCGAAGGCCGCGTCCTCGGAGAGGAAGCCGTAGCCGGGGTGGATCGCGCCCGCGCCGGTGTCCTTCGCCGCCTTGAGCACCAGGTCGGCGTCCAGGTACGACTCTTTGGCCGGTGCCGGGCCGAGCCGTACCGCCTCGTCGGCGAGCCGTACGTGGGGTGCCGAGCGGTCGGCGTCGGAGTACACGGCGACCGTGCGCAGGCCGAGTTCGCGGGCGGTGCGGATGATGCGGACGGCGATCTCGCCCCGGTTGGCGATCAGCAGCGTGTCGAAGGTCATGCCGCGTCCCCTTGGGCGGCGGCCGCCTCAACGATCGTCATCTCCACGGCCGTCGGCTCGAAGCCGTTGCAAGGGTTGTTGATCTGGGGGCAGTTGGAGACCAGGACCAGGACGTCGCGGTCGGCGCGCAGGGTCAGTTTCAGGCCCGGGGCGGAGAGGCCGTCGACGATGCCGAGGGTGCCGTCCTTCTCGACCGGCACGTTCATGTACCAGTTGATGTTGGAGACCAAGTCCCGTTTGCCCAGGCCGTACTTGGCGCCCTCGGCGAGGAAGTTGTCCACGCACGCGTGCTGCGACCACGTGTGATGGCCGTAGCGCAGGGTGTTGGACTCCTTGGAGCAGGCGCCGCCGACCGTGTCGTGCCGGCCGACCTCGTCGGCGGTGACGGTCATCAGCGGAGTGTGCTCGTTGGACATCAGCACGCTGCCGGTGGTGAGGAAGAGGTTGCCCTGGGCGTGGATGGTGTCGGGGGCGCTGTAGCGGACCGACGTGTCGTGGGCGTCGTAGACGAGGAAGTCGACGGCCTGGTTGCCGTGCAGGTCGGTGATGGTGAGGGTCTCGCCCGTGCGGACGACGGTGGACCAGGCGGCGCGCGCCGGGACGGTCGCGGTCTTCATATGAGCCCCCTCGCGGCAAGGAATTCGGTGGTGTTGAGGAAGGCGCGGCGGCCTTCGGGCGTCGCCTCCCACAGCGGGTCGCCCGGACCGGTGGCCTCGGCGCGCCAGGCCAGCACCTCCAGCGGGGTGCTGACGTAGTCGTCGCGCGGGTCGACCGGGTGGGGCACGTTCGCGATCAGTACGGTCACGTCCTGCTCGGCGCGCAGGGTCACGCTGCCGCCGGGGCCGGTCGAGCCGGTGAAGTCGAGGGAGCCGTCGTCGCGGACCTCGACGCCCTGGAAGAAGGAGAGGGACGGTGGCAGGTCGCGGGGCTCCAGGCCGTTCTTGGCGGCGGCCAGTTTGAACAGCTCGCGGCCGGCGGGGGAGTCGGACTGCGGGGTGCCGTCGCCGTAGCGCTCGGTGTTGCGGGCGAGGGTGGAGGTCCCGCACAGGGCGTCGTGCCGGCCGGAGGTGTCGGCGACCAGGGAGGCGAGGACGCGGCCCTGGTCGGAGAGGAGGAGCTGGCCCTCGCCGAGGTAGGCGTTCCACTGGACCTTGACCGTGTCGGCGACGTTCAGGCGCTCCCAGGGGCGGTCGGCCGCGTACAGGAGCAGATGGGCGCAGGCGTCGCCGCGCAGGTCGGTCAGGCGGAGTTCGGTGCCGCGGGCCAGGACGCGGTGCGTGTAGTTGCCGCCCGCGACCGTCTCGGCCCACACCAGGTGGCCCGCCTCGCAGGGCGGGGCCGGCCAGTCGGCGGCCGGGACGACGGGCATGGACTCGGCCCGTGTGCCCTCCTGGGCGCGGGCATGGGCGCGGGCTCCGTAAGTGGTCGCTGTCGCCATCGCGGGGACCTCCGGCTGCGGGGACGTCTCGGTCGTACGACATTTCTGTCGCTCGACAGAAATTAGGAGGCGGTCGGGTCGACGGAGTTGCCCGGGTGTTGCCGCTCGGTTACCGAGCCCTCACGAAGATCGCCGGTGGTTCGCCGGGCATCCGGTGTGCGGGGCTGTGTGCGAGGATCGAACGCATGGGGACAACGGGTGCGCAGGGGGGCCGTCGGGTCGGCCGGCCGCGGGCCGATCAGCGGCCGGACAGCGGACTGTCCCCGCGTGACGAACTGCTGCGTGCCGCCGCCGAGTTGTTCACCACCCGCGGCTACGCGGCCACCACCACGCGGGCCGTCGCCGAGCGCGCGGGCATGCGGCAGGCGTCGATGTACCACTACGTCTCCGGCAAGGAGGAGCTGCTCGCGGACCTCCTGGAGTCCACGGTCACGCCCTCGCTGGCCTGTGCCCGGGAGCTGCTCGCGGACGACGCGACCCCGGCCGAGGGCCGGTTGTGGGAGCTGTGCCGTACCGACGTCGAGCTGCTGTGCGGCGGTTCGCACAACCTCGGCGGGCTCTATCTGCTGCCCGAGGTGCGCGCCGAACGCTTCGCCGGCTTCCATGCCGTACGCGCCGAACTCAAGGACGCCTACCGGCAGTTGCTCGCCGCGACGGCCGCCGGCGGGGCGCTCGCCAAGAGCGAGCTGGAGCTGCGCACGGATCTGGTGTTCGGGCTGATCGAGGGCGTCATTCTCGTCCATCGTTCCGACCCGGAGCGGCCCGTGTCCGCCTTCGCGGAGGCGACGGCCGACGCCGCGCTGCGGATCGCCGGAAGCTGAACCTCACCCGTTACGGTGAGTGACTTTCGCATGTCCATTTTTCGCTACGCAATGTGTTCGAATGGAAGCGGAGCGTGTAAATGGACTGAGGGTACTCCTCTCGCATGTCCCTTTTCAGGGCCTTGCCGAATATGACACAGCGGTGATCCGGTCGGACTAAGCTCGCCCGCAGCGCACCGAGTTGGGCTGTATTCGTGCGCTTGTTCCCAAACATGCCAAAAGATACAGAAGCTCCCCCCGGCTTCTCCCCGTCCCCCCAGCCGACCTGTCTTCAGAGGGCATACATGGTGAGTGTTCAATCGCCTCCCGGTGGCCGTGAACTTCCCTACGCGCGCGTGCTGTTGCCGCCTGCCATAGTGATGGCCGCGGCGACCGGGGCCGCCGTCGCCCTGGTGGCGGGGCCGGCCCGGATCGCCGTCGGCTGGTGCGGCGCCGTCGCCACACTCCTGGTGATCGTGACGGCGGCCGAAGCGGTACGCCGCGGACGCAACCTGCGGAACCTGCGCGCCGAGCACGACCGTCACACCGCGTATCTGGAACGGCGGATCGCCGACCAGAACCTGGAGACGGTCCGCCTCGGCAAGGAGATCCTGCCCGCCACGCTCTACCGGCTCAGCAGCGGAGAATCCCCCGGAGAGGTGATTCGCCAAGTCGTGGACGCCGATCCCGACTGGCGGCAACTTCCCGAGCCGCAGCGCGACTTGCTGAGGACCGTGCTCAACATCGTGCAGCGCGAGGAGAACATGCGTGACTCCGCGCAGCGTTCCTTCGTCAGCATCGCCCGCCGTGTGCAGGCCATCGTCCACCAACAGGCCAAGGAACTCCGGGAGATGGAGGAGGACCACGGCCGCAACCCCGAGGTCTTCGACGACCTCCTGCGCATCGACCACGGCACCGCGCTGATCGGCCGGCTCGCCGACTCCATCTCGGTGCTCGGCGGTGGCCGCCCCGGCCGCCAGTGGCCCGAACCGGTGCCGCTGTACAGCGTGTTGCGCGGCGCCATGTCCCGCATCCTGGAGTACCGGCGCATCGAGCTGCACTCCATCGCCAAGGTCAACATCCGCGGCATCTCCGTCGAGCCGGTCATCCACGCGGCGGCCGAACTCCTCGACAACGCCACCCGCTACTCGCCCCCGCAGACCAAGGTCCACGTCACCGCCGTAGAGGTGCAGACCGGCGTCGCCATCGAGATCGAGGACGGCGGCGTCAGCCTCAGCGAGGAGTCCCGGGCCCGCGCCGAGGGCATGCTGGAGCGCGCCAAGGCCGGCACCGACCTCCAGGACCTCGGCGAGAGCCCGCGCCTGGGCCTCCAGGTCGTCGGCCGGCTCTGCGCGACGTACAACATGCAGATCTCGCTGCGTGCCTCGGCCTACGGCGGCGTCCGCGCCGTCCTCATCGTGCCCAGCGAGATGCTCACCCCCGGCACCGCACCCGGACTCGCCCACGGCATCGGCGCCACCGCCATGCCCAAGGCCGAACTCGGCGCGGTCGACGGCCCCAAGCGCACGATCAAGCGGCGCCGCCCCACGAGCCCGCGCATCCCGGCCTCGGTGAGCATGGAGGACGAGGTTCCCGAGGTCACCGAGTGGACGGCGGGCGGCCTGCCGCAGCGCCGCAGCCGGGTCAAGGTCCCGCTCGCCCAGCGGTACGCCGAACAGGCCGCCGCCGAGCGCGCCGAGGCCGCCGCGCGGGAGGCCCGCTCCGCCTGGGGTACGCCCGAGCCCGAGCCGGAGAAGAAGGACGAACCCGAACCGGGCCTGTGGGTCGAGGCGTTCATGGAAGGCCTCAAGGGTGACCCGGACCCGACCGCTTTCACCCAGAAGACCGAGCCGGCCCGTGTCGAGGCCGACGACGAGGGGGACCTCAAGTGATCCAGCAGCGCGCCAACTTCGACTGGATGCTCAAGGATCTCGCCGACGGCGTGCCCGGCATCCAGCAGATCGTCGTGCTCTCCGCCGACGGGCTGCGCATCGCCCGCTACGGCGGCGACCCGGACGCCGCCGACCGCGTCGCCGCGGCCTGCGCCGGACTGCAGAGCCTGGCGGGCGCCGTCGCCTCCGAGATCCCGGGCAGCGACGGCCGGATGAAGATGGTCATCATCGAGATCAACGGCGGCTACTTCTATCTGATGGCCGCGGGCGCCAACGCCTATCTGGCCGTCCTGTCCGACGTGGTCGCCGAACCCGGCCTGATGAGCAACCGCATGCGCGACCTCGTCGTCAGAATCGGCGCCCACCTCACCAGCCCGCCGAGGCGCAACGGGCAGACCGTATGACTCCTCCGCAACGCCAGCGGCGACATCCCAAGGGAGAACCGCCGCCCGAGCCCGCGAAAAAACCGGGCGAGCCCGCCAGGAAACAGGGCGAAGGGAAGATCCCGGAGCGGCTGTACGTGCTCACCGGCGCGACCGAGGACGGCGACCGGGCCGAACTCGACCTGGTCACGCTGATCGTGGCGCGTTCCGACGCGCCGCAGTCGGCCACCCCCGAACAGGCGACGCTGCTCGGGCTCTGTATCGCCCCCCTGTCCGTGGCCGAGCTGTCGGCCTATCTCAACCTGCCGTACAGCGTGGTGACCGTCCTGCTCACCGAGCTGCTGACGGCCGAACTGGTCCAGGCGCGCGCCCCGATCGTCCGCCAGGCGCTCCCCGACCGTTCCCTCCTCGAAGCGGTGATGCATGGACTTCAAAAGCTCTGACACCATCACGGGTCCGCGGACCGAGGACCATCTCCCGCACACGGCCCAGGCCGCGGTGAAGATCGTGATCGTCGGCGGCTTCGGGGTCGGCAAGACGACCATGGTCGGTTCGGTCAGCGAGATCAGGCCGCTGACCACCGAGGAGACCATGACGCAGGCCGGCGTCGGCGTCGACGACAACTACGGCTCGGAGAGCAAGACGGCCACCACCGTCGCGATGGACTTTGGCCGCATCAGCATCACCGACCAACTGGTGCTGTACCTGTTCGGCACCCCGGGCCAGGAACGCTTCTGGTTCCTGTGGAACGGGCTGTTCGAGGGTGCCCTCGGCGCGGTGGTGCTGATCGACACCCGGCGCCTCGAAGTCAGCTTCGACGTCATAGGACGGCTGGAGGAGCGCGGGGTGCCGTTCGTGATCGCCGTCAACTCCTTCCCGGACGGCCCCCATTACCCCATCGAGGACCTGCGTACGGCGCTCGACCTGTCCCCGGACATCCCCATCATCGAATGCGACGCGCGCCGCCGCGCCTCCAGCCGGGACGTCCTGATGACCCTGATGCGCTTCCTGCACTCCCTCGCGATGACGGGCTCGCTGACCTGACCCGCCCAACTCCCCTGACACCGGATCCACTTCAGTATTCGGAGCGATCACTGTGACGCCTGAACCTCACTCCCCGACCGATACGGACGACACCAGGCTCGGTCCGCCACCCGGCTGCCCCGCACACGGCCAGGGGCCCGGGGGACTGCACCGGCTGTTCGGCCCCGAAGCGGCGGACCTGGGCGCCCTCTACGAGAAACTCCGTGCCGAACACGGCGCCGTGGCACCGGTGTTGCTCCACGACGACGTGCCGATCTGGGTCGTCCTGGGCCACACCGAGAACCTGCACATGGTGCGCACGCCCTCGCAGTTCAGCCGGGACAGTCGCATCTGGACGCCGCTGCGCGAGGGCATGGTCAAACCCGACCACCCGCTGATGCCGCACATCGCCTGGCAGCCCATCGCCTCGCACGCCGAGGGCGACGAACACCTGCGGCTGCGCGGCGCGGTGACCGGCGCCATGTCGACCATCGACCCGCGCGGCATCCGCCGGCACATCAACCGCTACACCCAGATCCTCGCCAACACCTTCTGCGAACAGGGGCACGCGGAACTCGTCGGCCAGTTCTGCGAGCACCTGCCGATGGCCGTGCTGTGCGAGATCCTCGGCATGGCCGACGAGTACAACGAGCAGATGGTGGAGGCGGCCCGCGACGCCCTCAAGGGCACCGCGACCGCGATCGTCAGCCACCAGTACGTCATGGACGCGCTGAGCCGGCTCACCGTGCTGCGCCGGGCCCAGCCCGCGGACGACTTCACCAGCCACCTCCTCGCCCACCCGGCGGGGCTCAGCGACGACGAGGTCCGCGAGCACCTGCGGCTGGTCCTCTTCGCCGCCTACGAGGCCACCACCAACCTCCTCGCCAACGCGCTGCGCATGGTCATCACCGACCCGCGCTTCCGCGCGCAGCTCAACGGCGGGCAGATGACGGTGCCGGAGGCGGTCGAGCAGTCCCTGTGGGACGAGCCGCCGTTCTCCACCGTGTTCGCCTACTTCGCCAAGCAGGACACGGAGTTGGGCGGCCAGCGCATCCGCAAGGGCGACGGCCTGCTCTTCGCACCGGCGCCGGGCAACGTGGACCCCCGCGTACGCCCCGACCTCAAGGCCAACATGATGGGCAACCGCTCCCACCTGGCCTTCGGCGGCGGCCCGCACGAGTGCCCCGGCCAGGACATCGGCCGCGCCATCGCCGACACCGGGGTGGACGCGCTGCTGATGCGGCTGCCGGACATCGAACTCGACTGCGACGAGGACGAGTTGAGCTGGACGGCGTCCATCGCCTCCCGTCATCTGGTGGAACTCCCGGTGCAGTTCGCCCCGAAGCCGAAGCAGGACGTGTCGGTCAAGCCCGGCCACGCGGCGGTCCCGCAACCCCGCCACACCTGGCACGTCGGCATGACGCCCGACCCGGACCCGACACCGGCGGCGGTTCCGGTGCCCGAGCCGACCGCTCCGCCCCAGCCGGTGGCGACGCCGGAGCCGGTGCACCAACTGGGCGCGTGGCAGCGGCTCTTGAGGTGGTGGCGGGGCTACTGAGTGGCCCAGTCGCCGTAGCAGGACCATGCTTCGAGCACCCGGCCGCTACGGAACCGGTGCTCGACGCCCGTGACCGGATCGGTGAACTCCAGTGCCCGCGCCAGCAGTTGGAGCGGCCGCCGGAAGTCGCCGTCCGGCACGGGGTCGGTCACCACGGGGTAGAGCGGGTCGCCGAGGATGGGCACGCCCAACGCGCTCATGTGGACGCGCAGTTGATGCGTCTGCCCGGTACTGGGCACCAGCCGGTACCGGGCGAGCCCGCCCCCCCGCTCCTCGACCAGCTCAACCCGGCTGACGGCGTTGACCTCCCCCTCGACCTGCCGGGCGGCCATCACCCCACGCTCCTTGAGAATCCGGGAACGCACGATGGTCGGAAGGGTGAGCCCGGAGTCGTACGGCGCGACGGCCTCGTACTCCTTCCGCACCCGCTTCTCCCGGAACAGCGCCTGGTACGCGCCCCGTTCCTCGGGCCGCACCGTGAACAGCACGAGCCCCGCGGTGAGCCGGTCGAGCCGGTGCGCGGCCCCCAGCGCCGGGATGCCCAACTCCCTGCGCAGCCGCGCGAGTGCCGTCTCGACGACGTGACTGCCGCGCGGGGTGGTGGCGAGGAAGTGCGGCTTGTCGGCGACGACGATGTGCTCGTCCCGGTACACGACCTCCACGGGAAAGGGCACCGGGACCTCACCGGGCAGCTCCCGGTGGAACCACACGAACATCCCGGCTTCGTACGACCTCCCGGCCACGGACTTCCCGTCCACCCCGACGATCAGCCCGTCGTCCACCATCTGATCGACGACGCCGTCACCCGCCCCCGAGAGCCGGTCCACCAGGTACTCACGCACGGTGGCCCAGGAATCCTCGGGGGGCAGGCGGACCCGCACTGGGTCTACCCCGTCGCGTTGGGGGAGGGGGGAGGGCGGGATACGGCGCTTTCGGGTCATTGGGGTCAAGGGTAGGTGGTGGGTGGGGCGCGGCAGTCACCCGTTGTACGGCTCGCAGGCGACGCCGTCTCCGTCCCGGTCCAGCTCGGACCGGTACCCGGGGTCGCCTCGGTGAAGCGGCGCGGCGCCTGCGGCCCGGGCGGCGTCGCAGTCCTTGTAGTACGCGTATCCGGTGTCCGTGGACGCGGCCGGTTTCGCCGGCTCGACGGAGTGTTTGGTCGGCTTCGACGGTTCGGTCGTGTGCTCGGCCGGTACGGTCTCTTCGATCGTCCTGGTGGAGGTGACGGTCGGCCCGGTCGTCACCTTCGTCTCCGTCTCCGTCACGGTGACCGAGGGCGACGGCTTGGACGAGGACGACGGATTCGTGACGACGGAGACCACCACGATCACCGTGAACGCGCCGATGACGTACAGCCACCACGGCACTCGGCGCCATGGATTGCGCTCCGGCGGCGGCTGGTCAGGGCCGCCGTGTGACGTAGTTCTATTGCTCCACCCGCGCTGCTGCGAACTGTCCATGGCCGCCTCCGGGTTCCCCATTCAGGGGAGCACCACCACGGCTTTTCCGCGCGCCGAGGAAGCCGTGGAGAGTCGGGGCTCTGCGGCGAGCCGGGGTCGGCCCGGGGGCGGAGAGGGGCGCGGCGGGCCCGTGGGGCGAGGAAGCGCCGGCCCCTCTCCGTTAGCTACCGAGTCGGCTCCGGCAGGGCCTCCGCAGCAGCCGGTTCCTGAGCCGTGTCACCCCGTCCTGCCCGTACCGCCCGGTACCCGAGTCCGACCCCCACCGTCACCACCAGGAACAACACCGTGAACCACTGGAAGTACCAGTGCCCGCCCGCCGGGTCGTACACCGCGGCCCGGGGCCACGCCAGGTTGACCGTCATCACGAGGCCGTAGACGAGCGCCAGCGCGTTGACCGGGACGCCCCAGCGGCCCAGGGAGAACAGGGGTGCGCCCGTCTCGTCCGTGCCGGCCACCTCGAACTCGCCGCGCAGGCGGCGGAGCAGGAGGGGGCCCGTGACCATCGCGTACGCCAGGTACAGCATCACGATGCAGGTGGTGCCGATGGCGAGGAACGCGTCCGGGGAGGCGAAGTTGAGGAGGAGCAGGGCGGCCGCGAGGACGCCCACGACGATGGCGGGGGCGCTGGGCATGCCCGTGCGGGGGTTGACCTTGGACAGGCGGGCGGAGAAGGGGAGTTGGGTGTCCCGGGCCATCGAGAAGAGCATGCGGCAGGCTGCCGTCTGGATGGCCAGAGTTGCTACCGCTATCGCCACCACCACGTCCGCCAGCAGGGCCTTGCCGACGCCGTCGCCGAGGCTGCTCGTCAGGACGTAGCTGAGGCCGTCGACGCCCAGGTGGCCGTCGGTCATGCTGGGTGCGGCGAGCAGGCCGCCGAGGATGATCAGGCCGCCGAGCAGGCCCGCCGCGCTGAGCGCGGTGAGGATCGTGCGGGGCGCGGTGCGGCGCGGGTTGTGGGTCTCCTCGCTCATCTCGCCGGCGCTGTCGAAGCCGATCATCACGTACGCCGCCGTGAACGAGCCCACCAGCAGTGCGCCGAGCAGGCCGCCCTCCAGGCTGCCGGTCGTGTGGAAGGTGATGCTCGGGGTGCGCTTGGAGTGGGTCAGGAGGAGGACGAC
This sequence comes from Streptomyces sp. NBC_01478, assembly GCF_036227225.1. Classification (GTDB taxonomy): domain Bacteria; phylum Actinomycetota; class Actinomycetes; order Streptomycetales; family Streptomycetaceae; genus Streptomyces. The sequence continues at coordinate 2,678,307 of NZ_CP109444.1, read as the reverse complement.
GATCAGGATCGCGCCGATGATCTCGGCGGTCACCCCGACCCGGTTGATCACGGACATCACGCGGTTGTCGAGGATGTTCACCAGCGTCGTCAGGACCAGCAGGATCACGCCGAGGACCGCCGCGTTGGCCGCGCCGTCCGGTGAGGTGGGCGCCGGGTCGCTGCCGACCAGTTGGAAGCCCGACCAGATCGCCGGCAGGACCATCTGGAGGGCCAGTGCTGCCGCGGCCACGACCACGATCTGGCCGATCACCATGATCCAGCCCGCGAACCAGCCGAACGTCGCGTTCGAGAGGCGGGAGGACCACTGGTAGATCGCGCCCGAGATCGGGTAGCGCGCGGCCAGTTCCGCGAAGCACGCGGCCACCAGCAACTGGCCGACCAGTACCACCGGCCAGGCCCAGAAGAAGACGGCGCCGCCGAACGCGTACCCGAAGGCGAAGAACTGGAAGACGGTCGTCAGTACGGAGATGAAGGAGAACCCGGCCGCGAACGACGCGTACCGGCCGAGGCTGCGGTGCAGCTCCTGACGGTAGCCGAACTCCTCGAGGGAGCTGTCGTCGGCGGAGGAGTGGGGCGGGTCGGGGCGTAGGTCGGAGGGGGCTGTGGTGGTCACGGCGGCACCTGCCTTCGGCGCGAATTCCTGTCGGGTGACAGAAATTAGGGAGGTGCTGTTTCGGCCGCGTCACGCCACCGTGTCTGTGACGGGCCTAAGTCCTCACGCCCCCGGGGCCGTTCCGGCCGCATCGGCGCCCGGCGCATGACGAAGGGGCGGTGCTCGCATGACGAAGGGGCGGTGCCCCGAAGGCGCCGCCCCTGTTCCCAGCCCGCTCCCGGGCGCTACGCAGCCGCCGTAGCGCCCTCCTGCTCCGCTTCGATCTTCGCGTTCCACTCCCGCTTCGACGCCTGCCAGCCGTCCTCGTTGTGGCCCAGCCGCCAGTACCCGGAGATCGACAGGTCCTCGCGCGGGATCTCCAACTCGACCCGCAGCAGGGCGCGCAGGTCTTTCACGAAGGCAGCCTCGCCGTGCACGAACGCGTGCAGCCGGCCCTCCGGGAACTCCAGTGCCCGTACGGCCTCGGCGAGCGCCTCGCCGACGGGACGGTCGCCGCGGTGCAGCCAGACGACCTCGATGTCGGAGTCGATCTTCTGCTCCTCCTCCGGGCCGGAGATCTCCACGAAGGCGTGTGCCGTGGCGCCCTCGGGCAGCGACTCCAGGGCGCGGGCGATCGCCGGCAGCGCGCTCTCGTCCCCGGCGAGCAGATGCCAGTCGGCGCCCGCGTCGGGGGCGTAGGCACCGCCGGGGCCCATGAAGTGGACGGTCTCGCCCGGCTGGACCCGGGTCGCCCACGGCCCGGCGAGGCCCTCGTCGCCGTGGATCACGAAGTCCAGGGTCATCTCGAGGTGCTCGGAGTCCCAGGCGCGCACGGTGTAGGTGCGGGTCACCGGCCACTGCTCGCGCGGGAACTCCGCGCGGATGCGCTCCATGTCGAAGGGCTCGGGGTAGGTGGCGCCCCCGGCCGGGAACAGCAGTTTCACGTAGTGGTCGGTGCAGGTGTCCGCCGCGAACTCGGCCAGACCCTCGCCACCGAGCACCACGCGCTGCATGTGGGGAGTCAGGCGTTCGGTGCGGACGACCTGCGCGGAGTGGGGCTTACGCGGCTTCCGTGCCGGACGTTCTGCCATGACGGCCTCCCAGATTCCCATGCTTAGGCTTACCTAAGCTAGCACTACATTCTCTGTGAAAGGCAAGAAAGAAAGGGCAAGAACAATGCTTACGCGCCCAGCGTGGTGAGCAGTCGCTGCAATGATCCGCCCAGCCCCCAGCGCTCCGCCAGTGCGCCCACCAGCTCCGGATCACGCGGGGCGTGCGGCAGTGCCGGGTCGACGTCGGGCAGCGGTACGTCGTCGGCGACCCGTACGACCTTGGGCGCGACCGCGACATACGGCCGCGCCTCGTCGAGACGCTTGCGCTGCGAGGGAGTCAGCTTGGACTTGGGGTCGTCGATCGCGGCCATGATCCCGGGCACGTCACCGAACTCGGCGAGCAGTTTCGCCGCCGTCTTCTCGCCGATGCCCGGCACCCCCGGCAGACCGTCGCTGGGGTCGCCGCGCAGCAGCGCCAGATCCACGTAGCCGCGCCCGTCGACGCCGTACTTCTCGCGCAGGAACGCCTCGTCGGTGACTTGGAGCGTGCCGACGCCCTTGATCGGATACAGCACGCGGACGCCACGGGCGTCGTCGACGAGCTGGTACAGGTCGCGGTCGCCGGTGACGATGTCCACCGGGCCCTTGGCGTGCGCGGTGAACGTGCCGATCACGTCGTCCGCCTCGTACGGCTCGACGCCCACGCGCGCGATGCCGACCGCGTCGAGAACCGCCTCGATGATCGGCACCTGCGGGGAGAGCGTGTCCGGCACCTCCTCCGCGTCCGGGCCGCTCTCGCGCACCTCGGCGACGCGGTGCGCCTTGTAGGTGGGGATCAGGTCGACCCGCCACTGCGGCCGCCAGTCCGCGTCCATGCACGCCACCAACTGGTCCGGACGATGGTCCTTCACCAGCCGGTCGATGAACTCGAGCAGCCCGCGCACGGCGTTCACCGGCGTCCCGTCCGGCGCCTTCACGGACTCCGGGACGCCGAAGTAGGCGCGGAAGTAGAGCGAGGCGGTGTCGAGAAGCATCAGTCGTCCGGTCACGTCACGCATCATGCCGCACGACGCCCGCGGTCACGTACTGGCACGGGCCGGCAGTGTCAACAGCCATGTCCAGCGCGGACGTTCCGCGACCAGGGTGGCGACGGCGAGCACGGACACCGGGACGGCGGCCCACAGCGGCATGATCCACCAGGCGGCGACCAGGGCGCCCGCGATCTGGAGCAGCACGAGGAGGATCGTCACCCACCCCGGGACGGCGACGAGCACGTGCGCCTTGTCACCCGGAGTGGTGAAGACGCTCGGCAGCCCGATCAGCACCACCAGCGACAGCACGGCCAGCGGCCACGAGTGCCCGGAGAGGGCCCAGGGCACACCGATCCAGGCGACGAGCTCCGTACTGAAGCGCAATGCCGACGGCACACGGTCGTCCGGTCGTTCCACGGCGTCCCCCCACGGTCCCCGACAGCCACGTCCCCGGTGATCCTACGGCGCGAGTGACCTGGCCCACTCCGTGTTTGCGTCGGTGAAGCGAGGGCAGGCGCGGCCTCGGAGCGGTGCCGGTTGCACATTCAACTGCCGAGGGGCCTTCAGGCCCGTCGCCCCCGCCACCATGTCCTGCCCCCGATCGAGAGGTACGCGTGTCAGCCAGGCTAGAAGCCGAACACCTGCACAAGGTGTTCGGCAGACGACCCGACCAGGCAGTCGAACGGCTCCGCGCAGGAGCCGACCGGGAGGAACTGCGCGCCGAGGGCACCACCGCCGCCGTGATCGACGCCTCCTTCTCCGTCGCACCGGGCCAGATCTTCGTCGTCATGGGCCTGTCCGGCTCCGGCAAGTCCACCCTCCTGCGGATGCTCAACGGACTCCTTGAGCCCACCGCGGGCCGCGTCCTCTTCGACGGCCAGGACCTGACCGCGCTCGGCGACCGCGAGCTGCGCGCGGTCCGCGCCCGCAAGATCAGCATGGTCTTCCAGCACTTCGCGCTCTTCCCGCACCGCAGCGTCCGCGAGAACGCCGCCTACGGACTGGCCGTGCAGGGCGTGCCCCGCGCCGAGCGCGAGGCCCGCGCCGACGAGGCGCTCGCCCTGTGCGGTCTGGCCGGCTGGGAGGACTCCTGGCCCGACGAGCTGTCCGGCGGTATGCAGCAACGCGTGGGCCTGGCAAGGGCGTTGGCGACCGACGCCGATCTGCTCCTCATGGACGAGTCGTTCAGCGCGCTCGACCCGCTGATCCGGCGGGACATGCAGGACAAACTCCTGGAACTCCAGAAGTCGTTGAAGAAGACCATCGTCTTCATCACCCACGACCTCAACGAGGCCATGCGCCTCGGCGACCGCATCGCCGTCATGCGCGACGGCCGCATCGTCCAGACCGGCACCGCCGAGGACATCCTGCTCCGCCCCGCGAACGACTACGTCGCCTCCTTCATCCAGGACGTCGACCGCTCCCGGGTACTGACCGCGAGCTCCGTCATGGACACCGGCGTCGACGGCCACGAGGCCGACTGCGACTGCGCGACCGCCACCCCGGACATGCCCTTCACCGACCTGTGCGCCCTCAGCGCCCGCCTCACCCACCCGGTCGCGGTGCTCGACGCGGCCGACGAGGTCGTGGGAGTCGTACCGCAGGCACGCCTCGTCGCGTTCCTCGGTGGCGAGCCCACGGAGCAGGAGAAGGTGAGCGCCCGTGCCTAGGCTCCCGCTCGGCGACTGGGTCGACTCCGGTGTCGACTGGCTCCTCGCCCACATGTCCTGGCTCTTCGACGCGATCAAGACGGTCGTCGAGGGCATGTACGACGGCATCAACGCGGTCCTCACCGCCCCCGAACCCCTGCTCCTCGCGGGCATCCTCGCGGTGATCGCCTGGTGGCTGCGCGGACTGGCCGCGGGTGTCCTGGCCTTCGCCGGGTTCCTGCTGATCGACTCGCTCGACCTGTGGGACCGGGCCATGTCGACCCTGGCCCTGGTGCTCGTGGCGACCGTCATCGCCCTGGTGATCTCGATTCCGCTGGGCATCTGGGCGGCCCGCTCCCGGACGGTCAGCGCGGTCGTACGGCCCGCTCTCGACCTGCTCCAGACGATGCCGTCGATGGTGCTGCTGATCCCGGCGATCCTCTTCTTCGGGCTCGGCACCTCCGCCGGCGTCATCGCCACCCTGATCTTCGCGCTCGCCCCCGGCGTCCGCATGACCGAGCTGGGTATCCGCCAGGTCGACGCCGAACTCGTCGAAGCCGCCGAGGCGTTCGGCACCTCACCGCGCGACACGCTCCTGCGCGTCCAACTGCCGCTCGCCCTCCCGACGATCATGGCGGGCGTCAACCAGGTCATCATGCTGGGCCTGTCGATGGTCGTCATCGCCGGCATGGTCGGCACCGGCGGCCTCGGCGGCGCCGTCAACGAGGCCATCGGCCAGCTCGACATCGGCTTCGGCTTCGAGGCGGGCGTCGGCATCGTCGTCCTCGCGATCTACCTCGACCGGATGACCGGCGCGCTCGGCACCCAGATCTCCCCGCTCGGTCGCAGGGCCGCCGCCAAGGCCCGCGCGGCGGGTGGCGCCAAGCCCTGGAACTACCGCCCCCGCCCGGCCTTCGCCGTGATCGGCGTGGTCGTCCTCGCACTGGTGGCCGGCGGCCTGGGCGTCTTCGGCCCCTCCGCAGGCACGAAGGCGACCTCCGCGACGGACGTCGGCAAGGGCAAGAACATCACCATTGGCTACATCCCCTGGGACGAGGGCATCGCCTCCACCTTCCTCTGGAAGGAGATCCTGGAGGAACGCGGCTACAAGGTGACGACCACCCAGTACGCGGCGGGCCCGCTCTACACCGGCCTCGCCACCGGCCAGGTCGACTTCCAGACCGACTCCTGGCTGCCCACCACGCACGCCGAGTACTGGAAGAAGTACGGCAAGCAACTCGACGACATCGGCAGTTGGTACGGCTCCACGTCCTTGGAGCTGACCGTCCCGGCGTACATGAAGGACGTCAACACCCTGGCGGACCTCAAGACCCACGCCTCCGAGTTCGGCGGCAAGATCACCGGCATCGAACCGAGCGCCGGAATGATGGGCCTCCTCAAGACCAAGGTCCTCAAGGAGTACGGCCTCCAGGGCTCCTACGACGTCGTGGACGGCTCCACTCCGGCGATGCTGGCCGAGCTGAAGCGGGCGTACGCCAAGAAGCAGCCGATCGTCGTCACGCTCTGGTCGCCGCACTGGGCGTACAGCGACTACAAGCTGAAGAAGCTCACCGACCCGAAGAACGCCTGGGGCAAGGGCGACGGCGTGCACACCGTGGCGCGCAAGGGCTTCGCCGCCGACAACCCCGACGTCGGCACGTGGCTGAAGGACTTCGGGATGACCGAGTCCCAGCTCACCGGTCTGGAGGCGCAGATCCAGAAGTCCGGCAAGGGCGAGGAGCAGGCCGCCGTCCGCACCTGGCTGAAGCAACACCCGGGCCTGGTCGACCAGTTGGCCCCGGTCACGAAGAACCAGAAGAGCCAGGCGGCCGGGTGACCTGACAGTCCCGCAGCCGCCGCCCCAGAGGTGGGCTCCGCCGCACGTTCCCCCCTTCGTGCGGCGGGGCCCACCTTTTTCTGCCCCGATCAGGTACGAAAAGGATCCGGCCAACCACATAGCGCTACGAAGCCCCGCAATCAGGCCCCGGGATTGAGCGGGAACACAGGCGGCCGCGTACGCATTGAAGAGTAGAGACGAACTCTCGTACCGATCGAGGGTCGGCGGCCCCTCGCGCACTGGCCAGAATTGTGAGGTCCGATCGCACGCTGTGTGACGTGGATGTGACAGGCGCATGAAACGGTTTGCCGAACATGCGTAGGGTGCAGACAACTCATCAGGGGCAGTCTCGGAAATCAGTCAGAGACAGTCCCGGAAGCAGCTTCAGACCGACGAGCGAAGGAGGGAGCCGGAGCGATGGGCGACCACAAAGAACAGCCCCTTCGGGTGGGTGCGGCCGTACGGCGACGCCGTCGCGCGCTGTCTCTGACCCTCGCCGTCGTGGCCGAACGCAGCGGCCTGTCGGTGCCCTTCCTGAGCCAGGTCGAGAACGACAGGGCCCGCCCCAGCCGAAGCTCCCTGGAGAAGGTGGCCGACGCCCTGCGCACCACGGCCGTCGAACTCCTCGCCGCCGCCGACCCCGCGTGCAGCGTCGACGTCGTACGCGCGGAGGAACCCGAGTCGGTCGGCACACCCCGGATGCGTTCCCTGGTCCGGGGCCATCATCAACTGCACGCCTCGGAGTTCACCGGTGACCACGACGCGGGACGTGAATTCCAGCACCGCAACGACGAGTTGATGTACGTCGCGGAGGGCGCCGTCGAGATCGAGGCGGAGGGGCGGGCGTACCGCCTCGTGCGCGGCGACACGATGTACCTCACCGGAGGCGTCCGGCACCGCTGGCGCGCGACCGTGCCGGACACCCGGGTGGTCGTGGTCGCGGTGGCCGAGCACATCGAGGCGGTCCAGGACCGCCAGCGCTGATGCGCGTGGTCTCCCTGGTGCCGTCGCTCACGGAGGCGATCGCCGTATCGGCGCCGGGAGTTCTGGTCGGTGCGACGGACTGGTGCAGCCATCCGCCGGACCTCGACGTCACCCGCGTCGGCGGCACCAAGAACCCGAAGCTCGACCCGGTCCTCGCCCTCGCCCCCGACCTGGTGATCGCCAACGAGGAGGAGAACCGCGAGCCGGACCTGACGGCCCTGCGGGAGGCGGGCGTCGAGGTCCTGGTCACCGAAGTGCGTGACGTCCCACAGGCGTTCCGCGAACTGGCCCGGGTGCTCGCCGCGTGCGGAGCCTCGCCACGACCCCGCTGGCTGGACGAAGCCGAGCGGGCGTGGGCACAACTCCCGGCCCCCGAAAACCGGTTGACCGCCGTCGTGCCCGTCTGGCGGCGGCCCTGGATGGTGCTGGGCCGGGACACCTTCGCGGGCGACGTGCTGTCCCGGCTGGGCGTGGACAACGCGTACGCGGCGCACGCCGAGCGCTATCCGCGCGCCTCGGTCGGCGAACTGCGGGCGGTGGCCCCGGACTTGGTGGTCCTCCCGGACGAGCCCTACCGCTTCACGGCCGAGGACGGCCCGGAGGCCTTCGCGGGGCTGCCGTGCGCGCTCGTCGGCGGCAGGCATCTCACGTGGTACGGGCCGTCACTGGCCGAAGCGCCACGGGTGCTGGGCGCGGCCCTGCGAGCAGCGCACCGCTGACCAGACCGCGCGCCGTGTGCACGGCTGCGGTGGCCCAGGCGGCGACCAGCACGCCGTAGAGGAGGATCGCGAGCCCGTCGTAGGCGGCGAGGCCGGTGTGGCGGGACAGGGACTCGGCGCCGGTGACGCAGGTGCCGACCGGGAAGGTGAACGCCCACCAGGTCATCGTGAATCCCATGCCCCGGCGCCGGGCGCGGACGACGTGCGCGGTGGCGAGGCCGAACCAGAGCAGGGCGAAGCCCATGACGGGGACGCCGTAGAGGACGGTGAGGAGGGTGAAGCCCTGGGCGTACGCGGTCGGTACGACGCCGGGGGCGAAGTCCGCGAACTTGCCGACGGCGGTGGTGGACTGACCCAGCGGACCCAGGACCAGGAACAGCGTCGGGGTGAGCGCGAGGGGCAGCGGGCCGCCGGCGACGAGGCGGGCGAAGACCAGCGGCAGCATGAGGAGTGTGGCGAGCAGGCTCAGTCCGAACATCGCGAAGCACGCGAGGAGCAGGGTCTCGCGGGCCTGCCCGGCCGGCAGATGGGGCACGAGGAGCGGGCCGAGCGCGGCGGACACCATCGGCGCGACGACGGGCAGCAGCCACACGGGGGTCGCCTGGGAAGGGTGCACGTGATGTCGTACGGCCATCAGGTACGGGACGGCCACGGCCGCCGTGAGCCCGACGGCCGTACCGGTCCCGAACAGCACGGCGTCGAGGACGACCGCCGCCCGCAGCCCGATCCAGTCCTGGCCGACGACCAGGGTCGCGCCGCCCACGGTCAGCAGGGCCATCGCGAGGCAGCCGTAGAACGGGGCCGTCGCGGGGTCGTGGAGGTGGGCGCGGGCCTGGTCGCGGTGGTGGGTCCAGTGCAGGATGCGGGCGGCGAGCAGGGTCAGGAGCATCGCCAGGGAGAGGGCCCAGACGGCGGTGCAGGCCGTGCGCAGTCCGGGGAGGTGGCCGGGGAGCCCGGCGCCGGCCGTGGCGACGACGGCGGTGCCCATGACGGAGGCGTACCAGTTGGGGCCGAGATGACGAACTGCGGTGACCATGTCTCCACCGTCTCGCCGACTGAGACACGCGACCAGGGAGTATCTGTCTATGGGGACATAAACTGGATTTATGAGCAACGGCGAGGTGGAAGATCAGCGGGAGGGGTCGATCGCGCACCGGGTGCCGGAGCTGGGCGCGCTGGAGCTGTTGCTGGCGGTGGCCCGGCTCGGGAGTCTGGGCGGGGCGGCCCGCGAACTGGGGATCACCCAGCCGGCGGCCAGCAGCCGTATCCGCTCCATGGAACGGCAACTGGGTGTGGCCCTGGTCGACCGCTCACCCCGCGGGTCACGTCTGACCGACGCGGGGGCCCTGGTCACGGACTGGGCCCGGCGGGTCGTCGAGGCCGCCGCGGCCTTCGACGCGGGTGCTCAGGCGCTACGGCATCGCCGTGACTCCCGGCTTCGCGTCGCGGCCAGCATGACCATCGCGGAGTACCTCCTCCCCGGCTGGCTCCTCGCCCTGCGCTCCCAACGACCCGACACGGCAGTGTCGTTGCTGGCCGGCAACTCGACGACGGTCGTGGAGCGGCTGCTGTCCGACGAGGCGGACCTGGGCTTCGTGGAGGGCCTGTCGGTTCCGCCCGGCCTCGACTCCACGGTGATCGCCCACGACCACCTGATCGTCGTGACGGCTCCGACCCATCCCTGGGCCCGGCGTCGACGCCCGGTCCCGGCAGAGGAATTGGCGTCGACGCCGCTGATCCTCCGGGAGAAGGGTTCAGGCACGAGGCAGGTGCTGGACGCGGCGTTGGGTGGTCTGGCCCGCCCGTTGATCGAGTTGTCCTCCACTACGGCGGTCAAGGCATCGGCGGTGAGCGGAGCGGGGCCGGCCGTCCTGAGCGAACTGGCGGTCGGCGAGGAACTGTCGATGCGGCGCCTGGTCCGCATCCCGGTGCAAGGCGTCTCCCTGGCCCGGGACTTGAGAGCGGTCTGGCCAACAGGCCACCGCCCGACGGGCCCGGCCCGAGAGCTCCTGTCCCTGACCCGGGGTTAACGACCCCGCCCGGGGGCTCCGCCCCCAGACCCCCGACCTATGCCCACCCACCACCCGACTCGGTGGGACGGGAAGTGTGCCGTCCCTGGTCCGTCCGGTGTTCGAGGGTGAGGTCGCTCATTGGGGGGTGTCCGACTCGGTGGGTCGGGAAGTGTGCGGTCCTCGGGTCGCCTGGTGTTTGAGGGTGAGGCCGTTTGGGGGTGGCGCCTGACTCGGTGGGTCGGGAGGCGTGCCGTCCCTGCCCCGTCCGGTGTTTGAGGGCGAGGCCGTTCATGGGGCGGTGTCCGACTCGGTGGGTCGGGAAGTGTGTCGTCCCCGGGCCGCCTGGTGTTTGAGGGTGAGGCCGTTTAGGGGCAGTTGACTCGGTGGGGCGAGAGGTGTGCCGTCCCTGCCCCGTCCGGTGTTTGAAGGCGAAGCCACTCACGGGGCGCTGCCCGACTCGTGGGACGGGAAGCGTGCCGTCCCCGGCCCGCCCGGTGTTCGAGGGCGAGGCTGCTCAGGGAGTCGTCGCCGCCTCCGTCAGTGCTCGCATCACCCGTAGGTCCTCGCCCATCTCCGGATGCCACTGAACGCCCAACACCCAGTTCGCGGAGGGGAGTTCGATTGCCTCCGGGGTGCCGTCCTCGGCCCAGGCCGATACCGTCAGGCCGGTGCCCAGGCGGTCCACGGACTGGTGGTGGAAGGTGGGTACCGAGGTCTCCTCGGGTACCGCAGACGCGTACAGGGTTCCCGGGACCGGCTTCACCTTGTGGTGGCCGAAGACGCCCGGTGTCTCCGCGTGGCCGTCCATGTGCTGGACGAGGGTGCCGCCCACGGCGACGTTCAGGAGCTGCATGCCCCGGCAGATGCCCAGCAGGGGGATGCCGGCGGCCAACGCGGCCTCGATCAGGGCGAGTTCCCAGGCGTCCCGGGCGAGCGCGGGCGGGCCGGTGCGGGGGTCGCGCTCCGCGCCGTAGCGGACCGGCTCGACGTCCGGGCCGCCGGCGATCACCAGGCCGTCGAGGCGGGCGACGGTCGCCGCGGCGTGCTCGGGGGCGTCCGGCGGCAGCATCGCGGCGAGGCCGCCCGCGCGCTGGACGAGGCGTGGGTAGCCGGCCGGGAGCAGCGCCGCCTCCAACTGCCATGTGCCCCAACGCGCTTCGGCCTCCAGGTACGTACTGATGCCGATCAGCGGCCTGCCCGCCATGCACTCCTCCGACCGTGAGGGAAACGAATGGACTCGACGGAGACCATTAAACAGCCCCACGCGTCACGCGAGGAAGCCCCGCAGCAGTGCCGCCGTCCCCGCGCAGTGCTCCCGCATCATCTCCCGCGCCCCGTCCGCGTCCCCGTCCAGTACCGCCTCCACCAGCGCGATGTGCTGCCGCTGCGAGTGCTCCAGGTTGCGGACGAGGAGCGGGATGCAGTCGAGGAGGTCGTTCACCGTGGCCCGTACCGCCGCGTACTGCGCGGTCAGGGTCGGTGAACCGCACAACTCGGCCAGGGTGAGATGGAGAAGCGTGTCCAGGCGGCGGTAGTCGGCGAGCGGGGCGTCGTGCGTGCGGGCGAGGGCGTCGCGCAGGCGGCCCGCCTGGTCGGCGCTCAGGCCGTGCGTCGCGCACAGGCCCGTCGCGCCGACCTCCAGCACCTCCCGGAACCGCAGCACGTCCTCGATGTCGACCGCGCTGATCCGCCGCCGCAGCTCGTCCTCGCCGCCGGCGTCCGACTTCGGCAGCACGAACGTCCCGCCGTAGCGTCCGCGCCGGGACTCCACCAGGCCCTGGTCCTGCAGTACCTTCAGAACCTCGCGCAGTGTCACCCGACTGATCCCCAGCCGCTCGGCCAGCTCCCGCTCGGCCGGCAACCGCTCGCCCCCGGGCACCAGACCCAGCCGTACGACCTGCAGTATCTGTTCCAGCGCCTCTTCGAATCCGTTGCCCGCCCGCACCGGCCGCAGTACCGGGGTCAACCGGTCCTCAAGCCCGTTCTCCGCATCCAGCGACATATGGCGGCACCCCCTTCCCAAGCAATGGTTCTCCGCAATACCTTATGGCTTCCGGCTGACCGTAGAAGCCGAAGGAGGCTTTCCCGTGGCAGACCGCACACCCCCACTGAGCGTCGAGGAACTCCAACGCCTCGTCGCCGGTGGTGAGATCGACACTGTTGTCCTGGCCTTCCCCGATATGCAAGGGCGGCTCCAGGGCAAGCGGTTCGCCGCCCAGTTCTTCCTGGACGACGTGCTCCAGCACGGCACCGAGGGCTGCAACTACCTCCTCGCCGTCGACACCGAGATGAACACGGTCGACGGCTACGCCATGTCCTCCTGGGAACGTGGTTACGGCGACTTCGCCATGCACCCGGACCTGTCCACCCTCCGCCGTGTGCCCTGGAACGACGGCACCGCCATGCTCATCGCCGACCTCGCCTGGAACGACGGATCGCCGGTGGTCGCCGCACCCCGCCAGATCCTGCGCCGCCAACTGGAGCGCCTCGCCGAGCACGGTTTCACCGCGCAGGTCGGTACGGAGCTGGAGTTCATCGTGTTCAAGGACACGTACGAACAGGCCTGGGACGCGGGCTACAAGGGGCTCACCCCGGCCAACCAGTACAACATCGACTATTCGGTGCTGGGGACCGGGCGCATCGAGCCGCTGCTGCGCCGGATCCGCAACGACATGACCGTCGCCGGCCTGACCGTCGAGTCCGCCAAGGGCGAGTGCAACCCGGGGCAGCACGAGATCGTCTTCCGCTACGACGACGCCCTCGTCACCTGCGACCAGCACGCCGTCTACAAGACCGGCGCCAAGGAGATCGCCTCCCAGGAGGGCGTCTCGCTCACCTTCATGGCGAAGTACAACGAGCGCGAGGGCAACTCCTGCCACATCCACCTCTCGCTCGGCGACGGCGAGGGCGGCAACGCCATGGCGGGGTCCGCCGACGACCCCGGTGGCATGTCCGAGGTCATGCGGTACTTCCTCGCCGGGCAGCTCGCCGCGCTCCGCGACTTCTCGCTGCTCTACGCCCCGAACATCAACTCGTACAAGCGGTTCCAGCCGGGCTCGTTCGCGCCGACCGCCGTCGCCTGGGGGTACGACAACCGCACCTGCGCGCTGCGGGTCGTCGGCCACGGCCGCTCCATGCGCTTCGAGAACCGGCTGCCCGGCGGGGACGTCAATCCGCACCTCGCGGTGGCGGGGCTCGTCGCGGCCGGGCTCTACGGCATCGAGCACAAGCTGGAGCTGCCGGAGGCCTGCGTCGGCAACGCCTACAGCGGCGACTACGCGCACGTCCCCACCAACCTCCGCGAGGCCGCCGAGCTGTGGGAGAACAGCCCGATCGCCAAGGCCGCCTTCGGCGACGAGGTCGTCGCGCACTACCGCAACATGGCACGCGTCGAACTGGAGGCCTTCGACGCCGCCGTCACCGACTGGGAGCTGCGCCGCTCCTTCGAACGTCTGTGAGGACCCCTTTGCCTGTCGACGACCGTCTGTGAGGACTGCTTTGCCTGCCGAGCACCCGCTGGAAGTGCTGGAAGTACTGAACCCCGCCACCGAGGAGGTCCTCGCCACCGTCCCGGCCGCCACCGCGGCCGACGTGGACGCAGCCGTCGTACGCGCCGCCCGGGCCCAGGTGAAGTGGGCCGCGCTCCCGCCCGCCGACCGGGCCCGGCTGCTGCGCCGCTTCGCGACCGCCGTCGACGAACACCTCGAAGAACTCGCCCAGTCGGAGGTGCGCGAGGCCGGTCACACGGTCGGCAACGCCCGCTGGGAGGCCGGCAACGTCCGTGATCTGCTCGACTACGCGGCCGGGGGAGTGGAGCGGCTGACGGGTCGTCAAATCCCCGTCGCGGGCGGCATCGACATCACGATCCTCGAACCGCTGGGCGTGGTGGGCGTGATCGCGCCCTGGAACTTCCCCATGCCGATCGCCGCCTGGGGCACCGCCCCGGCGCTCGCGGCCGGCAACGCGGTCATCCTCAAGCCGGCCGAGACGACCCCGCTCACCGCACTCCGACTGGCCGAACTCGCTCTGGACGCAGGCCTTCCCGAGGGCCTCTTCCAGGTGCTGCCCGGCCGCGGCCCGGTCGCGGGCACCGCGCTCGTCGAGCACCCCGGCGTCGCGAAAATCGTCTTCACGGGGTCGACTGCCGTAGGCAAACAGGTGTTGGCGAAGGGGTCGGAACTCCTCAAGCGCGTCACCCTCGAACTCGGCGGCAAGAGCCCCAACATCGTCTTCGCCGACGCGGATGTCGAGGCGGCCGCCGCAGCGGCTCCGATGGCCTTCCTCGACAACTCCGGCCAGGACTGCTGCGCCCGCACCCGCATCCTCGTCCAACGCGCCGTCTACGACCGCTTCCTGGACCTCCTCGCCCCCGCGATCGCGGGGGTGACGGTCGGCGACCCGGCCGACGAGAAGACGGACATGGGCCCGCTGATCTCCAAGGCCCAACTGGAGCGCGTCCGTTCGTACGTCACCGCCGACCTGGACGGCATCCGCGGCACGGCGCCCGAGGGCCCCGGCTTCTGGTTCCCGCCCACCGTCGTCACCGGCGTCGACCCGCACGCACGCGTGGCCGTCGAGGAGGTCTTCGGCCCCGTCGCCGTAGTGCTCCCCTTCGAGGACGAGGCGGAGGCGATCGGCCTCGCCAACGCCACCGACTACGGCCTCTCCGGCTCCGTCTGGACCCGTGACGTCGGCCGCGCCCTGCGCGTCTCGAAGGCCGTCCGGGCGGGCAACCTGTCCGTCAACTCGCATTCCAGCGTCCGCTACTGGACCCCCTTCGGCGGCTTCAAGCAGTCGGGGATCGGCCGCGAACTCGGCCCGGACGCGCTCACCGCCTTCACCGAAACCAAGAACGTCTTCATCAGCGACGTCTCCCCCACCAACGTCTCCACCAGCACGGAGGGCCCCGCACAGTGACCTCAGAGATTGTTTGCCGGCGACTCGTCGGCCGTACCGCCGTCATCACCGGAGCCGGCAGCGGCATCGGTCTCGCCACCGCGCGCCGGCTCGCCTCCGAGGGGGCCAACGTCGTCTGCGGCGACATCGACGAGACCCACGGCACGGCGGCGGCCGACGAGGTCGGCGGGCTGTTCGTGAAGGTCGACGTCACCGACCCCGAGCAGGTCGAGGCGCTCTTCAAGGCGGCCTTCGACACCTACGGCAGCGTCGACATCGCCTTCAACAACGCGGGCATCTCACCGCCCGACGACGACTCCATCCTCGACACCGGCCTGGAGGCCTGGAAGCGCGTCCAGGACGTCAACCTCACGTCCGTGTACCTGTGTTGCAAGGCCGCGATCCCCTACATGCGCCGCCAGGGCAAGGGCTCCATCATCAACACCGCGTCCTTCGTGGCGCGGATGGGCGCGGCCACGTCCCAGATCTCCTACACCGCCTCCAAGGGCGGTGTGCTGGCCATGTCCCGTGAACTGGGCGTGCAGTTCGCCCGCGAGGGCATCCGCGTCAACGCGCTGTGCCCGGGCCCGGTCAACACCCCTCTGCTCCAGGAGCTGTTCGCCAAGGACCCCGAGCGGGCCGCGCGCCGCCTGGTCCACATCCCGGTCGGCCGCTTCGCGGAGGCGACCGAGATCGCCGCCGCCGTCGCGTTCCTGGCGAGTGACGACTCGTCGTTCGTCAACGCGGCGGACTTCCTGGTGGACGGCGGCATCGCGGGGGCGTACGTCACGCCGATGTGAGCACTGCCCTCAACCCCCGCCGGGGTGAGGGCAGTTGACCCGGTGACTCGTCACAGGAAGGTCATGCCCTCGCCCCGGTACGTGGGGACGGTGGCGGTCACCCGGTCGCCCTCGATCAGGTGCAACGCGTCGAAGCGCTCGCACAGTTCACCGGCCTTGGCGTGCCGGAACCACACCTTGTCGCCGATGAGCAGATCGTCGGCGGGCGAGCCCAGCAGCGGCGTCTGCACCTCGCCGGGCCCTTCCTGGGGGTCGTAGCGCAGACCCTCCGGGAGGTACGGCACCGGGAGCCGGTCGGGACCGGCGGCACCGGAGGCGGGGTAACCGCCGCCGAGGACGGTGACGACGCCGACGCCGGGGCGCCGTACGACGGGCTGGGCGAAGAGCGCGGACGGACGCCCGGTGAACGACGTGTAGTTGTCGAAGAGGCGCGGCACGTACAGGCCGGAACCGGCCGCGATCTCGGTCACGGAGTCCTCGGCGGCGGTGTACTGGACACTGCCGGTGCCGCCGCCGTTGACGAACTCCAGGTCGGGCACAACTGCCCTTACCGCGCGCACCACTTCCGCGCGCCGCTCGGCGAGTTCGCGCTTGGCGGTGGCCTGCATCAGCCGGATCGCGCGAGAACGGAAGGGCCGCCCCGCGACGGAGTCACCGACACCGGCGATATGCCCCTCGTAGGCCATGATCCCGACGACCTTGAAGCCGGGGCGGCGGGACACCGTCCTTGCGATGTCGGCGAGTTGGGCGGGGGAGCGGAGGGGCGAGCGGAGCGCGCCGATGCGCACCCGGTCGCCGAGCATCCGCAGCGCGGTGTCCAACTCCAGGCAGACGCGCACGACTTCGGTGCCGCCGTCGCGGGAGTCGTCGATGAGTTTGAGCTGGGCCGGGTCGTCGATCATCACGGTGACGGCGGCGGCGAGCTTGGGGTCGCTGGTCAGTTCGGCGAAGGCGGAGTGGTCGGCGGAGGGGTAGGCGAGCAGGACGTCGTCGAAGCCGGAGCGGGCGAGCCACAGCGACTCGGCGAGGGTGAAGGACATCAGGCCCGCGAAGCCGTCCCTGGCCAGGACACGTTCCAGGAGGGTTCGACAACGGACGGACTTGCTCGCGACCCGGACCGGCTTGCCGCCGGCCCGGCGGACGAGATCGTCCGCGTTGGCATCGAAGGCGTCCAGGTCGACGATTGCGACGGGGGCGTCGAGGTGGGCGGTGGCCCGGTCGTAACGGGCCCGGTCGGCGGCGCGCGCAGTCATGAACGCAGCCTGCCAGACAGGATTACCGCAGGGTAGGGGGACGTTCCGGGCAGATGCCCCGGGGGCGTGGACTGGTTCCCGTCCGGGCGGGGTCAACCCGTAGAGTGACGCGCACGCACGGAGGAAACGCCGCCGGTCGTTCGACCGCGCCCGGGATGGCGGTCCGCCGCTGCGGGTATGCGTGCTCGGGACGACTTTGATTTTGTGTGCGTGCCGGGTGAGAGCGGGGCGGACGCCGGTCCGTATACGAGCACGGGCAGGAGTACGCCGGCCCGCATACGGACAAACGGTGGCCCGGGTACGAGGAAACGGGGGGTGCATGAGCACGGAAGCGCGACGCGCCCCCGGACCGCCGGGCTCGTCGGACCCCGTAAACCCGGCGAACGTGACGAACTCGGTGAACGTGACGAAGTCTGCGGGGCAGGCGGCGTCCGATGATGCAACGGGCGAGGACTTGGACCGACCGCATTCTGGTTCTGGGGGGAATTCGAGGGCTTCGGGAACCTCGGGGGCTTCCGGGACGACAGGGGCCGCTGCTGGTGCTGCTTCGGGGCCGGTCTCGGGTGCGGCTTGGGGGCCGGCCTCGGATTCTGCTTCGGGTTCCGCATCAGGTTCTGTTTCAGGTTCCGCTTCGGGTTCTGTTTGGGATTCGGCCTCGGGGGATGCTTCGGGTTCCCCTTTGAGAGGCGGCGCTCCGGTTTCGGACGGTCCGGGTGTGCCGAACAGGCCTGGTGCGTCGGGTACTTCGAGTACTTCAGGTGCGTCGGCCGCGTGGGATGCGTGGAACGCGCGCGGGATGCCGAGTGCGTCGACGAACGGTGGTTCGGCGGAGCGGCGGCCTGCTTCGGGCGCCCATGCGAGAGGGCGACGGGCTGAGGGGGATGCTGGGGTACCGCGAACTGGGCGAGAGCCGTTCGCGCCGGGATCTGATGTGCCGTCGCGTGGGTCCGGGTCGGGTTCGGGTTCCGGTACGGCGCCTGCGGGGAGTGGGAGCGGGGGAGCCGGGTTCAGTACGGGGTGGTGGGACGGCGGCAGCGGGGGGCGTACGGCATCGCAGAACGGTGCGGCCGATGCCCGCACGGTGTCTCTGGGGAACGGGTCTCGGGGGGACGGGTTTGATGCCCGTGCCGAGTCTCCGACCAATGGCTTCGACGGTCGCGGCGGGGCTGGTTCCGCGTCGGCGTCCTCCGCCGACCGGCCGCGTTTTCCCGGCCTTCGGCCTTTCTCGCCCCGTGCCACGGACCCCGTGAGCCCACCTCCTCCGCCGGCCTCGGCACGCTTCCCGGACGTCCCGCCCGGGCCCGGCGGTGACCCGCGGCGCGCGAACTCCGAAGGGTCCGCACCGGGTGCTGCCCCACCCCGGCCGCCTCACCGCCCAATGGCGCCGACACGTGGCAACGAAGCGCTGGGGCAACCCAGTTCGGCCCCGGCCACCGCGCCGCGCCCTGCGAACGAGGCCCCGCGTCAGCCGTCCGACGGGCCCCGTCAGGACTCGACCCGCTCGGCGACCATTCCCGGCCCCGCCACCCCGTCGCGTTCTGTGGGTGGGGGTCCGAGTGAGGCGTCCGACTGGTCGCGTGAGGATTCGGTCGGTTCGGCGATGCCTCCGGCTCCGGGTGTCCCGCCGCGCGTTGCGGGTGAGGGGCCCGGTCGGTCGCCCGATGGGCTTCGCCATGCCCCGGGCCGTCCGGTAGCGCCTTCTGGGTCCGCCGTCCCGCCGCGTTCTGTGGGTGCGGGTCCGAGCGAGGCGTCGGACTGGGCACGTGAGGATTCGGCTGGCTCGGCGATGCCTCCGGTGCCGCCTGTTCCACCGCGCCCGACGAGCGAAGCGCCACGCGATGCGCCCGAGGGGTTGCGTCAGGACGCTGTTCGCCGGGCAGCGTCTTCTGGCTCGGCCACTCCGCCTCGCCCCGAGGGGGAGCCTGCGCGTCGGTCGTCTGACGGGATCGGTTCGGATTCGGCTCGCGGGGGAGCGTCTTCTGGCTCGGTCAGTCCGCCGCGTTCTGAGGGCGAGGCTTCGCGTCGGTCGTCGGAGTCGCCGGGTTATGTTCCTGTTCGTCCGGGGACGTCTGCCGGTTCTTCCGCTACGTCCGGTCCGGCGGCCGAGCCTGCGCGTCGGTCGTCTGAGGGGCCTGGTTCGGATTCTGCTGGTGAGGCAGGGTCTTCTGGCTCGGTTACTCCGCCGCGTTCTGAGGGTGAGCCTCCGCGTCAGTCGTCTGACTCGCCGGGCTATGTGCCTACCCGTCCGGGGACGTCCGCCGGTTCGGTCGCTCCGCCGCGCCCTGACAGCGAGCCTCCGCGCCAGCCGTCCAAGCCGCCGGGCTATGTGCCTACCCGTCCGGGGACGTCCGCCGGTTCGGTCACTCCACCGCGCCCCGACAGCGAGCCTCCGCGCCAGCCGTCCGGCCCGCAGCGTTATATCCCCACGCGCCCGGGTACATCCGCCGCCGGCCCCACCACTCCGCCCCGCTCCGCAGCCGAGCCCCCGCGCCAGCCGTCCGACCTGACCCGCCAGGATTCCTCTCACGCGGCAACGCCTCCCGGCCCCACCACCACCCCGCCCCGCCCGGCGACCGAGCCCCCGCACCAGGCGGCCGACCGGCAGAGCCAAGTCCCCGCCCGTCCGGCAACACCGCCGTCCCGTCCAGCCCCCGAGTCCCCCTCGGAGGCCAGCGATCGGGTCCGGGCGGATGCCCCTTGGCGAGGCGAGTCGTTCACGGATCCCACCCGCGGCGCGCCCACCCGTGGTGTGTGGTCGCCCGCCGGTGCCAACGCGCCCTATCCCACGGACACTCGAGCAGCGGACGCCCACCCCGCCGAGCCGTACCGCTCCGACGCCCGCCCTGCCGACCCCACCGCACCCAACCTCGGCACCTCCGCCTCCGCCGCACAGAGCTCCACCGTCGACGACACCGACACCCGCGCCTGGTCATCAGCCGCCCCCGGCAAGCCAGTTGGACCCCCCGCCTGGACCCCCTCCACCCCCGGCACCCCCACCCGCCCCCCGTCCGAGATGCCCCGCCCCCCGGCCAACTCCAGCCCCGATCCCGCCTTTTCCTGGGCCTCGGCCGTGAACCCCGGCGAGGGGCGGCCAGTTGTGTCGTTCGGGGAGCCCGAGGGGTACGACGAGCGCGTGCGGCCGCGGCCGTTGGGGGCGCGGATACGGTCCCGTACCGCCGCTGTCGGCGTGTGTGTCGTGCTGGGTCTCGGGCTCATCGGCGGTGCGGTGACCGGGAGTTGGCTCACCGGGGACGACGGGGTGGACGGCGGCGCCAGTACGTTCGCCGCCGCCGGGCAGTTGTGGCACAGCGTGCCCGTCGATCAGCTCTTCCCGCCCACCGTGCAGGGGCAGGGCGCGGGCCCCGGCGGCGCCGACCGCACCTGGACCCGGATCGCGGTCGCCCCGGACACCGGCTGCGCCAATGCCTTCGACCCGCTCCTGCGCGACGTCCTCGCCCCCGTCGGCTGCCAGCGGCTCCTGCGCGCCACCTACACCGACGCCACCCAGAGCTACGTCACCACCGTCGGCATCCTCTTCACCAAGGCCGACACCGCCACGATGACCGCCCTCTCCACCCGGTTCAAGAAGGAGAACCTCGGCAACCGGACCGACCTCATGCCCCGCCCGTACGCCGCCAAGGGCACCCTCGCCGCCGCCTTCGGCGACAAACAGCGCGCCTCGTGGACCGTCTCCGTCCTCACCGACGCCCCCGTCGTCGTCTACGCCGTCTCCGGCTGGGCGGACGGCCGTACGGTCGACGTACCCGAACCCGCCGACGAGGCCGTCACCTCCGGCGGCACCACCGCCCCCGCCCAAGCCGGTCTCGGCAACGAGGCGCAGGGGCTCGCCGACCGCGTCGAGCGGAGCCTGCGCAAGACCGTCGACTCGCCCTCGGAGACCTCGAAGACGGCAGAGACCCCGACGACCTCAGAGACCTCGGAGAAGAAGACCTCATGAGCGTCACCGTGCGCCGGGCCGGTCTGCTGAGCGCCCTCCTGGCCGCCTCCCTCGCCCTCGTCCCGTCCACCGTCGCGCACGCCGACGGCATACGCGCCCAGGAATGGGCCCTGGACGCCATGCACACCCAGGAGGCCTGGCAGACCACCAAGGGCAAGGGCATCACCGTCGCCGTCCTCGACACCGGCGTCGAGGCCGACCACCCCGACCTCACCGGCAACGTCCTGACCGGCAAGGACATGGTCGGCTTCGGCGCCAAGCCGGGCGACCGCGCCTGGGCCCGCCACGGCACCGCCATGGCCGGCATCATCGCCGGGCACGGACACGGCCCCGGCGACGACGACGGCGTCATCGGCATCGCCCCGGAGGCCAAGATCCTCCCCGTCCGCGTGATCCTCGAAGACGGCGACTCCGCCCGCGCCAAGGCCCGCACCACCCGCGGCAACGCCCTTGCGGACGGCATCCGTTGGGCCGCCGACCACGGCGCCGACGTCATCAACCTCTCCCTCGGCGACGACTCCGCCTCAGCGCACCCCGAGCCCGCCGAGGACGAGGCCGTGCAGTACGCCCTGAAGAAGGGCGTGGCCGTCGTCGCCTCGGCCGGCAACGGCGGTGAGAAGGGCGACCACGTCTCCTACCCGGCCGCCTACCCGGGCGTGATCGCCGCGACCGCCGTGGACCGCTTCGGCACCCGCGCCTCCTTCTCCACCCGCCGCTGGTACGCCACGGTCAGCGCCCCCGGCGTCAACGTCGTCATCGCCGACCCCGACCACAAGTACTACGAGGGCTGGGGCACCAGCGCCGCGTCCGCCTTCGTGTCAGGCGCCGTCGCGCTCATCAAGGCGTCCCACCCGGGGCTCACCCCGGCCCAGATCAAGAAGCTCCTCGAAGACACCGCCCGCAACCCCCCGGCCGCCGGCCGCGACGACTCCCGCGGCTACGGCTTCATCGACCCCGCCGCCGCCATCAAGGCCGCCGCGAGCCTCAAGCCGACCGGCCTGCGCTCCGCCGCCTACGGCAAGAAGTACTTCGGCTCCGGCCCGGACGCCGCCAAGACCGACAGCGACACCTCCGACTGGGCGGGCCCCCTCGCCGGCAGCGTCGGCGGAGTCCTCCTCGTGGCCGCGGTCGTCCTGTGGCGCGGCCGACGCCGACGCCCCGAGCCCTTCTGAACAGCCCCGAGCCCTTCTGAAGAGAAGAGCGAGAAAGAAGGGGGGCGGTCGGGCGCAGCGCCCGTATCAGTCCGTCGCCGCCGCCGAGGCCGCCGTAGACGAGCCGTCGCTCTTGCCGAACGCCGCGACCCCCGCCTTCGCCGCCGCCTCGATCAGGGTGATGCCCTTGGTCTGTGTCGTGCTGCCCTTCGACAGCACGGCGATCAGGTACTTGTCGCCGTCCGTGCCGGTCACCCGGCCGATGCTGTTGACGTCCCACAGCCCGGTCGTGCTCCGCGCCAGCCAGCCGTTCTTCAGCCGCCACTGGGAGCCGTCGGCCGCGGCCGACACACCCCACTGCTGGTCCGCCTCTATCTGCCCCATCAACCCCTGGATGTACGACTTCGAGGCCGAGCTCAGCTTCGAGTCGTCCCCGAACACCTGCTGGAGCAGGGTGAGTTGATCCGCGGCCGTGGTCTGGGTCAGCCCCCAGAGCGGGCCGTCGCCACCCGTGGTACCCGTCAGCCCGAACGTCTTGTTGGCCGTGTCGAGCCCGTCCGCCGTGCCGATGATGTTCCACAGCGCCGTCGCGGAGTTGTTGTCGCTGTTCTCGATCATCGTCGTGGCGTACGACTTCTCGGTCGCCGTCAGTCGCCGGCCCGCGTCCTGCGCCTGGAGCAGCAGCGTCGCCAGGATGTCGACCTTGACGATGCTCGCCGTGTCGAAGGCGGCGCTGCCGTACGTGGCGCTCTCGCCGGAGGTCAGGTCCAGGACGGCGACGGACACCTTCTGGGCGCGGGTCGGGGTCACCGACTTCATGGCGGTGGCCAGCAGAGCGTCGTAGTCCACCGTCGGCTCGGTGACAGGTTCCACCGCTGCCTCCCCGCTCCCGGATGCCGATGCCGACGCCGAGGCCGACGGTGCCTTCGACGACGATACGGGGCCGGAGTGGGCCTGTGCCTTCACGTACACGGTCCCCGCCGCCGTGACGCCCACGACGGCCACGGTGGCCAGGGCGATGTGGAGCAGCGGACGGCGCCCGGAGGGACGCGCGCGGTGGTTTCGGCGGGCGGCTCTGGAAGACTCCATGTCCGCGATGGTGGGGGCGGCGACTGTGCGAAACGTGAGACGGAAGTTAGATGTCTGTCAACGGTGTCTGAGAAACGTGTGAAAGCTGTGTCCTCCGCGTTTCGGGACCCGCACAAGCCCTGCAGCATCCCCCCGATAAGGTCGGTCACCGTGGCGAACAAGAACATTCCCGACCCCGGCTACTCCGACGACGACGGTTCGGCCGACCCCGGACTGAGCGCGGCACTCGCCGCCTGGAGCGCGGACCGCACCGCCGTGGGACCCGTCCTGGAGGCCCTCAAGGGCGCCCGGCTGCTCGTGCCCGTGGTGGCCGTGCTCGGCGAGGTCGAGGAGGACGAGAACGGGCTGCGCCGCGAGAAGACCAGCGACATGGCCGTGCCCACCCTGAAGGCCGGCGGCCGCACCGCGCTGCCCGCCTTCACGTCCACCGGCTCGCTGGCCCGCTGGGACCCGGCGGCCCGGCCCGTGGCCGTACCGCTGCACCAGGCGCTGCAAGCCGCGGCGCACGAGAAGGCGGACACGGTGGTGCTGGACCTGGCGGGGCCGGTGCCCTTCGAACTGTCGGGGCCCGCGCTGCTGGCCCTCGCCGAAGGGCGGACCAGTGCGGACCCGCTCGCCGACCCGGTGGTCGTGGAGGCGGTGCGCGCCGTGGTCGCCGACGTGGGCGCGGTGCTGCGGGCCTATCTCGGCCCCGGCCGGGCCGACGGCACCCTCGCGCTGGTCTTCGAGCCCGCCGTGCCGCACGACGCCGGCATCCACGCGGTCGCCCGCCGCCTCGCCGCCGACGAGACACTGAGGGCTCGCCTGGTGCGCGGCCTCGACCTGGCGGTTCTGCCGGCCGGGACGACGCCTCCGGGCGAGCCCCTGTACGTACGGACGGGATGAGCCGCTAGCCGTAGATCGGGCCCGTGTACTTCTCGCCCGGGCCCTGACCCGGCTCGTCGCGGACGAGGGACGCCTCGCGGAACGCCAGTTGGAGGGACTTCAGGCCGTCGCGCAGCGGGGCCGCGTGGAACGAACTGATCTCGGTCGCGCTCGCGTCGAGGAGTCCGGCCAGGGCGGTGACCAGCTTGCGGGCCTCGTCCAGGTCCTTGTACTTGTCGCCCTCCTCGGTCAGACCGAGCTTCACGGCGGCGGCGCTCATCAGATTGACGGCGACCGTCACGATCACCTCGACCGCCGGGACCTCCGCGATGTCGCGGGCCATGGCGTCGAAGTCGGGGGCGTCAACATTGGGGGACTCGGCAGGGGTGTCACTCATGCCCCACACGATAGGGCCCGGTGTACGGCGGTTCGCACCACCCCCGGGGAGCTGCTAACCTTGTGTGATGACCGGCCAGGCACTGTTGTGCCCGGCCAACAAGTGGAGGCTCCGATCTCCCACCTGACTGTCCTCGCGGACGGCGGGTCACCCCGGTCAGGCGGTCGCCATCGTTCCGTACGGACGATGGAGTCGCCCGAAAGCGCGCCCCGCGATCATCGCGGCGGTGCTCCGGCAGTGTTTTGGAGCCCCGTCTTGTGATCGTCCGGGGCATTTTTTGTGTTCCGGTGCGGTTAGGTCTGTCTACCAAAGACAAGCGCGGCCGTCCGCCAGATGGCCGTGTGGTGCTAACCGAGGAGGATCCATCAGCACCGAGCCCCGTATCAACGACCGGATTCGCGTTCCCGAAGTGCGACTTGTCGGTCCGAGCGGCGAGCAGGTCGGAATTGTTCCGCTTGCCAAGGCCCTTGAGCTTGCGCAGGAGTACGACCTGGACCTGGTCGAGGTCGCGGCGAGTGCACGTCCGCCGGTCTGCAAGCTCATGGACTACGGGAAGTTCAAGTACGAGTCGGCCATGAAGGCCCGTGAGGCGCGCAAGAACCAGGCGCACACGGTCATCAAGGAGATGAAGCTCCGGCCGAAGATCGACCCGCACGACTACGACACCAAAAAGGGTCACGTCGTCCGGTTCCTGAAGCAGGGCGACAAGGTCAAGATCACGATCATGTTCCGTGGTCGCGAGCAGTCCCGGCCGGAGCTCGGCTACCGACTGCTGCAGCGTCTCGCCACGGACGTCGAAGACCTCGGGTTCATCGAGTCGAACCCGAAGCAGGACGGCCGAAACATGATCATGGTTCTCGGCCCGCACAAGAAGAAGACCGAGGCGATGGCCGAGGCCCGTGAGGCCCAGGCGGCTCGCAAGGCGGAGGCGAAGGCCAACCCGGGCAAGTCGCAGAACGCCGCGGAGTCCGACTTCGAGGGCGAAGGCGTCGAAGGTGAGGTCATCGAGGGCGAGGACATCGCTCACGAGGACGTCGCCGCCGAGGTCGAGACCGTCGAGGCCCCGGCCGAGGCTCGCGCCGACGCCTGATCCCCGGACGCCAGTCCAGGGATGTAACCGAAACAAGAGCGACGCTCCACCTGTGCCCGGTTTCACGACCGGGCACCGGAGCGCCACCGACGAGGAGATAACGGCGCTATGCCGAAGAACAAGTCGCACAGCGGTGCCAGCAAGCGCTTCAAGATCACCGGCTCCGGCAAGGTGCTCCGCGAGCGTGCCGGCAAGCGCCACCTGCTCGAGCACAAGTCGTCCCGTGTGACGCGTCGCCTCACCGGCAACGCCGAGATGGCCCCGGGCGACGCCAAGAAGATCAAGAAGCTTCTCGGCAAGTGACGTACGCGGCGCTCCCGTTGAGCGCCGTACGTCTGGACCGGGACCCCATCGATTCCGGGCCGTGTGAGTCCAACCACGGCCCCGCTACAAGGAGTTAAACAAGTGGCACGCGTCAAGCGGGCAGTCAACGCCCACAAGAAGCGCCGGGCGATTCTCGAAGCCGCCTCCGGCTACCGCGGTCAGCGTTCGCGCCTGTACCGCAAGGCCAAGGAGCAGGTCACCCACTCGCTGGTCTACAACTACAACGACCGCAAGAAGCGCAAGGGCGACTTCCGTCGGCTGTGGATCCAGCGCATCAACGCCGCTGCCCGCGCCAACGGCATCACCTACAACCGCTTCATCCAGGGTCTGAACGCGGCCAACATCGAGGTCGACCGCAAGATTCTCGCGGAGCTGGCCGTCAACGACGCCGGTGCGTTTGCTGCGCTGGTCGAGGTTGCGCAGAAGGCTCTGCCGAGTGACGTCAACGCGCCCAAGGCCGCGTGACGCTGCGCTGGCTTGAGCGGTGACTTGAAGGACCCGCAGGTTTCTGCCTGCGGGTCCTTTGTTGCTGGGCCGGCCTCGGTTCGTTGTCGGGTGCGGGTTCGTTGTGGCTGGTCGCGCCCCGCGGCGGAGCCGCTGATGTCACAGCCCCGCGCCCCTAGGGAAACCCGGGCGCCCTGCGATTTGAAGGTGAAGTAGAGAATGTCCCCTCACGGTCCCGAGCTCATTTCTCCCCGTTCCTCTCGTGTTGCCGCCGCTCGGCGGCTTGAGCGGCGGAACTTCCGGAGTAAGGAGCGGCTGTTCCTGGCCGAGGGGCCGCAGGCTGTGCGGGAGGCCGCTGGCTACAAGGACACGCTCGTCGAACTGTTCGCCACCGTTGAAGCCGCCGAGCGGTACGCGGACATCGTCAGCGAAGCCCGGGACGCCGGTGCCCGGGTGCATCTCGCGGACGAGCAGGTCATCGCCGATATCTCGACGACCGTCACTCCGCAGGGGCTGGTCGGGGTCTGCCGGTTTCTCGACACCCCCTTCGAGGAGATCCTCAAGGGCCGGCCCAAGCTTGTGGCCGTACTGGCGAACGTGCGCGATCCCGGTAACGCCGGCACCGTCCTGCGCTGCGCCGATGCCGCCGGTGCCGAGGCCGTCGTACTGACCGATGCTTCTGTCGATCTGTACAACCCGAAGGCCGTACGGGCCTCCGTGGGCTCGCTGTTCCATCTGCCCGTCGCCGTCGGTGTGCCCGTCGAGCAGGCCGTGGCCGGGCTCAAGGGGATCGGGGTGCGGATCCTCGCCGCCGACGGGGCCGGGACGGACGACCTCGACGACGAGCTGGACCAGGGCACCATGGGCGGGCCCACCGCGTGGGTGTTCGGGAACGAGGCGTGGGGGCTTCCGGAGGAGACCCGCGCGCTCGCGGACGCCGTCGTGCGGGTTCCGATCCACGGGAAGGCCGAGAGCCTGAACCTCGCCACCGCCGCCGCCGTATGTCTCTATGCGTCGGCCCGGGCACAGCGCGCCTCCGGAGGGTGCCGCTCCGTCACCCACAGCTAGTAGGGTGACCAGCTCGGGGGCCACCTGCGCCGTATGAGAAGAGGTGGGGTACGGGGATGACTGTCGGCACGAGCAGCGCGCCGGGAGCACGGGGTGTGCCCCGGCCGTCCGAGGCCCGGCACGACGACCTCGGCATCGACCCCGACGAACTGGCCGACGGCCTGGTCATCGCCGACGAGCACGGGCATGTCATCTGCTTCAACGCCGCTGCCGAGCGGATCACCTCCGTAGCCGCCTCCGACGCCCTTGGGCAGAGGCTGGAGAAGGCCCTTCCGTTAGAGGACCTGGAGGGGCGCCGGTGGTGGCAACTGACCGATCCCTATGGGGGGTTGGCCATCCGGGTGCGGCAACCGGAGCGGAATCTGCTGCTGCCGGGCGGGCATGAGGTTCTTGTCACCGCGCGCTATGTCCGCACGGAACCCCTCGGTCCGGTCCGCCGGGTCGTCGTCTCCCTGCGGGACACCGAGGCCCGTCGCCGCACCGAGCGCAGCCACGCCGAGCTGATCGCGACCGTCGCCCACGAACTGCGTTCGCCGCTCACCTCCGTCAAGGGCTTCACCGCGACCCTGCTGGCCAAGTGGGAGCGTTTCACCGACGACCAGAAGCGGCTGATGCTGGAGACCGTCGACGCCGACGCCAACCGCGTGACCCGGCTCATCGCCGAACTGCTCGACATCTCCCGCATCGACTCCGGACGGCTCGAACTGCGCCGCCAGCCCGTCGACATCGGCGCGGCCGTCGGCCGTCACATCCAGGCGTACGTCGCCGCGGGCCAGACCGCCGACCGGTTCCTGCTCCGCGTCGAGCAGCCGCTGCCCGACCTGTGGGCCGACCCCGACAAAGTCGACCAGGTGCTCAGCAACCTGCTGGAAAATGCGGTGCGCCACGGCGAGGGAACCGTCACTATCGACGTCACGGCCTCGGCCTCGCCCCGTGAGGGGGAGGAGACCGGCACCTCGGTGACGGTCAGCGACGAGGGCCCAGGCATCCCGGAGGAGTCCATGAACCGCGTCTTCACCCGCTTCTGGCGGGGCAGCAAGCGCGGCGGCACCGGCCTTGGGCTGTACATCGTCAAGGGCATCGTCGAAGCCCACGGCGGCACCATCACCGTCGGCCGCGCCCCCGGCGGCGGCGCCGAGTTCCGATTTATGTTGCCCGTGGGCACCCCGGCGTATCTGCAGTAGCGCCGAGCGAGGACCCACGGGCGCGTTCGCACACTTCACCCCCGTTAGACTCGGCTTCTGGCACCTTTGCGTCCCTCGATCGATGTGGACGATTCGTCTCCGAGTCGTCGACGGGGACCATCCGCCAGCCAACCGGAAGCACGGGAAGAGATGTCGGCACCGAATAAGTCGTACGACCCTGTAGAGGTCGAGGCCTTGAAACCGGAAGAGATCGAGCGCGTGCGGGACGAGGCGCTCGCCGCCTTCGCCGCCGCCGGTGACCTCGACGCGCTCCAGGAGGCCAAGGTCGCCCACACCGGCGGCACCTCCCCGCTCGCCCTCGCCAACCGCGAGATCGGCGCGCTGCCCCCGCAGGCCAAGGCCGCGGCGGGCAAGCTCGTCGGGCAGGCCCGGGGCGCCGTCAACAAGGCACTCGCCGCCCGCCAGACCGAGCTGGAGGCCGACCGCGACGCCCGCGTCCTGGTCGAGGAGGCGGTGGACGTCACCCTGCCGTACGACCGCGTCCCGGCCGGCGCCCGGCACCCGCTGACCACGTTTATGGAGCGGGTCGCGGACGTCTTCGTGTCCATGGGATACGAGATCGCCGAGGGCCCCGAGGTCGAGGCGGAGTGGTTCAACTTCGACGCCCTGAACTTCACCCCGGACCACCCGGCCCGGCAGATGCAGGACACCTTCTTCGTCCAGGGCCCCAAGGGGACGGACGGGGACGAGTCGGGTGTCGTGCTCCGTACGCACACCTCGCCCGTGCAGGCCCGCGCCATACTGGACCGCGAGCCGCCGGTCTACATCGTGTGCCCCGGCCGCGTGTACCGCACGGACGAGCTGGACGCCACGCACACCCCGGTCTTCCACCAGATCGAGCTCCTCGCCATCGACGAGGGCCTCACCATGGCCGACCTCAAGGGCACGCTCGACCACATGGTCCAGTCGCTCTTCGGCGCGGAGATGAAGACCCGGCTGCGGCCGAACTACTTCCCCTTCACCGAGCCGTCCGCCGAGATGGACATGCTCTGCTACGTCTGCAAGGGCGAGTCCGTCGGCAACCCCGACCGCCCCTGCCGTACCTGCTCCTCCGAGGGCTGGATCGAGCTGGGCGGCTGCGGCATGGTCAACCCGCGCGTGCTCGTCGCCTGTGGTGTGGACCCGGAGAAGTACAGCGGTTTCGCCTTCGGGTTCGGCATCGAGCGGATGCTGATGTTCCGCCACAGCGTCGAAGACATGCGAGACATCGTCGAGGGCGACGTCCGGTTCACCCGGCCGTTCGGGATGGAGATCTGATGCGCGTCCCGCTTTCTTGGCTGCGGGAGTATGTCGACCTGCCGGCGACGGAGACCGGCCGCGACGTCCAGGCCAAGCTCATTTCCGTCGGCCTCGAGGTAGAGACCGTCGAGCAGTTGGGCGACGGCCTCAAGGGCCCGCTCGTCGTCGGCAAGGTCCTCACCATCGAGGAGCTGGAGGGCTTCAAGAAGCCCATCCGCTTCTGCACGGTCGACGTCGGCCAGGCCAACGGCACCGGTGAGCCCCAGGAGATCGTCTGCGGCGCCCGCAACTTCGCCGTCGGCGACAAGGTCGTCGTGGTCCTCCCGGGTGCCGTCCTGCCCGGCGACTTCGCGATCGCCGCCCGCAAGACGTACGGCAAGACCTCGCACGGCATGATCTGCTCCGGCGACGAGCTGGGCATGGGCGACGACGGCTCGCACGGCATCATCGTGCTGCCGCCCGAGCACGAGGTCGGCACCGACGCGATCGAGCTGCTCCAGCTCGTCGACGAGGTCCTCGACATCGCCGTCACGCCCGACCGCGGCTACGCCCTGTCGATCCGCGGCGTCGCCCGCGAGACCGCCACCGCCTACGGCCTCACGCTCAGCGACCCGGCCCTCCTGGACGTACCGCAGCCGAACGCCTTCGGCTACCCGGTCCAGGTCGCCGACCCGATGGGCTGCGACCGCTTCACCGCCCGCACGGTGACCGGCCTCGACCCCGAGGCCCGCTCCCCGCTCTGGCTGACCCGCCGCCTCCAGAAGGCGGGCATGCGCCCGATCTCGCTCGCCGTCGACATCACCAACTACGTGATGCTGGAGCTCGGCCAGCCCCTGCACGCCTACGACCGCTCCCGCGTCCAGGGACCGATCGGCGTGCGCCGGGCCGAGCAGGGCGAGAAGCTCGTCACCCTCGACGGCGTCACGCGCACGCTGGACGCCCAGGACCTGGTGATCACCGACGACCGCGGCCCGATCGGCCTCGCGGGCGTCATGGGCGGTGCCAACACCGAGATCGACGACACCGAGAACACCACCACCGAGGTCGTCGTCGAGGCCGCCCACTTCGACGCGCTCTCCATCTCGCGCACGGCCCGCCGCCACAAGCTGGCCTCCGAGGCGTCCAAGCGCTTCGAGCGCGGCGTCGACCCGCAGGCCGCGTCGGCCGCCGCCCAGCGCACGGTCGACCTCCTGGTCCTCCTGGCCGGCGGCACCGCGGACGCCGGCGTCACCGAGGTCATCGCGCCCTCGGCCCCGCACACCATCACCATCCCGGCGGACCACCCGGACAAGGTGGCGGGCGTCGCCTACGGCCGCGAGACCGTCGTACGGCGTCTCCAGGAGGTCGGCTGCGACGTGTACGGGCAGGACGAGCTGATCGTCACCGTCCCGTCCTGGCGCCCCGACCTCACGGACCCGAACGACCTGGCGGAGGAGGTCATCCGCCTCGAGGGCTACGAGAACCTGCCCTCCACGCTCCCCAAGCCCCCCGCGGGCCGGGGCCTGACCGACCGACAGCGTCTCCACCGCCGCATCGGCCGCGCACTCGCTGGCGCCGGTTACGTGGAGGCACCGAACTACCCCTTCGTCGGCGAGCACGTCTTCGACCAGTTCGGCCTGACCGCCGACGACCCGAACCGCAAGGTCGTCAAACTGGTCAACCCGCTCTCGGACGAGGAGCCGGCTCTTCGTACGACGCTGCTGCCGGGCCTGCTCGGTGCACTGCGCCGCAACGACGGCCGGGGCTCGCACGACCTGGCGCTGTTCGAGACGGGCCTGGTCTTCCACCCGCGCGAAGAGCTGAAGATCGCCGTACGGCTGCCCGTCGACCGGCGTCCGACCGACGAGGAGATCGCCTCCCTCACCGAGGCGCTTCCCGTCCAGCCCCGGCATGCCGCGGTCGTCCTCACCGGCGCCCGCGAGCAGGCCGGCTGGTGGGGCAAGGGGCGTCCGTCCGACTGGGCCGACGCGGTCGAGTCGGCGCGGGTCCTGGCCCGTGAGGCCGGTACGGAACTCATCGTCCGGGGTGGGCAGTACGGGCCCTGGCACCCGGGGCGCTGCGCGGAACTCGCCGTTGTCGTCGAGGGTGTTGAGCAAGTCATCGGGTACGCCGGGGAGTTGCACCCCGGTGTGCTGAAGTCGCTGGGGCTGCCCGCGCGTACCAGCGCGATGGAACTCGATCTGGATGCACTGGAGTCGGCGTCCGCCGGGGTGCCCAAGGGGCCGAAGATCTCCACGTTCCCGGTCGCCACGCAGGATGTCGCGCTGGTTGTCGATGTCTCGGTTCCGCACGCGGACGTCGAGGGTGCGTTGCGTGAGGGTGCGGGTGAACTGCTGGAGTCGATCCGGTTGTTCGACGTGTACGAGAACGCGGCGCAGCTCGGCGAGGGGAAGAAGTCGCTGGCGTATGCGTTGCGGTTCCGGGCGGGTGATCGGACGTTGACTGTTGATGAGGCGTCCGCTGCTCGGGATGCGGCGGTTGCGTTGGCCGGATCGCGGGTTGGGGCGGTGCTTCGGGGCTGAGGGGTGGGGAGCTGCGGTCATGGGCCGGCCGCGGGTGCGTTGTGGCTGGTCGCGCGGTTCCCCGCGTCCCTGAAAGGGGCGCTTCCCTGGCCTGTGTGTCCAGCTCACTCGTTTGAGTGAGAAGTTCGGGTGATGTGGCCCGATCGGGGCATGTGGTCGACAGAATCGGACCGGCCTTTCGGGGTCGGTCCGATTGCGCTGTCGGGGCCTATTTGGGGGGCCACAGGCATGATCCGCATCAAGGCTGGGGTTCCCCGCAGGCCGCGCCCGAGGACGCGTGCCCGCCGTCCGCTGCGCAGGGCGCTCGCCCTGGGGCTGCCCACGGTCTGGGGCGCCATGGCGATCACCTATAAACTCACCTGCCCGCTCGCCCAGCAGAACAGCCTGGGCGCACGCATCGTCACCAGTGCCGTGTTCTTCGCGGTCGGCACCGGTCTCATTGTCCAGGTCCGCCGCTCACTTCTCCGCGAACTCCGGCAGATCCGCCGGATCGCGGGCGCCGCCCAGAACGCGCTGTTGCGCCCACTCCCACCCCGCCTCGACGGCCTGAACATAGCCGCCGCCCAACTGTCCGCCGAACGCGGTGCGGTGGTCGGCGGCGACCTGTACGAGGTGATCGCGACCGAGCACGGCGTACGGGTCGTGATGGGCGACGTGCGCGGCCACGGCATCGCCGCGATCGGCACGGTGGCAGCCGTCCTCGGCAGCTTCCGCGAGGCCGCCCACGACGAGCCCGACCTGGCGGGCGTCCTGCGCCGCCTCGATCGCGCCCTCGCCCGCCACCTGCGCGAACGCGCCCGCGCGGAACACCCCGCGTCGGGCGGCCTCGACCCGGACAGCCCGGTCGCCGAGGAGTTCGTCACCGTACTGCTGCTGGAGATCGGCAGGGACGGCGAGGTACGGGGCCTGAACTGCGGTCACCCGTGGCCGTATCGGTTGAGTGGGACGGGTGTCGAACCTCTTGCCCGAGCGGATCCTCTTCCGCCCCTCGGCCCGTTTCCCCTGCCGGCGGCGTTGCCTTTCGTCTGTTGCGGTCAACTGCTCCCGGGCGAAGCGCTGTTCATGTACACGGACGGGGCGGAAGATGCCCGGGACCGTCGAGGCCGCTTCTTCCCTCTGCGCGATGTACTGGCAGAGGTGGCTGCCCAACAACCGCTCCCAGTACCGCAGTCCGTACTTGGCCTGGTCTTCACGGAGCTACTGCGTCATGCGGGCGGCACACCCGCTGATGACGTCGCCTTACTCGTCCTGAGCAACGACCGCAAGCCGGCGCATCCCTACTCGGGGGCGCGGGGCGGTGACATTAGCGGCTCCGCCGCGCGGGCGCACCCGGCCACAACGCACCCGCAGCCGACAAACCACCGTTAGCCAGTGCACCGCAAAGCCAGGCCGCCGCACTTACGAGGGGGAGCCGGCGGCCCGGCCGGCCTCTTGCGAGGCAATCCAGTCAACCGGTTCGGAACTCTCCGCAACAGCGCGCACACAC
Source organism: Streptomyces sp. NBC_01478 (assembly GCF_036227225.1). Classification (GTDB taxonomy): domain Bacteria; phylum Actinomycetota; class Actinomycetes; order Streptomycetales; family Streptomycetaceae; genus Streptomyces. The sequence continues at coordinate 2,644,643 of NZ_CP109444.1, read as the reverse complement.
CACGGATTCGCGCACTCCATTCACACCCGGTGTGAACCGAACCGCACTACTCTGTCGGCACCGAGTCACCGGGGGGCCATTCATGCAGCCCAACACACTCCTCGACGCGATCCTGGACGAGGCGGGAATCTCGCACGCGGGACTCGCCGCACATGTGAACCAGGCAGGCCGCGCCCGAGGGCTCGCACTACGCTACGAACACACCGCCGTGGCAAGGTGGTTGAAGGGCCAGCGCCCGCGAGGCCAGGTCCCCGACCTGATCTGTGAGGTCCTCGCGGCCCGGCTCCACAGACCCGTCACCCTCGACGACATCGGCCTCGGCGTACCGGGCGAACCGTCCACCCCGCACGGCACCTCCCTCTCCGGCTTCGTCGAACGGGCCACCGCCCTGTGGCGCTCCGACGAACAGCAGCGCCCGCACATCCTCGGCGCACCCGCGGTCACCGGTACGCCCGCGGTGATGCCCGTATGGGAGTGGGAGAACCCGCCCGACGACGTGGACGTCTCGCGCGGCGGCCGGCACCGGGTGAGCATGGCCGACATCGAGATGCTGCGCGCGGCCCGCGCCCACTACGAGCAGATGTACCGCAAGGCCGGCGGCGTGGCGACCCGCACCCGCATCGTCGGCTTCCTCAACTCCGAGACCGCCCCGCTGCTGCGCGGCAGCTACACCGACGCCACCGGCCGCCAACTGCACCGGGCCACCGGCGGGTTGGTGGCGATCGCGGGCATCTGCGCGTACGACTCCGACGCGCACGGACTCGCCCAGCGCTACTTCCACCAGGCGCTCAGGCTCGCAAAGGCCAGCAACGACAGGGGACTTGGCGCCTACGTCATCGCGCTGCTCGTCAACCAGTCGCTGTTCATGCGGGAGTTCCGGCAGGCCGTCGCCTTCGCGGAGGCCGCGCTGCGGGCCGCGGGGCGGCAGATCACCCCGGCGCTCGCCTCCGACCTGTACGCGATGCAGGCGAAAGCGTACGCACACCTCGGCGACGGCACGAGCGCCCTGTCCTGCATCCGCCGTGCCGAGCAGGCCGCCGAACGCATCCGGCGCGGACACGAGCCCGACGAGACCGGCTATGTCCAGCCGGGCCTGGTCAACGTCCAGGTGGCGGAGGCGCTGCTCAGCCTCGGCGATCTGACGGCGGCGGGGGAGCACGCCATGGCGGCCGTGGACACTCCGGCGCACGACCGGGGCCGGGTGCACCGCCTCGCCATGCTCAGCCAGATCGAACTGCGCCAGGGGAACGCCGACAAAGCGGTGGCCACCGCGGTGCAGATGGCCGAACAGGCCAGGGGGATGGAGTCCCAGCGGCTGCGCGACAGACTCCGCGCGGTACGCGAGTACCTGGTGCGCAGCGACTGCGCGGGTACGGCGGAGGCGGCCGAACTCATCGACGGGGCACTGCGCGTACCGCTGTAGACCGACAACTCGTAGACGTACACCACACAGTCCCTGCTGCGATATTGCCACTTACTCGACGGAAGGTGGCAGAACCGTGCAGTGGACGAAACAGAACGAACAAACTGTGTACTCAAACCGCTGGTTCAGCGTCAATCTCGCGGATGTCGAACTACCCGACGGCCGACACCTCGACCACTTCCTCATACGGCTGCGCCCGGTGGCCGTGGCGACGGTGGTCAACGAGGCCAACGAAGTACTCCTCCTGTGGCGGCACCGCTTCATCACCGACAGTTGGGGATGGGAGCTCGCGGCCGGCGTCGTGGAGGACGGCGAGGACATCGCGCGCGCGGCCGCCAGGGAACTGGAGGAAGAGACCGGCTGGCGGCCGGGGCCCCTGCGCCACCTGATGAGCGTGGAACCGTCCAACGGGCTCACGGACGCCCGGCACCACATCTACTGGGCCGACGAGGGCGAGTACACCGGACACCCCGTGGACGATTTCGAGTCGGACCGCCGGGAGTGGGTACCGCTCAAACTCGTACCCGACATGGTCGCCCGCGGGGAGGTCCCGGCCGCCAACATGGCGGCCGCGTTACTGCTGTTGCACCACTTGAGGCTAGGGGAGGATGTAGCACCCGTTTCGGCAGCGCCCCAAAGGGGCGCGGGGAACGGCGCGACCAGCCACGACGAGCCTGCAGCCGACCCACGGGCCTTCCGGCGCTAGCGTCCCAAGGCCTGCCAGACAGTCACGACAAGTGCACCTACGGCGGTCATCGCGGCGATAGCCGGCAGCGGCCACCGCGTGTGCTCAAGTGCAACGATTCGCGCGCTCAGATCGTCCAGTTCCTTGTCCGTCTCCTCGGTGCGATGGCTGAGTAGCGCCAGCCCTCCCTCGACCCGCGCGTAGGCGACGTCGAGGCGGCGGCGTAACTCTGCGAGTTCTCCATGGACCACGGGATGCTCGGGGTCGGCGCTCACGGGTCCGCTCCTTTCCGTAGTCGGAACATCCCTTGCATGCGCATGAAGAGTCAACTCGCCTGGTGGGTACGGGGGGAGAGTGTGCGAGCGGCATATGCGGGCCCGGCGCGCACACGGTGTGTGAATGGCGCGGGCCCGGCACTCCGAAGAGTGCCGGGCCCGTAACAGCCGCCGTATCACGGTGAGTTGCCGCGAACGGCAGGTGCTCAGCCGTAGGTGTAGAACCCCGAGCCGGACTTACGGCCCAGTCGTCCCGCGTCGACCATGCGCTGGAGCAGCGGGGGAGCGGCGTACAGCGGCTCCTTGTACTCCTCGTACATCGAGAAGGCGACCGAGGCGACCGTGTCCAGGCCGATCAGGTCGGCCAGCTTCAGCGGGCCCATCGGGTGGGCGCAGCCGAGCTCCATGCCGTTGTCGATGTCCTCGCGGCTGGCGATGCCCGACTCGAACATCCGGATCGCGGAGAGGAGATAGGGGATCAGCAGCGCGTTGACCACGAACCCGGAGCGGTCCTGGGCGCGGATCGCGTGCTTGCCCAGCACCTTCTCGGCGAACAACTGGGCGCGGCCCAGCGTGCCCTCGGAGGTGGTCAGCGCCGGGATCAGCTCGACGAGCTTCTGCACCGGGGCCGGGTTGAAGAAGTGGATGCCGATGACCTGGTCGGGGCGCGAGGTGGCGACCGCGAGCCGTACCAGCGGGATCGAGGAGGTGTTGGAGGCGAGGATCGCGTCGGGGCGGGTCACGACCTGGTCGAGCACCTGGAAGATCTCGGTCTTCACCTGCTCGTTCTCGACGACGGCCTCGATGACGAGGTCACGGTCGGCGAACTCGCCGAGGTCGGTGGTGAAGCTGAGCCGCGCCTGCGTCTCGGCCAGTTCCTCGGCGGAGATCTTGCCGCGTTCGGCGGCCTTCGTCAGCGAGTTGAACAGCCGGGTCCGGCCGATCTCCAGGGCCTCGCCGGTGGTCTCGGCGACCTTCACGTCCAGGCCGGAGCGGGCGCACACCTCGGCGATGCCCGCTCCCATCTGGCCGCAGCCGACCACTCCGACGCGCTCGATGTCGGTCACATCGTCCCCTTCTGAGATCTACGGCAGTCGCAGGACCCCGTTGTCCGGTGCCTGCTCCGATCGTGCACGTTACCCGCAAGTATCGATGATCGATCGCCGGGGTCGGGCATTCTGGGGCGCGGAGACGATCCGTGACGGCACGGATCCACAGCGTATGGGGGTGTGCAGATGGGGCGTTTGTCACGTCGGGCGTTCGCGATGGCCGCGCTGTCGACGCTGGCGACGACGGGGAGTGCGTCGGCGCAGACCGGGAATGTGCCGACCGGGGCAGGGCGTCCGCGCGAGGTCACCGAGATGCGCGGGGTGTGGCTGGCGACGGTCGCCAACCGCGACTGGCCCTCCCGCCCCGGCCTCACGCCGGCACAGCAGCGCACCGAACTGATCGCCCACCTCGACGCGGCGGTCCGCGACCGCCTCAACACGGTGATCTTCCAAGTACGGCCCACCGCCGACGCGTTGTGGCCCTCGCCGTACGAACCCTGGTCCCAGTACCTGACCGGCACCCAGGGCAGGGCGCCCGGCTGGGACCCGCTGAAGACGGCGGTGGAGGAGGCACATGTGCGGGGCCTGCAACTGCACGCCTGGTTCAACCCGTACCGCATCGCCAACCACACCGACCTGACGAGACTCGTCGCCTCGCACCCCGCGCGCAAGCACCCCGACTGGGTGGTGGTGTACGGCGGGAAGCTCTACTACAACCCGGGGCTGCCCCAGGTCCGCGTCTTCGTCGAGGACGCGATCCTCGACGCGGTGAAGAAGTACCCCGTGGACGCGGTCCACTTCGACGACTACTTCTACCCGTACCCGGTGGCCGGCCAGACCTTCGACGACGACGCGGCCTACGACAGGTACGGCGGCGGCTTCACCGACCGGGCCGCGTGGCGCCGCGACAACATCGACAAGTTGATCCGCGAGACCGCGGCCCGTATCCGGCAGGTGCGCCCGGGAACCCGGTTCGGGATCAGCCCGTTCGGCGTGTGGCGCAACCTCGCGACCGACTCGCGCGGCTCCGACACCCGGGCGGGAGTGCAGACGTACGACGACCTCTGCGCGGACACCCGCACGTGGGTGCGCAAGAACTGGATCGACTACATCGTCCCGCAGTTGTACTGGAATATCGGCTTCGCCGCCGCCGACTACGCCAAGCTGCTGCCCTGGTGGGCGGAGGTCGCGCGCGGCACGAAGACGCGGCTGTACGCGGGGGAGGCGCTCTACAAGGCGGGCGACCCGGCGCAGCCCGCGGCCTGGCAGGACCCGGCCGAACTGTCCCGGCACCTCACCCTCGCCGCCCGGTACCCCCAGGTCGGCGGGCATGTCTTCTTCGCCGCCCGGGAGGTGGCGGTGGACCCGATCGGGGCGATGGCACGGGTGGTCGCCGACCACTACCAGCAGCCGGCGAAACCCCCGCGCTGACCTACCGTTCCGTGTCCTGGTGCTTGATCTCGCAGTCGGGGCCGGGTGACATCACGGCCTCGTGCCCGTCGGGGAAGCGGACGCGGTAGGGCGGGTTGCCCTCTGCACCCATCACTTCGACGACTTCCGAGACCTGGTCGTGCTGGCCGACCACTTTGCCGTGTTGGACGAGCCGATCACCCACGATTGCACGCATCTGTAGCGCCTCCTCACCGAGTACGGGAGCAGCGGTCCATGCTCTTCGAGTCTACGGCGGCCCGCCCGGCCGGGACCGGGACGACGTGCACGCCCCTCAACTCCGGGCCCGCTGCGTGACGGCGATGCACACCAGCACCGCCGCCGCGGTCAGCGGGGCCGCCACGGGCAGGTGTTCGCCGAGCAGCAGCACCGACCACACCAGTGTGAGCAGCGGCTGGGCCAACTGCAACTGGCTCGCCTTCGGGACGCCGATGGCCGCCATGCCCCGGTACCAGACGACCAGCCCGAGGAACTGCGAACCGGCGGCGACCCACAGCAGCCCGGCCACGCTGTGCGCGGTGAGGTGCGGGGTGTCGTACGACAGCGCGATCGCGGCGGCGGGCACGCTCAGCGGCAGGCACAGGACCAGCGCCCAGGCGATGACCTGCCAGCCGGGCATGACCCGGGCCAGTCGGCCGCCCTCGGTGTAACCGGCCGCGCAGACCAGCAGCGCGCCGAGGAGATACAGGTCGGCGGAGGTCACGGCGCCGCCGCTCTGCTGGACCGTGAACGCGAGCACCGCGCCGGCGCCCGCGAGCGCGGCCGTCCAGAAGGTGCGCGAGGGGCGGACGCCGGTGCGCAGCGCGGACAGGGCGGCGGTCGTCAGCGGCAGCAGACCGACGACCACCGCCGCGTGCGCGGTGGTCGACGTCTCCAGGGCGAGCGTGGTGAGCAGCGGGAAACCGACCACCACCCCCGCCGCCACGACGGCCAGTCCGGCCCAGTGCCGGCGGCCGGGCACCCGGACGCGCAGCGCCAGCAGGCAGCCACCCGCGATGACCGCGGCGAGGACGCTGCGCACGGCCACCAACGACCAGGCGCCGAAGCCTTCGAGCCCCCAAGCGGTGGCAGGGAAGGTGAGGGAGAAGGCGATCACACCGAGCGCGGCCTGGACGGTGCCGGCGCGGACTCCGAGCGCGGGAGCCGGTGCGGTGGGGATGGGGCTGGCGCTGACCGCTATCGGGCTCGGGGCAGTAGCGCTATCGTGAGCTCTCATGCAAGAGCGTAGCAGTGTCGGTGAACTGGCGAATCACCTGCGACAGGAACTCAACCGCTACTCACCTGGTGGAAAGCTGCCGTCGAGTCGGGCGCTCGTCGAGCGGTTCAGGGTGAGCCCCGTGACCGTCTCGCGCGCCCTCGCCCAACTGGTCGCCGAGGGGCTGGTGGTCACCCGGCCCGGCGCCGGCGCGTTCCGGGCGACGCCCCGCCCCGCGACCGCAGCCGCCTCGGGGGACACCTCGTGGCAGGAGGTCGCGCTCAGCGCGGACGCCACCGCCGACCTGGTACCGCGCACGGTGGACGCGTCCGCGGTCCTGACCACGCTGGCCGTCCCGCCGCCGGGCGTGATCGAGTTCAACGGCGGCTATCTGCACCCTTCCCTGCAGCCCGAGCGGGCGATGGCGGCGGCCCTGTCCCGGGCCGGCCGCCGTCCCGGCGCCTGGGGCCAGCCGCCGATGGAGGGCCTGCCGGAACTGCGCGAGTGGTTCGCGCGCGGCATCGGCGGAGCGATGACGGCCGCCGACGTCCTGGTCAGCGCGGGCGGCCAGACCGCGCTCACCACCGCACTGCGCGCCCTCGCACCTCCCGGCGCACCGGTCCTCGTCGAATCCCCCACGTATCCAGGCATGTTGGCGATCGCCCGAGCGGCGGGCCTGCGGCCGGTCCCGGTGCCGGTGGACGCGGACGGCGTGAAACCGTCCCTGCTCGCCGACGCGTTCCGCGCGACCGGCGCCCGGGTGTTCGTCTGCCAGCCCCTCTTCCAGAATCCGACCGGCGGGGTCCTCGCCCCCGCCCGCCGCCCGGAGGTCCTGCGCATCGCCCGCGACGCGGGCGCGTTCGTCATCGAGGACGACTTCGTACGACGCCTGGTGCACGAGGACGCGGGCCCGCTGCCGCGCCCGCTGGCCGCCGACGACCCCGACGGAGTCGTCGTCCATGTCGGCTCGCTCACCAAGGCGACCTCGCCCAGCTTCCGGGTCAGCGCACTCGCCGCGCACGGCCCGGTCCTGGAACGCCTGCGCGCCATCCAGGTCGTCGACACCTTCTTCGTCCCCCGCCCGCTCCAGGAAGCGGCCCTCGAACTCGTCGGCTCCCCGGCCTGGCCACGCCATCTCCGCGCCATCTCGGCCGAGTTGAAGACCCGCCGGGACACGATGACCACCGCCCTGCGCCTCGAACTCCCCGCCTTCTCCCTCCCGCACATCCCCTCCGGCGGCTACCACCTCTGGCTCCGCCTCCCCGACGGCATGGACGAGCTGTCACTGACGACGGCGTCCCTCCGCGCGGGCGTCGCCATCACCCCCGGCCGCCCCTACTTCAGCGCCGAACCCCCGGCCGCCCACGTCCGGTTGAGCTTCGCGGCGGTCGCGGGGACCGGGGAGATCGTGGAGGGCGTACGACGACTCCGGGCGGCCTGCGACGAGGTGCTGTGACCCCGGGGTGCTCCAACCCCGGGGCAGCGGCACCCCCATTTCCGAAGCCTGCCACCCGCCACTGACAACGCCCGCGCCGCCGGGGAAAACCGCTCGACGCCGCCGCCCCTGGCCTGCGATTCTCCCGCCATGAACGACATCCCGAGCCTCCCCGACGGCTACGAGTTCTCCACCGACTCCGCCCGCGTCGACATCGACCGCACCTACCACTGGCTGTCCACCGACGCCTACTGGGCGAAGGACCGGCCCCGTGAGAAGCACGAACGCGCGGTCGCGTCCTCGCTGAACTACGGGGTGTACGACACAGCTTCGGGCGAGCAGGTGGCGTACGCGCGCGTGGTGACCGACGGGGCGTTGTTCGCGTGGCTGTGCGATGTGTACGTGGACCCGTCGGCGCGCGGCAAGGGCATCGGCACGGCGTTCGTCGGCGCCGTACGCGAGGAGCTGCGGCCGTTCGGACTGCGGCGGATCCTGCTCGCCACGCACGACGCCCACGGGGTGTACGAGAAGGTCGGATTCCGGCCACTGGAGCGGCCCGATCGGTGGATGGCGCTCATTTTCGAGTGAGTTGTCCGCCTGGTCCTGACCTCGAAGTAAGGTTTCGCCAACCCTGGGTAACGCTCGTCCGGTACCCCTTGACCTCGCTACTTCGGCGGGATCACGATCGCCGCATGTCACTTCGGGTCACGTTCGTCGCCGCCGCGCGCAGCTCCCCGCTGCTCGCGGAGCGTTTCGAGGACGCCCGCCCGCTGGACCAGGCGGGCTGGGACGAGGTGCAGCGCGCCGTCCCGGCCCTGCTGCCGCTGGCGGCGGCGGAGCTGCGCTACTGCTCGCCGACCCCGCGCAGCCGCACCACCGGTGACGGCCTCGGTTACACCCCGCTGGTGCAACTCGCCCTGCGGGACTGCGACATGGGTCGCTGGCGCGGGCTGACCCTCGGCGAGGCGATGGCCCGCGAACCGGCCCTGGTGGACGCCTGGCTCGCCGACCCGAGCTCCGCCCCGCACGGCGGTGAATCCCTGCTGACCTTCATCGCCCGCGTGGGCAGTTGGCTCGACACCCGCCCCTTCGAGGACGGCGGCCACATAGTCGCCGTAGCCGAACCCTCCGTCATCCGGGCCGCGTTGGTCTACGCCCTCAAGGCGCCCCCGTCGACGTACTGGAACATCGACGTACGCCCCCTGTCGACCACCACGGTCGCCGGCCACGCGGGCCGCTGGAACCTGCGGTTCGACGGGGCGTCGGTGCAGCCGACACGGGCGTAGGGCGGGGCGGGTCCGTCGGGGGTGGGGGTGGTTGCCGCCCGGTCCGTGTGCGTGCGGGCCGGTGCGAACCGGCGTGGGGGCGGGCCGGGTTCGGTGAGGCTTGCCGCAAGCGCGCGTGCCGCGGGTGGGTCAGGGGCGAGGCGGGCGAGGCTTGTTGCCGTGCGGCCCCGCGTGCGTGGTCGGTGTGCACTCCGGATCGAGCGGACAGGCTTCGCCGGCGCCCGGTTCACGCCTGCGTAGCCGCCGTGAACTCCTCGTGGAATCAGCCAGGTTGGTCGACGTTTCGCCCGCGCTCCGAGCACCTGCTTCGAACTCCCGCCGGAGTCAGCCAGGTTGGGCGCCATCGAGCCCGCGCCCGAGTAGTGGACGCGAACTCCTCCCGGAGTCAGCCAGGTTGGGCGGCACCGAGCCCGCGCCCGCCTAATCGACGCGAACTCCGCCCGGAACCACCCAGGTCGGCCGATGCCGAACCCGCGCCCGCGAAGACCGCTGCACGCGCACCCCGCCCCCAGTCGACGCGCAGCGACCCCCGCACCAACTCCGCCTGGAACCAGCCATATTCGAGGAGCCCCAACACCCACCCGGCAGCCGTCACGCCTCCCGCTCGCCGCCAGGATCCGCCCCGCTCAACTCAACCCACCCGCACATACCCCGTGCTCAACACCAGATCCTTCGCAGGCCCGCCCACCCGCCACACCGTCCGCCAGCGGTCCGCGTCCAGGACCGTGAACTCGCCCCGGTACAGGTCCGCCGAGCACGGATGGTCGGTGACATGGTGTCCGGAGGTGAGGTCCAGGTCGTGGAAGGGGCGGCCGTCGGCGAAGCGCACGTCCGCCGTGCCCGGTGCCGCGCCCGGCAGGAAGCGCAGGGTGCGCTCGGCGGGGCGGGGTACGCCCTGCCAGGTGAAGGTGCCCGACTCCGCGTGCAGCAGGCCACCTTCCGGCAGTGCGCCGAAGACGGTCGTGCCCGAGAAGTCGCCCTCGTCGCCGCTCGTCAGGTCCCGTACGGACCGCTGTACCCGCCAACTCCCGGACAGATACGCCAGCACATCCGGCACCGGCCAGAACTCGCCCATCGTCAGCCCTTCCCGCGCCGCCGCCGATGCCCGCCGTCCGGAGAGTCGGTGGGCGCCTTGCGTTCGCCCTGGGCCCGGATCTCGTGGTGCGACGCGTGACTCGTGGCCCGGAAGGCCTCCTCGTACGCGGCCAGGGCGCCGCTCATGCCGCCCCCGGCGGTGCCGCGGCGCTGAATACGACGGGCGAGCCAGGTAAAGAAACCCAGCGCTGCGGCGAGAAAGCCGAACAGGGCCAGGTACGGCGACAGCGCATCCATGCCCTCGACCCTACGTCCCTCCGCGCGCCGGTCCCATTGACGTGCTCACGCCCCTTGCCTATCTTGCCGTTCGAAGTGCTGACCGACGTCCGGTATGTCGAACCCCACGTTCGAGTGCCGCGCACGATCCGACAAGAGCCGCGGAGTATCCATGTCACGCACCAGCCGCACCCGCCTGAGACTTGCCTTGGGGGCAAGCGCTTTCCTGCTGGCGACGGCCGTCGTCCCCGTCCCCGCCCACGCCGAGGACGTCACCGACTACGCGATCACCGTCGATCCGGGCACGCAGGGCGCAGCCATCGACAAGACCATGTACGGCGTCTTCTTCGAGGACATCAACCGCGCGGCCGACGGCGGCCTGTACGCCGAGCTCGTGCAGAACCGGTCCTTCGAGTACTCCACCGACGACAACAAGGCGTACACCCCGCTGACCGCCTGGACGGTCGCCGGTACGGGCCAGGTGGTGAACGACGCCGGCCGCCTCAACGAGACGAACCGCAACTACCTTTCCCTGGCGGCCGGTTCGTCCGTCACGAACGCCGGATACAACACCGGCATCGCCGTCGAGGACGGCAAGAAGTACGACTTCTCCGTATGGGCCCGCGCCGACAGCGGCACCACGCTCGGCGTCAGCCTCCAGGACGCTCGCGGCACGCTGGCCACCGCACACCAGGTGGAGGTGAAGAAGAGCGGCTGGGCCCGGTACAAGGCCACGCTCACCGCCACCCGCACCAGCACCACCGGCCGCCTCACCGTCGCCTCCACCGACGCGACCGCCCTCGACATGGTGTCCCTCTTCCCCCGCGACACCTACAAGCACGAGCCGAACGGCCTCCGAAAGGACCTCGCCGAGAAGGTCGCCGCCCTGCACCCGGGCTTCGTACGCTTCCCCGGCGGCTGCCTGGTCAACACCGGTTCCATGGAGGACTACAGCGCGGCCTCCGGCTACCAGCGCAAGCGCTCCTACCAGTGGAAGGACACCGTCGGCCCGGTCGAGTCCCGCGCCACGAACTCCAACTTCTGGGGCTACAACCAGAGTTACGGCCTCGGCTACTACGAGTACTTCCGCCTCGCCGAGGACATCGGCGCGATGCCGCTGCCCGTCGTACCGGCGCTGGTGACGGGCTGCGGCCAGAACAAGGCCGTGGACGACCCGGCGTTGCTCCAGCGGCACATCCAGGACACCCTGGATCTCATCGAGTTCGCCAACGGCCCGGTCACCTCGAAGTGGGGCAGGCTGCGCGCCGAGATGGGCCACCCCAAGCCCTTCCACCTCACCCACATCGAGGTCGGCAACGAGGAGAACCTCCCCGCCGAGTTCTTCGCCCGCTTCACGCAGTTCCGCACGGCGATCGAGGCCACGTACCCGTACATGACCGTGATCTCCAACGCGGGCCCGGACGACAGCGGTTCGACCTTCGACACGGCCTGGCAGCTCAACAAGGACGCCCAGGTCGACATGGTCGACGAGCACTACTACAACAGCCCGCAGTGGTTCCTGCAGAACAACAGCCGCTACGACTCCTACGACCGCACCGGCCCGAAGGTCTTCCTCGGCGAATACGCCTCCGGCGGCAACGCGTTCAAGAACGGCCTCGCCGAAGCCGCCTACATGACCGGCCTGGAACGCAACGCCGACGTCGTCAAACTCGCCTCCTACGCACCGCTGTTCGCCAACGAGGACTACGTCCAGTGGCGCCCGGACCTGGTGTGGTTCAACAACCACGCCTCCTGGGGCTCCGCGAACTACGAGGTCCAGAAGCTGTTCATGAACAACGTCGGTACGCGGGTGGTGCCCTCAACGGCCACCGGCACACCGTCACTTGTCGCCCCGATCTCCGGCGCGGTCGGCCTGTCGACCTGGGCGACGAGCGCGGCGTACGACGATGTGAAGGTGACCGGGGCGGACGGTGCGGCGCTGCTCTCCGACGACTTCTCCGGTGACGCCTCCCGGTGGACCCATACGGGAGGCGGGAGTTGGAGCCTTGAGGACGGGCAGTACGTCCAGACCGACACCGCCGCCGAGAACACCATGGTGTCGGCGGGCGACCCGGCCTGGCACGACTACGACCTGCATGTGAAGGCGACCAAGAAGGCAGGAAAAGAAGGCTTCTTGGTCGCGTTCGGCGTCAAGGACACCGGCAATTACTACTGGTGGAACCTGGGCGGCTGGAACAACACCCAGACCGCCGTCGAACAGGCCGTGGACGGCGGCAAGTCGACGCTGATCGCCAAGCCGGGGACCATCGAGACGGGCCGCGCCTACGACGTCGACATCAAGGTGAGGGGCCGTCAGGTCACCCTGTACCTCGACGGCCAGGAGTGGGGAAGCTTCACCGACGACAAGCCGGCCGAGCCGTTCCGCCAGGTCGTCACCAAGGACGCGAAGACCGGTGACCTGATCGTCAAGGTCGTCAACGACCAGTCCTCGGCGGCCCGTACGGCGATCGACCTGGGCGGCGCGAAGGTCGCCTCCACGGCGAAGGTCACCACGCTCGCCGCCGCGCCCGACGCGGTGAACAGCGAGACGGCCACCGCGGTCGCACCGGTCGTGTCCACCTTCAAGGGGGTTGCCGACAGGTTCGGTTACACCTTCCCGGCGAACTCCGTCACGTTCCTGAGGATCAAGCAGAAGTAGCGTCCGCCGCGTCCGGCGTGGGCTGCTGTCCCAGCGGCAGCAGCCCGCGCTCGGCGAAGACCTTCTTCGCGGCGAAGGTGGCGTTGAGCGCCTTCGGCATGCCGCAGTACACCGCGGAGTGCGTCAGGGCCTCGACGATCTCCTCCGGGGTGAGGCCCACGTTCAGCGCCGCGTTCACATGGACATCGAGCTGGGCCTCGCAGCCGCCGAGCGCGGTGAGCATGCCCAGCGTCACCAACTGGCGGTCGCGCGGGACGAGTCCGGGACGGTCGTAGATCTCGCCGAAGGCCCAGGCGACGACCTGGTGACCCAGCTCGGGGTTGATGTCGGCGAGCGAGTCGACGACCCGCTGCCCGGCCTCGCCGTCGACCCGCTTCAGGACCTCCAGGCCGTGGGTGAAACGCTCTTCACGGGTGGTGCTCGCGCTCATGTCGGTTCATCCGATCCCGGCTGCTCGTTCTCGATCTCGTGCTCGCGCCCGTGTTCGTCGAGGAGCAACTGTTCGTAGTGGTCGATCTTGTGGTCCAGCACTGCCGCGTTGCGGCGCAACACCCTGATCCGGTCGGCCAGTTCGGCGCGGTGCTCGCGGAGCATCGCCAGCCGGTCGGCGACCGTGACGTTCCCCGCCGCCCGCAGCGCCGCGAACCGCTGCATGTCGGCGATCGACATACCCGTCCCGCGCAGCCGCAGCAGAAACTCCAGCCAGGCCAAGTCCGCTGCCTGATACCGCCGTTGGTTGCCGGTGCTCCGGCCGACCCGCTCGATCAGGCCGGCCTTCTCGTAGTAGCGCAACGTGTCGTGCGAGAGGCCGGTGCACTCGGCGACCTGGGCGATGGTCAGGGTCGGTTCCCGGTCCCGGGAGAGGGGATTCAGGGGCTGTCCGCTGCTCATGAACACAACCGTAGAACCTGGAGCGCGCTCCAGGTCAAGCCTGTCCTTTTTCTCCGGGCCGCGGGCACCTCACCAGTACGCGTGGTCGTCCCAGGCGGCGAAACCGGCGTGCTCGACGGGGTCGTCCTCCTCGTCGAGTTCGGCCAGCCCGGGGACGGCCGGCGTGCCGCGCTGCCAGGCGAGGAGGGTGTCGATCAGGCCGCCCTCCAGCGCGGGCCCCTGGTCGGTGTGGCGGGGCCACACGATGAGGGGCCAGGCGTCCGGGTCGGGGCCCAGGGTGAGCCAGCCGAGGTGGTCGGCGTCGTAGGAGTTGGCGAAGGGCAGGAAACCGCCGGGTTCCGGCCAGACGGCCAGCGGATATCCGTCCGGGTAGTTCTCCTTCAGCATCCGATAGGCGTCGAGGGTCTCCTCGACATGGGTGACGAAGCGCCGCTCGCCGGTGCGCAGCGGGGTCAGGAAACGCAGCCACGTGCCCCAGTCGCCGGCGCCGTACACCTCCATCAACTGCACGTATTCCTTGGGCAGTCGCGTCCCCAGTTCGGTGAAGAGCCGCTCCCAGGTGCCGTCGCCGAGATACGGGCGCTCAGGGGGCGGGGACAGCAGCCGCAGGGCGTCGAGGCCCGTGCCGGTCTCCAGGGCGATGCGGCGCTCGGCCTCGGCCAGCCGGGGTGCGGTGGGCGCGGGCGGGGTCCATGGCTCGGCCGTGGGCAGGTACGCGGTGCGGGCGACGGTGCCGGGGAGCGGACCGAGCAGCGGAGCCTCTCCGGCGGGACGGACGGTGCGCCGCAGATAGCCGGTGAGCGAGAGGCCGTAGCGGTGGAACGGCAACAGGCCGCTGCCGGGCGCCGGGTGGGAGTGCCGGACGACGACCGTCCAGCGGTTCGGATCCTCCGAGACCGAGGTGTCCCAGAACAGCACGTCACCGCCCCGGCTGGAGCCCCACGCCAGCAGCCCGCCGGGTGCCGGACGCGTGAACGGCCGTTCGTCCTCCGGCAGTTGCCGTGCCGCGATCCGGGCCGATCGATGCGTCTCCCGCAGCCAGTCGCCGTAGTCGAAGCGATCCCGCCGGACGCACGGCACATGGATCCAGAGGTACTCGCCGAAGTCCAACGGCCCATGGCCGTCGGCCAGTTGCTTGTAGTCGTCCGGAAGCCGCAGTCCGAGCCACGCCTCCACGGCCGTCCAGTCGACGGGGACCGGGACGGGCGGTCGCTCGGCGGAGGGGCTGGTGAAGGACGCGAGGTCCGGGTGGGCGTCGTGCCAGACCGGTGCGCGGGAGCCGGTGACCGTGGCGACGCAGGGGCGTTCGACGCCACCGCGCTGGGCGTGCCCTGACAGGGCCGGTGTGCCGGTGGTGAGTGCCTCGGCCGTGTCGGCGAGCAGCTCGGACACCGAGTTCCACAGGGGTACGCCCGACCCGGGTGCCTCGTGGTCCCAGAGGAACACGGCACCGTACGTCGGCTGCCCGGACCGGAGATCGACCAACAGGTGGTCGCCGCCCGCGTCTTCGGCGATCGGAAGGAACCTGGGAAGGTACTCCGCGGCGTTCGCGCGGGCGCCCGAGTGGGCCGCCTCGTCCCGGGCGACCAGCACGAGGATGTCCCTGATCTCGATCGCCTCGTCCAGCCCCAACGGGGCGAAGCCCAGAGGGATCCACGCCGTTGCGGCCATGTCGTCGAGCCGCCACCACGCGAGCACGTCCGCCGGCGGAGCCACCCCCGGCGCGCTCACGACCGCGCCGACCCGCTCCGCGTCCGCCGTCGCCCGCACGGGCCCCGCGGGGACGTGCGCCCGCAGCCACTCCGCCGTGCGGCCCCACGACTCCCGTACGGCCCGCTCCGTCCCGTCCACCGGCTCGATCATTCTCCGCGCCCGGCCGTCCACCGGCGCGGGAGGCGGCGGGGAAAGCGGCCGAGGACGTAGTGGGCGGGGACGAGCGTGACCCAGAACCACATGGCCGCCTGCGTGTTGACGAAGGCCAGCGGAATGGAGAGGCCGAAGACCAGGACGCTGGAGGCGAGTTGGGCGGTGAACCGGCGACGGGCCACGGCGGCGGGCGACGCGGGCGATGGATGCACCTGGCGTTGTGTGAGCAGCAGCAGGGTCGCGTGCACCGTGTGGACCAAGGCCATGGCACCGGCGTAGAGGGCGACGGCTTCGGGCTGGGAGGCGTATTCGGCCAACAGCGAGGTGGGGAAGGGCAGGAGGGCGACCAGGCCGAGTCCGAGCAGGATCAGACGCGTGACCAGGGTCGTCGCGGTGGGCAGTGCGGTGAGGATGCGGCGGTGGTCACGCCAGAACCCGGAGATCAGGGAGAAGCTCAGGGCGAAGGCGCCGAGACTGGGAAGCGCGTCGGTCAAGGCCTGGTGGAATCCGGCGGCGTCCAGATGGGCCGGGACCCCGACATCGATGACCAGCAGGGTCATCGCGATGGCGTATATACCGTCGGACAGAGCGATCAGCCGCGCCGCGCTCGGGTCGCTCTCGTGCGTGTGGGTTTCCGCCGCTGGCTCCGTCATGGCGACGACAGTAGGGCTTCGCGCTCCGGCCGCGACGCAGGGGCAGGGGGCTCGCCCCGTGACGTCATCCGCCGAGCGTGACCGGGCCGAGGCCGGGCGGTAGGTGGCGTACGGCCTCGGCCACGGCTTCCCGCGCTGTGGCGAACGGGCCCAGATCGTTGTCCAGGAGGCTCCAGCGCACCCCGTACGTGCCGTCGTCACGGGCGGACAGCATCGGTCCGACGACGGTCGGGCGCGGGCGGGTGGCGGTCGCGAAGCGCAGCGCCCAGTGACTTGTGAACGGGTAGAGGGCACGAAGCGCCGGTTCGGCGTACGCCGTCTCGATCAGGGCCTGGTGCGTCTCCCGCCAGGGGTACTCCAGTTCGTCTGCCTCGCGGCGCAAGTGCTGCCACTCGGACTGCGTCACGCGCACGGGGTCGCGGTCGGGCACCTCGAACCGGCCGGTCAGGTGGACGAAGGGGGCCGCCCGGCGGATCTCCTCCAGCGGTAGCCCGTCGTGCCAGGCCCGGGCGGCTTCGGCGAGTTCCGCCAGGTCGTCCGTCTCGCCGTCGACGAGGGCCAGGCTCTGGAAGGACTCGGTGCCACGGATCGACCATCGCCGTTTATGCACCCATGCGTTGACCCGCAACGATTCGCGGTGCGGCAGGCTGGTCCCGACAACCGCGTGCATCAGCGGAGCGGTGTCGGAGGAGCTGACGGGGACGGCGTCGAGGCGGCCGTCCGCCGCGGCCCGGAGCGCTGCGGCGAGGCTGCCACGGTCCGCGACATCGGGGTACAGGAGGGCGGGAGCGGGATGTGTGGGCACGGCTGCTGATTGTGCCGGAGCCGGGCGTGCTCCGGATGCCGATCGGGCGCACGCGCCGGGGTGCGGAGGTGGCCGCGAGATCGAGGTGCACCCGGTTCTTCGTCACCGTCTCGGGTGGCGTGGACAGCCCAGCCGAACGCCTCCGCCCGGAAGGGGCGCGCGGGCGTCAGGTGTGGATCGCGTACAGGAAGTCGTCCTTGCTGCCCACGTACACCGTCCCGTCCGCCACCACGGGCGACGAATAGACCTCCCCCTGGGTTTCCAGCCGCCAACGTTCCTCGCCCGTGGCCGCGTTCACCGCCCAGAGCGACATGTCCTCGCTGCCGATGTACACGGTGCCCTCCGCCACCGCAGGCGACGACTGGCGGGCGGCTCCGGTCTCCTGCCGCCAGCGTTCCTCGCCTGTGGCGGCGTCCACGGCCCACAGGTACCAGCCGTTGCTGCCCGTGTACACGGTCCCGTCGACGACCGCGGGCGTCGACCACATCGACCTGCCGAGGCGCCGCTCCCAGCGCTTCTCGCCGCTGCCGGCGTCCAGCGCGATCAGACCCTGGCCACCTCCGACGTAGACGGTGTCGCCGACCACCACGGGTGAGGTGTCCGGTGAGGCGTCGGTTCGCACCTCCCAGAGCCCGCTTCCGGTGGCGGCGTCCACCGCGTACAGGGAGTCGCGGGGGAAGGAGACGTAGACCCGGCCGTCGGCCACCGCGGGGGAGGCGAACTGTTCGTAGGAGCGTGGGCGGCGCGGTCTGAGTCGCCGCTTCCACCGTCTGCGGCCGGTGGAAGCGTCCACGGCCCAGAGGAATCCGTCACGGCCGGCTGTGTACACGGTGCCGTCGGCCACCGCCGGTCGAGCGTCCGGCACGTAGTCGGTCCAGCGCTTCCACCGCAGGCGGCCGGTGGCCGTGTCCACGGCCCACAGGTGCCGCCCGCTGCCGACGTACAGGGTGCCGTCGACGACCACCGGTGACGAGCTGAACGGCAGGGCGGACGTCGCTCTCCACTGTTCCCGGCCCGTGGCGGCGTCCAGCGCCAACAGGCCGCCGTCGTGGGTGGCTTGGTAGACGACGCCGTCGGCGACAGCCGGCGTGAAATACCCCGCACCCGGTGCCCGCACCCGCCAGCGCACGGTGCCGCCCGTCGGAGCAGGGACCGCTGGAGCGGAGCCTCGATGGATGCTCGTCCGTATCGGGCGGGTGGATGGGGCGCGGTGGTCCTCGGCGGATGCCTCGCCCGGTCGATGAGCCCGCACGGCGTAGAGATGCTCGTCGAGGCTCTCGACGTACACCGTGCCACCGCTCACCAGAGGTGTGGAGTGCACCGGCCCGGTGGTCCTGACCTTCCACCGCGCCTCGCCGGTGGCCGTGTCCACCGCCCACAGGCGACCGTCGTGGCTGCCCGCGTACACCGTGCCGGCGGCGACCGCGGGCGTCGCGTGGATCTCGCCGCGGGTCTTCAACCTCCATGATTCCCGGCCGGTTTCGGTGTTCACCGCGATCAGGTACCAGCCGCGGACACCGGCGACCGCGATGCCCTCGGCCACCGCGGGGCTCGCCCACACCGCGCCTCCGGTCGACAGCCGCCAGCGTTCCCCACCCGTCGCCGCGTCCAGCGCGAGCAGGCCCTTGCCATTGCCCACATACGCGATGCCGTCGGTCACCGTCGGCGTCTTCTGAACGCCCCCGTGGGGAAAGACGTCCCATCGCCGGTCTCCGGTGGCCGTGTCCAGGGCCAGCAGATGCCCGTCCACGGCCGCGTACAGGACGCCGTCGGCGACCGTCGGCGCTGGATTGTGGGGGATGCGGTAGTCCGCGACCTTGGTGTTCCACACCGGCCGGCCGGTGAGCCCGTCAACGGCCCACATCCTGCCGTTGTGCGAAGCGGCGTACACGATGTGGTCCGCCACCGCCGGCGTCGACATCTTCGACCGGCGCGATCTCCACTTCCACCGCACGTCGCCGGTCGCGGCGTCCACCGCCGTCAGACTGCCCGCCGTGTCCACGAAGTACACAACGCCGGTGCCGGCCACCGCAGATGAGGCGATCCCGGAGCCGTCGCGCAGTGTCCAGCGTCGCTGTCCGGTGTCCGCGTCGACCGCCACCAGACCGAGGACGCCGTCAAGGACATAGACGGCGCCGTCGGCCATCGCGGGCGTCTTGTAGAGCACGCCCCCGCCGGGCACCTTCCACAGCGTCCTGTCGTCGACGTCGACACCAGCCATCGCTTCCCGCCTCCCCGCACCACAGCGTTCGCCTGATGCCCTGCGGGCGAGCGCACCGCGGAAGCCGCCAAGGCAACGAACCCTGACATGTCGCGTTTGACGAGTGCAACCATGAATTCCCCCAGTCCCAGGGCCTGTTGGCCGCGCGCGGCCGCACCGCACTCCTGTCCCGGCCGTGGCCGAGAACCCGTGGCCGACCGCCCGCGTTCACCGACTGGTGAGCGGGACTCCGAGCACTCCGCGGTCGTGTCCGACGATCAGGTCCGGACCCGCGGCGGCCAGCGAGGTGAGCGCCACCTCCAGGGCGATGTGCCGCACTGTCCCGGTCTCCGGTTCCCATACCCGCACGCTGCGCCTCAGTCTGCTGCCGGTGACCAGGACGGAGCGGCCGCCGTCCGGCCTGGTGACGGCCATGACCGGAAGGCCGGCGGTGCCCGCCGAGGAGGGCAGACCGTCGCCGACCGGGTCACCGGTCGCGAGGTCCCACAGCATGACCACACCGCGGTCGTCTCCGGTGGCCAGCAAGGTACGGTCCCGCATGGGCACCGCCGCCACCGCCGCCACCCGGTGGTCGGCATCGTGGAGGGCGCGTTTGCTCAACTGCACGGCCGCGCCTGACTCCCATGGGTCCTCGACGGCCGGATCCCACACGTGCAGGCGGCCCCCGGTGTCCGCGGCCGCGATCAGCGTGTGGTTGGCGGAGATCGGGACGGCGACGATCGACCGGATCGGACTGCCGTAGGGGTTGAGGCTCCCGACGGACTCGCCGGTGGCCGGATCCCACAACCGGACCGCACCTCGGGGGGCCACGGTGACGAGCAGGGTCCGGCCGTCGGGGACGGTCGCGGCGCACATCCCGATCACCTCGCCGGGCCGATTGCCGGCCGGTTCGCGGACCGGGCTGCCGCTGGCCGGATCCCACAGGGTGATCGTCCCTGTCTCGCCCCCGGTCGCCAGAAGGACGCGGCCGTCGGGCAGGGGCAGTGCCGTCATCGAGCGGATACGGTCCGGACGTCCTGGCAGCGGGTCATGGGTGAGTCGGCCGTCGGCCGGATCCCAGAGGCAGACCGCGCCCTGGTCTCCCACGCCGGCGACGAGCGGCGACTGACCGGGGCGTGCCACCACCGCCAGCGAGTCGACACCCCCGACGGAAAGCGGCGCGGGACCGGAGAACACCGCCAAGTGGCCCCACGCTGTGCCGTCGGACGTGAGCAGGGCGTTCCCGTCCTGCCGGAGCCGGGTGGGCACTTCGGCTGTTGGGCCGGCCGCCGCCGGTGTCACCGAGGAAGCCGAGTCATCGGCGGTCGGCGACTCGTCCCTCAGGGGGTTCCGGGGGTGGGCGCCGTCCGGGTTCTCCGCCAGGCCGTCGGCGATCGTCCAGGTCCGTTCGCAGTCCCAGCAGCGGAAGTGCCCGGTGAGCAGCATCAGTTCGCGGGCCGTCTTCCTCCCGGCCGACTGCGGGGTGCCCTTGGCCGCGACCATGCCGGCGACCAGGCAGAGGACGGCCGGCCCCGGTGTCTCGGGGGGTATTCCGGCCACCGCGACTCCGCGTGCCACCCGCACGAAGGGCTCCCACTCTTCCCCCAGGGTCTCCTCGCGCATGGCCGTGGCGACCTCGCCCCACGGGTGCGGCCCCGGACGGGCACGGACAGGATCAGGCAGCACCGGAGCATCGAGAGACGGACGCACCGGGTCCACGAAGAACTCCGGGATCTCGGTATCGCTCCCGCACCCGGGACACAACAACTGCAGGTATCCCTCCTGGGGTTGGAGGGACCACAGTGCCGTGCCGATGTGGTGACCGGCGAGGGCGACACAGGACAGCGCGAGGGAGACACAGGCCTCGGCCGGAGCGTCGGCGGCGAGGAGGCTCCGTACGGCCGCCTGCTCGGCCAGACGGAGGGCGGCGCTGAACCCCGCGTCGAGATCGGCCGGGACGGGTGCTCTGTCCTCCGCGGTCACGATGCATCCCAGGTCCACCCAGAAATCCACGGACTGCCCCGGCGGCAGGGCCGCTGCCGCCTCGACGAGATACGGCAGGGCCGCATAGGCCCCGTCGAAGACGGTCCCGTCGTCCAACAGGCCTCCGGCGAGGGAGGTCCAGGTCTGCGTCCAGTTGCCGCCGGTGGAGGCCATCTGCTCCAGGAGCACCTCCACCTCCTCGGCCGTCACGCCGTCGAGGTCACGCCAACGCGGGCTGTGCAAGGGCAGTTTCGAAATCATGGAGCAATACTCGCAATCAGCGGTGACAGCAGGGGGTGAAGGTCCGGCAGGACGTCACACCCCGTCGCGGATCATCATCTGCTCGACGACAACTGCCGCTGAGCGAGGCACGATCGGCTCCAGGACCGACAGGACAGCGGCCCAGCCGTCGAGAACGACGGCTTGTGCGGCAAGCCTGCGAGCGTGCGAGGGCCCGGACATCTCCCCGGGTCCGGACACCTCCACGGACCCGGACAACTCAACGACCCCGGCCACCTCCACGAGTGCCGCCAACGCGCGGGCACTTGTCGCCCGGTAGGCGATCGAGTGGGCGAGCGCCTCGGCCCGCTCCAAGTCGCCGTGCCGAGCCCACTCCTGGACGACCGCCACCAGCGCCTCGCCTCGCGCCCAACCGTCGGTGATCACGGGGGCCAGTGCCTCGGCCCGGCCCGGATCACCGCGCCGGGCCAGCTCCCGGACCACTTCGATCAGGGCCCTGGCCCGCGCCCGGTCGTCAGGGATCGCGTGGGCGAGGGCCTCGGCCGCTTCCGTGTCGCCGTAGCGGGCCACCGCACCGACGATCTCCGCATGCCACCCCGCGCGCTGTTCGGGATCGAGGCACTCGGTGAGGGCCATGGCGCGCTCGACCTGTCCTCGCCGGGCCAGCAGGAGTGTCACGGACCTCAGCAGCGTGTCGTGATCACGGCCGTCGCCGGTCCCGAGCAGTGCCTCGGCCCGGTCGGCCAGGGCGAGGGCCACCTCCTGGCCGGCGGTCTCGGCGATGGCGTCCAGCACGCGGGCCAGGCCCCGGGCACCGAGAAACGACCGGGGCGGGAGCGGGCGTACGTCGTTCTCGTCAAGGCGCCCATCCGGGTCCACGTCCGGGTCCACGTCCGGGTCCACGTCCTGGTCGGCGGTCTCGACGAGCGCCCACCCGCACACGCCGCCCCCGGCGCCGACGGGAGGCCTGGGCGGAGGACGCAGCAGGGCGTCGACCCGGTCGAGGTCTCCCCTCAGGGCCTCCCGGGCCAGGACGGCCGCCAGGGGCCGGGACGACGGTGTCCCGCCGTGGGACCGGGTGAAGTCCTCCACCCGGTCGGCGAGTTCGGCGGCCCGGACGTGATCGCCGGTGGCGGCGGCCAGTTCCATGAGCAGGACGAGTACCCCGCCCGTCCCGTCGAGGACGCAAGCACGCACCTCGTCGTCAGCGCGGGCGGCGAACCGGAGCGCCTCATCGGTATCGCCGTCGTCCGCCACCGCTTTCGCCAGTACGGCCCAGGCCCGCGCCCAGTTGTGCGGGTAGCGAATCGTTTCCGCCATCGCTACGGCCCGGTCGCGTTCACCCGCGACGGCCCACGCCGGCACGAGTGCGACCAGCGCGTCGTCCCGCAGTTGCCGCAGGGGGATCGACTCGGCCAGTGCCTGGGCACCGCACAGGTCTCCCGCATCGGCCGCCGCCTTCACCAGCCCCAACAGCTCCTCGCCCAGCGTGAGTTCGTCACTGTTCGTGCGGGCCAGCTCGGCCGCGCGGACGAGGTGGCCGGTGCGGGCGAGCGCCTTCGGGAGCCACCCCCTGGTGAGATCCCTGCCAGGGTCCCGGTCCGCCGACAACCGCAGAAGGGCCAGCAGACACGGCTCGAACCCCCCTCGCAGGATGTCCTTCCCCGCGTGGTTCTCCGGTGCCGGTCCACGACGCAGCTCCCGTTCCCGCGTGATGAAAAGCTCCGGCCCCCACTGGGCCAACCCCTCCGGCATGCCTACAGCACCCCCTCGCTGGAGCCGACAGCAGTGAGAACAGCGCGACCAAACGGACGCCTACGGTACGCCGCCCGTCGGAGTGGCCGGCGGCAGGTCTCAACTGGCCCCGGCCCAAGGGGCGGTGATCGCTCAAGGGGCCCCGCGCGGCCTTCGCCGCGATCCGGCCCCTTTTCCTCCAGTCGCCCGACGTGGGGCCGTGCCCGTGCTGCGCGCCGCGACCGACCCGGACGTCCAGGGAGGCGAGGAGCTGACCGGCATCGCGTTCCAGGTGCAGGGCCGGCCGTCACGGACCACTTGTGTCCTTGGCTTCGATAAGGATGATCACGCGTCTATCCGCGTTGATACCAAACGCATCAGGCTGTGTCAGTTTCAGAGGGAGTCATTTCGAAGCGACTTCGGGAGTCATTCTGGGGCGGGCATCGTGATCAATGTCAGTGACTTTTGATGTCACTCGGCCGCTGGGGCCACTCCGTCGGGTTCCAGGCTTCTCTGAACCAGACCATCGCTCTGGCTTGCGGGAGTCGCCTCGGACCGCTGCTTCGCGTTTGGCTCTTGCTGCCGTGAGTGAGGCTCTTGACCCTCACGTGGCGTCAGGCTGCATAGTCGGTGCCGTGGAGGATCACTGGACCGTGGGACGCGTGGCCGAGCTGGCCGGCGTGAGCGTTCGCACGCTGCATCACTATGACGAGATCAGGCTCGTTCAGCCGTCGGCGCGGACCGCAGCCGGATACCGGGCTTATTCGGCGGGCGACGTGGAGCGGCTGCGGGAGGTGCTGGCCTATCGGCGGTTGGGCTTCGGGCTGCGGGAGGTTGCGGAACTGGTCGGGGACCCGTCCACCGACGCGGTCGCGCAGCTGCGCCGACTGCGCGGCCTGCTGCTGGAGCGGCGTGATCGCGCTGACGCCATGGTGGCGGCCATCGACAGGGAACTTGAGGCACGGGCGAAGGGACTGATGGTGACGCCGGAGGAGCAGCTGGAGATGCTCGGTGCACGGCTGTACGACGCGATCGGCGGCGCTTACACCGCAACACGGCGTACCGAGCCGCGGATCGCCGCGCGGATCTGGGACGCGCTCGGGGACGCGCAGACGGTGCTGAACGTCGGGGCCGGCACCGGCTCCTATGAGCCTGCTGATCGCGACGTGACCGCGGTGGAGCCATCGGCGGTCATGCGGGGGCAGCGGCCTGCCGGCTCGGCGCTGTGCGTGGCCGCTGCCGCGGAGAGCCTGCCGTTCGAGGACCAGTCCTTCGACGTCGCGATGGCTGTCTCCACCGTTCACCACTGGGGGGACCCGATAACAGGGCTGCGCGAGATGCGGCGCGTGGCCCGCCGCGTGGTGGTGCTCACGTTCGACACCGACGAGCCCGGATGGCAGGACCGGTTCTGGCTTACCCGTGACTACCTGCCCGAGTTCGCCGCCGTCCTCGCGGAATTTCCCTCGCTTGCCGGGATGGCCGGCGCGATCGGCGCCCGCGCTGAGCCGGTGCCCATCCCGTGGGACTGCGCTGACGGCCTGTTCGAGGCGTACTGGCGCCGACCGGGGACGTATCTGGAGGATCATGTGCGCCGTGCGATGTCGGTGTGGACGAGGGTCGGGCCAAAGGCCGAGCAGCGCGCGGTGCGAAGCCTCAGCGACGACCTCGACTCCGGCCGGTGGGCCGAGCGCAACAGCGACCTCGCCGGCCTTGACGCGGCAGATCTCGGCCTCCGCCTGCTCATAGCCTGACCCGCGTCGCAGGTTCAGCGTGACGGCGGCTCCTGCCCGGCCCGCTGGTGCTTGCCCCAGCGGGTCTGGCGGATCTGCTCAGCGGCTCGCGCTCCGCCGGACGCTACTCGGTGCGCAGCGCCGTGCCCGTACGGGCCTTGGCCGCCCAGCCGGCCGGAACAAGCGCGCCCAACATCGCGATTACGACCCCGCCCATCCCCAGCAGGACCAGCTGAGCAGGGCCGTACACACCGAGGACCGACGACGGCATACGGGTGCCTACGGCACGCCCCATCACCGGCATGACAACGTGGTGCAGCGCGTAACCCGCCGGTACGCCGATCAGCCCGCCGACCACGCCGATCGCGGTCACCGAGGCGAGCACCAGGCTGATGGTCTGCCGCGGCGACATGCCGATCGCCTTGCAAATGCCCAGGTCGTGGATGCGTTGTCGGGTGTCCAGGACGACGGAGTTGAGCACGCCGAGGCCCGCTACGGCGACCAGCATGAGGGTGAGCAGCACCGCCATCGCGTCCATGACGAGGATGACGCCCTTCTGCTCCGAGGGCGGGATGGTCGTGGCGTCGCCGCCCAGAGGCTGTACCACCGCCGCGAGCTTCGCCGCGAACTCGTCGGCCGAGACGCCGGACTTCACGTCGGCGAGAAAGGTACTGGGCTCGGCCGAGGGGAAGTTGGCCATGTCCGCGTGGATCTCCAGCTCATTGCCCGAGGTGTCGAAGGACTCACCGACGATCCGCAGGTCGGCGGTCTCCTTCTCGTAGGTCACCCGCACCGAGTCACCGACCTTGGTGCTGGTCCGTTCCAGGAAGCGTGAAGGCACCACAACCTGCCCCTTGCCGGTGATCCAGTGCCCGGAGAGCATGTCGTAACTGCCGGAGCGGGAATCCCCTTCGTAGAGGCTGGCCTGGACCGAGCCGGAGACCCCGGCCACGGCGACCTCGGTCTGGAGCTTGCCGTAGTACGACTTCAGCCCCGCCTCGGACTTGAGGGCGGCCCGCACCTTCGCCGGATCGGCGACCTTGGGCCTGGACGTGCCGGCCGTGCTGCTGCTGACGGGAGACGGGCTTGCCGCGTCGTCCACCGCAGGAGGCTCCGGCTGCGCAGGAGGAGCGATGTCGTCCAGCCTGACCGTCGTGACCGTGACCGCGGCACGGCTCTCGGGGTCCTGCGAGGCGCCAACCGCACTCAGGGACGAGGTCAGTCCCACCGCGAAGGTCGCCGCGACCGTGCCGAACGCGACCGCGAGCAGCATCGCGAGGGCACGCACCGGATGTGTGAAGGGGGTGGCGAGGCCGTAGGTCACCGGCCGAGGGAGGGGCAGCCGTCCCATCACCCGGTGCGCCCACTGCCCGCGCCCCGTGCGCGGTGCCCGGCCGACCGCGATGGCCTCGACCGTGTGCAGGCGTCCGGCGCGCAGTGCCGGGACCAGCGCCGCGAGTCCCACGACGAGCAGTGCGGCGGCCGGCACCGCGACATCCACCCACCAAGCCGCCGAGAGCGAGACGGTGCCGTACATCTCCTGGGTGTCCGCCAGCAGCGGCACCGCCAGGAGGTTGCCCAGCACAACGCCCACGGCGATGCCGGCACCGGCCGGAATCAGGGCCTGGGCCACGTAGGCGCGGACGACCTCGCGCGGAGTGAAGCCGATGGCCTTGAGGATGCCGATCCTGCGCAGGCCGGCGCCGACCGCACCGCTGATCACACTGCTGACGATGATCACCGACATCACGATGCCGAGCACACCGAAAGCCATCACGAACGGGACGGTCGCCGCCGCACCCTGATCAGCGGCGCGCTTGGTGTCCAGCCAGGACTGGGTACCCAGCAGCGCCCTGGACTTCACGGAGGCGGCGAGCTTTGCCCGGTCGGCGAGGATCTGCCTCTTCGTGCTCGCGGAGTCGAAGCGGTAGAGCATCTGACTCGTGACGGTGTGGCCCTGCGAAGCCAGCGCGTCGACCTGCGCCGAGGTCGCCCAGGCGTCGGCGGACCTGCCGGCCGACACGGCGAAGCCGACGACCGTAAGTGTCGGGGCGTTGACGGCGTCCGACGCCTTGAAGGTGGAGCCGATCTCGACGGAGGGGCCCTCGAACGACGCGCCGAGCACGATCTCGCCCGGCTTCTGCGCCCACCGACCGGACTTCGGTTCCACGCGGTCCACGTCACCGTCCGGACCGGACCGCCCGACCAGGGTCAGCGTCGGCATGGGGAAGCCCAACTGGTCCACCGGGCGGAACGCCGTGGACGGGTACGGCCCAGCGCTCGCCGTGACCCCGGCCAGCTTCCCGGTCTCCGCCAGCTGCGCCGCACTCGCCTTGGCCGGATCGAACTGTGCGGTGATGTGCGCGCCCTGCTGCTTGTTGAAGGCGTGGTCGAAGGGGGCGGTTGCGGCGACCATGAGCGACCCGGCAACCACGGCCGAGGCCACGGCCATCATCGTGGCCACGGCGATCACCACTGTCTGCACCCGCCGCTGGCTCACCCCGGAGCGTACGACCCGGCCCAGCGCGCCGGTACCGAACAGGCTCATCGGACGGCCTGCGCGGACGAGTCGAGGGCGACCTGACCGTCGACCAGGTGAATCGTGCGGCTCGCGCACGCCTCCGCCAGCGTCAGGTCATGCGTCACCAGCACGATGGTCTGTCCCCCGCGGTGCAGATCCATCAGCAGGTTGCGGACGTCGTGGCCCGAGGCGGTGTCGAGCGCGCCGGTGGGCTCGTCAGCGAGCAGCAGCGCGGGCCGGTTGACCAACGCCCTTGCGACACCGACCCGTTGGCGTTCACCTCCGGACAGCCGGCCCGGGTAGGCGCGGGCATGCTTCTGGATCCCCAGCATCTCCATGAGCTCACCCGCACGGGCCGCGGCCTCGCGCCGGCTGGTCCCGATCAACTGGGCCGGGAGCTGGATGTTGTCGGTGACAGTGAGGTCGTCGAGAAGATTGAAGAACTGGAAGGCCATGCCGATGTGTTCGCGACGGAACCTGGCGAGGGCGGGCTCGCTCAACTGGTCGATCCGTCGCCCGGCCACGAACACGGCTCCATCGGTCGGCTTGTCCAGGCCGGCGACGAGGTTCAGCAGCGTGGACTTGCCGCTCCCGGAAGGGCCCGTCACGGCAAGGGCCTCACCCTTGTCGACGCTGAACGTGAGCGGTCCGAGCACCGGCGCGCCGGCGCTGTCGTAGCGCTTCGCCGTACCCTCCAGCTCGATCACTTGATGCATACGAGTTGTCCGTCCTTCACGGTCGCGAGGCACATGCCGTTGTCGGCCCCGCGAACCTAGAGGCTGCCGCGTATGGGGCGCGTCGGCCGCGGAACCAACAACAGGCCCTTCCTGCGGAGGATTCGGCCGCGGAGTCATCCCTGAGAAGTAGGCCTCTTGGGCAATGCCCTGGCCGGACAGGCGGACGCGGGCCGGGCGGAGAGCGCAGCACAATGCACGAGTGGAGACGGAAGACCAGCGCAGCCGGCATCAGCAACTCGTCGACGCGCTACGCCCGGAGGCGAAGGCAGCCCCGCTGTCACGGCGAGCGGTGCGCGCCGATGTGGTGCTGGCGTTCGTACTGACCGTCATTGCCCTGTTTGTGGCGGTGCGCTATCCCGGCGACGGGCCAGTGAACATCAACCCGCCTACGGTGGACGTCGGGACCGGGGTCCCGGCCCCGCCCTCGCCGCCCGACCCTGGTCAGGTGCCCGTGAAGGAAGAACCCTCCTCCGTGCCCTGGGCCCTGGTCGTCCTGTCGACGCTGCCGCTGGCAGCCCGGCGCCGGTATCCGCTGACCTTGTTCGTGGTGGTGCTGGGCGCGGCACTGGCCATCGGCAGCTCCGCCTCCTGGATCACCGTCCTGGCCTGTGTCATCGGCGCCTACAGCGCTGTCGTATACAGCCGTTACCGGATAACGGCGATCGCCGTCCTGGTGATCGCCGCCGCGCTGTCCGGCTTCACTTTCCGCAACGCGGAACCCTTGCTCCCCGGATGGTCCAGCCCGGGATTCGTGCTCCTGGTGGCCGGGATGCTGGCCAGCCTCGTCCGCTTCCTGCAACTGCGGCTGGACTCCAGCCGGGACCGGATGACAGAACTGCAGGCCGCTCAGGAGGAGGCCACGCGACGCGTCGTCGAAGAGGAGCGTGCCCGCATTGCCGCCGAACTGCACGACGTCGTGACCCACAATGTGAGCGTGATGGTGATCCAGGCAGGCGCGGCCCGCAAAGTGATGGACGTGGAACCCGAGCAGTCCAAGGAGGCACTGCTGGCCGTCGAGGCGGGCGGCCGGGCCGCCATGGCCGAACTGCGCCATGTGATGGGCCTGTTGGCCGCCGCGGACCACGAGAGGCCCGACGGCCTGGAGCCCCAGCCCGGGCTCGCGCAGCTCGACGCGCTGGTCGCACGGGTACGCGCCGCCGGGACGCCCGTGAGCGTCGAGGTGTCGCTGCCACCGGAACCGCTGCCACCCGGGATGGACCTCGCGGCGTATCGCGTCGTACAGGAGGCGCTGACCAACACGATCAAACATGCGCGCGGCGCGCAGGCGTCCGTCGCCATCGGATACACCGACGACGGGCTGGAGATCGAGATCACGGACACCGGCGGCGCCAAGGAATCCCCGCCTGTGCAGAGCAACGGCCGTGGCCACATGGGACTGCGCGAGCGGTTGGCCGTCTATAAGGGCGAGCTGACAGCCGGGCCGACAAAGGCCGGCGGATACCGGGTCACGGCCCGTATCCCGCGGAGCACCGTATGAACATGGAACAACCACCGCTGCGCGCCGTCATCGCCGACGACCAAGCCCTCGTACGCACCGGTTTCAAGATGATCCTGGCCGCGGACGGCATCGAAGTGACGGCCGAGGCCGCCGACGGGGCCGAGGCTGTCGCAGCGGTTCGCCGTACGCGGCCCGACGTCGTCCTCATGGACATCCGGATGCCCGAGATGGACGGCATCGAGGCCACCAGGCGCATCATCGGCGACGCCGGCCCGGCCGGAACGCGGGTCATCATCCTCACCACATACGACCTCGACCACTACGTCTACGCCGCGCTCACGGCCGGCGCCAGCGGCTTCCTGCTCAAGGACGTCACCCCCGAACATCTGGTCTCCGCCTTACGCCTGGTGCAGACCGGCGACGCTCTCCTCGCGCCCGCAATCACTCGTCGGCTGATCGAGCGGTTCGCCCATCACGACGAACCGCAGACCATCGCCGCGCACCGCGATCTGTCCGACCTGACCCCGCGCGAGCTCGAGGTGCTCCGCCTACTCGCGACGGGCCTCAGTAATGCCGAACTCGCTTCCCGGCTGTTCCTCAGCCCGACCACGGTCAAGAGCCACGTCGGCCGCATCCTGTCGAAGCTGGACCTGCGCGACCGCGTCCAGGCCGTCGTCTTCGCCTACGAGACGGGTCTGATCGCCCCGGGCCGTGGCGCCTAGCTCAAGCGTATGCCCAGCATCCCGGATAGGACCCCACGACTCCCACACTGAGATACAAAGCCACCCTGGCCTCGTCAGATGGAGGCCGCCCGACGGCCGCCGACGAATTCCGGTGAGAGCCTCGCGCGCCTGGTTCACCAGGGCGGAATCCGGACCGTGCTCGCCTACCAAGTCGTTGTACAGGCTGCCCAACTCCTGTACCGCCTCCGCGAAGCGGTGCACATCGCGCAGCAACAGTCCTACGTGCAGGCGCACCTCAAGGACCACGGTGTCCGTGGGTGCGCGGTAGGCGCGTAACTGGGCCGGTTCGCGTTGGAGATCGCCCAGTGCGCGTTGGTGTTGGCCGAGTCCGGTCCGACAACGGGCGGCCTGGATGCGGCAGGTCAGGGCGTCCTCAGCACCCTGCGCGCCGAGGAGGTCGAACTCATGAGCTAGGACCTCGTAGACCGGCAGCGCCTCGCTCAGTCGACCTGCCTCGAACAGAGCCTGTGGTGTCCAAGGCGGTCGGTGTGCCCTTCCGTACTGACCGCGGCTTGGGGGGCACATGGCGAACGCCTCTCGACGCGACTGCCGGAACTCGAGGTGTGTCGGGGCCAGGCATAGGGACCGGGGGCACCGTCAAGGTCGGCAGGCCGGGGAAGGAGAGGTACCCGCGACGCTGGTGCGGCAGGCCGGGGCGGTGCCGCTGCTTCGCTCGCCACGTGAACCCCCGCATCGGCCGGGACGACAGCACCGGTACGTGAGCCATATCCCGGATCGGCCGGCAAACCCTGCCGTCGCCCACCTGCTGTGTCGAGCTCCACCGACGTACCCAGTCATCCCCGAGCCTCAGCCGATCCCGCAGCCCGACGTCTCTGTCGTACGCCATCGCAAGCTGGTCCGGATGACTTGAATCCGACGGGATCTTCGCAATCGTCGCCTCGCCCACTCACCCGGGGCGGCACCACTCGTCCGGCAACGGGGCGCTTCTTCGGCACCGACCGCAACACAGCGTTACCGGGCCAAGCTGTGCCAACCAGCACTCTCCATGTGCCAACTGAAAATCTCGGTGTGCGACACGAGGTCGTACCAAGTAAGTAAGGACAGCCGTATGAAGGGATGTTGATGAGGCTGGACTTCGGGCCAGTGTCCAGGGCCCGTCCCCGCGCTCCCATGCGTCGCTGGTAACGGCGGGGTGTGAAGCGGAGCGTTCAAGCCCAAGGGCGTCCCGGCCATCGGGGTGCAACAGGTGAGGGGAAGGCTGGACGGGCGAACGCAAGTGAACCCTCGATGATGCCTCGTGACTTTAAGACCGCGTCGATGGCGTGTTGGCGGCGGTCACAGGACCCGGTGCTGCAAGGCACCAAGCGACCTCCGGGTAACTGAGCCTGGAGGGAGGACACCGCTGGTCCCGGGGTAGAGGGGGCGCCCACCCCAGCCGCGTCTCACTGGTGCGGAACGTGGAAACCCCGACGGGGTCCGAGCCTCGGCTTGGTAGGCCGACCGCAAGGAAGGCTGAAGTCCCCGGCGGGAGAAGGAAGATCCAAGAAGCGAAGGCCGGCAGGCCGAAAGGCCAGAGGAAACCGGGAGATCGGGACCTTCACCCGCTCCCGCATAACTCGCCGGATACGGGCCCTGGTGGCCCGGCCCGAAAGGGCGCCCACGTGGATCAGGTGAGCCTTTGAAGTCACCACTGCAAGGACGCTCGAACCGAGGGACAAGTTAGACACCGGAGGCGAACATGGAGATCACGGCACCTGTCGTGACGTCCTCGCCTGCGGTGAACGGACCCGAGGACGACTTACTCGACTGGCACGGCATCGACTGGGCCACCTGCGAGGAGAACGTACGGCGGCTGAGGCAGAGGATCTTCAAGGCAACGCAGGACGGGGACCTCAGGAAGGTCCGCAACTTGCAGAAGCTCATGCTGCGAAGCCGCAGCAACACGCTGATCAGCGTGAAGCGGGTGACGCAGCAGAGCAGTGGTCGCATGACCGCTGGCATCGACGGGGAACGAGCCCTCACGCCCAAGGCGAGAGGCACGCTGGCGGCCGAGATCCATCGGTCGTCGAAGCCCTGGAAGGCCAGGCCGGTCAGGCGAGTGTTCATCCCGAAGAGCAATGGGAAACAGCGGCCACTCGGCATCCCGGTCATCCGTGACCGGGTCCTCCAGGCCCGCGTGAAGAACGCGCTGGAACCCGAGTGGGAGGCGCGGTTCGAGCCGAAGTCGTATGGCTTTCGGCCTGGCCGCAGCTGCCAGGACGCGATTACCTCGATCTTCTGGACGGTGAAGGGCAAGAACCCGAAGCGTCTATGGGTCCTGGACGCGGACCTGTCAGCGGCATTCGACCGCATCGACCACGACCACCTCATGACCATGCTCGGCCAGTTCCCCGCCAGGGATCTGATCCGCGGCTGGCTGAAGGCGGGCGTAATCGACCGCGGCCGGTTCGCACCGACCGAGGAGGGAACTCCTCAAGGCGGTGTGATCAGCCCGCTGTTGATGAATGTTGCTCTGCACGGACTGGAACAGGCCGCAGGGTGCCAATACACGGTTCGGGCCGGGCGTGAGCCGGGCGCGATGCCAGGCACTCCGGTGCTGGTGAGGTATGCCGACCTATGCCGAACTCGGCATAGGTCGGCTTATGCCGTGTGCCGGGTTATGCCGACTGCGGCGGCGGCAGCATGACGAGCCCTGTGCCTGCCTCAGAGCGGTCGGCATAACCAGTGGTCTCCGACTCAAAGCGTCTGGAGGAACGCCAGCAGGTTGTCCGGAGCGGTGAAACGTCCGGGCGTGCTGCCGGCGGGAGCCGTGCGCGCGAGCGCACGTTCTTTGATGCTCATGTCGGCGTGCAGATAGATTTGCGTGGTTTCAGTTGATTCGTGGCCGAGCCAGAGGGCGATCACGGAGACGTCAACTCCCGCGTGGAGAAGTGCCATTGCGGTGCTGTGCCGCAGGGTGTGCGGGGTGACGTGCTTGTCGGCCAGGGACGGGCAGGTGACTGCGGCGGTCCGCGTGTGCTTGGTGACGAGGGCTTCGACGGCGTCTCGGCTGAGCGGAGTGCCGCGGCGGGTCGGGAACAGCGGATCTCCTCGCTCGCCGCCTCGCTCCTTCAGCCAGGTCTTGAGCACCTTGACGGTGTCGCTGGTCAGCGGGGTGCACCGGTCCTTGCGTCCCTTGCCGTGGCAGCGCAGATGGGGGCCGGAGCCCAGATGGATGTCCTGAAGCGTGAGACGGGTCAGCTCGCTGACGCGCAGTCCGGTGTGGACGTCGGTCAGGAGCAGCGCATGGTCACGACGTCCGGTCCAGGTGGTGCGGTCCGGTGCTGCGACCAGAGCGTCGGTCTCCGTGGTGGTGAGGTAGTTGACGATGGCCCGGTCGAAGCGTTTGGGCGGAATCGCCAGCACCCGCTGGATCACCGCCGCATGCTCGGGCGCCCGCAGGGCCGCGTAGCGGAAGAACGAGCGGATCGCGGCGAGACGGACGTTGCGGGTCGCCGCCGTGTTGCCGCGGACGGTTTCCAGATGCTGGAGGAACGCGCCGATCGTCGGTGCGTCCAGGTCGGCGATGCTCAAGCGGGTCGGCGGTCGGCCGGTGCGCCGCTCGGCGAAGCCGAGCAGGAGGGTGAAGGTGTCGCGGTAGGCCGCAATGGTGTGCGGGCTGGCCTGGAGCTGAAGCATCAGCTTGTCGGTGAAGAAGCCCTGTAGCAGGGGTGCGAGGTCGCTCACGGCCGGCCTCCGAAGCTGTGCTCCAGGCGGGCCGCGGCCAGGGATAGGAGTTCCGGGGAGCCGGAGAGATACCAGTAGGTGGACTTCGGGTCGGCGTGACCGAGGTAGGTGGTCAGCAGTGGGAGCTTCGCCTGGACGTCCGCGCCGTCGCGGTACCACTGCAGCAAGGTCGTGGTCGCGAAGGTGTGGCGAAGATCGTGCAATCGGGGCCTGCGGCGGCCTTCACCTGCGGTGATGTCCGCCGCGGACAGTAGTTTGACGAAGGTGCGCGGGAGGTTGTGGGAGTCGAGCCGGGTGCCGCGGGTGGAGACCAGGAAGGCCGCCGTGCTCGGGGCGGGCCGCTGGAGATCACGTTGCCGGGCATACCTCCGCAGTGCCGTGACCGTGCTGGCATGCACCGGGACCTGCCTCGACTTGCCGAACTTCGTCTCCCTCACGGTGAGAAGACCACCAGTGAGGTCGACGTCGGTGCGGTCCAGGCCGCAGGCTTCGGACGTGCGCAGGCCGCTCACGGCCAGCAGGCCGATGAAAGTGTGCCAGGTGAGGGCCCGGAAGGCCGAGCTCAGGGCACTCGTCGCCGCGAGCAAGCGGTCCAGCTCGGCGGGGGTGAACAGGTGCGGGGTGATGCGCCGGTAGTGGTGCGGCAGGGCGTCATCGGGCGGGATCTCGGTCGCCGGTTCCAGGGTCTTCAGGTGCCGGGCGAAGATCCTCACGACCATCAGCCGCCGGCTCCAGTGCACTTCGTCGCTGCTGCGGGGCGTATCCGTGGCCCAGACGAGCGCAGACCGGGTGGTCAGGACGGTGTCGCCTGTGTCCTCCAGGTAGTTAATGAAGCTCATCAGCTTCTCGCCGAAGGTGGTCAGCTTGAATCCCAGCCGTCGGCGCATGGCCAGGTACTCCTGTGCGTGCTGTCGAAGCGTGGTCACCGGGCACCGCCTTCCGGCCACGTCTGGGCCAGGGACCGCAGGGCTTCATGGTCGACTTTCGCGTAGATGGTGGTACTCAACTGGCTGCGGTGACGGAGCACTTGGCCGACCTCGGGCAGCGGGGCCCCGGCCCGCAGGATGGTGGTGGCCAGGGTGTGGCGGAGCCGGTGGGCTCCCAGCCGCGGCAGTCCGGCCCTCTCGCAGGCCCGCCCCATGATCGCCCGGATACAAGCTCCGGTCAGTGCCTGATAGGGAGCCCGGGCGGTGAGAAACACGGCCGTGGCCGAACACCGGGGACGGTCTTTCATCAGGTAGTCCGCGAGCACCTCGCCGACCTTGGGCGTCAGTGGCAGCCGCTCGACGCGGGAGCCCTTGCCCCGCACTGCGATCTCACCCGCGTGCCAGTCGATGTCGCTCAGCTGGAGGGCGGCGGCTTCCGCGCCGCGCAGCCCGAGACGGGCGAGCACTGTCAGCACTGCCCGATCCCGCCGTCCCGCCGCGCTCTCCGGGTCCGGTCCGGACAGCAGCGCGGACACCTGCTGTGATTCCAGTCCACGGGGCAGAGAACCGAGCCGCCAGCCCGCCACCGCGGGAACCGACCCGGTCAGCGGTGCCGGGATCCGGCCGTCCACGTGCAGGTAGCGCAGCAGCGAGCGGACCGCGGTCACCAGGGCTTTCGCCGACCACACGCTCTCGGCGTCCGCGGCGTGCCGCACCATGAACGCGGTCACCTGCGCGGCATCCAGCCGAGCCAGCGAGTCGTCCAGCGGATCCGGCAGCGCAGCAAGGAACTTGCGGGCCTGGCCGCAGTAGCAGCGGACCGACTCGTCCGCCAGGCCCCGCTCCCCGCGCAGGTAGGCACCGTAGTCCGCCAGCACCTCCTGCACCGCGTCGCCGCCGGCCTCGACCGGAACCGGAACCGCGCCGATGTGCCGCAGCACCTTGATCACTGCCCCCAGAGACCGCCGGGCCACCGGCTCGGAGGAGCACACCGCCCGCCGGAAGGCCAGAAACTCCTCCACCCTCGACGCCGACAGCCCAGCCACGGCGAGCTCACGCCGGTCCATCCACAGGCTCAGGCGCCGCATCATGAGCACCGCGTCCCTCACCGACGACTCCGCATACCCTCGGGACGCCAACTCCGTACGCACCAGCGACTCGTACGGAGCCAATGGCCCCGTCACCACCAACGGCACCGGCCCACGGCGCCGCTCTCCGATCGCATCCATGGCCTTCTCCTGTCTGCAGGTAACTCGCCTGCTCAGACAGGGATACGAGCCGCCTCGGGCAGAGGCCGCCGGTTATGCTGAAGCTTTCGAAACCAGACCCCAGGTCCGTCACGCTGTCGCCGCCGCAGTCGGCATAACCCGGCACACGGCATAAGCCGACGACTTCGTCGTGCTCTGCCACGACGAGGAACAGGTGCACCAGGTCAGGGCTCGGCTGGAGGACTGGCTGGAGCCGAGAGGTCTTCGCTTCAACGAGGAGAAGACCAAGGTCGTTCACCTCGATGAGGGGTTCGACTTCCTCGGCTTCACCGTCCGCCGAACGGGCGGAAAGCTGATCATCAAACCGAGCACCGCAGCCTGCAAGAGGCTCCGGGCGCGACTGCGGACCGAGGTTCGAGCCCTGCATGGGGCGAATGCCGAGGCTGTGTTGCGCAGGCTGATCCCGATCGTTCGCGGTTGGGCGGCCTACTACCGGGCGGTGGCGTCCACGACGACGTTCTCGTCGCTGGATCACTACATGTGGCGGCTGACCTTCAAATGGGCCAGGCGTCGTCACCGCAACAAATCGAGGTACTGGGTCGTGGACCGGTACTTCGGCAGGTTCCACCCGTCCCGGCGAGACCGGTGGGTGTTCGGCGACCGCGACAGCGGGGCCTTCCTCATCAAGTTCGCCTGGACCGGCATCGTCCGCCACTACCCGGTCAAGGGCTCGGCGTCTCCGGACGACCCCGCTCTGGTTGAGTACTGGCGGGACCGCCGTCGCAGGAAAGCGCCGCCGCCGATGGACAAGACGAGTCTTGTGCTGGCGGTCCGGCAGCAGGGGCTCTGTCCTCTCTGCAAACAGGCGCTGATCGTCGGAGCCGAGTACGAACCGGACAGTCCACGCGAGTGGATCAACTGGTTCGCGGCCTCGAAGAAGATGCTCCACAAGCATCACTTCACCTACCGGCGAGACGGCGGCACGGACGAGCGGAACAATCTTCGCCTCGTGCACTCCGAATGCCACCGCCAGCACCACGCTAGCGACGGCAGACGGGCCACATGACCCTGCTGACCTGCGAAGCCCGCGTGGCTTGCTTGAGCCGGATGCGGTGAAAGTCGCACGTCCGGTTCTGAGGGGGCCGGGGATCAGTAATGGTCTCCGGCTACCCGACCACAGCCGTCACGGACCACTCCTCATACCCATGGCCCTGGATTGCATAAACGTGCAGCGATACGTATAGTCATGCCATCGATGAGGAGGGTTCCATGGCGGTACGTGCGGCAGTGGCCGGAGCGAGTGGATACGCGGGTGGAGAACTCCTGCGTCTGCTCCTGGCCCACCCCGAGGTCGAGATCGGTGCGCTGACCGGCAACTCGAACGCCGGGCAGAAACTCGGCGCGCTGCAACCGCATCTGCTGCCGCTCGCCGGTCGAGTCCTCCAGGAAACTACCCCGGAAGTCCTCGCCGGACACGACGTCGTCTTCCTCGCGCTGCCGCACGGCCAGTCCGCCGCCGTCGCCGAGCAACTCGGCCCGGACGTCCTCGTCGTCGACATGGGCGCCGACTTCCGGCTGAAGGACGCGGCCGACTGGGAGAAGTTCTACGGCTCCGCACACGCCGGCACCTGGCCCTACGGCCTTCCCGAACTGCCGGGTGCCCGCGCCGCGTTGGAGGGGTCCAAGCGCATCGCGGTGCCCGGTTGCTATCCGACGGCCGCCTCGCTCGCGCTCTTCCCGGCGTACGCCGCCGGGCTCGCCGAGAACGAGGCCGTGATCGTCGCCGCGTCCGGGACCTCGGGTGCCGGCAAGGCGCCCAAGGCCCACCTCCTGGGCTCCGAGGTCATGGGCTCCATGTCGCCGTACGGCGTCGGCGGCGGCCACCGGCACACCCCCGAGATCATCCAGAACCTGGGTGAGGCGGCCGGCGAGACCGTCACCGTCTCCTTCACGCCCACCCTCGCGCCGATGCCCCGCGGCATCCTCGCCACGTGCAGCGCCAAGGCCAAGCGGGGCGTGACGGGCGAGTCCGTGCGCGCCGCCTACGAGAAGGCCTTCGCCGACGAGCCGTTCGTGTACCTCCTCCCCGAGGGGCAGTGGCCGGCGACGGCGTCCGTCTACGGTTCCAACGCCGTTCAGGTGCAGGTCGCGTACGACGAGGCCGCGGGCCGCATCATCGCGATCAGCGCCATCGACAACCTGACCAAGGGCACCGCGGGCGGTGCCGTCCAGAGCATGAACCTCGCCCTCGGGCTCGACGAGACCACCGGGCTTTCTACGATCGGAGTCGCGCCGTGAGTGTGACGGCAGCACAGGGATTCACGGCCGCGGGCATCGCCGCCGGGATCAAGGAGAACGGCAACCCGGACCTGGCCCTCGTGGTCAACAACGGGCCCCGCCTCGCCGCCGCGGGCGTCTTCACCTCCAACCGCGTCAAAGCCGCGCCGGTGCTGTGGTCCGAGCAGGTGCTCAAGGGCGGCCAGGTCTCCGCCGTGATCCTCAACTCCGGTGGCGCCAACGCCTGTACGGGGCCGAAGGGCTTCCAGGACACGCACGCCACCGCCGAGAAGGTCGCGGACACGCTCGGTCTGAACGCGGCCGAGGTCGCCGTCGCCTCCACCGGGCTCATCGGACTGCTGCTCCCGATGGACAAGCTGCTCCCGGGAGTCGAGGCCGCCGCCGGTCAACTCTCCGCGCACGGCGGCGAGAAGGCCGCCATCGCCATCAAGACCACGGACTCCGTGCACAAGACCGCCGTCGTGACCACCAAGGCCGGCTGGACCGTCGGCGGCATGGCCAAGGGCGCAGGCATGCTCGCCCCCGGCCTCGCCACCATGCTTGTCGTCCTCACCACCGACGCCGACGTCGAAAGTGACGTACTGGACACGGCACTTCGGGCCGCCACCCGCACCACCTTCGACCGGGTCGACTCCGACGGCTGCATGTCCACCAACGACACCGTGCTGCTGCTCGCCTCCGGCGCCTCCCAAGTCACCCCGGAACACGCCGAGTTCGCCGAAGCCGTCCGCGCCGTCTGTGACGACCTCGGCCAGCAGCTCATCCGCGACGCCGAGGGTGCCAGCAAGGACATCAAGGTCGAGGTCGTCAACGCCGCGAGCGAGGACGACGCCGTGGAGGTGGGCCGGTCCATCGCCCGCAACAACCTCCTCAAGTGCGCGATCCACGGCGAAGACCCCAACTGGGGACGGGTGTTGTCCGCGATCGGCACGACGAAGGCCGCCTTCGAGCCGGACCAGCTCAATGTGGCGATCAACGGCGTCTGGGTGTGCAAGAACGGCGGAGTCGGCGAGGACCGCGACAAGGTCGACATGCGCTACCGCGAGGTGCACATCGTCGCCGACCTGGCCGCCGGCACCGAGACGGCCACCATCTGGACCAACGACCTCACCGCCGACTACGTCCACGAGAACAGCGCGTACTCCTCATGAGCACTACCCGCAAGCACACCGCGCTGCCCAAGGCACAGATCCTCATCGAGGCGCTGCCCTGGCTGACCCGGCACAACGGCAGGACCGTCGTCATCAAGTTCGGCGGCAACGCCATGATCGACGAGGACCTGAAGGCCGCGTTCGCGCAGGACGTCGTGTTCCTGCACCACGCGGGCCTCAAGCCCGTCGTCGTGCACGGCGGCGGCCCGCAGATCAGCGCCGCCCTCGACCGGCACGGCATCGTCAGCGAGTTCAAGGCCGGCCTGCGCGTCACCACCGAGGACGCCATGGACGTCGTACGGATGGTGCTCGCGGGGCAGGTGCAGCGCGAGTTGGTCGGGCTGCTCAACCAACACGGGCCGCTCGCCGTCGGGTTGACCGGCGAGGACGCGCACACCATCACCGCCACCAAGCATCTGCCCGAGATCGACGGGGAGTTGGTCGACATCGGGCGGGTGGGCGAGATCACCGCGATCGACACCGGCGCGATCGAGGCACTGCTCGCCGACGGCCGTATCCCGGTCGTCTCGTCGATCGCGAGGAGCGAGGACGACGGACATGTCTACAACGTCAATGCCGATACGGCGGCTGCGGCACTCGCTGCTGCGCTGGGGGCCGAAACCCTCATGGTCCTCACGGACGTCGAGGGTCTCTACGAGGACTGGCCCAACAGCGACGAGGTGATCAGCCGCCTCACCGCCTCCCAACTGGAGAAGCTGCTCCCGGAGTTGAGCTCCGGGATGGTGCCGAAGATGGAGGGCTGTCTGCACGCCGTGCGCAACGGCGTGACCACCGCCCGCGTCATCGACGGCCGGGTCCAGCACTCGATCCTGCTGGAGATCTTCACCGACGAGGGCATCGGCACGATGGTCGTGCCGGACGAGCTGCCCGACCCGAAGCCCGCCAAGAAGAAGTCCGCCAAGAAGGCCGGCAAGAAGCAGGGGGATGCCGTATGACCGGGACCGTGACGAATGCGGAGCTGACCCAGCGCTGGCAGGGATCGCTCATGAACAACTACGGCACCCCGAAGCTCCCCCTCGTCCGCGGCGCGGGCGCCAAGCTCTGGGACGCCGAGGGCAACGAGTACACCGACTTCGTCGGCGGTATCGCGGTCAACGCGCTCGGGCACGCCCACCCGGCGATCGTCGAGGCCGTCAGCAAGCAGATCGCCGAACTCGGCCATGTCTCCAACCTGTTCATCGCCGAACCGCCCGTCGCCCTCGCCGAGCGGCTGCTTGAGCGCTTCGGCCGGGACGGCAAGGTCTTCTTCTGCAACTCCGGCGCCGAGGCCAACGAAGGCGCCTTCAAGATCGGCCGGTTGACGGGCCGTCAGCACATGGTCGCCACCCAAGGCGGCTTCCACGGCCGGACGATGGGCTCCCTCGCCCTCACCGGCCAGCCCGCCAAGCAGGAGCCGTTCCTGCCGCTGCCCGGCGATGTCACGCACGTCCCGTACGGCGACGCGCAGGCCCTCGCGGCCGCCGTCACCGACGACACCGCGCTCGTCATCATCGAGCCGATCCAGGGCGAGAACGGGGTCGTCGTACCGCCCGCCGGTTATCTGAAGGCGGCCCGCGCGATCACCGCCGCGCACGGCGCGCTGCTGGTCCTGGACGAGGTGCAGACCGGAGTCGGCCGTACCGGGCACTGGTTCGAGTACCAGGCCCACGAAGGCGTGCTCCCCGATGTCGTGACCCTCGCGAAGGGACTCGGCGGCGGACTGCCGCTCGGCGCCACCGTCGCCTTCGGACGCGCGGCCGACCTGCTCCAGCCCGGCCAGCACGGCACGACGTTCGGCGGCAACCCCGTCGCCTGCGCCGCCGGACTCGCCGTCCTCGACACCATCGCGAACGAGGGGTTGCTGGAGAACGTCAAGCGGCAGAGCGAGAAGTTGCGCGACGGGATCGAGTCGCTGGGCCACCCGCTGATCGATTATGTCCGGGGTGCGGGCCTCCTCCTGGGTATCGTGCTCACCGAGCCGCTCGCGCCCCAGGCGCAACAGGCGGCTCAGGACGCCGGTTTCCTGGTCAACGCGCCCGCTCCCGATGTCGTACGGCTGATGCCGCCGCTGAACCTCGGCGACGACGACACGGACGCGTTCCTCCGGGCGCTGCCCGGTGTCCTGGACGTGGCCAAGGGGGACGGATGATCCGGAGAATGAGTCGACGATGAGTCAGGCGCAGGAGCACGAACAGTCGGCGGGGCCGGCCGTGCCGCAGACCCGCACCGCCCGCCACCGGCGGATCGTGGACATCCTCAACCGGCAACCGGTGCGTTCCCAGAGCCAGTTGGCGAAGCTGCTGGCCGACGACGGGCTGAGCGTCACCCAGGCGACGCTCTCCCGGGACCTGGACGAGCTGAACGCGGTGAAGATCCGCAACAACGACGGCGACCTCATCTACGCGGTCCCGAGCGAGGGCGGCTTTCGCACCCCGCGCGTGCCGCTGGGGGAGTCGGCGAAGGAGGAGCGGATGCGGCGGCTCTCCTCCGAGCTGCTGATCTCCGCCGAGGCCTCCGCCAACCTCGTGGTCCTGCGCACCCCGCCGGGCGCCGCCCAGTTCCTCGCCTCGGCGATCGACCAGGCGGAACTCCAGGACATCCTCGGCACCATCGCCGGCGACGACACGCTCCTGCTGATCAGCCGGGACCCGCTCGGTGGACAGGCCCTCGCGGACCATCTGCTGCGGCTGGCGCAGAACGACCACTGACGTACCCGTACGACCGTAGAACCACGAGTCGGGGGCGCACCGGAGGACCACTCCGGTGCGCCCCCGACTCGCATGGGGGTTCCCTAGCCCAGGCGGGACGCCAGTCCGCCCGTGCAGCGGACCTCGTCGCCTGCCGTGATGAGCAGGGCTTCCACGTCCGGGAGCGATTCCAGCCAGGCCAGGCCCTCCCGCGAACCCATCGCGAACGCGGCCGTGGCCCAGCAGTCGGCCCAGGTCAGCCGGGGGGCCACGACGGTGACGGCGACCAGGTCGGTCACCGCGGACTTGCCGGTGGAGGGGTCCACGATGTGCGCCCCGCGCTCGGCCGTACCGGAGGTGGCCACGGCCAGTTCGTCGGCGCCCGCCGCGGAGATCACGGCCGCGAGACCGCCCGGGCGGAGCGGATCGGACACGCCGACCCGCCAGGGCCGGTGGGCTCCCGGGGTGCCGAACATCTGGACGTCACCGCCGCCGTTCACGCTGACCCCGCTCACCCCGGCCGCCGCCGTGATCAGCTCGGCCGCCCGCTCGGCGGCCCAGCCCTTCACGATGCCGGTCGGGTCGAGCCGTCCCTCGTACGTCGTGCTGAACCAGCCGGCGCTCACCCGCTCCGCCTCGGCGCCCAGCTCCAGCACCTCGGCGACCTCGGCGTCGCACTCGGCCACGGTCAGCTCGCCGCGGGCCAGCCGGGAGACCTGGCTGTCGTCGCGGTAGGTGCTGAACACCTCGTTGACGCGGTGCAGTTGGGCGACCGCCTGGTCCAGCGCGGTCCGGACGGCCTCCGGCTCCCCGCCGCGGATGTCGAAGGAGAACACCGTCCCCATGACCTCCTCGGCGTGCCGCAACACGGCGGGAGCCTCCGCGGGATCGGTCACCGTGTCAGCCACCGGCCTTGTCCAGCGCCGACTGCAGGGACTTCTTGTAACCGCCGCTCGTGTACGACGCACCCGACACGGAGTCGATGTTCGCGCTGCCCGCCGCGACGGCCTCCTGGTTGAGCTTGGGGATCGCCAGCGCCGTCTTCTGGTCGCTGGTCCCGCCGCTCGGGGCCTGCACGGCATCGGCCTTGGTGATCTTGCCGCCCGCGACCGTGATCCGGACCTGGACCGGCCCGTACTCGGTCGTCACGACGTCACCGGTGACGGTCTTGGCCTGCGCGGCCTGGCCCGACCCGGCGGCCGAACTCTGGGACGGGGCGGCCGTGTTGGCGCCGGCGGCCTTCATCTTGTCGATGGCCGACTGCAACGACTGCTTGTACCCGCCGCTGGTGTACGTCGCCCCGGACACGGACGTGATGTCCGCGCTCTGCGTGGCGACGACCTCCTGGTTGAGCTTGGGCACGGACAGCGCGGTCTTCTGGTCGCTGGTGCCGCCCTTGGGCGCCTGGACGGCCTCGGCCTTGGTGATCTTGCCGTTGGCGACCGTCAGCCGTACCTGGACGACCCCGTACTGGGTCTGGGCGACGGCGCCCGTGACCGTCGAGGTCCCGGCCGCCGCGGCACCGCCCTGGGGCGACTCCTGCGCGGCGGCGGCCCCCTGGGCCGCTCCCTGCGCGGACGCCGAGGAGGAGTCGGTCGCCGGCTTCAGGGAGAGCAGCAGAACGATCCCGGACACGGTGGCGGCGCTCGCGAGCAGAACACGCCGGATGGGGTGGCTCTTCTTCATTGCTCCTGACTCCCGTCGCTCACATCTCGAACGACTCGTGATGGATACGGCGGGCGGGGACCCCCGCGCCGCGCAGTGCTTCGTAGACCGACTGCGCGAAGCCGGGCGGCCCGCACATGAAGACGTCGTGGTTGTCGATGTCGGGCAGCTTGCGGCGCAGGGAGTCCGCCGAGATGTCGGGGCGCTCCCCGTCGGGGCTGTTGACCGCGTACATCAGCCGGGCGCCGCGCTCGTCGGCGATCTTCGCCAACTCGTCCCACAGCGCGAGGTCCTGAGTGGTGTTGGCCCGGTAGAGCAGCGTGATGTCACCGGCCGCACCGGGCAGCGTCTCGAACAGCGCCCGCATCGGCGTGATGCCGACGCCGCCCGCGACCAGCAGCACCTTGCCGCGGGTGCGCCGCTGCGAGGTCAGCGCGCCGTAGGGGCCCTCGGCCCACACCCTGGTGCCGGGCCGCAGTTCGCGCAGCCGGGCGCTGTGGTCGCCGATCGCCTTGACCGTGATCCGCAGCATGTTCGGGCGGGGCGCCGCCGACAGCGAGTACGGGTGCGAGCTGAACCGCATCCCCGGTGCGAGGAACCGCCACCGGAAGAACTGCCCGGCCTCCGCGCCCATCCGGTGCAGCTTGCGCCCGCCGATCAGCACCGACACGATGCCGGGCGTCTCCTCGATGACCGCCTCGACCCGCATCCGGTGCCGCATGTTGAGGCGGATCGGGGTGAGGATCCGGTACCAGACCACCAGCGCG
The DNA here is from genome assembly GCF_036227225.1 of Streptomyces sp. NBC_01478. Taxonomy (GTDB): domain Bacteria; phylum Actinomycetota; class Actinomycetes; order Streptomycetales; family Streptomycetaceae; genus Streptomyces. Next base: position 2,599,925 of record NZ_CP109444.1, on the reverse strand, counting down.
GTCACCGTGCCGTACAGCCCGTACCAGACGGTCTTGGCGATCGGCGTCAGCGCGAAGTCGTTGCCGGTGGTGATCTGGTGCCAGAAGGTGAAGAACACCGCCGCGTACGTCAGCAGGTGCACGTGGTACCACAAGTCGTACGGCAGCCTGCGGCGGACGGCGCCGATCGACGAGAGGCCGATCAGGAGGAACAGGCCGGTGCCGATGGCGGCCTTGCCCATGTCGGGCAGTTGGTTCACCGAGTCGATGGTCTGCTGGACGATGTCGCCGAGCGTCTTGCCCGCCTGGAGGGCGTAGCCCCACATGATCAGGAAGACGTGCGCGAAGACCAGGCAGAGCGTGTACCGGCCGCTCATCGCGTGCCAGCGGGCGACCCGGTCGGAGCCGACCCGGCGCTCCAGGGCGGGCACGCGGGCCATCTGGAGCACGACGAGTGCCATCAGATAACCCGCCAACAGGCCGGTGATACGGCCCGCGTTGAGGATCTTGCCGTTCTGGTCGGCGATGGACGGCGTGTTGTGCCACCACATCCACAGCACCCCGACCGCGCCCGCCCAGACGGCGAGCAGCAGCAGGGTCGCTGGGGAGCGGCGCGGGCGGATGCGGCGCATCGTCTGTCGGCGGGCGGCACGTCCGCCTGCGAGCGTGGTGGTCACGGTTCCTCCGTGGACGGGGCACAAGGGGGGGTGGCGTGGTCCCTTGGCCCTGAAGTACGTGCCGTGGAGGCTGTGCGTTCAGAGGCCCGCGGAGTCCAGTGCGGACTGGAGTGACTGGCGGTAACCGTCACTTGTGTAGGTGGCTCCCGACACCGTGTCGATGCTCGCGCTCTGCGCGGCCAGCGCCTCGCTCTTCAACTCGGGCAGGGCATAGGAGTTGATCTCCTGGTCGCGCGGATTGTCCGAGGGGTACTGGACCGCGGTGACATCGGTGATCTTGCCGTTCTTCACCGTGATCTTGACCTGTACGGGACCCCAGCGGGTCTGCGCGGTCTCGCCGGTGACGGTCTTGGTGCCGGTCGCGGTCGAACCGCTCGAACCCGTACCGGAGCTGGCGCCGGAAGAGCTGGACGCGGCCGGCGCGGGCGCCGCCGCGATCTCGGGCGCCGTGTGCGGCTTCAGGGCCAGCAGCATCACCAGACCGGACGCGGTGACCGCGCTCGCCAGCACGATCCGGCGCAGCGGACGGTTCTTCTTCAACGGATGCACGACAGCCTCACAGCTCGAACGACTCGTGGTGGATACGGCGGTCCGGCACACCGGCGGCGGACAGCGCCCCGTACAACTCCTGGGCGAAGGCGTGCGGACCGCAGATGTACACGTCGTGCCCGGCGAGATCGGGCACGGCCTCGCGCAGGGACGTGGCGGTCAGCAACGGGCGTTGTCCCTGCGGCCCGTTGAGCGCGTACAGCACCTTCGCCCCGCGCCACTGCGCGATCGCCTCCAACTCGGCGCCCAGCGCCAGGTCTTGAGCCGTACGCGCCCGGTACAGCAGCGTCACGTCACCGGGCAGCGTCTCGAACAGCGCCCGCAGCGGGGTGATGCCGACGCCGGCCGCGATCAGCAGCGACTTGTGCGTGGTGCGCCGGTCGGCGGTCATCGCGCCGTACGGCCCCTCCGCCCACACCCGGGCACCCGGCCGCAGCAGGGCTATGGCGGCACTGTGGTCGCCGAGCGCCTTGACGGTGATCCGCAGCAGGTCCCGGCGGGGCGGCGCCGACAGCGAGTACGGCGTCGACGTCCAGCCCATGCCCTCGCCGAAGAACCGCCAGCGGAAGAACTGCCCCGCCTCCGCGCCGAGTTCGTCGACTCGCCGCCCTCGTACGACGACGGAGTACACACCCGGCGCCTCCCGGTGCACCGACTCCACCCGCAGCCGGTGCCGCAGGTTGAGCCGCACCGGGGCGAGGATCCGGTACCAGAGGACGAGGGCCGCCACACCGAGGTACAGGCCGTACCAGGCGGCCGTGGCTCCGGCGTGGCCGTTGAACTCGTTGCCCAGGCTCAGTTGGTGGAAGAAGGTGAGGAACACGGCGACGTACGTGAGGAGATGTACGTAGTACCAGAACTCGTAGCTGAGCCTGCGGCGCGCGGCGCGGGCCGAGGTGATGCCGACCGCGAACAGGATGACCGCGCCGAACGTCGCCTTCAGCATGTCCGGGTAGTCCAGGACCACCGTGACCGTCTCGTGCACGATCGAGGCACGGTCCTGGGCCGCGTAGCCGAGCAGGATGAACACGACGTGCACGACCAGCAGGCAGATCGTGTAGCGGCCGGCCATCGCGTGCCAGCGGGCCACCCGGTCCGAGCCGACCCGCCGCTCCAGCAGCGGCACCCGCGCCATCAGTCCCACGAGCACCGCGCAGGCGTACCCGCACAGCAGCCCGGCGATCCGCCCGACCCCGGTCAGCCAGCCCGCGGCCCCGACGACCGAGCCGGTGTCCGCCCACCAGAGGGCGACCGAGGCCGCCGCTCCGGCCCAGATCAGCCCGAGCACCGCGCCCGCCGGCGAACGCCGGGGAGCCGGCGCCACAGGCGGTGCCGTCCGCCGTTCGTACACGGTGGTCATGTGTGTGTCCTTTCACCCGTCCTGCACACAACTGTGCGGGCCGAACCTCTGAGGGATCTCTGAGCGGGCGCCTTTCTCAGCTTTCTCAGAGGAAACTCAGAGGCCCTCACGGCGGCCGGGGGCGCCGTGAGGGGTGATGCTGGTAAGTGCCATGAACACGAATCGCTCCGGCCGACCGGCCCTCACCCGCCCCGACGGCACCCCGGTGCGCGTCCTCGTCGTGGACGACGATCCCGACCTGGCCGAGGTGCTCTCCGGCGCCCTGCGCTACGAGGGCTGGGAGGTCCGCACGGCCGGCGACGGAGCCACCGCGCTCGTCGGCGCGCGGGAACTGCGGCCGGACGCCGTCGTCCTGGACGTGATGCTCCCGGACACCGACGGCTACGCCGTACTGCGCTCCCTGCACGAGGTGAAGCCCGACGTCTGCGTGCTCTTCCTCACCGCCCGGGACACGGTCGAGGACCGTATCGCCGGCATCACCGCGGGCGGCGACGACTACGTCACGAAACCCTTCAGCCTGGAGGAGGTCGTCGCCCGGCTGCGCGGACTGCTGCGCCGCGCGGGCATGGCCCGCCAGCAGGAGGAGGGTCCCCGGATGACCGTCGGGGACCTGGTCATGGACGAGGAGGCCCGCGAGGTCACCCGCGCGGGCGACCTCGTCGAGCTGTCACCGACCGAGTTCGAACTGCTCCGCTTCCTGATGCGCAACCCGCGCCGCGTCCTCAGCAAGGCCCAGATCCTCGACCGCGTCTGGTCCTACGACTTCGGCGGCCAGGCCCATGTCGTCGAGCTGTACATCTCGTATCTGCGCAAGAAGGTGGACGCGGGCCGCGCGCCCATGATCCACACCGTGCGCGGGTCCGGGTACGTGCTCAAGCCGGTCGTGTGATGGGCCGGGGACTGCGAGCCGTCGGGCGCAAGCTGGGGCGAATGCCCCGGCCGCACACCCTGCGGGCGCGCCTCACGGCGGGCCTGGTGGTGCTGCTCGCGGTGAGCTGCGCGGCCGTCGGGGTCGCCGCGGTCATCGAGCTGGACGGCTTCCTCACCGGTCGCCTGGACCAGCAGCTGACCGAGGTCGGGACCCAGTTCCCGGCCAGCCTGGAGCACAAGGGCCAGACGCTGACCGACCACGACGCCGACGACCGGGAACGCGGCGACACCCGCAGGCAGGCACCGGGCACGTTCGGCGCCCGCCTGGTCGACGGCACCGTCACCAACGCGGCGGTCGTGCCCGCCGACAAGGACGACGCCACGACGGACCTGAAGGTCGCCCTGACCGCGCGGGACCGGCGGGAACTCGCCGCGGTCCCGGTCGACGGCAGGTCCCACACCATCCACCTCTCCTCCCTCGGCAGGTACCGCGTCCTCGCCGCCGATGGCCGGGACGGCGACGTGATGATCACCGGCCTCCCGCTGGAGTCGGTGGAGGCCGCCGTCCACCGGCTGGAGGCGGTCGCCGCGATCGTCTTCGGCGCCGCCCTCCTGATCACCGGGTTCGCGGGCGCGCTTTGGGTGCGCTGGTCGCTGCGGCCGCTCAGCCGGGTCGCCGACACGGCCACCCGGGTCAGCGAACTCCCGCTGGCCAGCGGTGAGGTGACGCTGCCGCCCCGGGCACCCGAGTCCGACCCGCGCAGCGAGGTGGGCCGGGTCGCCGGTGCCTTCAACCGCATGCTCGGCCATGTCGAGGACGCGCTCACCCACCGGCACGCCAGCGAGGAACGACTGCGGAGCTTCGCGGCCGACGCCAGCCACGAACTACGGACCCCGGTCGCGTCGATCCGGGGCCACGCCGAACTGGCCCTCCTCCACCCGGACCCCGTCCCGCCCAAGGTGACCCGGGCACTGGAACGCATCGAGGCCGAGTCCGCGCGGATGGGCGTGATGGTCGACGAGATGCTCCTCCTCGCCCGCCTCGACGCGGGCCGCCCCCTGGAACGCAGCCCCGTCGACCTGACCCGCCTGGTCCTCGACGCCGTCGCCGACGCCCGCGCCGCCGGCCCCGACCACCGCTGGGCCCTCCAACTCCCCGAGGAACCGGTCACGGTCACCGGCGACGCCCACCGCCTCCAACAGGTGCTGGCCAACCTGTTGGCCAACGCACGTCTGCACACACCTGTCGGCACGAAGGTGACGGTGTCGGTGGAGGCGGGCGCCGAGGCGACTTCCCTGGTGGTCCACGACGACGGCCCGGGCGTCCCGGCGGAGGTTCAGCCCGGCGTCTTCGAACGCTTCACCCGGGCGGACCGCCGCCGGACGGAGGGCGGGGGAGGGGCCGGCGGGGGAGCGGGCCTGGGCCTGTCGATCGTGGCGGCGGTGACGGAGGCGCACGGGGGGAGCGTGCACTTGGACAGCAGCCCGGGCTCAACGACGTTCACGGTCCAACTCCCCTCTAGGGGAGCTGCTTAGGTGCGCGGGGCTGTATCGATGTGCGGCTCCGCCGCGTGGGCGCGGCGAATCAGTACCGAGTGATCGACGTAACCCCACTCACCGTCCCGATAGCAATATGCGGCGCCCGCCCAGGATCAACCCACCGCAAAATCTGACGCATCGCATCCACCGGCACAGACACACAACCGGCAGTGGCCCCCCGCCCGTTGACATGCAAAAAGATCCCGGCCCCCCGCCCCTTCACCGGCTTGGCGTAGTTGAACCCAATGACGACCCCGTACGCATACTGAGCCGTATAAGAGACCAACCGCTCGGACTCGGACGCCCGACAATCACGAGCCAGTGGCTCACTCCACCGGTTGTAGACCCGAGACCGAGTGTCCTCACACCACCAAGAACTCGCGTTCACCCGCCGGTACTTGACGCGAGTCCCACTCGGCGCGGCTTTGATCCCGAAGGCATACGGCAGGTCGTACAACCCGGTGGGAGTCGTGTTGGACCCCTGCTTACGAGCCCGCCCTTCGACGAGCCCCTTCGCCCCGAACCGAGCCGCGGCGGAACCGACCTTCCCCCACTTCCCGTCCCATCGCCGCTCCCACCAACTGAGCGTCCCCGTCGTGGAGTTGGCCCGTGGTGCCTCGGCGAGGATCAACTGACCGCCACCCCCGGTATCCGCGAGCGACGAGGGTGACGAGGGCGACGGAGACTCCACGGCGAGCGAGGGCACCGCTCCCGCACCGAGCAGCAGAAGAAGGGACGCGGACACAAGGGCGAGGGCACCGGGACGCATGGCTCAGACGCTAGAGCGCGCACACGCTGACGGCACCTCATATGGGCCGAACAGGCAACGCCCCGCTCCGGACATCACCGTGGCCGCCCCGGCCGGCGTTCATCGGGGCGGCCACGGCTGCCTGTCACGTCACTTGGTGAGCGTGCAGGCGGCCAGGGAGTCGAGACCGGTGGGCTTGGTGCCCTGTCGCCCGATGGAGATGGCGATGCGGTCGATGGTGGAGACGCGCTTGTCCTTCAGCGGGCCGAGGATGGCGTTCTGGACGAAGTTGGCGCCGCCCTGTCCGACGGTGTCGACGAGTCGCTTGTTGGCTTCGGCGATCTGGGTGTCGAGGAGGGCGAGGTTGCGGTCGACCTCGGCCTGCGCGGAAGCGGGGACGGCCGGGAGCTGCGACTTCACGTCCGGGCAGGAGATCGTCCCGACCGCACTCGACGCGTCACCGGTGTCCTCCGTGCCCCCGGCCGCCTCCGTGGCGGCAGCCGTGGCGCTCGGGGCCGCGGTCGCGGTGTCGTCCGTCGCACCGGTGGAACCCGTCGCGCCGGCCGCGTTGAGGGCGCAGGTGGCCAGGGAGTCGAGACCGGTGGGCTTCGTACCTTGGCGGCCGATGGAGATGGCGATGCGGTCGATGGTGGAGACGCGCTTGTCCTTCAGCGGGCCGAGGATGGCGTTCTGGACGAAGTTGGCGCCGCCCTGTCCGACGGTGTCGACGAGTCGCTTGTTGGCCTCGGCGATCTGGGTGTCGAGGAGGGCGAGGTTGCGGTCGACCTCGGCCTGCGCGGAAGCGGGGACGGCCGGGAGCTGCGACTTCACGTCCGGGCAGGAGATCGTCCCGGGGTCGGACAACGTCCGGGCGCTCTGCGCGGTGCTGCTCTTGTCCGGCGTCCCGGCAAGAGCGGTACCGGCGATGACAGCACCGGTGAGCGCCACGGCGGCGGCACCGCCGATGAACACGACGCGACGCTTGTTGTACTTGGGGAGAGCCCTGGACATGCGAATGCCTCACTCGGGTCAGGGGTGAACTGGGGGTGACTCGTGGGGGGAAACGCGGCGCCTGCGTTCGGCGAGAGGTACGGGAAAGCGGTTGCTGATGTTCAAGGTCTTTTCAAATTGACGAATCATGCAGAGCTCTGCATAATCATGCAGGCGAGGCAATGCACGACAATGCAGGGGCACCACAGCACGACGACGCCCATCCACGGCCTTTGAGGAGCAGCGCAAGTGAGCAGCAACAGCGGTGACGTACGGCTCTGGGGCGGTCGTTTCGCCGACGGTCCCGCCGAGGCCCTGGCGAAGCTGTCCGCGTCCGTCCACTTCGACTGGCGGCTCGCGCCCTACGACATCGCCGGTTCCCGCGCCCACGCGCGCGTGCTGCACAAGGCGAACCTCCTCGACGACGACGAGCTCACCCGCATGCTCGCGGGCCTGGACCAGCTCGAAGCGGACGTCGCCGACGGCTCCTTCGTGGGCACGATCGCCGACGAGGACGTCCATACGGCCCTGGAGCGCGGCCTGCTGACCATCCTCGGCCCCGACCTCGGCGGCAAGCTGCGGGCCGGCCGTTCCCGCAACGACCAGGTCGCGACGCTGTTCCGCATGTGCCTGCGCGACCACGCCCGTTCTATCGGCGGCCTGATCGCCGACCTCCAGGACGCGCTGGTCGGCCTCGCCGAGGCCCACCCGGACGTGGCGATGCCCGGCCGCACCCACCTCCAGCACGCCCAGCCGGTCCTCTTCGCCCACCACGTCCTCGCGCACGTCCAGTCCCTGTCCCGGGACGCGGAACGCTTGCGCCAGTGGGACGAGCGGACGGCCGTCTCGCCGTACGGCTCGGGCGCGCTGGCCGGTTCCTCCCTCGGCCTGGACCCGGAGGCGGTGGCCAAGGACCTCGGCTTCGAGCACGGCTCCGTCGCGAACTCGATCGACGGCACGGCCTCGCGTGACTTCGTCGCCGAGTTCGCCTTCATCACGGCGATGATCGGGGTGAACCTCTCCCGGATCGCCGAGGAGGTCATCATCTGGAACACGAAGGAGTTCTCCTTCGTCACCCTGCACGACGCCTTCTCCACGGGCTCGTCGATCATGCCGCAGAAGAAGAACCCGGACATCGCGGAGCTGGCGCGCGGCAAGTCGGGCCGCCTGATCGGCAACCTGACCGGCCTGATGGCCACGCTCAAGGCGCTCCCCCTCGCCTACAACCGCGACCTCCAGGAGGACAAGGAGCCGGTCTTCGACTCCATCGACCAACTCGAGGTCCTGCTCCCGGCGTTCACCGGCATGATGGCCACCCTGACGATCCACCGTGACCGCATGGAGGAACTGGCCCCGGCCGGCTTCTCCCTCGCCACCGACATCGCCGAGTGGCTGGTCAAGCAGGGCGTCCCCTTCCGGGTGGCCCACGAGGTCGCCGGCGAGTGCGTGAAGGTGGCGGAAGCGGAGGGCATCGAACTGGACGGCCTCACCGACGAACAGTTCGCGAAGATCTCCGCCCACCTCACCCCTGAGGTCCGCTCGGTCCTCAACGTCCCCGGCGCCCTCGCCTCCCGCAACGGCCGAGGCGGCACGGCCCCCAGTGCGGTGGCAATCCAACTGGCAGAGGTAAAGCGGGACTTGGCGGTACAGCACGCCTGGTCAACGGCGAAGCGCTAAGAGCTTTTAGGGGCGCGGGGCTGTATCGATGTGCGGCTCCGCCGCGCGGGCGCGAGCAACCACAACGCACCCGCACCCGCACCCGCCAGACAACCGCAAGAACCCGAGCTCTGAAGCGATGGTCATCGCGGGTTACGTTGGTCGAGAGCCGCACCACAGTCGACCAACGGAGCCCGCGATGCCCTTCGCCCGACTGGCAACAGCAACAACCCCCACCAGCCACCTCGGACTCGGCCTCGCCGCAGTGGGCCGCCCCGGCTACATCAACCTCGGCCGAGAAAAAGACCTCGGAGAGACCCGCACCGTAGAAACGCTCCGCACCCGCACCCACGAACTCCTCGACGCCGCCTACGCACAAGGCGTCCGCTACTTCGACGCAGCCCGCTCCTACGGCCGCTCGGAGGAGTTCCTCGCCGACTGGCTCACCACCCGCACCGGTATCGACGACGTGGTCATCGGCAGCAAGTGGGGCTACACCTACACCGCCGACTGGACCACCGACGCCGAGAAGCACGAGGTCAAGGACCACAGCGCCCAGACCTACGACCGCCAGCGCCGCGAAACCGCCGAACTGCTCGGCGACAGGCTCGACCTCTACCAGATCCACTCGGTGACCCCCGAAAGCCCGGCCCTCACCGACAAGGAACTCCACGCGAAACTGGCCGAGTTGGCGGCGACGGGCGTGACCGTCGGCTTCTCCACCAGCGGCCCCGCACAGGCCGACGCGATCAGGGCCGCGCTCACCGTGACAGTGGACGGCGAGCCCCTCTTCCGTACCGTCCAGTCGACGTACAACGCCCTGGAGACCTCCGCAGGACCGGCCCTCGCCGAGGCCCACGACGCCGGACTCACGGTGATCGTCAAGGAGGGCATGGCCAACGGCCGGCTGGCGGAGCCGTACGCACCGGACGCCCTGAAGGCCGTAGCCGAGGAAACGTCGCTCGGTACGGACGCGATCGCCCTGGCCCTGATCCTGCGCCGCCCGTGGGCAGGCGTGGTCCTCTCCGGCGCGGCGACCGTGGGACAGCTCGTCTCCAACCTGCACGCGGCGGTCGCGGACCTGGACGAGAACCAGCTCGCCCGTCTCGACGCGCTGGCCGAGGAGCCGCACACGTACTGGGAGCGGCGGGGCGCACTGCCCTGGCACTGACGATCACCTGATCCGACCCGAGCCATGAGTCACGCATGCCCGTGGTGAGACAAATGTGTCTCACATGGGTTACCGTTGTCTCATGGCCGTCGACCGTGACCACGTGCTCCGCAGCGCAGCCGCCCTGCTCACCCGGAAATCCACGTCCACCATGGACGAGGTCGCCAAGGCGGCCGGAATCAGCCGGGCCACCCTGCACCGTCAGTTCGCCGGGCGCGACGCGCTGGTCCGCGCGCTGGAGGCGCTGGGCATCGCCGAGTGCGAGTCCGCGCTGGAGGCGGCCAGGCTGGACGAGGGTCCGGCCGCCGACGCCGTACGGCGGCTGGTGCGGGCGATCGAGCCCGCGGCCGGACTGCTCGCCTTCCTCTACAGCGAGAACCAGCTCTTCGAGGGCGAGCAGCAGAACGCGGGCTGGAACAGGATCGACCAGCGGATCGCGGACCTCTTCCGACGCGGCCAGTCCGGCGGCGAGTTCCGCATCGACCTCACCCCGGCCTGGCTCACCGAGGCCCTGTACGGCCTGCTGGCCTCCGGCGCCTGGGCGGTCCAGGAGGGCAGGGTCGCCGCCAACGACTTCACGCACATGATCGTCGAGCTGCTGCTGGGCGGAGCACTGCGAAAAGACGAACCACGAAGCGACACATCACCAAGGCACGAAACACGGAGAGAGGAATCATGACCAGCACCCTGCAGCCGGTGATCGCGACGGAGACGGAGAAGCGCCCGGGCCGTTGGCTCGCGCTCTCCGTGCTCGTGCTCGCCGTGCTGCTGGTGGCCGTGGACGCGACGGTCCTCGGTCTGGCAACCCCGTACATCAGCGAGGACTTGAAGCCGTCCGGCACCCAGCTCCTCTGGATCGGCGACGTCTACTCCTTCGTCATCGCGGGCCTGCTCGTGTCGATGGGCAGCCTCGGTGACCGCATCGGCCGTAAGCGCATCCTGCTGATCGGAGCGACCGCCTTCGGCGCGATCTCGATCCTCAACGCCTATGCCACGACACCGGAGTTGATGATCCTGGCGCGGGCGCTCCTCGGTGTCGCGGGCGCGACCCTGATGCCCGCCACCCTCGCCCTGATCCGCAACCTCTTCCACGACCCGCGCGAACGCAGCCTCGCCGTAGGCATCTGGGGTGCGACAGCCTCCGCCGGCACGGCGGTCGGCCCGGTCGCGGGCGGCTTCCTCCTCGAACACTTCTGGTGGGGCTCGGTCTTCCTCATCAACCTGCCCGTGATGGCGGTCCTCGTCCTGGTCGGCATCAAGATGCTCCCGGAGTCGAAGAACCCCGACCCCGGGCCGTGGGACATGATCAGCGTCGCGCTGTCCCTGGTGGGTGTGATCGGTGTCGTCTACGCCGTCAAGGAGGCCGCGACCCACGGCTTCGAGCTGCCTTCACTCGCGGTGGGCGTGCTGGGCGCGGCGGCCCTGTACTGGTTCGTCCGTCGCCAACTCACGCTCCCTGCACCCCTGTTGGACATGCGCCTGTTCCGCGACCGCGGCTTCAGCGCGGCAGTCCTCGCCGACCTGCTGACCATCCTCGGCCTGTCCGGCCTGGTGTTCTTCCTCTCCCAGTACCTGCAACTCGTCCAGGGCAGGGGCCCGTTCGAGGCGGGCCTGGCCGAAATCCCCGCCGCCGTGGGCGCGGTGGCGGCCGGGCTGATAGCGGGAAGGACGGCCCGCCGTTTCTCGGTCCGCGCGGTGGTGGCGGGCGGCCTCGCGGCGGTCGGCCTGGCCCTCGCCGTACTGACGACCCTCGGCCAGTCGACCGGCTACCCGATCCTCGGTGCCGCGCTCCTGGTGGTCGGCATCGGCGCGGGCTTCTCCTTCACGGTGACAGCCGACGTCATCCTCTCCTCCGTACCGAAGGAACAGGCGGGCGGGGCATCGGCGGTCTCGGAGACGGCGTACGAACTCGGCGCGGCCCTCGGGATCGCCGTACTCGGCTCCATCGTGACGGGCGTCTACCGGGGCTTCGCGGCTCCGGCGGGCACCCCGAGCGGGGCGCACGAGTCACTGGGCGGCGCGGTGGAAGCGGCGGGCACTATGCCGTCGCAGGCGGCCCAGGACATGCTGGCCTCGGCGCGAGAGGCCTTCGTCAGCGGTCTGAGCGTCGCGTCGGCGGTCGGCGCAACGGTCCTGCTGGCAACGGCGGTTGCGGCATGGTTCATGCTCCGGGGGCAGCGGCTGGAGGACGTCAGCGGTTGATCCAGTCGCCCGTGTGGAAGCTGAAGCGGGCGATCACGGGGCACCAGCGTGCGTAGAGTTCCGCCGTCGGCGGCGGGGTCTCGCGGCGCGCGAGCTCGTCGAATCCGGCCACGATGCCCAGACAGCTCTGCTTGACGTCGGGTTCCGGCGCGTTCTCGGCGGCCGTGCGCAGCACTTCTCGGACGTCCTGCTCGGGCGGGGCCTCGGTGAGCGCCGTGAGGACCGTCCGTGCCGCCCCGGGGAAGCCGACCACCACGGCCAACAGAAGCTGGACGGCCTTGAAGTCCCCGTCGAGGAAGGCGTCGACGTCCGCGGCGGAGACACCGATCCGGGTGAGCCGGTAGAGGTTGACCAGCTTCTTCGCCGCTCGCGGTGTGGGCACCAGGGAGGCGAGCGACGCCATGAACGCGATCTCGTCCGCGCGCAGTTGGAGTGTGTCCGGCCGCAGATCCCGCACCTCGGGCACGGCGACGGACGGCCGCCGGGTACCCGAGGCCACCCCGTCCGCACCGCTCGCGGTACCGGTGCCCTCGGCGGTCTCCGCGTGGGCGGTCACGTCCGCGCCCTCCCCGCGCCACGGCGGGCCGAGGAGCGAACGCAGATAGCGCGAGGTGGCACCGGGCGAGGGCCGGGACACCACGAACGGAATCTGGAAGATCTTGTCGAGGTAGTCCAGCGGCGGTCCGACACTGTCCATCGCCGGGCCGACTCCGTCCGGCGCCGGGATCGGCGGGCCGAACAGCTCCCGGTAGTGCGTCTTCAGCGCCGAGAGCAGCCAGCGGGCGTCCACCGCGACGACCACGACGAACAGTTCGAGGGCGAGCATGAGATGCACCGCGGCCAGCACCTCGACCACCCGCTCCGGCGGACAGCGGTCCAGGTCGTCGATGTAGAGGATGATCCGCTGCAACGGCGGGATCGCGGCGGACGCCGAGAGGTCGCCCACCCGCTGCCGGAACTCCTGGTGCGCCTCGCCGAGATCCTTCTGCATCTGCTCCAGATCGCGGCGGACCTGACTGAGCAGACTGCGGTACGGCACATACGCGGCGCCGTGGTCCGCACGCTCCTTCAACAGCGCCGAGAACCTGAACGCCGCGTCCACCTGCACGAGTTGATCCGTCAGCGCGGCAACCTGTTCACCGGCCTCACGCAGATCCTTGTCGAGCCGCTCGTCCGCGCCCTGACCGACCGCGCGCACCTTCTTGTGCAGCCCGACTGCCCGCTGCCACAGGGGTTTCACCGACGCGCCCAGCCCCAGGGCGAGGGGCAGTAGAGCCGACAGCCGGTTCCCCGCCCACTGCCACAGCGCCAGGGATACGGCGAGGACGGCGACCCGTGCGGCCAGGATCCCCCTGTTGGTCCACAGGGACTTCGCCACCGTCACCGCCTCGGCGCGCAGCACCCGCAGGATCCGCCGGGGCGAGCCGAGTCCGCTCAACCGGCCTGTGGGGGCGTCCTGTTCCGCGAGATCCTTGACCGCACGGAGCCGGTCGGCCTCGGCCGTGGCCCGGTCGAGCGCCGACTTCAGCCGCTTGCGCCGATCTCTGGGCAACTCGGCCTCGGCGCCCGGCAGTTCCTCCGCTGCGGGGTCACGGGCCAGCTCCCTGAACAGGTGGTCGACCAGCCCCGTCCACAGATGCTCCTCGGCGTAGTGCCAGGCGTTGAACCGCACCTGACGGACATTCACCGCGAACGCCGATCTCAACTCCGGCTGCCTGCGGGCGCGTTCGGTGAGACCGGCGACCTGCGCATGCATCTGGTCCATCGTGCTCGACTTGCCGACGCCCCACTCGCCCAACAGGGCGATGGCGAGCGGGGGGTCGGTGTCGAGCGCCACGGAGAGGGTGGCGAGCATGTCTACGTGACCCTCGTTGCCGAGGAGATCGACGACGCTGGGGCGGTCACTGCCGAGACCGGCGAGGGAGCGGGTGCCGTCGGGGGCGGGGGCCCAGGTCCGCGCACGCCGTAGTTCGGCGTATGACGGGGCGGCGGGGCCGCGTTGGCGGCGTAGGTGGTATTCGTCGTGCAGGGTCCACAACTCGCGTAGGCGTTCGGCGTCTGCGGGATCTCTTGTTTCCTGGAGGGCGGACAAGGGGATGGCGAGCCCGTCCGACTCGCCCCGCCTCATGCCGGTCACAATGGCGCACGCTCCGGCACCCACGGGATCGACGACGGGCCCGCCACTCATTCCCCTGGGGAGGCGGTCGCCCGCCAGGCGCCACGACAGGCCTTGACGACCCTGGTAGTTGAATGTGCTGTTCCATATTTCCGTCGAGTGGGGACTCTTTCCCGCGACGAAGCCATAGGCCCACAAGCGGTCGCCGGGCTCCAGTCGACGGTCGGAGAGGCGCACGCATGCGTGTTCCAGGGGTTCGGTGAGCCGAACGAGGGCCATGTCGAGACCGCTCCCCACGTCGAGCGGGAGCGACCACACGACCTCCGCGCGTGAGACACCGCCGGGGAAACGGATCTCGGCGGACCCCTCGGAGGGAGCCGGGATCACGTGGCTGGCTGTCAGTACGAGGCCGGGCGCCACGAAGAATCCGCTGCCCCTGGGCAGACCGTCCCCCTCCCAACGGATAGCCACCAAAGACGCCCGCACCAACTCATCAAGATCCAGCTCTTGCACCGCCACGGCATCCCCCCGCATCCGCCCAAAACCCAAAAAGGCCGCCCGCACCACCAAGGTGCGCACGGCCCAGGGGAGTTGGAGTCAGGTCAGGCGGCCTTCGCCTTCGTCGCGTACATATCCACGTACTCCTGCCCCGACAACCGCATGACCTCGGTCATCACGGAGTCGGTCACAGCCCGCAGCACATACCGGTCCCGGTCCATCCCCTCATACCGTGAAAACTCCATCGCCTCACCGAAGCGAACGGTTACACGTCCGGGCCGCGGAATCCCCGCACCCCCCGGCTGCAGCTTGTCCGTGCCGATCATCGCGAACGGAACGACCGGCGCCCCGGTCATCATGGTGAGCCGGGCGATACCCGTGCGCCCCCGGTACAGCCGCCCGTCGGGGGACCGCGTGCCCTCGGGGTAGATGCCGAAGACCTTGCCCTCCTCCAGGATGCGGCGGCCGGTCATCAGCGCGGCGACGCCGCCGTTCGCGCCGTCCCGGTCGACCGGGATCATGCCGACGCCGGTGAAGAACCAGGCCATGAGGCGGCCCTTGAACCCCTTGCCGGTGACGTACTCGTCCTTGCCGATGAAGAGCACCTGCCGGTTGCAGACCAGCGGAAGGATCATCGAGTCGATGAACGTGAGGTGGTTGCCGGCCAGGATCACCGGTCCGTCACCGGGGATGTGTTCCGCGCCCTCCACCCGTGTGCGGAACATCAGGCGCATGATCGGTCCGAGCACTGCCTTGATGAGCACGAAGCGGGACAACGGGCCCTCCGGTGTCAAGGGGTCGATATAAAACTGTGCAGGTGAGGACGATACTCGCGGTCCCGTGCCTATTGCACATCGGGTTCACCGAGGTCTTACGCAGTGTTGACGCACGTTTACCTGCGGTGTCGCTCCGGAGTCGTCCCGTAACCGGGCCGCCATGTTGTGACACATCTCGCGTACCTTGCTGATGGCGTGTCAAACCTGTCCGTCCGTACGACATCCAGCGTCACCGTCGTGTTCCGGCCGAGGTCTCCCGTTCGTCATGTACGCGCACCTACGATCGGCGCGCACCGACGGGGCGACGCGCAGGAGGTTTCATGGACACGCAGGGAACGCAGGGGCCGAACGAGCGAACCAACGGCACTGGACGACGGGCGCTGCTGGGCGCCGCCGTGCTCGGCGCGGGAGTGGCCGCACTGGGGCCCGCCGGGTCGGCGAGAGCCGCCGAGGCCACGACGGCCCGCCACGGGAGCGGCGGTCTGAAGGACCTGCCCAAGCCGACGATCGTCGGCCACCGCGGCACCAGCGGCTACCGTCCGGAGCACACCTTCGGCTCGTACAACCTGGCCCTGGACCTGGGTGCCGACATCGTCGAGGCCGGTGACCTCGTCCCCACCAAGGACGGTCACCTGGTCTGCCGGCACGAGCCGGAGATCGGCGGCACGACCAACGTCGCCGACCACCCCGAGTTCGCGAGCCGCAAGACCACCAAGCTGCTCGACGGTGTCTCCACGACCGGCTGGTTCACCGAGGACTTCACGCTCGCCGAGCTGAAGACCCTGCGCGCGATCGAGCGCATTCCGGCCAACCGCCCGCACAACATGCTCTACAACGGCCGCTGGGAGATCCCCACCTTCGAAGAGGTCCTCAAGTGGCAGGACGAGCAGACCCGCAAGCGCGGCAAGCAGGTCTGGATCTACCCCGAGATGAAGCACCCCACCTACTTCCGCAAGCGCGGGTTCGAGATGGAGAAGCTGCTCTCGACGGCCCTGCGCAAGCACGGCAAGGACAAGCGGACCTCGCCGGTCCTCATCCAGTCCTTCGAGCCGACCAGCATCCAGAAGATCAGCAAGCTCGTCCGCAACAACCTGGTCGTGCTGCTGTCCGGTACGGGCACCCGGCCCTTCGACTTCATCGACCAGGGCGACCCGCGCACGGTCGACGACCTGGTCAAACCCCAAGGCCTCGCCGAGATCGCGACGTACGCGCAGGGCCTGGGCCCGACGCTCGACCTGATCATCACGAAGAACGCCGACGGCAGCCTGAACAAGGAGACCACCCTGGTCGCCGACGCGCACAAGGCCGGCCTGATCCTGCACCCCTACACCATGCGCAACGAGAACCCCTTCCTGCCGCTGGAGTACCGCAAGGGCACCGCCGTGGACGCCTACGGCGACGCGTTCGGCGCCTTCAAGCGCTACTTCGCCACGGGCATCGACGGTGTCTTCACGGACAACGCCGACACCGGTCTGCTCGCCCGCGCGGACTTCGTCAACGGCTGAGCCCCGCGCCCCGTTGGAGTGACAGACGGCCGCCCCGGCAACCTCGCGCCGGGGCGGCCGCGTCGTGCCGCATATGACACACCAGCTCGTCGCCACCTTGCGCCCGCTGCTCGCCGCCGAGGCCTCGGCCGAGGCATATGCCTCCGGGGCCGAGCCGGGCGATCTCGAACAGGCCGTCTGGCTCCGCCTCCTGGAGCGCCTCGACGCCTCCGGCCCGCCGGTCGACCCCCAGCGCTGGCTGCGCCGCGCGGTCCGCTCGGAGGCCCAGCGCACCCGCCGTACCGCACGCCTCGAGCAGTCGTACGACGACGATCCGGCCGACGACGGCGAGCGCGGCCCCGAGCAGGCCGCGCTCACGGCGGCGAGGCATCGCGCGCTCCATGACGCGGTGCGCCGGCTGCCGGGCCGTTGCCCGCGGCTGATGGAGGCGCTGCTGTCGCCCAAGGACCTCACCTACCGCGAGATCGCGGGGGAGTTGGGTATCTCACAGGGCAGTCTCGGCCCGGAACGTTCCAGATGTCTGGGATGTCTTCGGCGATTGCTGACGCCGGAGGTTGCGGCTCACGAAGCACGGGGATAGGAGTGAGGAACCACATGGCGATCAGGTGAGCGGGAGGCGTGCGCACATGGGCATGAGCGTGACCATCTCGGTGGCGACCGAGCAGGACTCAGAGCAGATCTTCAGGCTGCAGTACCTGTGCTTCCAGAGTGAGGCGGCGCTGTACGGCAACTACCGCATCGATCCGCTCGTCCAGAGCCTCGACTCGGTCCGGGACGAGGTCGGCGCCGACTGCGTGTTCGTCGCCCGGCTGGGCGAGGAAGTGGTCGGCTCGGTCCGCGGCACGGTGACGGAGGACGGCGCGGCGGCCATCGGCAAACTCTGCGTCCACCCGCGCCTCCAGGGCCACGGCATCGGCGCCCGCCTTCTTCGCGCGGCGGAATCGGCTCTGGCCGAGGAACGCGGCGCCAAGAAGTTCCGCCTCCACACCGGCCACCGCAGCGAGGGCAACCTCCGCCTGTACCGCCGCGTCGGCTACGAGACCGTGGGCACCTCCCAGGGCGACGACGGCGTACCGATGATCGTCCTGGAGAAGCCGGTAGAGGCGTACGTCGCTACGGCGTGACCGTGTCGGTGGTGTCGGCGGTGCGGTTCTTCCGCAGCCAGTAGAGCGCGGACAGCGGCAGCAGCACGGGGATGAAGATGTACCCCGCGCCGTAGTACGACCAGACCGTCGCGTCCGGGAAGGCCGAACTGTCGATCACGGTCAGCGTGCCCACGACGAGGACACCCGCGAGTTCGGCGGCGCAGCACACCTGTGCCGCCCTGCGGGCCTTCTCGCCGCCGCGGATCAGGGAGTACGTGATGAACCCGTACACCACACCCGCCACGGCCGACAGGGAGTAGGCGAGCGGGGCCCGGTCGAACTCGGTGGCGATCTGGTAGACGGAGCGCGAGACCGCGCCGACGACCATCACGCCGTAGAACCAGACGAGCAGGATGCCGGGCCCGCTGATGAGCCGCTTCGGCTTGTCTTCCACGGTGGTCATCTCAGCTTCCCCAAATGTCGTAGAGCCGCACTTCGAGCACGGCGAGGACCACGCCGCCGGCCGCGACCGTGACCGAACCCCAGCGGGTGCGCTCCGTCAGTGACATGAGGCCCGCCGCCGGGACGGTCGCGAACGCGCCCAGCAGATACGCGACGAAGATCGTCGTGCCCTGCTCCGCCTTCTCGCCGCGCGCCAACTGCACGATCCCGACCACCAGTTGGACGGTGGCCAGCAGGGTGACGACGGCCATTCCGATGAAGTGCCAGTCCTTCGTCGACTGGTCGCGGTAGGCGGCCCACCCGGTCCAGGCGGCGAGCAGCAGCGCGGCGACACCGATCGTCAGTGTCAGGGCATCAAGCATGCAGTGACCCTATTACGGGCCATAAGACCGGTGACCGTAGGGTCGAGTGCATGAAGATCCACGCTCAAGCCCTCCTGTTCGACAACGACGGCACGCTCGTCTCCTCCCTCGAGTCCGTGCGCCGGTGCTGGACCCGGTGGGCGGAGGAGTTCGGGATCACCGCCGAGGACTTCGCGCGGGTCGAGCTGCACGGGCGGACCGCCGTGGAGATAGCCGCCGACCTGCTGCCCGCCGATGTCGTGCCTATGGCGGTCGCGCGGATCGAGGCGCTGGAGGTGGAGGACGTGCCCAACGGCGGTGCCGTCCTGCTGCCCGGCACCCGGGACTTCCTCGACTCGCTGCCGGCCGACCGCTGGGCCGTCGTCACCTCCGCCACTCGTCGGCTCGCCGAGGCCCGGCTCGCGCACGCCGGCATCCTCCCCAAGACCCTCGTCGTCGCCGAGGACGTCACACGCGGCAAGCCCGACCCCGAGCCCTACCTCCTCGCCGCCCGCCAACTCGGCGTCGACCCGGCCGACTGCGTCGTCTTCGAGGACGCCCCGGCGGGACTCCAGGCGGGCCGCGCGGCCGGAATGATCACCGTGGCATTGGCCACAACACACGAGGCACACGAGCTCGACGCGGACTTTGTTGTGAGCAACCTGTCAGCCCTGTCCGCGCTGGTCAGCGACGGGGGAGTGGAGATCTCCGAGCGCCGCTGACAGCCGTCCGCCGCTGTCCGGCATGCGGACAGCGGCGCTTTGTCAGGACCGTACGTCTGCTTTACTGATTCCATGACCACGACGAGCAGCCGCACCCTTGCGACCGAGGCGACCCTGACGCCCGGTGCTCGCTGTATGTGTCGAATGTGCGCCTTCTAGAGGGCCCCCGCACCACCCCCCGGGCTCAGCGCCCCGAGCCTCGCGCCCCGAAGCGAGTCGTTGTGGCATGTCCGTAGTTCCTACGTGACCGACGCCGCCCCGCGCACATTTCCCATCCGTACGAGGGCACACCCACGCCCGCGTGCTCGACAGTCATGGAACCCCAGTGATCACCACATCGGGCCTGACCAAGGTCTACCGCTCACGCGGCCGTGAGGTCACCGCCCTCGACGGCGTCGACCTCCACGTCCGCGAAGGCGAGGTGTACGGCGTCATCGGCCAGTCCGGCGCCGGCAAGTCCTCGCTCATCCGCTGCGTCAACCTGCTGGAGCAGCCCACCGCCGGCACGGTCACCGTCGACGGGCAGGACCTCACCGCCCTCGCCGGACGCGGGCCGCGCGCCGGACGGGAACTCCGGCAGGCCCGCAGCCGTATCGGCATGGTCTTCCAGCACTTCAACCTGCTCTCCTCGCGGACCGTGCAGGACAACATCGAGCTGCCGCTCGAAATCCTCGGGAAGTCGGGGAAGGAACGGTCCGCCAAGGCCCTCGAACTCCTCGACCTCGTCGGGCTCGCCGACAAGGCGAAGGCCTACCCCGCCCAGCTCTCGGGCGGCCAGAAGCAGCGCGTCGGCATCGCCCGCGCCCTGGCCGGCGACCCCAAGGTGCTGCTCTCCGACGAGGCCACCAGCGCCCTCGACCCGGAGACCACCCGCTCGATCCTCCAGTTGCTGCGCGACCTGAACCGGCAACTGGGCCTGACCGTCCTGCTCATCACCCACGAGATGGACGTCGTCAAGAACGTGTGCGACTCGGCCGCCCTGATGGAGAACGGCCGCATCGTCGAGTCGGGCACGGTGAGCGAACTGCTCGCGACCCCCGGCTCCGAGCTGGCCTCCGCGCTCTTCCCGGTCAGCGGTGAGGCGGACGGCGAGGACCGGACCGTCGTCGACGTCACCTTCCACGGCGAGGCCGCCACCCAGCCCGTCATCTCCCAGCTCTCGCGCACCTACAACATCGACATCTCGATCCTCGGCGCCGCCATCGACACCGTCGGCGGACTCCAGGTCGGCCGTATGCGCATCGAACTGCCCGGCCGCTACGAGGACAACGTGGTGCCGATCGGTTTCCTGCGCGAACAGGGCCTGCAGATCGACGTGTTGGGCCAGGAGCCCGTGCTGCTGAAGGAAGGTGCCAAGTGAGCTGGTCCGAGATGCAGCCCCTGCTGTCCCAGGCGTGTTGGGACACGCTCTACATGGTCGGCTGGTCCACGGTCATCGCCGTCGTCGGCGGTCTCCCGCTCGGCATCCTGCTGGTCCTGACCGACCGGGGCGGACTGCTCCAGAACGTCGCCGCCAACAAGGTCATCGGGCAGATCGTGAACGTCGCCCGCTCGCTGCCGTTCATCATCCTCATGGTCGCGCTGATGAACTTCACCCGGACCATCACCGGGACGACCATCGGCCGCGAGGCGGCGATCGTGCCGCTCGCCATCGGGGCAATTCCCTTCTTCGCGCGCTTGGTTGAGACTGCTGTCCGGGAAGTGGACGGCGGGCTCGTCGAGGCCGTGCAGTCGATGGGCGGCAACACCTGGACCATCGTGCGCAAGGTCCTCGTACCGGAGTCCCTGCCCTCGCTGATCTCCAGCACCACCACCACGATCGTCGCCCTCATCGGCTACTCCGCGATGGCCGGCACGGTCGGCGCGGGCGGCCTCGGCGACATCGCCATCCGCTACGGCTATCAGCGCTTCGAGACCCAGTTGATGTGGATCACCGTGGCGATCCTCGCGGTCGTCATCTCCCTCATCCAGTTCGCCGGCGACTACGCGGCCCGCTCCGTGCACCGGCGCGGCGGACGGTCGGGTCCCGCGCCGAGGCTCCGGCTGCTGAAGGCCGCGTAGGCCCACCCCGGCACCCCCCCAAGGCTCCCCGCACCACCCAACGCGGGGTCGTAGTACGCGACACCCTTCAGGAAAGGCACTTTTCGTGCGTAACACCGCAAAGCTCACCACTGCCGTCCTCGCCGCCGGAGCGCTCACCTTCGCGCTCTCCGCCTGCGGCTCGGACAAGGGTTCCTCCTCGGCCTCCGCCGACTACAGCGGACCGCTGGTCGTCGCCGCGAGCCCCACGCCGCACGCCGAGATCCTCGACTACGTCAAGGACCACCTGGCGAAGAAGGCCGGACTCGACCTGGAGGTCAAGGAGTTCACCGACTACGTCACGCCGAACACGGCGACCGAGGACGGCTCGGTGGGCGCCAACTACTTCCAGAACCAGCCGTACCTCGACGACTTCAACAAGAAGAACGGCACCCACATCGTGCCCGTCGTCACGGTCCACCTGGAGCCGCTCGGCCTCTATTCCCACAAGGTGAAGAGCGCCGACGCCCTGAAGAGCGGCGCGACGGTCGCCGTCCCGAACGACAGCGTGAACGAGGCCCGCGCCCTCAAGCTGCTCGCGGCCAACGGACTGATCACCCTCAAGTCCGGTGTGGGCAACGAGGCGACCCCCGCGGACATCACCAAGAACCCCAAGAACCTCAAGTTCAAGGAGCTGGAGGCGGCCCAGACCCCGCGCTCCCTGGACGACGTCGACGCGGCCGTCATCAACGGCAACTACGCCATCTCCTCGGGCCTGAAGCCCGCCAAGGACGCGATCGTCCTGGAGTCCGCGACGAACAACCCCTACGGCAACTTCCTCGCCGTGAAGAAGGGCAACGAGAAGGACCCGCGCGTCAAGAAGCTCGCGAAGCTGCTGACCTCGCCCGAGGTCAAGAAGTTCATCGAGGACAAGTACGCCGGGTCCGTCATCCCGTCCTTCTGACCGTCCTTCTGAACAGAGCCGGGGGAATCACCATGCGCAAGAGCATCGCCGTCACGGCGGCCGGACTCGCCGTGACCTTCTTCGGCCTCACGGCCTGCGGTTCGGGCTCCGACTCCGGCAAGGGCGCCGGCAAGGCCGACGGCACCCTCGTCGTCGGCGCCACCGCCGTGCCGGCCGGCGAGGTCCTGACGTACATCAAGGACAACCTGGCCGCGAAGGCCGGACTCGACCTGGAGATCAAGGAGTTCACGGACTACGTCCTGCCGAACACCGCGCTCCAGGAGGGCTCGCTGGACGCGAACCTCTACCAGAACCAGCCCTTCCTCGACGAGTTCAACAAGTCCAAGGACACCGACCTGGTCTCGGTCGTCAAGGCGTACCTGCCGCCGATGGGCGTGTACTCCAAGAAGGTCAAGGACATTGCCGAGCTCGCCGACGGAGCCACCGTCGCCGTGCCCAACGAGACCACCAACGAGGGACGCGCCCTCAAACTCCTCGCCGCCAAGGGGCTGATCACGCTCAAGAAGGGGGCGGGCACCGACGCGTCCCCCGCCGACGTCACGGCCAACCCGAAGCACCTCAAGTTCAAGGAGCTGGACCCGGCCCAACTGCCGCGCTCGCTCGATGACTTGGACGTGGCCGTCATCAACAACAACTACGCCCAGGACGCGGGCCTCAGCCCCGCCGAGGACGCGATCCTCCTGGAGTCGGCGAAGGGCAACCCCTACGCCAACCTCCTCGCCGTCAAACGCGGCAACGAGGACGACCCCCGGGTAGAGAAGCTCGCGAAGCTTCTCCTCTCCTCCGACGTGAAGAAGTTCATAGCGGAGAAGTACAAGGGCTCTGTCCTGCCGGTCACTTCCGGCTGACAAGGGCGTATACGGCGTACCGCCACGCACGGGGTCCACTCGCTCACCGCGGGTGGACCCCGTGGTGCGGTTCACTGCTTTGATGCTGCATGCTGGGCAGTTCAGGTTGCCCTGAACATTTTCCGAAGGTTACGGAGTGGCGCATGACTAGCACCTTCCCCAACATCTCCATCAGCACGGAGCGGTTGGTGCTGCGGCCCCTCGACGAGGACGACATCCCCGCGCTGACGGAGATGATGAACGACGAGCAGGTCGGGTCCTGGACCGACGTCCCCCAGCCCTACACCGAGGACCGGGCCCGCCGTTGGATCACCGAGTACGCGCCCAACGAACGCACTTCGGGCCGCGGCCTCGACCTCGCCGTCACCGAGTTCCTCACCCAGCGACTGGTCGGCATCGTCCAACTCGCCAAGACCAACTGGCACATCAGGTCCACCGAGCTGTCGTACATCATCGCCCCCTGGGCCCGCGGCGAGGGTTACGCCTCCGAGGCGGCGCTCGCCACCGCCCAATGGCTGTTCGGGGACCAGAAGTTGGAGCGCATCGAACTGCGCACGGCCGCCGACAACACCGCCTCCCAGCAGGTGGCCCAGAAGATCGGCTGCATCAGCGAGGGCGTCCTGCGGGGCGCGTGCATAGCGCACGTCCACGGCGACGACGGCACCTGGAGCGACGTCCGCACCGACTTCATCGTGTGGAGCCTCCTCCCCGAGGACCTGGAGGGCACGGCCGAACAGCTCGAAGACATCGACGGTTTCACGTCACTCGCCGACTGGAACTGAATTCGGCGGGTACGGCACAGGGAGCACCGCCCGGCGGCACCAGGTACCCTCACGGTGCCCGCGTGCGGGCCGCTTCCCCCGACGACCTGCGAACCACCCCTGGAGACTGACGACGATGGCCGACCGCGTCACGGTGATCGGCTGGGACGGCTCTCCGCTGACCGCCGCGGCACGCTCCGCCCTCGCCGCCGCCACCCTGGTGGCCGGCGCGCCCCACCATCTCGCGCTCCCCGAGGTACCGGAGCGCGCCGAGCGCATCCGCCTCGGCAGCGTCGCCCTCGCCGCCCGCCGTATCGCCGGGCACCGCGGCACCGCGGTCGTCTTCGCCGACGGCGACCCGGGCTTCTTCGGAGTCGTACGGACCCTGCGCGCGCCCGAGTTCGGCCTGGAGGTGGAGGTTGTCCCCGCGGTGTCCTCGGTGGCCGCCGCCTTCGCCCGCGCCGGTATGCCCTGGGACGACGCACAGGTGGTCGTCGCACACAGGCGCACCCTGCGACGCGCGGTGAACGTGTGCCGGGCCCACACAAAAGTCGCCGTCCTCACCTCACCGGGCGCCGGACCGGCCGAACTCGGTCTCCTCATGGAGGGCGTCCACCGCACCTTCGTCATCTGCGAGGAACTGGGCACCGAGCACGAGCAGGTCACCGTCCTCACCTCCGACAAGGCCGCCGACCGCACCTGGCGTGACCCCAACGTCGTCATCGTCATGGGCGGCCCGGTCGGCCCCACCCTCACCACTGGCCCGGGCGAGGGCTGGATCGCCGGCCGCGACCCGGCCGCCGTCGCCCGCGGCTGGACCCTGCCCGCCGAGGCCTACGGCGGTGAACTCGGCGAGGGCGAGACGGACTTGCTCCGGGCCGCCCAACTCGCCCGCCTCGGCCCGCGCGTCGGAGACCTGGTGTGGGACATCGGCTGCGGCAGCGGTGCCTTCGCCATCGAGGCGGCCCGCGCCGGCGCCGCCGTCATCGCCGTCGACCGCGACACCCAGGCCTGCACCCGCACCGACTCCGCGGCCCGCAGCTTCGGCGTGCACCTCCAGATCGTCCAGGGCGACGCCCCGCACATCCTGGAGAACCTCCCCGAACCCGACGTAGTACGCGTCGGCGGCGGGGGAGTGGCCGTCGTCTCCGCGGTCGCCGACCGGCGCCCGCAGCGCATCGTGGCGCACGCCGCCACCCGCGACGAGGCCGAACTCGTCGGGCGTGACCTCACGGAGCACGGCTACCACGTGGAGTGCGCCCTGTTGCAGTCCGTCGAACTCGACACCAGGGCCTGGACGGAGACGGAACGGAGTGTCGCGTTCCTGCTCAGCGGCCTCCTTCCGGAGCGCGTTTCCTGACCTGTTCGCCGACCCCTCGTACTGTCCCCGTGATCCTGTTGTCGTACTGCGCGCGGTAGGCTGGCGGACTGTTGTACCGCATCGGGTGACCCGGCACTTCGTTCGTCAATGTCCGGAAAACCCGCCCGTTTTGGGGTGAGTGTGGTACGGCGGAACCGGAGGACGCGCAACGTGGCGCAGTCCACAGCGGGCCGTCGCGGGTCTACCTGTCGCGACGGCGCAACGGCCGCGACAATGCCAGTCAATGGCTTTGTCGTCTAAATGGCTTTTTGGCGTCGGGTCGTTCGTGCCGCTGGACAGGCACGCTCGTTCTTCACTGCGGGGCGGTCGGTGCGCCGTTCCCGGTGAGTGGGTCGTAGAAGCACTAACCGATGGGCGAGGGGTACGCATGACCGACACCGGCCAGATCCCGGCCGAGGGGCTGCCGGAGAACGCAGGCATGGTGGAACAGCCAGGCGTTCCCGCGCACGGCGCGTACACCTACCTCTCCGAGACCACCGCCGAGGACGAGGACCTGTTGCTGCTGCCGGGCGCCCAGGGCGCCTGGGGCAACGAGGTCCCGCCCCCCGCCCCCGAGCCCGTCGTCGAGACGGCCAACGGGCCCGCTCGGCACGAGCCCGCGGTGTACGAGGCCGCCGCGTACGAGCCGGGTCCGCAGGAGCCCGCTGTGTACGAGCCCGCTGTGTACGAGCCCGCTGTGCAGGAGACGGCCGCGCACGAGGCCGCCGCACAGGAGACCGCCGTGCACGAGCCGGGTCCGCACGAGACGGCCGGCCGTGACAGCGGTTCCGTCGATCTGGGGGGCGTACGACTTCCCGCGCCGCCGCCCGCGCCGGTCCCGCAGCGTCGCCCGCTGCATCTCGGCCCGCCCCTCCCCGACACCTCCGCGAGCCCGGTCCGCTCCCTCGCCGACCGCGGCCCCGCGGGCGCGCCGGTACGGCAGCCGGGCCCGCCGGCGACCGGCGCCGAGTACTTCGACGCACCCCAACTCCGTGACCTGCCACCGCAGGGCGCCGCTCCCTGGGGCGCCCAGGCGCCGGTGGGCGCGGGGGTGCCGGGAGCCGAAACGGTTGTTCCGGTTGGCAAATCGGGGGGCGAGTCCCTCGGTGGGGGTGTCGCCATGGCCGTGGACACCGGGGTCGCCGCGTCTGAGCCGGGTCCGGTCACGGGCGTCGGTGTGGATGCGGGTGCGGCTGCAGGGGGCGGCCTGGCGCAGGCTCCGGATGCCGGTGGGGCCTGGCAGGGGCACGAGGGGTCGTTCGCGGGGGAGCCTGCGACCGCCTTCGCCCAGGTGAACCACGTGAACCACGTGAGCACGGAGAGTTCCGGAAACGCCGGTGTTCCTGAGGCGGGGCACCTGCCGGGGAGCGCCGAGGGTGCGGTTGCCGGGCAGGAGCCGGAGCAGGTCGCCGCTGCGGTTGCGGTGCCGGTTGCCGAGGTCGCGCCGGAGCCTGAGGTCGCGCCGGAGCCCGAGGTGCTACCGGGTCCCGAGGGTGTGTTCGCCCCCGAGGGCGAGGTGTTGCCGGAGGCCGTGGACGCGGCGGGAGCCGGAGAGGTCTACGACACCGGGTTTGCTGTCACGAACGAGCAGGGTGCTGAGGTCGAGGCGGCTCACGGTGCCGAGCCGGTAGTCGCCCAGAGTGCCGAGGCCTTCGTCGCCGAAGCGGTTGTCGTCCCGGTCCAGGTTCCTGCCCCCGTCCCCGTCCCCGCGCCCGAGGTCGTGTCGCCTCATGGCGCCGAGCAGGTCCCCGAAGCCGTAATCGCTCCCGACGAGACCCCCGAAGCGGTCGCCGCTCCGGAGCTGTTCCAGGCACCGGACGTCACGTACGCCCCCGCGCTCGACGAGGTTCCCGAGGCCCCCGTCGAGGAGACCGCCGTCATCCAGGAAGCCGGGCAGACTCCGCCCGCTTTCCCGGGAGTCGAGACACCCCTCGCCCCCGAGACCGCACCCCTCGTCGAGGACACCCTTGCCCCGCCCCACTTCGTCGCGATCGAACCCGAAGCCGTAGCCGAGGCCGAGGCCGTGGCCGAATTCGTACCGGCCCCCGAGCCCGCCGAAGCCGAAGTCCACACACCCGAGATGACGGCCCCCGAGGCCCTCCCTCTCCTGCAACAGGCCGACGAAGCCTCTTTCGCGACCGGTGTCCAACCGGAGCCGGGCCTGGAGCTTCAGCCCCAGCCCCACCCGGACGACTCCCTCGGCCGCTTCGTCCCGGTGGAAGGCTCCGTGCCCACCACCCCCCACCTCGCACCGACCCCGCCGCACCCCCTGACCCTCCCCCCGGAGGAGCGACCGGTCGGCACGGAGGACTCCTTCGCCGCCGTCCCCGCCCCCCGCGAGGCCGACCCCGACCTCGAACCGGAACTCGTACAGCACGCGGACGACCTGGACACCCGGGCAGCCGATCAGGAAGAAGAGAGCACGGCCGTAGTGGAAGACGTACGAGAGTCCACCGGCCCCGCCGCACCCGCCTACGACGACGTCGAGCGCGAGGCCGTGCTGAAGGTGATGCGCGAGCGTCGGGACATCCGCAACGGCTTCCGCAGCGACCCGATCCCGCACGACGTGCTGCTGCGCGTCCTGGAGGCGGCGCACACCGCGCCGTCCGTCGGGCACTCCCAGCCGTGGGACTTCGTGGTCATCCGTTCCGCCGACACCCGCCGGAGCATGCACGAACTGGCCGAGAGCCAGCGCGAGGCGTACGCGAAGTCGCTGCCGAAGGGCAGGGCGAAGCAGTTCAAGGAACTGAAGATCGAGGCCATCCTCGACACCCCGGTGAACATCGTCGTCACCGCCGACCCGACGCGCGGCGGCCGCCACACCCTGGGCCGGCACACACAGCCGCAGATGGCGCCGTACTCCGCCGCTCTCGCCGTAGAGAATCTGTGGCTCGCCGCCCGCGCCGAGGGCCTCGGTGTCGGCTGGGTCAGCTTCTTCGACGAGCGCGAGATGGTCCGCGCGCTCGGCCTGCCGGAGCACCTGGAGGTCATCGCGTACCTCTGCGTCGGCTACGTCGACGAGTTCCCGGAAGAGCCCGAGCTGATGCAGGCCGGCTGGTCCAAGCGCCGCCCGCTGTCGTGGGTCGTGCACGAGGAGACGTACGGCCGTCGGGCGCTGCCCGGTGAGGACCCGCACGATCTGCTCGCCGAGACCGTCGCCGGGATCCGCCCGCTGGACGCGAAGGCGCTCGGCGAGGCGTGGGAGCGGCAGAAGCGGATGACGAAGCCGCCGGGCTCGCTCGGCATGCTGGAGATCATCTCCGCGCAACTGTCCGGGCTGTCCCGGCAGTGCCCGCCGCCGATCCCGGAGCCCGCGGCCGTCGCGATCTTCGCGGGCGACCACGGGGTGCACGCGCAGGGCGTCACGCCCTGGCCGCAGGAGGTCACGGCCCAGATGGTCGCCAACTTCCTTGGCGGCGGCGCCGTTTGCAACGCCTTCGCGAGCCAGGTGGGCGCCGAGGTGTGCGTCGTGGATGTCGGCGTGGCCTCCGAACTCCCGGCCACGCCCGGCCTGTTGCCCCGCAAGATCCGCGCCGGTACGTCCGACATGACGACCGGTCCGGCGATGTCCCGCGAGGAGGCCAAGCAGGCCATCGAGGTGGGCATCGAGACGGCCCGCGACCTGGTGGCGGCCGGCAACAAGGCTTTGCTCACAGGTGAGATGGGCATCGCGAACACCACCGCGTCCGCCGCCCTGATCTCGGTCTTCACGGACACCGACCCGGCGGAGGTGACGGGCAGGGGCACCGGCATCAACGACGAGACCCTCGCCCGCAAGACGGAGGTCGTGCGCCGCGCGATCGACCTCCACCAGCCGGACCCGGCCGACCCCATCGGCGTGCTCGCCGCGGTCGGCGGCTTCGAACACGCGGCGATGGTCGGCCTGTTGCTCGGTGGCGCTTCCCTGCGTACGCCGGTGATCCTGGACGGCGTCAGCGCCGGAGCCGCGGCCCTGGTGGCCCGCGCGATCGCCCCCGAGGTCCTCGCGGCCTGCATCGCGGGCCACCGCAGCGCCGAACCCGGCCACGTGGCCGCGCTCAACAAGCTCGGCCTGCGCCCCCTGGTCGACCTCGACCTCCGCCTCGGCGAGGGCACGGGCGCGCTGCTGGCCCTGCCGCTGGTGCAGAGCACGGCGCGGGCGATGCACGAGGTGGCGACGTTCGACTCGGCGGGCGTCACCGAGAAGTAGAACCGGACCGGGGGTGGGGTGGGCAGGCGATCCGTCGCGCCCACCCCACCCCCGCCGTACGCTGAACGCACTCTAAAATCCGCACGTCAGGGCCGCTCCAGAGCCGTAGCGCCCACCGCACGCCCGTCCGAGGAGCCGCACCCTCATGGCCGAAAACCCCGCCTACCCCGTAGGCCTCCGCCTCACCGGCCGCCGGGTCGTCGTCCTCGGCGGCGGCCAGGTCGCCCAGCGCCGCCTCCCCGCGCTGATCGCGGCGGGCGCGGACATCACCCTCGTGTCCCCCGAGGCGACCCCTTCCGTGGAGGCGATGGCGGACGCGGGCGAGATCGCCTGGGAGCGACGCCCGTACGCGGACGGCGACCTCGCGAACGCCTGGTACGCGCTCATCGTCACCACCGACCCCGAGGCCAACACCGCCGCCTCCGCCGAGGCGGAGGCGAACCGCGTCTGGTGCGTCCGCTCCGACGACGCCGACCAGGCCACCGCCTGGACCCCGGCGACCGGCCACAGCGAGGGCGTCACCGTCGCCGTACTCACCACGGACGCGCGCGGCCGGGACCCCCGCCACACCGCTGCCGTCCGCGACGCGGTCGTCGCGGGCCTGCGCGACGGCACCCTCGTCGCCCCCCACCACCGCACCCGCACCCCGGGCGTCGCCCTCGTCGGCGGCGGCCCCGGCGACCCGGACCTGATCACGGTCCGCGGCCGCCGCCTCCTCGCCGAGGCCGACGTCGTCATCGCCGACCGCCTCGGCCCCCGCGACCTCCTCGCCGAACTTCCCCCGCACGTCGAGGTGATCGACGCGGCGAAGATCCCCTACGGCCGCTACATGGCCCAGGAGGCCATCAACAACGCCCTGATCGAACACGCCAAGCAGGGCAAGTCGGTCGTACGGCTGAAGGGTGGCGACCCCTTCGTCTACGGCCGGGGCATGGAGGAGGTCCAGGCGCTCGCCGAGGCCGGCATCCCGTGCACGGTCGTGCCCGGCATCTCCAGTTCGATCTCGGTCCCCGGAGCCGCCGGCATCCCGGTCACCCACCGAGGCGTCGCACACGAGTTCACGGTGGTCAGCGGTCATGTCGCCCCTGACGACGAGCGCTCCCTGGTCGACTGGCCGTCCCTCGCGAAGCTCACCGGCACACTGGTGGTCCTCATGGGCGTCGACAAGATCGGGAAGATCGCCGAGACCCTGATCGCGCACGGCAAGCCTGCCGACACCCCGGTCGCCCTGGTCCAGGAGGGCACGACGGCCGCCCAGCGCCGGGTGGACGCGACCCTCGCGACGGTCGGCGAGACCGCGCGCGCGGAGGACGTGAAGCCGCCGGCGGTGATCGTCATCGGCGCGGTCGTCACCGTAGGCCCGGAGGCCCTCGCGTAACCCCGGGTAACACAACCCGTTCCCAGCCGTTGGCACCACACCCAGGACAAGGCAGTATCACCCTGTGGCCGATCTCATCACCGTTGAGGATCCCGACGACCCGCGCCTGCGTGATTACACGGGCCTGACCGACGTAGAGCTGCGCCGCAAGCGTGAACCGGCCGAGGGCCTGTTCATCGCCGAGGGCGAGAAGGTCATCAGACGGGCCAAGGACGCGGGCTACGAGATGCGTTCGATGCTGCTGTCCGCGAAGTGGGTCGACGTCATGCGGGACGTCATCGACGAACTCCCGGCCCCCGTCTACGCGGTGAGCCCGGAACTGGCCGAACGCGTCACCGGCTACCACGTGCACAGGGGCGCGCTGGCCTCCATGCAGCGCAAACCGCTCCCCACGGCGCACGAACTCCTCCAGACCACCCGCAGGGTCGTCGTCATGGAGTCGGTCAACGACCACACCAACATCGGCGCGATCTTCCGCTCGGCGGCGGCACTGGGCATGGACGCGGTCCTGTTGTCCCCCGACTGCGCGGACCCTCTGTACCGCCGCAGCGTGAAGGTCTCGATGGGCGCGGTCTTCTCCGTCCCCTACGCCCGTCTCGACAGTTGGCCCAAGGGCCTGGAGTCGGTCCGCGAGGCCGGTTTCACCCTCCTCGCGCTCACTCCGGACGAGAAGGCGAAGAGCCTCGACGAGGCGGCCCCGCACCGCATGGACCGGGTCGCCCTGATGCTCGGCGCGGAAGGCGACGGCCTCTCCACCCAGGCCCTGGTCGCCGCCGACGAATGGGTCCGCATCCCGATGGCCCACGGCGTCGACTCCCTCAACGTGGGCGCCGCCGCTGCCGTAGCCTTCTACGCGGTGGCCACCGGCCGCCCCGAACTCTAGGAGCACGGCTTGGCCCAGCGCGAGGCGATCGTGGCCGTACTACGGCGCGCGGACCGCGTGCTGGTCATCCGCCGTGGCCCGGACTCCGCCCGTTCCGGCTACTGGGCCCCGCTCAGCGGCAAGCTCGAACCGGGGGAGACGCAGGAGGAGGCCCTGGTCAGAGAGGTCCACGAGGAAGTCGGCCTCACCGTCTCCCCCCTGAGGAAGGTCTGGCAGTCCGAGACCGACGACGGCACCTTCCGCCTCCACTGGTGGACCGCCGCAGAAACCGGCAACGGCACGATCGTCCCCGACCCGGGCGAGGTCTCCGAGGTCCGCTGGGTCACCCCGGCCGAGTTCCTGACCCTCGCCCCGCTCTTCGACGCGGACCGAGAGTTCTTCGCGCAGATCCTGCCGGGTTTGTAACGGCGAGCTTCTCAACGAGGCCGACCCCAATCAGCCCGTCCGGCGTTTGAGGACGAGGCCCTTGCGGGGCCGATGGGGGTCTGGGGGCGCAGCCCTCAGGCGGGGCGGAAGGGGCAGCAGCCCCTGAGGATGGGACGGGTAGGGGCGGCGGGGGCGAAAAGAACCCACCACGACGCAGGTGCCGCCTACAGCCCCGTACGACCGCCATCCGGAACCCGACCATCCGCCCCTACGGCACGCTCCTGCTGCCCAACACCCCCGGTACGACCGAGCCCGTGCGCCGGCCCCGAGCACCCCTGGGCCACCGCGATACCGAGCGCGACCAGCAGCGTGACGACGACGAACACGAACAGCCGCTGCCGCAGCAGCCGCGGATTCGCGGGCCGCCGCCCCGTTCCCGTGGTCCGCGGACCAGGAGGCCGGCCGGTGCCGCCGCGAGACGCGGGTCGGCTGCCGCTTCCGGAACGGGTCGTGTTGCGTCCCGACGGAGTAGGCCGCGCCGAGCCCGGCCGGGAAGGCACACCACCGCCACCGCCCCCACGCGACGGAGTGCCGCCACTTCCACGAGAGGGACTGCCGCCACCCCGGGACGGCGGCGGAGCCGCACCACGCGGTGCCGGGGTGCCCTGCGGACGCCGCCCGCCCTGGGTGCGCTCCTGCTCCGGGTAGCTGTCCGTGAGCCGTCCGGTCGGCCGGTCCGCCTCCGCGGCGCGCGGCGCGGGCGGCCGTACGTCGGCCAGGCCCTGGGCCTCACGCGCGGCGATCTCCTTGAGCCGCAGGGACAGTTGAAGGGTGCTGGGGCGTTCCTCGGGGTCCTTCGCCAGGCAGGCGCGGACGAGCGGGGCGAGCGCGTCCGGCACCCCGTGCAGGTGCGCCTCCTCGTGCACCACGCGGTACAGCATCACCTCGGAACTGCCGTGTCCGAAGGGCGAGTCGGAGGTCGAGGCATACGCGAGCGTGGCCCCGAGCGAGAACACGTCCGTGGCCGGCGTGACCGCCGCCCCCCGCACCTGCTCGGGAGCGAGGAACCCGGGCGAACCCACCGCCGTACCGACATGCGTGAGCGTCGACGCACCGGTCGCCCAGGCGATACCGAAGTCGATGATCCGCGGACCCTTGGGGGAGAGAAGGATGTTCGACGGCTTGAGATCCCGGTGGACGACCCCGGCCTCGTGCACCGCGACGAGCCCCTCAGACAGAGCGGCCCCGATAGCGGCGACCTCGGCCGCACCGAGCGCACCCTCGTCGGCGACCTTGTCGTGCAGGGAGGGCCCGGGCACGTACTGAGTGGCGAACCACGGCCGGTCGGCGTCAAGATCCGCGGCGACCAGCCGGGCAGTGCATCCCCCGCGAATCCGCCGGGCGGCCGAGACCTCGCGCGCGAACCGCGAACGGAACTCCTGGTCCTCCGCCAGATCCGGCCGGATGACCTTCAGCGCGACCCGCTGCCCCTTGCGGTCGGAGCCCAGATAGACGACACCCATTCCGCCCGCGCCGAGCCGTCTGTGAAGCCTGAACGAGCCGACGACGCGCGGGTCCTCGCGCCTCAGGCGCATCATCGCCATGTTCATCCCCGCTGCCCGGTCCGTGTGACGAGCGACAGCTTACGTTTCCGCGGGCGCCCGCGCGCAAAGGCCGCGCCCTCTCGGACCGACGGATTGTCAGTGCCGAGTGGGAAACTTGAAGGGTGGTCAGAGCCCGTGCGAGCAGCAGGACTTCGCATCGTCCCGGACCTCAACCAACCATCACAGAAGGGGGATTGAGCGCGTGAAGGGTGATCGCGTCGAGATAGTGGTGGACGCCGGCGACACAACACGTACATATGAGGTGGTGGCGAGCAGGGCGGGCCGTCGGGTGGAGACGGCGGTACGTCGAGGGGTGGTGGAAGTGAGCGAAGTCACCCGCAATGGCTCCGTCGTGCGCACCGCCCGCTTCATGGCGACCAGGGTCCTCGCCCTGGTCGAGCAGCCGGTCCCGCGCGAGGACAGCTCAGAGAAAGCGGGGCACACCGGACTCCCCCTCCGGGAAGACCCCGAGACGTAGGACCCGGTCTCCACCCAGGGGAGTACTTCGCAGGTCATCGCTCATCCTCCGGGAGGCCCGCCAATCGGTACGAGGGCATGACGACCCGCACCCGCCGCACGCCTAGATTTGAGGTCAAGCGGCGGGTGCAGCACTCGTCCCCCGAGGTCAGACACCCGCCGCTGCCAACGACAACTGAGTTCGGTCAACGGAGCACGGTCAGGAGAGGGACCATGGCCCATACGGCACCGCGGGCATTGATCCGCGAAGAGGGACGCAAGGCGTACAACGCGGCGTTCCGCACCCGCCGCACGGGCCGTCGCCACCCATTGGTGGCGACCTTGATGGCACTTCCCCTGGCGGTCCTGCTCCTGGTCGTCTTCGACGGCTGGGAGACCGTGGCCACACAGGCGTCGTCCGTGGGAGTGATGCTGGGGCGCTGAGCGGCGACCCCAGGCCCGGAAGAGCGGTCCGGGCGGGGACATCAACCCATGAAACCCCGTGGGGACGGGGGTGCGGCGGACGGCAAAAAAAGCCGGCGTAGCTGGGGAGCTACGCCGGCTTTGCTGTGCCCGAGGGACAGAACGCCCTGGACCGGGTCGCGCCCCAAAGGGGCGCGGGGAACGGCGCGACCGGCCCCCACCGGCCCGCGGCAAAGCCACCTGCCCAGCCGTACGCTCCCAAGGAGAGCCGTACGACCCAAGGGACCTCGTGACAATCCACCAGCCGCTGCTACCCGAGCTGACAGCCCGAGCCATAACAGCAGCGCACACCCAAACCCCCGTCTGCCCCTGCGGAAAGGGAACCGGAGCCGGAGTCGGCCACACCCTCACCGACCGCCCCGACGGCACAGTCGTCCGCCACGCGGACACCGTCGCCAAGGCCCACGCCCCGAACACCGACCCCACCGACCTCACCGCCCGCCTCAAGACGGCGGCACACCTCCCCGGCATCCTCCTGCCCCCACTCGACCCCACCCCCCTCCACCTGCACGACCGCCTGGTGACCTGCTGGCCGTACGGCACCCCCGTAGACCCGGACGACCCGGACGCCGCTCCCTGGGAAGCCGCGGCCACCCTCCTCGCCCGCCTCCACCGCACCCCCGCGCCGACTCCCCTCCCGTCCATGCGTGGCCCCCTCAAGGCGGTCCGAGCGATCACCCGGCTCCGCGAGGCCGGCGGCGGCCACCCCGCAGCCGCTCCCGTCCTGAACGCCTGGACGTCACTCCCCGCCTGGGCCCGCGCCGAGGCACCCCAGCCCGACACCACCACCCTCTGCCACGGCGACCTCCACCTCGGCCAGCTCGTCCGCCACCCGGCCCCCGACGGCCCCTGGCTCCTGATCGACGTGGACGACCTTGGCGTAGGAGTCCCCGGATGGGACCTGGCCCGCCCGGCGGCCTGGTACGCCTGCGGGCTGCTCCCGCCCGACGAATGGACCCGCTTCCTGACCGCGTACCGCGCGGCGGGCGGCCCGGCCGTCCCCGCCGACGGCGATCCCTGGTCCGCCCTGGACGTCCCGGCCCGCGCCCTCACCGTGCAGACCGCGGCCCTGGCGATCGTCAAGGCGGTCACGGCGGACCGCCCTCTCGACGAGGTGGAGCAGGCCGTCGTCGACGCCTGTGCCCGAATGGGTTCCGTCCCGCCCGAGTTGGCGCCCGGATTCGCGAAGTAGGCTGCAACCGACCGGGGTCGGACGGAGTCTGTCCTGGGGAAACACGAAGACGTACCAACGGCCGAGGAGTTGAGCCGAGCATGCAGTGTCCGAAGTGCCATGCGCCGATGCACACGTACAACCGCAACGGTGTCCAGATCGAGCAGTGCAGCAACTGCCGGGGGATCTTTCTCGACTACGGCGAGCTCGAGGCGCTGACCCGCGTGGAGTCCCAGTGGCAGCAGCCCGCCCCGCCGCCCCCGGGCCCGCAGGCGGCCTACCCCGCCCCGCCCGCGCCCGCCTGGGGCGCCCCGCACGGCGGCGGTCACGGCGGTGGCCACTACGGCGGTCACGGCAGCCACAACCGCCACAAGAGCTTCGGTCACATGCTGTTCTCTAGCTGACCGGAACACGGAAGAGCCCCCGGCCGTACGAGACGGCCGGGGGCTCCGGTGTGTGGACGATACTGGGATTGAACCAGTGACCTCTTCCGTGTCAGGGAAGCGCTCTCCCGCTGAGCTAATCGTCCTCGGGACCACGATCCGCGGATCATGGGTGGTGCGTGCGCGATACTGGGATTGAACCAGTGACCTCTTCCGTGTCAGGGAAGCGCTCTCCCGCTGAGCTAATCGCGCGGGGGCCCTTGCGGACCAGTGGACGATACTGGGATTGAACCAGTGACCTCTTCCGTGTCAGGGAAGCGCTCTCCCGCTGAGCTAATCGTCCTTGGAGGTGGAGACGGGATTTGAACCCGTGTAGACGGCTTTGCAGGCCGTTGCCTCGCCTCTCGGCCACTCCACCAGGAGCGTAGGGGTTCGGGAAGATCCCCCACTTCCTGCGAGCGGACGACCAGGTTCGAACTGGCGACCTCAACCTTGGCAAGGTTGCGCTCTACCAACTGAGCTACGTCCGCTTGTCGTTTCCGCTCCGCTTGCGCGTCACGGCGACGAGTTGAACTCTAGCGGATTCCGGGGCCAGCACAAAAACGCGTTTGTGCAGCGTGCTGGCCTGCGTCTACGGGAACACATGGTCAGGGCACCCGTGGGGACATGGCCGGGCAACCTGTGAGACACCCGCCATAGACTCGACGGCGTGTCCCGTCTCGTCCCCCTCGCCCGTTTCGGCGGCCGCGTCGCCACCGGTCTCCTCGATGTCACCAGCGATCCCGCGGCCCTGGACTCCACCGGCTTCTGGGCGGTCGCGGCCGACTTCGAGGGCCGTCTGACCTGCGCCCGCTTCCGCGACGTACGGCACGAAGCGGTCCCGGCACCCGCCCCCGGCGCCTGGCACGCTCCCGCGACCGACGCCTGGACCACCTCTCTCGACCGCGCCGCCTACACCGCCGGCGTCCGCCGCATCCGGGAGCACATCGCGGCCGGCGAGGTCTACCAGGCCAACCTGTGCCGCGTCCTGTCCGCGCCCGTCGCCCCCGACGCCGACGTGGACGCCCTCACCGCCCTGCTCGCGCGCGGCAACCCGGCGCCGTACGCAGGAACGATCCGGCTGCCCGGGCACGGTGTGGAGATAGCCACCGCCTCGCCCGAACTCTTCCTGCGTCGCACCGGGCGGGTCGTCGAGTCCGGCCCGATCAAGGGCACCGGGCGGACGGAGGCGGACCTGCTGCAGAAGGACTACGCCGAGAACGTGATGATCGTGGACCTGGTCCGCAACGACCTCGGCCGGGTGTGCGCCACGGGGACCGTGACCGTGCCGGACCTGTGCGTCGTGGAGAAGCATCCGGGCCTGGTGCACCTCGTGTCGACGGTCCGGGGTGAGCTGCCCGCGGGGGCCGGCTGGCCCGAGCTGCTCGCCGCCGCCTTTCCGCCCGGGAGCGTCACCGGTGCGCCCAAGTCCAGTGCCCTGCGCATCATCGACGCCCTGGAGACCGCGCCCCGCGGCCCGTACTGCGGGGGCATCGGCTGGGTGGACGCCGACCGGGGCACCGGCGAACTGGCCGTCGGCATCCGCACGTTCTGGATCGACCGCGCCGACGGCATGCTCCGCTTCGGCACCGGCGCGGGCATCACCTGGGGCTCGGATCCCGAGGGGGAGTGGCGGGAGACCGAGCTGAAGGCGGCGCGGCTGCTCGCGATAGCGTCGGGCGCGTACGAGGTGAGCGGAGAGGCTCTTTCATGAAGATCTGGCTCGACGGCGGGCTGCAGGACATCGAGTCCGCCCGTGTCTCCGTCTTCGACCACGGACTGACCGTGGGCGACGGCATTTTCGAGACGGTGAAGGCGACGGGCGGCAAGACGTTCGCACTGACCCGCCATCTCGACCGGCTGACCCGCTCCGCGCGCGGCCTCGGCCTGCCCGACCCCGACCTCGACGAGGTCCGCCGCGGCTGCGCGGCCGTCCTCGCCGCCAACCCGATGCCGTTCGGCCGGCTCCGCATCACGTACACCGGCGGCCACGGCCCCCTCGGCTCCGACCGCGGCGAACACGGCCCGACCCTCGTGGTCGCCCTCGGCGAGGCGAAGCGCCGCCCCGACTCCACCGCCGCGGTCACCGTCCCGTGGACCCGCAACGAGCGCGGCGCCCTCGCCGGCCTCAAGACGACGTCGTACGCCGAGAACGTCGTCGCCCTCGCCCGCGCCCGCCAACACGGCGCCTCCGAGGCCCTGTTCGCCAACACCGTCGGCCAACTCTGCGAGGGCACCGGGTCGAACGTCTTCGTCGTCCTGGACGGCGAGATCCACACCCCGCCGGTCACCTCCGGCTGTCTCGCCGGCATCACCCGTGCCCTGACCGTCGAATGGACCGGCGCCAAGGAGACCGATCTGCCGCTGGACGTCCTCCAGCGCGCCGACGAGGTCTTCCTCACGTCGTCGTTGCGGGACGTACAGGCCGTCCACCTGGTCGACGAACGTCAACTCCCGGGCGCGGCAGGCCCGGTGACGGCCAAGGCCATGCGCGTGTTCGACGAGCGGTCGGGCGACGACCTCGATCCGTAGCAGCCGTATTGAACAGCCCTATTTATTGGGCTGACCTGGGGCTCCGGGTCGGGTAGAACACAGTTGATGACCACGACCCTGCGGCCGACCGAGCCGCTTCAGCAAGAGGCCGACGGGACCCGCTCACGCCGTTACCAGGTGTGTGTGAACAGCCGTCCCGTCGGCGCGATACGCCTCGGCACGAGTCCGTTCTTCGGCGACTCGGTGGCCCAGATCCTGGACCTGCGCATCGACGAGCAGGACGGCCGGCGCGGCCGAGGCACTGTGGCCGCGCTCGCCGCCGAGGAGGTGGTGCGGGGTTGGGGCTGCGACCGGATCGAGGCATCCGTGCCCGCGGAGGCGGAGGCTGCGCTCAAGATGGCGACCAACCTCGGATACGTCGTCCGCAACCGCCACATGGAGAAGCCCCTCGGCGACACCGCACCCGAACTGCCCGAGGGGAGCCGGGGTCGGCCCATGACCCAGGAGGAGTACGGCCCGTGGGAGGACCTCGGGACGGAGGACTTCATCCTGAGCTGGACCTCGCGCGGGGTGCCCGAGGCCGAGGCCCGGACCAGGGCTCTGCAGAGCAACGCCGATTTCCTGCCCGACGGACTCGCCACCGCGGACATGCTCTTGAGCGTCCTGGAGCACGACGGCACTCCGGTGGGCACGCTCTGGACGGGCCGCCGTGACGGCAACGCCTTCGTCTACAAGGTCGAGGCAGACGCGCGCCACCGGGGCAAGGGCCACGGCCGCGCTCTGATGCTCCTGGCCGAGGCACAGGGGATCGCGGCCGGTCTGCCGGCGATCCGGCTGAACGTCTTCGCGGGCAACACCCCGGCCGAGCGGCTCTACGAGTCACTCGGCTACGAGACGGTCACCTACCACCTGTACAAGAGCCTGCTCTGACGCCTGCCGCGAGGCTCACTCGGCCCCGGCGAGCAACCGGTCGGCGATCTCCTCGATACGGGCGCGGAGCCCTTCCTGGCTCTTGCCGCCGTCGAGGTGCTCGCCGCCGATGACGTACGTCGGGGTGCCGGTCACGCCGATGGCCTTGCCCTCGGCCTGGTCGGCGTCGACGATCAGGATGTGCCGGCCGTCGATCAGCGCGGTGTCGAACTCCTCGGCGTCCAGACCGAGTTCGGCGGCCACCTCGACCAGGAAGGGTTCTCCCTTACGGTCCAGCTCCGCGACCCGGCCGAGCACGGCCTCGATGTAGTCCCAGCCCCTGCCCTGCTCCACGGCTTCCTCGGCGGCCTGCGCCGCGGCGAACGCGTGCTTGTGCTTCTCCACCGGGAAGTGCCGCAGCCGCACCTCCAGCCGGTCGCCGTAGCGGGCCCGCAGGGCGCGTACATCGTCCAGGGCGGTGGCGCAGTCCGGGCACTGGAGCTCGCACCAGACGTCGAGGACGGGGGTGCGCACGGAGGGGAGGTCACTCATGGACCCAGTCTCCCAGCCCCGGCCGCGCCGCCCCAACCGGGACCACGGGCTCGGTTCGTACGACGCCGACCGGCACCTGGGGAGGACGCGACCCGGAGATGTCCCTGAGGTCCGACCGAGGCATGGCCTCCCGGGGACCGGACGGTGCAGGATGGAAGGGACGAAGTACGCGCTGCCCCGTCGACCGCACGCTGCCCGACCCGAACGATGCCTGGAGGACCGGATGATTGCCGAGACCGTCTGTTCCGCCGTCTCCGCGGCCGGCCTGGGCATCGCGGCGGTCACGGCGTACCGCAAGCGTTTTCTCTCCGCCGCCCGGATCGCCGCCTACTCGCTGGTGCCCGTGGGCCTGGTGATGACCGGGGTCGTCGGCTGGGTGGCCGACACCGCGTTCAGTCCCACGGCCTGGGCGGGTTTCGTGGTGCTGGGCGGCGCCTGGCTGCTCTTCATGGGCACCCGCGCCGTGGAGCGCCGCCGTGGCGGCACCCGCAAGGAGCGCAGGGCCGCCCGTGGCTCCACGACGACCGACGCGGTGGCCCCGGCGGCCTCCGCCCCCTCCCTGGGCCCGTCCACGCGCCCGGCGACCCGGCCGGCGGCCGCACCCCGCGCGCAGAGCGGGGACGACTTCAGCGACATCGAGGCCATCCTGAAGAAGCACGGCATATGACGGCCGGACCGGACCGCGACTGAAACGACACAGAGTGAGCCGGGTCCGCCGGTAAGCGTTCAGGAGTCGACGCGACTCGAAACAGACATCACGGAATTCGGCGAACTCCCTCTCATAACGGGCGTGTTGATCGCGCGAAGGGTCTCGGCTAGGTCATCATCGCCGCGAGATGCTGGACACGACACAGAGCGACGCCGCGCCGCCGAAGGACGAGCCGCGCGGGTGCCTTTTCGCCCTTTCCCAGCCACCGCTGATGATCTTCCTTGCGGTGATCGGGTGTCTGCTGCTCATGGCCTCGCTGCACGACCTGCTGATGCTGTGAGCCGTACTCGTGGTCCCCGACGTCACCCGCCGGGGGCCACGACCTCATCGAGATCCTTCGCGCCGGGCGAGGGCCCGCCGCTTCCTCAGCCCGCCGCTTCCTTGCGCCGCGCCCGGTACGCGGCCACGTGCAGCCTGTTCCCACAGGTCCGGCTGTCGCAGTACCGGCGCGAGCGGTTCCGGGAGAGGTCGACGAAGGCGCGTCGACAGTCGGGGGCCTCGCAGCGGCGCAGCCGCTCCTGCTCGCCGGCCACCACGAAGAACGCGAGCGCCATCCCGCAGTCGGCGGCGAGATGATCGGCGACCGAGGCGCCCGGCGCGAAGTAGTGCACATGCCAGTCGTAGCCGTCGTGGTCCGTGAGCCGGGGGGTGGTCCCCGCGGCGGCGACCAGGTCGTTGATCAGCCCGGCGGCGGTGCGCGGGTCCGGGGCCGAGAAGACCGCGGTGAACCGGCCGCGGATCTTGCGCACGGCGGAGAGGTCGAACTCGGAGAGCACCCCGACATCGCTGATCTCGTGGTTTCGCACGAAATCCGTGAGCAGCGCGACATCCTGCAGTCCGTCCGGCGCCGCGCCGTCCTCCGGTGCGGTGTTCACCAGATCGACCACGGTGTCGAGGGCACACCGGGTGTCGTGGGTGATCAGCACGTTTCGCTCCCTGGCCTGGGGGTCGGGCGGGCGCCCGCCGATGCTGGCCGATGGTAGTGGCTTCCCGGAGGACGGCCCCATGCACCTATGAACGGCATCGGGCCCCCGGCGGTTCCCCGGACCACCGAGAGCCGCGCGCCGGGGCACCACGGAGAGTCGCCGGGATCCCGGGCGCCACACGCACCGGCGCCGCCCCCGCGACGAATCGCGGCGACGGCGCCGGTGTGTGCCCTATGCGGTTGTCTGTGCCCGAGCCGTCTCCCCGAGTTCGGACGGCGCCGGGCGGCTTGGTGGGACCTCGCGCTAGCTCTCCGCCAGGATGTGCGACAGCTCCTGATCCAGGTCGAAGTGCCGGTGCTCCGTGCCAGGTGGCACGGCGGCGTCCGTCCGCTTCAGGAAGGACTCCAGGGCCCGTGCGGGAGCCTCCAGCAGGGCTTCGCCCTCGGGAGAACTCAGTGCGATGCAGACGACGCCCTGACCGTGACTACGGGATGGCCAGACACGGACGTCGCCGGTGCCGGTGGGCCGGTGGAGACCCTCCGCGAGAAGGTCGCGGGCGAACACCCATTCGACAGTCTCCTCGGCTCCGGTGTGGAAGGTGGCGTGCACGGCGTAGGGGTCGGCCGTGTCGTACCGCAGGCCTGCGGGGACAGGCAGGGATGACTCGCTCGACACAACGAGGCGCAGGTGCAGCTCGCAGCTGACCGTGGTGTTCATAAGCGCCAGGGCCTTTCGCTCAGTGTGCGCTCGGGGATTCGCACGTCGGCGAAATCGACATGCCACCTACGGTGCCGTTGTAAACCCCTCTGAGTGTTTTGCGTGCCTTTACGTAACTCTTCCGGCCGAGGGCTCGATCGCTCCGCGGGGCCATTCCGGTGACTGGTTTCCCTCGGGTAGGGTTTGTCCGTATGAATACGGGGAGTGACGAGCCGGGTGAGGTCGCCGTGGCACCGGACGGGGCGGCCGAGGAGACACCGGACGAGACGCGAGCGGACGGGGCGCGGGACGGGCGAGGGCTCGGTTCCAAGGCGCCGGAATTCATCAAGGCACGCCGTGCGCTGCACCTGAGCTGGCAGGTCGGCGTCTTCGTCATCGGCCTCGCGGTCGTGGCCGCCGGCATCGTGATGCTGCCGCTGCCGGGGCCCGGCTGGGTCGTGATCTTCGGCGGTATGGCGATCTGGGCGACCGAGTTCGTCTGGGCCCAGTTGGTGCTCCGCTGGACCAAACGCAAGGTCACCGAGGCCGCACAGCGCGCGCTCGACCCCGCCGTACGCCGCCGCAACATCGTCCTGACCTCGATCGGCCTGGTGATCGTGGTCGCCCTTGTGGGTTTCTACGTCTGGAAGTTCGGCGTCGTGATGCCCTGGAAGATCAAGGACCAGTGACCCGGTGACGGCGCCCGGGTGCCTTCCCGCGCTGGTCGGGGCACCTGCTGACATGGGGTAATGTTCTCCGTGCGCCCGGGCGATTAGCTCAGTGGGAGAGCGCTTCGTTCACACCGAAGAGGTCACTGGTTCGAACCCAGTATCGCCCACCCGGACCGACGGCCCGCCTGTGATCACACAGGCGGGCCGTCGTCGTTCCCGCACCGGGGCGGTGCCGTCAACTCCTCATCGCCCAGGCGTTTTTCGGCCGGTCGGCACCTGGGCGCGGCAGGCCGCTTCCTGTTCGGCCGGCCGATCGCGCGCGCCTCACCTGCGGTGTCCGTCCCGTCGCGCCCGCAACGCGCCCGGCGCCGCGGTCGTGGCGCTCAGCCGGTCCACAAGAAATTCCTGTCCGAATCATTGACGCACCCCGAGGGCCTCCGTAACTTGTGCCAGCAAGCGCTTACTTGAAACGATTCATGCAGGTGGCAACGACGCTACGGGGAGGGCCCGTCATGGGAACCGGCACGAATGTGGAGAGGCGTACGGTCTTGAAGGCCGCGGGAGTCTCGGCGGTCACGCTGGGGCTGGCCGCGACGGGATGCGGCGGGAACGACGGGACGTCCGCCGACGGGACGGTGACGATCCGTTACTCATGGTGGGGCGCCGAGGAGCGGGCGAAAAAGATCAATCAGTCCATCGCGCTCTTCGAGAAGAAGTATCCGAAGATCAAGGTCAAGACGGACTTTCAGGACTATCCCTCTTTCTGGGAGAAGTTCCAGACGCAGGCCGCGGGCGGAAATCCACCGGACGTATTCCAGAACGCCGTCGGATTTCTTCGGAAGTACGACAAGAGAGGCGTCCT
This sequence comes from Streptomyces sp. NBC_01478, assembly GCF_036227225.1. Taxonomy (GTDB): domain Bacteria; phylum Actinomycetota; class Actinomycetes; order Streptomycetales; family Streptomycetaceae; genus Streptomyces. The sequence goes on along the minus strand of NZ_CP109444.1, from coordinate 2,555,936 downwards.
GCTCGATCTCTCGTCACAGATCGACGCCGGAAATCTGAGCCTGGATCACTTCCGCGCGGGCGTCACCAAAGTGGGCGAGGTCGACGGCAAGCAACTCGGCATTCCGGTCGGCTCTAACACCATGGCGCTGGTCATCGACAAGAAGGTCTACGAGCGGGCCGGCATCGACCCGACGGCGGGCTGGACCTGGGACGAGTACTTCAAGGCCCTCAAGACGATCCACGACAAGACCGAAGTCCCCGGGGACACCGGCTACTTCAGCATCATGTACCTGTACGACCTCTACCTCCGGCAGAACGGCAAGGCCTTCTTCACCAAGGACGGCCTCGGATTCGAGGAGTCGGATCTGACGGACTGGTGGACGGACGGGTACGGCCGGGTCAAGGCCGGCATCGTCACCTCGCCGAAGGTCGTCGCCCAGGACACCCCCAAGTCCTCCCTCTCGGCGGGCCACGGCGCCTCGGAATTCACCTGGGACAACTTCACCGTCCGCTACACGGCGGAGGGGGCCAGCGACTACGGCCTCGCTCCGATCCCCACCACCGACGGCAAGCACACCGGCCAGTACCTCGGCTCCCTGATGCTCAGCGGCTCCGCACACACCAAGCACCCGAAGGAAGTCGCCCAGCTCATCGACTTCATGGTCCACGATCCCGCCGTAGGCAAGATCATGGGCTACGACCGGGGCATCCTCGCGACCACCGACCAGTACGACGCCTTCAAGCCGACCGACACGGTCCAGACGGAGATCGCCCAGTACGAGGTCGACACCGCCAAGGCCGGTGTCCTCGGGACGATCACCCCGCACCCGTCCGGCGCCGACACCGCCGAGTCCGCGTTCCTCCGCATCGGCGGCGACATGGCGCTGGGCAAGACCAAGGTCGCCGACGCGGTCAAGCAGTTCTTCTCCGAGGCCCAGGCCGCCTTCTCCGCCTGATGGGAACCGCCGTGACGCTCGTCAACGACGCTCCGCCCGACGCCCGGCAGACCCGCTCCGCAGCCCCCGCCGCCAAGAAGCGGCGGGGGCGCCGCGAGAACCTCGCCGGCTACCTCTTCATGTCCCCCTGGATCGCCGGCTTCCTGCTGCTGACCGCCGGGCCCATGGTCGCCTCGCTCTACTTCGCGTTCACCGACTACAACCTCTTCGACAGCCCGAAGTGGATCGGCTTCGACAACTTCACCCGGATGTTCGACGACCCGAGGTGGCAGAAGTCGGTGGAGGTGACGGCGAAGTACGTCGTCATCGGCACCCCGCTGAAACTCCTCCTCGCCCTCGGCGTCGCCATGCTGCTCGCCCAGAGCCGCCGCGGCCAGGCCCTCTACCGGGCCGCCTTCTACGCCCCGTCGCTCATCGGCGCGAGCGTCTCGATCGGCTTCGTCTGGCGGTCGCTGTTCTCCGACGGCGCCGTCGTGGACCGTACGCAGTCCCTCCTCGGCTCCCATGTCGGCGGCTGGGTCGGCGACCCCGACTGGATCCTCTACTCCCTGGTCGCGCTCACCGTCTGGCAGTTCGGTGCGCCGATGGTCATCTTCCTCGCCGGACTCAAGCAGGTGCCTAGGGAGCTGTACGAGGCGGCCGAGATGGACGGGGCCGGGCCCTTCCGCCGGTTCTGGAACATCACGTTGCCGATGATCTCGCCCGTGCTGTTCTTCAACGTCCTTCTGGAGACCATCCACTCCTTCCAGATCTTCGGCTCGGCGTACGTCGTCTCGAACTCCCAGTGCGGACCGGCCGACGCCACGCTCGTCTACACCTGCTACCTCTACCAACAGGGCTTCAAGAACGCCCAGATGGGCTTCGCCTCCGCGATGGCCTGGATGCTGCTGCTCGCCGTGGCGCTCGTGACGGCCGTCCTCTTCTGGTCGCAGAAGAAGTGGGTGCACTACGAGGAGGACGCCCGATGAGTGTCACCACTGTCCCCAAGTCCCCAGGTCTGGGGCGCAAGCGCACCGGCTCGCTCGCCTGGCACCTCGGGGCGCTGGCCGTCCTCGCCGTCGTCCTCTACCCGGTCCTGTGGGTCATCGGCGCTTCGTTCAAGCCGAGCAAGGACGTCATCGGCAGCCTGCAACTGTTCCCCGGGCACCCGATCCTCGCCAACTTCAAGGGCCTGGCCAAGGGCATCGCAGACATCTCGATCTGGACCTTCTTCCAGAACTCCCTTTTCTACGCCCTCGGTTCGGTCCTCGGCATCCTCATCTCCTGCTCCCTGACGGCCTACGCCTTCGCCCGCATCCGGTTCGCCGGCCGCAACCTGCTCTTCTCCCTCATGATCGGCACGCTCCTGCTGCCGTACCACGTGCTGCTGATCCCGCAGTACGTGATGTTCCAGAAGCTCCAACTGGTCAACACCTACGTCCCGTTGCTCATCGGCAAGTACCTGGCGACCGAGGCCTTCTTCGTCTTCCTCATGGTGCAGTTCATGCGGAACCTGCCGAAGGAACTGGACGAGGCCGCCCGGCTCGACGGCTGCGGGCACCTGCGCATCTACTGGTCGATCGTGCTGCCGCTGTGCCGGCCCGCGCTCATCACCAGCGCGATCTTCACCTTCATCAACGCCTGGAACGACTTCATGGGCCCGCTGATCTACCTCAACGAGCCCGGCAAGTACACCGTCTCCCTGGGCCTGATGATGTTCCGCGACTCCGACGGCGTGGCCGCCAACTACGGAGGCATGATCGCCATGTCCCTCGTCGCGCTGCTGCCGGTGCTGCTGTTCTTCCTCGCCTTCCAGCGGTACCTGATCGACGGTATGGCGACCTCCGGACTGAAGGGCTGAGACGGTGGCCGAGGCACGCGTGAAGGCACGCAGGGAGTCGGTCTTCGCCGAGCGGTTCGGGGTGTTCGCCGAATGTCTGCTCACCGGGGTGTGGATCGCCGTCGCGTCGGCGGGAGTTGTCACGTACCCCGCCGCGTTCGCAGCCGGGGCACGGCACTTGAGGCGCCGCACGGCCCATGTCGGCGGTGGCTGGCGGGAGTTCGTGGCGGACTTTCGGGCGGCATTGCGCGGCGGGTGGGTCGTCGGGGTCGCCGGATGGGGTGCGGCGGCTGCCGTATGGGTCGATGTCCAGGCGGTGCGCGCCGGGCTGCCCGGGGGGCCGCTCGTCGGGGCCGTCGGCGTCTTCGCCCTGCTCGGGATCGTCGTCGCCGGGATGCGCGCGGCGGCGGTCTGGGCGCCGGGGGACACCTGGCGGGCGCTGCTCGCCGAGGCCGGGCGCCGTACGGTGCTCGATCCCGCCGGTTCCTTCCTGCTCGTCGGCGGGCTGGTCCTCGTCGGCTGTTCCGCCCTGCTCATCGCACCGTTGGCGGTCCCCGTGCTGGGGGCCGTCGCCGCGGCGGCCGTCGCCGTGGAGGAGCGGTACCGGCACCCCTGACGGGCGGTGCCCTCGCACCGGGCCGGCGCGCCCCGGGCGCCGTACCTCTCTCTGTCATGCCCCTGATCACCTGAAGGCGAAGAACACCTCCCGCACAGCCGTCCCGCACGGAAGGAAAGGCTGAAACCTCATGTCTCCCATTCCCCGCAGGTCCCTGCTCAAGGCGGCCGCCGTCGCCGGTGCCGCCGCGCAGTTCAGTTGGGCGCTAGGAGCGAAGGATGCCCAGGCCGCGCCAAGAGCTGCGGCGGCCGACGACCCGGTGACCCTCGACTGGTTGGAGGACGGCGGTCTCGGTGCCGCGCCCGGTTCGACGGTCGGTGTGCCGTGGCCGATGGGCACCTATCAGGAGGACCAGACGTTCGCGCTGACGGACGCCGGGGGTGCGGCCGTTCCCGTGCAGTCCTGGCCGCTCGCGTACTGGCCCGACGGATCGCTCAAGTGGACGGCGCACGCGGTGAGTTCGGGCTCCGGGAAGCTCACCCTCACCGCCGGGGACACGGCCGTCCCCGAGGAGAAGGTCACCGTCGACAAGAGCGGCGGCACCATCGACGTGTCGACCGGGGTCATCACCGCGAAGATCGGCAAGAACGGCTCCACGATCGTCAAGTCGGTCACCCGGGGCGGCACGGAGATCGCCAAGAACGGCCGGCTCGTCCTCATCCGCCAGCCGGAGATCGAGGACGAGGACCAGGGCTCGGTGAAGACCGAGCGCTTCGACGGGGTGATCGGCGAGGTCACCGTCGAACAGGACGGCCCGGTAAGGGCGGTGGTCCGCATCGATGGCAAACACCGCAAGGGCGGCCGGAGTTGGCTGCCGTTCTCGATCCGCCTCTACTTCTACGCGGGCGCCGACTCCTTCCGCATGGTGCACACGATCACCTTCGACGGCACGGTGGAGCCTGGCAAGGCCAGCGGTGACTTCATCCGAGGGCTAGGGGTGCGCTTCACCGTGCCGATGCGGGACGCGGCCTACGACCGCCACATCCGCATCGGCGGAGAGGGAACTGGCCTGCTGCGCGAGGCGGTCCAGGGCATCACGGGCCTGCGCCGGGACCCGGGCGCGACCGTCCAGGCGGCCCAGTACGCGGGCCAGAAGCTGGCCGATCCGTCGACGTGGGACCAGCGGGTGACGACCCGCCTCCAGTACATCCCCAAGTGGGGCGACTACACCCTCTCCCAACTCTCCGCCGACGGTTTCACCCTGCGCAAGCGCACCACCAAGGGCTACGGCTGGATCCCCGCCGGCGGTGGCGGACACGCCTCCGGGTTCGGCTACGTCGGCGGGGCGAGCGGCGGATTCTCCTTCGGGCTGCGGGACTTCTGGGAGAAGTTCCCCGCACAGCTCGACATCCGCGACGCGCACACCGACGAGGCCGAGGTCACCCTCTGGCTCTGGTCGCCCGAGGCCCAGCCGATGGACCTGCGCTTCTACCACGACGGCATGGGCCAGGACACGTACGCCAAGCAACTCGAAGGCCTCGAAATCACCTACGAGGACTACGAACCCGAATTCGGCACCCCGTACGGCATCGCCCGCACCTCCGAACTCCTCTTCTGGGCCAATGAGTTCACCCCGACACCCGAGACTCTCGCCCAACAGGTCGCAGCGGTACGGGTGTTGCCCCAACTCGCCGCCCCGCCACGGCAGTTGATCAAGTCCAAGGTCTTCGGCCCCGGCCTCTACTCCGAACCCGACCGCTCCACCACCGCCAAGGCCAAGATCGAGGACCACCTCGACTTCCTCTTCAGCTACTACAAGGGCCAGGTGGCGCAACGCCGTTGGTACGGCTTCTGGGACTACGGCGACTTCATGCACTCGTACGACACCGTGCGCCACCAGTGGCGCTACGACATCGGGGGCTACGCCTGGGACAACTCCGAGCTGTCGCCGGACATCTGGCTCTGGTTCGCGTACCTCCGCTCGGGCCGCTCGGACATCTTCCGGTTCGCCGAGGCGCTCACCCGGCACACCGGCGAGGTCGACGTCTACCACCTCGGACAGTGGGCAGGCCTGGGCACGCGGCACGGTATTCAGCACTACGCCGACAGCGCCAAGCAGCAGCGCATCGCCAACACCACCTACCGGCGCTACTACTACTTCCTCACCGCCGACGAACGCGTCGGCGACCTCATGGCCGCCAACGTCGACTCCGACGAGACGTTCCTCGTCCTTGATCCGATCCGCAAGATCCGCACCGCGCCGTACACACCCGACCGGCATGCCCTGTCGATCGGATTCGGCACGGACTGGAGCGGGTTGGTGTCGGCGTGGCTGACCGAGTGGGAGCGCAGGGGCCCCCAGTGGGAGAAGGCGAAGGCGCGCGTCCTGTCCACGATGGAGACAATCGCCGCCCAGCCCAACGGATTTGTGCAGGGGAGCGGGCTGTACGACCTCGACACGGGCAGGTTCGCCGTCGCCTCCGCGCCCGTGGTCTCCGTCTCGCACCTCTCGGCGGTCTTCGGTCTCAACGAGCTGTGCGCTGAACTGATTTACCTGGTCGACATGCCCAAGTTCAAGGAGGTGTACATGGATTACTGCCGCTACTTCAACGCCTCCAAGACCGAACAGGCGGCACGCTACGGCTCCAACTTCGGCACCCTGCTGCTCTTCCAGGGCCATTCACGCCTCGACGCCTACGCCGCCGTACAACTCGACGACGCGACGCTCGCCAAGCGGGCCTGGGCGAAGTTCTACGGCTCGGACGGCTACATGGAGTCGTCGCCGTGGAAGACGGAGCCGCTGACCGGCCCGGTCACCCTCGTCCCGGGCGGCGAGGCCGCATGGGTGTCGTCGAACGACACCGCGCTGTACGGCCTCGCCGCCATCGAGAACCTGGCGCTGCTCGGAGACAGGATGCCCTAGAGGTGATCGCGTCAGGGCTGCCGAAGTGTGGCTACGGCGACGTGAGTTGGGACCGTCGAGGCGTCGTGGCAGACACTGCGCACATGCGTAGCGGTGGTTGAGCCGACAGCAGGCCCGTCGACAGACGGCGGGCCTGCGCGGGCGCGCGGCTCCGGCCCGGCCCGGCTACGTCATGGCCGCAGGTAGCAGTAGCCCGTGTGCCTGCCCTTTTGGCCGTTGGAGTAGTCGTATGCCTGGAAGGCGAAGTAGGAACTGGTGATGGGACCGAAACGGCCGTCCACCGTCAGCACGTTGCCCCATTCCCTGTTGATCTGCGTCTGGGCGTTCCGCACCGCCTGTTTGGTGGCGGGCCCGAAGTCCGAGTCCTCCGCGATGCCCTGGCCGTAGCAGGCGTTCAGGCTCTCCTGCACGACCAGCACGGAGAGGTTGTGCATGTCCTGGACCACGACGCAGTTGAAGTTTCCCGTGCCCACGGACGGCACATGGAGTTTCCAGTCGCCACCGATACTCACGTTGGTGAAGCCGGTGCACGCGACCTCGGCGGCAACTGCCTTGGGCGCGGCCTGCGCCGACGCCGTTCCCGGGCTGCCCACCACCAGCCCCGCCGGGACGGCGAGTGCCGCCACCGCCGCTAACGAAGCCAGGCTTGCCCGTCGTGTTGTTCGCATGGATTCCCTCTCCTGGTTCTGCGGGACGACGCCGGCCTCTCTGCGACCCACGGGCCCCTGCCGGGATCTCCCCCCGGTCGAAACAGACCCCGGCAGAGGTCCGCGAGACAGGACCATGGCAGGGCGGCGCTGAAGGGAACCTGAAGGTTCCTGAGGGGCTTTCAGGTCCCCCTCAGCCTTCGGCGGCGATGCTGGGGTGATGCGGATACTGGTGGTGGAGGACGACCGGCGGATGGCGGAACTGCTGCGCCGGGGCCTGGTCGGCGAGGGGTACGCGGTCGATGTCGGGCACGACGGGCGCCGCGGGTTGGAACTGGCGCTGGAGAACCCCTATGACGCGGTGGTGCTCGACGTGATGCTGCCGTACGTGAACGGCTACCGGGTGTGCGCGAGGCTTCGGGAGGCGGGGCGGTGGGTGCCGGTGCTGATGCTGACGGCCAAGGACGGCGAGTACGACCAGGCGGAGGGACTGGACACCGGCGCTGACGACTACGTCGTCAAGCCGTTCTCGTTCGTCGCGCTGGCCGCACGATTGCGGGCCCTGATCCGCAGAGGCCGCCCCGAGCGGCCGGCCGTCCTGCACGTCGGCGACCTCGAAGTCGACCCTGCCTCCCGCCGCTGCCGTCGCGGGGCGGCGCCCGTGGCGTTGACGGCCCGTGAGTTCGCCGTACTCGAGTACCTGGCCCGGCGCAGCGGCCAGACCGTCTCCAAGGGCGAGATCCTGGAGCACGTCTGGGACGACCGCTTCGACGGTGACGTGAACCTCGTCGAGGTCTACGTCAGCGCCCTACGCCGCAAGATCGACGCACCGTTCGGCCGGCAGACCATCCGTACCGTTCGAGGCGCCGGATACCGCCTCGATGCCGCCGAGAGCAAACGGCCGGGACCGTGAACCGGCGCCGGCCCGTTCTGCGCCTCCCGTGGCCCGCGACCCTCCGCAACCGACTGACTCTCCTGGTCGCCATCGGCATCCTCGTCCTCCTCGCAGCCATCGCCTTTGCCGTCGCTGTCCAGGCACGCGCATCGTTGCTTGCCTCCACCCGGCAACGCATCCCGAGCCAGTCCGTCTTCGACGAAAGCGCGCCCTATGGGTACGTTCCAGGCATAGGCATAGCGATCTGGGTCTCGTCCCAAGGCGCCATTTACCACTCTTCCTTCGGCATCGACCTAGCTCGCGCTGAGCGACTGCTGCCCTGCACCCGGTCGACGCTCACCGCAGAGGTCTCCGCACCCCACCGCGACACGTTCTGCCTCACCACCATCAAGGCCGATCCCATACGGGCTTGGTCCCAGACCAAGCGCAATCTCGTCAGCGAAGGAAGCCTCTCGCTGCTGCCCTTGAACAACCCCGCCCATGGTTCGGATCCCCTCCGCCGCCTGCTACAGGTCCTGCCGCTGGGAACGACTGACCCGCCCCCCGATCTCTACGTCGTCTACACCCACTCGCTACGCCCCGAACAGGCCCATCTCAACACCATCGTCTGGCAGTTGGCCGCAGGTACCCTCGGGTTCACGCTCGTCGTCGCGGGCAGCACCTGGCTGGTGGCCGGGCGGGTCCTGCGTCCCGTGGAAGCCATCCGGGCCGACTTCGCGGAACTCAGCGCCCACCACCTCGACCGGCGCATCGCCGTACCCCGCGCGGGGCGCGAGATCACCCGGCTCGCCGACACCATGAACACGACCCTCGACCGCCTGCAAGCGGCTGTCGAACAGCAGCGTCAGTTCACCGCGGACGCCTCCCACGAACTGCGCACCCCACTGGCCTGCCTCCGCACGGAACTCGAACTCGCCCTGAACCACCCCGGCACCGCCGACTGGCCCCGCGTCGTCCACGCCGCCCACGACGACACCCTGCGCCTGCAAGGCCTCACCACGGACCTGCTCCTTCTCGCCCGGCTCGACGCCGGACACGCCGACCCGCCCCTCAGCCCTCCCCTTGACCTCACCGACCTCGTCCGCGACGAGACCAGCCGGCGGACGCCCCCACCCCACCTCACCCTGACCGTCCACACTCCCCCCGAACCGCTCCCCGTCGACGGCCACCACGCACTCCTGGCCCGCATCCTCGGCAACCTCCTCGACAACGCCGAACGCCATGCCGCAAGCACCGTCACGGTCCGTCTCACGTGCGACGCCGAAGGCCGGCAGGCCGTCCTTGAGGTCCTCGACGACGGTCCGGGAATACCCCCGGAGCACCACCAGAGGATCTTCGAACGCTTCAGCCGCCTCGACGACGCCCGCACCCGCGACGACGGGGGCGCGGGGCTGGGGCTCGCCATCGCCGAACGCATCGCCACCACACACCAGGGCACACTCACCCTCGCCCCGAGCCCCCAGGGAGCCCACTTCCTCCTGCACCTCCCCACGAGCGCCGACCGCCTCGAGACCCGCTGACCACGGCAACGAGTTGAGACGGTCTGTTGGTGGAGGGCTAGTGAGCTGGTCGTGAGTTCTGGTTTCGCCACGTGGGTCGTGTTCTGTTTCAGATCATGGGTTCGGTGGTGACGGGGGCTGCGGTCCGCGGTGTGCTGGAGAAATGGGTGACAGCAGGCTGGAGCCCCTGGTCTTGTCGGAGACCGAGCGGCTGACGTTACTGGGGTGGGCCAGGCGCCGGACGACCGCGCAGGGTCTGGCGAAGCGCGCACGGATCGTCTTGGCCTGTGCAGACGGCTTCAGCAACACAGCCGTGGCCGCACGGTTGGACACCGATCGGGCGACGGTGCGCCGTTGGCGGACCCGGTTCCTGCGCGACCGGCTCGACGGCCTGTCCGACGATGCCCGTCCAGGCGTGCCGCGCACCATCACCGATGCCCAGGTGGAAGAGGTGGTCGTGCGCACCCTTGAGGACGTCCCCGCAGGCGGTACGCACTGGTCGAAGCGGGGGTTGGCCCGTCAGGTGGGGATTTCCCCCACCGGCGTGCACCGCATCTGGCGCGCGTTCGGCCTTCAGCCCTGGCGGACCGAGGACTTCAAGATCTCTCCTGATCCGCTGCTGATCGACAAGATCCGGGACGTGGTGGGCCTGTATCTGGCACCGCCGGCCCATGCGGTGGTCTTCTCGATGGACGAGAAACCACAGATCCAGGCACTGGAGCGGACCGCGCCGGTGCTGCCGATGCTGCCCGGAGTGCCTGAGCGTCGCAGCTTCGACTACGTGCGGCACGGCACCATCGACCTGTTCGCCGCGCTGAACACGGCAACCGGAAAGGTGATCAGCCGGCTGTCCGCACACCACCGGGCCGTGGACTTCCGCGACTTCCTGACCGACATCGACCGCCAGACCGAACCCGGCCTGGCGGTCCACGTCATCTGCGACAACCTCTCCGCCCACAAGGCTCCGGTGGTTCACAAGTGGCTGCTCGCACACCCCCGATTCACCCTGCACTTCACCCCGACCTACTCATCGTGGATCAACCAGGTCGAGCGGTGGTTCGCCGAACTGCAGCGACGCTGTCCGGAACGCGGTGTCTTCTGCTCACTCGACGATCTCAGGACCGCACTCGACGAATGGATCAAGGTCTGGAACGAGGCCGCCAGGCCCTTCAAGTGGACCAAGACCGCCGACCAGATCATCGACCGGATCTGCCACTACTGCGACAGGGTCTCCGGACCAGCTCACTAGTTCATCTTCCCCAGGACCTCCCGCACCCGTCGGGCGTCCCGGATCCGCTGCTCGTACGTCGCGCCGAGCGCGAGCAGCAGGAGTCCGGCGAGGGCGGGCGGCGCCCAGCGGGGGAGCGCGCCGACGACCTGGACGAGATAGGGGGCGAGTTCGTGCAGCGCGTCCAGGACGAGGGTGCCGCCGCCGAGGACCAGCGGTGCCTGAAGGCGGTGCCGTGCGCCGATCAGGGTGACGGCCAGCGCGGCCAGGCCCAGCAGCAGGGGGCGCGTCCAGTGCGGGTCGGCCCACGCGGTGAGGAGGCTCGGGGCGAGCGTGGCGGCGAGCCCGGGGCCGTAGGCCGGCCAGGACGAGACGCTCGGCTCGCGGCGCCTGCGCAACGCGCCCACCAGCAGCGCCGGGACGGTCACCGGCAGGGTGTACGCCTCGGGGCTGCCGACGTCCCACGCGGACAGCCGTACCCACGTCGCGAGGACGAACAGGACGGCCGCCGCATGGCCGACGTTCCTGCGGTCGGGGCGTACCGCCGTGCCCGCCGCGATCACTCCGCACAGGGCCAACACCAGCGCGAGGACAGGGAGTTCGGCCCCGGCGAGACCGATCGCCAGCACGCCCGCGACGGCACCCGAGAGCTCGACCACCACCGTCGTGATCGGATCCGTGAGGCGCGCGGCGAGCAGCGCGGCCGCCACCGGCACGGCGAGCACCAGCAACGCGGTGTGCTGCGGCTGCCAGTCGAGGGCCGCGCCCACCGCGCAGGCGAGCGCCGTGGCATAGCCCAGCGAGAAGCCGGCCGAGACCGGCGCGAGGCGCCCGCGCCAGGCCGCACCCGCGAACAGGGCGGCCAGCGAGGCGAGTACGGCGAGCGTGGCCGGTTCGGAGGCCAGCGAGAGGGCTGCGAGGTTGAGCGACGTGAACAGGGCGAGGGCCGTGGCGATGCGGTGCGTGAGCGAGAGCAGGGCCACGATGACGAGACCGTCCACCAACAGGCCGATGCCGTACGGCAGTTGCAGTGCGGCCGGGACGACCATCGCCGTCAGCCACACCAGGGACGGGGCGGCGGCCAGGGCCCGTGGCCGCCACGCGGGGCCGCGGACCGCGAACGCCAGCACCGCCGCGACCGCGACGAGCACCAGGGGCGCGGTGCTCTCGTGCGCCGGCCACACCATCTCCGCCGTCGCCGCGGCACGCGCGTCGTCCGGCGCGCCCGACCAGATACGGGACGTCCACGCGACCGGACCGACCAGGGTGGTGGCGACGACCGGCAGGGTCCACAGCAGCGCGATCGCCTGTACGGCGGCGGAGGCCCGGCCGAGACCGTGCCGCACCGGCTCGGGGAGCGGGCCCCGGACGAGCGCCAACAGGCCGATCCCGCACGCCAGATAGCCCAGAACCGCCCAGTCGTAGGGCAGTGGTACGCGCAGCACGCCACCGAGCGCGGCGACCACAAGGAGGCCGCCCGTCGTGGCCATGACCGTCCGCAGTCCCGGACCGGGGACGAGCCACGCGGCGCCGAACGCGCCCGCGGCGGCGAGAACGAGGAGCGCCGTCGCCTTGGCGGCCGCGCCAGGACCGGCCGCCGACGAGGAGATCAGCCCGGCCGCCAGCACGCCCCAGCCGCCCATGCCGAACGCGCCGCCGACGGCGATGAAACGAACGGCCTGTAGGGAGACCCGGAGCGCGACCAGCATGTCGATCACGGCGGTCACCAGCACCGCCGCCGTGATCGTGTGCAGGCCCCCACCAGCCGCGATCACCCAGAGAATCAAGGGGAGTTGAGCGAGTACGAGCGCGGCGGGGAGGGGGAGGCGGAGGGACGGCGAGGCGGGCGTGGCAGCCGCCGGGCCCGGGAGCGCCGCCGTTCCGATGCCGTACGCCGCCCACAGCGCGGCCAGTACTGTCGTCGCTGCCGCCGCGAACATCACGCCGTCCGCGTCTGCGAACGTGACCTCGTGCAGCGCGTAGGTGTCCAGCACCGTCAGGACGAGACCGAGGCCCGCGAGCGACTCGGCCGTGGAACGCAGGCCCCGCCGCAGCAGCGCCACCGGCGCGCCGAGCGCCGCCAGGGTCACCGCGCCGAGGATCAGCGCCCGGCCCGCGATCCCCATGCTGCCCCAACTGACCAGCGTGAACGCCGTCGCGGCCAGAGTGAGCAGGATGCCGCCGAGCAGGAGCAGCAGGTTCTGCACGCCGGGCGCGGTGGTCTCGCGGCGGGGCGGTGCGGCCGACAGCGGCGTCAGGGGCGCGGACCGGGTCGGCTGGAGCACGGTCAGCAGCCAGGCCCGCCGGTGCAGCAACTGCGTGCGGCGGGCGTCCAGTTGGAGCAGCTCGGCGTCCAGGAGCCGCAACTCCACGGCCGGGGGCGGGATGTTCGTCATGTTCCGGAGTCTGGGCGCCGGTCCGCCGTACGACATGAGCGTACGTACTCACAACGTACTCAGTTGTCCGGAGACGGGCCGCCGAGCGGGCAGACTTCCGCCATGGAATGGACCCATTACCGCTTTCACGCCCGATGGTCCCTGCCCGCGCCGCCCGCCGTCGTGTATCCGGCCCTGGAGCGGGCCGAGGAGTACCCGCGCTGGTGGCCGCAGGTGCGCGAGGTGAAGCGGATCGACGACACCACCGGCGTCATCAGCATCCGCGCGAGCCTGCCGTACACCCTGACCTTCACCGCGCGCGAAGTGCGGCGCGACCCGGTCGGCGGAGTGCTGGAGATCGCGATGACCGGCGCCCTGGAGGGCTGGGCACGCTGGACGCTCACGGCCGACGGCTCCGGCACGCTCGCCCGCTACGACCAGGAGGTCGACGTGAACCGGCCGCTGCTCAGGCGGTTCGCCGTACCCGGGCGGCCGGTGTTCCGCCTCAACCACGCGCTGATGATGCGGGCCGGACGGCGCGGGCTCCTCGCACTCCTGGAAGCGGTTTGAAGGAAACCGGCGGGGGCCTGTATTGTTCAGTCCGTTCCCGGGCGATTAGCTCAGTGGGAGAGCGCTTCGTTCACACCGAAGAGGTCACTGGTTCGAACCCAGTATCGCCCACCGGGAAAAACCGGTCCGCATCAGCGGGCCGGTTTTTTTGTATCCCGGGCACGTCCTTGTGTCCGTTGCGCGTCTTGAGGGGGGCCTCATGAGTGGTGGACAAGGCAAGAGACGGAGGGGGAGACGGGGGAAGGCGACTTCCGTGCGGGGGCGCCGAGTTCGGTCGTTGATCGTCATGGTCGTCGTTCTGGTGGTGTTCGGTGGGATCGGCGCCGGCTGCCAGGCGCTCTCGAACACGGAGCGGGTCACCTCGATGTGGGTCGGCGCCGAGATCCGCGCCGACGGGAGCGCCCGGATCACGGAGGTCATCGACTACGACTTCGGGCACTCGGGCTCGACGCACGGCATCTACCGTGACGTACCGGACGCGGACTTCTTCGCCGACGACGTCCGGGCCACCATGGACGGACACAAGGTCCCCTACGCCGCTGCCTTCGGCGACTCCTACCGGGACGTGAACGGCAGGGAGTCCGTCGCCGACCGGCTCAAGGTGGGCGACCGCGACCGCACGGTCGGGGGAGTGCACCGCTATCGGCTCCAGTACACGGTCCCCGACGCGGTGAAGGGCGGCAAGCTCGCCTGGGACGCCGTCGGCACCGGCTGGAAGGTCGACCGGGCCGATGTGGAGATCCACGTGGTGGACGCGCACGGGCTCACCGGTCTCCGCTGCGTGCACGGCGACTGGGACGACGGGAAGCCCTGTTCGGTCCGGCAGAGCGAGCCGGGACACCTCGTCGCCAAGCTCGACAGGCTGAGCGGACACGAGGGCCTCACGCTCTACGCCACCACCGCCGAGAGCAGGACCGCGACCCCGGCGGTGCTGCCAACTGCACCCACCGGCAAGGCTGTTGGTGCCTCCCTCCCGCATCCGCTGCGCAACGGCGGGCTGTTCCTCGCCGTCGCCCTGGTGTGTGTCGCGCTGACGCTCGGCGTCCTGCGGTTCCTCGGGCGCGACCGGGTGCGGGCGGACGGCGGTCGGGTACGGCGCGTCGAGGTCGAGCGGCTCGCCCGGTCGGTCACCCCGTCCGCCGCACCGCCCGAGGAGCTGACCCCGGCTCAGGGCGGCATCCTGCGCATGGAGACGGTCACGGACCAGCACAAGGTGGCCTGGCTGCTCGACGCCGCCGCCGACGGCCATCTCACCATCGAGGGCGACGACCGGCATCCGGTCCTACGGCGGCACGGGCGCCCGGTGAACCGCGAGATCAGGGACGTACTGGACCGGATGTTCGCCGGCGGCACCGGCCTGGTCCTCGGCCGGCGCGACGCGTCGTTCAAGGCGGGCTGGGAGGACCTCTCCTCGAAGCTGGACAACTGGCGCAAGGCGAGCGACCTGTGGGACAGGACCCTCACCGAGCGGCTCACCCGGTGGGGCTGGGGCCAACTGGCCGTGCTGCTCCTCGCGTTGGTCCTCGTGGTCACCGGCGGTGTGCTGAACGGACATCGCGTCGCGGCCGGACTTCCCGTCCTGCTGGTGGGTGCCGTGACCGCCGGTCTCGGTCTCGCCGTCGTCGCCCGCGGCTGGGAGTTGGACAGGCGGACCCCGCGCGGCAGCGCCCTCTGGCTCCAAGTCGAGGCGTTCCGGCGGTACTTGGCCGACCCGGCCACCTGCCCCGACGCGCCTTCCGCCGAGGAGACCGCGGACCGCTACACGGCATGGGCGGTGTCCCTGGGTGTCGAGGCCGCCTGGGAACAGGCCGTCGGCGCCTCGACCTCGGCGGCGCGAGCGCGGCGGAGTTTCTCCCTGGGTGTCAGTGACGCCCTGCTCGCCGCCGTCGTCGTCTCCGCGGCCAACGCGGCCTCCGGCTCCGGGAGTTCGGGCCGCTCCGGCGGCGGTTCCTCCAGCGGCGGAGTCGGTGGCGGCGCCGGTGGGGGAGGCGGCGGCTCCTGGTGAGGTGCGGGGGCGCCGGGCCGGCGCCCTCTTCGGCTGATGGGGTTCTGGTCCAGGCTTCCCCGTCGGCAGGGACGGACGTCGGCCCGGGCGCCCATCCGGTCAGGCCGCCCCGCCCCGCACGCTCAGGCCGCCCCGTCCACTCAGGCCGCCGCGTCCAGCTCCGGGCGCAGCGGCCACGACTGGTCCACCGACTCCGGCGTACCACTGCGCGCGAACCACGCCTGTAGCCCCCGCGCCTGGGCCGCGTGCCACGTCGACTGCAGGGTGTGCAGCTCGGCGGGGGAGAGGCGCTCCAGGCGGGTCGCGAAGCGGCGGCCCAGGGCCCGTACCACCTCCAGGGAGGCCAGCGCGTCCGCGCCCGCGTCGTGCGCGCCGTCCAGCGTGACGCCGTAGTGCGCGCACAGGTCGGTGAGGGTGCGGCGGCCCTTGCGGTAGCGGTCCAGGTGTTTGTCCAGGACCCGGGGGTCCAGCACCCGCAGCGCCGTCGACTCGAACCAGTGGTCCAGCGAGCACGCGCGGTGCCGGCGCAGCTCGCGGTCCAGCAGCGTCAGGTCGAACGGTGCGTTCATGACCACCAACGGCCGTCCCATGGCCGCCTGTTCGCCCAGCTCGTCGGCTATCTCACGCATCACCGGCGCCGGCCAGCGGCCGTTGCGCTGAAGATGCTCGTCCGTCAGTCCATGGATCGCCGTCGCCCCGGCGGGCACCGGCACCCCCGGGTTCACCAGCCACCGGGTCACCCGGGGACGGGTACCGGGGGCGTCCTGGACGACGACGGCGGCCGACACTATGCGGTCGGTCTCCACATCCACGCCCGTGGTCTCCGTGTCGAACGCGGCCAACGGGCCCTCGTACCAGCACGTCATACGTACACAACTCCTCGTTCACCCGCGGCAGGTGACGCACCGTCTTCTGCCAGTTTGGTGATACCCGGGCTGTTTGCGCCGTACGCCGGAAGGACACAACAGGAGTGCGGGTCTTTGCAGTTCAGCGACCCGATCAGGCATTCAGCACAGCAATTCACCTGAATTTGAAAGGCTGTTGGTCATGGTGATAGCGCAGCCCGAGCGGGGCGGGCTGCTGCCCGAACGGACGGCACCCCATCGCGGATCGCTCGCCACCACCGCCTGCATGGAAACGTTGCAGGTGGGCTATCTGCACGCCGTCGCCGCCGCGGCCGGCTGCTCGCTGTCGCAGCCCTTTCCGGACAACGGCATCGACTGGCACGTCAGTCACGGCTCCCCCGGGCACACGGTGGACGACGAGGTCACGATAAAAGTGCAGCTCAAGTGCACTTACCAGATCGCGCCGAACCCGCCCGGACGTTCCTTCTCCTTCACGCTCGACAACGACCATCTGCGCAAGCTCGCCCGCACGCCGGTCTCGGTGCACAAGATCCTGGTCGTGATGCTCGTCCCGCGTTCACAGGACGACTGGCTGCGCGCCAGCCACGACCGGCTCGACCTGCGGCACTGCTGCTACTGGGTCAACCTCGCCGGTCACGCGATCACCGGCCGGACCCGGACCACCGTGCGGATACCGACCTCGCGCATCTTCGACGACCGGGCGCTGTGCGAGATCATGACGCGGGTCGGGACGGGAGGCAGGCCATGAGGCACCGCTCGGTCGAGGAACACCTGCGGTCGGTGCGACCGCACCCCGACGACCCGGCCGACACCTCCTGGGCGGGTCCCCCCGCCCCCGATCAGGTCGACCCCGCCGTCCTCGGCGCCCTGCTGCGCCGGCACGGCTGGCAGCGGCGCGGCGGCGCCCCCGGACGGTACGGCCGCTGGACCCCACCCGGGCCCGGCGGCTCGGGCACCAGCCTGCTGGTCCCCGAGAGCCGGGCCTTCCCCGACAGCGACGACCTCCTCGGCGAGGCGCTCATCGCGCTCGCCCGCAGCAACACCCCCTCCGCCCGCGAGGTCCTCGTCGGCCTCGCCGTACCGAGCGACGAGATCCGCTGGTGGCGCGACATCCCCGCCGGACCGGCCGGCGCCGCGCCCTGGACCGTGGAGGAGCAACTCCGCGCCGCCGCCCGCCAGATGCTGCTCGCCGCCGCCCTCGCCACCCGCGCGCGTGCCGGCTACTACGGCGCCCGCCACCGCCGCCCCGCCGCCGCGTCCCTGGACCACGTCCTCGTCGGCTCCGCACCCGGCGGCCGGCAGCTCACCGCGTTCATCCCCGTCGAATCCGGCCGCACCCTCGCCGTACGCCTCCACCAGGCCCTGTACGCGACCCGCGAGGCCATCGACTACGAGCGGGCCACCGGTGGCATGGACGCCTTCGACGGAGCCGTCGAGGCGGGCGTCAGCCGCGAGCTGACCGAGGCCGTCGTCGCGCTCGTGCGCGGCACCGAGGGCGCCCGGATCGCCGTCGAGTGGGCGCCGGGCGCAGGGGTGCCCGAGGGGTGTGCCGCGCCCGCCGAGGCCGTCGAGTTCTCGCCGGGCGACCTGCCGGTGCTGCGCGCGGCCGGGGCCCGCTATCTGCGCGAGGAACCCTCCATGCCCGTGCGCATCACCGGCTCGGTGGTGCGGATGCGCCGCTCGGGGCCGCGCGGCGAGGGCACCGTACGGATGCAGGTGATCGCCGGCGCCGAGGTCGGGCACGTTCGGATGACGCTGGACGAGGAGTCGTACCGGATAGCGGGTCATGCCCACCTGGTCGGGCTCCCGGTGCGGGTGCACGGGCGGCTGGAGAGCCGGGGCGGCTTCCGCAGGCTGACCGGCGCCTCCGGGGTCGTACCCGTGCAGGTGGACGAGGCGGAGCGGGACCGGCTGATGAAGTCCCTTCAGGAGAATCTCGACTTCTTCGAGGAGGCGTGCAGCGGGGAGGACTGAGACAGGGGGGAGGGCGACCGTTTCGCGGTGCGCCCCCTAGGGTCGGTACGATCCCCTATTGCGCGCGCCCACGGTATGGCGCCGCATCCACCCTGCAGTCAGGAGAGACCGGTGTCAGACGTCCGTGTGATCATCCAACGCGATTCCGAGCGGGAAGAGCGCACGGTGACGACGGGCACGACGGCCGCCGAGCTCTTCGCCGGCGAGCGCTCGATCATCGCCGCGCGCGTGGCCGGAGAGCTCAAGGACCTCGCGTACGTCGTCGCCGAGGGTGACGAGGTCGAGGGCGTCGAGATCTCCTCCACCGACGGCCTCAACATCCTGCGCCACTCCACCGCGCACGTGATGGCGCAGGCCGTGCAGGAGCTGTTCCCCGAGGCCAAGCTCGGCATCGGCCCGCCGGTCAAGGACGGCTTCTACTACGACTTCGACGTCGAGCGGCCGTTCACGCCCGAGGATCTCAAGGCCGTCGAGAAGAAGATGCAGGAGATCCAGAAGCGCGGCCAGCGTTTCTCGCGCCGCGTGGTGACCGACGAGGACGCCCGCGCGGAGCTGGCGAACGAGCCGTACAAGCTCGAACTCATCGGCATCAAGGGCTCCGCGTCCACCGACGACGGCGCGGACGTCGAGGTCGGCGGCGGCGAGCTGACGATCTACGACAACCTCGACGCCAAGACCGGCGACCTGTGCTGGAAGGACCTCTGCCGAGGCCCCCACCTGCCGACCACCCGCAACATCCCGGCGTTCAAGCTGATGCGCAACGCGGCCGCCTACTGGCGCGGCAGCGAGAAGAACCCCATGCTCCAGCGCATCTACGGCACCGCGTGGCCCTCCAAGGAGGAGCTGAAGGCGCACCTCGACTTCCTGATCGAGGCCGAGAAGCGCGACCACCGCAAGCTGGGCAACGAGCTCGACCTGTTCTCGATCCCCGAGCAGATCGGCTCCGGCCTCGCCGTCTTCCACCCCAAGGGCGGCGTCGTCCGCCGGGTCATGGAGGACTACTCGCGCCGCCGCCACGAGGAGGAGGGCTACGAGTTCGTCTACACCCCGCACGCGACGAAGGGGAAGCTCTTCGAGACGTCCGGGCACCTGGACTGGTACGCCGACGGCATGTACCCGCCCATGCAGCTCGACGAGGGCGTGGACTACTACCTCAAGCCCATGAACTGCCCGATGCACAACCTGATCTTCGACGCGCGCGGCCGCTCCTACCGTGAACTGCCGCTGCGCCTCTTCGAGTTCGGGACCGTGTACCGGTACGAGAAGTCGGGCGTCGTGCACGGACTGACCCGCGCGCGCGGCTTTACGCAGGACGACGCGCACATCTACTGCACGCGCGAGCAGATGGCCGACGAGCTCGACAAGACGCTCACCTTCGTCCTCAACCTCCTGCGGGACTACGGCCTGAACGACTTCTACCTGGAGCTGTCCACCAAGGACCCGGAGAAGTTCGTCGGCTCGGACGAGGTCTGGGAAGAGGCCACGGAGACGCTGCGACAGGTCGCCGAGAAGCAGGGGCTGCCGCTGGTTCCGGACCCGGGCGGCGCCGCGTTCTACGGTCCGAAGATCTCCGTCCAGACGAAGGACGCGATCGGGCGGACCTGGCAGATGTCGACGGTGCAGCTCGACTTCAACCTGCCGGAGCGGTTCGACCTGGAGTACACGGGTCCTGACGGGTCCAAGCAGCGGCCGGTCATGATCCACCGTGCGCTGTTCGGTTCGATCGAGCGGTTCTTCGCGGTGCTGCTCGAGCACTACGCGGGGGCGTTCCCGGCGTGGCTGGCGCCCGTGCAGGCGGTCGGGATTCCGATCGGGGACGCGCATGTCGAGTACCTGGAGAAGTTCGCCGTAGCGGCCAAGAAGAAGGGTCTGCGCGTCGAGGTCGACTCCTCCTCGGACCGGATGCAGAAGAAGATCCGCAACGCGCAGAAGCAGAAAGTGCCGTTCATGGTCATCGTCGGCGACGAGGACATGAACGGCGGGACGGTGTCCTTCCGTTACCGCGACGGCTCGCAGGAGAACGGCATCGCGTTCGACGAGGCCATCGCCAAGATCGAGCAGATCGTGGCGGAGCGGGCGCAGGTCTGACCCGGTCGTTTCGGCTTCGGGAGGCCCTCGGGAGAGCTCAGCTCCCCGGGGGCCTCTCGTCGTCCTCCCGGGCGAAGACCTGGAGCAGCCAGGAGGCGAAGGTTCCGGTGACCGCGCCGAGCAGGGCCAGGCCGATGGCCATCATTCCTACGGCGATCAGGCGGCCGAGCGGGGTGACGGGGGCCACGTCTCCGTAGCCGACGGTCGCGAAGGTCGCGCAGGTCCACCACACGGCGTCGCCGAACGTCCTGATCGTCGCGCCCGGGGCCGTGTATTCCTCGTGGTAGACGGAGAGGGCGCCGGCGAAGCCCAGCAGGACGGTGGACAGGCCGGCGTAGACGATCACGCGCGCGTGCAGCGCGAGCCGGGGCTGTCCGTGCCGGCGCTGCACGGCCTCGTACACCTTGACGACCCGCAGCGGGCGCAGCAGGGGCAGGAGCAGGACCAGGGTGTCCAGCCAGTGCGTGCGGACGAAGCGCAGCCGCCGGCCGCTCAGTCGCCAGCGCACCGCGTAGTCGACGGCGAAGAGCGCCCAGGCGGCGAACAGCACGGCGAGGCAGATGTCCTGCCCGGTGTCCGGCAGGCCGTGGGCCAGGATGCGCACGGCGTACGCGGCGAGGAAGACAAGGGACGCCACGGCGAGGGGGACCTCCGTGTGCTGCTCCCAGCGGGCCGTGCGGCTGTCGTCGTCCATCGGCCCAGCTTGGCCCGGGAGGCGTTTCGCGCAACCCCGGCGACACGCCGCGAACGGGCGAAGCCATATGCTTTCCTGCATGACGAGTGAGCCGGAGCAGCAGATCGGAGTGGGCACCCCGGACGCGTTCCAGCGCCTCTGGACGCCCCATCGGATGGCCTACATCCAGGGCGAGAACAAGCCGACCGGCCCCGGTGCCGACGACGGTTGCCCCTTCTGCTCGATTCCGGCGAAATCGGATGAGGACGGGCTGATCGTCAGGCGCGGTGAGCTGGTGTACGGGGTGCTCAATCTGTACCCGTACAACGGCGGCCATCTGATGGTCGTGCCCTATCGCCATGTCGCCGACTACACCGACCTGACCGACGCGGAGACCGTGGAACTCGCGGCGCTCACCAAGCAGGCGATGACGGCTCTGCGCACCGCGTCAGGCGCCCACGGCTTCAACATCGGGATGAACCAGGGGAGCGTGGCGGGCGCGGGTATCGCCGCCCACCTGCACCAGCACATCGTCCCGCGCTGGGGCGGCGACACGAACTTCATGCCGGTGGTCGGCCACACGAAGGTGCTGCCCCAACTCCTCGCGGACACACGGAAGATGCTGGCGGACGCGTGGCCCACGGTGTGAATCGCGGGCCGTCCGACGCCTTTCCGGCGCGGGCCCGCAAAGTCAGCCCGTCCGGCGTTTGAGGACGAGGCCGTCCAGGCCGACAGCGGGGGTCTGGGGGCGCAGTCCCCAGGGACCGCACCCCCACTCACCCGCACGTCACCCGCTCAGCCGCCGGAGGCCTACGCGTCGTAGAGGTCGGCCTTCCTCGGTGACACGTCCTGCACCCCTCCGCTGAGGACCGACGAGCGGTTGCCGAACTTCTCCGTGTCGACGCCGTTCTCGTCGAGGACCCGGATCGCCGCCGCGTGCACCACGCGCAGGACCGGTGTCGCGGCGCGCAGCGCGTCGTCCGCCATGAAGCGGTGGCGCCAGGGCTGGTCGGCCCAGGCGTGCCGCAGGCCGAACGGCTCGGGCAGGGATATGGAGCCGCCGAGCCAGTTCAGCAGCGGCGGGTACCAGGTGATCGGGGCGCGGACCGCGAGGCGCACCACTTCGTCGGCGGGGACGAGGGGGAGCTTGACGCTGCGGTTCTCCCACGGCTTGAAGGTCTTCTGGACGCTCTTGGTCGGGGCCTCGGGCTTTCCGGTGAACAGCGAGTTCACGGGGCCCAGGGCGTGCCCGGTGATCTCGATGCGGAGCGTCTTGTGCAGCACGGTGACCGTGATCATCATGGTGATGACCAACTGCCCTTCCCAGAGCGTCCATTGGACGCCCAGGTAGTGGCGGTCGCCGGCGCCGAACTGCTGCTTGTTGCAGATGTCCTGTATCGCGTGCGACTTGACCTGGTACGCGTCCACGTCCGTGCCCTCGGGCCGGGACACGGCCTTGGCGCCCTCACCGATCGGCGTCACGACCCAGTGGCGTATGGACGCCTTCGGGAAGCCGCCGGTGTTGATCGTGTTCCGCTCCAGCATCCGCAGGTCGTCGTGGATGTTGCGGATGACGTCCCAACTGCGGAAGGGGTGGATCTCCCGGTCGGCGTCGCGCGCGATCAGGTCCTCGGCGAGCTGCCAACTGCCCCAGCGGGTGCCCATGCCGAGGATGCCCTTGGGCCCGGCGTAGAAGATCGAGTTGGACTGCTGCTCGGCGCTGAGCTTGGCCAGGGACTGGCGGAGCTGCTCGGCCTGGGTCTCGCCGGGGCTGGTCGGCACCGCCTCGGGGACCTTGGCGCCGACGCTGCTGCCCGACAGCAGGCTGCCCCAGCGCTCGCGCAGATCCTTCGCGGTGTTCTCGCAGACCTGCTTGGCCCACAGCCAGCCGACCACGGGGAGGACGACGCACGCGCGTGCGTACCAGGACCAGAAGCCCGCGAAGGGCATCTTGATCAGGAAGATCACGGCGACCGCGCCCACCGCGACGAGCAGGGTCGTGGCGATCGCGCCGGCCCTCTTGTTCGTCTGGGTGCGCTTGTCGATCAGGCTGCGCAACTGGAAGACCAGCAGCCAGACGACGAGTCCGGGCAGGAACAGCAGGCCGCAGAGCACCATGATCATGGACAGCCTGTTGTCCCGCGCGCGGCGGATGTTGTTGGCCGCCAGGGCGTGCTCGACGACGGCCTGCGGTTCGGTGCCGAACGACTGGATGAGCGGCTTGCGTCCGGGGCCGAGCATGCGGGCCACCAGGGCGCCGGAGAACGCCTCACCGAGGTTGGGGCGGAAGATCGTCGCCCACTTGCGGCCCTCGTTGACGGCCGTCTGGTGCCATTCGTTGTCGGCCTTCTTGATGTCCGCCACCGGGTTGTCCCGGTAGGCCGCCGAGGCCAGCGCGAAGGTCGCCGTCTGCCCCTCGTCGCCGGTACGCGGCACCTGTGGTCCGAAGATGTCCGCGTAACCGCTGTCAACGGTCATTCCCGCCCCCGATCGCCGCTGCTCCCGCTTCTGCGGCTTTCCCGACTTCCGTGCTCCGCACACCTGTTGATCAGGTCATCAGCGTATCGGCCATCACCGACATCCGTCGGCGGACGGCATAAACCGCCCGCCGAAGCGGAAGGGAGCGCTCCATACAGGCCACTTGCGGGTCGCCGCGCGCCACGAGTGAGCCGCCCGGTATCAACTCCTATACGTCGCCCGCCTTTTCGCGGATCCGATCGGCGATCTGTGGAGGCATCGGTTCGTGGCGGGCGTAGGCGCGGTTGAAGCGGGCCGTGCCGTGCGAGAGGGAGCGGAGGTCTACGGCGTAGCGGCCGATCTCGATCTCCGGCACCTCCGCCCGGATCAGCGTGCGCCCGCCGGTCGTCTGCTCGGTGCCGAGCACCCGGCCGCGCCGCCCGGAGAGGTCGCTCATCACGGCCCCCACGTAGTCGTCGCCGACCAGCACGGTCACCTCGGCCACCGGTTCCAGGAGATGGATCTTCGCGTCGGCCGCGGCCTCCCGCAGCGCCAGCGCGCCGGCCGTCTGGAACGCGGCGTCCGAGGAGTCCACCGAGTGCGCCTTGCCGTCCAGGAGCGTGATCCGTACGTCGAGAAGGGGATGGCCGGCCGCGACTCCCCTTGCCGCCTGGGCCCTTACGCCCTTCTCCACCGACGGGATGAACTGCCGGGGCACCGCGCCGCCGATGACCTTGTCGACGAACTCGATGCCCGTGCCGCCCGGCAGCGGTTCGACCTCGATCTCGCAGATCGCGAACTGCCCGTGTCCACCGGACTGTTTGACATGCCGGCCGCGCCCCTGCGCCTTGGCGGCGAACGTCTCCCGTAGGGAGACCTTGTGCGGTACGAGGTCGACCTGGACGCCGTAGCGGCTGCGCAGCCGTTCCAGGGCGACGTCCGCGTGGGCCTCGCCGAGGCACCACAGGACGACCTGGTGGGTGTCCTGGTTCTGTTCCAGGCGCATGGTGGGGTCCTCGGCGACGAGCCTGCTCAGGCCCTGCGAGAGCTTGTCCTCGTCCGCCTTGCTGTGCGCCTGGATGGCGAGCGGCAGCAGCGGGTCGGGCATCTCCCAGGGCTCCATCAGGAGCGGGTCGTCCTTGGCCGAGAGGGTGTCCCCGGTCTCCGCGCGGCCCAGCTTCGCCACGCAGGCGAGGTCGCCCGCGATGCAGTGCGTGAGCGCCCGTTGTTGCTTGCCGAAGGGTGCGGAGAGGGCGCCGACGCGTTCGTCGACGTCGTGGTCCTCGTGCCCGCGGTCGGCGAGCCCGTGCCCGGAGACATGGACGGTCGCGTCGGGCCGCAGCGTCCCGGAGAAGACACGCACCAGGGAGACCCGGCCGACGTACGGGTCGGAGGCGGTCTTCACGACCTCGGCGACCAGCGGCCCGTTCGGGTCGCACGTCTTCAGCACGCGCGCCCTGCCGTCGACCGTGGTGACCCCGGGTGCCTCGCGCTCCAGCGGGGTCGGGAAGCCCCCTGTGATCAGCTCCAGCAGCTCGACCGTGCCGAGGCCCTGCCGGGCGCCCTCGGCGGCGGGGGCGGCGGCCAGAACCGGGAAGAACACCCCGCGCGCGACGGCCCGTTCCAGGTCGCCGATCAGCGTCTTGACGTCGATCTCCTCGCCGCCGAGATAGCGGTCCATGAGGGTCTCGTCCTCGCTCTCCGCGATGATCCCCTCGATGAGCCGGTTGCGGGCCTCCTCGATCCGCGGCTGCTGGTCGGGCCCGGGTTCGGACTCCTTGCGCTCCCCGGACGCGTAGTCGAAGAGCTTCTGCGACAGCAGCCCGACCAGACCGGTCACGGGCGCGTGCCCGTCAGGACCCGGCGCGCCGTGCAGCGGCAGGTACAGCGGGAGTACGGCGTCGGGGTCGTCCGCGCCGAACGCCTCCGCGCAGTGGCGGGTCATCGACTCGAAGTCCGCGCGGGCGGACTCCAGATGCGTGATGACGATGGCGCGCGGCATGCCGACCGCCGCGCACTCCTCCCACACCATGCGGGTCGAGCCGTCCACGCCGTCGGAGGCCGAGACGACGAAGAGGGCCGCGTCCGCCGCGCGCAGACCGGCCCTCAACTCGCCGACGAAATCGGCGTACCCGGGGGTGTCGAGAAGATTGACCTTGTACCCGTCCCAGTCGACGGGCACCAGGGAGAGCTGCACCGAGCGCTGCTGCCGGTGTTCGATCTCGTCGTAGTCGGAGACGGTGCCGCCGTCCTCCACGCGGCCCGCCCGGTTCACCGCCCCCGCGGTCAGCGCGAGGGCCTCCACCAGAGTCGTCTTGCCCGATCCGGAGTGGCCGACCAGCACCACATTCCGTACGGACGCGGGGTGGTCGGCCGCCGTAGCCCTGCCGGCGGCTCCGGGGTGTGCGTTCGCCTTGTCGCCCATGGCCTTGCCTCCCGTGCACGGTGAGGTCACTGTGGGCGCGGACACACGCAGCCGCGTGCGGTGGCGGCTCCGATGACGCCCGCGGTGGTTCGAGCTTTCCACTCCCGTCACGGTGCGTCCATACAGCGGACGCGATCCGACCGCCGACACCGATGGCATCGAGTCGTGCTGCAGCCATTCAAAACATGGGCGCACGGGTGCCCGGCCGTCGCCCACGCGCGCGCGTGGCTACGATGGGCCAGCCGGTGGCCAGCAGGGGCCGCGCGGCGACACCGACCCTCGGGAAGGCCATGCTGAACAAGTACGCGCGTGCATTCTTCACGCGTGTCCTCACGCCGTTCGCCGCGTTTCTGATCCGCCGGGGCGTCAGCCCCGACACGGTCACCCTCCTCGGCACCGCCGGAGTGGTCGCGGGCGCGCTGGTCTTCTACCCCATGGGCGAGTTCTTCTGGGGCACGGTCGTGATCACGCTGTTCGTGTTCTCGGACCTCGTCGACGGCAACATGGCCCGCCAGCTCGGCCGCTCCAGCCGCTGGGGCGCGTTCCTGGACTCCACGCTCGACCGGGTCGCCGACAGCGCGGTCTTCGGCGGCCTGGCCCTCTGGTATGCGGGCGGCGGCGACAACATCGCCCTGTGCGCCGTCTCGATCTTCTGCCTGGCCAGCGGTCAGGTGGTGTCGTACACCAAGGCGCGCGGCGAGTCGATCGGCCTGCCGGTGGCCGTCAACGGTCTGGTGGAGCGGGCCGAGCGGCTCGTGATCTCGCTGGTCGCGTGCGGTCTCGCGGGCCTCCACAAGTTCGGCGTCCCGGGCATCCAGTGGCTGCTGCCCGTCGCCCTGTGGATCGTCGCCGTGGGCAGCCTGGTCACGCTGATCCAGCGGGTCGTCACGGTCCGCCGGGAGGCCGCCGAGGCCGACGCCACGGCGGCCCAGGAGGCCCCGGAACAGCACAGCAGCGGGGCGACTCCGTGAGCAGTGCCCAGGAGCGGCTGACGGACGCGCTGTACGGCGCCGGCTGGAGCGTCGTCAAGAAGCTCCCCGAGCCGGTGGCCGTCCGGCTCGGCCGCACCGTCGCCGACCTCGCCTGGAAGCGGCGCGGCAAGGGCGTACGACGGCTGGAGAGCAACTACGCGCGCGTGGTCCCCGACGCGAGCCCCGAGCGGCTCGCCGAGCTCTCGCGCGCGGGCATGCGGTCGTACCTGCGCTACTGGATGGAGTCCTTCCGGCTTCCCGCATGGAGCGCCGAGCGCGTCAGGACGGGCTTCGACCCCAAGGACGTGCACCACCTGACCGAGGGCATCGCCTCCGGCCGCGGTGTCATCCTCGCACTGCCCCACATGGCCAACTGGGACCTCGCCGGCGCCTGGGTCACCACCGCGCTGGAGACCCCGTTCACCACGGTGGCCGAACGCCTCAAGCCGGAGACGCTCTACGACCGCTTCGTCGCCTACCGCGAGGGCCTCGGCATGGAGGTCCTCCCGCACAGCGGCGGCACCGCCTTCGGCACGCTCGCCCGGCGGCTGCGCGACGGCGGCCTGGTCTGCCTGGTCGCCGAACGCGATCTGTCCGCCTCCGGGGTCGAGGTCAAGTTCTTCGGCGAGGCCACCCGGATCCCCGCCGGACCGGCCCTCCTCGCCCAGCAGACGGGAGCGCTGCTGCTCCCGGTGACGCTCTGGTACGACGACTCGCCGGTCATGCGGGGGCAGGTCCATCCGCCGGTCGAGGTGCCCGAGTCAGGCGATCGGGCCGAGAAGACGTCTGTCATGGCACAGGCGCTGGCAGACGCCTTCGCCACCGGCATCGCCGACCACCCGGAGGACTGGCACATGCTGCAGCGCTTGTGGCTCGCGGATCTCGATCCCACGAAGGGACCCTCGTGAGGATCGGCATCGTCTGCCCCTACTCCTGGGACGTGCCGGGCGGCGTCCAGTTCCACATCAGAGACCTCGCCGAGTACTTCATCCGGCTCGGCCACGAGGTGTCCGTGCTGGCTCCGGCCGACGACGACACCCCGCTGCCGCCGTACGTCGTCTCGGCCGGCCGCGCGGTACCGGTGCCGTACAACGGCTCCGTGGCCCGGCTCAACTTCGGTTTCCTGTCGGCCGCCCGGGTCCGACGCTGGCTGCACGACGGCGAGTTCGACGTCATCCACATCCACGAGCCGACCTCGCCGTCCCTGGGCCTGCTGGCCTGCTGGGCGGCTTCGGGCCCGATCGTGGCGACCTTCCACACCTCGAACCCGCGCTCCCGGGCGATGCTCGCCGCGTACGCCATCCTCCAGGCCGCTCTGGAGAAGATCAGCGCGCGGATCGCCGTGAGCGAGTACGCCCGCCGCACGCTCGTCGAACACCTCGGCGGGGACGCGGTGGTCATCCCGAACGGCGTCGACGTCGACTTCTTCGCCCGCGCCGAGCCCAAGCCCGAGTGGCAGGGAGAGACGATCGGCTTCATAGGGCGTATCGACGAGCCCCGCAAGGGCCTCCCGGTGCTGATGAAGGCCCTGCCGAAGATCCTCGCCGAGCGCCCGGACGCCCGGCTCCTGGTCGCCGGACGCGGCGACGAGGAGGAGGCCGTCGAGACGCTGCCCAAGGAACTGCGCTCACGCGTCGAGTTCCTCGGCATGATCAGCGACGACGACAAGGCCCGCTTCCTGCGCAGCATCGACCTCTACGTCGCTCCCAACACCGGCGGCGAAAGCTTCGGCATCATCCTCGTCGAGGCCATGTCGGCGGGCGCCCCGGTGCTCGCCTCCGACCTGCCCGCCTTCGCCCAGGTGTTGGACCAGGGTGCGGCCGGCGAGCTGTTCACCAACGAGGACGCGGACGCGCTCGCCGAGGCGGCCGTACGGCTGTTGCGGGACCCCGAGCGGCTGGCGCGGCTGAGCCGGCAGGGGAGCGCGCATGTCCGGCGCTTCGACTGGTCCACCGTCGGGGCCGACATCCTGTCCGTCTACGAGACGGTGGCCGCGGGCGCGGCGGCCGTCGCCACCGACGAACGCACCGGACTCCGGGCGCGGTTCGGACTGGCCCGCGACTGAGAGTGCTGCCGGGCGGGGCGGGGACGACCACGAGGGGGGCCTGGTGCGGGCCCGCGCGCGGGGAGGCGAGTTCGCTTTTCCAACTCACCGGGCCGGGGCGGCCGGAGGGCAGTTGGCTTTTCCAACTCGCCGTGCCGAGTGGTCGATTCGCCGACGACACCTGCCCGATCGCCCTCCCCGGCGGTGAGTTCCCTTTGGGCGACGCGTTCGACGAGGGCTACCTGGAGGACGCCGAAGGCTCCGTCCGGAGAGCCAGCGTTGAACCGCTCCGTTTGTACGCGCTCGCCAACTGCGCCTGGGAGGGGGGCTGGTTTGTCCACTGAGGCCGAGTGGGAGTACGTGGTACGGCGGCTCGCACCCCTGCCGCGCTTCCTGCCGTCACCGCTACCGGGCCGCCGCCCGCTCGAAGAACACCCCCGACTCGTCCATGGGGCACGGTGGTTTCCGGTGCGCGTGGGACCTGACGGGGCGGTGGCCGCGGGCGGGTAGCCTTGCCGCCCGTGACCGCAACCCTGATCTGGATCCTCGCCGCCCTCCTGGCCATCGGCCTGTACCTGAGCTGGACCGCGGGACGGCTCGACCGGCTGCACACCCGGATCGACGCGGCCCGCGCGGCACTTGACGCCCAACTGCTGCGCCGCGCCTCGGTGACCCAGGAATTGGCCACCTCCGGCGTTCTCGACCCGGCCGCATCGATCGTCCTCTACGAGGCCGCGCACGCCGCCCGGCAGGCCGAGGAGGAGCAACGGGAGGTCGCCGAGAGCGAGTTGAGCCAGGCCCTGCGCGCGGTCTTCGCGGAGGCCCCACAGGTGGAGGGCGTCCGGGAGGCACCGGGCGGCGAGGCGGCGGCCCGCGAACTGGCCGAGGCGGTACGACGCGTCCCGATGGCCCGCCGCTTCCACAACGACGCCGTGGGCGCGGCCCGGCGCCTGCGTGAACACCGCAAGGTCCGCTGGTTCCACCTGGCCGGACACGCCCCCTTCCCGATGGCCTTCGAGATGGACGACGAGCCGCCGACGGCACTGGTGGACCGGGCGGCGTAGGACCGCCCGGAGGGGTAGGGCGACGGGAACTGGGGGACCGACCTGCCTCGGCGGGCTGCGCGGGGTGTGGGCGGCTCCGAGGCGGAGGGTGTGTGACATCGGGCGATGCTGCTGCGGCGGGTGGTGAGACTGGGCAGGCGGTGGCCGCTGAAAGTACGGCAGGCGGGCGCGCCCGGGTCCGTGTCTATGGCGTGGCCCGCCGGTGAGGTCCGGGGCATACGCCGGCTCCGGCAAGCGGCGCCTACGGCTGTGAGGCGGAGGGCTGCGGCATCGGCTGTTGATGCCGACACGGCGGCCGGCGCGACGGGGATGCACCGGTCGTGCACCTGGGCCGCGCCCGCGCCATGGTCCGCCGCTGAGGCCCCGGGCATGCACCGGTTCCGGTGGGGGGGAGGAGGCCGTGACATTCGGCCGCTGCTGCTGCCGACGCGGGGGTGGCGGGACGTGGGAGTCGGTGGCCGGCCACGGCATGGCAGACGGGTGCGCCTGAGCCCGCGTCCGCGGCATGATCTGCCGGTGTGATCCAGGGTGCACACCAACGCCGGTGAGGGCAGCGCGTGCGGCTGTGGGGCGGCGCGACCGTGACATCCGGCTGCCGCTGCCGCCGGGGGTGGCGGGACGAGGGAGTCGGCAGCCGGCCACGGCACGGCAGACGGGCACATCTGAGCCCGTACCCCCGCATGGTCGCCCGCTGAGATGCCAGGGCGCGCACCAACGCCGGTGAGGGCGGCGCGTGCGGCTGTGGGGCGGCGCGGCCGTGACATCCCGCTGCCGCGGCGGGTGGCGAGACGGGGAGTTGGCAGCCGTCAGCAACACGACAGACGGGCGCACCTGGATCCGCGCCCCCAGCAGGGCCCGCCGTTGAGACCCCGGGCACGCACCGGCTCAGGTGAGGGGGAGAAGGCCGTGACATTCGGCCGCAGCAGCGGGTGGCAAAACGGGGCAGCCCACGCCAGACCGCAGCACCCCAGACGCGCCCACCTGAGCCCCTACCCCCGACACGATCCCCCGCTGAACCCCCGGAGGGAGGCGCACAGCGGTTCGAAAACGATCCACCGGGTGTTCATTGGCCCTTGCTGTGGCCTGCATCTCTCGCGTTTCCTCGGTAGTGCAGCAACCCTCTTTCACCGAGTGAGGTCACCCCGTGTCCAGCACCCCCAGCTCTGCCCAGACTCCCGAGACCGGCACCGCGCGTGTGAAGCGCGGTATGGCCGAGCAGCTCAAGGGCGGTGTGATCATGGACGTGGTCAACGCCGAGCAGGCGAAGATCGCCGAGGACGCCGGTGCCGTGGCCGTCATGGCCCTGGAGCGGGTTCCCGCCGACATCCGCAAGGACGGCGGCGTGGCCCGGATGTCCGACCCGACGATGATCGAGGAGATCATCGAGGCGGTCTCCATCCCGGTCATGGCCAAGTCCCGCATCGGCCACTTCGTCGAGGCCCAGGTCCTGCAGTCCCTCGGCGTCGACTACATCGACGAGTCCGAGGTCCTCACCCCGGCCGACGAGGTCAACCACTCCGACAAGTGGGCCTTCACGACCCCCTTCGTCTGCGGTGCCACCAACCTGGGCGAGGCCCTGCGCCGCATCGCCGAGGGCGCCGCCATGATCCGCTCCAAGGGCGAGGCCGGCACCGGCAACGTCGTCGAGGCGGTCCGCCACCTGCGCCAGATCAAGAACGAGATCGCCAAGCTGCGCGGCTTCGACAACAACGAGCTGTACGCCGCCGCCAAGGAACTGCGCGCCCCGTACGAGATCGTCCGCGAGGTCGCCGAACTCGGCAAGCTCCCGGTCGTGCTGTTCTCCGCCGGTGGCGTCGCCACCCCCGCCGACGCCGCGCTGATGCGCCAGCTCGGCGCCGAGGGCGTCTTCGTCGGCTCCGGCATCTTCAAGTCCGGCGACCCGGCCAAGCGCGCCGCCGCCATCGTGAAGGCGACCACCTTCTACGACGACCCGAAGATCATCGCCGACGCGTCCCGCAACCTCGGCGAGGCCATGGTCGGCATCAACTGCGACACCCTCCCCGAGACCGAGCGCTACGCCAACCGCGGCTGGTAAGACCAAAGGGTTTCGCACACATGACCGACGCACCTGTCATAGGCGTCCTGGCCCTCCAGGGCGACGTACGGGAGCACCTCATCGCCCTGGCCGCGGCCGACGCCGTGGCCAGGCAGGTCAGGCGCCCCGAGGAACTCGCCGAGGTGGACGGCCTCGTCATCCCCGGGGGTGAGTCCACCACCATCTCCAAGCTGGCCGTCCTCTTCGGAGTGATGGACCCCCTGCGCGCACGCGTGCGCGCCGGTATGCCCGTCTACGGCACCTGCGCCGGCCTGATCATGCTCGCCGACAAGATCCTCGACCCGCGCTCGGGCCAGGAGACGGTCGGCGGCATCGACATGATCGTGCGCCGCAACGCCTTCGGACGGCAGAACGAGTCCTTCGAAGCGGCTGTCGACGTGGAGGGCGTGGAGGGCGATCCTGTAGAGGGCGTCTTCATCCGCGCCCCCTGGGTCGAGTCCGTCGGTGCCGAGACGGAGGTCCTCGCCGAACACGAGGGCCACATCGTCGCGGTCCGCCAGGGCAACGCGCTCGCCACGTCGTTCCACCCGGAACTGACCGGCGACCACCGCGTGCACTCCCTGTTCGTCGACATGGTGCGCGCGAACCTGGCTCCGGGGTCCTAGTAGGATCTCTGGGGTTCGTAAAGAGTTGGGTTACGCGAAGGAGACAGGCAGATGTCCGGCCACTCTAAATGGGCTACGACGAAGCACAAGAAGGCCGTGATCGACGCCAAGCGCGGCAAGCTCTTCGCGAAAATGATCAAGAACATCGAGGTCGCGGCCCGCACCGGTGGCGCCGATGTGTCCGGCAACCCGACGCTCTTCGACGCCATCCAGAAGGCCAAGAAGAGCTCGGTCCCGAACAAGAACATCGACTCCGCGGTCAAGCGTGGCGCCGGCCTCGAAGCCGGTGGCGCCGACTACGAGACGATCATGTACGAGGGTTACGGCCCCAACGGCGTCGCGGTGCTCATCGAGTGCCTCACCGACAACCGCAACCGCGCCGCCTCGGACGTCCGCGTCGCCATGACCCGCAACGGCGGGAACATGGCCGACCCCGGTTCCGTGTCGTACCTCTTCAACCGCAAGGGCGTCGTCATCGTCCCCAAGGGCGAGCTGGGCGAGGACGACGTCCTCGGTGCCGTGCTCGACGCCGGTGCCGAAGAGGTCAACGACCTCGGTGAGTCCTTCGAGGTCATCTCCGAGGCCACCGACCTGGTCGCGGTCCGCACCGCTCTCCAGGACGCAGGGATCGACTACGACTCCGCCGACGCCAACTTCGTCCCGACCATGCAGGTCGAGCTCGACGAGGACGGCGCCCGCAAGATCTTCAAGCTGATCGACGCCCTGGAGGACAGCGACGACGTGCAGAACGTCTTCGCCAACTTCGACGTCAGCGACGAGGTCATGGAGAAGGTCGACGCGTAGCGCTGCCGTGAGCTGAGGCCGACCAAGCGGCTCAACGGGCCGACGGGACACACCCGTCGGCCCGTCGCTTTGTCGGTGGGACCCGATAGCCTGCACAAACAGGTGATCGAAGGGAGGGGCGCGTGCGTGTACTCGGGGTGGACCCCGGTCTCACCCGATGCGGCGTCGGTGTCGTCGAAGGTGTCGCCGGCCGGCCGCTCACCATGGTCGGCGTCGGTGTCGTACGGACCCCGGCGGACGCCGAGTTGGGGCTGCGGCTCGTCGCCATCGAGCAGGGCATCGAAGCGTGGCTGGACGAGCACCGGCCCGAATTCGTCGCCGTGGAGCGGGTGTTCAGCCAGCACAACGTACGGACGGTGATGGGCACCGCCCAGGCCAGCGCCGTAGCCATGCTGTGTGCCGCCCGGCGCGGCATCCCGGTCGCCCTGCACACCCCCAGCGAGGTCAAGGCCGCCGTCACCGGCAGCGGACGCGCCGACAAGGCGCAGGTCGGCGCCATGGTGACCCGGCTGCTACGGCTCGACGCGCCCCCCAAGCCCGCCGACGCGGCCGACGCCCTCGCCCTCGCGATCTGCCACATCTGGCGGGCCCCCGCGCAGAATCGCCTCCAACAGGCGGTCGCCCAGAACCGACTTCAGCAGGCCGTCGCCCTGCACGCGGCCAAGACTCCGAACGCATCGAAAGGCCGTACCGCATGATCGCCTTCGTCAGTGGCACGGTCGCCGCACTCGCTCCCGACGCCGCGGTGGTCGAGGTCGGCGGTGTCGGGATGGCCATCCAGTGCACGCCGAACACGCTGTCCACGCTCCGCCTCGGCAAGCCGGCCAAGCTCGCCACCTCGCTCGTCGTACGCGAGGACTCGCTCACCCTGTACGGCTTCGTGGACGACGACGAGCGCCAGATCTTCGAGCTCCTCCAGACCGCGACCGGCGTCGGCCCGCGGCTCGCGCAGGCGATGCTGGCCGTGCACACACCGGACGCGCTACGGCGAGCCGTGGCCGCCGGTGACGAGAAGGCGCTGATGGCCGTGCCCGGCATCGGCAAGAAGGGCGCGCAGAAGCTGCTGCTGGAGTTCAAGGACCGGCTCGGCGCCCCGGTGGGGTCCGCCCCGGCGATCGGCGCCCCGGTCACCAGCGGCTGGCGCGACCAACTGCACGCGGCCCTCATCGGCCTCGGATACGCCACCCGCGAGGCCGACGAGGCCGTGGCCGCCGTAGCACCGCAGGCCGAGGCGGCCGAAGGGGCGCCGCAGGTGGGGCAGTTGCTCAAGGCCGCCCTGCAGACCCTGAACCGCGCCCGCTAGGAGACCTTTCAGTGAACTGGGACGACACGACCGACGAGACCGCCGCCGAGCGGCTGGTGGGCTCGGTCGCCGACCGCGAGGACCAGGCCGTCGAGGCCGCCCTGCGCCCCAAGGACCTGGGCGAGTTCATCGGCCAGGAGAAGGTCCGCGAACAGCTCGACCTGGTGCTGCGCGCCGCACGCGCGCGTGGCGCCACCGCCGACCACGTGCTGCTCTCCGGCGCCCCCGGCCTCGGCAAGACCACCCTCTCGATGATCATCGCGGCCGAGATGGGCGCCCCCATCCGCATCACCAGCGGCCCCGCCATCCAGCACGCCGGCGACCTCGCCGCGATCCTCTCCTCCCTCCAGGAGGGCGAGGTCCTCTTCCTCGACGAGATCCACCGCATGTCGAGGCCCGCCGAAGAGATGCTCTACATGGCGATGGAGGACTTCCGCGTCGACGTCATCGTCGGCAAGGGCCCCGGCGCCACCGCGATCCCGCTCGAACTCCCGCCGTTCACCCTGGTCGGCGCGACCACGCGCGCGGGACTGCTGCCGCCCCCGCTGCGCGACCGCTTCGGCTTCACCGCGCACATGGAGTTCTACGAGCCCACCGAGCTGGAGCGCGTCATCCACCGCTCGGCGAACCTTCTCGACGTGGAGATCGACCCCGCCGGCGCCGCCGAGATCGCCGGCCGCTCCCGCGGCACCCCCCGTATCGCCAACCGGCTGCTGCGCCGCGTACGGGACTACGCGCAGGTCAAGGCCGACGGATTCATCACCCAGGACATCGCCGGAGCCGCCCTCAAGGTCTACGAGGTCGACGGGCGCGGTCTCGACCGGCTCGACCGCGGTGTCCTCGAAGCCCTGCTCAAGCTGTTCGGCGGCGGACCGGTGGGCCTGTCCACGCTCGCCGTCGCCGTGGGGGAGGAGCGTGAGACCGTCGAAGAGGTCGCCGAACCCTTCCTCGTACGGGAGGGGCTGCTGGCCCGCACCCCGCGCGGACGCGTCGCCACCCCCGCCGCGTGGGCGCATCTCGGCCTCACCCCGCCCCGCTCGTCAACCGGGGGAAACGGACAAGGGGACCTGTTCGGGGCGTGACGGCGGGGGCACTGGCCGGGTCAGGAACCCCGGTGCCATGCTGAGCGTTGTTCCATCAGCGTGGACTCGCTTAGACTCCGCCGATGCCGCCTTTGTGGGCGGCGCCGACCACCCCCATCCACCAGGCCGCTCACCGCCGCGGTCGTGCGAAGGAAATTCCGTCCCGTGAATATCGTGACCCTCCTCCCGTTCATCGTGCTCATCGGGGCCATGTTCCTGATGACCCGCTCTGCCAAGCGCAAGCAGCAGGCGGCCGCGTCGATGCGTAATGACATGCAGCCCGGCACCGGCGTCCGCACGATCGGGGGCGTGTACGCCACGGTCAAGGAGGTCAACGAGGAGACGGTCCTTCTCGACGCAGGCCCGGGCGTCGAGCTTCTCTTCGCGAAGAACGCGATCGGCGCCGTCCTCACCGACGACGAGTACAACCGCATCGTCCACGGCGTCGAGCACGACCTGAAGGACGACGCCGACACCGTCCCGGACGACGCCTCCTCCCTCACCGAGACCGACGAGCCCGCCGCCGACTCTTCCGACGACAAGCCCATCGACCTCGGCAAGAAGGACGCGGCCGACGAGCCGGCCGACGCCACCGAGGAGCAGGCTGAGGCCGCCGAGGCCAAGACGGACGAAGAGCCGAAGAAGACCGACGGCGACTCCGACGCGAAGTAGTTCACGTCCCGGGAGCGCGGCGCGACCCGCTCGCGCCCCGCGCACCCAGGGGACGTGCGTCGCTCGCACGGGATCCCGACACCATGTCATGGCCGTAGCCGCGCTGACCCGGCGCGGAGCGGCCCGAGAGGGAGTACGAGAAGGTGGCAGCACCTAAGAGGGGCCGTAGCGCGAGCGCCCAGAGCAAGCCAGGGCGCTCGCTGGCCCTCATCCTGATCGCCATCGTGGCGCTCACCGGTGGCATGTTCGCATCCGGGCACAACACTCCGCGTCTCGGCATCGACCTGGCCGGCGGCACGAGCATCACCCTGCAGGCGGTGGCCCAGCCCGGCGAAGAATCGGCGATCAACAAGACCAACATGGACACCGCGGTCGACATCATGAACCGCCGTGTCAATGGTCTTGGTGTTTCGGAGGCCGAGGTCCAGACCCAGGGCGACAAGAACATCATCGTCAACATCCCCAAGGGCACGAACTCGGAGGAGGCGCGGCAGCAGGTCGGTACGACCGCCAAGCTGTACTTCCGCCCGGTCCTGGCCACGGAGGCCTCCGTGGGCGCGGCGACGGCGACCCCGTCCCCGAGCGCGTCCGGCAGCGCCTCCAGCAGCCCGTCGAGCTCGGCCAGTCCCAAGACGACCGCCTCCTCGTCCAAGACCGGCTCCGCGACCCCGTCGGCCTCCGCCACCTCGCAGGGCCGTGCCGTCAGTGACGCCCTGAAGGCCGACGCCTCCTCGTCCGCGAGCCCCAGCGCCTCGGCCTCCGCCAGCACCACCCCGTCGGCGACCAGCAGCGCCGCCGCCAGCGCGGCGGCCGCCAAGCTGGAGGCGCAGTACACCGCGCTCGACTGCTCCAAGAAGTCGGTCCAGAACACCGCCGGCAAGAACGCCAAGGCCGAGGACGCGACCGTGGCCTGCGGCCAGGTCTCGGGTGTCTGGTACAAGTACGTGCTCGGCCCCGCCGCCGTGGACGGCACCGACGTCAAGAAGGCCGCGGCCGTCCTGAACACGACGACCGCCGCCGGCTGGCAGGTCACCATGGACTTCACCGGCAAGGGTGGCGACAAGTTCGCCAAGGTCACCGGTGAACTGGCGAAGAACACGGCCCCGCAGAACGAGTTCGGCATCGTCCTCGACGGCCAGGTCGTCTCCAGCCCGTCCGTCAGCTCGTCGATCACCGGCGGCAGCGCGGAGATCTCCGGCAGCTTCACCCAGGAAGAGGCCCAGAGCCTCGCCAACATGCTGTCGTACGGCGCCCTGCCGCTGACCTTCAAGGTGGCGAACATGACCACCGTGACCGCCGCCCTCGGTGGTGAGCAGTTGCACGCCGGTCTGATCGCGGGCGCGATCGGCCTCGCGCTGGTCGTCGTCTACCTGCTGGTCTTCTACCGCGGTCTGTCGGTCATCGCGATCCCCTCGCTGCTGGTCTCCGCGATCCTCACCTACGTGATCATGGCGCTGCTCGGCCCGGGCATCGGCTTCGCGCTGAACCTGCCGGCCGTCTGCGGTGCGATCGTCGCGATCGGTATCACCGCGGACTCGTTCATCGTGTTCTTCGAACGCATCCGGGACGAGATCCGCGAGGGCCGCTCGCTGCGTCCCTCCGTGGAGCGGGCCTGGCCCCGGGCCCGGCGCACCATCCTGGTCTCCGACTTCGTGTCGTTCCTCGCCGCCGCGGTGCTGTTCATCGTCACCGTCGGCAAGGTCCAGGGCTTCGCGTTCACGCTCGGTCTGACCACCGTGCTCGACGTGGTCGTCGTCTTCCTCTTCACGAAGCCGCTGATGACCATCCTCGCCCGCAGGAAGTTCTTCGCGGACGGCCACAAGTGGTCCGGCATCGACCCGAAGGCGCTGGGCGCCAAGCCGCCGCTGCGCCGCACCCGCCGTCCCGCCCCCGTAGACCCGAA
Organism: Streptomyces sp. NBC_01478; assembly: GCF_036227225.1. Taxonomy (GTDB): domain Bacteria; phylum Actinomycetota; class Actinomycetes; order Streptomycetales; family Streptomycetaceae; genus Streptomyces. The sequence goes on along the minus strand of NZ_CP109444.1, from coordinate 2,517,474 downwards.
GGAGGCGTGAGATGTCGAAGCTCGGCAACCTCGGCGCCCGGCTGCACCGTGGCGAGGTCGGGTACGACTTCGTCGGCAATCGCAAGATCTGGTACGGCATCTCGATCCTGATCACCATCACGGCCATCCTCGGCCTGACGGTGCGCGGCCTGAACATGGGCATCGAGTTCCAGGGCGGCGCCGCCTTCACCACGCCGAAGGGCATGAGCGCCTCGGTGACCCAGGCCGAGAAGTACGCCGAGGACGCCTCCGGTCACGACGCGGTGGTCCAGAAGCTCGGCGACGGCAGCATGCGCATCCAGATCGCCGGCATCGACACCGACCAGTCCGACAGCATCAAGGCGAAGCTGGCGAAGGACCTCGACGTCAGTACCGAGAGCATCGCGGCGGACCTGGTCGGCCCGAGCTGGGGTGACCAGGTCGCCAACAAGGCCTGGGAGGGCCTGGCGATCTTCATGGTCCTGGTCGTGATCTATCTGGCGATCGCCTTCGAGTGGCGCATGGCCCTGGCCGCGCTCGTCGCTTTGATCCACGACATCACCATCACCATCGGCATCTACGCCCTGGTCGGCTTCGAGGTCACGCCCGGCACGGTGATCGGTCTGCTGACCATCCTCGGTTATTCGCTCTACGACACGGTCGTCGTCTTCGACAGCCTCAAGGAGCAGACCAAGGACATCACCAAGCAGACCCGGTGGACCTACAGCGACATCGCCAACCGGTCGATCAACGGCACCCTGGTGCGTTCCATCAACACCACGGTCGTCGCGCTGCTGCCGGTCGGGGCCCTGCTGTTCATCGGTGGCGGCTTCCTCGGCGCGGGTGTGCTCAACGACATCTCGCTGTCGCTGTTCGTCGGCCTCGCGGCCGGTGCGTACTCCTCGATCTTCATCGCCACGCCGCTCGTCGCCGACCTCAAGGAGGCCGAGCCGCAGATGAAGGCGCTCAAGAAGCGCGTCCTCGCCAAGCGGGCCCAGGCCGCCGCGCAGGGCGAGCCGGCGGAGTCGCAGGTCGCCGACCGCTCGGACGACGACTACGACGACGAGCCGGAGGACGCGGCAGCCGTCGTCGGCCCGCGCACCCAGCCGGCGTCCCGCAACCGCGGCCGTGGCCGTCCCTCGGGGAAGCGTCGATGACCGACATCAAGGAGCTGCTGCTCAGCCGTATCCGCGATGTGGCGGACTACCCGGAGCCGGGGGTGATGTTCAAGGACATCACCCCGCTCCTGGCGGACCCGGCCGCGTTCACGGCGCTCACGGACGCGCTCGCCGAGATCGTCGTGAGCACCGGCGCGACGAAGGTCGTGGGCCTGGAGGCCCGTGGGTTCATCCTCGGCGCCCCGGCGGCCGTCCGCGCGGGCGTCGGCTTCATCCCCGTGCGCAAGGCTGGCAAGCTCCCCGGAGCGACCCTCAGCCAGGCGTACGACCTGGAGTACGGCTCGGCCGAGATCGAGGTGCACGCGGAGGACATCGGCGCTGAGGACCGGATCCTGATCGTCGACGACGTGCTTGCCACCGGCGGTACCGCGGAGGCGTCGATCCAGCTCGTCCGCCGCGCGGGCGCGAAGGTCGTGGGCGTCGCGGTCCTGATGGAGTTGGGATTCCTGCCGGGGCGCGCCAAGCTGGAGTCCGCGCTGTTGGGTGCCCCGCTGGAAGCGCTGATCGTGGTCTGATCCGACTTCCGAGGAACGTCACGGTGCGTTCGAGGTGCGTCGATGCGACGCACGTCGAACGCACCGTTTCTGTTTGTGCCTCCGCCCGTGAGCAGGAAGGCAGCGCTTCGGGATCTCCGTTGACATGTACCGCCGGTTAAGTTTGAATAAGGAAAATTTACCGAACCACCTGACCAGTGGTTCGGGCGCGGGGGATTTATCGACTTGCCGCACGGTTTTCGTGCGCCTGTTTGGTGTTTCCGCCGCTCGGAAAAGGGTTCATGGAACATGAAACAGGGGGATTTTCTTTGTTGCGCATGAGATCGATCGCGGTTGTCACCTCGATTGCCGCGGCTTCCTTCCTCGGAGCGGCCTCAAGCCCGGCGCAAGCCGGTACCGGCATGCTCATCGCGGTGCACATCAACAATTTCAATGACTGGGGCAACTTCAACCAGGACCCGGTGGGCGGCACCGATCCCACCCCGGGCGACGCCATCCGTGCCTGCGACGACGACGCGGACGGGTGGGGCGTCACCGCCTACCTGGACGTCGGCAGGAACGGGACCTGGGACCGCACGTCCACGACGGCCGGCCATGCCGCGGGATTCTGCAGCGGCTGGGAGACCGGCAACCTCACCGAGAACACCAAGGTGACGCTCAAGGCGTGCAACACGAAGGCCGGCTACGCGCCGAGGAACTGCGACCAGGACGACACCGTCGCCTGACGGCCGCACTGACGCAGGGGGCGGGCCCGGAGGAATCCGGTGCCCGCCTCTCGTGTTTCACCGGTAGACGGCCCTCACATCGGCCTGAAGGCGATCCCGGAGCCCAGGATCGCTACCATGGGCACTCCGGAGCCTGACCGGGGGACCCGGATCGCGCACGAGGAGTCCTCTTGGCAGACGAGGCCCAGCCCCTGACCGCCGCCAAGCCCGAGCCCACCCCGGGCCCCGCGGCGGAGCCCGCGCCCAGTGCGACGACCGCGCAGAGCGAACCGAGCGGGACGGCGGAGCACGCCCAGACGGCACCCGCCGACAAGGCGGCCGAGCCCGCGCGCCCCAAGCCGGACCAGCCCGAGCGCCCGGCGGCCGCCCCCGCGCCCCGGCCCACGGCCGGCCAGCCCGCCCGCACCGGCGGCGGCTCCTCCAACCGCGTCCGCGCTCGCCTGGCCCGCCTCGGCGTGCAGCGCTCGAACCCGTACAACCCGGTCCTGGAGCCCCTGCTGCGGATAGTGCGCAGCAACGACCCGAAGATCGAGACGGCCACCCTCCGCCAGGTCGAGAGCGCCTACCAGGTCGCCGAGCGCTGGCACCGCGGCCAGAAGCGCAAGAGCGGCGACCCGTACATCACGCACCCGCTCGCCGTGACGACGATCCTCGCCGAACTGGGCATGGACCCGGCGACCCTCATGGCCGGTCTGCTGCACGACACCGTCGAGGACACCGAGTACGGCCTCGACCAGCTCCGCCGCGACTTCGGCGACTCCGTCGCCCTCCTCGTCGACGGCGTCACCAAGCTGGACAAGGTCAAGTTCGGCGAGGCCGCGCAGGCCGAGACCGTCCGCAAGATGGTCGTCGCGATGGCCAAGGACCCGCGCGTCCTGGTCATCAAGCTCGCCGACCGCCTGCACAACATGCGCACCATGCGCTACCTCAAGCGCGAGAAGCAGGAGAAGAAGGCGCGCGAGACGCTGGAGATCTACGCGCCGCTCGCCCATCGCCTGGGCATGAACACCATCAAGTGGGAACTGGAGGACCTCGCCTTCGCGATCCTCTACCCCAAGATGTACGACGAGATCGTACGGCTGGTGGCCGAGCGGGCACCGAAGCGTGACGAATACCTGGCCATAGTGACCGACGAGGTCCAGACCGACCTGCGTGCCGCCCGCATCAAGGCGACCGTCACCGGCCGCCCGAAGCACTACTACAGCGTCTACCAGAAGATGATCGTCCGCGGCCGCGACTTCGCGGAGATCTACGACCTGGTGGGCATCCGCGTCCTCGTGGACACCGTCCGCGACTGCTACGCGGCCCTCGGCACCGTGCACGCGCGATGGAACCCGGTCCCCGGCCGGTTCAAGGACTACATCGCGATGCCCAAGTTCAACATGTACCAGTCGCTGCACACCACGGTGATCGGCCCCAACGGCAAGCCGGTTGAACTCCAGATCCGTACCTTCGACATGCACCGCCGCGCCGAGTACGGCATCGCCGCGCACTGGAAGTACAAGCAGGAGGCCGTCGCCGGCACCTCCAAGGTGCGCTCGGAGACGCCCAGGACCACTGGCAAGGACGACCACCTCAACGACATGGCGTGGCTGCGCCAGTTGCTCGACTGGCAGAAGGAGACCGAGGACCCGGGCGAGTTCCTGGAGTCCCTGCGCTTCGACCTGTCCCGCAACGAGGTCTTCGTCTTCACGCCCAAGGGCGACGTGATAGCGCTTCCGGCGGGCGCGACCCCGGTGGACTTCTCGTACGCGGTGCACACCGAGGTCGGCCACCGGACCATAGGAGCACGGGTCAACGGGCGGCTCGTACCGCTCGAATCCACCCTGGACAACGGCGACTTGGTGGAGGTCTTCACCTCCAAGGCACCCGGCGCCGGCCCCTCCCGCGACTGGCTCGGCTTCGTCAAGTCGCCGCGCGCCCGCAACAAGATCAGAGCCTGGTTCTCCAAGGAGCGCCGCGACGAGGCGATCGAGCAGGGCAAGGACGCCATCGCCCGCGCGATGCGCAAACAGAACCTGCCGATCCAGCGCATCCTCACCGGCGACTCCCTGGTCACGCTCGCGCACGAGATGCGCTACCCGGACATCTCCTCGCTGTACGCGGCGATCGGCGAGGGCCATGTCGCCGCGCAGAACGTCGTACAGAAGCTGGTGCAGGCCCTCGGCGGCGAGGAGGCGGCCACCGAGGAGATCGACGAGAGCGTGCCGCCGACGACCGGCCGGGGCCGCAAGCGCCGGTCGAACGCCGACCCCGGTGTCGTCGTCAAGGGCGTCGACGACGTGTGGGTCAAACTGGCCCGCTGTTGTACGCCCGTCCCCGGCGACCCCATCATCGGTTTCGTCACACGGGGTAGCGGCGTATCGGTTCACCGCAGCGACTGCGTCAACGTGGAGTCACTGTCCCGCGAACCCGAGCGCATCCTGGAAGTCGAGTGGGCGCCCACCCAGTCCTCGGTCTTCCTGGTCGCCATACAGGTGGAGGCCTTGGACCGCTCCCGGCTTCTCTCGGACGTCACCCGCGTCCTGTCCGACCAGCACGTCAACATCCTCTCCGCGGCCGTCCAGACCTCCCGCGACCGCGTCGCCACCTCCCGCTTCACCTTCGAGATGGGCGACCCCAAGCACCTGGGCCACGTCCTGAAGGCGGTCAGGGGCGTGGAGGGGGTCTACGACGTCTACCGCGTGACGTCGGCGCGCAACAAGTCGTAGAGCGTACGACGCATACGAAGAGGGGCTCCCGTACGTGATGTACGTGAGCCCCTCTTCATGCGTGCGGGTGGGTCAGCCGCCGAACTCCTGGAGGCCCTTCAGGGCCTGGTCCAGCAGAGCCTGGCGGCCCTCCAGCTCGCGCTCCAGCTTGTCGGCGCGGGAGTTGTTGCCCTGGGTCCGAGCCTGCTCGATCTGGCCCCTGAGCTTGTCCACGGCGGCCTGGAGCTGGCCGGTCAGACCCTCGGCACGCGCGCGTGCCTCCGGGTTCGTCCGGCGCCACTCGGTCTCCTCGGACTCCTGCAGGGCCCGCTCGATCGTGTGCATCCGGCCCTCGACCTTCGGGCGGGCGTCACGCGGCACATGGCCGATGGCCTCCCAGCGCTCGTTGATCGAGCGGAAGGCCGCACGGGCCGCCTTCAGGTCGGTGACCGGCAGGAGCTTCTCGGCCTCCTCGGCCAGCTCCTCCTTGAGCTTCAGGTTCTCCGTCTGCTCGGCGTCCCGCTCGGCGAAGACCGAGCTGCGGGCGGCGAAGAAGACGTCCTGGGCGCCGCGGAAGCGGTTCCACAGATCGTCCTCGTGCTCGCGCTGGGCGCGGCCCGCCGCCTTCCAGTCGTTCATCAGCTCGCGGTAGCGCGCGGCCGTGGGGCCCCAGTCCGTCGAGGCCGACAGACCCTCGGCCTCGGCGACCAGCTTCTCCTTGGTCTTGCGGGCCTCCTCGCGCTGCGCGTCCAGCGACGCGAAGTGCGCCTTGCGGCGCTTGGAGAAGGCCGACCGGGCGTGCGAGAAGCGGTGCCACAGCTCGTCGTCCGACTTGCGGTCCAGGCGCGGCAGACCCTTCCAGGTGTCCACCAGCGCGCGCAGCCGCTCACCGGCGGCCCGCCACTGGTCGGACTGCGCCAGCTCCTCCGCCTCGACGACCAGCGCCTCCTTGGAGTGCCGGGCCTCGTCGGACTGCTTGGCGCGCTGCTGCTTGCGCTCCTCGCGGCGCGCCTCGACGGTCTCCACCAGCTTGTCCAGCCGGACCCCCAGCGCCGCCAGGTCGCCCACCGCGTGGTGGGCGTCGACCTGCTCACGGAGATGGTCTACGGCGGCCTGCGCGTCCTTCGCCGACAGGTCGGTGGTCTTCACGCGCTTCTCGAGGAGGCCGATCTCGACAACCAGGCCTTCGTACTTGCGCTCGAAGTAGGCCAGCGCCTCCTCGGGGGAGCCGGCCTGCCAGGAACCGACGACCTGCTCGCCGTCGGCCGTACGCACGTACACGGTGCCCGTCTCGTCGACGCGGCCCCACGGGTCGCTGCTCACAGCGCCTCCTCCACATGATGCCTGCACAGGGCCTCTGTGCCCCCGGGCATCGTCCACAGTTTCGTCACGGCCAACATAGGCGACCGGCGGGTTGCCTGTCCGCATCCCGCGCGACCGAAATTTCGCTGTTGACGGTCAGGATTTCGTGACGGTCGCCTTGTTGATCACGACCGTTGCGTTCGGTGCTCCGTCGCCCGCGCCCGTGCTCTCACCAGCGGCCGCGATCTTGTTCAGGACCTTCATCCCGGAGGCCGAGATGGTACCGAACGGGGTGTAGCTGGCCGGAAGCGTGCTGTCCTTGTAGACGAGGAAGAACTGGCTGCCGCCGGTGTGCGCCTGACCGGTGTTGGCCATCGCGATCGTGCCCGCCGGGTAGATCCCGCCCTTGAGGCTGGTGTCCTTCAGGTTCTCGTCCGGGATCGTGTAGCCGGGACCGCCGCTGCCCGCGCCCGTCGGGTCACCGCACTGCAGCACGTAGATGCCGCTGGTGGTGAGCCGGTGGCACTTCGTGTGGTCGAAGTAGCCCTTGGCGGCGAGGAAGTCGAACGAGTTCACCGTGTGCGGTGCCGCCTTCGTCTTCAGCGCGATGTCGATGTCGCCGCACGTCGTCGCCAGCTTCATCGTGTACTTGGCCGACGTGTCGATCGTCATCGTCGGCTCCTTCTTCCAGCTCAGCGTCTTGATCTTGCCCGCGGCCGGCTTCGCGCACGGGTCCGGCGCCTTGCTCGTGGCCGAGGCGCTGGGCGTCACGTCCGCGCTCGCGTTGGACTTGTCGTCGTCCTTCAGGACGCCGGTCGTGTAGAGCGCCACACTGCCGATCACGATCACGCCGAGCACCGACGCGATCACCGAGTTGCGCGCACGCGCCTTGCGTCGAGCGGCCGTGCGCCGCTGCTGCTGCCGCAAGAACTTCTCCCGCGCGAGCTGCCGCTTCCGCTGTTCCTGGGTGACCACCGGATTCTCTCCTCATGCGTCTCGTACGTCGACTGGGACGCGTGCGTCTTGTGAGCCGACCGCCTGCGTGTGCCCCGTACCGTATATGGGTTCGCTGAGGATTCGGCAGCGCCGGTAGGCTCTGACCACTGACGCAGGGATCCTTATCCCCACCCGTATCGACACAACGAAGGACGATCGTGCTCATTGCCGGGTTCCCCGCCGGGGCCTGGGGGACGAACTGTTATCTCGTCGCCCCCGCCGCCGGTGAGGAGTGCGTGATCATCGACCCGGGCCATCAGGCCACCGAGGGAGTCGAGGAAGCGCTCAGGAAGCATCGGCTCAAGCCCGTCGCGGTCGTCCTCACCCATGGCCACATCGACCATGTGGCCTCGGTCGTCCCGGTGTGCGGCGCGCACGACGTGCCGGCCTGGATCCACCCCGAGGACCGCTACATGATGAGCGACCCCGAGAAGGCGCTCGGCCGCTCGATCGGGATGCCGCTGATGGGCGAGCTGACCGTGGGGGAGCCGGACGACGTCAAGGAGCTGACCGACGGCGCGCGGCTGGAGCTGGCGGGCCTGGAGTTCTCGGTCGCGCATGCGCCCGGCCATACCAAGGGGTCGGTGACCTTCCAGATGCCCGAGAACACGGAGATCCCCTCCGTGTTCTTCTCCGGGGATCTGCTCTTCGCCGGCTCCATCGGACGCACCGACCTGCCCGGCGGCTCCCACGCCGAGATCCTCGACTCGCTGGCCCGCGTGTGCCTGCCGCTCGACGACTCGACCGTGGTGCTGTCCGGCCACGGCCCCCAGACGACCATCGGCCAGGAGCGCGCCACGAACCCGTATCTGCGGGAGGTGGCCTCCGGCCAGGGAGCCCACGTGAAGGCTCCCCGACGAGGAATGTGACGAGAACTTTCGTGAGCACCTTTCAGGCCCCCAAGGGCACGTACGACCTGATTCCGCCGGAGTCGGCCAAGTACCTCGCCGTCCGCGAGGCCATCGCCGCTCCGCTGCGCAACTCGGGCTACGGCTACATCGAGACGCCCGGCTTCGAGAACGTCGAGCTGTTCGCGCGCGGGGTCGGCGAGTCCACCGACATCGTGACCAAGGAGATGTACGCCTTCGAGACCAAGGGCGGCGACCAGCTCGCCCTGCGCCCCGAAGGCACGGCTTCCGTACTGCGCGCGGCACTTGAGGCCAACCTGCACAAGCTGGGCAACCTCCCGGTCAAGCTCTGGTACTCGGGCTCCTACTACCGCTACGAGCGCCCCCAGAAGGGCCGTTACCGCCACTTCTCCCAGGTCGGCGCCGAGGCCATCGGTGCCGAAGACCCGGCGCTGGACGCCGAGTTGATCATCCTGGCGGACCAGGCGTACCGGTCGCTGGGCCTGCGCGACTTCCGCATCCTTCTCAACAGCCTGGGCGACAAGGAGTGCCGTCCGGTGTACCGGGCCGCGCTGCAGGACTTCCTGCGCGGCCTGGACCTCGACGAGGAGACGCTGCGCCGCGCGGACATCAACCCGCTCCGGGTCCTCGACGACAAACGCCCGGACGTCCAGAAGCAGTTGACGGACGCGCCGCTGCTGCGCGACTACCTGTGCGACGCCTGCAAGGCGTACCACGAGGAGGTCCGCGAGCTCATCACGGCGGCGGGCGTCGGTTTCGAGGACGACCCGAAGCTGGTGCGCGGCCTGGACTACTACACCCGTACGACCTTCGAGTTCGTCCACGACGGTCTGGGCTCCCAGTCCGCGGTGGGCGGCGGCGGTCGCTACGACGGCCTCTCCGAGATGATCGGCGGCCCCGCGCTGCCCTCGGTGGGCTGGGCGTTGGGCGTCGACCGTACGGTGTTGGCGTTGGAGGCAGAGGGCGTCGAACTCGAACTCCCCGCGTCCACCAGCGTGTTCGCCGTCCCGCTCGGCGAGGAGGCCCGCCGCGTCCTCTTCGCCAAGGTCACCGAACTCCGCAAGCTGGGCATCGCGGCCGACTTCTCCTACGGCTCCAAGGGGCTCAAGGGTGCGATGAAGAACGCCAACCGCAGTGGCGCCCGCTACACGATCGTCGCCGGCGAACGGGACCTCGCCGAGGGGGTCGTGCAGCTCAAGGACATGGAGTCCGGGGAGCAGCGGGCGGTCGGGGTGAACGAGATCGTGGCGGAGCTGGAGTCGAAGCTGGGCTGAGGACGGGGTTCTTCTTCGCCCCCGCCGCCCCTACCCGTCCCGTCCCTGGGGACTGCCGCCCCCAGACCCCCGCTTCGGCCTGAACGGCCTCGTCCTCAAACGCCGGACGGGCTGAAAGATCAAGCCCCGGCCGGCATCGACTCGGACGGGTAGGGGCGGCGGGGGCGAGAATCCTCAGGTCGGCAACCCTTGGCCCGCGGCTTCGAGTGGCAGCCTGCCCGGCGGCAGCATGGTGGTGAATATGGGCGAGGGCTCCAGGCCGAGCTCGATCCGGGCCAGGCGGCGGTAGGCGTGGTAGTGGCGGACCGCCTCCACCAGGTTGTTCTCCGCGAGGTGGACGGCGACCACCGCACGGTGGGCGCTCTCCCGCAGCGGTTCGATGCCGACCCCGGTGAGCGCGGCGTCCAGGGCGAGCGCGTACTGGCCGTGCCGGGCGAGCCGGCGGCTGAGTGATTCGAGGGCGTGCAGGCGCAGTTGGCGCAGCCGCTCGCGCTCGAAGACCACCCACTCCTCGTCCCAGCCCGGGAGTAACTCGCCGGCGAACAGCAGGCCCACGTCGGGGTGGTCGCCTGGTGGTCCGTCGGTGTCCACCACCCGTCGGGCGGTGCGGGCGAAGACGTGTGTGTCGACGTTGAGTTCGTCATGGAGGGCGAGCAGTTGGCGGCGGCAGTCGAGGAGGGGGCGGCTTGCCCGGTGCAGCCGCCACAGCGTGGTGCGCAGGCTGCCGCAGGCGTGTTCCTCGGAGACCTCGGGCCAGAGCGTCCCGGCGAGGACGTCGCGGGCGGTCGGGCCATTCAGGGCGAGAAAGGCCAGCAGTCTTCGGCCCGGGGTCTGGACGGTGACGGCTGAGCCGTCGGCGCCCTCCAGCCGGAAGGTTCCCAGCAGCCGCAGTGCGGGTGTCGGCAGCGACGTGTCGTACACCATCGGGGGCCCGTTCTCTCTCCCGGCAACTCCCCCACAATATAGCGGAGTTCACCTCATGTCCGGCGCTCTCCGCAGTCGGGGCCGGACCCTGGGTGAGCAGGGTCCGGCCCCGGTCGTCCGACGGTGGATCAGCAGCCGAACCAGTCGGGGACATGCAGTGCGACCAGGCGGGCGCCGCCGAGCACGACGCCGTCGGGGGTCTGCTGCACGACGTCGATGGTGTGCACCTCGCCCGGGTCGCCGTCGCACTCGATGTTGACGAGCACCGGGGTCCGCTCACCGGGCCGGACCGTCAGCCGGGCCCGGGCGCCCCCGTCGCAGTCCCCGCCGTCGCCGTCGCCGCCGCCCCAGCCGCCGTGGTCGTCACCGCCGTCGTGCAGGTGCACGCCGCCGTCTCCCTTGCCCCCGCCGCCCCGGCAGGACTCCTCGGTGAGGAGGGTGAACCGGGCGTCGTGCCCCGCCGCCCGGATCTCGGTCGGCTCCGGCATGCCGGTGAGCGTCAGCCGCCCGCCGCCCGCCAGCCAGGTCCGCTCGAACGGCTCCGTCTGGCACGGGCCCGGTACCTTGCGCGGCTTCGGTTTGCCGCCGACGAGGTCGACGAAGCAGTGCGCCAGCAGGAGTTCTTGCTCCAGCGAGCCGATTCCGCCCTCGCGGTCGAGTTCCCAGCCCCGTACCTGGAACTGCTCTTCCTCCGCGCCGAGGGCGGCCAGCCGCAGCACCATCGGCGCCTGGAGGTTGGACACCTTCTTGACGGTGACGTTGCACTGGGCGTGGTGCCTGTTGCGCTTGACGTCGAGCGTTCCGGCGGTCAACTGCGCCCCGAGGGGACCCGGCAGGCCCTCGTAGTAGACGTTGGCCCCGACACAGAGGTGGCCCTCGCCGGGATTGGCGCCGTTGATCAGGTCCGTGTCCACGTCCGGCCTCCAGGACACGTACGTGGTGCCGGAGGCGTTCTTCGACACGGCGCTGGAGATGGTGCCGGTCCGCCCCTGCTGGTCGCCGGCGCTGTGCCGGGACGAGTCCGGTCCCACCGGTGTGGTCGAGCAGTCGCAGACCCAGACCTGGACCTTGGCGCCGCTGTAGGTCGGGGATTCCGCGGTGCCGTCCACCGTGACGTGCACCAGGTTCACCGCGCCGGCGAAGGCGAGGGGCTGGCCGTCGGCGGTGGTGACGCGATCGCCTGCGGCGTTGGTGATCCAGATCGACGGCGAGGCCCAGAACGCCCCGCCGTCCGGGACCGGACGGGTGCCGTCGTCGGTGGAGTTCCACTTGATGTACAGGTCCGGGTCGATGGCCATGGTGAGGCTCCTCGCTGTGGTGGCGGTCCGTCAGGCGGTGAGACAGGTGAGCTGGAAGCAGGTCAGTTACACGACGGCGGCGGGGGTCGAGGTGTCGAGGTCCGCGGTGAGGTAGTAGCGGAACTGCTCGTTGTCCACCCGGGAGGGCGGCGTGGCCGGTGCCGTGGTGGTGGTGTCGAAGTTCCCGGTGCCGAGGGTCAGTCCGACGAGCAGTTCGGTGGTGGAGCCGGCGGCGAGGCTCTGCCTGCGGATGCCGACCGTGAGGTTCCCGGCGTCCTTGCGGCCGCAGACCCGCAGCTCCTTGAGGGTGTTCCCCTGGGGCAGTTGGAGCGCCATCATGCCGCTGGCCGCGATGGCGCCGTTCGGCTTGGCCGCGCCGCCGTAGACGTGCGTCCACGGGTCGCCGAGGGTGGTGAGGGTGGGGGTCAGGGTGATCTTCACCGGCTTGGGCGCGGGCTGCTGCAGGGCCGCGGCGACCTGGGCGATCACCTCGGCGAGGCGGGCGAACTCGGCTTCCAGCGCGTGGAAGCGGATGTTGAAGCCGTTGTCCCCGGCGGCCCGGACGCGGTCGACGTTGTCGACCCAGTCGGTGTGTTTGAAGCCGGGCGTGTAGCTCACGCTCATCGTGGTCTCCTCCTCGGGACGCGGTCGGCGGTCACTGGTCGAGCCCGTACGTCCAGCCGGGCGGGCGGGGGCCGCGGGCGCGGAAGTCGGGGTACGTGTAGGGCGGGAAGGGGTCGAGCAGGGCGGCCCGCAGCTCCGGCACATGGGACCGGAGCAGGCCGGTGTCGACCTCCACCCCGATCGGGCACAGGTGGTTCAGCACGTTCATCGCGAGGTCGTACTGGTCCTTGCTGATCACGAACCGCCCGCCGCCCTGCTCCACGGCCTGCAGCTCGGGGGACGGCTCGACCCGGAAGGTGTACGGCGGGGTGGCGTCGGAGAGCTGGAGCACGGCGCGGACCCGGACCGGGCCGGCCCGCAGTCCGAGGACGCCGGTGCGCGGCCGGGTGGTCCCGGTGAGCCGGGCCTGCGCCCCGCCGGTGACCCGCAGCGACCACACCAGGCGTTCGCCGAGCCCGGTGCCGAGTGGCCAGTTGGCGAGCAGGTTCCCGTTGGCGGCGTCGAGCACGCCGACGGTGTCGGCGACCTCGGCGCCGCACCCGACGTAGCCGTGCGTGGCATCGGCGGCGAGGGCCGTCGCGCCCGGCAGGGCGAGCGAGCCGGGCAGGCCGGGCAGGGTCTGCGGGGTGCCGTCGGCTTGCCGCAGGTGGACCTGCCCACCCGCCGGGTCGAGTACGTAGAGCACCGCGTCGGCCGGATCGAGGGTGAGGGACGTGGGCGCGGCGCCTAGGTCGGTGAAGGCGGCCTGGACGGTCACGGTCGCGAGGTCGACCACCTGGAGCGCGCCGGGCACGGTGACGTAGGCGCGGCTCGCGCCGACCGCGAGCCCCCGGGGCGGACCGGCCAGGGCCACCGTCTGGGCGGCGGTGAAGCCGGGCAGCGCGACCGCGCGCAGCACGCCGTCCGCGGTGGCGGCCCACAGCCTGGCCCCGCCGGGCTCGCAGCGCACCGCGATCACCGGTGAGCCGAGGTCGAGGGTGCGGGTGACGGTCCGGGCTACGGGGTCGACCTCGGCGAGGACGCCCGAGCGCAACCCGGCGTAGGCGCGCGGCTGGGCCGGGTGGTGGACGACGTCGGCCGGGGCGGCGGGCAGCGGGATCTGCCCGGCGACCTGGGCGTCGGCGGTGGTGAGGACGGTGAGCGTGGTGTCGCCGGTGTCGGCCACGAGCAGCCGGGCGCCGTCGGGGGCGGCGGTCAGTGCGCCCGGGGCCAGGCCGACCTTGACGCAAGCGGTCACCGACCCGCTCGCCGGGTCGAGCGAAGTGACGCTTCCCGTACCGGAGTTGACGGTCCACAGCCGGCCGGCGGCGAGCGCCAGGGCGGTGGGTGCGGCGCGGGCGATCTCGAAGGTCGCGGTGCCGCCCTCCACCACGGTGGCCGGGCCGCTGATCGGGGTGGCCGGGCCGGCGTCCTGATGCAGCGTCAGCACGGTGCCGTCGTTGGCGACCCGGCTGAACGCGGCGGCGTGGGCGAGGGCGCCCAGCCTGGCGAGGGTGGCGGTGGAGCTGCCCCGTGCGAGGGTGACGGAGCGTCCGGCCGCGGCCGGACCGGTCGCGCCCGCGTCCCAGGCGGAGCGCAGCTCGGGGTCGCCGGCGGGGAGCAGGGCGGCGAGCGCGGTCAGCCGGGCGGCGAGCGCGGGATGGACCCGGCGGGTCTGCGGCCCGGCGCCGGCGGGGCGGCCGTACCGTGCGGGGGCGTCGACCAGGTACACGGGGTGGAGTCGCTCATCGGCGCGCAGTGGGCCGGGGACGGGTACGTCCTGTCGGCCGGAGGCGGCGACCGAGCCGCCGGCGGGCAGCTCGGCCAGGCCGATCCGCAGCGTCCGGGCGGCGGTGAACGACCGTCCCCGGTCGCGGAGTTGGACCTCGACGACCAGCTCTCCCGGCAGGTCGGCGTGCAGTTGTACGTCGCGCTGGTCGGTCCGGTCGGTGATCGAGGCCCGCCCGTCGCCGCACGGGACGAGCGACCAGCGGACGGCCGCGCCGGGTGGCGGCGCCGGTTCGAGGCGCAGCGCCAGGGTCTGGCCGGTGAGCGCGTCGAAGCGGTTCTCGGGGGTGGCGGTGCCACCGGGGGCGGTAAGGATCTCCAGCGAGCCGGTGGAACGGACGGCGGCGTACACCAGGCCCGGTTCGAGGCCCGGTCCCGGCAGGTGGGCGGCGAAGCCGAAGCCGGCCCGGACCGCCAGCGCGGCCAGTCGCTCCGGCGGCAGCGCCGGGTGGCTCAGCAGTACGGCCCGCCCGACCGCGCGCAGGTCCGTCGCGGCCGGGTCGAAGCCCTGCCGGACCCGCAGCCGGCCCGCGGAGCCGGCCAGCGCGTCCAGCAGTGAGCGCAGGGCGGTCCTGGCCGGAACCCGCAGCAACCGCGGGTCGGCCTGCGGACCGGGCACCGGCGGCACCGGCGGGGCGGGCGCCGGGTCGAAGTCGGCGCGCGGATCGCCGGCGTCGACCAGCAGGGCCGGTGCGAAGCCCTCCGGGTCGGGCGGACCGAGGACGTCTGCCTCGGAGAGCCCGCGCAGTCCCGTGTCGTCCAGGGTGTCGCCCGCCGGGACCTGGACCGGCAGCACGGTCAGCAGGTGGGTGGACTGCACCAGGGTGGCATCGGTGTCGGTGACCTGGAACGGGTCGGGCACCCGGTCTGCGCGGCCGTCGACCTGGACAGGACCGACCACCTCGTTGAGGGTCTGCTGGACGCCGAGCCGGGTGGGCAGGACCCATCTGCGGAAGGCCCGCAGTCGCCGCCGGTAGGAGGCGTCGGACTCGCCGAGCACAGGGTGGAAGGAGGTGCGCGCGACCGTGGAGAGCCGAACCTCGTCGATGGTTCCGGAGAACGCGGCGGCCTGGCCCGGGCCGGACCGGCCGATCCGCAGCGGCGCGGTGTTGGCGAGCGAGCCGAGCGCCGTGGCCGGCGGGCCGGCGACGCCGAGCGGCGCGCTGGCCACCGTCTCGCCGTCGACCAGCAGCCGGACCCGGCCGGCGGCCCGGTCGACGACGGCCGCGAGATGGCTGAACCGGACGACCGGCAGGCTGAGATCCGCGTACAGGTCGCGGGAGACGGTGCCGTCGCCGATCCGCAGCCGGACGTTGCGGGCGATGCCCCGGCCGAAGTCGCCGACGCTCAGCGCCCAGCCGGGCTGGGGCGGACCGGCGGGGTCGGGGTGCTTGGAGAGCACCGCGCCCTCACCGGTGGCGGAGTCGGGTTTGACGAAGCACTCGGCGGTCAGGCTCGCGGCGGAACCGGTGTCCAGCGCCGGGTCGTGCGGGATCGCGATCTCCGCCGTGGGGGTGGCGAACCGCATCCCGGTGCCGAATCGGCCGGGCGCGCCCGCCCGCACCCCGCCCGTGGCGGCGCCGGGGTGGCCCGCGCCGCCGCCCAGGTAGAGCGGCCGGCTGTCCTGCACCGGCGCGCCCGGCGCGTCGTCCAGGTGATGGAGCGTCAGGGTGTCGTCCTCCTGCCCGTACGGGCGGGGCGGGAAGCGCGGCACACCGAGGTCGTAGCCGATCCGGTCGAGCGTCGCGCCGGAGGCCCGCTCGCTGGAGCGGACGGTCCGGCGGATGTCCGCCGCGCACCGGTCGAGCACGTCCCGTTCCACCCCGGCGACCCAGAGCAGCCGGGCGAGGTTGCCGAGCAGCGCGGTGAGCCGCCAGGCCTCCGACACGGGGCCGGCGGCCGGCGCGGGGTCGCAGGCGAGGCCGCGCAGTACGGCGTGGGCGGCGTCGGCGGCGGGCAGGACCACCGCGAAGGAGGCCCCGGCGACGGTGCCGGCCGGGACGGCCACGGTCGTGGTGCGGGACGCGCCCGCGGCCAGGTACCCGATGGTGAGCGTGCTCGCGGGGAGCACGTCGACGGCCGCGGTGAGCACGTACAGCGGCGCGGGCTCGACGTCGAACCGGGCCCGGTGCTCGGCGAAGTCGTACGCCACCACTTCCGCCCCGGCGGCGGTCGGCTTCAGCGGCAGGTCCAAAGTGTCCGCGCCGCGGGCGAAGGGGACGGTGAGGTCGCCGGTCATCCGGGACAGGGCGCGGGTCATCGGGGCATCACCTCCAGGTCCAGGAGGGCCGAGTCGATGGTGAAGACGGCGATCTCGGTGGGACCCATGGCGAGGTTCTCACCGGGGCCGGCCTCCACCGGGTCGGTGGCGAAGGGGACGCCGCCGAGGGTGATGCGGCCGAAGACCGGAGGGCAGCGGCGCAGCCGCAGGTCCTGGACGTCGCTGACTCCGGGCTGTTCGACCAGGGCGCGCATGACCTGGCTGTAGAGGACGTCACC
Source organism: Streptomyces sp. NBC_01478 (assembly GCF_036227225.1). Taxonomy (GTDB): domain Bacteria; phylum Actinomycetota; class Actinomycetes; order Streptomycetales; family Streptomycetaceae; genus Streptomyces. The sequence goes on along the minus strand of NZ_CP109444.1, from coordinate 2,500,855 downwards.
GCCGAGCGCGAGGCCGCCGATGTCGACGGCCAGCCGTTCGGTCAGCGCCCCGACCAACACCTGAGCGTCGTAGCCGGGTTGGGTGACCAGGCGGGCCCGCAGACCGACCTCGATGTGGTCGGCCTCGACGACCTGCGGATGGATGCCGACCGGGCGGACCCGGTCGATCGCCGCGGTCACCTGCTCGAACAGACCGGTCACCGACCCTTCGGTGCGCCAGGGCCGGGCGAACTCGTGGGCGACCACCACACTGAAGAAGTACGGCTCGCCGATCCGCCGTTCGTCGCTGAACAGCCGCTGGTCGAAGGGGAAGACGCCGAAGTAGCTCTGCGAGACGTCCACCCCGCCGAGCGGGTCGGACAGCAGCACGTCCACCACGCCGGGCACGGACAGCACCGCTTCGCGCACCGCGGCCGGCGTCCACATGGTGCGGGAGCGGCCGAGCAGCCGGCTCCGGTAGGTCTCGTCGTCCTCCTGCCCGGAACCACCGGTGAACCCGCGCGGGTTGGCCACCGCGAAGGTGGTCGGCGGGGCGACGCTGAGGTAGTGCGCCTGATAGTCCGGGTCGATCGCGACGACCTGGTTCGCCGCCACATCGCCGCCCGGACCGGCGACGAAGGCCCGCGCGCCGACCGTCGCGGTGTCCGAGGCGGCGCTGAGCCGGACGGTGGCGGTGGTGTGGAAGGCGATCACCGGGGCTGCGGTGACCAGCACCGTGCCCTCGGGCAGGACGTACACCCGCTCGGGCAGCGGGTCGCGGACGGTGAGGGTCACCTCGCCGACGGAGGTCAGGTACGGGCGCCGCACCCCGAGGTCCTCGCCCAGCAGGTCGAGGTCGTCGCCGACCGCGGTGGACAGGAAGCCCGCGTAGTACAGGTCCTCCAGCCGCCGCCACAGCCGGGCGTCCTCGGCGGCGGTGACCTGGAGGACCTTCATCAGCGCGCTGGTGCCGGTCAGGTCGACGTCCGCGCCGAAGGCGGCCTTCGCCCGGTCCCTGGCCTCGTCGAGCAGCGTGTGGACCTCCTTGCGGACGAAGCCGCGTTCGGTGATCCCGTAGTCGGCCATCAGACCGTCACCTCCACCGGCACGGTGTGCTCGGCGCCGTCCACCGCGACGAGGGTCACCCGGACCTGCCACAGCCGCCGCGCCCCGCCCGGTGGGTCGAGCACTTCGATGTCGCGGATCTCGCGCACCCGGGCGTCGCCGCCGAGGGTGCGGACCAGGCTGAGCCGCAGCAGGTCCTCGGCCTGCCGGGCGGTCACGGCCCGGGTGAACACGTCGGTGACGTCCAAGCCGTAGTCGGTGGCGAACCGGTCGCTGCCCAGCGGGGTCAGGACCCGCAGGACCAGGGCCTGCACCAGGTTGGGCAGCCCGGACAGCTCCGCCAGTCGGCCGTCCTCGACGACCAGGTCGCCGTCGCGCAGCTCCAGGCCGTGGCCGAGGCTCGTCGTGCTCGCCATGTACTCCTCCAGCTCGGGTGGGTCGGGCGGGTTCAGCCGGCCCGCAGGATGGTCTGACCGGGCGACAGAACGCTCAGCGCGCCGGGCGGACTGCCGTTGGTGACCCCGCTGACCGTCTCCAGCAGGGCGGGCCGGCCGCCTGCCGTGAGCGTCGTGGCGGCGCCGCCGGTCACCGAGACGACGGCGGTGCACTGCACCGTGGTGCCGCTCGTGACCTGGGTACAGCCGCTGATCGGCTTGCCCTCCAAGTCGCCGAGCGTCAGCACCGGCGAGCCGCCGGCCGTGAACGTCCGCTGGCCGGGCGTGATCTGCACCGTCCCCTTGTGGCCGCAGCCGATCGAGGCGTCGGCGTTCAGGACGGCGGGCATCAGCCCACCTCCACGGACGAGCCGTTGAGTGTGATCCGCCCGTCGGCGAGGGTGATCGACGCCTCGCCGGACTTCAGCGTGATCGCCTTGCCGCCGGTGTCGACGGTCACCGCGCCGTCGGTGGCGACGACGACGGTGGTGCCGCTCTCGTGCTCGACCAGCAGTTTCCCGGCCAGGTCGGCGGGCACCTCCGGGCGTTCGCCGACATCGGGGAGCAGTTTGTCGCCGACGGTGATCCGCAGCCCCTTGGCCTGCAGCACCCGCCGTCCGGCCGCGTCGGTCAGGTCGTTGACGCCCTTTCCGGTCGGCAGGCCCTTGCTGTCGAGCCCGGTGGGCAGACACAGCCACCAGTCGCCGGGGCGGTTGCGCGGCGGCGTGTACTCGGGCTGCTCCGGCCACAGGAAGCCGGTGACGACCGCGTCGTTGACCAGACCCCGGTTGTGCGCCAGGACGGCTCGCATGCCGGGCAGCACCGGGACCATCAGCCCGCAGCGGTGGAAGGCGAACGGGGAGGCGATCGGGCGCTCGTGCAGCAGCGGTTCGCGGTCCACGGCGGTCTCGACGCTCGGCGCGACCACCTCGGCGGCGGGCGACTGGCCGTAGTGCAGATCGGCGAGGTGCCGGCTGGTCCGGCCGTCCGCGTACGTCGCCACCTCGCCGACGTCGACCGCCGGGTGGTCGGCGCCGACCTGCTCGACCAGGTCGCGGAAGCGCTGCCGGACGCCGTCCGCTCCGGTGGTGCACACCGCCCGCGCGCCCGGCGCCGCGACCACCAGCAGCACCTCGCAGGTGTAGCCGCGACGGCTGTCGAAGAGGTGCCGGACCCGCTCGATCCGCAGCGGCCCCGGCAGGCCGTCCCGCGGGTCGGCGGTCACCAGGACCGCGCGCCGCCCGGGCCGGACCGCCGGATCGCCGAGCACGGTCAGCCGCGCGCTGGTGCGCGCGCCGCCCACCTGCCCGCCGCCTGACGGCACACCGGTCGCCGCCGCTGCCGCTGTCGTTCCCGCTCCCGCGACTGAGGAGAGCCCGTCGTCCGCGTCACCGGGCACGGCCGGGACCAGGTCCTCCGGGTCCTCCTGGACGTGCTCCAGACTGACGATGTGTTCGGCCGCGGTGAACCGCAGGGGAGCGCCCGCGTCGACCGCCGCGCCCATCCGGATCACCCCGTCGCCGATCACCAGCGGGGCCTTGGCGGACTTGGCGATCTGTCCGAGGGCCGACAGGCCGTCACCGGCCCGCAGGGTGAGGTCCTTCGCGGTCGGCAGCCCGTCGGCGGAGGCGGTGACGGGCACGGGGACCGTGCTCCCGCTCGCCGCGGCGGCGACCGCCTGTACGGCCGCGGTCAGCGACTGCCCGCCGGGCCGACCGGCCCGCACGGCGGTTCGCAGCAGCCGGAACCCCGCGGTCTCCATGCCGCGCAGCTCGGTCAGCAGGTCGCCCGCCTCGGTGACGCTGGTGCGGATGCCGGTCAGGACACCGCGCACCACCGGGGCGGTACGGCCGCCGGGGTCGTCGAAGTAGCCGAGGCTGAGGGTGACTTCCAGCGGTTCCCGTCCGGCCAGCGCTTCGGCGTGCCGGGTCTTCAGGGTCTCGACCGCGTCGGCCGGCAGGTTGGTCAGCTTGGCGGAGAAGGTCGAGGCGGCGGCCCCGGACAGCAGGTCGATCCGGAGGTCGGCGTCGAGCACGTACTCGCCGGCGAACACGTCGTTGGACACCCGCAGCGGCACCAGCCCGCCCGGCCCGGCCCGTTCCGCCTTCAACTGGAACCAGATCACGAAGCCCATCGCAGCGCCACCCCCACCCGTACCTCGGACCCGTACGGGCCGGCCGCGCCGAGGTTGCGCGGGTCGACCACCAATGACACCGGGAGCAGCGCGAGTTCACCGCCGGTCAGTTCCACCCCGGGCACCAGCTTGCGGCGCAGCACCACCCGGGCCGGGCCGGGCGTCTCGCGGGTCACCGTGGCCACCATGAACGCGCCCGCCTCCGGCAGCACCAGCGGCCGGCCGCCGGAGAGGTGCTCCTCGTCGACCACGGTGACGGTCAGCACGACGGTGTACACGTTGGTGCCGAGGGCGAGCCGGAAGGCCTGCGGGAAGCCCTCGTCGGCGTCGGCCGGCAGCAGCAGATAGCGGGAGAGGTCGACGGCGGGGTCCACGGCCGCGGAGGATGCTGTGGTCACGGCGGGGTCCACGGCAACGGAGGACGCTGTGGTCACGGCGCTCACCCGGCCAGCGGGACGGTCGCGGTGCGCGGCACCGGGGCGGCGGGCGGGGTGGCGGCGGCGAGCGCCGTGCCGGCGGCCAGGGCGAGATCGGCGGCCTCGCCGAGCGCCGCGGTGACGTTGGAGCGCGGGACATGACGCAGCGTCAGGCTGACGTCCAGCGCCTCCCGGCGGCCCGCCGACTGGCTGAAGCGCAGGTCGGTGATCTGCATGTCCAGGCTGACGGTCAGCCCGCACACCACCGGGATACCGGTGCTCGCCAGCAGCGGCGCGGCGGCGGCCACCAGTACCCGGGAGACCAGGGCCAGCGCCTCCAGCTCCTTCTTCACCAGCAGCCGGTCGGGGCCGGGCAGCAGGGCCTCGACCGCGATGGTCTTGGTGGTCGGCGCGATCGCCTGGGAGAAGCGGCTGCCGGAGATCCGCTCGATCTGGTACCCCTCGCTGATGCTGAGGCTCTGCACGTACAGCAGCGGCACGGCGCCGATCAGCACCGGCGTGTTCCGGTCGGCCATCTGCCCTCCCTGGCGTGTGGACGTAACTCGTGGACGGCGGCCGGTCAGGGCCGGTGGTAGGTACGCGGGTTCCCGGCGGTCAGCCAGGCCCGGAAGGCGGCTCTGGCCGCGGCGGGATCGTGTCCGGCGGCGGTGAGCGCCCGGAGCACATCGGGGTCGTCGAAGTGCCGGATCATCCGTTCCCCCAGGGCGGGCAACTCCCCGGCGGAGTCCCAGTGGTAGAGGTAGAGCAGGTCGGTGTAGCCGGTCGCGGCATGGGCGACGAGGTCGTTGACCAACTGCGTGCGGAGGTAACCGGCCGGCCCGGTCAGGTTGGTCTTGACCTCGACGCTGACCCGGCCCCGGCCGGGCAGTTCGGCGATGATGTCCACCCGGCGGCCGGCCCGTGTCCGCTGGAACTCCAGCGCGGTCGCGTGGAACTCCGCCGCCAGGCTCCGCGCCGCGTACAGCTCGCCCATGGTGCCCTGGAAGACCTTCCCGGTGCCCCGCTCGGCGAGGAGGGTCCGCAGCGGGTGCTGCAGACCGTCGAGCTGCCGGTTTCCCAGCCGCTCGGTGAGTTCGCCGACGACCTCCAGCAGGTCGTCGCGGCCGGCGGCGGGGAACCGCCAGACGTCCTGCCAGTCGTAGGTCTCGCGGGCGCGCCGGGCGATCTCCTCCGCCCCGGAGAGTTGACGGTCCGTCAGATCATCGAGCCGTACGGCGAGTTGCTCCCGCTTGGCGATCGCTTGGGCGGCCACGGCGTGCTCCCCGGTCCGTCGCGCGTCGTCGGCCTCCTCCGCGAGTTCCGTCAGTTCGGCGACCAGGTGCCGCCGGCCGGCCGCCCGCAGCCGGGCCGCCGTGGCCTCCGTGGCCACCTGGAGTCGGCCCGCCAACTCCTCGAAGGCGGCGCCCTCCCGGGCGGCGAGCCGGTCGAGCAGTCGTTGGTAGGCGGCCGGGTCGGGAAGTTCGTTCCGCCGCAGCTCAAGTGCGCGCAGCAGGGCGTCGACCGCCTCGGCGTCGTGGCCGCGGTTCAGCAGCGCGACGTACGCGTCGCCGCCCGCCTCGGCGATCAGCGCCAGCGCCCGCGGACGCTCGGCGAGGTCGCGCAGGGCCCCGGCCCCGAGCCGCCGCAGCCCGTTGGCGCCGAGCCGGCCCACCGCGCGCGACCACGCCTCCAGGGCCTGCGGCCGCACGCCTTCCACCAGCGTCCGCATGGTCGGGCGGTCGAAGCCGGTTTCCATCAGCCGGGAGAGAGCGGCGGTCATCTCCTCGGTGACCCCGCCGACGGTCTCCGCCTGCCGCTCGAACCGCCGGGCCAGCGACAGCGCGTCGGCCAGCCGCTCCACCTCGGGCAGCGCGTTGTGCTGCCTGGCGAGGCGGCGCAGCACCCGCGGGGCGGCGCCCGCCGGTACCTCCAAGGTCTCGGCCAGCCGCGTCAGTTCGGCGAGATACGGCTCCGGCAGCAGGCGCAGTGCCTGTGCCGCCGCGTCCAGGTCGCGCAGCTCGGCGAGCCCGGCCAGCGCCGCCACCATCCGGTCCAGCCTGCTGAGTTCACCGGCCACCTCGGAGGCCTTGCCGAGCCGCCCCACCGAACCGAGCACCCGCAGCAGGGCCGCCAGCCGTTCGGTCAGCTCGGCGCCGCCCAGTGCCTCCTTCAGCTCGCCGAGTCCGACGAACCAACTGAGGACCTCCACCAGCAGCGCGGTCCCCAGGGTCTGGCCGAGGTCGCCCCCGATCCGCGCCCCGCCCCGGCCCGCGCCGGCCCGCGCGCCGAACGGCGTGCCGAGCTCTTCGGCGTACTCCAGGCCGGCCAGCGCGACGAGGATCGCCCGGCCGGCCTGCTCGCACAGGGTCTGCAGTACGGCAGCGGCCTTCGGGTCGACCGGTGCGGTCGTCGCCCGGCGGACCAGCAGCACGAACTCGGCCAGGTGGGCGATGCCCTCGATCAACTGGGTGGGGGAGTGGGTGAACAGGTCGATCAGCCCGTCGACCGTCGAACGCAACCACAGGCTCAGCCCATTGGCGACGTTGCGCAGCCCACGGAGCCCGTCCGGGTCCTGCGCCGTGCCGTCCCCGGGGCTCATGGACAGCTCGTCCAGCAGCGCGAGCAGGTACTCCGTGCTGAGCTGACGGCGGGGGCGGAGCCGGCCGAGGACCAGCAGGAACTCGACCACGGAGCCGTCCAGGGTGGTGAACAGCCGCTCGTACGCGCCGCGTTCGCGCAGCAGGGCGGCCATCGCCTCCAGCTCGGACGGGGAGCGGGCGGAGACCAGCAGCTCGACCATGGCCTTCTTCTGCCGGTCGTTCGGCCACAGCAGCCCGGACAGCGCGACCAGGTAGCCGGCCCGCTGCTCCCACGGCATCCAGGCGAAGACATGCCGGTCCATGACCACGATGTGCTCGAGCAGCGCCTCCTGGTCCGCGCCCGGCAGACCGGCTCCGGTTCCACCGCCCTCGGCGACCAGCCGGCCGGCGGCGACGCAGGCCGCGACCGCCGGGGCGACCCGCTGGTCGGCCGGGGTACGGGCCAGCTCGCGCCGGATCGCTTGCGGCGTCCAGTGCACCCCGCGGTCCAGGTCGACGAGCCAGCGGCCTTCGGCGGTGACCGTCACCACCACCCGGTAGTCGGTGAGCACCAGCACCCTGCCGCGCTCGGTGACCTCCACATCGGGCAGCCCGGCGGCGACGGCCACGGGCGGCGCGGTCCGGCCGAACTGCCGCATCAGCAGCGGCTCGTCGAGCGGCACCATGACGAAGCGGTCCGCGACGTGCTCCCCGCCGCGCTCCAGCACGGTGAACCCGTGCGCGCCGTACAGGTACGTCCCCCACTGCACGGCCCGGGCGAGTGAGGCCGAGTTGAGGTACGGGGCGGCGCCGGTGCGCACCCACTCGTGGACGGTCACCATGATCAGCGGCAGCGTCGGGAACCGGTCGTGACTCAGCACGTCGCCGAACGGCAGTCGCTCACCCGGCCCGCCGGCGGACCGGACCGGAACGGCCACCGGGGCACCGCTGCCGTCCGCGTAACCCGGCATCGTCCACCAACGGCCGTCGGCACCCGGACCCCATGGCTCGTCACTTCCCTTTGCCGACACGGCAGTTGCGGCCTTTACGGCGGTCCGGCCGGCCAGCGCCCGCCGGACGCCCGCGGTGACGGCCGCCTCGACGGCCCGCCGGGTCGGTTCCGGGCAGCCGCCGTTCCACCGGACGGTCACCGGTGTGGGCGGGGCGCTCACTCGGCCACCCCCGGAGTGGCCCGCAGGTTGAACTTGACCTGTACGGTCTCCCGGTTGCTGTTCGGGTTGTGCAGCTCGAACGTGAGGTTGTCGGCGTCGACGGCCTTGCGGTAGTTCTCGCCGAGAGCCTTCTCCAGGTTGTGGTCGAGGCTGATCCGGCGCTCCTGCACCCCGATGTCGGCGGCCCGCGGCAGGCCGAGGCCGGCCGGTGCGTCCGTCACGTCGATCAGTGGCGCGCGGCCCTTCTCGGGGAACGAGAACCCGGCGTCCCGGAGGTAGTCCACCGCCCCGGAGTCGGCCTTGCACTGGATCCAGAACTCGTCGCGCACCCGTCCGTACAGGTCGAACATCTCCTGCCGGGTCGCGTTCTCCAGCGACCGTGTGCCGACCACCTTGGCCCGGGCCCGCTCCCAGACCGGGCCGAGAGGGGTGGTGTCGAGACGCCGTCCGATCACCTGGCGGGCCCGGTTCAGGGCCTGCTGCCGGGTTTCCCCGGCGCGGCGGACCAGATTCTCGATGTCGAGCCTGGTGCGTTTGTTGACGGGCACGCGGACGTTGTCGACGGTCGGCCGGGCGCCGCCGGTGGCGGACGGGCGGGTGGCGCGCTGCTCCTCGATGGAGGCGACCAACTGGTCCACCTCCTCGGCGAGGAAGTACTTGTCGGCGGCCTCCTGGCCCGGCCGGCCGGCGCCGCCCGACAGCACGGTCTCGGCGGCCCCGGCCCGCAGTTCCCGGGCGGTGGCCTTGTCGGTCAGGCCCACGGACGTGAACAGCTCCTTGAGCTCGCCGAGCCGTCCGGCGTCGCGCACGGAACGCCCGGCCCTGACCTCGCGCGCCGCGTCGTCGAGCAGCCGCGCGCCCTTCGACCCGGGCTTGAGCCCGGACAGGGTCCGGAAGGCCGCGTCGGCCTCACGGGCGGAGAGCCGGTAGTCGCGGACCATGGTCTCCACCGTGACCGCCGCCCGGCCCAGCTTGAACACCTTCGCGGCCGCCGGCAGCAGCACCGCGGCGCCGAGGATCGCCCGGTCCGTGGTGCTCAGCTCGTGGCCGAACAGGTCGTAGCCGAAAGACGCCTCGCCCGCCGCGACGATCGAGCCGACCACCGGGATGAAGCTCACCGCGGTCTCGATCGCCGTCTGCCAGAGCGGGATGTCCTCGGGCGGGATGTCGTAGCGCTCGGTCTCCGGGTACGCCTGGGCGACCAGGTAGGCGTTGAACTCCTCCGGGTGGGCGGCCAGAAAGGCCTTGAAGTCCTGCTCGGCGGAGGTCGTGGTGAAGGACTTCTCGTGCATCCGGGCGATCTCCTCGTGCAGGAACTCCCGGGCGATCAGATCGCGGACGGCCTTCTCCCGCTCCGACTCCCACACCAGCCAGCCGACCCGGTTCTGCCGGTCCTCCTCCGTGTACGGTTCGCGGACCTTCCACACCCGCTTCTCCAGGAGCGCGATCACCTGGTCGAGCTTGCGGCCCGCGGCCTCCGTGTCCCACTTCGCCGCCTCGTCGAGGGCCGCCTCCCGCTCCCGCCGGACCTTCGCTGCCACCTCCTCGCGGATCCGCGCACCGAGCCGCCGCACATACAGCCGAGCCCAGACCGAGGCCGGGTCGTGGCGGACCAGGTCGGCGTCGCTCTGCCGGTCCAGCCAGGACAAGTAGTCGCCGAGCGCGCCGGTCACCGCGGCCTGCTCGGTCCCCGGGAGCGAGCGGACGCCGCGCTGTGTCACCGCGGCCAGCTCCAGGAACCTGGCCCTGACCGAAGGCGTGGCCGGCTTGCCGGTCTCCTTCAGCGCGGCGGTCCACAGGTCCGGGCCGTTCTGCCGGAGGAACTCCGGTGTGCCGTAGTGCTGTTCGATCCACGCTTGGTAGCGGATGAAGGCGGCCCGGCCGAGCGGGTCGTCCAGTCGGGTGCCCGCGAGGTAGCCGAACAGTTCGCGCCGCTTGTCGAACTGCGCCTGGTCCGCGGCGCTGCGGCGCACCGGGTGCGAGTCGTACCACAGCAGCCCCCGGGTGGGGCCCTGCCGCGGGGCCCAGCGCGGTCCGCGGGCGACCACGGCCACCCGGACCGCGGGGTCCGGGTAGATCAGCGCGTCCAGGTAGGCCCGGACGATCCGGTCGGGCAGGGCGGCCGGCAGCAGGCCGGTGACCGGCAGCGGGTGTTCCAGCATCGGCAGCGTCAGCCCGGCGGTGGTGAGCAGACAGTCCCGGGAGACGTCCTCCTGCCGCTTCTCGCCGAGCCGGACCTCCACCCGCACGGTGTCACCGGGCATCAGATAGCCGGAGTTGGGGTCGAGTTTCTGCTGAAGGTCGATCAGCTCGTCGTCCGCGTCCGACGGCAGTTGCTCCCCGAGCACCGCGAGCTTGCCGCTGAGCCGCAGGGCCTGCACCACCGCGACCACGTCCTCCGGCGTGAGCCGGCGCAGGATCCGCAGCGCCTCGCGGGCCTCGGCGTCGGTGATCGCCCAGTCGGTCAGGTCGCGGGAGAGCAGCCGGCCGATCCGGTGCAGTGCGGCCTGCTGCGCCTGCGGCCCGGTGACGGCGGGGCCGGTGGCGGCCGGGCTGGTTGCGGGTCGGCCGACGGGAACCCGGACCTGGCGCGGAGGGCCCTGGTAGGACGTCAGACGGTAGCCGTCGGACGGGAGGTCGAGAGCCGACTCGTAGCGCTCCGCCGGGCCCTGCGCCGCGCCCGCCCGGTGGCCGGTCGGGCCGTGCCCGGCAAGCGCGCGCTCGGCCTGCGCCAGCCGGCGCGCGACCAGCCGGGCCACGGCCGCCTCCAGCTTCTCCAGGTCCGCCGCCGTCGGGGTGCCGACCAGCCGCAGTCGGATCGGCACCCGCACCTCGACCTCCGTCATCGGTCCTTCACCCTCCCCCTTGCCGCCGCAGCGCCACGTCCAGCTCGTCGAACACGTACTGCGCCACCGCGTCGAGCTGAGTGCCCGTCAGCTCGCCGATCACCTCGACCTCCACGGGGAAGTTCCACACCACTCGCTGGGCCCCGCCCGCGCCCGCGCCGGCGGTGGGTGACAGGACCGCCTCGCTGCCCGGTGCGGGCACGATGTACTCGCCCTCGTGGACCAGAGCGATCCCGGTCCGTTCGACCCGGCCGCCGGCCTCGAAGGCGGGCAGCACCAACAGGCCCTCGCCGTCCTCGGGTTCACCGCCGCCCGGGTCGGGAACCGTCACGACTCGACGCCGGGGCTGAGTGACATACAGGTGAAACTGGCGCTCGGCGCGCCGTCGATCACCACATTGCTCGGGTTGGCGGAGGTGATCACGCAGCGGCTGAACTTGAGCGCCTTGAAGGCCCAGTCGGTGCCCTTCTTCTCCGCCACCGTGATCTCGAACTCCTTGCCCTTCACGGCGAGTTCGGTCAGGTCGGCGACCGCGGTGCCGATCGCCTGCACGGTCATCGTGAAGGTGAAGGTCTGCGGTTGGCGCACATAGCCCAGGTTGTCCGCGTCGATCGAGTGGATGACCGTGTGCGGCACGTTGAAGGTCGGCGTGAACTGCGAGATCGGCGCGACCACGGAGTTGCCGAGGCGGATCTCCAGCCGGGTGTTCCAGTCGGGCATGCCTGCTCCTAGGTGAAGTTGAGGGTCAGGGCGATGCGGTGGATGGCACCGGCGTAGTCGACCGACACCAGGACCTCGGCCAGCCGCTCGGTCTGTGCGTTCTGAATGACCGTCAGTTGCGCCGCGGTGAGCGCCGCCGGATCGGCGTCGAGCAGATCGAGCACCGGGATGTCGATCGCGTAGCTCTCGATCACCTCGCCCCGCACCAACGGGTCGAGCACCGCCTCCAGTTGCACCACCAGCGCGCGCAGCCCGGAGCGGCTGATCCGCAGGCTGCCGACCGCCTTGATCAGCCGCGCCTTCAACTTGAAGGAGACGTCGTCCACGGTGCGTCGGACGTCGACGAACTTCATCCCGGCCGGGTTCCCGGTGTACCCCTCGCCGAGGTACACGCCACCGCCCGGCAGCAGCGCCGGGTGGACCAGCCAGTTGACCCCGTTTCCCTTCGGCGGGTCGCCGAACTGCTCGGACTGGTTGAGCTTGTTGATGTCGGCGACGCTGAACGGCGCGCTGTCGATCATGACTTGCTTGAGCAGCACCGAGACGTGCGGCGGATATCCGGCGACGGTGCCGGTCACCGCGGCCGCGGCGTCCTCGTTGCTGCGGTGCGCGATGTAGATCATCCGGTCGCCGGCCAGCGTGCCGGTCACCAGCGCCGGATCGGCGGAGTCCTTGACCAGCATGGCCACGCCCATCCGCTCCTTGCCCTCGCCGCCGTGGTCGGAGACGTCGGTGACATGCGCGGCGAGCCGGCCGATCGCCCCGGTGGCGGCGCCGGAGGTGCTGTCGAGCGGGGTTGCGGCCAGCACCACGAACTGGACGTCCAGCTCCTCGATCGCGGCCAGCGCGGCGGACGGGTCGGAGACCGCCCCCATGGCGGCGCCGTTCACCTTCACCGCGAACACCTGGGCCGGCCCCGGGCTCTGCCCGAACAGCGTGACCAGCGCGGCGGTCAGCGAGGAGTTGGGCTTCTGCTTCGTCGGGTCCGCCGGGTCGGGGATCGTCGCCGGGCCGAACGCCGCGGCGGCCCCCGACGGACTGGTCACCGCCACCACCTTGCCGTCGGTGCCCGTTGCGGCGGCGCCGATGACGGCGACGTTCCCGGTGGCGCGCACCACCGGGGAGAACATCTCCACATTCGATTTGACGTTGATGTACCGGACGGCCATCGTCTTCCCTTCGCCTGTCGCCCGCTCGTCGGGGCACCGGTCAGTGGAACTTGTCCTGGAGCTTGCGGCGCAGCGCCTCCTGCTCGGCGAGCGTCATCGTCGGGGCGGCGGTGCCGCTGTCCGCGGCGGGTTCGTCGTCGGCCGCGGTCGCGGCTTCGGTCTCCTCGTCGGCCGCAGCCGCGTCGACGGGATCGGGGAGGGTCACGGTGGTCTCCTCAACTGGCTTCGGGACGGCGGGAATTCGGGTGGGCGGCCGGCGCGCCGGGCTACGGCGGCACCGGGACGGCGAGGACGTCCTGGGCGGCGAAGAAGGCCAGCAGATCGGCCTCGGCGATGCCGCTCGCGGCCACCGCCGCGGCCGGGAGGACCAGCACCGGCGCCAGTCGGCACCGGGACTCCAGGCCGGCCGGCTCGCGGCGGGCGGGCAGGCCCCGTTCGGCCAGGTCGCGCACCAGTCGCGCGGCGCGCAGCGCTTCGGTCAGGTCCACCGACTCCCGGACCAGCACGGCCAGTTCGAGCGGCACCCGGCGCTGGTTGGCGGGGTCGGCCGGATCGAAGGGCGGCGGGGCGGCGAGCCGGATCTCGCCGAGCAGATGGCGATAGGTGCGCCGCAACTCGTCGACGGTCTCGATGTGATGGCGGGCCAGGTAGCCGGCCAGGTCGAAGTAGCGGAACTTCGCCTGGAACTCGGCGAGGGTGTGGTACTCCCCGATGTCGTTGAGTACCACCGACTCGATCGCGCCCCGGTCGAGTTCGAGCACCAGGGTGGCGGACAGCCGCAGCCGCAGGTCCACCCACTCGGGCGGTGCGGCGGCGTCCCGCCCCTCGTACAGCACCTCGGTGCGCTCGTGCGCGGGCGCGGTGCGGATCCAGCTACCGGAGAGCAGCCGGGGCCGGAACAGCGGCCACTGGTACTCCGCCTCGGCGACCTCCAGCTTCGACACCTCGTGTACGGTGGCCGCCGGCAGTCCGTAGAGCGTGGCCGCGAGTTGGCGGACCCGGGCCAGCCCCGTCGCGTCGGCGGGCAGCAACAGGCCGGGCAGCCCGCCGGGTGCGTTCAGCCGCAGCATCAGGCCGTCGGTGAAGGTGCTCACCGCCCACCGCCCTGGTACGCCATGGATGCGCCCTTCGCCCGCGAACGTCCGCCCCGCGCCACGCCGAGGCCGCCGACGCGCCGCGCGCCGACTGTCCGTGACGCTACGACAGGTAGCGTCAACGGAACGTCACCACGCTGTCACCGTGCGGCGGCGGCCTCTGTGGCCGTCCCTGCGGGGCGCTGGACAACTCCGCGACACAGGCGGTGAGTTGGTCGGCGGCACGGTGGGGGACCGGGCGGGGTGATGGTGCTGCCTGTGGAGGTCCCGTAAGCCGCGCCGCATGCCCTCACCGAACGGGACGATCTCCTGCGGCGTTCGCGATACTTGTCGGCGACGTCGGCCCACACCGGAGCAGGAGCCGACCCCGCTGCCTGGCCAGGCCCCTACTGGTCCAGCAGCCCGTACCGCATCGCACTGGTGACGGCCGCCGTCCGGTCGTCGACCCCCAACTTGCCGAACACCCGCAGCAGATGGGTCTTCACAGTCGACTCCCCGATGTACAACCGCCGCCCGATCTCCGCGTTGGTGCACCCCTCCGCCACCAACCGCAGCACCGCGATCTCCCGCTCGGACAACCGCGGCCGCTCCGGCTTCGTCCGCAACTGGTCCACCAGCCGCGCCGCCACCGAAGGCGCCAGCACGGTCTCGCCGCGCGCGGCGGCCCGTACGGCGTTCGCCAGTTCACTCCGCGGCAGGTCCTTCAGCAGGTAGCCCGCGGCCCCGGCCTCCACCGCCCGCAGGATGTCCCGGTCGGTCTCGTACGTCGTGAGGACGATCACCCGGCACGGCAGCCCGGCCGCGCTCATCCGCACGATGGAGTCGACGCCTCCGCCGCCCGGCATGCGCAGGTCCATCAGGACGATGTCCGGCCGCAACTCGGCCGCCAGCGCCTCCGCCTGCGGTCCGCTGGACGCGTCGGCGATGACGTCGAGGTCCGGTTCGGCGCTGAGCATGGCGCGCAGGCCCTCGCGTACGACGGGGTGGTCGTCGGCCAGGACGATCCGGATCATCGGGTACTCCTCAAAGGCGATACGGGCAGCCTTACGGTCACTGTCGTGCCCTCGCCCGGCACGCTCCGCACCACCGCCGTCCCGCCCACCTCCGCGGCCCGGGTCCGCAGCCCCGCCAGACCGTAACCGCCGCACACCGCACCCGGGTCGAAGCCGCACCCGTCGTCCCGCACGGACACGGTCAGCGTCTCGTCGGCGTACGTCAGCGCGAGGCGCACCGTCGCCGAACTCCCCGCGTGCTTGCGGGCGTTGGCCAGGGCCTCCTGGCAGGAGCGCAGGGCCACCACCTCGGGACCGGCGGGCAACGCACGGACCGGGCCGGTGACTTGGAGCGGGGCGTCATGGCGGGCGGCGAGCCGGCGCAGCGCGTCCTGGAGCGACGCGCCCTCCAGGTCGGCCGGTGTGCCGCCGGTGACCAGGGCGCGGGCCTCGGCGAGGTTCTGCCGGGCGGTCTCGTCCATCAGGGCGAGATGGCGGCGGGCCTGCGGGAGGTCGTCGTCCAACTCGGCCTCCACCGCCTGGACCAGCATCAGCAGGCTGGTGAAGCCCTGGGCCAGGGTGTCGTGGATCTCGCGAGCCATGCGCTCCCGCTCGGCGAGGGCGCCGTGCGCCGACGAGAGCCGGGAGACCTCGTGTCGGCTCGCGTCCAGTTCGGCGATCAACTCGGCGCGCTCCTGGCTCTGTTCGATGACGCGGATGATCCAGGTGCCCAGCGCCATCGAGAAGACCAGGGTGACGACCGCGAACACCGAGTTGAAGAACACGTCCTGGTCGCTCGGCCACCACAGCAGCGCCCAGCCGATCACCGGCGCGATGTTGATCACGGTCACCGCGATCAGCGCCCAGCGCAGCCGCAGCACCATGAAGCACGGCGGGACGAGCGCGAAGCCCATCAGCCGGGTCTCACCGACCAGCACCGCCGACGGCAGGAACAGCGCCATCTGCGCCACGAGGTAGCCGATGGCCCGTCGTTCGTCCGGCGGGTCGCCCCGCAGGACCGGACGCCCGATCCAGACGTAGAGCGGGACGAGCGGGACGAGCAGGGCGGCGGCCGCGACGCGCACCGGCCACCCCGGCCGGTCCGTGCCGAGCACGAACACCAGGGTGGCCAGCCAGATCAGGGCGAAGTACGTGTCCCAGAGCCGGAAGGAGCGGTCCCAGGTGTACGAGCCCGTCGCCCCGTGCGGAACGGTCATCCGTCGCGCCGGTTCTTCCACCGGAAGGTCAGCAGACACAGCAGCAATCCTCCGACGCACCACGCCCCGAGCACCAGCGCGATCTTCCCGAACTCCCAGCTCCCGGCCTGTTCCAGCACCTGCGCCGACGAGGGCAGGAACACCCCGCGCAGCCCCTGGCACATCCACTTCAGCGGGAACAGGGCCCCGATGTTGAGCATCCAGTCCGGGATCGTGTCGATCGAGATGTACACCCCGGAGATGAACTGCAGGACCAGGAAGGGCAGTACGACCACGGAGGTCGCGCTCTTGCCGGACTTCGGGACCGAGCTGACCGCGATGCCGAGCAGGGCACAGGCCGTCAGACCGAGCACGAAGATCCACCCGAAGTCCAGCCACTTCACCGCGGACGAGGGCAGATCCACGTCGTAGAGGGTGGTGCCGACCAGGAGCAGGATCGCCGTCTCCGTCAGGCCGGTGACCAGAACCAGCCAGATCTTGCCGAGGAAGTACGCGGCCGGCGGCATCGGCGTCCCACGCAGCCGGCGCAGCACCTTCTCGTCGCGTTCGATCGCGATCGAGATGCCGAGGGACTGGAAACTCGTCGACATGATGCCGGCGGCCATCATGGCCGGGACGTAGAGCTGGGAGGCGTTGACGCCCGCGCCCCGGACGTCGTCCTTGAAGATCGACGCGAACAGGAACAGGAAGACGACCGGGAAGGCGAAGGTGAACACCACCTGGTCGCGCTGGCGGAAGAACTGTTTGAGTTCCAGCACGCCTCGCTGGAGGCCGAGTCCCCAGGCGTTGGGCAGCCGTTCCCGGGAGGCGGGTGTCCGGGTCCGTACGGCCGTGGTCGTCGTGCTCATCGGGCGTCCTCCTGTCCGGTCAGCCGGAGGTAGACGTCCTCCAGGGTGGGGCGGCTCACCAGCAGCCCGGGGATCTCGCCGTCGAAGCGGTGCATGAGCTCCGCTACGACCTTGGTAGGAGTGTCGGTGTGCTCCGCGCGCGGGGTGCCGTCCGGCTCGGTCCACTGGACGGTGGCTCCGGAGCCGTGGCGCTCGCGCAGGGCGGCCGGTTCGCCCTCGGCGACCACGCGGCCCTTGGCGACGATGGCGAGGCGGTCGGCGAGGTTCTCCGCCTCCTCCAGGTAGTGCGTGGTGAGGAGGATTGTGGTGCCCTCGTCGGCGAGCTTGCGGATCAGATCCCAGAACTGGCGCCGGGCCGCCGGGTCGAAACCGGTCGTCGGCTCGTCCAGGAGCAGGAGTTCCGGACCGCCGATCACCCCCAGGGCCACGTCGAGACGCCGACGCTGGCCGCCCGAGAGGGCCTTGATACGGCTGTCCGCCTTGGCCTCGAGACCCACCAGGCCGATGACCTCCTCCGGGTCGCGGGGCCGGGGGTAGTAGCGGGCGAAATGCCGTACGGTCTCGCCGACCGTCAACTCCGCGGGTGCCGATTCGTCCTGCCAGACGATCCCGACCCGCGAACGCCACGCGCGTGTGCCCGTCGCCGGGTCCGACCCGAGTACCGACACCTCGCCGGCGTCCCGGCCGCGGTTGCCCTGAAGGATCTCGACCGTGGTGCTCTTGCCCGCCCCATTGGGTCCGAGCAGCCCGAACACCTCTCCCGTGCGGATTTCGAGATCGATTCCGTCCACGGCGGTCACGTCCCCGTACTGCTTGCGCAGCCCCCGCACATCCACTGCGAGTTCGTTCGCCTGTGTTGTCATGCCACGAGCATCGTCCGGAATCGAGCGCTCAGGGACGACCGTGCGTACTTCCTTATGTCCACCGAACGGTGGACAGGCGGGTGCGTGCGGCACAATGGCCGTGCCCGAAGAAGGTCCAACTCTCAAGTGACGGATCGGCGTGATGAGCAAGACGACAGTGAAGGACGTCTCCACCGACTCCGAGCCGGAGCACACGGCCGAAGAGCCGCGCACGGTGGGGAGCAGCCGCGCCTTCGCCGTGCTGCTGGTGATCACCGGAGCGGCCGGACTGCTCGCCGCGTGGGTCATCACGATCGACAAGTTCAAGATCCTCGAAGGCAAGCTCGCGGGCAAGACGTTCACCCCGAGCTGCAGCATCAACCCGATCGTGTCCTGCGGCAGCGTGATGGAGAGTAAGCAGGCAGCCGCCTTCGGCTTCCCGAACCCGATGCTCGGCCTGGTCGCCTACGGCATCGTGATCTGCGTCGGCATCAGCCTGCTGACCCGGGTCCAGTTCCCGCGCTGGTACTGGCTGACCTTCAACTTCGGCACGCTCTTCGGGGTGGCCTTCTGCACCTGGCTGCAGTTCCAGTCGCTGTACCGGATCAACGCGCTGTGCCTGTGGTGCTCGCTGGCCTGGGTCGCCACGATCACGATGTTCTGGTACGTCACGTCGTTCAACATGCGCAACGACTTCCTGAAGGTCCCGCGCCCGGTCAAGAACTTCCTGGCCGAGTTCACCTGGGTCCTCCCGGTCACCCACGTCGGCATCATCGCGATGCTGATCCTGACCCGCTGGGGCACCCAGCTCTGGGCCTGACCTCGGCCCCGACGGGATTGTCAGTGGCGTGACATAGGGTTTTGGACGTGGAGCCCGACCTATTCACCGCCGCAGCCGAAGAACGCCAGGAGAAGGACCCGTCCAGCAGTCCCCTGGCGGTACGGATGCGCCCGCGCACCCTCGACGAGGTGGTGGGCCAGCAGCATCTGCTGAAGCCGGGCTCACCCCTGCGCCGACTGGTCGGCGAGGGGGCGGGGGGCCCGGCCGGAGCGTCCTCGGTGATCCTCTGGGGCCCGCCCGGCACCGGCAAGACGACCCTCGCGTATGTCGTCTCCAAGGCGACCAACAAGCGGTTCGTGGAGCTCTCCGCGATCACCGCGGGCGTCAAGGAGGTCCGCGCGGTCATCGAAGGCGCCCGTCGCGCGACCGGCGGCTTCGGCAAGGAGACCGTCCTCTTCCTCGACGAGATCCACCGCTTCAGCAAGGCCCAGCAGGACTCCCTGCTCCCGGCCGTCGAGAACCGCTGGATCACCCTGATCGCGGCGACCACGGAGAACCCGTACTTCTCGGTGATCTCCCCGCTCCTGTCCCGCTCCCTCCTCCTCACCCTCGAACCCCTCACGGACGACGATCTGCGCGCGTTGCTGCGCCGGGCCCTGTCCGACGAGCGCGGTCTCAAGGACGCGGTCACCCTCCCCGAGGACAGCGAGAACCACCTGCTGCGCATCGCCGGCGGCGACGCCCGCCGCGCGCTCACCGCTTTGGAGGCCGCCGCCGGGGCCGCCCTCGACAAGGGTGAGCCGGACATCACCCTCCAGACCCTGGAGGAGACGGTCGACCGGGCGGCCGTGACGTACGACCGCGACGGCGACCAGCACTACGACGTGGCCAGCGCCCTCATCAAGTCCATCCGTGGCTCGGACGTCGACGCGGCGCTGCACTACCTGGCCCGCATGATCGAGGCCGGCGAGGACCCGCGCTTCATCGCCCGCCGCCTGATGATCTCCGCGAGCGAGGACATCGGCCTGGCCGATCCGAACGCGCTGCCGATCGCGGTCGCCGCCGCCCAGGCCGTGGCGATGATCGGCTTCCCGGAGGCCGCGCTCACCCTCAGCCACGCCACCATCGCGCTCGCCCTGGCACCCAAGTCGAACGCGGCGACCATGGCGATCGGCGCCGCCATGGAGGACGTACGCAAGGGGCACGCGGGCCCGGTGCCGATGCATCTGCGGGACGGGCACTACAAGGGCGCGGCCAAGCTGGGGCACGCCCAGGGGTACGTCTATCCGCACGATCTGCCCGAGGGGATCGCCGAGCAGCAGTACGCCCCGGAGGAGCTGAAGGACCGCGAGTACTACGAACCGACCCGGCACGGGGCCGAGGCGCGGTACGCGGACGCCGTGGAGTGGACCAGAAAACACCTTGGTCGTAAGCGGTCCTGAGCACCCTGTAGAATCCCCCGAAGTGCTGTGTCCCGTGCTGTCAGAACGGGACGGTCAGCCGGAGCACCGGTTCTCGGACCGGCTCCAGGAGCGTCGCGCACCGTTCGAATGGTGTCGCGGGCAGCCCACCACCATCCGTCGCAAGACGGGACCGGTCGGTGGGCCACTCGCGTGCTGCACGTAGTGCCCAGATCAGGGGAGCGGCTGCCCACCAGGTCCCGCAAGGGTCCCGGCGGGTTTCCCCGGCTGCGGATGCGACCTCCCTCACCACCCTGACAAGCCGACAGACAGAAAGAGACATCGTGGCGAATCAGTCCCGCCCCAAGGTCAAGAAGTCGCGTGCCCTCGGCATCGCGCTGACCCCGAAGGCCGTCAAGTACTTCGAGGCCCGTCCCTACCCGCCGGGTGAGCACGGTCGCGGCCGCAAGCAGAACTCGGACTACAAGGTCCGTCTGCTGGAGAAGCAGCGTCTGCGCGCGCAGTACGACGTGTCCGAGCGCCAGCTCGTCCGCGCCTACGAGCGTGCCTCCAAGGTCCAGGGCAAGACCGGTGAGGCCCTGATCATCGAGCTGGAGCGTCGTCTCGACGCGCTGGTCCTGCGTTCGGGCATCGCCCGCACGATCTACCAGGCCCGCCAGATGGTCGTTCACGGCCACATCGAGGTCAACGGCCAGAAGGTCGACAAGCCGTCCTTCCGCGTCAAGCCGGACGACGTCGTCATGGTCCGCGAGCGCAGCCGCAGCAAGACGCTGTTCGAGGTCTCCCGCGCCGGTGGCTTCGCCCCCGACGGCGAGATCCCGCGCTACCTCCAGGTGAACCTCGGCGCCCTGGCGTTCCGCCTGGACCGCGAGCCGAACCGCAAGGAGATCCCGGTGATCTGCGACGAGCAGCTCGTCGTCGAGTACTACGCCCGCTGATCACCTCACGGACGTAGCACCACCCTTCGCGTCAGCCCGTCGTCTCCCCACCCCTCCGGGTGGGCGAGGCGGCGGGCTTTCGCATGTCCACGCGGACCGCCGCGGTCCGCACCGGCCCGCGCGGCACCGGCACCGCGTCCAGGGGCCGTGACTGCCTCAGCGCCCGCGCCACGGCCGCCTCCCGGCCCAGTCGCGCCCCGTCCCGTACACACTCCGCGTACCGCTCGTCGCCCAGTTGCTCCCGGGCCATCGCCTCGCACAGTTCGTGCGGCGCGTTGTAGTACGCCGAGCCGAACAGCGGCAGCCCCACCGACGGCCACATCCCGCCCGCCGCGCCCTGCAGCAGCGCGGCCTCGGCGGCATCGCCCTCGGAGACCGTCACCAGGGCCAGCAGTTCGACCGCGAGCACCGAGCCCAGCAGATCGCGGAAGCCGTGCGCACTGCCCAGGCAGTCCGCCAACAGGTCGCGCGCGAGCGGGAGTTCGCCGTCGCTCCAGGCGACGTAGGCCAGGACGTACAGCGCGTACGCCCGGGTCCACCGCTCGCCGTGGTCCTCGCACACCCGCCGGACGTCCTCGCACAGCTTCACCGCGTCCGCCAGATCGCCCTGGAAGGCCCGCGTCATCGCCAGCTCGACCTGGCCCATCAGCACGTTGCTGTTCAGCTCGCCGATCTGCTGATAGCGGGCGAGCGCCGAGCGCAGCAGGGCCTCCGCGCGCGGCATGTCGTCCGTGACCAACGCCAGGCAGCCGGTGCGGTGTTCGGCGTACGCGACCGCCGTGGGGTTCGCCGCGTGGTCCGCCTCCTCGCGGCACTCCTGGAGCGCGGCCAGCGCGGGCACGGTGTCGCCCTGGAGGATCGCCACATAGCCGAGCACCCACAGGGCCTTCAGCCGTGACTGGTCGTTGGCCGTGTCCTCGGCGTCCAGTCGCACGGCCTGCTCCAGCCAGTGCCGGCCTTCCGCGAGGCGTCCGCAGCCCGCCCAGTAGAACCACAGGGAGCCCGCCAGGTACTGGCCCAGATGCGTCTCGTCCGGCTCGGTCAGGCAGTACTCCAGGGCTGCGCGCAGATTCGGCAGCTCCGCCTCCACGCGCGCGGCGACCTCACCCTGGCGGGGCGAGAACCAGTCCAGCTCGCACCACGTGGCAAGCCCCAGATACCAGTCGCGGTGCCTGCGCCGCAGCCGGGCCGCGTCCCCGGCCGCCGCCAGCCAGTCGGCGCCGTACGCCCGGATCGTGTCGAGCATCC
This sequence comes from Streptomyces sp. NBC_01478, assembly GCF_036227225.1. Lineage (GTDB taxonomy): Bacteria > Actinomycetota > Actinomycetes > Streptomycetales > Streptomycetaceae > Streptomyces. Next base: position 2,478,960 of record NZ_CP109444.1, on the reverse strand, counting down.
GGTAGCGCACGCCCGTCGCCGACTCCTCGCGGACGACCACGGACTGCGCGAGGAGTTCGGACAGCACGTCGAGGACGTCGTCCGAGGGCAGTCCGTCGCCGCCGCACACGTACTCGGCGGCTTCCAGGTCGAAGCGCCCGGCGAACACCGAGAGCCGCGCCCACAGCAACCGCTCCTCGGGCGTGCACAGTTCATGGCTCCAGCCGATCGCCGTACGCAGCGTCTGATGCCGGGGCAGCGCGTCCCTGCGCCCACCGGCCAGCAGCCGGAACCGGTCGTCGAACCGCGCCAGCAACTCCCCGGGCGACAAGGCCCGCAGCCGTCCCGCCGCCAGCTCCACAGCGAGCGGAATCCCGTCGAGCCGCCGGCACAACTCCCGTACGTCCGTGTCCTCTTCGCCGAGGGCGACCCCCTGCTGCGCGGCCCGGTCGGCGACGAGCTCCACCGCCTCGTCCTCGCCCAACGGAGCCAGCGCCAGCACCCGCTCGCCCGCCAGCTCCAACGGCCGCCGCCCCACCGCGAGCACCCGCAGCCCCGGAACCCGCCGGAGCAACTCGGCCACCAGCGCGGCACACACCTCCACCAGATGCTCGAACCCGTCCAGCACCAACAGCAGTTGACGGCCCGTCAGATGGGCGAGCAGTGCCTCGCGCGGTAACCGCGTGGTGTGATCCGTCAGCCCCAGCGCCTCCACGACCGCGAAGTCCAGGAGTTCCGGGTCGCGCACCGGCGCCAGCTCCACCCGCCACGCCCCGTCCGGGAGCGCGGACCGGGCCGCCGCACGGGCCGCGAGCCGGGACTTGCCGACCCCGCCGGGCCCGGTCACCGTGACCAGGCGCGAGGTGCCGAGCGCCCGCGCCAGCTCGGTGAGTTCGGCCGAGCGGCCCACGAACCGGTCGGGTTCGAGGGGCAGATTGCCGTCCGCGGTGGCGCCGCCGCCAGAGGAAGCTCGCATGGAACACGGAGCGTACTGAACCGTATTCAGTCCGTACAATCGCTTCGCACAACTCCGCCGTGCGCGGGGCGCCAATGCGGTACGGAGCGCCACCCCCGGCGCGATAGGCTCGGTTCCAGTCATCAACAGGTGTTCATGAGAGCGGGTGTCAGGTGTCCGGTGGAGAGGTGGCCGGGATTCTGGTGGCCGTCTTCTGGGCGATCCTGGTCTCGTTCCTCGCCGTCGCACTGGTGAGGCTGGCCCAGACGCTCAAGGCGACCACCAAGCTGGTCGCGGACGTGACCGACCAGGCCGTGCCGCTGCTCGCGGACGCCTCCTCGGCGGTGCGCTCCGCGCAGACCCAGATCGACCGGGTCGACGCGATCGCCACCGACGTCCAGGAAGTCACCTCGAACGCCTCCGCACTGTCCACCACCGTCGCCTCCACCTTCGGCGGCCCCCTCGTCAAGGTCGCGGCCTTCGGCTACGGCGTCCGCCGGGCCCTGGGCGGCCGCCGCGAGGACGTGCCCGCGCCGTCCGGGGCGTCCCGTCGTACGGTGATCGTGGGCCGTACCGTCCCGGCCGGACGGCGGGGCAAGCGCACCCGGAAGAAGGACTGACCGAGCGATGTTCCGCCGTACGTTCTGGTTCGGCACAGGCGTAGCCGCCGGTGTCTGGGCGACCACCAAGGTCAATCGCAAGCTGAAGCAGCTCACCCCCGAGCACCTCGCCGTGTCCGCGGCCAACAAGGCGCTCGCAGCGGGTCACAAGCTCAAGGACAGCGCGGTGCACTTCGCGCTCGACGTCCGCACGGGCATGGCCCAGCGCGAGGCCGAACTCGGTGACGCGCTGGGGATCAACGCTCCGGTCGACCCCGAACTCCCGGCGCCCCGGCACCACTTCGCCATCGAGAACCGCAACACCCCGATGTCCGTCGAAAGAAACGACAGGACGACGTACTCGTACAACCGGAATGAGGACCACTGATGGAGTCGGCTGAAATCCGCCGCCGCTGGCTGAGCTTCTACGAGGAGCGCGGCCACACCGTCGTCCCCTCGGCGTCGCTCATCGCGGACGACCCGACTCTGCTCCTGGTCCCCGCCGGCATGGTCCCCTTCAAGCCGTACTTCCTCGGCGAGGTCAAGCCGCCGTGGCCGCGCGCCACCAGCGTGCAGAAGTGCGTGCGCACGCCCGACATCGAAGAGGTCGGCAAGACCACGCGCCACGGCACGTTCTTCCAGATGTGCGGCAACTTCTCCTTCGGCGACTACTTCAAGGAAGGCGCCATCACCTACGCCTGGGAGCTGCTCACCTCGCCCCAGGACAAGGGTGGTTACGGCCTCGACCCCGAGCGTCTGTGGATCACGGTCTACCTCGACGACGACGAGGCCGAGACCATCTGGCGCGACAAGATCGGCGTCCCCTCCGAGCGCATCCAGCGCCTCGGCAAGAAGGACAACTACTGGTCGATGGGCGTCCCCGGACCCTGCGGCCCGTGCTCCGAGATCAACTACGACCGCGGCCCCGAGTTCGGCGTCGAGGGCGGCCCGGCCGTCAACGACGAGCGGTACGTGGAGATCTGGAACCTCGTCTTCATGCAGTACGAGCGCGGCGAGGGCATCGGCAAGGAGGACTTCGAGATCCTCGGCGAGCTCCCCAGCAAGAACATCGACACGGGCCTCGGCCTGGAGCGCCTCGCGATGATCCTGCAGGGCGTGCAGAACATGTACGAGATCGACACCTCCATGGCCGTCATCAAGAAGGCCACCGAGCTGACCGGCGTCGAGTACGGCGAATCGCACGAGTCCGACGTCTCCCTGCGCGTGGTGACCGACCACATGCGCACGTCCGTGATGCTCATCGGCGACGGTGTGACCCCCGGCAACGAGGGCCGCGGTTACGTCCTGCGTCGCATCATGCGCCGCGCCATCCGCAACATGCGGCTGCTCGGTGCCACGGGTCTGGTCGTCAAGGACCTCATCGACACCGTCATCGCGATGATGGGCCAGCAGTACCCCGAGCTCGTCACCGACCGGCAGCGCATCGAGACCGTGGCCCTCGCCGAGGAGGCCGCCTTCGTCAAGACGCTGAAGGCCGGCACCAACATCCTCGACACCGCCATCGCCGACACCAAGCAGTCGGGCGGCAAGGTCCTCGCCGGCGACAAGGCGTTCCTGCTCCACGACACCTGGGGCTTCCCGATCGACCTCACCCTCGAAATGGCCGCCGAACAGGGCCTTTCCGTGGACGAGGACGGCTTCCGGCGCCTGATGAAGCAGCAGCGCGACCAGGCCAAGGCCGACGCGCAGGCCAAGAAGACCGGCCACGCGGGCGTCGGCGCCTACCGCGAGATCGCCGACAAGGCCGGCGAGACCGACTTCATCGGCTACTCGGACACCCAGGGCGAGTCCACCATCGTCGGCATCCTCGTCGACGGCGTCTCCTCCCCGGCCGCGACCGAGGGCGACGAGGTCGAGATCGTCCTCGACCGCACCCCCTTCTACGCCGAGGGCGGCGGCCAGATCGGCGACACCGGCCGGATCAAGGTCGAGTCCGGTGCCGTGATCGAGATCCGCGACTGCCAGAAGCCGGTCCCGGGCGTCTACGTCCACAAGGGCGTCGTCCAGTTCGGCGAGGTCACCGTCGGCGCCAAGGCCGAGGCCGCGATCGACATCCGCCGCCGCACCGCCATCGCCCGCGCCCACTCGGCCACCCACCTCACCCACCAGGCGCTGCGTGACGCGTTGGGTCCGACGGCCGCGCAGGCCGGTTCCGAGAACCAGCCGGGCCGCTTCCGCTTCGACTTCGGTTCCCCGTCCGCGGTTCCCACCGCCGTGATGACCGACGTCGAGCAGAAGATCAACGAGGTGCTCGCCCGCGACCTGGACGTGCACGCCGAGATCCTCAGCCTCGACGAGGCCAAGAAGCAGGGCGCCATCGCCGAGTTCGGCGAGAAGTACGGCGAGCGGGTCCGGGTCGTCACCATCGGCGACTTCTCCAAGGAGCTGTGCGGCGGCACCCACGTCCACAACACCTCGCAGCTCGGCCTGGTGAAGCTGCTCGGCGAGTCGTCGATCGGCTCCGGAGTCCGCCGTATCGAAGCGCTCGTGGGTGTCGACGCCTACAACTTCCTCGCCCGTGAGCACACGGTCGTCGCCCAGCTCCAGGAGCTGATCAAGGGCCGTCCGGAGGAGCTTCCGGAGAAGGTCTCCGCCATGCTCGGCAAGCTGAAGGACGCCGAGAAGGAGATCGAGAAGTTCCGCGCCGAGAAGGTGTTGCAGGCCGCCGCCGGTCTCGTCGAGTCCGCCAAGGACGTGCACGGGATCGCCGTCGTCACCGGCCAGGTCCCGGACGGCACGACCCCGGACGACCTGCGCAAGCTGGTCCTCGACGTGCGCGGCCGTATCCAGGGCGGACGGGCCGCCGTCGTAGCCCTGTTCACGGTCAACAACGGCAAGCCGCTCACCGTCATCGCCACCAACGAAGCCGCCCGCGAGCGCGGTCTCAAGGCCGGCGACCTGGTGCGCGCCGCCGCCAAGACCCTCGGCGGCGGCGGTGGCGGCAAGCCGGACGTGGCCCAGGGCGGTGGCCAGAACCCGGCCGCCGTCGGCGAGGCGGTCGACGCCGTCGAGCGACTCGTCGCCGACACGGCCAAGTAAGAAGCGGTCCAGAACATGCGAAGAGGCCGCCGACTCGCGATCGACGTCGGGGACGCCCGGATCGGGGTCGCCTCGTGCGACCCCGACGGGATCCTCGCCACTCCCGTCGAGACGGTCCCCGGCCGCGACATCCCGGCGGCGCACCGTCGGCTGAAGCAGCTCGTCGAGGAGTACGAACCGATCGAAGTCGTCGTCGGCCTTCCTCGCTCCCTCAAGGGCGGCGAGGGACCGGCCGCCGTCAAGGTCCGGGACTTCGCCCAGGAGCTGGCCAAGGGCATCGCCCCGGTACCGGTCAGACTGTTGGACGAACGGATGACCACAGTGACGGCCAGTCAGGGACTGCGCGCCTCCGGGGTGAAGTCCAAGAAGGGCCGCTCGGTCATCGACCAGGCGGCCGCGGTCATCATCCTCCAGCAGGCACTGGAATCCGAACGGGTGTCAGGTAAACCACCCGGCGAGGGCGTCGAAGTGGTCATCTGATCGCGATACGGTAACGTTCCGCGCGATGCGATGGTGTTCGAACAGCCATGGCACAGCAAGAGGCGGGACGGGAGCCGGAGCCCCAAGCGCCGCGACCGCCGCCTCGCGGCTCTAGGGGATCGATGACTGAGTATGGCCGGGGCCCAGGCTCCGAACCGTGGCATCCGGAGGACCCGTTGTTCGGGGACGTCGGATGGGAAGGACAGCAGGCCCAGGTGGGGCAGCAGTCCTCCTACGGCGGCCAGCCGCAGCACTATCCGGAACAGCCGCAGCAGCCGCAGTACGGCGACTGGGGCAACGGCCAGCAGGCCGACTACGGTCAGGCGCAGCAGCAGTACCAGGTCTACGACGAACAGGGCAACCCGCAGTACCCCGACCAGCAGCAGTGGGCGGACCAGCAGCAGTACGTCGATCAGAGCCATCAGCAGTACGTCGGTCAGCAGCAGCAGTATCAGCAGGGCGGCTGGGACGGAACCCACGCACATGGGCAGGTCCCGTACGCCGCGGACCCCGGTGACCCGTACGCGCAGCAGGCCGCCGCGTACGGCGAACAGCAGCCCGATTTCTACGGCACGCCCGACGCGTTCCCGCCGCCGGAGCCGCCCGGCAAGCGCCGTACGGAACCCGAGCCGGAGCGGACCGACTGGGACCCGGGCCCCGATCAGGGCGAACACGCGTTCTTCGCGGGCGGCGACGACGAGGACGAGGTCGACGACGACGAGCCGGACGACGGGCGCGGACGCGGTGACCGGCGGGGCAAAGGCGGCAAAGGCAAGGGCAAAGGCGGCAAGGAGAAGAAGCGCCGCAACGGCTGCGCTTGCCTGGTCGTCGTCCTGGTGTTCGGCGGCGGTCTCGGCGGCGTCGGCTATTTCGGCTGGCACTTCTACCAAAATCGTTTCGGCTCGGCGCCCGACTACGCGGGCGACGGCACCGGTTCGGTGAGCGTCACCATCCCCAAGGGAGCCGGCGGCTACACCATCGGCCAGGAGCTGAAGAAGCAGGGCGTCGTGAAGAGCGTCGACGCGTTCGTGGCCGCCCAGTCGCAGAATCCCGACGGGAAGAAGATCCAGGCGGGCGTCTTTCTGCTGAAGAAGGAAATGTCCGCCGCGGCCGCCGTCAAGCTGATGCTCGATCCCAAGAGCCAGGACAACCTGATCGTCGCCCCGGGTGTGCGGAACGTGAAGGTCTACGCGGATATCGACAAGAAACTCCAGCTTTCTGGCGGTACCACCAAGGCCGTCGCCAAGAAGGAGTACAAGAGCCTCGGACTGCCGAGCTGGGCGAACGACAGCACGGAGATCAAGGACCCACTGGAAGGCTTCCTCTACCCCGGCACCTATGGCGCCGCGAAGGGCATGAAACCCGAAACGGTCCTCAAGCAGATGGTCGCCCAGGCCGCCGAGAAATACGACGCGCTCGACCTTGAGACGAAGGCCAAAGCGCTCAATCTGGACAACCCGCTGCAGGTCATCACGGTCGCGAGCCTCGTCCAGGCCGAAGGCAAGACACACGACGACTTCCGCAAGATGGCCGAAGTGGTCTACAACCGTCTCAAGTCCTCGAACACCGAGACCAACCAACTGCTGCAATTCGACTCGACCTTCAATTACCTGAAGGGTCAGAGCAAGATTCACATCAGTGAGTCCGAGATCAACAGCAACAAGGACCCGTACAACACCTACACGCAAAAGGGCCTGCCGCCCGGTCCCATCGACAACCCCGGTGACGAGGCTCTGGCAGCGGCACTGAATCCGACCCGCGACGGCTGGATCTACTTCGTGGCGACCGACGGCCAGAACAAGACGGAATTCGCCAAGACGTATGCCGAATTCCAGAAACTCAGGGACGAGTTCAATGCCAACTCGGGCAACTGACGCCCGCCGGGCCGCCGTGCTCGGTTCACCCATCGCCCACTCCCTCTCCCCGGTGCTGCATCGCGCGGCATACGGGGAGTTGGGGTTGGACGGCTGGTCGTACGACCGCTTCGACGTCGACGAGGCGGCCCTGCCGGGGTTCTTCAAGGACCTCGGACCGGAGTGGGCGGGCCTGTCGCTGACCATGCCGCTGAAGCGTGCGGTCATACCGCTGCTCGACGAGATCAGCGAGACGGCGGCGTCGGTGGACACGGTCAACACCGTCGTCTTCACGGAGGACGGCCGACGGGTCGGCGACAACACCGACATCCCCGGCATGGTCGCCGCCCTGCGTGAACACGGCATCGAACAGGTCGACTCGGCCGCGATCCTCGGCGCCGGCGCCACGGCTTCCTCCGCGCTCGCCGCCCTCTCCCGGATCTGCACCGGCGAGGTCGTCGCGTACGTCCGCAGCGAGGCCCGCGCCGCCGAGATGCGCCAATGGGGCAAGCGGCTCGACGTGGAGGTCCGCACGGCGGACTGGTCCGACGCGGCGGAAGGCCTGCGCGCCCCCCTGGTCTTCGCGACCACCCCCGCCGGCACCACGGACGCCCTCTCCTCCGCCGTACCGGAACGCCCAGCCACCCTCTTCGACGTCCTCTACGACCCCTGGCCCACCGACCTCGCGGCCCGCTGGTCCGGCTACGGCGGCGCGGTCGTCAGCGGTCTCGACCTGCTGGTGCACCAGGCGGTACTCCAGGTGGAACAGATGACGGGCCGTCGGCCGGCACCGGTGCACGCGATGCGGAGGGCGGGGGAGAAGGCGTTGGCGGATCGGTGAGGTGGGGTGAGGGGCGCTGCTGACCGGGGGCGATGGGGCGGGTCGGAAAACTGGCTGACCGTTGACGTGGGTTTCGTGGGGCGGGCGAGGAGGCGAGAGCCCACCGTTGGCCCGGGCCCTGTGGGGTGGTTGGGCAGGCGCCGTTCGCCTGCTGGGTGCCCAAGTGAGCGTCGGCCCAGTCCTGGCCTCGGCCCGGTAGGGCTCTCGCGGAGGCCTCGACCGACCGCTTGTCCAGATCCGGTGGGGCGGCCAAGCGACTGTCGGCCGACTCTTGGTCTCACCCCGGCAAGCCTGTCGAGAAGCCCACCGGCCGACTGCCGACCCAGGCCTCGTAAGGCGTCCGCGGAGGCGTCACCCGGTTCTTGGCTTCATCTCCGGTACGGCTGGCAGCTAGCCGTCGGCCGACTGCTGACCCCGACCCCGCAAGGCGTCCAAGCAGGCGTCCCCCGACTCCTGACCTCCCCTGGCCCCGCTGTCAATAAGCCCACCCCACCCCCTACCCCGCACTCCGCAAGGCCCCCCGCCCGCATCAGCCGCCCCTGACCTCACCCCCACAGCCCGGGGCAAGAAGCCGCCCGCCGGTCGCCGCCCCGGCATCCCGCGTCCGTTCCCTGGACCGTAGGGCAGGTCTGTGCCCCGGACGTGGGAGGATCGGGGGCGGCGGGCCAGGGCCGCGCACCCCGGTTTCGCCGTCGCCGTACGCGAGGACGCGCGTACGCAGGGCAGTACCAGGGCGCGAGCATGAGGAGCACCGTTGAGCAGGTTGCGCTGGCTGACCGCGGGGGAGTCCCACGGTCCCGCACTCGTGGCGACGCTGGAGGGCCTTCCCGCCGGCGTGCCGATCACCACGGACATGGTGGCGGACCACCTGGCCCGGCGCCGGCTCGGCTATGGGCGCGGTGCGCGCATGAAGTTCGAGCGCGACGAGGTCACCTTCCTCGGCGGTGTCCGGCACGGCCTCACTCTCGGTTCGCCGGTCGCGATCATGGTGGGCAACACCGAGTGGCCCAAGTGGGAGCAGGTGATGTCGGCCGATCCGATCGATCCGGAGATCCTGGCCGGGCTCGCCCGCAACGCCCCGCTGACCCGGCCGCGCCCCGGCCACGCCGACCTCGCCGGTATGCAGAAGTACGGCTTCGACGAGGCCCGCCCGATCCTGGAGCGTGCCTCCGCGCGGGAGACCGCGGCCCGTGTCGCGCTGGGTGCCGTTGCCCGGTCGTACATCAAGGAGACGGCCGGGATCGAGATCGTCTCGCATGTCGTGGAGTTGGCTTCCGCGAAGGCGCCGCAGGGTGTGCTGCCCACGCCCGCCGATGTCGAGAAGCTGGACGCCGACCCCGTGCGCTGCCTGGACGCGGACGCCTCGAAGGCGATGGTCGCGGAGATCGACCAGGCCCATAAGGACGGCGACACGCTGGGTGGCGTGGTCGAGATCCTTGCCTACGGCGTTCCCGTCGGCCTCGGCTCGCACGTGCACTGGGATCGGAAGCTGGACGCCCGCCTCGCCGGTGCCCTCATGGGTATCCAGGCGATCAAGGGTGTCGAGATCGGTGACGGTTTCGAGCTCGCCCGTGTCCCCGGTTCGCAGGCGCACGACGAGATCGTCAACACCGATGAGGGCATTCGTCGGGTCTCCGGGCGCTCCGGGGGTACCGAGGGTGGGCTGTCGACCGGCGAACTGCTGCGCGTGCGCGCCGCGATGAAGCCCATCGCGACCGTGCCGCGCGCCCTGCAGACCGTCGACGTCGTCACCGGTGAGGCCACCCAGGCCCACCACCAGCGCTCCGACGTCTCCGCGGTCCCCGCCGCCGGCATCGTCGCCGAGGCGATGGTCGCGCTGGTCCTCGCGGACGCCGTGGCCGAGAAGTTCGGCGGCGACTCGGTGCCCGAGACCCGCCGCAACGTCCGCTCGTACCTCGAAAACCTGGCCATCCGGTGACCGCGACCCCGCTCGTCGTCCTGGTCGGCCCCATGGGCGTGGGCAAGTCCACCGTCGGACAGCAGCTCGCCGAGCGGCTCGGCGTCAGCTACCGGGACACCGACGACGACATCGTGGCCGCCGAGGGCCGCACCATCGCCGAGATCTTCGTCGACGAGGGCGAGCCCGTCTTCCGCGCCATCGAGAAGCGCGCCGTGCACCAGGCACTCGCCGGACACGACGGCGTCCTCGCGCTCGGCGGCGGCTCGATCCTCGACGAGGACACGCGCGCGCTGCTCGCGACACACCGGGTCGTCTACCTCTCCATGGACGTGGACGAAGCCGTCAAGCGCACCGGCCTCAACGCGGCCCGCCCGCTGCTCGCCATCAACCCGCGCAAGCAGTGGCGCGAACTGATGGAAGCCAGGCGCCACTTGTACGCCGAGGTCGCGCAGGCCGTCGTACCGACCGACAGCCGCACCCCCGAGGACGTCACCCAAGCCGTCCTGGACGCACTGGAGTTGAAGGAAGCATGAGCGAGTCAGTGACGCGGATCCAGGTCGGCGGCACGGCGGGCAGCGACCCGTACGAGGTCCTGGTGGGCCGTCAACTCCTGGGCGAGCTGGGCGGGTTGGTCGGTGACCGGGTCAAGCGGGTCGCCGTCATCCACCCCGAGGCGCTCGCCGAGACGGGTGACGCGCTGCGCGCCGACCTGGCCGGGCAGGGCTTCGAGGCCGTCGCCATCCAGGTGCCGAACGCGGAGGAGGCCAAGACCGCCGAGGTCGCCGCCTACTGCTGGAAGGCCCTGGGCCAGTCCGGCTTCACGCGCTCCGACGTCATCGTGGGCGTCGGCGGCGGTTCCACCACCGACCTGGCCGGATTCGTCGCCGCGACCTGGCTGCGCGGGGTCCGCTGGATCGCCGTACCGACGACCGTGCTCGCCATGGTCGACGCGGCCGTCGGCGGCAAGACCGGCATCAACACCGCCGAGGGCAAGAACCTGGTCGGCTCCTTCCACCCGCCGGCCGGCGTGCTCTGCGACCTCGCCGCGCTGGACTCCCTCCCGGTCAACGACTACGTCTCCGGGCTCGCCGAGATCATCAAGGCCGGTTTTATCGCCGACCCGGTGATCCTCGAACTCATCGAGTCCGACCCGGAGGCCGCCCGCACCCCGGCCGGCCCGCACACCGCCGAGCTCATCGAACGCTCCATCAAGGTCAAGGCCGAGGTCGTCTCGGCCGACCTCAAGGAGTCGGGCCTGCGCGAGATCCTCAACTACGGCCACACCCTCGCCCACGCCATCGAGAAGAACGAGCGCTACAAGTGGCGCCACGGCGCGGCAGTGGCCGTAGGCATGCACTTCGCGGCCGAACTGGGCCGGCTCGCGGGCCGGTTGGACGACGCGACGGCGGACCGCCACCGCACGGTCCTCGAATCGGTCGGCCTCCCGCTCAGCTACCGCTACGACCAGTGGCCCAAGCTCCTGGAGACCATGCGGGTCGACAAGAAGTCCCGCGGCGACCTGCTCCGCTTCATCGTCCTCGACGGCCTCGCCAAGCCGACGGTCCTGGAGGGCCCCGACCCGGCCGTCCTGCTCGCCGCGTACGGCGAAGTGGGCGAGTAAGTCCCGCGAAGCCCCATCCACCCGATGTGCCTTACAGGGATGGGCACTTCGGCCCCTCCCCGGCCGTTCACCAAATGGCGGCCGGGGAAGGTACCGTTCGGTAGGGAGCGGGGTTTCGGGCCCGCTGCCAGCGCCAATTGCCTTGTACGAGACGGAGTGGCACCGGATGCAGCACGCAGTGGGGTCTCCGCTGCCGCCGCCCCACCAGCCGGGGCAGGGACCGACCGCCGGTTGGTCCCCGGCCGGACAACACTCGGGCGGCCCGCACCATCCGGGCCCCGCGCCCGTGCCGCCCCCGCCACCGGCCCCGGGCTTCGCACCCACCCCGCCGCCGGTGCCGCACACGCTCCCGCGCCACGCACCGGACACCACCGGCCATGTCCAGCTCCCGCCGGGCGGCCCCGTGCCCATGCCCAGCGCCCCGCCGGCCGCGGCGGCGCCCGACCCGACCTCCACGACCCTCGCGGTGCTGCTCATCGGCCCCGCAGGCGCGGGCAAGACGAGCGTCGCGAAGTACTGGGCGGAACATCGCCGGGTCCCCACGGCCCACATCAGTCTCGACGACGTCCGCGAATGGGTCCGCTCCGGCTTCGCCGACCCCCAGTCCGGCTGGAACGACCACTCCGAGGCCCAGTACCGCCTGGCCCGCCGCACCTGCGGCTTCGCCGCCCGCAACTTCCTCGCCAACGGCATCTCCTGCATCCTCGACGACGCGGTCTTCCCCGACCGCCCGGTCGTGGGCCTCGGCGGCTGGAAACGCCACGTGGGCCCCGGCCTCCTCCCGGTCGTCCTCCTCCCGGGCCTGGAAATAGTCCTGGAACGCAACGCCGAACGCTCCGGCAACCGCCGCCTCACCGACGAAGAGGTCGCCCGCATCCACGGCCGTATGGCCGGCTGGTACGGCTCGGGCCTCCCGATCATCGACAACTCCCAGATGGACGTCCAGCAAACGGCCCAGGTACTCAACGACGTGCTCGCCCGCTCGATAGCAAGCCCCCCGAGCTGGTAACGAACGGGACTTGATGCTTTTGGGGGCGCGGGGCTGTATCAATACGCGGCTCCGCCGCGTGGGCGCGCTCAGCCCCCACCGACCCGCACCCGAAACTCAAGCGCCGTCCCCCGAACGGCACCCTCCCAACCAGCACAATCCGGCCACCGCTCCTACGCTCGTCTCATGTCAGAGGTCCACGCAGCCCGCCGAGCAAGGCTCAGAGACCGAGCCCAGGCCGGCGGCAGCCAATCCACGCTGGTCACCAACCCAGCCAACGTGCACTACTTGGCCGGTCCGGCCCCGCAGGGCACCGTCCTGCTGCTGGGCAGGCGCGAAGACATGCTGGTCTGCACCGGCCCCCTCGACGAGCGCCCCGCCGGAGGCGAGGGCCGCCCCGACGAGACCCTCCGCGTCCACGCACTCTCCACGCCGGGCGGCGACCCCGCCGTAGCCGCCGCAGACCTGGCGGCCGCGACCGGCGCCGAATCCATGGCCGTAGAAGAACACCACCTCACCGTCACCCGCCACCGAGCCCTCCGCTCGGTCGCGCCGACCCTCCGCCTCACCGACATCGGCGGCGCGGTCGAGCAGCTCCGGGTCGTCAAGGACGAGGCGGAGATCTCCTGTCTGAGAATCGGCGCCGAGATCGCCGACCAGGCCCTCGGAGAGCTCCTGGAGTCGATCCTCGTCGGCCGCACCGAACGCCATCTCGCCCTCGAACTGGAGCGACGGCTCGTCGACCACGGCGCGGACGGCCCGGCCTTCGCCACCTCCGTCGCCACCGGACCGCACTCGGGCAAACGCGGCCACCGGCCGACCGATCGCCGGGTCGAGGAAGGAGATTTCCTTTCTGTCTGCCTCGGCGCCGCCTATCGCGGATACCGCTGCGAGATCGGCCGTACGTTCGTCATCGGCACCTCTCCCGCCGACTGGCAGATCGAGCTGTACGACCTCGTCTTCGCCGCCCAGCGCGCCGCACGGGAGTCTCTGACCCCCGGTGCCGCCTACCGGGATGTGGACCGCGCGGCCCGCCAGGTGCTGGACTCCGCGGGGTATTCAGAAGGCCTCCCAGCCCTCACCGGGCACGGTGTCGGGCTCGAAATCGACGAGGAGCCGCAGTTGGCCCCCGCGGCCATGGGTAAACTGGACGCTTGCGTGCCGGTCACCGTCGAACCGGGGGTTCACCTCCCGGGCCGGGGCGGTGTCCGGATCGATGACACGCTCGTCGTGCGCCCTGAGGCGGACGGCGGACCCGAGCTACTCACCATCACGACCAAGGAGCTGCTCGCGCTCTAGCTTTATCGAGCTGTGCGCGTGCCCCGTGGTCGTCCACGTCAGTCCAGGAGATTCCGCAACCGTGGCTTCCACGAACGACCTCAAGAACGGCCTGGTGCTCAAGCTCGACGGGGGCCAGCTCTGGTCCGTCGTCGAGTTCCAGCACGTCAAGCCCGGCAAGGGCCCTGCCTTCGTGCGCACCAAGCTCAAGAACGTGCTCTCCGGCAAGGTCGTCGACAAGACGTTCAACGCCGGCGTCAAGGTCGAGACGGCCACTGTCGACAAGCGCGACATGCAGTTCTCGTACATGGACGGCGAGTACTTCGTCTTCATGGACATGGAGACCTACGACCAGCTCATGGTCGACCGCAAGGCCGTCGGCGACGCCGCCAACTTCCTGATCGAGGGCTTCACCGCCACGGTCGCCCAGCACGAGGGCGAGGTGCTCTTCGTCGAGCTGCCGGCCGCCGTCGAGCTGGTCATCCAGGAGACCGAGCCCGGCGTCCAGGGCGACCGCTCCACCGGTGGCACCAAGCCCGCCACCCTGGAGACCGGCTACCAGATCCAGGTCCCGCTCTTCATCACCACCGGTGAGAAGATCAAGGTCGACACCCGCTCCAGCGACTACCTCGGCCGGGTGAACAGCTAACCGTGGCTGCCCGCAATACGGCCCGCAAGCGCGCCTTCCAGATCCTCTTCGAGGGCGACCAGCGCGGAGTCGGCGTCACCACGGTCCTCGCGGACTGGATCCGGCTCTCCCGGGACGACACCCGGCAGCCGCCGGTCAGCGAGTACACGATGGAGCTGGTCGAGGGGTACGCGCAGCACGCGCGCCGCATCGACGAGCTCATCGCGCAGTACTCGGTCGGCTGGACGCTCGACCGCATGCCCGTGGTGGACCGCAACATCCTGCGCCTCGGCGCCTACGAGCTGATCTGGGCCGACGAGACCCCGGACGCGGTCGTCCTCGACGAGATGGTGCAGTTGGCCAAGGAGTTCTCGACGGACGAGTCGCCCTCGTTCGTCAACGGCCTGCTGGGCCGTTTCAAGGACCTGAAGCCCTCGCTGCGCCGGGACGAGGCGTAAGCACGGTACGAGAGACGGTCCGGAGCAGGACGAGAGCCGGACCGGAGCAGGACGAGAGTCCAGCCGGAAAACGCCGGAGGGCCCGCAGCACGACCGCTGCGGGCCCTCCGGCGTTCCTGTACGCATGAGGCCCCTGAGGCCCGCAGAAAGCCGCCGGGGTGGCCGGAACGGTGAAGTTCCGGCCACCCCGGCGGCACGTTTCTGCTTAGGCGTGGAGCGGCTCGGGCGGAGCTGCTCAGTTCTCCTCGTGGGAGACCGCGCGACGCGCGTCCGCGTCCAGCACGCCCCAACTGATCAGTTGCTCGGTGAGGACCGAGGGGGACTGGTCGTAGATGACGGCGAGTGTGCGCAGGTCGTCCTGGCGGATCGAGAGCACCTTGCCGTTGTAGTCGCCGCGCTGGGACTGGATCGTCGCCGCGTAGCGCTGCAGCGGGCCGGCCTTCTCGGCGGGCACGTGGGCCAGCCGCTCCAGGTCGAGAACCAGCTTCGGCGGCGGCTCGGCGGCCCCGCCCGGCGTGGTGCCCGGCAGCAGCTCCTGCACCGGAACCCCGTAGAAGTCAGCCAACTCGGCGAGGCGCTGCACGGTGACGGCGCGGTCGCCGCGCTCGTACGACCCGACCACGACCGCCTTCCAGCGCCCCTGTGACTTCTCCTCGACACCGTGGAGGGAAAGGCCCTGCTGGGTGCGGATGGCCCGGAGCTTGGCCCCGAGCTGTTTGGCGTATTCGCTGGACATATAGCTCCCGGACACTGTGTCGACGCGGCTGCAGTGTTTCCGCGCCGCGCGGCTGGTAACTCACTGTGAGGTTACGCAGCGTTACGCTCCCGCGTCAAGCCGAATGGTCCGCACCGGCTCTTCCGTGGTAGCGGTGTCCGATTACTCCATAGGGGTGATCAGGGGTGTCGCCCCGGCCTGCTAACGTGGATGGCGCAAATCCGACGTCCTTTAAGGTCCGTCCCGTGAGGCGGAGAAGGAGGTCCGTTTCTATGGACACTCAGCAGTACGAGTCCGATGCCCGGCCCGTTCTCGAGGCCCCCGACATCGCGCGGGTCCTGACCCGCATCGCCCACGAGATCGTCGAGCGCGCCAAGGGCGCCGACGACGTGGTTCTCCTCGGCATCCCGACCCGGGGCGTCTTCCTCGCCCAGCGGCTCGCCGTCAAGCTCGAGGAGATCACCGACCGCAAGATCCCGGTCGGCTCCCTCGACATCACCATGTACCGCGACGACCTGCGCATGCACCCGCCGCGCGCGCTGGCCCGCACGGACATCCCCGGTGACGGCATCGACGGCCGCCTGGTCGTCCTCGTCGACGACGTGCTCTTCTCCGGCCGCACCATCCGCGCCGCCCTCGACGCCCTGAACGACATCGGGCGCCCGCGCGCGGTGCAGCTCGCGGTCCTGGTCGACAGAGGCCACCGCGAACTGCCCATCCGCGCCGACTACGTCGGCAAGAACCTCCCCACGTCGCTGCGGGAGACGGTCAAGGTCCAGCTCGCCGAGGAGGACGGTCGCGACACCGTGCTGCTCGGCGCCAAGCAGACCCCGTAGCGGACGGACGCCGTGCCCCTGCGGCACGACGCGCCCCCGCACGCCCGGCTGTGCCTTCTGGGGGACACCCCCAGACCCCCGTGCCCCAAACCTGAACTGCCTTACGGAGCCTGACAGATGCAGCGTCATCTCATCTCGGCCGCCGACCTCTCCCGCGACGACGCCGTCCTGATCCTCGACACCGCCGAGGAGATGGCCCGGGTCGCCGACCGGCCGATCAAGAAACTGCCGACCCTGCGCGGCCGTACCGTGGTCAACCTCTTCTTCGAGGACTCCACGCGCACGCGTATCTCCTTCGAAGCCGCCGAGAAGCGCCTCTCCGCCGACGTCATCAACTTCACCGCCAAGGGGTCGAGTGTCTCCAAGGGCGAGTCCCTGAAGGACACCGCGCAGACCCTGGAGGCCATGGGCGTCGACGCGGTCGTCATCCGGCACGGTGCCTCCGGGGCGCCGTACCGGCTCGCCACCTCCGGGTGGATCGACGCGGCCGTCATCAACGCCGGCGACGGCACCCACCAGCACCCGACGCAGGCGCTGCTCGACGCGTTCACCATGCGCCGCCGGCTCGTCGGCCGGGACGCCGGGCTCGGGCAGGACCTGGCCGGCAAGCGGATCACGCTCGTCGGCGACATTCTGCACAGCCGCGTCGCCCGCTCGAACGTCGACCTGCTGCACACCCTCGGCGCAGAGGTCACCCTCGTCGCCCCGCCCACCCTGGTGCCGGTCGGCGTCGAGGCCTGGCCCTGCGAGGTCTCGTACGACCTCGACAGCACGCTCTCCAAGTCCGACGCGGTGATGCTGCTGCGTGTCCAGCGCGAGCGCATGAACGCGGCGTTCTTCCCGACCGAGCGCGAGTACTCGCGGCGCTACGGCCTCGACGGCGACCGCATGGCGAAGATGCCCGAGCACGCGATCGTGATGCACCCGGGGCCGATGGTCCGGGGCATGGAGATCACCGCCGAGGTCGCCGACTCGGACCGCTGCACCGTCGTCGAGCAGGTCGCAAACGGAGTCTCCATCCGGATGGCCGTGCTCTATCTGCTTCTGGGCGGCAACGAACCCGCCGTCAGCCACGCCCGCATCGAGGAGAAGTAAGTCACATGAGCAAGATCCTGATCCGTGGTGCGAAGATCCTCGGCGGCGAGCCGCAGGACGTGCTGATCGACGGGGACACGATCTCCGAGGTGGGCGTCGGCCTGAGCGCCGAAGGCGCCGAGGTCGTCGAGGCCGACGGCAAGGTGCTGTTGCCCGGTCTCGTCGACCTGCACACCCACCTCCGCGAGCCCGGCCGCGAGGACTCCGAGACCGTGCTGACCGGCACACGGGCCGCCGCCAGCGGCGGCTACACCGCCGTGTTCGCCATGGCCAACACCTTCCCCGTCGCCGACACCGCCGGTGTCGTCGAGCAGGTCTACCGGCTCGGCCAGGAGCACGGCTACTGCGATGTGCAGCCCATCGGCGCCGTCACCGTCGGCCTGGAGGGCAAGAAGCTCGCCGAGCTGGGCGCCATGCACGAGTCGGCCGCCGGGGTCACCGTCTTCTCCGACGACGGCAAGTGCGTCGACGACGCGGTGATCATGCGCCGCGCGCTGGAGTACGTGAAGGCCTTCGGGGGAGTCGTCGCCCAGCACGCGCAGGAGCCCCGCCTCACCGAGGGCGCCCAGATGAACGAGGGCGTCGTCTCCGCCGAACTCGGGCTCGGGGGCTGGCCGGCGGTGGCCGAAGAATCGATCATCGCCCGGGATGTCCTGCTCGCCGAGCACGTCGGTTCCCGCGTCCACATCTGCCACCTCTCGACCGCGGGTTCCGTCGAGATCGTCCGCTGGGCCAAGTCCCGGGGCATCGACGTGACCGCCGAGGTCACCCCGCACCACCTCCTCCTCACGGATGAGCTGGTGCGCTCCTACAACCCCGTCTTCAAGGTCAACCCGCCGCTGCGCACCGAGCGCGATGTGCTGGCCCTGCGCGAGGCGCTCGCCGACGGCACGATCGACATCGTCGCCACCGACCACGCCCCGCACCCGCACGAGGACAAGGACTGCGAGTGGGCCGCCGCCGCCATGGGGATGGTCGGCCTGGAGACCGCGTTGTCAGTGGTGCAGGAGACCATGGTGGACACCGGGCTCCTCACCTGGGCCGGGGTCGCCGAGCGCATGTCCGCCAAGCCCGCAGAGATCGGGCGGGCGGTGGGCCACGGCCGTCCCGTCTCGGCTGGTGAGCCCGCCAACCTCACGCTCGTCGACACGGAATACCGTGGGTCGGTGGACCCCGCGGGCTTCGCTTCGCGCAGTCGCAACACCCCGTACGAGGGGCGTGAGCTGCCGGGCCGTGTGACGCACACCTGGCTCCGGGGCAAGGCCACGCTCGTCGACGGGAAGCTCACGTGACACCTCTGGAACTGACCCACCTCGCGGCCGGGGAGAAGTCCGCCCCGGTGACCGACTGGGCCGCCCGTATCGGCTGGCTCGTCGGCCTCGCCCTCTTCATCGCGCTCGTCTACTGGCTGATGCGCGAGGGCTGGAAGTGGCGCGGCACCCTCCAGGGCGACCTGCCCGAGCTGCCCACCGCGCCGGAAGAGGTGGGTGAGGCGAAACTGGCTGTGTTGTCGATGAGCGGCCGCTACCACGGCTCCACCACCGCCGGGCAGTGGCTCGACCGCATCGTGGCGCACGGCCTGGGCACCCGCAGCAGGGTCGAGCTGACCCTGACGGAGGCCGGCCTGGATGTCGTACGACCGGGAGCCACCGACTTCTTCATCCCGGCCGGGGCGCTGCGCGAGGCCCTGCTCGGCAAGGGCATCGCCGGGAAGGTCCTCAGCGAGGGCGGTCTCCTGGTCGTGACGTGGGCGCACGGCGACCGGCTGATCGACTCCGGGTTCCGCTCGGACCACGCGGCCGAGCACACGGAGTGGGTCGACACCCTGAACAGCATGATCAAAAAGAGTCTCGAAACGACCGACACGGAAGGCGCACGATGACCACCTCCACCAGGGGAGCCGCCAAGGTTCCCGCCGTACTCGTCCTGGAGGACGGCCGGATCTTCCGCGGCCGTGCCTACGGGTCCGTGGGGGTGACCTTCGGCGAGGCCGTGTTCTCCACCGGCATGACCGGCTACCAGGAGACCCTGACCGACCCGTCGTACCACCGCCAGGTCGTCGTGATGACAGCCCCGCACGTCGGCAACACCGGCGTCAACGACGAGGACCCCGAGTCGGCCCGCATCTGGGTCGCCGGTTACGTGGTGCGCGACCCCGCGCGCGTGCCGTCCAACTGGCGCTCCCGCCGCTCCCTGGACGAGGAGCTGCGCAACCAGGGCGTCGTCGGGATCTCCGGCATCGACACGCGCGCGTTGACCCGTCATCTGCGCGAGCGCGGCGCGATGCGCGTCGGCATCTTCTCCGGCGCCACGCTGCCCGACGAGGACACCATGCTCGCCGAGGTGCGCGAGGCCCCCGAGATGACGGGCGCGGACCTGTCCGCCGAGGTCGCCACCAAGGAGACCTACGTCGTCCCCGCGATCGGCGAGAAGAAGTACACCGTCGCCGCCGTCGACCTCGGCATCAAGGGCATGACCCCGCACCGCATGGCCGAGCGCGGCATCGAGGTGCACGTGCTGCCGGCCACCGCCACCGTCGAGGACGTGTACGCCGTCCGGCCCGACGGGGTCTTCTTCTCCAACGGTCCCGGCGACCCCGCCACCGCCGATCACCCCGTCGCCGTCATGCAGGCCGTCCTGGAGCGCGGTACCCCGCTCTTCGGCATCTGCTTCGGCAACCAGATCCTCGGCCGCGCGCTCGGCTTCGGCACGTACAAGCTGAAGTACGGCCACCGGGGCATCAACCAGCCCGTGCAGGACCGTACGACGGGCAAGGTCGAGGTCACCGCGCACAACCACGGCTTCGCCGTCGACGCGCCTCTCGACAAGGTCTCCGAGACCCCCTACGGCCGCGCCGAGGTCTCGCACGTCTGCCTGAACGACCAGGTCGTCGAGGGGCTGCGGCTCCTCGACCGGCCGGCGTTCAGCGTCCAGTACCACCCCGAAGCGGCAGCGGGCCCGCACGACGCCGCCTACCTGTTCGACCGCTTCACGTCTTTGATGGACACAGCTCTGATGGAGGGCCAGCGTGCCTAAGCGCTCCGATATCCAGTCCGTCCTGGTCATCGGCTCCGGCCCGATCGTCATCGGCCAGGCCGCCGAGTTCGACTACTCCGGCACCCAGGCCTGCCGCATCCTGCGCGCCGAGGGCCTCCGCGTCATCCTGGTCAACTCCAACCCGGCGACGATCATGACCGACCCGGAGATCGCCGACGCCACCTACATCGAGCCGATCACCCCGGACTTCGTCGAGAAGATCATCGCCAAGGAGCGCCCGGACGCTCTTCTGCCCACCCTTGGCGGTCAGACGGCCCTCAACACCGCGATCTCGCTGCACGAGGCCGGCACCCTGGAGAAGTACGGCGTCGAGCTGATCGGCGCCAACGTCGAGGCCATCAACAAGGGCGAGGACCGCAACCTCTTCAAAGAAGTCGTCGAGGCCGTACGCCAGAAGATCGGTCACGGCGAGTCCGCCCGCTCGGTGATCTGCCACTCCATGGACGACGTGATCGCGGGCGTCGAGACGCTCGGCGGCTACCCGGTCGTCGTCCGTCCCTCCTTCACCATGGGCGGCGCGGGCTCCGGCTTCGCGCACGACGAGGAGGAGCTGCGCCGCATCGCGGGCCAGGGCCTGACCCTCTCGCCGACCACCGAGGTCCTCCTGGAGGAGTCCATCCTCGGCTGGAAGGAGTACGAGCTGGAGCTGATGCGCGACAAGAACGACAACGTCGTGGTCGTCTGCTCCATCGAGAACTTCGACCCCATGGGCGTGCACACCGGCGACTCGATCACCGTCGCCCCGGCGATGACGCTGACCGACCGCGAGTACCAGACCCTGCGGGACATCGGCATCGCCGTGATCCGCGAGGTCGGTGTGGACACGGGCGGCTGCAACATCCAGTTCGCGGTGAACCCGGTGGACGGCCGGGTGATCGTCATCGAGATGAACCCGCGCGTGTCCCGCTCCTCGGCCCTCGCCTCCAAGGCGACCGGCTTCCCGATCGCCAAGATCGCCGCGAAGCTGGCCGTCGGCTACACGCTCGACGAGATCCCGAACGACATCACGCGCGAGACCCCGGCCTCCTTCGAGCCGACCCTCGACTACGTGGTCGTCAAGGCCCCGCGTTTCGCCTTCGAGAAGTTCCCGAGCGCCGACTCGACCCTGACGACCACCATGAAGTCGGTCGGCGAGGCCATGGCGATCGGCCGCAACTTCACCGAGGCCTTCCAGAAGGCACTGCGCTCCCTGGAGAAGAAGGGCAGCCAGTTCACCTTCGTCGGCGAGCCCGGCGACAAGACCCAGCTCCTCGAAGAGGCAGCACGGCCCACCGACGGCCGGATCAACACCGTCATGCAGGCGATCCGCGCGGGCGCCACCCAGGAGGAGGTCTTCGACTACACGAAGATCGACCCCTGGTTCGTCGACCAGCTCTTCCTCATCAACGAGATCGCCGACGAGCTGGCCGCCGCCGACAAGCTGGACCCGGAGCTGCTCGCCGAGGCCAAGCGGCACGGCTTCTCCGACCAGCAGATCGGTGAGATCCGCGGGCTGCGCGAGGACGTCGTCCGCGAGGTGCGGCACGCGCTGGGCATCCGCCCGGTCTACAAGACGGTCGACACCTGCGCCGCCGAGTTCGCCGCGAAGACGCCGTACTTCTACTCGTCCTACGACGAGGAGAACGAGGTCGCCCCGCGCGAGAAGCCCGCGGTCATCATCCTGGGGTCGGGCCCCAACCGCATCGGCCAGGGCATCGAGTTCGACTACTCCTGCGTCCACGCCTCCTTCGCGCTGAGCGACGCGGGCTACGAGACCGTGATGGTCAACTGCAACCCCGAGACCGTCTCCACGGACTACGACACCTCCGACCGCCTGTACTTCGAGCCGCTCACGCTCGAGGACGTGCTGGAGATCGTCCACGCGGAGCAGCAGGCGGGCCCGGTCGCGGGCGTGATCGTCCAGCTCGGCGGCCAGACCCCGCTCGGGCTCGCGCAGGCACTCAAGGACAACGGCGTTCCGGTCGTCGGCACCTCACCCGAGGCGATCCACGCCGCCGAGGACCGCGGCGCCTTCGGCCAGGTCCTCGCGGAGGCGGGCCTCCCGGCCCCCAAGCACGGTACGGCGACCACCTTCGTGGGCGCCAAGGCCATCGCCGACGAGATCGGCTACCCGGTCCTCGTCCGCCCCTCCTACGTCCTCGGCGGACGCGGCATGGAGATCGTCTACGACGAGACCCGTCTGGAGTCGTACATCGCCGAGTCCACCGAGATCAGCCCTTCCCGGCCGGTCCTCGTCGACCGCTTCCTGGACGACGCGATCGAGATCGACGTGGACGCGCTCTACGACGGCCACGAGCTCTACCTCGGCGGTGTCATGGAGCACATCGAGGAGGCCGGTATCCACTCCGGCGACTCGGCGTGCGCCCTGCCGCCGATCACCCTGGGCGGCTTCGACATCAAGCGCCTGCGCGCCTCAACCGAAGCCATCGCCAAGGGAGTCGGCGTCCGCGGCCTGATCAACATCCAGTTCGCGATGGCCGGCGACATCCTCTACGTCCTGGAGGCCAACCCGCGCGCGTCCCGCACGGTCCCCTTCACCTCGAAGGCGACCGCCGTGCCGCTCGCGAAGGCCGCCGCCCGCATCTCGCTGGGCGCGACCGTCGCCGAACTGCGCGCCGAGGGACTGCTCCCGGCCAACGGCGACGGCGGCACGCTGCCGCTCGACGCGCCGATCTCCGTCAAGGAGGCCGTCATGCCGTGGTCGCGCTTCCGCGACATCCACGGGCGGGGCGTCGACACGGTCCTCGGCCCGGAGATGCGCTCCACCGGCGAGGTCATGGGCATCGACTCCGTCTTCGGCACGGCGTACGCCAAGTCCCAGGCGGGCGCCTACGGCCCGCTGCCCACCAAGGGCCGCGCGTTCATCTCGGTCGCCAACCGCGACAAGCGCTCGATGATCTTCCCGGCGCGCGAACTGGTCGCCCACGGCTTCGAGTTGCTCGCCACCTCCGGCACCGCCGAGGTCCTCAGGCGCAACGGCCTGAACGCGACGGTCGTCCGCAAGCAGTCCGAGGGCGTCGGCCCGAACGGCGAGAAGACCATCGTCCAGCTCATCCACGACGGCGAGGTCGACCTCATCGTCAACACCCCGTACGGCACCGGCGGCCGCCTCGACGGCTACGAGATCCGTACCGCGGCCGTGGCCCGGTCCGTGCCGTGTCTCACGACGGTTCAGGCGCTCGCCGCCGCCGTCCAGGGCATCGACGCCCTCAACCACGGTGACGTGGGCGTGCGTTCACTCCAGGAACACGCGGAACACCTGACCGCGGCCCGCGACTAGCGCTGAAGAGGGGGACACCGGAAACGGTGTCCCCCTCTTCATGAGGACACCATGTACAAGATCTTCTTCAGTCTCGTCTTCAAACGGATGGACCCGGAGCAGGCCCACCACCTCGCCTTCCGCTGGATCCGGCTCGCCGTCCGCATCCCCGTACTGCGCACGTTCGTCGCCGCCGCTCTCGCGCCCCGGTTCGAGGAACTGCGCACCGAGGCCTTCGGGCTGCGCATGCACGGCCCGTTCGGGCTCGCGGCCGGGTTCGACAAGAACGCGGTGGCGATCGACGGCATGTCGATGCTCGGCTTCGACCATGTCGAGATCGGCACGGTCACGGGGGAGCCGCAGCCCGGCAACCCCAAGAAGCGGCTGTTCCGCCTTGTGCCGGACCGGGCGCTGATCAACCGCATGGGCTTCAACAACGAGGGCTCCGCGGCCGTGGCGGACCGGCTGGCGGCTCGTGAGGCGGTCTTCCGGACCGTCGTGGGCGTCAACATCGGCAAGACCAAGGTCGTACCCGAGGAGGAGGCCGTCGGCGACTACGTGAAGTCGACCGAGCGACTCGCCCGGCACGCCGACTATCTCGTGGTGAACGTGTCGTCGCCCAACACGCCCGGGCTGCGCAACCTCCAGGCGACCGAGGCGCTGCGCCCGCTGCTGACCGCCGTGCGCGAGGCCGCCGACCGCGCGGTGACCGACCGCCGCGTCCCGCTCCTGGTGAAGATCGCGCCGGACCTCGCGGACGAGGACGTCGACGCGGTCGCCGACCTCGCCGTGGAACTCGGCCTGGACGGGATCATCGCCACGAACACGACCATCGCGCGCGAGGGCCTCGGTTTGGAATCCGGACCCGAACTCGTCAAGGAGACCGGCGGACTGTCGGGAGCACCGCTGAAGGCTCGCTCCCTGGAGGTACTGCGCCGCCTCTACGCGCGCGTGGGCGACCGCATCACCCTCGTGGGCGTCGGCGGCATCGAGAACGCGGAGGACGCCTGGCAGCGCATCCTCGCCGGTGCCACCCTCGTGCAGGGCTACAGCGCCTTCATCTACGAAGGGCCCTTCTGGGGCCGCGCCATCCACAAGGGCCTCGCCGCACGCCTGCGCACGAGCCCGTACGCCACCCTCGCCGACGCGGTCGGCGCCGACGCAAGGAAGCCGGTATGAGCCCCCTCGAACCCTTCGGTGCCCGCCTCCGCACAGCCATGGACGAGCGCGGCCCGCTCTGCGTCGGCATCGACCCGCACGCCTCGCTGCTCACCGAGTGGGGCCTGAACGACGACGTCGCCGGCCTGGAGCGGTTCAGCCGCACGGTCGTCGAGGCGCTCGCCGACCGGGTCGCCGTCCTCAAGCCGCAGAGCGCCTTCTTCGAGCGCTTCGGCTCGCGCGGGATCGCCGTCCTGGAGAAGTCCGTCGAGGAGGCGCGGGCGGCCGGCGCCCTGGTCGTGATGGACGCCAAGCGCGGCGACATCGGCTCGACCATGGCCGCGTACGCCGAGTCCTTCCTCCGGAAGGACTCCCCGCTGTTCTCCGACGCGCTGACCGTCTCCCCGTATCTCGGCTACGGCTCGCTCGCCCCGGCGATCGAACTGGCACGGGAGAGCGGCGCCGGCCTCTTCGTGCTCGCGCTGACCTCCAACCCGGAGGGCGGCGAGGTGCAGCACGCGGTCCGCGCGGACGGCCGGAACATCGGAGCGACCATGCTGGCCCACCTGGCCGCCGAGAACGCGGGGGAGGAGCCGCTGGGGTCTTTCGGGGCCGTCGTCGGCGCGACCCTGGGCGACCTGTCGTCGTACGACCTCGCGGTCAACGGTCCGATCCTCGCGCCCGGCATCGGGGCGCAGGGGGCCACTCCGGCCGATCTCCCGGGGGTGTTCGGGAGGGTGCTGCGCAATGTCGTCCCGAACGTGAGCCGAGGTGTTCTACGTCACGGTCCCGATGTGGGAGCGCTCCAGGGGGCCTCGGATCGCTTCGCGGAGGAGATCCGCGTCGCCTTTGCGACCGTCTGAGGTGTTCGAACGGGTCGATCGAGTCCTCCGATGAGTGGCTCGACGACCGGCTCCGGAGTGACTTGAGTCTGAATACATCCTCAAATCCGGGGCGTTATGTCTGGAATGTCCGGCCTGGCGCAGGCTGACCAGGACTTTTCCTCTGTTCTCGCTGACTCTGGCGTCCCTGGCCGCTAGTCTCCGAGCAGAGTCAACGGGCAAGCGTGTTGCTCGTAGCTCCCCAGGTGTGGGGCGACTAGGTTCCTCACCGGTCCGTATCCGACAGTTCGACATCCGAGGTGACGTAGGCGTGGCTCTTCCGCCCCTTACCCCTGAACAGCGCGCAGCCGCGCTCGAAAAGGCCGCCGCGGCTCGCCGGGAGCGGGCCGAGGTCAAGAATCGACTCAAGCACTCCGGCGCCTCCCTGCATGACGTGATCAAGCAGGGCCAGGAGAACGACGTCATCGGCAAGATGAAGGTCTCCGCCCTGCTTGAGTCCCTGCCCGGCGTGGGCAAGGTCCGCGCCAAGCAGATCATGGAGCGACTCGGTATCTCCGAGAGCCGCCGTGTCCGTGGCCTTGGTTCCAACCAGATCGCCTCCCTGGAGCGTGAGTTCGGCAGCACTGGTTCCTGAGTCCGGGTACTCCGGACCAGGAGTCCCGGGCACACCGGGATTGCTGGAATAATCGCTGCATGGCTGCAACATTCCGGGGGACGACCCCCGAGCCCCCGGACGTACGTCCGCGGCTGACCGTGCTCTCCGGCCCCTCTGGGGTCGGCAAGAGCACGGTCGTCGCCCATATGCGCAAGGAACACCCCGAGGTGTGGCTCTCGGTGTCGGCGACGACCCGTAGGCCCCGCCCCGGCGAGAAGCACGGCGTCCACTACTTCTTCGTCTCCGACGAGGAGATGGACAAGCTGATCGCCAACGGCGAGCTGCTGGAGTGGGCCGAATTCGCCGGCAATCGCTACGGCACACCGCGTACCGCCGTACTCGAGCACCTGGAGTCCGGCGTACCGGTGCTGCTGGAGATCGACCTCCAGGGCGCCCGGCAGGTCCGCGAGTCCATGTCCGAGGCCCACTCCGTGTTCCTGGCTCCCCCCTCCTGGGAGGAACTGGTGCGCAGGCTCACCGGACGGGGCACCGAGCCGCCCGAGGTGATCGAGCGCCGCCTGGACGCGGCCAAGGTCGAACTGGCGGCGGAGCCCGAGTTCGACGCGACCCTGGTCAACACCTCCGTCGAGGACGTAGCGCGCGAGCTGCTAGCCTTGATGGAAGTTGTGTGATCGTTTTTCCGATCTCATCCCATCTTTCGGAAGGCAGAGCGTGTCCTCTTCCATCACCGCTCCCGAGGGCATCATCAACCCTCCGATCGACGAGCTCCTCGAGGCCACCGACTCGAAGTACAGCCTCGTGATCTACGCCGCCAAGCGCGCCCGTCAGATCAACGCGTACTACTCGCAGCTCGGCGAGGGCCTGCTTGAGTACGTCGGTCCGCTCGTCGACACGCATGTCCACGAGAAGCCGCTCTCCATCGCCCTGCGCGAGATCAACGCGGGTCTGCTCACCTCCGAGGCCGTCGAGGGCCCCGCGACCTGAGCCGCAGCAGCTTTATCCACAGGCCCGGCAGCGACTGTCGGGCCTGTGGTCTGCTCGGGGGTGCGGGGGTCGTCCCCCGCTGTGACGCAGCATGGAGTCGTACGGAACGCACGAGTCGCACGCACGTTTCCGAGTTCGGGGAGAGACGGTGGACAAGCCCAAGGTCGTTCTGGGGGTCAGCGGTGGCATCGCCGCGTACAAGGCGTGCGAACTGCTGCGCAGACTGACGGAGTCGGGTCATGACGTCCGTGTCGTCCCCACCGCGGCCGCCCTGCACTTCGTCGGCGCGGCGACCTGGTCCGCGCTCTCCGGGCACCCCGTCTCGACCGAGGTGTGGGACGACGTCCACGAGGTCCCGCACGTGCGCATCGGCCAGAGCGCCGACCTGGTGGTGGTGGCACCGGCGACGACGGACATGCTGGCGAAGGCGGCCCACGGCCTGGCCGACGACCTGCTCACCAACACCCTCCTCACCGCCCGCTGTCCGGTCGTCTTCGCGCCCGCCATGCACACGGAGATGTGGGAACACCCGGCCACCCAGGAGAACGTGGCGACACTGCGCCGCCGCGGTGCCGTGGTGATCGAACCGGCCGTCGGTCGGCTGACCGGCGTCGACACCGGCAAGGGCCGGCTGCCCGACCCTGTCGAGATCTTCGAGGTCTGCCGCCGGGTGCTCGCGCGGGGCGTCACCGAGCCCGACCTCAAGGGCCGGCACGTCGTCGTCAGCGCCGGCGGCACCCGCGAGCCCCTCGACCCGGTCCGCTTCCTCGGCAACCGCTCCTCCGGCAAACAGGGTTACGCCCTCGCGCGCACCGCCGCCGCCCGGGGCGCCCGGGTCACGCTGATCGCCGCGAACACCGGACTGCCGGACCCGGCGGGCGTGGACGTCGTCCCGGTCGGGACCGCCGTACAACTGCGGGAGGCGGTGCTGAAGGCCGCCGCCGACGCGGACGCGGTCGTCATGGCCGCGGCGGTCGCGGACTTCCGCCCGGCCGAGTACGCGGCCGGGAAGATCAAGAAGAAGGACGACAAGGAGCCCGACCCCATCGTCCTGGTGCGGAATCCGGACATCCTCGCGGAGATCTCCGCCGACCGGGCCCGCCCCGGACAGGTGGTCGTCGGGTTCGCCGCCGAGACGGACAACGTCCTCGCCAACGGCCGTACCAAACTGGCCCGCAAGGGGTGCGATCTGCTGGTGGTGAACGAGGTGGGGGAGCGCAAGACGTTCGGTTCCGAGGAGAACGAGGCCGTGGTGCTGGGTGCCGACGGCAGTGAGACCGCTGTTCCCCACGGCCCGAAGGAAGCCCTGGCCGAGACCGTGTGGGACCTGGTCGCACACCGTCTCTCCTGATTTGTTTCAGCCATCTGTCAGTTCGCTGAAACCTGACATTCGTGCGTGGCGGCTCTGGCCAACGGCACCCGGCATTCGGCAAAATGCGCGTGCCGCAGGTCACAGGGTTTCCCGAGAGACGAGACAGGGGGACCGTCTGCCGACCGCGACCGATAAACTGTTCTCGGACGACGTCGGGCGCAGCTCCCGTCCGTCCGCCAATGATCAGCCAGCAGCCGCTGCAACCTCAGGGAGCGTTGTGTCCCGTCGTCTTTTCACCTCGGAGTCCGTGACCGAAGGTCACCCCGACAAGATCGCTGACCAGATCAGCGACACCATTCTCGACGCGCTTCTGGCGGAGGACCCGACCTCCCGGGTCGCCGTCGAGACGCTGATCACGACCGGCCTGGTGCACGTGGCCGGCGAGGTCACCACCAAGACCTACGCGCCCATCGCGCAGCTCGTCCGCGACAAGATCCTGGAGATCGGCTACGACTCCTCCAAGAAGGGCTTCGACGGCGCCTCCTGCGGGGTGTCGGTGTCGATCGGTGCGCAGTCCCCGGACATCGCGCAGGGCGTCGACACGGCGTACGAGAACCGTGTCGAGGGCGACGACGACGAGCTCGACAAGCAGGGCGCGGGCGACCAGGGCCTGATGTTCGGCTACGCGACGGACGAGACGCCGACGCTGATGCCGCTCCCGATCTTCCTCGCGCACCGCCTCGCCAAGCGCCTCTCGGAGGTCCGGAAGAACGGGACCATTCCGTACCTCCGCCCCGACGGCAAGACCCAGGTCACCATCGAGTACGACGGTGACAAGGCCGTCCGCCTCGACACGGTCGTGGTCTCCTCGCAGCACGCGTCCGACATCGACCTGGAGTCGCTGCTCGCTCCCGACATCCGCGAGTTCGTGGTCGAGGCGGAGCTGAAGGCACTCCTGGACGACGGCATCAAGCTGGACACGGAGAACTACCGCCTGCTGGTCAACCCGACGGGCCGGTTCGAGATCGGTGGCCCGATGGGTGACGCGGGCCTGACCGGCCGCAAGATCATCATCGACACGTACGGCGGGATGGCCCGTCACGGCGGCGGCGCGTTCTCGGGCAAGGACCCCTCCAAGGTGGACCGCTCCGCGGCGTACGCGATGCGCTGGGTCGCGAAGAACGTCGTGGCCGCGGGTCTCGCCTCGCGCTGCGAGGTGCAGGTCGCGTACGCGATCGGCAAGGCCGAGCCGGTGGGCCTGTTCGTCGAGACGTTCGGCACGGCCAAGGTCGACACGGACCGGATCGAGAAGGCGATCGACGAGGTCTTCGACCTGCGTCCGGCCGCCATCATCCGCGACCTGGACCTGCTGCGCCCGATCTACGCCCAGACCGCCGCGTACGGCCACTTCGGCCGTGAGATCCCCGACTTCACGTGGGAGCGCACCGACCGCGTGGACGCGCTGCGCAAGGCCGCGGGCCTGTAGTCCGCGATTGCCGTTGCGAGGCCCGGTTTCCCTTCGGGGGAGCCGGGCCTCGGCGTTTCGTCAGGGTGGGGGTTCGTGATCCTGGGGCGGAGCCGATTCCTCCGGTCCGTCGTCGGCCTGTTCCGTCTGTTCCGCCTGCTCGGGGTCGAACCGGCGCTTGATCTCGTCCACTGCTTCGATCTTGCCGTGAGCCGACGCGAGGATGATCAGACGCTTCGCGAACAGGTCGACATCCGCGTCGGAGGCGGAGAAACCGAACCACTCCAGCAGCGAGTCGACGGAAAGTCCGTCCCCGGAGCCGTTGTCGGACGCCGTTGCGTCCCCTCCGTCGTACGGCTGCCGCCAGTCGGCCGAGGTCCCGTCGTCGGGGAGGACGACCCTCGGCGGAGGCACCAGGTGCTCGAACGGCGGCGCGACCGTCTCGTTCTTGGCCGCGGCGGAGAGCCGCGCGAGCAGACCGATCCGGTCTACCGCACCCTCCACCTCCTTCTCGTTGCGGGAGAGCCACCAGACCACGGCGCTGCCCGTGTCCTTGAGAACGTCCTCGCCGAGATAGGCGCGCTTGCTGCGCTCGTAGTTGCGTTCGTGCTCCCAGACGTCCTCGTCCTTGCGTACGTCGGAGAGCTTGGCGAGCCGCTCCCGGTCGTGCTCCGGAAGACTCAGCGAGACGTCCAGCGCCATCGCCGTGACCCGGCCGGTGGCATCGACGCGCATGGTCGCCAGGGCGCCGTCGAGCTGATGCTGTACGAACGCGCTGCGGTGGGGCGGCTGTTGGGCCGTCACCGCACGGGCGCGCTGGAGCACGGCGTCGATCGCCAGGCCGGCGGGGTTGACGTAGGGCGCGTCCGACGGCGCGTCCAGCACCAGCCAACGCACCGTCGCCGAGAAGGAGAAGTCGTAGTCGGCGACCGAACTCGGCAGTGCCACATGGGTCACCCGCTGGTCCTGCCGCGCGGAGTCCGGCAGTGGGAGATCCGGTTCCGGCAGCAGATCGCGGGGGAACGGCTCGCGCTTCGGCGTGAGGACTCTGTTCGTCACCATCCCGATCACCGCCAGCAGCCCGGCGGACGCGGCCCAGGACCAGCGCGGCCAGTCGGCGCACAGACCGACGATGACAAGGAGCAGGCCGAGGATGACGGTGACGAACAGCGTCATCGCCTTGTGTCCAGAACTCATGGAAGGCCCCCGATGGGTGCTCGCGATCAGACGGCGAGTGGGTAGGACTCGATGCCCTGTGCGGTGTCGATCTTCCGCAGCAGGACGGAGACGGTCTCGGCACGGGACACGCTCGGGTCGCTGTGCTGCCATTGCAGGGCGGCGCGGTAGAGGCACCCGGAGACCCGGACGTCCGTATCGCAGGCGGCGGAGAGCACCCTGAGCACTAGGTCGCGGTGGCGGACGTCCTCGCTCGCGGTCAGCCAGCGTGCCAGGGGTGTGGCCCAGGATTCGACAGGACGGCGCAGCACGCCGTTCCAGCAGATGATGAGCGAATCGCGGACGCTTCGATACCCCACGAGCCTTACCGGGTCGGCGAGTTCGAGGAACAGTGCGCGGTCCTCGCCCCACTGGCCCTGGGCGATTCCGGCACCGAGCCGGTCCAGCATCCGCCGGTACAGCCGGTGGTCCGACCGCGCCAGGTCCAGCAGCGCCTGGCGGGCGCCCGCGCCCACGACTCCGTATGTCCGCCGCGCCAGATGGTGCAGGCGGACGAGCGCCTGGTCCGGATGCGAGCGGGCCATGGTCGTGGAGCACACCAGGACGAGCACCCGCCTCAACCCGATGCCGGTCTCCGTCGAGGTGCTCCAGTCGTAGATCTGCTGTCGGAAGTAGCGGCCGTGCTGTTCGTCGTCCAGGCCGAGCGCGAGTACCTGGGCCGCGTCTGGGACGAGGTGCGCCGGAGCCTTGTCCGCCGTCCACCGGTGCGCCAGCCAGGACAGATCCTCGGGGCGCGCGGTGCGCAGGCTCTGGGCGGCGAACCTGGCCACGGCTTCCTTGCGGTCGGACTGCGCGAGCGAGGGCTCGGCCAGACATACGTCGAACCAGTCGCGTAACTGCCTGCGGATGTCAGGGAGGAACGTCCAGAAGTGATCCCTCACCGCACGGTCGTATCCCACGATGCGGAACCGCACCCGACCGTCCGGCTTCACCTCGGCGCCGATGTCGGAGAGTTCGGCGTGCAGGTCCGCCCGGTCCAGCCGGGGCAGCGGGTCCGGGGGATGGCTGAGGATGCCCAGCAGGGCGTTCGCGCCCCGCAGTACGGTCCCTGGCGCGGTCCCGTGGAACAGGGCCACGGACAACAGCAGCGCTCGGCGCCGCCCGTCCCGCTGAGACGTGAGATCCGCCGCCACGCGGGCGGTCTGGTCGTGCTGGTCGACCAGTGACTCGGTCAGCCAGTGGGAGAAACCCCGGTCGGCCGGCGAGACGTCCCGGCAGCGCCGGATCCGGTCGACGAGTCCGGCGATGTCGCGCATCGGGGCCTGCGACAGGTAGGACGTGAGAGGGGTGCCGCCCAGTTCGGACTGGGGTGGCTCGATGCCCTCGTGCCGGAGATGGGTGATCAGAACGCGCTGCGCCGAGGGACGGCCGATCTCCACGGTCAGGCGTTTCAGTTCCCCTCGGAGTAGATAGCCGAGATGGTGAGGGAGTACCACGGCGAGGTGGGCACCGTGGCGGACAAGGCTGTCGCGGAAGTCGGAGAGCGCGCTCTGGACCGCGATGTACCGGGACTCGTCCACCTCCGAGAGATCCAGCAGCAGCCGGTCGCCGTCGCCGATGTCCTGTGTGTCGAGAGCCAAGGTGGCCGTGTCGTCGGAGGTGTCCGGCAGTTCGTGCAGACTGCCTCGAGTGTCGGACAGGTCGTGCAGCAGCATGAGCGCGGCGGTGCGTCGGCCGCTGCCCGGCAGCCCGTCGAGCAGTACCGTGTGCGTTTCCTCCAGCCGGTTGCGTGCGTGCCGCATACCGCGCGGCGGTACGAAGCGCGCGGCGAGATGGTCACGGTCCTCCTTCGCGACCGCCCGTGGACGCCTGCTCGCTTGTTCACGCAGCCGGGCCTGCGCCGCGTAGTAGAAGTTGAACTGCGGTCCGTCGCCGCTGTTGACGGACCCGTGGGCCTCGTGGACGTACGAGCCGAAGGCCTCGGTCACCGTTCCTCGCCCCCGCGCGGAGTCCGGGTGCCGAACCCCTGACGTATCCCGCCGTGGTTGTCCCCGGAGATGACGTTCGTGCCGTCGCCGTTGACCTGCGGGCCGTTGAACTGGCTGCCGCCGCCCGTGTTCATCGGGCCGTGGGCGTCGTGCACATACGTTCCTACGGTGCCGTTCACCTGGCCTATCCCACCGCTCTGGTTGTCGTTGCGAACGGTCGACTCCGGTTCGGCGGGGGCGGGTTCAGATGGTGGGGCGACACCGCGGTCCAGGGAGGCGAGGGCGGGCACCAGCCGTACGAGCCGGTCGCCGAGCCGGGTGAGATCGGCCTCCAGGCTGTGCTGATCCACCCGTGTGTACTGGCATTCCGCGATCTCCGCGATCGACCTGGGCAGCCGCCGGGGATCGAGCTGCTCGACCCTGCGGCCGATGAACAGCGGCACGATCAGCACCCCTGACGCCAGCGCCTCCTCTATCTCACGACGGACCCAGTCCTGAGGGTCGTCCAGCGCGCGCCTGCCTGGCCTGTTCCGGTCGGGTGCGTCGATCCACTCCTCGTCCACGAGAGCGAGCAGCACATGACTGCGCCGGGCCGCCCGGACGAGGACGTCGATGTAGTTGTTGCCGGGCTCGATCGACTTCCGGGCGAGGAAGACGCTGTCGGGGCCGAACCTGGCCGACAGCACACGGTCGCACGCGTAGGCGACCTCCTTGCCGCCCTTGGTGCGGTAGTTGACGAAGATCTCGTGCATGGTCGTAGCCCTTCTAGAAGGTGTGGGAGTGGGCGAGTGCGCCGGACAGGTCCGGGATCAGGGCTCGTACGGAGGCGTTGCGGGCGTGTCTGCCGAGCGTGTGGCCGAGGCGGCGCAGGTCGGCGGAGACCGTGGCGGAGTGGGTGAGCCGTACGGACGGCAGGACGTCGGTGGCGATCCGGCAGGCGTGGTCGATCTCGCCCGCCGCCGCGTGGGCCAGCGCGCGCCGGACGCCGTACCGGGCCCGGGTGCGGAAGGCGTGCTCCGGGATGCGGGCGGTCTCCTGGTCCAGCAGAGCGGCCGCCTGCCTCGGACGGCCCAGGTCGTACAGGCACCAGCCGGTGAACATCGAGACGACGTCGGGTACGTGGGAGGCGCCGAGGACCGGTTCGGAGGGGTCGGCGGCGTCCTGTTCGAGGAGTCGGCGGGCGCGGTCGAGGCTGGTCATGCAGGTGGCGTGGTCGCCGTTCGCGGCGGCACCCTGGGCCAGATGCTGGGCGGCCAGGCCGCGGATACGGGCGGGTGCGTCGCTCTCCAGGGCATGGCCGGCCAGTTGTACGGCTTCGGCGATGTCTCCTCGGTACAGGCTGATCAGCGAGCGCCTGACCTGTGCGTATGTGGCCAGCCCGGGGTCCGCACCCGCTGCCGCCAGGTGTACGGCGCGATCCGTCCACCAGATCGCGGCTGTGTCGTCGCCGGATTCCTGGGCCATCCAGCCCGCGTACTCGGCGTAGCGGGAGGCGAGGAGCAGCAGGGTGCGCCGGCCGTGCGGGCTGCTGTGGGTGGCGAGTTGTTCCAGGCTGTGGGTCTGGGCGATGAGTGGCGGCAGCACACTCGCGGGGCCCGACGTCTGGCCGAGCCGCCGGAACTGGTCGAACAGCATCCGTGAGGCGTCCGCGAAGGTCTCGGCCCCGTCGAGGGGGAGCGCGCCCGGATCGCCGGTGCGCAGGGTCAGCACCGAGGCGGCGCCCGCGGTGATGAGCCCGCGGCGGGTCACGGGTTGGAAGGAACTCGAACCGTCCTTGCGCAGGTGCATCAGCCAGACCTCGTCGTCGTTTCCGGGGGCGGGCAGAGGTGGTTCGGAGGGCCGGACGGCCACGAGCCGGCTGAGTGCGCCGTCGGCACGCAGCTCCGTGTCGCACAGGCGTGCCAGTTCGGGTGTCGGACGCTTGATTCCCCGTTCCACCTTGCTGAGTTGGCTCTTGCTGTAGTGCACGCGCTGTCCCAGTTGGTGCAGAGAGAGCAGGGCGGCGAGGCGCCTTCTGCGCAGTTCGGGCCCGAAGTCGTGCGACTGATCCAGCACTTCGACCTCCGTCGCTCCTCGGCCGTCAGCCGATGAGCGCCGCGATTCAGCGTGGGGCAGCCGGCTGGGCCGAACAAGGCGGAACGGGCGTTTCCCGTTTCCTCATCCGGAGCGAAGCCGACGCCAACTGCCGTGTCGAGTAAGCGATTTCGGCCAGAGGTTCGGCGTAAGCCCGGGAGTGTCCAGCGGGTCAGTGGTGGATGCCGCGGGCCGATACGAGGAGTGCTGTCGCTGTGATGGCCGCGAGGACCGCTGTCGAGTGGGCGTAGGCCGGGGTGTTGCCGGTGACGGCTGCCTGGAAGCCGTGCAGGGCCCAGTAGCCCGGTGTCGCGGGGGCCACCGTGGAGACCCAGTGGGGGAGGACGGCGAGGGGGACCAGGCAGCCGCTGAGGCAGGTGATCGTGAGGGCGCCGATGTCGGAGGCGGCGGCCAACTGGCCCTGGCTGCGGGCGTGTACGCCGAGTGCGAGGCCGCAGGAGGTGACGCACAGCGCCCAGAGGAGGGCCAGCAGGGGGAGGCGCCAGGTGCCGGCGGTGAGGGGGAAACCGAAGGCCGCGGTCGCGAAGAGGAACAGCACCGTCTGCTGGGTCAGGAACAGCGCGATCAGCGGGAGGGACTTGCCGGCCAGGATCGCGGAAGGCGCCGCCGGGCCGGATCGGAGGCGATCCCAGGTGTGCCAGGTGCGTTCGGAGAGCAGGAGCTGTCCGGCCACGTCCAGGGCGAGCAGGGTGAACATCACCGCGATGCCCGGGGCGGCCTGCACGATGCCCGGTGTTCCGGGGGTGGCCAGGCGGTCGTACACCGGGTGGAGCACGGTCAGCAGCACCAGGGACATGACCGTGTAGGCGAGCGGGGTGCCCGGGTCCCGTACGAGCAGGACGAGGGTGTGGCGGGTCATGACCCAGGTGTGGCGGAGCGGGGCGGCCCCTGTCGGTGCCGGTTCAGGCCGCATCGTGGGTCTCCGTGGGGAGTTGGCGGGTGGCGAGGCTGCGGTAGAGGTCGTCCAGCGACGGTTCGCGGATCGCGGCCGAGCGGACCCGCGCGGTGTCGGGGCCCAGGTCGCGGAGGAGTCGGGCCAGCGCCTGGGCCGGGTCCGCGGTGCTGAAACGCAGTTCCCCGGGGGCAGTTGAGGTCCGTGCCAGGTGTTCCGGTACGGCGCCGGTGAACGTCACGGTGACCTCGCCGGGCAGGCCGTCAAGGAGGTCGGCGCGGTGTCCGCGGGCGATCACCCGGCCGGACGCGGCGACCGCGAGTGTGGCGTCCAGGTGCTCCAACTCCGGTAGGTAGTGGGTGGTGTAGCAGACGGCGGCGCCTTCGTCGGCGCGGGTCCTGACGAGTCGTAGCAGCGCTTCGCGGGTGGTGGGGTCGGCGCCCACGGTGGGTTCGTCGAGCAGCAGCACGCGGGGGCGGGGGAGGAGGACCGTGGCCGCCTGGGCGCGGCGCTGTTGGCCGCCGGAGAGTGTCGCGATCGGCCGGTCGAGTACGTCGGTGAGGACCAACTCCTCGGCTACGGCGGCCAGTTCGGTGCTCAGTCGGGTGCGGTGGAGGCCGGCCAGGCCGCCGAAGAGGCGGAGGTTCTGGCGCAGGGTGGCGGTCGGGTAGAGGGCCGACTCCTGGGGCGCCAGGCCGATCAGGCTCCGTGCGGAGCGAGGGGCGGTGGCGAGATCCACTCCCGCGACGAGGACCGAGCCCGCGTCGGGTCGCTCCAGACCGGCGACCGTCCGGGCGAACGTGGTCTTGCCCGCGCCGTTGTGGCCGATCAGACCGCAGATCTCGCCGGGCTCGATGTGCAGGTCGAAGCCGTCCAGTGCCTGGACGGGGCCCCACCGTTTGTACAGGCCGCTGACGGTCAGCATGGCCGCTCCCTCGATATATACAACGTATACGTATACTCTGTATACGTAGCTTCGAGGGAGGATGTCAAGTGACGCCACGGCGGATCAGTCGTGATCAAGTGCTGGACGTGACATGGGAGTTGGCGACCCGGAAGGGCCTGCCGGCCGTCACGATGCGGGCCGTCGCGCAGGAACTCGACGTGAACCCGATGACGCTCTACCGCCACGTCGGCGACAAGCAGGGACTCCTCGACGGCCTCGTGGAACGGCTGTTGCTGGAGATCGACGTGCCCGGTCCCGGACTCGACTGGCGCGACCAACTGCGCCTGCTCGCCCGCAACATGAGGGCCACCGCCCGTCGCCACCCCGACCTGTTCCTGCTGCTCTTCCAGCGCCCGGCGGTCACACCCGAGGCCGTCGGGCCGCGGAACGCGGTCTACGGTGCTCTGCGCGCCGCAGGTCTCCCGGAGGAGCGGATTCCGCGGGCCGAGCGCCTGCTGTCCACGTTCATGCTCGGGTTCGCCGCGTCGGAGGCCGGGGGGCGGTTCCGGGACAGCGACCCGGACGAGGACATGGCCTTCGCGGAGGACCTCATCGTCCAGGTCCTCGCCGAGGCCCGGAAGATCAAGTGAGTGCGGCGGGCGGCGGCCGTTGTCAGTCGGGTTTGGTAAGAATGCAAGGGTGAGCAGCGCGGACGGGGAACGGGACGGCGGGGCGGCGGGTGCGCCGCCCGAGCAGCTTGCGCTGATTCGGGAGAGTGTGCGGCAGGCCAAGGGGCCGAAGGCGAAGCCGCGGACGTGGCGGGGGGCCGCGTTGGCCGGGGAGTTGCCCGTCGCGCGGGTGCTCGTCGACAAGGGGGTGCTGCATCTTGACCGGTACTTCGACTATGCGGTGCCGGAGGAACTCGACGCCGATGCGCGGCCCGGGGTGCGGGTGCGGGTCCGGTTCGGGGCCGGGCGGCATCGGGTGCGGGACGGGCGGCGTGAGGGCGGGGGGCTGATCGACGGGTTCCTGGTCGAGCGGCTGGCCGAGTCCGACTACTCCGGGCCGCTTGCCGCGCTGGCGCAGGTCGTGTCGCCGGAGCCGGTGCTGAGCGCGGAGCTGCTCGGGCTGGCCCGGGCCGTCGCCGACCGGTACGCCGGGAGTCTCGCCGATGTGCTGCAACTGGCCGTGCCGCCGCGCAGCGCCCGGGCCGAGCAGAAGCCGTCGCCCGCGCCGTTGCCGCCGCCGGGGGTGCCCGAGGCGGGGTCCTGGGCGCGGTACGAGCGGGGGGCCGGGTTTCTGGAGGCGCTGGCCTCGGGAGGCGCGCCGCGTGCGGTGTGGAACGCGCTGCCGGGGCCCGAGTGGAGCGAGGAGATCGCGCGGGCCGTCGCCGCGACGCTCGCCTCGGGGCGCGGGGCGCTCGTCGTCGTACCGGACGGGCGGGCCGCCGGGCGGGTGGACGCAGCGTTGACGGCGCTCCTCGGTGAGGGGCGGCATGCGCTGCTCACCGCCGATGCCGGGCCCGAGAAGCGGTACCGGCAGTGGCTGGCCGTACGACGGGGGTCCGTGCGCGCGGTCGTCGGGACGCGGGCCGCGATGTTCGCGCCGGTGCGGGACCTGGGGCTGGTCGCGATCTGGGACGACGGGGACGACAGCCACAGCGAACAGCACGCGCCGCAGCCGCATGCGCGGGAGGTGCTGCTGCTGCGGGCCGCGCTGGACAAGTGCGGCTTCCTGCTGGGGAGTTGGAGCTGCACGGTGGAGGCCGCGCAGTTGGTGGCGAGCGGGTGGGCGCGGCCGTTGGTCGCATCGCGCGAGCAGGTGCGGGCGGCCGCTCCGCTCGTACGGACCGTGGGGGACGGGGACTTGGCGCGGGACGAGGCCGCGCGGGCCGCCCGGTTGCCCACGTTGGCCTGGCAGGCGGTGCGGGAGGGGTTGAAGCACGGGCCTGTGCTGGTGCAGGTGCCCCGGCGGGGGTATGTGCCGCGGATGGCGTGCGCCCAGTGCCGGGCCGCCGCGCGGTGTCGGCACTGTGCGGGGCCGTTGGAGGGGCAGGACGCGGGGGTACTGCGGTGTGGGTGGTGCGGGGTCGCGGAGAACTCCTGGCACTGTCCCGAGTGCGGGGGGTTCCGGCTGCGGGCCCAGATCGTGGGGGCACGGCGGACCGCGGAGGAGCTGGGGCGGGCGTTTCCCGCTGTGCCGGTGCGGACGTCCGGGCGGGAGCAGGTGCTCGACACGGTGCCGGGGACGCCTGCGTTGGTCGTGAGTACGCCGGGGGCCGAGCCGGTGGCCGACGGGGGGTATGCGGCGGCCTTGTTGCTGGACGGGTGGGCGATGCTCGGGCGGCCTGATCTGCGGGCGGGGGAGGATGCGTTGCGGCGGTGGGTCGCGGCGGGTTCGCTGGTGCGGCCGCAGGGGGTTGGGGGGACCGTTGTCGTGGTGGCGGAACCTACCTTGCGGCCTGTGCAGGCGCTGGTTCGGTGGGATCCCGTGGGGCATGCGGTGCGGGAGCTTGCGGAGCGGGGGGAGTTGGGGTTTCCGCCGGTGTCTCGGATGGCGGCGGTCGCGGGGGGTGCGGGGGCTGTCGCGGAGTTTCTTGCCGCTGTTGAACTGCCGCCGGATGCTGAGGTGTTGGGGCCGGTTCCGATGGTGGTGCCGGTTGCTTCGACGGGGCGCGCTCGGCGGGTGGGGGATCCGCCTGTGGGGGAGCAGTGGGAGCGGGCGTTGATTCGGGTGCGGCCGGGGAGTGGGGGGGCGTTGGCTGCGGCGTTGAAGGCTGCGCAGGCTGCTCGGATGGCTCGGGGTGGGGGGGATGTGGTGCGGGTGCGGGTTGATCCGCCGGATATCGGGTGAGGCCTC
Organism: Streptomyces sp. NBC_01478; assembly: GCF_036227225.1. GTDB lineage: Bacteria > Actinomycetota > Actinomycetes > Streptomycetales > Streptomycetaceae > Streptomyces. The sequence goes on along the minus strand of NZ_CP109444.1, from coordinate 2,439,065 downwards.
GGCCTTCGGCCTCGGATTTTCTCCCACCCGCGCACCGCCCGTTTGCGGTTCGTTGAGAAGTGGACCTTTCCCGTGGGGTTCTCGGCGTTGGCGGTCGGCGGGCCGTTGTGCGATCTGCCGTGCCCTTCGGGCCCTGCCCGTAGGAGTTCTCGGCGTTGGCGGCCGGCTGTCCATGGGCCGAGGGCGCGGCCGGCCGTCCCTGGCCCGGACATGCGGCTGCCTCCCGGGCGTTCGCCGGGAGGCAGGCTTGGTCGGTGGTGGGGTCAGCCGTTTCGGGGGCCCGGGAAGGCTGTGGGCCTGGCCTCGTCGCGGAGGGTGGGGCTGCCTGCTGTGGGCTGGGTCGGCATGGAGCGGGCGGCGGGGACCGTGGGGAGGGTGGGGAGGGCAGGGAGTGCGGGCATGGTGGGGAGACCCGTGTTCACCGCCACCGGGCGGGTGCTCGCCGCCTCCGTCGTGCGCTCGGCGTCGGCCGCCGCCTGGGTCGCGGCGCGCCGGGCGCCGTAGCGGCGGTGCACTGCCTGCTTGGTGACCCCGAGGGCCGAGCCCACCGCGTCCCACGAGAAACCGAGTGAGCGGTCGAAGTCCACGGCGGCCGTGACCAGGGTCTCGACACTGTCCCGCAGCTCCTGCGCGAGACGGACCGTCGGGGCGGGCGCGCGCCCGTAGACGACGAAGCCCGTGGAGGGGCCGGAGCGGCGCGGGCGGTAGACGTTGCCGAGCTGGGCGGTGAGCGTGCGCAGTGCGTCCACCTGCCGGCGGACCCGCTCGATGTCCCGCACCAGCAAGTGCAGGCTGGCCCGAGCCTGGGCGTCGTGGGTTGCGTGGTCGGCCATGAACAAGCCTCTCGAACCGGCGTTGAAAAGGATCGGGCCGCGCGAATGCGGCCCAAGGAGGTCAACTCTTTCTTGACCAACGCCTGTGCGCTCCGCTGGTCACGCAACGGGGGCGTAGGGGCATATGCGTACGCCCCCGCCGAACCGGTGCGCGCTGCGGGTGTCGGTGGGTTGACGGACGAGAGCCGCCGGGCGCTCGGGCCGGGACGCGCCATAGACTGGTGCGCTGCCCGCCCACCTCCGCCCGAGAGGCCCGAACCCTCCCATGAAGCTCGTGTTCGCCGGTACCCCCGAGGTCGCTGTTCCCGCCCTGGACGCCCTGATCGCCTCCGGGCGGCACGAGGTGGCCGCCGTCGTCACGCGGCCCGACGCGCCGGCCGGGCGTGGGCGCAGGCTGGTGGCGAGTCCCGTCGCCGAGCGGGCCGAGGAGGCGGGCATCGAGGTGCTGAAGCCCGTCAAGCCGCGCGACCCGGAGTTCCTGGAGCGGCTGCGGGAGATCGCGCCCGACTGCTGTCCCGTCGTCGCCTACGGCGCCCTGTTGCCCCGCGTCGCCCTCGACATCCCCGCGCACGGCTGGGTCAACCTGCACTTCTCGCTGCTCCCCGCCTGGCGCGGCGCCGCCCCGGTGCAGCACTCCATCATGTCCGGCGACGAGATCACCGGCGCCTCCACCTTCCTGATCGAGGAGGGACTCGACTCCGGGCCCGTCTACGGCACCGTCACCGAGGAGATCCGCCCCACCGACACCAGCGGCGACCTGCTCACCCGGCTCGCGTTCGCCGGCTCGGGCCTGCTCGCCGCGACCATGGACGGTATCGAGGACGGGACCCTGAAGGCCGTACCGCAGTCGGGCGAGGGCATCACCCTCGCTCCGAAGATCAATGTCGAGGACGCCCAGGTGGAATGGTCGGCTCCTGCCCTGCGGGTGGATCGGGTGGTGCGTGGGTGCACGCCCGCCCCCGGGGCCTGGACCGTGTTCCGGGGCGAGCGGCTCAAGATCGTCCAGGCCGTGCCGGTGCCCGAGCGGACCGACCTCGCGCCCGGGGCGCTGGCGGTCGGCAAGAACAATGTGTACGTCGGCACCGGTTCGTACGCCGTCGAGCTGCTGTGGGTGCAGGCGCAGGGCAAGAAGCCGATGCGGGCGGCGGACTGGGCGCGCGGGGCGCGGATCGGCGCGGGGGAGACCGTGGGGAACCGAGAGGCGTGACGCCCAGCGCGCGGTCGCGGCGGTGCGACGTAGGCTGGACGCACATCTCAGCCAGAAATCCGGAGCACCTTTTTCGTGAGTGAGCAGTCCCCGCGACCCCGTAAGCCCGGCAAGCCCTACCGTCGGCCGCAGAAGGACCCTGTTCGTTTCCTCGCCTTCGAGGCGCTGAGGGCCGTGGACGAGCGGGACGCGTACGCCAACCTCGTGCTGCCGCCGCTGTTGCGGAAGGCCCGTGCGAAAGGCGACTTCGACGCCCGGGACGCGGCCCTCGCCACCGAGCTGGTCTACGGGACGCTCCGCCGGCAGGGGACGTACGACGCGATCATCGCCTCCTGCGTCGACCGGCCGCTGCGCGAGGTCGACCCCCCGGTGCTGGACGTGCTCAGTCTCGGGGTGCACCAACTGCTCGGGACGCGGATCCCGACCCACGCCGCCGTTTCCGCCTCCGTCGAACTCGCCCGGGTCGTCCTCGGCGACGGGCGGGCCAAGTTCGTCAACGCCGTGCTGCGCAAGGTCGCGCAGGACGACCTCGACACCTGGGTCCAGCGGGTCGCGCCGCCGTACGACGACGATCCCGAGGACAACCTCGCCATCGTGCACTCGCATCCGCGCTGGGTCGTCTCCGCGCTGTGGGACTCGCTCGGCGGTGGACGCGCCGGAATCGAGGACCTGTTGGAGGCCGACAACGAACGGCCCGAGGTGACCCTGGTCGCCCGGCCCGGCCGGTCCACCACCGAGGAGCTGCTCCGCGAGGAGGCCGCGGTGCCGGGGCGCTGGTCGCCGTACGCCGTGCGACTCAGTGAGGGCGGGGAGCCCGGTGCCGTGGCGGCCGTGAAGGAGGGCCGGGCCGGGGTGCAGGACGAGGGCAGTCAGCTCGTCGCGCTGGCCCTCGCCAACGCGCCTCTCGACGGGCCGGACGAGAAGTGGCTCGACGGGTGTGCGGGCCCCGGCGGCAAGGCCGCGCTGCTCGCCGCGGTGGCCGCCGAGCGCGGGGCCACGCTCCTCGCCTCCGAGAAGCTGCCGCACCGCGCGGGCCTGGTGGCGAAGGCGCTGAACGGGAACCCCGGGCCCTACCAGGTCATCGCCGCCGACGGGACCCGGCCGCCCTGGCGTCCCGGCAGCTTCGACCGCGTCCTGATGGACGTGCCCTGCACCGGACTCGGCGCGCTGCGCCGCCGGCCCGAGGCCCGCTGGCGCCGCCGCCCGGAGGATCTCGAAGGCTTCGCGCCCCTCCAGCGCGACCTGCTGCGCACCGCCCTCGAATCCGTGCGCGTCGGCGGGGTCGTCGGCTACGCCACCTGCTCACCGCACCTCGCCGAGACCCGGGCCGTCGTCGACGACATCCTCAAGCAGTACCCGCAGACCGAACTCGTCGACGCCCGCCCGCTCCTGCCGGACGTACCGGCACTCGGCGCGGGTCCCGACGTACAACTGTGGCCGCATCTGCACGGCACCGACGCCATGTATCTGGCGCTCATCCGCCGGACCGGGTGACCTGCGGCACGGCTGTCCGAGTGCCGGCCGTCAGACGACGCGCCGGAGTGCCTCCTCCGTGAGATCGGCGAGTGTCGGGTAGCCGTCGACGGCCATGATCAGGTCGGTCTCCGCGAGCAGTGAGCGCAGGACGTGGACGATGCCGTCCGTGCCGCCCAGGGCCAGGCCGTAGGCGTACGGGCGGCCGATGCCCACGGCCGTCGCGCCCAGGGCGACGGCCTTGACGATGTCGGCGCCGCTGCGGATGCCGGAGTCGAACAGGACCGGGAGGCCGTCCGCCGCTTCGACCACGGCGGGGAGCGCGTCGAGGGCGGGGAGGCCGCCGTTGGCCTGGCGGCCGCCGTGGTTGGAGCAGTAGACGCCGTCCACGCCTCCGTCCTTGGCCCGGCGCACGTCCTCGGGGTGGCAGATGCCCTTCACGATCAGGGGAAGGTCGGTGAGGGAGCGCAGCCAGGGGAGGTCGTCCCAGGTGAGGGGGTTGCCGAAGATCTGGGTCCAGAGCAGGACCGCGGACTGCGGGTCCTCCTCCGGGGTGCGGGCGAGGCGGGCGCGGAAGACCGGGTCGCTCGTGTAGTTGGCGAGGCAATGGCCGCGCAGTTGGGGGAAGTTGGCGGTGGAGAGGTCGCGCGGGCGCCAGCCGGTGACCCAGGTGTCGAGGGTGACCACGATGCCCTTGTAGCCGGCCTGTTCCGCGCGGTGGACGAGGCTCGCGGCGAGGTCCCGGTCGGTGGGCGTGTAGAGCTGGAAGAGACCCGGGGTGTCCCCGAACTCGCCGGCGACCTCCTCCAGCGGGTCGACCGTGAGTGTCGAGGCGACCATCGGTACGCCGGTGCGCGCGGCGGCCCGTGCGGTCGCCAGGTCGCCGTGTCCGTCCTGGGCGCACAGTCCGATGACGCCGATCGGTGCCATGAACACGGGGGAGGGCAGCCGCATCCCGAACAGGTCCACGGAGAGGTCGCGTTCGGCCGCGCCGACGAACATACGGGGGACCAGTCCCCAGTGGTCGAAGGCGGTCACGTTGGCCCGCTGGGTGAGTTCGTCGCCGGCGCCGCCCGCGACGTAGGACCACACGGAGGGCGGCAGCGCGGAGCGCGCCCGGTCCTCCAGCTCCGCGAAGGCCATGGGGTAGGTGGGCACGATGCCGCCGAGCCCGTTCAGGTAGATCTCGTTCTGGTACGACCCGAACGGCTGTCCCGACTGCTGTCCCACGGCGTTCATGGCGTCTCCCTCGTCGCTTGCGCTCTCGCCATTTTCACATCGGGGCGGCTGCTTCCGGGTCGGCGTCCGCGCCACCGTCGCCCCGTACGACAGCCGCGCCGCCGCACTGTTTCCACCCCGTCCGCACAGGGCGCCCCGAAAGGGGCGTGGGGCAGTCTCGATGTGCGGCTCCGACGCGGGGCGCGCCCAGCCACACACGACCGGCACCCGAAAAGGACCGCACCACAACGGACCGATGCGGCCAACCCCCGGAGGGCATGGCAGGCTTGGGCCATGGCCGTGCAGATCAACCCCAGCATCCTGTCCGCGGACTTCGCCCGCCTCGCCGACGAAGCCGACGCAGTGCAAGGCGCTGACTGGCTCCACGTCGACGTCATGGACAACCACTTCGTCCCGAACCTCACGCTCGGCGTGCCGGTCGTAGAGTCGCTGGCGCGGGCGACGGACACCCCGCTGGACTGCCATCTGATGATCGAGGACGCCGATCGCTGGGCGCCGCAGTACGTCGAGGCGGGGGCCTCCTCCGTCACCTTCCACGTCGAGGCCGCCGCCGCCCCCGTGCGGCTCGCCCGTGAGATTCGGGCCAAGGGCGCCCGCGCGTCCATGGCGCTCAAGCCCGCGACGCCCATCGAGCCGTACGAGGACCTGCTCCCCGAACTCGACATGCTGCTGATCATGACCGTGGAGCCGGGCTTCGGTGGCCAGTCGTTCCTCGACATCATGCTGCCGAAGATCCGCCGTACCCGTGAGCTGATCAAGAAGCACGGGCTGGAGCTGTGGCTGCAGGTCGACGGCGGGGTTTCGGCCGCGACGATCGAGCGCTGCGCGGACGCGGGCGCGGACGTGTTCGTCGCCGGTTCGGCGGTCTACGGGGCATCCGACCCGGCCGCGGCGGTACGTGCATTGCGCACACAGGCCGAAGGTGCCGTGAGCAAGGCATCCTGGGCGTGCGACCACTGAGCGGCAGGTATGTGAACGGCGGCCATCGAGGCTGATCAAGTACGCCGGATCTGCGAGGATGAACGGCGAACCCAGAGTGTGAACAGCAGTGAGGAGAACGCCGTGTCGGGTATGTCGGCGGGCCGGTCAGCCATGCGGATGGGACCCGCTGAGCTGGTGCAGGCGGCGGCCATGGCCCGCCGCTTCTACCTCGAGGGCAAGTCCAAGATCCAGATCGCGGAGGAGTTCGGCGTCAGCCGCTTCAAGGTGGCCCGGGTCCTGGAGACCGCTCTCGAACGGGATCTCGTACGGATCGAGATCCGAGTACCGGCCGAACTGGACGCGGAGCGCTCGGACGCGCTGCGTGCCCGGTACGGCCTGAGGCATGCCGTCGTGGTCGAGTCCCCGGCCGAGGTCAGCGAGGAGTCGCCCGATCCCGAGAACCTCGGGGAGGTCGCGGCCGACCTGCTCGGCGAGCTGGTCAACGAGGGCGATGTGCTCGGCCTCGCCTGGGGCCGGTCCACCATCCACATGGCGGCCGCGCTCGACCGGCTGCCGCCCTGCACGGTGGTCCAGTTGACGGGCGTGTACGACGCCGGGACCGCCGAGCGCGGCTCGGTCGAGGCCGTACGGCGGGCCGCGCAGGTGTCGGGCGGCGACGCCCACCCCATCTACGCGCCGATGCTGCTGCCGGACGCGGCCACCGCGGAGGCGCTGCGCCACCAGACGGGGATCGCCCGGGCCTTCGAGTACTTCGACAAGGTCACGGTCGCCTGTGTCTCCATCGGCTCCTGGGAGCCGGGCATCTCGACGGTGTACGACATGCTCAAGGACGAGGAGCGGGCGCACTACTCGTCCCTCGGTGTCGCCGCGGAGACCTCCGCGCACCTCTTCGACGCCGAGGGCCGTCGGGTCGGCCGGGACCTGGGCGAGCGGTGCATCACCGTCAAGGCGGACCAGTTGCGCCGTATCCCCGAGGTCGTCGCCATCGCGGGCGGGCAGCGGAAGGCGGCGGCGATCGACGCGGTGCTGCGGTCCGGTCTGGTCACCAGCCTGGTGACGGACACCGCGGCGGCGGACTATCTGATGACGGCCGGGTCCCCGCCGAAGTCGGCGCTCAGCCGGACGGACCCCGACGGGATCTGACAGCAGGTCGTGAGGGGACGGCCGTGGCAGCATCGGACGCATGCTGCTGCGGTTCGTCTCCCGAGTGCTTCTCGTCTGTCTGGCTCTGCTGCTGCCGGTCGGCTGTTCGTCGGCCGACGCGAGTGGCACCAGCGGCACCGTCAAGGCGTCCCAACTCCCGGCCGAGGCACGGCAGACCGTCACCCTCATCGACCGGGGCGGTCCCTTCCCGTACGCCAAGGACGGGGTCGTCTTCGGGAACTACGAGAAGCTGCTGCCCCAGCAGAAGCGCGGTTACTACCACGAATACACCGTCAGGACGCCGGGCTCGCGCGATCGCGGGGCCCGGCGCATTGTCACCGGGCAGGACGGCGAGATCTACTACACCGATGATCACTACAAGTCGTTCAGGACGGTACTGAGATGACACAGCTCGCGGTCACGCTGGACCTCGACGGAGTCACGGACAAGGCCGCCCTGATGGACCGCTGCGCCCGTGCACTGTCCCTGCCCGACTGGTTCGGCCGCAACTGGGACGCCCTCGCGGACAGCCTCGGCGACCACACGGTGTGGCCCGAGGGCGCGGTGGAGCAGGGCCTGCTGATCGTCGTACGGAACTGGCAGCCGTATGCCAAGTCACGGCCGGACGAGTGGGAGACCGCGGTCGACGTCTTCGGCGACGCGGCCGACCGCACACCCAACCTTTCCGTCGTGCTCGAGCTGGGTGGAGCCGGGCGCTAGCCCGATTGTCCGAGGCGGCTGGCAGAGTGTTCGGTATGGAGCAACAGGAGCAGCGCACGTCGGTCCGGCTGGTGGTCGTGGATCCGGATCTCGATGCGCAGTGCGACCGGGTGGAAGAGCACTTGCTGGCGCCCCTGGCCGAGTCCGTGGGCGGAGCGAGTGGCCACGCGCTGTTCGCGGACGGGCTTGCCGCCTTCCGACGGGTGCGGGAGACGCTGGCCGAGGCGGTGGCCCGCGGGCCCAAGGTGTGGTCGCCGAACGGCCGTTGGGAACACGAGGGCCTGCGCATCGTCGAACTGCCCACCGAGGACACGGACTTGCTGTACGCGCTGCTGCGCGAGCTGTCCGGACTCCTCGTGGCGCCGCCGGACCTGCCCGACCCCTCGGGCGTCGTGGCCGTCGTGCGCGGCACCGTCCTGACCCCTGAGAAGACCGCCGTCGGCCTGGTCGGCGCGCTGGCCCGGGTGCTCTCCCTGGTGGACCTCACGCCCGACGCCGATACGGCCGCCCTGTTCGCGGCGATCGAGGAGGGCGACGACGAGGACGTGCGGCTCAGCTACGGGCAGGACGAGGCGTGGCAGCGGCTCGCGCACCGGCTCACGATGCTGCTGACCGAGTCGGCTCCGCTGCATCGGTTCCTGTACTGATCCCTTGTCCTAGCGGGAACGCCCGCGGCGCCGGAGGACGAGGACCGCGCCGCCCAGCAGCGCGGTCCCGATGGCCGCGGTGGTGACGAGTGCCGTGCGGTCCGTCATGTCCATTCGATTCGTGAGGTGTCCCGAAGGTTGCCCGCAGATGGATCAAGGGTTCGCTCGGGCGTTCCTCCAGGGCCGGCGCCGCCCTGCTTGGACGAAGATCCGAGGCATGGCATGACGCCCGACATGGGACAATGAAGTACGTGCTCTTCCCCCTGGCTGACCTGTCCGGGGGTCACCTCGATCGACTGGGATGTGCAGCACGTGCGTTTCCTCAACGACATCCAGCCCCCGTACGACCTGACGTACGACGACGTCTTCATGGTGCCGCGCCGTAGCGCGGTCGGCTCGCGTCAGGGCGTGGACCTCAGCTCCCCGGACGGCACGGGCACCACCATCCCGCTGGTCGTCGCCAACATGACCGCCATCGCCGGGCGCCGGATGGCGGAGACGCTGGCCCGGCGCGGCGGGCTCGTGGTCATCCCGCAGGACATCCCGATCGAGGTCGTCACCGAGGTCGTCTCCTGGGTGAAGAGCCGCCATCTCGTCCTGGACACCCCGATCCGGCTGGCCCCGCACCAGACCGTCGCCGACGCGCTGGCCCTGCTGCCCAAGCGTGCGCACAACGCGGGTGTCGTCGTGGACGAGGACCAGCGCCCGGTCGGTGTCGTCACCGACGCCGACCTGACCGGTGTGGACCGCTTCACCCAGCTCGCCGAGGTCATGTCCCGTGACCTGCTGCTGCTCGACGCGGACATCGACCCGCGCGAGGCGTTCAACAAGCTGGACGGCGCCAACCGCCGCTACGCCCCCGCCGTCGACAAGGACGGCAAGCTCGCCGGCATCCTCACCCGCAAGGGTGCCCTGCGAGCCACGCTGTACTCGCCCGCCGTCGACGCGGACGGCAAGCTGCGGATCGCGGCTGCCGTCGGCATCAACGGCGACTTCGTGCAGAAGGCCAAGCAGTTGCTGGACGCGGGCGTGGACACGCTCGTCATCGACACGGCGCACGGCCACCAGGAGTCGATGATCAGCGCGATCAGGCAGGTGCGGGCCCTCGATCCGCAGGTCCCGATCGTGGCCGGCAACATCGTCGCCGCCGAGGGCGTCAAGGACCTCATCGACGCGGGCGCCGACATCATCAAGGTCGGCGTCGGCCCCGGCGCGATGTGCACCACCCGCATGATGACCGGCGTCGGCCGGCCGCAGTTCTCGGCCGTCATGGAGTGCGCCGCCGAGGCGAAGAAGTACGGCAAGCACGTGTGGGCCGACGGCGGGGTCCGCCACCCGCGCGATGTCGCCATGGCCCTCGCGGCCGGCGCGTCGAACGTGATGATCGGCTCGTGGTTCGCGGGCACGTACGAGTCCCCGGGCGACCTCCAGCAGGACGCCAACGGCCGCCTCTACAAGGAGTCGTTCGGCATGGCGTCCGCGCGCGCGGTCCGCAACCGTACGTCGGACGAGTCGGCCTACGACCGCGCCCGCAAGGCGCTGTTCGAGGAGGGCATCTCCACCTCCCGCATGTTCCTCGACCCGGCCCGCCCGGGCGTCGAGGACCTGATCGACTCGATCATCGCGGGCGTCCGCTCCTCCTGCACCTACGCCGGCGCAGCCTCCCTGGAGGAGTTCGCGGAGCAGGCCATCGTCGGCATCCAGAGCGCGGCCGGCTACGCGGAGGGCAAGCCCCTGCACGCAAGCTGGAGCTGACCCAACTCCCTTGTGTACGGCCCCTGTTGTCCCGACGCCCGGGATATTCGGGGGCCGTCGGCGTGCTGCGGCGGTTACCGTCGGACGTATGGAGATCGCCCTGTGCGGGGCCGCCGACGTGGCGCTGCTCGACCAGTACATCGGCTCGCCGGGGGCCGTCTCGTCCCATGCCCGACGGTTCGCACGGCAGGGGGCGGGCGGGGGCACCTATCTCGTCGCCTGGTCGGACGGCCGGCCCGTCGGCCACGCGGAGGTGATCTGGGACGGCTGCGCGGCCCCGGAGGTGCGGGCCGCCCTGCCCGACTGCCCGGAACTCAACGGCCTCGGCGTATGGCCCCCTGAGCTGCGCTCGCGCGGCATCGGCGGCGCGCTGATCCGGCGCGCCGAGGAACTGGCCCGGGAGCGCGGTCGTACGGCCCTCGGCCTGGGCGTCGCGGCCGACAACCCGAGGGCCGCCGCCCTCTACGCTCGCCTTGGCTACCGGCCCCTGACGGACTACGTGGACCGCTGGTCGTACGAGGACCGCGACGGGGTGACCCGCGCGTGCGCGGACCCCTGCACCTTCCTCACCAAGGAACTGCCGTCAGGCCCTCTTGACGTCAAGTGAGCTTGACGCAACGCTGAACCCATGAGGACACCCCAGAGCATCGAACCCGAGCACACCCTCCTCACCGCGGTCGCCCGCCTCGACAACCTCCGCACCCGCGAGTCCCTCGCCGGCTTCGGCAGCGACGCCGAGGCGCTCGACCGCACCGAGACGCTGGAACTGCTCGCCCTCAGCGAGGTCGTCGCCCGCAAGGCCGCCTACGGCCGTCAGCTCACCGTCCGCGCGGCCCGCGAGGCCGGTGCCTCCTGGACGCAGATCGGGGCCGCGCTCGGCATGAGCAAGCAGGCGGCGTGGGAGGCGCACACGCGTTGGATCGACGCGCAGGCGGAGGTGCACGGACAGCCCGGGCGGATCGGGTTCGACGAGGAGGACCTGGCGAAGGCGCGCGCCCTCGCGGGAGATCCGGACGAGGGGTGAACCGGGCGATCGGCATCGCCGTCGGGCCCGTGTTCTACTTCGTATACGGCTGGCCCCGCACCCGACCGACCCCACCCGCACCACCCGAGAAGTGATCGATCCCCCGTGCTGAACGAACTCGACGAACGCATCGTGCACGCCCTCGCCGAGGACGCCCGCCGCTCCTTCGCGGACATCGGGCAACTCGTCGGCCTCTCCGCGCCCGCCGTGAAACGGCGCGTGGACCGGCTGCGGGCCACCGGCGCCATCACCGGCTTCACCGTCCGGGTGGACCCGTCGGCGCTCGGCTGGGAGACCGAGGGGTTCGTCGAGATCTACTGCCGGCACAACACCTCCCCGGACACCATCAGGCGGGGCCTGGAGCGCTACCAGGAGGTCGTCGCCGCGTCCACCGTCACCGGCGACGCGGACGCGGTCGTGCAGGTCTTCGCCGCCGACATGCGCCACTTCGAGCGGGTGCTGGAGCGGATCGCGGGGGAGCCGTTCGTGGAACGGACGAAGTCCGTGCTGGTGCTGTCCCCGCTGCTGCGCCGCTTCTCGTCCGGCTCGCCCACGTAGGCACGACGTAGGCACGACGTAGGTACACCGGGGCGATTGTCAGTGCCGGGTCGTACGGTCGGAGGCATGGCAGCACGAATCGATCTCACCCTCGACTGCGACGACGCCCAACTCCTCGCCGCGTTCTGGAAGACGGCCCTCGGCTACGTCGACGAGCCACCGCCCGCCCCCTTCGCCACGCGTGCCGAGTGGATCGCCCACTACGAGCCGGATGACGACGGGGCCGAGGACGACGGCGCCTGGCTGTGCGACCCCGACGGCGTCGGCCCGCGTCTGTCCATCCTCAAGGTCCCCGAGCCCAAGACCGCCAAGAACCGGCTGCACCTCGACATCCGGGTGCCGGTGCGGGGCGGACCGGACGAGAGATGGGCCGCGATCAGAGCCGAGGCCGAGCGGCTGGTGGGCGCGGGCGGCCGGGTGCTCGCGGAGTTCGACGGACACCATGTGGTGATGGCCGACCCCGAGGGCAACGAGTTCTGCGTGGCCGCCGGTTGAGCCCCCGATCCCCTGGGCTCACTCCGCCGTCTTGCGGGCCAGCGCGTTGTTCCCTATCGAGTTGTGCACGCTGAAGCTCACCGCGTCCGAGCGATACCGGTCGTCCGACCACTCAACAGGGCGTCCCTCGCGGGTCGTTGTCACCCGGCGGACCCGCAGCAGCGGGCTGGTCCGGCGGATGCCCAGCAGCTCCGCGTCCTGCGCGCCCGCCGCCACCGCGTCGATCACGTGCTCGCCGTAGGCGAAGACCAACCCCGTGTCGTCGTACAGGCGTTGAGTGACCGACGGGCACTCCGGCTCGATCGCCTCGACGGCGGGGGAGATCCAGTCGGCGTACACGGTCCGCTCCAGGAGCACCGGCTCGCCGTCCAGGCCGCGCACCCGCAGGACATGCAACACCGGGGTGCGCTCCGGGAGTTGGAGGCGTACGGCGTCCTCGGCCGTGGCCGGGCGGTACTCCTGCGCGACCACGTGCCCGGTCGCCTCGCGCTCCATCGCGCGCGCCCACTCGGCGAAGCTGCGCAGTTCCGCGAAGCTCTGGCTGCGACGGCTGGCCAGCACCACCCGGCGGGCGCCCTGGCGGGAGCCGATCAGCCCCTCGGCGGTGAGGGCGGCGACGGCCTGGCGGACCGTGCCGCGCGAGACGCCGTACTGCGCCGCGAGGTCCGTCTCCGCGGGCAGCAGGCTGCCGACTGTGTACTCCTCGCGGTCGATGGCCTGGCGCAGCTCGTCGGCGATCTCCTCGTGTCGCGCCGTCATGCTTCCCCTCCGAGTTGGCCACTGTGCACAGCGTGAGCAGCGTAGTCGAGTTCCCTTGGTGATCCGTGTCAGCCAGGAGTGTGCAGTGAATAAGGGGTCACGGTTTCGCCAATGTTTACGAACAAGACACCATCGGCGGGCGTACTGAGGCCAACTTGTTCAGACAAGTTCTCCGCTCCGCTCAAACCGTCGTGCGCACCCCTGGAGAGACCGTGACCGTGTCCCCGCCGAGAAACGCCGTCCTGGGTGGTTCCCTCGCCGTCGTCGCCGCGCTTGCCCTGAGCGCCTGCGGCGCCGCCCCGACCAACTCGTCGACCACCGCCGACGGCAAGAACGCCGCCACCGCCACCTCCGTCGCCGACTTCGGCGGCATGGACGCCCTGGTGAAGGCGGCCAAGAAGGAGGGCACGCTGCACGCCATCGCGCTGCCCCGCGACTGGGCCAACTACGGTGCCCTCATCGACGGTTTCACCAAGAAGTACGGCATCAAGATCACGGACGAGAACCCGGACGGCTCCAGCCAGGACGAGATCAACGCCGTGACCTCCCGCAAGGGCCAGGACCGGACACCCGACGTCCTCGACCTCGGTTCCTCCTTCGCGCTGAGCGCCGCCCAGCAGGGCCTGCTCGCGCCGTACAAGGTCGCCTCCTTCGACCAGATCCCCGCGGGCCAGAAGGACCCGAAGGGGCAGTGGTTCAACGACTACGGCGGCTACATCTCCATCGGCTGCGACGCCAAGCGCGTGAAGACCTGTCCGACCACCTTCGCGGACCTGCTGAAGCCGCAGTACAAGGGCCAGGTCGCCCTCAACGGCAACCCCACCAAGTCGGGTTCGGCCTTCGGCGGCGTGTACGCGGCGGCGCTCGCCAACAAGGGGTCCTTCGACGACATCCAGCCCGGCCTGGACTTCTTCGCCAAGCTGAAGAAGAACGGCAACTACACGCCCGTCGAGTCCACCCCGGCCACCGTCGAGAAGGGCGAGACGCCCATCTCCATCGACTGGGACTACCTGAACGCCGGTTACGCCGACGAGTTCAAGTCCAAGGGCGTCGACTGGAAGGTCTCCATCCCGAGCGACGGCCAGTACGCCCAGTACTACTCGCAGGCCATCAACAAGGACGCCCCGCACCCGGCGGCCGCCCGCCTGTGGCAGGAGTACCTGTACAGCACCGAGGGCCAGAACCTGTGGCTCAAGGGGTACGCGCGCCCGGCGCTGATGACCTCCATGGAGTCGGCCGGCACGCTCGACAAGACCGCCGCCGCCAAGCTCCCGCAGGTCTCCGGCACGCCGGCCTTCCCGACCGAGGCCCAGCAGAGCAAGGCCAAGACGGTCATCGCGCAGGGCTGGGCGAAGGCCGTCTCCGGATGACGGCCACGCTCACGCGGGCCGACGTCGGCGCCGCCGCTTCCGTGAAGCGGCGGCGCCGCGTCCCCGGCTGGATCGCCGTGGTCCCGCTGCTCGTGTTCGTCGCGGTCGCCTTCGGGGTGCCCGCCATCGCGATGCTCAACGGCGCCTTCACCGTCAAGAACCAGACGACGGGCGCCACTTCGTACACCACCGCCAACCTCACCGACTCGCTCCAGGGCGCCTACTTCACCGCGCTGGTCGGCAGCGTCAAGCTGTCCGCCCTCTCGGCCGCCCTCGGCACCCTGCTCGGACTCCCGCTCGCGCAGGTCGTCGTCACCTCCCGCTTCCGCGCGCTGCGCGAGGCCGTCCTCACCGCCTCCGGCGTCCTCGCCAACTTCGGCGGTGTCCCCCTCGCCTTCGCGTTCGTCGCCACCCTCGGCAACGCCGGTGTGCTGACCACCCACCTGGGCCTCAAGGACAAGGGCTGGGACCTCTACAGCTTCTCGGGCCTGGTCCTCGTCTACCTGTACTTCCTCATCCCGCTGATGGTCCTCACCATCACCCCCGCCCTGGAGGGCCTGCGCACCCAGTGGCGCGAGGCCGCCCAGAACAACGGCGCCACCGGCGTGCAGTACTGGCGGCACGTGGCCCTGCCGGTGCTGCTGCCCTCGCTGCTCGGCGGGTTCGTCCTCCTCTTCGGCAGCGCCTTCGCCGCGTACGCCACCGCCGCGGCCATGGTGGGCAGTTCGATCCCGCTGGTCACCCTCCAGATAGCCGACGCCATCTCCGGCAACGTGCTCGTCGGCCAGGAGAACGTGGCCCTCGCACTCAGCCTCGACATGGTCCTGGTCGCGGGCCTGGTCATGGCCGTGTACCTGCCCCTGCAACGACGGAGCGCGCGATGGCTGGACGCCTGAACATCTGGCGGTGGGTCGTCCTCGGCCTCGCCGCCCTGTACTTCCTGGTGCCGCTCGCCGCGTCGGTGATCTTCACGGTCGACGTGCCGGGCCAGGGCGTCACCTTCGACGCCTACACCCAGATCGTCTCCGCCGACGGCTTCACCTCCAGCCTGGTGCTCTCGCTGGAACTCGCCGCCGCCACCATCGCCGTCGTCCTGCTCCTGATGGTGCCGGCCATGGTCGCGCTACGGCTCGGCGCGCCCCGGCTGCGCCCGGTCGTCGAGGTGATCTGCTCGCTGCCGCTGGTGGTGCCGCCGATCGCGTTCGTCGCCGGTATCGCCACCGTCCTCAAGTGGGGCCCCGACTACCTCTCGCGCACCCCGCTGTTCGAGACCTTCGTCGCCATCCAGAACCCGAGCTTCCCCTTCATCCTCGTCCTCGCCTACGTCGTGATGGCGCTGCCGTTCGTGTACCGGGCGCTGGACTCGGGGCTGCGGGCCATCGACGTGAAGACCCTCGTCGAGGCCGCCCGCAGTTGCGGCGCGGGCTGGCCGCAGGCGCTGGTGCGGGCCGTACTGCCCAATCTGCGCGGGGCGTTGCTCAACGCGTCCTTCCTCACGCTGGCGCTGGTGCTCGGCGAGTTCACCGTGGCCCAGTTGCTGGGCTTCCAGCCCTTCGCCGTGTGGATCTACAGCGTCGGCGGGTCCAACGCCCAGCTCTCCGTCGCCGTCTCCGTGCTCAGCCTGGTCGTCACCTGGGCACTCCTTCTCACGCTCGCCGGTGTCGGCGGGCGCGACAAAACCGCTTCGTCCCGGGGATGAACCATGACCGCCACCACGCTTGAGAAAACCACGACGGACAATGCCGCGACCGTCGAATTCCGGGGCCTGCGCCGGGAGTTCGGCCCGACGGTCGCCCTCGACGGACTCGACCTCACCGTCCGCCCGGGCGAGTTCCTGGCCCTGCTCGGCCCCTCCGGCTGCGGCAAGACCACCGCCCTGCGCATGCTCGCCGGCTTCGAACACCCCACCTCCGGCGAGGTGTTGGTGGACGGCAAGGACGTCACCGACGTGCCCGCGCACCGCCGCGACGCCGGGATGGTCTTCCAGTCGTACAGCCTCTTCCCGCATCTCAACGCGCTCGACAACGTCGCCTTCGGACTGCGCATGCGCAAGGTGCGCACGGCCGAACGGCGGTCGCGTGCAGCCGAGTTGCTCGACCTCGTCGGGCTCGGCGACAAGGGCGAGCGCTTCCCGCACCAGCTCTCCGGCGGCCAGCAGCAGCGCGTCGCACTGGCCCGCGCGCTCGCCCTGCGCCCGCGCGTGCTGCTCCTGGACGAGCCGCTGTCGGCGCTCGACGCCAAGGTGCGGCTGTCGCTGCGCGAGGAGATCCGCCGCCTCCAGCAGGAACTCGGCATCACCACCCTCTTCGTGACGCACGATCAGGAAGAGGCCCTGTCCATCGCCGACCGGGTCGCCGTGATGCGCGCCGGAAAGCTCGAACAGTGCGCCGCCCCGGCCGAGTTGTACGGCCGGCCCGCGACCCCGTTCGTCGCCGAGTTCGTCGGCACGATGAGCCGCCTCCCGGGACGGCTCGCGGACGGGGTCGTCGAAGTGCTCGGCGGGCAGCGGCTGCCCGTCGACGGCGAGGCCCCGGCCGGACCCGACGTGGACGTCCTCGTACGACCCGAGGCGATCCACGTGCACGCCGACGAGGCCGGAGACGCGCGCGTCGTCGGAACCGCCTTCCTCGGCGCGGTCGTTCGCGTCACCGTACGGCTCGGCGACGACACCGAGGTCAAGGCCGACCTGCCCACCCACGAGGCCACCACCCTGGGCGCCGGCGTCGCCGTACGCGTGTCGCTGCCGGAACGGCCGGTACTCGTGGCGGAACGCGTCAACCCTTAGGCCGTGTCCGCAAGGTCCCGCCTGCCCCGCGACGCCCGGCACGCTCCCCCACTGCCTTAAGGGCGTGGGCGGTGCCCCCACTCGCCGCACCGGGCGAAAGCCCACGTACAACCAGTACGAGGACTTCCGCCCGGCACTCCCCAGCCTCCGGCCGGGGGCCCCAGAGCACGCACCGGACGCCGCGGCGCCCGCCCTCCGGGCGGACGACGGGACCTTGCGGACACGACCTAGGGCCATAGTTGCCCCTGTAGTGCCCGTACTGAAAGAGAGAAACGTGACCCCCCACGCCCAACTCCCGCTCCAGGCAGTCCTGTTCGACATGGACGGCACGCTCGTCGACACCGAGCGGCTGTGGTGGGAGGCGGTGGAGCAGGTCGCGGGCAGGACCCTGACGGACGCGGACCAGCCGGAGGTGCTCGGCCGCCCGGTCGAGCACACCGCCGACTGGCTCGCCACGACCACGGACGCGTCGGCGGCGGACCTCGCGGCCGCGCTGCACCGGGAGTTCGCCGCCCGCGTCCGCACCGGCATCGTGCCCCGCCCCGGCGCGCTCGACCTCCTCGACGCCCTCGCCCGCGACGGTGTCCCCACGGCCCTGGTCACCGCGTCCCCCCGCGCGGTCGCCGACACCGTCCTCGACGCCCTCGGCGCGAGCCGCTTCGCCGTCTCCGTGACCGCCGACGACACCGGGCCCACCAAGCCCGCACCCGACCCCTACCTCGCCGCCTGCCGCGCCCTCGGTGTCGACCCGGCGGCCTGCGTGGCCGTCGAGGACACCCAGACCGGCGTCAGCTCCGCCGAGGCGGCCGGCTGCGCGGTCCTCGCCGTACCGTCGCTGGCGCCGATCGACGCGGCCCCCGGCCGGACCGTACGGGCGAGCCTCGTCGGGATCACCCCGGCGGACCTGCGCGCGATGGTGACGCACGAAACGCCGTACGAGCTACGCGTGTTGACCTGGAACCTCTGGCTCGGCGGCAGCAAGGTCGACGACCACCGGACCAAGCAGCTCAAGGTCATCGCGGAGACCGGGGCGGACGTGGTCGGCCTCCAGGAGACGGGCGGCACCGCCGCCGAGGAACTGGCAGAGGCGCTCGGCTGGCACCACCACCGCGCCGGCGAGAACCTCGGTGTCATCAGCCGCCATCCGATCACCGCCCGCTTCGGCGACCCGGACGTCGGCTTCTACGGAGCCGCCGGGGTCCGGATCGCCGTGGCCGAGGGCCGCGAGGTCGACCTGTGGACCTGCCACCTCGACTACACGCCCTACGGCCCCTACGAATCCGCCTTCGACGGGCTCCCGGCCCCCGACCTGATCGCCCACGAGGACGTACGGCTCGCCCAGATGCGGGATGCCCTCGGCCGGATCGCGGAGGTGGCCGACGACGCCGTCCCCGTGGTGCTGGTCGGTGACTTCAACAGCCCTTCGCACCTGGACTGGCCGGATGTGGAGTGGCCGGTGACGAAGGCGGCGGCGGACGCGGGCCTGCGGGACTCCTACCGGGAGGTCCACCCGGATCCGGCTGCGGAACCCGGGCACACCTGGTCGCCGATCCACCCGGTGCACGAGGACGGCAGCGGGCGCCTCGAGCCGCAGGACCGTATCGACTACGTCCTGCACCGGGGTCTGACCGTGCTCGAGTCCCGGACGCTTGTGGTCGGCACGCCTAGCCCCTGGCCGGATGTGTCGTCGAACTGCTGGCCCTCGGACCACGCGGCCGTTCTTACGGTGTTCGCGGTGCCCAACCGCTAGGTCCTGCGCCAGGACCCGTCAGGGGTTCCAGAAGAACGACACGTGCGCCCGGTCGAAGCGGCGCTCGGCCAGGTCCTGCCGCGGGATCACCCAGTGCAGGGTGGAACCCTCCCGCCCATTGAGACCGATGTCCCACTGGGCGAGCAGGGTCCACTCCTCCGGGGTGGGCAGTTCCGTGGCGTCCACGGACCCGGCCGCCGCCTCGGCCCGGTGCCGTCGCGACTGTTCCGCGTCCTCCGCCGCGTCCGTGACGGGGTCCGTCTCCGTGCACTCGTGGGAGGCGTACCCGCCGATGTGCAGCGGTCCGTCGACGACGATGTCGCCGTACGTCTCCTCCCACGCCTCGGCCAGCTCCCAGGCATGGGGATGGCCGGGGAGCGTGACGGTCTCCTCGCCGGTCTCCGGGGACGGGGCCAGGAAGTGGGACGGCAGGGAGACATCGGGCGCCAGCCGCAGCTCCTCCTGCGGGAACTGCTCGTGGATCGCGAGCGTCGCGTCGTCGTAGACGCTTTCGTACTTCGTCCTTCGCTCCTCGACGGGTGTCCCCTCGGGGATGTACACGACCTCTCCGGCGCTACCGCCGTAGTACGTCATCTCGGGGAAGCCGAAGAGCAGCAGCCGACCGTCGGCCGGCAGCGCAAGGCCTGTCGTCTCCTCGGGCAGGGCCGCGCAGTCGAGCGTCGCGAGTAACGGGGACCAGGGGTCGGGGGCGTCGGCGGGCAGCATCAGTGGCCCGCCGAACCTGCCGACCACCGGCCCGTCCCCGCCGGTGACGAGGGTCCCGGCCGGACGGGCGGTGGCGATCCACCGCTCGACGTCCTGGAGCGGTATCCCGCGCCGCAGTGCTTCCGCGCGGAACGGTGCGAGCCGGCTGATCAGGTCGGAATTCATGGGCGGAAACATACGCCCGGGGTCTGACAACCGGTCCGCGGCACGGGAAGCGGCCGACACCGGCCAGGCACGCAACGAATCGCCGCCCCACCGCACCCGCACGCAACAAAACGCTCACCGGCGCGCAACGGCTCCTTCTTGTCCGGCCCGGCCCCTCGGCCGTACCGTCTAGAGGGCCCCTTGATAGGTGCCTCTCCCATCTTTTCCGCCTTTTCGTACCGGTGAGGACCACGCATGCGCACCGCCCTGCTCCAGAGCTCCGGCCGGCCCGGCTCGATCGTCGAGAACCTCAAGGTCCTCGACGAGGCCGCGGGCCGGGCCGCGGCCGGCGGCGCCGGGCTGCTCGCCGCGCCGGAGATGTTCCTCACCGGGTACGCGATCGGCGACGGCATCGGCCTCCTCGCCGAGCCCGCCGACGGCGACTCCGCCGACGCCGTCGCCGAGATCGCCACCCGCCACGGCCTGGCCATCGCCTACGGCTACCCGGAGCGCGCCGGCGACACCGTGTACAACTCGGCCCAACTGATCTCCGCCGACGGCACCCGCCTCGCCAACTACCGTAAGACCCACCTCTTCGGCGACTTCGAGCGCGCCCACTTCACACCCGGCGAACAGCCGGTCGTCCAGGCCGAGTTGAACGGCCTCCGGGTCGGCCTGATGATCTGCTACGACGTCGAGTTCCCGGAGCCCGTCCGCGCCCACGCGCTCGCCGGCACCGACCTGCTGATCGTCCCGACGGCGAACATGCACCCGTTCCAGTTCGTCGCCGAGTCCCTGGTCCCGGTGCGGGCCTGGGAGAACCAGATGTACGTGGCGTACATCAACCGCATCGGCCAGGAAGGGGAGTTCGACTTCTACGGCCTCTCCACGCTCGCCGGTCCCGACGGCGTCGCCCGTACCCGGGCCGGCCGCGGCGAGGAACTCCTCCTCACGGACATCGACCCCGAGCTCCTCGCCGACTCCCGTGCCGCGAACCCGTATCTGACGGACCGTCGCCCCGGCCTCTACGGGTCCCTCGCCTGAATCCCCCCTGCACTTCCTGTACTTGTTCTGTACTTGTTCCGCTAGGAGTCCCTACCCCATGACGTCCACGGTGCCCAACGCCGTCCAGCACGCCGACGAGCGGCAGCCGCCGATCACGATGTTCGGGCCGGACTTCCCGTACGCGTACGACGACTTCCTCGCCCACCCGGCGGGCCTCGGCCAGATACCCGCGACCGAACACGGCACCGAAGTCGCGGTGATCGGCGGCGGGTTGTCCGGCATCGTGGCCGCCTACGAGCTGATGAAGATGGGCCTCAAGCCCGTCGTCTACGAGGCCGACCGGATCGGCGGCCGCCTGCGCACCGTCGGCTTCGACGGCTGCGACCCGTCGCTGACCGCCGAGATGGGCGCGATGCGCTTCCCGCCCTCCTCCACCGCCCTCCAGCACTACATCGACCTGGTCGGACTTGAGACCCGCCCGTTCCCCAACCCCCTTGCGGAGGCGACCCCTTCGACGGTCGTCGATCTCAAGGGCGAGTCGCACTACGCGACCACCGTCGACGACCTCCCGCAGGTCTACCGCGATGTGATGCACGCCTGGAACGCCTGCCTCGAAGAGGGCGCCGACTTCTCCGACATGAACCGCGCCATGCGCGAACGCGACGTCCCGCGCATCCGCGCGATCTGGTCGAAGCTCGTCGAGAAACTCGACAACCAGACCTTCTACGGCTTCCTCTGCGACTCCGAGTCCTTCAAGTCCTTCCGCCACCGCGAGATCTTCGGCCAGGTCGGCTTCGGAACGGGCGGCTGGGACACCGACTTCCCGAACTCGATCCTCGAGATCCTGCGCGTCGTCTACACCGAGGCCGACGACCACCACCGCGGCATCGTCGGCGGCTCCCAGCAACTCCCGCTCCGCCTCTGGGACCGCGAGCCGCAGAAGATCGTCCACTGGCCCTACGGCACCTCGCTGGCATCCCTGCACGTGAACGGCGAACCCCGCCCCGCCGTGACCCGGCTGCACCGCACGGCCGGCAACGGGATCACGGTGACGGACGCGGCCGGCGACATCCGCACCTACCGGGCGGCGATCTTCACCGCCCAGTCCTGGATGCTGCTCTCCAAGATCGCCTGCGACGACTCGCTCTTCCCGATCGACCACTGGACGGCGATCGAGCGCACCCACTACATGGAGTCCAGCAAGCTCTTCGTGCCCGTCGACCGGCCGTTCTGGCTGGACAAGGACGAGGAGACCGGCCGGGACGTCATGTCGATGACCCTCACCGACCGTATGACGCGCGGGACTTACCTCCTCGACGACGGCCCGGACAAGCCCGCCGTCATCTGTCTCTCGTACACCTGGTGCGACGACAGCCTCAAGTGGCTGCCGCTGTCCGCGAACGAGCGGATGGAGGTCATGCTGAAGTCGCTCGGCGAGATCTATCCGAAGGTCGACATCAGGAAGCACGTCATCGGCAACCCGGTGACCGTCTCCTGGGAGAACGAGCCGTACTTCATGGGCGCGTTCAAGGCCAACCTGCCCGGCCACTACCGCTACCAGCGGCGCCTGTTCACCCACTTCATGCAGGACCGGCTGCCCGCGGACAAGCGGGGCGTGTTCCTCGCGGGCGACGACATCTCCTGGACGGCCGGCTGGGCCGAGGGCGCCGTCCAGACCGCGCTGAACGCGGTCTGGGGCGTCATGCACCAGCTCGGCGGCACGACCGACCCGACCAACCCCGGTCCCGGGGACGTCTACGACACGATCGAGCCGGTCGAACTGCCGGAGGACTGACGGGAGTTCAGACCCCGGCCGCGCGGGCCGCCGTGTACAGCTCGGCGGCGAGGTCCTTGAGTTCCTCGGCATCCCGCGGGCCGCCGCCGAACTCGAAGAAGTACTCGTCGAGACCGACCTCGACATGCGCCACGAGATCGGTCACGATCTGGTCGAAGTTGCCGTGGAACGGCGGGCGTTCCGCGCCCTCGTACGCCTTGGGCGTGTACCGCAGGTTGATCCGGGCCACCGACTGGATGGGCTCGGTGCGGCCCCGCTCGGCGGCCAGTTCGCGCAACGCCCGCCACTCGGCGGCGAGTTGCTCGACACCCATGGCCACCGGCTGCCAGCCGTCGGCGTGGTCGACGAGACGGGTCCGCGCCTTCTTGCTCATCGCGGGCAGCAGCACGGGGATCGGCCGGGCGGGCTTCGGGCCGACCACCGACGAGTTGACGGTGCTCAGCCCGCCCTCGTACACCACCGGATCCGGGCCCCACACCGCACGGCACACGGCGAGAACCTCGTCCAGGGACTTGCCCCGGTCCTCGAACGGGGCGATCCCCGCCGCCGCGTACTCGTCGAGCGACCAGCCGGTGCCGAGCCCGGCCACCACCCGGCCGCCGCTCGCCGCGTCCAACGTGCCGAGCGTCCGGGCCAGTTGGAACGGTCCGTGCAGGGGAGCCACCAGGACACTGGTGCCGAGCCGGGCCCGCCGGGTGGCCGACACGGCCAGCGCCAGCGTCACCAGGGGCTCGGCGACCGAGCGGTACTCGTCGGGCCACGGGACGCCCTCCATGCCGTAGAGCCCCTGCGTCGCGGGCTCCGGGAAGAGGGCGCGTTCGAACACCCACAGGCTTTCGTAGCCGATCTCCTCGGCCGCGCGGGCCACGTCCGGGACGTCCTTGCCGATGTCGTACTGCCGTGTCTGGGGAAGAGTGAGACCCAACTTGGTGGCCATGCTCATACTCCTTCGCATCAGGCATTTCAGCCGTCAACGTAACCCTCGGGGCGCCCCACGGCGGGCCCTGTCTCCCGGTATGGCTGGATCAGTCCGGCAGCGGCGTGAGCATCATGCGGCCCGCGAGTCCGACCGCCGCGTCCAGTCGCTCGGTGAACTCCGCGGCCACATCGGGCAGTCCGCGCAGCGCCCACAGGGCCCGCGCCGCCGTCCAGGTGGCCTCCCGGGCGCGCTCCAGACTCCACGAGCCGAGCAGATGCGTGAGCGGATCGGCGATCTGGAACAGGTCGGGCCCCGGCATCAGCTCCTCGCGGACGCGCTCCTCCAGCGAGACCAGCAGATCGCCCACGCGGTCGAACTCGTCCTCCAGCTCGGCGGGTTCGCAGTCGAGCGTACGACAGGCGTCCACGACGGCGAGCGCGAGATCGTGGCCGATGTGCGCGTTGATGCCCGACAAAGCGAACTGCAGTGGTCGTACGCCCGGATGGCGGCGGAGCTGGAACAGCGGGCGCCAACAGGCGGGCGGGCGGCGCCCGTCGGCGGCCGTGTCCACGGCCGCCAGGTACCGCTCCGCGAACCGTACGTCCAGCGTGATCGCGGCCCGCGCGTCGGCGAACCGCCCGGCGTCGACGCTCCGGTCGACCGCCTCCGTGACGGCGAGGTAGACGCGGTTGAACACCGCGACCCCGTCCCGCGCGGGCAGTTCCTCGTCGAGCGCGCGCAGCCGGGAGACGACCTTGTCCACGGGTGTGGTGAAGTGTGCCAATTGCCCCATGGGGGCAGCGTCCCAGTCCTAGGCTGGCCGAGGTGGTGCCGGGCCCGACACTTCCCCAGAACGGGGGAACGGGCGCGGCGCGAGGGGGCAGGGTGTCGGGTTCGCGGGGCCGACGGCGGAGTGGGATCACCCGGCGGGGCGTGCTGATCGTGGCCGCGTCGGTCGTGGTCGCGGTCGGCACGGTGACCGGGATGATCAGAGCACTGGACGACGGGCACGGCACGGACCGGGCCCGGCCCGACGCGAGCGGCGCGACACTGCTGGTGCCACTGCCCGACGTGCCCTCGGCGTCGAACTCCCCGTCCGCGAAGGCGAGTTCGTCCCCCCGCCCGAAGAAGACCCCGACGACCGGCACCGCGCGGAAGCCGCGAGGGACCGCCACCGTCTCCCCCCGCCTCTACCGCCACCCGGAGTCCCAGGTCCTCGACTGGGTCCGCGCCCACCCCGACGACCCCCGCACGGAGGTCATCGAGTCCCGGATCGCCGACCGGCCGGAGGCGGTGTGGTTCGCGGACTTCACGCCGTCGACGATCACCTCCCGGGTGCGCGCGGTCACTTCGGGGGCCGCCGCGCAGGGCAGGGTCCCGGTCGTCGTGCCGTACGCGATCCCGGAACGGGACTGCGGCGGGGCCTCCGAGGGCGGGGCGGCGGACTTCGACGCGTACGACGGCTGGATCGACGGCTTCGCGGCGGGACTGGGCTCCAGGGAGGTGGTCGTGATCCTGGAACCGGATTCCATAGCCCAGGCCGACTGCCTCTCCGAGAGCCAACGCGCCGACCGCTTCGAGGCGTTGGCCCGCGCGGGCCGCGTCCTGAAGGCCGCCGACCCGAAGGCCCGCGTGTACTACGACGCGGGCCACTCCGACTGGAACCCGGCCGCCCAACAGGCGTCCCTCCTCAAGCAGGCGGGTGCGGCCTCCGCCGCCTCCTCCGACGGGATCTTCAGCAACGTCTCCAATTTCCACGCCGATTCGGCCGAGATCGCCTACGACCGCCAGGTCCTCGACGCCCTCGGCGGCCCCGCGGGCCTCGGCGCCGTCATCGACACCAGCCGTAACGGCAACGGCGCCCCGGCCGACGGCCAGTGGTGCGACCCGGCGGGCCGGAAGATCGGCCGGGCGCCGACCCTGGACACCGGGGAGGCGCGGATCGACGGCTATCTGTGGGTCAAGTTGCCGGGGGAGTCGGACGGTTGCAGGGGCGCGGCCGGCACGTTCACGGCGTCGTACGCCTACGAATTGGCTCGCTGAACGACATCTCCGTATGTGAATCCGGTCCGGACCATTGTCACGGCCGCTGCCTGGTCTTACGCTCACACGGTTCCATTCATGAACGTTGTTCATATACATGATTGGAGTTGGTGGATGAGTGCCAGACCCCGCCTCGGCGTCCTTCTCGCGGCCGTGGCCACCCTGACCGCCGTGTTCGTCCCCTCGGCCGCCGCGCGCTCGGCGCCCGCCGTCCCGAAGACCGCCGTCCTCGACGGCACCCGCCTCCAGCAGACCAAGCTCCGTCTGGACCGCGGTGACCCCCAACTCCACCGAGCCCTGCGGAACTTGACGGCCCGCGCCGACAACTGGCTGAACCAGGGCCCCTGGACGGTCGTGGACAAGCCAAAACCGGCGCCCGGCGGCGATGTTCACGACTATCTGAGCCAGGCCCCGTACTGGTGGCCCACGACCACCCCGACCGCCGACAACCCCTGGGGCTGCCCGTATGTCCAGCGCGACGGCCGGCGCAACCCCGAGGTCGACACCGGAACCGACCGCCAGGAGGTGGAGAAGGTCTTCGACTCGACGTACGACCTCGCGCTCGCCTGGTACTACAGCGGCGACGGGTGCTACGCGCGGAAGGCCGACCAGGTCCTGCGCACCTGGTTCCTCGACCCGGCCACGAGGATGAACCCCAACCTGAACCACGCCCAGTTCATCCCCTGCAAGTACGACGGCCGCGCCATCGGCATCATCGACTTCTCCCAGTCGTACACCAGCGTCGTCGACGCCATCGCGATCCTCAACGCCGGCGCCCCCGGCTGGACGAAGACCGACGGCACGGCGATGGCCCGCTGGAACTCCGACTTCCTCGGCTGGCTGAAGAACAGCGCCTTCGGCAGGGAGGAGGGCGCCGCCGCCAACAACCACGGCACCTTCTACGACATGGAGTTGGCCGCCCTCGCCTACGCGACCGGCGACACGGCGCTGGCGAAGCGGACCGTGCTGGACGCCCGCGCCAAGCGCATCGACCCACAGATCGCGGGCGACGGCAGCCAGCCGCAGGAGCTTGCGCGGACCCGGAGTTGGCACTACTCGACCTTCGACCTGGTCGCGTACACCCGGCTCGCCGCCATCGGCCGGCATGTCGGCGTGAACCTGTGGACCTATCAAGGCCCGGACGGGCAGGGCCTGTTGCAGGCGGTGGACTATCTGCTGCCCGCCGCGACCGGTGCCGCCGCGTGGGCGCATCCGGAGCTGGAGTTCTACCGGTACGCGGCGAGCGACATCGTCCACGCGGCGGCCGACGCGGGCGACGCGCGCGCGAAGGCCGCCGTACCGAAGCTGGAGGCGCCGCCCGGCGGTGACCTCTGGGCGCTGCGGCCGGCGGCCGAGCAGTTGGACTCGATCACCGGTTGACCCCCCGTACAGGCCTGCTTGAGCAGGGCCTTCCCGACAGGGGCTCCTGAGCGGTCGCTTAGAATGGAGCGGTCCCCACAGCCTCCACCGCCCCACTCAGCACCGCTCGGGAGCCCCGCCGTGACCGTCGCATCCCCGCCCGCCACCGCCCTGTCCCACGGCCGGCTCATACCGGTCACCGTCCACTTCGACGATCTCGACGCGCTCGGCATGCTGCACAACGCCCGCTACCCGCTCCTGGTGGAACGGGCCTGGACCGAGCTGTGGCAGGAGCACGGGGTCCGCTTCGACGGCGACTGGGCGAGCGCCGGTGACGCCTGCAACGTGGTGAAGGAACTGCTGATCAGCTACGAGGCGCCGGTCACCAGACCGGGTGCGTACGCGGTCCACCTCTGGCTGGACCGGCTCGGCACCACGGGCCTGACGTACGGCTTCCGCTTCTGCTCGGCGGAGGGGGCGACGACGTTCGCCACCGGCACCCGAGTCCTCGTCCGGCTGGACGCGGAGACGCTGCGCCCCGCGTCCTGGAGCGACGGGTTCAGGGCCGTGGGCCGGACACTGCTGCGCTCGGCGGACTGACCTTCGGACGGTCCCGGTCCCCGGCACGCAGCACGCCCGCGAAGATCACCAGCCCGCCCGCCAACGCTGTGACCAGGCAGAACGACACGACCAGGCTCGTCGCCTGCGCCACCCCGCCGATCAGGCTCGGCGCGACCAGCCCCGAGGTGTAGGTGATCGTCGCCACGCCCGCGATGGCCTGGCTCGGGTTGGGGCCGCTGCGGCCCGCCGCCGCGAAGCACAGCGGGACGACCACGGCGATGCCCAGACCGAGCAGCGCGAAGCCGGCCATCGTCAGCGCGGGGTTCTCCGCGAGGACGATCAGCAGCCCGCCGAACACGGACAGCACCCCGCCCGCACGGACCGTACGCACCGAACCGAAGCGGTTGACGACCCCGTCGCCCACCATCCGGGCCACCGCCATCGTCAGCATGAAGCCGGTGGTCGAGGCCGCCGCGAGCCCGGCCGAGGTGCCCAACTGGTCCTTCAGGAACACCGCCGACCAGTCCAGGCTCGCCCCCTCCGCGAATACCGCGCAGAAGCCCACCGCGCCGATGAGCAGCGCGGACTTCGGCGGCAGCGTGAACCGCGGCGGCGCCTCCTCCGCCACGCCCGGGGGAACGTCGAGCACCCAGTGGCAGGCGGTCACGCCGAGCACGGTGAGGATCACGGCCGCGATGACGTGGTGCACGCGCGCGTCCGAGCCGAGGTGTGCGGCAAGCGTGCCGCCCGCCGAACCGATCAGGGCGCCCGCGCTCCACATGCCGTGCAGCCCCGACATGATCGACTTGTCGAGCAGTTGCTCGATCTCGACGCCGAGCGCGTTCATGGCGACGTCGGCCATGCCCGCGCTCGCGCCGTACGTGAACATCGCCAGGCACAGGGTGATCAGGTTCGGCGCGAGGGACGGCAGGACCAGGGACATCGTCCACATGGCGATCAGTCCGCGCAGGGCCGTACGGCTGCCGAAGCGGTGGGTGATCCAGCCGGCCAGCGGCATCGAGCAGGAGGCGCCGAACGCCCCGAAAGCGAGGGCGAATCCGAGCCAGCCGGCGGCGACGTGCGCATGGTCCTGGATCCACGGCACGCGAGTCGCGAACGAGCCGGTGACCGCGCCGTGCACGGCGAAGACGGCCGCCACGGCGTACCGGGCGCGCTTCACCTCGTGTCGGTCGTAGACCACTTCGCCCATTGTCCGGCCCCTCCCGCTGTTCCCCGCTGTTCAAGTCCCCGCTCGCGTGGTCCCGTCCCCGCTTGCGTCGCGTAAACTATCAGGAACCCTGCCTGATAGATAGAGAGTTACCGGTCGCCCGTCACACCCCCTCGATCTGGGAGGATTCCCGGCATGCCCGCATCCCCGAGCACCGCCCGGGCCATCAACGACCGGCTCGCCCTGCGGCTGCTGCAGCAGGAAGGCCCGCTGACGGCAGGGCAGTTGAAGCAGCGCACCGGACTGTCCCGGCCGACCGTCGCCGACCTCGTCGAACGCCTCACGGCCTCCGGGCTGATCGAGATGGTCGGTGAGTCCGGGGAGCAACGGCGCGGCCCGAACGCCCGGTTGTACGGCATCGTCGCCGACCGCGCGTATCTCGCCGCGCTGGACGTCCGCACGGAGGGCGTCTCCGTGCTCGTCTCCGACCTGGTGGGCCGGGTGCTGGCCGAGGCGTCCGTGCCGATCGACGGCGACTCGGGCACGGGGCCTGCGGTCGAACAGGCCGTCGCGCTCGTGGAACGCGCCGCGAAGGAGGCCGGCGCGGAGCACCTCCACACCGTTGCCATCGGTGCCCCCGGCCTCATCGACCCGACCACCGGCGAACTCCGCAACACCACCGGCCTGCCCGCCTGGCACCGCCGCCTGGTCGCCGCTCTCCACGAACGCCTCCCCGACGCCCGCATCGTCGTGGAGAACGAGACCAACCTCGCCGCCCTCGCCGAACAACGCGACGGCGCGGCCCACGACCGCGACACGTTCGTCCTGCTCTGGCTGGGCATGGGCATCGGCGCGGCGGTGGTCCTGGACGGGGCGGTGCGCCGGGGTGCGTCGGGGGGCGCGGGCGAGATCGGCTTCCTTCCGGTACCGGGGACGCGGGGGTTGCCTTCGGCGATGGACTGCGAGGGGGGCTTTCACTCGCTGGCGGGGGCGGGGGCGGTGCTTGAACTGGCCCGGGACTGTGGGGTGTTGGGGGGAGAGGGTGCCGCTGCGGGGGAGTGGGGTGGTGCGGCGGAGGTTGTTCGGTGGGCGGTTGCGGGGGTGCGTACGGGAGGCGTGGATGACGGTGGCGATGCCGGTACCGTCGGGGATGCCTCTGCTGGTGCCGGGGTCAGTGGCGGTAGCGACGCGGATGCTGTCGTCAAGGCGGATGCCGATGCCGCTGCCTGCGCGGAGCCCGGCGGGTGCCGGGCCGAGCGGGCCGGGCGAGCAGGGGATGCATTGGCTGGAGGGATCGGAGTGGACGGGGCAACGGGCGACACCGGAACCGGCAGGCCCGATCCCGCGCCCACCGACGCCCGATTCACCCCCGACAACGCCTCCGCAGCCCGCTTCCTGGACACCCTCGCCGACCGTCTCGCCCTCGGTGTCGCCTCCGTCGTCGCGCTGCTGGACCCCGGCTGCGTGGTGCTCGGCGGCGAGGTCGGGCAGGCCGGCGGTGACGAACTCGCCGTACGGGTCGCCGAGCGGATCGTCCGTATGTCCCCCCTGCCCGCAGAGGTGCGCCCGAGCGCTCTCGGCGGCGCGGCCGTCCTGCGCGGGGCACTCCTGACCGCACAGGACGGCGCGCAGAACGACCTGTTCGGCTAGCCGACGGATCACCCGGCGAGGCCATCAACTCCCGCGCACCGTCCGCTTCTTGGCGGGCTCCGCCTAACCCGTCGCCAACTGCCCCCGAACAAACCCCAGCTTCTCCGGGTTCACCACAATCCGAACCTCCCCGATCAACCCGCCCCGCACCTCGAACGACAGCACACCGACCAGCTCGTCCCCGGCCCAAGCCGTCAGCCCGCTCGTGCCGTTGATCTCGGCGGGGGTGAACTCCAGCCCCGTCGTCCACCGCTCACCGATGCCTGCCAGCAGCCGTACGACCTTCTCGCGGCCCTCGATCGGGCGGGGGGACGCGTTGGCCCTGCCGCCGCCGTCGGCCGACCAGGTCGCGTCGGCGGCGAGGATCTTCTCCAGGGTGGTCAGGTCGCCCTCGCGGGCCGCGGTGATGAACGACGCGACGAGCTCCTCCCGGTGTTCGGGCCGGGCGTCGAAGCGGGAGCCCGATTCGCCCACCCGTTGGACCGCTCGCCGGTACAACTGGCGGGAGTTGGCCTCGGTGAGGTCCAGGACGCCGGCGATCTCGCGGTGGCCGTAGGCGAACGCCTCCCGAAGCACGTACACCGCGCGCTCGGCCGGGGTGAGGCGCTCCAGCAGGACCAGCATCGCCATGGAGACGGCGTCCCGCTGCTCGGCCGACTCGAAGGGGCCGAGGGTGCCGTCCGCGGTGATCACGGGCTCCGGCAGCCAGGTGCCGACGTACCGCTCGCGGCGGACCCTGGCCGAGGTGAGCCGGGTGAGGGCGAGGTTGGTGACGACCTTCGCCAGCCAGGCCTTGGGATGCTCGATCCCGGTCCGCTCGGCCGCGTCGAACCGCAGATACGCGTCCTGGACCGTGTCCTCCGCCTCGGCGGCGGAGCCGAGCAGGCGATAGGCGAGGCCGAACAGTCGCGGCCGATGCGCCTCGAACTCGTCGGCGATCGTCATGCGCCCAGCCTGTCAGAGGCCGGGCCGCGGACCGTCGTGGGGCCGCGCGCTGAGTGGCCCGGCGGTGGGCAAGGGCCGTCGTCACCACCGCCGGACCGGTCCAGGGGTGTCCCCTCCGGAGATCCAAAAAAGGACTAGACCATATGATCCAGCAGGTAGGGGCCGCTTGAGAAGTCCAGCGACACTGTCTGTGAGCCAGCCCACACCCTTCACCTGGATGGACCCTTGCCGGGCGTGGCACACTGGCCGTGTACCAGAAGCAGCGCACTCCGGGGTCGGTGAAAGTCCGAACCGGCGGTTACAGTCCGCGACCCGTCCGTGTTGTTCAGCGGCCGGTTGACCAGGTGGAATTCCTGGACCGACGGTTAAAGTCCGGATGGGAGGCAGTGCGCGGCGGGCGGGCATTCGTGCGCGCCGCCGTATCGGCTCGTCCTGCGTGGGCGGGTTCTGTCCGGCGTCGCTCAAGGTGCTTCCGTTCGCTTCATTCTGTCGTCTTCGACAGGCCCCGGAGTCCGTGCCCTATGAGGCAGGAGGACCCGGGAAGTGTTCACCGGAATCGTCGAAGAGCTGGGTGAGGTCACCGCCGTCGAGAGTCTCGACGACGCCTCCCGCTTTCGTCTGCGCGGCCCGATCGTCACCGAGGGCGCGAAGCACGGCGACTCCATCGCCGTGAACGGCGTCTGTCTCACCGTCGTCGAGCACGAGGGTGACGAGTTCACCGCCGACGTCATGGCCGAGACCCTGAACCGCTCCAGCCTCGGCGTCCTCGCCGTAGGCTCCCGGGTCAACCTCGAACGCCCGATGGCCCTCGGCGCCCGCCTCGGCGGTCACATCGTGCAGGGCCATGTCGACGGCACCGGCGCGGTGTTGGAGCGCAAGCCGTCCGAGAACTGGGAGCTCGTGAAGATCTCGCTCCCCGCCGACCTCACGCGCTACGTGGTCGAGAAGGGCTCCATCACCGTCGACGGCATCAGCCTCACCGTCGTCGACGCGGGCCCGGACTACTTCACGGTCAGCCTCATCCCCACCACCCTCGACCTGACCACCCTCGGCCTCAAGCAGCCCGGCGACCCGGTCAACCTCGAGGTCGACGTCATCGCCAAGTACGTCGAGCGGCTCATGGGCTCACGCGAGGTGACCCCGTGAACTGGCTCAACTCCGAGGCCTTCGTCCTGTTCGGCCAGCACATCAAGTGGTCGGACATGATCGGCAACGTCGTCGGCCTGATCGCTCTGGCCTTCGGCTGGCGGCGGTCCATCTGGAGCTGGCCCACCCAGTTCGTCTCCGGCGTGATCCTCTTCGCCGCCTTCGCGACCGCCCACCTCTCCGGCAGCGCCGGCAAGCAGATCGTCGTCATGGTCGTCGCGGTCTACGGCTGGTGGCAGTGGAACCGCGGCAGGGGCGGCTCCGCCGACGGCCACATCACCCCCCGCTTCGCCACCTGGCGCGAGCGCGCGATCCTGGCCGGCTCCGGCGCCGTGGGAACGGTCGCGGTCGCCGCCCTCTTCAAGGCCTACCCGTCCCTGTCCTGGGACCCGTGGCCCGACGCCTACATCTTCGTCGGCACGATCGTCGCCATGTACGCCCAGGCCCGCGGCATGGTCGAGTTCTGGTTCGCCTGGCTCCTCGTCGACCTGGTCGGCGTCCCCCTGAACTTCGCCAACGGCTTCGCGTTCTCCGGCTTCGTCTACGTCATCTACGGCGCACTCGTCCTGTGGGGCATGCGCGACTGGTGGCTGCGCTCCCGCAAGGCCCCGCAGCCCGTCCTGGAAGGAGCGCCGGCATGACAGCCCGCCCGTCACCCACCACCGCCCTAAACGAGACGCTTCGCGTCACCCCTTCTATCCCGCCGATCCTGTACAGCACCGATGGTTTCGAGGACTTCTCCCTCGACCCGGTCGAGCAGGCCATCGCGGACATCGCGGCCGGCCGCCCGGTCGTGGTCGTCGACGACGAGGACCGCGAGAACGAGGGCGACCTCGTCATCGCCGCCGAGAAGGCCACCCCCGAGATCATCGCCTTCATGATGAGCGAGTGCCGCGGCCTCATCTGCGCCCCGATGGAGGGCGACGAGCTGGACCGGCTCCGGCTCCCGCAGATGGTCGAGGACAACACCGAGTCCATGAAAACCGCGTTCACAGTCTCCGTGGACGCCTCCGCCGTTCACGGTGTGACCACCGGTATCTCGGCCTCCGACCGGGCGACCACGCTTCAGGTCCTCGCGAGCGGCAACGCCCAGCCCGACGACCTGGTCCGCCCCGGCCACATCTTCCCGCTCCGCGCCCGCTCCGGCGGCGTGCTGGTCCGCAACGGCCACACCGAGGCCGCCGTCGACCTCGCCCGCCTCGCGGGCCTGCGCCCGGCCGGCGCGATCGTCGAGATCGCGGGCGAGGACGGCCGTATGCTCCGCCTCCCCGAACTGATCCCCTTCGCCCGCAAGCACGGCCTGACGATCATCTCCATCGAGGACCTGATCGCCTACCGGCAGACCGCCGAACCCACCGTCCGCCGCGAGGCCGAGGTCCAACTCCCCACCCGCCACGGCAAGTTCACCGCCTACGGCTACCGCTCCACCGTCGACGGCGTCGAGCACGTCGCCCTCGTCCACGGCGAGATCGGCGCCGGCGAGGACGTCCTGGTCCGCGTCCACTCCGAATGCCTCACCGGCGACGTCTTCCACTCCCTGCGCTGCGACTGCGGCCCCCAGTTGGAGGCCTCCCTGGAACGCATCCAGGAGGAGGGCAGGGGAGTGGTGGTCTACCTGCGCGGCCACGAGGGGCGCGGCATCGGCCTGCTCTCCAAGCTCCGGGCGTACGAACTCCAGGAGCGCGGCCGGGACACCCTCGACGCCAACCTCGAACTCGGCCTGCCCGCCGACGCCCGGGACTACGGCGCCGGCGCGCAGATCCTGGAGGACCTCGGCGTCCACAGCTTGCGCCTGATGACCAACAACCCCGACAAGACCGACGCACTCGTCCGGCACGGCCTCAAGGTCACCGGCCGGGAGCCGATGCCCGTACAGGCGGGCGAGCACAACCTCCGCTACCTGCGCACCAAGCGGGACCGCATGGGCCACGACCTGCCCTGGCTGGACACGGCCCCCGTGTCCACCTGCGGCAACCAGTAATCGAGCGATCGCACTCCTGAGGAGACAAGAGAACGTGAGCGGCAAGGGCGCACCCGAACTGTCCGTACGCAACGTCGGAGACCTGCGGGTCGCCGTCATCGCGGCACAGTGGCACGAAAAGGTGATGGACGGTCTGGTGGACGGCGCCCTGCGCGCCCTGCACGACCTGGGGATCGACGAGCCGACCCTGCTCCGGGTCCCCGGCAGTTGGGAACTCCCGGTCGTGGCAAAGGTGCTGGCGGGCCGGGGCTACGACGCGATCGTCGCCCTCGGTGTCGTCATCCGGGGCGGCACCCCGCACTTCGAGTACGTGTGCCAGGGCGTCGTCCAGGGCCTCACTCAAGTCTCGGTCGAGACCGGCGTCCCCGTCGGCATGGGCGTCCTGACCTGCGACACCGAGGAACAGGCCCTCGACCGGGCGGGCCTGGAGGGCTCGAACGAGGACAAGGGACACGAGGCGGTGACGGCGGCCGTGGCGACGGCGGCCACCCTCCGCTCAGTATCTGAACCGTGGCGTTAAGCCCAGGATTGTTTGCCATAGGGTGGGGAGCATCATGTCCAATAAGACGTTCGAGGAGCTCTTCACCGAGCTCCAGCAGAAGGCCGCCACCGGCGACCCCGCCACTTCCCGCACCGCAGAACTGGTCGGCAAAGGCGTCCATGCCATCGGCAAGAAGGTCGTGGAAGAGGCCGCCGAAGTCTGGATGGCCGCCGAGTACGAGGGCAAGGAAGCGGCCGCCGAGGAGATCTCTCAACTCCTCTACCACGTCCAGGTGATGATGGTCGCCCGCGGAATCTCGCTGGACGACGTCTACGCCCACCTGTAAAACCCTTTCAGCACCGTTTGCGACAGATCACCCCTTTTCACGCGAAGGAAGCCGACCTCATGCTGCGCATCGCCGTCCCCAACAAGGGTTCCCTGTCAGGACCTGCGGCGGACATGCTGCATGAGGCCGGCTACCAGCAGCGGCGGGAGTCCAAGGAACTGCGGATCGTCGACCCGGTCAACGAGGTCGAGTTCTTCTACCTCCGCCCCCGCGACATCGCGATCTACGTCTCCTCCGGCCGCCTCGACATCGGCATCACCGGCCGCGACCTGCTCATCGACTCCGCGGCCTCCGCCGAGGAGATCCTCCCGCTGGGCTTCGCCCGCTCCACGTTCCGCTTCGCCTCCAAGCCCGGCGCGGCGAGCAGCATGGCGGACCTCAAGGGCAAGACGGTCGCCACCTCGTACGAGGGCATCGTCGCCGGCCACCTCGCCGACAACGGCATCGACGCCTCCGTGGTCCACCTGGACGGCGCCGTGGAAACGGCCATCGAACTGGGCGTCGCCGAGGTCATCGCGGACGTCGTCGAGACCGGCACCAGCCTGCGCAACGCGGGCCTCGAGGTCTTCGGCGACCCCATCATGAAGTCCGAGGCCGTCGTCATCCGCCGCAGGGGCGCCGAGGCCGACGACACCGCGGAGCCCAAGGTCCAGCAGTTCCTGCGCCGCCTCCAGGGCGTCCTGGTCGCCCGGACCTACGTGATGATGGACTACGACTGCCGGGTCGAGCAGCTGGAGAAGGCCGTCGCGCTCACCCCCGGCCTGGAGTCCCCGACCGTCTCCCCGCTGCACAACGAGGGCTGGGTCGCCGTCCGCGCGATGGTCCCCGCCAAGGAAGCGCAGCGGATCATGGACGACCTGTACGACATCGGCGCCCGGGCCATCCTGACGACGGCCATCCACGCCTGCCGGCTCTGAGAAACACGCCGAGCAACACACCGAGAAACACGTCGAGGACCACGCCGACCATGTCCGAACTCCCCGCTCTGCCGGTCACGTTCCGGCCGGGCCGCACCCGTGCCGTGCTGCTCACCGCGGGCGTCGCGATCTTCGTCGTCATCACGACCGTCGCGCTGCTCCTGGAGCAGCTCGGCCCGGGGGAGAAGCTCAGCTTCGTCTTCACCGGTGCCCTCCTCTTCGCCGTGCTGGCCCTGCTCGCGCGCGTGAAGGTCGTCGCCGACGAGACCGGTGTCACCGTCGTGAACATCGCCAGCAGGCGCCATCTGGAGTGGGCCGAGATCCTCCAGGTGAACCTTCGCCCCGGCGACCCCTGGGTGTTTCTCAACCTCAACGACGGCACCAGCCTGCCCGTGCTCGGCATCCAGCCCGGCATCGCCAAGGAGCGGGCCATCGCCGACGCACGCACTCTGCGGGCGCTCACCGAGGCCCACTCGACAAGGGATCTGCCGTAGATGGCCATGTCTTGATTAATCTGTTGTCGGTGGCGTTTTTCCTCACGCCTCCGCCACCGGTGTTCCCCCCTGTCTTCCGAGGCCCCCTGCGACCCGAGGAGTGACTCCCTCCAGCGATGGACGGATCGTCCTGTAGTACCTGCGCCGCCCCCTCCCGACATATCGAGGCGGCGGCATGACCATCCCCTTGTTGCTCCTCGGAGCGGCGATCCTGCTGATTCTCGCCAACGGCTTCTTCGTGGCCGCCGAGTTCGGGCTCGTCACCGTGGAGCGTCCCGAGGCCGAGAAGGCCGCCGCCGAGGGTGACCGACGGGCCGCCACGGTCGTCGAGTCGCTCAAGGAGCTGTCCTTCCAGCTCTCCGGCACCCAGCTCGGCATCACCATCACCTCCCTGGTCGTCGGCATGCTCGCCGAACCGGCCCTGGCGGAACTGCTGCACGGCCCGTTCAGCGCGATCGGCATCCCCGAGGGTGCCGTCTCCGGCGTCGCCGTGGTCGTCGGCATGCTGCTCGCCTCCGCCGTGCAGATGGTGATCGGCGAGCTCGTGCCCAAGAACTGGGCGGTGTCGCGGCCCTTGCAGGTCGCACGCTTCGTCGCCGCGCCGCAGCACGCCTTCGCGAAGCTGTTCCGCCCGGTGATCTCCGCCCTGAACACCGTCGCCAACCGGCTCGTCCGCGCCCTCGGCGTCGAGCCCACCGAGGAGCTGGCCTCCGCCCGCACCCCCGGTGAACTCGTCTCCCTGGCCCGGCACTCGGCGCAGGCCGGCACGCTGGAGCAGGACACCGCCGACCTCTTCGTACGGACGCTGTCGCTGGGCGAGCTGACCGCACAGCACGTCATGACCCCGCGCGTGAAGGTCAGCGCCCTCCAGTCGTCGGCGACCGCCGAGGACGTGGTCAACCTGACCCGCGCCACCGGTCTGTCCCGCTTCCCCGTCTACCGCGAGAAGATCGACGAGATCGTCGGCATGGTCCACCTCAAGGACGCCCTGGCCGTGCCCGCGCACGACCGGCTGCGCACCCCCGTCACCAGCATCGCCAAGTCCCCGCTGCTGGTCCCCGAGACCCTGCCCGTCCAGCCCCTCCTCGCCCGACTGCGCAGCGAGCAGCCGATCGCCGTCGTCGTCGACGAGTACGGCGGTACGGCCGGTGTGGTCACCCTGGAGGACATCGTCGAGGAACTCGTCGGCGAGGTCCGCGACGAGCACGACGGCCAGGACGTACCCGAACTCGCCGCAGCGCCACCGGAGGACGGCAAGCCGGCCTGGGACGCGGACGGCAGTTGCCGCGTCGACATCCTCCAGCGCATAGGCCTCGACGTGCCCGAGGGACCGTACGAGACCGTCGCCGGACTGGTCGCCGACCTCCTCGGCCGCATCCCCGCCCCCGGTGACAAGGCCGAACTCCCCGGCTGGCGGCTCTCGGTGCGCCAGGTCGGCCACTACCGCGCCGAGCGAGTCCGCCTGGTCCGCACGGCTCCCGCCGTCAACGCCGTGGAGGCGGCCCGATGACCGTCCTCCAACTCCTCTTCGCCGTCCTGCTGGTGCTCGCCAACGGCTTCTTCGTCGGCGCCGAGTTCGCCCTCGTCTCCGTCCGCCGCAGCCAGATCGAACCCCTCGGCACGGCCCGCGCACGCCAGGTCCTCTACGGCCTCGAGCGGCTCCCGCAGATGATGGCCGCGGCCCAATTCGGCATCACCGTCTGCTCGTTGACCCTGGGCGCGGTGGCCGAGCCGACGGTCGCGCATGTGCTGGAGCCGGTCTTCGAGTGGATGCACGTGCCCGAGGGCATGATCCACCCCCTCGGCTACGTCCTCGCGCTCGCCGCGGTCGTCTTCTTCCACCTGGTCATCGGCGAGATGGTCCCGAAGAACCTCGCGATGGCCGCGCCGGAGAAGGCCGCGATGTGGCTCAGCCCCGGCCTGGTCGCCTTCGCCCGGGTCTGCAAGCCGATCACCGTGGCTCTCGGCGCCGTGGCCCAGGGCATCCTGCGGCTCTTCCACGTCGAGCCCAAGGACGAGGTCGAGGCCGTCTTCACCAGCGAACAGCTCAACCGCCTGGTGGAGGACTCCGGTCAGGCCGGTCTCCTCGGCCCCGAGGAACAGGAACGCCTGGAGGACGCCCTGGAGTTGGGCTCCCGCCCGGTCACCGACGTCCTCCTGCGCCGCGAGAACCTGGTCACGGTCAGCCCCTCGGTCACCCCGGGCGAGATCGTCGCCCTCACCGCCCGCACCGGCTACTCCCGCTTCCCGATCGCGGCGGAGACCGGTGCCTTCATGGGCTATCTCCACGTCAAGGACGTACTCGACCTCGAGGAGTCCGAGCGGGCGGTCCCGCAACAGATCTGGCGCCCCATGACGACCCTCCGCGCCGAACTCCCCCTGGACGACGCCCTCACGGTCATGCGCCGCGCCGCGACCCACCTGGCCCAGGTCGCGGACGCATCCGGCAAGGTGCTCGGTCTGGTGGC
This sequence comes from Streptomyces sp. NBC_01478, assembly GCF_036227225.1. Lineage (GTDB taxonomy): Bacteria > Actinomycetota > Actinomycetes > Streptomycetales > Streptomycetaceae > Streptomyces. The sequence continues at coordinate 2,400,217 of NZ_CP109444.1, read as the reverse complement.
TTTGGAGGACGTCCTGGAGCTGCTGGTGGGCGAGGTAACGGACCCGGCCCACCGAGAGGTACCGGCACAGCCGAGAACAGCAGAACTGAAGGAAACGGTCCCGAGCTGACGGTACTTGATCGACGCAGTCCCCCGTGCCCACCCAAGGGGCGCGGGGCTGTGTCTATGTGCGGCTCCGCCGCGGGGCGCGACCAGCCACAACGCACCCGCAGCCGCGAATCAACAGATCCCCCCGACCCAGTGCGTACCGCTCAGCCCCCGGCAGGGCCCCGCCCCGACAACACCTCTCCATACGCCTGCATCAGATCCGGCAACCGCAACGTCGACAGGTCGTCCCGGGACAACATCCCGGGATACACCGACAACCGCAGATCCCGATACGCACAGCTCTTCTCGTACAGCGTCCGCAGGAACCGTCCGTTCCCCAGCTCGTCGATCCACCCCTGATCGACCACATGCCCGGCGATGGACCGCAGCTCGTCCAACGCCTCCTCGTCCCACACGTCACCGTTCTCCGCCGCCAACACCTCACCGATGGACGTGAGTTCAAGCGGCCGGTACGAGGGAAAGTCGACGCGGGTCGTGAACCGGGACGACAGCCCGGGGTTGGCGGCCAGCAGCCGGTCCATGCCCTCCGGATAGCCGGCCAGGATCACCACGAGGTGATCGCGATTGTCCTCGGCCCGCTTCAACAGCACCTGCAACGCCTCGTCGCCGTACGCGTCCCCCTTCCCGTAACCGGAGTTGGAGAGCGAGTACGCCTCGTCCACGAACAGGACACCGCCGATCGCGGAGTCGATCAACTCGTTGGCCTTCACGGCCGTCTGGCCGAGATACTCACCGACCAGATCGGCCCGCTGCGCCTCGACGAGATGGTCACCGCCGAGCAGCCCGAGGGCGTAGAAGACCCGTCCCAGAATGCGCGCCACGGTGGTCTTGCCGGTACCCGAGGGCCCGGAGAAGACGAAGTGCCGTTTCGGCGGCTGGACCGGCAGCCCCTGCCCGGCCCGCAGCCGAGCCATGTTCAACTGGGCGGACAGCGCCTTGACTTGGCGCTTCACGGGCTCCAGCCCCACCATGCGCTCCAGTTCGTTGAGCGCCTCCTCCAGCAGCACGGGGTCGGTGGGCCCGGTGGGCAGCGGCAGGACCGGATTCGAGGTCTTCTCGCGCACCGGGTCGGCCGCGGAGGGCAGCGGCCCGGTCGGCGGAAGCCCGGGCTCCGACAGCTTCAGATCGCGCCCCTCCGCACCGAACAGCGGATCGAGCCCGTCCGGCCCCTCCAGCGCGTCCTGCCCGCCGGAGAGCGTGATCGCCGCGAGATCGGTCACGTCCTCGGACCCGTCGTACCCGTCGGAGTCGGTGATCGCCGCGAGCCGCGCCGAGGTGTCCATGAACGCGGGGTCGACGCGGTGCACCGCCCGGTACAGGGGCAGCGCGGCGGCACTGCGCCCGGTGCCCTCGTGGGCCCGCGCCAGCCAGTACCGCAACTCCTTGCGCTGGGGCTGTTCGCTGCGACAGCGCATCAGCGCGGAGGACAGCAGCGGTTCGGCCTGGCCGTACATCTCCAGCCGCACCCGGGCCATCCCGCCGAACAACCCGGCCTCGATGCCCAGGAGTTGGTCGTTGATCAGCGGGTCCGTGTGCCGGACCAACTGCTCCCAGTCCTTGACCAGATAGGCGCGGCACGCGTGCAGGAAGCGGACCTGGTGGTCGGTGTCCACGGGCGGCAGTCCGGCCAACGCCCGGTCCAGCTCGGGGACATGGCGGCCGTCCAGCCAGTGCGAGGCGTGCGCGAGCAGCAGATCACGCGGGCTCTCCAGCACGGGCTGGACCCACCAGCCCAGCCAGTACCAGGAGTTGAGCGTACGGCGGTGCCTGGTGCGCTGTTCCCCGAAGCGTTCCCGGTGCCGGTACATCCGCAGCAGCGCGGTCGTCGTCTCGACGCGCAGCGCGTGCAGTCCGAGCCAGCCGTCGGCCATCCCGGGATCCATCCGTACCGCGGTGCGGAACTCCTCCTCCGCCTGCGGATAAGCGCCCATCGTGTAGGCGTCCACGCCTCGCAGCCACGCGAGGTCGGCCGGGGCCTCGGGGCCCTGCGTGCCGAAGTCCATCACGTCCCCCCACAAACCGTGCCCCCGTTGATTCGCCGCCGGGCCGTCGCCCGTCGGCAGTCTGGGTCGAACCGCTGTGCCGCGGACGGGAGTTGCCGTGGTGCGCGAAGCAGCCGTCCGTCGGTCGCACCCTGGGCATCGTACCTGCGGGGCAGTCGCCCATCGAAGGGTGCCGCACAGGCCGTTTGGCGAGGTGGGAGCAGATGGGGCGCACTCAGGACGGTGACCCAGGGTGAGCAAATCGCGGCTCGTAGCGGCCGGAAAACGGGCTGGGAGCAGAACGAAGCCCCCGATCACGGGGGAACAACCGGGGGCTTCGCGACTCTGGGCGGCTTCGAACCTGCCGCACATTCAGAACGTAAGACCTGTACGGCCCCTGGGTCAAGCCGAGTTGAGGCACTCAAGGAAGTTCAGGCGGAAGGGTCTTCACAAGTTCAGCACACTGCGGGCGGTCCGTCACCGTGGGTCACGTCGTGGTCCGGTCCAACCGTCCCGGAAGGCCCCGTGAGCACCTCGTACCCCTCCCTCAACTGCCGTACCAGGAAGTCCGCGTGGGGGCGCGAAGGGTCTTTGGCGAAGTGTTCGTGTTCCGCCTCGACCCATCCGTCCCAGAAGTCCCGCTGCTCCGCTCCGTCCCGCAGCCGTCCCCGCGCCCAGGCCTCCTCGCGGGAGAGCTCCATCCACAGCAGCCCCGCCAGGAACGGGCGCAGCGCCCGGCGCCCGGCACCGACCCCCTCGACGAGGACCACGGGCGCGGGCGGCAGTGCGCGGGGAGGTCCGAAGTGGCGGGCGTGCCAGTCGTAGGGGAAGTACTGGGCTGTCTCGCCGCGGCCGAGCGGAGTGATCACCTGGGTCAGCAGCCGGTCGGTCCAGCCGAACAGTTCGTCGTGGGTGGCGAGGTCGTCGAGGTGCAGGACGGGGGCGCCGCCCAGGGCCTCGGCCAACTGCCCGGCGAACGTGGACTTCCCGGACCCCGCGTGTCCGTCGACACCGACGATCCGGACCGGGCCGCAGAACGGAGGGAGCCGGCGGAGCCGGTGGGCGAGGTCGTGCATGAATCGTCCCGGGAGGTCGTGGGTGAGGCCGGAGGGTGCCTGGGCAGTCTAGGGAGCGGTGGCTCCCCTCCCAGGTCATGCCAGTGGTCGAGACCAATATTGGTGGGCGTGGCACGGCTCGAAGTGCTGGCCGGGACGTGCTGTCCGTGCTCATAGTGGGCGCACAGCCGTGCACTGGATCTGTCCCTACTCGGAACACCCGGGGGTCTTCCGCCCATGAGCAGAGCCGAACAGCCGTCCCGACGGCCCGAACAGCCCTCGCGCAGAACCGTCCTGGCCGCCGCGGTCGCCGCCGCGGTGGTGAGCGGCGCGGTCCCCGCGGCCGCCGACCCCGCCGGGCCCGCCGACACGGACGGGGCCCCGACCGGCCAGGTCGACTACCACGCGTGGACCACCTACGCCGACTGGTGCCGCGGCACCGCCCAGGGCACCCGTGCCGTCGCGGGTTCCCGCCCGGGCCTCGCGATCGGCACCGCCCTCGGCAGTCTCGACTACCCGGACCCGCACACCGGCCGGACCTCGACCTGGGAGTACGCGACCTGGACGTCCCCCGTCCACAGGCTCTCCGTCCCCGCGACGGAGACCATCGCCTCCTGGAACGCCCACACCCCCGCCGGCACCTGGATCCAGGTCGAACTGCGCGGCACGTACTCCGACGGCACGGTCACCCCCTGGTACGTGATGGGCCGCTGGGCGGCCGGAGACCAGGACATCAAGCGGACCTCCGTCGACGACCAGACGGACGGCAGGTCCACGATCTGGACGGACACCTTCGCGATCGACGACGCGACCACGGGCCTGCGCCTCGCGTCGTACCGGCTGCGCCTGACGCTGTACCGCAAGCCCGGTACCAAGCTCACCCCCATCGTGTGGCGGCTCGGCGCGATGGGGTCCGACGTCCCGGACCGTTTCACCGTCCCGGCCTCTACCCCCGGCCCGGCAAGGGAGCTGACCGTCCCGCGCTACTCGCAGGAGATCCACGTCGGCCAGTACCCCGAGTACGACAACGGCGGCGAGGCCTGGTGCAGCCCCACCTCCTCGCAGATGATCATCGAGTACTGGGGCGGCCGGCTCACCCCGGAGCAAGTGGCCTGGGTCGACCCGGCCTACGCCGACCCGCAGGTCGACAACGCGGCCCGCTTCACCTACGACCACCAGTACAAGGGCTGCGGCAACTGGCCGTTCAACGCCGCCTACGCGGCCACGTACAAGGACCTCCAGGGCGTGGTCACCCGGCTCGGCTCGCTCACCGACCTGGAGACGCTGATCGCGGCGGGCATCCCGGCCATAACGTCACAGTCGTTCCTGGGCAGCGAGCTGACCGGCGCGGGCTACGGCACCGCCGGCCATCTGATGACGGTGATCGGCTTCACCGCCGACGGCGACGTGATCGCCAACGACCCGAACTCGCCCAGCGATCCGGCCGTCCGTCGCGTCTACGACCGGCGCGAGTTCGAGAACATCTGGCTGCGCACCAAGCGGTACAACGCCGCCGGGAAGGTCTCCTCCGGTACCGGCGGCGTCTGTTACCTCTACTTCCCGGCGGACCCGACCGCCGCCCAGCGCGAGGCGCTCGCGGCGGTGGGCGTGCGCTGACCCCTGCCCCGGGGACCGAGGTTCCTGTGACCAAGGTCTCCGGCGCAAAAGCCGACAGGGATGGCAAGGTGGACAGAAGGGGGGAGTCCACCACACATCCGACCTCTGCGAGCCGCCATGACCGCACACTCAGCCACCGCCGCCCGCATCCGTACCCGCACCGGCGGCCCCAAGGGCGACGGTCCGAAGATCGCCGAGCACATCATGGGCTGGACCCTCGTCGTGGTGATCGCGATGCTTGTGACCCAAATCGGCCTGCTGTGACCTGACGCATAGTCGACCTGCCATACTGCGGTTGACCCAGCCCAGTTGGAGAGCCAGAGTCGAAATTGGAAATCAGTCAGCAGCGTGACGTCGCACGTCCTCGGGCGCGCGGTACCGAGCGTTCCTTGGCGCGCCGCGCCGAACTCATCACCATTGGCCGGAAGTTGTTCGCCGACACGTCCTACGACGCGCTGTCGATGGACGACATCGCGCGGCAGGCCCATGTCGCCAAGGGGCTGATCTACTACTACTTCCAGTCCAAGCGCGGTTACTACCTGGCGATCATCAACGACTCGGTCGCCGACCTGGTGACCTTCGCGGCGAGCGGCCTCGAACTGCCCCAACTGGACCGCGTACAGCGGACGATGGACAGCTATCTGCGCTGGGCCGAGCACAACCAGGCCGCGTACCGCACGATCGTGAGCGGTGGCGTCGGCTTCGACACCGAGGTGCACGCCATCCGCGACGGGGTGCGCGCGGCGATCGTCGCGACCATCGCCGAAGGGGCGTACGGCCGTACCGACATCTCCCGGATCGCGCGCATGGGCCTGTTCGGCTGGGTGTGCAGCGTCGAGGGCGCGACCCTGGAGTGGATCAGCACCTCCGACCTCTCCCGCGAGACGATGCGCGAGATCCTCGTGAAGACCCTCGGCGGCACCCTGCGCGCCATCGAGGAACTCGACCCCGCCCACCCCGCGCCGAAGCCGGCCCGCCGGGACGGCTGAGTCAACGGTCCAGGCTCCTTCCAGACGACCGGGCTATTCTTGAAGTAAGCGGTCGTTAACTGGTGACGAGCGACCTCCGATCGGGCATACTCACAGCGCAGAGCCGCTGGTCAGCCGCTTCCGAGACCCGGGAGCGGAACAGCGGCCGCATCCGTGCGGTACCCGGCCACGTCGCCTCGACCCAAGGCGTACGCCCGCCGAAGTGCCCGACAGGGAGGAGAGCGTCGCCATGCCCGACCGCGCCCCGCAACCGGTGGACCGGCAACTGCCCACGGACGAGGCCCGGGATCTGATCTCGCTGGCCCGTGACATCGCGCAGCGCGAGATCGCCCCGAGGGCGGCCGAGGAAGAGGACGCCGGACACTTCCCGCGCGAGATCTTCACCCTGCTCTCCGAGACCGGACTGCTCGGCCTGCCGTACGACTCGGAATACGGCGGCGGCGACCAGCCCTACGAGGTCTACCTCCAGGTCCTCGAAGAGCTCGCGGCGGCCCGCCTCACCGTCGGCCTCGGCGTCAGCGTCCACTCGCTGTCCTGCCACGCGCTGGCGAACTACGGCACCAAACAGCAGCAGGTCGAGCACCTGCCCGCGATGCTCGGCGGCGGCCTGCTCGGCGCCTACTGCCTCTCCGAACCGTCCTCCGGCTCGGACGCGGCCTCCCTGCGCACGAAGGCGGTGCGGGACGGCGAGGACTGGGTGATCGACGGCACCAAGGCCTGGATCACCCACGGCGGCATCGCCGACTTCTACACGGTCATGGCCCGCACCGGCGAGGACGGCCCCCGCGGCATCAGCGCCTTCCTGGTGCCCGGCGACGCGGCCGGCCTGAGTGGTGCCGTGCCGGAGAAGAAGATGGGCATGAAGGGCTCGCCCACCGCCCAGGTCCACTTCGACGGCGTCCGCGTCCCCGACGAGCGGCGCCTCGGCGAGGAGGGCCAGGGCTTCGCGATCGCCCTGTCCGCACTGGACTCCGGCCGGCTCGGCATCGCGGCCTGCGCGATCGGCCTGGCCCAGGCCGCGCTGGACGAGGCGGTGGCGTACGCGAGCGGACGGCAGCAGTTCGGGCGCCCGATCTCCGACTTCCAGGGCCTGCGCTTCATGCTCGCCGACATGGCCACCCAGATCGAGGCCGGCCGCGCGCTCTACCTCGCGGCGGCCCGACTGCGCGACGCGGGCCGCCCGTTCGCGAAACAGGCCGCCATGGCCAAACTCCACTGCACCGACACCGCGATGAAGGCCACCATCGACGCTGTCCAGATCCTCGGCGGCTACGGCTACACCGCGGACTTCCCCGTCGAGCGCTACATGCGCGAGGCCAAGGTCCTGCAGATCGTCGAGGGCACCAACCAGATCCAGCGCATGGTCATCGCCCGCCACCTGGCGGGTCCCGAAGCCCACCGAACCGGCTGAGCCCCGGGCTCTGCCCGGTGGATCATGCCGCGGGCGCGGGGCGCGGCACGCCCCCGGCCCGGCGGGCCGGGAGGGGATCCTGGCGTGCCGCCTGCGGCGGCAGCCGCTGATGCCGACGTCTCCTCCGCCCCGCGGCCGCACGCTCCGCGCCCCGCTCACCAGTGCCGGTCAGGTGCCGTCGACTCCCTCCAGCCCGATCCGCCGGACAGACCCTGCGGCGGTGCCGCCAACCGTGCCCACTCCGGGTCGTGACGCCCCGGCAGGGTGCGGCCCCGGTCGGCCCAACTCCGCATGAGATCACGGTAGATGGGCGGGTCCTGGGGCTGCGGCGGCGCCGGCGGAACCGATTCTGCGGCTACGGGGACGTAGATACGGCGTTGACGCCCGGTCGGCGCATAGGTGGGGGTCATACCGGGGCAACGCAAGGACGCTTCCACAGGTCACCGGCGCGGGTAATCGAGCGTGAGTTCACCGGCGTACGGGTCACGGGTCTGGCTACCGCATCGGACCTGACGTACCGTCACCTCCACTGTCCCCAGGGGAGGTTAGCCGTGGCAGACGACCGTCCCGTGCCCCTCGACGAGTACCCCGTGCATCAGGTCCCCCTGTCGATGAAGCACGTCGCGACCGGCGACCGGAACGCCTACGACCGCTGCATCTTCCACGTCCTCGACCACGAGGGCCGCGCCCTGCTCATCCTCGGCCTGGGGGTCTACCCCAACGTCGGCGTGATCGACGCCTACGCGACCCTCCGCACCGGCGACACCCTGCACGCGGTCCGCGCCTCGGACGCCCTCGGCGACGACCGCATGCACCTCGCGGTGGGCCCCCTGCGCATCGAGGTCGAGGAACCACTGCACAGGCTGCGCCTGCGCTGCACGGACAACTCCCTCTCCTGCGACCTGACTTGGACAGCCGACTTCCCGGCCCTATGGGAACCCCATCACGTCCAGTATCGCGGCGACCGGCTCACCCTCGAAGGGCGCCGGTTCGTCCAGGCGGGCGGTGTGCAGGGGGTGATCCGCGCGGATGGCGAGGAGTTCCGGGTCACCGCCGACGGCTGGACCGGTACCAGGGACCGCAGTTGGGGCGTGCGGCCGATCCCGGGTGAGGAGGGCGGCCGGCTCGCCGAGGAGCATCCGACCGAGGGCTTCCACTGGATCTGGTGCCCGGTCCGCTTCGAGGACCGGTTCCTGATGGTCGTCGTCCAGGAGGACGCCGACGGCTACCGCACCCTGAACGAGGCGACCGTCGTCCGCCCCGGCCACCGCGACCACCAACTCGGCTGGCCCCAGGCCGAGATCACCTACCGCTCCGGCACCCGTCACCCCGAGCGCGCCGTCGTCCACCTCGGCGACGCCCGGAAACCGCAGGAACTCGAAGTCGAGATCCTGACCTCCTCACCCCTGGCGATCGGCGCCGGTTACCCACCCGCCGACGACTGGCAGCACGGCACCTGGCGCGGTCGCGAGTGGCTCGACCGCCGCACCTACGACCTCACCCAGCCGACCCCGCTCGCCGCCTACGGGGTCACCGACCACGCGGCCCGCTTCCGCCTGGACGGCCGGGTCGGCCACGGCATCTTCGAACACGGCTCGTTCGGCCGCCACGACCCGAGCGGCTTCACCGGCTTCGACTCGGTCGCGCCGTAGGGCAGTCGAGGTGGCATCTCGGTTGCACCGTAAGGGAGTTGCACCGCAAGGGAGTTGAGACGACATGGCGTCAGCGCCCCGCCCCCGCACGACCACCCGTGACCCGGACGAACTCGCCCACCGCCTCACCGCCTGGCTCGACACCCGCCTGCCCGGCGCCAAGGCCCTCGACATCCGGGTCCCCGCGTCGAACGGCATGTCCAGCGAGACCCTGCTCTTCGACATCGAACACCCCGAACCGCCCTTGCGTGCCTGCGCGTTGAGACTCGCGGCCGACCCGGCGGCGTACACCGTGTTCCCGGTCTACGACCTGCCGCGCCAGTTCCGCACCATGCGCCTGGTCGCCGACCGCACGGATCTGCCGGTGCCGAAGGTGCGCTGGCTGGAGGAGGATCCCGGCCCGCTCGGCGCGCCGTTCTTCGTCATGGAACGCGCCGAGGGACGCGTACCGCCGGACGTCATGCCGTATACGTACGAAGGCAATTGGCTGCACGCGGCGACCGACGCGGAACGCGAGCATCTGGAGGCCGCCTCGGTTGCGCTCATCGCCCGCCTGCACGACCAAGTCCCGCTGGGGGAAGCCGAGTTCCTCACCCTCCCGGGCGACGGGGACGCCCTCCACCGTCACGTCGCGTCCCAACGCGCGTACTACACATGGGTCGTTGACGGGCTCGCCCGCTCACCGCTCATCGAGAGCGCCTTCGACCGGCTCGCCGAACTCTGGCCGGCCGATCCGGGCGAGACGGTCCTCAACTGGGGCGACGCGCGCATCGGCAACGTCGTCTACGACGGGTTCGACCCCGTCGCCGTCCTCGACTGGGAGATGGCGGCCCCGGCCCCGCGCGAGGTGGACCTCGGCTGGGCCGTCTACCTGCACCGCTTCTTCCAGGACCTCACGGTCGCCTTCGGCCAGCCAGGGCTGCCGGAGTTCTTCCGCCGGGACCGAGTGGAGGCCCGGTACGCCGAACTCAGCGGCCACACCCCGCGCGACATGGACTTCTACACCCTGTACGCCGCCCTGCGGCACGCGATCGTGATGCTGCGTATCGCCTATCGGCAGGCGCACTTCGGGGAGGTGGCCGTCCCGGCGGACCCGGACACACTGATCCTGCACCACGACAGCCTGCGGGCCATGGTGCAGGGCAGCTACTGGGGTTGAGCGAGTGCGCTCAGGCGGCGCGGCGCATGTCGGGCACCCGCATCGGGCGCGAGCTGGGGCCGCCGACGTGCGAGAAGGGCTGCGTCCGCCAGTCGAGGCCCTGAGGGAGCGTCAACAGCAGTGCGGTGTCCTGCTCCTGAGGGTCCGCGGACTCGTCGGCGGACCGGGCGTCGGCCGCCTCACGGCCCGTACCGGCGCAGACCGTCAGCCCGAACGGGTTCCACGGCGAGGCGCACAGCGCGTGCTCCGGCAGGACCTCTTCGTCCGCGAGGAGCGCGATGGGCTGCACGCAGTCCGGGCAGATCACCCGGTACATCTCGAAGGTGTCGTACGCGTCGGGTTCATCGGCCTCGAAGCCGTCGGGGCCATCGGAATCGAGGCCCTCCGGATCGAACTCGACGACGAGCTGCGGCCGCTTGGGCGCGGTGCGTCCAGGGCGCTTAACACTCTGCATGGGTTTCTCCCCCTACTGGGCTGGGCCGTGAAGGCGCTGCGGCCTCGACCACAGCAAGCACTTCCCGTCCGGTCTCCGCGGTAATCACGAGACCATCACGGAGACCGTTCGAGGCCTGTGGCGTTCGTCACATGCCGCCCGCAGGTGCCCGTGGCGGCGGATTTGTCCCCGGCTGACGCACAGGCCACTCCCGGCAACATCACGAACCGGGTATGACCTGCGCCGCTGAGCTATCGGAGGAGATCAGCCGCCATGTAAGTTCTTGCGCCATGGAGGAGCTGGACCGACAAATCGTGCAGCTGCTCGTCAAGGACGGGCGGATGAGCTACACAGACCTGGGCAAGGCCACGGGCCTGTCCACGTCGGCCGTGCACCAGCGGGTGCGCCGGCTGGAGCAGCGTGGCGTCATCCGCGGGTACGCCGCGGTCGTCGACCCGGAGGCGGTGGGTCTGCCCATGACCGCCTTCATCTCGGTGAAACCGTTCGATCCCAGCGCCCCCGACGACATCGCGGACCGCCTCTCCGACGTCCCCGAGATCGAGGCCTGCCACAGCGTCGCCGGCGACGAGAACTACATCCTCAAGGTGCGGGTCTCCACCCCGCACGAACTGGAGGAACTGCTGGCCCGGCTGCGCGGCCTGGCCGGCGTCTCGACGCGGACCACGGTGGTGCTGTCGACGCCGTACGAGGCCCGCCCGCCGCGCATCTGACCGACCTGCGTGCGGGGCGGCGGCGGTGAGGCGCGAGACTGTTCCCCATGAGTGAGCGCACCCCCGAACCGACGACCGTCCTGCTCCGCCGCGGCGAAGTCCACAGCCCCGCCGACCCGTTCGCGACCGCGATGGTCGTGGAGCGCGGCCAGGTCGCCTGGGTCGGCTCCGAGGGTGCCGCCGACGCCTTCGCGGACGGCGTCGACGAGGTGGTCGACCTGGACGGCGCGCTGGTCACCCCGGCGTTCACCGACGCACACGTGCACACCACGGCCACCGGCCTCGCGCTCACCGGCCTCGACCTGTCGGACGCGCCCTCCCTGGAGGCGGCCCTGTCCCTCGTGCGGGACTTCGCCGCCGGCCGCCCGGCCGACCGCGTTCTGCTGGGCCACGGCTGGGACGCCGCACGCTGGCCGGGGGGCCGCCCGCCGACCCGCGCCGAACTCGACACGGCGACCGGCGGACGTCCGCTCTACCTCTCCCGCATCGACGTCCACTCGGCGGTCGTCACGACGGCCCTGCTCGACCTGGTCCCCGGCTTCGACGCGCCGGACGGACCCCTCACCGCCGACGCCCATCACGCCGTACGCGCCACCGCGCTCGCCGCCATCACCCCGGAGCAGCGCGTCGAGGCCCAGCGCACCGCCCTGGCCCACGCGGCTTCTCTGGGCGTCGGTTCGGTCCACGAGTGCGCCGGACCCGACATCTCCTCCAAGGACGACTTCACGGGCCTGCTGCGGCTCGCCGCCGAGGAGCCGGGGCCGCGCGTCGTCGGCTACTGGGCCGAGCAGGACGTGGCGAAGGCGCGGGAGCTGGGCGCCGTAGGAGCGGCGGGTGATCTCTTCGTCGACGGCTCCATCGGCTCGCACACCGCCTGTCTGCACCAGCCCTACACCGACGCCGGGCACACCGGCATCGCGTACCTCGACGCGGACGCCGTGGCCGCCCATGTCGTCGCGTGCACCGAGGCGGGCCTCCAGGCGGGCTTCCACGCCATCGGGGACGCCGCGGTGGCCGCGGTGGTCGACGGCGTCCGCGCAGCCGCCGAGAAGGTCGGCCTGGGCCGCGTCCGCGCCGCCCGGCACCGCGTCGAACACGCCGAGATGCTCACCCCGGAGACCATCGCGGCCTTCGCCGAGCTGGGCCTGACCGCTTCCGTGCAGCCCGCCTTCGACGCGCTGTGGGGCGGCGAGGAGGGCATGTACGCCCAGCGGCTGGGCCGGGAGCGGGCGCGTGCCCTGAACCCCTTCGCGGCCCTGCTGCGGGCCGGTGTGCCGCTCGCCTTCGGCTCCGACAGCCCGGTCACCCCGGTCGACCCGTGGGGGACGGTCCGCGCCGCCGCGTTCCACCGGACGGCTGAACATCGCGTCTCGGTGCGGGCCGCGTTCACCGCGCACACGCGGGGCGGCTGGCGGGCCGTAGGACGGGACGACGCGGGCGTCCTGGTGCCGGGCGCGCCCGCCGACTACGCGGTCTGGCGGACGGACGCCCTGGTGGTGCAGGCGCCCGACGACCGGGTCGCGCGCTGGTCGACCGACCCGCGCTCCGGCACACCCGGGCTGCCCGACCTGACCCCGGGCGGCGACCTCCCGGTCTGTCTGCGGACCGTCGTGGGCGGACGCACGGTGTTCGTACGGCCGGGCGAGTGATCTCCCGGGGTGGCGCGCCCCCGATCCACGGCCGCCGCCCTGTCGCGCGACCTGCGCATCCTCCGCCCTGACCAGCCGGTTAAGGGAGAAAGCGCAGATCAGACGGCTGTTGACAGGCGGGCGCAGGGGGCCGGTAGGTTCGTCCGAGTCCACCACCGGACGCCCGACCGGGGAACCTCCGAACAATCGCCGAAGCGCCGCTGGGTCAGGGACGGTGTGCCGCACCGGGCACCGCCACTGGGAGCCAGGCTCAGCGCCCGCGCCACGGCGAGGGAACGTTCCGGCCGGTCGGCTGGTGTGACCCGGGTGGGGCCCGGACGTCCAGTAGACAACGGCTTTGGTCGACCCGCAGCCGGCGGGTCCCAGGTCGGCCCGAAGGGCGCCGGGCCCCCATCCGCAGCACACGGGTGCCGAAAAGGGCAGTCTTACCCCGTTCTTGTCGAATCGACACCACTGTACGAACGACGTGGCACGTCATCCCAGGCCGCGGCCACTATGGTGGACGTCTGCGTACGGACATGAAGGGGCAGCAGTGAACGACGGCGACGGAGCCCTCGCGGCACAGGCCCAGGGGCGGAAGTTCGGCCCGCTCGGCACGGCCTTGGTGATCATCCCGACCTACAACGAGGCGGAGAACATCAAGTCCATCGTCCGTCGGGTGCGGCAGTCGGTCCCCGAGGCTCATGTCCTCGTGGCCGACGACAACAGCCCCGACGGCACGGGCAAGCTGGCCGACGAGCTGGCGGCCGAGGACGAACAGGTCCAGGTGTTGCACCGCAAGGGCAAGGAGGGCCTCGGCGCCGCGTACCTCGCGGGCTTCCGCTGGGGCCTCGACAACGGCTACGGCGTCCTCATCGAGATGGACGCCGACGGCTCCCACCAGCCCGAGGAGCTGCCCCGGCTGCTCACCGCGCTCAAGGGTGCGGACCTGGTGCTGGGCTCCCGGTGGGTGCCCGGCGGCCGGGTGGTGAACTGGCCCAAGTCCCGCGAGTTCATCTCCCGGGGCGGCAGTCTCTACTCACGCGTGGCGCTCGACCTGCCGCTGCGCGACATCACGGGCGGCTACCGGGCCTTCCGCCGCGAGACCCTCGAAGGCCTCGGTCTGGACGGCGTGGCCTCCCAGGGCTACTGCTTCCAGGTCGACCTGGCCCGGCGCGCCGTCAAGTCCGGCTACCACGTCGTCGAGGTCCCCATCACCTTCGTGGAGCGCGAACTCGGCGACTCCAAGATGAGCCGCGACATCCTCGTCGAGGCCCTGTGGAGGGTCACCACGTGGGGCGTGGGGGAGCGGGTCGGCAAGCTCCGCGGCCTGGGGAAGCCCGGGGGAAGGCCTTCACAGCCGTAGCCCTGCGACCTCACAGGCCTCGTTGATCGTGCCCTTATCCCGCACTGAGCCGGGCCCAGGCACACTGGACGTATGACGACTGGCGCACCCACCCCTTCCTCCGCCGCCCGGCCTCCGCGTTCCCGGCTGCGTACGTATCTGCCGTTGGGCATCGCCGCGTGGCTGGTGCTGGAGATCTGGCTGCTGACGGTGGTCGCGGGCGCGTCGAGCGGTCTCACGGTCTTCATGCTGCTGCTCGCCGGGTTCGTGCTCGGCGCCGTGGTGATCAAGCGGGCGGGCCGGCGTGCCTTCCAGAACCTGAGCCAGGCCGTGCAGCAGGGCACCGCCCCGGCCGGCGGCGGTGGCAGCGGGCTGATGATGCTGGGCGGCCTGCTGCTGATGATCCCGGGGCTGGTCTCGGACGTGGCCGGGCTGCTCCTGCTGGTTCCGCCGGTCCAGAAGGCCCTGGCGCGTTATGCGGAGCGCACGGTCGAGCGGAAGCTGGGCAAGGCCGCTCCAGGCACCCTGGGAGACGCCTTCCAGCAGGCCCGTATGCACCGCCCGGACGGCAAGGTGGTCCAGGGCGAGGTCATCCGGGAGGAGCCCGGCAGCGACGCCCCGCAGGGCCCGCGTCCGCCGCTCACCCGCTGACACCGGGACATGCAAAACCGCGGGCGCCGTACATGTTCGTACGGCGCCCGCGGTTACTTGCTTGTGTCACTTGTTCGTGCGGTAGAACCGCTCCGGACCTTCGGGACTAGGCCGACTTGCGGCTGTCCCTCGGGTGAACCGCGATATTCATCGCGCCGGAACGGAGAACGGCAAGACGCTCCTCGAGGACCTCTTCGAGTTCCTCGCGGGTGCGCCGCTCCATCAGCATGTCCCAGTGGGTACGCGCGGGCTTGGCCTTCTTTTCCTCAGGGCCGTCGCCATCGACCAGGAGTGCCTGGGCCCCGCAGACCTTGCACTCCCACTCCGGCGGGATCTCCGCCTCGACCGAGAAGGGCATCTCAAAGCGATGTCCCTTCTCGCATGCGTACTCCACGGCCTGGCGTGGCGCCAGGTCGATACCGCGGTCCGTCTCGTAGCTGGTCACCACGAGGCGCGTGCCGCGAAGAGCTCGCTCACTCATGAATCGTGCCTCCCGGGCTTGTCGCCCACAGGACAGGTGTCGCTGTCGTCGTCATCCGGTCAACGTCCGGTCGGCGGTAAAGATTCCCGTACGGGGTCATGTGTCGCCGTCGTAGCCGCCCCTTGTTGTACCCACCAGCGCCCGGTTTGTCACATCTACTAGCAGATGTCACCTAGCGATTCGTCATCTTTGACGCGCAGTAACGGTACGCCAGGCAGGCCAAACGCGTACACTACCGCCCTTTCGCCTTGAGCGCTAAATCCTCTCGGGAAGAGGATTCCCCGCGTCGGTGATCGCCCGTGCCACCGGAACCCGTGCGAGCAGCACGAATCCCACGACGAAGAAGACCACCAGAGAGATGATCGCGTCCCGATAACTTCCGGTCACCTGGTAGGTCACCCCGAACAGAAGCGGTCCCAGCCAGCTCATGCCCCGATCGCTCATCTCGTACGCCGAGAAGTACTCGGCCTCTTTCCCGGGCGGCACCAGATGGGAGAACAGGGACCGGGACAGCGCCTGGCTGCCGCCCAGGACCAGGCCGATCCCGGCGGCCAGCACGAAGAACCAGACGGGCGCACCGGCGGGCAGGAAGTACCCGGCGGCCAGCGTCACCGTCCACGCGACCAGCGATCCGAGAATCGTCCGCTTGGCCCCGTAGGTCCGGGCGAGTCGCCCCATGCCGAGCGCGCCCGCCACCGCGAGCACCTGGACCATCAGGACGGCCGTGATGAGCGTGGACTGGCTCAGGCCCAGTTCCTCGGAGCCGTACACGGATGCCTGGGAGATCACCGTCTGGATGCCGTCGTTGTAGATCAGATAGGCGAACAGGAAGGACAGGGTGAGCGGCTTGCCGCGCATGTCCCGGACGGTCGCCGCGAGCTGCCGCCAGCCCTGCGCCGTGGGCGCCTCGGACGCCGTACGGCCGCGGTCGCGCAGTCGTTTCAGCGGTACGAGGGTGAAGGCGCCCCACCAGATGCCGGCCGAGGCGAGACAGATGCGGACCGCCATCGACTCGGAGAGGCCGAAGGAGTCGTGGCCGGTGAAGAGGATCAGGTTGGCGACAAGGACCAGCGAGCCGGCCGCGTAGCCGAAGGCCCAGCCCCGGGAGGAGACCGCGTCGCGCTCCTCGGGCGGGGCGATCTGCGGAAGGTAGGAGTTGTACACGACCATCGACACGGCCACGGAGGAGTTGGCGACGATCAGCAGGAAGCCGCCGAGCAGATAGCGGTCGCCGTCCAGGAAGAACAGGCCCGTGGTGGCGGTCGCGCCCACGTAGGCGGCGAGCGCCAGGAGGGGCTTCTTGCGGCCCGTACGGTCCGCTGCCGCGCCCGCGAGGGGCATGACGAGGATCGACACGATCACGGACGCGGAGACGGTGTAGGCGAAGAAGGACCCCGCCCGGACCGGTATCCCCAGGGGATGCACGAATCCGTCCGGGTCCGCCGCCGACTTCGCGACCGAGGTCAGATAGGGGCCCAGGAACACGGTGAGCACGCTCGTCGAGTAGACGGAGCAGGCCCAGTCGTAGAAGTACCAGCCGCGCTGTTCGCGCCGCCGTTCGTCGGCCTCGTCGGCAGACTGTGACCGCAGGGTGTCGGTACCCACCCGTGCCCTCGCTTCCCCGTGACCGCGTCGACTCCGGGGCTCAGGCCCAGACGCCCCGCTCCACCATGACCTCGCGCAGTGTGTCGATGTGATCGGTCATGATGCCATCCACTCCCAGGTCAAGGAGCCGGTGCATGCGATCGGCCTCGTTGACGGTCCACACGTGGACCTGCACTCCACGCGCGTGTGCGGCGCGAATGAAGCGCCGGTCAACGACAGGGACGCCCGACTGCTCCTCGGGCACCTGTGCGGCGACGGCCGAACGGCGCACCGGGAGAGGCGCGCCCCAGGAGCGCAGCCGCAGGTTCAGCACCCCGCGCGTGCCGAACGACGTGGCCAGGCGCGGGCCGGCCAGGTGCTGGGCGCGGACCACGCGCTTCTCGGAGAAGGAGCCGACGCAGACGCGGTTCCAGGAGTCGGTGCGCTCCAGGAGGTCCAGGAGGGGGCGGAGCGCCGGCTCCGCCTTGACGTCGACGTTCCAGCGCACCTCGGGGAACGTCTCCAGCAGCTCCTCGAAGAGGGGCACCGGTTCCCTGCCCGCCACGCGCGCGTGGCTCACGTCCGACCAGAACAGGTCCGCGATCCGGCCCGCGCCGTCGGTCACCCGGTCCAGGGTCTCGTCGTGGAAGGCGACGAGCTTCCCGTCGGCCGTGGCGTGGACGTCGGTCTCGATGTACCGGTAGCCCAGTTCGACCGCGCGCCGGAACTGGAACACGGTGTTCTCCAGGCCGTCCGCCGCGCCGCCCCGGTGGGCGAAGGGGATCGGACCGGGATGGTCGAGGTAGGGATGACGTATGAGCGTGGTCACCCGGGCAGTATCGCCCGTTCCGGTGACCCGGTGGCTACGACCGTGCTGCCGCCGGATGCCGAGGGGGCGGCGAAGACGCGAAGGAAGAGCTGGGCGAGCGGGCCGATCGCCAGGGCGTAGAGCAGAGTGCCGATGCCCACCGTGCCGCCCAGCGCGAAGCCGGTGGCCACGACGGTGACCTCGAGGCCCGTACGGATCAGGCGGATGGAACGGCCGGTGCGCCGGTGCAGCCCGGTCATCAGGCCGTCGCGCGGGCCCGGTCCGAAGCTCGCCGAGATGTAGAGCCCGGTGGCGACCCCGTTGAGGAGGATGCTCGCCAGCAGCAGCGGGATCCGTACGGCCAGGCCGTGCGCGTCCGGCACCAGCGCGAGGGTGCCGTCCATGGCCAGGCCGACCACGAACACGTTGGAGACGGTGCCGAGGCCGGGGCGCTGGCGCAGCGGGACCCACAGGAGCAGCACCGCCGCGCCCACGATGATCGAGACGACTCCGATCGTCAGGCCGGTGAGCTCGGCGAGGCCCTGGTGCAGCACGTTCCAGGGCTCCAGGCCCAGGCCGGACACCACGAGGAGCGCCGAGCTGGCGCCGTAGAGCGCGAGTCCTGCGTAGAGCTGGACCAACCGTCGCCCGAGACGGTTCCGCGTGGACAAGAGGTGCCCCCTGGTGGTGGTAGTGGCCTGACACATGGCACTCTGTGGCTTGAGAACAGACGTCATCCATGGCCAATTCCGGGAAGGTGGACTGGTTTCCATGGCGCAGTGGACCTCGGCGATGGGCGCCGCACAGCTCGCCCGGCTGCTCAACTCCCAGCAGGACAGGCCGGCCGGGCCCGGCACCCGCCGACCGCCCGCCTATCGCGCGCTCGCGGACGGCATCCGGCTGCTCGTGCTGGAGGGGCGCGTCCCGGTGGCCGCCCGGCTGCCCGCCGAGCGGGAACTGGCCCTCGCGCTGTCCGTCAGCCGGACCACGGTCGCCGCCGCCTACGAGGCGCTGCGCTCCGAAGGGTTCCTGGAGTCCCGGCGCGGGGCCGGCAGTTGGACCGCCGTACCGGCCGGAAACCCGCTCCCCGCGCGCGGGCTGGAGCCGTTGCCCCCGGAGGCCCTCGGTTCGGTGATCGACCTCGGCTGCGCCGCCCTGCACGCGCCCGAACCGTGGCTCACCCGGGCCGTCCAGGGCGCCCTGGAGGAGCTGCCGCCGTACGCCCACACGCACGGCGACTACCCGGCGGGGCTGCCCGCGCTGCGCGCGATGATCGCCGAGCGGTACACCCTGCGCGGGATTCCGACCATGCCCGAGCAGATCATGGTGACGACCGGTGCGATGGGCGCCATCGACGCCATCTGCCATCTCTTCGCGGGGCGCGGCGAGCGGGTCGCCGTGGAGTCGCCCTCGTACGCCAACATCCTTCAGCTGATGCGCGAGGCGGGTGCCCGGCTGGTGCCCGTGGCGATGGCCGAGGGGCTCTCCGGCTGGGACATGGACCGCTGGCGGCAGGTGCTGCGGGACGCGGCGCCCCGGCTCGCGTACGTCGTCGCCGACTTCCACAACCCGACCGGCGCCCTCGCCGACGACGACCAGCGGCGGCAACTCGTGGACGCGGCCCGCTCGGCCGGCACGGTGC
This sequence comes from Streptomyces sp. NBC_01478, assembly GCF_036227225.1. GTDB lineage: Bacteria > Actinomycetota > Actinomycetes > Streptomycetales > Streptomycetaceae > Streptomyces. The sequence goes on along the minus strand of NZ_CP109444.1, from coordinate 2,380,941 downwards.
TCGTCGCCGACGAGACGATGACCGAGCTGTGGCTGGACGACGACGTCGAGATGCCGCGCCCTGTCTGCGGCTTCGACCCGGCCGGTTCGACGGTGATCACCGTCGGTTCCGCCAGCAAGGCCTTCTGGGCGGGCATGCGCATCGGCTGGGTCCGCGCGGCACCCGATGTCATCCGCAGCCTGGTCGCCGCCCGCGCCTATGCCGACCTCGGCACTCCGGTGTTGGAACAGCTCGCCGTCAACTGGCTGTTCAGCACCGGGGGTTGGGAACAGGCGGTCGACATCCGCCGCGCCCAGGCCCGGGAGAACCGGGACGCGCTGGTCGCGGCGGTGCGGCGGGAGCTGCCCGCCTGGGAGTTCGAGGTGCCCAAGGGCGGACTCACGCTGTGGGTGCGCACGGGCGGGCTGTCGGGCTCACGGCTCGCCGAGATGGGGGAGCGCGTGGGGGTACGGGTGCCGTCCGGGCCGCGGTTCGGCGTCGACGGGGCCTTCGAGGGGTATGTGCGGCTGCCGTTCACCGTGGGAGGCGCGGTGGCCGACGAGGCGGCCGTACGGCTGGCCGCGGCGGCTCGGCTGGTGGAGAACGGGGTCAGCGGGGGCGGCGGCGAGTCGCCGCGGACGTTCGTGGCGTAGACGGCGAAGGGCCGTAGGCGGGTTCGGTGCGGGCGGCTCCCGCCCGCACCGAACCCGGCTCCTACGAACTCTCCGCCACCGCGGCCTCCACCGCCGCTTCGGCGGGCACCACCTCGGTCGGCATGGTCTCCGCCGCGTCCGCCGGTGTGGTGCGCGGCGGGAGCAGCGCCAGGACCGCCTGGCGGTGCGCGTCGTTCGTCGCGTCGTCGTACGGGTCCGGGGTCGCCGGGACCTGGAGCCGGTGCACCGGGCCGTTGCCGAGGCGGGCGTAGCCGCGGCCCGGGGGGATCTGGGCGATCGGCGTGGTGTGCGGGGGAGCGCCGAGGACCGCCTCCAACTGGGTGGGGGTGGCGGGGCCGAGGACGACACGCGCGCGTGTGTGCTGTCGTACGGCGTCGCTGAGCGTGTCCGCGCAGTCGAACTGGTCGGCCACCACCACCGTCACATTGGCCGCGCGGCCGTGCCGCAGGGGGACCTGGAGCAGGGACTGGGGGTCCTGGTAGCCGTCGGCCGTCGCCACGTGGGCGAAGGCGCTGGGGCGGTCCAGGATGATCCACAGGGGGTGCCTGGTGTCGTCCGGTGCCGGGTGGCCCGACTGGCGGGCGCGGTTGGCCGCGATCAGCCGGCGCTCCGTCTCCTGCGCGGCCCACTCCAGGCTGGCCAGCGCGCCGGCCAGTCCGCACTCGACGGCGAGGACGCCGTCCCGGCCGGTGAGGCACGCGTACTCGCCGGTGCCGCCGCCCTCGACGATCAGGACGTCGCCGTACTGGAGCGCCTGGAGCGCGATCGAGCGCAGCAGGGTGGAGGTGCCGCTGCCGGGCTGGCCCATGACCAGCAGGTTCGGTTCGGTGGAGCGGACGCCGGTGCGCCAGACGACCGGGGGGACGTCGCGCTGCTCCTCGCCGTGGGTGAGCGGGAGCGTGCGGTGGACCTGGGTCGGGTCGGTGAAGCCCAGGACGGTCTCGCCGGGGGCGGTGACGAAACGCTGGGCGGCGATGTCGGTGGGGAGCGGGGCGAGGACGCCGATCGTGAGCTGGTTGCCCTCCTCGTCCCAGGTGAAGTGGTACTCCCGGCTGCGGCCGGACTTCGCGGTGAGCAACTGCTCGATCCGCGCGCGGGAGTCGGCCTCGCCGTCGGTGAAGTACGCCGGATAGCGGACGACCAGATGGGAGATCCGGCCTCCGCCGTCGAACTCGTAGGCCGGGAAGGCCTTCTCCCAGTCGCCGCCGTGGGCGAACAGGGGAGCCGGGTCCTCGGCGGCCGAGAAGTAGGGCACCAGCGCCTCGTAGAGGGACTGGAGGCGCTGGGTCTGGGACTCGTCGGGCCCTTCGGGCGCCGGCGGGGTGCGGTCCCGGCCCTGCCATGCCGCCGCCGCCATCAGGGTGATGGCGGCGAGCAGCGGGCCGTACGGCACCAGCACCACGACCAGGATCACCGAGGCCACCAGGAACAGCAGCGGCCCGCGCTTGTCCTTGGGGGTGTCGGCCCATCTGCGCCGCCCGGCGGATGCCAGCCGGCGCAGACCGCGCGTGATCGTGATCAGCGGATGGAGGACGTCGGTGGCGCTGTCGGCCGCCGTCCGGGCCAGCTCCCGGCTCCGGGCGATCTGGGCGGTGCCGTTGCTCAGGATGCGGGGGAGGGGGCGCCGGGCCACTGCTGTCTCCTGAAGGTGCGTACGGGTGGTGGTGTCAGAACTTGATGCCGCCGAGGAGGCTCGCCAGGCTCTCGCCGCCGGCCTTGATGCTCGGGGCGATGGCCGTGCTGGCCATGTAGAAGCCGAAGAGTGCGGCCACCAGGGCGTGGGAGGCCTTGAGTCCGTCCTTCTTGAAGAAGAGGAAGACGATGATGCCGAGAAGGACGACGCCTGACATGGACAAGATCATTTGAGCTCTCCTGGTTCGTGGGGACAGTCACCATGAGTTCTTCCAGGATCACAGGATGTATCCATACGATAAAAGGTGCAAGTGGGTGAATTTCGGCGGATTTCCCTCGGATGGTGGAGCGCATTCGGGCTGTCTGAGCAGGGGTTTCACCCATGTCGGGGCCCGCGGTGATCTTTGCCTCGGAGGGGGCCGGTCATGTCTCGGCGGAGCCAGTACGCTGGCGATTCACCCGTACTAGTGAGAGGCGGTCAGGCCGATGAGCGAAGCCCCCGACCCCGAGGTCGTGGAGCTCGCGACCAAGATCTTCGACCTGGCCCGCCAGGGCGGGACCGAGGCGCTGGTCGCGTACGTGGACGCGGGCGTCCCGGCCAACCTCACCAATGACCGCGGCGACTCCCTGGTGATGCTCGCCGCCTATCACGGGCACGCCGACGCCGTACGGGCCCTGCTGGCGCGGGGCGCCGAGGCCGACCGGATCAACGACCGGGGGCAGACGCCGCTCGCCGGAGCCGTCTTCAAGGGTGAGCAAGAGGTGATCGAAGTTCTGCTGGAGGCCGGTGCCGATCCGGCCGCGGGCACCCCGTCGGCGGTCGACACGGCCCGGATGTTCGCCAAGGCCGAACTGCTGGAGCTGTTCGGCGCGCACTGACGGGCGGCCCGTCGGCGGCGAGGACGGGCCTTCTGACCAGGTACGACAAGGAAAACGGGGGAAAACGGGGGAAGGCAGCACGGCGCCGCCCGAAATTTCGGTCGCGGCATCGAGAACTGCCGGGTCATCATGACGTCGTGATTTACGGACGCGATGGCTGGGCAGGTGTTGCCGCACCGCGCGGGCCGTAGTTGCGGCCCGCATGGGCCACCTACGAGAGGCAGAGGAAAATGGTCTACAGCAAGCAGGAAACGGCGGGCGCCCCGACGTGTTGTCACGCGGCCAGGTAGTGCACGTCCCCCGGTTGCGTCGACGCTTGATGTGAGGCTGTTTCCCATGTTCGATCCGGTCATAGCGCCCAGCGGTACGCTGCTCGGCCTGCTTCAGCGGGGCCGCGGCGACGGCACACTGCACGCGCTCACCGCACCCCGTGCCGAGGCACTCGCGGCACTGAACCACTGTGTGCTGCGCGATCCCCGCCACGACTGGCAGGTGGAGAACCGCTCCCTGTACTACGCCCGTCTGTACCTCGATCTGGGCGGTGACCTGGACGCCGTCGAGGCCCACCTCTTCGACGCCGAGGACGTCCTCGACACCGAGGAGTCCCGTACGGGCCTCGCGCTCGCCGTCCTGGGGCACCTCGCCTCCTACGGCAGGCAGGACGCGCTCGAACTGCTGCGCAGGTACGCGGCCACCGGCAGCAACTGGGCCTGGGCCCTGGACGAGCTGGCGCTCAGGGACGACGACGCGGGCCTGCGCGCCCTCGCCGCCCCGGTGCTGGCGCGTTTCCCGGCCGACCCCGAGGGCGAGGCCGAACTGGCCGCCGCGGTGCGCGACGCCTTCGAACCCCGGCCCTGGCGGCTGTGGGCCGAGGACTCGCGCGAATCGATCGCCACGCGCGTGCGTGCCGCCCAGGAAGCCGGCTGCTTCGACCTCTGGCAACGCCAGATGCGACCTACCGGGCCCCGTCCGGGGTGGAGCGTGCAAGCGGTGTTCGAATGGGCCCAACAGGGCCTCGAACGCGGCGCCGCCCTGCACGTCCCGGCCGCCCGCTGCCTCACCGCGGTGGCGGGCCCCGAGGACCGGCCCGAGATCGTCGAGGCCGCCAAGGACGGCGGCGAGGGCGCCCGCTGCACCGCCCTGCGCTATCTCGCCGACAGCAACGATCCCGAAGCCCTCCAACTGATCGAACGAGCGGTCGCCACCGGCCCGGCGCCCGTCGTGGAGGCCGCCGTCGACGCCTTCGAACGGATGCGCTCCGTCGCCGCCGTCGACCGCGCCCGTGGCTGGGCCCGCCGCCCCGATCCGCTCGGGGCCGCCGCCGGCCGGATGCTCGCCTGCCGGGGCGGGACCCAGGACAGCGACCTGGTCCTCGGCGCCCTCAGGGAGGCCGTCATGGGCGAGGGGCCCGACGCCCCCACCCTCTGGACCCTCGTCGACGGCGCCGGACGCCTCGGCATCGTCTGCGCCGCACCCGTCCTGCGCCATGTGTACCGGGAGACCGCCTCGTCCCATCTGCGCGGCCGGGCCGCCCGCGCCCTGGCCGCCACCGACCCCTCCTACCCCACCGGCTTCGCCGTCGAGTGCCTCTGGGACTGCGAGGAGACCACCCGCGAGATCGCCGCCCGGCACGCCGAGACCGCCGACGCCCGGGTCGTGGAGCAGCTCCGCAGGCTCGCCGCCGACCCGGCCGAGGAAGCGGAAGTCCAGACAGCCGTACGGAGCCGGATCGGGCCCGACGCCCCCGCAGTGTGAACGTGGGATGACCCGCGGGTCAGACGCGCATGGACGCCGTCTGACCTGCTCGGGTGTGCAGCGCAACGCTCATGGGACGTTCACCGTTCGCATAGATCCACGTTGACGCGGCCACGTCCAGCGCGGCGACAACACGGGTATGCGTGTCGTCATCGTGACCGAATCCTTTCCCCCCGACGTGAACGGCGTGGCCCACTGCGCGCTCCAGACCGCCCGGCACCTCGTGGATCGCGGTCATCATCCGCTCGTCGTCGCGCCGGCCACCTCGGCCGGTAGCGGGCCCGACGCCCAGTCGCCGTGCCCCGTCATCCGTGTCCCCTCCCTACCGCTCCCGGGCTACCCCCAGGTCCGCGTCGCCCTCCCCAGCCGACGCGTCGCCGCGGCCATCACCGAACACCGCGCCGACATCGTGCACCTGGCCAGCCCGTTCATCCTCGGCGTCCGCGGCATGGCCGCCGCGGCCCGGCTCGGCATCCCCGCCGTGGCCGTCTACCAGACCGACCTGGCCGGATACGCCCGTACGTACGTCGGCGCCGGCGAGGCCACCGCCTGGCGGCGCATCCGCTCCGTCCACGCCGCCGCCGACCGCACCCTCGCGCCCTCCAGCGCGGCCCTGGGCGACCTGGAGGCACACGGCGTGCCCCGGGTCAGGCTCTGGCCGCGCGGCGTGGACACCGAGCGCTTCCGCCCCGAGTACCGGGACGAGGCGCTGCGCCGCGAACTCGCCCCGAACGGTGAGCTGATCGTCGGCTACGTAGGCAGGCTCGCCCCCGAGAAGCAGGTCGAACTCCTCGCCGGAGCCTGCGGCATCGAGGGCGTCCGGGTCGTGATCGTCGGCGACGGACCCAGCCAGCCGCACCTCACCGAGGCGCTGCCGGGCGCGGTCTTCCTCGGCCGGCGTACCGGAGACGAGCTCGCCCGTATCTTCGCCTCGTTGGACATATTCGTGCACACCGGACCTTTTGAGACCTTCTGTCAGACCGTCCAGGAAGCCATGGCCAGCGGCGTCCCCGTCGTCGCGCCCGCCGCCGGCGGACCGCTGGACCTGGTCGCCCACGGGCGCACCGGGTTCCTCTTCCCGCCCCGCGACGAGAGCGCGGTGACGGACGCCGTACGGACCCTGGCCGCCGATCCCGCGCTCCGCGCCGAGTACGGCACCGCCGCACGGGCCATGGTCGAGGGCCGCACCTGGGCGGCCGTCGGCGACCAACTGATCGCCCACTACGGCGATGTCCTCGCCGCGCGCAAGCTGGTGGTGGCGGCATGAACACCGCTTCCCTCAGGATCGTGCGGCTCGCCAACTTCGTGGCCCCCTCCTCCGGGGGCCTGCGCACCGCCCTGCGCGAGCTGGGCAAGGGCTTCAAGGAGGCCGGGCACCACCCGGTCCTCATCGTGCCCGGCGAACGCCACACCGACCGTGAGACCGAGCAGGGCCGCGTCATCACCCTGCCCGGCCCGCTGCTGCCCGGCACCGGCGGCTACCGCGTCCTCACCGACAAGCGGCGCGTGGCCGGCCTCCTGGAACAACTCGCCCCCGACCGCCTGGAGGTCTCCGACCGTACGACCCTGCGCTGGACCGGCAAATGGGCCAGGCGGGCCCGCGTCCCCGCCGTGATGGTGTCCCACGAGACCGCCGACGGCGTCCTGCGCACCTGGGGCCTGTCGGAGAACATGTCCCGGCGCACCGCCGACGCCCTCAACGTCCGTACGGCACACACCTACGCGCGCGTGGTGTGCACCACGGAGTTCGCCGAGCGGGAGTTCGTCCGCATCGGCGCACGCAATGTCGTACGGGCTCCGCTGGGCGTCGACCTGGTGGGGCGCAGTCCGGCGCTGCGGGACCCGGTGGTGCGCGCGGAGTACGCGCGCATGGACCAGGTTCTGCTGGTGACCTGCACCAGGCTCTCCGTGGAGAAGAAGCCCGGCACGGCGCTCGACGCCCTGGAGGCGCTGGTACGGCGCGGGCGACGGGCGGTCCTCGTGGTCGCCGGGGACGGCCCGCTGCGGGCCCGGCTCGAACAGCGGGCGCGGGAGCGGGGGCTGCCGGTCACCTTCCTCGGGCACGTCTCCGACCGGCGGCTGCTCGGCGCGCTCCAGGCCTCCGCCGACGTGTGCCTGGCGCCCGGGCCCGCCGAGACCTTCGGGCTCGCCGCCCTGGAGGCGATGGCCTGCGGCACGCCCGTGGTGGCCAGCGCGTCCTCCGCGCTGCCCGAGGTGATCGGCTCCGCCGGCGCCACGGCGGCGGACAACGGGAAGGCCTTCGCGGACGCCGTGGACATGCTGCTCGAACGCTCCGAGCCGGAGCGGCGGGAGATCGCACGCGCGCGTGCGGAGTGTTTCGGCTGGCACACGGCGGTCGACGCCTTCCTCGCGGCCCACGACGCGGATGTTCCGGTACGGCGGTTCGTGCCCGGAGGCGTGGCATGAGAACGGTCCGTTTCGTCGCCCTCGGTGACTCGCTCACCGAGGGCGTGGGCGATCCCGTCGGCGAGGCGTGGCGCGGTTGGGCCGCGCTGCTCGCCGACGGGCTGACCCAACAGCCCGAGGAGACCGTGGAGTTCACGAACCTCGCGGTCAGCGGGGCGCAGTCACGGGACGTGCTGGAACGGCAGACCCCGGCCGGGCTCGCCCTGGACCCGGACATCGTGTCCGTCGTCATAGGCGTCAACGACACCCTGCGCTGCACCTTCGACATCCAGGCCCTGGCCGCCCGGCTCGACGAGGTCTACGCGGCCTTCACGGCACAGGGCGCGGTCCTGCTCACGGCCTGTCTGCCCGACCCGGGCGCGATGCTCGGCCTCCCGGGCGCGCTGGCCCGCCCGCTCGCCCGGCGGCAGCGCGCCGTCAACACCGTGGTGCACGCGCTCTCCGAGCGCTACGGGGCCGTGCATCTGCACGCCGCGGAGGGCGAGTGGATCATGGACCGCGCGATCTGGAGCGCGGACCGGCTCCACCCCGGGGAGCGCGGGCACCGCCAACTGGCGCTGCGTTTCCACGCGTTGCTCGCCGAGGAGGGGGTGGCCACGGGGGCCGCGCCCTCGCCCGAACCCGAGTTCCCGGTGCCCACCAGGTCGGCCAGTCTGCTGTGGCTGGCGACGGCGGGCACCGGCTGGGTGGCCCGCCGCTGCACCGACCTGCTGCCACAACTCCTCAGGCTGGCCGCCGACGAGATGCGCCACCGCGCACGGGGCACGAGCGCCCGGCTCGACCTGAGCGCGTCCCACGCCGTGTCGATGGCGCTGGCCTCCCTGTCGGTGCAGCAGGAGCAGCCGGACCCCGCATAGGGCGTGTACGGGGCCTCAGCGGCGCCGTACAGCCACGAAACGGACCGGGGTGCCGGGCGCCGCCTGGGCGGCCGCCGGGAGGTCCGTGGGGCGGACGACGGCGATCACCGGATAGCCGCCGGTGGTCGGATGGTCGGCCAGGAACACCACCGGGCGGCCGTCCGGTGGCACCTGGACGGCACCGAGGACCATGCCCTCGCTGGGGAGTTCACCGGTCAGGGCCCGCTCCAGGGCGGGCCCCTCGGTGCGCAGCCCGATGCGGTTGCTCGCCGAGGACACCCGGTAGGCGCGTGACGTGAACGCGCGCACGGCCTCGGGCGTGAACCAGTCGTCGCGGGGCCCGAGGGTCACCCGCAGGACGAGCTCGACCGGGGGGCGCGGCTGCGGGGCGACGTCCACGTGCGCGTGGAGACTCGTCGGGGACCCCAGCGGCAGTATGGCGCCGTTCGTGAGCGGCGCCGGACCGAGCCCGGACAGCAGATCCGTGGAGCGGCTCCCCAGCACCGGCTCGACGCCGACCCCACCGGCGAAGGCGATGTAGGTCCGTACTCCGGAGACGGCCGTCCCGATGTCCAGGAGCGCCCCGGCCGGCACATGCACGGGCGCGCCCCAGGCGACCGGCCGACCGTTCACCGTGACCGGGCAGGGGGCGCCGCCGACGGCCACGAGGATCGTTGAACGAGGCCGTACGGCACAGCCGTTGAGGGTCGTCTCCAGGACGGCCGCTTCCGGTGGATTGCCGACCAGCCGGTTGACGAGCGCCGCCGCGGGCCCGTCGAGCGCCCCGGAACGCGGCACCCCCAGGTGCGCGTGTCCGGGCCGCCCCAGGTCCTGCACGGTGGTCAGGGCCCCGGCCCGTACGACGGCGAAGGCGCGGTCCGTCATACGTCCGCCACCGGGACGAAGCGCACGAGCGTGCCCGGCGACAGCAGCGCGGCCGGCTCGCGTGCGGGGTCCCACAGGACCGCGTCCGTCGTGCCGATGAGCTGCCAACCGCCGGGCGAGGAACGGGGGTAGACGCCGGTGTACGGCCCCGCCAGGCCCACGGCACCGGCGTGGACGGCCGTGCGCGGGGTGGCCCGGCGGGGGACGTCGTAGCGGGCCGGGAGGCCGGTGAGGTAGCCGAAGCCGGGGGCGAACCCGCAGAAGGCGACGCGGAACTCGGTGGCCGCGTGGATGCGGGCCACCTCGTCCTCGGGGACACCCCACAGGGCGGCGACGTCGGCGAGGTCCGGGCCGTCGTAGCGCACCGGGAGTTCGATCGCCTCACGCGCGCGTGGGGGAGCGGGAGGTACGTCGGAGGTGGTGAGTTCGGCGGCCAGCCGGGCCGGGTCGGCGAGGCCGTCGAGGAGGACCGTGCGGGCGGCCGGGACGATCTCGCGGACGGTGAGCAGGCCCTCCGCGCGGCGGCGCAGCAGCTCCGCGTGGACGGCCTCGGCCTCCTCCCCGGAGGCCACTTCGACGAGCAGCGCGTCCTCGCCGACGGGCAGGGCCCTCATGCGAAGGCCTCCACCAGGACACCCGACTCCACGAGCCGCTCGCGGACCCTGCGGGCCAGTTCGACCGCGCCGGGCGTGTCCCCGTGCAGGCACAGGGAGCGGGCCCGTACCTCGATGCGTGCCCCGGAGAGCGCCTCGACCGTCCCGGAGCGGGCCAGGCTCAGTGACCGCTCCACGACGGCCTCCGGGTCGGTGACCACCGCGCCGTCCCGGTCGCGCGGCACGAGCGTGCCCTCGTCGGTGTAGGCACGGTCCGCGAACGCCTCCGTGACGGCCGGCAGCCCGGCCTTCGAAGCCAGGTCGAGCACGACCGAGCCGGGCAGCCCGAGCACGGGCAGCGAGGCGTCGGCCAGGAGCACGCCCTCGATCACCGCGGCGGCCTGCTCCGGGTCGTGCACGACCCGGTTGTACAGCGCCCCGTGCGGCTTGACGTACGACACGCGCGTGCCCGCCGCCCGGGCGAACACCTCCAAGGCGCCGATCTGGTACGCCACTTCGGCCGCCAGCTCGGCGGACGGCACGTCCATCGCGCGCCGCCCGAACCCCGCCAGGTCCCGGTAGGACACCTGCGCGCCGACCCGTACCCCGCGCTCGGCCGCCAGCTCGCACACCCGCCGCATGGTGACCGGGTCCCCGGCGTGGAAGCCGCAGGCCACATTGGCGCTGGTGACGACGGACAGGAGCTGTTCGTCGTCGGTGAGGTGCCAGCGGCCGAAGCCCTCGCCTAGGTCGGCGTTCAGATCGATCATCATCTCTCCTGGTCAGGCGACGCGGTACTGCTCGTCGCGGGCGTCGGTGACGAACATCTGGCCCGGCGCGTGGGTGATGGCGAACGGCGGGCGGGACGCCATCACCGCGGCCTGCGGGGTCACTCCGCAGGCCCAGAACACCGGGATGTCGTCCGGCCCGGCGTCCACCGGATCACCGAAGTCCGGACGGCCGAGGTCGTCGATGCCGAGTCCCGAGGGATCGCCGCAGTGTACGGGGCTGCCGTGCACCGCCGGGAGCAGCGCGGTCTCCCGGATCGCCGTCGCCAGGTGCTCCGGCGGCACCGGGCGCATCGACACGACCATCGGGCCGTGCAGCCGCCCCGCCGGGCGACAGGGGCGGCTCGTCACGTACATCGGGACGTTGCGGCCCTGCTCGATGTGGCGGATCGGGACTCCCGCCTCGCTCAGGGACCACTCGAAGGTGAAGCTGCAGCCGATCAGGAACGACACCAGGTCGTCGCGCCAGTGCGCGCGCACGTCCGTCGGCTCCTCCACCAACTCGCCGTCCCGCCACACCCGGTAGCGCGGCAGATCGGTGCGCAGATCCGCGCCGTCGGCCAGAACCGTCTTCCAGGAGCCGGCGTCCGTGACGTCGAGCACCGGGCAGGGCTTCGGGTTGCGCTGGCAGAACAGCAGCATGTCGTAGGCCCAGTCGGCGGGCACCGAGATCAGGTTGACCTGGGTGTGGCCCGCCGCGACCCCGGCCGTGGGACCCGTCAGCCCGGCCCGGAACCGGGCCCGGGCGGAACGCGGGCTCCACGCGTGCGCGTGCTCGTCGACGAGGGTCAGGGGACGATCCTCCGTACGGTTCACGCCAGTTCCTTTCCGCGGGTCTCCGGCAGCCCCAGGAGCGCCAGCGCCGCGATGCCGTATCCGATCGCCCCGAAGACGAGCGCTCCGCCCACACCCCAACTGTCGGCCAGGAAGCCCACCAGGGTCGGGAAGACGGCGCCGACCGCGCGGCCGGTGTTGTACGTGAAGCCCTGTCCCGTGCCGCGCAGGGCCGTCGGGTACAGCTCGCTCAGGTACGAGCCGAAGCCGCTGAAGATCGCCGACATGCAGAACCCGAGCGGGAAACCGAGCACCAGGAGAAGGGTGTTGGCGCCGCTGGGAATGTGCGTGTACACCAGGATGCAGATCGCCGAGAGCAGCGCGAAGAGCCAGATGTTGCGCTTACGGCCGAGCACGTCCGTGAGGTAGCCGCCGGTGAGGTACCCCAGGAAGGCGCCGGAGATCAGGAAGGTCAGATAGCCGCCGGTGCCGACGACCGACAGGCCGCGCTCCGTCTTGAGGTACGTCGGCACCCAGGTGGCGAGGGTGTAGTAGCCGCCCTGGACGCCGGTGGAGAGCAGGCCGGCGAAGACCGTCGTGCGCAGCAGGCCCGGTGCCTCGGCCGTGCCCGGCTTGAAGATCGCCGCGAACGACCCCTTCTGGACGTTCTGTTCGCGCACGGCCGTCGCCTCCGGGGCGTCGTGCACCCGGCGCCGCACCCAGATCACCAGCAGCGCGGGCAGCGCGCCGGTCCAGAACATCACCCGCCAGGCCAGGTCGTCGCCGAGGAACGAGAAGACCAGCGTGTAGACGACCGCGGCCAGCGCCCAGCCCACCGCCCAGGAACTCTGGACCGCGCCGAGCGTACGGCCGCGGTGCTTGGGGCTCGCGTACTCGGCGACCAGGATCGCGCCGACCGCCCACTCGCCGCCGAAACCGAGCCCCTGGAGGGCGCGGAAGACCAACAGGGTCTCGTAGTTGGGCGCGAAGCCGCAGGCCACGGTGAAGACGGCGTACGTGACCACCGTGATCATCAGGGCCCTGACCCGGCCCACCCGGTCGGCGAAGACGCCCGCGATGGCGCCCCCGACCGCGGAGACGACCAGCGTGACGGTGGTGAACAGGCCGGTCTGGCCGCTGTTCAGGCCGAAGTACGCAGCCAGCGCGACCATGCTCAGCGGCAGCGTGAAGTAGTCGTAGGAGTCCAGGCCGTAGCCGCCGAACGCGCCGGCGAAGGCGCGGCGGCCGTTCGGACCGAGCGCGCGCAGCCAGGCCAACGCACCGTCGTCGGCGGTGAGTTCGTCCGTGTCCGGATGTGCGCCGGTGTTCAGGGCCTGAGGTGGAGGGGTCGTGCTCATGTGCACCTCGCAGAAGGAGGACGGAGGGTGCTGGGACTGAGCCGTGCCGTGCGGAAGCCGTCGGCGCCGGTGTGAGCGGGCGGCGCCCTACCGAGAAAAGTAGAGGATCGTTGAACGATCCTTCAAGAGGCATGTTGTTTCGTTCTTGTATCTGCGGTTGAATTCCGGGCATGGCAGAGCAGATGGCGGGACTGGCCGACGACCGCGCCCTCCTGGGTCGCACGAGCACCGCGGAACGCGTCTCGGACATCCTCAGAAGTCGGATCGCCGAGGGCTATTTCCCGCCGGGCGCCCGGCTCTCGGAGGACAGCATCGGCGGAGCGCTCGGTGTGTCGCGCAACACACTCCGTGAGGCGTTCCGGCTGCTCACTCACGAACGCCTGCTCGTCCACGAGCTGAACCGGGGCGTCTTCGTCCGGGTCCTGAGCGTCGAGGACGTCGAGGACATCTACCGCACCCGCCGCCTCGTCGAGTGCGCCGTCGTACGAGGGCTGGGCGAACCGCCGTACGCCCTCGAACACCTCGCCGCGGCCGTCACCGAGGGGCAGTTGGCGTCCGTCGAAGATGACTGGAAAGGCGTGGGTACGGCCAATATCCACTTCCACCGGGAACTGGTCGCCCTCGCCGGCAGCGCCCGCACCGGCGAGTGGATGCGCAGCGTCTTCGCCGAACTCCGGCTCGCCTTCCACCTCGTGGACGACCCGAAGGCGCTCCACGAGCCGTACCTCCAGCGCAACCGCCTGATCCTCCACGCGCTCCAGGCGGGCGACCGGGCCGAGGCCGAGAAACTGCTCGCGGTCTACCTCGACGACTCGCTGAAACGCGTCGTCGAGGCCTACCGGCAGCGGGTCGGCGAGGACGGCACGGCGCTCGACTGACAAGGGCACGTGGCTCGACTGAGGACGGCTCGGTACTCGGCGGACCCGGCGCACGCGGCTGTGGCGGTAGTCGCTTCTGCGTCGTTTGGGTCGTTGTCAGACCGAGGACCTAGTCTGTGCAGCGTGACTTCGCCTGCATCGACGGACAGCGTTCCGCCCCAGTTCAGCGCGGGGCCGCGCCCCGCCCCGGGCCCGGCCGCCGACGAGGGACTGGCGCGGCGACTGCGCGCGCTCGCCTGCACCGCGCCGCTGCACGACCTCGACGCACGCAAGGCCAATCTCGCGGGCGAGTACTCGGTGTACGGCATGGCGGAGGTGGCCCTGGCCGCCATCGACCTGGTCACCCTCAACATGGACTTCGACACGGGTGCCGACCACGACCAGATAGTGGCCAGGCTCATCCCGCGCATCGCCGCCCAGGCCCCCCAGCGCTCCGTCGTCGAGCACGAGCGCGTGGCCCGCTGGGTCCTGGAGAACCTGATCAACGTCGGCAGTGTCGACCGCGGCTTCCGCACGGTGTACGGCACGTTCGCGCAGGACGGCACCTATGTGCGCCGCGACTACGACTTCAAGCTGATCGAAGAGGTCCCCGGCTACGGCGGCAGCGTCTACCTCCGGACGACCGACGAGGCCGTCAACGTCCTGGTGGGCGCCCTCGACACCGACGTCACCAGCGCGCAGATCGCCGCCGAGGTCAAGCTGGAGGTGCTGATCAGCCGCGGCCGGCTCGCCGACGCGCAACTCGCCGCGGAACAGGCCCGGTACCGGACCGTGCAGTACTCGGAGACACTCCGGCGCGCTCTGGACGCCACGCGGCGCAACGTCCGCGCGGTGGACTGGCTCAACGCCGTGCCGGACATGATCGCCGAAGCCCTTGATCACGTCGCTGATCGCTACCGGCACGAGAACGCGATCCTCACCAACATCCGCAAGGCCCGTGACGAGTCCGAGGATCCCGAACAGAAGCGGCGTGCGGCCGAGTTGGTCGACATCGTCAAGGACTGCATCCGGCGGCACACGCAGCTTCAGTCGCGCCTTCTGGAGGCCGGGCCGCTGTTCCGTGCCGAGCAGGACCGTCAGGCTTTCGCCACGCCGATGACGACCTCGGGGATCGACCTCTACGGCCATCTCGTCGCGCCCGTCCTGCCGTTGCCCCTGGAGCAGGCGATCCGGGTCACGGACGCGTTCTTCGCTCGCGGGACCGGGTTGCGTACGCCGGTGTCCGTCCGGGTGGGGGATCTCGTCGACATACTGCTCACCCCGCCCGCCGAGCGGGAGCATCTCGGGGCGGAGATGCCGGAGCCGGATCTCATCGCCACGCCGGACGACAGTCGGTTCAGTGAGGAGCAGTTGGCAGCGGCCATGGAGTTGCTCGATCTGCCTGCGGATGCGCCTCGGCGATTGTCGGGGCTGCTGGCCGATGCGCGTCGTCAGGATGCGGAACTTCCTTATTTGGTGGCCCTGCTGGCCGTGCATGCGGCCAGTCCGCCGGTCGGTACGGCGTATCGGCAGGGGGAGGCGAAGTTGTTGTTCGCCGTCGACGACGGGGTTGAGCTGGATGATCCCGAGTTCGGTGGGGCCGATCTGATCGTGGGGATGGCCTTGTTGGACGCGGTCGGGATGGCTGCGGGGCGGAGTGAGGCGGCGTGATGGTTCTGTCGGTGGGTGGCTGCGGGTCCGTTGTGGCTGGTCGCGCCCACGCGGCGGAGCCGCAAATGTCACAGTCCCGCGCCCCTGGAGGGGCGCTTGACCTCATCCTCGTTATCAAGTGCAAGGAGTTGTCGTCGTGAGTGAGACCGTCGAATGGAGTGAGCCGGAGGTTGCCGCCTCGCCGGTGACCGCTGTCATCACGCCCGCCGACGCTGCCGACGCCGCTCGGCTTGTCGCCTTTGGGCTGCAGCCGAAGTTGCAGCCCGCGCGGGATCAGGAATACGCGGAGTTGCTGCGGCGGTACCGGGAGGACTCGCCGTTCGCGCGGCTTGCCGATGCCGTGGCCGCCGGGCTCGGGCTGGTCGTTCTGGAGGTGTCCCCGCGCGCGGGGATGGCCGTGACCGCCGCCGAGGACTCGGTGTTCGCCGTGCGGATGGGGGACTACGCGCGGCGTACGGCGGCCGACTCCGGGGACCGGTTCCTGCACGGGCTCGCGCATCTCGCCGTCGCCGCGATGGCGTTCCCGCGCCCCGAGGACCTGGCCGACGACGGGTACATCGGGCGGGTCACGGTCAACGGGGTCGACGCCTTCGTACGGCAGGCCTGCCGGCGCCTGGAGGAGCGGGCCGACGAGCAGGGCATGAACACCGACCCGGCCACCGACGCGCCCGGACTGGAGGCCGCCTGGCGGATCTGGGTCAGACGCAGCGCCACCGGAGCCACCAAGGACGCCCGCAGACTGGCCGGTTCGACCACCGGCATCGTCGGCAAGGCGGCCGCCTTCCTCACCGACTCCGGCTTCCTCCAGCGCACCGGTGACGACAACGGTGGGACCTATCGCACGACAGCCCGTTATCAGCTCCAGGTGCGTGACATGGCCGGCAGTGCCGCCATGGCCGAGCTGCTGGAGCTGGGCGTCGTCCCGGTCACCGACGGCACCGCGAGCCTGCTGCCCGCCGAGGACACCGAGGACCTGGAGCTGGTGGCCGACGCCGGACTGCCGTTCCACTCCTGATCCCCCAGCTCCTCCCGAAGACCTACGCCCCCCACACCTGCCGAAGACTTACGACGAGAGTCCGCCATGTACGAGCTGTCCCGGGTCCGCCTCTACTCCATCGGGCCCGCCGGTGCGCGCTACGCCGACACCGTGCTTGATCTGCGAGGCGTGGGCCAGCCCGTGCCCGACCCCGCCCCCACCCAGGCGGAGTTCTTCGAGGACGAGCCCGTCGGGCCGCCGCGCCGCCCCGCGCCCGCCGGTGTGCTCTTCCTGGAGAACGGCGGCGGCAAGTCCGTCCTGCTGAAGCTGATCTTCTCGGTGATGCTGCCGGGACACCGCAACACCCTGGGCGGCGCCAGCTCCGGTGTGCTGCGCAAGTTCCTCCTCGCGGACGACTGCGGGCATGTCGCCCTGGAGTGGCAGCACACCCTGACCGGCGAGTGCGTGGTCGTCGGCAAGGTCAGCGAGTGGCGCGGGCGCCAAGTCTCCAACGACCCGCGGAAGTTCGCCGAGGCCTGGTACTCGTTCCGGCCGGGCCCCGGGCTGAGCCTGGACAACCTCCCCGTCGCCGAGGCCACTTCCGTACGGCCGCCCGGCGAGGGCGTGTCCGGCGCGCAGGGCCGTCGGCGCACCATGAAGGGCTTCCGGGACGCCATCACCGAGGCCGGCAAGGCGTATCCGCACCTCGAAGTGCACTGGGAGGAGATCCACGACCGCTGGATCGAGCACCTCGGGGACCTCGGTCTCGACCCCGAACTCTTCCGCTACCAGCGGGAGATGAACGCCGACGAGGGCGAGGCCGCCGGTCTCTTCGCCGTCAAGAAGGACTCCGACTTCACCGACCTGCTGCTGCGCGCGGTCACCGACACCCGGGACACCGACGGGCTCGCCGACCTGGTCGGCGGCTTCGGCAACAAGCTCGGGCGGCGGGCCGAGTTGATCGCCGAGCGGGACTTCACGGCCGGTTCCGTGGACCTGCTCGGCCGGATCGTCGAGGCCGCCGAGGGACGGGCACGCGCGCGTGACATCCACGCCGGCGCCGAGCGTCGTACCCGCACCCTGGCGCGCCGGCTGTCCGCACGGGGCGCGCAGGAGCGGGTGCGGGCCGCCGACCTCGCCCAGCGGGTCACCGCCGCCGCGTACGCCGTCACGCACGCCGAGGGGGCGCGGGAGCGCAGCGCGCTGATCGCCGCCGAACTGGCCTACCGGCACGCCTCGTTGGCGCTCGCCACGATGGAGAAGTCCGCCGCCGCGCAGAAGCGTGAGCTGGCCGACGCCCGCACGCTGCACGCCGCCTGGCAGGCCGCCGAGGCGGTCCTGCGGCACCGGGCCGCCGCCGACCGCTCCGCGCGCGTGGCCGTCGCGATCCGCGAGGCCGAGAGGGACGCCGCACCGGCGCTCGCCGCCCGCGCCAAGGCCGCCGTCGATCTCGTACGGGCCCTGCACTCGGCCGCCGAGAGCGCCGAGGACCTCGCCAACGAAGGCGAGGAGCGGTCCGCCGCGCTTCAGGAGGTCGGCGAGACCTCCCACCGGGACGCGACCTCTGCCGCCACCGAGGCACAGCGCGCCCGCAGCGAGGTCGGGCATCTGCGTCAGCGCCTGTCCGAGGTCGAGCAGGAGACCGCCGAGGCGGTACGCGCGGGTTGGCTCGACGACACCGCCCCCGACGCCGACCCGGCACGTGCCGCCCTCGCTGCGAGCGACGCCGAGAAGACCGCCGTGGCCGCCTGGGACACGACCCGTGAGGCTTCCCGCCGGGCCGCCGAGCACGCCCGTGAGGCGGCCTCCGCCGAGTCCCGCGCGGAGTTGACTGCGGCCCGCGCGTCCGACGCGGCGACTGCGGCCGAGCGGACCTACGACGCGGAGCGGCGCCTCGCCGAGGGGCTGGCGGGGGAGGAGCGGCTTGCGGAACTGCTCAGCCTGCCCGGTGCGGGCAACGGTGCCGGTGGCAGCAGTGGTGTGCCAGTACCGCGCACCGCGGGCCAGGGCGCTGACGACAACGCGGGCGCGCGCTCGGGCGGCGACGGAGAGGGCGCCGAGGCGGATGCACGGACCGGCGCCTCAGCCAACACTGGCTCTGCCAACGCCGCTTCGGCCAACACCGGATCAGTCAACGCCGCCTCAGCGAACACCGACTCAGCCAACGGCCTTGCGGCAAGCGGCCGTTCCGCCGCCAACGCCCCCTCGTCCACCCGCGCCGGCACCGCCAAACCCTTCCGCCCGCTCGCCGAAGGCCCCCTCACCCCCGAGGAACTCGACCGCTTCGCCGACGAGTTGCGCGAACTGCTCGACGACGGGGTCACCTCCAGCGAGCGCCAGCTCTTCGACCTGCGCACCGCCGCCGCCGACGACTCCCGGATTCTCGGCGCGCTCGGTGACGGCGGCCTGCTGCCGCCCGGCCCGGACGTGCTGGCCACCGTGGAGTACCTCGGCGAGCACGGCATCCCGGCCCTGCCCGGCTGGCGTTACCTCGCCCAGGCCGTCGACCCCGTCGACCACGCGCGCGTGCTCGCCGCCCGGCCCGAGCTGGTCGACGGTGTGATCATCACCGACCCGGACACGCACGCGCGTGCCCGTGAGGCCCTCAACGACGCGGCCCTGCTGCCCCGGTCCGCCGTGGCCGTCGGCACGGCCGCCGCCCTGCTCGCCCCGACACCGGCGCCCGACGCGCGGACCAGCGACGTCTTCCTCGTACCGCCGAACCCCGCCATGCACGACGAGCACGCCGCCGACGAGGAGCGGCAGGCGCTGCGCGCGCGGGCGGGGCAGCGGGACGAGGAGATCCGTACGCTCGCCGCGCGGCTCGGCAAGGACCGGGAGCTCGCGGCGCGGCTCGCCTCCTGGCGCACCGGCTGCCCGAGCGGGCGGCTGGTCGAACTGGCACAGGCCGCGCAGGACACGCGCGCGTTCGCCGAGGAGGCCGAGGCCGAACTGGCCGAGGCGCGGACCGTGCGGGCCGAGGCTGACGAAGCCGCCGCCGAGGCCGCCCAGGTGCGCGACGAGCGACAGGAGGCCGCGCAGAAGGCCCGGCGCGCCGCCGACGCCCTCGCCGGACTCGCCTTCCGGCTGCGCGAACGCGCCGGCTGGCAGGTCAAACTGCGTGAACTCGCCGACGAGGCAGCCGAGTCGGAGGCCCGCGCGCAGTCCTGCCTGGAGCGCGCCCGCGCCGCTGACGAGGACCGCCGCGCCGCCCAGCGTGCCGCCGACGACGCCCGCCGTACGGCCCGTGCGCTGCGCGCCGAGCGCTCCGAGATCGCGGGCGCCCCCGACGACGTACCGGAAGACGACCCGGAGGCCCCCAAGCCCTCGCTGCCCGCCCTGCGTGAGGCCTACCGGGCCGCCTCGCAGCTCTACGAGAAGGTCGGCGTCGGCGCCGATCTGCGGGCCGAGCAGGCCCGGGCGGAGAGCGACGAGAGCGCGGCGATCGCCGAGTTGGACCGGCTCAGCAACAAGGTCCGCACGCGCGCTGCACAGTTGCTGCAGTCACCCGACGGCTCCGACGGGCCGTCCCGGCAGGCCGCCGCGGCGCGCGCCGAAGAGTTGGTGCAGCTTCTGGAGACCCGGGTGTCGACCGCGAGCGAGCAGCTCGGACGGCTGCGCGGCGAGGCCGAGCGGCACGCGCCCGAGGACGGCGAGGCGCACACCGAGCTGACCGAGGAACTGATCCCGCGCGACGCCGAGCACGCCCAGGCCCTGCTGCGCACGGCGACCGCCGAACTCGGCTCCCGCACCGACGCGTTGGGCCAGGCCCGCGAGGCGCACGCCGAACTCCTCGACGCCCACCGCGCCGCCGAGGACGGGGCGGGCGGTTTCGACGAGACCGCCGCGATGCTCCGTGACCTGCTGCGCGAGCACTCCTCGGACGAGGAGCAGGAGGAGCCCGAGCCGTACCCGGGCAGTGTGGAGGAGGCCCGGCACTCCGCCGCCGAGGCCCGCCGCTCGCTGCGCGGCTGCGCCACCGACCTGTCCGCCGCCGAGAGCGCCGTACGCGAGGCGAGCGATGTCCTCGTACGGCATGCCAACTCCACGCGCTACGAGCAGGTACGCACCCCCGCCCGGCAGCAGATCCGTGAGCTGCCGGCGTCCGCGCTGCCCGAGCACGCGCAGAAGTGGGCCGACGCCTTCGCGCCCCGACTGCGGGTCCTCACCGACGAGTTGGCGCAATTGGAGCGCAACCGCGACTCGATCGTGGACCGGCTCCGCGGGCTCGTCGAGTCGGCGCTGGCGACCCTGCGGTCCGCGCAGCGGCTGTCCCGGCTGCCCGAGGGGCTCGGCGAGTGGTCCGGGCAGGAGTTCCTGCGCATCCGCTTCGAGGAGCCCGACCAGGCCACGCTCACCGAGCGGCTCGGTACGGTCGTCGACGAGGCGACCCGGGCCGCCGTGAAGAAGAACTCCGACATGCGGCGCGACGGAATGTCCCTGCTGCTGAGGGGAGTCGGGGCGGCCCTGGAGCCCAAGGGCATCGCCGTGGAGATCCTCAAGCCGGACGCCGTACTGCGCGCCGAGCGGGTGCCCGTCGGGCAGATGGGCGACGTCTTCTCCGGCGGTCAGCTCCTCACCGCGGCCATCGCCCTCTACTGCACGATGGCCGCGCTGCGCTCCAACGACCGGGGCCGCGACAAGCACCGGCACGCCGGCACGCTCTTCCTCGACAACCCCATCGGGCGGGCCAACGCGACCTATCTGCTGGAGCTGCAGCGCGCCGTGTCCGACGCGCTCGGTGTCCAACTCCTGTACACCACCGGCCTGTTCGACACGACGGCACTCGCGGAGTTCCCGCTGGTCATCCGGCTGCGCAACGACGCCGACCTGAGGGCGGGCCTCAAGTACATCAGCGTGGAGGAGCACCTCCGGCCGGGCCTGCCGCAGCAGGCCCCGGCCGGAGAGGGTGAGTCGGTGCACAGCGAGATCACCGCGACCCGGATGTTCAAACGTCCGGCGCCGACCGCTCCGTAGACGAAGCTCGTCCGTAGGCGAACGTCATCCGGGGGCGGACCTCAGGAGTGCGACAACTGCCCGGCTCCGCCCTTGCGGGCTATCCGCTCCTGCGCCCGCCGGGTGGCCTTCGCCTGACGCTGGGCCCGACGCCGCTCACGGCGGAGGGCCCTTGCCGTGCTGCTGGGCTCGGAGACCACGCCATTGCGCTGGTTCCACATCTGCCGGGTCACCCATACGTCCAGGACGCCCCAGGTGGCCACCACCGTGCTGACCACGCTGCTGATCACCATCGGGAACGCCAGCCAGGACCCGGCCATCGTGCACAGGAAGGCCACCGTCGCCTGGATCAGCGTCACGGCGATGATGAGCACCGCCCGCACGGCCGCCGTACGCACCGGATCTGGCAGCCGGCGCCGACGCGCGGGCTCCTCGATCCACAACGGGCGGTAGTACTCCTGCTGTTCCGCTGTCGCGCGCGCCGCGCGCGGCCTGTCGGACTGCGCCGCCGGGCCGTCCGAGCGCCTTCGAGCCTCTCCGTCCCCCGTCGACCGCGCCACCACGCTGTCCTCAAGCGCCTCTTGCCGCTCCGCCGTGCCCATCAACGTGTCCTCCCCACCGCCGGTACACCACTCGCCCCGGACTCCGAAGAATCCGGCTCCCCAGTGGGTGCCCGGCCTGCCCTGTTTTACGCCGCCCGGGGGCGGATGCGGTTCCTGTGGCCGGTTCCGCACCCATGTCCCGTAGAGAAAGACGAACAACATGCCACGAAGATTCCCAACGGACGAAAAATTCCGGCCAACTGGCCAAGTGGACCGATCGGGTGGGGTGTGGTGATCTCGGGAATATCGGGGCGGCAATCTCCCGTAATGAACCGACAACTCCCCATGTCCGGTCGCTGTTGCGGAAGTTCACGCTCCGGACAGCTCTTCGAGTTACCTCTGTGTCAGTAGTAGGCTCGCGCCGTTTGTTGACGCACATGTGTACCCCCGGCCGGCGGGGGTCCAGCAGGGGGAGGCCATGCGCTTTCGCGGGAAGTCCATCCGCCGGAAGATCGTGGCGCTTCTTCTCGTGCCGCTCGTGTCCCTGACCGCGATCTGGGCGTTTGCCACGGTCCTCACCGGCCGGGCGGCCGGAGACCTGTTCAACGTGTCGTCGGTCGTCGAGAAGATCGGCTACCCCACCGAGGACACGGTCCGCGTCATCCAGCAGGAACGCCGGCAGTCACTCGTCTATCTCGCCGACCCGCGCGCCGCCGACGGGCTCACCGATCTCAGGCGCAGCCGCGCCGCGTCCGACGAGGCCGTCGCCAGGATCCGCAAGAACGCCGAGAACCCGGACGTGCGCGACGCGATGGGGCAGGCCACCGACAGCCGTGTCTCCGCGGTCCTCGACGCCTTCGACGGTCTCCAGTCCCTGCGGCGCAGCGTCGAGGACGGTACGGTCAGCCGTGCCCAGGCCCTCGACCTCTACAACCATCTGGTCGACCCCTGCTACGTGCTGCTGTCCAACCTCCACGTCGTCGACAACGTCGAGATGGACAAGCAGTACCGCGCCCTCGTCAACCTCGCCCGCGCCCGCGAGTTCCTCTCCCGTGAGGACGCCCTGCTCGGCTCCTCCCTGATCGTCGGCAAGCTCACCCGGAACGAGACCCGCGACGTCTCCGACCTCGTCGCCCAGCGCACTCTGCTGTACGACATCAACCTGCCGCTGCTGCCCTCCTCGGAGCGCGGCCACTTCGAACGCTTCTGGAAGAACGCGGCCAGCGCCCCCCTGCGCGTGGCCGAACAGGCCGCCGTGTCCGCCACCTCCGGCACGCCCCGCAACGTCACCGCGCAGACCTGGAACACCGCGGCCGGCGCCGTGCTGGCCAAGCTCGGCACCCTCGACGACCAGGCCAACGACCGCTACCAGGACCGCGTCCGCCCCGTCGCGATCGGCGTCATCCTCAAGGCGGCCATCGCGGGCGTCCTGGGGCTGATCGCCCTCCTGTTCTCGGTCTTCCTGTCCGTGCGCATCGGCCGAGGCCTCATCCGCGACCTGCGCCAACTGCGCCTGGACGCCCACGAGGCGTCCGGCGTCCGGCTCCCCAGCGTGATGCGCCGCCTGTCCGTCGGCGAAGTCGTCGACGTGGAGACCGAGGTCCCGCGCCTGGAGTACGACCGGAACGAGATCGGCGACGTCGGCCAGGCCCTCAACACCCTGCAGCGCGCCGCGGTCGAAGCCGCCGTCAAACAGGCCGAGTTGCGGTCCGGGGTCTCCGAGGTCTTCGTCAACCTCGCCCGGCGCAGCCAGGTCCTGCTGCACAAGCAGCTCACCCTGCTCGACACCATGGAGCGCAGGACCGAGGACACCGACGAACTGGCCGACCTGTTCCGCCTCGACCACCTGACCACCCGTATGCGCCGCCACGCCGAGGGCCTGGTGATCCTCTCCGGAGCGGCCCCCTCCCGGCAGTGGCGCAAGCCGGTCCAGCTCATGGACATCGTCCGAGCGGCCGTCGCCGAGGTCGAGGACTACGAGCGCATCGAGGTCCGCCGGCTGCCGCGCATAGCCGTCACCGGTCCCGCCGTGGCCGACCTCACCCACCTGGTGGCCGAACTCCTGGAGAACGCCACGGTGTTCTCCCCGCCGCACACCGCCGTCCAGGTCCTGGGGGAGCGGGTCGCCAACGGCTTCACCCTGGAGATCAACGACCGCGGCCTCGGCATGGCGGCCGAGGCACTCCTGGACGCCAATCTCCGGCTTGCCGAGACACCCGAGTTCGAACTCTCCGACACCGACCGCCTCGGCCTCTTCGTGGTCAGCCGGCTCGCCCAGCGGCAGAACGTCCGCGTCTCGCTCCAGCCCTCCCCGTACGGCGGCACCACCGCCGTCGTGTTCATCCCCGACGCCCTGCTGAGCGACGAGGTTCCGGACACCAACGGCATCGGTTTCCGCCTCGACCGGCCCCGGCCGACGAAGGAGGCCGAGCTGGAGGAGAGCCGCCGCTCCGCGCTCTCCCAAGTGCCCGTGAAGTTGCCCGGACTGCCGCCCGCGCTCCTGGACGGCCCGGTCGAACTGGAAGCCCCCGTCGACCTGGACGCCCTCGAAGGCTTCCCGAACACGCTCGACGACGAGGACGGCGAACGCGGCGGGATCTTCCGCCCGCGCCGCACCTCCGCGCACCGGGACGACCTCGCACCCGTCCGCTCCGTAGAACAGCATCAACCGGTCCCGGAGCCCCACGACGGCCCGCGCGGAGCCGACGTGGACGGTCACCGAGGCGAGCCGCTTCCGCTGCCGCGGCGCCGAACTCCCAAGCTGGTCAGCTCCCATGGACGCCCGGTCGTCGAGCCGCGTTCCCGACGCGAACCGGGGGACTCCGTGGACGACGGTTTCGACGGCCCCTCCAAGGCCCCGACTTTCGGCGCACCCGAGACGGACGGGCCCGCACCCCTCCCGGCCCGGCGTCGCGGTGACACGCCGCTACGCCGCCGTACCGACGTGCCCGGTGGGCGCGCCGAATCCACGCCGACCCAGGCCTCCCCGGGGCGCGGCCGCGCTGAGCCGCCCGAGACGCCCGCCCTCCCCAGGCGCACCCGGCGTGCCGAGATCGCGTCCGGCGCTCCGGACTCCGACACCTCGCCGAGCCCGACCGGGCCCGACCTGGGAGCGTTGCCCCGACGCGTACGCCAGGCCAACCTGGCCCCGCAGCTCAAACAGGACCCCGATCGGCGCGCCGCGACCCCGGCGGAGGTCGCCGAGCGCGACGCCGACGAGGTGCGCAGCCGTATGGCCTCGCTCCAGCGCGGCTGGCAGCGCGGCCGCGAGGAGAACGCCGAGGGCGACGACGCCCGAGGCGGCACAGCACAAGGAACTAAGGGGGACGGTCGATGACCGCACCAAAGGCGACCGGCGAGGGTACGACCGACCAGCGCGGGCTGAACTGGCTTCTCGACGACCTCGTCGATCGCGTCGCCAGCATCCGCAAGGCCATCGTGCTCTCCGGCGACGGCCTGGCCACCGGTGTGTCCCAGGACCTGACCCGGGAGGACAGCGAGCACCTGGCCGCCGTGGCCTCCGGCTTCCACAGCCTCGCCAAGGGCGTCGGCCGTCACTTCGAGGCGGGAAGCGTGCGGCAGACGGTCGTCGAACTCGACGAGGCCTTCCTGTTCGTGACGGCCGCGGGCGACGGCAGTTGCCTCGCCGTCCTCGCGGACGCCGACTCGGACGTCGGACAGGTCGCCTACGAGATGACACTGCTCGTGAAGCGGGTCGGTGCGCATCTGGGGGCCGCTCCGCGCACCGACCTGTCCTCCGGCGGGTAGTGAAGTGACATGAGCAAAGACGGTCAGGGAAGAGGCCACTGGTTCGACGACGAGGCCGGACCGGTCGTCAGGCCGTACGCGATGACGCGCGGCCGCACCACCAGTGCGGCCCAGCACCGCCTCGACCTGATCGCGGTGGTGATCGCGGAGTCCCAGGCGGAGGACTCGGAAGCGGACCAGACGCTGTCCCCGGAGCACGTGGACATCGTCGGCCTGTGCCGTGACGCCCCGCAGTCGGTCGCCGAACTCGCCGCCGAACTCGACCTGCCCATCGGGGTGATACGGGTCCTCATCGGAGACCTGGTGGACGGGGAGCTCGTGCATGTGTCGCGTCCCGTACCGCCTGCCGAACTGGTGGACGAGAGTATTCTGCGCGACGTCATCACCGGTCTCCGGGCGCTGTGAGCGGCGCGGAACCGGAGTTCGCAGCAGAGACGTGACTGGCCACCGGTTCCGGGGGCCGACACCCCCATCAAGCCCATCAAGCAGGAGAAGAGATCGATGATCTTCGGGCGTTCTGAGCGTGGCAAGCCCCCGGTCGAGCCCGTCACGCTCAAGATCCTGGTGGCCGGCGGCTTCGGCGTGGGCAAGACCACTCTCGTTGGCGCCGTCAGCGAGATCAGGCCGCTGCGCACGGAGGAACTGCTCACCGAGGCAGGCCGTCCGGTCGACGACACCAGCGGGGTGGAGGGCAAGCACACCACCACCGTGGCCATGGACTTCGGCCGCATCACGCTCCGCGACGACCTGGTGCTGTACCTGTTCGGTACGCCGGGTCAGGAGCGGTTCTGGTTCATGTGGGACGAGCTCTCCGAGGGCTCGCTGGGCGCCGTGGTGCTCGCCGACACCCGCCGCCTGGAGGACTGCTTCGCCGCCCTCGACTACTTCGAGCGGCGCTCCATACCCTTCGTCGTCGGTGTCAACTGCTTTGAGGGCGCCGACCGTTACCCGGTCGACACCGTACGCCAGGCCCTCGACCTCGACGAGGACGTACCACTCATGCTCTGCGACGCGCGCGACCGCGCGTCGGTCAAGGAGGTCCTCATCGAGGTCGTCCAGCACGCGATGGCCTACGGCGCGAAGCGTCGCCAGAGCGTCACCAGTTGAGGTACGGGCGCGGTCCGTACCCCCGCCGACCGGGGTACGGGCCGCAGCTCGCGGAACGACACGCACGCGCGTGTGCCGCGTGAACGACCCACGCGCGTGTGCCTAGTTGTCGCCGTCCTCCTGCCAGCCGAAGCTCTTCTCCACCGCCTTGCGCCAGTTGTGGTACTCGCGGTCCCGCACCGACGACTCCATGGACGGCGTCCACTCGACGTCCTTCTGCCAGTGCGACTTGAGCTCGTCCAGGTCGTTCCACACTCCGGTGGCGAGCCCGGCCGCGTAGGCGGCGCCCAGACAGGTCGTCTCGGAGACCTGGGGGCGGATCACCGGTACGTCGAGCACGTCCGCCTGATGCTGCATCAGCAGGTTGTTCTTGGTCATGCCGCCGTCCACCTTCAGGGTGGTGATCTGCACCCCGGAGTCCTGGAACATGGCGTCCACGACCTCCCGCGTCTGCCAGCTCGTCGCCTCCAGGACCGCGCGCGCGAGGTGCGCCTTCGTGACGTAGCGGGTGAGCCCGGTGACGACTCCGCGCGCGTCGGAGCGCCAGTAGGGGGCGAACAGGCCGGAGAACGCGGGCACGATGTACGCGCCCCCGTTGTCGTCCACGCTCGCCGCGAGGGTCTCGATCTCGTCCGCGTTGCGGATGATGCCGAGCTGGTCCCGGAACCACTGAACGAGCGCGCCCGTTATGGCTATTGATCCCTCCAGGCAGTAGACCGGCGCCTCACTGCCGATCTTGTAGCCCATCGTCGTGAGGAGCCCGTTCTTCGAAGGCACCGGCCGGTTCCCGGTGTTGAGCAGCAGGAAGCTGCCCGTGCCGTAGGTGTTCTTCGCCGTGCCCACGTCGTAGCAGGCCTGCCCGAACACGGCCGCCTGCTGGTCGCCCAGGGCCGACGCCACGGGCACGCCCGCGAGTTGGCCGACCGCCGTGCCGTAGACCTCGGCCGAGGACCTGATCTCGGGGAGGATCGCCTCGGGCACGTTCATCGCGGCGAGGATGGACGGGTCCCACTGGAGGGTCTCCAGGTTCATCAGCATGGTGCGCCCGGCGTTCGTCACGTCGGTGACGTGCCGGCCGCCGTCGGTGCCGCCGGTGAGGTTCCAGATGAGCCAGGAGTCGATCGTGCCGAAGGCGATCTCGCCGCGCTCGGCGCGGTCCCTGAGGCCGGGCACGTTGTCGAGCAGCCAGGCCGCCTTGGGTCCGGAGAAGTAGCTGGCGAGCGGCAGCCCGGTCTGTTCGCGGAAGCGGTCCGGCCCGTCCGAGCCGCCCAGTTGCCTGCACAGGGCCGCGGTGCGGGTGTCCTGCCACACGATGGCGTTGTGCACGGGTTTACCAGTGGCGCGGTCCCAAAGGACCGTCGTCTCACGCTGGTTGGTGATGCCGAGCGCGCTGAGCTGGTCGGCGCGCAGTCCCGCCTTGGCGATCGCCCCGGCGACCACCGCCTGCACCTTGGACCAGATCTCGGTGGCGTCGTGCTCCACCCAGCCCGGCTTGGGGAAGATCTGGCGGTGCTCACGCTGGTCGACGGCGACGATCGCGCCGTCCTGGTTGAAGACGATGCAGCGGCTGGAGGTGGTGCCCTGGTCGATTGCGGCGACGAACCTGTCCGTCATGACGACCCCTTTGTCGTGTCCTTCAGATTCTTCGGGTCCTTCAGAGGGCTGCTTTCGGAAGACTGCTCGAAGACTGTTGCCGGAAGACCGTGGTCAGAACGCCGCGTTGAAGATGACGCCGGCGAGCGCTCCGCCGATCAGCGGCCCCACCACCGGGATCCACGCGTAACCCCAGTCCGAGGTCCCCTTGTTGGGGATCGGGAGCAGCGCGTGGACGATGCGGGGGCCCAGGTCGCGGGCCGGGTTGATGGCGTACCCCGTGGGCCCGCCGAGCGACAGACCGATGCCGACCACCAGGAAGGAGACGACCAGCACCGCGGTGCCGGACGTGCCCAGCCCCTTGGTGAGGCCGAAGGCCAGGATCGGCAGGACCAGCGCGATCGTCGCGATGATCTCCGTCATCAGGTTCGCCACGACATTGCGGATCGTGGGCGTGGTGGAGAAGATCCCGAGCGTGGGCTGGGCCATCTCCTCCTCGGCGTTGGCCTGGAACTGCGCGTAGTAGACCAGCCAGCACAGCACCGCGCCGAGCATGGCGCCGACCATCTGGCCCGCGATGTAGAGCGGGACCTTGTCCCACTTCCCGGTGTCGATGGCGATGCCGATCGTCACCGCCGGATTGAGCTGCCCACCGGACAGCGGCGCGGCCGTGTACGCCCCGGCCATCACGCCGAAGCCCCAGCCGAAGGCGATGACGATCCAACCGGAGTTCTGTGCCTTGGAGTAGTTCAGTACGACGGCGGCGACCACGCCGGCGCCGAAGAGGATCAGGATCGCGGTGCCGATGACCTCACCGAGGAATATGTCTCCATTGCTCATGGCGGCTCCTAGGCTCTCGCCCGGGACGGTCGGCCCCGGTCCTCCGTGCAGGGTGCGGTTCCCTTGGCGACTTCAGCCGAAGGCAGGGAGGGTCCCGAGCCCCGCCCGGCGTCCGTGACGAGCGTGCCGTCGCAGCCGAGATCGCCCGTGGGGAGCGGGCCTGAGCGCAGGCGGAACCTGCGCGGCGCAGTGCCTGGTACGCCGAGAATGTACGGCGATGTCGACCGACACCGGGAAGTGTTCACCGGCGCCCAGAGAGCGTCAAGGTCGCGGACGGCAACGGTGACAGCCGCCCTGACGCCCCCTGGAGCCCCGTAGAAGGCCCGCGGGACGCTCTCAGTGACCGGGGGACTCCGCCGCCGTGCGGTCGGCCTGTACGGCCGTCACGGGCGTGCCACGCAGGATCTCGTACTCGCCCAGCCCCGCCTGGCTCAGCACCCAACTCGTGCCGTCCAGCGCCTTCGCCGCCTTCTTCAGCGGCGCCAGACACGCGGCCGCCTGCCGGTGGTCGGTCACGCTGCCCGGCACGCACAGGACGGTGGCCAGGGACAGCGTCACGGTCCTGCCGCCCGCCGCCCAGGGCACGTCGAGCACGGCGGCGGCCAGCGGCTCCAGCCCTTCCGGATCGGTGAGCACCAGGAAGTCGTCCCCGCCGATGTGCCCCACGCGCGTGTGCCCGGACGCCGTCCACTGAAGTGTCCGGCCGACCGAGCGGATCAACTCGTCGCCCGCCGCGAAACCGGCCCCGTCGTTGACCTCTTTGAAGTGGTCGACATCCAGCCAACTCAGCGCGAACGTCCGTCCGTCCGCGATCCGCCGGTCCACCTCACCGGTGATCGCGTCCGAACCGGGCAGCCTGGTCAGCGGATTGAGACCGGCCGCCTCCTCCACCCGCGTCTCGGCCAACGTCCGCACCAGATCCGCGAGTCGTACGACGCCCACGCACCGCCCGTACCGGTCGACGACCGCCACGTCGTCCGACGTACGGTCCCGGTCGCCGACCGCGACCACGTCCAGGACCTCCCAGGCGGTCGCGTCGACGCCCACCGTCCGCGGCGGGTCGCCGAGCTTGGCGGCGGGCCGGTCGGCGTACAGGGCGTGGCCGTAGCGCCCCGACATGGACAGCAGGAAGCGGGACCGGTGCACCGACCGGACGGGGACCCCGTCCCGGTCCACGAGCACCACTCCGGACACGTCGGGCGAGCCGGTCAGCAGCGCCCGGACCTGGTCGGCGGACGCGGAGTCGGGCAACAGCGCGGCCGGCCGTACGAACTCCCGCACCCATGGCCCGGACGGCGGTGTGGTCCCGAGGCCGGGCGGGCGTGGCGGAACGTATACGTCCGCCGCGGGCACCCGGGTCGCCGGCGCGAACAGCTCACCCTGGGCCAACTGTGCCCCGGCTGATCGCGCCGTCGCGCACTGCGCCTCGGTCTCCACCCCCTCCACGGACAGCAGGGCGCCCAACTGCTCGCACAGGGTCCGCATGGCCCGCACCGCGGCCGGCCGCTCCAGCAGCGACGCGTCGAGCTTCACCAGGTCGGGCGCGAGATCCGTGAGCAGCCGCAGGGGTACGTCACCGTCGCCGACGCCGTCCGCACAGATCCGGAACCCCTGGGCACGCAGCTCGGACACCACCTCCAGGAGCGCGCGTTGGGGCACGTGCGTGTACGGCGGGCCGATGTCGATCGTGACTTCCCAGGGGAGCCGTCCCGCCGCGCGCACCGCGCTGTGCAGCGGGGTGAGCCCGCCGAGGTCGGCGAGGGTGCCGGCGAACACATTGATGTGCAGCGGCAGCAGCGTCTCCTTGCGCGCGGCGGCGCGGACCGCCAACACGGCCAGCCTGCCGTCGAGTTCGGGGTCACGGCGGGCCTGGGCCAGCACGTCCCCGGTCTCGGGACGGACGAGAACCTCCAGCCCCGCGACCCCACCGGTGGTCAGATTGACCACCGGCTGGAAGGCGAAACGGAGAGTGTCCGTGGAGGAGCGCACGGCAGCATGATGACGCCACCGGCGTACGCCCAGGCCCAGTTCATAAGACGTTCACGCAGCCTTGCGGGCTGATCACACGGTGTGCGGGGGCCGCCGTCGGTCACCGCACGGCGAGCACCGCCGACCCGTGCCCGAACAGCCCCTGGTTCGCGGTGAGTCCCACCCGGGCCCCCGCGATCTGCCGGTCGCCCGCGTCGCCCCGCAACTGCCAGGTCAGTTCGCAGACCTGGGCGATCGCCTGTGCCGGAACGGCCTCTCCGAAGGAGGCCAGCCCACCGCTCGCGTTCACCGGTATGCGCCCGCCGAGGGCCGTCGCGCCCTCCCGCAGCAGCTTGGCGCCCTCGCCCTCGCCGCACAGCCCCAGGTCCTCGTACCACTGCAACTCCAGGGCGGTGGACAGGTCGTACACCTCGGCCAGGGAGAGGTCCTCCGGGCCGATGCCCGCCTCCTCGTAGGCCGCGCGCGCGATCGACGCCCGGAAGGTCTCGTCCGGCGGTGGCGCGCCCGCCGCGGAGTCGGTGGCGATGTCCGGGAGGTCCAGCACCGTGTTGGGATAGCGCGGCGTCACCGTGGACACCGCGCGGATCCGCACCGGGTCCGCCGCCCCGTGCCGGCGCGCGAACTCCATGCTGGACAGCACCAGGGCGGCCCCGCCGTCCGAGGTGGCGCAGATGTCCAGCAGCCGCAGCGGATCGGCGACCACCGCGGAGGCGGCGACCTCCTCGGCGGAGACCCGCTTGCGATAGCGCGCGTACGGATTCAACGCACCCAGGGCGGCGTTCTTCACCTTGACCTGGGCGAAGTCCTCGGGGGTGTCCCCGTAGAGGGCCATCCGCCGACGCGCGTACAGCCCGAAGTACGTCGGATTGGTCGCCCCGAGGACCCGGAAGCGCAGCCAGTCCGGATCGTCGTGCCGCTCCCCGCCCGCCGGCCGGAAGAACCCCTTGGGCGCGGCATCGGCGCCCACGACCAGCACCACGTCCGCGAGCCCCGAAAGGAGCTGCGCCCGCGCGGTGTTGACGGCCTGCGCCCCGGACGCGCATGCCGCGTACACGCTCGCCACCCGGGCGCCCTGCCAGCCCAGCGCCTTGGCGAACGTCGCGCCCGCCACATACCCGGGATATCCGCCACGCACCGTGTCCGCGCCGACGATCGAGCCGACGTCCCGCCACTCCAGCCCGGCGTCGGCGAGCGCCGCCCGGGCCGCCGCCGTCCCGTACTCGACGAAACCGCGCCCCCACTTGCCCCAGGGGTGCATGCCCGCGCCGAGCACCGCCACGTCCCCCGTCATGCCGTCACCTCCGCAGGCCGCCAGTGCCACGTCGTCCAGGTCGTCTCCGTGTCCTCGTCGAGCACCCCGGGGACGACCTCCACCTCCATGCCCACCGCCAGATCGGCGACGGTGATCCCGGGAACCGCCTGTCCCAGCACCACGATCCGCTCGGCCTCCAGCTCCACAGCGATCAACGCGTACGGTTCCCACGGAAGTTCCGGATCGCTCACATACGGTGACGGTGGCCGGTACCGGCTGTCCGTGTACGACCAGACACGGCCGCGCCGCGACAGCGGGACCTCCTCCAGTTCGCCGCCCGGGCAGGCCGGATTGCGGCAATGGCCGTCCTCACGCGGGAAGAAGACCGAGACGCACGCCGAGCAACGCGTGCCGAGCAACCGGAAGCCGTCCCCGTCCCCGGTGAACCAATCGGTGACCACAGGTGTGCGTGTTCGCGACAACGTCCCTCCACAGCACTGGATCTGACGGAACGTCAGAAGTGTGCCACGGGCAACGGAAAATGAGCAGGGCGTTTCGGTGAACCATCCAGCCACCTACCGCGTCGTGATAGCGGGGAGACGGCCGGGGCCCACGGGGGTGGTTCCGGCCGTTTCCCGTTCACTCGCCCGGCCCCCGGAAAGACGCCCTCCGCTTGATCGGATACAGTCCGCCGGGTGTCCGAAACTCAAGCCTCCGTCCCCAACTCCGGGCCGAACTCCCACTGTTCGAGCTGCGGATCGCCCTACGGAGAGGGCGTCTCCGGCTGGCCCCGCACCTGCCCGGCCTGCGGCACCGTCGCGTACCGCAACCCGCTGCCCGTAGCCGTCGCACTCCAGCCCGTGTACGACACGAAGGGCACCGCCCTGGTCGTCATCACCCGAACCGTCGCCCCCGCGCGCGGAGGCGTCGCCCTGCCGGGCGGTTACGTCGACGACCGCGAGGACTGGCGACAGGCCCTCGTCCGCGAACTCCGTGAGGAGACGGGCATCGACGCCGCGAGCCGCGACGTACGGCTCGTCGACGCCATCAGCTCGCCCGACGGCCATCTCCTGCTCTTCGGCGTCCTCCCCGAGCGCCCGGTCGAGGGCCTGCCCAAGTCCGCCGCCACCGACGAGACGGAGGGCTGGCACCTCCTGCGCCGGCCGGAGGAGCTCGCCTTCCCGCTGCACTCCGTGGCCGTCAAGGCCTGGTTCGAGGGCCGGTACATCTGAGGTCAGCCCTCACCGAGCCCCCGCACCCGCACCGGGTAGGACGGCACGCTCACGCCGTCCTCCAACTCCCGCTCCACGACCACCCGCCGGCCCTCCCAGCGGGCGACGTACCGCTCGACCTCCGGCTCCTCCCACCCGTCGCCCGCGTCCGGTACCACCAGCCCGCCCCCGGTCCGTCCCCGGGCGGGCGCCCACACCTCCAGCTCCAGCGCGCCGTCCGCGCCCCGCACCGGCAGCACGGCACCCGCGCGCGCGAGCACCGGAATCCGCGACAACGGGGCGTCGACGAGAATCTGGGCCGGCCCCTCGTACACCTGCTCCGTCTCCGTGTCGTACCAGCGCCCCCTCGGCAACTGAACCGCACGCCGGTCCGACCCCGGACAGAGCACCGGCGCCACCAGGAGACAGTCGCCCAGCAGGAAGGCGTCCTCGCAGTCCCGTAGCGCACGATCCTCCGGCGCTCCCCACCACAGGGGCCGCACATACGGCGCTCCGGTCCGCCGCGCCAGATGCGCCAGCGTCATGAAGTACGGCAGCAGCCGCCGGCGTTCGACGAGCGCCACGCGTGCGTGCTCCAGCGCGTCGGTACCGAACTCCCAGGGCTCCCGACGACCCGCACGCAGGCTCGCGTGGGTGCGGAACAGCGGCAGAAACGCGGCGAGTTGGAACCAGCGCAGATACAGCTCGGGCGAAGGACTCCCGTCGAGGCCGCCCACGTCCGGGCCCGAGTACGGAATACCGCACAGCCCGAGCCCCATGACCAGCGACAACGAGGCCCGCAGCCCGGGCCAGCCGGTGGCCACATCGCCGGACCAGGTGCCCCCGTAGGCCTGCATCCCGGCCCACCCGGAGCGCGAGAAGAGGAACGGCCGCTCCTCGGGGGCCAGTTCGCGCAGCGCCTCGTAGGCGGCCCTGGCCATGCACAGGGCGTACACGTTGTGCGCCTCACGATGGTCACCGCCCCGCCCCTCCAGGTCGTGCCGGGCCGAACGCGGCAGCGTCGACTCCCCGAAGGCCGTGAAGGACGTCGGCTCGTTCATGTCGTGCCAGAACCCCGCGAAGCCCTGCGCGAGCCGCTCCTGATAGAGCCCGCCCCACCACTCCCGCACACGCGCGTGCGTGAAGTCCGGGAAAACAGCCTCCCCGGGCCACACGACTCCCCGCACCAGCCTCCCCGAGGCGTCCCGTACGAAGGCCTCCTCGGACATCCCGCTGTCGTACACGGCGTTTCCCGGCTCGGCCTTCACCGCGGGGTCGACGATCGACACCAGCCGGATGCCGTCCCGCCGCAACTCCTCGGCGAGCACCGGCAGCTTCGGGAACCGCTCCTGGTCGACCGTGAACACCTGGTGCTCGTCGTAGTGGTCGATGTCCAGGTGGACGGCGTCCAGCGGCAGACCGCGCTCCTGGTAACCGGCGACGATCCGCCGCACCTCCCGCTCACTGCCGAAGCCCCACCGCGCGTGATGGTGCCCCAGCGCCCAGGCCGGGGGCAGCGCGGGAGCGCCGGTGAGCGAGACCCAGGCGTGCAGCACGCGTGCGGGGGTGCCCACGATCACCCAGCAGCGCAGCGGACCGCCGTCCATCCGCAGCTCGGACGCCCCCGCCCGGTCGTGCCCGGAACCGGCCCCCTCCTCGCCCTCCCGCAGCGTCACCGTGCCGTCCCAGGAGGTGTCGTGGAACACCAGGTGCGTGGCCGCGTCGGCGACCACCAACTGCACCGGCATGGTGACGTACAGCGGATCGTCACCCGGCGCGAAGGCCCGCCCGGGGTCGGTGTTCCACAGCCGGTACGTCCCGTCGCGCAACCGGGGGCCCGACGCGCGCCCGCCGAGCCCGAAGAACCGCGCGTCCGCCGCCACCTCCGAGCGCTGCATCCAGCGCGCCGTCCCACCGCCCACCGGCTCCCACCAGCGCGGCGGCAGATCCCGGCGCAGCGTCACACCACCGGGCGTACGCACCTCGACCGCGCCGTGCCGCGACACGGAGACCGTCACGCGCTCCGCCACGACCCGCCAGCCGCCGTCCTTGTCCGGCTCCAGGACGGCCCGGGGATCCGGCTCGGGACACCGCCCGCCGAGCGCGTACGACGGCTCCGGACCGGCCCCGTCCCAGCCCCAGAAGACGGCTCCGCTCGCGGCGACCGTGATGCGCAGCTCGGAGCGGCTGAACCGGATGACCCCGCCACCGGGACCGGGCTCGGCCTCCCGCACCGGCCCGGGCACCCGCGCCCGCTCAGCCCCGCGCGCGGGCAGCCCGGTGGCGTCGGCACGCCTCCTGCGCCACGCCGCCCGTACGGTACGCAACCCCTGCGCCGCCCCCGTCGAACCGACCACCTTCACCGAACGCACCAGGTCACGACCGTCCATGCTGCTCACCCTGCCATTACGGGCCCCGGATAACCGCGTCGTTCAACTTCCGTTCACCCGTGGTGGGACCACATCTTCACGGCACGGACCATGTAGGGGCGCGCCCTGGTGCAGAAGTCGATCACATGGCATCGTCCGTGTCAGCCGCGTCACGCGCCCACCCCCGCACGTGCGCGACCGACGCACACGACGCGCACAGTCCCGGGAGCCGCCCCATGTCGACCGCGAACCCCCTGCCGCTCTGGCAGCCAGATCCGGAACGCATCGCCCAGGCACAGGTCACCAAGTTCCAGTCCTGGGCGGCGGAACACCACGGAGCCCCCGCCGACGGCGGCTACGCGGCACTGCACCGCTGGTCCGTCGACGAACTGGACACCTTCTGGCAGGCCGTCACCGAGTGGTTCGACGTGCGGTTCTCGACCCCCTACGCGCGCGTGCTCGGCGACCGCTCGATGCCCGGTGCGCACTGGTTCCCCGGAGCGACCCTCAACTACGCCGAGCACGCCCTGCGCGCGACGGCGACCCGCGCGGACGAACCGGCCCTCCTGTACGTCGACGAGACCCACGAGCCGATCCCGGTCACCTGGTCGCGGTTGCGCCGCCAGGTCGGCTCCCTGGCCGCCGAACTGCGCACCCTCGGCGTACGCCCCGGAGACCGCGTCAGTGGCTACCTGCCGAACATCCCGCAGGCCGTCGTCGCACTGCTCGCCACAGCGGCCGTGGGCGGCGTCTGGACCTCCTGCGCCCCCGACTTCGGCGCCCGCAGCGTCCTCGACCGCTTCCAACAGGTCGAACCGGTCGTCCTGTTCACCGTCGACGGCTACCGCTACGGCGGCAAGGAGCACGACCGCCGCGACACCGTCGCCGAACTGCGCCGCGAACTGCCCACCCTGCGCGCGGTGGTCCACATCCCGCTCCTGGGCACCGACGCCCCCGAAGGCGCCCTGGAGTGGTCGTCCCTGACCTCGGCCGACGTGGAGCCCGTCTTCGAACAGGTCCCCTTCGAGCACCCCCTGTGGGTGCTCTACTCCTCGGGCACGACAGGCCTTCCCAAGGCCATCGTCCAGTCCCAGGGCGGCATCCTCGTGGAACACCTCAAACAACTCGGCCTGCACTGCGACCTGGGCCCCGAGGACCGCTTCTTCTGGTACACGTCGACCGGCTGGATGATGTGGAACTTCCTTGTCTCCGGCCTCCTGACGGGCACGACGATCGTCCTCTACGACGGCAGCCCCGGGTACCCCGACACGGGCGCCCAGTGGCGCATCGCCGAACGCACCGGAGCGACCCTCTACGGCACCTCGGCCGCCTACGTCATGGCCTGCCGCAAGGCCGGCGTGCACCCGTCCCGCGACTTCGACCTCTCCCGGGTACAGTGCGTCGCCACCACCGGATCGCCACTGCCGCCCGACGGGTTCCGCTGGCTGCACGACGAGTTCGCAGCGAGCGGGGCCGACCTGTGGATCGCCTCGGTCAGCGGCGGCACGGACGTCTGCTCCTGCTTCGCGGGAGCCGTACCGACCCTCCCGGTGTACATCGGCGAACTCCAGGCCCCCGGCCTGGGCACCGACCTCCAGTCCTGGGACCCGAACGGCGAGCCCCTGGTCGACGAGGTCGGCGAACTCGTCGTCACCAACCCCATGCCGTCCATGCCGATCTACTTCTGGAGCGACCCGGACGGCACCCGCTACCACGACAGCTACTTCGACACCTACCCCGGAGTGTGGCGCCACGGCGACTGGATCACCGTCACCTCCCGGGGCTCCGTCGTCATCCACGGCCGCTCCGACTCCACGCTCAACCGCCAAGGCGTGCGCATGGGTTCGGCCGACATCTACGAAGCGGTCGAACGGCTTCCGGAGATCAAGGAGTCCCTTGTCATCGGCATCGAGCAGCCCGACGGCGGCTACTGGATGCCGCTCTTCGTACACCTCGCCCCCGGAGCCGTCCTCGACGACGCCCTCCTGGGCCGCATCAAGCAGACCATCCGCGAACAGCTCTCCCCACGCCATGTACCCGACGAGGTCATCGAAGTCCCCGGCGTCCCGCACACCCTCACCGGGAAACGCATCGAGGTCCCGGTCAAACGCCTCCTCCAGGGCACTCCTTTGGAGAAGGCGGTCAACCCGGGCTCCATCGACAACCTCGACCTGCTGAGCTTCTACGAGGACCTCGCCCGCAAACGCGCCTGATCGGCCTCCCGTAGAGACCGATCACCCCCCATAGGTGGCCTCGGACTCGCCCTCGCCGAGCACAGCGGCGAAGTCCGAGGCCAGCCGTACCGCGTCGGCCGGTTCGAGTTCGGCGACGGAGATCCGTACACCCGGCTCGGACGACAGCCGGAACCGCGCGCCGGCGGCGACCCACCAGCCGTACGACCGCAGCCCGTTGACCACCGCGGACTCGTCCCGCACAGGCACCCAGAGATTCATCCCGCTCGCCCCATGGGCCTCGATTCCCCGCTCGCGCAGCTCCTCGCGGAGGGCCTCCCGGCGCAGCCTGTACGCCTCCTGCGCGCGCGTGACCAACGCGCGCGTGCCGTCGTCCGTCATCAGCCCGTGGACGGTCTCCTGGAGGAGATGACTGACCCAGCCGGACGTCAGCAGCAACCGCCCGTCGTGCCGCGCAAGCGTGATCGGATCGCAAGCCGCCGCGGCCCACCGCAGGTCCGTGCCGAGGAACTTGCTCACGGTCCGCACATGCACCCAGCGCGACAGCCCACCGGACGTCAGCGACCACAGGGGAGCGGCCGCCACGGCGGAAGCGTGGTCGTTCTCCACGACCAGCACCTCCGGGTCGTCCCGGAGCACCTCGACGAGCGCGTCCCGGCGCGCGGCCGAGAAGCAACCTCCGTACGGATTCTGCGCCCTGGGGCTGCACACCACGGCGCGCACACCCACCCGCAGCGCCGCACGCAGGGCTTCCGGACGCATCCCCTCGTCGTCCACGGCGGCCGGCACCATGCGCAGCCCCAACGCCGTGACCAGGTCCAGCAGATGGTGATACCCGGGATCCTCCATGGCCACGGCGTCCCCGGGCCGCAACTCCACGGACAGCAGCCGCCCGATCAGATCCAGCGCACCGTGCGCGAAGGTCACATGCTCCACAGGCACACCGTCGGGCCGAAGCCAGTACCGCACGGCCTCCTCCAACCGTGCCAACCGAGGCGTCGACCGATGGGACCGCGCACCCGGTGACAACCGTGAGGGCGGCACCAGAGCGGGCAGAAACGCGGGATCGGGATGCCCCCCGGCCAGATCCCGCAGGCCTGCCGGGACCCGGGGCGGCCGCCGTGACGCCACCGCCGGAGCCTGCGCCACCACCGTCCCGCCCCGCCCGCGCGTGACGACGATGCCCCGCTGCCGCAGCTCCTTGTACGCCGTGGCGACCGTGCCCGGACTCACGCCGAGCTCGTCCGCGAGCCGCCGCACCGGAGGCAGCGCGGCACCGGGCCCCAACGTCCCCTCGGCCACACGTCGTTCGACGGACGCGGCAATTCCCTTGGCCGTCGTGCCACTGATCCCATATTGTATTGCCACATCGAAAACTATGTATCAATACATAATTCATTGCAAGGGGGAGCGGTGGACACCACGCGTCGCCCGGCCGCACGGCCGAAACGCATACCCGGAGGACGCGACGGCCGCAGAATGCTCGCGATCGCCCTCGTCGACCGCACCGGCAGCGGCCTGTGGGCCTCCGTGTCCGTCCTGTACTTCACCTACGTCTCGCATCTCTCCGTGGCCCAGGTGGGCACCCTCGCCGCGATCGCCGGAGCCATCGGCATCGCCGGCGCACCCCTGGGCGGCCGCCTCGCCGACCGGTTCCCGCTCACCGGCCTCCTTATCGCCCTCCAACTCCTGCGCGCCCTGGCCTCGTTCGCCCTCCTCACCACGGACAACTACGTCCTGCTCATCACCATCTCGGCCGCCGGCGGCTTCGGAGACCGCGCTGCCAATGTGCTCACCAAGCTCTACGCCACCCGCGTGGCAGGGCCCGACCGCATCCGCTACCAGGCCATCAGCCGCACCGCGGCCAACGCGGGCTGGGCACTGGGCGGCCTCACCGCCGCCGCGGCACTCGCCCTCGGCACAACCGCCGCCTACCACTGGCTCCTTCTCGGCGACGCCCTCTCCTTCGTCGCGGTCGCAGTCCTCACCTTCGGCTGCGGCGAACCCCCGTCACCGCAGCGCACCGTCGCGACATCGAAGAACACGCCACCCGTGACCAGACCACCGAGCCCCTGGCGCGACCGCACCTACCTCGCCTACGTCGCGACCGAGACCGTCCTCTTCCTCGACGACGCGGTCTTCAAGGTCGGCCTGCCGCTGTGGATCGCACACGCCGGCGACGCACCGCACGGCCTGGCACCCCTGCTGATGGTCCTCAACAACGTGATGGTCGTAGCCCTGCAAGTCCCCCTGGCCCGACTCGCCACCACGACAGCGGCCACCCGCAACCTGCTGATACCGCTCTCCGCCGCCTTCGCCCTCGGCGGCACGACTCTGGCGCTCTCGGCCACCGGCGGAGCAGTCACCGCCGCGCTCCTCCTCACCGCCTCGGCAACGGCCTTCACCCTGGCGGAAATGCTCCACGCCACCATCTCGTGGGAACTCTCCGTCGCCCTCGCACCCGACACCGCGCAGGGTTCCTACCTCGGCGTACACGGACTCGCCCAGTCCGTCCAGCGCAGCATCGGTCCACTCGCCGTCACCGCGGCCATCGCCACCGGCCCCCTCGGCTGGACCGCATTCGGCACGGTCATCGCTCTGACCTGCATGATTCAGCACCGCCTGGTCCGCGCCCCCCTCGCTCGGACGCCATTGTCAGTGCCGCCGGTTACTGTGAGTGAGCATTGATCGACCGTGCACAGGGGGAAACATGGCCCACACCGACAGCCAGACCATGCGACGCGTATTGCGCCGCGAAATCGCGGGCACGATCGGCCTGCTGACCGACGAGCAGGACTTCAGCGCCATGCGGCGCTACCGCAGCTTCACCTTCGACGACCACACCGCCTACCTCCAGCAGGTGGAGGCTCTCCTCAGGAGCCGCGCCCTCCAGGGCAGCCACACCAGCGTGGCTCTCTTCGACCCCGAGGAATACGCCGAGTTCTGCGTGGACAGCGGCCTCGACCCCGACATCCTGTCGAGCCGAACCCGCTTCACAGCCGAACTGGCTGCCACCGGCCCCACCCTGCCCTACGAAGGCCAGCCACTGGCCGACCTCCTCCCGGCGCTGGTCGACGAGGCCGTCCGCCAGGCGACCTGGGAGTACGCGACCACACTCCTGTCCCGCCTCGGCGCCTGCGCCTCCTGCGGCGAGGACATCGGCCGCGCCGCCTTCACTCGGGCCTCCGGCCTCCTCGTCCGCATTCTCGACACCGCCCGCCCCGGCAACCGACACCTCGTCTGCAGCGTCGCGGCGCAACCGGAAACCATCGTCGCCGTCCTCCACGCCGACGAGGACGAGGACGGAGCCACTCACCTGGACGAGGCCGAGGCCCTCGAATTCACCACGGTCCTCGCCCTCGGCCTCGCCACCCGAAGCCCCGGCGGCCTCGTCATGCGCACCATCAGCCCGAACACCACCGACTGCATCTACGGCTGGCGCCTGCGCGGCGACGGCCTGGAAGCCCTGACCGCCGGCGAGGTCTTCGACGCCTACTGCACCGACGTCGAGTCCGGCGACCTGATCTCCCCGGAATCAGGCGTCGACTACTGCGTACCGCCCGACCTCGGAGACCTGGAGCAGCCGCCGGGAGGACACCACCACTGAACAGGCCAAGGGCGCCCCACCACTGGTGAGGCGCCCCTGAATCACAGCCGATGGACGGCTTCCCGCCCGACTACTCGCCGGACAGCACCGCCTGAGCCGCGGCGCGCGCCTCCTCGGCGCTGTCAGCGGCGCGCGCGGCCAGTGCGGCCCGCTCGCACTGAGCCAGCGTGTACTTCGCCAACGCCGTCCGCACATAAGGAATCGAAGCCGCACCCATGGAAAGGGAGGTGACCCCCAGACCGGTCAGCACACAAGCCAGCAGCGGGTCGGACGCGGCCTCACCGCAGACTCCACAGCTCTTGCCCTCGGCCTTCGCCCCCTCGGCGGACATCGCGACCAGGTCGAGCAGCGCGGGCTGCCACGGATCCTGCAGACGGGACACCGCGCCCACCTGACGGTCGGCGGCGAAGGTGTACTGCGCGAGGTCGTTGGTCCCCAGCGACAGGAACTCGACCTCCTGCAGAATCGAGCGCGCCCGCAGCGCGGCCGACGGAATCTCCACCATCGCACCGAACTTGGCCCGCAGCCCCGCCTCCCGGCACGCGTCCGCGAACGCCTTCGCGTCCGCACGGTCCGCGACCATGGGAGCCATGACCTCGAGGTAGACCGGCAACCCCTCGACGGCCTTCGCGAGCGCGGTCAGTTGAGTCCGCAGCACGTCGGGGTGATCGAGCAGCGAACGCAGCCCACGCACACCCAGAGCGGGGTTCGGCTCATCGGCCGGCGTCAGGAAGTCCAGCGGCTTGTCCGCGCCGGCGTCCAGCACCCGCACGACGACACGCCCCTCGGGGAACGCCTCGAGTACCTTCCGGTAGGCCTCGACCTGCTTCTCCTCGGACGGCGCGTTCTTGCTGTCGTCCAGGAAAAGGAACTCGGTACGGAAGAGCCCCACACCCTCGGCCCCCGCCTCCAGGGCGGCCGGAACGTCAGCAGGACCGCCGACATTGGCCAGCAGCGGCACCTTGTGTCCGTCGGAGGTGGCACCAGGACCCGTAGAGGCGGAGAGAGCGGCCTTGCGCGCGGCGGCCGCAGCCTCCAACTGCTCCTTCTTCTCGGCACTGGGGTTCACGAAGATCTCGCCGGTGCTGCCGTCCACGGCGACCACCGTGCCTTCGGCCAACTCCCCGGCCCCCGGCAGCGCCACCACGGCCGGCACACCGAGCGCCCGCGCCAGGATCGCGCTGTGACTAGTCGGCCCGCCCTCCTCGGTGACGAAACCGAGCACCAGCGTCGGGTCCAACAGCGCCGTATCGGCAGGCGCAAGGTCACGAGCGATAAGAACGTACGGCTCGTCGCTGTCCGGAACACCGGGCATGGGCACCCCGAGCAACCGGGCGACGATACGGTTCCGCACGTCATCGAGGTCGGCCACCCGGCCGGCGAGATACTCACCGGCACCGGCCAGCAGAGCACGGTAGGCGGCGAAGGCGTCGTACACGGCCCGCTCCGCGGTACTGCCGACCGCGATCCGGCGCTCCACGTCCGCCATCAGCTCGGGGTCCTGGGCCATCATGGCCTGCGCTTCGAGCACCGCCTGGGCTTCGCCCCCCGCCAGATTGCCGCGCGCCATCAGGTCGGCCGCCACAGCGTCCACGGCTTGGCGGGCGCGCCCCTGTTCACGCTCCGCGTCCTCCACCGGAATCTGCTTGGCAGGCGGTTCCAGAACCGCCGTCCCCATGTGCCGAACCTCGCCGATCGCCACACCGTGGCTCACACCGACGCCTCGCAGCGTTGTCTCCATCTCACCCGTCTCCGATAGTGCGGCGGGTCCCGCCGCCGCGTTGGTTGTCGTGCGCACCGTCATACGACGGCATTGACGTCACTCCCAGATGAAGAGACTGTCGCCGGCCTTCACATCGCCTTCCTCGCGGAGATTGGAAAGGGCCTCGGCCGTGGCTTCGAGGGCCACG